>OY764061.1:0-5838284 GCA_963667935.2 Candidatus Poribacteria bacterium | reverse complement strand
CATGCTGAATTATCGACAAACAGTAAACTCTTTTGCAACTGTGAGGTTAAGTTTGGATCTGAGGCGAACACGCAGACTTGCCCCATCTGTTTGGGGATGCCCGGGGTGCTGCCTGTGATGAATCAGCGCGCGGTCGAGTTCTCAATCCGCGCCGCTTTAGGACTGAATTGCAAAATTGCGTCTTACAGCAAGTTCGATCGGAAAAATTACTTCTATCCAGATTTGCCCAAAGGTTACCAAATCTCACAGTATGACCTACCTCTTGCCTACGACGGTTATGTCGATTATAAACTGGACGGTGAAACGAAGCGTGTTCGTATTAATCGTATCCACTTAGAGGAGGATGCGGGAAAGCTGGTCCATGCGGAGGTGACAGGGAATCCAAATCAGAGCTATGTAGACTTCAACCGTTCATGTGTGCCGTTGTTAGAGATTGTCAGTGAACCTGATCTGCGCTCTCCTGCAGAAGCAATCGCCTACTGGCGCGCTGTTAAAGAAATCCTCGAATATGTCGAAGTTAGCGATTGCAATATGGAGGAGGGAAGCTTCCGTTGTGATGCGAATATCTCTCTGCGCCCCATTGGCAGCAAAGAGTTGGGAACCCGAACGGAATTAAAAAATAAAAATTCATTTCAGCATGTGTTGACCGCCTTGGAATACGAGGAGAAGCGTCAAGCGCGAATTCTCGATCAAGGTGAGGAAGTTGTCCAAGAAACCGTACTGTTTGATATCAGCACCGGCAGGACAGCATCTATGCGCAGCAAAGAGGAAGCTCACGATTATCGCTACTTTCCTGAACCCGACCTTGTTCCTTTTGAGGTTGATCCAGCAGAAGTTGATCGTATCCGAGCAGCGTTGCCGGAACTACCTGCGGAACGTCGCAAGCGTTTTATCGAAGAATACGGCATTCCTACCTACGATGCAGAATTTCTCACTGCCACACGACAGATGGCGGACTTTTTCGACGAAACAGCGCGTCTCAGCAGTGATCCAAAGTCGAGCAGTAACTGGATTATGGGTGACCTGTCGGGGCTGTTGAACAATGCGGGGATAGAGATTCAGGAGGCTAAAGTAACCCCCACTCACCTCAGTGAACTGATTCAACTAATTAAAAATCAGACAATCAGTGGTAAAATTGCTAAATCCGTCCTACCTGATGTCTTTGAAACCGGCAAAACTCCAAAGCAAATCGTCGAGGAGAAAGGGCTTTCGCAGATTTCCGATGCGTCTGCAATCGAATCAATCGTCAATCAGGTCATCGAAGAAAATCCGGGACCTGCACAAGATTATCGGGATGGAAAACAGAAGGCAATCGGTTTCCTCGTCGGTCAAGTGATGAAAGTCACTAGAGGCAAAGCCAACCCACAGATGGTCAACCAGCTTTTGCGACGAAAACTTGACGGGTAAGGAGCCAACAATGGCCGAGATTGCCAACATTTTGCAGGCAGACACACCGTCAGGTAGCTCTCAAGTCATTCTTTTTATTCCGAGCAAAGATCGGGAAGGACATGAAGTTGATCAGGTGTATTGGGTTGATGAAAGCCTGAGTGTTGTTGGGCGGCTCTTTCGAGGAGGTACTGCTTTCCCACCCGGCAAAGGTGTGTGGCGTGATGACGGACGCGGAGGGCAGCTTCTTTTTGAGACTACTGTAATGGTTCTTTCATTTGTTGATCCGAACGACTTAACTGAATTCACTTTATTAGAGCTCAGAGAATTTTTGATGCGTTTAGGACAGGAAACAAATCAGGGTGAAGTTGGTGTCGTTATAGATGGGATTTATTACGGTTTTACCCAATTTTAGGAGGGATACCTACCATGTCGAAAGCTAAACAGTCTAATCGTTTGAAGGAATTTTTAAAGCCCGACATTGTCATTGATTTGGACAAGCGGGTTACCAATCCATTCGATCTCCTCCAAATTCAGTTGCAACACAATCAAATTTCCGACGCATCTACGATCGAATCAGTTATTGATCAGACTATCGAAGAAAATCCGGGCCCTGCACAAGATTATCGGGATGGAAAGCAGAAGGCAATCGGTTTCCTCGTCGGTCAAGTGATGAAAGTCACTAGAGGCAAAGCCAACCCACAGATGGTCAACCAGCTTTTGCGACAAAAACTTGATGGGTAAGGAGCCAACGGATGATTTGTCGAAGAATCCCCGGTTCAAGGCAGTTATGACAATCCAAGCCGCCTTTCACCAAGGTGCTGTGGCTTGTGCAACTCATTCGGAACGCACAATCGAGTTACCAGTCACAAGTTATTAATACCATGACAATACCATATTCACAGACAGACAAAATTAACTTGAAGGGGTTGACGCTGCTTGAGCTAGAAGAACTGGTGACACAGTGGGGCGAACCGAAATATCGTGCGAAGCAACTGATGTCATGGATGTATCGCAAGCGGGTGGAGACATTCGAGGCAATGACGAATCTGCCCAACAAGCTAAGGCGGAGGTTGGCAGATTTGGCTTACATCAGCGGTGCACGCGTCCTTACGCGTACTGCTTCTAACGCCGACACGGCAATCAAATACCTATTTGAACTCACTAATGGCAGCCGGGTCGAAAGCGTCCTGATGTATGATCAAGACCGCATCACCGTCTGTGTTTCGTCACAGGTGGGGTGTGCGATGGCGTGCGATTTCTGCGCGACTGCGAAGATGGGATTTTTCCGTAATTTAACAGCGGCGGAGATTTTGGACCAATTGATAACAATCGAGCGTGAACTAGACAACGAAAAAGGTGTGACCCATGTTGTGTTCATGGGGATGGGGGAGCCATTGGCAAACTACGATCAGACTGTGAAAGCAATCCGTTTGATGACAGATGCCAATGGGTTAGGAATATCTGAAGGGAAGATCACCGTTTCCACCTCCGGTTTAGCCCGACGGATGCGACAATTCACCCACGAACAGCTCAAGTGCAATCTCGCGCTCTCGTTAAACGCCACAACAGACGAAGTCCGCACACGCCTGATGCCTATCAATACTAAATATCCAATCGATCAAGTCCTCGATGCCACACGGGAATGGGCACTCGCCACGCAACGACCTGCTACGCTTGAATATGTCCTGATCCACGGTGTGAACGATAGTGTTGGAGACGCGAGACGCCTCCGTAAACTGATGGGGCGGCTGCCGTGCAAACTAAACCTTATCCCCTTCAACGAGATTGAAGATGCCGATTTTCAACGTCCTGAACTCGATCAGATTGAACGATTTCGTCGCATTGTCGCAGATGGTCACCATGTCGCACCGATCCGGTTCAGTAAGGGTAGAGATATCGCCGCCGCTTGTGGACAACTCCGAACCACTTACGAAAAGCAGGGCGTGATGCTGCCACAAGTGCCATAGCAAACTCCCATTATGCTTTCTGATCTTGCCACCGCTATTCAGGTATCCATCCGTCAGAACTACGACCTCACCATCAAGTCCGTGACACCAATCGGCACTGGCGTAATGAGCACAACCATGCGTCTTGCGACCAATCGGGAAACATTGTTCCTGAAAATCTATAAGTCAGTACGAAATCAGAAGACTCCTGCCCAACCCGACCTTCAACGAATCGCCTTCGCGCACACCGTCCAAGATTTTCTGTATCAGGAAGGGTTTCCTGTTCCTCGGCTGCTGCCGAACAACAGTGGAGAAACGTTCAGCGTGTGCAACAGTTCCCTAGAAACAGAGGAAGTATATACCCTTTCTGAATTCATTGAGGGATCTGACTACGATATTGCCAATTCGGAGCAGCTGCGGACATCGGGGGCAATGCTCGGACGTTTACACCAACAACTCCGTCAACTTCAACCCCAGATCCAACCTACTGGACCTCCCCTAGAAATGGAGATCTTTATACAATTGCAGGAGCGTTTATCCCATCTCGAACCCATTGTGGAAGGAGATCTGGTGTCACCAACCCAAATCAATTCATGGATACATGAGGTTGATGCCCTCAAGGGTTCAGTTGGTGCACTACACGATACGCAATACGGACAGGAATGGCTCATACACGGCGATTACCGCGCCCAAAATCTCAAGTTTGATGGTGGGAATATTCGCGCAATTCTAGATCTGGATACCGCTTGTCCTGCGTCCCGTCTATATGATCTGGGTTACGCACTAGCCTTTTTCCCTGCCGTTTATCAAGATATCCCTCTGACCTCAAATCAGCAATCTGTATTTCTGCGTGCATACGAAAACATCTGCCCTCTATCTGAAGTGGAACGAGAGCTGCTCCCCTCCCACCTACGACTCGCCTTTTTGCGCGGGATGACACTCTGGCTGGATTTGTGCTATTTTGCTGGGATGAGCGATCGAACACGCCCATGGATTCAAGGGTATATGCAACACGCCCAATCTCTGTTTTAACCCCAATTTCATTGAGACTCAAAAGTGACTTGAGCGAATTTCTGGCCGTCAACAGAGAATTATATTTACATCCGCTCTGCTTTTAGTCTATAATAATCAACGTATCAGGTCGAGATATAGGCTTCGACCAAGACAACATTTCATTCTTTAGGAGGATAAAATAATGGGATACACATTTCATCACGTTCATTTGCGTTGTGAAGATGTTGAAGCAGCTGTTGCTTACTACGAAAAGATGCTCAATGGCGAAGTTACGGAGCGGGTAGAGGTACGCGGTTTGCCAATCGTTCGGATGAATATTGGTGGAGAGAAAATCTTTCTTTCACCGAAATTTGGTGATATGGAAGTG
Source organism: Candidatus Poribacteria bacterium (assembly GCA_963667935.2). Lineage (GTDB taxonomy): Bacteria > Poribacteria > WGA-4E > WGA-4E > PCPOR2b > PCPOR2b. The sequence goes on along the minus strand of OY764061.1, from coordinate 5,833,568 downwards.
GAACCGACCAGTGGAAATCCACGCTGGGGTGTTTATCAACTGGCGTTTGGGGTGGAAGACCTTGACGCCACCCTTGCAGAGATGGAAGCAAAAGGAGCTGAAATTGAAGACGCTAAACCGTCTGGCTTACCGATCGCTTTCATCAAGGGTCCAGATAACGTACAGATTGAACTCATTGAGGGGACAGTCTAGTTTTTGCGGACTGAAACCCCGTAGAGGCAGTATTACACAGAAGGCAAACTTCTTCATATGAAGGATAAAAAAGTTTGCCTTCCTCTACTTCCCATTTGAGATATACCGATGAGTAAATCTCCTTGAGAAATCTGATGGAAAACGACCCATTTTCTTGAAAAAAGGAGAGTAACAGATGAGATTGGAGTTGTATACCGCCGGCGTTTCTCAAGCGAGTTTTTTGGAGTGGTGGGCACGACTCTTGGAAGACGCGCAAGCAGTGGGGCTGGAGGTGGTACATTCTCCAATCCAAGAAACACAGGCAGCTCTTCGAGAAAAGCTGCCCGTCGTTTTGGATGAACTTTGTTCAATCCCTGAACAGCGGGTCCAATTTCATTCGGTAGATGCAGAACAGTTGTGCACCTTCGCCTATACAAATTATCAGTCCCGTATTAATAGAGACTGGAACGCCTCCCTTTATTTTCCTTCAAAGGAGGCGATTTTCCTTCGCTTTGATGAAAAATTGCTGTCAAGACGGGTTGCACATCTCTACTATCAGGAGGAGACATCGGACAAGGTCTATCATCTTTATCTTGCCCAATCCTTGACAGACGATTATTATTCTGTTATTAGCCGCTATGGTCGTCGTGACGGAGGCCTTCAGCAAACAAAGAAGGGGTTTGACTCCCGCCTTGAGGAAGCTGAGAAAGCGTGGAACCGACTTCACCACGACAAGCTCCAGAAGGGGTATCAGATCGGACACCCAACCCCACCCCAACAACTCACATTAGCTTTGTCTTTCTGACTATGAAGTACAGCGAATTTTTCCATACAATTCAGGGCGAAGGCAAACTGGTTGGTGTACCCTCCGTTTTCTTTCGGACTAGCTACTGCAATCTGAGATGCGTGTGGTGCGATTCGGCTTACACCTCTTGGTACCCAGAGAACAAGGACATCACCCTCGCGGAAGCAGTCGAAGCGATCACGAAGTACGATTGCAAGCATGTCGTTATCACGGGGGGTGAACCGTTTATCCAAGTCAAGGAGTTGACCCAACTCTGCCAAGCACTTGACGAACGTGGCCACCACATCACGATTGAAACGAATGCGACCATTTTTGCACCTGTGGCGGCGCACCTCATCTCGATGAGTCCCAAACTGTACAACTCCAATCCGCCCAGTGATAATCGCTACTTTGTTAGACATGAGCGCGAACGTATCCGCCCCGATGTTATCCGACAATTCCTTGATCGGTACGAGTGCCAAGTCAAATTTGTCGTTGATCAGCCTTCGGATATCGAAGAGATTCAAGCACTACAGGCAGAAATCCCCCTCCTCGCAGAAACAATTGTGCTGATGCCCCAAGGCATAACCCCCGAAGAATTGGCACCCAAACAGGAGTGGCTTGTGGACATTTGTAAGGAACATGGCTATCGCTATTCGCCGCGTATTCACGTTGATATTTGGGGAGATAAGCGGGGGGTATAGGAGGAATAAAATAAATGAAATACGACATACTGCTCAAAGGTGGGACCGTGATTGACCCCGCGCAGCAATTGCATGACCGGCGGGATGTCGCAGTTGTCGATGGAAAGATTGCAGCAATTACGGAAGATATTCCCCCAAGGGAGGCGACGCAAACGGTTTTCGTTGACGGGAAGTATGTAACTCCCGGCTTAGTGGACATCCACGCCCATGTCTACGCGGGCGTTACAACATGGGGCGTTAAAGCGGATCCGGTCTGCACAACGACGGGCGTCACAACAATTGTTGATGCCGGTAGCCCAGGTTGGGCGACCTTCCCCGGTTTTCGGGAGTATATTGCACAGCCGGCGCAAACGCACATATTAACCTATATCCATATCTCTGGCATCGGTCTCGTTTATGGACCCGTAGGTGAAATGCACGAACTTGAGTACGCCAATCCTGAGAAGGTCGCTGACACGCTCATGCAAAATCGGGACATTACCGTCGGCGTTAAAGTTCGTCAGGGCAAATCCCAAGTCGGTGATAATGGTGTTGAACCGTTGAAGTTGGCAATCAAAGCTGCTGGACTTGCTGATACATCCGTCATGGTGCACATCGGGACGGGTGTGCCGCTCCCCGATGTTCTAAAACTGATGCGCCCCGGTGATGTTGTTACTCACTGCTTTCAAGGGAATGGTGACTGTATCGTTGATGATAAAGGACGGATTATCCCGGAGGCGTGGGCAGCCCGCGAAGATGGGGTTGTCTTCGATGTCGGACATGGCGGCGGGAGTTTTAATTATGAGGTCGCCCAACGTGCAATGGAGCAGGGATTCATCTCCGATGTCATCAGTACAGATCTGCACTCCGGCAATATCAACGGTCCTGTCTATGACCTCCCGACGACGTTATCAAAATTCTTAAATCTTGGACTCTCGCTTGAGGCGGTCATTGAGAAATCGACGATTGCGGCGGCAAGGGCAATCGGGCGTGAGGCTGAACTCGGTCATCTCAAAATCGGTACGATTGCTGACATCGCTGTTTTTGATGTCATCAACGGTGAATTTGAGCTTTTCGACACACACGGCACGATGGTTATTGCTAACCAGAAGTTGCAAGCAGATTTAACAATCCGTGAGGGGAAACTGTGATATATGGCGCAGAGGAAGGGCTGTTATCGGCGTGTGGTGACGACAGGGGGAGTTGTTGCGATAATCATTGCCGCAGTCGGAGCCTTGCTTTATCAAAGGCTGGGTGGACCTGAAGGAGCGCGATATTGGATGGCAGAGCGTGCCTTAAACGCTATTGAAGCACATCTGTTGATGAAAGCCCCGGACGGCAGCTGGCTGCGGAAACCGGATGGTGTATCCGTTGAAGAAATCGGCTCTCAATTTGAGCGTGTCAGAGAAGCGACCACAGATCGACGGACGGATCTGATACAACTGAATCAGATTCTCAAAGAATACCAATCCAAATTTCAAAATATACAGCCCGCGACAAGTGAAATCGTCCAGTTTCTGAACGCTATTGAAGGAACGATTATATCAAAAGCGAGCGTAGGAGGCTAACTGGGATAATCCAAGAAGGGCTTGGAACTATATTGGGTTAAGTATTGAAGGGGGAATGCACTGTGAACGTAGAGGACAGACAACCAAAAGTGAAGCGGGTTGGGTCTACCGCCCAACGGCTTGCAGAAAAACCCTACGAAAAGCGCGTGTGCCGCATAGAATGCTACCCAAGTTGTGTGCAACCGGGAGAATCGTATGTCGGCCTGTCCGTCGAAGAATGGGTGGACTTCATCAATGAAGTCGGTGTCGAAGTGCAGGTAGTCGATGGGGAGATTAACAGAGGCACCCCTCGCTTTCGCTCAAAGATGATTCCTCCGCACGCCAATGTTGACAACGACCGCCTGCCGAGATTCTTGGAACTAGCGCACCAACAGGGCATCCTCATCCTCAGCTACTATCCTGTTATATATACCAAACCGCTTAAACCGATTCACCCGGAGTGGTTGATGCAGTTTCTGGACGATGGTAGATGCCGTTCCGAGCATTTCGATAAATCGGAACCTGAGATCGAAAATCTGGGCTGGTTCTGTTTTAACTCACCCTATCGAGACTGGTTACCGGAATATCTCATCGAATGGTTGGATAATCTTGATCTCGATGGCTTCTATTTCGACGACACCAACTATGGCTCCCACGAGCAGCGCCCTTTTTACCCCTCCTGCTGTTGTGAGTACTGCGAAAAACTGTTTCGGGAAGAGACAGGGTGGGAAATTCCCCGGAAGGTTGACTTTGATTCTCTGGACTTCCGACACTTTGTCAACTGGCGGTACGAGAAGATGAAGGACTTTATGCACCATCTATTCCGGCGGATTAGGGCAAAGTATCCAGATGTGATTCTCGACATGAATTCATACATTCGACCGACCGCGGATTGGTCAGATGGTCACCCGCTCAACTCATTTCATCTCGAAGACGTTGGTGGCTATTTCTTCGTGGAGACATTTCGCTCCCTACGAGAACCCAATTTTACAGCAAAGGTGCTACGATCAACTGGCACCCCGTTCGGTCTCTTCCGAAACGTTACTCAATCACTACAGGGATTTGGCGGTGCCCCTTATCCTGACATATTCTCACCCGCGATTGCTGGATTTGCCGCTATCGCTAACGGTGGTGCCCCATGTGGTAATCCTTTCGATGGACCAACAATTCTCCATAAGGACACGGTCAAGTCTGTCTTCAGCGAATTTAAGAAACGGGTAGATTACATCAAAGGCGATACAGTCAAATACGTCGCACTCCACTACTCACAGCAGAACCGGGACTTTCGTCCGTCGGAGATTCCCAAGAACACAGGACAGACCTATTTCCACGAGATTGGGCAGAAGGACGCTTACGGTGCCTACGAAATATTGAATCGGTCACATCTGTTGTTCGACTTCGTTTTGGATGAACGACTGAACCACGAGACATTGTCCCAATATCGTTTGCTCTTTCTTTCAAATAGCGCGTGTCTATCCGACGAACAGTGCGAAGCTATTAGAAGATTTGTCTATGAAGGTGGCACGCTCATTGCTACCTATGAGACCTCGCTGCTCGACGAATTTGGACGTGAGCGGGGCGAATTTGCCCTCTCCGATGTGTTAGGTGTGGAATACCGAGGACTGCGTGGGGGCACAAGCGACCACGGTATCATATATGTCCCTCAAGATGTAGAGTTGTCCCGCCAATTCGGTCATGTCATCTGTTTTTACGGTCAAGAATCTGCGGTGTCCGTTCTATCGGATGCTGACGTTCATGTGATTTGTACGCGCGGTTGTCTGGAAGGGGAACGCTTGCTGAAGGATTTTGACCCACGGATGGACTACGATTCGTCCGAACCCGCTATCACGATGCGCTGTTTCGGGAAGGGACTGGCGATTTATATCTGCGGCGATGTTGGCGGTGCGTACATGAACAACCCCTATCCACCACTGAAAAGGCTCATCGCTGACTTAGTGAAGCGCACCCCGCCACCTATCGAGTTTGAGATGCCGGAGGCTATTGAGGTGACCGCTGCCCACCGAGGCGCGAATGAGTTGATGATTCATCTGCTTAACAATCCCATCCCACTCTTGCCGTGGCGTATTACCAATCGTGAGAAACACGATGCAGAAATGACCACTTTTTTGTCGCTCCGTGAGGTGAATCCCATCCACAACATTCGGGTTCAGTTCAATGATTTTGCGGTGAAATCGGCACGATTGCCGCTACAGGAGACAAATCTAGAGGTGTCAGGAAACGCTGCGACGGTTGTGGTGCCGACAGTAACCCTTCATGAGGTGCTTCTTGCGGAGTATGAGGATTAAATAGGAGGTCCTAAATGCAATTTCCACAAAATATATACTATCCGGAACGAGGGGACGATTGGGAGCGCAGAAAGCCTGAAGATGTAGGTATTGACCCTGACTCTCTCAACGAGGCAATTCACTATGCCCAGACAATCGAAACTGCATGGCCTCGTAAAATGCGGTTGCACTATACCGAGATGGAAAGGGAAGAATCCCACCCCGAAGTCATCGGATCGATAAAAGATCGGGGCGCGACCAACGGGCTTATCTTGCGGCACGGTTATATCGTTGCCGAGTGGGGCGAGACACAGCGCGTCGATATGACGTTCAGCGTCAGCAAGAGTTACCTATCCACAATGGCGGGCCTAGCACTTGACCGCGGACTGATTCGAGACGTGCATCAACCTGTCGGAGACTATGTAAACGACGGTGGCTTCGATTCACCACACAACGCCCAAATTACTTGGCACCATCTGCTTCAACAAACGAGTGAGTGGAAGGGAACGCTTTGGGATAAACCCGACTGTGCTGACAGTCAGGGAGAGCGGGGGACCGATAACGCGCTTCCAACCCCCGGCAGCGTCTTTGCTTACAATGATGTCCGTGTTAATCGACTGGCACTCTCCCTGCTGCGTATCTGGTGCAAACCGTTGCCGCAGCTGTTAAAAGCCAAGGTGATGGACCCTATTGGTGCTTCCAATGGCTGGCGATGGCACGGTTATCGAAATTCGTGGCTGACAATTGATGGGCGGAAGATGCAGTCGGTTAGCGGTGGTGGTCACTGGGGTGGTGGAGTCTGGATTAGCACCAGAGATCACGCGCGGTTCGGCTATCTGTTCCTGCGCCGTGGTCGCTGGAGTGAACGACAGATACTTTCTGAGCGGTGGATAGATTTAGCGACCACACCGTGTCCTGTTGAACCGGATTATGGCTATATGTGGTGGCTCAATACGGATAGGCAGCTATTCCCAAGCGCACCAGAAACGAGTTTCTGTGCTCTAGGTGCTGGACGGAACATGATTTGGATTGAACCGGAAAACGATTTGGTGGTCGTGGTACGATGGGTAGAGTCAGATTATATTGACCAATTGATGAAGCGTGTACTGGCAGCGGTTCGTTAGACAAAAAATCTCTGTGTCCTCTGTATCTCTGTGGTAAAATATGGTAGATTTTAGAATTAATCGGACACTGCAAATCGGCGAGGTTAGGAAACAGTGCCGATGCGGTGCGGTTGGAAACCGCACCTACCGGGGGAGCGAAAGTGTCTATTTATTTTTCTAATTCACTATAGTACCTTTTCAGGGGGCAATCCATTAATCCAGCAAGTCCCGAATCATTGAGAGGAGAAATGCAATGCCACACGAATGGGATTCACCCGAATATGTTCGCCAGTGGATAGAGGATGGCGACAAAACAGACCCGCAACGGGCAGAGCAGATTACAGCACTCGTGGGTTTGATTCGACGCAGCACCGAAGAACCTATTGAGGTGTTAGATCTCGGTGCGGGATATGGAATCGTAACGCGCGAGATTCTGACTGCTTATCCGAATGCACAGGTGGTGTGCCTCGATGGGTCAGAGGAAATGCTAAAGCATGGGAAAGCGCGGCTAGCAGATTGGGAAGATCAACTCTACCTTGTTGTATCGAACTTCGATTCTCCGAATTGGTTGGCAACCCTGCCCGCGGATCGAGAGTTCGATGCGGTAGTCTCGTCGCGAGCCATTCACCATGTGGTTGATGACCGTAAACAGGTGCTATACGAAGAAATCTTTCAACTGCTGAAGCCGGGCGGTTGCTTTGCCAACCACGACTTGGTCCGAAAACTTGATGATCCTATACGCGACAACCACGATCCCTTTGGAACGGTTGAGGATCAGGTCGTTTGGCTCAAAAATATTGGGTTTATTGATGTCGAATGCTTTTGGCAGACGGAAGGGCGTGCCCTGTTTGGAGGATATAAGCCAGATCTCCCGTAATGGGCGATACGCTTTAGAGAGATTATATGAGTTTCTAATCGGAGGAGTATTTTGGCGCAAAAAGTTGAGCTAAACCGCTTTAAGAATTATATGCTGATGGTCCACCGCAGTGTTGGTTCGGATCTATTCAGAAATCTCTACGCTGCTGTTGACGGAGAAGAGACAGATATTCTACGAGATGGAATACTTTCTTGTGCCTATTTTGTCTCATCGGTGCTTTTTCACTGTAAACTGATAGATGATCTACACACAACCGTCAGGGGGCTAGAGGCGAATCTTCAACGGTCGAGTTGGACCAAGATAGAAGAACCAAAAGTTGGCAGCGTCCTCGTTTGGGAACCGACAGAATTTCCCGACGGCGGTATTCGTAGACACGCTGGATTTTACATCGGTGACGCCGAAGCAATCAGCAATCGGACGGATCAGCGTGTCCCCAAGGTTCACAGCATGAATTTTGAAACAGAGGGAAAGTATCGTGCAATTGAATCCATTTACTGGCACGAGAATTTTGATGAAGCGGACAGCTAACCGCACAACGGAGCGAAACGATTGGAAAACTACAAGAACAAGGTAGTCATCATCACCGGCGCATGTGGTGGCATCGGGGAGGTAATCGCTGAAAAGTTTGCGGATGCCGGGGCGACGTTAGCTCTTTGCGACCTCCGTCAAGATGAACTTTCACAGACCACTGAGAAATGTCGACAGGCAGGGACAATCGTCTACAGCGACACCATTGATGTCGCAGATGAAGTTCCGGTGCGTGGTTTCTGTGAAACAGTTGCTCGAACTTTCGGGACGATTGACTGTCTGATCAATACCGTCGGTGTTGTTGATTGTCCGGGAGATGTCGAAGAACTTTCGCTGTCAATGTGGGATCAGACGCTAGCCGTCAATCTCACGTCCGCTTTTCTGATGGCAAAGTATTCAGTGCCGCATATCAAGCAACAAGGCGGTACCATCCTCAACATCGCTTCGGTATCGGGCTTGGCGAATCAAGAGGCTGCGATGGTCTATTCCGTAACCAAAGCCGGGCTGCTGTCGCTCACCCGAAGCGAAGCCATCGATTTGGCAAAATACGGCATCCGCGCCAACGCTATCTCGCCCGGATCGGTGGAAACACCGTTATTGGAAGCAGCGGTTGACCAAGCGGCACAACTGTTTAACCGTACCAAAGACGATCAATGGCAGGTCTGGCGTTCACAATATCCAACTCAGCGTTTTACATCACCGCGAGAAATCGCAGAACTGGCTCTGTTTCTGTGCAGCGAGAGAGCGACCAATATCACCGGTGCCAATTTTGTGATTGATGGTGGATTAACGGCACTGCTTCCAGAGCGATAGGAATTGTCACCGGCCAAGGAAGACACAAGCAGAAGGGAATGGAGATTACGCTGATCTCTGAAATCACAAACCTTTCAGAAGAACAACTCTTACAGTTGAAAGACGAGCTTTCTGCAAGGGAATAACCTAAGTTGCTAGTTATTGGAAACCTATCAGAATCTGTAGGTCGAGATTCACATCTCGACACCCAATCGTCAATTTTTCAAAATCGACCTACAGAAATGATACAATTTGCACAGGGATTAGGGGCTATTGGTTGGAATATGCTGGCTACTAGTAACTTGCGTAAGGGAATAGGTAAAGGACATGGCTCAAGAACGTGTGGTATACATCAATGGAGAGATAGTTCCAGAGAGCGAGGCGAAGGTATCCTTCCGTGACCAAGGATTTGTCACTGGGGACGCGGTCTTCGATGCGACCCGCACTTTCGGCGGGGTAATATTCAGACTGAAGGAACATCTGGATCGGTTGTACGATTCGCTAAAATATATGCGCCTAGATCCAAGGATTTCCCAGCAACAGATGGCAGAGTTGACCATGCAGGTGCTCGCGGCAAATCAACCCCTGTTGGGACCAGATGATGACTACTGGGTAATACAACGGATCAGCAGAGGTGTTCCCACAGGAGAGGGCAAATATAAGCCAACGGTGATCATCGAGTGTAACCCTTTACCGTTCGCTGCGCGGGCCCGGTATTACCGTGACGGTCTGAGCGTCGTCGTTCCTTCAATAAGGCGGACGCCGCCTGAGTGCATGAGTCCGAGGGTCAAGGTGCACAATTACATTAACCTCTTACTTGCAGATCAGGAGGTAAAGGCACAGAATCCGGACGCTTTTTCTATCTTGTTGGACATCAACGGTAATATCGCCGAAGGCCTTGGAAGCAATTTCTTCATTGTTAAAAACGGGGTCGTCGTCACACCCCAGGAGCAGTACGTCTTAGCAGGTATAAGCCGTGAGACTGTCATTGAGCTCGCCCAAGGTCTGAACATTGAGGTGCAAGAGGCAGACATTGATCTTTACGATGTCTACACAGCCGACGAGGCTTTTGTGACATCAACTAGTTTTTGCCTCTGCGCTGTGTCCTCTATCAATGGTTCAACCATCGGTGAGGGCAGTGTGCCGGGACCGGTTACTGATCGTCTCCAGATAGCGTATAGTAATCTTGTGGGAATAGACATCGTGAAACAGTATCTGAAGCGACTCGGTTGAGTTCCCTACCAACCATTGTGTTTTTTTATAGTGGATCTTAGAATTAATGAAACACTCCAAACCGAGGCGGTTAGGATACCGCATCTACCGTTCTCCCGTTGGGTAGGCACCCCCCTTTATCCCCCCGCTTGCTTTCCCCCCTGCTTGCGGGGGGGACTAAGGGGGGGTAGAATAAAGGGGGGTGCCGATGTGGTGCGGTTAGAAACCGCACCTACCGTTGGGCGCAAGTGTTTGTTTATTTTTTGAATTCACTATAGATATATTGTCCCGCTGGCTGCGGAGTAATCTATGACGTTCCGACAGATTTGTCGTACCTACCAGCAAAATATCCAAAGCACCCACGCACACACCGATGCAACCGCTGAACTCTCCTTGCAGCCACATTTCAAGATATTTTTGGAAAAAACGGCTGCATTTCTCGGACACGACATCACGGTTATATCCGAACCGCGAAAACTGGAGGTGGGTAGACCGGATTTTGTTGTACAAAGCGGCTTACTTCCAGTCGGTTATATTGAGGCAGAAGCATACGGCAGGGACCTTGATGCCCTCACAGGTCACGCCAAAACCCAAAACGAACGATTTATCGAAAATCTTGATAACTTCATCCTCACCAATTTTGTCGAATTTCAGTTGTACGCAGAAAACCAACTGCGTATAACGGCACGAGTTACAGACGATAGTACGGCTGTTTTAGAGAACTTGCTCGATCGGTTTCTGAGCGCGCGGTTGACACAGATTGAGACCCCAGAAGCCCTCGCCAAACACCTCGCACGTCGCACCCGCGAACTCCAAACCCAAATCGCAGCAACGCTCACCGATGAAGATAGCGATATCTACCGGATGTTCTCCGCATTTAAGGAACTGCTCCTGACTACGCTGACTCCCAACGACTTTGCGGATATGTACGCACAAACCCTCGCCTACGGTCTCTTCGCAGCCCGATGTACACTTCCCAACGCCACTAACTTCTCACGGTTCACCGCCGCTAGTGCACTGCCCCAGTCAAATCCGTTTTTGCGCCAACTCTTCTACCAAATCGCTTCCCCAAACCTTGAGGGGAACGTCACCTATATTTTGGATGATATTGTAAACCTCTTGGCAAACGTTCCTACAGAGATGCTCCGCACCGCTTTTGTCCTGCAAGCCCATTCTGAGGATCCGGTCATCCACTTCTACGAAACTTTTCTCGCGGAATATGACCCGCAACGCCGGGTTGATCGCGGCGTCTACTATACACCGCCACAGGTTATCTCCTACATCGTCCGTTCTGTCGATGCGCTGCTCAAGACGGAACTGCACAAACCCGATGGACTCGCCGATGACAGCGCGTTGATTCTCGACCCCGCCACAGGCACCGGCGGCTTCCTCTTGGCGGTGTTGAACCATATCAACGGATACATCACAACCACCTACGGCACAGGCGAGTGGAACCGCTACATTAACGACGCACAACTGGTACAACGGCTCTTCGGTTTTGAGATTTTAGTCGCGCCCTATACGATTGCCCATCTGAAACTGAGTCTATTTCTTCAAGCGCAGGGTTGGGACGCAGCGGAACGCCTCCGCATCTATCTCACCAATACCCTAGAGGAACCGGTAGAAAAGGAGTTGTACACCTTTGCAGAGTTTATCTCCGATGAGGCGAATGCGGCGGTTTCAGTGAAACGGGACGAGCCCCTCCTCGTCATCCTCGGCAATCCACCCTACCCCCGTCATTCCATGAATCCAAGCCGCGATAGCGATGGGAATTTCACCTTTATTGGAGTACCTGATTGAGGATTACAAACGGGTAGACGGGCAGCCGCTCGGTGAGAAAAACTCAAAAGCACTGCAAGCGGATTATGTGAAGTTTACCCGATGGGCACAGTGGCGAATTGATAGAAACGGCGAGGGGGTTATCGGCTATATCGTCAACAACAGCTTCCTTGACGGTCCCATCTTTCGTGGGATGCGAAAGAGCTTGTTGGACAGTTTCAACACAATCTATCTGCTCAATTTGCACGGCAGTAACAGAAAGACGGAAGCTGCCCCGACAGCACAGAGAGATGAAAATGTCTTTGACATTGTGCAAGGTGTTTCTATCCTATTGTGTGTCAAGCAACGCGATAATCCACCCCCGCTGAGGTCTATTACGCGGATATGTGGGGGAGCAGGGAGGAGAAATATAGAACGCTTTTAGAAACCGATGTCCAAACTACGGAGTGGAGTAACTTCAACCAACATCACCCTCTCTATCTTTTTGTGCCGCAAACAACAGAACAGTTTATAACCGAATACGAAGTAGGATGGGAGATTACTGACATCTTTCAAACCAGCTCGGTTGGGATTGTTACCGGGCGAGATAAATTGACAATTCATGGAACGCCTGAAAATTACGAGAGACTGTAGCCGATTTTGCTTCACTGTCTGAAGCGGATGCACGGGAGAAGTACAAATTAGGAAGCGATAGTCGAGATTGGAAAATTCGCTTGCCCAAGCGGATCTTCGCAATCATCCCGATGCAGAACAGGCACAGTGTCCCGATTCACTATCGCCCCTTTGACACCCGCTGGACCTACTATACCGGGCAATCACGCTGGGTTTCATTGTATGACACCACGCCCTACATGTTATGCGTCATCTACGCACGCGACAACCTTGCCCTCTGTGTCTGTCGTTGTCTCAAGGGCCCTGTATGGCAACACGCTTTGGTAACCGACAAAATTACTGAAAATAGTTATGTCTCAAACAAGAGGGAGTGAAATTGGGCCGTGTTTTCCCACTCTATCTGTATCCGGATCCGGAGGAATTGGAGTTCACTACAGAACGTTTACTCAATTTCAAACCGGACTTTCTCAAGGCACTCTCGGAGGAGTTGAAATTGCCACAAACTCCGCCGTTAGGGCTCCCCCAAGACGTTTCACCGGAGGAGATCCTCGCCTATATCTATGCGATCTTATGCAGCCCCACCTACCGTGAACGGTATAATGAATTCCTGAAACATGGGTTCCCACGCATCCCCTTGCCGCGCGATATTGAACACTTCCGTAAACTCAGCGCGTTGGGGGGTGCATTGATCGATTGGCATCTGCTGAAAGGGGGGAGTGGGGCAGCACCACGCCATCGGTTTGAAGGCGAAGGGGAAGGGATTGTCTCACAGGTCCGCTATGCGGATGGGGCTGTTTGGATTAACCCGACCCAGCGTTTCACGGATGTTCCGGCAGATGTATGGGATTATGAGGTAGGCGCGTACCAAGTCTGTGCAAAGTGGCTAAGGGATAGGAAAGGATCGGGGTTAAGCCGTGATGAAGTGAGGCAGTATCGGAGTATCCTAATTGCAGTGACGGAAACGCTTCGGCTCATGGAAGCAATTGACGAGATAATTGAAGATTTTCTTATCTAAGTCAAGGGTGTTCATAATTCAGTCAATCGCATACGGCAGACAGACACACACACCGGTGAGAGGGATCTCCTGATCCCGATTGTTTCCAAAAGTGACGGGAGTCGTGACAAGGATGCCACTCTCACAGCGAATATTTATGAACACTCCTCATCTAAATCAAAAACGCAAGTTGCTAGTAGCGGTCCTATTCCAATCAATAGCCCCTAATCCCCGTGCAAATTGTATCATTTTTGTAGGTCGATTTTCCAAAATCGACGGTTGGGTGTCGAGATATGAATCTCGACCTACAGTTCTGATGGATTTTCAATAACTAGCAACTTAGGTTAAATCAAAAGGACATCTATCTGCGGCATCGTAAGGAACGCAGATCTGCGTTCCCTACGAAATATGAACGATTCTACGGCCCCATTCGTAGGGAACAACGATCCTCCGTTCCGAGAGTTGTTCCCTACAAACCTGTATGCCTACTGCTAGCAACTTGCGTTATATTAACCTAAGTTGCTAGTGATGTGCGGCGCAACAAAAGGCAAATCCTGATATCCGTAGTCAGGCACTTGCCCGACCTGCAAAGCCCCAGCGGGGCGACATGTTTATAGCATACGGGCCAAACAAACAACCCAAGCCCCAGAGGGGCGACATTCGTGCATTCGTGCATTGGTATTTAGAATCTGTCCCGATGAATCGGGATAATCCCTGAAAGTTGTCATTTTACGGGTAAATGCCCTCAAAATCGGTTGATTTTGCCCCTAAAATGGCAAAAGATGACCGTTTCACCTACTCTTAAAACAGGCTCTAAGGAAAAAATAGGTATAAAGAGATAGTCGTCGGAATATCTAAAATACTCCAGAGGCTGCCCAAGATATAGTCCCCTAAGGCGAGTCCCAGAAAGAACGGGATTGCGCGTCGATATGCGTTGAATCCGCTGTAACGCAGGATGATAGCCTTGCACACCCAAGCGACAAAGAGGCAGCACCACAGGTTCGCCATCCCCCAACTCTGTGCTGTGGCATAACCGAGTGGATGGAGAGGCCACCACAGGAAGCGCGCTCGCAAAAACATCAGCAAAACAGTAAACACAAGCCCACCGCCCATAAAGGCGAGTGCTGGCCGATCTGGCTCTTTCGGAGAGTTCAGCCAATTCTCAAGCTGCACGTAGACATCACGCCCAAATCCCAATACGGCGGGATCAAAGTATCCAGATTCCGCGCCATGCCGATAGTAGATATCCAACAAGAGCCAAAAGGTTACCGCCGATCCGATCACTGTCGCGAGCAGAATCGCAACAGCAGTATGACGCGGGTTAATATGCCGCCTTTCCGAGATTTTCAAGGCTTCTAGCTGCTCTGGCATCGGATTTGCCCAGTTGGCGCGATTGAAAAACATGTAGAGCGAAAAGACGGTCAGCGTGCTGGTATTCAGTCGCCATGTGCCAACACCGGCAACAATCATGTTATGTGGACTGATGAATTTCAAACCGTGCACGAGGAACCCTAACTCTGCCCTGAGTCGCGTAACCATTACTGATAGCAAGAAGTAGATCCCGAAGAAGATTGGAATTACCCACAGCGACATACCCGCTTTATAGGAAAACGCCATCAGAAAAATCAGACCGAGTAGGATACCCGCACAAGCGAGGCGATACGGCATCGGTTCGCCGGAATCGTCGAGTTGCGACGGTGAAGCGCGGGAGCTGAACAGATGACGCACCAACCCTTTGATATGCGATCTGCCAGTCCAGAGGACGAATCCGAGCAGCCCCATATATACACCGAAGGCCTGTTCGGCGGGATAAGGGAAGCGCGGCAGACCGCGCCAACCCATGATGCTACCAACCATCAGCTCGATTTTGTAGATCCAGAAAAACGCCCAGCATGAAAATAGGAGATCCAGCGGTATCAGAAAGCCGATCCCAATCGCAAACGGATAGAAGGCGACCTGCACGCCGCCCATCCCGTTCCAGGGGCGGGTGGTGAAATAGTGACTGATGCTCTGACGTTTGACAGGGATATAGGGGACAATAGGGTTGATTGAGTGGAGCAGGTTCACAATACTAATCAGGGCAGCGATACCGAAACCGAGCCACATCAATCTGTTCCTGAAAAACCCCAACCTCGGATTGCTCATCTCTAACGGGAGTTGAGTCAGGGGATAGGTCAACCGCTCGCGCTCGATCCACTGGATTCGCAACAGCGCATTGATACACAGCATCACAACCATCCACGCAAAGATAAACGCCATCCACGCCACCGCCGGACCAAGCCACGCCTTTAGATACCTCTCGGTGTAAAGACTCGAACCCCCTTCATAAAGTGCTGTCACCGCCTTTTCGTCGTGAACAGTGAGCCATTCCGGAAGTTGTCGCCAAAACAGTTGCCGCCATTCGTTTTCGGGACTGGCAAACCGGAACGCATGCGCCATAATCGGCACGAAAATCTCCATACAGTCGTACGAACAGAGGGTGGAGACAATGCACAACATGAAGTAGATTGTGAGGAGTTCCTGTTGAGAAAGACCGAGCTTAGGGGAGATTTTGCCGAATATCCACCCGATCAGAACGAGCCAGAAGAGCGTAAAAATGACATGCGACAGCGGATGAACGAGCGTCGGAAAGGTATGGCGAACCACTTCCAGCTGAATGATCCAAGCAACGGTGATCGGAATTAGCAGGAAAGCGATAACGAATGATTTAAGTGTTAAACCACTCTGGAAGAGCACAGGGGTATTCTCTGTTAGGGTAAAACGGGTATTTTGAGGTTCTGTCGATATATTTTTCATCGAAATCCGTAATGCGTGATGCGTAATGTGTAAAAGAAACCGCAGAGACACAGAGAAAGGCGAATTATTTGAGGGGCGTTCATAAATATTCTCTGTGAGAGTGGCATCCTTGCCACGACTCCCCTCAATTTTGGAAACAGTCGGGATCAGGAGATCCCTCTCACCGGTGTCTGTGTCTGCCGTATGCTATTGACTGAATTATGAACACCCTTGAATTATTTTTTAATCGCTCCGCGCCCTCTGCGACTCGACGGTCGGTTGTTGACCTCTTACTCGTTACGCATTACTCGTTATTCCTCCCAGATCCATTACAAGCAGATCAGAATCGCTCTGTTCGCTAGGGAAAAAATTGATACAGCGTGCTGTTGGTTGCAATACTAATAATACTCCAAAGGCTGCCGAACATATAGTCTCCTAGCGCAAGGCCTAAAAAGAAGGGAATAGCCTGTCGGTATGCCCTAAGGCCGCCGTGGCGTAGGATGATTGCTTTCGCTACCCATGCAACGAAGAGACAAGCCCACAGATTGAACATTCCCCAGCTATTTGCCATGGCATAGCCGAGCGGATGGAGGGGCCACCACAGAAAGCGCGTTCTTAGGAACATGAGTAGTGCTGCGAAACTGAGCCCGCCTCCCATGAAAGCGATAGCTGGAAGATCTGTCTCTCGGGGGTAGTTCAGCCACGTTTCGAGTTGGCCATAGATGGCTCGTCCGTACCCTAATGCCCATGGCCCATAGTACCCGGTGTCCGCGCCATGTCGGTAATAACTGTCTAACAACACCCAAAAAACACTCACGGATCCAATTAAGGTGGCAAGTAGAATCGCTGCAGCGATATGACGTGGATTGATATTTCGCCGTTCAGCGATTTTCAGACCTTCCAGTTGCGGCGGCATCGGATGAGCCCGATAGGCACGATTGAAAAACTGATATAACGAAAAGACGGTCAACGTGCTCGATCCGAGGCGGCGTGTGCCAAATACGGTGACGAGCGTGTTGTGCGGGTCAATGTAGTGTAAATCGTGGACCAAAAAACCCAATTCCGCACGGAGTCTCGCAATCATTATCGCTACTAGGAAGTAGATCGCGAAAAAGATTGGCGTAACCCACAAGGACATCCCCGCTCTGTAGGAAAATACCATCAAAAATATCAATCCAATTACTATGCCAGCGACCGCCAGGCGATATGGCATCGGTTCACGGGAATCATCGAGTGAAGACGAACCTAGCAGATGGCGCACCAATCCTTTGAAATGGACTCTGCCGATCCACAACACAAATACGAGTAGTGCAACGTAGACACCCAATGCCTGTTCGTTGAAATAGGGAAAACGCGGCAGATTGCGCCACCCCATTATGTTACCAATCATTAGCTCGATTTTATAGACTCCGTAAAACATCCAGCATGAAAAGAGGAGATCTAGTGGTATGAGGAAACCGATGCCGATGACAAAGGGATAGAACGAAACTCGGAAGGAGCCCATCGCATTCCAGGGGCGGCTAGTAAAATATTGGTGTAAATTCTGACGCTTGACGGGAATATAGGGAACGGCGGGGTAAATCGAATTGAGTAGATTCACTATACTAATCAACGCAGCGATGCTGAAGCCAAGCCACATCAGTTTATTTTTGAAGAACCTGTTGCCGGTATCCGTCATTTCCAGTGGAAGTTGAATAATTGGGTAAGTCAGCCGTTCCCGTTCCGTCCACTGAATCCGTAATAGCGTATTGATGCACAGCATCACAAACATCAGTACAAAAATAAATAGGATGTATGCCAGCGCGGGACGGAGCCACGCATACAGGTGCCGTCTGATATAGAAGCTGGATCCCCCTTCGTAGTAGGGGGTTAGCACCTTTTCATCTTGGACCGTGAGCCAAGCGGGAAGTTCTTTCCAGAACAGTTCGCGCCATTGATTTTCAGGTGTTGCAAAACGGAAAGGATGCCCCAAAATGGTGATTAAAATCTGCATCGTGTCAGCCGAGCAGAGAGCCGATACAACGCCCAACATGACATAGATTGTCAGAAGTTCTGGCGAACTAATTCCAAGCTTGGGAGAGATTTTCTTGAGGATGCCTCCAATCAGAAGTAGCCAAAATAGAATGAAAACGACATTTGATAGCGGATGGACGAGTGTGGGAAATGTATAACGGACGACTTCGAGTTGAACAACGAAGTAAATATTGATCGGAATGAGGCACAGTGTGATAAAAAAGGATTTGAGCGTCAGACCATTTTGGAAGGTCGTTTCAGGCACTATATTAGGTCTCCATCTGCTTTTCCGTGTTTACCAAATAAACCGATACATCGGTCTCTGTACAATCACGCCAATCAGTGCCCATACACCTCCGAGCAGAAACTCGCCGAATAGCATTCCGAGAAAGAATGGCGCTAGGCGACGAAACGTCCTTATGCCACCAAAGCGGAGGATGCACAACTTAATCACCCAAGCGACGAGCACCGAAGACCAAAAAAAGTTGACCGCCCATGTCCCTGTGATGCCGTACCCAACGGGATAGAGGGGCCACCAAACGAAACGATGCCGTAAGGCGGTGAGAGCGAAGGTGAAGAGCGTGCCGAAGAGCATTGCCAAGATTCCCAAGATGTCCACAGGCATTGGGTTGGTGAGCCAACTTTGAGTTCGTCGAAAGACACCGCCGCCCCAAAACGCAACCGCACCGGATTCGTAGCCGAGTTGCAATCCACCCCAGAACAGGGGCAATGGACTGATGACAACAGCGATGAGCATCGCGAATCCGACGCGACGCGTTGAGATACCTGTCCGCTCGGCGAGTTTCAGTCCCTCCAGTTGCGGCGGCATGGCATTGCCCCGATAGGCACGATTAAAAGGAAATACGAGCGCGAATAGACTGAGGTTTCTAGGACCGACTCGCCGCATACCAAACATCTGTGGAATTAGCACATCAGGGCCCATCCTGCGGAGATCATGGAGGGGAGGGCCGAGTTCGGCACGGATGCGGGCTGTAACGGTCACGGTTATAAAATGGATGATGAAGACTAGAGCAGCAACCCAAAGCGACATCCCCGCTACCACCCAAAAACCGATCAACAGCAGGAAACCGATAATTACTCCGAGGACCGCCGTACGATAAGAAATCGGTTCGTTAGACTCAGACGCTTTTTCGCCGCGCCACGCGCCCATCAGCACATTTCGCAAATGATGCCGTGCACTCCAAAACACCAGAATCAGTACGCCGACACAGACGCCAAACGATTGCTCAAAGATATAGGGAAAGTTGGGAATCTGCTGAAACCCGAGAATACTCCCCATGATCAGTTCAAACTTCCAGCAGATATAGAAGAACCAGAACGTGAAGGAGAGATCGAGCGGCATAAAATATGCCATCCCAACGGCAAAGGGAAAGAGCGTGACAGGCGTCCAACCAATAGCGTTCCACGGTTTCGTGGTAAAATAGGGTTGCAGGTCGAAGAAATCGCCACCGAGTCCCGGAATGGATGGATACAAGAAATGCAGCGCGTTGACGATATCCATACCGCCAGCGAGAATCGCCCCAGCCCACATCAACCGATTCCGAAAGAAGCCCTTGGTAGTCATCTGCTGGGGGAGTTCGATAATTGGGTAGCTGAGTCGTTCTATCTCAATCCACTGTTTCCGCATAACGACGTTGATGCAAAACGCGGTGCAAACAAGGACGACGATAAACCCGGACCACGAAAGGACAGGTTTCCACCATAACCGAAGATGCTCGTCAAGGTAAAGGGTCGATTCGCCGACAAAATAGGTTCTGAGGCTGTTTTTATCGGTTAACGCTAGCCAATCGGGGAAGTAACGGTGAAACAAGGTCGCCCATTCATTTTCTTCGGTCGCCATCCAGCCACCGACGGCGATATGTGTGATGATTACGGCGAAGAAATCCGCACCGGCGATTGCAGTAGCGACGGAGAGCATGGCGTAGAACGTCAGCAATTCGCCTTGTGTCAATGCCAGACGCGGCGAATATAGGGAAAGTCCATAATTCAACGCGAGCAGAATCGCAAAGATAAAAATCACATTGAAGAAGAGCGACATGGTCGTCGGGAGGCCCTGTGCCCACCGCAGCATCGCGTAGACCCAATAGTTGTTAAAAGGGATGATAGCAACTGCTAGCCAGATTACGCGCCAACGGATTTCTGGCTGAGGGCGGCGGGTTGAACCGAGAAAACGATTGTCTGTCGGACTCAATATGATTCTTTCTTGGGTTGGTTGCCCGTCAACTTAATGTAGTAATTGATACAAACTCCCAATTGAGGTTCTTATCCAGCGCCCTCAAAAGTGCTGCGCTTGGTGTTGGACATATTTATGCGGAGGCTATTGTCAGTTCC
This sequence comes from Candidatus Poribacteria bacterium, assembly GCA_963667935.2. Lineage (GTDB taxonomy): Bacteria > Poribacteria > WGA-4E > WGA-4E > PCPOR2b > PCPOR2b. Next base: position 5,813,061 of record OY764061.1, on the reverse strand, counting down.
CTCATCTTGTCGTCATCCAACTCAATGCCCAAGCCAGGTCCCTCTGGTGGGTACAGGTGGCTCTCCTCAGCTCGGATGCGTTCTTTGGCAGGCGAAACTGTATAGAGTAGGGGACCAGCAGGGTCGGCAGGAATATCGAGGTTGGGCACCGAAACCCCTAGATGCACTGCCCCAGCTGTGCCTACGGTTGAATCCTGATCGGTAGAAAGCAAAGTCTTGAACCCAGCGGCTTCTGCCAACGCGAACATCCGGCGCACATAGGTCGGTCCCCACCAGATCCACGCCAAATTAAGGACGGTGCACGCCCCGCGTTCAATTGCTTCGTAACCTTGTTCTAACGAATGAATATGGAGGCTCACTGGTACATCCATCCGTTTGACAAATTCAGCGCATATCCGAAGATTGTTTGATGGTTGTTCAAAATTATACGGATTATGGTGACGTAGCACATCTGCGTAGCGCAGGGCAGTCTCCCAATCCGGGAAACGCCCGGAGAAATCGAAGGCTTTGAGTTTGATCTTGTCCCCGAACCGAGCTTTCATCTCGGTGATGAACCGGTTGTCCAGATCGCTGTCCCCTGAAACGTAGTAGCGAAACAAATGATGCCCCAAATCCACCAACCGCTGTAGGTAGCTAGCATTTCGCTCGAAGCCATCTTCGAGGTGCGCTCCGATGATTGGATAACAAAAGTACACGCTGTCTCGAACTTTCCCACCCATTAAATTGTGGGCTGGCACGCCCTGCGCCTTACCGTTAAGGTCGTACAATCCGATGTCGATGGCGGCTGTTATGTGTGCGTTACTGACCGTACTCTCAAAGTCTTGCGCTCGCATCAATTCATTAATCTCGGTAATCCGAGTCGCGTCGCGTCCAACCAGCAAATCGTTGTAACGCTTTGTTAGTGCCCCCAGATCATCTGCCTTGCTGTCCGGTGCCTCTCCTAGCCCTACAAGCCCGTCATCCACATGCAGCTTCACGACAACGTGACCGGATGGTGCTTCGCCTGTGTCAACGGGGTGTTTTTGGTAATAGCGCGGGGTTTCAATCTGGAACGTTTCGATTTTCGTGATTTTCATTGATTTGTCCTTTCAGTGGCTAACAATAGTGCCCAGTGACGGTAGTAGCATCATGACCAGACAAAAATTTCTTCATCGTCCGGGGACATGCCAAAGAAGGCAGCGAGCACAATGCGAGGCTTCTCACCTATCACCGGCGGCACTTCATGGATGTTTTCAGAGAAGAAGAAGTAAAGGTCGCCGGGCTCAAGCTGAATTTGAGCGCGGGGTATCCCTTGGCCAGCGACATATTGGCTAAACGTGCCTGCGGTGAGATATTCCTGTACGGCGGGGGTCCAAGGACAGTTGTAGAGGAAAGGCTCTCCATTTTCACCTTTATTTTCGGAGTTCTGGAAGCACATCACCCCAGCAAACTGATGCTGGAACCGCGCGACCTGATAATGGAACAACTTCTGCCGCTTTGCTACGGAGTCAAAGTGCGGTCCGTGCCCTCTATCGGCATAGTAGGCACGAAAAACAGCCGGACCATAGAGGCGTCCGTCCGGCTCGCGCGCGGTCATCACTCGCTTGCCCGGTGCTAGACATGCTAACATATCGTAGAAGGTCTTCACTGGATTTTCGTATCCGTTAAACAGGGTTTTGAAAAGTTCGTGGGTATCGGCAGCGTAGGCGAAGAGCTTGTCGGGATCGGCGTTGTACCTAACAAAGGCGGGGCCAACGTAGACAGGTCTATTGCTTTCTTCGTTGTTTTCATTTGGGCGAGGGTCGTATACTAAGCCACGTTCATAGAGCCTCTCTATAAGACCCGCACAGTGATCTGGATTGAAAGCTTGGCGGAGGACAATTGCCGGTACTTCACCCGATGCCAACGCATTGAGAGGCTTTGGATACTTCTCTAATATTTCTTGTAGATTGCCTTCAGCAGGTACCCACGCATGGGATTCTGTCATTACACGATCCTTTCTTCAAATGATGGCATGAGAATATCACAATGCGGGTTGTTCAAAAGTTAAAATCAGACTAAGGATCGACAGGAGCTACGCAACGAAAGCCAAAGTAACTGAGTGTGACCGCCGGCTCACTGCTGTAGCGGTACGCCACACGGAGAATCTCCGGAGTGCTGTGCCACGAACCCCCGCGAAGGATGCGACGCTCTCTGATACTATTGAAGTTATCAGGCATCAGTAGTGCAATTCCGCCCGACACAGGGTTCTCTTTTGGACTGTTTTCGTAAAACTCCACATCCAATTCATCTACGCACCATTCCCATACGTTTCCAGCGATGTCGTATAACCCGTAGCCGTTTGGAGGATATAGCCCCACAGGAGCGGTTGTTTGGTAGCCGTCATCGGCATTTTGATCTGACCAAGAATAGCTTGTATTCTTATCCGCGTAGTTGCACTGACTCCCATCGGGCTCATCATTGCCCCACGGATACCGTTCCCTAATCTGCCCACCGCGGGCGGCTTTCTCCCACTCCGCTTCGGTCGGCAAGCGTTTGCCTGCCCACTGGGCATACGCCGCTGCACCGTACCAACTCACTTCAACCACGGCATACTCTTCAAATCCTGCCTTTGCCCGGTATTGCCCCCCAACCAATTCGATCATCTCATCACCGTCGCCGATATCCAACCAGATATGACCGGTATCCCCCACATACTTCCCCATTGTATTGAGGAACTTCGCATACATCGCGTTGGTCACCTCGTAGACATCAATATAGAAATCGTCAACGAAGACGGTGTGGACGGGACGTTCGTAGGTATTACCCTCGTTGAAGGGGTCGCCCATCTCGAACTCCCCAGCAGGAATCAATATCATTTCCGCATTGTCGTTACCGACAATTTTATCAGAGTATTCTCCATTCTCTTGCTCGTCATCACTTTCACAACCCAGCCATAGTGAAGCGATCAAGATGATAAGTAGCCCTATGCTATATGCAGATGTTCGACCAGAAGCTTCGCGCATAATCTATTCCTCTGTGAAGTTAGTGTTGACTGGCATGAAGCGAGAAAACGGGAGATTTCTCACCGCAGAGACACAGAAAACACAGAGGAAAAGCATAAAAAAATCTCTGCGAATCTCTGCGTCTTCACGTCTCTGTGGTAGGTTTTTGTTTTCTCCAATGAGCGTCTCATCGTCCACATTTATCGATTTTATCAGAACGACGATGAGACGTTCGGCTAGTTGAATTGTGGGACTAAGGCACCTTCACCGAAAATAGTGGGGAGAGGCTGACCCTCTTTGGTTCTGGCCACAGCATCTACATAAGCAACGCTGAATGCCCGTCGCGGTAAACCGGTATCATTTACGGCGGAGGTGTGAATTAGGTTGACGTGCAGCAATACCCCTTCGCCCGGCTCTAATTCAAGGGTGACGGGATCCGCCACCGCGAAGAGGGCTTCCAGCTGTTCTTCCGTGGGGAAGTTTCCTTCATAGATGCGGTGATGAGATTTGGGTATTACTCTGAGACAGCCACTCTCAAGGGTCGCAGGATCCAGTGCCGCCCAGATGATAATGTCTGAAAATGTGTCAAGGTTCCGAAATACATCCTGATGCCAAGGAAGGTGAGTTCCTGTGTCCGCTGGTTTATTCATAAACATTGCACGCGGGGTAGCAATCGAGGTAGAGGGACCGTAGGCTCTGGCACAAATATCCCGGAAGGCAGGTTTCTGCATATACGACAGGAAGAATGGGTCAAGCTCAAGTTCGGTGATCTTACGATAGTTTAACGTTGGACCTTTGTGTCCCTTGGTCATTGGCTCCATCTTACTGTAGTCGGCAGTCTTACCATCAATTTGCATCATTATCTGGTCGTAGGGGAGCTTGGCTTTGCCCATCATGATGTCATCAATGCGCGTCTGCAAAGTATCGAGCTCTTCATCGTCCATCACTCTACCGAGACGGAGATAGCCTTCCCCCTCAAATTGCTGCCACTGGCTATCATTGATTGGTTGCATAATTTGTGAATCCTCCTCAATTGAAAATTAGAAGAATAATCCATAATTCATAATTCGTAAGGGGATCTGTCTAATGACGGTTACTTTGACGGGAAGACCTGAAAACAGGAAAGGGAATTGTCTCGTTTCCTCGCCGTCTCGTCGCTTCATTTTCACCAGATCTCGTTTGCCCCAAACCCCTTTACGCATTAAGCATTACGTATTATTTTTTTACGCATCACGTTTCACGTTTCACTCATGGTTGTTATCACTTATCTGATTCGTCTGGAATTCGGTCAGGATATATTTTGACCTTTGCCTTATCACGAAGTTGAAGGCGCCAATTGTCTCTGCGTTCTATACGCTGCTCATCCCTAGCACTTGGTCCCACTCGCCGCTGGACATCTTCTTCGTCGAACGCTTTTTGGCGTGGTGCTTTGTGTTCTTCTTTGCGGAAGATCATGTAGTGCTTCTGACCTCGAACTGTAACGGTCATAATGTCATCAACGATTTGTCCTACTTCCATCGCAAAGGCAGCGTCAACGAAGGGGCGGTCCTCTCGTGGATTGCCGTATTGGGCAAAGTAACCGGTATCACCGGGATTGGCGGCATTTGCCCCGGGACCAATCAATTCCCCAGAATCTGATAACTCTTTCGCCACTTCAGCGATATCTCTTCCAGACTGAATTGACTCAAAGACCTCCTTTGCACGGTTGCCGTCTGTAAGCGTGATACAGGTTAACCGTACCTGCTCGTCCTCAAGGAATTCGCTCTTATGTGATTCGTAGTAGGCTCGTATGTATTCTGGCGTTACTTTGAGTTTTTGCTCAACTTCGAGTTCCGTAATTTTATTGATCAGTAACGTGTGGAGATACTTTTGCGTTTTTTTCTTGATTTCCGGTTCTTCGTCGAGTTTCCGATCCTTGGCGAGACGAAGTATTAAGCGACTTTCCACCATCAGGGTCACGTATTCTTCAAGACGTGCTTTGTCTTTATAGCGCTCCAACATAGACTCTGAGAGTTCGCGAATGTCCTTCATCATCTCTGCAAGGGTAATCTGCTGCTTCCCGTTCCAATCAAATTCTGCGACGACAATGCCTTCCGCGTTTGTTACTGCTTCGTCTGGGTCCAGCAATGTTTCAGGAATCCGCTTGGGGTAGGTTTTCAGTCCACTTGCCGCGGTAACTTCTGCCACCCATTCGATAATTCGTTGCCGCTTTTTTGCCTGCTTAACAGAGGATTCAACATGGTCTCTGACCTCTTCAAAGTCCACTATGCGTTCCGGTATGTGTTCCTCCTTGCGGAAAACGAGGTAGTACGTTTCGCGATTCACATCAACTTCAAGGATTTCCTCCGTTATTTCACCGACTTCCATGTCAAAAACGGCGTCAACAAAAGCCTGCCAGTCTTGGGATTCATCCTTAGTAAAGAGCCCGGTGCTCCCCGGATTTGCTTTGTTGCTTCCGGGACCCAACAATTTTCCTTTTTCTGACAACCCTTTTGCCAGTTCGGTGATGTCTACTCCAGCCTTGATTTGTGCCAATACCTCTTGCGCGAGCACTTTCTCCACAACACTGATGCAGGTTGCTCGAGATGCCGCCTCTTCAATGTATTCTGCTTTGTGTTCCTCGTAATACCGCCGAAGATCCTCCTCCGTAAGAGAGACCTTTTCATCGACTTCAATTAATGTCAGACGTTGGACTAAGCGCGTGTGCTTATAATCTTGCACTTTTTTAAGTAACGCTCCATCTTTATCGAACCCCTTATCTATCGCTGCGAGGACTTTCAGTTTTTCGTCGATGAACTCCGACAGGTATTTTTCCTTTCCCGCTCTGTCTGCGTAGTTTTCCTGATAGTAGATTGGTAACTGCTGAATCGCCGCCTTGAAATCCGAAAGCGACACTTGGTATTCTTTGCCGTTCCATTGATACTCAGCCAAGATAATCTGGCTTGTATCGACAGATATCGACTCGTCGAGCATTCTCGTTGTTTCTATCCCGATTAATCGGGCCGAAACGTCGGGATTGGCAACGGAATCTGTTTGCTGTGACCGGGCAATCTGCCAACCTGTTATATTGATTGTTGCGAGTGCAATCAATATAATCAACGTTTTTTTCATTTGGTGTTCCTTGGTATCTTGACTTTTGTGCAATTAGAAAGGATAAGCGGCGCGGTCACTGAGAACCTGAACAGATTCACAAAATGCTAAAGGTTAGCGCGGGGCGATTTGCTTCTCTGTTTATCTGCAGATTTCTCTCCCGACACATAAAAAATTGCGGCGAGAAATCTGCATGAATGAATCAGCAGGTTCCTCGCCGCAATTTGTTGTGAAAACGAACCTCAAATTCAGCCCGTCTTCCTATTGCTCTCACGTCATACTTAAGTGTAAAACTCAGACAATGGAAAAATCTAACACTGTTATATTAATGTCTAGCAGCTTTAATACTTCCCCAAGTGAGCGGAAGTTTCCCCTGCGATTCAACAGATAGAAGATCTCCACTGATCAATGAATTCACTTCCTCTAGTGATAAAAGTCTCTTCATCAGGAAAAGCTCGTCGAATTCTCCATCCCAGAAACGCTCTTCCTTAAATCGGCCAATTTCCAAATTGGCAGGAGTCTGAACGGATCCTAATGCCGAACCGCCCTTGTCCAACGCATCCACTTTGCCATCAATAATGATGTTAACCTCTACCTGATTGATGCGTTGCGTGCAGACATGGTGCCATTGACCATCGGCAAGTTCTGACTTAGAGGGAATCTGACCGCCTCCGACGCCGGGTACGTTAAATCGGGTGGTTAGCTTGTTATCCATCATCTTGAGATACCAGCCACCGCCATCCCACTTGATATAGATGAATCCCTGTTCTGGTTGTTTAGCAGTCTTAAACCAAGCGCAAAGGGTGACATCCCCGGTGCCGAGATCAAAAGACGGATGATCTGGTACGAAGCCCGATTGCTCTTTCCCGTCTATAAATGATAAGGCAGTTCCAAATTGTTTATCTACGGAGTCTACCCATGCTGGACCGCCTTCAAGTTCCCCCTCGTGCTTGTGGGGACCAACATCTGCTATTATATCCCCCTTGCCTTCATCGAGAGGAAAGTAGAATACTATGTCTGGGTCATCCAATAAAACTTGGCTATATCCCAAGGTTGGCAACAGGCCTATCAAAGAGATAACGACCAAGGTACTGATTGGAAATCTCTTCAACCTTTGCATTGTTAATATCCTCCTATTTACAGTTATTACAGAAATTTGCATCGGCCGACACACTGTCCGCACGAATGGTGATTCATTTGTGAATCAAATTACTGCGAATCTACCCACTCCATTGCAAACTTCTGAAGATTGATTAGCTTAAAATTTATAATATCAAAAATTGAAAATCTTGTCAAGCGAAAATTTTCTTTTTTCTTTTGTGCTTGACAGGTATTAGTAGATATGCTATGATTCACCTAATTTTTTTAGAGCGTTCAATTTAAGCACTATCAGATTTTAAGGAGGATTTGAAAATGAAAATGCTTATCTGGTTAAGTTTCATCACGACGTTTCTGTTCATTATAGTTCTTTCTGCCTCGGCGGCTATAGATCCGAACATGCTTTTGTATTTCTCGTTTGATGAGCAGATCGATGGCAGGCAGGTCGAAGACCTCACGGGCGGTGGTAACCACGGTAAGCTCAAGTTGGGTGCCAAACTGACCGACGAACCCGCGGAGATTCACAAAGGGACAGGAGCGGTTAAATTCACTAACATCAGCGCTCAGGTCCGCGTGGACCCCTTTAAGGAACTGAATACCTATGAAGATCACACCTACACCTTTTGGATGTATATATTCTCTAACACCGTTAAACCTTGGAATTGGGAACATTGCGGTGGAAACTGTGGAGAAGGAAGGGCAAGCATTCTGGAAAAGGGTAGAGTTCTAGAGGGGGCTGTAAAAGGTTGGGCACCAGGCGTCTTTCTTCAAGAAAAGCCACTAGCGCTTATATGGCAATATGAAGATAAAGGGGGTGGCGGACTCCAAGGGGCTATAGGCGCGAAGGGAATCGTCGGGCCCCAGGGCAACGGTTCAGAGTTTGAGTTCAAGACGTGGTATCACGTCGCGGGTGTCAAAGAGGCAGGCTCGCTGACAATCTATATCAACGGCAAGGAGCAAGGTAAATTTGATGTTCCAAGAGATTTCGTTCAGGGTGAGGCGCAACTTCGTATCGGCGGTACGCGGGAACGGTCTGCCCATTATGCGATGGATGAGTTTGGGCTTTACAATCGAGCCCTAACCGCAAAAGAGGTGGCGTTGGATTCAAAAGGCGTATTCCTGTCAGTCGAGCCACAAGACAAATTAGCAACGAGTTGGGGGCATCTTAAAACCAGTCGTTAACCGATGGAACTCCTGATACGGCGATCAACTCTCTCCGTTTCATTTTAGACCCGACGGGTTTTAAGACGTCGGGTCTATATCATTTTAGGATGGGAAATGACACACCAAAATCGGTAGAATTCACTTCCGATTCGTAATTTTGACAGGAGGATTTGAAAATGAGAACATTTATTTGGGCGAGCTTCATCATAATGTTTTTTGTCATTACGGTTCTTTCTGTTCAGGCAGCTCTGGATCCGAATCTGATTTTGTATTTCTCGTTTGATGAGCAGCTGGATGGAAAGATGGTCGAAGACTTGACCGGTGGGGGTAACGATGGGAAACTCAAGTTGGGTGCCAAACTCACCAACGAACCGGCGGAGGTGTACAAAGGGACAGGAGCATTAAAAATATTCCAAAACATCAGTGCTCAGTTCCTCGTCGAGTCTTTTAGGGAAATGGATAACTATGAAGACAATACCTACACCTTTCAACTCTATATCTTCGGTGTCAGAAATGATGCGTGTTGTGCCGTGGAAAGTATTTTGAAAAAAGCCCACGTTCTAGAGGCTAATGAGAAAGGGAGTGCGCCGGGTATCTTCCTTACCGATCCGGGGCTATCGCTAGTATATAGATTTGAGGACCAAGGAGCTATAGAAGCTGACCCGGTTGGTCCTGGGGGTAAGGGTGAACCATTTGAACTGAAGACGTGGTATCACATTGCGGGTGTCAAAGAGGCGGGCGCGCTGATAATCTACATCAATGGCAAGCAAGAAGCTAGATATAAAGTCAAGCGCGATTTCCCTCAGGGTAAGGGACATCTTCGTATCGGTGGAACGCGACAACGGGCAACCTCTTTTCTGATGGATGAGTTTCAACTCTACAATCGCGCCTTAACCGCAAAAGAGGTGGCGTTGGATGCAAAAGGTGTATTCCTGTCGGTTGAGCCACAAGACAAATTGGCAACCACTTGGGCCCGTCTCAAAACCGGTCGTTAACCGATGAGACTTCTGATGCGGTAATCGACCCTCTCCTTCTCATTTTAGACCCGATGGATTTTAACCCTTCGGGATTTATATCGTTTGAAGGCTTCTTATTTATTGGGTATGTGTTAGCTTTGCTTCGGTATAACGGGAGGATTTGAAAATGAGAACATTTATTTGGGTGAGCTTCATCATAACGTTTTTTGTCATTACAGTTCTTTCTGTTCAGGCAGCTCTGGATCCGGCGTTGATTCTGTATTTCACGTTTGATGAGCAGCTGGATGGAAAGATGGTCGAAGACATGAGTGGCGGCGGCAATAACGGCAAACTCAAACTAGGGGCAAAACTTACCAACGAACCAGCAGAGGTTCACACAGGCACGGGGGCGTTAAAAATCTTCAATAACGTTAGTGCTCAGTTTCGGGTGGACTCCTTTAAGAAAATGGATACCTATGGAGATAACACCTATGCTTTTTGGCTCTATATATTTGGTCTTAGAAACAGCCCGGAGCGTCCAAATGAAAGTATTGTGGAAAAAGCCAACGTTATAGGGGAGGCTCACAAAGGTCACTCGCCAGCCATCTGGATTAACAATCCCACTCAATCCATTATATATAGATTTACCGACCAAGGGGCTGTCGACGGGGTCGGGCACGGTGCTAAGGGTGGTGAAAAGTTTAAGCTGAAGACGTGGTATCACATCACTGGTGCCAAACAGGGAAACAAACTGATAATCTACGTCAACGGTGAAGAGGTAGACAAATTTGATGTCAAACGAGATTTTGTCCAAGGTAAGGGGCACCTTCGTATCGGCGCAACGAACATAAGAGCCGCTTCTTTTGCGATGGATGAGTTTCAGCTTTATGATCGCGCCTTAACCAAAAAAGAGGTGGAGGCGGTTTTTAAGGGGATATTCTTGTCGGTCGAGCCACGGCATAAATTGACTACCACTTGGGGACACCTCAAAACCGGTCATTAACCGACGGAACGTCTGATAGTATGTTAGATTTTCTCCGTCCTATTTTAGCCCCGAAGGGTTTTGTGCCCGCCGGGGCTATATCATTTCAGGGTTTATTGGGTATGCGTTGATTTTTGCTAACGTTTATCCATACTCTTTAAACGAAGGTGCTTAGACCACTTCAACTAATAGGCAGATTGGGGGATCAGCCCCGATGAATTGGGATTTCATTCCATTTAACCTATCCCCATTTATAGGGGGCGGAAAATGTTATAATACTAGGCTTCAGTCGAGTGCTATTCAACCGAAATCGGTATAAAAGGAGGATTTGAAAATGAGAACATTTATTTGGGTGAGCTTCATCATAACGTTTTTTGTCATTACGATTCTCTCTGCCCAGGCAGCTCTAGATCCGGGGTTGATATTGTATTTCACGTTTGATGAGCAGCTGGACGGCAGGGAGGTTGAAGACATGAGTGGAGGCGGTAACAACGGGAGACTGCGGTTTGGTGCCAAAATTACCAATGACGCAGCGGAGGTTCACACAGGAGCGGGGGCATTAAAAATTTTTAACAACATCAGTGCACAGGTCCGCGTGGAACCCTTTAAAAGAATGAGTACCTATAAAGATAACACCTATGCCTTTTGGCTCTATATCTTCAATCCCATGGGTGCCCTGTCAAGCGTTGTTGAAAAGGGTAACGTTTTAGTTGGTGACGAAAAAGGGTTCGCGCCAGCCATTTTCCTGACCGATCCGGGGCTATCTCTTGTATATAAATTTGGCGAAGACGGGATTGTGGCTGGAGCCGGGCCCGTGTTTAAGCTGAAGACGTGGTATCACGTCGTGGGCGTCAAAAAGTCCGCTGACCTGACAATCTACATCAACGGTGAAGAAAACGATAAGTCTCGTATTCAGCAGTTCCAGCAGGGTGAAGGACAACTGCGTATCGGTGGTACGCGGATACGAAGCGCTTCTTTTCTCATGGATGAGTTTCAGCTTTATGATCGCGCCTTAACCAAAAAAGAGGTGGAGGCCGTTTTTAAGGGGATATTCCTGTCAGTTGAGCCACAAGCCAAATTGACTACCACTTGGGGTCGTCTTAAAACTAGTCGTTAACCGATGAGACTTCTGATACGGTGTTCGGCTAGATTCGTCTCGTTTTTAGTCCCAATGGGTTTTGACCCTTTGGATCTATTGCTGTGTGGCGGAAATAATCCCCCGGTTTCCAGCCGCCCTCAGATTCTCCAATTTTGGGCGGAAATTCGGAGGGGACGTTGGAAAATCAAGTCATCAGGGAAAACTTCCGCCGCGATACACTGTATAATTTCAGGATACGAAATTACAAACCTAAATTCCATTTATAAAGGAGGATTAAAAAATGAGAACTCTTATTAGGGTGAGTTTTATCATGACGTTTTTTGTCATTACGGTTCTTTCTACCCAAGCGGCTCTAGATCCAAACTTGATGTTGTATTTCACGTTTGATGAGCAGCTGGATGGAAAGATAATCGAAGATATGAGTGGCGGCGGCAATAACGGCAAACTCAAACTGGGGGCAAAACTTACCAACGAGCCAGCAGAGGTTCACACAGGCACGGGGGCGTTAAAAATCTTCAACAATGTCAGTGCTCAATTTCGGGTGGACGCCTTTAAGAGAATGGATACCTATGGAGATAACACCTACGCCTTTTGGCTCTATATATTTGGTCTCAGAAACAGCCCGGAGCGTCCAGACGAAAGTGTTGTGGAAAAAGCCAACGTTTTAGAGGGTGACCTTAAAGGTCACGCGCCAGCCATCTGGATTAACAATCCCACTCAATCGCTTATATATAGATTTGGCGACCAAGGGGCTGTCGGCGGGATCGGGCCCGGTGCTAAGGGTGGTGAAAAGTTTAAGCTGAAGCAGTGGTATCACATCGCCGGTGCCAAAAAGGCCTCCAACCTGACAATCTACATTAACGGTGAAGAGGCAGACAACTTTGATGTCAAACGAGATTTCCTCCAGGGTAAGGGGCACCTTCGTATCGGGGGCACACGGATACGAGCCGCCTCTTTTGCCATGGATGAATTTCAGGTTTACGATCGTGCCTTGACCAAAAAAGAGGTGGAGGCAGTTTTTAAGGGGACATTCCTGTCGGTTGAGCCACAGTACAAATTAACAACCACTTGGGGTAGTCTCAAAACTAGTCGTTAACCGATGGGACTTCTGATACGGTGTTCGGCTTGATCTGTCCCGTTTTAGCCCCAATGGGTTAAAACCCTTTGGGGCTATGTCATTTCAGGATGGAAGATTACCTTGACTTTGGTAGGCTTCCGGTGGATTTGTCCATGTGCGCTGTTTATAGTGGACCCTAGAATTAATGAGACACTCCGAACCGGTGCGGTTTTTAACCGTACCTACCGGAGGGGCGAAAGTGTCCATTTATTTTTTGAATTTACTATAATTTACTAAAGCTAACCTAAGTTGCTAGTTATTGAAAATCCATCAGAACTGTAGGGCGAGATTCACATCTCGACACAAAACTGTTGATTTTGGAAAATCGACCTACATCAATGATACAATTTGCACAGGGATTAGGGGCTATTGGTTGGAATAGGACCGCTACTAGCAACTTGCGTTAAAGCTAAGCTATAAAAGGAGGATTTGGAAATGAGAACTCTTATTAGGGTGAGTTTTATCACAACGTTTCTGTTCATTACAGTTCTCTTTGCTCAAGCGGCTCTGGATCCGAATTTGATTCTGTATTTCACATTTGAAGAGCAGCTAGATGGCAGGCAGGTCGAAGACATGAGTGGAGGCGGTAACAATGGGAAGTTGCGGTTTGGTGCCAAAATCACCAACGAGCCAGCGGAGGTCCACAAAGGAGTAGGTGCTTTAAAACTGTTCAACAACGTCAGTGCACAGCTCCGCGTGGACGAGTTTGACCGAATGGATAAGTATGGAGATAACACCTACGCTTTTTGGATCTATATCTTCAATCCCATGGGTGCACGGTCAAGTATTTTGAAAAAAGCCAACGTTTTAGTTGGCGAGGAGAAAGGGAGTGCGCCGGGCATCTTTCTTACCCATCCCAATCTAGCACTTGAATATAAATTTGACGACCAAGGAGCCATTGGGCTCGGACCCGTCAAGGGTAAGGGTTTTGAACTAGAGACGTGGTATCACATCGCGGGCGTCAAAAAGGCCTCCGACCTGACAATCTACATCAACGGTGAACGAAAAGGCAATTTTAAGGTCAAACGAGATTTCCTGCAAGGTAAGGGGCAACTGCGTATCGGCGGCACGACGAGCCGAGCTGCTTCTTTTGCCATGGATGAGTTTCAGCTTTACGATCGCCCCTTAACCGAAAAAGAAGTGACGTTGGTTTTTAAGGGGGTATTCCTGTCGGTTGAGCCACAAAGCAAATTGACTACCATTTGGGGTCGCCTCAAAACGGGACGTTAACCGATGGAATCCTGATAGTATGTTAAGCTCTTTCTGTCCTATTTTAGCCCCGAAGGGTTTCATTCTTCGGGGCTATATCATTTGAGGAGAGGGAATTAAATATACTCGAAAAATGGCGATTGCTAAATTAACGAGGTGACAAACGGGAGGCGGTTAGTGGCCCAACGTGAAAATCACGTTGTAGGATATAGTATTCTCATCATTCTGATTAGCATGGGAACACGGCAGACATTTGGCATTTATTTGCAGCCGGTTACCGATGAACTTGGTATTGGGCGAGAACTGTTTAGTTTAGCGATAGCCATCCAAAGCATTATTGGCGGTCTGCCGTTTGCGGGCATCTTGTCAGATCGTTACGGTTCGCGCTGGGTAGCGATTGGCGGAGGGCTGCTATTTGCCGTATCAATGTATCTGATGTCGATTACGATGCATTGGACCAGTTTGATGCTCGGTTTCGGTTTGTTATCTGGGGTGTCTCTGAGCTGTGTGTCGTATGTCGTTGTATTGGGTGCGGTGGTGCAGGTCGTTCCACCTGAACGGCGCAGCAGAACATTCGGCTTTATCACAGCCGCCGGTTCGGTTGGGATGTTTATTGTTGTTCCAGCTGCACAACACATCTTGAATGCCTTTGGTTGGCGAACTACCTTTGCAATTTTTGCGGGGTTTGTGGGCTTAATTGCTCTACTAGCAGTGGGATATCCAACTCGAAAACAACAAGTTGCGGGGAGTGAATCCACAGCGGAGTCTTCCGATTCGCTCACTCAAGTGCTGGCTAAGGCAAGTCATCATTCGGGATATTGGCTGCTGACTATCGGTTTTTTTGTCTGCGGCTTCCACGTTTCGTATGTTGCGTCCCACTTACCCGCCTATCTCACTGATAATGGGTTATCAGGCACAGCCGGTGCAACCGCACTCTCGCTAGTAGGGTTGTTTAACCTATTTGGTTCTACACTATTTGGCTACCTAGGCGATCATTATCGCAAGAAATACCTGCTGAGTGCTCTTTACTTTGGCCGCTCAATCATTATCAGCCTGTTTCTCATCTTTCCGGTAACGGAGACCACGGCGATGATTTTTGGTGCCGCAATCGGTTTTTTGTGGCTGGCTACCGTGCCGCTGACGAGTGGCACAGTGGCACAAATTTTCGGTCCCCGCTACCTAGCTACGTTGTACGGCATTGTATTTTTCAGCCACCAAGTGGGGAGCTTTCTCGGAGTTTGGCTTGGCGGCAGAATTTATGACGCAACGGGGCTGTACACGCCTGTATGGATAATTGCGATTATCCTCGGTGTAATGGCTTCTATCGTTCACCTTCCGATTGCGGATCGGCCTGTATATCCACTTAGGGGAACAGACGCGGCTGTTCGTTGATATGATAACGCAAGTTGGCTGTCGAGATGTGAATCTCGACCTACAGGTTCTGATAGATTGCCAATAATTAGCAACTTAGGTAAGGGATAAAATGATGGAATACAAAATCCCAATGCGCATCGTTGTTGTGAGTCCTCCAGTGGGAGTTAATTTTTCGTTGGAAAATAACGGAAACTTGGTTTCGGTTACCGAATCTACGGGGGAAGATATTACGTTTGACTTTGACGCGATTGTGAAACCGCAGCGCAACACGGGTGCTCCCAACTTTACAGGGGCATTCGCGCGAGGAACTCCCTCGAAACGGTTTTTCTATGTCAATATCGGGGAGTTGGCAGGCCAACCGGACTGTGAATTCAGCAGAAGGGCAAAAATCTGGATTTCAACGGGCTATCCCAAATCCCTCCGCCAAGAAGAGGTGACTTGGGATATGGTAAAAAAGGTATCTGAAAATCCGAATAAGGTGCTTATGGCGAGATATATGGGAACAGGTGAGGATGGGGGACCGAGTTGTGCAACGACTGAGCTTATAGATGGTGGATGGATTATTGCTGACAGGTGATTGCCAATAAACCGAGCTGCAAAAAATCAGGGTTTCAAATGAATCGATAGGTTGCCTGTCCCAAAATTGTCCCAATCACACCCCAGAAACTTGCGGTCACAAACTCTCCCAGAACGAGACCGATAAAAAACGCGCTCGCCTGTCGATACAGCTTGAGTCCTCCGAATCGAAGGATGATTAACTTTGCCAACCAGCTCAGGAAGATTGAAAACCATAAGAGATTGAGCGACCATGTCCCACCAATCACGTATCCTGCGGGATGAAAGGGCCACCAGATAAAAAGCCGTCGCATAATCAGAAACCCCAATCCGATACCGAATCCGCCACCCATAAAAATTAGCGATCTGACATCCGTTCCTCGTGGATAGCTTAACCAGTTTTGCAGACGGTTAAAGATGGGCCAACCGGGCCACGTACTCCCTTGATATTGATAGGCGGTGTGCAGGTAAGCCCAGCAAGCAGCGAGTGCTCCGACTACCGTGGCAATCAGTATACCTGCAATCAGCATCCCGTTGATGGAGAGATTCATCCGATCCGCAAGCCGAAATGCTTCCAATTGATGGGGCTGTGGGTTGCTACGATGGGCGTAAGTGAAAAAGTGGAGATAGGAAAAGAGTGTGAGGCTTGTGGGCCCAACCGGTTGTGTACCGAATCCTGTCACGACAATGTCCTCGGGGCGGAACGCAAAATCGTGCATCGGGTAGCCTGCTTCGACGCGGATACGTGTCACAACCGTTGAAAGTCCAAAGAAAATTAGGAAAAAGACCGCCGATACCCACACGGACATCCCTGCAACATAGCAGAACCCAATGAGATAGCTCACGCTCGCGAAAATGCTAAAAACTGCCCAGCGATAGCGTCGCATCTCCGCTCGGTTGCCCAGAATCTCGCGTAGTTGATCTCCAGTGGTGTGGGCAGTGGTGGGCATTCTAAAAAAACTCTGTAGAATTTCCCGTCCGGTAAATCGCAGCCCCCACAATGTCATAACTAAAATCGCTGCACAAGTGCCGATGGATTGCTCCCATGTAAAGGGAAAACCGGCTAACATGCTGCCACCCGAGAAGGCTGTTCCCACCACCCGCTCTAGCCGCCAAAGCCAGTAGAAAAACCAACAAGAGAAAGAGAGGTCCAGCGGCATAAAGAATGCCAACCCGATTGCGAATGGGTGAAACTCAATCGGAATCCAACCGAGTGCGTTCCACGGCTTCGCGGTGAAATACTGACTCAGCAGGTAGCGTCCATAAAAGATACTTGGCGCGACAGGGAATAGGGTGTGAATACCGTTAATCAGGTTGAATGCCACGGACAGGGCAAACCCAGTCCAGATTAGGCGTGTTTTGAACAGGCGAGGCCCGTTGTTGATAATATCTAACGGTATTTGAGCGAGAGGATAGGTGAGGCGTTCATGGACTGTCCAGTGTTTGCGCACTAGGAGGTTAATGCCTAGCATACAAATCAACAGCGCGATAATAACGGTACACCAGGCGAGGCACGGTACTAGCCACGCATTAAAGTATTCAGCAACGTAAAAGGTGTTGTTATAAAATGTGCCGCGATCTTTGTAGTAACCAGCCAATACTGATTTGTCTGTGACGACAAGCCAACGTGGTACATAGCGATGGAAAAGCTCCTGCCACTCATTCTCAGGTGCGGCGAAATAGAATGCGTGTCCGATGAGCGGGAACAGTCGCTGGATCATGTCGTGCCCTGCGATGGCTGACGAGACGCACAGCATCACATAAATTAACACCATGTCGCTTGAGTCCAGCGCGAATCTCGGAACATAACGCTTGAGCCACGGATTGATCAGACTCAAGACGAAGATGAGGAAGATCGCGTTCATGAATAGCGACACCCGCGTGAAATTCACGCCATGTCCTGTGATGCCGGTGTCAACGACCCAAAGGCTATTGAGTGGCAGAACTACGAGACCGATGAAAAGCAGCTTGCAAATCTGGGCGGTTAGATTTGGTTTGGAGGGAGGGTTTGGTGTGTGGAGCACGGATGATGGGTGTCTCCTGTCGTTGTTGTGCCATCACGAAATGTTTGGGATGTATTGTGACAGCAACTACATCGAACATGCCCCATGAGAGGTGTAGAGTGACGGGTGACTTACTTATCACCCGTCACTCCTTCACGCTGGTTACGACTTGTCGGAATCCTCGGCGTTAATCGAATCGTTCCGATGTGTCAGCGTCGGGCCTGGAGATTCACTTGGTTTTCTCAGCGTAGAGTGGTTTTTTCAGAATGGTCTGGGTTTCGTAAATTGAACCGCCGCGCTCCGCACGGGGGAGTGCCATGCGAACCGGCGCCTCGACCATACGTACCTGATTCGTGAGTTCACCACGTAGGATATTGGCACTTAAAGCATCCCAGTCTCCGCTCAGGGGCCAGGCATCAACCGCGGAATAGGCGGCAAGCAGTAAGCGGCGTGGCGTGCTAGAGGTGTTGGGTGCAGAGCCATGAAGGGTGCGGACATGATGAACCGAAATGCCTCCAGCTTTAACCGCGATGGGAACGGCACCGTCCGGCGTGAAATTGGGATCAGTGACTGCACCTGCGAAACGACCCTCCTGGTGATGGTCGTAGATTGGCCCCTTATGGGAGCCGGGAATGACCATTAGCGCGCCATTCTCCATCGACATATCATCAATGGCAACGCCGACTGCCAACACATCATCGTTCGTATGGGGATAGAACGCCCAATCTTGGTGCCATTCAACAGGGCTTCCAAAATCGGGGTATTTCATATTCAGTTTGCTGCCCATGGAGCGAACGCCGGGACCAACTAACTGCTCAACGATGTCAATAATGGATTTGTAAGTTCGCACCTGATCATAGACAATGTGTTGGGCTGCTGGATTTTTGATGCGGCGCACACGGGGAGATTCTGAGGAATGACCGGGTTCAAGATCAAAAACGTCAGTATGTTCGGTGACTTCACGGGATTTTTCGACAAATTCATCTGTCACACGACGAAGGTCGATGATATCTTGCTCCGAAAGCACATTTTCAACACCAATGTAACCATTTTCATGGTAGAAGCCGATCTGTTGCTGAGTTAGCATAATGTAACTCCTTTCGCGTAAAGCGATTGAAAAAGCCTGCAAATCTATTCGCAAGCTAAGAACCTATCTAATCAACACTCAATCAGGTGACCGAAAATATACACTCTTAGGGGGTAGACTCTACTAGCTTGAGTCGTTTCAGGACGACTCAAATCCACTTTCATCCTACTATTGTACATCCAACTGGATCGTAAGTTCAAGTTTTTTCTGATTCGATATGTTTCGACACCAGCCAGCGGGATTTCTGTGATGTACCGTTTCGGTGCCGAGACGCGGGGTTATTGATCGGGCAAACGCCGTGAGATCACTGTACTGTCCAGAACCACACAACATACATCGGTGTCTCTAAAATTACGCCTAAAATAGCCCAATAGCTGCCACTGACCACATCGCCCAAAACTAGCCCTAGGAAGAAGGGCAATACACGTCGATATAGACGCGCCCCACCATATTTTAGTATAACAAACTTGGCGATTGAAGAGAGGATTAATACAAGCCAAAATTGATCTAGCGTTCCACCGTTGATGCCTATCACATAGCCGACCGGGTGGAAGGGCCACCAGATAAACTTGAGCCGCATGATACCGAGAAATATCGTAAATAGAAATGATAGACCGATGACCGCCGATCCGAAAACATCTGTCGGTCGTGGAAACTGTAGCCATCCAGCCAATCGGTTGTAAACCCCCCAGCCGGGTCCCAAAATCATTCCCGCCTTGCTGCCTCCATGCGTATACAAAACATAAAGGTACATCAGAAAGGCCGAGAAAACACCTATCACAATCGAAAAGAGCATCACCCACAACAGTTTGCGATGATCCATGCCGGTGCG
The DNA here is from genome assembly GCA_963667935.2 of Candidatus Poribacteria bacterium. Lineage (GTDB taxonomy): Bacteria > Poribacteria > WGA-4E > WGA-4E > PCPOR2b > PCPOR2b. Next base: position 5,793,532 of record OY764061.1, on the reverse strand, counting down.
TTGCGCCAGTTTAAAGCCTTCAAGTTGATGGGGCATAGGTTGGCTGCGATTCTGGCTGTTAAACCATGAAAAAAGCGAGAACATAACAAGGTTACCACGTCCGAATGGACGGATCCCAAATACCGTTGTCAAAGCGGTCTGTGGATTGACGCCAGCCATGTCGTGGGCTGGTGGTCCAAGTTCGGCACGAACACGAGTCACAGACGCTGTAATCATCATGTACAATCCGAAAAATAGCACGAATACCCACATCGACATCCCCGCCTGATTGCAGATTAGATAAAGAAGAACGAGACAGATTACAATTCCTAAGGCTGCCGATCGATAACGCATCGGTTCCGTCGAATCGTCGATAGATGTGGTCATGCCAAGGATCCGTTTACCAACCTCCCGAAAATGTTGTCGCCCTGCCCACATTGCTATCACAACAACCGCTAGTGCCGCGCCCATTGCTTGGTTCGGTTGAAAGGGATAGTAAGGAATTGTATACCAGCCCGCCGCCTTTCCTCCAACGTATTGCGCTTTGCGGACCCAGTAGAAAAACGCTGTTGAAAAACTCACATCCAGTGGCAAAAGAAAACACAAACCGATAAAAAACAGGCGCAGGTGAAAGAAAGTTGGTCCAATCGCATCCCACGGTTCTTCGTTAAGCCACCGCGAGATATCCGCACTCTCCTCGCGAATCGGTATCATTGGAAAGGACGGATAAAGGAAATTGATTCCGTTGATGATTTCGATGCCCGCTGCAATCGTGAACCCTAACCACATGCCGCGGTTTCGGAAGAGCTCCATTCCAGGCGCAGTCATATCGAGCGGCAGTTGGGTAATCGGATACGGCAGTTTTTCATGCTCAATCCATTGGCGTCGGATCAGGACGTTTACAAAGGCGACGAGAGCGAAAATCAGAGAGGAGATGACCGTCCAACTCATGATAGGAACAATCCAGTAGCGCAGATAGCCTTCGGTGAAGAAATTAGCCCCGCCCTCATAAAAAGGGCGGGCAATGGTTGTGTTACCCATGATGAGCCAGTTCGGAAGATAAGGCTGGAGGATCTGTTTCCATTCATTTTCGGGGGTGGCAAACCAGAAAGCGTGGCAGAGGGGGCCCATGAGACCGACCATGTTATCGTGGGCAACCACGGCGGTAACACATGCCAACATGACATAGATGACGAGGAGTTCAATCTGGCTCAACGCATATGCAGGAAAGAACCGTTGGGCGATGTAGTTCAAGAGTGCCAACACGAAAATGATGAAAATGACATTCATCGGGATAGAGGTTGCGGAGAAATGAAATCCGTGCCAGAGCATCTCTTCCATTCCGATCCAGTAGGCATTAATCGGCATAAGAATGCAACCCAAGATCACAGAGCGTAAGGTAATACGTGACCGAGCAGGTTGAAATGTAGAAGGAGAAGCCGGCATCGTTTCTTGCATAAAATTATTTCTCCGATCCGTTGAAGAATTTGCGGTGGTCAGTTTTCTTCTATTCCGCGTTCATTTCGGCTTTGCCGCGTGGTCTGTGGGGTTCAGGTTCTTGGCCGGGTTGTACTAGGGTAACTCCGTCGTCCTCAATAAGGGGCCGGTTGTACATATAAGGCGGCTCAAGTGCTGCCTGCTGCGCCTCTGTCAACTCGTTAACCCATGTCGGCATGCTGGTTTGATAGATGCCACCGCTTGTGTGCATAGACTTTGGGCAATAGCGGTAGAGTAGAGAACGCCTCTCATGATCAGCTTTCCAAGGTAACGCACCGTGGATGGTGGCTTCCATAAAGATTACAAGATCTCCCGCTTTACTTTCCACATTATACACAACCTCTTGGTTGGCGTCGTAAAGCATGATATCTTCGGGACATAGGAAGTTTGCTTTATGGCTGCCCGGAATAACAGCGATTCCACCATCTCCGGGATTGATGTCTGCTAACTGGAACTGACAAACGATTAGACCGACGCGCATCTCGCCATTTGCATAGGTATAATACTGTGTACCATCGAAATGCCTGCTGGTCGCCCCGTGCAATCCGTGTCCACCGGTGCCCTTCCTAGAGATTAGCAAAAAAGGCTCATGGTCCATTCTCCATCCACGACCAAAAAGGGCATTGAGGTAAGGAATGAGTTTTCGGTGGGCTATTAGATCGCGGAACGGTTGGCACCAAGGCTGTTCCCAAGTCAGCATCCCCATCATAGATCGGCGATGGTACTCACCATCCATGCCAAGACTGTACATTTTGCTGTCTTCTGTGTATCTATCATGGTTGGCGTCAACAGCTTCGTTGAGCACTTGGACCTCTTGGGGAGTCAGGAAGTTTTCGACCCGGAGGTAACCCCGCAGATCGAACAGAAATTTTTCGCGTTCGTTCATATTATACTCCACGTTTTGTGTCATACTAACTGAAGTGCATGTATTCCGTTGTTGTAGCTGAATCACTGTTTAAAACAATTAAGATCTCAGTAGGGCATTCACCTCATCTGTTCTTGGGTAAGCACTATTGATTCTTTCTTTGAGCGACTTAACGCTCCAAGTTCGGTTGTCCAACTATTCTCTTTCCGATGGGGGAACAATCTCTCCGTCAATGATCTGCTTTTTGATCGCTTCAACGCGTTTCAGAATTTCTGCAGATAATACTCCCTGATTGTTGGCATCAACGATGTATTCAATTCCACCTTCCTTGAGACCGTATAGTTTTATTCCACCGGTGAAATTGTCTTCAACGACAGCTTGGATTGTTTGGTAGACCGCAAGTTCGACGCCTTTGATCATGCTCGTCAGGACAAGGCCCGGTGCGAGATGGTTCCCGTTCGCATCCACCCAGATGAGCTGCTTCTGTTTTTCTTTAGCGGCTTCGAGTATTCCTAAGCTCGTTGCACCCGCCGCCGCGAGGATGACGTCAGCACCTTTGTTATACTGCGCCAGTGCGAGTTCCTTTCCCTTGGCGGGGTCACTGAAGGCTTTCGGTGTGACGCCGGCATAGTCAATGAGGACTTCAATCGTCGGATTGATAGCCTTTGCCCCGGCGTAATAGCCTGCTTCAAAAGCGTGCAAAAGTGGGACGTTCATCCCACCGATGAACCCAATCCGATTTGTCTCCGTTTTCAGTGCAGCGATTGCCCCCACAAGATAGGTTCCCTCATGCGCCTTGAAAATGAGTGAGGCAACGTTCTCTTGTTTAGCTTCGGCATCAATAATGGCGAACTTGACGTTTGGGAATTCAGATGCCACGCGCTCCATCGGTTCTTGAAAGAGAAAACCGACTCCAATGATAAGGTCATATTTCAATCGAGCCAACTGCCTCAACGCAAACTCGATGTCGGTACTCTGTCCGGGCGTGATTTCTTTGAGCTCAAGTTTCCACTGATCGGTCGCTTTCTTGGCACCGGCGTAGGAGGCATCACAGAACGACAAATCCCCACGACCGCCCGTGTCGTAAATTAGTCCAATTCTTTCTGTTTTTGCAGCACTCGGTGTGATAAGCAGAAAGATGAGTGTGACACTACAGATGAAAGCTTTAATCAATCCTTTTTGCATAATGTTGACTCCGTAGCAAGGTAGCCTTGTATATCAACTGTGCTATGTTTAGGTTACGCTTTCAGCCAGATTGACACCGCCGCAACTATCCCCAAAGCAAAGCAATAGTAGGAGAAAATAGAAACTTTTCCGCGATTAAGTATCGCAAGCAGAAAACGTAACGCGATGTAACCCACAATAAATGAAGTCAATGTTCCAGCGACAATAACGGTTGGGGCAATTGTAATTTCCCCTACATCTTTGAACTTGAGGACAACAGCACCTAAGATTGCAGGAATGGAAAGTAGAAAAGAGTATTGCGCTGCGACCTGAGGAGACAGACCTAACAACAGTGAAATAGAAATCGTTGATCCAGATCTGGAAATTCCGGGGATGATGGCAAGCCCTTGGACAATCCCAACGAGTGGTGTATGCCACGCGCGTAAGGAAGTTTCTGTTTGTCGCCGCCTTTGTCCGAGACGTGACAGTTGCAAGATTAGACCTGTAATAATTAACATCCCGGCAACAATCATCGGTTTGCCAAAGATCGCCTCAAGTGAATCTTTGAACAACAGCGCGATTAGCCCGGTAGGAATCGAGCCAAGCAGAAGAAACCAGATCAGCCTGAGATCAGAAGTGTTGCTGATTGTAAGTCGAGGGTGTCGGTAGAAATCTGTCTGAAAAAGCGTGGAACAACCGGTCCGCACCAAAGACCCAATTAACTGATAATAAACAATAATAACAGCCCCCAAGGTTCCAAGATGAAGCATGACATCGAAAAAGACCTGTGACTCCTTTATCCCTAAGAAATGCTGCATCAGAACTAGATGCCCAGAACTACTCACTGGTAAGAACTCTGTTATGCCTTGTAAAACACCAAGCACAATCGCTTCAAGAATGGTCATCCGTACTTCCTAAATCGCCGACAAATTGTTTGAACTCTCTGCTTATTTCGAGGATGTAAGGCGTGACAGGGGCGTTATAGTCTAGCGATTGAATCAATTAATGATGGTTTTGTAGCGTAAAAGCGCTGCACACACTGTTATAAGTGCTGTGTTGCACAAAGCTAGAAACTAAAATAGATTTAATAGGAATCAGAAAGAAGTCTATTAACGGGGATGGGGCAGAAAAACGGAGAATGGCACCTTGAATATTAGGACGCTTTTGAAGCGATTGGGCAAATTTAGAAATGGGATCCATTGCGGACAGGGTAGGGACTAATTCGAGGAGCTTGACCCATTGCAAGTTTATTTGGAAAATAATTGGTATACAACCTTGCGAAGATTTTGAACCTTCGCAAGGCCGATGAACCTAGATTACCAATGCCATAGGACATTGATATTTTCTACTCAAGAGCTTCTTCCACTGCCTCTGGCAGAGTAACAGTGCTTGGATCTATATCAATTGGATATTCGGTGCCATAGGCTTCGACAAGTTCGTCAAATGTCGCATTATCTACGTTCTCCAGTTCTTCACCGGGGCGATTGAGAAAAACACCTTGGCAGCCATCACAACTCATCAGATCCATATCTGACCGTTCGATCGGAAATTGCGTAAGTGGATTATTACAACCTGGACAAGGGAGCATAAATTAGATCCTTTCAGATAAAAGGGTTGCGGAGCGCAAAAACGTGATTTACGTTTTATTTCCTAGTCGGCAGCAGTTGCCAGCGGTTCGGAATGGTCCAATTCGCAAAACTCGACGTAATCACTAATTAGTTCGGTAATCGTCGGTTCTTCGCCACAGATCGGGCAGTTTTTATCCCGACTCACCTTCAACTCACGAAACTTCATGCTGAGCGCATCATACATCATCAAGCGACCGATCAGCGGTTCACCAACGTCGAGCAGCAGTTTGACCGCTTCAGTTGCCATCACAAGACCAACAGTGCCTGGGAGCACGCCCAGGACGCCAGCCTCGTTTCAGCCAGGGACCATGCCGGGCGGCGGTGGAGTTGGATACATGCACCTATAGCACGGTCCATCGTGTGGCTTGAGGACAGTTGCCTGCCCTTCAAATTGGAAAATACTGCCGTGTACAATGGGTGTGTTTGTCAGTACTGCAGCATCATTGACCAGATAGCGCGTCGCGAAGTTATCGCAGCCATCAACAACCAAGTCGTACTCATTAAAGAGATCTATGATGTTGTCTTCTGACAGGCGCATATTGTAGGGAACAACATTGACATCAGGGTTCAGGAAAGTCATTGTTTCAGCTGCAGACTCTGCCTTCGGTTTACCGACAGTTTCCGTGCGGTGGAGGATTTGGCGCTGCAAGTTGCTCAACTCAACGACATCTGAATCAACTACGCCGAGTGTACCAACGCCTGTTGCCGCAAGGTATAACCCCGCCGGTGAACCTAAGCCACCTGCTCCAACGAGTAGCACTTTAGCGTCGAGCAGCTTAGACTGTCCCCTTTCGCCGACTTCGGTCAACATAAAGTGGCGGCTGTACCGCTCCAACTGATCCGGCGTCATCTGCTTATCTTTGGCTGTTGGGAGTCCTGACGCTAACCAGTCTCGATAGCCACCCGCCATGGACACGGAATCCGCGTACCCCAGTTCTCTTAAGGATTTGGCGGCGAGCAAGGATCTCATTCCCGCAGCACAATAGACGATCACTCTCTTGTCCCGATTTGGCACTTCATCTTCGATCGAGAATTCGAGCATTCCTCGCGTAACATGAACCGCATCAGGGATATATCCGGCTCGATATTCGTCCTCATCGCGGACATCAAGCAGCACAACATCATCTCCACCTTCTGCTTTCTCTTTTTGAGCTTCTGCAACAGAAACCTCTGGAATCTCTTTTTTTACTTCTTCGATAATTTGGCTTGTGGATTTCAATGCAATTCACCTCATTTGTTCAATAGAACACAGCAATCTCAGATTGTATTGGTGATGGGGCTTCGCTTTCTTTACAACTTTCATTATATCACAAGCGGATGATGCTGTCAAAACTAAATTGGGATGTGATATACTTGTTCATATTTCATGTTCGACGAGCATATCTGAGAATCTATGGAGGAGAAAGTAGAACGTGTCGGAGGTTCTACAGAGACCGTGCAGACCCCAATTTCCATCATTCTTGTTTTATTGTCCGCCCTCTTCCACGCATTGTGGAACTACTACGGCAAAGCAAGCCGTTCGCCGCAACTGTTCTTCTTCTGGATCGGGGTCTTTACAGTGGTTGGGGCGGCCTTTGCTTTTGCGTTGCAATTGCCAATCGCTCCAAAATCGGTTTGGGGCTATATCGCTGGGTCGGGTGTCATCCATTTTTTCTACTGGGTGTGCTTAAGCCGCGCCTATATGTCCGGTGAAATCTCTTATGTCTATCCGATTGCGCGATCTGCCCCCGGATTCATCCCCTTCTTTGCCCTCCTATTTTTAGATGAGCGGCTTTCAGCACAAGGATTGATTGGTATTTTTTTAATTGTATTCTCGATCTATCTGCTTCAACAACGGGAGGGTGGACTGACATTCAAGGGGCTGCTTCAATATATCAGGCAACCTGCTTCCATTTGGGCGTTTGCAACGCTCGGCACGGTGATCGCATACTCGCTGATTGACAAGGCTGGAATGTCCAAATTTTATGCACATTCAACCCAACCACACGCTTGGCAACCCGTGAGCTATTTTTTGGCGGAAAGCATAATTACGACGATATTGTTTGGCGGCTATATCCTGCTTTGCTCCCCGCTACAAGAAGTTGCGGATATTGGGCGTCGAGAGTGGAAAAAGATTATCGCGACCGGGTTGCTTTGTATGCTTTCTTATATGCTTATTCTTTATGTTTACATGACCGAAAGCGTTAGTTACGTTGTCGCGCTCCGCCAGAGTTCTGTGATTTTTGCTGTGCTGCTTGGCGGATATCTGCTGAAGGAATCACAAACGAAATTGCGGTTTGCGGCAGCGGTAGTGATGGTTATCGGAGTCCTTCTAATTTTGACAGCGTCAGTTACCCCGCCCTAAAGGACGGGGCTTCCACTGCTAAGCAGTTGATGAGGCAGGGCAATTTACGTACCATGTTTCATACCTCTCTTCCGAATCTGTCGCTTCATCTGCCACCTTGGATCTGGTTGCGTTTTCCATCGATTGTGCGTCCAAAGCCACTGATCCGGATATTGGCGGATATATGTCTCAAGGATTTTCAGGATGTGTGCAGTATTAATTTGTACGTCCTGTTCAAGATCACCGGATATTTCTAGGTCAATCGCCGGGGTGATGATTACATGATGCCGGTCATCGGGTTGACGGATATCCATCGACAAGAGGAGCGGTGCACCGGTCTTGAGCGCGAGCGTTGCGGGCCCACGGACAGCGGAAGCCGGTCTCCCAAAGAAATCGACGAAAACCCCCTCTCGTCCGGCATTCTGATCTGCAAAAAATCCGACAGCGAAATTCTCCCTAAGCGCACGAAGTGTTTCCCTAACCGCTCTCCTCCGGGCGATTAACTTTAGCCCCAGCCGCTCTCGATATTGAGAGACAAGCACGTTAAGGTATCTATTTTTGAGTGGAAATGCAATCGCCTTCGCTTGGTCTGGGATCAGTGCTCCATAAACCAACGCAAGAAGTTCCCAATTCCCAAAATGAGGCAGAAAAACGATAGCACCTTTACCCTGATCTAACGCTTGTACCAGATGCTCTTTTCCCTCAACGGTCACTTCGTCCCAAATGTTGTCGAAAGTTAATTGGGGGAAACGGAGAAATTCGATTGCGGTTTTTCCTATCTGTTGGAAACTTCTGCGGCAGATCTGTGCACGCTCATCGGTGAACATCTCATCACCGAACGCAATCTGTAAATTCTCTAAGGCGATTTGACGACGCTTCTTTAGGGCAAAATAGAGGAGGGCTCCTAGACCGCTCCCTAGCATCAGGGCATACCCCTTGGGAAGCCAACGGATGGTTGCACCCAATATACGAATGATGAAAGTAGTAAGCCAGTCGATAATCAAAGCCCCTACGCATTAGATTTTATGAAAGTGCATCAATTTTCTTCGCCAATTCAAAATCCAACGCGCTAATTCCTCCGGCGTCGTGTGTTGCGAGATCAACTGTCACGCGATTATAGACGTTAAACCATTCGGGGTGATGATTCATTGATTCTGCAATCAAGGCAACGCTCGCCATAAAACCGAAGGCTTCTACAAACGAGTTGAATTGAAATTCTTTGTGCAGCTTTTCATTTTCGACCGTCCACCCCGATATTTCATCAAGTTGAGCGTTGATTTCTGTATCGGTTAGTTTTGTGGTTACCATTTTATAATCTCCCTAAAAACTAAGTTGTTTTACTGTTCGTGTCCCGATGGCATTGTATTAAGATTGCCGAGCAAAGTCAAGTAAAATTCCACAGATTTCTGTTGTTGACAGAAGATCGTAGTTGATGTATTATATATCGGATTTCTGGACAACTAAAGTTTGATGTACAGTTGGCTGATACCGTGCTATAATTCGTCGGGAAGTTGTCCGACAACTGGATAAAAACAATGGCTGAATTGTATTTTGATTTCCGAGATATTTTTCGAGCCGGACGTTACGGTTTCGATGTAAAGAAGATTTTAGTTCACCTTTTCGGGTTAGTCCTCGGTTATCTCATTTATGAGATATTGGTATATGCAAGTTTGTTTATTGCAGGCGGTGGGGGGGTCAAGCAATTTTGGGATACCTATGCACTCCTGCCCGTTTGTCCCCTTGTCGATTATGCTTTTGAAGACATTACAATTGGTGCGATGTGGCTCGGCACATTTATCTTGTTTGTGTTCTTTTTCTTAACGAGCACGATGGTGTCGAAAATCACAATCGAGCAACTGCGAGGCGACCATTTCTTTTCCATGAAGGCATCCTGGGGGTTTGTGCAAAATCGTTGGAAATCAGTTTTCGGGACGCTTGTGGGTTTAGTTGTTATTCTCGTGATTTTGGCTTTAATACCGACCTTTGTCGGTTTGCTCGGAAAGATTCCAACAGTGGGTCGCTTCATTCTAATGTTCGCATCGGTCTTGACCCCTTTTGCCTTCTTTCTCGGATTGCTGATAGTTTATCTCCTTGTTGGCGTGGGGGTAAGTCTGTTTTTCGGGCCCTCTGTGGTTGCGGCTGCGGACTCGGATGCTTTTGAAACGGCGTACCAGCACCTCGCGATGGTATGGAATCAACCGTGGCGGATTCTTACTTACGAAGCCCTTCTGTTTGGTGTGAAGGTGATTTGCACCCCGATTTGGATAATCTTTTGCTTGCTTGGGTTTGCGTTAGCGATGCTGCCAATCCATTTTCTGATTCCTACGGATATGCAGCATATTATGTGGCAGTCGGACCGGTGGCTTGGTGGCTCAATTGACAGACTTGCTGCGTTGCCATATCTCGAACATCTCAAAGTATTTGATATTGGTTCCGATCCCGTCAATTTGCCAATTACGCTTACTATCACCGCGATTTTTATGACGTTTTCTCTGTTATTTATCGCGGGTTTAGTTATTGCTTACCTCTTTTCGATTGCTTCGGCGGGTAATACCCTCATCTATACAATACTGAGAAAATGGGTTGACGGGGGGAACTTATTAACAGTTGAAGATGAAGCGGCTGTTTCAGACCCGGTTGATCCGGAGGCACCACCTTCTGAGGCTGTTTTGAAGCCCGACACAACTGAGATTGAAGAAAAAACTCAGTGAAATATAACTAAATCGTGTGTTCAACGTCAAACGATAAGTAGGGTTAGATAATGTTGAAAATTTGTAAACTGTAAAGGGTGATGATGTTTCATGCTTCAAAAAGTTTTGACTAAGGTTTTCGGCAGTAAACAGGACCGGGATATAAAGTTGCTCCAACCAATTGTAGACAGAATTACTCAATTGGAGCCGGAGATGCAGGGTTTATCCGATGCTGCCCTCCAATCGAAAACACCGCACTTTCGAGAAAGGTTGGACGCCGGTGAATCCCTCGACGCGCTCTTGCCCGAAGCGTTCGCCGCTGTGCGTGAAGCAGGGGTGCGTACCTTGAACCAACGCCACTATGATGTTCAACTCATGGGCGGGATTGTGTTTCATCAAGGCAAAATCGCCGAAATGAAAACAGGCGAAGGAAAGACGCTAACCTCGACGCTCGCCGTTTATCTGAACGCTTTGGCGGGTAAGGGGGTCCACGTTGTAACTGTCAATGATTATCTCGCCAAGCGTGATGCGGAATGGATGGGAAAGATCTACACCTTCCTCGGATTGAGTGTGGGTTTAACATACAGTGGATTGCCCCACAATTTGAAAGCACTGGGATATAAATCGGACATTACCTATGGTGTACACAGCGAATTCGGCTTCGATTATCTATGGGATAATAAAGGGCAGACGCTCGAGGAAAAAGTACAGCGTGGCCATCATTACGCCATCGTTGATGAAGTCGATAGCATCCTAATTGATGAAGCGCGGACCCCTCTGATTATCGCTGAGCCCCAAGGGGAACCGGTCGAACTGTATAAAAAAATTGATGCTGCGGTACGACGATTGCAAAATGAAAGACATTATGAGCGCGACGAAAAAAGTAGTAAACGCGGCACTGTCGCCCTCACTGAAGAGGGCGTAGAAGAGATTGAGCGTCTTCTAGGAGTAGAGGATCTCTACGGTCACGAAAGCATGAACTTGGTGCACCACGTCAATCAGGCACTGATTGCACACACTCTTTACAAACGTGACGTAGACTATGTCGTGCAGGGCGGGGAGGTCATCATTGTTGATGAATTTACCGGACGGCTGCAGGAGGGCAGGCGATTTAACGAAGGCCTCCATCAAGCCCTTGAAGCCAAAGAGCGTGTGCACATTAAGCAGGAAAATCAAACCGGTGCGTCAATCACTTACCAAAACTATTTCCGGATGTATGAAAAATTAGCTGGAATGACCGGTACTGCTGAGACAGAAGCTGCGGAATTTGCACATGTCTACGGCTTGGATGTCGTCGTTGTCCCCACGAACGAGCCGATGATTCGGATAGATCACCCGGATGTGATTTATAAGACAGAGGATGCAAAATATCGGGCAGTTCTTGAAGACATTATAGAGCAGCATGAGCAGGGGCGCCCCGTGCTTGTTGGCACCATTTCAATCGAAAATTCTGAAAAATTGAGTCAGCTGCTCCGCAAAAAACGGCGTGATATCAAACACCAAGTGCTGAATGCCAAAGAACATGCCCGTGAAGCGACAATCATCGCTCAGGCGGGTGTTCCCGGCAATGTAACAATTGCAACGAATATGGCGGGGCGCGGCGTAGACATCCTGCTCGGTGGAAATCCGGAGGGACTGGCGAAAGAGATCCTTCTGAAGAAGAAAGTAGACCCATCTACTGTTGACGAAGGTTCCGCAGAATGGAAGGAGGCTTTCGCTGAAGCTGAAACCATTTGCGCCCCAAATCGGGAACAGGTGTTAAAGGTAGGTGGCTTGCATATCATTGCGACAGAACGGCATGAAGCACGACGGATCGACAACCAATTGCGCGGACGCGCCGGGCGTCAAGGCGACCCGGGATCCTCTCGCTTTTACCTCTCACTCGAAGATGACTTAATGCGGAAATTTGGATCTGAACGCTTATCTAGTATCATGGATCGGTTGGGCATGGAAGAAGATATACCGATTGAACACAAAGCGGTGACCAACGCGATTGAAAAAGCACAAAAGCGGGTTGAACAAGTTTTCTTCGAGATGCGGAAGAATCGGCTCAAGTTTGACGACGTGATGAATTCACAACGTCAGAGCATCTACAGTTTGCGCGATAGTATTTTGGAAGGGGACGATCTCAAAGAAACAATTTGGGAAATGATCGAGAATGTGTTGGATGACTACCTTGAGGAACATTTGCCCGAACATATCAATGATGAGAGATTATCCAGTATTCGCCCAGAATTCCAAAACCAGTTAGACAGTAGCAAACCAATCCCGGCGGATTCGTTGCAGGAACTTAGAACCAATGGTCTTGCTCTGTCCGAAAATGTATCCGTTTCAACGCCTAAAAAAGGCAGCGAATGGTTGGTCTCCGATGACTCTGATGATGCGGATCAGAATACATACGTTATCAGGAAAGAAGGTAACCAACTAAATGTTTACGACGGTACGATTGAAGGCTTTAAGACTTGGGGGGCGAATACTTTCACGATTGAGGCGACAGATTTGCAGCAACCGTTGAACATGAATCGATCCGAGCTGCGGGAATATCTCCTCAAATTACTGCGCCAGCTTTATGAACAACGTGAAGTCGAAATGGGTTCAGATTTGATGCGTACGCTTGAACGACTGATTCTGCTTGACCGCATTGATCACCACTGGAAAGATCATCTGTACAATATTGATTACATCGAAGAGGGTATTTATCTGCGTGGCTATGCTGGCAAAGATCCGATTGTTGTCTTCAAAAATGAAGCCTTCAGCGTCTTTGAAGCGATGCACCGACGAATTGAAGAGGAGGTCAGCGAATACATCTTCAAAGCACGTATTGAGACCACAGTCATCCAAAGCGATCAACCAAGGCGGGCCTCCCGTCGTAGGGAAGCTATGAACACCCACGGTGCTATTGCGGGCCCGCTCGATGGGCAATCGGCGCGTGACACTGCTGAATTCGCTTCCCGTCAAGCGGCTGGTGGACTCCCGAAGGTAGGTCGCAACGCTCCATGTCCCTGCGGAAGTGGTAAAAAATATAAAAGGTGTCACGGTAGGTAAATGGAGGATTCCTTTGGATTCACAGGCACAAGAGATTAGTAGCGAATTACTTGAGATCCTCGCATGTCCGGCTTGTAAGGGCGATATTGAGTATAATCAGGAAAATCAGCAGTTGGTTTGTATCGGTCAATGCAAGCGACGTTACCCAATCCGTGATGGGATTCCAGTCATGCTAATTAGTGAAGCGGAGATGCCAGCAGATGAAACGTAATGTTCGGTTAATTACATAACAAAAAATACATAGTGGGAAAGTCACCAGATAACTTATGACTCGTCGAAAAAAATTGATTATCATTTTAATCGTTGTTATTGGAGTGGTGTTCTTTCTATTGATTGCTCGGCCCTTGGTGCAAAGTACGTCAATTGGAGATAAGGTTGCAGTCATTGATATCACTGGGGTTATTTCGCGCACACAAACAACCATTGATCAGATCCATCAGTATCGTGATGATGAGACGATTAAGGCAATCGTCGTGCGTATTAACTCGCCCGGCGGGAGTGTCGCCCCTGTTCAAGAAATCCATAGCGAATTGAAAAAATTGGAAAAACCGATTGTCGCTTCAATGGGCAGTACCGCCGCGTCCGGCGGGTATTATATCGCCTCGATTGCTGATGAAATTCTTGCAAACCCCGGCACCTTGACGGGAAGCATTGGGGTCATCATGCAGTTTACAAAACTGAAAGGGCTCTACGAAAAGGTGGGGTTAGAGCAACAAGTTATTAAAAGTGGCAGGTTCAAGGATACAGGTTCACCGGTGCGCGATCTGACGGATGAAGAACGCGAACTCCTGCAAGCGACACTCGACGACGTTCACAATCAGTTCATTGATGCCGTCTCCGAAGGACGGCAGGAACATTTGACGCGTGAGGAAATTGTTGCACTTGCGGACGGTCGAATCTTTTCGGGACAGCAAGCACTGGAACATAAATTGGTAGATCAACTTGGTAACCTACCCGATGCGATTGACCGTGCGGGAGAACTGGGTGGTATTGAAGGAAAACCGAAAGTGGTTCGCACAAAGCGCAAAACCTCTATGCTTGAAAGGATGTTAGGTCCTACAGGAAAAGAGAATTTAGATAGATTGCTTGATAATGCCGGTGTTACTTTCCGGTATGAACTGCATATCCAATGAAGTTCTTGTGGGATTAATACTCAAGAGCCGTATAAAGTAAATGGCAGACCTCTACCAACCGAATCGTGATTGGAAAAACCTTGCCCGAAAGGTGGTACAACCTCAACAGATTGTACTGGTTATTGGCGCAACGGATGTCGGTAAGTCAACGTTCTGCCGGTTTCTTATTGAGCGGGGTGTAACGAGTGGACTAAAGGTTGGCTTCGTTGATGCAGATGTGGGGCAATCGCAGATTGGGCCGCCGACCACGATTGGGTTGAAGGTCTTTACGCTAAACGATTCGACAGACAACCTTGAAAGGATTGAGGGCGAGCCTGATGCACTTTACTTTGTAGGCTGGCCCTCACCGGAGCGGCACCTGCTGCAGTGTGTGGCAGGGACACGTTTGATGGTTGATGCTGCCTGGAAAATGGGGGCAGATTTGATTGTAGTCGATACCACAGGCTATATAGAAGGGGACGCCGCGGTTATTCTTAAGCAGCATAAAATCGAGTTGGTTAAGCCGACGCACCTGATTTGCCTCCATCGGTCACGTGAGTTGGAGGCGATTGTCGCTCCTTTTGAGGGTAACGATACAATACATACGCATCGCCTCTTGCCGCATAGGAGCGTTACCTCTAAAAGCGACGAATTTCGCAGGAAGTACCGTGAGTCGAGTTTCGTGCGTTACTTTTCAGATTGCGTTCAGGAGATGTTGCCCTTCGATCAGATTCGTGGACAAAGAACCCCATTCTTCAATGGGCGGCAAGCGAACCCCAAAGAACAAGAAATGCTTTCCGACTTTGTCGATGACCGCGTTTTTTACGCGGAATGGGGACATCGATCGTTGGTATTGGTCACGCTAGATGCACCGCCGAGTCTAATCCAAGCGCGCCTGAAAAATCATTTAAGTTTGAAGAATTTGGTCGTCAAAACTCCCCAATACTTTGAAGGTTGCTTGGTTGGTTTACTCGATACATCAGGCACAGCGATGTCAATTGGAATGATTGATGCTGTCAATTTCAATGCCAAGCAGTTGAAAATACGATGCAAGGTAGGAACGGCAGCCAAGACAAAAACCATCCAGTTTGGACGGTATAGAATGTGACGCACGATGTGGGATCAGACCTATCTCCTTTCCGAACTCCCTCCGGCAGCAGAAACAGCAGAAGAGGTCGAATTCATTTGTGAAGCACTTGAGCTTATGCAAGAGGCGACTGTCTTAGATCTCTGCTGCGGTCAGGGACGGCATGGACAACTCTTGGCGGACAGAGGCATGAAGGTTGTCGGCTTAGATAGCTCCCGCTTCCTGTTAACGGAAGCGCAGAAAAATGGATCTTCAAGTCAGAGTCGCCTACATCTCGTTGAAGGGGATACGCGCCATATCCCCTTAAAGCCGGTCTGTGATGCTGTTATTAATCTTTTTACTAGCTTCGGTTTTTTTGAAGATAGCGATAATAAAAGGGTTATTACAGCGATTGCAGCATCGCTCAAGCCAAGCGGAAAATTTCTGCTGGAGCACTGGAATCCTTACGTAGTGCTTCAATTGAATCAGACGCGCAACTGGTGGTGGATGTCTGAATCGCTGTTAGCACTCGCCGAGGTCGAATACGATCCGGCATCTGGACAGCTCTTCGACTATCGAACGGTGATCGACCTCTCCACCGGTGCAGTTCAGGAGTCGGTCAATCGGATTCGGTTCTACTTCCCAACCGAATTGGAAGAGATATTAGCATCGGCCGGCTTGAAGGTGTGTGCGATGTACGGCGACTTTGATTATAGCCCGTTTCTGACAGAGTCGAGGCGGCTCGTAACGATTGCGGAAAAGTGCTAACAATGTCTACATTCTCACGTTTCGCAAAGTATCTATCGCCGCATCTCGGTTCGATTGTATTATCGGTAGTTTGTGCACTCCTGATTGCCTGCTGCGAAGTCGGTTACATTCACATCTTGGCGGATACAATTGATGCACTTAAGTTGATTGAAACTCAGCACTTTGAGGATGGTTCCATTCAGATCCAATATTTCTATTTTGAAGAGATCTTTGATGGCCTCGAACTTACCATTACAAACGCGAGCGATGCCTTCAAACTTATCGGTTGGATCTTGGCGGGCATACTCACACTCGTCATGGTAAAAGGAGGATTTACTTACTGTAACGATTACCTAATGGCGCGCGTTGGGTATCAACTGATTACCCGAGTGCGAAACGAGTTATACGAAAGACTCCTTTTCGCACCTTTGGGGGTACTGAAAGCCCATCGGACGGGGGATTTGATGGCGCGCGTCACAGATGATGTTCGGACATGGCAGTATGCCATTGGATCTGTGGCGAATACTATTCGCGCAGCTGTTTGCATCCCTGTTTTTGCCTCGGTTATGTTGTTCCGAAGTGTCCAGATGACGTTACTTGCGCTGCTTGTTTTTCCACTGCTTGCCCATCTGATTAACCGGTTTGGACGACGTGTCCGCAGCACTAGCTCGGAAATCCAACAACAGACTGCGGACATATCCTCCCAGCTGAAAGAGACTCTTTTCGGGCTTAAAATTATCAAGAGTTTTACTGCGGAGGATGTAGAACGTAACCGCTTTGCCGCAACAAACAAGGGACAGTATCGCGCTGCCCTGCGCCGTGTGCGACTCACGGCAATGTTGCCTCCACTTGTGGAGTTTATTAGTGCAATCGGGATCGCAACCGTTTTTGGGCTTGGCTGCTGGCAGGTTGTTCAGGGGAAGCTTACAACTGGCTGGTTTATCGGTTACATCGGGATAGTCAGCTTGATGTTTAAGCCGATCAAAACCATTGGCCTCTTCAACAACGCGCTACAACAGAGTCTCGCTTCTGCTAAAAGGATTTTCTATGTTCTTGACTTTGAAAGAGAAGCGTACAAGCGCGAAAAACAGTTGAAGCTACCATCGGTTCGTGGTGAGGTTGAGTTTCGGGATGTCTCCTTCGGCTATGAATACGAGCCGGTCGTCAAGCATATCAGTTTTCATGCTAAACCGGGCGAAGTTATTGCGTTGGTGGGTCGGAGTGGAAGTGGAAAAACAACGTTACTCAATCTGCTGTCGCGTTTCTATGAAGTAGATTCTGGCGAGATTCTAATTGACGGGATTCCTACCTCCGAAGTGGCATTGGACGATCTTAGACGCCATATCGCGATTGTGCCGCAGGATACTATCCTATTTGATGGGATGGTAATGGAGAACATCATCTATGGCGCACCGGCAGCAACACGAGAGGAGGCAATTGAAGCAGCAAAACAAGCAAACGCACACGATTTCATTATTCAAATGTCCAAAGGATATGAAACACAGATTGGCGAATCCGGAGCCAAGTTATCTACCGGTCAACAGCAACGTCTCTCGATTGCACGGGCGATCCTGAAGGGTCCGCCTATCCTCGTGCTTGATGAAGCCACTTCAGCACTTGACAGTCAGTCGGAGGTGCTGGTTCAAGCCTCTCTTGAAAATCTAATGAAAGGCAGGACAACCTTCGTTATCGCCCATCGGCTTTCGACCGTTGTTCATGCGGACAAAATTCTTGTCCTGAATGGTGGGGAAATTGTTGAAAGCGGCACACACCAAGAGTTATTAAAAAATGGAGGGCTATATCAGAAACTGTGTCAGATGCAGCTTCGAGGCTGAACCGTGTCTTTGGCTGAATTAAGATAATCCTGATGCAGCAGCTTAAAAGATTCTTGTAAATTATTTGTAAACTGAATCGGGTAAAAAAACGTCTCAATGTTGATCAAATAAATTCTTGTCTAAATTTAGGGGTTGACATTAGTGTTGGAAATTGTGATAGTATATGCCCCTTTGCGAGAATTTTCGGTGTTCAATCCCAAATTGATTCTTGAAATGCTTTTTTGGTAACTGCCCCTTCAAGGTCTGAAGATTTATACACGGCTTCTGAAAGATCCACCTCATATAAATAGGCACCCTTGAGGTTAGCTCCAAACAGAATAACGCCTTTCACCACAGTTTCACCGAAAGTTGCATCTTCAAGGTCGGCGTTTTCAAAGCTCGTTAGGCTGCCAAACGCATCCGAAACGACCCAATCTGGTGCACCAATTGTAGCTTGGCGTAAATTTGCGCCTCGAAAATTTGTACCAGAAAGTACCGCACCACTGAGAAATGCACCTTCAAGGTCGGCACCTTCAAAGTTAGCGTTGGTTAAATTTGCCCCAACAAGGAAAACGCCTTTCATCATTGCGCCTTTAAAGTTAGCATTGGAAAGATTCGCGGCGTTGAAGTTTGCTTCCGTTAAATCGGTGGAAGCTCCCGACAGATCGATATCCGTCAAATCTTCTCCAATAAACGATTCACCTTGTTGAAGACGTTTGAGAATATCGGTTTTGGTAAGTTGATTCATAGTGACCTCCGAGTTGAGGAATGATTATGCAAGTCGTTGAATAAAATGATGTTAAGATGTTATACCGATGGCATTGGCAGCTTGAGTGGCAAGCTAAGAAGATTTCTTATGTTGTACGGTTGAACATGATAGGCTAGTACGATTCTCGACGATCAACTTAATTTTTTCTGATACTTATTATAACATATCACGTTTCATACATCATGTGCATTGTATAAATGTGACTGATAAATAGTAGGAGATTTATGGATTTTTTATATATTTTTGACCTTTTTAAGGTTCGGCAGAGTTTAGCAGAATGGAGATGAACAAGAAATGAGTAAAGAACGTAAATTCACACATAGTGGAACTGACGATGAGCGAACGGAGGAGTTGGAGTTTGAAGATAACGATGAATTCCTGTCAGTACCCACCGATAGAACGAATGAAGTTGATGATGATGAAGACACTATTGCGGAAGATACAACAGAGGATAGTCTGATTTCTTCTTTTCGACGACGTAGCGATGTTGCTGACAGTAACCGAGATGAGGCGTTTTCTTATCTGCAGGAGATTGCTCGGACGCCCCTGCTTACCCCTGAAGAAGAGGTTGAACTGTTTCAAAAGTTTGAAGAGGGAAAGCAGAAGGTAACGGCGTTACTGAATCAGCTGCCGCTTTGTATTTTAGAGAGGGTACGTCCAAAAACCGGTCGACGACGCGGTGCCAAACAGAAAGAAACGAACGGAATTTGGTGGAGTCCAATGCACGTTGCTACGCTCTTGGAACAAATTCAAAAGGAAATCAAGGTTTACCAAAAGCACGTTAAGGCGGATGTTACAATGACATCAGGCGATCAGGTCGAAGAGTGCGAACGCCTTGAGATGCTGGAGGGCGACTTGCACGACGCTGTTGAAATTATCCAAAAAGCGAAGCGGAAAATTGTTGAGGCAAACCTACTGCTTGTTGCAAGTATTGCCAAACAGCATAATTTCAACAAATCATCACTTTCCTTCCTTGACCTGATGCAGGAGGGGAGTGTTGGCTTGATGAAGGCTGTGGAGAAATTCGATCTCGCAAGAGGATATCGCTTCAGTACTTACGCAACATGGTGGATTATGCAAGCAATTAAGCGCGCATTAGATCAGCAGAGCCAGACAATTCGTATTCCCTGTTACGTTGGGGAAACTCGGCGATCTATCAAGCAGGCACAGAGCAAGCTCGCTAGAGACCTCGAACGTGAGCCGGGCATCAAAGATGTCGCGGAAGCGGTAGGGATGCCTGAAAGCCGTGTCATCGAAATTCTCCAAAGCACTAAGGGGACAATTTCGCTGGATTCGCCCCTGAGTGAATCTTCACCCGATGCAACAATTTCTGACTTGTTGGCTGATGACTCACAGGTGACCCCTGAGGAAGAATTGCTCTCTAATTCAGAGAAAGAGTCGCTTGAAAGGGTACTAGATACACTAGCGGAGCGTGAAACGCTTGTAATCAAGCTGCGCTACGGCTTGACCGATGGCACGGAACACACTCTCGCCGAGATTGGACGAAAGCTTGAAATTAGTCGGGAGAGGGTACGTCAAATTGAAGACGAGGCACTTCGGAAATTGCGGCATCATACGCGAGTGCAGTACCTGCAAGAGCTTCTCTAACCTTTGGAAGGTCCTCCCTGAAACACAGCATTTGCACGCCTGAAATAGAAGGAAAATCTCCCACTCTTTTCCTTCTATTCCATTCTTCCAATTTTCAATCGAAAATTCAATGCTTCTCAATTTTAATCGGTAAATTCAAATATAGACCGATTCGTTTGAGTAACGATGGAGTATCTGTTTTACAAGAGTTAGGTTGCCAGCGAACAGCCCCGGAGGCTGCCTAACTCCCCTTTTATTATATCTTATGGTCTGACCTGCCTTATCCCACAAGACGCCGCCAGCTTCCCGCAAGATGAGATCGCCTGCACAGAAATCCCATTCGTTTTTAGGCCGCACAGTAACATAGAGATCCCCTATCCCTGCCGCAATTTTTGCCAGTTTATAGGTGACGCTGCCTATATATTGGATTTCTGCGACCGGTGAGACTAGCCCCGTTAACAATCCTTTTTGATGTTCCGTCTGGCTCACAAGCATTGATGCTTGTTTTAGAGTTAGGCATGTCGAGCAGCGAATCGGCATTGCGTTACAAAATGCACCGCCGCCCGTATAGGCATAAAAGAGTTCTGCTGTGGCGGGATTGTGCAACACACCGATAACCGGCGTTCCCTCAACTACGAGGGCAATTGAAATCGCAAATTCGGGGATGCCTGCGATGAATTCCTCCGTTCCGTCAATGGGATCGACAACCCACACGCGGGATTTTGCCAATCGATCCGGAGAATCCTCTGTTTCCTCAGAGAGCCATCCGTCGTCAGGAAAAGTATGGTAGATGATCTCTTGAATTCGATGATTCGCCATCAGGTCAGCGGTGGTAACGGAGTTATTGAAGCTTTTTTCACGAATGTCGTAGCTGCCCTGATAATATTTCATCGCAATTTTGCCCGCTTCCTTGGCTGCCTGTACGGCAATTTCGAGTTCTTTCTGCAACGCACTCTCCTCTACACTCACCAATTTGCGTGATTACCTTAACTGCATCCAGCTAGCGGTGAAATCTTCAACGCTGAAATCGGTGGGCATCTCATTAAAGTGATATCGCGACGGACGGTTCTCGTATCCGGGGGCGGCGTTCTCAACATCCGACTGGATACGGGCATCAACCGGTTTGAACCGTTCCCACAAGGTTCGCGCCTCCTTGAAAGAGAATCGATCTGCAAGAGGCAGGCCCCATTGGAGCGTTATCGGATGTGATCGAATCATCGAGGCACGGGTTTCCTGCGGTAGATTTTCAAAATTGGGACGTTTACACTCATACACGCGTTTGGCGATCTTGGTCAGGTATACTGTCGAGAGCATTTTGCCCTTTTCGCCCCTGCCCGGATGGAGTTTTTCGAGATTCGCATGATAGGCTGTAACATCTTTTTCGATGGCGGCTCGAAGTATTGACTCGGTGTGCGTTATCATCTGATTACTGCACTGTATCCAGCGGTCAAATGTCGCTTGGGCAGAGGTTGACAGATATTTCATATAATTCTGATTTTCGTACTGGGTGAAAGTTGAAAAACCGCCGTGAATCGTGCGTCGCATTTTGGTGCTATAGTTGCTGCCCCAATGCAAAATCGGCAGGATATAAGCCACACCATCACCTGCATTGAGGTGCGTCTGAACGCCACCGGGAAAAGGAGTATACCGATTTGTCCGTAACAGTTCATTTTCTTGCTTTGTGTTGAGACGCGCGTGGCTGCCGGGTATCACCCATAGCACATCATCGTCGTAGAGGCAGAGATTCCACTGCACATATCTGGGACCCGACTCGACGATATCGTCCACATAACCTTGCAACGGTGCACCGTAAGGGGGATATAAATCACGGTGCCAATGGGCGGGCCCTCGATCTCTTACCGGGTTACACATCAACATCATCTCTGTGACCGCTGCATCTGACACCCCCAACAACTCGCTGCTAGCACCTTGTGTGTTTTCATGAAGCCAGATCTCCACTGCGCTGGCGGTCTCCTCGTCTATCAAATCTGCGAGCGGACTTCGGTGCAGGAGCAGCCGCGGTTGAGCGGAGGTCTCCCATACACCGCCGGGTGGCTCGTCTGGCTCGCGTTCCTGCGCCCAAATTACTTTTTGCCGTTCAACCAGAATCTCGTAGCTCGCACGCAGTGCCTCCAATTCATCCGCCGGAATGACGTTGCGTAGGACAACATATCCTTCCTCAAGGAACTTATTACGATCTATTTTCATGCCAGCCCTTCCTTTGCCAGTTCGTTACAAGTTTCAAACAAATGATAATTGATTCTTCTCACACAGCCTGTCGATTGGATTATTTATACAACTGGTGGAGTTTCACGCCCCCACGGTTTTATCCATTCCTCTTTGAGTTCCATGCCGAATCCCGGCGCATCTGAAGGAATTAAGCAGCCAGCCTTTGGCATCGCCATGCCGGGGATAGGGCATACCTCGGAGAGCGGAATACCGGGGTCGGTGCCCAGCCAATATTCCGCCATCGGCGACTCAGGCAGCGCCATAGCGAAATGCTGACCGAAAGGCGTATTCCCGCCACCGTGGGGAATTGTTACAATGCCTGCTGCTTCAGCGATGGTATATATCTTGACCGCCTCGGAAAGTCCACCGCACCATTTAAGATCGGGTTGTACTACGTCCACGCACCGGTGCTCGACGAGTTGTCGAAACGCATGCCGTCCGTGATGGTCTTCGCCGGTAGCAATCGGCATCCAGGGCACCGATTTCTTTAACTCAATGTGCCCCTCAAGGTCTGTCGGAATCAAAGGCTCTTCCAGCCAGCGCATCCGGAAGGGACGCAGCCGTTCAGCGATCTGCACAGCAAACTCCACATTGTATGACATGACCGCGTTGAGCATTAATTCTGCGTTGGAGCCAATTGTTTCTCTGGCTGCTGCAAGCTTTTCCTCAACCAGATTCAACCCCTCAATGCCCATAGCGTAATGTGCGGGATTTGTAACTTTGAACGCTTTGAAACCGAGTTCCATACCCCAGTCTAGATCATCACCTGTAGCATAGAGTTCGATTTTATCTCGGCACGGTCCACCGAGCAACCGATACACAGGCAAATCCAGTAATTTTCCCTTGAGGTCCCACAACGCTAAATCTATGCCGCTTTGCGCTACCGCAGCGTGACCTGCTGCACCAAGCCGTTGCATTGAGCGCCACATCAGATCGTTAAGAAATTCGGTGGCAAGGCAATCCCGCCCTTTCAACAGAGGTGCAAAGACACTGTCAATCAAGACTGCCACGGAATCACCAAAGCTGCATGACCCCAGTCCCCACGTTCCATCCTCCGCGGTGACCTGCACCCACACCTGCCCACCACCCATACCGGGCATTTGGCCCGGCAATCGGGAGAACTCCGGATATTTGTTAATGGGTAAGGCACGCGGCGCACTCTTATTCCACGTTGGACGGTGTGACTTGGTTTTTGGTGGGGTATGTGGGATATTTACGTTGACGGCATGAATCTCTTTAATTTTCATGAGAAACCCCTGAATAACATATCAATGGGGTGGTAAGGAACCCCGATTGTTGTTCATTACTGACATATCTCAATAGTGAGGTTAGGTGAGGTTATCATTCTGTGTTGCAGGTTTGACAGGCTTGCCTGTCTGTGCCGATTCATGTAGAGCAACTATCGTTGCGACAGTGCTCCAACTGTCTGCCAGCGAAATGACTGGGGCGACACCATTCAGGACACTCTCCACCATTGAATCAATTTCGCACTGATAGGCGTTCATATTCTCGGACGTTTTTGTATCAATCGTATGACCTTCCATGCTGTCACTGAAGGTTGATTTCTCTTTAGCATCACCGCTTCGGGTAACTTGCACGTTGGCTGAAACACCAATGTGATTAGCCCACGGTATATCCGCAAAGATTCTCCCTTCGGCACCGAGAAAGTCTGCCTCAATATGAGCAAATGATTGGAAACTGGAAAAGAACTGAACGAGTGTGCCCGTGGGGAATTGCATCTGTGCTGAGAAACTCAGATCAACGCCGGTGTTGCCGCTGATCTGATAGGCACTGACCTCAACCGGCTCCGCTTGTAGCACCGTCCGCGCAAAACTCACGCAATAGCTACCCAAGTCCCACAGTGATCCGCCGCCCATATTTGTATCCAGTCGGATATCCCCCGGATTTTCAAGGGTGAAGGCGAAAACGCCTCGGATTAGACGGATGTCACCGATGACTCTTTTAGCGACCAACTCGCGCAGATACTGGGTCTGCGGATGGAAGCGCATCATCGCGGCTTCTTGTATGATGACACCGTTTTTCTCAGCTGCCTGCGCCATTTGAGCCACGCCTTCGGTCGTGAGGGCGATCGGTTTTTCGCATAGGACATGCTTTCCTGCCTCTGCACACTTGATAGCCCATTCGGCGTGCAGATGGTTGGGCAAAGAGAGGTAAATTACGTTGATTGTTGAATCGGCGAGCATCTGCTCATACGCGCTGTAAGCGTAGGGAATGTCCCACTGTTTGGCATAAGCCTGCGCCCTTTCTTTGCTGCGACTTGCCACCGCCAAGAGTTCGCTCCGTCCCGAAGCGCGGAGGGCGGGGATCACTCGCTCATTGATTCGGGCGGTGCTTAATAATCCCCAACATGCCTTCTTCTCTGCCATGGGTAGCTCCGTGTTGATTCGTCCTTAATAAGATCGGGATTTACAGCCTCCTGTAATTCAGCTATTAAAGCATATCGGCTTAATCCTCGACCACATGCCGATTCATCGCTTGGATTTCTGGTGGCATCCGGTCACGCACACTTCTTTTTATCAGATACCATCCCCCGGCCGCCGGATCCATCCACGATGCGTGAAATCCGCTTGACACGCCCATGCGGTGCTTGTCCATAGTGACGTTGGCACCTCCACGATGCCAAATGGCCCCGTGAAAGATAACGATAGAACCTGCGGACCCTTCGGCGGTGACTAGATGGTCGTAGTCAACGCCGGATCGTGGGGTTCGACGCGAATGGTGGCTGAACGGCATCACCTGTGTGGCACCGTTTTCGAGTGTAAAATCGGTTAGCATCCAAATGCAGTTGACGAGAAAGCAGGCGTCCGGTATCGTCAAGCCGGATTGGGGAAACCAGCCAATTGGTACGTCCACATGGAGACCTTGAGCTTCCGCTCCCGGCTTAATCCATCGCGCACCGACCTCTGCCATCTGGAAGCTGGGTCCGAGCATGTGTGCTGCCAACTCCAAGTACACCGGGTGGGTAACGAGTGGGATGAACGTATCTTGGTCGTCGTAATTAAACACACCACGCAGGTTCTGGTTCGGCATGTCCTTATCCGGCTGCTGGCGCATGATTTCTATCAGACGGTTTGTCATGTGGGCTGCTTGATCGGTGGGGATCAGGTTATGTATGATGACGAAGCCGTATTCCTCTAGCTCGACTTTCAGTTTCTCAATGTCCATGCGCTTCTCCTCCGTATTTCGTTTCAACGACCGCAATCTCTTTCATACGATGCCTAGATGAGTGTATCATATGGCACAATCGAGGTCAATTCTTTTCTCTTGACGTCAACCATATGTCTTCGCTACAATGTTCCACGAATTTGTATAGGTTGAAGAGGACACACTCATCACCCTCAAAAAGGAGAATTGAACCATGAATCAATCACAACAAGGTAAAGCAAAAATGCACGTGGGCGTTCAAGGTATAGGAACGTCAAAACCAGAATTACAATTTCTCGTCCGGCATGGTGTGACGCACATGGATGCCTCTGTCGAAAACACAGAGACTGAAACGCTAATCCGACATAAAGAAGCAGCTGCCTCCGAAGGCGTTAGCCTTGATATGATTCATATCAATCTCCCGAGGAGTATCACTCTCGCTCAAGATCCACAGCGTGACCGAGACCTCGATACAGTTTGTCAATATATCGAAAATGCAGGTAAAGCCGGACTCCGTGGACTGAACTATAACTTCTGCATTGTTCAGCATCAGCGGACGGAGAATACCCCCGGCCGCGGCGGAACGACCTACAGCACCTTCAATATGTCAAAATTTGACAATGAAGCGTTGACCGAGGCTGGTCGGGTGAGCAGGGACGAAGCTTTTGAACGGGCTGCCTACTTTTTGGAACGGGTGATTCCGGTGGCAGAGGCGAACAATGTACAGATGGCATGTCATCTTAATGACCCACCGGCACCGGTTTTAAGGGGAGTTGAGCGGTGGAATTACCCGGTCTTTGAAGGATTGAAGCGTTTTGTTGAGTTGGTAGATAGTCCTTACCATGGATTCAACTTCTGTTGTGGAACTGCTGCGGAAGGCTTAGAAAATCCCGGCGAAGAACTGTACGAGATTGTACAGTATTTCGGGGCGCGGGGGAAGCTGTTTAACATCCATTTCCGTAACATTCGCGGCGGATTGAACAACTTTCAGGAGGTTTGGCCCGACGAAGGTGATGTGGACATGTATAAAGTGGCGCAGGTACTTGCGGACGTAGGATATTCTTACATGCTGATGCCGGACCATGCACCGCATCATCCGGATGATGTCTCCCCATCGGGGGTTTCGGGGCGGGTACGGCAAGCATGGGCGTTTCAGTTCGGCTATATCATTGCGCTCATCCAAGCAGTGAATGCTGCAGCATAACATGTAAAGTTCTAAACGACTTACAGCACACGAAAGGAGATTTTGAATGTATAGAATTGTTATTCTTGGGTTAGCAATGCTTTTAGTGCTCTCATTGGTAATTATAGCAGACGCGGAAATGTCTGAAAAAGTCAAGATGGGGCGGGAACTCTTCAGCGATCCATCTTTTGGGGGAACGCTCGATCCTGCCAAGGCGAGTGGGCTCTCCTGTTCAGACTGTCACGCAGATTTTGACGAAGCAATAAACCCTGATGGTCGGATACGGGCGGGACACAGCATCGTCGGTGTGCCGCACCGTGGCACAGCAAAAGATGGCATGATTACAGCGGATATCTTCGAGCGGGCTGCCGGGGGCGGAGGTTTCTGCTATCAGCATTTTTTACAGAAGATTCCTTCCAATAAAGTCGATCCGATTGCAATTCCAGAGGAACAGGCTGCAGCTTTGATGGCTTATTTCGCGCATGTCTCTGGAGATAACAAGGGACCGCAATTTCAGATCACAATGCTGGATAGAGATGCTGCGAGTGCAGCCGCCGATAAGATTGTGGAGATGGAAGGCGATACACAGAGAGGCTGGAAATTGTATGGTCAGGCCTGCAACGTATGCCATCCGACCGCTAAAAAGGCGGGGATCGGTTCTCAACTTGTCAAAAGGAGACCACCGCGAGACTTAGAAAAACGGAAACATCAGATCGCTGCTTACGTCCGTAAGGGGGGGTTTATTATGCCCTTCTTTTCCGAAGATCGGTTGTCAGATCAGGACATCGCTGATATCGTTGCATTTATCGCTAAATTAGTCGAGGAAGGTAAATAGGGGCGTGTCCTCGCGCAACATGTGAGAAATTTGTTTGATGGTGTGGGTGATAAAACATTAGCTTCCTTTACGGTGACCTTTTAGGGGATTAGTAGAAGGCGGTTTGTTCTGAGGTTTTGAAATCCTTGAGGACTTCATAAATTGCTGAAACAAGCTTGGGGCTTCGGGATCAATGCTATCTTCATCTGCCTCCTCAACTGGCAAGA
Source organism: Candidatus Poribacteria bacterium (assembly GCA_963667935.2). GTDB lineage: Bacteria > Poribacteria > WGA-4E > WGA-4E > PCPOR2b > PCPOR2b. The sequence continues at coordinate 5,765,628 of OY764061.1, read as the reverse complement.
CTATTTGCGATGTAACTGCTTCTTGCGGGTGTGGATCGCTGGATTGGGTGGGTGCTGTTTGTGAATCACTGCTTTCCCTCAGTTGGTTATTTTCGACTGACAACTGTTGGATTTGTTTTTCTTGCGATTCTAATTGCGTCCCATATTCGCGTAAGATTCTTTGTGTCGCCTGAAGTTCCCGTTGCAAGGTGTCAACATGATTTTCTAAGCTAGTAACTGCATCAACGAGCACCTGGGGAACCCGTGTCTTCTGCTCCTGTGAAAGCGTTGCGACCAGAGGGCGACCACGGTTAATCGGAGGAGACACGCCAAGCGAATTGATCTCGTATAATCTTGACCTTAACCCTTTATGCTCAAAGCAAGAGATTTTTACGGTAATCTGTTGTCCAAGTTGTAACTGCGAAAGACGCTGACTAATGTTCCGGATCACCGAGTCGTTGTGTCCGACGGTCCCCCTGCCGCTATGACGGTTTAATTGACGAAGGTAGTGTGTCATAATCTTTACCTCCGCACTTGTTCGCGTAATTGGATTCGTTGTTAGAACCTCATCTGTCTCTGAGTCCGGATGAACGATTGACATAGGAACCTCGCCGCTGTCCGCTTGCATTTCCATCGTCCATTCCGTATCTGCTATTTTCTTACAAGAAACGAGAAAGCGATATTGTGTAGCCATCTTTCCCTTTCCAATCGTTGTTTTGATTTCGGAAAGAATTTAGTTATTCCGGCAGAAACCGCGTAAAATTATATAACCCCACACCGGGCACCAGCCAATCCCAGTAATAGCTCATTTTTGTTTTTCCACGCCTGATTGCACATTGAGACGCCAGTCATATTCCAAATATTGAAGTTGTACACCTTCTTTTTTGAGAAATGCTGCATCTGTTTCCGAAAGATATTCTGCAATAAAACCAATGACGCTATCCTGGGTATCCTCAAAGTCTTCTGCGTACCACTCAAAAATCTGTGAGAGGTATAACACACCGTTTTCACGATCTAAACGCACTTTTTCTGGATTATTGATAAAATTCGTTGTAGCACTGTCGAGCCGCTCTTCAAGCGTTTCTGGAACAAACGCTCGATTCTCCAAAATTGGGCATCCTAGCGACGCACAAACTAAGGCAAAGTGGATGCGCGGATCGCCAAATTCATATCGAATGATGTCATGCTCGATGTTATCCAAGGTGTAGCTGCGCTCACCAACTTGGAACTTGATACGAGAAAAGAAACCACCAAATAGCTTGATTTTACGAACACTTGTTGTTGGGTAGTGGTCAAGGACGCCCTTGATTGTCAGCGCATTGTAGGCGTTAATCCAAAAGGCGAGTCCGGTCTGAAAAGTCGCTTTATCGCTGGGCGCGTTCACCGCAAGCAGATCCAGATAGGATTCCAACGTTCCCGGATCGTCTTTGAGTCCGGCGTAGTCAACTCGCCCTTGCGAATCGACATATTTTTGTAAAACTTGGTCAAACAGTTCGTGGCTAAATTCACCATCAGTTGTAGTCGCCTGAATTTCTTTTTCACCCTGCTCCCCGCTTTCAACCCGATGCGGATACAAAAACCACGCTCCTAAAACACATAAAACAGTAACCCCGCCAATTAACCAACGTGCCGTTGATCTCATCGCATTTCATCCTATGACGTGTACTTTTCTAGAACGGCTCGATTAATCTCAATTCCCAAGCCTGGTTCCTGCGGCACAGGAACATATCCCTCGACCGCCTGAATCGGCACTTTGGCGAGATCTGTACGTAGACCGTTTTCTGTCATATCAAACTCAAACAACGAAGGGATGGGGTTTAACGCCTGTGGCGAATCTGGAATCGTTGCTTGCCAGTGTAACGTGGCGGCGAGACGGATGCTGCTGCCCCACATGTGTGGGAGTACACGGAGATGGTTGGCACTTGCCATCGCTGCAATCTTACGGCATTCAGTGAATCCCCCCGCGATACTCACATCGGGTTGCACGATGTCATATCCCCGCCTTTGGATCAGGTCTCGGAATCCCCAGCGTCCCTGTAAGCCTTCGCCTCCGGCAATTCGCATATTGAGTGAGCGGCGAATCTCTATATAACCCTCCACATCGTCTGTCGTGATCGGTTCTTCATACCAGAAGAGATCATTCTCAGCGATTTTTTGGCCAACATCAATTGCTGTCCCAACATCATAACCACAATTGGCATCAACTGCAAGGATAATCGTATCTCCAATCGCTCTTCGCACAGCGGCGACATTTCGGACATCGTAGGCTTCCCCAAATCCGATCTTCATTTTCATGGCGGAGAATCCTTGATCGACGTAAATTTTCGCCTCGTCCATCAAGGATTGGGTGATGTCGGGCACATCTTTTTTAAAAAGCCCAGTGGCATAGGCAGGAATCTGATTTCTGAACGCTCCACCGAGAAGGCGATAAATAGGTTGATCCAACGCTTTCCCTACAATGTCCCATAGTGCGATGTCCACCCCACTTATGGCGGCAGTATTACTCCGGCCCTGGTGCATCGTATCCCAGATGACCTCTATATCAAACGGATCTTTTCCAATCAGACAGTTATCAATTGCTGCTTGTGATGGTGTACTAGCACCTTCTCCCCAGCCAATAATGCCAGCATCGGTGCGAATCTCCACGATACCGGCATGCCTCGTCTTCGACCACGATCGCGCGTTTGCAAACGGCTCAACCAAGGGATAGCTGAGATTGTAGGTTTTGACCTCGGTGATTTTCATATTTTTCTTGATACGTGATATATGATGGATAGAAGTTCAGACCAAATTCAAATGTGCTAAGATTGCTCTGTCGTGGTAACTTCAGTCACCCTGTCTTGGAAAATTATGGCATTATAACATAAGTGCACACCGAAAGCGACTACTAAATGTGTCTTGAATGTAGAACAAAGATTGTACAACCCCTCGCTCACCGCAAGCGTAACAGGTTTCTCATCACCTCATCCCCTCCAAGAAGGGATTGTCCTCATCGTAGTAGTACGCAGCTTCTTCAACAGCGATTTGGCTTTCTTTGGTGAGTTGTAGCGGGGAAGAAAACTGCTCGATAACCCCCTTTTGAGCTAGCCATTCGCAGACAAAACCAACCCAAGTCTGCCGCATCCTAAAGTGGTCACTCAGTTCAGTAGCAGTGCGCGTACCACCAGCACTCGCCAAGAAGTCGAAAAGCGGCTGAAAAAGGGTAAAAGTCCGCTCCTCCAGATAGCGATCGATCGTCTCAAGTGCACGACGAACAGTCTTCTCATCCTTCTCTTTATTGATTAGGTCTATAAAAACTGTGTCAAAGAAATTGGGATTATGCACTATAGCCTGATAAATGGCTTTCCGCTTTGGCACTTCCCCATGCATAATGGCTTCAACCCGTGCCAACTGCTGAACCACAAACATGATGTATAAAAAGCTATAGTTGAAATCCTTTTTCACATAGAACCATTTTTCCGCCTTTGTCAATAGTGCGAAGATACTATTACCGGCGTTTATGAATTGTGTTTCCCGGTCTCTTTCGCCAACGCACTCAAGGTTGTTATGCCATTCCTCAACGACTTCATCCCTCGTAAAAAGCAGCCGACTTCTGGAGAGAACTGAATGCAACTCACTCCCCTGTAATCCACCTTCTAGGATTTGCTGGTATTGTTTTCGTGGATGCATTGTCACACTGATATTCACACCATCTTCTACTAGGTTGTAGTGTTTATCGAATTTTGCGTCGTCGCGCCCAATGAGGAGAAGGTTGATATCGGTATGCTCCCAAACGTTATCTTCTGCGAGGTTGCTGGTGAGAATCGCTGCGATGATGTATCGGTCATTTTTGACCTTATTCACGAAGGCCGCCAGCGCAGCCATAATCAGTGGGTGTGCATCCGCCCCGATGTGAAGATCGAGATTCAAAGCAAATTTCAATTGCGGGGGCTGTAATTCGTTCATTGTGGTAGCTGCTTCCCGGTCATAATAGTAAGCGGCTTCTTCCATCTCGACCTGACTTTTCAACGTGAGCTTTACGGGGGTAGATACCTGCTGAATGATACCCTTTCGCACCAACCATTCATAGGCAGCGTCAAGACGATTGTCACCAATCTTTTTTTGGAAATAGTCATTCAATTCCGTTGTAGATCGGGGACCGTCCGCTTCGGCTAAGAAATCCAAGATCGGTTTAAAGATAAACAGTTTCTCGTCGAGGTAGGTATTGATGGTATCTAGGGCGTTTTGGATGACCGCCTCATCCTTCTCACAGTTAATCAGGTCTGAATAGGTAACGCGGAAAAAGTCAGGATTATATTCAAGTGCGGGCTGGATGACCTCTCGCGACGGCACTGCATCGTTCAAGATCACTTCAATTCTCGCCAAGCTTTCGACCACACGCAGGATGGACAGGAAACTATAGTTGATGTCTCCGTTGACATAAAACTGCTTTTCGGTATATTTTAATGTGGGGAGTAATCCGGCTGCGACGATGAGGAGCTGGAGTGCCTTATCTCTCCCACCGATGTTATGTAAATTGGCGTTTTGATACCATGTCTTGACCGATTCATCGCTACAGAAAAGGAGGGTACTACGGGAAAAGAAGGAGTGCTCAAATGAACCTTGCAGGGCTGCCTCTTGCCACCGTCTTAATTGACTCCTTGGAACGACTTCCGCATGGATGTTGACATCGTTTTCTGTTAAAGTGTAGCCTCTGGGATCTCCCTTCCCCTCCCTCTGAACAAGCAAGAGGTCGATATCGGACTTGTCCCAGACTTGGTCATAGGACATACTACCGCATAGAATGGCAGCGATGATATTTCGATCTTTCTTGACCTTCGTGACGAGGGAATCTAACGCATCACGATAGCGTTTTTCAACAGCGGTTTGCGATTCCATCATTTGACGGTCTCCTTTCCAGATAGCATTTCAATATAGCACATATATGTGAAGTGTTCAAGAAAAATCTAAGGCAGTCAATGAGCATAGTGAGTGTAGCATTTTTGCAACGGTGGTGTGGCACAATTTCGATAACCGCTTTGTTGGTACGACGCTCCATTTGAAATAACAGCTCAGGCCAAAAGCAGATGTAAAGTTGCCCTGAGAAAGCGTTTCCTGAAAAATTCGGTTTTTTGTGCAATATCTTCAAGGGATTGGAGATAACTGTGGCATCTAAATTGCTCTTGATTGACGAGCAGGTAATTTTCGTTTGACAGCAATTTTTGGGAAGCAAAGGAGGAACAACAGATGCAACGAAGGGACAAACTCGCATATTTCATTTTAACTGGTGTCGTAGCTTTGAGTCTGGTGCTGCTAGTGATAGGTGTTGACGCACAGGCATAGATTGCCTTTGCATCTAATAGGGACGGGAACTTTGAAATTTACGTGATGGACACCGATGGGAGGAATCCGAGAAGACTCACAAACAATCCCGCGATTGACTGGGATCCCTCCTGGTCTCCCGACGGTAAACAGATTGTCTTTTCGTCTGAGAAGGGTGAGAGCGGGTGGGATATAGACATCTATGTGATAGATGCCGATGGAGGGAATCTTCAAAAACTTACAAACAATCGCTTGATTGACAATTATCCCTCGTGGTCTCCTGACGGTGAACACATTGTTTTTTCCTCTAGTAGAGGTGCCTTCTGGTGGGAAACAGACATCTATGTGATGGATGCAGATGGAGAGAATCCACGAAAACTCACAAACGATCCCGAGGGTGACAATTCTCCTGCATGGTCTCCTGATGGAGAACGCATTGCCTTTGTGTCCTATAGAGATAAGAACGCTGAGATTTATGTGATGGACGCTGATGGAGGAAATCCGCGAAGGCTGACCAGAAATCCCGCTGAGGACTGGGGTCCCTCATGGTCCCCTGACGGTGAGCACATTGCTTTCGCGTCTGAGAGGGATGGGAACTTCAATATTTACGTGATGGATGCGGATGGAAAAAATCCACGAAGACTGACTAAAAAGCCCAGTAATGATTGGAATCCCTCATGGTCTCCCGACGGCGAACGCATTACCTTCACGTCTAATGGGAATGGGAACAATGATATCTACGTGATGAATGCTAACGGGAGGAAGATTCCTCAAAATCTTACTGGAAAGTTTTTCGAGCAGGATGTCACCCCTGTGTGGTTTCGTCCTCCTCTTGGGGTTGCTCCCGCAGGTAGGACACTCACGATGTGGGGATGGCTCAAACAGGGCATCCGATAACCGCCGCAGATTGGGACGAAGGGGGGCTAGGCAGCCGACTCTATCAACTATCGGGGTGAGATAAAAAGTTTGAGAACTGGCATAGAAGGTATTACCCCTCCACTTCAAAAAGGAGGAGGCTCATATAAAAAGAAAGTGCAGACAGCTTAGAGAAACCGAGTTTTTTCGGCAAAACTCGGTTTCTTTGCACTCTTTCTTAATATGAGCGCAGGAGGATTCCCCCATGAAAAAGGGATTGTTTTTCAAGTTAAGCCTTTTGTTTGTTTTTGCCCTATTTCTACAGGATAGCTTTGCCCAAGATTCTCCACAATGGCGTTTGCCCGAAGGTGTCAAGGCACGCCTCGGTAGGGGCCGGATAGTTGAGATGCGGTATTCTCCCGATGGAGCGCGTCTCGCGGTTGCTAGCTCCATCGGGATTTGGTTCTATGATACAGCGACGCTCCAAGAGGTTGACCTATTCACCGGGCATACATCGTGGGTCACTGCCATTGCATTTAGCCCGGATGGAGGGACGCTCGCTAGTGGTGCGGGTTGGCAAGATAACACCATCCGTCTATGGGATGCCACCACAGGTGAACATAAGCGAACTTTCACCGGGCATAGTTGGACTGTCCATAGCGTGACGTTTAGTCCGGATGGGAAAATGCTAGCAAGTGGGAGTGGAGATCAGACCGTCCGTCTGTGGGATGTCGCCACGGGTGAAGAAAAGTGGAGTTTCAGCGATTCCAGATCCTGGGTACAGGGCGTTGCGTTTAGCCCAGATGGAGAAACGCTGGCATGTGGACATTCAAATGGCAGGTTGAGACTATGGGATGTTATGACAGGTGAACAAAAGTGGGTAAGCGGGCATCCAACTGTGATCTGGAATATCGCGTTCAGTCCAGATGGCGAGATGTTGGCGAGTGTGAGTGGGGACAAGACCATCCTTTTATGGGAAGCTGCGACAGGTGAACGCAAACGAACCCTCACCGAGCATACAGATAGGGGCACTAGCGTGGCCTTCAGCCCGGAGGGAGAGACGTTGGCAAGTGGGAGTTGGGATGGTACAGTGCGGCTGTGGAATGCTGCGACAGGTGAAAACAGGTTGACAATCGAACAGCTGGGTTTAGTCGAAAATGTTGTCTTCAGTCCGGACGGGGAGACACTGGCAAGTGAGGGTAATGACGGGACCATTCGTCTGTGGGATGTCGCAACGGGTGAACAGAAGGGGACGATCACCGGGTATGCGTCTGGGGTAAGGAGTGTAGCGTTCAGTCCAAATGGGGAGATACTGGCAAGTGGGGAGGAGAATGGTGCGGTATATCTTTGGGATGGGATGACGAGAAAGCACAAGCAAACCCTCACCGGACACACAGATTGGATCAATAGCGTCGCGTTCAGTCCGGATGGACGCACGCTGGCAAGTGGGAGTAATGAGATCATCCGTCTGTGGGATGTTGTAACGGGTGAGAATAAGCTGACAATTAAGGATACACCTTCTGTTAGTAGCCTTGCGTTCAGCCCGGATGGACGGACGCTTGCCAGTGTGGGTGGGAACGAGACCATCCGTCTGTGGGATGCTGTAACCGGGGAACAGAAAGATACCCTCACCGGGCATACAGATTGGGTCAGGAGTATAGCGTTCAGCCCGGATGGGAGAACACTAGCAAGTGCGGGTGACGATACAGTACGCTTATGGGAGGCTGTGACCAAAGAACAGAAGAATATCCTCACCGGGCATGCGCCTTGGATTAGGAGTATAGCGTTCAGCCCGGATGGGAAAACGCTAGCAGTTGGGAGTAGTCGAGAGATTCGTCTTTGGGATGTTATGACAGGTGAACACAAGGATACCCTCATCGCACATGAGCATGATGTCTTGAGCCTTGCGTTCAGCCCGGATGGACGGACGCTCGCTAGTGGCGGGGGGCGATGGGATTATACCCTCCGTCTGTGGGATGTCGCCACGGGTGTCTCTAAGGGAACACTCACGGGGCATACGTGGAGTGTCACTAGCCTTGCGTTCAGCCCGGATGGGGAGACATTAGCAAGCGGGAGCGGGGATGGCACGGTGCTCCTGTGGGAACTCCCACCCGCAAGGGAACACAAACACAGATTTACCGGGCATACGGATTGGATTTGGAGCGTAGCATTCAGCCCAGATGGACGTACCCTAGCAACTAGCAGTAGAGACGAGACCATCCGGTTGTGGAACGCGGTCACAGGTGCACATACGCGCACTTTCACCGTGAATACGTCTTGGGCCTGGAGCGTAGCATTTAGCCCGACTGGACACCTTCTAGCAGGTGTGAAATATAACGAGATCGGCCTATGGGATGCTGTGACAGGTGAACAGAGAAGAATTCTCACCGGGAATACGGGTGTTAGTGATGTAGCGTTCAGTCCGGATGGACGGATACTGGCGAGTGGAAATTTGGACGAGACTATCCGTTTGTGGGATGTCGCCACGGGGGAATTTAGGCAGATCCTCACTGGGCATACGTCTAGGGTCGATAGTGTCTCATTCAGTCCGGATGGGCGCACACTGGCGAGTGGTGGAGGATGGCAGGATGATATCATTCGTTTTTGGGATATTGCAACAGGCGAACAGAAGGGGATTCTCGCCGGACATACGGCTGGGGTCAGTGATGTAGCGTTCAGTCCGGATGGACGGATACTGGCAAGTAGCAGTTATGATGCTACCGTCCGTCTGTGGGATGCCGTCACGGGGGAACACATCCGTACTCTCACCGGGCATAAACATGATGTCTTGAGCCTTGCATTCAGTCCGGATGGACGCACGTTAGCAAGTGGAAGTAGAGACGAGACCACCCGTCTGTGGGATGTCGCCACGGGGGAACAGAAGGAGACTCTTGCCGGACATACGGGTTGGATCGGTACGGTAGCGTTCAGCCCGGATGGACGGACGCTGGCAACCGGGAGTGAAGATGGCACCCTGTTCCTGTGGGAACTCCCACCCCCAACGGTGTTCGGAGATGTCAACCGCGATGGTGTGGTAAACCTCCAAGATTTGATGCACGTTAGCTTAAGCTTTGGACGGATAGGACAGAACGATACCGACCTTAACGGGGATGGGGCGGTCAATATCTTAGATCTCGTCACGGTTGCTGGGACGATAGGGGAGGCTGCGGCGGCACCTTCCGCACATCCCGTAGCATTTGGGGCTCTCACCGCGGCAGAGGTCCGGAGTTGGTTCACTCAAGCACAGGGGTTAGATCTCACGGATTTAAGGTTGCGAAGAGGGATTTTCTTCCTTGAGCAGCTCCTCGCTGCTTTAATACCGAAAGAAACAGGACTGTTGCCCAATTATCCGAATCCGTTCAATCCAGAGACGTGGATACCGTATCACCTTGCGTATGCCTCCGATGTGACACTCACGATTTACAACGCAACAGGTGCGATGGTGCGTCAATTAGATTTGGGGCATCAGGCGGCAGGATTCTACGTTGCTCGGAGCCGTGCAGCGTATTGGGACGGACGCAATCAATTGGGTGAGTCCATCGCCAGTGGTCTTTATTTTTACACGCTCACAGCAGGAGATTTCACGGCGACACGGAAGATGTCGATCCTCAAGTAAGGCGTTCTGAAACTCAAAACTTGCCATCCCGCACTTCAAATTTTGTTGGTTTCCCCAAGGTTGTCCCGCCAATTTCTACCCAATGCGCTACCCATTGCACCATCTGTTCCAGTGAAACTCGCGGATAACCGAAAAGCTGATGACAGCGAGCAGCGTTACTCAAGAGTGCGGTTTCCGCCTCTATTCCTTCAAATGCGGGTACTTTCCCGAAAATTTCACCGAACCGCATGGCAAGCCAGCGAATCGAAACGACTTCTGGACCTGTGAGATTAAGAAGCATCGGTGGACTTTGGCAGTGCATGAAGGCACGCAGTACGACTGCATTTGCGTCTCCTTGCCAGATGACGTTGGCGGCCCCCATCGTCAGATCTATAGGCTGCTCATAATAAACCTTTTCTGCGATGTCCAGCAGGATACCGTACCGTAAATCAATGGCGTAGTTCAAACGGAGGATTACGAGAGGTGTGCCAAATTGATTTGAGGTGTGCTCAAACACCCGCTCACGACCAAGGCAGGACTGCGCGTATTCGCCGATTGGAGCCACAGGGTGTGTCTCTGTTGCGCCGCCGTGGGAAATAGGTGTTAGTGGATAGACGTTTCCTGTCGAAAAGACGATGATACGGGACTTCCGATATTTTTCGGCAACCCGTCCGGGCAGATAGGTATTCATCGCCCACGTCAGGGCCTCATTCCCTGTGGCACCAAACTTTCTGCCTGCCATGAAAATCACATTAGGGACATCGGGTAACCCTTGCAATTCAGTTTCGTTAAGTAGGTCACACGAAATAGTTTCAATCCCTGCCCGATTCAGATCTTCCTGTAAGCCGGGCGATGAGAAACGGGACACGGTGATTACTCTCTGCTCTGAGTCTGATTCGTCAATGGCGCGTTTTGCCAGTTTTGCCAGCGTCGGTCCCATCTTGCCACCCACGCCGAGTATGAGCAGGTCGCCCCCTATTTCCTCCATCGCCTCAACGACCTCTGGCGTAGGTGTAGCCATTACTTCCTCAAGTTGCTCTGAATCCTCAATGTGTTGGGGTTGCGATATCTTTTCCATTGTATCTAGCTCTTTTACCTTCGTCGTGAAAGATAGGACGACAGCGCGTAATCAAACGGCGTTGCCGTGTCGATCTGTACGTAGTCAATCAGACTGGCACCACACCCCCGCCGGTAGGCTTGAATAAACTCATTCAATTGTTCCAGATAGCCAGCCTTGAGTGCCTCTGCTTGCGTTGAGAGGGTTCCATCCGTCTCCATATCACGAAAAACAACCGGCCCCTCAAACGGGAATGTCATCTCCGCTCTGTCAAGTAGGTGAAACACGATGACTTCGTGTTTGCGGTGGCGAAAATGTTTGAGGGCGGAGAGGACTTCTGACGGCTGGTCCAAGAGGTCAGAAATCACGATGACTAATCCACGACGAATAATCCGTTTGGCAAGTTCGTTAAAAGTGGCACTGATGCTCGTTTCTTCGCCCGGCTGAATGCTTTCTAAGGTGGACATAATAGCGTGCAGGTGGGTTGCAGCACCACGCGGCGGGATGTAGTCCCTGATATGTGTGTCAAAAACCGCTAAACCTGCGGAGTCCCGCTGCTTGAGCATGAGGTACGTCAGCGATGCAGCTAGATAACAGGCGTATTCAAACTTGGTAATGGCATTATCATCATATTTGTAGTTCATCGATCCGCTAGCATCGAGCAGGATATAGGCGCGAAGATTGGTTTCTTCCTCAAACTTTTTGATGTAGTAACGATCTGATTTGCCGTACACCTTCCAATCGATATAACGGATGGCGTCGCCAGGCATATATTGCCGATGCTCTGCGAATTCAACGCTGAAGCCCTGGTATGGACTTTTGTGCCGTCCTGTGATAAAACCCTCCACAACAAGACGAGCGACTAGTTCCATGCCGCCGAGTCGGGAAAGTGCTGTAGGATCTAAGTATCTGTGAGATGTTCTCATGATTTTTCCGTTCTTTTGAGTACGGGCTTTGAGGTCAAGATGACTTAACGTTGAATATTCTCGCCTCCGGGTGAGGCACAATAATTGCGGCGACCGAACCCTTCGGCGTTAGTTGAAGTTCCTCTGAAAGTTCCACACCAATCCGTTCCGGTTCAAGCAGTCGTCGTAGCTTAACGAGTGCTGCTAAATCTGGACAGGCAGCATCGCCGAATCGAAAACGTGCCCCTTGATAGCTCCCGTGAAACAGGTCCAGGACGTATGGGCTATCTTCTGCAGCGATGTCCAGTTCGAGGCGGATCTGTCTGTGGGCATACTCTTCCAGTGCCTCGGTTGTCTCAATAGCCAGCCCGCGTAGATGTAAATATCTCCCTTCATTGTCTTCTGCCCTCGCCTGTTCCATAGCTTCTGTAATTGTGGAGCCAACCGTGACAAGCTGAAATGCCACAACATCCATCTGAATAGAATCAACGCCAGCAAAATAATCGGTGATACAGCGTCGTTCTTCGGTGTGTGTCTGACGAGGGAAGGTGAAACGGACCCATTCGGTCTGGGCATCGGCATGGTAGATGATGAGGTCATCACCCTCCGACTGGGCATGAAAATAGCCGTACACCACCAATGGACGCAGCCAGCTGTTATCTATGCAGAGCTGCTTATAATGTTGGTATATCGGCACAACTTCCCGCTCGATGAAGCGATCATATTCATGCTGCAACATACCTTGCTGACGGCGATACCCCCACTGAACACGGAACAGGACTACAGGGTTGATATAGTTGTAGACCTGTTCTAACGAGATATCGGTGACGATCTTTGCGCCATAAAATGGCGGTGTTGGAATGTTGGAGTTAGACGCAAACTGCAAGATGCCCCTTCCTACGTCTCTAGGAATTGAAAGCGTTTTCTTATTCTACCCGTCCGGAAGCCAATTCGTACTTACCCTGAATCCCCTTGACAGCTGCTGCGCTCCCATGTCGCCAGAAGTAATTCCCGAATTGTGACGCCAGACGGATAGCCTCATTTGGCTGCTGGTCGATGAGATTGTTCCGTTCACGTGGATCTTCAAGCAGGTTGTAGAGTTCGTCAGGCTCGCCTTCGGGACGCTGGATATAGCTCCATGTTGCATCCCGAATACACCGATCCGCGCCTTCGTGGTATCCCGTAATAACCGTGTCACGATGCGAGTCGCTGTTCCCCTTGAGGACACTGAGGAAGCTGTCACCATGCATCGACGAGATGTTATTTCCCAATCCGAGTGCTTCAAGCACCGTCGGAAGGAAATCTTGGAATTGTATGATTGCACAGGTGCGGCGCGCCCCTTCGCCCTTCGGTAAACGCACCATAAAGGGGATCTTGAGAAGTTCATTGTACATCCGATCTGCGCCCTTGAGGAACTTCCCGTGATCACCGAGGGGGTGTCCGTGGTCTGCGAGCAGAAAGATTAACGAATCGTCGTAATACTCGAGCTGTTTCAACTGGTCAAAGAGTTTACCCAGACAATAATCCACAAAAGCCGCCTCGCCGGCATAAAGCCCCTGAATATGCTTAATCTCGGCATCACTCGCCCAATCACTTGCCATGCCGCCCATCGGCATAACGATACGGGGTCCACTATAGTCCGAATTGGTATAGGCGTCCCACGGCTCCGGCGGATCCCACGGCTCGTGTGGGTCAAAGGAGTCGATCCAGAGGAAGATTTTCTCATGCGGACGGTTATCCTCAAGCCACTCAACGGCTTCATCCACCACCTTATGGGCAAACCAATCCTCGGGCCCTGCGAACTGATCGGTGTTCGCCAGAAACTGACTGATTCGATTGCGCCACTCCTCGGGAAAATTTTCGTTAAGATAGTCGTTGATGTCCCGTTTCAGAGGGGCGGACACATACGGATCATACTCCTGTCCACGAATCCAACGGTAAGCATGAAAGTCGCGGTGGAAGTTCATTCTCGGTGCGCGGTAGTGATAGGTATCTGAAATGAGTCCGGAGATGTATCCCTCTCGGCTCAAGATCTGTGCGATTGCCACATCTTCCGGAGTCAACGGTTGCCAAGGGCGATACGGCAGCGTCCGCTGTCCCGTCATCAGCTGAGTGCGGATTGGGATTGTGGGTAAGGCTTCCGGGTAGGCGTTCTCAAAAACGATGCACTCCTCCGCAAATTGATCGATGTTGGGGGTTTGACACGGTGGGATGCCTTCAAATGCAGGGATGCCTTTGTGATAAGTGCTGACGTGATCTTGACGGAAACTATCTAATACAATAACGATAAGATTCATTATAATGGCCTCCAAATTCCATATCTGCAACGTTTAACTATGGTTTCATTTTATCATAATTCGGTCATGTGCGACAAGCGTTTTTTCGTAGCGTATATCACAGGAATGTAATGTATTGCGTCCGCAGATCTGGCCGGAAACAGGCTAAGGTTGTTGACAAACGGAATCTGTCAGACTATAATCTACTCAATTTCATCATCACACGGTTAGACGTGCCGTTAATGGGGGAGTAGGGATGAACAAACAAGATCCGAAAGTTGTGGTTGTAGGCAGTTTCAATATGGACCTCGTGGCCAAAGCGGGACGTCGTCCACAAAAAGGCGAAACTCTCATGGGGGAAGAATTCGGCATGTTTATTGGGGGGAAAGGGAGCAATCAGGCGATTGCTGTCGCACGCTTAGAGGCAAATGTGACAATGATCGGCAGGCTCGGAACGGATCTTTTTGGAGATACGTTAATGGCTGCTCATATCGAGGAAGGTATCCGCACAGATTATATCATCCGAGACGCGGAGGTTGGAACAGGGGTTGCGTCGATATTGATTGACGCTGATGGAGATAACAGTATCGTGCTTGTTCCACAGGCGAATATGCGTTTGAGCGTTGAAGATATAGAACGGGCTTCAGAGTCTATCGCCGCAGCGGATGTACTTCTTTTACAGTTGGAAGTACCGATTGCCGCTTCTCAACGCGCCGCAGAGATCGCAAAATCCAACGGTGCAATGGTGGTGCTTAACCCCGCTCCGGCACAAGAATTACCGGACGACTTTTTGGCGCAGGTGGATATTCTTACTCCCAACGAAGTGGAGACCGAATCACTGTCAGGCGTCAGGGTTTCTACTGCGATGGAGGCAGAACGCGCTGCCAAAGTGCTGTTGGGCAAAGGGCTTTCTGCTGTGATTTTGACGCTCGGTGAGCGAGGGGCATTATTGCTGACACCTGATCTGACAGAACAGGTGTCAGCATATACCGTCGAGGTGGTTGATACGACCGCGGCGGGGGATGCCTTTTGTGGTGCACTCGCAACGGGGCTCGCGCGGGGTGAAAACCTTGTTGATGCGATTGCATTTGCCAACGCCGCGGGCGCATTAGCCGTTACCGTGCTCGGCGCAGCCCCATCTATGCCAACTGCGGCGCAGGTTGAGGCGTTTCGTGGGGAGCACAATGAAGCGCAGTGCTAAAACTTTTGAACGCTAACTTTTCTGGAAGGATTGTCAGGAGGCATTATATGAACGGCGCACACTGGTTGGTTAAAACACTTCAACGGCGCGGCGTGGAATATGTTTTCGCGCTCTGCGGTAATGGACTTAAACCGTTTCTTGACGCATGTGTTAATTTGCAGATGCCAGTGATTGACGTGCGGAACGAGCAATCTGCTGCGTATATGGCAGATACATGGGGACGGATGACCAAACGGATTGGAGTGGTTGCTGTGAGTGCGGGACCGGGACACACGAACACTCTCACCGGACTTGCCAACGCCTTCTGGGATGGCGGCCCGATGCTCCTCATTAGTGGATGTGCCACCACGGACACACGCGGTATGGGACATTTCCAAGAGCTGGATCAGGTGGGTATGGCGGCACCAGTTTGTAAATATGCCCGGTTTGTCGACCATGTTGAGGTCTTGGAACATGAATTTACCAATGCACTGGGGGCATCATTCGCCGGACGTCCGGGACCTGTGCACCTGACGATACCTAGCGATGTTTTTAGCGCACAGATGCCGGATTTAGCCCTTGCCCGCTTGCAGGGGGCTCCACCCACCATCACCCACGTCAACCCCCAAGCTGCTGGCGATCCAGACCTAATTCGTGATGCCGTTGAACAGTTGTGTGATGCAGAACGCCCCGCCATCATTGTCGGCAATGGAGCATTTTACGCCGATGCCGGCGATGCTCTTGCCCAATTCGCTGATTTAACACATATCCCGATTTTTTCAAATATGTGGTCGCGGGGGTGCATTGAGACACCATTGGAGGCGTATGTCGGTACAACCTTCGGCGGCGAAACCAACGGCGCATTTGCCAACCTCGTGGAGGTTGATGTCGCGTTGATGTTGGGTGCAGGGATTGACTACCGTCTGGGATTTGGTCGTCCTCCTGTCTTCTCTGAGTCAGTCCGTTTTATCCGTGTTGATGTCGATCCGAATGAGCTATCAAAGACGATTGAACCGGAGATTGGGATTGTCGGCGATCCGCGATCTGTCCTTGAAGGAATGAACGATGTAGGAAAAAGCCGTCAGTGGAACCATCAAGCGTGGCTGGCAAAGGTACGTCACAGCCGCGAGGCATTGCTGGCAAAGTGGGCGACACGAGGGCGTGAGGACGTAACCCCGCTTGCTTCAATACGAATCTGCCGGGAGATTCAACCGTTTTTGGATCAGGACATGACCTTTCTGCTCGATGGTGGAAACATCGGACGCTGGGCGCACATGACCCTTTGGAACCGCCACCCGGCGCACTGGTTCACCTGCGGGGCCAGTGGTATTGTTGGTTGGGGTGTACCGGGTGCAGTTGCTGCAAAGTTGGCAAGACCCGACAAACCGGTTCTGCTCCTGAGTGGAGATGGCTCCGCGGGCTTTACGATTACGGAGATCGAGACAGCGTTGCGATTCAATACGCCGTACGTTGCTGTTGTCGCGCACGACAGCGCGTGGGGGATAGAGGCAGATTCCCGCTCGCCAGAGCGTCGCATGGGGACGGTGTTCGGCGAAATTCGCTTTGATCGTGTCGCTGAAGCACTTGGCGGAAAAGGGGTATATATTGAGCATCCCGACCAACTCGCGCCGGCGATTGAGCGAGGACTCGCTGCGGATACGGTTACTTTCATTCATGTCCCAACAGAACTTGGGGGGATTGGGTATCTGGATGGGCAATATATAGAAAAGAAATAGGACAATGGATAGTCCAAAATAGTGTAGGATTGAGAAAGTAAGGTAATCATCGGATAGATTGGGAACCAAACCAACATTGAGATTGACACAATGACTGGGATGGGTTAAAATAAGCCCAATCTAAATACCGAGTTGTTTGAAGGTCAATACTGAAAAACCCGACAGGTTAGTACGATTCACTCACCAAAACACTATCTTGACTGTAAGGAGGCAAAAAATGTTTGAAGGATCGTTTGTCGCACTCGTGACACCATTCAAAGATGATGAATCCCTTGATGAAGCCAAACTTAAAGAGTTAATCGAATTCCAGATCGATGGGGGCACACACGGCATCGTTCCCTGCGGCACGACCGGTGAATCGCCCTCCCTTTCAGAGGAGGAGCATGACCGTGTGATAGAACTCACGGTTGAGACGGTTAATGGTCGCGTACCAATCATTGCAGGAACAGGCTCCAATTCAACGGCGCGAACCCTGCGCGCAACGGAGCACGCAAAAGCCGCCGGTGCCGATGCTGCGCTTATTGTAACGCCGTACTATAACAAACCTAACCAACAGGGATTGTACGCGCATTACATGAAAATTGCCGACAGCGTTGACATCCCGATTATCATCTACAACGTTCCCCCTCGTTGTGGGACAGACATTCTTTCGGATACTGTCGCTCGACTTGCTGAACACCCGAATATCGTCGGACTCAAAGAGGCGACCGGCGAACTCAAGCGCTCCAGTGAATTGGTGTCGATGTGCCCTGACGATTTTGTCGTGCTTTCGGGCGATGACATCAATACCTTGCCGATCCTCTCTGTCGGTGGAAAGGGCGTGATTTCGGTTGTTGCGAATGTGGATCCCGCTGATATCGCTGAGACGTGCAACGCCTTCAAAGCGGGTAATATCGAACTCGCTCGAAAACTCCACTACAAAACTATGCAGTTGGCGGTAGACCTCTTTATTGAGACCAATCCCATCCCCGCGAAAACTGCCCTCATGCTGATGGGCAAACTCAACGGTAAGCTGCGGCTGCCACTTGCGCCACTCACACCCGCTAATCAAGAGACACTGCGTCAAACATTAAAAGACGCAGGTTTGATTGGCTAGCAATTAGTCAACCTTAGTTTGATGGATAGCCTGTCGGTCAGTTCCACAAAATTGAGCGGCGGGCTATCTGACGAGTTACTAATCGGAGGAGCAGCAATGCAATATCGTGCATTGGGAACGACAGGCTTGACCGTCTCTGAAATCGGCATGGGAACGTGGGAGCTCGGCGGACGAGAATGGGGCGATATAGACGAGGCAGTGGCAATCCGTCTGCTTCAGTATGCGTATGAACAGGGAGTTACGCTGTACGATACCGCCGATCAGTACGGTGGTGGTCGCTCAGAAC
Source organism: Candidatus Poribacteria bacterium (assembly GCA_963667935.2). GTDB lineage: Bacteria > Poribacteria > WGA-4E > WGA-4E > PCPOR2b > PCPOR2b. Next base: position 5,747,362 of record OY764061.1, on the reverse strand, counting down.
GGCTGCTTGGGCAGGCTTTCGCTAACATACAAGACGCAGTGGTCATTGCCACGAAGGTTGGCTATGAAATAGACTCCGATGGTTGGGTGAGTCAGGGGTGGGAACAACGGCCGTCGTATAACGCTTCTCGTGACTACATTCGCACCTCCGTGGAGGGGAGTTTACAGCGATTGGGACGCGAAGCGATAGACACCTACCAATTCCACGCGCCTCCAACTCCTGAACAGTGGGACGAAGCCTTTGAGACAATGGAACAACTCAAAGCTGAGGGGAAGATACGTTTTTACGGAATGGCTCTCGGTAGCGAGGCGCAAGCACTGAAAGCGATTGAAGAGACCGGCATCTCCACGATGATGTTGACCTACAACATTCTGAATCAGTCTATGGCTGAAACGGTGCTACCGGCAGCACAATCCAAGGGTGTGGGCATCATCGTCCGACAACCGCTCGCATCGGGGTTGTTGTCTGGACAACTAACACTGGACACGAAGTTTGCGGACAACGACTATCGCAAAACTTGGTCCTCTGAGCAGCTTCGCAACGACTTGCAACAGGTAGAAACCGTCAAAGAAATTGTCGGTGATGCAACGAAGACCCTTCCGCAAGCCGCCCTCAAATTTATCCTTGCCCATCCAGCCGTCAGCGCGGTTGTCCCTGGCATGATGACGACCGCACAGGTGGACGATGGCGTTGCTACGGCGGATCTACCTGCGCTGCCTTCACACATCTTGCAGCGATTACGGAACGAATTCTGATACCAAGATGCGTGTAAACTGTCCTCACGTCCTATGGTCATGAATCGCCTGAAGTTTCAACGCAAGCTGATGATTCTTTTTGTGGGAATGGCACTGCTACCCACTGTTGTCCTCGTCCTCGTCTCCTACCACCTCATTAGTCGGAGCGTGGAACGTTGGGCAAACCATCAGATTGCATTGACGCTTACGAATTCTGCAGCAATCATTGGGGACGCCAGTGAGCTTGCACATACGCTTGAACTCTATGAAAACCTACCCTTGACAAACACCGCTGAACTTTTGGCAGTTGATGAGGACTTGGTTGCTGTATTGGATGATTTTGACTCCAAGGCTGTCGAGATACGGGCCACCGAACTCGCGGACACCTACGGCGATTACCTCATCGCCATCTACGATTGGGACGGACATCTTGTCTTTAGCACTAACCCGAATCACCCCTCCGAAACACTTACCATTTTTTTACCGCCGTTGGAGGCGTTACCCGATGCTCCCACTATCTCGCACGAATTGGCAGACCAAGGTTTCTTGATATGTGGCGTGCCAATCTTCTCAGAGGATGGGAGTAAACGCTTAGGGGCGATGGTCGTCGGGAAATCGATGGCATTGACGCCCGCCCAGATGCAAGCCCAGATGTCAGCCATCCAAAACAAGTTGAACCGTCTGGAAACGAATATTGATGCGGAAGGGACCGCATATCGCCGAACGGAAAGCCGCACAACTGTTATCGCTCTACTGATCACAGCGGCACTGATCGTCGTCATTGCCTTTTTTGTCAGCAGGATCCTCGCGAAAGGAATTAACACGCCGATTCGTTCACTTGTCGCTGGCACGGAGCAGATCTCCAATGGGAATCTCGACTATCAGGTGGCGGTGCAGACTGATGATGAGTTCGCTCTCTTAGCCGGTGCTTTCAACCGGATGGTCTCCGACCTAAAGACGCGCACTGAGGAGTTAAGGCGTGCCGAAAAAATTGCGGCGTGGCAAGATATCGCACAGAAATTGGCGCATGAGATTAAGAATCCGCTGACGCCGATTCAGTTGTCGGCGCAGCGTCTGCAACGTCGCTACCGCAATAATCCTGACGATCTCTCCGAACTTTTGGAACGCTGCACCCAAACCATCATTACTGAAGTTGAGGGGTTGCGCCGCTTACTCGATGAGTTTTCCGTCCTCGCCCAGATGCCCGCCCCGGAGCTCTCTCCCGTCAACTTGCGTGAAACGCTCGATACGACGTTAGGGCTCTTCGACAAATTTCCCGACCATATCAATTGTCAAATCGACTTCCCTGCCGATATTCCCCTCGTCAGCGCGGATGCAGATCACCTCAAGCGCGCATTCCTGAATCTAATCAATAACGCCCTCGAATCGATGTCGGAGGCAGGAGAGAAGAAAGGGTGCTTAACAATTCGTGCTTATGTATCAACCGATCAATCCAAAGTCTTCGTGCAATTCACTGATACTGGCCCGGGGGTTTCTCCCGAAGTTCGACCGAAGTTGTTCACTCCGCACGTCTCTACCAAGCGGGATGGTATGGGGCTCGGATTGGCAATCGTTAAGAAAGTGATGACCGATCTCGGTGGAGATATTCGCCTTGAGGACGCTCAACCTGATCAGGGCGGTGCAACCTTTACCCTGTGGCTGGGAGCGACTGCGAAAAGTTGAACTTACCTAGCAGGTGCCGAAAATATCTGACGTTTGATACCAATCTGTGTTATTATTAGGAGTATAAATCGGAGCCTAAAATTTTTCAAGAGAGGTGTAGTGATGAGCCGCATTGTTGTCAATCCAGAAATTCTTGGTGGGAAGCCGATTATTGATGGTACGCGCCTTAGCGTAGAGCATGTGTTGGGGTTGCTCGCTAGCGGTATGTCCCACGCAGAGATTATTGAAGCCTACCCTGAGCTGAACGAGGAAAACATTCAATTGGTGCTCATGTATGCTTCACGGGCACTCCGTGATGAAGTAATAATTGATCTTCCAATGACCCGTGACAGAGTTTAATAATGCTTCCCCCACTTGTCGCTGACATGAACATTGCAGTTCCCGTCATTCAGTTTTTGCGAGCGCAAGGTATTGATGTGGTATCCGCACGTGAAGAAGGTTGGCACAGGTATGAAGACCGAGACATCCTACGCCAAGCACATGCGATGAACCGATTTGTGTTGACGCACGATTCCGATTTTGGAAGGTTGGCAGTCCACCGAGGACAACCCATTACCGGAATTCTCCACTTGCGTCCGGGAAGTCGTCCACCTGCAGAGGTAATCGCTGACTTGCAAGATCTCCTCAACACGGAGATCGATTGGACACCGCCGCGGATTGTTGTCTATCAATCTGGGCGGATTCGGTTACGGCACCCTACAGCGATAAACGTTTAGCCTCGGGCACGGACTTGACCTGAAACAAAGTTGGAACGCCGCACCTTTTCAGTGCCACAGCAGATAAAACATGTATGCTGGATTTTAACCATGGAGGTAAAAAATGTCTGATAAATTGGTGAAGGTTATAGAAGATGGCAGTCAGATGAAAGCTTAGACTCGTTTGAGCGAAGCGGATATAAGCAGGTGTTATTCTAAGAATATTAGAGGCATTGAGTTGGAGCACGTATAATCTCCGTGAAGTGAGGCCTGAGTATTCTGTAGAAAACAGATGGGTGGACTATGCTTTATTGATTAGCAACCACACCAAGGTATTCATTGAAGTAAAAAAAGGGGGAGAACCGCTGGAAAGACACCAAGAACAACTTCTGGATTACGCTTTTAGGCAGGGTGTTGAAAGTTGCAGCACTGACCAACGGTGCAACTTGGTGGTTTTATCTGCCGCTTCGAGCGGTAAGTTGGGAGCAGAGAAAATTCAGCTACTGTGGAACTTAATACCAGGACAAGGAGGAGATTGCCCAAAAATTGGTGAGCTTCTCGGCAAAGAAAATGTGAGATCTGGGCAAGCTGTCCGAAACGCAGAAGTCTTTACGAACAAAATCAAAAGAAGCGGCAACCTTGCCGGAGGCATGGAATCAACTAGTAAGTGAGCCGGACGATTTTCTCGTGGATCTCCTTGTAGAAAAGACGAAGGAATTATGCGGCCATGAGCCAGATAAAACGAAGTAGAGCAATTTCTGTTGGCACATATCCCTATTATATCACAGTGGTAATGTTTGCGCTCCAGTTCGCAAAGTACAAGTGTCTCTTCCTTCGCAGCCTAAAGGGTCAGCGGTACATGGCCATAGCGAATTTTGGGCTTCGCGAGGGAAACGGATTATTTGCTGGAAAACCTGTCCCTATTCGGAACGAAGATTGGATACGTAAGGATATCCATAACGTTGGGGTGTGCCTTTATTTTATTAAGCAACGCTGCTATATTCAATTGTACTTTCAGTCCCCGGAACATAGGGATAAGATTATGGCGTTATTTCCAAAACCAGACTATGACTATGAATATAGGGATTCGCCCAAGGAGATAAAAGTACAATTTCCCGTGCTTGACAAAGGCAAAAACAACAGGGAGGATTGGCCCGAAATCCGCGAGAAATTGGTCTCCATGGGGTCTGATATCTATAATAAGATTAGCGAATCTGATACATAGCACTTTTGAAGAATAGAAATGGAAGTTCAACAGATCAAAACCGAAGCAGACTATGAAGCTGCGCTGAAGGATATAGAACAACTCTGGAGTTCAAGACGGCTCGCCGGAGGGAGATAAACTTGATATGCTTGTCACGCTGGTGGAGGCTTATGAAAATGAGCATTATCCCGTTCTGCCTCCGGATCCGATTGAAGAATTGTAATGGAATGGAGTGTAATTGTAGTCGTTGTAGGGCTCCACTGGCCTAGGCATTGTCACAGATCATGCTATAAGACATGCGAAAAAATCTTAACGCAATCCGCCATCTGCGTTAATGATAGAGTCTCTCTTTATTGCATTTCGTTGAGGCGGTCATCAATATACCTCCTTGGCTCATATAAAAAGAAAGTGCAAAGCTGGGGCTTTAGAGAAACCGAGTTTTTGTAGGGGTTGGGTTGCCCAACCCCGATAAATCGGGGCGGGGGCACCCCGCCCCTACGGTTTCTGTTGCATGCTTTCTTAACATGAGCTACCTTTTAAGTTTGACTGCGTAAGTATGTTATCAGTTGATTCATCTATTGTAAGGTAAGTTACTAGTGCTCAGTCAGATAAGTTTTGCAATTATTATAGATGTTATCGTTTGCTTTCAATCAATATACACAAGCATAATTTGCCCGACAGTGGATTAGGCTCTGTTGATATTTCATCGCAATCAGACGATCAAGGCGGTGCACAAACGCGTGATCCTTCGTAGAGGTTGGATCTCCCAACCCTTTGTTTACACGTCAGGCCGTTCCGAGACCAAGGACGATGTCGGGCTTCTGTAGGTCGATTTTCCAAAATCGACGTTTCAGTGTCGAGATATGAATCTCGACCTACAATCTACAATCAATTCAACCTATATAGTTCGGGATTTCCAACTCGTATTGGTCAATGGGCGAGGAAACCTCGCCCCTACGATTGTAGATAGCTTTACAAATGTCAACACGCTCTAGCAACTTGGGTTATCATAGAAGGCAACAGCCGGGCTTAACGGAAAGGAAAAAACATGATTGACAAACGGTATCTCCTGAGCGATGATGCGATGCGGGATTTTATCATCAACGGATATATGGTGGTGAAACCAGCACTCTCTCCTGACTTTCACAAATCTGTTTTCCAGCAAACGCTAGGACTAGTTGAAAAAGGGGAGAATTTGGGGAATAATCTGCTGCTTCCCAAGGTTCCCATGCTCCAGCAGGTTTTCGACGATCCAGCAGTTCATGGCGCACTCACCAGTATTCTAGGACAAAACTACGTCATGAACCAACACCGTGCCTGCCACTACCATCCACCGGGAAGCAAGGCACAAGACTGGCATAAGGACTATCCGCTTGGCGGGAATGTGCGATACCACCGGACACGATTAGCGATGGCTTTTTATTATCCGCAGGATGTCACTGAAGATATGGGCCCCACAGCGATTCAGCCCGCGACACAATACTATATGACCCCATCGGAGGATACCGGGTTATCTCTTTGCGGTGAAGCGGGCACGGTGACAATCGTGCATTATGAACTTTGGCATCGAGCAACGGAGAATCGAAGCGACAAGGTTCGGTTCATGCTGAAGTTTCTCTTTTGCCGTACAGCGGAGCCCCAACAACCCTCATGGAATGCGGAAAATCCAAATTGGGAGATGAATCAGACCGCTCCTGTTGAACATCAAGGGATATGGGAGCACCTTTGGAAATGGTATCACGGAGGGCAAAACGGGGAGATAAATCTGACAGCATCAACTCTCAATGATGTGTCAAAATTGATGTGTGCCTTGCAGGATGGACTAAACGATGAAAATGAGGCGACGCGTCTCGATGCGGCGTATGCGTTGGGGAGCATTGGCGAACCCGCGATACCGACATTGATAGAGGCACTACGGCAAGAGTCGAAGGTGGCTTGGAATCGAAACTTAGACCGCGGGGACTTCACCAATCCGAGCCAACTCGATTCCATCTATGGACTGGCTGCGGTAGGTGAGTCTGCCGTGCCTGCCCTGACTCAAGTGCTGGGCGATACAGATTGGTGGACCCGTGCAGCCGCTGCTGCCGCGTTGGGGTGTATGGGTGAACCTGCACACAGTGCCGTGCCCGCATTAGTCAAGGCTCTGAAGGATGATTCTGAGTGGGTTCGTCGGAATGCAGCGGATACACTGGGGAATATCGGTCCATCGGCTCGGTCGGCTGTGCCAGCACTGATTGAGGCTTTGGGGGATGACAGACCGGTATCGCGTTGGTCCCTCTCGGATGCGCCGTTGCGGGAAAATGCTATGATTGCATTAGCAAAGATGGGACAACTGCCTCACCTTACTCCCGTGCTGCAAAGAGCGTTGCAGGATGAGAATCAGTACATTCGCTCATGGGCTGCCATCGCCTTAGAGCGAGATTGCTAACTGGACTGACGGCGTTCAACGGTGACTTGGTTCATATTTTAAAGCAAAGTACCGAAGTTAGTGAGGAGTTCTATCGAATAATATGCACCCGATTTTTGCCTCGCACAGTCTCATCAGGTAGCGTAATTGGCGTCTCGATGATGGCGATGAACCGTCCGTCCGCACTGATAGCGATGGTATCGTAGGGGAGCTGACCCTCCGTGCGATAGGTATAGAGATACTTAGAAAGACTACCCCCCTCCGCAGTGAGATCAAAGACAGAGACGCCGTGAAGTTGCTCCTCAACATTTCCCCCTCGCTTGGACACGCTGATAACGGCATATCGTCCGATCCCATCAACCTGCAAGCCTTGCGGCATATTTTCCAGCGTCCACTGCCACACCTTCTCCCCAGACCACCCATGAGCAAACAAGGTCATCCCATTCGGATGAGCGGAGGACGGTTGTTGCGCGCCTTTCTGTAAATGGTAAGGGATAAAAGTGTCGCCTGTCACGAAGAGCGCGAAATCGTTGGTGGCGGCGATTGTTCCGTTGGTGGCGATGATTGGGATGCCGCTGACCTCAAGCGGTGTCGTGAGATTCGTTTCCCACAGCGGTTTAGTTCCTTCTCGCTTCGGTGCCGTATTGAAAATGAATGCCCGCCCGTCATCTGTTGTGACATTGATGAACCTACCATCGGGTGAGACACTCAACCCACGCCAGAACGTTATCTCCTCAAAGTATGGCTTGAGGGGGTCAAAGGTATACTCCCACGCCGTTTCACCCGTCTCGCCGTTAATGACATATAACGTGCCGGATTTGAAATCTCCTATCTCTTCACCACCTCTTTTATAAGCGAGCAACGCAACTATTTTCCCATCACGGCTATAATCAAACCAACTGATCGTCATCAGAAGGGGTTGATCGGGGGGCCACTTCCATTTGAGCGTTCCTGTTTCTCCATCGAAACGGTAGAGTTGCGCCTTTTTTAATCCTACACCCTCCTTAGTCCACGAGTGATTCCCTATCACAAGTAAATCACTCCCCTTCGTTGTTGAGATCCGATAGGGGCCCGGATACTGTACCCATGCGTATACATCGTCCGGATTCTGTGGGGTTGAGGTATCGATATCATTCGCGGTGCGGTATTTCCATAACAGCGTGGGCTTGGTCGTTGACAGATCGTAGGCATAGATGAAGCCATCAGGGGATTGCTCACCGATGTAGAAATGCCTACCATCTGGACTGAAGGCTGCGTGTTTGGCGTACCCTTCGGAAATGCGTGTTTTCCAGATTCGATCCCCTGTGAGCGGATTGATGATTGTCAGATGTCCGGCATCTGTCCCAATTGCGAGTTGTTCACCATCGGAGGAAAAGGCAATCGTCGTCGGTGTCGCCGGACGTTGTAGGTTTGCCAGCAGCGACAACGGCTCCTCTAATTCGACGGTGTGGATGCGGTAAGGGAGGGGTTTGAGCGGTGCGGTGGTGTCTGTCTCAAATAGATTGCCATCAGTCCATCGGAGCGCGATCTGGTAGTGCGTTTGAGGTTTCCAATCGTAAGTTGCAAGGGCGCGTTGGTCATCAATCCAAGAAGGGAAGATTTCTTCCGCAGGTTCGGAGTCCTCGCGTATAATTAAGCTTGGTAATGGGTGTAACGGATCGGGTTGATTGATCTCTTTGAGACGTCCTTCTAATTCAACCACGATACCACCCCGTGTAAAGATAACAGATCCCTTGAGGGATTTCGCCACAGCGAAGATTGGGGCGAAAAGGTAAATCAGTAGACCGAGAAATATGCTCAATCGTAATTTTTGGATTTTCATAAAATACCTCCATAAAAGTGTATTAAGATTTTCAAGCTGCTCAGGGAAACCCTGCTATCATTCCGCAACCCGCCACAACCCTGCACCCAATCGCTTACCTAGAAGGACACCAATAAATGTATAAGTAAAACCATCAACCAAAATCCGCGTTAGGATATACCAATCCGCGTAAAAGAGACGGTAGAGTGTCATGCTCAGTTGGAAGTCAATGTAAACAGTGAATGCATCGCATAAGCCGAAGATTAACGCCAAGATCAACAGATTCGCCTCTCCAATTGCACCGGAATCCAAAGTAATTTTTCGCGCTATCTGGAAACCGAATTCAAGCAGCAGTACAGCGGTGACAGCATGAAGCAGTATGGTAGGTGTGAGTAGCCCCAGTGTGATGCCTCCCAACAGGAGTCTAACTGCGGTAACGAGCGTAATCACCCCAAATTTTGGGATGAGGATCAGCAGCGATGTCAGCAAGGCATAATATAGCATCTCGTTGATGAGACCCGTGATCAGAGATGAAATGGGACCAAGTAACGCAGAGATCAGGTTGGTCAGCAGGGTTGATGGAACGTTGACGGCAATAAATATCGTTGTACCAAACAGAGAGATGAGGATCAGCTGCTTAGTTGAAAAACGGGTAAATAGTTGTTGGCTAAAACAGAGTAGCAATCCAATTCCTACTCCTGTCACAATGGTTACAAGGCTCGTGACAAGCAGCGCGTGGAGATTGGGTGTCACAATCAACAGCGGTCGCGTGGCATGGAGAGCGGTTGCGTTACTTCCCCAAATTTTCACTTCGATCGCACGCTCATATTGCCCCGCCCCAGTGAAATCCCGATGCTGTTGGGACAGTGGATTGAGATAGATGGGCAGAGGAACGGGGGTGGTACTTTCTCCCGTCAAACTGACAAACGCAAGGCTGCGATTCGTGCCGGCGTTGACCGCGTCTGGAGGAGATAGGTAAGGGACTGGTTCCCCGCCCTGTGTATCGCGATTCATTGATGCGACAATCGCATGAACCGTTTCCTGCCCTCGATTGTGGATGTGTACGGTTTGATATGCGACAGGTTGATATTCGTCCGTCGGACTGGCTTTTGCACCGAACCATTTGCCAAGTCCTCCTAAGAATGGACGTGGATAGGAAATCGTGTCCCGTCGTTGGCGAGGATCGGACGTACCGCTTGGACCCGTCGGCATGGTAATATTCTCAATCCGAAGTTGCCCCGCAATCTCATTGAGGGAAGCAGAACGCAGTGGTGTCGTTGCACTCCGTTCCCACCGATCTCCCGACGCATTTTCAAAAAATACGTGGCCGTGGATTTGGGCGTTCTTAGGAAACGGCTCATCTGGGATTTTTAAGGTCAATTGGCTGTACCAAACCTCTGATTCGACTGTGAATTTTCCTGATGAGCGGTAGGATAAGACCGCCTCTCCGATTGAACTGGGATTCAAAGCAGCCTCCTTCACCTCGTTATCCCATACTGGGTTATGTGGTAACACTTGAAATGATGCCGGAACTTGAAGCACCACTTGAAAGGTAACGGGTGCCTCCAAGCCATTCCGGACTAGTACGGTTGCAGTCATTTCAACACCTTGTAAAACCAGCGATGGGTTCTGTGTGGACGCTGCCGGAGATACGTTTAAGTTTGTACCAACGCTTGTATCAACTACCTTGTTCACCTCGATCGTACCGTAAGGGATGGCAATCTCAATTGATCCACGCGGATCGGTTTGGGGTGCCTGCACCGTTTGAGTGGCAGATTCACTGTTCTGATACATCACTTCAAACTGATACATTTGCCCCTTTTCCCACCGAAAGTAAAGGGACTCGGTGCTGCGTGCATATCCTCCCAGATTGAGTTGAGCGACTAACCTACCTTCTGAATCGAGGACGGTAACTTTTTGGACATTCTCTCGAATAGCAGCGTCAAATTCCACCCTTGCACCGAGCGGAAAAAAGGTGACAGCCCATGAAATCTGAACTTGTTCACCACTTTTCGGTGCACAAGCAAGATAACAGAGACAGAAGCACAAGGATAGAAGGCGTGAAACGCAATAGATATGAGGATTCAAGGATTTTAGAATGGTAGCTTGACGGATAATTAGATTGGATTAAAGATTTAATGATACGGGAAGTAAACTTTTGTAGGAAACGTAGATTTACGTTCCCTACACCTACTTTTTTAAGCCTGCATCAGTTGATATCTTGTCCGAAATACTTCGCAATACGAACAAGATCGAAGACGTCAATAATGCCATCCCGATTGACATCGCCTTGGAGATTCCTACCCGTTTGTCCGAAGTTGCTTGCAACCAGAACCAGATCAAGGATATTGACCACGCCATCGTGGTTCACATTAGCGGTCGCAACTCCTATTGATTGGACCTGTGCAACAGTGACGAGAGACGCTCCGGGGCCAACACCATAAGTATTGAGCAGCATACCATCGGAGGCAACGACATATAATTCGTCCATCCTACCACCTGTCCAATCTGCCCGTGTGATATACAGGTTATTGTTCTGATCTATCGCTCCCACTCCGCCCAAATCTGTGAGTGGGTTGTCGGCATCGTGTGTCCATGTATCGCTGACCAGATCGTACACAAGCAATCCACCGGAACTAATAAAGACACGGTTCATGCTGTCAATGGTGGCCCCCCCCGCTCTTGTTTCGAGTTCAATTGTTTTTTCAATTTCATCGGTAACTGCGTCAATGAACACAACCGTTCCTGGGACGGGACCTTGAGGATGCCACCCACCAATACCCGCCGACACTGCAATTACCCTAGATACACCATCACTCGTGATACCGTTTGTGTTTATCGGCATCGGGATGGTCTTTATTACTGCGTCGGTCTCTATATCAATGACTGAGACGTTACTCGTATCATCATAGCTGACGTTCCAGGAGCCCGGTTCCTTAGCATACGCTGAATTAGCGACGTAAGCCTTTCCGTTAAGAACTATTATGCCCTCCGGCATGGGACCGCAGGGGATACGCTTAACAACACTTTTTTGGTTCAGATCTACCACATGGATTACATTGCTGTATAGACCTGTAACGTACGCTTTGGAGGGAGGGAGAAGGATAATCTGCTTTGGAGTGGTATCGGAGTCAATTGGAATGCTTCCAACATGTGAGCGGGTCAGCAGATTGATAATTTCAATAGACCCGCCGCGTGGATCAAAAAATGGGTCCGGGTATTGGATGAGAACATACAGGAGATTCCCTTGAACCTCCAGATCGCTTGGTATGATCTCCCCAAGTGGAATAATCTCATTCTCAACAGCCTTTTTCAGATTAGGCTCATCAAGATCAACAATTGAAAGTGACGGCAAAATGCCGACTTCTGGTTTCCGTAAACCGTTTGCAACGATTGCTAAATTTTCGGTTTCTTGGGCGTAAGCACTCAAGGCGACAAAAATTAAAATTACGAGTATAGATGTGAGTGTGAGACTACGTATATGCATGACTGAATCTTCCTTTCATCAGTAATATAGCGGTGTCAGCTGTAAGTTTTACAACCTAAAAACAAAAAAACCCAGCTTTCACGCTGAAAGCTGGGGTGTGGTCCGCCATTTGCACCAGTGATGATATGGAAGTATACTCAAGCACGATGAGTCGGCAAAGAACCCCGTTTCACAGCCTTCCCGCGAAAGCTACCATGTGAAATCAGATTCAGGTCGGTCTCCTGACTTACGACAACGCATTGTCCGCCTTCCCATCCTGATCTGGGACAGTGGCTTTCCGGACAAGGTTTAACGTCGTTTACAGTGGCGGGGCCGTGGCGGATTCTCACCGCACTTCCCTATTCTCTGACAATCTCCATCAATTGCCAACACCTGAATCGACAAATATACAGTTTTGAAATGCTTCTTTGATTCTGTTTGAAGCAATACTAATTATAGCAGATTATCAAAAAATTTCAAAGGGATTTATGAAAAGTGAGAAAAAGAGGAAGGTTGAAAAACTGTGGAGATACTAACGGGATAAACCAGAAACGACTGAGAAAAGCGTGTTACTCCCTGTTTCCAAGTACAACTTCTCGCAGAAGGAATTGACCATCTCGGTAAATTTTAACCGTAACGCGGGTATCGGGTGAGAAACTTGCGACCTGTTTTTGGAGTTCAAGGAATGTATGAACAGGCTTCCCTTTAAATTCAACGATAACATCCCGGTATTTGATACCGGACTTTTGAGCAGGGCTCCCTTTTGAAACTCCTGTGACACGGACACCAACAGCGGTGGTTCGCTCGCTTTCTTGTTCGATTCGAACCCCAAGCCAACCACGAGGGACTCTACCGTATCGAGCCAATTGTTCGGCAATGTGTTTCACTGTATTAATCGGAATGGCAAAGCCAACCTCGCTCTTCGTCCAAGTCCGTCCGAAAAGTGTGCCAGCTTTCATTATAGCAGCTTGTTCCTTGGGCAATTCTGGCAACGTTAAATTGAGTAGATGCGATACCGGATCTTCCAATTGTGCCGCGATGACGCCGACAATTTCGCCCGACGTATTAATAACAGCACCTCCACTATTACCCGGATTCACAGAGGCATTTATCTTGATTGCATCGTAAAATGGCCGATCGGGTAAAATCTCTAAGCCGCTGACCGTTCCAAAGGAGAGTGTTGGAGAATGCCCATAAGAACTACCGACCGTGATGACCCATGATCCCAGATCAATCTGATCGGAATCGCCAATTCTTGTCTGAGGCAGGTTATCGTTCTCAACAGAGAGAACAGCAATATCTGTTAAGGCATCGATACCAAGTAGTGTCCCCGAGGTGCGTTGTCCATTTGCAAATACAACTTTAATCTTCTCCGCGCTTTCAACGACTCCCGCGGTCGTTACGATGTGTCCAGCGGCATCGATAATAATGCCGGACCCAATGTTTTCATAACGGAGTGCAGTCTCCGGATCATTAGATAGCAAAGGCCCGCCTCGCCCGGAAATCTTTTCCGGGGTGACCGTGCAGGTCGCCACAACCTCAACGACAGATGATTGTACAGATTTTACTATCGCTTGAAATTCACGCTCCATGGATTGCAGCACACTTTCTTTGGCAACCGCAGAACAAAGACAAGCCGAAAACAGCGCGATGACGAGGACGACTGATTTATGATACGGATGAATTGAGAAACAGTTAATAGGTGTGTTGCGTCTCTTATTCCGTATCTGAATTGTTTTGTACATTTTACAAGCCTCCCCCTGTAGGAGCTTCTGTATGTTTAATGGTCCGCAAAATATAGTTCTGTTCTAAACGTTGCGGTTGTTGGTCTTTACGTGCCGGCTGCAGGTCAAACACCGGGAGTTGCGACTGTTGGTTTCTACGCAGCTGTCGTAGATTAGACATCGGGGATTGTGGTTGTTGGCTTCTGCGTACCGGTTGTAGATCAAGCACCGAGGATTCGGGAAAATTGACTAAAGATTGTAATTCTTGACTAGGGACGGCTAAAGGAAATTGCTGCTCCTCCCCACGCTCTTCAGCAAGTGGTGTACGCTTTGAAGTCCCTGGGTCTACAGCAATCTCGACCAACGGGAGTTTAGTTACGGTTTTTCGATAAAAATAAAAACCCGCGACCATCACAAGCAGCACCGCAATGGCACTCAACGCCAAACGAGTTTGACCATGCAAGGACTGGAATACGCGTTGCCAGAACGGAATTGATTCAACTTGGGTATCCGCGAGGCGGGTTTGCAAGACAACATCGAATTCGGTTGATGGCTCAACCTGCGGCAACTGATGCAGCAGATCTAATGACTCACGGAATAGCGTAAACTCTCGACGACACGACTCGCAAGCACTCAGATGGGCTTCAAAAGCCCTAACTGCCTGATAGTCTAGTTCATCTTCTAGGTACGCAGAAAATTGTTCTTCAGCTTTTAAGCAGTTCATGATGACTCCACAAAACTTCTTAATTTATCTTTTAACATAAGCCGCGCACGGTTGATGCGCGATTTTGTCGTTCCGAGTGGAAGGTTTAACGTTTCGCTGATTTCCTCATAGCTCAATTCTTGCAGGTCCCGGAGAATCAATGGCAGCTGATACCGTTCAGGTAGTTCTGAAATTGCACTTTGCACAGCGTGTTCGCGTTCTTTCTGCTCCAGTTGGTTCCCTGGTTGTAGGGAGACATGTGCGGGAGCAGTTGCGATCAGATCTTCTTCGATCGGTTCTGGACCCGAGGAGGATTCGGTAGTTACACTGTCGACGAAGAAGCGACCCCGTCGGCCCCGATTTCGTAGCTCATTCTTGCAAAGATTAGAGGCAATGTGATACATCCAGGTGCTAAACTTTGCCGCCCCGGATTTGTATCGTTTGATTGCTTTGAACATACGAACAAATGTCTCCTGTGCCAAGTCCTCAGCGGAATCCCGATCACCTAGGAACCGAGCGATAAAATTCACCAGAGGGCCCTGATTTCGGCGCACGATCAGATCAAACGCTTCTATACCCCCTTGTTGACACTGTTTCATCAATTCATCGTCCAGATCCGGCATAATCGATCCTCCGCGGGTGCTTGATTAGAAACACACCAATCTACCCAAGAAGTTGCAATGTTCATCTAAAAAAACGGATTTTCTATTGTGTTGTTACGTTTTGTACGCCGCGCAGTTGAATAGGTCGTCATTCACAAATGGGAATACCTAAAAGGAAATTTTTGTTGACGTAATATAAAAAAAACTGTAAAATGAGTTTCGTTGATAGGTATTTTAGCGACATAGTTAAGCCGGTGCGAGTTCCTAATCTATATCGAACTAAGCCGCTAAATAGATTCGCCTCAAACGATTATAGCAAGGAGCGTACAATGCAATCAACAAAAATTTTGAACCTAATGCTGGTTTTAATGATGTCCGGGCTGTTAATACTCCCCTCCGCTTATGGGGATGGGAAATGGACAGTTCTACGAAATGACGACTTTATGCGTAATGATGGCGTAGAGGGACATCTTCAGGATGTGGAATTTATCAACAGGATGAATGGTTGGGCTGTGGGGTCTGACGGATTGGTTCTACAAACAACCGATGGTGGGAAGACATGGACGCAGAAAATGATCGAGATGGAGCGCCCAGTTAATCTTTGGAACGTTTATTTTCGAGACGAAAGCGTCGGTTTTATCACGGGGAGAGGTGGTGCCATCTTCAAGACGACCGATGGCGGTCAAACTTGGGAGCGTAAGACAGCAATCAATAAAGGTCAACTGGATCGGGAGGGAAATCCCGCAGTCCTTCGCCGTCGTCTGATAGATACGTGGATGGTGGATGAACAGACGGGATATATGGTTGGAGAAAACGACACCTTCATTAAAACCACCGATGGCGGCGAAAACTGGTCTGGCACAGGCAAACGCGTGGCTGTTGGGAATACGCGTAATAATTTGGAAAGGATCTATTTTGCCTCCCCCACAATCGGTTGGATAGTTGGTTCTTTCGGAACGATTCTGAGGACCACCGATGGGGGCGAAACATGGGAAAATCAAGACGCCGGCGTTGACAATAATCTGAAAGGTATCGATTTTGTCGATGAAAGCACAGGCTGGATTTCGGGCCAGGAAGGTGTGGTTCTCCATACCCAAGATGGGGGAGTCACATGGACAAAGCAGGAGACAAAGTCTTACGATAGTTTGTATGATATCGTCTTCGTTGATTCACAAACCGGTTGGGCAGTCGGTGATTTTGGGACCATTTTGCACACTACGGATGGTGGACAAACATGGACACGTGAAGAAACCGGCAACTCCTCACCACTATACGCCATCGACGCAATAGACAAAGCACACCGATGGGGGGTTGGTGAGTGGGGGATAATCGTGGGAACTGGGCAGTAACCTCCTTTTAGTAGCAAATAACTCCATTTTTAGGCTGAGGTGCTGAATGGCAGACCGCAAGAATATCGACGAGCATTTTGTCCAAACCGTGTGGGACGAGCAGCGGTTCATTGACTTTGATCTCAGGTCCACAGATGGGCGTCCAATTCAGGTGCTCAAGCCGGGCTTTTGGAATAGCGATGAAGGACCTGATTTTGTGCATGCGGAGCTCTTGATTGATGGGGATCTACATGCCGGTGATGTGGAGATCCACATCAATTCGTCTGGTTGGTATAATCACAAGCACCATCTCGATCCGAGGTACAACCGTGTCATCTTGCATGTCGTCTATTTGAACGATGATATCAACCTCCGGACACGGCTTCAGAACGGAAAGCGGATTCCGACGCTCGAAATCCTGAATCGGCTTGACGCACCGATTGGCGACCTGTTCGACGAGAGAAGGGAAAATCAGGAGACATCTGCCAACGAGTGCCGGGTGACAGGCAAAACGCTCAAAATAGAGTATGTCCAATCCCTCTTCGACGGGCTCGGCCAGGAGCGGCTACTGGAAAAAGCTGATGTGATGCGAGGCGTGTCGGTTCGAGTTGATTTTGAACAGTTGTTGTACGAAGGCATCATGGAGGCGTTGGGCTATACAAAGAACCGCAAATCCTTCCGGGAATTGGCGCAACGGGTGCCACTTTCGGAACTCCTTGGCAAATCCGATGAATCAATTCAGGCAATTCTGTTTGGCGTGGCAGGGTTGCTGCCTTCGCGATCTCAGCAGGAAATCGAATGGGACGAAGAGGACAAGAGGTTTATCGAACGGTTGGAATCAATTTGGGAATCCGCGGAACAGTACAAAAACTCCACACGTATGACAGCAGAACAGTGGCATTTTGCCAAGATGCGTCCAGTCAATTACCCCTCCCGCCGCATCCCAGCCATCGCCCAAATTATTAGTCGCTGTCAGGATACCCTGATGATGGATTTTCTGCCACTAATTGAGGGTGCAGCAACAGCGAATCAGAGAGCTTTGACGGGCATTCAACGCCGCTTGCGAGAGAGATTGACCCCTGCTTCCTCCGGTTACTGGGAAGCCCATTCCCATTTCGGAAAAGGGATCCCGCAACGCGGTGCTGCGCTCATTGGGAAGGATCGTGCCTCTGACATCATTGTCAACAAGTTGTTGCCGATTACGTTATTATGGGCTGAACAGTCCCGAAGTCCAACGCTAACAGAAGCGGTGCAGCGACTGTATAATAGCTATCCAAAACTACAAGAGAATCGTATCACTCAACAGATCGAGGCACAAATTTTCAGCCAAGAACAACCGATTAAACTTATCTCTCCTTCTGCAAAGAAACAGCAGGGCGCGATCTATCTCTACAATAACTTCTGTAGCAGTCGTCTCTGCGATCTCTGTCCTGTCATCGAGGGAGATGGAATCATCAAAAACTAATATATCAGTATTTAGATGGAGGTAACATATGAAATTGGGGTTTCTCTCAAAGATTTTTGAAGGTGCACTCAGCATTGAAAGGACCTACAACGATTGCGATAAGGCACTAAACAGATTAGGGGCGTACAATGAGCGGATTGAAGAAATGCAAAAGAACGGCGAGGATGTTAGTCGTTTTCCCGCCGAAGAAAAAGCAGAGCTCGATGAAATTGTAAACAACGCTATCCAAGGAGCAACGCGCCTAATCAATTTAGAATCGACACGCAACTGGCCTGGCGTTTTCAGGGAGATGCACAAAAATCTGGCAAATATCTATTACGAACTGCATGACTATGATAGGGTTCATGAAGAGTGTAACAAGCTAAAGGCGGACTACGGCGAAACTGGGCGCCAAGACGCAGAGGAGGTACTGGAGAAACTCGCGGATAAAGAGAACGGTAAGACGGATTCCCCTGAGGAGGCACCTGCGACAATGTAACGATGCACTTCTTGAACCCTTCTGCTTTTTACCTTTTAGCATTCCTTCCAATCGTGGTGCTGCTGCATTTCCTCAAACTACGTCGCCAACGCCATGTCGTCCCCAGCGTGATGCTTTGGCTTGAAGCTATTGAGGACATGAAAGCCAACGTTCCCTTCCAGCACCTGCGAAACTCACTTTTGCTCCCACTTCAGATCCTGTTTTTGCTGGTTGTGGTGGGCGGCGTTGCCCGTCCAGCACTACGGCAATTTGGTGGCTTGCGCGAGCAATCAATTGTCATTATTGATACGTCGGCAAGCATGGGAGCAACGGATCTGAGAAAAACCCGTCTTGATGTAGCAAAAGCAAAGGCACTAAAACTGATTAATCAGCTTGGGGCAAATGGGCAGATGATGATTATAGATACATCTCGCCCACCGTATAATATCCGCCAGGCGTTTACATCGGATACAGAAAAATTGCGTCAGTCTATTGAAAATCTGTCTGTAGTACATACTCATCCAACACTCAAAGCGGTATTCGATTCTGTAGCTGTTTACGTGAATGTGTCGGGGACGCAGGTTGTGCAGAATCCCGATGCAGTTGGCGTTGTCTTTATCAGCGACAATTTTGGGACGCTCTCCAATGCCGCAAGTCCAATTCAACTTAAAAAAATCGGTTTGGGAAACCGAAGTGAAAATGTTGCAATTGTCCAGTTTAGTGTTACCCGTGCACTAACCCCACTGAATCGTTACCAAGTGCTCGTTGGTGTACAAAGTTTTGCAGACACCCCCAAGGAATTTCAGATACAGTTAGGAATTGAAGGGAAGTCGTTTTTTGAAGACAAAAGCGTAGTCCTACCACCGAAAGAAACAACATCAGTCCTACTTTCTCTTGAGGATGACGAAAGGTTTTATGGACAAGTCGTCACTGCCCGCCTTGATATTGATGATGACCTCTCTGTTGATAACGTCGCTGCGGCGATTTTGCCTCCACCGCCGAAATGGAAGGTTTTACTCGTCAGCGATCGAAATCAAACGCCACTGAGTGCGATTCTCAAAACAGATTCACATGTCATCCTAAATCAAGTTCAGACATCCGATTATCATGGTGCGGGCGGGAACGATATTCTTATCTTTGATCAGTTTGTCCCGGATCCGCTCCCCGAAGGGAATGTCATTTTCCTGAACCCGATTGAGGGGCTTCCTTTTATGCCCACACAAGAGAACAGTCAACCGACTCAGATTATCGGTCAGCACCCTACACATGAGGTGATGCGCGATGTCTCGTTGATCGATTTGGACGTCAAAGCATCGCTACAAGTCCAATTGCCACTGTGGGGCCTTCCACTTATTGAAACAAATCAAATGCCGCTGATTTGGCTCGGAGAACAGGATAATCAAAAAGTGGTCGTTTTTGCGTTTGATCCGTTTGATCTGGACGTTTCAAACTTTGCCACATCTATACCTTCCGCACCTATTCTGATGTCTCAGTGTTTGGAGTGGCTGGGGGCAGCGACAGCACCAATCCAACCCGACCTTGTTAAAACGGGTGAGCCTGTAAAGATCTACCTTGAGCATATCGGTGAGGTTGAGCGGATAACAGTTCAAACGCCTAACGACGATATACAAGAACTACAGGTGCAAGATTCCCGAATCATTTTTACAGATACAACGCAGGTTGGCGTTTACACTGTATTTGTTGATGGCGAACCGTTTGGCAAATTTGCAGCCAATCTACTTAACCCACAGGAATCTGACCTTTCGCCGCCCCAATTGGCGGATGACCCCAATGCGAGTAGTGGTACTGAACGGGTAAGATCTAATTTGCCAGAAGTGAATAGAGAGATTTGGGCATACGCAGCCTTTCTCGCACTATCACTGCTTATTGTGGAATGGTGGGTCTACCATCAGAATCACCGTTTTAGACAACCGTGATGAACGGCGAGATCAACGATGTGAGTTTGTAGGTTCTACGTCGGCGTAGATATACGTGGGAGATGGGTTTCTTGCATGAATAGTGTCATCGCTGCTGTCATCATCGGCGGAAACGATGTCTCTTTGGACGATGCGGCCGGGTTGTGCTTCAATGGGCGATGTGAACATTGGACCGTCAGTGACACATGTGTGGAACTCACCGTTTTCACCTAGCGGATCTACCTCTGCGGGGAGGTCGGCGAGAAATTGGCGATCGAACCATCTGCCTGCGAACTCCGCTGGCAATTTGGTGGGATTGAGGGCGGTTATTATGGCACGTACTCCGGAGGCAATCATTTCTTGAGCAAGCGTGGGGGTGTCTTGCCCCCATATCGGGAAGAGCGGCGTAAAGCCGGTTCCGCTGAGTTTATCTTCACGGTAGCGGCGGATGTCCTCTAGGAATAGGTCTCCGAATGCGAAATGTGATACCGTCAGATGTTCGGGCAATGCTCGCACACGATCCAGAAACTGTTGCATAGCGGCTTCGTATTGTGCGTTGGAACAGGGATACGGTATCGGTATCTCGTATAGTGGCACACCCAACCTTTCGGATTGCAGTTTCAGCAGCCAGGAGGGTGTCGAGTGAATGGAAACGCGGTCAAAGGTTTTGGTCACAGTTGTGAAGATGCCACGCACATCGTAGCGTTCGCCCTGCTGGCGCAGAGTGTGAAATGTCCAAGCGGAATCCTTGCCTGAAGACCAAGAGACTAGAACAGGAGTGTGGGAGTTAGAGTCAGTCGTAGTGTGTGTTGTTTGTTCTATCATGATGAGAAAATTGTAACGCAAATGATAATAGGTTAGCAAGGCAAAAATCTTCAATTATAGGAATCAACGATCGTTGTTCGTTGTCAAGGGTTCTCCGTCTATGAAACCAATAGCCTCTGATCGCGGCATCATCGTCGGTGTCACGGGGGGCATCGCCTGTGGCAAATCGACTGTATCCAAACTGCTTTCAGCAAAGGGAGCGATCCCAATCAACTCGGATGAGATTGGGCATCAGCTGCTCAAGCGGGGAAGTCCCGTCATGGAAGCGTTGCTTGAGGTATTTGGGACTGATATCCTTGACGAATCCAGTGATGTCAGTCGTCAAAAACTCGGGGCAATTGTCTTTAATGACAAAGCTGCCCGCGAGCGTTTGAACGCGATTATGCACCCACCGATTGTCCAACAATCCCGTTCCGAAGCGAATAGGCTTGTCACCGAGGATGCAAATTGCGTTGTTTTGATTGATGCACCGTTGCTGATTGAAGCGAACTCACAGGATACAGTGGATATCATTATCGTCGTTACGGCTTCAACGCAAACCCAACTCCAGCGTTTGTTAGAGCGAGCCATCGCACAAAATCGCTCCCCTAGTCAAACAGAAGCACAGGCGCGAATAGATTCGCAGATGCCGCTATCCGAAAAGGTAAAATATGCAGACTTCGTGCTTGAAAATGACGGGACATTTGTGGAGCTAGAACGAAAGGTAGATGGGCTGTGGCATGAAATTCGCTGCCTGAAAACAAACTGATCCGAATCATCCTAATATCTGTGTAACATAAGGAGACTATAATGTTCAGTGCATTATTAGCGAAACGTGCATCAGAGAATAACCCCATCCGCGTGGGTATCATTGGTACTGGTAAATTCGGTGCGGGCCTGGTGGCACAACTGTCCCAGATGGAGGGTGTTGAAGCCTGTGCCATCGCCGATATCAACTTAGCTCACGCGAAGCACGCCTATACAGCGAGTTGCGTACCGGCGGCCGCCATAAAAGTTGTGAACAACGTTGAGCAATTGAACGGAGCCATCCACAGCGGTAAGCGGGTGATAGCCGAAGATGGGCTGCTCCTGCCTCAATCTGATCTGATAGATGTAGTGGTGGAAGCCACTGGAATTCCAGAAGTCGGTGCCCGCATGGCATATCATACATTGACCCATAACAAACATCTGGTGATGGTCAACGTAGAAGCCGATGTGACCATAGGACCCTATCTAAGTCGTCTAGCGGATACCGCTGGCGTCGTCTATACCCTTGTGGATGGTGATCAGCCCGGTGTCACTATGAACATCGTGGACTGGGCGAAGGCACTCGGATTTGAAATTGTCGCCGCTGGTCGTGGCACAGTCTTCTACGGTGATGACAGAGAGGGAACGCCGGATACGGTACCAGAGCGTTTTGGCTTCAGCCAAGAGATGATCGAGCGGCGGACAATCAACTTAAAAATGTTTAATTCGTTCCGAGATGGCACCAAAGCACAGGTTGAGATGACCGCGCTGGCGAATATGACCGGGCTACCGCCGGATATACGGGGTATGCACGAACCTTCGCTCAATATCTCCGAGATTGCTCAAGCTTTCAGTCTGCAAAAAGAGGGAGGGCTTCTGAGTCAGCATGGGGTAGTTGAATTGGCTAATAGTATAGCAAACGATGGGGTCACCCCGTTGAATTCACCACTTCGGATGGGGGTTTTTGTGGTTATCCGAACTGATCATCCCTTCATCCAAGAGGATTTGACCGGCTACCATCTCCATCCGGGTGGTAATGGCAAAAACTTTCTGCTCTATCGACCCTATCACCTTGTAGCAGTGGCAGCCCCCATCTCCATTATAAAGGCAGCACTCTACGAGCAGCCCACTGGTACACCCTTGACAAAGCCAACTGCAGAGGTAATTACTGTCGCAAAACGAGATTTGAAGCAAGGAGAGATCTTAGATGGTGGCGGTGGGTATACAGTCAACGGGTTGATTGAAAAAGTGGAGACCGCCCGTACGGATAACCTACTGCCTCTGGGCCTGGCACCCGGGGCTAAATTGAAGAGGGATTTAACGAAAGGAGCAGCGATTACCTACGACATGGTAACGCTCGACGAGGATTCCTTTATACTCAAGCTCCGCCGACTACAAGATGCGACTCTCAATAGTGAAACGTGAAGAACCTTGCCATTACGATTAAAGTATAGGGCTATTTATAGTGAATCATAAAAATAAATAGACATTAAAAGTAGTAGGCACACTCCGTGCGCCGTAACCCTGCGGGCAAGTTCCTGACCTCGCCCGTTCATCGTGTCCAATTAATTATAAAATTTACCATAGTTTTCGGTTTTCTTTCTGTCCCGCGAAGCGAGGAGCCTCGTTTTATAGGGATCTGATCGATGTGTCGGGATTTGGAGACCCCTCCTACAAGAGCACTAAATCCCTAATTAAACTAAATTTGACATTATAGTACTTGTGCAATATAATATAGTCTAGTATTTTTAACTCAACATGAAGTTTGGAGCCGGATATGCACACCCCACAAGTTATGGAGCATTACGAAAATCCGCGGAACGTTGGTACAATCGGAGATGCAGATGGAGTGGGGGTTGTAGGTACACCTGCTAGCGGAGAAATGATAAAACTCACAATTAAGGTTTCTCAAAAGCGGATTGTCGATGCAAAGTTTAAGGCATTTGGGTGTCCAATTGCAATCGCAGCCAGTTCGCTCATCACAGAACTAACCAAGGAACGCACAATTCAAGAAGCATTGAACATAACGAATCGGCAAGTGGCTGAAGCACTTGGAGGATTACCGCCGGATAAAGCGCGCTATGCTGTACTTGCCGAGAAGGTATTAAAAGCTGCTATTCATAATTATAATTCACATCTGAATGAAAAAGGGGGATTAAAATGATTACAGTCACTGAAGCCGCGGCAAAAAAAGCACAGCTGTTAATGCAGGACACGATGGGAGAAGGGGCTGTAGATGCTAGCGTGGAGCACGGTCTGCGGATGCAGGTTGTCGGTGGCGGGTGCTCCGGTTTTCAGTACAATCTTGGGTTTGACGAACAACGGAGTAGTGATAAAGTCTTTGAACAACATGGGTTGAAAGTTTTTATCGATCCGCGCAGTACACTCTATCTCGCCGGTTCAACGTTGGACTACAAAGACGGTCTAATGGAGTCAGGCTTCAAAATTACCAACCCCAATGCGAGATCTGAGTGTGGGTGTGGCGAATCTTTTAGTGTATAAACCGGATTTACGTATCGCAAGTGTAGGCAGGAGATTCAAATGGAGTTTCCTGCCTTTTTTGTGCTCATACAGGCAGATTTTTCTTTTCACTCTCCGGCTTACTCTTTCTCCTTCATAAGCGCATCAAGCTGCTGCCGGGCGTAGGCAACAATCACACTCTCAGGATAATCTTGAATGAGTGCAGAGTATGTTTCTTGTGCTTTGTCAGGCGCATCGAGTTCCCAACGATAGATGTCTGCGATTTTCGCTGTTGCCTCTGCTGCGATTGGACTCCCCTCCAAAACGGTGACCTGCTGATATGCCGTGATAGCATCGGCGTATCGCGCCTCGCGCTCATGAATTCCACCAATCAGCATCCAGAGATCATCAACGATGAGTGCTGTCGGATATTCCTTCATCGTTTCTTGGCATAGTTGTAACGCCTCCTCGGTGTTCCCGCTTAAATCGCTTTGCATTGCTTCAAGGTAACGTTTGAGAGGTTCGTTGCTATAGTCTGAGTTGGATTGGATCAGGACAATTCTGTCTAGTGAATCGTTGCTCAACGGATTGGACATCGCAATATCAAGCACACGCTTGTATGCTGCAACCGCCGATTCGATATCCCCCCGGAGCAGGTACGCGTCACCGATTAGTTTTTGGGCATCCAACTTGAAATTGCTATTCCCATCAGCAATCGGACGAAGCGCAATCTCTGCTGTTTTGGACTTCCCTTGCAAGATGTAACACGTTGCTACGCCGAGTTGAATCTGTATTTTTTGGTCGGTCGACAGTGGTTGATTGGCTAACGATTGGTAAACTTGTAGTGCAGCCTCCGGATCTCGTATTCCGTGTAACCAAATGTGTCCCAAGAGCAGTTGCACAGATGGCTGATTGTTCCGCCGCGTCATACTTGTTAAAACCGTCAAAGCATCATCCCACCGTCCCCACCGCTCATAGAATCGTACCAACTTCATCTGTGCAACCCAAGCCAGATGCGTATCCGGAAAGAGTTCAGCAATTGCCTGATAAAAATCTACCGCTTTAGGGTTTTTGTTCCGTTCCAGAATTTGTGCATATTTTTCAAGGATGCGTCCGCCGTCCGCAGTGTAAAGTTGATGCAGCTGTCTAAAATTTTTGAGTGCCGAATCTAAATTCCCACGATAGAAATAGGCCTCCGCCAAAGACAGAAAGAGATTCGGATTTTGTGAATCCGTTCTCAACGTCACTTGGAGTCGGCCAATTATCTCCTCAAACAGATGTTCCTGTTGAGCACCTTCGTAGATCTCTGTCATGCTTTGGATAAGTGTATCGCGCCCACTGTAGCCAATATCCACAACGCTCAACGCGCGTAGACAGGTATTGACCGCCATATCAACCTGTCCTTGAATTTTGTAGACATCTACAAGCCGGTTGTAGAGTTGAGCACTTTTGGGACTGAGATTGAGAGCTGTTTCATAGGCTTCGACAGCCTTTTGATACATCTGGTGAGAGGTGTATATTGACCCCAGCTGCTGGTATCGATAGGCTTGATCCGGATCATCTTGGACAATCTTAGCCCACTGCTCTGCTGCGAGGTCCTGCTGACCTCGCTCTGCGTATAGCTCTCCAAGTTTCTTGAGAATATCTGTATTTTTCGGATTTTGCTCAAGGGCAGTACGGTATAGGAATAACGCCTCGTTATATTTCTCCTGCGCTTTATAGAGATCTGCCAACTGATCCATCAGATTGATATCGTTCGGTTTGTGGCTAAGTTCAGTCTGGATCAATTTCTCTGCATCAGTGTACCTGTGCTTTATTCGATATAGCCGAATAAGACTATTGAGCGCACTATTACGGTACGGAGAGGTCAGGAAATCATTTAGGAAACTCCGATAACTTTCAATCGCCTCGTCATATCCGCCGTCTGCAAAAGTATATTGGGCACCTAGATAACGCGCGATCGCTGCGGTTTGCGTTTTGGGATATTTGTTGGCGAGTTGTCGGCATCGGGTAATCGCCTCTTTGTACTGATACCGATCTCGAAAAAGTGCCCCAATTCGGTGCACCGCTTGGCTTGCATACGAACCGTCTGGACCATCATCTATCACGGCATGGAAATTTTGAAGTGCCATGGCATCATCGCCGAGTTTCTCGTAGGAGCTCCCTAAATTCATACGAATCGCATCCTTTGAGTGTTGGTGTAGCGGTGTTTTTAATAGTGCTTGATACGCTTCAATCGCCTCTGAATATTTCTGAGAATAGTAGAAATCGTGGGCGTTTTGAATCGCGATTTGGTCTTCTTTAATAGGTGGTGCCTGGGCAAAAGTTGCCAGAGGAATGCAAAGAAAGGGGGAGAGCGAGAAAAGTAGGCATAAAAGCACCCTCAACCGTATGCCGACTCTTGTAGGTTGCGGCAGACTTTGTAGGGGTAACTTCAATTGCTGGCTATCTACAGATAAATTGGGGATCATCATGTTTCGCTGATTGTTACTGTGATGCTGCTTTGCTGTCATACTTCTCTGTCCTCTTTACACTATAGACGAACAGAGTGGAACAGGGTTGATTTTTTTAGGTTCAACCTCATTAATCCAACCCAAGCAGGGAAAGGGAATCACGATGGATGAGATCCTCAATGTCCTGCTCTGGGACCTGTGGCATATTGGTGCCTTCGGCAAATCGGTTGGCGGTGCGGAGGGCGTCAATAGTTTCCTCAATGGTGGCGATTGGGAAATCGCTGCCGAAAAGCAGTTTGTGTATCACACGGTTCTCATGACAGAATGCCAGTGCCTGATACCCCCACCACGGTCGCAGGGGAACGCCGCCAGAAACATCAGCAAATACATTTGGATGCTTACGAATCATCACCATTGCGTCAGTGTACCAAGGGAGTCCGATGTGAGCGAGGATAATTTTTAGGTTCGGGAATTCACGAGCCACAGGATCATAGAGCAGCGGATTTGCCCACTCCATCGGTGTATTGGCGATGACATGGTACGCCGCATGTGTGAGAATAGGGAGTCCCAATTCTTCCGCACGACGATGCACCCGTCGCGCCCTATCGCCGTTTGGGTCATAGTGTTGGTACACCGGACTCATCTTGATGCCCTTGAGTCCCAAATCGTTGACACATCGATCAATTTCATCTAATGCATCCGGATCATTTGGGTCAACCGACATAAAACCGATGATTTTTTCTGGGTGTGTCTTAGCGTACGCAGCGATGGCGTCATTTGGTGTGTGCATACCTAGCGCAATGGAATTAATGCCAAAGACAATTGCACGCGAAACCGCTGCCACCGCCTCCCAATGTATTTTGGGTGTAACTTCTAAGTCAATCCTGGTGTAACCGGTGTATCCCCGGTCAAACGCTTCGACAAACACTTTGCCCCACTGCTCGCGGGTAGAAAGGTGTGTATGTACGTCAATAATCATGATGAACCTCCGACTCGGGCAACCCCTGCCCCGGATAGATCTATAATCCAAAAGTTGTGTTACGAGAGTTTAGCAAATTGGCACCCCACTCGTCAATATAGAAATACCTGAATGGACTGAGTAGTCGGTAGCTAACACTTTTCCATTGACACGCAAGGCGGAATGGATATAATAGCGTAGGCGAAGTCGAGCGGATTCTGGGGACTTGGCTCTCGCTAGATTTCGTACTGTTCACGGGATTGAGGAAAGTATGGAGCACCCGACAAAAAATGATAGCAAAAGCGATGTTACCTTACGAGCGGTACTCATCGGTTTAGCACTTGTACCAATCAACGTCTATATCGTCGTACAGTGGGAAACGGTTTGGAATACACAGTACCCAACCACAATGACGATTTTCTATAACGTTGTTTTTACCTTCCTATCCTTGATTCTAGTGAATATGCTGTTAAAGCGGTGGCTGCCGCGGATTGCATTGAGTCAGCAGGAGCTGCTAACAGTTTACACGATGCTCTTCTTGGCGGTCTGTGTCAGTGGTCACGATTTTAGTCAATCCATATTTTGCACACTGGGCACTGCCCGCTGGTCTGCGACGCCGGAGAACGATTGGAGCAACCTTTTTTGGAAGTATCTGTCACAACGCCTTACTGTAAATGATGATCAGGTACTTTTCGGATTCTACAAGGGAGAATCGACATTTTACACCGCAGCTCACATCAAAGGATGGCTTGAACCGATGGTGTGGTGGACGCTTTTTCTTTCGGTGGTTGCGTTTACCATGTTCTGTCTGAACATTATCATCAGGAGGCAGTGGATTGAAAAAGAGAAATTAACCTACCCACTTGTTCATTTACCTTATGAGATGAGTCGTGAGGGAAACGGACATCACCCGTTTTTCAGAAACAAACTGCTCTGGTTGGGCTTTGGGCTAGCCGCTGGCATCAATCTGATTAATGGGACAACCTTCCTGTTCCCCGTGCTTCCGCAGATTCCACTCGGATACAATCTCAACGTCTACTTTACAGAGCGACCGTTTAACGCAATGGGCAACTTCCCGGTTCAGTTTAATCCTTTTGCCATTGGTCTCGCTTTCGCCATCCCGCTCGACCTCCTCTTTTCGTGTTGGTTCTTTTTTCTACTTTGGAAGGCAGAGCGAGTCGTAGGCAGCATGGCAGGAGTTAACATGCCCGGATATCCATTTGTCGCGCAGCAGGTCTTTGGTGGATATCTGGGACTCGCTATTGTCGCCTTTTGGCTGGGACGGAAGCCGATTTGGCAGGTTATAAAGCGGGCTATCGGGGCAAAGTCAGATGCGGACGATTCCGACGAGCCAATGAAGTATAGAACGGCAGTAATCGGGATGATTTTGGGATTCAGCTTTCTGGTGTTCTTTTCATATCAAGCGGGAACGACCCTCCAGTTTGGATTGGCGTTTTTTAGCGTTTACTTCGTTATTGCGTTTGCACACACGCGGACGCGAGCGGAGCTTGGTCCTCCAATACACGGGATTTACCACTACGGTCCGCTTCAATTCTTCATAGCGATGGTAGGCAGTCGTAAACTTGAAAGTCAGACCTTGACAGCAGCAGCTCCATTCTGGACGTTCACGAAACAATTCAGAAACCATCCGATGCCGTATATGCTCGAGAGCTTCAAACTAGCAGATCGGTCCGGCATGGATACCCGCAAACTTGGCAAAGTTATTATGTTTTCCATCATCGTGGGTATTATCGTAACTTTCTGGACATTTCTACAATTCAGTTACAAATGGGGTGGCATCAGTGAAGGGCGCGGTATCGGTGCCTATACGGTAATTGAGCGGTGGCTTGTACGTCCAATGGAACCGGATAAGCAGTCGCTTAGTGCTGTTGGCATTGGTGCGTTGGTTGTGTTCGTCAACACAATACTGCGATTGCGGTTCTTATGGTGGCCCCTGCATCCATTAGCTTATCCGATAACGGGGTATTTGCCTTTTGAACACTTGTGGTTCCCATTTTTTATCAGTTGGGGGGTAAAGGGAGCGATTCTCAGGCATGGGGGCATACAGACCTATCGTCGGACGTTCCCATTCTTTCTAGGGTTGGTCCTGGGCGCGTTCACAATAGGTAGCCTTTGGGGAATTGTTGGATTGGTAACTGGCATACCTACTTACGCATTTAAGCGATGGTAAAGATACAGAATACGACGTGATAGCGACAGGTTTTGTTATGTCTCCTGTTTACCACCTATGGTGACGGACGTAGTGCAGCGGCTGGTGGTTGGCAATATCTTCGCAAACAGGGTGGATCCATTATAGAATCTGGCGTTCACATTTCAACCTAACCAAGCGTCTGGCTAAAACCTAACACCTCAACTCTGCGGGAAAAAGCCTAACGCCCAAACTCAAATGGAGGTACTCACATGAATTCATCTAATGAACAAATCATCTTTGAAGATAATTTCGACGGTCAACTCGATGAGGGGTGGTCGTGGTTGCGGGAAGATCCGGACGATTGGCGCCTCCGGGGCGGTGGACTGGAGATTTGCGTTCGCCCCGGCGTGGCAGATACGGTCAGGAATGCGCTGTTGAGAACTGCGCCAGACCGTAATGATGGCACTTATGCCATTGAAGTAACCATTACCAACCATACTCTTCCCACTCAGCAGTACGAACAGGCAGGAATTACGTGGTATAACGATGGCAAGCCGGTATTCAAGGAGGTCAAGGAACTCATCGACGGTGATCTCTATATCATCCCCGGCAGAGCAGCGATGGCAGCGAAAAGTGTCCAACTGCGCCTGCTGGTCACAGCTGATTCGTGGGAAGCGCAATATCGCCCCTCAGACAGCATAGAGTTCCAAACAGCTGCGACAGGTGAACTGCCCCCACCGGGTGATGACCAAGTGAGCATCCAGTGCTACAATGGGCCGCCGGATGCAGAACATTGGATTCGCTTCGAGAACTTTTGTATTAAACTTCTGAACTCCGGTTAATCAGGGTGATGTAACGGCTGCAGGCTATACTGATTTAACCTCTTTGGCGTTAAAAGGCTTTTTCGGTTGAAGCTGTCGATGGTTGTGATATAATTTGTTGGAACTTATGGAAACGCGATGACACACAATACAGTTTTTTCATCTTGAGAAGGAGGGAATCGAAAATGGTAAAGATTGCTTTAGCCCTTGGACCGGAACCGACCCCCGTCTGGACATTAGCCAAGCAAGCCGGCGTTGAGTATGTGGTTGGCGGTCTGGACTTGAATCCAATACCGAATGCAAGCGACGAACAACAGCCGTGGAGTTACGTGTCACTTGCCCGTCTGAAAGCTGCGTACGAGGATGGCGGATTTAACCTACAGGTAATTGAGAGCCGCCCCCCAATGGAAAAAATAAAACTCGGTTTGCCGGGACGCGATGAAGAAATTGATGTTATCTGTGAGTTTATCCGTAACATGGGGGCATTGGGGATTCCAGTGTGGTGCCCTGCGTGGATGCCGATTCTTTTTGTCCTCCGAACATCCTTCACGATTCCTTCACGCGGTGGTTCTCAGGTCAGTGGCTATGACCATGATTACATGAAGAACGCGCCTCTGACCGAGCACGGTATCATCACCGAAGAGCAGCAATGGGCGAACCTGAAGTATTTTCTGGAGCGTGTGGTGCCGGTTGCGGAAAAAGCTGATGTCAAATTGGCGATGCATCCGGATGATCCGCCGCTGTCGCCCATCCGAGGGGTCGCCCGAATCATGAGCAGTGTGGAGAATTATCAGAAACTGATAGATCTGGTACCAAGCCCTGTCAACGGGATTGGTCTTTGTCAGGGAAACTTCTCTCTGATGACTGATAATCTACCCGAAGTGATTCGGCATTTCGGAGGCCAGGATAAGATTTTCTTTGTTCACTTCCGAGATGTGCAAGGAACACCTGATAAGTTCGTTGAAGCATTCCATGACGATGGACAGGCTGATATGGCGGAGTGTGTACGCGCCTATCGTGATGTTGGCTATGCGGGAGTCGCACGTCCAGACCATTTCCCGAAAATGGGCGATGCTAGCATTCCGGATGAACATAGCATGGAACGACTCTTTGCCATCGGTTATATGAAAGGGTTGATTGAAGCGGTCTATACCGAATAAAATTAGTCATGTATAATAAATTATGTGTCTCATGGACACAAATGGGTTGAGGACAGTAAAAAAGAAATAGATGAGGGAGGCATGTATGGATACTGCATGTTTGGATTACTGTCTAACTGAAGATGAGCACCTCGAATTTGAGCGTAACGGTTTCCTAATCGTCCCCGATGCGCTGACACCACAGATGACCTCCGACGTTGAGGCGGTGGTGGACCGGATCGATGCCCAGCATCGGGCGGAGGAAAAGATGGAGACTCACGAGTGGGTGCATAAGTTGGACTTCGTGGGGCAGGACGAGATCTTTCTGGATTTGCTCGATTGGCACAAGACATTTCCCAAAGTATGGGGAATCCTTGGCTGGAACATCCAGCTTTATCTCACGCACATGGATGTTACGCCTCCACCGTCACCCGATGCGGAGCAGGAAAAGAAGCGGCTGGGTTGGCATCAGGATAGTGGACGTTTGAACGCTGAGTTGGAAACCGATCCTCGACCACGAATTTCGGTGAAGATCGGCTACTTCCTCACCGATACCACTGAAACAGGTCGGGGGAATTTCTATGTCATTCCGGGAAGTCATACTCAGAACAAACTAGAGTTTCCTCCCGACGACGTATCAGACCCGGAAGGGGCAACCCCGGTTTGTGTCCCACCCGGCACAGCCGTCATTTTCGATCGGCGTATCTGGCATTCCCGAAGTCCCAATGAATCGGCTATCACACGCAAGGTGCTATTCTATGGCTACAGCTACCGATGGCTGCGGCCAAGGGACGACATGACCGTTGGGAGCTTTATAGACAGCTGCGACCCGATCCAACGGCAGTTATTGGGATTTAGTACCAGTTGGCACGGCTATACCTCCCCAACTGACGAAGATGTTCCGCTAAGACTGTGGCTGGCAGAACACCTAGGAGAGGAGACAGTCGCAGTTTGACCCTTATCTGGTGTCAACAGTGTAGGTTCTCGAAGGTATGCAAATATGGGGCAAATTAGATCTCATCCACCTGTTAAACTGATTGTTGGACTTATCACAGCAATTCCAGATTTACTTTCCGTCATACACCAACGATTGTCAGAGCAGTTTGGACGGACTGATTTTGTCAGCGATTTGTTGCCTTTTGATTATACCAATTACTATGAAGCGGAGATGGGGAAGGATCTGAAACGTCAGTTTGTGAGTTTTGAGAGACTTATTCCTGCCGAGGAACTCGCGTCCACTAAGTCCTTTTCTAATGCAGTTGAATGCGAGTTCGCAAAGGGTGATACGGCACCCCGTCCAGTGAATCTTGATCCGGGCTATATTTCGGCAGCAAAGTTGGTCCTCGCTTCGACGAAAGACCATGCACACCGTATCTATCTACAAGATGGTATTTATGCCGAAATTACGCTCAAATTTTACCGTAAGACCTTCCAGCCTTGGGAATGGACTTATCCCGATTACCGTACACCCACCTATATTGACATCTTTAATAATATTCGTCGTATCTACATGGAGCAATTGAAAGGAACAGGGTTAAGCCCTCACCCGTTTTGATGATGAAAACAAAAATCTGGTCAACCTCTATTTGGTCGTTTGTTTATTTGATGCTGGTCGTTTGTTACGCCCCTCAAGCCTTCCCTTGGGGAAGCAACGCACACGAGCGAATGACCGATGCCGCCTGTGATTCCCTGCCTTCAGAAATTTTCCCATTTTTTGATAAACATCGCCAAAAACTCGCCTATCACTCGAACGATCCTGATCGGTGGAGAAGGGAACTGTTATTTCGGATTGGATTGAAGTATGAAGAAGATCTGAACAGTGGACAAGTTACCGCAGACTTACGCCAAGTGCTTGAAACTCACGGAGTCGACTTTCCACAAGCCGCCCCAGTCTCGCTTCGTGGAAAAAATAGAAGATGGTTCGTAACGATAGGTGAACAGGAATATCCGATTCGGAAAGAGGCAGATAAGCTATATCTATTGGGGGATAAAGCGAACATTTTTGAAAATCGAAGTGCGGAGCGGGTGCTGCTTGGTTCTGAAGAGGACACCCGCTTCACCCTTGATACAAAGGAGAAACTACTGTCTTTGACCAGTCTCAATGTCTACAAAACAGGCGATCCCGCCGAAGGTCCTCGGCATTTTCTCGATATTGATATCTACGGTCCCTATCCGTTTGTAGAACTCCCCCACGACTATGATGAGGCTGTTGCGAAATTTGGCGTAGAGGCTGTTACAAAACGCGGTTTGGCAACGTGGCGTATCGCTGATTACACCCAACTGTTATCTGAGGCAATGAAATCGGGAAATGCCGAAAAGATTATACAGACCGCCGGTGCACTTGCTCACTACATCGAGGATATCCACATGCCGCTGCATGTCGTCAAAAATTACAATGGACAGTTGACCAACCAGCATGGTGTGCATCAACGCTTTGAGGACGATATGGTGGATGTCTATGCAGAACAGATTCATCTCTTACCAAAAATGGCGTCCGAAATTGTAAACCCGCTGGAAGCTGCTTTTGACATTGTGCTTGACAGCTATGTATACGCCGACAATCTCCTCCACGCTGACCGCAGGGCAAAGTTAAGCGAAGATACCTACGGCACATCGTATCTGGAAAAGCTATTCCGATTCAGTGGTTGGATAGCGATACAGCGAATGAGTGATGCAGCAACAGCGACTGCAAGCTATTGGTATACTGCGTGGCTTCGCGCCGGGAAACCTGAGTTGAAGTGAAATAGGGAGGGAACAAATTGATAAAAAAACAAAACATGAGATTATGGTTCTGCTTGTGCTTATGTTTGATGTCCGGCTGGATACCTACCAATTCAGACCAAAATGCTGGCATTCCCGAAGGTAGAGCAAGGGCACGGGATCTCGGCATAAGAATCGGTATTTATAAGCCCGGCAAACACAATGCAATCACGGATGTCGCAGGTGTGAAGGTGGGACATGTCACGTTGAAAACCGGCGATAATGTTCGGACAGGTGTTACTGCTGTCATTCCACGCGACGATATCTGGACAAATAAGCTGTTTGGTGCGGGCTATGCAATCAACGGTAACGGTGAGGCAACGGGGCTAGCATGGGTTAACGAAGCGGGGTGGATCGAGTCCCCAATTATGCTGACGAATACACTCAGTGTTGGCCCTGTCCACGATGGCGTTGTGCGGTACATGATTAAACGCTACCCAGATAACCATATCATTCTGCCGATCGTTGCAGAATGTTATGACGGTGGACTGAATGACATCAGTGGACTGCATGTCACCGCAGAACACGCAGTTCAGGCGATAGAAAATGCTGTAGACGGTCCCGTTGCAGAGGGGTGTGTTGGCGCAGGCACAGGAATGCGATGCTACAGTTTTAAGGCAGGCATCGGTACATCGTCGCGGTTGTTGCCTGTAAATCGGGGTGGGTACACGGTCGGTGTATTGGTCAACTCTAACGGTGGTCGGCGTCATCAACTTCAAATCAGTGGTGTTCCTGTCGGCAGAGAAATTACAGAACTGACACCGGAGTGGGGTAGGGACGGTTCGTTCATCATTGTTGTCGCAACGGATGCCCCCTTAGTACATCGTCAGTTGATGCAACTTGCCAAACGGGTAACACATGGGCTTGCTCGTACCGGCACGCCAAGTACTGTTAGCAGCGGCGAATTTGTAATTGCTTTTTCCACCGCTAACACAATTCCGCGTCGGACGGACGATGGGACATTTCCTATCACGATGCTTGCCAATCGTCGGATGGATGCGCTGTATCAAGCTGTTATTGAAGCAACGGAGGAGGCAATCCTCAACTCTATGACCACAGCAGTGACCACAGTCGGTAGAAACGGGAACACAATCCATGCTATCCCTTTAGATCGGTTGCAAGCTGTGATGAAACAATATGGACAGCTTGCGTCTGAAGGCAATTGAAGCATTAAAGCGTATCGCCCGTCAACTTGTTTAGATTTTGTCGCTGCTCATTATCTGCAATGACGATTAAGGCGTCGCCAACCTCCAACCTCACCCCCCCCGAAGGGTTATAGATAAAAGCCCCGTCCCGCTTATGCACTGCGACAACCATCAGGTTGGTTTGATCCGGAATGCGTGCTTCACCCAGAGTGAGTCCTACCAGTGGCGTTCCTGACTGGATGACGGATGCAGTGAAGCGTGTGGTCTCTTGACTCCTAAGCATAATGTCCAGAAAGTTAACCACGACTGGACGTGTAACTGTCGAAGCCAACCGCATACCGCCGATATGGTCTGACAAAACAACCTCATCTGCCCCTGCCTGCTTTAGCTTGGATAGCGAATTGGCTTCAACCGCTTTAGAGGCAATCTTCAACCCCGGATTCAGTTGTTTCGCAGATAGAACAACAAATAGATTATCTTGATCGCGTGACAGCGAGGTAATCAATCCACGTGCACGTTCAACGCCTGCGCGAATCAAAACTTCGTCTTCCGTTGCGTCACCATGCACACACAGGAAATCTTTCGTTTCCAGTTCATGATTAATCCGTTCCTGGTCTTGCTCAATAGCAACGAAGTCCATGTTCATTTGAATCATTTCTTCGAGCGCATGAACGCCCGTATCCCCTATGCCGCAGACGATATAATGGTTTGAAAGTTTATCGATTGATTTTTCCATCTTTCTCCGTCGAAACACCTCTCGGAATTGACCTTCAATAATAAAGGCAGTCGCAACGCCGATACTATACACAAAGATGCCAAGCCCACCAAGCAATAGAAAAACAGTGAAAGCCCTTCCCACCTTGGACATATTGTCGTCGGTGTATCCGACTGTCGTTAATGTAATGACAGTCATGAAAATTGCGTCGAACACTGTCCATTTCTGATGTGGATTCTCTCCTTCAATAATCCGATATCCGATAACCCCGATGGCAAAAAGGATGACTAGCGAAATTATCGCAATGATGAAGTTTCGTTGATACCTCAAGAGATATTCCCCTCAACTATGAACAGTTCCGTGCAGTAGGGAAGGCAAATTTCGTCTATGCGTCCCTGCTTCTTTAGAACCATATAGTTGATGCAAAACGGGTTATAGTCCGCTCCGATATTTAGCTTCAGTGATGACGGTCCAATCAGTTTGCGTCGCAATAGATTTTCGATCATCAATTCCATGATAAAGCAATCAACACACTATTTGAGTCAACGTCAAGGAGGAGAATGGGGTTTCTGAAACCCCTGCATCAAGCATATTTGTATCAGTTCCTATTTTGAGTAATCCAACAAGTTATGAAATTTTACAGATTAAACAAGATAACATATAGATAGAATCTGCTGAATCGGTTATTAGACTTTGTTCGTCTTTTGGAGTAAACTTCATCATATATCAAAGCGTCAATTAGTAATGGTCGTTAATTGTGTCCCCTTAACGACTATGTTGCGAAAATGATACGGAGTAAAACGTAAAGTGCTAATTGCCGATGTCCCACCAATTGCGCTTTCGCGAGTTATTTTCAAGGATGCATTTCTTTGTTTATACTATGGTACAAAATTTGCTAAAATACCGCTATGATTTTCGGGTGCCGATAAAGGAATCGTGTAGATTTATATTGAAGTCTTTGATTTTTTCAAATATCTTGACGAAAAAATTGTCAGGACTAAGCGATATTAATTAAAGGAGTGAACAAAAATGCTATCCCATAAGTTCCAACTCAGCCTCCTCATCCTTTCCATGTCTCTTTTTGCTGGTTTTACCAATTCCAGTCATGCGGAAGTGGAAAGTGTTAAAATCCACCTTTTTGGGTTCGTCAATGGTGATGACGCTCGTCAGATCCGACGTTTATTAAAACCGTGGGCTAATCCGGAAGATGTGAGTTTCTACGCGCCTGTCGATAAAAAGGGGCGCAAACGTCACTTTACAACCATCGTTGAAGTTATCCCACGACGGGGTAAGAATCCGTACAATGAGGGGCGTACTTTTGACATTTATGACATTATCCGTCAACTGAACGATCAACGCTTTCGCGGCAGTCAAAGCGGGGGCAAAGCTTGGGTTACCAAATCTGAAGCGACAGTCACTGGCAATATCTACGCGCATCCGGGCTTTTCACGGAGCTACATACGCAACGTTCCCTTTTGGCGACGTTGGCGTGCTGACACATCAGAGATCAATCATGCGATGGTTGTTAGTCCGGACCAGAAGGTCGTCTTTAGTGATGGTGATAAATTTGATGAGTTAATACAAGAGACAAACCAAGGCGTTAATGGGGTTGAAGTCAAAGGACAGATTGTAGGCTTTGATGGGGTTTACCCCGTTATATCTGTCCGAGATTTTCGGGTCGAGTACCTAGTTGAACCGAATATGCAAGAGAACGCCGAAGAGGCAGAAGAGATTCCAAAACGAGAACCCGAATATCTCAAAGAAACTGAAGATACTAACAAATAGACATGACACCGACTACATCGTGATGAGTTACGATATATGAGGGGTTGGGAATAATACGCCGAGTATGATTTTGTGCTTCCCAACCCCTTAATTTATTAATTGACCGTATGTGTACAATTTAACCTTACAAAGGTTGGGCTGTTCGCTAATTTGTTGGTTTAGGAGAATGATATGCACATTTCTGAATTGGATACACCTGCACTCACTGTAGACCTTGATGTTCTTGAACGTAATATCTATAATATGGCATCCCTTTGTCGAGAGATTGATATCGATTTGCGTGTTCACACAAAAACTCACAAGGTCCCGGAGATTGCCGAAATGCAGGCCACCGCCGGTTCAAAAGGAATAACCTCCCAAAAACTTGGTGAAGCAGAGGCTATGGTTGATGGCGGCCTTGATGACATCCTGATTCCCTACAATATCGTTGGCAAGCCGAAACTGCAGCGGTTGACACGGTTAGTCAAACGAGCGCAGATTACCGTTGCTCTTGACTCGGAGCTAACCGCCGAAGGAATCTCTGGACAGGCAG
Organism: Candidatus Poribacteria bacterium; assembly: GCA_963667935.2. Classification (GTDB taxonomy): domain Bacteria; phylum Poribacteria; class WGA-4E; order WGA-4E; family PCPOR2b; genus PCPOR2b. The sequence goes on along the minus strand of OY764061.1, from coordinate 5,708,706 downwards.
TGACAGATGATTGCACTGTGCGCGTGATTATTGAACAAGACACAGGGGGACGCCGGGTCGGTGTGCAATCCCCCCAAGCTACGCTTGAACTTGCCCAGAAGGTGACGAAGATGCCTAGACTTGATTTTCAGGGTATCATGACCTATGGGAGCAATATCCGTGCAAAGCCCTTCATTGATGAAACGGTAGACCTCCTAAATGGTGCAGGGATCCCCATCAATATCATCAGCGGGGGCGGGACAGGTGCAGAGCAGGCATCAAAGGATATCGGCTGCACGGAGACACGTAGCGGCTCTTACGTTTACGAAGGTATGACGCGCATTTCTGGTTCGGAGGCACTTAATCCGGACCGATGTGCCTTGCGGATGATTGTGACGGTCGTGAGTACCCCAACCACAGATCGAATCATCGTTGACGGTGGTGCCAAGACATTCACCAGCTATCCGCCCACGCCCTATGGCCACATCATCGGACATCCAGATGTCAAAATATATGGGATGTCTGTCGAACACGGACATCTTGATGTAAGTGAATCGCAGCAGAAATTCCGCGTTGGCGACCAATTGGCTGTTATTCCTCTGCATCAAGGGATGACAAGCAATCTGCACGATGAGTTGGTCGCAGTGAGAAATGAGCAGGTGGAAACTGTTTGGAAAATCGCCGGACGCGGCAAAGTCAAATAGCCACGGCAAGCCAAGTCGAGTTTCATAGACCGTAAATTGCTTTCAGATTTCCACCAAGGATGCTTGCAGCTTCCTCGTCGGTAAATCCGATATTTCGGATACCGTTGACGCCATTTACAGCGTCTCCACTGGGCGAGTTAGATCCGAAAACGATGCGATCTGCGCCAATCCGTCCGCCACGTGCAATGCCCTTGATGGTAATCGGTTCAGCAGCGGCAATAAGGGTTGTGCCGAGATAAATATTGGAATTCTCAACTGCGGCTTGTACAGCCAGTGGCGTCCACTCACGATAGCCCATGTGGTCCATAATGATTGTCACATCTGGGTGGCGTTTCGCAAGTGTTCCAATAAACTCTGGTGAGCATCCGCTCATCGGTGAACCGGAGTGGATAGTAGCGGGAATGCCAAGTGATTTGGCAAGTTCCATGACGGGATCAACACAGGGTGCGTCAAGTCGATACCGATGTGCTGCCGCCATCAGTTTGACTGTCCGGGCACCAGCATCAACACATCGTTTTAAGTCATCGCAAGCACCGGAACCCATTGTGGGATTAATCAGGCAGCCCTGAACGATGCGCGGTTCACCTTTCGTTTCTTCGAGCAAATGGGCGTTGATTTCCGCTGGATCAGGTGGTAAGCCGCCGGGAAATACAACACATACATCAATGCCCGCCTTATCGGCAACGGCTATCAGACCTGCTTTGCCGTAGGGTTTGTCGTTAAATTCAGCGGGCATATAGGCTTCAAAATCTGCAACAAATTGTGCAGCCATAAAGTTCTCCTTAGTGTCTGTTTAGCAAGTCTCCCCCACCGCCAAGGAGGAGTTGTCGCTCTCCAGTCTATAGGGTCTTAGAGGTTGGGTGTTTGGATAAGTACTTATCTTGAAAAGCGAATAGAAAGAAAAGATTGATATAGCGGAAAACGTTTCCCATATCCAAAGTATCATCTCTGTACCAGCTCAATGAGGATGCCATCAGGATCTCTTGCACAGACTACGCCTCCGGCATCTGGAGCCCCGACCGGCTCGGACAAAAATTCGACACCCTTCTGCTTCAATACTTCGACGGTCCCCCACACATCCTCGACAAAAAAGGTGAGCCAACGCACACCCGCCGAGAAATCATAGGAGGGTGTTGACGGCGGCGATTCAATGCTCATCAGCTTAATAAGTGTCTGTCCAGCTTGCAGACGAACTTGGCGAAATCCGCTCGGCGCCAACCCTGCCCCTATCGCAACATCCTCAGGTATCTGAATATCCAGAACAATCTCCAAGCCTAAACATTCGTGGTAGAAGCGCAGCGACTCCTCAAAGTTACTGCACGTAATAGCAATGTCGACGATGGAATGGGTTAATTGTAACATAGTGATCAATCTCTCCTTTTTGGTGGCATTTTCTTTTTATATGTACAGCAGTGAGATTATATCACGATGGGTTGATACCGTCGAGAGAAAAGCATGTGATTGATTTCAACCGAAATAAAAAAGCTTTCTTGCAAGAACAATCTTGTGTGAGGCTGCCCGATGAATTGTATTGATCGCGATATGTTTTGTCAACCTTACTGCTTGACGATGTCTCTCACATGGTGTTATCATTCCTGTAATAGAAGGCTCAAGGGAGGTTTCTTATTTATGCATCATCAATCTTACGATGGACTACAGAGCGACATCCGCAAAATGAAAACGCCGAGCATCGAAACTTGGAAGAATGAGTATAGTGACAAAGATTATACGATTGAAGTAACGACCCCAGAATTTACAGCAATTTGTCCCAAAACCGGGTTGCCAGACTTTGGGACGATTCAGATTGCCTATATCCCCGATGAGCGATGTGTTGAACTTAAATCGTTGAAAGAGTATTTTCTATTTTACCGGGAGGTAGGAATATTTCACGAACATGTTATCAATAAAATTCTGGTAGATTTTGTTGCGGCGTGCAATCCACGCAGGGTCGAGATCGTTGGAGATTTTCACATCCGTGGGGGCATTAAGACTATTATCCGTGCTAACTATGAACGGGAGGACGTACAATAAAAATGAGCTAAAGCAGGTGTTTAATGAAGTTGTCCACCTAGATCTGACTTGTTATACCTCCACAAACTGTCATGAACTCACAATTCCCACCTTTACGCCCATCGTGGGTTTATTTCAAAACGATGTAACCCGTGCCGGAATACGATAACGTTACCGCCGTGAGCTAAAAGCATCTTCATATCATACTGGCTGAACCACCGGATCACCCCTGTGATAATCTCCCCACCTCTGAGAGTTAAGCGTACCGGAATTTTTTCCTTGCGGCAACGCACAAGCACACGATCATCAACTTGAAATCGTTCAGATCTGTGAACAATCGCGGTCAAGCTTTGCGCTTTCAACTCCATATCCACTTCAATATCCTGCACAACTTGAGACATTTCATTCCGCTTATACATATACTTGATGTTGAGTTTTTCTAGATGATGCTCCACTCCATTGGCTGATACGACAGCAAGGGAGTAGGTCAATCGGCGGCTGATGATGCCTTCAATATGTTCCCCGTAAAGCTCAAAAACCATCGGTGTTTTCTTCCGAATCTGCTTTTGAACGTAAGCACGTCCGTGGCTCTCCGCGCGAATCTGAGTCAGCAACTCTGGCGATAGATGACGACGGGTTTGTTGTTTATGATGTGAGGACTTACGGTGTCTATTGCGATATCCATAGCACCAAGGGCTTTGTGAGGAATTCTTTTGTGGTTGAGAGGTTAAATCACTCTGCCAAACTGAAGTTATTGACTGCGCCGCCAATGGATTGCTCTCCTCTTTAGACGTTCAATTTTAATCAAAATTGTAGCTTATCCTAGAGTGGTAACTTAAAATATTATAACACTTCCTAGACCACAATCCAACTGCAAAAAAATGGGCAATCGAGCGATGCAGTTGTGCAAATGTCGGAAAATAAAAAAGGCGTTTGGGAAAAATAGCCCAAACGCCTTTGTTGAAATAGAGCTAATGAATCAAAAACAGACGTGGTGTCCTATTCGCCGCCACCACCGCCCCCGCCGGTACGACGCGGGATATTTTGTGATTTCATATACTCCGTGATTTCAGTAATCTTACTTTGCGAATATGTCAACGCTCTGTTGACCTGTGTATCGCTGGGTGGAACTTCCGCATATTTACTCCACAATGCATCAAAGGAGTCAAGCGCGTCGTTATAATACTCATCATTTTCGGCCGCTAACAGCATATACGCTTCACCAATTTGTACCAAAGATAGATCGGCGTATTTAGTGGTCGGATATGTTTTGATGATGTCCTGGAACCCAGCGATAGCCTGTTCAACAGCTTCTTTCTGTTGATCTTCAGATGCCACTCTTGCTCGATCGAAATTAGCAGTTGCCTGAATATACACATCTGCTGAGAGAGCCCTTTTCGTATCACGCAGGAAAAGTTCGGCGTTCTCCTTCGATTCCGCATTGATACCGGGAACTGCCAATGCCTTCTCATACTGTTCGATAGCCATCGTATAGAAGCGGATACGTTCTGCTTCTTCTACCTCCGGGAGAACCCCTTGGTTATAGTAGGTGTTACCGATGTTGAGAAACGCTTCAGCTGCAAAGGGACTGGTCGGATAGTTCTTTGCGAGAATCTCATTCACCTCAAAGACTTTGTCCAACCACTTCTCTTTCTCTGCTTCGTCCTCAGTATTTTTTTCCAGCAGCGCATAGCAGGTTGAAATAGCGGCAAGAGATTCAGCTGCTTGTGCATGTTGCGGATTGATGCGGCGAACCTTCCTATACTCTTCAACAGCTTTCTCGTGCTGTTGACCTGCAAAGTAAGCCTCACCTGCCTGATACTGCCAGAATGGAGCTTCTACTGCATTAGGGAATCGTCGAGCGAGATCCTTGAACACATCCGCTGACTGTTCAAAGAACTCAATGGTCTTTTCAGAAAACCCGTCGTCGAAACCGAGCTGCATTCGACCTAGTTCATAATAGGTAGGTGCAAGGTAACCCAATACAGTCTGAACGTTTTTCGCCACATCTGCCTGTGCCGAGGCCGCGAAAATGCCCTTGTCCGCATATTCAACGAATTGTTTCAGCACTGGAATCGCGCTATTAAGATCTTCAGGAAGTTTGATCCCTGTGCCCAGCGAATAGTAAATCTGCCCGGCGGTAAAGAGCGCGTTCTGAACAAATGGACTTATGGTGTCATTGACCTTATCGGCTGGTGCTATATTAGCGGCTTTAACATAGGCGGTTGCGGCATTCCGACTCGCATCAATATATGGCTGTAAGTCGGTACCAGGTTTATCTGAGAAGAGTTTCCGCGCTTCACCGAAGTACAGTAAACCGAGATTATATTGTGCGGAGACTTTCTGTGGAACCGTTTGCGCCGCCTCGCGTGCAGCGACTGCTTGAGCGATTGCATCGTTCACACGCCCAAGTTTTAGGTAGAGGTCGGACCGACGAATGCCGGCGTCCGCTGCCATGGATTGGATGCTGGTATTAGATTCAGCACCGAATTGGCTAATCAAGGTTTCGTATGCCTTCAGGGCGTTCTCAGGATCATTCAGTTTTTCTTGGTAAATCAGACCCATTCGATAGTACGCTTGTGCCTTGATAAGCGTATCTTTAGAAAGCTGTATCGCATTTTGATAGTTGAGGAGCGAATCATCATACTGATTGAGATGTTCGTCTTGGGCATACGCTATGGAGAAATAGGAGCGTCCCTTCTGATCATCATCATCTGTATGCTGAATCACATATTGATATTCTCGCACGGCTGCCGCATGGTCGCCGACAGCGGTATTCAAATCTGCAAGACGGGTATGTGCTTGACGAATTAGATCTTGCCGGGGTTTGTCCTCTGTTTGCCCTTCATACGAGGTAGTCTGACGAAACGCTGCAATTGCCCCCTTGCTATCATTCAGTGCATGCTTGGCTAGCCCTATCGTGTAATAGGCACTGATCGACGCATCTACATCGGGGTTTCTGTCAGTAACTTGTGTTGCAGTACTTACAGCATTCTGGAATGCCAGCTGTTGAGCTCCTTCATCTGTGTTGTCTTGACCGATTTGATAGTAGCAAACAGACGCCTGATATAGCGCGTTTGTCACGAGCTCACTATTGGGGAACATCTGAACAAATGCTTGGTATTCAGCAAGCGCTTTTTCATGTGCACCGTCACCATAATACAGGTGCCCGATTTTTAACTGCGCTCGTGAACGAGAATCTTCTGGCGCCCCGGTATTCTGAGCAATTCGCCTCAAACTCGCAATGAGTTCAGCTTTCTCTTCTTCAGAATCGAGACCCTGTTTTTCGATGGCGGTTGCTTTGACCAAGTCTATATGACCCAACGTCTTTTGGACTGTGGTGTTATCGCTACTGCCATGCTGTGCGTAAGCAGTATCGGCAACTTCTAGCACTTTTGGCCATACACTTGTATTTCCAGCTAATGCCATGTCACGATAAGCAAGTGCTAAACCGTAATATGACTCAACAGCATTTGGGCTGTCCGGATAATCCGCAATCGATTTCTCAAAGGCGGCAACAGATTTGTCCAAGAGGGCTGCGTCATCGGATGCGGCTTTCGCTGCTTTATAGTAACAAAGTCCGACAAGATACTGTGCATCGTCGGCGTATTCACCAGTTGGGTTACCTGCAACGACATTTTCATACTCAACCGCTGCTTCAGCATATCGTTCTTCGGAGCGCAGCAGGTCTGCCAACTTAATTTCTGCGAGCGAGCGATTATCCGTATCCAAAGCATCCATTATCGACTGATAGTGCGCCACGGCTTCGCTGTTCTTGCCTTCCTTGACAAGACTTTGTGCAATTAGCAGCTGTGCACGTTGATAGTTATCGCTTTCCGGGAGAATCGCTGTGTAGAGATCGCGAGCCTTACTCCACGCATTCAGTTTTTCGTGGGAAAGGGCTTGATTCATAACACATGCCTCAATCTGCATTGGGCGTTGTGGGAAATCGTCATAGCGTCCCTGCTCGACACCGGCAAGGAAGGTGCCACTTTCTCCTCCCTTAATCTCTGGTCCCTTGAATTTTTCTATTGCTTGCTGATAAGCATTTACAGCATTCTGGAGTAGTGCTTCATTAAAGACTGCGTCCGGATCGCCTTCGCGATAACCTTCCGGTTTAGATGCTTCATAGTATGAGCGCGCTTCCTGAAATTTTCCAATCAATTTAATCAAGTGAAACTTCGGAAAATCGCGATACTCCCACAGTTTAGCGTATTCCGAGGCTGCATCCTCATACTGCTTGAAATCATTAAATTTGAGATCTGCAAACTTTAATTGAACTTCAGCAGCAAGAAGGTCAAGCTCATTATCCATGCGGTTCTTATCAATAAATTCCCGCGCAACAGCCTCCAGCTCATCCTTCCGTCCGAGCGCGTTCAACGCCCAGATAGCACCATAAAGTGCATGAGATGCGACCGGATCCGCTGGGAAGTCATCAACCGCTTTTTGATACCACATAAGTGCTGTTTCATAAGACGCATTTGCCGAATCTGTTTCACCAGCATCTTTTAGGTCAGAAGCTAGCTTATAGTTTGATTCTCCCATCTGGTAGGTGAGATAAGGGGTAAAATCAGTCTCTTCCGGGTGCTCGTCCAGCACACGTTGGTACGCAACAGCAGCTTCGGCCCAAGCTGACGACTTGAAGTAGCTATCAGCAATACCCAACTTCGCTTCACTAATAAAATCGCATTCCGGATACTCTTCAAGCAGGGTATTGTACGATTCCACTGCGTTGGTGTAATCTTGCTGCTCGTAATAGGTACGACCAATGGTCACCTGAATTTCTGCTTGCAGATCTCGATCGTCGGTATTCTGCAAGGCAAGTTCATAGTTGACTCGCGCATTGTCATAGTCTTTCTGTTTTGAATAAATTGCGCCTATGTCAAAATAGGCAGCGGTCACATAACCACTTGTTGGGTGTTCAGTGATAAATTGGGTGTATCTACCAATTGCCTCTTCATCACGGGCGAGTTGATTCAAACAGAAAGCGGCTTTATACATCGCCTCCGCTTGCAGGTCTGCGAAGGTTTTAAATTCTTCGGTGGCGAGCTTATCAAATTCTGGGTATGCCTGCTCGTAATTCTTTTCGTTTAGGAAAGACTGTGCAATTAGGTGTTGTGCATCATCTTTGAACTCTGAATTGGGGAATCCGTCTAGCACTTCTTTATACGCTCGGCGTGCGGAGTCATACTTTTGCAGTTTATAATTGAGCTGCCCAATTGCATACCAAGCATTTTCGACGAACAGGCTATTGGGGAAGTTTTCAATCAATGTGTGAAACTTCGGTTCGGCGAGTTCAAATTTTTCTTGTTTATAGAGGACGTGTCCCCATAGGTAGGTTAACCCCTCCTGATGCTTCGGCACAGTGGCATTTGGCGCAACCTTTTCAATCTGCTCGATTGCATTGTCATAGTAGGTAATATCGCCACTCTGCTCCGCCCATTTAGAATAATTAACGGCAATTTTGTAATTTGCAAGGGTTTGGAAGTCCTTATCAATAACCTCGGTCTTGACCCCCCATTTAACAGATTCTTCAAGGGCTTGATTGTATTTTTCAATTGACCCTTCGTAATCATTTTGACTGTAGAGTTGTTCTGCTTCGTTATAGAGTCGTTCAACTTTTTTAGAACTGCCTGCCGGCCAAAACAGAACGACAGCTAAAGCTACTCCGGCGAGGACGCCTAAAAGTCTCGGATTCATTAGATCTCCTTTCGGATAATAGTTAGAGGGGGTTGTTAACTTAAAATATTCCCCTCACCCCCGTTGAGTTTCAAGTTAGGGAACGCAGATCTGTGTTCTGCATGAGAAATCGTAGCATATTTTCGTGAGCAACACAAGTTTTTTATTAAGCTTAGATGGAAGTTGGCGTTCTATCTATTTAAAGTTTGACAGAATCGTAAACTTCCGTAATTGAGAAACTCGGTAATGGTACATTCATCAACATCTCAACAACACCATTCAGTGAGCGATTGTCATTCCAACCAATTTCCGCTGACGTAGGAATAGCCACAACACCCAAGGGCTGTGAAAAATCTTCTTTCGCAGCAATCGGTTCAGGGCTTGATAACTGAGCAACTGTCATTAGGTCGGGGGAAGCATCATCAATCGCCATTGCTTTGAACGTATCACTATCGTTAATGAAATTACTGTCGCTAACGGGATCTGGTTGGTAGCCCTCCCATCTTGACAATTCTGCTAGTGATTCAATAACCTCAATCTCCTTATCTATATTTTGTCCGCTCTGAACAACATTTTCAGAAAGTGTCTGTGTCGTTGCAACAAGCCGTTCTCGGTTACTGATTAATTCTCGATTTCCACCCCCCTTCAGAGGAGAGGTTGGCTGGACCTTTACAACCTGCGACAGGTTTACAGTGTCAGAACGATCTTGTTCTTGGAGTTGGAAGGATTGATATGCAGACAGACCGATAAGAATGACGAGTAGCATCCACGCATAGGCAGGAGACCGTTTAACCCAACTTATAGGAAAACTAATTAGCTTGCTGAAGGAACTAGTAGATTGATGTAGAAACTGTTGAAATCTCCAAGCCACTGTTTGGGAAAACGCGGTAATACCCCACCATATAGGACGGGGTTGCTTTTCAATCAGCCGCTGCAACTGCTCCCCAAATTGATTGTAATAACCCTCCGGGGGCTGTGGAGGGACATGAACACGAAGCAGCGCCTCTGTCCGTCGCAAAGATTTCAATTCGAGTTGGCAATCCCGACAAAATCGCAGATGTTGAGCCACGATGATGGTTTGCCGAGCTGAAAGTGTATAGTCTATATAATCAGACAAACACCGTTGAATTGAACGGCATTGAGGTTTCATGTTTTCCTCGCTATGTTTCTATTATTGCCGGGCTAAGTCGTGCAACAACTTGGGTACATTTGCGGGTTCAGCCGTTTTTTGTTGTTGGAAGAAAGTCTGTTGCGTCCACATAAGGCTTCAACAAATCTTTCAATTTATGCCTAGCGTAATGCAGCCGGGAACGCACTGTTCCCTCGGAGCAGTTGAGAATCGAAGCAATTTCTGGATGTGTTAAGCCTTCAAACTCGTGGAGAATAACAACAGTTCTTTGTTTGAGTGGCAAACTATTTACCGCTTGGGTGACCCATCTCTGTCGCTCTTTTCTTTCAAGGTTCAGGTGAGGATTATTTGCTAGATCTGTGGCTCGCCTCAAATCCGGATGAATCTTCATCTCACTAGTGTCTGAAAGTGGGGATTCACGACGGCGCTCCCGGCGTTTGACGAGATTCGTCGCATGGTTGACAACAATACGATAAAGCCACGTTTCAAAAGCAGCATCTTTGCGAAAGCTGTGAATGGATTCATACACTTTCAGAAACGTATCTTGCATGACATCATTTGCGTCTTCATGGTTTTTTGTAATCTGAACCGCAACTCGATAAACGAGCCGCTTGTACTTTTCAACCAGAATCGCTAATGCGGCCATATCTCCTTCACGGAGTTCATCAATAAGCAACGTTTCGATTCGTTCCACAGAACTTTCTCCCCGATTTTGCTGCTCTCAACCGTTTAGACAACTCAACCTAAAGAACCGTTCAAAAAATTTGGAAGATTTTAATCTTTTATTAAAAAGCCAGATTAGATTAATACTATTTTATCAGATTTTGTGTTCTTTGTAAAGCCCTTTGATGGCAATCTTGCAAACAGATTTATATGATTCGTTGGAAACTTCTCCAGCCAAAAAAAAGGGCAACATGCCTATGACACGTTGCCCTTTTTTCAAACATTCAAACCGAAAACAAAACGGTTTATTTACTCTTTCGGTTTGGTGACGAAGGTAATCGTTGATTGCAGCGCATTACCGGAACCATCCGCAACATCAATTTCAACCTTGTAGGTTGTTTCGTTGGCGAGTTCTTGTCCTGCAACCGCAGTCAACGTTGCTGTCTGACCAGCCACGTTTGCAATCCAGTTGAGGTCAGCACCCGCTTCGTCGGTCAGCTTGACGCTTCCCGTGACAGGTTCGTCGAAATCAAACCGGAAGCCACCCGCATTAATTGGCGCGGGATCGACATCTGCGGCTCCATCATCCACTGTGCCACTCGTAACGGCGGGAGGAGCTGTATCCGGGTCCTCAACAGTATAAGGACCAACAGCCTGAGAACCGGTGGAACCGTCTCGGTTTGTCCAACCGACATTCAGACTTTGACCTGGCCCTTGCGATAATGCCGGTGACGCGGTCCAGTTGAGACCAGCCCCGGTGGCTGCAGCACCATTGACTGTCGCCGCGGTAACACCCTGATCAAACGTCAGTGAGAACTGGGTATTCGATGGAATTGTCGCCCCCGGAGCAGGATCTACCGTGACCATAGTCGCAGGAGGTGGACCTTCAGCGTCGTCATCATCATCATTTGCCGCTGCTGTTGTATCATCATCATCATCATCATCATTGCCTCCACCACAACCGGTGACCACAAAGGCAACAAACATGATGGATATTATAAGGGCTAGTACGCCCCAGAATTTGTGCTGCGTGAATTGGTACATTTGTTTCGTATCTCCTATTGTTTGCCGCAACTCATTTTTTTGTATGCTAAGGTTTATGAATCTTATGTCGTATGAACTTTTTGTGTCTCTCGTTTATGTAAGAGCCCCTCAAGTTCAATTGACTCCGTTCTGGCAAGGGCAAGTTGCGACTAAAAATAATAACTTGCTTCCAACGAAGCCAGACATCAAAAGCATTCACAAAATGGTCATTTTGACCTTTGCGTTTCTACTCGCGGTGATCTTCTCATACTTTGGGAAAGCTCCCCGCGTGTGGCCACAACGCAGGTTAAACGTTGTTATCCATTTAGCCTATCAAACTTTGTGATTTTTGTAAAGAGAAATCTTCACATTTTTTTCAAAAATTTTGATTGCCAAATGTTTGATGGGCGATATTCTACCAAACTTTGCAAAAAAAGTAAAGTAAAAAACGAAAAAAGGCAATATTATCCACAATAACACCTATATTAACATATTCCACTGCCTAAATTCGAGGTAATTCGCTTGGTATAGCTCATACACTAAGCCAATACTTGTCACCCCAGCGGAGTAGTAGGTTAAGGACGCAAATTTATGTTCCGTATAAAAATCGTAGCATATTTTCGTAAGAAACACAAGCTTTCTGTTGAAAGACAGAAGGTAGCAGTCTACATCTCCAAGTTGAAGAAATGGAACTTAACCCCAAAATTATAGTGAATTTAAAAAATAAATAGACGCTTTCACCCTCCGGTAGGTGCAGTTGCTAACCGCACCGCATCGGCACAGTTGGAAACAGAGACTACCAAACGGGAGATTGGAGTGTCTCAGTAATTCTAAGGTACACTAAAAATATTATGTTTCAGGACTTACGTAAATTTAGCACGCGGCGCGTTTTTTTATTTTTAACCCCCTACCGAGGAACTTATGAATCAGCTGCGTAAATCCTAATATTTATTGATTGGGTGTGAAATCTCACTACTTTATACCTAAAACAGATCCATCTGTTCCCCTGTGAGGTGAGCGGCTTGAATTTTTTCTAGATGGTCGGGGTCCGATAAAACATCAACGACCTTATCTAGCTGATTCGGCAAGATAGGGTAAGCACCCTGCTGAATGAGTTTCCGTGGTCCCTCACTTAATCGAGAGCGACTCCCCCAGTTACAAGCAAACACGAGGCGCTCTTGCTCCAAAGCGAAGGCTGCCGCACGAATAGCACCCCCATTTTCATCCTCTTCAACAACGATTGTTGCTATTGAAAGCCCGCTGATGATTCGATTCCGAAGGATAAGGTTGGCGGGTGTTGGTTGCGTCGTAAAAGGGTGCTCGGAAAAAAGTGCGCCGTTTTCACAAATCTGGTCGGCAAGTTCCTGCTTTTCGCTTGGATAGATTGAGAGCAGGTCGCTCCCCACGACACCGATGGTTGTACCATTGGCGGATAATGCCCCCCAGTGTGCAGAGGCGTCAATCCCTTTGGCAAGTCCACTAACAACCATCAATCCCGATTGAACAAGGCATGTTGAAAGTTCAAGCGTCGTCACGATTCCTAGCTCTGTGGGGTTCGTTGTACCGACAATAGCGACAGCTTTCTCGCTGACTTGGGATAAGTTCCCTTTTTTACAAAGGATTGCCGGGGCGTTTGAGATTTCCTTGAGTTGCGTGGGATAGCCTTCATCTTCAACGCAGAGAATATTAATACCGCGACTTTTGAACCACTTGATGTGGCGGCGAAATTCAGCAACTCGTATCCTTGCCTTTAGGATTCGTGCTGCCAAGAGTGGATTGAAGAGTGGCACCCGCGCAATTTCGGAAAGTTCCGCATCAAAGATAGCTTCAATTGTCCCAAAGCGATTAATCAAACGCTTAATTCGCATTGGTCCCACACCGTCAACCGCCGCGAGCGCGAACCAAAATTCTTGTCCGGACATAATTAATTCATTGTCAACCTCAGGGGTCTTTCGTCAGTTGTATGACAGAAATTGCAGAGAAACACCACTGATGATATTAAAATGTAAAAAACTCGTAATATTTTAGAATGGAAAATTTCACTTGTACACATAACGGCGTGCCAGAATAACTGCGTGCATCTGGTGCTGTGCCACATCAATCCGCAAGGGGGACTCACGGCGATGGTTTTGGACCCCGCCTATCGCGAGTGGATCATCCGTCGGTTGGCTGCGTATAAACTTGTTCATCAATGGACTACCAACTTGCCACGAGGTTAATTTTGTCAAGCCAGCCCCAATAACATGGGCAAATTTCTTGGTATGCTGAGTATCGTTGCGCTGCACAGCAAGTTGATAGGCATGGATAATGCCTTCATACGCATAGGCAGTATTACGTGTTCGTTTGAGGGTTTCGTGAACGTCAATCATCCAGTTGGCAAGGTCGATGACGTAATCGCCGTACTTCTCCGTATTGGGCCAGCCGGAGGTTGCGATTTCAAAGAAAGCCATGGAACTCCATTGATAGTATCCTTTCGTTATAGACGAATCGGGATCTTCCTGAAGGGCCTCTTGAATATTGTGATGATAGCCAGCATCGGCGGAAGCAATAATAATGGGCTGTAAATCTTCACGCCCCATATACTTCGCTGCCTTAATCAACGCAAGAAGGGATTCACCATCAAAGTAGGGAGAGGACTTTCCGTACGGGTGTCCACTAGAGATACTGTAGCCGTGGTGCCAAAGCCCTGCCTTGGGGGCCGTCTGTATTCGCGCCCTGATGAGAAATCCAAGGTATTCTTCGAGCAGTTGCCAATAGTTTTGGAATTTTTCTTCGGTAATCTGAGATTTGGCAGCCCGCAGGTAATCAATATGAGAAAGCGCACAAAGCGCCACAGTTCCGATCCGTCCGGCATTGTCCCCCGGATAAGTTACATAACGTTGACCATCGAGAGTAAGCTTTGAGTTTTGAGCAAAGAAATCCATCGCCTTCTCAATGGCTGTTCCGACTTCTGGATTCGGCGCATCGTTATATATCGTCGCCAACCCCCACATCGCTCCAGCCTGCCGCACCTGACTGTCGCCGGGATCATAAGTTTTCTTAAGCCAATCGTAGATGTAGGTAAAATTGCCCTCTGGCTTTTGGTGATTGAGCATAAACTGTGTACCGAGTTCGAGTGAACGGTCAAGAATTGCGCGGTTTAGTCGTTCCGGTCGATCAGAATCGCAAGAAAACAGCAGTAGAGCAAGGGAGGTTACGAAACCTATTATTCCTACTACCAAGGCACTGTGCCGTAATAGTTTTCTCATTTTCGTGGTCGGACTTGTGTTTTTTTTGTTCATAACATCCTACTGAAAGCGGTCACTCCCTTGCACAGCGGGTGGCATTTGATAAATAAAGCGCAACCCTTTTGCAAAACTACTAATCGCATGTTGTGTGTTGTCAATCCGTAATTGAGAGTCCGTGAGGGTTTTGCGAAAGCCACCCTGTGCCATATCGGGACGTTTCAAAGCGGCGGCATCGGATTCCCCATATTGAAGCAGGAACAGCCAACGATATCCCATTTTTGCACGTTCTTGATATAGCTTTAATCGTCTCTCATCTTCTATCAATCGTGCAACATGGATAGCGTCCCCTAGTCCCTCCATGTAACTTCCCGTATTCGCGGAAGGTATGCTATGAAAACTACCATAAACCTCATCATCAGCTTCTAAATTTTGTTGCGTCAGTAGTTGATCGCTCAAAAAAAAGACATAGTCTGCGTATTTCTGTTCGCCGGTTTGCTCATAGAGCGATGCGAAAGCGGAAATGGTCCACGGGATGAAGGCGTGTGACTTCCATTTTTCTCTATAGTAGAACTCTAACGCCCAATCCATACTCTGTTTATAACGGATATCGCCGAAAGCCTGATACATGCCCGCTAACGCATAAAGTGCTTCGCCGGGATAAATTCGTGATTCCCAACCGGAGTTTTTTTCATGTTCGTAGTCGCCAAGGTACACATAGGTACTTTTATATTGACCTGTGTTATACTTTTCCTGTAGAAACAGAATCATGTTTGCTAATTTCGCCAAGATCGTATCGAATTCAGTTGTTCCGGTTAGCTGACGAACTTTGAGCATTGTCAACATGGGGAGACTAATGCCACCGAGTTTCGCTTTCTGACGAAAAAGGAAGTAGGCTTTGTCGGTATCGAGTAGTTCTGTGAAAGTCAGTAGGTACTGGACACTCTTTCGCGCTGCCTCAAGATAACGGGGATCTCCTGTCATTTCATAAACTAATGCTAGCGAAAATGAAGTGCCTGCTTGACGCAAAAAGTTATCATCATTTTTACTGCTGAACTTATCGCTAACAGGATCATACCAATATTGAAACCGCCCATGATGTTCTTGCATACCGACAATCCAATCGGCACCGAGACGTATTGAATGTTCCAGTGTTTCTGCGGTCACATGTGCGTAGCGTTCAGGCTGCGGTACCGGAGGAAAAATATCCTCCCAGAATCGCTTTATCTCTAAGCTAATTGCCCGGTGTTTCTCAGATCCTGAAAGATTTTTCCAGTAATTCCACTCTCTAGGATACTGACGTGTCAGATAGTAGCCTGTTCCAATTCCAGCGACTAGTAAGACCAAGAACACTATTAGCATCCGAAATTTACGGAGAAATTGATCGATTTTCATTGGTTCTCCCATTGTGTATTTTTGTCTATTTTATCACGCAATATAAAAATTTGAAAGCAAAAAAAGATCACCTATATCTGACACCTATATCGCTCAAGCAGCTATGAATCGTTGCATCGGATCCAGGCGAATTTGAATGTCACCGAGACGTCAGCTTTTTATCATGCTATGGAACGTTCAACAGACCAGTGTCGGTCTGAACTTTGGACGACAATAGCGTCGGTAAGGCGCGTTTGAGCGAGCATCGCTTCAATTTCAGGAATGGTAAGGGCAGCAAGGAAGGAATCGTAGAAAAGTTTCTTTTGGTAGGGGGTGTCGTCAGCAGCGTAACGGTCAACGAGGACTTGGGCAGCTTCAGGCGTATCGGGACGCATCAGATCGCGGATGAGAATCAAACTGCCGGGGCGAATGACACGGCTGATTTCCCGAAAGGCAGCCATCGGATTGGGGATATGGTGGATAATACTGTTGGAAATCACGCCATCAAAGGATTGATCGGAGTAGGGCAGATCTTTTGCGTCAATACATTCCAATGTGATCCGATCTGCTAATCCGGCTTCAGCGACGTGCTGCTCGCCGAGTGTGAGCATGTTTACTGAGAGGTCAATCCCGGTGATTCGGATCTTAGGACAATTTTGGGCTAAAAAGATGGGAATATGGGCGGGCCCTGTGCCGAGATCGAGAAAATGCCCTTCGCTTGCACCAAGTTCAACTGTACGTTCCACAAACGCCGCATTGACAGCAGAATGATCCATGGCGTCATACGCCTCCGCTTCTTCGCGGGTGTCCATCACTTCAGGTTCTAAAATACGTTTCATCAATTCTCCTTTTGGATTGTGTACGGTCTAATCTAACGCAAGTTGCTAGCTGAAAAACACCGTTAAAAAATCTTTGGATTTTTCATAGTTTATTGATTGCTTCTGGCGAAATTGGACTTTCGCTTGCGGTTGAACCTTGACTTGCGTAAATTTCAACATTCCGGGGGTTTTCTCGAATGATTCATCTCTGCTCCCTTATTCCGGATAATCGCAGAGTCCATTTGTCCAACAGCGTGTAGCCCAAGTTTTCCAAATGTCTTGAGGTTTCCGTGATTCATTGCAGGGTTTGAGCAGTCCCCTCCGTTTGTGTTAAGTGCGTAATTCTCGCTCCAGATGTATTTTGATTGAGGGATTATCGCGCTACAACCGCTCCATATCAAGCACCCCTAGAAAAAAATAATAACCCTAGTTTTGGTGCACTGAAACGGGTTGTCATGATAGATTTCCTCCTTCCTTAATGAGACAGCTAACCAATGTCACATTATCACAAATCTGATTTGGATGGTCTTTGGTATACATCCCAACCGCTATCGCGTCAATCGGCTTGATATGCTCAAGTGCGAACCGAAATGCTGGCAGCGGCTCACTTCTGCCTGCGGCGAGAACTTTAATCGAGATTACTGGAAGGTGAATCGCTTGAATTGCTGCGATCGCTGCCTCCCGATCTGCATCAAGATACATTTCACGGTGGCGAGTATGATTGTATAGCGCACAGACGTAGAAATCAACATCGTACCCTTCGTGATAGCACTGTTTCATAATGTGAGGCTCATGCGTGCCGATACCGGGGGAAAATCCCAGATCTCGAATCAGTTTCAACGCATCGTGCAACGTATCTAGTTTTCCGTCGTCGTAAAGCTGATCCGTTGTTCCCCCGTGATGGTAGATGGCAATTGGTTGATAGCGGGTAATTAGCCGAATATGTGCTGCCAGATCGGTATACTCATTCCCTTTTGCTGTCTGTGCAATCCACTGAATCTTCCCACCAGCGTTTCGGTATTCATTCAGGACCCGCATAATATGGCGATCTGCTCGTGCTAGGACGGTGTTAATCCCGCACCGTTCCGCTTCGCGCAAGTCTGCCATAATCTGATCAGCGGTGTAGTAATCCTCCATCTCCTTCGACTTTGCCGGAGAATGATGGGAAATACCACTATATGGATTACCACCAATAATCAGGCGGTTCACCCTGTGGGGTCCAATAGAAATTGTTGGCAATTTCATGACAAGTTCATACCTTTTCGTTGAATTATTGAGTCTTGCCATGTAGTGCAGGTTACATGCCAGTCCAAAAGCTCCATTTTTAGCGTTTAGCACGTCTAGATTGCACGGAATTGGGCAAATTCACCCTACCGGCTGGTGACGGTTTGGTGCGAGTTTATTTTTTGGCTTGCTATTGTGTCCTCCTAATTTTTAGTAGTACATGAAATTTTACACATTTTACACGCGGATGCGTACTAATATTTTACGGATAGGAGCGATAGACCGTGTGGTGGCATGGAAGCCCCAGCTTCTGATCTATCCCGTGCATCAAGAATTTTGTGTAATTGATTGATGCCATCTTTTCTGTCGCGCAGCTTCAAGATGGTGCCGACAATCGCGCGAACCATACCCCGCAGAAAGGCATCCGCCTCAATCTCAAAATAGACCAAATCTTGTTCCTGCCAACACTGACATTCATAGATTTCACAGATTGGGTTGATTCGCTCACTACCGGAGCGTTGAAAGGAAGAGAAATCTCGCTTGCCGATGAGCGATCGGCAGGCTGTGTCTGCACCTTGCACATCTATTGGATTGGGGAAAAAGTAGGTGTTATTTCGTAGGAGTGCGGAAGGGTATGCACGGTTGAGAATTGTGTACCGGTAGGTCCGACTCAGCGCGCTGAACCGAGCGTGAAAATCTGGTGAAACCTCTTCTGCATCAATAATGGCGACATCTCGCGGCAGGGTAGCATTGAGGGCTTTCCGAAATGAGATTGGCGGCATTTGTGAACGGGTGTGGAAATTGGCAACTTGACCGGCAGCATGTACCCCTGTGTCCGTTCTCCCCGCTCCAACGATTTGGGTCTGTGTCTTGGTAATTTTTGTGAGGGCTGCTTGGAGGGCTGCTTGAATCGTTATCGCGTTGGGCTGGATCTGCCAACCGTGATAGTTTGTGCCATCGTATTCGATTGTGAGTTTGATATTTCGCATCGTTATTTATAGCCGCATTATGTTTTGCACATCATGTTTTTCGCTTGATTCTTTTTTTTCGTAGTGCTAAACTATCGTGAAATTAGTTTCTATATTCACAGAGGGAAAATATGCGGATCAGTGAAGCACAGAAAGAACAATTTGAAGAAAAAGGATTTTTCGTCCTTGAAGATATCTTCAACGAGGCAGAGATTGATAATCTCACCGCCGAGATTGAAAGGTACGTTGATGAAGCAAATCAACAACTTAAGGCAGAGGGCGGAAAGGGAATTAGCCGTCCGGACGAGATCGTGTTTACTTCCTTCATTGCTGAAAAAAACGAGAAGATTCTATCCTTCGTCAAACAGGCTAAATTTGTTCAACTGACGACAGATCTCATCGGTCCAGATGTGCGCCTCTACTGGAATCAGGCGGTCTTCAAATATCCTGAAACACCGCAGGAGTTTCCGTGGCACCAAGACAACGGATATACACCACTCGATCCGGAACAGTATTACACCTGCTGGCTGGCACTTAATGATTCAACACTGGAAAACGGCTGTATCTGGGTGCTGCCCGAAACTCATAAACTCGGCACGCAACCGCATGAGCGAACAGTGTTGGGACAGGTCGGATACGCCGGCGACAATCCGGGGGTTTCCGTGCCACTCAAAAAGGGCAGTATGGCGATTTTCTCATCGTTACTTTTTCATCGAAGTGGTCCCAACCTGACGGAGGGTGTCCGCAAAGCATATATTATTCAGTATATACCGGCTCACACGAGAAACGCAAGAAATAACGAACCCTTTACGGATAGGCTTTGGGTTGCAAAAGACGGAAAACGGTATGATGGCGAACCGTCGGCTGGGTAAGATTGAGAAACAGTTTTTGCCGCTTTGGAGGGGAGAATGAAGACAATTAATACGGACAACATTACGTTTGATTATTCAACCGATTCTGTTAATTGGACAGAATTGGCCGAAGTGTACCGCCTGGCACCGCTGGGTACATATAATCCGAAGTGGCTACAACGTGCCTACGAAAAGAGTCAGGTGTGCTGCTTTGTATATCATGGTACTCAGTTGATTGCCGCCGGAAGGGCATTGTCTGATGGGGAGTATTTCGCTTTCATCTGTGATATCGTTGTGCTACCGAAATTTCAACGGCAGGGGATAGGGACACGCATCATGAACGCGATATCCGAAAGGTCAGTCGCTGAAAAAGTGCTTCTCGCTTGTGTGATTGGGCAGGAAGATTTTTATAGAAAATTGGGGTTCTTGAGACATAAATCCGTTATGGCTCTGTATCCCAACGCTGAAGGGTATAAGGAGATCGGGCTTTTGGAATGAAGGAGGGCAACATGGAACGTCTTGAATACGGAAACACAGGACTCGAAATCTCGCGCCTCTGCTTTGGTGCAGGACATCTCAATAAAGTCTGTGCGAGCTACGCAGAGGGTGGCAACTTGTTACGTGAGGCATTTGATCAGGAGATTACCTTCTGGGATACAGCTGAAGGGTATGGAAGCCAGCCACATCTGGGTGTGGCATTGAAGGGACTTGCGCGTGACCAAGTGGTTATCCAAACGAAAACTGGGGAGCGAGATTATGACAGTGCTCGCAAGAGTATCGAACGTTCTCTCCGGGAAATGGGGACCGACTACATTGACGTGCTTTTGCTCCATGGCGTTTCCTCGCCTGAAGATTTGGCATCGCGGGAGGGAGCCATATCAGCATTTCTGGATGCCAAAAGCGAGGGGGCTGTCCGTGTCATTGGTTGCTCGACGCATCTCTTCACGGGCCCTGTGATGGACGCCGTTACTGATCACCCTGAGATTCAGGTCATCTTGGCGACAGCGAATAAGGAGGGCAGAATGTTGGAGGGCGGTCCGTTTGATCGGCATCTTGAGTACCTCCAGCGCGCTTATGAGCTCGGCAAAGGGCTCAGTATTATGAAGGTCATCGCAGCAGGAGACCTCCCTGAATCAGAACTTGAAGATTGGATTCGCTGGGGATTTGAGTTGGAGATTGCCCACGGCATCAATCTCGGCATGTCCAACCGGTCAGAGATTGATTTCGATGTACGGATAGCGCGTGAACATGCGAGGCGACGTCTGCGCAAGGTTGCGTGAAAAGCCATAAGAATTTTTCACCTCTCAAAGGGGGGTTCAACATGACAGAACATACACATAACGCTTCACCTACATCTACCGTGATTCCTGCTTCCGAGACGGCTGAACAGATGGCAGTCGCCTGCGCGAACTTTTTAGAAACCTTGACGCCTGCGCTGCGGCGGAAGACAGAATTCGCGTTTGAAGACAGCGAACGCCAACGCTGGCACTACATCCCACGAGAGATGTTTGATCGCAAAGGGGTATATCTCCAAGAGATGAATCAGAAGCAACGGGATGCAGCTTTTGGTTTACTTGCTACCGGATTAAGCCGAACAGGCTATCAAAAGGCAACGGCGATTATTGATTTGGAAGCGACGCTCGGTGAGCAGGAACGGATGGAAGGGCTGGCACAGCTCGCCCGAGATCCTGAGCTTTACGCCTTTAGTGTTTTTGGAGATCCAACGAACCATGGTCCTTGGGGATGGCGAGCAGAGGGGCACCATGTTTCACTCCACTTTACTGTTGTGAACAGGGAATTGATCACGCCGAATCCGTTCTTCTTTGGATCCAATCCCGCAGAGGTTCGGCATGGGCCCGACAAAGGACTGCGGATATTGTCCGCAGAAGAAGATCTCGCCAGACAGCTTTTGGGATCTCTCAATCCAGATCAGAAAAGCAAAACGGTTATCAACGAAACGGCTCCAGCGGATATTCTGACGCGCGATGTTCCAAAAGTCCAACTTGACGCCGCCGAAGGGTTGGCAGTCGAGTCAATGACGACCGGACAACGTGAGGTTCTAGCGGAGCTCATTGACACTTACATCGATCGTTTACCTGAACAGTTGGCGAAAATTGAGGGACAGAAGCTGCGCGATGCGGGTATAAATGATATTCACTTCGCTTGGGCAGGACCGGCGAATCGTGGCCAGCCGCATTACTACCGTCTTCATGGTACTTTCTTCTTCGTGGAATATGACAACACGCAAAACAGCGCAAACCATATCCACACCGTTTGGCGACATATCGAAGATGATTTCGGTGTAGATCTGCTCCGTTCCCACTATCAGAACGGACATCATCACGCCTAGAATGGGGTTCGACACTGATGAACCGTGCGGGGGCGCAGGCTCTTCGCGCGGTTTTATGATTCGAGCCGGTTCGCCCGAAACCACTCATATATCAACACACTCCCCGCCACCGCCACGTTTAGCGATTCCACCTTGCCTGTCATTGGAAGTCGTGCCCATCCTTCGACTTGTACACGCACCGCATCGGATATGCCTCGCACATCATGCCCCAGAACTATGGCGACCCGACCTTTCCAGTTTTCCTGATTCCAGAATTTGCCGAGATGTGGATCTGCGCCCATCGTTCTGAATCCTTTTTCATGCAACCATCTAAAAAGCCCCGGAATGTCAGCTATCTCCATAAGGGGGACGCTGAACAGTGAGCCGTGACTTCCTCTTACAGATTTTGGGTGGAAAATGTCCACGCAGGGTGGAATCAGAAAAACGGCTGCAGCCCCAACAGCATCCGCAGTGCGGAGAATCATCCCTAGATTGCTTGGCGTTTGTGTTCCATCAAGAACAAGGATTAGTTCAGCACCGGTTAAGGTAATGTCCTGAAATGACACATCAAATCGAGCGAAGGTTGCTACAATATGTGTCTGTATGACATTGGGCGGTGCCTTATTGGGGGAGGCGTATACGTTGCCTGCAGCAGCCGATAGCGTATGCAACACTTGAGTCGATACTGGAGCAAGGGTTGCGCCGGCTTTTCGTAAGCGATTGAGAAGTCGCTGCACTGCTTTCTCACCGCATTGTTCCTCACAGTAGAAAACTTCAATCGGTTGGACCTCTGCATCCAGTGCTAGATGCAAGATTTCAAAACCCTCGACGAGGAAGCGTCCTTGGCGCAGACGGTGCTTGCGTGTCTGAAGTTTGCGTGCAGCGACAACTCGCTGGTTGTTAATGCTAGTAATAACAGAATGGTGCTGGGGGGATATGGGTTTGTGTTTCGGCAAGATACTGTTCTCCTGCACCTCATGGTGGTGGAAGAAGAAAGAATCCGAATGGTTAATAACTAAACACTAGCGAGAACCACACGCTCAATACCAGCATAATCTTTGATAACTTCACAGCGTTTATATGCTGGTTGTGATTTAATGAGGTCTTGAACAGGGTGGCTTTGGTTATAACCGATCTCCAAGATAAGTTTTCCCTCCGAATTCAAAAACTGTGGTGCGTCTGTTACAATCCGTCGAATGATATCAAGGCCATCAACGCCAGCGAAGAGCGCGATTTCCGGCTCGTGCTCCCGCACATCCAGTGGAAGGGTTGACGCCTCGTTTGTGCCCACGTAAGGCGGATTGGAAGCAATCCAGTCAAAACGGGAGTTGGGTAGTTGTTGCAGAGGTTTAAACAGATCGCCCTGTAGGAATGTGAGCCGATCTGCACAGTTGTGGGTGAGTGCATTCTGTTGGGCAACTTCCAATGCTTCCTTAGAAAAATCTGTGGCAATTAGCTCCCAATCGGAACGGTGATGACCAAAACTAATCGCGATGGCACCACAACCTGTCCCGATGTCAACAAACCGGCAAGGTCCCTTCTGATGTTGTAGTACAGTCTCAACAAGGATCTCCGTCTCAGGGCGCGGAATTAGCACACGCGAATCTACGTAAAAGTCTAGGGACATAAACTCCTTGTGGTTGGTGAGGTAACTCACGGGGGTGTGCGCTATCCGCTTTTTGATTAGTTCTCGAAATTTAGAGAGTGCACCTTGGAAGACAGGCATCTCAAAGGAAAGATAGAGTTGTAAACGGCTCTTTTGCAGGAGGTGTCCAAGCAACAATTCCGCGTCTAACCGTGGGGTGGGGATTTCGTGACGTTCAAAGTACTCTGTCGTCCACTCGATAAGATCGATTACGCGCCAGGTTTTCACGACGATAGGTTCTTTAATTGCTCCGCTTGGTCAGCGTCTATCAAGGCATCAATGAAAGTGTCGATGTCTCCGTCTAATACTGCATCCAACTGATAAACACTTAAACCGATACGATGGTCTGTCACCCGACTTTGGGGGAAATTATATGTGCGAATTTTTTCACTTCGATCGCCGGTGCCAATCATAGATTTCCGCGTTTGTGCGCGTTCTGCATCCTGTTCAGCTTGCATCTGTTCAAGTAAACGCGAACGCAAAATCTTCATTGCCTTGGCTCTATTTTTATGTTGAGATTTTTCATCTTGGCAGGATACCGTGAGCCCTGTGGGAATGTATGTGATTCGGACAGCAGAATCGGTTGTGTTGACGCTCTGACCGCCCGGGCCCGATGAACGGAACGCTTCAATCCGCAAATCTTCTGCATCAATCTTGAGATCAACCTCTTCCGCTTCCGGCAATACGGCGACAGTCACCGCCGATGTGTGGATGCGACCACTGGCTTCCGTTGTGGGGACGCGCTGCACACGGTGTGTACCACCTTCAAACTTTAGACGGCTGTACGTCCGTTTCCCGTTAATCGAAAAAATAACCTCTTTGAAACCTTTCAAGCCGGTTGCATTGGAGTTGAGCAGCTCTATTTTCCAGCCCTTCTGATCGGCGTATCTTGAATACATCCGGAAAAGCTCTCCGGCAAATAAACTTGCTTCTTCGCCCCCTGTGCCCGCTCGGATCTCCACAATCACATTCTTCTCGTCGTTCGCATCCTTTGGGATTAGCAAGATTTTCAACTCTGTTTCTAAGTCGTCCTTCCGTTCAGTAAGCACGTCAAGCTCTTGCTTGGCAAAGGCGATGAATTCAGCGTCGGTCTCTTGTTCAAGCAGGGCGGAGGTTTCCTCAATCTCTTTCGTTGTTTTTTGATACGCCGTATACTTTGAAACAATCGGGGCGAGTTCTGCGTGCGACTTTGCGAGGTTTTGCAGGTTTTGCTGATCGGCAATCTGCACAGGATCGGCTAAACTTTTTTCTATTTCCAGATATCTTGTTTCTATCTCTTTTAACTTCTCGATCATAGTTAAGTACCACTTCAGTATTAAGCTGGTGCTGACGCTGCTTTATTGGTATCGTTGAGATTTGGATTTTCCATACCGAAGCCAGCTTCACGCCGTTTGCTTGATTCGGTTCGCGCTTTCTTGTACCACGCCTTAAACTCAGGCGTCCAAGCACTGTCGTGTAACGTTGCTCGTTTGCAATAGGGGACGTAGTTGCCCAGATGCCAGAGTGTATTTCGGTAGAGCGCGAAATCTCCCGCTTCTAGATGCAACTGTACCGCCCCGGGCATACTGCGACAGTATTCGAGGCAGAATGGTTCCCGCTCTTCGGCGGATTTGCCGTCAAGGTCCACACCCGGTATCGGTCGATCTGGGAAGCGTTCAATCTCTGCTGGTAAGTCTCGCCTCAGATGACTACCGAAGACAAACCATGTCGAACTGTCTTCATACAAGGCGCAATTAATCTGATTGAAATGGTTGATGTCGTTAAACACTTCATCCCACATTGAGAGTGGCAAACCTACGGCGTTATCACGCCAGTCACGGTGCCACGGTGTGCAATATGGCAGATCCGCAGGTTCAAACAGAATGCCAAAGTGATCTCGATCGCCATGACGATGACGCGGCGTTAAGATCTTAGCGATGGCATCAACCAGTGGTGGTAGATTGGCGTAGTCAATGAAAGGTTGCTGATCAAGGTCGTAGTCTGCAACAGGTTGGAGTCGCTGCACCTGAGGACCACTTTGCTCACGGGCAATTGCTTTCGCCCTGTCACTGACTTGTCGCAGGGCCCGAATTAATGACGGTGGAAGAATCTTTCGGAAAACTGTGTAACCGAACATATGGTATTCTTCAATATGTTTATCAGATACTTGAAATCCCATGTGTTATTTTCTCCTCCACCTTCTATTCACTGGTGAAAAAAATAATTTCAATGCCTTATACGGGTATCCATAAATTGGTGGGTGTGCCGAGAATCCCGATGGCCTCTATACTTCAGCAGTTTGACAGATGTGCACTCTGCTAAAGCGGTTATCTGTGGAAGGTTTGTTGACCTGCCAAATCAACATCGATTTATGAGCAAAGTTCCACATAAATGTCAATACGCTCTAGCAACTTGGCTTACCTCTAGCATACAACGCTTAATTTGAGGGGTTCAGCTGCCAGCATTCATAACCAAGTCTCATTTAATTTTCATCGGCAAGACCGTATCTGCGGCGGAAACTTTCTACACGTCCCGCCGTATCAACAATTGTCTGCTGTCCTGAATAAAACGGGTGGCATTTTGAACAAATTTCTACGCGGATCTGGGGTTTTGTAGAATAGGTTGTATATGTTGCGCCACACACACAATTGATGACACATTCCATTGTTTCTGGATGGATATCTGATTTCATGAGGATTTTCACCTCCTTACGTTTTATTTAACGGTCAACTCAGCACTACCACTGATACCGTCCACCGCGGGCGGGGCCGTTGGCTTTGGTATTGTTTATCATCATATCAATAAACTGCTCATTTGTCTGTGTTTTTCCTAAGTGTTCAACAAGGAGTTCCATTGATTCAGCGGTGTTCATCTGCCCCATGAATTTTCGTAGGATCCACGCTTTACTGAGTATCTCTGGCTTGAGCAGCAGCTCCTCGCGTCTGGTCTTCGATTTGCCTATGTCAATGGAGGGGAAGATACGCCGTTCTAGCAAAGAACGTTCTAGGTGGATCTCCATGTTTGCAGTACCTTTTAGTTCTTCATAAATATGCTCATCGCCTCGGCTTTCGGTATCAACCAACACAGTAGCTATGATTGTTAAGCTGCCGCCTTCCTCAAACTTTCGAGCCGCCCCGAAAAACTGACGCGGCTTCATAAATGCGAGTGCATCAATACCGCCTGATAGTGTTTTACCACTATGGGGTGCCACAACGTTACAGGCTCGCACGAGACGTGTCATGCTATCGAGCATAATCACCACATCTTTGCCATATTCGACCCACCGCTTCGCTTTTTCAATGACCATATCCGCAACTTGCACGTGTCGTTCGGGATGCTCATCAAAGGTCGAACTGATAACCTCCCCTTTTATGGACCGGGAAACATCTGTCACTTCTTCCGGACGCTCATCAATCAACAGGAAAATGAGCATCACTTCTGGATGATTCTTCTCGATACCGTGGGCGATATTTTTTAAGATTGTGGTTTTGCCGCTGTAAGGTGGAGCGACAATCAGTCCACGCTGACCCTTACCGATCGGGGACATCAAATCCGTAATACGTGTAGAAAACTCTCTCGGATTATGTTCAAGTATTAGCTGCTCATAAGGGTAGACAGGAGTCAAATTATCGAAAAGGATTTTATCCTTTGCGGCTGCTGGGGCTTCGTCATTGACTTTTTCAATTTTCAACAATGCGAAGTAAAATTCATCTTTATCGCCTCCCTTTTTAGGGGGCCGGATTTGCCCCTGAACCTCGTGACCTGTACGAAGATCAAATTTTCGTATTTGCGAGGGCGAGACATAAATATCATCGGTACTTTGCAAATAGTTATAGCTTGATGACCGAAGAAATCCGTATTTTTCTGGTAAAATTTCAAGGATACCTTCTCCGAACAATAGGCCGCTGCTTTCTGCTTTGGCTTCAACAATTTGGGCAATGAGCTCCTGTTTGCGGAGGCTACTGTATCCTGTCAGCCCCAGCTTCCGAGCCATACCATTCAATTCGGAGATCGTCATCTCTTGGAGTTTGACAATGTCCACATTCTCCATAATTTTGTTGCTCCTCACTGCGAGATTCTTACCGCTTGCAGATTGCCTAATACTCATATCTTTTACACTAACCCAAAATTGCACAAAGCATTTGCAGCAGACAATCCACGGCTAACGCTACGTTTCGGGAAAAGATGGTATACGCCGGACGATCATGTAACAGGTAAGTGGCAACATCATAGAGAAAAAATATGCAATTACTCACTAGTTTGTTTTTATAAACTACAACTTATGATCGTTGGCAGCATAGTGGTGGGAAATTATCGAAAAGAAAGTTGAATCAAATTAAGATAAAAGACAAGGATACGCAGAATAGCGGTTGGTTAAGTGGTGAATTATAAGAA
Organism: Candidatus Poribacteria bacterium; assembly: GCA_963667935.2. GTDB lineage: Bacteria > Poribacteria > WGA-4E > WGA-4E > PCPOR2b > PCPOR2b. The sequence continues at coordinate 5,680,712 of OY764061.1, read as the reverse complement.
ATTCCCAAACGGGTAACATAGAAGAGGCATCAAACCGGTGTTTGAAGGCGTTCAAGATAATACGAAATATAGCAGCGGACGGCTGTTGGTGGGAATTATTCCTATTGACGTTAAGATTATACATTAATGGATCGTTCAACGTCAAGTATTTTCTTAAAGAACTGTAGAAATATTCAAATGAATCAATGAAGAAGGTTTCAATTTTAGCGAATTTGCTCAATTTTTGCCGATGAGAATGAACGGGAACGGTTATGAATCTTACGCCTCTACACTTGCTGCATCGTCCGCCTGTGTCTCACTTTCTATGCCGGCTGTCAGCTGCAAAAAAAGTTCCTCAAGCGTCATTTCGATGGAACGTATCTCAAGCAAATTCCAACCATGCTGAATGATGCTTGATGAAACCGCTGCGCGAATATCTGTATTCAGTTCATAATTGATGTGAAATGTTGGATTGATGTTATCGTTCAAGCCTCGCCTTTCGACACGGCTGACACCGGGGAGATTTTCGATGACAGTCTTGACCTCCGCCTCCGGACCTGAGACCTCCAGATAAAGGGTTCTCGCATCTCCCAACTCTGTGTGTCCGTCATCACCTGCGTCAATAGAAACGGCACGCCCTTTTGAGAGTTTTACACTGCCGGCAATTTTACCGTCATTAATCACAATCAACCGCTCACAGGTCATACTTGCTTCAGGGAGGATGTGTGTGCTAAGGATGATTGTGTGTTCCTTGCCGAGTGCCTTAATCAGTTCACGGATTTCAATAATCTGCCGCGGATCGAGTCCGGCTGTAGGTTCGTCGAGAACAATGACATCTGGATCATGGATTAGTGCCTGCGCCAAACCGACCCGTTGACGATAGCCCTTGGACAGTTGCCCGATAATTTGGCCTCGCCGTTCAGTTAAACCACAGGATTCGATAGCTACCTCCAATCGTTCGGCACGTTTGCTTCGGGGCACCCCTTTAATCTTTGACACAAACTTGAGATAACCGGTGACGGTCATTTCTGGATAGAGCGGCACACTTTCAGGTAGGTAACCGATGTGCTTACGAACATCCAAGGACTGCTTGAAAACATCGTATCCCGCGACCGTTGCATTTCCACTGCTAGCGGGCATAAAGCAGGTCAAAATTCGCATGGTGGTGGTTTTGCCAGCACCATTTGGGCCCAAAAAACCGATGACCTCACCTTTGTCGATACGAAAGGAAATTCCTTTCAATGCCTGAAACGGTCCGTAATTTTTTGTGAGATTTTCAACTTCGATCATCTACCGATCTCCGGTAATATAGTGGATCTTGGAATTAATGAGACACTCCAAACCGGGGGTTAGGAAAACGAAACTACCGTTCTCCCGCTTGGTAGGCACTGTTTCTAATTGCGCCGATTCGGTGCGGTTAGAAACCGAACCTACCGGGGTGCGAAAGTATCTATTTATTTTTAGAATCCACCATAAATCTGTTTGCCATTAAGGAGTCGTTGCCCTTCAAGCTGCGGCATTGCTACGAAGTGTTGCATGAAAATCTCGATGCCCTCCATATCGTCATTCTCCTTAACGCTGGTGCAACCGCTTTGGTTACGACTCATGAGGAAAACTTAAACAAGTAACGGGGTAATGAATACACGGCGTTGACTCCTTCTGTATTCATTTTATTCCCAGTGAACATTTTGACGGAATTCTGGATATAAGGTTGATTGGAAGTGTCGCTTTGACAATACGATGTAGCAGAAATTCCGTGAGAGTCTAAAACGCTTGGTTAGAACTTACGCCCTTCAGTTCTAAGAGCAGATAGGGATGCAGATTTCGCAGATTGTCGCTGATAAAAACAGAGAGAAGGATAGAAATCTGTGTGCACTCTCGTTTATCAAGCCCATTTGAATCTTTAAAATTCTGAGTGTTCAACTGCGTAAGTCCGATTGATATTACAATTGCCCTCGGCAATCTTTTAGGGTCATTTATGGTGAATTCTAAAAATAAATAGACACTGTCGCCCCACGTTAGGGGTGGTTTCTAACGGCACCGGTTTGGAGTGTCTCATTAATTCTAAGGTCCACTATAAATGAGGGGTGTGCATAAATAGCTTTCAATACGTTTGTACATCAGAAAAAGGATTGCCTACCCACAGTGAGAGAGGCTTCCTAGCCTCGATGCGGATCGGGGCAGGATGCCCCTCACACCTAAGCGTACATGGCGCCCCGCCGGGGCTTTGGGATATTGGTTTTTCCCGTGTGCTATAAATATGCCGCCCCGTTGGGGCTAAATGCACCACCGATTCCATTTTGACGCATCAGATACTTTATCCTGAAAAGCCTTCAAGCCCGCCTGTCCCGATATATCGGGGAGAATCCTGATTCAGCAGATTACGCAGATAGGCAAACAACGCAGCCACCGGGCTGTCGTAGATTTAGCAAACCAAATACATAAAAGCACCAATGACCCGACGGATATCTTCGTTCCAGAGGAGCGACATGTCTATAGAACGGCGATAAAGTCAATCCCTGCGCTCCAAGGAAGCGCAATGTATATACACAGCAATAGGGGTAATCTGCTCCAATTATGCGATTACAACTAAGGTCTTACGTATACACATCCCTCACTATAAATAGCCCTAGCGATTCTTGAAATTCAATTGACGGGCTCTGTAATCTCTGATATACTGGTACAGTTTGAGACACAGTCCTATTTACTTAAATCAATCCATCAAGGAGCGCAGCATGAAAATTGACAAGATCGAATCCTTCTTCATCGGTGGCGGTTACGTGGTTCGCATCCACACCGATAATGGCATCAGCGGTATTGGTCAAACCGCCTGCTGGGGTTATCCCGAAGCGGTCGAGAGAATCGTTGCAACCTTTGAAAAATACCTAATCGGTCAGAATCCTCTGCGCATCGAACATCATTGGCAGTACCTCTACCGTATGGGTCCATTTCGTGGCACTGCGCTCTGTGGTGCGATCAGTGCGGTGGATATTGCGCTGTGGGATATCAAAGGAAAGCATTTCGGGGCACCGGTATGGGAGTTGTTAGGCGGCAATTGTCGTGACAAAATTCGCCTGCATCTTATGGCCGGTGGATCGACTCCAGAGACAATGTTTCAGGCTGCGAAAGATGCAGTAGCGGAAGGATTCACAGCGCTGAAGTTCGATCCGGTAGTCGGGGGCTATCAGGATATGGCGTTGGATCGTTTGGTAAAGACCGCTCGTGACCTAGTTGCAGCAGCGCGCGAGGGAGGCGGTCCCGATCTTGACCTCATCGTTGAAGTCCACCGTAAGCTCACGCCGATGAATGGGATCGTCTTGGCGGAAGCGTTGACACCGTTTAATATCTATTTCCTTGAGGATCCTATCCAGATCGACAGTATCGTGTCGCAGGCGGAACTTGCCAAGCGGATGACCGTCCCTTTAGGAAACGGTGAGCGTCTGACAACGATTTGGGAATTTCGTGAATTACTCGCTGCGGGTGGACCTCAGTATGTCCGACCGGATGTAGCGTTGGCGGGCGGGTTGACCCAATGCAAAAAGATCGCTGCAATCGCTGAATCGTACCACAGTGCGGTTGTTACGCACAATTTCTTGGGACCGTTGACCACAGCAGCCTCGCTACACCTCGACACGAGTATTCCAAATTTCATCACCCAAGAATACAGCAAGGGCGATGAATCACCTGACAATGCGGTTTACCAAACGTGCTATCAACGTGAGGGCGGTTATATTCCGATTCCTGAAGCACCGGGACTCGGCGTGGAACTAGACGATAGCCTGATAGAACAGAGGCCCTACCAACCGATGAACACCGGTCAGACCCTGTTGCGGAAGGATGGCTCGGTCGCTTACGCTGTATGATGAATAACGGACGGAAGGGAACAACTCATATTAAAGTACATTTCACGCTTAACAGATCTGGCAACGCATGTAAGGTCTGGATGGTCTCACTCCACCGTCCAGTCTGCGTTCCATCTCGGTCTAGCAAAATTGCACGGATGCCAGCGGTGCGCGCTCCCATGATATCTGCCTCGAAGGAATCCCCGACATGAACCGCTTCTTCCGGGGAGACACCAACGGCATTTAAGGCGTATTCAAAAATGGTTGCGTCCGGTTTCGCGCTCCGTACCCGCTGATCATGGGAGGCGACGACTATCTCAAAATAGGGAGCAAGTCCAAGCTCTTCAACCATAGCGTGTAAGGGCGTATCCCAGTTGGAAATGATTCCCATCTTTAGGTTCATCTGCTGTAATCGATCTAGAGTGGGCAAGACATCTTCGTAAAGCGTGGCGTTGTTACGTGAGAAAAGGGCGTGCTCGTACTGCAAGACTTCCCACGCAATCTGATCTACATGCTCGTGCACTCCTAGCTTTCTCAGAAAAGTGCAGCAGGCATCAAGTTGCCTGAAGATCGTATCGCGTATGTTATCTGTCGGTTTTGAGGCTTCATAGGCTTCGGTTAGAATTGCTCGCGCTTCGTCGTAGACAGACCAATCTAGACGCAGTTGATACTGATCTGCAATCTTGCGGATAGTCACATGGAGTGGTTGTGTCCAAAAGATAAGTGTGGCAAAGAAATCGAAGAAAACGGCCCCGATAGAATCGGGTTTCAAATGAATTTTTGTCATTGAAGTTCTCTATTATACGGATGAAATTTGGTTGTGCATCATTCGACAGCTAAACCCTGAAAAAGTTTACAGTCTTTTCAAGATGCTCAACCGAGGAGGTTTTTTTATGATACCGTGGATTTTTGTCCATAGCCCGCTTGAACATTGGCTGCCCAACTACCGGCGGACGTTCGACGCTTGGGAGGATGGGGGTGTACGTGGGATCGTGTTCGGTTATTTGCAGTTCATGCAGGACGATGGCACAACGATTCGGACCTTTGCCCCTGACCCGGAGGTATACAAATCATTCGGAGTGAGTCCACCGCCGGAGGCACCACGCGATTTGGAGAAGGAAAAGCAATTGCACGCTATGTTAGACGATGCCGCCTCGCGCGATTGGCATATTATGACCTTCAGCGTCCCCGGAGGTGGTGGGACGCGACCGTTGGAGGAAGACCCTTATGGGGCGGTGGGATTTGCCGCTAGCGTTCAGGATACAATGAATGCCTACCCGCAAGCGCACGGTGTTATCATAGATGGTCCGGGGGAACAGCACTACGAATTAGCCTTCCATCACGGTGGGGAGTTGCTCGAGATCCGTGAGCATGAACGGCATCGTTTCTCGGCTTTAGGAAGGGATATTCCCCGTTTGGAGCGGGGCATCGGACATTTATGGGAACGGCTTCACAATCTGACGCCGTCTCTGGTGCGGTATCACGCCTCCGGTGGGATGCTGGCAGCGTTGACCCTATTTGACATCAGCGAAGATACCCTCTACTGGTTGCGGACCCGACAGGAAACCGCCTTAGGTTATATGCAGGCTGTACGCGCCCAACTCGACCAATTAGACTGCAAGGTGGAATTGGGCGGTATCCCGCGCACGGCGACGTTTTCTTCGCTTACCGGACAGAACTATCAGCAGATGGCATCGCTTTTCGACTACATCTTCCCTAAGCACTATTTCTGGCACCGGGGCTTTGATGGGATGTACGGAACGATTGCCCGTTGGGTGCAGATACTTTCTGAGTGGAGTCCCACATTAACGGAAGAAGACTGCTTTGCGGCAGTAACATCGTTATTTGGTATTAATCTGCCGGGGGTGCACTCGTTGATGGATATGGAGATGGGGTTCCCGGAGGAATTCTTCTCGGAGGTTGTGTGGAGCGAAACTCAACGTGCGTTGGAAGCTATCGGGGACGATGATAAAGTTGTCGCTTGGGTGTCCACCGGACGCAGTCCGCACGCCGGCGATGCGATGACCGCAAGAGATCTGCACAACATTCTGACAACCTCGGAACGTGCGGGGTTGAAGCGATTTCTCTTCCACCCAGATCCAGACCTCGGTGCGGCGGAATGGCGGGTAATTTCGGGGCTGTGCGGGAATTTGTGGCAGGAAAACCCTAATGGATATTGGCCCTCTGACACTCAGAAACCAGATGCGTTCAGCGGCGGCAGGAAACCTCCTCGCTCAGAGTGAGCAGTACAAAGAAACCGAGTTTTTGGCAGTAAGGAACAACGGTTGCTGTTCCCTACGGTTTCTCTGAGCTGCCCGGCACTTTCTTTTGACATAAACCTGCTTATTTTTCGGACGAAGGAGTCCTATTTGGGCAATGAAAAAATACAGAGTTGCGGTTGTCGGAGGGGCAGGCACTTGGGGTAGCAGATATTTACACGCCTATGCGAACCATCCTGCCTGCGAAATCGTCGCACTGGTTGACCGCGCCAAAGATCGGCGACGTGCCTTCGCAGACCGATACGGTGTTGAAACTGTCTTTGATACACTGGATGACCTATTAGCCAGCGAGGTTCCTGATATTGTTTCGGCAATTCTTCCGACATCACACAATCCCGATACGGTAATCGCTTGTGCAGAGGCTGGTGTCAAGGTGGTCTCGTGCGAAAAACCGATAGCGGTTGAACTGTCTCAAGCGGATGCGATGGTGCGTACTTGTCGTGAGCGAGGCACCGTTTTCAGTTGCGGTAGTGTTTATTCAGGAATTCCGTATCTGTTAGAGACAATTGATTGGATTGGCACCGGTAATAGCGGCAAACTCACCGCTGCCGCTATTCCGAGCGGACTACCACGCGAAGTATCGGGCGGGGGCTGCGTTCAATTGACGCTGCTACGATTACTTACCGGTATGGAGGTAGAATGGGTCGAGGGTTGGACGTTACCGCCTGAATCTGGCTGGATGCCATCTGTCGATGTTTCTGCATCGGAGATTGACTGTCCAGCCTATGGTCGTCTTGGATTATCAGGGAGTATTCTCTGTGAGATTCCTGCGCCATCGGAGCAAGGTGGATCTTGCCCGATCGCAGTCACAGGGGAGAATGGGCAGGTATGGATGACCAGTCCGAGACCTGTATTTATCCAAGGAAGCGGTGCAGCTTCGACTCCAGTTTATCCTGATTTTCTTGACACTCCTCCGCCTGATGACTTCTTTACACGGCGGATTGAGTGGCTCATGCAGGCGTTTGATACGGGGCGGGATGTTCTGGATAGCGGGAATGGATACCGCCAAGCGTTGGAAATTGCTATTGCGCTAAAACAATCTGCCAAGAGTGGGCACCGACGCATTTCTCTGCCACTGGAAGACCGCTCGTTGCGGATAGTTCCGCATCCCTACCGATTGTTGGGGGGTGATGTGGCTGGCTGGGAGAGCATTGGGTATACGGGTCCGCCGAACGCTGAGTAGATTAATAGTTTAATCAACTTTTTACGACTTTGGTTACCCAATTATAATTGAAACTTCTGAAGGAGATACAAACAATGGAAGCATTCAAAGAACACGTTGGAGTTGCAGCACCGTTAAACCGGTTGAATGTAGACACAGATCAGATTATTCCCAAGCAGTTTCTCAAACGGATTGAGCGCACCGGTTTTGGACAATTCCTGTTTTATGACTGGCGTTTTCTGGACAGTGGAGATCCCAATCCGGATTTTGTCCTGAATGATCTCCGTTATCAAGAGGCGAGTATTCTGGTTGCTGGGGCGAACTTTGGTTGCGGCAGTTCGCGGGAACATGCGCCGTGGGCGTTGCAACAGTATGGGTTTAAGGCGGTGATTGCACCTTCATTTGCAGACATTTTCCGTAACAACTGCTATAAAAATGGCCTCGTACCCATTGCTTTGCCGGACAATGTGACCGCGAATTTGATGGAACAGATTGAAGGGCAAGAAGGCTACAGATTAATGATTGATTTGGAAGCACAGCAGGTGGTTCAACCTGACGGGACCGCGCACCTCTTTGAGATTGGCGACTTTGAGAAGCACTGTTTATTGAATGGCTTAGATGAGATTGGCTGGACGTTACAGTTTGATGAGCAAATCTCAGCGTATGAAGGACGCATCGGAACTTAGCATAACTGGACTGATGAAGATAATTAAAGCGAGTGTCGTGTGAATCCTCTGACGAAATACAGGAGGAGAGCCCTATGACTGAAAAACAGGTTACACTGCCCATAACAGGGATGCACTGTACGAACTGCTCGGAAACCATCGCACGCGATCTGAGGAAGCTGGGCGGCGTGGCCGTAGCAGACGTCAACTACGCTACCGAGAAAGCAACAGTCACTTTTAATCCGTCTGTATTGGATGAGAGTGCCATTATTGAAAGAATTAAGGGGATCGGTTATGGGGTAGCAACAGGCGAGATCGAATTGCCTATCACAGGGATGAACTGTGTCAACTGTGCGGCGAGCGTCGAAAAAGCACTTAACAGGCTGCAACCGAGCGTTGTCTCTGCGTCTGTAAACTTCGCCACAGAAAAGGCGAAGATAGCATACATCCCCGGTCAAGTGGCTCGCACCGATCTCATTGCTGCTATTAAAGGGGCGGGTTACGGTGTCGTCGAAGCGGATCCCAACCAACTAGTGGATGCCGGGGAGGCTGCCCGCGAAACCGAAATCCACGATCAGACGCGCAAGTTTTGGATTGGCGTTGTTTTTTCTCTCCCGCTCTTCATTTTCAGCATGGCTCGTGACTTTGCGTTGTTGGGCACTTGGTCTGATGCTCTCTGGGGTTACTGGCTGATGTTCGTTCTTGCCACGCCGGTGCAATTTTACGTCGGCTGGGACTACTACGCCGGCGGCTTCAAAGCACTGCGCAACGGTGCCGCCAACATGGACGTGTTGGTTGCGATGGGGTCATCCGCTGCCTTTTTTTATAGCTTGCCAGTTACCGTTGCATTGACCTTAGGCAGCACTGCCCTAGGCAGCCACGTCTATTTTGAAACCTCGGCGGTCATCATCACGCTTATCAAACTCGGTAAACTATTGGAGGTCCGTGCGAAGGATCAGACCGGGGCCGCGATCAAAAAGTTGATGGGGCTGCAAGCGAAAACAGCCCGTGTGGTGCGTAACGGTGAAGAGATCGACATCCCTATTGAGCAGGTGGGCGTTGGCGATATAGTGATTGTTCGACCGGGAGAAAGAATACCTGTTGACGGAGTTATTATTGAGGGCAATTCTACCGTCGACGAGAGTATGCTCACTGGAGAGAGCATACCGGTGGATAAAGGGAAGGGTGACCCAGTAGTTGGTGCAACTATCAATAAGCAGGGAAGACTCAAGTTTGAAGCGCACAAGGTCGGTGCAGAAACCGCGCTCGCACAGATTATTCGCCTCGTCCAAGAGGCACAAGGGAGCAAAGCACCCATTCAACGTCTCGCAGATCGGGTGGCGAGCGTTTTTGTGCCCGTTGTTATTGTGATTGCAGCTGTCACCTTGCTGGTTTGGTGGTTTGTTGCGGACGTTGGTTTTACGCCGTCAATGATTCGGATGGTCGCGGTGTTGGTTATCGCTTGCCCTTGCACACTCGGACTTGCCACACCGACCGCCATTATGGTCGGTACAAGCAGAGGGGCGGAACAGGGGATACTTTTCAAAGACAGCAAGGCACTTGAACTCGCTCATTCACTCAAGGTGGTTATCCTCGATAAAACCGGCACGATTACAACAGGTGAACTATCGGTGACAGATATAGTGATTGCGGAGGATAGTGCCCTAAGCGTTATCACCAAAACGTTAGGAAATAGAGTAGAGATAGAAGAGCAGCAGAAGGAAGAAGCCGCACTTCTATGGCTCGCTGCCTCGGCGGAGCGGGGGAGCGAACACCCGATTGGTAAAGCCATCGTCCAGTCGGCACAGGCGCGTGGATTGTCACCGGTAGAACCCTCGCGGTTTGGAGCCTTAGCTGGACATGGCATTATCGCTCAGGTCGGAGGGCATCAGGTCGTCTTAGGCAATCTCAAAATGATGAGTGAGCGGAAAGTTGATCTCAACGGCTTGGAGATTGAAGCAGAGAAGTTGCAGACGCAGGCAAAAAGTGCAATCTGGATCGCTATTGATGGTAAAGCTGCTGGACTGATTGCTGCGGCGGATACCATCAAATCCGGTTCCAAGGAAGCCATCGATCAGATGCACCGTCTAGGTTTGCAGGTGGTGATGGTCACCGGCGATAACCGAGCCACGGCGGAAAGTATCGGCAACGCTCTCGGAATTGATCGGATCCTCGCTGAAATTCTGCCGGGGGATAAGGCGGCGGAAGTGAAGAAACTACAACTGGAAATGGATCAGACGCCTCAAGCAAGTAAACATGTGGCAATGGTCGGTGACGGCATCAACGACGCACCGGCATTAGCCCAAGCGGATGTGGGCCTCGCTATCGGCACAGGCACCGATGTAGCGATGGAAGCGGCTGATGTCACCCTGATAAGCGGTGATCTTCGGTCCGTACCACAAGCGATTGACCTCAGCAGAGCGACAATGCGCGTTATCAAGCAAAATTTGTTCTGGGCTTTTTTCTACAACGTCCTTCTTATCCCGGTGGCAGCGGGCGTGCTGCACCCGTTCACTTTCCTACCGATGATGCTACGCGCCCTGCACCCAGTGTTGGCTGCCCTCGCCATGGCTTTTAGCAGTGTGACTGTCGTTACCAACAGTTTGAGAATGAAGCGATGATTGGCGACTAATTTGCCTCTGTGAAAGTTCAACTCCCAAAGGAAAAAGCCAGATGAAAATTCATGACTACCTCCGAGGCGTTATCCTTTCCGTTATGTTTCTGGTCTCCGCTGTTTCGACTTTGGCTGACGATTATTTCGATCAAATCACAGTCTTCTCTCACGGCAGGATTACCCGCTTTGTCGAAATGCCAATCACCGTTTACATTACACCGACGTTACAAGCGACATACCTTCCCGCGCTACGGTATGCGATGCGGCAGTGGGAAGCGGTCTCCGATGGAAAAATTCAGTTCCAAGAGTTGCAAGCGAGTAAGAACGCTGATATTTGGGTACGTTGGGGCTATAGTGAACCGGCGAACATGGATATGACCTATGGAAAGGCAGAACTCACACGCCACCACACTGGGGATTTCTCCGTCGAAATTATCCTTTCACTCCCTAAGCCTTCGATATCAGCAAAACTGTCGCAGGAAGAAACTCGAACGGTTTGCCTTCATGAATTTGGACACGCCATCGGACTGTGGGGGCATAGTCCTGATCCGCTTGACGTGAGCTTTTGGGCATCAATTGCACAACGTCCAACTGATCGAGATCGAGCAACATTACTGAAAGTTTATGCCACGCCACAAAACACGCCTCAACACGATGTTGCCATTAACATCTTGAAAAAGCAGCTCGCAACCAACCCAACGAACGCACGGACACATTACCTGCTAGGGACCATCTACGACGACAAGGGAGAGACCGAGCTAGCTGTTGCTAGTTTCAAAGCCTGTCTTGAAATAAACCCAGACTTCCACCCGGCACGAGAAACTCTTCTGCAAGTATACCAGAGAGTTGGGCTCTCCCAACAAGCTGTGGACCTACTTGAGGAAACGCTCAAGCAGATGCCTTCGTCCAATGATTACAACACAATCGGTGTTATGTACTATCGGACTGGAGAAATCGACCAGTCCATAGCTGCTTTCCGAAAATCGCTCGAAATGAATCCCTACGACCCGACGCCTCGGAATAATCTCTACCAGATATTTCGAGAACGAGGAATCAAGGCACTGAACGTTAAAGCGTATCAAAAGGCGGCGTTGTATTTCGCCGAAGCACTCCAGTTCAAGCCGGAGGATGCGCTTCTGTATCGCCTTATGGGCGATGCTTATGCAAGGGACGACGACCTCAAAAACGCCATCACGCAATACCGTAAGGCATTTGAATTCGATCCCGCCGACTTGGAAATAAAACGGAATCTCGCGGGGTATCTGAGCAATTATGGTGTAGAGTTGACAGGCACCCGGCGTTGGGAGGAGGCAATCGCTGCCTATCAGGAAGCACTACAATTGACTCCAACGCTGAACATTGCGTATGCAAACCTAGTGGATGTTTTGTGGAAACGCGCCAACACACACCGCAAATCAGGGCATATCAACAAGGCGATTGAGGCCTATCTCCAACTTATTCAGGTAGATGCTGACGCCGATGCACACAGTTTACTCGGTGAACTATATCTGAAAAAGGGGGTATATCCACAGGCGATTGAGGCATTTCAGTCCGCATTTTCCGCAAAGCCTGATGATTGGCAATCGCGTAAGAACCTCGTTGCTGCCTACCACCATTATGCACAACACCTCGACAGCAAAGAGCGGTACAATGAAGCAGTTGATCAGTTACGGCTTGCGCTTGCGCTGTCTCCTAAACAGGTGAACCTCCGCTTGAGTCTCATCAACACTTATCAACTCGCCGGCGACTTCGTAAGTGCCGAAAAAGAGTTGGAGTGGCTTTTGGAAGATGCACCTCAGAGTTTGCAGGCAGAAAACATCTCAAAAAATCTACACGTTGCACGCGGAAATACACTCATGAATCAAAAAAGATATACCGCTGCGCTTGCCGAGTTTGAAAAAATTGACGCATCGGTAAAAACCACAGAAATTTACAACACAATTGGCTATCTTTATCTGTTAGGAAAGCAGCCAATTTTAGCGATCGCGGCTTTTGAGTCTGCTCTAGCTCTTACACCGACAAATAACATTGCTTTTCAAAATCTGCTGTCAATTGAATCCCAATTTGAGCGGCAGTTTGTCGATGATCGGAATTCACCGCGCATTAAAAATCACCTCGCCCGTGCGCGAAATAGCCTTGTCGTGTCTTATATCCGTCGTAACGAATTTCTGGATGCCGTGGAGGAATATCGTGCAGCGTTAGATGTTGAACCAATGGCAAAGGAAGTGAAGGTCGCCCTGAAAGATGTTGGCAGACAGCTAATATTGGCGTTACAAGAAAAGAATGAACGTCAGCAGATAAGAGAGGTCATGGAGTGGATTCAGGAATTGGACGCTGACAGTTCAGGCATCGAACAGTTACTTGACGGTGAAAATTAGGAAGTGTGTAAAGGTCCAGAGCAATGCAACGGCATTAAACCAACTGGAGGGGGATAAATGGAGGGACTACGGAATATTAATTCAAGGTTAGAATTGTTTGTAGATGACTGGCTTATCGAGGAAATGAATGGCGTTGACCTTCAAATGCATAGGCCCATCCCTCAAGAGGTCGTCCTTAAATTTAATCAACCGTGGGAGGGATCGATCAGTTATGACCCGGTGGTGATGAAAGAGGGTGACCGCTATAGGCTGTGGTATCGGGGGTGCGGTTCGGAATCGACATGGGAAGACCAATGTACAGCCTATGCAGAGAGCGCAGATGGCATACATTGGGAACGTCCGACGTTGGGAATCTTTGAGTTCAACGGGAACCGGGAAAACAACATCGTCTTGCAAGGGACTGAAGCAAAGGCGTTGTGTGTCTTCAAAGATAGTAACCCGAAAACACCAGACTCAGAACGTTACAAAGCTATTGGAGTCGGTCCCCCAATAGACAAACGTGCTACATTGCGGGGGTTCACCTCTCTAGATGGAGTACATTGGCAGACACTGGATCAAGATCCGATCTTAATAGCACCAGACGATCCGTGGCCCATGTTTGATTCTCATAACGTTGCATTCTGGGATGCGATGCAAAACCGGTACGTGGCATATGCGCGGGGTTGGATCCCCCCAGGCATCCGAGCTATTCGCCGAAGTATTTCAGATGACTTCCGTCATTGGTCCGACTTGGAATTCATTGATTTAGGAAATTCGCCAACAGAACATCTCTACAAAAACGCCTGCACACAGTATTTCCGAGCACCCCATATCTACCTGATGTTCCCCAAACGTTTTGTCCCTGACCGTAAGTTCGATCCGGATTGGCCAGCCAGCGGTCTTTCCGAAAGTGTTTTCATGACCAGCCGCGATGGCGTACACTGGGATCGGCGTTTTATGGAACCGTTCCTGAGTCTTGGTTCTGACTCCGACAGCTGGACAGACCGAAATCTGTACGTTGGTGTGGGTGTTGTTCCAACGGGTTCTGCGGAAATGTCGGTCTATTTTATGGAGCATTACCGGCGTCCGTCTATCCGTCTCCGGCGCGGTGCACTCCGAACCGATGGATTTGTCTCAGTTAATGCGCCTTATATCGGCGGCGAATTTTTGACGAAGCCGTTAATTTTTGAGGGGGATAAGTTGATCGTCAATTACGCAACATCTGTAGCAGGAGGCCTGCGCGTTGAAATTCAAGATGCAGCGGGGCAGCCAATTGATGGGTATCGGTTATCTCAGTGTGTTGAGATTTTTGGGGACGAGATTGAGCGGGTTGTCAGATGGGAGAACGGCAGCGATGTTGGCTCGTTGGCTGGCAGGGCGGTTCGTCTCCGGTTCGTCATGGCAGCGGCAGATCTGTACGCTATACAGTTTCAGGCATAGTTCTACAATGCTGACAGTATACGGATCTGCCGAATCCAAACCGATGGATAATCACTTACTAGCCGATATTCAGGTAACGTGCTGCATCGGCCTCCTGCCATTGGAATTGTAGATGTGCTGTCTCATGTGGCTTGAAGGGTTTTATCACCTCATCAACAGGTGTGCCCAACACATCAATCTGTTCAAGATTTGCGACCCCGTAACCCATCTCATTGGCGTAGTGGAACAGACCGATCTCCAACGGTTCAAATCCCATCGCCTTTGTAGTTACAGCGTCCGCAGCAAACACATCAGCACTGGCAACGGCAATTCCGAGCGGAATTGAATCTGTGCCTCCGGGACCGTTCCCCTGTAAGCCAAGGGTGCCGTCGATGACAGCGATATCCGGGCATAGATGGCGTGACAGGCGAATCAGATTGATGTTCAGCGTTTGCGCCTCACGCGGCAATTCTCGATCGGCGTGGCTATGATAGCCGTGCATTTTGATCCGATCTGAGAGATGGAGCGTTCCCATAATCATGTTTTTGAGAGCAAGCGTCACTACATCGACATCGTGCGTTTTCGCAACCGCAACAGAAATTGTACATGGACAATCGAGCACAGTTTTGGGCATCCGCACGGGCACTTCGCTGCGATCGGCAAGGACGACAGGAGTCTCTTCCCAACCCTCATCTTGATGTAGGTCCACCAACCGAATCGGAATGGCATATTCGTCGAGCAAAGACCTATAACCAAAATTATCGAACGCCTCGCCCGAGAACGCTTGGTTGGCACCTTCTGCGATGATAATCTCTTTTGGTGGTTCCGGCACAGTCAGCAAGAAGTCCATTGTGCCCCGGATTGCGTCAACGTGTGATGAGGCAAGTTGATTTGTGCTGGAAAGGAAATTCGGCTTCAACATCACCTGCTCACGCAACTTTGGTGTGACATCGTCGCGCACGAGGTCTAGGGCGGTGAAGACATTTTGGCGTCGCTCGCCGGTTCGGGCAAGTCCGACTCTCGTTTGATTGGTAGCCATCGGCATCCTCCTTGTTTGTTTCACATTTCCACATTTTCCTCGCAATATAATATCCGAGGAATAAAGCAATTCAGGAAAAGGCACTGAGTGGTAGCGGGCGAGGTGAGATCGCCCAGATTGTCTAAATTAGAGAGTTCAACATTTGGGCAAAACGGGGAACTGCGGTCATTGCATCTTCGGCGGCCTCATATTCAATTGACAGATACCCTTTGTAGCCCTGTGCCTTGAGCATCCTAATGATTTCGGAAAAATCTGCTTCCTCCTTACCGTCGCTTCCCCTTGGAATTTCTGTCTTTGCATGGGCGGTTACAGCGTAAGATGCGACACGCGCTAGCGAACCGTAGGGGTCTTGACGGAAGTTACCTGTATCCAAATTCACGCCGACCCACTCGGAATCAACCGACGTAATCAGATCTATAACCTGATCTGCTGTAGACGTTATCCCTCCGTGATTTTCCAAAGCTAGCAAGACGCCACGCGGTGCGGCGTATTCCGCACATTTCTTCAAGCCGTCGATTGTCCATTGCCGTGCTTCCGCCTCACTATGCCCTTCAGGCGTTCCTCCCGCAAATACACGTAGGCAAGGGGCCCCAAGTTTAACGGAAACATCAACCCAATTCTTGACATATTCAATCTGTGCGGCCCGTTCACCGGGGTCAGGGTCTGTGAAGCGATTTCCAACAGCCGCTGCCGAAACCTGTAACCCAAGAAGGTAGCATTGACGTTTCAGGGTGTACAAATAAGCATCGTCTGTTGACGGGAAATAGTAAGCGGTCAATTCGACGCCGTCTACGTCCATTTCGACCGCCTTTTGGAGAAAACCCTCAAGACTCATTTCACCGCTCGTCAAATATTGGCGAAATGAATAGGCGGCACATCCAATCTTCATAGTTGGTCTATGCCTCCTTACGTTCTAGCAGCTCAATTTCGTAGCCGTCCGGATCATCAATGAACGCCATCTTCATGCCGCCCGATGTGAACTGTTCACGCCAACCGTCGGGCCAAATCTCAATGCCATCTTTCTCCAATGTGTCACAGCAGGCGACAAGATCCGGCACCCCGATGGCGAAATGCATTAAATCCTCTGGGACATTGAGCTCGTAATCGGGTGAATAGGTTAATTCGACGGTATGTAGGTTACCGGGTAATTCCAGATGCGCGATTTGATTGCCCGCAGGCGATTTATCGCTTCGACTTTTCACGACAAAGCCTAAATGATTACAATACCAATTGATTGATTTATCAAGGTCGCTTACTCGAACGCGGGTGTGTAAAAAAACAGCCATTTGGTTTTCCTTTCTGTTGTCGATTTTGGATGAATCAATTGAGGCAGCAATGCTGTAAATAATAATAACACACCCATCACTATCAAGCAAGTCCTTTTGCAACTAGGGCTATTCAGTTTTCGGCTTTTTAACCAGTTGGGGCGAAACGTCGCAACTCGGGCATCGCTTGACCAGTAAAGTATCGGGATTGGGAAATCCCTCTCACAGAAGAATTAAATGACCCTATTTTGCAACGGAATGCGATCTTACGGGATCTCCGGAAGATTCGCATTGAAAAACGGGGTTAGATGTGAGATAGTTATAGAAGGTTCATTGGTTTATTGAACTGATGAACTATGTATACAAGGATTATGGCATACGGCGTATGCTTATTACTAGCACTTAGGTTATAATATTATCATGAATACGATCAAATATCTTCTCATTCTTACGACGATAACAGTCACCACTATTTCTATCGGGTGGGCTCAAGAGCCAATGGAAAGCCGTGAACTAGACTCTAAATTGTATGAACTCCATTTTCAAGAGGGCAGGACACACAATGACAGCGGGGACAAGGTACTCGCTCGGAAGCATTTCCTGATGACAATCTACCTTCATCCTGACCACGCCGGTGCGAACTATCAACTCGGACTGATGGCATATAGCGACAATAATTATTCGGCTGCCATCTCTTTCCTGGAAAGAGCGAGTGTGGCAATGCCAGATAAGGTTGAACTTTATTACTGGCTTGGGGGCGCATACTGGAAAAAGCGCAGAGCAGAAGCGGCGATAGAGAACTATCGAAAAGCGGTTGTACTCGATCCGCAGCACGAGAACCCTTATTCGCTCTATGCGTTAGAGAACCTCGCCGAAGTCTATACCCGGACGGAACGTCTCCAAGAGTCGATGGACGCTTATCAGTCAGCGTTGGCGCGCGAAACGCGAAACCCGTGGATCTCTAAAATCAAAGATCAGATTGCCGAACTCCATTTGACAATGGGCACTTATCAAGATGATGGCAACACGCGATACAACGAAAAAGGCGAAGCTATTGGCGGTATTGGCAATGGAGATATGCGCACCAACCGTTACTTTGAAATAGCGAGACACACGACGGATCCGGTCAAAGAGGCAATTTATTATCAGAAATCGATCGAAGCGGATCCAGGGATGTATCAGTCCTATTTTAACTTGGGTTGGGCATTGACTCGGCAACGGAAATACGCTGAAGCGGTTCCTGCTTTTATCCGCTCAGACGAAGTTTGGCGACAAGATCGGAACTGGAATCGAGAAGCGTCCCCCAAAATCGACGCACACGCATTTTTAGCACTCTGCTTTGTCGAGTTAGGGGAACCAGAAAAGGCACTTGATTACGCCGAAATAGCGTTGGGTTCTGCTCCAAATTACTATTACGGCTTGCTCTATAAAGCAAGAGCGTTGACCAAACTGCACCGTCCTCAAGAGGCAATACCGATTCTGGAGGGCTTGGTTGATGCAAATCCAGACGAAGCAGAAATATTGTACGCGCTTTACGAGGGGTATAGCGCGGCTTTAGAGCTAAAATTGGCACTTGCTGCGCTACACCAAGCTGTCCGTGCTCAGGTGGACAGTCAACAGAAAACACGTTGGCAAAAAGAGATCAACGTGCTGAAAGGGAAATGATTATCAATTCTCTTTCGTAAATTTAACCTAAAATTAAGGAGAAGTATCATGACAAGATTCAACCGTTATGCCTTGATTATGGGCATGATAGCTGCGATGATTTTATCAACAGGGGCTTTCGCTGCCGAGAATCCGTGCAACCCATGCGGCGGAGAAGCGACAAATCCGTGTAATCCGTGCAATCCAGGTTCGGGGCTGAAACACTTTGGAATTGATGACCCCAGAGGCAGAGATGTACTCACCTTTGACTCCAAGGCACCGCTCGAAAAAATCGTCGGCACAACCAGCAAAATCACGGGTAGCGTTCAGGTCAATCCAAAGGACATCACCAAGAGGTTGAAAGCAGCCTTTGCATTAGATCTCGCCAGCCTGAAGACAGGGATCGACAAGCGCGATGAACATATGCGGGATAATTTCTTGGAGACAGCCAAGTATCCCAAAGCGATGCTCACCATAGACAAAGTAACCAAAGCCTCTGATAATATGCTCATGGATGGGAAGACGCTCACAGTGGACGCCGAAGGCACTTTATCATTACACGGAGTTAAGAACACCGTCCAACTAAAAGATATTACGGTCACCTACTTTGATGAGAGTGAAGCCACCAAGGGCAGGCTGCCGGGTGATCTCCTGATAATCAATGGTAGTTTTTCGCTGAATCTTCCTGATTATAATATTGAAGTACCGCAATTCATCTTTCTCAAACTGGCAGAGACAATAAAGGTAAGCGTGGATTTGGCCGGTTCGACAGCGACAGCAGGGATTGCTAATCCTTGTAACCCGTGTGCAGGAGAGAATCCCCGTAATCCTTGCAATCCATGCAACCCCTGTGGAAAATAGGGTTAGGAATGAACTTGTCTGTAGGGGAGGGTCTGAAAACCTCCTCTACAGAAAGATAGATTTGTAAGTGTATCAAATGAACATATCCGTTATTATCCCCGCCCTCAATGAAGAGGAGTCAATCGGCAAGGTCATCGCTGACATTCCCAAGGCGTGTGTTCAAGAGGTTATCGTTGTTGATAACGGTTGTCTTGACCGAACGGCTGAGGTAGCTCTCGCTGCGGGCGCACAGGTGGTAAGAGAAGAATGTAGAGGCTACGGTTCTGCGTGTCTCGCTGGGATTGCTGCGCTAAACGCACCAGAAATTGTGGTATTCCTCGATGGCGACTATAGCGACTTCCCGTCAGAGATGCCGTTGCTCCTCCAACCGATTCTCGCTGGGGACGCAGAGATGGTGATTGGTTCGCGGACTCGTGGCGTGCGTGAGAAAGGGGCTTTGCGACCGCAGGCTCGTTTTGGCAATGCTCTCGCCACCTTTTTGATTCGGCTGCTGTTGCATGTTTACTACACTGACTTGGGTCCCTTCCGCGCGATTCGCTATGAACAATTGTTAGCGATGGATATGCAGGACAAGACCTTTGGGTGGACGGTTGAGATGCAAGTCAAAGCAGCCAAGATGGGGCTGCGTGTGTGCGAAGTGCCGGTCAAGTATCGGAAGCGGATTGGACAGTCGAAAATCACGGGAACAGTTAAAGGGACAATTTTAGCCGGGTATAAGATCATCACAACAATCCTTCGTTACGGTTTAGTGCGATGAAAAGACTAGAAAAAATTTGGTATCTGAAGCATTTCGATATTTTCAAAGATCTGACGGACAGAGAAATCAATGTCATTGACCGCATTTCATACATGAAGCATTACAGCCGACGTGAACGGATTTACGGTCAAGGTGATCCGGGGGATCTGGTCTACCTACTCAAAGAGGGACGGGTCAAGATCTATAAAATATCGCCTGAGGGCAAGGAGTTAACGTTGGCAGTTCTTGAATCCGGTGAAGTCTTCGGTGAGATGGCGTTAATCGACGATGGGCCCCGCGGCACAATTGCGGAGACGCTAGACGATTCAGATATCTGTGTGATACGTCGTCGGGATTTTGAAATGCTGTTGAAAAAGAAGCCAGATTTAGCGATGCATGTCACCAAATTGATCGGCCTGCGACGGCGGGCGATCGAAAACCAACTTGAAAATTTAGTATTCCGAAATGCACCGTCTCGGCTTGCCGCCCTGCTTATGTCGTTAGCAGAGAAGCACGGCGTGCGTGATAGCCAAGGTATTATCCTGAACGTGAAATTTTCGCAGCAGGAACTAGCAAATTTGATTGGAACGGCACGGGAAACGACAAGTGCCCTCCTTAATGAGTTCAAGCGGCTCGGTTTTATAGATATCCGCCACCGGCGAATCAAGATTTTGGAGCAATGGCAGCTCAAAAAAATCGCGGACGCAAAGATGAAGGAGTTTTCAATCAAGGTTGACATCGCAGAGGAAGACGAAACTGTGGACGAAAATGGAAATTTGTAATTAAAATTAGTGTACTCATGCACCATATAAAGATAAAACAAAGGTGGAAAAGATGTCACTATTTGAAAAACTTGGTATTGTGACCAATATTTGGACGAAGCGTATTGATGATGGCGCCCGGTTTGAAGACCTCGCTCGCCAGTTTGGCGACCACGGCTTCAAAGATATGGAGGTGCGCGAAGGAGACTACCTCCGTAACTCCGAATTTGGTAGCTTGATTGGTGAGATTGAAACGGCGATGGGACGCTATACAGATGATCAGTGGAAAGCGATTTGTGATGCAATCTGGAAAGGCGTTCAGGATACGGCAATTACGGCGGAGGATGGCACCCTCTTCGCGCGTGTCAGCGCGTTTGTTGAGCTAGCGAAAGATTTGAAACTGAGTTATGCCATGTCGCACTCGTGGCTCGCTGCGCCTGAAGACCTCGAAGCAGACACTCAACAGATTATCCAATCGAAAAAGCTGGCATATCTACTGTGTCCAGCGAATGCACGGTTGCGGATTGTTGGACTTGCCCCTACGGGCGGGAAAACAGATCCGCAGGCTGCTGTTGCCAATGTAAAACGGTATCGGTCATTGTTACCAAACTGCCCGATGGTCTTTGCGGTTGAAAATTCACGACAACCAGCGACCTTCACGCTCGATTTGGCGGTGCAGGGCGGGGCTATGTTGACCTACGATGAGGCAAACACCTATCGCGACGATGGCACAACAGTCAACTCGCCGGAGGAATTCTGGAGTGCTGTGAAAATGGAAGACCTTACATCAGTGCATTTCAAGCAGAAAACGGCGGGCGGTGTTTTGACACAGGTCAGCGACGGATATGTTGATTTTGCAGCCATTGGCAAACGTTTAGTGGCAGGAGGTTATAAGGGTGACCTGTTGCTCGAAAATACCCCAACAGACCAGCCTTTGGAAGATGCGGTTTCGAGCCGTGTATATCTTTCGAGCCTTTTATAATAAGCGGACCGGGAGTTGCGTTGAGTTGGGAAATTAGTGCTTGTTGACCGTACCGTGGAAGAACGAACAAGGCGGAAGCACGCAATTTCTGGGGTTGTCATAAATCGGATTGGAACGCCTGTGACCCCGAGTCCTCGACAAACGTAAAGCCTTGACGCACCGACATAGAAAAGACCGGCGAGATACTTGCTTCCTACCTTGGGGGGAACAAACGGTAAGGAGATTTGTCCGCCATGTGTGTGCCCTGACAGGACCAGATCAAATCCGTGGTGGGCGATCGATTCGATCGGTTGCGGGTTGTGCATTAGGAGGAAACGCGGTTCATCAGTCGCAGGCAGCACCCCTAACGCACGTTCTAAATCGAAATCCCCAGCAAGGAGATCGTCGCAGCCAACGAGCCATAGGCAGTCATTCCCGCGCTGTAACAGGGCGGCTTCGTTCATCAATACTTTGATACCCTCTGCTGTCAACGCGTTGATTACTTCAAGACCATCGCCCTTCCAACGATTTCGCAAGGGAAATACATCGGCATCTGAGTCGTCGTTCCAGTCATCGTTCCAGTCGCTGTTCCAATGGTCGTGGTTACCGAGGACAGCATAGGTAGGAATTCCCGCTCCAACGATAGTTTCACCGATAGCCTGTGCCACTGGCTGTGCATACTTCTTTTGGTAGGTGATATAATCCCCGGTCATTACGACCAGATCTGGCTGTAAATCTACAACTTGCTGGAAGCAGGCTTGAAGATAATCCAGCGTCACAATCGAACTGTGATGCAGGTCTGTGAGTTGAACAATCGAAAATCCTTCAAAAGCGGGTGGAAGATTAGCAATCGAAATTTCGTGTTGTGTAATTTCAACCCATTGTGGTTCAATTAAACTTCCAGAATTGGTCAATGTAATTCCGCTAATTCCCACATTAAACAGCGACCGATGTAAAGATCTACGTCGCGCGACTTTGGGTGACATGGATAGTATAAGTCCTTATTTGGTAGATATGATATAGGCAATAATTTCTGATAGCATAACATAACTCCGCCATTTTTGCAAGTGGGTCCCCTAAAATATCAAAGTCAGGACTTACGCAAATTTAGCATACGGGGGGTAGATTTTTGATTTTTAACCCCCTAAATCCCTCTTATCAGGGGGACTTATAAACGCGCTGTGTAAGTCCTAAAGGTTTTGGCTCATATAAAAAGAAAGTGCAAAGCACGAAGAGAAACCGAGTTTGCCCCCCTTGTCAGGGGAGTTGCAGGGGGGTTGAAAAAACTCGGGTTCTGTTGCACTAAATCTTAACATGAGCGAAGGTTTTAACAATTACGGAGAAGAAAATGACATTTAGAGTTGGTGTTATCGGGTGTGGCCGCATGGCAAACACCATCGAAGACGAACAGATAGAAAAAAGAAAACAACGTCCTTATCGTGGTGGTTTGGCACTTCCCTACTCTCACGCAGCGGGCTACACAGCTGTTGATGAGACGGAAATTGTCGCTGCATGTGACATCCATGAGGGACGCCTGGCGAACTTCGTCGAGCGCTGGAATGTTTCTGCTGCTTACACTGATTACCGTGAGATGATTGAGAAAGAAAACCTTGATATCGTGAGTGTCACCACGCGCCCTGAACAACATGCGGAGGAGATGGTGTTCGCCGCAGAACATGGCATTAAGGGTGTTTACGCGGAGAAACCGCTCTGTATGTCACTTGTGGAAACGGATGCTATCCGAGACGCATTTGAACGTAATGGCGTTCATTTGGAGTATGGCCCCATCTATCGTCACTGGGCAGCTTATGAGCAGGCACGAACCATCGCCGAAAGCGGAGAATTGGGAGAAGTCCAATCGGTGCTAGGCTTTGAAGGCAAGGCACTTGAAGGTCATTTCATTGACCTGCTGTTGTATATGCTCGGTGACCCGGAGCCTGTGTCAATTCAGGGAATCATCTCACAACTCAACCCAGCAGAAGGGGATACCTCCGGCATGAAATTTGTTCAAGACACCTCAATCCTGTCTGCGCTTATCAAGTTTGATAACGGCACGACCGCGCATGTAGCAGGCACCGGCGTTGGTAGGGAGATTGAATTGGTTTGCACTAACGGCGTCCTCCGCGTCGTGAACGATGGCGAGGCGGTGCAGATGCGGCGTCGAGATACAGCGTCGGATGCGTGGGATACGGTCCCAGTCGAGCAGATACCGCCGCGGAGTGGCACAGTACATCTTATCCGTGATCTCATCCACTCAATTAAAACTGGAGAGCCCGGCAAAAGCAACCTCCGGGTGACACTCCTCAGTCAAGACATCGGATTCGGTATTTACGAGTCTCATCTGCGCGGTGGGGTGCCCATCAGTCCGCCTATCCCAAATCGGGAGCGATGGGTTTTCAGTTGGTGATTCCCTAATCCACCGAGTTGTCCTCTTGTTTAGGCTGTCGAATGCTGACGTAGCCGTAGCAGATCTGCGTTGGTGTGGAACGGTTCGTATTTCTCTACAAACTCAGTCAGTGTCTCCTCGACAGTCGCAGCGGTGGTATCAAGGACGATTCGCCTCTGTATTAAGGACGCCTCAAATTCCTCCTCAAACCGTTGCAGGACATGCTCAATGTCCTTCTCCTGCACAACTTGGTGGGTGTGCGGGTTGTCCTTCATCCGTTTCGCAATCACCTCTGGGGAGGCTTTGAAAAGAACCAGTACCACTCCCGGGGCGCGCTCAAGGATTTTCCCCTCTATGCGTCGCGCCATCTCTGTCCGCTGCCCTTCCGGGCTTCGGAAGGGTGCCTCGCTATCTTTCCCGCCATAACCGTAGTATAACGGTGCATAGACAGCCTCTTCAATGACCAAGCCCATCAGGTTGTGATCCGGGTTGCTATAGAAAGCCTCCGAGACATGATACTCAATCATATATCGTTGAAGCATCTCCACGGCTTGGGGATGAAGGGTCAACAAAGATTCTTGCGCCTCTGGCATCAACTCGCTTGAAGGAACGCTCATATGGTCATGGAAATGACTTGTCCCGCCCAAGGTGAGTTTTGCCCATTCCATGACCTCTGTCGCTAACGTCGATTTACCCGCGTATTCGCAACCGACAAAAATAAGATTCATGAGGATTTACCTCCCATAATTTCTTGTAAAAAATTTTGGTATCAAGCCTGCTCTGAAATAGTCACTATCCTTTTGTCATTCGGCATTATAGCAGAAAGCAAAACGGCGATCAATCTCAAAATAAACATGGGACACTCCAATCTCCCGTTGGGTAGGCACCCCTCTTTATCCCCCCGCTAGCTTTCCCCCCTGCTTGCGGGGGGGACTAAGGGGGGGAGAATAAAGGGGGGTGCCGATGCGGTGCGGTTTCCTAACCGCACCTACCGTGGGGCGCAAGTGTTTATTTATTTTTTGAATTCACTATAAATGGCTCTAACCGCTCAAAAATAGATCTTGACAAATGAATCGCGGGTGCCTATAATCGGAAAGTATGATGAACAAAATTGGGCAACTTTTAGGGTTATTTCTCAAGCTAGGTGTTACCGCTTTTGGAGGGCCCGCGGCACACATCGCAATGATGGAAGATGAGGTCGTCACACGTCGCGGTTGGATGACGCGCGAGCGATTCCTTGATTTAATCGGTGCAACGAATCTCATCCCCGGTCCCAACTCTACGGAGATGGCAATCCACGTCGGTTTTGTGCGTGCAGGGATTGTGGGATTGGTGGTCGCAGGTGTCAGCTTTATTCTGCCTGCGGCATTAATTACATTGGGTTGTGCATGGGTTTACGAACAGTTTCAGACGGTCCCACAGGCGGAGGCACTGCTATATGGTATCAAGCCTGCGGTCATCGCTGTTATTCTTAGTGCTGTGTGGCGATTGGGCAAAACAGCGGCGAAGGGACCCTTTCTGATTGTTGTCGGATTCTTGGTGATGCTGCTTGTCCTGTTTGGCATCAACGAAATTATCGCCCTGCTTGGTGGTGGGATTGTAGGTATCCTGTGGCAGCTCGGAAGTCGGCTAGGCAAAGGGAAAGCAGTACTCGGTTTTGCATGGCTTCCCTCCAGTAATCTGGTACTCACGGTCACGACTGCCCCTTCGTCGTCAGTTACCCTCTCTTCTCTTGGGCTCTTCTTCCTTAAAATTGGCTGCGTCCTATTTGGCAGCGGTTACGTACTCATCGCCTTCCTGCAAGGTGGATTGGTTGAGCATCATCAATGGTTGACGCAGCAACAACTCCTCGACGCTGTTGCGATTGGGCAGTTCACGCCGGGCCCCGTCCTCACGACTGCCACGTTCATCGGCTACGTCTTAGCCGGCCCCCTTGGCGCGCTTGTGGCAACGCTTGGCATCTTTGGACCATCATTTTTATTTGTATTAGCGACCAACCCCTTCATTCCGCGCCTGCGCCAGTCAGTGGTTGCCGGGGCGTTTCTGGATGCGGTCAACGCAAGCGCGATTGGGTTGATGGCGGCGGTCACGGTTGAGTTAGCGCGCCACACATTGACCGATTGGGAAGCCAAGCAGATCGATTGGGGAGCCGGGCTGATTGCTCTAGTATCGGCTGCGGTCCTGTTCCGCTATAAAGTCAATGCAGCGTGGCTAGTGCTGGGCGGTGCAGCGATAGGTTGGTTGTTGAAGACAGCACTGTAAAATCAACGAGGCTCATATAAAAAGAGAGTGCAAAGCACGAAGAGAAACCGAGTTTTTTCTTGAAAACTCGGTTTCTTTGCACTAAATCTTAACATGAGCAATCAACGAAACACCTCAACACGAAACAAAAAGGCGATGTATCCAACGCTCATTGATTTTGGTCCCATAGCGATTCATAGCTTCGGTCTTATGATGGCGTTAGGCTTTCTTGCCGTCCTGCTGATTTCGCAGCGCGATCTGGCGAGAAAAGGGCTGGACCCGCGCCCGACATCATCAATCATCTTTGCAGCTGCGGTCGGCGGAATTATTGGCGCGAAACTCTACTCAGCACTGCAAGATGGCAAGATCGAACTCGCTGAACTAATTTCAAATAGCGGGTTGGTTTGGTATGGTGGTGTCATCGGCGCGCTTGCTGCCGTTCTGTTTGTTATCCATCGGTCCCCTAACCCGATTCTGCCGACAATCGATACGATTGGTATGGCGACTTTGCTCGGATATGGGATTGGGCGCATCGGGTGCTTCCTCGCTGGAGATGGAGATTATGGACCCCCTTCAGATTTACCGTGGGCGATGGCATTTCCTAACGGTACAGTGCCGACGAATGTTCTCGTCCATCCGACGCCGCTTTATGAAACAGGTATGTCGCTGATCGGTTTTGGATTGCTGTGGTCTATTCGCAAAAAGAAGGAAGGGACGCCGGGGTGGCTGTTGGGTGGAGCGTTTATCTTGGCGGGGATTGAGCGTTTCATCGCAGAATTTTTTCGACTGAATCAGCCTGCTCTGTTCAGGTTGACAGAGGCACAGCTTACAAGTGTTTTGATGGTTATTATTGGGGTTTGTCTTATCTATTGGGTCACGCATCGTCCTGTTGTAACGGAGGAGGTGACCGTTTCAACACCGCCTCTATCCCCCAAGCGCAAACGGCGACGGCGGTCATAAAATATAGGAGTTACGCACTTCAGTAGGGAACAACGATCGTTGTTCCCTACGAAGCGGGTGTAGCACGTAGGTTGGGTTGAACGATTCAAACACAATCCCTATCAAAGACAATAGCGGTTTGGGAGGACGATAATACTTGCTTATACATAGATTGAGTGAAACCCAACAAAGTCAGAACCTCAGCAAATGGTGTGTTGGGTTTCACTGCCGTTCAACCCAACCTACAAACTAGGCGTAAACGGCGACGGAGATCCTAAAACAGTGGGCTGGATGAACGGAACGGAGATCTCCGTTCCCTACGAATCATTGTTTTTTTATACATATCCCGTCCCGCTGGCTGTGGGGCGGGCAAGATTTCGGAGATGTAATAGATGAAAACCGTGAACGGTATCTTTGGGTTGGTGGTAGCCCTGATCCTGCTTCTCAGCGTTGCCTCTACAACGCACGGATTCAGCACGTTCAGACAATTAGTGCCAGATATGGTCTTCGACACGCTGATCCGTAAAGTCCATGAGGAGGTGTGGCAGATCGGCTACCGCTTCGTGGTCGGCTGTCCTGATTCCTTTAAGGCCGAAGAAGAGCGCCTGAAGGAGCTGATCACACAAGCGTTGCGCGTCTGGCTGCAACCGTTACGTGAGGAGTTCCCACATGCCGCGATCACCGACAAGTTTGAGCTCATCCGTCAGGCGGATTTCAAAAAAGAGGACGATGGCAGCGCGGAATATTTCCGCACACTACGGGAAGTAGATCTGCGGATCAACTTTCTGTGCAAGGACGGGTTTTCAACCGCCGGTCTCGGCGGAGAGCCACCCGAAGTGAACATGCGACATGGACTCGTCATCGACTCACCCTTTATCCCTGCACTCGTGCACGAGATCGGACATACCTTCGGCCTCGCCGACACCTATGCTAGGACAGGTGACCCAAAGTTCAGGAGCACCGGCGGTCTGGTAGCAACGAGTGGTAAACAGCCATCATCGCTGATGAGTGCCCATTTTCCTATGGATGAGCTCCGTATCATGGAAGACGATAAACGGGGGATCATCTGGCTCTATAAGCATATCCACAAGGGACAGCCGCTCGACGACTGTTTCTTCCCCGAATATATCTACGAGGCAGATCCACCGGGCTGCCGCCCGAAATATCCGATGATCTTCGAGATCAAGTACGGCACGCCGCGTTCAAGGTTCACGATGGTCTTCCAAGATCCGGCCGAGGCCAACGTGCAGGACGAGCGCGGTCTCACCGCGCTGCACTATGCGGTGCTGACCAATGATGCCTCCTTCGTTGGGTATTTGCTTGATGATGCGAATGCCGACACCAGCTTGCGCGATGAAGAAGGCCGCACTGCGCTTGACATCGCCCGGCAAGTAGACCATGAGCTGATAATCAGGTTGATACGCGAACACCAGCGACGTCCTGTCGATCCGCGTGCTAAAAAAGTAGCGGTCACATGGGGGGAATTGAAGCGAGGCAATTAGAGGGGGAGTGTTGTCGATTTTGGCCGAATCAGCGTCCCGTTTTTCGCATACCCATCGTGATTTTCACAACCCCCCTGATCATAACCAACGTTCCCGCAACTAAGAAAACGATAAGCCCCCACTGCTTGATTTGAGGGGAAGGTAGCAGATAACCGATAAATCCAAGGATCATGATGAGGATTAGCGTGTTCAGAAGGGCTTTGTTCCTATACCATTTTTGCATCGGTTTTTCCTTGCGGGCTCCGGCACGGTCTAATTCGTGTTTGCGTCCGCTTCAATAATTTCTAATAGTGTGGTGCGCCAGTTTTGGAGGTCCGACAGATTTTCTGTCAAGATGGTGTAGACCTCCTCCGGATCGACGCGATAATAGTGGTGGACGACCAGGTTCCGAAACCTCACCATTTTGTCATAAATTTCTGTGGACGTTTGGTCAAGATATCCGGCATCGGCAAGTACGACTGGCACCTGCCGATACGCATCAGCAGATGGCAATCCAAGTGAACGGATGACATAGCGGGAAATATCTACCAATGCCTCAATAGAGGTTTGGAGTCTTCGGACTGTTGTATCCAGATTCCTAAAATCAGCCATGAACTCATCGCGGCTCAGACCGCTCAAGGTGTTAAGTTTCTCCAAATTGTCATCAATCGTATCAAGGTTAATTTTTACATCCTGTTTGTTCATGTTTCCAGCGTCCGCATATTCGGGCAATCCTGCTGCAAGGCACTTATGCTTGAGGGTACTTTCATATTCCCTCCGTGCGCCCCTGTCCGTCTCGTAAATCACCTTTCCTGTCTGCACCACTACCTGTTGAAACCAGAGCGGTTGATTTATCACATCTACCACATCTGCGTTGTCCTGACCCACCACAGCAAAGGCTCTATCTAGTAGATCTCCAACCAGAGTCCATCGCTTATCTTTGGACCAGTCTTCTGGTAGCAGCACAGCAAAGTCATAATCGCTGAAGGGGTCAGTCTTTCCGCTGACCTGTGACCCGAAAAAGTAGGCCGCCACAACGCCATCGGTGCCAGAAAAAATCTGTGCTAGCTGCTCTGTGTTGACCATAAGACGACCTCAATATCCGTGCCCGATTGATACAGGGTCCTAGGGAACGCAGATCTGCGTTCCCTACTTGAATAACGCCCGCCGGATTTGTCTCACCGATTGACGGATGCGGTCCTCGTTTTCGACAAGTGCGATCCGGACATATCCCTCTCCGTTGTGACCGAACCCCGCACCGGGTGAGACGCAAACTTCCGCCTCATCAAGCAGCTTCATTGCGAACTCAGATGGCGATACTGTTCAGGAATTGGTGCCCATACGAACATCGTTGCGTGCGGTTTTTGCACCTTCCAGCCGATTCGATTGAGCCCCTCTACTAGCACATCGCGGCGATGTCGATAGGTCTCCGCATTTGCTTCCACAATATCGGTATCAGTTCGTAGTGCCATGATTGCAGCGACCTGAATGGGTGCGAAGATACCGTAGTCGTAATAGCCTTTAATCCGCGCCAATGCGTCAACTAACTCACGGTTGCCGACAGCGAACCCACACCGCCACCCTGCCATATTGTAGGATTTCGACAAAGAGATAAATTCAACTCCAACATCTTTGGCACCTTTTGCCTGTAAAAAACTAGGTGCCTGATAGCCGTCAAAAACAATGTCAGCATACGCGAGGTCATGGATAACAATGATGTCGTTTCGCTTAGCGAAATCCACAATTTCTTCAAAGAAAGCGAGTTCGATCACTGCTCCCGTTGGGTTATGCGGGAAACTCAAGATTAGGACCTTGGGTCTGGGCCAGATATCCCTCGAAATCTCATCGAGACTTGGCACAAATTGATTTTCTTCAAGTAACGGAAGACTGACGACGCTGCCACCGGCGATGACAGTCGCGTAGATATGAATCGGAAAGGTTGGATTGGGAACCAGTACCAGATCGCCCTCATCTATTAATGCAAGTGCGAGATGGGAAAGTCCCTCTTTAGTCCCAATCACCGAGATTGCTTCATGGTTGGGATCGATTTGGACCCCGAAACGTCGTTCATAGTACCAACTGACCTCGCGGCGCAGATTGAAAATCCCACGTGATGCAGAGTAGCGATGGTGCCGCCCTTCTTGGGCAGCTTCGGTCAGTTTATCTACAATGTGCTGCGGGGTCGGTCTGTCAGGGTTTCCCATCCCCAGATCGATGATATCAATCCCCTGCTGTCGTCTTTCATGGGTCAACTGCTTGAGTTTGCCAAACATGTAGGGCGGTAATCGGTTGAGTCGTTTTGAAAGTGTGTTCATAGTTGCTTACCTAAAAAGTTGTGCGAGTTTGGTAGCTGTGCGGTAGCGATGGAAAACGCAATGCGTCACATGGAAAAGTATAGTAAATCATGACATTGTTAAGAAGTAAAACGTGAAACGTCAGAAAAAGTTTCCCGTCAATGTACTTGTGGACAGGTATATTGCACATAGCAAATGTTGCCACTTTCCTATACCCCTGCAAAGCCTCGAATCTTTGGGACATCATCCACCCACAGCCCACCAATCTCATGCCGCAACAACCACTCGACATCGCGCCGGGTTCGTACAAATCCGCCGTCAACGGCGATGCCTTTCGCTTTGAGGCGTCTAACCTTCCGAATCAACGAATGTGTGACGATATTATAAAGATGAAAGTGATTGATCCGACTCCAACCAATGGCAATCCGATCCACCTTGATAGCTTCTGCCGCCTTGAGGAAGTTTGCCATTGGGTTGATGATAATCGCGCTCGTCTGAATTTCAGGCTCAATCTGCTTTACTTGGACTAGCAATTTCTTACGCGAATAAAAGGTTAGAATACCGACCTTATCGACGAGATCAAATTGTTGGATACGGTTGACTAAGAGTGGAATGAGATTGTTCGCATCCTCTTTCGGCTCAATGAAGCACGGCAACCCATTTTCCTTGACAAAAGAGAGTACCTCATCAAGATGTGCAACTGGTTCGGAGGAATCAAGAACTTTCAGTTTTTGGACATCCGCCCAATTTAACTCGCTTAACGGGGACGTGCAGCCCGTTACTTCCTGAATACTGTCCTCATTAAAACCTGTATGGATAATAATCAGTTCCTGATCTTTGGTCAGGCGGACATCACACTCAAAGGCATCTGCCCCATCTTCAAACGCTTGTTTGAAAGAAGCGATTGTATTTTCGGGGGCACGGTCTAGCCCACCGCGATGAGCGAGTATTTTGATTTCGGTTTTCATACGGGCGTTTTGAACTTACTGGTTCAATCTCCTTGAGCGTTGGACATCTTTCACGCATCGCGCTGCTTGTGCCATATCTTTTCAAACCGGTCCCGTGGGGCGAAGCCGAGGATCCGTTTTGCCTTATGGTTGGTAAACCGCTGATGGGGCAGATCGGTAAAGATACTAAACACCTCGCACCGCGACGGAAGCGTGTTGAGGTCAATTTCTAAGCCGAGGCGAAATGATTCCCCTGCATCCCGCCAAGACACTGAAAATGGGGTGAAGTCTGTGCCTTCGGCCGGATCATCGTCAGGTCGGAAGTTGTAAAAGAGATAGCAGAGGACGTAAATATCGTAATTTTCGGTGAAAACTTTACAGATTTCCTGTCCGAGCCCTTTCGTGATTGGGTACAAACCTGTCCCCGGTTGGGGAGGAACGTCCGGGTCTATCTCATAATCGTAGTGTTCGTAAGTTGGTCCTGTGATTGTAAAGTGGGGTCCCGTGTTGATAACCCGTCGGATACCGTGTTCAACCGCCGCTTGCATTGCATTGTAGCAACCGCGTGTGCTGACGTCGAAAGCAAGTTGTCGGTCATGACGCAGGACAGAGCAGTTAATGATCGCATCCATCCCTTCCGCTGCCCGCATGACCTCGTCCAAAGATGAGACATCAACCTGCATCGATTCATGCTTCGTGTCAATCGGTTTGATATCTGTAATGCGGAGTTGGTAGTATGGCTCCAACGCTTTTTCAACATGGGGACCGAGATAACCGTGTCCACCCAAAATCAATACCTTCATACCTCACCTCCTATACCGAAAATTGTGGGTTAAATTCGAGCGATGCTTTTGCTTTGTTGATGAAAAAGCGCGAATTGGGGAACTCTGACTGGATATGATAGATTTCCCACCTTCTTTCACCGGAGGTGTTGAGAGCACATTCAAAGGCGTGGATCGCATCGTTCATCTCAAGCCACGTTGAATCAAACGGTTGATTCGCCGCTGTCTCTGCTGTGACTAGTGTACCGAGTCGGAGGCAGGCGACGTTCATGTGTCCTTCGCGGGCGAATTCTCGACAGGTAAATTCACCAAGATATTTTGATAAAATTGACGTCTCTGTTGATGGACGTGGCCGCCACACTTCGGTGACTGTCCAATCTTCGTCATGCGAATCGAAAAGGTGAAGGGTACTTGCATAGATGGCGCGGGGAACGCTCTCTTCAACCGCTGCCATCAAGAGGTTATAGGTGCAGCGTGTCTGAAAGTCGATCTCTGAGTTTTCTGGTTGGTTCGATTCCGACAGAACGGAAGGCGGCAGCTGTGCTACATGCACAATGGCGTCTATTCCCTGAACAAGTTTGTTTGTTGCCTTATCATGCCCAAGGTCGCTACGCACAAATTCAAGGTCGGTTTCGACATCAATTAGATCTGTCAAGCGAATTTGATGCTCGCCGGACAGGGCACTGGCTAATCCTTGTGCCAGATCAGAAGCGGCTGAGGTGATAAGAATATTCATAATGAAATCTCCAACAGGTAATATGACCAGCACCCCACAAACGCTCCCATTGGATTGAGCGGATTTGAGGATCACTGATGGCGATAAAAGTAGGTTCAATATATCACGAGGGTTGAATCTGGGAACAAACAAAATCTCATTGTGAATCTGTGTTTTAGACCGTCGCTTCAACGGTAAATCCGCCGACTAGCGAATAATTTGCCGCATAATGGTGGAGTTTGGCGTTAATGTCCAATATCTCGTCCGGCGTGTGATGTGCGCCTTCTTTGGACCAGACCGCATTATTCGCCTCCACACTCTCCCAGAGGGTCATCCAGACATAGTCGTGTTCGGATTGTGCGACGCCGGCGAGGTCTCCCTTGTACCCTTTAAGTAATTCGACATTAAGACAGTTGGGGAGCGAGCGAATTGTGGGTAGAAATTGATGCAGCATGAAATCCTCAAACTGTTCGCGTTCAACATTCGGCTTGAGTTCAATCGTATGAATGGCGCGAAAATGTGACATTTCGTACTCCTTTACCAAAACAATAAAAATGGGAAAGCAAAATATGGATATGCTTTCCCATGGATTTGACTGCAAGTGCTCGGCTAGACTCCTTATCTGCCACCGATAAAATCTTCCACCATTGCCAGTGCTTCGGCGTCAGCATACTGACGCGGTGGCGACTTCATGAAATAGGCACTTGGACCGTAGAGTGCACCGCTAATGCCTCGGTCTCGTGCAATTTTGCAACAGCGAATTGCGTCAATCGCGACACCCGCCGAATTGGGCGAATCCCATACCTCTAATTTGACTTCAGCCCGGACAGGAATATCACCGAATTCCGTTCCTTCAATATAGAGATAGCACCACTTCCGATCTTCGAGGAAGGGCACATAATCGCTAGGACCGATGTAGACGTTTTTCGGTGCGACCTCATGGTTGAGTTGGGAAACGACCGCATCCGTCTTGGAGATGCGTTTGGACTCGAGCCGTTCCTTTTCCAACATGTTTTTGAAGTCCATATTCCCACCGACGTTCAATTGAGAGGTGCGCTCAAGTTTCACGCCGCGATCACTCATCAATTTTGCCAGCGCACGGTGAACGATGGTCGCGCCGAATTGCGCCTTAATATCATCTCCAACGATGGGCAAGCCTGCCGCTTCAAACTTTGCACGCCATTCGTCATTCTTTGCGATGAATACGGGCATACAATTTACAACAGCACAACCGGCGTCCAACGCCTGCGCCACATACCATTTCGTCGCTTCCTCACTGCCGACAGGTAAGTAATTGATGAGAATATCGGCTTGACTTTCGTGCAGAACTTCAGCCACATCAATGACTTCAGTCGGCGATTCATCAACTGTCTCATGGTAGTATTTAGCAAATCCATCCATCGTGGCGCCACGTTGGACAATCACACCGGTCTCCGGCACATCTGAGAATTTTATGGTGTTATTAATTTCGGCAAAAATTGCATCGGCGACATCAAGTCCAACTTTGTTCTTATCAACATCAAAGGCTGCAACAACTTTAACATCACTCACATGGTAGGGTCCGAACTTAACGTGCATCAGACCGGGAACAAACTCATCGTCCTTGGCATTTCGATAGTATTCAATACCCTGAAGCAAAGAAGAGGCACAGTTTCCGATACCAACAACTGCAACGCGAATTTCAGGCATTTTAATTATCCTCCTTGTATCTGTTCAAATTACCACATCATCAATTTTGTTCATTATAACATGAGTCGCTATAAATTTCCATCTGTATTTATAGTGGACCTTAGAATTAATGAGACACTCCAAGCTCCCGTTGGGTAGGCACCCCCCTTTATCCCCCCGCTTGCT
Source organism: Candidatus Poribacteria bacterium (assembly GCA_963667935.2). GTDB lineage: Bacteria > Poribacteria > WGA-4E > WGA-4E > PCPOR2b > PCPOR2b. The sequence continues at coordinate 5,645,489 of OY764061.1, read as the reverse complement.
TTCCCCCCTGCTTGCGGGGGGGACTAAGGGGGGGTAGAATAAAGGGGGGTGCCGATGCGGGGCGGTTTCCTAACCGCACCTACCGGAGGGCGAAAGTGTCTATTTATTTTTTTAAATTCACTATAGTGGATTCAAGTTGGAGGTCAGATCGAATCCAGTGGAAAGATGGGTCTCCGCACCTTTTGATAGGTAAAATGCAGCGGATTCACCGCCGTCAGTCCGGGGGTATCAACTTCAATAATTTTCCCCGCGATAGGTTCATAGGCTGCACGATAGGCGATGGCAGCCTTGACAACGATGTACTTCATCTGCCGTGGATCAATTCCCAAGCTGAAGAGTTGATGTAGACTGAATGGCACTTGACGTTTGCTCGTTAGCACAATCAGGCTTCTCCCTTCAATTTCCACAACTGCTGTGACACCCTGATCTTGGTATCGTCCCCCACCGTGCCGGGGCTCTGTTTCCTCGTAATAGCCATCGTGGATGAGACGGACATGCCCACGGATTGGGACTGGTGAGCCGTGTAGTTTGTCCGATTTCCCGCCGACGGTCAGGTCAACCTCCCCGCGAACCCCCGCCCGAATACACGCCTCTACCTCCTGTGGTGCATAGAGAATACAGACGAATCCGTCTGCTTTCTGCCGTACCAGTTCACTCAAAATGAACGTGCTGTCTCCCGGTGAGCCGCCCCCGATGTTATCTCCCATCTCGACTAGTATGACAGGGTGTGATTTGCTCTGCATCGCTTGCGTGACCGCCGCTGCTGCGTCTGGAAGGTTGATGTCCAACCGATCGTGTACATTCCACAGCATATTCGATAACCGCTCGGCTTCTGTTTGGGCAAGTTGTGGGTCATTATCGGTCACAACGATAGCGGCGGGCCCGATCTCATGGACATCGGCGTATGGGTATCCTGCCGCAATGTTTGCCGCAAGGACATTAGATCTGGTTTCTAGATGCGCTGCTTCCTGAAGGATTGGGAGCATCGGCTCGACGCTGGTGTATTGGTGCCGGATATTGAAAATCATCGGTGGCTTGGCGAGGGCTTGCGTTGGTTTAATTTCCCCGCTAACAGTGCACATTAGAATCTCCGCGGCTTGGAGTCCTCGCTGACGTTGATCGACGTGTGGATTCGTTTTATAGATGACTAATGCTGTTGATTCTGCGACCATCTGCTCGGAGACATTGGTGTGGTGGTCTAGCGTGGAGACAATGGGAAAATCGGCTCCCAATGCCCGGCGCATCCGGCGGAGCACCTCACCATCGCCATCGGGGTAGCTTTCAACGACCATCGCACCGTGCAGGGCAAGTAATACGCCATCAAGATTGGGCACTGACTGAATGCGCTGGATGAGTTCAGTAACAGTTTCATTAAAAAACGCATCTGTCACTCTGCCCGCGGGTGTTGCTGCAGCCATCAGGGTTGGGTGTAAGTCCCAATCGTATGTTGATGCACCTTCGATAAAACCGCCAATCTCATGGTGGGTTTCTCCCCAAACATCAAGGATTTCAGCATCGAAAATCAGATACCCGGACTCAAATGCAGCACGGTCGGTTGGCACGTTGCTGAACGTGTTAGACTCGTGCAAGATCCCCCCAATTGCGATGGTTGCCATTATTGTTTCTTTCTCCTTAAAATAAATTGCGATTGAATTTCCCTACCATCTATGCTATTATTGGTACACTCATCAGTTAGTTTGGCTCAAGAGATATTATATCAGTTTTTGATAAATGATGCAAAGGGGCAAATAGATGATAGCTTGCTCCGGTGCAAATTTTCTTACGAGGTGATTCTATGAAAGTCGCTTATGCGTTTCGTCGAGGGGTATTGTATCCGCATCAAGACGCAGGCATCGGATCAAAGGAACATCGTAGCGCGTTTTTGAAAAAAGCAAGAGAGATCGGCTTTGAGGGTATTGAGTTGGGCGCAAGTTTGCTAGACCAACCGGACATCGCATCCCTCCGATCTGAACTTGAAGATGCCGGTATGCCGTGTGTTGCCATCCGTGGCGGCGGCAGCTTTATAAATCCACTTACCGCTACGAAAGGAAGTAAGCAGTGGGAGCAAATTATCGGTTTTGCTGCACAGATTGGTGCTGGTGTAGTCAATTCAACAGTTGGCGGGGGTCCGGCACCAGATCCACGGGGAATCGGCACATATCGCGGGGAGCGGATATCTCAAGGGTCTAGCCGGACTGCAAGAGCAGAGGATTATGAACGCACCGCCCGTGGACTCGCTGGGGCTGCGAAGGTCGCCGCCGATCAGGGGCTGGAACTTTCGATTGAGATCCACCAGAACACGATAGTTGATAACAGTTCAACTGCCTTACACCTATTGGAACTCATCGATCAACCCAATGTCGGCATCAATCCTGACCTCGGTAACATTTACTGGACCTATGACATCCCAGAGGAATCGTGCGAAGATGCCATCGCTGCGCTTGCGCCCCGTTGCAATTATTGGCACTGCAAGAATCTGAATCGCGTTCATATCCCCGACCTTGAAAAGTCGATCCTGTTGCAAGCTCCGATTCCCGATGGAGACATCGACTACCGTTTCGCAATCTCGGCGATGTTAGATGCAGGTTACAGCGGTTATCTCGCCATCGAAGGTATGCGTCTCGGCGATCAATTCCACGGCGATGGAAAAAGCGTCGCTTATGTGAAATCAGTGGCGGCAGAGTTAGGCGGTTAAATCAGGTCATGAGTAAATGGGTTACAGATGTGCCCATTTACTCGTTTGTTTTCTCATTTTGGAAGTCATACACGCCCGGCAAAGGAACTTTATGGACAAAAGGGATCTTGCGAAACAGATTAAAGTCGCTTCGTACTTGACCGGAGAATTCAAGCTGCGGTCTGGACAAATCAGCTCATTCTATTGGGACAAGTACCGCTTTGAAAGCGATCCGGTTATATTGGAGGCAATTGTGGATGAGTTACAAAAACTTTTACCGCCCTCTCTCGACAAGCTTGCCGGTTTAGAGTTGGGTGGTGTTCCGCTTGCAACCGGACTGTCTTTCAAGACAGGGAAACCGTGTTTATATGTCCGTAAAGAGGCCAAAACCTATGGCACCTGCAATTTAGTAGAGGGTGGATTTCAAACGGGTGAAACGGCGTTGGTGATAGAAGATGTGGTAACAACCGCTGGACAGATCCGGACATCGGTCTGTCAAATGCGGGAACTTGGACTAAAGATTGAGCACGCTTTTTGCGTCATCGATCGGGAGAGCGGTGGACGTGAGAATCTAGCTGAGATTGGATGTTCGCTCGCGTCGGTTTTTACATTGACGGAATTGGAGGAGTTGGCACAGGCATAAATCGGATTAATCATAGCACTCCGGTGCCGGACTTTATCATCAAGGATTTACAAGATTTGATTGAGAGGTAATATTGAAAATACTATTCATTGGAGACATCGTTGGGTCCCCCGGCCGAAAAGCTGTTGCGAATCTTCTGCCATATCTGACTGAAAAGGCAGGCGGGTTCGATGCAGTCATCGTCAACGGGGAAAACGCCGCCGGTGGCAAAGGGTTGACCCAATCGGTGCTCGACGAAATCCTAGATTGGGGGACTGATGTCATAACGACCGGAAACCATGTCTGGGATAATCGTGACATCTTTAGGTTCATTGATACTGAGCCGAATCTGGTCCGCCCGGCAAATTTCCCAAAAGGCACACCCGGACGCGGTTGGCTCGTTGCCACAGCAGCTTCAGGTACGCGGATCGGTGTAATGAATATCGCGGGACAGCTTTATATGGACAGCTATGAGAATCCGTTTCATACCTTTGATGCCATCTTTCCACAAATCCAAGCGCGGACCCGTTTTATTCTGCTCGATTTTCACGCAGAAGCGACAGCGGAGAAGATTGCAATGGGTTGGTATGCGGACGGAAAAGTGAGTGCGGTTGTGGGCACACATACCCATGTTCAGACAGCTGACGAACAGATTCTCCCGCAAGGCACCGCTTACATCACGGATGTCGGGATGACAGGGCCCCACGATTCGGTGATTGGCATGAAAAAGGAAGAGGTGATTGAACGTTTTCGGACAATGCTGCCCCGCCGTTATCAAGTCGCAGGCGGCAATATCATCCTCTGTGGGGTTATTTTGGAGTTGGATGATGAGAGCGGTAAGGCACTCTCCATTCAGCGGGTTCGCCTTCCAATGAGCGACGTGGTCAAGGCACAATAGTTGCGTCATCATATTTTTAGGCTATATATTCGCTTATGATGTTTCCAACAGGCAAGATTTACAAAGTCCACGAAATTACACAGATCTTGCAAGGCATTTTGCAATCGGAGCCGATACTCCAAGATCTATGGCTTGAGGGCGAGATCTCGAACTTAGGGCGTCCTTCATCTGGGCATGTCTACTTTACGCTCAAAGATAACAATAGCCAGATTCAGTGTGCGATCTTTCGTCCTGCCGCTTCGCGTTTGCGGTTTCCACTAGAAAACGGGGACGCCGTGCTTGTAAACGGACGGCTTACCATCTACGATGCACGAAGCCAGTATCAGATAATTGGTAATCGTGTCGTGCCTGCGGGCGTGGGAGAGTTGCAGTTGGCTTTTGAGCGACTCAAGGAACAACTCGCCGAAGAAGGGTTGTTTGATCCAATTCATAAAAAGCCGTTGCCACAATTTCCACAGAAGATTGGTCTTATCACCTCTGCAACAGGGGCAGCTATCGGTGATATTCTCCGAATGTTGCAAAAGCGTTATCCCGCAGTGGAAGTGCTGCTATTTCCAACCCTCGTACAAGGGGAGGCTGCGGCGGCAGAAATTGCCCATGCCATCGCGTGTATGAACCGTCTACCGGGGATAGATCTCCTCATTGTCGGTCGAGGCGGGGGATCCATTGAAGATCTGTGGGCATTCAATGAAGAGGTTGTCGCTCGCGCACTCTTTAAGTCTCATATCCCGACTGTGTCTGCTGTGGGACACGAAACCGATATTACTATTGCAGATCTCGTTGCGGATCATCGCGCTCCAACTCCTTCTGCGGCGGTTGAAAACATCGTCCCAGATCAGGAGGAACTTCGTTTGCAGCTTGCTGCCGTCAGGTCCAGTTTAGTGCGAAGCATTGCTGGGCGAATTGATGTTGTCCGAACCAGACTGAAAAATATACAGAGCCGTATTCCAGCAACACATCGGATCGATGCCATTAACCGCCTTCGACAGGTGATTGATCAGCTTGACCTCCGATGCCACCGGGCGGCAGTACAACAATTAAAGGGAAAACAGCGTGCCTGGGAAGTCGCTGCTGCTCAGTTAGATACATTAAATCCTTTGGCAACACTAGCTCGTGGATACAGTATCTGCAAAGACTCAAGCGGAAAAACAGTTACCGACGCCTCGCAGGTCCATGTTGGCGAAGAGGTTCGCCTGCGACTTTCGCGGGGGCAATTAGCGTGTCGTGTGTTGAAAGGAGAAATAGATGTCTGAAGATATAAGTTTTGAGGAAGCCTTAGTTAAACTTGAAGAGGCAGTTGCCCAGCTTGAGCAGGGAGAGGCCTTGACTCTGGATGAGTCATTGCAAGCCTTTGAGGAAGGTATCCGTCTGACACGACTTTGTCGAGAGAAACTTGATGCGGCGGAATTGCGTGTGCAACAACTGATTGAAGTCGATGAAGATGTATTTGAAATGGCATCGTTTGAAGTGGAAGCTGACGGAGAAATTTGAATTCGCTGATTGTCACAAGGAGCTTTGGAATGTTTTTAGAAAAAATTGATTCGCCCACGGATCTCAAATCACTAGAGGCCAATGAGCTGAAAGAACTCGCTGAAGAGATGCGTGGGTATCTTCTCTCGGTGCTATCAGAACACCCCGGACATTTTGCCCCCAACTTAGGGACGGTTGAGTTGGCTATCGCCCTTCATTATGTGTTTGATACCCCGCGTGACCAAGTGATCTGGGATATCGGACATCAGGCTTATCCACACAAACTCCTCACAGGTCGCCGCGATGCGTTTCCGACGCTTCGCCAGTATGGTGGCATCAGTGGATTTCTGAGTCGAGCAGAAAGCAAGTACGATGTGTTTGGTGCCGGTCATTCAAGCACCTCGCTTGCGGCGGCACTGGGGGTTGCTACCGCTCGTGACTTCAACAATGAAGATTACAAGGTGGTCGCTGTCATCGGCGATGGCGGTTTGACAGGGGGAATGGCGTTTGAGGGGCTAAATACAGCCGGCGATTTCAAAAAAGATATGCTCGTCATCCTCAATGATAACCAGATGTCTATTTCCCAGACGGTCGGTGCATTCTCAAAATATTTGCACCGCCTCTTAACTAATCCAACCTACAATGCGCTCCGCACTAGTGCAAAAGAGATTGTGAAACGGATTGCGCCAGAGGTCAAGCCTGTTGCCAAACGGATTGAAGCGGCTCTCAAGCCCGGCACTCTGTTTGAGGAATTTGGCTTTCGCTATTTCGGTCCCCTTGATGGCAACGACTTGGATGCGTTGTTACCTGTGCTTGAAGGCGTGCGATTGCTACGTCAGCCAATTCTGCTTCACGTTGTCACCCAGAAAGGGAAAGGGTATCCTCTCGCTGAAACGGACTCAGAGAGCTTTTACAGCGTCAGTGGCAAATTTGATCTTGAAACCGGCAAGTCACTCGTTCCCAGGTCACCCTTTCCGACATATACTAGTGTTTTCAGCAGCACACTGATTGAACTTGCTAAACAAGACTCCCAAATTGTCGCTATAACCGCAGCAATGCCAAATGGCACGGGGCTAGACAAGTTCCAAGAGGTGTTTCCAGGTCGTTTCTTCGACGTGGGTTTGGCAGAACAGTGTGCTGTGACCTTTGCGGCGGGGTTAGCGACTCAAGGTGTCAAACCGGTCACGGCAATTTATTCTACCTTCCTGCAACGCGGTTACGACCAGTTGGTTCACGATGTCTGCATCCAGAATCTGCCTGTTATCTTCGTATTGGACCGCGCGGGTCTTGTAGGGGCAGATGGACCGACTCATCATGGTGTCTTCGATTTTGCGTACCTCCGTTCTCTGCCAAATATGGTGGTGATGGCACCAAAAGATGAAGATGAACTCCAGCACATGGTGAAGACCGCTGTTGAGTACGAAAAGGGACCAATTGCCCTCCGTTATCCCCGTGGCAACGGTTTGGGCGTTCCTATGGCACCCCTACCTCAGTCGTTGCCAGTTGGGAAAGGTGAGGTCCTATGCAACGGCAATGATTTGTTAGTTATAGCGATTGGAAATCGGGTCCAACCGGCAGTTGAGGCAGCAGAGATATTGGTAGACTCAGGTGTATCGACAACGGTGGTGAACGCGCGATTCGTCAAGCCGCTTGATGATCGACTCATCCTTCCACTTGCTTCACGGATTGGAAAGGTGATTACGGTTGAGGATGGTGTACTGATGGGCGGTTTCGGCAGTGCTGTCTTGGAGATGTTGATAGATAGCGGATTGACGGATGTGCAGGTCAAACGTCTCGGTATTCCCGATGAGTTCATTGAGCACGGGGATGTCAAAACCTTATATGAACAGTGCGGTTTAGATGCAGAGACGATTGTCCGCGAAGGGTTAAAACTTGCAAAGGAGTAGCTCAGCGGATAGACGCGGAGACCTTAACGATGCGGACCTGAGAGATGAACGCGGTGGTAAGAAGGGAAGGTAGGATGGAAGGCAGGAAAGACAGCAATAACACTTCTAATATTTCACGCGTCACATTTCACGCATCACGAAGGCAGAGCAAGCAGCGACTTGACACGCTCGTTGTCCAGCGTGGGATTGTTAACAGCCGTGAACGGGCAAAGCAATTAATTCTTGCCGGAGAAGTAATTGTTGCGGGTAATGCACAAGTCAAACCGGGGCATCTGATTTCACCGGATGCGGAAATTGTAGTGAAACAGCCGCTACAGTATGTCAGCCGGGGTGGCCTGAAACTGGAGAAAGCGTTACAGGTTTTTCAAGTTGATGTGCGCGGTAGAGTCGCCATTGACGTTGGTGCATCGACCGGTGGATTCACGGACTGCTTGCTACAACACGGCGCAAAGTTTGTGTATGCGGTGGATGTGGGGCATGGGCAGCTTGCATGGAAAATCCGTCAAGACCCGCGGGTGTGTGTCATCGAGCGGACCAATATCCGCACGATTGACGTGAATCGCTTTGAGGCACCGGTCAAAGTCGGTGGGGTTGATGTCTCGTTTATCTCTCTCCAAAAAGTCTTACCGATCGTCACCCAAATTGTTGAGCCTACAGGGGATGTGCTCGCCTTGGTCAAGCCCCAATTTGAGGCGGGACGGGAACATGTTGGCAAGGGCGGCGTCGTGAGGAACGCGAGGGTGCACTTTCAGGTTCTCCGCGATCTTATCCAGTTTATTCATGGACTGGAGCAATCTGTTATGGGGCTCTCCCATTCTCCCGTTCGCGGCCCGGCGGGAAACATCGAGTACCTGATCTGGTTCAAGGCAGGAACTGAAGGTGCTTCGGTGGATTGGGACAAGCGCGCGGCACAGGTGGTTCAAGCGGCTAACACCGCTTTGCAATAGCTTGATGGGAGAACATTATGACGATTGGTATCGGTATCATCGGTGCGGGCGGGATTTCTCGTGCACACGCGCGCGGATACCTCCAGATTCCTGATGAAGCACGGATTGTGGGGGTCGCAGATATCCTTGAGGAACGGGCGCAAGCCGCAGCGGAGGAGTGGGGCGCGGCATGTGCATTTGGAGACTATCGTGAACTGCTCGCGCTCAGGGAGGTGGAGGCTGTCAGTGTTTGCACATACACTAAGGCGCACTGCGAACCAACGGTCGCCGCACTTCAGGCGGGGAAGCATGTCATCGTAGAAAAACCGATGGCAGCCACAACCCCTGAAGCCTATCAAATGGTAGAAGCGCAGAGAGCTAGCGGAAAGATCCTAATGGTGGGCATGAAATGGCGGTTTATGCCCGAGATCCAAGCGGCAAAAGCGTTTATTGAGGAAGGAAATCTCGGACAGATTTATTACGCCGAAGCCATCGGCTGGCAGCATCGCGGTATCCCCGGCGGAACATTCATCAAAAAAGAGACCGCCGGCGGTGGTGGATTTATGGACAATGGTGTCTACACGCTTGACGCTGTGCTCCACATGATGGGCCATCCCAAACCGCTTACAGTTTCAGGCACCGATGCCAACATTTTTGGACATTCCCCGGACGGCACTTGGAATATCAACGACTTTTCGGTGGAAGATTTCGGAACAGCCTACGTCCGACTAGAGGGGGGAATTACTCTGTTCTTCGCGCATAGCTGGGCGATTAACTTCCCGGAACAGTGGCAGATGCGTATCGCCGGCAGTCGTGGAGCTGTTGAGATCTTTCCCTTTGGTTCAGAACCGAAATTGCGTTTATCACATGGGGGCTATAGCGATTTGCAGGATGTCACGCCCAATCAGCTGCCGGAGGGAAGCATAGATGTTACCTATGAAATCCAGCAGTTTGTGCGAGCCATACGGGCCGCCCAGCCCTCCCCTATTCCTGGGGATACCTTCCTGTATACCAACGCGATTTTCGATGGGATCTATCAATCTTCGCAACTGGGCCGTGAAGTTCCGGTCAGCCTGCCCTAGTGCGCTTCTAGCTTCGTATCCATCTTGCCAGTCTGAACATCTCTATCATATCAAATAATATCACCCGGTGCTTTCTGTGAAATTATCAAGCAAAGATAGGGTTTACCATCTACCGCTGTCATCATCGTTGCGTCTGCCACCGCCACGCCTCTCACCGCGTGGGGGCCGAGGACGAGCCTCGTTTACTTTCACAGGACGTCCAACAATCTCCTGTCCATCCAATCCGGCGATCGCCGCTTCCGCCTCAGCCCGATCGGGCATCTCGACGAATCCAAATCCTCTTGACCTTCCACTATAATGGTCTCGAATGACGTTGGCGGTATCGACTGTTCCGTAGCTTTCAAAAGCCTCTCGCAGGTCATCATCCGTGGCATCATATGACAGATTACCGACATAAATATTCATCTAAATTTCCTCTCTCAAAAGATGTTGTTCAAAATTTGCAAACGTTTCTGGACTTCGCACACGGAGGTTGGCTTCCCCCTCACCGACTGTACATTCGAGTGATTCGCAGTTCATCGATGAATCGACAGCGTGCTATCTTATAGCTTACCCCTTGATAGTATCACCACGTTCCGTGTGTGCCATCACCTCTCCCCGTATCGCGGGGATCGTGAAGCCGGGGGTCTGTCAGATAACATCGTCGTCTCTGAGTTGTTATTGACGTCATTTTATTATAGTGGACCTTAGAATTAATGAGACACTCCAAGCTCCCGTTGGGTAGGCACCCCTCTTTATCCCCCCGCTAGCGGGGGGATAAAGAGGGGTGCCGATGCGGTGCGGTTACAAACCGCCTCTACCGTGGGGCGCAAGCGTCTATTTATTTTTTAAATTCACTATAAAAGTGACGTGATACCTTAAACGCTGTGAGATACGGCGTTATGGTCCCACAGAGAAACACCATCATGAGTGACTTTCGTTGAAGAAAAATGAGAACAGGAATTCAAGACCTCTCATGTCCTTCAATCGACTTTAACCGTTGCACTTAGCGATTCATAAAACAGCAGCGCATCGGTAGATGTTACTCCGATGGCAGTCAAGCGGTATTGTTTGAGGAAATTCGTGCCAATTTCGACCTTGCCCCAACCCTTTGCTTATTTGCACAGCTACATACTTCTAGCCGCATTAAGCCTGCTTGACATCGCTTCTCAATAATATTATAAGCCAAGATAGCGTAAATATCCAGAAAAACTTCTGACATACAAAATTTTCCTAGATGTACACGCGCTTCTATCCACCCACAGAGTGAGTGTTATCTAACATTTTCAACATTGAAAAGTCAGCCATAATGTGGGATAATCAATAGAATGTAAGATTTTGCAGATAGCGATTATTGTAATGGAAGGAGAAGCAGATGGATCAAACGGCAGATGTAGTGGTGGTCGGCGGCGGGGTCATTGGATGCTTCATTGCGTACGAGCTTTCAAAAGCGGGACTTGAGGTGGTGGTGGTAGAAAAGGAGCAGGTAGGTGCGGAAGCCTCCAGTGCAGCTGCGGGGCTGTTGGTGCCCTTGCACATGGCGGAGGCGGAACGTGCACTTTTTGAACTTCACTTGGCTTCAACGAAGATGTTCCCTATGTTTGTGCCGGAGCTCGAAGCGGAGACGGGGATCAGTGTTGAGTATATTCCGTCTGGGATTCTGAGGGTTGCTCTGAACGAGGAAGAAGAAACAGATCGGCTGTCACAGTTTCAGAAATTGGGGGAAGCCTTTGGGATGGGGATAACACAGCTGGACGCAGCGGAACTACACTCCCTTGAACCTGAACTGGCACCCGCGGTTTGCGGGGGTATCCTTTCCCACGATGAAGCGTACATCAATAACGGTCGCTTGGTCCTCGCACTCGCCAGAGGTGCTTCCGTCCGAAATGCCCGATTCCATGAAGGGCATCTTGCGACGGGTGTACGGCGAACAAACGGACGCTTTTCGGCACTTCAGACAAACGCAGGGGAGATTTCTGCCGGACACCTTGTGATCGCAACCGGTGCGTGGAGCCGTGTTTTCTGCGAGGCGTTGGACATAACTATCCCCGTTGCTCCCGCCCGTGGACAGATGTTGGCGGTCACAACCATTCAGCGTCTGCTTCACCGTCCCATCAACTCTAGCAATGGGGCACTTGTCCCCCGTGCGGATGGGTCGGTCCATGTCGGGGCAACCGTTGAACATGTCGGCTTCGATAAGCGTAACACCTCCGAAGCAATCGCGGATCTGTTAGGAAGGGGGACAGCGGTTGTCCCCGCCTTGAGCGACGGGCGTGTTGATAGGATGTGGTCGGGGTTACGTCCTTTCTGTGAGGATGGACTTCCTGCGATAGGGGCACTTCCCGGTTGGGAGAATGTCTCGGTCGCGGCGGGACACTTTACGATGGGCATCACGGGCAGTCCAATAACGGCAAAAATAATCAGAGACCTGATAGTAGATGGACATTGGAATCAGTCAATGGAGATTTTTTCACCCGCTCGCTTTGTGAAGGGTTAGAAACAGCTCTATGGGCCGAGGAGATGCCAGCTTTCTTTTGCTGTGTATTATAGATGGCTCATGTTAAGAATTAGTGCAACAGCGGCCCAGGGCAGAAGAAAGAAACCGAATTTTGAAGAAAAAAAAATCGGTTTCTCTTTGTGCTTCGCACTTTCTTTTTATCTGAACCTATACTGCTGTGCTTTGCTCTTCTAGGAAGTGTTGTAAGGTTGAATTGCATCCAGATTAGCGATATCTTCCTGACTAACATGATATAAATCCCATCGGAGTTGGAGGTTCATCCAGAAACTTGGCGAAACCCCAAAGAATTTTGCTAAGCGAAGTGCAATACGGGGGGTTATTCCCCGGTGTTTATTCACAAGTTCATTAACACTTCGGTACGACACATGAATTGCCTTTGCGAGCTTCCGTTGACTGATATCCATTGGGCGCAGAAATTCTTCCAAAAGCATTTCACCCGGATGGGTTGGAGGGCGGTTAGTTGGTACACGAATCATCTTGTTTCTCCCTGATACAAGTTTAGTGGTAATCTACAATTTCAACTTCAACTGGTCCGGTATCTGTCCACACAAAGCAAATACGGTATTGGTTATTGATTCGGATGCTATATTGTTCGGCTCGGTTTCCTTTCAAAGCCTCAAGGCGGTTACCCGGTGGTATCCGAAGTTCGCCGAGTGAAATAACAGAGTCAAGCTGGTCAAGCTTTCGGCTAGCAATTCGCCACAAGGTTCTAGGGCATGTTCTGTTGGCATTTCTTGTATTGTTACCGTTAAAAATATCTTCGGTGCCTCTATTTTTGAATGATTGTATCATGGCAGCGATATTTTTCAGCACTGTATTCTATAATTTTGCTCTCGAATGCTGTCAAAAAATGGGACTGTTTTATCAGACGTTTTTTATGATTCTGAGTTTATCACTTTCTAAGATGAGCGAGCAACAGGCATGATTCCCCATCCTAATCAATACAAAATTTTGGCAATACCTTATAAAAAACCTAAGTTGCTAGTTATTGAAAATCCCTCAGAACTGTAGGTCGAGATTCATATCTCGACACAAAACCGTCGATTTTGGAAAATCGACCTACAGAAATGATACAATTTGCACAGGGATTAGGGGCTATTGGTTGGAATAGGGCCGCTACTAGCAACTTGCGTTATAAAAAAGAGAAGGAGCAAGACCAATGACAAAGTATCGAGCCGCGCTAATTGGGTGCGGTGGAAAAGGTAGAGACCATACCAATACGCTGATAAAGAACGAACTCGTGGATTTGGTCGCTTTCTGTGATATTCGTGAGGAGGCATTGCAAGCGTATCGAGAAATGTACGGTATTTCCGCCCTATACACAGATTATCAGGAGATGTTTGAGCGGGAGAACCTTGACCTTGTGGTTATTTCAACGCAGGCACCGCAGCACCATGCGACAACGCTTGCTGCGGCAGCGCACGGCTGTCATGTACTCTGCGAAAAGCCGATGGCTGTGACGCTTCAAGAGGCGGATGAGATGGTCGCAGCGTGTGACGAAGCAGGGGTGCGATTGTCCATCAACCACCAGAAACGTGCGAGTGCATATAATGCCTATGCGAAAAGATTGATTGCCGATGGGGAGATCGGCGAGGTTTTCCTGATACGCGCTTACGAAAAAGGGGGACGCAAATCAGGCAACGCGATGATGGAGATGGGGACGCACCTCTTTGATTGGGTGCACAATTTTGGAGGAGAGGTGAGGTGGGCGGCTGCACATATCACCTCGGCGGATTCCCTTGAAGCCGGACTTCAGGACATCAAACATAGTCAGGAGGTCAACCCCCGTGATCGGGACGCGGGACTGGTCATCGGTGAGCGGGCGTTCTGTTCGTTTGGATTCGCCAGCGGGATACATGCCGATTGCGACTTCTTGGCGGAACCTGAAGGAAATGATAGGGCGTATGGCTTAGACCTCATCGGCACAAAAGGGCGGATAGCGTTGCGTCGAAGCGTCTCCACCGTGATGTTCATCCACCGCGGTGCCTTTATGACACCTGTGGAGGGACATCAGTGGCAGCCGGTGTCGCTGCCCGACGAGGACCGCATTACAGGTCAACATCTGGGAACCCGAGACATCAATCAGGTGCTTCAGTCTCGCCTCATCCACTCCTTGCTTGAGCCCGATGATCCGGATGCCGATCCGATTTCGTCGGGACGGGAAGGGCGTGCGTCGTTAGAGATGATCCACGGTTCATGGGAATCTCATCGACACGGTGGGCGCGTCCGGTTTCCGCTCAAGGAGCGTAGCCATCCCTTGCAACGCTGGCAAGAGGAGGTCAGTTAGGTGGTGGGTAGTTGCCGGGATTTTGGGTTGCCGAACCTTCGGAACCGGGGTATAATCAATCAACTATAGTGAATTCTAAAAATAGGTAGCCACTTTTCCAACCTGCCCTCGGACGGGATAGGCATTGTAGCAGAGCCGCCTTGTAGGAGGGATTTCCGAATCCCGATACGCATAATCGGGGCTAGGAAGCCCCTCCCACAGTGTTCAAATAATTATGAAATTTACTATAAATCGGTTAAGAAATGAGAGGAGAGCGAACATGAATCGGTATTTTGAAATGCTAAAACACTATGTGATATCCGGTGGTCAGGTGCCTCGAAGAGAGTCTCGGATATTCACACTTCTCACCTTTATTGTGGGTTTTTTATTAGGTTGTGTCGTAATCTTTGTTGGATATTCAGGTCTTGTCGTTATTATCGGGATCTGCGGTTTATTTGTACTGATTCCCAGCATCGCTCTATCAGTCAGCGTGCTCAATGACGCTAATCGAAGTGGGTGGTGGTTGCTTATCAGTTTTATTCCGCTCATAGGTTCTATGATTTTGCTTGGTTTCGTAGCACAGGATAGTCAGTCGAAAAAGAATCAAGGTGGATGCAATCCAGAGGAGGCCGCAGCGTAGAAAGCCAACCCATGAAAGAAGAATACGACTTTTCAAACGGAGAAGTTAATAAGTTCAATCAGTATCGCTGAAAGTAGGTATTCGGAGGTTCTAGCGATGGTCATCGGTGTATGGGGATTTATAGATAAACATCTTCCGTAGAAGATCTTCTAACTAACGGAAACATCACAATGATAACAAAAAACAACCTTAAAGATGTGCTCGAAACGCTAGGCTTTACGGCTGAAGGGAACATCTTCCAAAAATCCATTGGTGAGGCCGAACTCAAAGTTGATTTTGACAAACAAGAGATGATTTACCCGGAAGATAAGGGGTTGAAAGTCAACGAGCGGCAAACGTGCAATTTCTCACAGGATGAGAATTTTGTGGTGTTTGAGTGCGTCCATCGGCTGCTGGAAAAAGGCTACAAACCCGAACATTTGGAACTTGAACCGAGATGGAGAGTTGGGCGCGGTGCAAGCGGTGGGCGGGCCGATATATTGGTTAGAGACCAAGAAAATAAGCCTTTGCTGATTATTGAGTGCAAAACGCCGGGCGATGAATTTGAAAGGGCATGGCGAAAGACCCAACAAGATGGGGATCAACTGTTCAGCTATGCTCAACAAATTCAGCAAACACAGTACCTGTGTCTTTACGCCTCTAGTTTCAGCGCAAATCAGATCCGTGTTGACCAGAAAATTATTGCACATCGGGACGATGATAAATTCTTAGAACATGATACAACACTGCTGTCTTTTGCCAAAGCTACCAATGTTGAAGACCGCTTCGCCGCTTGGCGTGATACTTACAGATTGGAATCCACAGAGATTGGTATTTTTGAACACAATATTCAAGCCTACCAGATCGGCAAAAACAACTATACTTTAGCCGACGACACCAAAGCCATTGATGCAACTGATAAAGAGGGGAAATACCATGAATTCCGCACAATCTTAAGGAAGCACAACATAGCGAGGCGAGAAAACGCCTTTGAGGTACTGGTCAATCTGTTTTTATGCAAACTTGTCGACGAAGAGGAGAACGAAAACGACCTGAAATTTTATTGGAAAGGTATGACTTACGACAATTACTTTGATTTTGTCGATAGACTGCAAGCTCTCTATCAAAAAGGGATGGGTAAATTCCTGAACGAAGAAATCAGCTACATCAGTAACGAGGAAATTGACAACGCATTTTGGACGGTTAAAAACAGACGCAACGCCACCAAGCGACAGATACAACGCTATTTTAGAGAGCTTAAATTTTTCACCAACTCCGCTTTCTCCTTTTTGGATACCCACAACGAAGCACTGTTTAACAAAAACGCCGAGGTGTTGTCAGAGGTTGTGCAGATGTGGCAGGGGTTACGGCTCAAAACAGATGACCAAAACCAGTTTTTGGGCGAGATGTTTGAACTTTTCCTCGACGACGGCATCAAGCAGTCCGAAGGTCAGTTTTTCACGCCACTGCCTATCTGTAAATTTATCGTGTCGTCCTTGCCACTCGCTGAAAAAATTGCAACCACCCCCGAACCGATTAAAGCGATTGATTACGCCTGTGGTTCAGGGCATTTCTTGAATGAATACGCCCATCAAATAAAGCCCCTCGTTGAAAAGCAGAAACGAGACCTAAACGACTACTATAGTCAAATTACCGGCATTGAAAAAGAAGATCGTTTAGCCAAAGTCGCTAAGGTTGCCGCCTATATGCACGGTCAAGGACAGATTAAGATACTGGATGCCGACGCTCTCGCTGCTCATCCTGAAGTCCCGCCGGAGAGTTTCGATGTCTTGGTGGCGAATCCACCCTTTGCAGTGGAAGGCTTTTTGGAAACCTTGGGCGATGAGGATAAAAAAGAGTATCAACTCATTAAAGCTACAGGTGAAAGTAGCGATACTAATACTATTCAATGTTTCTTTTTAGAACGGATTTATCACTTAATGGCTCCCGGTGGGATCGTTGGTGTAATTGTCCCATCCAGTATCTTGTCCAATGCTGATGGGGTTCATACCGGCACGCGTGAGATCCTGTTACAATTTTTTGATATAGTGAGTATTGCTGAATTGGGGAGTGGCACCTTTGGCAAGACAGGCACCAATACAGTGGTGTTTTTTTTAAGACGGAAAGCACAAAGACCCGAAGCCGCCGAGCACTACCGTGATCGAGTAGAAGACTTTTTTGAAGGGGACTACCAAAGTGCAGAATATCAAGACCACGACCTGATAAAAACCTACTGCGAGCATATTGAAGTCCCCTATGAAGAATATATCAAACTCTTTGCTCAAACCAGCATCGCACAACTTACGGTGTTATTGCAATACGATATTTTCAATGATTATAAGCAAGCCTTTAGTCAAAGTACGGAGATCAAAAATCTGAAAAAATCCAATGCTTTCAAGAGGAAAAAGGCAGCGGAACAATCCGCAGAATTGGAGCTGCGTTTTATCGCTTACCTGCACGCCATAGAAAAAGACAAACTCTATTACTTCATTCTGGCACACGAACAAGCTGGCAAGGTGCTGATTGTCAATGCACCAAGTAAAAAAAAGGAACAAGACCAATTTTTAGGCTATAAGTGGAGCAGTGCCAAAGGCAGGGAAGGCATTCAATACAACGAAGGTGAAACGGTCAACGATATTATTACTCCTCTGTTTGACCCCAATAACTTAGACAACAACAGCAAAATAAACACGGCGATTAAATGCAATTTTAGCGGCGCAATCAGCGATCCGCTGCTCGAATATTGCCAGTACGCCAAGCTTACCGATATGTTGGATTTTAGTCGCACAGATTTTAATAAAGCCATTAGCCTCAACCCAAATCAGAATATTGATATTAAAACCAAGTGGGAGTTGGTGAAGTTGGGAGAAGTTGTAGAAACTCAATATGGGTACACGGCAACAGCAAGGGATGAGGGAGATGTAAGGTATTTAAGAATTACTGACATTACTGAAGATGGACAATTGAAAAGTACAGACAAAAAATATATCAACCCATCGGAACAAATTATTCAAGATTATACTCTGAACCCGAATGATATCGTTATCGCACGAAGTGGTAGCACAGGAAGAATGCTATTGTACAAAGGTATAGACGAGCATTTAATTTTTGCTTCTTATCTGGTTAGACTTCAAGTGTCAGAGGAAATATTGCCTGAATATATTTTTGCTTATCATAAAACGACAAATTATTGGGAACAAGTGGACGCTTTAACAACCACATTAGCACAACCCAATCTAAACGCCGAGAACATGAAAAAAATAAAAATCCCTCTCCCATCGCTCGAAATACAACAGCAGATTGTCGACGAATGCGATGCAGTGGATCAGGAAACCGAACGAGCCAGCCAAACTATCATGAGAACCAAGCAGAGGATTGAAGAACAGGTAAATCGCCTATGGAGCGAAAGCAGAACAGATAAACTAGATAATTTTATTTGGATTAATACTAAAACTTATGATCCAACCAAAAAGCCCGATGACGAATTTATATACATTGACATTGATAGTGTTGGCAAAGATAATGGCGTTATTGATTTCTCAAAACGATTAACAGGTAAAAATGCCCCCTCTCGTGCTAGGCGAATAGCAAAAAATGGTAATACCATTATATCAACTGTACGCCCCTACTTAAAAGGTTTCGCTTTTGTAGATACGGATAATATTGATGATTGTGTTTTTTCTACAGGTTTCGCGGTTCTTGAATCAAAAAGCGAGGAATTTTTACTGAATAAAGTGATATTTTATTCTTTTATGTACATGGACGGACTGATGCAACAGATGAAAAGTACAATGGAAAAGTCGTCTTACCCCAGCATCAATGAGAGTGATATAAAGAACTATCAAATTCCTGTCCCATCGCTTGATGTTCAACAACGGTCAGTGGCAGAAATCGATCAGTTAGAAAAAGAAATCACCCAAGCCCAAGCCGTGATTGATAGTGCTACTGAGCGCAAAAATGCCATTCTCACAAAATACCTATGAAAGCAAATTATGATTTTTCAAAAGGGGAACGTGGTAAGTTCTATAAGCCAAAAGCGGTTTTCAATCTTCCTATCTACTCGGAAAAAGACCGTGATGACTGCACACACGAACTAGCTAATGAGAGATATATAGTGGACCTTAGAATTAATGAGACACTCCAAGCTCCCGTTGGGTAGGCACCCCCCTTAATCCCCCCGCTAGCTTTCCCCCCTGCTTCCGGGGGGGACTAAGGGGGGTAGAATAAAGGGAGGTGCCGATGCAGTGCGGTTAGAAACCGCCCCTACCGGTGGGTGAAAGTGTCTATTTATTTTTTAACTTCACTATAAACTAAAGTTGAGGAGAGTCAGAAGAGGAGTTAGCCATCGGTTAATATTTCAGGACGGTTCCCCATTCACCGACGACCCAGAGAACGCCGTCAGGTGGGATTGGGTGATATCGATCAAGCCGTTTGAGGTCGGGGTCTGCTGGGTGAGCCATGTTACACCGCCATCTTTGGTATTAAGAAGCATTCCCTTTTTTCCGACCGCCCAGCCCTCGTTCTCCGTAACGAAATAGATACCGTTCAACTTTTCAGCTGTCGGTGTAATTTGCCGGATCCACGTTTCCCCGCCATCCTTTGTCGCATAAATAGAACCGTCATCCCCAGCGATCCACGCAATGTTGGGGGTAAGAGCGAAAACTGCTCGTAGCTCGTTGGGCTCCGCCTGCTGTGCGACCCACGTCTTCCCGCCGTCACTGGTTTTGATAATTACCCCTGCATCACCGACTATCCACCCCACATTCGCATCAACAAAGTAAACACCGTTCAGGTTGCTGTAGCTAGCGGTCAAATCCCCAGAATCTTGGCTTTGCCATGTACGTCCACCATCTTTTGTGCGTAAAATCTTGCCAAGTTCGCCGACACCCCATCCGTGTTGTGGTGTTGAAAAGTGGAGATCATAAAAACCGACAGCGCGCTTCCATCGAATAGCCTCGTCAAATTGGATGCGTTGGATTTGACCGGTCTCTGCCTCCACACTGATGCCACCCCACGTTCTGCCGCCATCCCCCGTCTCGATCAGGGTTGCGTTACTGCCAACGATGTAACCTTGCATCGCGTCAACAAAACCGATGCCAAACAGTTCAAAGACGTTCCCGGTGTGCTGTTGTTGCCATGTTGCTCCACCATCGCGGGTGGCAAGTGCCATTCCAGACAGTCCAACCGCCCATCCCGTCCTGTCATCAAGGAAGTGGACTGTTGTCAAGTGGCTGTTGATTGAGACCACATCCCACGATGCACCCCCATCTTGACTGTGCAGTAGGGTTGCAAATTCGCCCACCGCCCACGCCTCTTGCGGACTGACCAGTTGGATAGCGTTCAGACGGCTAGGGACGGGTCTCGGTTCAAGGGGAGCCCAATTTGTGCCGCCGTCGGTTGTCCTCAGGATCACGCCGAACTCTGCGGCTGCAAGTCCATGATTGGCATCAATAAAATGAATACTCCAGATGGGTTCGGGCATACCGTTGGAATTGGGGACATTGCTTTCCTGAGTTTCCCACGTTGCGCCGCTGTCAGCGGTATAAATCAGCGCACCGTTACCGCCAGCAGCCCATCCTTCTTGATGATTGAGCATACAGATCGAACTAATGCCGGCTGCGGAGTTGATTTTTTGACTCTTCCAGGTCTGTCCACCGTCCGTGGTATGGACAACTGTTCCGCCATGCCCTGTGGCCCATCCGACCTTTTGACTAGCAAAGTGAAAATCTTGGATCGCATTATTCGTCGGGAGATTCTGTTGAGCCCAAGTGTCACCGCCATCCGCTGTATGAATGATAAGTCCACCATCGCCGCCAGCCCAGCCGTGTTGGGGGTCCACAAAAAACACGGATGACAATGCCCGACGCGTGCCGGTGTTCAGTACCGTCCATGTTTCTCCATTATCGGTCGTCTTCAATATCGCACCGTCCTCGCCGGCAATCCAGCCGGTTTGGGGATTGAGGAAGTGCACCTTGTGGAAATCTATCCTGAATGGAAGCGGCTTGCTCGGCTGTTCCCACGTCTTTCCGCCGTCGCTGGTACGCAGAATTGTCGCATCTGACCCGACGATCCACCCATCCTGTTGAGAGACGAAGTGTATATCGGCAAACCTCGCTTGCCATCGAGATTCACGCACAAGCGTCCAAGTTTTGTCTGTTGCAAAGGTGTTGGTTGCTAGGATAGATAACAGTATTGCGAACCCCAGAGTGCGTTTAGTATGCGGTAGTATATTCTTTATCATTGTTTTTTTATCCCTATTCCGAGGGGGGCGTCCATTAACTATTTATAATAGTATACCATATAGACGACTCAAATCCATCGTTGACCGTGAAAATAAAACGTGATATAATCCAATTTGTGAATAACTCAAACTTCATCTGGAGGATAGGAGCCCCCTTTGATCTTAGACACTATTGTCGCCCGTAAACGGATAGAGTTGGAGGATGACAAGCAACGGATGCCGTTAGATACGCTGAAACGCAAGATTCGGGATCTACCCCCGACGCGCGACTTTTGCGCTGCGCTATCAACTCCGAATTGCATCCACCTCATCGCCGAAGTCAAGAAAAAATCTCCAAGTAAAGGGATTATCCGCGCAGATTTCGATCCGGTTGGAATCGCTCGGACCTATGCGGACAATGGTGCATCGGCAATCTCGGTGTTGACTGACAGCGAATTTTTCGCCGGTGAACTCGCCTATCTGAGTGCTATTCGTGAAACGGTGACGCTCCCCCTTTTGCGGAAAGATTTTACCATCGACCCGTATCATATCTATCAAGCGCGACTCGCCGGTGCGGACGCTGTTCTGCTAATCGTCTCGATTTTGACATTGGCGCAACTCCGTGAATTCACCGAAATAGCGCGAGGTTTGGGACTCGCAAGCCTTGTTGAAGTTCATACCGAAGCGGAATTGGAACTGGCGTTGACAGGGGGAACAGAAATCGTTGGCATCAATAACCGAGATCTGAAAACTTTCCACACAGACATAGCGACCACCTTCCGCTTGAAAGACTCCATCCCATCCGATAAAGTTGTCGTCAGCGAAAGTGGCATCAATACACACAAGGACGTAACGAAACTCAAAGAAGCGGGAATCAACGCGATTTTAGTGGGAGAGTCGTTGATGCGGAGTCCGAATATTGGGGATAAAGTGAGAGAGCTACTCGGAAGGAAAGAAAATCAAACGCTAGGACGTTAGGACGCAGAGACGCAAAAGACAGAAAACAGGAAGATGAGAAAATGAATTGAAAATCAGTACAGATTGTTTTGAATCCTGATTTTATCGGGGAGCACAGAGAGCGTGGAGGAAAAAGATAAAAAAACTCTGCATCTCTGCGTCTCTGAGGTGGGCTCTCCCGCTTTCCCACTTTCTGATTTTCCAAGTCTCTTTGCGGCGCTGCGTTCAATAGCAAATCGGGTTGAACTTGTTAGTTCGGAAACCTACCAATGTGCCGAATTGTCACCCTGTTTTTTGTCTTATCTGTCTCTTCTACTTTTTCAGCCATTGAGTTTGAATCTGTTGAACTGGGGTTCGACAAGGTTTACAAACGGGAACGATGGGCACCGTTACAGGTCGTTGTTACTAGCCGTAATGAGGATTTCAATGGTGAGATTAGGGTTGAGGTTCGCAATATCTTTTCGGACGAACAGATCCAAACGTATGCCACCCCTCTTTCCCTCACGCGAACAGACCGTCAACGGCGTACAATTCATATTTTCCTGCCGGGGGTTTCGTCTCAACTGACCATCAAGCTTGTCAGCCACGCCGGGCAAGTCCAAGTCCCTCAAGAACTTACGCCCGAGCTACCCAAATCGTTGGCTGACCTCATGATCCTCGCCTTGACGCCAAGCCGTGATCTGTTGAGTCGCTGGGATGGAAAGCGGATCGACGACAAAGGAAAAGGGCACGCCTTTGTCGCTTATACTGATTTTAAGAAGTTACCTGTCCATTGGAAAGGGTACGATTCAGTTGATTTTTTTGTGATTCGCGGGGTTTCCTTAGTTGAGCGTCGGATTTCTAAGCGACAACAACAAGCGTTACTCGATTGGATTCAGCGGGGCGGCACCTTGCTTGTGTCGGGGGGTGCGGATTTGCGCCAGCTGCATGGGAGTTTTCTGGAGACGTTTCTGCCGGTGGAGTTGGGTAACTTACGAAGGGCAACCCAACTTCCCGAATCAATGCGGCGTTTTGGGTTTGCAGCCGATTTACCCTTTGACCTGATTGAATTTAAGTCTAAGCCCGGAATGGTTGGACTCGCTGTTGGCGAAGACCAAATCTATATCGCCAAAAGATTTTTGGGAGGCGGGCAGATCATTAGCTTGGGTTTTGATTACAACGCCCCTCCTTTTTCTTATTCGCCGGGAGCGGAGGCATTTTGGAAGTGGATGCTCGGGGCAGAGGCGCGAACGCCACGCTATACTGAAGCACGATACGAAGCCGATCGCAGACACGCCGAAAAGATCCGGACGCTCTTGACAACCGTTCCTTCGGCGAAAGCCCCATTGATTTGGCTGATGTCTGTTTTTTTGGTTGTATATGCGCTGGGCTTCGGTGTTTTGATATGGCGCGGTGGAAAAGGTAAGCCCCGTCTATACTGGGGCGGAGGTATTGCACTCACGGTACTTTTTTTATGCGGTGTTATTCTGCCGCGACACTTTGTACCGAGTCCGGTCTCTGTAAATCGTTTTTCGATTTTATCCGTTTATCCTTCAACGAATCGTGCTCACCTGCAAACCTATATCGGCATTATTGCTTCAGCAAGCGTTGAAACATCAATCCAGTTTCAGGAGAGCACTTTCATCAGACCCTTGACGCCAACTGCCACACCCCCGTTGCAACTGGTTGAACCTGAAGGGTTGAAAGATCGTTCGATCCTACGTCAAGCAGCTTTAGATCCGTGGATCACACGAGCCTACTTTGCGGAAACTTTTATCGATTTTCCGGTGCACCTGACATGGGAGCGCGGCATGACACCCGATCGGATTGAACATAGACTCCCTTATACGCTGGAAAACGCATGGCTTATCGATCAGGGAGAATATCCTTACATCGGCACGATTCCGTCCGCAACGGTTGTCGAGATAGAGGAAAATCCAAAAAGATATAATAGGTCTCCACTCTCTCAAGCACTAGTTGGCTCACGAAAAGCGTTTATGGGGGTATTGATCGGTGAGGTCGTCCTGCGCTATTTGGCGCAAGAGGCATCATCAAAACTTGTCGGCTGGACGCAAACTTCTCCATTGCCGATGTCAATGGATCACCCCGTGGACGCTGTCGATGAAACGCTTGTGATTTTATATTTACCGGCGCATCGCTAAATACCTTTTTATTATAGGAGATGAGAACATAATGGCAGCAGAGATACCTTTACAAAAAATTGATGAATACCGGTGGCGTATCCCTAAAAGTTATAGGCGTGGTATGCGTGTTGATGGGATTATTTACGCAAACGAAAAATTACTTGAACAAGCCAAGAGCGAGGAAGCGTTGCAGCAGGTCGCCAACGTAGCACATCTGCCGGGGATTATTAAGCATTCGCTTGCAATGCCTGACCTGCATTGGGGTTACGGCTTCGTGATTGGCGGTGTTGCGGCGACGGATCCAGAGGCAGATGGCGTTGTATCCCCTGGAGGGATCGGCTATGATCTCAACTGTGGGGTCCGTTTAATTCGGACTAATTTGGATATGAAGCAGTTAGCGGGTAAAACCAAAGGGCTTGTTGCAAAGCTATTTGAAAACATCCCCTGTGGCGTTGGATCAAGCGGAAAGATTCGGCTGAACCAGCAAGAAGAGAAGCAGATGGTCGAACAGGGAGCGCGTTGGGCGGTTGAGCGCGAATACGGCTTTCTTGAAGACCTTCAATTTACGGAGGCGAACGGCTTTCTGTCCCTCGCCAATGCGGATGCAGTCAGCAAACGCGCCTTGGAACGCGGGAAAAATCAACTCGGCACGCTCGGCTCTGGGAATCACTTTTTAGAGGTGCAAGTGGTAGATCGGATTCTGTATCGGGAAGCCGCTGAGGTGATGGGTCTGACGGAGGGACAAATTTGCGTGATGATTCATAGCGGTTCACGTGGTTTCGGCTATCAGGTGTGCGATGAGCATGTCAAAACATGGGTCCAAGTTGCGAAGAAGTATGGAATCGATCTGCCCGATCGGCAACTCGCCGCTGCTCCGATTAATTCAAAGGAGGGCCAGGACTATATTACGGCAATGGCGTGTGGTGCGAACTACGCATGGAATAATCGCCAGTGTATTATGCACTGGGTGCGTCAAACATTCATGGATTTCTTCGAGACGGGGGTCGATGAACTCGGCTTAGAATTGGTCTATGATGTCGCACATAACATCGGCAAGTTTGAGAAGCACCTCGTTGACGGGGTTGAGCGTGAACTGTTCGTGCACCGCAAAGGTGCAACACGAGCGTTCCCGGCGGGGCATCCTGAGATTCCCAACAAGTATCAGAAGGTCGGGCAGCCGGTTCTGATACCCGGCGATATGGGCACCGCCTCTTATGTCTTAGTCGGCAACCCGTCAGCGATGGAGCAGACGTGGGGAACAACATGCCATGGTGCAGGCAGAATGCTTTCGCGCCGGAAAGCGATGCAGGTCACGAAAGGGCGCAACATTCAAAAAGATCTTGAGAAGCAAGGAATCTTCGTCCGTGCAGAAGGGCGACGCACCCTCCACGAGGAGGTGCCTGAAGCCTATAAAGATGTGGATGAGGTTGTCAAGGTTGTCGATGCAGCGGGCCTTTCACGGCGGGTGGCGCGGTTACGCCCGATTGGTGTGGTTAAGGGTTAGGAGACACATCTATATTAAGCAGATTTATAGTGAATTCAAAAAATAAATAGACACTTTTCCAGCCTGCCCCCGGCCGGGATAGGCATTGTAGCAGAGCCGTCTTGTAGGAGGGATTTCCGAATCCCGATGCGTATAATCGGGGCTAGGAAGCCCCTCCCACAGTGTTCAAATAATTATGAAATTTACTATAAAAAAAGGAGTGACTTTAGTGAAGATTGCAAGGATTGAGCAGTTTTTTCCGCGTCATCGGATGCGGTTGGTAAGAATCACAACTGATAACGGTCTTGTCGGCTGGGGAGAGACAACGCTCGAAGGCAAACCGAAAAGCACCATCGCCGCCGTCGAAGAACTTACCGACTACCTAATTGGCAAAGATCCGTTACGCATCGAACATCATTGGCAACACATTTATCGGTCTGCCTTTTTCCGGGGCGGCAATGTGTTGATGAGTGCCTTATCCGGCATCGATCAGGCACTATGGGACATCGCCGGCAAACACTACGGTGTACCAACCCATCAACTGCTTGGAGGTGCGGTGCGTGACCGCATTCGTGTTTATGCACATTGGGGTATCGGCAGCATGACAGACGAGGGGCAAGCCGCTGCGAAAGACCGTCTCGAAATGTTGCAGAAAAAGGGGGGGTACAAGGCGTTTAAGTCGGGCCCCGGCGGCACATGGCGAGCACACGAGCCGCCCGCTGTTATTGACGCCTTTGTTGAGCGCGCCTATCTGATGCGGGAGTGGGTTGGCCCTGATACGGAGTTGTGCTTCGACTTTCATGGTAAAATGACACCGGCACTCGCCATCGAAGTCTGCCATGAACTAAAGGGGATGCGTCCCATGTTCGTGGAGGAGCCAGTGCCTCAAGAGAATGTCGATGCCCTGAAGTTGGTTTCAGATCATGTTCCATTCCCGATTGCGACCGGGGAGCGTTTGCTCTCGCGCTGGGAATTCCGCCAACTGTTCGAGAAGCAGGCGGTGGCGTACATCCAACCGGATGGGTCGCACGCGGGCGGAATCACAGAATTGAAGAAGATTGCGAATATGGCAGAGGTTTACTATATCCACACCATGCCGCACTGTGCGATTGGGCCTGTGGCGTTTTCCGCCTGTATGCAGGTCGATGCGGTCGTTCCGAATTTCCTTATCCAAGAACAGGTTGATGCGGCACTTGGTAGCGGATTGCTGCAAACGGAATGGGAGGTCAAGGATGGGCATATAGAATTGCCGACGCGCCCCGGACTCGGTTTCGAGATAGATGAGAAAGAGGCTATGCAGAATCGTGAAGGGTACGACGAAGAGTTGGGTGGGGAGCACTATTACGAGTCGGACGGCAGCGTGGCGGATTGGTAAAACGGTCAGGGATGCCTATTCGATTTTCATCTCCTCTAAATCTCTTTCGAGGTTCTTAATTTCCGTCAGAGTCATCGAGTCAGGCTCAAGTGCGTACGCTTTTCTATATACTTCGAGTGCGGATTCCGGATCCTGTAAGAACGAGTTATAAATCTGTCCCATCCACAGATACGCATCAACCTCAGTTGGGTCTAGCGTAACGATTTTCTGGTACACATCTAACGCATCGTCATAAGCGCGTTCCTCTCCCCCACGCCGGAGTATCGCCGCACGACCATAGAGCAATCCGATGAGTTCCTGTTTCGCTTCCGTGAAGTCCGGCGTATGTGCCACAACCTCCTCAAGGATCTCAAGTCCTTTGTCTTCCAAGCCGACAAGCTGCGCTTGTTCCTCGGCGGTCAGCTCTCGGTCAAGGAACTGATACATCTGCTGGATATTGCGGTAGGTACGTGAAAGTTGCAGTCGGGCTTGCAAACCGATTGGCATCGGCTCAAAGGGGACATCAATTAAGTCGGGATCATTTTCGATTGCTTTATTGTAGTGAGTCTGTGCTTCGTCAAACTGCTTCGTTCCTTGGTACAGCACACCTAACTGGTAGTGCGCTTCCGCATAGGTTGGATCTTTGGCAATTACAGCGAGGAACTCTCGGACAGCGAGTGCCTGTTCACCTGTGTCACGCAGCAGCTTTCCGCGGAGGAGGTGGACGGCTGGATGTTCTGGATCAATCGCCGCAGCGCGATTCAGATGGATTTCCGCATCTGCTGTCCAGTTGCTGTGGAAGTAGATTTCCGAGACACGGAGATGGGCGTGTAATCGTGGCGCATGGTTGGTGTTGTGGGTATCCGCCTCAATCGCCTGAATGCCTTCCCAATACGCAAATAGGGCTTTGGGTAGGTCCTGCTTTGCAAAGTATTCATCTCCCCGTTCAATGAATGCATCTGCTTGTGATGCGGGAGGTGAATCAATTTCTGCGCCCCCTCTTTTTGTATTCACGACTATCAGGACGATGAGTGCAATCAGAGCCACTGCTTCAAAGTAGGGTAACCATTTACGCATCTTTGATCTCTCCTCAATGAATTCCGGTCAAGAGCGTCAAAAATTCTTCCGGTTCAACAAATTTTTCAAGTCTTTTGTCCGTCAACTGATTCCCTTCAGAATCGAAGAAAATCACCACCGGCAAGCCGACAATGCCGTATTTTTGCTTGAGCCGTTCGACTTCATCCGAGTTTCGAGTGAAGTCCAGCTTGACGTTCACAAATTTCGATAACTTTGATTTCACGGCGGGATCAGAATAGGTGTGCTCTAGCTCGTTGCAAGCAGCGCACCATGTAGCGTAGAAATCGAGCATAACAGGTTTTCCTTGCTTTCGGCCAGCCTCTAACCCTTGGGCTTCGTCGGCGATCCAGATGAGATCACTTTCCGCTGTTGTTAGTCCCCCAACGAACATATAAAGTCCAACAACTGCCAGTAGAACGCCAGCCGCTTTGCGGAGTTGCACCAAACGGGGTAGGTCCTTGAACCGCTGGGAAAATTTACCGAGGGCAACACCAACTAGCACCAACCCCCCTGCGAGGGCGAAAAAGCCGATAGAACTCTGGAGTAAGGTGCGTAACGGTGAGAAGACATCCTTAAGGAAGTATAGAGCCACCGTGATAATAGCGACCCCGAATATATTCTCCAAAATATACATCCAGCCCCCAGATCTCGGCAAGGCGGCGATGGCACCTGAAAACGTACCAATTAGGATAAACAGCAATCCCATACCGAGTGCATAGGTCAACAGCAGCCAGAACCCGAGGAAAACACTCTCTGTGGTAGCGACATAAGAGAGTACTGCGCCCAACGCCGGTCCTGTGCAAGGTGCGGCGATGATGCCTGCAACTGTTCCCATCGCAAACGCACCGGCAAATCCGGCACCGCCGACACTATTGAGGCGATTCTGCAGGGCGTAAGGCACGCGGAGTTCAAAAACGCCGAGCATAGACAGTCCGAGCGCGAGTAGAATCCCACACACCGGGAGCATCACCCGCGGGTCCGCCATTATCTGTCCAAAGACTGCCCCCGTTGATGCGACAGCAACACCTAAAATTGAGTATGTTAGTGCGATGCCCATAACGTAAGTAACAGATAAGAGAAAAGATCGCAGACGACCTACGGATTCACCCGCCCCAAACACGGAAACAGTTATCGGGATTAGCGGGTACACGCACGGTGTGAAACTGGTCAAGATTCCACCCACAAAAACGAAGAGGAATGCCCAAAAGTAACCTTTGGATAACGCTTGGGAAAACTTTCCACTCTCACTTGTAGCGATCTCAGAGGGGTTATCAGGAGGGGAACCGAGTTGCAGGTTTGCAAAGATAGCATTGTTCATAGGTTGAATCGGTTGGTCCATTCCGACAACGTCAATCGCAACATCGAAATTAATTGTTTTCGGAAGCAAACACTGGTCGTCGTTGCACGCTTGGTATGTCAATTGGAAAGGAAGCGTCATCTGTCCTAACGGTGCTGAGTCCAGTAATGTCGTTTGGAACCCGATCACGGCTGCATCGTGGTACACCGGGACTTTCCCGCCCAGTGAAGCAATTTCGAGGACATCTGCCTTGGGATACACGACTTCACCAAATATCAGATCGGCGTGGTCGGGCAAGGTAACCTCTGTGGGGATTAAGCCTTCCCCGGCGGGATTCGCGTTTGCGTGCCAGTTAGGCGCGAACTTCATCACGACAGCCATCTGGAACGTGCTGCCGGGCTGCACCTGATTTACCGACAAGACCCCGTGCGCCGTGAGAATCTCGGTCGAGGCGGTATCTTGCTTAGGCAGTCCAAAACGTGATAACTGACCCCATACGGTTATAGGCGTTCCGATGTATAGTGCACAAATGAGGTATAACAAAAAGTGAGAGCGGAAAACTGATTTGCTTTTCATGTCTAACTTTCCCGGGCTGTAAAAGCCCCCTGAAAGGTGAAGTTTATTTTTGTAACTGCTGATTAATCGCTGCACTCATTTCCTTCATTGTCTGCTTGCTTGTTAGGCGAGCTGCTATCTTTCGCGTCTGGCTATCCAGTAGTAAAACGAAGCCCGTTCCCTGATTTGCTTTATAGGCTTCACCCATTCCAAGTGCTGAGGCGAGCAATTCCGACTGGTAGTGAGTGGTCCGGTTCGTAAAATCTAGGGTGACAAAGAGTACAGGCTTTCCATCGAACTTGTTTTGCAAATCGGTGAAGATGGTCCCCATCTTTTTGCAGGAACCTCACCAATCTGCGTGAAACTTTACGGCGATTATCTGTGGAGCGGCAGGCTCTTTGGCTGACTCCTCGCCAGACAAACCAATGGTCGTTACAATTAAGGTGGTCGTTACCGTGATGGACAGTACAATCAAAATCCATCGCAGTTTCATGGGGTATTGCATGATGTTTTTCCTTTCGGTATTTGTAAGAAGTGGGTAAAAAGGTGGGAGAAAAGTAAGGAAATCAATTGCAGCTTGCGGATACCTTATTCAATAAAGGCATTCACAAGCTGCGCGTGTATTACGTCAGGTTTCATACCTACTTCGGCTCAAGGGTAGCACAGGGTAAGATCATCTCTTCCATTGAGATGCCACCGTGCTGGAATCCTCCGTTAAATTGGCGCTTATAGTCGTTAAACTGACTCGGATAAACGAAGTAATAGTCCTCTTTGGCAAGGACATAATTCTTTTCGTAAGGCGTATCGGGCAGCATGTACTGTTCTGGCTGGGTAATTCTCAACCCGGCTTCTGCGTTACATATAAGCTCGCCACCCATTTTGAACCGAAGCCCATTCGTTGCAGGTCTGTCGCCTGAAATTTTCGCTGCACGCTGAGACAGGATTGAACCGTGATCCGCCGTTAAAATGACCGTAACCCCTCGATCCGCCAACAGTTTGAGGATCTTATACACCCCTGAATGCTGAAACCAATTTTGCACAAATGTGCGAAACGCGGTTTCATTGGGGATGAGTTGCTTGAGCAGGGCGATCTCAGAACGTTTATGGGTCAGGTGGTCAATACAACCAACGACCACCGCTGCTAAACTGATGCGTTTGGTATTGCTAATCCATTGGAGGTACTCCATTTCCCCGCGCACATCAAAGATCTTAAAGTAGTGCGAAGCGGGTTTAAGATAGATACCGTGCCTCTCTAGTTGCAATCGCATCAGATCTTTTTCATAACGGTTGACACTGGTATTCTCACCATCATTTTCCACCCATAAATCGGGATAGCGTTGCGAAAACTCTAGCGGAAACAGTCCGCTAAAAATCGAGTTCCGAGAGTAATTTGTCGCCGTCGGCAAGATTGAGTAGTGATAGTGTGTCGTAATCTGAAAATATGGGTCTAGGAGCTGCTTAATTTTTAGCCAGTGATCCAGCCGCATACAGTCCATCACCATAAAGAAGACCTGCTTGCCAACCTGTATCTCTGGAATAACATGTTTGTAAAGCAGATCTACCGATAAAACGGGGGAATCCTCACCGACCAACCAATCGGAATAGCTGTCCTCAATATAGCGGGCAAATAGAGCGTTACATTCCTGTTTCTCCAGCCTGTGTGTTTCACGTAAGTTATCGACGATGTCAAGTTCATCTAGGCGCAAATCCCATTCGGCGAGCTGGGTGTAAATATCAATCCATGTTTTCCAATCGACTTCCTCCTGTTTTAGTGCGCTTCGCTTATTAAAATCAATAACATACTCTTGGGCGGTATAGTCTTCTGTAACAGCATCGTATTCCAGGAGGAACGCCAGTTGTGAGGCAATCTGTTGGGGGCTCAACGGCTTCATTAAGAAATCATCAACGCGATGGATAATTGCCTCATTCAAAACCTTCCGTTGCTCGTTTTCGGTTACCATGACTACCGGTAAATGGGGGCATTTCCTCTTGATCGCCGAAAGCAGACGAATCCCGTCCATATCGGGCATCATATGGTTAATCAGGACCGCGTCGTAAGTTTTTTCCTCTAACAGAGCTAACCCATCGACCCCCTTCATCGCAGGCGTAATCTGATATCCCTTTTGTTCCAAGAATAGGATGTGCTTTTCTAAACTGTCAACTTCATTATCAATCCACAAAATCCTCCTTGCTTGTGTTTGCATTACATATCACCTCACCCTCCCTATATTGCTGCAAGGTTGCGGCTTGCAGCTCCGCACGGTATCTCAAACCGGCGGACTCTGACTCTTGCAGAGCCTTCAAAAGATTGGTATTTAACTCATCAAAAGTTGCCCAACGTGCGCCAGCGATCTCTTTGGTATCAACAGGTTGTAAACGTCCACCTATCGCCTGAGCAGCAAACACATGAGATGTCCAGAACACTGTTTCATCCTCAAAAGAAAAGTTAACATACACTTTGAGGAGATATTTCTGGAGTTGAATCTCTAAGCCTGTTTCCTCATAGGCTTCGCGCTGTGCACCCGTTTCAAAATCTTCTCCTCGTTCAACACCACCGCTGGGCGGACGGTAAACATCAAGAGGATAGCTCGGTTTTCGGATCACCGCAATCTTATCACCTTTAGAAATGAACAAAGTTACGTCGTGTGCCCGTCCGTGTCGCATGCTCCACTTGAGCAGGTCGAATCCCTGTTGATTCATCGTGTAGGCAGTGCGAAGGATGCGTGGCACACCATATTTCTCTTCAATTCGATTCAGCACTTCTTGGGTGATATACATTGCGTAAAACGTGATGCGTGAAATGTGAAAACTAAACTAGGGTTAAGCCCGTCCCCAATAAATTCCCGATAAATCGGGACTCCATTCCGAGAGCAGGCAGGCGGGATTCAAAGCAACTGGTGCTTTTTAGTAGGTTGGGCAAGTCCGAGAGGATCCTATAACCGAGGCTGCCCGACCTAGGGACATAGGGATCAATTTTATAGCACGGCACATCGCTAGCAACTTCCGTGATAGTAAGGAGCAATGATCGTTATTATTCCCCACAATTTCTGTTGCACGATTTCTTAACATGAGCCCGATACTAAATCCCGCCGACGAAACGCCCTGTATTTAACAGGCCGATCGGATCCAACTTGGTTTTGATTGCTTTCATCAGCTCGAAACTACGGCCGACCGGTCCCCAGACATCGATCCGATGTTTGAGTGCAGTTGGTGCGGACTCAACAATCAGATTTCCTCCAACATTCGTGGCAGCATCGCGCAGATTTGCGACTGTGTCGGCGACATCCTGTACCGGAACCTCACCGTCGGGAAAGTCTGAGAATATGACATAGACAACACCATTTCCCATTAATCCCGTCGCTCGTACCCGCCAAGCGGCTGAATCGTTCATTTCTACGACAGTATTAAGGAAGTCACCAACGCTGGTCATACGGAGATTCGCCCGACAGATGACGCTAGGAGTAGCCGATCCGTCCTCTGGAAAAGCACACATCGACACCCGGAGATCTTGCTGCCGCTGCCCTTCATATACTCCCACACCGATAGCTCCATTTTGTTGCGCCATTGTTTTGGCAAAATCAATTTGCCATTCGACGGTTTCGGGGTGTCCGTCGAGTCCAATCAAGAGGCACGGTTCAGGACTGTCGGTGAGTGGTGCACCTTTGATAAACAGATTGAGGAAGGTGGGCAGCAGTTGAGAACCCGATATCTCTGAAGCAACATTTACTGTTTCCTCAATGTCCGTAAAAGTTAATAAAAGTGTACGTTCAATTTCTGGTAACGGTTGCAGCTTGAGCGAGACTTCTGTGATGACCCCCAGCGTACCGAACGAGCCGAGATACAGCTTGTTGAGATCATATCCTGCGACGTTTTTGACAACCTTGCCACCACTCTTAACAACGGTTCCACTCGATTGAACAACGCGCATTCCAAGCACGCGATCGCGGGCACTGCCGTATAGAAGGCGTGAAGGGCCGCTGGCATTTGTCGCAGTTATTCCACCAATCGTGCATCGGTCAGCGTAAGGCGGATCAAGGGGCAAGTATTGCCCATGTTCAGCCAACCTCGCTTGGAGTGTAGCAAGCTGAATGCCAGCCTCCACCGTCACCGTCAGGTCGGCTGGCTCGTATTCTAATACTTGGTCCAATCTGGATGTTGACAGGACGAGATCGACCTGCTCCGGAGGATTGCCGACCCCAAACTTGGTTCCACTTCCCGCAGGGACAACTGCCAATTCGTTATCCGCAGCATAGCCTAACACCTCCTGAATTTCGTAGGTTGATGTAGGTAAAACGACGGCTTGGGGATCGATACCGTCGATAGCATAACGATTTAACTGATCATCAGGAAGCAACCCTGCCTCACCAACAATTTGGATTAGATTTTCGTGCAATTGATTTGAGCTAGACATATCGATAAGTTACTCAACCCCGAAGCTATCAAATTTGACAACTGCGGGGCTGCCGTCCCCGTGTTGGGATTTTCCATACACGCCCACCTTACCCGGTCTTAGCGATCTTTCGTGAAAGCGTCCGACATTCTCGTCGTTGATCGAAAGCGTCACATTTTGACCGACTTGACGTATGGAAAGCTTGATTGGGGCATCCTTTTGAAAGGTGATTTCGCGTGTGCGAATATCCGGTGCCCGCATACTTCTTCCACCGATATACCCCTCGATTCCCACGTTACATTTCTTGCCGAACGGGTCTGCACCCGCCGGACGGTATACATAAAACAGGATTTGTGAACTTTTACCTCGGACAGCGAAAGCGATACCGACCGATTCACCGACATTTGGCGGCATCACTTCAGTGGTCACGGTGTACTCTTTCATTGCAGAACTGTCAGTGGCGGCTAACAGGACCGTATCCTCTTGACCGGCTTGTAAATGTAGCATTCCATCTTCGATTTTGTGGGGTGTTTCGACCATAAATAGGGATCCTTCCGCTTGATCGAAGGTGTCCATCTTTGTGCCTGTGGCGGGCATCGCTTCCGCTTCGGTTGACTCAATCGTCGCGGGTTGGGCTGCCTCTGGAGTCCCGGCTGGAGGGGCACACCCAATTACGATTGTTACAATTGCAACCGTGACTAGATGTAAAGCTTGGTTCCAGTATTTCATAACGTGCTCCTATCTGTTCTAGACAGTTATAGCCCAAGTTTGGCGTACGATTCGGCGGTTGGGAATATTTTTCCGGGGTTACATAACCCTGATGGGTTGAAGATCTCTTTAACGGCTGCCATCACCGCCAGATCTTGAGGATTGAAAATCAGCGGCATATAATCCATCTTCTCAACCCCGATGCCGTGTTCGCCTGTGATTGTCCCACCGGCTTCCGCACACGCGCTGAGGATCTCCATATTCACCGCTTCCACCCGCTCGCATTGGTCTGCGTCGCGTTCGTCGAACAGGACGATTGGGTGGATATTTCCATCGCCGGCATGAAAAACATTGGCGATCGGAATATCGTACTTCTCAGAAATTTCAGCGATTCGTCTGAGAACTTTGGGCAGCTGCGTGCGAGGCACCACTCCATCTTGTGTGATATAGTTGGGTGCAAGCCGTCCAAACGATCCGAAAGCACTTTTACGCGATTTCCAGATCTGCTGCCGATCCGCTTCGTCTTTAGCATAGCGGGTCTCGCGGCAGTTGTTCTCATTGAAGATTTCGGTTATCTGCTCTGCTTGACTCTGCATCCCAGCCTTTATGCCATCAAGCTCAACGATGAGGACAGCACCTGCGTCAAGCGGGAATCCCCAGTGGAATGCCTCTTCGACCGCTTTGATAACAAAGTGATCCATCATCTCCAACGCAGCGGGAATGATACCTTTCGCAATGATACTGGACACCACGCTAGACGCATCGTCGATCGTTTCAAATACGCCGAGTAGGGTTTGGTAACCTTCTGGCTTGCGTAAGAGCCGGACCACCGCTTTTGTCACGATGCCGAAGGTGCCTTCCGACCCGATCATGACGCCCCGAATGTCGTAGCCGGGTGTTTCTTCGACGGCACCGCCGAACTCGACAATCTCCCCGTCAGTCAACACCACCTCTAGCCCCAGAACATGGTTTGAAGTAACACCATATTTGAGTGTGTGGGGACCACCGGAGTTTTCAGCGATGTTCCCGCCGATGCTACAAGCCTGCTGGCTAGAGGGGTCCGGTGCGTAGTAGTATCCATCATCTTGAACGGCTTGCGTCAGCCAAAGGTTTACAACCCCCGGTTCTACAACTGCCTGCTGGTTCGCCAAGTCGATCTCAAGGATACGATTCATTCGGTTCAAGGCAATAATGATACCGCCGTTGACAGTCAACATACCACCACTCAAGCCGGTCCCCGCGCCCCGCGCAACGAAGGGCACATTGTGCTTGTTTGCCAGCTTGACTATCGCTGAAATATCTTCTGCGGTTGTCGGAAAAACGACAACATCGGGGAGTGCTTTGAACACGGTTGCCCCATCGCATTCATAAACGGAAAGTGATGTGGGATCGGTGATTACATGCTCCGATCCAACGATATTTGCAAGTTCGGAGATGAGTGGATTATTTTCTTTCATCGGAAGTACCTCCTATCTGAAACATTAAGAAGGATTGGGAGAAGAGTACGCTAGATAATTTTCAATTCGTCATCTGAATCTTGGTCATCGAGTTCCTCTACAAGCTGGGTGGCTATATGGTGGAATGCTTGGGATTGTGGTGAATCCGGGTGAGATGCGACAATGGGTACGCCGAGATCACCGGCTGTACAGACTTCGGCGTCAAGGGGAACCTCTCCCAAGAATCGGGTTCCCAGTTTTTCACTGGTTTTGACCCCACCATCCCTGCGGAAGATATCCGTTCTTTCCCCGCAGTGGGGGCACGCAAAATAGCTCATGTTTTCAACGACGCCCAGAATTGGCACCCCTAGTTTGTCAAACATGGCGGCACCGCGTCGGACATCGGCGAGTGCGACATCCTGCGGCGTCGTCACAATCACACCGCCCGTCAGCGGAATCGACTGCGTTAAAGAGAGGGCGACATCCCCTGTGCCGGGAGGCAAGTCGATGATGAGGTAATCGAGTTCACCCCAGATCACATCGCCCAGAAACTGACGAACCGCGCTGTGTAGCATAGGTCCTCGCCAAATCAACGCCTGCTCATCGGGAACAAGGAAACCGATGGACATCAGTTTGATGCCGTGTCGGATGATTGGGATGAGTTTCTTTTCTGGACTGGTCTGCGGCTGCTCTTTCGCTCCCATCATGGTGGGGATGCTGGGGCCGTAGGCGTCTGCGTCCATCAGACCGACCTGCGCTCCGCTTTGCGCCAAAGCGATTGCCAGATTGGTAGCAACAGTTGATTTACCAACGCCGCCCTTTCCACTCGCCACAGCAATTTTAGACTTAACATTTGGGATGAGGATATTTTGCGGCTGCCCTTGGTGGGGCATCCCCATCTGTGGGGCGGCGGGTCTGCCAGCCGGTGCTGCATCTGCCATTTTGAGTTCTGGATGGCTCGCCATGCGCGGTCTGGCTGTTTCTGGATTTTTTGGTTCTGTTTTCTTGTCTTTTTTGAACAAGTTCATGAGGTTTCTCCATTTTGTGGTATTGCTGCTTCGTAGTTTCCACTCTGCACCATCTCGTAGAGTGGAGACAGTTCACGCAACCGGGCGACCTGCGCTGCGACACAGTCTACAACTGTATCAACCTCTGCTTCTGTGTTGTGGCGGCCCAGTCCAAACCGGATCGCACCGAGAGCAAGTTCGTCTTTAACGCCCATCGCACGTAAGACGTAGGAGGGTTCAACGGAATCAGAATTACAAGCAGAGCCTGATGAAAGGGCAATCTCTTTCAAGCCCGATAGAATTGACTGGCTTTCGATAAACTCAAAGCTGAGGTTGAGGTTGCCGGAGACGCGTTGCGTCGGGTGCCCGTTGAGGTGGATTAGATCGATCCGTTTAGATAATTCGTGATAGAGCTGCTCGCGTAACACAGTGATCCGTTTCGCTTCTCCCGCCATCTCCCCTTTGCAAAGTTCGCAAGCCGCTCCGAACCCGACGATGCCGGGGACGTTGAGCGTTCCCGATCTGATGTTACTCTCCTGACCGCCGCCGTGTAGCAGTGGATACAACTGGATCGGTGGGGCTTTCTTGCGGAGGTAGAGGGCACCAATTCCTTTGGGACCGTACATCTTGTGGGCGGTGAACGACATCAGATCCACTGTTAGTTTGTCAACATCCGATTCAATTTTGCCGATCCCTTGCGTCGCAT
Source organism: Candidatus Poribacteria bacterium (assembly GCA_963667935.2). Taxonomy (GTDB): domain Bacteria; phylum Poribacteria; class WGA-4E; order WGA-4E; family PCPOR2b; genus PCPOR2b. The sequence continues at coordinate 5,607,215 of OY764061.1, read as the reverse complement.
CGGAATGGAAAAGTATACCATATTTCTTCGCGATCTCGCCCATCTCTGTGATAGGATTAATTGTTCCGACTTCGCCGTTGACATAAATGAGGCTAATCAGGATGGTCTGGTCTGTGATAGCAGCTTCGACCTGCTGCGGATGAACCATCCCATATTTGTCCACGGGGAGGTAGGTCACAGCAAACCCTGATTCTTCCAACGCCTTGCATGAATCCAAAACTGCGTGGTGCTCGACGTTACTGGTGATGATGTGATTACCACGGTCTTTGTATTGGTAGGCAACTCCCTTGACAGCGAGATTATCCGATTCCGTCGCGCCACTAGTGAATATAATCTCCTCCACTGAACAACCGATCAGATCTGCGACCTGATCCCGTGCAGTATCTACCGCCTCTTTCGCATGTTCCCCGAATAGGTGGGTGCTACTGGCAGCGTTCCCGAAGTGGTCCGTCAGGTACGGCATCATCGCCTCCAGCACCCGTGGATCGATGGGTGTAGTGGCGTGGCTATCCATGTAGATTGGTTGTCGCATTGCTGCTCATCTCCTTGCAAACCTTCAAAACGTAGCAGATTTGCATTATCAAGTGTGGTGGAAAGAATATCCGTATCCAAAATTGTCTTAGGTGGCATCAATTTGTACCCCTCATGCCCAAGAAATTGCTCCGATCAAGTGCGATTTGTTCAATTTCGTCAATATCTTCGTCAGAAAGAACGTCGTAAACGCAGGTTGCGAGTTTCAGAGACTCCGGTTCTGTTTTATCATCAACGGTGATACGGACGTGTGCACCCTCGGAAATTTCGATTGTATTGGGCTGCATTGGTCAGAATGTGCCATTTTCATAAACAGCATCAATTACATGTTTCATCTGAGTCACCTCCACTGTCTTAATATATTCAGTTGTGACTGGGATTCGCCCACCCATCTCCGATAATCCAAAAACATTGGTAAAGCCCCAATTCTCCGTCGTCAGTTGCAATGACCTGCTTAATTGTTGCCCAAACTACGTTCATGCAACAATCGAAACGGGCACCCTATGAATGACATTTCCAAGGTATCCCTTCGGATTCCACGGTTGATTGAAGGGCTGGGCGTTCCCTTTATCGTCAAACGCTCGCGCCCAGATCTCGTAGTATCCTCTGTTCTCAAAGGTGATTTCAGTTTCCCAATGATACCAAGCGTACCGATTCGCCGGTTGAATCAATCGGGTTTCTCCCCACCGGATACCCAAGTCTGTGGAGATGTAGATCTTATCTACTTTGTTCTCTCCCCCCCAAGCGTGACCTCTAACCTTAATAGGGGTGCCTATTTTGACGATTGTCTTCGATTGAGGTTTGGTAATGAGTGACTTGATTTTTCCTGACGTGGCAATTACCATATCATTTTTCGGAGGCTTGATCCCCGGCACCGGTGGATACGTCGGTATGCGATAGGAGTGCCCGCTCATTTTCTCTGAGTCATGAACTTGGTCTCTGACCCAAATGCGGGTGAGCCATTTCTGCATCGAACTGCCGATCCAACCCGGTACAATCAATCTGGCGGGGAATCCGTGTGCTGCGGGCAAATCCTCTCCGTTCATCTTGAGGGCAATCAGTGTATGTTCGTCCATTGCTTTCTCAATTGGAATGCCTCGTGAAAATTGTTCTCCTGAACCGATTGGTAGGTCTGCACCGTAGTTGCCGGTGTAGACGGCGGTTTCTTTTAAGCCTGCGGCTTTCAAGACATCGCGCAAGCGCACCCCAGTCCATTCGCTACAGGCAACCGCACCACGAATCCATGGCGTACCGTCAACTTTCGGTATAAATAAACTTCTGCCGTTTCCCGCACATTCCACCACCGCTTGCATAGTTACCTGCGGGAAACGGATCAGGTCATCCATTGAGAGCGCGAGTTTTTTGTGAACCTCGCCGTCAATCGTCAATTTCCAACCGTTCAGGTCGCCGTTTTTGGCGCGTTCTGGTATGCTGCTGTTATTGCGAACGAAATGTCGGGCGGTGGGGGTCACGCCATCGTTCAGTAGATGCGGGGCAAATTCGCCGTTAAAAGGTTGCTCTGAGTGGACGATCATATCGGGCTTTGGGAGTAGATCTTGTTCAACCTCGCCCCACGCAGCGGGAATGAGTCCCCTGCCAAATAGGCCTCTCACGGCAGCCTCTGAACCGGCACCAAAGATCCCCAGCCCGGCGAGCGCAGCCCCTTTGCCCATCGTTGCAAGGAAGTGTCGCCGCGAGGAAGGAGTTGAAAGAATATCTTTTGCCCATACTGTATTAGCCGCCATCAATCCGTACTCCTTATGCCAAAGAAATTGCTCCGATTAAGCGCGATTTGTTCAATCTCATCAATATCTTTGGTCAGAAAGACCGTCGTAGACACAGGTCGCAGGTTTCAGAGATTCTGGCTCTGTTTCATTTTGTTGTTGTGTTGTCAAAGTCAAACTCTTCTTGTATCTCTGCTTGTTCCTCGTCATACAATTTCTGAACTGATGCATCGAATTTGTCAACTACAGGGTCATGGTGCTTGAGAAACCACTGCTTATGGTTCTCAAGATATTCTTGTCTGACTTTTTTCGTGTTCAAATCCAAGGTTCTCAAGATATTCTTGTCTGACTTTTTTCGTGTTCATCCAAGGGAATGCGCTCCATTCGCGGATCTATGCTATCAAATCCTGTGAATTCACTATTTAGGCGCTCCTTAATCATTTCAACGTATTCTGGATTTAATTCGATACCGGTGCAATCTCTGTTTAATTGCTGGCAAACCCTTAAGGTGGTGCCACTACCTGCGAACAGATCTAAGACCATATCCCCTTCATCGGACGATGCAAGTACCATCCTTTCGATCAAACCTTCTGGTTTCTGAGTGGGATGATTTTGTCGGTTTTCGTTGCAATAATGTACATGAGAAAATTGCCATACATCTCCCGGGTTTGCCCCTCTCATGTTGTTACGCTCGCGGTAGTATTTCTGAGGTATTCTTATATTATCTAGGTTGAATTTAAATGTTTTGCTTTTGGTAAACATTAGAATGTCGTCATGCCTCGGAGAGAATCCCTTTGTCCTGCCTATTCCTTGTGTGTAGTGCCAGCAAATCCAACTGTTGAAACACATCTGGAGGTCGCGGTCAAGTATATCGTACAGATAAGAGATGAATCGAAAGCCCATAAACACATAAATGGTTCCCGTTGGTTTAAGAATCCTACAGGCTTCCGTTAACCAGAGCGTTAAGAACTTGAGATATTCGTCGAATTCCTTCCGGTCATAGTTATTGCCGTATTCTTTACCTAAATTATACGGTGGATCAGCAATAATAAGGTCTACCGATTCACTAGGGATCTGAGGGAGTTGTTCCAGAGCGTTTCCCTCAATAATTTGTAGATTACTCATTCCTGTTTTCCCCACTGAACAGTATGCCCCCTAACTCTTTTCCGTATTCTACCACAATTACGCGGTATTTGAATTAACGGGAAACGCTGTAATAGCATTGACATCACGTTAAGTTACTGTCTAAGCACTTTCTCACGGTGCCAATCCAAGGCATCTTGAGCTGGGTGAAGTTGGTCGTGTTCCGGTAATAATATGGATTTACCACGCAGCGTAGTTAGTTTCCATTCCATTGGACCCTGTTCGACTATTAGCCGTGAAACAACAACCCGATAGTTTCTACTCAGGGAGATTAGTCCTTTATCAAAACTCCAATGGTGCAATTTGCAAAGCGAGATTCCATTCCGGACATCGTCATTCTTTGAAATGCGAAATGGGATGATATGTGCAGCGTCAGTCGCACTTTCTCCATCCATTGTCACAATACGCAGCTGACAGACAGCGCAGGTGTAATTGTACAATCCCATGATCGCTTGTCGAAAACCTGCACTACGAATTGGCGTTTCTTCTGGAATTGGTGTAGTTGGTTTCTGAGATAAAAAGGGTTGTTCAACTTCGTTGATTAGTGCCTGTTCATACTCTGTAATCTGTTGTCCCTCTGCAATAAGATCTTCGATTCCACCCTTGAAGTCTAGAAGATAGACGTAGATAAGAAGGCGAGAAATAGACGGTCTGACGGATTATCTCTCGATTACTGGCATCGGTAAGTAAAACAAAGAGGTCATCATCCAAACTCACATATGCGATAACTTCACGGCGAGAAATCGCTGTAATTCGATCTGCAACGTCTAATACCTTTTCGTATCCAGCGTTTGGGTGGAGATGCCAGAATCCATCACTTTTTAAGTAGAAAAATGGCAGGGCGATATTAGGTTTCCGATCCGTTACTTTTGACCAATATTTAATGAAGGTCTCTGCCAAGCCTGGGGAGAGGGGAATTTTGTTTTCTTGAATCTGCCCTTGCTCAATCAGTTCGATAACGGCTAACAACAGAAGCGGTTTGTGAGGGGCGATTCCGTGTGCCCTATCTACCCGCAAGCGTTTCATCTTTTGGACATATTTTTGTAGAGTATCAGTAGGCATCTTTTTTCGTATTCTACCACAATCGTTCAGAGTTAATCAGCTGCAAAGCTGTTGGATGTTTAATGCTTAATAAAAATGGGTTGGCAAGTCACGCACCGCCTCAATGATTCGATCTTCCAAATCATCGGTATCACTGTCCGGGATAAGGTTATGTCTATCCATCCAAGCGATGTTTTCTGCAACGCTCTCCACAGGCGGCGTATCTGGCTGAAATTCGGGGAGGTCTCTTTCGAGTTTCGCACCAGTATAGATCTGCGTATGACCAAAATTGCCGTTTAACCCTCGGAACCGGTCCGGCGCAATGGCAATGAGTGTCTCTTGAGGGACATGCACAATTTCGGCTTCAACGCCCAACGCTTGGGCAACGGTGTGGTGCCATTGATCCCATGTCCGGACTTCCGGGTGGACGATGTTGTAGACTTGACCGAGGCATTCCGACCGTCCGAGTGTCTCCGCAAATCCTATCCCTGCGTCACGCGATGAAAGGAATTGGAAGTAATTTAACCCGTCCCCCGCTGAGAGGATCGGCTTGCCTTTACGCAGGCGGTCAATCCAACTCCCGTCGCCCCCGACCTGTCGATGCACCTGCATTCCGGGGCCGTGCGTGTAGGACGGTTTGAAGATTGTTACGGGAAAACCGTCTTCGGCATGTGCGTCTAAGAGTAGTTGGTCTGCGGCGATCTTGCCGCGCCCGTACTCAGATGTCCCGTTCAACGGCGCGGTTTCAGGGATATTGACGCCGCTAAACGGGAACGGCGGTCCGTAGGTCATCACCGTAGAACAGTGGATGAATCCGTCCACCCGTCCACGAAACGCTCGCAGCGCAGAAGCGGCATCGTCAGCGTTATAGGAGATCATGTCAATGACGGCGTCGAACTTTTCGGGGCGCATTCTGCTCTCAAAAGCGTCGCGATCCTGCCTATCTCCGTGAATGACCTGTATATCCGATGGGGGTACATCTGGATGCTGCCCACGATTGAACATTACCACTTCGTGATTCCGTTTGAGCAACGCTGCGACAATCCCACGGCTGATATTTCCGGTGCCACCGATAATTAAGACTTTCATACTTGAACACCCCTTCCCTATTGCAGATCATAGTGGATCTTAGAATTAATGAGACATTCCAAACCGGTGCGGTTGGAAACCGCACCTACCGGCCCCGATAAATCGGGATCGAAACCGAGGGGCAAAAATGTCTATTTATTTTTAGAATTCACCATAGATGGTACAGATGACACAGAGAGGACGGGAAAACGAGAAAACGGGACGCGAAGAAAAAACTTTGCGCCCTTGTGCCTCAATGACTTTGCATTTCACTCGCGCAGATTCGCGGAAAAATCTATTTCAACCTGTAATCAACGTCTCTCTGGGATTTCGGGCCAATTGTGTTCCGGGCGGTAGCCGAGTTCCTCGGCAGTCTGCTTCCAGTCGAATCGGGAATCCTCACGCCCCGCGACCACGTGGTAGGAACCGTACATCACATCTTGGGTTTCGATTGCTAACTCAACTGCCTGTGCAACGTCGCGTGGGTCAACATACACAAACCACGGCTCGTTTGGATCTTCAGGTGCTTTGGGACCGGGGTTGAGTCCATCGCCGGCGATAACACCGGGACGGAGGTGGATAACGCTCAATCCGTGCGCTTGATAGTAAGCCTCTCCGACCTGTTCGCCCAAGTATTTCGCGAGGGCGTAGTACAGTCCGCCCGAATTGAACTGAAACGGCGCACCAACACGATAGGGCAGCTCAGCCCCCGGAAGTGGGCTACAGGCGGAGATACTTGAAATGTTGACAAGTCTTTGCACCCCGCCTACCGCACAAGCTTCGGCGACGTTCCACGTTCCTTTGACCATCACATCGGCGAATAGCCATGCTGGCTTGTCGAAACGCTCGCGCACCAATGCCACGAGATGGACAACGGCATCATGCCCTTCACAAACCTTCTCAATCTCCTCATAGTCCATTAGGTTTGCTTGCATAAAGGGCAGATCTTTGAAATCCGGCTTGGGCTCGACTCTATCGGTGAGGGTGAGTTCATATTTGGATCGGAGGCGATTAATGATAAAACCGGCGAGATACCCCGCTGCACCGGTGATGAGGATTTTCTTGATTGTCATGTTTAACCTTCTCCTACCCGACAGGATCGGGGTTTGAATCAACCTTTACAAAGCCGCCGGTGTCTTGACTTTTGATAGCTGCCTCTATTAATGCGAGGGTGTGCATCGCGTCTCCGAAGTCCGATCGAATCAGCGAGCGGTCCCCTGTTTCAATGGCGCGAAGCCAGGCATGAATCTTATCGAGACCGAGGCTATTTTCAGCGGGCACGGGTTCATCAAAGTCGTTTCCATGCAGATGGCCGACGATTCGGTCGCCGTTGCGACCTCCTTGGGCGTCTGCCCGAAGTCGTAAATGCGGACCAATAACTTCCAGCTCGAAACCGCCGCCTTTTGTGCCGCAGTGGTTCATGTGTGTGCCGAAGGCACCGTTTTCGAGTTCGTACATCATCTGGATGGCGTTTTCAGCGTCAAATTCGGTTCGATCTAGCGCCATATTCTTGGCACCGATTGCGTGTGCCTGAACTGGCTTGACGTTTCCCATGATAAAGCGAGCACAATCGAGGATATGAATCGCCTGTTCGGCGAGGGGACCTCCGCTGATTTGACGCTGCAAGAACCACGGCGACATCCGAAAGGTGAGGTAATACTCAACTGTACAGACTGTGTGAACGAGATGCACCGTTTCGTCCGCCAACAATTCTTTGAGTCTCTCGTAGATTGAGCCGTAGCGTAGTTGAAAGCTGACCGCAGCAATTACCCCAGCATCCTCAATATGTGCAAGGCAGGCACGCGCATCGGTCAGGTTTAAGGCAGGCGGTTTTTCAATCATCAGGTGGATACCGCGTTCACAAGCCCTCCGCACCGGCTCAAGACGCACAGGGGGCGGTGTGGTGATGATCAATCCATCCATTTCAGCATCAAAAAACCACTCAAGGTCATCTGTGACGATTTTCGCACCTGTTCTCGTCCCAAGTTCCTGTGCCGCCGGTAGATGTATATCGTGAACTGCGACAACTTGTGCGCCGTAGTCAGCAACTCTACCTTCATGGCGATTTCCCATCACGCCGGCACCGACAATTCCAATTTTCAGCATGTTTCCTCCTTCTACCTCACACCAAGAGAAATTCTTTCTATCCCGACGTTGTGGGATCGAAACGATCTCTACAACGACGAGGATTCACGATAAATCGGAACATGGAGACGTGGTGGTTCTTACAACCACCCCGCAACTGCCCAGATCACACTCGCTCGATTGAAGGAGGCCTCCTTGAGTGCTTCGACTCCTGAAATCGGATGTCCCCCATATTTGCGCTCATACGCTTCATGGATCTGGCGTTCGAGACCCGTTATTTCCTGAATCGGCAAAGTTATCCACGCACTCCCGCGTCGGGCACTCTCCCGAATTGCGATCCACAATTCCAGATCTCGTCGGGCGTTGACGGGGCCGTATGCAGGCTCAACATCCTCTGTCACGGCACGATACATACTGTGAAGGATGCTCGCTTTGGCAACATCGTCTGATGCGGAGATCTTGTACTTCGCAAACGGATTCGACCACACGATCGGCGGAGAGGTCTCTATCCGAACATGGTCTAATATCTGTTCGCCGTCAACTTCTGTATAAACATCCTCAATTTGGTAACTCCCGCCATTGTTGTAAAGGGTTAATTGGTCGCCGGAGAGATGTCCCTCTGTGCCTTCAATCTCCCAATGGCTGCCGCGTGCTCCTGGCGGTGGCATCTCATAGAGGCAGGTGATTCCTCCCGGGAACTCAATGATGCCGGACTCCCACCACCGTGTCGTCATCGCTTCGTCGCCGTAGCCGGTGTAGGGCTGCGTCGGGACTTCGCTCGCATATCCCAGAGCACGTATCGGCTCGCAGCCGAGGATCATACGAATTGCGTTGATGCCATGATAGCTGCCCGATGCGTACCAGAGGCGTGCATGTCGAATTTTTCCAAGTAGTCCCGCCCGGACAATCTTCTGTTTCAACCGCTCATGGGGCCAGTGCCAGACGTTCTCGGCGATTTCGTATTTGACGCCGCTCTGTCGGCACGTTTCCGTGATAGCGTCTGCTATCGGCAACGAGACAGCGATCGGAATTTCGGTGATGACGTTGATCCGGTGTTTGGCGACCGTTATCGCCATGACGTTGAGCGAATCGGTTGGCGTCAGACAGAAGACCACGTCCAGTTTTTCGGACTGAAGCATCTCTTCGACATCTGTGTATTGCGCTGGGATATCGTAGGTTTCGGCTGCGGTGCGGCAGGCCTCGGCGTTTCTGTCGCAGATGGCGCAAAACGTGTAGAGGTTTGTCAGTTGCTTAATGACCGCCTGATAGGCGCGTGAGCGGGAGGTTTCGTAAGCCCCGGCACCGATTACAGCGATTCGTAAAGGGTTCATAAGTATCTCCTCTGAGTGCGCGAAATTATAAGTTCAGACTTGCGCGCTTCAGTTCCAAAAGATAGGGACGCTGATAAACGCTGATTTTCGCAGATAAAAATAGAAAAACAAAAGAGATCTGTGTTCCTCCAATAAGATCGGGATTCAAAACTATAGCGAAAAATCAATCACTATAACTTTGATGCAAAAGCGATGGATTTTCAATACCTAGACCTATGGGTGTATTCTACTTTTGAGACAGCGTTTGGATCAACCACGGCAGTGACTGTTCGCCTGAAAAGAGGTGTCCGGCATCAAATTCTTGTAGTGTGATCTGATCGCCAGCGTTCGCAGCGCGATAGATCTGCTGCGCCATCTCAAAGGCGGGGTGTACCGGGCGACTCACGTCCTCCGTCCCCCACTCTATAAAGATAGGGCGTGGTGCGATAAGTCCCGCGATGTCGGGCATCTCACAGAGTTCACCGATGCCTTTCGGGTGGTGGCAGATACAGTGCCCAAACCATGACGTTTGCGCGAAGGTGGTAAAATAGCCGCTTAACACCGCTGCTTGAACCCGCTCGTCTAATGCAGCGTGAACAATGCCAAGCCAGCACCCGCCGGATAGCCCTGCAATCCCGATTCGCTTTTCATCTACTTCCGGTAGACTTTGGAGGTAGTCCACGCCCCGCATCAGGTCGTAGACCCGATAGCCTGTCAGATCGTATCCGAGATAGTTCAGGCGTCGCCAGAGGAAATCGCAACCACCCGCCGGATGAGCGCGTTCGCCCATCCCAGCGTTATCGGGGCACAACGTGATGACGCCCTGCTCTGCGAGATCACGACCATAGGGGGCACCCAACTCTCCATCACCGGAGATAACGCTCTCTTTACCGCCCGGCACATGCCCGTGGATGCAGAGGACAGCTGGCGTCTTAGTCGTTGTGCCCTTCGGGATTGACAGATAGGCGGGAATCGGAGCGTCCTCTCGTGAGTGGTAGATCACTTTGTAGATCGTAATCTTGTCATGCGATTCAGTAGAGACAATTTGCGGGTTTAGAGGAAACGCTTCGTCCGGGAAAGGTCCAAGCTGCTCTCGTAGTTCAGGGAGCAGTTGGGTTCGCCAATCCTGCCACGCATCATCCCGATAAATCGGGACGAATGACAAGCGGGGACTGTGGTTTGGGAAATCACGATTGAGGAGCTCTGCTGATGAAAATTGTACTTCAGATGATGGAGGCATGCCTTAGCTCTCCTGCTATTAGAGATTCCAGAGATAAGAGACCTTGAACACAACAACCCTATCGCCCAACTGTAATTCCCCTTCATCGGTCTGCCAATCCTCATTATACGCAAGAAAAATATGGCTTTTGGGGCTATATTCCCAGCCGAAGAGGGTGCTGACCAGATAGTTCTCTTCGGTCTCTATCCGACCAAAAGCGGTACGCTCACGCCCGGCTTGCATAAATACCCTGAGAAATAGATCCCGTGTGAACAGATAGGTGACACGCAGAGCACTCGTGAAATAGCGTCCATCAATGACATCTTCTTGCGTCAAACTCAGGGCATACCCACTTTCAAGATCAATGGTAAAATTGCTCTGCGGACGAATAGTGGTTGAGAGCGAAAGCAGTCGTTGCTTCCCTACCGCCCGCCGCGAGAAATTGAAGTAGTTTCCTATTCCCGCATCCAAGCCGACCGAAACGGGGTGCGAAGTGTTTGTTAGGAGGGAAAGTTCATATCCGTCTGTCGTAAAGACCTCCGTTGGTTCGACCTCCCGACTGCGTCGGTAAGACACGCCGATCCCCTCCCAGAAGGATTCGGTGGGCCTCCAATCCACCCAAGGGTTGAAGTTCCAACTGATTAAATCCTCTTCAAATTCCGGTGAAAGTGTCAGCTCTGGATTGTTCAAATATGTATCAGTGAACAAATCCTGGGAGACCCTGCCGCGCATTCCGAAAGCAGCTCGATGGGGGCCGAATTGCGGAATGTAGGTGGTCATGAAATTTATCTGCTGCCAACCTCGATATCTCTCTTTGCGGAGAAATCCTGTCTCGTTTGTTTCAAATAGCGGATCGATTCGTTCTAGCCGCACTCTGGCGTTCCAGAGGTAATTGCTCTGGGCGAGTTCGACAAGGTATGCCTTATTCTTTGTATTTTCGTTCTCCTGATCTTCGCTGGGATTAAAACTTATCGCATATTGTCCCGATAGCCGATAAGTTTTCAGAAAGAACAGATCTGTGTCGAATCCGCCCACTCGACCGTAGCCATCTTCCTCATCGAGATGCTCTTTGTTGGCGAAGATCAGTCCAACAGTGGAACGTTGCAGGATATCCTTTTTCAACCGGACAGTCGAATATAATGCCTCCTCTTTGGATTCGGACTTTTGACCAATTTCCAGTGCTCCGAAATTGCCCGTTTGACTTCCGAGGATACCGAGGGAATAGCTGCCGACCTTGCCGGTCATTTTGCCACCCCAGAGGATGTCTCCCTCTCTACCAATCCGCCGACTATAAAAGAGCTCTAACGGTGTCTCAAAAAAGCTGTTACCTTCGACGAAGAAAGGACGCCGTTCCGGGAAACGGGTCGGAAAACGGGTTAGGTTAATTTCCAACTGATCCGCCTCTACTTGTGCGAAATCCGGGTTCACGGTGACATTTGTCTTGAGCGTACTTGTCAGATTATACTGAACATCAAGGCCTGTTCCTAGCTGCCCATCAAGCGATTCTGTGTCAGATACCCCACCCAAAAGATAGGGTGAGATTTCAAACGGTTTAGCACCGCCAATGTCTTTTAACCCGACCATAAGTCCCAGATCAGACATCCGCGTGGTCGCCCCGGCTTGGGTCATCTGCTTCCAAACAGTGACTTCATCTTTCCTCCGATGTACTCGTTCAACATCGAACCCCCACACCTGCTCTGATTTATCAGGGAAACGGAAATTTGCGAACGGAATCTTGAATTCAGCGACCCACCCTTGTTCATCAATCCCTGTTTCTAGCCACCAGATGCCCCTCCAACTGGAGTCGGATCGAATGTCATCGAAGCGGTACGCATCGCTCTGGACACCGCCGGGAGTGGTCGCAAACTTATAGCCGGTGCGATGGTCATGATGTGGGTCCATGAAAAAGGATATCACGTCCGAGTCGTAGATGTTCCCACCGCGCCGCACAATACGGTTAACAACTTTATCAGGCTCGGCATCATAACACCGGAAGGCGACGTAGAGGTGGTGCGGGTCATAAGCGATATAAAACGCTGTATCGTCGGTGGCGGGTTTGGCTCGGTCTGGCACAAGTTGAATGAAGCCGCTTACAGGTTTTGCTTTTTGCCACGCGGGGTCGTCTAGTTTTCCATCGATCTTCGGAGGGGGAACGCCGGGCTCAAGCCGGTAGGCTTCTACAACGTATTTTGCCGATCCGGGGTCGTGTGCACACAAAACCCCGGCAAGAAGGGTTAGAAGTACAACAACATTAACGAAGATCCATTTGGGCATTAATCACGCTCCTTATACTGTATTTTGGCTTGTAACTTTTTGTATAATTACACACTTAGCAACCATAATTCAGTTTCCTAGTCAGGGCTTACGCTCTCTAGATTGTAGTTGCCTGATTCATCAGCCGTATCGGGGCAGAGATACCCCTCCGACACCCCCCTCAGTCTACCCCCCCTTAGTCCCCCCCGCAAGCAGGGGAAGGGCTTTGACCGTTCGGCTGCGTAAGTCCTACTAGTCATCCGCATTATTCCAGTTAATTATTTGTTCACTGTCCGGCAGTCCAAGTCTTGCGGCTGCTGCCTCTTGCGGAAGTTCCTCAACTCCGCGCAAATTACGTTCCATCGCTCGTGTTCGACGCCCCGTTTCATCAATAGTATTGGAGGCCGTGTTCAATTGACGTTTCAACTTATCCATGACATTACCAAATTTTCCAAATTCAGTCTTGACAGCAGCGAGAACCTCCCAGACCTCGCTGGAACGCTTCTCAATTGCCAAAGTTCGGAAGCCCATGCGAAGGCTGCTCAAAATAGCGGCGAGAGTAGTTGGACCTGCAACAACAATCCGGTAGCGCTGCAGGAGTTCTGTAACTCGCCCTGGTGCCCGAAGGACCTCCGCGTAGAGCCCTTCAGTAGGCAAGAACATAATAGCAAAATCCGTTGTTTTTGGAGGAGAAATGTATTTATCCTGAATCTTCTTTGCTTCGGCTCGCACCGCTCGCATGAACGCTTGAGTTGCTTCTTGCACAGCCATCACATCAGAAGCATCAGCAGCATCAACTAATTTGTCATAATCTGCAAGTGGAAACTTGGAATCAATTGGCAACCATACACACGAATCTGGTCCGTCATTACTCCCCGGTAAACGAATGGCGTACTCAACCTCCTCGCGTGAATTCTCATGAAGTTGTACATTCGTGCTATACTGATCCGGCGTGAGAATTTCTTCGAGGAGTGACCCAAGCTGTACCTCCCCCCATGTTCCTCTCGCCTTGACGTTCGTTAGAACTCGCTTGAGATCACCGACACCTGTAGCAAGGTTTTGCATCTCACCGAGTCCACGTTGCACGTCTTCAAGACGCTTACTGACGATGTTGAAAGATTCTCCAAGCCGTTTTTCCAATGTTGATTGGAGTTGTTCGTCAACCGTTTGACGCATTTGGTCAAGCTTCTCCTCATTACTAGTCTGCATAGCTTCAAGCCTCTCATGAACGGTTTTCCTGACGCTCTCAAGTTGAGAGTCTTGAGATTTGCCGAGTTCCCCAACGGTGTTCACGAGAGTGTCGGCAGTACTTTGGAGCTGGTTGGTGACCGTCTTATACATCTGTTCCGATTTCTCTTCATTGCTGTTCTGCATAGCTCCGAGTCTCTCATGAACGGTTTTCCTGACGCTCTCAAGTTGAGAGTCTTGGGATTTGCCGAGTTCCCCAACGGTGTTCACGAGAGTATCGGCGGTGCTTTGGAGTTGCTCGGTGACTGTTTGGCTTACCTGCACCAACTTGTTGTCGTTACTCTGTTGCAGGTTCTGAAACCTTTCATCAACCGTGCTTCTCATTCCTTCAACTTGAGCAGTAAGAGTTTTGCTAAATTCACCGATATTCATCATAAGTGTGTTGGCCGTAGTCTCTTGACTTGCCCTAATCTCATTTCTGATTTCTCGTTCTGATCTGGACATTTCCTCGCGAAAGGATTGGAACTCGTCTTGCCCGGCCTGCTCTGCCGCGTCCGTTTTTATAAATGCCAACCGCTTCAGTACTAGAACAAGGATTACCAAATTGAATGCCGACAGACCTGCAATGACCCATATCGCGATTTGAACCATTTTTCTTTACCTCCAGTTAGAAAAAGTTTAATTCCGGCAAGGTTTGCCGAAATGCTAAAACAAACGAAAGTTGCCTCCTCAATAGAAGCAACTTATTAGGTAGCGAAGACTTGAATAAAATTGACTGTTGAGGATGAAGTGAGAACGACAAAACCATCTTTTTGCAGACCCTCGATATGAAAACGGTTTTAGACGCTCGGTAATCTTAATTGACTTTCCAAACACACCCTTAGAGTTGATAAAATTCCCTCGCATTTTCGGACAAAATCTTGCCTGCTAGCGACGTGGGCAGTTTTGAGGGGAAAGTCTCTTCAGGGGAATCGAAGTGCCAATGGGGATAGTCCGTTGAAAACATCAGAAAGTCGTCCGAATCGAGTTGACCGATAATCTGAAGCAGTTGTTCCGCAGTTGGTGGACCGTCAATTGGCTGGAGTGTCATGCGTATATGTTCGCGGATATATGCTGATGGCAACCGTTTGACCCACGGCGTAAGATGTCGCAGCCCACGCCACTCCTTGTCAAATCGCCACATGAGCGATGGCATCCATGTGAATCCTGCTTCGATGAGTGCCACCCGCAAGGACGGAAATTGGTCAAAAACGCCTTCCGACACCAGACTGAGTACCTGTGCCTGAAACACCTGCGACATACCGACGTATTCCTCCAGATATGTTGAGGGCCAACCGACCGATGTCGGTGGAAGCCCCGGTGCTCCGCCATACTGGATGCCGACAACCAAATCGTGGCGTACCGCAGCGGTGTAGATCGGGTGATAGCGTCGATTGCCGTAAGGTGCCTGTGAACGGACCGGCAGCATCACCTGTACAAAGCCCGGATGCTCTCCCAGACGCTCAATCTCTCGCGCTGCAAGTTCGGGATTTTGGCTCGGTACTATTAACGATCCTCGTAGGCGCGGTTCCGGGTCAAGCCAATGCTCAATCTGCCAATCATTGACTGCCGAGGCGAGTGCCGCCGCTAAGTCCTCGTTGTGTACGCTCTGCACACGATAAGCGCAGGTCAGTATGCCGTATTGGATGCCCCAAGGGTCAAGCGCGTGTTCGCGTAGCAGTGCCAGATCCGATTGGGGGCGATCCTCTAATGGTTCCGTGATCTCTGGTCGCGTTGAAGTCGGTGCACCCTCTGGATAGTCGTTCGCATCGGGGCCGAAAAACCCCGATTCTTCGCAGTGATCGCACCAATAGTCCGGTAAGTACGGATAAAGCATTTCGAGTGATGGGGTGCGATTGTGAAGATCGCAGTCAATCACGGGCAAGCCGGCGGTCACAAAGCTTGGTTTTTCATGCTCCATTCCCATTTCTTTCGCTCTTTTCGCTATAAATTGCTAAATCATTCCGCAGATGTTCAAACATTTTTAGGATACCAGTTTGCAACCTGTTTGTCAATATCAAATGGGACTGAATCCACGGATGAAATGGCAGGGTTGAAGTAGGGTAATTAGCGAATAATCTGCGGTATTATTGAACTCTATTGGCAGCGGAAAAATGTTGACGGTTCTCTCAGATTTTGCTATCCTATATTTCGCTACAAAGAGGTGCTGAAACAGATAACGGTTCTATACCCCACATAATCTATCAGCAAACGAGTGCGGAGATGAATAATGGTCCCCATTGAAGCGGAAATTGAATATCTACGCCAGAGGGCGCGAATTCCGGCGCGGGTCCGGCAGCAACTCGATCAGATGGTATCGAAAATAGAGCGGCTTCGGTCAGCGGGTGTACTCGGTGATGACACTGATTCGGTGTTTACCCACTGGTTCGACGAGCTTATGGCAGGACGACTCACTGAGGCACAGGCGCGAGCAATTCCGGGTCAGTTGGTGACTGCTAGAGATCTAATGTTATCCGCCTTTGCTGAGATGGAACGGGGCCCAGAGATTAATGAGGGCAACATTTATGACCTGCTTGCATTCGTCTTCAAATCGAGTGACATTGAAGGGATTACTCAACTCGTTATTCGAGTGTATCAGATTGGACTCAGGGTCGATATAGACCAGATTCAGACGTTTCTGACACCCTTCCTCCATCATAATTCAATCGACGAGATCTTGCGCCGACTGGATAGGCTTGGACAGTGGATGACGCAGTTTGAAGGTCGGAACTACGAGGGTGTGATGTTTACCCCGGTGGTGACCCGTTATTTGGCAGAACACTCAGACTTTGAGGCAGCCTTGGCAGAGTTTGACCGGCTCCGAGCCGAAACTTTGGAAGGGCAATTCCGGCTGGACAACGAACTTCAGAGAGATTTGGAATTCATCCGGTTCGCTCACCTGGAAGCAAATCTCAACGGAGGGCGAAGGGGCAGCGACGAGCAGTACACAACCTTCAAGGTGCTGCCGGTGCTGCTGCCGCCTTGTCAAGAGACAGTCAAACTGAGCGAACAACATCTCGCCCAAGCGAAGCGTTACGGATACCAAGCTGCGTGTTTCCTGCAATTCCTCAGACACTTCAAGGACAGGACACCACGGACAACCGTAGTGGTCGGGAATGACCGCTATGGCAGACAGTGGGTTGTTGAACCGCTCCAAGACTATCTGAAGGACGATTTCACGCTCCGCTGTGACCGCGTTCGATCCCACTCCTCGTTCAGGCTCAGGGTGCCCCACGAAGTAGAGGGTAAGGCGCGGGCAGGCTTTCCCCAAGATTTCGTCAGGGAGTTGAGCGAGAAGATGCCGCATGTAGTCATCGTTGATGCTCGCAATCCAGTTAGGGGATCCGGCATGATGAAGATGTCGCGGGGGGCACGCGACTATGTAAACTGGTTCATGGCCTTCAACGATATTCGGGCGGAGGGCGATAGCTCCAAGTATGAGCATGACGGTGCGATTCCCCATCTATCGGAGCTAAGGAAGTGGTACGAATTTGATGTGGTAAGGCGATTGATAAAGCCGTGGGTGAAACCCGGTCCGACATACAAGATTACTCACTGGGCACCAGAGTTAAAAGAGTACGTGATGCTTGGGGACTTCGCTATGCGGGCAGTATACCCCGATCCGACGGACGATAAGCCACAGGTCGTCATATCGAATGCCGACATCTACAAGACCGAGGGCGACGACATCTACGAGACGCTCCGGGGAACACAGCCATACTACTTCGATGGGCCGGAGAGGTATGTGAAAGAAACGGTGGAATTCGGGTTTGGAGAGTATGGATTAGAGACCCGCGTGAAAGGACCCACAACCGATGAATTCGTTGCGAGGGTGCAGCAAGAGATCGCTGCTGAAGTTGGGAGGCTATTGCAAAGCGACGCAGTACCCGCAGATGGAGTGATAGAGCGTCCATAGTTATGAGGTACAGAGCGCAAACAATATGAAGCTGTCATAGGAGTAGATCTCGCTGTTTTTTTGCAAACAGCACAAGCGATAACCTCGAAAATAGTGATTGCACAGGTTTTTTCTGCAACGATTTGCTTATTTTGGTACGGTTCGGTATAATAGAAGATTAGATGATGCCAAACCGCAAATTTGTAGCGTAGAATATTTACAATAACAGCGCGTCGTAATACACATTACAACTTATTAACCCTAGGAGACCTATTATGGACCTGTCACCTGAATTGGGTAAGAAGATGTATAGAAATATGTGGCGTATCCGGCTCTTTGAGGAAGAGGCGAATCGCCAGACAAGTCTCGGTTCCGTGGTCGGCGCTCTTCACATGTACTGTGGGGAGGAAGCGGTCGCTGTCGGTGTGTGCTCCAACCTACGAGATGACGATTATGTTCTCGGTACACACCGCAGCCATGGCCACTGTTTAGCCAAAGGTGCTGAATCACACCGTATGATGGCAGAACTTTTCGGCAAAGCCACGGGAACGTGCGCTGGCAAAGGTGGTTCGATGCACATCGCCGATTTCTCGCTCAACATGCTCGGTGCCAACGGTATTGTCGGTGCCGGCATCGCACCCGCCACGGGTGCTGCGCTTGCCAGCAAGTTACGTGGAACAGATCAGGTATCGGTGTGTTTCTTTGGCGATGGTGCTGCTGCACGCGGCACCTTCCACGAAGGGATCGGGCTTGGGGCTTTGTGGAAGCTCCCCGTTGTCTATGTGTGTGAGAATAACCAGTACCAGCAGTGGGTGCCTCGCATGAATGTGGCGGTGCTTGATTCAGTTGCTGATATGGCGGGTTCCTATGCGATCCCCGGTGTATCCGTCAACGGTCAGGATCTCGTGGAGGTCTACGAGGTTGCCGGTGAGGCAGTCGCGCGCGCTCGCAAAGGTGAGGGCCCCACGTTGATTGAAGCACGAACCTACCGTTTCTACGGACACAGCTTAGGCGACGAAGAGCAGTACCGCACCTCCGAGGAGGTTGAAGAGATGAGGACTAATCACGACCCGATCACCACCTTCCGATCGACGATGATGCAGCAGGGGTGGTTGACTGAAGAGGAGGACACGCAGATCCAGAACGAGGTTAAGGATGAGATTACTGAGGCAGTGAGATTTGCTGACGAGAGTCCGTTCCCGACGCCTGATAACGTCATCACGGATGTCCTCGCCCCTCAACAGGAGGTAGCATGATGAGAGAACTAACTTTCAGTGAAGCATTACGAGAGGCACTGCACGAGGAGATGGAACGTGATGAAACGATTTTCGTCATTGGCGAGGATGTCATTACGCACGGTGGCCCTTACAAGGTGACAGATGGTATTGCGGAACGTTTCCCGGAACGGATTTTTGAGACGCCGATCGCAGAGGCCGGAATTATGGGCGTGGGAGTCGGTGCCGCTATGGCAGGGATGAACCCTGTGGTCGAGATCATGTACATGGATTTCGTCACTTGCGCCATGGACGAAGTGGTCAACCAAGCGGCAAAGATGCGCTACATGACTGGGGGTCAAGCGAGTGTGCCGATGGTAATTCGCCTACCGTGTGGTGTTGGTCGGTTGCTAGCGGCGCAGCACTCGCAGATCATGGAATCGTGGTTCATGCACGTTCCGGGTTTACAGGTTGTCGTCCCTTCGACACCCGGCGATGCCAAGGGATTGCTCAAATCTGCAATACGCAGCCCTGACCCGGTGCTGTTTTTCGAGTACAAGCGGATCTACACATCCAGGGGCGAAGTACCGGATGGGGAGCATACCATACCTCTTGGTCAAGCTAAGATCTGTCGTGAAGGCGAGGATGCGACCGTTGTTGCTATCGGTCCAATGGTACAGAAGTCACTGGAAGCAGCGGTGCTGTTAGAGGACGACGGCTACGACGTTGAGGTTGTCGACGCAAGAAGCCTGTCACCGTTGGATACCGAGACGATCTGTGAGTCGGTAAGCCGGACGGGTCATGCCGTAGTCTGCGGAGAGGATTCCAGTTTTGCTGGGGCGGCTTCCGAAATAGCAGCGATGATCGGCGAAAACTGTTTCGGAGACCTCAAGGGACCAGTCGTTCGGGTTGGTAGTCCACATGTGCCGATGCCATTCAGTTCCGAGCTCGTCAAGCATGTTGTGCCTGAGGTTCCTGATATCACTGATGCAGTTAACCGCGTAATGACCTAGTACGAGGAGAAAGGGAGAATTCATGGCAATACAGTTCCGTTTAGCGGCTCTCGGTCATACCATGGAAACGGGTCGCGTCGTTGAGTGGCACATAGCCGAAGGTAGCAGAATCGAGGAGGGGGAGCTGCTCGTATCAATTGAAACAGACAAGGCTGTCGCTGACATTGAATCACCGGTCAGTGGTTTCTTGTTGCGTATCGTAGGTCAAGTTGACGGTGTCTACGACGTTGGGGCAACCCTCGCTTGGATTGGAGAAGAGGGGGAAGCGGTGCCCGACGAATCAGCAGAACAGCCCCAGGCTCCCGCTGCGAAGCAGGCTGCCGAATCACGAGCGACTCCCGTTGCTCAGCGGCTCGCTCAGCGGCACAGCATAGATGCCGAGGCCGTGCAGGGCACCGGTCCGGGCGGACGGATCACTAAGGAAGACGTGCAGCGTGCCATTGATGACGGCACTGCCGTTCCGCTAAAAGCAGCTAGCGAGGCATCAGCTCCTAGTCCTGCAGCGCAGCCCGAAGCCTCGGCTGCGGAATCGCCAGCGAGATCACGGGTGACTCCTGTCGCCCAACGGCTTGCCCAGCGGCATGGCGTGGATGCTGAAGCGTTGCAGGGTACGGGTCCGGGCGGACGGGTTACTAAGGAAGACGTACAGCGCGCAATTGATGATGGCACCGCCACCCCAGTAGAAGCCCCCAGCGAGGCTCCTGCTCCTAGGCCTGCGGCGCAGCCGAAGGAGCAGGCTGCGGGTGTTGAGGTTATTCCACTTGCCGGTATCCGTCGTACCACTGCTGAACGTTTGGGAGCAATTTGGTCTCAAGCACCGCATGTCACGGAGGGGATCGAGGTCGATTTCACTGCGCTCCAAACCGCACGTACGGCAAATGCGGATGCGTGGCGCAATGCTTACGGCATTGCACCGACCCTCAACGACTTTGTGCTCAAAGCGACCGCCGAAGCATTGAAAGCACACCCCCAACTCAACGCAGCATTGATTGACGACACTATACATCAGTATAGCGACATCAATTTAGGGGTTGCCATTGACATTGAGTCGGGGTTGGTGGTGCCGGTGGTTCGCGGAGTTGACACGCTTGGCGTGATAGCACTTGCAAGCAAAGTCAGGGAACTCGCAGACCGTGCCCGAAACGGAAAGTTGGGGCTCGACGACTTTTCGGATGGCACGTTCACGGTGACGAATCTCGGTGGGCTTGGCGTGGATTGGTTCACGCCGGTTCTCAACCCCCCACAGTGTGCGATACTGGGAGTGGGGCGTGTCCGTCAAACTGCGGTGGTAGCTGACCGATCGATCCAGTTCCGGGATGTAGCAACGCTGGTCCTTACGTTCGACCATCGAGCAATCGACGGTGCCCCTTGTGCCCGCTTCCTCGCAGATTTACGGACACGCATTGAGGACCCAGAGCAGCTGCTGCCTTAACAGAACTACGGCATTGCGTTCCCTACGTCGGTATAACCGGAAGCAGAATATACGACGGATATTGACTCGTATGATAAACTGTCTGCTGTGCCGAGCACATCTCTGCATCAACCCCTAACGTCTTTCCGGTGTTCGGGTTGCGATCAAAGCGTGGGAAGTTAGAGGATGAGATTTCCACGCGGATGCAATGCCCTTTTTGGAAGACATTCCCGGTAACCGCAACATCAATTTCGTACTCATAAACCGTGTTCGGTTCAAGAAGCACTGGATTGGTGAAACTGTCGCGGTATCGGGCGCGAATAATCCCATCGCACAGGTTCATCGCGTAACCCGTTGGTGACACATCTACAAGTTTTGCTGTCCAGTCGGTGTCCAGCCCATCGGTGGCGGCGTAGAGAACCACCTTAATCGGCCCTGTCACCTCCATGTCCTCTGTCATTGGTTCGCTAGTATAGCAGAGCACATCGCCACGCATTTCAGCCGGACGTTGATCGTATGGTCCCCATGGCACGATGTGGGG
This sequence comes from Candidatus Poribacteria bacterium, assembly GCA_963667935.2. GTDB lineage: Bacteria > Poribacteria > WGA-4E > WGA-4E > PCPOR2b > PCPOR2b. The sequence goes on along the minus strand of OY764061.1, from coordinate 5,585,540 downwards.
CGAACAGCAGTTGTTCCCCCCTATTGTTTGGACCGGATAGCGTGGGTCGTAAACGAAGTGATCTGTGGGTTCATGCACAGGTGGTTCGGTAGACAGCGCGCCATCGCCGAGTACGGAGTTGGCTTTGCCATTTGAGTGGAGATACCATTTCTGCCACTGTGTCCGTGCGAGGGGCCATTCATGTTCATCACGCCACTCGTTGACTCCCATGATGAATAACCGCAATGGGGGTTCATCAACGATCCCATTATCAATGCCTTTGAGCCAGTAGTCGAACCAGCGGAGTTCTTCCCCGTCTAGGTCAACCATCGAAGGCGCGCCGAAGTCGATGTCGCCTGTGTGAGTGGACGCACTCAGGGAGTGGGGCCACGGTCCAACGATAAGTTTGCTTTGCCGGGATTCAGGGGTGCGTCCGCCTTGACGCAAGCCGTTGAAATTGATAAAGGTGTGTTGTGCGTAAAGGTCGTACCAGCCGCCCATGTTGAACGCAGGGGCAGCAATTTCACTCCATTTTGTCTCAACATTGATTGCCTCCCAATAGTCATCGTAGGCTGTGTGTTCAATCCAGTCCTTCCAGAACTGGAGTTTGCGCCCGGCGAGTTCATCCATCTCAATAAGCGGCAGTTTTCGGAACGCCTCCGTCCAGTGGTGATATTCAATGCTCTGGGCAGTCCGTCCGTTCGTGCGCATCCCCCAAGTCATCAGCACATTGAGTTGGAATGCTCCACCGGGGTAGACCAATCCGGTGTAAAAGTCATTACAGATGACGCGAGGCACCATACAGGTCAGAAACTCACTACGATGGGGTGCGCTCTGCCACTGCACCAATCCCACATAGGACCCGCCCGCCATACCGATTTTTCCGTTACACCACTCCTGCTGACCGATCCACTCTTGGGTGTCGTAGCCATCTGGACCGTGATTCGCAAAAGGATAATGCTCGCCATCCGAATCCCAGCGACCTCGTACATCCTGAATCACGCAGGCATAGCCGTTGTTCGCCAGTTGACGCGCTTTTTCGATCATCGTGTCCATGTTGTTACTATAAGGTGTGCGCATCAACACCGTCGGAAACTTTTCCTGCGCTTTTGGGAGATAGATATCTGATGAGAGATTGACTCCATCGCGCATCGGTGTCTTTATATTCAAACGCATTTCCACATCGTAATTCGACATTTGTTTTCTCCTGTTTTTTACATCGGATTTACGCATTTCAGCACAGTTGGCGCGTGGCAAGATGCCCCGCTTACAATTGGTTGCGTAAATCCTATTACATTTACGTTTTGCGCCTCAGTTGCCTAGATTGGTCACAAGTAAGTAAGGAACGCAGATCTGCGTTCCTTACCATCTGGAGTGCACAAGTGTTATTGTTTTTCAATAAACCGCAGAGAGCCAAAATGTTGTGGGCGGTGATAATCAATCTTTCGAGTTGGTGACCAAGCGGTGTATTCGTCCTCGGCATCCGTTTTTCCGCGATCAATCCGATACAGGTTCATGCGCCAGACATCTCCTACTTTCGGTGGGATATTTGGGGCGGTCAGTAAGTCTTTGAACGGGATAGCAATCTCGCACGACCAAGATATATCCGACGGGTTAATGGATGCTCCTCTATCGGAAGGGGAGTTTGTCTTTGCTGTGCCGTCAATGGAGACTGCGTGTTGTAATGTTTCGCTATCCCAATCGCGCAGCACATGCATCTTCCGCCCGTGCGATTTGCCGTTGACGACAAAGGCATCAAACAATGTATTAAGAGGACTCACCTCAAGCTCGATGTATGTCCGGAGATCACAGTCTGGATCGAGAAAAACCTCGACGACCTCTTCGTCATAGATGTTCCCATCACGCTCACGAATTGTTCCCCAGATATCTTGGTCATAACACAGAAAACCGACGTAGAGGTACTCACTATTCCAGAGCAGCCGAACCTCTGTTGGTTGACGCGGTTTTTCGCCGGTATCCGTCGTCAACAGTTCAATGACATCGGCAGATTCCCACGCAGCATCCGTGAGTGAACCATCAATCTTTATTTTATTATCGATCCGAACACAATCATATTGCGGCAGTTCTATCATCAGTTTCTCCTTCGTCAAGCAATGTTCTAGGTTTTACGCTTCACGCATCACAAGATCAATCCCCAGACCGGGGCGATCGGAAAGTTCGATATAGCCAGAAACTACATGCTCCGGTGGGTTAAGGAGTTCACCCCGCCATTCCACCTCACCCCATGCGTACTCCAGAATAGCAAAGTTTGGCACAGTTGCCATACACTGCACGCTTGCTGCGGTTGCGACTGGACCGCTTGGGTTATGCGGGGTCATCATCACGTCCGCTGCTTCTGCCATCGCCGCAATCTTTTTCAATTCCAAGATGCCGCCGACATGCTTCACGTCTGGCAGGATATAATCAGCAGCACACTTCTCCAAAAGCCTTTGAAACGCTGCTTTGGTTCGTAATTGCTCTCCGGTTGCGATTGGCATTGAGGTGGATTGACTGACGTGCGAAAGGGCATCCAGATTTGTCATAGGAATCGGATCTTCGATCCAGAAAAGATTCAGGTCATCGAGGGCTTTTGCTGTCTGGACAATTAAGCCCGGGTTGAAACGGCTATGACAATCGACCATCAGGTCAATGTCCGGTCCGATGGTTTCACGGACGCGGCGGATACGTTCAATCCCCGTCCGAATCGCAGGTGTCAAGGTGCCGCGTGATATGTCTCGCGTGGAAACATCGTCAAAGGGGGCGCATTTCACGGCCGTGAACCCTTCTTCGACTGCTTTCCGGGCATTTTGTGCAAAGCCTTCGGGGGTACGGTCTATAGTCGCACGGTTGATGTTGGCATACAGACGAATCTTCTCTCGACATCTGCCTCCCAAAAGTTGATAGATGGGGGCGTTCAACGCCTTGCCAACAAGATCCCAGAGCGCGTGTTCGAGCCCACTGACTGCCGTGTGATAAGGTCGTCCTTCACCCTCATTATAAAACCGGCGGTGGAAGTCTTCAATTTGGAATACATCCTGACCAATGAGAGCGGAGTTGAGCCCTTCAATAATTTGCACTACGCGTCCATCGTGACCGTGAGAAGCTTCGCCGATGCCGGTCGAACCGTCTTCAGCATGAATTTTGACAAAAACCCAATCCCCACGATGGTTGATATCCACAGTATGGGTTTCGATTGCTTTAATTTTCATTTAATCCTCATTCAGTAGAACAGGTTTCAGATTCGCAGTCCAATCTGCTCAGACGGGATCGATTCTTCGCTATGATCAGGTATGCCCCCTTTAGCAGCGTCCGAATGACAGGCACAAGGTAGAGCCATGTGATATAGCGATACCTCCCAAGTCGCCTATAAATCTGGTAGATGGTATCTGCTCCGCAATAGACCGTCCCGTTTGCGTCTATGAACCGCATCCCTTCTTTTGATTCGATGGCTTCAAGTTGTGGATAGTGTGCGTAGAGATCGGGGGTTTGTTTGGGGGTATAGGTAAATTGATCCGCCTGATCCTTGTTCTGAATTCGACGGATACCGCTCAAGCAGAAATTACACTCTCCGTCGTAAATGATAACAGGTTTAGTTGGTTTTGTTGCGTTGTCCCTTTTCATGAGTTAGATTCTCCTTTTGAGATGACAACCCTTATGCGGGAAACCACCCTTGCAGAATTTCACGGAAGCGGTAGAACGGCTTTTTCTAATCACATTTGGTGCCCTGCTTCCTACATCTCCTCAAGGGTTTCAATCCCCAACAAGGCTAAGGCTTTCTTGATGACAGCTGCTGAGGCATTTATCAGTGCCAATCGCGCTTTTATCAATGGAGGACTTTCCGCGGCAAGCACAGGGTGCTTGTGGTAGAATTGATTAACGGTTTGCGCGACGATAAACAGATGGTTGCAGATACGGGCGGGGGAGAGATCGCGAGCGGCTTCTTCCACAATTTCAGGGAACTGGATCAGCGCACGAATTAGCTGCAACTCTTCCTCGTTTCCGAGCAGAGAAAAATCTGGTTCAACTGCGGTAAGATCTTGGGTTTGTGCCCTTCGCAGGATGCTGGCGCAACGTGCGTAAGCGTACTGGCAGTAGGGTCCGGTGAAGCCATCGAAGGAGATAGACTCTTTCGGATCAAAGTTGATGGTCAGTTCGGGACGAACACGTAGCAGATAGAATTTAATTGCTGCCATCCCGATTGCGAAGGCACGTTTCCGAACCTCCTCGTCCGACAACTTGTCCTCCGAGTCGCGTTCCCGAATTTCATCTGCGGCAAGCTGGAACATCTCCTCAATGAGATCATCGGCATCAATTACTGTTCCCTCACGCGATTTCATTTTCCCTTCCGGCAGATTCACCATGCCGTACGACAGGTGATAGCACTCAAGTGCCCACTCAAAACCGAGCATATCGAGGAGTTTGAATAAGCATTGGAAATGATAGTTTTGCTCTGAACCGACAACATAGATGGAGCGATTAAGTTGATGCTCGTCAAATTTCATTTTTGCCGTCCCTAGGTCTTGCGTGATATAAACGCTTGTCCCATCGCTACGAAGCAGCGTCTCCACTTTTTGACTTCCATCCCTTTGTGTACCGAACACATCGACAGGCAATTTGGCTATCACAGCACCGTCTTCAGCCTCAACGAAGGCACCCTTCTCCAAACCGGCTTGGATGAGATCTTTGCCGAGATTGTAAGTTTGGGACTCGTAGTAGACAGCGTCGAACTCCAGACCGAGTTTTTGATAGGTTTCGGTGAATCCATCGTAGACCCACCCGTTCATCGTCTCCCAGAGTTTGAGTGTTTCCGGTTCACCGGCTTCCCATTTCAGAAGCATTGCCTGCGTCTCCTGTTCCAGATCTGGATGCTTCCTTTCCTCTTGTGCGTAACGGACATACCAAGCCCCGACAAAGTGATCGCCTTTTGTGTTGGAGATCTCTGGCGTCCCCCCACCTCCCCACTTCAGCCAAGCAAGCATTGATTTACAAATGTGGACGCCACGATCATTGATAAGGTTCGCCTTAATCACTGTATGCCCTGCCGCTTCAAGTAGGTTTGACACCCCCATTCCGAGGACACCATTGCGAATATGCCCTAGATGTAACGGTTTATTGGTATTAGGGGAGAGATATTCAACCATGACCCGTTGTCCCTGCCCCATATCGGTGTTTCCAAGACGCTCTCCCTGTTGTACGATTTCATCACATACACCGCCGAACAGAGCATAATTGTAAATTTTAACGTTCAAATAGGGACCAACCGCCCTCACTGATTGGATTGATCCGATCGGCTCGATTCCGGCTGCAATCGCTTGAGCAATCCGAGCTGGATTTTGCCGAAACTGCTTTGCCAACGGGAAGCACTCCACCGTAAAATCACCCAATTCGACCTTCGGTGGATACCCTAGTTTGAGGGCTTCCGGCTTCTGTCCAAATTGGCTTTGACAGGCAGCCTCTACTCCGGTTAAAATTTCAGTTTTAATACTACTGATCAACATCCTTCCCTCCTATTTTTCATCACTAGATTGGGAAGGGAAAAGACTTTCGTCATCAAATTCGTAATCTTCAAGTTCATCATATGTTTCTGCATCTTCCTTATATTCAGTGATAGCTTCTACATCCGGAACTTCAATCTGTGGAGCATCGGCCCAAAGACGTTCGAGATTATAGTATTCTCGTTTCTCTTCGAGAAAAATATGTACCACAAAATCAACGTAATCTAGCAAGACCCAGTCTGCATCACGTCCCCCTTCTCGATGCCACGGACGTTCATTCCAGTTGTCTGCCAGTTCGTCTCGCACGGCCTCGGATATACCTTCGACCTGCGTATCCGAGACCCCACTACAGATGACGAAAAAGTTTGTAAACGAGGGTAACTGTCTTAAGTCAAGGATGATCGCATTGCGAGCGCGTCGACTCAAGGCGGTAGCAGCGGCGGATTGTACCATTTCTAGGGTATTTTCTTGCATGTTGTTCCTCCTTCTCATCGCGGCAGGACTTTCCGAGAGATTTATTTACAGACATAGCTTAGAAGTAACTCTTTTTCAGGTTCAGATACTCGGTGATTTAGATAAACTTTCCAAAGTTTGTAACGTCTCGGTCAAGCATTAGCGCGTAATAGACACCGGTACCTCTGATTAACCAATTCTTGGTTGATTTTAATGCGGCCGAAAAATAATATACAAAACATATCTGTAGTAAGGCAGCACCTTTACCTCCTGAGAATATGACGTTAGATTTTTGGAATTGATGCGGGTTTCTTAAATGGTCAATAGAGTAACGCGCTCCAAATGGAACTTGACAAACGCTACTTTGATTCGCCGATTTTCTGGAGGGCACTGTTATAGGCATTTATTGTATGCGGGTGAATGAGGACGCCTTTGGCGAGGAGGTGTTCAATTTTGTAACGACTGACTTCAAAAACGGCTTTGTTCAAATCTTGATAAGCAAGCTCACGCACAGCATGTGCCTCCGTGCGGTTGCGCTTCGGTTCAGCAAAGTCCGCGACATACAGGATCTTGTCAATAAGTGTCATTTCGCCCGATCCGGTTGTGTGGATTCGGATAGCGTTGAGGATTTCAGGGTTATCAACATCGAAGTGTGCAACGGCGAGCATCGCTCCAACGGGCGCGTGCACAAGCGACGGGTTGTGTCGCTCGATTTCATCAAGTTGAATCTCGTGGTTTGCCACCGCTTCATACTGTTCTGAAGTTCGCATCCACTTTGCACAATCGTGTAACAGGACAGCGAGGTTCACTTTCCGCAAATCCGCGCCATATTTCTTCGCCAAGTCAAGTGCCAACTCTCGAACAGATAAGACGTGTGTATATCGCGCTGGCGTTAATTTGGATTTGAGATATTTTTCAATCTCAGCGGCTTTTGGTTCTGCAAGCAGCACTGTTTTTTCGATGTCGTCGTTATTCTTCTTCATTTTCAATTTCGTCCACTTCTCCCGCATCAAGTAGAAACTGAGCAAGGGCTTCTTTTTCTTCATCTGCCATCAGGTCGGCATTCGGCAGTGGCGCACTGATTCGATAATCCTCGTTGAACCATTTACCGAGATCTATCGCCTTACAGCGCGCACTACAGAAGGGAAAGTTTGGGGGTAGTTTTCCACCGGGTTTGTAATCAAATTCGCTAACTGTTCCGCAGACACTACATTTGTGTTTCACTGTAAGATCACCTTTGTGGGTGAAGAAACAATCTATCTATTTGCCTCTTCGGAGAATCTGATTTTCCAGACGCTAGTTTTTATAGGAACAAAAAATTTACCTCTCCAGTTTACCTGTATAATTGATGATGTTCAATATAGTCCCAGACAGGTTCCGGGACGAGGTATCGGATGGAACGCCCGGATCGGATGCGTTCACGAATCTGAGTTGCGGAGATATCAACTCCTGTGATTGAAAAGTATTGGACGCGATCTCGAAGATCTGATGGAACTTTGTCGAAGCAGTAGTTGGGACGTGTAGTTGCGATGAAGCGACAGATGTTGAGAATCTCATCGTAATCCTTCCAGATTTTGAAGTCGATGAGTGAATCGGCACCGATGATAAACGCGAGATCACATCCTTCTCCGTAAAAGGTTTGTAACTCTTTGATGGTCTGAATAGCAAAAGACGGACCGATGCGATCCAACTCAATCCGTGACACCTCAAAATCAGAGTTATCCTTGGTTGCGAGGAGGGTCATTTGATAACGGTGTTCCGGATCGATGATGTCTCGCGAATCTTTATGGGGCGGACGGGCGGCAGGGATAAAGAGGATCTTATCATAACCCAAGCTATCACGCACCTCCTCCGCACTCAGCAGATGGGCATAGTGGATAGGGTTGAAAGTACCGCCCATAATGGCAATTTTCATCTTTGCCCTCTACTTTCATCAATGTAAATGATTTGGATATAGTTACCTTTCGCGTTCTGATATATCAATACGCTTCAGTAGACTTTTTTGAGCCTGTTCACTGGCTTTAGCAGGTATTCTCTCTCGCTCTCTGAGAAGAAGCCTGTACTCCAGAGAATTAGAGGATACCCTAAAAAAAACAAGAACTTCAGTCCTATATCAGTTCCATTAGCCGTGTTACTGACCACCAACAAAGACAGTCCATAAAGTCCAAATCCGATTCCTGTGACATGTAAAATTCTCCTAACCTCAAAGTGAAGATCATAGAATTTTGCCGAATAGTATGCTTTCAGAAAATTCCAAACAATGTAGGATAGCATAGTGGCGAATGCAGCCCCTAACATGCCCCATTGAGGAACAAAAAGAAAGTTTAACCCGATATTCACCAACGCTGCTCCCAAAACGATTCCCGAAACATGGAACGATTTTTTCATCAGTCCCATACCCCAACCGACGAAATTACCAAGCCCATGTTGAACGTAGGAGTAGGTGATGACTGGAACGATGATCCAAGCTGCCCAGAACACCTCTTTTTGGGCAAAAAGCATTAGAATTTCCCGACTAAACAACGAAATCAGTAGGCACGCAGTACAGCCGACCAGATAGAAATAGGTAGCACCTACTCTTAGAAAACCTTTGATGGCTTCCGGATCTTCTTCCTGCTTGAGAATAACGGGTTGAAGCGCTTGTTTCAACGGAGTCACCAAAGCAGTCTGAAGGATCCCAGCAATTTGATATCCGAAAGCGTAAAGCCCCACCATACTAACGGAGTTAAAAATTCTTAAAACATATCGATCGCCAGATTGGATGAGAAGATTTGAATATTCCGATAATAACAGCGGATAAGCGTATTTCAGCGGTGGTATAAGGGTCGAACGAGACAACTTAAATGTTGATCTTTTGATAAAAACGGGGAGTACCATAATTACCGTAACTATCAGGCCGAGCAAGTTTCCGACGATAAGGGCAAGGACTCCTTTCTTCAAAACAATGAGCAGGTATAGTGTTAAACCCGCAGAAAGCAGTAGACTTGATATAGATGTAAAAACGAAATATTTCGCTCTCTCCAACATGCGGAGCAAGCACAGAAATAGAGACGAAAGCGGTTGTAAAAACAGTATTAACGCGTATATCTTGAGGAGGTAAGCGAGGTCCCTATTTTGTAGAAGGATCTCAGCCAGATATTCACTGATTCTCCAAAATATAACTGCACAACAGGTAATTATCAGCAACGCCCATAAAAATAGATTGAACAGTAAGATACCACTTTTTTCTTTATATTCTGGTGCATAGTAGAACCGAGTAAAGGCACTATTTATCGGTGATGACACGAACCGAGTCAACAGGCTAACCGTAATAGACATCAACCCAATAATACCAAAATCGCGGGGAGACAAGAACGAGGTATAAATTGGAAAAAGTAAAACGAATAATGCACCTTGAGATATGCTGCCGATGCTATAGATACTTCCCAGTTGTATCGTTCTTTTTATATGATCTATTATCATACATTGTAGACCGCATATTGCTCATTGTCATACAGCAGTTTCAGCGAACTCACAGGGTATTCAATTCCCCGTTTCGCCGCTAGTTCTACTTCTCGTTTCTGAGCCACCAGTGTATTGACCCCATACCGGGCGCGAAAATGGTCAAAGTCTGGCTTGATTAGATAAAGATACACGTGATCTTCACCCATATACTTCATCCCTCGGCCCGGTTCAGACATTGAAGGGTAATAAAAACGAGAATCGGTTTCCTCCATGCTTCCAGCCAAAGTATAACTGAGTTTCGTCGGGATGGTAATTATATTCTGTCCGCTTCTCTTATTCAAGAATTTGATAACTTCATCAAGATCCGTTTCTCTGGGGGGCCAAAGATTGTTTTTAATTCTAACTGAACTTAGATACAGGAAATTCACCAAAACGAATCCGATGTGAATCAGGATGATTATATAGATTATTTCGTATGAGTGCTTGACTGTAATGCAATATCTGACAAAAATTAGATGAATAAAGGCTAACGAATACTCTAGATATCTTTCTGCCTCGCCTAGGAATAGGGCAAACTTGATAGATGTAACAACAAATGCGATAAAACTGGCGATAGTGAGTCCAGTTACATACCAAATGACGTTGTTAGAAAAGAGCACCGTGAAAGTATCCGGTGAAGAAAGCCACCAGTATAGGAGAAGTGGGATAACCGGTATCGAATAGAGGAGGATGATCGGTGTCGCCTTGGTAAAAACTATCCTGCCAAACTCCTTCGGTCGGGAGAACAGGTAGACCGGTAGTGCGACAAGATCCTTGAAACTATTCCTTTCTGCTATTGGCGTTGTACCTTCTATTATCGCGTTGAAATACCATTTATAGTGTGCCCATTTACGCGCAAGTAGCTGCCTGACGCCGAGCTGCGGAACGAGTAGACAGAGTCCCAAAATTCCTAGCAGCGGTAGTAACGGAACAAAGTCTCGGTAAAAGCAGGACAGTACAATTGAATTCACCACCAATACCTGCATCCCAAACTGAGAAGAAAGCACCGTTAGCGTTCCTAAGAGAAGACAAGGCAAGTAGAAGTAGGGAATTCCAAATAGATAACCGATGCCGAAACAGGTGAAATAGAGTAGAATTAAGAGATTTCCTAGTGTTCTTCCTCCTATCGCTTGCAATCGAGCGGTTACTGGATGCAGCTTTGGACTCGTTGCGTAAAGAAGCGTCACCGTCCCCGCAGCGGAGATGAATTGTTCAGAAGATAGCCGCCAAACGCGCTCAAACAGCAGGTAGCTTAAAAAATAAACTAGCAAAATACTCGCTAAATCGAAGGCAAGGTTGGTCAACCTGCCAACTAGCACCCAGTGTTTTGGATCAATCTGTGCAATAACGGCGTGTGGTAGCGGGGGATATCCCCTAATTCCGGGTACGAGCGAGTCCTGCACTTGGTGTCTGCCGATACCCTTCAGCCCCCCTAGGGCGCGCCGCAGCTTCGTGAGCCAAACATGTGCGTCGAGGTCGCTGCCTATGTGCAGCAAAAACATCAAGCGTGTCACAAGACCCAAGAAACAGATGCCTACCACTTCAATGTAGAGCATTTTCGCGGCTTTCCTTTCTTGCTAAGCAACCGGAATTTATCGGAACTGCGGACTCTTAGTATACCATAGATTCCATCATATCGCCTGCAATCCGATCAAATGCGTTTCGTCGTTCTTTTGTCCAATCGGTCCAACGCGGAAACTTATCAGGTAAGCCTGCTCGCTCCTGCAATGAGTTAATACGTGCGTTTATCATCTCCCCTATCTGATTGGTGTTAAATCCATCTAGGTCTAAAAAATCGAAAATCCGTTCCATTTTGAACACGTCCAGCGATTTCATATCCACCTGAAGCCAACGTTGATTATCTAGTTCAGAGAACAACCCCAAAGCTTTCTTATTAAAGTTAGCCCAGTACCAAGCACATTTTTCAAAACGCGAGAGCTGCTGCCATTCCTCAAAATATAGATCGCCGGGATTGGGACGTAGGCGACTATAATCCCACCAGTCCTGTTCAGGCGAGTCAACTGGTGAATTTGGATCGTCCTCTTTCATGGTAAAAACGCCGCTATGCGAGAATTGCCGATTATAGAAGTCGTGCCAGTCCATCAAAGAACGCACAACCTCCCGCCCGTCCCGCACCGGAACGAGGAATTTGCAATCCCATAGCTCAGCGATATATGGAATAAAGGGTAGATAGTTTGGATTTTTGTCTCCATACTTTAGACCACTAGACAACACCTTTTGAATTGGCTCCGACTTCGCTTCCCCAATGACCTGCTTTGGATCTCTTAATATGCCCCGATATAAATTTCGTGCTTCAATGCACAGATTCGGTTTCTGCTCCACGAAGACGGTCACGTTCTGCGCTGTATTCAGCATTTTTACCAGTGCTGTTGTCCCACTTCGCGCGCAGCCAATGATAAAGAAAATATCAGCCATAGCTGTTTCCTTAGAAAACCCAATCTTTTTGCATGATAATTCTGAATAGGAAGTTGGTTCGCATTTAGGGCTTACGGGCAATCACTTCAAACACATTAACGAGTCCCATATATGTTGCATCGTAATTCGGTTCCGGTGGAAAAGTTTGTCCATCGCCAAACCTCAAAGTCCCTTCTGCCCCTAGCGCAACAACCTCGAATCCAGATTTGTCCAAGGCACGCTTGGTGCCACCGGGGGTCATTATACGGGCACCGGTACTTGGTGAAAATCCACTTCGTTTGCGGATTAGTGTGTTCCAGAAAGTTTGAATACCGTACCATCTTGGGTAGAAGTCTATCGACAGATTCGGTTGCTCGATAATATTATAGAGATACCAGCCGGGACCATTGGTACAGATGTAAAGGTATCCACCTTTTGTTAGGAGGTGAAAGAAGTTTCTAAAGACCCTGTGATAGTCGGTTAGATACACAACGCTATAACAGAAAACGGCATCAAATGCCTCTTCAAAATTAGGAATATTCTCCAGACTCGCCCGACGAAATTCTACATTTTTGAAATTATTTATTGAAGCAAGTTGGGTGCTAACAGATAAACGTTCTGAATCAACGTCTATACCAATAACTTGCTTTGAGGTTTGTGCCATTGCGAATGTCCATTGTCCGAATCCACAACCTGCATCTAGAATCCTTTCCACCCCAACGAAACCGATACGAGTCAAGTGTTTTTTATATTGATCCAATCCATCGGAGTAGATTCGCTGCAAAAACCCGGTGTCATTCGCGCTTAAACGATGCAGTAAGCGATCTGGAATCTCTATTTTGTTTGTCTCAGGCATTGGAGACCGAGTCTCTAAAATTGTTGTGTATATTGATGTGATGAACCAAATCCCATGGCGAGCGGGAGATCGCGTAAGACCTTTTTTTCTGCTTCAACTGGGTCAAAACCTGCGAGGCGGGTCCGTGCCATTGCTTCACCAACCTTCAATCCAGCGGTATGCAAAGCGATAACCGGTTTAGGCCCCAAATAGTCGGTTGCAACGCTCATGTAACCCGGTGCTGCTGATTTTTGCGGAAGACATGGGATGGATGCGCTATCGATTTCTTTTCGATTTATATTTCCAGCGATGTGGACAATCGACAGATGTGGACTCAACGCTAATAGTTCATCAACGCTTATCTGTCCTTCACTGCCGATTAAGCAAACTGGACTGTGGTGCTCTACCAGAACAACGAGATCAGCACCGCAAAGCGTAGGTTTAGCAGATTCGGTGTCCAAGGAGGCACCCGCAGAAAGATCGATGTATTTTATATCAGCCTCCAATTTATCGAATGCTTTGACGCTGCTTTCACCAAAGGGACCACTTCCGACAACCACAACTTTTGATCTGTAAATTTCAATCTCCAATTCAAACGCTAGTTTAACTGTCAAATATCCGACATAGGTGAAAAGGTCTAGTCCCGCCTCTCGCTCATTTGTACCCAGAACCATAATCCCCTTGCGTTGACATGCTGCGAGATCGAGATCCGCTTCACGAAATTCCCACGTTTCCCACATCAGCGAGAGGGCAGCGGTCGGTTTTAGATGGGCAATCATGCTTTTATCAATTGGGCGCACAAATCCAAGATTTGTTACAATATCAACTTGTGACAGGATTGATGGAATCTTATCAGTAACCACCTCAATCCGATCTCCGACTCTCCACTTTTGTGCCAATTCAAGTGTGAAATTTCGCACATCAACTGCATTGCCGTACTTAGAGTCCCGTGTGATTGCAAAGACTCGATCCGAACCAGCCAACGCTGCAATCAAGGGGGTCACGACATAGTTTCCACTTGCCGCCTCTGTAAAAACAGTTAGCCCTGATAGGTCTATATTGTATGTGTCTATTGCACCACCAATGAGTTTCTCAATGCGTTTGACGTTCATTTGATAAACTGCTTCAACCACCACTCAAAACTCAACAGCGACCAGATCAGGAGTCGTTTGTTCTCTACACTAGAGCTGTGGGTTTCAATGACCTGTCGCACATATTCGGGGTTGAGATATTCGTTAATCTGAGCCTTATCATTCAACAAAAGGTCTCGCACATACTTTTCACTGCTGCCGCGAAACCACGATTCATCAGGCGCGCTGAAGCCCTGTTTTTTGGCTTGCGTAATTGATTTGGGGATAATCCGTCCCATCGTTTTCCGCAGGATGTCTTTACCCATATCTGTCCGTTCCAAACCGCCCTTCCCTATACATGGAATATTCGCATCGAACACTCTCCAAGTGTGTAAATCGGCAATTTTGTGGCGGACAGGTGTTTGGCAAGCGAGATCAACCAAATCATTATCCAGAAGGGGCACTCTTGTTTCCAATGAATGCGCCATCGAAATTTTGTCTTCAACCACAAGCAACCCGTGTAGAAAGGTTTTGCATTCAAAGTAGAGTGAGTAGTTGATCTGTTCCTCCCGGCTGTCGCACCGAATGCCTTTCGGATAGACATTCCGAAATGCCATCAAAGTGTGGTTTTTGAAGGGCATTGCCCCATCAATATCCATTTTGCACAGTTGCTTTGCGACCTCTTGGTTGAAAAGCAGGGGTTTTTCGTTATTATATACTAATCTCTGCCAGTAGCGGTAATAATTGTCGGTATAACTTTCGACACTGTTTCCAATCGCTGCGGCATATCGCCAAGGATAACCGCCGAATAATTCGTCGCCGCCTGTTCCGGACATGACTACTTTAACCTGCTTACTTGCCAATCGAGCCGCATAGTAGTTAGGATAGCACTGTCCGACACGCAAATCTTCGAGATGCCAGATGAGATCTCCCATGACAGCTTCCATATCGTCAGAATACAGTACACGCTCGTGATGCGCTGTCTGAAACAGGTTTGCCATATATTCGGCTAATTCCCGCTCATCAAAACTCAGTTCATGGGTTGCGGCTTCCGAGAGGTCAAAACCTATTGTGAACGTGGCGATTCGTCCGAAAACGGAGGCGGTGATAGCAGTTACAGTTCCTGAGTCCATGCCGCTACTCAAGTAGCTGCCAACAGGAACATCACTGACACATTGCCGTTTAACAGCCTGTGTTAATCGGTCATAGAGTTGGTCTTCGAGTTCGTTTTCAGAGACATTTGTTTCCTGCTTGAAGTCAAAATCCCAGTATTTGGTCTTGGAAATTTTTTGTCTGATAAGGTTGGTATTCTGTAGGGAACCACGATCGCTGTTACCTACATTCGACAAATCGAGTTCCAAGCAGTGTCCGGGAGGGAGTAGTTTAATCCCTGCAAAAAGGGTGCGGTCACTAAAAATATTTTGGAATGAGAAGTATTCGTTTAATGCCGCGAGATCTACGTTCGGTGTTTCAGGCAGGTATTCCAGAATGGATTTGATTTCAGATCCAAACAGAAAAGTCCCTTCATTGGTGAGGGTATAGTAGAGTGGCTTGATACCGTAACGATCGCGAGCGAACCAGACTTTTTGGTTGCGACTGTCATACAGCGCGAAGGCGAACATACCGTTGAATCGGTGAATACAGTCCATCCCCCACTGGTGGTAGGCGTGGATGATGACTTCGGTGTCAGAAGTACTGAAAAAGTGGCAACCGAGCTCTTTTAACTCCTGACGTATTTCTCTGAAATTGTAGATTTCCCCGTTGTAGATGAGCCAGATCTTACGTGATTTATCACACATCGGTTGATGCCCACGCGGGGAGAGATCGATTATCGACAATCTTCGATGTCCGAAAAACAGATTCCATTTTTCTGAATGCAATTTTCCCACCCCAGAAGGTGAGTCAACCACGGGCAGCAGCGGGCAAAGATCCTGGAATTGGCTATCTGTAAAATCCTGACCGAGTGGGTGATGTCCCCCTGTTTGCCAGACCAGATAACCTGCATCGTCTGGTCCCCTGTGGGCGATGATATCTACCATCGGTTTCAGGCGCTCTACTTGGAGAGGTTCACGATTGAGAGATATGGCTCCTGCTATACCACACATAATCTAACCTATGATCTGCTGAAGACCTTGACATACCAATGCCTGTTCAACCTCTGTCATCTGTACATAGAGCGGCAGCGTCAGTCCCAATCGATCTGCCAAATAGGCATTGGGAAATTGCTCGGGGCGTAGCGCGTATTTTTCTGTATAATAGCCCTGAAGCACCGGAGCATGGGTGCCTTGGCGGGTCGCAATCCCTTTCGTTTCCAGTTGTATCATCAGTTCGTTACGTCCTTGGTGGAGTCGATCCACATTGTTCAGAGTAGGTTCTTCAGGACGAAATAAGCAGACATAAGCCTGATACCCGTGGACGAAACCATTGGGGACTTTCGGTGTTTCCAGCCACTCTACCTCAGTTAGCAACTGATTGTAGTACTGGGCGCGTTGCAAGCGTGCTTCTAAGATCCATGCTGCTCTATCCATCTGCACACAACCGAGCGCGCCTTGGATGTCTGTCATGCGGTAGTTATAGCCGAGATGATTATACTCTGATAACAGAAACCCGGCTTTGCCCGTGTGGCGCGAGAGATCGGAGTGCGAAGCACCGTGATCCCGTAAGATGCGCGCTAGTTGGTCGAAATCCTCGCACTGCGTTGTGATCATCCCCCCTTCGCCGGTGGTAATCGACTTGCGTGGGTGGAAACTGAAGCAGCCCATCTCGCCAAATGTGCCTGCATGTTTACCGTAATACTGGGCACCGAATGCACACGCAGCATCTTCCACAACCCACAAGTTGTGCTTTTGAGCGATTTGCTGAATTGGCTGCATCTCCGCGCATAATCCAAATAGGTGTACCGGGATAATCCCCACTGTTCTTGGCGTAATCAACCCTTCAATCTGCTCTATGTCTATGTTAAACGTAGACAAATCGATGTCACAAAAAATCGGCGTCGCTCCCATGTATTCGACCACATTAGCGGTAGAGATCCATGTGAAGGCAGGCACAATGACTTCATCACCGGGCTTTAATCCTAACGCAGCAACAGCGATGTGCAGTGCTGTTGTGCAGGAGCTAGTTGCAATTGAAAAACTCGCTTCTGTGAAGGCTGAAAACTTTTTCTCAAATTCCCTGACAAACGGACCCTGAACGACCCAACCGCTGTGCAAAGGCGCGCAGATCGCAGTTTCTTCCTCCGCTCCGAAAAACGGTTTGGTGATTGGTATCCGTTGGGGTGTTGTCTCATCCTTCAACGGTAACACCACCTTTTTTATGAGCATTCCGCCAATCTATCAATCGGCGCATCCCATCTTCTATATCGACTTTCCACCGAAAGCCTAAATCCCTTTCAGCTGCTTGGGTAGAACCGATCCGGTTTGTCACAAAAGTTTGACCAGCGGGTTGATATTGGATTTCAAGCTTACTGTCTGTCAACCGCAGCAGCAGCTCCGTCAACGCTTTGATTGATGTGCCGATGCCCCGCCCAACATTGTAGTTTTTGCCAGTAACATCAGCCTGCATGGCACAAACATTCGCACGGGCAATATCGCTCACGTAGATGAAATCGTACTGTTGACTGCCATCTCCGTAAACAATCGGAGGCAATCCTTCATCGATGCGATCAAGAATCTTCATCATGACAGCGGTATAAGCTCCCTTATAATCTTGGCGTGAACCGTAGGCGTTCATGTAACGCAGCCCCACCCAATCCAGATTGTAGCGATGCCCCAAAGCTTTAAACATCTGCTCACCGGCAATTTTGGTTGCCCCATAGAAAGTATAATTATTATAGGGATGCTCCTCCGTCATAGGCAATTCGACAGCATCCCCATATACGGAAGCGGAGGAAGAATAGACCACGCGCTCTACTCCCTGTTTAATTGCCGCTTCCAATACATTAAAAGTGCCTCCAATGTTGACTTCAAAAGCGGAACGAGGGTATTCATGGCAATGTAACAGCCACAGTGCTGCCAAGTGGAAAACACCGTGGCTTCCTTCCATCGCTGACTCCAATATATCACGGTGTAGTATATCTCCGCCGTGGGGATATATTGAGACCCTAGGGTCTTTCAACGCCTCCCGCAAATTTTCTTGGAGTCCTCGTGTGAAATTATCATACACAATAATCTCAGCGACATCTGTCTCGATTAACCGATCAACGACATGGCTTCCAATAAAGCCGGCTCCACCAATAACTAGGATGCGTTTGTCTTTTAACTCCATAACGAATTTACCGCAGAGACACAGAAAAGGCAGAGATAAAATACAAAATGTGAATCATTCGCGCAGATTCGTGGATATTTCCTATCCCGCGAAGCGAGAATCTTCTCTTCATCGGGATTTTCCAGTTTTCTGTTTTTCTCTGTTGCTCTCCCCACCTCGGCGGTGATTTTTCAATAATCGGTAGATGTAAGTCGATTATTGTGACACTGATATTTCCGATGACAGCAATCACACTGTGCGACACTGTCTGTCAGTTCCAAACGGGTTCCACATTGACACATCCAACCGTGTTGCCGCGCAGGGTTACCATAGACTAAGGCGTAGTCGGATACATCCCGCGTTACCACAGATCCCGCACCGATAAAGGCATGTTCACCAATGGTGACGCCGCAGATAATCGTTGCGTTCGCACCAATTGTTGCGCCCCGTTTTACTAACGTGGAATCATATTCATCAATTGTTCTGGAGACAGCACTTCTCGGGTTGATGACGTTTGTGAACACCGCTGAGGGACCACAAAAAACGTCATCTTCGATTGTGACCTTCTTGTAGACAGAAACATTGTTTTGGATCTTGACGTTGTTTCCGACGCACACGCCGCTATCAATATTAACATTTTGCCCAAGTGTGCAATTTTGTCCGATTTGGCTGTCTTTCATAACGTGGCAGAAATGCCAAATTTTGGTGCCATCGCCAATCGAAACCGGCTCATCGATATAGGAGGATTCATGAACAAAATAGGATTTTTTCATATCATTCCCCTTTTTCGACGATATAGGTACTACGATTGGACATCACATTTTGATGTCCACCGGTTCACCATTCCGGTTGCGCGATTGTTGTGCAGCCTGTAGGACTCGCACGACGCGCAACCCGTCTCTCCCATCGCTTCTGGGTCTGCGATGATCTATAATACAATCGAGAAAATGTTGGCATTCTAGTTTGAGCGGCTCGGTCATCTTGATATATGGTATTGTGACCTCACCAAATCGTGGCTGTAAGGCTTCACCGTAGGAGGTGTAGCCTGTGTTGTAATTGACCCCTTTGTTGTAAATTTTAACCATTTCTGTGGTTTCCATATCGTCAAAAACGACCATTTTTTTACTGCCGACAATTGTTGTTAGACGCAGCTTATGGGGGTCTAGCCAACTCAGTTGGATATGAGCCATTATCCTACATGGAAATTGAAGGTTGACGAAAACCACATCATCAATTCCGTCTTGCAGATAGGCTGCTCCACGGGCGGACACATTCTCCGGTTCGGCATTAAGTAGGTACATGGCGACAGAGAAATCGTGGGGGGCAAGGCTCCACATTGCGTTCTCGTCGTGTCGGATTCTCCCTAAGTTGACCCGCTGTGTATAAAGATAGTGGATCTGTCCAAGCTCTCCCGACTGGATGAGGTCCTTCAATTTTTCAATCGCCGGATGGTATTCCATCAGGTGCCCAACCATCAGGATTCGATCCGTATCCTCAGACAGTTCGACCAATTCGACGGCCTGTTGTACTTCCAGTGTTAGCGGCTTTTCAATGAAAAGATGCTTGCCGTACTGAAGGGCTTTAAGGGCAAAAGTGTAATGGGTACGTGCTGGTGTTGCGATGACTATTGCGTCGAGATCGAGGTCGTTTAGTAGGACATCATAGTTATCAGTGACCATGAGATTCGGATATTGCTGTTTGGCACTAGCGAGACGACTTGAATCGAGGTCACAGCAGATTTTGACGTAACAATCAGGTAGTTGATCGAAGTTCCGAAGCAGATTTGGTCCCCAATACCCTAAGCCAACCATTCCAAGGGTAATCTTGGATGTTTTCATGGTGTTATTACAACCCGCGCTTTTTAGTCAAGCCAATAGCGATTCGGAGATCGCTCCTACCGTCCGTTTTTTGTAGGAGGAAATTCCAATTCCCGACTATTGCGCCGATTTCTGGTGCTTGGTTTATAGACTAGTAACTTGCGTAGTTCTTAGTACCCTTTTTGTTTATCCACAACATTTTCTAACGGCTCACCCCTAACGTAGCGATGTAACAACTGCAGGGCACGCACACGGTATGCTGCGAGGCACCTGCGCTGTGAACAGTTAAGATTACGTTAGGTTCGGTCCATAGTGGACTATCCGGGGGCCAAAGTAATTCAAGTTTTATAGACTGTCGGATCCACGACCTCCGCTTCCTCAAATCCCTTTATTCGTAATAAACAGCTATCACACGCACCGCACGCCCTGCCCTGCGGGTCGGGGTCGTAACAGCTGAGGGTGAGTCCGTAGTCAACGCCGAGTTCCGCACCTTTCCGTATAATCTGTGCTTTAGTCATTGAGATTAGGGGGGTTTCGATCGTTAGTTTCGCTGTGCCCTCAACCCCAGCCTTCGTTGCCAGATTTCCCAGCCGCTGATACGCCTCGATATATTCTGGTCTACAGTCAGGATATCCGCTATAATCAAGTGCGTTGACGCCGATGAAAATTGTGTCGATTTCTAACGTCTCCGCCCAAGCGAGCGCAAAGGACAGGAAGATCGTATTTCGTGCAGGAACGTAGGTGATTGGGATGCCTGTCCCAATTTCCTGATCTGACCGTTCCTTGGGAACATCAATATCATCCGTCAATGCAGAACCACCGAATGCACGCAGATCTATATCAACGATGACATGCTTTTTTGCCCCCATTTTCTCTGAGATCTGCTTTGCGCTGTCGAGTTCTAAGAAGTGTCGTTGACCGTACCGGAAACTTATGGTATATACATCGTATCCTTGGGATTGTGCAATTGCGAGGATTGTCGTGGAATCAACACCCCCGCTTAAAAGCACGACCGCTTTTTTTACCAATCTGAATTCCTCCTTTGCTTATAAAAAATGTGAAATCTCACCCATCAACGATTGAAGCTATCAGCGTTAATTAGAGCATTTGATTATAGCCAAATACCAGAAAATCCTCAAGCGAAAATGACCTGACCTTCACCGCTTAGTTAATCACGTTTCTTATGTTTTAGTTTTTCGGCGGCATTGAACGCCTGCTCAACCGTTATTGCTTCTATAACTGCACAACTACCCTTTCCGCAACCGCCCGGACGCTTGCCGGGGTGGCACGGGTTGCAACCAAGTTCCACACCACTGTGGACAACGATGTGCTCCTCACCATAGGGACCATTGCGATGGTGGTTTGTTGATCCAAAGATGGCGATGACAGGAGTCTCGACAGCAGCTGCGATGTGCATTGGTCCTGTATCATTGCCGATATAAAAATCGCAGCTTGCGATAAGCGCAGCGACCTGACACAAATCGTCTTCTTTTACGCAGATTGGTTGTTGGTGCATTAGATCGGCAACTCGCGCTTGTAGCTGCCTCTCGTTGGGTCCAGCAAACAACAGAATCTGCGCGTTCCATTTTTCACACAGCCGGTCTGCAATTTGTGCAAAACTCTCCGGGCCCCATAATTTGTAAACCCAGTTCCCACCGGGGTGAATCCCAACTAGTACCTGACGACGCTTAATTCCATTTTCAGTTAAAAACGCGTCGCGCTTTGCGAGCCTTGAAGCGGTGAATTGCAGTTGTGGTCGTGCGCCATCAACATCAACACCACGCCACTGGAGCACATCAAGATATCGGGTAACAGCGTGGATATTGCCTCTTCTTAGCCGTATGCCCCAATGTTTTGCACCAACAAACCGTGACCATACGCTGTCTCGGAGATCTACGACTATATCGAACCCTTCGCGACGCAGCAATTTAATTAGGCGGATTTTCCCATGCCAGCCGGCGTGCTCACCGCGATTGTCATACACAAGAACTTGGTCTATTTGTGGGTCGGCAGCCAACAGATCAAAGGCACGAACGCCAACGAGGAAGGTAATCTTCGCATCGGGAAATCGCTGGCGTAATGGGTTGATGACCGCTGTCGAAAGGGCAGCGTCACCGATGAAACTGAAACTGAATACCAGAATCTTTTCGATCATGATATTTAATGGCGTTTTAGGCACACTTCATAGCGAACGCTTCGATTAGCGTGACAGCGGTTGTCAAGCCATCTTCCGTTTTGATTTTCTCCATTAATGCCCTTGCCTTTTCTGTCATTGACTGAGAAGATATCACTTGGTTGATACGCTTTGCCAACCGTTTGGGAGTCATGTCTTGACGATGTAGAGGTTTGGGAGCGACGCCAATTTTGTGTAAGGTGCGTCCCCAATACGACTGGTCTGCCCAGTGGTGAATAATGATCGAGGGCACACCAGCCCGGCACGCTGCGGCGGTCGTACCTGCCCCGCCGTGATGGATGACACAACACCCGTGGCGCAAGAGAAAATTGTGGGGGGCATATCCGGCAAAGCAGATATTTTCAGGTGGATTATCCAGCTCAAGATTTTCCCAGCCTGCCTGAATGATTGCGCGTTGATCTGTAAGTTGTACCGCTTCGACGAGGCTGTGTGTCGTCTCGACGTTTCTGCTTCCACCCACTGAACCGAAGGTAATGATAATTGGAGGCGATCCTTGATCTAAAAATTCCTGAAGTGTTGGGGGAACCTCGTAATCAAGTTCCTCAAGAAACCACGCTCCTGTAAATTTATGTTTGCTGGGCAGATCGGGCGGGGGGTTGCTGATACTCGGCGACGCGGCAATCAGATTCAATTCTGGGGAATACATACCCTCTAAACCCATGCACTCCCGTTCCTCTCCGCCGATGGAGGTGAGAAAGTCATTGAAGAGCGGATCTACCCGCTTTCGCATCAGTAGCTCGACTACTTTCCAAAGTAGTGTATTTGACGGTGCCCCCAAGTTCGGTATCGGGAATGGAGGTTCATAGCGTGTTTTGATAAAGCCGGGCCAATAGCTGACCGTGATCCAAGGCAGATTATTTCGGATTGCTGCCTCCTGACCCGGTACATCGGCCGCATGGCAGATGGCAAGGTCATACCCTGCCATTCCCTTGCGGCAGTCTTCGTACCATTTGTCCGCTTTGTAAAGAAAGCCTTCCTTCGCAATAGAGATTGTTGATTTTAGCGGATCCTTAATCTGAACGATTGTGTCCATCACTTGATTCAAACGGTCTGTGTCAAGAGGAACACCGACAGGGTAGAAGTCAATCCCGCGTTCGAGAAATCGATCCCGATAGATTTCTGATGTACAAACACGAACCTCGTGTCCCACTTCTAATAATTGCTCGGAGAGAGCGAGAAAAGGTTGGACATCACCGGTCGTTCCCCATGTGCTGAGTACGATTCGGTGTTTCCTAGTATCCTCTCTAAATTGTCGATTGTGCATCTGTTTGCTTGTATATTTCTATTATTTGGTTGGCGCGTAAAACTGAATTTGACTGCCCTTTTGGCTGCGTAGACAAACGATCAGTTCGGGTAGATCATCATTGTCAGCGTCGGCAATTTTCATGTCCATAATTTGCCCATTGAGTAACGGGCTTCTCCACGCCTCTACATACAAATCTCTCTTTTGTTCAAGGATGATAAATTGATCTGAAAAATCAAGGGTACTCGGAAGGTTTTTCACCGTCCCAACAATCTCCGGAGTACTATCTCCGTTCAGGTCCCCAATCGTAACTCCCTCACCGAAGATTGGTGGTGTCTGCCATGAGAGCTGCGTCGTGTTGTTGTCAATGTGATAGATTTGCAGATGTCCCTCCAAATCGACAACGGCAACTTCGCTTGTGGAGCGATCTATCGCCACTACGTGCGTGGCAATTGAATGGTAATCAACGGGCAACGGGCAGGGATGTTTCAGGCGAATTTTTCCCATACGCCACACCCAACAGCTCGTCAACTGTCCGCGATAGGTCAGTTGATCAGCATCAGTTTCCCCAAAGATTAGCCGCTCTCCACCCTGGGCAAGTAATACCGAATCCTCTGCGAAAGCTGTTACCTCTGTGTCCTTGCCCCATTCGATCCGCTGCGTTAGGTTTGGCGTGATGCCGATATAAATCTCGTCCCGGTCATTCCCATCTCGGTCTGCGGCAAGCATTATCCGTTGGGGTCGCGCCAAAACCGGGGGCTCATCGGGGCCGTATTGTACGTCTGACAGGTCAGGGTGTTCCCAAAGATCTACTCTGGTCCATTGCAATACTTTCACATGCTTTTCGTCCGCAACCAACACTTCGTTAAAACCATCTCCGTCCGGATCTGAAATCTCGATTGCCAGTGCAAAATAGTCCACCTCCGGCAAGCTTTGCCATTTGAGGAAGTAGGGTTGAAAGTTCGCGTCAGGTGCTGTTGTATAGAGGCCCGCCAATGCAGCAACAGGGGATAGTTGACGGTTAGCAACATATCGGAGATATCCTGTCTTCACATCCCATAAAAAAAGATTGAGGTTGACTACTAGATCAAGCCTTGCGATGTGCCCCGTGATTAGCCCTCGACATGCTAAGGATTTGCCATACTGCTTCACCTGCTCAGGAGTCAACAGACTGCCATCTGTGGGGTATTGACGCCAATCTAGACGTTCTGAGCCGATAAGAGCCTCGCCGATTGCCCCTGCCAACTGAGAGGCAAGTAGACCTGTCAAAACACGACTAACCGTTTTTAGATCTGGCTCTGTTGTGTTTAGGGGAATCAACGCGATTCCAGCTTCGCCGGAATCCTGCGGTAGCTCCGCAATAACCTCACCTGCAATACCTGCTATTGCAAGATTCAGATCCCGCTCTGGCGCAGCAAAGGCTACAGTCACACAGTACTCAAAGAGGATAAAAACGGTGAGGGGAAGCCAAACTTTGATCTTAAAGGAATCCTGAGTTTCTGTCGTATTTTGCGTCATTCGTCACTCCTTATCGGCCCGCGTCATGTTTCAGTTATAGAGCTACTTAGTTTTCGTTTCCCTGTCTGAGCGATGCGGCAGGATTCGGAGATTCCTCCCCGTTCCGAGAGTCTTCGACCTACAGGAGAACCAAATCCCCCTATTTCAGTTAAAGTTTATCTTGACAAAACAATCCCATGTGTGGAATTATAAAGTGTTGTCATACTCACTGTCAATCGTACACCGTTAAACCAGATGCAAATTCCAGACTACTACCGCACATTAGAAATAGATCGCCGCGCAACAGCAGAGGACATTAAACAGGCATACCGTAAGCAGGTGAAGCGGCACCATCCGGATAAAAATCCGGGGCAGGAGAAGTATGCCGAGCGCATGTTTCGCCGGATCTGTATCGCCTACGAAATTCTTAGCGATCCCCAGCGGAAGTTGAAGTATGATCTCACGCTTAAGTCAGTCGATGTAGAGCACGCGTGGCACCCCCGTCCTTTTGAAAATCTCCGGAAATCAAATCAGACTCGACACAAGTATCAACTCATGTTTCAGGAACTGCTGAACGAGAATATTGAAGCGGGTATCGAAATTTACGAGCAGTTGCAGCGTGAGAAGAGAAAGGGCTGCATTGACGACTTTTTGGGCTATGCAGACAGCCGTGACTGCGAATTCCTCATCGCAGAAGCCTACCAGACGCTTGGGAATTATCGAACGGCTATGACAATTTATGAATCGTTAATCGAGTCGGAAAAGCGGCGTCCCTGTTTCCACCACTTCATTGATGAAATCAAGGAACGATTGAAACGGGTCTATTTCCGTGTCCTCACGAACCCTCAAAACCTTGAAGATATCCCAACCGATTTAGAAAAGATTCGCGCTTTGAACCTATCGAAACGTGAAACGGCATGGATTTATAAAAGATTATCGGAGTGCTACATTGATATTAACCAAATTAACCAGGCGAAAGAGATGTTGAATATGGCATTTGAACTCTACCCGGGCATGGCGGGTGCAAAAAAGATTTGTCAACAACTGGGTATGGAGCATCTGCTATTGTAAAGCATTCTATACACATGTCGCCTCGCTGGGACTATGAGTCGGGTAAGATGCCCGACCTACAGGTATTGGGGTTTGACTTTTTCTGCGTCGCATATAACTAGCCACTTACGTTAGTATAATATCACAAATCCTTGTGTTTTGCTATTCATAATGCGTTCAGTATCCAGCCATTTGCTTGATTAGATGTTTTTGCCATGCTCCAACAAATAAATCCAACCCTAAAAGTCAGAGGCAATCTGGTTGTCGGACAATCTGGAAACCCATCGGCAGTGTTCAACACTTGCCTCTACGGCGTAATCCAAGAGTCAAAGCAACACCCCGAAGTCCAAAATATCTACGGTATGGTAGATGGTATTGGGGGCCTGTTGAAAGGCAACCTGATTGATCTGGGGCGGCAGAACCCGACGATCCTTGAAGGACTGAAAAACGTTCCATCTGCTGTGCTCCCTTCCAACCACGATGCCCTTGCGGACGAGGATTATGATCGCGCTCTGGAAATCTGCAAACAATATAAGATTCATTTTGTCATTTACATGGGCGATAAGGGGGCAATGTCCACCGCCGATCAGCTTGCGGAATTTGCTGAAGATAAAGGTTACCCGCTTTGTTGCATAGGAGTTCCGCACTCCGTGGAGAACACGCTCGGTTTCACAGATCACTGTTTCGGCTACGGCACCGCCGCACGAGCAAACGCTATTGTCGTGCGAAATGTTGGACGTGATGCTGAGGCAATGGGTGTCACGGCAGGTGTGAAAATTATTGAGACGATGGGACGTAATTCCGGTTGGTTCGCCGCAGCAACCGCCTTGGCAAAAGATGCCGATGATAACGCACCACACCTGATCTATCTCCCGGAAAGTGGATTGGATTCGGTGCAATTCCTCGCCGATGTAGAGGGGGTGTACCGGCGGTTAGGCTATTGTCTGATTGTCGTCAGTGAAGGGGTACAAGGCAGGGACGAGTGCCCACTTCCGCCGGGCAAGCGTATAGGGGACCATCTGTGTGAACTTCTCGCGGATCGACTCCAGCTCAAGGCAAGTTGTGACAACCTTGAAGACCTTTCTCGATTCGCTATGCAGTCCGCTTCAGTTGTTGATTCAGGGGAGGCATTGATGGCGGGACAGGCGGCTGTCCGCCGCGCTGTTGATGGAATGAACGGCTTCATGATTACCATTGCTCGACACTTGGACCCTAACAAGCCCTATAGCTCTTTAATTGGTATGGTGCGACTTGGACTTGGAGCAAAGTCTGAGAAGGTAATACCAGAAACTTTCATCAACACAGCAGGTAACTTTGTCACCGAGGCGTTTGAGAAGTATGCAACCCCATTGATTGGGGGAAGGCTGCCCGCTACTTTAGAGCCAGATCCTATCGGGGAGGATGTGCGGTTAGAGCCAATTTCTGTCAAGGTCTCTGACTGACAATTCAGAAAAGGGTGGTTTTTACTATGAGCGCGTTTCGTGAACATTGGATTGGTGGCCTGGTCGTCTACACTGCGTTTTTCGTGATTTCGCTTGGAATAGCCCTAATCGGTATCTTCGCATTTGAGCTGCCAAACGATTGGAATGCAACGATTTCTCTTGGACCGCTAAAAATCGTTGCTTGTTTTGCCATTGCTGTCCTCTCAGGGTTGTGGCCCGATGTGGATACCAAAAGCAAAAGCCAACAGATTTTTTATCGACTCTTCCTCATCTCCAATGCTGTACTGATTTATGCGAAGCATTACTCCATATCGGCATTTCTCGGCTTATTTGCTATGCTGCCGCTTATCGGCAACCATCGGGGGTGGACGCATTCCAGAATGACGATGCTGCTGCTACCCACAGTTTTCCTGATTTTGCCGGTCTATTTCCAGCGCGATCAATTTGATCAAGCTGACTTGTTGGCAGCACAGAATCTTGTTTTGTTCAGAGAGGGCCTCCCCTTCTATATAGCGAGTTTAATTGGGTATGCGACACATTTGCATTTGGACGGTATTTTATTACCGTCTCGCCAGGCACAAAATCATTAGGCGAGTGCGGGCTAAAGCGATTCTTTTCTTGTTATTTTGTTACTATCATCGCTGATAGTGCCTGCATTAGAATCTTGTGATAGAAATTTCATGTGGCTGCTACGATTATGTAACATTTCTCCGGTATACTTTTTTGCTTTTCAGGGATAGATAAACTTCAATAGAATTGATACAGAAGGAGAAAGATTGATGGATTGTAAACAGACAAATGTTTTGAGAGTTTTTACTGTGCTGCTTTTATGCCTTGTAATTGCTGGTAGCGTCGCAGCACAGGCTCCGGATTTTCCGGACCGGATGCCAATTGTCGAGCGACCATTCTCAGAGGATCCGGATAAATTCACTTTCGCAATTATTGGTGATAAAACCGGTGGCGGGCTGGATAAGTGGCACATATTTGACCGCGCAATCAGTGAAATTAATTCGCTGCAACCTGACTTTGCCATCATGGTTGGCGACCTGATACAGGGCGTTACGACCGATATAGCACAACTTGATGCGGAATGGGAGGAGTTTTGGCAACATGAATCCCCTTTAGTCGTTCCGTTTCTCCCGCTACCGGGAAACCACGATATCACCAATCCGGTGATGTATGACTATTGGGTTGAGCATATCGGACGGACCTATTCGGCTTTTACCTATAAAGACTGCCTGTTTATAATACTCAACACGGAGGAGAGACACGGGTTGCCTCAAGGCGTGGAAAACTGGTTTGGAGAAGCGCAGATTCGCTATGCAGCGGAAGCATTGAAACGGCACACAGACGTGCGGCATACTTTTGTACTGTTGCATAAACCCGCATGGTTACATGAAGATTCCGGTTGGGATCAGATTGAAGCACTACTTGGCGATCGGGCCTACACCGTTTTCGCGGGGCACTATCACAACCTGACACTGCACACACGCAATGACCGTCGATACTTCGTTCTCAGTGCGACCGGCGGTGGGCTAACCCCCCGCGAGGTGAAAGCGTTCGGCGCGTTTGATCACTACAGCATTGTGACGGTAGACGGTGACGATGTCACGGTTGCGATTGTTGAACCGGGCAGCATTCATCCGGCGGACATCTCGACAACCACGTTCAAAGAGAAGTTTGGGGATTTGCTCACTGTTCAGCCGGACTTTGAGGTTGACCGAGCAGAGCCAGTTGCCAGTGGAAAACTTGAAATCGAGTTAAAAAACCGGTTTGAAAAACCGGTAAAGGTTGAAATTGCGTTTGATCCAAGCGATAATTGGCAGATAACCCCCAATCAGCTCACTTTTGATGTGAAACCGGGGCAAGAGACAGAGAGTGTGGTAACGTTTTTAGGGGCGTCCGATGCGTTGCTTCCCTTACCGACGTACCACTACTCTATCCTGTATGGTGGGGAACAGTTGTATAACCGAAGCGAGAAGGTTAAGTTTGTCCATGAAGCAGATCTGCACGCGCTCAAAGAGTGGCAGATTCTCGGTCCCTTTGATCTCGGTATGACAGAGCAACCGATCGACTCAAAAATTGCGCCGTCACAGTTTATTGCTGAACAACTGCCAGAGGAGGGATTAAGTGATAAAACCTATTCAGGCAAAACTGGGCAAATCCACTGGCAAGAATACCGCGCTGATAGCGAGGTTATCAACTTAAATGACGTGTTGGGGGGACCGGATTGGGCATTCGCTTACGCAGTAACGTATATCAAGAGCCCTGACGACCAGATAGTTTTCGCTCAAATCCGATGGGGGAGTGAGTTGGGACGCCTCTCTGTCAACGGTGTCGAAATCCAAGAGGCATCCGTGCCGGAAGCAGATCTGTTCTTCAGTTGGGCGTACATTGAGTTGCCCTTGCAGGCAGGCTGGAATACTGTGATGGTCAAATCCGCAGATTATACGGGCGGTTGGCACTATCGGATGTGGGTTGAAAACCAGATGGATACGCTTGTATTTTCTCATCAGATGCCGCACTGATGTAACATAAGTTGCCGGTTATTATGCACAAGGGTTACGGCATACGGAGTATGCCTACTACTATGTGGGCTACTAGCAACTTGCGTCAATATACTGTTCCGAGTATCAAAGAGAAACCGAGTTTTTGACAAAAACTCGGTTTCTGTCGCCCGCTCTCTTAATATGAGCCAATAGGTTAAACAACAAGGATGTTAATCATGTCAGACTATCTAGAACCAACACATCATAGAGACTGGAAAAACAGTAACTATCTAAAGATTTCGGGCTTCTTCTCAGATGAAGAGGTAACGGCATTACAAGAGTGGGTCAAAGACATTGAAGGCCGGAAACCGACCCATGACAGGTGGATGCACCATTTTGAAGCCACGCCGGACGGGACACGGCTTTCTCGTTCGGAGAATTTCGTGCCGTATCATGCAGGTCTAGAAAAGCTGTTGACGGGTGGAAAGGTGTTGGACGTTGTTTCGGAATTGATGGGTGAACCGGCAATTCTCTATAAAGAGAAAATCAATTACAAGTACCCCGGCGGTGGTGGTTACGCCCCACATCAGGACGCGCCTGCCTATGAGTTCGTTACATTCCATATTACCTGTTTAATTTCGGTTGATCCGGCGACACCGGAGAGCGGTTGTCTCTCTTTCTCGCCGGGGCAATACGAGAAAGGTTTTATCGCACTCGATGAGAAGGGGTGTATTGCGGAGGAGGTCGCTGCGGATATGGAATGGGTCGAGGTGCCAACGGAGCCGGGTGACATCCTGCTTTTCGGATCTTATATCCCACACAAAAGCGGAACAAATCGCTCCAATCAGGCACGACGCATTATCTATGTGACTTACAACGCTCTTTCCGAAGGCGATTGGCGTGAGCACTATTATGAGGACAAGCGACAGACCTTTTTGGAATACACGGAAAGTAGTTCAACACAAGCTGGTCAAATCAGTAAAATTGGACATTTTCAGGGGAGGACGGTGCTGAACCATGAACAATCGGATTGACCAAACGCTCGCGGAGCAGATGACAGGCATAACAGCGGTGGAGAAGGTTGCCACACTATTTGATTACATGGAACGCAGGGGACAATCGTTTTATGATGAATCAGTAACGCAACTGGAACATGCGTGTCAATGTGCGAATCAGGCACGGCTGCACGACGCAAGCACGACGCAGATTGCGAGTGCTCTGTTACATGACATCGGACACTTCCTATTAGACGAACACAATGCCGAGAACGATTTTTTGGAGGAAGATCAGAATCATGAGGAGGTCGGTGCAGATTATCTGGAGCCGTTTTTCCCGGAAGCGGTCATAACGCCGATTCGATTGCATGTGCCCGCGAAACGCTATCTGTGCACCACTGACGCCTCGTATTACGATGGTTTATCCGAGGCGTCGAAAAGGAGTTTTCAGGTTCAGGGCGGGACCCTGTCGGACGAGGAACGGGGAGCGTTTGAACGCATCCCGCATTATCAAGATGCGCTGCAGCTGCGGCGATGGGATGACCTTGCCAAAGTGAGGGGGTTAGAGACACCGGCAATTGATACTTACCGCGAGATTGTGCAAGCCTGCCTGAAATAGTGCGGAAATTTCAAGGGTGTTCATTATCTCCTTGACAAAATGAGGATTATCGTCTAAAATATATGCCCTATCGGACCCGTAGTGTAGCCTGGTTTAACACATCTGCCTGTCACGCAGAAGATCGCGAGTTCAAATCTCGTCGGGTCCGCCAACTATTTATCTGTTTCGCCTTAGCATGGGCGGGTAGCTCAGCTGGCTAGAGCGACGGCCTTACAAGCCGTAGGTCACAGGTTCAAGTCCTGTTCCGCCTACCACCAGAATTAAAAGCGACTCTTGTCGGACCCGTAGTGTAGCCTGGTTTAACACATCTGCCTGTCACGCAGAAGATCGCGAGTTCAAATCTCGTCGGGTCCGCCAGTTTCTAAAGCCACAGATTGTTATCAACGGTCTGTGGCTTTTTCATATCTATAGATCGAAGGAGGACATTTTTGTGTTAGATCTGAAATTCATCCGTGACAACCCCGATGCGGTGCGAGCGATGCTAGCGGCTCGCCGGATGACAGCACCGTTGGAGGAACTTATTGAAGCAGACCGCAAATGGCGTGAACTGTTGGGGGAGGCAGAATCACTCAGAAGTCATCAGAACATCGTCTCAAAAGAGATTGCACAACTCAAGAGAAACAAGGAGGACGCTTCCGATCGGATCGCTGAGATGAGAACGGTGTCTCAGAAAATTAAGACGTTGACCGAACAATCACAGAACTATAGAAGTGAAGTCGATCAGATTATAGCACTTATCCCAAATATGCCGGATGCCAGCACACCGATCGGGAATAGTGAAGCGGATAACGTTGAGATTAAACGCTGGGGAGAGATCCGAAACTTCGATTTTGAACCGAAGCCGCATTGGGAACTTGCGGAGGCGTTGGACATCGTTGACTTTCAGCGGGGCGCGAAGGTCGCCGGTAGCAACTTTGTGTTATACAAAGGGTTAGGAGCGAAATTGGAACGTGCGCTGATCAATTTTATGCTCGATCTGCATGTCTCTCAACACGGCTACACAGAGGTCTCCCCGCCTTTTGTCGCCAACCGTCCAACGATGACGGGCACCGGACAGCTGCCGAAATTTGAGTCGGATATGTATCGGTGTGATCGCGATGAAGAGAACGAGGAGATGGATCTCTTTCTCATCCCAACCGCAGAGGTGCCGGTCACCAATATCTTCGCCGGAGAGATCTTGAACGGTGAGGATCTGCCGATCTACTATACCGCATACACTCCCTGTTTCCGACGAGAAGCAGGTTCTTACGGTCGGGAGACACGCGGGTTGCAACGGCTCCACCAGTTTGATAAGGTCGAAATGGTGAAATTCACCTTCCCAGAGACATCTTACGATGAGCATGAATCGTTGCTGCGTAATGGTGAAGCGGTCTTGCAAGCCCTCGATTTGCCCTATCGCGTCATCTCGCTTTGCACGGCGGACCTCGGATTTAGTGCATCAAAATGTTACGATATTGAATTATGGGCACCGGTCGACGAAAAGTTTAATCTGGAAATATCTTCGTGCAGTAATTTTGAGGATTTTCAGGCGCGGCGTGCGAACATCCGTTTCCGCCGTGAACCGGGCGCGAAACCTGAACTGGTGCATACCCTCAACGCCTCCGGGACCGCACTGCCTCGATTGGTCATCGCCATCCTCGAAACGTATCAGCAGGCGGATGGGAGTATTCGGATTCCAAAGGCTATCGTGCCTTATATGGGTGGGGTTGAGGTGATTGAATTGACGTGATACAAAAGGATGCACCCGAACCTTAGAAAGGGGTACTATGGAAGTTTTTATCTCTTGGCTTATCTTTTGGCTTTTATGTGGTATTATCAGTGCAGTGATTGCTAGCAATAAGGGGCGTAGTGGTTGCGGCTGGTTTGCACTTGGAGTCGCACTAGGTCCAATAGGTGTCATTCTGGCATTGGTTGTTTCCAAAAATGAGGCAACGGTGACGGAAAAAGCAATTCAGAGCGGTGAAATGAAGAAGTGTCCATACTGCGCCGAATTGATAAAATCGGAGGCTATCAAATGTCGCCACTGTGGAGAGGACTTAAGAAAAGATTAGGTTAGGGCAATCTGGATTCAAAGCAATCTGAATCCAGATACTCATTTAAGGATTAACGAGATTGTCATCAATATCTGAAACAATCTACTTACACATACCGCCCCCTTAGGACTTTCGGATACAACTTGAGTGAAAATAACACGGGGGATTACCTCCTGCAGGTTGATTCTAATTACCTAAGCTGCGTCCCCGAGGCTAGGGTCGTTTAATTCTCCCCGATAAGATCGGGATGTTCCACCTGTGAGAGGGATTTCCCAATCCCGATACTTCACCGGCAAAGCGATGCCCTCGTTGCGACTTTTCGACCCAAATGGTTAAAAAGCCGAAAACTGAATAGCCCTATCCCAAAGCACCAGAGGTGCGACATGTGTATAGCAAATATGGTAAAATCAACCCTCAAGCACCAGTTGCTTTGAATCCCGATTTATCAAGGCGGGGCGACATGTGTCGAATTGGGTTGGTACACAATACATTGAGAAAACCACTGTTCATTTAACTTCTCAATCATTGAAGCGCGAAAGTTTACACAGGCAAAAGCGGGGAAAATTCTCGGTGTTGATCCATCTGATATTTCAAGACTGAAGGGTAGTGATTTTAACAGCTTTAGTGTGGAGCGATTGTTTACACTTCTCAATCGTTTTAACCGTAACATTGAGATTCGGATTACACCAGCGGAAGATAGACAGGGACATCAGCGGGTCGTTGCGGTTTAGGGTTGTTTAACACCTGTATGATTTTCTGGTTTGAGTTATGATCTATTTTATTCAAGCGGGCAGTGATGGTCCTATCAAGATCGGCTATGCACAAAACCCTGAATCTCGTCGTAGAGAGCTGCAAACAGGCAATCACAAAGAATTAAACCTAATAGGCGTGATTCCCGGTAATTCGGAAAGAGAGGATAGCATTCATAATGATTTACAAGACTATCGGTATCGGGCGGGTAGTGAATGGTTTAAGGCAACACCCAAAGTTTTAGACTACATAGATGAAGTAACACGGGTGGACTATCAAATCATCGGGGGCATTGCAAGGGCAATCATTTGGCGTAACGATAATGAACCATTTATTACAGACTATTGCCCATTTTGCGGCGATCGTCATAACTACTCCGGTGAGGATGGTTTGACAGAAGTAGGGTGTTTTGATCAATCCCTGTGGTTGTTTCCAAGGGTGGTACGAACTGCTGCAGATGGCACAGTTCTTAAACAGTCCGATGGTTATATTGCTCGTACGCGGGGATGCAAGCACTTTAGCAAACACGATTTGACTGTATAGCAAAAAATAGAAGACCTAGTTACTAACAAGTCCAATAACCCATCTTATCGGATATGTAAGAATTAGAGCTACTTATGTGTGGCTCTAATAATGTAAAGGATAAATCTTCCCAGATTACGGAGGTAAATGATGATCGATCAGGGCATTCAGACTTATATTTGTAAGATTCAAGACTCATTGAAAGGTATGGCAGAGCAGCCCGACGCCCAGAAACAATTGCTCGCTGAGAATTGGGAGAATGGTTGGACTGCTGGGTGGACAGAGAATGTGAAACGTCGAATAGGTTGTGTAAGTATAGGGGAAGGCTTTGAAGTGTATTCAACGTTGCATAACAAAGAAAGGTTTTATGATCTTTGCTGGGTCGAAAAAGATGGAAATATGCCTCTCGCTCTTGAGTGCGAATGGGCGGATAACCGTAACGAAATCAAATACGATTTTGACAAACTGCTGCGTTCACGTGCATCGCTCCGCGTCATGATTTTTGAGCGTTGGGGTCCCAAAACACCGGCTGATATTGTCAAGCGCAAAGCGGAAGCGGAAATCGACAACCTCATCTGTCGCATGAAAGTCTTCTCAGGTTCTCAATCCGAGGCTACCTATCTGTTTTGTGTTCACTGTGTTTATACAGATGAGAATAATGAAGTTAGAAATGAGTTCGTTTTCTGCACTCACCCTTCCACTGCTGAAACAAGGGAGGTATGATATGCAAAGGACAAATCACATGACTAGTAGTATGGGGCTACATTATGCGTGTTTTAGGTTAGCTGAACGGTGCTGGAACGTTTCAGTCTCTAAGATGAGTACTAAAGATCGTAGTGAGGGGGCTTGCTCACGGAAGAATGGTAAGTTCATTACCTTCCAGACAAGTGGGGTAGGTAAAAAGAATCTAATTCGCTTTGCGGCGGGTCCTAGTAGAATAACACAGCAGTTCTTGATTGCTGTTGTGAATCTTGACTCTGATGCACCTGAAGTCTATATTTTTACTGCGGACGAGGCTAGGGCTAAAATGGTCGAGCAGAATAATCGGGGTTTTATCGAGGTTAAGATCTATGATACGGAGGAGTTTAGAGATAGATGGGATAAACTTGAAACCTAGTCGTAAATATCCAATAACCCACCCCAAGGCAGGTACACATCCCCACGCCTCCCTTGTAGTGAAACTTCAGGAAATGGGGATTTGAAGCAGGTTAATCGGCATGGAGGTCAGAACTGACTTTGGGATCGTCGAGCAATACTGGTATATGCCTATTTGTTTGCTGTCTAGGTATTGTTTTATTACTGTCTTGCAGTAATTTGCCCAAAGTCAAAGCATGACCAATAATAGCGACGACTACCAGTCCTATAAGGCTAATTATTGCAATTATATAGGCACGCATATCAACAAGTCTTTGGTCCACTCCATCAAATTTAATGACCAAACGCTTGTCCATCTCATCAAATTTAGTGGCTACTTGGTTGTGCTTAGAATCAATGTACTCTTTTGTCCGCGCTTCTGATTTGTCAATTATGTTTTCGATAGCCTGTAAGTCTGCCTTTGTCAACTCTCCTAATACTGAAGAAACGACAAAGAATAGAACGATGATAATCAGCGTGCCTTTCATGGGTTATCTCCTAAGAAAAGTGGTTGCAATAATTTATTGTCAGTCTATAGTAAGTATTTCGGGGCTATTTGTCAAGGCATTTTTCCATTTTTGCAAGTTGATGTCGGTCGATAATAATTGACGACACCTCCATTGAGGAAAGGAGATGTGAAATGGTTTTTGTTCAAATCAGTGGTCTTTCTATAGCAATTCGCAGGGACGACATTGTTGGCGTTGAGGTTATAGGTGAGGGCGATCACGAATGGGCGTTGTGGGTGTATATGCGAGGCCTCAATGAGCCTCGCAAAGTGCTCGTTGGAGATCAGATATATCTCACACAGATATATAGGGCACTTTTAGACAATCTTGGTGGTGCTAAGAATATTCCCCCCGACGACATTGGGAATTAAGGAGAATTCCGCTACCACCGGGGTGATGTTACGAATAGAAATGTCCGATAAGTTTACCCGATGAAAAAGCAGGCAGCACTGTGAAAATATCCGATAAGCGGCTTATTGGACATGTGCAAGGAGTGCCTGCATCACCAAGATTCATCATATTGGTTATCGGTACGAAAATATATTGGGTTTAAGCTCTACCTTTACCATTACCGTGTACGGAGTAAGCGAAGTATTTTGTCGAGATATGAATCTCGACCTACAATTGACTATGAAAATTCCGATGATTTTTTAACGGTGTTTTTCAACTAGCAACTTGCGACACATAAAATGAACTGGAAAGATAAAACAATTTTCATTGGGGATAACCTACATATCATGCGGGGGATGAATAGCGATAGTGTGGATCTGATCTACCTCGATCCGCCGTTCAATTCTAACCGCAACTATGCCGCTCCTATCGGCAGCAAAGCGGCGGGGGCTGCCTTCAAAGACACTTGGACACTGAGCGATGTTGACCAAGCCGAACACGGTGAACTGGCCGAGAGTGCCCCACCCTTGCACACCGTGATACAAGCGGCGCGAGAGGTGCATGGAAAGGGGATGCAGAGCTATCTCATCATGATGTCCACCCGTTTACTGGAGATGGGCCGCATCCTGAAAGATACCGGCAGCATCTACCTCCACTGTGATTCGACGGCGAGCCACTATCTAAAATTAGTGATGGATTCTATCTTTGGAACAGGTAACTTTCGGAATGAGGTGATTTGGAAGCGGACCTCCGCACACAACGACCCCGGTAGATTCGGACGCATCCACGATACCCTCCTTTTTTATGTTAAGGGAGAAGGTGCGACGTGGAATACACCGTATGAAGCACATGATCCAAGCTACATTGAAAAATTCTACCGTCATCAAGATGTACATGGGAGGTATCAAACGATTGATCTCACAGGTTCAGGAACCCGCACAGGCACCTCCGGTGAACCGTGGCGTAATATTGATCCCACAGATAGTGAAAGGCATTGGGCAGTGTCGCGCACCGGTGCGTATGCCGAATATATCGAAAAGCATTTCATTCCAAATTACAGACAAATCTCCAGTATACATGACCGCTTGAATGCTCTTGACGATGCAGGACTCATTTACTGGCCCGACAAAGGAACAAAGCCCAGACTCAAACGATATTTGGCTGCCAGTCCGGGGCGTCCGCTGCAAGATATAATCGTTGAGGTTAATCAACTCGGGGCACATGCTAAGGAACGCACCGGCTATCCCACACAAAAGCCTATTGCGCTGCTGGAACGCATCATCAAGGCAAGCAGTAACCCCGGCGATGTGGTGTTTGACCCTTTTTGTGGCTGTGCCACGACGTTGGTGGCAGCGGATCGGTTGCAGCGGTCATGGGTAGGAATTGACATCTCACCGAAGGCGGCGGAATTAGTGGCAGAGCGGATTAAAGCAGATCAGGGTTTATTCCCGGAAGTTATCCACCGCGACGACTATCCAAAACGCACGGATATGGGTGACACCCCACCGGCCCGGACGCATAAGCACACATTGTTTGGATTACAGGAAGGTTTGTGTGGAGGGTGTGGGATTTTCTTCCCGTTTCGGAATTTGACGATAGACCACAAGATTCCGCGCAGTAAGGGAGGGACAGATCATTTTGAAAATCTGTGGTTGTTGTGTGGAGCTTGCAATTCGGCGAAGGGGCCAGGGACGGTTGCAGAGCTGCGGGCGAAGTTGAAAAATCAGTAGAAAAGTTGTATTTTACTTGACAGATAAATCAAAGATTTGATAGCATAATTAAGCACAGCATGTAACCGTGTTGTGGTGGATACCTTTGACTCCAATGAAAAATAACTCAGAACGAGTTTCAATTTTCAGTTTCAGAAAAGGCGGGGCAAGATTAGAATTAACACTTTTTGTGGTTTTGGTCCTTGCCTATACGATCTTTGCAGGAGTCTATTTAACACCTAAAGGCCCCAGCGGTTGGCCAGAGATATTAGCCAGTATAGTCGGGCATGTCTCAAGCTTTATTCCCGTAGCAATTGTTTTATAGTGGACCTTAG
Organism: Candidatus Poribacteria bacterium; assembly: GCA_963667935.2. GTDB lineage: Bacteria > Poribacteria > WGA-4E > WGA-4E > PCPOR2b > PCPOR2b. The sequence continues at coordinate 5,546,840 of OY764061.1, read as the reverse complement.
AATTAATGAAACACTCCAAACCGGTGCGGTTAGAAACCGCACCTACCAAGTGAGGAGCGAAAGTGTCTATTTATTTTTAGAATTCACTATAGTCCTTGTTTGTGAAATTGTGGGGGTGTATATCATGTTACTCTGGGATCTCTATAGAGAGGAGAGGAACCGTCAAAGACAGGAAAGAGAGGCTGCGCTTCAACAAGCCAGAAGCAGAACTGAAGAAGCCAACAACAGAGCTGAAGAAGCTGAAAAAAGGATAAAATTGTGGGAGGCATGGAATGCTCGTCGAGTCGAGGCTGAGAGACAGAATGCTAAATTTGATGAGCCACCACCTTCTGAATCGGACAAGTAAAAACTACAATAGGACTTACGCAGCGCGTTTATAAGTCCCCCTGCAACTCCCCTGACAAGGGGAGAAGATAAGAGGGGATCTTCTCCCTTGTCTTTCCCCTCTTATCAGAGGGGTTGGGGATTTAGGGGGTTAAAAATCAAAAATCTGCCCTCTGTGTGCTAAATTTGTGCAAGTCCTGTACGATAAAAAAGGTTGATTCTGGTAAATGAACGACAAAGGATATACTAATTCACAGTTGCTGATTTCCGCTGAAGAGTTGATGAATAGACTCGACGACGGTTCAATCTGCCTTGTGGATGTCCGACCGACACATGAATATGTTGAGGGACATATCCCCGGTGCGATCCATCTGGATCTATTCGCAATCAGTCTCAGCGACACGAGCGAACAGGTGTTCAACGCGTTTATGTGGACGATTGCGTATCTCTTTAAGGACCGCGGGGTTGATCCGACCAAGACAATCGTATGGTACGAAAACGAATCCGGCGTTAAGGCAGCGCGCGGATTCTGGTTCTGTGAGTATCTTGGGCATGAAGATGTCCGGGTGTTGGATGGCGGACTCGGTGCTTGGTCTGCTACTGGCGGGGAGGTAAGCACTGACGCCGTAGTACCAGAAGAGGTGCCACAATTCTCCACCGACTCAAAAGTAGATGCCCACATGGATGCGGAGACCATCCACGGGTTACTTGATGCCGGTGATTTTGCTGTCCTTGACACACGCGCCGCTGCCGAACATTATGGAACTGTCGCTCGCTCTGCGCGGGGCGGTGCTATTCCGGGTTCCGTCCATATCGAATGGCTTAACAATCTGGATGAGAACGGCATGTTCAGACCTGCCGCAGAACTTCGTGAACTCTATGAATCCGCAGGCATTACGCCGGAGAAGCGCGTCATGTCCTACTGACAGGGCGGCTACCGCTCTTCCCACAGCTACTTGGCGTTGCGACTTTTGGGCTATCAGAAAGTCAGCAACTACATCGGCTCGTGGAAAGAGTGGGGGGATCGGCTGGATCTGCCGATCGAAATGCCGGAAGTCCCGGCGTAGCTCCCGATATATCGGGACAAATCGGGACGTGAAATAGATAACGACTATCTCAACGCAAGGGCACTAGTCCCGCGTAGCGAGGATGCCGATGGATCGGCAGACGCAAAGAGGAAATTATTAAAAATCTTTCTTTGCGTCATTGTGCCCTTGCGACCTTGCGTTAAAATCCGATCCGCGCTCCCTACGAACGAACCTTCCCTACGCTAGTGCTTGATCAAGGTCTGCGATAATATCTTCCACCTCCTCCAAACCGACAGAAACCCTGACCAAACCATCGGTGATTCCCGTACGCCATCGCGCTTCCGGCGAGACCTGCGAGTGCGTCGTCGAAGCGGGGTGACAAATCAGCGTCCGCACGTCACCCAAGCTGACCGCAAGCGCGCAGAGTTCAACCCGATTCACCAGTTTCTCGCCCGCCGCTACACCACCTTTGAGTTCAAAAGCGATCATCCCGCCGAAATCGCTCATCTGCCGTTTGGCGAGTGCATGTTGCGGGTGGCTCGGTAGACCGGGGTAGTGCACCCTTTCAATCGCCGAATGGTTTTCCAGAAATTCTGCGAGTGTATTGGCATTGGCGCAGTGACGCTCAAAGCGCAGTGGCAGCGTGGCCACTCCGTGCAGGGTCAGCCAAGCGTTGAACGGACTGATCACGCCCCCGAAGTGTCGCAGCGGACCTTTCTTCGCGCGATCAATAAATTCCTTTGATCCAACGATCACGCCAGCGACCACCGCCCCACTCCCGCTGAGGTACTTGGTCATACTGTGGACGACGACACCAATACCGAGAGAAATTGGCTGCTGTCCACACGGCGTAGCGAAAGTGTTATCGAAAACTGATGTAATCTCGTGTGCCGTTGCAATCTCCGCGCAGGCAGCGATATCAACCAGCTTTAGCGTTGGGTTGACGGGACTTTCAAGATAAATAACTTTCGTATTCGGTTGAATCGCTCGCTCGACTGCCTCGGCATCGGTTGCGTCTACAAATGTGGTCTCAACACCCATACGACGGAGCTCATCGTTCAGGATATTGTATGAGCCGGAATAGAGAGAATCCATCGCTACGATGTGGTCTCCGTGAGCGAGTAGGGTCAACAGTGCTGTGCTCACGGCTGCCATTCCCGACGCCGCTGCGAGTGCGGCTTCCCCACCTTCCAACGCGGCAATCTTGTTTTCGAGGACAGATTGGGTTGGATTTCCCCATCGTGTATAAACATAGCCAGAATCTTCGTCCGTGAACGCAGTGACGCATTCCTCCGCTGTCTCAAACTGAAAGGTACTGTTCTGATAGATGGGTGGACTGAGGGGCCCTGTTTTGGGAAGGGCCTCTTCGCCGGCGTGGATGGCTTTGGTTGACCAGCCGGTGGATTTGGATTTCATTGTCATCATCATCAACTCATTAATTATGGTGAATTGTAAAAACAGATAGACACTTTCGCCCTTGGTAGGTGCGGTTTCCAACCGTACCGTATCGGCACTGTTAGAAACAGTGCCTACCAAATGGGAGAACAGTAGGTGTGGTTTCCAACCGCACCGATTTGGAGTGTCTCATTAATTCTAAGATCCACTATAATTGCCCTAAAACCTGCTCTGTTATTGTTATGGTGCGCTCGATATCCGCTGCTGTGTGGGCGAAGGAGATACTCCCCTGTTTGGTGGGAAGCGGGAAATGAAAAACACCCCTCTCAATTAAGAGCGTTCTGTACTTTTTATCAAGATCCATATCGTGGGACTGTGCAATTTGCAGCCAGTTGGTGGGAACCTCCTCCATAAAATAGACGACAAAGGCGGATCCCTGTCGAGCGACCATTGAGGGGAAACCTTTCGTAGACAGAAGTTCCTTTAAGCCAGCCTCCATCATCTGACCAAGGTGTTCCAAATGACCATAAATCTCCCTCTCCTGCGCCTTTAATTTCTTCAAGGTTGCGATTGCCGCTGCCGTCGGGACAGGATGCGCGCTATAGGTGCCTGCGATTAATACCTTCTTCTCTGGCTGTGGGTGATTGAAATACTCCATATATTCGCGCTTGCCCCCAACGACGCCAAGGGGGTAGCCGTTGGCGACTGCCTTGCCGAATACCGATAGATCCGGCTGCACCCTACATATTGACTGATACCCGCCTAGGGCATGGCGAAATCCCGTTTTTACCTCGTCAAAAATTAACAGAGAACCGTATTGATTACACAAGCGTCGCAGTCCCTGTAGGTATCCGGGGTTCGGTTTGACCACACCGATATTTTGCAGAATCGGCTCAAGGATAATGCAGGCGACATTCGCGGTTTTCATCAGGTTTTCTACGGCATTCAAGTCGTTGAACTGTACGGCATGGACATGCTGCGAAGCAGACGCTGGCATTCCGGCTGTAATCGGATAGAGCGGCAATTCCTCACCCGGCTGATAGCCCTCAATTCTTTCATGGGGATCCATTAAATTAAAAGCCACATCGTTATGCCAACCGTTGTAGCCGCCCTGCATGATAATCACTTGGTCGCGCCCGGTTATCGCCCTAGCAACCCGCACGGCAAAAAAGGTCGCTTCTGATCCCGTATTGGTGATTTGCACTTGGTCCAGCGTGGGGATACACTCCACCAGCAGATTTGCTAACTCTCCCTCCCATGGGGTTGTCCCCGCGCCTATCAGGGATTTGCCCTCTTTTATGGCTTGAACCACCGCCCCATCAACATCCGGATCGCTATGACCCAATAGATAGGGCGAGAAGGCGGCGTGGTAATCGATGTATTGTTTTCCATCGCTATCCCAGAGATAGGCACCTTCTGCTTTCACAAAAACGCGCATCGGATCGATTACCCGATTCAGTGAAACGACGCCGCCGGGTATCACTTTTTTAGTTCCCAGGTTGCTGCTGCCGTATTTTTTTGTATCATTGTCTTTTCTTTCTCAGATATATTAACGCAAGTTACTAGTCGATAAACCAAGCACCAGGAACCGGCGCAATAGTCGGGAATTGGAATTCCCTCCTACACGGCGTACCCTCCGAATCGCGACTGGCTCGACTACGGCTATCTAGCAACTTAGGTTATATTAATACAAGTATTCTGCACACATGTCGCCCCGCTGGGGCTTTGGGTATGTAGGGGATTGGCGTTCTATAGACATATCGCCCCGCTGGGGCTATAGGTTGGGCATCTGCCCGACTCCGCTATATCGAGATTTGTAGGTCGAGATTCATATCTCGATACTGAAACGTTGATTTTGGAAAATCGACCTACAGAAGCCCAACATCGGTTCTGACGTATGAACAAAGAGGCGTTGGCCCCAACTCCTACGAAGAACCGTATGAATGTCAACAGAACCTAGCAACTTGGGCCATCTTATCTGAATTACTGCTGCCCTTCATAGATTTGCGTCGGATCTATCACCGATTTCTCATTGTGCCGCCCTTCAGTCAGGAAACCGTCCCGAAGTTGTGTTATGCCATCACCGGTCTTGACAAGCAGGAGCGGATCTTTCCGGTACTCAGCGAGACCGACCTTAAGCGCGTCCCGTGCCCGAAATCGTCGCGCCATGGCGTTCCCTACCGCCCCCACCTGAGCGAGTCCGCGTTTCTCTAGCATGGCTCCAAACTCGTTAAAGTCGTTACCCACAAACTCCGGTCTGGGACTGTAGCTGAACGTAGGGAGCGGACGTTTTCGCCCAGCCGGTTCTTGAACCCATGCGTCGACTTTTCGCCACTGCCGGTAACGCCCCTGCACAAGCTGCTCAATAACGAACCGTGCACAAAAACGATGTGACCAGTCCGCAAGCCCAGCGTTTGTAGTCCTTCGGCGATCTGTTCCCGTTTCACGATCTATCCTAACGCTGCGTCCACTTTATTAATCGCCGCAGCCATCAATCGGGCATGGTCTTCCTGCATGTTGACATTGAACCCAAACCGCAAGGCTCTCCCCAAAATTGAAAGGGTCTGCGGGCACATATCGCGTGAATACTCAACGTTCCCTTTGTAGGCGGGATCTTTCCACGGATAACCCGATGGGTGGTGGGAGTGCTTAAATAGGATCGAATCCCAGTAATAGTAGATGTGACGATCTGGAAATCCCTCGTTGTACGCTGTGCCTGCTCCCAACCCTTCTGCCTTGAGAGCCTCGACGTATTTCGGAGTGAGTTCCGGATCTTTGATAATAATCGCTCCGCTGATGCCGCATTCGCCTTCGGGATCATCGACATGCTGTCGGATGTATCCCTTCGGCTCATCCAACTCCGCGAGGAACGCCTTTTTCAATCGACGAGTATGGCTCAAGATGTCCTCAAGTTTGGAAAGTTGCACCCGGGCAATCGATCCCATAATTTCGCTCGGACGATAGCCCTGACGTGAAAATGGCGGATTTTGCCACTCTTTATCGCTCATCCACATCGGCATCGCGGCATCGCTGGCGAAGGCGGTGCGTTCATAGATGTCGTAGTCATTTGTAAACACCATGCCCCCCTCGCCGCAGCTAATGACCTTGAAGTAATTTAGGCTCCACGCCCCGGCTTCTCCCCATGTTCCGGTATACGCGCCTTTATACCGCCCGCCGACACACTGACAACAATCTTCGACCATTTTGAGATTATGCCGCTTGGCGATTGCCATTAGGTCATCAAGACGGCACGGGACCCCTTGCATGTGAACGGGCAGGATTGCTTTTGTATGCGGAGTAATCTTCCTCTCAACATCGGTGGGATCCATACCGAGCGATTCGTCAATTTCGGCGATTACCGGGATAGCACCCACACCAACGACCGCCGCTGCTGTCGCAATAAAGGTATAGCCCGGAACAATCACCTCGTCGCCGGGGCCGACGCCAATCCCTGTCAGCGCACAGATTATCGCACTTGTACCAGAATTGACCATCAGCGCGTGATTCACGCCGAGTAGTGCCGCGGCTTCCTTTTCAAACGCAGCGACGTGAGAATCCTCAACAAACCGGAACAGTCTGCCACTCCGCAGCACTTCAGTGACCGCGTTAATCTCCCGGTCATCGATGGCACTTGGACCGTGCACACCGCTGGGAATAGGTTCCGCAATAACAGGAGTTCCACCATCAATAGCCAATTGATCCGCCATTTTTTTCCTCCAAAGTCCCGCATAACGAGGATCCTCGACAAGCCGAGATCTTCGTTTTTTGATATGTGTTATCTATTCTTATGTGAGATTTGAAAACTATATCACAGCGAATGATCTCTGTCAACGGTTGTTTTGACCCCACCTGTGTTGCCGAAAGCGAACTTGACATTTTTCATGGCATGGAATATCCTATGGCTATCTCATCTCTTGAAAGGTTATGATTGGTACTATGCAAATTTCGCAGGCTGCTATTGAACAGGCAATCAAAACCGCCGTTGCTGATGCGGGTTCGACAATTGTTGCAGCATACTTTTTCGGATCCCATGCAACAGGGAAGGTTTGGGCGGAAAGCGATGTGGATGTGGCACTCCTATTTGATGAGGCGGATGCGTCGAACCAGCTGGAAATTATCGGGTGGCTATCGGAATACCTGTGTCAAGCCTTGGGGAATGTTGAAGTCGATGTTGTAAATCTGGATGGAGTCCCAACACATTTTGCTTATGAAATCCTACGGACGGGCAAACTTGTCTTTTGTGCCAATCCACACGAGCGTATTCGGTTTGAGATGGGTATTTTTGAAAAACACACGGATGAAGAACCGTGGCAACAGATTGGTCGTCGTTACTTGATGAAGCGAGCAAAAACGAGGCAGATGTTAAAGAAAGGGAAGGACATGATAGACCGGAGGAGCGTCGAACATTTAGTAAATTATGTCCAAGAGATGCTGAATCGTTTACAGAGTCAGGGCGGAAAAGGGTTCGAGGAATTCGCTGAGGATTTTCAGGCGGTGGATGCGTCATTATACGAGCTCCAAACGATGTTAGAAGCAATAAGCGATATTGCGATCCACGTTGTTACCGGCACTAACCTCGGATCGCCTAATAGCCGTCCCGAAGCGATTGAAATGCTCGCCAAGAATGGGATTATACCCAAGGAACTGGCAGAAAAAATTAGCCAAGCCGTCCGGTTGCGGAATATCATTGTCCATCATTACCCTAGAGTTAATCTGCGTATAGTTTACGATGTCATCCAGAACGATCTCGGAGATATTGTCGATTTTTGTGCCGAGATTGCGAACTATTTTGATTCGCCGTAGGGGCAAGCACTTGTGGTCGCCCGTTTGGGCAGGTACGAGATCTGCCCCTACAAAGTGATAAAATCTTCCGAAGATTTGGCAGCTTTGGAAGGTGAGTATTGATTTAGGAGGGTTGGTCTATGCCGAATCTGCGTTTTGCAGCAACCAAAGAGAAGCGGGTGGCAGTAATTACTGGTGGGGCTCGAGGAATCGGTGGGGCGTCTGCCCTTCGGATCGCGGAAGAAGGACGGGATATTGTTATCGCGGATATCCTCGAAGAGGAAGCCGCCGGTTTGGTCAAAGAGATTGAGCAGATGGGGCAGCGCGCACTATTTATAAAAACAGACGTGACTGATCTTGTTGCCGTTCAATCAATGGTTGATCAAACGGTCGAAACCTTCGGACGCTTGGACATTCTCGTCTGCTGCGCTGGGATTTTGGGGATAGAGGCACCGTTCCATGCCCAATCTGTTGAGCAGTTCGATAAAGTTATGCGGATTAATATCTACGGCGTTTACTACGCACATCAGGCAGCTATCCCTCACATGTTGGAACGAAACTGGGGACGGTGTGTGACAATATCTTCCGGAGCACGGCACGGTGCAACGAACCAGGTGCCGTATGGTGTCTCTAAAGGAGCGGTATTCTCGTTTATCGGAGCACTTGGCAATGCGTATCCTAAACAGGGGGTATTTGTGAACGGTGTGGAGCCGGGACGCGCCCTTACGGAGATGGTTGTCCCGCGCTTTTCCGCTGAACACCTCGCCAACCCGGGAACCCCAGTCGGGCGGTACTCAGACGCGGAGGAGTTGGCGGAAGTCATTGAGTTTCTCTGTTCGGAACGCAATACCTACACTACCGGCGCTGTCTGGAGTGTGAAGGGTGGAACGGGATAATGGTGGGTTGGTAAGATTGAGAATCGCTGACAGAGGAGGAACAAGCGGCAATGCATGATGAACTCACAGAAGAACAGATCGAATTCTATCAAACCAACGGTTTTCTGGTCATTGAGGATTTTCTCGATGCGGACGAGTTGGAAGAGTGGCACCGATGTACTGAGGAATCCGTTGCGGAGCGTCTGGGGGGTGCTGTAGATTTTTTGACAAATCAGATGGATCCAGACGCTTTTTACGCGAGGGTTTTTACACAGTGCTTGAGGCTTGCGGATACGCACGAAGGTATGCACAAGCTTATCTGTGATCCGCGGATTGGACGAATGGCAACGACGTTAGCGGGTGTAGAAGGCATCCGTATCTGGCATGACCAAGCGTTGATCAAGCCACCCCACGGGAATCCCACCGCTTGGCATCTGGATGTACCCTATTGGTCGTTCAGCTCCCGCGATGCCCTATCTTTGTGGATGGCACTAGACGATATAACGCTTGCCAACGGCTGTCTCTGGTATCTGCCCGGCGTGCATCGGGTTGCACGATTCGAGAATGTCGGCATTGGAGAGAATTTGGGGGGATTGTTCAAAGTGTATCCCGAATGGCGAGAGATTGAGCCGCAGGCGTGTCCATGCCCTGCTGGATCAATTGTTTGGCACAATGGTCTCACCGCTCATGCCGCGGGACCAAACATGACAACTCGACCACGCCGTGCGATGACGTGTGCCTTTATGCCTGACGGTTCAACATTTAATGGCAAAAAGAATGTCCTGCCGGAGGACTATTTTAATTCGCTGACGATTGGTGATTTGTTGAACGATTCACAGCAAAACGAACTAATCTGGCATAATTCATGGGCAGATCAGTAAAACGTGACTCTGATGTTAAGGAATAGTGCAAAGAAACCGAGTTTTTCCGAAAAAACTCGGTTTCAAATACCAATCCTGTTTACTACAATGTTTGGTAAATTGGTCTAAGGACGTTGCGCGATGCGGTTATGAAATCGTCACCGTTGGTGGATTGATGAAATCGTGATATTTTTGTGCAACCTGCCCCGCTGCAGCGTCGCCGGCGTGGATAAGTACGCGGAAACGGAAATTCATCTCCTCACCGCTTTTCATTATGTAGGAACCATCCTTACCTGGATCGCCTTCAAAGGTGCCGGTCCCAAAAATGTTTGTTGTCATCAAGCCATAGTTGCGGACATGCCAATATGTCGGATAGCGCGGGTTGGAAGTATGATCAAATACGGCGATCCCAACAAGTGTTCCTTCGACGGTCCCTGAGTAGTCGCACCACTGTGCACGCTTGCCCCACGTTTCGCCTTCGTTAAGCCCGCCGTAAGCGTTCTCAATCTTTCCGCCATTGGATGCGTTCATCGACGGATTGACGCGAACGGATATAATCCCGCCCTCTTTGGTGTCGCCGAAGTGGACATCTCCTGCAGAAGCGATAAAGGTCAAATCCAGATCGATAATGGTTCCCGTCTCAGGGGTGTTATAGATGCGGAAGTGCTGTCGGTCTGACATCAACTTTTCGCCCGCCTTGTTCACCCAATCGTTTTCGGTATAGATTTTGCCGACCGTCGCTCCTCCGCTTTTATCCGTGAAGGATTGATGCACCACTCTGCCAGAATTTTCGCCCTCTGCCCATACATCCACATCGTTGACCTCACCGTAGGCGACGTATAGTGATCGGTGATGGACGTGGTCGCTGGAGTCTTCACTGGTTTCGCCACGGGTTACTAGATGTCCACCCGGACCTAAGACTGGAAAGAAGTAAGGACGAAACCCATCTGTTCCATAGCGGAAGGTTGTGAACGCCCTGCCGTCGATTGTCACGTCAATAGCATTGTCGTGTTCACTGAACGCAACACCGCCCCTGCCCCCAACATTTCCCGATGAGAGGATATAAGACCGTTCCTGATGGGATTTGAGCCCATCCAGAATCCATGAGAGTGTCGTGGTTTTGCTGTCACTGTTGAGGTCAGCGGGGATGGCTGCGCCGCTCGCCTGATCCGTAAGGGTGGCTGATCCATCCGTGAGTGCTTCGGCTTGGGGGTTATTCATGTCAACGCTAACCGGACAAGCATCTCGATTGTGTTCACCTGCATTGACTGTAACGGTAATACAATTTTTGTCTGCCATACATAACTCCTTGGGATTTGTGGTTAATGCACTTTTCCATTATATCACTTTCCCCATCGTTAGGACAACCATCAAAGTGCAAGCTTACTTTTCTGTCCAGTTGTCGGTGATTTGGGTGCTATAATGAATGAAAAACTCAGCGCATACGCCCTCTATCTCATTCATAGTTATCTTGCAACCCAACCACCATCCACAGACATAGCGTGCCCGGTAACAAAAGAAGCCGCATCCGATAACAGCCACATCACCGCTTGGGCGACATCTTCTGGATCCCCTATTCGTCCGATTGGATGCCTCGCAAGCATCCGCGCTTTGCTTTCAGGATCGTTCATTCCCCTTTCTATCATTGGCGTGTTGATGTGGCCCGGACATACCGCATTGACCCGAATGTTCTCAGGGGCATATTCCATCGCAGTCGCTTTGGTTAACCCGACGACACCGTGCTTGCTTGCAACATACGCCGGTGTTCCTCCAGCAGCAGCAAGTCCGTATGCAGACGCGGTATTGACGATGGCACCGCTGGATTGTTTGAGCATCTGAGCGATTTCGTACTTCATGCACAGCCAGACACCTGTGAGATTGACTTTGATGGTAAATTCCCAGTCCTCTTCTGTACAGTCCACTGTGCTGCCACCTCTGCCGACACCAGCGTTATTGAAGGCACAGTCCAAGCGACCGTAGTTCTCGACTGTCCTGTTGATCATCGCTTCAACTGAGTTAGCCTTTGATACATCTGCCTCCACAAAGACCCCCTCTCCACCGGCACTCTGAATCAGGTGCGCGGTCTGTTCACCACCCGAAACATTGAGATCGGCAACGACGACCTTTGCTCCTTCGCTTGCCAACATCAGGGCAGTTGCCCGACCGATCCCCGAACTTCCACCTGTTACCAGAGCAACTTTATCTTCTACCTGTCCTGCCATGCCAATGCCTCCCTAATTAATATGAAAATCCTCTCAATTCGTTAATCGTATCATGTTTTTGGGAATTGATCAATTGCCTCTTGATGTTTTTGGCACTTGATTCATACGGCATTTTGCGCTATACTCAAGCGTAAACGGACATGAAAGGAGGCTACAGCCATGGACATGGGATTGAGTCAAAAGGTTGCCATCGTCTGTGCGGCGAGCAAGGGTTTAGGGAGAGCGAGCGCAATGGCGTTGGCTCGCGAAGGTGTGCACATGGTTATTTGTGCACGTAATGAGCAAGAACTCAATGAAGCAGCGGCAACAATACGCGCCGAAAGTGGCTCACGGGTGTTGCCCATCGTTTGTGATCTCACGAGAGAAGGAGACATTGAACGACTTGTAGAAAAGAGTGTGGACGAATTTGGGACCGTTGATATTCTCGTTACCAACGTTGGACACCCGCAGATGGGCACTTTCTCAGATTTAGCGGATGTAGATTGGCAGGGTGGCTATGAAGGTGTTTTGCTCCCGGTGATTCGACTCTGCCGGTTGGTCATCCCTCACATGCAGCAGGTGCATTGGGGACGTATCGTGCACATCACTAGTATTGCCGTCAGAGAACCCGGTACACCTTACCTGATCTCCAGCGTTTTTCGCGCAGGCGTGGCAGCGTTGAGCAAGTCGCTCGCTAACGAACTAGGTCATGCAGGAATTCTAGTCAATACCGTCTGTCCTGGACCGTTTCGGACACCGCTCGGCGAAGAACTAATAAAACGGGCAGCGGCAGCACAGAATAGAACCTATGCAGAGGTTGAGTCAGAGACAGGTCAAGCCTCCGTCATTGGTCGGATGGGCGAGGCGGAGGAGCTGGGTGCACTTGTCGCTTTTCTATGCAGCGATCACGCCGGGAACATCACAGGACAAGTGATGTCAGTGGATGGGGGAGCAGCGCGTGGATTATTTTGAGAGACTAGTCGTCAAATTACTGGGGGTTCAGTACCTGATTAAACAACGTCCGTGTGGTTTCCGTGCACCAATGGTAGTCCTTCAAAAACCGCTGTGTCCCATCTTCGTAGCCGAGGCGCTTAGCGAGCTGCTCCAACTCAAGAGCTTTATCCGGTAGGGCGTCCAACGGTCGGTCATGAACGATTCGCAAGCTGTTTTCCACATTCCTTAGAAATTCATACGCAAGGAGCAGCTGTTCCCGTTGATTTCGGTCCAAAGCCTCAACTTCATGCAGCCGGTGAATCGCCTCAACAGTGTTCTGCACCCTCACTTGTGGGTGTGTCGTACCGTGCATTAACTGGAGCGTTTGAGCGATAAATTCGATATCGATGAGTCCTCCGTATCCAGATTTCACATCGATCTGCTGTTTTCTTCTGCGTCTTCGGCGGCGTGCGGTAGCTGAAGTAAACGTTGAACGCGTCGTTTGCGCTTCTTTGCGCTGCCGATTGTGGATAATATGTGCGGTCTGTTCAGCGGTCAGCGGTTGACCATAGGCAAAGGTATATGCTTGTTTAATAAACTCTCGGCCTAATTCGATATCCCCAGCAACGGGGCGGGCACGGATTAGTGCCTGACGCTCCCATGTCTCCGCGTCTTTTTCGTAGTAATTCTGGTAGCCTTCTAGAGACAATGCAATCGATCCACTTGAACCAAATGGGCGAAGGCGCAGATCGAGCTCATAGATTCCACCGCCTCCCGTATTCCCCTTCATCCGATTGACTAGTTCCAATCCGAGTCTGCTAAAATAATCGGCGTTGGACATGCCTTGCGTTGTTTCGCCTTCAGCGGAGTAGACAAACATCAAATCGAGATCCGCGCTGAAATTGAGTTCCCGCCCACCGAATTTCCCCATGCCGATCACGGTAAATTTTGCTAAAGACAGATTCACGTCTGTCTTTTCATCGGTAGAAGTCGTTTGCTTCTGACTGCTACCTCTGTCCAGCGGCGTCCCGTATTCAATTTGCAATTCCGCGTTGATATGGGAATACATTGCCTGCAAGGTCCCCTCCGCAAGATCGGAGAGTTCAGTCGTCGTAGCCCACAGGTTTGCCTGTCCCAGAATATTCCGCATACCGATACGCAGGATTTCGCTGTTTTTATACCGTCTTAATGCCTGAAATACCCGGTCCTGTGTTCCATCTGCGATTTCCTGAAGTGCCTCCATACAGATTTCGGATGCTGTCTTGGGATGGTCCATCACTGCCGGGGCGGTCAACACATCGAAGGATTCTGGCTGACCGGTGAGTAACTCAGCTAAGAAACGACTGGTTCCACATAGCCTAGTTAATAACTCAAGGGTGGAGGGATGTTCATTGAATAGTGCGTAGTGTGAACTACGCGCTCCTACTTTGCTTGCGAAGGTTTCGATGTAATGAAGTGCCGTATCAGGATCGGGGGATTCACTCAACAAACGCAGCAGTGTCGGTGCAAGATCGACAAATAATCGGCGGACATGCGGGGAAAATCGCACACCATCGGGCCCTTCTGTCATTCGCTTCAACCGTTGATGAGCTTCTCGCACATCAGCGAACCCAACAGGCCCTAGGAGGTCACGCATCACCCTTGGCTCAGTGGCGATGAGCACGGCTTCTATATCTACTTCGCCATCTGAAACCGGCGGTGTTAAAACCTTGCTAAAAATCGATCGAACTGCATCTGTATGTAGCGTATAGTCCATCTCAAACGCTTCTAAAGCAGAACTCGCTTCGCTATCTTGATACCCAATCCGCTTAGCGAGTTTGATTAGTTCCGGTTCCTTTGAGGGAAGGGAATAGCGCTGCAAATCGGCTAGCATCTGGATACGGTGCTCAACTGTCCGCAGGAAACGGTAGGCATCGGCGAGGATATCCCGGTCCATCTGATCAAGTACCCCATGGCGATACAACAGATCGATAGTTTGCAGCGAGTTGTAATTCCGTAACGCTGGGGTGGCCCCCCCGTGGATGAGTTGGAGGCATTGGAGGGTAAACTCGATATCACGAATGCCGCCGATACCGAGTTTAACGTGTGTCATCACGTCATCGCCCTGCTCCCGGATTTGACTTTCAATCCGTGCTTTCGTCTGGCGAACATCCAATTTTATCTCCGTGATGGAGGATTCATCAAGGTATCGACGATAGACAAAGGGCTGAATAGTACGAATAAACTGTTCCCCTAATTTGAGGTCACCGGCAACGGGACGGGCTTTGATTAACGCTTGGCGTTCCCAAATTTCGCCCCATCCCTCATAATAAGCTTCGTAGCTGTCAATGGAGCGGGCAATCACGCCCGCCCGGCTCTCAGGGCGCAAACGAACATCAACACGGAAGACATAGCCTGCTTTGGTGACTTGACTCATTCCGTTGATGATGAACTCACAAAGTTTAGCAAAGTATTCCTGATTCTCAACGCCTTGATCGGTTATCCCATCGTGTGAGTAGACAAACATTACATCGATATCCGAGCTGAAGTTGAGCTCATAGCCCCCAAACTTACCCATCGCTATTACAGTGAGTGTGCTCGGGGCCTTTTCGCCACTGGGGAGTTGACCCCAAGGTGCCCCCATTTTTGGGGTAAGTTCATTTGTACCGATTTCATAGCAGACTTGGAGTGCCGCCTCCGCGAGGTTTGTCAACTCCCGCGTTGTTGTTTCAAGATCGGCGTCGCCTAGCAGATCGCGCAGTCCCAGTCGTAAGCTCTCCTTCCGCTTATAGCCGCGAATCGCGTTCAACTTCTGTTCTGCCAGATCAAACGGCTGCACTGCTTGGGATAGTTCGCCATACATCGTTTCGCGGTCCTTCGGGTCGCCCATCATCCCAGCATCCATGAGGTCGTAAAAGTACTCAGGATTCCGTATCAGAATATCTGAGAAATAGATACTAGATCCAAAACAGGTTGATAATATTCTTAGAAGGAAAGGAGCATCATGCAACAGGCGATAGAGCCAAAGTCGATCAAATGTCGCGTTGGTAAAACGCTCAAAATTATTCAGTGCTGCATCCGGGTCCGGCGAATCCGCCGATGCGCTCAACAAATGGCTGACAATTTCGGCAAACGCTTCGCGATATGGGGGAATATCTGCTAAGTTGTTGAGTCGTTGATTTACACTGCGAACATCCTGAAAACCATACGGTCCAAGGATCTGATCAATCACTTCGGGCGAGAGGTCATCAGGAGAAAGAATTAAATCTTTTGGAGTGAGTTTTGAGGTCATATTGTTCCCTTTTGTTTGTGCAGATTTATCGTGCCTCCTTGTTGTTTCTATGATCTATAGATTATGAAACGTCGGGATCAGGAATTGAAACAGATTCTTCAGCAAGCACGTTATCATTATAGCTACGATAAATATCCAGCGATACAAAATTAAAAATTATAGTGGACCTTAGAATTAATGGGACACTCCAACCTCCCGTTGGGTAGGCACTGTTTCCAACTGTGCCGATGCGGTGCGGTTAGGAAACCGCACCTACCGGAGGGCCCAAGTGTTTGTTTATTTTTTGAATTCACTATAAAATGTAAACTGTGGAAAAGGAGTACACGATGGCAATCGCTGAAACCCTAATTAAATCAACAGGAACGCTACAAATTATGCCAATATCAAGTCCAAGTGATCTGGCACATCAGTCTCCGCTGGGAGCCAACGAACTCGCCCATTTGCAGATGCTCATCCGCGAGAAAGATGCGCGAATTGAGAAATTGACGGACGAAAATCAGTACCTCTACACCCAAATTGAACGTCTAGAAGATCGCATGGAATCGGAAATCAATCGATCAGATGCTATGATTGAGCAGATGCAAGCTGCCTCCGAAGAATCAAGCAAACGCGCTCAAACGATTATTATACATTTAAGTCGACAGGTTGAGCGGCATGCAGAGCAAATTGAGATTTTGCAAGAATCGAAAGGCATTAGAGGTTCACTTCGCCAAACCGTCAGGCAGCTGAAATCACGTCTTCTACGCGAACCACTCCCTGCACGGCAGAAATATGGATATGAGAGTTAGTGATTACATACTATCTCAGGTCTCACAGCACGACAGACCGCCTCTGCCATAACCTCCGCTCCGATAATACCAACGGTATTGACCGGTGCGTCCCGATGTATCGGGACCGAAAGCGCGAAAATTGTATCGCCATCGGACATGGTATGCACCGGGCGAATTGTCCGCGCTAAACCGTCATGCGCTATCTGTGCAACTTTCGTAACTTCTGTTGGGGAAAGGGCAGCGTTTGTTCCGACGACACCGATGGTTGTGTTTGTATTAGGCGTTTGAAATAGATTCCTCTCCCCCTGTTCAGATAACTGCTCCACAATATCCACAAACTCCCCCGTTTCCGGGTGCTTTGCACCTGCCACAATCTTTCCTGTCGTTGGATTAATGATATTTCCGACCGCATTGACAACGACAATCGCCCCGACGACCAGTCCTGACTTCAACGCTCGACACGCTGATCCGACACCACCGTTTGATGGCTGAAGTCCTGGTCCTTTCCCAACTGTTGCGCCTGTCCCAGCACCTACCTGTCCTACCGGGACCTGAGCACTAGTAGCGTTCATACAGGCACGATAGCCCATCTCCCGGTCCGGACGCACCTTCGGATCGCCAACACTGAGATCGAAGATGACAGCACTGGGTACAATTGGCACACGTACTGGTCCTGCCGGGAATCCAATGCTGCGCTCCTCAAGAAACTGCATCACTCCACCCGCTGCATCCAATCCAAATGCGCTGCCGCCCGTCAGTAAAACCGCGTGGACTTTCTCCACCAATCCCCCCGGACGGATTGCATCGGTCTCTCTGGTGCCGGGGGCAGCCCCTCGGACATCAACGCCAGCAACGGCTCCGGCCCCACAAAGAATCACCGTACAACCTGTGCGCGCCTTTTCATTCGTTGCATGTCCAACTTTGATGCCGCTGATAGCAGTGATCGTATCGTTTTTTAATGGAGTAGTCATTTTCAGCTGATGCTGTATTGGATAGGTGCTAAATCAACCCCGATGTTCCCCGATGGATCGGGACAGGTCGGTCGGGGTTCAAAGTAACCGGTGCAGCACTTCAAAATAAGCACGGATGCCAGCCAATCCTTGATGGACATCTACGCCCAACTTTTTTACTCCCTCGGAGCCTATCGCTGCAGACTTTGGGAGTTTGGATTGAACGATTTCGGCTTGACCCCCGGTCACCTCGCGTGCCAGCTGCGCCAATTCTTGGTTATACACAAACATGTCACACAAGTTGAAGATTTGACCAAATGCCGCGGGGGTATCCACCGCTGCTGTCAGTGCCCTTGCAACATCATCGACAGCGACAACATCGCAGCCGAATGTGCTTTCGTATTTTTTACCTTTTTGGACTGTCTCAAAGATGTCACGCCAAACAGTCTTCTCCAAATTGGGATGAAGACCATATATCCACGCACAACGGAAAGCAGTCGTGTTCAGTCCGAACTGTGCATAGTACGTCAGACATGCTGATTCTAAGACAGTGTTGTGCATGACGTAGGTATTCCGAGAAGAAACCAGCGGTGAATCCTCTGCAATCGGCGTCTGACACACATCCGCCGGTGTATAAACATCGGAGCGGAGGAGGTAGGTGCTTGTCGTGCAAATGAACTGACGAACGCCGACAAGGCGAGATAGCTCAAGCAGTGTTAGCGATCCGAAGATATTGGAACGAAGATATTCGAGCTGTTGACCCTCTGCCGTGGAATCATAGGCAGTGTGGATGACGACATCTGCTCCCTCAACGAATGCATATAGTGCGTCTTCATCGGTCATTTCTCCTCTGCATATCTCGATTCCCAAATCCTCAAGCCAAGAAGCATTTCTTGCCGGTCGCACAAGCACGCGGATACGGTGTCCCGCCTCGACAAGTGACCTGACCGCATACGATCCGACAAACCCTGTGGCTCCCGTCACCGCAACGTACATGCTAATCTCCTCTCTTGTAAAGAAGGGCGATTGTTTCGACTGCTGATATGCGTCAAATGTATCATATTTGGTAGGAAATGTCAACGCTCCAATATAGAGAGTGAGAGACCAATCCTATGAGTGAGGTGTCGGGATTCGGAGATCCCTCCTACAGGGGAATCAAATGCCCCTAATTCTTGCGACTTACCGATTGACACGCTTTTGGCTAGGCTGTATAATATGTGCGCTTTACCCAGCCCCGATGGATTGGTTCCGACTCAGTTTGTTCGGAACGAACCCCGATAGAATCGGGAAATTTTGCTGCGCTCAACTTGTAACAATTCCAATTGACGAGGCACCCTATGCCAACTGAAATTAACCCCTTTGTCGAATCGAATGACGTGCTCGATCAACCCGATATGCTACGGGATCGCGCGAAACGAGACGGATATCTTTTTTTTCGGAATCTGATTGACCCCGACACGGTTCTTCAACTCCGTCGAGATTTTCTTGAAATCTGCGATAAGCACGGTTGGATTAAGGAAGGAACAGATTTGATGGATGGCATCCGAAACGGAGGTCCATACCGGGAAGGGCAAGAAGAATACTGGCCCATCCTCGACGATTTTCAAAGTTTGGAATCTTTTCACGCCTTTGCTCACTATCCCTCCCTCCTTGATGCCTGTGACAAGCTGTTTGACGAACCGACACTCCCCCATCCGCGAAATATCGGGCGAATTATGTTTCCCGAAAATATAAGGTATACGACACCGGCTCACCAAGACTATATCCATATCCAAGGCACGGAGGAGACCTATACTGCTTGGATTCCTTTGGGTGATTGTCCACAATATTTCGGCGGCTTGGTGGTGCTCGCGGGGTCTCATAAGTTTAACGTTCTACCGACGAAACGGGCTGACGGTGCAGGTGGCTTGGGTGTGGAAACCGACCACTTAAATCTCTCATGGGTCTCGGCGGATTATCAAATTGGTGACTTTTTGCTGTTCCAAAGTCTCACCGTCCATAAGGCACTCCCCAATCAAACGAAAGACCGTCTCCGTCTTTCTGTTGATTATCGCTATCAAGGTCAATCTCAACCGATTACGGAGGGGTCACTCCTGCCACACTTCAATCGAATGTCGTGGGACGAAATCTATAAAGATTGGAAATCAGACAAGTACCAATACTACTGGAAAGATTTGAATCTGGAGTGTGTGCCTTTCACCAGAAAATATCATGCAGCCAAAGATTGACCTACTCTCACCCTAAAAGAAAAAATTCGCCAAGGAGAAACGATGAAGATTACACAGATTGAAACCATCCGTGTTAAATCCCAGCCACACAACATCTGGGTCCACGTCCACACTGACTCTGGTATTGTCGGTTTGGGGGAGACCTTCTATGCCCCATCGGTAGTTGCGGCAGCGATTCACGACTTTTTCGGACCGCTCCTCATTGGCCGTGATCCGTTCGAGATTGAGCGTCACTGGGAAGCGATGTTCCGCCTATCCGACCATGCCGGGTATGGTGGAGCAGAGATGCGATCGATTTCGGCACTCGACATCGCTCTCTGGGACATAAAGGGTCAAGCGGTTGGATTGCCGGTCTATGAGCTCCTCGGTGGGGCGGTTCGCAAGCGCGTCCGTGTCTATGCCACTTCAATGCCTTACGAGGGGGCAGGCGAGGCAGCAAAACAGCTGCTAGATGAAGGCATCACCGCAATTAAGGGCGGACCCACTATCCCACTAGCGATTGCGAGTGATGGCCAGTTCCTCTCGCCAAAAGACCTTGACCGAGCACTCAAGCCGATCCGCGAGATACGGGATACAGTTGGCTTGGAAATGCAGATTGCCAACGATGGTCACGGCAAGTGGGCACTGCCCGTAGCGATTCGGATTGCACAAGCGATGGAACCGTACGACATGATGTGGCAGGAAGATCTGATGCCGCTGCTCAACCCAGAAGCTCTTCTACGACTCCAAGAATCGACGAAAACGCCAGTCTGTATCTCCGAACGCCTCCTCAGCCGGTGGCAGCTTCGATTGTTCATTGAAAACGGCTCCGCCCGTATCGTTATGCCGGATTTAATCTGGACAGGCGGCGTTTCGGAGACACACAAGGTCGCCATCTTTGCCTCGGCACATCAGGTGCCCTTTGCACCGCACGATGCCACGGGCCCCGTGAACATCTTTGCCTGCGCCCACATCTGTATGAGTTCTGCAAACGCCATGATACAGGAGCATGTGCCGGCTTTTTATAAAGGTTGGTATAATGAATTCGTTGACCCAAACCTCGACATCCATGATGGCTTCCTCCACGCGCCGCAACGGCCGGGGATCGGTACACGGTTGAAGCCCGAAGTTCGAGACAGATCGGATGCTATTGTGACCGTGAGCGATGAACCGGGTCAGAGCACCGTTGACCATTGGGGACCAACGCCGGTACGTAGCGAGGAGACAGAGGCTGAAGTTCAACGGTTGCGGGAAGAGCGTCTCCCATAGTCAATACCAGATCAAAAATGACAGTGTGAAAGAAGATCTAACACAATGACGCGCTGACGCAAAGAAAAATTATAAAAAACTTGCGTCATAGCAACTGCGCGCCTTTGCATTCAATTTCCTACATTCTCACTACGAGTGCAAAAGTTCGTTGATTTATTCGCACAAAGGAGATTTAATTATGAGTATCAGAACGAATAAGTTGAAGCAAAAATTAGCAGCCGGCGGATTGGTGTTAAGCGGCGGTGTGCGCCTTCCTGAGCCGGGGCTTGTTGAAGTGATGGGATATGCTGGTGTTGATTATGTCCTGATTGATGCGGAACACGGTTCAATGGGGTGGACAGAGATAGAACGGATGGTTCTTGCTGCTTACGCTGCGGATACTACGCCGATTGTTCGCGTCCATGAGAACGATGAAGCGCGGATTATGCGTGCGCTCGATCTTGGCGCAATGGGAGTGCTTGTTCCGCACATTCGCACCGCAGAAGAGGCACAGCATGTAGTGGATGGTGCATACTACCCACCACAGGGCAAACGTGGTGTCGGTCCCAGTCGAGGTATCAAGTTTGGGGCGGTGTCGTCGGCAGATTACTATGCCAATATTAACAACGAGATTTCGGTTTCATTGATGATTGAGGATGCCGAAGCAATTAACAATATCGACGAAATCGTGGAGGTCGAAGGCATTGATGTTCTGAACGTAGGGACAAGCGACCTAGCGGCTTCGTTGGGAGTACCGGGTCAGCCGTTGCACGCGAAAGTCGCCGAAGCCTCTGAGAAGGTGCTCGCTGCTGCAGCGCGAGAAGGTATCGCTGTCGGCTATCCGACCCGCGGCTTGGACGATGGAATCGAGGCGATAAAACGTGGATTCCGTGTGTTGTCTTGTGGTAACGCAGCACCGCTGCTATTTGAAGCTGTCCAACAAAAGTTGGAGTTATTGCGAGACGCAGAATAACTCGGCTAGAAAGGCAAAAAAGTTATGGAATATGTAAACTTTGGAAATGCTGGCGTCCAAGTGAGTCGATTGGCACTCGGTTTAGGGTTCAGAGGACAGGGCGATGAAGCCGAGGCACAGCGAGTTATCGAACACACGATTGATCAGGGGATTAACCTGATTGACTGCGCCAACGTATACGGAACAATGGACGATCGTGCCAACATCGGTCGTTCAGAAGTTATTCTGGGGAAAGCACTGAAGGGCAAACGCGATGATGTTGTAATTACCTCAAAGGTTGCCAGCCAAATAGGCGATGGACCAAACGACATAGGGTTATCCAGATACCACATCATGCGCGAAGTCGAAAAATCGCTGACTCGCTTAGACACAGACCACATCGATGTCTACCTCGTTCATACATTCGATGAATCCACCCCCCTTGAGGAGACGATTCGGGCGTTGGATGATTTGGTTCGATCGGGCAAAGTCCGTTACGTCGGTTGTTGTAACTATGCGGCATGGCAGGTCTGCAAGGGTTTGTGGGTCGCGGACCGGTACAATGCAACGCCGTATATGTGCGTCCAGAATCAATACAATCTGCTGACCCGGCAGCTTGAGGGCGAAATGTTCGCACTTGTACGGGACCAAGGGTTGGGGGTCATGGTATACAGTCCGTTGGCAGTGGGACTTTTAAGCGGCATCTATTCACCCGATCGTCCTGCGCCGGAAGGAACGCTCTGGGCAACACGGCTGCGGGATCAATTTCCATCGGCAGTACAAGGTGCTGCGAGTCAGGTTATATTAACTGTGATTAAACTTGCGGGAGAATTAGGGGTGACACCTGCACAATTGGCACTCGCTTGGGTTCTATCTCACCCAGAAATTACAGTCGCAATCACCGGTGGAGACACAATCGAGCACCTGAACGATAACATCGGTGCGGTCGGTTGGACACTTGACGATTCGGTGCGAGAAACACTTGACACTGTTTCAGAACCGTTCAGGTTCACGGATGGGTAGGATTTTGAAAGTATTGGGTGTTAGCTAGATTTAACGCAAAGGCGCAAGGATACAATAAAAAAACAGAAAACCGGAAGGTGACTTGTCTCGTTTTCACGTTATCTCGCCTTGCGTCATAGCGGTTTAGCGACATTGTGTTAGATTTTCTGTCTCATTTTCGGATAAACTCTTAATAGTATGTGGTCGGAGATTATGGACTCAACGAAAAATAGAACCGAACCTATCTGGACGATAATAGACGAAAAAATCAGATATCCTATTTATATTGGAACCGATATTATTCCTGAATTTGGGACGCTCTTCAAGGAACATCTGCCGCGTTGTTCTCAGGCGTTATTGGTGACCAATCAAACCATTGAAGAGGTTCATGCTGCCAAAATCTCCCAGATTTCTGAGAACCTCGCAAATATAGGAGTAGATCTGATCGTCGAAGCGATCCCGGAAGGGGAAAGAACAAAATCCTATTGGGGTCTTGGGATGTTGTACGATTTTTTCGCGGAGCATCAGTTGGATAGACAATCCGTGATTATCGCAATGGGCGGCGGCGTCATCGGCGATCTGGCTGGATTTGCTGCGAGTACGTTTCTGCGTGGGCTTCCGTTGGTGCATATTCCCACCACGCTCATCGCTCAAGCGGATAGCAGTCTTGGAGGAAAGGTCGCCATTAATCTGGCTAGAGTTAAAAATATAGTCGGCGGGTTTTACCACCCAAAAATTATTTTCATTGATGCTAGCTTTCTACAAACACTCAGCGCGAGAGAGTTAAGAGCGGGTCTTGCCGAGGTAGTTAAGTACGCTGTGATTATGGACGGTGAGCTGTTTAACTATCTAGAGGCTAACGTAGAGAACATCATCGCGAAAGATCCCGATGTTTTAGAACAGCTGGTTAGAAGGTGTTGTGAACATAAAATTGCAGTTGTGGAGGAAGATCCAGAAGAACGGACGGATCGCCGGGCTATTCTAAATTATGGGCACACGATCGGACATGCCTTGGAATCACTTTACCACAGATATTTACACGGCGAAGCGGTTTCCGTGGGCATGGTTGCTGCCTCATATCTTGCAGTCAAAACGGAAATTCTCCCTGCTGCAGATGCTGAGAGACAATCGGAGTTATTATCTAGGATTGGCTTGCCGACCGATGCGTTAGGTGTTTCGATAGATCCGCTGCTTCAACCGATGTTACATGATAAAAAGCGGCGGGGTAACACTTTACGATTTGTGCTGCCGACGAAAATTGGGGATATAACCATAAAAGAAGTACCCAAAAACGATCTCCCGGATTTACTTCAATACTTGGTAGAAAAGGGGGTCTTTAGTCCATCCGAAGATGCTACTGCTACCGATGAGGAATAGTTTTTATACGGTTGCAATATTAGGGGAGAATCCTAAAAATTCTATATTCAGAAATGGAGGAATCTAATGGGTGAAACAACACAAAATAGTTTCGATCTGTTACTCAAAGGGGGGCACGTTATTGACCCCAAGAACAACATCGATCAGACGATGGATGTTGGAATTGCAGATGGGAAGATCGCCCGTGTGGCGGAAAATATCCCGGAAGCTGAAGGAGAAAAGGTGGTCCATGTCGATGGACTCTATGTCACGCCCGGCTTACTCGATATCCATGTTCACGCTTACGCCGGTACTGGTCAGCGAAATGCCTATTGCGGTGACAATTCCTTGTATCCCGATGGATACAATTTTCGCACAGGCGTGACCACGGTTCTTGATGTCGGGAGCTCAGGATGGCGAAACTTCCCCGATTTCAAAGACCGCGTCATCGACCGAGCGAAAACCCGTGTTTTTGCGCTGCTCAACATTGTGGGACACGGCATGGGGGGCGGGGCTATCGAGCAGAATGTACCGGATATGGAGCCCGAAGCAACGGCGAAAGTCGCTGAACGCTATCCCGATATCGTTGTGGGGATTAAAACCGCACATTACGCAGGTCCTGAATGGCTTGGGGTTGACCGTGCTGTGGAAGCTGCGAGATTGACGAACTTACTAGCGATGATCGATTTTGGCGCATTTCGTCCGGAGCGTCCCTACCCGGAGATGATACTTGAGCATATAGGTCCCGGCGACATTAGCACTCACATGTACCAAGCCGCTATACCGATGTTCGATGAAAAGGGAAAGTTACAGCCGTACTTCGCTGAAGCGCGTGAGCGCGGTGTCAAATTTGATGTGGGACACGGGGCTGGAAGTTTTGTATGGAATCATGCAATACCCGCTATTGAACAGGGGTGGATACCGGATTCAATTTCGACAGACCTTCACACCGGCAGCATGAACGCTGGGATGAAAGACATGGCAACAACGATGTCAAAGATTCTGAATATAGGCGTTTCTCTGTTTGACGTTATCAAAATGTCAACGATTACCCCGGCAGAAATGATTAATCGCCCGGAATATGGTCACTTGAGCGTTGGCGCGGTGGCGGATGTCGCTGTGCTCAAATTAAATGAGGGTGAATTCGGTTTTCTTGATGTCAGAAGGGCACTCTTCGTAGGAAATCAGAAACTAGAGTGTGAGTTGACGTTGATTGATGGACAGGTCGAGTGGGATCTGAATGGACGCGCCGGTGTGGATTGGCAAGAGTATTACGCAACGGCGTAAGCGTATCAAGCGTTTTTTCCAACGAATCGACCTTTGACCGGTAGTAATGGGGATTGCTAGATAAACAAGTTTACCTAGCAATCCCTGAAGCAAATCTTACCTATGACTAACTTCCGGTGAAGGCACTTTTCCGCTCAATGATGTATTCTGTCAATGGGCTGGGATTTGCCTGAATCCGCACGTTGACTAGCGCGGGTTTGTTTGAGGCGAGGGCGCGTTCCAACGCGCTGGGCAGTTGATGTAGTTCTTCGACATATTCGCCGTGTGCACCGAGTGCCTCCGCCACCTTGTCGTAACGTGAGGGCAGCAATTCGGTTGCGACGCTCTTTCCGAAGAGTTGCACCTGCTGGTGGTAGTCTATTCCCCAGACGCTATCGTTTCCAATCACGATGACTACGGGCAGGTTGTGCCGCACTGCGGTATCCAATTCCATCGCGCTGAACCCGAAGGCACCATCTCCGGTGAGTACCACTACTTTAGATTGAGGGAGCGCGGCTTGAGCACCAACACCGTAGGATACGCCCCATCCGATCATTCCGAGCGTGCTATTGGTGAACCAGCGTCTAGGACGGAGGCTGGGATAGTAGGGGGTCCCATAGAAGGAAAAGTCGCTGCCCTCGAAGATTAAACAGTCATTCTCACCCAGCAGGGCACGCAGATGTTTGTGAACGGCCATCGCGTGTAATGGGGTAGATGGCGACGCTCCCTGACCATCCAAATCTTGTTCTTGGGCATCGCGGGTGCCCTTGAGTTCTTCAACGATTGGATTTTCATTCCATTGATACCCCTCGGCTTCCTGCGCCAACTGCTTCACCACCGCACCAACATCTCCCAAAATGCCAACATCCACGCCGCGTGAGAGACCAATCTGGTCTGCTGATGGATCCACTTGGATGATACGCACATCAGCGGCGAGGGTCGGAGGTCCACCGAAGGAGATCGTAAAGTCCAATTTCTTACCGAGCAATAGTACAACGTCTGCCTCATCTAAGCGGCGTGAAACAAGGTTGGCCCTTCCGTCCGCGAATCCGAAGCAGTAGGGATGGGTGTCGGAAACACATCCACGGGCTATCTCCTCGGTGAACAGCGGCAGCTGCGTTATCTCCAAGAACCGCTCTAAATCCTCTCGATTTACGGAGTCGGTTGCATTCCCTGCTACCACCATAGGTCGCTGCGCGCTCTGGAGCAATTCTATCGCTTCTTTTACAAGGACTGGATCTCCCATGGCTTGACCGATGCGACGGTATACTTCAGGTAGGGCAAAATGTACTCGGCTCTCGTCCACCTCAGCACTTTGGACATCTACGGGGATGGTCAGGTGAATGGGGCCCCGCCTGCCCGCTAAGGCGGTGCGGAAAGCGCGGGCGAAATACTCCGGGATCCGGTACGGATCGGAGATGAACCATGACCCCTTCGTAATCGGTTTTGCCATTCCAACCTGATCAATCTCTTGCTGCGCGATTCCCTGTCCCAGTTGGTTCTGCGCTGCGGAACCTGTGATATTGATAACCGGCGATTCCATGTGATACGCCAACGCCAGTCCGGGGATAGCGTTCACATGCCCCGGTGAGGTAAACATTGATATCCCGGGGGAGCCGGTAATCCGTCCCCACGCATTTGCCATGTCCACTGCAGCTTGTTCGTGGCGGGTATCAATGAACTTGAACCCCTCCTCCGCCATAACGTCCATCAGATGTAGGGTGTGATCACCTGCTAGGGTAAAGATCTGGTCTATCCCTTCCGCCTGTAATGCTTTGACGATGAGGTGTGAACCTGTTACCTTCATCAAATTTCTCCTTGAACAACTCGACTTTAGAAATACTCTAAACCTCCACCCGCACTGCCCGACCGGATTCTCCTGATTCTATGACAGCGTTCAAGGTGGCGAGGACCGGTAGGTTGTTGCGGGCACTGGTCTCTGGTTCAGGGCCGCCGTTCACCCAGTCGGCAAATGTAATAGCAACGTGCAGATCAAGTTGGCGTGAGCCGGTGAAGTCCGGATCAATCTCCACCTTACTCAACTCACGTGCTCGGTTCTTCCCAATCAGCAAAGTCTCCGGACCACCGAAGCCTTGTGGGCTGTGCAAGACAACTGCGCCATGCTCACACTCGGCGCGAAATTCACCGGTGTTCACGCGAGCATCGGAAGTCGATACAATCACAAAACGGGCACCGTTGTCGAAGGTAATTTCAGCAGTGGCAGTGGATTCGCGGTTCCATGTCGTTTCTGGCGGTCGGTAAGAATGACCAAACACCTCCACCACGCGCCGGTTCACCATCGCAATCAGCGAATCAATTTCGTGGACGGTCATCTGCCAGAGTTGCGAGTGCTCTGAATCGGGATACTCTCCACCACGGGCTTTGTAGGTGAACATGTGTCCGGTCTGCGGCTCGCCATAAGCCCCCTCCGTCATCAAACGCCGCACCGTGCGCTGTCCGGGCAGGTATCGCCACTGTTGCGTTACAACGATTTTTAGCCCGCGAGCCTCTGCCATCTCGGTGAGTCGTTTGGCGGGTGCGAGTTGTAGCGTGAACGGCTTCTCCACCATGACGTGCTTGTCTGCTTCAACTGCGGCTTCAACCAACTCATCGTGCGTACGCGCCCAAGTGGCGATAACAACACCGTCACAATTCGACTGTTTCAACGCCTCTAGATATGAGGTATAGGCAAGATGGTCCGGTAATTCAAGATCGCCAATAGCAGCTTTGAGACGCGGTTCATCAATATCAACTAAGCCGACCAATTCAAACCTGTCGGGTCGAGCCAGAAAGCTGCGTGCATGTGACTTCCCTCGCCCACTGCCCACCACAATCATACGCAGTAGATTCCCTGTTTCGACGCGGTTTTCTCCCACTTTGGTTACCTCCTACTCTGGACCGCTCGCAGTTTATGTCTCAACTATTCCTCTGCCAATACTTGGATACTGGCACATGGAAAGGCAGCCACTTTCGCGTTCTGAGGCAGCTTCTCCGCGAGCCTATTGACAAGCATATCCCACTCACGGAAGAGGATGTCGCCGGGGTGGTCCTTATAAAACTCATCTGCAGGGAAATTCTCCGACCAAACTAGTGCTTGGTTTGGAGATTCGATTTTCGGTGTGGGTAACGCGATCGGGGTTTCCCGCGCTCTCCGCCTAAGGTAACGTGGATAATCTAATAGATCATAGAGTCCGTGATAGCAGAACCCATCACTTGCAGGGTTAACGGCGATTGTGTAAACATCACTAAAATACCGTCGTGCCCAAAATGTTTTGGTGGTTTGAATTGCATCCGAGTCAATCGGATAGCAGTTTAGCACGACCACATCCGTTTCTTGGCGAACTGCCTCTGGAATCTGTGTCCCATAGGTTTCCAGGGCAAAACGTGCACCGGCTCGGTGTGCCTCTACTAAATCGCCGACAAATAGACCGGCTATTTCGCGTCTGCTGTTGATGACAAGGTTCACAATGGCATCCACTCCAACGACTCTGGCAGCCTCTTCTGCAACATCCCGTGCATCAGTTTTGTCGTGCTGTCTCTCAATGATTGCATGGCCTCGTCCCGTATAGTAATTGTGGAAGTGAAACATCGTGGAAAAACCGGACACACCGGGAACAATCAACTTTGCCCCACCACCAAATCCGACCGCTTTGTGAGGGTAAATACCGCCCAAGCCGATTTTGAAATCAGCGTCTGCCACAACTGGGTTGATATAGATTGGCATACCCTCATCTAGGTTCCCCAGTGCCCGGAGATTTCCGCTCATAAAGTCGTGGTTTGTTACTTCATAAGACGCCGCAATATTAGCCCCCACTTTTTTTACGATCTCCTCATCCGTGAGCGGACGATGTGAACCGGGCCCAACAACAAAGCGAATTTCGTTTTTGGGGATGCCCGCTTGGTGCAGTTCGCGGAGTAGGAGCGGGATAACCGTTGCTGCAGGCGTTGGCCGACTGAGATCATCAACGACGATAACGGCATTGCTTTTGCCGCGCGCCATTTCTTCAATACGCGGTGTGCCGATGGGTTGACCGAATGCAGCTTCGATTGCTGTATCCGACAGCTTGGGCGCGTCCTTGGGAGCAACCATTGTGACTTCCCAATTTTCGGGAAACGTCAATGTAATCTCCTCGTCGCCATACCAAGCGCGAGAGTACATCTTAGCGTAGTTTTTAGGCATAACGGACCTCCATCTAATACGTGATGCGTAATGCGTAAAAGAAACCGCAGAGACACAGAGAAAGGCAAATTATTTTTTTAATCGCTCTGCGCCCTCTGCAACTCAGCGGTCAGTTTTTAATCCTTTGCTCGTTACGTGTTATTCGCTATTGCTGCTGCTGGTAATTTAAAGCAGCGCGGATAAAGTCACGGAACAGTGGATGCGGCTCAAGCGGTTTGGATTGAAATTCAGGATGGAATTGCGAGCCGACCATCCACGGATGATCCACAACTTCAGTGATTTCGACCAGATTCTCGTCGGGCGATACCCCGCTAAAACATAATCCTTCGGATTCAAGGGCTTCCCGATAATCGTTGTTCAATTCATAGCGGTGGCGATGTCGTTCTAAGATAATCGGTTGCTGATATGCTTCATAGCTTTTCGTGTTTTCCTTGAGAACACACGGATAGAGTCCAAGTCGCATTGTGCCACCGAGATCAGTCTTTTGTCGTTGATCTAACATCAAATCAATTACTGGATGGGGTGTTTCCTCGTCAAACTCAGAACTGTTTGCGCCTTTCAACTTTGCGATGTGTCGTGCAACATCGATCACCATGCACTGCATACCGAGGCATAGTCCAAAATATGGGATCTGCTGCTCCCGTGCATAGCGTGAGGCGACAATCATCCCTTCAATGCCGCGGTAGCCAAAACCTCCGGGAATGAGGATGCCGTCAACTCCCTCAAACTGTTCATCCAAGTTTTGGTCGTCACTTTCAATCCATTTGACATCTACAGCTGAATCGTTGGCAATGCCCCCGTGCTTGAGGGCTTCCTTTACACTAAGATAGGTATCAGAACCTTGGACATATTTACCGACAATTGCTATCTGTGTCCGGTGTGTGGGGTGTTTCAGTTTATTAACCATCTTTGCCCACTCAGCATCGTTCGACGGACGTTCTTCCAACCCAAGCCGCTTTATCACCAGACGCCCCATGCCTTGTCGCTCGAAGTTCAGTGGGATCTCATCAACGAGGTCGGTGTCAAGTCCTTCAACGATGTACTCCTCCTGAAGCCCACAGAGGAGTGAAATCTTTTGACGTATTCCCTCCTCCATCGGTTGACTTGTGCGGCAAATTAAGAGATCGGGTTGGATACCATACTCTTGTAGCGTACGGATGCTGTGTTGGGTCGGTTTGCTCTTGCTTTCTCCGTTGGGAAGGGTATAGATTAACGAAACGTGAATAAAAATCGTATTTTCGCGTCCGACCTCCACCGCCATCTGTCGAATCGCTTCCACAAACGGAGGTGTCTCAAAATCCCCAATGGTCCCGCCAATCTCTGTAATCACTACCTCCGCATCGCTGTCGTGCCCCAGTTGATAGATGCGCTCCTTGATTTCATCGGTGATGTGCGGAATAAGCTGCACGGTCACGCCCAAATAATCCCCACGTCGCTCTTTGGCAATGACCGTATTGTAGACTGAACCAGTAGTGAAGTTTGAGTATTGATTGAGGTCAATTCCCAAGAATCGCTCGTAATTGCCGAGATCGAGATCGGTTTCCGCGCCATCCCGCGTCACGAACACCTCACCGTGTTGAAATGGATTCATCGTGCCAGCATCCGAGTTGAGGTATGGGTCAATTTTGACCACCATAACCTTGAATCCGCGATTGATGAGCAAGCGCCCGAGCGATGCTGTCGTTATTCCCTTTCCGATGCCAGAAATTACACCGCCGGTTACGAAGATGTACTTTGTCATCTCAATAGCAACTCCTTCTATCTGTTAAATATGTGAACCGCGCCTAGTATCTTCCGTATTGTACGGTTCATGCTGACAAGAGCTTTACCGCTCTTTCATCTGTTGATTATCTCTGGTATTTCCTTGTTCTCTCTTAACCCGCCACCCCACGGGTATCTGTTCAATCACGCCCGATGTCTTCCATTCCTTGAATTGCTCTTGCATTTGCGTCCATCGGCCTCGGTCAAACAGAACAATCCCGTGATTCAGTGATTCCAATAAGGTCAGATGAAAGTTCTTGCACATCAAATCGAGTTCGGATTGGCTGTAGGCAAAAATATCAATTGGAGCAGAGGTGAGCAGCGAATAGTCGTAGAACCGATCTATGAAACGTTTCCCATCATCAATACACAATCCGATTAGAATATCATAGTCGCTACCGGGTGACCAGTTGCCTTTCGCCATAGAGCCATACAGCACGATGAATTCAATTTCATCACCTTTCTGCTTGAGGGCTTGATCTACGAATTCCCACAACTTTTCAACGTGTGGGCGGTTGGATAATTGTTCTCGCAAAGCGGAGCACCTCCTCTGCATCTTGAACCGCTTGATTTGCATCTTGATCAAAGTATTGTTCAGCGGGGACACCGCTTGCAAAGGCATCTGGATAACGTGTCGGAATGTAGAAGCGATTTAATCGGATACACGCATTAATGACGGCTTTATCTACCTGTAAATGTTGTTCAATGTTTTGAATTAGCGTGTTTAAGTTGTGCCCTAACGCATCACTTTGGAGGTGGTTCAGAATGGCTTTAATCGACTTTTCGGCTGATTGTTGTGCGGTGAAACAGCACCACGCAAAATTATTAGTGTTTAGAAGATCTGTTGCGGCCTTAAATTCAGCTTCGGACTGTTTGAGCCAATCTATAGATCGTACCATGAGCTTGCCTCAGCTTTGAAGCACTTTCTGAAAATAGGCGGGTATTTGATGAGTCCCTTCCATAAATGAGAGCATTTGCATGGTCATTATTGACTCTCTGCTTATCGTTTTTACCCTATATCACTGTTCAAGCAGGAAGCTTGCGTTATCCTCGCGAATTCAAGATTGCAAGCACCCGCTCTAAATCGGCGGGTACATCAACCCCAATCAACGAATGTTCTGTTTCAACGACACGGATGCGGACACCGTGCTCGAGGAAGCGTAACTGCTCAAGCCCTTCAGTGCTCTCGTACGGCGTTCTCTTCCATTGGGTAAACTCAAGGAGTCGCTCTCGGCGATAAGCGTACAACCCCACATGCCGGTAGCTCGGATGGGTTTGTAGCCACTGATTCGAGAGATTGCCGGGGGTTGACGCTCTGGAAAAATATAGTGCAAAACCTTGGAGATCGGTCACAACTTTAACGACGTTGGGGTCTCGATAATCCGTTTCATTTTCGACTCGCTGTTTTAACGTACTGACTTCTACACTGGGGTCGTCAAGAAACGGTTGAATCATCTGATCGATGACCACCGGCTCCAGCAACGGCTCATCGCCCTGAATATTCGCCACAACATCGCAATCGAGTGTTTCTGCGACAATTGCAACCCTTTCAGTGCCCGTGGGACAATCTGGCGATGTCATAACCACCTGTCCACCGAAGTCAACAACTACCTCTTGAATCCGCCGGTCATCGGTTGCAACGATGACAGCATCCAGCGTTTCGGCACGGGTCGCTCGCTCGTAGACGTGCTGCACCATCGGTTTGCCGAGGATATCTACCAATGCCTTGCCCTGAAACCGACTTGACGCATAACGAGCGGGGATAACTCCAACGATTTTCACGGCTCTGAACTCTCCTTGGCGTTTACGTGTTTCAGGGTCCACCACTACCGGTTCATCTCCAATATGATAAAACTTTATCACAGGTTAGCTATTTGTGCAATGAAAAACCTTAGAAAATTTCAGGGTAGAGAAGCCTTTACCATGGATGGCTGATATGCTATAATACAGCGATCCAACTATTACTCCCGAAATCCCCGTCGGAAAGGGTTAGCTATGGGCATACAGTTTTTTGTTGTTTTTGTGCTTTCAATCGCTTTTTTATCAATGGGTGTTACAGGCTGGCAAGGCTTTGTTTCGGTTTCGTGGGAGAACGGGATGCCTAAATTAGATTTTACAGCGAACTATTTTGCTATCCTCCAATTTTTCGTTAGTTTTTTATTATTTTTGATTAGCTTATATCTAATGGGTTTTTTTCTTTATCTCGAAGAGCGGGAAAGTGGTCGGATTATGAAAAACATCAAAAGTTACGTAAAACTCAGGGAATATCTTGAATTGAGAGGAGCACCGAAAGAGTAGAGAACGCTATGCTTAAAAATGAGCTCCTTCTTCGTGCCGCACGGCGCCTGCCAGTAGAGCGGGTTCCGGTATGGCTGATGCGTCAAGCCGGTCGCTCAGATCCGGCGTATCGCGCACTCAGAAAAAAAATCAATCTCCCATTAGAGCGGTTATTTCGGACGATACCGTGCTCATTCAGCGATCAAGAACTTGAATGGGCGATTGAAATTTCTCTCTTACCTAAGCGTATCGGGGTTGATGCAATCATTGTATACAAGGACATTCTCACGCCGCTCTGTCCGATGGGGGTACACTTTCGATTTGATCCCGGACCTGTCTTAGATTCTCCCATTCGGACTCGAAATCAGATTGAGGCGTTACGTCCCCTTGGGGACCCCGCTTCACAGATGGCGTTTACCGGAAAGATTATCAGCGGGTTGCGTGGAACATTAGAGGGAGAATTACCGCTAATCGGTTTTGCGGGATCACCACTGACCCTCGCTTTTTTTATGGTCGCGGGAACTAGTCCGATGGCAGCTGGTGGCGGCGTTTCAAACGATGCACGCGCCGTTTTTCAGATGATGGACGAAGAACCGCACCTATTTCACGAACTGCTGCAACGTTTAACGCAGATGACAATTAATTATCTCAACTACCAAATTTCGGTGGGTGCACAGATTGTGCAACTGTTTGAATCCATCGCTGATCAGATCGATTTGCAAATATATCAAACCTTTGTCCAACCGTATCATGAACAGATCTTTGCGGCGTTAGATTCGAGCGCACCTTCCATCCTATTTGCCAAAGAATGCCCCTACCTCTCGCTGATGTTGAAAAGCGGTGCTGATGTTTTGAGTGTCGGAAAGTGTGTCGATCTGGGGATCGCACAGAAAGAAGCGAAAGGCAAAGTCGCCTTTCAAGGAAATGTGGACAATGCTATCCTGCGGGATGGAACCTGTGATGATATTACAGACGCCGTCGACAACTGCTTACAGGCTGGTGGAAAGATCGGACATATCCTCAATCTCAGTCACGGACTCCACAGGGATACACCGTTTGAAAACGTGAGGCACTTTGTGAGAGTCGCAAAAGAAGTAGGTGATTAGGGGGTAAAAACCGTTGAAGAAGAATACCAATCCTGAATCGAACTCAAGGGGTTCATACGATAACATCCTGCTCGTCGGGTTTGGGGGACCGACCCCCGGTTGCTGCTGGCAGTACGATCCATGTCCTGGGGAAGCACACTGCTTTGTCGAAGGTATCGTTGGGAATGCGCCATCAAATGCTGCGCGTGTGAAGGAGGTTGCGAGCCACTATGTCAAACTCGGCGGATTTTCGCCCTTTAACGAACTGACATTCAAGCAGGCGGATGCACTTGGGACCGCGCTCAGAAAACGGGGCGTTGACCCTCCTATCTACGTGGGGATGCGTAATTGGACGCCGTACCTTCATGAGACAATAGCAAGGATAGTTGAAAGGGGACATCGCAATGTTCTTGCTATTATCATGTCCGCTTATCGGTCAAAAGCCAGTTGGGAACGGTATCAGAACGATGTTATTGCTGCAATGGAAATGCTAGGCGATACAAAGCCAAGTATTCGTTATTTAGAAGATCTGTGGCATCTACACCCCGGTTTTATCAACGCCATCGCTGAACGCATCCGTAGCGCATGTAGCGGTATTTCAGCATCACGTTTTGCTGAGGCTGCTCTGATTTTTACCGCTCACGCAATTCCCGAAGTTGCTGCAAAGACCTCTCCGTACCCCGAACAGTTTCGTCAAACCGCTTCAGCCGTTGCGGAGGTTCTTGGCACCGATTTCGATCTTGCTTACCAGAGCGCGCCTGATAACCCAACGGTGCCGTGGACGGGCCCTGACATTAACGGCCTAATTAAGGAAAAAAGAGAGGCGGGCGTTCAGGATATCATTGTATCACCGATCGGCTTTCTCTGCGATCATGTCGAAGTACTTTACGACCTCGATTTGGAAGCACGAGGGACCGCCGAGGCGTTTGATATGAATTTTATCCGTGCTGGCACTGTTGGTGAGCATCCCGAATTTATTGATATGCTGGCAAATCTTGTGTGTGCGGAATTTCAAACAGTGAGATAAACGCCAAGCCGATATGCGCCGTAGGCGAAAATAGAAGAGGAGGAGTAAAACATGTCATCGTTCACAGAAACCCTCAAAGTCGATACCCAAGATATGGAACTTTATGTCTCTATGCCCGATGGTGCGGCCCCCTTCCCCGCTGTGGTGGTTGCTCAACACGCGGGTGGCGTTGATACGTTCATTTGCACAATGGCTAATAGGTTGGCGGAAGCTGGCTACGTTGCCGCCGCGCCAGATCTGTACCACCGATTGGGACCCGATGACCCACGAGGCCCCCGGGAACTCATAGACACGGAGATAATCGCGGACGTTCAAGCCACCGTAGCATTCTTGCAGAACTACAGTGCTGTCGATAGCGAGGCACTAGGGATCACTGGCTTCTGCATGGGAGGCAGAGTGGCATATCTCATGGCAGCGGCTCTTCCGCAGTTCAAAGCCGCTGAGGCTTATTACGGCGGTAATACTATGGTGGCTTTGGGAGAGGAAGGTGCGTCACCGTTTGAGCGAACCCACGAGATTGGCTGCCCACTGCTGTTTCATTTTGGCGAGGAAGATGCCAATCCATCCCCGGAAGATATGCAGAAAATCGACGCTGAATTAACGCGCTACAACAAGATACATGAGTTCTATACATACCCCAACGCTGGGCACGCCTTTATGGATTTTACCGGCGAGCGTCATCATGAAGCAGCAGCGACAGCTGCTTGGCCACGGACGTTGGACTTTTTCGCTCGGCATTTGGGAAGCTAAAATAGAAATATGTAGATAAGCAAAGCACCAGAATAACGCAAGGCGCACATGTCGCCCCGCTGGGGCTATAGATTGGACAAGGTGCTCGCCCTACGGGTATAGGGATCGATTTTGTCGCAAGGCACATTACTAGCAACTTGGGTTAAAATCATGTAAGTTGTCACTTGCTGCCCCACTAGCGTGCATAATAAAAGTGAACCAAGACAAAGATGCTTATGTCTCCTTTTCCGCTTTTTTCGTTACTTGGTAATTTTATCGTAGTGCAGAAAGAACATTGGTATGGATTTTGTGAAACTCACAGAGGCACAACGTCAATTTTTTGATGAAAACGGCTATCTAGTTATTCCGGATGTACTATCGTCGGAGATGATTGACAAACTCACTCAGGTCAGTGACCGGTTAATTGAATCGTTCGACGCAGATGGGGCTTACGTTCAGAGGCGTCCCGGTATTGTCCAAGAACCAGATTTTCATCCCTTGGTGACCCAATCGCCGACGGTCCCCCTGGTTGCTCAACTGCTGTCCCCTAATATTCAACTTCACACAACAGCGATTATCTATAAATTTCCAGAACCGGCGGACGAGGAAATCGTTAATCAACGGGGTTGGCATCGTGACAGCGGTCTTGCCGAAGATTTACGTCACAGCAACCTGCCGCGCGTTAGCATCAAGGTAGGATACTGCTTGACAGACTTTAAGCAACCGCGTTCCGGCTTTACGCTCTTCGCACAGGGGTCACATCTAATAGATACCCCGTTACCAATCCCGAAAGGAGAGGCAGATCCCGTCGGAACCGTTGAACTCCGCCTCAATGCTGGGGATGCTTTCCTTTTTGAAAATCGTCTCTTCCATACCTCTGCCCCGAACCTGACTGACCGTGTTTCGAAGGTGGTGATTTTCGGTTATGCTTACCGCTGGATGGGTGGGGCGCACAGAGCAATGAGTCTTGTCCAACCCGATGAAACTGTCTTAGCGCAAGTTGATGACGTTGGCAAACAGTTGTTGGGAGCGGCAAACGATGGTTTAATCAATTGGGCAAAACAACACGATATTTTTCCAGAGCCTACCCCGTGGGTAATGGAGGTATAACATCAAAGGGATAACAATTGAGAGGTGAAAATATGTCCGCAAAACTGACCGATGCACATCTTGAGGAGTTGGAAGCCAAGGGTTACGTTGTCGTTCCGGGCTTTTTTACAGGCGAAAAGTTACGCGAGATGCAAGCTGCACAGCGAAGAGCTCTTCCTACATGGGACGAGGTGAAAGATGATCCACCACAGGGGCGAGCAATCCTTACCGATTTCCCGCCGCCAGAGATAGCCCTGCTGCGAGGCATTGTTGACTATCGGGCGTGGGAATTTGCCCGACAGTGGCTCAAGACAGACCACATTCATTTTCGTGCCGGTTGCATGATCGCCCGCTATCCCGGTTTCAAAGGGGGTGGTGTTGGCAGCGACGCCGCTGGCTTACATATCGACAACGGAAATAACTCCTTGCTGCCTCCCTCCGATACGCTGCGTGAGTTTGGTCAACTTTGTTTCTGGGTGCACCTCGAAGATGTGGATGAAGATCAAGCACCCCTGCGGCTGCTTGCCAAGGAGCACGGGCGGGACACGACCCGGTACGAACCGTTAATCTGCAAGGGTGGAACGCTGTGTATCTTCACCAATTACACCCTGCACTCTGCGAGTGATTATCTCCGTGCGGATGGTCAACGCTTCACATGGGGATTTGGGATTGGCAGAGCCGATAACTATTGGGAAGGGTTTAGACATTATACGGACAAGGGAAAGAACCCGGTGTTTAGTCAGTTCATCGGAACGCTGACGGCAAAAGAGCGTGAGGTTTTCCGCTTTCCACCGGCAGGGCATCCATACTACACGCCGCACACCTTGGCGGCTTTGGAGGAGCAGTACCCCGGCTGGAACGCCACCGGTGAATATTAGCCATATTTTCTGAACGCTTGCTTTGGCAAAAGCGTGCCAAACAAACAATTTTACATATATCAACACCTAAGAAGGAGTATAGAATGAGTCAAACTGAGAGAGTACCTGCCGACCAATATCGTACAGTCGTCACGCGACCCGATGACTTCGATGCGTTTTGGGACGGACTACTGGCACAGTCGGCGGAGATTCCGCTGAACGCGACGGTGGAGTTGGTGCCGCTACGCAGTACGCCGGAGGTCGAAGTTTATGACGTGCACTATGACAGCCTTGACGGTGTGCGTATCGCCGGCTGGTATGCTCTACCGCGTGGAAGGTCCGGGAAATTGCCCGCTATTGTACAGCTGCCGGGCTATCTCCAAGACCCACCCATCCCGCGGTCATGGGCGGAAGATGGTTATGCAGCCTTCTCCGCCGCTCCGCGTGGGAAGATCCGCAGCAACCAACAATTTAACCCCGGTTACCCAGGCCTGTTGACGCACAACATAGTTGATCGAAACACCTATACCTATCGTGGCTTCTATATTGATGCAGCACGGACGATTGATTTTCTGATTTCGCGCGATGAGGTTGATAGTGAGCGGATCGGTGTGAGCGGCAGCAGTCAGGGTGGCGGATTAGCGATATCCACAGCAGCGTTGTGTCCTGAAATCCGTGCTGCAGCCGCTGGTTGTCCGTATCTTTGTGGGTATATGGATTCAATTGAGTTGACGCACACTTACCCGTACCAAGAAATTAGTGACTACCTGCGGCTTTATCCTGAGCGGAGAGAAGCGGTACGCGACACGCTGGCATACTTCGACGGTATCAACTTTGGCCCTCGGATTACCTGTCCCATCATGGTCTATATCGGTTTACAGGACAATGTTTGCCCACCAGAAACAGGTTACGCAGTCTTTAACACTATCGCTTCCGAGGATAAGCAGATCTATCCCTACGACGGCCATGGTCACGATGCCGGTGCGGTTCATCACGGGGCAATCTTAAGAGATTTCTTCAAAAACCATCTACAAAACCGTTGATTCATCCCTCATCAGTCCCATTTCAAAGGAGTTAATTATGTCTAATACACCTCGACCAGAAGATTTTGACGCGTATTGGCAGCAGGTCTGTCGTGAACTAGAAGCTACACCCATCGCTGCCGAAGAGGAACATCTGCCGATTCGATCAACGGAGTACTGCGAATGCTACACGGTGCGTTTCACCGGTATAGGTCCTTATCGATTGTTCGGTTATTTAAGCATTCCACATGGGGCCGGACCATTTCCGACTTTGCTGCTGGGACCAGCGTATCGCAGCGTCGTGGATCCGTTACCACAGGGAGACGCCAACGAAAAACGTGGGCGTTTCCTCGTTTTTTCAACCGCTGGACGTGGACAGCGGAATGCTGACAAACCGTATGCGGGATTATTTCCCGGTATGATGACCGAGGGAATTGATGCGTCTGAAACCTCTATCTTTCGTGGGTTTGTTGCAGATTGGTTGCGGGCTGTCGATTATCTGCTGACACGCCCAGAAGTAGACCGCTCCCGCCTTGCAGCGATTAAGCAGGAAGGTACGCCGCTATTAACAGCAGCACTTCGCCCTGAAGTGAGCCACGTTGTTGCTTCGCCTGGGAGTTTTTACAACACCGGCGACCAAGTACCGGGTGAGGTTGAAGATTAT
Source organism: Candidatus Poribacteria bacterium (assembly GCA_963667935.2). GTDB lineage: Bacteria > Poribacteria > WGA-4E > WGA-4E > PCPOR2b > PCPOR2b. The sequence continues at coordinate 5,506,729 of OY764061.1, read as the reverse complement.
CTCCGGTTATACCCAGAGAAGGAGGCACAGGTCAAGCGGACGCTCTCCTACTTCGATCCATTTTTCTTTGCGCCTAACGTTCGTGCACGGACACTGCTCTTGGGAAATCCCGACGCGGTTGCGCCCCTAGCAGAAGCGTTAGCCGGTGAAACCGATGTCCGGCAGAGCGAGCGTTCTTCGTATAAAGACGGGATGTTTCAAGAACAGTGGATTGCTGATCAATTTGGCTTCAAGGACATCATCATTCCCGCACATTGGCAATAGTAACGGATAGTTTGCCAACTGTTGTGCGTGTAGAGTATACTACTCCAGACGGTCGCAAACTGAAGGCACTGTGACTTTGACAGTGCAGGCGAAGGTGGCTCTCCATATCGCTCATGGCTGCCGGTAGAACAGATTGACAAAACTCATTTTGCGCCAGATAATCCATTGCGTAGCGGGCGACCCCAATAGCACACTATCATACAATCTATGAAAATTTCCACTATTTTTAGACGCACACCTCAAGTCAAAAAGGAGGCGATCCTTTCAGCCCCCAACCATTCCGTAAACGTTCCGGAGTCGAACCCAACAAAATCGCGGAAATATCTATGGTGGTGCAGTCTGCTTCACATCATCAACGACGGCTACATCTCCAGTCTATCCATCCTACTTCCGTTCATCGCAGTAGACCTAAATCTCACCTACACCCAGTCTGGTCTCCTTAAAACCGCCAGCCACGGAGCGATAAGCGCGACCCAGATACCTGCTGGGATTCTGGCTGAACGACTCGGAGATATCTTGATCCTAGGTATAGGCACGATATGGTTCAGCTTGAGTTACATGGGATTGATTCTGGCGTTCAGCTATCCCTTAGCATTGATCCTGATCTTTTCGTCCGGGGTAGGTGGTGGGGTATATCACCCGGTCGGCACTGCCCTAGTCTCAAATGTTTATCCGGCTGAAAAGGCGGGGCCGGCAATCAGCACGTTGAACTTTTTTGGCGATGTTGGAAAGGTACTTTTCCCCGCTTTAGCGGGCATCTTGGTTATCAAGATCGGTTGGGGTGCAAGCTGCACGGTGTTAGGAACGATTGGGTTTGCAGCCTCTATTTTATATATCTTCTTTTTTCGAGCAGATATCGGCACAAAAAGGAAACAGACCACGCCGAAGGTAGAGGAACAGAAAGGTAGTCGCGCAAAATGGCGGACGTTTCAGGGTTGGGGCATAGCACAGCCGACCCAGTTTACACTCTACTCCATCCTTGGACTTTTGGATAACGGTATTCGGGCTGCCGTTACGACATTTCTGGCATTTTTAATCAAAATCCGTGTCGAAGCGGGGGCCGTAGGTGGGTTGATGTCCTTGACGTTTTTCGGTGGGGCTTTGGGGAAGCTGCTGTGCGGGCTGCCAATTCAAAAATTGGGGGTTAAAAAAATCATTCTGCTGACAGAACTGCTGATGATACTTGGATGTTTCGCCCTGCCTTCAGTGCCGTCGGGCTGGATTATTGTGCTGTTTCTGCCGCTGTTTGGGTTTATGTTAAACGGGACCTCCTCAGTAATCTATGTTGGAACTGCGCCAACGCTCAATGCAGAATTCCGTAGCCGAGGTTATGCGCTGCATTATACCCTAAGTTTTATCGCTTCTGCAACCGCGCCATATCTTGTTGGCTTTGTTGGAGACAGTTACGGTCTGAAAGCCATCTTTTATGTAAATGGTGCAGTGATGTTATTTGCGCTGCCATTAGTTATGTTTTTGAAAGATAGGGGACATTCTGGCGAAGCGTCTCACTAACGAAAGCGTAATGAAAACAGGTCTGCGTCCTTCATTGTGAAACGTAGACGAATGGGGGTCCCAGCCAGTTTACTGATAGCACCGTCTCCCCCCCAACAAACAATTCGTTCTAATTCATCACCGATAATCTCTGGGCATTCATCAAGGGTATAACCTTGAATAGGTACTCCACTCGCCTCCTGAACTTCGATGCGGAGACTTCCAGCTGCACTGGTAGAATAATTAATCTCCAATTGCTTCCCAGAAAACGTAAATGGCTTGGTTACCATTTCACCACCTGCATAAGGCGCATTCACCGAAGCAAAGCCGTCAATTCGGAGCGTCATACGGTCAAGGTGTGCCGTCTGCTGGTCGTAATCCCGCTGGACATACAGGGACATCTCGCTCGCTCCGGTCTGTACAACCCCAAGCGCAGGATAGTTTGTCCGTGATGTCCAGTTGTTGTAACCAATGCCCGGACGGACGAAACTCTCCTTGAACGTAAAGTTGTAGAGCGTTGTGCCCGCCCGCGTGGTCAACAGGGCCCCATCCGAGATATCTGCCCCACCGCCGCTGACTGGATCCGGGCAGACCCCTGCAGCTTGTGCTTTTGTCAGCACGGGTTTACTGAAGTGGATGCGACCGGGAAGTGAGATATAGATGTGAGGGGCACGAAAGTAAGGGTGCGTTTGATTGGTGTATAAATGCTGTGACGGAGTTGTGCTGCCGGTATCGCTGAAGGTCATTGGGGTCTGTTCTGTCCAGTTGAGGAAATCTGTTGATGTTGCCCGCGCTGTCGACCGAATGCGAGCATCGCTGACCATGTGACGGGCGTAGAGGACATAGCAGCCCTCAACCTCCGACCAGAACATCACGTTTTGGGAATCAAAATTATTTTTCAAAACTACCGGAACAATGGGTTCATCGCGCACCTTCGTCCAGCGCATACCGTCGGCGGACGTATAACCCACCAGGCTGTTCGGTTGCTGCTGATCGCGGGCGTTCGCCTTGTATCGCTCGGCTTCGGGAACGCCCGGACGTGTATCAACAAACGCACAGAACTGACCGTTGTGTCGTAGGACCGCGTTGTTCTTTGTTGACCCGTTGAGTTCAACGAGCCCGAGGTGCGGTTTTGTCCAACGGATGCCATCCTCGCTTTCCGCATAACAGGTCGGGTGTGGTCTCTGACCCATGAGACTTCCCCGGTAGTACATGCGATATATATCACCATCCCTAAGAACCGTTGTGTAAAAAGCGAGGCGGTCTTCCCACGGTTGGTCGTACTGGATAGCAACGCCCGCCGGTTGTGGATGATGTAACTTGAGACTTGTCCCATTAAGCCTGTCAATGAGATAGCGGTCAACAAACAATTCGCGTTGTGAACCGATGTCGCAGACTTCAGCGGTTTGATGTTGATGTCCTTCGATTTGACGCATTGGATCCCATTCCTTTCGTCCCAATTAGGTGATTTCTATCAGCAGAAGAAAGATTACTACACCTACCCCTGAAAACACAAACAAAAAATATTAGCGAAAAGATCTGTTTGACGCGTAACCGAAGATCTGCTAAACTTTTCGCTGTCGGACACTTTTCCGAAAGCTTTTTAGGTGCTCAATTTGTTGGAATCTAGTGTACCGAAACCTCATTGACCAGATAAGAACCTCCCAGAAAAAAGCGTTACGAGTTCAGATTACCCCGATAAGATTAAGATTTAAAGCAACTTGAAATCGCCAGCAATTTCAACGTTTTGGCAAACCTTCCAGTCCAATGTTATAGTGCGTTGAAAATACCATTTTTCCAACTTAAGGTGGCTCCGGAGATGCGTACCATTGCAAAACTTGTTCTCATCTTTTATATCTGCCTGCCTTGTGGCGTTATCAACGCCGGGTCGGAGAACGCGCAGCGTCTGTCCCGATCTATCGGGATCAGCTTTGCGGAGCTCCAAAACGGAACTGTGCACACTAGCCCACCAAAAGTTGAAGCCCCCTTATTACAGCATGGAGACAACGAAACCAAAGAAGCAGTTACGCCAATTGCCTCTGCCGTGGATCCCCCGCAGTATCATTCGACCTCCGAACAACAGATTAGTTATGACGATATTTATGGGCTTGAACTGACATTGCCCTTCGCGGGAAGTGTGGAACTGAACGCGACAACGAAAGACGAAATCACCGTCAAGCTTGAAAAATATGGGACAGGTGCCAACGAAGAAGTTGTCCAAACCTACCTCGACACGGTGCAACTAGAAATTTTCACGAAGGACGATATCCTGCTGTTGATTCCACGCCTTCCAGAATCTGCCGATCCAGACACCAGATTGACTCGTCTGGACTGCTTTATCGAAACACCTCCCGATCTAACCCTCAAAATCAAGACGGAATCTGGAGATATTCGGGTACACGGGATCCGTGGAAGCATGGCTTTGACAACGAATATTGGCAACGTCCATCTTGACAAAGCGATGGGAGCATATCAAGTCAGCGTTCAAGAAGGGCGAATTTACGGGAAGATTCTCCTGACCGGTGGTAACAACATATTTGTGACGCGATCCGGTTCGATAGATCTTGTGGTTTTGGATGAGATTGCAGCGAACATGATTCTCGAGACACACGATGGGGCAACTTCGTTGCGTTTGCCAGAAAGTTACCCAGCAGATCTTGAGATACAGATCGAGAAGGAAGATCCACGCGCTATCACCATTGACCTGCCAGTGGAACTTGAGACCGCCTATGTGGGAGATGTAGTCCAAGGCTGGATCAACGGCGGCGGTCCCCTGATTAAAATGAGGGCAAGCGAAGGAATCACCATTTTACCCGCTCAATCTGTGTCCACTAAATCCAAAACGGACGATAGTGCGGTAGAAGTCGATGATCCTTACTTTGAAGACGATTTGAGTCCACCACCGACGGTTAACGTCCCCCGCGCGTCCGCACAGCCGGTAATTGATGGCGACTTATTCGAGAAAGCTTGGGCAAAGTCGTTACCACTTTCCCCCTTCTATCAGGCAGATGCGATTACACCAGCAAACGAACCAACACAGGGGGTTCTCCTGTGGGATGAGCAATACCTCTATATTGGTGCCAGAATGTATGATTCGCAGATGAGGCAGGTTCCAATTACACAAACTAACCCAGATTCAAGGGTTTGGCTTGATGACACATTAGAGATTCTAGTGGATCCGAATCCGGCAACCCCAACTTATCACCACCTTGTTATCAGCCCGATTGGTACGGTTTTCGATCAGCATATCGAGGCGAATTATCCACTGGATTCCAACCTTAAAACCGCTTACAAAAGGATAGCAAAGCCTGATTGGGATTCTCGCGCTCAAGTTAAAACGCAGATTACGCCGACTTTTTGGACTGTAGAGGTTGCACTGCCCCGTGATGTACTTGAACCTTCGTCACTCAAAAACTGGCGGTTTAACCTCCATCGCAAAATACAGGGAGATCCTACCGAATCCTCGTCGAAATCGACTGAGTACAGCTACTGGTCACCTACTTATGACGAAATTCAACCTTGGTGGCCCCATTGGTCAGATCGGCTGGGTGTCATACGTTTGGCAGAGAAGGAAAATTCCGAGTCTGTGCAGAGCTTTGAATTTATAGAACAGTTTTCGATCGCCACCATCGAGGTGGAGGGGAACAGTAACATTCCGACATCGGAACTCCTTGAGAAAATCCCTTTCCAGCCGGGGGACATCATTTCCGTTGACGAACTGTCATGGCTCAGTCGTGAATTTGAAGCACTCGATTGGTTTAGCGATGTGCACATAGAGACAAGCAACGCCATCGAAGAGGAGGTGGTTGAGGAAGGCAACGAGCTACCGCCAATCCCCATCTTTAAGGTGAATCTGCGTATCCGCGTGACCGAAGCCCCAACGGGTGTTGTGGAACATCTCAATATACACCGAAACAGATACTTTATATCTCCATTCCTGCGCGCAGCATTCGGGTTGAAGCAAGGACGCACCTCAATCGAGGAACTGAACACCAAATGTAAACTGATCGAAAACCTTTATAGGCATCACGGTTACGACCTTGTGCAAATCACTCACCAATTTTCCGACACACATCTGTTGATTGACATCAACGAAGGGCATTTGGACGACATCCGTTTTTCTGGAAATCGTCGAATTACGCTCACAGAGTTGACCGATGCACTCGGTTTCAAGCAGGGGGACGCTTATAGCAAACAGATTGGCACAACGCGCCTTAATCAGATGCGTACAAGGCTCGATAAAAATAACCTCTATTTCAAGAAGGTCAAAAACTGGGGGGTGAAACGAGAAGGGGAGCGAAACGTACTTGCTATTGAGGTTGAGGAGCAATCGCGGCTCAAGGTGAATTGGCAACCATTTCTCGATTTTAACCGTGTACACGGCTTAATTTTGGGTGGAGGTGCGGGAGTTTCCACCCGAGAGACAGACGCGCAAATCTTTGGAGAAGTCAGTAACGGATTGTCAAGCAAAATTTGGAATTATCAAGTAGGGGGCGAAAAGACTTTGTTCAACAACCATGCTCTGACTATCGGTGGGAGCGTTTACCAGCAGACAGATGCCAATCGCTATGCTGGATGGTCCGAAGGGGGCGAATTCCTTGGGGCTTTTTTTCTTGGGTCCACCTCCTTAGATTACTATCAGCGCAAGGGGTATCATGCTCGGGTAAAGGGTCAGTTAACACGATTAATGGATATCACACTGGAATTCACCGATGAAGATCATGAAATCTTATTTAAGTCAACCGATTGGAGTTTATGGAAGACAAACGCTCTAAAGCGGAGTAACCTGCGAATTGACGAAGGTAATTTTCGTAGCATAACTGTGGGTTATAATTTTAATAGATTGAAGCTTCCGGACCCGATCCGATCAGGAACCTCACTTCACGGGATCCGTCAAATGCAGAGTTACCCTGTTAAGTACGGCTGGCGGGGGAATTTTTCCGTCGAATATGCGAATAAAAGACTCAATAGCGATTTCGATTTTAATCTCTATCACTTTACGATTATGCGCTATAACCAATTGCGAAGTAACCACAATTTGGATTTTCGTCTGGAAGGTGCATTCTCTGATAGACCACTTCCCAGACAACGTCTACTCTATCTAGGTGGAATCGGCACCTTACACGGTTATGATTTCAAAGAGTTCGTCGGGGATAATACGCTCCTGTTCAATGTGGAGTACCGGATCCATTTCGGGAAAATCAGATATCTGGATGACAGTGAGGGATCTCTAGGTGTAGTGACAGCTTTCTCGGATACAGGATACGCTTGGTTCAATGATGAAACCTTCAAGTTCAATCGTTTCAATACATCGGTTGGAGTCGGAGCATCTCTCTTCATTGGCGATCCATCCTTTGTCCTTGGGTTTGAAATTGCACGTGCGTTGCGGAAGGAACGTAACTTTGTCCCTATCCTGCTTCTGTCACGAAGATTTTAAAAAATTAGCAAGGTTGGAACTAATCTCTCTTTAGGAGAAGTGCCTCGGACTAGAAGCACAAAACTCAAGGCTTGAGGAGTTTCACTGCCTTAATGCGACTGTTGTAGTGATCACAAATCAACAGTATATCTTCTCCGTAGAAACAGAGTCCATGCGGCTCGTTCAGGCTAGCTGCGGTGGCAGGACCTCCATCCCCCGCGTCGCCCGGTGTATCGCTACCCGCGACCGTTTGAAGCGTTCCATCAACGGTAACCCGGCGCACCCGATTGTTGCGTGAGTCAGAGAAGTACACATCTCCAGTAGGGGTGACTGCTAATCCCAATGGTTTATGAAGCCGCACCTCTAGGGTAGGCGTCCCATCGGGTGAGAACCCAGCCGCACCGCACCCCACAACAGTTGTGATAATCCCCTCGGTGTCCACTCGGCGCACGACGTGCTGAGTGAGGTCGGAGAAATAGAGATTTCCCTTTGCATCAAACCTGAGTGCCGATGGACTACCGATTCGTGCCGCTGTTGCAGGGCCTCCGTCCCCGGTATAGCCTTGAACGCCAATCCCCGCTACCGTGCTGATGTGGCCCGTATCAGCGTTAATCTTGCGAATTCGACCTGCAGCGTCCCCCAGATAAATATCTCCATCGGGTCCATGCGTGACCGCCCAAACGACCGTCAGTCCAGCCCCGGTAGCGGGGCCTCCGTCTCCCCGATCAGCACTTTCGCCTGTTCCTGCCACTGTATGGATTAGGCCATTCTTATCCACTCGCCGCACCCGTCCATTCAACGTATCAGCGATTACAACACGGCCGTCCCTATCCACCGATACGTCATAGGGATTCAAGAAATATGCCTCAGTCGCAGGACCGTTGTCACCGCCATAGGCTCTGCCGCCGCTACCGGCAACAGTTCGGATAATTCCAGTGACCGGATCGATCGCTCGTATCCGATCACTCTGCATATCCGCAAAATAGATATGTCCGTCCGGTCCCACACAAATCCCCCTTGGACAGGAGAGGAATGCCTCAGTTGATGGACCTCCATCACGGATGCTGTCGCCACCCAAAATGGTCGTTACGCCGCTGGTTTGTGGGTCAATTCGGCGTAAACGCCCCGAAGAATCGCTGTAGAAAACAGTGCCATCGGGGTCAACCCAGATGCCGGATTCAATGGGATTGCATTTCGTTTCGGATCCGGGGGTGCTCTCCTCTCCCCAGCCGGGGATGCCTGTACCTGCGAGCGTCGTCACAATACCGGTTTGGGCATCCACTTTACGTACCCTGAAGCCACCCACCTCACCGACATATAGGTTGTCGTGGCAATCAATGAAGATGGCGTCTGGTGTATGTGTGCTCGCTTCAACTGCGGGACCGCCATCGCCGTTAGATGCCGCCTGACCTGTGCCGAGAACGGTTGTAATTGTTCCTGTCCGCATATTAATCTTGCGAATCCGGTTATTGCCATTGTCGCAGACATAAAGATTTCCCTTGGAGTCGAATGCTAGATGTTCAGGGAATCCGAAGGCTGCCTTTGATGCAGGTCCCCCATCTCCATGGAACCCAGCAAGGGTGTAATTGGAACCGCTGTAGGGCCGGCTCATCCCCTGCTCCAGTGGATAGTGACGGGTGTTCTGACCTGCGAAGGTCTGGATGATGCCGGTCTTTGCATCGACTCGCCGCACATTGCTATCCCATTTACCGCACACAAAGATATTTCCTTCGGCGTCAACCGCCACGCCGGTTGTTGTGTCAAACTCAGCCTCCAACGCAGGTCCCCCATCTCCGCCGCGTCCCATCACTCCCGCACCGACCACGCGGGTAATGATGCCGGTCTTATAATCGATACGACGGATTGTATTAGCACCTTCATCGGGCCCTCTCGCGCCTAGTTCGGAAAAGAAGATATTGCCCTCTTTGTCGAGGCAAAAGTCGTGGGGTGTGTACACCCGCGCATCAATGGCGGGCCCGCCATCACCAGAAATCCCCGGCACACCATCTCCGGCGAAGGTGTGCAAAATGCCGTCTTGGTCAATGCGCCAGATGCGGTGGGCGCGGATATCGGCAACAATCAGGTCACCATCGGGACGGCGCACCACGCCCATGGGCCAGCCTATATCTGCGTCCTTAGCAGGTATACCGTCGCGGTAGCCGCCCCCCGCAACGGTGACGATGGTATTGGGTTTCAGTTCCTCGAAAAGTTTGAGTTGATTCAATGTTGCCATCCCCTTATTTGATAAGAGCGTGGACAGGTTACTACACGCGCAAGAATTTTCCTGAAAGTGTATTACTTATCCAAGAAGTAGAAGTGATTGGTGGGTCCGTGCCCTCCCCCGATGTCGAGGGAATAACGGATAGCACTCGTGATGTAATTTTTCGCGGCCTGAATGGCAGCTACGAGATCTTTCCCAAGGCCTAAGTGTGTAGCAATTGCTGCGGAGTAAGTACAACCAGTGCCATGTGTGTTCTTTGTTTCAATTCGCTCCGCCTCAAAGAGGGTGAAAGTCCCCCCCGCGTACAGAACATCAGTTGATTTTTCTCCAGAGAGATGCCCTCCTTTGACCAAGACGCTCTGGCATCCATATTCCTGAATTATTTCCGCTGCCCTCTTCGCATCGTCGAGTGTCTGAATCTCGCATTCGGCGAGCAGTTCGGCTTCATCAATGTTGGGCATGATGATCGTTGTAAGCGGCAGTAATTCCATTTTCAAACGCTCAATAGCATCTGGTTTGAGTAAGGGATACTTACTTTTGGAAAGAGTTACAGGATCGACCACGATATTACTCGGTGAATACTGGCGCAGTTTCTCCGCAACAGTCCCCACGATTTCGACCGACGAGAGCATCCCTGTCTTGATTGCTGCGACATCAAAGTCTGAGAAGATAGCGTCGATCTGCGCGTCAATGAGATCGGTTGGTAGGTCGAAGGCGCGGGTTACTTCACGTGTATTCTGTGCCGTAACTGACGTGATGACGGACAGTCCGTAACCGCCGTTGGCGTGGATGGATTTGAGGTCAGCTTGAATCCCTGCGCCGCCTCCTGAATCTGAACCAGCAATGGTCAAGATCTGTTTCATGTGGGAACTCCTGCTGTTACTCTAACAACCGTTGCAAATACACCTTTGCTGGCTGCATACCGTCCTCCGGTGACATTAGCCCGGACATCACCGCAATCCCATGGGCACCGGCATCGAGACATTCCGAAACCCGTTCAGTGGTTATTCCACCCAATGCAAAGACAGGTATGTTGACTTTCTCTGTAACTTTCCGCAGCCCCTTCACACCGATGGTAGGACCGTAGCCCGGTTTACTGAGCGTCGGGTAGATCGGGCTATAGGTGATAAAATCCGCACCTTCAATTTCCCGCTGCTTCGCTTCAGCTAACGTGTGGACGGAGCTGCCGATAATAAAGCGGCGGTTCGTCTCCTTTATCACTTTTTTCACAGACGCTGAATCTCCCGGCAGATGGAGACCATCTGCGCCGATGCTCATAGCTATCTCAATGCGTGAGTTAATAAACAGCTGGGCGGAATAGGTGTGGCAGAGTGTGCAGAGAGGTTCAGCTAATTTGATATACTCAGTATCGTTTAAGTCTTTTTCCCTGAGCTGGATGGCGGGCACCCCTACATCCAAGAGACTATGGATGGTATCGTACAGCGTCCGTGGCGCACAGAGTCTCCGATCGGTGATAGCGTAAAGTTTGAAATGAAGTGGATGGGTGGGCGATGGATTTGTAGCAGCTTCTACTGTTTGGCGGTGCACTGTCTTTTTGGGCACTTTCGATCCCCTCTCCAAGATTTAATCAGGATTCAAGGATTCACAGGATTAGGAGAAAGATAGGGGCTTTTAATTCTCCATGGTGTTGGCTTTTCCTGAATCCAACACCATTGGGACATGCGCTTATCCCACAGGGTTTAATCTTTTTTTACAACTACCGCAGGCTCAACGGCTTGGAGGGTCACCCGAGCACCCACTTGAAGCGGACAGCAGTAGTCAGTCTGCACGACATAATTCCTTCTCCCAAGCCTCACTTGATAGGTCAGATCATGCCCTTTAAAGTCACGTGTGACAATTTCGCCGACACCACCACTTTGACCTGTCCCGTCCGGTTGAACCATGACTAGATGCTCTGGACGAATTGAGAGGCGCACCTTGCCACGAGCTGAGGGGGTGATTTGGAATTTGCCCAAGGGGGTCTCGGCAGAGTCTCCTTCGGCTTCACCGTCGATTAGGTTGGTTGTTCCCAAAAAGTCTGCCACGAATGGTGTTTGCGGGCGGTGGTAAACGGCCTCAGGCGTGCCGATCTGTTCAATGCGTCCGTCCTGCATGACCGCCAACCGATCTGCGAAGCAGAGGGCTTCCTCCTGATCATGCGTGACAAACACTGCGCTCATTCCAGCTTCCTTCAAGAGGTCTCGAATTTCCTCGCGCGTGGAATGCCGCATACCAGCATCAAGGTTAGAAAATGGTTCGTCTAGCAGGATGAGTTTAGGGCTTGGAGCGATAGAGCGAGCCAGTGCTACTCGCTGCTGCTGACCACCAGAAAGTTCGTGTGGTTTCCGATCTTTGAAGGGGGTCATCCCCACCATTTCCAGCACCGTCATAACGCGCTCACCGCGCAATTCTGGGGGCAGTTTCTTGAGTCCAAAAGCAACATTCTGCAATACATTAAGGTGAGGAAAGAGCGCGTACTCTTGGAAAACAATTCCTACACCTCGTGCTTCGGGGGGTAGGTGGGTTTTAGCCCCTTCAAAGCATCGTCCATCCACGCAAATCTCTCCCGTATCAGCACGCTCAAATCCGGCAATCAGGCGTAGCGTAGTTGTCTTGCCGCAACCGCTCGGCCCCAAAAGAGCAAAAATTTCGCCGGTGTATACCTCAAAAGAGAGATCCTCGACCACCGGGGCCAGGTTACGAGCGAATCGTTTGGTGATATTGCGGATACTAAGCAGAGGATGCATTATAACTCCTTCAATTCCGTATTACACGGAGTAGTTTCCATCCACGCAACGTAAGAGGGGCACCACCATGTGTAATCCGTGAAACGTAAAACGTGAATGACTTAGTGAAGATCTGAACCTCTTTTCTCTCATTTTGTCCATTCGCCAGTTATGCTTGTGCTTCCGCATATTCATGTGGTGCTCTTGTGTCCTGCATTAACAACAACCCCACAAACAGTGCTGAGCAGAGCACAACTGCAAGTGCATACCGTGCCCCTTCAGCAAACATCGCTTCCGTTGTGTAACTCCAAACGTTCACTGCTAAAGTGTCATATCCTGCGGGTGAAAGCAGAAAGGTCAGCGGAAGTTCCTTCATTGCTGCGAGAAAAACGAAAGCGATACTGACAATGACGCCGCTGCGCAACAGTGGAAAAGTAGATTTGAAAAACGCCTTGAAAGGGCGATAGCCGAGCGATCTGGCAGCTTCTTCCAAACGGGGTGAGGCTTGGTAAAGCGCGCTGCGGACGGGCCCGATCGCTTCTGCGAGAAAATGCACGGTATAGGCGTAGATCAAGATCCAAAGCGTCTGATAAACCGCCGGTATTCCCCGAAAAAAGAAGATAAGCGCGAGTGCGAATGCCAACGGCGGTGTTGCATAACCGATATACGCGCCACGTTCCAAGGCGCGGCAGATCGAAGATGAATAGCGAACACCCAAGTAAGCTAAGGGAACTGCAAAAGCAGCAGTGAGGAACGCTGCGGGTGTCGATACTATAAAAGAGCCAGAGAGCGCGCGAAGAAAATCCTGCATATGTGAGCCATCAACCCCTTTGAGGGTCCAGAAGCCGATTGTCACCATAGGGGCAACCACGCTAGCGAGCGTCAAAACACCGAGATACACGTAGGCGGGTATCCCCCAAACACCCAGTGAGATTGGATTTGCTTGATGTGAAGCACCGCTGCCCGCGCGGTGAAACTTGCTTCCGCGCAACAACCGTCCTTCGAGATAGAGCAGGCTGCCGGTAAGGGCGAGAAGCATTAACGCAAGCCACGCAGCGTAGGTACGGTCAAAAGCGGCAGAGTATTGCGTGTAGAGGGCATAGCTAAAGGTTTCGTATCGCATCAGAGATACCACGCCGAAGTCCCCAAGCACATGCAATCCAACCAAGAGTCCACTAGCGTAGAGGGCGGGCCGGAGTTGCGGCAAGATGGCGCGAAAGAAAACCTCCCGCGAGCTGCTGCCGAGGCTATAAGCGGATTCCTCAATTGCAGAATCCAATCCTAATAGTGCTGCCCGGAGGTTTAGAAAGAGATAAGGAAAAGTGTAAAAACTGAGGGCGACAAGGGCACCCCAGTATCCCCGGAGATTTGGAAAACTTGGTCCGAAAAGGTTTGCAAAGGTTCCGTGGGGACCGCTTAAACCCAATAAAGCGTAAGCCATTACATAGCCGGGAATCGCCAGGGGCAACACCCCAAGCAATGTAAAAATTCGTTTGCCTTTGAGATCCGTCCGTGTTGTTATCCATGCGAGCGGTGCTGCCAGAAGTATACCGGTCCCAACAACCCCGATTACGAGGAGGAGGGTATTACCTAAAAGATACACGGTCCGGGTGCGGAAGACGATTTGGATCAACTCTCCCGCTTCCGCCTCGAATGCTCGGACGAGGAGGTAAATCAGTGGCAGTACTATTCCAGTCCCGACGGCAACTCCGGGGACGAAGAAATACCATGGAGGAAAAGATCGCGTCTCAGAATGTATCACAAAATGTCTGCCTCGCGCAGCAGTTTCAAAGTTCCTTCGAGGTCATCTAGCTTTTCTAGGTTGATTTCCGGTGTTAGTTTTAGGAGTTCATCCGGTGGCAGCAATTTTGCGCTAGGGATGCCCGCCTCCGTGACAGGATACTCAAAGACCTCGCTGATAAAGAATTGCTGCACCTTTGGAGATAATAGGTATTCGACGAAGGTACTGACCTCTTCGGTGTGGGTGCTGCTTTTCAGGATACCGATTCCAGCGACGTTGACGAGATTTCCCGCATCGCCGGACGCAAAGAAAGTTTGCTCAACAGGAAACCCGGAATCGCTCTTTTTGAAGCGCATCAAATAGTAGTGGTTGGGCAAACCAAGGTCAATTTCCCCAGCGGCGAGCCCCCGAATAATAGGTGTGTTCTTCGGATAGCTTTTCGCACCGTTTGCCTTCATGCCGCGCAGCCATTCCTCGGTTTTTTCCTCACCTTTAAGGACACGCATCGCCGTTACAAAGGCTTGAAATGACGCGTTCTGCGGTGCCCAACCGACACGTCCCTTCCATTTCGCATCGGTCAAATCGAAGATGCTGTTGGGCAGTTCCTCCGCCTTGACACGTTCAGGCGCGTAAGCGAGAACCCGTGCACGACCGCTTGTTGCGGTCCACGTTCCGTCAGCATTGCGAAATTTGGCGGGGACTTTCGATAGGACAGATTCGGGTAGGGCTTGAAACAACCCGTGTTTACTAACCGCGCCGAGTGCTCCTGCATCTTGCGCCCATAAAAGATCGGCGGGGCTTTTTTCCCCCTCTTCCAGTAAAGCCACAGCAAGTTGAGCGGTGTTGCCGTAACGTACCTTGACCGTGATGCCGGTCTCCTTCTCGAATTGCTTGATGATGGGGTGAACTAAACCCTTGCTGCGTCCTGAATAGACGACCAATTCTCTGGTATCGGCTGCATTGACCGTCCATACAGTTAGGAATAGTCCCAGAATTCCAACCAGATATCTTAGCATTGTAACCTCCGAAAATTGTACAGTTATTTTATGTCCATATTGATATTGAGATTCAGTTTCAATATCATAGTTATAATTATAACCTGTATTAATTCGGTTTGTCAAAGAATATCTGATCCGTAGCGGATTTTTTTTACTACACTATTACCGGGACATACCTTGTGGCAGTAAATCTCCCAATTTATTCCTTATAAACCGATTCACGCAACCCTTTGATATAACCGATGGCAAACAACCGCCCAAGTGATGAATATCCAGCGTGTTCGTTGCTATCGCCCTCCATTGTCGGCACATGGTCGGGACGCAGTACGCCGTTGAATCCAATATCCCGATATGCCTCCAGGCACGCTAACATATCGGTTTTGCCATCGTCATGGAAGGTCTCCTCAAACCGCTCCGGCGTTCCCTTCACATCGCGCAGATGCACGAAAAAGATTTTGTCCTGCTCCCCGAAATGACGGATAACCGACGGAAGATCATTCGTCATCAGTGTAAAGTTGCCCTGACAGAGCGTAATCCCATTTACCGGACTCGGCACCAGATCTATCAGGCGCTGATAGTTCTCGACGCTCCGCATAATCCGACTAATCCCCCGGATAGGAGAAAGCGGCGGGTCATCGGGATGCATCGCTAATTTGACGTTCGCCTTTTCAGCGACCGGCACGATACGCTCAAGGAAGTATTTCAGGTTATCCCACAACTGTTCCTCAGTCACAACACCGTATTCAGTGTTTGGCTCGCCACGCATCCGTTCGTTGTCGTAGCCTGTCACGAGTGCGCCGCCGCGAGAAGGTATTTCCGTAGAGGTACGCATCCAATTGAACACCGCCATCCATTCATAACACCAGACCGGAATGCCCAATCTTCCCATATTACGGAGGAGTTCACAGGCTGTCTCGATTTCTTCATCACGTCCGGGCAATCCAAGCTTGGCGTTGTTCAACGGTGGACGGCTCTCAAGAACAGCGAGTTCAAATCCCCCGTCCTCGTAAGCCTTTTTCACCCGCGAGAGTGAATTGTATTCCCACGGTCGTTCCTCCAGCGGCAGGTCTTCTGCGTCGTTTTGGGTGTCCATCGCGCCGACCGCATAATCAACACCACACTGCTTGACCATTTTCCACAACGGTGAGGGCTGTGGGCCAAGCATTTCTGCAATCTGAATCATATACTTTTTCCTTTCTCAAATCGGTGAATCAATATGTTAGGACTTACGCAGTTGAATGCTAAGGTTTTGTAGTTCAATGCTTCAGCACCAATGCGGGGCGAGATGCCTCGCCTACAATGGGTGTAGATTCTGTCCATGCCCCAATACGCCCGGTGAATTGGGCACCTACAATATGAGGTCGTAAGTCCTGATGTTCTAAATGTCTGTGAACGGGGAACGCTCGAAACGGCAGTCCGGCTCGACAACTCGCGGATCTTCCTGTCCTGTCAGAACATCCATCAACTGGGCAGAGAGTTGTTGTCGCACCTCTCTATATTGGGCATCTTCCGCCACGTTGTTCAGGTAGTGCGGATCTACTCGCAGGTCGTAGAGCTCTTCTGCCGGAAATTTCCCAAATCCCATCTCGAATAACCTCTGCACCTGCGTCTCCGCACGGTGGTGGATCATCCACGCCTTCGTTGGACTCGCATCTATGTCCGGATAGACGAGCCTTGTATCATCGCATAGGGCGTCAAACGGTGGCGGTTCCGTAGTAAAATCGTCCAAACCCTTCGGATCACCCATGGGCCAACGGTCAGGAGTAAAGTTCCGGATGTACAGGAAATCCTTTGTACGGAGGGCGCGTTGTGGGTAAGGTAGATTCCCCTCGCGTGCCGTGCCAACGTGCCGCTCTCGACCAGTAACAACGAACGTCCGTTCTGGATCTACCTGCTCATCTTGTGAAGAAGTTAGCACATTTAGCAGACTCCGAGCGGTCATGTCGCTGTGGGGTTTAAGCCCAGCAGCCTCCATGAAGGTCGGTGCCAAATCCATGAGGTTCACAAAGTCGTTTAACGTTCTGCCCGCGGGAATATGTCCGGGCCAGCGCGCCGCCAGCGCGACTTCACAGCCGAGGTTGTATAGGTTGCATTTGCCGCGTGGGAAGCCCGGAATGCCGTGATCGCCGCTCGCGACAATTAGTGTATTATCCAACTCCCCCAATTCCTCTAGGTGATCCAGAAGCAAACCGAGCCCAGCATCCACCGCGAGACATTCACCCAAGTAATCGCAGATATCCTCGCGCACGTCGTGAACGTCCGGCAGAAAAGCGGGTAGACGCCCTTTCAAATCGTCCGGGTTTAATCCCCAGAGCCTCTTGCCAGATCCACGCTGCCATTTGCGATGTGTGTTTGTGGGGCCCCACCAGTAGCAGAACGGCGTATCCGGTGGGCGTGCCTCCAGAAAGGCGTCGAAGTTTTGGCGTGATTCATCGTAGAGAATCTGTTTCGCCCCCTCGACACCGTGTTCGGGAACATTTTCGGTAGCGACGAACGAAAATTCGCCGAACTTCGTTCCTGCCGGTGCGTAGCGCGTACGGTCTCCGCCGTAGGGTGCATCGCGCGGTATCCCCGGCGACCATACTTTATAGGTGTAGCCGATATGGTAGCCCGCTTCCTCCAGTAGCAACGGATATGAGGGGATGGACGGATCCCAGACTGCTCCTTGGAGGATTGCGCCACGCCCAGTCTGCCAGAAGTAGCGTCCTGTGAGCAAAGAGCTGCGGCACGGCGTGCAGGAAGGCGCGGGCACGAAAGCGTTGGTAAAAAGGGCACCCTCGCGGGCTATACGATCAAAGTTTGGTGTGTCTAGTAGGGCGTTGGGCGTGTTATCCCCTTCAATCTGTCGATACGCACTGGCGTATCTACCCCAATCGTCGGCGAAAGCAAACAGGATATTTGGGCGTTTGTCGGTCATTCTTATGTCTCCTTTGTCTGAGCACCTGTTATAATCATCAGCATTGGTTGATGTTATCTATTATCACCATCTCCCCCAAGCTTACCCCTTTCTTGTCTGGAGGCAAGTTTTGCTATATTCGTTTCAGCGACCTCTTCTAAAGTTAAACCGAGTTCTGTACAAATTTGTGTTAAATACCAGAGTACATCACCAAGTTCGTTTTTTAACGATTGTTTGTCCTCTTCTGTGATTTGACCGTTCTGATCTCTGAAAATTTTCTTTATTTTTCCTGTAACTTCTCCCGCTTCATTCACCAAACCCATTGTTGGATATACAATCGGGTGATTCATTGGGATAATACCCCAAGTTTTTCTGGATTCCGTTTGATATGTGTTAAAATCTTTCATGCTTACAATGCCTTTTCATTAGTACATAGTCCAAGGAGTCTAATTGTTATTGGCTAGGGATTTCCATGGAGAATGGAGATCTGGGTTCCCTACGCAAGTTGACCTCCACCAATCCCAAAGGGCAGCTAGCAACTTGCGTTATCATAGTCCAACGGCGTAAGTAAGTCAAGGAACAACTTCGGTAGGGATACGGCAAAAGAGTCACCTTTCAAAAAAGTCGAAAAAAGTCGCTGACATTTTTAATCGTTTGGGCACATAATATAATGAAGGGGGGTAACGCATTGAAACAAGATGACCTACAAATTGTCCAAGCCATCCGAGGCGGGGATTCCGCAGCCTTTACAGCACTTGTTGAAAAATACAAAAAGGCGGTGTACAGCGTCATTTTGCCAAAAGTGCGAGATTTCCATCAAGCCCAAGATTTGACGTCGGAGACTTTTATAACAGCGTATCTGTCGATTGAATCCCTCGACGCCCCGGAAAAGGTCGGCACGTGGCTGTGTGGGATTGCGCGGAACCTTGCCAACAAGTGGCTCTATCGGAAGAAGCGAGACGATTTGAGCGTTGAGGGGTTATTTGAAAACACCTCGGAATCAGCGTACAAAGCCCAGCTACTACACGCCAGTGCAGCCGAAAAAACGCCTGAAGAAACTGCCGAACACGCAGAACTGCGTCAACTGCTGTGGCGTTGCCTTACTTCACTGCCTGACATCTCTTCTGAGGTCTTGATTCTATCCTACATCCGCGAAATGAAGCCCGCTGAGATTGCGAAGTTTCTAGGGATTTCACGCACAGCGGTTACCACGCGATTGTCAGACGCACGCAAACGATTGAAAAAGGAGATAATTCGTATGGTCGAAAACACGATTGAGAGTCAATCTTTGGCAGAAAACTTCACCGAACAAGTTGTCACAGAAGCGATAAAACGGGGCGAACGGTATCTTGCCGATGGTAATTGGAAAAAAGCCCGTGAACAGTTCCAACGCGCCGTAGACGTTCAAGCGGACTACGCCCCCGCATATCGGGGACTCGGTATGGCCGCACGGGAGCTGATTGAGGAGCAACTTTCTCTCCCAGATGGAACGGTTGATAGCGCGTTGATTGAAGAAGCGTGTACCGAACTCGCCCGCGCCTATCGACTCGGTGCACGGGATGCCGATACGGTCCGGGCACTGGCGCATCTGTACCATCAGTTCCAACGGTGTGAGGAATATGTGGACCTGCTTTGGAACTTTGCCATGACGACAAACGATTTTGACACTGGTTTCGACGCCGGGTGCAGGAGTATTGCCGAGATGCAGGAGCCGTGCGTCGCTGATCCCAAGCGAGCCGTAAACGCCCATGAAACGCTGCTGAAGCGATTTGACGGTCAAATAACCCTTACCGACCAACTCGATTTATATTTCCACGTCTTTGATGCGTACCGTGAAGTCGGACGCGCCGCCGTTTGGCTGGATCAAACCGAGCACCTAGTCAAGCAGATTGGCGATGAAATCACACTGATGCATCATGCACTCTACACGCGTGAACGTGGTAAGATGCTGCGCCAATGGGGCCGCCATCGAGAAGCGGTTGACACCTTTGAAGCGTTCATCGAATGGCTCCAAAATACGGAGATAGTGGATCCAGAAAAGCAGGCACTTCTCATTGGGGCACAGGGGGACTATCTCCATCTCGTACCGACCTATTATCAGCTCGGTGAAGGTCAAAAGGTGAAGATGCTGCTTGCTGAAGCCGAAGACAATCTTGAGAGTTACTTCGTTGAGCGAGATACTGTGCTGGCGAGTATCACCGATGAAAGCGAGACAACGCGCAAACGGCTGGAGCGAGTTTACCGAAAAGCCGATGGTTATCCCACGGGAGGCAGTGTGGCGGATAGCCGTCGCTGGCTTGGTCGGAAGTATTTCATAGCGATCCACATCGCCACGACGTGTCTCGCTTTAGGATATGCAGAGGTAGGGGAAGGCGAGGCTGCTATTCGTTTATTGAAACGCGCGGCGCAACATTGGGATCAACGCCGAAATTATGTCGAGGAGGAGGTCAGGGTGTGGTCGTCCGGGGGAAGAATCATGGCGTGGTTGGCAGCGATGACCCTAAAATTCCGCAATGACCGTGAAGCAAGCCTCGAATACCTTAAGCGGGCTCACGAAGATCGGCGACGCGCAGCGCGCGGTTCAATTAAGCGTTTTTTTGAGGAGGACCCGGCCTTTGAGTCCGTGCGGCGCGATCCCGAGTTTCTTGCGATTGTGAATGCGCCGATTGTTAGCGAATAGCTGTCACTGTTTGAAATTCGCACAAGGGATCATTCAAAAGCGATGGAGAAGAGTTCCGCAGAACGCAGTTTCAGACGCAGGACGATCGGCTTACCCTCTGGCACCTTGATGTCGGATTCGCTGTTCAAGGAATTCGTAGTGAACGCAGATCTGTGTTCACTACTGAAGTGCATAACTCCTGTCCACGAGTAGATTTCCATTGCAGTTTCCTCGTGGCAGAATAATCCCCTGCGGCCAGGTGATAGTAATACACACCGCTCGCTACCTGCTCACCGACTTGGTTTCTGCCATCCCAGTAGATTGCTTTTGATCGGGGCTCATAGGCAGACGCCCTCCGATGTCCAACCTCAAGGGTACGGACAACCTGACCGCTCAAATCGTAGATGGTCAACGTCACAAACGCATCCGCTGCCAACCGATACGGTATCCATGTCTCCGGGTTAAACGGATTCGGATAATTAGGCAACAACTCCGTCGCTGTTGGGGTTAGGGATACCAACAGTTGTTCAAGCACTATAATTCCTCGCTTCATGATGGGATCACTGACCTCAAGTGTGCTTGCGCCAGTCAGCCAACCCTGAACGTTTACCGCTGTGAGTGTTTCAGGTACTTGTCGCTGCGCTGAAGGCGCGGCAGCTGCACCATCAAACATACCCGCAGCCAATACCAAATCTAGAGTACTGACAACCCCATCCCCGTTGACATCTGCATCATTCTGTCCAGACTGTCCGAGATTGGACACAATCAAGACGAGGTCTAAAACATTCACGCTTCCATCGTTGTTGATGTCCGCCTCAATCAGTGGTGCTTCCGTATCGGAGAAGGCATTAAAGGGGACCCGCCACTGAGCTGTATAGACGAGCTGACCGCCACCGGGATGCGGAAGCTTGATGATCTGGTTGACAGACGCGGAGACCGTATTTGTTCCGAGATTTGGTCCCAGCGTGAGCCTACTCTCTGCTCTGCCATTGGCATCCGTTGTGGTGTGGATAGCACTTAGTATTCCATAACCGGCAGCGACAGCGAATGTGACCGAAATCCCTGCCAGTCCCGTCCCGTCGCTATTCTGCACTTCAACGACAAATGGATTTGCCAGCACCGCGGCGGCGGGGCCTTTCTGGTTATCCCCTGAGATTTTAAGAAGGGCCGGATAAGCGTATTCGCTATCAAAATTTACTGTGACCCCTCTGCCTTGGAGTATTGGGATGTGGGTGTTGATTGATGTGTAGCCGAGGGGATTTCTCCGCACATCAACCCGGGCCCCGCTTTCCAATCTTTTATTTGCTACCAATGGCGATAGGTCCGATATATTATTTTCAGAAAGAAACAGCTCGGGGCTAGGAAGCCCCTCCTACAGTGTGCAAATAATTATAAAATTTACTATAATCGGTTCACCTAATTCATTCGAGGCGAAAAAAGGGGGATTGAATCACGCCCTAACTTGAATGGGAGCGGTCAGTCCCCAGCCCAAGAACCGGCGTACTTCTTCTTCAATCACCTCGATCCCTAGCCCTGGAGTTGTCGGAACTGGAATATGGCTATCGACCTGATCAAAAATCGGATCTGTGAGGTTCTCTCGAATCGGGTGAGGTGTCCGATCAAACTCCATAACGGATTGATTGATATATGGTTCGGGACAGTCGGAGGGCGGATTTGACGGAAGACAGGCAACTACGTGCAGTGTTGCTGATAGGCTGATACCAGTTCCCCAAAAATGCGGATTGAAATGGATGCCAAAGGCGTTTGCCATGTGACCGAGCTTGAACATCTCTGACACCCCACCGGCGTTGACGATGTCCGGCTGAATAATATCGAACATACGGCTAGCGAGGCGTTCAGCGAATTCATACCGTGACTTCAGGCTCTCACCACCGGCGATCGGCATCAACCCTAATTGTTGCACAAGCAGATTGCCCCCATCATTGTAAGATCCACACGGTTCTTCAAACCACATCAGGTCCGCGTCGGCAAGTTTTTGAGCCACCATAACAGCCGTTGTTGGACTGTAAGCCTCGTTTGCATCTACCATGAGATGCGTTTGCGGACCGAGTGCCTCACGAAGGTGATACACCCGCTCGATATCCTCGTCAACTGGTTTGCCGCCAATCTTCATTTTCATCCCGGTGAAACCTGCCTGAGCGTATCCAAGGGCCTCTTCGGTCAAGGCATCTGGAAAGTCATCCTCCGTGTAGTAGAGTCCGGTGGCGTATACAGGGATGCGGTTACGCACACTCCCGCCTAGCAACTCACACACCGGCAACCCGGCGGCTTTTCCGGCGATATCCCACAATGCCATATCGAATGCACTGATGGCGAGCATCTGCGATCCTGCAAAACCGTGACCTTGATACCCAAGCTCGTATAACATCTGCCAAATAGCCTCGGTGCGTCGCGGGTCTTTGCCGATAAGCAGTGGAGCAAGAAACTCCATCGTCCGTGGATCGCCGCTTTCCCCCCAGCCGTACGTTCCATCATCAGCAGTAATCTTCACCGCAGTTGTCATCCGTGTATCTGTCCATCGCTGAGACCAGCCAAACGGTTTCGATAATTTTGCTTCAAGTGGATATATTTCGATCTGTTCTATTTTCATCAATTTTCCTTCCATTGTGGAGAAATTTACTAGCTTAGGGCTTACACAGTTGGATCCTCGACGCATTAACGAAAACCGTAAGGTGTTCGTAGGGAACGCAGATCTGCGTTCCCTGGATTGGCAAATCCAAGTCCCCTTGAACGTGTATAGTGCTTGCTGATTATTTAACCCCGTCCGAGTCGGTGATCTTCGGCTGCCAACCACTCGGTATAGTCCCGGGGCATCGGCTCAGGTGGCCCTAACCCCTGTTCACGTCGCCAGCGGAGCAGTGGATGTTCAAGACATTTTTGGGGCAGGTCAATCCGTTTCCCATACGCTGCTGACTCAAAAATCCCCATCATAATACCCACGATATGATCCCCCTCTGCACCGCTGCATTCGTGGTCTCGCCCTTGGTCTAAGGCGGAAACATACTCTTCAACGAACCAGTAATCATCCAACTTCGCTGGGCTTGAGGGATTATAATGTTCTGGATAGACAGGCTCCAGTGGCTCCCATTGATCAGGCCTCGCCTCTGGAATGTAGACAGGTTGCGACAGATGCCATGCACCGCCTTTGATGAGCAGACAGGCCGAGCCGAATAGTTTGCCTTCAGTGCCGACGATTTCCATTACCGGATTCGTGCCGCCCGGAAAACGGTGCTGCAGCAGATTCGCAGTGACACCGTCGTCGAAGTGCAGCGTCGCGGTAATTGATTCTCCGGCGATCATTCCCATGCCGAGCGGGGACGGGACGACATCTTCGGGTGTGATAGGATGGCCGTCAGTCAATGCAACAGCGGAAACACTACGACAATGACCTGCAAACTTGAGCATATTGTTCAGTTGATGCGTGCCGATATTCATCAACCCCAAACCACCATAGTAGGCTTTGCCGCGGCTATTGATATAACGGAGCTCGCCAATCGCTCCTTCCGTGAACGCCTTGTGCATCGCCCGCATCAGTGCACCAACACGCCCCTGATGATGCACCGCCACCCGAACCCCCTTCTCCTGTGCTTTCGCCATCACCGCTGTGGTGCCTTCTTGGTCAACGCACATCGGTTTTTCAACCTCAATATGAACCCCGTGTTCCAATACCCTCATGCAGAGTGGGTAATGGAACTCTGTCCCCGTCGGGATAGCCACAAGGTCGGGTTGGGTCTGGACAATCATCTTGTCCAAGTCAGTAAATCGGGCGGCGACACCCAACTCATGGCCGAGGGTATCCAATCGTTCCTGAACCAAATCACACAATGCAACCACTTCGGTACGCGGATGGGCGTGATAGGCGCGTCCAGCGGCGGTGCCCCGTCCGCGACAACCTAAAATTGCGACGCGATAGGTTTTCATAAGACCTCCTAAATCCGTTGAGGAGTTTCACTGATGGGTTATTATCCCTATGCTTTCGGCTTGACGTTGCTTACAGGCAATGGTATATTAGACCATGTGTTATTGTATACGGTTTGGGACATTAATTCAACCGGATTATCATCAACTGATTTTCTTCAGGTTTCTAATTCTCCGTGCCACAAATAAGATTTCGACCGTCTAAAACGCAGCTTATTATCTTCGGTGCAATCCTTCTTCTCCTTATTCTGATTGCGCTGATTTATCGCAAGATCTCTCTCTGGGAGCCGGATCAGCGTCTCCTTGCCCTCCTCCCCAATGCGCCGATCTGCTATGTCAGTGTGAAGGACCTTGGGAGTTTTGTCGAGACCTTCCAACAGAGCGAATTTGGAACACAGACGGCACAGATGCCTATCCTTGCAGAAATCCGAAGGGAACTCTGGTGGCGGCGACTCATGTACCAGAAGCAGCGGTGGGAGTTGGAAATGGGGGGTAACTTGGACATCAAGCGGCTGCAAGGATACCTAGGTGAAGAAGCGATTGTGGGGATTTATAAACGGGAGGGTAAAATTGCATTTCTGCTCATTAGTGCTCTCGGAGCACAACAGAAACTGGAAATTGCGACACTCACCGCAACAGCCCCTGTCAATCCCAAATATAAGCGGTTGAAAGAGAATCATAGAAAACTAAACATCAATACTATCACAGGCTATCCGGAGGATTTCAGCTATGCCTTTATTGGCAAGATAGGACTGTTGGCAACAGATAAATCTTTGATTCAGGATACGATTGACATCTACGCCCAACAGAAACAGGGCTTTACTGCGCTAGCGGCGACGGGAAAGTATCTGGGCAAACAGTATGACGCCGCTTGTAATACCATTTATATCAATCCCGACAAACTTATTGAGGTTCTTAAGTTTAACCAACCCCTCAAATCATTATTCCAGGGAATTGATATGTGGACATTCAGCAACCGCTATGAGGATGGCGTTATCTACTCGCAACATCGAATGATTAGGAATGCCAATTCGCAATCACGACAATCCCCACGACCGGTAGACGAAAAGCTGTTTTCGATCCTTTCCACAACGACCGCATTTCTGATTACAAATAATGATGCCAACCTCACAGAGTTGTGGGGTCAGGTGAAGGCGAATTTGTCCTTGAAATATCAGCGAAATGGGATTGATTTATCGCGCTGTCTTGAAAACGAAACCGTGTTCGCACTGTTTCCTCCTCCGGTGGGTGTCCCCGCGTTGGTGCCTTCGGTAATCTTGATTTGCCCGATTCAGGACCGAGCAAACTTAGAAACCTCCTTAGCGCAACTCAAGCGGACCAAGATTTCTATCAACGGTAAATCACTTCGATTTCCGGCTCCGATAAAACACCAAGGCGTTGAGTTGCAGCCGATACAACTTCAACTTGGATTGATCTTCGGTCTAAAGGGGGGATACGCGCTCCTCAATAATTATTGGGTCATCGGCACAACGCTCGGCGGGGTGAAGTCCGCTATCAACGCCTTTACCGGGCAGGGAGTCACACTGACTGAGACAAAAACGTCTGATCTCTTAAATCGCCTAGGCCACAGCCATATCCAGATTCAGCCAAGCCTTTTGATTCCAGAATTGAAACGGCTGCTCCCGATTGCCGGCTTGATGCTTTCACGGCAGATCGACGCAAAACTGATTCAGCGTATCATGGCTAATATGTCTCCACTGGAAGAGCTCGGATTAATCACCGCTGGCATCAATTTCAGCGATGATTTTGTTGATGCCGAAATTCAGATAATCTTGGAAGAAGAGTAAAGAAAAAATTCAGGAGTTACTATGGAAAACCAGGACATCAAAATTACACATATTGAAAGCGAACTTTATCAATGGGATAAACCACCAATCTGGAACGGGCTGCACGTCTATGACAAAGGGCGACTTCATCTGGTGCGGGTGCGGGCAAAGAACGGAAGAGAGGAGATTATTGGCTATGGCTTCAATGGAGGCACAGCAGCAACGCGCCCACTTCAGATATTTTCAATGTACGTCGATGAGTTCAGGCCCCAGTTGATAGGGAGGTCCCCCATAGATACCGCATATGTGTCTGGATTGGCAGATAATATTAAGATATATGGTCCGGGCGGCTATCACACACAGGTACTCGCTGCAATCAACCAAGCATGTTGGGATATCAAGGGGAAGGTTGCGGGAAAGTCTGTTCACCAATTACTCGATGGTCAACAGGAACGGATTCGCGCCTATATCGCCGGCGGATATTACGGTAGGGATAAGGGGTTTGATGAGTTGAGAGAGGAGATGGATCGCAATGTCAACCAGTTTTTTGCAACTGCCGTCAAGATGAAGATTGGGGACAGAGACGCGGGATTCGACACTGACATCAAACGGATAGAGGCGGCGCGGCAGCAGATTGGACCGGATATTACCTTAATGGTAGACGCCAATTGTGCACTAACTATTGAGCGAGCGATGGCGTTTCTTCCCGTACTGAAAGCAAACGATATTTTCTGGTTTGAAGAGCCAATCCCCAGCCACGACTATCGGGGCCATAAGGAATTGGCTGCAATCGCTAAAGATTACGATGTCCTAATCGCAACAGGTGAAAACGGCTACGGGGTTCATTACTTTCAAACGTTAATTGATTATCGGGGAGCAGATGTTTTTAATATCGATGTCGCGATCCTAGCCGGCTACGAACCCGCTTTAGCGGTGGTGGAAGAATCTGCAGCCCATCAAAAGTTAATCGCTCCCCACGGGGCGCAGGAACTTCAGGTGCATATTGCAGCGGCGCGTCAAAACGGCTTGATGCTTGAGTATTATCCGCCTGCCGTGGACCCGTTGAGGGGTGAAATGTTTCTCCCACAAATGTCATTGGAAAAGGATGGGTATGTGACGGTGCCAGAGCGACCGGGCATCGGTTTCGAGCCGAATATGGCTCTCCTTGAGCCACAGCGGGTTGGGTGAAATGATTCGAGATAATTGTGACGACAATTCAAAACGTCGATCTTGTCAACTGTAGGTTCAATGGGGTGCTAGTGGCAGCAATAAAGGATCCGGGCAATTTGTTAAGCCAGCGGAAATAGAAACTTAACGATACAAGGAGGCTCAAATGAGTTTAACGGAGAAACAGAAAGCGGATTATGAACGCGATGGATTTGTGATTTACGGACCTCTGTTGTCAGAGGAAACATTAGAAGCCTTGCGTGAGCGGATGGATGCCCTAGCAGATGGATCGCATCCTAATGCGGAGCAGGCGGGGGTACGGTTGGAAGCAGCCGCCCGAAGAGGCGAACTTGAGAATGTGGCTCGTCGTGACAAGGTCTGGCAACTCTTGGATCCCCATCGTTACGATGAAGTCGTTTTTGACCATGCCAGCAACCCGAAAATTCTAGACATCGTTTCAGAGCTGCTTGGTACGGAGGATATCAAACTATTCCACACCCAGACCTTGATGAAACCGGCTTTCCATGGATCAATTGTCTCTTGGCATCAGGATTCGGCTTATTGGACTTCTGTGGATCCACCCACGCTTGTGAGTTGTTGGACAGCGTTGGACGATGTGACGGAAGAGAACGGTTGTTTGCGATTGCTCCCCGGCAGTTATAAGAAAGGGCTTTGGCCCCATGAACGACGGGATTTCCTACACGCTCAAGGCATAGACGAATCCACAGCGGTGCCGGTGGTACTGCAAGCGGGTGGGTGCAGTTTTCATCACAGTTTGACCGTCCACGGCAGCGGCGAAAATCGGACACCGCATCGGCGGCGGGGGCTTGCGACCAGTTATATGCGAGCGGATTCCAAATGGGTTGGGAACCCAGATCAGAAACGGGACTTTCCGCTTTTGCGCGGTAGGGAATACCTTGGGTGTGTTTGAAGGGATTAAATGGTAAACCAGGCGGTGTAGATGTGAAAGCCGA
This sequence comes from Candidatus Poribacteria bacterium, assembly GCA_963667935.2. Taxonomy (GTDB): domain Bacteria; phylum Poribacteria; class WGA-4E; order WGA-4E; family PCPOR2b; genus PCPOR2b. Next base: position 5,478,450 of record OY764061.1, on the reverse strand, counting down.
GGCTTTCATATAGATTCACCGCTGCGGTGCGATAGAACTGGGTGCCAACTTCCGTTACGGCGATGCCCCGGGCGTGCAGGTAATTTAGGGATCTCACCATCAGGGCTCTGCCGAGCCCGACACCCCTGTGGTCTTCGTGGACGCCTGTCCAGCCAATACCGCCCGGGAACGTTCCGCCGATCTTTTTCCGATCATGCAGCACGATACCTGCGCTGATGCCGACAGGTTCCCCATCTTTTTCGGCAAAGAAGAATCCGTCGGGAGCAAAATCTAATCCCTTGTTGACGCCCAGGAAGTTTTGATTCCAGAACTCCTCCGATGTCGATGCACTGCCAAATACCCCATTTTTGACATCCGCCCACGTCTGCTCATCGCCCTCTCGGAATGTTCGCAGGTTATACCCCGCTTGAATCGGGGGCGGCTGCGGCGTATAGTTCCGCATGTCAAGGCGCAGGATAAGATGGTCATGTTCAACTTCGATTCCCTCTCGTTCAAAATGGCTCAACATCTCACGATACGGGGCATCCAGCCAGTTCGCCACACCAATCTGCTTTGCGCCTTTATCTTTGAGGTATTTGATACACCCCCGCATCGGAGGAAGGCTGCAGCATTCGCCCCGGAAGTCGTCGGGTACACCTGCCCAACGAATTTCTCCCAACCCCTCCTCCACCATAGAACTATATGCGAAACTGACCAGCTTGCCATCGATAGAGCCGAGCGCGAAGAAACCCGATTGTTTCAGTGCGTCCAAATCAGCCGCCGTGAGCGGTTCAAATCCGTGCACATTGTCGTAAGCACTGTTTATCAAGGATAGCACTGCATTTCGATTTTGTGCGTTTAGTTTTTCGACGCGCAGATCATTCATTTTATGTCTTGATCCTTTCCTGTAATGATGAGCGGCAGTGAAGCGGAGCAAATAACCCTTACCTTCCCATGTTTATATCTCCATCTCAATGACTATATTCCCCCATTCATCTCGCAATGCCGCACAACGCGGTGGCACCAGAATCGTTGTGTCATACTCTTCGACGATGAACGGTCCCCTTTCAGATTCGCTTCCTAGCCCTTCACGCGATAATACCGGCACCTCAAGCCAGCCGGTTTCCCTACCAAAGTAGCAACGACGGTTTGGGGGTAATGTTTGAGAGCTTGGGGTTTGGAGATATGAGAGTTGAGATTTGGGGATGGGGATCATGGCAGTCAAGCGGAGATTGACAACCTCTATCGGGTCATCGGGGGCGCGGTGCCCGTAGGTACGCTCGTGGTCGGCGGCAAACCGCTCGCCCAATGTGTGGAAAAACTGCGACTGTCCGATATCTGTCTCAACGATGGGCAGCGTCAGTTCGGACGACTGTCCTGCATAGCGCAGGTCAACGGCACGCTGCAAGGCTATCTGCGTAGTGTTTTCTCCCTCTGCCATCAATCCTTCCTGTGCCGAGGCTTCTAGTCGCTCCAATGTTTCCCTGAAATCACACACGTCAAGTTCAGTGAGTAGACGTTTGTAGGTCTGGACCAAGTGATAGGCGATGTCCGCGTAGAGTAACCCGAACGCACTGAAGAGTCCGGGGCCCGGGGGAATGAGGATTCGCTTCATACCGAGCGATTCTGCCAATTCTGCCGCATGTAGAGGACCGTTGCCGCCGAAAGCACACAGCACGAACTCGCGTGGGTCGCGTCCGCGCTCCAATGACACGGCTCGTGCCGCCCGCGCCATGTTCGCCGCGGCGATACGATAGACACCATGAGCGGCGTCGGGCACGCTCAAATTGAGTGGAGCAGCAATTTTGTCGTGCAGGGTTTGATGCGCTTTTTCTGCGTTCAGGGGCAGCGCACCGCCTGCGAGGTGCGCTGGATTCAGATAGCCGAGCACTACATTGGCATCGGTGAGCGTCGGCTCTTCTCCGCCCAACGCATAACAGGCAGGGCCGGGGACCGCGCCCGCGCTTTTGGGACCGACCCGTAGGGCCCCGCCCGTGTCCAGATATACAATGCTTCCGCCACCGGCACCGACTTCAGCAATGTCAATGGCAGGCACCCGCAGCGGATAACCCCCGCCTTTGTTCAGACGGGTACCGACCGAAACACCTCCACCAACTTGGTATTCCGGCGAGTGCAAGATCTGCCCATCTTCGATTAACGACGCCTTTGCCGTGGTACCGCCCATGTCAAGTGTCAAAACGTTAGTTAAACCGACCCGCTCTGCAAGCGTGAGCGAGGCGATGACTCCTGCCGCCGGTCCCGATTCGATGATATGGATGGGCATCTCGGCAGCGGATTCAGCGGACATGACCCCGCCATTGGATTGCATGACATAGAGTGGGAGAGCGTCGTCTGTGTGAGCGAGCTGTTGGTTCAGTCGGCCAGATAGCGAGTGCAAATAGTGATTGACGACGGGTTGTAGGTAAGCGTTGATGACAGTCGTACTGGTTCGCTCATACTCTTTGATTTCGGGTAAGACATCGCAAGATAGGGAAACGGGTAGGTCTGGTGCTAGTTCGTGGATGAGTTCGCCCAATTGCCGCTCGTGGTCAGGATTGATGTAGGCGTTGATGAGACAAACTGCAAGGGATTCAATATTTTGTGCTAGCATCCATCGGATTACCTCCCGTGCTCCTTCAATATTCAACGGATGTACGATTTCACCGTTTGCGCCGATGCGTTCCTCAACCTCGCGCCGTAACCGTCTCACCGCTAACGGAAGCGGTTTCTCCCACGTCAAATCGTACAAGCGAGGGTAGCGTAGGCGTCCAATTTCAAGCACGTCCCGGAACCCCTTTGTTGTGATAAGCCCGGTCAACGCCCCTTTACGTTCCAAAATTGTGTTGGTCGCTACCGTTGTGCCGTGCACTACTTCGCTGATTTGACGCGGCATCAGCGGTGCCAAGCCTGTAACTATGCCTTCTGCGTAGTTGTCTGGCGTGGAAGGCACTTTTTGCGTCAGCACCGTGCCATCATCCCCTATGAGGACAATGTCAGTGAAAGTGCCGCCGATGTCAATGCCGAGGCGGTGTGTCTTTTGGGTTGAATTCATCTGAGTGGTTCCTTATCTAGGCCCTCTGAAACGGTTCTGGGTTTATCTGCGTTGGTATCTACATGGACGCCCAACTAACAGTCACTCAAGCCGCTCAAAAATTGAATCTGTCATCTAAGAGCATCAAGCGTTGGATCAAGGGTGGCAAGCTAAACGGCGAAAAGGTAGACGGTAAATGGTATGTTCACGCTGATAGCACATTTGAACATTATCTAAACCCTAATGTCCAGATGGATACCCACTTAGTCCTTGAGCAATTGCAGGATGAAACAAGACACTTACGAGAATTATTAGCCAACCGAGACAGCCAAATTGAATCGATGAATCAGCATATAGAGCGTCTTTCTCAACTGTTAGCTGTCTCGCACAGGTCGCTTCAACAGGTTACGGATCAGTCCCAACTCTTGATAGAAGATAATCGAAAACCGTCTTTCTGGAAACGTCTGTTTGGCGGTTAATTTTCCCCAGGGCTTCGGTAATCAATTATCTTGAATGTATGTTGGTCACCGATGATTTTTGGGATGAGAATATCAAGCATTTTCTTGCCGGATTGGTCTTCAACGAGTATCTCAAAGTGCATCCAATCACCTCGCATCAAGATAATCACTATACCAGAGACCGCCTAAGGGCAATCCCTCTGCAACCCTGTTATTTACGATTGGATCGTCGCTTGCCCGGCGGATGGTCGAAAAACCTTCCTCGCCTTTTTCAAGCATCCAGATCTCTTCCGGATCTAACGAGTTGACGAAATATGGCTGGTGCGTTGTGATAAAAACCTGAGAGCCACCTCTGCGTCGACTGGCATGTTCACGGAATTGGTTTCTGAATCCTTCTATTTTTGCCATTTTAGAGTCCTCATTTCATATACGTGCTAAATGATGGTTTTAATATTGTATGGCTCCTGTGACATACCCATCCGCTGCCTATTATACTGCACCGCAGCGGGGAAGTTCTCCTTCAGATAAGCGAGCACCTCCTCAATAGGGCACTCACACCGCAAGTTAGGAAACGGAAATTCCCCCGCCTCCCGAAAGAGTGTACCATTCCGGGCGTGGAAATCGCCCAACCGATCTGTAAACTGCCCCCAATGCCCCATGGTGTATCGCACTTCGGGTCTCGGCTCCGCGCTCTGCTTCCATCGTTCTGGAAACAGCTTCTGAAATGGTGCCACAGAATTGAGCCAACTTCCGCAGCGGACGACTTCGACATCTGGACACCGAGCCTGGGAGTCTTGCAACAATCGAATCAGTGAGGCGGCAAATGGAATCCACATATCGCTCAGAGGTGATCGGGGTTGATAGACGTTAAGGATGTGAATGTTGAGCTGATCGTTTCCGTAGTCGTAACTCCAGCACTCGTAGGGCCGGGTCCCCGGCGGCGGCATCGCATCCGGACGTTTCTTCAGGTGTGGCAACAACAGGTCTAGTCCTGCTGCCTCAAGCTGCTCGGTAGATGGTGCACCCATATAATGGTCAAAAACCATCCGCAGTTCTTTTAGAATCCCTGTCCACTCCGGGGCGGCCTCCCCGTTGGCTGGGTGGTGTTTGCCATCGTAAAGCGACGTGTTCCGGTAAATATTTACCCTGCCGTTCACCAACGCTTCAAAATCGCTCTCCCCTTCGCAAAAACGTTTATGGACAAACCAGAGGCTAAGTTTGGTAAATTCTCTTACATAGTTGATGTGTATTGAGTCATGTCCCAATGTGCACTTTCCTCCTGCTGATAATCGTTCTACTCACTGCATGATGCGGATAGGTTATTCTTCTGTATCCCGCTGTGAAACACCTCTAATTGACCAAAGCGTCTTGAGAAGAATCTTGATGTCAAAGCCGATTGACCAGTTTTCGATGTAATACAGATCGTAACGGATACGCTCCTCTAACGAGGTGTTCCCCCGGAGTCCATTGACCTGCGCCCAGCCAGTGAGGCCACATTTGACGCGATGCCGATCTAAGTAATGTGGTATCAATTTGCTGAAGTCATCAATCAATCCTGACATCTCCGGGCGTGGCCCCACGAGGCTCATATCTCCCTTGACGACATTGAAGAATTGGGGGAGTTCATCTAAACACCAACGCCTTAGAAACTTGCCGAGCCGTGTCTGTCGTGGGTCATCTTTTGAAGCCCAGATGTGTCCAACGCCTACCTCTGCATCTTGCCGCATCGATCTAAACTTATAAATATAAAAGGGTTTACCATCCCGTCCTACCCGTTCCTGTCGAAAAATAATCCTCCCCGGCGACGAGAGCTTCACAGCGAGGGCGATGACAATCATCAATGGGCTGCAAACAATCAGCGCGATGCTACTCAACAGGATGTCCGCCCCACGTTTAATCATCCTACGCCAGCCTTGGAGGGGCAGTTCCTTCAATCTGACTACTGGAATGCCATCAAAATCCGTCACTAGCGTACGACCGATCATCACCTCATAGAGGTCTGGAAGCAGATGCATCCGCACGGATAGCCCTTCGCACACATCTACAATCTGTAAAATCTCCGTGTGGGAAATCGCCGGTGAGGTGATGAAAAGCTCATCAATTCGATGTTTCTGAATAAGGCTCCGAACCTCCGTGAACTCACCGAGAACGCGGTGAGGGATCGGTTGTGAGGGCGGTCGTTCACCGAGCAGGACGCCGACAAATAGGTAGCCGCTGCCTGTTTTCTCTTGGAGTGAGTGAATCAGTTGTTGCGTCGTCGTATTAAAACCGACAACCGCGACACGACTAATGCCAACGCCCAACTGTTGGATTGCCGCTTTGAAACGCTGAACCGCCAACCGATTGAAACACAGGAGGACAACACTTATCCCACACGATAAGATCATCACCCAGCGCGAGTACTGGTGGTTATGATAGATAAAGAAAATTGCACTGAGTGTGGTGATTGATGCAATCAACCCCGCTTTCGAGACGGAGACCACCGTTTCGAGCGTAACGTGTCCCTCAATCCGGTAAAGTCCCACCCCTCGAATCACAAGAATCCAGATAAATCCCATCAGCGGGACGAGTTGGAAATAGTAATCGAGTGGCGGAGGCACTCCTTTATGGATGGCAACGCCATCTAGCCATCCCGATTCAAATCGGAGCCAGTAAGCGACGAAAACCGATGCGCTGATGAAACAAACATCAAGGAACAGGGTGAAAACAGTAAGGAGTTGGTCTAGGGTTTTGTTTGACATTGTTATATTCAATTCTAGTGCATCTGTTCGGATTGATGGAATTGTATCAAAAAAACCTGTAATTTATCAACGGTAATTTGTATAGGAGGCTTGTTCAAGAAGAGATAAAATACGTGACAATGGGTATGACGGAACACAAAATTCAACCTAATTTTAGCATTGCGACTGGGCTAGTGGGTATGCTATAATCGGATTCTCAATCGTCCCGATCAAATCGGGATCTGGCAGTCCCCTACACGAAGGTTTGGGCTGCGTATCCGAAGAAGGAAGAACCGTATGAGAAACTGCTTACAACCCCAATGGAATCAGAATTCAAAGCAACTTGTAGCCCGCATTACATTGAGATTCAAGGTGATTTGTGTAATCGCTATCTTTCTAGCGATCCCGTCGTTAGTTTTCGCACGAGCCACCGTATCTATCCAACCGTTAGAGATAGAGTCTCCGGTCGTTGGAAAGGAATTTTCCGTGGATGTGGCCATCACTGATGGGAAAAATGTTGCCGCATATCAAGTCACTGTGGAGTTCAATCCGAATGCGATCGCCCTTGTGGACGCAAAGAATGCCGATTACTTGCCGGCGGGTGCCTTTGTAGTACCACCGATTATTACTGATAATGACGTAACACTGGCGGCGACCTCTCTAGCTGGTGCCTCCAATGGAAACGGTACGCTCGCAACCATTACTTTTGCTGTGGTTGATGTTAATTCTTCCACAATCAAATTTACAGCGGCTCTCCTTTCGGACCCGGAGGCTAACCAGTTAGACGTAATCACGACAAACGGTCAAATAACCGGTCCGGTAGATTTGAATGAATCTCCTGTCGCCGTCATTGAAGCAAGCCCATCAAAAGTTTTCACGGGTCAAACGGTTTCGTTAAACGGCATAGGTTCGCAAGATGATAGCGGAATTAGAACTTACGTTTGGCGTTTTGGCGATGGTTCTAGTGCCGAGCGGAAAGAAGCGGTCACACATGTTTATAAGCAACCCGGCACTTATACTGTTACGCTCACGGTCACCGACGATGGGGTTCCCCCGCTGACAGATCAAGCAATTTTTATTCTCACAGTTACTGACAAAGGTTTATCTGTCCATCAGAAAGAGAAACAGATAACATCGTGGGGGCAGCTTAAAATCAGAAAATGAAAAAAAAGAATAAGGGGGTTCCTTAAAAGGAAATAGGAATATGAGATTGATTCAATTTCAGTTACCAGAAAAGGGAAGGCGAATCGGATGTATTGATGACGAGCATGTTGTTGACCTGACTAGCGTCAACACGGAATGGACGCGGATCTATAACCTCTTCCTTGAGGCTCGCAGAAACGGAGAGACCATCGATGCGTCCCTTGCAGCGACTCCTACTGAAACCGCAGATCGGGTGTTGTATAATCAACTTCTCACCGGGCGACCGGGGGATGCAGGCGGTTGGATCTTGCCCCCACTTGACCATCCGGACCCAGCCCACTGCACAGTTTCTGGGACAGGGCTAACGCACCTCGGCAGCATGGAGGCACGTGACCAGATGCACACAGTCACTGACACCGATGAGGAGACAAAGACAGATTCACAGAAGATGTTTGAGATGGGATTGAAAGATGGTAAACCCGCACCCGGCGAGCGCGGAATTCAACCCGAATGGTTCTATAAAGGGAACGGAACAGTTTTGCGGGGCCATAACGACTTTCTAGATATCCCCGACTTCTCAGAAGATGGTGGTGAGGAACCTGAGATTGTTGGTTGTTACGTCATTGACAACAATGGGATTCCCTGTCGGCTCGGTTTTACAATCGGCAACGAGTGGGCAGATCACCCGATGGAGCGTGTGAATTATCTGTGGCTTGCTCTCTCGAAAATGCGCGTTTGCGCTGTGGGACCCGAGCTAGTAACCGATAAGTCGTTTACGGATGTTCGAGGCAGTTGCCGCATTGTGCGGGAATCGGAGGAGATCTATCATTCCGGCGACCTGCTCACAGGCGAAGCGAACATGAGCCACACCCTCGCCAATCTTGAGGATCATCATTTCAAGTATCCGCATTTTCGGATCCCCGGCGATGTGCATCTGCACTACTTTGGGACGATGAAACTCTCTTTCCCAGATCGACCAACCTATCAGACAGGTGACGAAATCGAAATCCGATTCAATGGAATGGGGGCACCGCTCGTGAACTATGTCCGTCAGATTCCGGTTTCAAAGACGCCGGTTGGAGTGGAGAAGGGCTAGAACGCCAACTCCTCGGCTTGTTGGCACCCCTAAAAGCAACCCGTTATCGAGCGAGACGAAATCCAATTACAAATTCCGTGTACTCCTTACTGAAGAAATCGTAACTTGTGCATGTGCTGTAATCGTGGTTGTAGTACCACGCCCCGCCCCGTACCACGCGAAAGTGTGGGGCCTCTTCGTCGTACCGTGTACTTGTCCACTCCCACACGTTGCCTAGCATATCGTAGCAACCGAAGGGACTAACCCCGTCGGGGAAGGCACCCACAGGGGTTGTGCCGCCTGCGCCAAGCTCTACGGTGTTGCAGCGCGGTTTATCAATTTCGTCTCCCCACGGAAATAGACGCTCATCGTTACCGCGGACTGCTCGCTCCCACTCCTCGAAAGCGGGCAATCGGTAACCTACCCATGCCGCATATGCTTCCGCATCCTCACAACTTACCTCCACGACCGGGTGATCGCCCTTCTTCTCTGGGTATGCTCCGCCCTCCCAAGATTGCGGCTGTCGATGCCCTGTCGCCTGAATGAACCGCTGGTACTGTGCATTCGTCACCGGGTAGCGAGCCATATGGAATCCTTCCACCCGGAGCGGGGTCAATTCGTCACCAATCAGCACCTCCCCGACGGGAATGTCAACCATGTTACTCAACACCTGAAAAGCGGCATCACGGACGTTTTGATCCGCGTGATCAAGAGCATGACCGAGCGGCGAGATGACCTCTCCAATCGGCGGCGTTGTGAGTGCGCGGATCTGTTCCCATCCGAGATTTGTTGCTAACAGCAGACGGGCGGTTTCCGTTAAGGATTCCTCAAAGTGCCATGTCCAGTACTGCTTGAGCAGTTGCTGCAACGCCTTTGGATCATCGCTCTGTGCGAGTGTAACCCGCGCTTTCAGGCGATCTGTCCCGCTACCCTCAACCAATGTTTCTAGCTTTATTAGCTCCGCCAAAGTGTCTCTCACTTTCTTTAGGACTATTTAGTTTTCGGTTTTCCCCGTCTGGGTCGGGATTTGGAAATCCCTCCTACAAGAGAGTAAATGTCCCCACGCCTTCGTAGAACTCAGATGCGTATCACTCCAACGCCGATATATCCTCCACTAATCTCTTCAACCGTCCCAGAAACTGTGCGGCGATTACGCCGTCAACAACTCGATGGTCACACGACAGCGTTAGTGCCATTCGTATACCGGGCACCACCTGCCCATCTTTGACTACAGGCTTCTCCACAATCGCTCCAACGGCAAGAATCGCCGCTTCCGGTGCGTGGATGATGGCATGAAAGGTTTCAATGTCATACATGCCCAAGTTCGTAATGCTAAATCCTGCGCCGGATGCATCATCCGCCGAAAGTTTTCCAACCCGCGCCCCATCAACCAGCGAACGCACGGTTTCAGCTATCTCGGTGAGCGAACCTTGATCGGCATCGCGTATAACAGGCACAACCAGACCATCCTCCACTGCGGTGATCAGCCCAACATTCACCGCGTGCGGGATAGCGAACGCATCGCCCTCAACCTGTGCACGCATTTGAGGGTATTCGCGGAGTGCTAATCCGGCTGCCTTGACGAAGCAGTGGGTGATTGAGATACCCTCTGGACGGTCATTCAAAAGCGACGTCGCGTCTGCCTCCAGTGTGAGATAGAAATGTGGGGCACTCTGGAAACTCTCTTGTGTCATCCGAGCAATAGCACGGCGCATTGAACTCATTGGCACTAACTCAACGTCCGAAGCTGTTCGACTAGCTTCGATTGCGCCTTCTACATCCCCGGTTGTTATCGCACCGCCGGGCCCGCTGCCCGACAGTTCTGCTAGGTCAATTCCATGCTCTGATGCAAGTTTGCGTGCAGCGGGGGAGGCCCGGACTCGACCCGTCGCCGCACGACGCGGACGTGCAGATGGCCTTGAAGTCGCGCTGGTCTGAGTCACTTCAGGGGGTGGGGGTGGAGCCTCCTCAACTTCGGGGATAGGCTCCTCCGCTTCACCGATAAAACCCATCGTCACACCCACGGGACGCGTCTCTCCTTCACGGATGAGTATCTTACGTAGGAGTCCCGATGCAGGTGCAGTAATCTCAATGGTTGTTTTTTCGGTCTCAACCTCACACAGGAGTTGTCCCTCCTCAACGCGGTCTCCTTCCACTACACTCCAGCCGATAACCGTTGACGCCTCGCTGCTGAAACCTGATTTGGGGAGCACAATCGGTGTCATACGGACATAACCTCCTGAATTGTCGCTACAACTCGTTCTTGAGAGGGGATGTAGGCATTCTCCAACGTCGGACTAAAGGGAACAGGGGTGTGGGGTGCGGTGATGCGCTTAATCGGTGCCTCAAGGCTATAGAACGCCTCGTCCGCTGCTAACGCTGCGATGTCCGTGGCGAGGCTGCAGCGTGGGGTATCCTCATCAACAATCACGAGGCGACCTGTTTTCTCCACCGAATCCAGAATGGTTCCACCATCCAACGGGCTAAGGGTCCGGGGATCGATTACCTCAACGTTGACCCCTTCCGCTTCAAGCGTCTCCGCCGCAGACAGTGCTACGGTAACCATCTTCGCAATGGCAACGACAGTCACATCGCTACCCTCGCGTCGAATTTCCGCCACCCCCAAGGGGACGGTGTACGGTTCTTCGGGCACGTGCCCCTTCTCTCCCAACAGTGTCTTGTGTTCGAGGAAAAACACGGGATCGTCGTCGCGAATAGCGGAGATCATCAGTCCTTTGGCATCGTAGGGTGTAGTGGGGATTACCACTTTCAAGCCGGGGATATGGGTAAAGATAGAGTAGAGGCTCTGAGAATGCTGTGCTGCCGCGTTCACCCCTGCTCCGATTAGCGCACGGACAACCATCGGGACCTTCGCCTTGCCCCCGAACATGTAGCGTAACTTTGCCCCCTGATTGTAAATCTGATCCATCGGGATACCAAAGAAGTCGATGAACATCAACGCAGCGATGGGGCGCAAGCCTGTTGCTGCTGCACCAACAGCTGCCCCGATAAAACCAGCCTCGCTGATCGGCGTATCGCGCACCCGATTGCGTCCAAACTTGCCTACCAATCCGCGGGTGATCCCCATCGGTCCGCCCCAAGAATCCTCAGCACCCGGCTCGTCTGAGCCAGCACCGCCAACAATATCTTCGCCCATGATAATGACCGAAGCATCACGGTCCATCTCCTGATGGAGTGCCTCGCGGATAGCCAACCCAAGGGTCATTGTACGTTCTTCACCCATTATATCGCCTCCTCGTAATTAACATAAACGTCAGTTGTTACTTCGCTTGCATCGGGGAAGGGACTGTTTGCCGCAAATTCGACAGCCGCCTCAATAGCGTCAGCGACTTGTGCATCAATTGCATCCAGCTCGTCCTTTTCCAACAACCCTTGTTCGGTGACACGGGCCCAGAATCGCAGGATGGCACAGTGCTTGGTTCGATACTCCTCAATTTCTTCCCTCGACCGATACCCCTGTGTATCACCTTCGTAGTGGCCATAAAAGCGGTAGGTTTGGCACTCCAACAGTGTGGGCCCTTCTCCGGTCCGTGCTCTCTCAATCGCTGCGCCGGTTGTTTCGTAAACGTCAAAGAGATCTAAGCCATCGACAGTAACGCCGGGGATGCCGTAGGCTTGGGCACGTGCTGCGATATCGCCGCCGGCAGAAGCGTATTTCACGCTCGTTGATTGGGCGTAACGGTTGTTTTCCACAACGAATATGGCAGGGAGTTTCCAAATAGCTGCCAAGTTCAAACCTTCGTGGAAGGTGCCCTCGTTAGCACCACCATCACCGAAGAAACTGACGGCAACCGCTCCGCTGCCCTGTACCTGTGCTGTGAGTGCTGCCCCACAAGCTAATGGGACGCCGCCGCCGACAATGCCGTTCGCACCGAGCATACCCCGGTCTATATCAGCGATGTGCATGGAGCCGCCCTTACCTTTGCAGGCACCGGTGGCGCGTCCATACAATTCAGCCATCATCTCGTTGACGTCGACACCCTTGGCGATGCAGTGACCGTGACCGCGGTGGGTGCTAGTGATGCTATCCGCATCGGACAGGTGGGCGCAGACACCGACCGCCACCGCTTCTTCTCCTGCGTAAAGGTGGACGAAACCCGGAATTCGTCCGGCGGCGTATTCGTCGTGCACCCGATCCTCGAACTTGCGGATGGTGACCATCCGCTCGTAAATCTCAAGTAGTTTGTCTCTTGGAATGTCCATACGATTCCTCCCCCAATTTCATCGGGATTCAAAGCAACTTAATTTGTGTTATCAACTCATTACTAAACCACCGGCGACGTTGATAGCGAGGCCTGTGAGATAATCGGATTCAGACGAAGCGAGAAAAGCTGCGGTTTTTGCCACATCTTCTCCTACGCCAACCCGTCCCAAGGGAACACTCGCATCGCGTTGTCTCATCGCTTCAGCGTGCCGTCCACTTGTCCGCCACTTTTCGCCGGATATATCCTCCGACGATAGAGCAGCCGCTATGTAACTCACCCGTTCCGTATCGACAATGCCGGGACAGATGGCGTTCACGTTAATATGATGGGGTGCTAATTCTTGCGCCAAGGCTTGCGTGAAGCCAATCACTCCGAATTTGGAAGCGGCATAAGCTGCACAACGTGCCGAACCCTGTTTACCCAACATAGAGGACATGGTAATAATCTTTCCACCTCTGCCACGGTTTATCATGTGCCGAGCAACCGCTCTACAGCAGAGAAAGGTCCCTTTGAGGTTAATATTGTGCACCGTATCCCACGCCTCTTCCTCTAGTTCAACCACCGGCACCCTGTCGGGCCCAGGACGTGAACCGGCGTTGCACACGAAGATGTCTATATGCCCGAACCGCTCAACACCCTCATTCACCAATGCGTTCACCTGATCGGCGTCGGACACATCCGCTAAGATAGTCACTGCCTGTCGTCCCAACCCCTCAATTTCACGGACAACGGAAAGGGTGCCCTCCCAATCGTCTGAATCGTAGGCGTAAGGATTATTGACAACGTCATTGACAATGACATCGGCACCCTCCTTGGCGAGACGTGTCGCAATCGCGCGACCAATGCCATATTCGCCGCCTGCACCTGTCACGAGGGCAACTTTCCCGTTAAGATTGTACATACCAATTTCCTGAATTTGCGTCGTCAACCCATCGCTGAACCACCGGCGACATTGATTGCGAGACCGGTGAGGTAATCGGATTCGGACGAAGCGAGAAAAGCCGCTGTTCGTGCCACATCTTCCCCTATGGCAACCCGTCCCAAGGGAACCCTCGCATCGCGTTGCCTCATCGCCTCATCGTGCCGTCCACTTGCTCGCCACTCTTCGCCGGATATATTCTCTGACGACAGGGCGGCAGCGATGTAACTCCACCGTTCTGTATCAACAACGCCGGGACAGATGGCGTTCACGTTAATATGATGGGGTGCTAATTCTTGCGCCAAGGCTTGCGTGAAGCCAATCACTCCGAATTTGGAAGCGGCATAGGCTGCGAAACGTGCTGAACCAGTTTTGCCCGACACGGAGGATATGGTAATAATCTTTCCACCCCCGCCACGGTTTATCATGTGTCGAGCAACCGCTCGACAACAAAGAAAAGTACCTTTGAGGTTGATCTTGTGCACCGTATCCCACGCCTCTTCCTCTAGTTCAACCACCGGCACACGGTCAGGTCCAGGACGTGAACCGGCATTGCTCACGAAGATGTCAATATGCCCAAACCGTTCAACGCCTTTATTGACCAACGCGTCCACTTGATCGGCGTCGGACACATCCGCTAAGATAGTCGCTGCCTGTCGCCCCAACCCCTCAATTTCACGGACAACGGAAGGGGCTCCCTCCCAATCGCTTGCGTCGTAGGCATAAGGATTACTGACAACATCACTGACAATGACATCAGCCCCCTCCTTGGCGAGGCGTGTCGCGATAGCACGACCAATGCCATATTCGCCGCCTGCACCTGTCACGAGGGCAACTTTCCCGTTAAGATTATACATAAACTCCTCCTGAAGCGTCGGTCAATAGCGCACCTCCCCCTTTGGATTCTTGATTAATCGCGGGGCTTACTCCCCCTCTCGGCGGGGTCTCACTAGCGTGGTGCCATCCGCCTCAATCAGCGGCCGGTGATAGATGTATGGAGGCTCCAACACCGCCTTTTGGGCGTCAGTCAGTTCGGAGACCCACTCCGGCATGTTTGGCTCGTAATACCCACCGTGATAGTGGAGGTATTTGGGGGTATAGCGGTAGAGCGCGGTGCGTCTCTCGCCTTTCCCTTTCCACGGAAGGGTGCCGTGCGTGGTTGCTTCGTTGAAGATGACTAGATCACCAGCCGAAAGGGGGATATGATAGACAATTTCTCGGTTGGCTTCCCACAACAAGATATCTTCGGGACAGCGGTAGTTCGCTTTGTGGCTGCCCGGTATGACGCACAGACCGCCATCGCCGGGATTCACATCCGTCATGTAAAACTGGCAATTGATTAGACCGCAGCGCATTCTGCCGTTTTGGTAGGCGTAGAAGCGGGATCCGTTGAAAGTAACGTTGCCATCGCCGTGAAGGCGTAGCCCTTCAGTACCGGCTGTGGCAGTCAGTATATCGGGCTCATGGTCCAACTTCCAACCGCGCCCAAGCAAGGTATTGAGGTAAGGGATGAGTTGGGGATGAGCTAACAGATCGCGAAAGGGCTGACACCAAGGGTGTTCCCAAGTCAGCATACCGCTGATGCGACTGCGGAGGTACTTTCCTTCCAACTGTGGACCAACTGCGCGGAGATCGTGTTCGCTATGTTTGTCTATGTTCGCATCGACAGCCTCGTTCAGGCATTTTACCTCGTCGGTCGAGAGCAAGCCTTTGACGACAATAAAGCCCTGCAGATCGAATAGGTATTTTTCTCGTTCGCTCATCGTGGGAAACTGTTCTGCTTCGTACATAATTGCCATCTCCCGTTTGGTGTGTGCGTTAGTGATTTTCAAGTGCGGGGTCGGGAGCACCGATCGGTGCCGCTGTTACCATAGAATGATTACTATATCACCGCCCATCAATCGGGTCAAGCGAAAACCGAGATGACGAAGTTTTCTGTTGACGCTACGGGACAGCCGTGATATAAGAATAGAGGTGATAATTTCTTACAACTTAAAAAGACTCATGGACTATCCTACCGACGCCAAAATTAACCTAGCCAGGATTGTGCCTAAATACAAGGAGGCTTTCTCATGAAACTCGGTTTCTTCACAATGCCACTGCATCCGCCGGGCGCGGATTTCACGAAGACCTTGGATCACGACATGGATCAGATAGTGACGCTGGACAAGTTGGGCTACACGGAGGCGTGGATCGGTGAACACTTCACTTTTGAATGGGAAAATATCCCGTCCCCTGAGCTCTTCATCGCGAATGCCTTGGGGCTGACCAAAAACATTGTCTTTGGTACAGGCGTTACATGTATGCCCATCCACAACCCGGCTGCGGTCGCCCATCGCATCGCTCAACTCGACCATTTGGCGCATGGACGGTTCTATTGGGGCGTCGGTTCTAGTGCGATACCGGGGGACTGCGAGATGTTTGGCTTCGCCGCGGACGGTGACCGGCGAAAGGCTACACGAGAGGGTATCGAGGCGGTGCTCCAAATTTGGGAGGACCCCAAACCGGGGCTATATGAAACCGAGTACTGGCGTTATAAGATTCCTGAACCGGTGGACGATATCGGCCTAAAGGTGCACATCAAGCCGTATCAGAAGCCTCACCCGCCTATCGCGATGGGAGGCGTTTCACCGAGATCGGACACACTAGTGTTGGCAGGTGAACGGGGTTGGATCCCGATGAGCCTCAATCTGATACCTGTAGAGGTCATCCAGACACACTGGGAAGCGGTGGAAGAAGGAGCGCAGAAGACAGGGCGTACCCCGGATCGGTCAATGTGGCGCATCGCACGAGAGATTTATATCGCAGACACAACCGAACAGGCGCGCCAGGAGGCGTTAGAGGGCGTCCTCGCACGCGACTTCAATGAGTATTGGTTCAAGCTCCTACCCAAGGAACGATTCAAAAGAGACCCCAACATGTCCAACGATGAGGTGACAGTTGAGTGGCTATTGGACAACCTCTGGATTGTCGGAAGTCCTGATGATGTCGCCGATCAGTTGCGCCAACTATACGAGGAGGTGGGCGGCTTTGGCGTACTCTTAGCGATGGGGCACGAATGGGACCCCAAGGAGAAGTGGCTCAATTCCATGACACTGCTCATTAACGAGGTGATGCCCAAACTGGCAGATCTAACATAGACCACGATCGGGATTTTCAGGAGGTCGGATATGCGTTTGAAGGACAAAGTCGCACTGGTTACAGGCGGCGGTTCCGGGATTGGACACGCGACAGCGGTGCTATTCGCTGCACAGGGGGCAAATGTGGTCGTCTCCGATTTGAACGAGGTAAACGCCCTTGAAACCGTTGCGGAGATAAAAACCGACGGAGGCGATGCCACTGCCCTCACTGGAGATGTATCGAGGAACGCTGACGCCGAGGCGATGGTGATGGGGTCGGTAGATACCTATGGCAGCTTAGATGTTGTGGTCAACTGCGCTGGCGTTATCGCCGGTAAAGCCCTCCCGAAAGGTGCCTCCCCTGAAGAGGTGTGGGACCGTGTGATGGAGGTCAATCTGAAGGGCACCTATTTGGTAACGTGGCACGCGGTGCGGACGATGGAGCAGTCCGGCGGCGGTTCGATAATCAACATCGCATCCATCAATGGAATAGTGGGCTACCCGATCGGTCTCGGCGGCGGCTTTGACGCGTACGTTCCTTCAAAGGGGGGCGTGGTTCAGTTCACTAAAAACTTGGCTATCGACTACGGCAAGAAAAACATCCGCGTGAATTGCATCTGCCCCGGTCACATAGACACCAATCTAATCCGAGAGTTCACCGAACAACCGGGGCGGCTTGAATGGTTGGAGCAACGTTACCCGATGGGGCGGATCGGGCGTCCCGAAGAGATAGCTTACGCGGCACTTTTTCTAGCATCGGATGAATCCTCCTTTGTGACGGGGGCTCCGCTTATCGTCGATGGCGGATATACGGCGCAATAGATCGGATCCGCAAATCACAATCCATTTGGCGGTGAACCTGCGTTAGTATTTTCCCCCGATCTGAATTCTGTTGCCTTCAGGGTCTGAAATATCAAAACACGCTAATCCGTCCTCATTTTTTAACGGTCTCAATCGTAAACCCTTTGCCTTGAGGGCATCGTGAACGGCTTTTACACTTTCGACGGGAAAGCCAATCTTTTGTCTTCCGCCGTTTGGCTTGCTCGCACTGTGCAGGCAGAGTTTACACTGCCCGGTGTTAAAGCGGAAGAAGCGGTGCGCCGGAAACGATTGTTCTTCGTCGGGCTCCAATCCGACAACGTCTCTATAAAATGCGGTAACACCTTTCATGTCTTTGACAAAGAGTATGATGTTTCCTATATCCATGAGATGGCTCCTAATAATGCAACGTAATGCTGGTTAGAGTGTAGGCGCGTAATTTAGGCGTGCGCCATGCTATACCCAATACCTACTTCATTGAAATCAGATCTTTCAGATTAAAAGCAGATTAACATTAGCAAGATATATTTTAACATATCGGAATAATGTTTGTCAAATAAAAAAACGGCTCATATAAAAAGGAAGTGCAAAATGCGAAGCGAAATCGCAGGGGTTGGGTCTCCCAATCCCGATTCATCGGGACGGGGAGACCCAACCCCTACAAAAACTCGGTTTCTGTTGAACGCTTTCTTAACATGAGCCAAATACTTGCAGACCAATAAGGAAAAACCAATGACCGCACAACCTGATTATGACCTCGATTTGAAACTTGCTGAGTTAAAAATTAACGGTTATGTCACCTTTGAGGACCTAATACCCGTTGAGACGATAGATAGGATACGTGAAGCATTCCTGCCCCTTCTGGAAGAGGTGAAGACGCACAGCAATACGGAAGGCGAAGATGTCAAGGTACGCGGACACACCGATGATCGGCTTGTCGTAGAGGGTCGCCTACAGATCGTTAATCGTTATACAATGTACGTCCCTTGGGAGCAGCCCTTCGCTGATCCACAGATTTTCGAGAACCCGGTGATGATAGATTTTCTCGACCGGTACTGGGGCACCAGCGACTATCATATTACCTGCTACCATTCAAACAACCCGTACCCCGGCAGCGAATACCAACGATGGCATCGAGATGCGGGGATTTCCAAACTCGTTCCCCACGTCGGTTTAGAGGTTTGTCCACATTTTGGGATCAAGTTTCCGTTGGTAGACACCTACGAGGAAAATGGGAGTTTTGAAATCTTGCCCGGCACCCAATACCTCGCAGATCCAGAGTTGGAGGATCACTACGACGAAGTATTGACAACAGGCGATTTTCCTACAGCACGCCGTCTCAACCTGAAGAAGGGAACGCTATGGGTTCAGGATCCACGGACGCTCCACCGTGGGACACCCAACCGCGCTGATCACGCTAGACCGGAGTTAGTGATTTGTTATTCCCTCCCTTGGTTCGCGATGCGTAAACCGATTGAGATGACCCAGACGGAATACGATAAACTCTCTGAACGGGGCAGGGAGATGCTCTCTCGGTGCGAGATAGTTGAATAGCAGGGTTAAATCAATGGGATTCCCGTAACACCTAGAAGGGCAACCATAAAGGTTGACCCTACAACCGAGGAGGAGATAAAATGAAAACGCTTAACAACTTAACCCGATTAACTGTGTCAATCATCGGTTTTGCCCTGATCGGCGGTTTGATGATGGGTGGTATCTATGCACAAGCAGACAGCCATGCAAACAGCGCGAAAGAACAACTGGAGCAATCACCGCGGCACGGGGAATGGGTGAAAATCACCACAGAGAGCGGACGCGAGGTCAGTGCGTTTATCGTTTTCCCGGAGGTCAAGGAGAACGCAGCTTCGGTGATTGTCATCCATGAGATTTTTGGTCTAACGGATTGGATCAGACAGGTCGGTGATGAACTAGCGAAAGCGGGTTTTGTCGCAATCTGTCCCGATTTTCTTTCCGGGATGGGACCAAACGGAGGTGGCACCGACAGCTTCGGAGGTAACAGTGTCCGACGGGCGATTCGTGACCTAGATCCGGATCAAATCACAGCTGACCTCAAAGCGGTGGTGAAATACGTCCGCGATCTGCCTTCGACAACGGATACAGTCGCTGTGAGTGGCTTTTGTTGGGGCGGTAGACAGTCGTTCCGCTTTGCCACCAATGACAGTTCACTGAAAGCGGCTTTCGTTTTCTATGGCAGCCCACCGGATGCGGGGACATTGGGGAAGATTACCTGTCCCATCTACGGCTTTTACGGTGAGAGTGACAACCGAATCAACTCGACCATCGAATCAACAAAAGCAGCCGCAAAATCCGCTGGCATCACCTATGAGCCGGTGATCTACTCCGGCGTGGGTCACGGTTTCTTGAGGCGTGGAATGGCTGCGGAGGCGAGCGAAACGCAGAAGACCGCGACCCGTGAGGCGTGGGAACGATGGGTGAAGTTGCTAAATAAAGACTAAAAAACACAACCTTAACATAGGAGAAATTTTCAAATGAAAAGGGCATTTACCTTTGCTATCTTTTTTTGTGTAATTACAACTTTTTTGTGGGGGACGGACGCGCTTTCAGAGTTTGAGAGATATTGGCACCAATGGCGGGGGCCTGAGGCTTCCGGCGTTGCGCCACACGGAGACCCGCCCATCGAATGGGATGAAAACAAAAATATCCGATGGAAGACCGAGATCCCGGGTCAAGGGCACGCCAGTCCAATTGTGTGGGATGACATCGTTTTTGTCACAAGTGCCATTGAGACCAACAAACAGATAGGACTAGCACCAATAGAGGAACCGCAACGACGAAGGGGCCGACGCGGTCGCTCCGCAGCCCCATCCTCTGTCCACCAGTTTGTTATTTTTGCTATCAACCGTTCTGATGGGAGTATCCGGTGGCAGCAAACAGCGCGTGAAGAAGTACCGCATGAAGGAACGCACCAGACAGGTAGTTGGGCGGCGAATTCCCCAATCACCGACGGGGAACATGTTTACGCTTACTTTGGCTCTCGCGGTCTCTACTGTTATGATATGCAGGGAAATCTCCAGTGGGAGCAAGACTTGGGAGATATGAGCACCAGACGCAGTTTCGGGGAAGGCAGCTCACCTGCGCTCTATGGCGATGTCATCGTCATTAATTGGGATCATGAGGGAAATTCGTTTATTGTCGCATTGGATAAGCGGACGGGTGAAGAACTCTGGAAAGTTGACCGAGATGAGGTTACGTCGTGGGCAACGCCAATCGTTGTTGAACACAACGGGACCCCTCAAGTCATTGTCAATGCAACTCACCGCACACGCGGCTATGATTTGGCGACAGGGAAAACGCTTTGGGAATGCGGTGGCATGACAGCCAATACAATTCCATCGCCCGTGACAGCAAACGGTATTGTTTACGTTACCAGCGGCTTTCGCGGCAATGCCCTACAAGCGATTCATCTCGCGGATGCAAAGGGAGACATTACCAATGGAGCGGCGGTCCTCTGGAAGTATGGTAGAGATACCCCTTATGTCCCGTCCCCGCTGCTCTATGGTGACACGCTCTATTTCCTGAAACATAACAGGGGCGTTCTCTCTGCCTTCAACGCCAGTAACGGCGAGGCTCACTATGGCCCAGAGCGTCTAGAAGGCATATCGGATGTGTATGCGTCGCCGGTCGGCGCAGGCGGGCGCATTTATATCGTGGATAGAGATGGTGTCACGCTCGTGATCAAACACGGTTCCACGTTTGAAGTTCTCGCAGAAAATGTCCTCAATGATGGTTTTAACGCTTCACCTGCAATCGTCGGCAAGGAGATATTCCTACGTGGGAACAAATCTCTCTACTGCATTGCGTCGGATTAATTTAACACCCAATAGAATAGAAAGAAGACAATATAAACATGTTTGATGATTATCGTCCCAATCGATTTGGGCCCGGGCGATCCGCCGTTATGTGCAAACACGGTGCGGTCACCACAAGTCAACCGCTCGCCGCACAAGCGGGTTTACAGATCTTGCGCGATGGTGGGAATGCGATTGACGCCGCCGTTGCCACGGCTGCTATGCTCAATGTCGTTGAACCGATGTCTACGGGGATTGGTGGAGATGTCTTTGCGCTGGTATATCGTCCGCAGGATGGTGTTATCCGTGGATTGAATGGAAGCGGACGAGCACCGTATGCCGCAGAACTCGAATTCTTTACGAAGCAGGGGTTGACCAGCATCCCAAGCACAGGAAGCCTGTATCCTGTGACCGTTCCCGGCACGGTTGATGGATGGGCGACAATTCTTGAAGCTTGTGGTACGATGACATTGGGCGATATCCTCAAACCTGCTATCGAACACGCAGAGAACGGTTTTCCGGTCAGCCCACAAATCAGCCTGGCGTGGCAAGAAGCCGCTGGGCTGCTTTCGAGCACGCCTGATGCCGCTAAAACCTATCTGACTAACGGATGCGCACCGCAACCGGGAGAGATTTTCTACCAGCCAGATTTCGCAAATACCCTGCGTCTGATCGCTGAAGGAGGACGCGAGGCGTTTTATCGGGGTGAGATTGCGAAAAAGATTGTGCAATTTTCCGATGAGAACAGCGGCTTATTCACAATGCAGGACTTCGCTGATCACACATCAAATTGGGTAGAGCCAATCTCAACCGACTATCGCGGCTATGATGTCTACGAAATTCCGCCCAACGGACAGGGAATTGCTGCCCTGCTCGCGCTGAACATCGCTGAAGGCTTCGACCTCCAATCAATGGGGCATAATAGTGAAGCCTCCTTGCACTGCTTGATTGAGGCGATGAAACTGGGGTTCGCCGATCTGTACCAGTATATCACCGATCCGGAGGTTGAGGACGTTCCCGTAACGGGTTTGCTTTCCGATGAATACACCGACAGCCAGAGGGCGCGGATTAATCCCGATCGTGCCAATACGGATACAATTGCAGGAGCACCGCCGATGGGCAGTGATACTGTTTACCTCTGTGCTGTTGACAAGGATCGCAATGTTGTCTCGTTCATTAACAGCCTTTTTGCAGGCTTCGGTTCTGGCATGGTGGCAGGGGACACAGGAATTATGTTACAAAACCGAGGGGCGGGGTTCTCGCTCAACCCGAACCATGTCAACCGAATTGCACCACATAAACGGACGATGCACACAATTATCCCTGGTATGATTGCCCAGAATGGCGTTCCCCTTGTAACCTTCGGCGTGATGGGCGGACAGATGCAGCCACAAGGACATCTGCAATTGGTGTGCAATCTCGTTGATTTCAATATGGACGTGCAATCCGCACTCGATGCTCCACGCTTTCGCGTTCTAGACGGATCTACTGTCACCATCGAAGAGGGTGTGCCGATGAACGTCCTGTCGGGATTGGCGCGAAAGGGACATCAGTTGCTACCGCCGTATACCTTCTTTGGCGGCGGGCAAGCGATCTTTATTCATCCGGAGTATAACACACTGATCGCAGGTTCTGAGCCACGCCGCGATGGGTGCGCTGTGGGATACTAATCTGAATCGTAAAACGTAATGCGTAAGTTAGTTCATTGGTTCACTAGTACATTACTGAACTCTTGAGGTTACGGCATACGGAGCCACGATAGGATTGGGATTCCAAGCAATATGCTTACTACTAGCAGCAGTTTGGGTTAATACTAAGCAGCAGCACGAATATTCGTCCGTGTTCCCTCAACATCAAAACAGGCGTACTGATTATCCCGCATGATCCGTGTTGCGATCTGCATCGCTTGTGCTTCGGTTATATAACCGTCCGCTATCTCCGCTTCAAGGGCACGACGAATCTCGTTACGCGCTTGTATCGCATACGCCATCGCGCTTGTAGGCCAATGGGTGTCTCCGCCAAACGCAAACAGCTTGTTTGATGGGACAGCGTGCAGGAACCGCCGCAAAAAGTCACGGGAACTGTACGGATCGATGCTCCACGCCCAACAGAGATCTACCCAAATGTTGCGATAGTGCTTCGCAAGTGCGACCAGCTCATCGGTGTAGGGATAAGAGATGTGCATCAGGACAAACTTGGCATCGAGGTAACGCGCAAAGAGCTCACACATGTTTCCAGCGGGGATTCGACTTACGGGCATCCGATCGTTTCCTGCGTAGTAACCGGTGTGAATCTTGAACGGCAGGTTGTGTTCAATTGACTGCTCAACGCCTCGCGCCCAGCACCAATCTCCCAAACAGAGCCGCATTTCGACGCTGATCTCCTCAGCAGGTTGAGTCAGCACTTGTCGGAGGGCGGCGGACGCTTCAACATCGTTTCGTTCGATCCAATTGAGGGTGCGATTGTAGGCGTGTTGTGCCTTCACCGCAATGGCAGTAGGAGCGTGTTTTGCAAAGATTGCCTCTATCCCCTGTTTCAGTGTTCTGAGATCTACGACCTCAATCCCCGTTTCGGCGTGGATCTGTTCCATCTCAATTTCACCATTGCAGAAGCTACGCCACGACAAGTCATAAAGAAAAAAGTCGGGTCCAGAACTATCCGGGGCGCATACCCACAGCTTATCATCCGTCTGGGTGTGGTCGAGGTTAGCAACATCGTGCAGCAACCGGAACCGCTCACCGGGTCGTCGCAGCATCTTAATCTTCTCTTGTGCCGATGCTATATTTGCGCCGGTGAGTTCGTCAATCCCGTAGGCATGTTCGGCGATGAGTCGCACCGCTTCGCCATAGCCCGTGAATTGTGTCGCTTCCCACGCTTCTCGGATACCCTCAAAGCGTCCAGCGATATCTGGGTCTGAACCATCCATCAGGCGTTTCATTGCGTCGGGCGATGCACCTGCTGTGTTGAGGTCTGCGGGAACGTAATTTCCAAATAGGTCTTGTAAGATATCTGGACCTTCATCTAGCCATACGTGTTCTCGATCCAAATGTTCATGTGTATCAACTAAAGGTGTACCCTGAATGTGATGTGCCAAATCGGTTGACATATTTTTTCCTCCTTAAGTATAGGCTGCGCTATAATATGTTATACTGTTTTTGATTTTATTAAAAATATAAACAACAGAAAATCCTTGGAGACGGACATGCGTTCGTGTGCTATTTTTGATCTGGATGGGACAATCATCAACAACTCTTCTGAGCGGGTATTCCTCAAATATCTGCTTGAGGAGGTTGAGCTGCCGTTTCATAATTTGTCCCAATGGCTCCTCGATTTTATCCGGATTCGGGATCTTCGTCAAGCCAAAGCAAACAAGGTGTACCTGAGAGGCTTAGATTACCAGCACGTCCACAACTTAGCACAGATCTGTTTTACGGAGCGTTTGATAGATCGAATCTCGCCTAAAGTTTTTGACCTTATCGAATTTCATCGCGCCGAAGGGCGATCTATTGTTATTTTGTCCGGATCCCTAGAGCTTTTGGTCCGGTTTTTCCATGACTACTTGAAGACGAATCTCATGATCGGATACACCTTAGAAGTTGTTGACGGAGAAATTACAGGGCACTGTATAGGGTTAAATCCTTACGGCAAGAATAAAGCCCGATTGGTTCAGGGACTCGCCGAAACACACAATTTTGACCTGAGTGAATCTTACGCCTACGGAAACCACCATTCGGACGCCTACAAACTCAAACAGGTTGGCCATCCGGTCGCCGTCAATCCCGACAGGAAACTACGAGAAATCGCCATTGCCAACGATTGGCAGATTGAACAGTTTCACATAGATTAACCCAAATATTTTGGGCAGGCACAAGACCTGCCCCTACATTTGATCGGTTTCTGTAGGGGCGACCCTCGTGGTTGCCCTGCTGTAGGTTGATTTTCCAAAATCAACTAAGGCTGTGAAAGGTCAATAGAAGACATGAATTTCCACTCCCTTCACGGTGATCTCACCCGCGATGACTGAGACCCCGACGTCATTCCTTCCCTGTATAAGCAGATCGGGCCCTATCTCCTGACGCAGGGCGTGGCCTTGTTGCGAAGTGTTGCCCGTATTGTCGGGTGGTAGCCAAGGGTTGGTCGGCTCAAGTTCCGCCAACGGTTGCTGGTTGAGCGTGACCTCTATTTGACTCGTTTCGGCGAGATCAGTGTAAGTGAGAGATAGCCATACCGTCCGAGGAGGGGACGCGGTGAAATCCTCCTCCATCAGAACGGGGACATCTACCTGTTCTCCACGTTTTAGGGTTTGTGGGAGCGTTGCGTGCAGCCAGTTATGTGGCAGCATCGGCTTCTCTCCCAAGAGGCGGTCAGCAACATAGAGCTTATCTTTACCCCGCATCGCTTGAAGCGTATTCATCTCCCGCAGTAACTGTCTTTGCGGTGCGAATTGTGAGTTCTCGTCGGGACGGTGCACGTAGGAGTGGGCGTTCCAGTTGAAGGTGTAGATGCCGTCGGCACCCTGACCCCAATAGTTAGATGCCAAAGCACGGAACATCGGTTCGGAATCTTCAAAGCCGAAAAGGATATTGTACCCACTGGGCCAAGCGTACACGCAGGGATACACCAATATTCCTGTACCGTCGGTCAGATTCTTAAACGCCTCCATGTCACAGTCTATGTTACCGCTGCCGAGGATTAGAGCGTCCACCAACCCCTCCTCGACCCAAGTTGAAATATCGAATCCATCCAACCGGCACCCTTCCAACGTGGGATTTACACGCACCGCCAACGGGATCTGCCTGCCCCGCATTTCGCCTCGTTGATTCAGATGTCTCCTGACCCGACTGAGAAACTGTGTCAGTAGATGGGCGTTTTTGGGGGCTTCGCTCGGAATGAAATAGGGTGGGCTGCGGAGGAAATCGATCTCTAGTCCATCAAAGTCGTACTTCCAGAAAATTTCTTCAATAACGGCGAACTTCAGATCACGCACTTCGGGCACCGCAAAATTGAGATTGTGGTAGACAGAGGGAGGCACATCCGGATGCCCCGCTCCGATTGTCCATTCTGGATGCTCCACCTTGAAGGTAGGGCGCAGCCGCTCATGACCAAAGGAGTCGTGACAGTCATTAAGACGGAGGGAGTAGAAAATGTCTACGCCCCGCTCCTTTGCTGCTGGCACAACAATCTTCGGCGGGTCGTTGCCTGCTTCGATAAGCCGAAGCAGCGACGGATCTACTTCCCCGATACGCTCCCCGGTCAATTCTAACACATTGCTGTCGTAGTTGGCGGTGTTACCGCCCGCCCCGTCGTGCCAAAAGAGACAATCAATGTGACTGCCCTCAAGAAAGCCAACGATACCCTTGAGGTAGTCATTGACATCTGTCGCAGCGGGCAGCACACCGCTTGAGTCCATCTGATAGATAAGACAATAGGATTTCATATCTTGTATTATAGCCCAATTTCTGAGAAATGGACAGAAAATTGTCAAGATATGAATTTCGACCTAAGTCTCGATTTATCGGACCCATCTACGGGCGGGGAGCCCCCGCCCCTACGATTTTGCTTCGTATTTTGCATTTTCTTTTTGCATGAACCTTCTCAATAATGGCAATTAGGGGGCAACCTGTTTAAGCCAGCCCCACATCGTGGATTTCTTGCCCACAGGACCAACCGCAAAAGGCACAATTTCTACCGCAAAAGCGGGGGCAAACCATGCAGGATCCGTGTTATCACTGCCATCTTTAGTGCGTCTGCGTACCTGTCGCGCGCCATCGGCGTTGATCACGTAGATTTCATAGTTCCCCTCCCTATTAGACACGAAGGCAACCCGTTTACCATTAGGGGACCATGAGGGGTCTTTATCATCACCAGGATTGTTAGAGAGGTTTTGCTGATTTTTTCCATCAGCGTCCATCACGTAGATTTCCCAGTTCCCATCTCGCTTAGACGAGAAGACGATCTGTGCCTGTGCGTCTACGCACACCATTAGCAGCGTTAGCCCCAACACGACAACACCAGATAAAAACAAATGTGCGAAATTGTATCTCCGTTGCATCTGCTATTCCTCCTCTGTTCTCAAAAATGTATCAAATCAAACCATTAACATATTCCATCGCGGAACCCTGCGCGCCCCTCTTAGTTGTGAAGTATATCAACCAATAACCTCAAAATGCCAGCTAACTTTAAGGGATTTAGACAACAGTAATAAACATTCGTCGAGAAGCTAAAATGAAACTTTACGATTCTCTTGTCTGCATTTGACGCTGCAGATTTTTTTATTGCCAAACTGTAAGAAAAATATTACAATTTTGGATATTATGGAAATAGAACCTCAAGATGTACGCAACTACGTAACGCTAGATGCACGTGAACCTTATGAGGAGTGGGTCGCGCGATAGTGATTCTGCTTTGCGGCGGAATCTAAAAAAACACAAAGACGCGATATTCAAAAAGCAAAAGAATATTGGGAAGAATTGAGGAACCGAACCGATGAATAGAGAAACGGTACTGAAACACACAACCAGCTTCAAAGAGAACTTACTAAAGGCACTAGCCGACCCTAAAGAAGCACAAGCCTATTTGGAAGCAGCACTTGCCGCTTATGAAGCGGATAACAACACGGATGCCTTGCTATTGGCAATGCGCGATGTTGCCGAAGCACAAGGGGGGATCGGACAACTTGCCAAGCGTGTGGGCATCACTCGTGAACACTTATACAGTGTGCTATCGAGCAAACACAAGCCTCGACTGGACAACCTGCTGAGTATTCTTTCGGGGTTAGGTTTTCATGTGCGGTTGGAACCAAAAAGAGAACTTAAAAAAGCGGTTAGAGGTTAAAAGGAAGTAAGTAGGGAACGCAGATCTGCGTTCCTTACAAATATCGTAGGTTGAGGGACATTTATGGTGAATTAGATAAATAAATAGACATTTATCAATATCTCCGACCTTCACGGAGTTTCCAAAGTTCCTTCTGTTCCGCCTGTCCCGCTTGCGGGGAGAGTCTTCGACCTGCAACTCCCAAGGGGAATTGACGGATAACCATTTCAAAAGGAGCAGTTTATGACCACGCCATCTTTCACCCGATCTACCCCACAAGACCTTGTCCGTGTTGGTGTGATAGCCGGTCCCGGCGGGCACATGCACGGTATCTGGGGCAATACGATGAACCCACCCGCGGGTCAGATCCGCACGACAGGTATGCTGCTGACACACGCTTGGACCATTAGGCCTGATATGGCGGAGCGACTGAATTCACTATTCCAAGGCGTTGAAATTGTCCAACACCCCGCTGATATGATTGGCAGGGTTGATGGCGTGTACATCGACGATGTCACCGCAATTTCGTTGTATCCGCTGTTCGCAAAGCCGTTCCTTGAAGCAGGCGTTCCAACATTTGTCAATCGTCCGTTTGCTACCTCCCTAGCCAAGGGTCAGGCGATGGTAGATTTGGCAGCGAAACACGGCACGCCACTCTTGACCGCATCGACGTGGGAATATACCGAAAGCGTAGGCGACCTGCGAGCCAAAGCCGCCGATATGAAAGACATCAAGGGTTATGTCGCGCACAATTCGATGAGCGATTACTATTCGCATGGGCTGCATGGTGTATGGTATATCCATGCCGTATTGCGGGACGAGATAAAGAAAGGTCGGGGCAGAATGACAGGTGCAGCGTATCACACCCCGAATTGGCGAAAGCCGAATGGCCTTGTAGTGTATGAGCATGACCACCCGACGCATCCGTACTACGGTTCGTTGCAATTGGTGAGTGGTGCGGATGCACAGGGGTATATGCGTATTTTCGGCGATCACCAAGGCGATGCCGAAGGCAAGATACCGGGGCGCCCGGGGCATTTTCGCTACAATACATGGAATGCCTTGCAGCTCGTTATTCAGGAGATGTTTGAAACAGGCGAATCGCCGGAGACCGGTGACGACTTAATGGAAAAATTGACGATGTTTCTCCTACCGTTCTATTCGATTCTGGAACACGGCGGAAACTTTGTTCGCCGCGAGGAACTGGGCGATTGGGAGGTTCCGAACCCATCACCGGTATTGATGAAAGATGGAGAACCAACGGATAGCGCATTCCAACAACCGTACACCGAAGCGGAGTTAGATGCTGTTGAGCGCATCTTGTCGTAATAGAGGAGGATAAACTATGAGAGTCGGTATACACGCAGGTTCCAGCAGTGCAGACGAAATTGCAGCGAGTTGTCGTGATGCGGGTGTAAATGAAATCTTCCTCGGTGCTGGTTCGGTTCCGGGCGCCTCAGATCGAGGGTATATGACATCGGACGACTTCAAGCCGTTCAGGGATATGCTTCAGGAGCGCGGGGTTCAGGTCTCCGGGATGATTGCACCACCGCCCTCCAAAGAGGCGGTGCTCGGCGAAAATGAGTTAGAATTGGATACCCTGTGCCAAACGCTGCGCGGGATAGGGGAATCCGGTATTGATGTTGTGCTTTTCTATCCGTTGGATCGGTTAATCTATTTTACCGAATATCACCCCGGTAGACCGCTGATGGTGATGCCGGGTGAGGACGGGTGGGATACGGTTATTCAATTCTTCAGGCGGGTGGTGAGTGTAGCCGACGAGGTGAACCTGAAGCTAGCAAATCATCTATGGGCGGTCGATGTGCTGCACGAGGTTTGGAATACGGTGCCAAGCCCTAATAACGGTGTGACCTACTGCCAAGGAATGTCTCTCTTTGGTGAAGATCCGCATTCACCTGTTGAAACATGGGGTATGGATCGGATCTTCTTCTGTCATGCCCGTAACCAAGTTAGACACAGTCAGATCATGAGGGATCACGATGAGGTGCCACTGGATAGCGGCGATGTCGATATCCCCCGATGTGTGCGTGCACTACTCAAGGCGAAATACGATGGGCTAATTATTCCCGAACATCTCGGTCCCCAGAGCATACCCGACGCCGTGGCGTATCTGAAAAGACTGATTGATAGTTAGGACTTACGCAGCGCGTTCATAAGTCCCTCTGATTTTCCAAAGTCCCCCTGACAAGGGGGATTTAGGGGGTTGGGGGATTTAGGGAGTTAAACATAAAAATGCGTAAGTCCTGATAGTTATAGTGAATTCAAAAAATAAATAAACACTTGCGCCCTCCGGTAGGTGCGGTTTCTAACCGCACCGCATCGGCACCCCCCTTTATCCCCCCGCTAGCGGGGGGATAAAGGGGGGTGCCTACCCAACGGGAGATTGGAGTATCCCATTAATTCTAAGGTCCACTATAATTTCGATTAGGTTCTGTTGACATTTGGGTGTCGAGATGTGACTCTCGACCTACAGGATACTGATTTCGATACTATTGATGAACGAAAAAGCACCCGTGCAAAGGCTTGAAACCTACGCACGGGTGCCAGATGCTGCCTTAGCGGGACCAGACCGACTGATAGAGTCCCTCTGTACCTTCTTCTGCTGGATAAGCGATCGCCGCAGATGGGTATACCGCTACCTTGGGTTTCTGGTCTCGATATATCTGCTTCAACATATCTAAAATCTCATCCCACGAATCCATTAATTTGGCTCTGGGTTGGGCTTCCAATACCTCCATCGGACCCACGGCATCAGAGAAGAGGATATAATCCCAATCTTCCGTTCTAACCAGTGGCTTCCGTTCTTCGCGTTCCTGATTCTCAGCCTCACGGCGAAGTCTCGACCCAATGATACCCGCTCGGTGATAGCATACACCCTCATCCCCGGAGGAGACTAAGATGCGCGTCGCTTCTGGCGATGCGTGCCGCATGGGCCACCCACCGATTTGACCATAGCTGAGGTCATGGTCACGGGGATAGCCGGTAGTGACCACGATATCGGCGTCCTTCATCGGCGTAACCGCATAGGCGACCCTTGAAGTCTCGACAGCAGCGCGATGGGCATCAACCAAATCCCCAACGAAAAGGGCGGTGATTTCCCGTTTGTCGTTGAGAGTGGTTATCACCGTTGTATTCACCCCTAGCATTCGGGCGGCTTCTTCAGAGTTGAGTCGAAATTCATTCTCGACATTCCCCGCATTTCCGCCGCTTTCCATCGTGCCGTGGGCGGTGCTGATGGTTTTATAGTTCGACACGCCGGGGATGACAATCTTCCCACCACCGCTAAACGCTGCGGTCCCATGGGGCCACGCGCCTCCGACGCCAATCTTTACATCACAGTCTACGACCCATTGGTTGCAGTGAAGCGGGACCCCACGCGAGGTCTCGCCTATGTAGATGTAGGCATCATCTAACTCGTTCTGCTTGACACGAAAACGGCGTACTGTGTCCTCGCCCAGTTTTTTTACCAAGTCAGCATGCTTCATGCTTCTGTGACAGCCAAAGCCCATAAAGAAGATGATGTTTTCTTCGGAGATACCGCCCCCCTGAAGCTCCTCTAGGATAAAGGGGATCACCTCTGAGGAAGGGGTTGGACGGGTTAAATCGTCGCAGATGATGACCGCACTGTTTTGGCCCTGTGCTATCTCCGCAATACGTGGCGACCCAATCGGTTCATGGAACGCCTGCCGCAGCTGGTCTTGCGTCAACACTGGATGCTTTTCATACGCAATGACGTTGATGTCCCAATCGTCGGGAAATGTCAAATCGACTTCTCTATCGCCATACCAGGCCCCTGTTAAAACTTGCACAGATTGCATATTTGCCTCCTTCTATCTAGCCGTACTCTAATCCCGTGGATAAGCGATCGCTGATGAACGATATATCGCTACCTTCGGCTTCTGGTCACGATATTTCTGCTTCAGAAAGTCGAGGATTTCATCCCACGATTCCATTAATTTGGCTTTGGGATGGGTCTCCAATACCTCCATCGGGCCTACGGCATCAGAGAAGAGGATATAATCCCAATCCTCAGATCTAACGAGCGGTTTCCGCTCTTCGCGTTCACGATTTTCTTCCTCGCGAAGTTGTTTGTTCCGGAGGAAGCCTGCTCGATGATAGCCAACTCCTTCGGTGCCGGTGTTGATCAGAATACGCGTTGCCTCGGGTTGAGAATGTCTCATGGGCCAACCGCCCTGACCGCCGTACGGAAGATCGTGATCACGAGGATAGCCGGTGGCAATCACAACATCGGCGTCAGGCATGACTTGGACCGCGTATGCTTCTCTCGCCGCCTTAACGGCAGTACGGTGTGCTTCGACCAAATCGCCCACAAAAAGCCCCGTAATTTCGCGTTTATAGTCCAAGATGGTGAGCACTGTTGTATTTAATCCAGCCATTCGAGCGGCTTCTTCGGAATTAAGCCGAAATTCATTTTCGACATTTCCAGCCCTGCCTCCGCCCTTCAACGTACCGTGTGCGGTACTAATAGTTTTGTAGCTTGCTATACCGGGGATAGCGAGCTTTCCACCACCGCTGAAACCTGCGGTGCCGTGTGGCCATGTTCCACCGATACCAATTTTGAGTTCACAGTCCATCACCCACTGGTTGATATGCAAGGGAACTCCCCGCGATGTGTCCCCTAAATAGACGAATGGGTCATCTAACTCATTCTGCTTGACACGGATCCGATCTACAGTATCCTTACCGAGTTTCTTTGTGATGTCATCGTGCCGCATCTGTCTGTGGCAGCCATGCCCTATAAAAATTAGGATATCCTCCTCAGCGATGCCTCCTTCTTGCAGTTCATCTAAGATGAAGGGCATGACCTCTGAGGTCGGAGTGGGCCGCGTGAGATCATCAGCGATAAGGACGGCACTTTTCTTTCCCTGCGCGAGTTCTGCGATTCTCGGTGCCCCAATCGGTTGATGGAACGCCTGCCGCAGCCGATCTTGTGTCAGCACTGGACGTTCTTCAAAAGCGATGAGGTTGAGGTCCCAACCGTCAGGAAACGTTAAGTCCACCTCTCGGTCGCCATACCAAGCGGCTGTCAAAACCTGAACTGATTGCATTATCAATCCCCCTTACGGAATTAGTGAGTCATAGGATGGGGTAACCGCGAAGATTCCCCCGTTGGTGAGACGTTAAGTTGGTAATACGGTATTAAACATAATTCGGAAATTCTTGACCACAGATTAACGGATAATCGGGTTTAGGCGCATCCCCCAGATATTTTGTCTTTGAACACATGTAATGCGTAGCATATCCCCGGCGCTGCTTCGATGACCGATTGGCATGACTGCTGTGCAGAAGCAGACTATGGTGAAAGCTACAATCTCCGGACTTCAATTCAACGGGGGTTTCATGCTCCCATGCCCCTTCGAGCGCACGGCTTTCGATTTCCTGTTCCCGTTCCCTGCTGATCAATCCCCACTTGTGACTGCCCGGAATCACCCACAGGCACCCATTTTCAATCGTGGCATCGTCCATCGCTGCCCAACAACTCACGAGGTTATATGGAACGAGGTGTTTCCACGAATTTGAGTCTTGGTGATATTCCTTACGCGAACCGTGCTTCGGTGGCTTCATGAATAACTGATCGCCGTACAGCTTGATATCGGGCCCGAGTAGATTAACGATGACCTCCACAATTTTCGGGTGGGCAGCGTGTGCACGCATCACCTCATCATGAGGAACGAGGTTCCACAACTTGCGGACGGATTCGATTTTTGAATCCACCTGAATCTCGCCCCTTTTGATAGCAGGTTCGACTTGAATCCACTCTTCTGGCACATGCGACGCTTCGCCGGAAGCAATGAGATTCGCTCGTTCTTTAAGGCCTTCCACTTCTTCTTGGGTGAGGAGGTTCCGGGCGACGAGGTAGCCGTTTTCCCAAAAATGCTGCTTCTGTTCATCTGTCAACGCCATATTGGTCTACTCCTTTTTCAATCCCGTCGTAAAAAAATCTCCGGTTAGTATTGTCGAAAAGCGAGCAAAAGGCCCGAATCTTTCTTTTGTCCGATACATCGGAGGCCTCGGAACGGTATCTTCGGGCTTTGCACCTGCTTTTGACATGAGCCAAGGGGGTTTGATGTTCATTACGATATGTTGGAATCATCTAATATTATTTGCTATGATTGGTCAAATGTTCAATGTGATTTTGGTTAAGGCGTGAGATCTCACCTCTGAGAAGAATTAACTCATTATCTACAACGTCAAACCGTTTATTGATGGCCTCAAACCGTTTATTGATGGCCTCAAACCGTTCATCAATGACCTCAAACCGTTTATCATAAAACCTCTCCAGATTCGCAATGTCATGAGAAATGACTGATAACTGGCTTGTGAGGGTATCTTTGATATTGTTTATGTAACTTATTATCAACATGCCAAGTCCAATGAAACCGCCGATTATAGTAACACATACAGCGGCAACGGCTATCCAATGCTCTGCACTTAATGATAAGACGCTCCTTGAAACTGCATCTATTTTATGACCGATCAAAACAACAAACACTCATATATTGTTAGGACTTACGCGTTCCCTACGAACCCTTTGTAATACCGTTTCTGAATAATTTTGTCCTATCGTTCGAGGAATCAACGCAGGAACGAGAACAACATATTCGGATATGATAACAGATTCCGCAACAAAAATTAAGAATTTTCTGATAACATGGTAGGGGTATTCAGTTTTCGGCGTTTTAACCATTTGGGTCGAAACGTCGCAACGAGGGAATCGCTTGGACGGTGAAGTATCGGGATTGGGAAATCCCTCTCACAGGAGAATTAAATGACCCTAGATAACATGGTAGGGGTATTTAGGTCATTCTAAAATCTACCATAAATGACCCTATCATTGGAGAGTCTTCCGCGGTCAGGGATCGGGGCTGAGCGTCAGTGTATGGGTAGTTGGCCCCGGCAGAAAAGGCAGAGACTCCCCTTCCAACCAATAACTGTACTGATCCTTGTAGTTTTTGGATAAAGGATGCCCCGATTGACCGGAAGGTATATGTAGAATTCCCTCCGTATGGTGCTCTGGGGAGACGACCATGCGTTCAGATGCGCTCGTAGCACGAACACAATGGTAGCCTCCCGGAAGCGGCTTCTGCGGCATGTTCAATATCTTGCCCAACATCGGAATGAATCCGAGGGGATGTGAAATTTGGCTCGTATGAATGGTGCCCCACGTCAACTGATCTAACGATTTAAGATTGTGTTCTCCAAGCAGCTGTTTGATGGATTTTTCCAATTTCGAGAGGATGAACGTCTCCCAGTCTGGATAATTCGCTGGATCTGGAAGGATTTCTGCAATCTTTTCTCTTAGCAGCATACGGAGAGGAGTTTCCATGTTGATCCAAGTGTATGAGAACCTTTTATCAGTTTTGTAACAGAGGACTAAAAACGGTTCAAATACATCTTCAGCTAGAATCTCCCGGAACCGAACCAGAAGCCCGAAAGCGCTGCTGTCCGCCTCCACTTTACCATCCCAAGCTGCTATCTGCTTCTGTGCGTCTAATAAGAGTGGCTCATTTGCAACGACCTCCTCCGTCAAAACGGACAGTGCCAACTGTTGGTAAAATTCATAGAAGTGATTCGTCGTATCTAACTGGAGTTGGAACATATCCTGTTCCGTAACCTGATCCATCTCGCGCAATCGCTTGTTGATGCGGTAAGCCCGATGGCTGTTGGCAAAATTATAGCCGATGATGTAAGGATAGTCCTTACCAAGCGTCCGATTATTTGCAGTTGCTATAAACCCCTCCGGCGGCGAAATCACACGCGGTAACTCAGACGGCGGAATATACCCCTCCCAACCAATGTCACCATTCGCCCACGACTTGGTGGATGCTCCATCAAATCCCTTTCGGATAGGAATTTTCCCGCAATATGTCCAAGCAATTCGTCCGGCCTTATCAGCCACAACGACATTCTGCGGTGGCCCGCTAAAGCGATTTATGACATGTAGGGCATCCTCCAGCGTCATTGCCTTATCGATATCAAGCAGCTCCACGCCAACGGCATCGGGCTGCAGTGCAGTCCCATGAATGGCGACCAGTTGCCCCATCAGTGGAATCTGACTGACAGGGCCCCATATTGTGAGTTTGATAGGCTCGACAACGTGCTTTCCTCCTTTGATTTGAATCCGCTCGTTGACAATCTTAAATCGTTTCCAACCATTTGGCGTCTTGTATTCATCTGAATTGTCGGGATTAATCTCCAACCGGACGAGGTCCAGGAAATCCCCACTGATGTTGGTGAATCCCCAGGCCACATGCCCGTTAGATCCAACAATCACCGCGGGCACCCCCGGCAGGACAACACCCGCAATCTCCACGTTTCCGTAGCGGAGAGATGCCCGATACCACGTATTCGGTATAGACAAACTGAGGTGCATATCGTTCGCCACAATCGCTCGCCCATCTGCTGTCTTCGATTGATCTACCACCCAATTATTCGATCCCACAACGTGGGAGGTTGCACGAACGAATTGTTTTCCGCTCTGCTCTGGCGTGCGGCGAATTGAAGCAAGTGCCTCAATAGGGATAGGCTGAATGGGTCGGTGGGAGTCCGTTCCCCCCAAGAGAACCTGAGTGTAACTATCCGTATCGGGTGTCAGAAAAGCGACAACTTCCGGTGGGAGTGATTTTTCCATGATAGTCATCATCCTTTCGTCATCCTCCCTGAAAGATAGCGTTTGGAACATATTGAGGCCGACAAGGAAGCTATCTTCCACTGACCAGGGTTCTGGCTGATAACCCAAGAGGAGAAATTCAAAAGGGGGAGTATCCATTTGGCGGATAAATGCGTTCACCCCATCGGCGTAGGCAGCGAGGATTGTCAGGTGTTCATCGGAGAGGTTGGCAACAATCGCTTGGGCTACACGGTTGAATCCGATAACTCGCTGTCGCCTATCAGTTTCTATCGCAATGTCACCGACAATTTCGGAGAGCCGTCCGGAGGCACGACGGCGTAGTAAATCCATTTGGAAAAGCCGATCTTGGGCGGTCACATATCCCAACGCCATGGCGGCGTCCCTTCGCGTTGATGCAGTAATTGTTGGAATCCCAAAGCGATCCGAAGTCACCGTGACCGCCGCATCTAATCCCTTAATTTGCCGTTCACCGTCGCGGATTGGCAGAGACCCCCGAAGCTTGATAATACTGAAAGTTACTGCACTTGCTAGCACCAACAAAAGGATTAATGATAGATAGAGCGTGATTTTTAGAATTCGTTTTATCTTACGAGCCATAGTGATAGCCTCTCCACAATATTAGGCATCGCAGCCCCTATGGTTGGGTTATCCCTTAGAGCCCCAATCGCAATGCGACCGCAGCGAGCAGAACAAGCAGGGAGAACACACCGATAAGACTCGATACCACTGCCATCTGACCGCGCATTTTGTCAATATGTTCGGGAAGTTCCTCGGTCCCCGGTTCCAGTTCTTCAACAGCGCGCGCTAACCGCGGTGCCATGATAAATCCGTGAATCCCGGTCAGGATAATCAAGATAAGAACAAGAAGAACTTTGATGCCAAGCATCCGCATGAAGGGACCAATCAAATCAGGACTTGCTAACACACCAGCGGTAAAGATATTAACCAGACCGGAGAAAATGAGAACAACCACACACACCCACCCAATCGGTTCAAAGCTTCTACCAATCTGCGTCATGATTTTGATTCGTTCTACAGGGGGCATCGAGCGTTTGAAGTAAGGCACAATCACCATCGCTATCATAAAATTGCCACCAACCCAAATTGTGGCAGCAGTAACGTGTAACCATAAAACCAACATACCCAGTAATTCCATGAAATCTCCTTTCTTTTTGGAACTGTAGCGTTCCTAAATTTTTTCGATTGCCTCCGCAGTTAGCCACCCTGAATTTTCATCGGGGAGATAGATTTTCACCCAATCGTTACGTTCCTCCTGAAGTTGAACCTTGGTGCCCTCATGTAGCGGAAGGGCAATTGTTTCGGACCCCAAGTCGGGTTCGCTCCGCACCATGACCTCGTTTGCAACGACGATGGCATACGGCAGGTTAGTCTCTCGAAGCTTCAAACCCAAAACCGATAAAGAAACAAGCCATGTAATACCCCCAATCAGGAGAACATAACGCAATGCTCGTTGGAAACGGTGGTTCTGAACGAATTGGATCGCGATGAGGCTAATGCTTGCGATCCAATACGGAATGAGCCCCGCCCAAACGATCTCATTTGGGTGTAGTGCACCATATAAGAGCGAAAAACCGGAGCGTGGCTTCACAAGGTCAAAGGAATCAACATTCCGTGCTTTGGCAACTTTGAGATTGAAAATTGTATCTTTATCCCTCGGCATCAATCGCTTCGCACGCTCGTAGTTTAGAATCGCTTTTCCCCTATTCCCAAGACGAAAATAGGTATTGCCGAGATTATAATAAACGGCACCATTTTGGATTGAACTTGCAATCTGTTCATACTTTTCAGCCACTTGTTGATACTGTCCTGCCTGATATAAAACATCAGCACTCCGATAACTCGCCTCCAAAGTTGATTGGGATTGAGAATAGGCGTGCTTCCACCAAGCAGAAAAACAGAGGAAGCAGATAAGAAATATCAGACATGAAACGAATCTTTTCTTATCTGTGACCCTTTCATACTTCCATTCTTCCATTCTTCCAATCTCCTCACTTCATTATACACAATACCAATTATATCTTCAACTGACGTTCTTTCTCCATCTCGTTAATTGATGCTCTAGCACGATTGAGCGCATCTTCCATATCTGTTGGATTTGCATCAACTGGGGCGAACCGCACATAGTCATACTGCATCAACGTATCAACAACTTGTGCTGTCGCAGATTCAGTGAAGGCCGCCTCCTCACATCGCTGACGCACCAGTTCAGGATTGAGTCCGCCGGGTGAAATATCGAAGATGTCCCCAATATACCGATATAACCCATTGGCGAGTGTGTTATAGAATGCTGCTGGTTCAGTTGTTGGGTGTCTTTTAGCGTCCTCAATGATCTGCAGAGCATTTCTCGCGGCATACTGCTCTCGAAGCTGTTTGGGGTCACGCTTGGCTTGTCGCTGCCGATAGAACCATACAAACAGAACAACGGCGAGAGGTAAGGTCTGGACAACCCAAAATGATATGCGCTTATAAGGCTGAAGCTGCTGATTCGATAATTTGAGCGAATCTGGCTTGATATATCGAATGTCCTGCTTGAGGAGGTGTATGTCGGATTGTGTCGTGTGGGAAAGCGTTGTTCCAATTGCTCCATCCGGGTTAGGAAGTACATTAATAGTGATAGGCACAGTGCGTGCAACCTGGTAGCTCTCCGTTTGTGGCTCAAAATAAGGGTAGTCAATCGCAGGAATTGTCCAATCCCCCGCCTTTGATGGAATAATAACATACTCATACGTGCGACTTCCCCGAACTTTTGAATCCACTATGCCAATAGCATCTGTAATCTGGGGGTCATATATCCCCAGATTTGGGAGAGGCGGAACAGTTGGAGCGGGCACCGTCTTGATATTTCCCGTCCCAGAGACCTGTACATGCAGGGTGAACCCATCTCCCGCTTCAATTGTCTGCCGGTCGGTTTGTGCATGGATACGATATTGGCCAACGGTGCCTACAAAGTTTGTCGGTTTTCCCTCTTGGGGAAGTGGACGAATATCCACTTCGACCGGATTTGTGATAAGCACGTTGGACGATTGGGGGCGACCCTGTCCCGTAGAGAGCGGAAGTGACAACTTTGCCGGTTCAATTGTGACTCTGCCAGCAGTAATTGGAAACAGCCCAACCTGAATTTCCTCAATCCAGTAGAGGGTTCCATCAATCATTTGCCGCTGAGCTCGTTTCCTTTCTAGCTCTGTTGTCCAAAACTGTCTCAAGGAAGGTGGTGTATATTTGGGACTATTGAAACTTGGGATGCGGGCAGTATAGAGATATCGAAAGGTATATATGATCTGCTCATTCACATAAGGGCGTGAATTATCGACAGAGGCTTCAACTTTATGCGTGCTGCTGGAAAATGCGTCCGTAAAAGTATCCTGCGTCGATTTGCTTTGGGGCGGTTTTGTAGATTGCGGTAACACCTTGATGGCGATCGGATCCGCTGTGTAGGTTTTG
Organism: Candidatus Poribacteria bacterium; assembly: GCA_963667935.2. Lineage (GTDB taxonomy): Bacteria > Poribacteria > WGA-4E > WGA-4E > PCPOR2b > PCPOR2b. Next base: position 5,438,182 of record OY764061.1, on the reverse strand, counting down.
TTGCCATGGGAGAGCTGAATTTCGGACACCGTAAATTGTCCCACCTGCTTCGGTCTCAACACATAAGTCCAAGTGACCGACACAGAGATCCGATTACCGGTGAGGTTATATTGGCTGGATGAACCGCCGTAAGAAACATTGAACTCCGGCAATGCCTTGAACTTTGGCGGTGCAATATTCGCCAGTTGCTGATTGGCGGAAATTGTTAGACGCAAAGTCGCCGTTTCGTTGAGGCTAATAATTTTTGGGGTGACGTCTGCCGACACGGTGATATCTTGGCTATAAGCAGCATTGCTAAAAAGAGCGGAAACCAAGAATCCAAAAAGCGCGAAACGTGAAACGTAAAACACAGAAGGATACTTGAACATCCGAACCCCCGAACGTTTGAACGCTTTGTCCTGTGCCTTGCCTGTCACCATGTTCTGCCTTACCTCCTACCAATCCTTCTCAGATCGCTGGTGTCTTGAGAATCGCTTTTGTAATATCTTCTTCTGAATCTCTTTTTCATTATCTTTGACAGCCTCCAGCAGTCGAATGGCATCTTCCTCGGACATTTCAACCGGCTGCTGTGTTGATCCTTGTTCTGGTTGCGGAGGTGATTCTTCGGAGGCGGCTTCTTGTTCTGATGATTCTTGATTCTGTTGCTGGTCTGATTCTGCCGGACTCTCCTGATCTTGCTGATTCGGTTCCTGTTCGTCCCTATCCTGTTGACTCTGACTTTGCTGTTGCTGGTCCTGTTCTTGCTGGTCTTTGCCCTCATCCCCAGACTCAGATTGGTTCTGCTGTGATTTCTGTTCTAACCTCTCAAGCGCGAGTTCTAGGTTATGCTTGGCATCCAAATCTGCCGGATTCAGGCGCAACGCACTTTTGTAGGATCGGATTGCTCCCTCTATATCGTTGAGTTGGGCCTGAGCGTTCCCTAAATTGTAATATCCCTGCGCCCGATGGACTAGATCTGCTGCGTCAAGTGACTGCCTGAACTCATCTGCTGCTTTCTCAAACCGCTTTTTTTGGTATAGGGCGGTCCCCAGATTGTAACGGGAAATGGCATCTTCCGGTCGATCCTCTACTGCCGATTGATATGCCTCAAAAGCAGCATCATATGCCTCAGCTTTATAGTGTGCATTTCCACGTTTAATTACCTGAGACCAACCCCCTATCCAACCGATCAGAAAGAACGATAAAACCAAAAGCATATAGTTCACAAAGCGAACAGTAGGTTGAGTTGATTTTACATTCATTTTCCACCGAATTTTCAATAATATTTACTATTATAAACGCAAGTTGCTAGTAGCAAGCATATTCCAACCAATAGCCTTAATCTCAGCTTTGTACCTGTCACGAATCTCGTCCTTCGTTTCTGTGATTGTGTTTTGAATCTCTGCAATCACGATGAAATCTCTCTGATTGGTAGGCACTGTTTCCAACAGTGCCGATGCGGTGCGGTTGAAAACCGCACCTACCGGGAGCGCAGGTGTCTATCTGTTTTTAGAATTCGCCACTGATGAAATCTCTCTGATGGTCAGTTGCTGTTGGATGTCAACCGCCGATAGACTCGGACTGTAACTGATGATAGCCTCCAAAAGTGACCGCTCATTGGAACCTTCCGGACTCATTTCAATCAGGGCTTGGACCACAGCCTTAAAGAGGGGGTCCTCTCGCAAACCGTGATCGGTGAGGTAGCTGTTGAGTGCCGCACTGTCACCGGCCTCCCAAAGATTCATGACTCTATGGATCATGTCTATCATCGGAAGGCCCCCAGAGGGGTGCGGTTGCCCCAACCGATCCGAATTTCTATCGGTGTGTCCCAACAGGCGGAGCGCGCTGCCGGATGAGGCTTTCTTCAAAATGCCGATGCGGGGGGCTGTCAGAGCGTCAAGCAATAGCCCATACCCCTGGGCTAACAGGATGCATTCCCCCACCGGTGCGTCCTCCGTCCCGAAGTGGTTTCTGTGCATCAGGTAGTAGCGGGTCCATTCGTCTAGTGCCTCTGTGCTCGCGCCGCCCAGAATCTTTCCCAATGCGAAGTCAGTCACGGCGCGCCGAACCTCAGTGAGAAACTCGGTCACGGTGAACGCTCTACCGTCCATGCGTCGGACCTCCTTGTAACTGGAGTAACTTTCCAACGCGGGCCCAATCGCTGCCCAGACGAAATCCGGTCCCCGAATCCCCATGTCCCAGAAATAGCGCAGGCGTTCGGTAATCCGTTCTTGCATTTCGGACTTAACTTGAGTGTAGTACCCCACCCGCGCATTTGTGGGACGCTTGCGACAAACGAGCCAAAGTGATGTTGCAAGTGCAGCACTTCCTTGTGCTCTCATTCTTGCCCCTTGTTCGGTGTCAATAGGCCAAGATGTCGTAACCACGAAACCTGATTCAATCATCGCTTTAACAAGAGTTTCCCATGCATCCGGGTCCTTGTGTGCGAAAACCACCACTATTCTACCGTCGTTTGATAAAGTTTGGTAAGCAGATCGGAAACTTTCAGCCATGCCATTTTCATAAAACTTTCCTGCTTCATCGTTGTTGCCCTCAAAACGTCCAGTGTGTTGAACAAGTTCATTGATTTTTGGCGTGAGTGGTTCGGATAAAATATCAGAAAACTGATTGCCAAGCATCCTACGCAGCCACACGTAAAAGAAATCAGAAAGGTCGGCATAAGGTATAGCGTCATAGTAGGGCGGATCGGTTATAACCGCCTCAGCTCCTAGATTGGTTGGATGGCTCGCTGATTGGCGTAAAATTACACAACTTGGAGTTTGGACAGTGTGAGCATTGCTAATTGTTTCCATCGAAGAAAGAATTTTGTTAAGGCAGAGCTGATAGCCGCCCCGTACTTCATTAGGAATCACTCCTTCGCTAAAGTCCCAAGTTATTGGGAGTGCATATCTGACAAAAGTATGACCTATTGCTTCTACGCTCGCCATCCAAGAAATTAGGGTTGAGCTAAAATCCAGCATTCTGTCAAAGACGCAGGCTAAATGCCCATTAATAGCATCAACCCAATCCGGAGAATAGCTAACTTTCTCCATGTCCCTTCGCGCTGCTCGGGTCCATTTCACAAATGTCATCAACGCCAACAGCTGCCGGGGTGTGAACAGATCCGACCATTTCTTAAAACCGTAGATGGGCACTGTAAACGCTCGTCCAGCTCCTGATGTATCACTAGTCGGTAATGATTCATCAGGCATCCCGTGTGGAATCTCAGCGGCAATTGCCTCCAACGCTTCTTCTGATACCTCTGCAGCATCAAGCTCCTCCTGTGTTGGGGGACGATACTCCTTGCCATGTTTCTCCTGATAAACTACCGTTGTCAGCTGTGCCTTCAGTTTCCCCGTATGTCCACACCGCTTGATGTACTCCCCCGGCTGCGGTGAGTTGCAAAACGGACAGACCGCTGTTGCGCCGGACCTTGTGGGTTTCCCAACATCATCCGCATCTTTCGGGGTGATAATCTCAAAACGGACTTGCTTCGTCTCGGTATCAGGACAGAGCTTGAGCGCGCGTCTGCCGTTGATGATAACTTTGGTCTGATTTTTTGTCTTTTTGAGTCGGAGAAAGTCAGGGCGGTTTCGATTTTCAGGCGTGTCCGGAAGGGTTTTCTCCGCCTTCTTGCAGACCCACACGGTCTTGAGCAGTGGAATAATCCCACCACATATCGGATCTTGGCACGGAATGGTTCGCGCCCAGAGGTAAGCGACCGTCGGCTTCCCATCAATCACAGGGTAGTATTGACTCAGGTCCCGGCGGGCGTTTTCCAAAACCCACTGCCCCCACAGGCGGACATGGTCGACGAGATTTCGGTTTTTCAAATCAAGGCGTTCATCAAGATTTAGCTTAGGAAGCCGATGCGTGTTTCCAGCGAGATGTTGCGGATATTCGAGGGTGCATTTGAGAATGAACCACGCCACGGGATTGTAGTCATTTGCAATCGCTTGGCAGCCAAGCCGCATCGCCTCAAGCGGAATCGCCCCGCCGCCCGCAAACATATCCATCACCCTCGGTGAGCGTCCGTCATAAGCCAGCTGGATGAGCTCTCTGGCGATTCGCAGCTTATTGAGCCACCGACCCTTCTGATCTTTTTCGTTCCAATCGCCGTGACCGTTTTCGTCGCCCCACCGTGTCAGTGAGGCAATCAGATCACAGAGATATTTCCGCTGTCTGTCAGGCAATGGGGACCCCGATAGGCGTGTATATTCTTTTTTTATGGTTTCTGGGGCATCGGCGGGATCGGGGAGGAGTGTCGCTATCGTCACGGCGCGGCAGGCGGCGAGGGGGCGGCGTGCGGGCCAGATGTGCAGCGTGGAGATATGGCCGTGGCGTACATTCTTTTCATGCTTTGAGTCTGTGGAAACCTTTTGTAGTGGAAAGGCTTCCTCGATGAGTCTACGTGGCAATTGCTCTTTTCCCTTTCCTAATCTAATGCAAGTTGCTATTCATTTAGGACTTACACAGCCGAACGGTCAAAGCTCTTCCCCCCGCTTGTGCTTGCATCCCGACCTGTCGGGGCGGGGGGACTGAGGGGGGTGTGAGAGGGGCATCCCTGCCCCGATACGCCCGATGAATCGGGCAACTACGATCCAAAGTGCGTAAGTCCTGTCATTAAGAATTCAATTGAACGCAGATCTGCGTTCACTACGAAATATAAGTTTGGTAGGCACTGTTTCCAACTGTGCCGATACGGTGCGGTTAGAAACCGCACCTACCGGGGAGCGAAAGTGTCTATTTATTTTTGAAATTTACTATAATAACGCAAGTTGCTAGTAGCGGTCCTATTCCAATCAATAGCCCCTAATCCCTGTGCAAATTGTATCATTTTTGTAAGTCAATTTTCCAAAATCGACGATTGGGTGTCGAGATATGAATCTCGACCTACAGTTCTGATGGATTTTCAATAACTAGCAACTTAGGTTATAGAAACAAACTTCAAATACGGTCTATAGTGTAGGTATCTAGCAATTTTTCATCAATCTCCACGCCAAACCCAGGACTATCATTTAACGTGAAGAAACCATCGCGGGGGGCAGGACGCAAGCAGCGATAGAGTTCATTCTCCGTAGACTTGCGTGAGGGACCGAAGGTTTCTGCCCGGCACGGCATCGGCAGACAGGCAATCAGGTGTAGCCCCCAAGGGGTTCCACCCTGGTGGGGCCAAGTCGGAACACCCTGCGCTGCCGCCTCGTTGGCAATTTTGAGACACTCGCCAAAACCGCCCGCCCAACTGATATCGGGTTGAATCATGTGAGCAGCTTTCCAGCGCAGCAGCTCACGAAATCCGTATCGGGTGAATTCGTGTTCACCAGAAACAATCCAAGTAGAATCGATCTCTCTAACCAACCGCGCCATACCCGCATAATCGTCTAAGGGGATGGCTTCCTCAATCCACTTGAGATTGACCTCGGCAGCAGCCTCAGCGAAACGAAGCGTATAATCTACGTCCCACCGCAGATAGATGTCTGCCATCAGTTCGATATCGGGTCCAATCGCCTGACGCGCCTCGCGGATAATTTCAAGGTTCTTTGCAAAACCCTCCTCTCCCTCTGCGAGTCCATTTCGGAGTCCCGGCTTGCAGGCGGTAAACCCTCGCGCGATGTAATAGCCGACATCCACGCCGGTGGCATACGCCGGTATCTCAAGTTGTGGGTCATCTGTGATTAAGCTATAGACCGGTGCGTCCAGAATTTTGCCGCAGAGATCCCACAGGGCGAGTTCAATACCACTGAGCGCGTAAATGACAACCCCCCGTCGTCCATAAATAGATGTAATGTGATAGAGGTTGTCCCAGATCTCCTCGACGTCAAGCGGATCGCGCTCCAGCGTGAAATACTTAATATGTCGGTCAATGATAAGTGCCCCGGCAAGACCACCACCACCGAGCCCATAGCCTTTCAACCCCTTGTCAGTGGTAATTTCCACCATCAGTGCACCCGCCTGCGTAGCAAAGGGGCCCCGCCAGTCAACATGGACATTTTTCGGTTCAGGCGGTATCCGGATCCGCCTGCCAGCCTTGGAATATGCCATTGATGACATTGCAGTAGGATTCAGGTTAAGGTGCCAAGTCCGAATTCCCGCAATTTTGTGACGGGTTTTCGCTCGATCCTTCCATTCTGCCGCACGCGCCCGTGCTTCAGCAGCGTAATCCGGCGGTTCGACTGCGGTGATTGTTTCACTCCCAGTATCGACAGAAGATTGCTGTTTGTTAGGCATAGTTGTCGCTCCTCTATATTATTGATACACACTTAATCGTTGTCAAATCTAACTTTTTCGACGAACTTTGAAACACTCTTCTCAAAATGATTCCCGCACGGCACGTTGTCGAAAGAAATGGATCAATGGTTCAACGTAAGATTGCTCCGTCCGAATTTCGATGTTGTCGATCTTGTTCGATTGGAAGAACTTTCGACGCGCTTCAACAACGTTGAGATTGAGTTGTCGATACATCTCCCGCGCTTGGGGAGCCCGCGTGTCCAAGACAATCGCCTCACCGGTTTCTGCATCCTCAAGTTCAATCAACCCCACATTTGGCAACGTTTCTTCCCGCATATCTTGGAGCGTAATCGCGATGAGGTCATGCCGTTTGCTCGTCACTTGTAACCGCTTTTCGTAACCGTGGTCTCTGAAGTCGGAGATCAGAAACACGACGCTCTTTCGTCGGATGACGCGGTCAACGTACTCCAACGCCGCACTGATGTCGGTTCCCCGCCGCTGTGGCGCAAAGTATAGGATTTCGCGGACGACGCGCAGGACGTGCTTTAGCCCCTTACGCGGTGGCACAAATAACTCCACATCATCGGTGAAGCAGATCAGCCCGACCTTATCACTGTTTTTGATAGCAGAAAAAGCGAGCAGCGCGGAGATCTCTGCCGCAATCTCGGCTTTTGTTTGCTGATATGTCCCAAAGTCCGCAGAGCCACTCGTATCAACGAGCAGCATCATCACCAATTCGCGTTCCTCAACATATTTTTTGATGTACGGCTGCCCCATCCGGGCGGTCACATTCCAGTCAATCGTGCGAATTTCGTCGCCGGGCTGATATTCACGCACCTCCTCAAATTCCATACCTCGCCCCTTGAATACGCTTTCGTATTCCCCGGCGAAGATGTTGTTGACAAGCCGGTGGGTCGAAATCTCGATTCGGCGAATCTTTTTCAGGATTTCTTTTGTGTTCATCAGGAACTTTCCATTCTCTGTGCGTTGTGCTATCCCCTATTTTATCAAGATGGTGCTATACAATCAAACCAAAAAGTGTTGAATTTCTGTCTCTTTATTGATATTCTTATTGCCGAAAGTGCTTTGCGAAGGTGTGAGCCCTTTAGGAATCTGCGGTTACACAAAGAATCTTTCGAGAACATCCAGTTGAAAAGGAGCGGGACATGGACAAAGAGTGGCTAAAATACTGTGCGACTGATGAGCAACTTCAAACGTTTGACGATGAGGGCTACCTAATCGTTGAAGATGCCCTATCGTCAGAGATGGTTGACAAAATGATCATCGCTATTGATCGAATCGATGCGGAAGAACGAAAGAGGCAGGGACTTGGACCACACGACTTGATGAAAAAGTTCCGTACCATCGCCGCAGACGATCTGTTTCTTGAGCTACTTGACAACCCGAAGGTATTTCCGTTGTTGTGGGACATCCTCGGCTGGAATATCCAGCTTTACATCTCTCACCTAATCGTTTATCCACCGGAGGGATCGGATGTGCCTCGAACCCGAAAGGGTGCGGGGTGGCATCAGGATGGAGGCAGACCTGTGCAGGAAATGGAGCGTCCGCATCCGCGGCTCTCTCTCAAGGTGAGTTATTGGTTCAGTGATGTGAGGGGCCCGGATCGAGGCGCGATGCGAATCGTTCCCGGTAGCCACAAACTCGACGAACGCCCACCACAGAGCGATCCGGATAGTGACCCGGACGGTGCGATCGAATTGCAGATTAAACCGGGAACAGCCGTGCTGTTTGACCGCCGGTTATGGCACTCCCGCGGTTGGAATTATTCGGACGTAACGCGAAAGGTGTTGTTCATCGGTTATAGTTATCGCTGGCTGCGTGGACTGGACTACAACGTGATGCCGCCTGAACTCCTCGCCAAATGTGACCCGATCCGTCGCCAGCTACTTGGGGATGGGGTAGATATCAAAGGCTGGTGGCAGCCAACCGATGAAGATGTGCCGTTGAAACAGTGGCTAATGACGCATCGCGGGGAGGAGTATGTGCACTAGGAGGGGCACACCAAAGATTCAAGAAGGAGAAGCAGACATTTCGCTTCTCCTTTTTTGTTGGCAGCCCTCTGATGATGTGCTATCCTATTTGACTGAGAAATGGATGCAGCATTTGGACGGAAATCCATTACCGCAGCAGGTATAATCACAAAATAGAACTTGAAACAATAAACTGAGGAACATCAATGAAACTGGTTACATTTGAAATTACAACACAACTTGGGAAACAGCAGCGACTCGGAGCAATGATTGACGACGATCAACTTGTCGATCTCAATTCTGCTTATGCGCTTCATCTTTCAGAGACCCAGGGGCAATCCGCTGCCTATCAGAGCGCGGATGCCATCCTGCCGTCGGACATAATCCAATACTTTGAACGGGGAGAGAGAGCGAGAAAGGCAGCGCAGGCGAGCCTTGAACAGCTTGATGGCACCAATTCCACGGGCGTCCGAGGCGAACAGATTGTTTACTCGGCAGATCGAGTGAATCTGCTTGCACCATTCCCGCGCCCTGCCAGCCTACGAGATTTCGGCGTGTTTAGGACGCACATGGATGCCGCCGCCCGGATCACCGGCAAGGAAATCTCACCCGAATGGTTTAAGCTGCCGAACTACTATCGTGGCAGCACCAGTCCCGCTTCCATCGCTGGACATGAGGCACCAGTGACTTGGCCTAACTACACCGACAAACTCGATTTCGAGTTGGAATGGGGTGTCTATATCGGCAAAGAGGGAAAGAATATCTCGGTTGAAGACGCGCCAAACTATATCGGCGGCTACACAATCTATAACGACATCAGCGCGCGTGACATCCAGTTTCGCCACATGACATTGGCACTTGGCCCCGCCAAAGGGAAGGATTTCGACAACAGCAACATCATGGGGCCCTGTCTCGTAACACCCGACGAAATCAACGATCCGTATAACCTGCGGATGATTGCACGGGTCAACGGCGAAGTTTGGGCGGACGGAAGTACGTCGGATATGTACTACACTTTTGCGGAGATGATTTCCTTTGTGTCGCAGTCCGAAACGCTTTGTGTGGGTGATTTTCTCGGATCTGGCACGGTCGGCAAAGGCTGTGGCTGGGAGTTAGATCGGTGGATTCAGCCCGGCGATGTCATTGAGCTAGAGGTTGAAGGGATTGGATTGCTCCGCAATCAGATTGAAGAGAAATCGGAGAATCCAGCGGCATGGCAGGAAAAGCAATAGAGGGAGAAAAGCGTGCTATGAGACTTGAAGGAAAAGTTGCAATCATCACCGGTGCTGCCTCCGGAATCGGACGAGCAACAGCACTCCTATTTGCCAGAGAAGGTGCAACGGTTGTCGTGGTGGATCTGAATGAAGCCGGAGGAAACGAGGTCGTTGACCAGATTAATTCTGATGGCGGCGAATCAATGTTCGTCCGCACCGATGTAACGGTAGCAGCAGATGTACAGGCGATGGTGCAATTAACGATTGACGCTTACGGCAAATTGGATGTACTGTTCAATAACGCAGGTATTGCGATGCGTCTACCCGTTGTGGATCTACCGGAGGAAGACTGGGATCGCTGCGTCGACATCAACCTGAAAGGGGTTTTTCTCGGCTCAAAGTACGCCATTCCAGAAATGATTAAGAATGGCGGCGGCTCGGTTATCAACATGGCATCGATCTACGGTATCGTCGGTGCACCGACTCGCGCGGCTTACGTCGCGACCAAAGGCGGGGTTGCCAATCTGACGCGCGGCATGGCACTCGACTATGCCACCGACAACGTTCGTGTCAACTGCCTCTGCCCCGGTTTCACTGAAACTCCGCTCCTAGCAGGTGTTCTGAAAACGGAGGAGGAATATCGCGCACTCGCCGATCAGCACCCAATGAAACGCCTCGCCACACCGCAGGAGATTGCCTACGGTGCGCTGTTCCTAGCGTCGGATGAATCTGTTTTCGTGACGGGAATTGCACTACCAATAGACGGTGGGTTTACCGCGGGTTAGCCAAAGCGACCGAAATCATTACAACAAGAAACGAAACACCCATTTTGCGATACCGACATTGAGCGAGTTTGGAGTCGGGGCTTTGAACCCGACTTGCCAACGGAGACGGAAAAAATGACCATGCAGGTCCATCCCAACTATGCACGGCTTGTTGACTTGGCGCGCGAGAGCCACGAGAAAGGGCGTACACCAGCCGAAATTACGCCCGAAGATGTCGCACTGGCACGGTTGTACAGCTACGCGTTCCGCGGTCATACAATCGGTGCCTTTCACGCCACACGGTTGGCAATCGATGAAATTGAGATGTGCGATCCACTCACGGAGGCGCATCGCAAGCGGGCGGTAGAACTCTTAATAGACCTAGCGAATCAAACGATGGATGCCGTGGAGGCTGACTTTCGCGCCCTGATCTCCACGTTCTACCGTTACGCTACGAACATCCCAAGGGTCATCGACTCACTAAGCGAGGGAGTGGAAACGTGCCAGCTGGAGTCAATGCGGAAGGTTCGAGATCGATTTACTGAGTTGATGGAAGAGATTGCCAACGGCAATGGCATCCATACGACGCTGGACACGCACGCTCCGGAGCAAGCCAGTTTCATCGTGCCAAATCTCGGTATCACGATTGTGCCGCTCGTTTACGGAGATTACCACTCATGGAATTTAGCGTACCTTGATGGACCCCGGTCGGATGTGCCCTTTCATCTCCATCAGGAGGGTGTCGAGATTCATCTGGGTTACGGACCGTTGCACGGCAATACAGTTCTCGGTGAATTTTATGCGGAAGTGGACGAAGGCTATGCCATGCCCATCCCCCCGAAAGTAAGACACGGTTATGTCAACGATAGCACTATGCAGCATCATGTCCCATTCATCTTCGGATCATTGACACGCGGCGGGTGGGGTGTATTTCTGGATGTGGAGGCACAACCGATTGAGCTAGACAAACTTGAAAAGGCACCCGTCTACAGTCGTCAAATGAACCAGACGGTTTATCTCGAACGCGAAATCGAGAAGGCTGCGGAAAGGTTTTCCCCTGTGCGTTACCCAATCATCCCGGCTTCAGCCACTGATGGAGATGGGATTGGTGGGTTGGAATTGTCCGTGGCGCGCGTCAATGGATATGGGTTGAACCTACGGACTGACCGTTTCTGCATTGTCTCTGTCGTCCGCGGACGGGGGGTTGTGCAGATGGCTGGCGTCAAGAAGAAGGTGGGACCCCATGAACATTTCTGTGTGCCGGCGGGTATCCCCGCATTCCTGCAACAAGAAGGGAACGAGCCGATGGTAACGCTGGATGCGGTGATTAAGGAGGCACGAAGCCCGATATCCAATCCGCGATGGCACCGGAATCGTTCTTGAGTACCTCGTAAACTCTATCATAATCCTCCGCGCTCAAGGTTTCTCCATCGTGAAGCGGAAGTCACTTCTCAGAAAATAGGATAACAGCTTATTGCCCAACAGGACTCTCCCCGGCGAGCGGAGTGTATTAAAAGAGGTCCATCCAACTCTCGGATTAACAAATCCGACCTGACTTAACAGATCCACCCAGATCTCTGGTGTTTGATGCTTATGCCACTCTATCGTGGGAGCGAAAGGATTTTTAATTCTGAGTGAGGCGAAGCAATTATATCTTGAGCAGTCACAAACGATTAACTTTGCGCCACTACTTGCGAGTAAACTAAGTTTCAAGAATATGTTCATATAAATCGCTCTAGACGGTTCATCGTTGAGCAGGTTGATGCAGGCGTTTTCATCTAAGTGGTTTATTGAGTTGTGGAGTAAGATAATATCGAACTGCTTTCCTACGGGCTCAAAAGTTTGAAAAGTGACAGGTTCAAACTTTACCTGATCGTATCCGAGCATCCCACCTAACTTGCTAAACTTTGTCCCCATCCCAGAGCGACTGCCCTCCGTTTCCGGTTCGAGACATATAACCTCTTTAGCACCCATACAAGCCGCATAGAAACTGTGTAAGCCGCTCCCGCCACCAATATCGAGCACCCGTCTGTTTTCGAGAGCGATATTCTTGAACAACGTCTTCAGGTGGAATTGAAGATTTCCTCTATTCGGATATAACCCTTCTCTGATGACAGCGGAGAAATAACCTTCAAGGTTCGGCTGGATTGGCATCTCAGCACCTTTCACACGTCTCCAGTTACTGGCACTGATGGCAAATCCCCCGTATCAAGGAAATCCTCCAACTCAACCCCGAGTGCATCAGCAATTCGGTTGATAGAATTGAAGAACCCAACAATCTCAACGACATCGAAAATTGTTTTGTCATCTAAGCCGTGCGCCCTAAGTAGATTTAGGTCTGATGGTTGAACCGTATACGCGGCAAGGGTAACCTTCTCTGCAAATTCCAAAATTGCTCTCGTAGTTGCGTCCAAATTCGCAGATCGGAAATCCGTCTTGATTTGACGAATCAGCTGATCTCCATCAACCTGTTCCCGCAGGTCTTCGCCGTGTGCCTGCACTCAGTATTGACAGGTGTTAATCTGCGAAACCACCGTCGCTATCATCTCCCGTTGCGCTCGACTCAACTGAGAAGGCCCGAACATAGCGACTTCATACTGGTTGATGAACGCTTTGAGACTCTCCGGTTTGATACTGAACAACTTGACGATATTGTAAACTCGCCCAGCACGCTCGATGCCTGCCTCATACTCTTCCTTGACGATACCCGTCGCCTCTGATTCGGGGACGGTTCGGATCCATGCCATTATCTGCTCCTTTAAGGTTAAAGTTGACATCCCAAAAGTTGGGGTGCTATAATGGCATGATTCCGCACGTCTGTCAAGGTGAAATCAGAGGGCATTAGGGTCATTTATAGTGGACCTTAGAATTAATGGGACACTCCAAGCTCCCGTTGGGTAGGCACCCCCCTTTATCCCCCCGCTTGCTTTCCCCCCTGCTTGCGGGGGGGACTAAGGGGGGTTAGAATAAAGGGGGGTGCCGAATGCGGTGCGGTTAGAAACCGCCCCTACCGGGGGGCGCAAGTGTCTATTTATTTTTTGAATTCACTATAATTCTCCTGTGAGAGGGATTTCCCAATCCCGATACTTCACTGTCCAAGCGATGCCCGAGTTGCGACGTTTCGCCCCAAATGGTTAAAAAGTCGAAAACTGAATAGCCCTAAGAGGGCATCGAAAGACATAAAAGCGCAAAGGATCAGTAAGTATCAACGGAGGACAAACGCTCCCATGCAAGGGCAGAAATTCATTGAACCTGATATCGTCACCATCCCCGAAGGAGATTTTCTTATGGGAAGCGAAAACGGTGCAGCAAACGAACGACCTATTCATCTTGTATGGGTGGATGTTTTTGGCATAGCCCGATACCCCGTGACCAACCGAGAGTATAAGTGCTTTATGGAGATGACAGGTCATCCATCGCCACGGTTTTGGGGTGAGTCCAAGTTTCAACACCCAGACCAGCCGGTTGTCGGACCCAGTTGGTATGATGCCGTTACCTATTGCGAGTGGTTAAAGGATTTGATTGGCAAACCCTATCGTCTCCCAACGGAAGCGGAACGTGAAAAGGCAGCGCGGGGCGGATTGGAAGGCAGGGAGTATCCATGGGGTGATGAGCTGCATGAGGATCATGTGGGGGGACGAAAGGCCCCGCATTTTCCGGTTGGGCTTGACGGCCCCAACGGTTATGGACTTTACAATATGTCAGAGGGGGTCCATGAATGGTGCGCTGATAATTACGATCCAGCTTACTACGAAATCTCACCGGATCGCAATCCGACGGGCCCAAGACACAGCGATCGCCGCGTGGCACGCGGCGGTTCATGGCGTCACAGCATCCGCTTTGCTCGTTGTGCGGCGCGGAGCAGTCTCAGTCCGGAGAAGCAGTTCAGTGATTTCGGATTCCGATGCGCGATGACGATTGATTGAAAACAAATTGATTAAATCCCCAGGTTTGTAACACATTACACTCCACACTATGAAATCTCCACTGATTTGTATTGTTGGTCCCACCGCTGTCGGTAAAACTGAAATAGCCATTCAACTCGCGCAGCCCCTCAACGCCGAAATTGTGTCGCTGGATTCGCGGCAGATTTACCGGGGGCTGGACATCGGCACGGCAAAGCCAACAGCAGACCAACGGGGGGCGGTGCCTCATCACCTCATTGATTGTGTGGACGTGGATCAACCCTTCTCCGTCGCAGACTCCCAGCGGTTGGCGGATACCGCGATTGAAGAAATTCGGGAGCGTGGTAAACGGACGATGGCTGTCGGCGGGGCGGGGCTATATTTTCGGGGTCTCATTGACGGGCTTTTCGACGGTCCCGGCGCAGATGCGGAGATTCGAGCGAAACTCCAACAGGAAGCGGAGGAACACGGGAATGCTGCCCTGCACGAGCGGCTGCGTCAATGCGATCCGGAGACCGCGGATCGGGTGCACCCAAATAACCGCGTCAAAGTTATTCGCGCTTTAGAGGTTTACGAACTGACAGGGAAACCCATTTCCGTCCTTCAACAACAGTGGAAAACAGATAAACCGCGCTACCCATTTCGCGCATTCGGGCTTAACATGCCGCGCGAGGTCCTTTATCGGCGGATTGAAGAACGCGTGGATCAGATGGTGGAGGTTGGTCTTATTGAAGAGGTCAAAGGGCTATTAGATCAAGGCTACCCACGGAATTGCGTCGCAATGCAGAGTTTCGGATACAAGGAACTCATCGATTATCTTGATGGAAAACGAACACTTGATGAAGCAATCGCACTCTTAAAACAGAACACCCGCCGATTCGCCAAACGGCAGTTGACATGGTTTCGCAACGATCCACGAATTGAATGGCTGGACACCTCTCAGTTTTCATCGGTAGATGGGATTGTGGATAACCTTCTAGTAAAGAACACCGTCTAATGGATTAGATATCAATGTGTATAAATTTAAATCTTTAGAACAAACATGAATAGAAATGATTTCCAGAAAATTTCCAGGCTCCGAGTTAAAGAGGCAAAGGCACTGCTAGACAGTGGTTATCCTGCAGGCGCATATTACTTAATGGGCTATGCGGTTGAATGTGCCTTGAAAGCTTGTATCGCCGAGCAGACGAAACAGTATGATTTTTCGTCAAAACCTAGCAGCGTTAGTGCGATTTACAAACATGACTTGAAAGAGTTAGTTTCTCATGCAGAACTAAAGGAGGAGTTAGAACATGAAATCAAAGCGAATCCGAATTTTGAAGCCTATTGGAATATTGTCGAGGATTGGTCAGAATCAATGTCAATAGCACGAGATCCTTATAAGGCGTGCACGGCAAGAAAAAATGGAGTTTAGGCCTTACGCATTGCTGTAGGGAACGCAGATCTGCGTTTCCTACGAACCGACATCAAGGTATCCGAAACTAATCATGGCTTGATTACTGCCTTGCGAAAGAGAAATAGTCTTGCGAATAAAGAGTTTCCGCAACATGTTTATCATGTTGGAGGAAATGACCACCATGTCAACGAGGGATATATCTATCAACTACGGTAGCACTATAGAATAAAAAATGAATTGGAGGTAAACAATGGCAGCAAGGGAAGGTTACGCAGCACTACAAGCAAGAGTCTTAGCAGCCCGCCGTGTTTGGAAACGGACACTCTTTTGGACCGGCTGTGCGATTGCTATCGTTGGATTGATTGCGATACTCGCCGGTGCGGCGATTGTAGACCTGCTGATGCCGTTACCGAGCAGCGTTCGGATTGCGCTGCTTATCGGCATCATTGGCACTGTAGGCTATCTGCTCTACAGATACCTTATTCAACCGCTTCGGGTGAAACTGACGCCGCACGATGTCGCGCTTAACGTCGAGCGGAAGCATCAAGATCTTGAGGATCGCCTTGTTAGTGCCCTCCAATTCGGCGAAGTCGAAACCGACGATCCAATTAAATCTCATCTGTTGCAGCGATTGGTCGCGGATGCCGTAGAACGGACTGACGGGATAGATTTCAAAGCAACGGTCGATAAAAGTAAGAAACGCAAGCACATCGGTATTGCGGTTGCCGCGCTCGCCGGATGCGCGCTCCTAGCCCTGATTTTTCCCACCGAACTTAACACTTCTCTGAATCGCCTATTGAGTCCTTGGGAAAAAACCGAGCCGGTGTTCACGACAAAGCTGACCGTCGAACCGGGGAACGCTCGCCTTCTGCGGGGGCGAAGCCTCGCGATTAACCTTGAAGTGACCGGCAAAGCTGCCGATAAAGCGCGGCTCGTTTATACAAAGGAAGATTCAACCGCTGACACCACCCCTCCCCCCGCAAGCGGGGAGATACAGAGGGGGCATCAAGAAATTGATATGGTGCGAATTGAGGGCGAGAAGCGTAAGTTTGGCTACGAACTCTTCAACATCAACGAAAATATGGAATACTATGTGACAGCGAACGGAGTAGAATCGGAGCGTTATACCGTTGAAGTGTTTGATATGCCCAAAATTACATCCATTGAGATTGCCTATACCTATCCCGAATACACAAAATTGAAACCGATTATACAGCAGGGGGACGGGAATATCCGCGCTGTTGCCGGATCGCAAGCAGAAGTCCGCATCACGACGAACAAAGCCATCGAGTCAGCAACGCTCACAGTGGAGGCGCGAGATCCAGCCCCGATGCTTATCTTCGATGGACGGACACTCACCACGACTCTCGATGTGCTGAACGATGGAAAGTATACCGTTAAACTGCTTTGCGTTGATGGCTTCAATAATCAAACTCCAATCGAATACACCATTACAGCAATCCCCGATGAACCGCCTGAGATCGTCATCAAGGAGCCGGGTAGGGATATTAAAGCCACAAAACTAGAGGAGGTCAAAGTCCTCGCAGAGGCGACAGACGACTACGGCGTTGAAAACATGACGTTGATGTACAGTATTGGCTCTGGTGAGCCGCAAGAATTGCCGGTGGAAACTGTCGAGGTCAAAGTCGAAAGAATAATCTCTAGTGCTTACGTTTTCTATCTCGAAGAACTCGATGTGGAGCCGGGGGAACTGATCTCTTACTACGCACAAGCCACCGATAACAATACGCGGACGGGCCCAGGGGGGAGCACCTCTGAACTCTATTTCATCGAGGTACGTCCGTTCAATGAACGGTATATGCAGATGGATGCAGAAGGGCAGCGAGCTGCAGAAGGACAACCGTTCCCCAATTTAATCGCAGATCAACGGACAATTATCAAAAACACATGGAAGCATATCCACTCCCGTCCGTCTCCCATGACGGAAGACTACCAATCTGCTGTCAAGAAAATAGGCAGAGACCAAGATCAACTCAAAGACAAAACCCAGCGGGTTACCGATGAGTTGAGTATGTCAATGCGCGACGCAAATGTAGATCCCGAAATGCTGATGAATCTGGAGGGAGCCGTTGCCAAGATGGGTGAAGCGAGTGATGAACTCTTTGCCATAAAACCGAAAGAAGCCCTTCCACATGAACAGGACGCCCTTGAACTCCTCACCAAAGCTATGATGGAGTTAGATAAGGTCTTGACGCAAATGCGGTCGAATGGCAGCCAAGCAGCCGCCGATAATATAGAGATGGATATGGAGGATCTCCAAGACACGATTGAGCAGGATCAAATCGAGTTGGATGAGCAGATGCGTGAGCAGACGCAAGAGCTACTAGATCAAGCAAGGGATATGCTCGCCCAACAGGAACAACTCACGGAACAAAGTCAGCAGCTGGCACGGGAAGGGCAGCCTTCACAGCGAGAGATGCAGCAAAATAGCCAGCAGGAGGGGCAATTGGCAGGACAAGCCCAGCAGATGGCAGAACAGGCTCAACAGATAGGGCAGTCCGCTGGACAAAGTGCCGGAAACAGGATAGGACATCGCATGGTCCAAGCGGGCGAAGCGTTGCAGCAGGCATCTGAAAATATGCAGGCAGCATCAGAGAGTATGGACGCTAGGCAGCCACAGATGGGAGCTGCGAAGGGGCAAAAAGCTGAAGAAAACTTGCAGCAGGCAATCGAGGAACTAGAGAAGGTCGCCGTACAATATACCGATCAAGCCCTTGAAGATGCGACCGAGGCACTCGATCAGCTCATGTCCAAACAATCGGAGATACGAGAACAGACAGAAACGCTTGAGGAAGAAACCCGGCGGGACGGCATTAGCGTTGAAGATGCGCGGCATGCTTCTGAGTTGGCAAATGAACAGCGAACCCTTCGCCGGGATCTTGAGCAACTGCAACGCAATCTCTCAAATCTGAGGGAGACACTTAGCGAAAACGAACCGCAAGCGGCGCGAAATGTTGCGGACGCAAACCGTCGCATCATTGAGGAACAAGCGTCTGAAAATATGGAGGACGCACAACGGGCATTGCAGTGGCGGAATTTCCAATCCTCAGAACGGGAGCAGCGGGAGGTACTCGACACCCTCTTGGAGGCGCGAGATGACCTACAGAGTGCGATGGCAAATCTCGCGGAGACAGAAGAGGAGCGACTCGATGCGGCATTAGATCAGATTGAAAGTTGGGAAACTCAGATGGAGGACATCCAGCGCGAACTCGAGGCGATGGACAATCAGGAAACACCGCTAACGTCCGAACAGGAGGCGCGACAGCAACAGTTATCTGAGCAGCAATCGCAGATACAAGAGCGCGCCCAAGAAGCAATGGAAGCACAGCAGCCCGGAGATGCTCAAGGGGATGAAGAGGCACAAGTAGGAGGTGCTGAGTCGGATCGTGAACTCAGAGAGCTCTGGCTTGACGCGATCCGTGCGATGGACAATCGTCCCGGAACCCGGAGAGCACCGTTTCCCCGCTACGATTTCTCTCTGCGTGAACTCAGGAAACTTGAGCGAGCAATTGAAGAACGCCTTGCCACGATTCAGGAAAAGAAGCAACTCGCGCAGGTACTTAAAGAAGATGTGCCGCCTGAGTACCGGAGGTTGGTCGATCAGTATTATGAGTTTCTAGCGAAGTGAAGCATAAAAAATGCTCACGGTAATTTCACGAAAGGATTCATGTACATGGAAAACACCGAAACCGTTACCCTCACCCCCGCACAACGGCTGCATTTCGATATCTACGGTTTTGTCCTGTTAGAGAACGTCTTAACCCCCGACGAAGTCGTTCGCATGAAGGACGCGCTCCATCGGATGAAAGCCGATCCGGATCTTGAGTCCAAACGGGTCTACACCCACAAGCGTGGTGAGCATCATATACTTCTGGGCAATCTGGTGGAGTATGACCCCGCCCTGCTGGAATATGCCGCTCATCCCAAACTGGTGCCACTCGTTGAGGAGGTGGTCGGCGGCAAGGTACGCCTTGAGGAGACCGAGGCAATCATCAATAGCAGGGATCCGGAAGCGGATATTGCGGAACTCCACAAACGACGCTACAACCCCACCGGATTCCACCGTGGGACACAGCACGGGTGGGGAACCTACATCGAACAGAGCAAATTCCACTGTATCTTCGTCAAGACGTTGACCTATCTCACCGATGTAGGACCCGACGATGGCGGCACCTGCTTCATCCCCGGCAGCCACCGACTCACTTGGGACAGGGAAGAGATGATCGAAGCCGCCCTCTCCGATGACAAGCTGATCTATCAGGTTGAAGCAGCCGCCGGCTCCGTCCTGCTCTTTCCAGAATCACTCATCCATAGCACGACCGCCATCCGCAGCGACAAGGAACGGACAATCTTGGTCGCTGGATATACCCCGCCGATGGTGCGCGAGTGGCCCGGTAATGAAATCAGCCCTGAATTCATCGAAACCCTGCCCGAAGACATTAAGCCACTTATTTCCGGAAGCGATAGTTGGCGGTGGGAGAGACGGTATTGATATTTACCCAATCTAAAATGGTATAAGAGAGGATTAAACAGATGCCAAATGTTAAGATGTATACAACCAGTTTCTGCCCATACTGCTACAAGGCGAAAGGGATCCTTGACAGGCTGGGAATCGAATTTGA
The DNA here is from genome assembly GCA_963667935.2 of Candidatus Poribacteria bacterium. GTDB lineage: Bacteria > Poribacteria > WGA-4E > WGA-4E > PCPOR2b > PCPOR2b. The sequence continues at coordinate 5,418,062 of OY764061.1, read as the reverse complement.
AGAAATCAATATTCAAGGGAAGCCCGGGATGCGCGATGAAATCGAAAAGCTAACGGGTCGCCGCGATGTACCGCAAATCTTTATAGATGACCAACATATCGGCGACGACGATGATTTAGCGGAACTCGCACAATCGGGGAAACTAAACGAAATTTTCAATATAGAAGGAGAAACAGATGGCAGAGATAAAAAACGGAAACGATGGTTTGGAAGAGCGTAATATCGTTATTATCGGTGGCGGCACAGCGGGTTTCGCTGCTGGGGTCTACACCTCACGCGCAATGCTGGAGCCGCTGCTCATCACCGGAGATGCCCTCGGCGGACAACTCTCACTGACGCTAGACCTTGAGAACTATCCGGGCTTCTTCGGAACCGAAGCCGCAGAATTTATCACAGGAATGCAGAAGCAGGCAGAGCGTTTTGGGACCGAGGTAAAATTTGACATGGTAACGGAGGTGGATTTTAATCGCCAACCGTTCTACCTGAAAACCTATGACCAAGAATACCTCGCCAAATCGGTTATCATCTGCACCGGTGCCTCGCCACGGACACTGGATATCCCCGGTGAGGAGGGATACGGCGGACGCGGCGTCTCCTACTGCGCCACCTGCGACGGATTCTTTTTTCAGAACCAACGCCTCATCGTTGTCGGTGGAGGCGATGCCGCCCTTGAGGAGGGGATATTCCTGACAAAGTATGCGTCGGAGGTCTATATCGTCCACCGCCGAGACCAACTCCGCGCCAGCCAGATTATGCAGGAACGCGCCTTCAAGAACGATAAGATCAAGTTTATCTGGGATACGGTCGTCGAAGAGATCCAAGGGGACGATGAGAAGGTTACCGGTGCGCTGCTCAGAAACGTGAAGACCGACGAAAAGCAGGTGTTCCCGATTGATGGTGTATTTATCTTTATCGGACACATCCCGAACACCGAGCTATTCAAGGGTGTGATCGACATGGATGATCAGGATTATATCGTCGTGGACAAACTTCAGCGCACCAATATCGACGGTGTTTTTGCAGCGGGTGACGTACATGACCACGTCTTCCGCCAAGCGATAACGGCTGCCGGTGCCGGTGCTGCAGCGGCTATCTCCGCGGAGAAGTTCATCGCTGAATTAGAAAACCGCGCCTATCCGGGGCAGTAAGCTGATTCCTGTAGGGGCAACCCTCGTGGTTGCCCTCCTGTAGGTCGATTTTCCAAAACCGACAATACCTAGAACATAGCGCGATGGTCAGGGTGTTTTGTCGAGATATGAATCTCGACCTACGGGACGACACCAACACTTGTAGGTCGGACAGCCCCGATAAATCGGGATTTCGCTGCGCTCAACTTGCCTGAACCCATAGCCCCAGCGGGGCGATATGTTTATAGCAACGCCGAATTCCCACACACCCAAGCCCCAATGGGGCGACATGTGATACGATAAGGAGGAAGTTATGAAGTTAAAGAAACAATTGTTACGTTTAAGGAGTGTCTTGTGCATCCCCCTCATGGTGTTTTTGACTTTCCTACTTTGCGGAATACTTAAAGCAAATGCACAAACGCCTCAGCAAATCGCCAAAAAAGCACTAGCCGCGACGGTGCTCTTAGTCATGGAAGATACTAACGGCGAGCCGCTTGGATTGGGAGTGGATTCTTCGTGCAACCCTAACCAGATCGCGACCAACTTCCACGTGATTGATGGTGCAGCACAAGGCACTGCAAAGCGTGTGGGTCAGGAAACAGAGTACACCATCGAAGGCGTCACCGCGATGGATGAAAGCCATGATCTGGCGATTTTACAGGTGTCGGTTCCGGTGTCCAAACGCTTCCCCTTCGCGATAGTAATACGTTGAAATTGGCGATACGGTCTATGTTGCAGGCAATCCGAAAGGATTTTTTGAGGGCACATTCTCGGATGGCATTATCAGTGCGATTCGAGGGGATTCTACCAATAAACGACTCCAGATGACGGCCCCGGTTTCTTCAGGAAGCAGTGGCGGTCCCGTCCTCAACGGTAGAGGAGAAGTGATAGGCGTTTCATTCGCGACCTTCCGCGGTGGTCAGAATCTCAATTTTGCTATCCCTTCAAACTATCTCAAGGAGCTGCTCGCTCAATTGGGGACGGCGAAACCGTTGTCGGAAGGGAAACAACTACCCCTGCGGAGACCTACTTCCTGCGAGGCTGGGTGAAAGATGAGTTAGGTGACTATGAGGGTGCCATCGCTGACTATGACAGCGCTATCCAACTCAATCCCGATGATGCCGATGCTTACCTCAATCGGGGCGTGGTAAAGAACAAGCTAGGGCAATACTTCGCTGCTATCACCGACTTTGACACCGCTATACGACTAAAACCTGATTATGCTGACGCATACTATAACCGGGGGGTGGCAAAGGACAATCTAGGGCAACATAGTGCCGCTATTGATGATTATAACACTGCTATTCGACTCAATCCCGATTTAGCCCAAGACTATCTCAACCGGGGTAATACCAAATACAAATTAGGTTTATATCAATCTGCCATTGACGATTATGATACCGCTATTCAACTCAAACCCGATTATGCCGAGGCTTACGTTAACCGGGGAAATGCCAAGGCTGACTTAACAAGAATATGCTGCTATGATGACTATGACACTGCTATTCAACTCAATCCCGATTATGCCGAAGTATATCTTAATCGAGGAGTTACGAAGGGCAAATTAGGACAACACGCAGCGCTATTGATGATTTGACCGCTATACAAATCAAATCTGATTATACCGACGCTTACTACAACCGGGGAAGATCGAAGTATTACTTAGGCCAATATTCCGCGCTATCACCGATTTTGACACCGCTATACGAATCAAACCCGATTATGCCAACGCATACAACCGCGGGGTTGCCAAGGATCAACTTAGGCAACACAACGCCGCTATCACCGATTATGACACCGCTATACAAATCAACCCTGATTATGCTGAGCCTACAACAGTCGAGGAGCGGCAAAGGACAAACTAGAACAACACTTTGCTGCCATCACCGATTTTGACACCGCTATACAATCAAATCCAGATTATGCTGAGGCTTACGTTAACCGGGGAAATGCAAAGGGTAAATTGGGACAACCACCGCTGCTATCAATGATTATGACATTGCTATGAGACTCAATCCCGCTATACGACTCAATCCTGATTATGCCGAGGCTACTACAATCGGGGCATGCAAAGACAAACTTAGGTCTATACGCAATCTGCCATCGCCGATTTTGACACCGCTATACGAATCAAACCCGATTATGCTGACGCATACTACAACCGGGGGATTGCAAAGACAAGTTGGGACAGTACAACGACGCTTTCAACGACTTGGATACCGCTATAACACTCAAACCCAATATTGCTAGCCGACTTAATGCTGAAACATACCTCCAATGGGGAAATACAAAGACAGATTCGGGACAAATAACGCTGCCATCAATGATTATGACACGGCTATTCGACTCAATCCCGATTATGCCAGGGCATACCTCCAGCGGGGAGAGGCAAGGGATAAATTAGGACAATACAACGCTGCCCTTGACGAATGACATTGCCATGAGACTCAATCCTGCTATACGATAATCCCGATTATGCCAACGCATACCTCACGAGGAGAGGTAAAGACAGATTCGACAATATAACGCTGACATCAAATTATGACACGGCTATTCGACTCAATCCCGATTATGCTAGGCTATCTCAACCGAGGCATTAGCAAGAAACTAAACTAGGGCAACACACAACCGCCATTGAAGACTTGGATGCCGCTATTCAAATCAAACCCAACTAGCCGCTTAAGCATAGTTATGCTGAGGTTTACCTCAATCGGGGAAATATAAAGGCTGAATCAGGACAATATAATGCTGCCATCAAAGATTATAATACCGCTATACGAATTAAGCCCGGTTTTGCCGAAGCATACTACCAGCGGGGCATCGCGAAGAACAAACTAGGGCGACGCAACGACGCTATCAATGACTTTGATACTGCCATACGAATTAAAGCCGATTACGCCGAAGCATACTACCTTGTCAAGCTACGACGTACCGCTTGTTGATTATGACATCGATTACGAAAAGCCCGGTGTTGCCGAAGTCTATTATAACCGGGGAAGGCTAAGCACGAATCTATCACAACATAAGGCTGCTATCGACGACTATAACACCGCTATTCGAATCAACCCTGATTAGCTCAAGACTACTTCAGTCGGGGAAATGTTGATATACAGATCAGGTCAATATCGATCTGCTATCAATGATTATGATGCTGCTATTCGACTTGAACCCGATTATGTTCAAGCATACTATTATCGGGGTATGGCGAAGGACAAACTAGGGCTTTCTGTGACAGCGAAGCAGGATTTCCAAACAGCATCGAAACTCGCAAGCAGGCAGGTAAATGAGCGTCTCAAAACCCAAATTGAATCGGCAATTCGAGAACTTGACTAGCGGTGCACAATACCACGCATCTTATCGTGGATTGTCACGGATTCAAAAATTCGTGCTATCCACGTCATTTGCTTAATTCGTGATCCAGAATAAGGAAACAAGAGATGCTAAAAATTATTGACAACGGTATCATTTCTCACCAGAGCGAACGGGGAGCCTATATGCCCGTAATTACTCCCCTCGCAGATGGCAGCCTCATCGCCTGCCAGCATGTCGGACAGGGGCTAGGCACACCGGACAATCACATCGAGATCCTCCGTTCAACGGATGGGGGTGCCACATGGGTCAACGAAGGGAGCATCCATCCCGATGGCGTACCCACAGACGGATGGTGTTACCGGGGCCCAAAGATTAGCGAAATTCCCGGCGGTCGCTTGGTGATGAACGCAACCCGCTTTGAGAACGAAGGCGACACGCTTTTTGACACGGAGTCGGAAGCCTTGCAGCGCCCAGAAATACTGCTGTTTTGGTCAGAGGACCAAGGGAAAACGTGGTCCGCACCGCAGGTGGTGCCGGTAGATTTGCCACCCGAAAAGTATACATGGAACGGGGCTGGACCTCTCCTACAACTCGCGCCAGATCGGTGGATGTACCCTCTTGAAACGTGGAAGCCGGAAGGGTATGAAGGTCCGCCCGATCAGAAGGCAGCGGCGGTATTCTCCGCGGATCAGGGACAGACGTGGGGAGAGTTCACCGTTATCGCAGACGACCTCACAGGAGCGTTGCTCTGGTGGGATCAGATGTGTGCCCTCTTGTCGGATGGACGCATCTATACCCTGATCTGGACGCATCAATACGGGACCTCCGAGGATCTGACGAACCATTGGGTAATCTCCGAAGATGGTGGACGCACCTGGTCCGAACCCCGACCGACAAATCTGCGCGGTCAGGTCTGCACCCCCATCCCGTTGCCCGATGGGCGCGTGGCGGCAATCTACAATTTCCGACACGAACCCCAAGGCATCCATGTAGCACTGACCGAAGACCTTGAACATTTTGATGTAGAGAACGAGGCCGTGGTTTTTGACGCAGGAAAAGAGGCAACTCTCGGCGAACCTGAGAACGAGAACTTCCTCGCTGAACATATGCAAATCGCTTTCGGCAAGCCCGGCGGGACAATGCTGCCGGACGGAGATATAATGACCTATTTCTGGTGTACTGTGGCGGGAGTCACCCATACGCGCTGGGTGAAATTACGATTGGACGGTTAAAAGGGAAACCGAGTTTTTTCTTGAAAACTCGGTTTCTGTTACATGCTTTCTTAACATGAGCTAGCAGTGACAGAAAGGAAAAGTTCAGATGGATTGGCAGAAAAATTCAGGACAACTCAAGGAAGCTTTTGACCGAGATGGATTTGTGGTCATTCCCGGCTTCTACACCCCACAAGAGACAGAAGCGTTAAACGCTCATATTGATTGGTTCATTGCGGAAACGTTGCCCGGATTACCGTCGGACGCAGCCTTTTACGAAGCCAAGGGACAGACCGAAAGCATTATGCGGTTGCAGGGCATGGCATCTTACGACGACCATTTTAAGGAACTCACTGAGAGCGATCGGTTTGCCAAGTTAGCGGAATTGTTGCTAGACGATGGCGTTATAAGTAAAAATATGGAATGGTTCACGAAACCCGCCCGCAGCGATGCAGAGACGCCACCCCATCAGGACGGGTTCTACTTCATGCTCGAACCTAACGAGGCACTGACGTTGTGGTTGGCACTGGATACGGTGAACCACGAGAACGGCTGCATCCACTATGTGCGCGGCTCTCACCGCCTTGGTATGAGACCCCACGGACAGACAGCAGTATTCGGGTTCTCCCTAGGAGTCACAGATTACGGTGAGGCGGACCACCAAGAAGAAGCAGCTATCCACGCATCACCGGGCGATATGATTGTGCATCACTGCATGACAATCCATCGCGCAGGTTCCAATTCCACCCCGAAACCACGCCGGGCCTTGGGGCTTGTCTACTACGCGCAACGTGCTAAGGCGGATAAAGAACGTCAAGAGGCGTACAAGAAAGAGCTCATGGAACGGTGGAAAAAAGAGGGGAAGATTTAGATATTAGGACTTGTGTGCTTCGGTTCTAAAAATAGATACGGACGCAGATTACGCTGATTTTCGCAGATAACAATAGAAAAAAAAAAATCTGTGTTTATCTGCGTCCATTTGAATCCTTAAATCTCAATGCGTAAGCCCTACATTAATAGGAGTGAGCGATGCTGACCGATGCACAACTCTACCATTTCGCTGTTCACGGTTGGGTACTTCAAGAGGACGTATTCAGTCCGGAAGAGATCGATGCCTTCAAGCGCGGCCTGGATCATCTCTATGAAAGAAAAGTCTCGACGATGAAGGACACTGAAGATATCAAGAACATCAACAACATGGTGAACTATGACCCAATCTTTCGGCATTGGATCATGTCGCCGAAGATCCTGCCCGTTCTGAAGCAGCTCTTGGGAACCCCGCCCCGTTTTGAGTGCTGCCACGCGATGATAAAATCCCCGCACCCCGACCGGACGACTCGGCGTGATGAACTTCGGGATCCCGAAAAGATGGGATGGCATCGCGGCATTCGACCAAAATATGGTATTGTGCCGGCGAACAACCATCCCTACATCAACACAACATTTCTCAACAATGCCACCTACCTAACCGACGTTGACCTTGAACATGGCGGCACAATGATCCTGGACGGCTCACACCGAATCGAAGCGCAGGATTGGAAAGAAATTTTCGATCCTGCGATGGTGATTCAGATTGAGGCAAAGGCTGGATCAGTGATGCACTTCACAGAGGCGTTGGTTCATACCGGCGTCCCGATCCTCTCCGAGCGAACCCGTTATACGATGTTCTACGGCTTCACTCCACCGTGGATGCAGTGTTGGCCCGGATGCAGCCCGACACAGGAAGTCATTGATGCTAGTGAAGGCGAACTCAAGGAAATCCTTGGAGGTCGCACCGGATATATGGGACAGTACGGACCGGAGTGAGTAGAAACCTGCACACCCAAAATTTGAATTCTTTGTAAGAAGGAGGAGGTATCCGATGTTATCCGATTTGGAAGTTGGACAATTTTGGACCTTCGGGTTCACTGTCCTGAAAGGCTGCTTGAGCGAGAATGAGGTAGAGTGTCTACAGGAGGCACACCGCCGCGTCATTGCAGACGCACCGGTCTACAACTATTTCGCCGAAAACGGCACACGGATGCTCAGTCCTTTCGTCCAAGCGGACAATGCTTTCGCAGATTTAATCGAGCAGCCCGGTGTGATGGAAGCGATGCGCGATATCTGGGGGACAGAGTGTCTCTACATCGCCGGTAGCGATATGTGGGCGAACAGAGACGATACCCCTTGGCACACTGACGGTCAACCGGGGCGACGCACCCTCACGCTCAAGACCGCCATATACCTCGACGAGCAATCCAAGGATTTCGGATCGCTGAACCTGATTCCCGGCAGCCACCATCCTGAATACTCTGCAGCTCTCTTCCGTTCCTGTGGCTACTGGGATAGGGGGAGACCCCGCCTACGCCTCGATCCCCTTGCCATTCCGGGAGTAGTTTCCGTGCAGACCTGTCCCGGGGACGTTGTGTTGTGGGACAATCGTCTGTGGCACTCCGCTTTCAAACGCAAGGATGGTCGTCCCCGGCGGACGATGTTCATCGGCTATATGCCAGATCCCCAAGATGACCTACTCGCGATCAAAGACCTTCGGACGACAGTTGAAACTCAAATAACCGAGCAGCAGCCATTTGTTTATAGTAAGGAGATGATGGAAAAGGGCAGTCCTCGGCGTGAGAAGATGGCAGCACGGCTAGAGGAATTGGGCGTGGAAAAGGTGAGAGAGCTATAATATCTCTACAAGAAAACCCACGAAAACACTCAAACAAGGGGAAAAACAATGACAAACAGATCTCGTCTGCTGCGCGTCGGCGTGGTTGGCTGCGGTGGGTTTGGACGCAGTGCTTATATAAACAACGTCGTCGAAAACCGTGACGCTAGTTTGGTCGCACTCTGCGACATCGATCTGGAACAAGCGGAAATGGCGGCACGCGAGGTCTTTGATGAGCGAGGCAGAAAGGCACGTCCGGCACTTTACGCAGACTATAAAGCGATGATCGATCAAGAATCCCTCGATGTGGTCATGGTCGGGACGATGGCAGATGTTCGCCCGCGTGTGGCGATCTATGCGTTGAACGCCGGGGTACACGTCCTCGCCGCCAAGCCGATGGCACCCTCTTTGGCAGAGGGGGAGGAGATGCTCCAGAGGGCAAAGGAAGTGGACAGGATTCTGATGGTCGGTTATAACTTCCGATTCCGCGACGATGCACAGGTCGTGCACCGCTTTATCCGCGATGGAGGTATTGGGGCACCTCGCTTTGCTCGTGCTTGGTACTTTGCTGCTAGCGTACCGATCCGTGGATCGCACTACCAAGCGGGGTCAGGGGGCGGTTCACTCGCCAGAACAGGGATTCACGCCATGGATCTGGCGATCTGGTTCCTCGGCAACCCGCCTCTCATCTCCGTGCATGGGCGGGCCCTCTCACGTTTTGCAGAACTTCCCGCATTGCCCCCCGAATTGGAACCCCTCCGAGGCGACTATGACGATCCAGATTTGGTCAGCGGCTATGTCCAGTTCGCCAATGGTGCTACATTATCCGTCGAGAGTATGTGGATGGCCCCGCCGCAGATTGGCGATCACGGCGTCGAAGTGTGGGGAACGCACGGCTACGCTTCAGTAACACCATTACGATTGTTGACTTGGCAGGACGGCGATTACGTCGATGTGACCGAGAAAGTTGCTCCGGGCGTAGCCAATTCCTTCCATGACCATTCGAGCAACCGGCTACGCCGCGAGGTTTTTCATTTCATCGACTGCGTTCTCGGCAGAACGACGCCGCTTATAACGCCGGAAGAGATGTGGGCGGATCAAGCAATTGTTGATGGAATCTACGCCGGTTCAAAAGTGGTGAAACAAAAGGACGGAAATTGAAGCAGAAGATTTCAGAGAAACGCCTTCTTTCTCGCCTCCGCTGAAACATCCCACGCACGATCATATTCATAGTCATCCCGACGCGCCAGCAGTGCTCGCAAATCGTACCGCAGCTCTTCTACCGTGGGCCTTCCAACAAACCACCAACCGTTGTAGATTTTGTAGATCTCGCGATCGCTGTCAAGGACGAAAGTATAGGGGATGGGGATCGGCGAGTGGGCGGGGTCGGTATTGTCCACGATGTCCAACTCATTGATCAATGCCCGATCGAGGTCAATCAGGAAGGGCCACGTCGCACCGATACGTTCGCGAAGTGCCCTCGTCGTTCCCTGCTCATCGACTGAAACAGCGATGAGCCTACAGTAGTTGACCTCCAATTCAGGCTGCAAGTCCTTTGCATAATTCTCCAACTGGAGAACATCCTTCGGTCAATATGCCCCGCGCCAAAAGACAAGGACCGTGGGCCAGCCACGCATTAAATCTTCCAGCGTTCTGATCATGCCATCTTGATCGGGACGTTCAAAGTTTGGGAATTTGTTACCGGCTATCATTAAATCTTCGCGGATTTTCATCCTAACCTCCTATCCTACGAAAGCGCATGTATAGGATTTATCAGTTCAACCAACCAACAAATCCATAACGAACTCCTTACGCATTACGAATTACGTTTTACGAGGTTTGTACCTCTTCCCAACGCTCTGTTTCCCATGAGCGTTCAATCGCACCCAACACCTTAGCCACAGCTAACGCCTCACGAAAAGCAGGCTCACCTTGGCATCCATCTCGAATCGACTTCAAGAATTGATAGGTTTCGATGACCTTCAGATCCTCGTAGCCTAAACCGACACCGGGACCGGGATTGAACGCTGCATGAAGCGGGTGTTGGGGCCCACTGACGATGCGGGTGTAACCGTTAGGCGCACTATCGCTGTCGGAGAGAAACAGATGTAGCTCGTTCATCCGTTCAAAGTCCCATTTTATCGCGCCCAGTGTGCCGTGCACCTCAAACGCCATCTCGCATTCGGGACCATTTATGACACGGCACCCTTCCAGTGTGCCATGCGCCCCATTAGAAAATTGAACCAATGCGCCAACGTAATCTTCGTTGGTGACTTCGCCCGTTGGACCATCTGTGCGGACAGTAAAGTGCGTACCTTCGCCGGGGGTAGCAAGCGGCCGTTCTGAGAAGAAAGTCTCGCGGTTGCCCACCAAACGCTTGATTGGACCGGCTATCATCTGCGCCATATCAACGACATGCGACATCAGGTCGCCCAAAGTTCCTAGTCCTGCTACTTCGCGTTGAAAACGCCACGATAACACAGCGTGCGGATTGCTAGCATAACCCGCAAAGAAGCGTCCGCGATAGTGCGTGAGACTGCCGAGACGGCCCTCCTCAATTAGTCCCCGGGCGTACTGCACAAGCGGCCCCCATCGGTAATTATAGCCCACACAGGTCAAAACGCCAGCCCGTCGTGCGGCATTTTCGATAGCAGCGGTCTCTTGTGGATTTCGACCAACAGGCTTTTCGCAGAAGATATGTTTTCCCGCCTCGGCAGCCGCGCTCGCGATTTCGAGGTGCATACTGTTTGGCGCGGTAATGTTGACCAGCTCCACCTCTGGATCGGCGATAACCTGTCTCCAATCCGTGGCGTATCGTTCAAAGCCCAAAAACGTCTGCGCCTCGCGGGCACGGGTTTCCACCTCATCGGCGCAGATGACCAAGCGCGGCTGAATTTCACAGTCCTGAAAGCGGATCGGAATCTGTCTGTAGGAACGACTGTGCACAGTCCCCATCCACCCCATACCGATGACACCGATACCTATCATTCGTGTCATAACTGACCTCAGAGTTTAGGGACTTCTATTACGTGCGTTCTAATGCAATTTTGCATATTATTTTCTCTGCATCATCACCGTACCACAGATTGGCACCATCCCAGGTCAAACCGTGCGGTTCGCCGGGGCATTCAAAAGAATCCAAAACCGCCCCGGAATTCGGGTCAATTTGAGAGATAATGTGTGTGTCGGTGTCTGCACTCCACAGCGTCGTTCCATCCCAAGCAATTCCGTGAGGCCTTGTGCCGGGGGAGGGAAATTCTGCCAATATCTCTCCAGTTTCAGGAGACACCTTATAGTGCCGATCTGATTGCACATCGGCACTCCACAGAGATTCGCCATCCCAAGCGAGACCATGTGGACTCGGGCCCGGCGGTGGAAATGAAGTGACAACTTGCAAATCCGACACGGTTAATTTGTACAGAATTTTTTCCCCGATGTCAGAATACCAGAAATGGCTGCCGTCACATTCAAGGCCGCTGGAACCCGATGTGGATGGGTTTACGGTAAGGATAACCGCACCGGTCTGCGGGTTAATTTTGTGTAACGTCCCGCCACCTTCAACACTCCAGATGGCGTCATCTTGCCAAGCAAGCCCGTTGGTGCCTGGACCTGGACAATTAAAGCTAGTTGCGATTGATGCTTTTAACATTTTTAATCTCCTTCCTATGACTGGGTGGACTAAACCTTATCTTCAATTTCAATTTATAGTGGACCTTAGAATTAATGAGACACTCCAAACCGGTGCAGTTCGGATACCGCACCTACCGGTCTCCCGTTGGGTAGGCACCCCCCTTTATCCCCCCGCTAGCGGGGGGATAAAGGGGGGTGCCGATGCGGTGCGGTTACAAACCGCCCCTACCGGTGGGCGTAAGTGTTTATTTATTTTTTGAATTCACTATAGCTGTCAGTTATGGTCGCACCACCGATCCATCTGCCTTCCGATCTTCGGCGGCGTAATTGGGGCTTTTCGCTTGTTCGGCGTCCAACACTTGCGTCGCCTTCACCTCGTCAATGTCAATCCCCAGTCCCGGCTGGTCATTCGCGTAGAGGTATCCACCCTCAAGGATTGCGTGTCCGGGGAAGATGTCAAGTTCCTCTTGACTGAAATGGTTTTCCTCCTGAATACCGAAACTCCAACTCGCCAGATCCAAGTGCATTGCCGCCACTTGGTTAACGGGGTCATTGTCTCCACCCTCTTGCCATGCGGTATTGACCCCAAACCACTCACAGAGGGTGGCAATTTTCCGGCACGGGGTGATGCCGCCGCCTTTCGATACCCGGACCCGGATGAAGTCGATCAGCCGCTCAGTAATGAGAGGTGTCCATTCGTGAGGGTTGATAAATAGCTCGCCCATCGCCTGTGGGGTGGTGCACTGCTGCCGAATTAGGCGAAACCAGTCAATCTGCTCAGGCGAAAGGACATCTTCAAGGAAAAAGAGACGGTAAGGTTCTAGGAGTTTCGACAATGTCACCGCGCACTGCGGGCGGAGGTGCTCATGGACATCATGCGTGAGTTTCGGTCCGAATCCCAACTTCGATCGCAGATATTCAAACATCTTCGGGATGCTCTCAATGTATGCCTCATCATCGAAGGCAGGAGCGTTGGACCAAGGGTTCTTCGGCTGCCCGGCTTTATCGGCGTTGATGAAACCGCCACCGCCGTACCCGCCCAGCTGACATCGAATAACCGAATAGCCCTCCTCCATGTAGCGACGGATATCGTCCTCAAGCTCGACGAAGTCACCACCACCAGCGTGGGCATAGCATGGAACCGCAGCCCGGCAGGGACCGCCGAGAAGTTGATAGACCGGCATCCCAGCCTCTTTCCCTTTGATGTCCCAGAGTGCCATGTCGATCCCGCCCAGTGCGGTGTTTGAAATTGCTCCATTCCGCCAGTAACCACTGGTAAGAGTGGACTGCCAGATGTCTTCAATATGCCCAACCTCCCGACCAATTAGGCGAGGCGCAATGCACTCCTCAACAGCCGTTACGATTGTTTGTGCATGGTAATGGTCGCTGGCAGAACCGATCCCGTAGAGCCCTGGTTGATCAGTGGTGATTTTCACAATAACCCAAGTCCCATTTACCCGTGTACGAATACATCGAATCTCTTTGATTTTTGCCATAGAAAGTTTCCCTTTTTGGTCGTATCTACCACCCTTTTAAAAAAAGATTATGATACCTGACACCACATGCTGCGGACCGACGGACAAAACTATAAATTCAACCGTTACAATTATCTCTAACATACCCCACTTGGAATACCTTGTCAACAAGAAATTGCGCTTATACTTACAAAACCGTCTCGCATTTTTTTCTTGATTATTTTCTTAGAATCGCCTATTATTTCTCTGTCTTTACCCATGTTTCCATGAGGGTAAGTTTGGGCAGGTCTGAAGATCCAACAATTAAAAGTAAAAGGAGACACAAGCAAATGGTCTTGACATTTTTGGATAAACATCGAGACATCGGTTTATTAATCGTGCGGATCGGACTTGGGTGTATGTTCCTCTTTCACGGGCTCCCAAAGCTTTTTGGTGGTCCCGAGAAATGGGAAAGGCTTGGCGGCGCAATGGCGGCCTTCGGCATTACGTTCCTACCGGCGTTTTGGGGATTCATGGCTGCGATTTCGGAGTCTTTGGGAGGTATCTGTCTCATCTTCGGTCTCTTTTTGAGACCCGCCTGTATTCTTTTGACAATAACAATGTTGGTCGCTACCGTTTCCCATCTAAGTCGTGGGGATGGGGTGGGGGGAGCCTCACACGCAATCGAAGTTGGTATTGTTTTTCTGAGCTTGATTCTGATTGGACCCGGTAAGTACAGTCTTGATGAAAAGCTAACCTCGGGTCACGGTGATGACACATGATATTGTTTGATACACAGGGAAAATTAGATGGCAGAAAGAGATTACTATGAAGTCCTTGGGGTAGGTCGGAGTGCGTCTCCGGAGGAGATCAAACGTGCTTACCGCAAGGTCGCGCTGCAGTATCATCCTGATAAAAATCCGGGAGATAAGACAGCGGAAGAGAAATTCAAAGAAGCCTCAAATGCTTACGACGTGTTATCGGATCCAGAGAAGCGGAAGATCTACGATATACGCGGGCACGCGGGAGTCCACAACGCTGGATTTCAAGGATACACGAATTTTGAGGACATCTTTACCAACTTTGGAGATATCTTTGGGCGTGAGGTCTTTGGAAACTTCGGCGATGTATTCGGCGATGTATTCAGTAGAGACAATCCTACTGGTTTCGGTCCACAACGCCGCGGTAATCTGCGAACAAGACTGACAATCCCATTTGAGGAATCAATACTGGGTGCCGAAAAGCGAATTCAGGTGAACGACAGAACCCTCACTATTAAGATTCCGCCGGGCATTAAAGATGGTCAATCATTGCGGCTTGCCGGTCAAGGAGACCTGACAGTGAGTGGACAGCGTGGCTCACTAATTGTGAAAATCGCTGTTCAACCGCACTCAAATTTTAAGCGGGAGAATTTAGATCTCGTGACCCAAGCTACGGTGCCTTTTACGACCGCAGCTTTAGGCGGGAAAGTGCGTGTGCCGACCCTGAAGGGACATATCGATCTGAAGATCCCTGCGGGGACGCAGCCGGAGCAACAGTTGAGAGTCCGCGGGGGTGGTGTTGTCGATTCATCGAAGCGCAAAGGTGATTTGCGCGTCCAGATCAAAATCGAAATCCCACGTTCATTGACAAGAAAACAGAAGGAATTACTAAAAGCACTACAGGAAACTCTATAACTCAGTAAATGGTGAGTGGTTGGACCGTGCAAGTTGAGCAAAGCGAAATCCCGATCTATCGGGGGTGTGTCTGTGCCACTTATAACACATTACAGCAGATAGGCGGTTAAATGAACCCAGAGAAAACCTTAGTTTTGATTAAACCGGATGGCGTTCAACGCGGACTGATAGGTGAAATTATCGCCCGCTTTGAACGCAAAGGTCTCAAACTAGTCGGACTGAAATTACTCAAACTCTCAAAAGACCGAGCGGATCAACTCTACGCGCCACATCAGGGTAAATTTTTTTACGACTACCTCATCCAATTTATGACTTCAACGCCAATCGTAGCCATTGCCCTTGAAGGGCGAGATGCCATCGATCTAGTGCGTCTAGTCAATGGGGCAACAAGGCCCAACGAATCCCAACCCGGCAGTATTCGTGGAGATTTTTCGATCGACATCACTCATAACGTTGTCCACGCTTCAGATTCCCCTGAAAACGCGGAACGTGAGTTAAACATTCTATTTGATCCGAGCGAACTTGTTGACTATCCACGAATTGATGACGTGATTCTTTATAGTCCGGAACTGTAGTCCACTGTACAACAAGTCGCATCAAGTGTAACGAAGCAGCATCGCAGAGGAAAATTGTGGCTCAAAACAACGACCTACTTTTTAGCACGGACGATTGGGTTGAAATCTGCCGCACGACAGACGAGTGGGAATCAAACCTAATTCAGACAATGCTCGGCAATAAACAGATTCGTTGCCGCCCTGAATACATACGGAACGCTGAGAGGCAACGTCAGATTATCCTTTTCGTCGACCCCGAGGATCTAGTTGATGCCTTAGAAGTCGTTAGTCAAACCGGTCTAGCAATAACGAATGAGGAGTATGAAAATCAGCATACGGATGATGGAAGTGATCCCGATCTGGAACGCGATGCAAGAACCTCGGAAAGCAATCTTCCACAATCAACGCCGACAGCGGGAACGGCAACCATAATTGCGGAGCGCGAGGGGATCGGGAAAATCGCCCATCACGCCGGACAAGGATATGAGCTGCAAGTTGGACCAACCCCCTACTATATGGTCGAAGAAGACCGATGGGAAGAGTTTACCGATTTCAGTGCCCAACGCCAAGAGTTCTCAATTCTCATCAGGCACGAGTATCCGAACCTTTCCCAATGGCTTAAACGAGAAAAATTATTCGCAGAATTTACCCATTTAGTCGAAGCTACCTATCGTGATGTGCCGCCAGCCCGCACGGACAACCGACAACAAACCGAATCGGTCCGTGACAATGCCGGCGCAGCTGAAGCCCAAATCAACCGTCTTGCCAAGTTCGGTCTGTGGGTATCGTTGGTTGCCCTGCTAGGCGTGATTGTCCAACTACCGTGGTATGCCAGTCTGATCCTCGCCTTACTTGCTGGCGTTACCGGCTGCATCGCAAAATATCAGATTGATCGCAGCAATGGAGCACTCAAAGGAAATCTAATCGCTTTCCTAGCAATTATTATCGCTTGCATTGTGATTGCCATAGCTTGGAGACAACGCCAGCCGGGCCTACCAGAATCATCGGATTTGCAGTCCGCCTGTGTTCCGTATCAAGCAGACACCCGTTACAACCCGCAACTGGGGGTTCAAATATGGCTGCTTGTGTTATAGTCTTTGTCAAAAACCCTGTCCCCGGTGAAGTTAAAACCCGTCTCACACCTCATCTTTCGCTAGAGCAGGCTGCGTCCCTGTATCAGGCGTTTCTCGTCGATTGGTGCAATGCCCTTGCCACAATCTCTACAGTTCACCGTGTAATTGCCTATACGCCGCCGGAAGGCTTAAACGCCTTGCAAACTCTAATCGGTGCAGATCCGGTTTATATCCCGCAGGTGGGTGTATCGCTTGGGGAACGTTTAATTGCCGCTGCGCGCTGGGCGTGCGATCAGGATTATGGGAAATTCCTATTCGTGGGATCAGATAGCCCAACGTTACCAACTCAGTATGTTGAATGCGCGCTCGATTTGCTAGAATCGCGCGATATCGTTATCGGTCCCAGTGCGGACGGCGGCTACTACCTGATCGGCTTTTCAAAGTACGGGGCATCGTTATCAATTCCCACTATTTTTGAAGAAATCGCATGGAGCACCGAGGGCGTCTTCCGTCAAACACTTGGGAAAATTCGGGAGATCAACGCGCAATTGGGCTTGCTACCGCTATGGTACGATGTGGATACCCCCACAGGATTGCAGCTATTACGGGATCACCTACTTGGGTTGGACCTTGCGGGGGAAAGCAGCCCCGCACCTCAAACATATAGCAAACTGACAGAGTGGTTCTAAATCACCAAAACAAGAAAGGTTTGACGGTAACTTTATGCCCTAACTATCGTTCTACATGCTACAATTAGCATTTTGGTGAGGTAGATTACCGGGATGAGAATTGGTCGCTTATATGGACTTAATTCATGCCAAATATATCTTGTCTTGCAAGGTTTATTGCACCATTTTTCGGCTTGACGAAGGTTGAGAGATCGGGTATTATTTTATCCTGCTAACAATAGATTATATAAAAAAATAAAGGAATTTTTATGGGACTCAAAGAACAGTTAAATGAAGATATGAAGCAGGCAATGAGGGCAAAAGACAAAAATCGTCTGTCTGCGATTCGCATGGTACGCGGTGCCGTTCGGGACAAGGAAATCAATAGTAAGGTTGAGTTGGATGATGACGGCGTTTTAGAGGTAATCGCCAGCCAGATTAAGAAACGGAAGGATGCACTGGAACAGTTGCGTAAATCCAATCGCGATGACCTCGTTGATGCTGAGATGGAACAGATTAATGTATTGCAAGAATTCCTCCCTGCCCAACTTTCGATGGAAGAAATCGAAGCCGCCGTCACAGGTGCGATTCAGGAGCTAGGAGCAACATCAATGCGAGATATGGGCAAAGTTATGGGCACACTCGTTCCACAGTTGAGAGGCAAAGCAGACAATTCGGTTGTTAGCCAAATCGTCAGACAGAAACTAGGTTAGCGCAATGAACAACCAGACCACTATCCTCGTTGTTGATCCGGACCAACGACAGCGCGAAACGATCTGTCTCACACTTGAGCGCGAAGGGCTGCATGTGCTTGCGACTCGCACGATGTATGAGGCGTTAGATCGCATCGAACGCTTGGATATTGATGTGTTGATTGCCCCACTCATAGGGGAGCGTGTGGACGGACTCAAACTCCTTGAAGCATCCTATGACCGGAGCCCCGATGTTGGCGTGATCTTCATCACAGCACCAAATGTTTTAGAAACCGATGTCGGTATCAAAGCCACGATTCATATGGGGGCAAGCTATTTCCTTCCTAAACCCCTCAACCCAACCCGACTGAAAGCCCTCCTCCACAAGATACTCGAAAATCAGCGGCTCACCCTAGAAAATCGGCAACTACAGTCCCAGATCGATGAGCGGGTCGGACTCATCCAATTAACAGGACATTCACCGAAAATCCAAGAGATTCGAGACCTCATTGCCCAAGTCGCTCCAACAAAAGCCACTGTCATGATCCGTGGGGAACGCGGCACCGGAAAGGAACTGGTCGCCCGCGCTATGCACCACCGAAGTTTACGGCGAGGCCCTCTCGTTATATTCAACTGTGCAGCCCTGAACGAAGGCCTTGCAGAATCCGAACTCTTCGGACATGAACGAGGCGCGTTTACAGGCGCGTATCAGACGCGGAAAGGGCGATTTGAAGCGGCGCACGGAGGAACGTTATTTCTCGATGAAATAGGACAACTAAGTTTATCAAACCAAGCAAGGCTCTTGCGGGTACTTGCCGAGAGAGAGTTTCAGCGCGTTGGTGGGAATGAATCAATAGAGATTGACGTTCGTGTCATCTGTGCAACGAACCGCAATCTTGAAAAGGCGGTAGAGCAGGAAAAATTTCTGCCCGATCTCTACGATCGTTTGAACGTGATCCGGATCGCCCTACCGCCGCTCCGTGATCGAACTGAGGATATCCCACTCCTAGTCAAAGCCTTCACAGAAGAATTTTGCCGGGAAAACCGGATGATGACCAAGCGCATGACTTCCCGCGCGATGCGAGTATTGATGAAATATGACTGGCAGGGAAATGTGCGAGAGTTGAGAAACTGCATTGAGGGTATGGTTATCATGTCGAACCAACCAGAACTCGACATTGATGATATTCCGGAGCATATTCTCAAATCTGCCGGAGTCAACTCTCCCGTTATCCTCTCCGCCCCCACCGTTATAGATACTAGCGCGGCAACCCTGCCTTCATCGGAATTAGACGTTGAGGTGGGAATGTCAATGGCAGAAATTGAGAGGGAAGTTATTCAATCAACACTCCAATATGCTGGCAATAACAGAGCAAAAGCCGCAAAAATCTTAGGAGTCTCAAAACGAACAATTTTCAGAAAAATCAAGGAACATAATTTGTGCGGCAAATAATTAATTCAACCTCTGTTTCAATTTGTGTCCAATTTGCTTTGGGAACTCATCTTTTTGCAGCAAGTAACGATCTCAATAGTGGAAATCCGGGTATTTTTGGCGCGATTCTTGGCGTTGTGGTCCCGGCACTACTCGTCATTGGCATCGGATGCGGCATCTATGTCTGGTTGCGTCGGAACAACCCCTCGTTGACTGACCTATTTCCACGGCGACGGACACATAAAAATTGGGATATATCATCGTCAACACATACATCTCCCCCGTTATTTTCGATGCCAACCCGTGGCACCGGTCGCATTGACAGACCCGACCTATTGGCTGAATCAGACAGCCCATTAGATCAGGAGGAATATACCCTTGAAGCTATTGCACTTGCCGACCTAGAGAGGGCACTATCCTTGCGCGAATCAAACCGCGTCCAAGAATACTACGAAGCAATTGCAATAATTATCAGGCAGTACGTGGGAGAAAAATATCAAATCAAAAGTCTAGAGGCTACCACAGGACAAATCCTATCCGCGCTCCCGAATGGCTTGACCGATAGCGTCACAGATCACGTTGGTGAGATTCTCTTATCATGCGATATGGTTCAATTTTCTAGGCATCGCCCCTCCCGTTCAGAATTGGACCGCATCCATCAGACAGCGCGGGAGTTTCTTGAAAGCCAAATTGCTTCTGAATCAGGATTCTCAGGATTTGAGGAATCTTAGGATGAGAAAAAAGGAACGCAAAGCCGCTAGGACGCTATGATGCCGAGAAAAAAGAAAACTCTTTACGTCATTGCGTTAAAATATGGAATCGGGACATGAGAGAATCTGATCTGACGACATTGAACGAAAAGATTCAGGAGGCAAGCACTTTCGTTGAAGAAATCTTTGAAGAGATTCGGAAGGTTATCATCGGACAGAAGTATATGATCGAGCGGATGATTATCGGATTGCTCTGTAACGGTCATATCCTGTTAGAGGGTGTTCCCGGCCTCGCCAAGACAACCGCTGTCCAAGCACTCTCCAATACAATTGCTGTCTCTTTCAAACGCCTGCAATTTACTCCTGACCTGCTGCCCGCCGATCTGATCGGCACCCAAATCTATAACCAACGTTCAGGCGATTTCTATGTCAAAAAGGGGCCTATCTTCGCTAACCTTGTCCTCGCCGATGAGATTAACCGTGCACCCGCCAAAGTCCAAAGCGCACTCCTCGAAGCGATGCAGGAACGTCAGGTCACAATCGGTGATGAAACTTATCCTCTCGATCCACCATTCCTCGTCCTAGCAACCCAGAACCCAATTGAGCAAGAGGGAACTTATCCCCTGCCAGAAGCACAAGTAGACCGGTTTATGCTCAAATTGCAGGTGACCTATCCCTCGCGGACAGAAGAACTTTCTATCTTACGGCAACTCACCCGCGAAGCCCCTCTACCGATTCAACAAGTGATATCTCCCCAAGAAATTATCCAACTCCGCACAACAGTCCGTGAGATCTACATGGACGAGAAGATTGAAAACTATATTGTCGATCTCGTCTGTGCTACGCGTGAGCCAGCGAAGTACCAACTGGATCAACTCACAGACCTGATCGAATACGGCGCATCGCCGCGGGCAACGATTTTTCTCGCAACGGCTGCCAAAGCCCACGCCTTCCTCCGTCATCGGGGGTATGTGACACCGGAAGATGTCTACGCAGTGGGCCTGGATGTCCTCAGACATCGTGTGATTGTCAGCTATGAAGCGGAGGCGGAAGAGATTTCTTCCGAACAGATTATCAAACAGGTTTTTGAAGGGGTCGAAGTGCCTTAGCTAGGGTCACTATTCCTCTACAAGGACTAACCTATTGGCTTCTAACCTATACTTTCTAGTGATCTCTAACGTAGATTCTGAAGCCATAGCCTCGTCATCACCACGGGTTAACAAATTGACGACAATTTCTTTTTTCTTAATAGCTAATCCCTCAACTGTTATGCGGTCTCCGAGAAAGATAGTGGCTAAATTAAAGGGCTTGCCATTTTGATTGATAAACGCAAATAAGTGATAAAATGTACCACTGCCCCCAGGATTGTCAATCAAAATTACAACGGCATCTTCTCCACCTGTGTCGTCCAAATTCCCCGCGGCACTATTACTTAACTTGAGAATTCGTTCCGATGCTGAATCGGGTTCATACTTCTTGCGATACTCCCCATCGGTCAGCTGAAATGTGTCATCGTCCGACCTGATGCGATACTCTGCATTTTGAAGCTGTTGTAAAGTCAGGCTCGGATTGGTCTCGCTAGCCTGCGGTTGGTCGATTTGGTCTTCGGCTTTTGGATTACAAGCAACAATTACGATAGTTACGATTAGCAAAGCGAGTAGACGAATTTGAGTTTTCATGTCATTTTTTAAAGTTTATTTATTTTTCAAATTCACCAAAATAAATCAATCAATGTAAGTTAAAATTTAATTCCTGTTCTCTTCATCCAAAAGTTCCTCCAACTCCGCTAGGAAATCCACCGCATCGTCCTCATCTTCGTCGTTCTCTTCTCGTTCCTCCAATCCCTCTTCCACTGATTCCAGATCTGACCGAAACTCAATCAGGTTACTCAGATAACGTTCGCGGGTAACATTTTCTGCGTCACCATAGTTCTCGCGCAAACACTCACCACAAAATTTGCCAATGCGCTGAATTCCTAAATTGACCTGATCCAATGCACCCTGACGGTCATCTTCCATCAGACACAGTTCAGCGTTCGCCATGCTGTTCATCATAAGCATATAGCCTTTATACTGGTAACTTTCCCACGCGATCTCAGAAGGGGCATATTTCTTTGCCATATTCGTAGTAGCAAGATTTGTGTCAGTGTCTCGTTTGACATCCGCCCACCGCTTGATTCCCGCGAATAGCAGATAACGGGTATACCTATCGTAAGACTCTCGGAATAAGACACGCCAATCTTCCGGCGTTAAACTAAATCCTTCGTCGCTACCATGTTGCTGTTTATAATCCTCAAGTTGTTCGCAGAAATATTCATAGTAGGATTCTCGTCCATGGGGCCTTTTGCCATCGGGACGCCCGGACGCATAAATACGCGAAATTGTGAACGCATTCGATTGCACGACAACAACCTC
The DNA here is from genome assembly GCA_963667935.2 of Candidatus Poribacteria bacterium. Taxonomy (GTDB): domain Bacteria; phylum Poribacteria; class WGA-4E; order WGA-4E; family PCPOR2b; genus PCPOR2b. The sequence continues at coordinate 5,395,462 of OY764061.1, read as the reverse complement.
TTTGCCTTCCGCCAACTTCAAGACCTTTATCGGGTGAGCAACGTCAAACGATAAACTATCTAAAATCTCATCAAGTGCACGTACCAGACGCGTGTTTCTTTCAACCTGATTAGTTGCCATTTTTATCTCCTTCCCATCAATATGGAGTATGCTATGTTATGTTTCAATAATAATCCTGTAATGGGGTCACAGTAATCTCGCCACGGCGGAGCGCATCAATGCCATTGATTGCGGCTGACGCACCTGCAATCGTAGAAAATAGGGTAATCCCGTAATCAATTGCCATCTGCCGAATTAATTCCTCATTTGGACGATGTGCATACCCGGTAGGTGTATTGATAATCAGATCGACAGCGTTGTTTTTGACATAATCGTGGATAGTCGGACGCCCTTTGCCGATACTATGAACCAGTGTTACCTCCATGCCGTTACGACGAAGCACTTTCGCTGTACCGTGCGTGGCAATCAACTGAAAGCCTAGATCAACCAACTTTTTAGCGATAAAAATAATTGCACGCTTATCTTTGTTTTTCACGCTAATAAACGCATGACCACCGAGCGGTAGTCCATAGCCTACCGCTTGTTGCGCTTTGGCAAAGGCGATGCTTAGGTCTGCATCGATTCCCATCACCTCGCCTGTCGATTTCATCTCAGGACCGAGTTGAGAATTTGCTCCCGGAAAACGATTGAACGGAAACACAGGTGCCTTCACCGAAAAATAATCCGGCTCAATCTCGTTCGTAAATCCAAGTTCTTCAAGGGTCCTTCCTGTCATGATGCGAGCAGCGAGTTTTGCTAACGGCACCCCAATGGTCTTGCTCACAAACGGCACTGTCCGTGACGCACGCGGGTTGACCTCTAACACATAAATCTCATCGTTTTTTATCGCATACTGTATATTCATCAGTCCGCGCACGTTGAGTGCCTTTGCAAGCGCGTTAGTATACTCTTTGAGCGTATCGATCTGCTCCTCAACAAGCGTGTAAGGCGGTAACACACAGTCACTGTCCCCAGAGTGGATCCCTGCCTCTTCGATATGTTCCATGATGCCGCCAACGACGGTGAGGTTCCCGTCGGAAATCGCATCAACGTCAACTTCGATTGCATCTTCTAAATACTTGTCAATTAACACGGGATGCTCCGGCGAGGCTGCTACCGCCGAATCCATATATGCTTCCAGCGCATCTTGGTCATAGACAATCTGCATCGCCCGTCCCCCCAAAACATATGAAGGACGCACCATCACCGGGTATCCAAGTGCTGCGGCGATTGGTGTGGCTTCCTTGACTGAAGTTGCCGTACCATTTGGGGGCTGCATCAAGCCGAGTCCATCAAGCAGCTCTGTGAATTGCTTCCGATCTTCAGAGCGTGCAATGTCCTCTGGGCTTGTCCCGATAATCGGAACGCCTGCCTTCTGAAGTCCGAGCGCGAGATTCAGGGGGGTCTGCCCACCAAGCTGCACGATAACCCCGTCCGGCTTTTCCCGATCTACAATGTTCAACACATTTTCGTGCGTGAGCGGTTCAAAGTAGAGCCGATCTGAGGTGTCGTAATCCGTGCTCACGGTTTCGGGATTGCTGTTGACCATAATGGTCTCATAGTTATCCTCTTTAAGCGCGAGTGCAGCGTGAACACAGCAGTAATCAAACTCAATGCCTTGACCAATCCGATTCGGACCGCTGCCGAGAATCAAGATCTTCTTTTTCTGGCTAGGCCGGACCTCATCCTCCATACCGTAGGTGGAATAGTAGTAAGGCGTCTCCGCTTCAAACTCCGCAGCACAGGTATCCACCGTCTTAAATGTGGCTTCAATCCCGTGTTCCTTCCGTAGCCCCCGGATACTCGCTTCAGAGGCGTTCCAAAGTTCCCCTATCTGTCGATCCGAGAATCCATACTGCTTTGCTTTGCGAAGCAGGAAAACAGACGAATCAGGTAGCCGAGAAATATCCAGAGTATCCAGCTTGCTCTCGCTCCCGACTTTCCGAATTTCCTCTTCAAAATCGATAATCTCCTTTATATTATACAGGAAAAATGGATCGATGTGTGTATATCCGTGAATCTGATCGATACTCATTCCACTTTGGAACGCCTGCTTTATATAAAGGATGCGTTCCATGTTGGGGATGGTCAATTTCTGTGGCAGTTCCGAGACCGGTAATTTCTGGATGGGTTGGCTGTCGAGTCCCGCCCAACCGTTCTCTAACGATCTCAACCCTTTCTGCAAGGACTCTTTGAATGTCCGGCCGATTGCCATCGCCTCACCCACGGACTTCATCATCGTCGTCAACGTCTCATCGGTGCCGGCGAATTTCTCAAACGCCCAACGCGGAATCTTTGTCACAACGTAATCAATGGTCGGTTCAAAGGAAGCAGGGGTTTTGCGCGTAATATCATTGGGTAGCTCATCGAGGGTGTATCCGACAGCCAACTTCGCTGCAATCTTCGCTATCGGAAACCCGGTCGCTTTCGAGGCGAGCGCAGAACTCCGAGAAACCCGCGGGTTCATTTCAATCACAACCTGTTCCCCAGTATCTGGATCGACCGCAAACTGGATATTTGAGCCCCCGGTATCCACTCCAATTTCACGAATAATCTTAATCGCCGCATCGCGCATCTTCTGATACTCTTTGTCCGTCAAGGTCTGGGCGGGTGCAACTGTAATGCTATCGCCGGTGTGAACTCCCATCGGATCGAAATTCTCAATGGAACAGATAATTACGACGTTATCCGTCCCATCCCGCATGACCTCAAGTTCAAACTCTTTCCAACCGATCACCGACTCTTCTATTAACACCTCGTTGACCGGACTCAACCCCAGTCCGTACTCGACCATATCCCGAAACTCTTCGATATTGTAAGCAATACCTCCACCGGTGCCGCCGAGCGTAAACGCAGGTCGAATAATCGCTGGATAACCGATATCTTCAACGACGGCAATCGCATCGTCATACGAATGGGCGATACCGCTTTTGGGCACCGCCAAGCCGATATGCCCCATCGCCCTTTTGAATAGATCTCGATCCTCCGCTTTCTGGATGGCGGGCAGTTTTGCACCAATTAACTCAACCCCATATTTATCCAACGCACCCGATTCAGCAAGTTCAACTGAGACATTCAACCCCGTCTGCCCACCCAAAGTTGGGAGTAGGGCTTGGGGACGCTCTTGAGCAATAATTCGTTCGGCGATATCTGCGCCAATCGGTTCAACATAGGTTCGGTCTGCCAGCTCCGTGTCCGTCATAATCGTTGCCGGATTACTGTTGACAAGGACAACCTCATACCCCTCCTCCTTCAAGGATTTACACGCCTGAGTGCCCGAATAGTCAAACTCGCAGGCTTGACCGATAATAATCGGGCCGGAGCCGATAATTAAGATCTTTCTGATGTCAGTTCGCTTTGGCATAGTAAATAACCTTATCGTATTGTTATTGGGACAGTATTTAACGCAAAGGGGCGAAGACGTAAGGATTTTTTTCTGCCTCCCCCTTTACCTCATTGCGGCATTGCGTTTTTTGTTTTTCACGTTTCACGCATCATGTCTTACGCATCAGATCTGTAAACCGTTTGAAAAGATAACTTGCGTCATGGGGACCGGGAGACGCCTCCGGATGGTACTGCACAGAGAAAATCGGATATTCTTGATGTTCCATCCCTTCAAGGGTTTGATCGTTCAGATTGATATGCGTCACTTTTACACTGTTTGGCAGTGAGTCAATGTCCACGCAGAAACCGTGATTTTGTGAAGTAATTTCGACCTGACCTGTGTCAAATCGTTTTACTGGTTGATTTGCGCCACGATGTCCGAATTTGAGTTTGAAGGTCCTTCCACCAAATGCAAGCCCCAACAATTGATGTCCCAAGCAGATGCCGAAGGTCGGCTTCTTACCAATCAACTGTCGAACCGTCTTGATGCCGTATTCAATCGGCTCTGGATCGCCGGGACCGTTGGATAAGAAGATACCATCTGGATTCGCGGCAAGAATATCCTCTGCGGAAGTCTGTGCCGGCACAACTTGCACCTGACAACCGTGTTGGGTAAGTTGGCGTAAGATGTTATATTTGACCCCGAAATCCATCGCAATCACCCGGAATTGGGGAGTTGATGGGGCCTCAATCCCTGTTGTGTCAAAGTCGATTGTGAGTTGGGAATCCTTATCATCAGCGGTGGAACTCAATCCAGAGAAAGCATTTGATTCAGGGTCGCATGTTTCCCATAGGTACGGATTCGGGCAGGTCACATACTGAACCATATCCACGCCAACCAACCCGTGCCACGCTCGCGCTTTGGCGATCAAGCTTTGGGGATCGAGGTCTTCCGTCGAGAGTATGCCATCCATGACGCCATGCACTCTGAGCCGTTTGGTCAATGCACGTGTGTCAATACCGTGGATACCGATAATCCCATTTTCTTCAAGGTAGCTACCGAGGTTGGATTGTGATCGCCAGTTGCTCTCGTATGCACTATATTCACGCACAACGAACCCTTCGGCTTGCGGTTGAATTGATTCAACATCGATCTCGTTGCAGCCGTAGTTTCCGATCAATGGGTAGGTCATCGTGACGATCTGCCCCTTGTAGGATGGATCGGTGAGGATCTCTTGGTAGCCGGTCATGCTGGTGTTAAAGACCACCTCGCCGGAAGTTTCCCCGGTCGCGCCGAAATGTTCGCCTTCAAAAGTCGTTCCGTCTGCTAATGCGAGAATCGCTTTCATTGGATTAGCCATCCTTATTCTCAAATCGTAATTCGTTTGCAAATTCACAGGATATACAGGTTTCTACAAATTTTCTCTGAGGCTTCGGAACCGGGGCGTGCGAATCCGTACCTGCTTGATTCCCCGAGGCACAAGAAAAAGCGTCATCTTTCCATCGCAAGCTGATGGAGAGGAAGCAGCTAGCTGTTCTCGTTTGTGCTTTGCCTCTGTAAAGTCTTCCGCTACACCTACGATTTGGGTGTCGTTCAAGATGATAACGACCTTGCCTTCATACCGCTTTGGATGCTTATAGATCTCTTGGAGCCCTTGCTGTGTTCGCTGTTTTTCCATGTGTCCCTTCACCTCTTTTAGGTCATCTCACCTCTATTTCAATCTGTTGGCTTTGGGGAGCTGCCCGCTCTGCCCGGCGGAATGTGATATCAACAGGCGTCTGCGGATATTCAATGCCACCCCCCGCAAGCAGTTCCTCTATCGTCCGAATCTGGATCTTGGGATATGTGGTGTGGGTGACGTGAAGCCATTGAAAACGTCCCGCTGTCGCCGCTTCTTTGACCATCGGTTGAGTCGGGGAGTTCAGTGTGATAAAGACACCAATCACAGCATCTTGGCTATCGACAACCGATTTCAGTTCCCGTATATCCTTGACAGAGACCTTTCCACTTTTGACCTGAACCACAATCTTCCGGGCAAGGGTCTTTTTCGGTTTGTCCGGATCAACGTCCTGATAATAGATTACTCCATCCACACCCTCGTCCGCGCCCTTCTTTTTGCCCTGATACGGTCGCGCCCGAATTAGACTTAATGCCCACCACTGAAATTGATACCGATCTTGAACCGCTAAAGCCTTCGCGCTCTCCGCATCTTTTGGCTCACCGATGATTTCGTATTTCGTATCGTCACCGAAGGCATCATCAAGACGGTATTTCAACAAAGCAATGGCAAGATGCGTGATGTCAACCCCAATCCACCGGCGGTTAAGCCGTTGTGCAACAGCGATAGCCGTCCCACAACCACAGAACGCGTCCAATACAACATCGCCTTCGTTACTACTCGCTTCGATAATCCGTTCAAGCAGTGCTTCCGGTTTTTGAGTCGGATAACCGAGACGTTCTTTCGCTCGTGATCCAATGGCCGGAATGTCGTCCCAAAGGGAGGGAACCTCTTCGCCTTTCAGCTCGTCTAAGTAACGTTTTCGCTGGATACGACCATCAGGAGATTTAGGGAAATGAAGGCGTCCTTCCTTATCCCACTGTTCCATCTTCTCACGGGAGATTGCCCAACCTTTCGCCGGTGGTTGATAACCTTTGTAGTCATACATCAGATTCGGTCGGACGCTAGGGTTTGCAAGGTTATCAATTCTATAGCGTCGCCCATTTTCATCGGTATAACGAAACATCTTTTTGATATATTCAGGATTGTTCGGTCGATATTGAAGCTTAAACGCATAGTCATTAGACTTAGAATACCAAAAAAGTATATCACAAGAAGTTCCAAAGCGATTAGTCCGGCTAGTACGCCCTGTTTTCCTTTTCCAATAAATTTCATTCCGGAAATTCTGAACGCCAAAAATCTGATCCAAGATGATCTTCAGATAATGCGATGCCGTCGGATCGCAGTGAAGATAAAAACTCCCCGTCGGTTTTAACACCCGATGTAGTTCTACCAATCGCAACCCCATCATCACGAGGTATGCCATCAGGTTCGTCTCTGTGAGGAATCCACGAAAACTTTTGATCGTCTCAACTAGAAGGGGTGGCGCGGTCTCGATCAACTCATGATATGCCTGCTCGGTAGCTTCACCCCAACGCCATGTATCCTCGAAGGCTTGGATCTGCGCCTGCGATGACGAGCCATCCGTCTCACTGAAAATCACATTGTACGCCTGATTCGAGTTGAACGGCGGATCGATGTAAATGAGATCGACACTGTCGTCGGGGATGTGGGTTCGCAAAATATTTAGATTGTCACCATAGTAGAGTTGGTTCATATTTATCAACTATTCCCTTATCTGTTACGACTCCTCCCTCAGAATCGAGTACAACTCCATATCGTGGAACTGCCCTTTAACGTAGATATATTCTCGCAAGACCCCTTCAAGGGTCATGCCAACTTTCTCCATCACACGAGCGGAAGCACGGTTCTCAAGCATGCAGGTCCCCTCAATCCGATTGAGCCGCCAATCCTCAAAGGCGAATTGGATAATCGCCTGAGCGGCCTCAGTTGCATAACCCTTCCCCCAATATTTCCTGCCAATATTGAAGGCGATCTCAGCCTTTTTGTGTTCAAAGTTTACGTTGTGCAAAAAGCAGTTTCCGATGACCTTACCATTTTCGGGCAGGACGACTCCCCAACACGCAAAATCATCGGTTGTTACCCATGCAATAAAGTCTCTGCTGTCCTCTATCGATTGGTGCGCCCGCCAGAAAAGGTACGTTGTCACCTGCGGATCTGAAACCCATTCAAATATATTTTCGGCATCCTCCATTTTCAGCCTTCTTAAAAGCAACCTTTCCGTTTCTATCGCAGGTAAATCCTTGAAGCGGGTGTCCTTAGCCATATCTTATACCGTTTGGAAGCTCGTGCTACATTTACTAAATTATAGTGGACCTTAGAATTAATGGGACACTCCAACCTCCCGTTGGGTAGGCACTGTTTCTAACTGTGCCTATGCGGTGCGGTTAGAAACCGCACCTACCGGAGGGCGCAAGTGTTTGTTTATTTTTTGAATTCACTATAAACGCAAGGATGCCACTCCCAGATTTCACGTAATAACACCGGCCCGAATGGTCATCACGGGCCACCCTTTCAATTCCCAACCGTCGAAAGGCGTATTGCGGCTTTTGGATGAGGACTGTGTCACATCTACCGTCGTAACTTTCTCCGGATCTATCAGTGTTACATCAGCGGCTGCACCGATTGAGAGTGTCCCCCGATCAATCTGCAGAATCTTTGCCGGAACACAGGTCATCTTCGCTATCGCCTCCGATAACGTGAGCTGCCCAGTGTGGATAAGCCGATCAAATACAAGCGGCACGCAGGTTTCTGATCCGATGATGCCCGGCGGGGCTTCAAGCATACCTTGTGCCTTCTCAAACGGAGCGTGTGGCGCGTGGTCCGTCGCAATCGCATCGAGTGTGCCGTCCTTGATCCCTTCAATGACAGCATTAACATCAGCTTGTGTACGCAAGGGCGGGTGCATCTTAGCGTTCACACCATGTTCTTCGATCGCTGCATCGGTGAGCGTGAAGTGATGCGGCATCGCCTCAGCAGTCACATTGACTCCTCTGCACTTACCCCAGCGGACAAGGTCAACGGACCCTGCTGTGCTGACGTGGAGGACATGGAGGTGCCCGCCGGTCAGTTCAGCAAGCATGATGTCGCGGGCAACGATAATATCTTCCGCTGCGTTGGGGCTTCCGATTAGGTTGAGCCGACGCGACGTTTCGCCGAGATTCATGACCGCCCCTATGTCAAGATTATGCTCTTGGCAGTGAACCATAACAGGAAAGACATGTTTCGCACTCAACGCCAACACATCGCGCATCAACCCAGCGTCCATGACCGTTTTGCCATCGTCCGATAGTCCAACCACACCGGCTTCTATTAACGCTAGCACATCTGTCAATACTTCGCCATCAAGATTTTTTGTGATGCTGCCGAGGGGGAACACATTCGTTGCACCATCTTTTCGCGCTTGCGACCGTATCAATTCGATAACGTCAGGTGAATCCGCCACTGGATTGGTATTCGCCATGCACGCAACGGAAGTAAATCCACCAGCCGCTGCTGCGCGGGTGCCTGATGCAATTGTCTCCTTGTGTTCAAATCCGGGTTCACGAAGATGAACGTGCATATCGATCAAGCCCGGCGTAACAATCAAGTCCGTTGCATCAATAGTTTGAGAGACATCAATTTCAATCTGATCGTCAATTCGATCAATTTTTCCATCATGAATCAGGAGATCCCCAATGGTGTCAATCTGGTTGGCAGGGTCAATAATTCGACCATTACGGATGAGTATCCGACTCATGAGTCGTCCTCCTCGTAGATCGTCGCCCGATCGACCCCATCCTCCTCGACCAACTGAACACGAACAATCTCCTTACGCGAAGTCGGGATATTCTTGCCGATGTAGTCCGCTGCAATCGGAAGTTCACGATGCCCCCGGTCAATGAGAACAGCTAACTGAATTGCCGCGGGTCGTCCAAAATCCATGACTGCGTCCATAGCAGCCCGGACAGTACGCCCGGTGTAGAGCACTTCATCAACCAAGATAACACGTTTTCCTGTGAGATCAAACGGGATTTCTGTGCGATTCACCTTAATTGTCTCATCATATAGGTTCACGTCATCTCGATACAGCCGCACATCGACGACGCCGACCGGAACTTCAATCCCTTCAGTTCGCTCCAGATTGTCAGCGATTCGACGCGCCAGATGATCTCCCCGGCTTTTAACACCGATGACCGCCAGATCAGCAATTTCTTGGTGACTCCGCTCCAAAATCTCATGTGATATTCGGACCATCGCCCGCCGAATGTCCTCCGCCGTCATGACTTGCGTCTTTTCATGCATTTGCATAATCTTCCCTCACACCACCCCTTCTCAAGTTAGATCTCCCCGCTGCTGATACAAGAGGTCAATAATCTCCTGTATCAAGGGAAAATCGTCAAAACTCCGAAAATTCCAAGGATTTGTCCAAAATTTGTCCAGCGATCGATAGCCAACCTTTTCGTATTCCAAAACCTGAATCATCAACTCAAGTTTATCAGCAGCTCGCACCAACTTCCCTTCAATAGATGTTCCGTTTTCAAACTCATCCCAAAGTTGTATATATTTTTTTTGAAGGGGCCCAAAGTGTTCACACATTAATTCAACGGCGGTCCGTTCCCCTACTTTCTTGACTTCTTCGGGAATATATTTAAGTGTCGGAAACGGCAAATCTCCAATTCGCGCTTCAGCGACCTCGTGCAATAACGCAAGACGTATCACCTTTTCCACATCCAACGAAATATCCTGCTCTGTCAACACATCCGCCAGAATCATCGACAAAAGTGATACCCGATAGCAGTGATCTGCGATACTCTCAGCATCTTTGATACCACACAAACGCCAGCCGGTGCGTGGCAAGTTCTTGAGAACACCAATCTCCTCAATAAAGTCTAATACAGCTTGTGCATTCATCAGCAACTAAATCCGGGCATAAAAAAAGCCTCCCCTACACGAAGAGGGAGGCACTTAACAATTCAATAGTTTTTGAGATATGAGGATAGCCGTAAATCATGTTGATGCCCTTTCCTAACCTCACGGGATCAGATTAAAAGGGAAAAATTTTCATGCACGCCAATGTCGTTAAACTTATTTAAGTGTAGCACAATTAATCTGCTTTTGCAAGGGAAATGTTGAGCCTTTACTTCTCTCATTGACATCGCACGAAAATTCTGCTAAACTTATCCTATCAATAAAATTTTTAGTCAGCCAAAAAGTATCATTCCGAATTTAGATCTATGGGAGAACATTTATGTCTATTGAGACACCAACCCTTTTAGATGCTTTAGATTCTGTGACAGCCATTCCAATCGTTCCTTTCAAAGAGGGCGAAATTGACTATGCCGGGCACGCAAAAAATATCAACTACCTGATGCAAAACAACTATCTCGAAGGTGATCGGAAGCGCGTGATCGCAATCGCTGGAACGAGCCTCGTCCATCACATCAGTTTGGAGGACCAAACACGTATAATGGATGCCACAGGCCGCGAGATGGCGGGTGATGGGGTTCTGATGTCAGGTATTGTGCCGAATCCAATCGGAGATGCAGGAAAACTCATTGAAGCACAGTCCAACCTGCAGCGGCCGCCCGATGTATATCTGATAATGCCTTTAACAGGCATCTCAAATCCCGAAGGCATATATGAACAATACATGAAGCTTGGCGAACAGTATGGCGAATCCTGTGGTGCGCGATTCCTTTACTACTTTCGCCAGAAACGCGAACTTGATGCGATGGTTCGTCTAGTCAATGACTCGCCGCACTTTATCGGCGTCAAAATTGGTACAGGTGTAGAAGACGTAGCGTCAATCATTGATGGTGTGGGGGACAGTGGACTTGTGGTCTGGGGTATTGGTGATCGCTGTACACGTCCGGCGGAACTCGGCACGAAAGGGCATACGTCCGGAATCGCTGTCCTATGTGCACGCGCCTCCGACGAGATCAACAACGCCCAACGTCGCGGTGATTACGAAACTTCCCGCCAAGTCGAAGCAGACATCTTCGCCCTTGAAGAAATTCGTTTCATGAATGAACGCCTATATAACTATTCTGCTGTAATAGAAGCGATGAATCTCAGTGGATTTAGTGATATTGTAGGCGGCACCGGCGGTCCCTTTAACCCGCGCGTTCCGTCAGAAATTTCAGCACAGGTACAGGAAGCGATTCAGTCGCTCAAGAAGTACCATTGATACGATAGGCTATCAAGGAGAAAGCCACCATGAAGGGACGATTTGAAGGCATTTTGACGCCAACGATAACGCCTTTGGACGAAAAAGAACGGATTGATGAATTGGGGTTTGTGAAACATCTCAACCGTTTAATCGACAACGGTGTACACGGCATCTATCTGCTCGGCACTTCAGGCGAGTTCACAACGCTGACAAATACAGAACGGCAGCGCGCAATCGAAATTGCTGCCAACACGGTCGGTGGGCGCGTCCCGATTATCTGCGGCGTGATGGATTCAAGCACTCAACGTGTCGTTCAAAATATTGAAATCGCACAGGATTTTAAGATTGATGCGGTTGCGGCAACCCCGCCCTACTACTACCCATCAATCAGCAACGCTGACATCGTCGATTTTTACAAGACCATCGCCCAAAGCACGGATCTGCCCGTGGTTATCTACAATATCCCGGTGATGGTGAAAACTGCAATCCCGCCGGAAGTTGTCCGCGATTTAGCGGAAGGGGTGGACAATATCGTCGGAATCAAGGATAGCTCAGGGGATTGGACGAACTTCCTTAAAATGCTCGCCTACCTCGAAGATAATGAGGATTTCTCGATTATGCTCGGCTCTTATACGTTAGCAGGTGCTGCGATTTTGTTTGGGGCAGCGGGTGCCGTTATTTCAATCTCCAACGTCGATCCGAAAACCGCCGTGCAGTTGTATAAGGCAGCGAAGGCGCGGCAGATTGATGAGGTCCATCACTTACAGAAACAGATCCTTGAACTGAGTAAACTCTACGGTTACGGCGCAGCAATCAGTTGCCTGAAAGCCTGCATGGAACTGCTCGGTGTTTGCAGCCACTATACCACCAGTCCTCTCCTGCCGGTGGACGATGCGGCGAGAAGTGAGCTACGGGATCTGCTGACCGAACACGGACTGATTTATAGTGGATCTTAGAATTAATGAGACACTCCAATCCCCCGTTGGGTAGGCCCCCCTCTTTATCCCCCCGCTAGCGGGGGGATAAAGAGGGGGGCCGATGCGGTGCGGTTAGAAACCGCACCTACCGTGGGGCGCAAGTGTTCATTTATTTTTTGAATTCACTATAAGTCGAAAAATAGAGAATCCCTCAATGATTGAGATCCAACCCATCCAGAAAGCAATCAACGCCACAGTCACCGTGCCCGGTTCAAAGAGCTACACGAATCGGGCATTGCTTGTTGCTGCGCTCGCCGAGGGACGTTCTCGACTGACAGGTGCTCTTTTCAGCGATGATACCTACTATATGTGTCAGGCGTTGCGAAAACTTGGCGTTGAGATTGAGGCAGATAAGGAAGGCTGTAGGTTTGAAGTGGTTGGAAACGGTGGAAAGATTCCCGTCGATCACGCTGAACTCTACATCGGCAACGCCGGCACGGCAGCGCGTTCGCTTGTCAGCTACCTTGCACTCGGCAACGGCGAATTTATTATTGACGGCGATGCACCGATGCGTCGGAGTCGTCCCATTTCGGACTTGCTTGACGCGCTCAAGCGACTCAACGTTGATGTACGTTCAAAATTCGACAACGACTTTCTGCCGCTAGTTGTTCGGGCAAACGGACTCAAGGGTGGAAAAACCCGTCTCGATGCCAGCAAGAGCAGTCAGTTCTTGACTTCGCTTATGCTCGTCGCCCCTTATGCGGAAAAAGGGATGGCGATTGAGGTTTGGGGGGAGATGAAGACACCCTACATCGATATCACCACTTCAGTGATGAAGGCATTCGGCGTAGACGTGGCTCACGACAGCTACAAATCCTTTCATATTGAAGGCGGACAGCGTTACCAACCCCGCGAATATCCCATTGAGCCAGACGCTTCCAACGCCTCCTATTTCTTCGCTGCGGCTGCGGTTACCGGCGGTCGCGTCCGCGTGACCAATCTTAGCACGGATTCCGCACAGGGTGATGTCCAGTTTGTCAATGTACTAGAACAGATGGGCTGTCACGTGAAACGCGGCAGTGATAGTATTGAGGTCATTGGACCAGATCAACTTAAAGGAATTGATTTAGATATGAAAGCAATCTCCGACACATCGTTGACCCTCGCCGCGATGGCACCTTTCGCGGCTGATCCGGTGACCATTCGGAATATCGAACATACACGCCATCAAGAAACAGATCGCATCCACGCCATGGTCACAGAACTCCGAAAACTTGGTGTTCCGGTCGTTGAACGTCAAGATGGCGTTGAGATTTCACCCGCCCAAATTACACCTGCGGAGATCGACACATATAAAGACCACCGGGTTGCGATGGGTTTTTCGTTGATCGGCTTGAAAGCACCGGGGATTTGGATTAAAGATCCAGGGTGCGTAAGTAAAACCTTTCCAACTTTTTTTGATGTGCTGGCAACATTGAGGTAGAGGGCACTGAGCACCCTAAACAAAGAAGATGAATGGTAAATGAAATATAACCTGATTAACTTCCTGGATCGACGGAACCTTTCATTTGCACCAATCGTGCACCTCAGTTTACGATCGCGGAGGGTGCAGAAGCCTATCAGATTGTTGACGACTCCCGAAGCGGCAAAGTTGTGTTCACATGGACGGTGGACTAATGATCTAAGGCATGATGGAAAGTTGGCTCGCGGACAAAACGCGAAGACAAATATATGTAGTTGGTAAATCCGCCGATTCACTTTAGAGGAGGGGCACAATGTCACGCATTTTAATGTTCTGCATTACGATTGTTTTTACATTCATAATTATTAGCGTAATCAACGCGGAGGAGAAACAGATGGAAGCATTCAAAGATCTAAAAGTTGGCATGGCAGCACCAGATTTCACACTCAATGACGGAAATGGAATTGCCCATAGCTTACGCGATTATCTGGGGGAAAAGAATGTCGTCTTGGCGTTTTATCCCAAAGACTTCACCGGCGGCTGAACGACAGAACTCCGCTCGCTCCGGGATGAGTTGAGCCAAATTCAGGGGACGGATACGGTACTTTTAGGGGTTAGTGTCGATGACGAAACCTCTCATAAGAAGTTTCAAGAGGAAGAAAACTTTGGATTCCCTCTACTCGCTGATACGGAATTCGCAGTCAGCAAGGTTTATAGCGGCATCATGGAAAAATTTAAGGCTTCTAACCGGTCAACCTTTGTTATTGACAAAGCGGGATATATTCGTGCAATAGATCGAAACGTAAACACGCAAACGCACGGCGAAGATCTCGTTAAACTAATCAATGAACGTATCCCGGGGCCCATTCAGGTCGGGCAGCCCGCGCCAGATTTCATTGCTTCCGATCAGGATGGCAACATCTATCAACTCAGCAGCTTCAAGGGAAAAAAGAACGTTGTGCTAGCATTTTATCCCAAAGACTTCACCGGCGGCTGAACGGCAGAAGTCTGCTCGCTCCGGGATGAGTCGAGTACATTTGCCGAATATGATACACAGGTCTTTGCAATTAGCGTACAAGATGCAGCGTCTCATAGGAAGTTTGTTGAAGAAAATAATCTTAACTTTCCATTGCTGGTGGATACAGGACGCCATATTAGTTTGCTCTTCGGTGCGACGGACAAACCGGATGGTTTGAGCAGTCGCATAACGGTTGTCATAGCCAAAGGCGGAAAGATTATCAAACTCGATAAACAGGTCAACGCGAGGACACACGGCAAAGACCTAGCTGATTTCTTTGAGGCGATGTAATCTCCGCAAAAGATGGCACTTCTAAAGCCGAATTGCGAATCTAATTAACGCTGATATCGCCTTCCATATCGGGCAAAGAATTACTTTACAATTGGCTACAATATGTGTATACTAATACCCTTGCGGGGTGGGGAAAATCCGTGAGAAATATTGTCCTAGTGGGTTTCATGGGAACAGGTAAGACCTCGGTGGGGAAAAGACTCGCCGAGCGTCTAGGGATGCCGAGGATCGATACAGACGATATAATTGCAAAAGACAGCGGAATGGCTATCCCCGACATCTTCGCTCGGTATGGCGAAGCGCACTTTAGGGATTTAGAGAGCGCAGCTGTTCGTAAGGCAGCGAATTTAGAGAACCATGTGATCTCAACAGGCGGTGGGGTCGTCCTTCGAGAATCAAATTTGGATATGCTCAAGCGTAACGGCATTGTCTTCTGTTTGACAGCAACAACAGCAGAGATTTGGCGGCGTGTTAGGAATGGAACCCATCGTCCGTTGCTGCAAGCCTCCAATCCATTGGGCAAGATTGAGCAGATGCTTATAGAACGTCATCCCTTTTACGCTCGCGCTGATCACCAGATTGTAACCACAGGGTTATCAATTAAAGCGGTCACCGATAAAATTGTAGGGATATTTCATTCCGAACGAATCCCTTAGCAAATGTATCCCTCACATTCTTTTATAGATTAAGTGTGGAAAACGGATTGAGGCATTAACGGCAGGTCAGCATCGCCTCATTGAAACTGAAAGGCTTTGCCCAGAAAAATTGACATATGAACATCTTACTGATCCACGGCCCCAACCTTCAACTCTTGGGAAGACGACAGCCCGAAATTTACGGCAGCCAGACGCTGGAGGATATCAATTTACACCTAATCGAAATCGCTGCGGGACGAAGCGTTAATCTCAAAATTTTTCAGGCAAATTCCGAAGGCAAAATTGTCTCCTTTATTGGTGACAATGTCGACTGGGCGGATGGCGTTATTATCAATCCCGCAGCTTACACGCATACGAGTGTCGCAATCCGGGATGCTCTGTCCGCTGTTAATCTCCCTGTTATTGAGATCCACCTCTCTAACGTGCACACCCGCGAGTCTTTTCGCCAGCATTCCTACATTTCTCCTATCGCTGTCGGCGTGATTTGTGGATTTGGGGCACATGGCTACGATTTGGCGTTGGATGCTATGATTCAGATTTTGCAACGGTCAGACTGATGGAGTCAAGGAGAATCGAACGAGAGAATTTTATAAGAATTTATTTTTTGAAAAGTCGAAAAGGAGAATTTTATGGCAGCCCTCAATGACCTAAGAAACGGTTTAGTTATCCGGCTTGATAATGTTATGTATACTATCACCGACTGTCAACATGTAAAGCCCGGCAAAGGGGGTGCATTTGCTCGCACAAAACTCAAGCGGGTCACTGACGGAGCAGTTATCGATCGGACATTCCGTTCAAAAGACACAATCGAAACCGTTCGCCTTGAAGACCGTGATATGCAATATATGTATAGTGATGGAACGTTATTATACTTCATGGATAACGAGACCTTTGAGCAACACGAACTACCGGAAAATCTTCTGAACGATGGAATGAAGTTTCTCAAAGAAGGAGAAACGATCCGGGTCAAAGTTGACCAAGAGATCCCAGTAACAATCGAATTACCAACATTTGTGGAACTTAAAATTGTTGATACAGATCCCGGCTTACGCGGCGATACCGCCAGTGGTGGGTCAAAGCCAGCGACATTGGAAACAGGTGGGGTGGTTCAAGTACCCTTATTTGTCGAAAATGGTACGACAATCAAGGTGGATACCCGTACAGGGACATATGTAGAGAGGGTTTAATCAATGCCGAGAGAAAAATCACCATCCGCTATAGAGCTCCTTCAACAAGTCTGTGACATTATGGAAGAACGCGATTTGACGGAGGTGGACCTGTGTGAGGATGGTATCACCGTGAAGGTACGACGTGGCAGTGAACCCGTGCCTGTCGCATTTGCACAGCCAAGCGACACGTTGCCCTTGCCAAGTGCGGAACAAGTCGAGTCTCCTGCGGCACAACTGTCACCAGAAGTGGGAGAGCTCGTACGGTCACCGATGGTAGGATTGTTTTATGCGTCTCAATCACCGGAGGCTGCGGCTTATGTGGAAGTTGGAAGCGTTGTATCAGAAGATGACACTTTGTGCTTGATTGAAGCGATGAAAATTTTCAACGAAGTCAAACCGGATTTTCCTTGCGAGATTCTTGAAATCCTCGTTGAAGATACAACGACCGTTGAGTTTGATCAACCTCTGTTTCGTGTGAAGCGGATATGAGACGTGAAGCGTGAAACGTGATGCAGCCAAAAGCTAGCGGGTGAGAAAGCGAGTAAGTGTCTAGCTGCCCGCCTGCTTAAGTGCTCACCTGCCCGGTCTCTCTTACGTTTCACGTTCCTAAAGGGACCGAATACAGGACAACAACCGTTGTTCCCTACAATAATCGGAGATGCGGGAAGTATGCGAAATGAACTCAAACGTCAAAGCTACGTGATTACTGATGGCCCAGATCGAGCCGCAGCACGCGCCATGTTGATGTTCGGTGACGATGGACTAAAGCCTGAAGATCTGGATAAGCCAATCGTGGGGGTCGCCAACACATGGATCGAAATTGGGCCCTGCAACTACCACCTTCGCCGCCTTGCTGCAAAAGTGAAGGAAGGTATCCGGGCAGCGGGTGGTACCCCTCTCGAATTTAATACAGTTAGTATTTCAGATGGAATTACCATGGGCACCGAGGGAATGAAGGCATCGCTCATCAGTCGAGAGGTAATTGCGGATTCCATCGAACTCGTTTGTCGCGGCAATATGTTTGATGCGGTTGTCACGCTTTGTGGGTGCGACAAAACCGTGCCCGGTACAGTGATGGCACTCGCCCGCTTAGACATACCCTCGTTGACGCTTTACGGTGGATCAATCATGCCCGGCCGTTTTCAGGGGGAAGATGTGACAATCATGGAGGTTTTCGAGGCGGTGGGTGTGCACGCCGCGGGCAAAATCACTATCGAAGAACTGGATGACCTTATTAGCAAAGGCTGTCCCGGTCCGGGGGCTTGTGGTGGTCAATACACCGCCAACACAATGGCAACCGCTGTCGAGATTCTTGGGATGGCACCGATGGGCAGCGGCAGTGTCCCCGCAGTGGATAAAAATAAAGATGATGTCGCATTCCAAGCAGGTCAGTTGGTTATGGAAATGCTAGCCGCCGACCGACGCCCTAGCCAAATCATCACCCAACGCTCACTCGAAAACGCAATATCTTCGGTGGCAACAACCGCTGGTTCAACGAATGGCGTCCTTCATCTACTCGCAATTGCACACGAAGCCAACATCCCATTGACGATTGACGACTTTGAAGAGATTCGATCAAAGACACCAATCTATGTAAACCTCAGACCCGGCGGGCGTTTTGTCGCTGCGGATCTGCATGAAGCGGGTGGCATTCAACTTGTTGCCAAACGCCTTATGGAAGCCGGACGTCTCCATGCCGACGAACTTACCGTAACGGGACAGACTATCGGTGAAGCAGCTGCCAATGCTGTCGAAACAGAAGGGCAGGAAGTCGTCCTCCCCGTGTCGAAGCCGATCAAACCGACCGGTGGGTTCGCAATTCTCAAGGGCAATCTCGCTCCTGATGGTTGCGTCATTAAACTGGCTGGTCATGATAGAACCGTCCATAGAGGTCCAGCGCGTGTTTTTGAACGCGAGGAGGATACCTTCGCAGCGATTAAGGATGGAACTATCCAGCCGGGTGATGTGGTCGTTATCCGCTACGAAGGTCCCGCCGGGGGTCCCGGTATGCGAGAGATGCTCGGTGTTACCGCCGCAATCGTCGGGGCTGGACTGGGTGAAGATGTCGCCCTCATGACAGATGGCAGATTCTCTGGTGCCACGCACGGCTTCATGATTTGCCACATTGCGCCGGAAGCAGCACACGGTGGACCGATTGCGATACTGCGTGATGGCGACATTGTCGTTATTGACGCCGAAGCACTTCGGATCGACGTTGAACTTTCGGACGAAGAAATCAAAGCACGACTCGACGAATGGACGCCGCCAGCACCGCGCTATACCCGCGGCGTGATGGCGAAGTATGCACGTCTTGTGTCATCAGCGTCTGAGGGGGCTGTCACCGGATAGGGGATTATCATGGGAAAGATTAGAAAAGATATATATGCAAGATAAAATTGTCGGTCGAAATTCAGTGCTGGAACTCCTACGCCGCGGTAATCGTGAAATTGAACGGATTCTGATCGCACAAGGAAATAACCACCCGCGCCTCCGACAGATCCGTGCCATTGCTGAGAAAAACGGCATCCGCTGTGATTTTACACCGCGTCGGGAATTAGATCCGATAGAAACCGATGTCCCGCATCAAGGGGTTATCGCTCTTGTCAGTCCTGCCAGTTATATCGACCTTCCAAGCCTCATCACGAATACACAAGACTCGAATCAACCACCGTTATTCATTATGCTCGATCAGGTCCAAGACCCCCGGAATCTCGGTGCAATTATTCGCACAGCGGATGCCGTCAATGCTGACGGACTCATCCTTCCGAAGGATAGAGCCGCTGGCATTACAACCGCTGCACACAAAGCGTCGGCGGGTAGCTCTGAGTATATGCCAATTGCTCAAGTGACCAACCTTGCTCGAACAATTGAGACCCTCAAGGACGCTGGCATCTGGGTGATTGGCGCGGATCAGACAGCACCAACGCCCTATACGCAGGCAGATTTGACAGCATCAATTTGTCTTGTCCTCGGTAATGAAGCAGAGGGACTTCGCCGCCTTGTTAAGGAGAAATGTGACTTACTGATCCACCTCCCGATGTTCGGGCACGTTCCGTCGCTCAACGTTTCGGTTGCCGCGGGCATTCTGCTGTACGAAGTCATCCGTCAGAGAGGGAATACCGATTCAGCATCAGAGCGTGTGAACACGGGTAGGGAACGCAGATCTGCGTTCCCCACAATCTGACCGCCCCTATAGGATACATAATCACTATGCAGATCAACGAATCAATTACCGTCGCACAACTTAAACCGAAACTTGAGCATCTGTTTGAGCTTTCGGGAAAGAAGATTCTGGCGATTGAAGACACATGGCTTCCCGAAAAAGGGACGCCAGTGTTCACTATTGCTGGTCAGTACACCACGCGAGGATGGACGGAATGGACGCAAGGATTCCAATTTGGCTCTGCGCTGCTTCATTTCGACGCAACAGATGATGAGCAGTTCCTCGAAATTGGGCGGACGAACACGGTCAAAAAGATGGCACCTCATCTGACCCATATCGGCGTGCACGACCACGGATTCAACAACGTCTCGACGTATGGGAATTTACGGCGTATGATCCTTGAAGGACGTATTCCACACAACGACTGGGAACTCCACTTCTACGAGCTGGCGTTGAAAGTGTCGGCAGCTGTGCAGGCGAGTCGCTGGTCAAAGATAAAAGATGGGAAAGGTTACATTCCCTCCTTCAACGGTCCCCATTCGCTCTTTGCGGACACCATCCGCTCGTTACGGGCATTGGCGTTAGGACATAGTTTAGGGCATGTACTGATGGGCGAGAATGACCAACCAACCCCTTTGCTAGAGCGACTGTTGCATCACTCCAAGACAACCGCAACCTATAACGTCTACTATGGAGAAGGACGCGATGCGTTTGACATACGCGGGCGCGTCGCGCATGAATCGATCTTTAATATGAACGATGGCAATTACCGTTGTCCAAGCACACAACAGGGATACTCGCCGTTTACAACATGGACGCGGGGACTCGCTTGGATTATCACAGGTTATGCCGAACAACTTGAGTTTTTTGAGACACTGGCGGACGATGATCTTACCCCTTACGGTGGGAGGGCAGAGGCAACCGATCATATACTGAAAGCTGCCAAAGCAACCTCTGATTTTTATATTGAGAACACAGCTTCAGACGGCATCCCGTATTGGGATGCCGGGGCACCGGGGCTGCCGCAACTGGGATCCTATCTCGAACAACCCGCAGACCCTTTCAACGACGTTGAACCCGTCGATAGCTCCGCAGCTGCCATCACCGCGCAGGGGTTGATCCGATTGGGGAATTACCTCAAAAAACAGGGGGAACCGGCAACAGGGAAACGCTATTATCAGGCAGGATTGACAGTCGCTGCTGCACTCTTTTCCGAACCGTATCTTTCGGAGTCTGATGAACATCAGGGCTTAATCCTGCATTCAATCTACCATCGTCCAAACGGTTGGGATTATATCCCCGAAGGCAGGATTATTCCGTGTGGGGAATCGTCAATGTGGGGCGACTATCACGCACGCGAGCTTGGACTGCTCTTGCTACGGGAATTGAACAATCAGCCGTATCTGACTTTTTGGGGAAACGAGTAGAGGACACAGATTTTCAGCCCACAAAAGAATAGGGGAATCTATCAATGCGATTAACTGACAAACAGCTACAGCAGTTTCATGAAGAGGGATACTTGATTTTTGAAAATTTAATCCACGGCGAAAAACTCAAAGCCTATCAGGATCTCTTCGATGATCTCGTTGAACGCAGCCTTAGCCTTCCAGTTGGTATACCACACTGGACCTTTGAATTCGGTGAAGATCGCGAACCGATTCCGGGATTTTTGCACAAAATTCAAGGCGTGTGCGTTGTTGAACCAAAGGTCCTAGATCTCGCCCAAGAAACGGAAATCCTTGACAGAGTCCAAACACTCGTCGGTCCTGACATCGATGTATTCGGCACCAAATTCTTTCCCAAACTGCCGAATGGCGGCACCTCGGTACACTGGCATCAGGACAACTACTACTTCGGCACAAACACAGACCGAATTGTCAGTTGCGGCATCTACCTTCAAGACGCTGACCGTGAGAACGGCTGCCTGAGAGTTGTACCGAAAAGTCATCTGTCCCAAGAGATTGTGGAGCATCACCGAAGGCAGGGGGCACATGGGAGTTGGACGGAGGTGGACGAATCGGAAGCTGTCGATGTGGAGGTGCCCGGTGGTACGGTGGTCTTCTTCTCATCGAATCTTCTCCATGGGACTTACGAGAATCGCAGTAATCGTCCTCGCTATAGCACTGCTTGGCACTATATCCCCGCCGATCTGCCCCTAGAGCGGTTTCCACGCGGTGGTTACGAAGATCGGCACATTGTTCGGGAGAATTAAGATATCAAAAGAGGATAATATGCTCAGTCATTCTGAAATAGAATCATTCCTTCAAGAAGGCTATGTCATCCGTAGAGGCGTATTATCCCAAACGGATATCGAAACATATCGCGCCGCTGTCGATTCCCTCCTGTACAAATGCCGCGTCGAAAAGGCGCATCAATACCTGCGCTACGTTGACAGCGAACAGGATGACATCTGGGGCGTAAATCACATCTTTCATCCAAGCATCAGAGAACAAGCACTCGTCGAATCGCTTGCACATCCCCAAATTTTGGATGTCATTGAAAGCCTAATTGGGACGCGGTTACGCTATCATCTGTGCACCCTGTTGGTGAGTTCGGAACGCAAGCTGTATCACATCAACTGGCATCGAGATTCCGTAAGAGATGGCGAAGTACCACTTGAACGACTGATAGCTAGACTTAAGAGTGGTGTCCAGCTGAATGGGGCGTTGTATGACGATGATACCCTGTTCATCGTCCCCGGCAGCCACCGACGGGAAATCACCGACGCCGAGCGGCATATCCTACAAAATTCTCCCAAAGCCGACATGCCCAATCAGATGGCGGTTAAGTTGAAGGCGGGCGATATCGTTTTCTATAACTCCAGCCTCCTCCACAAAGGGTACAATCGTTCAGGGTCAATCCGCCAAACGCTGCATTACGCGCTTGTGGTTGTACCGCCCGAAGGGCAGCCGCCAAACCCCGATAGCCCCACGAGTCAGGAGTGGTTGAACGATTCGACATTCCTGGAAAGTCTCAACCCACGAATCAAACCGCTTTTCGATAACTGGTTAAAATACGGATAATAGAGGAGGGATTCATGGCAACACATCACTTTGAACCAACTGTTTACCATGTCGCAATCGGAGCACATGAACCGGTGCTCCACATTGACAGCGGCGATACCGTTGTCACAACAACCGTCGATGCCGGTGGCGTTGATGCTGCGGGAGAGCAGGTTACTGAAGGGGGGAATCCGCAGACGGGACCGTTTTATATCAACGATGCAGCACCGGGTGATACCCTTGCTGTTCACTTTGATCGGTTAGTCCCCAATCGCAATATGGGCAGAACCTCAACGGTAATCGCTCCGCACGTTCTAGACGCACAGTATGTAGCGTCCGATCTACCGGAAAATGGCCGTGGAGACTGGGAAATCGATCTAGACAAATGGACAGCGACCCTTGTCTCACCGGAAACGAGCCTTGGTCGGCTCACGCTGCCGTTAGAACCGATGGCAGGGTGTTTTGGTGTTGCCCCGCCACGTAAACAGGCAATCTCTACAGCGACCTCTTCAACGCACGGTGGGAACATGGACTATCGCGGTTTTTGCGAAGGTGTGACCGTTTATCTTCCTGTTTTTGTAGATGGTGCGCTATTTCACATCGGAGATGGACACGCGGTGCAAGGTGACGGTGAGATTGTCGGCACTGGAATTGAGATCTCGTTTGATGTCCAGTTTACGGTCAACGTAATCAAAGGCAAAGAGATCGGTTGGCCCCGCGCGGAAAACGACGACTATATCCTAACGGCAGGAAATGCACGCCCTTTGGATCAGTGTGTGCAGCACGCAACGACAGAAATGGTCCGTTGGCTTAACGAACTCGGCTTGGAGGGAAATGCACCCCATATCCTGCTCGGTCAGTGTGTGGAGTACGATATGGGCAATGTGTATGACCCGGCGTATACGATGGTCTGCAAGGTGAAAAAGAGTATTTTGCGGGATATTGGTTTAACACTGAACCCACTAATCTGAAAGCAGGAAAATCCGTATCAGAACAGTGTCAACTTCGGGGACTCAGGGGCTTCTAACAGTTTATGCTTTGCTTCGGTAATATCATCAATCAGGGCTTGTCGCGCACGCGTATAGGCTTCACCTTCTTGTCTTAACACGAATGCAGGATTATAGGTCGCCAATACGAATGGGGCGTAAAGTGTATCTGTGAACCATTGACCTCGTTCCTCGGTCATGCGAAAACCTTTGTGGATGAGGGTATTGGCGGCAGGGCTTCCCATACATAAAATAATCGACGGGCTAATCAATGTGAGCTCGCCATCGAGCCATTTTGAGCACGCCTTAATCTCCCCGGCTTTCGGTGGACGGTTTTTTATGACGTTTCCCTTTTGAACAGCGGCACGACATCTGAGGACATTCGTTATCCAGATCTCATCCCGGTCTAAGTCGCTCGCATGAAGCACTTCGTCGAGCAGAACCCCCGACGGACCTGAAAACGGGATGAGTGTGTGTTCATCTGTCGCCGACGGACCCTCAGCAACAATAACAAGTTTGGAGGTCGGATCGCCGTTACCGAAAACAACGTTCAACCGGGTTTTCGCCAATCCGCAGTCGGTACAAACGACCGCTTGTGCTTTCAGCACTTCCATTTT
This sequence comes from Candidatus Poribacteria bacterium, assembly GCA_963667935.2. Classification (GTDB taxonomy): domain Bacteria; phylum Poribacteria; class WGA-4E; order WGA-4E; family PCPOR2b; genus PCPOR2b. The sequence goes on along the minus strand of OY764061.1, from coordinate 5,371,027 downwards.
TTCAGAAACTTCGGTCATTTCCATTCCTCCTCAAACAGATGTAGAATACATGATAACACAGGGAATTCACAGTTGTCAATCTCTATACCCGGATGCGTTTGTGCAAGGAAGTGGTCAGTGTAGCTGCTTCCGCTGAAATAATTCAAACCACCAATGCAGCGATAGGGTCATTTAATTCTTCTGTGAGAGGGATTTCCCAAGCCCGATACTTTACCGGCCAAGCGATGCCCGAGTTGCGACGTTTCGACCCAAATGGTTAAAACGCCGAAAACTGAATAGTCCTAATGCAGCGAAACTTGCTATTGACAAAAAGGCTCTAGATGTGTATCCTATAAAAGATGCTATAATTGTTTAAGGAGAAAACTGTGGAGACATGGGATACAAAACCGAGCTTTGTTCGGTCAGACCTTCCATTGATTGACTGCGACATTCATAATCGCGTCCCATCGTTAGGGACCCTTTACCCATACCTACCAGACTTCTGGGTTGAATACTGCAGCACCTCCGGATTCGGGGGCCCTGAAATGGGTGACTACCCAGGCGGTGCCCCCACATCGGCACTTCCAGATACGAAGCCTGAGGACGGACCGCCGGGATCAGACTTAGAGTTGCTGCGGAAGCAGACACTCGACTTCTGGGAGGCGGATTACGGCCTCCTAAACTGCGCGTACTGGGTGCAAACCGTCCATAACGAATATCTGGCAGCGGCACTCGCTACCGCAACTAACGACTGGCAGGTTGAACATTGGCTTGACCCAGAACCGCGTCTGCGCGCCTCACTGGTTGTTTCGAGTCAGAATCCACTAACAGCAGCGCAAGAAATTGAACGCATGGGTGACCACCCCGGATTTGTGCAGGTGCTGTTGCCGGTGCGCTCACTGATGCCTTATGGCAAGCGACACTATGACCCCATTTTTGAAGCGGCGGTCCGTCATAATCTTGTCGTTGGTATCCATTACGGCGGGGCTGCGGGCATCCCTCCGAGCCCGAGTGGTTGGTTTTCGACCTATTTGGAGGAATATGCCGGCGCGGGCCAGATTTTCCAAGCCCAAGTCATCAGTTTAGTTACGGAAGGCACGTTCGACCGGTTTCCAGATCTGCGAGTGACCTTAATCGAAGGCGGTTTTACGTGGCTACCGTCGGTCATGTGGCGGATTGATAAGGAATGGAGAGGCCTGCGCCACATTACACCGTGGATTAAACGGCTACCATCGGACTATATGCGCGACCACCTTCGTTTTACGCTCCAACCAATGGACGCACCACCAGATATCAAGCAGTTCCTTCGGATGATTGGTCAACTTGATTCGGACGATATGCTGATGTTTTCAACCGACTACCCGCACTGGCAATTTGATTCCCCAGAGGAGGCTTTGCCGATGGGATTGCCGGAGTCACTGATGAAGAAGATTCTGGCGGAAAATGCACGAGAGTTTTATCAACTGTAAAATGTATCAGGGTTACCCTGTAAATCCTGTTCCAATCCATTAACTTAATCCTGAAAATCCAGAAATTCACGTTCAAAAAGGAGGAAACATAGATGAAAAGCACACGGGAAAAAGTACCCGTCATTGACACCGATATCCACAACACCCTTGCATCGCCGGAATCGCTGCATCCATACCTCTCTGAACGCTGGCGTAAGCATCAGGCGATGATAGGTGGGCGCGGACACGCCGGATCTAACTATCCGCGGGGGATGCCCCATGCAGCTCGGCACGATGCTTGGCCTCCATCCGGGCTTTCACCGGGTGCAGACCTTGCCTTTATGCAGGAACAATTGCTCGACGCTTGGGACTTTGAATACGGGGTCCTGAATCCATTGATGGGCGGCAGCGGACTCAATTTGGAGTACGTCGCAGCAATCGCACAAGCAATTAACGATTGGCAGGTTGAAGAGTGGACTACGCCCGAACCTCGCCTGAAGGCATCGATTGTCGTGCCTTATGAAGATGGGGAATTGGCAGCGGAGGAAATTCATCGGCGTGGTGAAGATCCGAACTTTGTGCAGGTTCTGTTGATTGTACGCACGGACGAACCGTTGGGACGGCGGAAGTATTGGAAAATGTACGAAGCCGCAACACAGTATGACCTCCCGATCGGCATCCACTTCGGTGGCGTCGGTGCAGGTCCAATCACCGGCGCAGGTGCGCCCTCCTACTACATCGAGGACCACGGCGGTATGCCACAGGCGTTCCAGACGCAGGTGATTAGCCTCGTTTGTGAAGGCGTCTTTGAACGGTTCCCCACACTCAAGTTTGTCTTGATTGAAGGCGGCTTTGCTTGGTTCCCACCGTTGATGTGGCGGCTCGATCAGAGCTGGAAAAAACTGAAAGCGGAGGTCCCCGATCTGAAAAAGCTGCCCTCAGAGTACATGAAAGAGCATTTCTGGCTCAGTTCGCAGCCGGTGGAAGAACCTCCCAAACGGGAGTATTTCGACCTGTTGCTTGAGCAGCTCAACGCACGCGAAAGACTGATGTTCGCAACCGATTATCCGCATTGGGATTTCGATGCGCCCGACCGCGCCTTCCCGACAAGTCTCGCACCGGACGTAAGGCGACGGATTATGGCAGATAATGCACGTGAGCTGTATAAATTGTAGAAGTCTGCAAATTAACAAATCGTTCAGGGGTTCGGTTCATGGGAGGTTCATGATACCTGAACCCCTGATCTTTATATTACATTTCATACAATACAATAGAATCCTATGGCAAAACATGTAGTTGCGACCGTAGACGAAATTCCGCCGGGTGAACGCAAAATCGTCGAACTTGAAGGACGATCACTCGGCGTTTTTAATATTAATGGCGAGTTCTATGCCGTGCGGAACATCTGTCCCCATCAGGGGGCTCCCCTATGCGAAGGGCGTCTGACAGGGCTTCTTCAATCCGATGTGCCCGGCGAATACAGATACACCCGCAAAGGCGAGATCTTGCGCTGCGTCTGGCACGGTTGGGAGTTTGATATCAAAACAGGACAGTCGTGGTGGAACCCCGCGCAGAAGCGTGTTAGAAAGTACCCGGTGGAGGTAGAGGACGGGGCGACGGTGGCATCAGGGCTGCAAAAGGGACCCTACACCGCCGAAACCTATTCTGTATCCGTCGATCAACAATATGTGGTTATTGATATGCCCGAATAGTGGATGTGAGTCCAACCATTCCCACTATAAAATATCAGCAACTTCCCAAAGCAGATCTGTTATACACCCTTTAGAATACGATGGCTATTTTTAGATTGAATATAGAAGATGACAATCTGCACAATGCCGAACTCATCATCGCGAAAGAAACTGATATTGAACTTGAAAGCTACTTAGAGAGTTGGCTAGAAAACAGTCCGTGGGCACTTGTTGAAGGAGAACCTATTCTCTGGATTGGTAGACAAACGAGTGCCAATGTCGAAGAAGGCACTATCTTCCCTGACCTGCTCGGCCTCGATTCTGAGGGAAGCCTTGTCATCGTCGAACTGAAGAAAAGCAAGGCTCCAAGGGATGTTGTAGCACAACTCCTCGAGTACGCTGCATGGGCAAAAGAGCTCTCAGATGAGCAGATTCAAGGGATAGCAAAAGATTACTTCCAGCCACTAAAAAAAGAGACGACGCTTCAAGACGCCTTCAGTGAAATGTTTGAGAACGAAATGCCAGCACTGAATCAGAAGTCACGCTTATTCGTTGTCGCAGAGGAGATACCAAGTCGGGTATTGCGCGTTTGCAGATTCCTCCGAACCTCCCATAGTATGGATATCAACTGTCTGACTGTTTCAACATTCCAAACGGGATCAGGAGAAAAGATTGTCAATATAGAAGCGAAGGTTGGAGATGAAGATATCATCACACCTAAAGATGCGAGGCAGAATACTTCGCAAATTCCCCGATGGTCAGGGGACAAACCGGTAAGGGAGGTGGTATGGGAAGCAGTGCAGGAATTAGCGGAAGGAGATACATACACCGAATTTTCGCCCAAAGAGGTTTCCGCGCATATCTTGGAGAATTATTTGGAGAAGTATCCCGCCTTTAAGTTAAGTAATGTGGCACCTGAACTTGTTGCGGGATCCCCCAATCACCCGTCATATCATCATCATCCTGGCGACCATAAATATTATTGGTGGGTCAAACGTGGTACTTATCGTGTATACGATCCTGAAAGCGACAAGGTCGAAGAGTGAGAACATGAAAGCGTTACAAGTACCAGAATTCAAGAGTTATGAAGAGGAAGTTGCATTTTGGGACAATCTTGACACCGCAGATTTCATGGAAGCTGATGGGGAGTGGTTTCGCTTTGACACGCCGCACAAGAGAGCGATTCGTGTTATACTTCTCCCTGAAACTGCATTGCTAAGTGAAGCTGCACTTGCTGAGGACTGGAATCGTTCTGAGGAAGACGCTGCATGGTCACACCTAAATATTCTCCATGCGGATCTGACTCCGTAGCCAGACCGCTTCTGCTTACAGTTGGTACAATAGGGGTGATTCTGTTTACATCTGTAATCATTTGGATCAATAGAGTTGCATATCGAAAGATTAATGAGTTGGAGGAATTGTGATGGAATGGTTTGCAGTTGTTGTGCTTGTAGTGTTTTTCCTTGGTATAGGCATAGTCACACGAGATGCTATAAAAAATGCCAACAAACGTTAAAAATAATCCGCCCTCCCCACTGCCGGCAGATTTTGAGGCAAACTTTTTTCGTTAGACTGATAACAGCTAAGAACCTGTTTGAAACCCCAAATTCATCTCTGAAAGTGCTCATTTTACGGGTAAATACTCGCAAAATCAGTTGATTTCGCCCGTAAAATGACAAGAAATGACCATTTTACCTAGTTTTAAAACAGGCTCTAAAGGAATTGGAAAATAATATGAAAACCAACTGGCGGGATTATATCGTTAGCACCCCTGATATGCTACGGGGCAAGCCGCGTATTAAGGGCACGAGAATCCCTGTAAGCCTTATCCTTGGATATCTAGCAGCAGATCAGACCACAGAGCAGATTATCGCTGAGTTTCCAGATCTACAGAAAACACAAATTCTCGCATGTCTCGATTATGCACGGGAGTTAGCAGAAATTGAGGCGGCAGCTTAATGGGATTGAGATTCTTCGCTGACCAATGTGTTCCCAGCGCTGTTGTTGATACCCTTAATGATGTGGGGTATGAAGTTTTCCGTGTGAAAGATTATATTCCTATAGAATCACCGGATTCTGTTGTCATTTCCAAAGCACAGGAACTGGATACAATTCTTATTTCTCTGAATGGAGATTTTGCTGATATAGTCACTTATCCACCAGCCGAATACAAAGGGATTATTGCACTTCAAGTGCGGAACCACCCAGAGATTTTGCCACAAATGATGGCGAAATTGAAGCATTATCTCTTAACACATCCTGATATGACTTACTATATAGGGAAACTCCTGTTAGTTGAAGTACATCGGATTAGGATTCGCACCTAGCAACCATACCAACTTAGACTAAACCCGCGTTGTAGTTGACGATGGTAACAAAGAGACAACAAGGAAATCACAAATGTCAAAATTAAATATCGCACTAATCGGTGCAGGCAGACGCGGCGGGGGCGCACACCTTCCGGTAATTGCTAAACTGAAAGATGTGTATAACCTCGTCGCGATCTGTGATATAGACCGAGCGGTCGCTCAACAGTATGCCGAGCAGTACGGTGCGAACCCCTACACCAACGTCCGAGATCTGGTGGCATACGAAAAGCTGGATGTCGTGGACATCACCGTGCCCGGAATCGCTCATCATGCCATTGCCTGTTTTATGGCAGATGCCGGCGTGAATATCATTGTTGAAACGCCGATCGCCGTAACGCTGCCGATGACGGATCTCATGATCGAGGCGGCAAAGAGAAACAACGTCAAACTGGAAGTGGCAGAAAACTACTACCGTGCACCGCTAGAACGTTTTCTATCCGCTGTAATTGATGCAGGTGTGATAGGTGAGGTAGGACGAATCTACCGCATCTTCTACGAAGGCGGCTATCACGGTATGAGTATGCTTCGGCTGCGTGCGAACGGAGAGCCGAAGTCGATCCTCGGCATCACGCAATCTACGCCGGTCATTCCAATCATCGATCGCATGAAACGTCACCATACGAGCGATAACTGGACCTTCGGTTTCCTAGAGTTTGACAACAACGCAACCGCTCTGATGGTCTATTCTAACGTCATTCATGCCCGTTCATTGGGGCGCGGGCAGGGTGGTATTTCACAGATTGACGGCAGCAGGGGAACGATTGTCGGCGCGGAGATTCACGTTGTCCCGCCCGAAGATCTGGAGAACGGCGCCAAAAGCATCGGCTATCGACCGAAACGCACAACGATTGATGTGGATGGAACCGAGGTGATTGAGAAGATTGAATTGGAGCTTCCAGACCAACTGATTACATGGGAAAACCCTCTAAGACACTACCCACTCACCGAAGGACAGATCCCGGTTGCCGATGAGCTGTTAAGCCTCGCAAATGCAGTCCTCCATGACACCGAACCAAAATACGGCGCACAACTTGGACGGCAAGATCAGGAGATGAACATCGCTATGAGCGAATCCGCCAAGCAGAGTCGATCCACCTTGACCTTCCCGTTGACCGATCTCACCGAAACCGAGCGCGACATACACGACAGCTATGAAGGACAGCACGGCCATCCAATCGATGATGTCGAGGCTGGCATTGATACCTTCTTCCCGCGTCAATGATATTCCGCCGCTACTAAAGAATTGAAGCGTTCTTCATCCCACTCAGCACCCCACCCCGGCGCATTTGGTGGAGATAGATGTCCATCCGAGACCAACGGCGCATTCAGCATACCCCATTCTAACCCTTGTTGGCGATTGCCATCAGAAGCAGCGGAAAAGGACTCGTAGAAATCCGTGTTATCAATGCAGCATCCCAGGTGCGCATGGAGGAGTCCAAATAATCCGCCCTGCCCATTGAGTTCTACATTCGCTCCATAGAGCTCGGCAAAGTGAGCCAACTTCAGCACCTGAGTTGTGCCGTGTCGGGCATTGACACGCAGCCGATCTGTCGCTCGGTGAATAAGCCACTGTGAGGACAGCCCGATGTCGTGCATCAACATCTCCGTTGCCATCACCGGAATCGTTAGCTCTCGGCACAGTTCTTGGTAGAGATTCATCTTCTGTTCATGGAACGGCTCCTCCAACCAGACAAAGTCCAACTCCTCCATGACATGGCCGACCTCAATCGCTTCGCGTAACGTATAAGAGCAAACTGGATCGTGGAGGAGTGCATAGTCTGGGCCAACCGCTTCCCGCACCTCACGTAAAATTGGGATATCCGCTTTGCCGCCCTTGTAGGAGTGGAATTTGTAGGCGTTAATCCCTATTTCTCGCCCCATCTCAATGGCTCGCAGATAATCCTCCACCGTGCCATCGCCACCCGTCAGGTAGACAGGAAATTGATCCTGCACTCGCCCCACCAAGGCATAGATAGGCAGCCCCGCGGCTTTACCAGCAATGTCCCAGAGGCAGTTGTCAAAATCACCAAACCAACCGGGAGGCTGGTAAACCCAGCGCGTCCCTTTGTGTAGCATCTGATATAGTTTTTCTCGGTCCAGTGGGTCCTCCCCTAACACCTGATTTCGCAAAATTGCTGCCTGTGCAGAGGACATCGTGGTGGTACATCTGCCTGTGATACCGGCATCGGTTTCCACCTGAATAAAAGCCTGTTGTGCCGGCTGATTGCTCGGTAGTCCTTTGTGAGTGTACTGAATACGGCGCAAATTCGGAACTTGCACCAACTTATGTCCACTACCCTTTCGGTCCGGATGCTCAAGGATATAGAGTTTTACAGCTGTGATTTTCATAGCGTTTCTCCGTCAAATAATTATCTCATGGATCCCTCATTGCAAAAAATGGTGTGAAACAGAGTAAGGCACCCGGGTAGTGTAGCCGATTGACCAATTTGGATCAACCTCAAAAAACCGACCTTTGAGCTCACATAGGTATATTTTCCCCTTGACGTGCTCACCAATTTCTGCGAAGATAGAGTACTATTCAAAATCCCTGTTGATAAAATATAACGAGACTTGCCTGAGAGAATTAGAGATATACCTATTTGGGGTTAAATCCCATCTATCTTGTCATCACTATTTAGGAGGAGTAGTTATGAAAACTGAATTTCACGGTATATTCCCTGCGATTATTACGCCGATGACACCTGAAGGGAAGCTAAATGAAGTGGCTTTTCGCAAAGTCATCGAATTCAACATCCAAGCGGGTGTCCACGGTTTCTGGGTCGCTGGAGGTACTGGCGAAAGCGTTCTGTTAGACGATGCAGAGAATAACCGGATTGCGGAGGTTATTGCAGACCAATCCAACGGCAGAATAAAGAACATCATGCACGTCGGTGCACCGACGACCACACGGGCTGCCAAGATGGCAGAACATGCTGCCAAGGTTGGTGTTGAGTCTATCTGTTGTGTGCCACCCTTCTTCTATGGGCGCGACGATTCGGAAATTGTCGAGCATTATCGCATTGTGGCAGCCGCGGCTGACCTACCCCTGTTTGTCTACAATTTACCCGGTGCCACCGGCGTTGAGATCACCCCTGCCCTGATGCGGAAAATTCAGGATGGCGTGCCGCAGTTGGCTGGCCTGAAGCATTCTGCAGTGACATTCGGTAATGTCCGCGCTTTTGCTAAGATGGGGCTCTTCTGCCTCATTGGAAACAGCCGATTAATGCTGCCAGCTCTGACAATCGGTGCCACAGGCTGCGTGGACGGCCCTCCAAACATGGCACCCGAACTGTGGGTAGAAATTTGGAACGCCTATCAAGCCGGAGATTTGGAACGGGCGGAAGCAGCCCAAGACAGGGCTTGTGAGGCAGCGGACAGGGTCTTTGCATGTGGCGGCGGATTTCACGCTCTTCTCAAGGCAACCCTCAGTGAACGACTTGGGATTGATTGCGGTCAGCCCAGACCCCCCGGATCTCCTTTGACCGTCGAACAACAGACAGCGTTGAGGAAATGTGTCGCTGAACTTGGATTGACCAACGTCACCGTTTCTTAGTAATTTCTGGTGTGAATTCGTGAGGATGTCGTTTCTACATTGTTCACGAGTACACTAGTTCATTAGTACACTAGTTCATTCATGAACAAATTATTGTCACGTTTCACTATCGTAGAAACCGGATCAACAGTTACAAGCTAGCACCATTGGTTATTTATAGTAGATTTTAGAATTACTTAGACACGCCCAACCTTCCTGGCAAGGGGGGCTAGAAACCGCCCTCTACCGTTCTCCTGTTTGGTAGGCACTGTTTCCAACAGTGCCGAGGCGGTGCGGTTAGAAACCGCACCTACCGTTCTCCTGTTTGGTAGGCACTGTTTCCAACAGTGCCGAGGCGGTGCGGTTGGAAACCGCACCTACCGGGAGGCGAAAGTGTCTATTTATTCCTACGAATTCACTATAATAGGAGAGAAGCGATGAAGGTTAATCCAGAACAGTTGCGAGAGGATGGTTATATCATCCTTCGAGAGGTTATCCCTCCTGAACAACTAGACGATGTACGCGCCAGTTTTGAGGTGCTCGTCGAACGTCAAAAGGAGATATGGGCACAGGAAGGCAATCCGAGTGTGTGGGAAACGGGTGCACAACCGCGGCTGGTACACTTCGAGAATCTCATTGATGAAGAAACCGCCAACACCGTTGAGACATGGATGCACGAAAACACCTTGGGCGTGGGCAGTCAACTGCTGAGTGTGCCCGAACAAACAGGGATTGCCGGGATGATGTTGATGTGCAGCCCACAACGTGATCACGGTCCAGCCCACTGGCACCGTGATGTTCATCCCATAGACATGGCACCTATGGCGAGTCTGCAAGCGGATTTTTTGGAGAACGGCCCCAAGTATGTCCAGTGGAATATTCCACTCTACGACGATGACGTGCTTTGGGTGGTGCCCGGCAGTCACCGTCGTCTCAACACCGAAGAGGAAAACCGCCAACTGCTCAAGAATCCCCGGGTCCCTTTGCCGGGGGGCATCCCTGTCGAACTGAAAGGCGGCGATGGCGTAGTATATTCCAACTACATCCTGCATTGGGGAAGCAACTACAGCACCAAGCTGCGCCGAACGATTCACGGGGGCCACACGATTTTCCCGTATTACCCGGACTTAAACTTCACACAGTTTCTCTCCCCGGACGCACGACAGACTTTTGAGAATTGGACGCAGGCAAGCAACCGGATGCAGGATTTGACGGAAGGGGCGTTACGGGCGATTCTGAAAAAGGATACCGAGGCATACTGTGAAGCGGTTGAGGAGCTCCAACCCGGTGCAGGTGAGAAGGGCAAAATGGTGCTAGCGATATATCTCTCCAAAGCAGCATACCACATCCACCTCCTGAAAAGTCCCGATCTCGAGAAGCTGCCGCCGGAGGTTCGCAGGCGCGCCTCCAGTCCGCACTCAATAAGCATCAACTGGGGCCCGCAATTCGCTGATCGCTTTTCAAAGGAGGAGGCAGATCTCCTCTGGCAACGGTTCAAAGTACTCGATGCCAAACTCCAAACGGATGAGGATCTTTTCGTGCCCGGGTTCCAGTCCGGTCCGATGCAGTACTTCTTTGAGGAAGAGCCGATCAATTTTGAGGTCGAAGATTTCATCGCTAGTTGGTAATTAATGGCAAAGAGGATTAACGATGATACGATTTAAGACGTTCAGATACAGTTTAGGGATTTTGATTATCAGTGCTGCGCTCTGCGGTTTTTGGCAGCGTGCCAACGCCCAAATTGTGGAGATCCCTGACCCTAATTTGGAGCGAGCTATCCGTCAGGAATTGGGGGTGTCATCTGAAGTGCCGGTGACCCAGCAGGAGATGTTACGGTTAAGAAAGCTCCACGCGGGACAGCGTGGTATAACCGACCTCACCGGCGTAGAATATGCCACCAACCTGAAGGACCTTAGACTCGCGTTCAATCAGATAGTCGATTTTAGTCCACTATCAGGCTTGATAAAATTGGAATTACTATCACTTTCAAGCAATCCTATCGTCGATATTTCACCGCTTTCCAACCTGATTCACCTTGAAGCCCTCTATCTTTCTGCCATTAACCTAACAGACATTACAGTTTTGTCAAATCTTACGCAGTTGAAGGTGCTTGACCTCCAGCGGTGTGTTCATATTCGGGATATAACACCGTTATCAAACCTTACACAACTCACCAGATTAGAGCTTACTGGCAATCGAATTGCAGATATCACTCCGCTTGCAAATTTAACGCAGTTGGAAGAACTACGGATTGAGGACAACCAGATAGTCGATTTTAGTCTACTTCAAGGACTATCTCTGAGTGTATTGACCTACGATGAGTTTTGCCTGCTACCGTCTCCGTTTGCTCCAATCCAAGAGCGAATTGTAACTCGGAGTTTACCGTCTATTGTAGTAGGCTGGCATCATTCAACAATTCCACTAGCTTCATTGTCGGGTGATATAAGCCGTTCAAATCCGGACCGGTACGCGGGCATTGAGGGAGCAAATCCAGAACTTGTATCGTATCACGATTTATTCTGGGGTAACGCACCTTTTGATCTCACTTTTCAAAAGTCGCCCCCGTGGTCTAAACTGGTTGGCAATTTACCCAAAGCAATAGCCAGACAAGAACGTTTCGCTGCCAGAAACTCCAATATGCTTTTCCTTGTCGAGATCCGACATTTAGGCGCGCATCCTGCGGCTCATTATTCCGAAGATTGGTTTGGTTGGGTACGAGATATAAATGGCATCCCTATTTCAGAAGCGCCACCAGAACGGAGTTGGCGCTCTTACATGGTAAATTTCACACTACCGGAGGTCCAAGACGTTATTGTTGGTCAAGCAATTTCTGTTGCCCAGTGTGGTTTATATGACGGTATCTTTTTCGACGGTTGGAGTGATGAGTATCAAATGCTTAGACCACGTTGGGGCGAGACGTTAGCATCGCCTATCACATTTGAACAAGAGAAAGCGGCTTTACTCTCGATACTCCAACGTATCCGAGAGTCGGTGCCGGAGGATTTCTTGATACTTATTAATAGTAATTGGTTCAAACTTCCAATTTCAGCTCCCTACATCAACGGTGGTTTCATGGAAACGACTCGTGACCTCGACAGCGGTTTCAGCAATGACCGTCTTGCCGAGATTGAAGATAGCCTCATCTGGTTTGAAGAGAACGTAAGAGAGCCGAAAATAAACTGCGTACAGGGGCAGGGGATTTCGACTGAACGACCAGACAGCCCAACCAATAAGCGTTGGATGCGCGTTTTTACGACCATGAGCCTCACCTGTTCCGATGGATACGCATTATATACGACAGGACACTATTACCAAGATCACATCTGGTATGATTTCTGGGATGCGGATCTCGGACAACCTGTTGGACCCACAGCGCAGCGGTATCAAGCAGATATTGAGAGCTTGTATATCAGAGAGTTCACTAACGGCTGGGCAGTTTATAATCGGAGTGGGGAACCCCAAACAATCACACTACCGTCATCTGCTACCCCCGTCTCTGATCGGATAGATAGTGGACCTTCGACCACCCACCAGCTCCCCAATCACGATGGCGAAATCTACCTCAAAGCCAAACATCCTGCCGATGTCAACCGCGATGGGGTGGTCAATGTGCTGGATTTGGTGCAGGTCGCCAACGGGTTCGGCAAAAACAGTCCCGATGTCAACGGGGATGGTGCCTTCAACATTCTGGATTTGGTGTTTGTCTCTAGATACTTTTCAGCATACGAATGATAATCACACGGACGCCGTTACGGATTGTTTTTTTGGCGGCGGCACCGCCTTGCCTCACTTCTCCCGTAAATATGGAGGTTGTGCGGCGAGCATGGCGATAGACGGCTATATCTACGTTGGGCTCCGCAAACGCTCAGACACACTGATAACCATTGACTCGCCTTTTGGTCATGAATCGTGTGACAACTAGTGGAACCGATCCATATTTCACGGGAACAGCACTCGTCCCCCGCTAGCGATGACGGTCGAGCCGGTCATGTAGCTGGCGTCTTCACTGAGTAGGAACGCGATGACATTTGCCATCTCCTCGGGCGTACCCAAGCGTTGCAGCGGCGTGGTTGAGCGCAGCTGTTCGAGCATTTCCGCCGAGATCTCATAGATCATATCCGTATTAATGGCACCGGGGGCAAGTGAGTTAATCCGAATGTTATGCGGTGCTAACGGATCGCAAGCAGACTTTGTGAAAGAGATTACGGCTGCCTTTGCTGCTGCATAGGCGAACTGACTGGGACGCGGTGCCAGTGCTGCGATTGATGAAACATTGACAATTCGTCCAAATTTTCGCTCCATCATCCCACCCTTGACCGCCCAAATGACGTTGAAGTGACCGGTCAGATTAATGGCAATGATCCGATCCCAGTGTTCGGGTGTAAGTTGATCAAAATCCATATTGCCGACATCGCCGGCGTTATTCACCAGCAGCTCAATGGGACCGAGTGCCGCCGTAGCTTGTGCCACCATTTCGTTAACCGCGGCACGGTCTGCAATGTCAGCCTGAAGGGCAACCGCGCGTCGTCCCAGTGCACGAATCTCCTCGCAAACCGCTTCTGCGGGCTTCGCTGATCTCACATAATGCACCGCGACATCGGCCCCCTCGTTGGCTAATTTGATCGCCGTTGCCCTGCCGATGCCACGACTAGCACCGGTCACCAGTGCAACTCTTCCCTCAAATCTCATACAGCACACTCCTTCTGTGAATTGTGAAAACAGTAGTTATCCAATACCTTCAATCGCAGCCTTGACCCATTGTAGATTACGCTTGGGCATAATCCCATAGTTGTAGAAAGATACAGCACGGACACCGAGTCCTGCCACCGCTTCAACATTCGCGGCGAGCGTCTCGGCGTTTGGGCTTGCTGGCGGATAAGCACAGACGCCAACCCAGACCCGATCCACCTCCCCATTCATCAGGTCCGTGGCGTTCCTCACAGATGTTTCAACGGATTCCCTCGACGGTGTGTAGCACAGAATCTCGAACCAATCCGCAATATCCCGGACCCTCTCCGTGTTAAGCCCTGAATACCGCCGATCTCCCATCGCCATTGATGAGATTGAGGCTTGGGAAACGGATTTAATGTCTGTAATGAGCGAGCTGACAACAGATTCGCGCATTTCGAGATACGCACGGGTTTCGGGAACCTTATCGCAAAACTCGTCAAACTCAATCTCGATCGGATTCCCGGATTCAAAACTTGCTGCCAGCTCCGATCTCACACCATTTGCAACAGCAGTAACATCAATTCCGTCTGCACCCGCACGCTTGCGACAGCTTTGGCAGAAGCATAACCCAAGCAGGAGCCGATCCGTCTCTCCGAGCGGGATGCCAATCTTCTCATGCCCGTGGTAATGACGTCCCCCTTGATAATCACACGATTCTAACTCGATAGTGGCAAAGTTATAGTTCGTCGTCAAGTCCGTCACAACTGCCTGCATATACTCACGCACATCCTCATTTGCCGGACAGAGCGCGTGCCAGCACGGGTTGCCAAACACATCGTACTGCGCCATCTCTGGCTGATTTCGCCCAATTGTTGAGTTATGAAGGCACACCGTCCACGATGAGAGTTTCATGCCGTGCCGCTCGCAGCTGTCGGAAATGCCCCGTAGTGGATTCATTTCTTCTGCAATCGGCGATATAGGTGGCTCAATTCGGGTGTTCCCATACAGCGATTGATCCGGCTGAAAATAGATTGCTGCCTGCGAGCTATAAAAGTTGTTCTGCAAATGATGAACGCGCAAATGATCGACACTATGATAGCAGGTCGCAACACTGAGCGTGTTTAAGCCAATCTCGTTCTTGAGGGTCAGAATTATCGAATCAACGTCCTCATCAACTATATCCCAAACGTATGTCCAGAGACTCAAAATGTCCATATTCATTTTGTTTGTTTATCCTCCATGGCTCATATAAAAAGAGAGTGCAAAGCACCCCGGAGAAACTGAGATTTTGACAAGGGAAGCGAGGCAAGATGCCCCGCCTACGGTAGGGTTTCTGTTACACTAATCCTTTACATAAGTGATCCTCTATAAGCACATCGTGTTTATTGTGGTGGAAATATTTCCAACTGCCCTTTCGCGGTCGGCACAAAGACCACACACGGTATAATCATCTCTTGTATAGAAACCCCGCCGTGCACATAACGTTTTGCAGAAAGAACCCGCGTACGCCCCGTCGCAAACCCATAATGCGACGTATCCCCAGCAGGTTGCATGCCAATTTGGTCCGCACTGAAAAAGACAAAATGCCCTAAATCTGTGTGGGCGGGAGGGTTTGATAAACCAACGTAGCGTTGATGGCGCAACACACCGGAGGACATTTGAAGAACCTCCTCCGAAAGGTCCTGAGAATCTGTTGCCTCAATAAAACCACGATCCGAAATCAGAAAGATGAGAGAATCGCTCGGAACCCGCTCAAGATACGGTTGGACCAAGCGTTCAAAGTTGACCTTAATCTCCTCATAAACCGTGGACAGGTTTTGTGTCGCCTGCTGCAGTTTCTGATCAATAAATGAAAAATTGAGAACCTTGACAGGAACATCATCTGCTTCAATGAGAGCGAGCATCTCCGCCTGATTGTTTCCGTCGTCATTTATCCATCGGACGCCATGGATTTCACGTTTCTGAAAAGCAGGTATCATCATCTCCTTCCAATCGTTGTCCGCATCACGACTCGGAAATTCGCCCGTAAAGATAGCGTACTTATTATACGCTGTCGTCGAAGGTAGAATCGAAACCAACGGAAAAACACCGTCGAGGGCAAGCCGCCCTTGAAACGTACTCAATACCCTCGGTTTGATCGCTTCCCAAGTATCCCACCGCATCCCATCAAACATGAAAATATAAGTCGATTGTGAATTTGCTTGGAGGTATTGCCGATAGCGGGGTAAAAAAAGCATCTCTAAGAAATCAACTGTCAGTAGTGGCTCATCTCTATTCGAGGCTATCCAAGTAGGGAAGGATCCCCCAATCCGTTGGGCAAATTCCGTGTTGTATTCATCTATCAATCCCTTGACACGCCCTAAGACCTCACCAATCACAGGGGTAGCTAAAAAATCGCATTGGAAGTTAAGCTGTTCTAATTCAGCTGCCATTAACTCTAGTTTTGAGAGATCCGCCGGATATTCCCAGCCCGTTACATCTCCGATTTTATCGGGATTCAAAACCACCTGATTTTGTGCCTGGCTCCGATTCCTCTCAGCCAACCAACCCTTGCGTTCTACCCTTGCGATTAACTGATTCAACGCAACCAGATCGGTAAATGCCCGGAACAGCTCTTTAATCCGTAAGTAGTTTGCGGTATTCGCCTGAAACAGATGTCGTCGCTGAATGTTTTCAATAATTTTGTAAATCTCAACCGCATCCAACGATTCAGGAAAATGACAGAGCTGCGCCGCCAGCAAACGCAAGGCTTCACGCACCGGAACGCAAAAGAGGATCTCTTTTTTGACATATTCTATCGTCTTGCTCAGATTAGAAGCATCAAGCCCCACCCACTGCTGGAAGAGTTCCAATCGCTGTTGATCTTGGGTCAGCCAGATTTCTGTTTGCCTAATTTGGCCCATGACCCGTTCCGGATCGCTCCGGATGAGTTGAGGGCAAGCTCTCCATATCTCCTCCGGTGGGGTATTCCCATATTTCTTCCAAATCGTATCTCCAAAGAGTTCGGGAAGGAAAAGATCGTAGTCCTCATTATGCTGTGCCAATGAATACGAAGTCCAGAGAAAATGCACAAAATCTGCATCCCCCTCCAACTTGTCCATCAGAGGCAGTGCCGCTCGAACCTTGAGATTGAGCGACTGAAACAATCGGGGATATTTCTCGCCCCACGCAATTATATCTGCATCTCTCTCCATTCGTTGCCATATCTCTATCGCCTCCCGCACCGATAAATTGCCTCGCAAATCGATATCCAATTGCGCTGAAATCAGGAGATTCGTCGCTTCAGCGGGTGTCATAGACGGGGGATAGTTTAAGCGGTATGTCTGAAGCCGTTCAAAAAGTGTCCAGAAATCCTCACCGCACAACTGGTTGACCGAATGCGTCCAACTGTATCCCGGCTGGGCAAATTCCAGAATCAATTGCGGCGTCATCTCGACCGATTGACTCCGCACAATGTAGTCAAGAATGTGGAGATTCGTCTCATGCGATTGGCGAGAAACAATACATGCAGCAAACGCTTCCGGATCATCTTTGTAACGCTCCAAACTTTGCCGTATCCGTAGGTTGTCCTCGAAAAAGATGACCTCGTATTCGCGGTCAAAGAGTTTCAAGACATGAAGATTTGGGAAGACTCGCGACGTATCATGGATAAACAGCCAGCGGTCTGGAGTTGGGACTGAACCCCTCAAATAGTTTTCAATCCAAGAACCGTCAATCCAATCTTCTGATCTGTCAGTGGGCATGATTTCCATACGCCTCGGTGGGAGTTGTGTAAAAGCCAAGATACACTTCGCATATTTTACTTGGTTGTAGAAGGACTGTCAAGACGATTCAAAAGTACAGAACGAACTTAATCAAATCTGACAGAGACTCTAAAAATAGGACTTGACCTTGTACGTGCTTTGTAGTAGAATGCTAATAACACGGATCTGAGATAGGCGCACCGATTCTGCCAACAGGCGATGAGGCACGCACCGCGTTGATTCGTGGGGTGTTAGAATTACAAACACTTTCACCAACCAAACCATCCACAATCGAAAGGGAGAACGATGGCGCCAGAACAACAAGGAAGAAGAGATCTGGTCGAATATCCGCTAGAAGATAATGTCCGATTGGAAGTCTACTGGCGGGATGACCGCGCCGGGTATGGACCCGCAGCATCTGTCTTCGCCTATGACCAAGAAATCTTGAGGCTTGACTGCTTTGGCGAGGCAAAAAAACAGGGCGGAACAGGACACTGTCACATCAACCTGAAACAGAACAGGGCGCGGCAGTGGATGTATCCAGCCGGACCTGTCAGCGCTCACATTGAGCAAGCGATGCACGATCTCAAGTATAACCTCGGCTTCTGTCTTGCGACAAACACCGATGAACGGATTCAGCAGACAACAGTCGATCCCGAAACGCTGGAACAAGTCGCTCAACAGGCTGAAGCAAAAATGGTTGCATTTATGCAGCAGCTTGATCTCGATTAAACCACAAAATCTACTATAAAAGGGACTGACACCTCCGCGTGTAGTCCCTTCTTCTTTTTATCCTCAGTTGATAGCACACCAACGCGAAATAATCACCTCGCGTTAATCCCCTTCCATTCCATGAGAGATCTCCATTCAGAAGCAGTATTACCTCAACTTTCGTGGTTCCCCTCCTTGAAACGGTTTCAAACTCTCGGATAGACTGATGAATTTCATTTATAACGCTTCTTCGATTACGCTGCAGCGGCTATTCATACCCCTATTTTGTATCACCACACTTTGTTGTCCCCGTCTTTGGGCTGCCCCCTATTGCCGGGATAGTGGCTTGGTGGACATACCGACGGGAAAAGTCATCGAACACGGGATATTTAACCTTGGAACCTATTTTGGCTTCCGCAACTCAAGCGAATTGCCACGCGATGAAGTTGCACTCCAACTCGATTTTGGTCTTTTCGATCGCGTTGAGATCGGTTTGACAAGTGTTCGGCACAATCAACGGAGTTTTTTATTGGGAAATCTCAAAGTGCTGCTGCTCCGTGAGGCGGGGGTTGTCCCCAACGTCGCAGTCGGACTGGAAAATATCGGTGACAGTATTGAGAGCGGATTGAATGATATTGAGCGTTATGAGCGTAAATCGGCGTTTCTTGCGGTTAGTAAGCAGTTCACCCTACCGAGTATCCATCATATCACCGGACACATCGGCGTCGGGAATCGGCGTTTTGTCGAAGAGATTGGCATGAGCAAGGTATTGAATGGTGTGTTCTTCGGTATCAGTAAAGATTTTCATCCTGCTTTCGCAAGGGGCAGCCTGACTTTCAGCGTTGAGGTTGATGGCAGGGGTGTTAATACGGGACTCCGCCATACTGCAGCTAGCGGCTTGCAGGTCTATGTCGCTGCAGAGGCACTCAACGCTCCCGCGATTGACGGCAAGGAAACTCGGTACTTGGCTGGTGTTTCTTGGACGAACCGCGCATTGATGAAACGGATTGAGGAAGCCAAACGCTTGGCAAAACAAGCGGGGCGGCTCGCAAGTCAAGCGAAGAAGACAACCAAAGAAAGGGACAAATAACACCAATGCGTATGGAAAGGAACGGTAAGCTACGCTGATGGATTATATCCAAGCAGCTATGCGTAAAGCACACTATGAAATATTGCTCGATGGGGGCTACTTCGGTAGCATTCCTGACCTTCAGGGAGTTTCCTGAATTCAGGATAAAGTTGGTAGTTGGTAGGGGCGAGATTCCCTCTTCCAAAAAGCCATCGAAAGGATATTATGTACCGAAAATATCAGATGGCACGGATTATCGAAGTTGCCTCCCTGATCCACAAAGAACCGCGTCAGTGGACCCGACCTCGGTTGGCAGCGCATCTTGAGGTCAATAAAACAACTATTCAGCGCGATATTGCTCTGTTGCGTGATATGGGGATCGAGATTATTCCACGTAGAAAACAGGGATATGAGATGATCTCCGACTTCTTCCTTCCTGCCCTCAACGTTAACTTTGAGGAGGCACTTGCCCTCGTTACAGCAGCCCGTTTTTATCAGGCAGCGGAAGGTGAACGGGCGATCGAGGTTCTCAATAGTGCCATCCATAAGATTACTTCCGATTTACCCAAGCGGACAAACGAAACCTTGGACCAAATTGCCCCCCAGATTGAGGTCCCGCATCAACAGGTCAGTCAAACTGATGAGATAGACCCGCATAGAGAGAGGTTATACGAAGCGATTCGGGAACGGCGCAAGGTGAATATGTCATATAATTCTTTCAGCAGCGGAAAGCGGGAGCAGCATCGGATCTCACCGTATGCGGTCCTATTTCGCAAGCACGGTTGGTATGTCATCGGTCATTCTGAAAGGTCCGACCAGATTTTGACCTTTCGCATTAATCGTATTAATTCACTTTCCATAAGCCACACCTTTTACACAATCCCCGAAGATTTTTCTGTGCAGAAGTACATGGAGAAGAGCTGGGATTTCAGGCTTGGACCGGAAACACACATTGTTATTGAGTTCAAGCCCCGCATCGCGCCTCTTATCCGGGAGGTGCACTGGCATTCGACGCAAAAGATACATGAACACGCTGATGGAGGTCTGCGCTTTGAAGCCACGGTCGCGGGTTGGCAGGAAGTCGGCTGGTGGGTGTTGACTTGGGGGGAGGAGGCGGAGGTGATAGAGCCGAAAGAATTGCGGGAATGGATCGCCGAAACAGCGGCGAGGATGGCGGAGGTGTATCGAAAGAATTAAGAATGGACGATAGGATTGGAAGGGGGAAAAATATCGCTTCATTTTGCCGTTGACCAAAAAAACGGATTGTGTTATCATGGAGGTAACTATCCTTCAAGAGAATAAAAAGGTGACAGCTCATCGTCAGTTGTATAACGTCAAACGCACCATCGGCACTGTTTGGCACGGCAAACGCATAAGAGCACGCCTCGAGTGCCTCCCTTGCAGGGGGTTGCCTCAATCTAAGGGGGTGAAATAGATGGGTGCATGGTCGCCAAGTCATACCCTCATTGTGATTTTTATCGTTGTGGAGTTCGTTGGTCAGGTAGCAGTGTATTTCTACAGAACGGCACAAAACGATACGAAAATCGACAAACTTAGTGAGACACTTTTTCATGTGTTAAAACCGCTCGAGGAACGGATGGATAAGCGGTTCGTTGAAGTCAATCAGCAAATCGTAGGGTTGCGGACTGATATGAACCAGGACTTCTCTGATGTCCGATCGGAGATGAATCAACGGCTATCTGATATGAACACTGAAATCAGCAAACTCAACTAGAATCATATCGATCACTTGAATCGTCACCACGGCTGACATTTCGCTTTCTGGGTGCCTATAAGAATCTCGGTTACGAGATTGAAAGATGTTGGTATTATGCTTTATGCAATCTTTCTAAAAGAATCTCAATTGTGAGTTAGTTGGCAATAAAGGCTCACCGGTTTAGCCGATGCGAGAGCCTTTATTTTTTTGCTTGCGCTTTATTGAGTGTTATGATAGTATATTGCTAAATGCCCGGAGTGTATAACTGTGGTTCAGTTAGAAGATAGGAGACGGGATGGATCTGATTTATATTGATGACTCTGCAGATGAAGAAATAAGTGTATTTTCAGCCTTAACAGTTCGCGCTGACAAATGGAACTCCTGTCTTAAAAAAATAAAAAGATTCCGGCACGAGTTAAAGATGAGCGATGGCATCTCTATTGAGGCTGAATTTCACGCATGGAAATTTGTTTCGGGGCGGGGAAAAATCGCGGATGGCGTGGTAACCAAGGGGCGACGATGCCAAATTTTCAAACAGACGTTGCAAATGGTAACGATGCTGCCGGAAGTACGGCTTTTTAATACTGTGTTCCCAGCTAAAGCAAGGGAACTTGCTTATGAAACGCTACTCGGAAGAATCAATCAAACTCTGCGATTATGGGATAGTCATGCGATTTTAATTTGTGATGAAGGAACTGAGAATGTGTACACAAGATTGGTTCGGCGTATGCAAGCTTCAAAAAATGAAGCAATCGATCGCATTCTTGAAGATCCGTTTTTTAAGTCATCGGATCAGTCGTACTTCATCCAATTATCTGATTTTTGTGCATATGCCCTGCTTCGCCAAGAACATCCGATTGAGTCCAAAACGAGGTATGGTCTTGATCAAACATTTAATTTGCTAACTCCGATATCTGAAGGCATTATCCGACCAAATTCTTAAATAGGCAAAGTAAAAAAAAGCAGGGCCTACATCCACCGCCAAGGATGGGTTCGGTCCTGCACTATTATTATAACATTCACTCAAGATAAATTCAAGACTTTATTTTTAAATTAAAAAATGAGATTCAGCGAATTTTTTTCGATCAGATGCAGGTTTGTGCAACTGATCGCATGTTATTATACCGTCGATCAGAATAATATCCCAACAACTCAAGGAGAATTTTGAATAATTATGGATAGCCAACAAAGAGAAAAGATGTTAGCTGCTCACTTTGCAGCGACAAAACAGGATCAACTTACAGAGGACTTTGAAGCATTCGTACACGGGATGTGGCAGGCAAAAAGGTACGAACAACTTAAACAGTGGTGGGATGAAATGGAGGCCTTGCGCGTACTAAGGTATGCTGAACAAGTGGATAAATTTGATAAGCCTCCGTCGAATCCGCTTGACCTGCTATCTGAGCAGGGCGATACAATCCTCTTTAGGGCCGAGTCGATTGGGAAAACGTACAGTTATTACCGGACCGTGCTTCCGCAAGAGATCCAGATTCGGCTTGCTTATGACACACTGATTGAGAGATTCATGACATTCCTACAGCGCGAAAAATATGCTATCCGCCTAGCAGAAAATCAACTGACAGTCACCCTGTTTATCCCAAAGACAAATTTCCACCTTGAAAACGAATGGCAACAGTTCATTCAATTCGCCTTTTCAGAAGAAGAGTTATACAAGTCCTTTACTCTGTTTGTGAATAGCATGAAGTTGACTAACAGAGGTTTTGGTTATGTCCACTTCCCATCGGTAACAGAGGCAATGAAGCTTTGGCAAGCGGCTTTTTACATTGCAACACTTAAGGAAAGAGTTGTTCGATACCCCGACAACTATAGGAAAGCCAAAACCGGCGAGGAGCGCGAGATTGCCTTTAAAGAGAATCATGAAGAACTGAAGCAACTCTTGACCGGTTTGCGCGCTGAATTGCGAACCAATGAACTCGGCTTTGATAAAGCCATAAGACTTGCTCGTCAATTCAACCGAACTGGTTCAAGCCAATTTTCTTACGGTACAGTGAAACCCCGTTTAAAAAAAGGGAAAATTGAAGATAAAATTATTGAGATTCTGAATGAACCTGTTAGGCATCTGATCTGTCCACTTATTTCAGTTGACGAAATGGCACACAACCGCATCCATGTTGCTGGTGATACTACTAAAAATCGCTGCTACAGTTGTGGTAGGCATTTGGCTCCAAAAAGTGAAACTCGCTACTTTAAGGGTAAACTAGAGGCCAACCGATTTGTCTTTGCGGCTTCCTCTCAAAGGTTGCAATCTGGGAGTAGGCAAGACGAACCACCTATTTGCTTTGATTGCCTAGCGGTTGCTTTCGGTTGTCCGATCAAATTGGCAGGCGGCGCGATTATTGTTCATTTGGCACCACAAACCGGAGAAGAGAACGAACAAATATTACCCGAGAAATATCTTCAAATGCTAACCCTCGGCGAACTAAACCTGATTGCCGGACAGTATTTACTGATTAACTGCCGTGAGTTTGTACGTGAACGTGGAGGTTCAACACCCGTTTCGGAAAAGATAGGACAGGTGCAGTATACGCTCTGGCGAGTTGCACGCACCCTCCCTGTTAGTGCGCTTGAAAAGATGGATTTTACGCTTTTTGCAGGTGAATCGGAGATTTCGTTGCCAAGCCGACATCTAGTTTGGCTCAGTTACCTCCAAGAGAGTTTTTCGCCTCGTCTTATCGTGAACGGTAAAGATAATGTGCGGTTATGCCAAGCGATTCGACTCATCCAGAAAGACGAAGTGATCTCTGCCATCTATACACTGGAAACCGCAGACCCCACTGAAGCAACGCCAATCTATGATTGGTCGTATAGTGAAAAACGAAGTCTTGAGGAGCTCCGTGAAAAACACTGTACTTTACTTGATCAATCCTCAAAAGGAGATAAACTCATGGTGAAAAAAGCAGCATTTTCTTACGATGTTGCCGCGCTTACCGGATTGACCTACGCTTATTGTGATTACGTCCGCGGGGTGCTCGAAAAATCAGAAACTCGCGATACGGTACAACGCGAAGTCAAAAAGCTGATCGAGAAAGTTGTGAACGCTAGTTTCTTCAACTACGAAGCTTCTGATATACTCCCCGGTACACGTGCAACGATGTTCCGCAACGATGATAACTACTTCTGCTATGATCAAGCGAAGCGACTATTGCAACGCACGCTTAAATTAGAGTTATCCAGCCGTGAAGGACATAATGAAAAAGGGCAGGAGCACCTAGCAATTTATTTTGATGACATTCTTAACGCCTACGCCGAGTTATCTCAAAGATATAACAAGGCTGAACAGCGAAAGTTGTTTTATCAACTCAAACTTAACCTTTATACGAAGTTCGCCTCCCTATTCAACTAGAAAGGAGATTAACCAAAATGGCAATTAACGTGAAATCTGGACTTGAGACCTACACCGACGAACCACGATTCCACTTTGACATTTACGCGATTCTTGAAGGGGGCCAGGAGCTCTTCTTCGGACACGAGACGCAGGTGAATGTCAACATCGTTGAGATGGTTACTATTCCGGTATCTAATAACACCGAGGACAACGAACTTGAGAAATGCTATCTCTCCCCGACCAAGCGGCGCGGTGTTGAACGGCGTTCGTTAATTTGGGCACCAACTGGAAATAAACTGCTAGGTGATCGACTGAACTGCGGTATCCCACATACTTGTAGCAAAGCCGAGTGTCCAATCTGCCGTGTCTTTGGTGGACTGATTACAAGTGTAACTGAAATTGAAGGCGAAAAACGTCCTGCAACCACACTTATTGGCCGCTTGACGCATAGCGGCGGAGTTGCGATTCAGGCGTTGGGTCCCGAGGAAAAACAACGTGCGATGCATCCTTCAATGGTGCGGAAACCCCCCGAAGCGGAGCCAACACCAACCCCTTTCAAACGGGAGTATAATCAACCGGGGCTTCTTTACCCAGTCTACAATCATTGTATGAGTATGACGGACAGTGAATTCTCCGCTGTTGCTTACGCGTTTATGGGGGCATTGGCGCGCTTGGGAGCAGGCAACCCGAAAGGAGTTAAGATCCATGATGCCCCGCTTACAAAACTAGATGAGGAGGAACCGTGGCTTGTCGTTGACCGGTATCTCGCTCCACTTGGTAAACGGCCTGTGGTATCACCTGCGATGACAGATGTTGACTTGGCGAAAGATCAGTTTAAGAAGGCTGTTTTTTCAATTGCCGGAAGTAAACGGCAAGGTGCCAGCGAATTGACTCAGGGAAATTTCCACCGGTACGTCGGGGATGCCGCCATCGCGAAGCTATCAAAATATCTAGTCCAGTTTGAAGAGGAGGTACTTAACAATGTGGATGCTGGAATTGGAAATTAAGCCGACATCAGGATTAACATTTCGACGGATGCCATCATCAATCCTGCATATCAGTACCTATCCGTTCCTACCGCCAACAACGATGTCCGGTTTTTTGCGTCGCTTGAAACTACTGGAGACTGGACATTTCCCGGAAACCGCTGTCAAAAATCCGGATTATTACGCCTTACCGCCCCAACTTTGTCCGCTTGGGGCGTATCCAAAGGAACGAGGCTATCATGTTCATACAACAAAACGTCAGGGAATTAGAGCCTTTAACCACAACGCTTTTTCACGAATCGTTCGATACCAATCCCAGAGGGAGGTCTATCAACTCCATACGTGGGAATACCTCTTCGCAGAATCGCTTATTGGTTATGTAGTTTCGGAAGACAAGGAGCTCCTGAGTCAATTAAAAACGGTTACGAACTTCGGTTGTAAAATCGGCAAAGAAGGGTACGCTTTTGTGGATAGAATTCGTGGTCCGATCCAACTTGTTCTGGAACGAACGCGTGCTGAACCTGATACACTCTTGCCCGGGGCAGCACTTGTCGGGAGGCCATGTGAGGCGTTTTCTCTGTATCGTTATGCTTGGGGAGAGGAGCCCCCCTTAGATATACCCCTTGAACAACCCGAACCGAGTTCCATTAAAGGATTTATCCCTTTTGTCGCTGGAGAAATTCAAGGGGAAATTGAGCTCGATTACTATACGGATGGGACAGTACACCTCCCGAAACCGTTCATTGATGAATTACAGAAAGGAGCAGCAGGTGACGAATAAAATAGATACCGTTAAGGTTGGTCGGGTTTTTTTTACACCGGATAGTGGGCCTGATATAGAAACCGTTACTGTACTCACTCTGGAGAGTCACGTTGGAAACGTTGTTAAGTTAGTAGAAAAGTTTCGGCGAGATTTCTATCCAACCTTTAAATGGCGTGACCAAGAAACTCACGATCTATTGATACGTGCGGCCCAAAAACATGATGATGCAAAACCGGAAACCTTTCGTGTAACCTATCGGGGTTGGAAGGGGAACGATCCCAAGTCTCTAGGCTACTCTTTTGCGGGGCACCGTTTTCGGGTTTTTGATCCCAACCTCTACGTTGAACTGCTTATCCGGCTGCATCACGAATTTTCCGTCGAAGGTATCGTTAGAGCCCAATTTGAACTTTCCAATTCAGGGTTCTCCAAAGAACAAGTTGAAAGCTTTCTTATTGACCTCTACATCATAGAAATGTGCGATCAGATTGAGGCGGAGATCGAAACCTACGCATTCACATGCAATGTACAACCGCGCGTCTTCATGGATTTTCACTCGCGTATGCTCAAAGATCGAAAGGTTGAAGTTACTCCCTACCCATTCGGCGATGAGAGTGAAAACGAGGAAATCCCTTTGCCCCTTGCATATTATCAATTTGACATACCCAAGGAAGACCGCTATAAGATAGCTAAGGCACTAGCAGGGGATAATCCGCAAAAAGGGTTGAACCATCTACGTAAAATGATTGTTAAGGCACACACCTATACAAAATGTCAACGGAAGGACATGATTTTATGCAAAGCGTATTAGAGGCCTATCAACAGATTGCCGGCACAAAATTCAAGCCGAACCCAATGCAAGAGAAACTTTTTGCTTTCATTGCTCCGAAAGGGCGGAATCCTGCACTTTTGCTTAAAGCACCCACAGGGAGCGGAAAAACGGAGGCAGTGCTTGTTCCAAGTCTCGCCGCCGAGTGCTCTCGCCGCCTATTTCTAATCTTTCCTTTTCGGAGTCTCGTTGAGGACCAGATTGGCCGGTGCACAGAATACCTCCGGCGTGCGTCAGAAAAACTGAGGAAATCTTATGCGCTAGTCGTTGACATAGGAGCCGAGTCTGAACGTACCGTTTTTAAGAATGGAAAGGAATTAGAAAAAGGAAATCGTCATCTCTACGACGGTGATGTTATCCTCACAACGTTTGACAAGTTCCTGTATCGTTTTTTTGGGTTTGGTGAACCCAAAAAGTCTTATATCTACCCGTTCCGAATCCACCACAGTCAACAGCAGAATCTTTTCTGTTTTGACGAGGTTCATTCCTATGATGGGGTTGCGTTTGTCAACTTTGAACGCCTCATTAAGGCACTCTACAAAGCCAATCTGGATATGGTTGTCATGACTGCAACAATGCCTGACGCATACCAAGCGAAATTGGATTTCTTAGATAAAGTTGACTATACCACAAGTGAGAATCAACGAGAACTAGAAAGTTGGCAGGAGCAAGAGCAGGAGCGACAGTATCCTAACAAGGCGATTGAGCGTATTGCTGTGGAACCGGGGGGAAAGATTCGGGACGAAATCTGTGCTTGTGTATCACAGAGGTACGATCCAAGTAAGCGGACCATTGTGACTATTGAAACGATTAAGGATCTTATTCCGGTTTATCAGGACATGAAGGAGCAAGGCAGCGATGATAACATTTTCCTTTACCACGGACGACTATCCAATCCGCAACGCAAGCGGGTCTATCGTAAACTGAAGGACCGTGAAAACAGTGATCAGGGTTATCTCCTTTTTACAACAAGCGCAATTGAGGTAGGGTGTGACCTTGACTCGCGTCTACTTATTACGGAGTTGTGCAATCCGGATCAACTCATCCAACGGGCAGGCCGGTGCAATCGCAAGGGCGAAATTCAGAACGCTGAAATTGTTGTTGTAGGAAGCAAGCTACGCTTGCCTACTATTTCTCAAGAAAGGGAGGAGGAATATCTTCAAATCTTGCAAAAGCTAGATGGAGACAAGTTCAGTCCCAGCGAAATCCTCAAAGTCATGGCATACGAACCGCACTCCGATTATAGGGCGGAAGTGCTTTTTGACATGCTATATGAGTACGTTTATGAAGCGCGCCTTGAAAACAAACCGCTTCACGATAGGGGCCTTGTAATAACGCGGAGTTTTGAACCTTCAATTACCCTCACAACTAAGGTACCCCAATCGCCTGAACACCGACCCAAAAATGCTGTCAGTGTGTCCCTCCGAAGTTGTATCGCTAATGCACAGAACGACGAAACTGTGAATCCAGATTTTAAGGTGTATCAACGTTTCTATGATGACTATAACGAAAAATTCGAGTTCGTGCCACTCAGCTATAGAGGCAGTGTGTACTTTAAAGAACTCTTTATTGAGGTGCCCGAATCTTACTTTTCTGAGGAGTTAGGTTATGTTGAACCGCCCAAAGTTTTTGAATACGGGGGTATTAGCGGGTATCGGCAAAATTTTGTCTATAACACAACCGATGAAAACGACGAGCCTCGAAAAATCTGGTTACATTATCTGCGAGACTTGGAGAAACCTACACCAGAAGATGCCCAACTTTCTCCACAAGCAGAACCTGTTGATACAGCAGCCCCACAACAAGTGGAACCTGTTGAACCTCCTTCAGAAGGCGGTGAACAGTTGACCTTTTTGAACCTTGATTAAGGAGACGAACCCCATGCCCATCAGCACCGTCATCCACCTAATCCCCCCAGAAGACGTTAAACTCCGTCCAACGATGGGGCATCATGCCCACGCCGCGTTCCTGTCACTGTTGCGAATGAGCAACCCGGAAAAAGCGGAAGAAGTTCACGCGACATCAAGGCAGAAACCGTTCACCGTTTCACCGTTGATTGGTAACGGGGAACGCCGCGGGGATTTCCTGCACATCCGCGCAGGAACAGAATGCTGGTTGCGCTTCACATTTCTCGACGATGCACTTTTCGCCTATTTCGGCAACGCTTTCTTGACGCAAAGCCTTCCGTCCATCCGTCTTGGCGGGGCAACCTTTCAACTGAGTCGTTTGGTAGCATCTGGTACGGAAGCGAAAGATTGGAGTGGTGCGAAGATCTACGAGGACCTGATAGAATCTGCGGGGACAGAGACGCGGATGCGGGTACGATTTTATTCACCGACCGCCTTTCGGGAGTTGTCGCCGCGGGGGCAAAAAACCCGCAACGAACCGCATATTGATCTTGTGCGTTTTTATCAGAGTTGGGTCAACAAATGGAATGCTTTCGCACCGATGCAGATTGATAAGCAGCCCTTACTCGATTTCGTGGCACGTCACGCGGGGCTTGCCGCAGTTGAGAGTAAGAGTCAGATGCTCGATTTCGGCAGGCATAAAGCGGTCGGATTTGTTGGGAGTTGTGCGTACCAATTTTTCGTGGAGCGTCAATCGGAGGGTAAGGTGGACACTGAAATGTTACGTTTGGCGAACCTGCTCGCCGATTTCGCTTTTTATTGTGGGACTGGCTACAAAACGACGATGGGGATGGGACAGACGCGGCGTCAAGAAGTTCGATCACAAAATTGACATCAGATCGACATTAAGCCCCTCAGCAATCGCCTTCAATGTTTTGGCGGAGCCGGACTTTCGGCCCGTCTCAATCTCCGCCAAATATGCGCGTTGAATACCGACCTTATCCGCAAGTTGCTTCTGTGTCAACTCTCGGTATTCGCGGTATACCTTGATCGGATTCTCCTCATTGAGAATCAGTCGATTAATCACCTCGGCGGGGAAGGTTTCTTCATCAACAGCTTTCGTGCTGCGAAAATCACGAACGTCCTTCAACATCTCCAGATCTGCGAGGAGTTGGTTGTACCGCTCTATTGGGACAAGGACAAATTTCTGATTGTTTCTTTCGACTGTTTCAAGGTTCATCTATAGACACCGCCTCTCGGTCCAATTTTTACGATTTCAATAATGAGCGTATCATCATGGATTGCATATAGAACTCGCCAGTCCCCTACTCTGAGTCGGTATCCCGGCTCACCTATTAAGCGTGTTATGTTATTGTTAGGCGCGTAGGGATTTTCAGCGAGTTGGTTAATTTTGCGAACAATAGTTTTCGCTATATTATTGGGCATCCGCTGGAGCATCTTCGCCGCGCTTGACCTATATCGAATCTGATACATGATTCCTTTTATTGTAGCCGAAAGCAACTTAAAAATCAAGTATTTCCGTTACACGCCCGGCTCAACAAATCTGGAGTATTAAACCATGTCTGAAACCTACATACCACTTTCGCAGATAAACACTTATGTTTTCTGTCCACGCCGATTCTACTACGAATCCGTTGAGGGGCATCAGGTGATTAATGAGCATGTCGAGGAGGGGAAGATAAAACATGCTCGCGTTGATACAGCGATGAAGGACCGTAAGGAACGAGGAGCGAAGATTTCCCGTCGGCAATATCTCGCTTCTGATACCCTTGGCGTCTCCGGTTATCTGGATCTGATTGAAGAGAAGAAGGGGGTGTCGTGCCCGGTCGAATACAAGAAAGCTGGCACCGGCGACTGGCTCAACGATCAGGTTCAACTCTGTTTACAAGGGTTGCTGATCGAAGAGAGCACTGGCACGACGGTCCCTCACGGTTATATCTACTACATCGGTTCCAAACGCCGCCGCAAGGTTGTTTTTGACGATGAGTTACGACAAACTAGCCTTGACTTTGTTTCCAAGGCTGAATCATTGCTGCAGACCAGAAAGATTCCTGAACCGGTCCACGATAACCGGTGTAACGGGTGTAGTGTCCGGGGCATCTGTCTGCCGGACGAGGTCGCCTACCTCAAAGAATTGGACGATCGCCCCAAACGGATTAAGCCTGCCCTCGGCATTGATAACGTGCTATATGTTGATGAGCAGGGCTGCATCCTGAAAAAGACTGGGGAACGTCTGCTGGTGGTGAAAGAGGGGGCAACTATCCGTGACATCCCGCTTATCCATCTTGGACAGGTTGTGCTTTGCGGAAACATCAGTGTAACGACCCCAGTGATGCAGACATTACTTAATGAAGGTATCCCCGTTGTTTACTTATCCGCTTACGGACGCTATCAGGGTGTGTTGATGCCGCAAATCTCTCGCAACTCGCTCCTCCGTGTCGCTCAATATCGGGTTGCGGATGACCCGGAGCGGTGCCTCGCGCTTGCGAAAACGTTCGTATACGGCAAAATCAGTAATATGCGGTTGATGCTCCAACGTCGAAAATGGCGGGGCAAGACGGAAACGGACGCTGCAGCAACCGCTATCGAATCAAGTATTGAGGGAATGCGGAAAATGCGGGGACGCCTCCCTAAAGCTGAGAATCTCTCCGAACTGCTTGGGCTTGAAGGAAACGCATCGGCGGACTATTTTCGATCGTTTTCATCAATGCTGAACGCAGAGATGGGGTTCGGTTTTGAACATCGCACCCGGCGGCCTCCCAAAGATCCGACCAACGCGCTGCTCAGTTTTGCCTACTCTCTGCTGACCGCAGATGTGATTTCGGCTAT
Organism: Candidatus Poribacteria bacterium; assembly: GCA_963667935.2. Classification (GTDB taxonomy): domain Bacteria; phylum Poribacteria; class WGA-4E; order WGA-4E; family PCPOR2b; genus PCPOR2b. Next base: position 5,339,479 of record OY764061.1, on the reverse strand, counting down.
CCAGATTGTTGGACTTGATCCTTACGTCGGCTTCTTCCATCAACAGACTTATGGGCGTCCCTGCCTCGCGCTGGATCTGATGGAGGAATTTCGCCCGATTATCGCTGATTCGGTTGTAGTAACACTGATTAACAATCGGCAAATCACGCCCAACGATTTCACGCAATCCCACGGCGGTTGGTTTCTCAAAGATCCGGCTCGCAAGAAGTTTTATGCTGCCTACGAGCATCGTAAAAACGAAACAATAACACACCCTGTTTTCAAGTACAAAATTAGTTTTCGCCGTGCACTTGAATTGCAGGTGCGGTTGCTTGCTAAGTGTCTAATGGGAGAGATTGAAACCTATACGCCGTTGACAGTCCGATAGGCTGTAGGAGGGAAAATCGATGTTTTACGCAGTTGCCTATGATATTACCAATGACCGACGACGAAACGCGGTTGCCAAAATTTTGCTGGATTTCGGCACACGTATCCAATATAGTCTATTTGAGTGTAACACGGATCGACGCGCCTATCTACGCTTGCAGTATCGGCTTATGGAAGCGATTAACCTACAGGAGGATTCGGTGACTTTCTACCATTTATGCCGGTCTTGTGAGAAAGGGGTTGAACGGATTGGCGTCGAAAAAGAGGTTGACAAGCAATCGTATATTGTGTAATAATTAGATACACAATCATGAAGTTGGAATCTGCGAGGGTCAGAGATAGCAAAAACCCTTTACCCTGACAGTAATTTCGCAGAGTTAGTCATAGTAAGGAGTTGACAATGGACAGGCTCAGAAAGTTGTGGAAAATAGCACGCCAATGCGGCAGCGAAAATGGGCCTGACAGAAATAGGGTGGTCAAACCCTTGCTACCAGTGATCTGGACCAGTAGGCTCTCTCAATAACAAGACTCTCAATTCTGAGATTGAAACTCTAGAAGTTGACTACAATTTAAGCGCATTTGACGATGCTCTCTCAATAACAAGACTCTCAATTCTGAGATTGAAACTTTCGCACAGCGGGTCTGGTGAGATCGCCTCTCAATAACAAGACTCTCAATTCTGAGATTGAAACTAAACTTCCTCGATTGCCAAAGAACTCCTCTCAATAACAAGACTCTCAATTCTGAGATTGAAACTTTCCATGCAGCTTCGTAATTGCCGCTCACCGTGGAGTCTCTCAATAACAAGACTCTCAATTCTGAGATTGAAACATGGCAAAGTCGTGAAGCCCCTACAGAATCTGGCTCTCAATAACAAGACTCTCAATTCTGAGATTGAAACCAATGTCCAGGCAGCTTGCGTTGATTTCAGAACATCTCTCAATAACAAGACTCTCAATTCTGAGATTGAAACAATAATGCAAAGGAGGTGTGTCAACTGGTATTATTCCCTCTCAATAACAAGACTCTCAATTCTGAGATTGAAACTGCCAGTTTTCGAATTGGTAATTCATCTGGCTCTCAATAACAAGACTCTCAATTCTGAGATTGAAACGAATGCCAAGGCTGGTAAGACCATCACCTTTGCAAGAGGAGAGCTCTCAATAACAAGACTCTCAATTCTGAGATTGAAACGTGGTCAGTCATTTATAGAAATACGCAATATTGGCGTTCTCTCAATAACAAGACTCTCAATTCTGAGATTGAAACGCAATCCCGACCGCTACGACGGCGAACAGAAATTGAAGCTCTCAATAACAAGACTCTCAATTCTGAGATTGAAACGAAACAGCCTGTTGAGATCGTGGGCTCGAAAACTAAACCTCTCAATAACAAGACTCTCAATTCTGAGATTGAAACACCGTAAAATCAGACGTCTCATGATCACGATTTATCTCTCAATAACAAGACTCTCAATTCTGAGATTGAAACACACGCAGTATCATTGACAATCCGCTCTCAATAACAAGACTCTCAATTCTGAGATTGAAACGCGATGAGCGCAGGATAGCTGTTCACTTTTTGACTCTCAATAACAAGACTCTCAATTCTGAGATTGAAACACCGAACTCGATCATCGCGTATTCCACGGTATGGTCCTCTCAATAACAAGACTCTCAATTCTGAGATTGAAACCCACCGAGGTGGAATCATCAAACAGGACTAATCGCGTACTCTCAATAACAAGACTCTCAATTCTGAGATTGAAACCATACAACGGCTGGATGGTCACGCTCGCCAATCAATGGGACTCTCAATAACAAGACTCTCAATTCTGAGATTGAAACAAGTAATTTCAACGTTTGATGCTCTCTCAATAACAAGACTCTCAATTCTGAGATTGAAACTTGAATCCTGGCGTGCGCTCTTGCACTTTATTGTACTCTCAATAACAAGACTCTCAATTCTGAGATTGAAACGGACTATGTCGGGGGGTACACGAAAAATGAATAACAAGACTCTCAATTCTGAGATTGAAACAGAAGGATCGTCCAGCGCGCTCTCAATAACAAGACTCTCAATTCTGAGATTGAAACATTGACGGAGGTAATCCCATCAACGGCAGCGTCACCTCTCAATAACAAGACTCTCAATTCTGAGATTGAAACTGCTACGGCGGTCTTTCGGGGGTGGACCTCTCAATAACAAGACTCTCAATTCTGAGATTGAAACGCTTTATAGGCAGCCAAGAAGTGATCCAATGCTCTCTCAATAACAAGACTCTCAATTCTGAGATTGAAACGAGTGCCTAATTTGGATAACCACGTTGGTATTGGCGACTCTCAATAACAAGACTCTCAATTCTGAGATTGAAACAATCTGAAGCAGGTGGGCGAAACAATTCTCGCTCGCTCTCAATAACAAGACTCTCAATTCTGAGATTGAAACGGGATGCCGTGGTTCTGTCAGGTTGGCAATGGTCCTCTCAATAACAAGACTCTCAATTCTGAGATTGAAACCTCTCAAATCTTTTAGACCGAGCTCTCAATAACAAGACTCTCAATTCTGAGATTGAAACAGAAAAAACGCAGTTCGGTCCCTCGATTCTCTCTCAATAACAAGACTCTCAATTCTGAGATTGAAACATCTAGGGCGATGCGTTTGCTCTCCCGACTGCTCTCAATAACAAGACTCTCAATTCTGAGATTGAAACCACATACTTCCATTGGGATTTAGACAGTTCAATAACAAGACTCTCAATTCTGAGATTGAAACTCTCTCAAAGTCGCTCTCAATAACAAGACTCTCAATTCTGAGATTGAAACATATTCCTGCAACGCTCTCACCACTGTCAACATTGCTCTCAATAACAAGACTCTCAATTCTGAGATTGAAACTCACAATCGTCGGCCTGAAAACATCTGCGGGGAACTCTCAATAACAAGACTCTCAATTCTGAGATTGAAACTAGCTTGACGATCACTGCCCTATTATCAAATTTCATTAACTCTCAATAACAAGACTCTCAATTCTGAGATTGAAACGTTTTTCTGCGAGATGCTTACCCTCTACTCTCAATAACGACTCTCAATTCTGAGATTGAAACGCGCTTGCTCATCGTTCTCTCAATAACAAGACTCTCAATTCTGAGATTGAAACAGAAAATCAGCAATAAAATCCGGCTAGCTTCTAAGCTCTCAATAACAAGACTCTCAATTCTGAGATTGAAACATGGGGGAATGTTCAGCCCTCCCCAACCCCTCTGATAAGCTCTCAATAACAAGACTCTCAATTCTGAGATTGAAACTAGCATACCTGCCAGCAATCCGCTGCACCAGATTCGCCTCTCAATAACAAGACTCTCAATTCTGAGATTGAAACTATTCATATAAGGACTGCACGGTGTCGGCGACTCTCAATTCTGAGATTGAAACGTCACAGTGCTTATACCCCTCTCTCAATAACAAGACTCTCAATTCTGAGATTGAAACGCATACTGTTGTCGATCCGCTTGAAAGCGGCCGTTGCTCTCAATAACAAGACTCTCAATTCTGAGATTGAAACAACTCTGACAACATCCGCAATGGCTTTCGTTCTCTCAATAACAAGACTCTCAATTCTGAGATTGAAACTTTCGGGCAAGCCTCTTTGCAAATAACAAGACTCTCAATTCTGAGATTGAAACAGACATCATGCCTATCCTTGAAACACCGCTGCTGAGCCACTCTCAATAACAAGACTCTCAATTCTGAGATTGAAACTCGGTGCCCGTGTGTGCTGGCATGTTAGGTCTCAATAACAAGACTCTCAATTCTGATTGAAACGAGGTAAATCTCTCACTCTCAATAACAAGACTCTCAATTCTGAGATTGAAACTGGATCTTGCCATACGCGAGGAAACGCGACAACGGCTTTCTCTCAATAACAAGACTCTCAATTCTGAGATTGAAACGTAAATAATGCAGGCTCGCTGACACTCGCATACAGGCCTCTCAATAACAAGACTCTCAATTCTGAGATTGAAACCTAACCGTTCATAATCAGTCAATCCGCTGCGGAATTGCTTAACTCTCAATAACAAGACTCTCAATTCTGAGATTGAAACGTATCTCTGTTGCATTATGCGACGGTGCTCTCAATAACAAGACTCTCAAGAGATTGAAACTATTGGTGGCAGGATTAACACTTGGGGCTAAGTATTCTCTCAATAACAAGACTCTCAATTCTGAGATTGAAACTGTCAAGCTCGCGACTGTTCACCGCCGACTTGTCTCTCAATAACAAGACTCTCAATTCTGAGATTGAAACGTTGCAGCCCGATACCGATCAACCGATTGATTCCTCTCAATAACAAGACTCTCAATTCTGAGATTGAAACAATCGACCGTTCCCTCAGTGTTATTGCGAACGGCTCTCAATAACAAGACTCTCAATTCTGAGATTGAAACTCTCAATAACAAGACTCTCAATTCTGAGATTGAAACTTCTCTTTATCGTTAGAGCGTATTAAGGCTCTCAATAACAAGACTCTCAATTCTGAGATTGAAACTATTGAGACCGCCGACGTCGCATTTGCGCCACCCTGACATGCTCTCAATAACAAGACTCTCAATTCTGAGATTGAAACCTTGAGTTGGGTGGGCGTCTGGGATAAGTTGCATGCCACCTCTCAATAACAAGACTCTCAATTCTGAGATTGAAACGATCATTAGTTCCTTTCGTTGTTGTGGGGCGACTCTCAATAACAAGACTCTCAATTCTGAGATTGAAACTGCTATGTGATGAGACTTCGCAAGGAGCAAGCCGAGCTCTCAATAACAAGACTCTCAATTCTGAGATTGAAACCTTGGCAGTAACAGCTAACATTCCCGTCTGACTCTCAATAACAAGACTCTCAATTCTGAGATTGAAACTATCATCCTAAATCTCCTTCTGCACGCAGGGTAGATCTCTCAATAACAAGACTCTCAATTCTGAGATTGAAACAGGGTCAAGACGCATCCGGACGATGGCGAGATTTGGGTCTCTCAATAACAAGACTCTCAATTCTGAGATTGAAACGCATTAAAGCCATCGCGGGTGTCGATGCGTAAGCCTCTTTTTCGACTCTCAATAACAAGACTCTCAATTCTGAGATTGAAACTTGATTTGAGGAACCAGCGGCAAACTCTCAATAACAAGACTCTCAATTCTGAGATTGAAACTTTCTGCGAATCGTAAGGTCTTCCGCTTGATAGGTTGCTCTCAATAACAAGACTCTCAATTCTGAGATTGAAACGGGCTAAGAAATTCCTGCATCCTCAGATCAATCTCTCAATAACAAGACTCTCAATTCTGAGATTGAAACGGTCGGAATAGGCCATTCTGAAAAGGTCGCAGGTAACCGTCTCTCAATAACAAGACTCTCAATTCTGAGATTGAAACTTGAGCCCGGTGGAATCGTAAGGTCTATCCGCTTGATAGGTTGCTCTCAATAACAAGACTCTCAATTCTGAGATTGAAACGCTCACGGCTGGACTCAATCGCAAATTACGTCATGCTCTCAATAACAAGACTCTCAATTCTGAGATTGAAACTGGAAATGCTGGCATGCATCGCCTTCCGTCTCTACGCCGCTCTCAATAACAAGACTCTCAATTCTGAGATTGAAACATCCAGACGAGAGAATGTTGGGATTGTGGTTGCTCTCTCTCAATAACAAGACTCTCAATTCTGAGATTGAAACAATGACACTGCCAAATCTTTCCCGGCGTTGTCGCCTTCTCTCAATAACAAGACTCTCAATTCTGAGATTGAAACAATTACCAACTCCTGAAAGAACGCACCGCCTCTCTCAATAACAAGACTCTCAATTCTGAGATTGAAACCAACAATGGCAAGCAGCATAAAAATGGTTGCTCTCTCAATAACAAGACTCTCAATTCTGAGATTGAAACCCATTCGCAAGTCCGATTGGCTTCCGTCTCTCAATAACAAGACTCTCAATTCTGAGATTGAAACTCTGTAGCGCTTCACGAAGCTTCGCTCTAGCCTCTCAATAACAAGACTCTCAATTCTGAGATTGAAACAACACCGCGAGGCAATGAAAGAGCCACGCGATTGGTCTCTCAATAACAAGACTCTCAATTCTGAGATTGAAACGGATTTCATAAAACCCGCCGCAATGTCCGGACTTAGCCTCTCAATAACAAGACTCTCAATTCTGAGATTGAAACCTAAGCATAAGACACGAATCATAGAAGCCAACAGCTCTCAATAACAAGACTCTCAATTCTGAGATTGAAACTGGCATGGGGATCATTTCTCCAAGGTAAATTAACTGACTCTCAATAACAAGACTCTCAATTCTGAGATTGAAACTTTCGATGCCTGCGACGAGCTTGCTCAGTTGCTTGGATTGCCTCTCAATAACAAGACTCTCAATTCTGAGATTGAAACTACGTTATTTTCATCGCCAGTTGCACGGGGTCAACAGGCTCTCAATAACAAGACTCTCAATTCTGAGATTGAAACGATTCGATGAAGTCAGTTCGGCAGGTGACTCTCAATAACAAGACTCTCAATTCTGAGATTGAAACATAAAGTTGTTATCGGGGTTGATGGTTTGGGTGCGGACGTCTCTCAATAACAAGACTCTCAATTCTGAGATTGAAACAGGCAATTTTTACGCCACCAGAAATGGTGAGCGATTGGCTCTCAATAACAAGACTCTCAATTCTGAGATTGAAACAGACATATGCCGTATTCGACAACGGGTGCACAACGTATACCCTCTCAATAACAAGACTCTCAATTCTGAGATTGAAACTCTTGAGTATTAGTAGATGGCGCGTTCACTGCGACTCTCAATAACAAGACTCTCAATTCTGAGATTGAAACTTGGATGCGGGCGGAAGCGGGACTCATGGCACTCTTCTGCCTCTCAATAACAAGACTCTCAATTCTGAGATTGAAACATACAACTATAGAGCGTATCATCACTGTTAGAACGGGCTCTCAATAACAAGACTCTCAATTCTGAGATTGAAACGTAGGTGAGAGATAATACTCAGGACGACGTCCGCAGATCTCTCAATAACAAGACTCTCAATTCTGAGATTGAAACTCCCTATCTGATGCTGCGGTACTTCACGCTTTGCCTCTCAATAACAAGACTCTCAATTCTGAGATTGAAACTTGCATCAGATCGGTCAGGTAGCTTTGAAACTGACTCTCAATAACAAGACTCTCAATTCTGAGATTGAAACTCGATTGATGCGGTCTCCAGCGTCACTTCCGCTTTGGCTCTCAATAACAAGACTCTCAATTCTGAGATTGAAACGCGGTGTAGATGCCACTGTAAGTGCACACTTGCGCCTCTCAATAACAAGACTCTCAATTCTGAGATTGAAACCGGAAATTTCTCCAGCACTTGAAATGACATTCCGCCAAGCATCGTGTCGCTTATCCCTGTTAGCGATGTTGAAAAAAGTCGGTAACGGATTCTTGCTGGTAACTTCGACACGGACAGAACGCATTTCGTCAGTTGTCGCAGCTCCGGCGCGACGCCTCATTCATAGAAAGACAACCCTAGTGTGGGCGCGTCTAAAACAGGTCAATCAGTGAGAGTTTATAGCGGACCTTAGAATTAATGAGACACTCCAATCTCCCGTTGGGTAGGCACCCCCCCTTAGTCCCCCCCGCAAGCGGGGGGATAAAGGGGGGGCCTATGCAGTGCGGTTAGAAACCGCACCTACCGTGGGGCGAAAGTGTCTATTTATTTTTTGAATTCACTATAATTCTCATAGTTAATAACAAACGTGCCAAACAAATAGGAAGGCTGAGGTTAAAACAAAGACGAGATTGACAGGTGAGGAAACCTGTCACTCCGACTAGCAATAACAAGATTTTCAAGAAACAATAAAAAAGGGCAAGCACAAGGCTTGCCCCTACAGTTTGACCATGATAAAACCCTCAAGTTTGACATGGAAACAACTTTGTCATTTTGGTGCGTAAAACGTTATTTTTTCGTTTTTTCAACTCACTTTGGCTTTTCGTCTTATGTAACAAGTCGTATAAGTCCCTACCAACGGGGTATCCCACCGAGGAGAAGCTGCTGCTCCGGTGTACCATTTTCAATCAGCTTTGTGACACGGGGACCATCGAATGGCTCGCGGGATTTCATCCACGAATTCTGGTAGCACATCAGACACACCCGTCGTCGCTGGTCAGAGTTGTTGGCAACACCACGATGATAAATCCATCCGTCAAACATAACCGCTTGACCCGGCGTAGCGAGGACAAGTTTCTCGTCGGGGAAATGTGGATGCCCTTCAGGCGGCCGGAAAGGCACCCGTTGGCTGCCGGGTACAATCGCAATAGGTCCATTCTCTATTGTCAATTCGTCGAGAAAATAGCCGCAGTTTATCTGACCGGGGATACTGCCATAAGGTGTGTTTTCCGGTGCCATGGGCCAAGGTCCATCACGGTGCCAGTTCTGATCCGGCTCACCCGGCTGCGTCACGCGAGCGGTCGCACTATGGAGTTGAACGCAGTTGCCGAGAATGGCTTTCATGCGTGTAAGCACCGGCGGGTTATCCAAAAGAAATGTAAAGCGGTCATCCTCTTCTAAGAGCTGGTGGGTAAACTGCTCACCCTTCCTAGCAAAGGTCTCATCCAACGCCTCGCGAAGGGCTTCCACCTGTTCTTGGCTGATGGCTTCCTCTATAACGAGATAACCCCACTTTAGGAAAAAATCGACCTCCTGCGCTAACTCAGGACTGAGTTCAGGATTCAACTGTTGTGGAATAATTGAACGATCTACCATAGCTCACTTTCCTTTCAGCGGCGGGATGTTTCAATCCGCAGCCATTTCAATGGATTGCCCAACATCTGATAATATCCCCCGAACCGTTTCCAACATCGTCTCCACATTCTCCGCCATATATCGCGTCAGGAGTTGATTGGCGGTATTTTCGCATCCCCGTTCAATGAGGAATTTACCCTCTTTTGCTATTTCATAAGCGGTCGTGAACAGTTGGGTTTGGAGCTCTCGCCATTCTGCTTGGACAGTTGGAATCAGTCCCGGCTCTTCCAAACGCAGTTTGAGACTGAGTTGGCGAAAGAGCCACCACGGACTGTTATCCGAAGGGGTATCATCACCAATGGCTAAGACCTGTGGCAGTTCCCCCTCAATAAACATCGGCAGAAAAACAGCCAGACAGGGTGAATAGAAGCTACACCAATAGATAGGCAACCGCGAACCATCAGCGCAGAGATGTGCAACCAGACTTGCAGCGGTATTGCCACCCTCTCCCTTATCATCATGATGAACACAGATGGAGGGCCCGCCCGTAATTTCCGTTTGAAACGGTTCATCGGGCTGGCTCCCGTCGGAGTGATCACTCAACAACGCCATCATGGTTTGTATATCAACGTATCCAGTATATCTACTAAGGACCGCACATGAACGGCCCCGACGCATGGCACCGCTTCCGACCGACCGGTCTGCCTCACGGCTGTAGGCTTCCGAAAAGTTCAACCGTGCTGAAGTATCCGTCCACCAACCCTGTGCAATTGCTTCGTCCACACCGTTGGGAGATAGGCGATCCCAGTCCTCCTCAAGGGAATAGACGTTGCTGATCCCTACCGCTCCCTGAATCTGTTTAACCGCCCACTCGTGACCCGCAGTCTGGAGGATATACGCTTCCGTCGGATCAGCGATGATGTAGCCGTTGTCGTAGGTGCGAACCCCTTGATCGTTGCTGAATTTCCCCTGACCATATTTCGCAATCAACTCCGTCATGACGGTAACTGCTTCGGCGGCGGTTTCCGCGCGTTCCAAACCGAGCCGTATCAACTCCATGCCAATCAACTTTGGGGAATCAAATTCATATTTAGAGGCTAACCCCTCGTTTCCGATGACGACCTGATGTTCGTTAAATCCATGTTCATAGCCCCAGCACCAATACGGGCGCGAACCGATATGACGATAGGTTGTGGTGACGCCGGGCAGTTCTACAAATTGGCATTTTGTACTTGCATCAGCGGGATGGGTCTCTCTTGCGCGTTGCACAAGTGGTTGACATTCGGTCGCCGGGCGGTCGCTATTTTTGGCAAAGATTGTTTGGTTCTCTTTAGTTGCGCTCGGTAGCGCGACCATCGTATCACAACTTTTCGGCATTGCAATCCCCTTTCATGTTGTTCAAGTTAGTAATAAAAGGTATACGTCGGTCGGTTAATCATAATACTTAAGATATTCCAAAAACTTCCAACCACAAAATCTCCCAAGATCAGTCCCAAGAAAAACGGAGTCGCTCTCCGATACAGGCGGATCCCCCCATATTTCAGCACCACCCATTTCGCAATAGCAGCGACGATAAACGCGGCCCAGAAGGTGTACATGTGGAAGGAAACACCGTAACCGAGGGGATGGATGGGCCACCAGAAAAGATGCCCGCGTACCACCGCTAGCAGAATAGTAAACAGGAACCCGATGGTTATCGCAATGATGTGCGCGGTGTCCGCGTTTCGTGGTGCCGTGAGCCAACCGTGTAGAAAGCGATACGAACGTCCCCCAAAACTGTTGATCTGCCCGCCCACTTTGCCGGTATCCACGCCGAGATCAAAAAAGACATTCACCAACATCAGAATACACAGCGGCATTGCAATAATGATAAGCGTCAGCATCAGACGGGACAACCCTTTGACATCAAGGTTTCCTCGTTCTGCAAGTTTGAACGCCTCAAGCTGGTGTGGCATTGGGTGGCTTCGATTGTCTCGATTGAACCAGAAAAACAGGGAAAACCAGGTGAGATTTTGCCCGCCAATCCTTCGAGTACCAAACAGACTGACTAGGCTATGGTGGGGTCCAATAAAGGTTGTATTGTGGATGGAAAGCCCAATCTGGGCACGGATGCGCGTGACAGCAATGGCGATAGTCAGAAAATGTGCGACGAAAAACAGGACAGCAATCCAGAGTGCCATTCCGCCTCGCATCGCAAACCAGACGAGGAATATCCCACCAAATAACAGACCGAGAAATGCGGTCCGATATCGCATCGGTTCGTTCTCGTCTTCACGTGGTCTCCGTCCAACAGCCTGCAGCAATGCCCGCCATATCTGCCGTCGTGTCCCCCACAGCACAATCACTGAAACCCCTGTATACGCCCCAATGTTCTGCTCATAAGGGAAGGGAAAACCGGGCAAACTGTCCAACCCAGATATAATTCCAATGAAGGCTTGCATCTTGTATAAGAAGAAAAAGAGGATGCATGACATAAGCAGGTCAAGTGGCATTAAAAAGCTAAGTCCAACCGCAAACGGATAGACCAGAATTGCACTTCCACCTGTTAAAAAGGCGGTCCACGGTTTTTCCGTGAAGAACATATTTAAGGAGAAATGTTTCACCGGAATCTCAGGGAGAACAGGGAGAAAGAGGTGGAGCCCATTGAGGATACTGATAAATGCCGCGATTGAGAATCCCCACCACATTGGGGCACTGCGAAAGAAGTTTCGACTATTGTAAGAGATCTGGTAAGGTAGTTCGACAATTGGGTAGACGAGCCGTTCCTGTTCTGCCCACTGCTTACGGATAATTGTATTGATACACTGCATCACAAAAAGCAGGATAAATGTGAAGGAACACCACCAGATTGTAGGCTCTATCCAGCGACGAATATAACGCCACTGAAGGAAGTCCTCATCACCGCGATAAAAAGGGATTAGAATGTCCGGGTCGTTAATGGTCAACCACTCCGGTAGATACTTCCAGAACAGGTCGCGCCACTCATTCTCCGGGGTGGCGAAATAGAAGGCGTGGACAATGATTGAGACCAGTGGCAGGAACATGTCGTACGACATGAACAGGAGCGTCATCGACATCAAGACATAGAGGGATATCAATTCCCCGCCCGTAAAGGCGTACTTGGCTGCGAACTTTTTTAGGGGAGCATTGATTATAACTAAAATTAGGATGGTAAAAACGACACTGTAAAAGGGAGCCATCAGCGTCGGGAAGGTGTATCGCAGTGCTTCACACTCGATGTGCCAAACATAGATGAACGGCAGGAAAAGCAGTGAAAGTATTATCGTTCGCCAAGTAATTTTTTCGGGCGGTTGTCTGGAAGGCAGGACAGGCGTCGTCATAAAGGTTTCTGTTGAATTGTGTTGCTCTCTGGAGGTGGCAATCAAAGTTACATCATTAAAAAAATAAGTATACCCGATTTCTGTTTTATTGACAACTTAAAAACCGACTTTCCTAGGGTCATTTAATTTTCCTGTGAGAGGGATTTCCCAATCCCGATACTTCACCGGCCAAGTGATTCCCTCGTTGCGACGTTTCGACCCAAATGGTTAAAAACCCGAAAACTGAATAGCCCTATTTTTGCTGGACACGCCTTAGCCCCTATGGTAAACTAACTTAAGCTGCTATCAGACATTGTTTCCATACGGAAGTGATTGATCCGATGAACATGCCCCCATTTACCATCAAAACAACAGATCAGGCGACGATGCATCTCTGTCGTATTACATCACCGGCGCAGCATGAGGAACTCGATGTTGAGGTTGGATTTCTGCTCCGTTCATGGGAAATTCATCGTCTGCACGCGCTCAGAGATAGCACACGCCGTAACCTCACGAAGCAAATTCTCAATGAGGTCCCCAACGATGCGTACAAGATGTTTATAAGTTTCTTGAGAGGTGCTGCTGAACCTGAAGTCTTTTTGCCAACGGTCCGCCTAAACCGCTATCTACATCGTCAATATTGTCTCCTTTTATCTTCCAGACGGGTACGCGAACTGTTTGAGGTTTATAATAGGGGGAACCGATACAGTCGCCGTCTTATCAATTTCAGTGGATACGATCTCATTGTGGGTGCAGGGATTCAACTGTTAGACACAGAGGCTTACCTGATCGCGCCAAACAAGTATACAATCTTTCTTCGTCAGGTCAACGCAGCCAATGAGATCAACGTCTATCACAGCGATTTCATTGATCTCACCGGCAGTACGCCTCCGCCGTTAGCACTTCGACCCGAAGAGATCATTGATACTGTTCAGAATAACATCGGCGTAAAGACCGAGGGCAAAGCTCCTCATCAGCAACACGATCAGGAAGAATCACCTGCCACGATAACAGAATGTCCAGAATGTGGCAGGGAGGTTCAACAAATCGGTGGTGAGAACTACTTCTGCCTTGAATGCAATTGGGATAATTTGCCGGCACTGAGGTAAGAACCTACGGCTCAGATCTACCGACATACCATTCGAGATTTGGAAATCCCTCCCACAGCAGAACTCTATTCTCCTGCCCTAATTGTACTTTTATTTGCTTAATCGTCAACATGCTGCTATACTTCTGTTTAGTAGATTCCGCCACATTCATGAGAAAGGACAAATCTCCCGTGACTTTAGCAGAAGTATTCAATTTATGTCAAGACATAGAACTAAGACATGCAAAACTATACGCAACGCTGTCCCTTCTGCTGGGAAATGTTGATGAGCGGGTGGCTCGGTTTTGGGAGCAGATGAGCACGGAGGAATGGCAACACTATATCCTTGTCGATTTTGGAAGGTCACTGTGCGCCCGAAGTTTTGGATTGGACACACCAGCCACAGAAATGCCGCCTGTATCTATCCAGCAGATTATGCAAGCCCTAGATAAATATGAGGGACAAGTTTTTTCAGAACAGGTTACGCTCCAAGAGGGATTTGAGATTGCCATTGAGATAGAAGGGAGCGAAGCGGACACGGTTTATATGTATCTTCTTTCAATTATCAGAAAGGCGATTTATCAGAGCAAAGAAACCTACTTACTGGACCGGATTTCCCAAATCGAGAAGGACATGCATACACATATCGATCATCTGATTGATGCAACAAAGCGGTTTGCCAAGGATCCGGAACTCGTCCGAAGAGCGTATAGCTTGAAGGAACACCATTCCCACTAACTGAGGAAGCATTAACGCCCAATGATGCAGTGAAGGTAGCAATTTTATGGTAGATTTTAGAATTAATGAGACGCTCCCAACCGTTGCGGTTAGAAACCGCACCTACCATTCTACTGTTTAGTAGGCACTGTTTCCAACTGTGCCGATGCGGTGCGGTTAGAAACCGCACCTACCATTCTCCCGTTTGGTAGTCCCTGTTGGAAACAGTGCCGATGCGGTGCGATTAGAAACCGCACCTACCGGCCCCGATGATAAGTTTACAAGTTTACCCCGATCATCGGGGATTTATCGGGGGGATCGAAGCCGAGGGGCGCAAGTGTCTATTTTTTTAGAATTCACCATAATGTATTATTTCACCCAAGTTTTGCATCACAAATATTTTCAGAGAAGGAAAAATAGAGATGACATACTACGTTTATATTCCGATTGCAGGTGAGAACAAAATTTCGACCTTCATCCTGAATCCAGATACAGGGCAGCTCTCGTTTCAGCGGGATGTACCGGTCGGCGGTGCCCCTGGTCCGCTGGCAATCGATCCTGAGAGTAAATTTCTTTACGCAGGACTCCGCTCCATACAGGAAATCGCAAGTTTCAGCATTGACCCAAGCACAGGCGATTTATCGCCCATCGGATCGGTATCACTTGAGTCAGATCCCTGCTACATCTCCACAGATGGAAGAGGCAATTTTTTGCTCTCCGCCTACTACGGCGCCGGAGCGATATCGGTGCATCCCATCAGCGAAGATGGGGTTGTGGGCGGACCTGCCATCGAATGGCGCGAGACGGCGAACAAAGCGCATTGCGTCATGACTGACGCATCCAATAAGTTCGCCTTTCTCCCTCACGTCGGTGAATCCAACGCAATTTTCCAATTCCAATTTGATGAAAACACCGGCGCGCTGACCCCCAATGCCTCCGTCCCTGTCCTTGCTGCTGGCGAAGGAGAGGGACCCCGCCACTATGTTTTTCACCCAAATATAGATGTCCTCTATACCTCAAATGAGCAGGGGTGCAGCATAACTGCCTACAATTTTGATTCTTCGGCAGGCACCTTGTCCGCTTTTCAGACAGTCTCAACGCTACCGGAGGATTTTGATGAGGAAAACTCCTGTGCCCAGATCCACATCACGCCGAATGGGAAGTTTGTGTACGTTTCAAATCGGGGCCATGATAGTATTGCCGGGTTCGCAACCGATGATGCGACAGGCGCGCTCACTGCGATCGAACGGCAGCCAACGGAGCCAACGCCGAGAGCGTTTAACGTGGATCTGACGGGGAACTTTCTGTTTGCTGGCGGTCAGGGGTCGGGGAGACTCGCTACTTATCGGATTGATCCGCAGAGTGGTGAACTTCAGTCTTTGGAAACGTACACGGTTGGGGACAATCCAATGTGGGTGCTCTTTGTGCAGCTATCTGGCTAGTGGTCTAGCTGAAAAAGGTCAACAAGGACTTGGGATTCTCATTCTTCAGTATCATGAAAGTCCCTCTCCATCCGTTTGCATCGGGTTTTGACCTTCAGGGTTATCAAACAGATCGGAAACCTGAGCGATTTTCTCAGGATTTCCGAGCAGATAAACTTCGTCATCAAACTCAATCCGTAGTTCACCATGTGGATTAGTTAAAATTCGTTCGTTCCGTCGGACTGCTAAGACCGTCACCTCGTATATCCCTCGCAAAGCGATTTCTGCCAGCGATTTTCCAACAAAAGGTGATTTCGGATCGACCCATAGGACCGAAATCTCAAGATCAGGAAAATGCACCTTCAGATCGGAAACGGGCGGCCCCTCCTTGGGCAGCGTACGGAACATCTTATAACCGTCGGCGCGTACCTCCGCGATGAACTGTTCAATCTGATCATGGGGGATGAGGTATTCCATCAACACCCGCGTGAAAATTTCGACGGATGTCTCGAACTCTTCTGGAATCACTTCATTTGCCCCGACACGATAGAGCGGCTCTACTTCAGCAAGATGGCGCGTTCTGGCGATAATGTGCGCCGTTGGATTCAAGGCATGGGCGGCTGCCACAATTCGACGCGAGGCTGCGTCGTCAGAAATCACTACCACGACAACTCGCGCCGCTTTGATGTTCGCATGATGAAGCACTGCATCGTAAATAGCGTCACCGTAGAAAATCGGCTCACCATTTGTTCGTTCCGTTCGGACGATTTCAGGATTCATTTCGACGATGACATACGGGATGTCTGCTGCCCGCGCCGCTTTTGCGACGTTTCGGCCGTTGACTCCGAAGCCAATAATGATGACATGGTTCGTCTGCTCGGCATTTTGCGTTAAAGCGATGGGGCTCAATCCTGACACGAGTCGTCTTGGCAGCGGTAACCGTAGTATCCCACCGGCGACATGAGGCGCCGCCGAGATGATAAACGGCGTTGCAGCCATCGTTACAACCGAAACAGCAAGAAACAGTTTGTAATTTGCGTCACTGAGCAAGCCGTGTTCGATCCCCGATTTCGCGAGGATAAACCCAAATTCCCCCACCTGACTGAGTGTGAGCCCCACCAGAATCGCGGTGCGTAGCGGGTATCCGAGCATTGAGGTTACCCCGCCTGCAATGATGCTTTTTGCAACGAGAACACCGATTGTCAATCCCGCAATTAATAACGGCTTTTGAGATAACACGTGAAAGTCAAGTAACATACCAACCGACACAAAAAAGAAACTGGTGAACACATCCCGAAACGGTGAGATATGGCCAAGTGCGTCGTGGCTTGACTCCGATTCGGAGACAATTAACCCGGCAAGGAACGCACCAAGTGCCAAAGACACGCCGAAACGCGATGTCAACCAGACGACAGCAAGGCAAATAGCGAGAACGCTCAATAGGAAAACTTCTCGGCTGCGCGTTCGAAGTACCTGTGATAGAATCAGCGGTACGACGTACTTTGCACCAACAAACACCACGGCAATCATCATCGCAGCTTTTGCCAACAGTAAAATGAGCGCATTGCTCATGTCACCCGTGTGTCCAGCAAGGATTGGCGTGATTAGCATCATCGGCACAATGGCGATATCTTGAAAAATCAGGATTGCCAATGCCGTGCTCCCATGCGGCGTTCGTGTTTCATCGCGCTCTTGTAGCAATTTCATTACAATCGCCGTGCTGCTGACGGCGGCGAGACAACCGATAAAAAGTGATTCGTTGAGCACCTGACCAAAGTGACGTGCCACCGCAAATGTCGCGAGAAGTGTCAATCCAACTTGTAATGATCCACCTAGCAACACCGCCCGCTTAATCTGAAGCAGATTTCTCAGCGAAAATTCAATCCCGATGGTGAACAGCAGCAAAATGACGCCAATTTCCGCTAGAATTTCGCCTTCACGGTCTACCTGAATCAGACCCAATCCGTGAGGACCTGCAATCAGTCCTGTCAAGAGAAAGCCAACAACCGAAGGCACACTTAATCTATGACAGATTAGTAGAACGCCAATGGATAAGCCGAATATGATGCAGATGTCATAAAGCAAAGGAATTTCCATAACGGGGAACTTTCTGTTTGCCGGCAGTCAAGGGGCGGGGCGACTCGCTACTTATCGGATTGACCCACAGAGCGGTCAACTCCAGCCTTTGGAAACCTACACAGTTGGGGATAACCCGATGTGGGTGCTTTTTGTGGAGTTATCTGGCTAGTAACCTTCGGTATTTTAGGCAGCGGTCAGCTCATCCGCGATGTCCTCAGCGGGATAACTGAGTGCCTCCCCAAGGGTTGGATGCGGATAGGGGATATTCAGAATATCAAAAACCGTGTCGTTGTGATAGAGGTGTGGTAGCGCAATCTGCATAATATCGGTCGCATGGGGTCCGAGAATATGTAATCCAACGATGCGCCCTGACGGTCGTTCAGCAATCATCTTTACGAAGCCCTCTATCTCACCGATTGCCACCGCTTTGCCGATATCCTCCATCGGCGTTTTCACGGTGATGACATCTAGCCCCTGCGCCTTTGCCTCTGCCTCGGTAAGCCCCACCGTGCCAATCTCCGGGTGAGAGAAGATGATATTGGAGACCAAGTCGTAGTTCATTTTGACGCCGCGTTTGCCCGCCGCATGTAAGCCAGCAACTTTCCCTTCCATCGTAGCGGCATAAACTAGCCCCGCTTTGCCGGTGACATCTCCGACCGCGTAGATGTGTGGCACATTGGTTTGCATGTAGTCATTGACCTCAATTGCACCCTTTTCACCGAGAAGCAAGCCAGTTTTTTCTAAGCCTAGGCCATCTATCGTGGGACGGCGACCTGTATTTACCATGATCTCATCCGCCCTGATCACCTTCTCCTCGCCATCCTGAACAAAGCGTACCTCCTTACCGTTCTCTGTGCGTGTGAACGATTGAAGTTGGGTTTCGGTCAGGATATTCATCCCGTCCCGCCGAAGCAGGTCCTGTAATTCAAAGCCGATATCCGGGTCAAGCCGTCTTAGCACCCGCGGGCTGCGGACTAGCATGGTCACTTCGACCCCTACCATGTGGAAAAGGTATCCCAACTCCAGAGCGATATAGCCGCTGCCGATAACAATTAAGGAACTGGGTAGGTGTTCCAGATAGAGTGCCTCATCGCTGGTGATGTATCCCGTCTCTTCTAACCCATGCAGGGGAGGAATATCTACCACAGATCCGGTGGCGATAACAATTTTTTCTCCGGTGTAGCGGTTATCTCCAACCTGAATGGTATGCGGATCGGCGAAACTTGCGCTGCCCGCTACGATATCGACAGATGCGTTGAGGACCGCCTCTCTGCGCGCAGCGAAAAAATCATCCTCCACTAAGGTTCGGACCCGTTTCTGCACGGTTGACCAATTGACCTGTAGGTCGCTAGCTGTAATACCGAAATTGGGACTCTCTTCAAAGGTACGCTTCACACTTGCGGAGGCGAGCAGGGTTTTAGATGGCATGCAGCCTTCGTTTGTGCATAAACTGTACCCGACACGGCGTTTTTCTACCAAGAGAATGTTCTTCGTTCCTTCGGCTTTGGCGGCCATCGCCGCTGAAAACCCGCCGCTACCGCTGCCAATACAGATAAGGTCATAATGATGTATATTCGCATCGCTCATATCAATATTCTCTCCTCGGGTTCTGGTTTATCCTGATTTAGGCAAAAAAATAGACCCCGATCTTCGATCGAGGTCTGAGAATCTACTCACTGTCTTTCGATCCATTGATTCGCCGGTAGAGAGTTGAGGCTTTCCCTCTCGGCACATTGCCAGAAGGGACCTCCAGCACTTCATACACGGCGGGCTCTTCCTCCCCAAAGTCAATTGATAATATATCGCCAACAGACAGTTCTTTGCCAGCCTTCGCCGAGTGCCCATTGACCTGCACCCGTCCACGGCTACAAATTGAGTTGGCAACGGTACGACGCCTAATGAGGCGGCTCACCTGTAGGAATTTGTCGAGGCGCATCGGGGGTCCCCAGAGGTAAATCCAACACTTCAGTTATCTCATCACCCTCTTGAGTGACATCATCAGACGAATCAGATTTCTTCAAAGCGAGAGCTAACACTTCACTCATATCAGAGACCTTGTGAAAATGCAAAGTGTCTCGAATTTCTTCAGGAATATCGGGGATATCTTTATCATTTTCTTCTGGAATAATAACGTTCTTGATGCTATTGCGGTGTGCTGCGAGCACCTTCTCTTTTAAGCCACCGATCGGAAGGACATGTCCGCGCAAGGTAATCTCACCGGTCATCGCGATATCCTTACGGACCCGTTGCCCTGTCATTGCAGAAATCATCGCAGTAGCGAGCGTAATTCCCGCCGAGGGCCCCTCTACGGGAATCGCACCTTCGGGTACATGTATGTGAATATCGTGCTTATTGAACGCAAAATCAGACGGCACCTTAAGCGAGTCCGCTTGAGAGCGGATGTAACCGAGCGCCGTTTGAACAGATTCACGCATAATTTCCTGAAGTCTGCCTGTCATGCTTAATTTTCCATCCCCAATCATTGTCGCAACTTCAATTGGAACGACATCTCCACCAGCCTGTGAAACGACTAAGCCCGTAGCAACACCGACCTCATCCTGTTTCTCCGCTTTTCCTTGCACAAATTTCGGAGGCCCGAGATATTCTGTCAAATCTTCGACACCGACATCAATTTTGACCTCTGTGTCGCCGCTTTTTACAACCTCCTTAGCGACTTTGCGACAGATACTGGTAATTTCGCGTTCTAGGTTTCGGACACCCGCTTCACGCGTATACCTGTGAATGATGTCAAAAATTGTATCGTCCGCGAATGTGAGATTTTCCTCCTTGAGTCCGTGGGCTTCGATCTGCTTGGGTATCAAGAATAGATTGGCGATTTTGTGCTTCTCATATTCTGTGTAGCCGGGGAGTTCGATAATCTCCATGCGGTCTTCCAGCGCAGGTGGGATTGGCTCCCGTGTATTTGCGGTGGTTATAAACATAATCTCCGAGAGATCGAACGCTACATCTAAGTAGTGGTCACGAAATGTCCCATTTTGCTCCGGGTCAAGCACTTCAAGCAGTGCCGATGCCGGATCGCCTCGGAAGTCCATGCTCATCTTGTCGATTTCGTCTAGGAGGAAGAGTGGGTTTCGCGATTTTGCATCCCGAAGTCCTTGAATAATTCGGCCCGGCAAAGATCCGATGTAAGTCCGGCGATGTCCACGGATTTCTGCCTCGTCTCGAACGCCGCCCAAGGACATGCGGACGAAGTTTCGCCCGGTTGCTCTAGCAATTGACTGACCCAATGAGGTCTTCCCGACCCCCGGAGGCCCAACGAAACAGAGAATGGGGCCTTTGAGTTTTTTGACCAATTGGAGCACAGCAAGATATTCGAGGATGCGTTCTTTCGGCTTTTCGAGCCCATAGTGGTCCTCCTCTAATATTTTCTCCGCTCCCTCTAAGTCAATTTCGCTCTCCGTCTGTTTGTCCCAAGGCAAAGCGATGAGCCAGTCGATATAGGTGCGGATTACACCCGATTCTGCAGACATCGGCGGCATCTGCTGTAATCGATCAAGCTCTTTCAAAGCTTTTTCTAGTGCTTCCTCGGTCATGCCTGCCGCTTCAATCTGTTCCCGCAGCTCATCAACATCTCCCTGTTCATCTCCTCGACCGAGTTCCTTCTGGATAGCTTTCATCTTTTCCTGAAGATAGAACTCTCGATGCGTCCGCTCAACGGATTTGCGTACCTGTGTATTGATCTTATCGTCCAATTTGAAAAGCTCTAAATCTTCCTGAAGCAATTCAACGACAATCTGAAGTCGCTTAATCGGATTAATCTCGTCTAATACCCCTTGCAACCGCTCCGCCTCCATACTGGTGAAGCTAGCAATTGAATCCGCAAGATACCCCGGTTCAATCTCTTTTTGGACAACCATCATCGCTTCTTCAGGCGTTTGACGATTTCCTTTGATATATTCCTCGAAGGCTGAAATCGCTGTTTCCATCAATGATTTTGCTTGGTTTGATTGTCCCAACTCCTCGTGAACAATTTTCACCTCTGCTTGCAGAAAACCATCTGTTTCAAAGCAGCGTAGCACGATTGCGCGGCTATAACCTTCAATTGCAATCCGAATGCTTCCATCGCGTGGATCATAAGAATCTGCAATGCTTGTGGCTGTACCAACACGATAAAAGCCATCGGCCCCCGGGTTTTCCTCGTCTTTGTCTTTTTGATTAAGCAACAGTACATCCTGATTTGCCTGCACGGCGTATTTTGTCGCCCGGACTCCCATCTTGCGAATGACATTTAAAGGGGTACTTATACGGGGGAAAAAAACTTTTCCGGGAGTAGGAATAACCGGAAGTATAACAACTTCATCAGCCTGAAGGTCTTTGGTCGAATCTTGGCTCATGATGAACTCCTTGAACGTAGAACGTAACGCGTCATAAATAATTCGTCCATTTATCAATTTGCTAGGCAGTTAAAGCTTCTTGTTCGTCCTCATAAACTAGTACAGGCGATTTATTTTCTAAAATAGCCTCCGCTGTGATAATACATTCTTTGACCAGTTTAGGAGAAGATGGTATTTCATACATGATATCTAGCATCAGGTTTTCCAAGATTGCCCTTAGCCCTCTTGCGCCCGTTTCACGCCTGATGGCTTCTTGGGCAATAGCTTTGATTGCATCTTCTGCAACATGCAGAGCCACCTGATCGTAATGAAGCAGTTGGGTGTACTGTTTTATAAGGGCATTCTGAGGCTCGGTCAAAATCTGGGTTAAAGCCGATTCGTCAAGGTCATGCAGCACCGCAGCGACAGGGAGGCGTCCAACGAATTCCGGAATGAAACCGTACTGAATTAAATCCTTCGGAGCAATCTGTGAGAGGGTTTCGTGGATCTTTCTTTCGCTCTTCGCTTGAACCGCGGATCCAAACCCTAACCCTTGGTGTCCAGTCCGCTGTTCGATAATTTTATCAAGCCCCACAAATGTCCCACCGCATATAAATAAAACCTTTGAAGTATCCACCTCAATCAATTCTTGATGCGGGTGTTTTCGGCCTCCCTGCGGGGGAACATTCGCTGTTTTTCCTTCCAAGATTTTCAACAATCCTTGCTGTACACCCTCTCCTGAAACATCTCTCGTAATCGAGGGATTTTCGGATTTACGGCTGATCTTGTCGATCTCATCAATATAAATAATTCCTTGCTCTGCACGGTTAATATCAC
Source organism: Candidatus Poribacteria bacterium (assembly GCA_963667935.2). GTDB lineage: Bacteria > Poribacteria > WGA-4E > WGA-4E > PCPOR2b > PCPOR2b. The sequence goes on along the minus strand of OY764061.1, from coordinate 5,316,533 downwards.
CTTCTGCAGCTTGTACTAGCTTCAAGATAATATTTTCAACATCTTCACCCACATATCCGGCTTCCGTCAGTGTCGTTGCGTCGGTGATAGCGAAAGGAACATTTAGAATTCGCGCTAAGGTTTGTGCTAGAAGGGTTTTGCCTGTCCCTGTGGGACCAATCAACAGAATATTACTTTTTTCTAATTCAACATCTGAATCTGTATGAAACTGTAGTTTTTTGTAATGATTGTATACAGCAACGGCAAGAATTTTTTTTGCATCATCCTGACCAATTACATATTTATCAAGCTGTGCCTTAATCTCAGAAGGATGCGGGAGAGATAAGGAATCTGAAATTTCAGTGTATTCTTCCTCCTCCTCTATCCCATACAGATCAGCTAAGATGTCGTTGCATAGTTCAACACACTCATCACAAACGTAGACACCCGATCCAAGAGGGCTTGCAATGAGTTTGCGCACTTCCTCTTGGCTCTTATCGCAAAAGGAGCAGCGCTGGGCATCAATAATGTCCTGCATAAAAATCTCCAAATTTGTTCAATGACGACTACAATATCACCTTACGCAGGTATGAATCGTTTGATATCAATACACATTAGGCATCACGCCCAACTTCTTCAGTAGACCGGCGGGACGCAACTGAATCAATAATACCGTATTCGAGCGCCTCTTGGGCTGTCATGTAAAAATCGCGGTCTGCATCCGCTTCAATTTTATCCGGCGATTGTCCTGTGTGTTCTGCTAAGATAGCGTATAGCTCTTCGCGCGTCCGAAGAATCTCTTTCGCATGAATATCAATATCAGACGCCTGACCACTGATACCTGTGGTAATAGGCTGATGAATCAAGGTAGTCGAGTGTGGCAGAGCATACCGTTTTCCACTTGTGCCTCCGGCAAGCAAAACCGCGCCCATGCTGTAGGCTTGCCCGACGCACCACGTTTGCACATCAGGTCTGATATACTGCATCGTGTCATAGATTGCTAACCCAGCCGATACCGATCCACCCAACGTGTTTAAGTAAAGCACAATATCCGCGTCAGGATTATCGCTCTCTAAAAAGAGCATCTGAGCCATGACGCTGTTAGCGACACTATCATCAATTACCGAACCAACCATAATGATTCGGTCTCTCAGCAGTCGTGAGTAAATATCGTAAGAGCGCTCACCACGACTTGTTTGTTCCACAACGATCGGAACAAGATTCATCCTAAAAATTCTCCTCAAACCCTGACGGGATGCCTTCTTATTATCAAATTATCAGAGACTGTTTGGCAGAAGAACGCTGGATTAGAAGACGGTAAACCTTATCGTTCCGCAGCGTGTCTCGAAACTCCTCTAAACGATTGCTCTCCCTCAGCAGACTCGCATATTTTTGAGGGTCTCGATTTTGCTGTTCGGCGATGCGCCGAATCTCTATGTCCAACTCATCGTCCGTGACCCTAATATTTTCACGTTCGGCAATAACATCAAACATCCACGCCTGCTTCGTTTGCTTGATTGCATCTTCGCGCAATTCCGTCGGCAGCTTTGCCATGTCTATTCCTGCTTGTTCAGGAGTTTGTCCTTCTTGCCTTAATCGTAGGAGAATGTTTTGAACCGTTTGCTGCACATGCTGATCAACAATAGATTCAGGAATTTCAATCGCCGTTTTTTCGATTAACTGTTCAAGGATATCTTCTCGTTGACGATGACTGTGGATTGCTTTCTGCTCCTCGACGAGATTATTCCAAATCGCCCCCCTCAATTGATCGTAGTTTTCGTATTCCAGATCTTTTGCGAATTCATCATCAAGGGATGGCAGCTGTTTCTCTGTGATTGCTCGAAGCGTTACGTTAAACACGGCATGTTTGCCGGCGAGCTCAGGATTTTCGTGATCATCATCAAAATCCATTTCAACTTGTCGGTTCTCCTCCACACGCATACCAATGACCTCAGACTCGACCGCTGGCAGCAGCATCCCCTTGCCAATGTCGACATCGGCATCCTGTTTGCTCCCATCGGTGATTGGCACCCCATCGACAAGGCATTCCCAATCAATCCGCACGGAGTCACTCTCCTCAACAGCGCGGTCCACTTCAAGCGGAACGTAGGTCGCAAACTGTTCCTGTAACCGTTGAATATACTCCTCCACTTCCTCACGAGGGACATTTGGCGGGGCTTTATCAATGGTTAAATCTTCATACTCTGGGAGTACAAAATCGGGCTTGACATCAAGCGTTGCTTCAAAAGCAAGCGGCTGACCATCTTTAAGCTTCATCCGGTTCATGGGCGGCGAAAGCTCAAGGTTGCCAAGGGGAATCAGCCGTTCAGAAATCAAAGCCTGTTCATAGGCAGGTGGGACGAGATTTTGGATGGCTTCAGCTTTGAGATGCTCTGCAAATCGTGATTTAAGAATACTTAGGGGAACTTTTCCTTTGCGAAAGCCGGGAACGGAAACCTTGGTTCGCAAAGCCTGGCAGTTACGTTCAAGTTCTTGGCTGATTTCTTCAGCAGAAATTTCGATGCTTAAACGTACCTGACTGTTTCCCAGCTTTTCAACTTCAACCTTCAAGTAGACCTCCAGATTCTATCAGAAAAGGCGTTTGGTGGGCGAGGAGGGATTTGAACCCTCACGGGGGATAACCCCAATAGATCCTAAATCTATCTTGTCTACCGGTTCCAACACCCGCCCACGTCAAAATGGTGCGCCGTGAAGGAATCGAACCTTCAACCGCCTGATTAAGAGTCAGATGCTCTGCCTGGTTGAGCTAACGGCGCAGAAGAAAAGCGCGCCCGGAGGGACTCGAACCCCCAACTTATAGATCCGAAGTCTATTGCTCTATCCAATTGAACTACGGACGCATTTTGCTGACTTTATTACAGCAGGATAAAAACCACAACCCTTATATAGTAGGGTTATTAATCTACAAATCGAACAGAGAAACTTCAAAGCGACTGCCTCTCCGATCGTTTATCGGAATGTGCCAAGCGGGCTATACCCTCCATATCACAAAAGTAACTTTGCCTTTGTAATAAATCGGGGCGAGAGGATTCGAACCTCCGACCTTCTGCTCCCAAAGCAGACGCGCTAACCGGGCTGCGCTACGCCCCGAAAGAAGGGTGGATGATGGGATTTGAACCCACGACCACTTGATCCACAGTCAAGCGCTCTACCGACTGAGCTACATCCACCATAAAGGGTTTGGCACGCCCGGCAGGATTCGAACCTGCGACCACCTGATTAGAAGTCAGGTGCTCTATCCAACTGAGCTACGGGCGCATACAAAAGGCGAAAAAATAAGGTGGCAAAGGATTTACCTCCCCACCCTTCCGGATATTTTTGATCGGAATACATTAACCGGGCCGTGCTACGCCCGTCTTTTTTCGGACTTGCTGCAAAAAGGTTTGGAAAATATACCACATTTTATAGGTAGTTGCAAGTCAAAATTCAGATTGATAGAGAGGGAAAACCCATTATCGTAGCACCCATCAGACAACTTTGGTATAACGAAAAGCGTGATAGGGCAAGGGAAATCTTTTACACTCAAGACATTTGTCTGGCAGTTTAAGCAAGGGTCTGGTAAAATAGTACGTTGTCGCACTAATTATAGTGGACCTTAGAATTAATGAGACACTCCAATCTCCCGTTGGGTAGGCACCCCCCTTAGTCCCCCCCTGCTTGCGGGGGGGACTAAGGGGGGGTAGAATAAAGAGGGGTGCCGATGCGGTGCGGTTACAAACCGCACCTACCGGAGGGCGAAAGTGTCTATTTATAGTGGACCTTAGAATCAATGAGACATTTCAAACCGGTGCGGTTAGGATACCGCACCTACCGGCCCCGATAAATCGGGATCGAAACCGAGGGGCGAAAGTGTCTATTTATTTTTTGAATTCACTATAATGAGAACCTCAATCGTTCTGAATCCGTTTAGATGTGGAAAAACAATGTCCCTTTTAGACGCCAAATTCCTTAAACAGATTACTCGCTTGCAAATTCGTTCTGAAAATGTATTTCGGGGAAAGTTCAAAGGTGAACGTCGCAGCCTCAACCGGGGCGCGAGTGTTGAATTTGCGGATTACCGGACATACGAACTTGGTGATGATTTGCGCCACATCGACTGGAACGTCTATGCCAGATTGGATCGGCTCTTTCTTAAATTGTTCAGCGCAGAAGAGGACCTCCCAGTCTTCATCCTGATTGATAACAGCACCTCAATGGATTTTGGACAACCTACGAAACTGGAGTGTGCCAAACAGATTGCTGCGGCACTGGGTTATATCGGTTTAATTAGTTTTGATCGCGTTTCCGTTTATACGTTTTCAGATCAACTGACTCCTATCGTCCCCTCTATGTACGGAAAAGCGCAGTTTCCAAAGCTGTCAGAAGCGATTGAAGAAATCACTGGGGGTGGAGAAACACATCTGACAACGTGCTTGCAACGTTTCCTCACCGAAATAAAGGGACCCGGTGTTGGAGTTATCATCTCCGATTTTTGGGATATGGACGGTTATGAGACAGCCATTAAAGGATTCCTATCACGAAGTTTTGACTTAACGCTCATTCATCTCCTCAGTAATGAAGAAATACACCCACAACTTTCGGGTGAGTTGCAGTTGGCAGATGCAGAGACGGGACAGGCTAAAGAAATTACTGTCAATGAGGGGGCACTCGTGAGTTACACCGAGCGATTGGATGGTTTTTGTAAAAATTTGAAACGCTATTGCCTGAATCGCGGTGTGACTTATATTCATATGAATCAGAAAACACCCATTGAACAGTTCATTTTGCAAGATTTACGACGGAGCAACTTTATTCATTAAAGGAAGGGAGGATAACTCATGGCACAACCAATCGTAGCAATCGTTGGAAGACCCAACGTAGGGAAATCTTCTCTCTTCAATCTGATTGCGAAAGAGCGAATCGCTGTCGTCCATGATCAGCCGGGTGTAACGCGAGACCGGATTTACGCTGATGTCAAGTGGGATGATGGTTATTTTACCGTTGTGGATACCGGTGGCTTAGATCTCGATCCGGAGGATCCCCTCATTAACAGTGTACAGTGGCAAGTCGAAGTGGCTTTGGAGGAAGCGACGGTTATCCTGTTTGTCGTTGACGCACAGACAGGAATTATGCCGCAAGATCTGCTGATTGCGGACCTGCTGAGAAAAACGGATAAAGAGATTTTTGTCGTCGTCAATAAAGCGGATAACGCTCGGTTAGAGACCGAGGGGGCGGAATTTTACCAGCTTGCGCTCGGTGACCCCTTCTTTACCTCGTGCGCCCAGAACATGGGGATTAATATTCTGCTTGATGAAGTTGTGTTCGCCATGCCGGAAGCAGAGACCGAAAGTCCCGAGGCTGTTACCGAACCGATTAAAATTGCCATTGTTGGTCGTCCGAATGCAGGCAAATCATCTCTCATCAATGCAATTCTCGGCGAGGATCGGATGATTGTCGATGATCGTCCCGGTACGACGCGCGACGCCGTAAATATCAGTTTTACCCATGATGCCATACCGTTTGAGTTGATTGACACGGCAGGGATGCGTCGGAAATCTGCTATCAATAGCCAACTTGAGCAATCAACTGTCCAACGTGCCATCCGTAGCATTCGTAAAAGCGATATTTCATGGCTCGTCGTCGATGCCACCCGCGAAATTGCCCATCAAGACAAAACCATCGGCAGTTACATCGCTAGACAGGGCAAACCGTGTATCTTAGCCGTCAACAAATGGGACTTGATTGCAAAAGATAACTCTACCTTTAATCAGTTCGTCAAGTCAATTCGCCGCCAAATGCCACAGCTATTCTATGTCCCGATGCTCTTCGTTTCGGCACTTACGGACCTGCGTGTGATGAAGCTGCTTGACCTAACACTCACTATTCATCGTGAGTATTCAACGAGTATCCCCACGCATGAGTTAAATAACCTGCTTGCATACCTCAAAAATGCCCATCAACCCCCGCGCTCTGGCGGTGTACGCCCTTCTCTGAAATATATGACACAGATTAAGACCCAACCGCCAACCTTTCTGCTTTTTGCTCGCCATGCAGATAAAATCCAGCCCCATTACGAGGCCTATTTGATGAACGGTATCCGTGAGGCATTCGGGTTCAGCGGGACGCCGCTACGAATTTACTATCGATCTGCAGACACGAAATCAGAGCCAAATTCCCGTGGCAAGCGGAAAGCAAGCAGAAAGAACGAGGGACGCAATTTGCCGCTGCGGGAAAACGTAGAGCGTGAAATAGGAGAATAGCATGTCAGTAGAACAAGAGCTGGGATTTTTCGCAACAGACGTTTCACTGGAGGGTAAAAGCGCGATCGTCACCGGTTCCAGTCGAGGGATCGGCAGGGCGATTGCCATTGAACTCGCACGGCAGGGCACAGATGTCCTTGTCAATTATAACAACAATCGTGAAGCGGCAGAGGAAGTTAAGGGCGAAATCGAAAGGCTTGGTCGAAAAGCGGTTATCGTGCAAGCGGATGTCAGTGACCTTGTGCAACATCAGAAATTGCTTGATACAGCGGTGGACGCCTTTGGCAGGGTTGACATTCTAGTCAACAATGCGGGCATTACACGGATCGCCGACATCCTCGAAGAATCCGAAGAAGATTTTGATATCCTCATTAAGACCAATCTCAAAGCACCGCACTTTTTGACGCAACGGGTTGCAAATTACATGATCGCCGAGGGGATTCGTGGTTGTATCGTTTATACCCTATCCATTTCAGATTCGCTCGCGTCTGACAACCGCGCCGCTTACTGCATTTCCAAAGCGGGCTTAGAGATGGATATGAAGGTCTACGCAGGACGGTTGGCAGAGGAGGGGATCAAGGTCAACGGCATCGAGGCGGGCGTTATCGACACAGATCTGTCGCGTATTCGTATCCCGGACTACGAGGAGGCATCGAAAAAGGGATATGTTTTTATGGTTAGACCGGGCACACCGGAAGATATCGCCTATGCCGCCGTCGCTGCGATGAAGATATACGACACAGGCCGATTAATCCCAGCCGCGGGAGGCACCATGACCCATCTGCTGAACCTGCGGATGATGACCGAGTTGGAGAGCAATCGGTCGCAAGGGTAATGTAACTTTTTAGAGGATGTCGATGAATCGGCACCGATGCGGTTAGAAACCGCACCTACCGGGGTGAAAGTGTCTATTTATAGTGGACCTTAGAATTAATGGGACACTCCAAACCGGGGCAGTTCGGATACCGCACCTACCGGTCTCCTGTTGGGTAGCCCCCCTATTTCCCCCCGCTTGCTTTCCCCCCTGCTTGCGGGGGGGACTAAGGGGGGGTAGAATAAAGGGGGGTGCCGATGCGGTGCGGTTAGAAACCGCACCTACCGGGGGGCGCAAGTGTTTATTTATTTTTTGAATTCACTACAGTAGGCCGAACAGCAATCTGTAGGGGTTGGGCGAGGAAACCTCGCCCCTACGATTGGATGCTTATCCGCAAATGACGGACACACCTCACGCAAATGTCAACACGCCCTAGCCACTTTACGGATTCACATAGGTTTCATTTATATACTGAGCGATGATTCTGATATCCTCCTCTTCAAGGAAGAGCCCATTATCAATCATGCGAGCGATAAGCTCCGTGGTCTCCGCCTCCGATGTCGGTGGGACATTATCAACGTCTGAAAGATCGTGGCAAAGGGAGCAGGTAATTTCAAACAGTTCCCTCGCAGCTTCTGGGTCATAGGTATCTTCCGCGGTTGTTTCCTCTATCTCCTCAACTTCATCCGGATTTACAATCACCTCATCTGCCGCTTCATCCGGATTTGTCAAAACGGTTAAAGCGTTTTGTGCCTGGCTGACCTGCATTCGCTGTTTCCGCTGCTCCTTCGCTGAAACTTGCAGTTCGGGCGTGATAGCGATGAGATATGCGGACACCGTCCACTGATCTTCTAGGGTAATCGGTTCGCCTATCATCGGCTTGAGTGCCATCCGATCTACCGTCCGCACCCAATCCGGCGGGGTGCGTGGACGTGCTAGGATAGTTCGCAAATCGTGGCACTGAACGCATTTCCTCAACAGAACGTCCTGTCCTTCACGCAATTTCCGCCTCGTAGCCAGCTTGTCAAGCGGTGCATCGGGGGGCAATCCCGCCATTTGCAGTCGCGTATGCGTCCGTTGGAGACTAGCATCGCTGAAGATATTACTCTTGACGCGCAATGCACTTTCGCGCAATGTGAAGGGCACGGAGAGACCAATCAGCAGATAAGTACATATCAGGAGTGCTGTCCCAATATAAGGCATCGCTTCCTCAAAGTGTCGGAAGAAGCGGAGAATCGAAATTTTGACCAGAAGTAAAACGCCGATTGTGATGCCGAGCATCAGGTGGGCAACGGTACGCGGTGGTAGCTCAACCTGATAATTCCACAGGCGGGGCACCATGTGCCACATCATGAAGATGTAAAGGATTAAATACGCATAGCCAATAGCCCGGTGGACAAACATCAGCGATTTTGGTGCGGCACTGGTCCGGGTTTCACGGTCAAAGGGATAGCCCCACAGTTTATACATCAAAAACACGGAGGCATTCCCCAGACCAAGAAAAATAAGCCCAAATATTGTACTAGTCGCGGTTGACATCCTACCCCCCTATAGATCAAATCTCTGGTAGTAGGGAACGCAGATCTGCGTTCCCTACAACTGCGTCAGAACCAAAAATGCGACATCAAGATAAGCTGATCTATCCCCTCAAGTTGGCGGTCAGTGCTCGCTGTGTCGCGGTCATCATTTGCGATGTTGAGCCAATAGAAAAGCTCAAGGGAACCGTTTTCCATAAAGATATATTGTGCGGCAAGTGTCACACGTTGGCTTCCATCCCCTTTGACCGTGCGGTCCGGATCGAACAGCCCGTAACGACCGGAGAGCATCAGTTCCGGCATCACGCGATATTTCGCACCGAAATAGTAACCCTTGGATATAATGTCATCATTGCTGAAGCCGATACTCTCATCGTCGTCGTAACTGCCTCCGAAATTGAATTCGCCTTCGAGGGTGAGATTTTTGAGGGCGGCAGTTAAAAACGCTCCCGCGGTCATTTCACGATCTAGATCTCTGTCTCTATCAAGGAGAAAGGAGACACCTCCCCGGACGGGTCCCAGCGTACTGCCGGCGGTTGCAGCCACCCCTTTATGTTGGTTGCTATCTGTGGCCTGCCCAGCACTCCGATTTCCGTTGACCACAGCGGTATTGTAGAATAACTTGCCGTAAGTGCCACCGACCTCGACGCCGATATCCCGTTTATGTGATCCGAGGTTATACCCCTGATGTACCAAGATATTGTGGTCTCTCTGTTTAAGTCCAAAGGGAAGGCGGAATTGACCCACTTTGACGTAGAGGTGTTTGGGGATAGCATCAACCGTCGCAAACATGTTGAGGGTCGCCCCCATATTGTTAGATAGGGTCAACCTAAGTCTGTCCGAGGCTTGTGCGTTGACGGTCAGCTCGCCCTGCATCAGAAGGAAGCTATCAACGGCCGAGTGGCATGAGGTACACGTGGCTCTTGCACGACCTTCAAGATTGACATGGGTTGTTTTGATATAAGCGGTACGAATGTTGATCGCTGTTGAAAGTCTTTGGCGAACCTCTTCCGCCTCCTTCATAATTGCTTCCGGATCGAAACCTTCGGGAAATTCAAAGTAGTTATCTTCATAAACCTGTCCAATTGCGTTGCGCGGGCCGCCGCCCGCCGGATCAAGGTGACAGAAGATACATTCTTTGTCCTCCATCGCTGCAAATTCCGGGCGCGCTGTGCTTTCAGAAGCGAAAGAAAGAGCTAATAATGCGCTGAGTAAAAAGATTAAAGATTCAAACTGAGATCTGTAGATCAATTGAGGACCTCCTCAATGTATAATTGAACGCCAAAAAAACAGAGACATTGATTTGCCTATCGCCTATCATTCAAGTAGTACGAACACGAAGTCTGTAGCGTCAGCTCCTGAATGGCAGCCGATGCAGATTCCTCCTTCAAAAGCCAAGCGGAACTCCGCGTCCGAAGCACCTCGCAGAAATTCCGCGAATCTCCAATCTCCGGCGTCGGGATTGCTTCCTGCCTCCTTCCACATCACTGCGACTAGTCCAATAAAGTCTTTACCCGGACGAGTTGCTTCCTTCACTATAATCGTGCCATCTGGATAAGGAAACTGCTGCTGACCATTCGGAGCAATCTTCTCACGCGTTTGATTGACATAGACATTTTTCGTTCCGCGATGTGGGTCGCCACCCGGTGCGGGAGGGATCGGTTGAGCGTTCAACTTCAGCCAATGATTATATCCTGCTATGTCACCAGGCAGGCCTGGAAGGGCAGCTGGTGGTTCTGGCTCCGGTTGTGGTTGCGGCTGTTGTTCAACTTGTGGTGGTTCGGGTTGTGGTTGCGGCTGTTGTTCAACTTGTGGTGGTTCGGGTTGTGGTTGTGGCCGTTGTTCTACCGGTTGCGGCTGCTGTTGGGTAGGTGGCTCAGGCATCTGTTCACCCAATGACGGTTGCCGTGGGACGGGCGGCTCAGGTGTCACTACTTCTCCCTCATCCCCACAAGAAACGAAAATTACACAGGCAATCATAACAAGGTTCAAAATCAACGGGTTTAGATATTTTGGAATCATCTTCTTCTCCATTATCAGATTCAGTCGAGTCAGTTCGCGCTGTGCAGGGTAACATCAGAGCTCAACCGGCTCAAAAACTGTCTCGTTACCAACCTGAATCTGCACAGGGGCTAAATATGCGCCCATTGCGTCCGTATCAACGTGCACACCTAGCCCCGGTTTGCCCGTCAACGCTACCTTTCCATTAGATCCAACCGCCAACCGTTCAACCGTCAGACATTGAGCGAGCTCAGAACCTTCAGCCGGATACTCCAACAGATCGAACGACTCATTGGTCACAAAGACATGCAGTGAAGCAGCGAGGCTTAAATGGCTTTTGAAGGTGTGATTCACATACTGAACCCCATGTTGTTCGGCAAGTTGTCGCACACGGAACGCGGCTGTGATACCGCCGATGCGTCCGACATCGATCTGCACAAACTGAATCCCGCCATGTAGGATAAGGTCCTCCGCCATACGATACGTCCCAGATCCTTCACCCGCAGCAATCGGCACCGGCGGATTCTGCTTTGATAACCCCATGTATGCTTCTATTTCGTTGGGAGCGAGCGGTTCTTCCAGCCATGTGGGCGAAAACTGTGCGAACCGCTTTGCGCGGGCGTAAGCCGTTTCATAGTCTTCGCCCCATACGACGCCGGCATCGATCATGATCTGGGCATCTTCTCCCATACCCTCGCGTGCTGCACGAACCAGCGCGACATCGTTCTCTTCCCCAAATTTTCCCATCGGTCCCCACCCGAATTTTGCAGCACGATACCCCTGCTCACGCAACTGCGCTGCAATCTGATATGTTTCTTCGGGGGTATTACCAAAAAGGACGGAGGCGTACGGTAGCTTGGAATGACTTTGGGACTGGGGTTCAAGCAGGCGATAGATAGGCTCTTCTAACCTCTGCCCGACGATGTCCCATAACGCGATGTCCGCACCACTATAGGCGTGGTGAATCTGCTGAATATCAAGCCCGTTACGCAACGCCTTTTGATGCAGCCGGATCACGTCATCGGGATTATCGAGAGTTTCTCCAATCAAAGATTCACGGATATTGATGATGTTCCCATGTGACATTGGACAACAATACGCTGCTAACGATACAAGCGGTGAGGCGTCGCATTCGCCCCATCCGGTTATCCCCTCGTCCGTCTGGATACGCACGACAAGTGTGTCCTGTGTACCGTCTGCTGCATCGGTAATCTGCGGCATTTTGAGATAAAAGGGATCAACAGCGATAATTTTCATAGATCAAGTCCTTCACCCATCACCTAAGATTTGGACATAGTACATGAGCGGTCAGTCAAAGTCAAGGGATTTCTATCGCTGCTTAGGGTCATTTAATTCTCCTGTGAGAGGGATTTCCCAAGCCCGATACTTTACTGGCCAAGCAATCCCCTCGTTGCGACTTTTCGCCCCAAGTGATTAAAAAGCCGAAAACTGAATAGCCCCATTGACAGCATAATTCGTTTTGATTTTCTTACCCAGATGTGATAACATAATTTGATGGTTACAATTTCATCAAGGACATGTGTGTCAATTCTCTACGCTTGACGCACATGATTCGTAAATTCATATTCGGAAACGTCATCAGTTTCCGATAAAATTCACAATTTGAAAGGCGATGCTTAATGACAGAGCACTTATGGAGAAAGGTTAGTATAACTTCATTTCTCCTACTACTAATAGGTTAAAATTATTAGATGAAAGGAAAAATATCTAAATGAAATCTGTTTTGAGAGTATATCATCAATTCGTTACATTATTGTTAGTTGCTAGCTTATTCACCGTATCGGCATGGGGTGCCGATTTTACGTTCACCGCCATTCCGGATCAGGATACGACTCAACTGCAAGAGCGTTTCGACAAGATAGCCGATTACCTTTCGGAGGAATTGGGCATCACGGTGAAGTACATACCCGTGAAATCCTACAGTGCATCGGTTCAGGCGTTCAAGAACAACGAAGTTCAGTTGGCTTGGTTTGGTGGGTTGTCAGGCGTCCAAGCCCGCCTCGCAGTTCCGAACTCAGTCGCTATCGCACAGGGCGCAGAAGATCCTGATTTCATCAGCTATTTCATCGCCAATACTAGTACAGGACTGTCATTTTCTGAAAAATTTCCGACAGCCATCGCTGACAAGACGTTCACCTTCGGCTCTAAGGGCTCCACTTCAGGACGGCTCATGCCTGAACATTTCATTCGACAGGCATTTGAAGGGAAGGCACCCCGTGACGTTTTCAAGCGCGTCGGCTTCAGCGGCGACCATTCCAAAACCTTCGCTCTGGTTCAAGCCGGTAGCTATGAGGTCGGGGCGATGAACTTCAAGGTTTGGCTAAAAAAGGTCGAGGCTGGCAAGGTGGATCCAACCAAGGTGCAGGTCATCTGGCGTACTCCCGGCTACCCAGACTATAACTGGACAATTCGCGGCAGTGTGGACGAAACCTATGGCGAAGGATTTATCAAGAAAGTTCAGGATGCCCTTCTCGACATCACGGATCCAGCGATACTTAACGCTTTTCCGAGGGCGAAGTTCATCCCTGCCGATAATTCTATGTACCAACCTATCCTTGATACTGCTATTGAGGTTGGGATTATAAGGAATTGATAGCGGCTCATGTCAAAAGTAAGTGTGAAACGGGGCACCCATTTTTAACGCAAGGACGCAATGGCGCAAAGTTTTTTAATGCTTTACGCCGTTGCGCCTCCGTGTCAACGGAAAAGCACAGGCCTATTGAGTGAGGTGTTGGGGTTATGAGACGTTATCCTGAATATAAAGAGAGCGGTGTGGAATGGATTGGGGAGATACCAGCGCATTGGGAAATAGGGAAAATCAAATATATCGCAACTCTTGTAAGTCAGAAATCAATCCCTGAGATAGATGCCGTAAAAATCTCACCTGAAAATGTTGAATCGGAAACAGGCAAAGTCCTTGATTTTTACAGTCCCTATGATTCGGCTGGCGTGAAATTCCAAACTGGCGATGTGTTATTTAACAAACTTCGCGTTTACCTCAGCAAGGTGGTTTTTGCAGAATATAGTGGTTACTCCCTCGGTGAAATGATAGTAATAAGACCTTCTGTACAAGACACAGGTAAATATCTCTTTTATATGATGCTATCCTGTCGTTTTATTGTATACTGCAATTCTATTTCCTACGGGGTCAAAATGCCACGAACAGATGTTGATGACATTCTGAACGCAAAAATTCCCATGGCTTCATATCAAGAGCAAATCCAAATTGCCAATTTCCTAGACCGCAAGACAGGACAGATTGACGAACTCATCCGCATCAAAGAACGACAGATAGAGTTGCTGCAAGAAAAGCGCATCGTCCTGATAAATCAGGCCGTGACGAAAGGGACTTGACCCAGATGTGGAGATGAAACCGTCGGGGGTGGAGTGGATTGGAGAGATACCAGCGCATTGGGAAATAAAAAAAATAAAATATATTGCAACGGTTATAAGCGAGAAATCAATTCCTGAGACAGATGCCATAAAAATTTCCCCTGAGAATGTTGAATCAGAAACAGGTAAAATCCTTGACTTTTACAGCTCCTATGATTCAGTTGGTGTAAAATTCCAAGCTGGGGACGTGTTATTTAACAAACTTCGCGTCTATCTTAGCAAGGTGGTTTTTGCAGAATATGATGGCTACTCTCTCGGCCAAATGATAGTCATAAGACCCTTTTTACAACGTATGGGTAAATACCTTTTCTATTTGATGCTATCATAGTCGCTTCATTGAATACTGCAATTCTATATCTTACGGGGTGAAAATGCCACGAACGGCCGTTGATGATATTCTGAACGCACAAATTCCCATGACTTCAGATCAGGAACAGGCCCAAATCGTAGACTTCCTTGACCGCAAGACGGGACAGATTGACGAACTGATAGCCATAGAGGGGCGAAAAGTCGAGCTCTTGCGAGAATACCGTCAATCCCTCATCTCTGAAGTGGTGACTGGCAAGATAGATGTCCGAAGCGAGGTTTAGACCAATTTGAGAGATGCCCATAATTATTGTCTGAATCAGGATTTACAGGATTGAAGGATTTTCAGGATAGAAGGCGTGAAGTGTGATGGGGGGCATGAGTGCCTTTAGCCCCAGCGGGGCGACATGTTTATAGAACACGGATAAACAAATATCCTAAAGCCCCAGCGGGGCGACATGTGTCATTTGTCCGCATCGCTGATTAAACGGCTGGCGCAGATTGTACGGATTATTGACTGAATCACACCGAAGTAGTATTTGAGAGTTCACATCGAGGCTAGGAAGCCTTTCCCACTGTGGGCAGGAGATCCTTCTACTGAGGCATAGACGCATGGAAAGGTATTTATGAACACCCCACAGTCACTTAGGGAAGGGGCACAAGCTCCTTCTCTATTTTGACGTAAACACAATCACTGTATAGATTTGAAATTTAGATAGTCAGGAGATATCTAATATGAATGAATTTCTTAACCTACTGCTCCCTTGGTGGTGGGGCCCCATCAACTGGATCACAGACAGTTTTATTTCCGTCATTATTTTATGTGCTATCGTATCGGGAATTTGGTTTTGGGTAAAAACTTTCCGTCGACGCAGGTTAATTTACAGTTTAACGAAAGAAACGCTTCAATACAGCAGACCTGCTCAACCTTCAATTAAACAGGAATTAACGGAGAAATTTAATCGCAACAAGGAACTTGCTGACGCGTGGCAGGAATTTGAGGATTCACTCATTACACGAAGCCACAATGAAAATCAGATTGTATATAAAACGGACGAGGCATCGCTTTTTTTTAGCGAAGAACGCCTATTGGATCAACATTTGAACCTTCGATTTTGGAATAGTGTACCTGCCCTGTTGGTCGGATTGGGGATTCTTGGCACTTTTGTTGGTATGGTCTGGGGACTAATACCTTTTTCCGATGTTGACTTCACAAATACAGATCAGATTCGGGAAGCGATTAAAGAACTCCTATCGGGAGTATCAACTGCATTTGTGACCTCCGTTTGGGGAATGCTAGCTTCATTCTTGTTTAACGGATTAGAGAAGTGGGGTATCGGTAGAGTAAGTCGGGCGATTGCGGATCTGCAACGCTCCCTCGATCAGGTATTTACGCTGACAAGGGCAGAGGAGATCGCAATGCGTCAACAAGATGAACTCGCACAACAGACAGCAGCACTCAAATCATTTTCAGTGGATTTGGCAAATAAAATTGAAATTGCAATGGATAGTATTATGTCCGAAAGACTGGAGAATTTGAACCAGAGTCTGACGCAATTGCACGACCAGAACGCGGAGGGAAGACAAGAGATTATTCAGGAACTACACAATGCCCCCGAAGCCTTCAGCAATGCGATGGTAGAGCAATTGGCACCAAGTCTTGATAAATTGAACGAAACCGTCGAAGAATTGCGCGAGCAAAAAGAAGAATCTTCCACAGATGCCATTCAACAATTGGTTGAAGAATTCCAAAATTCGCTTTCAGGGACAGCAACAGCACAAATGGAAAACCTTGCAAGAACGGTTGACAATGCGAGTCAAAGTTTGATGAACTTACCCGGTCAGATGGAACAGATGATAGCCGGTGTCCAGGAACAGATTGATCAGACCCGTAGTCTATTGGCTGCAACGTCGGAAGAACAGACAGAACAAATGAGAAATAGGCTTGACGGAATGCTCAACGCATTTCAAAGCGCGATTGATACACAGCAGGCTGGTTTGTCTGAGACAACCAATAGTGTGAATGATGGGATGCGGCAAGTCGCCGCTGATATCCGAGATCTGTTGGAATCAATGGTCAATCGGGCAGACGAGCAAATGGGACAACGGATGGCGAATATGGAAGCGATTTCCAACCAGAGCATCCAAACCCTTCAAACTACAATTGCCGAATTAGGGCAGTCAATCACCTCCACTGTTTCACAGACTACCACAGAGTCTGAGGCACTGACAACTCGGATGAGTAAATTATTAGAATCAGCGGCAAATCGGACGGATGAGCAATTAGGGCAACAACTGGCGGCTATCGAGACAGTTTCCAATCAGAGTATTCAAGCTTTTCAAAATATGATTGATACACAACAGTCAGGCTTGTCTGAGACGACTAATAGGGTAAATCAGGAAATGACACAAATTGCCTCCGATATACGAAATCTACTAGAAACAGCAGCAAATCAGGCAGACGAACAGTTGACCCAGCGAATGGTAGAAGTAGAAGCGGTTTCCAATCAAAGCCTCCAAACCCTTCAAACTGCAATTACCGAATTAAGACAGTCAATCACTTCAACACTCAATCAACAGCAACAGACAATTGATACAATTACTTCACAGACAGCGAAAACCTCTGCTGAAGCAACAGATCAAATGCGAAAACTCGTTGATCAGGCTGCCACCCGACTCGGTGAGAGCGTTCAAGGAGCTGAAAAGAGTATCAGCACACTGTTACAACAACAAGCCGATCAAATCAAAGCCTTCAACGCACAGATCACAAACTCACAAGCGACACTGACAAAGAGCAGGAAAATGTTGGAACAGATGGACACAAGCGTAACAAACGTGCGCCAATTGATCGAGACAACTAGGATATTATCAGGGCACTTGATAACAGGTGCTACGCAACTTGCAAGCGCGGGGCAGCAACTAACACAAGCGAGCAATGCGTTCAATCAAGAAAATGAAAGATACCTCACAGCGAATCGTGAAACAACGACCCAGATTCAAAACATGCTTGGGGAGTCACAACGGCTTCTCAACGACTCTGTGCAACGCTTCCAAACGATTGACAGTGGCTTGCAGGATATCTTTGGAGAAATTGAGAAAGGCTTGAATGAGTACACCACAACTACCCGCGACTCCATTAACAAGTATCTTAGCGACTTCTCCAATCACTTAACAAAGGCATCAACAGCACTTGCGGGCAGCGTTGAAGCTCTCGGCGAAAATGTTGAGATTTTGAACGATATGATTGAAAGACTAACACGTCGGTGAGATAGTAGATAATGCAAAGAATATCTCCCAAATCCAAAACACTCACAGATGAAAACCCATTCAGCCTTTCACTAGGAGACTTGATGGCAGGGTTGCTGCTGATCTTCGTGCTTCTGCTCTCATTCCTCATGTTGAATTTGACCGAAAAAGAAGAAAGCCTGATAGAGAAAGAGAAGCACCTACTGGAAATTGTTGAAACTTACATGAAGTTACGGGAAGATTTATATCTCGATCTCAAAAGAGAGTTTGAAAAAGACCTTGAGACATGGCAGGCGGTACTGAATAGGGAAAAGATTTCTGTTCGGTTCAGAGAGCCTGAGGTGCTATTTGAACAAGGGGCAGCTGAAGTCCGCCCATCTTTCGAGGCGATATTGGAGGACTTCTTTCCACGCTATGTCCAAATCTTAAAACAACCTAAATATATCAATGATATCGCCGAAATTCGGATTGAGGGGCATACCTCAAGCGAATGGTCCACGGTAGTCAGTAACGAGGAAGCGTATATCCTTAATATGAAATTGTCACAGGACAGGACAAGAAGTGTTCTTGAATATGTACTTCAGATACCCCAAATCAGGGGAAATAGAGATTGGCTAAGGCAGTACTTGACTGCCAACGGATTATCTTCAAGCCAGTTAATCTTTCGGGATGGAGCAGAGGATGAGGTTGAATCGAGAAGAGTAGAGTTTAGAGTGCGGACAAACGCAGAAAAGCAACTTGACAAATTATTGGAGGGAAACCGTGAATTCCGCTAGAGAACTACTTCAATTCAATTTTAATGCCAGCGCATTCGCTCGACGTGCGTTACAACCGACTCAGATTCTCCAGCAAACGCTTGACACTCTAGAGGATATTACACAAAGGCACGGTGATACAGAGCACGCACCTGCCAATAGGGAAGATCTTCGTCAAATTTATCGTCTTTTTATCAATGCCCACCGGACCAGGAGACTCCGTGCGGAATTTGACTTACTCAGACGAACCCGCCAACTCGCATGGGCGTTGACCTATTCCAAAGATGGATTGCCTCGAATTGTGGACACATCACAACTTAATGATGCACTTCGGATGATAGAAAACCTTTCCAGCGGCAGCACACTGCTCGGTGTTTTCGATGCCCTGTTGCAAGCATGGGATACACCGAATGCAGGGAAGCTACGTGCGTTTGTTAGAAGACATCTTACCAATTACGAGGGGCGTCGAACATTTGTTCAGAAGCTGAAAGCAAATATGAGGTGGTATTGCGAACAGAACGGCGTGACTCAGCTTGCGATGACGCTGCTGCGTTCAAAAGAAAAATTGTCGGAGGTATGGAAATATCTTGAATTGCCTGACCATACGCACAGCTATTCCTATTTTGGTGCTGTTGCCGAGGCGTATATCACACTCAATCGCCATGTAGACCGAGAGACCGTTGCGGATGTCACCAAATTTGCTGAGAAACACAATAATGATAAAACGGCTCGTTTCATTTTGTCAAAACTCATTGAGGATCTTGGGTATGATGCATCTGAATATTTGCGGCAACCTGTACAGTCGTACGTTCTTCGAGAATGGGGTGATCCGCGAATCGCTGGCGGGACTGTGCGTTGGCGTGGTGTTTCCGATGAAGCAAAACAGGTTTTTACAAGATGGATTACAAAAGAGGATCTCCGCTTCTTCTTCGATGTTGTCGCCAAAGCTTGCGACGATAACAAATTTACCTATCGAAAAGCGTTTTGGCTGGCGTATCTCGAACACATTTCTTTTTGTCGTCCGGTGTTGCGTCAAAATGCTGAATACCTGTTTAGAAGTGACTCCCAAGCCTTTGAATACTACCAAGAACGACGGCCTGCCACATTGACAGGTGGTAGTCGCTGGCATCATGCCTTCATCATTCAGATCGGCAACTACACCTTTGTCGAGTTTAGCACAGATGGAGCGTGCTATATCTATGATAATGCTAACCTTCCGTTTCAATTAGGTGACTCAGAGTATCATATAATTGAGTTGAAGGATCAACTATGGGCTAAACAACGCGTGAGTCACTACCATTCAGAGGGTTATTATTGGCAAGAGAAATTGGCATCGTGGATAAATAGTGAGGTAGGGATTGAGCCATTACGAAGTTATCGGTTAGTAAGGTAGTTACGATGTTATTCCAAAAAAGTCAATCTAAAACGCTACAATTCAATTGGAAGGAAACACCAACGGGCATTCAGTTTACCGCTCCGTCGGACCACTTATCTCTGCCAGAATACGCAGCCAATCTGCCAACAGAGGCATATCAGGCACAGGCACAATGGCTGTTGCTCAAGGAGTTACTCGATAATGGCCAAGCGGAACCGTCAGGCATGGGGATTCACCTTCCATCTGATGAAGTATGTCGTCTTAGTTCTGTTGAACAGGAGCTTTTGGGTTTGCCAGAGACATACCCGTTCGATCTTGAGATTCGCTCATTCGGCACACTCAACGAGCCAACGTTTCGGTACAATTATCAGTATCTGAAACCGGATCGAAAACCGTTGCATCCAGAGCGGATCGGCTGTATATTGCGTTTGACAGAGGAGTGGACTTATCTTCTCAGGCACGAGCAGTTTGTCCTTTTGGAGGAGTTGGATGCATTTAATAGACGGGAAGCGGCGGACAAAAATTTTCAATCCAATCTGCTCGAATTTGCAAAAATCAAAGGACTTGCAAACCAAACAGGAGTTGAGTTAGAACGTTACCTGAATCAAGAGGAGGTTGTTGCACCGAAAACTGTTCGCTTGCGCCTGCGGGAGTCAGGCGATATTGTTGAGATCATCCCTGATGTGGCTGGAGTTGACAGCGAAAAATTTGAAGCGGTTTTTGACAAATTTCCAAATCCTGAAACCACGTATAATCTGCCTCAACCTGATGGAGGCCGAACTCGCGTACTCTTTCAAGAGGAGCAGCAGGAAGCTCTGCAAACTGTTAAGCGTTATCGTCATGTCTCGCGTGAACAACTCGCGGAGATTGGAAAAGAGCCACAGGCATATTTCGATCCTGATGTTGTTGAACTGGATCCGACGGATGAAACTCCTTCCTTCAGTGAGCGCGTCCGTGAAATTGGTATTTATCAACCGAGAGTTCATCCGTTTGTTTCGCCCTACAAAAGTCAGTGGATTCCCGGCATTTTGGTTGATGATGGGACCGAGACACAAACGAAGATTCAGATTAAAACTAAAGCAGAACTTGAGAAGCTTCAGCAAGCGATTGGCAAGGCAAAACAGGCAAATCAAACCTACCTGACGTGGGAAGGGAAAAAACTTCCAGTTACCCAGATTGAACAACATCTTCTCTTTATCAAACGGCAACTTAAACGCAGGAAGAAACCATCACGTCCACAGGAATTAGAACCTATTGTCTTAATTATTGAGGAAAACATAGAAGATCCCGATTACGTTGAAGAGCCAGATTCTCCAGTTGAAGAACCGTTTCGGCATCTGCTTGAGTTTCCGTCAAACTTGAAACAGGACTTTAAACTCCTGCCGCATCAGGAGGAAGGACTGGCATGGGCACAGCAACTTTGGGAAAAAGAATATCCCGGTGGATTGCTCGCCGATGACATGGGACTTGGCAAAACGCTACAAGTGCTCTGTTTTTTGGAATGGCATCACGCGAAATTTCGCTTACAAAAATCACAACGAAAACCGTACCTAATCGTTGCACCAATAGCACTTTTGGAAAATTGGGCAGCAGAATATCCAAAGTTTTTTGACCAAGGTATGCTAGATTTCGTCATGTTGTACGGAAAGGATCTACAAGCCTTCAAGTGCGACCCGGACGACACATCTATTGTCAATGTTCCAGAAATTGAAAGAGAAAAACATCTCCCACAATTACGCCGACAACGCGGGAGGCTCGATATCAAGCACCTTCAAAACGCCAATCTGGTGCTAACGACCTATGAAACCGTCCGTGATTTCCAACTGGATTTAGGCTTGATTCCATGGGCAGCTATCATCATCGACGAGGCACAACGAATCAAGACACCCGGCACACTCGTGACAAACGCCTTGAAAGCACTCAAAACCGATTTTCGTCTCGCGCTGACGGGCACACCTGTCGAAAACTCATTGATGGATTTGTGGTGTATCACCGATTTTGTTGCACCGGGCTATCTTGACAGCGCGAAAAGTTTTAACCGTGAATTTTGCCTCCCCCTTGAGAATCCTGAAACTGACATTCGCGCCCTTGGTGAGCAGGTTCGGGGGCGTATCGGCGTTCATCTTAAAAGACGACTAAAATCTGATATCCTCAATGATCTCCCCGAAAAACATATCCATGTCGAAGAGTGTCAAGAGATGATGCCGCCTGAACAGGTGACACGCTATCAGGCTGCGCTTCAATCCACACAAGAGAGTGAATCGGCAGAGGTACAATCACGTGACCGTATTCTGCAAGTGCTGCACCAGCTGCGCTATATCTCCGATCATCCATTATTAGCCGATTCTCAATGGGAACAAGTTCCTACTCCTACGTTAATCGAACAATCGGCAAAACTTATGGTGATGGTAAAACTCCTTGAAAAAATCGCTCGTGCAGACGAAAAGGTGATTTTGTTTGCGGAGCGTCGAAAGACTCAACATCTTTTAGCTCATGTCGTTCGAGAACAGTTTGGTTTGGAGAATGTTTCTATCGTCAATGGTGAGACCCCAGGAAGTACACAGAAAGAAAGCTCAATGAAGATGAGCCGTCAACAAGCGGTTGACCGTTTTCAATCCATTTCGGGTTTCAACGCCATCGTCATGTCTCCACTCGCTGCTGGCGTTGGTCTCAATATCACGGAAGCGAACCATGTCATTCATTATAGCCGTTGGTGGAATCCCGCCAAAGAAGATCAAGCAAGTGACCGAGTCTACCGTATTGGACAAACACGACCCGTGCATATCTACCTACCAATGGCGACCCATCCTGAATTTCAGACATTTGATGTCATCTTGCACGAACTTCTAGAGCAAAAACGCCAGCTTTCACAAGGCACACTCTTCCCAACGGAACGAGCCGAAGTAACTCCTCGCGACCTTCTGGACCGTTTGCAGCCAACCCAACTTGAAAAGGATAGTAGTCCATTGTTGATGATAGAAGATGTTGACAGACTGGAACCCAGATCATTCGAGGTCTTTGTTGCCGCTCTTTTTGAAAGGCAGGGATATCGTGTTAGCTTAACATCCTATTCAGGCGACAAAGGTGCGGATGTCATCGCTCATTCGCATCAGGGAGAGACGTTTGATCTTCTGATACAGGTCAAACAGCGTAAAGAAGGTGGGAAACCGGGAAGTGAGGCAGTGGACGAAATTGTTGCAGCAAAACCGTTTTATGAAAAAAGATATGATACGACCTTTCGACCGATGGTCATTACAAATCGAGAGTTTACCAAAGAAGCGCGTCAATTCAGTCGTGCAAATCAGGTGCAAATGTATGAACGCAAGTGGTTGATGCAAAATCTAAAAAAATATCCTGTAATGTGGAAGGACATCAGCGAATTTCGATTTCAGACCGGTTGAAAGGGGGGATTTATATCTGATTTGAGGCAATTCCACAATGAAGAAAGAACACATTGTTTCTCGTAACCCAAAAGTGATGAATGGTGCCCTAGTTTTCGCTGGCACCCGCGTTCCGGTTGAGAGTTTGATTCAGCATCTAACGGCAGGGGACTCGCTTAATAAATTCCTTGATGACTTTCCAACCGTATCTCGTGA
Source organism: Candidatus Poribacteria bacterium (assembly GCA_963667935.2). Classification (GTDB taxonomy): domain Bacteria; phylum Poribacteria; class WGA-4E; order WGA-4E; family PCPOR2b; genus PCPOR2b. The sequence goes on along the minus strand of OY764061.1, from coordinate 5,293,252 downwards.
GCAAGCGGTCGCGTATCTGAAGATGACGCTGGAGGTTGCTGATGCGTGCGCTGCTTGATGAGCATCTACCCACAAAACCACAATGGCGATTTCAAAATGGCAGATCGCGTTCACCTCGCCCCTTGCGATAATCTATGACTTATGCTAACATTTCAAGGAAACAAGGATTCGTATAACCACAAAGGAGCAAACATGAAAAAATTTAGCATCGTAAAAAAATATTCCTTCTGGCTGTTAGGACTACTTTTACTCTGTAGTTGTGACTTAGTTCAGGAACTTATCCCTTCCGAACCACCAGACGAAATAGAAACAGCGCCAATCCGTGTCACCATGATATATCCCAACGATTGCGTTGGGGATTCAGGGTATTGTGACACGCTCCATTTTGGAGTCACGCGCGCCGAGGCAGAACTCGGAATCCACCTCAACGAGGTCCCTGGAGACGAGAGCGATCCCGTATTAACAGAAATGCTGTTCAGAGAAGCAGCGCAAAATTCCGACCTGATTATAACCGCAGGTTTTCAGATGGGGGAACCGCTGTCCCGTGTCGCAGCCGACTTTCCCGATGTCAAGTTTGCAATTGTTGATGTTGGGCTTGACCTTCCTAACGTCGCAGGACTCAACTATAAAGCAAACGAAGGCTCATTTCTGGTAGGTGCGATTGCCGGGCTAAAATCGGAGAGCGGTAAAATTGGCTATATCGGCGGGGTGGACGTGCCCTTATTGCGAGAATTTGAAGCCGGTTATGTCGCCGGGGTGCAGGCCGTCAATCCAGAGGCGGTTATCTCCATAGAATATATCAGCGCGGATATAGGCGGTTTCAACCAACCGGATAAGGCAAAAGAGATCGCACTAACCCAATATGAGAGCGGTGTTGATGTCATTTATACCGCTGCCGGTGGATCCGGTGTGGGAGTCCTCCAGGCCGCCCAAGAGCAGGGGAAATATGTCATTTGGGTTGATTCCAACGGCAATCACCTCGCACCGGGGACAGTTCTGACGAGTATGGTCAAACAGATCGGGGCTTCCGTATATGAAGTCATCAACGAAACCATTGACGGCAGTTTTATGGGCGGCATCCGATATCTCGGACTCGCAGAGGGAGGCGTCGATTATGCGCTTGATGAACACAACCGATCTGAGCTTTCGGACGAAATTATAGCAACCGTTGAATCATTGAGAGCGAAAATTATCTCTGGTGAGATTGTTGTTCCGAATGAGGTCTCGCTCCCGCGTTAACATTACGTAGGACTTACGCAGTTGAAGGCTCAAAGCCTTGAGCTTCGGCGATTCAACGCCGTGGGACACCCTATCCAATGGCCAATCAGCACCCCCCTCTATCTTACCCCCCCTTAGTCCCCCCCGCGAGCAGGGGGGAAAGCAAGCGGGGGGAGGGAAGAACGCGCAATGAACGCGCTACTACAAACTGAAGTGCGTAAGTCCTATATTGTTTATTTTTAACCCCCTAAGTCCCCCTTATCAGGGGGACTTTAAGGGGAAACGCGTAAGTCCCATTTATAAAATATGAAGTCATCTCCCAGTACCGAGCTGTTTAACTTAGCTGCAGAAAATGTAGCCTACGAAAACAATGTTGTTCTAAAAAATATCAACCTGCAAATTGACAGAGGGGAAAAGGTCGCATTGGTTGGTCCGAGTGGTGCCGGCAAAACCACCTTGCTGCGTAGGCTCTACAACAGCGTTGCAGATCAGTCTGCATACGTGGATCAACACTACGCGCTTGTACCGCAGCTCTCTGCTTTCCACAATATTTATACGGGACAGCTTGATCGACATTCCACATTCTACAATCTTCTAAACCTAATTAAGCCCCAGAAGAAGATGTTGCAGGAAATTACTCCCATTTTGTATGCCCTGGGAATGGAGGAGAAAATTTTTGAAAAGGTTGGGGCAATGTCTGGCGGACAGCAGCAGCGGGTCGCTGTTGCACGTGCGATTTACCGCGGCGAGGATATTTTGTTGGCGGACGAACCGATATCCTCAGTGGATCCCCTTCAGGCGGGCACGGTGATGGAAATCATTATTCAGAACACCGAAACTGTTGTGGTATCACTACACGCGGTGGAATTCGCGCTAAAGTTTGCACAGCGGATAGTTGGACTGAGTGATGGGAAGATTCAATTCGATTTGCCAACCGAGGAAGTGGCGCAAACGATGCTTACGGAACTGTATCGGAACGGGAAGCCCTTTTGAACGCAGCACCTTTCAAGGGGGATACTATCACCATGTTAAAAACCAGTCTGTTCTTCGTTGCGATTGCCCTGATAGCCCTCCTGTTGGCGGACCTTGAAATCTCCACGCTGCACCCTTGGACAGAACTGAGCCGGATGGCTTGGGGCGCGGTCACCCCGGATGTTCCCTCTCTCTGGAATTTGAAACTTGCGCTGCTCAACACGGTGGTTTTTGCTTTCTGTGGAATTTTTCTTGCCGTCGTCCTTGGCATTGGACTGGCTTTCGCCTTCCGTTTTACTCCCGTCAGACTGTTCTGCGCTTTTATTCGCGCCATCCATGAGATTTTTTGGGCGTTCATCTTCCTCCCCATTGTGGGGCTCAATCCAACCTGCGGTGTACTCGCCATTGCAATTCCCTACGCTGGTATCTTTGCGAAGGTGTACGCAGAGATTATCCAAGAGTCGGATCGGCGTCCACTAGAGGGCGTTCCCAGAGCGTCTGGAGGTTTGAGCCGCTTTGTTTATGGCATCCTTCCTGTCATCTATGCCGACACCAAACACTATACCGGCTACCGTTTCGAGTGCGCCCTACGTTCTAGTGCGATTCTCGGATTCATCGGACTGCCAACACTCGGATTCCACCTTGAGACCGCGTTTCGTGAAGGCATATACTCGGAGGCTTGGGCACTGCTCTACGCGTTCTATATTTTGATTGCCTCACTCAAGTATTGGCTCAAGCCACGCCTTGTTCCACTCTATGTTGTGACATCGTTTGTGCTGCTGTCAAGGACAATCACGGTGTCGTGGGAAAATATTGTTCGCTTTTTCACCTATGACCTGCTCCCGTGGCCCATGCGCCGGGAGGGTGTCCTCGACGGTACGCACGAGATTTCGTTTGCGTGGGAGCCAATTGTGAGTTGGGTAAATGAGATTTTTTTTCAGGAGGCATGGGAAGGAATATGGAACACAGTGGTGTTGACGCAGGTTGTATTGGTAGGGACAGGTATATTTGCGCTGCTCAGTTTTCCCTTCGCCTGCCGGCATTTCGCAGGAAAGCTCTCCAGCCGGATTTCGCACTATGGATTGATTGTTATCCGCACCACGCCGGAGTACATCCTCGCGTATATCCTTGTGCAACTTTGGGGTCCGTCTATGCTTCCGGCGGTCTGGGCAATTCTCCTGCATAACGGAGCCATTCTTGGCTTCCTGTGCAGCAACAACGCCGACTTGGTGCAATTACGGATAGATGCGCCCGGGAGACGGATAGACCGATACCTGTTTGAAATCTTGCCACGTGTATACGGACAGTTCCTCGCGTTCCTGTTTTATCGCTGGGAGGTGATGATGCGAGAGTCGGCAATCCTCGGCATCCTCGGCATCTACACGCTGGGGTTCTACATCGACAGCGCAATTTCCGATGACCAGATCGATAAGGCAGTTTTGCTGATTCTTATCACAGTGCTACTCAATATGGGTATTGATTCCGTATCACAGTTTGTGCGGCGGCACCTTAAGATCTCTACGAAATTGGTGACATCTGTATGACAGGATAGTGCTCATCTGCGGCTGTTGATATGCTCTTCAATCAAAGACCGAGAGTGAAACGCGAAGCATAATTATAGTAAATTTCATAATTGCCCCTACCGTGGGGCGCAAGTGTTTATTTATTTTTTTTAATTCACTATAGTTTATTGATACAGTTGGACTAGAAAGAACGTCCTGAAAAGTAAGTGCAAAACACAGAGAGAAACCGAGTTTTCAAAAAAAACTCGGTTTCTGTTGAACGATTCCTTAATATGAGCCATGACGGCGAGCATTTTTAGAAACCCTAGCCACCCACAACGATATGAAAGGAAAACCGATGGACAATCAAGAATCCCTCCTCAACGACGAAGAGATGCGCCGTTTCATCATTGATGGCTATATCAAGATACAAACCGACTTCCCCACCAATTTCCACGAAACGATTTTCCAGCAGGTCGAAGACATGTTCGAGAATCAGGGAAATTTGGGGAACAACCTGCTACCCCTTATCCCTGAGATTCAGCAGGTCTTTTCGCATCCGGCGGTTCACGGTGCTCTGACCAGCGCGCTTGGCGAAAATTATGTTATGCACTCACACCGTTATTGCCACTTTAATCCGCCGGGGAGTACCGGACAAAATTTTCATAAAGACTCCTATGAAGGTGATGAACAGATACGACGTCACCGGTGCCGCTGGATGATGGGGTTTTACTACCCCCAAGATACTACCGAAGCTATGGGACCGACAGCGGTTCTCCCCGCAACGCAATACTATGAGACACATGAGAGTGCACACGCTCAACCAGAATTGGCTCTCTGCGGGGAAGCCGGTACGGTGACGCTGGTGCACTATGATCTGTGGCACCGGGCAATGCCGAATCAGAGCGACAAGAAGCGTCACATGCTAAAGTTCCTTTTCACCCGACTCGACGAGCCGAAAGCACCCTCTTGGAACAGCACAGATTCGACGTGGGGTTCGCCTGATGACGAGGCATCTTCGGCGGGCCCTGAGGTTATGTGGCGAAGTCTCTGGAATTGGTTCTATGGGAAACAGAACGGCGCAACAGAAGATATGGGGGTGGCTGAAAAGGATCTGTCCGTCTTGATTGCAGCCTTGGGGGATAAAGATGAAGTGATTCGTCTCAACGCAGCGTATGGATTGGGAACGATAGGTGTACCAGCAGTACCGGCGTTAATTGAGATATGGCGGGAGGCATCGCGTTCCGGGGTAGAGACGGAGAGTTTCCAACACACGACCTATGCGTTGAGCGCAATCGGGGGACCGGCGGTGCCCGCATTGGTAGAGGCATTAGGTTCTGACAACGAGTCAATTCGTGCGAGTGCGGCTTATGCCCTCGGCGATATTGGAAGTGCCGCTCAAGATGCCGTCCCTTCGCTCACTCAGGCTTTGCGGGATGAATCAACGTGGGTGCGCCGTCATGCGACGGAAGCGTTGGGGCTTATCGGTGAACCCGCTCAAAATACGGTTTCTGCGCTGATTGACCTACTGCATGATGAACATTATTGGATTCGCGATAACGCAGCCCGGGCGTTGGCTCGGCTCGGTCCTGCTGCAGAGGCTGCAATACCCGCGTTGATAGATACACTGAACGACGAGAATCGGTATGTGCGTTTCCATGCGACGTTTGCGTTGAAACAGATCGGTACACCTGAAGCGACAAACCTTTTGTTTGATCACCTCTTGACCTCTCGGTGGTGTCCGTTGACGACATCACACAGCGCATTTTAGCTCAATCTGTCCAACACGTTCACCATGACAAGCACCCCGCTCCCCGACCCATTCTGGACATTTGAACATACCGCATGGGAGAGGAGCGCGAGATCATATCACAATTTTTGGACATGCCTCACCAGCCAAACTATTGAACCACTTTTATTCGCTGTCCAGAGCGGCGACACAACACGATTGCTTGATCTCGCAACCGGTGCGGGCAATGTCGCGCAGGCAGGTATAAGAAAAGGGATGCGGGTTGTCGGGGTTGACTTCTCAACGGCGATGCTCGCACAAGCACGGACACAGTATCCAGAGGTTGATTTCTGTGAAGGAGATGCAGAGGCGTTACCCTTCGCTGATAGCAGCTTTGATGCAGTTATCATCAACTTCGGATTATTACACTTCGGCAACCCTGAGCAAACGTTGGGGGAAGTGTATCGCGTCCTCCGCCCCGGTGGACGGATTGGTTTTACTGTCTGGGCACTTCCTGAAGCCGCCATCGGATTTCAAATAATGCTTCGGGCGATCGAAACCCACGGCGATCCTAACGTTCCACTGCCTGAAGGGCCGCCGTTTTTCCGTTTTAGCGATCCCACCGAAAGCGAACGAACCCTCCGGGCAATCGGCTTTACCCATCTCTCGATTACAGAGGTTCAGCAGATATGGCGACTGTCTTCGCCCGACGACCTCTTTGTCGCATTCTACGAGGGGACAGCGCGCACCGGCGGACTGCTCCGCGCCCAATCTAGGGTGGCTCTGAGCGCCATTCGCACGGCAGCTATTAAAGCAGCCTCCGCCTATGAAAAGGATGGGATTGTGGAGATCCCGATGCCCGCGATCCTTACCTCAGCGCAAAAACCGTGAAACTGAGTGTCTCAATCGAACATCAACACGCTACGCGCGACCTCTCCTCTCCCCAACGCCTCAAACGCCTCGTTGACTCCCTCAAGCGGATAGGTTCGCGTCACCAGCTCATCCAGATTTAGCTTCCCTGCCTTGTAGAGACGAATCAAGCGCGAAAAGTCCACATGGGGACGGGCAGAGCCGTAATAGGAACCGATAACCGTCTTCTCGTGCATCAACATCCGGGCGTCCAACGCTACGGGTGTGCCTTCGGGGGCATGACCGACGAAAACAGTGATGCCACGTCTGCGGGTGCACTGAATGGCTTGGAGGAACGGCTCGCCCGTGACCCCAATCGCTTCAAACGCATAGTGGACACCGGGACCGCCGCTGAGTTCCTGAATACGGGCGACAGCATCCTCCTGAGAGGCGTTGACGGTATGGGTCGCGCCAAAACGCTTTGCCATCTCCAGCTTGTTGTCTCGGACATCTACCGCGATAATCGGCTCGGCACCCGCTATCGCTGCGCCCTGAATACAGTTGAGCCCGACACCGCCGCAGCCGAAGACCGCCACCGAGCTCCCTTGTTGCACTTGAGCGGTATTGATCGCTGCGCCTACCCCCGTCATGACACCACATCCAATTAGTGCCGCCTGCGCGAAGGGCATATCTTTATCTATGGGAACAACTGCATCTTGAGGTATCAGCGCGTGTGTGCCAAATGTCCCCAAACCCGCCATCTTTTCCATCGTTCTCTGTTCGCCGGGGAATCGGGGGAGCGTGGAACTGTCGGGCGGCAGCTCACACAAGGTAGGAAACCCTTTCTGACACATCTCGCAATAGCCACAACTCCGCTTCCACGACAGGATGACATGGTCACCCTCGCGAACCCCACTGACTTGATTTCCCACCTCCTCGACAATACCCGCTCCCTCGTGACCGAGGATAGTCGGTATCGGGATGTGGGGCCAATCGCCCTTGACGACGTGCCAATCGGAATGGCAGACACCGCTAGCGACGATTCGCACCCGCACCTGATTGGGCCCTGTATCCGGCAGATCAAATTCCTCGATTTTCAGGGGCGTATTGATTTCATATAGCACAGCAGCTTTCATGAGATTTGCCCTCCTTTGGGTTGCATCCAAGACGGAGTATTATTGCTAAAATTTTAACGTTTAGATTTATATTATGACGAAACCGAAACAAGGTCAAGAGCGAAATGTAGGGTTCCCGTGTAGACACCTTTTTTCATTGCGGAATTGCCCAAACTTTGCTATGATACTGAACAGTGTAGAACCCCAACCTTGCGACAGCATAAAGTCCCCGCAAGGTTCGCCTCATATCATCTATATCCTTCCGTATTAGTTTTACACAAGTTTCAGATTTGAAAGGAGATTGATATGCAAAAACCCGCCGCCGCCTCACGGAGCCGATTTGAAGGGATTGAAACCCCGCCCCTGAATACCGAGAAACCGAGCGAAGATCAGCTATCCCACTGGGAGGCACAACTGATTGATGTGGGATACCTCATCATCCCCAACGCCTTGCCCACGCCAGCGGTTGAGCATTTTCGCGAACGTATCGCCGGGTTTGAACCCTCCGTCGGCTACGGTTCAAACTCACTAGTACGTCTATTTGAAAAAGGGATGGATTTTGTAGATCTGCTGCTGAACGAGCCTATCTATACCCTGATGGAACACATCTTCGGTGAGCGGATGCACATCATTGGTTTACAGGGGCACCGGATGTTCACAGGCAATGAGGTGTCAAGATTTCACTCCGACGAAATTTATTTGCAGCGTCCGGTAGATGTCAGTGATGATGTAGAATATCCGCCCATCATCAATACAATCAATTGTCACTATTACGTTGTGGATGTCCCGATGGAATTGGGTCCCACAGAGGTAGTTCCCAGCAGCCATCGTGCCTGTCGCCAGCCGACGCCGGAAGACGGTGATCCGCCGCAGTGGCGGGGACAAGGACCGGTATCTCTCACCTGCAACGCCGGGGATTGCATCATGTATAGCAACCAGATGTGGCATCGTGGGGCACCGAACCGGACGGATCGCACCCGGCTGTCGGTTGTTCCAAGTTACGCCCGTCGGTTTGTCGCACAACGATTTTGGCCATTTCTCAATTACAGCCTGTCCCGCGATATCCTCGACCAATGCAGCCCCCGCCAGCGAGAACTACTCGGCGAACACCCGCGCGGGGCGTATGGATAAGGGGATTTGTGGCCGTTTGTAGGGAACGCAGATTTGCGTTCCCTACGAAAGGAGTAAGATAATGTCCAACGAAATCGAAAAGACCGAACAACTCATCCAAGGTGCACAGGAACTGAGAGAGAAGTTTCAGAAAGACCCCCATCGACCTGCGTACCATTTCACCCCGCCGTGGGCTTGGATGAATGACATTAATGGCCCTCTCTTTTGGAACGGTAGATACCATATTTTCTATCAACACAACCCCGACGGTGCCTATTGGAAATGGATCCAGTGGGGACACGCATCGAGTCCAGACCTTGTGCATTGGACGCACCATCCGATCGCATTGACACCGACGTTGGGCGGCCCCGATCGGGACGGTTGTTTCAGTGGCGGTGCGGTGATTAATGATGGCGTTCCTACGTTGATCTATCATGGCGTCCCTGAAGGGACATGTATCGCCACCAGCAAGGATCCAGATTTAATTGAATGGACAAAACACCCTGCGAATCCCGTTATACCGGTCCCACAGCCGGACGATCCGGACTACGGGAAATACCGTGTCTATGATCCGTGCGCCTGGAAGCACGACGATTTTTGGTATGCGTTGTGCGGCAGTCGTGACCCGGCGGGAGGTGATACCGCCTATCTGTTCAAGTCACCCGATATGGTTCATTGGGAGTATCTGCACCCATTTTACAAGTCAAACCGACGCTGGACCGAGGCGGATGAGGATTGTGCTGTCCCGAATTTCTTCCCGATAGGGGATAAACACATGTTGCTGTTTTGCAGCCATTTGCAGGGCACTCAATACTATATTGGCCGGTACGAGGATGACCGGCTTTACCCGGAACAATACGCTCGCATGAGTTGGCCCGGCGGACATCTCGGCGGCGGAATCACTGTGCTAGATGGGGCTGGCCGCCGTATCTTCTTCGACTGGATCCGTGAAGCAAGAACGCAAGAAGCCGAGCGTGCCTCCGGCTGGTCTGGCGTGATGACCGTGCCACGGATCTTGTCGTTAGCCGAAGATAGTAGTTTGGTGATTGAACCTGCTCCCGAACTGGAGGTACTGCGGCAGAATCACCGTCATTACGAGAATATCCATCTGACCGCCGATTCAGAACTGGAACTTGACGATATACGAGGGGATTGTCTGGAACTGGCTGTGGAGGTTGATGCAGTAGAGGGAAGTGAGTTTGGCGTGAAGGTTCGTTGTTCGCCGGATGCGGAAGAAGAGACCGCCATTGTGTGTAATCCAACTGCAAAGACACTGAGCGTAGATATTGGCAAGTCGAGCCTTGATAAAAGTATAAGATATATCTACTATCGCAATGAAAGTGCGACGCGGCGAGTGCCTGAAGACAAGCGAGTTGTTACCGCCCAAGAAGCACCGTTTGAGTTACTCCCCGGAGAGTCGCTCAAGCTGCGTATTTTTTTGGACCGTTCGGTACTAGAAGTTTTCGCCAATGGACGCCAATGTTTAACACAGCGAATCTATCCGACCCGAAGCGACAGTCTCGGTGTGACGCTATTCAGCCGCGGTGGGAGTGTAGATGTGAAGTCCCTTGATGCTTGGGACATGGCACCAGTAAACGAATAGATAGGACTTACGCAGCGGGTTCATAAGTCCCCCTGCAACTCCCCTGACAAGGGTTTCCCCCTGATAAGGGGGACTAAGGGGGTTAGGGAAAGACTCCCCTTGTCTTTCCCCTCTTATCAGAAGGGTTGGGGGATTTAGGGGGCTAAAAATCAAAAATCTATCCCCTATGCGCTAAATTTGCGTAAGCCCTGATAGATTAACAATCAAATCTCAGTAGGGACGGATAAGGAGAAGAACAAAATATGGAAAAACGAACGCTTGGTCGCACCGGACTTGAGGTTAGTGTGCTAGGGATGGGAGGACTGTATGTTTCCAGAGCGGGTGACCGTGGACGTGATGAGGGGTGCCGGGCTGTCCACCGTGCGCTTGAACTCGGCGTAAATTATGTGGATACAGCACCTAGCTACCGTGACAGCGAAGAGGTTTTGGGCATCGCGCTCGAAGGTGTAACACAACCATACTTTCTCGCAACAAAACTTGGTGGACGTCCGCAGCCGTTTAATCCGCAAGATAAAGATATCCTGCGGCGGTCGGTCGATGAAAGCCTGCGGTTACTGAAACGCGATTATATCGATGTCCTGTTGGTCCATGAACCTGACCGGCCCGGTCAGTACGATTGGTGGACAGACTACGACAATTTCCACGGACCCGTATGCGATCTGCTGGAAGAACTGAAGGCGGAGAAAATCATTCGATTCACCGGACTCGGCGGCACCACCGCTTATCAACTTCCACTCATCATGGCAACGGGAAATTTCGATGTCGTTCTGACAGCGTTCAACTATAGCCTACTCTGGCGGGAAGCGACCATCTCGATCTTCCCTGAAGCCAAACGAGGGGATATGGGTGTTGTCATCGGTTCACCACTTCAGCAGGGCGCTCTATCGCGACGTTACCCCGAAATAGAGACTGGAGCACCGTGGCTAAGCCCACCCCGACAGAAACAGTATCAGCGGCTTTACGCATTTCTGGATGAAATTGAGATGACGCTGCCGGAGGCTGCGCTCCGCATGATGGTGGCAACCCCTGAGATCTCCACCGTCTTGATGGGAGCACGGTCTGTGGAAGAGGTGGAACAGAATGTGCGTGCGGTTGAAGCGGGCCCGCTGTCGTCGGATGCCCTCGCAGAGCTGCAGGAGATTGCGGATATGGTGCCGTTCCGACCTTGTGAAGAGCCATTTGGCTTGCCGTTTGGACGACCATACAAGTGGCCTGGATGGGCTGGCAGATAGGGAGGAGAGCGCGATGAAAGTTACCGACATCAAAGTGCACCTCGTGCGCTCGAATCGCAACACCGTTATCCCTTCACCGTGGATCCTCGTGCAGGTATTCACCGATGAGGGTGTGGTGGGGCTAGGGGATGCAACGAATTGGCCCGGCGGAACAATCATCAAGCAGTCAGTTGAGGAACTGAGCCGGTTTGTTATCGGAGAGAACCCATTTAACATCGAATTTATCTATCATCAGTTGTATCACGCCTTGCAACAGATCGGTCAGACAGGGGCGGTGATTGCTGCGATCAGCGGCATCGAAATCGCGCTATGGGACATCGTGGGTCAGGCAGTGGGCCAGCCGATCTACAACCTACTGGGTGGATCGTGTCGGGATAGGGTACGCTTTTACAGTCATGCAGGCGAACCGGAGGAGTGCGCTCGATTGGCGGAGAAAGGGTGTACTGCTATCAAGGCTTATTTTCCCGGCGGCACCCCCCGACCGGGGGAACGCATCAATACCCCCTGTTCCATCACTCTGAGCGAGGAACGGATCGCGTTAGCGCACATGCAGCGGTGCCGAGAGGCCGTGGGAGACGAGGTAGATATCGCGACCGACGTGGGTGCCCGATATACCACGAGTGCGGCGATTCGATTGGGGAATAGGTTGGAGGAAATTGGACTGTTATTCTACGAGGAGCCGGTGGGGCCAGAAAACATTGACGCATTAGCAAAGGTCACTGCAGCGGTGAACACGCCTACCTGCGTTGGTGAGCGGCGTTATACACGCTTTGGCTTTCGCGACTTAATTGCAGCGCAGGCGGTTGACATGATTATGCCCGATGTGGTCCGTGCGGGAGGCATAGCGGAAACAAAGAAGATTGCTGCCATGGCAGAGAGCTACTATATGCAGGTCTCTCCACACAATCCCAACAGTGCAATCTCAACGCTCGCCAGCGTCCACCTGATGGCAAATATCCCTAATGCACTGGTCCTAGAATATGTCGATGACGAGCAGGATGCACTGTGGCGCAATGATTTGTTAACAGATCCACCGGAGGTGGAAAATGGCTATCTGCGGCTCCCAACAAAACCGGGACTGGGTTCACAACTTGTGATGCAGGAAGTGGAAAAATACCGGTTCGAGGGATAAGGGCAAAAAAATGCCAGACCGTGAGGGAGGCGGTCTGGCAATATCGACGTTTAGCAATCCAATAATTGAAAGAAAACGCCGGTTAACGTCTATTTCAAAGATATTGAGAGCAAGACGAAAAACTGTGAGCAATTACTATATTGCTCACTAACAGGTTATAGTATACCCTATTCGGTAACGAAAGTCAACTGTTTTTTAACGAATGTGAAACACAAATCAAGTCCTCACTTATTATGTAACCCACTTGGCTATTCGCCATTACCTTCTTTTATTCAGGGTCATGGCTCATATAAAAAAATGGTGCAACTGAAACCGATTGAGTTGATGAGTTCAGTCGTTTATACTAGATTTCAGAATTAAATATACACTGAATTCACTATAATTCTCTGAGCAGGGTAATCTGACATAAGTAGCGCAAACTGTTAGTTTGCGGCTTGGGATCACAATCTAACAGATCGTGGTACAAAAGACTATCTACCTTCGTCCCCGGTAGGTGCGGTTTCTAACCGCACCGGTTTGGAGTATCTCATTAATTCTAAAATCTACCATAATTCTTCGGGCGGGGCAAGTTGCTTTTGCCCCGCCTACTCGCTCCCCTTTCCTATTTCAGGATGACCATCTTTCGCAACTTCAAATAATCGCCCGCCCGCAACTGGTAGAAGTAGACACCACTCGCCACAGACTCACCGACTGCGTTTCTGCCATCCCAATACGCCGCACGGCTCCGATCCGTGTAATACCCCGCACGCTGATGACCCAGATCCAATTCGCGCACCAACGCACCATTGATGTCGTAGATAAAGAGGGACACATCGGTGTCGTTTGCCAGGTGATACGGTATCCATGTCTCCGGGTTGAACGGATTGGGGTAATTCGGTAAAAGCATCGTCTCTTTCGGAGATAATACCATCAAGAGATTCTCTAAAAACATAATGCCCCGTTGGGACGTTGCATCTGTAAGGTTTAAGGGTTGGGCTTGAGATAGCCACCCGTGTACGTCTAAAGCGGTGAGTCCCTCTAGGGAATGGGGATACAGAGAGGGTGCCGCGGCAGCAGTATCTGCGGTACGCCGGCAACCACAATGAGATCTTTAATATTAACAGTGCCATCTCCGTTGACATCCGCAGGGTGCTGTCCTGTTTGTCCGAAACTTGAGGCGACCAACATTAAATCCTGAATGCTTACCGCTCCATCACCATTCACATCACCGGCTTCACCCGCTTCAAGTTGGGTGGGTACGGCTAGCTGCGCGGTGACGGCGGGCCCATCGTAGTTCGCTATTGCTCCTGCTGCGACAGTAAAAGTCAGCGTGCCATTGGGATCAATTGTACTGTCGAATTCAAGTTCAACCGCGATTTCGGCATCACTGACCCGTTCCACGCCAAAAGCATCAATAGTTACCCCGGCAATACCGGAGACTGTCACAGCAGATCTGATATCGGAGCTCCACCGCTCGTAACCACTACCACTGAGCGTCAGTATGACAACGCTTCCATCCAACGTTGCTTTTGTTAATGGCAACGCGGTTGAGGCAACCACCCATTCTGTAGCTGCAGCGACGGGTATTTGCGCGGTGAGCGAAGGGCCATCGTAATTCGGTATAGCCCCTGCTCCTGCCGTGAAAGTCAACATACTATCGGTGTCTATGTTGCCGTTGAATTCAAGTTCAACGGTAACTTCTGTATCGCTGACCCGATCCACATTGTACGATTTAAAGGTGACACCATCAATGCCTGATACCGTTAGGGCACGTCCGACGGTATAACTGGACCTTTCATAAGCCCTGCCGCTAATTGTCAGTGTAACAACGCTTTCATTCAGCGTTGCCTCTGTCAAGGGAGACACAGTTGAATACCAATGACTCCTGCTCGCGGTGACGGGTATCTGTGCGGTGAGTGCAGCTCCACCATAGTCCACTATAGCATCCGCCCCCAAGGTGAAGATAAGCGTCCCATTGGTGTCTATGTTGCCGTCGAATCCAAGTTCAACGGTAACTTCTGTATCGCTGACCCGATCCACATCGTACGATCTAAAGGTGACACCATCAATGCCTGATACCGTTAGGGCACGTCCGACGGTGTAACTGGACCTTTCATAAGCCCTGCCGCTAAGTGTCAGTGTAACAACGCTTTCATTCAGCGTTGACTCTGTCAATGGAGACACAGTTGAAGCTACCAATGACTCCGTGCTCGCGGTGACGGGTATTTGCGCGGTGAGTGCAGATCCATTGTAATTCGATATGGCATCCGCTCCCACGGTGAAGGTTAATGTGCTATCGGCATCTATGTTGCCGGTAAACCCAAGTTCAACTGTGATCTGGGTATCACTTATACGGTCTACACCGAACCACGCCGGTCCAAATGTTCCAATAGTCACATCGTTAATACCGGAGACTGTCAAGGCATTACCAATATTGATTTCGGAGCGTTGCCAAGTGCCGCTGCTGAGTGTCAGTGTGATAACGCTCTCATTTAGTGTCGCCTCTGTCAAAGGAGCGGCAGTTGAGGCACTTAGCGTTGCGGTTCCGCCCCCGGTTCCAGGCTGTTGGGATTGTTGTTGTACTGTGATACTCACCGCAGCGGAGCAGTTATTATTAGACGAACTCTCACCCGTGACCGCCTCAACACACGCACCGTAATAGTATGTCCCAGGGGAGCTCGGGGCGGTGAGACTGATGCTCTCAGCACTACTCTGATTCGCACCAAGCGCGCCCACGCTATCCTTACCGACCTCTGTATCGCGGGTCGTAATGGTGGCATTGGTCGAGCGGTAATACCGTAACGTCGTCGCAGCCGCACTGCCGGCCCCGTTGTTTGCGACGGTGGCAGATAAGGTGAAATTCTCGCCGGGGGCTAACGTACTTTGACTGACTGTCGGTTGTTGAACCACTAAGTCCGGTTGCTGTGCAGACGGCGGTGTCTGTTCACCACCACTAGTCTGAATCGTTCCTCCAGTGACACGCCTGCCTTCAACCGTGCACCCTCCAGCAGCAACGCAGGTGTATGTGATTCCGTCCTCTCTTATTGCCCCACCATTCCCGAAGGTAATAGTGGTTTTCCCTCCACTTATAACAACGGACGCGCCGCCTCCGCTGCCCAGGACAGTATCTGGATACCAGGAGCCGGTCGGTAATGTTGGAATATCTTCACCGACGCTGTATGTAGTCTGACCGGGAGGTTCTGTTGATTGTTGCACCGTGATACTCACGGCAGTAGAGCAGTTATTATCAGACGAACTCTCACCCGTAACCGCCTCAACACATGCACCGTAATAGTATGTCCCAGGAGAGCTAGGGGCGGTGAGCGTGATACTCTCAGCACTACTCTGATTCGCACCAAGCGCGCTTACGCTGTCTGTGCCCACTTCCGTATCACTGGTCGTAATGGTGGCATTGGTCGAGCGGTAATACCGTAACGTCGTCGCAGCCGCACTACCGGCACCGTTGTTTGCGGCGGTGGCTGATAAGGTAAAACTCCCACCGGGGGCTAACGTGCTTTGACTGACTGTCGGCTGCCCAACAACTAAGTCCGGGTTCGATACGGGTGGCGGTGTGCTATTATTCCCAACTGTCTCTATGAACCATGTACCATCGGCTTGTTTACTGGCGGCGAAGTCATATCGGACACCGTTGACAGTTAGATCAGAAACACTCAATTCGTCAAGAGATATTTTGTTAACCCACGCTAGCCACCAAGGTAGCCCGGGGATGTTCCATTGTGATTGCCCATTGTTAAGCACAGAGAACACAGCGTTGGTACCGGGATAAGTACAGCTCTCGCCGGGCGAGAGAATATCACCTGCTTTACAGACCGCCCCGTAACTGATGCCTTGCGCTCCATAAGTCAACAAGACGATAGCGAACAAAAACATGAGGGATTTGACGTTCAAAATGTAATGTCTCATTTCGTAGTTTCTTTTCAGTGGGGTTTTAATTGGAGTATACAATCGGGTTGTTGAACGGAAGTAGGGAAGATTGGAAGATCCATGCTTCCGTTAGATTGTATGAGATTATAGTGAATTCTAAGAATAAGTAGATGCTTTCGCCCCCCGGCAGGTGCGGGCCTGCCTGCTCTCGGCTTGTCGGAGTCCCGATGTATCGGGATTCCTAACTGCCCCGGTTTGGAGTGCCCCATTAATTCTAAAATCTACTATAGTTTGCGGCTTGGGATCACAATCTAACAGATCGTGGTACAAAAGACTATCTACCTTCGCCCCCGGTAGGTGCGGTTTCTAACCGCACCGGTTTGGGTTGACCTGAATCAACGATTACTTCTAAGTTCCCCCTTTCTATTTCAGGATGACCATTTTCCGCATTTGCAAATAATCCCCCGCACGGAATTGGTAGAAATAGACACCGCTGGCAACCCGCTCACCCCATGCGTTGCGGCCGTCCCAATACGCGGCACGACTGCGGTCCGTGTAGTACCCCGCACGTTGATGCCCCAGATCCAATTCGCGCACCAACGCACCGTCCATGTCGTAGATAAAGAGGGACACATCGGTGTCGTTTGCTAAGTGATACGGTATCCATGTCTCGGGGTTGAATGGGTTGGGGTAGTTCCGTAGCAGTTGGGTCTCCGAGGGTATCTCATAGACAGCCAATTCTGGTAACTGAATCCGACTCCGCTTGACATCTTCAACGGTAACAATGTGCCGCAACGGCTCCGCGCCAATTAACCGATTGGGAGATTGAACCGAGATTTCAAGAATATCCCCAATCGTAGCGGCTCGCCCCGTTTCTATGTCAATAACGGTGAGCCGATAATCCACTTCGTCCCGTGCTGTAACAGAGGCAACTGCTCTGTCTGTTGTAAGGTTCTTGACAGTTACCCGCAAGCCTTCTGTGTTCACACCAGGCCCTTGGTCAACGATTGAACCTGTCAAGGCCAAAACGGGAGTCGCCTCCCCTACTTCAATACCTCTGCGTGTTACCGGTGGGGCTGCAGCGGTTCCAGAGGTATTGGTCCACGCTTCACCGGAGATAGCAACCATTGCTGTTTGTTGAGCGATCAGGATAAAGGATTGTCCCCCGGTGATTTCTATATCGCCAGGATCGCCTGCTCGTCCAACTGACTTAAATTCCCCACCATCGTTGAGAATAATCACAGAGACGTTGCCTGCAATCCCGTCGAGCACGAGTAGGTCGCTGACACGATTGACACTTGAATCTTGCAATGGGAGCCCCACAAGGTTGAGGCCTTGGTTTAAGGTAACGGTGCTAGTGCCGTCGGTCCCCAGCGCGTCGCCGGTGAGTCGAATCGTCGTCGGGGTGACTAAGTTCGCCATGATCCCCATGTCATCAGTCAAAGTTCTATCGGTGGCGGTGTCTTTGTCTGAAGCTCCGAAATAACTGAGCCAATCTCCAGTGGCAGAGTCATAGGTGATAAGGAAAATGACGACAGCTGCCCCGCCGAGGGCGTCGTAGAGGTCGGAGATGGATTCGAGGGTCTTTGCTCCCCCGTCAACCTTTGTCACGTTCAACGGCACATGAATCATGCTCATACCGGCTGGCACAGAGAGATCAAAATCGAATCCTTTGATTGCGGTGACGGATACTTGCGCGGTGAGTTCGGGCCCATTGTAGCCTGCTATTGCCTCTGCTTCCACAGTGAAGGTGAGTGTCGCATCGGTGTCAAAGTTGGTGCCATCGAATGCAAGTTCAACTTCTAACTGTGTGCCGCTGATACGGTCTATCGCATAACGTATCCCGGATTGCCGGACTCCATTGATAATTACGTTCGCAGGAACCCTTTCTGATGGTATAGTTACGCCAGGTATACCAGAAACCTCCACGCCGAGCACACTATTGGATACTATTTGACCACCTATTATACCATTGACCGGAGGATGAAAAGTTCCACCGCTGAGTGTGAGCGTGACAATGCTTGTATCAAGATTTGCCTCTGTTAATGGAGACGTAGTCGAGGTACTTAGCGTTGGCTGATTCACTGTGATGCTCACCGCATCAGAGCAGTTATTGTTAGAATTACTCTCATCGGTAACGCTGTCAACACACACACCGTAATAGTACGTCCCAGCAGATGTAGGGGCGGTGAGCGTGATACTTTCATCACTACTACGATTTGCACCAAGTGTACTTACGCTGTCCGTGCCGACTTCTGTATCACTAGTCGTAATCGTGGCATCGGTCGAGCGATAATACCGCAGCGTCGTCGCAGCCGCACTGCCGGCACCGTTGTTTGCGACGGTGGCAGACAGCGTAAAACGCTCACCGGGGGTTAACGTACTTTGACTGACTGTCGGTCGAGCTAATACTAAGTCCGATCGCAGCACTTCCACCGTGATGCTCACCGCAGTAGAGCAGTTATTGTTAGAATTACTCTCATCGGTCACGCTGTCAACACACGCACCGTAATAATATGTCCCAGCAGATGTAGGGGCAGTGAGCGTGATACTTTCATCACTACTACGATTTGCACTAAGTGTACTTACGCTGTCCGTGCCGACTTCTGTATCACCAGTCGTAATAGTGGCATAAGTCGAGCGATAATACCGCAACGTCGTCGAATCTGCCCTGCCGTCTCCAGCGTTTTTAACACTGGTAGACAGCGTAAAACGCTCACCGGGAGCTAACGTGCTTTTATTGACCGTTGGTCGAGCTACTACTAAGTCTGATCGCAGCACTTCCACCGTGATGCTCACCGCATCAGAGCAGTTATTGTTAGAATTACTCTCATCTGAAACTGAATCAACACACGCACCGTAATAGTACGTCCCAGGGGAGCTAGGGGCGGTGAGCGTGATACTTTCATCACTACTACGATTTGCACTAAGTGCACTCACGCTGTCTGTGCCGACTTCTGTATCACTAGTCGTAATAGTGGCATAAGTCGAGCGATAATACCGCAACGTCGTCGAATCTGCCCTGCCGTCTCCAGCGTTTTTAACACTGGTAGACAGCGTAAAACGCTCACCGGGAGCTAACGTGCTTTTATTGACCGTTGGTCGGGCTACCACTAAGTCTGATCGCAGCACTTCCACCGTGATGCTCACCGCAGTAGAGCAGTTATTGTTAGAATTACTCTCATCGGTCACGCTGTCAACACACGCACCGTAATAATATGTCCCAGCAGATGTAGGGGCGGTGAGCGTGATACTTTCATCACTACTACGATTTGCACTAAGTGTACTTACGCTGTCCGTGCCGACTTCTGTATCGCTGGTGGTAATCCTCGAATCACTGGAACGATAATACCACAACGTCGTCGAATCTGCCCTGCCTTCTCCAGCGTTCCTAACACTGGTAGATAGCGTAAAGCGTTCTCCGGGGGCTAACGCGCTTTTGTTGACCGTTGGTCGGGCTACTACTAAGTCCGGCTTCTGTGCAGGTGGTTCCGGCTGATTAAATTCAATCCAATCAAGCGAAGCACCGCAACTCAGTGTGTTTTCGTTGGTAGTAATCACCCCAGTAATTGAAAAATTCTTGGATGAACCTGCTGAAAGTTCCCCTAAAAAATCCATCCCAACGAAATCTCCGTTGGCAGTTCCCTCAACCCGTAAATTCGTCACATTTCTTGTTGCCCGGACAGTACCTTTTATTGTTACGTCCACCCAATCCTCGAATGGCCAGTCCCGCCGGACACCTGAACACTCAGTAAGATTACCTGTAACTGCCTTCTGTGCATAACTGATGCCCTGCACTCCATAAGTCAACAAGACGATAGCGAACAAAAACATAAGGAAGTTTGCACTCAAAATGTGATGCCTCATTTCATAAATCCCTTTCATTGTTTTTCGATTGGATTGTCCAATCGGGTTGTTGAATGGAAGGGTGGAAGATTGGAAGATCCATGCTTCCACCCTCATAATAATAGATTCATGGTTCCGTTAGATTGTATGAGATTAAAATCAACAGAGCCGGTTAGGGTTATTCAGTTTTCGGCTTTTTAACCATTTGGGTTGAAAAGCCGAAAATCGGGAATCGCTTGGCCTGTGAAGTATCGGGATTGGGAAATCCCTCTCACAGGAAAATTAAATGACCCTACAGAGCCGGTGTTTTGTGGTTGACCCACGATAGAGTGATTTTCCGAAATCAACAGTTTTGTGGAAGGGGGGCTGTAGGGAGCCCTGACACTACGATAGAATTGAAAGCGCGGGAGATCTCTAGAGGAAAGCTGGCACACTGAAAAATCGGGAACCCACCCGCGATAGATGACAGGGATTGCACGCGGACTGAGCACAGATGTACCAACAAAAGCAGTCTGGAAAGCGATCTTCTGTTTGAGACAGCGCACAGGACACGCAGACAAAATGACAGCGACTGCCAAAATTGCTGATCTGGGATTAACAAATGTGGGGGGGGGGGTAACAGATGTTAATATTTGTGTTTACATCAAAGGGGGTAGACATAATGCGGATAGCAGGCAGATTCAATCGGGGATATATCCGGTCAATTGAGAAAACTACGAAGGGCTTTTCTATTTTATCGACACATCTGTTTTGCATCTGCGTCGCTCCGTAAAACGGTTTGTTACGGTGAAAGCGGAAGAAGAGCAAACATCAGTTATGCTAACCATCATCGTAAGCTTATAGGGCAGCGAACTTTTTGTCAACCTCTTTATGTAGAAGAAATTGAGAAAAGACAAATTTATGCGCCACCTTACTCGGAGGAGTATTCGACCTACAAAAACCCCTAAGCTCGATGAATCGTCCGTTCCGAGACCAGGCCCGATAAATCGGGGATTAAGAAACCCTGACAAGTCGGGACTAAGAAACGGACAACTACAAGCTGAAGTGCGTAAGTCCTGACTATTTTAACCTAAGTTGCTAGTTGCCTGATAATACTACAGGCATATCGGCCCGTTGGTGCTTTGGAGTGTGGTGCTTTGCTCTAGCTATACACATTGCGCTCCTCTGGAGCGCGGGTATCCACCTTATTGCGGTTCTATAGACATATCGCTCCTCTGGAGCGAAAGGCAGAAACTCTCAATTTTAGTGACAAACCGATGGATTCTTAACACTAGCAACTTGCGTTATTTTAGAATGACCAGTTTCCGGGTAGCAGAAAAATTCCCCGCCTGCAACTGATAGGAATAGACTCCGCTTCCCACTGGTTCGCCTAAGTTATTACGCCCATTCCAATACGCCGCCTGAGCCTTATCTGTGTAGTCGCCCGCAGGTTGATGCCCTAAATCCAATTGACGCACCAACGCCCCCGTTGTGTCATAGATAGTGAGCGTTACATCAGCGGCATGGGCGAGTCGATACGGTATCCACGTCTCTGGATTGAAGGGATTCGGATAGTTGGGAAGTAGCTCTGATTTGTCCGGGCGCATCGCCTCTAAAAAACGTTTCAGGTTGGCGATGCCTTGCTGAAAGGCAAGTGAACCGTCATCTGCTGTGTGTGCCATATCAACCCACGCTTGAGCTGTTTTCAAGGAAACAACCCTCACAAACTCGATAGCAGGAGCGGCACTTGTTGCTGATTCGCTTATCGACTCGGCCACTGACACTAAATCCAAGAAATCAGTGTTTCCGTCATTGTTAATGTCACCGTTATCCGAGGCGGAAAAGAGAAGTGTCAAAATGAAAAACAAATCCGAGAGATTCACCTTGCCATCCTGATTAAAATCTTGCATAAATAAATCATAGGGATTACATGTAATCTCAATATCCAGCTTCAACCCTGGCTTCTTATTCTGTAACCTACAGAGAGTTAATGTGTCTCCTATCGGGTTTTCACCAAGACGTAAATCCTCCAGATTTGCCAAGCCAGACAACGCCGATATATCCCCAATGGCGTTCCGGTGAAGTAACAGCGTTGTGAGATTTGTCAAGCTAGACAACCCCGATATATCCCTCAGCGCGTTACCCCAAAGATACAATACTTCCAGATTTGTCAAGCCGGACAACGGTGATACATCCGCGATGACATTACCACCAAGATAAAGCTGTTTCAGCTTTGTCAAGCCAGACAACGCCGATATATCCTCAATGGAATTTAATTGTAGACTTAGCCATTCTAGGTTAGTCAACTTGGCTAAAGTCAATATATCTGATACCGAATTGTGACTAAGATGCAGCCATTCTAAGTTAGTCAACTTGGCTAAAGTCGATATATCTGATACCGAATTGCGACTAAGACCTAGCCATTCTAAGTTAGTCAACTCCGCCAAGGGTGATATATTTGATATTGAGTTGCTGTTAATCCAAGTGGCCCCGATTTTCTCAGACCCAAGGTCCAGTCCCGTGAGATTAGTCGCAAACTCAAGTCCAGTTAAGACACTAATATTAGAGTTCGGCGCATCAAGTCTAGTCAAAGTCGTCATATCACTGGCAGTGATAGTGCCGCTAGATGCCTTGCCCAGTTTTGCTGCGATGACAGCACGGAGGTTGGGATCAGGGATGTTGACGCTTTGTATCGTTCTTGTCAATGCCTTGAGGTAGCTTACAGGAACTGCGTAATTGAGATTCTGCCCATTAACAGTTTGCCCAACGGCAACGCCGATAACTGCGCCATTCACATCCAGTACCGGACCGCCACTGCTTCCCGGAGAGATAGGAGCGGTCATCTGGAAAATTTTGCCTCTCACTAAATTGTTTCCCTCCGGCCGGATAGCACTGATGATGCCTTGCGAGAAAGTGCCTTCCAATCCCTGTGGATTGCTTGCAACGTAAACGGCTTGCCCAATCTGAACCGTGTCACTATCACCGAGTAGAAGTGGTGGTGCGGATATACCTGTAGCTTGGACTATCGCCAAATCGCGTGCCGGATCGACAGCGAGGACGACATCAATCGCATGTTTGGTAGTTTCTCCAACAACTTGCACGGTCCCACTTACTATCCCTTCGATTACATGATAATTGGTTGCAACTTGCCCCTTACTCACCACAAACCCACTTCCATAGAATGATTGACCGCTCGCATCTGTCATAACAACCAACACCGTGGATTTCAAAGCCATTTGAGCAATTTCTTGAGGCGTCAGGGCAGTTGACGGGGGCGTTAGAATACAGGGTATCAGAAGGGCAACAAGTGCACTGATGGTAAGATTTTTCGATTGCATAAAAATATTCTAACTCCAGTTGCTAGGTTCGGTTTCAATTCTCCGCAATTTTCTCAATAATTGCGCCATTTTCTTTACCTCTGAGGATTAGTTTCAGGCGGCCATC
The DNA here is from genome assembly GCA_963667935.2 of Candidatus Poribacteria bacterium. Lineage (GTDB taxonomy): Bacteria > Poribacteria > WGA-4E > WGA-4E > PCPOR2b > PCPOR2b. The sequence continues at coordinate 5,269,657 of OY764061.1, read as the reverse complement.
GGGCATCCGTTCTTCCTTAACCAGTGTATAACCCCCATCAACTTCAACCGCCGCAACCCCAATCTTCTCTACCTCAGTCGCCCCACGCCACACTTCCAACTGGACTGGTTCCCACTGTTTTGATTTCACTGACCGATAACACGCATCAATAATGGCGTTGACAACGTAACCATCATAAAAGGTTTCCATCGGCTCCGTGCCGTTATCCAAAGCGTTGAGTATGTCAACGAACATGTCACGATACCCGAGTTCCCCAACCTCATCACCAACAGGGAAAAGCCATCCCGTATCGGTTTCGGCTTTTTCAGCGACGTAGCCGCCCTGTCCGCCCGATGTAAACATCTCCATACCTGTTCTCAGCCAGTGGTTGAGCCAAATGGTGCCTTCCGTGCCGGAGACTTCATCGCGTATATCCATACCGCCACGAAACGCCCATCCCACCTCAAACTGTCCCATTGCGCCGTTCTCAAATTTGATTAGGGCAATTCCGTGGTCTTCCGCTTCAACAGGATGAACGAGGGTGTCCGCCCAACACATGACCTCAAGAGGTTTAATATCTTTGCCGATAAAGTTACGGATAATTTCTATGCAATGGCATCCCATATCAACGATGGCACCGCCGCCTGCCTGCTCAATATCCCAGAACCAGTCGCTGTGAGGTCCGGGGTGGGTTTCGCGAGAACGTACCCACAAAACCTGGCCAATCGCGCCATTTTTGACAGATTCCAGCGATTTGAGCGTCTTCGGTGGGTAGACCAGATCCTCAAGATAACCGTGAAAGACACCCGCATTTTCAACCGTATCAAGCATCCTTTTGGCTTCAGCTGCGTTGCGGCCCAACGGTTTTGTACATAGGATGGCTTTGCCCGCTTCGGCAGCCATCGTGACAGCTTCCTCGTGCAGGTCGTTAGGGAGACCGATAACAACCACATCGGTTTCTGGATCGTTAATTGCTTCAGCGAGATTGGTCGTCCATCTGGGGATATCCCATTCAGCTGCAAAATCTTTCGCCCGCTCTTCAGTGCGTGAATATACCACCTGAACGCGGTCCCGGCTTCGCTGTCCATGAAGTGTCATTGTATAGAACATACCGATAAGTCCTGTCCCTAACATGGTAATTTTATGTGTTTGTTCCATTGTTCTCCTCTCTTCTGTGCGCTGGGGGTTCCAGTGAAGTTTTATCACATGGGTTTGAAGCTCTAGTCAAACTTGTTAGGGACATCTTATCAGATTTTTCGAGTCAGGTCAATTCCAAAGTAAGAAGTCGGGATTCGGAGATCTCTCCTACAGAAAAATAAATATCCCTAAATAAATCGTGCGCGTCTTGATAAAAATTAGGGGGTATGTTAGACTGAATTAAAGGTATGATTTACAAAAAGGTTGGACTAGCACACGGTGAGTTTTTTTGGCGAAATCCGTCCCGCAACTAGTATGGTCGAAGTCAGCTGCTTGATCGAACCGGAGATGCTGGTTGAAATCAAAGTGGACGTAGTTGTGACAACATAGACACATCAAACGAATCATGAGGAAGGGCAGGTAATGCTTAACTACTTATGTAACCTGATACCTCACGTCCCAATTTTATCGAGGAGCCTTGACTTCGTCGGGATTTCACGCTTTACGTTTCACGTTCTACTGTTCGTTGGCGCGATCGGACACTCTCAAGGGTTCGCATCCTCGGAGATGGTGCTTATCCCCGCTGGATCCTTTCAGATGGGGAGCGATAACGGCAGAGCCAACGAAATACCCGTGCATCAGGTCTCATTAGAGGCGTTCTATATCGACAAGTACGAAACAACCAACGCCGACTATCAAGTGTTTGTCTTGGCAAATCCCCGATGGCAAGAGTCAACCGTCAAGGCACGGGATTATCTCAGGCATTGGGTAGGGAACGATTTCCCCGCTGGTATGGATCGGTATCCTGTAACGTATGTCACCCATGAGGCAGCACAAGCGTATTGCGAATGGCGTGGGAAACGCTTGCCGACGGAAGCGGAATGGGAGAAAGCAGCACGGGGCGGACAGTTGGGAAGGCTATATCCATGGGGAAATCAGGTTGACCCAAACGCAGCGAACTACGATTCGAGGGACGTGCGTAGCGGTGGACTGAAAAACATGCAGCGCTACCTGAAACCTGTTGATTATTTTCCACCAAATAGCTACACGCTCTACAACATGGGAGGCAACGTAGCGGAATGGTGTGCAGATAGCTACCTGCCGCGTTATCGCAGAGATGCTGTAAACCAACGAAGGCTTTCTATAAAGGGACCGTTTGTTGTTCGTGGCGGAAGTTGGTTTGATCCGATATTTGATTTGCGCTGCGCCGCGCGTGCTTATGCCCTATCAGGTGCATATTACCATATCGGCTTCCGGTGCACAAAATCCGAGGATTAATGAGGATTGTCGTTGCACCATGATTACGGCATACGGAGTATGCCTACTACTATCCTTTTCATTTACGCCCAACCGACCTATGTGCTAAAATGCACAAGATATCGGCTTATATATAACCCGTGCTTAAAATTATTGAGAGGAGTACCAACCAATGGAATATAGTATTCTAGGCAACTCTGGCGTCCAAGTTTCACGACTTTGTCTAGGCGCAATGATGTTTGGCAGCCCAACCAATGAAAGTGACTCAATCAAAGTTATTGAACGTGCAATAAATGCCGGAATCAACTTTATCGATACGGCGAATGTCTATAACGCAGGCGAATCGGAACGAATTGTTGGCAAGGCAGTCCAAGCTTGTCGGGATGATGTGCTTATCGCAACAAAGGTGAGCGGAGCGATGGGGGAAGGACTTAACCGATCCGGCACGAGTCGTCACCACATCATGATGGCGGTGGAGGACAGTCTCAAACGGCTTGATACAGATCGTATCGATCTGTACTATCTGCATCGTTGGAACGCGCTGACACCGATCGAAGAGTCGCTTCGCGCGTTGGATGATTGCGTCAGGCAGGGCAAAGTTCGTTATATCGGTTGCTCCAACTTCGATGCGTGGCGACTCTGCGAAGCGTGGTGGACGAGCGATCGCATGAATTTAGAAAAATTTATCTGTCTACAACCACTTTACAATATCGTCAATCGAGACGTTGAAGTTGAATTGCTGCCGTTTTGCAAGACATATGACGTGGGCGTCGTGTCCTACAGTCCATTAGCGCGCGGTGTGCTAACAGGCAAGTATCTTCCCGGTCAACCGCCTCCTCCCGGCTCACGGGCGGCCCGTCAAGACCGTCGAATCCTGCAAACTGAATTACGCGAAGAAAGTTATGAGGTTGCACAGCAACTCCAACCGCTGGCAGCAGCACACGATAAAACGCTGGCACAATTTGCCTTGGCTTGGACCCTTGCGAATCCAACCATTACTTCCGTTATCATTGGTCCCAAAACTTTAGATCAACTCGAAGACAATCTTGGCTGTCTCGACTGCGCCATCAGCCCGGAGGACGAAGCAGCAGTAGACCGACTCGTACCGCCCGGCGAGCATACTGGAAAAGGTTATAACGATCCCATGTATCCCGTATTGGGTCGCTCACAACAGTAGAAAAGCTATCCCCAAACACAAGTAAATCTGTGGATAGCCTAAAAGGCGTGCCCGATTGCGTAGGTGAAAACTGGTATGAGCGATGGCTTTTCCGGTCCATCCAACGGGTATGCCAAATCCGCACGATAGACTCGAGATCCGCTCAGTTTGGGGAGACCCAACCGCAGCCCAAATCCTACACTCCGCTTGGGGGTTCCTATATCAACAGCATCCCCCGTCCAGATATAACCGACATCAGCAAAGATTGCTGACCCAACCACGATCAGAGGGTGTTCCCAGAAAATCGTTCGGCTTTCAAGGTTGAGGCGGATCCTTTTGGTGCCGCTGAATTGCCGGGGGTCATATCCACGCAGTCCACTGTTTCCACCAAGAAGCACTTGCTGTTCTCCCTCAAGTCCGAATTGCATCTCCGCAGAAATCCGTGCGGCAAGGGTTTGACGCAGGAAGAGATTCTTGCGTACCGCTTTGATGCTCGCCTGAAACATCGAATCCCCTTCTTCATGTGCAAGAAAACGGGTTGTAACCCCGGTGCGACCGTTTACGAAAAGTAGATCTTGATATGCTTGGGAGGCGTTGAGAAACAAACTCACCCTTGTTTCTCTGCGATCTGCACCGTAAAGCGGGTGAGCGCGACCGATTGACACACCGTACCCATATCCGACCCCAATATCTTCAACACGACCCATCTTATTGAGAAAGCGTGTGCGGACAAAGTTGACTTTTCTATGACCGAGTGAAACCCCAATCAGTCTTGTGTTTCTGCCCTGAAAGTTAACGGTGGAAGCTGGCAATTTCTCAATCTCATCGAAATGGGTCCGCTCAGAGACCGTCCAGAGTGCAATCTGCGTCTGTCGCCGCCGGTCACCAAAGGAACGGATGATCTGCCCAGACTCTGATTGCTTGCTTTGGGTGAAGACAGCTGTTTTCACACCCTGCTCATACCAGCGGACTTCATCCACAGATTCAGCAGCGGTAAACTCCGCACTCCATCGGGTCTGGAGTGAATACAACGGACGTTTTAGACTCGCCTCCCATGAGATGCCTTCCCGCTTTTGGGTATACACACCATCGAATTCCCAATGTGAATCAAACAGGCGAAAGACTCTATAGAGACCACTGATAAGGTGGCGTGGATCTTCTCCTTCCTCACGAATCTGCTGGTAACGGAGGCGGCCACTGTCCCCGGAACCAAATACATTTGAATCGGACAGCGCGACTAAAAAACCGGTTTTATCTTTACTGAAGGCGGGGACATCTAAGGCGGGGAAAAAAGTCCATAGGTCTGTGACTTCAACCTCTATTAAAATAAGCTTGGTTTCTGGATCCCGCGTAGCAAGGATTTCCGCGCTTCCCAAATACGGCTTTCGGCGCAGGATACGTTCACTTTCCAGTTCATCGTCCTGCATGTAAACATCGCCGCGTTTAAAAAGCAGCTCTTGCCTGATCACATCAGTTTTAGTACGGGTATTTCCTTTTATTGTAATTCGTCCAATCCTTCCCTCGTCAATGTAGATTCTGAGATAAACACCATCAGAGAACTTTAAGAATACAAGCTGCTCTTCATCAACTCGAGCGAACTGATATCCGTGCATTTGGTAGAAACTGGCGATCCATTCAAAGTCCTGGCGAAGCAGGTTGGGATCATAATCATCACCAACCCGTGACTGCATCAAGCTGAGAATTTTTTCGCTAGAGAACGCCTCATTTCCTGTGACAATAATATTGCGGATTGGAACCGAATCGGCAGGCAATGTTTGGGGAAGGAGAATTAAAATGATAAGGGTGAGGGGGCAAAGACATTTCATTGGTAGATTGGGAGATATCATTCATGTCTGACTTGGCACAGAATCACCAGCAATAGCACTTTCCCGATTGGATAGAATCCCCTCAATCAACATTAAAATGAGGGCGATAAGTAACAATTCACTCCAGATTTCCACTCCAACCCGGTATGTGTTGAGCGTCTGTTCTAAAGCCTCTGATTCTGAAATAACCGCTGTCTGCGCCCCAATTCGCTCGGCAGCTTCCTGAATGGGGATGGGTTGTAGTTCCGATTCCGTTGTATCAACATTCACGGCGAAAAAATCTTGCAGAAGTGTATCTCTACCCTGTCCCTCAACTTGATAGATACCGGGGGCGTCTGTCCCACCAAATGTGAGCGAACCATCGTCGGCAAGTGAAAGCATCTTTGACGAATGGGTTGTATCCCCCAAGCGCGTTATCTGTGTGGTTGTTGCTCCACGCCAGCGGTAGTTTGCCGTGTAAGACTCACCAACAATTAGGTTTCTTTGATGCACAGATTGAGTCGCTTTTGTGTAAAGTACAGCTTGTTGCAGCAAAGGGAGGAAGTTCTGATTGAGCAACAGACTTGATGCGTCTAACTGAACGGCAGATACATTAAAGAGTAGTGCTATCCCTCGGTCAACAGTGTGTTCGATAAGAAATGGTGTACCATCGCTCAATTGTGCAACAACCTTTGCATCTTCAGCTGGCTTCAACTCCACACCACGATAAAATTGTGGGGCGTATTGCCCTGCAAAGTCTTCCCCCTTAAAGACCTCAAAAATCGGGGAATCCACTTTGTAACTTGACAAGGTTACTGGCGGCTGCCACGTTATCGGTTGTCCCACAGCTGCAGGCAACCAATCAGCAAACGCATTATAACTAACTGTATCAACGTCATCCCCCACAAAGTAGATGACACTTTTGCCTGCCTGCATGAACGCTTGCAATTGTTGCTGAACACGGGTTGAGAACGCCGGTACGTCCGCTAAAATAAGGATGTCATACTCTGTTAGCGTTAGGTCCTCTAATGCCTCCAAGGAAGCGGTTGCAGGTAAAAAAGAAGAACCGGTATTTGGTTGCGCCTGAACTGCTGGGTTTAATGCAAGTGCCAAGTACATCGTTTGAACACCAACACAAAGTACGCGAATTTGGCCATAAGCATTAAGGACAAAGTAACGACGATTATCAATGGGAAGCCGATCCGTAGTCAATTCCAGATAGCCGGTGTGCGTGCCGGGCGATTCAAATTGGTGGGTAAAAGTCAATGTCACCGATTTACCTGCTCCTGCCTGAGGACTGATGGATCGCCGTTTCTGTTCGTCAATAAACAGCGTCAGTGTTGTGTCAGTCACAGGTGCATCGGAATGAACCCCTATTGCTACTCCCAATTCAATGGGCAATCCCACACCAATTAGTTGGTTAGAGGCTCGAACTTCTTCAATGCTTATATTATCGGTAACTTCATCATCAAGCGGAAGTAGAAAAATTCTTGCCCCAGATCGGTTGGGCACACGATTCCAGTGCGTCCAACCGTTGCGATTAAAATCGGAGATTAAGTAAATCTCCTTGTTCGGATTGTTGGACGCTTCAAGGAGGTCGTGCGCCATTTCGAGGCTTGGTGGAACCAGCGTTGCGCGGTAAGAGATTTGGGAACGACGAATCACCTCCCTTACCTGATTCAGGTCCTTCGTCAATTTGGGAAAGAGCGGATTAGGGATATCAGACATTAAAATCACGGAGGCACTGTCGCCGTGTTGAAGGGATTGAGCAATCTCAAGCGCCATCCCTTTTGCGACTTCAAACCTTCCTCCCTGAATGCCCTGATACCCCATACTGTAAGAATTGTCCAGAATAATGACAACGCTGGTTTTTGTTCTTCCACCGGCGAAGGCGAATCGGTTTTTAAGCAGGGGACGTGCAAGTGCAAGAGCAATCAGTATAATGATCAGCACTCGCAAAAGCAAGATTAGCAGATGTTTGAGTTGAATGCGTCGAACATTTTGCCGATGGGCGGCCAAGAGAAACATCAGGCTGCTAAAATCCACCGTTTTCGCTTGATGCCGTCTCCAAAGGTGGATGATTAGCGGCACGGCGGCAGCAAGTATGCCCAACAGAAGAATCGGATTAAGAAATCCCAATAGTTTTCACGCCTTATTTAATCAAAAGATTTGGCGGGTATTTGTCAAAAACGTAACGACTAATACCCCTTCCGCTTGTCTATGACACTCAACAGGGGTTTATCCGCCATAAGCCTTTCGAGGTTGTCACAGAACAATCCAATTGTCCGATCAAGCCGAATCGGTGAGCCGCCCGCTGCATGAGGCGTAATGATAACCCTAGGCATATCCCAAAGGGGACTATCCTGCGGTAAAGGTTCCTCTGGCGTTACATCGAGTCCTGCGCCGCCTATTCGTCCCTCGTTCAGGGCGCGGAGAAGACTTGGTCCATCAACGATCTTGCCGCGTGTTACGTTAATGAGCAGGGCGTGCGGTTTCATCCGCTGAAATGCCGCATCATTAAACATACCGTGCGTTTCCGACGTCAAAGGAGCGCAGACTGACACAACATCTGATTCCTCAAGGAGGTCATAGAACCGGTCCATTTTCCAAACTTCATGAACAAATGGCGGTGGATCCACGTCTTCCGGATCAACCGCGATGACGCGCATATCAAAGCCTTGCGCGCGTTTAGCAACATCAATCCCCGTGCCCCCGAGTCCGACGATGCCAAGCGTACATCCTTCAAGCTCCCATGTCTCTTCACGGATGGACATCCGGTTTTCCCAAGTCCGTTCACGAACAGCACGACCAATACCTCTGAGCAAGCCGAGGATTAGCGCCCACGTCTGATCCGCAAGATGGGGACCGACAAACCCTTTCGCACTTGTCAGGATGATATCGCTTTCAACAAACTCAGGGAAAAGTACACCGTCAACGCCTGCACCGAGTGTTTGTACCCATTTGAGTTGTCCGGCGTTTTCAAAAAGGGACCGGCTAAATCCACCGAGAATCGCGTCGGTATCTACCACCTCTTTGAGTTGTGCTTCATTGTCTTGGGGTCGGACGATCTGAATATCGTCGGAAACCAGTTGAATACGTTGCAGGTGTTCCGGCTCAACTTCCGTATTAATCATGACTTTCATTTTGCCAATCTCCTCGTGGTTTTGGAAGCGTCCTTACAGATTTCAGACGGTTTCCAGCCTAAAATTTCACATTCCTAATTTGAAAGGAGCAACAACTGTGGAATATCCACGCTTAAATCTGTTAGTAACTATAATTAGTTGCTTAGCTGTCCTAGTATTTCCTATCTTTGTCACCGGGTGTGGCGATAGTGGTGATGATGATAGCACGAGTGGCGATGTGGTCGCCCCTGATCCAGAGCCTGTCTCAAAGCCGCCACCGCAACTAGAGCAACAGCCTCAACCGGAGCCACCACCCCAACAACAACCCGACCCGCCCCCGCTACCGGAGCCGGTACCCGGAGTTTCGTTCCAAGAAGAGATTTTACCCATTCTTCAAGCGAGTTGTGCTGTTCCAGGATGTCATGCTGCGGCAGACCCAAAAGCAGGACTCAATTTGACGACATACGCAGACTTTGAGAGAGGCGGCTTTGGTGGTCCTGTATTTGAACCCGGGAATAGCAAAAGAAGTGGGGTTATCCGGCGGATCGATGGCGGTGGTATGCCACCGGCTGGACCGTTGCCTAAAGACCAAATTCAACTCTTCAAAGACTGGATCGATGAGGGCGCGAAAAATAATTAAGGAACATTAACACGCAACCACAGATACCTAGCACATTGCGCGATAGTCCTGGCTTAACTAGCCAGGACCAGTGCGTTATAGTCCGGGTGTTATCGGGGTCCCCAGTCTCCCGACCTCTTTCATATCGTAGCCGACTTTCCACTTGAAGTCAATGAGATAATCATATCTATCCCATCGTGTCAAGCTGCTGCACTAATGTCTCACCAATCGTCGCAGGGCTTTCAGCGACAGCAATGCCAGCGGCTTCCAACGCTTCAACCTTCTCCGCTGCTGTGCCGTGTCCACCGGAGATAATCGCCCCGGCATGTCCCATCCGCTTGCCCGGCGGTGCAGTCTGTCCTGCGATAAAGCTGACGACCGGTTTGGTCATATGTTCCTTCACAAATTGCGCCGCTGTTTCCTCCGCGGTCCCACCGATTTCGCCAATCATGAGCACTGCCTCTGTATCTGTATCCGCTTCAAACAACGCCAACACATCAACAAAATTTGTGCCGATAACCGGATCGCCGCCAATCCCAACACAAGTGGATTGACCCATCCCCAGCTTGGTCACCTGATCTACGGCTTCATACGTCAATGTCCCGCTGCGGGAAACGATGCCGACTTTGCCGGGGCGATGAATATAGCCGGGCATAATTCCGATTTTGCACTCGCCGGGCGTGATGATGCCGGGGCAGTTTGGACCAATCAACCGCGTTGGCTTGTCCTCCAAATACCTTTTGGCTTTTACCATATCAAGGGCAGGGATGCCCTCCGTAATACAGATAATCAACCGGATACCTGCATCGGCGGCTTCCATAATCGAATCTGCGGCATCAAACCTTGCAGGCACAAAGATGACGGATACATCCGCCCCAGCCCCCATAACCGCTTCGGAGACGGTATCGTAAACAGGGATGCCATCAACATCTGAGCCACCCCTGCCGGGGGTAACGCCTGCAACGATTTTTGTACCGTACTCCACGCACTGCTGTGTATGGAATCGCCCGGATCGACCGGTAATTCCTTGAACAACCACTTTTGTATCTTTATTCACTAAAATGCTCATTTTAATTCCTTGTTTACGGCACGCGGAGCGTGCCTACTACGGTTTTCTAAAATAGTGTAAGCTGCTTTTCCGGTTCTACCTGTTTTTGAGGTAGGGAGATTTGCCCCGCTGCTGCTTGATGTGCGTATCTTGTGGTTTCGGGCAGCCTGTACCGCTGACAACAAGCGAGCGTCAGCCGAATTGCCGACTCTAGGGAGATCCGATGCCCAACCGAAATGTAAACAACGCTGACGTTGGACCGTGTACGAACTGCTGCGCCGATAATTTCACTCTTGTCGTACAAATATTCAATCGAGCCTGCTTCATTTTTGGGCTGTTTGTGTTTGCCCCACAGACGCGACTTCGCGCACCCTATTGTCGGTCTGTCCAGAATTAACCCTAGATGCGATGCTATTCCAAAACGCCTTGGGTGGGCGATCCCTTGTCCATCAGCGATAATGAGATCCGGTTCGGTATTAAGTTGAGTAAAGGCTTTGAGAAGGGGAGGGGTTTCGCGAAAAGATAATAGACCGGGTATATAAGGAAAGGAGACGGGGCTTTCAACAAGGACGCCATCAATCAGCTGCAGCTCTGGAAAACTCAAGACAACAACTGACGCCCGGGCAATGTCTTTCTTAAACCCAAGATCGACTCCGGCGACTGTTTTGATGTCGCCGAATTGATCTTGGGCTATCACCTGATTACGTAGTTCGTTTTGGATTTGGCGTGCTTCGGCGGGAGTCATCTCCCACGGATGGAGCTGCTGATAATTCATGGATGAACCACCGGGTTATGGATAGCTTTTTCTCTCGCACATCAATGAGATTGGGTTAACCTTGGGAAGGCTTGAAACCGTCAATTCAGAGTTGGCAGAGGGGTAAAGACAAATAGCAAGACTACACAATATGCTACCCATAAGTAGGTTCAGGTGTCAAGTTTTTTCTCCACGTTTTGGTCTAATATGCGGTGCTTAGAGATTAATTGAATACCGGCAAAAACAGTTGAAAGCAGCAGGTATCCGCCTGCGATTCCTATGAGAGAGCAAGCAACTCCTAAGATGATTCCAATACTATTAAGCATTATTTATTCTCCAATATCGATTTTTAGATTTTGATTTCTAATTTACCATCTGAGTATAAAACATTGTTTGACATCATATACGAAAAAACTCAATTTCAGTTTCGGACTTAATCAACAATTGTTGTGTATACGCCGATTTTACCGTTGCGAAATGCTGGGGATTTTGCTATGATGTATTTAGCTATGAAGCAAAATCGGTGTAAACAGGATTGGCCCATGTCAAAAGAAAGTGCAAAGCACGAGAGAGACCGAATTTTGAAGAAAAAATTCGGTCTCTGTTGCACGATTTTTAACATGATCCAAAGGATTTTTATGAACCAGAAACCTAACATCATCTTCATTATGCCCGATCAACTGCGCGCTGATTTCCTCAGTTGCTACGGTGCTGACTTTATTGACACCCCCCACATCGATGCGCTCGGGGCACAAGGGGTTCGCTATAATCGTGCTTACTCGGAGCATCCGGTATGCGTCCCGGCGCGCGTCGCGCTTATGACCGGCATGAACGGTCTCAAGACCGGCGTACTTGACAACGGTCAGTTTCTACGTCCTGATTACCGCGCGTGTGGATTGGCGACATGGCCCGAGCTACTTAACGCGCATGATTACTACACCATCGCCGTCGGCAAGATGCACTTTTACCCTTGGGAGAAGCGTCTAGGCTTCCAGCGTCGTATCATTGCTGAAGACAAACTTTGGGGCTATATTCAGGACGATTATGAACACCTTCTCAAGGCCCACGGCTACACCAAGACCGCTTTCTACGATGAGCCTGACTATCACAGGAATTTCGGTGCCCTGATTAGCCCCATCCCTTGGGAATACTCGGTTGACCACTTCGTTGGCAACGAAGCGGCAAAATGGATTGAGGGGTATAATGGCGACCAACCCTTCGCTATGATGGTCGGCTTCCCGGGACCGCACAATCCGTACGACCCCGCACCGGAATACGCGACCTTTCGACCTGAAGATATGCCAGAACCGCTCCCCGCTGGCCCAGAAGACACGAAATTGATGCGACCAAGGCGACCCTCCCGCTCGGAATCATCCCAGAAATCGTGGTACGCTATTCAGAGCGAAAATAGTCCAACACACGAACATTACATGCTGCAGCGTGCCTACTATGCCGGATTGGTTAAACAGATCGACCACGAAGTTGGCTGTATTGTCGAGGCGTTGGACCAAAAAGGCCTCCGAGACAACACCGTGATTATCTTCGCGTCCGACCACGGAGATTACTTAGGGGACCATGGACTCAGCGGTAAAGCCTCCTATTACGAGGCTGCCTGCCATGTGCCGATGTTGGTGAACCATCCGGAGTTCCAAGCCCCTCGTATCTGCCAAGACCTTGTCACACTTACCGACGTCACCGCTACCATACTCGGTATAGCGGGTTGCAAGATTCCTGCCTACATGGATGCTGCGCCGCTGCCCGGACTAGGAATTACGAATGAAGCCAGTAGAGACGCTATTATCGGGATGTTGCACAACGGTTGGATGTGGTTCGATGGTACATGGAAGCTGTGTAAATACGCTCAGGGAGTGCACCTGTTTAACCTCACAGACGATCCGGACGAGCAGCACAACTTGGCGTATGATCCCCAAGCCGCCGATGTATTCTACCGCATGGATGCCGAACTGACGGCAGAAGTGATGCGCTTGACGGCTGAGGCATTCTTTCCTCAACGTACTTATACCTATAGTTACTCTAGCAGCCCAGACTTTGGTCGCGTAGGTTGGGAGCGAACTTACCCTATGCCTTGGGAGCAAATCTACCCTGAAACAGACGGATGATTCTTGGTTGAGGAAACACGGGAGGAAAGCACACGTGCCTAGTACAATCGGCATTGATACCGGCGGCACTTTTACAGACCTCGTCGCAATTTCGGCGGATGGTGCTGTGCGAGTTGCCAAGCATCCTTCCACACCTGAAGTGCCTATGCGTGCATTCCTGGGGGTGCTGGAGAAATCAGAGATACCATTTGAGGCAATCGAACGTATTGTGCACGGCACAACGGTTGCCACCAACGCCATTCTCCAGCGGACCGGCGCAAATGTCCTGTTTATCACCACAGCCGGATTTGAGGATGTCCCATTCATTCAGCGCATCAACCGAAAGAAGGAGTACGACCTACATTGGCTCAAGCCGCAGCCGTTGGTAAAGCGGCGGAACTGCCTCGGTGTGAAGGAACGGATAAACGCCCAAGGAGAGGTTGTCGTACCCCTGACTGTTGACACCCTTGCAGCACTAAAGACCGATATCGAAACACGGCTGCAAAATCAAGCGGTTGAAGCGATTGCCCTCTGCCTGCTCTTTTCGTACATTAATCCCATCCACGAATTGGAGGTAGGCAGATTTCTTGAGGAAGCATTTCCGCATATCCCCATCTCCTTATCCCATCAGGTAGCCCCAATCTGGCGAGAGTACGAACGGTCCAGCACCCTCTTGGCTGATGCGTTTGTCAAACCACTGATTCAAAGCTACTGCCACAACATCGGGACTGCCTTGGAAACCAATGGCCTCAAAGGTCCCTGCTCGTTCCTTAAATCTGACGGCGGCACTACGCTTCTCACCAATGCGCCTGAACGTCCCGTCGATATCCTACTATCGGGCTTGGCTGGCGGCATTGTCGGGGGTAAATACTTCGCGGAAACAGCGGGATTCCAAAACGCAATTACCCTCGATATGGGGGGGACTAGCTGCGATGTCGGTTTGGTGCTCAATGGGGAGCAGCAGTTCACTACTACCTTCGAGATTGAGTGGGGACTTCCCGTCGCAATTCCCATCATTGAAGTCCGCACATTAGGAGCGGGGGGTGGCTCCATCGCTTGGATTGATAAAGGTGGTATGCTGAACGTCGGACCTGAAAGTGCCGGGGCGGTGCCGGGTCCCGCTTGCTATGGTACAGGTGGTACACAAACCACAGTGACCGATGCAAACCTAGTGCTGGGGCGCCTCAACCCCAGTTTCTTCCTCGGTGGAGAGTTACCACTCTATCCTGCGCTGGCTAAAGAGGCAATAGAAAAACTAGCGAATCGTATGGGTGTCTCCGAACAGGAAGCAGCCACAGCTATTGTTGAAATTGCTGACGAAAATATGACCAACGCCATCCGCCTATTGACCATCGAACGGGGGATTGATCCCCGCGACTTCGCGCTTGTAGCGTTTGGCGGTGCAGGTCCCCTCCATGCTGTTGCAATCGCCAAAAAATTGGGAATCCAAACCGTTGTTGTACCCCCTCACCCGGGGCTGTGTTCCGCTTTTGGTGCTGCTATCTCCGAACTTCGCGTCGAAAAGGTTCACACCTTCGCTGCGCGAGATCCAGATGTCACTGACAGCGATATCCAAGCGCGATTTGCCCCTATGCGACTGGAAGCGAGGGAAGAACTTGAGCGGGAGGGCGTACGCGGCGAACCCCGGGAGACGTTGTTCATCAGTATGCGGTATTACCAGCAGAACTACGAACAGGATATCGAGTATCGTTCAGAGGACGGGTTACGGGGCGCGATCGGTCGTTTTCACGAGCGACATCACCAGTTTTACGGGTATCACTTTGAGGATGAGACAATCGAATTGGTACATCTGAAGGTATCCATCTCTGAAGCTGCACAGCATCGGAAGATTAACTTGGGGACAACCTCCGCAGCCGTTCAGCACAACGTCCCACGTCTCGTTTATGAATCCGCAACCGATGCTATGCAGATACCCGTTTATCGGCGGGAGGGGCTACCGGTAGGTTCGCGCCTTTCGGGTCCGGCGATTATTGAAGAAATTGATTCGACAACGTTTATACCGTCCGGTACAGAACTGCACCTTGATGAAAACTATAATCTGATTCTCACTTCGATTTAGAAGAGCTGACTTGCAACGGAGAGTCTTCTTTCAAATCGATTGATATGGTATCACAATCTCGGTTTAGAGGGTGGACCTAATTTCCGATGGCAGTACAAGCAACTTGCGTTATCAATAGCAAAATACCGGCAAAATCTCCACCGGTGTTTTTTACCATAGTTATCGAGTCCGTTTTAATCCACCATCAGATTTCTGATGACATAATCCAGAATCCCACCGTGTTGGTAGTACTCGACCTCAATGGACGCATCAATACGGATGAGCAGTTCCGTTGATCGCGTCGTCCCCGATTCGTCTGTCCATTCCATCGTGGCGGTTTGACCCGGTTGCAGGTTGTCTGCAAATCCGGTGATGCTGATGACTTCACTCCCGGTCAGGCCGAGTGACGCTGCGCTCTCACCTTCCAAGAATTGCAAAGGCAAAATGCCCATGCCGATCAGGTTGCTGCGGTGGATGCGTTCGTAGCTTTCGGCGACAACCGCTTTGACCCCCAATAGTTTGGGTCCCTTCGCCGCCCAGTCCCTCGAACTGCCAGAGCCGTATTCTTTGCCAGTGAAAACGACGAGCGGTGTGTTTTGTTGCAGGTAATGTTGACCCGCCTCATACATCGTTGTCTGCTCCCCGGAAGGATAGGTGACAGTATAGCCTCCTTCGACATCGGGTAGCAGGGCGTTTTTGATTCGGTTATTGGCAAACGTTCCGCGGCTCATTATTCGGTCATTACCTCGCCGTGCGCCGTAGGTATTGAAATCCCTTCTCTCAACGCCGTGTTCAATCAGATATTTTCCAGCGGGACTGTCCGCACCAATGGCACCGGCGGGAGATATGTGGTCTGTCGTGACAGAATCTCCCAGAATAGCGAGCACCCTCGCGTCGTGAATGTCCGTGATCGGCGCAGGCTCTAACTTGAACCCTTCAAAGAACGGAGGCTTCTGGATGTAGGTACTTTCCAAGCTCCAGTGATACAGTTCGCCCGTGGGGATATCTAACTCATCCCATTCTGGTGCTTGGTTGGCGATTTCAGCATAGAGACGTTTGAACGTGTTCGCGTCCAACGATTGGGCAATTAGATCGGCAATCTCACCCCGTGTGGGCCAAACATCTCTCAAATAGACCGGTTCATTAGCGTCGTTATAGCCTAACGGTTCGCTCGTTAAATCGACATCGATCCGTCCGGCAAGCGCGTAGGCGACAACGAGCGGCGGGGACATCAGGAAACTGGCTTTGACATCGCGGTGTACGCGCGCCTCAAAATTTCGGTTGCCGCTTAGAACGCTGACAGCGACGAGATTTCCTGCCTCAATCGCATTTTGGATCTCCTCATCTAAGGGACCACTATTCCCGATGCACGTCGTGCAGCCGTATCCAACGACGTTAAAGCCCAACTTCTCTAGATAGGGTAGCATCCCTGTTCCCTGAAGATACTCCGTGACAACGCGGGACCCGGGGGCTAAACTGGTTTTGACGAAATCAGGGACGCGGATACCGCCTTCGACCGCTTTCTTCGCGACCAAACCGGCGGCAATCATCACCGACGGATTGCTAGTGTTGGTGCAGCTAGTGATGGCGGCGATTGCGACATCACCGTGTGTAATGCCGCCCACGGCTTCCGCCTGCTGACGGTGCGCCTCAATCTCCGTCTGAGAGAGCCCGTAACCACCTTCCGTAAGCGGTGCCGTCAATAGGCGCGGAAACGTCTCCTTGACTTTTGAGAGTTCAATCCGATCTTGTGGTCGTTTTGGACCCGCAATGCTCGGTTCAATGGCATCAAGATCAATCATCAACACCTCAGAATATTCCACTTCACCGGCTTTCGGAATGCCAAATATATTCTGATTCTTCAGATATGCTGTGACCAACTCTATATCTGCCTCATAGCGCCCCGTCGTCTGAAGGTAATTTACAGATTCTTCGTCTGAAGGGAAGAAGCCGACCGTCGCGCCGTATTCGGGACACATATTGGAAATGGTCGCCCGATCTGGTGTTGAGAGTGCCTCGACCCCTTCGCCAAAGAACTCCACGAATTTGCCGACGACGTTTGTTTCCCGCAACCGCTGTACAACCGTTAGCACGAGATCCGTCGCTGTCACGCCCTCTTTGAGCGTCCCTTTCATATGAACGCCTAACACCTCCGGCGTCAGGATGTAAACCGGCTGACCGAGCATGGCAGCTTCCGCCTCAATACCCCCAACACCCCAACCAACGATTCCAAGACCATTAATCATGGTGGTATGGGAATCGGTCCCGACCAATGTATCGGGATAAGCAACTGTTTCGCCGTTGATCGCATCAGGAACAACCAATTTGGCGAGATATTCTAGATTCACCTGATGGACAATGCCGATGGATGGCGGAATCACCCGAAACTTATCAAAAGCCTGCTGCCCCCACTTCAGGAACTCGTATCGCTCCTTATTCCGTTCAAATTCCCTTTGGGTGTTAATCTGTAGTGCATTCGCCGTTCCATAGGCGTCCACCTGAACGGAGTGATCGATGACCAGATCGACAGGGACGAGCGGCTCAATAATCTGCGGATCGCCGCCGAGTTCTTCCACCGCCGAGCGCATCGCCGCCAGATCGACGAGGAGAGGGACACCGGTGAAATCCTGGGCAAGGACCCGGGCTGGCTTAAACGGGATTTCAACAGATTTGGGGTATTTCGGATCCCAGTTTGCCAAATCCACAATATCTTGCTCCGTAATCTGCTGATTATCGTAGTTTCTCAGCAGCGATTCCAGCAAAATGCGAATACTGACGGGTAAGTTAGAAACTGTCCCGACACCCCGCGCTTCTAAAGCAGGCAGTGAATAGTAATGGATACGCTGTCCATCGGATTCAAAAGTTTGCAATGTGTTAAACAGATTGTGCATCAATTCAGGCATCTAATTTTCCCTACCTAAGTTCATTGATTCAAAAGTAAGTAGGGAACGCAGAACTGCGTTCCCTACAATCTAAAATCTGTAAGTCCTGCTCCGATGTACTTACTACTTTTTTAGCGACTCCTCACCTGAACCCGAGCGACCTGTTCTTCAGGGAGGTACTTCTTCAAAGCGGCATGTATCTCCAAGTCGTGGAGCCTTTTTGGTGTGATCAGTACACATTTATTTCCAGATCCGGTTGTCCACCCCTTCTCAAACTCTGCGTAAGTCAGGGTGCGCCCGGCTCGGGTGCGTAGTCCTCTTCTCTGTGCACTAAGCGGATTTCCGACCTGAATCTGCTGATCGGCATCATCATACTGCATAACCGTTATTAAGTGCCTCTTGCCAGAGCGTTTTGATAGGATAATCGGAGCCCAGCCTGTTGCCAAAAACGCTTTTAATACATCCATATTACAGTTGGATACAATACTGAGGTTTTGAACTTTCCCTCTTGTTGTCCCATAGAGGTCATCAAGCCGAGTGACATCATGATCTATTCTGAAGAACGCTTTCAGGAGCGGTTTCTTAGTAACATCAATCGCAGCAGAAGCAGGTAATGCTCCTGTTGCCGAAGTGGGTCGAGCCTTCGTCGGTGCTGAAGCTGAAGCAGGCTGTGGACGGTTTGCACTGGGGATAGGTGGCAGCTTTCCGGTTTGAGGTGGTGGGCCGCAACTCACCAAGAACAGACATACAGTTAAGATAAACGCGGTGTAGAAGAAATGGGTGTACATGATTTCCTCCTTGATACCCTTTCGGGATTGGAAGGCGAATTTTCCCTTCAACCCTACAGCAATTGCACAGCCGAAAGCGTTCCTCACTTTGTCGGTGTCAATGTGCCCCTGCGTGATCTGTATTTTTTCGCTCATGGTAGAGACTCCTTACGGGTTATGCCGAAGCTGGGCGGTGAGTGAATTGCTTCAAAGAAGATATCAATCTTTTCTAGTGTAGCACAGCGGCGGGATCCTGTCAAGGAAAGAAAGTTGTATCCGACTACTCCAAGATCCAATGAAATTAATATTGATCTCTGTCGGTATTTCTGCTACACTTTCCAAATTAGCAGTTGGCTTTATTATCCGAAAGAAAGTGGATATATGCAATCAAAAACAACGAAAAAACTCAACGAAGATGAAATGGTGACACTCGCCCAGCAGTGTTTATCCGAACTTGGCATTGCGGAAGCATCAATTTATCCTCACAAGCGAATTGTGCGGATACAGGTGGCAGAGACTGATTTCGACAGAGCCATTCAGATGCGGGAAACAATTGTGGAACGGATGAAAACAATCGGTTACCGATTTGTTGCCCTAGATTTTGACGAAAAAGCGGATTAGAGTTTCTAAACTGTAATAGCCTGCTCAATGACGGATAAACGATATAATCTTGGCGAGACTTGATACATACTTTGACAAAATCTGATACTCAACAATGAAGGAAAACAGAGCATGAGTAATTCTCAATCGGGTTCAAATCTGTTTCAATCGCTAAAATGGCGCTGTATAGGTCCACCACGGGGCGGGCGCGTTGTTGCTGTGGCGGGCCATCCCACAGAAACGGCAGTCTTCTACTTTGGCGCGTGTGCCGGGGGTGTCTGGAAAACCGACGATGCCGGAACATACTGGGAAAATGTTTCAGACGGATTCTTCAATAGTGCCGCGGTAGGTGCTATTGCGGTAGCAGACGCAGATCCAAACGTCATCTACGCCGGCACCGGCGAAACCACCATCCGTCTCGATGTCTCTTATGGCGATGGGGTGTACAAATCTACCGACGGCGGTAAAACTTGGGAAAATGTCGGATTGAAGGAGACCCGTCATATCGGCAAAATTCGCATTCATCCGCAGAATCCCGATCTGGTCTACGTGGCAGCCTTAGGGCATGCCTTTGGACCAAACGAAGAACGCGGTGTCTTTCGTTCCAAAGATGGTGGCGCAACTTGGGAAAATATTCTGTTTCGCAGCGAAAAAGCGGGGGCGGTGGATCTGACTATGGATCCAAACAACCCCCGCATTCTCTATGCGACGATATGGGAAACCCACCGCAATTTTTGGGAACTGTCGAGCGGAGGACCCGACAGCAGCTTTTATAAATCAACCGATGGCGGTGATACTTGGGAGGAGATTACCAATAAACCCGGCCTCCCCAAAGGTCTAATCGGTAAGATTGGCGTCGCTGCCTCGCCTGCCCAATCTGATCGAATCTGGGCAATTGTCGAAGCAGAAAAGGGCGGATTGCACCGTTCAGACGACGGCGGTGAAACGTGGGAACTGTTGACAGCTAACCGCGATCTGTGGCACCGTCCCTTTTACTACTGCCATGTCTTCGCCGATCCACAAGATCCGGACACCGTGTATGTCTTGAACCTGAAGATGTGGAAGTCAACCGATGGAGGACATACCTTCACCGAGATTACCACGCCGCACGGCGACAACCATGACCTGTGGATCGATCCGAACAACCCTCGGCGCATGATCGAAGGCAACGATGGCGGTGCGTGTGTTTCGTTCAACGGGGGCGATAGCTGGACAACCATCTATAACCAACTCACCTCGCAGTTCTATCGCATCGACACTGATAATCGGTTCCCCTATCGCGTCTATGCCACACAGCAGGATAACTCCAGTATCTGTGCCCCAAGTGCCAGTGAATATGGCGGCATCCACTGGGTTGATTGCTATCCTGTTGGCACCGGTGAGAGTGGGGACATCGTGGTTCACCCCGACAATCCCGATATCGCCTACATCGGTGCAATCGGGAGCTCGCCGGGGGGTAGTGGGGTACTCCAGCACTATAATCATCACACCCGTCAGATTCGGTTGGTTAATGTCTGGCCCGAAGAGTATATTGGCTTGGGACCGAAAGATCTCAAGTATCGCTTCTCCTGGACGTTCCCCATTGCGTTCTCACCTCATAATCCAGATGTTCTCTATGCAGCGGGCAATCTAATTTTCCGCTCGACGGACGAAGGTAGCAGTTGGGAACCGATTAGCCCGGATTTGACCCGTAATGATGTAACTAAGCTGGGACCGTCAGGGGGCCCTATCACGAAAGATGCTAGTGGTGCGGAACATTACGGGACAGTGTACGCTTTTGTTGAATCCTCACACGAGCCCGGCGTCTTCTGGGCTGGCAGCGATGACGGCTTGATCCACATATCCAGAGATGGGGGGCAACGTTGGGAAAATATCACCCCGCCGGACTTGCTTGAGTGGTCGTTGATTAGTAACATTGAAGCCTCTCCACACGACCCGGGGACGGCGTATGTAGCCGTTACCCGATACAAGCTGGATGATTATCAACCGTATCTGTATAAGACAGACAATTATGGGCAGACGTGGCATACAATCAGTGGAAGTTTCCCCGATGGTGAGATTACCCGCGTGATTCGGGAAGATCCGGTTCGGTCTGGGCTCCTCTATGTCGGCACGGAAACAGGACTCTATGTCTCGCTGGACGATGGAGAGAATTGGCACCGATTGCAAAATAATCTCCCAGTCGTCCCTGTCTATGATCTTAAGATCAAGGATGGGGATCTGGTCGCCGGAACCCACGGTAGGTCTTTCTGGATTTTGGACGATGTAACACCATTACGTCAACTGACCGGCGACGCAGCGCAGTCATCTCCCCATCTATTCGAGCCTCGATCTACCTATCGCCGCTGGCTACAATGGGGTGCGGGAATGTTCCGTAGCGAAACAGGGAAGAATTACCTAATGGGATTAGGGGCCGCCGCAACCTTCTATCTGGAAAAATCACCTGAAGGAGAACGCACCCGCAGATTCCTCGATGCGGGAGAAGGACCGCCGCAGGGTGTGATTGTCTACTATCTCTTGGAAGATACACCCGCCAATCCCGTTGAACTCACGTTCCTCGACACTGACGGAACAGAAATCAAAACCTTCACGACTAAACCAGAGGATGCCGACGACACCGAAAATGATGAAGCAAATTCAGATGATAAGGCAGACCGTTACATCCCGGCGAAGTTAGGACTGAACCGCTTTGTGTGGGATATGTGCTATCCAGATTCGGAAGCGATAACGGAGCCCCGTATCGACAAGCAGGAGGAGTCACCGGATAAGCCGAAGAATGGACCCCTCGCCTCGCCGGGAACCTATCAGGTTCGACTCAAGGTCGGTGAGCAAACCCAGACGCAAACGTTCGAGATCTGCAAAGACCCACGGGTGACCGCTAGCCAAGCGGACTTTGATGCCCAGTTTGAGTTATGGAGCCAGATCCGTGATAAGCTGTCAGAGATATACCAAGCGATCAATCAACTTCGCCGAGTACAACGACAAGCGAATGAGTGGAAGAAACGCGTAGATGCGGGGGAGGATACCAACGCCGAAGCGATCTGTGAAGCTGCCGATGCCTTACAGGAAAAGCTGAAAGCCATCGAAGGGGCATTGATACAGACCGGCGCGGATACCATTGGGGATCGACTTCGCCTGCCCACCATGTTAGTTGGTAAACTCGCTGGGTTGATTAGTGTTGTGTCGGTTGCTGACTTCGCCCCGCCCAAACAGGCGTATGAGCTCTTTGAAGAGTTGTCAAGCCAGATTGATGCCCAGCTGGATCAACTCAAGTCGGTGATTGAGGAAGATGTCGCTGCATTTAACGCTCTCATCAGCGAAGCGAGTGTGCCAGCGGTTGTGACGTAGGCCGGGCATCGAACCGATTGGTATGATGATTGCCCGGCCCAAAGCGACAAATAGAAATTTTCTCAGAAAACCCATAGGAGAATGGAGACGATGAGGTGTTTTAGTCAGATTAGTCTGCTGTTTTGGGTTCTCGGTTGCAATGGGAATATCTCAGCGGAAAGCACATTGGGGATTACCCATCCCGGTGCAAAGGCACCGGAGGGGTTTTCACAAATTTTTTACAAACAGGTTGATGTTTTTGGAGTGCAAGTGTACGCAACCGCTGCCACACCGGACAGAAAGGTATTACATGCAGCAAATGTACTTGCCCAATATCTTGATAACGATGCCGATGGAAGACCGGATAACCACGCTGTCGTTGATGCAATGCGGAAGAATAAGGCAGCGATGATTATGTTTGCCACCGAGCAGGATTCTGTGGAAATAGATCTGGAAGCGTTCATTCCGATAGAGTTGCTTGATAGCATGGCGTTACAAGATCTCTATGGGGAGGAAACCCATCCCGGTGGGACCATGGAGGGGAGATTCGATGCCACGTTGGAAGAGGTACTACACCTGATAACGAGTGTTGGTTACGCCGACGCTTATCCCGACATCTTCGGTGAAAAACCGGGGACAGCAATTGCTCGAGCGATGGATATCGCGAGAGGCGGGCATTTTGAGCAAGTTCCCCGAAGGTATCCACAAGATGCTTGGTACACCTACTACGACAAAACCTGCGACTATAGGTGTCAGATTACGGAATACATCTACTGGGCGTTAACCTCGATACTGGGCGGACAAGATTTTCCCGGCCGAGCCGAAGAAATTCGTGATGAGTGGCGGTTAAATACGCCGAATGCCGTGCAGCAGGGCGACAGAGCAGTCTACGATTTGTTGACAGACCCGCAATATCGTTTTCCGACTCGACTCCCAGATGGACAATATCAAATTCGTAAAAAATAGTAATATGGGCGCGGATTTTGAACGGAGCGAAAAATGTCTGTTATTCAACCAACTCATTCCGGGCGAAATCCTAAGAGAAGATTTTCTAAAACCGATGGGAATTACTCCCTACCGGTTAGCAAAGGATATTGGTGTGCCGGTGAATCGGATTACAGCGATTATCAGAGAGCAGCGGCGTATATCGGCAGAGACAGCATTACTTCTTTCTCGTTACTTTGGGGTTTCCGATTCTATGTGGTCCAACCTACAAGCACATTATAACCTTGAAGTTGCAAAGGATGCTCTGGGGGAGAAACTTAAAACGATTCCAACCCGCCAGCATCCGCCTCCTGTTCCGCCTCTGACTGATTAAACTGCACAAAATTTTTATTGCTGCTGATGCGCCAACTTAATTTCCACACCCCTATCTTAGATTTGGTAATGAAGCGATCCCTTAATTTTATCGGTATCACGGGCGCTGATTTCATTGTGCGCTCCGCTTATCAGATGGGAAAGACACCGCTCCTGCCGATCTTCGCAATGACGCTGGGGGCGACCGATGCGTTTCTTGGATTTATTGTCTCTGTTTCCACCCTGACTGGCATGGTTCTCAAACCAGGGATTGGGATACTTTCTGATCGCTGGGGACGGCGTTGGTGGCTGATTGTTGGGACCGTGTTTTTTGCTGGTATGCCCTTTCTGTATCGCTTTGTCGACACCCCGGCAGAGCTGTTTGGCATACGCATTATCCACGGTTTAGCCACAGCCATTTATGGTCCTGTGACCCTCGCTTTCGTGGCGGAAGGTGCAAAGGAACGACTGGCGGAGAAGTTGGGTTGGTTCGGCATGGCTCGTAGTGCTGGCTATATTGTCGGACCGGCAGCTGCGGGTTGGCTACTGGCGGCAGCGGTGAGTCCTGTCAACGTTTTTACTATCATCGGACTGTTCAGTTGCCTCGCTTTCGTCCCGATTCTATTACTCTCAGAACCCCCACCACGTGCCAAAGCTGTCCGACCCCCAATTGGTCAGCAGATTGTCCAGGCCCTAAAATCCGGTACACACACGCCATCTATTTGGCTATCAGGTGGATTAGAGGCAACTGTGTTTATCGCGCTTTACGCCCTCAAAGCATTTCTGCCTATCTATGCCCTTTCTACAGGGATTAGTGTTGCTTTGGTAGGGGCTTTTTTCTCGGTGCAGGAGGGGGCGCATACGGCCTTAAAACCTATTGGGGGCAGGGTAGGTGATCGTTTGGGGTATTTTGGGGCGATATGTCTTGGCATGGCTCTCATGGGAATTGCGCTTCCCTTGATTACATTGACGCACAGTATTTTGAGTTTGACGGCACTAGCGGTGCTGATCGGTGCTGCACAAGCCCTCGTGTTTCCATCTACAGTCGCACTCGTATCCACACAAATCAGTGCACTGCATATCGGCGCGGGGATGGGGCTCATCGGCACACTCAAAAACGCTGGCAAGGTTGTCGGTCCCATCTTGGGGGGATTCCTGATTCAGTGGCTCGATTTTCCACCGATGTTTTGGTCAATGGGCCTGCTGTTACTTCTCGGCGCAGCCGTAGTGGGGTGCTGGGGACAACGTAGACAAACAGACGTATAGCGAGGAGTTATTCACGACACGCTTGTAGGGAACGCAGATCTGCATTCCCTACATATCAGATACTTATGACATTCCTACCTGCTTTGATACAATGGATTCACGTCGGATCAGTTGTGCTGTTGATCGGCGGTTTTTTCTTTCTCCGTGTAATTTTGCTGCCTGCCGTCAAAACGCTTCCCGAAAACCAACGACCCAAGCTCCTAGAAGCAGCATTCCGCCGATTCAGAATCGTTATCTGGAGTGCGTTGCTGACAATTCTGTTTTCAGGTGTCTACAATTTCATCGCCTTCCTGAGATCAACAGGATCCTTTTCTCAAGATTCCCTCAAAGAACCTATTGAGAATCTTTCCACATATATCCTTGTCCTAGGGGTTAAACTCTTTATCGTCTTTATCATATTTACCTTCGGTGTGTTGTTGACGTTCCCCTATCCCGTCTTTGCACCGATTCAGAAACGTCCCACGCCGTGGCTGAACTTGACGCTCATTTTGGGGCTAATCGTAATCTTCCTATCAGCACTCTTGCGGCGGTTATAACTTAGCTCTGCCACACACCTCATGAGATACTTCTTCTCTTGTCAATTTGTGCACCTACTTGAGAATTACTAGTCGCCGTACCGCAGTATAATCCCCCGCTTGGATTTGATAGAAATAGACCCCACTTGCGATCAATTCTCCATTTTCGTTGCGCCCATTCCAATATGCCGCGCTCTTCCGATCTGTATAATACCCCGCCGCCTGATGCCCCAAATCTAACTGACGTACTAACACCCCTGTTGTGTCGTAAATCGTGAGTGTCACATCTGCAGCGTGGGCAAGGTGATACGGTATCCATGTCTCTGGATTGAATGGATTCGGGTAGTTCGGCAATAACACTGTCTCTTTTGGGGTCAATGCCGCGAGGAGTTGTTCAAGCCCGGTAATGCCACGCTGATAAGCAGGCCCTGTTAATCCCCTTTGCTGCGCTTGGGCAAGCCACCGATGTACATCCGCTGCGGTTAGCTCCCCCAATGCTCGGTGATGTGCGGAAGGCGCAGCTGCCCCTGCACTGAATGTAGCTGCAACCTTGACAAGATCTAGAATATCGACCATCCCATCCCCATTGACATCGGTCTCATGCTGTCCCGCCTGTCCTAAGCTTGATCCAACGAGCACCAAATCGAAGATATCGACCACGCCATCGTGGTTGACATCTCCGAACAGGACTAGTCGTGCTATGGGGGTAAGTTCCCATAGCAGTACTATCTCATCTCGACCCCAGCTTGCAAGCGTTTGGCCACTAGGACTGAATAATATACCCGTTCCCATATCTGTAAATATCTGTTTATGCGTACCTGTGACAGCATCCCATAGACGGATGGTGCCGTCTGAACTGCCACTCGCTAGCGTCCCACCATCGGGACTAAACGATACAGTCAAGACAGCATCCGTATGTTCTGTGAGTGTAGTTTTTTGAGCACCGGTGATAGCGTCCCACAGGCGGATGGTATTATCTCCACTCCCACTCACGAGCGTCTTTCCATCAGGACTGAATGATACACTGCTGATATAAGCTGTATGTCCAGTGAGCCTCTGTTTGTGTTTGCCGGTGATAGCATCCCATAGACGGACGGTCTCATCCAGACTGCCACTCGCGATGGTGGACCCATCGGGACTAAACGATACACTCGTGACCCGATCCGTATGCCCGGTGAGCGGTGTATCCCCCTCAAGCGTCCTTTTGAATGCACCCGTAACAGTATCCCACAGGCGGATAACCTCCCAACCCGCACTCGCGAGTGTCAGTCCATCGGGACTGAAAGATATACCACGGACAGGATAGGCAGGGTTTATTGTGAGCGTTTTCTTGTGTGTGCCAGTGACAGCATCCCACAAGCGGATGGTGCCATCGTGACTTCCACTTGCGAACGTTCCTCCATCCGGACTGAACAACACACTTCTGACACCCTCTGTATGTCCAGCGAGTATCCGCGTGAGTTTGCCGGTGCCTGTATTCCACAACCGTACCAGGCCCTCCCAACTTCCAGTTGCTAGCGTCCCCCTATTAGGACTGAACGATACGCTCGTGATAAGATCCGTATGCCCGGTGAGTGTGTGTTTGTGCACACCCGTAACGGTATCCCACAGGCGGATTTCGCCCCAACTGGTACTTGCGAGCGTCTTCCCATCCGGACTGAATGATAGACTTCTGACCCAATTCGTATGCCCGGTGAGCGTCCCTTTAGGAGCACTTGTGACAGCGTCCCACAGGCGGATGGTTTTGTCTATACTTCCACTCGCGAGCGTCCCCCCATCAGGACTGAACACTACTCTGAAGACCCCATCCTTATGCCCAGTGAGTGTATGTCTGTGCGTACCCGTGACGACATCCCACAAACGTATGCTCTCCTCCCAACTTCCACTACTTGCAAGCGTCCCCCCATCAGGACTGAACGATACACTCTCGATTCTATCCGTATGTCCGGTGAGCGTATTCTTGTGTTGACCGGTGACAGCATTCCACAGGCGGATGGTTTTGTCTATACTTCCACTCGCGAGTGTATCCCCATCAGGACTGAACGATACACTCATGATAGCCTCCGTATGCCCGGTGAGTGTGCGTTTGTGTGCGCCCGTGGCAACGTCCCACAGACGGATGGTATCATCTCCACTCCCACTCGCAAGCGTCCCCCCATCGGGACTGAACGATACACTCATGACGATACTTGTATGCGCTGTAAGGGTGTGTTTGTGGGCACCCGTAACGGCATCCCACAGGCGGATGGTATCATCCAGACCTGCACTTGCGAGTGTACCCCCATCGGGACTGAACGATACACTAATAACCCAGTCTGTATGCCCGGTGAGTAACGCCAGTTCGCGATAGGTTCGCGCATCATAGAGCCAGATACCGATGGAGCTAGCGACTGCGAGACGAGTCCCATCCGGTGAATACTGAACGTCAGCTGCCATGCCTTTACCGATACGCACTTTGGCACCTTCGGGTAACCCCCACTGTGTGTAATCTTGGGCGAAGGCGTTTTGCAAAAATAGAGTGAAAAGAGTCAGTAAGGCTAAGGTTGTTTTCATGATAGGATTTTCCTTTTACTGAAGCTCAAAAAACGCTGTTACATTCAACGTTCAATCCTGTTCGTTAAGCGATGTTGCAAATCGTAAATTATCCGCCCGCCCAAGTCCTAATCGCTCCCCCGAGTGTAGTAATATGACAGTATTAGGAGTTACGCACTTCGGTTCGTAGTAGCGCAATTTATTGCGCGTCCGGACGGGCGATAAATCGCCCTACTACAGACCTAAGCCCTACCTGTATCGTCCAACTCATCGAGTGTCGGTGTGCGGTGATAAATCACCGAACTACGAGGGTTTGCACGTTCAACTGCATAAGTCCTAAGTATAATAATCTAAACGATGACAAATGTCAAAAAAGTATAAATATCCCGATTGCTTTTCAATCAAAGACGTGCTATAGTCATAGTATCTACTCGGCTGAAATGAGGTGTTTATGGACAATCAAGGCTCTTTGAGACAACGACCCAATCTGCTGTATATCCATTCCGATCAGCACAATCCCGCTGTGACCGGTTGTTACGGCGATCCGTTGGTGCAGACGCCGCATCTGGATGGGTTGGCAGCGCGGGGTGTCGTATTTGACAGTGTCTACTGTCCCTCTCCGATTTGTGTCCCTTCGCGGATGTCCATGTTAAACGGACGCTATCCCTACGAAAACGAGGTTTGGACCAACAGCCACATCCTCGACTCCGGGAGCCCGACCTTTGCACACGCGATGGGGGCAGCTGGCTACCGTCCGGTCCTGATTGGACGGATGCACTCGCTAGGACCCGATCAGCTACACGGTTACGCCGAGCGGTTGGTCGGAGACCACGGCTCCAACTATCTCGGTGGGAAAGGCGTCGATCACGGGACGCTTACGGGCACGGCGGGTCCTGCGCGTGTCAGTCTCGAAAAGTCAGGACCCGGTCAAAGCGCGTATCAGGTTCACGATGAAGATGTGACCGTTGCGACGGTGGATTATTTGAACCGTCTCGGTGTCCGAAAGCGGGCAGGGGTGCTGGACGAACCGTTCAGCGTCTCTGTGGGATTCATGCTGCCCCATCAACCTTTCGTGGCGCGGCGAGAGGATTATCACCTCTACGATGGGGGGATGACGATGCCGAAACACCCCGAACCGTTCTCCGATGCGTTGCACCCCTATTTTCGATGGTGGCGAGAGCAGTGCGGTATCGTTGAGGTTTCAGATGCGGAGATTCTCAGAGCGCGGATAGCGTATTGGGCGTTAGTCACACGGATGGACCTAATGATCGGCGAGATTTTGACCGCACTTCAAGAAAACGGATTGGCGGAGAATACAATCATCCTCTATATGTCCGATCACGGCGAGCAGGTGGGAGAGCACGGGCTTTGGTGGAAGCAGACCTTTTACGAAGATTCGGTGAGAGTCCCTACCATCCTTTCGTGGCCCGGTGTATTGCCAGAAGGTGAGAGATGCGATCGGGTGATTAGCTCCTTAGACCTAAACGCGACGATGTTAGATGCACTTGACGCGCCTGCCCTGCCAAATTCCCGAGGCAGAAGTGTCCTCCCACTTTTGCGGGCAGAAAAAGTGGAATGGAAGGACATCGCCTTCTCCGAGTACTGCACCGACGACGGCTGCTATCACCGGATGATCCGAAGTGGCGATTGGAAGCTGAATTACTACCATGACCAACCATCACAACTTTTCAACCTAAGAGCGGATCCGGCGGAACTACACGATCGGGCGGGTGATGCAAAGTGTCAAGCGGTCCGAGAGACATTGACACAACAGGTCTTGGACGGTTGGGATCCGGAAGCCATCGCAGCAAAAATGGAGGAGAAGCGCGCGGAGGTGAAAATTCTGGCGGATTGGGGTCGTCGAACGCAGCCCGCAGAGCAGTATCGATGGAATTTGCTGCCGGAGATGGATTATTTGGATTGATATGCATCCGCAGTTGGTCAACTATGGCGAATTAGAGAAATAAGTAGATAGTACCAATAATTCCGGCTTTCGCGCAGTTTCCAAAGTCCCCCTGACAAGGGGGATTTAGGGGGTTAGCTGCACATTGAGAGTGTTTAAGTAATTCTAAAATCTACCATAAAGACTTGCTACTTGTACAAACAAACATGCTATAATACTTGAGGAAACCCGTACCATGAACGCCAACGAATCAACGATTGACCCATTTGAATTACTCAAACTGTACAAATATCTCCGCGTCGCTGATGTCTGTGATGGGATGGATGGGGTTGGGCACTTTGACACCGGGCTGATGTCCCCTGAAGTTCGACCGCTCTGGCACGGTATGAAATTCTGGGGGGTTGCCTTCACCCTTCGTTGTGTCCCTGCCAACCGTCCAATGTGGAAATTGGATACCACCGAAGAGGTGGTTCGAGCCCACGGGGTCTGGTTTAACGAAGTTGGAAACGTCAGCTATCGCGATCAGATCCAATCGGGACACGTCATCGTAACGGGCACAGGCGGTGCACGGGAGGTCGGTTTTTGGGGATCTGCCAATAGCTTGAACATGATCGCATCGGGCGCGGTTGGAATTATCACCGATGGATATTGCCGTGACACAGATGAGTTGATTCTCCAACAGACTCCGATATGCTCTCGTGCACGCGGACGCACAATTATTCCCGGTCGCATTCAAGCTGTGGAAACTCAAACTCTCATCGGCTGTGGCGGGGTACAGGTGCGTCCCGGCGACATCGTCGGTTGTGATGGCGATGGCGTGGTCGTTGTGCCGATTGAACTTGCTGAACAAGTTGCGATTCATGCGCGTGCAGTGCTGCTGGCGGATATGCGTGCCCGGGAAGAGCTCTATAAACGCTTAGATATGATGCCTGACGAAACGGTTGACCATGAGACTGTAGCGGCTTATTACCGTCAGTTTGAATAGGTTCTGTCGACATTTGAAAGATTGGGTGTTGGGTTTCACTATATCTATTTATAAAACGGTGTTTCTCAAAGACTGAACCACTTAGGAGTTACGCAGTTGAACGCTCAACGTCTTGTAGTTCGGCGATTCATCACCGTAGGACACTATTCCCAACGCCCGATGAATCGGGCAACTACAGTAAAGGTTCTATGTGGGGGTGCCTCTATAATCGGGGCTAGGAAGCCCCTCCCACAGCACCTAAATAATTGTAACATTTACTATCATGAATCAATGAACGCTTGAAAAATGAGGAAAAATCCATGAAGACAACGTATCGTGCAGGAGTCATAGGGAGAACGGGCAAGGGAGACTATGGCCACGGTCTTGATGTGGCATTTCAGATTCCCCCCGATTCCATTGAAGGGTTTTCGGACGTGCAGCTCGTTTCCATTGCCGATTCAGATCCCGATGGGCTTCGGGCGGCTGGAGAACGAATCGGGATAGAGAAACGCTACCTAGACTACCACGAAATGCTAGAAAAGGAGAACCTAGACTTGGTGAGTGTCGGTCCCCGTTGGATCGACTGTCATGCGGAGATGGTCATCGCTTGTGCCAACGCCGGTGTGAAAGGGATTTTGTGCGAGAAGCCATTCGCTCGAACCGTAGCGGAAGCCGATGCCATGATGGAAGCCTGTGATCGCAACGGGGTGAAGGTAGCTGTCGCACATCGCCGGGCCTGCGCCTACGAACAACACGCCAAGAAACTGGTCGATGAAGGCGCGATTGGGGAAATTCAGGTGCTGCGCGGTCACGGCAAAGCGGATCACCGGGCTGGCGCGCTGGACTTGATGGTGCTGGGAACGGTCCGTACACTGAATGTTGGGCATCGGATTGCCGCGGTCTACGAGGGTCGGTCATATGATGGATAGTATGCGGTATTTTGCCGGTGCCGATGTCGCATGGGCGCACGGGCATGTGACCCAAGATGGTCGGGAGGTTACGCCCGCAGACATCCGAGAGGGAGATGAAGGCGTTGGATTGCTAGCTGGCAACGGTGTGGAGGCGTATTATGTCTTTGAGAACGGAATAACCGCCCATTATGAATCCTATCGAGGGAAGCCCGGCGGCAACCATTCGAGCAGCCGCTGGTTTGGATTTGAGGTTCACGGCACCGAGGGAATTATCTCGCTGCGAAACTCCCCCTGTGGAGAGATGTACCTCTATCCTCACGGGTTGTGGATTCCAGGGGAGTCAGAATGGGAGCGTATTCTGCTAGACGAGTGGGAGAAACGTCCAGACGGTACAAATCGATCAGATCAGGAGCAGATGCACCTCAGCAACCGGATGATCGTGAAAGCACTTATCCAAGCCATCGAGGAGGACCGCGATGTCGTTGCGGTTTCTAGTGGGGCGGATGCGCGCGCAGCACTGGAGATGATTATGGCAGTCCATGAATCACAACGTTTGAAAACACGGGTATCTTTCCCGTTAAAGAACAGGGAAAATCCTTATGAAGTTTGGCGTAGCGAAACATGAGCTTTGTCGTAATGTCAATCCGCTGTCTCAGTAGCACTCATAGAAATCAGCGAATAACAAACTTTGGCTTGCTTTGACTCAATCCTAACAATCAGATTTTTTTATGGAGGCATAATATGCTGATTGGATATGTCAGTGACGAACGCTATGTAGCAATTCCTGACGTGTTGTTAGAATTTGTAAACGAATCAGGTTCGTATGAAGCTCGTTCACGGGCGACGGGCGCGATCTACGCGGAACTGTCACCAGGTCCCTACAAGGTGACACTCTATAAGCCCGGCTTCGGTGCGAAGAGTGTTAACATGACGGTGCGAGAGGATCAACCGTATCAGTTTCGTTTGCTTTCGGACTGTTTGCTAGGGTATGCTTGGCCCAAGTGGGTGCGGTCCGGTGAGAAATCCGAGTTCCGTGTTCACGCCGTCGAGGCGTATCAACTATCGTTGTGGCGGTATGGGTTCGAGAAGGAATTTATCCGAGACCTTGGTTGGCATGATGAGCATGGCCCCCGCGCAACGATGCAGATCTCCCCTGACGGAGATTACACTCAAACCGGGATCGAGTGGAATAAGTTCGGATATACGAATCCCCATCACCTCCAGTTCGTTGAAGCACCGGCTCGAAGCGGGCTATACTATTTTCACGCCAAAGCGGAGTCAGGCGAGTTCTTTTCCTTCCCGTGGATTGTTGCGCCGGCGAAACCGCAGGCACCCATCGCTGTATTGGCTTCCAACATCAACTGGAACGCCTACAACAACTTCGGCGGTCGGAGTAACTATATCCATCCCGATCAGTTTCCACCGACCCCCACCATTAACGCCCGCCTCGATCTGAAGCGATATACCAACCGCAACCACCAGCACTTCGATGCGGACGAATATGCGCCTCTATCCTTTGATCGCCCTGAATTGATTAATGTCGTCGCTGAAGACACGGAAGTTACGGATCCAGTCGAGGGGCGTTCTGCCTGTCACGTCGCCCCCGCCGAATGGCGTCTCTTCGGTTGGCTGGAGCGCGAAGGGTTCGATTACGACCTCTACGCCGAAACGCAATTTCACCAAGGTGTTCTGAACTTGGAGGACTACAAAGTTCTCATGATCAGTACCCATCCCGAATACTGGTCTGCGGATATGTACTTTCGGCTTAAAGCGTGGGTCTTCGATGGCGGCGGTAAGCTGATGTATCTCGGAGGCAACGGCTTGAACTGTGAGGTCGAATTCCTCGACGAATACACGATGGTCACTCACAACGAAAACTGTGGCAGCGGCAGTTTCACCACGCTGCAGGATGTTGGGTTTGAAAGCCGATTCCATCTGCGCCACGAATCTGAAGCCAACCTCTTGGGCGTTGTCTGCACCGACACCGGCATTATGACCGGCGCACCTTATCGGGTGATTGACGATTCCCACTGGATTTATGAGGGCACAGGCCTGAAGAATGGGGATGTGTTCGGGGAAAAGAGTCTACATATGCGTTGTCCCGGTGGCGCTTCGGGCCACGAAATGGACAAAATCTCCGCCAGTTCGCCTAAGAATACCCAGCTGCTCGCCAAGGGTCTCAACCCCGACGATGGCGGTGCTGAAATCGTCTATCACGAGGCCGGTGGCGGTGGCACTGTATTCTCTGTCGGCTCGATTACCTATCCCTGTTCTGTGATAGTGGACGATACGATTTCAAAAATTACTACCAACGTGCTGAAACGGTTTCTGGAATGAGAAATCACGATGGAGTCCTCACAAAGCAGCACATAGCGATTTTCTGGAGGAGGTACACATGAAGATTAATCAAGACGCTTATAATCATTACTGGGAAAAGGGTTGGGTCGCCATCGAAGGCATCTACAACCCCGACGAAGTTGAACGCATCGCCCAAATTGCCATTGAGGTCAGCGACCGTGAGATGGAAACCCCAGAACCTACGGATCAAGGAATCGGTTACGCCGTTGATCGAGCGGAAGATGGTACGATTGCACCGCGAAAAATCAATGCACCTTTCCTCAAAGAACCTGACTTCCAGTCCTTTGTCCTTGACGCTCGTCTCTCGCATATCATCAAAGACCTCATCGGCGTAGAGCCGGTGCTGGTGACCGATCAGATTTTCATGAAACCGCCGCATTTCGGCAGTGCGAAACCGTACCATCAAGATAACTACTACTTCAAATGTGATCCGGCGGATCATGTCATCACCGCTTGGATTGCAATGGACGACGTAGATGAGTCGAACGGCTGCCTTCGCTATATTGAAGGTTCACACAAGGGACCGGTGTTGCCACACGAAACGCCAGACCCCGATGAGCCATATAACCTTGTGCCGCCACCCGAACTGATCGATCTATCGAAAGAGGCATTGGCGGAAGTCAATAAGGGTGGCGTCGTTTTTCACCACTGTAAGACGCTGCATACATCCCACCGTAACGAATCTGACCGCTGGCGGCGTGGTTACGCCACACATTGGGCGAGCACACAAACGACGTGTGAAATCGATACAATCAAGAACGGTTATTTTCAGCGAGACGATTTTCCGGGAACCAAGTAGAAAGTAAAGTGGTACATATATTAGCCAAGGTACTATGAATTATCGACGTTTAGGGCGGACTGAGCTACAAGTATCGGAGATTTCGCTGGGAACCGTGGAGCTAGGCATGGACTACGGTATCCCTGTGCGGGGAGAGCATCTACAACCATCCGAGGCAGATGCTGCCCGTACACTCAACTGCGCGCTCGACTTGGGCGTTAATTTAATTGACACCGCGCGGGCTTATGGGGAGAGCGAAGCCATTATCGGACGGGTACTGAAGTCGCGTCGGGCCGAATATATCCTGGCGACAAAGATTGGCTCGTTGAGTTGGGAGGGGTATACCGGCAGGGAGTTGCGAGAACAGATGGAAGCATCAATCACCGAATCGCTGCGAACGCTACAGACGAACATCATCGACCTCCTCTATATTCACAATGCCACTCCTGAACTCATCCAACGCGGGGAAATTGTAGAGATTATGCAGCGGGCGCAAGAAGCAGGCTACGCTCGTTTCATTGGCACAACCACCTATGGCGAAGTTGCACCGTTAGCTGTGTTAAAAGATGGGCGTTTCGACTGCGTACAGGTTGCCTACAACCTATTAGACCGTCAGTTTGAAGAACGGGTGTTACCGCTAGCTAAGGCAAACGATATAGGGGTCATTGTCCGGTCCGTCCTCCTGAAAGGGGCATTGACCTATCGCTACACACATCTCCCCGAAGAACTCTGCGAGCTGCGAACAGCGGTTGAAGGAATAAACTCACTGTGCAGCGCGCAAGACAGCAGTTTGCCAGAATTGGCATACCGTTTTGTGCTCGCCCACCCTGCTGTTTCCACCGCGCTGGTGGGGACCGGTCGAGTGCATGAGTTGGAGGCGATCGTTTCATTTGCAGGGTGTGATGCATTTCCGTCAGAGTTACTAAGTGACATTCGAGAGATTAGCGTGAGTCCGGATCAACTTAACCCGGGCACATGGCCTTTTCGCTAAATGGACAGCTTATTCCGTCTTTCATGGAAAGTGGGGCTTTGTTCACAAATAAAGGGGTGGAGCTATGTATAACTCAGTCAAGGTCGCGGCAATTTCGATTAAACCAAAGAAGTGGGATAAAGCCGCAAACGCTGATAAGATGGAGGCATTTTTTGTTGAAGCCGCCAAGGAACAACCGCAGGTGATTTTGACGACAGAAGGGGTGCTTGAGGGGTATGTCGTCATGGAGGTCATTGAGAATCGGGAAACGGCGGAGCGGCTGCTTGACATTGCCGAGCCGATTGATGGTCCCTACATTCAGCGTTTTCAGCGGCTTGCTACAAAGTTGGGGATTTGTCTCTGCTTCGGTTTTGCCGAACGCATCGCCGATGAGGCTTATAACTGTGCCGTGTTTATTGACCACAACGGCGAAATTTGCGGGAAATATCACAAGACGCAACTCGCTGAAGGCACTCACTCTTCTTGGAATTTTAACCGTATCGGCCAGACGCTACGCGCTTTTGATACACCGATTGGTCGTGCCGGGGCTGTCATCTGCAACGATCGGTGGAATCCAATGATCGCGCGCACACTTGTTCTCGATGGGGCACGCCTAATTTTCATCCCTTCCTATGGATCGAAGAGCAAGGGGCAAAACGAAGCGGTGCTGGCGCGGGCGCGGGAAAACGGGGTGCCAATCGTCGAGGCAAATGTTGGTATGAACCTCATCATCAGTAAGGGCGAAATTGCTGCTTATAAGTGGGGCAACGACCAAATCTCGACTGCGGTCATCGACATCCCGGAACCTCCATCGCAAAAGGTAGCGCGTCGTGCCGAGCAGGAATATCTGCAATTGCAGGGACCAGAGATGAAGAAACGTTATCAGAAGACAATGGAGAGGCTAACCGAGTGAGCCTGTGAAACAACTGAAAGGGTTAATCGATATTTCTTGATAGTTTTCTGAAAAACCGAGTCAATTTTGTGTTTGAATTAAAAGTGGAGGTATGCTATACTAGCAAATTAATAATCCTCGACGCTGTCGAGTTACATACGTATAGGTGTCTCGACATAATTTGCTAGATTTCTGGGTGCCGAGGCGAGAGCGTGAATATCGAAATAGTTCTGTTCAATTAATAAAAAGCCCATCATAAATGATGGGCGAACAAGGAGGTATAATCCACCATGAAAAGATTAAATAGCAACTCATGGATAGGCAGCGCTGGGCTGTTTGTATTAATCCTATTAGTTGCTGGCTGTGCAGCAGGGACATCACTAAAAAATCTTCCAGCCGTTCAACCGGCTGAGACCTTACCAGAAGATATTATCCTTGAGGAGGTTGTTTCAGAGGCATTTAAAATTAGACCTCCCACGGGAAAAATACTCTCAATGACCAAAGATAACATTACGGTTCAGATTGTCTACTGGCGTCGTGCGGATCTTGATCGCAAGTATAATCGTGGAAATGCTTTCTCTCCATTCTATGAAACGGAAGCACTCCACCAAGGCGACAAAACGGATGTCTTTTATATTAAAGTCACAAATAATGCCGCGACCCCCGTTGTCTATCGGATCAAGGGCACCCGACAAGTTCCCTGCGAGATGGTAGATCAAGGGGAAAACCGTTACGGTTCATTAGATTATAACGCTTTAAAAGAACGTTTGACCTATATGTCTCGTGCTTCGGGGATATATGTCACGAACGGACTCAAAAAGGCGAGAGAGATTTTGATAGAAACACAGCTTCTAGACACAGAAAAGGGGATTCCCCCCGGCGAGAGCATTGAGGGTTTTCTCCCATTCTATCAGATGAAGCACAACGCTGAAACACTAACAGTTATTATTCCGCTTGAGTTAAAACCGCCGGAAGGTACTGCGACTCGTTATAAAAGAATAATATACGAATTTCCCTTCGTACACAATAAAGGGATTCGGCTTGCACAACCGGCACCTCATCGATACTAGCCCTGAATGGTAAGTGAGGAGTGATGAGTGACCCCCGAATGGGAGCACTCATCACTTGTCACCTCCTACTGTGCAATGAATCGCTTTCTACGATTTTGCAAGGTGGCAACGAGTTCAAAAACTGCTTGCCGTAGAACTTGGTCTTGATACGCGAATCGAGGGCAACGAAAATTCCCGTGTCCGTTTTTGTGCGAATTAAACGTCCAAACCCTTGCTTGAACCGAATAATCGCTTCTGGTAAACTAAACTCCATAAACGGATTTCCGCCCCGCTCTTCAATCTGCTTGACCCGTGCCTCTATCACCGGATGTGTGGGAACTTCAAAGGGTAGTTTGGTAATAATTACGCTACTGAGCGATTCACCGCGCACATCAACTCCCTCCCAAAAGCTGGAAGTTCCAAACAAGACAGAATTGATATTCTCCCTAAACTCCGTCAGCATCGCGCTGCGCGAAAGTCCCTCTCCCTGCTTGAGCACGTCAATCCCAAGCTGCTCAAGGTAAGGTAGAACTCCCTCGTAAACCTCGTCCATCATCCGGTAGCTTGTAAATAGGATGAAGGCTTTACCATGCGTCAGCCTGAGGTAATTCAGGATCTGTGTGGTAGCGGCCCGCGTGAAAGCCCGATTTCGCGGATCGGGCATCCGCGAAGGGATATGGATCTCAACCTGCTCTCGATAGTTGAAGGGTGATCCGACAAGTAATTCACGGCAATGAGGTATCCCAATCCGTCCCCGAAAGTAGTCGAAATTCTGGTTAGTCGCTAACGTGGCACTGGTCATGATGATGCTGTCCAGTTTTTCAAACAGGTGGGTGTTCAATTCTTCACTTACGTTGATTGGGGTCGCATGCAACACAACCCGATCAAATCGTCCCCGCGTTGAGGTGTTGATCCAGTAAACGTAATCTGGCAATGTGTGGCTAACCATCACATCTAAGTCGTTACGCAGTTCACGGCAGCGACGCAGATGGGCTTCAATTTCCTGCTGATCATCTTCAGTTGTCGCGGCATCTCTCAGCGACTTCAACCGGCTCTGGAGTTCGCCTAAAGGATCATCCAACATATTGTCCACAAAATCGGCTTGATCTACGGTCTGTGTGACCCCATGTCCCCGATCTCTCACCCCCTGTCGGTCCAACCAACTCATAATTGAAGCGAACTGTTGATTCGCTTCCTCTCGTGCGTCCTCGACAAGCCGAATAGAGCCCGTTGATTCAAATCGGATAAACAGCCCCGCCTTCCCTTGTGGATTACACAAAGAATCCAAAAACCTCTTGACCCGTGTATTACTAAACTCAACGCTTGTGTGTTCCGTCGCAGTCGCCTCAAGGTGGTGCGCTTCATCGATGATTAGGTATCTATATTCTGGCAATATGGCGGCATAAGGGTTGGCTTTACGGAGTGCCCAATCTGCAAAAAGTAGGTGGTGATTCACAATAATCAGGTCGGCTTCATTCACCTCAGCCCTCGCTTTAAAATAGAAGCATGTATCGTAGGTCGGGCATCGCTGCCGCAAGCAATTATCCGTATCTGAAGCTATCTTATTCCAAACTTCAAACATCGGCTGCGGCTCAAGGTCCGCCTTACTTCCGTCTTCAGTAACTTCAACCCACTCCACAATGCGGGCGAGATCGTCCACCTCTGCCTTTGTATCAAATAGACCCCGTTCGTAAGTCAGTAGACTGTTTAGCCGACGTCGCGAAAGATAGTTTCCACGTCCTTTGGCGAGGGCAGCGGTGAAAGGTTGTGGGAGCACCTGTTGGAGAAACGGTATATCCTTGGAAATCAACTGTTCTTGCAAGTTGATAGTATTGGTGGAAATCACCACCGGCTCGTAGGTACTAAGTGCGAGATCGATTGCAGGCAGGAGGTAAGCGAAACTTTTTCCGACACCTGTGCCAGCTTCGACTACAAGGTGCTCATCGGACGACATCGCGCTAGCGACCGCCTCCGCCATTTCGAGCTGCTGCGGTCGAAACTCATAGCCTGTTAGCTGTTTCGCAATCAGTCCATCGGGGCCAAGGATTTCTTCTAAATTTGAAAGACGTTTTTTCATTGCTACCTTTCCTACAAGCTAGAGACCAAATAACTATAGTGGACCTTAGATTAATGAGACACGCCAAACCGGTACAGTTCGGATACCGAACCTACCGTCCTCCCGTTGGGTAGCCCCCCTATTTCCCCCCGCTTGCTTTCCCACCCGCTTGCGGGGGGACTAAGGGGGGGTAGAATAAAGGGGGGTGCCGATGCGGGGCGGTTAGAAACCGCCCCTACCGTGGGGCGCAAGTGTTTATTCATTTTTTGAATTCACTATAATATGTTGAGAAAGAGAAAAATTGGTATGAAACTTCACTCTTGATCGATTTTAATTGTAACCGTTTCCGTTCCTTCTTCGGTATAGACATTCTTGATTTCAAAAGTGATTTCCGATTTATCAAGTGCGTTTTCCAGTGCTTTTTCATAATCCGCCATGTTTTTGATTCGCTGGTCGTTGACTGCCACGATTAATGTGCCGATCGGGACCCCCGCGCTAAAGGCAGGACCATTAGGACGCACCTCCTCAACAATAACCCCCTCATCCTCAAGACTCAGGTAGGTGTAACGCTCAGAGTCGTGGGCACCTAGCTCACGGACCGCTATCCCCAGTTTCGTCCAAGATTCCGAATCTGGCTCCATTTCCAACCCTGTGAAACGCCGTGGCATCCTGCCAATCGTCACGGAGAGTTTTTTGCGCGCTCCATCGCGAATGACTGTAAATGCTACCTGTTCACCAACCATTGACTCGGCGATAAGGAATCTGAATTTACGAATTTCTCGCGTTTTTTGCCCATTGTATTCGACGATAATATCACCTACTTCCATCCCACCTTGTCTAGCAGGGGATGGATCGGAAAACCGAGTCACCCGAATACCGTCGGCATGTGATGACATAACAATTCCTAGCCATCCGCGTATCACTTGTCCATTCGCGATGAGCTGGTCGCTGACTTTCCTTACAAGGTTGATGGGAATAGCGAACCCTGCACCGGCTCTGACTGCTGCTGTT
The DNA here is from genome assembly GCA_963667935.2 of Candidatus Poribacteria bacterium. Taxonomy (GTDB): domain Bacteria; phylum Poribacteria; class WGA-4E; order WGA-4E; family PCPOR2b; genus PCPOR2b. Next base: position 5,228,545 of record OY764061.1, on the reverse strand, counting down.
GCAGGGGAATCGTCTGGGCGTCGAGGGGAATCGTCTGGGCGTCGAATCGCAGAGTTGATACCGATGACTTCGCCATGGATATTAAGCAAGGGGCCACCGCTGTTTCCTCGGTTAATCCACGCATCAGTCTGGATAAAATCTTGATACTGGATCAAATCTTGAAAGCGGATCATGAACGCTGGAACTAGTGAACGTCCCTTCCCGCTGACAATTCCGGTGGTCACTGTATAATTCAACTGGAATGGGTTACCAATTGCAATTGTAAACTGTCCGACTTTAACCCGATCCGAATCACCAAACGGAAGCACAGGAAGTTCTTCTTGCACATTAATTTTTAACACAGCGACGTCCGTGTTTGGGTCAACCCCAATCAATTGAGTATCCCTGAACTCTCTGCCGTCAAATAGACGAATCGTAATCTGCTTCGCACCGTCTACAACATGGTTATTGGTTAAAATATAGCCGTCTTTGCGAAAAATAAACCCCGTTCCCTCCTGTCGATCGGATCTGCTAAGGGGGCCTGCTTGCCTTTCTATGTTTGACGCAGTGACGCTAACAACCGCGGGGTTACTCCTTTCGGCGATACTAACGAAGGCGTTTTCAATTGATTCTAACAATTGAACACCAGTCGTGGTACTGTGGGTCGGATTGGCGGGCTGGAGTTGCGCGTTGCTACAGGCAAAAAATAGAATGAACAGCGCAAAAGCCACAACAAGATTAAAGCAGTAACGGTTTTTCACGATATTTTCCTCTGTGAAGTTGATTTGCAGATGGACAATGGTGGAAACTACGAACTTATGTTATTATACCGATGGCTATTTTAGCCTGTCAAGCGTTAAGTAGTTATGGTTAGGGTTATTTAATTCTTCTGTGAGAGGGATTTCCCAATCCCGATACCTCACCGGCCAAGCGATGCCCTTGTTGCGACGTTTCGACCCAAATGGTTAAAAAGCCGAAAACTGAATAGCCCTAAGTTATGGTTAAGTTTGGAAATTTACAATCTGGAGGGATGGCATGGCAATTTTAAGTCTTTTTTCATTGGAAGGGAAAGTGGCGTTGGTCACCGGGGCGAGTCGAGGGATTGGTAAAGGCATTGCAGTCGGTCTCGCGAGTGCCGGGGCGAATCTCGCACTTGTTGCAAGATCCGAATCGACACTCATTGAGGCTCAGGCGGAGATACAGGCTCTTGGCGTTAGAGCGGAGATTTTCCCTTGTGATATGAATCAAACAGAGAACATTCCGGGTTTGGTTGCAGCAGTGAATGCGTCTTATGGACAAATTGATATTTTGGTCAACAACGCAGGCACGACACATCGTGATAGTGCCGTTGATTTTCCGGAGGAACGGTGGGATGATGTGATAAGGGTTAATTTGAAGTCGGTGTGGCTGCTCTCCCAACAGGTTGGACGGACTATGGTCGAGCGCGGCAGCGGAAAGATTATTAACATTGCGTCACTGCTGAGTTTTTCCGGCGGCATCCGGACCGCAGCGTATGCCGCAAGTAAAGGCGGTGTAGCACAGTTGACGAAAGCACTCGCCAATGAATGGGCTTCAAAAGGGGTCAATGTGAATGCAATCGCACCGGGATACATAAAAACCGACATGACAAGTGCGATCTTGAATGATCCGGTGCGAGTTGCGGAATTTATGGATCGAATCCCAGCGGATAAGTTTGGTACGCCTGATGATATGGCAGGCGCGGCGGTCTTTCTGGCATCTGAAGCTGCTTCATATATTCACGGACATATCTTGCCTGTCGATGGGGGTTGGATGGCACGTTAAAGGAAGAGACGAGCACGAAACGCTAAGAGCGTGAAACGTGAAAACCACCTATTTGTTGATTAGTCTATTGGTTCATTAAGCAATAGGCTGGCAGGCTTGTGTAGATTCCGTTTTTCTATACGACTGTCGCTCCGGTGATGCGCTGTTCTTGGCAGAGTTCAGCGATCATCGCGGCGTTCTCACCAATCTGATCTCCGAACTTCTGATACATGCCGATAAGGAGAGCGTCGTTGGGTTTGATGTTTTTCAACGCGAACGCGAACTCTTCTCGGATCTGTTCCTTCGATCCAACCGCCCTACCGGCGGCGAGCACTTTGAAAACGATACACGGTTTGTCTGTTTGCAGGATCTGCTCACACATCTTGGGACGGTGTTCCCTCAGATAGACCTCCCCCAAAGGCGAATAACCAAATCTTTCCTCAAATTCCTCTCTTCCCCCACGCAGGTTGTAGAGGGCTGCCATGTAGTAATCCACATCCCAGTCCTCGTCCTCTGCGATGCTGATGAGTTTGGGGTCGTGAGCGGACAACCCAACCAAAACGCCGGTATCCCGAATTCGTTTGAGGATGTCTTTGAGCAGATCGAGCTTGTTCTCCCGCAGACAGCGATCGCCGATTCCACCACCATGGGGTGCCATACCGATTGGATTATGGCGTGCGGCTTCCGGGATATGGTGAGGTTCATCGTACCATTGCGAGGTACTGAGGCATAACCACTGGATCGTGCCACCTTCCTCCCGGTAGCGAAGCAGATCGGAGAGTGAGCGCTCTGTGATTGTGTTCTGCCACGCGTTAATCCCGACAGATTCAGCCTGTCTTAGGGTTGCCATGACCGAATCCGGTGCATGCACTTCTTGTTGGTGCCGAGCAAGAAGTTGATTGAAGTGTGAATAACCGTAGATTGGGTTGTCACCGATGATGAGTCGGCTTACCTGATACGGACCTAGTGAGATAGTTGGCAGGGTGGGAACGGTTGTGTTCATCGTTAATGCCCTCTTCGGATTGTGATTTTTTGCATTATAAAGAACCCAATGCCCGCTGTCAATAACTTTCTGATGTTCAGGTAGGGTCACTTAGTGGGGTTCGGGATTCGGAGATTCCGCCCCGATAGATCCCCGATAAATCGGGACAGGCGGGAGGCAAGCACCTACAGGAGCACCAAATGCCCCTAGACGTTCAGGGGGTTTTGGTTTGACTTCGCAAACTCCGCTGTGATAGAATACCGGTGATTTGTTTCAATTAAAAAATTCCAGTCAGGAATACAGTGATGGGTCAAATTAGCATCGTTTTAATCGCAGGGTTGGTTTTTCTGTTTTTCTTTGAACCCTCGCGGGGAGCCGAGGGGTTTAATCAACTGCTTACCCTAATCGTCACGATTGCAGTGATTACCTTGCCGCCGGCACTTGTTTATTTTCTTGGATCTTATGCGACTCGCGCATTGCCGACGGATCAGGACGCTCGGCTGCGTCGAGTGTACCTCCTCAAACGGTCAGTGATTGTCTTTGAATGCCTTCTCTTGATCGGTTATATTTGCGATGTATACCTGTTGAATCTGCCGTTGCTAACCGGCAAGGCGTTGGAGTGGCTCCCATTAATTTATACAAAGCACCTTGTGGGTATTGTCCCGTTAATTGCTGGGCTGATGCTTATCCGCCTTGCGCTCTATGAAGTTGAACAGCAGGTAACGTCAAATAACTGGAAAAGGGGAGAGTATCTTAGTGTCCATCTGAAATTTCTGCTACTGCCACTACTGCCGTTATTTATTTACCTGTCCTTGCTAGATCTGATTGCCTATATCCCATTTCTCGCCGATTACGCATATTTGCCCCTCGCGCTTATGATGTCGCTGATTTTTTTAGCGTATATCTACGCGCCTTTGCTATTGGGTCTCATCTGGCGGACGACCCCGCTGACGGATGCGGACCTAAGGAATAGGCTCCACCGATTGGCTGTCCAAGACAATATCAAATACAAAGATATTGTTATTTGGCAGACGGAATCAGTTGCTAACGCGGCAGTGGCTGGAATCGCCCCATGGTCCCGCCAGATTTTCCTGACAGAAGCCCTGTTACAGCACTTTTCCAACGATGAAATTGAAGCCATTGTGGCACATGAGTTTGGGCATGTCCGCTACAAGCATATTTTGACCTATCTCATGTTTTTGATCGCCTATTTTCTCAGTTACGCTATCTATTACGTCTACATTGGACGACAGCTTGAGTCAATTCCCTCTGCCTCTTCCCTGTTACCGGCAATCGGTTTGGTCTTTTTTATCTCTCTCTATTTTGTTATTATTTTCCGCGCGTTATCGAGACGTTTTGAGCACCAAGCAGACCTATACGCGGTTGCACTGACGGGCAAACCGGAGGCACTCGAACTCGCCTTGGTCCGACTCGCATACCTTAACTACACACCTCGGTCTATTCAACGTCTATTCGAGTTATTCCAGACACATCCTTCGGTTGACCGACGAATCAAATTTATTGAGCGGTTCAAGGGGGGCGATCCGTCTGCCTTACGCTACCAAAACTATCTGCTTGAGGTCAAACTGCTCCTTGCTTTGTTACCGGCCCTTGCTTGTATCCTCCTCTTTAGCAATCCGTAAGGAACGCAGATCTGCGTTCCCTACTAGGTGATAACCGACCGAACCTTTTATAGATTTTGATCTGTGAAAGGTTCGGTATTTTAGAGATAACAAATGCAACAGCAAAATAATCCTACACTTGTAGAAGAACTTAAAGACTTTTGTGCCAAAGAACGTGAGCGCATCTATAATCGCCACCGTTTCGGAATTGGGGGTAGAGAAGTTGTCGAAGAATATACTCGCCTTGCAGACAACGTGATCCAGCGTATCTACCAATCCACGGTCAAAGCGGACAATGGTCGTTCCAGATTGCCTGAAGATGCTCCCATAGCTATCCTCGCATTGGGTGGCTATGGGCGGGAGACACTGAATCCCTATTCAGACATTGATATCATGTTGGTCTATAACCCTTCGGAATTGAACGTGCGTCAAATAGAACCGCTTGCCAACCAATTGATTACGACGCTCTGGGACATCGGTTTTGAGGTCGGGCATAGCTGTCGATCGCTCAAGGAGTGTGTTCGTGCGACCTACGACGATATTTTCTCTAAGACCTCAATGCTTGAAGCGCGATACATTGTCGGTGCAAGACGGGTTTACCGTGAATTTCAACGATTGACCTCCAAACACTTTTTCAAGAAGCAGGTGGGCAAGTTCATCGCGAAAACAATTGAGGAATGGAGTACTCGTCATGAATCTTACGGCGCAACGATTTACTTGCAAGAACCGAACATCAAGGAGAGCGCCGGTGGATTACGAGACTTTCATACGGGTATCTGGGTTGCAGCGGTTCGCTTTGGGGTTAAAGACCTTGGAGAGCTTGAGAGGCGAGGGGTCATCCCCCGAACAGTAGCGAGATCGTGTGAGGAGTCGCTCAATTTTCTGTGGCAGTTGCGTAATGAACTCCATTACGTTAATCAAAGGAGAAGCGATCAACTTGTCCTAGATGTGCAAGAGACCATCGCTAAAAATCTTGGGTATAAGGATGATGGGCATTCCCTCGCAGAAGTAACGATGATGCGGGATTACTATCTACACGCAGAGCATCTCTACGAGTTTGCAAAGCTGATTATAGATAGGGTGAAACATCAGGAATCTCCGTTAAATCGCTGGATTGAACGGTGGCAAACCAAAGTGCTGTCCGATGGATTTACGGTGGTAAGGGACGAAATCGGTTTTCAGGAAGGACATTTTGATTTTAGGGAAGATCCAACGCGGATGATGAAGGTATTCACGCATCGCCAACAACTAGGGAATCGGATCAGCGCAGATGTGCGGCATGAAATTGCTGCAAATCTTCATCTCATTGATGAAAACTTCCGACGTTCCCCTGAAGTTGCCGAATGTTTCCTGTCGATCCTCCGTCATTCGGAGTCGGTTGCTGAAGTGCTGCGCCGGATGCATCGTTGGCAGGTGCTAGATTACTATTTACCTGAGTTTGGTAAAGTGCGATCGCTGGTGCGGTCGGATCGACCCCATCAATACACCGTCGATGAACATACCCTATATGCGATTGAAAATCTCGAAGAAGCAACGCTGGCACAGTTACAGCAGGGGCAAGATTTTCTCGATATTCTCAAAGAGGTGGAGAAACCGGAATTGCTGAGGCTGGCAATCCTATTACACGATGTCGGAAAAGGGATCGACGGGCCGGGAGGGCATGACGAGCGTGGCGTTGAAATGGCACAAGCCGCCTTGGAACGCATAGGATTGGACACCGTAGATAAAGAGGTGGTGCTATTTCTCATATTGAGGCATTTGGATATGATCCACACCGCCCAGCGACGAGACCTTGACGACCCGAAAGTCATTGAACGTTTTGCGGAGTTGGTGCAGGATGAGCAGCACCTGAAGATGCTGTATCTCTTAACGTTCGCCGATATGCGAGCCGTAAGCACAGAGATCTGGAACCAGTGGAATGCGATTCTACTTTGGCAGCTCTACACTCGAACGCTTGAGTTCCTGCAAGGCAAGATGGAGTTCTTGGAAGTCGAAGAGCTGCAAGCACGCGTCACGCAACTCATTGGTGAAGCGGTTGGAGAGGCTGCAATCGCCCGACACTTTGAGACAATGCCTGAACAAGGACTGGTTTCACAGGCACCCGACCTAATCGGCAAACAGATTCAGCTCGTTGAGAAGCTAGGTGATCTTCCAATCGCTGTCTCCCACTTTGCAGAGAATCAGAGTTATACCCAAATCGGCATCTGTACTCGCAATGCACGGGGAATTTTTCGGCAGATTACGGCTGTATTCACAGTCGAGAATATTAATATACTAAGTGCTATGATTAACACGCGTGGTGATGGAATGGTGATCGATGTCTTGAATGTAGCAGATGGACGGACAGGCAAAGGCCCCATCTTAGATCGGTATCACCAGATCGAGGAAACGTTAACCGCGGTCTGGAATGGGGAAGTTGATGTAGAAATTGTTCTACAGGAGCAACGCGAATCGGATTCGCTCCTTCGCCGTCAACGACGCTATATCCAACCGAGGATCCGGATCGACAATGAGGGGTCAGATCGTGCAACGATTATTGACATCCGAGCGCAAGATCAGGTGGGGCTGCTCTACACAATCTCGGATGCGTTCTATAAACTGGGTTTGGATATCCATCTCGCGAAGATTACAACCGAGGCATTTATCGCAGAGGATTCATTCTACGTGACGGACACAAATGGGGCAAAAATCACAGATTCGACACGGTTGGGAAAGATTCAGGAGGCATTAGGGCAGTTGGAAATCTTTAAGCCGCCTTCCGACACCGCTATCTGAGCGGATCCGGGTTGATAAAGCAGTGTGAGAAACAATACCCCATTTTACCCGCGAAAAAGGGGTATTTTCCCGTGCTTATTTCATCGAGGTAAGACTCTACGCTACGTTTTTTCGCGTAAGTCTTATTTTCCCGCGGATTGATTGTGCATCACTACGTTAAAGAAATCGGTGTTATCCATCACACTAGAGAGACACGCTGCATTGGCACCCCAACCGTATACAGGGATATTTGTTGTTGTATGACCGCCGGTAGACCAAGAGACAGTTGGAAAAATGCCCATGCCGTTGTTTTCAAGAACTTTCAAACCACCGGTTTCATGGTCGGCAGTAACAATGATGAGGGTGTCCTTCCGTCCCTTCGCCCAGTCAAATGCAACTTGCACCGTTCTAGAAAACTCAAGTGTCTCGTAGACATTGCGCTCAATGTCGTTAGAGTGTCCAGCGTGATCGATACGACCGCCTTCAATCATCAGAAAGAAACCGTTTGGATTCTTTGTTAATATCTTCAGCGCGGTTGTAGTCATTTCCGACAGGTGTGGTAAATCTCCAAGTCCATCAAATTCATAGGGTAGATTTGTGTCCCCGAACTGACCGGAAACTCGCTCGACGTTTTCTACCTCCAGAGATAGAAGTTCGTCTCGATTCGTGACAACTGTATAGCCGGCTGCTTCTGCTGCTGCTTCAGCAATCCCATTGCCACCGCCGCCGAGCAAAACATTCGGACGGGTCTGATTCAGGTAATCCTCGGCGATCTCCGCCAAATTGCCGCGTTTCGGCTCATGTGCACCGAAGGCAGCTGGTGTGGCGTGGGTGATAAAGGTTGTGGAGACCAACCCTGTGCTCTTGCCTTGGTCCTTGAAACACTCTAGGAGTGTATACAACTCTTTCCCATCGCCCGGCAGAGCGGTGCTGATGACACCGTTGTTGACTTTGGAGCCGGTCGCCATCGCAGTTGCAGCCGCCGCTGAGTCGGTCACCGGGGCGTCGGCTGAGTGGGTCGTTACCTCTCCTTGATAGGGAAACGCTTCAAATGAGAGTGTTCCAGTTTTACCGTGGGCGTACATGCTAGCTGCCTTGACCTTCTCAAATCCCATCCCATCGCCGATGCAGAAGATAACATTTGTCGGCGAATTTACTGTTTTGTCCATCAATTTTCCTTTCAGATCGTTTATAGATTGCGTCGTTTAGACGCAAACAATTCCTCGATCCCTCCATTTTTTGTTTTTTTAGTCACACACTTATCCGGCCAGCTGATCTGGGTTATCCATCACCTTCTCGAATGCTTCGACGTACAACTTCATCACGTCAAGGTCATTCGGTGGGTTCACGTCAAACAGGTAGAAATGGGAATCAATGAACGCGGTGGCGTTGGGATAGTCCTCTGTCCGATATTCCACCGGCTGGGCATGACCACAGGTCCATGGGCAGCCTCCCCCGTAGCCGATTTGGGCTTGAAAGATTTCCTGTGCCGGTACGGGCCGTCTTTGCCACTGCCCGACGTGCAGCCCTTCGGCGGCTAACGCTTCTTGAACCTTTTCGCGGAAAACTCGTGGTGAGACGGAAAGCCCTAACTCGTCCGGTTTGACGCCAACCACATAGTTATAAAAAACAGATTCACACTGCGGTGGAACATACGGCGTTTCGATGCCTTTGATTTTGGAGAGGTGTTCCGTGAGGAAGTTGCAATTTCGGATGCGTAAGGCGTTATTTGTATCTAGCCTTTTTAGTTGGCTGCGGATAAATGCCTGACCGAACACATCGCCGCGATACATCCAGCCTAACCCAAAAGCATTATACTCCTGCTCCTGCCGCTCTCTGCCCGGCACAACCAATTCGCCGAAGTATTGCAGCAGCGCTGCTTGTTTGTGGTAATCCTCATTGTCGGTAACGAATAGGCCGCCTTCACTCCCTGTCGTCAGCGTTTTTGACATCTGCGTGCTGAAACCTGCGACATCTCCGATCGCACCACACGGCACATCCTTGTACCTTGAGCCGTGTGCTTGGGCAGCATCCTCAATGACTTTGAGCCCATGTTGTTTAGTAACCGCTAGGATACTGTCCATATCTGCTGGCATCCCGTGGATGTGAACGGCGATGACTGCTTTCGTTCGTTCCGAGAGCTTGGCTTCTATCTGTGCGGGGTCGATGCAGAACGTCTTGGGATCGATGTCAACGAAAATTGGGATAGCGTTGTGGTGGAGAACAGCAGCTGCCGTTGCCCAGAATGTAAAGGCTGGAACGATAACTTCGTCGCCCGGCTCGATTCCCAAAGCGGCGATGCACATGTGGAGTGCGGCGGTGCCACTATTGGTTGGGATGCAGTACTTTCGTCCCACATATGCTGCCCACTCCTGGGACAACGCTTCGGACTGAATCTTACGCTGTTCGTTGATGCTGTCGCTGGACAGCACTTCCATCACCGCCTGCCGATCTGCATCGGTAATGTGGGGCCAAGGTTTAATCGTTCCTTCTGGAATTGTCGGTTGTCCGCCGTGGATTGCGAGTTGTTCTGACATGGGTTATCCTTTCCATCGAACCTTGGTTCATTCGGTCATGGGTTCATTGAATTGATGAACGATATACATTGCGCTCCGCTGGAGCGCGGGAATTCGACACATCGCTATTCTATAGACATTACGCTCCGCCGGAGCGGGAGTTGGAGATACCCAATGTTGGGTTTCACTATATTCATCTACTGTAAGGGCAGCTTGTTGAAGGGCGAAACTCTATTGTTTTTGATAGCGATTCGCTTTTAACCGTTCAACCCAACCTACACTGCTAAAATGAGGAATAGAACGTAATGCGTAAGAAAAAACGGAAGGGAGATCTCCGTTCTCTACGAATTACACCTGGTTCATTGGTTCATTACACTGCCAGGGTTTTTAGGGAACGTTCTTGTAAGGATAACCCAAGAATGTTACGAGGAGTTGTCACTTTCTTGGCTTTTCCGTGCTAATAGGAGAGGACGCGAATTGACATCGTAATTATACTGCTACAATATCGCGCAGTCCATCCCACTCCAACCAGATATTGGTCATTGCTTCGGGGCGGTAGTCGGGGTGATCGACATGACGCAAGCGGAAGAAGATCGCGTACCGCGTGTGCGGTGAGACATTTGCTGCTGCAGTATGGGCAATCTGGTAGTGCGCTATAATTACATCGCCGGGCTCCCCGGTGATTTGATGTGGCTCCGGCAGCTCGACCGGCGGCATCCCTTCAAGGAGTGATTCTGGACCGTGTTCTTGAAAGTATTTCTCGTAGACGTGATGTGTCCCGGGCCATACAGTGAAATTGCCAGAGTATGGCTGTGGCACATGGCTGAGGTACACGCCCACCAGCATTGTGAAGTTTCGGATTATGCCTTTGGGAACACCGTTGTGTGGCGAATGCATTCCATCGAGATGACCGCCCGGCTTCGGAGGCGGATCTTGTATGCTCGGAAATCGGAGCGCGATTTGTCCGCCTTTTGGACGAATAATTTTACCGCCCCCGATTGCAGATTCTGCTAATTCCCATGCAGGTGTTCGGTTCAGCAGATCCGTGATGATGGGTGATCCTTGAAGTTCTGGACAGTAGGATCTCGATCGGAAAGTCACCATCTCGTCGGCGTTCATCCCTTCACCGACAGAGTTATTGATTCCCCGGAGGGCTGCCTCCACCATCACTTGTGGCACAACACCAGGAACCTTGACAAACCCGTTCTTGAAAATCTCCTGTTTTTGGGCGTAGGTAAGTTCCATAAGCTGCTATGACTCCTTTTCATTGAAGAGTTGGATCGATCCCTAGGTGAAAAGTATGCCACGCTAGCACACGAAAGTCAACTGTAAAAAGCATAAAACGTAGGGTCATTTAATTTTCCTATGAGAGGGATTTCCCAATCCCGATGCTTCACCGGCCAAGCGATTCCCTCATTACGACGTTTCGACCCAAATGGTTAAAAACTCGAAAACTGAATAGCTCTAGCATAAAACGTGATGCCCCGATAAAATCGGGATCCACGGTCTTGTAAGTCCCCGATGAATCGGAGACAACGATACCGGAACGTGAAACGTGAAAAACTATTGGTTCATTGGCTCGGAAGTCGGGATTCGGAGATTCCTCCTACAGAAGAACTAACTGTTCCTAGTAAATTTAGAAAAAAACCTTGACAAAGCGGAGGGGATCTATTACAATAGGGTTTACTGAATTCATTGGAATCCAATGCCTCCTTGCCGCGGGCGAGTGGTGGAATGGCAGACACAATGGACTTAAAATCCATCGCCCGTAAATGGGTGTGAGGGTTCAAATCCCTCCTCGCCCACCATTTTTTTCTTACATCTTGGCGCAGGGTAGAGCAGTCTGGTAGCTCGTCGGGCTCATAACCCGGAGGACGGGGGTTCAAATCCCTCCCCTGCAACCATTTGGTTCTATTGGAGGTAGGAAAGCCTATGGGAAATGTGTTTGTTCAGGTGCATTTCCCTTTTTTCTTATGCCGGTGTAGCTCAGTGGTAGAGCACACGACTCATAATCGTGCTGTCTGGAGTTCAACTCTCCACACCGGCACTCACAAACCACCATTTAGCCGCCTTGCGCGGCTTTTTTATTTTCGATCGCGTTAAGAAATGTGGGGTTACCCCGCCCATACTTCCGAAAAAACTCGGTTTCTCTGAGCCGCTCGGCTCTCTTTTGATTCGAGATTCTGTCATGGTCGCTGGCTTTGTGCAACGCACCCACCGTTTTATCATCCAACATCAGATGATTCAACCAAAGGAGACAGTGCTTGTCGGTGTTTCTGGTGGTTCTGATTCACTTGCCTTGCTTTATGTTCTGCACAAGCTACGCCCTCAACTCGATTGCCAACTCCATGTTGCTCACCTAGATCACGGTTTCCGTGAGGATTCGGCGGGGGATGCGGTGTATGTAACAGAGCAGGCAGGTCAGTTGGGCATCCCAATTTCAAGCACCAGAATTGATGTGCCACAACTGATGCGGGTCCAGAAACGCTCCGCTGAAGTGGTAGCGCGACGTGTGCGATACCAGTTCTATGAATGTGTCTCTGAGCGGACTGGAGCGACGAAGATCGCGTTGGGACATCACCGTGGCGATCAGGCAGAAACGGTCTTGATGAACCTGTTGCGCGGGACGGGTACATCTGGCTTAAAAGGGATACTCCCGGTGCGGGCAGGGAAGTTCATTCGGCCTCTGCTCGCCTTTTCAAGGGAAGAGATTGAGGATTTTGTAGCGCAGCTTAGATTACAACCCCGCTGCGACGTTACAAATTATCAGCTCAACTACCTCCGCAATCGGGTTCGCTTAGAACTTATCCCCGCCTTAGAACGTGCTTATAACTCCAATATCCAGAACGCCTTGAATCAGACAGCCGAACTGTTACGGGCTGAATCGGATTATCTGGAGATGCTCGCTTATGATGCGTTTCAAGCGTGCCGGATAGAATCCTACACACCTGACACTGTTGTTCTGGATTGCTATTTATTTCGAGAACATCATCTCGCTTTGCGTCGGCGGATCTTGCGGTTGGCTGTCGCAGAAGTTTTTGGAGAGACTAGAGATCTCTACTTTAATCATTTTGAATCAATGTTGAATTTGATTGATGGAGAAGCACCGAATAGTGTTTTGGATCTGCCCAACGGCGGGGCGTTTCGACGGGCATACGATCGAGTCCTTATCCAAAAATCAACAGAAAATCATATCCCGTTTGAATATGAGGTTGCGGTGCCGGGGCACACCGTATTTCCGCTACTAGATGCGGAGATGATCGCTACCGTTGTGGAACAACCAGCGAACTGCGCGGTAGCAGATAAGTTTCCTGATGGTAAGTTCCAAGCCGTGTTTGACTTAGATCGGCTTCAACTTCCGCTGACGCTTCGACAGCGGCGGGACGGCGACCGGTTTCACCCGTTTGGGATGCGGGGCACAAAAAAGCTGAAGGACCTGTTAATTGATGCCAAGATCCCTCAGCAGGAGCGAGGGCGGGTTCCGGTGTTGATGAATAGGGATGAGATCATTTGGGTCGTTGGCTACCGAACCTGTGAACAGTCTAAAATCCGACCCGAGACGAAGCGGCGGCTATATCTGAATTATTCACCTTCTACCAAAAATAAATAGACACTTTCGCCCCTCGGTAGGGGCGGTTTCTAACCGCACCGTATCGGCACCCCCCTTTATTCTACCCCCCCTTAGTCCCCCCCGCAAGCGGGTGGGAAAGCAAGCGGGGGGAAATAGGGGGCTACCCAACGGGAGATTGGAGTGTCTCATTAATTCTAAGGTCCACTATAAATAGACACTTGCGCCCCTCGGTTTCGATCCCGATTTATCGGGGCCGGTAGGTGCGGGGGAAAACCGCCCCGGTTTGGAGTGTCGCATTAATGCTAAGATCTACCATTAATCAAAATGAAAATTGAATCCACTTTAATCTCCGAAGCAAAAATTCAAAGACGTGTCCGCGAATTAGGTCAACAGATCTCTGAAGATTATTCCAATCGTGAGCCGGTGTTTGTCTGCGTTCTCAAAGGTGCAGCCCTATTCTTTGCAGATCTATTCCGCACGCTCTCGATTCCTGTGCGCTGCGAGTTTATTCAACTTTCAAGCTATGACGATAGAACGGAGTCGTCAGGTCATGTTCGGACAGTTCAGGGGTTAAACGGAAACCTTCGCAACGCGGACGTGATTGTTGTGGAAGATATCGTTGACACAGGACAGACACTGAACTTTCTCATGAAGGAGATCGAAGGGTTGGAGCCTGCAAGCGTGAAAGTGTGCAGCCTCCTAGACAAACCGACACGCAGAATCGTGTCAACAACGATTAACTACGTCGGTTTTGAGATTCCAGACACCTTTGTCGTTGGATACGGCTTGGACTACGCGCAGAAGTACCGGAACTTGCGGGAGATCTACCATATCAAAACGTAATAAGAGAATCCTTTCAATCTGCCGCATAAGATGGTGGCACCTCTACTAGGGTCATTTATAGTGGATTCTAAAAATAAAAGAACACTTTCGCCCCCGGTAGGTGCGGTTTTTAACCGCACCGCATAGGTGCCGTGGTATGCTGAAACGGCGCAGTTGGAAACAGCACCTACCAATTTGGAGTGTCCCATTAATTCTAACATCTACTATAATTTTCCTGTGAGAGGGATTTCCCAATCCCGATACTTCACCGGCCAAGCGATTCCCTCGTTGCGACGTTTCGACCCAAATGGTTAAAAACCCGAAAACTGAATAGTTCTACACCTCTACGCTGTTTTGTTGACGTATACCATCAAAATTGGTATAATTTAACCTAAGTTGCTAGGGCGTGTTGACATTTGTGTAATAAAGATATGTCAACTGTTACCCTATCCGATACTCAATGGTAAAAATAGTAAACAAAACCTGTCCCGACATCTACACCGGAAAGGAAATACACCTAAAGCGTTTTATCCAAGCGGTGCGGATAACTCGTAGCGGTAGCCAATGGCGGCTGTTCAAAATCCTACGGCAATTGGAACAGCGTCTATAAACGATTTGCAAGATGGTGCGATAAAGGCATCTTTCAACGGTTTAACTTTGTCAATGACCCAGATAAGGAGTGGCTATTATTGATACCACCATCGTTCGTGAAAATCCCCTGTGCCGCGGGTGCTTTGAAAAGCAGAGGTGGACAAGACTCAACTTGGACGCAGTCGGGGTGGATTTTCTACCAAGATTCATGTGGCGGTTGATGGGTTAGGTAACATTACGGTTTCAGCTAAGTTCCGGACAACAGCACGACATCAAAATTGACGGATACAGCAGTGAGTATGTGATTGCCGACACGTCGTATGATGCGACGGCTTTTGTTGAGTTGATAACCTGATTTTCGTGCCAACCGTCGGGAACCCCGCACTTATGATGCCCATCTGTATAAAGACAGACATCTCGTCGAATGATTACAAGCACTATCGCCGTTTCTCTCGTTTTGACACGGTATATGGGATTTTAAGGGGCTATTATCTGGTTTGAATGTCAACAGGTTATTGAAAATCCGCAGAACTAGGTCTAGCAACTTGCGTTATAATTTGCACAGGGATTAGGGGCTATTGGTTTGAATAGGGCGCAAGAAATTAGAGTGTAATCGACCACAGAGACACGGAGAACGCAGAGAAAAATATTTTTCTTTCCTCTCTGTTTCTTTATTGTCAAATGAAGGGAGAGGCTTCGTCATGAGATATTCAAGTGGGTTTTCCGTTTGTACTACTACTATTTTATTGTTACTATTTTTGACATCACCTGTATTTAGTGCATTGACTAAAGAAGATATAGAAGCGATTAGAATGATTGTCAAAGAAGATGTGCGAGCAATTATCAAAGAAGAGATCACCGCTTCTGAAAAGCGTATGAAGGAGCATGTAGATCTTAGAATCCAGACGGTAAATGCCCGAATTGATGGAATAAAGACCCGAATTGATGGAGTAGATGCCCGGATTGATGGAGTAAACACTCGAATTGATGGAGTAAACACTCGAATTGAGGCTTTGGACAAACAACTCGGGCGCATTTGGGGTGTAATAATTGCACTCATTGGATTAATTGCGGCGACGATCGCCATCCCTCAAATAATGGTCGTTTACAAAGACATCAACTCGAATAAAAAGGGCCCTAGGGATGCCGAGCCGGAAAATATTTCTGCATGAACTCCCTCAAAACACTAAGTGCACGTTGGCGATTGGCGAAACTTCCCCTTAGATTGAGTGTTAGGTTTCACTCGATCTCCCTCAATAGCCACCGCACCGCGTTCTGCTGAATCTTCACGTATGCCGGATTCCATAGCGCGGCAACCGTATGGCCCGGTGCAAGATAGCAGATTCGGCCCTTCCCGTAGTCGTATGCCCACCCCGCCTCACAGGAGGCACCGAGATCGTTGAACCCCAACCCATCTTCGTTGATACTCCGCATGAAAACGTGTGCAGGATCACCGTCGTAGGTCATGTAGTGCTGCTCGTCGGTCACAATAAAATCGCTGGCACCCTGCGTGATCGGGTGGTCTGGATCAGTGAGCGCGACTTTGAACGGTCGGACCGGTGGATGCCCTTCGGTTGCTGCCCCTAACACTGCGCGAAAGGTCGCATTGCCTCTGGCGATGTAGGTCGAGTTGTGATAAAACAGCGCGACACCGCCGCCTTCCACGAAATGTTTGACCGCCTGCGCCTGTGGTTCGGTGATCCAATCAACAGCGGTCGCATCAACTTCTGGCACCGGTGGCTCGCTCACATGTGGCGGTAACGATCCTCCCGCACCGTAGCCTTGGGGCCAGATCATGCCGTCTCGAAAGGTTATCAGCATTTTGTAGCCGTCCAAGGTTTCTGCGTTGAGCAGCTTCACGTCATCGGTAAAGTCAATGGTGAGTCCAAGGTCACCCACCAGGGTTTTGCCTAGCGCGGTCCGAATGTAGTCTGAGTTGTGATAGCGATCGCCGATCACGGCAAACGCTGTGCTTTTTTCTGCCATGTTTGATTGATCTCCTGTTGCATAAGTTGTTTATAGTAAATTTCATAATTATTTGAACACTGTGAGAGGGGCTTCCTAGCCCCGATTATACGTATCGGGATTGGGAAATCCCTCCTACAAGACGGCTCTGCTACAATGCCTATCCCGGCCGGGGGCAGACTGGGAAAAGTGTCTACCTGTTTTTTGAATTCACTATAGTTTATTGGTTTATTGAACTGACTCGATTGCATCGGCAACCCTTGATTCGCGATCTGCCTCAACGCGGACAAGGAATCTCCGAACCATCAGATAGGCGATAACTCCGGCCACCGCATTCCCAACGGCCATGCCGATGAAGATTCCTTTCAGCCCGCATACCTTTGATCCCAGATACGCCAACGGTATGACCAAAACGAAGAGATGTAGTATGATAACCAATACTGCTTGCAACGGCTTTCCCAAGGCGTTGAACATCGAATTGACCAATGCAACGATTCCATGTATCGCATAGCTGATTGGGACAATTTGTAAAAAGAGAACGATGGAAGCGATTATTGCCTTGTCGTCGTTAAAAATTGGCGCGATAACGCCGGATAGGAGGTAAAGGACGGTGAACGTAGCACCTCCCCATACCAGGGAACCTTTCACACTAAACCGTAGCACTGTTCGAATCCGGTTATAATTGCCCGCGCCAAAATTTTGACCGACAAACGGAGCCATTGCGGTAGATAACGCCCAAATCCCAATCAGTGACAACGCTTCCAACCGATCGCCAACACCGAACGCGGCGACAGCTTCCTCTCCATATTCGGAGATCATCCGGGTGATAATCGCCGCTGAAAACGGTGTCATCATCTGTGTCGCCGCCGCCGGAATACCAATGTAAAGAATCTGTTTCCACGAATCGAAGGTGTGTTTCGGATCGAATACCGGCAGCCGAATCAGCCGTTCACGTTTCCCCAAAACCCACAATATTGTAGTCAATGCCACCCCCCAAGAAATCACCGCTGCCAACACCGCGCCCTGCAATCCCAATCGCGGAAACGGACCGATGCCGAAAATCAGAAGTGGATCTAACGTGGTATTCACTATCCCAGCGATGATCATAATCGTCGCGGGCGTTTTCGTATCCCCTGTGGCGCGAATGGCACCGTTGCCGACCATCGGCACAGCGAGCAACCCCACACATAGACACCAAGGGACCATATAGCTGAAAATGAGTTTAAGTATCTCCCCTTCCGCTCCCATCAGGGAGAAGATGGTATTCAGGTTTATTAGTCCGATGAGGGAAACGAAAGTGACAATGAGGAAGGCGAGCCCCAATCCGTCGGTCGTGAGCCGTTGCGCTCTCAGTTGATGCCCTTCTCCAATCGCTCTAGCGATGGTTGAGGCAATACCAATGTTCAATCCCATTGCGATGTTCAGCACAATATAACTAATGGGGTAGATGAATCCCATCGCCGCCAACGGCTCTGTCCCCAACCGTCCGATGTAAAAGGCATTAATGACAGTAAACAGGATAATCACCATACTCCCGAATGCCATCGGTGCCGCTAGAGATATGAGTGTTTTTCCCACGGGTCCTTGTAGGAGCTTTGCTTTATTTGTGTCCGATTTTTGATTATTCACTATTTCTTTTCGTCGTGGTGGTCGAGTGTTTGTATAAATTGTCTGAATCAGGATTCAAGGATTTTCAGTTTTGTGTCGAGATGTGAATCTCGACCTACAAGGGAAAACCCGATTTCATTGAGGACAGGCTCTGAGGCTACGAAGAAGAAACGTTGCCTTCCACAACAGCGATCTCCTCGTCGGTCAAGCCGTAGAGTTGATAGACTACCCGATCAATCAGCGCGTCGGTTCGCTGAACTCGGGCGAGCAGGGGGTCGAGTATGTCGCGGCTACGTGTAAATTCGTGCCCTAACGATTCTTGGAAATTTCGGTCTGATGGATCGGGAGCGATGGATCGGCGGTTTTGCTTGAAAATCTCAAGTAGTTCTTCAAATGATAGATCGAAGTAACTCTGGATCTTGGTTTTGTTTTTGAGCGTATCAATTTCTGTCCCGATTTCCCGTTCCAGCCAGTGCAGGAAGCCGCGAATCTCCTCCCCTTTGGTTTTGTTCATCTCAACCATCTGTTCCGCGAGAAAGGCGAGGAGGTCGTGGACGACATCAACACGCTCTGAATCAGCGGTGAGGTGGTGCTTTACAAAGCCGAGAACACAGTCGGTGCTGCCGCTGTCGAGGCAGCGTTGGTAGAGGATTTGGGCTTTTCCGAGTAGGCGGTTGCGTTCGTCGGCGGGGGTGGTGAAGTTAATCCGGCGGATGGGTATCTTCCGAACTTTGTCTGGGAGATACTTCCGTTGATTCCTAGCTTGCGTTTGACCTTTAATACCGTAATACAGATCCAAAAGCCTTGAGTTCAAAACAGCTAGTATATATAAAGGGTTGATTGCAATATTTGAAGTAGGAGAAAGGATTGTGCAGCCGATATTGTAGTAGGTCTGTTCATCGTCCATATAAAAGGAATTATGTGCTGTTGCAGTTGCGGTAGCGATCTTTTTAGGCACATCATATATTTCTGGATCTCGCGGCCATAGCAGATGCCACCATTCTCGCTTGGAGTTCCGTCTGATTTCAGCTCTATTTTCCAGCAGATTCCTGAACCGATTTAAGTGTACCCTGATATTTGGTAGAAATGATATATCGGTATCTCTTTGCAGATATATCAAGAAAAGATCATCGTGATCAATCTGAAAATACCGATTAACCCGTTCTGCTGGAATATATTTTTTCACACACTTTGCTTCAGCTGGTGAAAGAGATAATCGATCGAGTTCATTTTTATTGACAACAAAGATGCCTTCGCCGGTTGTGGCACCATCAGGCCAGTATTCTTGTAACCGTGCAGAAACAGCATCTGCTCCGGTGTTAATTCCAGCTTCAACATGAAACAGCGTTCCAAGTGGTACACTTTCGCTTTCAACTTTCTGGCAAATCGAATTTAATCCTGATACTTGTAAACCTTTTAAATACCAACCTTCCTCATGGATTATATCATTTGGAACTGATATGATTTCTTTTTTCTCTAATACCTCTTGTGCCTTTTGATGTCTGTTTGTCCGATATTGATACATCAATTTATGACTTATTCCCTGCCTTTCTGCGACCATAACGAGGGGTTCTACGCCAACACCTTCAAATACAGGTAAGCCATCAAAAACTACGAGATTTCTTACCTTTGCTTCACCTTGAAGAAAAATACGGAGTTTTCTACTAGATACTGCCTCTAGCCAATTTGCCGGCACAATGTATCCTAGCAGCTTGTTAGATTTTAGCAGCCAGATTCCCTGCATAATAAAATAAAAGTAAATATCTGTCTTGCCTTGATAATGTAAGCGAAATGGTTCTGCTTTCTGAATGAACTCAAACAAGGGTTTATTACCTGCTTCACGAACATACGGCGGATTTCCTACCACTGCATCAAAGCCCGGATTGTCCTTCTCCCGTCCATACCTGTCACGAAAGACCTCAGGGAACTCAATCTCCCAATGGAAGAATCGCTTTTCCGCTCCTATTTCCCGCGCTCGCTGATAGGAGAGCAGGTTTTCAAGGGTGTCGGTGTCTTGGAAACGGAGGGCATTTAACGCCTGATGATAGGTAGTACGAGAGACATCATTTCCGAAGTAAACGCTCGTCCAGAGATCTGCCACGCCTTTGTGAGAGCGGAGCATCTGTTGGGCGATGTCTAACTCGCGTTCCTTCGCGTGAATCTGATCGGCGGTGCGGCTCTCGGTCTCCTCGATTAGCAGGTAGTGCCCGATGGCGGTTGCAACCCTGTCGGTGAAAGGAAATTCCATCGGAATCTCTGTTTGGGTTTCGTTCGTCTTGCGGCGACTTTGCTTTAGCTCTGGTAGGTGGGACAGGTTCTCAATTTTCGCGCCGATGAGGGAGTTGCCACAGCGGAGGTGATGGTCGAGGAACGAAAGCGGTTCCCCCTTTGCCACCGTGTGGAGCCAGAGGGAGAGTTTCGCCAACTCCACCGCCATCGGGTTCAGGTCAACGCCGTAGACACAGGACTCCACAACCCGCCGTCGCCAATAGGTGAGTTCTGTATCCTCGCTCCCCGTTTCGGTGATATGGGGCGCGCTCGGGTGGGTAATCAGTTCTTCAGCGAGATAATCAACAACACCGACGAGGAAGTGACCGCTCCCTGTGGCGGGATCGAGGATTTTGAGCGATAGAATCTCATCAACCGTTTTGCCATCACAAAGCGGTGCGAGCGTGTTTTCCACGATGTAGCGGACGATGTAATCGGGGGTGTAGTAGCTCCCGGTCGCCTTCCGCTCACCCTTGTCGGTCAGGAGGTAGACATCCCCCCCTCGATAGGCGACCTCTTGATTGAGGGAGGATTTCGGCGCGACCGTCTCGCTTCCCTTCTTTGACACGATGACCAGATCTCGGTCAGCGATTTGGGGTTGATATTCAAGTAAACCTTCGTAGATATCTCCGAGATGGCGCACGTCAAGGTCACGGTAGGTGATGCGTTCGCCCTCTTTTGTCCGTGTCAGGAGTTCGATAACCTGTGCCAGTGCCTCGTTGCCAAGTTCGTTTTCCTCAAGAAACGGGTGGTACTCTGGATTGAAAAGTCCACCGTTGTATTGCGGGATGAGGTCAGTCCAACCGTCGTTGATGAGCGTAAAGAGTCCACGCAGCCGTGCCCAATAATCGCTAATCGTCGGGATAATGAGGTCATCCCGATCCAGTGTTTGGTGAATTGTCTCTGCGAGTGCTGCGAGGCTGTAATGGGCGGCGTAGCTAGGATTTTCAACCGGCAGCAGCCCGCGACTTTCGGCATAGAGGATAAACAGGATACGGTATAGCAGAATTAGGCAGTTGGTGTGTATCTTACCAAGTAACGGGTTGGCTTGGTCGAGACCGTTACGGGGAAATTTGAGAAAACCGTCAATGAGCAGACGTAGGGCATCGTAGACACGGTTCCTCAGATCGTCGGAAACGGCGACGGTGTATTGCTGGCTCTCCCCCAATACACGGTCGAGGAAGGATGTCCCGCTCGGATCGGGGAGGAAGGCATCGCGTCGAAAAAGACAGTAGAAGTAGCGGAAGGCATCAAGGGCTTCGTTTTCGGAGAGAAGTGCGGCGAGGTCTACTTCGTAGAAGCTATCGAGTCGATAACTAGTTTGGCGGTGATAAAGCCGCCACTGCCTACCGTTGGTCAAGATGCCCCAGTCTTTATCCGCTCCGCGCAGATAGAAGTCGATCTGGTAGTTTGGATTTTGATTATTAAACGGGGCACCTCCGTCCTGCGTCTTTCTATCTAGATTGCGTGACCACGCTTTGGCGTCGCCTACGGCGAGGGCGGCTCTGAAGAACTGGTTGGTGTTAATATCAGTCAGAGCTGCATCGTGGGCCTCCCCTGATGCGAAGAAGGCGTAATCGGGTCTTTTGGTTCCCTGCGACGTTTGGAGTGCGGGCTGTACCTCGAAAACGTGCCCTAATTTTCTTAGGAGGGGTCGAATAAACTGTTCTTCGGTTTGTGCCTCGTTGAGGTGTGCTGCGTTGGGTGCAATGGCGTCGAAGAGTGCCTTGATTGCTGCGTAGTCCGATTCGATGTTGGGCGTATCCGTCCACTGCGGTTGCTCAATGATGAGGGAATCGAGGTAGTAGTTTGAAAAGAGCGATTGATTTTTAACGGCGTCGGGCAGGTTTTGAACGTTCATAGATAAGAGATAATTCGTAAAAGGAAAAGGAGTTATTATAATCCAAGTCGCGATTTGGAAGGTACGCCGTGTAGGAGGGAATTCCAATTCCCGACTCTTGCGTCTGTTTCCAGGGCTTAGTTTATCAACTAGCAACTTGCGCTACTATATTATAACTTAAATTGCTAGTTATTGGAAATTCATCAGAACTGTAGGTCGAGATTCATATCTCGACACCCAATCGTCGGGAAAATCGACCTACAAAAATGATACAATTTGCACAGGGATTAGGGGCTATTGGTTGGAATAGGACCGCTACTAGCAACTTGCGTTATTATACCAGAGGTGGGGTGGTGGATAAAAGCAAATTTCCTAGACGTAAATCAATCGTCCGTTCCCGAGGAGTCGTTGTCCCCTTACAGCGGAATGGTCTGTCAGTTTTTTCCGTCTTGCGGTTCTTGCCATAAAGCCCAATTATTTGGTATACTATAGTTAGTTGTCAGTTTACTCATTAAGGACTTTTCTTGAATCCATTCTTTCTGTCAATACACTCGTATAGGAACAAAAAAAATGATTTGAAGACATCCATTCTCTCAATGGGTGGATAAACTATAGTGGAGCTTAGAATTAATGAGACACTCCAAGCTCCCGTTGGGTAGCCCCCTATTTCCACCCGCTTGCTTTCCCACCCGCTTGCAGGGGGGCCTCAGGGGGGGTAGAATAAAGGGGGGTGCCGATGCGGTGCGGTGACAAACCGCACCTACCGGAGGGCGCAAGTGTCTATTTATTTTTTAAATTCACTATATATCCAAAGGAGATTTTATATGGCTAGGAAGCGAAAAGATGAAGCAACACAGGATGATATAGAAGAAGCCGCAGAAACAGAAGAAACAGAAGAGACGGTAGAAGCAGAGGCGGAGGAGAGCTCTCCTTCAGATGATGAAGAAACACAGGACATTATAGAAGCAGTGGAGGAGGACCCCTCCTCCTTATTAGCATCCCTTGGGGTAGATTTGGAGTTCCTGCATGATGGTAGCAATATGAGTTTTTATCAGGCTAACAAGGCATACTATGAAGATCGAAACTACGAGGAAGCCATCACAGAATTTCAAGCTGCAATTGATTACGAAAAATCACATCCCTCGGATCCGCCAGATGTAGAAAAATCAGAGGATTCAGAGGCACCAACCGAGCCGAAACCGCCGAACGATGTCCTTGTCAAATCGATGTACTGGATGGGGGAGGCTTATCTCAAATTGAACCAAATTGATCAAGCCATTGCAACGTTTGGGCAGTTATCAGACCACTATAGTCTACATTATCTTGCACCAGCGGCACAACGGCGAGTTGCCTCGCTAAGGCTTGATGAGGAAAGTGAGTCCGTATAATGGATAAGATTATTGATCTACGAAGTGATACTGTGACTAAACCGACCGATAGGATGCGTGAAGCGATGATGAATGCGGAGGTGGGTGACGATTGCTACGGGGAGGACCCGACCATTCATCGCTTGGAAGCGTTGGCGGCTGAAAAGATTGGCAAAGCAGCGGCGATGTATGTGCCGACAGGGACGATGGGGAACACTGCTGCGATCATGACACATACCCACGCCGGCGATTATGCGATCATGGATGCCGAATGCCATATCTACTACTATGAACATGGAAACCTGTCTTCATTAGCGGGGATCATGCCGATTGTGATGAACAGCGCGGATGGTGTCCCGGATCTCGATGAGGTTGAGGCGTATCTGCAACGTGATCCTGCCAAATTCCCAAAAACTAGCTTAATCTGTTTGGAGAACACACACAACCGTCGCGGCGGACGTGCGATTCCGTTGGATCGGATGCGTGCAGTTCACGAACTAGCGCAGCGGTATGGGGTTCCGGTTCACTTGGACGGTGCCCGCGTTTTCAATGCTGCCCATGCGTTGGGCGTTGAGGCTCGTGAAGTTGTCAGCCATGTCGATTCTGTTATGTTCTGCCTCTCAAAGGGATTGTGCGCCCCTGTAGGATCGATGCTCGCCGGGGAGGCAGATTTTATCGAAGCGGCGCGCCGCGCCCGGAAACGACTCGGCGGTGCGATGCGACAGTCGGGAGTGCTTGCTGCGGCTGGTATTGTCGCGCTGGCGGAGATGCCGGATCGACTCGGTGAGGACCATGCCAACGCTAAACTCCTCGCAAAAGCACTGTCCCAATTCGATGAATTAGCACTGAACCCAGAGGACGTGCATACCAATATGGTTTTTATCAATACAAAGCCGTTGGGAATCTCGGCCGCAGATTTTGCAGACCGCGCCCTGCAACACAATATTAAGGTCTCTGTTTATGGACCGATGACCGTCCGAATGGTGGCAAATCACGATGCGAGTCGTGAGGAGGTGCTATACGTAGCGGAAACGCTAGTGGATTTGATTAAATCCCTCTAAGGTGCTAGGACGCAACGATAAGAAAACGGGAGAATTGTTTTAGATTGGAAAGGAATTACAAACACAATGGGACCTTCCATAGATGTGCTGAAACAGAAAGCCAATAATCTACGCATCCACTCGATTGTATCGACATCTGAGGCCGGGTCCGGGCATCCGACAACGTGCCTATCTGCTGCAGATATTATCTCCGCGCTCTTTTTCCGCGTGATGCGGTATGATCCCACAGATGCACGTAACCCAAACAACGATCGCTTCATTTTGTCAAAAGGACACGCTGCGCCGTTACTTTACGCTGCATGGGCGGAAGTGGGAATTATCCCCGTCGAGAATCAATTAACACTCCGTCGAATTGACAGCGATCTTGAGGGACATCCCACGCCGCGTTTGGAATGGGTCGATGTCGCCACGGGATCGCTCGGACAAGGACTGTCAATTGGGGTTGGAATGGCACTCAATGGCAAGTATCTGAATCAATCAGATTATCACGTTTACGTCCTAATGGGTGACGGAGAGACCGCCGAAGGCAGTGTTTGGGAGGCGGTTGCACTTGCGGCACACCACAACCTCAATAATCTGATTGGTATTGTTGATGTCAACGGTATGGGGCAGAGCGAACCAACGATGTACGCGTTTGATATTGACTCCTATTGTCGGCGGTTTGAGGCGTTTGGTTGGCAGGCAATTGGAATTGACGGACACAATTTTGACGAGATTCTATCCGCGCTGGATAAGGCGAAGGCAAGCGAGGATCGGCCAACGATGATTGTGGCGAAAACTTTCAAGGGCAAAGGGGTATCTTCCCTTGAAAATAGGGCGGGCTGGCACGGTAAAGCACTTCCCAAGGGAGAGGTGTTGGAGGACGCTCTGAAAGAACTTGGTTCTTTGAGCACCGATGGCAGCTTTCAGATTGAAGCAGCCCCCACAGCGGTCGTTACCGAACCACAAATTAAGGAGATAGCAGCCCCAGAATATGAAATGGGCGAAGAAGCAGCGACTCGCAGTGGCTACGGCTCTGGACTTGCTAAATTGGGGGATGCGAACCCCCTGGTTGTGGCGGTGGATGGCGATGTCAAAAATTCTACCTATGCCGAGCAGTTTATGGAGAAACACAGTGATCGGTATTTTGAAATGTTCATCGCCGAGCAGAATCTCGTCGGGGCCGGGATTGGACTGGCGAAGTGCGGTAAGATTCCATTCGTCTCAACCTTTGCGGCGTTCTTTACCCGCGCGTGTGATCACATTCGGATGTCCGCAATTTCTCAGACAAACATAAAGTATGCTGGTTCACACTGCGGTGTTTCGGTCGGTGAAGATGGTCCATCTCAGATGGGGCTGGAGGATCTCGCTATGTTTCGGGCACTCCCCGGATCGGTTGTGCTGTATCCAAGCGATGCTGTTGCGGCGGAACGCTTGGTTGCACAAGCTGCAGCGCATCAGGGCATCGTCTATATTCGGACCTCGCGTCCACCGACGCCAACAATCTATACAAATTCTGAAGAATTTCCAATTGGGGGTAGCAAGGTACTCCGATCTAGTGATGAAGATCAGGTGACGGTTATCGCAGCGGGTGTCACACTTCACGAGGCGTTGAAGGCGTATGAAACGCTGAAAACGGACGGTATCTCCATCCGTGTCATCGATCTCTACTCGGTCAAGCCGATTGACGCGAAGACAGTTCTTAACGCAGCCGCTGCCACCAATAACACGCTAGTAACGGTTGAAGATCACTACCCGGAGGGTGGACTTAACGATGCGGTGATGGATGCGGTCGCTCCCAGAGGGGTGACGGTTCACAAGCTCGCTGTCAACGGGCTGCCGAGATCGGGCAAGGCGGACGAACTTCTGGAAACACACGGTATCAGTGCCGGGGCAATCGTCCGAAAAGTGAAGGAGATTGTCTGAAGGTAAAACGTAATGCGTGAAACGTAATTATAACGCAAGTTGCTAGTAGCGGCCCTATTCAAACCAATAGCCCCTAATCCCTGTGCAAATTGCATCATTTTTGTAGGTCGATTTTCCAAAATCGACGGTTGGGTGTCGAGATATGAATCTCGACCTACAGTTCTGACGGATTTTCAATAACTAGCAACTTAGGTTAATTCTTGTCCGATCAATCCCCGCATCAGCAAAGGCGCGCGATAGTGTTTCATAAGAGAGGGTTGCTGCCGCAAGTGGGTCATAGGCTTCGCGGGCTTGCACCATAAAACTGACCTCAGCGGTGATGAACCCGTCGTAGCCGTGCTGCTGCATCAGTTTCAGGTAGTTCACGTAATCGAAGGGACCCTCACCGGGGATGAGGAACTCGAAATCGGGGGCGAGTCCGCGCTGATCTTTGACGTGTGTATGGGCGGAATGTGGTGCTAGGGCAGCGACGCTTTCCTCGGTAGGTATGCCGATGATATCAAAGTGACTGATGTCGAAATTAACCTTGAGATAGGGAGAACCGACGAGGTCGAGGAGTTCAAGGACTTTATCGGGCGTATCGATCAGACCACCGATGTGGGGTTCCATTGCAACGGTTACTCCGAGCGTTTGGGTATATTCAACGAGTTCACCAATCCGCTCGGCGAGGAATTGTTTTTGGGCGTCCCATTCTTCCGGTTGACCGCCTGATGTTGTGTTGATTGCAGGTGGGCTATCTCCTTGAGCGAGTTCAACGCCGAGATCCGCCGCGCCTTTGAGTCGCCACATGTTCTGTGCGTGTGCTTCGGGGTCTGTTTCCATCAGACTTGAATGTGCAGCGATTGCCGGTAGTGCTAAGTTGTGTTGTTTCAACAGTTCTGCAATTCGCTTGCGTTCGGCAGCGTCGAGCGTGCTTAACTCGGTGATGAAACGGGGTCCAACAGCGAGTTCCAACCCATCGAATCCGAGCTGTGCGATATGTGGAATTGCGACATCAATGGGGACAGTGGGCATTCCCCAAGTGCTATAACCGAGGTTCATGTAAAGATTCCTTTTTTTATTTGGTTCATCAGTTCATGGAACAGAGGCTACGGCATACGGCGTATGCCTACTACTAGTCACTTCAGGTATTATAAAATAGTTGGGATATATATACAATATAAAAAGAGGCGCAGTTTTCTCCTCGTCTTGAAAGATGAGAGACTTTACTGCAAAGATAGATAAAGGACCAATTGATTGAAAAACGGAGGAATTTTATGGCTGCGGAAAGTTGGATACCGGTTGAGCCGGATTTAGAGACGATTCGGGCAAATTATGCAGATCCGCTTTATGCTCTGTCTCAGGCGGATATGCCCGCCATTATGTTTCGAGGGGCTTACGATCCGGATCAGTGTACTCCGCTGATTCAACGGTTCTACAACATGGGACTGGCGCGCAACCCCGAAGATGGCACGTATGGCGGAGATGAACGGGTGAGAACTGATATCGGCACGAGTCTGGGGATTCGGGGACAAAATCAGGAGCGTTTCTTCCAACATTCGGAAGCTACGCATCACCTATTCAAATTCCTATTTGACGGGTTCGACAATCCGGTAGACCTCATTTACAAGTCGCTGTCAGATCTTGCACCGGCCAAACAGGTCAGGACAGCATACGAGCCGGATGGCCGCCGTTATGGACCTGCAATCTTTCGTATCCATTACCACACCCAACTCTACCACCCGCACATTGACAGTGTGCGGCTGCGGGAGTCACGGACTAATTACGCCGTATACCGTTTTGATCACCAGTTTGCGGGTGTGTTGTGTCTCCAAAATGCGGATGAATTCGATGCCGGTACACAGGCGATTCTGCACCGATGTTTGTGGACGGAGGAGGTGCAGCCTTATATCGTCGAGAACACCTTTCACCAATATGCAGCTGAAAACAGCATTGAGAAGTGTCGGGTCGAACTTGAGCCGGGCGATCTGTATTTCTTCAACACCCGTTGTATCCACGAAGTTCCCCCGGTGCAGGGTAACAATCCTCGCATCGTCCTGGCGGTATTTATCGGCTATTCTGCGGACGATGATGAGATTTTTGTGTGGTCGTAGCCATAAAAAAGCCATACAGCCTCAATCGGGCTATATGGCGGATTAATGCCGGAGGTCGGACTCGAACCGACACGAGCCAAGGCTCACTGGATTTTGAGTCCAGCGCGTCTACCGATTTCACCACTCCGGCAAGAGCGTTCCTAATTTTAGCATATCTCGCTTGAAAGTATCAAGGTAAAATCTCTGGAAATTCACTAGATAGGAGTTATGCCCTTCAGATTGTAGGGAACGCAGATCTGCGTTCCCTACGAAACGGAACTGGTACCTAACGAATTACTGTAGTTTCCCGATTCATCGGACACCGAGAGTTGGCTTGTGTACGGAAAAGTTAGCGGGAGTTGGCCGCAGCTACCTTGCGGATGGAATCTCCAACTTGAATCTTTCCAGCTTGGATTGTCCGTATAAATAGCCCGCGGAGTCTTTGAGATTTATAGGTCTCCGCGTTGACCACATCAAGTGCATCTTTGCCGTATCGGCGTTGGAATTTTTGACAGCCGGTATGTGGGACATCTGTGACTTCAAAAGTAGCGGTGCCGATTTGTAACTGAGTACCGGTGGGGAGATTCTCCTCGCTCAAATCCAGATCAACGAGCAGGTTATCGCCGGCGAGGGGCATTCGTGCATCGTCGCCAGCAATCATCCGCAGGAACCGGGAATTCATCACAGATATCTGGGCACCCGGATTGGGACTATTCGGTCGCGCCCAGCGGTCTCCTTCGAGTCCGCCATCGGGACTAACCTCCGCTGCTTGGGGGGTTGCCCGCTGCTCGTCGGGCAAGCGAAGGACGATATATTCGAGGATACCGAGGTCCTGGGGACTCCGTGTTAACTGATCCATTTGGGCTTCAATTTGTGCAACTGATAAACGCTGGATTGCCATCTGTTCCTCCATTAGTTCATTGGTTCGTTGAACGCATGAGTTTTTCGATACACATATCGCCCCGCTTCGCTGGGGCTTTCGGTCATAATTTGGGCTAATTGTAATATAAAATAGAAGAAATGGAAAGGCAAAAGATTTCTCGCTGCCCTTTAGCTATTATCTACTATAGTGAATTCAAAAAATAAATAGACACTTGCGCCCTCCGGTAGGTGCGGTTTGTAACCGCACCGCATCGGCACCCCCCTTTATTCTACCCCCCCTTAGTCCCCCCCGCAAGCAGGGGGGAAAGCAAGCGGGGGGCTAAAGGGGGGGACTACCCAACGGGCGATTGGAGTGTCTCATTAATTCTAAGCTCCACTATAAATATTTCTGCTACCCTCCTTTTGGCTTGACTGACTAATTGAGGTTATGTAGAATATATTGTTCGGAAAGGTGGGATTTAATTTGTCAGTTCGTATATGTTTACTCCTACTCGTTTTTTCCTTTATGATATTTGCGTGTGGTCCCTTACGGGATCAGCCGACGATCGAGCAGTATAATCAATTTGCGATTAAAGCGGCTGAGTTGCAGCTGTGGAATGAAGCGATTTTCCGCTGGCAGCATATTTTAAAGATTGAGCCGCAAAATGCGAAGGGGCACAACAATTTGGGTGTCGCTTACGAAGCGGTGGGCAAGATTAATGAAGCGATCAAAGCGTATGAACGCGCGACAGAATTAGAACCTAAAAATAAGTTCTATCGCTTCAACTACAGGAAATGCCGGATGCAGGTCCAGCGCA
Source organism: Candidatus Poribacteria bacterium (assembly GCA_963667935.2). GTDB lineage: Bacteria > Poribacteria > WGA-4E > WGA-4E > PCPOR2b > PCPOR2b. The sequence continues at coordinate 5,198,161 of OY764061.1, read as the reverse complement.
ATCGTGCAAAGTCCTCACCCACAAAAAAAGAGGATGTACCGGATCAACCTCAATTAGACGGAGATTCAAAGCAACCTGAATCTTAGAACAAACCGATGAACCGAAATCAGCCAACCAATAAATCAACCGAAATCCAGAGCCCGTTCCGAGGGCTCCGATACATCGGAGGCATCCCGTTCATCATTACGATGCTGCCGATGCTTTTATGCTTGGGAGTGTATTGGGGGTGTGCATCGTCGGTAGCGCGAGTCCCAATCAAAATCCAGGTTGAATCTACAATTGATGTTACCAAGTATTCAGGCTTTGCTGTACTGCCATTTATAGAAGCGAAGGAATCAGGGAGGCAGCGGATAGCATCTTCCGACGACACAGGGGAAGAGATTGCTTCCTTGATGCGAATTGGATTGGGACGGAATCAAAATTTGGATGTTGTTGGCACACAGGATACGCTGCGGCTATTTACTGATGAAACGATTGATGAGAATCTGTTGGCGGATGTGTCAGAGTTGGTGCGTATTGGTGAGTATTTTGAAGTAGATGCAGTCATTGTTGGCAGCTATGACTTTTTTGCAATGAGCCAACCTAGACGCTACTATGGAGAACGTTATTCGAGAAGACTTCAGAGGTATGTCACCGATTATCAGGATTACCTCGAAAAGACCTACATCCTTTCGTTGAGGGTTGTAATTGCTAGTGTGGACACAGAGGAAATTATACAGGATGACACGTATGAACGGCGTGCGTTCCAAGCCCATAGCGTTAGTTCATTCTTGATCTCAGAAGTCGCGCCGAATCAGGGTGTCCTAAAGAGTTTAGCGCGACAAGCGATTTCGGAGTTTACCCGACAAGTTTCACCGCACTATGAACATGAGGAAAGGTTTTTGATGAGATGATGAAAACCGATCGCGGATATTACAAACATCCCGAATTGAAAATGCAACGCACCGCGTACTCCGCACGCGACGTGCTGCGTTTCCAACTTGTTCTTCTTCTGCTTCTTTTCTTCTCGGTTGGCAGCGGTTGGGCGCAAGGTTTTGGTAAGAATAAGGTCACGGGCCAAGATTTTGATTGGCTGATTCACCGGACAGAACATTTTGATATTTACTACTATCCGGGTGAAGAGCAGTTAGTCTCCATCATGGCGGACATCGTCGAAGAAGCGTACGAAAAACATAGCGAGGATTTTGAGCACGAACTTAAGGATCGGACGCCGCTCATCTTATATCAATCGCACAAAGATTTTCAAGAGACCAACATTACGCTGGCTGAACTGCACGAAGGCGTTGGCGGGTTTGCTGAACTCTTTAAGCGACGTATGGTTATTCCTTTTACCGGCTCAATGTCTGCATTTCGTGAGGTTATCTTTCACGAACTGGTTCACATCTTTCAGTATGACATCATCTATCAGAAACCCGCCGGACGTTTTTATAGCGGTGAGTTTCTGTATAGCCCTCCAATTTGGTTTATGGAGGGAACGGCGGACTACTTCGGTAACGATAATGATGCCGTCGGTGAGATGGTACTCAGAGATGCAAGCATTGCGAATCAGGTGGTTCCATTGACGCGGCTTCAGGATTTTCGTGTGCTCGGATCGCAGGTATTTTTGGGATATAAGATAGGGCAGTCCGCTGTCGCCTATTTTGTTGAGACGTATGGACGGGATAAGGTTGGTCAGGTCATGCAGGAACTGCGCCATATCCGTACCAAAGATCTCAACCAAGCGTTCCAAAACGTGATTGGCGTCAGTCTTGAACAGTTCGATAAAGATTGGCGTTTAACGGTGCAGAAGAAGTATTGGCCCATGATTCAGCACAAGGATATGCCTGGCTCGATTGCCAAGAACCTGACAGAGAAATCGCGCTATTCGCATAACGTGAAACCGATCTGGTCTCCGAGTGGTGACGTTATCGCCTATATCACAGGCAATGATGGATTTGGTGAAATTGTCCTTGCATCTGCTAGGGATGGCAGCCGCTTAGAGCGCATCAGCAAAAATTTTTTCGGGAGTAAATATGAAGAGATTCGGAGCGATGGCAGTGGGTTAGCTTGGTCCCCGGATGGTGACCGTATTGCTTTCATTGCCAAGTACCGGGAATCGGAGTATTTGCTTGAATTGAACATTATCAGTAAGCAACTGGAACGGCGAATCAAACTCGACTTTGATGCTGCCGGTTCGCCGAGCTATGATGGTAGCGGCGAGCGGGTTGTTTTTTCCGCGCTAAGTGGAGGCCAGACCGACCTGTTTATTATAAACCTAGCGACAGAGGAGTTGATACGCCTGACAAACGATTCCTTTGACGATGGCAATCCTTCATGGCATCCAACGAAGGAAGAGATTGCCTATGCCTCAGAGCGCGGAGGTAAGTACAGGCTGATTATCATTGACGTCAGCAGTCGGACATCACGGCAGTTGCCGCACGGTGAGCATAATGCGGTTGGGCCTCGCTGGGCCCCCGGCGGTGAGGAGCTGCTTTTTTGTTCGGACATAGGAGGTGTCTATGACCTGTGCACCATGAAATCAGACGGCACAGATCTGACACGTTTGACCAATATTATTACCGGCTGTTTTAACCCAAGTTTTTCACCTGACCGTAAGCACATCCTGTTTGGTGCTTACGAATCGGGGAAGCAGGATGTGTATGTCATGGCGGCAGAGAAGGCACGTAATGAAAAGATTGAGATACCGCCTCCTGAGTCTGAACTCGCCCGATTTGTCGGGACTGCGGAAAGGAAACAGCGCCGAATCGGGCACCGAAAGTACGGCACGAAAATCGGTTTAGATGCTATTTTTACCAACTTCAGTCTTGGTGCTGATGGCTTGCTGCGCAACTCGACAGAACTTGTCGCAAGTGATATGATGGGGAACCACCGTCTAGGGTTGAGTGTCCAGAATCAATCAGGATTCCTTGCTCCGGATTTTATTGCCCAGTACGGTTCCCTGGCGCGTCGTGCTGATTTTGGTGCCTCCCTTTTTAACTTTCATGAATATCACCTGTTGGGGACGACCCGGAATCGTCGCCGCGTCTCGCAACGTTTAACGGGGATTGCTGGCTCCGCGATGTATCCGTTCAATCGTTATCGTCGCATGGAGTTACAGTTGTTGATGTATTCTACCCCTTATGCTTTCAGATTCGAGACGGAGCGCGAAGATAATCGTGGGCTTCTAATGCTTGGAACGCTCTCTCTCGTTAGCGATACGACGCGCTGGCAGATATTCGGTCCCCAAAGCGGTACCCGTTATAATCTTACCTTTGAAAAGTCATTTCGTGCGACTGGGAGCGACCTTGAGTTGACCAATCTCATTTTTGATTTTCGCCGCTACTTTAAGCTAGGCAGACGTTCGACTTTTGCAACCCGTTTGCTGCTCGGTGGAAGTTTCGCCAGGGACAAGTCGATGTTCTATCTCGGTGGTATTGACACCCTGCGTGGTTATAGTTATGAAGAGCTTATTGGGACGCGGATGGGGCTGCTGAACTTTGAACTTCGGATTCCGTTTATAGACGAACTTCGTTTCGGTTGGCCCTTTTCGTGGGCGATTGGCGGCATTCGCGGGATTATCTTCGCTGACTTCGGAACAACATGGTCGGAGGAGGAGTTCAACTCTGACAACCGCTATCACCTGCTCCGGCGTGAGGGCAACCGGGTTCGCCTTGATGATGTCAAAGGCTCGATTGGCCTTGGGCTTCGATTGCAGCTTGGCTTTTTCTCCCTCGACTTTGACGTGGCACGCCGCACCGATCTGGCTAGTATCGATCCGGATACGACGTTCCACTTCGGTTTGGGTCAGGCGTTTTAGCTTAGGAATTTACCGATTTATTACATGCTAGACACTCTAGCTCACCCTTAATTAAGGAAGGATGTATGCAAGCAAACTTGACTCGACTTATTATTGTTGCTGTTGTTCTGGCGGTAATCATTGGCGCAGGCGCAATCTTCGTTAAAATCTATCCTGACCTGCTCTGGTTTGATATGGTTGGTTACCTCGCCATTTATAAAAAAGTGCTACTGACAAAAATAGGTCTGGGGATTGCCGTTAGTGGTTTCTTTCTTGCCGTGACCCTCATCAATCTCTATCTTCTGTATCGCTTTACTCCACCTCGGTTGAGTCCAACACTCGTCGAATCGATCCCGCTTGAAGGCATGCCCGATTTTAACCTCCGGAAAGCTGTCTACGTGGTACTTACACTCTTGGCAATTGGAGGGAGTATTGTGGGCGGTTATGCCTCGACAGATTACTGGGAGCAATTTCTCCGCTATTCAAAGGCGAGCAATCTTTCCTTCCAAGCCGCGACATCGCTTGATGCAGCGGCAAATCGAGAGGCGACAGATGTCCTCATTTCTGAATTGGAGTATAGGGCGAAAGGGCTTACAGTAGGAGATGAAGTTACAATCAAAGAAGGGGATAGCAGTCATACAGCACAAATCCGCTCCATCAGTCCGGACGGGGATGGGAGCGTTAGGGTCGCCCTAAATCAAGGGCTTAGTTTCGATGCAACCGAAGACGCAGTTTTGGTCGCAGCTGCCCGTGATCCAATTTTTAATAAGAATGTCAGCTACTATGTTTTTCGGATGCCCTTGGAACGCTTGATTTGCGGCTACCTATTCGGTCTATTTATGCTAGTCACCCTTTTTACGGGGGTGCTTTACTTTTTTCACGGGTTACTTATCAATGAGGATAACCGCTTTGCACCGCCCCAGCGCGTCAGGACTCATCTGTTTGTGCTGATTGGTTTGACGTTGCTGTTTCGTGCTTGGAATTACCAGTTTGTGATGTACGACCTGCTCTACACGACCAACGATGTTGTGCGGGGCGGCGGCGGCTACGCAGCGATACAGGCACGGCTGCCTGTGTTATGGATACTGCTCGCACTTACTGTGATCTGCGCGTTGATTTTCTTCATCAGCATTTTTTTGAGGCGTATTTCGTTCGCTGTGGGTGGCGTTATCGTTCTTATACTCGTTGCCTTTATGGGGCAAGCGTATCCTCGTATCGTTCAAAATCTGAAAGTTGAACCAAGTAAGCAGGAACTTGAGGGGAGATATATCAACTATAACATCAGGGCAACACTGCACGCTTATGATCTGGAGGATAGTACCGTGACCGAGACGGAGTATCCTTTGACAGGGGAATTATCCTATGATAATATCACAGGGCAGGAAAACGCAGCAGTGATTAACAGCATCCGGCTTTGGGATTGGCGACCGCTGCGTCGCACCTTCCGCCAGTTGCAGGAGTTGCGTTCACAATACGATTTTGCCGATGTAGATATCGACCGTTACTTGATGGACAGTGGTGAGCCCCGACAGGTGATGCTTTCCGGACGTGAATTGAATATTAACGATTTGCCGCGTGAAGTAAGTCGAGACTGGTTTAAGCGCACTTACGTCTACACGCACGGTTATGGCGCGGTGATGAGTCCTGTGGACGAAATTCTGGACGGGAAGCCGAAGATGTACATTCGGGATATGGATCCAATTAATTACGAACCTGAATGGGCATATCGGTTTAACGACAATCCGGGCCCTCGCATTTACTACGGTGAGCGCACCAACCATTATGTTATTGTCCATCCAGACCGGTCAGAGGGACTTGAGTTCGATTACCCTGAAACGTTTGGACAAGATTTTGCCAAATACTCGTACCAGGGTGAAGGCGGCGTTGATCTTTCTTCGTTCATCCGAAAATTTGCGTACATGTTAAAATTTAACAACGCGCTCAATTTCATCTTGCCGGGTGAAATTCAATCAACCAGTCGCGTCCTTTACAATCGGAACATAAAGGAACGTGTCAGCCAAATCGCCCCGTTCCTGAAATATGATCTCGATCCTTACCTTATTCTTCACAATGGTCGGTTAATTTGGATGATCGATGCGTATACGACGACCGGGCGTTATCCCTATTCCGCGCCGATGCAGGACACCATTCGCAGTACCATTGCGGAGCGAGGTGGTAGGCGTGCCGCTGGACGTATCGTCGGAGGCGAAAGACCGTGGGGTAATTATATCCGCAACGCTGTCAAAGTCACGATTGATGCCTACGATGGCAGCGTGAACTTCTATCTGATGGAGCAGGAACAAGATCCGGTTGCGGAGTGTTATCGTCGTATCTTCCCAGATTTATTCAAACCGTTCGATGCGATGCCCGAAGATCTCAAATCGCATATCCGATACCCGACCACGATGTTCCTGATTCAAGCGCGGATGTATCAGGATTATCATATGAAAGATCCAATTACTTTCTATGCGAGTGAAGATCAGTGGCAAATCGGGGAGGAACTGTACGATAACACCGAGCGTCCTCGTCCCGCACAGGTGCCGCAACCGCCAAGTCCATTCGCCCGTGCCCAGCAATTGCCGGAGACAGTGACGAATGTGCAAGAGGTTGCCCCCTACTATGTGGTCGTCAAAATACCGGGCGAGGAACGTGCGGAATTTGTCTTGATGCTCCCGTTCACGCCGAAAAACAAGCCGAACCTCACCGCTTGGATTGCTGCGAGGTGCGATTTACCGCAGTATGGACAGCTGCTCGTCTATCGGTTTCCAAAAGGAAAACTCGCCCCCGGACCGATGCAGGTTGAAAACTTCATCACGCAAGAGCCTGAAATTTCGCAGCAGATTAGCTTGTGGAATACGCAAGGCTCACGCGTCCTGCGCGGAAACCTGCTTATCATCCCAATGAATGAGGCGATCCTCTATGTTGAGCCGATCTACATCCAAGCGGAGAATGAAGAGTCTGCGATTCCTGAATTGCGCCGCGTTGTTGTCGGCTATAAGGAAAATGTCGCATGGGGCGCGAGTCTGGACGAGGCGTTGATTAACATGTTCGGCAAGCGGTTGGAGGTTGCGCTGACGCAAGAAAGCACTGATGATGAAGCTGCTGAAGGGGTGAGTGCAGCCGTCTCGCTATCTACTCCGACACTGGCGAAACAAGCAAGGGAGCAGTTTGAGGCGGCCCAGAAGGCACAGCGCGCAGGGAATTGGGCGGAATATGGACGTTACCTGAATCTCCTTGAAGCGACCTTGAAGCAGCTTGAGGCGGACGCTAGATAAGCATGAAAACGCAATGAATCAATGAACTGATAAACCAATGAACCAAAAAGGAGGTGAATTACATGGGACTCGATTGGAAACCACGTCATCGGGATATGCTTATTGGTGGGTACTGGTGGTTGGCGCGGGTTACGGATAAGGCGCGTGCCAAATTGAACGGTACTATCGGTGAGTACATCTACCCGTGACCGCAGGACAAAAAGTTCCTGGAGGAACACAAGCTAGATGCTGACGAGTTTGTTGAGATGGTGAAAAGTAACCCGTCAGACGATGATATGATTGCCGCGATGCAAAAGCTTAATCAATAAGTATCAAAAAAGTGAGTAGGAGAGCGGGCAGCGTTTTCCCCCGAGACATCGGGATTTCGCTGTGCTCAACCTGCTTCAACTCCTAAAAATATACCTCAGAATTGACAACTCAAAACGGAGAATCAATCCTAATGAAAAAGACGACGTTGTTTACTTGTACCCTATTGTTAGTCTCTGCTCTATTTTTATCAAACAGTTTTGCCCAAGAAAACCCGCAGTGGCAGCTGCCCGATGGTGCGACTGCACGATTCGGTAAGGGATGGACAGCGGGATTAGAGTACGCGCCTGACGGTACCCAGCTGGCGGCCGGCGGTGCAATTGGTATCTGGCTCTACGACGCAGTAACGCTTCAAGAGGTTGATTTGCTCACAGGACATACAGAAGCGGTGGTCACTATTGCATACTCCCCGGACGGAAGCATCCTTGCTAGTGGGAGTTGGGACAATACCATCCGATTGTGGAATACTGCAACCGGTGAGACCATCAATACCCTCACCGGTCATGAGGAAGGTATATTGAGTATTGCCTTCAGCCCAGACGGAAAAACGCTTGTCAGTGGAAGTTACGATGACACCGTTCGCCTGTGGGAGGTTGACACCGGCGAAAATACCAAAACCCTTACTGAACATGAGGATTGGGTCTCTAGTGTTGCTTTCAGTCAGGATGGAGACATGGTTGCCAGCGGGAGTTGGGACCAGACCGTTCGCGTTTGGGATGTGAAGACAGGTGATAACCTCCAGACCTTTATCGGACATACGTCCCTCATCGAGACGGTTGCTTTCGGTTGGGGGAGTACGCTCGCTAGCGGAGATTTTGACTCAATGATTCATCTGTGGAATGTTAAAACAGGCGAGAAAATCAGAACTCTCACGGGACATACCTCGACTATCTACGAGGTTGTCTTTTCTACGGATGGGGGCATACTGGCAAGTGCAAGCGAGGATGATACTATCCGCCTGTGGAATGCCGTCACGGGAGAAACCGTCAAAACTTTTACCGAACACACCGCTGATGTCTACAGGGTTGCGTTTAGCCCGGATGGGCGTACACTCGCAAGTGGAAGTGGGGATGCGACCATCCGTCTGTGGGATGTTAACACCGGCCAGAACGTCGGAACCGTTACCGGACATGAGAGTAGGGTGCTGAGCGTTGCTTTCGGTCCGGGAGACCGCACACTCGTCGGTCGGAGTTGGGATCAAACCATCCGTGTCTGGAATACTGAAACAGGGGAACGTCAGCATTTCCTCGTGGGACATACGGACGACGTTGACATTGTTGTTTTTAGTCGAGATGGCAGCACAATTGCTAGCGGCAGCCAAGATAATACCGTTCGCCTGTGGAACGCTGAGACTGGAACACACCTGAAAACCCTCGTCGCGCATTGGGCTTATATTATAACCATTGCTTTCAGTCCCGATGGCACCCTCCTCGCAAGTGGAAGTGAGGATGATATGGTCCGCTTGTGGAATGTCGCTACCGGGGAACGTCTGGGACGTCTTTATGGACATTACGCCGGGGTCGAAACTCTCGCTTTCAGTCACGATGGCACACTCCTCGCAAGTGGGAGTCGAGACGCGGTCATTACCTTATGGGATGTTGCCACCAAGGATTACCTGAACTTTCTCTTTGGTCATAGTGGACATGTCCTCACCGTTGCTTTCAACCCGGATGATACAATTCTCGCAAGTGGAGGCTGGGACAATACCGTCCGTTTGTGGGATGTCGCTACCGGTGAGGAGATGACAGTTATTCAAGCGAGCGAGTATGGCATCGAAGACACCATTGAAAGTGTTGCTTTCAGTCACGATGGAAAGACCCTTGCAGCCGGCGGATGGGGTAATACGATTGGCTTGTGGGATGTTGCAACAAGTGAGCATATCAAAACTTTTACTGGACATGCCTCTAGGGTTGAGAGCGTTGCTTTCAACTCCGATAGCACAGTCCTCGCAAGTGGCAGTCGGGATGGCACGGTATTGCTATGGGATATTCCACAGCCGCCGCCGGAGCCCGAGGAACCACCGCCACCGCTCGTCGAGGATGTCAACGGGAATGGGGTGGTTAACATCTTGGATTTAGCACTAGTTGGCTTGCGCTTGGGACAGGTAGGGGAAAATGATGCCGATGTCAACGGGGATGGCGTTGTAGATATCGTGGACCTGATTCAGGTTGCCGATGCTATTGCCAACGTGGCTGCTGCGCCGGCGGTCCATCCGATAGCACTGACAAATCTAACTGCTGCTGATATTGAGGATTGGCTCACCCAAGCACAAGCGTTAGACCTCCCAGATGTCCGCTCACACAGGGGAATCCTCTTCCTTGAACAACTTCTTGCAACACTGGCTCCGAAAGAGACAGCACTCTTGCCTAATTTTCCCAATCCGTTCAATCCGGAGACGTGGATCCCTTATCAACTTGCCAACGGTGCCGATGTCACCCTCATAATTTACGACACAAAAGGTACGCCGGTGCGACAATTCGATTTGGGACATCAGTCCGCGGGATTCTATACTACTCGGACAAAAGCCGCTTATTGGGACGGACGTAACGCAACCGGTGAATCGGTCGCAAGTGGGGTCTATTTCTATCAACTCCAAGCAGGTGATTATACTGACTTACGGCGGATGGTGATTCTCAAGTAGGTGCACTAATTGGTGAAAGCATCCGGGCTTTGCTAAAAAACTCGGATTCTGAATCTTAGCCACCTTTTGCTCATTTGTTGTGTATTTGGTAATCTGCAAAACTGATAATCAAAAAGGAGAATTAATCTCAATGAAAAGGACAGTGTTTTTTAGCCTTACTTTATTATTGCTTTCTGCTCTATTTCTATCAAACAGCTTCGCCCAAGAGAATCCGCAGTGGCGGTTACCCGAAGATGCGATTGCACGATTCGGTAAAGGGTGGATAGCTGGACTTCAGTATTCGCCGGATGGCAGCCGACTTGCAGTCGCCACGGCGGTCGGTATTTGGCTCTACGATACGGAAACCCTCCAAGAGGTTGACCTACTTACCGGGCAGACCGCAATATATGAGTCTGCGACGTATTCGCCATCTTCTATGGCGTATTCGCCGGATGGCACCATACTTGCTAGCGGCGGTTGGGATAGAGTTATCCGTCTGTGGGATACCACTACCGGTGAAGATATCAAAACTTTGACCGGGCATAAGAGCGGTGTTAGGAGTCTTGCTTTTAGCCCGGATGGAAAGATCCTAGCAAGTGGAAGTTACGACGATACTGTTCGCTTGTGGGATGTTGATACCGGTGAGACCGTTCACACCCTTGCCGAACATACAGATCGGGTCACTAGCGTTGCTTTTAGCCCAAATGGAGATAGGGTCGCTAGTGGAGGTTGGGATCAAACTGTCCGCCTGTGGGATGTGGCTACGGGCGAACTCATCAAAACCATCACCGGACATACCTCTCTTATCCGAAGCCTTGCTTTTAGCCCGGATGGAGGTGTCCTCGCCAGTGGAGATTACGATGCAGCCATCCGTCTATGGGACGTTGACACCGGGACTGAAATTAAAACACTTACCGGACATACCTCTCTTATTTACGATCTCACTTTTTCGGATGAGGGCATTCTAGCGAGTTCAAGCGAGGATGATACCGTTCGACTGTGGAATGTTGACACTGGTATGACCATCCACACCCTAATCGAACATACGGCAGATGTCAATCAGGTTGCGTTTAGCCCGGATGGGCGTACACTCGCAAGTGGAGCGTGGGACGCCACCTTTCGATTGTGGGATGTTGGCACAGGTGAAAACACAGAAACCGTCACCGGGTTCGCGGATGTTGTTTTGAACGTCGCTTTCAGTCCGGAGGGTCGTGTACTCGTTGGGCGGAGTTGGGACAGCACCATCCGTCTGTGGAACACCGAAACAGGAGAGCGCGAGCACTTCCTCTTTGGGCATACAGACGATGTGGACATTGTTGCATTTAGTCCGGATGGACGTACACTTGCTAGTGGTAGCGATGACGATACGGTCCGCTTGTGGGATGTTGATACCGGGGCACCCCTAAAGACCCTCGTCGGGCATAGGGCTTATATTATAAGCGTTGCTTTCAGCCCCGATGGTAGTATGGTAGCGAGCGGAAGCGAGGACGATGACGTCCGCTTGTGGGATGTCGCCACCGGAGCGCGCTTGAAAACCCTCCGTGGGCATAATACGGGCGTCGAGAGCCTCGCTTTCACTTCCGATGGAAAAATTCTTGCCAGTGGAAGCCGAGATAGTACTGTGCGCCTATGGGATGTTGAGACAGGGGAATCTCTGAAAGTGCTTGGGGGCCATTTCCTTCATGTCCTGACCGTTGCTTTCAGTCCTGATGACAAGATCCTCGCGAGTGCCGGAGTGGATACTGTCATTCGTCTGTGGGATGTCGACACCGGTGAGGTAGTGCTTGCCATTGATAGGGAGGCACATGGTGTCGAGAGCCTCGCTTTCAGGCCCGATGGGAAAATTCTTGCCAGTGGGGCGTGGGACGATACGGTTAGTTTGTGGGATACTACCACCGGTGAGGAATTAAAAACTCTGATTGGGCATACGTCTAGCGTTGAGACCGTTGCCTTCAGTTCCGATGGAAAGACTCTCGCAAGTGGGAGTTGGGATGGCACGGTGCTTCTGTGGGATGCAACACTTCCACCGCCCCCGGAGGAACCACCGCCTCCCGTCGTTGAGGAGGATCCGCCGGTTGAGGATGTCAATGGAAATGGGGTGGTCAATATCTTGGATTTAGCACTGGTTGGCTTACGTTTGGGGCAAACGGGCGAAAATGATGCCGATGTCAACGGGGACGGTGTTGTGGATATTGCGGACCTGGTTCAGGTCGCTGGGGCTATAGGCAACGCGGCAGCCGCGCCTGCTGGGCATCCCTTGGCACTGACCGATCTGAGCTCTGCCGACGTCGAGGGTTGGCTCACTCGAGCACAAGCGTTAGACCGAACCGATATAAAAACACAAAAGGGGATTCTCTTCCTTGAACAACTCCTTGCAGCACTGGTTCCGAAAGAGACAGCACTCTTGGCAAATTACCCCAACCCGTTCAACCCGGAGACGTGGATCCCGTACCAACTTGCTAACGATGCCGATGTAACACTGATAATTTATGACACAAAGGGCACGCCGGTGCGTCAGTTCGATTTGGGGCATCGACCCACGGGGTTCTACACCGCCCGGACGAAAGCAGTCTATTGGGATGGACGCAATGAAATCGGCGAATCGGTCGCAAGTGGAATCTATTTCTATCAACTCCAAGCAGGCGATTATACTGAATTACGACGCATGGTAATTCTTAAATAAGCGAGCGAAAGAGTAGCCGAGCTTTTTCTAAAAAACTCGGCTACCTATCAAAAGCGCAGGAGATAGCGTTTGACGCACCAATTATGAAATTGAAAGATTACCGCAATTTGCTAGATGAGATTGATGATCAGATTTTAGTCCTTTTACAGGAACGGGCAACGATTGTCAAACGTGTCGGTGAACTCAAATCGCGCCCCGGCGTTGAACGGATTTATGTGCCGCATCGAGAACGGGAAATTCTCTCTAGGTTGGAAATGCAGAACCGTGGGCAATTCCCCTCCGACGCCCTATACAAGATTTACACCGAGATTATCTCCGCCTGCCGTGCGCTCGAAAGACCATTATCCATCGCCTTTCTCGGTCCTGCTGGTAGTTTTGGTCACACGGCGGGTTCACATTTCTTTGGTACGTCAGTAGAGTTTATCGCGGTGACACCCCAACCCGACATTTTTACAATGGTCGAATCCGGTCGAGCAGATTACGGTGTTGTCGCAATCGAAAACTCCACGCATGGAACAGTCCGTGACGTTTTAGAAATGTTTCAGTACACAAACCTTCAAATTTGCAGAGAATGCTTCTTGCCAATCAAACAGCATCTCCTTTCCAAATCTCCGCTAGCACAGATAAAAAAAATCTACTCCCACCCACAAGCGTTTGCCCAATGTCGTCAATGGCTTGGTCAGAATATGTCAGGTCTACATCAGATTGAGGTTTCTAGCACGTCAGAGGCGGCGGAATTGGCTTCCAGTGAACCAAACGCGGCGGCAATAGCGGGTCAACTCGCAGGTGAGATTTATGGGCTATCTGTGGTAGGCGAATCAATCATGGATGGGCCAAACAATACAACGCGCTTCCTTGTTATTGGAAGCCACTCGGCAGCACCAACTGGAAACGACCGAACATCTATCATTTTTTCATTTAAGGATAAAATTGGCGCGTTGTGGGAGGTGCTGCAGGTGTTGAAAAACTATGAACTCAATATGAGTAAGATTGAGTCTCTGCCCTCCCGTACTAAAGCGTGGGAGTATGTTTTCTTTGTAGACTTGGATGGGCACGCGGAAGACACAAATGTCCGAAAAGCACTTACAGAAATTCAGGAGTTGTGCGTGATGATGAAAATTTTGGGAACTTATCCGATTGAGGAACAGGGTGAGGAGGTATCTGGCAAATTCTAACCCACTAAGATACATCAATAATGTCAAGATATGCATCTCAATTACATCCAGTAAACCAGAATCAAAATCAAGTTTACCAAGCTATGCGTGATTATACACGGGATTAGTGATTTTGTCCGAATGTACAGCCACGCAAGGGTAAGTCCCATGAGAAATATTGGAACCCCGCCCAAAACTAACGGCACGAAAGAACGGATGTATCCGTGGAGTACCATAAAAAGAAGCGCACTAAATACCATTCCTTTAGTCTGACCAAATCGACCGGCGAAACCGATACACGCAATGCCCCGAAAGAGAATCTCTTCCCCCACCGGCATTAGAATCAACATCACAAAACCGAGGAGGATTACTGTGCTATCTCCGAGGTTTTCTGGCATACTGTTTGCCCATTGCTGCTGCTCCCATTGAACCAAGTTCCCTAGTCCTTCTAGGGATATTTCTTGGCTGAACCAACTTATCCCTTGCATAAAACCTACCGCAACAAAAGCTAAAGCGGGTGCGAGCAGGAGCGGCAGTCCAAAGTCGGTAAGGTTGCCGCTGTATCCCAAGCCAATAGATCTTACGGTTCTACGGTAACGTCTAGTGATGCAGAAAAGAGATAGCCAAATCAACACATTTCCGATGACTAGCTTAACGCTCCAGAAGTAGGAGATTGGGAGCGTATAGGCAGATGGGCTTGTTGTTGTCAGCACTTCAAGTCCTGCCGCCATCAAGATTGCGATATAATGCGCGACTTTTTGAAATAGAAAAGTCATCAGAAAAATGACTACCGGGTCTGATGGGTTAAAATAGCCGTGCAGCCTCGCAATTATTTCTTCCGCTGTGTAGAACTGGTCGCAGTGTCCACATTTACGTGACCATGCCCGGTTATCTCGTTGACATTTAGGGCAGATCCAGATAAGCTCGGGCATCTGATTCCAAAAGTAAAGTGGAAAGAACGCTAGCGGAAGGAAAAAGGTGCCCAAAGCCCAAAACCCAGATCGCTCTTGCAGTCTACTATCCTTGTACACCCAAAGGGCAAGACCGCCGTTGATAATCGCGCCCAAAAATAGCACGTATAAGCCCCCGATAGGATCGGGATTCAAAGCAACTTGCATTGACAGATTCCATGACTCCACTGACGAAGATTTGGCGCGCATGGTAACATATCCAAACTCGCCTGTCAATGTTCATCACTGCTATTTTGATCTTCACATCGCTGCAATAGGTGTGTTATAATCAACGTGATTGGTTCATTAGCTTATTAATTTATTGGTTCATTGAACTGATGAATCTAATACATTGTGCTCTAAATAGAATTTCAATAAATAACAATTTGGGGTTTTCATATCGTTGGAGGGAAAAAATGGTCACTTTAGGTACTGGAGATTTTACATATCAAGCATCGGGCGAAGATTGGGGTAACATACCCGAAGATTGGACTTATAAAGAAGCTACTGCTGTCGCTGTGGATGCAAATGATAATGTTTACGTCTTTAATCGTGGTACACATCCGATGGTTGTTTTCAACTCGGACGGTGATGTGCTTCGGACATGGGGAGATAGCATATTCGCTAATCCACACGGTGTAACCATTGGTCCTGACGGTTCGGTCTATTGTGTTGATAACGGAGATCACACCGTTCGCCAGTTCACACCCGATGGAAAACTTTTGATGACGCTTGGTCAGCCCAACCAACCTGCATCGCCAATGAGCGGCGAACCCTTCAACCTTCCGACGCATTTGGCAATCGATCCGCACAGCGGTGACCTGTATGTAGCTGATGGATACGCCAACGCACGGGTTCATAAATTTACGCCTAATGGACGACATCTGTTCTCCTGGGGCGAGTCAGGAACAGGTGAGGGGCAATTCAACATTGTCCATAACATCACAACCGATAAAGATGGCTGGGTATACATTGCTGACCGTGAAAACCACCGGGTACAGGTCTTCTCTCCCGATGGCAAGTACGAAACGCAGTGGTTGAACCTATCTAGGGCTGCTTGTATCTGTTTGGATACCAGAGATGAACCGTTGGTCTATGTGGGTGAGTACTTTGGTGGTATTGCGTCGAATGCAATGGGCACCAACCTTGGTCCCCGGGTAAGCATCATGGACACCAAGGGGAATGTATTGGCACAACTGAGTGATCAATCTTATGGAGATGAGCCCGGACGATTTTACTCACCGCACGGAATCGCTGTTGATTCTAAGGGGAATATTTATGTTGCCGAAGTTTCTTGGAGCGATTATGGCAGCCAGATGGATCCGCCCAGAGAACTTCGCTCACTCCAGAAATTGGTTAAGCAGGGTTGAAACTGACTTTACTGGCAGCCCAATGCTATCCCCACATTTCTATATCTTCCGTTTTTGCTTGACCAACCTCCCTCAGGGTGATATGATTATCAAATCTCGGAAACTTTGATTGAGACAGGAGGGAGCCTCTATTCGGAAATGGCAAGACGCAAGCGCAGGAAACGGACAGCATCATTACCAAAGGCTGCTAGGTCGGCAACCGCGGATATGCTTTCTCATGATTGTGCTGAGGCACCCTTCCGTATTCGACTCTACAGCGATCCGGTACTTCGAGAGAAAGCACTCCCCGTTCAGGAAATCACAGATGTTGAACGGAAACTTGCAGCGGATATGCTAACCACGATGTATGCTTCACCGATTGGCGTGGGGTTGGCAGCACCGCAGGTTGGGATTTTGAAGCGACTGATTGTGATCGATCTGGACCGAGATGATCCGGAAGGGGCTCCATTGGTGCTGTTTAACCCAAAAATTCATAGCCTAGCGGGTGAGACCATCGAGGAAGAGGGGTGCTTGAGTTTCCCCGGTATTACCGCCGATGTCAAGCGGGCGGCGAAGGCGGTTGTGACGGCGCAAGAGATCGATGGGGAACCGATTCGGATTGAAGGGGAAAACTTACTCGCTCGCGCCCTACAGCATGAAATAGATCACCTCAATGGTGTACTGTTTATCGATCACCTTAGCGGTCTGAAGCGGCAGCTCCTCCGTGGAAAATTAAAAAAACTTCAGCAGCAATCGCAAGAATAAATATAAGAGAGGTCAAACAGATGTCGGAAACAGAACAATATCCAGATATTGATCAGAAGCTAGATCAGCTAGATCGGCTATTAAAATCCTACGGAAAAGTTATCGTCGCATTCTCTGGCGGAGTAGATAGCACCTTTCTAGCTGAAGCCGCAAAGCGGGCACTGGGGGACAGAGCCCTTGCTGTGACAGCGGTTTCGGACTCCTACCCGGAGCGCGAAATGAAAGCAGCGCAGGACATTGCCCAACAAATTCGTATCCGCTATGAAACAATAAACACCGACGAATTGGAAACCGAGGGTTATGCGAGCAACCCGACCAATCGCTGCTATTTCTGCAAAACCGAACTCTTTGAACAGATCCGCCCGATTGCCGAACAGTATAAGATTGGCACGACCGTCTATGGAGCAATTCCTGATGATGTGGGCGACCATCGTCCTGGTATGGATGCCGCTAAACAGATGGGTATCCAGGCACCACTCATCGATGTGAATCTTACGAAGGCAGAGATTCGTGAAGTGTCAAAGTGTTGGGGACTGCCAACGTGGGACAAACCTGCCTTTGCTTGTCTCTCCTCCCGTTTTCCTTACGGTACACGGATTACCCGCGAAAACCTCCGCCTTGTTGACCGGGCGGAACAGTTTTTGTTCGATTTGGGGATACGCCAATTCCGTGTACGCCATCACGATACGCTTGCACGTATTGAGGTCGATCCGCAAGAGATTGAGTTCGTCGCTGCCAAGTCTATCCGCACCCAGATTAACGAAAGATTCAAATCGCTTGGGTATGAGCATGTTGCCCTTGATTTGCAGGGATATAGATCTGGAAGTTTGAATGAAGGGTTGCTGAACCTTTCAAAGTTGACTGCCCATTAGAAGGTGTTGGCAGTCCACAACCTCCCACTCAGAATAAAAAATGCAACAGCCACAAACTCAACTACATCCACAAACTAATTCCCTTATCGGGTCGGAACTTTTTAGCTGGAAGAAATGGGATGCTTGTACCCATTGTGGGCTTTGTCTGCCAACCTGTCCGACTTACCGTGAATTGGGATTGGAGACCGATTCGCCGCGTGGAAGGCTCTATTTGATGGGGGCGGCATTCAGGGATAAAAACCCAATGCCGATTAACGACGACTGGGTAAAATATATCTACCGTTGTCTGGATTGCCGCGCCTGTGAAACGGCATGTCCCTCCGGCGTACATTTTGGCGAGGTTATTGAAGAAGCCCGTGCGATTTATGAACTGAACGCCGATCGTCCAACCGAACAACGGTTTTGGCGGCGGTTGGCTTTTAAGGAACTCTTACCCAATAAGGATCGCTTAGACTTCATCTTTGAAATGATGTGGTTGTATCAGCGCCTTGGGATTCGCTGGTTGGTGCAAAAACTTGGGATTCTCAAATTGATGGGCAAATTGGGAGAGATGGAATCATTGTTGCCCGACATTCCTAATCCATCCCTCAAGGAAAACCTGCGGGAATTTACCCCTGCCAAAGGGAAGGCGAAGCATCGGGTCGGATTTATCTCTGGCTGTGTGATGAATCAGGTGTTCACCGAAACCAATCTGGCGACGATTCGCGTCTTGGCGGAAAACGGATGTGACGTAATTACACCGACACAGCAGATGTGCTGTGGAGCGTTGCATGTCCATAATGGTGTCCGAGACACAGCATTAGAACTTGCTCGGCAAAATATTGATGTCTTTGAAGCCGCAGAGGTGGAAGCAATCATTATTAACTCCGCAGGTTGTGGGGCAACTCTGAAAGAGTATGAAGCCTTGATGGAACATGATCCCGTCTACTCCGAAAGGGCAAAGGTATTTAGCAGCAAGATGCGCGACATCAGTGAGTTTCTCGCAGAGATTGAAATGATACCCCCTGCAGGAGAGATTAAGCACCGCGTGACGTATGATGAACCGTGCCATCTCGTCCATGGGCAAAAGGTCCAATCGCAACCTCGCACAGTGCTCCAATCGATTCCGGGGTTAGAACTGGTGGAGTTGACCGAATCGGAATGGTGCTGTGGCAGTGCGGGCATTTATAATATCACGCAGCCGGCGCTGTCGCGTGAAATTCTGGAGCGTAAGATAAAGCACATCACTGAGACAGATGCCGAAATCGTCGCGACAGGTAACCCGGGCTGTATTCTACAGATCCAACTCGGCATTAAAGCGAATGAATTGCCTATGAAGGTGATGCACCCGATCGAACTCCTTGATCAGTCATATCGGGGTGTTGATCCGTTTGGATAGACAACAGTACGAATCCTAATCTGAGCTGTTAATCATGAAAATCACAGACATTCAGACCTTTATCGTTGGGAATCCGTGGAAAAACTGGGTGTTTATCAAACTCCACACCGATGATGGTGTTTACGGAGTTGGTGAGGCGACAAGTCATCGCAAGGCGAAAACGGCAGAGACAGCTGTCATCGAGATGCGTCGCTATTACCTGGGTCGCGATCCGTTCAACACGGAAGAAATTTACGAAGGCGAGTGCCCCTTTCTATGTAAAAGCAGCGGTGGACATGGCGTGTTGGGACATCATCGGTAAGACAGTTCAGCTGCCGGTCTATCAACTGATCGGTGGGGCGTATCGAAATCGCATCCGCGCCTACGCTAACGGCTGGTATCAGGTAGACCGCATCCCTGAAGCGTTTGCCGAGAAAGCCAAAGCGGTTGTCGAGAAGGGTTATACTGCACTAAGAATCGTACTTCTTGGATATGTACGGAGAAGGTGGCTGGGAAAAGCGGAATTTGGGTAACGCATGAGACGTGAGAAAAATGGTATATGCGACGTACCTTGATATTGGCAGGTTCATTGCCTAATCAATGACAGGAGATACTCGCGATGATTCGCGTGATTAAGCCAGAGGGTTTTGGCAATATTCAGTTAGAAGATGCACCTATCCCTGAGATTAAAAACCGTCAAGTTTTGGTGCGAACGGAGCGGACGTTGATTAGCCGTGGTTCTGAACTGTTTCGTCGTTATATCAGTGAAGAAGCACTTCCCCATTCGATTATGGGATACTCCCTCACAGGCACGGTCGAAAAGGTCGGAGCTGATGTCACCGAGTATCAAATTGATCAACGGGTGATGGTCGCTGCACCTCACGCACAATATGTTGTCGGTGATGTGGATTCGACGCGGGGGCATTTAGTCCCACTCCCCGATGATGTTTCTTTTGAGGCGGGGACGTTCCTCCTGCTTTCGACAGAGGCGACAGCGTGGGCAGCGTCGTCAGGGGCACAGGCGGGAGATACAATCGTTATTTTGGGGCAAGGCGTTGTGGGGAGCTTGATGCTGCAGATTTTGCGCGGATATGATCCTGCGAGAATCATCACGGTTGATGGGCTGTCGTTGCGCTGTCAACTCTCAAAAAAGTTGGGGGCGGATGCCGTGATTAATGCTTCGGAAGAGGATCCCGTTGAGGCGGTTCATCGTTTAACCGACGGGAAAGGTGCAGATCTGGTCGTTGACTGTGTTGGTGGACACGCGGGTGTTAAATCGTTTGATCAGGCGCAGGATATGGTGCACAGGGGAGGCACCCTTCAACTAATCGCGTTATATCAGGGAGAACCATTGCCGCTGCATTCATCAAAGATTATGCACAAGCGGCTTGTGGCAGGTATTCTCGTCGATGAACCGCTTTCACAAACCGCGTTTCGAGCGTTGGAGCAGATTCGCACCGGAAAGATCCAAACCGATCGGATGATCACCCACCGCTTTCCATACGAACAGGCAAAGGAGGCGTTTGATTTCTTGTGGAATACGCCGGGTGAAGCACTTGCAGTCTTGCTGGTTTGGAGGTAGTAGTCAATATTGGAATTATGTATGATGCTCATTTGAGTTCATACATCACCGATGCCACACCAACGATTGCGGCAGTCTCTGTGCGCAAGATGTTGTCGCCGAACGTTGCCGATACGCAGCCGTTTTGAAGTGCCGCCTCCACCTCTTCGTCTGTAAATCCGCCCTCGGTTCCCACAAAGAGCCCAACTGATTTTGCTTCGCCATGATTTCGTAATATCTCCTTAAGCCCTTGCCGTTTTTCGCCCTCCCACAGAAGAATTAATAGATCTAAGTGGTCTACCCTTCCAAGACACTCTTCCAGCCCCTGAGGCGCAAATATGTGAGCGAAATGGGGACGCTTACACTGTTTGGCGGCTTCGTTTGCGATCCGTTGCCAGCGTACCGTCCGCTTCTCCTGAACAACCGATTTCGGTATTGAACGCTGGCAGATTATTGGCGCGATTTCATTCACACCAATCTCTGTCGTTTTCTGGACGATTAAATCCATTTTGTCAAATTTGGGCAAACCTTGAAATAGGGTGATATGCGGTGGGGTGTGTGGGTGAAATTGATGCTGGAGGATTTTCGCCTGTAGGGGGGAAGTGCGGGTATCACAGAGCGAGGCGATATAACGGTTGCCTACTCCGTCAAAGACTTCAACCGGATCGTCAGACTTTAGACGCAGTACGTTGAGCAGGTGATGTCGCTCGGATTCATTGATACGCATGGTGTCTTCGGATATTTGCGCGGGTGGAACATAGCAGCTGTACATGGGTTGGTTCTACCGGAAATTAGGGCGCGCTGAAGAATTGCCCTTTACATTGGTCCGAAATGCTCTTTAATTGCCTGCTCCCCAAAGTCGAAAACTTGCCTAGCAATCTCTAAGAGATCGGGACCAAAACGAGAGTTGGCAACGGCTTGTCTAGCTTCCTCTCCGCCGAAGCGATCCAACAACAAGAGAAAACATCCAATCAAAATAGCACTAGAGACCACTCCAAAAGCACCCCCAATGATGTGGTTGACCCATCCTAAGACACCACGTTCTACGACTTTCTGAATGTGACTAAATACCATATCAATCACGATGCTCACAGCGGCGACGATAGCGATAATGCTGATCCACTTGGCAAGTGGCTCTTGCTTGATGAAGCGGAGTAGGAAAGGCGTCACATCTTGCCAGACTTGACTAGCGACGAATGCACCAGCAGATAGAGCAGCAATTCCCCAGACGCTCCGTGTAAAGCCTGCCCGTAGGCAGCTCAGACCACCTACACCAATAATGATTACGATGGCTATATCAATTTTTCCCATGACTAATCCTCCTAGACAGTTATGCAATGCTCCCCGTTTGAAGCACCGACAATTTCTTCCTCTGTTTTCCCGAACCCCTCTTGAAACGCTGTATCGGTCGATTTTCCGTCGCCGAGGTGTTTGAGAACATCTCGGAGCGCAGCAAAACCGAATTGCTGTATCAGGTATTTGGTGACTGCATAGGACTGGAGGTATGCTAAACGGCGTTGCTTTTCCGGAAGGTTCCGAAACGGTTTTTGCAGGAGGTGGAGAGATAAGAGATGTTTATCTCGACTTGCTTGTTGCAAGTGAGTCTTCTCGGAGTTCATCAACGGGCGTGCGACAAATTGAGCGAGTCCTTCGTCAAGCCAGTTGGGACATCGCCCATGCGCTAGTAGGTCAACGAGCAGATGTGTCCATTCGTGACGGATGACTGCGTATAAAACGCCGATACTGGAATCGCTATAAGGGCGGTAAGTTAGCCGAATGCTTCCATTGTCGTAGCAAGCGACCGCCCACCGTGGGAGAGAAACATCCGAAAACAGCGTGTGATTCCCAGCTTCAACTAGATATGTTGTGCGGACCATCGGATTTATAGCTTGTGGCGTATCCATTTGCTTGACATCTTCAATGGAAACAGGAACTTTGTATTGCGGATGACATTGGAAAATTTTGCCGACCTCATGATAGGTGTGTTCGATAATTTGGGATACGACGCATAATAAATTCTGTGGGATTGTGCGCCCGCCGGTAAGGGTGAAGAATTCGTGTTCGATTGTGGGGCTGCTTCGGTGAACGGTAGCCGTTGGTTGATGTTGGTAGATGGTATCAGGGACTAGATTTAGTTCATCGGTTAAACTATCATAAACACTTTTCTCTTCGAGAATGCGTTCCTTACGGCGAAGGGCGGTTGGATAACCGGGACGTAGTCTTAGCGCAGTCTCCAGCGATTCAATTGCCTGATTCCAGCACCCTAACTTTTCATACGCCTTCGCTAAGTCTGCATACGCCTCCACACACATCGGATCGATTTCTAAGCCCGCTAGATAATATTCAACGGCTTGGGCATAGTGAACTTGCCGATAAAGATTTGTAGCACGGTTAAAATGTGCGAAAGCAGCTTGTCTCTGACTCATGGATAAAATTGGTTCAGGGGTTTATTGAAATCGTAGTATTGGGGTTCTACCGTGCTATAATTTGCACAACGGGGGACAGCACGGCGGAGTGTGTTTATGATTAGCAACTTATGTTATTATACCTTAGACGCTTCAAAATTCAAATAGAAAAAAACCGCATCCTTCTCTCCGCTTGATGGTGGAAAGAAGAATGCGGTATATAATAATGGGCAGTATATCGTATATGCCCGAATCTATCTGTTTATTTCCATTGCGCTGCATCACAAAATCGCAGGCTGACTTGTAGGTTAAATGTGCTCAATGTCTGTGACTTCACAGACAATTCCACTGAACTCAATGCACATACCTGGTTCAACGACGGTTGGCTCTTCTATACGAAATCGATCAACATAAGTCCCGTTTTTGCTACCGAGATCGGTAAGATATACCTCGCCGTTTTTCAGGTAAAACCGAGCATGTAGGCGGGAGAGAGTCCCTGTTGAATCAGCAAATTTGATTTGCGCCGCTGCGCTGCGCCCGACTGTCATTTCTTTGAAATAGACCCAGTGAACCTGTCCGACATCGGGTCCTTCTACGACTTCAAAGGAGACGCCAAGGACACTGGCATCCCGCCGAAACGCGGTCACTTCAAGCACCTGTCCACCAATCTGTACCCTAGATGCAACATGAAGTGGTGTTGGTTCAGTAATTTTAGCACCATCAACGGACGTCCCACTACCGTTATCAAGATTTGTGATTAGTAACTCATCGTCATCAACGGTGAGCAACGCATGACGTTGTGACACAGGAGTGTTGGCATCTAACTGGACAGCTACCTCATCCCCGCATCCGATAATCATAGGTTGGAAAGAGATCTCATACTCATGTCCAGCTTCGTTGCCCTGCACAACCTTCAATCTCAGGTGACACGCCTCTACTGGAGACGTTGCCGATTCGGCCTTTTTATCATCAAGGATAACCGTCTCATTAAGCGGGTCCGCCTCTTCAGGAATTGGCGGCGGTAGATCACCGGAAATATGTGGTAAGGCAAGTTCGCTATCACTTCCGACTAGATCCGGACTGTAAGATGGCTGCAAGCCGAGTTCATCGCCTGACAGTACGTCATCTTCCACAGCATTACGACCAATTAGCCTCATCAAATTGTTAGCGATGCGTCGTTTTGCTCCAGGAAGCGGGGTAACGTTTTCTCTTTCCTCAAAACGGTGATGTGCAAAATCGATGAGCTCTTTCAAAGGGTCCAATTCTGGATATTGCTCGCTCGCTTTTAACAGCCGGGTTTGTTTGCGGGATAGCTTTTCTCCCCGGATTCTGCGTGTATGAATTTCTAGCATCTCCGCTTTTCTAACTTCATCTTTACTGAAATTTTGTGTGACTTTTTTCCAAAATTTCATTGTATCCCCCCTAATCATTAAACCCATTTTAGACCCTTTCTGGTAAGAATTTGGCGCAACTCCTCTGTGCAACGGAAGATCCAGATTTTCACCGTCCCTTCCTTACGCTGGAGCGTTTGCGAAATCTCGGCAATGCTACACCCTTCGAGATGGCGTAGAATCCAAGCAATTCGGTGATTTGGCTTTTTCACCATCTGGAGTGCCCATTCAAGAATCTCTTGAGCTTCTCGGGATTCGACCTGTTTTTCAGGCGTTGGTCGCTGGTCTTGGTATTCAACAAGTGGCAATTCAGATTCATCCTCCATACTTAAAAGTGCCTCACGAATTCTTTCTTTTTTGCGGATTGCATCAATTATTGTGTTTTTTGCAACAACATTCAACCACGCTTGAAAACTACCTTGAACAGTATCCCACTTCTCAATCTTCTGCCACACTTTCATAAAGATATCTAAGGATATTTCCTCCGTATCCTGATGATTGCATAGCATTCGATATGTTTTACTATAAACCCAGTTGTAATGTTTATCAAACAACGATCTAAAGGCAGCTTCGTTCCCAGCCTTTGTTAACGTTGCTAGTTGTGTATCTTCTTGATCCGATAGGTCATCGGTCATTTTATCTATCACAGTAAGCGCCTCCTTGTCCCTATCGTTTCCAAGATCGTATTATCCTAAACGTTATCAGGGAAGAATCTGTTTCAGAAATTATCGAGTTTAACTAAAAGTTCCAAATCTTCGCAAGATTCGATGGACGAAATTGGGCGCAACTTGAGACGTGAAAGCGGAATTTCACGCCGCCATTAATAATGTAACTGCTGTTTTCAAAGCGTCTTGCTCTATCCTTAGTTTTGCGAGGTCAGCCTCACGCTTCACATATAAGACCGTGTTCTCGAGGTTCATCGGACCCGTGATCTCTTGGATAATTTTATGCAAACGTTTGATATCCGTTTTCTTGAGGCTTGTTTCCTTTTCTACCTCGGCATATAACTCGTCGGCGTTGTTGGATGATGTTTGTTGTCGTGACGCTGATCTTTTCTTCGGCGTTGGCACGTTTTTCCGTGCGGCTCGGGTAGATCGCTTTCGCGTCGTAGCCTTTTTAATCTTTCCCGCTTCGATCGCGTTTATCCCACAATCTTTGCACAATTTTGCGGTCACCGGCTCAATCGTCATCGTCACAACCAGATCCGTGATTGACCCGCAAGCTTCGCATTCAGTAAGCCCTTCAATATGCGTGAGGATTGCCCCCTGCAGCTTGAGCAGCTTTTCCTTGTCCACTTTGTTCATCCGTTTTTGTTCACAGATCTGGATAATCTCTTGCGCTGCCTTAGCAATCTGTTGTAAATCAGTCATGTGAAACCTCCTATTGATTTGATTATCGAATTGTTACATATATTGTAACAATCAGAGACGCTTCTGTCAAGCATTAAGACTGATTTAAGGGGCGATTTTTCTCGTTCTGTTTGCGGATTATCACGAACAGCGTTTTACGTCTCACGGCTGTCTTTGTAGAGTTTGTATTCCAAGCTATCCGTGAGGGCTTCCCAACTTGCCTGTATGATATTTTCTGATACGCCAACCGTACCCCAGTGCTCCCGCCCATCACTTGCTTCAATCAGCACACGCACCTTTGCGCCGGTGCCGGCTTGAGTGTCCAAAACGCGTACCTTATAGTCGGTAAGGTGGACCTCCTGTAGCGAAGGATAGAAACGCTCAAGCGCTTTGCGTAGGGCACTGTCGAGGGCATTGACGGGCCCATCGCCATCAGCGGCGGTGTGTTCGACCTCGCCATCGGGCGCCATTACTTTAATCGTCGCTTCAGACCGTATGACGTGGTCTTTGACTTTTTCAATAATCACGCGAAATCCGAGCAAATCGAAAAATGGTTGATAGCCGTTCAAGAGTGTACGGGTCAGCAGCTCAAACGATGCATCGGCGGCTTCATATTGATAACCTTCATTTTCCGCCTCTTTCAACCGATCAAAAAGGGCGATGACTTCCGGTGAATTCTTGTCGTAATTTGGATAATATCTTTCGATCTTTTTCAGGATAGCACTTTTACCAGCCTGATCTGAGATTAGGATGCGTTGCTCGTTGCCGACGAGCTCTGGATCTATATGTTCAAAGGTGCGCGGATTCTTGCGTACAGCATCAATGTGCATACCTCCTTTGTGGGCAAAAGCGGACCTCCCAACGTATGGCTGACGCTCGTCGTGCGGCAGGTTCGCCAATTCACTGATGAGGCGCGATGTCTCCGTCAGTTGGCTGAGGCCCGCCTCGCTGATGCAGTCGATCCCTAGCTTGAGTTTGAGGTCGGGATGATAGAGGCGAGATTTGCATTGCCGCAGCGTTCTCCGTAACCGTTGAATGTCCCTTGTACATGCGCTGCCCCCGCCTGCACAGCAAGAACGGTGTTTGCGACCCCCACTCCAGCATCGTTATGGGTGTGGATGCCGACCGGCAGATCAATTTCTGTCATGACTGCTCGCACACCTTCCTGAATTTCTAGAGGCAATCGCCCTCCGTTCGTGTCGCATAACACGACGCATCTTGCGCCGCCTCGCGCTGCCGCTTTGAGTGTTTGCAAAGCGTAATCCGGTTGGTCGTCATATCCATCAAAGAAGTGTTCTGCGTCGTAGATGACCTCACGTCCGTTCTCGACCAGAAAACGGACTGAACTTTCGATGAGTTCAATGTTTTCCTGTGCTGTGACACGAAGCACGTCTGTCGCGTGGAGTTCCCACGTCTTTCCGAAAATCGTGACGGTGCGGGCACCTGTATCCAGCAACGCTAGCAGATTGGGGTCCTCGCTGGGTTGATAGCGCGGATGGCGCGTGCTGCCGAAAGGCACAACTACCGCCTGCTGGAGTTCGAGCGATTTCGCACCTTTGAAAAATTCCATATCTTTTGGATTCGAGCCGGGATATCCACCCTCAATGTAATGGATTCCCAAACGGTCAAGGGCTTTGATGATGAGTAGCTTGTCTTCAACGGAGAAAGCGACCCCTTCCCCTTGGTTCCCGTCTCTGAGTGTTGTATCGTAAAGTTCAAGCATATTGCTTGTGTTTCCTCCTCGTTTGCGGA
The DNA here is from genome assembly GCA_963667935.2 of Candidatus Poribacteria bacterium. Taxonomy (GTDB): domain Bacteria; phylum Poribacteria; class WGA-4E; order WGA-4E; family PCPOR2b; genus PCPOR2b. The sequence continues at coordinate 5,170,597 of OY764061.1, read as the reverse complement.
TACTGTATATTAGGTTCCCATCTGTAGCTGATGTGATTTTGCCATCGCGTCTTCCGCTTCCTGAATCATCCCCTTTCGCTGATAACAGATTGACAAGCTAGTGTAATTGAGTGGATCGGTTGGGTCAACCTCAATAGCCTTTTTGATCGCCTCAATCGCTTCGTCATATCTGCTCATCCGTTCGTATGCGTGTCCAAGTCCAATATGTCCGTCCACATAATCGGGGTATTGTTCGAGGAGTGTATTGAACACAGCCACCGCCGCCTCAAGTTCGTTGTTCCCGAAATGTGTTAAAGCCTGATCGTAAAGTTCCTCTTTTGTTGCCATGTTTTTTCTCGCTTTCGCTTGTCCCGACGTGTCGGGCTCCCGCTCCCGTTCGGTTCGTGTGAATCGGTAGATAATTCATTCATTATACTTCTGACAGGTGGGAATGTCAAGGTAGGAGAGACGAATACTAGGGTCATTTAATTCTCCTGTGAGAGGGATTTCCCAATCCCGATACTTCACCGGCGAAGCGATACCCGAGCTGCGATTTTTCGACCCAAATGGTTAAAAAGCCGAAAACTGAATAGCCCTAGGCATTGGATTCACCATTTGACTCACATCTGTAACTATGCTATAATTTTTTTGTATTGATGCATCTTTTGAGCGATTGAAATCGCTAGTCGAACTAGTTATTTTTTTATTAGAGAGGTTAATTATGCCGAAGCGAGTGAACAAAGCAATTGAACTACTTGAGCAAGATCAGCCCGTCTACTATACAGGCAGCCACACAGGTGCCAATCTCACCTATGAGGCTGGCAAGGAGATGGCAAAAACGTGGGCAGACTACATCAACATCGGTATGGAGCATGGTCCCCTCGATTTCGTAGGTCTGGCGAATTTTATGCGCGGACTTGTGGATGGTGGACCAACCAATAGTGGTCACCTGACGCCGGCGGTCGTTGTAGAGCTGCCGATGGACGGTTCAAGTCCTGACGTTATGCGAGCGAATGCGTGGCAGCTCAGGCAGCTATTGGCGATAGGTGTACACGGTCTGCTCCTGTGTCATGCAGAGTCTCCAGAAGCGGTGAAGACATTTGTTGAATGCTGCCGGTATCCGTTCCAGACAATTGGCGTCGGTACGCAACTGAACGTCGGACGCAGGGGTTCAGCGGGACAGGGATCTGCGGCACCCATTTGGGGTATTTCTGTCGATGATTACCTAGGGAAAGCGGACCCTTGGCCCCTTAACCCCGATGGTGAATTGATGCTTGGACTGAAAATCGAGAACGTGCGAGCAATCGCTAATACTGAAATGACGCTTCGGGTGCCCGGTATCGCCTTTGCCGAATGGGGCCCTGGGGATCTCGGTATGTCGTTTGGTTACAAGAACACCCCAAGTCCACATCCGCCCGAAATGGTTGAGGCGAGAAACCGGGTGTATACCGCGTGTAAGGAAGCGGGTGTCGCATTCTTGGAAGGTGGTAGTATAGAGACACTCCCGGAGCGAATCGACGGGGGTGTGAGGATTATGGGAGGAAGCCCTGAAATAGCGGAGGCTGGCAGAGCTTATAGTGGCAGGACCATGCCTGTTTAAGTCGAAGATGTAGATTTTCGGACAGGGCGCGGGCGTATACCGCGCCTTGTCATGAAATGTGAAGATAGTTAGTCCATCAGTTCATTATAGTGAATTGAAAAAATAAACAAACACTTGCGCCCAACGGTAGGGGCGGTGACAAACCGCACCGCATCGGCACCCCTCTTTATTCTACCCCCCTTAGTCCCCCCCGCAAGCAGAGGGAAATAGGGGGACTACCCAACGGGAGAACGGTAGATGCGGTATCCTAACCGCCTCGGTTTGGAGTGTTTCATTAATTCTAAGATCCACTATAATTGGGCGAAGGAGAAGCAGATGAACAGTGACGTCAAAGCCGCAATAGATTGCTTGACGACTTATGGATACTGCCTGCTTGAAGATCGCATCCCTGAAGACACGGCCCGGCGCATGGCGGAACGGTTTCTCGAATTGCACACCGACCCGAAGTGCCAAATTTATAATACAGGCGATCAGTATTATCAGACGTTATTTGGCATGATGAATCTGGACGATCGTGTTTGGATATGTGCCAGCCATCCGGACACGGTGGCGGTTGCGCGGCATTTTTTGGGCCAAAACTGTCGGGTGGTCGAGGCGTGTTCCAAGCCGACGTGGCCCGGTGCGCCGGGGCAGCATCTACATGTGGATTCTGCGCGTGAATTCCATGAAGTGCCAGACGTGCCATGGATTATCAACAGTATCTGGATGTTGACGGATTTTACAGAGGAGAACGGTGCAACGGGTGTCGTGCCGATGAGCCACCGTTCACGTCGGAAGACTCCGCCATCGGACATTACCACAGACAGCCCATTGATTAAGCCAATTACCGGTAAAGCAGGCTCGGTTATTATGTGGCATGGGGGCACCTACCACCAAGCCCGTGCAAATACAAGTGATCAGATTCGCGTCGGATTGAATATCGCCTATTACCCACCGTGGTTCAACAACTGGATTGAAGGCGGTCATCAGCCGATTTGGCCTGAAACGTATGAGCGGATGCCGCCGGAAATGCAGCAACTTTGCCCCGGTCTTTTGGGACACAACCGTGCCGACCGGTACGAAACTCTCTAGTCTTCACCTAATCACTACCCTCCACCAACCACCCCAAGTTAAACCGTGCCACGCTAATCTTTTCCCTGTCACGAATCACTCCGTTGGTATAGAGACAGAGGATTGTCCCATCCGGAGTCACCGCGAGGTCGGAATACCGTGACAGTCCTCGCTCAACTCTATGCGACATGTCCCAGCTCCTGCCTTCATCTCGACTGATGCGAATTGTCATATCCTTCGTCGGTGCTGGACTGGAAAATAGGAGGAGGTCTTCACCTCTTCCCTCGTCTCCACGGTAGCGGATTAGCCCCGCATGGAGATTTGAGTCTGGCACCTCCTCGTGCTCGCCATGCTCGCAGAAGGTTTCGCCGTAATCGGTGCTGCGTGCGAAGTGTCGTTTGCCGGTGGCGAGTGTGTTCTTGCGATAACTGACGTAGATCCCACCGTGCGTAGTCTCGACAAGGCTGACCTCGTCCGAGCCTTCGGGCAGGACAGCACCTGCTTTCCAACTCTGTCCGTGGTCATCGCTGTACAATAACCCGCCACGAACCCCCGGCACCTGTCCCGGTTCGCCTTCCTTGTAAAGAAACGCCGGTATAATCAACCGTCCCTTGCAGGGTCCAAAAGCGAGTTGGATGCCGTGGACGCAGTTGTTGGGCCACCCCACCCAACCATCGGCGTTCGGTTCCGGGCTTACATAGAAGGGATCAGACCAACTCCGCCCTTCATCGTTGCTCTTGAGCAGATAGAAACCGCCGCCCTGCTTGGCGTGTTCGCTGAAGTAACCGAGGTCGTCCAAGATATCAGCAGGCATTTTCCAGAAAGCCACGAATACAGTGCCCGTTGTGCAGTCCTCAAAGATGGGACCGAGATAGGTGAAAGCCCCCTCCTCCTCGAAGATGACCTCCTGTCGCTGCCAAGTAGCACCGCTGTCATCGCTACGCGTCATCAAGATGTCAACTTGGTTGCCACCATCCCCCATCGAACCGTGTCGTTTTTGACAAACGGCGATAGCCGTCCCTTGTGTCGTGACAATGAGTCCCGGCAGATGGACACCGAACCCGTCGTAGTCGTGATACTTTAGGGCTGACAGATCGACCTCAATCGGCATATCGGCGAGGGCTTTCCTCTCCTCTCTGGTCAGTCCTGTCAGATGGATGAGGACGGATTTCGGCTCCCGCGTGCTGTAGTAGATTTGGGCGTTGGCGCGCTCTGCTCGCTCCCAGTGGTGGGCTGGGGCTTGTGTCAACGTCTCACCCTGTCCGGGTAGGAACACGTCAATTTTCTCAAAGAATGCTTCGCTCATGTTTTCTCAGCCTTCCCCGTCAATACGTTAGGCGAATCAAATCTAAAAAATCCAAAATATATAAGCAAATACAAATACGATCCAAATGCACGCAACTGTTTTCATCGCGCGGCTTAACCAACCTCTTTTCGTGACAAAGTACGCAATATGATTAAATAGTAGCATCAACACGATCATGAGGTTGCCGTATTGATCATAACCGAAATTTCGCCACTTCAGTAGGGCAGCCACCTCCCAGATAAGCAAGCAAATAATAAGCACTAGGAAACCGTACTTAAAACTTAACGCTGTTGAAATTATGCCTCTACTCCGTTTTGCTTCTTTTTCCTTTTCAATTTGGATGTTCTCTCTAAGTGCCCGCTGCCGTTTCTGCTCGTTTTTTATTTTCGCTTGTAGTTGCTGCTTTTCAGCGTCGGTGAATACCCTCATCAGACATCACCTCCTGATATCAATTGGTGAAGAAATCGAAGATGTTACTCAGGCTTGAGGTGTCTGCCCTGTAGACCTCGGTGTATTGGCATTGTGTACATGAAACGGTAGTGAACTTTTTGTTTTGGACATCGAACAGCTTGGCAAGCGTGCCACCTGTCGCCTGGAAAATATCTGTTTCAAATTCAGCATTGTCGCATTTGGGACATTTCCATTTTTCGTGTCGCATAACCGCTTTCTCCTTTTCTTAGTTCTGTTGACTTTTGGGTGTCGAGATATGAATCTCGACCTACAGGCTGGATTAGAACAAGCAATATGATAGCACAAATCGAAGAAAGCGACACAAAGAAACGCAGATCCGCTCCTCCCCTATTTTTCTGGACGCACCGGAACGTCCTATGATACAATCAATTTTATGTTGGTTCATTAGTTCATCGGTTCATTCAACCGATAGATTTTATACGTTCAACGGAGGATTCATGACTGCACGATGTGAAGATATAGATTTTGATCTAAAGATAGCCGAGTTCAGGATCAACGGCTATGCGGTAATTGAGGATGTGTTGTCTGTCGAGACCGTAGATCGCATCCGAGAGGCGTTCTTACCGATGCTAGAGCATGTCAGGACGCGTGAAACCGGCTTTGCCGAAAAAGAGTGGGGAGACTTGCACACAGGCTTTGGTCGTCAACAACTCATCAACCGTTACACGCTGACCATTCCGTGGGTCCCGCCGTTCGCCGACCCGGAGGTGTATGAGAATCCGGTGATTCTGGAGTTCCTCAGGCGTTATTGGGGCAAGGATGATTTTTACATCAAGTGTCTCCATTCTAATAATCCTTACCCGGGGAGTGAGTTTCAGCATTGGCACCGAGACACCGGACTAGCGCGGGAGATCCCGCATGTTGGGCTTGATACCTGCCCGATAATAGGGGTCAAGTTTCCGCTTGTGGATACTTCAGAGGAGAATGGTAGTATTGAGGTGTTGCCCTCGACACAATATATCGCCAACCCCGACTTAGAGAGCCGCTATGACGAGGTGCTGACGCAAGGCGATTTTCCGTCTGCCCGCCGACTCAACATGAAAAAGGGAACGATGTGGATACAGGATGTCCGGACGCTGCATCGTGGTACACCCAACACCTCTAATGGACCGCGTCCCGAAATTGTAGTCTGTTACGGACTGTCGTGGATTAGTATCGGTCATGCGATGAAGGTGCCGCCGGAGACGTACGAGGGACTTTCGGAGCGGGCACGGAAGCTTTTTGAATTTTGCGAAGTTGTCAATTATTGAGTTGAAGCTGCCCCGTCGCCACCGGATAAACACCAATCGTAGGGGCCGGTATGGCAAACCATCTCAGTAATTTGACCCAGGTGTGGTGTCTGGACAACCGAGCTCCCCGTGAAGCCAGCGGCATCCCAGCGCATCTGATCACACATTATCAGTATAATATTGGGGCGAGATTGGGACATGATATCCCTTAAGAGCGTGAATTGATTTATTGGTTCATTAACAGTCGGGAACAACGATCGGTGTTCCCTACGAAACTGGTGCTAGAGGCTGATTGTAGTTATCCGCCTGTCCCGATAATCGGAGGTTCATCGGGCGTATCGGGGCAGGGATACCCCTCTCACACTCCCCTCAACCTACCCCCCTTAGTCCCCCGCTTGCTTTCCCCCCTGCTTGCATCGGTTCCCCCTTGACAAGGGGGGCGAGGGGGGTTAGGGGGGGTAGAATAAAGGGGGGTGCCGATGCGGGGCGGTGACAAACCGCCCCTACCGGGGGGCGAAAGTGTCTATCTATTTTTTAAATTCACTATAGTTCATTGGGAAAGTCGGGTTAAAGCTTCAGCGGGGCGACATGTGCTCAGTTTTTGGTAGATCTCCCAAATTGTAGCAGAAAGTAGGGTTGATAACCATCAATTTCTAGAGGGTAAAATGACACAACACAATAACAACAACACACCTATCCACATCGGCACAGATCGCCAACTATTTGTGGACGATTTCTGGATTGACGAGGCGAAAGATGTCACGCGGCGGTTGCATGAACCGATACGTCGTGAGGTTGTAATCTCCGCTGAACATCCGTGGGAACGGGGCGGCGTCTCCTATATGGTAACATTTCGCGAGGGCGACCGTTTCCGGGCGTGGTATCGCTGCGATCAGGAGATGCCCATTCGGGGTGAGCGTCTGCCGCTCATCGCCTACGCTGAAAGCACGGACGGGATTCACTGGGACAAACCACGACTGGGACTGATTGAATTTCAAGGTTCAAAGGACAACAACCTCGTCTGGGTGGGACCGGGTAACAACATGTCGCCGTTTCTTGATTTCAATCCCGACGCGTCGGACGAAGAGCGGTATAAAGCTATCGTGCGTACCGGCGATATACTCGCGTTGGTCTCGCCGGACGGGCTGCGCTGGCGACTCATGCAAGACGAGCCAATCCTGACTGAGCGACCGTTTGATTCGCATAACATCGCCTTTTGGGACACGGAACGGGGGGAATATGTCGCCTATACGCGGGGTGTGGCTGGTAGGGGCAATTTCAAGAAGGGTGTGCGCTGGATTCGACGCTCGACTTCTAAAGACTTTCGCCATTGGACACCGCTTGAACTGATTGACGCCGGCGAAACTCCTTTTGAGCATCTCTATACCAACGCCTGCGTGCCTTACGAGCGTGCGCCGGGGATGTATCTGATGTTTCCAGCACGTTTTGTGCCGGAGCGCGAGCCAGTTCCGGACTGGGAATACGGTTCGGGCGTGAATGATATTGTATTTATGTCCAGTCGCGATGGAATCCACTTCGATCGCAGCTTCATGGAGGCTTTTGTCCGTCCCGGACTTGATGAGGGCAACTGGCATGAGCGCGGGATTTATATGGAGCGGGGCCTCCTGCAAACGTCGCCGGAGGAGCTCTCGCTATACAGTATGGCGAACTGGCGGTTGCCGAGTGTTCATATTCGTCGATTCTCGCTCCGCACTGACGGGTTCGTATCGGTTCGCGCAGGCTACGCCGGGGGTGAATTTATCACCCGCCCTCTGATTTTTACAGGGGACAGGCTGAGATTGAACTTTTCGACATCGGCGGTGGGATCTGTTCGGGTTGAAATTCAGGATACGGAAGGGCAGCCGCAGCCGGGCTTCAGATTGGACGCGGGTCCTGAGATATTCGGTGATGAGATCGATGGTACAGTTGAGTGGGAGGGGGCGGGAGATTTGCACTCGTTGGCTGGGAAGCCGGTGCGGTTGCGTTTCGCGCTCAAGGACGCGGATCTGTTCGCGTTTCGGTTTGAGGAGAGTTAATTATTGTAGGACCTACGCAGTTGAACGCCCAACGCCTTGTAGTTCGGCGATTCATCGCCGATAGATGTGGGAGCGGCATCCTTGCCCCGATACGCCCGATGAATCGGGCAACCACAGCAAAGGCACCATCAAGAAGTTCGTAGGGAACGCAGATCTGCGTTCCCTACCGAAGTGCATAACTTCTATATTGTCTGAATCAGGATTTACAGGATTTTCGGGATTTTCAGGATAGCGCATACCTGATGCGTGCAAACAAGAAGGTTCATGAGTATCTTTCATCTATAGTGGACCTTAGAATTAATGGGACACTCCAACCTCCCGTTGGGTAGGCACCCCCCTTTATCCCCCCTAACCCCCCTCGCCCCCCTTGTCAAGGGGGAGCGGTTAGGAAACCGCACCTACCGGGGGGCGCAAGTGTTTGTTTATTTTTTGAATTCACTATAATTGATTTTGCCAACATATAATAAATTGGAGGCGCGATTATGCGTTTTGTCTTATCAACCATCGGGACCAGCAGCCTGACCAACCAAATCAATAACGATGACCCCAATGAATGGCGGCGTCTACTGCGCGATTCGGCAAACCATAAAACGGAAGAGTTGGATTCAGAGGTGAAGACAATCATTGATACACTCGCTGAACGGGCACTCGACAAACTCCTGCAAGATGACACCCAACTCAACCGCCGAATCAGCGCAGAACTGAACGGCATCTACGGCATCTACAACGGCAGATTGCCCAAAAACAACCCCGATCAGCACTATCTCATCTGCACCGACACCGCACAGGGGCAAAAGACGGGTGAACTGATTCGAGATTTCCTTGTGGACCAGGGGTTTAACGTATCCATCTATACGCCTGAAGGACTTTCGACAAAGGACACCGCTGCCTTCACGACTGGGATAAAGGAACTCATTCGGTGGTTGGAGGAGAATGTGCCGTGGCGACGTGACAGCGGATATCGCGTGATTTTCAATCTCGTCGGTGGGTTCAAAAGCTTGCAAGGCTACATGAATACTTTCGGCGCGTTTTACGCCGATGAGGTCATCTATATCTTTGAGGCAGAAACTGCGGACCTAATCACGATTCCACGCCTGCCGATTCAGATTGATACCACCGTGATCCAACAGCATCAAACGGAATTTGCGCTGATGGCTGCTGGAAAATTGTATCCGCGTCGGGAACTCAGAGATATCCCGGAGACGCTGCTGGAATTTTTGGAGGAAGGCGATGATGAGACCGATACGGGGTTATCGGCGTGGGGCACCCTAATCTGGAACCGAGCCAAAACGGATTTATTGGCAGAGGGACTATTGCCATTCCCACGATTGGAATACACGGGGCCCTTTCAGCGTGATTTTAACGATGAGCATGACCCCAAGGCACGTCTCAAGCTGCAAGAAACTTTAGCTAAGGTCGCATATACCCTCGAAAGGGATGGAGGTCACACCAGCGGTCTCACAGGGGGTTCACTGAACTATGAAAGATTGCTAGGGGCAGCGGGGCAAGCGGGTATCCATACCTTCCGTGTTACCCAAGCGATTCGTGTCAGTTGCACGGTTGCTGAGGGTGGATTGACCCTCCGGCGTTATGGGGGGCATGACTACGTGTACAGAAATCCGTAGTATTTTGAGGACGCTCATGTTAAGACTACGCACTTCAGATTGTAGGGAACGCAGATCTGCGTTCTCTACGAAACGGAACCGGCACCTAAGACTTTACTGTAGTTACCTGATTCATCAGGCGTTGGAAATTGTGTCCTGCGGCGGTTTATCGCCGAACTACGGTGCTTTTGAGCGTTCAACTGCGTAAGTCCTAACTATTCTATAGGAAACAATAAAAAGAGCCGGTGGAACCCCCACGTTCCATCGGCTTTTTTTGTTTCAACTCGACAATGGGTCGATTAAAAGTCAATGTCTCCGCCATCAGTAGATTCTGCGTGTTCTGGTGTAACGTCTGGATTGTCCTCTTCCCTCTTTCCCATCTTATTGCTTCTCTCCTTGTTGCAAGTCTTCAATATCCCATATCAGCAATTCCACACTGGTTCGATTAAAAGCGTGCACCACCAAAAAAGAAACACGATCACCGTCAAGTTTCAATTCCACACTGGTTCGATTAAAAGGATGAAACAATTGATGCTTGAAAGATCACAAAAAGTTTCAATTCCACACTGGTTCGATTAAAAGAAGTGGAGGGCGACGTGTTTACAGTTATAGTTACTGTTTCAATTCCACACTGGTTCGATTAAAAGCAAGTCGCACATGCATGTGCGCAATTCCACACTGGTTCGATTAAAAGGCAGGGGCGATTCAACATGATTCGTTTCAATTCCACACTGGTTCGATTAAAAGAAACCCCAATAGAAAAACCTCTCAAACACGGATCGGCTTTCGCAGAAGCTATCAACGTGTTTCAATTCCACACTGGTTCGATTAAAAGCGAACATACCCTGCTCATTTCCTTGATCGCGAATCTGTTTCAATTCCACACTGGTTCGATTAAAAGGATTCGACATACTTCCTTATCGCGACACTCCTCGCATTGTTTCAATTCCACACTGGTTCGATTAAAAGTAAAAACGCGCTCAACGGGGATGGGCGCGTACGACACGTTTCAATTCCACACTGGTTCGATTAAAAGCTTGCAATCCAATTAAAATATTTTGCAATTTTCAATTCCACACTGGTTCGATTAAAAGTCGGGGTTTCAATTCCACACTGGTTCGATTAAAAGGCCCGCGTTGCAGAACCGTCACCACACGCACACCCCATGTTTCAATTCCACACTGGTTCGATTAAAAGCGTCAATGGAATTGGGGATGTACCAGCAGAACAGTTTCAATTCCACACTGGTTCGATTAAAAGTCGGTTAATTGTTGATATGTTTCAAAACGCTTGCAGTCTTTACAAAAAGTTTCAATTCCACACTGGTTCGATTAAAAGGCTTCCATTAATTGCAGCGACCGTTCCCTTCTTCCTAGTTTCAATTCCACACTGGTTCGATTAAAAGTCTGTCTAAACAGTCGATATTAAAATCAACCAAAAGAAGTTTCAATTCCACACTGGTTCGATTAAAAGGGGAAGCGCGACTCTGCATAAGTGACTGGGATGAGTTGTGTTTCAATTCCACACTGGTTCGATTAAAAGCAGACGATGACATTTTTCAAGGTTCAAATCAAAAGTTTCAATTCCACACTGGTTCGATTAAAAAAGTTAGAAGGCACAATTCGTTGAAGGCAATGAGCCAAGCCTACGTGTTTCAATTCCACACTGGTTCGATTAAAAGTCACGCTCTATATCTTGATGGAAGATGTACACCGAAGTTTCAATTCCACACTGGTTCGATTAAAAGGGCGTGTGATTCAATTCTTGGGTAGATCAAGCTTGTTGTTTCAATTCCACACTGGTTCGATTAAAAGCAACATTTTCAAGACCAAGTCCACAATGGGACCTCAGTTTCAATTCCACACTGGTTCGATTAAAAGCGCACCTTGATCTTGATCGCGTTGCCATGAAGTCTCCAAGTTTCAATTCCACACTGGTTCGATTAAAAGACTGCGAATTCTGAATCACCACATTCACAGCGAGCAAGGTTTCAATTCCACACTGGTTCGATTAAAAGTTTCACTCGGTTGTGAATTGTAATCTTTCACACTGTGTTTCAATTCCACACTGGTTCGATTAAAAGAAAGACTTTCCTAACTTCAAAATCGAAATATGAACAGTTTCAATTCCACACTGGTTCGATTAAAAGGTTTAATTATGGCAGAACGCAATCGCCAACTAGCGTTTGTTTCAATTCCACACTGGTTCGATTAAAAGAGTACTTTGCCAGACGCACCCGCACCAGCCACCCCGTTTCAATTCCACACTGGTTCGATTAAAAGTGAAAACAAAAGCGACAGTCGCAAATCCAAGCTACAGTTTCAATTCCACACTGGTTCGATTAAAAGATGCAATCGATGCTGATATCCCAGGTTCACCTCCAAAGGTTTTTCAATTCCACACTGGTTCGATTAAAAGCTTGTCAACCTAGCCGCGATAAAAACACCTGTTACGTGTTTCAATTCCACACTGGTTCGATTAAAAGTCACGCTCTATATCTTGATGGAAGATGTACACCGAAGTTTCAATTCCACACTGGTTCGATTAAAAGTAAACACGAGCAATCGTCTCCTGCAGGCGCAAGTGGCGTTTCAATTCCACACTGGTTCGATTAAAAGTTCCGAACCGGATTTGCCCCACAAGAAAGCAATAGTTTCAATTCCACACTGGTTCGATTAAAAGGGATGCATCAGGTTGATTAACGCTATCCTGAAGGCAGATTATGTTTCAATTCCACACTGGTTCGATTAAAAGAAGCCAGGCTGAAAAATCCCTACCGACAATCCAGACCTAGTTTCAATTCCACACTGGTTCGATTAAAAGTAACTCGTAAGTAAGCGCTCCTGTTGTCGAGTTGTGTTTCAATTCCACACTGGTTCGATTAAAAGCATTTAGGGAGAGCCCCGAACAAAGACATGTTAAGTTCGTTTCAATTCCACACTGGTTCGATTAAAAGCCATCCCGACGTAACCAGTTTTTATCACCAGCGAATACGTTTCAATTCCACACTGGTTCGATTAAAAGCGTGCCATCTCATTCCACTGGATAATACCACCACCTGTTGTTTCAATTCCACACTGGTTCGATTAAAAGCGGGATGAAGTTGAAGATTAAAAGAAATTCGAATCACGGGTTTCAATTCCACACTGGTTCGATTAAAAGAGAATGAGATTTTATGGTCCCTTTAACGTGCCAATCTTTGGGTTTCAATTCCACACTGGTTCGATTAAAAGCAAATGGCGAGATGCATCAGGGGCGGTGGGTCCGACGTTTCAATTCCACACTGGTTCGATTAAAAGTCTTTGATGACCCTGAAGTCGAGACGGATGAGTTTCAATTCCACACTGGTTCGATTAAAAGGCAGTCGAGCCCTCAATCCATAGTGTCCAATCAACGCACAAGTTTCAATTCCACACTGGTTCGATTAAAAGGCTGTTGTGGCATCTGCCTCGTATCGCGGCTGCATTGTTTCAATTCCACACTGGTTCGATTAAAAGGGAGCATACGCGTATTATATGATGATTATCATGTTTCAATTCCACACTGGTTCGATTAAAAGATTTTCGATTAGTGAGCCTTACCAGTACCGAGCAAAGTTTCAATTCCACACTGGTTCGATTAAAAGGTCAGAAGTGCACTGCATGAACCTTCACAATTGATGGCGAGTTTCAATTCCACACTGGTTCGATTAAAAGTAGGGCAATCTGTGCGTTGCTACCAATGATAACCCCCGTTTCAATTCCACACTGGTTCGATTAAAAGTCCACATGAGACTCACCGAATGGTTGTGTTTTCAATTCCACACTGGTTCGATTAAAAGAAATTCCGTGGAAACGAAGCCCGCGATTCGTTTCAATTCCACACTGGTTCGATTAAAAAAACATGTTTCAATTCCACACTGGTTCGATTAAAAGCCGTGCATGGAAATATCACTTGGGGCGACTACCGAATGTTTCAATTCCACACTGGTTCGATTAAAAGCATTCCCAAGAAGGATTCAGTTTTAAATTAGCACCGTTCGTTTCAATTCCACACTGGTTCGATTAAAAGTCAGGACCAGCGGGTCAAAATAGATTGAAAGTAGCAATTCCACACTGGTTCGATTAAAAGCAATTACGTTTTTTTGAGGTGTAGGTATAGAGTCGCCACTGAACCGTTTCAATTCCACACTGGTTCGATTAAAAGAGAACCACTTAGACGCATCGATTAGCGATGTGATTAGTTTCAATTCCACACTGGTTCGATTAAAAGCATACCGATTGACTCGGATATTTACCCGTAGCTTATGTTTCAATTCCACACTGGTTCGATTAAAAGTCGCTATACCGCGACTTGTCGCTGGCCGTGTAAGGGTTTCAATTCCACACTGGTTCGATTAAAAGACCGCACTCCTACAGGATCGTTAGACGCACATCAAGGTAAGTTTCAATTCCACACTGGTTCGATTAAAAGCAAGCATTAGAAGAATCTGCCACACTGGTTCGATTAAAAGAAGGTCGGATGATAAGTTTCAATTCCACACTGGTTCGATTAAAAGAGGGCAGCAATTACACCAGACCAGGTTTCAATTCCACACTGGTTCGATTAAAAGTCGGAGATTATTCGCCAAGACCGTCATCGGGATCGATGTTTCAATTCCACACTGGTTCGATTAAAAGCCAATCATACGCAGACCGCAAGTGTTTGATAATGTTTCAATTCCACACTGGTTCGATTAAAAGCCCGAACAATCAACAAAAAATATTATACAAAACCCGCGCTATTTCTACAAGGGAAAAATCGTTGTTAGGTTTAAAAGTCGTCAACGTCCGGTTGTGCGGAATCAACGGGGGATTGACGACAGCGCGTGGTTAAGCCTTAAATCCATAATAGTGGGGCAAAAATGCTGCTTTATGGATGAAGAAAATTGCCTCGGAAATTGAGGTTGACGACTCACCATTCACGCGAAAACGTCTCAACCCCCTGTCGTACACGGTCACAAGAGGTTTGTCACCGGATTTTTTTCAATGCCAATAACCTGTTTGTCCATCCATTTTTCATGGCGCATTTGGTAAATGAGTACCGAGTCCTCATTTTCGTCAATAATCCCTAAAAGTCCTGACTTTACTCGTGCAAATTGAGCCTTTGTCAACTCGCCTTCAAAGACGGAGTTTTGGACCCAATTGAGGTGTTGACGCAGGTATTTGCAGACTTTGGCAACCCGTTTCACGTCAATGTCGTAAACGATAATGAAATACATTTTAACTGTCTCCTACTCTAACTTATAGTGAATTCAAAAAATAAATGAACACTTGCGCCCCCGGTAGGTGCGGTTTCTAACCGCACTGCATAGGCACCCCCCTTTATCCCCCCGCTAGCGGGGGGATAAAGGGGGGTGCCTACCCAACGGGAGATTGGAATGTCTCATTAATTCTAAGGTCCACTATAAGTTGCTAGGGCGTGTTGACATTTTGCATTATGGTGAATTAGAGAAATAAGTAGACATTACCAATAACTCCGACCTTTGTGCAGTTCCCAAAGTCCCCTCCAACCCCTCTGCCCCCCTTGTCAGGGGGGTTGAGGGGAAAGACAAGAGGAGAAGATCTCCTTAACCCCCTTAGTCCCCCTTATCAGGGGGAAACTCGTTTCACCCCAAACTCGTCGCTATCAGTCATATAACCCCCTTAGTCCCCCTTATCAGGGGGAAACTCGTTTCACCCCAAACTCGTCGCTATCAGTCGTATAACCCCCTTAGTCCCCCTTATCAGGGGGAAACTCGTTTCACCCCAAACTCGTCGCTATCAGTCATATAACCCCCTTAGTCCCCCTTATCAGGGGGAAACCCTTGGTTGTAGGGAACAACGATCGGTGTTCCTTACGAAGCGGGATGTACAAGCGCGTATATTTCGTAGGGAACGGAGATCTCCGTTCCTCATGTTTTAAAGATTCATATCCCGACACCCTCTTAATAATACTATACACATTGCGCTCCTCTGGAGCGAAAGGCAGACTTGGCGGGATGGGAGCGTATCCCCGGTAGGTGCGGTTTCCAACCGCACCGATGCGAAGGGTAGACTTGGCGGGATGGGAGCCCCCACCCCTACGAGGAGATCTCTTGCGTTTTACCACCACGCCCGAAATGCCTGATAGGTTTCCATGCCTGTCAGATGCTTAATCAACTTGTAGCATTCAAGGCGGATCAGACGCTGGTAGGACACCTTTCGCTTCAATTTTCGATGGTCAATGGTCTGCTTGAGTTGCTCATCAAAAGATTGGAGAAAAAGTTGTCTCCCCCTCTCATTCAGATAGCAGCCCTCCATCTCGGTGTCAAAGTGCTTTGACTCTTTGAGCTGACCCCGGTTGAACAACCGGAAAATCACCCGATCCACAATAATCGGCTTGAAGATTTCCGCCAGATCGAGGCTCAGAGAGAATCGACGTTCCCCCGGTTCATGCAGGAAGCTGATCGTGGGATTCAGTTGCGTCCGATAGATTTCGGTCAGGCAGGCGGTATACATCAGCGAATTGCCAAACGAAATCGCGGCGTTGATGGGATTATCGGGCGGTTGGCGGACCCGCCTCTCAAACGGGGTTTGTAGGTTGATAATGGCGTTGAAGGCGCGGTAGTAGGTTTCCCGGACATTTCCCTCATACCCCATCAACTCGTCAACACGCTGCGCGTGCGGAATCTCAGCTGCTATCGCCTCAATGACCCTAAGCTGCTCGGCACAATCGCTGTCACGATTCGCGCGGTAACGCAGGTTTCGCAGGATATTCGCCACCGCCGCTGACACAAATTCGCGGGCAATCGGCAGACGTTTCGATTTCCGTTCATAGTGCTGCACCTGCTTGACCGTCAGGAATCCAGAGTTCAGGTATTCTCGCGGATAGTAGGTGCCCGAATAGTAGCCGTAGTAGTTGAAGATGTGAATGGGTATATGCTTCTGTGCCATAAAGTTGAGCAGCCGTGTGTTCAGGTCCAGTTCGCCATAGAGGTAGAATGCGTCCACATCCTCGATCGGGATCGGCACACGCGAACCGTCCTCTTTTTCGAGATAGATGGTGTTATCCTTTCGGCGCAATCTACCGGACTGGCTGATGTAGTAGTTGCGAGACATGGTTGTTGTTCTCCTTGATCGAAGATAGGTTAAATCAAGGGTGTTCATAATTCAGTCAATAGCATACAGCAGACGTAGACACCTGTGAGAGAGATCTTCTGATCTCGATTGTTTCCCAAATTGAGGGGAGTCGTGGCAAGGATGCCACTCTCACAGAGAATATTTATGAACACCCCTCGGTTAAATTGCATCAATCCAATATAATTCCTTACAATTTTGGCTCATGTAAAGCGAATTCGTAGGGAACGCAGATCTGCGTTCCCTACGAAAATTATGTACCCCTCTTGATTAACTCCAACACAATTCCATGTAGCTACATGATTTACAAATTTTCATAAACTCCACATCCGGAGGCGTTGGCAAGTTGGAAATTCTTTTGATCTCCTGAATCGCCTCCTCAACTTCGCGCTCCTTTTCTGGGGTCAATTCGACCTCAACGGTGCGCCGTTGGCGCGGATAGTTGATAACCCCTTTCCGGTTTGGCAATCCCTTCCCCTTGAGGAGGTAGAGGTAGTAGAGGATCTGCATTTCGTGCGCCTTCTGCATTGATGGACTTGACTTTACGTCGTGCAGGATGCCGTCCTTGTCAATGAAATCAATGAGGTTGCGGTCATCAATTGGGCGTTCCTTCCGTTTTTCACGAGGGTAGCTCTCGTCGTGTAGGAGTTTACCCATGGAAACAAGGTCTGAGGTGTGCTCCATTTCAATGTGGTTCTGAAAGAACCAGAGCTCTCGCGGGCAGACGTAGAGGTAACCGATTGTTGTACCGGTAACGCGGTTTGTGGTATGATTCTCGGTTTGCATAAATTCACCCTCTCACTTAGTTTGATTTGGACTTGTACCATTCAGTTCATGGGGGTTAGGTGACCCAACCCCTACTATAATCAGAGGAAGACAACGTCTAATTACAACAGATTTCCGGCCAATTCATCAAGTGCCAATCCACGCTTAGAATCGTAGCGCACCCTTACGAACCACTGCCCTTTCTGCTTGTATAATTGCCCCTCTTTGTGGAGTCGCGCAAATTGTTGTTCAGAAATTGAAGTGACGTAAGCCATAGCCTCGTAAAACTCCTTTGCTTCAATATGTCTCAGAAATTCGTCCTCATAATCCGAGGGGACAACTTCCATGCTCTTGAAGAGTTTGGGAAACTCTTCGGGGCCTGACGCGTCTTCGATGAACGGTACGACGTTTTGTAAATGTCGATTGAAGAGTGTTCTGGCGTTATTGAATTTCTCCTTTTCCTTTGTATTGTAGCCATCGCCGTAAACAGTATCAATGAGATGCTGCATCTTCGCTTCGTACAAGATATCAACTTCGGCGAAAGCATCAAGGGTCCGCTTTATACGCTCGGTGGAGTAGATGTATTTGTCGTTTTCCCCACCTTCGAGGCCAATGCATACATCACCGATGTCTTTTTTTCGAGCACGGTTTACCCTTCCGAATCGCTGTATCAGTGCATCAATGGGTGCAGGCTCGGTAAATAGCATATCAAAGTCAATGTCGAGTGAGACTTCAACGGCTTGGGTCCCAACAAGCAGATCTGCGTTTGTCAGTTCTCTCTCAATCCGCTCTCGATCTCGGAGGATAAAGCGACTGTGGAGCAGCTGCGGGTTGGTAGCACTTGGATATAATCGCTCAAAAACTGTCTGTGCCTGCTTGACTGTATTACAAACAACCAGTATCCGTCTCCCACCTTCCAATTGTTCGATAATTTCTGGGATCGTGTCAATGATTCCACCGTCAAATAGCCGGACGCGATGGCGAGTGAATCGATCTCGTTTCTCAGGAGACATTTCAACTTCAGCAATTTCTCCGATTGCATTTACAAACATCTCCTTGAGGAATTTCGGCATCGTTGCAGTCATAATGCAGAATTGGGAGCCGTAATCTCGACGAAGTTTCTCAACCATTGTCAAAATTAGTGCGGTTGTATGCGGGTCATAGGCATGGATTTCATCGAAAATGAACAAACCTCCCGCCATCTCCGCAAATTGCATCTCAAAACCGCGTAGACCGAAAAAGGCTTTAAGCAGTTGAAATGGTGTTAGCACTTTATACGGTCGATAAATTTTCCGCGTAAGATTTTGGCTTTCCCGGACTTCTGCACTCGCTTTCTTCGCTTTGTCTGGCGTGTATTCTTTATCCACCATTGAGCGATAGAGGAAGTAGCTCGCCTTACCATGCAACAATCCGATGCGGTCTTCAGAAACGAGATTGAGTAGGCGGTCATACATCGCATTGATGCTGGCAGTGTAGGGCAAAACATAAAACACGCGCCGCCCAAGAGATTCACTTTCATTTGCATCTGACCAGAGCATCGCCGCTTCGGTCTTGCCAGAACCAGTTGGCGCGGAGAGCATTAGATGTCCAGATGTTGTAGCGGCAGCATCTTGAAACTCATCCCAACCTCGAAACGCCCGCCCCTTCCGCTCAATTTGTCTGCAAAGATGCCCACCCAGATCATCAAGAGCACAATAAATCCTCGTTCTCCCCGCCGACGCGAGATGGTCACACGCAATCATACAGCCGCGCAGCAACATACCGTAACGCCCATGCAACGCTGTCAATTCACCATCTTCAAAATCGTTAAGATATGGTACGAGGAAATCCTGATCGCCGTTAATGAGCCCATCAAGCGAGAGCAGGGGAGTGAAACGGCAATTCTCGCCCTGATACCAGCAGCCAACCTGTTCTTGAACCTGCATCAAGGCCTCCCAATTCGGTGCTAATTCTGCGACTCGCTCTTTCCATGTTTGATAACCGGGTTGTCGCAGTGGAAAGCAAGGATATTGGCCTCTCAGTGTTTGAATATCCTTGTGATGGGTTAGAATTGCCAAGCCGATTGCTTGTTTAATTTGGAGAGGCAGGTCCAGACCAACCACAAATCCTGCCGATAAAATTTCGTGCCGATAGCCCCACCGTTCGGCAGCCGATTGGAGTTGGGCCTGAAATCCGGTTGCCGCCTTACCAAAATCGTGAAGGGCAACTGAATAAAAAAGATGGTCGAAGAAATCGGGCTCACCGGAAATTTCTGCAAGAAACGGCATTGTTTCCCGCATACTAAAACAGATTGAGAGACAGTTTTCGGTGTGTTTAATCAATGTTTCAGGTGGATCGCTTTTGGCAAGTAGTTCTATCATAATCTATTTCAATTTCCGTGCAGATACACACCCCATCCCATCTCGATATCTTCTAACGCTGGACCGCTATACGGAATCTGCTCCGTTAGCATGTAGAACGGCCGGATGCCTTGGGGACGACGGGGACGCTCCGAGGTAAAATGCGTTGGCAATGCCAGTATCTGACCGTAAACCTGTTCATTTGGAAACGGGAGGAGTGTATCGCGATATTTGGTTTCAGAAACTTCCTTCAATTCCACTTCTGTAATCGACACAACAGTTGCTAATTCCGTCGAACGTCCCAATAACAGTGGATAATGAGGCGATTCAAAATGGGATTTCAACCACAACGCAGGCGTGTAAAAATAAAGTTCTGGTGAAACAAGAAATTCGCGCTTACAGACATTCGATTTCGCCTTGAGCCGTGTCCGATCGAACTCGTACACCGTTTCCAAGTCTACGGCTTTACCTTGGCTTTGAAAGATAAATCCAACTGCTGCATCGTCAGGTGTTACCCAATCGCCTCGCGCCGCCGATAGCAAGCCGTAGAGGGTTGAAAGTGGGGGCAGAGGAAGTGTAGGTTGGAATCCGCTGATGAATAGCGGATTCCGAAACGATGCCACCCAACCGTTGATGTGAACACGAAGGGCTTTCATCATTCCCCTCCAAAGTGTTTTGAGAGGCCATCCGCTAGCTGCCCAACAACCTGATTAGGCGAATCATATATTACGTATCCATTTCCGGCCAATTCGCGCAAGGATTCGTCTAATTCATCCATAAACCCTTCGCGGCGACCGATATAAATTGAATCAAGGAAACGGCCTTCATAATCGGAAATAACCTGTTTCAGGGCAGGAATACTTAATTCCCCCTGTCCGTCACGTTCAACCATCAGGTTCATAAACGGGTGATTGCCACCGTTGAGAACGGATAGAATAATCAGCTTTGGTGTTACATCGGTCAGGTGCGAGGTCAACTTCGCACCGCCGCTGAGCAGTGGGAGTGCCTCAAGCGTTTGCCGGCAACGTCGTAGACGGATGTCTGGTGGTAGAATCCACGGCGATTTTTCGTCTGCCTGCTCTCCACCAGTGAGTTCAATGGTTGGAATATGGGTATCCGTGATGTTTTTGTATCCTGTCTTATCAACGTTCCAGAAAGCACCGACAGCATCAAGGTCAAGGGAAAAAATGCCCTTAAGGGTGCATGAGTAGAACTGATGTTCGTAGGGGACCGGATCCCCTTCGTGTCGCGCCATCACACCGAAGTCGTCCGTGGGACGTTGCGGTTCAATCGAAATTAGTGGTGAGGTTTTCAGCGGTGAGAGTCGAGTCAAAGTCTCTTTCTTCACCGCTCGCATATAACCAAAAACATCATCATCATCGTAGAGAATGGGATTCGCGGCGGTGAAAGCAATCTTCTTTTCCCGTTCGATTGGTGACAGTTCCCAATCAAATTCTTCGCCTAACGTCGTTCGCCACCAACTTCGCCACGCTTGTCCCGAAACGTACGGATACGGTTGACTCCCTTTGCGTAGCGTTTTGACGACTACAATGTTCTCTGTTGCCTGTGATGCTTCGGTTCCTGCGTTATTGAGCGCAGAGTGCGGTGCATCAATCAGGACCAAGCCTATAATATGCCTTGACATGATTAATTTTCCTCCTGTGATTTGTCAGTAGATTGTTCGGTTTCGTCGTCACTATCATCAGCGAAACCAGTTGCAATTAGCCAATCGTGAAGTGTTTCGTAAATCCGAAAAACGAGTAGGTCACGGGTTTCCCGCCAAAATGTCGTCTGATCCGCCGATGTTGGGAACAGATACTCAACGTAATCATCGATTGAAAAAAGTGGTGTCTCCTCGCCTTGCTGAATTCGGTCGCGAATCACGAACCGCAGCACGTTTCGACATTCGCCGTAACTCCCAGCGGATTCCAGTTGTCGGAGCCGTCGGTCCCGTTCAGATTTACGAATACTTCCAGCGATTGAGTCGCCAACTTGCTTTATGGCGTTAAGCCTTGATTCATCCATGTTACAAACCTCCTTTAGGTAAAGGGAAAGCAATTCCCAGTTACCGCGTACCTTTCGAGCACGTCTATTGATGAAAAATCCGAGGATGGATCGACCTTGCAACAGAAATTCGTAGACGAGATTGCGGTTGTTTTTGTAATCCTCCTCCGATTCAACTTTGTCCCATTTGACATACCGATATCCGCTCCGGACGATTTGTCCCCAGGCCCGGCGAAATTCATTCTGATAAGCGTAGCGCAGGAAGCGAAAGACAGGTGCAGGCAGGTGGAAGATTTCAAGCTCTGGCGATTGGCCAAAGTTTGAAAAATAGTGAATCTGTAATGTGATATTTTCATCCAGTCGCGTCTCCTCGTAACGAACCATCTCACTGGTCATATAAAAGAGACCATTACGCGGATTCGTATATCCACGATTATAACACCCTGAAATCTCCCGACGAATTACTTGTTGTCGTATGTCTTCAATACAGATACGTCCCCAAGAGCGAAGTGCTCTCCAAGAATTGGAATGCAGCATCAGAAACTTACCCGCACTCGCGACGAGTACAAGTGGGGAAAGTTGAATTGCCAGAGCACAGGCGGAACAGTAGCCAACTCCCTCAACAAAGGTTGGAAAAAAATTGAGCAATGCCCCAGACCCTGTTAGTGGTACACCCGTTCTCGACAGCCATGTGTTTGCATAACGTCTGCCACATCCTACACAATCCCCACTCTGGCTCAGGTCCTCCGTATTACCAATATGATTAAGGAGTTCATCCTTAAAATCTACAATGCGGTCTCCTTTTTTAGATGGATGTGTTAGCGGATGGTTAGTTGTGAAGATTGAAACCCAATTCTTCCAACCTTGTGCTGCGGGTCTCTTTTTGTCAAACGGTCGTAGGATGGGAACAACTTCTGCAACAACCTGCTCAAGGTCAGCAGCGGTAATCTGCTCCGGCTGCACACTGCGTCCTAACCATTCGCAAATTCCACATACACCCGCATCAACAAACGGATTGCCCATCAACTTTTCATAGATTGCCATCTATATTCCTCCTTCCGTGAAGCCTCAATTCCAATTATATCACCCCACTAATGTTAAGTCAACAGAGCTTTTCGTATTTATTGCCTTAAAACCTCCACCAGCCCAAATCCCATGCTATTTTTATCCCCGAATCCGCACTCATAACCGATGCGGATTAACTCCGGTGCACCGATGACGTGAAAGGGAGACATGACACCACGAATTTTGGTGCCTTTGTAGTCAACCAACCGTGTCACGCGTCCTTTTCTTTTGTCGATGTACGCCTGATCAAAGGTCATCGCAAACGATTTCTCCGTCGGTGTTTGTTGGTACACCGCCTCGTATTTCCGAATCAGATTCTGCCGAACCAACTCGGAAAACTGCGGATCATCGGGGAGGCAGTAGTGTGTGCCGAGTTGACCGTCCCGCTCGCGTTTAGTGGACATGGTAATCGGTGAGAGGCACCGAAAGGTCATCTGCGGTCCAAAGCGGGGCGGGCGCAATACCTCCACATCCTGCACCCGAAGCCTGTGCCCCTCAATCTGTAGGATTCTGGTTTGCATCAGTGCTGCGGCGAAGTTTTCCAAAAATAGTTGCTGAGACGAGGAGACGCACCACGTCAAGGGTGAGCGGAAATGAATCTGGTCGCCTTCGATCTCCCGTCGTTTTGCCATCAGTTGGGAGAAGGTAAACAGTTTGAACCGCCGATTCTCCTGTTCATAGCCGTCCTGGTGGAGGAAATCTGCATATTCGGGGTCCGATTCCTTGAGGAATTGATAGATAACACCGGTAAGGAAGTAGTTGTAGTTGATCGGTAGGCGGATGCCTTCGCCGATGTCGCATGTAATTTTGATTCGCATAAGTTTATCTCCACACAGCGTAGGGAACGCAGATCTGCGTTCCTTACAGAAATCAACCTGTTAGGCTGGTGTGATTTGTACCCAACCGAGCGGGGATTTTGGTCTCTGTCGGTCATATAGCACCCGACGGGTCTTCGGAAATTCAGGCTGATAGTTACCTCGACGGGAGCGACTTTCTCCTAGACGGTAGTGTTCCCGCAGCTCCATCATCAAGTCATCATCATCTGCGGTCAACAGCTCAGTGACCGTTTTGGCGCGATACCCTGTCCCCCAACCGATTGGCAGAATGAACCCACCGGCCGATAGGTTGTCAATCTGGTTCGAGAGCGATTCATAGAAATTGGTAAGTTCAGGTACTTTGTAATAATCGTAAAAACCCGCTTCAGTAGCGGCAAGATCTTTCGCCACGAATTTGCACACATCGGCGATTTCTTCGCAGACCACCCGCTCCTGCTGATCGCTATATCCGAGTTCGCGTTTTTCACGTTGACCGAAGAGGGACTTGTCAATTTTAATTGAAAAGTCGAAGGGCTGATCGATGCGAATCTGCTCGACAAAGATCTTGTACTCACGCCCGCTCTCCCGTTTCTGGACGAGCCGATCGTTTCGATTGAGTGTGACGGTCCACGCGAGACCCATTTCTAAGGCATCGGTCGGAATCGGCGAGGTATCGCTGACCTGCACGGCTCGCATC
Organism: Candidatus Poribacteria bacterium; assembly: GCA_963667935.2. Taxonomy (GTDB): domain Bacteria; phylum Poribacteria; class WGA-4E; order WGA-4E; family PCPOR2b; genus PCPOR2b. Next base: position 5,146,522 of record OY764061.1, on the reverse strand, counting down.
AGGTCATGGTTCGGATCTTTTCCAAGTACACGTTGTTCAATCTTTTGTCCTGCCCAACTCCGATTCGGTTTTCGGCGTAGCTGCCCTTTCAAATAGTTGACTGAATACTTGAAGGATTCCTGATTACTATCACCGATGAGGTCCCACAGCAGTGCTGTGCGAATCACGCCTTTGATGCTGCTGCCGGGGATCATCGGGCGGTTGGAAGGGTGTTTAATCGCCTCGCGGATTTCGGTTTCCCCTGGATCTTCGGGGCAAGGCAGCGTGTAAGACGCTGACGGTTGATTGGTCGGAAGGTATCCTTTCCACTGAAAGTCGCGCTCCCCCATCGCAATGGTGAGGCGATTTAGCTCGGATTCAGGGATAGCTGCAAGGACCGCATCAATATCAATGCGATGCCACCGTCCGTTCTCATAGAAGCCATCAATTTGGCTCAATGTTTCGCCCGTCCCGATGTGGACGGGTGTGATGGTTTTTAGTTTGTATTTCACAATTTCCCCCGTACAAAGTGATAAGAAACCGAATTTTTGGATGAGGTTTCAGAAAATAATTCGGTAATTCTATATTTTCCCCAGGCCCGGTAGGTGCGGTTTCCAACCGCACCGAATTCAGTCCAACCCGGTAGATGCGGTTTCCTAACCTACCACATAGGCGTGTGGGTTGAAACGGCGCAGTTGTAAACAGCGCCTACCAAACGGGCGACCGGTAGGTGCGGTTTCCAACCGCACCGGACATCGCTCGGAAATTACCGAATTAATATTTTAATTTTCATGCAAAAACTCGATTTCTGAATGGTAAAGAACATCTATATCTTTATGGGCCACGCGTAGGCGTACCGCCAGACAGGGTGGGGACACGCCTCCGGTCTTAGGTCAACGAGACGACCAACCCGTGAGCCATCTCCGTTCAACACAGAACCTTCTCCAAACATCCAGACCTGCTGCCGACGCAAGTGGCTCCCCTCAACAGAACCAATCCAACCGGAGCGTTCCTCCAGCGTATAACCGACACCGTTTTGGATGAGTCGATCCAACTCATCGGCATCCCGCGGACAGATTGGCGAGAGCGTGACAAACCGATCTCCCTCTCGCTCCGATTCAATTTCGGCAGGCTTGCTACGGATGTCAAAGAGGCCGTATCCTGCACTCCGCTCACCGCCGATGCCTGTGTCCCCGAGCACACGGAGGATTGTTTCGATTTGTGTTTGGGTCTCCTCGGTATCAAATTTTGCACCGAACCACAACCCACAACCTTGGTGAAACTTAACACCCCCTAAGTGCCAAATTTCTGATGCAGCCGATTGGCGGTCAAGCGTCACGCGCGGTCTCTTGTCGGTTGTCCAAACTGTACATGGATGCTTGTCGGCGTCGTGAATCCAGAGCTGTCCTTCGTTGACTAAGTCTTTGTCCCTTATTAAGTCAGCGTCGTCAGGCACACTCAACTCACCGTTGATAATTTGACGAAAACGCCTTTCGGAGAGGTAACGAACCCGCTTGAGTGCTTTGCGGTCATCGTCCGAAAACCGAATTTTGGGATCAATCCCTAACGGCTTGGGGAAGAACCTGATATCGGCCGCAAAGGGAAAGGCGGAGGTCAGCAGAAAGGGTTCATCCGTTTCGTACCGAGCCAAAAAATCGGTGAGATGCCCTTCCCCGTGAAATATCCGCCACGTCTGACAAACCGCTGAAAAGAGGGTGTCCGCAGGGATTGAGATTGCGGTTGCCTCCAACCCAATCCCACGCCGACCCAGGTGGAGGGGCGAGCGGAAGTTGAGATGATAGGTGACATGTTTTGACATGAAATCCCTCCCTACCCTTGGATCGCCCCTGAAATCTGGCTCTGATAATCTACCTCTCGCAACGCTGCAACACCCTCCCCCTCGGCAAGCGGGGTGACGGGAGTCACCTGCGGATCTTCGTAATACCTTCGGGATTTGAAGATTATCTTCAACTTACGAAAGGCAATTTTCCCTGAACCGCGCGACCCGGAGCCGCCGAGATAGTCATCTTCGAGCAGTTCCATGCCTGTCAACACCGCGTCAAAAAGTGCGATTTCACGGTCAATGCTTCCCTCGGAATCGCTGTCAAGGGTGTAGAGGCTGTGAACCATTTCTAGTGGACCGAAGGTTGCCTCTGCGGGCACCCGCTCGTTTTGGCGTGGCGTTGCAGCCGAAGTGATGCGGTCAATCGCTACCTCGGTTTTAACCTCTGTGTACGGCATGTCGGTGTCAATTTCGTCAAAACGATCTCTCGTTTCAGCGGTCAAAAGTGCGTCACGAACAATTAGGCGCGTGGGCATGGTGTCCTCCATATCACGACTCGGCGCAACACCGAAGACTTGACAAACCGAACACTCCTTGTAGTCAGCTAACTTATCACACTCGTGGACACGAACTTGTGGGCGATTCTGACGGATGAATTTATTCAAGGGTCGGTCAAGGTGCCGATCCAGCAGAGACCGCATCTTGCCGCGCAGCGATGAACCGGGGATGTACGGCTCACGGGTGAGTGGGTTTCGGATGACGGGGTTATCCACACCGCCGATGTCCAACTCGCCTGCGCTTCCACCGATGTGTAGCCCTGTCGTGGTTTCAATTTCACCTATGATAAAGATTTTTCCTTGCAGTTGGATACTTGCCATTTCTTTCCTCCTCCGGTTATGCTTACTAATCTCTTCCGTCGTAAGCTTTATGATACGCTAAAATCGCCTCAAAGAAATCGACAAAACGGTTGAATTTCTTTGAATCGCTTCCCACATGGTCAATTGCCTGTGTCAGAACCTCCTTCAGCGTATCAACACCGCCGCCGTGTCGCTTTGCGGCGTATGCGAGCTTCGGTTTGAGCATCAAAAGTTTGTGTGTGTCAAGTTCGCCTTTCATCTGCATCTTCTTGACCGCACCGTAGATATTGCGAATCTGAGATGTTGTTAAATTTCGGGCGAGTTGCTTACCCAGCTGCTCTGCCTTTTTTACCAAAATGTCACCACCTTCAGTGATAACTCTCTTATCCAGATTGACTCCCGTAGGGCCACGATTATCTCTGTGTTGAGAACCGCGATTGCCTCTCTGTTGAGAATCGCGCCTACCTCTCTGATGTTGTCCCATTTTTATCCTCCCTTGTTTGTAAAGTTGTCCAGCGTACAATGACGCGGAGAAATTGAAGGAGTTCACCTGCTTCACTGTGATTGCGAACCAACCCTTGACGTAGATCGTCAATCAGGGCGGTATGACTTCTGTACATCTCCTTGGCACGGCTCAGGTGATAGATGAGCCGCCACGCCCACTTGCGTTGACCCTGTTTGTCATTCTCGTAGAGATAGTAAATTTCGCTCAAGCGTGTAAAGAATCCGCTTGGCAACGGCTTTTCGCCACTGACTGCTTTCAACAGCCGCTTGTGCCATTCATCGACTTGGTTGAACTCCGTCCAAGTCATCCGCTTCTGCAGAAAGTTAAGGGCGTTTTTCTCTTTCTGTTTTGCGTTATCAAGTGCGTCACCGGCATCCTCCGCCAGTTGATAGAGCGGATACTTTTTATGCTCGATTGCGATGCCCCCTGAAAGGGTGACATGCCCACCGCCGACGAAGGCACAAAATTCGTCCCGAATCTGATGGGCGATTTGGGGGAGGGCACTCCACCCGCCGACGAGAAAGAGGTCATCGCCGCCCGCGTAGATTAACTCTAGGATTTCAGGCGTGTGATCGGCGTTATAATCGCGGCAGAGTTTCGGGATGTAGCCTTCAAAGAAGAGGCGCACCGATTCGCTCAAGGTAGACATCCGCGAAATCGTCGCACTCTCGCCAAGCGCATCTCTGAACAGTCCGCCGAGGTTGTCCACATCCATCCGCAACACACCGAGCCACTTTACCCCTTCTGATGCGTCCGCGAGTTGGTCAAAGTCTGCCACTTCATCACCATCCGGTCTGCGTGGGATGACTTGTGGCAGGAGTCGAAAATCGTAGCTGACGGGCAGGGCGTCCCATCGGAACTTTTCGAGGGTTTCGTCGGAAAGAAAACCGGTGGAATCAAGCCGATATACCGTTGCACAGGTTGCGTCAGCGGGCGGAGTTGGCCTGTCCTCCGATTTATTGACGAGGTGAACGTCTAGCCCAAAGCCACGGATGATTTCACGCCAATTCGGTTCCTCAGAAATCGGTTGTTCGGGAATCTCAAAGGCAACGAGATGTTGGGCATCCCGTAATTTCCTGCCAAGTTCCGGGAACCCGTAGTCCTCTGTCTCCCGCTCGTTGCGGGGTGTAAAAAAGAGGTCAAACATCTTTTCTTTAGACAACTCCCGCCACTTTGTCTGTTTCCGTCGATCTATCTCCTCTGAAAACATTTTCCATCTCTTGGAAAATTTGTTAAAATCGCTTGCTGTTACGCGGATACCCGCTAGAACGACCGAAAGCTCTTCCTGATGTGCCCGCCACAGTTTTTCGGCAATCTCGGCACGGAGCACGTCAATTTGCTCCCTAGCTTCTCTATAGGGCAAGAGCAGATAGAAATGTCCGCCGCTTGCGAGTAGGAGGTTCGTTATTGGCAGGTTAAACCGCCGTAAGATCCATAGCGCAATCGCCTCCGTCAACAGTTGCAGATAGAACGACCGTCCGCGCAACTCCCGTGATGCACCTTCTGACTGAATCTGGTAGAGGAAATTTTGGATGCCTGAAATGTCCCCTTTGAGCAAGGTACACAACGGTTTTTCATCAGACTGACGCAGATAGCTGTCCAAATCATCGGGCAGAATTTCCCGATGGACACAGGCAGCGACTGCTGCTGTTGTGCGGAGGTGGTCATAGAGCGAAACATCAGGGATCGTCCGCTCGGCTCCCCGCTCCCAAGGTGTAGCAGACGGCATTCGGGCGGTGTACTTGTGTAACAGTGCAACAAGCGTCTGATAGTCCGCAGCCTGATAGCCGCGATCGCCTGACAATCGCTGCAGCTCTTGCGTAAATCCCACCCAGAGCTCCTCGTATTTGCTTGGATCGGCAGTGCCAGCCGCTGTCGGAAAAATGGTCTCGCGGCGAATGTCTAACCGATTGAGGTCGTATCGTAATTCCGGAGGCTGCGGCTTGTTGTCAATTTTCAAACGCGACATAATCGAGACCAACGCGGCGCGGGAGGGGCTCTCCTGCTCACGTTCTTCGTCCTCGCGCTCTGTAGCGGAGAGCCGGTCTGCCAAAGTTACCTGCTTTTCGATCTCCTTCGTCTGTCTGGGAGAATTATGGTGGTTTAGAATCGCATCGCCCAAATCATCGCCGCACGGATGAAAGAAGCCTCTAAAATCCTCTGTTACAAACTCCCACCCCTGTTTTTGGTGGGACCCGGCAGGTCTTGCAGTTCTCCGCTGCCGAAATTTACCGATGTCGTGGAGCAGTGCGGCAAGCTGTAGCCGTTCAATGTCTTGGAGCATGTGGTCACCTCTTGAGATTCAAGATTTTGATATAAAATATACATCCCATTTTGAGAACGTTCAATGATAACAACTCGGTTTTTATCGTAGCAACTCAATTTTTATCCTATGAATGCAGTGAAAATTGGATCCGGTCCTCGGCAACTGTTAGTCCATAGAAGATCTCGTCCTGGTTTGACGAAGACCTCCAAGATCGAATTTGATAGTGAGTAGATTCGGATTCATCCAACCCGTCCTTAATTTTTCTGTTGATATTGGATCGGGTTTGAGAGAAGCGAGCAATTGGATCACTTTCCCAACCTTTCAACCCCTCTAGACGGAAATCCCGTGCAGGAATTTGAGATACGATCTCTTTAAGTGCATCCGTTAGAAACCCGTCCCGAATATCAGAGCGTGAAATGGAGTATCTTTCGTCAGCTGCCCTCTCTAAGTGTCGCTGTGCGAAAAACAGATAGAGCCCGAGTTCAAGAGGTGTGAGTTTGATGGAAACTTCCCCAATTTCTAAGCAACAGGAGAACGTGTTAACAACGACAGGAGAAATCGCTTGCAACGCATTATATTCCCGTTGAGCAATTTCGATTAACTCCGTGTAACCAGCGTCAGCATGTTCGTTGAGAAAAGGGATCTTTTCCCCCAGTAGCAACAGTGGAATCTCCGCAAGTTCAAGTCGAATCTCATCCGCAGGAATTGTACGTCCATCGCTCAAAACGACAGCGGCACCGTTTGGCGGCGGATAGAAAAACTCCCGATTTTCAAGCGCGGGATTCACAAGAACATGAGAAAGGGTATCGCCCGGTCTGCCGTAAAATTGCATCGCCAAGCCGATATAAAGCCCCATAGTTTTGCGTCCACCTGCGATAGAAGCGTGCAAACAAGTATCGGTCGAAGTGGCCAACTCGCGCACGAAAGCAAAGATCTGGTCCGCGAGGGCTTCATTATCAATTACACTTGAAATGTCTTCCAGTGGCTGTCCGTCTGCACCGTTCAGGAGATAAATATTCGCCAGATCGAAGTGGACTGGTGGCAGATTGTAGTCGCTGCAAAGGGCCTTGAGCTTTCCGTTATCCCCGATAAGTGTCTCCTCCAAAGCCTGCTTGCCGCGTAGCGTAGTCAAGGCAAAGACTTCGGCGATCGGAACAGGGGGTGAGGCGAGGCACCAGTAGTAGTAGAGGGTTTCGGTGATTATTTGCGGTGAAAGCCCAACAACGCTGATAAGAACATGCTTTTGAACGGTTTGTCGATTGGGTGTCGTGTACATCTTTCGCTCTCCCATGACTCTCGCCCGAAACCTACCGAATCACAGCGATTTTTGTGCCTTCCGTCCGCGATTCGCCATCCGCGTCGGTTGCGGTGATCCGGCAGATGTAAACGCCGGGCGAGACAAGTTCAAAAAAGTTCCGTCTGCCTTCCCAAGTAAAAGCGTCATTCGTGCCCAATCGACCGCCGTTGGCTCCGGCGAGAAACACACTTTCAAGGACCTGTTCACCGACGGTGTCGTAGATGGAGATAACGACCTCCGCATCACGACTCAGCGTATAGGTCAGTTTGAGGGTAGCATTCGGTTGATTAAGACGGAGCGGGTTTGGGTAGGCAACGATGTTTTCGATAGTCACGCGCGGATCCGCCACCGTCAATTCGGTTTCGATCCGATTGTTGTTGAAATTGGATTCAAAGACGCGCGTATCGTCGTTTACTAGGGCACGGAGGGTAAATACGCCCCAAGTGGTTGGTGTGAAGCGATCGCTGACCGTTTTCGGTTGGTTGACGCTCAGGTCTACGCGTTGTTTGGGCAGGGCTTCGGAGGTTCCATCGGGACTGACAACAACGAATTGCACTGTGATGTTCTCAACAGGAACGGGCCCCGCATTGGTCACCTCCGCGGTGATTATAACTTCATCCCCTTTGGTAGGAGTGGGGTTGGAAACGGTAATGCCTTCGGATTCCCAGAAAATATCAGGGTACAGTGAATCGCCTGACCCAACGATGGGATGGGCAAGTTCGGCCAGGGTCGCCACGGCTAACTTGATAGCCAATTCTCCTAACAGCGGTATTGAGATTTTGGTCAAGTCATCTTCTTGGCTGTGGATGTATTCGGTCGATTCGTCTGGCGCATCAAGGGAGGATTCTTCCGCCACCATTACTGCCGGAATACCGATGTCCCAAAATGGGGAGTGATCGCTGAAAATAAAACTGGGATCGTTTTTCAGACGAAGATCTATCGGCAATCCGTACCGTTTCGCAGCGGTGCCGAAAGCGTTGACGAGCCATTGCGATTGTTCATCGCCAAGCACATGGATGTCCAAATTCCCGTCCGGATCATGTCCCAAGAGATCGAAGTTTATGACACCGGCGATGTCATCTCCACGCTCCTGAACTAACTGCACATAATGTTTACTACCGAATAGAAACAACTCTTCACCTGAAAAAGCAACAAATCGAATGGTGAAGTCAAAATCTTGTTGGCTCAGAATGCGCGCTGTCTCCAGCATCTCCGCGACACCTGACGCATTGTCGGAGGCACCCGGTGCTGCCATCTGCCTCCAGCCTCCATCCCAACCGGGGGTTTTGGAGGCGATGCTGTCATAATGCGCTATCATCAGGTAGACTCGATCTTTGTTTGGACCTTTCCCCGGCAGCGTGGCAATCACGTTCCGCATGACGTATTCGCCGACCAATGCTCCAAGCGCGGATCGACGTCGGTGGTCAAAGGGATCGAATTCGACCTTCAGACCGTAGCTGCGAAACTGTTGGGCGATGTATTCTGCGGAGTTATCGCAGGCGTGATCGGGTTCTGGATTGTCATCAAATTGAACGGCATCGCGGACTCGGAGGGCGTATCGACTTCGGAAAAATTGTCCCGGCCGCTGGAGATTTTCATTCTCAACGAGGGCGATAGTTTGCCAAACCCATCGAATGCCATCCGCTTGATTGAGTAGTCCTTGAATGACCGATTGCTGCTGGGGTGATGCGGATATATCCGGAGCGAACGAAGGTGGCTGAAATTCCGGTAGAACAATATTGGCGGGCAGTTTCGCACGGTGATGCACTGGCAGGTCTAACAGGACAGATTCAAGGTTGGCGTGCAACTTGAGCAGGGAAAAACCACCGAACTGGTGTAAAATTTCCCCGTATGCCTCGATTGCCGCTCGCTCTTCTGCCGAAGGGAGCCAGAGGACATAATAGTTGAACCCGGGCGTAACGGTATCCAGAACTTGTGGGTCCGGTAGCTCGGTCAACACCTCCTGACTCGCCTCGATGGAACCGGAATCCAGAGAGATTTGAATAACCGCAAAATTAGGTGTGCGATAGCGTAACTTGATTCCATGATGCGCTTGCAGAAACTGGAGGTGTTGGTTGGAACTTTGAGGAATCTTGACGAGTAGATCCGCTTGGGCAAAGAGGAGCGTTGGAATGAAGATTAAAGCAATAAGAACAGCGGTAAATCTCTTAACCATTTGCAGTTTTTGATTGGATAAGGGCATGATTCTGACTACGCCAAGCCCGAAGGCAGCATCACTAATTCTGGGACATAAACCCGTGCTGGTAGGGAAGCAACCAATAGACACGCATCGGCGACATCCTGTGGTTGTAGAGATTTTGCCATCACTTCGGGTGGAGTTGGCACAGGACGTTGCAGGACGAGCGGCGTATCTGTCAAACCGGGGAAGAGCATTGAGGTGCGGATCCCGTTCTCTTTCTCTTCTTGGAAGGTGCCGTGAGCGAGACCGACCATCCCGTGCTTGGTCGCTTGATAAGAAACACCCGATGTGTCGGGACGTTGCACCGCTCCACTAGAGACATAGATAATTAAGCCATCCTTCTGGCGACGCATCGTCGGTAGGACAGCCTTCGTGCAGTAAAACGCTCCGGTCAGGTTCGTCTGGATCATCATATCCCACGTTTCGTTGGATAAAACTTCGAGGCTCCGTTCGGGAATGTTTGTGCCGGTGACGTAGACGAGCACATCGATCCGTCCAAAGTGTTCTAACGTTGTTGCAATGAGTCTATCCACGGCTGCCGAATTTTGCACGTCGGTTGGGCAGGCGATTGCATTCTCGCCAATCTCTTTCGCTAACGCTGCGAGCGTATCGGCACTCCGTGCAGCGAGTACAACCTTTGCCCCGGCTTCGGCAAAAGTGATTGCGGTTGCCCTTCCCATGCCGCTGCTGCTTCCCACGACAATAGCAACCTTATCTGTTAATGAAAAACCCATAAAATAATCTCCCCGTTCTCCTAAGGCTATTTATAGTGAATTCAAAAAATAAATAAACACTTGCGCCCCACGGTAGGGGCGGTGACAAACCGAACCGCAGCGGCCCCCCCTTTATCCCCCCGCTTGCTTTCCCCCCTGCTTGCGGGGGGGGACTAAGGGGGGGTAGAATAAAGGGGGGTGCCTACCCAACGGGACAACGGTAGGGGCGGTATCCGAACTGCCCCGGTTTGGAGTGTCTCATTAATTCTAAGATCCACTATAGTTTTCGGTTTTCTCCCCGTCTAGATAGAAAGTCGGGATTCGGAGATCCCCCCTACAGGAGAACTATATGCCCCTACTATTCCCCTTAGAAACTTGAGATTTGAGACATCTCCTAAGGTCTCAGATACATCAACGCCATCTGAAAATCACGACGTTCAGAGCAGTGTACGCACCACCACTGTGATGTTCCATCGGCTTGGTTTACCTGTAACACCCATAGATGCCTGCAATTCGCTCGTTGTCCTGATTGGGGGATTTGTTCAAGATTATCCCACTCGCAATCTAGGCAAAATGCAGATTCATCTTTGAGCGTTTGTACTTTACCACCGCATTTGGGGCAGATCAATGTAGACGCCTCCTCCCACGAACACCTCAGAATGGCTGCTGGACTTTAGTGTATGAGATTCACTACCCGTTGTCAAGTTTTATCTTTCGTTTGCCTTGACTCTGTAAACCCTCTCTGCTAAACTACAGGGCATACAGGATCATTATTCTTTAATGGAATATATTAGGAGTACCGTATGAAAGTTGCAGTGATTGGATTAGCGGGCGTTGGTCAAGCCCATGTTGATCGGTGGACAGATAATCCTGATGCCGAATTGGTCAGCGTATGTGACATTGTCCCACAAATTGCAGACGATTTCGCGTCACAGTACAGTGTCAAGGGTTATACCTCTACGGATGAGATGCTGGATACGGAAGATCTGACGGCCATCAGCATCTGCACACCACCGAAGATTCATCTGGCGTTAACACGCGCAGCGGCAGAGCGTGGCATCCACGTACTGTGTGAGAAGCCAATGGCGAGCACGGTTTCGGATTGTCAGGAGATGATCGACGTATGTAAATCGGCAGGTGTTGTCTTACAGATTGGGCACAAGAAACGGTTTATCCCGCCACTCCTGCGTTTGAAGGAATTGGCAGAAGGTGAATTTGGACCGATCCAGTACATAGTTCATCGGTATCCGCATCCGGGGATGTCGAACAAAGATTGGTTCTGGGCAGAGGACGATGGCGGCGGACCTATTCTCGAAAATGCCGTGCACGCCGCAGACATTCTTGGCTTTTTGATGGGAGATGTCGAGCGAGTTTACGCCGAGGGCGGGACCTTCTTTGCACCGCATCGGAAGCCACAGATTGACTGTGCAATGTTTACCCTGCGCTTCAAAAGCGGCGCGATTGGGATCGTTAATGCCGGCATGGTTTCGATGGGAGGGTTCAGTTTTGAGGATTTCTACGTCGCCAACGAAAAGGGCGTCGCTGAAGTGACAGGCGGGTTCGATCGTGTGGACACCTTGCACTATTCTTTCCGAAACGATCCAGAGACCTTGCACGAGGAAACCTACCTAGATTTCGATTCTTTCCGTGCAGAGATTGAGCATTTTATTGAGTGCATTCAGACGGGAAGCGAACCGCGGGCAAACGGTGAAGCAGGCATGAAAGCGGTGGCAATTTGCCGTGCGGTGAAGCGGTCAGCAGAGATTGGAGAACCGGTTGCGTTATAAAATGCACAGGTATGAGTAAAGTAAAATTGAAATATCAAAGGAGAATCCTATGAAACTCACACCACAACAGATCGAACAGTTTCAAGAGAAAGGGTATCTCAAAATCCCCTATCGCCTAATCGCAGCGGATCACCTCAATTTGTTGCGCGAGCATTACGACGCGCTGTTTGCGAAAAAACGCGGCACAAGTGGTGAGGGACTGCGTAACCTCGCTGTAGTCGGTGAGTCGGAGCAGGACGAGACCGTAAAACACTCAGAGGAAATGTTGCAGATTATGGAAATGTGGCGTTACGATGAGGTATACCGCCAGCTACTCTATCACGAACCGTTGTTGGATATCGCCGAGAGCTTGATTGGTCCTAATATCCAGTTGTTCCACGATCAAGCCCTGTATAAGCCTGCTCGTTACGGCGGCGAAGTGCCGTGGCATCAGGACAACGGATACTGGCGTTGTGCGCCGCCGAACCTCGTGAGCATCTGGATGGCACTCGACGACGCCGACGAAGAGAACGGGTGCATGAACGTCATCCCCGGTAGCCATTTGGAAAGTGCCCCGGAGCATGACCGCGCCATATCAGAAAAGGGAAAACTTCCTGCGTTGCTGCAAGCAAACGTGGATGAAAATCGTGCGGTCCCTGTACCGCTCAAAGCGGGGCAGGCAATGGTGCACCATTGTCTGATGCTGCATCAGACCAATCCGAATCAGTCACAGCGAAGGCGGCGGGCGATGGTCATTCATTATATGCCAACCGGTACGGTTAACGGTAAGGGCGAGGTGATGACGGATCGTTTGTTGCTGCGTGGGAAGTTGTAGGAGAGCAATCTTTATCCGGGACATGCCTCCGCAAACACGCGCAGATGGTTTTCGCCAAGAATTTTTCGTATCGCATCCGGTGAATAGCCCCGCTCTAACAACGCTTCGGTAATTTTTGGGAACTCTGTCGCATCCTTGAGTTGTTCGCCGCCGCCATCGAAGTCGGATCCGATGCCAACGTGGTCATCCCCGACCAGATTGACGATGTGATCGATATGGTCCAGATAACGGGTAAAGGAGGGGGCCTCGTCGTCAATGAACCATGTCACAAAGGTTGCACCAATGACGCCGCCGTTTTCGGCGATGCGTTTAATCTGCTCATCGGTCAGGTTGCGCGGATGACCGCATAGCGACTTACAGTTGCTGTGGGAAGCAATTATGGGGCGTTGGGCAATTTCCAATACGTCCCAAAAACCTCGTTCACTGATGTGAGACACGTCGACAAGCATCCCCAGTCGGTTCATCTCTTTCACCAATTGGACGCCAAATCGGGTGAGTCCGCCGCCGCTGTCTGTTTCGGCATTGCCAGCCGCCGCCCATGAGGTTGGGTCGTGGGTCAGCCCAATAGATCGGACGCCCAAGTGGTAGAGGCTGTTCAGGATGTTTAGGCTTCGCTCCACACCATCGCTGTTCTCAATGACCAAAATCGCAGCAAGTTTGCCCGCCGCTTTTGCTTCCCGAACATCTTCGGCTGTCTTTGCGATGACAATTTCATCGGCGTGGGTCTCGACTTCCGTTCTAAAAAAGCCGATGGCATCTAAGGCATAGCTGAGATGATTCTTCCACGCCCGTGTTACATCAATCGCAAAAAAGGCAGCATCAATCCCGCCCTGACGCATCTTCGGCAGATTGATCTGGATATCCATCTGGCTGGCTGCGGAATCGAGGGGGCCACGCATATAGGCAATTGTCCCATCATGTCTGACGCGGTCGGGGTTCTCCTTATCCGTAATACTGATATTCCCTCGACGGATATGCCCAACAATCGTATCGTTGTGAGAATCGATGACAAGGGCTTCGTTATGCAGGTTTATGGATGACAATTTTGATGCCAAGACTGTTCTCCTTATGCTAGAAGAGGATTCAACTGAATCTTGATTGACGATTCGTGAGTCAAAATGGTATAGTAGTATCCACTATTATATCTGACTGAAGGGAGAATTGTTGACTCAACTTCGTTGAAGCAGGCAGCCCCAATGGCAATACTCCCCCATCACACATCAGCTACGCGCTGTGCTTTCACCCGCCGTTTCTTTTTCGATTTCTTTGAACTTGAAGCAACTCGTAACCTCTCCCGCTGCTGCTTTTCCTGTCGCTCTGCCTTTCTTGCCCTCTCTGCTTCCTCTTTCGCTTGCATCGCTTCCCGTTTTTGCTCTTGAACGTGGACTTCATACTCAGCGTAAGTTCCGTAAAATAGCTTCGCCGTTCCATTTTCAAAGACCAACAGTTTGTTGACGAGCTTGTTCAGAAAATAACGGTCATGAGAAATCATAAAAATGGTTGCCGGGTATTCTGCCAATGCCTCCTCAAGAACTTCACACGACGGTATGTCTAGGTGGTTTGTCGGCTCATCAAGTAGGAGAACATTCGCGTTTTCCAAGAGCAGTTTGGCGAGCATGACACGGCTCTGTTCGCCGCCGCTGAGGTCCCTAATCCATTTGAACACCTCACCCTCAGAGAACAGGAACCGTCCGAGAAAACTGCGAATCTCCCCTTGTTTCTGTGTTGGACGCAACGCCCAAATCTCATCGATAATTGTGTTATCCTGGTTGAGTCCCGCAAGCTCTTGGTCGTAATACCCAAAATGGAGGTTGTGCCCAATCTTCAACTTCCCCGAAGTTGGCGGTTCATTTCCGAGGATCATTCGGAATAGTGTCGTCTTTCCCACACCGTTCGGACCGATGACACCGACAACATCCTGACGGTAGATCTCCAGATTCACGTCTTCAAAGAGCTGCTTATCGTCGTATCGCTTCCCTAAGCCCTGACACTGCAAGATATCGTTTCCGCCTCGTACATCCGGCGTGAAGCGGAGTTTGATTGTTTGCTCAACAGTCTCTGGCTTCTCTACACGTTCAAGGCGGTCAAGCAACTTCTGCCGTCCTTGTGCCTCCCGCGTGCGTTGCCCAGCCATATTTCGTCGGATAAAGTCCTCCTCATGAGCGATAGACCGTTGTTGCTTTTTATATTCTCGTTCCTGTGCTACCCTCTCAGTTTGCCTGATTTCGAGATATCTGGTGTAGTTACCGGGGTACTCCTTGAGTTTGTGGTTTCGTAACTCGACAATCTTGCGGGCAACGCGATCCAAAAAGTAGCGATCATGTGAGACGATGATGACTGCCCCTTGATATTCGGTATTCAGGAAGTTTTCCAACCACTCAATCGCTTTGATGTCCAGATGGTTGGTGGGTTCGTCGAGCAGTAACAGATCGGGATCCTCAAGCAGCAATTTGGCGAGCGCGGCACGACTTTTCTGTCCACCGCTTAACACGCCAGTTTTTAAGTTAAAATCACTGTCACGAAATCCTAGCCCGCCCAATGTTCGATTCGTTTGGTATTCATAATCGTAACCACCCATTCGCTCGTGCTGCTCTTGCAATCGAGCATATCTACCGAGCAGATTTGGATCTTCTGCCATCTTCTCACTGAGGAGCAGCATTTCATCTTCCAAGTCTCGCCGTTCCTGAAAGACCTTGAACATCTCTTGCCGGAGTGAGCAATCGGCTTCCAAATTGGGCTCTTGGCTGAGATACCCGATTTGTAATCGCTTCGCGTACCCAACGTTCCCTTTGAAATCCTCGATTATACCGGCAATAATTTCTATCAGCGTCGTTTTACCAGTTCCGTTCTTCCCAATCAATCCAATCCGATCACCATGTTCAATCGACAAAGAGGCTTCGTCCAGAATGAGGTAAGGGTCATACGATTTTGTGACTTGGTCTAATCTGACTAATGACATAGAGATCCTTTGTATCGTAGGAGAAGAGTAGGGAATCTATTTGGGGTGGGGAGTGTCGCAGAAGTTTTTTGAGGTAGATTACTCCAGTTAATACGCCTCATCTTCGTCGTAAAAATCTTCCTCATCCATGTATTCGTCGTCGAGCTCTTCTTCCTCATACTCACTGTAGGCATCAACATCCATCAATATATCAAGCTCTCTAGGACTCTCAATGCTTATCCGACAGATCCAGCCATCCCCTTCGGGCGAATGATTAATTAGATCTGGATCCTCCTCCAGCGTGGTGTTGATTTCTTTAATCTCTCCGGTCGCTGGCGCATGGATAGGAAAGGTGTTACCATCAGTCACTTCTAGCCTGCCTAGTAGCTCATTTTGTTCATATTCATCGCCAACTGCAGGCAGTTCAACAAAGATAATATCACCATACTCTAGTTGGATGCGCTCGGTGATCCCAACGACTCCGTCGTTCTCTCCAACTTCAATCCATTCATGTGTAGTTGTGAATTTTTTTACCTCGTTCAAGATTATCCCTCCTGTATTACTTGATATCTACACACTCAAGATTCAATACCAATAGATTATACAGTTACAGGATCAATCACGTCAATATCAGTGTTGATTCCTCGCAGACTCTGTTGAAAGTTTTCAATCTCTCGTTGACGAATCTGCAGATGTATAGAGCACATCAACCTCTTCATCATAATCCAACCACAGATGCGTTGTCATCTTTCGTCAGTGAAACGAATTGGCACACCATTGACTGAATTTGCGATCTCCACTTTCTTTACTTTTCCTCAATAGTGCTGCTCAATTGAAAATGAGTACACGGATTTACCACTTTCGACGCGGATCTGCTCCCCATCATTTTCTGTCGGTCGCATCTGTGGTGTATAGGTTGCGTTTATATAAATTCCACGGATCTGTAACCCAAGGCCCAGTGTCAGCCCTTCAGTTTTCCAGAGTCTATCCTCAACCTCCATTTGTCCAGTTTCGAGACCGAGGATTGAACCGAATCGCTTTTCGGTGTGACGTAGATAACCTATCCGTCCACCGATGAAGTCACGATACCAGACAGTGCCACCAAAGTTGGTTCGGACGCCATCCTCAAAGGGTGGGTTCAAATCCAAGCCAATCTGGATATCTACATTTTTATAATGGAACTGGTAACTCCCTCCCAGAAGGACATCTCGACGGATCTTATCGGGAATAGAGTTATCAGTGAATGATAATCCGTTGCTCAAGTTTCTAATCACGCCACCGATTCGGAGGTGTCCTCCCAACTGCTGGACCAGTCCTAAATTATAGGCATAACCGTGCCCGATATGCCGGTTATTCTCAGCATCCTGTACTTTCGATCGCAGCCACCTGGCATCAGCACCGATAGCGAATTCTCGAAACAGTTTAACCGCATAACTAACTCCAATCGCAAAGTCAGTTTCAGGAAAACTGTTCGTCGCTTTTCCAAGGTGATTGACGCGGCTGAATCGTCCCTCATGTCCGATGGCGAAATCGAGCCCAAAGCCGCCTGATGTCCCCAAAGGCTTGCTGTAGTTTATAAACTCAAGTCCTGATGCGTGCATTGCGTACTGACTATGGTCTTCGTATCGTTCAAGCTCGTTCAATTTTGCAATGACAGCAACAGTGCGCGGAAACCGTGAAACGTTTGTGATGAGACGGTTGCTATTGATGAAACTAAGCCCGGCGGGATTGCTGTTAAGGGCATTTGTCCCTAAAATTGAACTGACAAAGCTGTCCCCCATCCCCAGATGTTTTGCTGCAGCAAGCCTTCTGAGGAACATATTTGTTGATGCGTTAAAATCTTCGTTGATGGTTTGGGCTGAAGCGGGATTTTTTTCACTGAAAAGAAATAGCATTGTGATGAGTGTGATTGCCAAGCTGCGTATTGCGTAAAACATGAAATATAAAAAATAGTAAGATTGGTTCTTATTCATATTTATAGCTGTTTGCAAGGAAGGTATTTGTACACAGACTTCCAACCTACCTATTGACCTAAACAATGTCAATACCGACCTCTATAATCAATTTTCGTCTGTTGGACTTTTGATTTGTTGTACGTAAACAATCAAATCTTCAGTTTTTTAGTAGGGATTTTAATTTCTGCGACGATGAATTGTATCTGTCATTTGAGCAACCTGACATATTGCCTTTACATCGTGGACCCGAACAACGTCTGCGCCGTGGGCAATCGCCCACACGACCGTCGCAGCAGTGCCTTCCAACCGATCATCTGGATTGGGCAGATTAAGAATCTTCCCAATGAATGATTTTCTGGAAGTACCAATAAGGATGGGTTTATCTAGGCTCTGAAATGCATCGAGACAGCGTAAAATCTCCAGATTATGCTCGGCGGTTTTACCAAATCCGATACCGGGGTCAATCATAATTCGATCGGGACAGACTCCCCGCGCCTGCGCTTTATCAACGCGTTGTCGAAGAAAAGCCAAAATTTCAGGAATTAGATCGCGATAGACTGGCGAGCGCTGCATTGTACGCGGAACCCCTTTCATGTGCATGAGAATCAGCCCGGCATCCATCTCCGCAACCACTCCCGCCATATCTCCATCACTCAGTGCTGTAATATCGTTGACAATATTCGCGCCTGCTTGAAGCGCACTGCGTGCGACAACGGGTTTATAGGTGTCAATTGAAAGCAGCACCTCTGTTCTGCTTGCAAGGGCTTCAATCACTGGTAGGACACGGGCTAGCTCTTCATCTGTGGGGACAGGTAAGGCTCCCGGGCGAGAAGACTCACCGCCGATGTCAATAATATCCGCGCCATCTTCGATCATCTGGTAGGCGTAGGCAATCGCACGGTTGGTATCGAGATAGCGACCCCCGTCAGAAAAGGAGTCGGGGGTGACGTTGAGGATGCCCATAATCCATGTACGTTCCCCGAAAGTAAGCGATTTTCCGCGACAATTCATGAGGCAATCGGAGAAGTTTGGGGACGGGGCCCAAGGATTTCTTCAATATCTTCTGTGATGAGTGTTTCGCGTTCGAGCAACTCATCAGCGAGCTTCTTTAACCCGTCAAGGTTCGTTTCAATGAGATTTCTCGCTCTATTATAACACTCCATAACAATGCTATGGACAGCTTCATCAATTTCAATCGCTGTCTTGTCGCTATAATCTTGGTGATGTGCAATCTCTTTGCCCAAAAAGACCTGCTCTTCACGCCGTCCGAAGGAGAGCGGTCCAAGATCGCTCATGCCCCATTGTGTGACCATCTTGCGAGCGATGTCGGTCGCCTGTTCAAAATCGTTCTGTGCCCCGGTAGTCAATTCACCAAAGATGAGTTCTTCAGCGACGCGCCCACCGAGGGCGGTAGTAATACTGCCAAGGAGATATTTTTTGTTGAAGTTCCGACGTTCTTGGATGGGAAGTGCGACCGAAACACCGAGCGATCGTCCACGAGGAATAATGGTGGCTTTATAGTTCGGGTCATTTTCAGGAATAACATGTCGTAACAGGGCATGTCCCGCCTCATGGTATGCGGTGACCCGTCTATCATCGTCACTGATAACGAGGCTACGGCGTTCGGGTCCCATTAACACACGGTCTTTGGCTTCATCAAAGAAACTCATTTCAACGGAATCTTTGTCCTCCTTGGCCGCAAGCAAGGCGGCTTCGTTCACCATATTTTCAATGTCTGCTCCCGAAAAGTAGGGGGTCGCTTTTGCGAGTCTCTCCAAGTCTACATCTGGGTCCGTTTCAATGTTCGCCGTATGGACTTTGAAGATATCTTCACGCCCCTTGACATCAGGGAGGTCAACAACAATTTGGCGATCGAAGCGCCCCGGTCGGAGGAGTGCAGGATCTAGCACATCGGGGCGGTTTGTTGCAGCAATGAGGATAACGCCCTCGGAAGTGTCGAACCCGTCCATCTCTACAAGAAGTTGGTTTAGGGTCTGTTCGCGCTCATCATGCCCACCACCAATGCCTGCGCCACGATGTCGTCCGACAGCATCTAACTCGTCAATAAAGATGATACACGGTGCATTTTTCTTTCCCGTCTCAAACAGATCGCGGACGCGGGAAGCACCGACCCCCACAAACATTTCAACAAAATCAGATCCACTGATACTGTAAAATGGAACATTGGCTTCCCCGGCGACTGCACGTGCAAGTAAGGTCTTTCCGGTGCCCGGCGGTCCCATTAACAGGACTCCTTTGGGGATACGTCCACCTAGCCTCTGAAATTTCTTCGGATCTTTCAGGAACTGGATCACTTCTTCTAGGCCCTCCTTTGCCTCATCACAGCCAGCGACATTGGCAAAGGTAATTTTCGATTCGCTTTCAGAGTGGAGTCGCGCGCGGCTTTTTCCGAACGATAATGCTCGATTGCCTGTACCTTGCATCTGCCTTGAAATGAAGATCATGATCCCTAGGAAGAGCAGGATTGGCAAGATAGTTGATCCGAAGATCACAATCCATTGGGGAACAGCCGATGAACGTTCATTATCAAATGGGATTTGATACTCAATAAGTTTTTCTTGAAGTGGGTATTCAGAGTAAACATCACGACTGGTTCGAAATTCCTGAAACGTTGCAGGTTCTCTTCCATCTCTGTGCATTTCATCATCTAGTAGAACGTGTTGTGGTTCTCTGAATTTTCCTTTAATCCACTCTTTACCGATTTCGATTTTTCCTTCAAACAGGTCCTTGCTATTTGGTTGTCGAAGATAGGCATAAAAGTCCGATGCCGCAAGCTGATGTACCTTTTCCTTACCCGAACTTAAGAAGTGGTACATGGCATAAGCAACGAATGACGCCATAATCAACCAAACCACAATACTTTTCGCACTCTTATTCACAGCACTTAACCTCTCTTCTATGTCTACAAAAAATTCCGGATGATACTTGGGTGGTTAATGTTCCTCAACAGCTAAAACTATCCATCTAGATACCACCAATAGTTACTCTACACTCCGCGCAGTTGAAGTATACCAAATCCGCTTTCAAATATCAAATGAAATCAGAAAAGGGTATACTTCTAGATGGGTAGAGAGCAGAATATCAAACCGTTGATGCTAGAATTCTCGTTTTTCTTTAATACGGAGTTGCTCAATCCCTACTTCAATACGTATATACACTCATCAATTTATCGCTTTATTTTCGGACTGTGCCTTTTCCGAAATTAAGCAGCGTTGTATCTTAAATGGCCTAAGTATCACAGTAGGGAACAACAGTTGTTGTTCCCTACGTTTTAGGTTTTCGATTCAGGGGGAGTTTCAGTAAGCGCACGAACTTCTTACGGCACAATCGCTAGCGCACGAACTTCGCCAAACTCATGCGAAAGCTTGGACCATGACGCACCGTCATCGGTGCTGCGGAAAAGCTGACCGTTGACGCTACAAGCGAACAACCAGCCGGGCACCTCCGGCTGACGTGCCAAACACCAGATTGTGCTGTTGGCTGTCAGTCCAAGATTTGCACGTTCCCACGATTTGCCGAGGTTATCGGTGTAAAACAGCCCGCCCTCATCTCCGGGGGGACCATTTCCTGCTCCAATATAAACTCGACCTGTGCCATTCATGGGCACATACATCGCTGCCCGACAGTAGGGCCAAGGGAACCCGTCCCCGACACTGAGTGGCATCCATTCGTTCATGTCTGTCGTAACGCATACATCGTTATTTGTCGCAGCAACGAGTGCTTTGGGATCGCCGGGGACAACCGTCAGCCCGTGAATGTCAAGGCTGCTTAACCCCTCACTTCGCTCTACCCATGTCTCACCGCCATCGGTGGAGAGACGGAGCCCGTCAATCTCAATACCTGCATAGATGGTCTGGTCATCGTCCGGATCAATTGAGATCGATGTTACGCGCGGTATGATTGGCACACCTTCACACTCTTCAGCGAGCGCAACATCAAGTTGCTGCCATGTATCTCCGCCATCGCTTGATTTGAACAGGGCGGACGGACAGGTGCCTGCGTAGAGAGTATCGGGGTTGTTGGGACTGATTGCAATCGCCCAGATTTGCAGTCCATCCATAGGGGAATTGATCTGTTCCCAATTATCCCCGCCATTTTGTGTGCGGAAAACGCCGGTTTCTGTTCCCGCAAAGAGAATTGATGAATCATTGGGATCTGCAGCGAGGGCACGAATATCCGCTTCCGGGAACATTCCGTTACTTGCTCGCGCCCATGAATCACCGCCATCATTGCTGCGCCATACACTTTGACCTACTGTGCCTGCGTAAAAAGTTGGTGTTGCCATGTGCAACCTCCTTAAAACTAAAACGTGATGCGTAATGGGTAAAATTAACCATAAGGCGTCCTGGGCTTCATCAGCCATGAAAACGGTGTTAGACTGATGATTTTATTTTTTTTGCAGTTTACCAGATCCAACCGATTTTCCCAAGAAGAAAATTTCCCATCGAACGCTCTCAGGGGTGACCTCCGGAGAAAGATAAAGCGAATATGTGTAAATAGCTCCATCTTGCACAACTTTCATTGGGGCTGCTGATATAATGGATTCTGCATTTTGTGCGACCGTGATTTGGGGCGGACTTCCACCAATTGATTGGTTTGGAACAGTGATGATATCCCAATATCTTGGATGAACGGGATTGGGCAAGACCGTTGCATCAAACTCTACCTTTTCAGTAATCTGCTGTGCGCCATAAGCGTAAGAAGAGACACTGTGTCCTGATAAATCTTGCTCGGGTTGGACACTTGGGATGAGCGTAACTTTCCCAACAGTCTGTCCAAAATCTAGAATAAATAGACTCCCTTCTCCCATCTCATTCAACGACATATCGTGTACTGTCATCGGCTGTTCGCCTTGAAACTCAATTGCTTTGACATCGTAAGGGAAACGATTATCGCCTTTAAAGGAAAGACTCAGACTACCATTTCTTGCCCTAGGGTAGAAGGGGATATAGTCTGATGCATAGCTAGCAAGTATATTGTTTTCAACGGCCACAGGATATGAACGATGCTCCCGGTGGTACCGGAGCTTTAGTTGCTCATTCTGATAACCGTACCGCCCGTCGGCAAATTCGGTATCATCTAGATAATTTGCGACCTTCCAATCGGCATAGATAACGGAGAAGGTTGCTTTTACACCGCGCGAGTGCAAAGCATTATTGATGCCGGAGATTCCGTTCGCTCGATCTTTCACGATTGCGGCGATCGTTTGTGGGCCACCGTAGTGCTCATGGAGATAGAGCATCCATAGATACACCGCACCGTAATGGGCGAGTTGGCTGCGTGCTCCTTGAGGCCAATCTATTAGTGAAATACGCGGATTTTGTTGGAATGATGAGATATGACCTCTTACATGGTATCCACAAATGAACATAGCATATTCAGCACAGCCTTCATTGACCCAGATTGTTTCATCTGCATCATGTCGCCAGTGGATGAGATGTTCAAATTCGTGGGCGAGCACACCGAACGCTTTCTCGCTTCCTGCGTTTAGGGGATCGGTGTCCAGATAGAGCATATCAAGTTCATTGCTACGCACCGGAATACCTATCTCTGGGTGTCTCAGAACGCCTCGGTGCTGGTTCACCGGGCTGAAAAATCCTGCGACGAAGTTGCTGCCTCGTGTTGCTTTGTCACGAATGTCCAATAAAAGCAAATAGATTCGCTTATCGCCATCAATATCTGGCGGTGCGCCAAAAAACTCTGTTTCGATTTCATAGATACCACGATTCGGATCAGCCGGTGTTGCATCATCAAATGCACGGCGCACTGAACGAACTGTTTCTTCATTCACGGTCCGCAACCACTGCGAATCCTCAACGAAGACGTAACAGAATTCTCCAATCGCTCGCAATGTGGATTGAACAATATATTGTTCGTGGGTGTTAAAATTAACCGAGAAGAAGTCCTTGCGATCTCCGAGTACCAGTTGAGGAGCGTTTGGTTGAGCCGGCGCAGAAGGGACTTCAGAGGCATCCTTGAGGATGGGACCGAAGTGTTCATAAAAATAGGGAGTGCCATCGATCCAACCATAAGCAGTTGACACTCCCAGCAGAACATAAAGCGTAATACGTGAAACGTGAAACGTGAAACGTGAAACAGATTGTCTATTCCACATCGTCTGAATAAACGTGTGAACGAATGAACTCATGAACACACCATTTCGCCATTTCCTCACTTTTCGGAGTTCACTCCTGTCCATGTTTTTTCAGTTTCTCCAGAATCGCGGTATTATCCGGTGATAGCTGAATCGCTTTTTGCCACGCTGCAACCGCTTCTTTCTTGAGTCCTTTTTTTAGATAAACTTCTCCTAGATGATCTTGGACTTCTACGCTATCCGGCATGTAGATAACCGCTTTTTCGAGTTGCTTCAATGCGTCATTCAGCTTGCCCTGCTTAAAATATGCCCAACCGAGGCTATCCAAATAAGCACCATTTGCTGGAGATTTTTTCAAAGCTTTCTGAATTAGTCTTACAGCTTCGTCTAGGTTGGTTCCATGCTCAGCAAAGAAATATCCGAGCGCGTTGTAAGCCTCTTCACGTTCCGGTGAGAGTGCAATTGTTGTTCTTAGATAGTGTTCCGCTTGTTCAAAATTTCCAATTTCTTGGTAAGCAATTCCGAGCCAGTAGTTTGCGTCAGGGCTATTGGGAGTTGTTTCTAACACTTCTTTTAAAAGTTCAATTGCTTCGTTCTCCCGTTCCAAGACAACGTAGAGGCTTCCAAGACGTGCACGAAACTGTGCTAGCAAATCATCGTCGTAGCTAGTTTTATGGTTAGCAGGCGGGGCTAGGCGTCGCAGTTGAGAATAAGAGTAAATTGCTTTCTGGAGGTTTTCTGCTGCAGCCTCTAACCGATCTTCTTGATATAGCCGATCATGCTGTTCAACGCCCAATTTCCACAGGGCGTCATGCCCCCGCCATAGGTCGCGGTTGATTTTGATTGCACGCTCGTAAGCGGTGATTGCTTCCTGCTTATTGTCCAACAGGTTATAGAGACTACCCAACCGTAAATAATATGTCGGCTGATAGGGCATGATACGAATCAACTCTTTGAAAGCGTTGGAGGCAGACTCGTAGTCTCCCATCTGCTCTGCAATTTCTCCAAGGTAGATGTACGCACTGAATGGCCGTCCATTTTTCTCAAATCCGTAATGGTCGGGATCCAGTTCGACGACTTTCTGGAAGGTCGAGACAATATCGCTCCATCTATCTTTGTGCTTTGCATCTCCGTATCGCCAGATCATAATCTGCCCTAGCAGGTAATAGGGCATTGGCTTTTCGGGGTCAATTTCAATGGCTCTGCGGCAGTGTTGCTCCGCAGTTGGGAGGTCGAACACCTCCATGCTAAGGCTCGCCAGTTGAGTATGAACAAAGGTGGAAGCCTCATGTTCGCGCAGAATCCGCTGATACCCTTTTTTTGCAGGAAACAATTTAGTTGTTACCCGGAGATAGGTGGCGGAAATCAAGTGGGCATAAACCTGCTTCGCACGCTTATATTCGGGACGTAATGAATTATCAACGATTTGAACGTTGTCCATAGTTGAATCTGATGCCGCCGCGTCAGAAGCGTTCTGTTGTGCACTTAAATTCATCACTATCAGGGTAGCAAGCGATATCGCCGATAAACGTATCACATTAAGCCCTTTCTATAGAAGACCTATCGACTTTTGTCAACTTCGGGTTTGTCATCATTTTGGACTTCGTCACCATTTTGGGAGATTTTTCCAACATCAACAACACTCTCCTCCTTCCGCAAGGACATCAAGCGCACGCCCTGCGTATTTCTCCCGATTGTACGGATATCGTTGACTGCCATACGTGTCACCATACCGTTTGAATTCACAATAATCAACTCGTCATCGCTCGACACCATTTTCATTGCTACAACGGGCCCGTTACGGGTGCTTGTTTTAATCGCAATCACACCTTTTCCTGCCCGTCCCTGCAAACGATAATTCGCCAGCAAGGTACGTTTGCCATAGCCGTTTTCTGTTACAACTAACACGGTCTCGCTTTCATCAGCCGCAGCAACCATACCGACAACGAAATCGTCCTGTGCCAAACGGATTCCACGAACACCCGCTGCAGTCCGTCCCATCCTGCGAACTTCTCCTTCATTGAAGCGGATAGATAGACCAGATCGGGTGACCAGTAAGATATTGTGCTCACCTTCGGTCAAATTCACTCCAATAAGTTTGTCACCTTCGTCGAGATTAATCGCAATAATACCGGCGGAATATGGCCTACTAAAGACTTCAAGGCTGCATTTCTTGACAACGCCTTTCTCCGTTGCCATAAAAACAGACCGCTCTTCATCAAACTCGCGCACCGGTACAAAGGCAGTGATCTTCTCATCGTTTTCTATTCGCAGCAGATTGACAATTGCTTGCCCCGATGCAGTACGACTCCGTTCTGGAATCTCAAAGACTTTCAGCCAATAACATTTGCCGCGATCGGTAAAGAAGAGGATATATTGATGGGCTGATGCGATAAAGACATGTTCGGGATAATCTCCTTCCTTGCTCTGCATCCCGATTACCCCAACCCCGCCTCGATGTTGACGACGATAGGTGGTAATTGGCACTCGCTTGATATAACCCTCGTGAGAAATAGCGACAATCATCTCTTCATCAGCGATGAGGTCTTCAATCTCAAACTCGGTCACTGCATCAACGATTTCGGTTCGTCGTTCGTCAGCGTATTTGGTTTTTAGTTCTAATAATTCTTCTTTGATAATGTTAGTAATGAGGATTTCACTATCAAGGATTGTCCGCAACTCTTCAATCTGTTCAAGAAGGTTTGCGTACTCATCATTAATTTTCTGTCGTTCCAACCCTGTCAATTGGCGGAGCGTCATGGTTAAAATCTCACTTGCTTGTACCTCTGACAGATCATAATTCTCTATTAATAGGTTTCGAGCATCTTCGGGAGATTCAGAGGTCTGAACAGTGTCAATCACATCTTCAATGTTGTTTAAGGCGATACGATACCCTTCCAGAATATGTGCTCGTCGTTCACAGACGTCAAGATCGTATTGAGTCCGACGGCGAATGACCTCTCGACGATGTTCAAGGTAGTAACTCATGATCTCCGTCAGAGACAGCACCTTGGGCAACCCATCAACGAGGCATAGCATAATAGCACTATAATTGGTTTGCATCTGCGTATGCTTGTACAACTGATTCAAGATTACTTGTGAAATCTCACCCCGTTTGAGCTCAACGATGACGCGTATCTCTTGGTCGGATTCATCGCGGATATCGGAGATTCCTGTGATTGTCTTACTAGCGACCAGATCATACATCTTCTGAAGCAACTGATTCTTTTTGACTTGGTATGGAATCTCTGTGATGAGGATATGCTCCCTACCCTCCCTCGTTCGCTCGATAACCGCTTTTCCTCGGACGGTGATTGAACCTCTGCCAGTGGCGTATATTTCACGAATACCGGCGCGCCCAACAATCTCGGCTGCTGTCGGGAAGTCGGGCCCAGGGATATGCGTCATAAGGTCTTCAAGCGTTGCTTCCGGATTCTCCAGCAAAAGAATTAATCCATCAACAATTTCCCCCAAGTTATGCGGCGGAATTCGTGTTAGGTATCCCACGCCAATACCGGTCGTGCCGTTGACTAGCAAGTTTGGCAACCGCGCTGGAAGTACAGTCGGTTCGGTTGTCGACTCCTTGTAGTTTGGCTGGAAATCAACGGTATTTTTGTGGATGTCTGCTAACATCTCATCCGCGATCCGCATTAAACGGCACTCTGTGTAGCGCATTGCTCCCGGTGGATCGTCGTCAATGGACCCAAAATTTCCCTGTCCGTCCACCAAAGGGTAACGCATGGCAAACTCCTGAACCAGTCCAACCAACGTATCGTAGATTGGACCGTCGCCGTGCGGATGGAAGTTCTTCATCACCTCACCAACAACAGCCGCACACTTATCATAGGAGCGTCCTGCCGTGAGGTTCATCTCTCCCATGGCATAGAGGATGCGTCGCGTGCTGGGCTTCAATCCATCTCTGAGGTCAGGGATCGCCCGGTTGGTATTGACGCTCATCGCGTAGGTGAGGTAGGATTCCCTTAACTCATCCTCGATATATCGCGTGACAATATTGGTATTTTCATCATTTTGTGTTAGCACGTTCTGCTTTACTCCTTAAGTGTAATTTATTGGCAAGTGTATGTTCTAAAATACTCCAATTCCTTGAACTGTAATTAGTATTTCTTCTTGCTAAAATTGAGAATTTAAACTTGCTTTGTATTCCTCAAAAGATTGGGTTGTTAACTCGGAAAATTCAAAGTCAATAAGGGATCTTTACTTTAATCATTTCTCTGTTCCCTTTATGGTTCAGGGTGGATCGGGTCAACCCAATAAACTTCCTCCGGTGGCTCTACCGGTTCAATATCCAAGTTGATAACAATCGGTTCCTGATCACTCCGCACCAAGACGCAGGAGAGAGATTCTTCCGTGCTGGCGTTAATTTCTTGGTGTGGCACGAAGGGCGGTACATAGATGAAATCGCCAGGGCCCGCCTCTGCGACAAATTCAAGCTGTTCTCCCCACCGCATACGGGCGCGCCCATTCACTACATAAATCACGCTCTCCAACGCGCCATGATGGTGTGCGCCAGTTTTCGCATTCGGTTGAATATTCACCGTGCCAGCCCAGAGTTTGTCAGCACCGGCGGTTGCACGATTGATGGCAGCGGCACGGGTCATGCCGTAGGTTTGCGGCGTATTCATATCAAGCTGATCGCCGCGGACTATCCTCACGCCGCTGTCACGCCAATTGACGACATCATTTGACATCTTATTTACGCCCCGTACAGGTCAAGATTCACCTGATTCCCATATTTTTCGATAAAGACACGCCGTGGATCAACATCATCGCCCATGAGCAGGGTAAACATCCGATCAGCTTCGACAGCATCTTCCATCTTGACCTGAAGCAGGATTCGTGATTCACGGTTCATGGTTGTGTCTTTCAATTGGTCTGCGTTCATCTCCGCAAGCCCTTTGTAGCGGGTAATATTGATACCACGTCGCCCGATGTCCTCAACGACACCTAGTATTTCCCATACGGTATTCGATTTTCGAGGCTCCCGGTCACCATCTCGGACGGTAAAGGTCGAATGACCATTACTACTCTCGACCCCGTTCGATTGATCGAAATCGTGAGGCAATATATCAAATCTGTTTAAACCATCAATGAGCTTATCCAACTCTCGGATTTCAGACATATCTGAGACGTCTTCAATCACCGCCTCGCTTGTCTCCTCAAGATCATCGATCTCCATCTCCAACTGAGAGTTTGCATTCTGTTCAATTAGCAGATCGATTTCCTCATCCTCAAAACGGTAGAATTCTCCCCTGTCGGTCTGAACTCGGAATAAGGGAACGGTCTCTTCTCCGCGAAAACGTTGACCAAAAATGCGATCTGTATCAATCCCTTTTCGCCCTAACTCGCTTAATGAGCTCTCAATTTTTCGGATGGTCTCAAGAATTGTGCGAAACTGTTTTTCTGTGTACGGTCTAGCACGCCGGCTGTTGGTCAATTTCGCGCTTTCCATCGAAGCTTCCATGAGATAATCACTCATTTGTTCATCGCTTTGGAGGTATTGGGCACGACGGCCCTTCCGGATTTGATACAGTGGTGGTTGAGCAATGTACAGATGTCCGTCCTGAATCAGTTGAGGCATCTGACGGAAGAAGAAGGTCAAGAGCAAGGTTCGGATATGTGCGCCATCAACATCAGCATCAGCCATGATAATCACCTTATTATAGCGCAGCTTTTCCATCGTAAAATCTTCTTGACCGATCCCCGTTCCTAGCATAGTAACAATGTCAATAATCTGATCATTCTTGAGAATCTTATCTAAGCGCGCCTTGGCAACGTTAATGCCTTTTCCCTTCAAGGGCAGTATTGCTTGAAAACGCCGGTCGCGTCCCTGCTTTGCTGTCCCACCGGCTGAATCGCCTTCGACGAGAAATGCTTCGCATAGGGCGGGGTCTCGTTCGGAACAGTCGGCAAGTTTGCCGGGCATTGATGCGGAATCCAATACCCCTTTGCGGCGGATGACTTCCCGTGCTCTTCGAGCGGCATCTCGTGCTTGTGCAGCTTGAATGCTCTTTTGGATAATCTTTTTAGCAACGCTTGGGTTTTCCTCCAGATAGGTCTTTAACTTCTCATTGACGAGCGTCTGCACAATCCCCTCGACCTCGGTATTACCCAATTTTTGTTTTGTCTGTCCTTCAAACTGTGGATCAGGGACTTTGACGCTAATAACGCCGGTCATTCCTTCACGAATATCCTCACCCGACAAATTGATCTTTACATTCTTTAGCAAATCATAAGACTTAGCATAAGCGTTGAAAGTCCGTGTGAACGCGCTTTTGAAACCGCTCTCATGAAATCCACCCTCCGGTGTACGGACGTTATTGGCGTAGGAAAAGAGATTTTCGGAATAACCAGTATTGAATTGCAGCGCAATCTCGACCGAAACATCGTCTCTGAGTCCCTCTATGTAAACGGGATCTCTGTGGAGAACCTCTTTGTTTTGGTTATGATATTGGACAAATGACGAAATACCGCCCGCGTACTGAAACACACGGGTTTCCCTCTCCTTACCGTCTTCAGTGAGTCGCTCATCTTTGAAGACAATTTTGATACCACGATTGAGAAACGCAAATTCGCGGAGACGCTCTGCTAAGACATCATGTGAGAAGTGAATGGTTTCAAAGATTTCTGAATCTGGCATGAAGGTTGTCGTTGTACCTGTTTTTTTACTCGTGCCGACAACTTCAACCTTTGTCGAGGGGATGCCACGCGCATACTTTTGCTGATGTACTTTCCCATTTTGCCTAACCTGGACATGAACCCATTCCGATAGGGCATTGACAATAGAAGCACCTACGCCGTGCAGACCGCCAGCGGTTTTATATCCAGAACTTGCGCGTCCGTCAAATTTCCCGCCGGCATGCAATGTCGTCATAACAACTTGTAATGCAGAAACGCCACTTGCATGTCGACCAACTGGAATACCGCGTCCTTCATCACGCACCGTTGCGCTGCCGTCGGCGTGGAGGGTGACTTCAACCTTCGATCCGAAACCGGCAGAGATTTCGTCAATTGAATTATCGACTAACTCTTTGATCAGGTGGTGTAGCCCTGTGGGTCCAGTGCTACCGATGTACATACTAGGACGTTTGCGAACCGCTTCTAATCCTTTAAGTACCTGGATATTTTTCGCTGTGTAAGAAGCCTTCCTCATATATCTACCCCTTTCATCAACTTCTGTTACTAACCTCTATTACTCATCTTCAATTAAAGCGCGTTGGCTCTGTTTGATAAAGAGTCGCTTTAAGTGCGCTTTCAGATCTGGATCCTCGACCGATGCGACGGTCTCATCAATGCGTTTTAATGTCTCTGTATCTAATTCAACAGTCTCTAATTTAAGACGTTTTGGACGGTGAAAACGTTGACCTTTTGAAGATTTTGACGAATGAATCGGCTTGACAGAAAATTCCAATGTTTTTACCGCAGGAAAACTAACAACTTTATTGATTTTGGGAATCACTTGCCCTCTCAACATCTGAAGTTCGTTGACCCAGACATGAGCGGAGGCATAAACTGTTAATTTCCCATTAACGA
Organism: Candidatus Poribacteria bacterium; assembly: GCA_963667935.2. GTDB lineage: Bacteria > Poribacteria > WGA-4E > WGA-4E > PCPOR2b > PCPOR2b. The sequence continues at coordinate 5,115,762 of OY764061.1, read as the reverse complement.
GTGAAATCGGCTGTGTGTTGCGAGCAATCAGCCCCCCCACCGCTCCTTTCCAAGCGGCAAAGACTTGTGCTTCAAGAACTTTGTGATCCAATCCATAATCTCGAATCAGCCCATCAAGAAGCAGATCGATTCGTTCTGTTTTCTCAGTTGACTTGTCCATCATGCACCGTAAATACGCGGCAATCCCCTAGCTCCGGCACCCATGCCTCCTGCCGCGTTGAAGTGATAAATGTTTGTGCATTCAATCGTCCGAGCAAATTAAATAAAAAGGACGAACGCTCCTCATCCAATTCTGAGAAAACGTCATCCAATAGAACGATAGGAGTTTTACCTGTGGTTTCACGTATTAATTCCAACTCCCCAAGTCTGAGGGCTAAAGCAATTGTTCGTTGTTGCCCCTGCGATCCAAAAGCTTTTGCTTCCTGAAAATACATCGCTCCGGCAGACTGCGATTCCAATATTAATTTGAAATCGTCCCGGTGGGGGCCCACCGAAGTCATCCCGCGCAGAATATCGTAAGATCGGGAAGCTTGTAGCCCCTTGCGAAATAGTTCTGTCGCCTCTTGCTCTATCGCATCATCAATCTTTTCAGGAGAAGGTTGGTATTTCAATTCAAGTATCTCACGGTTTCCTGTCAATTCGGCGTGCTTGGCTTGAACATAAGCCTTTAATTGGTCAAAAATTCTCACGCGCGTTTGGATGATAGAGATTCCTTCAGCAATGAGTATATCATCCCACGGATCGAGGAAGTCAGGACTCGCCTGTTTCGATCGAATTTGTTTCAGCAATTCGTTGCGCTGCTTGAGCGCAAATTGGTAGTTTTGGAGAGAATTCAAGTACCCTGAATTGATTTGGGAAATCAAAAGATCTATAAAACGCCGCCGGTCTGCGGGTGAACCTTTGACTAAAGTGAGTGATTCAGGGGAGAAAAAAACAACGTTGAACTGACCAATCCACTGAGAAAGTTTTTTCTGAATAACCCCATTGAACTTGAAACGTTTCTTGCCACTCAACTCGTTTGAGACTTCAACCGTCATCAAGCTTAATGGCTGTAGATCGTGGGGTTCCGGATTCGGCTGCAAACCATCTGTAGCCGCAATCTCCCCCTTGAGGTAAAACCAACTTTCGCTGTGCCGTATCAATTCATTATCAGGATAGGTGCGGTGTGATTTCGCCGTGCTGAGAAAATAGATTGCTTCTAGTAGTGTTGTTTTCCCCTGCGCGTTTTCCCCAACAATCAGGTTCACTCGATCGGTGAATTCGATTTCACAATCAGCATAACTACGAAAATTACGCAACACAAGTTGGTTTAATCGCATTTCTGTTATGAGTCTTCTCACACTTGGGCCGGTAATCAAAACGGGGATAATCGGTTTTGATTTGCCACTTAAGTGGTAAGCAAACACAGATTACCTATAAGAGAGCAAGAGAAGCCACTCCGAAAGAATCCCTATTCTTTAGCTTTAGAAACTGTTATGACTCAAGCCGCATCGGCATGATTAAGCAAAGGTGCCCATCATCGCCAACAGGCTTTAAGACAGCCGCACTGAGGGAATCTTTGAGTTCCAAACGGAAATCTTCGGCTTGGATATGTCCTACAGCTTCCACGAGGAAGCGCGCATCAAAAGCGATCTGGATCTCTCCATCTCCACTTGTGACATCTACCGTTTCATACGCCTCCCCAAGTTCGGGTGTCTTGGCAGAGATTCTCACTTTGCCGTCCTGAACGTCCAAACGAATCGAGTAGGTTTTCGGGTTGGATAACAGTGCTACTCGTCTCAGTCCTCCCGACATTTTGTCAACATTAAGTGTCAGGTGAATCTCGTTATCGCTGGGGATAATCTGTTGGTACTTGGGATACTCTCCCTCAACCAATCGAGAGGTCAAAGTAGAATCATCATCAGCGAAAATAATCTGGTTTTCTAGCAAGCAGACTTTAACCTCCGCTGATTCTGCAAAGGTTTTGGTAATCTCCCGGACCGCTTTGAGTGGAACGATAACGCCTATCGGTTCTTGAGGTGGTGGCATCAGTGTATCACTAGATGCAACAGCAAGGCGTCGTCCATCAGTTGCGACAATCTGCGTTATTTCGGGGGTCAGATCAAAATATAGTCCATTCAAGAAGTATCGCGTTTCCTCGGTGGAAGCAGAAAACTCGGTTTTATCAATCATTGAACAGAGCAATTCACCATCAATAGTGAAAAACGCTCCCGTAATTGAGGGAAGCTCTGGAAACTCATCATCAGGGAGTCCGATGATTTTATAAACGCCTTCCCCACAGGTAATTTCGATTCGATCGTTTGCCGTTGTCGAAAGCCTTATTTCTTGGTCTGGCAACTCGCGTACAATTTCAGACAGCTTTCTTGCCGATACGGTAATGGCACCTTCCTCAACGATAGTACCGGGAACAACGGTCTGAATGCTAACTTCAAGATCGGTTGCTGCAATTTCGATTTGTCCGTCCATTGCACGAATTAGGACATTCGATAATATTGGAAGCGTATTCCTTCCAGCAGCTACTCCTTGTAATACTTGAATACATCTAAAAAGGTCTTCTTTTGCAAAAACTAATTGCATGTTCTTTCTCCTAAAGAATTATGTTTTCTAAGTTAAATCTTCATAAATACTTTTCGACAAATAATGTTTGCATTCCTTATTTACTTCTTTTCTTATTAATTAATATATTAATTAATAGTAGTAGTAGGCCCTGTGCATATGTGTATAACTCCCCTAAACCCGCGCCACGACTGAACGGAACCCCGTTCATAACATGTTCATAACTTCTATAGTTATACACAAGTTATAAACACACCTAAGTTACACACATTCCACAAACAGGTTATACACAAGTTATGAACCGAGTTATACACAAGTTATGAACATTAACGATTTAACAAATATATTTCTATTCTTTAATGTCTTCGATTAAAAAGTTAATTGTTTGATAAATTTCCGCATCTGTTCGGAGGTTTTCCTCAATTCGGTTGTTAGCGTGCAATACCGTTGTATGGACTTCCCTACTAAATGCCTCTGCAATTTCCGTCAGGGAAAGGTTGGTTAGTTGACGGCAAAGATACATGGCAATTTGTCGGGGCACAACGACCGTTTTTGTGCGTGTAGAGGATTTGAGGTCGCTGATTTTGAGGCGAAAATGGCTTGCTACCGCTTTTTGAATATCTTCTGCTGTGATAGCTTGAGAGTTTATTCGGGGAGGTGGTGGCGTAACGCTGCCAAGCACATTACGGGTAAAATCGACTGTCAACTCCTCATTGAAAAGGCTTGCTTCTGCGGCAACCCGAATCAGAGAGCCTTCCAGATCCCGAATGTTTGTTTGAATCACCTCGGCGATATAGCTTAAAACGGAGTCGGGGACATTTTCCAAATTTTGATCTTCGCATTTCTGGCGAAGGATAGCAATCCTTGTTTCAAATTGTGGTGGACTGATGTCGGCAACCATTCCCCACTCAAAACGAGAGCGTAATCGTTCTTCGACGGTTTCAAGGTTTTTCGGTGGCCGATCGCTTGTCATCACAATATGATTTGAATTTTGGTGAAGTTCATTAAAAGTATGAAAAAATTCTTCCTGAGTCCCCTCCTTACGTTGTAAAAATTGGATGTCATCAATAAGGAGCACATCGACCGTACGATATTTGCTTCGGAAATCGAAGGCGGTTGTGCGATTGATGATAGAGTCAATATATTCATTCATGAAGGTTTCAGAAGATATGTAGAGCACCTTCTGCTTGGAATGAATCTCTTGGATTCGATTTCCGATTGCATGTAGAAGGTGCGTCTTGCCCAAGCCGACACCGCCATAGATGAAAAGGGGGTTGTAAGTGTTCCCGGGGTCATCCGATACAGCAAGTGATGCCGCATGACTCAAGCGATTGCCGGTCCCTACGACGAACCGATCGAAAGTATATTCGGAATTAAGGGTTGTATCAGTCGAAGGGGCAGGATCATCATCAGGCGCAGCAGCCGGGGTAGATGAGATCGAAGGTTCAGGTTGCCTTTTTCCGTCTGGCTGTGCAGCAATGATTTTGAGCCGACAGTTCGCGCCAATCTGTTTCTCTAAGAGACCGTTGACATCAGAAAGAAAACGGCTGGCAATTTGCTCCTGTGTATACACACTCGGAACTGAAACTGTCAGTTCACTTTCTGTGAGAGCCATTGGTTTAGCTTGACGGAGATAAACATCTTCACGGATGGTGTCGCCCAACTCAGACAGAATTTTCAACCAGATTTGATCCGGGGTATACCGCATTATATTAATTCCTAAATAATTGGAGGGTTCCTTCAGGGGAATTCAAGCTATATAGCAATCAACTATTGATAGAAAAAAGTTGGGTTCCCTAACAAGTTTGTCCACTAAACAACTGGAAACCAAAATGAGGAAAAAATCGTGACTACAAAATTAACAGCACGCTACTTGAAGGGCAAAAATTATCTGCTCTAATCACAAGTTATCCACAGGTTATCCACAAATTATTTACCTATAGTAAGACGGGATTAGATTTAGTTTCTATCCGTCAGAAAACCCACTGTAGTATATCATAAAACATGATGTAAAATCAAGCCAAAATCCGATCTATTGATGGGAAAAAATCTTGACAAATCCTAACCTAATAGACTATCATTCTTTCGCTTTGAGTTGATTGTTTAAAAAACTAAAATTAGTTAGGAGCAGGTACTGATGAAGCGTACATATCAACCTCACCGTCGCAAACGAAAAAATAAGTTTGGCTTTCGCAAACGGATGTCTACGCGGGATGGCCGGAAGATTCTCTCTCAACGTCGTGCGAGAGGTCGAAAAGTCCTCACCGCTTAACAGGATTCACACCAATGGTGTTGCCCCTCGGAAAACTCAAGATTGATCTGTTGGAGCAGCTTTTACCTCAACCGGATCGGGATACTCGCGTCGTTGTTGGACCGAAAGTTGGGGAGGATGCTGCTGTAATAGACTTCGGCGAGTCGTATCTGGTTGCTAAAACGGATCCGATTACCTTTGCAACCGATGAGATTGGCTGGTATCTTATCTGTGTCAACAGCAACGATATTGCAACGATGGGGGCAGTTCCAAAATGGCTGTTGACGACGATTCTTCTACCGGAAAACCGGACAACTGAAGCGTCGGTACGCCGCATCATGGAACAGATTAACGCTGCATGTAATCATTTTGACATTACCCTGTGCGGTGGACATACTGAAATTACTTACGGCTTAGACCGACCTATTGTCATTGGGCAGATGCTCGGTGAAGTCGCCAAGGACAAGCTAATCGTATCATCGGGGGCGCAGGCGGGGGATGATTTAATATTAACGAAAGGACTTGGCATTGAAGCCACGTCAATCATCGCCCGTGAGTGTGAAACCGATCTGTTGGCGAAATTTTCTCCCGCTTTTCTTAATCGGGCAAAGCAGTATTTGACCTCACCGGGAATTTCAGTGTTGGAAGAGGCACTGATTGCTGTTGAAACGGGTGGTGTCCATGCAATGCACGATCCAACGGAAGGCGGTGTCGCGACAGCCATCCACGAGCTTGCACATGCTGCGAACTTGGGAGTGGTTGTCTGGCAGGATGCGCTACTCATATCGGATGAAACAGCGCAACTTTGTCGTGAATCGGATCTGAATCCGCTAGGAGTTATCTCCTCTGGGGCGTTGCTGATTGCGGCGGATCCCACGAAAAGCGACGAGATTGTATCAGCGGTTACTGAACGCAATATTCCCTGTCAGATTATTGGTCGGTTGCTACCGCCGGAAAGCGGTTGCTGGATCGAGACGGATAGCCAACGTTGTCCACTCCCGATTTTTGAAGCGGACGAGATTACGAAGGTTTTCGGTGAATGACACGGTGAGAAATGCCGAGAGAATTTAACGTCCCCCTTTTCTATCGAAGTCCTATCATTTCTGTGGTGAAGCAAGCGCGCCGGGGGAGCGACCCTCGCAAGCGTGACCTTGCGCCTTCCATCTTGGACTTTGGTCCGGTGCGTTTCAAAATTGCACGTCATTTTGGGTTCTGCTATGGCGTGGAGAACGCAATCGAAATTGCCTACCGGGCACTAAACGAAAATCCGGGTAAACGGATCTTTCTGCTGTCTGAGATAATTCACAATCCTCATGTCAACGCCGATCTCCGTGAGCGGGGGGTGCGGTTCCTCTGTGAAACGTCGGGCAAGCAATTAATTCTTTTCGATGAATTGACGCCTAGAGATGTGGTTATTGTGCCTGCCTTCGGTACAACACTGGAAATACAATCTGAACTGAATAAGCGTGGTATCAATCCCTACGCTTACAACACAACTTGTCCTTTTGTGGAAAAGGTGTGGAAGAAAAGCGAAGAGATTGGCAAGCAGAATTACACAATCGTGGTGCACGGCAAGCGATACCACGAGGAAACGCGAGCGACCTTTTCCCATGCGAAATCGGGAGCACCTGTGGTAGTTGTACTGAATCTGACTGAAGCTAAGAACCTTTCTAAAGTGATATGCGGTGAAGCTGACCGAGCGTTTTTCTTTGAATATTTCGCGGATAGCTACTCCCCCGGCTTTGAGCCGGATCGCGACCTGAAGCGTATCGGTGTTGTCAATCAGACCACAATGCTGGCGACCGAGACACAGGTGATCGCAGACCTACTTCGGGGGGCGATGGTAGACCGGTACGGCGAGGAACATATTGACGAACATTTTGCCGATACTAAGGATACGCTGTGCTATGCGACTAAAGAGAATCAAGACGCGACGCTCGCTCTCATTGAAGACCGGGGCGACTTAGCGTTGGTGGTGGGTGGGTACAATTCCTCTAACACGAGCCACCTTGTCGAGTTGTGTGAAGCTAAAATGCCGACGTACTTCGTCTGCGACGCCGGGGAGATCAAATCGCCTTGGTCGATTCGCCACTGGGACATTCACGCAAAATCTGTGTGCGAAACGACCGATTGGCTTCCGATGCACTCTCCTGATAACAGTCCTGTTGATATTATTCTGACCGCAGGGGCTTCGTGTCCTGATGCTTTACTTGATGAGGTACTATGCAAAGTTGTCTCGTGGTTCCCCAAACCCCTTACTGTTGATGATGTTCTTGCGCCCTACCGGGACGATGAAGGCTACAGTCCGTAACGAAGTAGGAAAGTTTCCTCACTGGCTAGTTGGCGCGGATGATTTGCCACCCCTCCTCTGTGTCTGCTAAGACCAATGAAAGAGCACCAGAGGTCTGTTCGGCTTTTCCATTATCTTTCGGTGTATACTGGAGTGTGTAGATTCCGTTGACAACGGCAGTATCATCAATTACATTCCGGTGAATGTTGATCTCTGTCAGTGTCATGTTGATCTGATGATGCCTTTGAAAAAAATCGGTGGCTCTGGCTTGAATATCATTATATGTTCGCCCGTTGGAATTGTAGTTTAGCGCGAAGCAGGACATGACCTTCTCAAGATTGGCGTTGTCGTATCCCTCCTCATATTGCTTCAACACCCTCCTTATCAATTCCTCGTCATTCGATGGCACCTCTGCTTGTGGGGCGAGGGCTTGAGCCAACTTCTGCGCTGTCTGACCCGTTGCTATTGGATATCCCCACACTTCTAATTCCATGAGCCGCGCAAACCCTTCGACTTCATAAACAGGTTTTTGTCGCGACATATATTGATAAACCCGCTCTGTATCGTTTGTTGACACGGGTACAAGGCGGATGTGTTGGGCAAACAACTTGCCACGAATATCGTGCACACGTTTCCCTTTGATGTTATCCCTTGCGGTGTATTGTCTATCTTTCGTATCCCCTGTTGGAATCAATCCCCAGCCCGTTCCGTGCCAATATTCAATCCGGTAGTCTTTGAGACCGTACCTTGCAGCAGGGTACTGTTCAGAATTGATTGTGTACATAACAACTCGCCTGATATCAACAGGTTCGGGTAGATTGATTTGCACATAGGGTCGTCTGTTTAGATCTGAAGTGCGTAGATGTTCCAAAGTACATCCCCACCCGCTGCCTTCCTCCCATGTTTCGGAAGAGGTATCCCCATCAATGACCTCTTCGGGTAGATGGTTGGGTATGTGTTGTGAAGCATCGGCGGCTGCGCCCTTACTGAGAAGCGCAAAATTCTTGAGCTCTGGGGGTGGCTCAAAGATCGGGCTTTGTAACGTTTGGATTTGGCAACCGATTGCAGTAATGAACAAAACCCCAATACTAAGGCGGAAACAGATTTTGGATAACATTGTTCGGTGCTCCTTTCGACTAAGGATGGTATGCTACCATGCTGTCACAGCCACCCACAAATTATAGTCAATGTACCCGATGTTGTCCACAGGAATCCGCTTTTACTCTAATTCACCTAGAATCGGATGCCATTTTCTCATTTTTCCCCGGTGGAATCTTGCTTCACGAGAGACTTTATTAGATACTTCTGCGTTCAACTAGGGGAATCACATCTGTTACGGGTTACGTCCTTCAGTAGGGAACAACAATCGTTGTTCCCTATGAGTTCCTTGATGCTGTCTGCCCGATTCGCCATGCGTTGGAAATTGTATTCTACGGCGATAAATCGCCGAACTACAGGGTTTTGAGCATAGTCCTATCTGTTATAGAAATTAGACAATTGAGCAATTAGTACTTGGGGATAACTTCTATTATAGTGCAGGGGTTGACCTCAATGATATTGGGAGTGCCGAATCCATGGGATATGCAGGTTAGGAAACTTGTAGCTACGATTAGATTGACATTGTTGTATGCCAAAGCCCTACATAATATTTACGTCGGATTGCCCGACGTCCAACTAAAAACGGTTGATAAAGCAATCGAATTATGGTATAATCTAACTAATCTCTGCTCCATAATTGACTGATTATGAATTTTGGTATTGTTATTATGAGGGGGATGCAGGAGATTTTTTCCCTGCGAGTAAATATCAGTCAAAATTTAGATTGGAGCCATTCGTCCAAAGGGAGGTACGAGAGCATTGCGTCAATACGAAACCATTTTTATTATTAACCCAGATCTAGATGAAAGCCAAACAAATGGCGTTATTGAAGGCGTCAAGACGGCTATCGAATCTGGTGGAGGTAAGGTTCTAAAGTTAGATCCATGGGGGAAGAAAAGGCTTGCTTATACAGTTAAGCAGCACAATGATGGCTATTATGTGCTTATCGTGTTTGAAAGTAGCCCTGAGTTTGTAACTCAACTGAATGGTCACTATCGAATTACGGAACTGATTATCAAGCATATCGTTGTGCAATTTGAAGGGGATCTAACCACACCTACTCCGAGCCATCCGTCGGCAACACAGGAAGAAAGAAACGATTCGACAGATGCTCGTTCTTTTAAAGATATTGAGAGCGAAGACGAGGATAAATACTTTTAATGCTATTGATGGGGTTGATGAAGTATAGTATCAGCCGAAGCATAAGGAGACAATAATCATGGCAAGCTACAACAAGGTTATACTCATGGGAAACCTTACCCGCGATCCAGAGTTGAAATATCTTCCTAGCGGAGCAGCAGTTGCAAATTTTGGACTAGCTATGAGCGAAACCTACACTGACCGGCAAACTGGCGAAAAGAGAGAAGAGGTCTGTTTTGTTGATATAGAAGCGTGGGGTAGGCAAGCCGAGATCGCTAATGAATATCTACAAAAAGGTAGACCTGTTTTTGTTGATGGAAGTCTCAGATTTGACTCTTGGGAAGCGGATGATGGTACGAAGCGGAGCCGACTCAAGGTTAGAGCGTTTCGGTTCCAGTTTATCGGCGGCAGGCAAGATGGCGACGGTGGTGGTGCTTACGATCAAGCCTCACCCGGATCGATGCCCTCATCGCCCGAATTTTCCGGGGAGCAGGAACCGTCTACGACTGACGACGACATTCCTTTCTGAAATTAACCGTTGTATAAAATTAACGAACATTAGGAATGAAAAGCGGGCGCGGTCAATGCCCGCTTTTCTTCTGTATTACAAATTGGAGGACCGAAATTGTGGCAAGGGAACAACGTGGTGACACAAGATCAAGAGATAACCGATCAAGAGATACTCGTGACAACTTAAGGGATAGCCGTGAAGCTCCCTATCGAAGGGGCCGTCGTAAACGGTGTCGATTTTGCATGGATAAGGTAGATTTCATTGATTATAAGAGTATTGAAATACTCAGAAATTTTATGACGGACCGCGGTAAACTTCTGCCGCGACGGGTTTCGGGAAACTGTGCGAAGCATCAAAGGGAGGTAACACGAGCCATCAAGCGGGCACGTAACATTGCCTTAGTACCTTTTACAACACAACAGTAGATATTATAGGTGCAAGACTATGCATGATAGTTTTCCGACTCACATTGTAAATGTGCTTGGTCATAAAAATTGAGAGGCATTTTATGGAAGTTATTCTGAAAAAAAGAGTTGAAACGCTTGGAGATGAAGGGGACATTTTAACAGTTGCCAACGGTTATGCACGTAACTATCTCATCCCCATGCAACTTGCAGTTCGAGCAACAGAGAAAAACCGACGGATGCTTGAACATGAACGGCAGTTACTCGCAGCTCAAGGTGAAAAAGCGAAAGTAAGGGCTGAAGAACTCGCAAGCCGTATCGCAGAAGTAACGTGTACAATCCAAAGACGCGCTGGGGAAAACGATCGGCTTTTTGGATCTATCACCTCGATGGATATTGCAGATGCGCTAGCGAGCCAGGATATTGAAGTGGATCGTCGAAATATTGAACTAGATGAACCGATTAGAGAACTAGGTGTTTTCACGGTTCCCATCCGCTTTCATGCTGACGTTACCGCAGATATTCAGATTGTTGTTGTTCGTGAAGAGTCGTCTTGACGAACAGCCTTCACCAGTCCTAAACTCCGGGGTTGAGCGATGAATACCAAAACTACGGAACCCCTTCACGACAGAGACGCGGAGCAAGCTGTGCTTGGATCAATGATGGTAGATAGTGCAGTGATTCCTCGCGTAATTGCTATTCTCGGTCATACTTCGGAGGTTTTTTTTACTGCGGATCATCAGCTCATTTATGGGGCGATTCTTGCGGTTTATGAGCGTCATAACAAGGTGGATCCGCTACTTGTGTCGGATGAACTCGAAAGAAAAAACGAACTCAATCGAGCGGGTGGAGATCTGTATCTTTATGATCTACAAGCCCGGATTGTTGAAACGGAAAGCACCGAGTTCTATGCACAGATTGTTCGGGAGAAATCGACACGTCGGCAGTTAGTGCAGACAGGCGAGCAGATCAGCAGTTTGGCGCGTGACCAAGATCAGGAACTCCGGGAGGTACTGGATCAAGCCCAAGAAGGAGTCTTTCGTCTCGGTCAAGCAGATGATGACCAAGGATTTGTATCAGTTGGTTCTATTGTCAAGGAAACCTTGGCAGGGATTGAGAAACTCTTCCATAAACAGGACCAATATGTCGGTATACCGACAGGCTTTACCGATTTTGATTTAATGACTTCGGGGTTACAACGTGGTGACTTGATTATTATTGCGGCGCGACCGAGCATGGGCAAAAGTACATTAGTACTGAATATGGCTCAGAATATTGCTATTGAGCAAGAATTACCAGTTGCAATATTCAGTCTTGAAATGCCCACGCAGCAGGTGTTATTGCGGATGTTGGCTGCTGAAGCCCAAATTAACTTCAGTCATCTTCGTACTGGCAACTTGACAGGCGAAGATTGGACAGGCTTGACACAGGCGGTCAGTAGCTTAATGGCGGTGCCGATTTTTATTAATGATACAAGAGGGGTAACTGTACAGACACTGCGTGCAGAGGGGCGCCGTTTGAAAGGGGAACACGACAATCTTGCAGTAATTATCGTTGATTATTTGCAGCTGTTGAGTGGTTCGGGTCGATATTCTGGACGGGTAGAAGAGATTTCGGATATTTCTCGTGCGCTCAAGACCCTTGCTTGGGAATTGGATACACCGATTATCGCGTGTTCGCAACTGAGCCGTGAGGTAGAGAAGCGTCCGGATAAACGGCCGCTATTATCCGATTTACGAGAATCTGGTGCTATTGAGCAGGACGCCGATTTAGTCGCATTCTTGTATCGAGAGGACTATTATGATGAAGCTGCGGATGACCAAGGAACTGCCGATCTGATTATCAAAAAGCAACGCAATGGACCCACAGGTATAGTCAGATTAGAATTTAATAAAACACAGATGCGGTTTGCCAACATGTCCTATCAGTAGAGATAGAGTAGTTAAGTCCCTGATGTAGACATTCTTAAGTTTTTTGCAACCTTTATCCCGTGTGTCCCCCTATGAATGACCAATCCCCTATCCAACGCCAGACCCTATATGATTCGCGTAGTTTTTTAGTTCGCGCTATCGATTTTGTGGGCAGTCGAGCCTTAAACGGTATATCTGGGCTTGGGAACGCTACCATACTGGTGTGGGAGACTTGGTCTTTAGCCTTTAGGCCTCCATTTCAACTTAAACTACTGGTTCATCAGTTGTTTTTGATTGGCGTCAATTCGATATCAGTCGTGCTGATTTCTGGACTTTTTACTGGCATGGTATTGGCGACACAGGGATACCATCAACTTATCCAGCTTTCAGCAGAGGGCACACTAGGTAAATTTGTCACTGTATCTGTTGTTAAAGAGTTGGGCCCGATGGTCACTGCATTTGTCCTTGCCGGGCGGATTGGTGCGTCGATTACAGCGGAACTGGGGACCATGAAAGTGACCGAACAGATCGATGCCCTTGAGGTGATGGCAACTAACCCTGTCAAATATCTCGTCGTTCCCCGTTTTCTCGCTTGTGCAATCATGTTGCCGATCCTGACCCTTTTTGCGATTGTTTTTGGCATTGCTGGGGGCTATCTCGCAGCTATTATTCTGTTTGATATGAATGGTCTCTTTTTTCTTAAACTAGCCCAAGCAAATTTGTTTATCAACAGCATTGTTATCAGTCTTGTTAAGGCATCAGCGTTTGGGATGGCGATTGCTTCGATAGGCTGCTATAAAGGGTTTACAATCTCCGCAGCAGGCGGTGCCGAAGGGGTTGGCAAATCCACAACCGGTTCAGCGGTAACGTCGTTAGTTACCATTTTGGCTCTGGATGCTTTTTTGAACCATCTGCTTTTTACAGTTTGGGGGTTGCAATAGCCGGCAGAACGAAATAAAGGACGAGTTTTATCAGCGTTATGTTCGTCGTCTAACTGTGCCGTGACTCTACGGTAAGTGAAATGATTTGGATTGAAGATCTTTGGAAAAACTTTGAAAACAAAGAGGTTCTCACCGGGCTTGAGCTTTACATCCCGCGTGGCGAGACATTGGTCATTATGGGACAGAGTGGATGTGGGAAAAGTGTACTGCTCAAAATGATTACCGGGTTAATGAAGCCGGATCAGGGACAAATCTGGATTGATGGCGAAGATATTACCAAGCTCCCACGCAAAGCCTTGAACCGGACCCGTCGAAAGCTCGGTATGCTTTTCCAATCAGCTGCCCTTTTTGACTCGATGACAGTTGAGGAAAATGTTGGGTTTATGGTTTCCCAGCATATGAAACTCAGTAAACGTGAAATTGCCGACGTTGTTACCGAAAAATTGCATTTAGTCCAGCTTGATGGCACCCAGCACCTGAGACCGGCAGAACTGAGTGGGGGTATGCGAAAGCGGGTCGGGCTCGCCCGCGCTATTGCGTGCAATCCGGAAGTGATACTATACGATGAGCCGACAACAGGCTTGGATCCGATTACAGCCTTAGAAATCAACCGACTCATACGCGATCTGCATCAGAAGCTCCAAGTGACTTCTGTTGTTGTGACACACGATATGGAGAGTGCATTTTCAGTCGGGACAAGGATGGCAATGATCCACCAAGGTCAAGTAATTGCTCACGGAACCCCAGATGAAATTTGGAAGATTGATAACCCGGTTTTACAGCAATTTATCGGTCATGAAAACCATGATCAGAACTGACAATGGTAGGTGAGGTGATTGATGGGGGCGTGGAGTGTACAGCTCAAGGTGGGACTTGTTGTTATCATCGGTATTGCTCTCCTTGTGATTTTGATAGTGAATGCTGCTAACTCTCCTTGGAGTGTGAGTGGCGAGTTGTTACGGGTCAACTTTAATAATGCCGGCGATCTCCGCGTTGGTGCAAAGGTTCAACTTGCCGGTGTGCAGGTTGGCAAAGTCACGAGTGTTGATCTCAATGAAGACGGAACTCGCGTTGAGGTTCAGATGCGGGTCAAGGATGCCTTTCAAAGGCTCCGGCAAGGTTGTCTGGTAAAAGTTGGTGTCATCGGTTTTGTGGGCGAGGCGTATATTCATTTGACCAATGGTGCTGTTGAGAATCCGACTTTAAAACCGACAGACCTTCCACTGACAGGCCAGGATCCGCTCGACCTTTCGGAGCTCGCTACGCGAGCAGACCACATTGTTCGCGCGGGCACACAATTTCTTGAATCCGCGAACCAGTTTATGGAATCGAATCAAGAGAACATTAGCGTAAGCATCGTGGAAATGCGAGCACTCATTGAGCAAACTAGCCGCGCTTTAACGGAGCTAGTTGGGGCTACGGAGGAAGCTGTACAAAATCTGAATCGTATCGCACAAGAGAACGATTTCCGCTTGGCGCAAACCTATAAACGGTTCAATCGTCTGATGGATAGATTAGAGAGCGATACTTTACTAATCAGCAGTCAGATCGGTGATATTAATCGATCGGTACTTGATTTGGTAGATCGCAACTCCTCCCCTGTGGAACAGATAATCGTTGACTTGCAAACAAGTGCTACGAATTTTCGCCAATTGTCCCAGCAGTTAGATCAAAATCTCGCTGAATTGACTACTGGCATTTCGGATCTGATTTCACAAAGCCAAGAGGTCATTGCAACTGAAACACCTAAAGTTGACCAACTGCTCGAAAGCCTTACTGGTGCGACCCAAGAATTGAATGGGCTGCGTGATAATGTGAATCAACTGCTTCATACTGTGCAGCATGGAGAGGGCAGCATCGCTCAGTTGCTGACTGAACCGGACGCGCTCAATGAAATGCGGCGGACGATGAAAACGGTAGACGAGACAATGCTCGCATTTCAGGATTTATCTCGGTTGTTAGATCAGGGTTCGGAGCAAATCAAGATACCTGAATTTGGTTGGGATTACGAACTCAGGTATTTAAGCCTTGAAGAAAGTCTACACAACGAGTTAGGTGTCTTGCTATTGCCCCGGGATAGACAGCGATACCGACTCGGCCTAGGAACACGTGAAGAGGAGATAAAGATAGATTTCCAGTACGGTTATGACTTCACAAACAATCTACGAGGTCGCGTTGGATTCATGCGATCAAAGGTTGGTGTGGGATTTGATGTGTGGCTGCTCTCCCGGAGACTTGGTATTAGCTTAGAGAGCACACATCTGACTAGCGAAAACCCAGAACTCGGTGCGGAGGTAGCATGGCGGTTTTTTCCGAATGGACAGATTATTATCGGCGCGGAGGATCTGACATCGGGTAATATCCGCTATACAGCGGGACTCCGGTTCTTATCGAAAAACTGGTAATTTGGCTTAGAAACTGGGACGAATACCTAAAATGGCAAAAGAGAGTCGGCAGTTTGTTTGTCAGGAATGTGGTCATTCCTCTATCAGATGGCTTGGTCGCTGTCCGGAGTGCGATAAGTGGAACACTTTCGTTGAGGAAATTGAGGAAGCCGTTTCTATGCATCCCCGACTCGCAGCGCAACCTGCAAGCGATCCTGCGCCTATTACGCGGATTAGTGCGAGTGAATCAGACCGGCAACTCACAGGGATTGATGAGTTTGACCGAGTTCTTGGTGGTGGGATTGTACCGGGGTCTGTGGTGTTGATTGGTGGCGATCCGGGGATTGGTAAATCGACGATACTGTTACAAGTGAGCAATGCGTTGAGCCGTGTTTATGGGAGCGTGCTGTATGTGTCAGGTGAAGAGTCGGTTGCCCAAACAAAGCTGCGGGCAAACCGGCTCGGCATCACCTCTGACTCACTGTATGTTCTGTGCGAAAATAACTTGGAGCAGATCGAATCACATATCACACAGGTCGATCCTCGTATGGTTGTTATTGATTCGATTCAAGCGGTCTACCTCCCCGGCTTACAATCTGCTCCGGGTAGCGTAGCACAGGTTCGTGAGAGCGCAGCGCAATTGTTGGTTATAGCTAAAAGCAAAAATATCCCAATTATCCTCGTTGGACACGTAACGAAAGAGGGTTCTCTGGCAGGGCCCCGTGTTTTAGAACACATGGTTGATACAGTTCTCTATTTTGAGGGTGAGAAGCAGCATATCTACCGCATTCTGCGTTCTGTGAAAAACCGATTTGGTTCGACCAACGAAATCGGGATCTTCGAGATGTTAAGTCGTGGTCTTGTCGAGGTCAAGAATCCATCAGAGTTGTTTATCAGCGAGCGACAGGAGAATACCTCTGGATCAGTGGTGGTGTCGAGCATTGAGGGCACCCGTCCGTTACTGCTGGAACTCCAAGCCTTGGTTTCTCCTGCAAACTTTGGTTTTCCCCGCAACACGGCAGCGGGGGTAGATCGCCAACGGATTGCGCTGTTAATAGCAGTCCTACAGAAGCGAATCGGGCTTGACATTGGTGATTCGGATGTATTTGTCAATATTACGGGCGGGATGCGTGTTGATGAGCCCGGTATTGACTTGGGGGCCGCCATCGCGATAACGTCGAGTCATCGAGATATAGCCATTGATCCGCGGACTGTTGTCATTGGTGAGGTCGGTCTAGGTGGAGAAGTTCGAGCCGTTGTGCATATTGAGAAACGGATACTGGAAGCTGCAAAGTTAGGTTTTAATCGCGCGGTTTTCCCCGAGTCCAACCGTAAAGGCTTAGAATTGAAGGAAGATATTGATTTGGTTGGTGTCAAGGATCTTTACGGGGCATTAAGTGCACTACTATGAGAAAGGAGGCGTTATGAACTGTCAATATGATGTTTGAGTTATCCACGTACTAGGTGTACTATTATAAGAAAGGGGGTGGCTCGGGTGCAAATTTGGATTATCCGCATCATTTTTACATTGTTTGGTGCAGCGTTGGGATTCATCATCGGTGATGTCATAGGAGGTGTTATCGGTTTTTTTGCTACTATCATTCTGGTAGGAATTGACTTATCAATTCCGCGTCCGCTCCTACGGGATTTTTTCGCCTGCTTCGCTGGACTGACGTTCGGTTTGATTGTAGCCAGTCTTATCATTTATATTATTCGAGCAACAACTGGCGCAATTAGCCCGGCACTGACGGGGGGCATTGTTCTTTCGTGTGCTTATGCGGGGACAATGATTGTCTATCGCAGGCGAGATGCCTTTGCACTGTTTTCCCTCACAACACATGGGATACAATCCAAGTCTCCGACAATTAAGGTCTTGGATACAAGTGTGATTATTGATGGACGGATTTTGGATATCTGCCAAACAGGATTTATTGATGGTGTGTTTGTGATTCCCCGATTTGTCTTAAATGAATTGCAACACATCGCGGACTCTTCCGACCTACTTCGTCGCAACAAAGGACGGCGTGGCTTCGAGATTTTACGTTTGATGCAAAACAATCCTGACATTGATGTTGAGGTAACAGAAGAAGATTTTCCCGAAGTTCCAGAAGTGGACGCTAAGTTAATCCATCTCGCTCAAGAAATAGGAGCGAAAATTATTACCAATGATTTTAACTTGAATAAAGTGGCTGAACTTCAGGGGGTAACGGTGCTCAACATCAACGAGCTTGCGAATTCTGTTCGTCCGGTCGTCGTTGCTGGTGAGGTTATTCAGGTACGTGTTCTTCGTGAAGGAAAAGAACCGAATCAAGGGGTCGGCTATCTTGATGACGGGACAATGGTCATTGTTGAGTATGGTCGGCAATATGTTGGACAGACAATTGATGCGATTGTTACTCAAACATTGCAGACAACCGCTGGTCGGATGATTTTTACGCGTACGAAGACTGATGAAATGGACACTGATGAACCAGAGGACGTGCGTTCTTATTCCCGCAGCTGGCCGCGGAAGCCGGATGGGTCATCATCGTACTAAGAAGCCGTACCTAGAACTTCTTGACAGACCGATCCTTTCGCATACGATCGGCGTATTTGATCAAAGTACTGTCGTCGATGCGATCTTTGTGATTGTCGATGAAATGGATTTTGACGTTTGCCGATCTGCTGTCATCGAGCCGTACGACTTCCAAAAGGTTGCTGGGCTTGTCCCCGGTGGCAAAACGCGCCAAGATTCTGTCTTTAACGGCTTGAAAGTGCTTCCGGAGGATACGGAGTTCGTCGTCGTGCATGATGGGGTCCGTCCTTTTGTGACCGATGAAATGATTTTTACCTGTCTCGAAGCGGCAGCAGATTGGGGCGCATCAGTCGCCGCGGTCCTTGTCAAAGATACCATCAAAATCACCGATAGGGACGGATTTGTCGTTGATACACCGGATCGGAACCAACTTTGGGCGGTACAGACACCGCAGGTATTTCGGAGGGATTTATTGATCGAAGCCCACCAACATGCCCAGCGTAAACAGATTCAGTTGACCGATGACGCAGCGCTGGTCGAGCAGCTGGGACTTAAAGTGAAGTGTGTCATGGGGAGCTATGGCAATCTGAAGATCACAACCCCGGAAGATCTGATTATTGCTGAAGCATTGATAAATAACGGATAAAAAAATCAGGAATAATAGACATCTACAGTCTACAAACTAGCATGCGCGTAGGAATTGGTTACGATGTTCACCGATTGGGGGAAAATCGTAAATTGATACTCGGCGGGGTAACGATCCCATACAAGTTGGGTTTGATTGGACACTCCGATGCAGATGTACTGACCCATGCCATCTGTGATGCAATACTAGGGGCAGCAGGGCTGGGTGATATTGGTCAACATTTTCCCGATACGGATGCAGTGTATGCCGGAATTGATAGCTTAATCTTGCTCGGCAGAGTGAGGACATTGATTTCTGCAGATTACGCAATTGAGAATGTGGACAGCACGGTAATCATGCAACGCCCAAAATTGGCGGCTTATATTCCTTTGATGCGCCAACGCCTTGCCGAGACACTAGGTATTCCAAGCAATCGGGTAAATGTCAAGGCGACAACGTCGGAAGGACTCGGTTTCATTGGCGAAGGAAAAGCCGCTGCTGCTGAAGCTGTTGTTTGTCTTAGTGAATTAAGGTAGGTGTTAGTGAATAACGCCTCGGTGCCCGATTGGATCGGGCCCTAAATTAGAAAGAAAACTGATGGGATTAAAGATTTATAATTCTCTCACAAGGCAGTTGGAGGAATTTGTGCCGTTACGTGAGGGAGAAGTTTTGATGTACAGTTGTGGCCCCACTGTCTACGATTACTTTCATATCGGTAACGCTCGCACGTTTCTAATTTCTGATATCGTTCGTCGCTATCTTGAATATAAAGGGTACGCCGTCACGATGGCTCAAAATCTGACGGATATTGACGATAAAATCATCAATCGTGCCAATGAGCAAGGGATTGAGACTTCTGAACTTGCTCAGAAATATGTGGATGCCTATTTTGAAGATTCAAGCAACCTAGGGATTCGTGCGGCTGATGTTCATCCGAGAGCGACTGAGCATATTTCGGAGATAATTACCCTGATTCAGACGCTGATCGACAAGCAGGCAGCTTACGAGATCGATGGGGACGTATATTACCGCGTCAATCACTTTGCGGAATATGGCAAGCTCTCTCATCGTAAGCCGGAGGATTTGCTTGCCGGTGCTCGCGTTGAGGTTGATGAACGCAAGGAGGATCCGCGGGATTTCGATCTCTGGAAAAGGTCGAAAGCAGAAGAACCGCGGTGGGATAGCCCTTGGGGGAAGGGCAGACCGGGGTGGCATATCGAGTGTTCTGCCATGGCGATGAAACACCTTGGCGAAACGATTGATATTCACACCGGTGGACATGATCTCATATTCCCACACCATGAAAATGAGATTGCCCAGAGCGAGGTGGCGACCGGCAAAACTTTTGCTCGATACTGGATGCATGTGGCATTCTTGCAGATTGATGGGCGACGGATGGGTAAGTCAGAAAGCAATTTCATCTTTGTCCACGATGCTGTGCAGCAATATGCACCTGAAGCGATTCGCCATTTTCTGATTTCCGCGCAGTATCGCCATCCATTAGATTATAACCCAACGAGCTTGACTGAATCGAGCAGTGCTGTTCGACGGTTGAATAATTGTCTTGATGCCCTAAGACCCTATCGAGATGCGGACCCGGATGCCTCTGAGCCGGTGAACGATGCCGAAGCCGCCTTATTCCAATCTATCAATGCGATGTGTCAAGACTTTGAACTTGCAATGGACGAGGATTTTAATACCGCTGGAGCATTGGGAGCAATCTTTAAGTGCGTTGGCGAGGTCAATCAATTTCTCACTGCAACCGAAGCTCTTTCTTCGGCTGAGAGACGAAGCATTTTAAGTCGAGCATACAGAAGTTTGGTTGAGGTCTGTAGTGTGCTTGGCATATACGCGGAAGAGGAAGTTGCTAGCGATGAACATGCAGCATTGACAGAGCAACTGATGAATCTCATTTTGGAGGTGCGTCAGGACGCTAGGGAACGCAAGGATTGGGAAACGGCGGATAAAATCCGAGATCAGTTAGAGCAACTCAACGTTGAACTTCAAGATAGTCGGGCTGGAACAACTTGGAAGATTATCAAAAGGTAGAAGCAGTAAAAATTGAAAGTGAACAGGTGTGAGAGTGAGAAAATGAGAAAAATAAGTTCCGATTTATCGGATGAGCACCTCACTCGTCACCTCCGCATGAAGTATTACGCATTATTTTTTTAGGGGGTATAGCGATGAATCGTGATTTGTGGTTATTGCCCATCTGTCTTTATTTTTTAGCACTGCTTGGCTGTGCAATTGTAGCGAAGCAGGAGTGGAGCGAAAATTATGCTTCGATAACAGGGGTAAGGGCAACGAACGCAAGGATGATTGACGGCAACATCAGGACGTTTGGGGAAACGGCGTTTCGTGAAGGTTCACAGGACAATTTCGGGCCCGCTCCAACCTCGCAGGCAATCGTCATGCTCCCCGAAAGAAAGGTGATTCGCCGAGTTGTCATTCATTCGGACAATTTGAAGAAATTCACCGTATATGCCGATAAGGGGAGTGAGGATTGGCAAGTCATCAAAGAGGTTAATAATGTTGCATCAAACCCAATTGACTTATCGGTGAATGCACCGTTCCCCACTGACAAGATCCGTGTCCGCGTGCTCGGCACAACCGACGATGCCTCGCTGCGTCGGGGTCAACGGAGACGGAACTTCTGGGCGAGCGGCAATCGCCGGGCACCAGCCAAGATTTACGAAATTGAGCTATACGGTTATCAGTCAGCGACAGCAGCAGATGCAGAAGAGCCAATGGGATCGCAGGATCAAAGCGAAGCAGAGCTTGATCAACTGTTGAAATAAGATTAATAGGGATGAGGTGTGATGGATAGATTATCGCTTCTCAAGTTCCACGTTTTACTTAACTATAGCGAATCAGAGAAATAAGTGGACATTTACTAATAGCTCTAACCTACGCGAAGTTTCCAAGGCCCCCCTGATAAGAGGGACTTAGGGGATTGGTTGTGCATTGGAAATGTCTAAATAATTCTAAAATCTACTATAAAAACACAGGAGGCAAGATATGCGTTTTGTCGGAGTAACTTTTTTAATACTGGGGTTGGTTTCCACGCTAGGGTGTTTGGGGACAAGTGGTCCTCCAATACAGTGGAGTCAGAACATCGCTCCGTTTGCGGAATGTCAGGATCCAAAACTGAATGATGATAACGCATTTTCAGTTGGGGAAACCTCAAGACTCATTATTGAGAAAACGACGATGCTCACCAAGGCAGACCAAGAAGAAGAGGAGAACTTTACGCAGGCAACGCTTACATGGGCAAAACCGCAGCCCGTTCAGCGCATTGTTGTGATAGCAGATAAAGGGAAACTTGAATTCTTTGAAGTCCAAGTTGGAGATGAAGCCGGGGAATGGAAAACGATTAGAAGTGTTAAGAATCACTATCAAGACCAGTACAAACTCCAGCTACCGGAGCCAATTCATACCCAAAAGTTGCGCCTGAAGGTCCCCAAAAAATGGGAATCCCGGCGTGTAGGCGGGCAGAAGCGCAGGACGAGAGGCGAAGGCGGCGCAGAGGTTGACATCTTTAAGCCGATCCGCGATATTCAAGTGTACTATGCCCTGCCGCCCGAAGAACCGGCAGCACAGCCCGCAACGGAACAGTAAAATTTACATATTATGTTATCCGCTGATACGAAAAGTCTTATTCATCTCAACCTAATTCCGGGGATCGGAAATCATACCATCCGACGTCTGTTAGCAGCTTTTGGATCTGCGGAGAAATCGATCGCTGCAACATCAGCGGAGTTAGCCCAGGTCGATGGGTTGACTCCCGATGTTCGGCAACAGCTGATCGACGGTAGATCGCGCGCCCCCCTCGCGCAGGAACTTGAACTAATCGATCAGCATCAATGCCATATCGTCACTATCAACGACGACACCTATCCATCGCTCCTCAAGCAGATTGATGATCCACCCGTATTGCTTTATGTCATCGGCGAATTTCCCATACCGGACACACCGAGCATCGCCATCGTTGGATCGCGCAGCCCAACCGAATATGGCAAAACGATAAGCCAGCAGTTAAGCCACCAACTCGCAGAGCGCGGGGTAACGGTTGTGAGCGGGTTCGCCCGCGGCATTGATACTTGTGTGCATCGCGGGACACTTGAAGCCGGTGGACGCACGATCGCTGTGCTCGGTTGTGGGTTGAGTATTATCTATCCGGAAGTGAATCGGGCACTTGCAGCGGAAATTATTGAATCCGGTGCCTTGATTTCCGAATTTCCGATGACGATGCCACCCCGCGGAAAAAACTTTCCCCGACGTAATCGTGTGATTAGTGGTTTAACGCTCGGCACGCTTGTTGTTGAGGCATCTGAGCAGAGCGGCTCGCTCATTACAGCACGTCACGCCGCCGAACAGGGACGTGAGGTGTTTGCTGTGCCGGGGCAAATCTTTTCCAATGTGTCGCGAGGCACGCATTCTCTTATCAATCAGGGGGCGACGCTAATTAATAGCGTTGATGACCTACTCGATGCGTTACCCCAAGACTACACGAAAGTCATGGGAGGGGAATCGCTCGAAGCAACCCGCCAACCCGCTCCCCGCCCGAATCAAGGTTCAAAGCGGGCCGACAAGGCTGCTCGTCCTCAACCGGTCGAAGAAAAATTGACACCCACCTCTCAACCGAAACCGAATCTCAATTTAACTCCCGATGAACAGGTTGTGCTGGCGGCAATGGATGCCGATAGCGTCCATATTGATGAGATTACGCGGGTGACGCAGCTGCCAATCGGAAGGGTTTCTTCGCTGCTAGTCATGCTTGAGTTGAAAGGAATTGTTCAGCAGCTGCCGGGGAAGCAGTTTGTGAAGAAATAGATTTATGAGCACAAAAGAGCGGTATCATACCCGTGAAAAAGGACATGATACCGCAATTACTAATTACTCTCTGTATAGGTTAGGGAAGGGGCAGGTTTGAGGCCCTTCCAATCCCCCGGTGATGGTGTAAGTTAGACTTAATCTCCCCCCAACGCGTTGGAACGAGGCCCTGCGGCGAAACCGACAGGCGTGGATTCCATTCGTGTGCTGCAAAATCTTTAGCGGGGTTATCAGTCAACTGTATCAATTGACGGTCATCTAACCGAAAACGGTAAATATTAAAAACCCCAATTGCCCCTCCTATCAGAATAGATTTTCCGTCCGCGCCCCACCCGGTTCCTTGTGCAACCAATAGCGCACCGGGGGGCAGCGTCACAGGCTCCAACTCAATCACTTCACGTTTTGCCCCATGAAGTGTAGCAATGACCATAGAATACTGATGAGCGACCCCATCGGCAAGCGGTACCGTAATCACGGTATAGAGAATCTTTTCCCCATCCGGCGACCATCCCCCCAGACGCATTGTTGACCGGGGGACCGGTTTTGATACCAGCCATCGATTCGTGCCATTGGCATTAACTACATAGATCTCCCCACCATCTTGGTTGATGCTCGCTTCAAAAGCAATCCGCTTCCCGTCAGGCGACCATTTCAGGGCACCGATAAATTCCGCAGCATCAGGAGACCAAAAACGGAGGTGTTCGGTTTGAATTGCTGCGCCTTCGCTTACAATAGCCGCCACCGCTTGGGGAGTCAACGATGGGACTAGCACTCCCATTCTTGCTGCAAACTCATTACGAATCACAGGGGTTTAATCATTGGACATGAATAACTTTGTTTATCTATCAAACTCAAAGTCCTGCAAACTCTGCAATGATTCGGATTGTGCTAGAAAACGCTGCCCCCGGCTCAAGGACAATAACACCGGCATCAATACCCCTTGCTTCGAGATTAATTGCATCCGTCGGGCAAGTGTACGGCTCAAAGCAGATTGAGGGGCGGCCTGGTGGTGTGTAGACGACCAACTCTCGAAACTGTGCATCGGATTCTAAGACCATACGGATGCGCGCGTCTCGATCATCAATGACGCAACGACTCACACCGCCTGACAGGTTGGTTTGAATCCCGATCTTATCGGGGAGGACGCCGGTCAAAACATCGTCAAACTGCCGCCCCGCGAGCGGTTTTCCGGATCGGAAGTCAGCATCTTCTTCCAGATCGGAGACCTCACCTGTCGGCAGGAGTTCCTCCAGCTCCCACCGCTTTGAGGCCGGCACGGTAATTAAGCACTGTTCAGCCGAAGATTTCGATGACAACGGCACACGAAAATAGGGGTGGATGCCAAACCCCATCGGCATGTTGCTATCGCCGATATTGCTGATATGGATGTCCAGCGTCAGGGTGGTTTCTTTGAGCGTATGGATGATCCGGATCTCAAACGGCAGCGGGTACTGACGCATAATCTCTGGAAATGCCCGCGAATCTAGGCGGCAGACGATTGAAGCGCAGTCCGCTGTGTCTACACTTTCAACCTGATACGGTTGGTTCAGTAGGAGTCCATGGATGGAGTTGGGAGTTCCCGGTGCCTTGTCGAATGAGTATTCCTTTCCCTCAAAAGCGAACCTCCCTCCACGGATTCGGTTCGGAAACGGGAATAGGATTGGATTCCCATACTTTGTTGGCTCGTTTTTCAGTGTTTCCAAATCGGGGGGCGGGTCAATTAGGTCTATCCATTCACCATTGGCGGGGATTCCAAAGCTGTAACAGTTATTTCCGAGGCTTGTCGCAATTTTCGCTTCCGCTTTTGTGGTATTATCTCGCAAAACATAAGTCTCAATACCATTAACCTCAATCCGATCAACAACATAACGCGAGTCGTTCATTCGTCCGTCCTTTTCTCTCGAGTCATCAGTTCAAAGTGCCATCTACCATTATACCAAAAAGTCATGACCGTCTCAAGAAACAAAAACGCCCTTGCATAGGATCATTTAGTCCTTCTGTAGGTGCTTGCATCCCGATTTATCGGGGAGGGATTTCCGAATCCCGACATCTCACTATAGATACAATCTCCCAGCTGTGACCTTTTAAACAAAATGGTCAAAAAACGGGAAACTAAATAGCCCTAGGTGCACTTGCATGAAAATCGTTGATGTTAAGGCAACTTTTTGGTAGACTTATGGGTGGATTCATATAGGACAAAGTATTGGTTCCTGAATCACCTTAACACGGGATGCGCCTGCCTTCGCCCCAAACCGCAGAGAGTGCAGAATTTTTTCTCTTATTTTGAAAGGAGAATGTCCGTGACAATTCAACAAATCAAAACAAGCGTTCCCTTAATCATAATCCTGTTATTGAGTGGTTGTTCGATCTTCAGTCGAAGTCAACCCGGTGAAAAGGTGATTGTCGATCCGCTGATCGAACGAAATAAGGCGTGGCGCGAACAGGTCGAGGCAGGAAATTTAGCACTCCAAGATGGGGACTTGACAGGTGCCCTTGGAGCGTATCAAGCTGCACTAGCGATTAAGCCGAACGCGAGTCAGGTACAATTCCAAATCGCCAAGCTCTACTTCCAACAGGAGGCGTACGAAAAAGCGAGGGATGCCTTCGCCGCCACAGTAACACTTGATCCCAAGAATATGGATGCGCGGAATTCTCTGGGCTATATCTATGAGCAACTGAACAACTATGAAGCTGCAGCACAGATTTACGAGGATACTGTGAATGTTGAGCCGCATAATCTGTACGCCCTCAACCATCTCGGTTTGGCTTACAAGCAATTGGGTAGGCTTGACGATGCTGAATGGGTTTTACGAAAAGCGGTGGAGATTGATCCAAAATCTGCACGACCTGACAGCAAGAATCTGCGTAACTATCTCGCCTTGATTTACTTGGAAAAAGGCGACATCGGCGAAGCCATCGCCGAATTTAGGGAGTCGATCCGGCTTTTCCCGAAAGATATCTGGTCCCGTCAAAACCTTGCTTCTCTCTACGAAGCACACGGACGTTACTATGAAGCGCAGCTCCAGTACAATAAAATTTTGGAGATAGATCCGCAGAATCTCCTCGCTCCGACACGCCTCCAAGCACTTGCACAGTTAGACCGATCTGTTTCAGTATCTATTGAAATTCCGCCTGTGGATCTAATCAACATTGACATTGAAGCGGTCATCGCTGCCGCCCCTGATGCGGCGAATTACCCTGATGCTGATGCGATCATCCTGCTCAACCAGTTTAGTCACGAAGTCACCCCGTCGGGCAAATCCCGCTACACTACCCATCAGGTGGTCAAGATTCTGACGGAGAGAGGGGTGCAGAACTATGATGACATCGCTATCCCGCACACCCCCAAGGCACAATATATCACCGTCAATGTCGCGCGGACTATCACCCCCGATGGTTCTATGGTTGAGCCGCCGGAGGAGGCGTTCAATAATGTTACACCGCCGGGGCTGCTCTCCTACAACCTCTATTCCGATTCAATGTGGCATGTGATTTCAATGCCTGCCCTGAAACCGGGGGTGTGCATTGAGTATCAGGTTACGCTTGAGGATGCAGGAGCGGAGTCGGTTGGGAGCACCTCGTGGTTTTGGGGTGGCTACAATTTTCAATCCACGGATCCGACCCTGCAATCCGCCTATGCCTTGCGTGTGCCCCAAGGGACGGCCTTCAAGTGGAAAGCGATCCATTGCCAACTTAATCCCCAGATATTACATGAAGAGGAAAGCAGCACATATCTCTGGACCTATGGCGAGACACCTGCGCTCAAGAAGGAGTACAATATGCCGGCAACCAATGATATTGTGCCACGCTTGAGTTATTCATCTGTGGAATCTTGGGAGGCCGTTTACAATTGGTACAAAGGCATTGCAAAGGACCGGTACACGGTTGATCGAGCGATTCAGGAAAAGGTCGAGGAACTCACCGTAGACCTTCTCACGGATGACGACAAAATTCGAGCAATATATCACTTTGTGGCATCACAGATTCGCTATGTGGGGATTGAACTGGGGCAAGGCGCATATCAGCCCACGCCTGCCGATCAGGTGCTCAGTGTCCGATACGGCGATTGCAAGGACAAAACTACCTTGATGATTGCGATGCTCGATCTGATTGGTATTGAGGCGTTTCCTGTAATGCTGAATCCTGCGCCGTATCAACACATCAATCTGGAACTCCCATCGCTCGGACAGTTTAGCCATCTGATTGGTGCGGTTCCACGTGACAACGGCAACTATATTTGGCTCGATCCAACTGCTAATACCTGCAGCTACGGCGATCTCCCTGCACGGAATAGGGGGCGCACAGGGTTTATCATCCGAAGCGATCGGGGCGAGTTTGTTCATATTCCTATCTCTACACCGGAATCCAATCAGTTAATAGTTAACACGGAAATCGCACTAACAGAAAATGGGACGGTTCAGGGAACCATGCGGATTGATACCCGTGGAGAGTACAATCTTGAAGCGCGGTTAGAGTACAAGCAGGTGTCGCCAAGTGCGTGGACAGATACCCTCGCTGTTGGACTTAGCAAACAATTTCCCGGCGTCCGAGTTGATGCGGTTCAGATTTCCGATTTGGAGGATCTCAACGTACCGGTGCAGCTCAAGGTTGCTTTTACCGTCGAGAATTATGCCGAGCCAATTGATAATCGCCTGATATTTCCGTTGCCGAGCGATGAGTTTTCAGACTATGCGGAGATTTTTGCAGCGACTGAACGTCAACACTCACTCGATTTGAGTTACCCGATGCAGATGAAGAAAACAATCCGGATTGCGTTGCCGGAGGGGTGGACGGCGAGCTTCCCACAAGATGTTCGTCTGGAAAATCGCTTTGCTAGAGTCGAGCGACAGTACAGAATAGAGGGGAATCAGATTCATTACGAAATCAATTTCACTATTAAAGAGGCGATTATCCCACCCCAAGGTTATCCCGCAGCGAAACGTTTTTTCGATATGGTAGTGCGAGAGGATCGGACACAACTCATTTTGGAAAAGCGTGTCAAGCCTAAAACATAAACGACGAACGGGCAGAAGGAAATCTATTCTAAAGTTCAATCAACGGAGGTTTTACAATGGATACATCATTTAAGCGACCCTACAGACCTATAAATCTGAATATACCGACGACTAAGGGATTTTCGCTTATGTCAATGGCTGAAGGGCTGATGAAAGAAGCAATAGTTGCCACATCAGGGCGTGCCTCATTAACGCTGGCTCACGGGGATGAAATGACCCTCGTGCTGGTTGCCCTCAAAGCGGGAACTACGCTTGAAGAGCATTCGGCCCCAGCTGCTGCTACCGTTATTATGCTTAGTGGAGACATCATATTTACAACAAGTGATGAGAAAATTACACTGGAACAGGATGAGGCGGTTACCTTCACGGCGGACGTCCTGCACGCGGTCTATGCAAGCGAAGATAGTGTATTCCTTATCGTCATTGGCGGGACTGGCACGAATTGAGGGATAAAAATTACACAGTTAGGCGCAGGGGAGGTGATTCTTCAATAAAGAATAAGTTGTTGTTTGGTATAGCTTTGTTTGTCGTTATTTTGATGATCTATATGAGTTATAGTTCTACGCTTGATAGTAATGATACGACTAGATTAATTAGAGCTATAAACAGTCTTTCTAATAGCGTGGATACCTTGAATTCAAAGATTGGTACTTGGTCAACATCTAAGGGCTTATAGTGAATTCAAAAAATAAATAGACACTTGCGCCCTCCGGTAGGTGCGGTTTCTAACCGCACTGCATCGCCCCCCCTTTATCCCCCCGCTAGCGGGGGGATAAAGGGGGGGCCTACCCAACGGGAGCTTGGAGTGTCTCATTAATTCTAAGGTCCACTATAATTTCTGAAAATGGATGATCTTGGAGATAATTTAAAATCTTTGAAGTCTGAAATATCTTCCTTAGAAAGTACAATCCGTTATAAGTGATTAGACTAAAATCATAGGGGTGGGTGCTACCAGCACCCACTGCCGCCTACCCGCGCCTCAACGATATACTATTAGATGAAAGGATACTTTTTATGGCAACCAAAGATTGGAAATTATTGGCTGAACAATTAGATAGAGAACTCGGCTTGAAGCACACTCCCATCGCCATTACATTTACTGACGAAGCCCCGGAAGGCGTGCCGGTACATGAGGGTGAGATACCAGCCCCAACCGCCGATGGTCGCAGTGGCAAAGTTCCTGCGGGATGCGTCTTTTGGAAGGATGCCGTTGATCAGACATTTACGACGGTGCCTGAAGACCACTACAACTGTAGTGTTGGAAGCGTCACACACGGGCTGAAAACGTTGGAAGAGGTGATGAATAACGGAGATGTTGGTGCTATCGTGGAAGTGGGGTGGGTGTCTCCTGAAGAAGCGATGCAGCTCCCGTTTGTGAATAACCGTCCGAACTACATCGCCTATGGCCCCTTAGCAGATACCTCCATTGACCCCGATGTGATACTTTTGAGGGTAAACGGTTTCCAAGCAATGGTTATCCATGATGGATTTAGTGATACGATTTTCGTTGGCAAGCCGCAATGCCATATCATCCCGATCTCGAAAGAGCAGGGAAAACTCGCCATTAGTACGGGGTGTATGCTAAGTCGTGTGCGGACAGGGATGTCGCCGGATGAAATGACGTGCACAGTCCCATCGGAACGGTTGGAGGAAGTTGTCGAAAGGTTGAAAGTCAGACGGGAAGCGAATGCAGCAGTTGCCGCTTACGCCAACGAGGATCTGCGCCGATTTGCCTAATCGCGTTAAACGGAAACTCCAACGCTTTGAGCCGTTTCGACGAGACGTTCCCATGTTGTATCGTCGAGTGGGATGCCTTCTGCCAACCGTTGTTGGCGAGTACGCGCGGAACGTTCACCGGGTATCAAAATTTCATTGAAGCCGGGAGCGGTTGGAGAAGCTTTGACAAAATCTATCAACTGTGCAACGTGCGCTTCAAAATCCGCCAGTTCCATGAATTTCTCAATGTCAATGACGATGATAAGAAAGGCGTTACCGGCACCGGGCGATGATGACCGACTGCAACCGGCTTCGCACATTGCACCGGCGAGAATATCTGTCATCATGCCTAACCCGTAACCTTTGTGACCTGCGATATCGCCGAATGGGAGTAACGCACCTTGCGGATCTTCGAGGTATGCGTTGGGATCAGTGCTTGGAAACCCATCGGCGTTGAGAATCCAGCCTTCCGGCAACGGCTCACCACGACTGCGATATGCCCGAATTTTCCCGCCGGCGACGATGCTGGTGGTAAGATCAATGACCATCGGTGCGTCCTTGCCTGTAGGAAGGGCACACGCAAAGGGATTGGTGCTGAGTCGTCGATCGGTGCCGCCCCACGGTGCAACACCGTGATCCCCGCCATGCCCGTTAAGAAACAGCAAGCCAATCATCTTTGCCTCGGCAGCCATCATCACATAATCGGCAAGACGTCCAATATGGTTGCAGTTATAGACGTTTACTGTGCTGATGGTGTGTGCTTTCGCTTTTGCGATGGCGACTTCCATCGCTTGTGTGGCGATGAATTGCCCCAATCCACTATGCCCATTGATGACCGCACTAGACGGGGTTTCGCTGACAATCTCAATCTCCACGTCTGGATCGATTGTCTTATTCTGGATGCTCAGAACATATTGCGGTAAGCGCAAAACGCCGTGTGAATCGTGTCCTGCGAGATTAGACTCTATGAGCAGATTCGCGATCGTTTGGGCTTTGTCCGCTTTGAGCCCTAGGGTGGTGAAGATATTGATGCTGATGGTTTTGAGTTGGGCGACGGGAATCAGAGGCATTAGTTGATAGTTTCGTAGTAGAAATTCCGCTGCTTCGGAACGTGCCCTAACTCGGAAATTGTGCGCTCGATTTCTTCGATGGGCATACAGTAGACCGTCCCCGCCTTGCTAACGACGTTCTCCTCGATCATCGTGCCGCCCATATCGTTTGCCCCAAACTTGAGCGACATTTGCCCGATCTTCGGTCCTTGGGTGACCCATGACGATTGAAAGTTGTCAAAGTTATCGAGCATCAGTCGAGAGATTGCGAGTGTCTTGAGGTATTCAAAACTGCCTGCGGGTGGGATATGCTCAAGGCGCGTGTGCTTGGGCTGAAGCGACCAACAGATGAAGGCAGTGAAGCCGCCCGTTTCGTCCTGTAGTTCTCGTAAGCGGAGGAGGTGCTCCACACGTTCGCCAGAGCTTTCGACGTGTCCATACATCATCGTTGCGCTTGAGCGCAAGCCCACGTAGTGACCTTGCCGCATCACCTCTAACCACTCATCTGATGTGCACTTTTTCGGACTGATTTCGTCGCGGGCGTGGTCGGTCAGGATCTCCGCCCCGCCGCCGGGAATGGAATCTAAGCCAGCATCGCGTAAACGGATTAAGGTCTCTTTTAGGGAGAGTCGGTTGATTTTGGCAAACCAATCAAGCTCCGGTGGAGAGAAGCCGTGGATATGGATTTTATAATTTGCCTTAATCCACTGGAGGAGGTCTTCGTACCAATCCAGTTTCAGTTTGGGGTGCAACCCGCCTTGCATAAGGATGAGTACGCCGCCGAGAGCAATTGTTTCTTGGATTTTATTTCCTAACTCCTCCTTGGACATCACATACGCATCGGGATCGGTTTTGTGGCGATAGAAAGCGCAAAAGTCGCAATCGACATAGCACCAGTTTGTGTAGTTGATATTGCGATCAACGATATAGGTGATGTACCCTTCCGGGTGTTTCCGCTGTCGAATTGTATCCGCAGCCGCCCCGATTGACAGGAGGTCATGACTTTTGAAAAGGGTCAGTCCATCATCAAAATCTAGGCGTTCACCGGCTAATACCTTCTCCAAAATCGGTTGAATGGTTGCATCCATATTTCTTAGTTTCCTCGTTTCGTCGTGTAAATTTTTGTCATCTCTGAACAGGGCATTTCAATCATGTCCACCGCCGTGTTCACTGGAGCCAACCTCTGGATGGGCAGACCATTTATCAAAGTTCTGTCCTGCTGCGCTGAGTTTAACGTTCTAATGATCCAAACAAATTATATCACGATTACTGCAAAGTAACAACCGAAAACCGATAGTCAGTTAATTCCCCTTCTTAAATATTCCACGGATTGTCTGGATCAGTGTGCCTTCGGCAAGCCACTTTCCGGCAACGCGCCAAACGATGCTCGAAAACGTCGGATAAACGTGAATCATTCCCGCCAACTTCCGCAAGGGAATGCCCGCACTCATTGCCAAAACAAACTCGTGGATAACCTCTCCCGCATTTGGTCCTACTAGGTGAACTCCTAAGATTTTGCCCTTCCAGCGGGTCGCAACGACTTTGATAAACCCTTTCGTCTCGCCTTCGGCGACAGCCCGATCAACATCGTATAGATCGACTCTGAAAACATCGACCTTTCCGTGCTTTTCACGGGCTTCTGCTTCGGTCAAACCGCACCGAGCGACTTCCGGATCGCAGAACGTGGTCCAAGGAACGGCGGAATAATTTATCGCACTAGAACCGGGGAAGAAGATATTCCGAACAATCTGCGTCGCTTGAAACGCTGCCACATGCGTGAAGAGGTAATGTCCAACCACATCGCCGGCAGCGTAAATATTTTTGACAGTTGTTTGCAGCTTATTGTTGACCTCAACCCCCCTTTTTCCGACCTTGACGCCAATCTTTTCAAGCCCTAACCCTTCGATGTTTGGCGTCCGTCCTGCCGCGATCAGGATTCGATCAACGCCGATTTCGCGTTCGTCTCCTGTATCCGCTACCTTGAGTTGGACGCGATACTCCTCCGATGATGGGGTATTTTGTGGCTCCCAGACCGCTATATCTGGGTTGAGTTCTTCGCTAAGTAGGGCGTCGATCCGATCGATCTGAACGGAGTTGGTATTTAAGAGGATTTCAACCCCATCTTCTCGCAGGTAACTCAGCATTTTCTCGGAGACTTCGGTGTCCTCTTTCGTTAGGATCCGATCGCTGCGTTGCACAATCGTCACTTCTGTGCCGAGACGATGAAACGCCTGCCCTAGCTCAATACCAATGGGACCCGCACCTATCACCAATAGTCTCTCAGGCAGTTGATCCAATTCCCAGACATTTTCGCTGTCCAGATAATTGACCGAATCTATTCCGGGGATCTGGGGCGGAGTTGGACGGGAGCCGGTTGTGATGACAAATTTTTTGCTCTTGAGCGTGAGGGTTTGGTCGTTCTCTGTATCTTCAACCACAAAGGTCCCCGGTGACTCGAAATGCCCTTTTCCAAAGATGATGTCTACACCCATTTCACGGAATCGTTTGGGGTTATCATGCTCATGCTCGATAGTATGCTGGGTGCTACAGACATACGCCATGACGCGCCCAAAATCCACTTGACCGCCTTTCACGAGGATGCCATATTTTTCGGCTTCTTTAATGTAATGGGCAATCTTTGCTGATTTGAGGATGGCTTTCGACGGAACGCACCCCGTCCAGAGGCAATCACCTCCCAGGCGGTGCTTCTCGACGAGGGCTGTTTTGACCCCTAGCTTTGCACCCGCCACCGCTAGCACAAGGCCCGCGCTCCCTCCACCGATGATGGTTAGATCATATTCGTTCATCTGCTACTCCCTTTTTATTTTTACCATGAGTATACTACCAGGAGAGGACTTTGACAAGTAGAGAATATGCTTTAGAAGATGCAATCTACACATCATTAATCCAGCAACGTATGGATACGCTTTTCTGTTGACATGGCGGAAGAAATGGGTATAATCTCAAAGAAAAATAGCTCTATAGTACTACAAAAATATGTACCTCAACATGTCGTTAGATTCGTAATAGGTCATTTTTGTTAAGGCGTTTTACCGCTTAGGCGACGCACGAATTTTTGTCCGTATCAGTCGATTATGACCACACGTAGCGTATTAATAGGGATCTTCGCAACGATAATCCTTGCCATTGCCACACCAATCGGGGATTTCTGGATTCGAGGTACATGGCTCGCTTCCTGCCACCTGCCGGTTGGTGTCCTAATGGTCTTTGTATTTCTCCAATTGGTAGTCAACCCCTTCCTGTACCGCATCGGGGCACCCCTCGCTCATTCTGAATTGGTGGCTGTCTATGCGATGACACTAGTGAGTGCAGGCATTTCATCGTTGGGTTTTGCCGCCTACTTTATTCCCATTATCATCGCACCTACCTATTATCAATCCCCTGAAAATGAGTGGAACATCACCTTTTTTCATTATGTCCCGGACTGGTTTGCACCACTAGACACAAAAACTGCACGACTCTTTTTTGAAGGAACGCCGTCCCAAACCTTCTGGGTGCCTTGGGAGTATTGGATTAAACCCATAGCAGCGTGGAGTGTTTTTGCGCTGGGATTGTTTCTCGCTATGACTTGCGTATGCGTTTTGCTGCGCCGCCAATGGATCGAGCGTGAGCGACTCGGCTTTCCGCTTGTGCAGTTGCCGATCGAAATGCTCGGTGCGGAAAATAAGAATCGGGTGATTCCAGCATTCTTTCGATCGCCCGCGGTATGGATTGGAATCGCTTTGCCCGCCATTATTCACACTTGGAATGGGCTTCAATTCCATTTCCCGACCCTTCCTAGGATTCCGCTATCCTACAGTTTCTCGCAATATCTCACAGACAAGCCGTGGAATGGGATTCGTATGCTCGTGGCGATTATCTACTTCAGCGCAATCGGTTTTGTTTATCTCCTACCGACAGATCTCGCCTTTAGCCTCTGGTTTTTCTATCTGTGGTATCTTCTATTAGCTGTTGTAATGACGCAATTCGGTTTGCCATTGGGGCAACTAATCTATGTCACCCACGAGTTTGCAGCGTATCAAATGGCTGGTGGATTTCTGTTCTTTACCCTCGTGATCCTTTGGCGGGCAAGGCGTCATCTGGTAGACACGATCCGTCTCACATTCCATCCAGCCGGGCGACAGGTCTCGAATCCATCGGATCCTCCTACTATATCATCAACCGAGCGAGCAAATGAACCGATGTCCCCACGGGCAGCGTGGTTTGGTCTATTAATCGGGATAGGGACCATGACCACGTGGAGTGTGATTGCTGGTGTATCCTTTATCGTCAGTCTCGCGGTAATCTGCCTGTTTCTGATTATCATGATTGTGATGACGCGGTTAGTGTCTGAAGGTGGTATGCTATTTATTCAGTCAACGTTCCGACCTACCGATCTAATCAGACCCTTTACCGGCACACGCGCCTTGGGTGCTGCAAGCCTGACGATATTAGCGTATCAGGAGATGATCCTTATGTTCGACGTGCGTTCATCGATGATGCCGAGCGTAATGGATGCGTTCAAACTAGCGGACAGTAAACGGCTGAATCAGCGGTATTTCTTAATTCCCGTTGGGGTGTGCGTTGTGATCGCAATGGTGTTGTCATCGATCACGGTGCTCTACATCATCTATCGCTATGGTGGCACAAATCTCGGTGGCTGGTTTTTCTTCGGCGCGCCGTTCCGAGCGTTCCGTCGCCTAATGTCGATGCTCCTCGATCCTCAAGACCCTAGTCAATACAATATCTTGATGATGAGCATCGGCGCAGTTATCACCGTTTCACTGGCGGCTTTGCGGACTCGTTTCCTCTGGTGGCCCCTGCATCCAATCGGGTTTGTGATGGGTCCAAGTTGGCCCATGATCCTGATGTGGTGTTCGGTGCTAATTGGGTGGCTTTGCAAATGGGTTGTCTTGCGATTTGGTGGGATTGGACTATACCGGCGATGTAGACCATTTTTTCTCGGATTGGTATTGGGTGAATTTCTCACCGGAGGGCTATGGCTGATAGTTGACTTTGTGGTGGGCAAACCGGGGCATCGGATTATGTGGTGATTGGGGGTGACGAATTGGCGCAGCTATCTGAAGGTCAACACTCTCCCACTCAAGTCACATGGAGGGCTGTCCTACTCGGGACCTTGTTGATTCCTGTCAATATTTACTGGCTGACAATTGTTGAGGTCAAATATAACTCCCTTGATGGCTCATCTCTTCCCCTCTTCGTCCAGCCCGTCTTCCTCCTATTTACGCTTGTCCTAATCAACCTTGTCTTGAAACGTCTCCGCCCAAATATCGCTTTGACGCAGGTAGAACTGCTGATTATATATATGATGGTGGCGGTTTCCTCCACCACGGGTGGGTGGGACTCGTTCCAAAATCTGTTCGGTAGCATCGGTCACCCTTTCTGGTTTGCGACGATAGAGAATGAGTGGGAAGCCCTGTTTTTCCGCTACCTTCCAGATTGGCTGATGGTGTCAGATAAAAAGAGTCTCCAAGATTTCTACAAGGGGGAATCGACCTTTTATACCCTATTCCACTTCTACACTTGGGTAAAACCCCTCGCGTTCTGGGGATTGTTTTTCCTCGTATTGATGTTCATGATGCTCTGTATCAACACAATCATCCGGAAACGGTGGGCGGAGGAAGAGAAGCTTGCCTACCCAGTGATTCAGTTGCCGCTTGGGTTGTCTGAAAATAGCGGGATCAGACTTCTGAAGAATCGAATGATGTGGATCGGATTCGGCATTGCTGCAGCCATCGGTGTGATTAATGGGATTCACTTTCTCTATCCACTCATCCCCAAAATTCCATATATCAAGGCAACGCCAATTTGGCCCGGCATCTTCTCAGATTATCCGTGGACTGTGATAGCGTGGATACGGGTTTATCTATACCCATTTGGGATCGGATTGGCGTTCTTTCTCCCGATTGAACTGTTGCTGTCATGCTGGTTCTTCTTTGCTATCCGTATGACCGAACGGGTCATCGGCGCAGCCACGGGGGCGTGGCACTTTCCTCAGCTTAACGAGCAATCTTATGGTGCGTGGATTGCAATTTTCTGCACGGCGATATGGGTGACACGTCGTCATCTGATCGAGGTGAGCAAGAAGGTCGTTAGCACTGATTCAACGCTAGACGATTCTGACGAACCGATACCTTATCGGTGGGCAGTGTTTGGCATTATTGGGTCGATAATCTTTATTGGAATATTTACATCTGCCGCTG
Organism: Candidatus Poribacteria bacterium; assembly: GCA_963667935.2. Lineage (GTDB taxonomy): Bacteria > Poribacteria > WGA-4E > WGA-4E > PCPOR2b > PCPOR2b. The sequence continues at coordinate 5,078,300 of OY764061.1, read as the reverse complement.
GGATGGCGTTCTGGGTCGCGGCGTTCTTCTTCGGATTTTACTTTATACTTGCAGTTGCGATTACTCGTGTCCGAGCAGAAGTCGGGACACCCCATGAGCTCCTTTTCGTCAGTCCTCAACTTATCATGACAACAGTGTTTGGAACGCGGCGGATTAATTCAGCCAGTTTAACGATCATTGCGTTGTTTGCTTGGTTCAATCGAGGGTATCGGAGTCACCCGATGCCAAACCAGATTGAAGCGTTCAAGATGGCAAATGCGACCGGAATGCGCTATCGTGGTTTCTTGGGGGCTATGCTGATTGCTGCCATTGTGGGGATTGCAGCCAGTTTTTGGGCAAACTTAGATATGACTTTTCGGGATGGTGTCGTCACTCAGGCGAGGGGAGCACAATATGCAAGTAGCTGGCGGTCTTTTGGACTGCTGCGAGGTTGGTTACTCAATCCATCGGATGCAGATACCGCTGGGACTTCTTACGCGATAGGCGGTGCTGCGGTCAGTTTCTTTATCATGTTTATGCGGATGCGATTCTTGTGGTGGCCCTTCCATCCTGCTGGATATGCACTGGCGACGAGCTATGCGATGGACTATTTCTGGTCTGTGTGCCTAGTGACATGGGTGCTCAAGTCTATTATTCTCAGGTACGGAGGTCTCCGGACGCACCGGCGGATAGGCCCGCTGTTTTTAGGACTGATACTCGGAGACTATGTGATTGGCAGCCTCTGGACAATCATCGGGATGGCCTTCGGTATTCAAACCTATAAGATTTTTATCTGATGAGACACATTGGGTTGTCAAGGACCCTCAGAGGTCGCTTGAGGGTTACTTTTGACCCATGGATTTAATCTGTCCCCATAGGGCGAAGCGTTTTCCTTTTGGTTGGATTGCTGCCACGATTTCAACTGGATAGCCCGCCTCTCGCCATGCGGGAAAACCTCCTTGAAGCACTCTCACCCGCTCCGGGGGAAAACCAAACTCCTCAATTAACATTTGTGCCGCACGGACACTTGTGGCTTCCGCCTTTCAGCTTCAGTATAAAACAATTAATCCTTCGGCGGGAAGTGTTTGATGTCTCGTTTCAATCCCATCCGGAAATGGCATCGAAACGGCTCCGGGGATGTGTCCGAAGTTGTGATGAATCTGACCCCGCACATCAACTAGGGTAACCTTCTCTTTGGTGTCTAATAGGCGTTTAAGTTCTGCCAAGGTGATTCGTTCAGGTTGAACGGCAAATACCTGAACTAGTAATTGTGAGTGAAGGAACAACACAATAACCCAGACAATGGCTTTGTTCAATCGTTTCATCGGTTGGTTTATCTCCTTAGTTGTGAATCGGTTTCAATAGATTGAAGAGGGGGTTAACATTAAGTTGTTACGCAAGGAAATCAAGCTACTACGCGAGGAGATGGGACTTCTGCGGAAAGAGCTTAAGGCATTACAATCGCTAACGCGATGAAAAACCTACATTTTTGAACAGTTATTAGCGGCCTCGCTGATTTGTGATAACAGTTTGTACTCTTCTTAGAATATGGATATCGCTTCAACTTTCCAGTGCTTATCATATGAAAACAATTTGAGTTTCATCTATAGTAGATTTTAGAATTATTTAGACACCCCCAATGCACAACCAACCCCCTAAATTCCCCTTATCAGGGGAACTTTGGCAACTTCGCGCAGGTCGGAGTTATTGGTAAATGTCCACTTATTTTTAGAATTCACTCCTCGCAAACAGCAGTACAATCCAACTCCGCAACTGCAACGCTCTTGACTGAAACCAATTTCTCCGAAATTTCTCTCGATCGCCTTCAAACGTAAAAAAGCCATCACAACAAACCGCAATCCTCGCATCAGGAAAAGCAAAATTAGGGATCGTCACTAGCATATCATTATAATCGTAGATCATGTACTGTGCACACAACCTTTGAGCACAATCTATTGTCAAATGTGGTATAGGTTTTGTAACAATTTACGTTCTATCAAAGTCTCACATCCGCCGGCTTATTGCTACCCCTCACGCCATGGTGGTATTGTCCATGTATTGAGCCAGTTCCACTTCCACAGTACTTTCTGCGCTGGCATTTCCAACTCGTATTTAATGCCAGCGGTAAAGGGCAGCACTTTGGTTCTGTTACCTAAAGTTTCACGGATCCACTCGATGAAAGCCAAAACATCAGTGACGTTGGGGGGCCAAGTGCCGTGAGGAATTGGATCGGAGACGCTATCGGTTCTATAATGCGTCGGGACCAGAAAACGTGGCTGTACCAAATCTACAAGATTTACAAGGTTTGGCGTATGGTTCCCACCCCACTCTGTCAATCCTAGTTTCATGTGAATGAGAAAATCCACACGTCCCTGTATGTTCTTTAATGCGGGATATGGCGCATGTAGGTCCCCGGTGTGGAGAACTGAGATGTTCTTCTCTTTGTGCGTCACTAGGTACCCGCAGGTTGGGATATGCGGCCGGGCGTTCTCACCGCTCTCGATAGTTTCCACCTGAATTGCCCCGAGATCCGCCTCGAATGGACCGGGGAAACTCCGATCGCCCTCTTGGCTATCGTTGAGATGTTTGGGGTACAGGACTTGGACTTTTTCCTCCGGCAGATACTTGGTGATTGGCAGATCCCGCTCGAAGGCGGCGTCCCCATACGTTTTATCAATCGGTTGTGCGGGGGTAATGCAACCGGGACTGACAAAGATTTTCTTGAAACGATCTCCATGACAGAGCTTCTGCAAGGTTGGTGGGTGACAGTGATCGAAGTGTTCGTGCGAGATAAAGATGTAATCGTAAATCGGCTCCGCGCCCTCTAGATTCTCGTTGAATAGATAGGGATCGAATGCAATATTAACATCTCCCAAGATGACTTCAAAAGCACCACATCCCCACCATCTTAAAAATGCGTTTTCCATGCTCTGCTCCTCATTGTCATTCAGAATTTGTGATTAACAGCATAATCTGAGATGTTCAAGATATAGGAACTTCGTTTCCGATTGCAGTACACTCTTCGATAGAAGCATCATCAAAAATTGAATAGAGTGCCTTTCTCAGTTTATCAATGTTCTCAGCATCCATCTTAACGAAGATGTCTACATCGTGGGTTAACCTTTCCATACAGTGAAATATAATCGCAACGTCTCCGATAAGAATCTAATCTACTTTGTGTTTATCAAATGTATCAAGAACCGCCATGAAATCTTTGAATTGATCTGCCATAGAAATCTGCTTTCTTAGACGTGCATTAGGTGACAAGCTCGTGTAGGTCGTCGATCCACTTGTAGCCTGAGTCGTCTGCCAATCTGTATGCGCCGCCCATCACAAAGATACGCTTTTGCACGAAAGCCGTTGCCATCCACGCTTTTTTCTCCGGCAGGGACACATCGGAGGTCCAGCGATCTGCATCTATGTCATAGATTTCGACATTATCATAGTATCCTCCGTTTCCCCAGCCACCAAAGGTGTAGATCTTGCGGTCAACAACGAGGGAGCCGGGATCACATCTCGGCGTTGGAATTGGAGCGAGCTGTTCCCATTTTCCCACATCCGGGTCGAAGACGTAAGTGTCGCTGTTGGGTTTGCGTTCAGTTCCTCCGATTCCAGCTGTGATGTAAATCCTGTCGTCTATCGTAGCAACGGCGGGTCCTTGGAGCGGCGTGGGTATGGGGATTCCCGGTGACCAGTGATCGCGCCGGGGATCGTATATTTCCACTGTATCGAGGTGGGGACCGCCAGTTCTTATTTCGTTATTCATGGCGTTGCCTCCAATCGCGTATATTTTCCCCTTGCAGAGTGTTGCGGCTAGCCCGGCGCGTGGCGCAGTGATTGGTTTAAGAGATGCCCACGTTTGGCTCGTCAAGTCGAGTACCTCTACGGAATCCCGGATGTCATAGTTGGCGGGATCGCCCGTTCGCACTTTTTCCTCCTCTGAACGGATAGTTTTGCCCGCAATCGTATAGATTTTATAGTTCAGCAAGACCGCGCCAAACCACCCTCTTTTTGTGGGAATTGGGGGCCCCTGGCTCCAGGTATCTGTTTCCACATCGTAAATTTCAACCACGTCTGAAGTAAGATCTCCGCCTCCTGAAATTGCGTAAATCTGATTGCCAACGGTGATTGCCTGCAAATCGTGGCGGGGAGTCGGCATAGATGCTTTTTGAATCCATTGTCCCATAGGTTGTAACCTCCGTTGCTATATATCCGGCATTTTTTATTGGGTTGTAAATAGCATCTCTGTACCGTGACTACTATTCTCATTATAGCAGGAATGTATTGAAATTGCAAGAATTGAAGTGAGGTGTCGGGATTCGGAGATCCCTCCTACATTTGTTGTGTGGAAGTATATACAAGAGATTGTCCAAGAGTTAGGCATCACCGGAGTTGGCTCGTACTCGAAAAATGGACTAATCTTGACACAACTGGAGACCTGCGCTATAATTTCCACATATTAATCACCCCACTCACCTTGGAAGCAGCGTGTAATCTGTGGAAAATTATCTTAATAAACAACGATAGATCGCTTAAGTCCTGCCAAGATTATCGACGCCTTAAAAAAATTGTAGGAAGGAGTCGCCATGACAAATAGGATTATCTCTCAAGCAGCCATATGGATTTTCTTAGGGACTATGTTGATTGTGTGGTTAGGTTGTGGTGACAGTGGCAATCCCAGCGTTGATAAACCCACAGTGGCAGAAGATTTGCCAACTGACGGTTCTAGCGTTGATAAACCTCCAACGGTAGTGGATGCTCCAACTGATAACACCAACGTCAATACTCCCCCGGCAGTAGTGGATGCTCCAACTGACAATGTCAGCGTTGATACTCCCCCAGCTGTAGAAGACGCACCAGCTAATAATGCCGGCATCGATCCTCCCCCGGTGGAAAAAGGTGCGCCGGCTGACGATGTAATCGTTAAAGTTGTGGTTGGTAGCCTTCAAGGACAGGTGGCACAAATTAAAGATGCACAAATTCACATCCACGTCTTACAAAATGGTGCTGCGATTGTCTCCACCCAAGCTAACCTTGATGGTAGTTACCAGATCGATGACATTAAGCCCGGGACCTACATCGTTCAAATCACAGCGGAAGATTATAAAGTGGTTGAACAAACCGTGCAGGTCCGCGCTGATGAAGTTTCAGTACTGGATAACATAATACTCGAAGCATTGGAACCGCCTCCTACCCACATTCGCGGGTTGGTATTAGACCAACAAACGAGTGCCCCTCTTGATGGAATCCGCGTTCAACTGATTGATGAAGCAGGCGGTGTCCGTGAGGCACTGACAAAGCAGACAGGCGGGTTTGAATTTGCAAACGTACCCGCCAATCAAGGATTCGTCCTCATTATTGATATTGAGAGGTACGAGAAACAGGAGATTACCGTTGATCCGATTTCAGTAGGTGAAATTGCGAAGCTAGAGGTTGTGCTCGACCCTATTCACATTGACGCCCTCCCCATCGGCGATGGTTTACACGTTGGGGTGACTGCCCCAGCTTTTGAACTACCCGATCAGGACGGAAAGCGTCGAGCACTCACTGATTATGCAGGGCAAAAGGTTGTGCTGGCTTTTGATCGCGGGCGTTGGTGAATATTCTGTCTCAGGCAACTTGTAGAGTTGCAAAAGTCTTATGAAGCGATCGCAGCTGAGGGGGCCGAACTTCTCTTTATAACCTCCGATCAGCTCGCTGCAGACTTTCGGACAGACTTCCCAAAGCTATTAGATCCGGAGACAACAGTTATCGCTGCTTATAATGCGACAGATCCCCTGAATCACAAAATTGCGAGGCCGCTGTACTATATCGTTGACGAAAATGGGATAATCCGATGGAAATTCCTTGATGTCCGGCTGCGGGGGCGCTTAAATCCAGCTAAGTTGATTGAAGCGTTGAAGGGATTATAACGGCAGCTGTAAATTGCGCGTTAGTTCCAAATTGGAAACTTACAAAAATTATTGACTTGAAAAACAATCCATGCTAAAATTAATTATGTTTCTCTTTTTTAGGGTGTAACAGGTCGAGACTCACAGGAGATGTCACTTCGCCTAAAAGACGAAGTGTCTGTTAGGGTGTCTTGCTAGTAAGGAGGGAAATTTCGATGAGATTGTTAATGGTAGGAGTTACGCTTAGCATTTTGGTCTTCGTTTGGATATTTGCGTTTAGTCCAATCCATGCGAGGGAACACGTTTTGCGGATTGAGCACTCCGGAAAATTTAATAAAGATGCCAGAGTATGCTGCGGCAGTATGGGAATTGCGTTCGATGGGCTCATCTTCAAATCAGTGGATGGCGATAAACATATTGTCGATGATAACGATAAGTGGCCCGCTGTGAAAGATGAGGGCAATACGGACATCGAGTGGTTTGGCGAATGGCAGCATCATCACGCAGCGTGGGGTGCAGAGAAGATGATTAACGTATCCTTCTCTTGGACCAGTGATGGTGGATGGGAATTCAAGGATAGGCCTCCCGGGGCTTTGGAATATACCTTCGATGATAAGGATGAATTCGTCGAAGTGACTCCACAGTATAACAAGTTCCACAACAATGGAATTTTTAACATACTCATTGATGGTGAGTTCATTGTAGAAGTAGATGAGTATACTGACGAGGCGAACGCGGGTCCTGGCTTCAGGGGACCGACCGTCAATCTCGCAGAAATTTTAAGCGTGGAGCCTGTGGACAAATTGGCAACCACGTGGGCTGAGCTCAAAAGGCAACGCGAGTAAGGGTGTTTAACCGTGCGACGCTATCGCTTTCTTTGTACGCTTTAGCGTTGACAGGTGTTGGGATAGAGGGGCGCAATTCATGTGATAAGACTAGTCGCTATGGATTGCGCCCATTTTTGTGCCCCGCTTCTAAAGCCAGAAAAACAGGCAGAACCATTTCCACTCTGTTTAGCCTCGCTCAAACCTCTGGATCATATCCTTACAAAACTGCATCGCAGCCGGCAACAGTTCCGCTTCGCTGGGCGGACCTAAATGTTCCGGTTGCACAACCCCCTGATAGCCAATGTCGTGTAACCGCCGCATAACCTGCTCAATCTTTGCCAGGAAACACCTCCAACGCATAGGCATCGCGCTCGAAATCTTCGCGGTTAACGTTTTCAACAGTTTTCCAATCTCCGGTCACGTCTCGGATATGCACCATGTGTATCCAATCTTTAAACGCTTCCAGTCCTTCCAACGAATCATCGCCGCAGATAGCCATGATGCCGGGGTCATAACAGATACCGTTGTGAACCTCCGGTAGCTCCGTAAAGAAGCGGGCGAAGAAGGCGTTGCCGTCAACAAGTCCTATCGGCGGAAAGAAGCCGTGCATTGCAATATTGACATCCGCTGCGGGCGTTTCTAAAGGATCTTGCTGCTACTTTCACTTTGTTTCCCCTTTCCATAATAATCTGTCTGAGCAGTTGAAAGTTTACGTTGAAATCTGCTTAGTCCGGACGATACACTGTTACCGTTGGGGTGCTGATTTCAAGATAGCGCGGATATGGGCAAGATTACGTTTGGCATCCGTATAATTGGGACGGAGACGAACTGCTTCTTTGAAGTAGCGAACTGCTTCTAGTAAGTTACCACGTTGGCCCAGTGCGAAACCAAGATTATTGTGCGTTTCCGCGTGGTTTGGTCGAAGGTGCAGTGCTTGTTTATAGTGTTGAATTGCTTCTTCGTACTTTCTTTGGAACATCAGTGCGTCCCCAAGCATCCGATTGGCGTCAAAGTTCTCCCTATTGGCGCGGACCGCCTTTGATAAGAGTTGAGTCATCTGCTTGTAGTCTTTTGAAGGGTTCAGTGCCTTTGCTTGCCGGACAAGAGCACTGGCAGTAAGCCCACCGAGATTTTTTTCGCGCATCTGCTCAATGTGCGATGTCACATCGGGAGAAAGCTCAAAATCAGCTATAGCTGCAACAGGCTCGAAATACTTGCGTAACGCATTGAGAAGTGGGATTTCATTCTGCTCTGTTTTATGCACGAGCCTCGTTGCGTAATCCAGAACTGGGAGGTCGTCCCGATATAAGCGAGCATTTCCTGCTAGCTCATCCAGTCCGCGCGGTCCTATCAGGTGGCCCGCGAGAAGCACCGGTGGACGATTAAGCCAGTTTTGGGATCCCTCCCAATAGCCGTAGCTCAAATCTTGGTGGACATGACTGTTAGCTGACAGTCGCTCAAGGGAGGCGTTATGGAGTTGGATCTCCGCACTGTTGACACCGATTAGTAGAAATTCTGAACTGTTAAACCATAAGGTACTCTGTGGGAACGTCTCAAGGAAGGTTCGGATTACGCTTCGGAAATGGTCGGTTGTGAAAAAGAGCGATGGCACGAATTGGATGAGGACGCCGCCCGGATTGAGACGCTCCCGAGCCCGACGATAGAAATCAGCGGTGTAGAAGAATGCAACGCCGGGTCGAAAGATTTGCCCGACCTCCAACGAGATCATGTCGTGTTTCACGTTGCTGTGTTGTAGGTAATTGCGTCCGTCTTCGGGGATCAGGGCGACCCGCCCGTCGTCCATCCATTCTGAGTCGAAATGCTCTCGGATAAATTCAAAGATGGTTGGCTCAATGTCAACGCATTCGAGGCGAGCGATATCGTACATCAGAAAACGACTCGCTGTTTGTCCGGTTCCAACACCAACCACAAGCACACTTCTGGGATTCGGGTGGAAAAGCATCGGTATGTGGGCAGCCATGACCTGCTGGTTCTTGCGGTTTTCGCCCTGCCACAACCGATCAATTTCGAGTGTGAGTAAGCCTCTGTCCCGGATGACTGCGAGATTCGATCCGACCCCTTCACGGAAGGCAATGAGGCTCCCGCGTTCGCCAAGGAAATCGGCGGGAATTCGAGTGCCGGTAGCGAGTGGAATCCAAATCCAGATGAGTAGTGAGATGACAATAGCTGTGCCCCGAAACAACAAAGAAGGTTTTCGATCGAGCCACATCCAAGCGGCGAACCCGGTTGCCAAACTCACGCCTGTGATGAACAGGAGACTGATTTTCAAGCCGAATGCGGGTAGGCACAGAAATCCGACAACAAGTGCCCCAAAGATACCGCCTAGGGTGTTGATTGCCGCCATCCGTCCCGTACCAATGCTTGCTGTTGATGTGTCCTCCACGACCATCCGCACCGCAAGAGGAAATGATGCACCCGAAAGGATAGCGGCTGGCAAGAGCAGGAGAAAATAAAGTCCCAATTCCCCCTCAAATCCCTGCCAAACGTTCTTTGGAAGGGTCATAAGGCTAAGAACCGCTAGTCCTATTAGCACCTGCAGCATGCCAAAATACCTTGCTCGCATCGTGGATTTATCAGAGAACTGGGAAGCAAGGATACTCCCAAGCACGATACCGACTAACACCACTGCTAGTGTCAACGTGTAGGTATAGACGGTATTGTGGATTAAGAGTCCGAGATAACGTGTCCAGAGCACTTCACCGCCAAGGGCGACGAAGCCAACGGAAAAGAACAGTAGCGAGATCAGTACTCGGCTGCTTGTTGGGGATTGTGGCTCTCGGCGCGGAGTTTCAATGGACGGTGCTTCGATAGTCCGCAAAGATACGACAGCTATCCCACAAAGGATATTCAGGGCAGCACCAATCCACACCGTGAGGCGGAGACCGACTGTCGGAAGCAGGACTAGTCCGGCGACTACACAGCCCAACGCTGCTCCTAGCGTATTCAGCGCGTAGAGCACACCAACGGAGTTGGCAATTCTTGAGTCGCTGGTAACATATTGACGACAGAAAAGTGGGAGCGTTCCGCCCATCAGTATTGTGGGCGGAAGCACGACGAGTGAAACCAGAATAAAACGCGAACCGAAAAGGAGCACGGTGTGGTCGGCAAAAGCGCGGTAAAGTCCGCCGTAAAAATTATCTGCAAGATCGAAGGCGTAGGGACTTACCAGAGCCAAGGCCCCCAGCGCGAACTCAATCAGCGCGTAGAGTTTCAGGGGGCGCGTGGTCGCTTGGGCGATGCGTCCGAAAAGATAACTCCCGCCAGCGAGGCCGAGGAAGAAGACCGCCAACACCGTGCTGACGGCGAAGGTCGTAGATCCAAAAATCAGGGAAGCCTTTCGCATCCACGATACCTCGTAGACCAGTCCTGCGAAGCCGGAGAGAAAGAAGCAGGTAATTGCGACGGTGTTCTGGATACTGTTGGCACCGTTCTGGGAAGGCGATGCGTGTGCCTGGGGATTGGGGGGCAAAGTGCACCTCGAGGACGGTTAAAAGCTATTGTAAGAAAAAAGCCCGTATCTGAGTGATACGGGCTGGATTAAGGGTTTGATGCTCATTACGATATGGCGGGGTCATTTGATACTATTTCAGAATTACCATTCTCCGGGTTGCTTGGAACGTATCTGCTTTAAGTGTGTAGAAATACACGCCACTTGAAACCGTTTCTCCCAGTTGGTTTTTGCCATCCCAATACGCCGCGTCCTCACGGCTCAGATAGCTTCCCGTTGGTTGTCGCCCGAGCCCCATCTGACGGACAAGTTGGCCTTGAATATCGTAAATACCAATATTCACTGACGCATCATGGGCTAAGACATACGGTATCCATGTTTCTGGATTAAATGGATTGGGAAAGTTCTGAAGCAACACGCTCCGCTTGACATGCCCCAACGTGGTTGATTTTAAGATAGATGGTTCAACCGACAGGGGCGTATTGAGGTCCTCTTCAGTATGAAAGATATATGCTGACCCGCCATCAACCCCAAGATCACAGCACATTCCTCCCTTGTCGGGAAGATTTCTCCGGTACGCCCCGATGATAGCGAAATCTTCACTGATAGCAACAGCGTTTCCGAATTCATCTGCTTCTGCGTCTTTTTTATGGATGGTTTTTGATTGCTCGCCCCATATCCCGGCAACCCGCGAAAAGGCGTAGACAGCGCCCGAATCTGGTTTGCGGCCATCGTGTAATCGCGCCCCGATGATAGCCCGATTTGCATCAATAGCGACAGCGTTGCCAAACCCATCGCCTGCTGCTGCATCACTAGCGGTCAGCTTTGCACGCTCTGTCCACGCGCCCCTGTTATTCCCAAAGATATATGCTGAACCGGATTTGCTACCAGCATCATCGTCGAATGGTGAGCCAACGATGGCAGTGCTGCCACTAATACTGACTGAAATTCCAAATTCGTCACGTGCCGCGGCATCACTGGCAGTGAGCTTCGCCTGTTGTGTCCAACTATTCCCATCGCGCGCGAAGACATACGCTGAACCGGACTTGCTACCGCCATCATCATCAAGATGTGCACCGACGATAACGGTGTTCTTGTGGATGGCAACGGATTTCCCGAAATTGTCGCCAGCCTCCGCGTCGTCAGCGATAAGTTTTGCCTGCTGTATCCATTCTCTTTTTTCACGCACGAATATGTAGGCGGATCCAGCCTTTTCTCCTCCCGCATGAGTGTCGAGATGTGCGCCGACGATGGCAGTATCACCACTGATAGCGACGGAATGTCCGAACTCAGCCTTTTCTACCGCGTCGTCGGCGACGAGTTTTGCTTTCTCTTCCCATTCTTTTTTGCTTTGATCACGGCGTCCAAAGATGTACGCCGCCCCTGTCCATTTCACGTCGTCAACGCTATGGAGTGGCGCGCCGATGACGGCGGTGCCCTCACTGATAGAGACAGAGAACCCAAACCAGTTCTCTGCCGCTAGGTCAGCGGCGACGAGTTTTATCTGCTCTCTCCAATTTCCTTTATCAAACACCGCGATATAAGCGGCGCCTTTTCCGCCTTTGAACGGTGCCCCGGCGATAGCAATATCCTCACTGATGGAGACAGAAAATGCAAACCATTCACCCTGCTGTCTATCGTCCGGTACAATTTCGACTTCGGCAGCATAAATAATAGCCACCGTTCCGGTTCCTAAAATCAGACAAACCATACAAATTGATAAGGTTTTCATGGGAAGCTCCTTTTAATGTAGGTGCCCATTGGGTTCGATCACATTTTTGCAACCGGTGCTGTCAGTAATTGAAATATATCATATCACGGTCTTAACTCCTTTTCAAGATATTTCGGGAGTAGCGATAGGGTCATTTAATTCTCCTGTGAGAATTTCCCAATCCCGATACTTTACTGTCCAAACGATGCCCTTGTTGCGCCTTTTCGCCCCAAATGGTTAAAACGCCGAAAACTGAATAGTCCTAGGGGTAGCGAAGCTAATCAAACTGCATCATCTCAGCAGCGAACCACAATGCCAGACTCCCCGTGCGGTCGTCATAGCCACTCAGTGCCTCTCGAACGATGTAATCCTGTTCCATCTCTAACGCACCGGTCCCTGTACATCCATCAACCACGGTGCCCGCTTCGGTAACTCTCGCTTTAGCTCCATTCCATAGAGATGCTAGCGTTGGGAAATAGGATTGATCTAATAGTCCCAATTTAACTCCTCTGGCAATTCCGTAGCCGATCATAGAGGTGCTTGTGAGTTCTTGGTAGCTACCCGGTAGCGTGATAACTTGATGATAGCAACCCGATAAATCCTGATATTTTAGCAACCCGTTTAACAGTTTCTGATACATCAAAAGTATATCGGCATATAGGGGATGGGATTGTGGCAGATAGGTCAATGTCTCTGCAAGCCCCAGAACGGCGAATCCGTTTCCCCTGCCCCAATAAAAAGGGGTTTCTCTGTCATGCCAATACAGGCCTGAGATTTGTTGTGTGCCCATCTCAATGAGGAAATTGGCAAGGACATCTAGATATTTTGCCTCTTGGGTCAGCGCATAACTCCTCCCCATCATTGACCCAAGCATGAACATATCCTCTGTCCTCCACTTTGGATCTGCGGGACTGGGGGGATTTGAGCCACTTGAATCAAACCGATTTGTCAGCTCTAAGAGATAATTTTTGTATCTTGGGTCTTTGGTTACTCGAAACAGATCGTCCGCCCATACCGCCCCAGCAAGCGACGCAGAACCGGGAGCATCGCCAAAACTGGTGGACGGATCATCAACGTAGGGATCGACAAGTTGAAAGATATCATCGGGCACATCTCGATTCTTATATTCCGCCAATCGAATCCTGCCGCTCACACCGACCCCTTGGATGTAGTTGATCGGGGAATCGAGCTTATAACCGAATTGTAATGCTAATGCTTCACTCACATCTTGCGCGGTTCGGTCCTGCCGTCTGTGAATTGTAGCTGCGGCGTGACTGGTTGAAGCACGATCAGTGCCTCTGGAATCTATCACTTTGTTCAATAGTTCAACTGTTTTTGATGCAACCTGCTCGCTTGTTCCCGTGATCCTGACTCCGGGTATCGATCCCAGATTGGATTCATGTTTTCGTCCCAACGCTCCGATTAGGCTATCGTCGGAAACAGAATTTGCCGTATCCATATCAGCAATAAGATCGGAAGCTCCCTCGTTGGATTCAATTTTAATTGATTCTCCAAGGGCTAACTCAATCACTAAATCGGAGGCTTGATAGGATACCCATCGCCAGATGTATCTGCTCTCCGGTATTTCTGGATCGAAAAAGTAGTTTCCATCGGGTGGGAATCCATGCGTCAATTTCCCTTCAGTTTGAGGTGTTTGTGGATTGCTTGTATATGCGTCATAGTCTAGGCAGGGGATATAACTGATTGATAGTGCGTTGAAGTCATTGAAATGATTTGTAATTGTTTCAATGACATCGAGGGATAGCTGAACGTCACCATCGGTCCCATTAACTCCTCCAATAACTAGTATTCGAGAACAATCCCCGGCGAAATCGTAAGCGCGCTTATGAAGAAGAACGGGAATTTGGTGTCCATTTTTAGTTATCCCGCAATAGGTGATGTCCGAGGCGGCCAGCCGTTGTCTTACCAAGTTGTGCAGTGTTGATTCCAATGGTCTACTCATACAACTTGCTCGCTTTCAAAACCTTCAAACAGCGATGGGAAGTGACGATGCGGATCTCCGGGTTCACCAAAGAGAATCTCCTGGCGCGGCGTTAGTTCCACATTCGTCGGTGATTGCACGCGTCGGGAGAGCCACACCATGTGTGACACGCTGTATTTATACAGCAGAGACCGTCTTTCGTGCTTACCGCGCCACGCTGCAGTTCCGTGGGTCAGAGCTTCAGTAAATAGGATTACCGAACCGGCGGGCGCATTTGGGATAATCACGCACGGTGCCTCTTCGGGAGCTTGATCGATCTGTGACGGTAACTTAAAGTTGCTTTTGTGGCTACCGGGGATACAGCAGAACCCACCGTAGTCGGGCCCTGTGTCGGACAACACCCATGTCACTACGACGAACCCGTTAGTGACCACGTTGTCGCGGAAAGGAAAGTATTCCCCCGGTTGGGAACCAGAGGTTGGGGAGGTAGCGCCGTAGTCGGCGTGTAGGCGTCCTCTTGGCATCCCCTCACGCATATACATCCCGTAAATCCGATCGAGACGGAAACAGTCGCCCAACCGGAATCGAATAATTGGCATAACCGCTTCATGGGTCAATAGATCGCAGAACGGTTTTCCCCAAGCGAGAAATCCCGATCCGTCTGGCGCACTGCCAAATCTTTGAACCTTTCCCGGTGTGGGCAGGTCTTGCTGGTCAATTAACTGGTTGAGTGTTGCAAGTTCTTCTGAGTTCAAGACATTTTCAATTACCAAGTAGCCTTGTACATCGAATAGATACTGCTGCAAGTCAAGATCCTTCATAACGTTTCCTTTCTCAAAGTCCTGTAGTTCAGCGATTCATCGCTGGTCTGTGTTTCGGTGATTCATTGATGGAAAACACCACCCTTGACGCCCGATAAATCGGGCAACTACAATCAATCCTTAAAGCCTTGTAGTTCAGCGATTCATCGCTGGTCTGTGTTTCGGTGATTCATTGATGGAAAACACCACCCTTGACGCCCGATAAATCGGGCAACTACAATCAATCCTTAAAGCCTTGTAGTTCAGCGATTTATCGCTGGTTTGTGTTTCGGTGATTCATTGGTGGAAACACCCTTGACGCCCGATGAATCGGGCAATTCTGGTGCCTGATAAATCAGGCAATTACAAGTTTGTAGTGGGAATTTATTTAATATCGTACACCTTCAACACCTCATCGCCATAATGGTTGATGACCTTCACGGCGATTTCGCCTGTTAGCGGTTTATCAAACGGTCTGCTCCTTGTGCGATAGAGCGTCTCCCACGCCGCCTCGTCGATTTCTGCTCTCAACGCCCGCTTGAGATTGTCATACGGCTTATCCGCACCCGTAAAGTAGGCATGGCGGACAAAGAAGGATTCGCCGTTGTAATTGGTGTCAATGAACCAACAAGCGATGTCGTCGGTTGAATTTGACCGCACAAGTCCTGTTGTAGGGTCGTATACATCGACCCCCTTTACCTCAACAACCACTTTTCCATCCGGTTGCGTCTCAATATCCACATCCGGTTCACCAAAGACCATAAACAGATTTCCTGCTCCCGTCTTTTTGAGCACTTCGTCGCCCATCGTGAGGTCGGTATTCATGCGTGCGCTCAACACAGTTAATTTGCCGTAGCGAGTCTGTTCTTCTGAGACGTGCGGATCGAATGCGAAACCACAGACAATCAGCAGATCAAATCCCACCCCTTGTACTGCTTCTTTCGCTGCTTCTTTGATTAACTCTGGACCGACAGTTCCTTGCTCAGGACCAATGCTAAAAGCAGCACGTTTCGTTTCACCGTTTTCGGCATATTCTCCTTCAGCGTGAATCCATTCGCCCGCGTACGGTTCGATCCAATCAAATTTCAACCGCTCCTCTCTCACTGTATTTTGCACGCCCGCTTTTTTGAGGTTTTCAATAATCATTGCTTCAAACGACAGAGATTCTGGTTGCGGCAAACGATCATTTGTTTCTGTATCACTTGATAAAACACGATGGGGTGAAAGACTTTCGACAGTGAAGGACCCGGTAACCCGGAGACGCTTTTTATCCTCAAAAGGCTTGTCGTAGAGAATTTCACCCCCGGAATGTCGAGCAATAGCGGCATCGATCTCTGCCTGACGTTCTCGACGCAGCTCCCACCATTTTTCGATTGCCGCCTGATATTTCGCTTTCATTGTCAGTGTTTTTTCTGTTCCTTTGTAGTTCGCCGATTCATCGGCGGATGAATAATTTGTTGATTCGCGGTGTGGAATTTCCCACTCCTCCCAATTTTCACCAACGAGGCTATTAATCTCCGCCTGAAGCGGCTCTAGCTGCTCCTGCCATTTCGCGTGGATGTCGTCAATCTCAGGGTTGCTAGCGATGGATTTGAGTGTGACATGTGGCACACGCTTGTAAACGAAACCTTTCTTGATGTCCCCCGATGTTTTAGTGTTGACTGCGCGATTCGGGTCGTTAGCCAACTCTGCTTTTTTCATCACGCCTTCGGGAGAATCGGCGAGGAGGTAATAAGGATATTTAGCCCCCATCAGACGAGTGCGGGCGAGGGCAAGGGCGACGCGGGAGGTGTCAATTGTGATCCACCGTCTGCCCCAACTCTCTGCGACGTAGGCGGTAGTCCCACTCCCGCAGGTAGGATCTAGGACGAGGTCGCCGGGGTCTGTAGTCATGAGGATGCAACGGGCAATAACTTTTGTCATTGTCTGTACTATGTAGATTTTTTCATCTCTTGCTGACTTCCGAGTGCCTGTTGCGGTAGTATCATTCCACATATTGTCCATGGGGACATAACCAAACTCAGCCGCATATCTTTTCCAGAAAATATTATTGCCTTTGGGGTAAATCCTATTTAGTTTGACGAGCTGATTCATTCCTTCCTCGCTTGTAGCCCATTGCCTTCCTTTATGAGGATAATATGTAGCTTCCCTAAATTTGAAGGGTCCAGATCTTGTTTTTGACTCATGCTGTGATGTCAAACTATCCAATTTTACACGACGATACTTGTTAAAATCGGTGTTCTTTGTTTCTAACTGGGTTACTTTTAGCAAGCGTTCGTCCTGATCTTCTACATAGTCAAACTGACGATCTAGTAGTTCCTTGTTTCTCTCAATGAGAATTTTTCGCTTTTTTGCTTGCGAAATATCTTTAAAGTACCAAACTATATAATCACAGACATTTGAAATATCCTCGGTGGTTTGAGCACTGGTTGTTTTAAAAGATATGACCGATCGGAAATTCTCACTTCCAAACACTTCATCCATCAGGCAGCGGGCAAGATGAACATTCTCATCACCAATCTGCACAAAGATGCTCCCGCTCTCCGTCAGCAGTTCCCGTGCAACGATTAGGCGGTCCCGGAGATAGCTCAGGTAGGAGTGGATGCCAAGTTCCCATGTATCCCGAAATGCCTTAATCTGCTCCGGCTGGCGCGTTAAATCATTGACGTTACCATCCTTCACCTCCGGCTGGCGCGTGGAGACCTGCCAGTTGCTTCCAAACTTAATCCCGTACGGCGGATCGATGTAAATCATCTGCACTTGTCCCTTGAGCCGTTCCTTTTCCGCAAGTGAATTCATCACCAACAGCGAGTCGCCGAGAATCATGCGGTTGGTCCAATTTTGATCATGCTGATAGAAGTCGATCAGGTCTTCAAATTCAATCCCGTTGAAATCACTGAAGAAATCCAGTTGATTACTGTCGTCCCGCGCCGTTGCTCGGATATCCTCAATGATTGCCTGCGGTTGAATCTTCTCCTGAATGTAAATTGGTACTGATTCAACTTCAAGGTCCTCGCTGTCCTGCTCGTCTTTGCCCTGCCAGACTAGTTGTGGGTCGAGTGACGGGTCACGCGGATACAAGATCGGCTCCGGTGCTTTCTCGTCATCATCAACGAAATCACGCAGCTCTTCGGTAGGAATATTTGTTCGTTTATTGTCATGCTTAATACTTTCGATGGGCGTTGATGTAGTATCTCGTTTTCGTCGTGCCATTTTTTGCTCCGATAGTGATGTGTCTGTTGTTGATGATTGTAATTGCCCGATAAAAAGATCTGTAGTTACCTGATTTATCAGGCGTTGTTTTCCTGATTTCGCGGGCTGGCAGCGGCGATAAATCGCCGAACTACAGGCGAATAGTGTTTTTGGGTTTACCCCCGATATGGATTGTAGTTGCCTGATTTATCAGGCTTTTTCTGTTGTTGGCGATAAATCGCCGAACTACAGAATAATCACGCTTTGCAGTGGGACTTATTATTATAAAAATCTCTGAATTCAATTTGCTCTACGTGAGGGTTGTCGATAATGTATTGCCGAATTCGTGACAGTGCCCGATCGTGTCGAATCACATGCTCGTAATAATTGGGTTGCCATAATTTCAACCCAGCTTTCCGACTTGTTTTCGCTTTCAGGCGGCGAACAATTTCGCCCAATTTGAGGGGGCAGTTGTTCAATATCAAGATAAGATGAATATGATCAGACATCACGACCGCGTAGTCTACTTTTACGCCCTCTAATTCGTTTAATTCTTGAATCGCGGCATTGACTAACTCATATAGATCTTTCGCTAAATATGGTCGCCGATAATTTGTCAAAACCGTAACGAAGTAATAGCCGTTGGTTGAGTAGTTATAATTTTTAAGGCGTATGTTTTTGATGGTTTTCATTTATTGGGAAATACTATGAATCAGAATTTTCAAGAAAAACTCCTCACGATTTATGCCAAATATCAGGCATAGGAGTTACGCAGCTCAGTTTGTAGTAACACAATTTATTGCGCGTCTGGACGGGCGATAAATCGCCCGACTACCAACCTAAAACCTGACTGTAGTTGCCCGATTCATCGGGCGTTGGGAACGGTGTCCAACGGCGATAAATCGCCGAACTACAAGGCTTTGAGCGTTCAACTGCATAAGTCCTGAGGCAATTACAATTCATTAGCAGACGAATACACTGATCGGGTGAGGGTTAGTTATAAATTCCTTGACGATGCCCAACACGCTCAATAGTAACTTTATGTTGTGCTGTGTCAACGGAATAAATCACACGGTAATCTCCAACACGCAGGGACCTCTTACTTTGAAAGCGACCTTTGAGGGTTTTTCCTGAGCGGGGTCGGTCTGCTAATAAATCAATCCGTCGGGCAACTTGTTCCCTCACATGTTGAGGTAGCCTCTCCATATTCCGTGCGGCTCTTGGTGTCAGGACGAGCTGATATTGAGACGTTGCTTCACCTTGTCCCAAGAGACCTCCTCACCATCTGCAATCTGTTTTTCCGACTCGGCAATATCAGCCATCGTTTCTGGATCAGCTAGAATTTCTGCGGTTTCCCGCCAAGCATTGACCACTTCATCAACAACTGTGGCGTTTGAGAGTTCATTGAGAAACTCGTCACGTTCCGCAGCGGAAAGATAACGCGCCCACGGATAGATCGATAATAGGTCTGCCTGTTTGAGTTGCTCTCGATTTTTGAAAGAGGTCTGATCGAATTGGTTGAGAAATGCCCTGATAGTATTTTGTACATCCCACGGATCGGAAATTTCAAGGAATTCCCAGTGCCCGAACTTCTGGGCATTGTTGACCGCTGGCACCCAGAGATTTTTTGCAGTGTCCACCTTTACCGCTTTATCCTCGGTCGCTCTACCAGAGACCTCAAGGACCAAATTGAGTGGTTCATGGTCACCAGTATGCACTTTGACGATGAAGTCAGGGATGTACTGTTTCGTCTGCTCATAACCGATGTAGGGAATCGTAAAACCGAGGTTGTGATTCTTGACATAGTGAATCACCTCATTCATTTCCTCAAGAGACTGCGCGGTTTTTTGTTCCCACGAGTTAGTATCTGCAACGACATGCGAAATGTGACACTTCTTCGCTTCGGTAGGATAGACGGGGCGCGCTGTATCAAAAGCGACATGGCGCGTTGAACCAACCGAGTCGTATGGACGGGGAATCGGCAGAAGCGTTTTCGTTTCGGTCCCTTCCGACTTGATAATTGATTGATAGATCCGATGCGCTGCAATGTGTGCGTACTGTTGGATCAGGAACATCTGCGGGTAGGTGTTATCTTTGTAGTAGACGCACTCCTTCAGCCAGTGCCGTACAATTTCAAGGAGCTGCGGAAACAGCCACCACTTAATCTCACCTTCCTGTTGCTTTTCATCTTCACGGAAATAGGTTTCCAACGTGGTCTTCGTCAGTTTGTATTCGACCTCCTGCATCCGATTTTCACGGTAGGTAAGATGGTGCTCCGTGTCTTCACCAAGAATGGACGCGGTTTTCGTTTTCGTAGGTGTTTCCTCTGTGGATAGCGCGTAATGCGAATCCTGATCAAACCTCGCGGCAATTTTATCTCCCTCAAACTGATAACGGTAGCCCTCCAGCCGCGGAAAGGTTATTTCGCAATCAATGCGGTCTTCTAACGCCCGAACATGCGTATACTTTCGGAGCGGTTGGATTTTCGTCGTCCCCGCAGATGGGATAAACGAAAAGGGGATGCCATAGACTTCGGCATATTCGGGTGGAAACGCTTCCAATTTGGAATCCGTTGATAGCGTTTCAGTCTCATAACTTGTCCGCCGCAATCCGCGTCCCACTACCTGTTCACAAAGCAGTTGTGTCCCGAAGGCACGGACACCGAGGATGTGCGTGACGGTGTTTGCGTCCCACCCCTCTGTGAGCATTGACACAGAGACAACGCACTTAATCTGTTCACCTAATTTGCCCGATTTACCAACGGTGTTCATTACCTCCCGTAACAAATCTTCATCTGTAATTTTCTCGACGCTGCGCCCAGGAAATCGCGTCTGATAATCTGTCTTAAACTGCTCAATTTCAATCGCAGCGATTTTCTTGAACGCAGCACTCATCGCCTCACCCGATTCGAGTTGCTCGCTATCGACGAGAATTGTATTTGGACGCGGTAGCCATCCCCCGTTTGCTTCATTGCTGAAAATCGGCAGACCTCCCGGTACGACAACCGTGTTTCCATCAGGAAGCGTTTTTTCATATCCTGCGACCCAATCGTAGATCATCTTCGAGACTGCCGTGTTATTACAGACAATAATCATCACAGGTGGCGTTTGTCCGTGTGGATCGTTTTCCCATCGCTGATAGTATCGCTTATAGTTTCCGTAGAGACTGTTAAGTGCGCCCTGCAATTCGGCGGGAGGTTTCGGGACATCGTTCGCACTGTTTGTCCCCTTTCTTCTTCCGCGCTTTGGCAGTTCATCTCGAATCTTAAACCATAGGTCCCGGTATGTTGGTTGAGCCCCGTCCATTGCGTTATCATCAATGGGGACCCGCGGTACTTTGACAATTCCGCTCTCAATAGCGTCGATCAATGAAAAATCACTGACGACCCACGGAAACAGGACGCCTTCAGTCATCTTCATCCCATCAGGAGTGATGCGGTTATAGCCTGAACCTTGCAGGAAAAACGGCGTTGCTGAGAGATCATAGACCACCCTAATACCGATTTTCTCTTTTACCGTTTCAATACCTGAAATCCAGACACGGGCCTCCTTATTGCGCCTTTCCGCTTCCTTCCGTTCGTCCCCCTTGAGTTTGATGGACTCATCCGGCTTGCGCCGATAGCAGTGATGTGCCTCATCGTTGAGAACAACGATGTTCCGCTTACCCCCCAATTCCCGCAAAACCCGTCGTACCATCTGTCTTGGCGTCTCGGTGAAGGCTTCGGGGTCATTCTGAAGCACGGCATTTGTGATTTTGGTCGTTGGGGTTTTCGTGCGCTGCAAAAACGCATGAAAATTGGTGATGACAATTTTCGCATAACCTAATTCGTCGCGAACATCAGGAGGTAGTATATCGCGCTGGTCGTAATAGTTCTCTGGATCATTTGGCAGCAGGACGCGCAAACGGTCGCGAATCGTCAATCCCGGGGTTACAATCAGAAAGGCATCGGAAAATTTTCGATCATTGCGATTAGCAAGTTTGTTGAGCGTATGCCATACAATCAGCATCGCCATAACAACCGTTTTGCCTGTGCCTGTTGCCATCTTGAATGCGATGCGAAAAAGCAGTGGATTCGCCCTTTCATTGGCACTGCGGAGTTCATTTCTTATCCAATTGTCGCCATATTTATCTGCTACTTCTGTAACATAGATTGCTGTTTCAATCGCTTCAATCTGGCAGAAGAAAAACTTTTTCTCCCGTTCCGGGTCTGTCCAATACGTTAATAGGCGTCGAGTCACAGGGGTTATACCTTGATAACCGCCCTGTCGCCATAAGGCAACCCGCTCTCGGACAGCGTTGATGAACTGATTCTCCTCCAATCGGTCGCCGGTCCAAGCTTCACCAAAATCGATCAAGGCCTGATTCGTTTGCTTCGTTTTCGGCTTAGGAATAGGGATGAAATACTCACTCTGCCGCCGCTTTTCAACAATCTCATCGGTGATACCCCCCTCGTCGAATTTGAAGTGGCGTTGCGGTTCGGAAAAAGGGGAATTGATAACGGGATTTTCGATGATAACCTGTTTCATCATGAATTCCTTTCCGGCGAATCAGAAAATTGCTAAAGATTGTTACCACCGGATAAAAAATGCCTCTAGATTTTTGATAATAATAGAAGCTGTGCAATTGAATATTCAAAGCTATGTAGTTCGGCGATTTATCGCCGCCGGACACGCTTGCCAATACCCGATAAATCGGGCAACTACAGTTCACGATACCCGATGGATCAGTCAATAACAGCCTGATAAATCAGGCAACTACAGTAAGCCCTGATTTTTTGGCGGTTCACCTATCTTGTAGTTCGGCGATTTATCGCCGCGAGACACGATTGCCGATGCCCGATAAATCGGGCAACTACAGTTCATGATGCCCGATAAGCCGTTCAACAATAGCCCGATAAATCAGGCAACTACAGTATAAATTTTCGTGTTATTGTCGAGTTTAGCACGACAGATTTGCTCCGTCAAGTCCAACCCTTACAGGTTTTAGCCAGACTTATTCCTTCAGCGCATTTGCTTTTAGCGCGGTAAATTCACTCTTGGCATCCTCGACGAAAACCCCGAAACGCCCTTCTTTATAGTCGTGAACAGCACGCGAGATGACTAGCCTGTCGTTCAGGTAGACATCTAAGATGTGTCTGTGGAGTAGAACTTTTAACGCCAAGGGGCGATTATAGTGGACATCAGGCGTAATCTTCATCGCCATCGGACGGGAGACCACCCATGGCCTGGGGTATCGCCATAGCGAGATAACGCTGTTTCTAGGCTCTAAACGCAAGAAGTAACCCGCTTCGCCGGTTTCGCTCCCACGGAGAATTAAGCCCGCTGCGGCACCCTGTTTCACGGTTATCTCGCAGGAGAGAATAAAATCCTTTCCGCCGGCGGAAAGCATCCCTCGCGCCATACCCTGAGAAGAGGCAGCGGAGAGGCTCCCTGATGTCCCTTTCCACTCTCCCCGTTCCGAACGTACCTGCTCCAATAAACTCGGATATAGCAGTGCCTCGCCTGCCAAGCGATCAACGATGTTTGGATAAAACAGCCCAATTCCTCCCTCCGATAAGGTCCGAATATGTTGGGGAGTCCCCAGCACGCCGCCCCAAGCGTATCCCTTTCCACCCCATTCGGGTTGATAATCATCGTTACCGCCAATACGGTCAGCTGCCCAAGGAATGAGATAATGATTGCCATCCATCATAGCGGTTCGAGGTGCATACATATAGTTCGGCAGGAGGATATCGTCCTCAGGGCAGAGATAAGGACCTTCCAACCGTTCTGCGACTCGGTAGCGCGTGGTGTTTGTCTCTCCGTGACAGAAGATTAGATAGTAACGCCCGTCCATTTTAAGAATCTCTATAACCTCAAGGGCTGCCCCGATAAAAGGACTGTAAAGGGGTGGTTTCACATCCCAGTTTTTCAGGTCTTTGCTAACAGTCCAAGCGACACATCCCCGTTCCATCATCGGTCCATGGTTGAGCCGGGCGGTGGTGACCATCACGTACTGTTCGCTTGGATTATCATAGAACAGAAACGGATCCCGCCACGCCGTAAACAGGTAAGGGTCTTCTACAGGTTCATCGTGAGGGACGTACCAGCGCGGATCCGGAACGATTATCGGTCGCAGGGGAGAATCTTTCTCCCACTTGATTAGGTCATCGCTGCGGGCCTGGTAGATCACTTGAGGGTTGGTGCCGGCATAGAACATTTGGTACTTCCCATCGGAATACGCTATCGTCGCACCGCCTATTCCGTCGTCATCTGGCTCTCCCGGCTGCCCCGGCAGCAGTGCCGGTGGCAGAAGTTCCCAATGGAGCAGATCGGTGCTCACGGCGTGGTCAAGTTCACAACGCGGAAGTCTGGGCGGGTCATCGTTTCTTTTGCTCAAGTAGAAAAGGTGGCATTCGTCTTCCCGGCAGAAGAAAGATGCGTCTCCGACGAGTGCCCCTTCAGGGCGAAAATGCAAAGTGTAGCACGACGCGAAGTCTTGACGGTCAAGAGCGTATGAATGTGATTCCATATTCTGCATTCCTAGTGCACCCCTATGAAAATTGTGGGGGAAGCAATCGTACTTGCTGGTAGTTATGGGGTTCTTTTACGCCTCAGGTTGAAGGGCAATTACACGGGCGGGCGCACCGTCCGATTCCAAAATCTTCAACGGGAGCGCGTAGAGTTGGGTGTAGGGGGTCGTCAATTGGCGTAGGTTACAGAGGTATTCAATCATAATGACGCCGTTACGGAGCAACACATCATGTGTTACGAATTCAGAAATCGGTGCGACCTCTTTATCAAGTAGCTTTCGGATCGGATAATCCTGTGGAAAATCGTAACCAATCGCTTTAATCTGACGTGATAAGAGCCACCTGCATGCTGGTCGAGTCATGTAAGGCGCAGTCGTCCAGAATTCCGGTGTCCTTGGCGAGGTGACCTCGTCCCAACAGGTTTTCAGCAGGACGAGGTCGCCCGGATTGATATGCTCACCAGCATCACGGATTTGGGCGTCAGTAATCGCTGAATTGGGTTCGATGCCGGTGAGGTCGACAATTGCCGCTCTGCCCACAATCTGATTGAGTGGAATATCGGTCGTTGTTTGACCGTCGGGGGCGATGTGCCTCGGCGCGTCGATATGCGTAAATCCATGAACCGCCCAGCCAACCCAAGTCACTTGGAAAACGCTGCCTCTGTTGAAGTCCTCTTTGAGTTGCCGATCTACGGGCCACCGAAAGTGGTTCTTGATTGGCATTGTTAGGTCAACAATCTGATTCATTTGACATTTTACATAATTGACCGAAGATAGTTCAACGCTTTCCGCATTGATTCTACCCGATCGGACTCGCCTTCGTAAACCACCGATAAGCAGCCGTTATAACCGATTCCGCGAAAAATATCAAGGATGCGCGGATAATCAAGCCACTCTTCCACACCGCTGTCTATCTGATAGAACTTCGTGCGGGCGTACACGGCGTAAGGAGCCGTCTTTGCGATGCTATCGTAGCAGTCGTAATTCGGGTGAGCTGAACCCCGGTGGCCGCTCGCGCCAGGCGAACCAGCGTACTGTCCGGTATCGACGATGTGTGTGAAGTAGGGGTGATCCGTTTCACGAAGGGCGCGAAGTAGATCATCGCCGGTGCGGGTGACATTGTTGTGATTGTGATTCTGCAAACCGACGAGGATTCCTTTTTCGTAGCCATACTCTGCAACTTCCTTGAACCCAGCAATCATCGGTGGCCAGAGTTCCTCTTCGTCTTCGTGCTCTTCTCGGAGGTATGCGGCAAAGACGCGGACCAATGGACAACTCATAAAATCTGCGACATCAATCCACTTCTTGATTAATGCAATCTGCTCTGGATGTTCCTCAGTTGGACATCCAAAATCGTTGCTGATTCCGATGTATCCGAGTGGCAACCCCTTCTTCATCAGGTCTTTTTTGACCGTTCGCAGATAATCAATGTCAGTAGATTCAAACGCGCTCGAATGCAACTCAATCATGTCATATCCCAAGTCATAGACAATTTGTGCAAAAGCAGTGGCGGTTGTGTTCCTGACATTCAAAGACATGGCACCAATTTTCATCATGGCAAATACTCCGTATATAGAAAACAAAATTTCAATGATAAATTTCCGTGTTTATGTCGAGTTTAGCACAGAAGGTTCACTCCGTCAAGTCCAAAAGCAAATTGGTTAGGGCTATTCAGTTTTCGGCTTTTTAACCATTTGGGTCGAAACGTCGCAACTCGGGCATGGCTTTGCCGGTGAAGTATCGGGATTGGGAAATCCCTCTCACAGGAGAATTAAATGACCCTACAAATTGGTAATAGGGCTAATTTAGTGGCGGGATTCGGAGATCTCTCCTACAGGATTGCTAAATGCTCCTAAATTGGGAAATTTTTCGCTTGGTGTTCACATCACAGGCGGTTGCATACTGTCTCAGCCACACAAATTTTATTGAGTTGTGATCTCAAACATGGTAAGATACCGTTCGATTGACTTTGAGGATTCCAGCGACAAGGAAGGGGAAAATAGCCATGCGTATTGCTCATGTATATCGCGATGAACTGAGCGTGTCAGAAAGCGTTCATGGCGGAGCGGGTCATCTTTTGATTAAGAGTCTCTGGGGCGAGGGCGATTTTCAGACACCGTGGTGGTTTGTCCATTTTGCGATTCTGCCACCCGGTGGTGGAATTGGTCATCACCGTCACGATGAGTGTGAGGAGATGTTCACGATTCTGGACAACGCCGCGCAGTTTACCCACAACGGCAGAACGGCAGAGGTGGTTGGGGGTGCGACGGTGCCTTGCCGGAAGGGGGAATCACACGCCATCTATAACCACACGGACGAAGAGACGCGGTTCATGAATTTCTGTGTCGCAAATCCGGGGGGCGGATATGATTGCACAGATTTTAGGGAAGATCGTGTCGGTGCGCCTTTGGAGGCGATTGATAGGCTTCCCATTGGGCGGCTTGACCGCAATCTACTGACTTTTATCTCAAACTTCCACGAAGGTAAGGGAAAAGTAGGCGTGAGACAGGTTTGGGGGCATCAGGATTTCCGAACGAATTGGGGATTGGTTGGCCACTGTGTGGTTCCACCTGACGCATCAATCGGCTATCACCGCCACGACGTGATAGAGGAGACCTACATCATCATGGCGGGCAGCGGCAGAATGACGGTAGACGACGAAACAGAAGAGGTGCGTATGGGTGACGCCATACCGAACCGGCTGGGCGGGTCACACGGTATCTATAACCACACACAAGACGATTTGGAGATACTCGTAATGGCTGTCTGCATGGAGCCGGGGCAGTTCGACACCTATAATTTAGGGGACGATTTGACTACGCGATAGTAGGTTTGAAAGGGAAAATTGATGGGACAACTTGAGAATAGAACTGCCATTGTTACCGGTGCGAGCCAAGGGATCGGAAAAGCAATTGCGCTGGGATTTGGTCGGGAAGGTGCTAACGTCGTCGCTACCGCCCGGACGACAGCAGCAATTGAAGCGGTCGTTGCTCAAGTCGAGGAGGCAGGATCAGCGGGGTTGGCGGTGACAGCGGATCTGGGCGTTGAACGAGACATCCGACGCATCGCAGATGAAACAACCGCGAAATTTGGAGGGGTTGATATCTTGGTCAACAACGCTGCCATCATCCACCCTCCTATAGACCTAGTGGACTTGGATGCAGATCTGTGGCGGCGGGTCATGGATGTGAATCTGACCGCCGCTGCGTTGCTCACAAAATTCGCCCTGCCAAACATGATCGAAAACCGATACGGCAAAATCATCAACATCTCAAGCATTGGTGGGCGCAAAGGGGGCAAGGGTCGTACTGCGTATCGGGTGACGAAAGCGGCACTAATCAGCTTGACGGAAAGCGTTGCAGCCGAAGTCAAGCAGCACGGCATTGATGTCAACTGCATCTGTCCCGGCGGGGTTGATACGGAAGGTTACCGCGAAGCGTTCGGGAGTGGGGGCAGGAAAGAGAATCCGAAGCTAATGCGGCCCGAAGAGATTGTAGCACTCGCCATTTTCCTAGCCTCAGATACAAGTTCAGCGGTTACAGGAACGGCAGTAGACGCATTCGGCACAACCAACCCCCTATTCGGATAACGGGTGTCAAAGCTCGGCTTCCAATTGGGTCAAACCCTCATCAATCATGGCGATCACGTCGTCAATCTGGCTGCGTGTGATAATGAGCGGGGGATAAAAGCGCAGGTCGTCGCCGTTCACCCAATCCGCCGTACCGCCGCCACTCCCTGTGGACAAGCCCTTGTCCAGTAAAATCTTGTTGAGACGTTTGTGGAAGCCAACCGATGC
Organism: Candidatus Poribacteria bacterium; assembly: GCA_963667935.2. Taxonomy (GTDB): domain Bacteria; phylum Poribacteria; class WGA-4E; order WGA-4E; family PCPOR2b; genus PCPOR2b. Next base: position 5,050,183 of record OY764061.1, on the reverse strand, counting down.
GGGGAAAGGTTCCTTCGTATCTTTGTCGCGTACCAGCTCGATGCCGAGAATCAATCCAAGCCCCCGAATCTCGCCGACGCTTGGATGGGCGTCTAACGCGCTTGCTTTTTCTAGTAGATACGCGCCCATCTGCGCCGTATGCTCAAGGATCCCTTCCTCTTCGATGATGTCTAACACCTCCAGTCCAACCCGCATTGCTATGGGATTATTGACGTAGGTGAACACGTGGGCGAAAGGTGTGCCGCCCGCTGCAAAGGTATCACAAATGCTATCCTTAATAATCACACCGCTCAAAGGGGCGTAACCGCTGCTGGCTGCCTTTCCAAAAACAATCATATCTGGGACGACATCCCAATGTTCAATGGCGAAGTATCTGCCGCTACGCCCGAAGCCGGTGATAATCTCATCTGCAATGAATAGGACATCGTATTTATCGCAAATTTCGCGAACGAGCGGATAGTAATCCCTAGGCGGTATCGCCGCAGCAACCCCTCCGAGCACCAACGGTTCCGCCACAAATGCCGCCACATTCTCAGGACCGGTCTGCAAGATCATCTGTTCCAGCTCATAGGCACAGGTCAGGTTGCATTTCCCTTCACACCCTGCAAACGCGCAGCGATATGGATAGCAGGGCGCGATGTGCGGGAAATTGGGAAGCAAGGGTGCGAAAAGGTCGCGCATCCCCGGTGTACCTGTGACTCCCAAAGCGCCGAGTGTCGCACCGTGGTAGCCGCGCCAGCGGGAAATGACTTGGTGCTTCTGTCCGTTCCCACGCTGCACGTGGTATTGCCGGGCAATCTTGATCGCTGTTTCGATTCCCTCTGAACCGCCCGAAACGAAGTAGGCGTGGTTCAGGTCGCCGGGTGCTATTTTGGCAACCCGATCGGCTAAGTCAAGGGCCGGTTGGGTCGTAAAGTGGGTGGCGAAGCAATAGGCAAGTGTTTTGCCCTGTTCTGCCATCGCGTTTGCGATACGTTGACGGCCATGTCCCAAGGTGACGTTGCTCGCACCCGCGGCACCGTCGATGTAACGTTTTCCTGTTTCGTCGTAGAGGTAGATCCCTTCCCCCCGCACTATTAGGGGGTAATCGTAACTCAAATCGCGGTGGAATAACGCGTTTTTCGTCTCGGTGTTTGACATTTTTGCCTCCCAAAGTCAAATCAGGATTTGTAGGATTTAGGGATATTCAGGATAGTGGGAAAAGAGGTTTTATCCTGTTAGAATCCTGAAATGAACTGATCGAATTGTTCCTTCCATCTTGCTGCTAGACTTAGCTCGTTCTCCCGATATTCATAGCCCTCCGAATCTTCGCCTTCATACTGTTCACGATACCAATCTACGGTTGTCTGAATCCACTCTTCTACGGGGGTAGTACTGAAACCGAACTCACGCTCGGCTTTGGACAGGTTATAGAGGTATGAAGCAGATCGACTCATCGGCGGGGCGTAGGCGTTTAGGTGGGGCTGTTTTTGGATAATTTCGTTTGGAACATAGGTAATCTGGCATTCATGACCTGCTACTTCCCAAATAAGATTTGCCCAACGCTCAATGGTCATTATCTCTTGCATAGCGATGTGATATGTCTGGTTGGCAGCCTCCGGCACATCGAGGACACGGCTGAAAGCCTCCGCAGCATCAGCGGAATATAGAGTGCGAAATAGTCCACGGTTTTCTAAAGGGATGACCACACCGCGCCCGTCCAATGCGCGCTGGACCCACCACCACATCCGCCCAGTCGGATCGTCCCAGCCCATGACCGCTGGAATACGGATGATTGTATACGGAACCGTGCTGTTTTCTTGGAGCCACTTTTCGCAGTGTCGTTTGCCGACACCGTACGGGTCTTCTCCTGCGGGATAGGTATAATCAAGTGACGACCAATCCACGACCGACTCTTGGAACGTGCAGTGCTTGGAAAAGTCTACCGCGCCTTCCAAATATACCGATCCAGTGCTGACTATGACATAGCGACCCACGTTTCCATCAAATGCCCCCACCGCAGACTCAACATCTTCCTTACGGTAAACCTGTGTATCAATAACCGCATCAAAAGATTTGCCCTTCAGTCTTGCCGTGAAATCTGCCAGATCTTCACGGTCTCCCTGAATATGTTCAATCTGCTCCCACCATTCGGGTTGGGTAGTCCCTCTCGAGAAAACGGTAACCCTGTCCCCGCGCTCAAGCAGTTTCTGCACGACAATCCGACCCATGTATCGTGTGCCACCAATAATAAGAACGTCCATGTTAACCAATTTTCCTTTAGATTGAGGAGTATATTAAATCTCTACACATTGGGATAACGCAAGTTGCTAGTAGGTTGTAGGGAACAACGATCGTTGTTCCCTACGAACTCTCAAACCTCCGGTTCTGCGTCCGACTTGTCCTGTGGGTGGTAGTCGATGACCTGCCGTCCGTGTTCCAGATCGTAAAGGGCCCATGTGCTGTCTGAAACGCCAAATACAACCTCAAACTTCACCCCCCTTTTCTCCCCGCTTGCGGGGGGATTAAGGGGGGAAGTGACTGCCCGCTCAAATACAAGAGCCGCGTCGCCGTGGCTCAGTTGATGGGGGTGTGTGGGAAGGTCCCGATCCCGCTTGAAATTGCCGATCCGAACCGAGACAAATTCCATGTCGAACCGGGCGGAGTACATATACCCCAGATTCTCCCCGAAAACCTTGCTGATTGAATAGTAGGTCTCTGGTCGGGGGGTCATATCAACCGTTCGCATGATGTCTTTGGGGTAGGGCGCGAGTAGCCCGGCGCGGCTAGCGAAGGCGATGCGACGGACACCGTTTTGTCGTGCGGCTTCAAAAACGTTGTAGGTGCCGATAATGTTATTCTGGAGTATATCTTCCCATGGTGCGCCGCCGGAGGGATTGCCTGCGAGGTGAATCACTGCCTCCATATCCTGAGTGGCTCTGAGCACGGTGTCAAAGTCAGTGACATCCCCGACAAGCGCATCTTCAATATCCGGCATCGGTACACGGTCAAACCCGCGCAGCGAATATCGGTCTTTCAGCCCTTTCACAACCGCTGTTCCAACAGCCCCGGCGGCACCAGTGACGAGGATTTTCATTTGCTGCTCCTTTTCTAACCCCACTCTGCTAATCACGGGAATCTACACCCAATAGGCACAGTTGGAAACAGTGCCTACCAAACGGGAGAACGGTAGGTGCGGTTTTCAACCGCACCGGTTTGGCGTGTCCTATTAATTATAGGATCCACTATAAACATTGTTATCGCCCAACTGGAGGTTTTCGTTAGTAGTTAGTCGTTATTTTGCTAATCTTCTGCATAACAAAGGTCTGTCAGTAGCAGGTTTTTGTTATGAATGAAAAAGCCTGCAATTCTCAGGCTTTTTAGTTAGATCAGCAGTAAAGTCTTAGGTTTGTAGTAGGGCGATTTATCGCCCGTCCCACCTTAGTCCCCCCCGCGAGCAGGGGGAGGAAAGAACGCGCAATGAATTACGCTACTACAAACTGAACTGCGTAAGTCCTAAGATAGAACACTTGACGGTTGGGAATACCCCGCTCCCACGATACGTTAGATAGATGTCCTTTCGCTCCAGAGGAGCGATATGTCTATAGTATGATGGATTTCCAATAACCAAGTAAGGATGGTGCACAGACGTATCGTTGGGACTCCCAACTCTTTGTTCAAACCGCTGTAGGTCGATTTTCCAAAATCGACGATACCTAGAACATAGCGCGATAGTCTTGACTCAATCAGCCCGGAGTATTGCGCTATAGTCTGGGTGTTTTGTCGAGATATGAATCTCGACCTACAATTGACTCAACTTGTCCTGTTGGAGGTTTCCAATCTGCGTTGGTAATGGGAGAGGAACCCTCGCCCCTACGCTTACGAACAATTTCACATAAATGTCAACACGCCCTAGCAACTTACCTAATATAGTCTCACCCTCCTTCCCCCCGCTTGCGGGAGAATAAAAGGGGGTAGATTCACTTAGATTCATCGTTGCCAAACCTCTCTGAGTCTCGGCAACAGGATTTCCGTATTCCGATCATGAATTTCACCACACCAGACGTTATTCGTTTCAGGGCTGGATTTGTCGTATGATTCTTGGATAAGTGCCGGTAGCGGGAGCTGATGAAATCGCGTCTCGAAATATCCGTCGTCCCGGAGTTGAACCTCCCGAAACCCCATCGGGTAACCGATCAGACAGGCAGTATCAACAACGAGGAAATCACGATACATCCGGATACGGTTGATATGCCGATGCCCCGTGAAAAGCGCGACGATGGCAGGACTCTCCTTCACCGTTTCCAACAACCGATCTGCACCGTCGAGCAGCCCCTTGCCTTCCTCATCGCTTGACAGGGCCCAAGCATGGAGAAATAGCAGCATCGCGTGCCCTTCATCGTATGCCTTTTCCGCTTCCTCGCGGAGGGTATTGTCGAGGGTATCGGTCCAAACGCCGCTGCCTTCTTTGATTGGATCACATTGGTGATAGATGTTGGCGAGCGCGAGGCGAAGGCGTGGGGCGGCATCAACGACCGTGAGCGTTTCGGGGATATCGAATCTTTCTGCGAACGCTTCAAAAGACCCCTGTTGTGCGTCGGAATCGTGGTTGCCGGGGACACAGTATAGCGGTGCGTCAAAGCTGTCAAAAGTTGCCGCAACGTCCTCAATGGATTGCAGGTAGGTTGTCCACGGTAAATCGAACGAACTCCCACCACAGAGGAAGTCGCCGCCGTGAACGATAAATTCCGGTCTGATCGGGTTGACCGTCGGCACAATTGCGTCGAGTACCGTCTTACTCTTTGTCAGCATTTTCGGTGCGCCATAATCCTTCGGCGCACCGGGGTAATAGTGACTGTCAGTCAAAAAAACGAAATGAGTAGACATAACATCTCCCAAACTCGGTTTCTGTTGGTCAATTTCTTAACATGAGTCAAAACTTAGATATGTGGGCCCCGTTCTCGGATGATTCTAATTGCCAAATCTGGATCGATCTGGAAAATCATTTCAGGTTCAATCTTGCAGTTTCCCGGTAGATCATAACCTGCGACCGCACTTCGTGCGTGCCAGCCTGATAGCGATGAGTCCATGCCCTCTTCAGCCGATTCGGATAGCGGTCCGCCGAACACATCGTGAAACGCCTTCGTGTAGCCATCCACGACCTGGGGTGATTTTGTAAAAGATCCGCCGCCATGTGAGTTGACCATCCCGATACACTTGACGCAGTACCAGACATCGTTCAAGTTCCCGAAGGGTTCCAATCCCCAGTGCAGGGAGAGGATGTGGCTGATGCCCGCCTCTCGACCTGCTTGGTAACCGTCTTCCACATCCTGATCGTCGTTGGTCACCGGTCCTGTACCGGCACCTGTTCCCGAAGCAAAGACCAGACCGGACGGGGTAAAGGTGAGGTTACAGATACGCCGACCGCGGGGATCGGAAATTGCATCGGCTTTTGTTCCTAGGTCAATGCCGAGCGCGCTGAGTCTGTCGTATACATCGAAATCGCGTTGCCAAGAACTATGTATCTCTGCCATTTTGTTTCCTCCATAGGGAATTTAGATTTTGAGAAGATAATTCAAAGTTTAGATGTCGAGATATGAATCTCGACCTACAGGTAATGGACCCAGTGCTAGGGTCGGGCTAGGAAGCCCGACCTACGGAAATTGAGGATCCGTTATTGGACAATGCTTTCGGGTGAGAGGGGTTCCACCAATAACCGGGTGATCTCCGCTATCGCCTCATCCCCACGGGGGCCATCACCGCTAGCAAGTGCAAACACGGAGACAACAAGGGGACCCGTTGGAAGGAACACAAGCCCTACATCCCCCTTGATCCGCCCACTCGATCCAATCTTGTGTGCGATTGGGATGTCAGGCTTTAAGTCACGGGGGATCATACGGCGGTCATTGCAAAGTTTGAGCATCTCGATCATCGCTGCAGACGCCTGCGGACTGACGATCTGACCGGCGTGGAGTTGTTTCAGGATGCTCCCCATGTCCCTTGGAGTGGCGACGTTGTTCTCCAGAGAATCCTGAAAGGATACGCTGTTGAAGTCAACGCCATGCCTCTCCGCCCGTTTGTGCTGTAAAACATCATTTTCTCGGTTGCACGGGACATCATCCATGCCGAACATCCGATAGTGATAGCGACCGAGAGTCACACTGGTTCGGGTGTTGGGGAAGCCCATCACGTCTAACGTGGCGTTGACAGATTCCAGTCCAACCACCCCTAAGAGGAAATCGGTCGCCATGTTATCGCTGACCCCAATCATCAACCGACAGTAATCGCGTAGCGTCAACTCCGGCGCATCTTCCATCAGTTTTAGGGTTCCTGAACCGTGGGTAGAGATGTTACCTTGTAGCCGATGGCGTTCATCAAGAGAAAGGCGACCAAGCTCAACCTGACGGAACAGCTCGATCATCACCGGAACTTTGCAGACGCTCGCGGTGGGGAAGCGTTGATCTGCGTTATATTCATGCGTGATGCCGGTGATCAAGTCTTCAATGTAGAAGCCGATTCGTCCGCGAAAATCTGCCGCAACTTGATCACATGCTGCTGTTGGAAACTGTTTGTTCATTGTTTGCCAATGGTCTATGTAGGGAACGCAGATCTGTGTTCCCTACGAATCCCAAACCGGAATCAAATTTAACCGGCGAGCAGGGCTCTCAACCGCTGGGCGATGGTGTGTTCATCACCCTCCTCTAGATTGTCAACCCTGACGACGACGGTATCTTCGCCTTCGCCGCCGACTTTGATGCAGGGGTCACCGGCATCAAGCTCCGCAATGAGTTCGCTGGCACTCCGCGCTGCCTCCGCTGCGTTAATGACAACGTGGAGCTCAACCCCCCAATATCTCTGTGTGGTAGCTTCCTTTGTTTCCTCGACACCGGGAGCCCCCTCGATTGCCCGCTCAATGACAGCGAACTTTTTACGGTATTCGTCGAAGCGTTCCTCATGATCCATGGTGAACCATTGGTCGAGGGCGACGGTCAATCCGATGATTTCCTGTCGGTCTATTTTCATCCCGCGTCCCAAGGGACGGGGTCCGATAAAACCGTGGGCTGCGACCGCTTGGATCAGGTCCTTCTTACCAGCCACAAATCCTGCCGAGTGGGGACCGTGGACATATTTGCCACCGAAGCAGACCAAGTCAGCCGAGGTGGCGGTGTCCTGAAAGTAGTCGATCGGGAAGATCTGCGAAGCGGCATCAGCGATGACATACACATTATGTGCATGTGCAATTCTGACCGTATCTTCGAGCGAGACAACGGTGACGTCCGGATCAGGACTGACAAAGTGGATAACCGCCGCGGTCTGGGGACCGATTGCAGCTTCCAACTGCTCCGTTGTACATCCGTTTTCGTCACCGGCTATCACGAGCTTGCTCCCCGGTATGGTGTAAGCCCTATCAAATCCGTATCGCTGCTTTGCTTGGATGATGACTTCGTCTTTCATGCCGGTGGTATCTGGAAGCTGATCCATTTTTTCCTGATCGTTGCCGGTCATGCACGCAGCGGTGGACAATACCATAGCAGCGTAACAGCCAGCCGTGACATAAGCGGCCTCCGCGCCCACTAGAGAAGCGATGTGGTCTCCGGACTTTTCGAGGAGTTCCTCCATATCCACGAAGTACTCTTCCGCTTCTTCCATTGCCTGCTTAACTATTGGAGTGGGGGTTGAACCACCCATGGCGGTGGAGTTGCCCGCAGCGTTAATGATGGGTACCGCACCCAATCTTGAGTAAACATTTTCGGCCATTATAATCTCCTTGATTATGTATTGTTTTCTGATTCCGATGTAGGGAGCAACGATCGTTGCTCCACACGGAATCTCCAAAAGGGCTAGGCAAGCAATTCACGTAGATACTTAGCCGCTCGCCTGAAGGTTTCCTTATCATCGCATTCGTTGGCGTCCTTGCCTTCAAATGTGATGGACATGCAGCCGTTAAAATTCGCTGCTTTCAGGATTTTAACGATACGCTCATAATCGAGCCACTCCTCACGTCCACTGTCCACTTTATAAACTTTAGCGCGGACATACGCGGCATAGGGAGCGGTCTGTTCCATAAATTCATAGGTATCTATGTTCGGATCGGGAACACCTTGGGTCCGCGAAGGGGATCCCACCCACTGACCGGTATCTAGAATAAAGGTGAAGTTCTCGCGATCTGTCTCACGCAAGAGTTGCAGGACGCCCTCGCCGGTGCAGGGATGATTCTGTACCCCGACGATGATGCCCTTTTCAGAGGCAGCGTCACAAAGTTCTTGGAAACACTCGACTTCACGCGCTTGCCCTTCGTCGGTCTCCGGGGTGGGGCCACAGAAGGATCTGACCATCGGTGCCCCTAGGAAAACCGCTGTATCCAGATCCGCTTTGCACCGATCCAATTTCTGTTGCAGTTCATCTTCTGTACCTACAAAGTGGCCGCCGGTCGCTAGATAGCCGATGGGGAGCCCGGCTTTAAGACACTTAATCTTGATAGCGCGCAGATAATCAGGATCCTGTGAGCGAAAGCCCACGTCAGCGCGGAAATCGACGACATCTAGTTTCAACTCGTAGGCAAAATCGATCACATCTTCAATATAGGGAAGTGTTTTTGGATCATCCTTGCCGAAATATGAACCGTACATACCGAGCTTAATCATAAAGACTCCTTAGCTGCAATGTAGAGAAAAATTGTGTTGCCGAGCTACGATTCAACGGGCGCACTGATGTTCAGGTACTCAATTTCATCTTCGCCATCGTTGATAACCCCATGCTTTGTCTTGGGCGGCAGATGCACGGCATCACCTGCTGTCACCGGATATTCCTTACCATCAATCAACATTTTACCACGCCCTTTGATAAAGTAGTAGACCTGTTCTTTGTCTTGATGGTCGTGATAATCCGTCGTGATGCGTCCTTGAACGACGTGGCGCGTGAAATTACTCAGCCCTAGCAGACACGCGGTTTCCGGTGGATCGGCATTTTCGCTCCCAGCGCGTGTCAGTATGGGCCAAATAATTTTGCTCTCATGCCCGACATAGGGAATTGAGTCACGCCAGTTTCGTATAATCATGATGACCTCCTACTTGGTTTGTGAAGCTATTGCTTATTGATTTGCTAGTTCTTAATTACTTGAGGGGTGTTCATAATTGTTGTCTGAATCAGGATTCTCAGGATTGAAGGATTTTCAGGATAAAGTATCTAATGTGTCAAAATGGAATCGGTGGTTCATTTAGCCCCAGCGGGGCGACATGTTTATAGCACACGGGAAAAACAAATATCTGAAAGCCCCAGCGGGGCGACATGTGTATCCGAAAGGAGGAACATATAAAGGTTATAACGCTATAAAAGGTTTCAAGCAAACACCCCAACCGCATCGTGTCGTAAGTGCACCTCTAGTTGAGGATCCTTTGCATCTAGCAATGGTTTCTTGGAGTGTCCTTCCTTGCGTAAAACGGGATTCTTCCTCAATACACTGGGCGACAAAGAAATTCCCATATCGTTGAATTTCTATTATGAAACGTTCTATGTTTAATGCGCCTTTGTTGCTCACGGTGCTTCTAATCAAGTTTCTCATCCTATTCCCGCACGGAATGAGCGATCGGATTTTCGCCGATCCAACGTTCATCCACCGGCTCCGATGCCAACTGGTAGCGCGTGTCCGAAGATAGCCGAATCCGATCCGAGCGGTTGTCAAGCGAGCAGTGCATTGTATACATACTGAACACCAGCAAGTCCCCGGCGCGAAAGTCTGTCGTGAGCCAGCGGCATCCGAGTTCCTTCTGAATTGCTGCGGGATCTTTACCGTAACTTCCTCCTGTTTTTTTCCAGTTACCTTTCTTGTCTACGTCCATCTGCCCATAGGTCGCTTTGAGCTCTTCCAACCGATGGGAATTTTCAAGTACCATCAGCGCGGCATCGCTCAACGGAGCGTCCCCCAACGGTGTCCACGAGGTGTATAGGTTCGGGGTGCCTCGCCCCATATACACGATGTCGTAATGCGGCGCACTGGATCTGCCGGGGCCCATCACACGCATCCAGATAAAATCAAAAGATCTGACCTCACCGCCGAGGAATGCTATGTAGAAATCGATCATCCGACCGGAATGCACCAACTTCCGCACAGCGGGTAACTTCCCCAACGCTGCGCGACTACCGATTGCAGATCGAAATCTGTCTTGATCACCCTTTGCTGCCTGTGCTTCCATGAGGGGATAGCTTTCGTCGAGCATCTCGTGCTCTGCTAATACCTCAAGCACGGATCGCCGGGCGTCCATGACCCACTCCGGATCCAGATAATCGCGGAGTAGGAGGTAGCCGTCCTCCGCCATCCGTTCCCTCAAGGCGGGGTTGTCATCGAGCAGATCATTTGATTCACGCATTTTGCCGAATGCATCCGGCGACATATCTAGCGGTATGCCGTTTGAGGTTAGTTGTGTCATTGTTCTTGTCCTTCTTGTTCTGGTGCCCTGATCCGAACCTTACTATTGTGAACTCTAAAAACAGATAGACACTTTCGCCCCCCGGTAAGTGCGGTTTTCAACTGCACTGCATCGGCACAGTTAGAAACAGTGCCTACCAAACGGAAGAACGGTAGGTGCGGTTTCCTAACCGCACCGGTTTGGAGTGTCTCATTAATTCTAAAATCCACTATAATTCATGCGGTCAGACCGCAGTCCAGCCGCCATCGACAAGATGCGTGTGTCCGGTGACCATACCTGCTATGTCGCTTGCCAGATAGATAACCGCCGCCGCTATTTCTTCCGGCTCTGCAATCCGCCCCATCAGCACATTTTCCGTTACCATTTTGTGAAACGCAGGGTTTTTCAGTGCCCCTTCTGAAAGGGGCGTGCGGGTGACGGTCGGTGCGACCGAGTTGACCGTGATGCCGTGCGGTGCCCATTCTGCGGCTAACGATTTGGTGAGCAGACAAACAGCACCTTTCGCGCCGCTGTAGGGTGCTCGAAGCGGTCCACCCACAACGCCCACCTGCGAACTGATGTTGATGATGCGCCCCCGAATACCTCCCTCAATCATCGACTTTGCCACCATCTGGCTCATGAAGAACGTGCCCTTAAAGTTTACATCCACGATATAATCGAAATCCTCTTCGGTGACATCGAGCGCGGGCTGGACTTTGTTGACCCCGGCATTGTTGACTAGCACATCAATTCTGCCAAAGGTATCAAGTGTTTTCCGTACAAATTCCTTGACGCTTGAAACCGCCGCAACGTCCAACTGCCACGCTGCTGCGCGTTGACCCGATTTGCGAACCTCCTCCGCCACCTGTTCAACCTCACTGACAGTGCGGCTCCCTGCAACGATGTCCGCTCCGGCGGCTGCACAAGCCAGCGCAATCTCTTTACCGATACCTTTTCCTGCACCGGTCACGAGAACGACCTTGTCGGTCAATGAAAAATTGATTGATGCCATCTATTCACTTCCTTCTATGGTGAATTCTAAAGATAAATAGACATTAGATGGTTTTTTGTAGCACAATCTGTTAGATTGTGGTCCCACCCCGCAAACTAACAGTTTGCGCTACATTACCGTGCTCATTCATAGTGTGTGATTATAGTAGATGTTAGAATTAATGAGACACTCTTAATACACAGCCAACCCCCTAAATCCCCCAACTCCCCTGACAAGGGAAGCCCCCTGATAAGGGGGTTGGGGGTTAGGAGATCTTCTCCCTTGTCTTTCCCCTCAACCCCCCTGACAAGGGGGGCTAGAAACCGCCCCCCTTGCCATCCCCCCTTATCATGGGGGGGCAGAGGAGTTCAGGGGGACTTTGAAGATTTCGCGCCGGTTGAAATTATTGGTAAATGTATCCTTATTTCTCGTGTTTACTATAATTGTAAAATCTGCCATAATTTACGCAATCGCTCAGGTTAAGAAATGGTGCAACAGAAACCGAGTTTGCCCCCCCTTGTCAGGGGAGTTGCAGGGGGGTTAAAAAAATCGGTTTCTCTTCGCGCTTTGCATCTTCTTTTTAGGTAAGCCAAACAAGTTTATGAATTACACCGTTGATCTTGGATTATCTATGATGTCTGGGGCCAACGGTAACGTGGCCATTCGGGGTATTTGCTTGCCTTCTGCTCGACGCGCTCGACTTCGGCGATCCATGCCTTGCAGTTGGGTGTCTCCAATTCAGGGTTTGAGCGACTCCGGGCGACAAAACCGGGGACATACCAACGCCCTGTGGGTTTCCCCAGTGCCTGGTAGCGCAGGTCCATACTCCAACGGATGGTATCTGTTTGATTGATCAGCGAACCGTGTGGGGTCATACTGCTGAACATCACCATGCTGCCTACCTTTGTGGGAACTGGCTGCCGCTCTGCCTCTGAGACCTCTTCAAGAGAGATATTCAAGCCATCTTCTTCCCAAAGATGCCGTAAAACACCCTCTGTATGCCGACGCGGGGCAACCCATAGACACCCATTTTCAAGCGTGGTATCAACGAGCGGTATCAGGCACGCCAGAATTAACGTCTCATCGCCATCGGGCAGGTAAAATCCCGCATCCTGATGCGGGGTGGTATACCCTCCCGGTAGGCGCGGATGGATGTTGTAGGAGGGATGGCACAGGATATCGGGACCCACCAGCGACTCAACCCGATCAAGAATTTTGGGATGCTTCAGGTACTGAAAAAATGCTTCGTCTTTATGGGCGCGAGTCTGTAGGGCCGAAGTTGCTTCAGGGGCTTCGGCAGCAATTTTCGCCAACCGTCGCTCAAAAGACTCGTTTTCGTACAAATCGCTCAACCGCCCGGCTTGGTAGAGTTGCTGCGCCTGCGCTTCGACGACAGCACTGAACTCATCCTTCACCGGACGTAGGTCATCGTCGGTGAAAAGGTTCTCGATAATCAGGTAGCCTTCTTCTTTGAATGTCGCAATCTGTGATTCGTTAAGCATGTTGCAAAGGGTTCCTCACTCATTTTACACGCCCCTATTCCTCCCGCCAGCGGGGGGAGTAAGGGGGGTAGTTGGACAGACATTATAGCATGATTGAAAAAAAAAGGGCAAAAAAATCAAATCGAATTAACAAACGACTTGTGATCTATCCCCTAAAAGTGTAACATAGGATATCATCACGCACAAAGTGCATAAATCGGAAAGATAGAGTCATTTAGCTTTACCGTAGGAGGGATCTCCGAATCCCGACATCTTACTGTAGGCGTGATCTCCCGGTCGTGCCTTTTCAAACAAAATGATTAAAAGGCCGCCCTTAGGAGTTACGCGGTTCAGTCCTAAGCCCTTATTGTAGTTGCCCGATTCATCGGGCTTTGGGAACGGTTTCCAACGGCGATAAATCGCCGAACTACCCCCCTGAACCCCCCTGACAAGGGGGGCTAGAAACCGCCCCCCTTGCCATCCCCCCTTATCATGGGGGGTTGGGGGGCAGGGGGGTTGCTTTAAACGTTCAACTGCGTAAGTCCTGACCCTATCGGAACGAGCAGAAGCGCGATTCACCCGCGCAGAAAGGAGTCGGTATGGCAAACGTATTGGCGAATATAGGAGATAGTGCAGAGCTTTTAGAACACGGCATCCGATATGTTCAGGTGGGTGCCCCCGAACCTGACAAGGTCGAAGAACTTCAGGCGGACCTCAAAGCGAAAGGACTGCAAGCTATCGGGTTGACCGCGTTGTATCTTGAAGAGGATACCGTTGCCACTGAGGCGGCGAGCGAAGCATGGGTAAACGCCTTTGATGCGGCGGTCAAAATGGGCGTAGATCTTGCCCTCAGTAGTATCAAAGCCGATGAGGAGATGAGACCGAAGGTCTGTGACTGGCTGAAAACGATGGGCGATGCGGCGGCGAAACGCGGCATCACCGTCGCGCTCGAAACACACCCGTCGCTCGTTCATAATGCCGAGGTTGCGTTGAAGACGATGGAGGCGACCGACCATCCGAACATCAGAATCAACTTTGATACGGGGAACATCAGTTTCTATACGGATGGGGCGGATGCGGTCACGGAGTTAAAAAAGATTGCACAGTATGTCGTGAGCACCCATCTGAAGGACCATAGCGGTAATTTTGACGAATGGGATTTCCCCACACTTGGCGCAGGATCTGTGGATTTCGCTGGCGTCAAGGGGGTGCTTGAAGACGTGGGTTTTCAGGGACCGTGGATTATGCAGGCACCCGGGGATATGAAGCAAGCTGTCGCACATCTCCGCAGTCTGGGATTCGGCCAGTGAAACCCATCTTAACGCAAAGGCGCAAAGACGCAAGGAAGAATCTTTACTGTTTTAGGAATTACGTGGTTCAGTTTGTAGTAGCGCGTTCATTGTGCGTTCGGACGGGCGATAAATCGCCCTACTACAAACCTAAACCCTGACTGTAGTTGCCGGATTCATCGGACGTTGGAAATGGTGTCCTGCGGCGATGAATCGCCGAACTACCCCCCTGAACCCCCCTGACAAGGGGGGCTAGAAACCGCCCCCCTTGCCATCCCCCCTTATCATGGGGGGTTGGGGGGCAGGGGGGTTGGCTTTGAGCATTCAAATGTGTAACTCCGATATTTTTTTAATCTTTGCGTCCTTGCGTTCCTTTTTACGTTTCGTGTTCAACTCTTCCGCCCAGCCACGCCGCCCACAGCACCGCTGGGATCACCGTCAGACCCGCCATCCACCAGAAAATTGCGGGGATACTCAGTGAAGCGTCGAGTGCCCCGCCAGCAGCCGCAGAGCCGACAGCACTCATCAGCGTGAAAAGGGCAAAATCGGTGGCGAAAACCCGCCCCCGAACCGTATTGGGGGCGAGATGCAACAACAGTTGTGTTGAGAACACCCAGACAATCCCCCCGCCAATTCCGCGGAGGGTGACACCCAAAAGTACCCAGCCGAAGTGAGTCATCGGCGCGACGATGGCGAGTCCCACAGCCCCCATCAGGTAGCCCAAAATGATGGCATTCCGCAGCGGGCGATCCCGATCCCCGGTGAAACGGCGCGCGACGATTGGACCTACGCCGGTCCCAACGCCGCCTAACGCGAGCATGAGACCGAGGCTGATACCCCCACCTTCTCCAATGACAAAGATATCTTCAGCGATGGCGACCATCGCCACCTGAGATCCAGAACCCATCATCAGCGCGCTGGCACCCTTATGCAGCGCAACGACCAGTGTGTCGGTGTGCCCCCCGAGGTAACGCAAACCGTCAAGGTATTCCTTAAAAGCAGCCCCCATCATTTTATCTGAATCCGCAAGGGTTGGCACCACATCAAGTTTAATCTGAGCGATGAATACGGCCGAGAGGAGAAATGTCAGTCCGTCAATGACGAAGGCGGGGTAGATGCCCCACGCGCCGGACACAATGCCGCCGATGGCAGCACCCAAAGCGAGCATAACTGACCACGTCGCGGATCCCAAGGCGTTGGCAGGGCCGAGTTCCCGTGATGAAACAATGTCGGGCAGGATCGCATTTCGTGTGGGAAAGAAGAAACCGCCAATCCCAAGTTGGAGGGCGGTCAGGACGTAAAGCAGCCAGACATGATCCGCGGTCCGAACCAGAAGAAAGCCGAATGCGACAACGACACGCGCCAAGTCAGTTATGATGAGGGTATATTTGCGGTTATAGCGGTCGGCGACCACGCCGGCGATGGGACTGATGAAGAATGGGGCGAGCATACGGACGACGAAGAGGCTGCCGACAGCGAACCCGGATTGGGTCAGTATTGCGATGAGCGAAGCGGAAGCGACAAAATTGAACCAATCCCCTAGGAGACTGATAATCTGTCCAAGCCAGAGCAGGCGAAAATTGCGATTGCCACGAATCAGTTCACGGTATCCAATTGATTCGCTGCTGTTGGCTGTTGTTTTGCTCAAGGAGAATCTCCTAGGCTGCGTTGACGAGCGCGGAAAGGTCAGAATTAAATGAGGGGTGTTCATAAATATTCTCTGTGAGAGTGGCATCCTTGCCACGATTCCCCTCAATTTTGGAAACCATCGGGATCAGGAGATCCCTCTCACAGGTGTCTGTGTCTGCTGTATGCTATTGACTGAATTATGAACACCCTTGAATTAAATTAGGGATTGTGTAGATACAGGCTTTTAGGAGAGAATGCCATCTTCACGTAATTTATTGATTAGATATTCCTCTGAGCGATTTCCTTTTGTTGAATTGCAGGCTCCACATAAGAGTTGGAGATTGTCTGGATGATCTGGATTATCTATTATTGATTGAGGTATTTGGAGATGATATGGCTGGTTTGGATCGGCTATTATTGATTGTGGGTTAATGTGATCTATTGTCATATTCCGAAATGGCAATAACTCTTTACACCCATTGCATCTGCCCTCTTGGTTCCCGTACATCCTATGTTTATTAGATCGAAATTCTTGAAGTTGCTCTTGTGAATAGGCTTTAGGTGGTGGAATACGGAACAAATCTTTGATAAGGATTTGTTTGGCTGTTTTAGTTAGCTTTGTTCGGACGGGTGGATCGCTTGAAACAATAACATCTGCCAATGGATTAAACCAACTGGGGTTATCAGGTTCAAGACGGGCATTATCGACTTCATCTTGCAAGCGTATTTTCGTTATAACTTCTGCTGAAGAAGATATATCAATGCCAATCCAATGACGTCCGAGTTGTTCTGCAGCCACACACGCTGTTGCACACCCACAAAAGGGGTCTAACACTATATCACCTTCATTACTGGACGCTTTGATAATACGCTGAAGAAGTTTCAAAGGTTTTTGAGTAGGATAGCCAGTTTTTTCTATTGATGTTCCTACTTTTGGTATATCATTCCAAATTGATTGTAACTTTACTCCAGGCTGCTCATCAAGATAGATTTTGTGTCCACGAGAGGCTGATACAGTTTCGTCCTCTCGCAAGAGAATTTCACCTCTGGACAGCATCTTATCAAGATCTTCTTTTGAATATGCCCAGTTTCGGTAGGGGATTGTTCCTTGCCATTTAAACATTCGATTCGGATCATTACCCGGGGCGGTTAAATCATGAGTCCGATATATCCGTCCATCATTGTCCTTGTATTTAAACTCTTTTTGAGCGGATTTAGATCGAATACCATATTGCTGATTCCATGTGTATTGATTACCCTTGGTATAGAAAAGTATGTATTGTGCAATACTTCCGTATTTTTTGGAAACAGCGTTGTTCGCTGTCTGGCATTTCCATATAATCTCATTCCGAAATTTGTTCTTACCAAATAGACTATCCATCACCAGTTTTAGGTAATGGCTTGCAGTCGCATCGCAGTGAAGGTAAATGCTTCCAGTTGACTTGAGAATGCGTTTCATTTCAAATAAACGAACAGCCATTGCCATTAGGTAAATTTTCATGGATTTATCATAAATAGTTTCAGATGCTTGAATAATTTGGTAAAGGTCTTGATTTTGTTCAGCAATTTCACCATGCCATTCATATCGAACATCATCATCGGTCCAAATATCTTTGAACGATGCCCCTTCTGCTTTTGAACCGATAGGTGCTTTGTATTGCTTATTAGAATTGAATGGTGGATCTAGGTAGATAAGGTCGATACATTCAGAATCAATGCCGCGTAAAATATCAAGATTATCTGCAATGAAAAGTGTTCTGTTTTTCACATTCATGTCGTGCCTCCATCTTATTGCTTGTCAACGCTAACTTGCAATTTCCGTTACAAAAGGGATTAAATTTCAGGGAATAAAAATCGCCCTCAAACCCAGGGCAATCCCATCTGTTTATTTGGGGTTGTAACCCGCTTTGTACACATTATTTGACGTCCGGCTGCACCGGATCTGTTCATTTGTACATGAATTTACGCGTTCATTGGAGGGACATCTACTAACATTGGCGGGAAAATCATACAAAACAAAGAACTGGCTACCCTATAACCGTTTCAATAGCTTTCACGTGCGATTACCCTACTCATAATTATGGGTGAAAAAGCCTATATCTGCACAATTCCTTAAATTGACATACTCCCAATCCTAAAAAGGTCAACGGAGGTTGGATTGTCTACCCTGTCCTAGACAAAAGTCACCCCAATATCCAGTCAAATGTTCAACCCACCGCCCGTAAATCGTTGAGTATTATAAATAACGCCCCTAATTATACTCCCTAACAACCACTTTCAGGATGGCTCCTCGCCCTTCACTGTCGAAAAAACTCAAAGGTACTGGAGATTCTATCTCAACCACTAGTCTATGCTTATTCCTTAGTCTTTTTAGATATTCAAAATCTGACAGTGAACTGATGTCAATCTCCAGTCTTGTCAACTTGGAGATTCTCTTCAGAGTCGCAATGTTGGTTATCAAGTTATCCTGAATCCACAAACCCTCCAATCCTTCCATGTCAGCAAGCGGCGATATGTTTTCTATTGAATTGTTTTGTAGCCATAGCCACCTCAGATTAATTAGCCCCTGCAAAGGAGTAATATCTTTTATCTTATTGCCCTCAAGATTCAGATATTCTAGGTTGGTTAAGTTCTCCAAAGGGGACAAATCCTTTATCTTATTGTTCTGGAACCACAACCCCCGCAAATTTTTCAATCCCTCTAGAGATGAAAGATTATTTATCGTATTGCCCCAAAAATCGAGAGACTTCAGTTTGGTCAACTCTTTCAAAGGGGACAAATCTGATATGGAATTACCGCCTGCCCTTAGTGTAACCAAATTCTTTGCCCCCTCTAGTCCATCCAATTTGTCTATGCCAGCTTCTTGTAAATTTAACTCCGTCAAATCAGCCAAATCATTACTACCACTCTTGTTAAGTTCACCTACAATCGCAGTGCGAAGGATTGAGTCGGGTATGTCAAGTTGCATAATGAAAATCTCCTTTATTTTTTTAATTTAAGATGATCCTTAAGGATCTGTGCATTTGGGTCTTCAGAGGTCTCAGCATCTGCGGATTCCCCAAAACCTAGCAGTGTCTCGTGGGCTCGTGCGCTAGAACGTTGGCTGTCGATGGCTAGAGCTATTTTCTTAATCTCGTCCTTTTCTCGTCTAACCTCTTCCCTAATTTGTTCAACCTCTTTCGTCTTATTCCTAGTTTCGTTCATGTAATCTTTAGTGTCGCTCCTATGTCGCGCAATTTCTTCTCTGGTATTATTAATTCTCTCCTTGTCTTCGTCAATAGTTGATTTGAGTTTTTCCATGTCTTTTCTGAGCTTAGTAAGTTTGATGATTAGTCTAATTAAGTAGCTAAAAGCAGCCAGTAATATAGTAGCTACTATCTTTTGAAGGATTCCCATAATTGACAAGTCAGTTATAAAATCCATTATGACATCCATTTGCCAAATCTTCCTCTACCTATCCAACCTTGCCCGTAACTTCTCTACCGTCCCCGTCCACTTTGTTTTATTCAAAGTCCACTAGCAGCTGCGAATCACCACTACGCTGCTCTTGAAGAATAATGCCAGGAGTTGATGAAGATTGAACATCGTCGGAAAGTATATCATCTAACGCTGCCTGTATATCACCTTCAAAGGACTGACAAGGAATTGATAACGCCGTTAAGACCTGCTCAAACCGCGTTGAGTGTCGCTCTGAATTCAGCCAAGTTAAGACATCTGGGGCTGATGGTGTTAAACAGTGAACCATCAACAGCCTGTATCGCCTTCTCGACATATTTCTCCTCCTGTTCAGCGAGGAGAAAAAAACGCTCTAACATAAGGGCTGCGACCCCCACTGTTCCGATGCCTCCAAACGGGTCAAACACTATATCCCCCTTAAAAGAGTAAAACTGAATAATCTGCCTCGCTAAATCGGTTGGGAAGATTGCTGGATGGACCTTGTCGCTTACTGGATGGATGTGCCACACGTTTGTTTTCTCGTAGTCTCCCTTGACCAAGCTCGCCTCAACCGTCTCCTCGTTGTATTGACGCATATTCCAATCAATTAGCCTATCCGTTTTCTTACGGTAGACCATCACATATTCTGAGACAGAGTTTGCCTTGTATCCGAGCGGTTTGCGGTGCTGGAAAAACCCACCGTTCCGGTTTTTAGCGGTTCGTTCCGGTTTTACCCAGACAATATCCTCAATGAACTCCCACCCGATCTGCGTCAACATCGGATGGATGTCGAAGGGAATGGCGTATCGTTTGCTGGAGTGGGCGCGACTCATACGCGGAACGATGACCGGGGAGGTATTGAGGACAAAAAATCGCCCTTCTTTCGTAATGCGATGCACCTCTCTAAAAATATCGACGAGAAATTGTAGGTATGACTCGTAGCTTTCGTAGAGCGTGTAGTCACGAGCATTGTAGTATGGCGGCGAAGTGAAGGTTAGGTGGATCGATTCATCAGGCGTGGCACTCAATACATCTCTCACATCGGCATGAACGATGACATTTTTGAGGGTATCTAAACTTTTGGGGTGTGCAGGTCGCTTCTCCTGTTTTGATTCGGTTTTCGAGCGCAATTCCTGATTGATAAAATCTTGAATCAATTCATTCGGATGGCTCTCCAAGGCTGCGAGTGCAGATTGAACCTCGGGGAGCATCTTAAAATTGATGAGTCCACGAATCGCTTGTAAGACAACTTTTGGGTCAACGTCCTCTATAAATTGGATAAGGATCGGGATTGCTTTCGGTGTCCGCATCCGTCCAATCGTCGAGACCGCTTCACGACGGGTGGCGGTATTCTCTTCACTAGTCGCGAATTTGGAGATGGCATCAAGCAACGCGGCATCCTTGAATTTACCGAGGTTCTTAACGGCAAGCAGGCGAATATTCGGGTGTGCGTGTTTTAGCAAATTTAGGAAGGGATTTGGATCAAAATCTGATGGCAACCTCCCAAGTTTTTCGAGAACAAACCGAAGGGTCTGCTCGCTATTTGTTGGCGCGAGGGTCTCTATAAAAAATTGGGAATCCCGTGCTAATTTCCGCTCTTCGATAAACGCCTTAGTTATCATTGGATTATCCCCAGTTCGTCATAACATGGTGAATTCTAAAAATAAATCAAGAGTGTTCATAATTCGGTCAATAGCCTATACAGACACAGATACCTGTGAGAGGGATCTCCTGATCCCGATTGTTTCCAAAATTGAGGGGAATCGTGGCAAGGATGCCACTCTCACAGAGAATATTTATGAACATCCCTCAAATAAATAGACACTTTCGCCCCCCGTGTTGGGTAGGTGCTGTTTCCAACTGCGCCGATGCGGTGCGGTTAGAAACCGCACCTACCGGTGTCATAGCCCGGATTTTTCCATCCCCGGTAGGCGAGGTTTCCTAACCTCGCCGATTTGCAGTGTCCAATTAATTCTAAAATCTACCATAGTTTTCGTAATTGGTGGTTTTGGACTAGAACTCCCTAGTAGCAATCAGTGCACCATCTGGGATTTTTCGGATATTTATCGTGACCTTTTCACGCCGCGGTTTACCATCGGCATTTCTAAACCCCCTTTGGAATGAACCGCCGCATTGACTCAATGTTTCGGCAGCGGAACAGACAAAGTGGATTTCCGATAAAACAAATTCTGTCTTACGCCTTCTTGACATTGCCCTTCTATTAATCCTATTTTGCTCGTATTTGCTGATTCCCCCTTTTAGATTATCATGCCATTTTTTGAAAGTCATTTCTTCGTCGTTGTATTCGACTTCGCCGATTGCGAGAATCATCCCGTAGTAACCGTAATCGCTTATCGTGTTTGCTATTGCTTCCCTATCATTTGTGATGACGGTATGGCTATCTGAGTTAGCCGCATGAGTCTTAAAGTCCCACGAAATTTCAGAAAAAGCGTCAAATACCGTTTTCCCATATCTCTTGCCGGCATGTCAATTATGCCTTCAAAATGAGTTTTACATAAGAATTCAAAGTAAAAACCCATCCATTCCATCTGCCTCCATTGCGTTGATCCACCCTCTTTCATCTCTAAGATGGCACTTCTGCCGTCCCAGATTTTCGGTATGTTCTGAGAAGCGGACTGTAATTGCTCGACTGTATCAATACCCCTTTGATTTAACATACTGAATTATGCGCCCGTTGCAAATAGCTCCCAGGCGGGCTCTTCCTTTGTCGTTTGAATTAAATATCTTCCCGATTCAAGACGCTCGCGTGCGAACTCATAATATTCGCGAACAATCTCAAAGCCTATATAGTGCCGTCCCTTCATTTTGCTCACGACAGCAACCTGTCCAGAACCTAAAAATGGATCGAAAACAACATCCCCTTTCTGACTGGAATAATCAAGAATTTTCTCAATAAGTTCAGCAGGCAATTTAGTTGGCGTTTTTACTGCTCCCTGCCAATATTCTCTCTTAATTTCCCAGACATCTTCTTTGTCTCTATAGTGTGCGGAGCCACCATTTTCAGTCTTAGCATCTTTATCAAATCGGCAATAGGGATAAAACCTGCGCTGTCTGTCATTTTTGCAGACAAAAAGACAGTGATAGTGAGAGGTTACGAACTTACGCTTCGTAACGACGCCGAACTGGTATTTCCAAATTAGGTGGTTGACTGTAGTCAACTGGCAGCGATCAATGGCTATCAACAGATCTTTTAAGTGATTCCAGCCTGAAAAGATGTACATACTCCCAGAATCTTTTAACACGCGTGTCGCAGCAGAAAGCCATTGGAGCGTGAAATCGAGATAATCATCTGCTTCAACCTCGTTGTAGCCTTCGAGCACACGGGCCCCGTCGCGGTTGTAATTGTGGCGGGCGGCTTTGAACTCGATAGCAAAGGGTGGATCTGTTATGATGAGATCCACGCATTCATCTGGCATTTCAGACATCAGCTCGATGCAGTCACCTTCTTTGATGGTATCAATACACTCCGCGCTGAGTGTGTTTACTATCTGAGTCATACACTCGTCCTTTCACTCCAAAACGATTTCGGTAGAGTTTAGGAGTTACACAGTTCAGTTTGTAGTAGCGCGTTCATTGCGCGTTCTTCCCTCCACCTGCTTGGCGGGGGGACTAAGGAGGGACGGGCGATAAATCCCCTTACTACGAACCTAAGCCCTTATTGTAGTTGCCCGATTTATCGGGCGTTGGAAATGGTGTTCTACGGCGATAAATCGCCGAACTACCCCCATGAACCCCCCAACTCCCCTGACAAGGGGAGAAGATAAGAAGGGGATCTTCTCCCTTGTCTTTCCCCTCAACCCCCCTGACAAGGGGGGCTAGAAACCGCCCCCCTTGCCATCCCCCCTTATCATGGGGGGTTCAGAGGGGTTAGGGGGACTAGAAACCGCTCCTCTTGCCATCCCCCCTTATCATGAGGGGTTGGGGGGCAGGGGGGTTGCTTTGAGCATTCAAGTGCGTAAGTCTTATGAATTATACCACAAAATGCTTTGTTTAATCCCAATCTATGGAGGCTTGGGTTTCCTTGCAAAAAGTTTTTGGAAAATCAGGATTAAATTCGGGTCAGGATCAGGTTGCCGAACCTATCAACTTGTGCACTGTAGCCGGGGTGGATAACCGTGGTGGAATCGATCTCCTCGACGATTGCTGGTCCTGTCAAGACGCAGCCGGGACCGAGAAGGTAACGGTCATAGATGGGGCATTCGACGTAGCCGTTGCTTTCGGCAAAGTAGACGGATCGGGTCGCTTTCTGCGCTGCGGTGATGTCTGTGTTGTCCCCTTCCAACTCGCGCAGCCGAGGCTTGGCAATTTTGCCGATTGCGGTGAGCCGAAGGTTTACGAACTCGACCGGCTCTGTCGGCGCGCTATAGCCGTAGGCGCGGTCGTGTTCGATATGAAACTGTTCAAGCACACGGTCAATCTTTGAAGCGTCTAGCTGCTCTGCCGGTAACGGCACCGTCAACTCGTAGCTTTGTCCGATATAGCGCGTATCCACCTGCCGGAGGAAACTGACATCCTTTGGGCGCACGCCCTCCCGTTCCAGACTTGCACCTCCCTGCGCCTCTAACTCTCGGTAGGTCGCCTCCACCGCTGCTGTGTCTAGTTGATCGATGTGTTGGATGAGGGTTGTGGAGTAATCGTGCTTGAGGTCAGTCACTAGCAAACCCATGGCTGAGGTGGTGCCGGGGCTCATGGGGATAATCGTGGTGGGTGCGTCAATCTCTGCCGCCAAACGGTTGGCGTGTACCGGACCCGCACCGCCAAACGCCGTTAGCACGAAATCTCTGGGATCATAACCGCGCTGGACGGAGACAAGTCGTAAGGCGTTGACCATTGCAGCGTTGGCAATCTCCACGATCCCGTGAGCAGCTTCCACAAGGTCAAGGTTCAACGGATCGGCGCATTTCTCTTGGATTGCCCGCCTCGCCGCCTCAACGTCCAATTCAATCTCACCGCCCAAGAAAAAGCTGGGGTTAAGTCGGCCCAACACCAGATTGGCATCGGTGATGGTCGGCTCGGTGCCGCCCGTTCCGTAGCATACAGGGCCCGGATCCGCGCCTGCGCTCTGCGGTCCCACGCGCAGCACCCCGCCGGAGTCCACCCATGCGATCGAGCCGCCGCCGGCACCAATCTCCACAAGATCGATGACAGGGGTGCGGATGGGATAGCCTGCACCCCGGGAGGCACCCACGCCGGTTTGCGCCGCTGTCCCTACCTCATAATCTTTGGTTATCGTTGGGGTGCCGTTCTGGATAAGGCCCGCCTTCGCTGTGGTGCCGCCCATGTCGAAAGAGATGACATCCGGACATTCCAGCGTTGTGCCGAGATAGGTCGCGGCGATCACGCCTGCTGCGGGCCCCGACTCCACCATAAAGACCGGTTTCTCACTCGCTGCCGCAAACGTGAAAACCCCGCCGCTGCTCTGCATCACCAGCAGTTCCGCCGCTAACCCTTCCGCACGCAACCGTGCCTCGATGCTCTGGAGGTAACGCCCAACGACGGGTCTGATAGAAGCATTAATCACTGTCGTACTTGCCCGGAAATACTCCCGAAACTCCGGTGCGACCTCTGACGAAAGAGAGATGACAGTATCGGGGAGGGCTTCACGTAGAATCTCCCCTGTCCGTTTCTCATGGCTCGGATTGATATAGGCATGAAGGAAGCAAACCGCAATTGATTCCACATCCTCTTGACGAAGTTGTTCTGCCGCATTCTTGACTGCGGACTCGTCAAGTGGGGTGAGCACGTTCCCTTGTGCATCCAGTCGTTCAGGGATACCAAAGCATAGGTAACGTGGCGTCAGCGGACGGGGCTTTTCAAAGTGTAAATCGTAGAGCGATGGGCGTATCTGTCGCTGAATCTCCAACAGATCGCGAAATCCGTCGGTTGTAATGAAGCCTGTGCGGGCGACCTTGCCTTCAATGATTGAATTGGTTGCTACCGTTGTGCCATGAACGACATAACCGACCTCGTCCGGCGACACGCCGGCCTCGCGTAGTATGCGATGGGTTGCCTCCATAAAACCGTGCGACGGGTCTTGGGGTGTTGAAGGCACTTTGCCGACACGGATCTCACCTGTTTCCTCGTTGATCAGGGTCGCATCGGTGAACGTTCCCCCGATGTCTACTCCCAGACGATATCTGAAAGCCATACGTACTCCCTCTTATGTTCGCTGTTATCAAAAACTATGGTGAATTCTAAAAGCAGATAGACACTTTCGCCCCGGTAGGTTCGGTTTTCAACCGCACCGCATCGGCACAGTTAGAAACAGTGCCTACCAAGCGGGAGATTTGTTGTCTTTGTCCCTGTTGAATACCTCTTTCGGTGAAGTATTGGACAATAGATGATTCGTACATGGTTTCCGCCGAGGGCTTGGCACTGTTGCACGGGTCATCCCCTTTTAAGCAAAGGGGCCTGGGCGATGTTCGCCCAACAATCTGCGCTGGCGCGGCGTTGCTTTCGATAGAATTTCTGGATCAAACTGAAAACTCAGAAAAGGCGGAAACCGTTGCGCGATCCACCGATTCGCGTAATGGACCTGCAGCAGATAGCGAACCTGATCGGTACGATTGGCACCGCCCCGGTGCCATACATCGCTCCTGAAAACAATCACATCGCCTGCTTTACAGAGAATTGATTGCTCCGCTGTGTCCTTCCATTTATCCTGATCTCGCTCAGGTCTCACACCGGCGCGATGGCTGCCGGGGACAACGCGCGTGGGTCCGAGGGCTTCGTACATATCATCCAGATAAAAGTGGGCGGTCATAATCAAGGGCGGGATCTTGACCCGCGGATCAATCGCCACATCATCGGGCAGCAAGATCGGTTTCCAATCTGCGTGCATCTTCTGCTCCTCCCGCTTCCCTGTGTTCCACTGAGTCATCTGGATAATATGACAATCTTCGCCCAGCGTATCTTCGACTAGTTCGATGACACCCGGTTTGTCTAGAAATTTGAGATAGAGTGGATCTCGATTAAACGCGTTCTGGATCGTTTTGATCCCGCTGCCATCGGGATCGATAAAATCCCATCTCGGTGTGGCGACAGCTTTGATGCGGTCGGAACATTCGCGTAATTCTTGAACCTGTTCGGGACTGAGAACTGCGGGAAGAAAAACAAAGCCGTCGCGCTCCATCGCCTGCGCTCGTTCTTCTCGACTTTTATAAGCAATTAATTCAGCGACTGGCTTTGAAGGGGCTTTTACTGTGGAGGTCTGCTGCGTTGATTTCATTCATCAATACTCCTTCCTATGATCTCTTAAGCCAGCTCGGGCGGTAAGCCCTCGGTCGTGTTATAACCACCTCCGGCTGTGATGGGCCAAGATTGACCGCCCTTGAACTCGAAATCATCACCAAGACCGCACAACCATTGGAACAACCGGGCGACGTGGATGGAGTCATACCACTTTTCAAGCACCGAAACGTCTGGCATGAACTGTATCTGCATAAAGTCGGTGGAGGGATCAACCACCCAATCGCGTTCCGGTGGGACCGTCCGCCAATAGTTATATTTAAGCAGATTGCGGATGCCGCTGCCGGTAGAAGAGGTGGCGCGGTGCCAAATACTGTAGTGTGTGATAAAAATTGAGCCCGCTGGGGCTGCCGTTTTCACGCCCTTTCGGATGTTGCCGTAGTGACTCATGAAACGGCGTTTGGCGCGGACTAAGTGTGAACTCGGCACCAATTCGGTCGGTCCCATCGCTTTCGGTGTGTCTTGGGGATAATAGAACACCTGTAAAAATTCGAGCCGTGTTGCGTCGATGGCACCGCCGTCCCGATGCCAACCGCAGCTCAACGTCCTAGGGCACTCGACGCGGTGGTTGCTCATAATCATCGGCAGCTTGAAGTTCTTTCCCAGCAATGACCGCACTGCACCCGCCGCCTGCGGATTTTTGAGGACGCCTTCGACGAACCAGTCTTCAGCGAGGATTTCGACCGGTTCTAAGTGAGTATGCTCATCCATAAAGTCTGAGACGCGGTGATTAATTTCATCTGACACCACGCCTTCGAGGATGATAAATCCCTTCTGACAAAATTCGATTACCTGTTGATCTGTTAGCGTCGGTTCGCAATCGTATATTTGATCGATCATCGGTAAAATCCTTTCGTGGAAATGCTACGGTTGTGGGGTCACTGTTCGAGGATAAATTCGCAGCCGAGCCCATAGGTTTCGTTTTCCCCCACTAACATGAGTGTCATTTCGGGGAACTTGACGATACGCCAACCGTCGAGCATTGCTTCATGGACAGTCTGGTAGGGCCAATCTTCGGGTTCGTCGGGCCCGTTGTGCACGCCATCACCATCGACGATTGACATGCCCTCAACCGACGAGGTCACTGAGGTGTTGGTGGCTTGAAGATATAACAGACGTTGAGGCTTCGCCGCTGCGTCCAATTCACTGTTGACGTTTTCCAACGCCTGCTGCAAATCCCCCTCTGTCAGCGTGCCCGCACGAAATTTGTCCAAGCACTGTTCTAGCTGTTCCTTCACTTGAATCATAATTTAAGCCTCCAGATCATTTTATGATGAATTATAGAAATAAGCAGCCGTTCACCAGTAGCTCCCCTCAACGAAGTCTCAAAAGTCCCCCTGACAAGGGGGATTTAGGGGGTTGATAGAATTCACCATAGTTTGATAACTTCTTATGATCAGCAACGTTCTGTTGTTTTACTGTCCATTTATGAGCCGCTCCGGGCGGTACGGGGCAAGCATGTCAACACGGGCACCATCAACAATTTCTGGTGTTGTCAACTCTCCCACCAAAGGTGCCAACGTGACCCCACTGTGCATCAAAGCGATATACAGGTTGGGTGCTGCTGCACAACCTCCTATGACCGGCAACTCGTCAATCGGCATCGGACGGTAGCCCACCGGCGTTGGAATCGCTCGCGCACCGGCGAGAGCTGGTAGGTAGTGGACGGCGCGACTCAACAGGTCATCCGCATGTTCTTGGGAGTCGTCTTGGTCTACACTTTCCTGCGAGCCTTGACCGATCGCAAGCGTCCCGTCGGCAGATTGTCGCAGGTGAATTTCATGTCGATTTTCGTCGATGGGTGGCAGATGAAGCACTGAAACGTTCTGTAGTATCGGTGGCTGCGGATCGGTACGAACCACCACACCGGGACTATGCTGTTGGGGAATGTGAACGCCGGCGGTGGCGGCGAGTTCCGTTACGGCAGTCCCGTTTGCCAGTACCACCGCATCACAACCGATTTCTCCGCTGGGGGTATTGACCGCCTCTATTTTTCCTCGTCCGTCGAGGCATAGTTCCGTGACCGGGGTATGGGTATGCACCACAGTTCCCGCCTCACACGCACGTTGTAAACAGGCTTCAATCACTTTGAATGGATCCACCCGCCCATCAATCTCCGAAAAGGAGGCTGTCGTCACGGGTCCGGGGGAAAGACCGGGCTCAATTTCGCGGAGTTCGTCACTCGAAATGATGCGGATGGGATATCCCCACGCCTGTAGTTGCACGATACGTTGTCGCAACGCCCCCGCTCTCTCCGGCGTCCTTTCCCATCGAAGTTCACCGCCCCAATGGAGGTCGAGATCCAGCCCCAACCTGCGAGCAAATCGATCCCAGATGTCCATCGATCGGCGGTTGAAGTGGTGATAGCTTACGGGATCTTTACCGAAGGAATTTAGCCATGCAAAAGAATGCCCCGATGCGCCCGCGCACGGTTCAGCCCGCTCAAGGACGGTCACGGCAACATCTTTGCGACGCGACAGATGATAGGCTATTGATGCCCCAACAATCCCCGCGCCGACCACGATAATCCTTAACTTTTTCGCGTCAGAATAATCTCGTTCGCTGGTTGCCATTTCAACCTTTCACAATAACAAAACAAAGAGGCTTATATAAAAAGTCAGAACCTCGTTCCTACGCTTCCCATCTCGTTTTCGCGTTCTCTCGTCGTCCTCGTTTTCTTCACTGTTCAACCCAACATCTCCAGATTCGTTACTAACTTATCCTGCTCTGATTCAAGTGTTGCGAGTCGGGCGCGCTTCTGCTCGACAACCGCTTCCGGTGCCCGGTCAACGAACTTTGGGTTGTCTAACGTTTTCTGGGTGCCGGTGAGTTCTTTGAGGACTTTGTCCAACCGCTTCTGCAAACGATCTTTCTCCTTTTCAATGTCAATGATGCCCGCGAGCGGGATATAGATCACGATGTCGCTGATCACCGCTACGGCAGCAGCATCAGGCTTCTCCTGATGTTCAGCGATGGAGATTTGTGAGAAACGCGTGAACGCCGGCAGGTATTCCTCTAGATGTTCGGTAAGAAGTTCAGCTGTTTCCGGGTTCGGGGCTTGAATACGAATTTCGACTTCGCTAGAGGGTGGTACGTTCATCTCACCACGGACGCTGCGGACGCCATCGATAACGTCCATGATTATCTGCATCGCCTCTTCCGCCTTCGCGTTTGTCCCAGCTGCTTGCGGCTTGGGCCAGGGGGCAACCATGATGCTATCACCTTTATGTGGGAGTTGCTGCCAGATCTCCTCTGTGATGAACGGCATAATTGGATGCAGCAGCCGCATTGTGCCTTCAAGAATTTCAGAAGCAACCGCCTGTGCGGTGTGCTTCGCCGTAGGATCGTCGGTATAGTAAAGACGCTGCTTGATGAGTTCAACGTACCAGTCACAGAACTCGTGCCAGAGAAATTCATAGAGCGTGTGCGCTGCATCGCTAAAGCGGAACTCCTCAAGACATGTCGTCACCGTTTCCACAGTTGCGTTATAGCGGCTGCGAATCCACTGATCGCACAGGATGAGATCCATCGGCTGCCCCGGCTGAAAGTCGTCGAGATTCATCAGTAGTAAGCGTGAGGCATTCCAGATCTTGTTGGCGAACCGTTTACCCGATTCGATTTGGGATTCTGCCAAGGCAATATACGGATTTGGCGCAGCGGAGAACACGAGTGCGAATCGGAACGCATCGGCACCGTACTCGTGGATAGTAGGCACAGGGTCAATTGCGTTACCTTTCGACTTGCTCTGTTTCTGTCCGTGTTCATCAGCAACTAATGCGTGGAGATAGACATGACGAAACGGCACCTCGTCCATACACTGAAGCCCTAGCATAATCATCCGAGCTACCCAAAAGAAAAGGATATCCCAACCCGTTACGAGGACAGAGGTTGGGTAAAACGTCTTGAGGGCCTCTGTCTCATCGGGCCAACCCATCGTTGAGAAGGGCCAAAGCCCCGAACTGAACCATGTATCGAGTACCTCCTCATCCTGCCAAATTTCCTCAGAATTACAGTGAGTGCATCGGGAGGGAGGAGTTACTGCTACTGTGAGTTCTTCGCAAGCGTCGCAGTGCCAGATTGGAAGTTGATGTCCCCACCAGCGTTGACGAGAGATGGGCCACGGTTCAATATTTTCCATCCATTGATAAAACCGCTTGGTTTCACGCTCCGGAAGAAATACCACATCGCCACGTCTTGCAGCTTCGAGTGAGCGGTCTGCGAGCGGTTTGACGTTAAGATACCACTGCGGCGAGATGTAGGGTTCAATAATCTGATTGCATCGATCATGATGTCCGACCGAATGGGGATGGGGTACAATCTTTATCAGATACCCCCGTTCACGCAGATCTTCGACTAATGCCTTACGACATTCAAACCGATCCATACCTTGATACTTCGTTCCCGCGTTCTCGTTCAAGCTCCCGTCCGGATTCAGTATGTTGACCTGCTCAAGTTCGTGCCGTTGCCCGATTTCGTAGTCGTTTGGATCGTGAGCAGGTGTGACTTTCAACGCGCCCGTCCCAAATTCCAGATCGACATATTCATCTGCGATAATTGGGAGTTCACGTTCAAGGATTGGCAGGATCGCTGTTTTACCGATGAGGTGCTGATAACGCGTATCTTCCGGGTGAACAGCAACCGCTGTGTCGCCGAGCATTGTTTCCGGGCGCGTCGTCGCAATCTCAACGGATTCCCCTGAATCCTTAATCGGATACTTGATGTGATAGAAATTTCCGTCAATCTCAACCGGATCGACTTCGAGGTCGGAAACCGCTGTTTGGCAGTTTGGACACCAGTTGACCATGTACTCTCCGCGATAGATCAAATCGTCGTTATAGAGTTGAACAAATGCAGTGCGGACGGCTTTGGAAAGCCCTTCATCCATCGTGAATCGTTCGCGTTCCCAATCACAGGAACAGCCGAGTTGTTCCAACTGGTCGATGATTGTTCCACGAGACTCGTCTTTCCAGTTCCACATCCGCGCGATGAACTTCTCGCGTCCGAGCTCTTCACGACTTGTTCCCCAAGTGGCGAGCTGCTTTTCCATGATGATTTCCGTGACGATCCCCGCATGGTCTGTCCCCGGCATCCAGAGCGCATTGTAGCCCTGCATCCGTCGCCAGCGGATCAGCACATCCTGTAAAGCGTTATCGAGCGCGTGCCCGATATGTAGGCTCCCCGTGATATTCGGGGGTGGAATCACAACCGAGTATGGGGGTTTGTCAGAGGTGTCGGCGGCGTGGAAATAATCCTTGTCCCGCCAGAATTTGTACCATTTTTCTTCGATGTCGTGCGGTGTATATGTTTTTGGAATATCGGTCATAGATTTTAATCCTCAACTTGTTTATGTTTGGTAAAATTCATCTTTGGTAATTGGAAACAGACGCACCTCTGAATCTAGGGTCACTGTCTTTGTATGATTGCTATACAAAAGCTTCCGCCACTCTGCCGAGTCAGCCGGTTGAAAAAGATAATCTGTTAAATTATTTTCAATCGCAAAAGTGATTTGCTCGGAAATCGCATCAACAATCATCGCTTCCGCGTCCGCCTTTGTATCACCATCGGTAACCAAATCCAATTGCAAACAGTGGGCAGTATAACAGTCTGTCTGTTTTTCAATAAGCACATCAAGGTGGAATAACTTCCGCTTGAGTTTTGAGTTATCAGTTTCCATTGGTTCCTCCAGTATTGCTGGGTTTTACATGTCTATTGTAAATTCCACTAAATACCACACATAATGCCTCACACCTCTCGCTTTGTTACTGCTAGCAAAACCATCGTCACAAGCAGCAACGGCAGAATCACAAGTGCAGAACCCCACAGGGAGATTTGAACGCCGATGAGACAGGGGAAAAAGGTGATGGCCCCCACCATTGAACCCTTCAATGCGCGATAGCCGTTTTTCTCAGTTGGATTCAGGTAAAGAGGCAGACGAGTGATACTCGTTGCGAGCAACGCAAAGACTACCCATAGCGTGTAGTGCCAACTGATCCCTTCAAGCCAGTGTGGCAGCACGGCGACGATAAAGGACAATATGGTTGATACAGCAGCACAGGCAAGAGCTGGCTTAATTCCCAGCTGCAAGGGGGTAGTGGTAATACCGAGCCTTTCATCCCGTTCGAGATCTTTGAAGGTCGTTGTAATATGTGTCCCACAATCGTAGAGCGTCGTCGCAGCAAACGCATACCAGACTAAACGTGGTACTCCCCCGCTTACAGCGAGTGCACCGAATACGTTGAGCAGACCGATGCCAAGGGGCAGGCTAATGCTTCCCAACATTCCGCGTTCCTTGAAAAAGGCGTTGTATAGGTGGGAAATCATCACGAGGGCAACCACCAGAAACCCTGCTTTGATGTGGAGCGTGAATCCCAAGATGACGCAGATGATGTAGGTGCTGCTTGCAGTGATTAGGACCTGCCGAGGCGTGAGTCGGTCCGACGGGAGGGGGCGATCCGGATTTACAACGGCATCCTGCTCACGGTGGAAGTAGTCGTTCTTCATCATACCTGCGAAGTAGCCGAGCAGTGCAACCAATAACGTCAGTCCAACCCGCCAATTCCACTCCCCCTCTGAAGCGATCAGTGCACCGGGCAACGTCGCAACAATCGGAATGGCAAAGAGTGGATAGCGGATTAATTCAAGATAGGCTTTTAATGTGTTCATGGCTACTTATTTTCAAGCAAAAAGAGTTGCTTGGCTGAGATGGCGATCGATTGTAGCAGTGGATCATCGGGCAATGGCACTCGTGCAAGTTCTTTGGGTTCAATCTTATTAAGGCCGCCCCCATAAGTTCGTCCTTCATAAAGCAGATATTCATCCTTAGCCTGCTTCAGCAGATCAAACAACTGAGCGAGGAGGTCCACGTTGTTTTTACAAGCTTGCTGCACCTCTTGATTCGGATAAAGCATCAGATAAACATTTGGGCTAGTTGCCTGCGAATAGTTTCGGAAGAACCGCAATCCAGAATCCCCCGACTTAGTGCGAGACATATAACTGCACAAAATAGGGGCCGCCAGTCGATTTTCCTGTTTGAACCATGGTCGTCGATGGCGGGTAACGTACCGGTCCGCAAATCCTTGTGACTTGCCCCAATCGAGGTAAACCTTTAGGGATGGGTAGGTTTCAATTTCGCTTTCATCCAAATTACAATCTAACAATACCAAAGATGGCTGAACGAGTGGGAAACCGTCGTTGGCAGCAAATATTTTTTCATTATTCAGATATCTTGGACTTGGCAAAATTGGTCGTAGAAATTGTTTGGGCAGACCTTTATCATTGGCAACATCACGACGTAAGATAAAAAACTGATTCGCGCCGGTTGCTAGTCCTCGACGGATTTCAAAAAGATCCCCAATCGTTGTCGTTTTATTAAGTTGATGGACATCGCGCACAGCATACCGCACCGATTTGCTCGGAAGCGAGGTCCACTTGCTTACTTGTGCTAGCTGCCGTTGACGGATGTGTGCACAGATACGCGGAACCTTCAGGGTGCCGCCTAGGGAAAAAGTCACCTCACCTTCTTGTTCAGGCTTACGATTTTGAAAAATTAGCACGGTTGAGGAAACAAGGGCATCGTCAAATTGCAGTGCTTCTGCATCGAAACGATGTATATGCCGCAAGGAAACCTGCTCAATTAAATAACGTTTAACAACCTCTCCATACTTAACATCCATAAATTCAGAAGGGATAAGCCAGACACCAAACCCATCTTGAGCTAGCCATCGGTGGGCTATCAAAAGAAAATAGCAGTACAAACCCGCCAGACCGTTTAGGTTGAGTCCCACTGCGGCTCTGATTTTTTTTTGAAGATTCCGCTTTGTCTCTGGATTGAGATGATGATGTCGAACGTAAGGAGGATTGACAAGGTGCAAATTGAACATGGGGGCGGTCGGGAAAGACAATTTTGCAAAGTCCGCTTCTACTACGTCCAGTCCCCATGCTGTCCATAAATTTTTAGTGACTGAAGCAATTTGCGAGTCAAGCTCGACTCCAACAGCGTTTTCAATCCGTTTTTTCGGGAAAGCATGAAGCATTGCCGAGAAAAAAGCACCCGTGCCCACGGCCGGATCTAGGAAACGAATCTTATCTGTTTCGGCAAAATATGTATCTCTGACAAACTCAACAATCTCGCGTGCAAGAGGAAAAGGGGTAGCGTATTGTCCCATTTTATTGCGTTCAGAGGGGCTCTTTAGACTATCTAACCTTGTCTGTGTATTCTGCCGATCAGATTCAATCTGTTGGAATGTTTTCGCTTTCATATTCCAAGTAACTCCATATCCTCAATTCGGTGTTCCCAAATCCAGTCTATTCCCTCAGCTGCTTCGTAGCCTAGGTATCCAGCATCA
Organism: Candidatus Poribacteria bacterium; assembly: GCA_963667935.2. Taxonomy (GTDB): domain Bacteria; phylum Poribacteria; class WGA-4E; order WGA-4E; family PCPOR2b; genus PCPOR2b. Next base: position 5,015,359 of record OY764061.1, on the reverse strand, counting down.
AAATATCCACAGAGAAACAGAATAAATTGGAGGTCTTCTCCATAACGCGCGCGTAACTGATTGACTTTGGTTGCCTCTTCTTTTCGTCGCTTGTTCGTATTGGTAAAATCACCAGCGGATTTGGCTTCAACCAAGATTGGCAAATCACCTGAATGATGCCCATGTGGCTGAACGACAACATCAATAGGCACATTAACGGTTCTGTCTCTACCAGCTAGTACATTTAGACGAAAAGCGAACGTGCCGGGCGATAGATCTCTGAAGGAGAGTCCGAGCTTGTGGAGATGCTCGGTATAATTACGTTTCTTCAAATATGATGCAATCAAGGCGAGTTGTCTTTGTTCTTGGGCGTTACGGATAATTGGATCGGAAACAGTTCCACACAACCGATCCGCCACAATGGTGGCCGCCCGATGTTGTTCCAAATCCGTAGGAGTTGTTTTCCGTTCTAACCAAGGGAAGATGTCGTAGTCGAGCAGCTTAGTCAAGATTTCGGCTATGGATAGCAATCCCTCAATTAGTTTTTCTTCGTTCATACGAGGTGGAATCTTCCCCCGTTCCATTGAGAGAACCAAGTGCTTACTCACATGAGCCAATCCTACTAACCGATCTCTTGCTATCGGTGGAGCAGTACACATCCGCAAAGTTGGAAGTATCAACGGATGCGCCTTTAAGGTCTCCGTATTCAAAAGGGTAAGATTCTTTGTCAATTGAATTGTTTCTTGTACACGCTTGGTTGTTTCTTTCCGTACCTCCCGATACGTTTTTGGGGCAGCCTGCATGAACCAATCATTATAGAGGTCTATTGACGCTGTAACATCATTTTTCCATAGATGTGGTTTATCGGCGTTAACGAGCATAGTCTTACTTATCAATAACAATGACCAGATTTCAGATTTGACACAGATTCAGTACTAGTGGTTTGATTTTATTTTTGAAAATGAATGGATCCGTCCAGCGCGCCTTTAGATATTACTCAATTTTGTGCATTTACCCGCCGACCAAAACACTTTTCACACCGCGTTGCTGCCGGGCATTCTCAAACCCCGCAATAACACCCTCAATCGGAAACCGATCCGTCAGCAACGGCTTGAGGTTAATTTCGTCTTTGATAAGCATTTGGCGAGATTCGCTCAAACTCCAGCGCGAGAATGCCCACGACGCCATCAGCTTGTGGCCCATGTAATGAAAATGTTCGAGATTAATCCGCAGCTCCTGCCCGCCCGGTGCCAGTCCAAAGAAATTCACACAGCCGCCTCGCCGCACAATCTTGAAGGCGAGATCTATCGCACACTGATCGTTGACCGTTGCAGAGATGACGGTATCCACACCGCCGTTGGTTTCCTCTATAAGCATCTCCACCTGTTCCGCTGTAATATCGAATGTGGTATCTGCGCCAACTCCCTCTGCTGCACTCCGCCGATGCGCGAGCGGTTCAATAACGAACGTCTGCAATCCCGCCTTTTTCGTCAGTTGGGCAAACATCAAACCAATGGGCCCCGCGCCTAAGATAGCCACACTTTTATCAAAAATTGTTTCGCGCATCGCATTGATACAGCATCCCAACGGTTCGAGAAAGATCAGTTCTTCCGGCGGAATCGTATCCGGTACGGAGATGAGTTTGCCTGTGTCAATTCCGTGCTTCGGCATCCGGAGATATTCGGCATATCCGCCGTCAATGTCATGTCCGATTCCCTCAATGTTTGAGCAATACTTGTCTAGGTCTGCCCGACAGTAATCACAGTTTCCACAGGAGAGCATCGGATTCGCCGTCACCTTCTCGCCAACTTTCACATTGGAGTGTCGGCTTTCAACGACGACTCCGGCGAGTTCATGCCCCATTACGACGGGCGGCGAGTAGTCGGTGATGTCCCCGTTGAGTGCTGCCAAGTCAGATGCACAGATACCGCACAACTCGACTTTAATCAAGACATCGCCTGAATCGAGAGTCGGGATCGGTTTATCCTTTACGCTTAATTTCCCTTTTTCTTCAAAGACAGCCGCTTTCATGACGTGCCTCCGTTATTTCGCACAAAACGAAGTTGTTCTAGTAGTTGACTGCCAACTCTCACAACAGAGGTAGCAATATCATCAGAGACTTCCGTTCCATGGACCGCGTGGTTGCAAACGGTTGTAATTTCTTTCAAAGGTCCAAGCCAAGCAGGGGGTAAAATTTCTCGAGAAACAAGTTCTCGGGCGATTCCTGTAACCCCTAACGGACGAGAACTAATATCTGTCTGGTGATTGTAAGCGATATGTCTCAACTCCCGTTCAAGTTCCATCCGCAATTTTGCCAATGCCAATGAGTTGTCTGAGCCAACTAGCTGCCCTAAACTTAAATCCCACGGTTCTTCGGCCTTTTCTCCATCAACAGTGGACGGATTAGGTGTTGTAAGTTCTTTAGAAAGACTCTGGCTCACACTAATCTCATTAAAGGAGATATGAAAAGAAGAAGGTGACGGTCTATTCTCTACAGATTGTTGAAATGCTGTCAACGCAGCAACTGTGGTCATCCCTGCAATAAGCATCAATACCTGATCGATTTCGGATACTATTCCATCTCGTGCGGCTAAGAAAAGCAAACCGGCTGTAAGTAGGGCGAGAAAACCGCCAACTACTAGACTATATGCTGCTCTATTCTTCTGCATTTTCTCCTCCTTTATCTGTTTCTTTGGAACCCCTGAAGAACATCTTCACATAGTCCGGGACAAACCAAAAAAGGCCCGCCCCTGATATGAAAACTCCTAGCTTTAAGCCACCGATAAGCATACCTATACCGGTAAAAAAAGCAATGGCAGAAAATACCATCTTACACCACAACTGCACTTTTTCCGAGGAACGTTGATGTTCTCGGTCTTTCGCTTCCTCATCTTGCCGTTTAACTTCCCCGCGCACTTGGGTCCAAAGAATAATATTGTCGGGATTATCTGCTTGGATAAGACGTTCCTCAATTGATGAAACAACGGGAACCTCACCTGATTCGCGCTGGGTTAGAGCCGTAGGTTCATCCGATGGAGTCGTACTATTTTTTTGTTGTTGTGACATCTTCAATCCCAAGGGGTTGTTTATGTATCCTATGAGCGATTCAACGGCTCAGAAACTCATCGAACTTTCTGAGCAACGCATCCGGGCTTTCATCGACCAGTATCAGCGAGCGATGAGGCTCCTTAATAAATCCCTCCGAAACCGCATAATTGAGAAAATCCGCTAACTTGCTGTAATACCCGCATACATTCAGAAGTCCACACGGTTTTCGGTGTATACCAAGTTGCGTCCACGTTATCATCTCAAAGATTTCATCAATTGTGCCGAGTCCGCCGGGCAGCGCGATAAAGGCATCCGAAAGTTCAGCCATCAACCCTTTTCGCTCGTGCATTGAGTCAACGACTTGCAGATCGGAAAGTGCGGCGTGGGAAATTTTCCTTTTGATGAATATCCTAGGTACAACGCCAATCACTTCGCCGCCCCCCTCAAGCGCAGCGTTAGCAAGTTCGCCCATCGTGCCGACATCTGTACCGCCGTAGACAAGCCCAAGGTTTTTACTTGCTAGTGCGTTGCCTAGCTGCCTTGCGGCTTTGGCATACGCCGGTTTACTTCCCATACTTGATCCACAGAATACACACACCCGTTTCATTACAACACACTTTCTCGATTGAGTCGGTTCAATTTAGCGTATAGATTTTATCAGAAACCTCTGTTGCAATGCAAGGTAATTGTCAATTCCGACAGATTGCTGCACCGAACTCGAATCTTTTTGGTATTGACATTCGTCCATACCCTCTTTATAATGAGCAGACTATATTCTTAATTTCGGCTTAATGGGAGAAGAACAGTGAGTGAGAAGATTCGATTAGCCATTGTTGGCTGTGGGGGTATGGGGCACCGGCACCTGTACGGGCTTGCGGAGCTGCATCGTGTGGGGTGGGAACGGTTTGAGCTCGTTGGGGCGTGTGATCCGGTACGCGATAACGCCGAGTCCCTCGCTGACCAAGCAGCAACACATTTTGGGGTCCGCCCAACCGTTGTTGAGGATCTGGAGGGGTTGGCGGCCCTGAATGTTGAAGCGGTTGATGTGACAACGACACCACGATACCATCACACAGTTGCTGTCGAAACGCTAGAGCGGGGTTGGCACACGATGGTCGAGAAGCCGATGGGACTGACTGTCCGTGCGTGTAACCTCATCGCGCGGGCAGCAGAAAGATCTGACGCAATTTTAAGCGTGGCGGAGAACTATCGACGGGACCCCATCAACCGTTTGGCGAAAGCGTTGATAGACGCGGGTGTCATTGGTACTCCACGCTTTCTCATCCACCACGCTATTGGCGGTGGTGACCGGATGTTGATTTCTGTATGGCGTCACCAAAAGGACCAAAGCGGTGTGCTGCTCGATGTCGGTGTTCATCACTCGGATATGATGGAGTACCTGCTTGGTGATATTGAAACGGTTTACGCAAAGACAAGGCTCCACGAACCCATCCGCAAGAATCCCGCAGCGGGCGGTGGCGAAGCCGGAGCAAATCCCGGCGGCGTCTACGGTCGCTGGCAGGTAAAGATGCCCGCCGAATTTGAAGCGACCGCCGAGGATGCCGCTTACGCAACGTTGACTTTCAAAAACGGTGCGGTGGGTCAGTATATCGAAGATCACGCCGGACGTGGTCAGGGTGTGTGGTCACGGGGGGTTTACGGTTCGCGTGGTTCGATGAGTTTGCCGGGAGATCGCAGTGGAGGGAATATCGTACTAAACATTGATGGCGAATCTCCTATTGATGATGAAAAGATCCTAGAGTATGTCCCCGATTTTCGGCTTGATGCCGTGACATCAGATTTGTGGGGCGAAAATCGGTTGTGGCGTTACGAATTCCCGTTCCCTGAAATAGATCGGAAAATTATCGCTATCGAATATGGGGATTTTGCACAGGCGATAGCGGGAGAGCATCCAGTCGAAGTGGACGCTGCACAAGGGACGCGATCTGTCGCTGTCTCTTACGGAATCTTGGAGTCCGGTGAAATTGAGCGTATCGTCACTATTGATGAAATGCTCGCCGAGCAGGTTGATGACTATCAGAGCGAAATTAACGATAATTTGGGAATCTAAAGTATAGATTGGTAACTGCCAAGAGAAACCGAGTTTTTCTAAAAAACTCGGTTTCTGAAGTTCAGAGGTGGAATATGGCAACTCGATCGGTAGCGGAGTACAAGGCGGGCTTAAACGATGGGCGCACCCTGTTTTTTAAGGGGGATCGTGTTGAAGATGTCACCCGCCATCCAGATTTGGGGGTTGGGGTGGAGCACGCTTCGCTCGATTTCGCGCTCGCTGAGGATCCTGCGTATCAAGACTTGATGACCGTCAAGGTTCCTGAAACGGGCGAAACGATCAGCCGATATTTTGTAAGTCCGACTAGCACAGAAGATCTGCTAAAACGGCGCGATATGATCGAAACCAGCACTCGGCTTGGCGGCGGGGTGGTGTTGCTAATCAAAGAGATTGGCACAGACGCGCTCTTTGCGCTCTCCTTGGTCGCCAAACGGATTGATGAGCAGTACAGTACGAACTATCTCAAGCGGGTGGAGGCGTATCATCAGCACTGTCAGCGGGAAGACCTCAGCATGGCAGTTGCACAGACCGATGTGAAGGGCGATCGAAGCCTAGCTCCCTCCGAACAGACGCATCCGGATTACTACGTGCGTGTGGTTGAAGAGCGAGAAGATGGGATAGTTGTTCGGGGCGCGAAAGCACATACCACCTGCGCGCCCTATGTGGATGAGATTATTGTACTGCCGACACGAAATCTGACGGAACAGGATAAAGATTACGCCCTCGCCTTTGCTATTCCCGCAAATACCCCCGGCTTGAAAATGATTGTCAGTCCCTTTGGTGCTTCGTCGTCCAGCGATTTCCATAACCCCATCAGCTCTAATCACCGGATGATCGAGAGTCTTACTATCTTCGACGATGTTTTCGTTCCTAGAGAGCGAATCTTTATGAGCGGAGAGTGGGATTTCGCGGGCGGGTTAGCCACCACCTTCGTCCAATTCCACCGGTTTACTGCTGTCTCTTACAAGCCACCGCTGTGTGATCTCCTGACCGGTGCCGCCTCATTAATCGCCGAGCACAACGGCATCAGCCGTGCAAGCCATGTTCGGGAGAAGTTGATGCACCTAATTAACTACGCCGAAACGGTTCGCGCCCTAAGTAAGGCTGCCGCTGTCGATTGTGTCCAGATCGATAACGTAGCGATTCCCAATTCAATCATCACCAACGTCGCCAAATTTTACTTTGCCAGCAACTACCACCAGATGGTCAGTTACGTGCAGGATATCGCCGGTGGGCTTGTGGTCACTGGACCTTCAGAGGAGGATGTCGCAAACCCTGAAACCCGAGATTATATCGAAAAATACTTGGGCGGAGCCGCAGGGGTTCCAACGTTAGATCGCCTCAAGTTGGTGAACCTGATTCGGGATCTGACAGCTTCTGATTTTGGCGGTTACAATGAACTGCTTGCCATCCACGCTGAAGGTTCCCTCGAAGCACAGAAGATTACCATTTATCGGGAGTATGACTTGGAGCGGTGTAAATCCTTGGCGAGACAAGCGGCAGGGATAGAGGATAACGCGTAGCAGAGCAGGTGCTCCGTTAAGCTTGGAAGGATAGGAGGTTGGAAGGATGGAAGGAGGGAAAAGTCCGTCTGTGTTTGACCTCACCGGTCAACAGGCAATCGTAACCGGCGCATCGCGAGGGCTGGGTCGTCACTTTGCCCTTACACTGGCACGGGCCGGAGCGCAGGTGGTTCTGGCTGCCCGTGGAATTGACCGTTTGAAGGCGGCTGTCAAGGAAATTGAAGGGTTCGGTGGTTGTGCGGTTGCGATCCAAGTTGATGTGACCGCCGGAAGGAGCGTCAAGGAATGTGTCGAAACAGCAGAGAATGTTCTCGGCCCGATTGATATCCTTGTCAATAACGCCGGTATTGCTGTAACTAAGCCGCTGTTTGAACACGCCGAGGGAGATTGGGATTCGGTGCTCGACACAAACCTCAAGGGAGTTTGGCTGATGGCACAGGAGATAGCGCGACGTATGGTTCACTACGGACAGGGCGGGAGCATCATCAATATTGCGTCGGTGCTGGGAGAACGTGGAATTTCACAGTTGCCGGGATACTGCGCCTCCAAGGGTGGTATCATCAACCTAACACGGGCGATGGCGGTCGAGTTAGCACCGCATGAAGTACGGGTCAACGCTATTGCACCCGGTTATATTGAAACCGATATGAATCGTCAATTCTTCACCACGCAGGCTGGGCAACGCCTGATTAAACGCGTTCCCCAACGCCGATTGGGGCAGGTTGAAGACCTTGACGGGACATTACTGCTCCTAGCTTCTGACGCATCTCGCTATATGACCGGAAGTGTTATTACCATTGATGGTGGTCAATCTGCTGCCCTGTAGGGGGCGTACCCTCCGAATCGCGACAGGTCAGGAATTGGAATTCCCGCCTACTTGGATTTGTCCGATGCCCCGCGTAATCTCGCAATGAAAATCACAAGCAGCGCAGACGCATTACCGGTAAGAAGTGCCCCCAAAATACCTGTCAACAGAACAAACACACCGATGCGTATCACACCCTGCCCAAATGGGCACGACCAGTATCCCTTACCAAAAGCAAACGCAGGAATTAACGCTCCTAACAAAAATCCCACCACAGCAGCAATAATCGTAATAGTTTGATATTTTTTTATCGGTAATCGAACTTCCTGCATTTTAGTCTTCCTGCCTTCTTTCCAATCTATACTTTTTTATGCTGACGGTCTTGTGCGGGTTAGTGTCAGAACATCGACACGGTCAGGCCTAGCGACCTGTAGAGCCTTGAGGGCTTCGTTAATCGTTGTTCCCGTCGTAAAAATATCATCAATCAGTAGAATCTTCCGACTCTGAATAGAATCCTGCGATCGGACTTCAAAAGCCCCAGCGATGTTTTTCATCCGTTCTTCGTGGGATCCCAGACTACTCAATGGGACTGTGTCCCTAATACGGAAGAGAATATCAGTCCGGACTGGCATACCCGAAACCTGAGCGACGCCTTGAGCAATCTGTTCCGCTTGGTTAAAGCCTCGCTGCCGAAGACGGTTTGTGTGGAGGGGAATTGGGAGCAGAAAATCGTAGTCTGTGAAGGCAAGATCTTCAGGAAGATGCGCTTGCAGCAACTGGATCAGATGTTTTGAGATGACCTGTTTCTTCTCATATTTCATCAGATGGACGGCTTCGCGCAGGGTGGGTTCGTAAAAGGCAATCGCTCGGAGCCTCCCAAATAACGGGGGATGCTCGCGGCAATCTGCACAAACGGCACTCCAGCAAGGCAGCCCGCAAATCTGACACCAAGGAGGCTTGAGAAGTTCAATCTGTTCCCAACAGGCATCACAGAGGTAGTGCACCTTACCTACGCCCATTGGTGTCTCACAGCGTCGGCATTTTGCGGGAAATACAAATGCGATCAAAGGTGTCAGCCATCTGTTCATGTCTTCATTTCAATCCCCAATTTTTTAATTTTTTGTAATAACGTTGTACGGCTGATTCCTAGGAGTTTTGCTGATTTTGTCTGGTTGTCTTCAACTTCCTCAAGGATACACTTGATTAACGTCCGATCAACGGCATCAATGACTTCATCGTAGAGTGTTTCATGTGTTTGTGTTACAGCGTCTCTGACGGTTTCTTTTAATACCGATTCAAGTACTATTTCGAGACGGGATTCGATTGATTCGCGTCTCCCTTTGTAATTCAAAATTTCTGGCGGAAGGTGTTCTGGCAGGATAACGTCTGCCCGTGAAAGGACCGCCGCACTTTTAACGGTGTTCTCTAGCTCCCGCACATTTCCGGGCCAATCGTACTGTTGTAAAATTTCCATACATCCCGGCGAAACCCCTCGGACATTTTGCTCAAGTTCGGCACTGGCTGTCTGTAGAAAGTGATTGATCAGCAGTGAGATATCCGCAGCTCGCTCGCGCAAGGGCGGAAGATTAATTGAAAGCAGGTTGAAGCGATAGTAGAGATCTTCACGGAATTTGCCTAGTCTGACCTCTTCAGCGAGATCCTGGTTTGTTGCAGCGATGATACGCACATCCACTTTCAGTGGACGGGTGCCGCCCAGCCTTTCTATTTCTTGTTCCTGCAAAGCCCGTTGCAGTTTTACCTGTAGCACCGGGCTCATGTTACTAACTTCATCAAGAAACAGCGTGCCGCCATCTGCGAGTTCAAACCTGCCAGGCTTGCCTTTGGCATTTGCCCCTGTAAATGCGCCCGCTTCATAGCCGAAGAGTTCGCTCTCAAGCAGATCGTCGGGGAGTGCACCACAGTTGACAGGGACAAAGCTTTTATCCTTTCGTGAACTGTTGGAATGGATTGAGCGTGCGATTAGCTCTTTTCCTGTTCCACTTTCACCTTCTATCAGCACCGTGACAGTGTTATTTGCTATCATCCCGATTAGTTTATAAATTTCCTGCATCTGTGGACTTCTACCGATTAGGCGATGTTCCTGTGGCTGCATCGGCAGTTCAACCTCTGCCGGGGGGAGTTCAGTCGGCGGCATTTTACTGCGCTCAACTTGCATCTGTGTGGCACGGTCGATAATCGCTTTTACCTGATCCAGATCGATTGGCTTGGGAATGAAATCGAACGCATGCAGCTGCATCGCTTGAATGGTTGTTTCCACATTGTCATACGCTGTCATTACGATCACGACTGCATCCGGCTGCAAAACTTTGATCTGCTTCAACGCTTCAAGCCCATTCATACCGGGCAATCGTACATCGAGCAGAACGATATCAGGCGTTTCCGACTGAATCTTTCGCAAACCTTCCTCTGCATTGTTAGCGATAATGGATCGGTGCCCCTCATCTGTCAAAAATTGCTCGAAAGCCCAGCAGATTTTTTCATCATCATCAATGACTAAGACATTTTTCATGGTGAACCCCATCTTATCATGCTCCGGCGAACCCTGCAATCGGGAAAAGATGTTGCAGCCCGCGATCCCGTTTTGTCTGATTTGTTGTTTCGCCGATTATCTTTTCATTTCTACTAATATCGAGCCTGAATTCAGAAAATCCGATTCAGTTGTCTGATGAGCATACCCCGCCGCCCCAACCGCAATGCGATACCGGCGCGCATAAACCCCGTGGAAAGTGACTTTTCCAGCTTGATTTGTTGCTAACGGAAAGGTGTCATCTAAGGCGACTCTTGCCCCAGCAACCGGCTGCCGTGAAGTCCCATCAACAACCTGAATTTCAAGTTCCTTTTGAGGTAAGACTTCATCTATTGTGCCGGAGTTGAGTTGTTCGTCAGACAATCTAGCTTTTTTCAAAAATTTCCACGTTCCCAAAAAGATTGCGTACGCCTCCCGTGCAATCAGGGCAGACGAGTCCACAGGTTCGTGGAGATGTGGATGATCGATAGAACGGATCTCGAGCGCAAGTGCTATTTTGTTAGTTGACCGAATCTCCGGCGATTCTTCATCTCCAAAAGTTTCAACCGGTGTCTCAAAAAATGCGATGTTAAATCCATCAAGTATCGCCTTTAGATAGTTTTCCGCGAGCTGATTCCCCGGATAACCTGTAGCGATTACCGATGGTTCACCTTTGACCCGAGCACCGTGATCAATCCGGAGGTAGTATCCATCATGTTTAACGGCATTGATTATTTTGACCCGTTTCGAGACAGGGATCTTCTCATCTTTTTCTCGAACAAGATGAACGCTTGCTCCAGCAAGTTCCAGCATCTCCTTGAGTATTTTTACCACGGCGAGATTCAAATCTGCGGGAGCAACGGAATTGATGATAGGTGTTCCTCGTTCTGAACCGCCGTGGCGGGCATCGAGGACAAAGACTTTCCCAATAAGTGTACCGTCTGCAATCGGATGCAATTGAGGATGGAGAACCTGTGCACTATTTGAAGTTGCGTTGGTCTCCAGTCGGAGGTTGTAGTAGCCGGCTTTTGAAACGTTGAGAATTGCGTCTCCCGGCAAAACGTTATCGAAAAAGAAGTGACCATCTGGGTTCGTCATCGTTGTTCTGTTCTTTTTTCTCACTAACTGTACGGCTGCATCTGAGATGGTGCTTCCAGAAACATCGTGGACGCTGCCCTGAACAATCCCGCTAGGAATTTTCTCAAAACGGATGGTGATGGTTTCTGACCTGTTTTTGTAAGCAATTTTCACCTGCACACGACCCGGCTGTGGCTGCGTTGCGTCCGTGTGTAGGTAAAATCGGGCTTCTCCGTTCTGTGAGCGACTTTCGGTCTTAGCAAGTCGCCCAAGGGATGTCTGAGCGTGAATCGGTTCGTCATCTGCGATTGGTCGACCATTTTTATCCAGAGCCGTGGCGGTGATACCGACATAGCTCACGCCATCAGGAGGAAGGGTTTTCGTCCATGCGCGAAGCTTCAACTTTGCAGCGGGTGGGGCAACTTTGAACCACTGTTCACCCGGCAAGCTGTGATTCCCGTAGTAGTTTACAAGATTAGTTTCGACAAAGTGTACTCCGTTGGAAAGTGGTTTCGGCGGGGTGATCACAATGAGATCCTCGGCGCGGAGATACTGGTGGGGAACAACAACGCCATCAAGTTTGACGCGGATGGAGTCGGAGAAGACCTGTTGCCTTTTGAGCATCCACGCACTACGCTCATGCAAGCCATCCGCTACACGAATCTGGATGCGCGGGGTTTTTGTTTCGACAGATGATTCTGGTGCTGGCGTCAGGAGGATACCCTTCGGAAACCCCGCTGCAACGTAACGCGCAATCCCGATAAAATAGCCGTAAGCCTCACGCTTGTTGTATGACTCCTTTTTCAAACGTTGCTCTTCTTCGGGGTTGGAATAAAACGACGCTTCCACCAAAATAGCGGGACGCTTCGTCTGACGTAGCACACCGAACCCCGAAGGTATTACCAATCGATCGGAATAGAGTCCTGTTGGCGTGAATTGCGGCAGGCGCAGCGCATCAGCAACGCTCTGCTGCACATACCGGGCGAGATCTAAACTTACGCGGGAATCATCTGCATCTTGATGATACCATGTGGAGGTGTAATTGGTTTCGGGATCGCTGAAAAAATTATGATGGAGGGAGATAAAAAAATCGACAACGTTCTTATTGGCGAGTTCACTACGGTCCGGGATGCTAACGAAAGAATCATCGGTGCGCGTCATGAAGACAATCGCGCTTGCCTCCTTCAGAAAATCGCGCAGATGCAGGGCCACGCGTAGGTTTACTTCTGCCTCACGGAGTCCGGTTGGCCCGCGCTTATAATACGGCAGGTGAGCCTGTCCACCGTGTCCTGGATCTAAACAAATTTTAATTCCCTCAAGGTAACGGGCATAAGGCGGAATCGCGAAATTGGCTTGGGGGAGCTTGTGCCATTCATTGAGCTCCTCAAATTCATTAAGTGCTTCAGGTTTTTCGTGTTTTTCGCCACAGCCAGTCAATACAATTGATGCAATACAGATGAGGGAGAGGAGAGGTTTTTTCAGACGTATCATTCTGTCGCAACCTCGCAGGGAAAACGTGCCGCCTCTCAAATCTCATTAATCTATCGACTAGGAATCTTTTTGTAGTACTTTCTGGTAGAGTGCGGTTCCGTAAAACTCATAGGAGGCTGCCGTATCTGGAACATCAACTACATGGACTGTAAACCGAGCAGGCACACCGTTTTCCGGTAGGTAGTCACGAAAAAAGTTACTATACGCTTGGGCATAGGCTTTGCGGAGTCGTTCCTGCTCTGCTGCGTAACCCGCCGGATCGACAAGCGGATTTGGAGCTTTGGGTTGACAACCGAAGGCGTGAACCTCAATGAAATCTACATCCTTGAGAGAATCACAAATACCCGCTTCTTTTAACCATGATTCCCAACTTTTGAATACTAGTGGGATCTCCTGCTCTGGATCCATCGAAACTAGTTGATCAAGGTTCAGAACTCCCTTTGCCGAATATCCTCCCGTTAGACCTGAAAAGTAGATTTTCACATCTCCGTCTGGCAACGTCTCGGTGACTAAAGGAGACAACACCGGATGATCACCTTGATAGTAATAGGTCAATTTCCCACGCTTTTTAACATTAAACGCCATTCTATATTCCTCCGCTAAATCTGAACATCAAAAAAGCATCGAGGAGATGCGCTCGATGCTTGAATGTAAGTGCTGAAATAGATCTTTAACTTCAAAAGGTTACGTTCTTAAAAACCAGTATGGCGTGCGAACACGATTAACGTTTCTCTATGGTTCTGCCTATGAAGAAGATTAAAATTCCTACCACGAGGGAAGTTACTTCTACGCCCATAGCACCACCTTCACTCAAGCCGTAGGGTTTGATGAACCCAACATATAACCCCGCCCCCAGAAGCGACATTCCTATCAATTCTAATACTTTACCGATGATAAACACTGTGAGCTCCGCGCACTTGATTCTTGAGGCATCGGTGTTAATTGCCTAACTGCATTGGGCTGCTGCACGATGGTTAATAAAGTTGTTTGATACGCCCCCATTGTACTGCTTTTTGATTTGCATTTAGCTTTATATTCGCTGTGAATACCAGATCCGCAAGAGCATCTTCCGGTTCACTTTGTCCGGTTGGGCCCCAACGAAGTTTATGATTCAGACGATCATCATCTACGTCATAGTAGTAAATCCCAAAGCTGATGGTATCCTCTTTCTTCGGTGTCTGTATCAAGTCAAAACTCAATTCTACGGATTGCCCTCCATTTCCCCAATTAACCAACAGTCCCTGATTGCCCGCCGCCATGATGTCTTCTCCAACGGGAAATATGTAACGATATAGGTCGCTCTGCTGTCCCGAATGTTCTGTATCTATATAAATCTCTAGGCGATCTTGCAGGTTGAGTTTTTCATGGGCGGTTTCAATTTGATCATCGGTCAATTCAATGGCTATGTAGAGGGAAGCGTTGCGCCATACAGCAGCAAAGGTAGCTTTGAAGTCACTAGAATCTTCCCAACGCCGATCTTCTTTGACATCATGGTCTAGGGGGGCAGATATAGCATCGTCCCATGCTGGGTCATCGAGAAAGCCATCAACCACAGGAGCAACCTCTACCAGTCTTGCTTTATATCTGAACTCAGCACCCGTCTTCGGGTCTATAATACCTGCGGAGGTATAGCTGGCTGCAATCAACATGATTATTGTGCAAAAGAATAGCTTTTTCACCATTTGGCTTTCCTGCCTAAGATAAAAAGTTAAACTTTTAGGTTCAGTGAGGTTAATTGGTAGTATACTAGCTAGTGTGGCGAGTGTCAAGAAAAAATGGCTGACTTAGTTAGTGTAGGAGTATAGCGACAATCTTCTTTATACTTACGATTCGTTGAATTTGACTTCAGTAGTCCATACAAAAAAAGGGGAGACAACAGGTTTGCCTGCTGTTTCCCCTTGGATAAATCAAACATTGACTAGGTGTTGACATTTAACAAATGGAACGAAGCTCTCCATTCCCTACGAACCGTTGTATTTTTTATACATATATTGTCCTGCTGGCTATGGGGCGGGCAAGTCGCTTTGGATCCCGATTTATCGGGGATGCCCGACCTACGGCGAGGGGATATTGTTGGATTTCACTGTTCCCCGTTCAACCCAACCTACGTGCCGCCAGATGTCCACACGCCCTAGTAAAAACTACTGCTGGCCCGCCACCTTTAATCGATTCACAGCGCGAGCCAATGCTGTTTCCGCTCGCCCGCGGTTAATATTTGGATCGCGTGAAGCGAGGAGTTCCTGTGCACGTTGGCGCGCCGCTTCTGCACGCTCGACATCAATTTCATACGCCCACTCGGCGGTATCCGCTAACACAGTGACGCCGGTGCGTAATACCTCAAAGACGCCCCCACTAGTTGCGATGGATTGAGGTGTGTCAGATTCGCGGATGCGAATTTCGCCAATATCCAGCATGGTCAGAAAAGGGAGGTGCCCAGCAAGGATCTCAAACGATCCCAGTTCGCCGGGGGCTCTCACGCTGGTAACGTCACCCTCATAAATCAACTGTTCGGGCGTTCGGATTTCGAGATGTAATCTTTTTTCAAGCATAGTTATCTGGTTGATTAATCCGCTGCTTCTTGTAATTCCTCGGATTTTGCCTGTTCAAATGCTTCGTCAATCGTACCGATGTACGCCAGTGCTTGCTCAGGAATTTCGTCGCAATCCCCTCTGAGAATTGCCTGACAACCTTCAACGGTATCCTCAATCCTGACATATTTACCCGGTTTGCCAGTAAAGCGTTGTGCGACAAACATTGGCTGCGTTAGATACTTCTCTAGCTTTCTTGCCCGTGCAACCGTCAATCTTTGGTCGTCTGAGAGTTCGTCCACGCCGAGAATTGCGATAATATCCTTCAAACTCTCGTACTCCTGAAGCACTGCCTTTACCTGACGAGTTGTATCGTAATGCTCCTGACCAATAACGTCCGGATTCAAAATGCGGGAGGTTGAGGTCAGGGGGTCGACAGCAGGGAAGCGTCCCATCTGCTGGATTGACCGTTCAAGACGAGTCACAGCGTCAAGATGTCCAAAAACTGCCACAACAGCTGGGTCTGTATAATCATCAGCCGGGACATAGACGGCTTGGAACGAGGTAATCGAGCCGTGTTGCGTTGATGTAATCCGCTCTTGTAATTCTCCCATCTCCGTTGCGAGCGTTGGCTGGTATCCTACTGCAGAAGGCATACGCCCCAGAAGCGCGGAAACCTCACCACCTGCGAGGGTGAAACGGAAAACGTTGTCGATGAAGATCAACACATCCTGTCCGCCCTCATCGCGGAAATATTCCGCCATAGAGAGTCCGGCAAGTCCAACGCGCAATCGAGCGCCCGGCGGTTCGTTCATCTGTCCAAAGACCATGGCGGTTTTATCGATTACGCCGTACTCATCCATCTCCAACCAAAATTGGTTTCCTTCGCGAGTCCGCTCCCCGATTCCACAGAAAACGGAATAGCCGCCGTGTTGGGTTGCGATATTATAAATCAGTTCAGCGACCAATACCGTTTTTCCGACACCCGCACCGCCGAGGAAGCCGACCTTTCCACCCCTTGCAACCGGTTGAATCAGGTCAATCACCTTGATCCCAGTTTCCAACATCTCCGAAACGGTGCTCAATTCATCCGGGGGCGGCGGATGGCGATGGATGGGATACCGGTGTGTGGTGTCTACCTCCCCTGCTTCATCAATTGGTTGTCCGGTAACGTCGAAAACGCGACCGAGCACGGCATCGCCCACAGGTACCGAGATCGGTTCACCACTATCGATGGCGCGTGTGCCGCGTACCAACCCATCGGTTGTGTCCATTGCGATAGCGCGGACTCGGTTTTCACCCAAATGTTGTTGCACTTCAAGGGCTAACGTTGTACCATCCTCGCGCTGGACTTCGATTGCGTTGAGAATATCGGGCAATTTGCCTTCCGAGAAATCGAGGTCAACGCGTGCACCAACGATTTCTAAAACTTTACCTTCGTTCATGATTTTTCTCTCTTTCCATCGATTATTTATTAAAAAATTCCTTTCTCGACAAAATACTAAGCCGCGCGAACTTAAGCTGTCGACATAGCATCCGCAAGCCGGAATTGCGCCGCGGCACGTCCGCCCTCTGGTAGTCCCAGCGGCAAGCGAATATTCAAAAGGAATGGGCGGTTTTGCCTTTCAACCACGTTCAACCCATGTTCAATTGCCGCAGCAAGACGAGACTCCTCTTGGACGTGCATCCCCTCCATACCGACCCCCTCGGCGAGTTTCACAGGGTCAATTCCGTCTAGAACAACACCGGCATATTCCCCGGTCTCCTTCATCACCCCATCCACGCTTCCGAAGAAGGAAGCAACCACGCCATAGGATTGGTTGTTGGGAATAATGTAGAGGACCGGTACGCCATGATGTGCTGCGGTCCACAGTCCTGACTCTGCGTACAACAGCGAACCGTCACCGACCAGCCCAACGACCGGCTTTTCAGGGGCTGCGAGTTTCAAGCCGACCGTTCCACCAACCCCGTAGCCCTCAGACCCACCGGCAGCCCGGATATATCTGTTCCTGCCAGTGTCTGTTCCGTCTACAGCGTCTGATGAAAGCGTATATCCGCCGACGGTGTCCCAAGGGATCGCATACTGTTCGAGCATCACCAACCCACCGCCACGACGCTCTAGGGCGTTGTCGAGCGTCTCTGCAACTATCCATGATCGGATCTGATTTGGTCGAGCCTCAGTCCTCCACACCTCGTTTATTCGCTGTACGTGAAGCGCGGCGGCTTGTTCAATTACCCAAGCCCGTCGATCGTCAAAATGGTTCAGGGTTGAATGGATCGACGCCAATTCAAGAAGCCGCTCAAAGGTCCGGCACTCATCCGCCAGAATCGCCATAGACAGATACGGGATATTTTTGATATGCTCAATATCGGATCCAATGGCGATAACCTGCCGCGCTTTAGAAAACACATCAAAATCTCCCGGCCTGCCGCCGCCCCTATGATGTATACCGATACAAACGATTAGGTCGGGTTGAAGGACATCTACCACCTGATCCAACCGTCCACAATTGAGTTGATGTTTCGTTGCGATGTTTCTTTCCCAAGTTCCGACGGGGACGTAGCTGCTGACACAGGGAACGCCAAAGTGTTCAGCGACCGCGATAATTGCGGCCTCTGCACCGCTTTTCCAGACACCATCCCCAATATAAAACAGCGGAGCCTTCGCGTCGTGCAAGGCAGATTCAATCTTCTCGACATCACTATCTGATGGATAACCCGCGTGGAGGTCTGGGAGGCGACCCTCAATAATGTTCGTGGTTATCTGCTCAGGCCCAAGTGCCCGATCATACACAGCGAGATGCACCGGTCCCACCGGCGGCGTTTTGGCGACTAGTAAGGCACGATGAATCGCTTGTGGAAGCCCTTCGGGTTCGATCGCGGTCCAGTTTTGCTTTGTAAAAGGCGTAGCAATGGATGTCGGTCCGAAACTGTGGCTGAGATCGAGCTCAATCCGATCCGCGAAACTACCGGTATCACCTGCAAAGCTGAGAACCACGACAGGTAAACCGCCGGACCAAATGTTGATTAACTGCCCTAAACATTGGGCAAGTCCCGCAGCGAGATGGACTACCATGACCGCCGGGTCGAGATTTGCCTGCGTATAACCACCCGCCTGTGCTGCAACGGTGCCCTCATGGAGTGCCAAAATGCCATGTATATCTGGGTGAGCATGCAGTGCGTCGAAAAAGCGTGCCTCGCGCGAGCCTGAATTATAAAACAGATATTTCACATCCAATGCTGCAAGTTGCTCGACCATAACCTGAGACGGATTCGCCGTGATAGACCGCATTTGCATAAAGGGGCATTTCCCTTTCTTTGTTCAATGGTAAAAAACTTGGTTCCCGTTCCTTAGTCTCATCAAGGAGATTACTTGCCCCCCAAACTGCCGTTTTTGACAATGCGAATTTTGCATTTAGGGTAAGTGAGAGCACGGTTCCCTGCCCCTAGGTCCATTCAGGGAATCAGTGCCAATTCCAGCGATTATTCATTGACATAATCTGAACGCAGCTCAAACATAAGCTGATCCGATCGACTTGTTCGGTTCGGGAGTTCAGTACTAACAGCATCTATCTCCTCCCGTTCTAGGTACGTATTGGCTTCTTCGACGCTATCAAACTCAAACTCAACAAACCGGTGTGGAGATGCACCGTGAAGATTGTCGTAGGATGCTATCCGTTTGACCTCTTCGGGTGCTTGCAGCGACGGTGCAACAGAAGCAATCCACGCTAGATACGCGTCTTTTCCACCAAGCGGATAGTCAACTATGTAAACCAATTTAATCGCCCGGCTGGAAGTTCCGTCTTTAGAATAATCGGAACGGCGGACAAATACGTGCGTGCTTACCTCACTGCTGTGATCTGGAAGTGCTTCAAAAACCGCAGCGACATCGGGACGACTCAGATATGTAGCTGCATCCACATAGCTATCAAATTCAAATTCGACGAGCCGATGCGGATTTTCACCGCGGACATTGTCGTAAGATGCTAACCGTTTGAGTTCTTCGGGAGCTAGTAGGGCCGGTGCGACAGAGGCAATCCACGCAATGTAGGCGTCCTTCCCACCGACCGGATAGTTGACTAACCACACCAGCTTCACCGCTATATCAGGTGGAACATCAGTCATATCATCCATGGGAGGCATCATGTCTGTCATATCATCCATCTCAGTCTCCGTGGATGATGTCGTGTCCATAACCAAATCTGTGGCAACGTCACAACCGGCTAAAACAACTAGCCCTATCAGAGCAACTAGAAACATACCTCCCAATTTGAATTTCATTGTTAGTCTCCTTTGATATAAAGTAGTTTAAGGGTTAGGTGTAAGCTTTGGGCTCACATAATTCTTTAGGAGTTACGCACTTCAGTAGGGAACACAGATCTGCGTTCCTTACGAACTTTACGATTTCTGTTGTAGTTGCCCGATTCATTGGGCGTTAGAAATTGTGTCCTACGGTGATGAATCACCGAACTACAGGGGTCATCATTCAACTGCATAAGTCCTAATTCTTTTGAATTTACAGTTTCATCTGGTAAAATTAAAGTCCAGGGCACTGCTTATGAAAATGAGCTATTCCCGCATCAAGATTATGCAGTGGGTATTGCTTATCGCGCAGTGGCATCATGAGGTTCCACTGCTGGATTTTCCGATTGAGTTGTTGTAACTGAACGGTGTATGCTTCCAATGCCCGCGTGCGTTCCAGTTCAAAAACCGATCGAATCGCGTCACGTTTTAACGGCTGCGCTCGCAGTTGTGCTTCCAAACGCCTCCGCCGTCCTTTGAGATTCTCGATTAATTTTTTCGCCTTCTCGGTTTCGGCTCGAATTTCTTTATTTACTTCAATCCAACGCGGTGCGAAACCGTTATCCTTAAGCATCTGGTTGACCGTGCGAACTGCCGGTGGAACGTAAGGATTATCATCACGCTGTTGAGGCTTCCCCTTGCCGGGCAAATCCTTGAAATCGCCCCGCTCCATCGCTTCCTGAATCTGTTTGCTGACGTTGTAAGGCATGTTTTCACCTCCAATAACACCCGCTGCGAACTGCCTTTACTCATCAAAATGGTAAACGATTTGGTCGAAGCGGTCGCACGCGAAGGAAAACACGAAGACTAGTGGTTCGCTGCTGGTACAGTGGACAGCATGTTTGGCGTGGGATGGGATATACACCGCCGAACCCGGTCCAATCTCCGCTGCGTGACCGTCAATCTCAATATGTCCACGGCCGCTGATCACGTAATATGTTTCCTCGGGCTCGTGATGGTGAAGGGGAAGGGGCGTACCAGTTGGGCATTCCGCTATGCCCATAACGAGTCCACGGCTCGGTCCTCGTTCGCCGGTGATTAGAAGCTTCCAGCGATTCGGGTGCGCTGCGGCGATGGTCGGATCATCCCAACCTTCCCAGTCGAGTTCTGCTTCACTGATGATGATGGGTTCTGGTCGGCTCATAGCTCGTTACCTCTTCTCGCCTTGATGGTGCTTCCCATTTCATAGATTTTAACCCTCCAGGGCCGCTGCACCGCTCACAATCTCAGAAATCTCTGTGGTAATCTGAGTCTGGCGTGCGCGGTTACGCTGAAGAATTAAATCATCAATAAGCTCATTAGCGTTACGGGTTGCGTTTTCCATCGCCGCCATCCGTGCTGCTTGCTCTGCAGCATTGGAATCCAACAGAACCTTCCACATCTGCATATTCAGGTGTTTTGCCAATACAGACTGAAAAATTGCCTCTTGTTCCGGCTCATATAGATAATCAAGGAAGAGTTCATCGCCGGTCGGCAGTTCAGGGGTAAGTGGCAGCAGTTGCTCAACCAAAACTACTTGCAGAATCGCGGATTTGAAATCGTTATAGATCACTTCCACCCTGTCGACCTGCTTATCCCGATATAGATGTTCAAACTCCGCCACAATATCAACAGCAGTGTCAAATGTCAATTGCCGAAAAATGTTCACATACTCAGCGATAACGTTATAATCGCGCCGCGCAAAATGGTCTCGGGTGCGTCTGCCAACGCAGAGGACCATCACCTCAGCTCCCTGTGCTTGGTAGTGCTGTGCCCGCTGTGTTGTTGTTCGGATCACGTTACTATTAAAGCTGCCACACAATCCACGATCTGCGGAAACTGAGATCAGACAAACACGCTTGAGTTCACGCGATTCCAGCAAAGGATGGGAGGGATTTTCAATCTGGGCGATAAGATGTCCTAGAATCGTATTGAATTTTTCCGCGAAGGGGCGGGTGGCGAGGATATTTTCCTGTGCCCGACGTAACCTCGCTGCAGCAACCACTCGCATCGCATCTGTCACCTGCGCGATATTCTCAATACTTGTGATACGCCGTCTAATTTCACGTAATGTTGCCATGGTAAACCTCTGTATTACGATTCATCTGGTTGGAACCCATCCTTAAAACTTTGCACGGCGGTATGGAGTTGTTCAATCAGTTCATCACTGAGTTCTCCCGTATCAACAATCGCCTTGAGAATATCTGCGTGGTTCCTTTCCATATATGCCAAGAATTCGGCTTCAAACGGTGCCACGTCAGTTGTTTCAAGGTCATCCAGATATCCGTTCGATCCACAGAAAATTGATGCAACCTGTTTTTCGACGGGCATTGGTTCGTATTGGGGTTGTTTCAGCAATTCAACGAGTTGTTCTCCACGCCGAAGTTGGGATTGTGTGGAAGCATCCAGATCAGAGCCAAACTGTGCAAAGGCGGCAACCTCTCGGAAACTGGCTAAGTCGAGTTTCAGCGTTCCTGCGACTTCATCCGATTTCATCGCTCGCGTTTGTGCGTCTCCACCAACGCGGGACACTGATGTGCCGACATCAATTGCCGGGCGAACACCTTGGTTGAAGAGTTCCGATGTCAGGTAAATCTGTCCATCAGTAATCGAAATCACGTTCGTTGGTATGTAAGTCGTGAGGTCGCCTTCAAAGATTTCGATAATCGGCAAAGAAGTCAACGAACCGCCGCCCAATTCATCACTGAGTTTTGCGGCACGCTCCAGCAAACGGGAGTGGAGATAAAAGACATCGCCCGGATACGCTTCACGCCCCGGTGGACGCCGTGAAAGCAACGACATCTGACGATACGCCCACGCATGTTTGGTAAGATCATCGTAAATCACCAGTGCGTGTTGTCCTCTATCGCGGAAGTATTCGCCCATCGAAGTCCCTGTGTAGGGTGCAAGGTATTGGAGCGGGGAGGGTTCACTTGCCGGTGCAGAAACGACAACCGTGTAATCCATTGCACCATACTGTTCTAGAGTGCTCACAACTTGTGCAACCGTCGAGCCCTTCTGCCCAACAGCCACATAGATGCAGAACACATCGGTATTCTTTTGGTTGATGATAGTGTCGATCGGGATAGCCGTTTTACCCGTTTGACGGTCGCCGATGATTAACTCCCGCTGCCCCCGTCCGATTGGTGTCATACTGTCGATTGCCTTCAAGCCGGTGTAGAGCGGTTCGTTCACCGGCTGGCGTTGCACAATGCCCAAGCCCTTCCGTTCAACAGGGAGGGTGTGTTCGGTCTGGATTTCACCTTTACCGTCGATAGGTTGTCCAAGAGCGTTTACAATACGCCCAAGCAGCGCTTCACCAACGGGGACTTCCAGCAATCTGTTCGTCCGTTTAGCGAGGTCGCCTTCGTGGATTAGTTTGTCCTCGCCGAAGAGAACGCAGCCGACGTTGTCCTCTTCAAGGTTAAATGCCATGCCGGAGACGCCGTTAGGAAATTCAATCATCTCACTCGCCATGACGTTGGCAAGTCCGTGGACACGGGCAATACCGTCGCCGACTTCGAGCACAGTTCCGGAATCGTATACGTCAACCTGCTGGCTATATTGTAGTAGCTGCTGTTTTAGAATGTTTGATACTTCGTCGGGTCTGACTTCTCTTGCCATGAGTAATGTTCTCCCTTTGGGGTGAGCGCATATAAATCGCGTAGCAATTTACCTAGCGACCCCCTATCCCCTCGCGAGTAGTGTTCTCATTCGTTGAAGTTGTGATGTAATACTTCCATCAAACACAGTATCTCCTAATCGCACGATGACGCCTCCTTGAATCGCAGCATCTTCGCTCAATTCAAGCCGCACCTCCGCCCCTGAATAGTCGCTCAATTGCTGCGATAGGCCGGTTTTTTGTGCATCAGTGAGCGGGACCGCCGATGTCACTTGTGCAACGACACGCCCCGCTTGCAAATCAACAATCTCCAGAAACATCTGTAAGATTGCGACTAAGAATCTCTCGCGTTGTTTCAATGCTAATAAGAGCAGAAAGTTGAGCATGAGCGGATGAACAGTTTCAGATAGCAGTTGTTGGAACATCTCGCTCTTGAATTGCGGCGATAGGATGGGGTTAGTCAGAAACTGATCAAAATCTTCCGAGTCCTGTGTCAGTTGGAGTATCTGATTCACATCGGCAACAATCTGATCTAAAATATTCTGTTCTATCGCTGCACTATACAATGCTTGTGCGTAGGGTTTAGCAATGCGAGTTTCTCTCATCATGTATTCTTTATATTAGACATTCTGTGTAGGAAGGCGCCTGATAGATTCATCAATGATGTGCTGATGTTTCTCTGCATCGAGTGTCTGATCGATGATTTTGCTTGCAGCATCAATCGCAATCTCTGCAACAGTGCCTCGTAGTTCAAGGATGGCTTCGTCCTTTTCGCGCTGGATCTCAGCACGCGCCCGTTCAAGCTCCGCGCTGGCTTCCTGACGTGCTTGATCAAGTATCTGCTGCCGTTCGGCGTTGCCCTCATCGATAGCGGCTTGAATCTTTGCCTGTCCTTCCGTTTCAATCTCGTTGAGCCGTTGACGGGTTTCGGCATTCAATCGATCTAGTTCGGCTTGGTCCGCCTCCAGTTTCTCCATTCTCGATGTGATTTCCTGTTGCCGTTCTTCTAAAAGTCCACCAACGCGCCCAAAAACGAATTTCCAGAGCACGAGTAGAACAATGAGGAAGCCTAGTGCTTGGAGAATAACCGTCTGGAAATCAATCCCAATCTGTGCTAGAATCCCCTTTTCCTCGGCACTCGCCTCTGCAGCAAATCCGCTTGTCGGAACAATCAATATTACGTTGATAATAATCAGTAAAAGGAGCCACGTTAATTTTGTCATTGTAGTTCTTTTCTTTAGGTCGGGGTATCGTATATAGCGCAAAAAATGATGCGTGTATAACGTAAAACGTAAAACGTAATAGGGGTAATAAATTCACGTTTCACGTTTTACGTTTCACCTCTTATTCATGACTGGTCTGTACTTGTTTCTGAGCATCAGCCTCAATCATACTTTGAAGCATCTGTCCCTCTGGAAGTTTTCCCATAAGCAGGAAAAAGATTAGCAGCGAGTAGATCACGAGTGATTCAATAAGAGCCAAACCGATGATCATTGCCGTCTGAATCCGAGGTGCCGCTTCAGGTTGACGCGCAATCCCTTCAAGGGCAGTGCTCGTCGTTCTTCCTTGCGCGGTAGATGCAAAAATCACTGCAATCGGTAAGCCGAGTGCTGTCCCGAAAGCTAAAACTGCGAGATAAATCATGAAAAACCTCCTTTAATTTTGACCCCAAAACTGGGATTAGAAAACTAAAAACAATATTAAATGAGCAACAATAATCGCCCATTAATCAATGATGTGCCTCCGCACCATGTCCTTCATCGTCATGTTCTAGGAACGTAACAATGTAGATTGAGGTGAGAATTGAGAAGACGAGTGCTTGCAGAAACCCACCAAATAGCCCAAAAAACAGCATTGGCACCTGAACTGGCATCCATGGGATAAGCCCGGCGATTGCCGGAATTGCAAGCCCCAACAGGGTTAGGTTAATAATAACGGATTCCTCACCGAAGATATTTCCGAAAAGTCGAATTGCCAGAGAACCGGCTCGTGCGACTTCACCAATGATGTGTAACGGAAACATCAAAGGTCCCAACCACGGTGGATCGCCAACAAAATGTTTCAGGTAACCAACCAGCCCATTTTCTTTAATCGCAATGATGTGAACCCCGATTAACGCACTAATTCCGAGCGCAAGTGTGGTGTTCAAATCTGCCGTTGGAGATTGAAATCCGGGTATGAGGCCAAGATAGTTTAAGAATAGGATAAAGATGAAGAAAGACCCGACAAACGGGACATATTTCTTCCCATGTTCTCCCAAGATTCCGCCGAAGAAATTAATTAACCCGCCCACGAATAACTCAAGGAGCGTTTGCCCTTTGCCTTCGGGGAGTCGCTTAATTTTGCGGGTCGCAATGATGAAAAGCAGTGCAATAACTAGGACTATGAAGTAGGCGTTGGGGATGAGATCTGGCTGATGCCAACGCTGTGGCTCTGGAATTATATCATCCGGGAGAATTTTTGATATTGGACTTAACCACGAACGATGGGCTTCTTCGGCTGCCAAACCGACACTACAAGCGATCAGCGACAGAAGTAAAATAGAAAATACTGTATAAAATCTTTTTTTCATTTAGGTCCTGTTGAATTGTTTTTTGATAGGATGCCTATCATCATCGCGATTGCTTTGAGGATAATCACAACTTGTACTAGTCCGATTCCTGCCGCAAGGGTGTAGACATTCAGCCAATTTGCTTTCGTCAAAAAATAAAATCCGACAAAGATGATTGTGTACTTTCCTAACGCGATGAATCCCAGCCAACGTTTTGCCCGTGGTGAACCGCCGGGCTTAACCATGCGGCGGATGATAAACTCTAATGACAAAATCGCGCTCAAGCTCAAAAGACTGCCGACAGCAAAACTCAAACCGGCTGGTAGACCGTAGACTGCCCAAAGGATTGGCATTGCAATGAGCGCAAGAATGGTTGTTAGACGATAGACTTGTTGTAAAAATCGGTCATCTACTTCAAAGGGGGCGCGGGCAACCACTTTACGAATCCTCCTCTGCTTGATCCGTTCCGTTCCGATCCCGATTCTCGTGGACTCCAATTTTATCGGAGGAGTTTTCAACTTGCGCTTGGCGTTCCATGCGTTTATTCCACCGAGAAACAGCGCGAAACATCTCAATAAATCCTGCCGCAGTTCCCACAATAAAGCCAATAATTAAGCCGATTGTTTGGTTGCCTAATTTACCGCCAATCCACCAACCTAATCCAGACCCAATGCCGATTGCCAGCACAAGGGTAATGCCAATTGAAGCCAGATCCATACTATTCCAATCGCTACCCCGTATCAGCTTAGCCATTGTCGTGTCCCTATAAGAACGTGCTAATTTGGGCTGGACTCAGGAAGTATGATGGCAGAATGCCAATTAGGATGACACCTATTGCCGCAAGGGTTAGTGCAACAATAAGTAAGCGTGGATAAGCGAGAAAGTCAAGCTCCGCTTCCGGCTCTCTCATGTACATCGCTACAACAACACGGAGATAATAGAACGCAGAGATCGCGGTGTTAATCGCGCCAATAATCACAAGCCAGATCTGCCCAGATTCGACAGCAGATCGGAAAATGTAGAACTTACCAACAAATCCCGCTGTCGGTGGAAATCCAGCAAGGGATAACAACATTATTGTCATGAATAGAGCGAGTAGCGGTTTTTTAAAACCCAGTCCGGCATAATCGGAAATCATAAGGCTTTCGCCATCTTCTGTCCTTGCGAGAATCACCACCCCGAACGCGCCGATATTCATAACGCAATAAACTAGTAGATAAAACATCGCGCCGGAAATTCCGTCTTTGTTCGCTGCTGCTAATCCGACCAAAACGTATCCAGCGTGTGCAATACTGGAATAAGCGAGCATGCGTTTAATATTTCGCTGGGCGATGGCAACCAAGTTACCGACAGTCATCGTGAGTGCGGCAAGGATTGTAACAAGAACAATCCATTCGGATTGGAGGCTCTGTAGTGCTTCCATAAAGATTCTCAAGAAAGCAGCAAACCCTGCCGCTTTCGGTCCGGCTGAGATAAATGCGGCAATTGAAGTGGGTGCGCCTTCGTAGACATCGGGTGCCCATTGATGAAACGGCACAAGTGCCACCTTGAATCCGAATCCTACAACGAGTAGAAACATACCCGACAATAGTAGCGGTGACCTTGCATCTACGGTTAAAGCAGCGGCAATTTGAGGAATACTGGTTGTCCCCGCCCCTCCGTAGATCAACGCAATGCCGTACAGGAAAAATCCACTCGCAAATGCGCCAAGCAGCAGATACTTCATTCCGGCTTCACTTGACGCCATACTCCTCTGGAAATAACCCGCTAGGACGTAAAGCGATAACGACATCAGTTCTAAGCCGAGGAAGACAACAATTAACTCATTGCCCGAAGCCATCAACATCATGCCCAACGTTGCCAAGAGGATTAGCAGATAATATTCTCCCTGCCGCCTATCTTGGCGTCCCAAATAGTTCATTGAAATGAGAACAACCAGAATCGTTGAGACGAGGAATATGACATTGAAAAAGAGAGAATATTTGTCCACTTGAATCATGTTGCTAAATTCTGTGCCTTCCGTGCCAATTTGCAACATATCGATCGAAACATATAACGCAATGGCAGAGCCAACAATTGTGATCCAAGCGGTAACTGTCTTTTGAAGTGAATCGAACAGATCAAAAATTACGACGAGGATAAAGGTCAGAATAATGATCAATTCGGGCATCAGCAGTTGCCAGTTAATTGTCATTCAAATCCTCCAATCTTAGATGAACGG
Source organism: Candidatus Poribacteria bacterium (assembly GCA_963667935.2). Taxonomy (GTDB): domain Bacteria; phylum Poribacteria; class WGA-4E; order WGA-4E; family PCPOR2b; genus PCPOR2b. The sequence goes on along the minus strand of OY764061.1, from coordinate 4,987,635 downwards.
ATAGGTCCATCCTTACACAAAGAACACGAATGTTACAATCACAAACACGGGAACCAAAATTGCCACCGACCAAATCATGTATCCAAAGAAACTGGGCATCCTGATACCGTTTTCCTCGGCAATGGCTTTGACCATAAAGTTTGGTGCGTTGCCGATGTAAGTGTTAGCCCCCATAAACACTGCACCACAACTGATTGCTAACAACGTCTGCGACATTGGACCCATGAGCGATGTTGGATCTCCACCCGCTGTGTTAAAGAATACAACATAAGTCGGGGCATTATCCAAGAAACTTGAGAGCACGCCTGTCAACCAGAAATACATCGCATTGACCGGATCGTTGGTTGTTGTCTGAACGGCGAGTACGACAGTACTGAGACTTCCGTCAATACCCGCTTGCAAGATCTTCAGGGCTGGAATCATACAGATGAAGATACCGATAAAGAGTTTGGCAACCTCTAGGATCGGACCCCATGTAAAACCGTTTGCTGCACGGACGTTTGTTTCCAATAGGCTTGGGTCGGGTGGGTGATGTTCGTGGTCATGATGCTCGTGTTCTGGGTGATCATGTTCGTGGTCGCTGTCATAGCTTGACGAGGTGCTATACATTGGTGTGTACAGTAGACTGATGAATGCGATCAAGATCAGCAAGCCATCTCGCACTAAGTTAAAATAGGGTACAGTTACGCCGAAGATCGATATGCCTCGATTTTCATCATGTGACTTTTGGGCACGCAAGCTGTTGACTTTAGCCATGGCGTGAAGGTGGTTTTCCCGCAATTCATAGTATTCGTGATTGGATTTGTCAAATTTTACTGTTGTGTCATTTTCGTATTCTTTGACATACGTTTCGAGTTTTTCCTTTGTGATAGCCATCTTTTCTTCGGCGATTTTGATTTGTGGTGCCATTTTCTCTGCAACCGAATGATCTTTGAAAGGACCATCAGCGAGTGATTTGGACCACAAGATTGCACCGATGATACCGGCAATCAGCACAAAGTTCCAAACACCTTCAAGGCGGAGCGGCTCTTTTTCTCCATCGTCCGGCGGTTCGCCTTCTTTCTTGAACAGGACCGTGTCGAAAATGAAGAATATAATCAGCAGTAGAATTACCACCGGTATCATCGCCGGGAGCAATGCCATCGTCCAGAAGAAGTCGATTCCTTTGAGGAATCCGAGAAACAGCGGGGGGTCACCCAATGGTGTCAATGAACCACCGATGTTGGCTACGAGAAATATGAAAAAGACGACAACGTGAATACGATGCTTCCTCCATTCATTAGCCCGGAGTATCGGACGAATCAGCAGCATCGCCGCCCCCGTTGTTCCCATCCAACTTGCCAAGGCGGTTCCTATTGCAATCAGTATGGTATTTACAATGGGAGACCCACGCAAGGAGCCTTTCAGACAAATTCCGCCCGCACATGTGAAAAGCGCGGTTAATAGGATAATAAAGGGAACATAATCGAGCAGGACAATATGGACGATTTCATACCAGCCATCGCCTTTGTAGGCGATAAGGAAGGGAATAGAGAAAATAGCAATCCATGCTAACGAGAATTTGCCGTAGTGATGTTCCCAGAAATGAAAGTTAATCAGTGGGACAATTGCAATGGAAAGCAGCATCCCAACAAACGGAATGATGCTCCAGAGGGGTAACTTCGCTCCGTCCACGCCGTGATGGCCGGCATGATGTTCATCATCTCCATGATGTTCGGTGTGCCCGTCGCCACCTGCGGCTGCCGCTGCAAAACCAACTGTCGGTAAAAGAACAAGTCCAATGACACCCAGAAGTGTCCACAGAAAAAATAGATGTTTATTCGTCAATCTTTTTTACCTTGTTTGTTGTTGTGTCCAGTACAATTGCGGGAGCAGCTGCCTCTATCGCCGCCGTGGTTCTGCTCTGTTGTAACACTTGACTGACTGATTTTTCCATTCGGCTCAGAAACGGTTTGGGATAAACGCCAATCCAAATGATGAACACCACTATAGGAACCAGTACAACGATTTCGCGCAAGTTCAAATCGGTCAAGGTTTGATTTTTGGGGTTATCGAGTTTGCCAAACATGACGCGTTGGAACATCCAAAGCATATACACCGCTGCTAAAATAACACCGGTTGCAGCGATAATAGCATACACTTTAGAGAATGAATCGGACATAAAACCACCGAGCAAAATCATGAACTCGCCGACAAATCCGTTCAAACCGGGTAACCCGATTGATGAAAGCGTCACAATCATAAAAAATACAGCGAAAATCGGCATCTGTTTTGATAGTCCACCGAAGTCAGCAATCATGCGGGTATGCCTGCGTTCATAAATCATCCCAACAAGCAAGAAAAGTGCGCCCGTACTTAACCCGTGATTAATCATTTGAAGAATACCACCCTGCACGCCTTGATGGTTGAGTGCGAAAAGTCCAAGCACAACAAACCCCAAATGGCTTACACTCGAATAGGCAACCAATTTTTTTAGATCTGGCTGCACCATAGCCACCAATGCACCGTAAATGATACCAATCACGGACAACGTTACAATCAGCGGCGTATACGCCGCAACACCCTCCGGGAAAAGTGGCATACAGAAGCGGACGATGCCGTATGTTCCCATTTTGAGTAATACGCCAGCAAGAATAACACTTCCAACCGTTGGTGCTTCAACGTGTGCGTCGGGAAGCCAGGTGTGGAAGGGGAAAAGCGGTACTTTGATGGCAAAGGCGATGAAAAACGCCAAAAATAACAGGTTTTGATGCGATAATGATCTGCCGTACAAGGTCATCAGGTTGAAACTATTATCATTTTGGAAATAGAGGTATAAAATCCCAACAAGCATTAATGCGCTGCCCGCCATTGTGTATAGAACAAACTTAATCGTCGCATAGATGCGCCGATGTCCACCCCAGATGCCAATCAGTAAATACATTGGGATAAGCATCGCCTCCCAAAACACAAAAAAGAGGAAGAGATCTAACGCACAAAACACACCGAGCATCGCCGTTTCGAGCATGAGCAAGGAAATCATGAATCCGCTGGCACCCTTTTCTATCGAATTCCATGCTGCTAACACACAAATCGGTGTCATAAAAGTGGTCAGCAGAACTAACCAGAGCGAGATGCCATCAATACCGAGATGATAGGTTATGCCAAGGCCCTCAATCCAAGGGCGTTCCTCCTTAAACTGCATTTCATGTGTGCTTGCGTCGAATCCTGTGTAGAGGGCTAGCGACACAACAAACGTGAGCAATGTAACAATTAGAGCAATCCATTTAAGCCCTGACTCGCCTAAGATGTGTCTCGCAAGGGCAATTAAAATTACACCGAGTAGCGGTAAAAAGATAACTGCGGAAAGTAACAAGTATAACCTCCAAGGTGTAACGCGTAAAGGTCCTTACGCTTCGTAACTCATGTTATCGAATAAACAGGTAATACCCCAAGAAGATGATGATGCCGATGACCATTGACACAACGTAGGATTGGACAACACCTGTCTGAAGTCGTCGAATCGAGCCGCCGAAGCCGCGAATAATAAATGCGGTTAGATTCACAAAACCGTCGATGATGCCAACATCCATGATCTTCCAGAACAGATAGTGGGATACGCCCCGTATCGGCTGCACGAAAACGGTGTTATAGATTTCGTCAACGTAGTATTTGTTAGCAAGGAGTCTGTGCAGCGGGTTTGTCGGTTCATTGACGGGGGCTTTGCTGCGATATATGAACCAAGCCACCAAAATACCTGCAATGCCAACGATGGATGAAATAATCATAAAGGGGACCGGATTGCTGTGATCTGATATGCCATGATGTTTAAATCCCTTTACGCTTTCCAAGAAATGATGAATCGCACTATGCTCTCCGCCCCAACCGACGATTATGCCGATGATCAGTGAAGGAATGGCTAACAACACGAGCGGGATCCACATCACCGGTGGCGATTCGTGGAGGTGTGACTCAACCTCTGAATTGACGCGCGACTCACCGTGAAAGACTACAAAGATTAGACGGAACATATAGAACGCCGTAAGGAACGCTGTAAGCAGCCCAATCCCAAAAATTATTTGGTGCCCACCATCCCAAGCGTTGTGTAGAATTTCATCTTTACTCCAGAAACCGCTCAGGAATGGGAAACCCGCGATTGCAAGAGCACCGATGAGGAATGTCCAATAGGTGATCGGTAGCTTCGATTTCAGTCCGCCCATCTTCCGCATATCCAACTCATCCGCCATAGCGTGCATCACGCTGCCAGCGGTGAGGAACATCAGTCCTTTGAAGAAAGCGTGTGTCATCAAGTGGAAGATCCCAGAGGTATACGCACCAACCCCCACACCCACGAACATATAACCGAGTTGGCTTACAGTCGAATATGCTAGCACTCGCTTGATGTCATTTGCGGCCAATGCCATCGTTGCAGCGAATAGGGCGGTGAGAACACCAATCCAAGCGACGACAATACCTGTGTGCGCTAGATTAAACAGAATTGATGAGCGTGCGACCATGTAAACGCCAGCCGTGACCATCGTAGCAGCATGAATCAACGCACTAACAGGTGTCGGCCCCTCCATCGCATCGGGGAGCCAGACGTAGAGAGGAATTTGTGCGGACTTACCTACCGCGCCGACGAAGAGTAGTAAGGTTGCGACGATAAGTGTGCTTGCCCCGAAAACCTGCTCATAGGTGTTGGTTTCGGCGAGTCCAAACATCTGGTCAAAATTCAATGTGCCAAACGCCGCAAACAGTGTGAACATCCCAAGCAGAAATCCAAAATCGCCGATTCGGTTGACGATGAAGGCTTTTTTGCCGGCATCGGTGGCAGATTTTCTCTCGAACCAATAACCGATTAATAGATAAGAACAAAGTCCGACACCCTCCCAACCGATGAACATCATCAGATAATTATTCCCCAGAACGAGGATTAACATCGCGAACACAAATAGGTTGAGATAAGCAAAGTAACGCGTTCTCCCCGAATCATGACTCATGTAGCCGATTGAATAGATATGGATGAGGAAACCGACCCCTGTGATGACAAGGAGCATCACTGTGGTCAGTGCATCAACATGGAAGCCGATATTAAGAGATTCGATCGGGATCCATTCGTAGAGCGTTTCCTTTAGTTCGCTACCACCGCGGACCGCAGGAAATACGAAGAACGCACTGATAATGAAAGATATGAGCACCGCGAGCGATGCAATCCAACCACTCACATTTTTCAGCCATTTCCCGAACAGCCCGTTGATTAGAAATCCAATCAGTGGGGAAATCAGAAGTAAAGTTATTAGGCCTTTCGACATTTCAAACTCCTCTACCAGATGTACGTGGTGCTTCTCAGAGATCTGTGTGTTTCCTGAATGTGGCAACCATCTGACGCCCTATATCTTCAAGCTCTTCCTATGCGGTTCCGCTCACTGCTTTGAATTTCATTTCACACCTCTATCCCTTCATTGAGTTGATTTCATCGATGTTAATCGTTTCACGGTGTCTGAAAACGCTCACAATAATAGCGAGACCTATGGCGACTTCAGCGGCAGCGACAGTCATGACAAAGAACACAAAGATCTGCCCCGAAGCATCACCCAATTCTCGACCGATTGCGACGAAAGCGAGATTTGCGGCGTTAAGCATCAGTTCGATGCACATAAAGATAATGATTGCGTTTCTTCGGATAAGCACGCCGATCACCCCGATAGTAAAGAGCAGCGCACTTAAAATGAGATAGTATTGCAAAGCCATATTTCAATCCCTAGCTTACAGTCAGGCAGCTGTGTCTGAATCTTCACGTTTAACGAGCACAATGACACCGATTAAGGCTGCAAGCAATACGAGTGATGTGACCTCAAAAGGCAACAAAAACTTCGTAAATAGTATCGTGCCAATCCGGTCAGGTTTACCCATTTCACCCTGAAGTCTTTTGATGAGTTGATTCGCTTCACTTGCGGTGAGTGTTTCTACTGTGTTCTTTTGTTCGGCAATCTTTGGCACGTAGGTGCTATTGATTTCTGCACGATCAAGTTGGTAGGTGGATTCAATCGCCACAATCTGGCTCAATTGTTCTGAAGTAATCGCTGCTTCAACCACATGACTTTCGCTTCGAGAAGGTGAAACAGCGGTGCCATCATACGCCTTGATTCCGATGTAGATTGCCTCTGCTGCTAGTAGAATCCCCACAATGACAGCAAGCACCTTTGCTTTGTTGATTTGGCGCGCTGCTTGAAGTCTACCCAAATTAAGTAACATAATCACGAACAGAAATAGCACCATAATTGCACCGGCGTAGACAATCACCTGCACGGCGGCAACAAAGTACGCTCCCAATGAGATAAACAACCCTGCCAATGAGAAGAAGGTCAGGACCAATGCAAGTGCACTGTGAATTGGATTCTTAAATGCAATAACACATATCGCAGAACCAACGGCTAGTATCCCAAAAATAATAAACAGAATCTGTTCAGCCATGTATACCCTTGTAAATCAGAGGCTTGTTATAGCCTGCTGTAATTTTTGGCTCATGTCAAAAGAAAGTGCAATTGGTTACGGCATACGGCGTATGCCTACTACTTTTTAAGATGAAGATTCTTCGTTAAAGCTCAGAACACCTCGATCATCAACCGGTTCAGGTTCCCGCGTCATCACCAATGTAGTTGCTACAATTGCAACAACGATAGCGGCGGCGACGACATTTAGTATGCCCACAAGAAGTTTCGATTGTGTGAATGCCCAAACTGTCGCTGTCACAACAATCGTCGTAAGTGCAACGGGCAGTAGAAATTTCCAGCCGAGATTCATGAGTTGATCATACCGGAATCGGGGCAGTGTCCATCTCACCCAGATAAAAACAAAAAGGAAAAATGCTGTTTTGGCGAAGAATATTCCGAATGAAATCACGCCACTCCAGAAGGGACCGCCAACCGTTTCCAACCCAAAGAAATGCCAACCACCTAAAAATAGCGTGACAGCCACCGCTGAGCCGACAATCATGTGCATATACTCCGCCATGAAATACATAGCGAACTTCATGCTGCTATATTCCGTATGGTATCCACCGACAAGTTCCTGTTCCGCTTCGGCGAGATCGAAGGGGAGACGATTGGTCTCTGCAAAGGCAGCGGTGGTAAATGCTAAAAAGGCGGGAAAATGAATAAGGAAATTCCAAGTCCAAGGATAACTCCCTTGTTGGATTGCGATTTCTCGGAGGCTTAATGAGCTTGAAAGCATAAGAACACCGATAATCGAAAGGCCCAACGTCAACTCATAGCTGATCATCTGTGCGGAAGAGCGTAAGCCACCGAGTAGAGAATACTTGTTGTTCGATGCCCACGCACCAAGCACAACGCCATAGACTCCCAACGAGGTGATTGCGAGAATATACAGGACCCCGATATTAATATCGGCAATTTGCAGCGGGATTTCATAGCCTGAGATTGTTATTGAGCTGCCGAAGGGAACAACCCCACAGGTAACTAAGGCTGGCACTAAAATAATTGCAGGTGCGAGTAGATAGATCGGTTTATCCACATGATCTGGAATCAGGTCCTCTTTCAGCAGAAATTTTACGCCATCGGCGATCGGCTGCAAAATGCCCCAAGGTCCAACGCGGTTGGGACCGTGTCGATCCTGAATCCATCCACTCACTTTCCGCTCGGCAAGAATCATTGCCATAACGCCGATAAGCAGTAGATGAACGACGACAACAATTTTGATGAGTGAGCTAATGATTAAAACATGAAGTGGTAAGTCCATATTCCGCCCTTTTAGGTTTTCAGATCGGTGTGACAATCAAAAAATAAATAATACTCCTACATCAAGTAATACCCATTGTAAACAACACATAGTTCTCAATTGCTGAAAGGGTGTCTTGTCTCACGGTGCCTAATTTACGCTGTAACCGTGTTTTATCTAATGCTCGCAATTGGTGACAGAATGCAACGGAATCGTTTGTTAACCCGCCTTCGTCTTTGGAAATTTGTACGCATGAAAGGAGAGAGGCACGGCGTAAATTCGCCGTAAATGGGATGGCCAATACGGTTGTTGTAAATCTGCTTATTGTATTATTTTGAAAGATAAGCACAGGACGCACACCCGCTTGTTCTGAACCTTGTATGAGGTTCAGGTCTGCAAGCCAGATTTCACCGTGCTTAACAGTCATAAAGTATCCTCTTTTGTTAATCCTTCGTTATAATCTATTAACCCTTCATCAGCGAATTCAGCGTAAAGTGCAGCTAAACGTATTTCATCCTTCAGTTTTTCAAGCCTATCATCTATTACTTCTGAAACAACTTGTTTTACAATCTCGTAGAGTTTCTGTTCTGCAATTTCTATTTGCATTTTAATATCCTCAACGTGCTCTCCGAATTTATTCTGAAATAAGCCAATCCTCAAGTCTTTTCAGAGTCATTCTTTGTGATGGGGGTTGTCAACTGTCTTCGCCAGTGAGATTGACTCCACCAGCCCCAATCTTCTGATGCGTAGCATCTTGATAATCAGGCACATTTTCTGCAATATCCAACGCAATTTCACCGGCAAAATGATAATCCATCTCACCGCCTAATCGCTTTGCTAATTGCTGGATAATTTCCCAATCAACACGCGCCTCGCCGGGGGGATCGACAGCCCGATGTATCCGTTGCACCCAACCTTTTGCGTTGGTGAAACTGCCATCCTTCTCAGCAAAGGTGACCCCTGGGAGCACCACATCAGCCAGTTGCGCTACATCAGATTCAAAGATATCCTGCACGACCAGAAAATCGACTGCTTCCAACGCCTGCTTCGCTGTCTCGTCAAGCGGGCGCTCAGGTGCCCCATTCACAAGGTAGACGACCTCTGCATTTGCTATTCCACTCCAAAGGGCGTCCCCCGTTAAGGACGCATCACGTCCCAGTTTGAGCATTTCCAGCGCACCGCGCGTGTTCGGGTTTTTGTCGGCATCAATAGTGAATTGCGGGAATTTGTGTTCCTCACCCGGTTCGCGTCCAAACAGACCAATCGACTCCGTTTTAAGGACTTCACGCGCCAGTTTGCCCAGCAGGTAGTTCTCCTCATTGGTGCCTTGTGCAGAGCCAACAACAGCAATGGATTCCGGATCGGTCTCGGACAGTTTCTCCACAATGATATTCAGTGCATCCGCCCACGAAGTTGGAACAAGTTCGGCATCTACCCGCTTCATTGGAATCTTGAGCCGATCTTCGCTGTTGACATAATGATAGCCGAGTCGTCCGTCATCGCACATCCAGTGTTGATTGATATCCTCATGGAACCGCGGTTTAATTCGATAGAGACCATCTTCTTTATAGTCAACGGTTATATTACAACCGACGCTACACCCCGGACAGACACTGTTGACCTGCTTCATGAACCATGGACGCGACTTAAAAAGGAAATCCTTGCTAATTAGTGCCCCAACAGGACAAATATCTACGACATTGCCAGCAAGTTTATTATCGAGCAACCGGAGCGGGTTATCATCGTGATCGCGTGGAATATCAATTTCGTCGTGTGAACCCCGATGGATCAGCCCAAGTTCTCCGGTGCCTGCAACCTCATCACAGAAACGGACGCAACGGGTACAGACAATACATCGTGTTGAGTAGAGCAGTACATCGGGACCGAGATCTTTTTTCGGGGGGACGTTCTTGACCTCAACATATCGGCTTTTACCGCTGCCATGATTATAGCTAAAATCTTGGAGATCGCACTCACCCGCTTGGTCACAGACGGGGCAATCAAGTGGATGGTGAACGAGCAGAAACTCAAGAATGTCCTCCCGCGCCTTCTTTACACGCGGCGAATCGGTCCGGACAATAAAGTCATATTTCCCATCCAATTTTCGATCCGGCGGGGCGGTACGCACCGTAGTTGTGCAACCGGTTGCAAGTTGACGGTCCGGAACAACCTTGCCCGCAGGCGGAAAGAAGACATGGGGCTCCACAAGGCACATGCGGCAGTTTGCCGGACGGGTCAACCCCGGATGGTAACAGTAGTGCGGCACTTCGATGCCATGTTGTCTTGCAGCCTCAATAATATTGGTTCCGTCTTCAACTTCAATCTCAAGGTCGTTCAGTTTAATGAATGCCATGATATCCTCATTTAACCTGTTTCGTTTTCACCGCAGAGGTACAGAGAACACAGAGGGAACGCATAAAAAAATCTCTGCGTCTCCGCGTCCTCCGATTTATCGGGATCTGTGGTGGGTTTTTGTCTCGTTTTCACGCAGTCGCGCTTTCTCCCACTGCGCCGTTGCGTCATTGCGTTAAATATTCGCTATAATCGCAATCTACGCTTCAAACAGGCTTGGGACTATCCGCTGCTGATAAGCGTAATTCTCTTCCGGCGGCACCGTCGCTTCTTCCACGGGCAGTGTTACCAGTTTTCCCTCACGAATCGCAGCCTCGAACTCTGGACGGAATTTCCGCAGATAACTCACAGCGGGCCATGAGACAGCGATCCCAAAAACACAGATGGTGTTCCATGTCATCGTGTCCACGTTTGCGATGTTGTTTGCGACACTCTCCAATAGGTCAAGGTCTTCGTAAACCTCTTCCATCTCACCGGTATCACCCCATCTGCCACCCTCTGCAATCCCAAACTTAGGTCGCTGAATCGTCGTTTGCCGCCCCTCACCGTCGGCGATTCGTTGGACAATATCTCGCACCCAAGGCGTTCCCCAACGGCACGGCGTACACTGACCACACGATTCATGCGCGTAGAACTTCATGATGTTGAGGAGACAATCAACAATGTTCCGCGTTTCATTCATGACGATGATGCCTCCAGAACCGAGCATCGACTTCCAGAGTGTCAATGAGGTGAAGTCGAGCCGACATTCCAATTCATAGTGCGTCAAAATCGGCGCAGAACTGCCGCCGGGGATGACAGCTTTTACGCGCTCACCTCTAACGCCGCCCGCAACTTCGATTAACTCCTCGGCGGTCAAACCGAGATCGAGTTCATAAACGCCTGGCTCGTTCACGTCCCCGCTGATACAGTACAGTTTTGTCCCTGTGTTTGGATCCGATTGTGGCGGATCAAACCGGGTATCCCCATAGGTGCGTCCCATGCTGGTATACCATTCGACCCCGTTCCCCATCAAGAAAGGTAGGTTACACAATGTTTCCACATTCTGCACAACTGTTGGCTTATGGAACAACCCTTCGACTGCGGGGAATGGTGGTTTCACACGCGGTTGCCCACGTTTCCCTTCGAGGGATTCAATCAATCCTGTCTCTTCGCCGCAGATGTACGCTCCGGCTCCCGGATGGGAATAAACGTCCAGATCAAAGCCGCTTCCTTGGATATTTTTCCCTAAATAGCCGTGCTGATATGCTTCTTCGATAGCGGCATCTAACATACGTTTACCGAGTGTAAATTCCCCACGAATGTAGATGTACGCTGTGTTAATACCCATGGCATAGCAGCAGATTAAAATGCCTTCGATCAACAGATGTGGATTCTTCTCCAAAACGTAGCGGTTGCTAAAAGTCCCCGGCTCACTCTCATCGGCGTTGCAACAAAGGTAACGAGGCTCAATATCTCTGGGCACAAAACTCCATTTCAGCCCGGTTGAAAACCCTGCGCCGCCACGTCCCTTCAGTCCGGATTTCATCACCATATCACAAATATCTTCCGGCTGATACTCCTTGATTGCTTTCTCGAAGTGCTTATAGCCGTCGTACTGACGAAATACATCAAATGTATTGATGTCTGGTACATCCAGATGTTCGTAGAGAATGCGTCTTTCTTGAACCATGAGTCGTTACCAACCTTTTGCCTCTACTCTAAGCCATCCAAAATCTCATCCATCTTTTCCGGCGTGAGATTCTTATGCAAGTCATCGTTGACCATTACGACAGGTGCGACATCGCAAGATGCCAGACACTCTGATTTCAGTAAAGTAAATTTCCCATTTGACGTGGTTCCTTTTGCCAAGTCTGTTTCAGAAGCCACATCTATATCGAATTTTTGTTTGATATGCTCTAGCACCAATTTACAATCTCTCAACGCACAGGGGAGTGTGTAGCAAACACGGATAACATATTTGCCAACAGGTTCCTCGAAGAACATTGGGTAAAATGTTACCACATCTTTAACCTTCATCACGGGCAATTCCAAGAGTTCAGCGACATACTCCATCACGGCAGGACTGATATAACCTGCCTGTTTTTGTGCTAGGTGCAGTGTGGGGAGCATTGCGGCTTCCTTCACCGGATAGCACTGAATCAGTTTATCAAACTCCCGCTGATTTTCCTCTGAAAACTGGAATGGTGTTTCTATTTGAATAAGTTCGTTGGACATCTACTCATTCCTTCTGATTTGGTTCATTGGTGCACTGGTTCATTAATGAACGAATGTACTAATGAACTCGAAGGCATTGCAACTTTGCGTTAAATTCCGCTTGTGCCAATTCATCGAACATCCTCGCCTCGCGGGATTTTCTCGTCTTCTGGTTTTCTCCATTATCCCCGTTAGTCCGAGGGGCGATCGCGCAAACCCACAACAATTGCTATACCAACAATCAGGACCGCAGCGACTCCTAAACAGATAAGCAACAACCAAGGAGGCTCTTCTTTGATCGTTTTTAGGGACATATAGTGCTCCCCACCAGCAATAATTGTGACCGGTCTGCCGGTACGATCTTCATATCCATCCTTGTAAATACTCAGCAGATAGCGACCGGGAGCCAGGCCGACTATCTTGAACTCTCCGTTGCTGGCTGTTTCACCTTCAGTTTCGAGTCCGTTGGCGGCAACAAGGACAATTTGAACCCCCGCGACTGGGAGCTGCGCCGTTGAGGGGTCAACAACATTACCGCGAACTGCTCCTGTTTTTGCATGTTCAGCTGTCCTTAAAGACACATCATGATTACCACCGGCAATAACTGTAACCGGTTTGCCGACAACGTCCCAGTACCCGTTTTTATAACAACTCAGTAGGTAACGACCGGGTGCCAAGCCGACCATCTCGAATGCTCCATTGTTGTCTGTCTCTGTTACCGTTTCGGATCCGTCAGCAGCGACGAGAACAACTCGGACCTCTTCGATTGGAAGCTGCATCGTTAAGGGATCAATGACATGACCACGGACTGCCCCGGTTATAAGATTTTGAGAGAAAACTACCCCGGAAGTGAGCCATAGACAGCATGATAAAAGAAGGGTTGACCGTTTCATATTTCCGCCCCGATCTACGATGTGTTTCTATTGAACGGTTCCCAGCAGATACCAAATAACCCAATTACAAGCTGATTTCCTCCGTTTTGCTAGCGTAGAGATCATCCACATACCGCGGGACTCAAATTTTTATACTACCGATCCAATTCCCCGGCGATAATGTTTAGGCTACCCAGTACGGCGACGATGTCTGATACCATACCGCCCTCAATCATGTGAGGCACCGCTTGGAAGTGTATAAAGCTGGGTGGACGGATACGGATTCGGTACGCCTTACCGCTGCCGTCACTGACGATATAAAATCCCAGTTCACCGTTCGGGGACTCGGTGGCACAATAGACTTCACCTGCAGGAGGCTGAACCCCATGCCCATCCATAATAATCTTGAAGTGGTGGATCAAACCTTCGATATTCCCATAAGCGTCCTCTTTTGTCGGCAGGCTAATTTTATAGTCATCCACATTAACGGGCCCATCGGGCAGGTTATCCAGTGCCTGCTGGACAATTTGACCGCTCTGAATCATCTCTTCCATTCGCACGAGGTAACGGTCATAAACATCGCCGTTGGCCCCCACCGGAACATCAAAATCGAAATCCTCATAGGCAGAGTACGGCTCTGCTTTTCTTATATCCCAATCTACTCCGGAAGCACGCAGACATGGGCCTGTAAACCCATAATCAATTGCATCTTCGGCTGACACTACCCCAACGCCTTTGGTGCGATCCATCCAAATCCGGTTTCGGGTCAGCAGCGTATGTACCTCTTTCAGGGTTTTCGGAAAGGTGCTCAGGAACGTCCGGACATCTTCCTCAAAGCCGTCGTAAATATCTCTCAGCAGCCCTCCAACGCGGGTATAGCTGGTGGTCAAACGAGCACCGGTGGTTTTCTCGAAGATGCTGTACAATTTCTCCCGTTCTTCAAAGCCGTATAGCATCACTGTGAATGCCCCCAGGTCTAATGCCCCCATACCGAGCCAAACCATGTGATCTGCGATGCGAGAGAGTTCCGCAAGGATCACGCGAACGTATTCACAACGCTCCGGGACTTGGATATCCAGCAGCTTTTCCACAGCGAGTACATAACCGAAGTTGTTAGACAATGGTGAGAGATAGTTCATCCGGTCAGTTACAACGATATACTGATTGTAGTCGTGGTGCTCTCCTAGTTTCTCGAAACCAGTATGCAGGTAACCGAGATGAGGCGTTGCTTTCAAGACGGTTTCGCCATCAAGTTCTACGACAATTCTAAGTGTGCCGTGAGTTGCCGGATGCTGGGGACCGAAATTCAGGGTCATCGGTTCGCCGGGTACTCGATTTGGATCTTTTCGCATCTCTTTTTCTCCAGTGGAGAGTCGGGATTGTCTACTGATAGCTGACAGGTCAGTCTAAAAGGGGTTACACATTCTGTTCTTCAAAGTTAAAGGTCTCACGTTCCCCGCGACCACGCAGCGGATAATCCTTACGAAGCGGATACCCTTCATAATCATCGGGCATCAGGATTCGGCGGAGATCTGGATGGTCCTCAAAGGTAATCCCGAACATATCGTATGTTTCGCGCTCTAGCCAATTCGCCACCTTCCAGATAGATGTCATTGACGGGATGCTGAGTTCTTTTTCATGGACGGGAACCTTGACACGCAAACGTTCTTTCTTTTCTGTTGAAAGCAGATGATAGACGACAGCAAACCGTGCGTAGTCGTGTTTCATCAGAACATCTTCCATCAAAGAATAATCAACCGCTGTAACATCAGCAAGGAAGTTGTATGCGAGTTCTGAATCGTTTTTCAAGAACACCATCAACTCATGGATGCCCTCTTTACGCACCGTGATTGTCAGTTCGCCTCGTGCGTCGGAAACGTC
Organism: Candidatus Poribacteria bacterium; assembly: GCA_963667935.2. GTDB lineage: Bacteria > Poribacteria > WGA-4E > WGA-4E > PCPOR2b > PCPOR2b. The sequence goes on along the minus strand of OY764061.1, from coordinate 4,972,618 downwards.
AAGGATCGCATCAGGGTACTGCTCTTGTACTTTTTGAATCACAACTGGCTGTTGCGCTTCCGCAGTTATCTCTTGCTCTTCACTCATTGGATTTCATCCTCAATGAACTTCTGAACATATTGGTTCATTGGTTCACTCGTACATTAATGAACTTTTGAACTGAGGCCTTACGCGGTTGAAGCCTTAATGTCTCGTAGGGAACGCAGATCTGTGTTCCCTACTAGCTAGCAATCGCTCTTTTAGGGGAAATACTTTCTTGTTCCACGATTCGTTGAATCTGAATCACAGCGTCGATGAGATCTTCAGGACGCGGTGGGCAGCCGGGAATGTAAATATCAACAGGGATGAACCCATCCACACCTTGTACTAAGGTATAGGTATCAAAAACACCGCCCGTAGAGGCACATGCTCCCATTGAGATAACCCATTTCGGGTCGGGCATCTGGTCGTAGATTTTTTTCAGAACCGGCATCATTTTAATAGAGATACGTCCCGAAACGATCAACAAGTCGGATTGGCGCGGCGAAAATCGAATTGCCTCTGCGCCAAAACGTGAGAGGTCGAATTTCGACGCTAGGGTTGCCATCATTTCAATGGCACAACAGGCAGTGCCGAAGGGCATTGGCCAGAGGGAATTTTTTCGTCCCCAGTTCACAAATTTATCAATAGTGGTGGTGAATATATTATCTCCAAGTTGACTTTCTAATCCCACGATAGACCGCCTTTCTTCCAAGCATAGATATAACCTAAAAAGAGAATACCGATGAAGACCAGCATCTCAATAAGGATAAAATAGCCGCTGCTCTCTGTAAATTTCTTAAAGACAACTGCCCACGGATAGAGGAAAACGACCTCAATATCAAAAATGATAAAGAGCATCGCAATGAGACCAAAGCGGATGGAAATCCTTTGCCGCGTGTCTCCGACCGGTTGGACGCCAGATTCGTAAACGGAGAGTTTAGCTTGCGTCGATTTCTTTGGTCCGATTAGGTGGGTCAGGGCGAGGTTTACTGCCGCAAAGCCGATGGCAAAAACGAGTAACAACAGTATGGGTAAGTAATCGGTCAACATTTTTTAAGCTACGTGGCGTTTTCAGCCGAAAAATAAGATTATTGAATGTCGGTTGTGAAATGTTTCACATACTCAAACCAAAAAAGAATGGGCTTCATCTTCAGCCCACTATACTTTATTCGCAGGGTTCTAATTTTCCGAAAGATTATTATTTCACATTTTGAAAAAGCTGTCAAGTCTTTTTTCGACAAAAAGCATAAATTTTTGGCTAATCATCCAACATAAGCAGCGGACGGTTATACCGTGCTCGAATCCGATTTATCATAGATAGCACGCGTGGACGCGCAATAATCTTGCGTTCTACCCTTCGCTTACCCGGGAAATCGCAAAGGATGACGCCGACAAGCGCACTTAGAACACCTGGCCCCGGCGTAAATAGCATGATGAATCCGGCAATCAAAAAGACTGCACCGCACACATTTTTCAGTAGACGCAACAATAGACGTAAAACGGGGTTCTTTATACGACTCACCCGTCTCTTCCGAGAGAAATAGTCCGACGGTAACGAAATAAGCAGCATCGAAATACTCGCAAGCGTCGCGATAGTCGTGACGATGATGATTATAAGTAAAATTAGCAAAAACAACAGCCAGTGAGTTTTAATAAATTCAATCACAGATAATACTTCTTCTCTCCGTTTGGTAGGGAACGCAGATCTGCGTTCCTTACTTTGTCACCTAGCCGCCGCTCATCGACGGGCGACCGCACCGCCATCAATTGTCATGATATCACCACTTATATAAGCCGCCTCATCAGATGCGAGGAATAACACCCCACCGATATAGTCCCATACTGTTGCACGCCGATCTAGCGGAGGGGCGTCGGCTGGAGCGGGTAGTAGATCTGGCAGGGAGTTATCCTGTGGCAGATTCTGGGGGGAATTGATGCCTGTGGGCGCACCGCCGCCGGGAGCAATTGCATTGACGGTAATCCCGTAGGGACGTAGTTCCAGGGCAAGGCTGCGGGTCAATCGGTTCAACGCCGCTTTGCTGACACAGTAACTGAGGGCACCTTCGTGTGATTCTTCCGCAAAAATTGACGAGTTATTGATGATGCGTCCACGAATCTCCTTCTCACGCATGACCTTCGCTGCAGCTTGAGCGCATAACAAACATCCTGTAACGTTAACAGCCATGACGCGATTGAAATCTTCAGCCGTTATTTCAAACAACTTACTTCTGCCCAGAATTCCCGCATTATTGAACAGGATGTCCAATCGCCCAAATGTTTCAACGGTGGTGTCAACAGCCGCTTGCACCTGTTCAGGAACGGTCACATCTAACGATATGGCAATTGCCTGACCGCCTTCGTTTTGAATCTCTGCGGCAACCGCATCCGCCATCCGACCGCCCGCAACGACGACGGCTGCGCCTTCGCGTGCAAATGCCAGACACGCTGCCCTACCAATCCCAAGCGGCCCGCCGCCACCTGTTACAAAAGCAACCCGGTTTTCAAAGCGCATCTTTCCCCTCCATTTTCTGTCAGCAGACCACCATTATAATACCACGCCTAACGGCTGCCGTGCAATCAAAAATCGTGGTAATTCGTTGACCTTTTTTTAGCGGTGTGATAGGATAACGCAAGCTGCTAGTTGATAAACTAAGCACTAGGAAACGGACGCAAGAGTCGGGAATTGGAATTCCCTCCTACAAAAAACACACTGTAGGGGACGTACCCTCCGAATCGCGACAAGAGCCTTTTTCTAATTATGAGCACCTCTCACGATAACTAAGTTCTATTGACATTTGACGATCCGTAGGTTGGGTTGAACGGTTAAACGTCAATCCCTATCAAGTCCAATAGAGGCCCGGGCGTCCAACACCATCTGCTTATAGACAGATAGAGTGAAACCCAACTCAGTTTTTCATCTGTATGAAGTTTAATTATTTCAAGGGTGTTCGTAATTCAGTCAATAGCATAACCCAGACACAGACACCGGTGAGAGGGATCTCCTGATCCCGATTGTTCCCAAAATTGAGGGGAGTCGTGGCAAGGATGCCACTCTCACAGAGAATATTTATGAACACCCCTCAATTATTTAAGTCGGTAATTTCAACGTTCCCAAACCCGGTAGGTGCGGTTTCTAACCGCACCGGATTCCTAAATTACCGAAGTCATTTTTTAATCCTCATTTAGATTGTGATCCGAGTCTGCAAACTAACAGTTCGCGCTACTTATGGGAGATTGCCGATGATTACAGCGTTTGCCAATCCCGATACCGTTGCGTTGGAACGATGCTTACGGTATCGTGGATGCCCGTTGGATCGGCATTAGCAACATCAAAATGTCAACATGCCCTAGCAACTTAGGTTAGGATAGGAAAAAAGATTGAAGGAAGGAAATAACAGCGTTGAAAACATTTGCAGAAACACTCATTCAGCTGTTGGATGATTTTGGTATCCGATACATTTTTGGCATTCCCAGCGGTCCTTGGACGCCGTTTATGGAAGCGATGCGTCAGAGTAATGTGGAGTTCGTGCTAGTCAGCAATGAGGCGTCTGCGGGGTTCATGGCTGATGTGTGTGCACGGTTGACAGGCAAGCCGGGTGCCTGTTACGGTACTTTCGGGCCCGGTGCCACGAACCTAAGTACAGGAATCGCAAACGCGCTATTGGATCGTTCTCCGGTGCTCGCCTTGACCTCGCAAGTGCCAACGGCGATGCGGACGCGGATGACGCAGATGAAAATCGACCATCAGGCACTGTTTGAACCGATCTCGAAGTGGACTGCAGAACTTTCCGTAGACAACCTGTGCGAAACGGTAGTCAAAGCTGTCGATATTGCTTGCCAAGAGGTTCCGGGCCCCGTCCATCTCGGCATCCCGTCGGAACTTGGAGAGGCCCCTGTGCCGGATTATGAGACTGTTGTTAGCAACACAATCCGTCATCAACATCAAACCGTTACACCTACTGCTCAATCAATACAACTGGTAGAGCAGCTGATGAAATCGGCGAGAAAGCCGATTATTGCGTTGGGCTTGAGTGTGACGCGCGTTGACGCCCAAGCAATCGTGAACCAATTTGTGGAGAAGCAGGGCATCCCTGTCATCCTCACACCGATGGCGAAGGGAATAATCTCTGAGGATAGCCCTTACTACACCGGTGTCCTGTTCCACGCCCTCTCCGATCAGGTCGCGAACACACACAGCGAAGCCGATCTAGTCATCGCCATCGGCTACGATGTGGTGGAATTCAACTACGAGGAGTGGTTGCCAGATGCCCCTGTTGTTCATATTGATACCGTTACTGCCGATATTGATCCCAGTTACGAGGTCTATGAGGCCATCGGCGATATCCGTAAAACGCTTGAGGCGATGCTGCATTTCCCAAAGTTTGACTACGACTGGTGCCTTGAGGAACTCCAGGATCGCAAAGAGAAGTTGTTCGCTAACCTCTCACCTGACGTGCCAAATTTCTCGCCGCACCACGCCTTGAACATCTTGCGGGAGGTGCTTCCGGACGACGGGATTATGACGTGCGATGTCGGTGCACACACCCACCTCATCGGGCAGCTCTGGAAGACCTATCGTTGGGGCAACCAACTCATGACAAACGGGGGATCGTCGATGGGATTTGGGATTCCGGCGGCAATCGCTGCCAAACTGTGCTGTCCGGATCGGCAGGTCGCCTGCGTGACCGGCGATGGAGGCTTTTTGATGATGGCAGGAGAAATGGTGACCGCCATCAATCTGGGAACCCCTGTCGTTTTTGTGATACTGACGGATCAGAATCTCCAGTTAATCAAAATTAAGCAGGAACGGAAAGGTTTTCCCACAATACGGCACACGCCTTTTCGGAGATGCTTATAACCCCGCCCACACCTATTTTGGCGTCCCGGTCCTTGTCGCAAAGGATGAAGAGACATATCGATCCGCATTGATTAAAGCATTCGACATGAACGCGCCTGTCATTGTCGAAGCGTTTGTCGATCCAGCGGAATACGATGATTTAATCCTCAAACCACACCGTTAGGCATAATACCGCTTACAATCAGGGATACGACCTTTAGGGAGAGAGTTATGGTTGCGTTGGTTTTCGGCTTTATTGTACTAGTAATAATTGGGGCGGGGGTGCTCATTTCGAGGCTGGCAGAAATTGCCAAAACGGACAAAGGCAAGAAGACGTGGATCTGGGGGATTCTCATACTGATTGCGCTAATTGCGGTGCCGCTCCTTTTGTTGGGGGTCATCGTCAAAGTCGCACAGTATTCATCGGTGGCAGGTGTTTTTGAGAGTTTTGGTAATTCTGAGTAGTGACGGACTAAAAGGGAAAATCGTTGAAGGATTATTTATTCACCATAAAACGCCCGATTCAACGCCTGATCCGCCTCACCGACACCGAAATCCTTGTCCTCTATCTCCGAAAGATTGACATACAACTGGTTCTTATCCAGCAGTTCCGCTAAGAGTTTTTTCTGTTTTTTCAGTCCATTTTCGCCCTGACCGATTTCGATGAAATCTTCTACCGCATCCTCCGGGATTTCCGGGTTCACGTACCAGTTCAGGAATGAGTTTTTGGCGATGTCCCGCCAGAGTACCACAAGCTCTTTGGATAATTGTGCGGCTTGGATTTTGTCCATAAAAGCTTGGTTGTATGGCATCAGTTCGCAATAGATGAAATCGCCGCCGCCCTGATAGTTGACAGATTTAGAAATGCCGCCGGTGTCATAGTCAATTTCTTCGATTAACTTTTCCTCTGCCTTAACTTTTTTGCCAACAACTTTTTTGAGCCTCTCCATTGTGATAGTTTCCACGTAATCCATCTGTTCAATCGTAATCCATTGTCGGTTCATTTTGTGGGCAACTGCAGCGGTGGTAGCAGAACCTGCGAAGAAATCAAGAATGATGTCGCCTTCGTTTGTAGACATTTCAATAACTTTTTTTATTAATCCTTCTGGTTTCGGTGTATCGAAAGTATTCACACTACCAAAAAGGCTTTGAATTTCCCTAGTTCCCTGATTTCCTAAAGGAACATCATCCCATATCGTTCCATGAGGAATACCTTCTTTCACATCACAAAGAAATCTCTTCAATTTCGGGCGACCTTTTCCATCTTCTCCAAAGTAAATTTCATCATTTTCCAATAGTGCCTTGATTTTCTCTTTATTAAAACGCCAGTTGCCTTTTGATGAAGGATAATGTAGCTCCCCTGTCTTGGGATTTGCTATTGGAAAATAAAGTGATTCGACATATCTGCCGCCTTTTACATTTGCCATTAAATTATCATTAGCCCATATCCCTTTTGGGTGATTGTCTGGATTCTTGTACCTTGACAGTTGCTTTTCACTTCTCTGTTTCCAATTCAAAACGCTTTCTAATTTTCCATTTTTGCAGAAAACTATAATGAACTCATGAATGGCTCCGATCTTTTTATCATTTGGTGCGCTTCCTCTTTTCTTCCATATAATCTGTTGATAATTATCTTCAGAACATTTGAAGATTTCATCACAAAGCACTTTCAAATAAGGTTGTTCCTTGTCCGTTATCTGAATAAATAACAAACCATCGCTCATGAGCAATTCAAAAGCAATTTCTAAGCGATTCTTCATGAAGGTAAGCCATGAGGAATGATTAAAATTGTCATTGTAATTGAATCCATCCTTCCCTGTGTTGTACGGTGGGTCAATGTAAATCAGCTTGACCTTTCCGCGAAACTGAGTTGTCAGGGTGTGTAGTGCCAGTAGGTTGTTCCCCTTGATGAGCAGGTTTTCCCGTATTATGCCATTTTCATCCCGCTTGATCTCCGTTACCTCTCCCTCGCCATCAACCGTGTAGCGTTTCCACCCAGCCAACACTTTTGGGTCAAAGAAGCGGTCAATTTCGTCTTGTGCCAAAATTTCATTGAAAAATAGCTCTTTACGTTTATCTTCCTCCCTTGTCTGTCCGCCCTCTAACACGCAATCTTTGTAGGGCCAGACCAGAGACACCTCACCCCGTTCAGGCAGAAATTTGTCCTCAATGTTCAAGCCGATTTTGTTGCGGAAACGGGTGTAGGAATCGGCGAGGAAATTTTTGTCGGAAATGTAGTCGATGAAGGTGTTGGTATTGAAGATATAGTGTCCGTCAACCTCGTCAAAGAATTTTGCCTTTATATCCGCATTGCCAAGCAGCAATCTCACAAGGTCATGGTCAATCTTCCACGCCCGATCTATCACCGCCGCCTTGACCAATTCGCCTTCGTCGTCAACGAACCGGGGGGCGGTTTTGAGGAGATTGATTAATTTTTCGTGAAAGTGCTTTGGCATGATATGCTCCTTGCTGTGTTGTTTTAACTCAAGGGTGTTCATCATTCAGTCAATAGCATACAGCGAACACAGCCACCTGTGAGAGGGATCTCCTGCTCCCGATGGTTTCCAAAATTGAGGGGAGTCGTGGCCAGGCCCGACTCGTCCCCGATCTATCGGGGCAACGCGGGAGATGCCATTCTCACAGAGAATATTTATGAACGCCCCTCAGGTAGTTCGGAATACCCCCGTTCATCCGCCCATCTGTCGAATCGCTTCCTCATAAATCTCCCTGAGCGGGACGCCATGTTGCTCAGCAAGCCGCCTACAATCTTCATATTCGGGGACTGTTTTAATTAACTGTCCCTCCAAGTACCCGCATTTCGCACGAACAGTTCCCCATCGCGTTTGGATATCAACAAAATCACGAGTCAATTTTGACCGTTCAACGGTGTAGGATCTGACGCCAAACGTTGTTGTCTCCACAAGAAGTATTTCGCTCAGGGTATCACGGAGGGTGGGTGTAGAGAGGATGCTCAGCTTTGTCGCCGGACGACCTTTCTTCATGAAGATCGGTGTCAGGAAAACGTCAAGGGCTCCCTGCTCGAAGAGTTGTTCCATCAGGTAGCCTACAATCTCTGGCGACATATCATCGAGGTTGGTTTCAATTACGCAGACCTGATCACCCTCGATAGTTTTTTTTTACCGACACATAGCCGCAAGAGGTTCGGTTGTTCCTCAAGGTTGCGTGTTCCCGCGCCATAGCCGATTTGGTTGATGGTCATCTCTGGCATTGTGCCGAATCCATCCGCGAGCGTCGTGATAATGGCTGCGCCGGTGGGTGTCACTAGCTCTTTTCGGATTTCGGTCTGTCGGATGGGAACACCGCACAGCAGCTCCATCGTTCCCGGTGCAGGGACAGGCATGAGTCCGTGGGCGCATCGGACGAAGCCGCCGCCGAGTGATAGTGGAGAGGCGTGGATTTCATCAACTGCTAGAAGGTGTAGTCCAGCGACGGCTCCAACAATGTCCACAATCGCATCAATGCCGCTGACTTCGTGCAGGTGTACCTGATCTTTGGAGGTGTTATGGACTTTCGCCTCCGCCGCTGCGAGTCGATCAAAGATCCGCTTTGCGCGGTCAATGATTACTTCCTCAAGGTCGCTATTGTCTAAAATGGTAAAAATATCGGAGAGATGACGGCTTGGTCCATGCGTGTGTGGGTGGTCATGATGTTCGTGGTTGTGTTCGTGACCATGTTCATGGTCGTGGGTGTGATGGTGATGTACCGCTAGAGAATCGTTGTGCTCGTGTGAACCTGCAGCCGAATCGGCTGTTTCCACAACTGCCCATGTCCCGCTGATACTATGTTTCGTGGCTTTCTCGAAACGGAGCGTAAATTCGTCCAACTTCAACTTTGCCAACTCTGTGCTCAGTGCGTCTGGATCGACACCTGCATCGACCAAGGCACCAAGCACCATATCTCCACTGATACCTGAGAAACAATCGAAATATGCGATCTTCAATTTGCGCTCCTTTTAGTTAGCAAACTTGAATGGGGGCTTTGTATACGTTAGGACTTACACAGCCGAACGGTCAAAGCCCTTCCCCCTGCTTGCGGGGGGACTGAGGGGGGTGAGAGGGGCATCCCTGCCCCGATACGCCCGATGAATCGAGCAACTACAATCTAAAATCCGTAAGTCCTGTACGTTCTGTGGTGCAGCAGAAACCGAGTTTTTGCCAAAAACTCGGTTTCTCTTCGTGTTAGTACCCCAGTAACTCGATCCCTTCCCGATACGTCTGAGCCGATGTTTGCAACGCTTGGATCTCATCATCGGTCAATTCGACTTCGATAATCTGTTCAACACCATCCGCTCCCAATTTAATCGGAACACCGATATATAGGTCATTGATACCGAATTGTCCTGTCAGATACGCTGCACAAGGGATGAGCCGTTTTTTGTCACGGATGATTGCCTCCGCCATCTGAGCAAGCGAGGCACCTGCTGCGTAGTAACCACTCGTCTTTAGAAGATCGACTACCTCTGCCCCGCCATCTCGTGTGCGCTGTGCCATTTCCTCAATTCGTTCAGCAGATATCAGTTGCGGAATTGGGATTCCACTGACCGTTGTGTAACGCGGTAGGGGCACCATTGTATCTCCATGTCCCCCCATCACAAGGGCACTGATATCCTCAACGGACACGCCAAGTTCAAGCGAGATAAAGTAACGGAAACGCGCTGAATCAAGGACTCCCGCCTGTCCAACCACGCGGTTGGATGGGAATCCCGAAACCTTCCACGCATGATAGGTCATGATGTCCAACGGGTTGGTCAACATCACGATAATGCAATCCGGCGAGTGCTTGACGACGCTTTCCGTGACGCTACCAACGATGTTCGCGTTTGTTTGCAATAGATCTTCGCGGGTCATCCCCGGCTTGCGGGGCGATCCGGAGGTAATAATCACCACATCAGAGTCCGCCGTTTCTTCGTAACCTACTGAGCCTGTGACACTTGCATCGAACATTTCAACGGGTGATGCCTGTGCCATATCCAAACTTTTTCCTTGTGGGACGCCGTCAATGATATCCACCATCACAACATCGCCAAGCTGCTTTTGTGCAATGAACAGTGCGGCGGTCGCTCCAACGTTTCCAGCACCAATTACACTAATTTTTTTTCTAGCCATTCATTTTCCCTATGATATGGATTGCTCATGTTAAGAAACCATGCAATAGAAACGGTGGGGAACGCAGATCTGCGTTCCCTACTCGTTAAGTAATGAACCCATGAACAAACAGTTTTCACGCCTCTGCGTTCACATATTCTTCCCACCGCGCCTCAACACTGGCATCCTCGACTGTCTCCATAATGTAGTCGCCGAATGCCTCGCTGGTCGCACCTGTACTGCGTCCGGTCATAACGACCTTGCGCTCGTACTGTCCACAGATATCGAGGGCTTTGTGGAGTTTTTGACCGAGTTCATCGAATCCAATATGTTCAAGCATCATGGCACCCGCACGGATGAGAGAACTTGGATCAGCATACTGCGCCCTTCCCTCTTGTATCATACGCGGGGCACTCCCGTGAATTGCCTCAAACATGGCAGACTGTTTGCCGATGTTCGCGCTGCCGGCAGTTCCGACACCGCCTTGGATCTGAGCTGCCTCGTCAGTCAAGATATCACCGTAGAGGTTGGGGAGTACAAGTACCTGAAAATCCTGTTGACGTGCTGGATTTATCAGTGCCGCGGTCATGATGTCGATGTACCAACTATCCCATTCAATTTCTGGATACCGTTGTGCAATTTGGCGGGCAAATGCGAGAAACTTGCCGTCAGTCGTTTTGACGATATTTGCCTTTGTGACGACCGTTACCTTAGTTCTGCCGGTACGTTTCGCGTGAGCGAAGGCTGCCTCAATGATCCGCTCAGATCCTTGGCTTGTGATAACGCGAAAATCTATCCCCAAGTCATCGGTGACATTGATGCCTTGGCTGCCAAGTGCGTACATATCTTCAGTATTTTCGCGGAAGAAGGTCCAGTCAATGTTTTCAGCAGGCACACGCACCGGGCGGACGTTGGCGAATAGATCAAGTGCCTTACGCATAGAGACATTCGCACTCTCTATATTGGGCCACCCATCCCCCTGTTCAGGCGTGTGCGTCGGGCCCTTTAGTGTTACGTGGCACCCCTTGATTTCTTCAAGTACATCATCTGGTATTGACTGCATCTTTGCTGCACGATTTTCGATGGTGAGTCCTTCTATAACCCGAAACTCGACCTTCCCACTACTGACTGGGTCACGTAGGAGATATTCAAGCACACGCTGGGTTTCGGTGCTAATCGTCGGACCAATGCCGTCACCGCCGAGCATACCAACAATGATGGGCGAAATAGAGCTATAATCCGTCCAATCCGGTTCTTGCTTGAGTTTCTCGACTCTTTTAAGTTGTTGCTGCAAGACGTTTCCGAAATGTTCTTTTGCGGCCTCAATTGCTTCTGAGTTGACCAATCTGTACTCCTTTCTAAAAAAATAACGGTTCAGATCGCATGGCGAAAGTATACTACCAAGGGACTCCACTGCGAAGGTTAGACGAGCCTTATTACTAATGAATGCTTAGACTCCAATTTCCACATATCGTCGTTCAATGTGGAGAGAACGCCTCCTCCTGAACCAATCGATTGTGAGTTGAAACAACCAAATCCGGTATCGTTGGGTCACTGCTATCCGTGGGAATAATCTGGGGGTCGGGAGGAATGACTGGACGAATAATGTGACGGTCTTGTAGCTGTTCCCGCGCATCCATTATCCACCCAAATCCTCTAAAGATATAGGTAAGTAGCGTTCGATCCAATTCATGGATACCCAACGCCTCTTGAACTGCCCAGCCACCGAAATCTGTGTTTGGCGTCAAACGAAGTGGCGGATCGTTTTCTCGCCCCGGCTTAATCACGCCTTCGACAAACGCAATCTGATAGATACGTTGGATCATACCGAGTCGCTGCTTCTGCTTGTCGTCAAGCGTGAGATCCCCGCTATCTATCGCCTGCAAAACGGGTTCAATGTAGATTGCAGGTCTTGGATCTTGCTGAATTTCGTCAATTCTACCGGCGGCAGCGATTTCGGGGTGACCAAACGTTGGAATCCCACCACCGAGCACCTCGTTTCGGATAGCTGCGTCCCGCTTGCCTGGAGAGAGTTGCTCAAGTGCATTGATAAACTGGGTTATATCGTGAATCGCGCCAAAATGCCGATCGCCGTCAAGGTTCATGTGGGCAGCGGTCAAGAAGTCGGAAACAGAAGGGGTATGTAGCGTCGCCATATATCGAGCAACCATGTTAGAGCCTGCCGATCCGTGATGGGTTTGTATGATTCCCATGCGTTCCAAGGCTTTATTCTCAACTTCATTGGCACGGTGACCTAGGAGAAGGCTATAACAGGTCTGAAACGCCGTTTTTCCCGCGTTTTCTTCTTCGCTGATAAGTGTGTCCGTTTGGTGGACAAGCTGCTCTGTAGTTAAATTCGTGCTCGTTTCCAGCAGACCGCGCATATAGGTTGACATCACCCCCACAGCGACATTTTCTATATGCGTTCCAATCATTTGAAGTAGAAGGCGGCCCTCGCGCCTTTCGTCGTTTAACCCACCCTCCGGGATCCGGTTTTTCGCTCGATTCGCTTTCCTAAGTGCCGAAAAATGCTGAATTGCAAGTTCCGGTCCCGACTCTGGGAAGGCCTGCACAAAATTAGCAACCTGCTCGATTAGTGATTTGCGCCCCGAAGTATCTTCCCTGATAACCCTTCTGACTCGATAAAACTTGCGATTAATCAGTTCCCTAAGCACTGCTTCTTCATCGAAACCGTTCTGAACTTTTTCGGGCCTTCTGCCGAACAGACCAACAAAGATTACATACGCAGGCGCAGGTCCGCTGGCAACAATTTCACTTTCTTGAATCACACCGCGGATGCCAAAACTACGGATATGCAGTGTTATATCTGCACCATCGCAATCAACTTTTGCGTGATGTAAAACTGGATTCGCGAAGACGTTCGTTGACTGAGGCATAGTGCTAAACGCTTTGAGAGCATTTGCGAGGTCCTGTTCATCCAATTGTCCCGCGCTTTGCAATGCATCTGTCACCGGGCTATAAGTTGAGGTTTCAGGGAGCTCTGAAAACATCTTGCGCATGGCTGCTATCTTCTGTGCCATTAAAATCTCCTTAATTGAGGGCTAATCAGAACTAGGAGTGTGGGGTGCTGTGGCAGGAATGACTCTTTGCTCAAGCTGCTAATATATGGTGTTGCGATTCTATTTTGGTATATTTGTGGGTCGTTCATTTCTCTATTGTAAAGGCAAGATTTCCTCAATACTTAACTGGCAGATGCTACATCTGACTACAGATTGTGGTGATTCCAACTCATGAAGGAAAGAGGACTTAGCCAAAAAATGAGGAAGGCACCAAAAATGTATACATTATCAGGAGCCCATAAACCGCTCAGTTGGACAAAGCCAAGTAGCGTATTTGCGGCATACCTATAATCTCAAGTAGCACGGACAACCGATCGTTCATTCAATTTATGCTATTGTAGCAAAGGCGTCCCCATAAAGTCAAGACAAAACAAGGGAACAGTTAGGGTCATTTAATTCTCTTGTGAGAGGGATTTCCCAATCCCGATACTTCACTGGCAAGGCGATTCGCTCGTTGTGACTTTTCGCCCCAAATGGTTAAAAAGCCGAAAACTGAATAGCCCTAAGGGAACAGTGCGCTAGTAAATCGCGATGTGAATTATTATAGGATTTACCAGAAAGGCACAGAAAATACCGCTGCCGCTGATACACTGCTATGTCAAAAATTAATCCACAGAATAACAACTTCAAATCTTCACCAAGGGTACTGGAAAAACAGGGCGAAAAACAGTATACTTCAATTATCTTTCTCTATTCGGACAGGTGTGTAAATGGTTAAAGATTATTTACTCCTTCATCGGTTATCGGTTACGAAACTGGGCATCAATCGGTCTACAGTCTTCCAAGTGGGAACTTTACCAAGACTTGGTTCAGGATTACTACGAACAGACAATTTCTCAAGAGAGACGCGATCAGATTGAAGAAGTTGAAGGTGCTCTTGCTGAAACGACGAACTGGACGCCGCAAGCAATCCATGCCGGATGCGTTGGAGAACTGTTCTTTGAGGTAGATGAGGTTCGGTTGATGTCCAAGGCTCGACTGGATAAGTATTTGGAAGGGGTTTGTCAACAAAGGGATAGGCGGAGGAATCAGGGCGGCAGGAAAAATCAGTTGTTAAGTATGCCTGACACACTACAGGCCAGTTTTCAGTTCTTCGGTTTAACCTATCCGATTGACCTGAATGCGTTGAGGGAGTGCTATCGTCAACTTGCGTTGAGCTATCATCTGGATAAGGGCGGGAGTCTTGAAATGATGCAGCGACTTAACGCCGCATATCGGCGAATTTCGGATTATTTACGCCAATCGGAAACAGATCAGTTCTCATAGTTATCAGGCAAAAATTGCATCCACAGTCAGGCAGAAGTCTGTAATTGTTTCACTACAGACGGTTTCGCCGAGGCCATAAAGACCTGCTCGCTCAGACTTCCTTGCCGATAGATGCAAGACTTCAACCGAGCGGGTTTCCCGGCTGACCAGCCAACACTCTTTGACCCCGATCCGTTGATAATCTGTCAATTTTCCAGTTAGCACCTTTTTTGTATCCGAAGGTGAAAGCACCTCGATGACCAAATCCGGGGTAATCTCAAGGAGTTGCAATCCTTCAAGGTCATCAAGGCTGGTGCCGGGTAGGTTGTCTTTGTGGATAAACAACACGTCAGGCTGGCGTGTCCGTAATGGGGCGCGTCGGAGGATAATATCAACCGGCGCAAAGAGCACCACACCGAGCTCTTTTGCCTTCACATACTGACTCAGTGGACTAAAGATATTCGCACCTATTATTTGATGTGCGGGTGTTGGAGCCGGGAAAGGCATCATTTCTCCATCAATGATTTCATACGGATGATGGAGTTCGGGCATCAGCAGATAGTCCGCAAGGGTAATTTTCTTTTTTTTTAGTTCAGCCCAAGGGGTTGGTGTTGCGTGCATCGGTGCGCCTCCAAATACATCCAATCCGATTAGAGAATCTCACGGCAAATCCGTCGTACCCATTAAATATCGATCCGCTTCACGAGCAGCACCACGCCCCTCTTTGAACGCCCAGACAACGAGACTCTGCCCACGCCGCATGTCGCCGGCAGCAAATACACCGGGGATGCTAGTCGCGTATTTATCCTCTTCCGCCTTGACGTTGGAACGTTCATCGCGGTCAATGTCCAACTCTTCCAGAATGGTGTCCTCAGGACCGAGGAAGCCCATCGCCAAAAGCACTAAATCGGCAGGCCAAACTTCCTCGGTGCCTTCGATCGGCTTGGGGAAAGGACGCCCACCGTCCCCCGGAACCCATTCAACTTCGGCGGTATGAAGTTCTTTTACGTGCCCCTCTTCGTCACCGACAAATTTCAAGGTGCTAATAAGGTAGGTGCGCGGATCCGCTCCAAACTTAGCGGCGGCTTCTTCTTGCCCATAGTCGAGTTGGTAAACCCGTGGATACTCAGGCCATGGATTATTGGGCGCGCGTTCGTCGGGTGGACGCTCTAAGATCTCAAACTGGGTGAGACTTTTGCACCCATGACGCATAGAGGTTCCCACACAGTCAGTACCCGTATCCCCACCACCAATGACAATGACATGTTTGTCTTTGGCGGAGATATAATTCCCATCTTCGTGATTGGAATCGAGGAGGCTTTTGGTGTTTGCGTGAAGGAACGGCACGGCAAAATGGATGCCTTCCAAATCTCGACCTTCGATAGGGAGATCCCGCGGTTTGGTGGCACCGCCGCAGAGAACAACCGCATCGAATCCGTCAACTAATTCCTTTGCCGAGATGTCCTTGCCGATTTCGGTGTTGGTAACAAAATTGACCCCTTCCGCTGCCATCAAATCAATCCGACGTTGGACGACCCTTTTTTTATCCAACTTCATATTGGGGATACCGTACATCAATAGCCCCCCAACACGATCGGCACGCTCGTAGACAGCGACGAGATGGCCCGCCCTGTTAAGTTGTGCAGCGCACGACAAACCCGCCGGACCAGAACCCACAACTGCAACACGTTTACCCGTACGTTTGGCGGGCGGTTCAGGAACGACCCAACCTTCCTCCCAGCCCTTATCGATGATTGAAACCTCAATATTTTTGATTGTCACCGGCGGCTCAATCATGCCCAACACACAAGCACCCTCACAAGGGGCCGGACACACCCGACCTGTAAACTCAGGAAAGTTATTGGTTTTATGCAGCCGTTCCAACGCCTCTTTCCACAGCCCCCGATAGACAAGATCATTCCATTCCGGTATCAAGTTGTTAATCGGACAGCCCGATGCAGCAGGACTATTCTCCGGCAATCGCATCCCTGTATGACAAAACGGGATGCCACAATCCATACAACGCGCCCCTTGCGTCTGAAGTTTTTCTACAGTAAAATGTTCGTGAAATTCGTTCCAGTCTTTGATCCGTTCTAATGGTGAACGATCGGGCGGAAGTTCCCTATCATACTCCATAAATCCCGTTGGTTTTGCCATACTGTCTCCTCGAATCCTATCTTTCTAAGCTGCTGCCTCAGCAGCGACACCACGCCGAAACGCTTCTAGCCAAGCGTCATCTCCCTCAAATCCTTCTGTTTGTGCTTCTTCAAGTGCGTCAAGAATCCGTTTATAGTCTTGCGGCATGACCTTGACAAATTGGCGGAGCGTATTCTCCCAGTCCTCCAAGATTTCCAACGCAAGTTCGCTACCAGTATACTCAGCGTGCCGCTGGATCATCCCCTTAACCTCCAAGATCTCTACCGGATCCTCCAAGCGTTCAAGGTCACACTGTTCTTGATTGCAGCGGATATGGAAATCAGCATCACGGTCAAGTACATACGCGATGCCACCCGACATTCCACCGGCGAAGTTACGTCCAGTTTTGCCGAGAACAACGACTCTGCCACCCGTCATATACTCACATCCATGATCACCCACAGCTTCAACGACAGCGCGGACACCACTATTCCGCACACAGAACCGCTCGCCAGCCATGCCACGGATATAGGCTTCGCCATTGGTCGCTCCGTAGAAAGCAACGTTACCGATAATGATATTCTCTTCGGGTTTGAATGTGGACTTTTTGGGTGGATAAACAATCAACTTGCTGCCGCAAAGCCCTTTGCCGAAATAGTCATTTGCGTCGCCTTCAAGGCGGAATGTGACGCCCAGAGGTGTAAACGCACCAAAGGATTGGCCCGCAGACCCTTCAAAATGAATGTCGATGGTATCGTCGGGTAGTCCCTCGGGCCCATGACGTCGAGTAAGTTCGCTACCTAATATTGTGCCGACAACCCGATTGGTGTTCTTAATTGGGAAAGATCCCGTAACTTTTGTCCCATCCCGTAAAGTAGGCTCACAAAAGTCTAAAAGGACTTCGTTATCTAGTGCCTTGTCCAAACCGTGGTCTTGATCAATTTGGCAGTAGCGGCCAATTTCGGGGCCAACTTGAGGTTGATAGAGGATCGGCGAAAGATCAATTCCCTTTGCTTTCCAGTGGTCAACCGCTTTTGTCGGCTCAAGTAGGTCGGTGCGACCGATAAGTTCATTGATCGTGCGAACCCCCAGTTGCGCCATGATTTCACGCATATCCTGCGCGATGAAACGCATGAAATTCACGACGTGGGACGGGTCGCCCATAAATTTTTTACGCAACTCTGGGTTTTGCGTCGCCACGCCCACTGGGCAAGTATCTAGATGGCATACACGCATCATAATACAACCGAGCGTCACTAGTGCTGTGGTCGCAAAACCGAACTCCTCAGCACCCAACAGCGCAGCGACAATAACATCTCGACCGGTTTTGAGTTGTCCATCCGTTTCCACAATAATACGAGAACGTAGATTATTCAACACCAAGGTCTGATGGGTTTCCGCCACCCCAAGTTCCCAAGGTAGACCGGCATGTTTTATACTGGTTTGTGGGGAAGCCCCGGTGCCACCATCAAGCCCGCTGATCAACACGACATCCGCGTGGCCTTTTGCCACGCCGGCGGCGATTGTCCCAACACCGACTTCAGATACTAATTTAACGTTGATCCGCGCATGGTGGTTTGAGTTTTTCAGATCGTGGATGAGTTGGGCGAGGTCTTCAATCGAATAGATGTCGTGGTGCGGCGGCGGCGAAATCAGCTCAACCCCCGGCGTCGAGTGACGCACTGTGGCGATCCACGGGTAGACTTTTCTACCGGGCAGCTCACCACCCTCACCGGGCTTGGCACCTTGCGCCATTTTAATCTGAAGTTCCTGTGCATTCACGAGGTAGTTGCTAGTGACGCCGAATCTACCGGAAGCGACCTGTTTAATTGCGCTGTTTTTGGAGTCGCCGTTGGGTTCGAGGAAATACCGCGCTGGATCCTCTCCCCCTTCACCGGTATTACTCTTTCCTCCAATTCGGTTCATCGCGATTGCCAGTGCTTCGTGCGCCTCCTTGCTGATGGAACCGTAGGACATCGCACCGCTCTTGAAACGTTTGCAGATTTCTTCAACCGGTTCTACCTCGTCAATTGGAATCGGTTCATTGGGGAACTTCAATTCCAGGAGTCCCCGCAGCGTCGCCATATTCTGCGAGTAATCATTAATTAACTTAGCGTAGTCTTTATAGACCTCGTAGCTATTGGTACGGGCGGCCAATTGCAGCTTATGAATCGTGGCTGGATTAAATAGGTGATATTCGCCATCCTGCCGCCACTGAAAATGACCGCCGACATCCAAAGTGCGATTATCGACCGGAATTTCTGGAAAGGCTGCGCGGTGACGCATCAGGGCCTCGCGAGCAATAACATCAAGGTCAACTCCTTCCACGCGAGTCTCCGTCCAAGTAAAGTAACGGTCAACAACCTCTTGCTTGATGCCGATGGCTTCAAAAATTTGCGCCCCTCGATACGACTTGATGGTTGAAATTCCCATCTTTGCCATGACTTTGACGACGCCTTTGGTGACCGATTTGATGTATCCCTTAACGGCATCTTTATACCCAATATCCGTTAGTTGCCCCTCGGCGATCATGTCCGCTAGGCTCTCGAACGCCATGTACGGATTAACCGCTTGGACACCATACCCGGTGAGTAGACAGAAGTGATGCACTTCGCGGGGTTCACCCGATTCAAGCGCGATACCGACTTTTGTGCGTGTACCACACCGAATCAGGTGGTGGTGCAAACCAGCAACAGCTAGCAGTGCGGGGATAGGGGCAGACTTCTCGTCAACACCACGGTCAGACAAGATGATAATGGTGTAGTCCTCTTTGATAGCGCGGTCAGCAGCTTCAAAGAGTCTCTCCATCGCCGTTTCAAGACCACCCTCTCCATCAGCGACGTTAAATAGGATTGGAAGCGTCGTGGATTTGAATCCCGGTTGATCGACTTGGCGCAGCTGCTCCAACTCCTCATCTGAAATAACTGGAGTGTCGAGGCGTATCTGACGGCAGCTCTCCGGTTCTGGTACGAGCAGGTTACGCTCAGTGCCTATTGTCGTTTCAGACGAAGTGATAATCTCTTCCTTGAGCGGATCCAACGGAGGATTGGTCACTTGCGCGAATAGCTGCTTGAAATAGTTGTAAAGGAGCTGGGGGCGGTTAGAGAGCACCGCCAAAGAGGCATCATTTCCCATCGAACCGACGGGGTCACGACCAATTTTCGACATCGGTCCAAGGAAAATGCGCTGATCTTCAAATGTATACCCGAATGCCTGTTGACGTTGTAAAATCTTTTCGTGGTCTTTTGCAGGTTCCTTCGGTTCAACTGCCGGTAGGTCTTTCAATGTAATGAGATGTTCATCTAGCCACTGACCATACGGATGCTCAGCAGCGATCTCATCCTTAGCTTCATCATCGCTGATGATGCGTCCCGCCTCCGTATCAATCAGAAGGATCCGGCCCGGCTGGAGACGCCCCTTGTAGACAACCCGTTCAGGAGGAATGTCTAGTACCCCGGTTTCCGAGGCGAGTACGAGCATGTCATCGTTTGTGATGTAGTAGCGGGACGGGCGGAAACCGTTACGGTCTAGGGATGCTCCAACAACTGTTCCATCGGTGAAAGCGATGGAAGCAGGACCATCCCACGGCTCCATTAAGCAGCTATGATATTCATAAAATGCGCGCCTCTCCGCGCTCATGCTCTCATGATTTTCCCACGGTTCAGGAATCATCATCATCACGGAGTGGGGCAGCGACCTACCAGAGAGTGCAAGAAATTCCAGACAGTTATCAAAAATGGCGGTATCGCTCCCGTCCTCGTCAAGGATAGGAAAAAGTTTCAGGAGGTCCTCACCATACAACTCAGATGCTAACATCGCCTGCCGCGTTTTCATCCAGTTCTGGTTCCCGCGCACGGTATTGATTTCGCCGTTGTGGATCATGTATCGGTACGGGTGTGATCGCGCCCAACTTGGGAAAGTGTTCGTCGAAAATCGAGAGTGAAGCAGAACAATTGATGCCTCCATTCGAGGATCTTTCAGCTCGGTATAGAATTCGGGGACCTGCATCGGTGTGAGCATCCCCTTATAGACGATAGTCCGGCTAGATAGGCTTGGAATATAGAAGTCTTCATCTATCCCGCCGTATCGAATGATATTGGAGGCCCGCTTCCGAATCACATACAGCTTGCGCTCAAAGGCGAGATCATCTTCGATATTGGGGTTTCTACCGATAAAGATCTGCCATACAGTAGGCTCGGAAGAACGGGAAATCGGTCCCAGATAGAAATTATCGGTAGGAACTTCTCGCCAACCCAAAACCGTTTGCTCTTCTTCGACAACAATTTCTTCCAGTTTTCGCTGGCAGCGTTGAAGGAGTTCACCGTCCTCGGTCTTGGTGAAAAACACCATGCCAACGCCGTAATGTTTTGAATCGGGTAGATCGATTCCCACGCCTTCGCAGGCATGTTGAAGGAAGTTGTGCGGGACCTGCATCAGAATACCCGCTCCGTCGCCGGTGTTTTCTTCGGCACCGCGGGCACCCCGATGGTCAAGACAAACCAGCGCATCTAGCGCCTGACGCACGAGCGTATTGGATTTTTCACCTTTAATGTTGACGATAAAACCGATACCACAGGCATCATGTTCGTAGGCGGGGTTATAAAGTCCTTGCTTTTTCGGAATACCAATCTTTCCTTTCATGTTAGCCTTTCCGGTGCTAATTTGTTCCGAGAATCCGTATCTCTTTGTTACTCTTGCTGCGGTTTTTGTTCGCTTTCTTTCTGATTTTCTTCTACCCTGATAGTACCCTGACCATATTTCCCTGAATCAATAACAAACACTTCTTCAGAATGGATCGGCAGACACAGGAAAATGTCCTAATAGTCCGAAACCTTAATGATTGCTTGCTGAAACATTTCGATAAGATGAAGGTTCAGGAAGGAAAATCATTTTGTGGGGATCTGTTACGCTCACTCCGAGAACACTACATTCAATAAAAAATTGTCGTAAAATAGACTTGTTATAATACATCACATAAGTGTCCATGTCAAGTAAATTTCCTTGACACCTGTCCAAACAATTTTGGTTGACAATCCCACTCCAAACTTGCATAATAGAAATCTTAAAACATGAGATGGAGGGAGAAGGCAATGATCAATCTGAGTGTGAACGTCAATAAGGTCGCAACGCTAAGAAATTCCAGAGGCGAAGATGTTCCAAATGTCATCCGAGCGGTACAAACCTGCATCAATACCGGCGTGCAGGGAATTACGGTGCACCCGCGAGAAGATCAACGACACATCAAACCCCACGATGTTTACGAAATTGCCGAGATGGTTACTGTCGAATATAACATTGAGGGCGACCCCCGCCCCGATCTGTTGGATATGGTGATAGAGGTGCAGCCCGACCAGTGCACACTCGTGCCCGTCACGCCGGGCGAGGTGACGAGCGACCACGGCTGGAATCTAACGGCGGAAGGTGAAAGACTCAAACCGGTCATTCAGCGGCTCAAAGATGCCGGCATTCGTGTCAGCCTATTCAGTGGTACAGACCTCCATCAAGTCGAATTGGCGAAGGAAGTGGGGGCAGATCGGGTAGAATTCTATACAGCACCTTATGCGTGGGCGAAAACGGAGCAAGAGATTGCACACGAATTTGGCTTACTGGTTAAAGCCGCTGAAAAGGCGGTCAGCTTGAAGCTTGGCATTAATGCAGGGCATGATCTCAATCTGGAAAATCTGCCACTTATGAGAAACCTCCCCGGTTTACTTGAGGTTTCAATCGGTCATCACCTGATGGCGCACGCCCTTTATGTCGGACTTGAGCAATCCGTCAAGGACTACCGCGCCGCATTGGGCCAGGCTGTGGCATGACCATTTTTCCTATCAAAACGCAAGCTGAAAATTTTCAAATCTGCTCCGCTTGGATAGACATATCCAAGTGGTATAGAAATAAAAAAATAATATATCCAAAAATCCTGAGAAGCCAGATTCAGACAAGTGCAGAGATTGACCAGCGTCCATGGCGAATCTTTTTGAGTCTGTGTAATCCTTTAATCCGCCTAATCAGTGATTCAGACAATTAACAGAGTCTATCAATCCAGATCAAGGAGAGTTCGATGAGAATTTTAGTTGTTGGAAGCGGTGGTAGAGAGCACACATTTGTCTGGAAAATTGTACAAAGTCCGCTTGTTGAAAAGGTATACTGTGTGCCGGGGAATCCGGGTATCGCCCAAATCGCCGAATGTCGGTCAATTTCCCTAGAGGATAACTTCTCGGCAATCGCGGACTTTGCAGAAACGAAAAAGATAGACCTGACTGTCGTTGGTCCCGAAGACCCGTTGGCGAAAGGGATCGTTGATGTTTTCCAGTCGCGAGGACTCCGAGCCTTTGGACCGGATCGGAAAGCCGCGATTCTCGAAGCCAGCAAAGATTTCGCAAAACGATTGATGGCACAAAATGACATCCCCACCGCGGCATATCGCACATTTGAGGACACGGACGCGGCAATCGCTTATCTTGAAGATATTAACGCACCGGTCTTTGTCAAAGCGGATGGGTTGGCTGCAGGGAAAGGCGTTATTCCGGGGCTAACGCTTGATGCTGCCGTTAAAGCGGTTCAGGAAATCATGGTCGATCGGAACTTCGGGAGTGCCGGGGATAAAGTGGTGATCGAGGAGGCGTTATTCGGGGAAGAGGCCTCTTTCACTGTCTTAACGGATGGCACATATTGTCTCCCCTTTGTGAGCTCGCAAGATCACAAAATGTCATTGGATGGCGACAAAGGCAAAAACACCGGGGGTATGGGCGCATATTCACCGGCACCGATCATGACACCTGAACGCAGCGAGCAGGTTATGAATACGATTGTGCAGCCAGCTATCAGCGCGATGGCGGCCGAAGGACGCAACTTCAAGGGCATTTTGTATGTTGGGTTGATGATTACTAAAACCGGTCCAAAAGTGATAGAGTTTAATTGCCGGCTTGGCGATCCTGAAGCACAGGTGTTGCTAACCCGTATGGAGAGCGATCTGGTGCCGCTGCTGGATACCTGTATTGATGGAACGCTGGACAAAGTTGAATGCAAGTGGAAACCCGAAGCGGCGACATGTGTAGTAATGGCATCAGGCGGATATCCCGATCCCTACGAAACAGGCAAAGTGATTACCGGACTAGACCGTGCCAACGCCCTGAAGGACGTGACGGTTTTTCATGCAGGGACTCAGATGCAAAACGGAAGCATTGCCACGGGAGGCGGCAGGGTACTCGGTGTCACCGCACTTGCCCATGACATTAAATCTGCGATTAAAGGTGCGTATCGTGGGGTGGAAGAAATCCGCTTCGATCAAGCCCATTTCCGGACCGACATCGGACACCGGGCGTTAGACCGAACTTCATAGATAGTAGGGAACGCAGATCTGCGTTCCCTATAGGTGAGCAACCATGCCAACTTCTGATTTTCAATTTCTTGGCGTTCCTCATATCACCGCGATAGTCCTAACCATCGTGCTGCCTATCGCACTATCGGTGCTGGTGAGACAGGTGAATTCATCGGCAATAACGAATGTGGTTTGCTATCTTTTGGCAATCACATTAATAGTCAATGAAGTTGGACATTGGATCTACCGTGCGGCGACGGTGCAATCGTTCAGTGTCTTTGTGCAGAACCACCTACCCCTCCACGTCTGCGGGCTTGTGGCTTTTATCGTGGCGTTTGTGTTGTTGCGTCAGAACCAGGCCCTCTATGAAATTGCTTATTTTTGGGGAATTGTCGGCACATTAAACGCGGTGCTTACGCCTGAACTAGAGGGCGGTTTTCCGCACTACCGTTTTTTTCAATATTTTATTGTACATAGTGGCATCGTTGTCAGTGTGCTATTTGTGACGTGGGGGTTGAAAATGCGTCCCACACTCAAGGGCTTATTGCGCGTATTCCTGCTCAGTAATCTCTATATGGTGGTCATCGCAGGTGTCAATCTAGTGCTAAAATCTAACTACATGTACATTTGTGAGCCACCGGATACCGAATCTCCTTTCCTCTTCGCGCCTTGGCCCTGGTATATACCCATTTTAGATGGTGTGGCTTTTGTTCTTTTCTTCCTTGTTTACTCCCCTTTCCTAATTAGCGATTGGCTGAAACAGTCACAGATAAAAAAACTGGTTCATGTTAAAAAAGTGTAGGGCAGCTCAGAGAAACCGAGTTTTTTCTTCAAAACTCGGTTTCTTCGGTAATTTCAAATTTCCCAAACCCGGTAGGTGCGGGCCTGTCCTGATGTATCGGGATTCCTAACCGCACCGGATATACATAGTTAGAAACAGTACCCGGTAGGTGCGGTTTCCAACCGCACCGGTTTGGAGTGTCTCAATTAATTCTAAAATCCACTATAATAGGTGACACAGATGCAGCAAAAAAATTCGCACAACACTTCAGCCGGCCCCCAAATCTTCGGTTGGTGTATGTACGACTGGGCAAACTCTGCCTATGCAACCACAGTAGTGGCAGGCGTTTTACCGATCTATTTCGCCGATGGGATTGTGGGTGAAGGTGGTGTCCAAATCGGGAACACCATTGTCAGCACAGATGCGCTCTGGGCATATCTGGCCAGTGCCGCGGCGTTGTTTGTCTTTCTGTTTGCTCCTATTCTTGGTACTATATCGGACTTCTCCTCATCTAAGAAAAAGTTCCTGATCACATTTGCCTATATAGGCAGCATCTGCACAACACTCCTCTACTTCTCTCAATCTGGAGATGTATGGCGGACCGCTATCCTATTTATAGTTGCACAGATTGGGTTTGTGGGAGGGAATGTCTTCTATGATGCGTTTCTGCCTCAGATTACCTCCGAGGATAAAATAGACTGGGTATCTAGCAAAGGGTTTTCCTACGGTTACATCGGCGGTGGCTTGCAATTTGCCATTACGTTAGGGTTGGTTGCGGGCGGTGGAATTATCGGGATTGGACAAGGACTCGCAGCCCGCATTGGACTAGGAATGGCAGGCTTATGGTGGGCGGGGTTTACACTCTTTACGCTTAAAGAGCTGAAAGAGGCGGGAGCTATAGAGGAGATGCCAGAAAAGTATCAATCCCAACCGAAGATTGTCGCCTATACCGCCATCGGAATAACACGAACCCTCGCAACGATCAGAAAGGTTCGACGCTTCAAACATCTGCTACTGTTCTTAATTGCTTTCATGATCTATAACGATGGGATTCAGACGGTAATCAAGATGGCAACGATTTACGGGAAAGAAGAATTGAAATTTTCTGCAACGGTCTTGATGATCACGTTGCTGATGATTCAGATTATCGCTGCCGGCGGTGCCTTACTGTTCGGCCGAATCGCCGGTAAGATTGGGGCAAAACGGGCTCTGATGTTAGCGTTACTCCTCTGGAGCGGAGTTGTCATCTACGCCTATTTTCTACATACCGTTGCAGAATTTTTCATTTTGGGGATCGTTGTGGGGATCGTGCTCAGTGGCTCACAGGCACTCAGTCGTTCCTTTTACGGGGCGATGATTCCCCAAGAAGCCTCGGCTGAGTTTTACGGGTTCTATTCCGTCTTTAGCAAGTTCTCAGCGATTTGGGGTCCCTTGGTGTATGCCTTGATACGGCAAATTACCGGAACCTCACGATTAGCCATCATTTCACTGATGGTCTTCTTCATTGTCGGTCTGATTCTGCTCGCCTTCGTAGATGAAGAAAAAGCGAAGGAAGCCAAACGCTCCGGGGCATTCTAACATTGGTTAGGTAGACGAATAACCTAGGTTAGGTAGACGAATAACCTATTCCCCTTTCACAAGCTGGGCTGCCTCATAGACCGCAGGTCTCGCCTCATCAACGGTACAACTAGCAGAAGCCCTCGCCCTATCCGCCACTTCCCGTTTGACCTCCGTAACAATCATCCCTTCATCCGGGAGATACTCATCGATCAGTTCCCCACTTGGATCTATCGCCAAACATAGCCCGGGAAACCAGGCATTGCCACTGTGCCCCGACTGATTCGCATAGAAGATATGGAGGGCATTATCGACCGCGCGTCCCGGTAGCAGCTGCATCGCCAACTCCTTGTGAAACTCGGCTTGCTCATGTTGATCTCCGTTGTTAGAAATCTTTTCAATCGCCCCACTGCCGCCAACGGGGATGAAGAAAAGTTCTGCCCCTTTCTGCGCCGCACCCCGAAAAAGTTCGGGAAAACGCAAATCGTAACAAATCCCCACGCCAAACGTCCACCCCTGCGAAGCGACCACCGGAAACGTATCGCCGGGCACAAACCATTCCCGCTCATTCGGATTGGGCAGATGAAGTTTTGAAAAGGTTGCCAGATATCCTTCAGGTCCGACGATGAGGGCACTATTGCGGAGCTGCTCGCCGAACGGCTCAATCGTACCAACCACAAGCGTCATCTGTAGTTTACGACAGAGAGATTCCAGAAATGGCACCGATTCCGCTGCTGCCGCTATCGCAATTTTCCGCGCTTCATCAAACGTCAGATCGGACTTATTCATTGACCCGGTGATGCACTCCTCCGGGAAAATCGCAAAGTTTGCTCCTTGTGCGTGCGCTTTGTGTGCCCATTCCGCCACGCGCCCCAAGTTTGCTGACAGGTCGCCCATGATACTGTGCATTGCGATCGATGCAACTCGGATTATATCCTTGTCCATGCTGTTTCCTCCAAATCGCTCATACGGCACCTTAAAGTCTATTTGATCCAGGTCATTGATTCACCGCGCACCAAGAAAGAGCGTTCATCCCATTGACCGGGGCGTTCAACCGGAATAGCACCGGTTTCCACCGCTACATCTAGTGGATTGGCGCGCGTCTCTAGTGGCAGGCGAACCCGCTCGTGCATACGAGCTGATTCGTAGACCGCCATCATAAGTTCCAGAGCAGCCTTCCCATACTTTGCCTGTCCGGGGTAGTCCTCAATCTTGCCGTCGATCCAGTCACAGACTGCATACGCCTGACTTGTGAATGCGCTGCCATACCCAGTCCGATTTTCTTCCGTTGGCTCAAACACCTGCCAACCCGCCTTTTTGGGGGTCATATATTTCAAGCTATTATCGTTGACGTCCATCATGCCGTCGCTGCCGTATATTGTAGCACCGACTTGATAGAGGCCACCACTAATGGGGACCTCATTCTCAATAACACCTTCCACATCGTTGGGATACCCGATTAGTCCGCAGCAGCGGTCTTCGACCCGATGCCCGAAAAGATAGTGGTCAGTTTTGCGTTCCACAGACCCCATGACCCACTCCGCCTGTGGGTCACCGAGGACAAAGAGTTGAAAATCGACACAGTGGGTTCCTGTGTTCAGCATCCCCGCTCTCACCGAGGACCAGAGCCGACGCGGTTCGCCGATGGCACCGTCCGCAAGGAGCCGTCTCGCTTCCTGCCACGAAGAATAGAAACGACGTTGATGACCAATTGCAAATTTAACCTCGTTGCGTTCACAGGCAATCATCATCGCTTCGGCTTCTCCCAGTGAGCAAGCCATCGGTTTCTCACACAATATCGCTTGGGGTTTGTGAACCGCTGCCGCGATCGTCATCTCAGCGTGTTGCGGATTCCATGAACAGACGCTGACGATGTCGAGATCTTCCTTTTCCATCATCTCTCGGTAGTCGAGATACTGGCTTTTAACGTTAAAATCCGCTGCATAACTTGCCAGTGCTTCGGGATGAGAATCGGCGATCGCAACGATTTCAGTACGATTACACTCTGTCCACCCTTGACCGTGTGAACGTGCAATACGGCCGCTTGCAATAATACCAACTCTAAATTTTTTAGCCAAGATGGAATCCTCCTTGTTATCTGATGATTTGTTGAAAGGATTAACCACAATTATTGCTGTGTGCATCCTAGCACAGCGCGAACTACTACGTCAAGAGGTTTTACGCACGTCCGAGAGCAATCACATGTGGAAGATATTGAAGCCAATCCCACACAGATCCTTTGAACCCAAACGTTCAAGTGAAAACCAACCCTCTCCCCCATTGTAGGGGCAGCTCTTGTGGCTGCCCTTGCACCGAAAAGCTTATCCTGTTAATCCTTTAATCCTGAAAACCCTGATTCAGACAATACATAATTGATTTCCCCGCCCCTCCCCCGTCTTCCATTCTCCCACCTTTCCATTCCTTTATATCCCCGCGGGAATATACCTCCGAATCTGATTGATTACACTGAGGATACATGCTATAGTTATGACCCGAATCAACAGGCAATTACGTGGGCACTTCATACGAAAACTATACTCTTACATTGTAATCCAAACCTAATTAGGACTTACGCAGCCGAACGGTCAAAGCCTTTCCCCCTGCTTGCGGGGGGACTAAGGGGGGTAGGACTGCGGGGAGTGTGAGAGGGGCATCCCTGCCCCGATACACCCGATGAACCGGACAACTACAATCTGAATGCGTAAGTCCTGCTAATTTTGTTGATAATTGACACGATTTTGAGGAGGACACATTAATGGTAATAAAGACAACCGCTCAACTTGACAAACTCATCCGTGAGGTATTGCTGGCTGTGGGAGCCGATGAACGTAACGCCAACCGTGTCGCGGAAGCGTTGGTTTTATCGACCTTGCGTGGCGTTGATACACACGGCATCCTACATCTGCCAAGTTATGTCGAGAAGATTCAAGACGGTGAAATCGTTCCCACCGCTTGGCCCGAAATCCGACAGGAAGATGCCACAAGCGCACTCATAGCAGGCAACTGGACCTTTGGACATGTAACAGCGAAATATGCGATGGAAGTTGCCATAAAGAAGGCTGAAAGCCACAATATAGCGGTGGTAAGTGCTGTTCAGATAAATCATATCGGGCGTCTAGGCGAATACGCCGAAATCGCAGCCATGAACGAGATGCTATCTATAATCTGGGCTGGCGGATTCGGCGCAGAAAAACCGGTCGCTGTTCCCTTCGGTGGGAGGCACCCGGTGCTGAGCACGAACCCGATTGGTATGGGTTTTCCCGTCGGCGATGGGCCGCCGATGATCATTGATTATGCTACGACGGTTGTTGCTGGGAGTAAGGTCCTTACGGCGAGAGACAGAAACGCACAACTGCCACCGGGCAGCATCGTAGACAAGGATGGAAATCCTTCCACGGATCCGATGGATTATCTAGAAGGCGGTTCGTTACTCCCCTTTGGTGGGCACAAAGGCTATGCTTTGATGCTAGCGGTGGAGTTCTTTGGACGGATCCTGTCCGGGGCGGATGCCTTTTCTAACGAAGAGAAACGGGGCGGTACTATTTTCCGTCACTCCGGTGTTACCATGATGGTTATGAAAGCGAATCTGTTTCAGTCGTTGACGGACTACTCGACGCGAATCAAGGATTTGGGGAATCAGATCAGATCCGTGCCACCGGCACCCGGTTTCGACGAGGTACTGCTCCCCGGCGACCTTGAGGCACGTGCAGAAGCGACCCGTGGACGCGATGGCATCCCCATCGCCGATGCCCTCTGGGAACGGTTAGAAGCACTCGCCGAATCGTTGGGTGTAGATATAGACTAACCCAAGTTGCACCTAAAGACCTAGGGGTGCAGCTGCACCAAACGAGTTGTAGGTAACAACGATCGTTGTTACCTACGATGCACAGAGTCTTATAGGTTAAAATACTAGAATGGAAATGTAGGGTAGGGATTTCAGGATAGGAGTGGAGACGCCGTAGGGTCTATTTTGGGAAAGACGACCCGGATTGTAGCGGGAAAGTTATTTGGATTGCAGACTTGACCGATCCGCACGTCGCCGGTGGCACTCATGAGCAGATAGGCGTCCTCAAATGAAATATCAAGTTTGCGCTGAAGGAGACTCGCCATCTCCTCACAAGCGATGGTGATGGCATCGACTAACTTTGGAGCGTCCCCTGTGGTTATCCATGCGTCCGCTGTTTCAATCCACGGACGGGCAATTGATTCATCCTTGATCAATTCTACCCCCACAGTAACTTCCGCACAGATTTCTATCCCAAGCATAGAGATTTCCCCATCGCCCATAGCAGCGTGAACGTCTCCAAGCCCAAACAACGCACCTTCCACAAATACGGGCAAGTAAGCGCGCGATCCGACTGTCACATCTTGGTGATCCATGTTGCCGCCATGCGGACCGGGGTATAGTGTCGGCACGACTTCGGCGGCGGGTGCAGTACCAATGACACCAACCATCGGACGAACCGGAAAACGAATTCGATCATCAAAGTGAGCGGTATCTCCTTCGATGCGGATTATTTTGGTCACATACTGTTCTGCGAGATGCCCCAAGTTTCCGGTGCCGGCTTTAATCCCAATAAAACCTTGCGAAGCGAGTTGGATATCCTGAATCTCAACACAGAGGGTGTCGCCCGGTTCGGCACCACGCACAAAGAGGGGGCCTGTCGCAGGATTTAGACCGATTGGGTGAGGTTGGTCGAGGAGGTCGTTCTCATTCAGAATCGTGCCGGTGCGGGCATCATAAGTCTCGAAACGGATTTTATCCCCGGAATCGACCTCCTGCACAGGACGATGGTCACAGCTGAAACTATAAACAATGCGGTCGCGTGTGATGATGTGCATTATAGTGGTGCCCCCTCAAAGCTGTGAGACATTTCATCTATAAATTCGTTATTCCGCACCGAAAGGGAAAGCGTCAATATCGTTTTCCACTGCCTTCAGTAAGATAGAGATTTCCCGCTTATCTGCTGCATCCAACTCATGAGGCGCAGGTGCCCGCTCCACCATAGAAGTTAAGACGCCGCGGCGTTTGAGGATGTAACGGACAAACTGATGGTTTTCCAGATTAATCAGGGGCAACAGACGGGTGTGTAACTCCCGTGCACCGGTTTCGTCGCCCGCCCACCAAAGTTCCATAATCTTTGCTAGCAGATCGGCAAATTCGCAAGCTGGCATACAACCGTCGGCACCACGTGTTATCTCTGCAGGCAGCACCTTACCGGCAGCACCCCCAAAGATGGTCTTGATCCAATCGCCAGCCAACTGCTTTACCTCGCCAATGTGCTGCGGTCCCGGTTGCCTCTCCTCTTTGACATATTCAATCTGCGGGACATCTTCTGCGAGTTGAACAATCTGCTCCCCGGTCAACGGTGCGTAACTATCCGCATTCTGCACCATAATCGGTCCATCGAAAACCTCGCCAAGCCGTTTGAACATATCTATCGCTGTCGCTGCATTGGTCCGTGCCGGTGCCATGGCGATTATTGAATCCACCCCTGCCTGCTGTGCAGCCCTTGCATAGAGTAGCGTCTGCGGTACAGAGATGCCAGAACAGCCAAAAACTAACGGCAATCTGTCATTGACTGTTTCGAGGACGGAATCCAAGTTACGGATACGTTCTTCCTCGCCGAGAAAATAGAACTCCCCCACCATGACGGGCCAAACGATTCCGTGTTGCCCTGACTCACAGCAGAAATTGGCGGCAGCCTGTAGGTCGCTGGTGTGGATGTCAAGATCCTCTGTATAAGGCGTGGGAAGCAGACCGAAAACTCCCTTCATCGGATCAAAATTTGTCATTTAAGACCTCCTCCATTTGTTGTCTCTTCACTTTTATGATTAAAAAAATTGAGCATCTATTCATGTTATCGTTGCAATGCAACCTCACGCAAAACGCAAATTCCGAGCCTATGAGTGAATCCATTATTCTGATATGAGTGCTTTTGGACGCCACAAAGCCAGCAACTCCCCTTGTACCTCGTAGTCCAATTCAGCCCATTTTTCGATAGGGAGGGCGACATGGGCAATCGCCGCTGTCGGCATCGTTTCCATTCTGCCCGTCAAGTGGGCGACCAATGCCTCCATCCCAGGGTTGTGTCCGACCACCATCACCCGCTGATCATCGTCCTGCACGTTTTGCAAAACAGCGAGGTACGCCCCTGGTCCCGCATGATAGAACTCTGGTGTCAATTCAACCCTATCCTCACAATGACACGCTTTGGCGACTGCCTTGGCGGTGTTTCGCGCCCGTTTAGCGGTTGAACTAATTATCCTGTCGGGGACCAAGCCCTGTTCTTTCAATAACTTTCCCATTCGCGGCGCATCCTGTTTGCCACGCTTATTGAGCGGACGATCATGATCTGCCAACAATGTATCTTTCCAACTCGACTTTGCATGACGTAAAATTAGTAATGTCTTCATGTTCATCCTGTGTCTTGTAGGGAACTGTTTACTTGTCGTCCCACTGAGGTTTTAGGTAGCAGCTGATGTTAATATATCCAGAATTATCTTATCACAAACTCAAGAGAGCATCCATACAAAAACCACGCTGTCCAAAAAACGCTTGTCGAAAAATGGGAGTTTGGCTATAATGAGCAGACAGTACGTCGTTTGAGTAATCCGAAAGGCATCAGCCAATGAACTAATGAACCAATGAACTACTTGTTTTCACGTTTCACACTCTTTGCGTTTCACGCTTTCTTTTGACATGAGCTTATTAGGAGACATGTGTATGCCTATACCCACAACGAACGCCGATGACAAACAGGCGATAGAATTCACTGAAGACCAGAAATTCATCTTCGACACACGAGGATGGATAGCTATCCCCGGCGTGTTGACCGACGACGAAGTCATTGAGATGCGAGATTTTTGCTACCGTCTGAAAAAGTCCCCGGAATCCATTCCTGAGCATCATCGCTCATCCATCGGTGGTCCCCTCGAAAAATTGACTGACCATCCACTTGTCCTTGGTTTCATGAACGAATTTGTCGCGACAGGTTACTCAGGAGAAGACTGCTACGGCTTTCGCATGGAGGGCACGTTCCTGACAATTCGGCCCAAAGGACATGACAACTTCAGTCCTCATGGCGGACGAGGTATGTTGAATTTTCCGGGCAACTCACATACTTATCACATGCACCATGACAAGGCGCACAGCGGATTAACGCGAGTCGTGTGGGAACTGAACCCAGTCAAGAAACGCAGCGGCGGCACCCTATTCTTGACAGGGAGCCACAAGGGGGCTTTCCCTCCGCCAAAGTCGACGCAGAATCGGGATTGTGCACTGTGGGATGATTATTCCTGTCCAGCAGGGTCGGTGTTGTTTTTCACGGAAGCGATCACCCACACCGGCGCACAGTGGGAGGACGATACGGTGGATCGGGTCGCCATTTTCAACTGTTACAATGTTGTCGGTAACAAATGGCATAAGTGGGAGCCTCATCCGAAACACCTCGCCGAAATGCCGTTCAAACGTTCCACACTCTTCCGTCCTGTTTATTGTCAGGATAATGTGCTTTCACCGGCGGACAATGTGTGATACTCATAATGCTAGTTTGCAACTGTTGATATGCTCATTCGGCAGAGACAGAGCGTGAAACGTGAAGCGTAAAACGTGGAAAACCATATCGATTTATCGGGGACGATCCCGATAAATCGGGACTTGCATGCCCGTTGCTGGTATTAGCTTTGAGCGTTCAGCTGTGCAAGTCCTAGTTTATCTGCGAAAATCAGCGAAATCTGCGTCCCTATCTGCTCTTAGAACTGAAATAATACTTAACTGGAGGGAGTACATGAAGATTACAGCAGTCAAACCGTTCATTACATCAACTGGGAATTTTTTCGTGAAGGTCGAGACGGACGCAGGTATTTACGGCATTGGTGAAGGAGGCTTGAAACGGCGAGGACGAGCGATGGCAGAAGTTATCCATTCGTCTGAACCTACCCTGCTCGGTCAAGATCCGTTTCGTATTGAGTATCTGTGGCAGCGGATGTTTCGGGGCGGTTTCTTTCCCGGCGGCGTGATTCAGTCTGCGGCGGTGAGTGCAGTGGACATTGCGCTATGGGACATTAAAGGCAAGACATTAGGAGTGCCGGTATACGAATTGTTGGGCGGAAGAACACGTGACAAAGTGGTCTGTTATCCCCACAATGGCGACCCGAATAATATTGAATCACTCGTCCAGAGTTGCCGACAAACCTACGAAGCAGGTTGGAAATTTGTTCGATGGGGGTTGTGCGATCCAGAAGGCGACAATCGGTTTGAGCCGACACGGGCAGTGCGATTCGGGATTGAACAGGTAAAGGCGGTCAGAGAGGCACTCGGCGACGATGTGGAGATTCTCGTGGATGTCCATACGCGGTTGGATCCACCTGCGAGCATCGAATTCTGTAAAAGGATTGAGCGGTATCGCCCCTTCTTCATTGAAGACCCACTCCGCAGCGAAAATCCGGCGAGTCTGAAGTTGGTCCGACAGAATACATCGGTCCCGCTGGCAATAGGGGAACAGTTTGACAGCAAATGGAGTTTTCGGGAAGTGATTGAGGAGGACTTGATGGATTACTGTCGAGTTGATCTCTGCATCGCTGGAGGCTTGACTGAGGCTCGGAAGATTGCCGGTTGGTGTGAGACCCACTACATCCACATCGTGCCGCACAATCCGCTGGGTCCGGTTTCAACAGCAGCCTGTCTCCACCTCTGTCTGGCATCAGCCCTTGTTGGAGTACAGGAGCTACCGCGTCCACCGATGACGAGCCTTACCGATGTCTTTCCGGTTCAGATGCCGTTTGCTGACGGCTATTTACTCCCGCCTGAAGGTCCTGGACTTGGTATTGAGTTCAATGAAGATGCGGTCATCAACGCGACACCACCGGCTTCGGGGGCTCCTTCTGGTTACCAGAGGGACGATGGGGCGTATACTAACTGGTAGATGCTTAGGGACGGTTTATATGAGCATTAATTGTCGAAATTTTCGACCTGTATTGCAACTTGGGTGACGATAACGCAGAATTTACTTGGAAAGACAACTAAATTCTGGTAAAATTAGAGGTGAAGTTGGTTTCTGACAGATGCAACAGCGGTTACACCCACCCAAAAACAGGAATAATAGCGTATTGCAGAACCAAGAATCCCTAAAAATACCGATACAAAGCACCACAGAAGCCCAGTTACTTTTTGGTCAATCTGATGCCTTTCTGAACATTGTCGAGTCGCGTTTTAACGTCAAAGTGCTGTTAAAGAGCGAAGGTTTGGAAATTACCGGTAATAGCTTTGATGATGTTAATCATGTAACGAAAACCTTTGAGTCGTTACTTCATCTCATCCGGAATGGGCAATCCATCAATGCAAATGATGTCAAATACGCGATTCGCACTTCCAAAGGAGATACACCCGTCCAGTTGGAAAAAACAGCCGGTGAAACTATCTCTGTCTTTTCCAAGCGCGGTGTTGTGCGACCGAAGACCCCTACCCAGAAACGCTATGTGGCCGCAATCAAATCGCATGATCTCGTTTTTGGTATCGGGCCCGCAGGAACCGGAAAAACATATCTCGCTATGGCGATGGCAATTTCCGCCTTAAAAAGTGGACAGGTCAGCCGAATCATCCTAACCCGACCCGCGGTGGAAGCGGGCGAAAGGCTCGGTTTTTTACCCGGCGATATTGAAGCGAAAATTAACCCCTATCTGCGTCCTTTATACGACGCACTCTACGATATGGTGCCTCCCGAATCTCTTGAACGTTATGTTGAACGTAATGTGATTGAGGTCGCTCCGATCGCTTTCATGCGCGGACGAACGCTGAATAACTCGTTTGTAGTTCTTGATGAAGCACAAAATGCAACCATTGAGCAGATGAAGATGTTTCTCACGCGACTTGGATTTGATTCGAGAGCCGTAATCACCGGAGACATAACACAAACGGACTTGCCGACCGGTACAAAGTCAGGGCTTGTTGATGCACAGTCGGTATTGTCAGATATTGACGGTATCGCATTCATCCACTTTTCAAAAGAGGATGTTGTCCGACACGAACTGGTTCAGCAAATCGTAGAAGCCTATGAGGAACGTGATGCCCAAAGGTTAAGGAAAACCAATAGCGTCTAGCTTCGACCAGCAAATAAAGTCAACTGCCTGTTGTAACGGCGACTGCCGATGATATCCATTAACAACAAGTGTCAAAATATTGATTTTGATGAAGCAATTATCTATAATGCGACGTTGACCACGCTAAAGGCTCACAATTCTGCTGATTGTGAAGTGAGCATTCTTCTAACAGATGATACCGAGATTCAGATGCTGAACCACCAATATCGCCATATTGATGAGCCCACTGATGTGCTTGCCTTTGCGATGCGAGAAGGCATCGGTGCGGATTTGAATCCTCAACTGCTTGGCGATTTGGTCATATCCGTTCCAACGGCCCAGCGCCAATCAACTGTGCATGGGCATTCACTTGATATCGAACTTGCTATATTGAGTGTACACGGTACGCTTCACCTTCTCGGTTATGATCATCAAACTCCAGAGGAAGCGGAGATCATGTTTGAGCAACAAGAAACTCTGCTTCGTTCGATTAGTTCCTAATTTTTTATTCGTAATAGAGATAGCATAAATTAGGTTATTGATTTTCGCAGATTCTGGTTGACAAGTTTCTTGGGGGTGTAATCCTACGTTTGGACGATATAGACATAATTAGGCTGGTTGGCTTGGTTGTTTTGTCAATTTTCGCGGTGCTGTTCTCTGTCGTGGAGGTACTTATCAACAGGCTTAGCCGGAACGAAATACTGAATATCGCGGAAACTGGGGGGCCGCAGCATGAGATTTTAACCTCTCTACTGCGCCATCCACAGAGATCTTCTGCAACGATTATCGTCGCCAAGAGTGTATTAATTGTTTGTATTGTCATCTTGCTGCTCTCTTTATTCGGTTTCGATTCCTTGAGAGATCGGATAATTGGTGCCCTCCTTGCGATTCTCCTTATTGTTGTGGTGACGGAGCTTATCCCGAAAAACTATGTACAGGGCAGCTCTGAAAACTCAACAATTTCTGCCCTCCGTTTTGTGCACGTTGTTTATTGGTTCCTATATCCTCTCATTAAACCGTTAACTTTATTGAGCTATCTTGGCGTTCGAATTTTGGGTGGCAAACCCCGAACCGAACAGGATAGCAGCGTCTCACCGGAAGATCTTGAAGCATTGGAAAATGTGGGGAGTAGCCAAGAAATCTTGGAGGAGGAGGAGCGAGAAATGATCTCGCGCATCCTTGACCTCCCCGATAAGGTCGCCCGCGAGATTATGGTTCCCCGAACCGATGTGACGTGCCTTGATGTCGCTTCCCCAAAAGAGGTTGTGCTTCAAACTGCAATCGAGTCTCGGCATTCGCGTATTCCTGTCTACGAGGAGCAGATTGACCGCATTATTGGTCTCCTCCATGTCAAAGATATGTTAGACGGTTGGGCGGAAGACGAACCCCTCGATCTGAGATCTATTGCCACAGATCGCCCTCCGCTTTTCACGCCAGAGAGTAAAAAAATATCCGACCTCTTCCGAGAACTACGGGCAAATAAGCAGCACATGGCGATCGTTGTTGATGAGTACGGGGGCACGGCGGGAATCGTGACGCTCGAAGATATTATTGAGGAGATTGTCGGAGAAATCCAAGATGAATACGACTTTGACGAACAAGAGGAGCTCATCCCGCTTGCCGAAAATACCTATTCGGTTGATGCACGGATGAGTCTTATTGATCTCAATGAACAGCTAGAGACCCAACTTGAATCAGAAAATGCAGATACTATTGGCGGATTCATTTTCGACCATCTGGGAAGAGTGCCCGAACAGGACAGCCAATTCTCTTACCAAGGACTGACATTCACGATATTAGAAGCAGATGAACGACGTATCCATCGGATCCGGATTCAGCGGTTAGAAGATACATCGGAAAAAAAGTAGAAAGGCGGGCTTGACAGATACTGCCGTGTATGATAAAATCACACGCCGTGCCATAATCGGGGCGTAGCGCAGTCCGGTTAGCGCGCGTGCTTCGGGAGCACGAGGTCGGAGGTTCAAATCCTCTCGCCCCGATTATTCTCATGGGACAATGGAACGATGAAATAAGGCAACAATAAATTCATCGCGCTGTTGTCCCATTTTATTATGGAGGCGAAATGCCAGTTCAAAAAACACAGGCGATTGTCATTCGCTCACATCCACTCGGTGAAGTGCACAAGATTATCCGATTCTACACCGTTGAGTTTGGCAAAGTCAGCGCAGTGGCACACGGTAGTAGGAGACCCAAGAGCCGTTTCGGCGGCAGCCTTGAACTCCTCAACTACGGTAACCTTGTGTTCTTTGAATACCCGAATAAAGACCTCCATAGGGTCAATGACTTTGACCTGATTGATGCCTTTGATCCAATCAAAGCGGACTTTGACCGGACCGCTTACGGTTGTTATTTGGCAGAACTGGTTGATGCCACGGAGCTATCAGGGCAATTAGCAGACCAAAGCGTCTTCCACCTACTGCAATACGCATTTGAAACGTTGGCACAGATCGAAGATATTCCGTTGCTAGCGCGTGCCTTTGAACTCCAATTTCTGGGGCTGGCAGGCTACGCGCCTCAACTCTCGCGGTGCGTCGTCTGTGCGGAGGGATTCCACGGTGCTACGGTGCATTTCAGTCCAAGCCATGGCGGTTTGCTCTGTGCCAATTGTGAGGGGACGGACACAACAGCGCGAGCGATTTCACGTGGAAGTTGTGAACTGATGAAGCAGTTACAAAAATTCGACTTTTCTTATCTACACCGCTTCCGCGCCTCCGATCTTAACCACCGGGAGCTTAAATTTGTCCTTTCAAACTTCATCTCCTATCATACCGAACGCACTTTGAAAAGCCGCGACTTTATTGATAATCTGTAAGGTTCGATCTGCATGACATCTTTTCCTCAATCCCGATTGGAGAACGGCTTACTAGAACCCGTCATCCGGAAAATACGCGCCGTTTTTGTCCGCTACCCGCAGGGAAAGGAGGTAGTTTTGTACGGTTTGTGTGCCAAAGGTACTTACAAAACGGTTCTGATATTAACCTGACCCTCCACGGCGGAGGGGACTTGACGCTGAACATACTCTGTAAAATTGCCAATGACCTAGACGACCTGTTTCTGCCCCACACAATTGACTTGTTCATCTTTCATGATATCAACGACCCTGACATGATTGGGTATATTCAGCGGGTTGGGGTAACGGTATATGAGGGAGATTGACAGAGTGAGCCTCAGCGAAATCCTGATGAAATCGGGGAAGATATAATGGCTGAAAAATTTTTATACGAAACACTATTAGAAGAATTTGGGCGGCGAACCATCCAAGACACGGAAATTCCCGATTATCTCAAAGACAATCTGAATCCTAAGTTTGAACTCCGTCCGTATCAGGAAGAAGCTTTCGCACGTTTCTTCCTCTGTTTTGAAGAAGCTTTTGATGGTAAGGAAAAACCCCTACATTTTCTGTTCAATATGGCAACCGGCAGCGGCAAAACGCTCATCATGGCGGGCTTAATTCTCCACCTCTATGAAAAAGGCTATCGGAATTTTCTCTTCTTTGTCAACTCCACCAATATCATCGAAAAGACAAAGGACAATTTCCTCAATCCCCTATCCTCCAAATACCTCTTCAACGAAACCCTCCACTTCGGATCGGTTCGCGCTGCCGTGACGCCGGTTCCCAATTTTGAAGGTGTCAACGAAAACGATATCAATATCTGTTTCACCACCATCCAACAGCTACATATTGATCTGCACACACAGAAAGAGAATGGCTTAACATTCGAGGATTTTAGAGACAAAAAGATCGTGCTCTTAGCTGATGAAGCGCACCATATCAACACCAGTACGAAAGCTGGGCAGGAGTCGCTGATAAGCTGGGAAAATACGGTGGAGCGTATCTTTAGTCAAAATCTAGACAACCTGCTCCTTGAATTTACTGCCACCCTCGATTACAGCCACAGCAGCCTTGCCGATAAATACCGTAACAAGGTATTATATAAGTATGATTTACGGCAGTTTCGCAATGACGGCTATTCCAAAGATGTCTATATCGTTCAAGCGGATTTTGAGGAAGAAGACCGCATTATACAGGCACTGATTCTCAACCAGTATAAACAGGAGGTCGCCGCCAAACACCGCATCAATCTGAAACCGGTCATCCTGTTCAAAGCGCAACGGACAATAGCCCAATCCAAAGAGAACAAGGACCGTTTTCACAGTATCGTTGAGAACCTTTCGGTGGGAGATATTCAGCGGATTCGGGATAAGTCAAATCTGCCGCTATTAAAAAGCGCGTTCACTTTTTTCGACGAAAACCACATCGGGACCGACCAATTGGTGGAAAGGCTACGGAGGGAATTTGAGGAGAGCCGTTGTATTTCCGTCAATGAGGAGGTAGAAAAGGAAAATCAACAAATACTGCTCAATACCCTTGAAGACAGCGACAACCACATCCGCGCCATCTTTGCCGTCCAGAAACTCAACGAAGGTTGGGATGTTCTGAATCTATTCGATATTGTTCGGTGCTACACGGCACGCGACGCAAAGGCAGGGAAACCGGGCAAAACAACCGTTGCAGAAGCACAGTTAATCGGACGCGGGGCACGTTATTTCCCCTTTGTTACCGACGATAATCCCGATCAATACCAGCGGAAATTCGATAAAAACCTAACGGCAGAGCTACGGGTGTTGGAAGAGCTACACTATCACAGTATCAACGATTCTCGCTATATCTCTGAGATTCGCACCGCCCTAATTGACGAAGGAATGCTTGACGAGCGAACCGTAGAAAAACCGCTTAAACTGAAAAGGGGATTTAAGGAAACCGATTTTTACAAGCGTGGGATTGTCTACATCAATGAACGAGTTAAGAACAGGAATGAATCTGTCCGTTCATTTACCGATATCGGCGTATCGTCAAAGAATTACCACCATTCACTCGCCACCGGCAGGGGTACTTCTGAAGCGGTTCTGGATGGCAATAGTGATGTTACGCGGATCACAGAGGCGCAGCGGAGAGATGTACCGGTGAAAGAGATACCGTTTCATATTGTCAGGAGTGCCATTGTACGGAATCCTTTTTTTGCTTTCAAATCCTTAAAAACCTATTTCCCGTACATTAATTCTATCCGTGAATTCGTTGAAGCGGATGAATACCTCGGCGGGCTTTCAATCACCTTTCAGGGGGATTCTTCTGAATTATTGCACTTGTCCAACCGCGCCCAACTCAATGCAATGACAGGACTGCTTAACCAAATTGAGTCTGAATTGCGTCAAGATGTGACGGAATACAAAGGCACAGAATCTTTCAAGCCAAGCAATGTCAATTTAATCTTCACCGACAAAACTCTGAAATTGGTTGAAGGCAGCGAAAGAGCGAACGGCGACGAACAGTTAGTTTCCGATAGGGAATGGTATGTATTCAATGCCAACTACGGCACCAGTGAGGAAAAGGCATTTGTCCGTATGCTTGACGCCCAGATAGACGAGTTAAAGGAGAAGTACGACGGGATATATCTTGTCCGCAACGAAAGGCATTTCAAAATCTACAACTTTGATGACGGACAGGCGTTTGAGCCCGATTTTGTACTTTTCTTACGTGAGAAAAACGGAAACACCCTCAGCCATCAGATATTTATTGAACCCAAGGGAAAGCATCTGCAAACGCACGAAAAATGGAAAGAAGACTTCTTAGCAAAAATTAAAGAAAAATTCTCCGGGGAAACAGTAGAATTTCAAACGAAAAAATACAAACTGATTGGTGTGCCATTCTATGACAACCAAGATGAAAAGCAATTTAGGGAAAGCCTTGAGTCCGTATTATAGCAGTAAGCATATTGCTCTAAATCCCGATCTTATCGGGGATCCGTATGCCGTAAACCCCAAAAGTTCATTAATTGTACTAATGAACCAATATAGCCCCAGCAGGGCGATATGTTTATAGAACATCGGCAGACCAAAAGGCCCCCAAACATGCCAAAGAATTTTCACGAAAAACTAATCAATCTCCTCAAAACTGACCGCCGTTTCGTTGACCACGAAGACG
Organism: Candidatus Poribacteria bacterium; assembly: GCA_963667935.2. Classification (GTDB taxonomy): domain Bacteria; phylum Poribacteria; class WGA-4E; order WGA-4E; family PCPOR2b; genus PCPOR2b. The sequence goes on along the minus strand of OY764061.1, from coordinate 4,930,451 downwards.
AGCTAGTCAAGGCGGCGGTGATAGATCGGGCGTGGAAGATGGACCACGACCTCGTGAGGCTGCTGCTTGGTGATGCGGCTATAAAGGCAAAATTCTTTGACGAGATTGAAGGGCACTGGGTTTTCAACGTCAACACCTTCATAGACTATATCTCCGACAAAAATTTCCTCGCCGATTCCTACACCCGCTTCCGTAACAAAATCGGCTTGAACATCGAAGATAAATTTCTACCGGAACGGGGCGAGGTGTCTCTGGTCTGGCCCTACAAAGATTGTGTGTTGGAAGGTGGACAGACGAGGGAGGAAGAGAAGCGCAAGGAGATATTTTTCAACGAAATTCTGGCACAGGACGAGATTAATCGCCTCTTTGACCCGAAGGTGTTGACCGGTTGGAAACGCTACACAGTTGACGGTGAGGGAGAGGTGATGGAGGTTAAACGGGATGACAACGGCGTAATTCGGGAAAACATGCTCATCAAGGGAAACAACCTACTGGCATTGCACACTCTGAAAACGCAGTTTCGCAGGAAAGTCAAACTGATTTACATTGATCCGCCGTATAACACTAAAGGAGAAAGTAGCACTTTTGGATACAACAACTCTTTCAATCATTCGAGTTGGCTCACTTTTATGAGAAATAGACTTGAAGCAGCTAAAGAATTATTGCGAGACGATGGCTTAATCATAATAGCAATAGACGATGAAGAACAGGCTTATTTGGCTGTCTTGTGTGATGAAGTTTTTGGTAAGGTAAATCATATAGGTACAGTTATCGTGCAGAATAAACCGGGCGGCAGAACAACTGATTCTTATTTTGCTACATGTCATGAATATTTGCACATTTATTCTAAACAGATAGGCTTTCCAACAATAAATTTTCTGGAGTTGACGGCAAAAGAAAAAAATAAATACACAGAAGGAAAAGAAGGAAAACTTTTCAGATGGCGTGATTTTTTGAGAACAGGCGGACTATCCACTCCTGAAGAGAGGCCCAACTCATATTATCCGATTTACTTCTTGTCCGAGGAAGAATTGATTTCTTTAGAAAGAATTTCGGATGCACAGATTGAAATATTACCGCTAGACAGTCACGGAAATAAAAGAGTTTGGCGAAAAACACGCCCTTCCTTCTTAAAGCACGCAAGTAATAATTGAGTAATACGAAATAAAAATTGAACAAAACAGGTCAGGTCAATGGAAAATAAAGATTATGGACGAAATAAAGGAGGGGATCCGGCCTAAAAGTGTGTGGACTGACAGTAGGTATGATGCCTCTTCACATGGCACGAAACTGTTAAAGGACCTTTTTGAAGGGCAAAAAGTTTTTAGCTATCCAAAATCAATACATGCTGTTAAAGATGTTATTAAATTATTTACGGAAACAGGTGGGACTGATATAATTCTCGATTTTTTTGCAGGCAGTGGAACAACCGCTCATGCTGTCTTGGAGTTGAATAGAGAAGACAACGGCAACCGTCAATTTATTTTAGTTGAGCAAATGGACTCCATTGAAACTGTTATATTGCCACGTATACAAAAAGTCGTTGAAAATAACGCAGGCAAAGAGGCTTTATTTAAAGGGGCAAGCGATAAGGGAAATTTTGTTTACTTTGAGTTAAAGGAATACAACCAAGCCTTTATGGACAAAATTCAAGCCGCAGAATCATCCGAAGTCCTTGTGAAACTCTGGCGGGACATCGCTGAAAACTCATTCCTGAACTGGTATGTAAACCCGGAAACCCCCGAAGATGCGGTGAAAGATTTCATCGAAATCGGTCAGGGCGAAAATGGACTGGAAAAGCAGAAGAAACTCTTAGCAGAACTACTGGATAAGAACCAGTTGTATGTGAATCTTTCGGAGATAGAGGACGAGGATTTCGGTATCAGTGCGGAGGATCAGGCATTGAATCGGGCGTTTTATGGGGATGCTTACTAAATCACCACCTTGAAGAGAAACAGTGTAATACCACCAATTTAAGGCGAAAATCGTTATCGAAGCACTTACGGGTTAAAGTTCACAAGCTAAAATCTGTCTTCAACACAAAAATGGAAAAACCTACCCCTTGAAAACACAGCCCCCTCTTTTTAGTAATTGATTTGTCAGTGCTACCCAGGATTTATCCTGAACTCTAGTAGTATCCCCCTATTCCTACTTTAATTTTGCAGCAGCTCTCTTTTTTCCTTGCTAAATTAATTTGTTTGGTTTATAATATGACGGCTTTTTCAAATTTTTGTAAACCAAATTCATATTATTAAGGAGTAGGAAAATGTCAACGAAATATAACACAACTGCCCGACGTACCGCCCAAGAATCTATGCCAGTAGGACAGGGATTGACACTCAATTTTTTAGAGGTGGTTTTTAATAAAGATAAGCTATCTTTGCTAAAGGCAGCGTATTCAGATGATCTGTATAGGTATAAGAAGCCCCCGGATTTCTTCATCTACAGATCTGCTGGTGACTTATACATCTGGAAACTTCGTCCAACTAGTGAATCATTGCTTGGTATTTTTGAGGAAGCCGAGATAACTATTGAAGAACACGCTCCGATTTTCACAAAAATCGTAGAGTTTGCTATTGTGACGTTTTTCAGAAGCAAAGGTTATCGAGTTTTCAAGCGAAAACACTCTTCAATTTGGGAAGTTGAATTAAAGAACGAGAAACAGAAGCAATTTAGGACTTTATCTCTGTGTCCAACTTTAGCATTTTCTCTCAGGAATCTTTATTCCATACTCACTGAGAAGCAGGTTATCGCTTTAACTGTTAGAAGGCGTCTTAAACCAACTTTTATTGGTAGTGAAGAAACGATCAAGAGGCAGCTAACAGATACCCGTGGCTTGACGCGAAATGATAAAGGGGAAATTGTCGCTTCAGCTCATAATCGTTATAGATACTTAGAATCGACAGGACAACAGCAAGCTTACGAAAATTACCTTGACCGAATGGAATCGTCATGTAATGAATTTGAATATCTTAAGAAATATGCTGAGAACTTCAACGAAGTTGCGCCGCAGTTTTATCTTCCGAATGAACTGAAAATCTCAAACTTTTTATTTGTTAACTTGCCAAGTGCTTCTTTTGATTCAACATGCATTTCCAAACCCAAGTACTTTTATTATAATGAAAGAAACAGACCGGGATATTACAATAAAGTTGTATCCGAGTTGAGACCATATTCATTCGATCTCTTTAACAATCAAAGATTAGGTTGTGTTTACATTGTGTAAGGTTATTGACATTTTCAGTAAGTCTTTGTAAGCTGTGTTGCATGAAAACTCAACAGCTAGATGCCCCTCAAGACTTGCCTGTGATGCTTAGTGATGGAGCTTGGCAGAGCATACACCCGTATTTGAAAACATTGCCAAACGTCTATGTCGGCACCCCTGCCGATTGTAGACGTTTCCTTTCGGCACTCATCTGGATAACAAAAGAAGGTGCCACCTGGCGGTCACTGCCGAAAGTTTACGGATATTGGAATGCCATCTATAGACGTTTCGGCAGATGGTGCGATGCTGGGGTCTTTGAAAAACTCCATGAACATTTCCATGAGGCGGGCGAACTCTCCGCGCTCCTCATAGATTCAACGATTGTGCGGGCCCATGCTGCTGCAGCAGGTGCCCCGAAAAAAACGGCGGTCAGCCATCAGCAGCCCTCGGTCGGAGTAAAGGCGGCTTTACCACGAAACTCAATGCTGCGGTGACTGATGCGTTTGTCCCTTTGCGTTTTACCTTGACGGCAGGTGCGTGTCATGATGTGACACAAGCACCGGCGTTGATTACCGGCTACACGTGCCAAAATCCTTAATCTGTTTAAAGAGAAGATCGTCGATTGGGTGTTTAGAATAAAAGGCTTTAATCGGTCAGAGTTGAAAAAAAGATTAGACCGGCTAAAGTAAAAATCTGATTGATGAAACATCCCTCCAACTCCCACAGAAGTCCATATCAAAGATAGTCTATGCGACACCAATAACGACGACTGATTTTTGAATCCCAATTCAATAGTTACCCACTGCCTCTCTAGCATCTGCCTCCTTTTCCCACTTTGACTATGCAAGAAATCCCTCTTCTCCTTAGATCTTTTTTTCCCTTGAAAAATTAATTCGTTTGATTCATAATTAGGCAGGTTTGAGGGCTGTTTGTAAACTCAATTCTTCATTGAATCCATGTGAGGACAAAATAATGTCAACCAAACATGACGAAATTGCCAAATTTATTGCGGCTCGGGAAGGCGTTTCTTATAATCAAGGACCAGGGCCCGATATCAAAACGCCTCATCAAATCATTGAGGTAGAAACAGCCGACACTGTTACAGATGCCGCTCAGCAGCTTCGAGGGTACAGAGGTCCTGTCTACGTGGTTGGAGTAGACGCCAAAGCCACTGAGGCGGCTTTGGAGCACTACAAAGACACAACAATTGGAGTGATGAAGGCTTCCGGTAAAATCCTGAAACCCTCGACACGCCAGAGATCGTCTTCAATGAACATTGAAAAAGAAGAGCTTGCAACTGAACAAAGAGATACTGCGATCAGGCTGGGAGAACGATTGAAGCGATTTAGGCTTGCCCGTGGCATGTCGCTTGACGACCTAGAAGCCGCTATTGATGGACTGGTTAGCAAGCAAGCACTATCAAAATATGAACGCGGGAAGATGCAAGCCAAGGTGACGACGCTCAATCGAATTGCTGCCGCATTGGGGGTTAAATCCGCTCAGTTGTGGGGCGAATCAACTTGCCAGGTGGAGTGGGTTGCCTATCGAAAACGCACTCGTATGGGTAAGAAAGAACAAGAACAGCTAGAAAGTCTTGTCGCTGAAGTGTTGGAGAAACGGGTCTCCCTACTGGAGCGGATGGGTGAACACATAACTCTTGAACTCCCAATTCAAGGGTTGCCTGTTTCCAAAATAGAAGACGCCGAGGGTGCCGCCCTCGCGCTTCGCCAGCAGTGGGACCTCGGCATTGATCCAATTGCAAACCTTGTCAGTGTGCTTGAAGATCGCTGCCTCCACATCATTGAGGTTGATGCCATCGAAACCTTCGATGGCATTTCTGCTGTGGTACGCAATAACGACAAAAATGTACTATCGGCAGCGATCGCAACACGCCGAGGCACACCGGGAGACCGGCTTCGATTCAACATAGCGCACGAACTTGGACATCTGACCCTGCAATTGGGTGAAGGTGTTAATGCGGAAAAAGCAGCTTTTCGATTCGGTGCCGCTTTTCTTCTGCCCGCCGAGGAATTGCGTCGGGAAGTTGGTAAGAAGTTAAGCCGCATCCAGTCAGAAGAGCTCCAGTACCTCAAGTGGCGTTACGGAATGAGCATTCAAGCAATTCTTTTTCGACTGAAGGATTTGCGGATTATTACCGACTCCTACTATACACAGTGGTGCATGGAAATCAACAAATTGGGTTGGAAAAAGCGAGAACCGATTGAAATACCCCCAGAAAAGCCAAAACGCTTTCATCAGCAGGTGTTTCGCGCACTTTCCGAGGAATTGATAGAGGAGGAGGAAGCCGAACAGCTCCTTAACGACACACTTGAGACCGCTTCATCCCTGTCGCTGATTGAACGACGCGCTTTCTTTGAACTGCCAACGGATTTGAGACGCAGCCTGTTGAGAGAACAGGCGAAGCAAATGGCGGATTATTACCAAAACGATCCCGAATGGCGCGAACTTGAAGGGGGAGATCTTGTTGAATACGAATCCACCTAATCCGCGTCGGGGAGAGGTTTGGGATCTAAACTTCGATCCGACGATTGGCGCAGAAATTCAGAAAATCCGTCCGGCTGTAGTTATCAGTTCCGATCACGTGGGACATTTGCCGATTAAGTTGGTTGCCCCAATCACCGGTTGGCAAGACCGATTTTTGAGAAACGTCTGGCATGTTCGTATCGAGCCCAGTAGCATCAACGGCTTAACAAAGATTTCAGCTGTTGACACGCTGCAAATCCGGGGGGTGGATGTGAAACGCTTTATTAGCAGACGAGGCCGACTCAGCGCAACACTTATGCAAGAGATTACCGCGGTAATCGCCGCAATTATCGAATACGAATAATTCTGTGCACAGGAAGAAAAGAAGACAGCAAGTAAAAGAATTATTGTAGGAGTTACGCACTTCAGTTTGTAGTAGCGCGTTCATTGCGCGTTCTCCTCTCCCTTGCTTGCGGGAGGGATTGAGGGGGGATGGGCGATAAATCGCCCTACTACCAACCTAACACCTTACTGTAGTTGCCCGATTCATCGGGGGGCGTGAGACGTGTTGGGTGGTGATGAATCACCGAACTACGAGGCTTTTAGCATTCAACTGCATAAGTCCTACTTTTTTCTTTTTATCTGCGACAATCAGCGAAATCTGCGTCCCTATCTATTCTTAGAACTAAAGTGTGTAAGGTCTAATCTTAAAACAAAAAATACTATAGGAAATCATAAAGATGACATTTCAAGAAATAATACTCGCTTTAGAGCGGTTTTGGGCAGATTACGGCTGCACCATTCAGCAGCCGACCGATGTTGAAGTCGGCGCCGGCACGTTTAATCCCGCCACCTTCCTACGCTGCCTCGGACCGGAGCCGTGGCAGGTCGCGTATGTCGAACCCTCCCGGCGACCCGCCGATGGTCGGTACGGCGAAAATCCGTTTCGGCTAGGGGCGTACTACCAATATCAGGTGATTCTTAAACCTGCACCGACAGATGTGCTGCCGCTCTACCTTGAGAGTCTACAGCATCTGGGAATTGACTCCCGCCAAAATGACTTCCGTTTCGTTGAGGACGATTGGGAGGCACCGACGTTAGGGGGATCTGGACTCGGTTGGGAAGTCTGGTGGAACGGTGCCGAGGTGACACAATTCACCTACTTCCAACAGATGGGTAGCATCGAGTTAGATCCAATCTGCGCTGAATTGACGTATGGCCTGGAACGCATCGCGCTCTATCTGCAAGATGTCGGCAGTTTCTTCGACATCAAATGGAATGATCAACTGGTCTACGGGGACGTGTATCACCAGAGCGAAGTGGAGTTCTCCAAATACCACTTTGAGAGCGCAGACGTTGAGACGCTGTTTAACCTCTTTGATGCCTACGAAAAAGAGGCGTTAGCCTGCTTAAAAGCCGATTTAATACTGCCGGCGACGGATTATGTTCTGAAGTGTTCGCATACCTTCAACGTCCTCGATGCCCGTGGCGTCATCAGTGTAACGGAGCGTGTGGGCTACATTGAGCGTGTCCGCCGCCTCGCACAGCGGACGGCCCGCGCTTATGTTGTGCAACGTGAGGAGATGGGACATCCACTGTTGAATCGTTGGAAACCCAAGACAGGGGCAAGGTTGGATGGAGAAAAGGTTTTAGACGCTAGGGTAGAGACACCACTTGAAGAGCCAACTGGAAACGAAGCGTCTACGGATTTCCTCCTAGAGATTGGAACGGAAGAGATCCCCGCGGGCTATATCCCACCGGTCTTGGATCAGCTTCGGGAGGTTGCTGCCCGATCGCTTACAGATGCTCGGCTTCCGTTTGAAGACATCCATACATTGGGAACCCCGCGACGGTTAACGTTATCGGTTAAGGGACTCACAACTCTGCAGCCGGATCAGGTCACTGAGGTGGTCGGTCCCCCGAAACGCGTCGCCTACGATGCGGACGGGAATCCCACAAAAGCAGCGATCGGTTTCGCAAAGACACAGGGGGTCAACGTCGAAGACCTAAAAATCGTTGAGACACAGCGTGGGGAATATGTCGCTGCGGACAAACTGGAAAAAGGTCAATCCGCCCACGATTTTCTCAAAACCGAGATCCCTGAGTGGATCCAGTCCCTAGGCTTCCCGAAAACAATGCGCTGGGATAATCTGAGGTTTGCGCGTCCTATACGATGGCTAGTTGCTTTGCTGGGAGATGGGGTAGTGGACTTCCAACTGGACACTTTGCACTCGGGCAGGCAGACGTACGGCCATCGTTCGTTGAACCCGGAACCGGTTGGACTCGCCTCTGCTTCACTTGAAGACTATATTGAGAGTCTACGGGCGGTCAACGTGCTTGTCGATCAGGAGGAGCGGCGAAAGGAGATCGAGAACCAAGTCACAGACATCCTAAAAGCCGAAGGATGTTTAACCACGATCGATTCGGAATTGCTGGACACCGTCAATTTTCTTGTAGAAAATCCCCAAGCAATTACGGGCAGTTTCAATGAATCTCATCTCTCTCTGCCGACCGAAGTTTTGATTACTCCTATGAAGGCGCAGCAACGCTACTTTCCGATGTGGCAGGTCTCGGACTCTCGGAACGGAGATGATGGAAAACTGGCAGCAAAGTTCATAACAATCTCCAACGGGACGGACGGCAACTTTGACGGCGTCCGCCACGGCAACGAGCGGGTCTTACATGCCCGACTTAACGACGCAGCATTCTTCTACAACGAGGATCAGAAAACCTCGCTCGCAGATAAAGTAGATCGACTGTACAACGTTGTTTTTCAGGTGAAACTCGGTTCACTGCACGATAAACTCACCCGATTGAAGGAACTTGCTATATTCATCGCAGAGGGGATTGGCGTTGAGGAAAACGCCAAAGATCATATCATTCGAGCGGCGTCGCTTTGTAAAGCGGACCTGACAACGCAGATGGTAATTGAATTTCCAGCCCTACAAGGGGTTATGGGGAAATATTACGCCGAAAATTCCGGTGAACCCGCTGCAGTTGCGGTGGCCATTGAGGAACACTATCAGCCTATTGCCGCTGATGCACCTATGCCGCGTACCGATGTCGGGACAATCGTCGCACTCGCGGACAAAATTGACACCATCGTTGGGTACTTCGGTATTAATGAGCGACCCACCGGCTCCCAAGATCCGTATTCGCTCCGACGACACGCAATCGGAACAATACGCATCCTCCACGAGCGCAACCACCGCCTCCCGCTGACTCCTGTCATTGAGAAGGCGATTGAACTATATCGGGTGGATTGCGTCGAAGATACAAAGACCGCTGTACTTGATTTTATCAAAGGGCGAATGGGTGTGCTTCTGGGTGGACGGAGTTACATACCAGACTTCAACTATGCGCCAGACCTTATTGATGCAGTTCTTGCAACAGACGAGGTGGATGTGATTGATATTCTAGAGCGAGCGGCTGTCCTCGAAACTTTCCGTGAACAACCGGACTTTGATAGGATATATCCAGCACTGAATCGTGTGCTGAGAATTTTGCCGGACCCACCACCAACAGAAATTCAGTCCGACCTTTTTCAGGACCCGGCTGAAAAACAGTTAGGAAAAGTTGTGGCTGCCGCAGAAGCGGAGTTAAACCGATGCGTTCAGAAACGTGACTATGAGGGACTGCTTACCTACCTTGGTGACCTTCAACCCGCAATCGATCAGTTCTTCGATGATGTGATGGTCATGGCGAAAGATGCTACTGTCCGATCTAATCGACTCGCGCTATTGAACGCTATCGCACAAAAGATATACCCGTTTGCTGACCTGACAAAGCTAGTCATTGCAGGAAATTAAATCAATCGAATTCCCAAGAATTTACGCTTTATGTCTTACGTTTTTTGCACTACACATTAAAAAAGGGAGATAAAAAATGAAGCAAAAATTAGTTCTATTTATCGGTTTTGTACTAGCAATCGGTATTCTCACCGGCTGCGCTGAGAAGGAAGATAAAAACATCCTTGAAGCAAGGATAGCCATTGCGAAAGCGGATTACGCCGCCGCCCGGAGTGCTATAGAAACCGCGCCCGACCTTCCAGAAACGCGATCGCTGCGAGCGTTACTTCAGCTACATACTGCTTCAGGGTGGAGTACTGACGCTACCCCTTGGCACGGAACCATTCAAAATGTTATTGAATATTTACAGCCACTCAATAAGGATATAAAAACATTGGAGACACAAGAGGATCCGGACTCCGACGATCTCGATCGCTTGGAGCGGCTCATCCGGTCCAGAAATTCAATTGCTGGGCTCCTTGCGACTGGGCTTGCTGCAGCTGCTGAAAAAAGTGCCAATCTCCCCTCAGAACTGGTCAATCAGCCCGACTCTGCTGTCATCGTAGGACTCTTGGAGGCTGAGAAATGCTTCGACCCGACGGCTAGCGGTGCGGCGATGATGCTAATTCAAAAACTGGGCGATACCCAGATAGTGTCCGACCTGCTGATCAGCGCAACGCAGCACCCGGATGCTGATATTAGGAAAGGAGCTGTCAAACATCTGGGGGATTTGGAAGACCCGAAACTGATCCCCACATTTGAATCGATCCTGAAAAATAAGAATGAATCCCCTTATGTGCTTTACAGCGTAATCGTTGCACTAGAGAGGCTTAGGGAGGAACCAATCGTGCCTGCCCTCAAGCTAGCAACGCAAACCAATGCCGGACAGGTGCGGATGCATGCAGCAAAATTGATGGGTCAACTTAAAGCAGAGGAGGCTCTCCCCTCACTAATACACCTGTTGGCGGACTTGGATGCACATGTCAGAACTGCATCGATCAATGCACTGACGGAGATTGGTAACGTGTCTATCGCGCCTCTAATTGAAGTGCTCGACTCCGGTGCCCAAAATGTCCTTCCAGATGAGAATTCGGTTGAGTTTCTCCAACTCACATCGGAGTACCAATACCTCGCAAACGCATATATTGATACAACTCGGCGTAAAAATCATCGCATTAACACACAGGCTGCTGCAGCGGAAGCACTCGGCGCATTAAAAGCAGAAGAAGCAATTCCTCGCCTGATTAGTCTGCTCGATAATGATGACCTCCGTACGAGTGCAGGTGCTGCATTGCAAGCAATGAAAGGTGTTGCCATTCCGGGGCTTGTTGATGCCTTGAAAGATCCGAGGGATGATGTCAGGATTCGGAGTGCAGAGGTGCTAGCAGGTATCATTGATTTACGGTCGGTAGATGGATTGAGTGAGGCGTTGATGACCGATCCGCGAAAAGATGTCAGAGCAGCCGCTGCCAAAACCCTTAGTGCTTTAAGAGGGCGTGGTACCAATAACATCGCACGCGACGCGCTAATTCAGGGACTGAAATTGGATGACACAACTGCTGCCAACGCTGCTACCGCGCTCGGTGAAATCCAAATTGGTACTGATGAAGCGATTCAAGAGTTGATTACAATGGCGATGGACAAACGAGGACGTGAAACGGTGCGGAGTGCTGCACTGTCCGCATTGACGAGACTCGCCGCTGCCCAAGCGGTGCAGCCGATGCTGCTCTTAATGTTAAGTGATGAAACTAGCCCCGCCCTCCGCAAAGGAGCTGTGGCTGCTTTAGGAGAAATCAAGGCACCAGAATCTGTTCCTGCCCTTATATGGGTTCTGGGAACACGCTATGAAGATATCAAAGACTTCCAAAGACACCTGAAAAGACAGTACAACACCCTCGCACGGTTGAAGGAAGCCATCACCAACTTAGGGGTTGAATGGACGGGCGAATACACACCACCCGATTACCGAACCTGGGGTGAGCTCAAACCAATTCCGAGCCTGGTTCGTAGTGAAGTCGCGCTCTCACTCGGCAAAATTAAAGGCGACGCAGTTGTGCAGCCGTTAATTGATGCGCTCAAAGAAGATGAACGCGCTGCGGTGCGTAAAAGTGCTGCCTTTGCTCTGGGAGATGTTGGTGGTCAATTTGTTGTTGATCCCCTGATCGAAGCACTCAGGAACGATAAACAAGGGATTGTACGTCAAGAGGCTGCGGTTGCCTTGGGCAAAATCAAAGGAGATAAAGTGGTAAATCCTTTGCTGACAACACTTAAAAAGGATAAATTTGAAGGAGCACGCAAGCAAGCAGCCATCGCACTACGTGAGTTACCGGCTGAACTTGCCGATGCTGGATTGGTTGATGTCCTGAAAAAGGGATGGGGAACATTTGAAGAGAAAGAGGAAGTCCTATCTGTTCAGACTGAGGTGATTACCTCCTTAACCAAGCTTGGCAGAGCGGTGACAGCGAAATCTATAATAAATGCGCTCAAATCTGAGCAGGATGAATGGACACGATGGCAACTGGTGTTTGCGTTGGGAAGGCTTGAGGAAAACGACGATTCACCGGTGGATGCAATGACCGCTGAATTGGAACATCCAAACTATGTTATTCGTAAGGAAGCGGTGCTTGGGCTTGGACTCAGCAAAGATCGGAAATCTCTTGAAATATTGATCGAAATCCTTGAGGACAAAAATGAGTACAAGTCAATCCGTGCAAGTGCCGCAACAGCACTAGGTACGCTGCTTGATGAACGCGCAGCTCCACCACTCCTTGCTGCTCTGGATGACAAACATATTGAAGTCCGAGCACAGGCGGTTACCGCGTTAGGTGCTATCAGAGAAGCTAGGGCGGTCGATAAACTCATTGAAATGTTTTACGCACCTCTGGAAGATAAAACGGTAAAAGCGGCTTGCGTAACCGCACTTGGACTAATCGGAGGCGAGAAAGCCGAAGCAGTGCTTCTCGACATTTTGGAGACAGATACGGAAAGAGGAGCTATTTTCACGAACGCTGTTACGGGACTCGGAGAGTTGAAGAGCACAAAAGCTGTGCCGGCACTGATTGAAATCCTCGAAGACCAAAGCCTAGAACTGGATGCCCGTTGGGATGCACTTGCGAAGCTTTCCGCTCGCGTAAAAGCCGCCATAGCACTTGCCAATATTAAAGACCAACGTGCTGCTGAAGCATTTGGAAGGCGACTCGTTGACGAATCCGAATATGTCATTGCGATAGTGGACAAAGATGGCAAAAAAATTCCAAAACACAACTGGGGTTGGGAAAACTTTGTCATAGCTACAAAACCGTTTCAACTGCCTACGTTTGTTGCACCCAAGATGATTCAGCGAATTGAAGATCCGCTGGAGGAGTGGCCCGTAAAAGCATACGCTGCGAATGCCCTCGCAAAATCCGATGACCCGGACGTTATACCGAGAATCAGAAAACTGCTCGCCGATCCAATCGTGCAGATTCGCCAACACACGGCACTCGGTGTCGGTGAAGGCAAACTCAGTGAATTCAAGGACGATCTCGTAAAGAAGATGCTAGGTGATGGCGAAGCCAACGCTGACGTGCGACGTTGGGCAACACAGGGACTAGGCGACCTTGGTGATCCATCTGTTGTACCAGCCCTTGCAGAGACACTCAACAATGATGTTAATGTTATCGCACTCCGTCAGGATGCAGCACTTGCCCTTGGAAAGGTTGGGGATGATGCGGCGGTAGCGGCACTTTCTGCAAAGTTGGAGGCTCTTCAGGCGAGTCAGTCGGAGAAAAAGTTGCGGATCGACATCCTCAAAGCACTTGGCGAAGCGAAGAGCCAAAAAGCTGTACCGGTTCTTAAGACAGCTTTGGAGGATTTGGATGGTGACATCCATTTTTGGGCGGCGGATGCCCTGTATAAAATCACGGGTGATGGTCATGGATATCACCGTGTAGGCTAGACCTCGCTTTGCTTATAGTGAATTTAAAAATAAATAGACACTTTCGCCCCCCGGTAGGTGCGGTTTGTAACCGCACCGCATCGGCACCCCCCTTTATTCTACCCCCCCTTAGTCCCCCCCGCAAGCAGGGGGGAAAGCAAGCGGGTGGAAATAGGGGGGTGCCGACCCAACGGGAGATTGGGGTGTCTCATTAATTCTAAGGTCCACTATAAATAGGAGGTTCATATTAAAAGGAAGTGCAAAATGCGAAGAGAAACCGAGTTTTTCTAACCCCCCTGCAAAGGCGGGCCTTCGCTGCCCCCCTTGTCAGGGGGGTCAAACTCGGTTTCTTTGCACTATTTCTTAACATGAGCCAAATTAGGAAAGAGCGAATGGATGGACGTACATGAAAGTCCCCTCATTGAAGAGCTGCTGAAATCCAAAAAGGGATCCATATTCCGAGAGTTTCCGCGTAATCAGTATTTCGCTCCGTTCAGCTGATCTCCCAATCAAAGTGCCACACCCACACTATACTGTTGTAGTCCACTCAAATCAATGAAAGGAGGATAAACAGGTGAAATCAAACCCGAACCGACTCATTGACCATTTCTTTCAAATGCAGGAAGAGATTGACCGTCTTTTCGATGATTTTATGGAGCCGTCCCAGGATTTAACAACTGAGACAGCGCATTGGCGACCACCGATGGACATTTATGAGACAGTTGATAGTTTTGTTGTTAAAATTGAAATTGCGGGCATAGAACCGAACGAAGATCTAACAATCCAACTGAATCGAAATGTCTTGACCCTCAAAGGATATCGACAAGAACGAACCGCCCTAAAAAAAGAACACTACCATCAAGCTGAATTAAACTACGGTCCCTTTGAGCGATCGATTGTATTGCCGAATATCTTGGCGGATGAGGTGGAACCGGTTGCAAATTATACAAACGGTTTTCTTGAAATCCATATCCCAAAGGCACGGGTAAATAAACCGAAAGAGATTGTCGTCCAAGCCAAGCAAGAGCTAGAGGTGGGAGCAACTGAAAACCCAGAACGAAAGGAACTTGATGATGGCATCGAAAGATGAAAACAGACAAGAAACGAACGTTGAAGCACCGAAAGAACTGCCAATTATTCCTGTTCCAGGCGATCTAGTTATCTTTCCGTATATGCCGCCGGTCCCCCCGTTTCCGCCGCATCACGTTGTGTTATCGGGGGAGAGCATTACAGCGGCTGTCGATGAAGCACTCATTGATGGTTCGCGGCTGCTCTGCATCTTTAAGCTTCAGTCGGAGGAAGACAAAGCGGTGTTGACGGTTGAAGACTTTAATCCTGTTGGGACCCAGATTTATATTATTAAGTGTCGCAAAGAGGATGAAAATGTCTTGTTCCTCGCACAGGGACGCGCAAGGGTTCAGATTGGAGAGATTACACAGACCGATCCATTTATCAAAGGGCGTGTGCAGATCATTGAAGAAAAAGAGGAAGAAACTACTGTTGAAGTCGAAGCCCTGATGCGCAGTGCTAACTCTCTATTTGAGAGGATCGTCGAGCTTTCGTCACGATATCAGGAAGAGTTCAGCATTATCGCAGACAATATCGAAGAACCGGGACGACTCGCAGATTATATCGCCGCAACGCTCGATCTCAAACCTGAAGATAAGCAGGTGCTCTTGGAAACCATCTCTCCGACGGATCGGTTAGCTCAGTTAATCGTCTCGCTCACTAAAGAACTAGATCTGCTAGAACTGGAAAGCAAGATTCAATCGGATGCCCAAGGTGTAATTAACCAAGGACAGCGCGAATACTTCCTCCGTGAACAGATGAAAGCTATCCAAAAAGAGCTCGGTGAAGCTGATGATCTGTTGCTGGAAGTTGAGGAGATGCGTGAACAGATTGAAAAGGCGAACATGCCCGAAAAAGTACACGCTGTCGCAGCAAAAGAACTCAATCGCCTCTCCAAAATGCACTCAGCCTCCCCAGAGTCAACCGTGTCTCGAAATTATCTCGATTGGCTCATCAATTTACCTTGGGACGTCAGCACACAAGATCACCTCGATATCGCTCACGCGAAGCAGATCCTTGATGAAGATCACTATGATCTCGAAAAGGTCAAAGACCGGATTCTGGAATACCTTGCGGTGCGGATGCTCAAGGAAGAAATGAAGGGGCCCATCCTCTGCTTTGTGGGCCCGCCGGGAGTCGGCAAAACCTCGTTGGGGGCGTCAATCGCCAGAGCGATGGAGCGAAAAT
Source organism: Candidatus Poribacteria bacterium (assembly GCA_963667935.2). GTDB lineage: Bacteria > Poribacteria > WGA-4E > WGA-4E > PCPOR2b > PCPOR2b. The sequence goes on along the minus strand of OY764061.1, from coordinate 4,914,802 downwards.
TTGTTAGAATCTCACTCGGTGGGGTTCACGATGAAGCGGAAATCCGAGGACATCGACGCACCTACATCGGTTCAATGCCGGGGCGTATTGTAAAGAGTCTACGTCAGGTAGGATCCAATAACCCAATTTTTATGTTAGACGAGATTGATAAACTCGGTTCAGATTTCCGTGGTGACCCCGCTGCTGCCCTGCTTGAGGTACTCGATCCGGAGCAGAACTTTGACTTTGTAGACAACTACCTTGAGGTCGCCTTCGATCTCTCGAAGGTCATGTTCATTACCACTGCTAATCAGCTTCACACGATTCCTCCAGCTTTGCTTGATCGTCTCGAAATCCTCGAACTCCCCGGCTATACTGCCAACGAGAAACTAATGATCGCCAAGCAGTACCTCATCCCGCGCCAACTCGAAACGCACGGCATTGGGGAGGACGCGCTTTCAATCGCGGATGACGCGATTCATCAGGTAATCGACAAATATACTCGTGAAGCGGGGGTCCGAAATCTTGAGCGTGAGATGGGGACAATTTGCCGAAAGGTTGCTCGCCAGATCGCTGAAGGAAAAGATATGCCAACCGATGTGACCAGCGACGATGTGCCGGATTATCTGGGACCCACCAAATTCTTCTCTGAAATTGCTGAACGGAAGGAAGAGATTGGGGTTGTCACCGGTATGTCCGCCACCGCTTATGGGGGTGAGATCCTATTTATCGAAGCAACCAGCATGGCTGGTGAGGGAAAACTACTTCTCACAGGTCAACTTGGTGATGTGATGCAGGAATCCGCCCAAGCCGCGCTGAGTTATGTCAAATCTCAATCGGAGACGTTACATTTCGACCCCGATTTCTTCCAAAAGCACGACATCCACGTTCATGTGCCAGCCGGAGCTAGTCCGAAAGATGGTCCCTCCGCCGGTATCACCATCGCCACAGCACTCGCTTCTCTAGCGACGAGACATAGCGTCATCCCTGAAGTTGCGATGACCGGCGAAATTACGTTGCGGGGGCGTGTACTACCGATTGGTGGCTTGAAGGAGAAAACCCTCGCCGCTAAACAGGCGGGGATTAAGACTGTTATCCTGCCTGAGCGCAACCAGAAAGATCTCGTTGAGGTGCCCGACGATGCTAAGAAGGGACTTGAGTTCATATTTGTTGATCATGTGGATGAAGTCCTTGATCGGGCACTCAAGCACAATCCCTAGAGAAACACGCTCATGTAAAGAAACCTACAACAGCAATCGTAGGGAACGCAGATCTGCGTTCCCTACCGGAATCACAATCGTCATAGTTTGTACATCTATACCGGCGAGAAAAAAGACGGAGAAACGGATGCAGATTGAGGACACAATCTCGGTCTACATAGCGGACATATTACGGGAGCGCAGAAACACCTGGCACATTGCATCACAGGAAACACTGCTACGCGAAGCCAAACGTCCCGATATAACCGTAACAGAAACCGGCAAAGAGCCCGTGGTCATAGAGGTAAAAATTGACCACCCCCGCTCACCGAACTTGGAGGGCGAAAAGCAAGCGAAAGAACGACTCAGAAAACGCTTGGCATCGTTTGAGGTAGTGAAAACTGCCGTAGCGTTACGGGTGCCCCATCGGTTTCGACAACTCCGCAGCGGTGAGATCGCTGCGGCCCTCCGACATGCCGATGACCTTCATTACGCCCTTTTCAGTGTTGATGAACCCCACCGTTTCCCCAATAACGGGTGGATTACAGGCAATATCAGTGATGTTGCCACCGCCCTCCGAATCGGTGCTATCCCCATTTCCAAGGTTGTCCAAGCCGCCGAAGATTTAGAGGGCGGCATAAATGAAGCCGCAATCCTCCTCGCCGCCGCCGTAAAGACACGCCCCCAGATCGCAGAAACTATTGAGAAAATCCTCTATCAAGAGGCGGGTGAACAGACCTATCGGATGGCGATGTTAATCATTACCAACGCCTTCGTTTTTCAGAGTGCCCTCGCCGGGACCCCGGGAATGGACACAGTGCCCTCCCTCGTCCAACTTCAAACGGTGGGCGAACAGCTTAACACCAATGAAGTCTTGAATGCGTGGGAGGTCATTCGACGGGTAAACTATCGCCCCATCTTTGATGTCGCCTATCGTTTGACGAAAGAGGTGTTGGCGACAGACGATAGATTGGTTGGACAGGTCTTATACACATTACGCGACACCACCCAGAAACTGATAGCGAGAGGGTTGGCGCAGGTACACGAATTAGCGGGCATCGTCTTTCAACGGTTGATTGTTGATCGGCGGTTCATCAAGGCGAACTATACCCGCCCCGAATCCGTTGCGCTGCTCTCTGCCCTCGTTTTACCCGACGGGCAGCCTACTCTAGAGGAAGGATTACCTACCTTCCCAAAGGTCGCTGATTTCGCCTGTGGCACCGGCGCACTGCTAAACGGACTTTACCAGCGGATATTGGGGTTGCATGAACAAGCAGGTGGAAGCGGGAAAGACATTCACCGGCAAATGGTAGAAAATAACCTTGTCGGAGCTGATATTATGCCCAACGCCAGCCACCTCACCGCCTCAATTATTGCGAGTACCTACCCCGATGTCAAAATTGGAAAGACCCGCATTCACACGATGGCATACGGCACACAACGACAGGATGGCAAATATGCAATAGGGGCTCTGGATTTACTAGAGAATCCAGAAGCGACATTGCCACTGGGGTTAATAAACACAGAGCGGGTTCAAGGGGATAACAGCCAAGACGATACCCAAGGACCAGAATTTCGACACGGCGAGTTTGATATCGTCGTTGATAATCCACCCTTTACACGAATGGGAGCGAACAATAATTCCGATAACCCCGATGTGCCAACGACCGTGTTTGGAGATAGGGATGAAAATGTTGCCGAGGAAATGAAAACATCGCTCAAAAGCATAGATACCTCCATCGCAAACGGTAAAGCTGGCCTCGGCTCATACTTTGTTGACCTCGCGGATCGGATGCTAAAAAATGGTGGTAAAGATGCAGACCTGCATCCGCCCACAATGGGGTTCGTGCTTCCCCTGACCGTGCTGATTTCTCCCGACTGGCAGAGAGTACGAAACCTATGGGCGACGACTTATCACAATGTAACCGTTGTCACCATTGCCGACGCAAAAACAGAAAACTGCGCTTTCTCCGCGGATACGAATATGGCAGAGTGCCTCGTCGTTGCCCTCAAAGGGAGGACAGAAAATACGGGTCGCGGCACCTTTGTCTGTCTACGCCGCAGGCCAAATAGCCAGTTAGAGGCGATTGAAATAGCCAAGCGGATTCAGTATCTCCAAGAGATCAGAAAGTTTGAAGACCCACCGATTGGTGGAAATCCTATCAAGGTGGGAGATGAGATAGTGGGGTACGCCTTAAACTGTCCATTAGAAAAAATATGGAGCACTTCACGTATTAAAGATCTTGCGTTGATACAATCCGCCTACCATTTAGCGAATGGGAATATCTGGTTACCAGGACAGCGCGAACCTCTCGAAATTTCGATCTGCTCTGTTGGTGATATGGCGATGATCAGCTTTGATGATACAAGGGTTCAAGGAGCACGAGGGGCGTTTGATATAGAAGACGGCTACTCCGATACAGACGAGCATCTAGGGCTACGACGCGTAACATCAGATGTGCAGCGGACCATGGTAGTTGAGCCGGACTGCCACGGCATCATTCGGTCCGGTTATTGGGACCAAGCCCAACAGGTATTGGAAAGGAATAGTCGCATTCACCAAAATGTAGGATTACGTTTTAATGCAAATTCGTTATCGGTGCTCTTCACAGAAAAGCCCACGATTGGTATGAGTTTACTTCCTAACGTTGTGTTTGAGGATTCGTTGTATGAATACGTTTGGATGTTATGGAGTAATTCAACGTTGGGATTGTTATGCTACTGGAGGCATTGTAACAAGCGACAGTCGGGTCGAGGTGCAATTCGCTTGACACTTTTACATTCAATGCCTACGTTAGATATGCGTCAGTTGGATCAAGCCGCCTTGCAGAACGCAGAGCAGATCTTTGAGGAGATGAAGCATAAAAAGATGCTCCCGTTCAATCAGATGTTCGAAGATGCAGTGCGTCAGGAGTTGGATCGGCGGCTGTTATCCGAGGTGCTTGGGCTATCTGAGGCGACGCATCCGGAGGTTCATGCGGGCTTGCATCACCTCCGCGAGCGGTTGTGTGCAGAGCCGAGCATCCACGGTGGGAAGCAGTCACGGGTCGTACTGTAAATCCCTCCCTGTTAAAGCGGATTAGGTTACTATAGAATAATTCGATTGACGCGGATACCTATTTGTTATAAAATGCCAATATGTTCACAAACTATAGTGAATTCTAAAAATAAATAAACACTTTCGCCCCCGGTAGGTGCGGTTTCCAACCGCACCGCATCGGCACCCCCCTTTATCCCTCCCGCTAGCGGGGGGATAAAGGGGGTGCCTACCAAACGGGAACGGTAGGTGCGGTTTGGAGTGTCTCATTAATTCTAGTATCCACTATAAATAAAGGAGAATTCCTTATGGCAGTTAAGATAGAGAAGATGTTTGACTTTCCGGGGCCACAGCCAAACGGTATGCAAGCCACAGAAGAAGGGATCTGGTTTCTGGATCAGGTTTCCAATCAAGCCCTCCTCGTCTCCTATGAAGGCGAAACTTTGAAGGCTATTGACACCGACTCCGAACACGGGAGCGGTGTTACGGTGGACGGTACGAACCTTTGGCTCGCATCAACCTTTGTCCCGACACGCATAGAAGCCGACGGTCCGGCGATTCTAAAAGTTGACCCAGAAACTGGAAAAACGCTTGCCTCCTATCCAACGGAGGGAGCTCAGAAGTCAGGAGCCCACGGATTGGAGTGGCGCGATGGCAAGTTGTGGATGGCAGTGCCCCCATCAGCGACCGTTTACCAGCTAGACCCGGAAAACGATCTCGCTGTCCTGCACTCTTTCCCGGCTCCCGGCGTCCGTCCGCACGGTCTCGCGTGGGAGGGGGACGATCTCTGGTGCGTTGAGACAAACTACCGTGCCTTCTATCGTATGAGTCTCAAAGATGGTTCGACGATTGATAAGATCGAAATTCCTGAACCACATCCAGAACCGCACGGCATGACCCGCTGGAATGGGTGCTTCTGGTACTGTGACGCCGGATCGGGAGCCGTTTGCCGGGTATCCCAATGACCTGACATCTCAGACATTTTTCTGAAATTCGAGGTGATCGGGGCGAATGAAAAAACAGAACGATGACATCGGTTTCTTACCACCGATCAGAGAATTCTCTGACAGAGGTGCCAAATGGTTGCTGAAATTTGGCGAAGCTGCAACTGCTGAAAGCATTTCGGAAATTAAAATCAATTGAAAGTGTGTCAGCATGAGAAAATCGTGTAACCCCCTATTGCGCGTTGACAACCTCAAGACCTACTTTCGCACTGCGGAAGGGCTTGCCCTTGCTGTCGATGGTGTGTCCTTTGAAATTCAGCATAACGAGATTTTCGCAATCGTAGGGGAATCCGGCTGCGGTAAGAGTGTGACCGCATTGTCAATCAGTCAGCTCGTGCCGCAGCCTGCGGGATTTATCGCCGGGGGCGAGATTCATTATAGAGGTAGGGAGATCACCCGATTGCCGGAGGTAGAGAAGCGAAAGATTCGTGGTAACGAGATTGCGATGATCTTCCAAGAACCGATGACCAGTCTCAATCCTGTGTTTACCGTTGGGAATCAAATTCTGGAAGCGATTCAGCAGCATCAAGAGATGGCCGGGAAAGCCGCGAAGGACGCTGCTATCGAGATGTTAGATCTGGTCGGCATCCCTGAACCCGCGCGGCGTTTTGAGGAATACCCCCACCAGCTTTCGGGCGGTATGAGACAGCGTGTGATGATAGCGATTGCGCTGTCGTGTCGCCCGGGCTTGCTTATCGCTGATGAGCCGACGACCGCATTGGACGTTACGATTCAGGCACAGATTCTCGAACTGATTAAGCAGCTCCAATATGAGTTTGGCATGGCAGTGCTGCTGATTACCCATGACCTCGGTGTCGTATCCCAAATGGCAGACCGTGTCGCCGTCATGTACGCCGGGAAAATTGTCGAAACCGGCGACTGGAGAACGCTTTACCACAATCCCCGTCACCCCTACACGACTAAGCTGCTTGACTCCCTCCCCTCGCGTCAAAAGCGCGGCGATTCCTTGCAAACAATCCAAGGGCGTGTCCCGCAGGCGACGCGATACCCTGATGGGTGTCGCTTTGCTGATCGGTGTCCTCAAGTCATGAACGGTTGTGATACTATGTTGCCACCGTCAATTGAAATTGAGGGGGGACACCACACCGCATGCCACCTTTACAATCCTGATTTTAATCGCACCGATGATGCAGCAGAGATTACTGCTGCCCCAACTTCAGCGACTGTAGTGCCTGCTACTTCTTCCCAACCTGACATCGCCGGCGAACCATTCATTCGGATGAACAACCTTCGCGTCCATTTTCCAATCGTAAAGGGCATACTCAAGCGGACAGTAGGTTATGTCTATGCGGTGGATGGGGTGAGTCTTACCATTCCTAAAGGGAAAACGCTCGCCCTTGTTGGGGAGTCTGGGTGTGGGAAAACAACGCTCGGTAAAGCAGCACTTCGGCTTGGCGTTCCAATTCAAGGGGAAATCCGTTACGATGACGTTGACCTAGCGCAGTTGAATCGATCTGAACTTCATCCCTATCGACGACAACTTCAGATCATCTTCCAAGACCCCTACTCATCGCTGAATCCGCGTGCAATGGTCGGTCAGACGATTCAGGAGGGCATGATAGCCCACGGTATTGGAGCGAATCGTTCGGAGCGGGAAGACCGTGTGCGCGAACTGATGCAGCGTGTCGGTCTATCCCCTGACATGGTCAGTCGTTATCCTCATGAGTTCTCAGGTGGGCAACGCCAACGGATCGGCATCGCCCGGTGCTTGGCCGTTGAACCCGAATTTATCGTTTGCGACGAGGCGACGAGCGCGCTGGATGTCTCCGTGCAAGCGCAGATTTTGAACCTGCTCAAGGAACTTCAGGACGACTTAAATCTGACCTACCTGTTTATCACCCACAACCTCTCTGTCGTGGAGTATCTCGCGGACGAAGTAGCGGTGATGTATCTTGGCCGAATCGTTGAGCGGGGAACTACCGAAGAGATTTTTGATCAACCCAAGCACCCTTATACCCGTGCGTTGCTATCGGCTGTACCCAAAATCGATCCAGAGACGGGTATCGAAAAGATTCAGCTTGAAGGGGATGTACCTTCCCCGATTAATCCACCAAAAGGCTGTCATTTTCATCCGCGTTGCCCCGAAGCGATGCCACATTGCAACGAAACGTATCCTGACGAAATCCCGTTCACGGAAACCCATTCGTGCCGATGTTACCTTTATGATATGGAGGATGCAAACTGAACTGGAGAAAACGAGATTACTGTCGATATTGAATCTTCTGAGCCATCCTTCTTTACCTACTCCTATCTCGTTTTCCCGTTTTCAGCTCCTCTAGTTCGACGGGTTTTCCAGCGTGACGAATGCAGCACCCCTATTGTTTGGTTGTCGGATATATAGCAGAATCTTTGATTTATCCTTAACTGCTTCAATCTGCTCACGGTAGTCTTTCCGGTCCGAAATTTCTACCCCTTCAATTTCCTGAATTAGGGTTCCGATGTTGATACCTGCTCTAGCGGCGGAGCTTCGTGGTTCAACCGCGGCGACAATCACGCCGGTCTCGCCTTCATATCCATATCGCGCTGCTAGCTCGTCGGTCAAGCCCTCTACTCGAATACCCGCAAATGCTTCCGCGTCATTTTCATCGGGAATAAAGCGTCCACCTGACCTTTCAGCAACTTCCTGAGTACGCTTTCCAAGCTTGACCCTCAACGCTTTTTCTTTTCCATCGCGAATCACTTTAACCTCAACCGTTTTGCCGACACCTGCTGCAGCGACAACGTGCATGAGATGATTACTATCACGGATGGTTATCTTGTCGAATTCGACAATCACATCCCCACGACGAATACCGGCTTTTTCTGCGGGCATCCCATTGATCGCCTCTACAATCAAGGCACCACGCGGTTCCCCAAGTTTTAACTTCTCTGCTAAATCATAGTTAATAGGTTGAAGCGAAACACCCAACCAACCGCGTTCAACTTCCCCTTTCTCAATTAACTGGGTCATGATCTGTTGTGCGAGATTACTCGGAATGGCGAATCCCACCCCGGCGTTGCTTTGTGAAAGTCCACCGCCGGTGGCGATTGCCGTGTTAATCCCAATTAATTCACCACGGATGTTAATGAGAGCACCGCCGCTGTTACCGCGGTTGATTGCAGCATCAGTCTGGATGAAATCGGCATATCTAACGATAGGAATATCATCTATTGAACGTCCTTTCGCGCTGACCATCCCACGTGTTACCGTTTGGGCGAGTTTGAATGGACTTCCAATGGCAATTACCCACTCTCCAATCTGAAGTGCCTCTGAGTTTCCAATGGGCAAAACAGGTAGATTTTTTCCATCAATCTTCAGGACGGCGAGATCTGTTCCTTGACGCCCCGCGTCTTTTCCAACAACCTCCGCCTGATATTTGCGTCCGTTCGACAATACCACCGCAATCTCCTCTGCGCTTTCAATGACGTGGTTATTCGTTAAGATGTAGCCGTCTTCGCTAACAATAACACCAGATCCGAGCCCACCGGGCACTTCTTCTTGCGCCTCAGATTCGTCTTGATTTTGCGGTTCGCGACGCTCTCGGGGCCCGAACCAAAACTCGAATAAATCATCACCGAAAAAATCAGAAGACCCCTGGCGTGTTGAAACCAAGCGAGTTGTAGTAACTTGCACAACAGCAGGTTTGGCGCGATTTACCACTTCAATGAATGCACGGTTTGCCCGTTCTAAGTATTCAAAATCCTGATTAAAACTATCGTTGGTTTGACCAATTGCGGTCTGAGGGGTAAACGTCGGATTATCTGTGTTGATCGTTGCACCGACAGTGATTATTAATGCTATAACTACGAGTGAAATTATCCATTTGGTTGAATGTGACTTAAACATTTTAGACCCTCCTTTTCTGGTTCAAAACACACCGCTATCTAAATGAAAGTTTCAAAAAAGTACGGCACATTAGACATAAAAAAAGCGTCCTATGTTTATACACAGAACGCTTTTTTTCAAATCAAGTGATTATTCGACACTGATTTGAATCTCTTTGGGTTCAACCGCTTTTACTTTTGGAATGGATACGGTCAACACGCCGTGCGTGAATTTGGCTTTGATATCTTCAGGATTCAAGTTCGCCGGCAATGTAAAAGACCGTTGGAAACGGCCGTAACTCCGCTCAACGCGATGATACTTTTGGTCTTTATCTTCGCTTGCCGGCGTTTTTTCACCTCTGAGTGTGAGAATATCATCCGTCACGGAAACTTGGACATCCTTCTCAGAAAGTCCCGGAATCTCGGCACGGATCTCAACATGCTCGTCCGCTTCTAGGATGTCAACGACCGGTGCCCAATCCAAATTTTCGCCCTCTGCACGATAGCGTGCGGGTTTATACCAGTGGTCAAACAATCGACTCATCTCATTGTGAATGCTAAAAAGATCTTGTATCGGTCTAGTGGCTAGACTTCTCATTTTTTGTTCCTCCTGTTATTCTGGTTTGTGATTATAGTGAATTCAAAAAATAAACAAACACTTGGGCCCTCCGGTAGGTGCGGTTTCTAACCGCACCGCATCGGCACCCCCCTTTATCCCCCCGCTAGCGGGGGGATAAAGGGGGGTGCCTACCCAACGGGAGGTTGGAGTGTCCCATTAATTCTAAGGTCCACTATAGTTAGGACTTACGCAGTTGAACGCCCAACGCCTTGTAGTTCGGCGATTCATCGCCGATAGATGTGGGAGGGGCATCCTTGCCCCGATACGCCCGATGAATCGGGCAACTACAGCAAAGGCACCATCAAGAAGTTCATAGGGAACAACGATCGTTGTTCCTTACCGAAGTGCGTAACTCCTATTAGTTTTATGAGTGTTGTTACTCGAACAATCCACTATAGCGCAAGTGTCATGCCAAACTCTGTTTTTGAGGTAAAAGAAAAAGGGAAGATAGCCCCACATCCTGTTAAGATGCGGGTTACAGCAGGGTTTGGGCGATGGGATCTATTGTAAATGAAGAACTCGGGGACAATTTTACCGCTTGTCGTCTAATCTATTGTATGTCATTATGACATAGTTTTCTGTCGGGCAATTTGGATGGCAATGATATGTCATTTTGGCCTAATTTTTGGCACAATTGTTGTTGTGTGTCATGCGAATCTTGCTTCCATCCGTTACTAATCTTAGGAAGGACATAACCGGTTCACCTTTGGGTTTCGTCAGGGGGAGCGGCGGATTACGAAGTGGATAGATGCTTTGATGCGGAAAAAATAAGGGCAGGCATCAATCCTGCGCCTGCTGCACCCGGTGGGAAGTTAGTGACGATGTGGGAGATCATTAAGATAACGCAAGTTGCTAGTAGTGGTCCTATTCCAACCAATAGCCCCTAATCCCTGTGCAAATTGTATCATTTCTGTAGGTCGATTTTCCAAAATCGACGGTTTTGTGTCGAGATGTGAATCTCGACCTACAGTTCTGATGGATTTTCAATAACTAGCAACTTAGGTTAAGATAAGATAATGTTAAAGAGAAATATCGTCAAATGAGATAGAAACTGTTTTGTAGTGTATCAACGTATTTGTTATACTTAATGGTGGGTTATGGTGATTGCGAAAACGAACTATTAACAGATATTGTGAAGGAACCAACGGGCGGTCCGATTCAAACCATTCTCCAAAGGAGGGAATCTCATGTTTGAACGTCACAAACAACCGACAGTCTTTGTTCTATTTCTTTTCTATTTCGTATTAGTTTTCTTATCGATTGTCCATGCCCAAGATGGGGCGATTGATGAAAAAATTGTGGAACGCTACAAGCAGATGCTGGAGCGCAAACCGAAAGAAGGCAGCACGTTTGACCGCTTGTATCAGCTTTACCTTGAAAGGTCAGGCTTAGACCAGATGATTGTTGATTATCAAGCGGAGGTAGGGGCCCAACCGAATAATCCGAACCTACAGCTGATTCTAGGGCACATCTACAAGCGACTCGGTAAAAGTACAGAGGCAATCGTAGCGTATCGGCGTGCTATTGATTTGGCGTCGGATGATTACTATCCGCACTTCGCGCTTGGACAGATGTATGCGGCGTTGCGCCAACATGAACAAGCCATTGCTGCACTCACGAAAGCGGCAGATCTTGCGATAGTGTCACAGTCTGCCACGCCCGATGAATTGATGGCAACCTATAAGGCACTCGGACGCGCCTATTTCCGTCGTGATCGGATAGACGAGGCGATTGCAGCGTGGGGCAAAATCGCTGAACTGGATCCAGAGAATATCTTTTCCCGCATCGAATTGGCGGATCTGTTTCGTGAACAGGAGCTTTATCCCCAAGCCATTGAACAGCACGAGGCTGTTGTCGAATTGAAGCCGGATGATCCATATCGAGTCTGCTTGAGTCTGCGGGAAATCGGGAAAATTCAGGAAGATATGAGGGAATACGATGCTGCCATCCAAAACTATGACAAAGCCCTCGCGCTGACGGGGCAAGGAAATTGGCTGCGAAAAGACTTGCATCAACGCATCATCGGCATCTACGCCCACAACGGGGATTGGCCCGGCTTAATCACCTATTACGAAGGAAAACTCGCTGAAATCCCGAATGATGTGGAATTGATTGGCTTGCTTGCCAATGCCTATGTTGAGAATGAGCAAATAGATGAAAGCATCGCCAAGTATCAACGGGGGTTGGAGCTTGCCCCGACAGACGCCGGACTTCGCCTGAACCTCATCGCTGTTTTCCGTAACACCGAGCGATTTGAAGAAGCGGCAGCGGAATATGAAATCCTCAGCGAGGCGCAACCTGACGATTTTGGTATCTACCGTGAACTCGGTGAATTGTATTTGCAACTAGAGGATGAAAACAGAGCGAAAGCGACCTATCAACGCATGACTGATCGCGATCCGGATAACCCAGGAACGCACCTCACCCTCGCCGAAATTTACACAGGTCATGAATGGATGGATGATGCCGTTGCAGCATATGAGAAAGCGATTTCACTCGCACCTGAGAACCTCGATTACATCGAATATTTTGGTGAATTCTACTTCCGTCAGGGAAATCGTAAAAAGGCTGTCGAAACATGGAGTCGGATAGTCGCCGGAGAGAGTGCAATCGCCGAGAATTATGATCGTCTCGCACAGTTGTTGGATACCAAGTATTTCCGAGAGGAAGCCGTTGTTGCCAGCCGAAAAGCGGTTGAGTTAGTGCCCAATGAATATCGCTACCGTGAGGCGTTGGCGCGGCGGTTGATGGAGAGCAAGGATTACGAAGGAGCATTGGCTGAGTATACGGAAGCTGCAAAGTTGGCACCGAACCCCTTCTTCGCAGAGCGGATGACCGACCAGCAAATTGAAATCTATCGACGGCAGGACGTTCTTGTGGAGAAGATTGATGAGTTGGAAGCATCGCCTGAGAGTTTTGAACAACAGAAACAGCTTGCCAAGATGTATCTCAAGCTGGGGAACGTGACAAATGCACTTGAAATTCTGATTCAGGCAAAAGGATTCAAACCAGATGAGGTACAGGTCAACCGCTGGCTCGTGGAACTCTACACGAAAAGTGGGCGGCGTGATGAAGCGGTCGCTATTTACAATCATCTCATTGAGATTGACACTGGAAATGCACGGGAATACTATTTAGATATTGCGCGTCTCCACCTACGTGCGATGGATTTCGATGTTGCTACTTTAGCTGCAAAGCAGGCGATTGCACACAGCCCCCGGAATCCGGAAGCGTATCAACTACTGGCGGGAATTGATAAGCAGCGAGGTCATTATGAAGAGGCAGTTGATAGCCTCAAGCAAGCGGTCCGTTTGCGCCCCGAATCCACCGAAATTCGCGCTGAACTTGCGGATGTATATCAGCAAGCAGGCGATTATCGACAGGCGATCGAACAATATTGGCGGTGCTGGGATCTGAGCGACGAACTCAGCGATAAACTCTCATTTATCAATCGGTTAGAGGGTGCCTATTATGACTTTGGACGAAGCGATGAGTTGGAAGATAAATTCCAGCAGATGGCGCGAGTCAACCCGAATGATCAGGGACCCGTATTGGGATTGGCAGAATTGTACCGGGGCCAGGGAGACCTACCCGCTGCGAGAGAACAGTTGGCGCGAGCACTGGAGCAAGAGACACAAAATCCTGACCTACTAACGCAGTTAGTTAAAATTAACCTAGAACTTGGTGAGAATCAGGAGGCACTTTCGTATCAGCAGCGGCTCGTCAAGGCGCAGCCCAACCCCTATCATCAACAGAAACTCGGCGAAATGCTTTTTGACATTGGTCGAGAGCAGGAAGCGATTCAGACATGGGCAAAACTGCTGCACGCCAGAAATAAAGATGTCGAAGCGGAGATAAAACTAGCAGGTTTACTCATTCAACACGGACTGCTTGATGAGGCACTTTCTGCCTTAGACCGTGCCGGCGAGAATGTGACGGATGCGAAAAAGCGCTATCATATAGGTGCGTTGCTAGTCGAGATGAACGAGTTGGAACGCGCTGCATCGCATTTCGAGCGCATATTGGCGATGCCCGAACCGCCCGCAGAAGTTAAGAAAAATGTGGGACAGCCTAGACGCCCCACCTTTGGAGCGTCTCAAAAATCGTTCCTGCCCAATACCCGCCGATTCAACTTAGTCAGAAATCTCGTCCATCAAATTCAACGACCATATTGGGGATCAACTGGCGCGAGGTGGCTACCGACCAGTTTTGAGGAGGCCCAAGCCGGTGCGTTGACGCAGCTTGGACTGATCGCCCAGCGCGAGCAACGACTTGATGATTTCATTGCAAGTTTTGAAACGAAAGCAGAAGCACACCCCCAAAATCTCCAGATACTCGAAACCTTGGCGAAGGTCAATATTCTGATGCAGAAACCCGATAAAACGCTGCAAGCTGTCAATCGCCTCATCGCGCTGTCGCCAAACGATCTGTCCTATAAAGCCATCCAACTCGATCACGCGTTGCAACGCAACCTGGATTATGAAACGGCAAAGGATTATCTTGATGGACTTAGCCAACTCTCTCTTGAAGCGCGGTTGTGGTACACCAGTCGATTGGCAAATACCCTTTATCGGGATGGCAAGCAGGCTGATGCGAAAAAGTTGGTGCATGAAATCGAAGATACAAATGTAACCGATGTACAGGTTCTGTCAGAAGTTGTCAGGATACTGACACAGATTGGAGAGACAGACGCGGCAGAGCAAATCTTAGCACAGCTCCCCGTTCCTTCAGGTATCACCCGAATGGCAAGCACAACGCGTCAAAGTTCACAGTCTCACCGGACCATGTATGCAAACCTTTCCTACGCCTACGTGCGCGATGAACAGATTGACAAAGCAATTTCCATTTTCTGGCAATTTTTTGAGCACACCAAGCCTGCTGTTGCCAATTCTCGTGCTATCTCAATTACATACAGCTCGCACAGCTACGGTGGGTATAACCCGGTGCGAACCGATTTCCCAGCGGCTAGTATCTACTATAATCAAGATCGGCTGCAGTTCCTGCAAGAGTTTTTTCTCTATCTCTGGACCCACAATCAACTGGAACCGTTGTATGCAAAATTTCGGGAGGAATTTGCACACGCGGAAGGTGCGGATCGGATTTATCCCGGTTTGGCGTTGAGCTATTTTTACTGGTGGAAAGGAAAGCGCAATGAAGCGCAAAAGATACTGACAGGATTACAAACGGAGTTTCCCGATAACCTGACCCTGACGCTCCAGACTGCTTTTGTCTCTATCCATACTGGGAAACATCATGAGGCAATGGAGGCTTTCACCAAGGTTGCGGATAAGGATCGGCGGAATCGCCAACAGTATAACGACCTTATTCTGCAAGTTGCCATCTACACAGGGAATACAGTCAAGGTGCGCGAACTGCTATCAAAGGTCCTCAGTTCACCCGTTAGTGCGAAAGCACTACAAGCATTTGCTGAAAAACTGCAGCAGAGCGGGTTGACACAGTATGCGATTGTGGCATCGAAAGGCGCGATGAAGCTCGCCATGGGACAACGCGATCCGAACTTTCTGATGCAACTCAGCCAACAGTTAGAGGAACTCGGCAGAGGACAGGATGCGGCGATCGTTGCAGAAAGAGCTTTGCGCTTTGCTAACCGGCGGGATCGCTATGGACAGATGATGCACAGTTGGCACTTCCAACAAGCATCAAATATGGCGCGCCGTCAAGCGACCAAGGAACGCGAGGAGCGACTCATTCTATCTGCCGAGAAAAGCCCGAACTCTTTTCGCGCACAGATTAATCTCGCCACCTATTACGAAGCTGTTAATCAAACTGATAAAGCTGCAAAAGCCTTTGACGCTGCGCTAGCCTTACGCCCAAAGGACGGGCTAACCCGCCAGCGGTACGCCCAGATGTTGATGCGAGGAGGGCGTATTGACGCAGCGGTCACGCAATATACGATTCTGCTCAGGGATGATCCCAACGCCCTTGGCTACAATTTCTGGAATGTGATACGTACTTTTTTCCAAGCGGGAAAGGCGAAAGAAATTGCTACTCTGGCGAAGGGGACGATCCGTCCTTCAATTGGACGTGGCTTCGGTTTCAATTTTGCAGAAAGTGTGGCCCGGGAGTGTATTAGGTCCAATTATCCTGAGGGTGCGGTGGAGATTTATGAAAAACTGCTGGAGGTCAATCCCAATAATACTCGTACCTACGATCAGCTTGCATCGGCGTACACTGCATCCGGCAATTGGGACAAAGCGATTCAGTTCCTGCACACACAGTTGGAGGCTAATGAGTCGGCAATCCTGAAAAATAGAAGAACGCAGATTCAGATGGTCCAGAAATTGGTTGAATTGTACAAGGTGTCAGGAGAGCTAGATACACTGCGTGAAGAGTATGAGGGGCGACTATCAGAGAATTCCGATGATACACTGCCGGTCTACCTGGTTGCGTTAATGCGGGTTGAAAGCGGAGACATTGAAGGGGCTGAACCGCTTGTCAATCAACTGCTAGATGATCCATCAGTAATAAATCAGGAGTGGTTCAACAAACTCGCAGAAGCCTATCGCACTGCGGATGACCGAGAACGCGAGATGCGCCTACTTGAGCGGGCAGTTCAAAAACTCAGTCCGTCGAATACGTATCAGAAATCCGAGATGTACGGAAAACTCGGCGCAGCGCAGGCACAACAAGGGGATAAGGAGAAGGCGGCGGACAGTTTTAGGAAAATGGGAATCCTGCGTCTGCTGGCGTTTAGTGGTAGTAGCTTTTGGGAAAAACAGGAAATCGCTAGTCGGTTTATGCAGCACGAGATGTGGGAGGACGCCGAGGCGATGTACACGGAAGTCCTTAATGATTTATCGGTAGATCGATACCATCGTGAGCAGGCACAGGAACGGTTGGCGGAGATTAAGCGGCGAAAAAGTGGGGTTAGAACAACGACCCGCCTGACCGAAAAAACGCAAGAGATGAATATTGTCATGCAGCGGGCGTTGGCGGAGCAATACATGCATCGCGAGCAACTCAGCAAAGCGGTGGAACTCTACAAGCAGATTGTCGCAGCGATGCCCGAAGACCTTGAATCCCGCGCTGCAGTTGCCGGAATCTATTCGCGTCAGGGTAAACATGAGGCGGCAATCACCGAATGGAAGGCGTTACGAGAGGTTGATCCGGAGAACACGAAATATCAGGACGGACTCGTAAATGCCTATCAATCCGCTGGCAAAACTGACGAAGCTATTGAACTCGCACAAAAGTTCATTGAATCAGAGGAGAGCGGTGTCCATTACGCTCGTCTCGCCAAGGTTTATACCTCGATCGATCGGGTTGATGAAGCGATAGCCATCTATCAAAAGGCAATCGAGATTAATCCGGGCGATAGAAACGTTTATCAGGAGTTGGCACAGCTCTACATACGGAAAGAGGATTTTGGGGCGGCAGAGAAGATGTACCAGTACGCCATCCAATATACCGGGGAGGAGTGGGAACGACGAGATCTTGAGCGACAACTGATGGAACTCTACCGTCGTCAAGGCAAACTGGAAGATATGCTTGAGCAGGCAGAATCTGAAGGGACACTTACTTTCCAGATGCAGCAGGAAAGGGCGCAGGGTTATGCCAATCAAGGTGAGTGGGAACAAGCTGCAGCAGCCTACAAGAAGGCGATGGACATGACCGCGCAAAGCTGGGAGAGGAATGAGGTTGCTACCGAGTTGGTAAAAGTCTATGCACAACTTGGACAGACCGATATGGCTGTTGAACTCTATAAAACCCTATCCCGGTCCGGTTTCGGAGGCGTATCTATGAGGTCGTCGTCAAGTTCAGGAAGCCTCCAAATCTACTTCGGTGGAGATCAGGCGCGTGAATCACTCATTAACGCCTATCGGAGTAAGGGTAAGTTAGATGACCTTCTCTCCTACTTTGAGGCGCAAGGCGAGGAGACAGCTGAAAATCCAGCAAGACTTGAAATAACCGCCGAAATCTACCGGACTCGTGGCGATTATGCAAACGCTGCGAAAGGTTATCAAACACTTGCCAAAGTCCACCCCGGCAATGTTCGGAGTTATTACTACGCTGCTGCGGCTTTCAATAAAAATGGTGAGCCGGAAATGGCGCAAACAGTGTTGAGTAAAGGAGACACTGCCCGGTCTAACGATATGCAGTGGAGGCAGGACATGTGGCATTTGGCAGCACTTGGAAGTATCTGTATCGAGGGAGAACTGTACGATCCGGCAATTAAGCTGATTGACGAAGCCATCATGATGACGGGACGTTACGGTGGTTTTGAACGCCCTTCGCTGTATAATATGCTCGCTCAGAGCTATCTCGGTGCCGAACGCTATGAAGAGGCGGTAAACGTTTACCAGCAGTTGGAAAATATCGCTGAGGATGAGGAAATGCGACAGACAGCGCGCGCTGGGATACGTAGGGCATATAAAGCGGGAAATCTGCATGAGAAGCTAGCTACCGAGAAAACTCAAGCGGTTGAGGATAAACCCGACGATCCGGATGCCCACTTCGCCCTAGCGCAAAGTTACGAATGGAGTGATATGCGCGACAAGGCAATTGCCATCTACGAGCGTGCCAACGAATTGAATCCTGATAGCCCCGTTATCTTGGCACCGTTGGCAAAACTGTATGCCGAGACCACCCCTGAAAAGGCGAAGGTTCTCTATAAACGCCTCATTGAACTGATAGATGACCCCAATGACCGTATCCGGAAACGACAGTTGTTAATTGAAATATACAAGAAGTTGGGAGAACCCGATACTGCTGTCGCAGAGCTACGTGAACTTGCCGGGACAGCTACGGAGAAAGTTGAACGTAATTCGGCACTCCACCTGCTCTGGGGACTCTTTGAAGATGAAGAACGGAAAAACGAAAGGGTCACTCTCTTTGAAGAACTGGCGTCACAGATTGAAGAGAATGCAACCGTATATCAACTGCTTGGCGATGCCTACAAAGCGGTCGAGAATCAAGAAAAAGCGAGTATCGCTTACACTCAATGGATTGAATTCCGTCAAAAGGAGATAGAGCGGAGTGGAGAAAATTGGGACTACTACTCCCTTGCGAGTCAACTGCTCGAAAAGGGGATCATGCCCGAGAAGGCCCTTGAATTCATTGACCGTGTTACACAGGTACACCTCGGCTCCTACCATGCCGCGATGTTAGGAGAGGCGTACCTTCTCAACGGAGAGTATGAGAAATCCGCAGAGAATTTCAAACGGGCACTTTCGGGAGAAGACTCGCCTTTTGAAGCGTCAATGGTATGGTCGAGTCTGGAACGGGCGAGTAAAACTGTGAAGGACGGGGAACGTTTTATAGAGTTGATGGAGGTCCTAACAGAAACAATCCCCCTTGATGCAAACGAACGAATGCACGCAAATTTAGTCTTTTCTACCTTTTACCACGAACGCAATCAATCCGAAGAAGCAGAACAGTACATACGGAAATCAGGTGTTGTGCCTGAAAGAGCGTGGTGGGTTCTTGGTCCGTTTGACAATACAGGTGGTATTGGCTATAATAAAACCTACATACCAGAAGATGCTATGGAAATCGACAAGACCATGACATACGCAGGCAAAGATGGAGAAATCGGTTGGAAACAGGGAGCGGATGAAACCTTTGACGGCTACGTTAATTTCGCTCCGATCTTCGGTTTTGGGGAGTTGGATCAGATGCTAATGGCTGTCCAGCAGCCAGATCCTGTACTTGATACCGTTCTTGCCTACGCTTGGACAGCGATCAACTCTCCCGATGAACGGCAGGTGCGGATATGGATCTCCACCTTCAACAATGTAAAAGTCTGGTTCAACGGGAAAGAGGTTGCCACAATCGATCAAGAATTGCAATTCACGTCTGGGGATCACCAGACGGTTCCCGTGACGCTCCACGCCGGAAAAAATAGCATCCTCGTTAAACTCGTTGGGCGGCAGTGGGGATGGGGATTCCATTTGTGGCTGACGGATGCAGATGGTTTTCCGCTTGAAGGTTTGGAGTATATAAATTCACCGACGACTCACGAATCAGTAAAGGAATAAGGGGACTATACGTGAGTATTGAGGTAGTTTTAGCAGATTTCGATTGGATTGTAAGTTGCTTAACACCTCTTTGGATCGAGTGAATGTAAAATTCTGATTTAATCAGAACAAACCTCCGTAAGGAAAAGCTATGATCTATCCAATCATTCTCACAACTGTTGGGCTATTTCTATTAGGCCCAATCGCCTTATCGCACGGAGAAGATGAATCTGATTCAACGAAAGCGCGCTGGGATGAGCGTTATGATCGCGACATGTATATCTACGGTAAAGAGCCTGCTGCCTTCCTCAAGCAGAAGCTGGATGGGTTAAAGAAGGGGAAAGCACTCGTCTTGGCGATGGGAGAGGGACGAAATGCGGTCTATCTCGCCCAAAATGGCTTTGATGTTACAGGTGTAGACATTTCCGAAGTCGCTATCGAAAAATGCAATAAGTTGGCAAACGAAAGAAACACAACGGTGAACGGTGTTGTCGCTGATCTGACTGACTATGACCTCGGCGAGGCGCAATTTGACCTAATCACAAAATTCTACTATTACGAACCGTCAATCTTTCCACAAATCATTGACGCGCTTAAACCGGGTGGCATGTTTATCCTTGAGCAGTTCTCAATAGACCATCTCAGATACAGGGGAACCAGTGGCTTTGGTCCGAAAAACCCTGACTACCTCATAAAACCCAACGAGCTCTTGGAACCCCTCAAGTCGTTGCGGATACTCTACTATGAAGACACCGTCGTGGAGCTTGATGAGGGGATGCACAAAGGAACGGCGGCAGTCATTCGACTCATCGCACAGAAAGCGAAATAGCTGTTGAACAAAATGAACATTCCGATATGAACGCAGTCCAACCTTTAATTGGTGTCCAAAATTGGAAAGGAACCGAACAGATGCCCGAAAGATTGATTCTTGAAAAGATTCGCAGCGTACGCTGTCGTTTGAGCGTGCAAAGGACGCTCCAAACGCTAGCAAGATTTCTATGTTACGGCACCCTGATATGTGTGTTGTTGTTTGTTGTCGATAGTTTCATCGCGACGTTTGATATTTCTCGCCTCGTGCTGCTATGGACCGTGCTTGGTCTTTCAGTCATTGCATTAATCGTGAGTTTGCTGCGCCCAATTCATCTCCACGAAGCCGCCCGAATAATTGATGTCAAGGCATCCTTGAAGGATCGGACTGTGAGTGGGTTGGAGTTTATTCAGCATCGGACCAATGAGATGTTGACAGCCCTACAACTCAAAGACACCTCTGACCGCCTGCAATCGGTGACCGCAAAGCAGGTTGTGCGCTATTCCGTTCCGCGCGAAACCAAGTTCATTGCTTTGATTATGGTAGTGGGGTTAGCATTCTCCTACATCGAATTTTTCGATCCGCCCGAAGCACCGGCGACAGTTGACTTTTCCCCGCAGATAGCTGAAGAAACCGATCCCTTGCTAAAACAGATTAAAGAATCCAGGGAGATCGCCGAGGAGGTTGGACTGGAAGAAACATTACGTGAGCTCGAGGAGAAGGTGCTTGAACTGAAGCAGGCAGGGATTACCCCGAAAGAAGCCCTCGCCAAGCTGACCGAAATGACTGAGATGTTATCGGCAAAAATGGATAAGGCGGGAGTTGCGAAGATAGATACACTCATGAAGGAGTTGGGTGAACAATTCATTCCCAACCCCAATTTAAGCGATTTTGGCTATGCTTTGAAGGAGAGAAAATACGAGAGGGCAGCGGAGCGTCTGTTTCGGTTGTCCAACAAACTTAGTGACTTCAATTCCGAGCAACGCCAAAACCTTGCCGACGCGTTCCAACGTGGCGGCGCGAGCGTACAGGGGACGGAGATAGGATCTTTCGGAAACAAATTGACCCAAGCCTCAACAGCATTGGTAGAAAATAATCTCAGGCAAGCTGGAGAATGTCTCCAAGATGGGAGCAAAGATTTATTAAATTACACACTTGCACAGCGACGTAACGAACTGCTAGCGGGACTACAGGCACAATGCCAATCTTCCAAGGACGGAATCTGCAGGGCATGCAACGGCGGCGGCAGTGGTTCAGGCAACCAGCCAGGAGCCGCGACGGATCCCAATCCATTCGGCGTTTTGACCAATCTTGATTCCTTCCGTCATTTGGAACAGATTACAGGGGTGCAGGGTGCCGGGGAATCCACCGTCGAAACCACAGTAGTACCTATTGATAAGGATTCCGAAACCTCGACCGATGGACAAAGCGCGGAAGACAGTTATAAAGAGGTATATACCAAATACCACAAGCTCTCTGAGGACGCACTTTCCCAAGAACAGATCCCGTTAGGTTACAGATTCTATGTGAAGCGATATTTTGAGTCCATCAAACCGAATGAGAGGTAGGAGGCGTGAAGCGCAAAACGTGATGTGTGAAGCGATTTCATTACGTCTTGTGGTTGACGAGTCAAATGTCACCAGATCAATCCCAATTTCAGCCAGATTCAGAGCGACTTGAGGGGCAATACGAGGAATTTCGCGACACTTTCAATCGTATCCAGCGCGAGGTCTCAAAGCAGATTGTTGGACAGCAAGAGATTATTGAAGGTGTCCTAATTTGCTTGATGACGGGCGGACATGCGCTCTTGGAGGGTGTCCCTGGTCTGGGGAAAACATTGCTGATTCGGACGCTCCACGAAGTGCTCGATCTCGGGTTCTCCCGAATACAGTTTACACCAGATCTAATGCCCGCAGACATCATCGGTACCAATGTTGTTACTGAAGACGAAAGTGGTCGTAAGTTCTTTGAATTCCAACAGGGGCCTGTGTTTGCGAATCTGATTCTCGCCGACGAAATTAACCGAGCAACCCCCAAAACACAATCAGCACTGCTCGAAGCCATGCAGGAAAAATCTGTGACAGTTGCAGGCACACACCACGGATTAAAGCTACCATTCTTCGTTATGGCAACGCAAAATCCGCTGGAGATGGAGGGCACCTATCCGCTCCCTGAAGCGCAACTGGACAGATTCTTTTTCAAGCTCAAGGTCGAATATCCGAGCCTCGATGAACTCGACCTTGTTATGGAGCGTACAACCAAGCGGGAGATGCCCCTTGTCGAAAAGGTTTGTGATGGTGAGCAGATTAACGGATTGGAGGAGATCGCGCGTGATATTCTCATTGCGGAAGATGTGCGCAGATATGCCCTCCGCATCGTGTTAGGCACACATCCCGAATCTGAGGATGCGCCGGAGCTCACAAAAAAATATGTTCGTTACGGTTCAAGTCCCCGTGGTGCCCAAGCGTTGATCCTCGCAGGCAAGGTCAAAGCCATTTTGGATGGGCGTTACAACGTCGCACGGGCGGATATTCAAGCCATCGCGCTCCCAAGCCTACGCCATCGACTTATCCTCAGCTTTGAAGGGGAAGCGGAGGGGGTTGATCCTGATCAGATTATTGAGCATCTGCTAGAGATTGTTGAGTAGAAAATGCGTACATTACTAGGGCAAACCCGAAGGGGGGAAGCATATGAAAACGGGTCGGCTATTAACCATCATCGCTCTGCTTATTCTATCATTGTTGGTTTTCTTGATTGCGTTCAATTTCATTCCGTTGCAGGACCAAAATGTAGATAAATGAGCACTGCCCAGCTACAGGTGATATGCTCCACTTAAATTTTAAGTTGAGTTTAGGGGAAGAACATGAAACGGTTCAGTCTGATTCTAGCTCTATACACTCTATCGGTCATTCCCATGGCTGCGTTTGTTCAAGCCCCAACAACAGGAACAATTCGTGGTAACATCGTTGATACAACTGAGGCGCAACTCCCAATCGAAGGGGTCCGGGTTGTTGCCGTCAGTACTAGAGGTTCCGAATATGAAGCAACGACAGATAGCAATGGTGACTACGCGCTAATTTTAACTCCTAGTCGTTATTTGCTTAATTTTTACAAGACAGGATACGGTCATTGCACTGGCAAACCGATCGCAGTTGTTGCCGGCGGCGACCACTATGTACCGCTAAAAATGATCAAAAGAGCAGGGTTGATGAGTCTGTTGGAAAGACAATTTAACTCGGCACTTTGGCCGTTCCTACTCTGTGTAGGAAGTACTTTTGTTCTAGGCTATTTCATTGGTCGAGCCGGTCGCCGTTCAGACTACTAAAGACTATGCAGCTGACTTACCGCTGGAACTTCCTGCCATGAATAATACTCAATCTACCCAATCTGCCTTCGATAGCGAATTCTTAAAAAAACTGGAATACCTCTACATCGTCTCCAAGAAAATCTTTGCAGGACGAATCAAGGCAGAGCGACGCAGCACACGGCGCGGCGTCAGTGTGGAGTTTGCCGATTACCGTAACTACACCGCTGGGGACGACTTCCGCTATATCGACTGGAACGCTTTTGCTCGCTTGGACGAGCTTCTACTGAAACTTTATGAGGAGAGAGAAGATCTCCACATCTACTTTCTCGTTGATGCCAGTCAGTCGATGGCCTACGGTGAACCACAAAAATTGCTTTACGCCAAGCGCGTGGCTGCAGCACTTGCCTATATCAGTCTGTCCAACTTAGACCGTGTCAGCATCACCACTTTCACGGATCGAGATCTGAATCGTTTGCCGACTGAGCGTGGAAAGGGAAAAATCTTCACGGTGCTTGATTTTCTGGATCGGATTGATGGTACCAGTGAGACCCATCTAGCGAACGCCTTCCGCAATTTTGTGCATACAACGAAGCAACGCGGGTTGATTGTCCTAATCTCCGATCTCTTTGATCCACGTGGATTTACGGACGGTCTCAACGTGTTGCAGTTTCAGAAACATGACCTATTTGTGGTGCACATTATTGACGCGAAAGAAGCCGATCCCAACTTGCGTGGCGATTACCATCTCGTTGATGTTGAGACGAATCAGCTCCGTCCAGTGACCATCAATGAAAATCACCTCAAACGCTACAAGGCGTTGTTCCAGCAGTATTGCGATGATCTCAGGCGATACTGCGTTCAGCGCGAAATCGGTTTCATTCGGACAAGCACCCAGCTGCCATTCGATGAACTGATCCTGCGCATCTTTCGGATGGGTGGGTTCGTGTCTTAACGGTGCGCCATGAATTTCCTATCACCAACTGCATTTCTGCTATTCGGTCTCGCGGCACCAATTGTGATGCTTTATATTCTCAAATTACGCCGTCGCCGCGAACCGGTGTCCACCCTACTGTTTTGGGAACAGATCTTCAGAGAAAAACAGACGACTTCGCTGTTTCAAAAATTGAAGCATCTGTTGTCCCTTCTTCTGCAGCTGCTATTCCTTACACTTTTAGTCCTCGCGCTTGCTCGACCGCAATTCGCTTTCATGACTAAATCGGCGCGGCAGATTATTCTGATTATTGATCATTCGGCGAGTATGAATGCCCTCGATGGTACACTCTCGCGGTTGGAATCCGCCAAGCAGAGGGCGCTGCACATGGTAGATAATCTCCGCTTTATTGACGAAATGATGGTGATTAGCTGTCACACCCAACCCATAATTCGTAGTCCATTTACCAATTATCAGAAATCGCTACACGGTGCGATCGAGTTGATTGTCCCTACAGATGTGAAAACAGACCTCCAGCCGGCGTTGGCAGTCGCCCATTCTGTGGCGCAGACCAAACCCAACCCGGAGATTGTCGTCCTCAGCGATTTTCATCAGATTCCTAACACACTTCTCGCACAGTGGGATAGCCCTGACACCCAACTTTCAGGCGCGAAGGTGCGCCTCTGGTCAGTCAATCTTGGCGAGGAGGGGAATGTCGGAATCACACAGTTTCGGGTGCGGAAGAGTCTAGTCAATGCTTTTGATTACCAGACCTTGTTGACGGTCATCAATGCGTCAGTTGAGGAAAAATCCTTCAACGTTGAGCTTTACCTCAACGATGTGCTGCTTGATGTCCGTCCTTACACCCTCGCTCCCGGTGAAAGCAAATCTGAAATCTTTACCAATTTCACAATGGAGGGCGGTAGATTAAAAGCTGTGCTAGATGTGAAAGATGCACTGTCTACCGACAACGTTGCTTACGCTGCGCTGCCAAAGCGTGAGCAAATCCCCGTCTTGCTTGTCACTCCGGACAACCCATTCCTCGAAAATGCACTCGCTGTTGATGAAAAATTGGATTTGACCGTTGTTGCCCCGGACCAATTCAAACCGGGTGTGATGGGCTATGAGGTTATCATTTTTGACCGTTATAACCCGCCAACACTCGGTGATGGCAACTATATGTTCATCTATCCTGCGAAAGCAGGAGCAATTTGGCAAATCGGCGAATCGTTAGAGACTCCAATCATTACGGAATGGGAACGTGACCACCCCATTCTGCGCCACGTTCATCTGGATAATGTCCAGATAACCGAAGCGTATCAGGTCCAAGTCCCAGCTACAGCGGATGTGCTTGTCCGTTCATTTGAAGATCCGTTGCTGATTGTTGAGGAGGGGCAGAACCGAAAGATCGTTTTTGTGGCTACTGACCCCCTAAAATCTGACTTGCCTTTGCGTATCGCTTTTCCGCTAATCGTTGCGAATACGATTCAATGGTTTCAGGGGGAATCGGAGATTGAGGAATATCACCTCCAGACGGGAGAGGTGCTGAAAAAACGGATCGACAAAGCCGCCGCAATCGAAAACGTGACAATCGTTGGACCAACCGGTGAGTCGTGGGAGATACCTGTTGAAAAAGGTGAACTATTCTTTGATGAAACCTCAGTAGTAGGATTTTATGAACTAAAAATTGGTGGAGGTGAAGAGGTCTGGGCGGTCAATTTGACCGATGGAGCAGAATCGCAGATCCACGCGGCTGAAGGAGTGGCGGATCTATTGGAGAAAGAAGAGGTTGTATTAGGCGGTTCTGCACTCCTGCATTATCCGCCGTGGATTTATCTGGTTTTGCTCGCGGTTCCGTTAAGTGCTGTCGAATGGTTTCTCTACCAACGGAGGCGAATCGACTAATATGGAAATTGCTCGTCCCTTTACACTGCTGCTGCTTTTGCTGATACCTTTCCTCTATTATGGTTATCGCCGAAGCCTCGTTGATCTATCGCTGCCTCAACGTATCGTCAGTTTGATTCTACGATCGCTCATTGTTGTTCTACTCATCTGCAGCCTTGCTGGGATTCAATATCTAACATCCGGTGGAAAATTGGCGGTCATTTTCCTCGCGGACATTTCAGATAGTATCTCAGAGGAGGGATTAAGAGAGGCGCAGGGTTACATTGACGAAGCGATGGATAGCCGAAGCGACCAGCAAGTTGGTGTGATGGCTTTCACAACGGAGACACAGGTGAGTCGGGATTTTCAATCGAAATCCGATGAGACGTTGGATCTCACCGAGATCAAAGGGTATTGGCTTGATGAAAATGAAAAAGTGGGTGCTGGCACAAACATCGCTCAAGCGATTGAGACAGCATGGGGCATTTTTCCCGCAAATGTCAACAAGCGCATTGTGCTTATCAGCGATGGTGTTGAGACACGCGGTGATGTGCTGCGTGCCGGATTGCGTGGGAAAGCCTTTGGGGTACAGATCGACACCGTGCCCATCTACCCCAGCGATGCCGCCGAAGTCATGATTGAGCGCATTGATGCACCGATGCAGGTCAAACAAGGAGAGCCGTTTCATCTAGAGGTATTTGTCCACAGCAATCGCGAAGATCTCGCCGAGGTACGACTGCATAAAAATAAGTTTGAGGTGGCGAAACAGACAGTTCGGCTAGAGGTGGGCGAAAATCGGATCCGTTTCTCTCAGACCGCAACCGAGAGCGGCATGATAACCTACGATGCGATCTGTGCGGCAACGCAAGACACCCGTTACGACAACAACCACGCATTGGGTATTGTTGTTGCTTCTGGCAAGCCCAAGGTGCTCCTAATTGACGAGAACGAGTCACAAGCTCGCTATCTAGCGCGTGTCCTTGAGAACGCAGAGATTCAAGTGAATGTCCGAAACGGCTTGGGCGTTCCCAGCGAATTATCTGACCTACAAAACTACGATCTGGTTATCTTCAGTGATGTTCCTGCCGATCGCCTGAATCAGAAGCAGATGGAACTGATTCGCACCTACGTCCAAGACCTTGGAGGCGGATTCATGATGCTGGGGAGTGAAAACAGCTTTGGTCTTGGCGGTTACTACAAAACGCCGATCGAGGAAATTCTGCCTGTCCGGACAGATACGGAGAAAAAGAAAGAAACGCCGAACATTGCGATCGTGCTTGTAATCGACAAATCGGGAAGTATGGACGGAATAAAAATCGAACTAGCGAAAGAAGCAGGGCGTGCAACGGTCGAGCTACTTGGCAGACGCGATAAAATTGGCGTTATCGCCTTTGACGGGTCGCCACACTGGATTGCGGAAGTACAAACCGCTGCTAATAACTTTTACGTCTCCGATCAGATTGGGTCAATCAGTGCGGGTGGTGGGACAAATCTTTATCCTGCACTCCAGCAAGCATATCTCGCCTTGATTGAAACTACTGCGAAACTCAAACATGTCATTGTTCTGAGCGACGGTCATTCACAGCATGGCGACTGGTACGGCATCGTCAATTCAATGCGTGCCGAGCGGATGACCGTTTCTACCGTTGGTATCGGTAGCGGTGCCGACATGAATCTACTATCTAACATCGCTAACTGGGGCGGAGGCAGAGAGTACTTCACGCAAGACCCTTATAACATCCCGCAGATTTTTGCTAAAGAAACTGTCACCGCCTCCAAATCCGCCATCATTGATGAGCCGTTTATCCCGCAGGTCATTAAGTTCACACCGGTCTTGCAGGGGATTGACCTTGAACTCGCACCATTTCTGATCGGCTATATTTCGACGCGACCGAGGCAGACCGCTGAAATCTTTCTTGTCTCTGATCGCGGAGACCCGTTACTGGCAAGTTGGCGATATGGTTTGGGTAAATCCGCCGCCTTTACTTCGGACGCTAAAGCACGATGGGCGGTTGATTGGTTAGAATGGGCGGGCTTCGGTAAGTTTTGGACGCAGCTAGTACGTGACACGATGCGTAAGTCAACAGTCAGCAACTTTCAGGCTCGCATTGAACAGGAGAAAGGGACTGCACACCTCACCATTGATGCCCTGAACGAGGCTGGGGATTTTCTGAACAACCTCGAAAGCGATATCTCCCTGATTCCGCCGAATCTAAAAAAGAAGCAACTCGACATCACACAGAGGGCGCCGGGCAAATATGAGATCGATTTTCCCGTTGACGAGATGGGCGCGTATTTTGTCAACATCATGCAGAAACAACACGGCAAATCGGTCAATACACAGGTCACCGGCACTGTTGTTTCCTACCCTGATGAATACCTTGTCCATCGTGCCAACGAAACCCTCCTGAAACAGCTTGCGTCTACCTCCGGTGGTAAATTTACCCCCTCACCACAAGACACGCTGCGCGCACCGGAGCAGCCGGTTGTCCGCCGCATTCATCTATGGCGACCGCTGCTGATCATCGCTGCGTTTCTGCTGCTAGCTGACATTGCATTGCGCCGCATTGATTTAATGAGAGATAGACGAATAGATAGGACAACTTAATAAGGAATTGTGTGTTGGAGCTTATCGCTACACAGGCTCTGAGCGAATAGCTATTATGAGGATTTGTCACCATTTATAGGACAACGGATTCTATGCAAAATACCGGATGGGCGAGCGTGAACGAGAACGACCGCGCAATCAAAATCGAAACTGACAAACTTAAAGCAATCATTCGCAACGACACACCGGGCTGTATCCGCCATGAAAAGGGCGATACCTTCAGCGAGATTTATCTCAGCTATCTGAGCGGTCCTAACGGAGTGCGTATCCCGTCCGTTGTATCAAGCAATCTTTCGATCGCAACGTAGCCGTAGATTTCAAAATGCAGCTGTTAAAGCAGGGAGTGACAGTTTTCTCTTTTGCGGTTCCGTGTTAACCATTACATTTCTCCCACGCCGGGTTGATTGAGAAAGTCGATCTCTAACAAGCGGTCAATCCATCGCTGCCTCACCGGACTTCCATGCGGATTTGCCAGCCAATTCTTCGGGTAGGTGTACTGGTGCGCGTTGCGTGAGCCGGATTGGAGTCGCGCAATCTCCCGAAGCATTTCGATACCCTCGGTAGTGTCTGGGTTTCGGAAGTATTCCGCGTTGCAGACGCGCCGGCCGGGCATTCCACCTAACGAGGCGTGCCAAGTCCGAATATCAAAGAGGACAACGTCTCCCGGCTGCGTCGGGACGGCTTGGCAAGGAACACTTTCAAGGGGCACCTTATCTAAAGCCTCCTGAAACATCTCCCGTTCAGCACCCCTCAATAGATGTGATCCCGGAATGAAACGTAAGGCACCGGTTTCCACTGTCACAGGGTCGAGATGAAAGTGGTACTTGACGGCGAGCTGCACCTCCTCTGAATTGCGTTGCCAGTTGCTATCGCTATGCCAATCGGTGTTGCCCACGCTAAAATGAGCGTCGGTGCCGTTACCGAGTACATCCTCGCCGCATATCTGCTGTGCAGGGATAAGGAAGCGAGGATCTTCAGTGAGCGACGCGAGAAAGGGCGTTTCCTCATTCATCATTCGTGTCCACTGTCCCAGCGTCCCATCGAAAGGTTCGTCTGGAAATGCGGCTGCCAGCCCATCACAGTGTTCTCGCTTGATAATCTCCAGTTCGTCCGGCTTCAGAAGTTTCCGAAGAACTGCATAGCCGAACGTTTTGAAGAAGTGAAGTTGGTTCTGATCGAGTCCGGGTATCTGATCTGCCATTCCTGAACATACCCTCCTCTCTGCGGTTAGCCTCCGCCGTTGCAAGTCAACTAGGCTTCTGTCCGTCGCGTCCAATCTTATTCGATCTGCGTTGACATCAGCCTTCGGGCGAGATCTTGCGATTTATGCGAATCGCCCCCTGATGTTGACGCTAACCGGGCAAAGGTCCAAAGCCGAACGCGTTCGGCGTCCATACCGAGTAGATCTGCAAATCTATTGATTGTTGCAATTGGTTTGAAGCCCAACCGTTCTTTACAGTTGAGCAGATGCTGGGTCGCATCGTAAGCTGGATCGCCATAAAACGGCTTGGGATCGATGACGAGCCACGGCTCCCGTTGCGCTCGAAGTACATTCCCCGCATGTAAGTCAGTCGCCAATAGGACCTCACACGGTGCATCGTTTAGCAATGCTTCAAAAATGTGTAATCCCTCCTTAGCAAGTCCTACATCGGGCAAACGGTCTGCTTGTTCCACCGACTCCTTGACCCACGCGGCAATCATTTCTGACAATGGACGAAACGGATGCGCTTCAGGTAGCGCGCGCCACAATCTTTTCAAGAGTCTTGCAATGACCTGATCCTGTTCATTCTCGGGTCGCTCTCGTAACGTGGTACCGGGTTCGCAGCGTTCAAGCAGCATCGCGTTAAGTTCAAGGTCTGCCTCTAAAACGAAAACAGTTGGATCGCCGTCCCAAAAAAGCAAACCGTCGATTTCGTTTGCTGCCGCCATGTGAGGCAAGCCAAGCTTTAGTACCGCAGGGGTCCCATCTTGCCGAACACAGGGGGCAACCCAAGAACAACTCGCTTCCTCCTCAAATGGTGAACCAAGTGTCAGGGACCACCGCTGCTTGAGATCAGCGATAGCTCTGGGTAACCCATCTAGCCAAGCAGCGCCATCAACCGTTTGGCGGCAGTTGGTTGCAATCCGTTCAGGAATAGGAATATCATTCATTCGATAAGACCTCTGCGCTCGATTGGACGGGATTTCTTCTGCTTTTCAGGCATTAAATTTTCACGGAGACCTTTGGAATAGTGGACTGAGACGAATTGCCATTTAGGACTTACGCAGTTGAACGCTCAAAGCCTTATATAGTGGATCTTAGAATTAATGAGACACTCCAATCTCCCGTTGGGTAGGCCCCCCTCTTTATCCCCCCGCTAGCTTTCCCCCCTGCTTGCGGGGGGACTAAGGGGGGGTAGAATAAAGAGGGGTGCCGATGCGGTGCGGTTAGAAACCGCCCCTACCGTGGGGCGCAAGTGTCTATTTATTTTTTAAATTCACTATAGTTCGGCGATTTATCGCCGCTGGACACCATTCCCAACACCCGATAAATCGGGCAACTACAGCAAGGTTTCCATGAAGAGGTCGTAGAGAATAACGATCGTCGTTCCCTACTGAAATGCGTAACACCTAGCCATTTTACAATTTTGGTACGAGGCTGTCAACAAGATTTCGGATATAGGATATGTGAGAGACCTATCAGTCAGAGAGATTATCTTGAATTATAAATCGGTTGATCTACTAGGTGAACTATGGTATTATACCCGCAAGCGGAAGTAGGTTGTGCGATTCCGGTGGTTTCGCACTTTGGAGGAATCGTGTCAACATAGCAGGCGTTCAGAAAGGATTGAAAAAGTGAGATTGGACCAAACGATATTGAATATTGGATTAACAATAACACTTTGCTTTTGGATTTTCATAAACGGTGTGCCAGCTAAGGAATTGACCTTAGACGATGTATTCCCCACTGATCGGGTGCTGGATGTACAAATCACCGTTGCGGATGAGGATTGGGATACAATCCGCTATCAGTCACGGAATTTTTTCTCCGCACTCCATGAGAGCCGAAAGGTTGCACCACCTGAGGCACCTTACACCTACGTTGATGCAAGCGTAACGATTGATGGTGTGGTATTTCCCAACGTTGGACTTCGCAAGAAAGGATTCCTCGGCTCGCTAAGCACTACCCGGCCCTCGCTCAAAATCAAGTTGAATCACACCGACAGATATGCCGGGATTGAGGGCTTGACCAATCTAACACTCAACAACAACCAACAGGACATCAGTTTGATGAGTCAATTTATGGGGTATGCCTTGTTTAATGCTGCCGGCTCGCCTGCCCCCCGATGTGCGTATGCGAAGGTAACGGTCAATGGGGTAAACCTCGGTGTCTATTCGCATGTAGAAACGGTTCGCAAGTCATTTCTCAGACGCGCCTTTGGCACTGATGATGGAACTCTATACGAGGGGCCCTATGTCGATTTTTACGAAGGCTGGTTGGGCAGTTTTGAGCACAAAACCGGCAGTGACACACCGGGACGAGAGAAGATTCAGCAACTCATTGAGGTTCTCAACGGTGATAGCAAAAATATTGAGGGTGCAATCGGTGAGTTGGTTGATCTTGATGCGTTCTACATATTTTGGGCGATAGAGGGACTGCTCGGTTTCTGGGACGGTTATTCCGGCAACAACAACAACTTTTTCATCTATCTTGATCCAGAAACCGACAAATTTCATTTCCTGCCGTGGGGTGCCGATTCGCTCTTTGTCAAGCGCAGTAAACTTGAACATCACAACAACGCCCGCGCACCTATTTCCGTGAAGACCCGAGGGTTGCTAGCCCATAAACTTTATCAACAGAAATCTGTTCGGGAGCGTTACGCAAAGATAATGATGGGTATTCTTGAAAACCATTGGGATGAAGCGGAATTGTTAGCCGAAATTGACCGTATTGACGCGATGGTCGAGCCACACTTAGTCGATGTCCAACGCTTCTTTAGCTATGAGGACGAAGGAAAAGCCTATTCTCGTGCAATGGCATTGGAAGAAGCGCGGAAATTTATCAGCGAACGTCGTGCGGATATAACGAAAGAGGTTGGGAGCGGAATGCCGGAGTGGAGAACAGTTCCAAGTGAGCCATACGTTACGAAGGAAGATGATTGGTCTAAACGAGGAGAAAAATTATCGGGAAACGACATTTGGAGTGCTGCCGCAGCCGGAAATATCAAAGTGGTCAAGCAGAACTTGGCTAAAGGCGTAGATATCAATGCCAAGGATAGTGTATTCGGTGCGACAGCCTTATCATCGGCTGCACTGTTCGGGCATACTAAAATCATTGCGCTGCTGCTTGAGGCGGGTGCAGATGTCAATGCGAGAAATCGGGATGGTGGAACACCGTTGCACAGTGCCGCTTTTCTCGGTCAATATGAGGCCGCAAAACTACTGCTTGAGAACGGCGCGGATATCAATATCAGGAATGGGGATGGTGGAACACCTCTAGATACTACAGGGGTGGATTGGGAAACCACTAAGTTTATTGCAGGACTGTTGACCATAAAAGTGGATGCAGAGAAGGTAAAAGTTGGTAGAGCCAAAGTTATCGGGCTCCTTCGCCAACATGGCTCAGAACACTAGTTTTTCTTGTTCAGAGGGCGACCTAGATTCGACGGACTCATTTGCCATTTATCGCTTGAGTATATTGGCGATTTCTGCATTGTTTTCACGTAACGCCATATCGAGAGGTGTCTCCCCTTCATAGGGATGAAACAGCACTCTTTTGAATTCGCGTAGGGGCCAGACCAATGATGCGACTTCATCCGTCCATTCGATAAACTGCTTCGGTTCACTCATTCGGCTGGCCGTTCTGAGCGACGGATCAGCACCGTGGTCAAGCAGCAGCCGAACCATCCGCAGGTTGCCCAACCGGGCGGCGAAATGGAGCGGTGTCTCCTTGCCGTATTGCACGAAATGCTCGTTATCCATGATAGGTTCATCGTCAAGTCCGCTCAGTGCTTGTGGGTTGACATCTGCGCCTGCCTTGATCAGGATGTATGCCTGTGCGAGATGGGTATCGTCATCGTGACGAGACTGCACATGGAGCAAAGTTTCGCCGTTGTAGGGCCATGTGGAATTCGGATCCAGTCCATTTTCCATCATAAGCAGAAAAGAATCGAAGTTGGTGACGCCGACGGCATGAAACCCAAGATAACACGGTTGATTGATGTCCGTTCCTTGACTGAGGAGATACTCGTTAATCTCATACTCGGTGCTGGGCCAATGTGTTCCGAGGGTGCTGTTGTTTACGTCCGCACCTGCCTCTACAAGTACCTTAACTTTATCGAGACTTTTGAGGTTGATGCTTGCACTGAAGAGTGGCCCCCACTGCCGGATTCTCCCCTTCGGTGATGTGTGATTCACTTTCACGTTTACGAGTTCCGGAGCTTCGGCGAGCATTTGTCGAACTGTATTTGCATCTGCGGTTTCAAAGTCCGTTTGCCAGCGTTCAATGAGTTTTTGGTTCATTTCCTTTCCTTGTTGTGATTGAAGATTGCAGCTGTGTGTCAATTAAGGAGCAATCCCATGAAAGAACTGTTAGAATTTTATCAGGAAAACAATTACGTTGTCGTCCCTGACGCCTTATCTCCTGATGAGGTTCGTACCATCAACGAAATCATAGATCGCGATCTCATCGAAAATCCTGCGATGTGGTTTGAGCGGGAGGACGGACATTACCTACTCAATGTCCATCTGCTGATTACACACCCGGAAATTGATTTCACCATGCGTCCACCTCGGCTGTTGCCGTTGCTAGAAGCGATTATGGGACCTGATTTATGTGCGGAAGAACATTCAGTACGTATTCGTCGGCCCAATCCCGATGGTCCCACCAGTTGCCGTTGGCACCGCGATGTCGGCACTGGAGCGAATGAAATCCCTCACTCCACCCCATACATATCCGTTGTCTTCTACCTGAGCAATGTGGACGACACAACGCATACCTTTAGCGTACTGCCCGGTTCGGCGCATACGAGAGAGCAGCTGCTCGACGCTTACGACCTCACACAAGCGCATCACATCACCGGTGCCTCCGGCACCGCTGTCCTATTCAACGCGATCATGTTCCATGCCGGTAATGTCCGGCAGACCACTGCGGAACGTCGGACCATTCACCTCTACTGCGGTCGCGCGACAGATCGCTACTTGAGCAATTATACCATTTTCCCACGCCGACTTTCGGAAAGCAAGGACGAAGCCACACGGAAATACTACAGTCGTCCTAATCCAATTACCAAGTTGTTGTTGGAACGGTTTTAGGTATGGAACAATATGCACCGTCCCTATGAAGCGAATGAATGGAGGACTCAGATGGCTGAATCAGGTGTGATGTCTGCAATCCAAGATTTTACGGCGCAGACAGGTGGAATTGTCGGGGTTGCCGCAAAACATCTAGAGACGGACAAGCGCATTTCCCACAACGCCGACACGGTATTCTTCACAGCAAGCACGCTGAAAGTACCGCTACTGGTCGAATTGTATCGACAGGTCGATGCAGGTATCATTGATATGAATCAACGCATTGACTTGACCGATGCTTTACGGGTGCCTGGATCTGGTGTCCTCAAGGAGCTAGCATCTGGACTTCAGCCGACGGTTCACGACTTGGCGATGCTCATGATTATCATCAGTGATAATACCGCCACCGATATACTTTACAACCAGGTTGGTGGGGACAATATCAACAATACAATGCAGCAACTGGGGTTGACCCACACCCATATCCCAATGCCGTGTAGGGAACTGCTCTACAGCATCACTGGGCTTGATGTGGAAAAGCCCGCGCACACCTATCAGTTGGCGTCAGATCGTTTGAAAAAGCAGGAGTTTGTCTTAGAGAGTGACGGCTTCTCCGAAGATAAGTCCGATGTGTCGTCGCCGAACGATATGTGCCGTTTGTTGGAATTAATTTACGATGGAGATAT
Source organism: Candidatus Poribacteria bacterium (assembly GCA_963667935.2). GTDB lineage: Bacteria > Poribacteria > WGA-4E > WGA-4E > PCPOR2b > PCPOR2b. Next base: position 4,878,665 of record OY764061.1, on the reverse strand, counting down.
CCTTTCGCTTCAGTCTCGTGAGGCGGTTTTGGATATCCTCAAGCGTCAGCAGCTGAGCACGGTTATTCCGCACGCTCTTCCTTCGGGAACGGTGGTCGCCCACAAAACAGGCAGCTACCACAGCGTCCGGTGCGATGTCGGGATCGTATTTTCCTCCACCGGTCCATACACTGTGGCGATTATGGCGAAACAGATGACAGGTGGAGATCGATTGAGCGTAGATGCCAGTCTTGCTGCTGTCTCCAAAGCAGTTTACGATGAGTTCGCCGGATAGTCAATGCGGAGATAGTTAAATCTCCTCCAAAACTGGACGATCTAGCCGTGTATGATAGGGTGGTTCTAGAACCGCCCGCTGCTCCGGTGTCAATCCGTCGAGCATTGACTCGGGCCAAGTGGGGAAGTAACCTTTGGCATACGCCAGATTTCCCGGTGAGTATCGGAAAAGCAGAGAACGCCGTTGGTGGTCTGCCTTCCAAGGCAACGTTCCATGTGTGGTAGCTTCCGTAAAGATAACGACGTCGCCGGCTTTGCCCGTAATCTGCCGAATATGCTCTTGATACATTTCATAGCGTTTAATTTCGGGTGGGCAAGCGAAGTTACACTTGTGACTCCCCGGAATCAGGCAAAGCCCGCCATCTCCCGGATTGACATCAGCGAGCTGCCACGCCACAACGGTTAATCCACAGTGCATCCTTCCATCTTTGAAAATGTAATATTGGTGTGGATCGAAGCCGGGACCGGAGGAGCCGTGGAAGACATGCCCTTCCGCTCCTTTGCACATGGTAATTAGACCGGGATTGTGGTCCATACGGAATCCCTTTCCCAAGATGCCGTGAAGATACGGCACAATTTTCGGGTGAGCAAGCATATTCCGGAACGGTTCGCACCAGGGTTTTTCCCAACCTAGCATCCCTCCGAGATCGCCGCGTCCGGTGATGCCTTCCAAGGTTTTGGAGCCCCCTGACAACGAAAGTTCGCCGACTCGTTCGCGGATATCCTCCACATGGCGGTCAATCGCCTCATTACACAACGCCACTTCAGCGGGGGTTAAGACGTCCTCAACGACTAGATAACCGTTGAGATCAAAAAGGTATTTCTCATGTTCGTTCATTGTGCTGTCTCTCTATAAACATTGAGTTGATAAATCGTATACTATCATATGGCTCGTGGAGATCTCTTCGGGGTGGTTAGGGACATCACTGATTCCAACCTTGCCTCGGTTTGAAACCAAGTATTCGCTGCGCCTTTTCTGTACTGATGACGCTTGCGTTGTCCTTGAGCTCTCCCCGAATCTCGACGCGATCCCCGAAATTTTGCTTAATCAACTCAGTTGTGGGTTCGCGAAATCGGGTGGTTGGTTGAGCGAGCAAAAATGGTTCGTGCCCCTTCAGATCTGCCTCAAGTGCTAACACATGTGCCTCCGCTACGTCGCGGGGATCGGCGTATGCCCACATTACTAACGTCGTCGGATTGTCGAGTGTGGGCGCGGGCAATGGAAACTCAGCCTGTCGCTCCGGCGGAACGACATTTGTGAAGCGGAGACTTGCCACAGAGGTTGTCGCACTTCGAGCAACCATTTCGCCGATGCACTCGCCGATTTGCTTCGATAATCCGTAAGGTTCAAATGGCATCATCGGGTGTTCCTCGTCGAGGGGAAGGTACAGCGGCACAAAGGCGCGCGGATCAGGTGCCCAGCCCATAGCAAAGGCACTAGAGGAGAACACGACCCGCCGGAGTTTCTTCTCTGCTGCTGCCCAAAAGACATTGAATGTGCTCTGGACGTTGTTTTCGGAAACCTCATGTGGGCCATCACTCCTAGGCCCCGGAATCGCACCCATGTGAATGACAGCCTCTGTATCCGTCAGCAGTTCAGTCATCTTCTCTGCGTTGCAGAGATCCGCTTGAACAAACGGCGATGGCGACTCGCTATGCGGTACACGGTCTGTGCCTAGAACATCATATCCCTTTTCAATGAGGCGTTGGACGACGCGTCTGCCAAGTCGCCCCGCAGCTCCTGTGACTACAATCATAATCTCCACTCCTCTCGTTTGAGGACATCGAAATATGGATCCCCTGCTGGGTACCGTTCAGGTGGTGTAGATTGTAGCAAACACAGGATCTTTGATCAATCAAAAAGGCTATGTTGATAGAGATATGCAAATACATAGATAAGCGTAAGGACGGTATTAGCGGCTTGAAATTTTGAAGTTTTCCTTCTATGATATAAAGGAGTCGTGCAGTTGAAACGATGCAGTGATATAATGATTCTAGGAGATATGATGAAAAATTCAACGAATGAAGTATTTCTGGTTCTCAGCATATTTTTGCTTGCTTGGAGTATGTTTGTCGGACAGGCTTATGCCGACACAGGGATAAACAAAATACATTTCCTCATCCCGGCGGGTGCTGGGGGTGGATGGGATGGAACCGCTCGCGGTGTGGGTGAAGCCTTAACAAAATCGAAACTTATCAAGCGTGCATCATATCAGAATATGTCCGGCGGTGGAGGTGGAAAGGGAATCGCATATCTTATCAAAACGGCGAGACGCCAACAAGGGACATTGCTGGTTAATTCGACTCCAATCCTTATCCGTTCTTTGCAAAAGGTGTTTCCGCATACTTTTCGGGATTTGACACCTGTTGCCGCTGTAATCGCGGACTACGGCGTGTTTGCCGCCCGTCCTGATTCGGAATTCCAACGCTGGGAGGATGTTGTTACCGCTTTTCGCGCGAATCCGCGCCAACTCAGAGTTGGCGGTGGGTCAGGGCGGCGCAGCATGGATGGTCTTGTTGCTGCACTGGCATTTAAGGCAGCGGGTGGAGATCCCAAAGCGGTGCGATACATCCCTTACGATGGTGGCGGCAAGGCACTTGCTGGGTTGCTTTCTGGGGAAACGGAGGTCTTATCGACAGGATTGGGTGAAGCACTGGAGCAACACAAGGCGGGACAGGTGCACATCCTCGCTATTACCGCGGAGAAACGCTCTACCTCCATTCCTAACGTTCCAACTTTGAAAGAGTTGGGATACGATGCCGCTTTTGTCAACTGGCGCGGCTTCTTCGGTCCGCCGGGGTTATCTGAAGCGCAGGTCTCTGCCTACGCCGATCTGCTTAAAAAGATGTATGAAACATCTGCTTGGGAAAAGGTACGAGCGCGTAACGGTTGGGAAGATCTCTTCAAACCGGGGAAGGAATTCTCTACCTTCTTAGAAGGACAGGAAAAGGCTATCGGTGAACTAATGGGTGAGCTTGGCTTTCTCGAATGATGCCATTTGTCCAATTCTGATAGTGGCCACAGGAACTATATTGATGACAAAAGATAAAGTGGGAGCACTTGTTATCCTCATTCTTTCAATGGCTTACGGCGCGATGGCACTCAATATTCCAGAGGCACCGGGAATCGAAGACTCTGGCGTAACGCCTTCTAGCCTACCAATGGCATTAAGTGCAACAGGAATTATTGCCGCCCTACTGATATTAATTCTTCCTGCTGCCCGACATGTTAATGGGGAGGAAGTTTCCTTTACGGCTGCCTTCAAGGGATTGGACTGGAAGTGTACGGCGTTCCTCTTTCTACTGATGGCGGGCTATGGATTAATCCTCAAACCCCTCGGATTCTTGATCTCGACTATGCTTTTTCTTTTCGGCGGATTTTGGACGATGGGAGAACGGCAAATCAAGCTGATGTTGTTGGGGTCGATCGGCATGACTGTGGGTTTCTGGTTCATCTTGACACAACTACTAGGAATTTACCTTGAGCCCGGTGTGTTGCGCTTCTTGGGGACAAATTAGTCCGTGATTAACAACCTAGAGTTAAGCCAATTGTAGGTCGAGATTCACATCTCGACACCGAAACTAACGACTTGGAGTTAAGCCAATGGTATTAGAAGGGATAATGACGGGACTCTCGACCGCATTTACCTTCACCAATATTCTGATGGTGTCTCTGGGTGTTTTTGCCGGCACATTTATCGGCATGTTGCCCGGATTGGGCCCGATCTCCACAATCGCTCTGATGATTCCAATAACTTACGGTTTTGAGCCATCATCGGGATTGATTCTCATGGCGGGTGTCTATTACGGGGCTGTTTTTGGTGGCTCAACTTCTTCAATCCTACTGAACACGCCGGGCGAGGCTTCGACCGTCGCTACCTCCTTCGATGGCTATCCCCTCGCACAGGCGGGGCAGGCAGGGAAAGCACTCGCCACCGCCGCATATTCATCATTTTCCGGGGGAACAATCGGCGCAATGTTTCTGCTGCTCGCAGCACCGGCACTTGCCGTTGTTTCGCTGAGTTTCCAATCCGCTGATTACTTTGCGTTGATGGTCATGGGACTCACAGCCGTCTCCGCTTTTGCGGGAAAGGGGCAATTTCTAAAAGCCGCCCTGATGACAATCTTGGGGGTGATGTTGTCCACTGTCGGTACAGATGATTCGACAGGAATTCAACGTTTCACATTGGGACAACTTGACCTGATCGACGGTATCAGTTTTCTGCTGCTCGCTATGGCGACCTTCGCGCTCTCTGAAGCACTCATTTCGGCATTAAAGTCGGGAGAAACTTCCAACGCTGCCCAAACCACCGTGAAGGAAAGATTCGGCAGCCTTAAAGTTTCAAAACGGGAATTCCGGGAAATCGCGCCGAGTATTGGCAGGTCCTCTGTATTGGGTTTTTTTATCGGAGTACTGCCCGGTGCCGGTGCGACAATCGCCTCGTTTCTGGCTTACGGGATGGAACAGGCACTCGCAAAGGGGTGTGCAAAACTCCAGTTTGGGAAAGGCAGCTTAAAGGGACTTGCGGCACCAGAGACAGCGAATAATGCGGCTTCAACGGGATCGTTTGTGCCGTTGCTCACTTTAGGAATTCCCGGATCCGGGACAACCGCCGTGATGCTAGGTGCACTAATTTCTTACGGAGTGCAACCGGGGCCCCGTCTGTTTGCGGAACGGCCTGAAGTGTTCTGGTCAGTGATTGTATCGATGTATCTGGGGAACATCGTTTTGTTGATTCTGAACCTACCCCTGATCCCTTATATCGCTCGACTGCTCGCTGTGCCGAAACCGTTTCTCGTCCCGTTTGTCCTTTTCTTTTCCCTCATAGGTGTTTACTTGGTTTCTTTCAACAACTTTGACATCTATCTGATGGTGGGATTTGCCGCCTGCGCCCTCTTCTTTCGGCTCCTTGATTTTCCAATGGCACCGATGTTGCTTGGGTTTGTATTGGGCGGGCTGCTTGAAGAAAATCTGAGGCGTGCCCTGTTGATTAACGATGGTGATCTCTCTTTTCTATGGACTCGTCCCATTACGTTGGTCATTCTTATCATCACGGTGGTTGTCCTATTCTTGCCGCTGTACCGGTCCTTAGTAGATAGATTCAGAGAGCGTGCCTAGTTGATGGTAAAATGGTAGGAGGGCGTTGATGAACTCTCTTCTACCTTTTTCTATCGACTGATTTTTCGGGTTGATGTTTGCTCGATGGTTTGCTACCCTATAGATAGCCGTACACAGACTAGCATTTAGCGAGGAAGTGCGTATGCGTATTATCGGACCAAAACCGCAAATCTCAGTTGTATCCACTGTAAGGTCTGTGCGTCCGCCTGACGCGTATCTTGACCTGTTGACACAAAATGAGCAGGAGTTTCAGGAGTATGTGCGGCAGGTCGAATCGCAGCAAGTCTTTCAGCGTTTGGTCGGGGAAGGGCACGTCCGAAAAACTAACTTTCAGGGACGGATTCCGCGTCATCTGTATGAGGAGTTCCAAGACCGTCAGTTCGTAGAATTTATGCAGGAGTTTGAGATTGAAGAACGCGGTGATTGGCAGCGCGACTTTTTCCGCGAGGATGCACGGCGGCACATCGTGGACTTGGCGATTAAGTATCGAGCACCGCGTGGACGGCTCCTTCATGCACTCGAATACTGCCGTCACCTCAAACGGACTTGGGCGGGATACGAGGATAATCCGGGGTTTTACCTGCGCCTCGACGATCCGGAGTTCCGCGAGCCACCAACGACCCAGATGCCGCTTGAATCGACAGAGCTATACGAAGAACTTGCCGAGTTGACGGAGACATACGACATCACGCAGTCGGAATTTGTCGAATATTTCATGGATGCGGATGCTGAGTCAGAGGATATCGCTGCTGAGTTGGGGATTCCGCTAAGTGCAGTGCGTGAGATTCGTGACCTTGTAGATCGAGTCCAGATTGCGAGTTCAGCGCAGGTCACAGTTGTCAATACGCCCGCATCGTCGAGCGAACCGCCTCAGACGGTGGCAACGGTGCGACAACTCAACAATCCGCCCCGTGCAGAAATTCACGTTTCATCGGAAATCGAGTATAATTCTCGTTACCAGATCCAAGCTCCTAGCGATCAGGAGCCTGACAAAGAAACGGCGCAGCTACTTGATCAACTTCGTCTCATCAATCAGCGCAAAAGCCTGACCTTCCGTATCGTTATGTTCATCTACGAGTACCAGTACCGTTATTTTGTCAGTGGGGATGAACTGCATCTCAAGCCTTTGAGCCAAGCCCAACTCTCTAGAGAATCCGGCGAACATGAATCTACTGTCAGCCGCATTCTGCAGGACAAACGTATTGACACGTCCACAGGTATCCTACCTCTCAAGTTCTTTTGTCAAAGTAAAGGGGAGGTTGTTCGTCGCTTAATCGCCGTCCGAGAACACCGGGAATTGGCATCAGGTAAGCGTAAAAAGCCTTACAGCGACGCTGAACTTGCAGACATCCTTGAACGGGAATACGATGCAAAAATTGCCCGACGAACCGTCACCTATTATCGCAATAAGTTTCAGGAGACCCCGAAGTTCTATACGCGCCGAAAAGAGATTAACCAGAGTAATGAGGGTGAGTAGAGCAGGCGTCGGGGTGCAACTTTATTTTTGAAAATTAGGCTCCCTCTTTGAAGGTATCCTGTCCTCAAGATGACATGTTATCGTGTCTCTTACGATCTGTAGAAGCAACCCTTGTGATTCAATTTTCATCTAGCCCGCCTCTTCTTTTTCACGCATAACATTGCGATTCATCTCTCCGTTTTTCAGACGTAATGCAAGCGACTTGCCCATTTCTTCATTGACACTCGCCGTATCGTGTGCTACACTTGAAATCAACAATAGGAATATACAACTGTTATGCCTATCAATCAGATCGGGGGTTATCGCATGCAAACCGACTTGATCCAAGAACTCGCTGAGGATGAAATGCCCCTCTTTCCGCTGGAGATTGTCCTGTTTCCGGGGGGCGTGTTGCCACTTCATATTTTTGAGCAAAGATATCGATTGATGATCCAATATTGTTTGGATAATGATCGACTTTTCGGCATCGTCCTCATCAAGAGAGGAAGCGAAGTGGGTGAACATGCCGAACCTTATCTCGTTGGAACAGCCGTCAAAATCATAGAAGTTGATCGGCTTGAAGATGGTCGAATGAACCTAATAACATTAGGACAGCACCGCTTTCAAATTATGAAAATTCGGCGGAATCTGCCTTATCTAGTGGGTCAAGTCAGGGCGTTAGAGGCAGATGATACAGTGCCGCCCGAAGACGCTGAGATGTGCACTGTCCAAGCTATTCAATTATACCGAACCTACGAATCGTTATTAGCGGAATTGGTTCCCCAATGGAAGGTTGTGGAGGAAATTCCGACGGCACCCGACCACTTATCTTACCAGATTGCAACACGACTCCAGATCCCCCTGACAGACAAACAACAGTTGATAGAGACATTGTCAGTACATCAGCTTTTGGACCGAGAAATCGAACTTCTTGAGCGAGAAAATCGAAGATTAAAAATAAGTCTACTCGCTCGAAGAAGTTTTGAAAAGCACGACACTAATATATCACCGTGGAAAAACGCCTCTCTGAATTAAATGGCGATTCTTTCTATCGCCGCTCTCGGAATCGAGGACAACGATGCAACGCCAACTCGCTTCAGATCGCTCTCCTCAAACATCTAGTTCTTTAATTGCGGTGCGAAACTTCTTCTATGTCAGCAACTTATTATCCATAATACGGCTTGGGCTGACCCCATTCCTCTTTCACACCATCATTCGTCGATCCCATGTGGCAGCGTTGGTGATAGGGGGCTTGGCGATTCTGACCGACATGCTTGATGGTTACTTCGCACGCCGTCTGAATCAGCGCACCAATCTGGGTAAGATTTTAGATCCAATTGCTGATAAGGCGATAATTAGCGCGGTGATTATCGCCCTCATTTTATCTAATTCAAGTTTTCCGCGCTGGGCTTTTGTCGTTGTCATTATTCGAGATATTTTAATTGTGGTTGCCAATATTTTTCTGTTCCATCGAACGCAGATTATTGCCCGATCTGACGTGTGGGGCAAATGCACAACCTTTTTCCTCGCAACTGCTTTGGCTCTTTACACCTTGGCAGATAATTTCTTTGAAGGTCGTGGGCCGATCCCTCCGTTTGTTCCCTATTCTGTGTTGTGCATCGGTTTGATATTTGCGTTAATTTCAGTCTCGAACTACAGTTGGCAGTTGTTACGTTTATTACAACAGAACAGGGCACAGTCCAAGAAAGTGCTGTAACAATCAAGTCGAAGAACATCAAATATGGCAGTTCCGCTCACTGTATCCGAAATTGCGAATATGATTGGCGTCGAAGAGGCTATCATTCGACAGACCCTTGAACGCCGTGACGAAGATCTCGTTCCTTATCTGCATGACCCCGATGCCTCGGGAGAAAAAGCAGATGCCAACGTTTCACCCGCCCAACCTCAAACGCCGCTTTTAAGGCGTGAGGGGCTGCCATTGCTCATCACCAAACTGGCGTTTAATATCCCAACCTCAGACATTATTGAAAACCTCGCTAGTCAGGTGTTGCACCTCATGCTTGTTCAAGAGGAAAATGCGGATTTAACAAACAAACATCAAGAGTTACAAGAACAAAATGACCGGTTGCAACACCACATCAAAGAATTGCAACAAAGGGTTGATTCCTTAGAAAGTGAGCTAGCAGAGCAAATCCGGCTACGGGAGAAGATTGAAGCTGAGTCCCGCAAAGGATTTTGGAGCATATTCGGACGACGAGAGTCCAAAGATTCCTAAAAACCTTCTGGCAAACTATACCTGTCTCGGAGGAATCAACCAATGACAAAGCAACGTCGTAACCAGCTAATCGCTATTAGCGCGCTGATTGTTGGTTTGGTGTTTCTGTATCAGCCGTATTCAGTTTTGCTTAGGGGTGTTGCACTGCCCCTGCTGATTATTTCCGCTATCTTATCCACTTTCTCCTTGCCAGCAAAGCGACTCATTGAAGTTATCGCTGGGTTAGGACTCATCGCCGGTTTTCTATTTCTGTATTTGCCCATTCCCCCAATTTTACGTGGTTCTGCTTTCCACCTACTTGCTGCGAGCGCAATCGCTTTTGGCATGACAACGAGGTTGATTAGATTCTCTGAAATTGCAGCGGTGGTTATCGCCCTAACCGGGCTTGTTGTCCTGTACCAATCCTTTAGCTCACTTCTGCAAAGCACCGGACTCCACCTCATTTTAACGGGCATAATTGTGCTCGCGATTGTATCCCCACGAAAGTTGCTAATCGAGCGCGTCGCAATCGGTGCAATTGTGCTTGGATTGGTCTTCCTCTGTCAACCTTTTGCCATTTTGCTTTACCAGACAGGCTTTCAGATCCTCCTCGGCGGTTTGGCTGGGTTTATTGTCGTTGCACATCGGGCGGCGTAGTGCCGTATCACATCCTAACGAAAGCTGCCCTTAATCTGTACCCAAGAGGTTGTGAGTATGCTCCGAGGCTGCACAGCAAGGTCATCGCTCCATTGAACCTCAAAATCGTCGAAGTGAACGCGGTTTCCATATTGTGAGTTTAGACTTCCAAAGCCTTTGAAACTTCGGAAGCCCAAACGGATATAATTACCGATCTGTCCCTTAGGGTGCATACAAATTCCGTGACCGGTACTGGAAGAAGATCATTCGGCGGTTCTGTTCCCCCGTCCAAGGGTACGCCCCGTGGGTTTGGGCGGAAGCAAGGAACAGAAGCACATCGCCTGCCTTCATCTCTATATGCCGCACCATCCTCATCTCGTTATCGCACGTCCGAATTCCGTCGGGCATAGGGTAGCTCGTCTTATGGCTGCCTGGCACACAGACAAAGCCGCCGTCCGCCAAGGTGACATCGCGCAGTTGCCAAGCGACATTGAGGTACTCACTATAGACGCGCCCATTTTGTTGGCGGTAGTGGTTGGTTACTCTAGACGGGAAGCCGTTGGCGTGCAGCGCATGTCCAGATGATCCTTTTCCCGACAAGAACCCGCTGCACATCATACACTCGAACCCGCTGCCCATAATCCAGTTTAGGCGTTGGATCAGGGCGGGATGGGCAATCATCCTTTGGAATGGCTCGCCATAGGGGGCGGGTAGCTGCCACGGGTTGCCCATTGACGATCTGCCGACCCCTGTACCCGCCAACGGCTTTGAATCCCCAGCAGCGGAACCGCCTGTACTGATCCGGTCAGCATTGGTATCAATTGCCTCGTTGGCCGCCGCCAACCAATCCGCATCCATCATTCCCCGTAGCACGAGATGGCCGCACAGGTCCCAGTGGAAAAATTCCTTCTCGTCGATTCCCGAATCCTGATCCCACTTATAGATCGAAGGATGAAAAATACCGGGCTCCGCTGCTAAAGAAGCCGTCTTACCATCCGAATGCACCACAGGCGGTGGATAGCCTCGATTCGGATTATGCAACACGGCGCGCTGCACCGGCGTTAGTTCCGCTGTCCATTCAGGCATCGTGTCATCCTCGCCCGTAATTTCAGACTCGGCAGACGGACGGACTTCTGCGCTGATATAGCCACATTCGAGCAGGCGTTGCGGACCCGTCCCTTGCCAAGGACGCAGACCCCACATCAGGGATTCGGTGCACAATAACAGATCGCCTGCCTGCAAGACTAGCTGTACAACCAACCCCATATCGTCGTCCCCACTCACAAGTTCTTGGGGAGCGTCTACCGAGCTGTTGTGGCTAGCTGGAACTACCACCAATCCGCCATCTTCTTCGTTGACATCCGCCAACGTCCATATCGCCCGCAGCCCTTGACAGAAGCGAGATCCGTTGTGCTGACGATAGGCGCGGGACCAATCCTGCCACTCGCTGCCTCCCAAGAGAGACACCTTACTCTCTTCAGAGCAATCGGGATTCACCTCGATTAGATGCGGTGACCGGTCGAGCCGAAAATTTTCGCCGCAGATCTCTTCCAAATACTGTGTCAGCACAGGATGGTCGCGCAAAAAGTGCAAGGCGGAGCAGGAAGACATGCACGATGAGGATGCCCCGTCAGCAGTTTCTAACTGATCGAGTGCTTCGTTACAGGTCTTTAACTGATCGGGGGTCAGAACGCCGGGGACGATTAGATAACCTGTCACGTCGAAATGATAGTTTTCTTCGTTGGTCATTTCTTTGTTATCCATAATAGTCTCCTTTTTTATTTCTTCATTTTATGGGTGGTCTGTGAGGTGTGATTGGTTGGACAATTGCTCGTTGCTCTGGTGTGAGTCGCGCCAGCCTTCGATGATATTTTGCAGGTTCCTCCCATCGATTCCCTTGTAGCTATGGACATCGATATTGCCGTACCACTGATCTATTTGCAGTGGCGGCAGCGCATCAAGAAAATCGTTCATAGCGCGGAGGTGATCGGGATCAATCACTTCCTTGATAACTGTATAACCGTGCAGGTCGAACAGGTATTCTTCCATCGGAGTTGGCATATTCTATCTCCTCAGCTCATCAATAAGCGGAAAAGGGTGAAACGTTTTGATGTTTGCTGATTGTATGCCAAGTTATTCTAAACGAACACTGTGCAAAAAGCAACAACTGATTTCGGTTGAGGTTCTCCCATTTTACCCATTGCTTAAAATTCCAATGTGCTATATAATCAGTTTAATACCCTGCGGACTGCGCTTCAGGGGTGGACAGATTGGCGGTAGGAGTTGGAGATAATATCTAATACTACTTATGGAGTGGTTAAAATGGATTTGAGGGAACCTCCCCGGCTCATTTTTAACACTGACGGTCACTGGATCATCAATTACCAAGATCGGTGGGAACCGGACGACATTACCAAGATGATGCCCACACTCGCCGATGCAGGCGTGGATGCGCTTTCTGTCCTTGTCGGGATTGACGATGATCTGTCTTGGCGGGGGAGTTCCCATGGCCAACTGTGGGGCGACAACATTGAGGACTGGAACCCTGATCCCTTGCCTACCGATATTCACGGTCATCCGTTGAAATCTGTTGAACCGTTGCACATTCACGGCAGACTTGTGAAGAAGATAGATGGCAGGATGCCCGCGAACGCCCATGAGTGTTTATACGGGTTTTTTGCGAAGGTCATCCAAGACGGTCACGACCTCATGGAGATTTACATTGAGGGTGCTAGAAAGCACAATGTGGCGATCTACGCATCCTTCCGTATGAACGATGCCCACGCCTGCGATGAAGCCCGTGGGTGGTACGGTCGCTCTCGCCAGAAGGTAGAAAGCCCCGATCTGCTCCTCGGATCTCCTGTTCCCGCAGGTGTTCACGGTGCAGACTGGGCCTTTTCTTGGAGATGGAACTACGCGAAAGTGGAGGTAAGAGAACGCTTTCTAGGGCTATTCGACGAAACACTGACCCGTTACGATTTTGATGGACTGGAATTGGATTTCAGCCGTGCTTCCCCTTTCTTCCGCCCCGGTGAGATTATTGAGAATATTCCGACGTTGACACAGTTCATGCAAGATGCACAGGAGATTGTCAAGCGACACAGTGCGTCAAAAGACTGTGACCTTAGGCTTATCGTTCGAGTGCCTGTCGGCCTTGGAGAGAATCTGGAGGCGGGGATGGACACGGAGACTTGGATACGCGAGGGGCTTGCTGATATTGTCGTGTTAGGATCTCCGGGCTACTGCGTTCACGAGATTGATATCCGCAAAGCTGTATCCTGTGCGGCGGAAAGCGGGACGTTGGTATTCACAGGATTCGACGGAGCGACGTACACCGTTTCGCCACAGGAGGGCTATGAGCGCAGTCCTTCCAGTGTGCTGAGGGCTACCGCGCTGAACGGTTATCGTGAAGGTGCTGCCGGCATCCATCTGTTCAATTACGATTATTCGTCCCATCGCGCCGGTCCTACCGACAGCAATGACTTCAATATTTATGATGATTACCATTTCCAAACCATACGAGATCTAAGGGAACCTTCGGCTCTGGAACGACGGAACCGGTGCTATTATCTTCCGTCTCCTACTGGGGCGGGGAGAGCAGACCACCGCCTCCAAGTGCCGCGCAAGTTGGCACTCATGGGCAGAGGGGCTGGTCCTGAACACGCGATGCACCTTATCGTCCACGATGATGTTGAGAGTGGTAAAGCTGAAGGGAGAATCAGCAAGACCGAGCTTCGGCTTCGTATGGAAGACGTTGAGGGTTCACTGGACCGGATCCACTTCGAGGTCAACGGTAGAATCCTCCCCTTCACGCCGAGCCGGACGGTGACAAACAGCCAAAATCAACAGTGGTTTGTGTTCGATGATCCGCCGTTGCGACAGGGACTAAATACTATCCTATTGGTCTTGGAAGGCATTGAAACACCCGACCCTTGGCCCAGCGTACAGCAGTGCGAGATCTTGATTTTAACGAACGACTCGGCGTAAATCTCTAACGTGAAAACAATTTGTTTATTGTTCTATAGATTCATGAATGAACTAGTGAACCAATGAACTCTTGAACGATATGGAAACGATATCTTCACCAACTCGCATTGAAGGTTATTAGGAGGAAGATCACAATGAAACTGAAGGTCGGTATCATCGGTTGTGGGCGTATGGCGAACACTATTGAGGACGAACAGATAGCGAGAAGGGAGCAAGGAGCCCACCGTGGTGGTTTAGTGTTGCCTTACTGTCATGCTGGCGGCTATGCGGTCGTTGAGGAGACCGAAATGGTTGCCGCATGCGATATCGTGGAGGAGAAGAGGAAGGCGTTTCAAGAACGTTGGAACGTACCGCGGGGGTATGCGGATCATCGTGAGTTGATTGATGTAGAGAAACCCGACATCCTCAGTATCACGACCCGTCCAGAGCAGCACGCTGAGGCGATGATTTACGGGGCAGAGCACGGTGTCAAGGGGATGTATGCCGAGAAACCGCTCTGCTGTTCACTAATTGAGGCGGATGCCATCAATGCGGCATTTGAACGAAACGGTGTTTTCCTTGAATTCGGACCGATGCGTCGAAACTGGGCTATCTATCGGCAAGCGCACAGCATTGCCCATAGTGGGGAGTTGGGAGCGGTTAAGTCGGTGATTGGGTTCGCGGGTAACAGCATCGGCGGACATTTTCTTGATACGCTTCTTTATCTATTGGGTGATCCCGAACCGGTCTCCATCCGCGGAACGCTAGGAGAACTGCATCACGCCGAAGGGGATGCCACCAATATGCGATTCGTGCGCGATACGCCCATCCTGTCAGCGTTTGTCGAATTCGATAACGGGACGACCCTCCATGCGGCAGCGACCGGGGCAAGCCGAGAGTATGAGCTGGTTTGCGAGGCGGGAATTATCCGGATCCAGAACGATGGCGAATCTTTGTATGTGCGTAAAAGCGAAGAGCAAGAGCGCGCTTACGATCCAATTGAGGTCGAATCGGTAACGCCGTGGAGCGGTACAGAGCGCAAGGTTCGTGAGTTGGTAGAGTCAATAAAAACAGCGAGACAGGGAGTCAGCAATCTGCGGGCAACGATGCTCGGTACGGAAATTGGATTTGGCATTTATGAATCGCATCTACAGGGCGGAGTCGCTGTCCATCCGCCGGTTCCGAATCGTGAGCGTTGGGTGTCGAGTTGGTAAGAGAATCCGACATTTCTGCTAACTCTTGACTCATATAGCCCAAGTTGCTAGTTATTGGGGATCCATTGGTTTTCTGTTAAAACTGAAAAGCTCACCTGTCGCTCCAGAGGAGCGATATGTCTATAGAACGCCAATATCTCTGATATTCGCGCTCCAGAGGAGCGCAATGTGTATAGCAAGATCGAATAAAGAAACCGAGTTTTTGGCAAAAACTCGGTTTCTAGTGTGCGATTCTTAATATCAGCTATTTTTTTATAATTATTCTGGGTGCAATTCTCCCAGAGAAGTTTCGTCAGGGGCTATGAAATCAACGGCGGGACTTTCGACGCGGCCATAAGCGTTCCACACCTTGAAACCGAGCAATGCCAACAGTTCCGGGGGCGCGTTCTCCAAGACCGCTTTTGATGTGCCGACTGTGAGATTCTCTTGTGTCCGGAATTGGGGACCGCAGAATGTTGACAACACCCCCAGCCGCGGACCGTCGCTCACATTTGCGCCGGTTCCGTGCCACATACGACCGTCAAACACCATCGCTGTCCCCGCGGGACCTGCGGCGGCGATCGGTTCAACGTCCTTATCCAATTCTTTGTCTGGATGCCGTCCGGTCAGATGGCTTCGAGGTACGAGTCGGGTGCCACCGTTTTCAGCGGTGAAGTCAACGAGCATCCACATGACGTTGACAACGACAGCTGGCGCAATCATCGACGGTGGACCAGCGTCATCGACATCTCGACGCTCCCGCGTAATTGAGCCAACAGGGAGCGGGGAGCGGTCACGTCGGGTCGGTGGTGGCATCCACCACTGGTCAGTATGCAAATTCATCGCTACGCCGCCCGGCTTGGCGATATTGGCGGTATAGCACGACAACAGATATTGCTCGCCGAGAACATGCCCGATTAATTCACGGACACCCTTGTGGAGCAACGGTTCGTGAAAAATCTCTCCTTTGTTAATCAGCATCCAGACCCGCTGATTGATACCGCTGTCCTTCTCTTTACCGCCATCCTCATAGGCAAGGCCCTGTTGCTGTTCCGCGGCTGCCTGTTCTACCAATCGATTGCGTAACGCCTTAATCTGTTTTGGGGTGAGTGCATTGGCGAGCAGACAATAGCCGAACTCGTCCAAATGCGCCTTCGCTAGATTAAGGTCTGTTGTTGGTTGAGGCAAATCATTTTTCGTTGTATTTGTCATAACACTATCTCCAGTAATGAAATGTGGAACGTGATGCGTAAGTTGACTCATTCGTTTATTATAGTAGATCTTAGAATTATTTGGACACTCCAAATGCACAGCCAACCCCCTAAATCCCCCTTATCAGGGGGACTTTGGACACTTCGCACAGGTCGGAGTTATTGGTAAATGTCCACTTATTTTTAGAATTCACTATAGTACATCAGTTTGTTAATGAACCAATCAACTATCGGCGAGTTTCCACACCGAGAGTGCGGTGCGCCCAAAAATCCACTCCCGCTCTCTCTCACTCAAATCGGAAAAGTAGTCTAGCGGGAACTGAAGTGAATGATGATATCCTTCCCTTGAACTAACCGGCGGAAAGTCACTTCCCCACATCACCCGTTGCGGTCCAAACGCCTCCACAACCATGCGTGCCAGCGGTGGAACGTCCTCGAAGGGATAAGGCAGATTGCAGAATTCCCCGAAGCCCGGCAATTTTATTGTCAGATTGGGGTATATCGCCAAGGCTAGAACGCGTTTGAACTCATCGTACGGTGCCACTGCATCTGTACCCACACCAGCTAAGTGTTCGATGACGATCTGAAGGTCAGGAAAAAGTTTCACGACTTCAGCAAATCTATCGCTGAGAAGTGTTGATGGACTTGAGGGGGCACTGACGACAAGATTGAGTTCAGCGGCGGTACGCCACTGAACGAGCGGATCAGACGCTTCCGCTCGTGAGTCTGCGCTGAGACGAATCCCCACAAGCCCTTGGTCCGCCCAGTAGCGCATCCGCTCACCGTCGTCGGTGCTCTCCACAATCATGGCCGAAGCAAGTCGGTCTGGGTAGGCACCCAAACATTCAGCGTGGTAACTATTGTCAGTGGTTCCCTGATGCTGAATTAAGACCGCCCGATCGACGCCAGATTGCTCCATGTGGTAAAGCAGGGTGTCGATGGGTTCGTATTTATTCAGTCCGGCATGACAGTGAGTGTCGACAATAATCATTGGACCGATCCTTTCCCTATTAGGACTTAATGCTTCGTAATGGCGATTCAACCTCCATAATTCGTAGTGAACAACGATCGTTGTTCACTACACACATCTAATTTCTTACGTCTTTGTCCCCGGTCAGTAGGGAACGCAGATCTGCGTTCCCTACAATCTGGAGTGCGTAAGTCCTGTCTATCACTATATTCATGAAAAATGACGCGATTACAGCTACACAATCTTTGTGTATTCTGGGTGTATCGGCTTAGAGGCGTCCGCCGGGTGTGTAGCCAACTCCTACCTTGACTTGAGTCCCTTCCATCTGTTCGACAACGTGTTGGAAGCATTCCTCCACCGTTTTGAACGGGGAATTTGGATATGTTTCGAGGCTAAATCCTAAATCATTCGCGCCGAACATGAGCATGTCAACGCCGGGTTTGGCAAGTTTTCGGGCATTGATGATTGCATCAACAGATTCCAGTTGCAGACTGAGGATACCGTTGTTGTTCCACCATTCAGCGTACTCTAGTCGATCCATATCTGGCTTGAAGCCATGCCCCGAACTGGGACCCCAACTCCGTTTTCCTATCGGTGGATAGTAGAAAGCGTTGATCGCTTCATCAACCGTTTCCTCCGTTTCGACCTGCGGCACGACAATCGCCAATGGGCCCAAATCGAGGATATTCCCAATAAGATAAGCGTTCCGCGTGTGTTTGATGCGTAACTGAACGGGCATCCCCAGCTCTGCCAAGTTGGCGCAAAATGCAACGAGTTTCTCTTCATTGAATGCCGAGTGTTGGGCATCGGTCCCGATTAAATCGTAGGAGTCCTGACTGAGAATCGCTTCGAGCTCACTTTTTGAGGCACTTGTAGGTGCTCCACCGATGTTAATAATTTCGCTGTTGTGTATCCGTTGTTTCAACGTGAGTTGTTCTGACATATCTATACTCTCTCCTTGAGTTATTGATCATATTATGCTAATCTTGCATTAAAATGTTCCCTAAATTTTTGAAACGCAGCATCTCTCTGTTCGCGCTCAATAAAGCCCAAGGTAGTTATCGGTTTCCCATTGACTAATACTCTGATGATAGCTTCGCCACTCTTCACGCTTGACTTCGATGTAGTAAGGGGCGTATTCAGGCCCAAGTGCGCCCTGAATAACCTCATCCTCTTCCAAACAATCGAGTGCTTGACTGAGTGTCCTTGGTAGCACGTCAATACCGCGTCGTTGGAGTTCGTCTAGTGGTACTTCGTAGAGGTTATCGTCGTTGCGCGTGCCGGGATCGATTTGATTCTCAATCCCATCGAGTCCGGCGGCGAGCGTCGCAGCCATAGCGAGATACGGGTTGGCTGCACCGTCCCCCGAACGATTTTCAATCCTTCCAGCGTCGGGGATACGGATCATCTGGGTCCGGTTGCTCCCGCCATACGTGATATAAACAGGTGCCCATGTTGCGCCGGAGCGGGGTGCACCAGAGATTAGACGTTTGTAGCTATTGACGAGGGGATTGGTGACAGCAGCGAGTGCTTTGGCGTGGTGGAGAATGCCGCCCATGAACCAGTAGGCGAGTTGTGAGAGCCCGTTCTCATTAGATTCATCGAGAAAATGATTGGTCTGGTTTTCCGTATCCCATAGGCTCATGTGAAAATGTGCGCCGTTGCCGGTTAAGTTTGCAAACGGCTTGGGCATAAAGGTCGCTGTCAGTTCCTGTTCTTCGGCGACGGTCTTGACCATCCACTTGAAGAAGGTGTGCCGATCTGCGGTGGTCAGGGCATCGGAGTAGAGCCAGTTAAGTTCAAACTGGCAGTTGGCGTCCTCATGGTCGTTGGCGTATGGCCCCCAGCCTAACCCCTGTAAATACTTAATCAGGGTGGTCATCGTATCGAGGTTGCGGTGGAGTGCTCGCAGGTCATAACAGGGCTTACCGAGCGTATCGAGGGAATCCCATGGCGCGTAACTACCGTTCTCTCCCTGTTTCAACAGCATGAACTCTGCCTCGACACCGACGTTGAACAGGTAGCCCTTTTGTCTAGCTTTCTCCAATTCCCGTTGTAAGATGGTGCGTGGACAGTAGGGCCATGCCTCGCCGCCCACGTGCACATTTCCCGCCAACCACGCCACGTTTGGGCGCCACGGCACGATTGTGAGTGAGTTAAAGTCGGGTAAGCTCGCCATGTCTGGATCATGTGGTCCCTGTCCCATTTCCCCTGCTGCAAACCCGGCGAAGCCGGCACCCTCCTCCGCCATGTCGTCAATATGTGTTGTCGGCACCACCTTCGCTTTTGGCGCGCCAGCCATTTCTACAAAGGAACAGAGGAAAAACTCAATTCCCCGTTCTGCGACTAACGTTTTAACCTCGTCTAACGTCATTATTAAGACTCCTTTCTCATTGCCGTTTGATTTATTTCAACGCAAGGACACTAGAACGCAAAGTTTTTTACTGTTTTTTTATCTTCGCGCTTTTGCGTTAAAAATTAGGATAAGCATCACTCTCGTTCCTTCCACCCCGGTCCGCCGCCAAACACACGGTTCGTCCCAACGAGCGGGATGCCACAAATCATTGACGCCTCCAAGTTCAACGCCCGGAGATCTTCGGGGTCAAGATCGTGTACGTCCGCCTTGCCACAAGCGCGAGCGAGGATCTGGATCTCCGATGTCATCGCTTGCAGCAGGTTGGCGACACGCTCTGACGCTTCGTCGATGTCAAGACGTTTCATCAGGTCGGGATCCTGCGTTGTAATCCCGACGGGACAACGTCCCGTGTGGCAGTGGTGGCAGTGATACGGCTCGGTGCCAAGTTCGTGATAATCCTCAACATGGATAGGTTTGTTACAGTTGAGTGCCATCAACGCTGCCGTGCCGATGTATACCGCATCCGCCCCGAGTGCCATCGCTTTTGCTGCGTCTACACCGTGTCGAATGCCTCCCGCGATGATGAGCTGCACTTCGCCATACAATCCGAGATCTTCGAGTGCCGCGCGTGCCTCACATACGGCAGCAAGCGTCGGAATCCCTGTATGCTCCTGACAGATTTCGGCGGAGGCACCGGTGCCGCCTTCCATCCCGTCCACGACAATGACATCGGCACCCGCCTTTGCCGCCAACTTCACATCGTCGAACACCCGCGTCGCTCCCATCTTCACGAAGATGGGCACCTGCCAGTCGGTCGCCTCTCGTAATTCCTCGATTTTGATAATCATGTCGTCGGGACCGAGGAAGTCGGGGTGCCGTGCCGGGCTGCGCTGATCAACACCGAGGGGTAGATCGCGTTGTTCCGCAACCGTGTCCAACACCTTTGAACCGAGCAGCAACCCCCCTGTTCCCGGCTTCGCGCCCTGTCCAATTGTCAACTCGATGCCATCTGCCATCTGTAGATGGTGGACGTCGATGCCGTAGCGGGAGGGCAGCACCTCATAGATCAGTGCCCGACTATACTCACGTTCCGCCATCAACATCCCGCCGTCGCCAGTGGTGTTAGAGGAGCCAACGATATTCGCGCCCTTTGCCAACGCGACCTTCGCGTTGTAGGAGAGTGCCCCCCAGCTCATGCCGGTGATCATGATGGGAATCTCAAGTTCAATCGGCTTTTCGGCGAAACGGGTGCCGAGCAGGGTTTTGGGTGAACAGCGTTCCCGATAGCCTTCGAGCGGGATGCGGGTCAGGGTGCAGGGAATGAAGGTCAGGTCGTCAAACGTTGCCCATTGCCGCTCACGCAACGTTCCAAATCCACGGATACGATATCGTCCTAACTCTGCTTTGACTTGGATATCTTCAATGATGTCGGGGGCGAATGTTCCGCTGGTTCGTAGGTAATCTGATTTGTCTGGCATAGTAAAAATTTCTTTTGTTATAACGCCTCTCGCCACACCGCTCTTTCGTCTTTGTCGAAGTTCCACAGTTTGCGCCCGGAGACGACTTTCTTGAAATTGCGGATTTCAATTCACATCTTGTATAGATGGTTTCTTAGTGTAAAGTTCTTCTACCCTCACCTTTACCTGTGTATTGTCGGAAAATAGAATAGCGGCACTGGAGCCGTTGTCCTCAATGTGGATGGAGGCGAAACGCACCTCTGTTGGTATAGCAGGGACAACCTCAATCTGTTCGGGACGAATTGCTTCAACTAAACCTTTCGTTGTACCTTCATCTGTGACAATCTCAATGTCGTAGGCTTCATAGGGGATCGTGTAGACTTCCACCACCGCTCCTTTCTCACCCTTCTGGAAACTGTTGATAGCCTCCAGCAGCACGACTGTATCATATCGTTTTGCCTTCATCATTGTGTTTCCTCCGTTGGGAGAACGTAAACTGTGACTAAGCGCGGTACATCGCTGAACGTCCTATCCTCCAAGCAGTCAAACTGCCAAACGGTCATTACGTCTTCTGTGCGTCCGTCCAGGCCTGTGATGGATAACACTACCTTAAACTTTTTACCAAACACTGTCTCACTAGTTGATGTTGCCTCGTGATAGGGCAACGCGTCTAGAATTGCTTCCTTCAACTGTGTCCAATTCGATAGATTGAACCCTAGCGTGCTTTCAAACATTCGCGCCTTGTGCTGCCCACGTTCATGTTGCGGATTGAGAGCATAATGAATCAATTTGCTATCCTCAATAATCGCCCGCTCGTGGTTCGGCAGCAAATTCATAACGCTTCCCGCCACACAGCTCTTTCGTCTTTGTCGAAGTTCCACAGTTTGCGCCCGGAGACGACTTTCTTAAAATTGCGGATAGCGGTCTGTGAATTGCCAACTTTGGAAGGGAGATGCTGAGATAGAGTGGATTCGAGAAAGGTGAGGTCTTCTGCGGTCGGTTCTTCAATTACGGCGTCGTTGCCGAGTTCAGTGATGTCCCCGCCGACGAAGCAAACCGCTTCATACATCGAATCAGCAAATGCCTCGCCGGTATCTCCACAGACGATGATTGTTCCCCGCTGCGCCATGAAACCCGCCATGTAACCACAGTTACCCCCGACAATAATCAATCCACCTTTCATCGAGACGCCTAACCGCGACGCCGCATCGCTGCGAACCACAACCGTCCCGCCTCGAATTGAGGCCGCTGCCCCATTACCCGCATTCCCTTCGACAGTAACGGTGCCCCCCATCATGGACTCTGCCAATCCCCAACCCGCGCTTCCTTTGATTTCGACGGTAGGACCATCAACCATCCCTGCACAGTAATAGCCAACACTTCCATCAAAGGTCAACTTCACCGACTGTAAGATTGCCACGCCTAAATTGTGCCGAGCGACGGGATTTCTCAGCCAGATGTCAGTCTCACCCCCCGCGATGAGGCGTTTGATTTCCGTGTTAATATCGCGGGTCGTTTTACCGTCACAGATTATCTCTGCCATACACTTACATCCTTTGCTTGTGCTTCGTGCCCCTCATAGCCGTCCCCGAAGGCAGCCCTGATAGCGACGCCCTCAACAACATCTTTAATTGTTCAGAGGATCTTGCTCTTCATCATTCTGTTCTTCATCGGAAGGCGGTTCCGTTTTTGCAGTCAGAAATAATGTTTAACAATTGCCTACTGTACCATCATCCGGGTTCAAGGCATTCACCACCTAGACTTAATTAAATCCTGCGTTACCTTTTAGGGGATTGTCAAAGCATTCCGGATCCAGGACAAACAAAGGCAAGTTCATACTGTCAAGAGCAGTTTGTGCGGTGTTGAAGGTTCCAGACCTCTCTTGCTCCGATTCAATTACAACAACTACTTTGGAGAGTGCACAAACGAGTTTATTCCGTGCCATCGCGTTGTGAGCCAACCATTTTACGTCCGGATCAAATTGCGAAATCGCCAACACATCCCGCTGCCAATCGAATGCCTTGAACACGCTTTTCTGACGCAGTTCCTTGATGCCATAAGGCAGCACTATTGTCGTTGTGCCTTCTGCGGCTAATGCGCCAAAGTGGGCTTCTGAATCCACCCCTTTGGCGTACCCAGAGACGACATTTAACCCCGCGTTTGCGAATTCACCAGCAAGCTTCCGCGCAATGCCCTGAATTCCTTTATCTGACACATTCCGCGACCCCACGATTGCAACCCCATCCGAAATAAGAAGTTTTCGTTGCCCCTTGATGAACAGCATCGGCGCGATTTCGAGGAGATGTGGGGGCAAATCAGGATGCCTTGGGTAGATAAACTCGATGCCTTGCACTCTGAGTTGCTCGTACTCCGTATATGCCTTATCATTATCCGCTGCGCGAATTTTGCTATTAAGAATTTTCGATAGTTCCGGAAATTGGATCGAAAGATCACTTTGACTCCGTGGCAACATTTCAGGATGGCAGTCTTCTTTTTCGAGTATCTTGGCGATTGAAATCAGAGACTTTGGACCGATTCCGCGTGCCTTAAAGAGCCAAAACCAAAAATAATCTCTTTCAATACTCATCTGCTCGTCCTCGTTTGGTTAAGCGTTAGCAGCCTTATAATTCGTCGTTTCGATCTTCGTACGTCCGTGTAAGTGTTAAGACAAGTACACGACTTACAAGGCCTTGTTCATAGATTACATCGGTTGCTTCTGTCAAAGTTGTTCCCGAGTCATAGACATCATCAAATAGCAAGACACAGCGTCCCTGCAAATCCTGAGACCGGACATCAAACGCTCCTTGAATTGCTGCCTGTTTGCTTTCTACAGACGGAAGAAACTGGAGCCGTTGCGTCTGTTTTACCTTAATCAGATAATCAGTGTAGACTGGTAGATTTAGGAGAGCCCCTATTTTCTCTGCGATTTCGGGGACGGGCTGAAAAGGCCTTGTTGTATATGAAGGTGGCATAGGGATGATTGTCTTAAGGTAAGGAAGAACCGGGTGTTCATTAACTGTAAATTCTTCTTTGACGAATTTAGCTGCAATCCCTGCGATGGACTGAACCTTACTTCGGTCATGATAATATTTTACCTGCTCAACCAACGTTCCAATTTCAGTGCGTCTGCCAAATGATACACTATAAAAATCCAAAGCATATCCCGCCCGCCAATTTCCGTGAATTTCTTGCGGGTTGATTTGTAATTCTCTTACTTCTTCCATACAGATACATCCTTTGCTTGTGCTTCACGTACCTCACAGTCGTCCCCGAAGGCAGCACGGATTGCGATTTCTTCGGTTGCGACAGCAACAAAATCATCTGTTTCGGTAAAGAGTAACGGTTTGAAGGCGAAGGGATCTTTGGCAAATCCGATGTGGTTCTCTGTCGCCGCGAGATAGCTGAAGGAACCGTCCAAATCGGTAAGCGACGCATCTAACGCTTCTTTGAACTTCAACCCCTGAGACAATTGATCAGCGAGGTAGACACCGATGATTTCGGAATCATTTTCCGTATAGAATCTGACGCCGCGCTGTTCGTAGATGCGGCGTAATTTGTGATAGTTTGTGATGTGACCGTTGTGGACGATGGCGAGATCGGGATAATTGTGTGCCCAGAAGGGTTGCGAGTGGCTTAAATCGACGCGGCTTTCCGTCGAAAGGCGTGTGTGTCCCAAGCCGTGCGTCCCTAGAAACGTAGAAATGTTGTGGGTTGCGTCCAGATTCTGGGGTGTGCCGACCTGTTTGACGATTTCAAGTTCGCGGCCCATGCTGACAACTTCGATGTTCTCGTCTAAGGACTCTATAAATTGTGCCAGCGATGTTGCCTCCCCTCCGGTCACGGAATCCTGTCGGATTTGCAGATCGATGACGAGTCGTAAATACTCAGCGGTTGTTTTCACTTCGTGCACGGAACCGAATGCCTTGACCCCCTCTGCAATTGAGGTGCTCCTCTCAGCTGCACCATCATCAAGTTCTCCCAATTTTATCTGCAGCGTGAACGCCCCATTTGCTGGAGGACGGTAAAGTGCCACGCCCGCCGAATCCGGTCCCCGCACTCCCAGTGCCGTGAGCATTGTGAGGATAGTCTTACCCACGAGCGCGTTGCTGTTTTCTGTTTTGTCTAAAAAACCAGCGATACCACACACCTTCAACTTCTCCTTGATTATGACCCTCAGTTGTTGCGTTAAAATGCAAACATTTACGGCGTATCTTATCACATTATCAAGTTCCTGTCACTATCTATTTGTCTCGCAAATCTCTGACCCCCACAGCCAATCCTGAAAACTCGTTCCTCTCAAGAAGGATATTGGCGGTTTTTTTGCCTATCTGCACACCAATATGTTCGCCACCTTCCCGCCTTTCGCTTATCTGATTTCCCCGAATCGTAATTGATTGAGTCTTACCCTGAATGTCAATACCGATACCATCTTTATCCGATCCACTGTTCATAATCCGGTTGTTTTCCACTATATTCCGATGTGGGCTACGCCCTTCGTTTGATTCGTTGCGGAAGGTGATTCCGACCTCCCCGCTGCCCTCAATTTGGTTGAGTCGGATGATGTTGTCTGTGTCTCGATGCCCGATGGAAATGCCATATTGACGGTTATTGAGGATACGGTTGTCCTCTGCGACTCCATGTTTCACACCCCAGCAGAAGAAAAGCCCCAGCCGATTTCCTGCAAGACAATTATCCTGCATGATCGGGCGTTGTGACCCTGAGCCCGGATGCAACCCCAAATCAGCGTTGTTCAGGCTCCGGCAATTCGTCACGGTCACATCGTGACAAATCTGCCATGAGATGCCGTCACCGTTATAGTTTCGCGCTTCGACGTTATCAATTTGGATCCGCTCACAGTCCTGCATGAAGATGCATCCGGCATAGTTCCCATCGAGGTGTCCATTGTTGGATCTGTTGCCGTCGAGGACGAGATTACGGATTTCAACGTCGCAGATATGTTCGCCGCTCAGGATCGGAAACAGGGTCGAGATCTGTGCTTCATGGTCTGCCCAGAAGTTCTTTTCGAGCGATTTATCGAGCCAGAGACGGTTTCCCTCTTTTGCGATAATTGTTCGCTTGATGACATTTGCCCCACCATGATGCGGTGTCTTTGCTCTCAGGCAAACCCCGTATCCTACCTCAAAACCGTCGCTCTCAATCAGTGTCACATCTGAATCGTACCAATCCGAATCAACGGCGAGGGGTGTGCTCACGGAAGGGTTTTTAATCAACACCGTTTCGGCACCGCTCCCTTCGATCCGAATGTTACTTCGTAGATAGATAGCGTTGTTGAGATGATATGTGCCGGGCAGGAGCTTCAGTGTTCCCCCACCGAGTGTGGCGAGGTAATTGATGCCCGCCTGAATGGCGCAATCATCGCTACCGTTAATCTGACCATCACCTCTACCTACCCTTATTGATAACGAATTCCGCATATAAAACTCCTTTCACCCGCGCCGACTCGGTAGTTCCTAATCCGTCCTTCGTTCATTCCAGCACGACTCGTCGTTTCTCCTGCATTGATTTTTCTGCGGATAGACTCACCCGTATCGCTTCAAATGCTGTTACTGCGTCTCTATCTGCTACGCTTGTATCTTGAGTCTGGATCTCCTGTATCCACCGTTCCTGAAGCGATAGGCTTAGAGCATCAACCGGCGGGATCTCCTCTACTCCTGTCCCCGTTGAACAGTGCCACCTACCGCTACTATCGCTGATTGTACCACCTGTTAGCACATAACGGGCATGCTGCTCAGAATCCTGGATCTCAACTCCTCCAGCCCAGACCCAACTCCCCACCCCGCCGTTTTTAAACTCGACATTGACGGTGTTGACAAATCGGTTATAATTTCCCTGATCCGTTAAGCCTTCGTAGACGGCAGAGCCTTCGACCAACTTGACGCCTCCAAAGAGATCGATAATTGGATAAATATGGTAGACGAAAAAATGCGCCGGTGGACCAGAAACGGGCAGATTAAACAAAATCTCCGGACGTGTGCCTCGCCCCGGTGTAAGGCGCAAAAAAGTCGTCAACAACAGATCGCCGAGTTCTTGTACCTTCTGTTTAATCGCCCGATGCGAACTGGACACGGTTTCGGAGTGGTTAATCCGCAGAACCCGCTGATTGCTTTGTGCGGTTTCGACGACGGCTTCACCCGCATCAATTGACTGTGCCAACGGATATTCCATAAAGATATGTTTATCACAACGGAGTGCAGCGAGTGCTATTTCGGCGTGAGTGTCGTTATGGGTGCAAATGACGACACCCTCCAGATTATCACGCTGGACGAGCGCGTGCCAATCGGGAATAAACTCCGCACCATGTTTTTCAGCGAGTGCGTTGCCTGTTTCAGCGTTTCTTGACGCGATTGCTACAACCTCAACAGTTTCCATTTCAGAGAATTTCTCTGCGTGGCGCGTTCCAGTACCACCGGATCCTATAAGACCAATTCTTATTTTTGACATGTTCCTGACCTTGTATATTGCGTGATGCGTAACATGTGCATCTTATCACATTTGTACCCACTCATGCCACCTAAAATCCGAAAACCGAATCAGGATTCAAGGATTAACAGAATTAAAGACCGGGATATAGTTAGGATTTGATGAAAAATCTAACACGGGGACGCCAGGACGCAAAGTTTTTTATTTCTTTGCGACTTTGTACTTTCGCGCCTTTGCGTTTTATTTAGCCTGATCCTGAAAATCCTACCATCCTGAGTATCCCGATTCAGACAGTGAACTTTTATCCCGTCTGCGGTGTCATTTACAGTGAAAGCCTTTTATGATGGAGCAATCAGACCAAACCCTCATTCGCAAGATTGTGAAGCGCGATGCCGCTGCCTTTGAAACGCTTTTTGCACGGCATAGTGCGTCTGTTCGCCAGCATATCTTTAGCATTGTGCGTGCTGAAAGTGCTGCCGAAGATCTGGTTCAAGAGGTATTTTTACGTGTCTGGACGCGCGCTGAACAGTGGAATGGTCAGGGAGAATTCAAGAGCTGGCTTTTCCGCATCGCAACGAACCTTGCCCTCAATCATCTGCGCACCGTGCGGCGACAGCGACAGGAACCCCTTGAAGCACCGCCTGACGAGTTTGAGGATGAGGATGAACGTCCGTCAGATCCAGATTGGATGGTTGATACTTCGTCGCGCGGGCCCGAAGTGGTGGTGGAGCAAGCAGAACAGTTTCAGCTGCTCTGGCAGCTTGTTGATGAGCTGCCTCAAGAGAAACGAGAAGTGCTTTACCTCATATATCAGAAAGAGATGGCACTTCGGGAAGCTGCCGTAGAGCTTGGCATTCCAGAAGGCACCGTGAAGTCGCGTTTACACTACTCCATAAGACATCTCGCCCGCGAATGGAGGGAGCTCGCAAGCGATTGGGAAGAAGAGAAGAAGTAAGTAATCTACAACGTTTCACACTTTATAATTTGCTCAAACGCAATACGCAATACGAAGGAAATAGGAGGATAGCATGTCACAAAACATCACTGCATTTTGGCACAAGGAATCCTTTGAAGAATTGATGAAAGAACGGCTGCCAGAGCTCCTTGCTGCCCGGTTGCCACTTGCCGGTTATCACTTTGAGTCAACCGGAGCGTGCGCCTGCCGTGTCAGAATCGTGCTGGCGTCAACTGAGGGCTATGTTGAGGTTGAATACACCGACATTCCGCAGCCCGATACAGACGGTATGTTCACGTTCAACGATGAACCCTATGTTGTCGTACCGACCGCTTCGACTGTGAAGCTGAAACAAGCGAAAATCGAGTGTGTGGGCGATCAACTGTACGACTATTTCAAAGCGCGTATCAGAGAAGCACCGCCAAATCTGGCATGGGATACATCGCTGGTCCGCTCAT
Organism: Candidatus Poribacteria bacterium; assembly: GCA_963667935.2. GTDB lineage: Bacteria > Poribacteria > WGA-4E > WGA-4E > PCPOR2b > PCPOR2b. The sequence continues at coordinate 4,849,959 of OY764061.1, read as the reverse complement.
GGCTTCCGATTGATAGATGGGTGCGTGAATTCTTTAGTGATACATTCACCGCTCAGAAACTCTCTCGGACCAACTGGCTCGACAAGTATACGCATCTACGTAGGGTGCGGATTTCACAGGGGAATCAGGTGTTTAGCCCCGGACACTTTGGGCGGACTTGCCCATTTGAAACGCCAGAGGGACCAAATGTAGGCAAAATTCTGACGATTGCGAGGGGCGCGGAGATCCGCGATGGGAAATTGGTCATCGCGGATGAAAGCCCTGAAGGGACACTCGGTCTGTCTGCAGCACTGATTCCTTTTCTCGAACACAATGATCCACCGCGAATACTCATGGGTGCGAACATGATGCGTCAGTGGTTGTCGCCTTCTGCTCCAGAGACTGCTCCGGTTAGCTGTCCCAACGACCTGTCAAGAGTGAAGGCCTCTCCAGAGCCCGCGCTTGTCCAGACGGGTTACGAGCCCGATGTCCCCGACTTTTGGTGTGGACGTAATCTGTTGACCGCTTTTATCTCTTGGGGCGGGGAGACCTTTGAGGACGGTATCGTGATTAGCGAGTCCTGTGCCGCACGTCTAAATTTTCCTTATGCTATTGAACCGGGCGATAAGATTAGTAACCGTCACGGGACAAAAGGGGTTATTTCGCGCATCACCCCTGACGATGAGATGCCCCACCTCGCCGATGGTACACCGGTAGAGCTTGTTTTCAGTTTTGGTGCTTTGCATGGACGGATGAACTTTGGTCAGATTCGTGAAGCGGTCATGAGCCGCATTGCACGGACGGAAGGGAATACAGCTATTGTGCCGCCATTTCAAGCACCCAGTGCCGATCAACTCCGTGAGCGACTCCAAAAGGTAGGACTGCCTGCAGATGGGATGGAAACCCTCACGTTTGGACCTAACGGTAAGAAACTAGATCGGCCGAGTACGGTTGGTTGGGTTTATTGGGGAAAAACGGTTCACATCGCTCTGGATAAGCTCAAGGTTTCCGAACCCCTCGTTCACGAGGAGCCTATATACCATCAAGGATTTGGCGAACTCGAATATTATACACTACGCAACATTTCAGCATTTGAAACTTTGCGGGAACATTTCAACACCCGTGCTTCGACGCGGATAGATGCGGAGATACTTCTTGACCGCGTTACGGCAGGGACAGTTGAGCAGGCGGGTCCACCAACACCGATGTACGCCAAACTCAGGGGGCGACTGTCGGCGGCAGGCATCCACGCTAACTTTGATGATGATAAACTGACTTTCCAATTCGCGCCTCCGACCGGGGATACACTCCAGCTTGCTCACCCAGTCCCCCATCCGTGGCTACATGCTCAAACTATTGATGAAGTTGGTATATGTGAAGGCGTTTCCGAGTATCGTGAACTTGCCGACGTCAATACTAGAGCAGAACGGATGTTTGCAAATGATGCACCGGAAAGCCTAACCCTCCAAACCCTCAAGCAACTCCAAATACGCCTTGCGGAATATTTCGACGCACTTCTAAGGCCCGCGGACATGCGGTTTATGGCGCGAACGCTTTTCAGCGGACGCAGCGTCATTGTACCAGGTGCAGAGTTACGCACCGATCAGGTCGGCATTCCGGAGCAGATGGCGTGGGCACTTTTCGGGCCTCAGGTTGCAAAAGAACTTGGTAATACCGAAGATGTACAAGCGAAAAATCAAAGAGCGACAGATCTCCTTGATGAGTTAATGATGCGTTCGTGGGTGATTTTACATCGACCCCCTGCGTACGCGCCTACCGTCTTTGTTGCATTTCATCCGGTGCGGCAACCAGACCGCGCCATCCGTGTTCACCCCTTTATCTGTGAGTTAATGAACGCTGACTTTGATGGCGACCAAGCTGCGGTTTTTCTCCCCATCACAGCGGAGGGTCAACGGGAAGCCGGTGAGCAGCTGTCTATTGCTGGTCATCTCAAACGGGATCCGAATGTGTGCACAGCGTTAGCCCCGGGGCATGACGCTATATGGGGATTGGCAAGTTTGAGTCTCACCCCCGAAGGGCGCGGTGAGCTCTCAGAAATTGTTGGGAGGGAGGTTGCTATCCCTGAGGGTTTGGTCACACGGCGATCGTTAGCGGATACACTAAAAACACTCCTCAAACACGATGGAATTGACCGCACCATTGAAATCGCTGAACGGCTGATGCAGCGTGGACTCGAAGTTGCAAAGGAATCGGGCGCATCCATGAGTCCGTTCCTGAGTAGGGACAATAGTAGTCCTCCCGTTCCTACGGCCCCTGATGATGTAACAGCGTGGAACACTTACGCGGAGGAACTTATGGAGTGGATTGCTGTTTACGAAAACTTTGATGATAACAACTTGGGACCACACATCCTCGCAGTCAAAAGCCGCGCCTTTGCAAGCAGACTTTATCGACTCGCGTGTATTGTTGGAGCTCGAGGGACGGTTTCAGACATTCAAGACAGAGATATCATGATTCGTAACGGGTATTGCGATGGTTTAACATCTGATGAACTCTACACGCTATCCGTCGGATCACGGGAAGGGCTTGTTCGATTGAACTTGGAACTGCAACGCGTTGCGTGGGAATTACGCGACAGCAGCCAATCGAAAGGGTTTACGGTTCTGTCTCGGGCGATGCGAGCCAAACATCCCGGCATCGTTTTCGCACGTGCCGCAGCGTGCGGTGAAATTGACCCCCTTACGGATATTGACAGCCGGCTTTTCGTCGGGCTACCTGTAACGGTGTCTGAGTGATACACATGTGAGTTAAAAACCTTATGTAGGGGTTAACCGCTTGCCCCTACTAACCCCTTCCAATCAATATGCCCACCGATAAACTGGCTTAAAAAGTCCGGAGGGGGCATACCTCCTTGAAGCCGTTCATCGAACGGCACAGTCCCCAAAATTGGCAGGCGAGTGAGCCGCTCAAGTTCCTTTGGATTGGTTTCTTCAGCAAGCCCCTTGGATGCCTCCTGCGAGGCATTCAGTACAATCCCACAAATCTCAAGGTTATAAGATTTGGCAAATTCAACCGTCAACACGGTGTGGTTAATCGTTCCCAAGTTGGGTCGGGCGACGATAAGTAGTGGCAGTTGGAAACGCTGCGCCATGTCCACGACAAGCATCTCCTCACAGATCGGCACCGCAATCCCGCCGACTCCCTCCACAACAATGAATTCATGTCTCTGACAGAGCTCAGCGAAAGCCTCGTCTATTTGTCGGAGATTGATCGATATCCTTTCAAGCTCCGCAGCCACGGATGGGGCAAGTGGATGCCGGAGGCAGGTTGGGTTGATCAGCTCCAGCGCATCGTCCACCTGTGCGGCGTACTTGAGGAAAATAGCGTCCTCCGAGACAATCCGCCCTTTGTGTTCAACGCCACCACTTGCGATCGGCTTCATGACACCGACATTGATACCAGCAGCTTTAAGTGTAGCCGCCAACCCACCTGCGACGACGGTTTTGCCGATTTCGGTGTCTGTGCCTGTGATGAATATACCTGCGGGTGTAGAATGGGAAGTCATAGTCGCTGACCGATACAGTAGCAAAGTTTGTCTGGTGCTATTATGAAGAACACGCAGAAGGAGGTCTCGCCGTATGTATCGACCCGGTATTCGGCATCATCTCTTTCCAGTCCGTTGGCTTTTAACTCATTGAAAGTCGCCTCAACGTCGTTGACTTCAAAGAAACACCCATCCTGTGTTGGATCACCGCCGTTCTCCGCTAACCCAATTTTTATATCGTCTCTTGCGAGAACGGCTGACTTATAGGGGTTGTCACTTCTAGAGATCGTTTGAAATCTCATTACGGTCTCATAAAAAGGGATTGCCTCCTCCAAATTCTTGACAGGCAAATTCATCTCATCTTCTTGATAAGGTTTTGCGATTTTGAAAACAGCTTTAGTTTCCATGTTGTTTTCTCCTCATATTCACAGGTGTTAATAATAATTTTATGAGTGTAAATTATGCCACACAAACATGAAGTGGTCAAGTTAAATTATCAAATCTAACGGTCTATTTTCCCCTCACCGTTTCTGTTTCAGAAGGGGCACTAGCACGACCGTTATCAATGGAAGCATCACCAATCCATCCAACACCCTTGCCAGTCCAAAGTGGTCGCCGAGCATCCCAACCGGAATACTCAACAATCCGCCAATGCTCCATGCTGCACCCATCATGAAACTGGAAGCAATGTTTTCGTGTTCGGGGAGCAACCGCTGGGCGAGAACGATATTAATCGTAGTTGAACTGGAGAGGACAAAATTTCCCAGAAAGAGAAGAATTAGAAAGATGCTCCCTGAGCTATGCAAAGAGAGGTATAAAAGTGGGACGGAGGCGATGAAAGAAAACAGCAATAAACCGTAGTAGTTAATCCGATCGGAAAGCGATCCACCTACCATGATACCCATCGAGCCGGCAAATATAAACAGGCCGATAACTCCTGACCGTGCGAGGTTGGAGTACTGTAAGTCATCAAGATATAACGAGAGGAAATTTTCCAGTCCAATTCCTGTTATTGTGCGTACGACGGAGAGCAGATATAGCACAAGGAGAGGGTGCCAGTGGGGACGAATTGCTCCCCAAAGATTCTTTCGTTTCGCAGAGCCGTTTGTGGGTGCTGCGACTACTTGAGATGATACATTCACCGCTACTTTCGGAGGTTTCAAGACTTTCGGAATCAGCAACGCAATGAGTACCCCAGCGGACATGCACCACGGCATCGACTCTAACCCGTAGCGGTATACTACCAAATACATGATGAGTAAGGGACCAAGACCGCGCCCGATGTTTCCTCCCGTCAGGAATATTGATATGGCAAAACCTCTCTCCCCTCTGGCGAGTGCTGCTGCTTGACTGGTTGCTTTTGGGTGGAAGGCAGCAACGCCGCAGCCGCCAACCCCTAGCAGCACGAGTGCGAAAAAAAGCGAAGGCGCAATCCCCAATAGGCTTAACGCAATGGCGGTGAACGCTACGCCAAAAGTGACGAAATGGATCGTCGGTAGTCGATCTGATGCCCAACCGAAGAAGATCTGTCCCAGCGAGCTAAAGGTGCTATAAACCGAAATGATTATCCCTGCAAGACTATTCCGCGCAGCAGTTTGAGAGGCGAGTTTTTTGAGCAGCAGGGGGAGTAGGTGTGGTAGGACGGTCGCGTAGGAATCAATGACGGTATGGACAACGGTAAGAAAATAAAGCTGTTTGCGTGGAGAAAATGAGGAAGTTTTTGGCATTAATGTAAACGTTCAAATATTTAGATTTCGCAAATCGTGATTAAGACCGTCCAGCCGGAGGACGTTATAATCGATTGGGAACCAAAAGAAAATATCGCTCGTCTGGTGTCGGGAGGTAGAATAGCGCAAAACTGCAACGAGGTCAAGTAATTTTCATTCCATTAGATCCAATGCCGGGTACAATGCCATATACTTCCCAGCACCGTCCATAGCGGTCACTGTGTTCCCCGACCACTGAATCCGATACGGATTCTCATATCCCACAGCGCGTTCCTGCGTCAAAAATTGTGGTCGATCAAAAGTCATTTTAACCTGAGCACCCTCACGAACTTGACCCACCTTCAGATGATATCGGGTTATCGGTATTGCAACCCCATCAACAGTTGCCCGAAGGGATTCGCACCATGGGGGAATACGAATGGACAGCATCTCAATGGGGCGTTTCGCTTCGACTACCAGAGCGGTACTACCGCTGAGGACTGTGACGGCTTCATGTTCGCGGGACAATAGCAGGTTGACCCGGACGTTGCCCTTATCTTCACAGGTAATGATGTGTTCCCAAGCGGCTACAATGCCCTGTAAGGCGGCACCGGTCAAATCTGAGTTATAGGAATGAAAACCGTTCGGTTCGGCGAAGCAAAAGGCACCACGCGCTCGTCCCCGTAGCCCCTCATACGCCCGCTTTTCGGTGTTCGCCATCCCCTCATTTTCCACAACCCATGACAGGTCGTCTATTTGAGAGGCGAGAAGGTGGTTGCAAAGCATCCGTTCCGCATCTTCAAAATAGGAGCTGTAGCCCGACGCACCGAGCAGACATGCTGCCTCGATTAGGTCTGCGGTACAGTTCGCCTCACCCCGACCATATTTTGCGTTCGCGCTCTCCTTGACCCAACCGGTTGAGGTGCGATAGGGCAGCATCCCTACATCAAAGATGAGCCGCGCCCGAGCGGTAAACTCCCGTTCCCCGGTAACCAGTCCGAGCTCCGCCAGCGAAGCAATCGTCCCGGTGATGGAGTGGATATGTGTTCCACAGGTTGGAGTCAACTCTCCATTCTCCCGGAAGCTAACTGCGAGGGCGTGGCGGGCAAAACGGAGTGCTAGGTCTATTCCAAGCGAATCGTCAAAGGTACGACTGTAGGCAATCAGAGCACCGATTGCGCGTTCTGAAGTTGTCGTTGCTATGTTATCTTCTTGCCAACCGTCTGGTCCTAAGCATCTCCCCGGATAGGTACCAGTAGCGCGAGTCGTTTTCTCCATCGCTGCAACAAGGGCTTTGGCATATCCCTCGGCTTTCGGATCGCCCCAGATCCGCCAGACAGCGATTAAGGCGAGCAACGCTTCGCGCTGATGATGCATATAAGCCAAGGGCGGACTTGAATCGCTGCCCATATCGTCCCAAGCGAAACCGTCCCTATGCTCGCAGCTAGCAAAAATCTGTTTGCGCAGGCCCTCCAGCAGCTCTGTATCGTCCGGCAAACCGACCATCCCATGACACACGTTGAGTGCATGAAGGAACCTGCCAACGGTGTGTGGTGTATCGGCGGCTTCATGCTGAGACCAAACAGGCGGCGAAATCAGATTAAAGCGGAAGTACGGACGGCAGTCTCGCTCGCGATCTACGCTATTACAAATATGTTCGATGCCAAGCAGTACGCCTTCCCGGAGATCGATTGGACGCATTGGATCTTTCATGTTTCCCCTTTTCTTAGCGAATTAGCACCCCTAAAATCTACTACTTTTCCCTTTACAACGCGAACAAAAGCGGTTATTATTTTTAATAACTAACCTCTAGAGAAGGATAATCCGCGAGATGACGACCACCTCAAACTATCCCTCGCCCGAAGTCCTCGTTGCAATTATGAACAACCAACGAGACTTGGAGATTGCGCGAACCCAGCGTTGGTATCGCATTCCTGTCAACAATGCCAATCGGCTTATCCCAGAACTGAGACAGATGCAATATCTCGCATTCTACCAAACAGTGATTTTTGACAGGGATGCTTTTGCTGTGAACTACTACGCGGAGATCAACCAGATAAGCACAGCACGGCGGATCGAACTGTTGCCTGACGAGGTGGGAAACCAGAATGCGGACGCACTATATTACAAACTGAAGATTTCCCCAGTACAACGTTTATCGCAGCCAATTCCAAGCAGACGGCTACGGCGCGTCACTTTCATTACGACGACACTAGCGAAATTCAGCGAGGCGCAAGAGATTAACGATCTCTTCCACACCAGTCCAATTGAAGATATGATGTGGGACGCATTAAGAGCCTCCGAGATCCAAGCGGAACGTCAGTATGAAATCCGTGAACGCAACACCAGTTATAATCTAGATTTCGCAGTCGAGTGCAACGATGGAGCCAGGATTGCTATCGAATGCAATGGTGATACTTACCATTCGACTAGAGCTGCGAGAGATCGCGATAGAAGAAGAAACACCTACCTAACAACCCAAGGGTGGTTGGTTCAGCGTTTCGGCACAGACGAGATTCTCAACGACCTACGCGGCTGCATCGATCAGGTCCGAACACTCATTAACCAGCATGGAGGGCCTGTTGATCGCAGTCTGGCCTACGACCTCTACCGAGTTGATGCGGATTCACAGTTAGACCTTTTTGAGATTATGGACTAATCGAAATTTTCAGACCGATACTTGGTCGTTAATGAGGTACTTCATAACAGAGGACTTAACTATAATGAATTTAAAAAATAAATAGACACTTTCGCCCTCCGGTAGGTGCGGTTTCTAACCGCACCGTATCGGCACCCCCCTTTATTCTACCCCCCCTTAGTCCCCCCCGCAAGCGGGGGGAAAGCATAAAGGGGGGTGCCTACCCAACGGGAGATTGGAGTGTCTCATTAATTCTAAGGTCCACTATAATTTCGCTACCTTGCCTGATTACCCGCTACCCCCAACGTTCCACAACCACCTTCTTCTGTGTGAAGAACTCAACCGCGTCTTTACCTTGTCCGTGCATATCCCCGAAGAAGCTATCCTTCCACCCGCTGAACGGGAAGAACGCCATCGGTGCCGCCACGCCGAGGTTAATTCCGATATTACCAATCTCCGCTTCATAGCGAAACTTCCGCGCGGCTGCGCCGCTACTGGTGAATAGACACGCCATATTCCCATAATTTCCACCGTTCACTAATGAAATTGCATCGTCAATTGTGTCCACATGGATAGTGCTTAAGACGGGACCAAAAATCTCCGTTTTAGCGATTTCGCTCGCTGGGTTCACATTGCCTAGGAGCGTCGGCCGGACGAAGTTTCCATTCTCATATCCGGAGATTTGGGGGTTGCGTCCATCGACCAAAGCCTTCGCTCCCTCGTCCAACCCTTTCTGAATAAGCCCTTCAATCCGAGATCTGCTTTCGGGCGTTATCACAGGCCCCATCTCAACACCATCTGCTAACCCGTATCCGACGATTCGCGTTTCGGCAGCATCGGTCATCGCATCCGTAAACCACTCTCGGGCCTCACCAACGGTGACAGCTAGCGAAGCTGCCAAACATCGCTGTCCTGCACATCCGAAGGCACTCTCGGCGGTTGCGTGGCGCGTCATTTCTGGATCTGCGTCCGGTAGGACGATGATTGGGTTCTTCGCTCCGCCTTGGCATTGCGCGCGTTTTCCGTTGGCTGTCGCCCGGCTATAGACATATCTAGCGGTGGCGGTCGAACCGACAAAACTGACAGCCTTAATGGTGGGGTTATCCAAAATAGCGTTCACCGTCGCCTCGGACCCATTCACCAGATTGACGACGCCTTTGGGCAGCCCTGTACTTTCGATGAGTTGAAAAATCTTCTGCATCGTCAGCGGTACTTTCTCGGAAGGCTTGACGATGTAGGTGTTACCGCAGGCGATCGCATACGGCATAAACCACGATGTAATCATTCCGGGAAAGTTAAACGGTGCGATTGCCGCACAAACCCCGACCGGCTGCCGAATCATGATTTCGTCAATACCAGTGGCGATATCTTCGAGGTTATAACCCTGCATCAGCGTCGAAATGCCACAGGCGACCTCAACGTTTTCGATAGCGCGACGCATCTCACCTCGTGATTCATCTAATGTTTTACCGCATTCTAGCGTAATAGTGCGGGCGATATCGTCGAAGTTTTCTTCAAGCAAGTTCTTCAGTTTGAATAGGTACTGGACGCGATCTGGTGCCGGGGTGCGGCGCCATTCGACAAGGGCATCTGCCGCTGCTTGGGCTGCCAAATCGACTTCGGCACTTGGGGACAGAGGCACCACTCCGAGAACTTCTGCTGTCGCTGGGTTTGTAACATCTATATATTCGCTAGAACTGGAGCGACACCATTCATTATTAATATAATTATTAAGGACAGTTTCTGTGCTCATAGTTATTTTTCCTTTCCTATAACGATAAAGGGAGTATTCTTTTGAAGTAAGCAGAAGTAGATCCGATAAGTCAGGATTTAATCAATATCCGCTCATCACGCGAATCCACATGAATAAACTCTCGCCATTAGAGACTATTGAGCGTAGATTAGCATAGATTCGTGGATTTAGTTCGTATTCAGTCTATCCCGAAACACCTTCCTAAATTTCCGCACTTTGGGATCAATGACCACTTGGCAATACGGCTGATAAGGATTCAGTCGGAAATAGTTCTGGTGATACGCCTCTGCGGGATAAAAAACGCTCACCGACTCAATTTCTGTGACAATCGGATCCTTCCATAACCCCGAAGCATCGGTCTCTTCCTTTGATTTCCGTGCTGTCTCTTGCTGTTCTTCACTGTGATAAAAAATCGCAGAGCGGTATTGCGTTCCGACATCGGCACCTTGCCGATTCAAGGTGGTTGGGTCATGGGTACGCCAGAAAATGTACAGTATATCTTCGTAGGAAATGACCTCAGGATCAAAAGAGATCTGCACAACTTCAGCGTGCCCGGTAGTCTCGCTGCAAACCTGTTGATAGGTTGGGTTTTCAAGCACACCGCCTGAATAGCCGGAAATCACCTCATGCACACCTTGAAGGTCTTGATAAATGGCTTCAACGCACCAGAAACATCCACCGGCGAGCGTTGCTGTTTCTAAATTCATACGTTCCTCCATGTAGAATTTGTCAAGTAGGGAACAACGATTGTTGTTCCTACGTCCAGGCCCGTTGGATCTTCGCAATTGCTTCAACGATGTCGTCCATATCCTTGTGTGAGCCGAGTAGGAGGTTTTGGAATAACCAGACACTCTCTCGGCACACCTGCTCTGCGGCGGGACAGGGAAATGCACGAATCAGATGTGGATATTTCTGGGCAGCATGTGCGACGCCGGCCTCCTGTGACAATGGCGCGCCATATCCGCTAGAGCAAGGAATCCCCTCTGCGCTCAGTGCTTCGAGAAATTTTCTCCGCGGCACTCCGCCGAACCCTTCCGGATTGTACTTAGCGCAGTACAGATGATAACCGTGTTGACTGACCCAAGGACTCAGTTTCGGAGGTGTGAAACCCTCAATCTGCTTCAATTCTGTTGAAAGATACGCTGCATTTGCATTTCGGATTTTGGTTTGTTCCTCCAATTTGTCCAGACGCGGGATGAGCAGTGCTGCAAGGTACTCCGATGGACGGTAGTTCCAACCGAGGCGTGGATACTCCCATCGTGCGCCGCCCGGTGCCCGTCCAACGTTCATAAAGGCATAAACGCGGTCGCGGACGTCTTTGTCATCCGTTGTCACCATCCCGCCTTCACCCGAAGTCAGGTTCTTAGACGATTGAAAACTGAAAGCCCCCGCATCACCAAGTCCGCCCACCTTTCTTCCTTGATACGCTGCACCGTGTGCCTGTGCACAATCTTCGATGATTGCAAGTCCATGTCGGTCCGCAATTTGTTGCAGAGCATCCATGTGTGCAGGGTGACCACCCAAGTGAACCGGCAAAATTGCTCGGGTCCGGTGGGGGTCAATTGCAGCTTCCACTGCAGCAGGATCAATTGTGAAACTATCCGGGTCGATATCCACAAACGCAATTGTACAATTCCGGTCGAGCGCAGCGCTCGCCGTTGCGACAAAGGTGTAGTTGGGAATAATCACTTCGCCACCATCACCGAAGCCGTCCAGATCGAGCGCACCAGCCAAGGCGGCACTGATCGCGTCGGTCCCGTGTGGCATGAACATGGCGTATTTTGTGCCGGTATATTCGGCATATTTTTCGTTAAGTTCTTCTATTTTTTGACCGCCTAATCCCTCCGTCGCACTGAGATAAACTTCGCGCAACCTCGGTTCAATTTCCGACTCCCATTCTTCCACGCCGTTTAGGGGCGAAATGGGCCACGGATCTTTTTGCAGGTTGCGGACGGGCGTCCCACCGGATATAGCGAGTTTAGTTGCCATAAATTCCTCCTTAACTTCAAAGCAGGGTTCACTTCTGAAACCCCTTAAATCCTGTTTCAATCTCTTTGCCCGATTATTATAGCACGAAAGCCAAATTTTTACCCAGAAATTTACCGCTCATTTTACCATGCGTATAGTGTTAAAACATAGTATAATACTTTGTGCTCCCTAACAGTTGAGGATATTTGGTTTATTGAAACTTCAAACATAGAATGAAATTTTATTTAGAGGAAACCAATCATTATGGAACTGTACCTGATTCGACATGGACAATCTACCAACAATGAAGGGAAACTCCCGCGCGCTGCGGACCCGCCGCTAACGGATATCGGGGTAGAGCAGGCACGTTGGGTCGGTGAATCCCTCAAGAATGAGGGATTCACTTGTCTCTACTGTAGTCCGATGTTAAGAACTTTGCAGACCGCTCAGATTATCAGCAATATTATTGGCCTTCCCCCACACATCTTTGTTGGACTTCACGAATGGGGTGGTATCTGGGAAGCCCGTGGAGATGGAACCGCCGTACAATTGCCCGGATTGAACCGTGCTGGAATGCGTGAAGTCTGTCCCGATGTCGTTTTACCTGACGGTGTAACTGACCAAGGCTGGTGGTTTAACGAGGGATTTGCGGGAGACATTGAGGGAATGGCAGAACTGTCCCATGAAAACGGCTTGGCTTTTATCGCCCATTTGAAGGAAACTCACGGCAATATGGACCAACGGATTGCTGCTGTCTCTCACGGTGGCTCCGGCGGGAGCTTGATTAGTGCTTTCTTTGGCTTGCCACCCGATGTGGGTTATTCGCGTTTCACCCAAAACAATACAGGGGTTAGTAAAATGTCATTCACGTTGGAGCGGAAACAACTGCTCTATCTTAATAGGATCAGCCATCTGCCGTCAGAGGCGGTCACATCGTAAGATTTAGACTTTCAAAGGAGGGTATTAATGAAGATTAAACTTGCACAGTACGGTATTTCCCATGACCATGCGTCGGGAAAAGCGCGGGTGATGCAGGAGAACAATGAGGTCGATTTTTGCGGTATCTTTGAGCCAACACCGGACACCCTCAACACACTCGGCAGCAAACCGCCATTCGCCGATGTGCACTGGTTTTCATCGAAAGAGGAGATGCTGGAAGATGAAACGATTGTTGGGGTTGCTATCCAAGGGAAAGTCTCGGAGAACCTTGGCTTTGCACGGGAGGCACTTGAGCATGGTAAGCATGTCTGGCTCGATAAACCTGCCGGCGATGACTTAGAGGCGTTTCGCTCAGTTTTAGACATCGCACGCGAGAAAGGGTTGCTGGTACAACTCGGCTATATGTTCCGTTACAACGCAGGATTTCAGTTCATCCTCGATTGGGCGTGGTCGGGCAGGCTCGGAGACATCTTCTCCGTCCGTGGGCGGATAGCGTCTGGCGGTTCGACAGAAGATGCTTGGAAGTTGTGGGACTCACGCGGGGAACATGAGGGCGGTATTATGTTTATACTTGCCTGCCATCTTATTGATATCTTTGTTGCCCTATTGGGTCGTCCGGAGCGCGTGACTCCGTTTTTGAAGAACGAGGACAAAAATTTCCCGTGGTATCAAGATAACACAGTGTCTGTCCTTGAATATCCGAAAGCGATGGCAGTTATAGAGTCAACAGGATTAGAGGTTTCGTCGGGAGCGTCGAGGCGGTTGGAAGTCTACGGTACATGCGGCAGTGCAATCCTTGAACCGCTTGAACCGCCGGCATTACGTCTGTGCCTTGACGAAGAGCGGGATGGATATGCCGAAGGTTGGCAGACGGTGCCTGTGGAAAATCGTCCGCGCTATGTTGAGAGTCTTCGTGCGTTCATTGCGGATATTCGGGGTGAAAAATCGCCGGACCGTTCACTCGATCACGAATTCACCGTTCAGGAGACTGTGCTTCGTGTTTCAGGCATGATTGATGAGAACGATTGACTATTGGCTCCGCCCAAGTCCAAGGGTATTGAGAACAGCACATAACCGGAGGTTACAGCATGGCAGACAAAGACGCACCAATGGTTGTTAATTCAGAAAAACAACTGTTTATTGACGATAAATTTATCGCTGAAAGCGAGGGAGTAACCCTCACGATGAATCCGCCGCAACAGATGTCTGAACCGGTGTTGGAAGTGGATCAACCGTGGGAGGGGTTCATCGGTGCCTATAACACTGTGTTAAAAGAAGGCAATCGATTTCGACTTTGGTATGATGTGATTCTGCCCGAAGGGGCATCGGAAATCTTCCGGGGGATTGCTTATGCAGAATCAGACGACGGCATCCACTGGGCGAAACTGAACCAGAACCTCATTGAATTTCAAGGTTCAAAGGAAAACAACCTCGTTGCACCGCGTCTGCCGGACGCACCACGCGGGGAAATGGAAGGTGCGACCGTTTTCAGAGATACGAATCCCGCTTGTCCGTCTGAAGAACGTTACAAGCTCTGGACCAAGATGCGACGAATCCCTCCGGAAGATATTCAATCCGGAAAGACCGGTGGTCTGGTGGCGATGTATTCCGAAGATGGCATCTACTGGAAAGTGTATGACAGGCGTGTCGATACCGCCCGCTGCGATACGCAGAACGTGCCTTTCTGGGATGATCGGCTTCAAAAGTACGTTGGATACGTCCGTACACGGACAGAGACGAAGGACTACCAAGGCCGTTCTGTTGGGCGTGTCGAATCAGAGGATTTTCAGGATTGGTCGGAGACTGAAATTGTGTTCCAAGCGTCACCGGAAGATTTTCGCACCCCAGTCCCACCCGCTTATCGCGAACGGATTGGGTCGTATGTGGATGTTTATACCAACGGTTGCATGAAGTATACCTTCGCGCAGGATGCCTACTTTATGATGCCGAGTTTTCTGTATCACTGGGATTGCAAGGAGATACCGAGCGAGCGGCAGATTAATTTCCCGGACACCTGTGATGTACGGCTGCTGACCAGTCGAGATGGGATTAACTGGTCCCACGCCGGGGATCGAAAACCGTTTCTGCGGCTTGGGGCTTGGGGGACCCTCTCATCACGGATGATTTACGCAGCACCCGGCGTCGTGAGGGTCGGGGATGATTTATGGCACTACTACAAGGGATCTAATTTCGACCATTCCAGCCAACCTGACCCGGAGTCGAACGCGAAAGGAAGTGGACTGTTTCGAGCTGTTTCACGGTTGGACGGCTTCATCTCAGCGGATACCCCTTATGACGGTGGAACGCTGACTACCCCTCCGCTGATATTCGAGGGAAATCAGTTGGCACTGAATATAGACACGGGTGCGGGTGGTACCCTCCGTGCTGAGATTCAGTCCGCTGATGGGAAACCGATTGAGGGCTATACCTTATCGGATTCTGATGAGCACAATGGGAATTCAGTCTCTATGCCGGTTCGTTTCCAAGGCGAATCAGATGTCAGTGGACTCGCGGGCGTTCCGATCCGTTTACATTTTCAGATGTACGATTGCAAACTCTACGCGTTCCAGTTCACCGCCTAGCATATTCCTCGGTTACCATCGCCCCAAATATAGTGACCGATTTTCCATCGGCATTTTGACCTGTGCGCCCTTTTGACGTTGTGAATCAACGATACCAATCGTGATCTCTGTGCTGATACGTGCAAGATGGATGTTTCCCGCTGTTTCACGCCCGGTGTCGATTGCTTCGACGATGTCCTCAATGCAACCAACGGTGCCGCTTTTTCGCTCAAAGGGCGGATACGCAACGTCCACAATCTCGTTGAATTCTCCGCCCCGTTTGCGGAATTGAAATCCGGTCCCGTTATTCAATGAGCGTACTGTGCCGTCGCTGCAATCAACTTCAAACTCGTAGGCACTTCCGGGGATACTAACCCCGTGAACGCCATTTTTGAATAGAACGTATCCCATAACGATGGACGGATCCCCATCGGTACGGTTGTCGTCAAAATCTGCGTCATTGACAGCGACGTTGCCTTGAACATATTCTACTTCGGAATCGCTTGCCAGAAAGAGGAGCATATCTGCGGCGTGTGTATACCCCCAGAGTGCGGAGCCACCAGAATAAGCGATGACTGAGCGTCGCTCACCAATCTCGCCGCTCTCTACAATTTCTCGCATCTTGAGATAGCCGGGAGAGTACCGACGTTGCGTTCCCAGATTGAACTTCATCCCGTACTGCTCACAAGCATCAACCATTGCATCTGCTTCCTCCATCGAAGCGCACAGCGGTTTATCGCAGTACACCCCTTTCACCCCATGTTCCGCCGCAAAGATGGTAATTTCCGCATGATTCCCCGGACGGGTGGCTACACTGACGATATCTGGCTTCTCTTTCTGTATCATTTCCCGATAATCCGCATATCGTTTGGGGATATTCCACTTTGAGCAGACATATTTTGCCTTTTCTTCGATAACATCCGACGCAGCAACGATGGTTGTTCGCTCATAAGCTGTATATCCAGCGGCATGGGAATAGGGCAAAGCCCCATTTGGCCCCCCTTGTACTTCTTCGTCGATGGTTCCACCCATCCTGCCACATCCGACGATACAGACGCGATATTGATTTGCCATGTTTTTCCTCCCTTTTGGCATTAATGGAATGGCGCAAAGTGGGAAAGTGAGCAAAGGTATCTGAAAATTTAACGCAAAGCCGCAATGATTTTTTCTTTTTCCCGATTGCATCGGAATTCAAAGCAATTTGCGTCATTACGTTGTTTTTTTATTTCTCCCCTGCTCTTTTTCTCGCTTTCTTTTTAGAGATTGGTTTCATCTGTGAAATCCAATCGTGTAATAGCTGCACCGCTTGTAGATCTTGTTGTGAAGTTGCCAGAGGTGGCATTTGACCCTCACCGTGCCGGGCAACACGCTGATAAAGAATTGAACGCTCTGGATCGCCCGGTGCGATAAGCATCGCGTCGGGGATGCCATAGGTGTCGTGCTGCGGACGGAAACCGACGCTGTAAGTTTTGTCCAGATCTGTTGTGAAATCTAATACAATACGGGCGTTGCCACCACCTGTGTGGACATGGCAGTTTGCACACGCGGCGTGGAGGTATGACCGTGCTCTTGCCTCAAGGGGTGCTTTGGAGTTGTACGGGTCAACTAACTTGGGATATTCTTCCAGCGGCTTCGATAACGGTTTCTTGAAAACGTTGATATGATTCAACGTCCGCAGCTGATTGTCCGAAACAGTACCATAATTGTGGACTTTGTTCATTTGGAGCGTAGTGAGTCCTAGAACATAGTTCGCGGCGCGGCTGTGGCAACCCATACATTCCTCTCGACTGGGATAATGCCAAGACTGTTCTCGGCTGCCACTAGGGAAACTTGAATCCTGAATCGTGAAGACCCGATCTGTCCCAACGGCGTCCACAAGGGTCGCGTCGGTTTGCTCGTCGTTCCAGACATAAGAATATCCCACCCACTCCCCCTGTTGTCGAGTCAGTAGCCGTGTTTCAATCCTGTGTCTAGAGGAGGAATTTCCCACTTCTAGATTGAGCGCGAAGGTTTGAATCAGTGCCGTTCCATCCGGGAAACTCCATCCCACCCCGGGATTAGATACCATCTCGATTTGAGAATCACCCGGTAGCGCGATGAATCGTTCTACATGCGCCCCATCCGCCCATAACTGCGCGTTGACTGAGTAAGGAATCAGCCCCGGATCGGTCTGATACTCTGTGACTGAAGTGAATAAGCCCGTTTCGCTCAAGCGAGTCGGAAATTTTTCTGTGGACTCGAGTTTGCGTTCTAATTGATAAATACCCCGCGCCAGATCTACGATTAACATTTCATCGTTATGATCAATGCCGAAACTCACGATCTGTAGCGTTGTATCGGCGATTTCCCGATGCCAGATAAGTTTCTCTCCATCGTGGCGAAGGGCCCACATTTTTCCAGTTGCGTAGTCGCCGTAGATGTAAGCGCCCCGCAATTCAGGGAATTTTGAACCGTAATAGACAACGCCCCCGGTGATTGAACGGGCTTCGGAGTGGGGATGTTCGACTGTCGGTTTGACAATGGGTGTAGGCCCCTGTTTGCGGTTGAGGAAGAAGGGATGGCTGCCTTCGTAAAGGCTCCAGCCGTAATTGTCCCCGCGGCGCACTAGATGAATCATCTCCCACCGATCCTGCCCAACATTTCCCGCCCACAGATGGCCTGTCTCGCGGTCGAAGGTGATGCGCCAGGGGTTGCGAATCCCGTAGACCCAAATTTCGGGGCGCGCACCCTCAAGATGGATGAAAGGGTTATCGCTTGGGATTGAGTAGGGGCGTCCTACCTCCGGCTGGTCGACATCAATGCGCATGATTGTCGCAGGTAGGTTACTGAGATCTTGTCCTTTTGGATCTCTATCGTAGCTGCCGGGAAGACCGGTGAGGTTGGTATCGGAGTCCATCGCGCCATCACCAGCGGGGATGTAGAGGTATCCATCGGGACCGAACGCAAGATCGCCGCCGTTGTGATTGTTCGACAGCCACTCTAGGAGAATCAGCTCGGAGTTCGGATCACAGTTATACGGCGGTTGGCGATTCACCGTAAAGCGCGAAACGTAATTTCTGGTTTCAGTTACTTTTCCTCCTATCGGGCCATTGCTGACAACATAGAGGTAGCCGTTTTCTTCGTAATTTGGATGGAATGTCAAGCCGTAAGTTTCGCGCCCCGTATCAATCAGAAATTCAGCACTTTCCGCCTCCGTATCATCTTTGAAACGGCGAATTTTACCCCCTAGCTCAATCACAAGCAGTTGATCTGTCCCCGGCTCAGGCTCGATATAAACGGGTTGATCTAACGGAAATTTGGTGAATGCTCCTTTGGGCTGGAGTGATATGGTTGGTCCGGATTCTGACCCTGACGTTTTGCCGGCCAGCGTCGATAGAAATGCGAGTAGGTTATAATGGTCATCAACTGACAGGAGTTGTGCGTAGTTATCTGGCATCGGAGATTTTACGTTGATTCGCTTCCCAAAAGCACGACTGTAGGTTGGACCTTCGTCAATATCGAATTTATCGACGATTCGTTTCGCTCCGTTAACCTCTAAGACAATCTGGTTTTCGTTCTCAGAAACTAACGTCCCGACGATCGGCTTGCTGTCGAATAGGGTGACGGTTATGTAGGTCTTTAGGTTTGATTTTGATACCGTTCGCACCTCTTCAGAGGGGGCTTCCACTTTGAGCGTAAGCGTCTCTTCATCCTCTCCAATGAGATTCCCACGAATCGATTCCGAATTGGTAGGCGTCACCTGAATCCAAAAATATCCTTTCTCTGCCAGATCCGTCAACGCTTCAATAGGTTCAGGGTCAATTTCGTTCAAAGGGAGCGTCCTTTCCGCTGGCTCCGTCGATCCTTCGATACGCAAGACCATTTTTTCATCGTCCTGTGAAACAAGTGTTCCCTGAAGAGCACCGCCGCCGGTTGCAACAGATGCTACCCCGTACCCGCGCACAATCTCCACATTCGGTTTCAAAATTGATTCTTCTATATAACCGATGCTATTTAATGCTGCGATACCTGTTAAGTCAGGCCCCGGAAAGACCTCAACCCCATCATCAAGTGCTTGATTCTCGGGCTTCTCAATCCCACTGACATCGTGACATGCGATACATTTTACGACATTGACGAATACATCCGCTCCTCGTTCAGCGTCTGCGGCATGGATAAGTGGACGTGCCTCCATCTCTCTTGCAACGGTTTGTATACTAACCGGTGGCTCAAACGGTGTCAGATCTACCTCTCCTCCCTGACTCTGAAGGAACGCAATGACAGCTTCAATCTCTAAATTCGAGAGACTGATCGGGGGTTTCCACGCCGGTGTCATGGTCTTACCGTACCCGTGGACGAGGAATGCAGCTGGATCATAGAGAGCCTCGATGAGATACGCCTTCGCTCCCATCCCCGGCTTTCGCGTTGCAGCCCCCACCCCAATATCGGTGAGATCCGGTCCTCTGCCCGGCGGTGCGGAGGGATTGAGTGTATGGCAGGAATAGCACGAGCCTGGCCCGTTGAAAATTGCTTTTCCTGCCTCCACAAACCGCCCCGGCTCACGCGCTAAGGTTGAAAGATTATCGGTGGCATCGGGGGCACCCACGACACGAGATGTTTCCCACGGAATCCGCTGATCGATTCCGTAAGGCTTTACATCTGACGAGTTTTCGTCGGTTGATGCTGCTCCACAGAGGACTAACATCAGGATAACACTAGTTGTGAAAGGGAAAAAAGGGCCAATAAGTGTGCAAAAGCGAACAGGACCGAGCAAATAACTGCTAATACGCACTGATAAAAGCCTCCAAATTGCTTTGTGAATTTTCACACCTAATTAACTCTTTTGACATTCTAGGGAATATGAGTTACACTTCTGTAAATCGTTGTTAGAAGACAACATCATAATTTATCTTGCAATAAAGGTTGGGTGAACAATGCGACGGAAGAGATATTTTACGGTAGAAGAAGCGAACCGGTTGATCCCTATGCTAGAGCAGAGACTGTCAGAGCTGAGGGAGTTTCGGGTGGAGTTAGAACAACTTGGAGCAGAATTGACTCCGCTCTTTGAAGTCGTTCGTCACAACGGTGGGCATCGAAAAACACCGCAGTTTCTTGAATTGACAGGGAAATTCCGCGAAGCCATTGAGGAGATCCAATCCTATGGATGCACGATAAAAGATATAAATCCGGGGTTAATTGACTTCCCTCACCTTCGGGAGGGTAGGGAGGTCTACCTCTGCTGGCGGGCTGGGGAAGAAGCGATTATGTACTGGCACGAGGTTGATGCCGGGTTTGCTGGAAGACAGTTGGTTGAAGAGTGAAGTTAAGTCCAGCGAAATCTCCCGTTTCCATCGGCACAGTGTCTACAGGGTTTGAGAAATTGAGGGATTAGATTGCCCCAATCCTTCAGTTACGCAGAATATCGTCATTCCTATCAAAACACACCTTCTGGTCCGTCCGCCCTCAAATTTCCCCTCGATACTCTTGTTCAAGGGTATTGGTGAAATTGATGACCCGATCTAACGCCTCATTCGCACGGTCACGAGCTGTACTCGAAGGCTCCTCCTCGGCAAGCCATTTCTGCCGCTCCGGAATCCAATGCTCCTTGAGATACGCCAATTGGTTCATAAAGTGCGGGTCTTCGGTGTCACTGACGAAGTATTCGATAACGCCGAGCAGCCCATATTTTCGATTCGTCGCCATATCTCCTACTTCCGCCGCGATCAGATCTGCCAACGCCTTGTTTCGATCCTGCCGTGCCTGCCCAACCTCTTTTGCCGATTCCGTCAATAAATGTTCAACAAAAGCCTGCTTGGAGTTGACCCAGCGGGGTAGGCTCTGGACATATTCCTCAAGGTCGAACTTGCCGTTGCGCCGAATAGCGGAATAGCTATGGATGTGGACATTGCGGAAAAATGCGGTATAACCGACATTTGGGTCCATGGTGTCAGCGTCGTAGAGAATCTGATTTTCGACGTTCCCATAGAGAAAACCGTACCGTTCCTCGGTGAGGTTCATTGGCTTCAGGTGTGCCAGCACAATGGCGCGAACAGCATCAACGAAATCCTGATCAAAATCGTACATCGCTAGTATCTTTTCGGTAATAACCGCTCCTGATTCATGGTGAACCGTGCCGGCGAGGTTGTTTTCGTCATAGAGCCGGGTGACGAGGTTCTCTCGACTCGGCATGAGTTGCTCATTCAGCCAGAGGCCGTCATGATTGACAACCCGTTTGCCGTTTTCATCCGACAAAATTTCCCCGTCATACCGCTTGGTGATGTCGTGCAGGGTTCCCGCGACTTCGAGTTTGGTGACGTCGCCACCCTCGCGCCTACCGAGTTCCATACTCAGGGCACGAACCCGCATTGTGTGATTCCATGTGTAGTGTCGCCATTGGAATCCAACACGGTTATGATCCCATAGACCGTAGGTCTCATTGACGAGATCTTCAAGTTCTTTCAATACTTGAGGGTAGTTCATAAAACCTCCTTTTATATCGTGTTGAGCGCAGCGAAATCGCCCGATTTATCGGGGCGTACATTCCCGTTTTACCCCGATGTTTTGGCAAATTGAACGCTGACCTGTACAATTGCTGTGCTTGAATTGAATTCAAATTCATAGATCTGTCTGTCCCAACGAAAGTGGTAGTCTGCACCGTAACACGCGATTGCGGCGGGAGCGTAACCTTGAGGCACATGAATGAACAGTGTTGCTTTGCTGCGCCTCGGAGGTTTGCAGACTGCTAAGAAACTCTGGCTTCGCTTATCCCAGCCGGCGGACAGAACCTCCACACCGCCCTGTGTGAGGTGGATATCTGTGGCGAGTAGTTGGGGAACATTCTGTTCTGCGCGTAGACACAGCAGTTTGACAGAGCGGGATGGAATATTGAACAGCGTTACTCGCTCTCGGACATTTCCAAGAAATTCACGGTTCCAGAAATCGTGCACAAGATAATATCGAGAACGATTCAAGTCGAGCGAATCCAAAGTAAAATCGACATCAGCTTTTATATCCATCCAGTTGAATACTCCAACGATATTGTAGGATTCGTAAGGAGTAGTCACCGGTAGATTCCAGATTTGTGGAAATTTGCTGTCGTAGAGATCAATCGGTATTGCAGCATCACCGATGAGTGGAAAAATCTTGGCGAGCAACTCTGCCCGCTCCGGCTTGAGCGTCCTAAAGTCATCGCCGCAAGTAACAACCCCACCACTCAAACCTGCCATTGTCAGTGCAATGAGTGCTTCGTTCAGAGGGAGTGGCTCATTGATGGTTAGCGTACCAAACTCATTTGTCCATGCGTTGCCATACATCGGAAGATGCGCCGTGTGAGCATTCGCTATCGGCTTTAACCCTTGTGGACTTTCCCAAGATCCTTCGCCGATATAGCCTCCGTAACCTGAAGATGTTTCATTCAGGGCAAAGTCCCCGATGCTCGGTCCCCGGCATGTATTGCACGCTGCGAGGACAACCTCCTCCTCATTTTCATCAATAATCTGATTCAGTAACTGTACCCCAAGTCGATAAAGTTCAACAGCGGTGAGCGATGCGTCGTGCGCCACGAAGTTGTTCAGTTCTGTCAGTGGTCCTATTGCGTATGCGAGTAAATCCGCTTTGACCAGATCGTATCCCCACTCATCAATCAGTTTTCGGGTATTCTCACGAATATGCGCTTGTGCCCCCGGCTGCGATACATCGAGTACCGCAGCCTCCAGTCCATCCTCCGGTAAAACGATTGCAGCCGGTCTCTTTCTGTCACGTTCTTGCAGGAAATACTCTGGATGCGTCCTCAAAAGTTCGGAGTTAGCTGCCACACAAAACGGCGTAAATCGGATGCCTGCTTTTAGCCCCTTGGCATGGATCTGGTCCGCAACCGATTTCATCCCATTTGGGAACTTTTGTACATCCGCTTGGTAGCTGCCGATTGATTCTTCCCAACCCTTTCCGATCTGGACGTACTCAAAGCTACCGGGAATTGATGGGTCAGATAATCGGTTTTTAGTAATTTGTTCAATCTGTTTAGAAATTTGTGCCGCATCTATTGTTCCTTCCTCACTATCCTGAGCACACCAACCTGAGAAAACACGATTTAGCGATTTTGGTTTCACATACTGTCCGACCATTTCGGCGTAGTGATTATATGCCTCCCATCCCTGATGTGCAAAGTTCAGGTAAACGGGTTCAGCGTACACCTCCTCACCTTGACGACAAATTTGATTTTCACACTTATGGTAGAGAGCCCAGTGATTTACGCCGTGATTTTCTTCCTTACCCCGTTGCGTGCCCCCATCATAGCCCATTTGGACAGCAGACCACCATTTTTGGAAACTCAAAAAGCCGAAGACTAGAGATCGCTTGCTCTCCGTGTCGTAGAGAACTCCGTTGTAACAGGAGGTAATGGACGCATCTTCGTTAATGCGAAATCCGTCGTGAATCTCCTTAAGTCCAGATGCCGTCGGTGTATTCATATCCAGAAAAGTATGATAGCCCGATGGTGCACCTCCCAGATAGACACCGCCTTTGGCGTTACCATTGTGAGGGGAGACGTCAATGGTGGAAATCTGTTCTAACGAAATTGGTTCCTCACGGGTGTTTTTTACGCCAGCGGTCAATACAACATAAGGCTTCTTGGGATAGCATTTCAGATAGAGGTGGGTTTGCAGTCCATGCTCTTCGGGTTGGTGCGAAAATGTAATTGGTTGGTAAACGCCAGATTCATCTTCGGCGGTGGGATTTGTAATAAACTCCGAACTTCCCGGATCCAATGTTGTTAGGACTGTCCCATCTTGCAAAATAATCTTTGTATATGCGTCCCTGATGATGCTGTAGCCTGTTTTGTCAATGTAGTTCCAAGTTCCTTTGGAAAGATCAAAATTGATTTGGAATAGCTTGTTTTTCGCGATGACCTGACTGCCTTGTCGGCGAATCGCTAGATCACCAGCTTCTTCTTTCATTTGTAATATGTCTCCATACATGAAACGTAATTGGATAAATTTGATAGACGTTGAGGCAAATTTGTCTCAAAATTATGAATTTGTTTTCCTATTTTCCTAACGCCCAACAATGCAGTAGTGTAGACGGTTCGTTGCCAACCTGTGATAACGAAAAGGTGTCTTCAGGGTTGAGAAAAATCACGTCTCTCAAGCCAAGCGTTGATGTTTCTCCATTCGTCTGTATCGTTGCGCTTCCATCAATCAACACATAAATTGATTCTGCGCTGAGGGGTTCATGTGTAAACGCTTCGCCGACCTTGAGTTGGACGTAATCGAGCGAGAGATGTTGACTCCCTGTCTTTGGCGAAACAACGCTACGCCAATCTCCCGATTTACCGAATACCGGTCCTGCTTTTGCCATCGAAATCACTTGTACGCCGCTGCGGTGCCCCAGTTCCGGTTTGGGTGAATCTTTGGGGTGATCCCGTTCACCGCGATACAGTGCCATGTCTGGCGGGGCCTGGAAACTAATCAGTCGCGCCGGTTGGTCTGTCGTATTGACAGTGCCGTGAACCTCACGTGCCGGCACAAAGATACCATCGCCCGCAATGATTGGCGTGTAAACCTCTCCCTGCCGAATATGACCGCCGCCCTCAAGTACCACAATCATATCCTCCGATTCGTCGTGAAGATGTTGTGTGAACTCCTGACCGGGCGCATGTTGCCCGTGATTAAGGGTTATCTGTGTCGCTCCCATATCGGGGTGGACGATCCGCCAGTTTTTCCCCTTTCCCATCTGGAAAGGCGTTCCTGATTCGAGATTAAGAATTTGCATAAAGACCCTCCTGTTCTGGCTCTTCTCACAAGTGCTAGAATCCTAAAATAGCAAGATTTCAAGTGATCGAGCGAGCGAAACTCACCTGCCTTACCAGACTTCATTCGCAATCTCATAATCCTGCGTGGTGTCGATCTCGTAATACCCGCCCGCAATATCTAACTTGTGAATTGCCACGCCCTGCTCAATCATCTCCTGAAAGAGTTGAATCAGGTACGCTTTCTGCACAGAGACTGCGCCCTGAAAGGGCGTACTGCTATATTCTTGACAAACTCGATGGAAATGATCTCGCAGGAGACGCGCCCCGTGCTGACTAAATTTTGCGACGCCGATATACTCACCGTGTGCAGCTTCGGGTGCTATATCACGGCTGATTCTTGTGACTCGCGCTCCTTCCACGAGGATTTTTTCACCATCATCTTCGGGGTGAAGTGTGCGTACTGCGTAACGTTTTCGCCA
This sequence comes from Candidatus Poribacteria bacterium, assembly GCA_963667935.2. Taxonomy (GTDB): domain Bacteria; phylum Poribacteria; class WGA-4E; order WGA-4E; family PCPOR2b; genus PCPOR2b. Next base: position 4,824,704 of record OY764061.1, on the reverse strand, counting down.
AGCAGTATCGACGACAAGCGTGATGTCGTAAGGGCTATCCATCAACGTCTGCGTCACCCAAGGACGATAGATGATGTCCGCATAAGTGCAGGCGAAAGGTTCGTTTATTTCGGCTTCGGCGCGAAAAAGCGAGACTAAGATATTATTCTGCTGCCAATCGGTGTTGTGATAAAAGCGGAAGGCAGGATAATCGTCTTGGATGCGTTGAATCTGATATCCGCCGACGAAGACAATATCCGTCACATTTGCTGCGCGCCACGCTTCGAGTATCCAATCGAGGATGCGTTTTCCTTTGACCGTTGCGAAACACTTAGGCGTTTCCTCTGTCAGCGGCATCAATCGTCTGCCACGTCCGGCACCAATAATAATCGTCTTCATCTATGCCAATCTCCTTAATTATATTTTACACGACTGCACCCCGATCGTAAATCTTTTTTTTGGCAGTGTTGAGTCGTTTTTTCTATTTCCGTTTTGAAGACGGTGTGTTAAAATACAACAACTCAGCCAAACTATCAAAACTAGCAAGGAGATTTTTTATGTCAAACGTTAACCCCTTCAAACAGCCAGGCCAGTGGTATCGCGGCAATACCCACAGCCATAGCACCGAATCAGACGGAAGACTGCCGATGGCAGACCGTTTCGCAGCTTACCGTGAAGCGGGCTACGACTTTTTAGTGCTGACTGATCATCGCAAAGTCAACGATGTTTCTGCTCACAGTAGAGATGGCTTCTTGGCAATCTCTGGCAGCGAAGTCCATCCCAACAACCCTTATGGCGGCGACACATATCATATCGTCGGTATAAACCTCCACGAACGCATCAACTGCGCTGAGCTGCATCCCAACGCAGTGATTGAGGAGATCAAGCGGCAAGGCGGCGAGGCGGTGCTCTGTCACCCCTATTGGTGCGGGCATACGCTGTTGGACTATCTGCCGTTGAATGGATACTTCGCGGTTGAGGTTTACAACGACACCTGCATGGGCATCGGCAAGGGCTTTTCCGAGCAGGCTTGGGACGATTTATTGGACAAGGCAGGTCGTCCTGTCTTTGGCATCGCTGCTGACGACGCACACGGCACGGAGCATGACTGTTTTCACGGCTGGGTCATGGTGAAGGCTGCTGAACTCACCACCGATGCGATTATGACAGGGTTCCGCACGGGTGCTTTCTATTCAACCCTTGGACCGGAGCTAATCGATCTAGACGTGGTGGACGAGGGCGAAAAGAAAAAGAGCGTCATCGTCAAATGCTCACCTGCACAGTCTATTGTGTTCAAGGCGCAGCGCAGTCGTGGAAAGCGCATTGTTGCCCCCGAAGGCGAGGCACTAACTGAGGCAGCGTATGAATTGCCGAGCGGTATCAAGTACGTTCGCGTCGAGATTACCGATGAAACCGGCAAGAAAGCATGGTCAAATCCGTTTTTCTTTTAAGTTCAGTCTGTAAATCGTGAGCGATTGCCGCTCGTTCCCAAAACGGATGCGGGCGGCAGCCGTACAGTGCTTCTTAGGATGTAGGCTGATAATAGCGTAGGCAAACGGATAGGTGTTAGTAAAAGAGGAGGAAGTTGTACAATGGCGGATCTGAAAGTCGGTGTTATTGGCTGTGGTGGGCACGCGCAGGGGCACTTTGCGATGATTAAAAATGAACCCCGGCTGACACTTATTTCAGTGGCAGAGATTGACAACCAACGGCTGGAGCAAGCAAAACTCACCCATGAACCTGAATCTGCGTTCAGCGATTACCGCGAGATGCTGGATCAGGTGGACCTAGATGTCGTCTACGTCGTTACCATGCCCGGTCATCTGCTGCCAATCGTGGTAGAGTGTTTGGGACGTGACCTACATACGTCGGTTGAGAAGTCGCCGGGGATGAACGTCGGAGAAACACGACAGATGCTTGATGCTGCCCGCAAGAGTAGGGGCAAAGCAATTATGTCCGTCAACCGCCGTTACAAGCCGGAGGTATTGGCTGTGCGGAAGTTACTGCAAGAGCGTGGCGGAGCAGTACAGGTTGCCGCAAATTATCACAAACCGCCATCGGGCTTGCAGCGTCCAGGGCGCAGAGAGGTCGCGCCGCCGGAGATTATCTGCGATGCAATTCACCATGTCGATCTGCTCCGCTGGATGGCAGGGCGCACACCAACTGAAGCGGCAACTGCCGTAGAGGTTTACGGTCATTCGTGGCACGGTAAGCGGGGAGGCACACCCCGCTACAACGCCGTCATCGCCTTTGACAACGGTTGTCATGGAACAATGATGAGCCACTATGGGGTCGGCTACAGGATTCAGTCAGCGGAGGTTCACACCGAAGATATGTCAGCATATCTTGACTTGACACGTGCACCGAAAATCACCCTTTACTTAGACGGGGCATTGTGCGAGGAGCCGCTTGATCTCGACGCTGTTGGTGGGCCAGACTTCAATGAGACACGCCATTTCGTTGACTGCATCCTGAACGACGCGACCCCTTGGAGTCCGCTGGAGGAGGCGGTGAAGACGATGGAGCTGTGCGAAGCCATTGAGCGGGGACATCGAGGGAGGCTCTGATCCTTATTCAGCTTAACGGGACAGCCGATCGAGTACATTTTGTGTGATGCGTTCCACAACTGTATCACCGCCTTGTAATCCGTGTGCCCAATCGGTTGTCGCTGCGGTGAAAACGGTTCCTCCACGCGTATAAATTCCCATCGTCGCAGCACCGGTATGGCCTCTATCCCAACGTTCGTACCACTCGCAGTCGTCTGGATGCCAGCGCACCGGGGCAGTACAGAGGATGAGAAAGCTATCGGGTGTGCCATCCCGATGTGTTGGGACAGGAAATCCGTCCTTAATTTGTAGCTCGCATCCGTCACATTCGTAGCCCACGATGGTGTGCATACCACCGAAGGTATCTCCCTGCTTGAGATCTGTTCCTCCAAAAATCCAATGCTCCGGGCGATGGACTGTGTATTCGCCTGAACCATCCATGAACTGACCGTGGCTGAGATGGTAGCCGCCGTGAAGAAAACCGACACCGGTCAATTCGTTTTCAGGACGACCAACGAGGTAATGACTCCACAGGGTACTCAGGGTTCGATAATCACCTGTCTTGTAAATGGGATCCATATTGTACCACTGTTTCCAGCAGGTCAAGGCGCGTCCTTCGTCTTCGGGGCGGACTTGCCAGCAGACAGAATTTCCGCTAAAAAACGCTGCATTCCCACCGTCAGCGATGAATGCCTCTAGGTTGTCTCGCATCCCTCCAGACCAGTATTCATCGTGACCGACACTCAGCACCAGTCGATATCCCTTTAAGATTTCCGGCTGAAATTCAAGGTCACTGTTAGCGGCGTAATCGAGTGTGTAGCCGTTCTGTTCTGCCCATTCCACAAAGAACAACTCCCATCTGCTAAACAGTCCCGCCATCGGTCGGTCAAAAGAGATACGATGCCCCTGTAAGTTGCTGTGACCATGATAGCCGTAGACACTATATCCGCCCCAGTTGTTGTAGGCGTTATAGGTGTTCGTCGCCAGTTGAAGTAGGATCTTCGTGTCACGTCCCGCTTGTGCAGACCGCACGATGAAGTTCATCGTTCCCTCAGCGGTTCGGCGATTTCTGTACGTGAAATCCCCACCGTCATCCTCCACTCGCATTGACACTTCGTAGTATCCACTCCGCCATGTATCCGGCACACGCAGCTTGAAACTTGTGGGCCAGCGGCAGCCGTGCGACGATGCATCCTCTGGAATTGGGTACGCAGATCCAGGGAGTTCTTTCTCGCTCCAGACTACCTCACGAGTTGCACCGACGCGCACAATCTCCAATGAATACTCCGATGCACTGGTGGAAATATGAAACCCGATTTCGTCTCCCGGTGCATAGCTGAGTTGGTCGGTGTACCCTTCGATATAAAGTGGACACAACTGTACCTCTGAAAATGCTAACTGCGCCTTATATGCTTCCATACAGATCTCCTTCTTGGTTGTGGGGGCAATAAAAAAAGCAGCCAAATGAATGGCTGCTTTTTTATTACTTGATTCGAGATATGTCCAAATCAACAAATTCTATTCAAATGCCCCAATTTTTGCTGCCTCTGGTGCTTCGGTCGGCAGCTTCCGGGCTGCCATTCTATCTTCTGGCACATAGCCGGAATAGTCCGAAATTGAACCACTCGTCAGGGCATAAACTGCGACGTTGGTCATGAAACGATAAACACCGGGAGAGTATTTGACGGAACGGGTTGGTAAGCTGACCGACTCCATCGCGCACATGTAGTCACGGCGAACCAAAATGACCGAAATTTTGTCGCCAACGGAAATGCCTTCAAGGAAGTTCCGCCTACCCGGGCGAGACCCCCACCAGAAAATGTCGAATCCGGTCGGCGGACCACCCATCTCATAGAAGTTATCGTAGATTTGGTGTTCGTTTGGGATGCGTTGCACCTGGTATTCTGGCATCACGTATCGCATCTGCGCCAAGAATAGGCGAGGCATCGCTTGCGTCGCCGCGTCAATACCGCAGTCGTCAAAGACGAGGAGGCCGCCTTTTTCAACGAGGTACCGCCGCAATGCAGCCATTTCTGTCTCGGAAAATCGACTGTCCATCTTACCACCGCCATATTGGCGACCCATCAGGTTCTTGGAACGAACGTGTGCCGGGTCATGTCCCGTCATGAAGAGTAACGGACATTTCATCAGGTTAGCGTCGTTTAGCTTCAGCGCGCCGCCTTCGACGTTCATGTCAGTCTTAATCTTGGTACGTTCGTTGAGCCATTTGGTAAAGGCATTCAGTGAGGACGCATCTGCCCACCAGTCAGCGAGGCTGTGACGGACACGCGTAAAGCGGAAAACGCCGCGGATATCAGCGCCCCGACCAACAACATGCCCACCGGGTTCGCCGCGTGGCAATGGAGGCACCTCAACGTTACCGAGGTTAATGTTCTCAACGACATCACTCAAGGCATCGCGAGCGGCACCGACATGTTCAACCATAGCGAGTCCCTTCGGACGCGCAAAGGCAACCTTCACCTGCACGATACCGCCAATCCCACGACCAATGTTAGCGGGGGCAGCACTTGGAGCCGTTGCGACGGGTGCGGAAAATGCCAACGCCCCCGGGGCATCGGAGACCGGTAGATCAGCGTGTGTTACGACTTGCGGCACAGGCTGATTCGGGCGTGTCACTTTAGGAACGTTGGGATTGAGGGGAGCATCTAGCTTTACTACTTTATTGGCAAATTCCAAAACGGTTTGTGGCTGCACGGAGGTCGGACGTACAACTGCTGCGGTCGTCACTCTGGGCTGGACTTGAACTTGCTCAACCACCACTGTGTTTGTGGTTGGAACGGTTGGTTTGACTACCGGTTTAATGACCGGTTTACGAACTTGCGGTTTAGGGGGTTCCTTTGCCTGCAGGACTTCGGCACCAACTAAATCTTTGAACTGCTGGGTCTGGGTAACGAGGTAGATACCCGTGATAAAGAAGGCGACTCCGTGAACAATCACCGAGGTCATCAAAGCCCCTGAGGTTTTTTTGGCACTCATTTGTTACCTCCAAAAATAGTTTGCGTCAACAGTTAGATAATCCATTGTATCGTTTTACATGGGCTGCTAAAGCAGATTGTATTACTATAGCAGACAGTTTGTCAATCGGTGGATTGGCACTAGACAGATACTTACGCGATAAATCCCTGACTGGCATAGGCACCAAGGTCAAACTGTCATCCACCGGCTATTCACGCAGAAAATCCCGCGAAAAAGTAAAGTGCTTGTGTCGTAACCTTGTGTATACTGTTAAAACGCGGAAATCGCCCGAACAACTTAGAGATTTCTCGATATTATCAACGCATTATTAATTGTATGCCAAGATAACCATTCGGTCAAGAAAAAAATGAGCCTACCTCTATTCACAGATCATTAATCATTTGTCCCATTTTCAATCTCAATCCATCTCTTCTGCTCTATAGATTCAACGACCGCATCAATCGCTGACTGCGCCCTCCAACCATCGAAAAAAGAAGGATCTCGATCAGAATTAAGTTTTCCTCTGAGAATTCCATCAACGAAGCAGCCCATCATTCGCCTCAAGGCGTGCGGTTTGCCTTCAGCAGCTTCGGGTGACAGATCGATTGTCTCCCAATCACCGTCCCGGTGGCGAAACCATAAGCCCTCCTCTTGGCCACGACTTAAGTAAGCGAACAGTGCCCCTTCCTCACCGACGACCTCAATATATTTATTTTCCGGGCGGGGCGGCGTAATGCTACTGACGAAGAACTGGCCTTTCAAGCCAGATTTGGTCTCAAACCAAGCGGCAGCAAGATCATCGGTATCGATTGGGGTTGGTTCACCTGTGTTGGCATGTGGGCGAACGCGCGGCACGTTATGCAACACGCCGCACACTTGTGTAATATCGCCGCATACCCACCGAATTGCATCAAAAAAGTGCGAACCCATATCGCCAAGAATACCGGTGCCAGAAAAGCTTTTTTGGTTACGCCATGCTGCTGTTGCCGATGATTGCAGCGCACTCCAACCGTCAGCTTGAATACGAACATAGAATGGTTCGCCAATCTTGCCGTTCTTAAGCATTTGGCGCAATTTATAGAGGCAATGCGTGTAGCGAAATGTAAAGGCGACATGATGAATCTTACCGCTCGATTTGGCGATTTCGTACATCTCGCGCGCCTCAGAGGCATTCATTGCTAAAGGCTTCTCGCAAAAAACGTGCTTTCCCGCTTGGAGTGCCTGGACCGCAATGGGATGGTGGAAGACGTTTGGTGTCACGATTGTTACTGCATCGATGGTGTCATCAGCGATCAAGTCTGCATAGTCTGTATAGGCTTTTGGTACACCAAATTTGAGTGCAGTTTGTTCACACAGATCGCGGTTACGACGACACAGTGCAACAACTTCTGCGTTGGGATGACGCTGCAAGCCGGGTATTTGACACTCCTCTGCAAATCGACCGGCACCAATCACTGCAAAACGGAGTTTACGGTCCATGCGATTTCTCCTTGATTCTACTTTTCTAGTCCTTCATGAATGGGGGTGGGAGGGGGTTAAGTCGCGCAGATTGGCGAGCTAATTCAATTTGGCAATCTGTTGGGTCAGGACACGGATATTCCTAGAAATTTCCTCCTGATCTGGTGGATCATCCGATAAGCGGAGATAAGTATTGAAGGCAGCCAGAGACTTACCGTAAGCGTTGACTTGGTAGTACAGATAACCGAGATCTCGATAGTCCTGTGCGGATTGAGGGGCAAGCCATGTGATCTGCTCAGCAACTCTAACCGCTTTCTGATGCTCTCCTTCCCTAAAATGAATCTGTCTTAGGTTCCGCAGCATCCGTGCGAGAATCTCTTTATTCGTAACGGCTTGCAAGAACCGCGGATGCATCGACACAGGCTCACGGAAAAGCTGCGTTAATCTTTCGGAGAGATCCGCATCGGATAAAATTTGCCCTTTTTCAAAGGGATCGATCGCAGTTTCTAAATCCCGATGCTTGACGATAAAGTGTCCGGGGAAACCGACTCCTACCAACGGCAAACCAATCCGTTTGCCAATTTCCATATATACAACTGAAAGCGTTATCGGAATACCAATTTTGCGCTCAAGCACTTCGTTGAGATAGCTGTTTCGTACATCGTAATAATGTTCTTGACTGCTGCCCACAAATCCCTGTATCTCAAAGAGATAACGGTTTAGGTGGTTAATCTGTTCACTCGTATTCGCTTTGTCACCAATCTGGGATTGCAGCTCTTCAGCCATTTGGTTTAATCGTTGTAGATACACCTCAATGTCCAAATCAGCATAAGCATCTTTGGCAATCAGGAGGGCACCCTTAGCCAGATCGATCTGGTCATTTTCTAGTTGTGCGAGCTCGAAAAGAGCATCTCCAGCCGGGTTTTTCATATTTCTTGGCGGGGTTTGTGTTCTCCGCCTTCCCTTTTTTTGATATTTTCAGATGAGATTGCTATCTTGGTGAATTTCAGGTTTTTCAAAATAAGCCTCGATTCTCGGAGTCCTTAATGAAATCGGGACTTGAAAATCTCTGGAAAATAGGGTATCATCGGATTCACCTGTTTTCAGCGATCTTTTCATTTTATAATACCGTTTTGCTGAAACTCAAATTATGGGGTCAGAAGATATTTTACCACAACTAACCCAACTTGCCCAATCTATTATCTAAAAGCCACCGGCAGTAGGAGCGAAGCATATCATGGCTGACAACACACAGGAACGCCGAAAATTGAAGACACTTCAACCGGAAGATATTGTCGGGATGAAAGGAGTCAGTGGGTCAGTAATCTCGCCTGACGGCAAATGGGCGGCGTTTATCCGAACCGTTCCAATCCTCGAAGTGGAAAAGAGCGAACACAGGGGGCATATTTGGCTAGTTTCAACCGATGGTGGTGAACCGTTCCAATTGACGAATGGTCCCAATGGAGACAGTAATCCGCAGTGGGCACCTGACAGCACGCGACTCGCCTTTGTCTCAAAGCGAGAAGACGACAGAACGCAGATCTGGATAATTCCAATTGGGGGTGGTGAGGCAAAGCAACTCACCCATACAAAAAACGGCGCATCAAATCCGCGATGGTCATTTGATGGAAAACGGATCGCGTTTCTGAAGGTTGAGGCGGATAGCGCAGCTGAAGAGAGGCGGAAGAAAGCCGGGGATGACCGGGTGATTATGGGAGTAGATGACTTCACGCAGCAGCACTTGTGGGTTATTGAAGGCGAGACACTAGACGATGAGCCTGAATTGTTCTTTAGTTTGCCGGGGGAGAAGTCGAATGAGAATGTCAATATGGACAGGTCCCAGAGGTTGACAGAAGGGGATTTCTACGTCAGTGAACCGTGTTGGTCGCCGGATGGGACGCAAATAGTCTTTGTCTCCACACCTTCCCCACAAGCAGATGATACAATGTTTTACGGGACTGTTCACGTTGTTGACCTTGAAACGAAGCACATCCGAAAATTGACAGGGCATACCAGTGGTGAGGGTTCGCCGCTTTGGTCACCGGACGGGAAACAGATCGCTTACTTGCACAATCCAGCGGGGTATGGTCAGAAAGACCTCCACATCATCTCAGCAGAAGGCGGCGGGGCATCAGCAAACTTGACCGCTACACAGCTAGACCGTAACGCCGACCTACCAGTCTGGTCTCCGGATGGAGAAAGCATCTACTTCATTGCAATGGATCGGGTGCGTTGGCAGCTCTATTCCGCTGCAAAAGCGGTAGATGAGATTCGTCAAATCACACATGGCGATTGTGTTATCGGAGAGATTTCCATCGCCAATGATGGAGATACATTCTTGTGCACTCGCAGCGAGCCGTACACTCCAGCGGATGTTTGGGTCGGATCTATCCGCACAGGTGATATGAAGCGACTTACGGAACTCAATCCCCAACTAGAAAGCTTCACGCTTGGCGAAGTGCAGGTGATCCGATGGCAGAGCACCGACGGACTTGAAATCGAAGGCTTACTCTGTTTACCCGTTGGCTACGAGGCAGGCAAAAGCTATCCACTCATTGTCGAGCCACACGGTGGTCCTCGCAGTTCACGCGATTTGGGGTTCAAGCCGACATGGCACTATTTCAGCGGCGAAGGTTTTGCCTATTTTGTCCCGAACTTCCGCGGTGGAGATGGATACGGGAACGACTTCGCCACAGCGAACTACAATGACTGGGGCGGCGGCGACTATCAGGATATCATGGCGGGTGTAGATTTTTTGGTCGAACAGGGTATTGCCGATCCTGACCGTCTAATTGTCGGTGGCTCAAGCTATGGCGGCTACATGACAACTTGGATGATCACCCACACCAACCGTTTCAAAGCCGCCTGTAATGTTTGTGGTGTCATCAATCTGGTCAGCTTTTATGCACAAACCGATATTCCGAGCTTTATGTCGCTCTACTTTGCCGGGCCTCCATCACAAGGGTTGGAATTGTACCGTGAGCGGTCGCCGATCAACCATGTGGATCGCGCCCAAACCCCAACTCTCATCCTGCATGGCGAGGACGATATCCGAGTGCCTTTGCCGCAGTCGGAGGAATTCTACGCCGGACTCAAAGCTGCCGGTGTTGAGACGGTATTCGTCAAGTATCCCCGCGAAGGTCATAGCATCGGGGAGCCGCGCCATCAGTTGGATATGCTCAAGCGCCAGTTGGCGTGGTATAATAGGTATGTGACTCATGATGTGAAAGGTGATGGGAGCACATCATAGACGCGTCCCAACATTGTTCTATTTTCCAGTTGACCCTTTTTTATTAGTGGGGGTATAATGTGCATCAGCACGAAAGCTAGCTGACAAGTGCTGTGAGGGTCGAGATTCTTTTAGTAACCGAAACAGACGAAGGATAACTGGGGAAACGTCTTCCAGATTCCCCATAATCCGAATACAGGGAGGTTGGTCATGGATACAATAACAATCAACCAAATGGTACAAAATACCATCCAGCAACATGGTTCAGAGACTGCGTTATCTCACAAAGTTGATAAGGTGTATCAAGATATATCTTATGCAACACTCGCGGAGCGGATCAAAGACTTCTGCCTAGGCCTGACCGAACTCGGCTTGCGGAAAGGAGATCGGGTCGCACTGCTATCTGAAAACCGTCCGGAATGGGCAATAACCGACCTAGCAATTCTTGCCGGCGGTGGGGCCACTGTACCAATGTTTTCGACACTGACCTCCGCACAGGTGGAGTACATCGTCAGGGATTCGGGGGCAAAGATTCTCTGCGTATCTAGCGAAAGACAATTACAGAAGATCAAGGACTGGGATGCAAAGGTCCCAACAAATCTTCAACATATTGTTATTTTTGATGAGCTGCAGGATGACTCGGTGCGCCCATTCGATCAGGTGTGTGAACTTGGGCAGCAGGTTGAAAACGGGGATCAGGTCTACCAACAAACCAGTGAGGCTGTTGAACCGAGCGACCTCGCCTCGATTATTTATACCTCCGGAACGACGGGTGATCCGAAGGGCGCGATGCTGACCCACAGCAATTTTATGTCGAATGTGCAGGCTGCCACGGGGGTTGTGACAATCGGTCCGGAGGATGTCTTCCTTTCTTTCCTCCCATTGTCACATGTGTTTGAACGGATGGGCGGGCACTATCTACCACTTAGTAGTGGTGCGACAATTGCGTATGCTGAAAGCCCGTTTACTATTCGCCAGAACATGCAAGAGGTTCGGCCGACGATTATGATGAGTGTACCGCGTGTCTATGAGGCGATGCACGAAAGAATTCTTAACTCTGTCAAAGAAGGCTCTCCTACTAAACAGAAGATTTTTCACTGGAGTGTCGGTGTCGGATCGAAGGTGAGTCAAGCCATCCAACAGAAGAAGAAGCCCTCCTCCATGTTATCGTTGAAAGCGAGTATTGCCAATAAACTGGTCTTTGAAAAACTTAAGGCGGTAACCGGCGGACGCCTGCGCTTCTTTGTCTCCGGTGGTGCTCCCTTGTCGAAAGCGATTGCGGAATTCTTCCATGCAGCAGGTATCCTCATCCTTGAAGGATATGGTCTGACGGAAACCTCACCCGTCATCAGTGTGAATAGACCCAACCAATGGAAGTTTGGCACTGTGGGGCCCGTCATTCCGGGCGTGGAGATGAAAATTGCAGAAGACGGTGAGATTCTGTCGCGGGGACCACACATCATGCAGGGTTACTTCAACAAACCGTCAGATACGGCGGAAGCTATCGACGCAGATGGGTGGTTTCACACGGGTGACATCGGGGAGATTGACGAGGAAGGGTTCCTGACAATAACAGACCGTAAGAAAAACCTCCTCATCCTTTCCAACGGGAAAAATGTCGCGCCGCAACCCATTGAGAATCAACTCAAGCAGAGTCCGTATATCAGCGAAATCATGCTGATCGGCGATCAGCGTAGAACGATTACTGCGCTTATTGTGCCAAATTATGATGCGATTAAGGAGTTCGCGGCAGAGCAGCAGCTTGAAACCGAGGACCTCCCTGCACTCCTCCAGACGCAAGAGGTTCAGCGATTGATTCGGGGCGAGATTAACCAATATTCGGCCGATTTTGCTGACTTTGAACGGGTTCGGATGTTCACGTTAATGGCGGAGGAATTTTCGGAAGAATCGGGAGAAATGACGCCGACACTCAAACTCAAACGACCGATCATTATGGAGAACCATAAAGCGGCGATTGACCAGATGTATGGCGATGATGGTTAGAAGTCTGCTGTAGCATATACCTCTCCTGTAGGCTATATAACCTTGAGCGTCTAGTTGGTATATCGAGTGAGAACATTCATTTTCGCGCAGCCATCCGATCAAATGCGCTAGGGGATTGGCGAGATTTCCAAGCATTGACTAGCGTGCTTACATTGATTTGGTTCGGCTGCATTGAGTCGATTTTCCAGATCGTATTCAGCGAAACTGTGTATTATTTGATAATCCCGCCGAGCCTCTCCAACTCGTCGATTTCCTCTTTCAATCTCTCTGCGCTCGAGCTCAGGGAGCGGACAGTGCACGCCAACAAAGAATACATCCAAACCGGTGAGTAATTTCACCAGATCCGACATCCACCTCTCATTTTCAATAATGTGCTCCACGATGAGATTATTGCCTGCTCCTGCCAAAGCTGGCAAACACCGATGAAACCCATCGAAGACAGCAGGTCTCATCGTTGACCAATCAATTTCACCGCTGCGAATACGTGCCATCGGCAGAGCGTTGGAATCGCGGAGATGGTCAAACGAAAAGTGCCAGAATGGTATTGGTAGTATTTGCTGTAGTTCGCGTGCAAGCGTTGACTTTCCTGAACTTGACGCGCCATTAATGAGGATAATTTTTCCTTGTTCGCGAATGGTATCCATAAGATTTCTGGTGTCAAGAATATGATACTTGTATCTGCATTCTATTTATCTCCCTGTTCGATGCGCCCGAAATCTCTTAACATTTTCAAGGTATCGACTGTGAACCTAGATTGCCATTCTTTCTTGGCTTTTTGCCATGTCTCTGGGTATTGATCTCCCCAAGAGAAATTCGGGGACCAAGAGCCGTCCTCGCCCTGCTGTTCGATCTCAAAGTCCAAGTTCATCTCCACTTCATCTTTGAACTGGGCGGCGAGAGGTGATTCCGGATAGGGAACCAACCACAAGGGTTTGAGAACATAGCCAGTCAGTTGCTCTGCATTTCGAGCGACATGAGATGCCGCCACCCGGGCAAGTTTTTCCCAAACCTTGTCCCTATTGGGTAAAGTCTCCTGCTCCGCGAGCCTGATGAAACAGAGGATGTCGTGCATCTCCATTTTGTCAGGTAGGGAATCCAGATGTGCCAGAACGGCCGTGGTTAATGGCTTCAGCAATTGCGTCGGCACTCCATCGCTAAATTCGTGCAAATATCCGACAATTTCAGCACGCGGGTTGACCAGAAACTGACCGAAAGTTTCGGCACTGTTCTCATAATGCCACCAAGGGGCGTGAGGTGCCTCAGCTACTTCAGGTGGAATGATTGGCCATACCTGCCGGGACTCGTCGTAGGTAGCAACAAAATACTCGATGCCTTTCCGAACCAGCGTGTGACTCACAGGAACCCGAATTTCCCTGAGAACCTGAAAACCTACCGTAGTTGCAAGCGCAGACGAAACTGATGCCCTGATGTCAGGCTCTAGACTGTTGCCAAACCCGCCATCGTCGTTTTGATAAGGTGCGAGTGCGGCAAGGACAGCATCGGCAGATCCGGTTTCAAAGTGAAATTCAAAACGTCTTTGGTCCAGTGCCCTTCCCTGATCCATTATGAAGTTCTTCGCGTTCTGAAATGCAGCGTGTGTAAGTCTTTTCATTTTTTCCCTCGTTTTAGACAGCTGTCAAAGGTGACCACTTTTATGGATTGCATTTTTTGTAACCTTTCATCCGTACACAAACAGCGATTAACCGTTGCCCCACAAACCAAGGAGCAGTAGCAACACAAAGGGATGGAAATGTTACCTGATATAGGGAGACACCTTTCATAACTATGCATCAATCGTTGCAAAAAATGAGATAGTAGATGCAATTATAACATAACGTATGTTAAGTATCAAGGGGAAAATTTCAGAAAAGATTTACTTGCTCTCATTCTTTTCAAGCGTTTAGGGTTGACATGCCTTTAAGCGTAGTCCAATTGTTTGCTTTACGAATTACTCCTAGTTCTGTGAACTACTGTGAACTAGCCGAGCGTCAATTATTATAGATATTGATAAGATAATGAGATCGATGTGCGCTGCTCAGGACATCTGTACTATCCACAAACTGATCGATGCTTCCTACAAGTGGTTGTCCTTTCAACCACTCGTCTTGGATAGCTGCCAAGCACGCCTCAGCAAATCGATCTCCTCCGAGCACCCGAAAGGGACGTTTATAAAACAGGCGGATTTCGGGATCGACGGGAGGAGTGAGGTTCAGTTGATTGTGGCAATGTGCGACATATTCATAGGCAGAACAGAGCCCCGTTTCTCTGGCAGGGTAGTCCATCGCCTTGAGTGCTGCATCCAGATGTGGGGCAAGTCCGGAGGCAATGGGAAGGCTACGGAATGCACTGCCCAACCACTTACTGTACGGGGCATATCGTCGCTCTATAAGGAAACCCAGTCTCATAAGATCGCGCACGATTCGGGCTGTCAGGATTCGCGAACCGAGTTCATCGCCGACTTCAGCCGTACGTCCAACAAACGCCTCTTCTTGGGCGATTCGACGCCACTGACAAGCCAAGAGCCATAGCCAAATGTCATTTGGATACCACTCCAGTTTATTGCGAACGCGTTTCAGGTCTCCGGCGGGATCGTGAAAGACCGCACCTGTCGTCACCTCTAGCAGCAGTTGTTGTGGTGTTATAAGCCAGTTCTGGACCGTGATATTCACTTGCGGATCGAATCCCAAATGCGATTTAAGCCACGCCCCAAGGGGGACAACGTTCACATGGTGCTGAACGGCGACCTCATCCCAACCGAAGTACACGGGCCAGCCGTGAAACTCCTCTGGCAAGTTGGAATCGAGAATTGTGCGAACGACATCTACCTCAGAGGCTGCCACAAAAAGGTGTAGTCGTGGGCCCCAGCCATGGTCGATGGATCGAAGGGTATCAAAACCAAGGACATCCGACCCCGAACCGAGTCTCGCTGCACTGTGGGCTCGCCCTTTGATGAGTGGACGCACAACCTCAATGTAGAACATCCGGGCTAAATCAATCCCGCTTACGAAGTTGGTGCCATCGTTGGGTGTCTTGTTGGTTTTAGTCGAGGCCATTTCTCCTCTTACCGTTTCGTCCAAGTTTTCACCGTTTACGAACGCCGATGTTTCATGTTTCTCTTGTGTAACCCAGCTTTTCCCTAATCCGTTTTAGGAGCGAGAAGGCAAAGGGCGGACTCGCACCAAGGGCATCCCAAGAATCTACCGCTCGGAGATCAAACCAGCCAATATCCTTTATTGGAGATGCCGCGTCGCCTCTCTCGGGTTCAATCCCAGGTCTTGCTACACCTGCGACAATCTGGCAAAGGTACGTCTTGTGTCCTTCGTAGAAGGGGTCTTGTGGGACCTTCTCGTCCAGAATAAGTCGCTCTACTTTTACTCGGAGATGCGTCTCTTCCCACACTTCTCGTATCACGCATCCTTCTTCGGACTCCGACTATCAACAAAAAATTGACTGCTGCAAAGCCTTTTGCTATAATACCATCTAAGGTTAGATTGAAGTGTTGAGTCGCCTTTCGCAGCGGAGAAAACCGGTGAAAATAACCTGCAATCTTCAATTGCCAGAGGGGGTGAATCAATGGACAAGCTCAAAATTGCACATATCGGCACAGGGAATCGTGGAACGGGCGTGTACCTTCCGCTCATTGCGAAATTAAAGGACGACCTTGAACTCGTCGCCGTTTGCGATCTGCACAAAGATTCCGTCAGAGAGCAGGGCGAAAAGTATAACATTGCCACATACACAGACACCGCTGAGATGCTGGAAAAAGAGAAGCCAGATATCTGCTCCATCGTAATTACGCCGAGCAACAATCACATCCCGGGACTGCTGTGCTCTGAACATGGGGTAAGCTACTGCACCGAGACGCCGATCGACACAGACCTCGGTTGGTCGGACAAAATGATCGAATCCGCAAAACAGCACGGAACGAAGATTGAGGTCAACGAAAACTATTATCGTGTGCCATCGGAACGGATTAAACGCGAGATGATTCTAGCGGGTGTATTCGGCAAAATCAACGTCGCCTACAACGAATTCCGCGGGCACGGGTATCACGGGATCGGCTTGATTCGCAGTTACGTCGGATTTGATAACGAACCCCTTCGCGTGTTCGGTTTCCGAAAGAGTTTCACAGTGCAGGAGCACGTCTGGCGGCAAGGGCAGCCGACACGCGACTCAGAAGAATGGCAGCACGGCATCATCGAATTTGCCGATGGCGCAGTTGGGGTATTCAATTTCAGCAGTTTGTCTTACGGTTCGCCGCTTCGCGGTTTCAACGGCACGAAGTTCTACGCCGAACGCGGGATGTGCTTCCGCGATGAAGCGGTCATTCTGAGCGACACTGCCGATGAGCAACGCAAAATCACAGTCACCCGCAAAACCAACGATGTTGATGGGTTTGAGACCGTCGCCGCACTCGTGACAGATACAACGCCGGAAGTGGTGTGGGAAAATCCGTTGCAAAATTACCCGCTCAGTGATGGCGAAATTCCCGTCGCGTCTGAACTGATGAGTGTCGCAAACGCTGTTCGCAACGACACCGAGCCCGAGTATGGGGCTTACAATGGCCATAAGGACCGGGAGATTGACGTGGCGATGGCGACATCGTGGGCGAACGATGGTGAACCGGTGACGTTCCCATTTGAATACGAGCAGCGATAAAGACGGCCATCCACAACCGCTCAATTGGGATGGGCAAATCCCAATCTCCTTGCAAAGATCCGTTAGTTGGATAATTTGGAAAAAGCCCGGTGAGAATTTTTCTCACCGGGCTTTTTTATCTCTATCCTCCTTGTATATTCTATGTACTAACACTCTCTATCCAAGCCTCATCAATTTCAAGACCGAAACCGGGGGCATCCGACGGTACGAGATAGCCCTCCTTAATGACTGGAGTGCCGGGCAACTTAACCATCTCTTCAAGCGGTACACCGGGCGCAGAAACACCCTCGGAACGTTCACCCCACGTAATAGCGGGCATGGCAAATGACAGGTGTTGACCGTAGGGATAATTCATCCCGCCGTGTACAATCACGGAGATCCCGTTTGCTTCAGCGATGTGACAAATTTTGGCTGCAGCGGTAATGCCGCCACACCACAAAACGTCTGGCTGGAAGATGTCGACCAACCGCCGTCCCGCAGCAGCGGCAAAAACGGTTGGCAGATACCAGTGCTCTCCCGTAGCGAGCGTTTGCCACGGAATGCGTTGGCGCACCGTTTCGTAACCCACAAAATCATCAGGAGAAATATAATCTTCCATCCACTTCAAGTCGTAGGGTTTCATAATCTCGCAGACACGCACGGTATGTTCAACGTCAAAGCCGGTCCAGGCATCCAACATTAACTCAACTTTATCGCCGATCACTTCTCGCGTACTCGCCACCAATTCTTCGAGTTTGATCAAGCCTTCCTTTCCGTGCACCGGACCGTAAGGCGTGAATAGTTTTGTCGCTTTGAATCCAAGTTCCATATACCACTCCTGATCAAAACCGGAGGCGTAGCAAAAAATTTTCTCCTTCTGTGGTCCGCCCAGCAATTCGTAAACAGGTCTCTTCAAAATCTTGCCTTTGAGATCCCACAGGGCGCAGTCGACCGCGCTAATCGCGTAACTGGTCAATCCGGTCGCACCGAAGGCGGCTGATGACCGCACCATTATGTCCCACAATTTCTCAGTTGCCATGCAATTTTCGCCGACGAGACGCGGGGCAAAGGAATCTGTGATGATTCGGGTCACAGGGCCGCCAAAAAGCGAGATGCCGAACCCCCAAGTGCCATCTTCCGCTGTCACAATGCATGCGGGTCTTTTCCATTCTAAAGAGATATCCCCCTCGGAGGTTGGATAGCGGGACATGGGTCGATTCATTGGATATGTACTGGCTCGACTCGGTGTCCGTGGAGGTGTTGTCGGTTTTGGATTCAACTCAATTTCTACAACGCGAATTTCTTTAATCTTCATGGAATTTCCTTTCTACTATGTTCTGAACCTTTAATTGAAATGTCTCTCTAATTCGTAAGTCCAATCCACGACGCGATAGCCACTGTTACTGTAAAATAGAAATGCACGGTAGTTCTCCCAGTCGGTGCTAATCGTTGCGTGGCGATACCCGACTTTGTGCATCTCTTGAAGCGAGTATTGGAGCAGATAACGCCCAATACCTTGTCCTTGATACGGATCTTCGATATCAAGCCCAGTGGTATGAAGCCAATCTTGCGCGTCGGGATGACTTGAAAACTCGCCACCGGATACAGACTCACAGACGCCAACTTCATCATTATCTAGATAGGCATGCACAGTGCAGTTGGGACGTTGCCCGCTCCCCTGTTCCCAGTCGATAGAAAACGTTACCGGCATACTTGAAGGTACTGGTGTGACAGAATAGTTCTCCCAATCTAAGAAAACTTCCCCTGAACAGTATTGATAACCGTTGAATCCGAGGAGTGCTTGAACATGGTCAAGCCCGTCTGATAAGCCAGCATTTTCAAAATGATAGAAACGATACCGAGAATCCTGTGAAAAGGCATCAATGTGGGAGACGTTACACGCTTCCAGATAGTTTTCCGCTTTTTCAAGCACGGCTTGCCCAGCACGCCGCGCGCCGCGTTCGTAACCCAAAAACCGAATGACGCCTACAGGAACGTTCCTGTTATCTCCAACCCGACCGATACCCACGTGAGTAAACGCCTGCACAGCACGGTTCTCTACCGCAACGAAGGCTGTCTCAAAATCGAGCCCACCCTCCCGCATGTCAGCTTTACCGTTAATCCCGCGCAGCGCAAGGGCGAACTCCTCTTCCTTGACCGGGTAGCAATGCGGAACATTGACAGTCTGACGATTATAGAATTCCGTCAAAGCACTTTGCAGCTTGGGCGTATATTCGACGATTTCCATCTCTACTCCTTTTAGACTTTTATCTCCCTGAGACCGTGGTAGACTACTGCTCTTGTCTCGCTGTGGATAGGAATGTGTCAACAACCTTGAAATATGCCTCCGGCTGATCGACCCAAGTCGCGTGTCCACACTCGTTCAGAAAAGCAATTTCTGTCTGAGGAATCTTCTCCTTGATTAAGTATGCCTGTGTAATTGGTTCGTAGTCCTGATAGCCGTACACAACTAAGGTGGGTGCGGTAATCCTACCAGCGTTTGCCAGTTGCATTTCATGCTTGAAGTTCGTAGGCGATTTCGCGTGTCTCAGATAGCCACCACAGTCCAGGTAGAAGTTGATAAACTGCCCCGCGGTCTCACGCGAATAAAATATAACACGAGCCCATACCCGGATCAAGGCTTCGTCAATCTCACGTGGAACCACACCCGTTTCAGACCGCGCTTCGTCGTATGACCGCCGAATCGCTGTAAATTCTTCAGGCGAGGTCGGGTATGCCATCCGATCTCTATTTGCGCGATAACAGCTCCTCATTTCTGAATTGAGTGGTCCCGGACCTACCAAGATAAGATGTGACAGGCGGTCGGGATATGCTTGGGCGTAAAGTAACCCTAATCCGCTGCCCCACGAGTGCCCAAGCAGTGCCATCTTATCCAACCCCAAATGGTCCCGAAGCTCGTCAAGGTCTTGGGTGAATTTCTTGATATCCATTGTGTCCTCGCCGCTCTCAAGCAGTTTCGATTGACCGGATCCGCGTTGATCGTAGAGGATACATCTATATTTTTTGGCAAATAGCTCTCCCATTGGACGGTAAAGCAGGTGATCCCAGCTACCATGAAGGCAAACTAAGGTCGGTCCTGTACCAATTTCAAACCAAGCCATTTCGTGCCCGTTCACCTGCAAGGTATGTTCTTTCCAAACGTGCGTCGTTCTCCAATCTGTATTTTTATCAAACATATTCCTCCGCGAAGGTTTGTTCGCCTCTTTCCTCTTTAATTCCCTGAAGGCACGAAATCAAATGACAGCGCATCCCCCAAAGGCACATATCCGATTTTGGTGTAGATACTGTTGGAAGTTGGATTTGATAAATCGGTATATAGATTACAAAATGAGTAGCGACCTGAGAGCAGTTTCTTTGTCAACGACCAAACACATGAAGTCGCATATCCCTTATTCTGATGTGCCGGCGGTGTATAGACCGTGCTAATTGTTGTCCCCTTGCTCGTCGGACGAGTTTCTTTAGCAATCGAAACCGGGCCACCATCATCCCAAATATATAATTGCTTATCCTCAATGTACTGCTCGGCACTGCTCTTGGCTCTGTCAACATCCACAGGCTCACCGACTATCTTCGAAAAGGCAGTAATCCATTGCGCCATGAGCGGGTGGTCAGCCATATACGCCAAGCGTAGCTTCCCCGGAGAAAGAGGCAGGTCAGCCACTGTTCTGGCTTCAAACACACGCAGCCGCATGACTACCCTAGATGATACACCAGCCATCTCTTCGGTCCAACACTCAGACGAGGTTTGGGCTTCGGTCGCCGGGCCAGTAACCCCCGGTATTGGCGTATCAATTCCACGTAGGTAGCGTATAAGCTGAACCATAGCAGCTTCGACGTTTGTCTCGAATCTACTCAAGATGAGTCGCCTAGGGGGTGTCATCATTGCCACACCGACAGCCCTACCTTGCTCCAAAATACTCAACAGCAGCGGTGATTCGGGTCCGTAATAACGAGGATTCTTGGCGAGCCTGTAAGCTAGACCAATCGGCAGATTGTTTTCACTCTCGTTCAATTCTAAGTAAGCACCTGAAAGTGAAATGAGCTCGTCTGCATCGTTGTGAGATTGTATTTCGACCATTTTGCATCCTAAAAATTACCGTTTTCGGGCGATAATAGAATTGAAGATTACGCCCTCACGAGGGTTTAACCTATGACAATACTTCAATAATGAAAGAATAACCTTGCTAATGCAGTATTATGTTATAATGTAATCCCTTTTGATGCAAATAATTCTATCTTTCTACAAATTAACCTCCTGACAATCTGACGCTAAAAAAATGCCAATTATCACAGTCGAACATCTGAGCAAACATTTCAAAGTCTATAAACGCCGCACCGGGTTTTGGGGAAATCTTAGCAGCACGGTTTCGCGCCGGCACGATATTATCAAAGCGGTTGATGATGTGAACTTCACCCTTGATCGCGGAGAATTGGTGGGCTACATCGGTGCCAACGGGGCAGGGAAATCGACAACCGTCAAGATGCTCACGGGGATTCTTGTGCCAACTTCAGGATATATTGATGTGATGGGGTTGACACCATATCGCCATCGGAAGGAAAATACACGTCGGATCGGTGTGGTGTTTGGACAACGAACCCAACTCTGGTGGGATCTGCCCGTTATTGACTCCTTTGAGCTGCTCAAGCATATCTATGAAATCCCGCAGAACTTGTACAAACAGAACCTCGAATTTTTCAGCGAACTGTTACAATTGCAGCCATTTCTATCCACGCCGGTACGAAGATTGAGCCTCGGACAACGGATGCGGTGCGATCTGACCGCCGCACTGCTACATAACCCGGAGATCTTGTACTTGGATGAGCCGACCATCGGCTTGGATGTGATTGCCAAAGAGCAGGTTCGCCAGTTTCTGAGACAGGTTAATGCGGAATGCCAAGTCACGGTTATCCTGACGACGCATGACCTCAACGATGTCGAGAAGGTTTGTCAGCGACTGATCATCATTGACAACGGCAAAATCATCTATGACGGTGGGATCGACGCTTTGAAAGAACGTTATGGGAAGACCCGGATGCTCATCGTTGACTTGGCACAGGCGTATTCCGAGGTTCAACTTGAGGGGGTAGAGTTGACCCGACACGACGGAAATCGTATCTGGCTTGCATTTGACCGCGATACAATTTCTGCCTCCGAAGTCATCGCACAATTGACGGCACGCTATGAGATTCAGGATCTAACGATATCGGAGCCGGAGATTGAGGAAATTGTTCGACGAATCTATGAGTTGGGAGTGCACTAATCCCCGCGGATCATTTCATAATGAAGAAATATCTCACCTTTACGGTGAAAGCCTTCCAACGGACCCTGACATATCGGTTTGAGTTATGGATGGAACTGTTTATCAATGTGCTGTTCATGCTGGTTTATGTCTATTTGTGGAAGGCGTTATACACGGGGCGGACATCAGTGGAAGGATACGATCTGAACGAGATTCTGACATACATCGTCGTCTCACAAACCCTGCTGACATTTACTTTCACACTCCGGGTGGCGCGTATTATCGAAGAAAAGGTACGGACGGGTGAGGTGGTCACCGATTTAATGAAACCGATCGATTTCCAGCTGATGACGCTTGCGACGGCTGCGGGAACTTCAAGCCATACCGCACTGTTCAATATGCTCCCCAAATTCTTGCTGTTTTACGGTGCGTTTGGCCTATCGCTGCCGTCATCTCTTCTGACGGTATGCCTCTTTATCATGAGCGTGGTTTTAGGGTATGTCCTTCTATTCAGTATAGAATTTATAATTGGTATTTTCGCCTTCTGGCTTGTCGAGATTCGTGGTCTCTATGCCTTCGTTATATGGGGGTTGGCTATGTTGTTTTCCGGCTACTTTTTGCCATTGGAATTTTATCCCAATTTCTTAGCCAAGGTTGCGGCGATCTTGCCATTTCGTGCGATTATCTATTTTCCAACCGCCATTTACACCGGACAATTAATAGGGGAGAACCTCGTCACAGCACTGTTGATACAATTGACTTGGGTGGCTGCATTGGTAGGGATTGGACGGTTGGCATATAGGGCAGCCTTCCGTAAACTGGTGGTTCAAGGCGGATAGAATAGGTGTCTCTGAAAATGCACGGTAGGGGCAACCCTCGTGGTTGCCCTTTTGGGCAGGCACAAGCCCTGCCTCTACATTTAAGGGGAGGGGAAGGAACAGAGGGTCCTCGGTTATGCAACGTTATATCAAACTCTACTTTCTGCTTGCTGGGGCGTATATGCGCTCTCGGCTTCAATACCAGCTCTCGTTTGGTCTCATGTGCTTCGGTATTGTTGTCAGCGAAGTCTGTCTACTCGGCTTATTGGGCGCGATGCTCGCAAAGTTTCGCACCGTTAATGGTTGGACATGGGCAGAGGTGGTGTTCCTGTACGGGTTAGGGAACCTAGCGTTCTCGCTCATGCGGATAGTGGGAAGTCAGTTGGACGATTTTGACCGGTACATTATTCGTGGTGAGTTGGACGGTGTCCTCATTAAACCGGTGCCACCACTGTTCTACATCCTCGCGAGTCGTGTGGAATTGATTCACATCTCGCGGGCGTTGACAAGTATTGTTATCTTTGTTGTCGCGCTTCACTTAGCCGGTATCCGTTGGACACTGAGCGTCGCGTTGTTCAGTCTCATAACAATTCTGAGTGGTTCACTGATTATGTTTACATTCGTACTTATCAGTGCCACCGTCGCGCTATGGACGACAAAATCGGGTAAATTGACGGATCTGCTCATTAGCGCGACCAAAGAGGCAGCAGCTTTCCCTCTCTCCATCTACCCGCTCGCTGTGCGGCTGCTTTTAACGTTTATTCTGCCCATCGGCTTCGTGACCTATTACCCCGCCCAACAGCTACTTCAGAAGGGCGAATTTCTCGGTATGCCTGAACTCTTTCAATTTGGAGCACCGGTGGTTGCGTTGGTAATGCTCTGTGTCAGCTACCTACTCTGGTGTAGTGGGCTGCGACGCTATCACAGTACAGGTTCATGAAGGTTTTTAGACAAGGTTGATTTTTCCTTGCGCTTCGCTGGTCGATATGGTAAAATAAAAACATTCAAGTGGGGCATTAGCTCAGCTGGGAGAGCGCTTGCATGGCATGCAAGAGGTCATCGGTTCAAGTCCGATATGCTCCACCTTTTTTGTGCCCGCAGATCCCTATTTCTTACTTGTCGCTTGATTTCTGCGTGCTGTCTTCTCTCTTCGGAGCAGTGCTGAAACGAGGGATTAACCCATTGTCTAACACACCGAGGATGGTTAGATGCAGCTGTGCACGTGGCGGCAGAAATTTAATCAGATTCTCTTCAGCGATTTTAACCTTCTGTTCTTGTGCTAAGTGTTGCTGACGAAATTTTTTCAAAGTCTCCCGGACCTGGTCATCTGATGCTATCTTATCTTTGGCGAGCCGGTTGAGAGGCTTCAAACTTTGAATTGCTTGGCGGTGGGTTTGACGTTTGAGTTCCCACAAAGCTTTGATTCGCGCCTTTTGTTCCGCCGTCACCCCGAGTGCTTCTAGCGTCAATCCTTCCTTCTTAGTTTCCTCCTCTGTCTTTTGTGCCCATGTCACGAAACCGAAAAATGCAGCGAATATCAACAGGGCAAGTACAAAACTGATACAAAATTTAAGCATATCTCACCTCTTGGTGGGCGTTATCCCTATTTTTAGTGAACTGCAGCCAATCATCTTCAATGCAACAAAAGAATATCATAACGCCGTTGGACTGTCAATTGATGGATTTGGCTCTTTGCATTTTCGACTTGGTTGGAGGTGCTGCACTGCTACCTAAAGATTTATCAATAATTGATCTGCCCAATTTTGTGAAAAGATGTTATTATGTTGTAGCTTCATTTATAATATTGTGCCAAAGATAAATCATCAGATCTTATACCAATCTCTTTGTAAACTTCTATGGGATAATATTTTTGCGAACAATTCTGCTAAATGAAAGGAAAGAAGAAGATGAAAGCGTTGCTGTTAAGCCCAGGACATGCTCATTTTGAAGCACATCTCGGTACATTACAAGAATTGCCGGAAGTTGAAGGCATTTTTATTTGGGGAGAAGATCAAGCTGCCCTAGCGTCCCTCCAACAGGCGGGAGAACAGAAGGTGGAGAGTGTCACCACCGATTTGGATGATATTCTGGGGCGGGACGATGTTTTCTTTGCTATTGCCACCATGAGGACGGACTTGAAGCCCGATATTTTTATGCGGATATTGGAGTCTGGCAAACACCTGATGGCAGAAAAGCCGATTGGCAGAACTGCCCCAGATGTGCAGCAAGTTGTTGAGATAGCAGAGCGTGCAGGGATGCAGTTGGGCGTCTGCTATCAAAATCGGTACAATCCGATGATCCGTGAAGCGCGAGATCTTGTAGGACAGGGGTTATTGGGTCCGCTGATGTCAATAGAGATGCGGATGCTGACGACGCAGGTACAATACCGTAACCCCAAAGGTTGGCTGTTTCGCCACGAATACGCGGGGAGTGGGATCTTGGCGTGGTTGGGTTGTCACTATATCGACATGCTACGTTACATCACTCATGACGAGATTGTGTCGGTGTCTGCTGAAGTTGCAACGCGCAGTGGCGAGGATATCGACGTGGAGGATATTGCTACGCTCTCCTTTCGCTTGTGTTCGGGAGCGGTTGGTTCTCTACATGCGGGGTATACCCTTGCGTTAAGTGGATCGAAATATCCCAACCAGCCGAGTTACGACACCTATGTCGGTGTCAACGGTCAGAATGGTCGGATCCACTGGGGTTCCCCGGGCGTTGCGGAACATATGAGCGTTGAAACAGCACAAGATTCTTGGGCGGCTGCCCCCCAACGGGAATTTGACTATACCTTGGGACAATCGCCGGCGTATGGGGGGGTTGCTGGGGAGGAGTTCATCCGAGACTTTATTCGTGCAGGACAAGGTGAAGGGAGCCCACCTGCCTCCGGTCGTGATGCGCTCCAAGTCGCCCGCATTATTGATGCGGCTTTGGAATCAAGTCAAACGGGTCGCCGGGTTGAGGTTGAGCAACCTTAAGAAACCTGTGAAAAACGGGGGAGCAGGTTTTAGGCATCCCCGAAAATGGCTGAATAAAATGTTCGTTCATGTTAAGATTTAGTGCAAAGAAACCGAGTTTTTTCGGCAAAACTCGGTTTCTCTTCGTACTTTGCACTTTCTTTTTATATGAGCCAAAATGTTAATCTTGACATTATTTCCTGTTAATGCTAGACTGTAAGATAGAATTTTGAGGAAATCCGATTGAAGATTGAGGGGTCGGGGGTTTCCCTAAGTAGGTATGAGTGTTAAGCCCACATCCATTATAACTGGAGGAGCAGATGGCGACTAAGGTAGTGAATAATCAGGAACGATTTGACTGGGTTGAGTACCCGGTACAAGATAATGTTAGATTGGAAGTGTATTGGAGGTCGGACCGAGGAGGTCATGGGCCGGCAGCTTCTTTATATTTCTATGATGACGAAGTTTTGCGGTTCGACTGTTTTGGTGGTGACGAAGGGCATTGCCACATGAATATGGGTCAGACCCGAGGGCAGCGGTGGTATTACCCGGAAGGCACTGTGAAAGAGAACATTAAACAGGCGGGCTTTGATATGCGAAAAAACCACCAGTTTTGCATTCTGTCACACCAAGATGATGATATTCGACGGTTGAAAATTGATCAGGAAAAACTTGAAGTGGCTGCAAGTCAAATGGAAAGCAAATTGACCGAGATCGCCGCTCAACTCGATATGCTTTAGATTTGTATCGCTAGCACACTACTAATTTTGTGGTGACAAGGTGCTAGGAGCAACAGTAATCGTTGCCCCTAGCACCTGCCATCTGAACGTTCAGATCTACCCTTCCCCTTCGATTACTTCCATCCAGACACCACGCACAAATCCCGGATACTCTCCCTCGCTAAAAGCAGGATAATAGACATCCTCACCTGTAAAATCGTGGACGACCTCGCCACCTTTGCCATCGGGGATATGCACACGACAGGTTCGCCCTCTCTGCTTGTAGAGGGTTGTGGGTGAAGGTGTTCCCGGTTCAACACGGTAACGTTCCAGTGCATACTCGTCAACTTCGATGCCCAACCCCGGTGCGTCTGGTGGGGCGATTGTTCCGTCTACTACCTCCAACCGTTGTGTTAAAAGATCATGTTCCCACAATTCAAAGCAGGTAATTGCCGGCAGTTGTGCGTGTGACAGAACCGCCCCAATGTGCATAGCGTACGCAGTCGTAATGCCCGTTCCGACCATCTGCAGCCAGAACGGTTTATCAAACGAAGCGCACAACGCATTGATTCTCCGCGTCCCTGTTGCCCCGCTTCCAACAACAAATCCGCCACAGCAGCGAGCGTGCAGACACGATTCATTAAAGTGTTCGACAATCCGTTTTTCTACCGCTTCCTGTAGACGCCCGGCACCTTCGACATCTGTGCTGAGATAATACGGGCTTTCATAATATGCGACGTTAGGGTGCTTATCTAACTCCTGCAAAACAGGCTGCGCGCCTTCCGCTGTGAGGAGAAAACCGTTGAAGTCGATGTCCAAGTTGTAACCTTCTGGAACAACCTTTCCAACGGCTTCCACCTGCTCGAAGATGTCCCGCCACGGACGGGCTTTCAGTTTAATGGACGTGTAGCCCCGTTTAATGGACTCCTCCGCCTCTTTCACCCAATCCTCCGGCGGCATGTCGATATCCCACCACGAAATCGGGCAGCGGTCCCGAACCTTTGCGCCCAACAATTGATAGACAGGAACGCCAACCGATTTACCGACGGCATCAAACAGAGACATCTGAATCCCGAAACCGATGCTGTCATCCTGCATGATTGCAAACGGGTTTTGTCCGATGACTCGATCGAAGTTGCCGGATTCGTCTCCCAGATTTTCGCCGTAACCGATAACGCCGTTATCCAACTCAACGCGGTATACCTCTACCTGTTCCGAGTGGGTCAAGGCGCGTTGCATGTGTCGGGTGACATAGTCTGTGTAGAAAGGGATGTGTAGCGTAATCATTTCAAGGGTATTAATCTTCATTGTCGAAATCCTCCAAAAGGGTTAAAAATCCAGTACGTATTGTAGCATAGTTTTCGTTTGCGGGGCAAAAATTGTGGTTGGCATAGACCTTTTACTCGTTTTCTGCTATTATGTATCTAACACACCTATTGAGAGGAGATTCAATGAATTACGGGACAATTCCAGGAATAGATAGAGAGATTTCACAGCTTGTGCTTGGGTGTATGCTATTTACGCCCGATACGATGGAACACAGCTATTCGATGCTAGACGAATTTTTTGCAGCCAGCGGCAATGCGCTTGATAGCGCGCATAGCTACGGTGGCGGCGATAGTGAACGCCTGCTCGGCATGTGGATGAAAAATCGGAAAAACCGATCCGAGGTGTTTTTGGTTGATAAGGGTGGACATCCACATGCTGCGGTGCCACGTCCGCGCCTGAGTCCGGAGGAGCTTGCACACGACATCCATGAAAGCCTCCTCCGTCTACAGACCGATTATATTGACCTGTTTTTGCTGCATCGAGATGATCCAAGTATTCCCGCCGGTACAATCATCGAGCACCTGAATCAGGAGATTCGTGCGGGCAACCTTCGAGCGATTGGAGCGTCGAATTGGGAACTTGAACGCCTCCGAGAAGCGAATGAATACGCTGTGGAACATGGGTTACACGGATTTGTGGTCAGCAGTAACAATATCAGCTTGGCTGTCCCGATGGAACCGATGTGGAAGGGCGTTGTGTCTGTATCAAAAAAGGCGTGGGAATGGCACCACAAAACACAATTTCCGCTGCTGCCGTGGTCCTCGCAGGCGCGAGGGTTCTTCAGTGGACGTTTTGCCCCCGAAAAACGGGACAATCAGGACATGGTGCGAGTGTACTATAACGATGCCAACTTTGAGCGACTCAGCCGAGCACAAATACTTGCGGAGAAGAAGAGATGTACGGCGATACAGGTTTCGCTAGCGTTTGTTTTGCACCAACCATTTCCAACGTTTCCACTCATTGGTCCCTTAACTCACGATGAGTTATCTTCATGTCTTGAAGCGTTGACGGTTAAGCTGTCCCCCGATGAGATGCGCTGGTTGAATCTAGAAACCGATGACATTGATCTGTGAACGATGTGTGGGAAGGAATAATCCATGTCTACCAAGCCAAACGTGCTGTTGATAAGTACCGACCATTGGCCCGCTGCCTTGTTGGGAGCTGCGGGACATCCAGCCATCCAAACCCCAACCCTCGATGAACTCTGTCGTAGTGGGGTTCGTTTCAGTAATGCCTATGCCGAGTGCCCCGTCTGCATTCCCGCCCGTCGTACCCTTATGACGGGGACTACACCCCGCACCCACGGAGATCGGGTTTTCAAAGATAAACTGACCATGCCCGAAATACCGACTATGGCACAGACCTTTCGGGATGCAGGTTATCAGGCTTATGCGGTTGGGAAACTGCACGTCTACCCGCAACGCGATCGCATCGGCTTCGACGATGTGATTTTAGACGAGGAGGGGCGCGTCCAATACGGGGTATTAGATGATTATGAACTTTTTCTCGGCGATCAAGGATATGCAGGACGCCACTTTGATCACGGGATGGGTAACAACGAATATGTCAACCGCCCATGGCATCTTCCCGAAGAGATCCACGCGACCAACTGGGCGACGAGTCAGATGGCGCGAATCGTCAAACGCCGGGATCCCAATCGGCCCGCTTTCTGGTTCATCTCCTACCGTCACCCCCATCCGCCAATTATTCCGCTGCAGGCATATCTGGATCTGTACCGCGATATTCCGATTGATATACCGTATTGCGGTGCGTGGTCAGCTGTCCCAGACGCTCTGTCTTTCAGTCTGCAAGCCAACATCGCGAGAGGAGCGAAGTTCACCTCCCAACAGATCCGCGATATCCGTCGTGCCTTTTATGCCCTCTGCACTCATATTGACCATCAGTTACGGGTCCTTCTTGGAACCTTGCGTGAGGAAGGTGAGCTTGACAACACGATTATCTGCTTTACGTCCGATCACGGCGATATGCTTGGCAACCATGGTATGTGGGCAAAACGGCTTTTCTACGAATACTCCGCCAACATCCCCATGATTCTACTCGGTGTTGCCGGGGATGAACGGATGGGTTACAACCGTGTTGATAATCAATTGGTCGGTTGGGCGGATGTGATGCCGACGCTGCTGGATTTGGCGGGTATCGATATCCCTGAGACGGTTGAGGGTATTTCAATGGTCGGCGAGCAGAGACGGGATTGGTTCTACGGCGAGGTTGGCGAAGATAACCACGCTACACGCATGATCCACGATGGTCGTTATAAGCTCATCTACTATCCGGTTGGCAACTGTCGGCAGCTTTTCGATTTACAAAAAGATCCGGATGAATTGATCGACCTCTCCGCTTCCGCTGAACATGCCGACATCCTTACCAATCTGACCGATTTGCTGATTGGTCAACTTTATGGTGGAGACGAGGCTTGGGTTGAAAATGGGCAGCTCATCGGCGTGCCTGACCGAGACTTTATCCCCGGTCCCGACAGAGGACTCTCCAGCCAACGCGGTTCCCATTGGCCTCAACCTCCACGCACGAATATGCCACAGATTCAGTGGCACTCTGAGGGAAAAGACAAGTGAAGTGCACTAAAGTTGGAGGCTCACGTTAAGAAATCATGCGACAGGAACTATAGTAAATTTCATAATTATTTGAACATTGTAGGAGGGGCTTCCTAGCCCCGATTATACATATCGGGATTCGGAAATCCCTCCTACAAGTCGGTTCTGCTACAATGCCTATCCCATTTCGCCCCCCGGTAGGTGCGGTTTCCTAACCGCACCGGTTTGGCGTGTCTCATTAATTCTAAAATCCACTATAGTTCACTCATTCATTAATGGACCAATGAACAAGCTGTTTTCACGTTTCACAGCCTGTCCCGATTTGTTGGAGCATCACGTTTCACGTCAGGACTTACGCCCCCTCAGATTACGTGGCTCATGGAAAGGGACATCGGCGTGACGAGTTGTGCGTATGTAGTGAACGCAGATCTGCGTTCACTACCGACGGGCCTGAGTCCTAACGTTTTAGGAGAATATCATATGGCAGACTGGTGGCACAGTAAAATGTGGCGGTTTATTCAAACGAACCTGCGAGAAATTGACATGCTCGACATCCAGGCCGAGCGTGTGGTTGCTGATATGCAGGCGTTCAAAGCAAATGTGTTGATGATTAATGCGGCCGGGATTATCGCTAGCTATCCCACGAAGCTGCCGTATCATTTTCAGAGTCCGTTTCTGAAGGGAGATAGCCTACAAACGATCATTGCCGCATGTCATCGTGCCGACATCCGCGTGATGGCGCGTACCGATTTCTCTAAGGTGCGTTACCCCATTTATGAAGCATACCCGGAATGGGCGTCCCTCACCGCTACTGGTGAGATTATTGAATATAACGGAGATGTGCAGGTCTGCCTGAATGGGGGCTATCAGCAGGAGTACGCCTTGCGGATTATCGAGGAACTGCTCACAACGCACGATTTCGATGGGATTTTCTTTAACATGGGCGGCTACCAGACGAGGGACTACAGCGGCAATTATCACGGCCTCTGCCATTGTGCCAACTGCGAACAACTTTTCTCAGAGATGTTCGGGCTATCTCTGCCGACCGAAGAGGATCACGGCGATCCGACGTTTCGGAAATACAACGTTTTCAAGGGACGGACGTTACAGGCACACCACGAGAAGGTTTACAATTTTATTCACAAATTGAAGCCCGATATTTGTATTGCCAATCACCGGGAAATGCGTCGAGGGTTCAACCGGATGGAGGCGAACACCGCGTTAGATCGACCCCTACCCCATTGGCAGTACAGCGCGTCCGACAATACGAAATGGGCAGTGAGTAGTTATCCAGAAATGGTGTCCAGCGGTACGACCGTTGACTTTATTGACTTCCCTTATCGGCATGTCGCGGTGTCACCCCATCAGCAGGCGTTACGTCTGGCGCAGAACTTAGCCAACGGTGGGGCGTTGGATTATTACCTTATCGGACGATTGGACAATCATGAGGACAGATCCGGATTTGAGCCTATCAAGGAGATCTACCACTATCACGCAGCCAATGAAGCAGCATACACTGACAACCGATCGAAGGCGAATATTGCGCTGCTGAAGTCTGACCGAGGCGGTGCCGATGCATTCAAGGGGTGGTTCCGTTTCTTGGTGGAGAACCATTTTCTGTTTGATACGCTGACAGCAGATGCAGCACTCGATCTGGCGGGGGACAGGTATCAGGCGATTGTGTTGCCCGACGTTCAAGCGATGAGCGGTGAATTGGCAGAACGGATTGATCGGTTTGTCGAAGAAGGTGGAACGGTAATCGCCTCCTCCCAGAGCGGATTCCGGGATGCAGACGATGAACTCAGACCGATCCCCGCCCTAAAAAGCCTCGGAATTGCGGGGGTCCAACGAATACGGACGGATATGCGCTCATCGTATTTCAAGTTGGATGATAAGCAGGGATTTGAACGGTTTGCCGACACTGAGCTTATCTATATGGACGGGACATACGTCTATGTCACGTATGCGTCGGATGTCCAGCCACGATTCAATCTGATTCCGCCACACAACTTCGGCCCGCCGGAACGGTGCTATTACACGCAAGTCACAGAGCACCCGGCGTTCACGGTTCGTCCCTTCGGAAACGGAAAGGCGATCTATATCCCGTGGGAGCCGGGACAGTTGTTCCATCGGCAGGGCTATCCCAATACCTCCGATTTTGTCGCTGACCTGTTAGAGGGGGTTGCCAGACTAATACCAGTTGGGGGCAACCTGTCACCGATGGTTGAGGTGACATGGTTTGAAAAGGTGGATGGCAGTGCACAGTTGGTGCATCTAGTGAACGGTTCGGGACATTTCGGGGTGAGTTTTTACGAGCCTGTCAAGATGGTAGATTTGGAAATCAAGCTGCCGTCAACGAAGCCACCAAAGTCTGTGCGAAGTCTCGTTTCAGGGGAGACATGCACATACAGCGGGTTAGATGGTCTGCTGACGATTCAAGTCCCTGAACTGAGTTTGTTTGAAGCAATTGAGATTGTGTTGTAGATGCTTAGAGATGATTGAAAAATCGTCTGAATCACGGATTAGCACGGATTTATAGATTTAACAGATTTTTTGCTGAAGGGCTAGTGCGGTGAGAGCTGTACATCAGCGTTCTTCTCGTTTTTTCAATTCACCCCACGCTGTAATCCGTTTTCCGGCAGCATCCACAGCATACACGAAACCGGGTCTGACCCAATCCGCTTCGTATGCCTCTTCCATCCATAGCGTTATGCTTTCGTTGGGGATATCGATTAGATAGACCGAATGTTGGTGATCCTTCTTTCCTATTGATACTGATAAGATGAGTTGTGCCCCATCAGGTCCCCAAACCAATCCAAAAAGACGCCAATCCTTTTCAAATGCTCCCGGTAATACGAATGCATGTTTTTGTGAAGTATTAAGATTCATCAATACCATTCTATATTCTACGATAACCATTGGTTCTCTTGCTTCTCTCGCACTAAAAAGAAGATTGTTCCCTCCCGGCGACCATACAGGACTTAACCAATTTACAAGTTCGCCGGTCTTTAACTGGGTTGGCATATCCCCATCAATCCGAGTTTTCATTAAACCCTCCGGATTTTGCTCTTCGACGACGTGGATGAGATATTGACTATCGGGCGACCAAGCCGGACGATCCCAATTTAGCGCAGATACGGGCGAGCGGGTCAAGTGGACAATCAGATTTTCGTTGTTACCTTGTGGATCCATAACATAGAGTCCCCAACTACGTCAATTAAAATCAGAAACGCGATACACGCAAAAGCGAAAAGTTTCCTTTCCATATCAGCAGTGTTCCTTTTCATCATGCCGATAGCCTGTCTCTCCGGATTAACCTATTTCAAACAGCACTGCTTATACTTCTTGCCACTCCCACAGGGACAGGGCGAATTGCGACCAACTTTCCGCGTAGCTGCTACCGGCTTGGGACGTAGCAAAGGCATAATGCTATCGGCGGGACGTCCAGCTTGTAGTGCTTCAGCCATCATCTTCATCGGTTTGTCGATATGGTTGAAGAACTGCTTATAGCCCGCACAAAGATAGTTCAACCCATCTTCGCCGCTCGGCGTTTTGATGAAACGGTTCTTTGGGCAGCCGCCGTTGCAGACAAAACGGACTTCGCAGTCTAGGCAGTATTGCGGCAAGGTATCGCGCTTGTCCGTTCCGAACTTCCGCTGGAACGTTGATTCGACCAACGCTTCCATCGGTGAGTCCATGACGTTGCCGAGGAAGTATTCCGAGTCAACGTAGTGATCGCAGGAGTAGAGATCGCCGTTATGCTCGATTGCCATCGCGTTCCCGCAGGTCTCGTTGAAAATACACAGACTTGGGTTATACCCCAACCAAGCCTCTAACGCGACATCAAAGATTTGGACAAAAATCTTCCCGATATCGTTGACAACCCACTCATCGAAGATAGCACAGAGAAATTTACCGTACTGCACTGCACGGACCGTGCGGTCGGTTACACCTTTCTCACCGACATGCTCGACAGCGGGGATAAACTGCATAAACTGAGTACCAAGTTCTTTGAAGTAGCGATACACCTCAAGCGGATAATCGGCGTTGTGGCTGTTCACGACACAGAGCACATTGTAATCTACCTGATGCTGCTGTAGGAATCGCAATCCCCGAATGACATCATCGGAGGAGGGCCTGCCCCGTTTGTCGTAGCGGTATTTATCGTGTAATTCTGGGGGACCATCAATGCTGATACCGATGAGGAAGTTGTTCTGCTTGAAGAAGGTGCACCACTCATCATTCAAGAGCGTTGCATTGGTTTGAAATGTATTCTGGATGCGTGTGCCAACGCGTCGATATTTCTGCTGATATTCGACGGCGCGTCGGAAAAAGTCGACCCCCATCAGCGTCGGTTCGCCACCTTGCCAAGCGAAGGTTATCTCATTGACCTGCTGCGATTCGATATATTGACGTACATAATTTTCCAAAACCTCATCCGTCATCCGAAATGACCGTGTATTGGGATAAAGATTCTCTTTGTCCAGATAGAAGCAGTATTCGCAATCCAAATTACAGATCGCCCCAATCGGTTTTGTCATCACATGAAACGCACGCGGTGCTTTGTGTTCAATCATTTTTTTACCTTCCTCTGGGTCGTAATCATCGCTACATTAAAAACTGATCGCTCGTAGCCGCGCGATGGACGATTCACAATGTCGTCAATTCCCCATAGTGCTGATGAGCCCCCACCATCAAAATTTATTGCGTGTTTCGCGCCGAGGGCCCGCAAAAAACCAGCCATCTCATAAAGCGTCATGCCGATGCTATATCCGTATTGACGACCATCCACTGCAATCAAGAATAGTTTATCATCGTTAAACCCCAATGCACTCCGCGGGTTTAGCCTCGCCCCGTTGCGGTGGCGGTAATTGGATCTGCCGCCTGAGTGGTGAAATTCCACAAGTTCCGGTTCAATTTTTCCATTCCGTAAGAGCCTGATATTTCCTCCGATTCCATCGGTAACCCGCTGCCATCTAGTGGGTGAAAGTGCGATTTCGAGCGTACCTGTACCACCTGCCCTGAATGTGGCATCCCATTTTACCGCCAGTTGATAATCGAGTGCCAACACAACACCGTTGGGAGGAATTGTGCTGTTGCCCCGCCGATTGACCGCGTCAAGCTTGAAATTGCTCCGATACATCCCTATAAGTGGCAAGTCGAGTCCTTTGAGGATAACTTCATAGCTTCTTCGTGCAAGGGTCTGCTCCCCAAATCGGGGTGTGTAGAGCACAGCAGCGCAGTCGGCCTCAGGAATCTGATTAATACAATCGATTTCGAGCGATTCTCCATTGATTTGGATAACTCCGTTTAATTCAACGGCATCAAGTAAAAATTCACCATCGGTTGTTACACCAAAACTGGTTTCACCCCAAGGGGATGGCGGTGAGAACCCCCACCAATCACGTCGGGGGGCAATACTGACCAATTCCCAATCTTGGATATGAAGGTTAAAGATAACCCCACCACGCCCAACTCGATCTCCACGGAGACCAAAACTCCCATTGACGCCAGCTAACAGTGGAATGTCCTGTTGTGCGAGCCGTCCCGCCATGCTGCTAATCGTTTCCCTGCCTAAAAGACGGCTATTGGCGAGTTCAACTCCAAAGCGAAGATTTCCTGATCCGCGCCGCATCTCGGCGATATAAACCGCCGCATCCCGCTCTTTCCACCAATCGCGATATATACGTAGTCCTTGGGGCCAATCCGATTTTTTAAGGTAGTCCCGCTTTTTGGATGCGGGATTTGGACGGTCAGGGGACGGCTTATTAATGAGTCTAGATATAACGGCAGCAAATGCGGAATCGGTGTCGGGGTTCGGAGTGGTCACTCGTAACGCACCTATCCCCAAAATCAGGAGGATGGTTATCCCCCCAACAATGGCGATTTTGATGAGATAAATGCGTTGATTGCCCTTTTGCATCCCCAATTATCCTTGCTGTCCGATCGAAATTCAATCATCAATCACTTTTGTAGAGATTATAAATACTATTTTCACAAATGGTGTGGCAATCTGTCAAGAATAAACGCAATCTCGTTTCTCACTGCCCCCATCAATAGTTCATAAACCGGTTTGACTCCGAGGGCGTTTTCAAGTAAAATGGTCTATGTCAATCAGTACATATCGGACAAATGGAGGGGCTCCAATGAAATATCGAACATTTGGACAAACAGGTCTCAAGGTTTCGGAAATCGGGATAGGCGCGTTTCCAATCTCTGGTGTACAACAGCAGGCAGATGGTACACGGACAGGTTGGACAGGTACCGACGAGCAGCAGTCGATCGCACTCATCCATCGCGCAGAGGAACTTGGCGTGAACCTTATTGATTCCGCAGAGAGTTATGGTGCCGGTCATAGCGAGGAAGTCGTCGGGCAGGCGTTGCAGGGGAGACGGGATAAGTGGATTATCGCCACCAAAGTCAGCCCAAACAGTGGTTTGAACGCGAACGATCCAGACCTACCAACGCAAGCGAAAAAGCGAATCGTTGAAGCGGTCGAAGGGAGTCTGAAACGGCTGGATACAGATTATATCGACATCTATCAACTTCATGCGATTCCGTTAGAAGGGGCGATGCCGGCTGTCATGGAGGTGTTGGCAAAGTTGCGGATGAGGGCAAGCTCCGTTGGTACGGTGTTTCGACCAATGATCGGGAGGCGATTGATAAACTGCGGAGGTTGGGCGAGGTTCACATGCTGCAGATTGGTTACAACCTGCTTGAGCGCGAGGCAGCCGATCTGCTTCATTTTGCTAAGCAAGAGAGTATCGGCACACTCATCCGTGTTCCACTGGCGAAGGGCATGTTGACAGGCAAATATTTCCAGAGCAGCGAAATCCCGAAAGAGGACATACGCTATGAGCGTTTTAATCGGCCGGGGTCAATTGATGCCTTTAGGAAACTACCGGCACTCGGTTTCCTCGCGGAGGATACGGGACGCACAATGGTTCAAGCAGCGTTACGTTTTACGCTTGACCATCCCGGCACCTCTTGCGTCATTGCCGGCGCGAAAACAATGCAACAGATTGAACAAAACGTGGCATCTGTCAAGGTGCCGCCGATCTCCGAATCTGAACTTCAGAGGGCATTCGCCATCGCGGACACGATTCAGACACCCAATTGGAGCGCGAACTGATTCAGCGATCTGCTTACTTGCTTGGCTCATGTTAAGAAATCGCACAAAGAAACCGAGTTTGACTCCCCTGACAAGGGGGGCAGGGGGGTTAAAAAACTCGGTTTCTCTTCGCATTTTGTACTTTCTTTTGACATGAACCACTTGCTTATGTCTCAAAGCGCGCTAACCGAAATGGGCTGATGTCGAAATTTGTTGTGCCCTCAAGTCCCACTTCCGAAAGTATACGTCCGACGAGGCTGGCAAACTTGAAACCGTGACCGGAGAACCCGGCTGCTAAGACAAGATTCGCGCAATCCGGGTGGGTGTCAATGATGAAATCCTCGTCGGGCGTTTCCGTGTAGAGACAGACCTGTGCAAAAAGTGCTTCGCCGGCGGCATCGGGAATGCGTTCATGCAGAAAAGAGCGGAGATGCTCGATGTAGTCAGAGTCAGGCATCCGATTACAGGTATCGGGAGATACCGGCTGCCCCATGCCGTGCCGCGCAACCTTCACGCCTTCACGGACAAACACAGGAAATCCATATAAAACCTCATTCCACGTTACATCGAGGAAAATCGGGAATCTGTCCCGCTGAAACAGATTTGCATCGATTGGTCGATAATAAACAACCTGCTGCCGCGTTACAGTCAACGGGAGATTCAGTTCATTGAGAATCTGTCCGCTCCACGCCCCCGCAGTCACAATCACTTTTTTCCCTTGAAAGCGTTCTCCTTTTGTGATTACTTCGGGATGCGTTCCCTGCCAGTTAATCTCTATTACCAGTGTATCCTCCCGTACCTCCGCCCCGTGCGCTTCAGCGAGTTGTAAGTAGGTCAGGACACACGCTGAAGCATATAGGAAACCGGTGTCCTTCTGCCACAAAACTTCCACGCCGTCTCCAATCCTGAATTGCGGGAAGCGGTCTGCTAATTGTTGCTGGTCCCACCATTCGGACTCGACGCCGGCAGCATTGAGACTCACACGCATATCGTGGAGATAATCGTGCCCTTCCGGTCCAATCACCACGCTGCCGGTTGTGAACAGCAGATCCTTACCCGATTCCTGTTCCACTTCCCGCCATTCTGCATAAGCAGACTTCATCAATTCTGTGTAGAACTGTTTTTCGTAAATCAGGCGGATGATTCGGTTGTCGCCGTGAGAGCTGCCGAAGGTATGTCCCCGGGAAAACTGTTCTAGCACCAATGTGCTTGCCCCCGCCTTGGCGAGATTATAGGCTGCTGCGCTTCCCATTACCCCTGCCCCGATAACAATGGCGTCATACATTTTTTCGTCCTTCGTTAATCAGTTATTTCATCGGGAATGGTTTGGGGAGTTCAGGAAAATTCTTCTCTCTGTTTTCACCACGCAACAAAATTGTCGACCAGTTAAGTCCCAATGAATTTCTGTCAATCTGCTTGACCCGGGGAGGAATGTAACGAATTGTCAAGCCACACCGCCGCCGTGTGGATTGATTAGGTAGGCTTCCATGAATCAGCATACCGTGATGGATTGAGATTTCGCCCGCCTTCAAAACCAGATCTACGACGTTTTGCTCCTCATCCTCACTGACCGGCACTTCCTGATCGATGCTCAACAGATTTCCTTCCTGTCCAGATTTTCCGTGATCCCGAATGCCGGGACGGTGGGTGCCGGGAATCACACGCATACAACCGTTCTCGCAGTCGCTATCATCAATTGCATACCACGCGGTAATCGCTTCAGGCGGTTCAAGTCCCCAATAGGTTACATCCTGATGCCATGCCACAAACTTTTTTTCATCGGGACCATATTTGCAAAAGAAGTGCGTTGATATCATCATAACATCGGGGCCTATCAGTGCTTCGATACAGTCGAGAATCTTTGGGTGGGTTGCAATCTCCCAGATGAACGCTTCCTCAAAATGCCGGTCAACTAACCCGATCTGGCATTCCTCCCGTCCGATTCTGGCTTCTAATTCGTCGAACAGTTTCCGATGTTGAATGGCTTCGGTTTTGTCGGAAATTTGAACTTTTGGAACAAAGCCTTCCGCCTCATAAGTCTTGATTTGTCCTTCGGTGAGGGGCATTTTTCGCTCCTTTCATGTATCTAGCCGCGATCCGGCACACGCCATTGGGCATACCAGCGGGAATCCTGCGATGGTCCTTCATCATCGCTCCAGCGGGTTTGCATACTTTCAAATCCCTTCAGTTGTGGACGAACATCGCGTTCCCATATTTCCTCAATCTGATCGAAGGTGAGCGGCTGACGCGCGGACATTGATTCGGTGTAGGCGTCGAGAAGCTCTTTCGCTTTGGCACCAAGCCACTGGACTTCATCGGCGACCATTCGCTCACCGACTTGGCGATCCGATTCGTGTGCGGTCGGTCCCATTGCAAAGTGGGGGGGCGGCGCATCTTGTGCTGGTAGACGTGAAACATCGACGCAATCCGGTTCCAATGCCCAGAGCAGCGAGGTCTCGACCTTACCGGCATGATCGCCTCCACTTTTGCTATCGCCATCAAAGCCGGGCTGATTCGCCTCAAAATCTGGCAGACCATATAGCTGCATGCTAAAGTGCGGTTGGAGGATTTCAAGCAAAGCTTTAAGGTCTTTCCAGTTGGGCCCGTAGTGTCCTGTCAAAAGTATAGCGGCATGAAATCCCAAAGCATCTGCTGCCCGGACGTGGTAGCAGATATTCTTGAAATGCATCCATGCAGGCATCGCAGTCAGCCATGGACGCACCTCTCCAACGGTTCGATTTCCCCAGAGTGCGTAACCGCCATGTTCGTGGATGTGCCAGTAATCGGGTGGAGCAACAATACCGCCATGCTCATGGGCTGTGCGGCACGCAATCGCATGCGCTTTCAAAGCGTCCAATCCGACTGCGTTCTGAGGACCATGGGGTTCGCACAAGCCGTAGCAGAAATAGACGACAGGGTATTCCTCTAACGCAGCTTCCAATTCATCGGGGAACATCCGTTCCCAGCGCACTTCTCTTTTCATCGTAGCTTCCTTTTATTTTGTGTGCTAATGTAAAAGTATGATTCCCTGTGGCACTTGGGATATAGAACTGTATCATTATTGCCACAATCTTTTCGTATCCAACTTAGGTTTACTATGTTCAGACTAAGCAGTTTTGCAAGGATTCTGCTCTACTTCGACAGAATTGAATTATGGCATCTTAATTGCGTGTATTTAGACGAATCGTTGCTGAGCAGGATTTTATGATAGCTTTATTGCATCTGTCAATCACAATCGATAGTGGACGGATCACAGACTTAACAGATTTTGTTTTTTCGCTTGGCAGTGGGTATGTCCTATGATATACTCAATATATTTCGTTGAGTATATCTACGAACAATTTGCAAAAGGAAGACTGACCATGAACAGACTTGCTCTCTCTATCACCCTCCTGCTGGCGATAATTGCCCTCGCAGGATGTTATACGCAGATTGGGTACTATGAGCCGCGTTCTTCAACTCGACAAACCTCCTATCATCATCAAGATGAGCACCAGCGCGAAGATGAGGACGAAAAGATGGAGTCCGAGCGGGAGCCGCAAGAAGAAATTGAGACAGAAGGGGAACTGTCTGAAGTGGAAAATGAGGGGTACTACGGGCGGCGCAAACCGAGTTACAGCTATTCTGACCGTTATTATCGATCTTACTACAACAACAACTATCCCGCCTATCCATACTACTATGGTGGCTATCATCCCCTCTATCCCTATTACAGATATTCCTACCCATATTATTCATCTTATGGATACTACCCCTATTATGGAGGATATAGGTATCGTCCTTATCGATATCGCTACTCAACGCCACGCTCCAAGATTGGTGATTTGAATTTTGGCAAACGACGTTCACAAAGCTATCGAGGAGTCAGATCCCATCACTCGTCTTCAAGGCGTTTGGATAAGTCATTAAGGAAGAGTGAAGAGAGTAGAACTCCTGCCCGCAGTTCGTCTGAGTCACGGCGCGACAGATCCCGAAGATCCGGAAGGAGGTAACAATCCAATGAACAGATTGATGAAAACCACCACTATTTTGGCGTTGATGCTCACCTGTTTTGTGTTAGGAGGTAACATCGGAATCGCACAGGAGGAGGAAATTGCTATCGGTAATACCTTTGGTCTTGGTGCCAGGACGATGGGGATGGGTGGGGCGTTTCTCGCTGTTGCGGATGATTTCACGACGCTTTACTGGAACCCGGCAGGGCTCGCTCAAATTAGAAAGTTTGAGTTGTTTGGTGGCCTGTCACACAGCGAACTAGATGCAGAAACAGAGTTCACTCGTGGTCGTGCTGCCGAAACCGACAATTCAAAAACCCGTCCCAACTCAATAGGCCTCGTCTATCCTTTATACGCAAATCGTGGCGGCTTCGCGTTTGCACTCGGATATAATCGTCCTCAGAATTTTGACTCGGAGGTTGCCGTTCAGGGACTGGACCCGTCTTCTGGTTCAGTGTTTAGTGGATTTGATGTTGATGAAACGACCCTCAACAGCGGCGGTATGGGTATCTGGAGTTTGGGGATGGGTGTCTTTATATCAAAAAATATCTTGCTTGGTGGCTCAATAGATTTTTGGCACGGTTCAAGTTTCAACGAGTTAGATAGTGCAGCAGAAGACATCAAGAACATTGACCCAGAAATAGAAAGTTTCGCTTTTCACGACACTGTAGAGCGAGACTATTCAGGGCTCAGTGGTCGGATCGGTGTGCTTGCTTTTGCCGGAGAAAATGTAACACTCGGTGGAACTGTAACGCTGCCAGCAGACCTTGAGGTCAACGAGGTCTGGGAGCAACAAACGATAGTGCAATTCGACGACGGTGAAGAGGGTGTAGACGGTGATGGTGGATCCATATTATACGATATTGAACGCCCGTTTGAGTTTGGCGGTGGCATTGCTATCAAGCTCTTAGAGAAGCGTCTGACGCTTGCCGGCGATATGCAATTTACAGATTGGACACAGACGGAATATGACCCGCTACCAGCAGAAGACGCACAGAATAACTTCAATCGGCATTATGACAGTACTGTACAGGTTCGCCTCGGAGCAGAGTATCGCATACCGGTCATTGAGACTAGTGTGCGCGTCGGTTACTTCCGCGATCCAATTCCGTTCCAAGATAGAGATATAGACGACGATCGGGACTTTCTGACAATTGGGGTAGGCAAGGTTTTCGACCAGATTATCAAAATTGATGTTGCTTATATGCGAGGTTCATGGGCGCAATCAAGTGATTCGCTCACGGAAAGTCAGACAGCTAACCGGGTGTTTGTATCTGCGGGGTATCGATATTGAAGGTTGCTATGACGAAGGAGAACTGAACCGCTCAATTGGGTTTTTTGTATAACTTGAGCAAGCCATAAAAAAAGGCGTTGACTGAGAATCAACGCCTTTCTTTATAGTTTCGGAATTAGTAGTGTTGTACTATTCTACCAATTGAATATACCCCATCTGAGCAGCATCGCTACGCCTCAACTCACCTCTGATGATACGGGTATATCCACCATTACGGTCTTGATAACGGGGCCCGAGATCATCGAACAATTTTTGCAAAACGTCATGGTCGTGGATAACCTTAGCGGCTTGACGGCGCGCATGTAAATCCCCGCGTTTAGCGAGCGTAATCAGTTTTTCAGCGATTCGCCTGAGTTCTTTGCACTTTGGTAAGGTCGTGCGAATTTGTTCGTGTTCAAATAGCGCGGTAGCTTGGTTGCTAAACAACGCCTTCCGATGTCCGCTTGTTCTCCCAAGTTTCCTTCCCATTTTCCTGTGACGCATGACTATTCATCCTCCTCGATAAATCGGGATTTTCAACATTATATTTTAGGCAACTCAATTATCGTCGCCAAGGGTCATCCCTAAAGACAGTCCCATCTCCGACAGAATATCCTTAATCTCGTTCAGGGATTTTCTGCCGAAATTACGAAATTTCAACATCTCTTGTTCAGTCTTGACCACGAGGTCTCGGATGGTTGTAATCTTCGCAGCTTCCAGACAATTGGCGGATCGCACCGAAAGTTCGAGTTCCGCAACAGGCTTTGATAGCCATTTCTCACGCTGCAGTTCTTCTTCGTCAACTTCTTCGACTGGCTCCACGTAAGTTTCATCGAAATCGCTAAAGAGCCGAAATTGATCTAACAAAATGTCTGAGGCTTGTGTAACAGCTTCTTTTGCAGTAATACTCGCATCTGTCCACACTTCTAGGATAAGCCGGTCATAGTTGGTCATGTGTCCGACCCGTGTTTCTTCAACCAAGAAATTGACTTTTCTGACTGGCGAAAACTTGGAATCGACCGGGATAACGCCAATCTGTTGATTATAGTTCGGATGTTCGTCCCCGAACTCATATCCTCTGCTACGACAAACTTGAATCTCCATATTCAAACCATCGCACTGATCGAGCGTTGCAATATGTTGGTCTGGATTGATGATTTCAACCTGTCCGTTCGGTTGAATATCTGCTGCTGTAATATTACCGGAGCCTTCTGCGGATAAAACTAGGGTGATAACCTCATTGGTGTGAACTCGAAATCGAATTTCTTTAAGGTTCAGGAGAACCTGGGTAACATCCTCTTTCATCCCGTCAAGCGTCGAGAACGCATGTTTCACTCCATCAATAGCAACAGCAATAACAGCAGCACCTTGAATCGAAGAAAGCAAAACGCGTCGAAGCGAGTTACCAATAGTCGTTCCAAATCCTCGCTCAAGCGGTTCGGCGATAAATTTCCCATAATCAGGCCGCAAGTTATCAAGGTCCGTAATGAGGTGTCTTGGCTTGGTGATTTCCCTCCCTGTCATCTATCTTACCCTCCTACAAGTAGCTGTGTTATTTGGAGTAATGTTCAACGATTAACTGTGTTTGGAGGTCTGTGGCAAGTTGCTCGACGTTTGGCAACATCCTAACAACTCCCTCTTGTTTGTCGATATCCAACTCAAGCCAATCTGGTGTGCCCCGGTGTTGAGAACGTTCTAATGCTTCTTGAATCACTGCCACGTTACGACTTTTCTCGCGTGTCTGAATAACATCGCCAGGTTGTATCAGGTAAGAGGGAATATTGACCCTTTTTTCGTTCACAAGGAAATGATTATGTGTAACAAGTTGTCGAGCCTGCAGGCGTGAGTTGGCAAAACCGAGACGGTAAACCACGTTGTCCA
Source organism: Candidatus Poribacteria bacterium (assembly GCA_963667935.2). Taxonomy (GTDB): domain Bacteria; phylum Poribacteria; class WGA-4E; order WGA-4E; family PCPOR2b; genus PCPOR2b. The sequence goes on along the minus strand of OY764061.1, from coordinate 4,779,963 downwards.
ACCGGCACTCCAATAATGTCAGCAAATTCTCTCTCACAACACCTTTCTGATGTGCGGCTTTTGTGTAGTAGTTTTTAAACGGTTTTTCTAAAATGCTATAGATGCGCTTCGATTTCTGCTTGGTGCGTAATTGGCGTCCGTAATCTTTGACTTTAGGCAGCTTTTGACCATGTTGACCGGGCGGATAACTACGACGCTCAAATGAACACTTCGGGGAATCGCAGCGTTGTCCCTTCAAAAAAAGTTTTTCACCTTCTCTTCGACATAACTTACATACAGAACCTAAATATTTGCTCATTTTTTTCTGGTTAAATTAGGACCATTTCCCCCTTTCTTAAAATCCCAACTTTCAAACGTTAGACGCGCCGCCGTTTGGGCGGTCGACAACCGTTATGAGGAATTGGAGTTACATCTTTCATTGCGGTAATTTCTAGTCCAGCTGCTGAGAGAGATCGAATTGCGGACTCTCTGCCGGAGCCTGGTCCTTTGACCCTTACCTCAACCCGTTTCATGCCATGTTCCATCGCTTTCCTAGCACAAGTTTCCGCTGTTTGTTGGGCAGCAAATGGCGTGGATTTCCGAGAACCGCGAAAGCTACTACCGGCACTTGCCCAAGCAATTGCATTTCCGTTGAGATCGGTAATCGTAATAATCGTATTATTAAAGGTTGCTTGGATATGTGCAATTCCTTCAGAAACATTCTTTCGTTCTCTCCTCCTTGGACGGTTGGAGGCACCTGAATCTCGCAAAACTGATCTCCTTTCTGAAGCCTAATGCACAAGTGGTATTAACCACCCTTGCGTGCTGCTTCTTTTGCCTTTCTTCCGACTGAAATAGTTTTTGCTTTCCCTTTGCGCGTGCGTGCATTAGTGCTCGTTCGCTGTCCCCGTGCCGGTAACTGCCGGCGGTGGCGCAACCCGCGATAACTATTGATGTCCATCAACCGTTTGATGTTCAACTCGATTTCGCGTCGTAAGTCTCCTTCCACCTTGTAATCTTGGTTAATTGTTTCTCTTAACCGGCTGATTTCAGACTCATCAAGGTCTTGGGACTTTTTGGCGGGATCAATATGCAAATCCTCCACCATTTTTGAAGCGGTTTGGCGCCCAATCCCATAAATATAGGTCAGGGCAATGTCAATCCTCTTGGTTCGGGGTAAATCAACACCAGCAATTCTTGCCATGTCTTTTTCCTCCTTGCGTGCTAGGTAAAGTGCTTAACCTTGTCTTTGCTTATGCTTTGGATCCGCAGGGCAAATAACGCGGATAACCCCTTTTCTTTTGATAATCTTGCATTGATTACACATTTTTCTTACTGATGCACGGACTTTCATCATCTCTCCTTCACTGGAAAATGAACCCTATCTTGTGCGACGTCCCCTCACACGTCTATCCTTCAGGAACCCTTCGTAATGTCTCATGGTCAAATAGGATTCAACTTGCGACACTGTATCTAATACGACTCCGACAACGATTAGGACTGAGGCACCACTGATTAATGCACCAGTACCTAGCCATCCTTGCAGAAGTAAAGGGAAAACCGCAATTGCGGCGAGAAATACCGCACCGGGTAAAGTAATTCTGGTTAAGGTGTCGTTAATGTAATCTGCGGTCTTTTTCCCCGGACGAATACCCGGAATAAAGCCACCATATTTCCTCAAGTCATCCGCCATTTGCACAGGATTAATTTGGACAGCTGTGTAGAAGTATGTGAAACCGATAATGAGGAGAGCGTATATTACCCAATATAAGGGGCTAGTTGCACTGAAAGCTGCAAGTAATCCTCCAATCCATGCCCAGGCGGGAAATTGACTTTGCATAAGCCCTAGAACCGTTGAAGGGAATTGCATCAGGGTAACGGCGAAAATAATCGGAATCATGCCGGCTGCATTGACACGCAGCGGGATATGGGTTGCTTGTCCTCCCATCACTTTACGTCCTACAACTCGCCGTGCATATTGGACAGGAATTTTGCGGACACAGAAGGTGATATATACGGTTCCCATAATCGCCACAACTCCCAAAGCGAGGAAAATGACCAGTTTCGGAAGGTCAATTTGACGATTCAGGAGTTGATTGAATATCGTTTGAATTCCACCCGGCATGCCCGAGAGGATACCAATTGTAATGATTAGGGAAATGCCTTGACCAATTCCCCGTTCTGTAATTTGTTCACCAAGCCACATAACGAAGGATGTGCCAGCCATCAAGGTGATCATGGTTAGCAAAGTCCACCAGATCCCCGGATTCGTCACAATTTCAATGTTTTCACTTCTAATAACGGCTCCAGGTCTTTGCAACATTAGGCTAATCATGACACCCTGAATCGCACTAAGGATAACAGTGGCATAACGTGTATATTGGGTAATCTTTTTCCGTCCGTCCGGTTCTTTGGATAGTTTCTCAAGGAAGGGGATAACTACGGTAAGGAGCTGCATGACGATCGATGCACTGATATACGGTTGGATACCGAGAGCAAAGATTGTCATCTGCTTGAATGCACCACCGGAAAAGAGATCAACGAAATCAAGGACACTTCCACCGGTGCGACCTCTTAAGCCATCGAAAAACTTCTCTAATTCGATATCATCAATGCCGGGGAGTGTGATATGGGCACCCAATCGATAAACGATTAACATGAGTGCTGTAAAGATAATCCGCTGCCGCAGTTCTGGAATTTTGAAAGCGTTTTGGAATGCCTTAATCACTTAAATCACCTCAATGCTACCGCCTGTTGATTCTATCTTTTCAATAGCAGACTTTGAGAATCGGTGTCCCTGTACCGTTAGTTGTTTTTCGAGGTTACCTTCTCCGAGGATTTTAATCTTCCCGTCTCTCTTTTTTGTAATACCGTTTTCTCGCAAAATTTCAGGGGTAATCGTTGTCCCGTTGTCAAAATGGTTTAGTGTCTGGATGTTTACGATCTCATATTCAGTCCGTTTATGTGCAATTCTTCTGGGACCACGTTTAGGCAAGCGTCTCACCAATGGCATCTGTCCCCCTTCAAACCAAGCGGGAATGGAGACACCAGAACGGGATTTTTGCCCTTTATGACCACGACCACAGGTTTTACCCCAACCTGAACTTTCACCACGCCCAACTCGCTTCCGATTACGCGTCGATTTTTCTGCCGGTTTGAGTTCGTTTAGTTTCATTGATATTTACTCCATTTTATGGATTGGTGATTACGATTAAAAGCTCTTGTTTGGCTTCAGGGATGAATTTTCCGAACAGATGAGGCGCATATCCAATCAGAATTATAAAAAAAGATTAGTCGAGCAGTTCCTCAACTGTTTTTCCACGAAGACGAGCCACGTCGTTGATGTCCTTTAGACCTTTTAGGGCTTCCATGGTGGCTTCTGCGGTGTTTTTTACGTTTCGAGAACCGAGTCGTTTAGTTAGCACATCTTGCACCCCGGCAAACTCCAAAATGACTCTCGTTCCGGGCCCGGCAATAATCCCAGTACCGGGCCTAGCTGGCTTGAGCAGGACTTTTGCACCGCCATATTTCCCAATGATTTCATGGGGGATGGTATTTCCTGATAGAGGTACGCGAATCAGGTTTTTTTTCGCATCAGCGATACTTTTACCTATAGCTGATGGGATTTCATTTGCACTCCCAAAACCGAGTCCGACTACGCCCGATTGGTCTCCAACGACAGAAAGCGCATTAAAACTAGGTGTTCGGCCGCCTTTGCGAACACGCATCACACGGTTGATATCTATTGGACGTTCCTCAAATTCAAATTCATCCGGATTTATTCTTTCCCTCAAAAGCAATTCTCCTTCATTATCAAGCGTCAGTTCATCTTGTGAACACGCCTATGGCAGTTTCTCTTGCAATTTTCAGAATCGGAGTCCCTCTTCTCTGGCAGCCTCAGCAAGCGCTTTAATTCTTCCGTGATAGAGATTTCCACCACGGTCAAAGACTACTGATTCAATTTGACGGTCTTTTGCTCGGCGAGCAATTAATGTCCCCACTTGCTGTGCTGCACTAATGTTGCCTTGTGTTGACAGACTATCCTTCAACTCTGGTGATAGGGTTGAGGCTGCAATAAGCGTATTGCCGGCTTCGTCATCAATAATTTGGGCGTAAATATGCTTCAAACTTTTAAAAACCGAAAGCCTCGGTCTTTCTTTGGTCCCGATTATTTTTTTTCGCACCCGCTTCTGTCGCTTGTGCCTTGCGATATATTTTTCCTTAGACCGATCCAACGATTATTCCTCCAATATTAATAAAAAAGGATCGACAAATCCGGCTACGATAATTTTGGCTTACCGACTTGTAGATCCTTTAGTCTACAAACATATAGCAATTAAACCGCTACCCTACACCCCAGTTTTACCTTCCTTCATGCGGACACGTTCACCTTCGTAACGGAGCCCTTTGGAAGGTTCATAGACTTCGGGTTTCTTGATCTGACGGATTGAAGCAGCAACCTGCCCCACAACTGCTTTGTCAAGACCGTTCACCGTTATTGGTGTGTGAGGTTGGCCTCCCACAGTTTCGGAATCACCGACACTTAGGGTTACACCCTCAGGGGGCGCATAGGTTACTGGATGAGAATACCCGACATTTAAGACTAGACGTTTCTGGCGGTCTATCTCCGCACGATATCCAACGCCAACGAGGATGAGTTTTTTTTCAAACCCTTCGGTCACACCTATTACCATATTGGCGATAAGGCTCCGTGTCAATCCGTGTAACGATCTGTGTGATTTCTGGTTTGTTACTCTATCAATCGTGATGAATTCGTCTTCTAAATTGACTACTATGCCTGCTGGAATTGTCCAGTTGAGAGTGCCTTTTGGACCTTCAACAGTGATGTCGTTTTGGTCCAAAGCTATCTTAACTTTTGAATCCATCCTAATTGGCATTTGTCCTATTCGTGACATTGTATTCGTCTCCGAATTCAAACTGAAAAATTACCAGATATAACAAAGGACTTCACCACCAACGCCGGATTTCCTGCATTCGGAGGCTGTCTTAATACCTTGCGAGGTCGATAATATAGCAATCCCTAAATTTCCATACACACTAGGAAGCTGGTCTGCTTTCACGTAGACGCGCCGTCCTGGTTTGCTAATTCTCTTGAGTCCCGTGATAACCTTCTCTTTGCCTTCGCCATACTTCAAATAGATGCGCAAAACGCCTTGTTTGCCGTCATCAATCCAACGATAGTTGCGGATATACCCTTCCTCATGTAGGGTGCGGGTGATCTCCATTTTTAGTTTTGATGCGGGTATTTCGACGCGTTCATGTCCAACGATATTCGCATTGCGAACACGGGTCAGCATATCCGCAACCGGATCTGTCATTGACATCAGTTTTCTCCTTTACTCGTGCCGACAAATAAGGCACTACCAACTTGCCTTTGTGACTCCCGGAATTTTACCCGATCTTGCGAAGAGGCGAAAACAGATTCGGCAAAGATCAAACTTTCGCAAATAACTGCGGGCTCTGCCACAGTTACGACAACGATTATATTTTCGAACCTGAAACTTCGGGGTTCTTTTTTGCTTGGCAATAAGAGCTTTTGTTGCCAAATGAAGGCTCCTTTCCTTCACTGCTATCAAAGGGTGGCATATACATACTAAGATTCTCTAAACGGCATTCCCATCAGGCGGAGCAACTCGTGCCCTTCTTCATCGGTTGGAGCAGTTGTTCCAATGGTGATATTTAATCCACGAACTTCGCTTATGGTGTCGTATTCGATCTCTGGAAAAATAACCTGCTCCTGGAGACCCAAGGAATAATTACCGCGCCCGTCGAAGGAATCCGGGGAGAGTCCACGAAAATCACGAATCTGGGGAAGGACGACGTTGACAAGTTTATTAAAAAATTCGTACATCCTATCCTGTCGCAAGGTTGTCTTACAGCCGATAGCCATACCTGTGCGGACCTTGAAGGCTGACACAGATTTCTTGGCACGGGTAATAGCTGCCCGCTGACCACTGATTTGTGTCAATTCTTCGACGGCATTATCCAAAAGTTTTGAATCCTGTATAGCAGCACCAACCCCCATATTGAGAGTTATCTTGTTAAGTTTTGGGACCTGCATAACATTTGGATAATTGAAACGTTGTTGCAACGCAGGGAAAACTTCGTCTTGATAAAAAGCTTTAAATACGCTCATTGATTCTTACCTTATTAGGTTGCATAACTCCCTTGAGACAGGTCTCGTGTCAACTAGTCGCGTTCGACAGACTCACCACATTTTCTACATACACGTGCGTGGTATGTTTTCGTCCGTCCTCCAATTTCCTTCTCAAAGGTACTGCGCTTTGTTCGAGTGGGCGCGTTACATTTTGGGCAAATCAGCTTTAGGTTAGCGATATTAATTGTCCCTTCTTTTTCGACGACGCCACCTTGCGGTGCTTGCGGGTTCGGACGGGTATGCCTTTTGATCATGTGAATCCCTTCAACAGTGGCCCGGCGTTTATGCGGAAGCATTTCTAGAATAACGCCTGTTTTACCCTTATCCTTCCCGGTCAATACGACCACGTGGTCGTTTTTTCTTATGTGGAATCTGGTTTGCAACGGTACTACCTCCTAGGGGGCTTTAAATAACCTCTGGTGCTAAAGAGACAATTCGTGCAAATGCTTTTTCTCTGAGTTCACGAGCAACGGGCCCGAAAATGCGTGTTCCACGAGGCTGGTCCTGGGCATCAATCAACACAGCAGCATTCCTATCGAATTTGATATAAGAACCATCGAGTCTGCGATGTTCCTTAGTTGCACGTACTACGACAGCTCGTACAACATCCCCCTTTTTAACTTGGCTATTTGGATTTGCTTCTTTCACACTTGCTACAATTACATCTCCGACTCGGGCGTAGCGCCTTCTACTACCGCCGAGCACGCGAATACACATAAGCTGCTTTGCTCCTGTATTATCCGCACAATTCAATAGCGTGTATGCTTGAACCATTGGTCATTACCTTCCTGAGTTTAACCCCGTCTTCCACTTCACACATCGATTGATTCTGTCTTGGAGACGACTTGGCGAACTTTCCAACGTTTACGACGGCTAAGTGGGCGAACTTCGACAACTTGGACGAGATCGCCGACACGACACTCATTCTGTTCGTCGTGAGCCAGAATCTTTGTGGAACGTCTCACAATTTTCTTATAAAGGGGATGCTGGTAAGTCCGCACAATTTCAACAGCAACTGTTTTATCCATTCGATCACTTGTTACAGTACCTGTTCTGAACTTACGGTTCCCTCGCTGATGCTTATCCACGCTTTTCCTCTCGTAACTATAGTTATGGTGACTCTTCAATCCCCAGTTCACGTTGACGAAGAATTGTATGAATCCGTGCGATATCCTTCTTGACTTTTTGTAATTGAGATGTGTCTTCAAGTTGCCCTAGTATTCTTCGGAACTTGATGTTAAACGCAGTGTCCTTAAAATCTTGAAGGTCGCTTGCTAACTCCTCAGACGATTTGCTGCGCAACTCATTAGCGGTCATTGTTTGATTATTCTCCCGTTCGACTGATAAACTTCGTCTCAATCGGCAATTTGTGGGCTGCTCTGGTCATGGCTTCTTTTGCTTCTTCTTCTGGGACACCGCTCAATTCATATAAAATGCGCCCCGGTTTAACTACAGCCACCCAAAACTCTGGAGCACCTTTTCCACTCCCCATTCTGGTTTCAGCGGGTTTCTTTGTTACAGGCTTGTGCGGAAAGATTTTAATCCAAACTTTACCACCACGGCGCACATGCCGTGTGATTGCGATTCGTGCAGATTCAATTTGGCGACTCGTAATCCAACCAGGCTCCATTGCTTTCAAACCATACTCGCCGAAATCTATTCGTGAACCTCGGTAAGGTTTGCCACGGCGTTTTCCGCGCTGCACTTTGCGATGTAGAACCCGTTTGGGCATCAACATTTTATTTACTCCTTCTGATTCATACTCGTGAACAAGTGTTTACGATTGTCTATTTTCGCGATTGGTTCTACGTGGTCCCCGTCGCCTATCCTGATCTCTTCTGCGCCTAGGCCTACCTTCGGATCGCCCTGCTGTCCCTTCTTCCTCTGAATAGCGTGATGGGCGTCTTTGAGAGGAATCAGTCGGCACCTGCGTAGCACGGCTACCGGTTACTGGAAGCTCCGGTTTGCCAATAATCTCTCCCTTAAAAATCCACGTTTTAATGCCAATCTTACCGTAGGTTGTATCGGCTTCAGCGAAGCCATAATCGATATTCGCTCTGAGCGTATGCAGCGGCACCCTACCCTCAATATTTGATTCTGAGCGTGCCATTTCGGCGCCCCCAAGTCGACCACCGATACTGATTTTAACCCCTTGGGCCCCGGCTTTCATCGAGGCGATAATACTTTTCTTCATTGCCTGCCTAAAATTGGATCGACGTACGATTTGCAGTGCAACCGCTTCAGCAACAAGTTGAGCATCTAATTCAGGACGTTTGATTTCAGTGACATTAATCCGAACAGTCTTTTCACCGTTTGAACCTGAATCTGTCTGCAGGATATGCTCTAAGTCCGCTTGTAACTTTTCTGCCTCAACACCACGCCGCCCAATGACGATACCGGGGCGTGCTGTGTGTATATGAATATTACACCTATCGCCAACCCTTTCGATTTCGATACGAGAAATGCCGGCACGCGACAGTCTGTCTTTAATGAAGGACTGGATTTTCAAATCCTCATGAAGCCATTGGGCATACTCTTTTTCGTTGTACCATTTTGAGTCCCAATTTTCAATGATGCCTAGGCGTAGTCCACGCGGGTGCGTTTTCTGTCCCACTAAAACCTCCTCCAAAATTCATTTGGGCAAAGGCCGCCAAGCGACGGAGGTAAAGGAACATAGAGCAGCCTATTCAGAAAACCGGTAGGATTTTCAATATCCATCTTCACTTTCCTCTTCGTCTAGTACGACTGTAATATGGCATCTACGGTGTAAGACCCTGTTTGCCATACCTCGTGCCCGTGGGCGAAACCATCTTCGGGTAAGGCCATCGTTGACGACAATCTGTTTGACAACTAGATTGCTTTCGTCAATAGTGGCACCCTGCTGTTGTGCGTTATATCGTGCATTCGCGGTAGCTGATTGAATCAGTTTACGGATTATAGGAGAGGCTGCTTTATGCGTAAATGTTAATTGGTTTATTGCCTCTTCGACATATTGATCTTTGATCAAATCAGCGACCAAACGCGCTTTGCGCGGGGCAATCGGCACGTTTCGGATACTTGCTCGAGCCTCCATGTTAAAATTCTCCTAAATTAGCTTGAGCATTTGTAAAAACTTCCGCTCATAATCTCGATTTTTCAAAGGGTGAGTACAAGAATCGAGTTTATTTTAGCAATTGAGTATACTTTATCTTGCACCACCACTCGCATGCGATCTGAATGTTCGAGTGGGAGAAAATTCGCCGAGTTTATGTCCCACCATGTTTTCTGTAATATAAACAGGAAAAAATTTCTTACCGTTATGAATGGCAAGCGTATGACCAATCAGGTCCGGGGTCACCATAGACCTGCGTGACCATGTGCGAATCACACGTTTGGTCCCAGACCGGTTCATCGCTTCGATTTTTTTAATAAGTTTTGGATCTATGTAAGGTCCTTTTTTTACAGAACGGGGCATGACATACCTCCTGAAGATGGGAAAAACACGCAAACCTTATGTCAATTGAAATAAATTACTTCCGACGACTGACGATATATCTGCCAGACCGCTTTTTAGGATCTCTTGTTTTATATCCTTTGGTTGGAACTCCCCACGGTGTTACGGGATGTCTGCCGCCAGCACTTTTCCCTTCACCACCGCCATGTGGATGATCGTGTGGATTCATTGCCACTCCGCGCACTTTGGGGCGATGTCCTTTCCATCGGTTTCGTCCTGCTTTACCGATAGATAAGTTTGCGTGGTCAACATTACCCACTTGTCCAATCGTTGCCATACATGTCACTGGAAGTAAACGAACCTCGCCGGAAGGCATTTGGATCCGCGCGTACTTTCCTTCACGGTCTACCAGTTGTGCCACAGCACCTGCGCTTCTTACGAGTTGTCCCCCTTTACCCGGTTGCATTTCTATGTTATGTATCGAAGTGCCGAGAGGGATTCTTTCAAGTGGCACAGCGTTGCCAACTCTGATCGGCGCATCGGGACCAGCGTTCAATACATCATCAACTTGTAGTCCTAGAGGGGCGATGATATAGCGCTTCTCCCCATCAGCGTAATGGAGCAGGGCAATACGGGCAGATCTACTGGGATCATACTCGATTGAGGTGACTTTGGCAGGAATGCCAAATTTATCGCGCTTAAATTCAATCACTCGATACCGTCGTTTATGGCCGCCGCCGCGCCTGCGGACGGTCATACGCCCCAGCGCATTACGGCCTCCCTTTTTCTTTAATCCCTTTGTTAGCGATTTTTCAGATTGCCGCCGGGTCACCTCTTCAAAAGCATCTCCTGTGATAAATCGGCGGCTGGGTGTGACGGGTGAATATGTTTTAACTGCCACGTTAAATCCCTCCTAGTAAGCCTTCAAACGTGCACCGCTAGATAGCTTCAAAAGCCTCAATGGTTGTTCCTTCGGTAACAGTAATGATTACCTTTTTCCAATTAGGTTGCCGTCCCTGTCGATATCGCCAAAATTGCCCCTTGGTTTTCCCGCTAACCTGCATGGTATTAATCTTCACAATCTTATCCTTGAGGTCGAATAGTTCTTCAGCTGCTTTACGGATGTCCGCTTTATTGGCTTTGATATCAACAACAAAGGCGTATTTGTTTGACTCTCTGAGGATTGTGGTCTTTTCTGTTATTAACGGTTGCTTGATAATCCGATACGGGTCTTTCATCTATGCTTCCTCAACTGGTGAACCATCTGTTGGCTGAACGAACTTTTCTTCTAGCTTTTCCGCTGCACTTTCAGTGAAGACAATTTTATCATGCCAAAGCACATCGTATATATTAAGGGCATTCCAAACGCAGCTATTTACGTTCGGGATATTCCGTACCGATAGATGGATATTTGATTCAGGTTGACCGAGGACAAAGAGGACTTTATCCGCGAGTCCCAAATTCCCCAAAACTTGAACCATGTCCTTCGTTTTCGGCGCATCTAACGTAAAATCTTCAATCAGAATGCAATCATCACTTTGAAATTTGCCCGCTAAAGCCGATTGTAATCCGAGTTGGCGTACCTTCTTCGGGGTACGTTGACGATAGCTGCGCGGCTTTGGACCAAATGCAACGCCGCCATGCACCCGTATGGGAGATTGACCGTCTCCTGCTCGGGCACGTCCCGTTCCTTTCTGGCGGTATAGTTTTTTGCCGCTTCCTCGAACTTCTGACCGTGTTTTGGTGGAAGCTGTTCCTCGACGCTGATTCGCAAGATGTGCAACGACGCATTGATGTATAACTGCCTCATTAACGGGTACATTTACCAACGCGTCAGATAACTCTCTTTGTTTCAGGGTATCCCCAGAACGATTGTATACATCTAAAGCTGCCATGCGTGATAATCCTCAAAGGGTATATTTATTGTTCAGTTTTTACCGCTTTCTTGATAATAAGTAGTCCATTGGGTGGACCAGGAACAGCACCTTTAACGAGTAACAGGTTTCTTTCGGCATCTGCTTGGATGACTCGCAAATTCTGGGTAGTCACCTGTTTCCCTCCATGTCGTCCGGGCATCTTTTTGCCTTTGAAAACACGCGAGGGCCATGCACTATGACCAATGGAGCCCGGTCGCCGATGGTTTTTCTCACTACCGTGAGTTTGCCTCATACCGGAGAAGTTCCACCGTTTAATCACACCTGTAAAGCCACGACCTTTGGATGTTCCCGTAACATCAATGAGGTCTCCTGGAGAAAAAATGCCCACGTCAACATTTGAACCAACCTCCAAGCCTTCCGTACTATCAACGCGCATTTCTCGCAAGAATCGATGTGGTGTGACATTTGCTTTTTGGAAATGTCCACTTTCGGGGCGATTGACCTTGTTTTCGCGTTGATAACCAAAGCCTAGTTGGATGGCATTATAACCCTCACGGTCTTGAGTTTTAACCTGTACTATCGGGCAGGGGCCCGCTTCAACCACCGTGACTGGAATCGCGGCCCCGGATTCGTCAAAGATTTGTGTCATGCCAATTTTCTTTCCTAATATTCCACTACTCATGTTACATCTCCGCAACGAGGGTGTTCGGGTTCAACGACATGGGCCTACAGAAGCGTAATTTTGACATCAACGCCAGCTGGTAGATCTAAGCGCATTAGCGCATTGACTGTCTTGGGAGTCGTCTGTAAAATATCTAGTAACCGTTTGTGAATTCGCATTTGAAACTGTTCACGCGATTTTTTGTCTTTGAAGGTCGAGCGCTGTACAGTATAAATGTGCTGCTTAATCGGAAGCGGAATCGGACCCGAGACCAATGCACCTGTCCGCCGGGCAGTCTCCGCAATTTGACCCGCAGAGTGATCTAACAAACGGTAATCAAATGATTTCAGACGAATCCTGATTTTCTGGTTATCCATCAATACTCCACCAAATTTGGTCCATTGGTGTATTGGTGCATTATTGAATTAATGCACCAATGACCTCAGGTATTTATTACTCAATAACGTCTGACACAACACCAGCTCCGACGGTGTGCCCACCCTCACGAATTGCAAACCTCAGCTCCTCTTCCAGAGCAATGGGTTTGGTGAGTTCAACAGTAATTTGGATATTATCTCCGGGCATTACCATTTCAACACCTGTGGGAAGATTCATCACACCTGTCACATCTGTTGTACGGAAGTAGAACTGCGGACGATAGCCACTGAAGAATGGCGTCCAGCGACCCCCTTCGTCTTTGTTCAGAATATAGATTTCAGCCGCAAATTTTGTATGCGGTGTAATACTGCCCGGCGCGGCGAGGACTTGCCCGCGTTCCACATCTTCACGTTCAATACCGCGAAGCAGGACGCCAACATTATCGCCTGCACGACCTTCATCAAGCAGTTTGCGGAACATCTCTACACCGGTCGCAACCGTGCTGGTGGTCGGTGCGAGCCCAACAATCTCGACTGTGTCTCCAACATGAACGATACCGCGTTCAACACGACCGGTCACAACCGTACCCCGCCCTGTGATTGAGAAAATATCTTCCACAGGCATTAGGTAGGGACGATCAACGTCTCGTACCGGCTCCGGAATCCAACTGTCACACGCCTCCATGAGTTCTAAAATTGACTGACATGCTTCAGCATTTGGGTCGCCGTTGGCTTCCATCGCTTCGAGAGCAGATCCGCTAATAACCGGGATATCATCGCCGGGGAACTCATATTCGGTGAGTAGTTCTCGGACTTCGAGCTCTACCAACTCTAGCAGCTCTTCATCATCAACCATGTCTGCTTTATTCAGGTAGACAACAAGACTTGGCACGTTCACCTGTCGTGCCAGAAGGACGTGCTCACGGGTTTGAGGCATGGGACCGTCAGCAGCAGAGACAACAAGAATTGCACCATCCATCTGCGCTGCACCAGTAATCATGTTTTTGATGTAGTCAGCATGCCCAGGACAGTCTACGTGAGCGTAGTGTCGATTTGCTGTCTCGTACTCAACGTGCGCGGTGTTAATGGTAATCCCACGCTCCTTTTCTTCGGGAGCTGCATCAATCTCCTCGTAAGTTTTTACATACTCACTTCCGGAGAGATTTGACAACACCATGGTGATTGCAGCGGTTAATGTGGTTTTACCGTGATCAACGTGTCCAATTGTGCCAACATTGACGTGTGGCTTATTCCTTTCAAATTTTTCTTTTGCCATGTGTAAATCTCCTCACATTCTAGTAAACTTAAATATAACACCCATTGACCTCACTGCTAAACTCTGGCAACAAGCCATGTCAACAGCGGGAACGGTTAAACAGAAAATCCTTTCGACGAGATAATTTCCTGAGCAATACTCTGGGGAACGGAACTATAGTGTGCAAACTCCATCGAATAAGTTGCCCGTCCTTGCGTCAGAGAACGGAGCGTTTTAACGTAGCCGAACATTTCAGCAAGCGGAACGTGAGCTTTAATAACCTGCGTTCCGGACTTGGGGTGCATATCTGTCTGGAGAATTTGTGCGCGACGCGCATTTAAATCCCCCATTACTTTTCCCAAATAGTCATCCGGAGCAATAACTTCAATCTCCATGATTGGTTCAAGCAGCATCGGATCTGCGCGTTTCACTGCGTCTTTGAAAGCGATCCGAGCAGCGTTTGAAAATGCGATCTCTGAAGAATCAACGGGATGGTAAGAACCATCATACAATCGCACACCTACATCAACGAGAGGATAACCTCCTAAAGTGCCAGCGGTTATTGCCGCTTCAAGCCCCTTTCGGACAGCGGGTATATACTCTTGGGGAATGACGCCTCCCTTTATTTCGTTGACGAATTCAAACCCAGATCCTTGTTCTAATGGATAAATTTCAATAACCACATGTCCAAATTGACCGCGCCCACCGGATTGACGAACAAAACGCTCATTGGCTGTTGCAGAACACTGGATAGTCTCACGGTACGAAACTTGAGGTTGGCCGATCTCTGCTGAAACCTTAAATTCCCGAACCAAGCGATCCACGATAATCTCTAGATGCAATTCTCCCATGCCGGACAGGAGTGTTTGTCCTGTTTCTGGGTCCTGATGAACCTTAAAAGTTGGATCTTCTTCAGCTAACTTTGATAGTGCCATATTCATCTTTTCGATGTCCGACTTGGTTTGAGGTTCGATAGCGATGGACATTACCGGCGATGGAAATGCCATCGATTCCAAGACGATTGGGGCATTCGGATCGCAGATGGTGTCTCCAGTCATCACAGATTTGAAGCCAATAATAGCGGCGATATCGCCTGCATAAATGGCTTGACGTTCCTCACGCTTGTTTGCGTGTAGCTGCATCAATCTCCCAATCCGTTCAAATTTCCGGTGCGTACTGTTGTATACAGTCATGCCTTTAGCCAAAACACCGGAGTAAACGCGGAGGAATGTAAGTTTACCAACATGCGGATCGGTTGTAATTTTGAATGCTAGCGCAGAAAAAGGCGCGTCATCGTCTGCTAAACGGGTCCCTTCCTCTTCAACTTCTGGATTCAAGCCGGTTACCGGTGGTACATCTATTGGGGAGGGCAGATAATCAACTACTGCATCTAGTAACGGTTGAACGCCTTTGTTCTTAAGGGCGGTACCGCACAAGACGGGAACAATTTTTCCGCTTAACGTCGCGCTCCTCAACCCCGCTTTGATCTCTTCTTCGGATAGTTCAACCCCATCAATGTATTTGACCAAGAGGTCATCGTCAGACTCGGCAATTGCTTCCAACATCTGTTCCCGATATTCCAGAACACTTCCCATCATTTCATCCGGAATATCTGTATCAAACATTATAGATCCGGAACTGGCTTCGTCCCATGCTAGACCTTTGAGTGAAACCAAATCGACAATGCCACTGAAACTCTCAGCGGAGCCAATCGGCAGTTGAATTGGTACTGCTGAAGCACCAAGCCGCTCAACCATCATTTCGACTGTTCGGAAAAAGTCTGCACCGGTTCGATCCATTTTATTGATCAGTGCGATACGTGGCACCTGATACTTGTCTGCTTGTCTCCAGACCGTTTCCGATTGGGGTTCTACGCCGCCAACTGCACAGAAAACAGCGACAGCTCCATCGAGGATTCGCAGCGATCTTTCAACTTCAACTGTAAAATCGATATGTCCGGGTGTATCAATAATGTTGACACCGTGTCCATTCCATTGGCACGTTGTCGCGGCAGCAGTGATGGTAATACCGCGTTCCTGTTCCTGTGCCATCCAATCCATTGTCGTTGTGCCGTCGTCGACTTCTCCCATACGATGCACTTTGCCTGTATAGTACAACATGCGTTCGGTTACAGTTGTCTTGCCCGCATCAATATGCGCCATTATGCCAATGTTGCGTGTATGGGTCAATGGAAATCGGCGCTGCTCTATGGAACGCCGATTTTCAGAGATTATTCGATTTTGCTTTGTAGCTCTCATTTTTCTTCAAACTTTCCGTGATACAATAAAAAGATAAAAAATTACTGACCCAATAAATCGGGACTTCGCTGCGTTGAGTTTACCAACGATAATGTGCAAACGCTCGGTTCGCCTCTGCCATGCGATGTTGATCAAGTTTTCTGCGAATTGAAGCCCCATCATTCCTAGCGGCATCTAATAGTTCTCCTGCCAACCGCTCTGCCATGGTTTTCTCTCCACGCTCTCTTGCAGATTGGATAATCCAGCGAAGTGCCAATGTTGTGCGGCGTTCTGCCTTGACGTCAACGGGTACTTGGTAGGTTGCTCCTCCAACACGCCGAGACCGAATCTCAAGAACCGGCTTAACGTTGTTGATTGCTTCGTGGAAAACTGTAAGCCCATCTTGATTGGCGCGTTTCTCAACAATATCTATACTATTGTATAGAATCGCCCGAGCAACACTCTTTTTGCCACGAGCCATTAGGAAATTTATAAATTTCGCGACCAGCTTACTATTATATTTGGGGTCTGGGAGTACGTCCCGTTTAACAACCTCTGCACGACGTGGCATACCTTACTTGCCTCCTCTAATTGGCACTCTTTGCTCCATATTTAGATCTAGCTTGCCGTCGATTTTCAACACCCGCCGTATCCAATGTGCCTCGGACAATGTGGTATCTGACATTGGGCAAATCCTTGACCCTTCCGCCGCGCACGAGTACAACCGAGTGTTCTTGAAGATTATGATCTATGCCGGGAATATAGCAGGTGGCTTCTTGCCCATTTGTAAAACGGACACGAGCGACCTTGCGAAGTGCCGAATTCGGTTTTTTAGGTGTTATTGTCCTGACTTGTAAACAGATGCCCCGGCGTTGGGGACAATTTTCCAAGACTGGAGATTTACTTTTCTTACTTGTTCTTTTCCGAGATTTTCTGACTAACTGATTTATTGTTGGCATATCGACCTCGATTGATTAATGATGTGCAGGCATAAATAAAGCCCCGCTATGGGGGCTCACAAAGTTGTCCTCTATAACGAAGTAACTGTGAAAAACACGCCAAAGTGTTCTAGACCTATAAAGTCCTCCCCTTTTCCGCCTGATTTAAGGCGAAAATCCTAAATTAGCGTCAAAAGGCAAATTATACCAAACTGACAATTGAATGTCAAGCCTTTTTCTAAGTTTTTTTATTAAGTTTTTTGTGCTGCTCCGAAATTAACGGAATATTGCTGAATTATGTTTCCTCAAATAATTACATCCGTATTGCTGGTTCTTGGACTGTATCTAACAATCGGGTGATTACAGCGTCAGAATCAACGCCCTCAGCTTCCGCGTGAAAATTCGTAAGCACACGATGCCGGAGAACAGCATGTGCCACCGATTTAACATCTTCTATAGATGCATTCACGCGCCCCCGTAGGATGCCGCGTGCTTTCGCACCAAGGATTAGGTACTGTCCCGCCCGTGGGCCCGCGCCCCACCTTACCCACTGTTGGATGAAATCTGAGGCATCTTTGCTTTTGGGACGGGTTGCCCGCGCTAATTTGACTGCATATTGCACAACATTATCAGCGGCTGTAACCCGCCGGACAATCTGATTAAGGGTTATGATGTCCTCGCCAGAAAGTACGGTTTCAAGTTCGGGTTCATCAACACTAGTCGTTGAAGAAACAATCGCGACCTCCTCCTCTTCACTCGGGTAGTCTATCACGACCTTAAACATAAAACGGTCTAGTTGTGCTTCTGGCAGTGGATATGTGCCTTCCTGTTCAATCGGATTTTGCGTTGCAAGGACGAAGAACGGTTGTTCCAAATTATACATGGTGCCGCCCGCAGTGACGTGATATTCCTGCATCGCTTCGAGTAGTGCAGCTTGGGTCTTGGGTGGGGTCCGGTTGATTTCATCGGCAAGTAAAATGTTGGCGAATATGGGACCGTGGATAAAACGAATCTCCCGATGACCCGTAGAGCGTTCTTCCTCCAAAACGTCTGTGCCGGTAATATCGGCGGGCATTAGATCTGGCGTAAACTGAATTCGCTTAAATTGGAGATTGAGAATTTGGGCAAGCGTCTTAATCGTCAAGGTTTTGGCGAGCCCGGGCACGCCTTCAAGCAAACAGTGACCGCCTGCAAAGAATGCCATCAGCATCTGGTCAATGACTTCTTCTTGACCGACAATTATTTTTTTGAGTTGTTCCGAGATGAGGTCTCTGGCATCCATCAGTTTTTCAATTGCTTGAACTTCTTCTGTCGCTGGCATAGTGTCTATGACTCCTTGTGAGCTTTAATCTCAATGAAGGTATTTTCTTCTAACAATCGCGCACGATGATGTAGCCTTTGTCTTGAATCTCTTTTGTGTCCACGATTGTTGTCATGGCATCCACCTAGGCTCAAACATGAATACTTAGGTTTGCCTAGATAGCTTTCATCTCTTTTTTTGAATCTCTGCGGTCTGCTTTGCAACCGTTTCAAGTTGGTCTTCATCCCACTGTTCTTGCTGCTGCAATGCGTACAACGATGTATAGCCGCCCGACCAATCAGGAGGCACTAGGCAGGGACGATCATCGTGATGCGCCCAACGTGCCGGTTTGCCCCGGACAATAGTGCCCTCATATCGACTGGGCAGCGGATTGGCAGTGTAGGTGAAGGCATCGGCTGACGAATAGATATTCAACAATAGAGGTCTGCCTTGGTCGGAAAGGTTCGGTTTGGAACCGTGAATCACGCGACAGTTATGAATCGTGATGGAGCCAGCAGGTCCCTTCAGATACTCAACATTCTCTGTGTCAACGCTTTTGGCGTCTTCGTCACTGAGACAACCGACCCATTGATTGCTGTCATTGTATTGATTAAAAAGTTCGCCCTTGTGGCTTCCGGGGATAGCACCGAGAGGCCCCTGATCATCGTCCACATCATGAAGATAAACACCGATTGTGAGCGGACTATAGTTGGTGTGCGGCCAATAGGTGATGTCTTGGTGCCACTTGACCTCTTCGCCGCCTTCTGCCCATTTGAAATTCAGTTTAGAATGATGGAATTTCACGTCTGGTCCTACCAGATCCGCTGCCACATCGACGATAATTGACCGCGAAGCAAACTCCCAATAGGTCGGGTGATGTTCAACCGGACTCGTCAGCCGGCGCAGGCGTGGATTGTCCGGCGTGTGCCCCGGTTCCAAATCGAACACCATGTCGGACTTGCTCAAGGACCGACTACGCTGCACCATTTCATCCGTAACGTTGATCAGACGTTCAACCCAATCCTGCGGTACAATGCTTTCAACGAGCAGGTATCCGTTATCAAAGTAAAATTGGCGTTGCTCTTGAGTAAGTGTCTCCGGTTCGTGGGACAATATCTTTTCAGGTGTCATCGGGAACCTCCTCCCATGCGAAATCAACGATGGGTTTATGTTTTCTGCTAATCCGATTTTCGTTGATACAAAACCCGCCCATACGGTTTTGCATCGCCATCGTATTTTGGGTTCAGATGGCGAACCATTTCCTGTGCCTCTTGGGACCAATCTTCGGGAATAGGATGTGTCTTGCTAGCTAGTTGTGCCTTGATGCGCTCCGGCAAATTGCAAAAATCGGGTTGGAACCAAAGCGTGATGACCGTGCGGCGTTCGTCGGAGTTGTTAGCATACGAAGCGTGCAATAGGCGTGAATCACCAATCAGGAGGTCGCCCGCTTTGACCTGGACATTGATTTCATCGGGGCGCGTCGAAAATTCAGGGCGGTCTAAGTTCTTTGCCGCTGAAATCTCGCCGGCATGTGGTTCCATGATTAAATCGTGGAGTGGATTGTGCTTGTAATGCGACCCCGGAATCACACGGAGACAACCATTATGCGGTGTGGTGTCAGTCAGGTAGTACATAAAGAAGACCTGCTGTGGTCGTGGGTCGTAAGTAGTTGGATCTTCCCAACCAAACCAGTCGTAGTGCCAAAACAACGGCGGACTGTGCGGCGGTTTGCTGAGGATATACCCGCTGGTAAAGGTTGAATCCTTGAATCCCATTGACTTCAAGGCATCAAGTGACAACTGCCACGAAATCAGTTCCGCGAAAAGCGGATCTTCGTAAGTTCTGAACGCGCTTCCTTGAGAACGAAAGTATTTTTTGTGCTCCTCCGTCATGTTTTCGCAGAGTCGGTCTGTTACGCTCCTAAGTTGGTCAAGTAGTGCATCGCTCAGGATATTTTCAAAGATACAGAACCCTTCGTTGATAAGTTGATTATACTTCTCTTTCGACATACAGTTCCTCACATTGCAGCTAGATAAGTCAGGTTAAAGCCCTAGTTATTGTAGTCGAACAAGAAGAACAAAGTCAAGAATAGAAATTTACAAAAGGATCAAAGATTAGCTTTAACTAGAATCTGATGGATTTCCAATAGGTATCAACTTGGGTATCTGTATTTTTATTGACTTTCTTTCAATGGTTCATGTATGATTGGGCTATCAAATTAGTGTGGTGAAGGAGACCCCATGATTAAACTCGGTTGTAATAGCTTGGTGAAAGACAGAGACAACCCCGGCGGGTGGATAGATATTGAGACGATGATTGATTTAATTCATACGTTGAGGCTCGATATCATTGATTTTCAACTCGATAGGGGATTTCGTTCTCTAGAACCGGCCTATCTTCGCAGAATCAAAATTCTGTGCCATAAATATGGTTTGCCGATAGGTTTCATAGGAGCCGGCAGTGGATTTGTCGGCACCGTTCAACTGCCGAATGGGGATATAGTCGGAACGTCGCTATCACCGGAAGAATTACAGCAGCGAATTAATGTAGTCAAGGAAGCTGTGGATGTTGCTGTATTCATGGGTGCCCCACTGATTCGTCTGTTCGGCGGAGGCGTACCCGAAGATACCGAGAACCGTGAGGCGGTGTGG
This sequence comes from Candidatus Poribacteria bacterium, assembly GCA_963667935.2. Classification (GTDB taxonomy): domain Bacteria; phylum Poribacteria; class WGA-4E; order WGA-4E; family PCPOR2b; genus PCPOR2b. The sequence continues at coordinate 4,759,077 of OY764061.1, read as the reverse complement.
TCAACGATGATCTCCGGCTTCCAAGCAGTCTCTGACTATGCAGCCGAGAAAGGTATCCTCATCGGGCTTCACAACCATCCGCCGGCCGTGGAACCGACGAGCGACGATATCTTCCGTATTCTGAATGACGTTGACCGTGAGAACTTCACTTTCATCTTGGACACGGGCAGATGGCGCGGTGCACCGACAAGCAGGGAAGATACTTCCGATTCAGGTAAGAATATCTACAGATACATGGAACAGACCGCGCCCTACGCCTCATATGTGCGCGCTAAGATCTATAAGGTTGATAGTGGTCAGGAGGAGTTACTCGATTATAGACGCATTATTTCTATCCTCAAGAAAGTGAATTTCAACGGGAATATGTCGATTGTTTTCGAGGATCAGGGCAATCAATGTGATTACGCCGAAGCTATTGAGTTAGCAGTCAAACATTTACGGGGGTTGCTTGCGGCGTCGCAGGAGTGAGAAAGGATGACCTCAACCAAAAAGCAGGAAATTCCGTGGGGTGACATAGGTGAACCACTGGCAGATTTGCTTCGGTACGAGCGCGAGGTTGGCTACTACGAGCACGCGGGCTACACTTTGTTGTCAACGATTGTCCATGAGACAGCAGATTCAGCGTGGTACCAATTCCTCTTGACGGACGATAATTTCGCTGCGGTGATTGAGCAAGTCATCGCCATAGCCAATAAGGAGTCCAAAGGTCCCAAGGAGGTTCTTGATTCAATCCGCGAACTGGTCAACGCCGCTTATTCCCAGGCCCCAAAGAGAGCAGAGCCGTTCCTGAAAGCATACCTGAAATACAGACCAAGTTTCCCATGCCTTATCCGAGAGCAGCTGGACGCACTCTCAACGGAGGGAAAACGCCGGATAGCCCTTCGGGCAACCGCTTTCGCAGCGGAGATGGAGCGTCTCCAACCGTTCCCGCCATACAGTGAAATGGCGAAAGCGGTGTCCAAACATTGGTACGCACAAATTCTGCAAGGAAGCATAACTACGCGCCAAGGACACAGGATACCGACACAGATACTCACCGCGAAAAAACGCCTGCTCAACCACCTGCGTGCGATTGAGGGCGATAGCCAGATCAATGAAGAGGTCATCTTTGACAGGTATGCAGATGTCTTTAAGTCAGCCAATATTTTGGCGTTGACGGACATTATTATTGGAATGCACCGCTTCAATCTAATATGTAATTTTCATGTCAAATTTGGGGTGGAACAGATTGAACTTTTCCTGAAAAATTTCCCGAAAATAGAAGTGTTTAACCGCTTTGAGAAGTTAGAACGGTGGATGGGTAAATACCACAAGACAAATCACGATGGCACGATATTAACTCCACCGCTGATCGATTTTTTATCGAAGGGTTCGGACTTTGACGTTCTTCTATCTGAGCTTGATCGATATAGAGCGGATACGCGGAATGGGCTGTTCGATATAAACAACATCTTGCAACGAGATCTGGAATTTAGACGCTTCGCCTACGAGTACACACGCACTCTAGAACCGTTGACCTATCAACTCCAGAATCGATATCCACCGCCGAAATCGAACGAAAAGTTGTACCAATTATTTAACCAGCTTGAAGAACTGCCACCGGTTGCCGCTGAGGAACCCCGTTTAAGCGAACAACACCTCGCCGAAGTTGGGCGCACTGCATACGAAGCCGCGGGATTTCTCAGGTTTTTGAAAGGATTCCGAGGGCGCACGAGTAGGCACATCGTGGTGGTGGGCAATGATCGTTATGGACGGCAGTGGGTGGTCGAGCCTATTGAAACCTATCTCCAAGAGGGGTTCACGCTTAGGTATGACCGGGTGCGTTCCGGCACTTCTACGAGACTGAGTGTGCCTTCGGCATTCCCAAGGGAATTTGTCAAAGAGATTAATGAACGGATGCCCCATATCGTAATTGTGGACGCATCCCATGCGCCACCGAGTAACGATGTAATGCAACTTTCCCGCGGACTCCGAGGCTATGCCCACTGGTTCGCTGTATTTAACGACCTTCGTGCCGAAGGCGACCTTGCCAGCTATCAAGATGAGAGTTCCCTTCCCACGGAGCATTTTCCCGAACTGATAAAATGGTATGACTACGTTGCACGGAGACAACAGTTACAGGAATGGGTCTCACCGGGACAGACTTACCGAGTGACAACTTGGGCGCCGGAGTTAAAAAACACTGTAATACTAGGTGATATGCAAGTCAAGTGCTATCCGGCGGTTTCCCATGAGGAGATAGGGGGCGATTTACCGCTGGTGATTCTGGCCAACCCTATCGTATACCGCACAGAGGGAGATGACCTTCCAGATGCCCTGCGAGGAACCACACCGCGTTACTTTGATGATCCCGAAGCCCACGCAGCGGATAGTATTGTGTTTGGGTTTAGCTCCCATGGGCTTGAAACTCGACTCAAGGGGATGAGCACGGAGCAGTTCGTTCAAACGGTTCAGGGATACATCAAAGAGGAGATTAATAGACTGTTAGAAAAATCCTAATTAGAGCCCACCACAGAAACGCGGAGATGCAGGGAAAACCAGAAAATGTGAAAACGGAATAACAGGAAAACGGGAAAGTGCTCCCTGTCTTATTCTCTCGTCTTCTCGTTTTATCATCGGCTCTGTGTCCTCTGCGTCTCTGCGGTGAAATAGAAATATTTCGGAGGAACCGATTATGGCAAAAACAGTTATCTCAGTAGCGGTGGTGGGATCGGGACCCACCAAAGAGATGAATCCTGCTGTGCCGTATACACCCAAGGATATTGCACAAGCCGCAATTGAAAGCAGTCGAGCCGGTGCAGCGATCGCACACATCCATGTACGCGACCCCGAAACAGGGATCGTATGCTCAAGGCTTGAACTCTTCGCAGAGGTTGTGGATCGGATTCGCCAAGAATGCGATATCCTGATCAATCTCACAACGAGCGGGGGGAATATACCCGGAAAAAACATCATTGAGGAACGGCTTGAACCCGTTACGTTAAAACCTGAAATCTGTTCCCTTGATGTCGGTTCACTGAACTTTGGGGATCGCATGTTTCTTAATCCGCCGGAGTGGGGGCGAGCTGCAGCCCAACGGATGCGTGAGCAAGGTGTCAAACCCGAAATCGAGGTCTTCGACGCGGGGCACATACGACAGGCAATACACTTAATTAACGAGGGACTGTTTGAGGATCCACCGTTTATCCAACTGTGTATGGGAGCGGGCTGGGGTATCGAAGCGACGCCGGATAATTTAATATTTATGAAGAACTTATTGCCACCCGATATCCCTTGGTCTGTTATGGGTGTCGGTCGAACACAGCTGCCGATGATTACGATGGGTATCATTCTAGGCGGTCATATTCGCGTCGGTTTTGAAGACAATATCTATCTCCGAAGAGGGGTTCTGCTAAAAAGTAACGCCCAGATGGTTGAGGTTGCGGTGAATTTGGTTGAGCAGCTACAAGGCGAAGTCGCAACACCTAGCGACGCACGTGAAAATCTTGGAATATAAACTATAGTGAATTCAAAAAATAAATAAACACTTGTGTGCCCCGGTAGGTGCGGTTTCTAACCGCACCGCATCGGCTCCCCCCTTTATTCTACCCCCCCTTAGTCCCCCCCGCAAGCAGGGGGGAAAGCAAGCGGGGGGATAAAGAGGGGTGCCTACCCAACGGGACAACGGTAGGTTCGGTATCCGAACTGCGCCGGTTTGGAGTACCTCACTAATTCTAAGGTCCACTATAAAACGTGAAACGTGAGAAAAAACAACGCAAAGGTGTCAAGGCACAAAGACGCAAAGAAAAAAAACTTGTACCTTAGCGATATTGCGTCTTTGCATTAAATTGTCAGGAGGTTGATTTGCCTGATGGCGCAGAAAAAGGATTCGCTGGATTTCCTAGAGGGTGTCACGGAGGAGATTGTTGAGTGGCGGATGCTCAATATGGACTCCGAACTGGTCACAGCCAATCTGAGTCGCACAATTGGTCCCGGCATTCACAGCACCCTCAGGCCCCACTGGAATTTTAATGCCAAACGCGGCGACGGCATCGTTCCGCTTAATAATATCCTAAGATTTGAAACCTTCGGTGAGCATTGTCCTTTGGGAACGAAGCTACGACAGGAAACGTGGTTACGACTGGTGACAACGCGGAACGAGAACGGAAGCCTGAAACGCGCTCATCTGGCGATGAATTGCGAATTGTTTAACAAAGACGGCGACTCCCAGCGGACAATCGGGTGCGCCGAATTTTGGATGGCACTGACCCGTCCGCTTGCTCCTCCAGGTCAACATAAGCCAACCGATGTGCCGGAGGCGATAAGGTTCTTGAGGGAGCATAAAGCGACTGAAGGAGATCTGGTCAGTCGGGACATTGAGTCATATCGCTGTCGCGCACCCGCTGACGGGAAAGCCTTCTACGACACGATACCATTGGTCTTCCATATGGACAGGTCGGATACCTACCGCCACATTAATACGGCTGTCTATATGAACCAAGCACAGGACTACCTAGCACTCCTGTATCACAAGGTCGGTGGAGATGCCGGGCGGCTGCGGTTCCGCGAAATCACGATTTATTTTCGTAAACCTTTTGTACCGGGACAGGTGGCGGAGGTGGAGTTGGACCTCGTCGAATATGCAAACCGTTTCCACGGTGCTGTCCGCTTCTATCATTGTGCTGGTAAAGGGGGCAGAAGTGAGCGGATCTCGGTGGCAATGGAAACGCGGGGGCCTCTACATTGAAAACCGACTACAGAGGCGCGAAAACTGTACAGACAACGAGTGGACTTTAACGCTAAGGCGCAAGGTTGCAAAGACGCAAAGAATTTTTTAGGACTTACGCATTTAAAATTAACACCTTGGGAAAATCCCTATCGTAGGGGCAGATTTCCTAATCTACCAGCGATTATAGGTTAGGAAACCGGTGTCCGCGAATGAATTTCCAGGATCGTCTGTCAAAGTTCTAAGCAGTCAAACATAGGACACGATTTTCACAACCAAAGTGCATAATTCTATTTTTAATACATTGCGCCATAGCGTCATTGCGTTTTGTTGTCTCAGCGATTGATTTTAGATTGAGGAGGATGACAATGAGATACGACACAATCATCGTTGGAGCGGGAGCGGCAGGGGCGATACTTGCTGCCCGCCTCACCGAAGATCCGCGGCGATCTGTCCTGTTGCTGGAGGCAGGGCCGGACTTCCCGGAGCTTGAGCAACTCCCAGAGGAAATCAAGTACGGCTATGGGCGAGACCGGAATATCTGGGCGCGAGCCTTCGGTCGCCCGACTAAATTCGGTTGGGGTTACACCGCTCGTGCCACCGACAGTGCCCCCACCATGTTCGTCCCACGAGGCAAGATAGTTGGTGGCTCAAGCGCGGTGAACGCACAGATTTTCCTTCGCGGTGTGCCTGAAGACTACGATACTTGGGCTTCCTGGGGCAATGACAAATGGAGTTACGAGGAATTGCTTCCTTGCTTTCGCAGAAACGAGGCGGATCCCGACTATAGCGATTCCTATCACGGGAACACGGGCCCCATCCGCGCCCAACGACACACATACGAGGAGTTAAACCCTGAACAAGCTGCCTTCTACGACGCAAGTCGGGATGCTGGCTATCCGGATTGCCCTGACCACAACGATCCCGACTCTACGGGGGTCGGTCCGCTCGCGCTCAATAACCCGGACGGCATCCGCTGGAGCACGGCAATCGGCTACCTAAACCCGGCGCGTCATCGCCTGAACCTGACCATTAAGGCGGACTGCTTGGTACACCGTATTCTCTTTGAGGGTAAACGGGCTGTTGGCGTCCAGGTGGAGAGCAGTGGTGAGATGTTCGATGTTTACGGTGGGGAAATCGTTCTATCCGGTGGCTCTATTGGTTCACCACATATCCTTATGCTTTCGGGTATTGGACCCGCCGACCATCTCAAGGTGGTTAGCATTCCTTTAGTGCACGACCTGCCGGGCGTTGGACAGAACCTGAGAGACCATCCGCAAGTGTCGGCTACGTTAAGAGTCAAGGAGGCGTTGCTTCCCGATGGCACAGAGCCACGGCTTCAGATCGGACTCCGATACACGGCGGAGGGGTCCGACCTACGCAACGACATGTTTCTCCTCCCAACCGCTTTCGCCACCGAGGAGGGCTATCTCGTCGAGTCTGACTCCGTGCCTCTAGGATTTCACATTGCTGCCTGTATATACCTTGCTGTCGGCGCGGGCGAAATCCGGCTCGCTTCTTCCGATCCGCATCGACAACCTATCTTAGATTATAACTATCTGACAGAGTCCTTTGACCGTGAACGGCTGCGCGAGTCTGTGCGTATTATCATTGATTTGCTCGAACACGATGCCTTCAAAGGGTTGGTTGCGGAACGTCTTGCGCCAACGGATGCTGATTTGGGGACGGACAAAGCCTTGGACAAGTGGCTGCTGCGCCAAGTGACTACTAGTCATCACATCTCATCGACCTGCAAGATGGGCCCCGACTCAGATCCAATGGCTGTGGTCAATCAGTACGGCAAAGTCTACGGCGTCGAGGGGCTGCGGGTGGCAGACGCTTCGATTATGCCCGACTGCATCCGCGCCAACACCAACGTGACGACTATGGTCATCGGAGAGCGTATCTCGGACTTCATGATGGGTTGATAATCGTTCAAGCGCAGCAGGCAGTTGTCTAAATTTAACGCAAGGACGCCAGGGCGCAAAGACGCTAAGGAGCATTTTATTTCGGCTCATGTAAAAAGAAAGTGCAAAACACGGATAGAAAACAAAAAAATTGAATCCTAACCCGCTTGTGGGAGGGGCAGCCCTGCCCCGACAAGCGGATTCCTGTCGGGCTAGAAAGCTCGAATTGCACGATTTCTTAACATGAGTCTTTATTTTAATTTTCCTGTGCGTCCTTAATATTTATTTCCCGTCTACTCGTTCACTCACTCACTCACACGCTTACCCTTTGAGGTTTCCGGCACCAACCAGAGGAAGATCGCGACCGCCATATACCCAACTCCCGCTAGAACCACAGCGGAAAGTCCCAATCCCGACATATCTGCAATCTCACCGACAATCCAAGGGCCCGTTGCGTGACCGACATCACCGATGAGTCGCCAGACCGAAAGAAACTCTCCTGTGCCATCACGCGGGGCCAGGTCAGCTCCAGTCGTCATCATTGTGCCGGAACCGAGTCCGTTGCCAAGGCCCATCACAATACCTGCGATTAGTAGGGTCAAGTAGCTACCTGTCAAAGGCACCATCGCCATGCCTGTTGCGAAAATGAAGAAACAGGGAACGATGGCGTATCTCCTGCCAAACCGATCCATAATAAACCCTGCCACCGGAAACATTACCATATCAATAAATGAGGAGAGGCTGAAGATCAGGCCCACTGTCTGGCGGTCTAGCCCGATGACATCGCGTCCATAGAGAATAATAATAATGCGTCGCCCGGCTCGAAGGGTTTGGACGCAGATCTGCCCCAATCCAGCCGTGAGCAATGCCCGATAGTGTGTCTTCAATATGTCAATGAACTGTTTCAGGTGTAACCGCCTCCCTTTTCCCCCCGCAGGCGGGGGGATTAAGGGGGGGACTGAGGAACGCTTTGTTTCGTGGATAAAGAAAAGACAGAACAGGAAATTGACCCCCATAATCGCTGTGCAAGCAAAAAATGGGGCACTCAGACCGTAATGCTTACCGATGAAACCACCAATCGCAGGCCCTAAGAAAGTGCCAATCCGACTGACGCCACCGAACATTGCGAGCGATCTGCCCCGTTCCTCAATGGGGACAGCATCCGTCAAATAGGTATATCGCGCAATAGTCCACAGGGCGCTGCCAATTCCTGAAATCAGTTGGTAGACGATCAGTTCTGAGACAGTGTGGGCAAGTCCGACACCGAGGGTAGATAATCCCACCACAGCGGCTCCGATTAACATTGATGACTTGCGGCCCGTCCGTTCGATCAGGATACCGGCAGGCACGTCTGCGATCAGGACTCCAACGCCCTGCATACCGAGAACTAGCCCCATCAGGCTATAGGAGGGATTAAAAGATTTTGCGTATTCAGGGAAGATTGGGATGAGAATGCCACCGCCGACGGAAAGCAGAAAGGCAGGGAAATAGATCGGCAGGATGAGCGATCGCCGTGTAAACGGCTGCTCTTGTAAGTTCTGCATAATCGAGTTTTCGCTATCCGTACCTTTCTCGAAGAATTTCGGCTGCTTTCGCTTCGTTTTTCAACTTCTGGTATGCTTCGTCGATGGGGATTTCTGCCGCACTGCCGGGCGCGAATCCGCAATCTGGATTAAGGGTGATACGTTCAGGGGGCAGGTGGCGCAGGGCGTTTTCAACCCGTGCGACAATCTCTTCGGGCGTGTCGATATGCTCGCCCCGACAATCGACGCAGCCGAGACCGACGGTCTTATCTTCGGGGATCTCCTTCAGCACTGCAAGATCGCCGGCGACCGGAATCGTAAACTCCATCAGGTACTGATCGACTTTGAGCCGTTTCAGGTGGGGTAGGATCGCCTCATATCCCCCTTCACCAATCCAGCCATCACGCCCTTTATTGCGGCGGCAGAGGTGGAGGGCAATCTGGATCCCATCAACACCATTGATGATCTGATTCAGCAGATCAACGCACAAATCCATCTCACGTTCAGGATTCTCGTAACTCGCCCTGACGGACTCGTCGACAAAGAGACATAGGTGTGGGTCATCAAACTGGGCGACTGTCGCCCCTGCATCCTTGATTGCGATAAGTTCATTCCGCAAGATCTTGACGAGATCATACATGAATGCCTCGCGTGTTGGGTAAGCGTCCCGCGATTTTTCCGGATCCCACATCCGTTGTCCCAATAGATATGGAGATGGGAGACACACCTTTGTCAATCGATCGGTGTGCTGCTTCAGAAATGCAGCTTCCGATGCGATGACCCCCGGCTGCTTGAGGCGTATTTTATCAACTGCGGTTGTCCAGTGCATCCCCTCGTGCATACTCAACTCAAATCCACTTGCGATGTCTGCAATGACACCGATATAGGAACGGCGCCGCCACTCACCATCGGAAATGATGTCAATCCCTGCGACTTCCTGTAGCGCAATGATGTATCGCACAGCGGCATCCATCTCTTTTTGCGTCTCGGCTTCAGAGCGTAGCGGTTCGTTTTCTAGTGCGAGTAGATCACGGACAAAATCGGATCTCGGCATACTGCCTACGACGGTAGTTGGAAATAAGGGAAGTTGTTGATTTGACATAGACTTATCATGTCCTTTAAGCATCCAGCTCCGAGAGCGCGTTCTCATAGCCTGCGTAGGTCGCATCGTCAAAGAGAACAAAACGCACCTCTTCGATCCCATCATGCCCTTCTAGGAATTCTTTCACCGCATTGAGGGCAACGCCGGCTGCTCTGTCAATTGGATAGCCGTAGATACCTGTGCTGATTGATGGGAACGCAACTGTCTTGATGCCGCCCTCAAGGGCGAGGCTTAAGCTCTCCCGATAACAACTGGCGAGGAGGTTGGGTTCACCTGCGTTTCCGCCCCGCCAGACCGGTCCCACAGTGTGAATGACATGATTCGCGGGCAACTCTCCGCCAGTCGTGATCACTGCACTCCCCGTTGGACAACCGCCCTGTTCAGCGCGGATTTCATTGCATTCCGCCATAATCGCCGGGCCCCCGGCGCGATGAATTGCACCATCAACACCGCCACCGCCCATAAGTTGCTCATTCGCAGCGTTGACAATCGCATCAACCTGTTCTTTTGTAATATCTCCTTGTACAAGGGTCAGGGGCGTTTGGCTAATTTTGATTTGCATAGATGCCTCCGTGTGTGAAACGTGAAGACCAGAAAACGCGGATTTATTTAACGCAAAGACGCAAGGATTTAAATATTTTCTGTGCGTCATGGCGTTCTATTTTTCTTAGTGTCATAATGAACGAATGAACTAACATAGTTTCTATATCACTCAGTTACGGGACTCATAAGAATATTTCCATCACTATCCAGATACCCGCGATAGTCGGGTGGAACGACGATGGTTGAATCGTATTCGTCTATAAGCAGAGGACCAGTTGTGCCTTTCTCTTCCAGATCGTGACGCGAGATGACGGGAGTATCAATGGTTCCCCATGATGCGCCGAAATAAGCCTCCCGACTCAATGCACGCGTTCCGAGGCGTTCCGCCGGATTAAGGGCACCTTGTTGACCGCGTATGCCCGCCTGCCCAATTAACCGAACTGCCACAACTTCGACCGGGTTGTCCGGATCCGATCGGTGCCCATAGAGCCGCTCATGTTCAGTTTCAAAGGTTGTGTATAGTGTTTGCACGGTTGCTTCGGTAAGGTGTTCATCTGCTACTGGGATGCGTATCTCTGAGGCTTGTCCCTTGAAACGGACGTCAACGCTGCAACTCAGTGTCACTTGGTCGGCGGGATAGCCTTCGGTCTCGAATTGAGTGAGCATATTGCGTTGCATCTCCACTTTGATCCCTTCCAAAGTCTTTGCATTGAGCGTTTCGCCGGAGAGCAGACAACTGCGGACATCGTGATGCTCGATACCGGAAAAAAGCAAACCCAAAGTGCTAAATAGACCGGGCAGCGGCGGCACAATAATCTGACGGATCAGAAGCTCCTGCGCTAACCCCGCTGCGTGAATTGGACCAGATCCTCCAAAAGCCATCAGGACGAACTCCCGTGGATCGCGTCCACGTTCGGTAGACACCGCGCGTAGTGCCCGCATGGTGCGGGCATTGGCAATCCGGTGAATCCCTTCGGCGGCTTGAAGCAGATCCATTCTAAGAGGTGCAGCGATATGGTCGTGGATTGTTCGTCGGGCAGCTTCAATATCGATGCTGACCTCTCCATCAGCTAACTCACCGGGGCGAATATAGCCTAACACTACATTGGCGTCGGTGACGGTCGGTTCTGTCCCTCCGCGCTGATAGCAAGCCGGGCCCGGTACGGCACCTGCGCTGCGGGGACCGACGCGTAAACCGCCCGCACCATCCAGATACGCGATGCTGCCACCGCCGGATCCAACTTCAGCGATGTCAATGCTCGGAGCGCGAATGAGTTCGCCACCCCCGCCGACGAGGCGATTCCCTGCCGAGACCGAGGCACCAACTTCGTATTCTGGACTGTAAGCGACTGCACCATCTTCAATCATGGAGGCTTTAGCGGTGGTGCCCCCCATGTCGAGCGTAATTAGGTTATCTATTTCCAGTCGTTGTGCCGTGAATCCAGCTGCTAATACACCGGCAGCCGGTCCCGATTCCAAGACAAAAACCGGCAATCGTGCTGCGTCTGACTCTGGTGTTAATCCGCCCGCCGATTGCATCATCAACAACGGTCCTTCAATTCCCATCGCTTGCAAGCCGCTACGCATTGCATTCAAGTAACGCTGCATGACCGGACGGACGTAGGCGTTGACAACAGTAGTGGCGGTACGTTCGTACTCTTTGCGTTCCGGGAGGACTTCAGATGAAAGAGAAACCGGAACCTCTGGCAGCTGCGCTCTCAAGAAATCACCGACCGCATTTTCGTGTTGGGGAAAGGCGTAGGCGTGGAGGGTGCAAACTGCTACAGATTCAATCTCTTCTTTCTCCAACTCCTCCTTGAGATGCCACAGTTCGGACTCCGATAGTGGAGTCAGCACCTCGCCGGACGCAGAAATCCGTTCCGTCAGTTCAAAGCGCAGGTAGCGTTCAACAAGGGCTTGGGGCTTTTCAAAGAACAGATCATACATTTGGGGTGCACGAATGCGCCTCAGTTCGAGAACATCTCGAAAGCCTTTGGTGGTAATTAGAGCGGTTTTCGCGCCTCGTTTCTCCAAAACGGCATTGGTTGCCACTGTGGTGCCGTGTGCGACTTCGCTGACTGTTGTTCCTGACCCTCCTGACAAGGGGGGAGGCGAAGGGCTCCCTTGTCTTTCCCCCCTTCGCAGGGGGGTTGCATCGGTTATACGTAATAGATGCTCGATTGCGTTCAGTACCGCTCGTTCAAAGTCGGGCGGTGTGGAAGGGACTTTATGGGTCCAAATGTTTCCGCTAGCGTCGATTAGGACGACATCGGTGAAGGTGCCGCCGACATCCGCACCGATTCGCATTGTGTTATGATTGGTCATCGTTATCTTGGAATTACTGGTAATGTGATGTGAGAAGGATATTGTGTGCTGTGATAGATTGTCTGGTGCGCTAACTCCATTTCGGTGTCTAAGCCCGGTGTGCTGCCGGTGTTTTGGTTCCGGTCAAAGCGCGGGAAATTACTACTGGAGATTTCAACACGAATTTGGTGCCCCGCCTTGAAGAGGTTGCTCGTTTCCCAGAGGATGATCTTGTACGGGTAGATAGCGTCGGGTTCGATCAATGTTGGTGCTTCATAAGACTCGCGGAATCGCGTCCGTACAATGCCTTCGCAGATGTTAATCGCTTTCCCGCCTTCCTCCCGCTTGCGGGGGGATAAAGGGGGGTGCACATCGACGAGCGTTGCAGTGAAATCGGTATCCGGCGCACTAGAGGAGGCATAGAGCGTCAACTCAATCTGTCCTGTGACCTCCACATCCTCGGTGAGCGTGGGTGTGGAATAGACCAATACATCGTCTCTACGTTCCACAGATCGCCGGTCCTGCGGACCCGTGTTATCAATAAACATGCTCTGACCGCCCACGGTGGGAACGGGATTTTCGGGATCGTAAATGAAGGAATCTGTTGGTTCACCTTGTGGGGGTTGAACTGTCAGTTTGCCGTCGCCGTGGAGGGAGTTGGCGCGTCCCCCACTATGAAGGTAAAATTTGGTATATCGCGTCCGCGCTAGCGGCCACTCATACTCGTCGCGCCAGATGTTCGCTCCCATCACGAAGATTCGGATGGGAGGTTCGTCGTCAATGCCGGTATCAATCCCTTTTAGCCGCTGATCGTACCAACGCAGGTGAGCTGCCGGAATATCCACCGCTGCATTTGAACCGAAATCGATATCGCCAAACGGTTCGGGGCTGCCAATCGCAGAATGCGTCCATGGACCCACCAACAGTTTTGTCCGCTGCCTAGCCGGTGCCCGGGCTTGTGTCGTCCAACCGGTGAAACACTTGAAGCCTTCATGAACGAGGTTATCGTACCACCCGGTGATAAAATATGCAGGTGTTTCAACTTCAGCATACCTGTACTTCATACTGTAGGATTTCCAGAAATCGTCAAAGGCGTTGTGTCGGATCACCTCTCGATAAAACGGACGATCACCGATACTGTCAAGGGCGGAAATCAGTGGCAACCGTTGATAGACCTCCTCCCAATCGATGAGATCTCGCGGGGCGTTCTGGTTTGTGCGATTGCCAAGCCAGATGAAGTTCATAGCATTCTGGAGCTGCAAAACACCGTTATACCGCATGTGACCGTAATTGTCTTCTTGATTGGCAATCGGGACGAGTGCCTTGACGTAGGGACTCCGGAGAGCCGCCGGTAGAATCTGCGTAAATCCGGGATAAGAAACCCCGAAGGTCCCGATATGTCCGTCGCACCACGGTTGGGCACCCAGCCACTGTTGTGTGTCATAACCGTCGTTTGTCTCGTTGATGTAGGGGCGCCACACCCCCTCCGAATCGTAGCGTCCACGCGAGTCCTGCATCACCACTGCGTAGCCGTTCTGTGCGAAGCGCACCGCCCAATCCACATAACGCGGGTGTTGGGTACTATAGGGGGATCGGATGAGCAGCACCGGGAATTTATCACCCGTGGCCGGACGGTACAAGGCACCGTAAAGCCGAACGCCATCGCGCATGGGAATTTTGAGATCTAACTGGATGCGGATGTCGTGGTTTGGCATAGGATATTCCTTTCACCTCCTGAAAAAAATATCTGAATCAGGATATTCAGGTTGAGAGGATTAACACGGCAACGCGAAAACGGGTTTTCTTTTCTTAATCCTGTTAATCCTTTAATCTGGTAAATCTTGATACGCTTTTGCTAACCGTTCTACAAATGCTGCATGAGCGGTGGTCTGTAGTCCTGCCTGCAATTCTGATGAGACCTTTGCTCGGTCTCCTTCTATCAGTGCTGCTGCTGCCAAGCGTAAACCGGGAAAGATTCGACTCTCAATGATTCCCTCCGCATTGGGGGCAAGCGTTACATACTCTTCATTGACGAGCTGAAACCAGTCGAGACGTCTCTCCTGCGTCTGCCACGCAATATATTCCTGCACACCACACCGCTGGTAAACCTCAAACTTGTCCCGCAAATCGTAATCTGCACTGGTGCCGGCGATTTCGACGATTAATTCCGGTGGGCCCTCTACATACCCTTTATCAATAATTCGGGAACGTCCCCCCTGTGCAGGTTCTATCCGTAGCAGTGCATCGGGTTGGGGGTCATTGTCGGAATCCAGATAAACTGTGCTGTTATCTGCCAAGTCAACACCAGGTGTTGCTATCCAGTACGCTCCTAACCATGCCATAATTTGAGCGTGGGGTCTGCCATGAAGATCTATTCGTACAGGTGATGGCATGTACACAACTCCTTTGATCCGTTCCGCTTTTTTCAGGTGGGGCATCGCCTCATAACGCCGCTCAAACTCCGCCCGCGTGAGCCGGTCACCGTGTTTCAATGGTGGAATATCCTCGATGTACGCTGTCGGTTGTACACGAACTTCCTTTTCTACCGTTCTTTCGACACTCATGATAAGCTGTCCTCCTTTCATTACTTCAGTATCGTAGATTGGGTTGAACGGTTAAAGCTAAGTCCCTATCAACGACAGGTCAAATATTGGGTTTCACTGGACTTGTGAGTTTTCAACCGGAATCGCTCCTTCACCGCACTTGTTATGCGTATCATTTTTCATCAGTTCCGTTCAACCCAACCTACGTACTTGAGGCGATTACGGACCACTGGGGTTTTTGGTAGGTTTCTCAAAGTAGTAGGCATACTTCGTATGCCGTAACAGCCATCCCATGGAGCCGATTGCATTCAAGAGTTCTATAATAACGCAAGTTGCTAGTTGCAGTGTCGCTGTTTTGTCTGTCTGAATCAGGATTCTCTTGATTAAAGGATTAACAGGATTATCCCTGTGAAACTGACTATAACGCTAATGAAACGCAAGTTGCTAGTTATAAAACCCGCTCGGTTCCGACTTCGCCAATCCGTTCTTAGGATTTTGATTTATTGGCATTGCTTGGCCCTGGCTATACACATTGCGCTCCTCTGGAGCGCGGGTATCCACCCTATTGCGGTTCTATAGACATATCGCTCCTCTGGAGCGAAAAACAAAGGACCTACCAGATGGGCGGGGAAACCCCGCCCCTACGATTTCGTTTATATTTTTTACTTTCTTTTTACATGGACCGAATTATTATATCATACGCCAAAGCAGGGCAAACTTTACTTGAGTATCAGCATCCGCCGCGTTGCTGTGAATTCGCCCGCTGTCAGCGTGTAAAAATAGAGACCACTGGCAACAGGCTCGTCCAGTTGATTCCGCCCGTCCCAATAGGCCGCACGGCTGCGACTCTGATAGATACCCGCGGGTTGGTATCCTACCGCTAAACGCCGGACGACTCCCCCGTTCATATCATAAATCGTCAGCGTCACATCTGCGGGGGTTACCAACTGATACGATATCCACGTTTCCGGGTTAAACGGATTCGGATAGTTGCCGAGCAACGCGGTCTCTTCAGGGATCAGCGAGGCGAGTAGCTTTTCGAGATTCTCAATCCCCTCTTTGAAGGCAAGTGAACCATCATCTTCCAACCGTGCCTGTACGATCCATGCTTCTATCATCGCAGGATTTACCCCCCCTTTCCCCCCCGCAGGCGAGGGGGTTAGAGACATAGTGGGTACAAGCGGGGGGCTTAAGGGGGGTGCGGCGGGCGCAGTGGTGCTACCAATCTGTCCTGACACAAAGATGAGGTCGAGGATGGTGACAACACCATCGCCGTTGACATCCACCGGTGATCCGGCGGGCACCCGTTTCCCCAACTGCTGTGAAACGAGAATCAGATCCAGAATGGTCACCCGTCCATCTCGATTTACGTCCCCGGTCGCAAGGCGGCCCTCCACGGTGATAGTGATTTCATGGGGTCCGGCGGGAATAATATCGCCGGTGACAGAGCCGAATTGGAAGTTCTGCAGCTCCACCCTTGTTTCGCCTCCCAATTTCGCCTTGAAGTTAACTTGGAGCAAGGAACCGGTGCCAGTTGCACCCTGAGCGGAGAGCCGTGCCGCGTTGAGCCCTGTGATTTTACCCGCTGCATTGTCAATACTTCCACCTTGAAAGAAAGTTGTGCTGCCACCCATCTTCAGGAAGTCGCCTTCGGTTACGTTGACCGCTTCAAGAGTGTTGGGATCGAAGGCGATGTCAAACTGCCAACCTGCCATGTCGAAGACATTTTCTGCAAGGATGTCGAGGGTAAAGGTGTCGCCTGTATGGATTGGGGTCTGGGAAAAAGCGTAGCCGACACCCATTGACACCGTATATTCGGTGCCGGGTTCAAACCCCAAAAAAACACTACCATTGTTACCAATGATTTCAACCGCTATTAACAAGACATTTCTCCCCGGCTTGAGCGTGACAGGGAAAAATTCTTGGTAATCATCAGCGCCACGTCTACGGAGATTCTGGTAAATCAAAATTCCGTTGAGCCAGACCTTTGACTCATCCTCACTACCGACGTATATTGTTGTTTCCTGTTGCTGTGGTGAATGGAGAGATACAGTGCCATAGATAACTCCGTCACGGATAGATTCTTTCAACATATCTCCAATGTTATTACCTCCCGACGGCGGGAGCCTGTAGGCGGTCCACACATCATCGTTGACCGCCTTCCCCTCCGTTGCTCCATGGGTGGAGATCTCTACCTCCGCTACCCGACCCTCACTCGCTTCTGAGAGTAAATCCGTGTCGCTATCTAGTTCGATATCCGGTAGCAAAACCCATAGCCATGGTCCCTCTATTTTCGGTCCTCCTTTTGGGAACCCCGGATTGTTGTGCCAAATGAGTTCTATATTCTCGCGTAATTCCTCCAAGGGTGAAAGGTCAGAAATGTTGTTGTCTGACAGATCTAGCCATTTCAAATCGGTTAATCTCGCAATCGGTGATATATCCGAGATGTCATTGCGTTTAAGACTCAGATGATTCAATCCGGTTAACCCTGCAAGCGGTGATATATCCGATATGTCGTTGCGTTCAAGACTCAGATGATTCAATCCGGTTAACCCTGCAAGCGGTGAGAGGTTGGATATTTTGTTAGCCTCGATTTTCAGCAGTTCCAAGTGGGTTAATCCCGCTAAAGGTGTAAGGTCTGAGATTTCTGCACCGCCAATTGTGATCCTCTCCAGACTTGTTAGACCCGCGAGAGATGATAAATCGGATATGGGAGAGCTAAATATGAGAAGGTCATCTAGGTTGGTTAATCCAGCAAGTGGCGATAGGTCGGACACGTTGCCATCGGAAAAGTGCATAGTCCTCAGATTGACTAATCCGGCGAGGGGGGACAGGTCAGATACGTTTTTGGTTACGTTAAAATACATAGTCCTTAGGTTGGTTAATCCGGCGAGGGGGGACAGGTCGGATACTGGAGTGATGCGAAATACCAGTTTAGCAAGATTTTTTAAACCCTTTAGAGGAGCGAAATCTACTATAGGGTTCTCGTCAAGCCAGAGTTCGCGCAGATTGATTAATCCAGCTATCGGTGTGAGGTCAGAAATCTGATTCTTTTTTTTCCAGCTCCAATCACCAAGCCGTAAGTCTCTTAGATTTGTGGCAAATTGAAGGCCTGTTAAATCACGGATGTCTCCGGTATTCGCCTTGAGTTCTTCCAACCTTTCCATATCTTCCGCAGTAATAGAGGCATTGGGACTTTTACCAAGTTCCTCTGCAATCGCAGCGCGGAGGTTTGTGTCAGGGATATGAACAATAGCACCCGGTAGCTGCTCCGGCGGTATCACAATCGGAGGCTTATCAACTAACTTTGGAAAATCCAACGCAAAAAGGATGCTAGTAAAGCTTGATGTCCATGTATCCCGTTTCATACTCCCATTTGGGCTGTCTAACACCAACAGACCCACGTTCTGTAATCCCACATTCTCACGTATCTTTTCCAAGAACGCTTCGGTCTCTAACCCAACCAGCGCAGCAGCATACGCAGCGTCCACCGGTCCCTGAAACGCCTCATGAAACCGTTGAATAGGTTCAATGTCGGCAACCTTACCCCCTGTCGCTTCAAGGGCAACCCTGTACCTATCCATATCTTCACCTACGAGTGCGTCCATCTCTGATTGTGCGACGTATAGTCTTAGTGCTTGTGCTTTGTCATACGCTGGGGTGGCATTGCTCTCTATCACGGCACGCACCTCATCTTCAAAGGTGTTCATACCCTTTGTGTGGCAACCGAAACAGGAGAGTCCGTTCCGAACCGTTGGGTCACTCGCAGCGGGGTTGGATACAATATTTATCGGTGCTTCGTCCAGACGGAAG
Source organism: Candidatus Poribacteria bacterium (assembly GCA_963667935.2). Taxonomy (GTDB): domain Bacteria; phylum Poribacteria; class WGA-4E; order WGA-4E; family PCPOR2b; genus PCPOR2b. The sequence goes on along the minus strand of OY764061.1, from coordinate 4,740,637 downwards.
CCTGACGCATTGGTAATGTAGTATCCCTGTAACCCGTTGGGAAGGCTGAAGATAACTTCCCCACCATCATGGGTGAATGAGAGCGGGTGGGTGAAGATGTTCTGTGTGCCGACACTCCCTGCAAAGTCGTAACTCTTCCAATACGCGCCATAGCGAGAGGTGTGGCGTTCTACAACACGGTTACTATTAGAGACACCCGAATCGTTGGTGCCAGCCCGCCAGACACGCACACCCGGGGCAGTAAGCAGGTTTTGGACAACATCGACCTCCAATCGGGTCTCTAACTCTCTATCTGTCAAGGGGAGAGAGAGTAAATCATGATACAGTGGGGGTAAAGATGCTTGTGCGACAAACCAATCGACATGGATAGCTGGTATATCCGCTTGCATCTCCCCCTGTAACCGCGTCAGTTGTGCCTTCAGTGCTGTCTGTTCTGGTGCGTCAAACGCGATGTGATAGGGATATTCCGCTTCTATCTGCGTCCAACCATCATTTCGATCCCACTCGTAGTGTCTTAGGTCAATGTAGAAGATGATCTCTTGTGCGTCAATAGGCGTTGGATTGATAACTGTGCTGCCCCATGAGAGGCTGTTGACCAGTTTATAGAGTGCTTTACGGTATTCTTGGAGTATCCCCACAGGCTCCCCTGCATTATAGAGGTGTGTCATTGTGAAATACCGGGCATAGGCACGGTCAAACGATGAAAGTGTCATCAGGTGTGTCTCAATGGTATTGAGTATTTTGGTAGGAGAGATGAAGTCACCATCGGTTATCGGGGGTGCGGTCCAGTCGGGAGCACCGGATAGAATCCAATTACGGATTGTGTTAATTGACTGAGGGGGCAGTTGGGGTCGTCCGAGTGGCATCCGTTTGGCTGTTTCTGTGGTTATAAGCCGTTTATACAGTTCAGAGGCGTCGGGGTTTCCCGGGACAACCGAACCTTTTTCAATGAGTGCGCTGTGTTCTATTAGGAGGGATTCTTTATAGGCACCGTTAGGGCCGTGACATACAAGGCAGCTCTGTTCAAAAATGGCGTAGGTATCTAGGGCAATCTGTTGTTGGGCGGATATGTTTTGGGAACCAACGATGAATATCAATAAAATGATGGGTGCGATGCGATGCTGCCTGCAGAGTCCAATCAAATAGGAAATGAAATAACGTTTAAACATAAAGAGTGTTTCCTTATAGATAACTGTGGGGTGCTCATAAAGCGATTCAAACAAATGGCATATATCGCCCCGCTGGGGCTTGGGGGTGTAACGGTTCGGCATTACTATACACATGTCGCCCCGCTGGGGCTTTTAGATTGGTCGTTGGGTTTCACTATATCTATTTATAAAACGGGGTTGTTAAAAGGTAGAACCGTTATGGGCATTGATAGGAATTCACTTTGACCTGTTCAACCCAACCTACGTGCTGCTTCAATGCCTCGTAATGGTGCCCCATCCGTTGCAATTCGTAGGGAACAACGATCGTTGTTCCCTACAGAGGTTCGTAAGTCCTAATAGAAATGAACGATTTGAGGATAATTTACCAAAATTATAGCACAGTTCCCCTATGGAACGGACAAAAAAGTGTTGAACATCCATGGTAACGAGACGCGCAATGAATTGCGCTACTACAAACTGAAGTGTGTAACCCCTATTTCATGTAATCTTGTCCAATTCCTGACGCAAGGTTGATGACAGCGGCCCCATTTCCGACGCTTGGGCGACATCTTCCAATTCAGCGATATTGGCTGCGCCGCTGGAAACGGTCGTTACCCGCGGATCGGTGAGGATGTATTGGAACGCATTCTGTGCGTGTGTTCCCGGTACGTCCTGAAGTCGTTCGTGGACGCGCTGGACGCGTTTCCGCTCTACTTCATCTGATATCGCTGCGACCGCCTCTGACCGCCGGGGTTCGTCGGCGAACAACAGGCCCGCCAACGGTGTGGCAACAACAATCCCCATATTGTGGGCGGCTGCTGATGGAATCACTGCTTTTGCTGCCCGTTGCGAGCATGGGTGATAGTCGTGATATACTAGCATTGTATCGAATTCTCCGGTGTCCGCGAGTTTTGCCAAGAGCGGGATGGCCCTGCCCGTGATCCCGATTCTTTCGCAGAATCCGCGTTTCTGCGCTTCCCTCAAGCCTTCAAGCGTTCCGCCCGGTTCTGTGATTCGTTCCCAACCGGCCAGGTTGACCTCATGGATTTGTGCCGTTGCCAGTTTTGGTATGTGCATTCGCTGCAGGCTCCGTTCGATACTCCAGAGAACGCTATCTCGGCGATAATCAAAGTTCGGGGGATCAAAACCGACTTTGGTGGCGACATAAAAGTGTTCTGCTACGCCTTCGAGCGCGCCGCCTAGAAGTTCCTCGCTCTTGCCGTAGAGCGGAGCGGTGTCGATATAGTTAATCCCCAATTCGAGTGCGTGTTTTACCACTTCATTTGTGTGCTCTTGGGCACGTTCGGGGTCATTTCCCATCAGGTACGCCCCGCCGAGGCTGACTTCGCTGATCTGCCAGCCTGTTCTTCCCATCCTTCGATATTTCATTTCTTAACCTCACAGTTATTTCAAGGGTGTTCATAATTCAGTCAATAGCATAATGCAGGCACAGACACCGGTGAGAGGAATCTCCTGATCCCGATTGTTTCCCAAATTGAGGGGAGTCGTGGCAAGGATGCCACTCTCACAGAGAATGTGTATGAACACCTCACAGTTATTTCTCTAACCGTCGCACGGTGCTGCCATCCTGTACGGCATTATAGATTTCCTTAAACCCATCGCTGCCGTCATCGGGAACAGCCTCCAGATTAGATCCCGCCTCACAAGTCGGCATGGCATCATTCGGATAGATTGCGTGGAGTTCCTGTTTGCCGCAACCGTAGTAGGTAGTCTCTCCGCTTGCGCGAGTATAGCGATAGACATGACGGGGTGTGTCTACGAAGGAGTAGTCCACCTTGTATTTCTGCACGGCTTCACCGTCAACCTCCACGCCGATTCCGGGCTTTTCCGGGACGCGGTAGAAGCCGCCGCGCAGCTCGATCGGTTCCATGATGAGTTGGCTCTCCCAGATGTTCATGCAGGTAATCGCGGGCCACTTGGCTTGAACGCATACGGCACCGAGGTGGGCAGCCCATGTCGTGGTAATGCCGGTGCCGACGAGCTGCAACCAGAAGGGTTTGTTCGCTTCTTCACAAACGGTTGCCTGTTTCAGCAGATGGTGCGCGCCGACGCCAATAACGAAGCCATCCGCCACGTCTTCATGCAGCGTGGTCAGGATGGGTGGGGAGCCGTAGTGCATTGCCACAGGCCGGTTAATACGTTGGCGAATCTGTTTGTTTCCTGCGACATCGCCCTGCGGGATCGGACTTTCAATCATAGCGACCTGCTCATACTGTTCGAGGGTCTTGAGGAACTCGACGGCATTGGCTGCGTTTGCCAAGGTTGAATTGAAATCCAGATCCAGCTTGAACTGCGGGGGTACATCTTCGATGATAGCTTGGATGGCTGCGTGTAGATCATACCATGTCCGTGCTTTGAGTTTGGAGGACATATAGCCCTGTTCAGCTGCATCGGCACACTGTTGCGCCCAATCTTTCGGGGGCATGTCCATCGCCCACCAAGAGAGCGGACACCACTCTCGGACTTTTGTTCCTAGGAGGCGATAGGCGGGCGTGTTCAAAGCTTTGCCCACCGCGTCGAAGAGTGCGATTTGGACCCCGGCACCCAAACTGTCCTCCCACAACAGATCTCCAGCCTCTCGTCCCACAATTCGTTCTTCAATGTCGTCCGGCACTCTCGCCCAAGTGTAGTTGGGGATCGTTTCGCCCCAGCCGACCACACCGTTGTCGAGGGTGAGTTTGCAGATCTGGACAATGTGCCAGTGCGGCAGCCAATACTGCATGTGCTCGTTCGTGTGTTGCGTGAAGGGAACATCTAAATAGGTAAGTTCAACATCGGTGATTTTCATGGTAGTATCCTTCCATTGAGATTTTGGCTCATGTTAAGAAATCGTGTAATACACTTTAGCGGTTAAAGAAGAAATCTTCCGCTGTCTTGAAAAGGATCTGCTCTTTGTCCGAATCGCTTAGAAAATCAGCGTGGTCGTTGATGAGCGCGATTGCCGCGGGAAAATCGTTATGTGGGTCGCTCATTACCACGGGACCTCCGCTATCACTTTCCCACATACACCGTTCAGGACCAAAGGCGTCCACCACCCGCCGAATCAACGGCAAGAGATCCAGATACGGAGCCTTCCCATCTCCCAACGCCTGAAAGGGCCCCAGTTTGACCATTACGCGCTTGTGTCTTGCCATATCGCAGAGCGTTTTAATATCTTCTTTGGGGAAGACACCGTCTCGTATCCTCACGCCGCAGATATGATCCAGAATCACGGGAGTTTCAGGGAAACGGGTGCACATCCGATCCAAGTCCGGCAAATCGTCAAGTCCCATCAGGAAGCTCAAAGCAAGGTTGTACGCTGCCCCCGCTGCAAACATCCCCTCGTACCCCGGATAGTCGAGCCATCGGGTAACATCGCCTATCGGCATACGCGCGCTCTTACCTCCACGCACGCGGAAGGCGTAGATGCCTCGATGGGATAACGCAATCATTGTTTTGTCCGGACTGGCAAGCGACACATCCGTCACGGCTGGGACGATGCCTGTTCCCACAAAGGTGTCCGGAGCGTTGGCGATCAGATCTATGATATAACTGTGGTCTAGACCGTACCACGTCATCTGGACGAGGTTGATCCGGACTTTACCGAGCGAACGACTGTACTCGAAATGCTGCGCCGGGGTGAAGGAAGGCAGCCAAAGGTCGCTTGGATCGAAGCCGGGGGCCAATGGATAACTTTCAAAGTCGTCTGTCCAAACGTGGATATGTGCGTCGATGATTCTATCTTGTATGTTTGTTCCCATTTGTTTCTCTTTTCCTCTACCTTGTGGTAAGTTATATATGGTAGATTTTAGAATTAATTAGACACTGCCAATTGGCGAGATTAGGAAACCTCGCCTACCGGGGAGCGCAAGTGTCTGTTTATTTTTAGGATTCACCATATATTTCTTGAGATGTTATCACAAATTCAGGTGAGAAACCATGAAAAACTTCGGAAGAAAAGCAGTTGTCCAATGAACCATTTTGGTCCACCCAACACTAAAAAGGGTAGGAGGACATTGTGGCAAGGGATATCGGAAAATATCACGGCCAGATTACGCAATTTGTTGATGAACTCTGTCGTGTCTACTATAAGCATAGCCAGCCCGAAGACCGCCGAGATATCAGCAACGAAGTCGCCCTGATCGCGCATCAAAACCGCGAGCTGGTCCCGGACGAATCCGAAACGGCATTTCTGGCGTGGCTCCATCAGATTGGAAAAAATGTGGTTCGGAATTGGTCACGCCGTGAAGGAACCGCTGCCAGACGTGCACTTGGCAGTCTTGACGACGAAAATTTTGGGACTGAGCGGATACCATCAGATTCCCGTGCACCAGAGACAGATCTCCTCTCTCAAGAGCGAATGGCGGTTGTTCGAGACGCAATCTCGGAACTTCCCCTGATTCATCAACAGGTGGTTTGGCTATTCTACATTGAAGAACTCTCGGTGAAAAAAATCGCAGGGAGGCTCGGCATTAGAAAAGGAACCGTTAAAAGCCGTCTGTATCACGCGAGAGAACAACTCGCCACACACTTGGCACCCTATTTCATTGAGAATGGATATTGATAGAGCTTACGCAGTTGAGCACCTTTATGTTTCGTCATCCACTGTAGTTCGTAGTGAACGCAGATCTGCGTTCACTACAATCTGGGGTGCGTAAATCCTGATTGATACAAAAATAAAACGGAAGGAGTAAAACAGTAGTGAAACACCTCTTGTTAGTAGGGCGGGCGAGTTTATATCTGTTCTTCGCTCCTTTATTGCTAATTCTCTTACTCCCGCTTGCAGCACTGGCCCAAACAGGGACCATTGAAGGCACGGTCTATGATGGAAGCACCAACACACCGGTGGTCGGCGCAGAAGTTCATATCCTTGGAACCGATGAACGCCAAAGGACCGATACGGAAGGGAAGTTCTGGTTTATAGAAATCACCCCAGGCACCTACACCGTGTCAATAACGCACGAAATGTACGACACCCCTACAGAAACCGATATAGCGGTAACTGCAGGTCACACAATTCAAGTGACGCTGTACCTCGGCGAGGTGCTCATGCTAGAAGAGGTTATTGTTGAGGGGGAACGCCTCCCGCCAACGATTAGTCGAAAAGACATCCGTGGAAGCGAACTAAGACGCATCCCCGGCGTTGGTAACGACGCCCTCAAAGGGTTGACGACGCTGCCGAGCATCGGTATACCTAACGATTATTTCGGCATTCTCTATATCCGGGGAAGTGAACCGGGTTCTAATCTCTACTATTTTGACCGGACACCCCTCGGATATCCGTTTCACTGGGGTGGCCTCCTCTCAACCGTCAGTTCGGAAGTTATTGATAAAATTGACATCTATGCCGGCGGATATGGGGCGGAATTCGGGCTAGATTCGCAGGCGGTGTTAGACATCCACTCCCGCGATAACCTAGAGGAAGGGATAAGCGGTAAATTTAACCTGAATATCCTCTATTCCGAAGGGATGCTTGAACGCAGCATTGGGGACGAGGGATACGTTTCGATTGCCGGACGACGGAGCTACATCGATCTCATTGTTGGACGATTCATTGATGGACAGCAGTTTCCCTACTTTTCGGATTATCAACTCAAATTTGCTTATCCCCTCGGTGAAAAGCATCGTCTGACACTCAACAGTTTTGCTGCAACTGACCATTTCCACGTTGACGAAGCAACATCCGTAGAGGTTACAGAAGTGGGGGAAGGTCAAGTAGACGAAGAAACACAGGTATTTGAAGGGGGGCGCGCCTCTGCCTTTTTCAAAAACGGATTTAACGCGCAAGGTATCCATCTCCGTTCAAATTTCACTGAAAATCTCACCTCCCAGCTTTCGCTCACCCGTTCGTTCAATTTTCTCACTATCGACTTTGAGGCACCCATCACGGAGTCGTATGAATTTGATTCGGATGGAGAACTTGTGTCTGAAGTAGACTACGGTCACTACGACATAAACATTAAGGTTCCGGTCTATACGCTTAGGGAGGACATATCCTACAGATTAAACCGGCGTCCTGACGATATTGGTAGTGAAGATACGCCTGCTGCATTGGAAACGGGATTTCTCCTCTCCTTCACTCCTGCCAACAGTTTCGAGGACAGCAGAATCCCACAATATGAAGAGCGCGGGGATCGTGTAGAAAGGGTTGCCCTAATTGTTGATGAAACTGGGGAAGTGATAGAAGAAACCGTTGTGGAGGGGCAGCAACAGGAATTAGTCGGTATCGAAGAAAATCACTACGAATTCGGGCACGATTTCTTCCGTGCTGAGGGCTACCTACAGGGACGATATGACCCGTTGCCCTTTCTATCCGGTGCGCTGGGGGTGCGGTTGGATTATCTGGATGTGACAGAGCAGCTTTCCATTCAACCAAGAGGAAGCTTAAGCTTTGCACTGCCGAGGAGTTCCAATCTCCGATTCGCGTATGGACATTATGAACAGAGCCCACAACCGCATCAGATACTATCGGAGAACGGGAATTCTGCGTTGGAATCGAGCCTCGCACGGCACTATATCATGGAACTTGAAGGCGAGCTCTCAGCTGGGACGGAGTTCAAGTTTGCCACCTATTACAAGGATATGCAGAAATTGGTCACAGTGGATAAGATAGCGAACTATCTGAATCAGGGGACTGCGTATGTTGGCGGGGTAGAGGCGTTCCTGCGGCACCGTGTGCCAGATAAATTCTTCGGTTGGATTTCGTACGCTTACACACACGCTGAGCGGCGTGAAAATCCGGGGGAGACCTATCAACCCTATTTCTTTGATAACACGAATATTGTTAGTGTTGTTGCTAACTATAGCTTTACACCTAAATTTGAAATCGGCGCGAAGTGGCAGTATTTGAACGGAACATCCGAGGTGCCAATCAGCTCTGTCGTGCTGGTTCAGGATCCCCTAACTCGCGGATTGAACCCGCTTTTGGCGGATATTGATAAATCCGTCACCGCCGAGCTAACCCCGTACCACAAACTGGATCTCCGGGTGAGTTACAAATTCGACTTTATGGGCTTACAGGTAGGTGGATTCCTCGATATTCTGAACGTCTACAACCGGAAAAATATCGTGAAATTCGTCTTTACCCCGGATGAGCCGCTTGAAGTCCAAGGTGAAGAGGTCGAAATCGAAGAGCCTGAAATCTTTGAAGCACAGCAATTCCCACGTATCCCCTATATTGGTCTTACGGTTGAATTTTGATAAGGAGGTTGAAGAACGATGAAATGTAATCAAGTACAGGAAAAGTTACTCCGCTCCATTGGTGAGGAGTTGTCCCATCAGATTCGGGAACACCTCCTTGGATGCGAGGAATGTGAGCGGAAATATAGAATCTTGCAGGAGACAGGGAAATCGCTAGAAGATTTTGCCGGTGCTGTTCGAGAGGGTTCTATCTCAATGGAAGCACCTCCATTTCCGCCCGTTCGACGCCGTTCCGTGTGGCTGGAAATACGCGATAGGCTGCAAACGCCTGTGCCGGTGTGGGTGCCGTCTGCTGTCGGTGTGGTGGGACTGTTGCTACTCATTGTGTCGATTTTTTTCCCACTCACCCCGTCGGTGGAATGGGGCTCACAAAAGGGTAGTGAAAATGCAGGCCACATCACCCCGCCACTTTCCGCGGAAGGGATGTTGGAATTTCTCATTGTACCCGAACCAACAGACGCAGGGCAGATCTCTGCCTCAATCGAAGCGGTTGAAACGTTCTTGAAGATACATCCCAACGATCTCGCGATGCACGCCAAACTGGTCGAACTCTACCAATCTCGACTCAAATTGGGAGAGCTGCCCGCGGCCAAACGCGATGCCATGACGGAGAAATTATCACTTAAACGCCAACGTTTTTCAGAGCTGCTGGAAAATTTTACGAAAGGAGCACGGAATGGCGCAAAATAGCTTGGAGCCAACGGTTCGATGGTTTCTTTTGGTTTGTGGTTTCTTCGTAATCTTTTCACAGTCCATCCAGGCCGAACAACACGCTATCCTCGTAGGCGTTTGGGACTATGAAAATCCAAATTTGCGGCTTGACGCTCCGCCAAACGACTTGAAACTAATGGAGGCGATCCTAGCGGCGCACGGCGTCACACAGGCACAGATGCACATCCTCCCCAATCCGAATAAAGCGGAGATTCAGCGCAAATTCCGAGAACTCAGCCGACGCCTGACCCCTTCCGATAGCCTACTCTTCTATTTTAGCGGACACGGGACACAGATTATTGACAAACTCGGAACTTTTCCGGGGGATGAAGCGAAAGGACGATACCCGGATCGGAACGACGAAGCCCTGCTGCCTGTGGATGCGAATCTGGCATCGCCGAAAACATATCTTTTAGATGATGAACTCAATATCCTACTCCAAGAGCTCCCGACGCGGCAGGTCTCCTGCATTATCGACACATGCTACTCCGGCGACATACTCCGAGAGATTCGTTTGGGGCGACCCAAAGGTACGCCGATGACGGATACCCCAATGGGGATTGTTCAACCTACACAGACTGTGAGCCATACAGAGGACATCTTAGATGAATCCGCTGCCTTTGCGCTGCTGTTAGCGGCTGCCGCCTACAATCAGGTCGTTCACGAACTTCGCATCCCGATTGGCAAAACCTATCTGCCTGTCAGTGCTATGACCTATTCCATCTATCGGCGGGTATTTTCCCATTCGCAAAATCCTACAAATCAGGTGATTGGGGCACAATGGTCCGACAAACTGACCTATCGACAACTCGTTCAGCACGTCCAGAACGACCACAAACAGTGGAATTTGGCGTGGCAACCTGTCCTTGAGGGGCCAAAGAATCGCTTCGATGAGGTGTTTCTCCCTGCCGACTTGATGCCGCAACAAAACGAAACATTAACCCTCATAACGATAAAAGGACAGATGATGGAGGTGAGCCGGAAGGGGTTGGCACTTGCCGGTGGTGGCACTTTCCAGCTCGGTGCCGCAAGCGGTGTTAACATGCGACATTGGGCGGTTGTTATCGGTGTAGATACCTATCCGTCCCCCTTCCAATCGCTCAAGTATGCCGCCGATGATGCCAAAGCGGTTGCACAGGTGCTCCAAGATGCTGGCGTCAATGTGACGTTGATGACACCCGATAGCCTGATTCAGCCGACGAAGGCGAATGTGATTGAACAACTCCAACGCCATGCCCAGCTGGAAGCGGTAGACTTGTTGACTGTATACCTATCCGGGCACGGAGAGGATGTCGATGGAACAGGTTATTTTCTGCCGATGGATATCACTGATCCACTCATGGACAGTGGACTGAGCCTCGAAGATCTATTTGCGATTCTCAACGGCGCAAACGCCAAACATCGGTTCGTCATCGTTGATGCGTGCCGCCTGGCACCGAAGGCGCACTTCGTTGCAGCGTTATCCCGATATAGTGAAGAGAGCAACATCATCTTCACCGCGTGTGATAGTAACCAGTGGGCACCTGAAGTTCCACGTCTGAAACATGGACTGTTCACCTACTTCCTACTCAAAGGGTTGAGCGGCGGCTACCCCCCTGCCCCTCGTAAACGGGGGGGTGGGAAAGGCGCAGCAGGTCCCGATGGGACTGTCACGGTGTTGGGGCTACTGGATTATGTAACACGAGGCATTGAAGATTGGTATTCCCGCCTGCCCGAAGAGCAACACTACCCACAACAGATTACGCCCCGTGTCTTTTATAACGGGAAATATATTTCACTGTTGAACAATCAAGGGATTGATCCGACGGTGATCAACAACGAAGGGCTGCTTTCCCAAATTACCAACACTATCCGACATCAACTCGCCGGCAGCTTGGAATTATCATCCCCCTTAAAAAGGAATGGTGATGTTACACCACCAACCCCGAAAGGGGGCGATTTACATCTGCCTATGACAATTTCACTGATCCCGTGGATAAGTACTGCCGGATTTCAAGACCTGAACCGCAATATTACAACGAACCTTTCCCTCAATATTATTGCGGGTTACCATACGAAGCTTGATGGGCTCGAATTGGGTGGGATGTTGAACATTAAAGGCATTGAAGCACGGGGCGCGCAACTTGCTGGGGTAGGCAATATCGTCGGTGGCGATGTAGATGGTTTTCAGATCGCAGGTGGACTCAACGCTGCGGGCAGAAACGTGGAGGGTTTCCAAGCCTCGGGTGGACTCAATGCTAGCGGTGGTGACCTGAACGGTTTCCAAGTCGCAGGCGGTGCCAACATCGCTGGCAGAAACGTAGAGGGTTTCCAAGCCTCGACTGGTTTCAACGTTAGTGGGGGCACCCTTGACGGCTTCCAGGTGTCGGCAGGGGGCAATCTGGTTGGTGGAGATGTGGAAGGTATTCAAGCCACATTCGGGGCTAATCTAGCCGCCCGTGACCTTCACGCGTGGCAGGCAGCTGTCGGAGCAAACTTCATCGGCGGGAATGTACGAAGTGAGGGTCTACAAACCGCAGTCGGTCCCAACATTGCTAGGAATTTGGAGGGGACGCAACTCAGCGTAGCCGCTAATATCGCGCTTGATCAGCACCAAGAAGCAAATATCTCGTACGCTGGTACACAGATTAGTATGGTCAATATCGCGCTTGGGGATATTGGTACACAGATTGGACTTCTCAACATCGCTGGGCATGTGAGCACGGCACAGGTGGGGCTTCTCAACGTCTCCGAACGGATGTCTGGCATCCCGATCGGATTGCTCAGTTTTGTTAAGGATAATCCGCTGCACTTGCAGTTGTGGGGTAGCGATACGGAGGTTGCAAACCTTGCGGTTCGCCTCGGTAGCCGCCATGTTTATAGCTTATTGATAGTCGGCAGTTACCCGCACGGCGATTTGGGTAGGTGGTCGTCCGGGTTTGGTATCGGTGGGCATATTCCACTCAAGAAACAATTTTTTCTTAACCTTGACTTTATTATGCGCGGGGTGAATTATACCGATGAGTCGGAGGAGGACACTTGGTGGTATGACGAACACACGGTCTTGAACAAACTGCGCCTTGGATTCGGGTGGGAACGGCACAAGTGGTTTAGTCTTTTCGGCGGCGTTTCGCTCAACTTCCTCGTCTCGGATAGATGGGACACTTCAGATTTTGGATACGGATTTGACCGCGTATATCAGAGGGATGATACGACCATCCGTGTTTGGCCCGGGTTCTTTGCGGGGGTTCAGTTTTGAACGAGATGTCGATTTTGGAAAATCGACCTACAGAAATATAGGGGCGCCTAATTCGTTTATCCACAGTAACCTAACAAAATCTAACACTTTTGATAAAATGTTAAATGTCAACAGAATCTGGCTGCCTGTGAACTATGGTAGATTTTAGAATTACTTAGAAACTTCCCAATGCACAGCCAACCCCCTAAATCCCCCTTATCAGGGGGACTTGGAAAGCTTCCCGACGGTCGGAGTTATCGGTAATGTCTACCTATTTCTCTAATTCACCACAAACGGATTTTGCGGCGTTAATTTAGATTAATGCTGCGCTACAGATAATTTTTGGAATAGCTTCATTCTCAAGTTGTGTGTCCAGTAGCCTCGATTCCCATTCCCTCATGTTGTGTTGATGATAAAGGTCTCTCAGATTTTTCAATAATGTAGTTCCTGTCACGCCGTTTCGGCGCAATAAATTGAGCTCTCGATTCACGGCGGTCGTAATTGGCCCGCGAAATGCCTTTTCCAGTGTGTTGACTTGAGCAGAAACATCTTCATCACCTCCCCCTGCCCCCCCGATGGCGGGGGGGAGAAAGGGGGTAATGAGTTGCAACTCCCTTAGTACATACCGTTGCGCTTGCGTCAGGGAGAGGGTATGCTTGCGTTCCGATTGCAAATCTTTAATTTCCTGAGTGAATAACCGCTTGATCTCCATGATGACCGCATTGTAATCCGGAGGCAACTCGCCCCCGGAAAGTTCCGGTTCACACTCGATCTGATTGAGGATTCGAGAGATGTCTCTAGAGATAATACCGCCTCTCTCGTCTAAAAGGAACAGTTGTTGATAACGGCCCGCTTGACAAAACAGATAGATCCCTGGTGAACCTTTAGGTATTGCTGTGCGAATCCCGTTTCTCAGATTCGCAATTCGTTCGTATTCCGCCGGATTTTCACGCCGCAGCTGTCTCAAAATCTCTTCGGCTTCGTTGAGATTGAACCCTTTCTCATCTTTGCGCTCTTCAAACAGGCTCAACTGCTCACCTGCCCCCTCATAGATAGCATACATCGCTGTTTCGTTCAGTTGCTCCGAGTTATCGAGGATAGCTGCGTCCTCACCAATTGTATCGTGAATCTCTTGGATGCGATGCTGAAGAATTTCGCGCAACCCCAAGTTTTGTTCGATGCCGATTTCTGGCAGAAAGTTAAAGCCATAAATCACATCGTGCTCACTCCCGATACGGTCAATGCGCCCGAATCGCTGAATCAGTCGCACGGGATTCCAGTGGAGATCATAGTTAATAATTTTATCACCGTCCTGCAGATTGAGCCCTTCCGCCAACACGTCGGTGGCGATAAGGGTGGACAATTCCGACTCTCCGCGCTGAAAACGGTATTCTGGATTTGCTTTCGGCGCAAACCGCCCCACTACCCGTTCCTTGCTTTTGTCACCGCTATAGATTACGTCAATATCTTCCCGTTTGCCCTTGGGGTTAATATTTTCAAACAGATAACGCGCTGTATCCGCATATTGGGTGAAAATTAGGCATTTTCCCCCGTTAAGTGGTGGTTCTGCCAATCGTGTTTTGAGGGTTTGCAACTTCGCATCTTGCGCGGCGGTGATCGGTGATACAAGGTCCGACATCGCCCGTAGTAACTCAAGGTCATGCTCAATATCTGTACGCAGCTCCTCGATTTTGAAATCCGCAATACCATATCGTGCCGAAACCTGCCTCAAAGCCTCTATCAGGTCCTGTTCCTCTGCCTCGTTGGGCTCGTAAAGAATATCTTGCGCTGCATCACCGGCGGCGACAATCCCTTGTTCTAAGGCTTCAAGAAAACGTTCGTGGACCCTCAACAATCGACTCACCGTCACCTTAAAGGCATACACGCTAGATTCAAATCGCTTGAACAGGAGTATCCGCATCAGTCCACGAAGGTTGATGCCTGAACGTTGCAGGTTGGTATAAGGTTCCTGTTTCTGCTTTGCCTCGATCACGTAGTGCCACAGTCCATAACGGGCATAGGTTAATTCATCAACCGAGGGAGATTGCAATTGGCTGCGGCGCGGTTTTCCCAAATGTTCTCGCAGTTTGAAGTAAAGTCCCTGATAGGTATCCTCAATATTGTAGGAGATGGTTTCCAAGCCACGCTTGGGAAAAAACTGCTTGTCTCCACCGACAACGACGTAAGCCTTTCGATGTCCGTCAAGGTATTCCTGAAATTGGGATGGATCAACGGGTTGGTCAGTCTCTTCGTCGAAGCCGTACCAACGCAGGATGTGATTACGGGTCCGCCGAATAAGAATATTTCCTAACAGGTCGGGAAGATTTTTTTCTTCCTTCTCAATCTGGCGAAAATATGTCCGCAGATTAGGGGGATCGATTGGCAAATCAGTAGGATCTTCGGGATGAAAAAGTTTTATCTGGTGGTATATGTCCCAAGCACTCTTGTTGCGCGGTGTTGCGGTGAGAAAACAACAGCGTCGGCCGGTGGTTAAAAAGCTTTGCAACACTCGGTAACGTTGCGTGTCAGGGTGACGGAAGTTATGGCTCTCGTCAACTAACACGAAATTCCGGTCGCGGTATATCACATCATCAAAAATTGTAGAAACAGAATCGTATGCTTGTTCGTCTTGTCCCTTGGCCCCTTCTCGTAAAACTCCCATAGAAAGCACACGGGCGTTGAGTTGATAGACCTCGTTGTAGCGTTCCCACATTTCGACCAACGGGGCAGGACAGATAATTAGTGGACGTACACCTTCTGTCCATTCAAAATACTTGACAATCGCCGCACCGACATAGCTTTTGCCGAGACCGACGACATCTGAGACAAAGGCACCGCCGTAAGACCGAATAATCTGCACCGCCTGTTGGACAGCAACCTTCTGAAAATCTGCTAACTGTTTGGTAATATCATCCTCCCAGAGTATGTCCCCCTCATCGCCCCCTTCAAGTCGGTCTTTAACTAGTTCATAAAGGGTTTTCATGTAAATATCGTAGGGGCTCACCGGGGCAATTGCCCAAGATGATTTCATTACCTCCATCAGGGATTCATCGAAATCTTGTGCTTCAGTCCAGAGTTGGTCGAACCAGCGACACAGTTCGGCGTGGTTGGCGTTCCCTTGCACCACAACGTTTAACTCGGTGTTGTGGCTTACACCGGATAGTGTGAGGTTAGATGATCCAATAACAGCGATGCCAGTTTCGTAATGCCCTTTCCTGTGATAATCGAAGATGTAGGCTTTGGCGTGTAACCGTCCTTTGGTATAAACACGGACCCGCAGCCGTTTTTCCGCTATCATCTCGACCAGCGTTTTAATCAACAGTTCACCTTCGTCGGTCTGATCCATCAACTCGACCGACTCAATGATATTCTCTGCGGTTTCCGCTCCCATCTGTTGACTTTCAATCCGCTTGGGATAAGTCTGTGCTTCTGCGACATCGGCAACCTGCTCTAATCTGCGATACCCCTCGGCGAGCTGCTCCAACGTCTCACGATTGGTAGTATTACCGATTAGTAGGCGCAGTTCTTTGACGCCTTGCAGCTCTTTCGCAATGCTTTGGAATCCTGATAGGAAAAAGTACCCCACTGCGAATCTCGCTCTTTCAGTGGAGTCGAGGATGAGGTTGATGTGTTCTGCCAACTTTTCGCTGCGGTTGTCGATGATGTCGTGTTGCATTTCAGTTACTTTCTCTAGTCTTTTATCGTTCAGTCCCGTTAGAAATAGGTTTTCTACTTCAAAACGAATCTTTTTCTATTTTCGTGTTTGTGGTATAATATCATGTTGGAAACGCATGAAAGGAGTCAAACATGGTTACGTCAGATATTATTGAAAGGCTTGCAGCGCACGAACATGAACAGTGGGCGCACTGGACTCGCTATATGCTCGATAACCTCACAGAAGAAAACATCGCCCGTTGGCGCCAACAGATCGAAATGGATTACCAAGACCTATCCGAATCTGAAAAGGAGAGTGATAGGCAATGGGCAAGGAAAGCTATTGAGGTTACTGGTATTCTAGCTGCACTGTCGCCAAATGAGAATGCCCAAAAGGATGAAATGTAGGAGGGCAAAGACACACGGGATGTTCATCTCAATGTTTGTAATCTTTTTATATTTCTTTGGATCTTTCCCTTCGCCAAGTGCTTTCCATTCCGCTGCATACGGAGCAAAAGGCAGTTTTTTCTCCATCAGGTCAATTACCTCAAACTTCCCGTCATTCAGTTGCTGATGTGATTTTATAGTCCTGCGCCACTGATAACACAAGATTAAGCCAACAATAACAATCGGTATAAGTAGCCAAAGAAAACTGTTCTCAACGGCATTAGAACGAAAACTATAGCCGATCAGAGCAATCAACCCTGTATTTAATGTTAGAAAAAAGACGTTCGCTGATTGCCTTCGTGTGCTAACAGCGTCTGCTGTCCCGGCGTAGAATTTATATAACTCCATTAAATGACTCTGATAATTGGGACCATACTCTTCTTCGGATCTTTCAAACGTTAATTGATTCGTATCGTTTTCCTCTTTTGACATATCATTACCCCGCTATTTCACGAATCCCGGAAACAACTGATTTTGCTGTCCAACGGACAATTTTATCCGTGTTTGAAATTTAACGTCGTCGTTATTCTTTAGCCCAACCTACCAATGCCTTATTGGGGGAGGCGATGTCATTGATGGATGTAAAATAGTAGCGTTCCCATCCGAGACGAGGCAGGCCGGTGAAAATCATCAGGTTAAGCGGATATTCATCACTATCAACGGCGCGTCGGAAGTCGTCCCGAAATAGGAAGGTGGGCTTGCCGAGCGCAATCGCTATCCCTAGCTCAATCATGACCCCTTCATCTGGTGGTATTCCGTTCACGACCGCAAAAATTGCGTCCGCATCGAATACGTCCTGTTTGTCTTTCTGTCCAATGCGGTACGCCCAATCGGAGGATATCCTGTCTTGATTATTGCGTTCAAACGGCTCCCATACCTCCAACCCAACCGCCTCCAACGCCTGAACGAGAGCGGGTAACACGGTTTCTCGCTGCTGCTCTGAAAAGCCGTAGGGGTTCGCAAGATAGATTGTCTTTTTTTTGCTCATAGTCATCAATTTTACAATTCCCTCTCTTCTTGCAGAGATTTGGCCGCAAAAATTGTTAAGCGTAACTCTTCGCCGAACAGTTCGTATACAGGGGGTTTTACCGCTTAGCTTTTCACTTTCGTTCAGAATGATCCCAACCCCTTCCCCCCGACGTTCTAAAAAGTGTCGCCGAGCTACCTGGGCACTCATATCATCGTCGAGCGTAAGGTCCGAGAGCAAGCGAGCGAGAAGTTCGTTACGGGTTGCTTGGTTGTAAGGCAAATCATCTACTGTCAAGGTATTTGCCAATGCACCCGGCGAATAGAGCTCCAACCGGTCCGTGAACATAAACAGACGAATCTTCGATCCCGCTTTTGAATAATCTCTATGCACAACCGCATTAACCACTGCCTCAAAAACCGCTCTCATACTGTATTGAGCTCGTTCGATCCTGCCGATTTCCTTGCGAGCTGAGACTTGGTTGTATCTCTCAACAAATTTGAAGGCATCCACAATCTGTTGGTCCAGTGTTCCCGTAAAATCCTTGGCATCAATCTGGTAGTTCGCATCCTTTTCCTTACTGCTATAATAAACGGCTTGAATGAAACTGTTATAGAGATAATCGTCGGGTCTATCATGACACATTAACACACCGGCTACCGAAGCGCGGTACTCCTGGCCCTCTTTGACCAGCAAACGCCTTTTCAGTAGCAGGTCTTCTACCTGCTCACGTTCAGTCGCTTCTTCTGTGATAAATCGTTGATACAGTGTTTTCCTTAGTGTGTCTTTGTGAGTGCTCGGCACAAACTGTTCGTCAAAAGCGATGATACGTGCCTGTGAGCGGCTTTGTAGCAATCGCCCCAACTGCTCGGTGGTCATCCTTCTCTTGCTGCTGCCTTGACGAATAAAGTAGCGTCCGGAGGATTCGTGGACAAACAAGCTACGAGGCACCTCTATTTTTAACAAATTTTTATCATCAATCTGAAGTTTTTTTGTAACAATCTGAACCATGGGAGCAATGGTGTCTCTGCATATCTCAACCACTGTTTTTTCGTTCCTGTCCAGATCTTGACGGTCCATACCGACAATGTCGCTATTATCATCAACACCGACTAGTATCACCCCACCGATGGCGTTGGCAAAAGCGGCTATCTCATCGGCCAGGTCATCTCTGCTAGGTAACTCTCTTTTAAATTCAATCGTTGAGTCTTCGCCTAGATATATTTGCTCAATGAGTTCTGTCAAACTGTCAAACATCACTAATCTCCCAGATGAATACGTTTATAACGCTGTTCAAATGCCTGTTGTCCGCCTTCCAGAATATCGCATATTGCTTCCCGGACCTCTTTTATCTGGACACTGGCGGCCTGGCGCACACGAGTTCTGCCGCACTCGACCTTGAGGGGGAAAACCATTTCCGCATCGCCGTTGACCACAATGTTGGCATTGTGCGTGACAACGATAACCTGCCGTCTACTTTTTGTTTCTCGCAACTGTCGGACAATCAGGCTGTAGATTAACTCGTTGTCTAAATCGTCTTCAGGCTGATCCAGCAATAGTGGCTCATCTCCATAAGATAGAATAAACGCCAACAGCGCGGCGTTTTTTTGTCCGGGAGAACTTTTCTCTATTGACTGACGATTGGGGCCAAAGGTGATTTTCAGATCATCTCCGGGAAACCATAAAATAAGGTCGGTCACAGATTCTTGCGGCAACAATTCCAAATGACGGGCAAACCAAACACTCTTGGCATCTTTCTCTCCATTGCGAATGCTTTTAATCGCCTCTTTAAGTTTTTCAATTCCACGGCCCCCACTCCTCTGATAAATATTTTTTAAGTTGTCAATAGCCTTGTCGAAGCGATCATGGCATTGCAGTATATTCCGAATCTCTTCCTCTATGCTATCCCAATCTTCGCCAAAGGATTTGACTTGGATGCTGACAGTTTGATTGTCTTGTAAAATACTAGTCAAGAACTCTTGCCTCTTTTTCGACAACATTTTCCTATTTTCTTCAATCTGCTTAAAGACCGCTTGTTTTTCAGCTTCTAACTCTTTTTGGCTCAACTGATACTCGCTGATTAGATCCAGTTCCTTTTGTATGCTCTTTTGTTGTGTTAATAGCTGGGGATATCTGCCTGGGTCTATACCTTGCTGTTCAAGTTTGGTGGATAATGACTCGTACTGCTCCATGTCTGTCTTGAGTGTCCGCATCCAATCCGCTGCATTTTTTTTAGCATACCAATCGTTAATAACTAATTCTGCTTCCCGCACCAATTCACTTAATTTATCACTAATGACCTGCCAACTCTCGTTCGTTGCTTCTACAATTGACGCAATATCGGGCTGCTCACTAAAATGCTGCCTATTGAAATCTGCTGGGGCAATATCATCCCGTGTCTGCACAAGCCGACGACTCATATCTTCCCACTTACCTTCCAAGTTGTCAAACTCGTTTAACTGTTGCCTCCGCTTACCGTAATTTTGTAGAATGGTTTCATGCCCCGATTTTTCTATCTGCTCAATCTGCCTTGCCAGATCGTTGGATACCCCTTGCAGCCGATTTTCCTGGATAATTTTTTCATTCAACTCTCGTTGTTTCCCTTCAATCTGTTTGTATCGGTAGACCAATTCCTTGTGTTGCGCCTCAATCGTTTCGGCATCAACTTCAGGTGCTTCATCAATAACATCAATCAGGGCACGTGGATTTTTAGCGAGTTCAAAGATCTGCTTCTGGCTATAGATCCGTACTGGAAAAAGTGACCGGAGCTCCCCTGGACAAGCTGTCCAAGTGCCATCTTTGTTTTCCTCCAAAGAGAGATAATCCGCTTTAGCAGACCAGTTCAAACGGTAGCGCGCCTCACCCTTGCGATAGATCAGTGATATTTTGCTATTCTCAATCAGTAAATTGTCATCCCCTACACCAAAGTATCGGCGGCTCTCCTCTTTCAGCGTTTCTGGAATATCTTTATCGCGCCGCAGGGCTAGGCGCATGAACTCCAGTAGTGTGGATTTTCCGCTGCCCCGCCCACCAATAATCGCGTTGAGAGACGGGTTAAACTGACAATTCAGTGCCTTGGAGCGTCCGATGTACTTTGCCTCACAAATTTTTAATGCTTCTATAAAGTACTCCGGAGGCCGGTTCGGATCGTCATGCGTACTGTCCTTTACAGAACCATTACCGTCTACCAAAGCAAGCTTCAATCCGTCTATGGATGGCTCCTCCATCTTGATCCAGGTAAACGCGCCAAATGTGTCGTCGCTGAAACTGTGAATATCGGAACCGTTGACTTCAGTCCATCCCACCTTCTTGTCCTCGTACCATTGGGGCTTCTGGTAATTGCTGTCACACAATTCCATAGCGTAAATGTTTGTATTCTCCCACACCTGCTCCCGTGTTAGCCCCTGAAGTTGAAACAGTCCCTTCTCTTTATCGACATGTGCAGGAATAGGGATGCCACCTTGTTCTGTAATTGCATCAACAACGTTGGTAATACTTTTGCTCGTTACTGTGTCGCTCCCGCCCTTTGTGCCCGAATAGCCAACTGCACCAAGCAGCCGATCGATATGACTCTCATCTTTATCACATCCAAATATCGCTAATATATGCACACCGCCATTTGCTGAAATTTCCACGCCCGGGAACAGGTACAGAGGGCGATACCAATTGGGTTTGTTTTTCTCTAATTCTGCTAACTCCTTTTTTAAATCATCTATCCATTCACCACTATTATGGTCAGTTATTGCTACGCAATCAATTTCCTTATCCATAAATGCTTTCAGCCAAGATTCAGGTGTTATCTCATCTCTGTCCTTGAAGTCAGCCGAGGCAGGTGTATGGGTATGAAAATCAAATTTCCACCACCGGGCACCCGGGAATTGTCTGTCGTTCATACTAATCCCTCCAAAATTATCATCATCTCATTCAATTAACGTTACTGTTTTTTGTTGGTCTATTTTTCGTATGGCATTCTTTTATAGCTTTGCATATCACACTAATATATCTGAGGGGTGCTCATAAATAGCTTTCAATGTGGCCGCGCATCAGGAGTCCGTTCCAAGACTAGGGAGGGATCGCCTTCCCACAGTGGGAGCAGCTGCCTAGCCTTGATATGCGTTGTCAACTGCTACCCCGCTGTGATTCAGGCAATAATCCGTGTAATCTGTGCCCTCAGTTTAATCCGCTATTCAGACAACGGGTACATGTCGCCCCGCTGGGACTTGGAAGATGGGGACTATCGCCTGTCTATAGACATGTCGCCCCGCTGGGGCTAAATGAACCAATGCACCTCCGCCCGTTTCCCGTTCCGTTTTCTATCCTGTAAATCCTTAAATCCTGCCTGTCCCGATTTATCGGGGAAAATCCCGATTCAGATAATAATTATGAGCACCCCTCATTATTATGGTAAAAATTGTAATTACTGATACATTTGAATAATATCCTCAATAGTCTTTTCTGACTGGTATTGCTGATGTCGCTTTATATTAGCAAAATCGTGTTCAATGGGATTATAATCGGGCGAATAAGGGGGAAGGAACATCAGACTCGCGCCTGATGCTTCTATTAACTGTTGTGTCTTATGGGTCTTATGAAGCCTCGCATTATCAAGGATTACAACCTGTTTTTCAGTCAACCGCGGACATAACTCTTCAGTTAACCACTGATTGAAATCTGTCGCTTTGCAGCTCCCTTGAAACAGTTTTTTGGCAGTGAAACCATCTTCAAATCGTGCGGCAATCAATGTCTTTGTCCGAGACCGTTGCCCGGATACAAGCCCAAAGACTTCTTCCCCTTTGCGGGCATAGCCATATTGTCTATAACTTTCATCACGAAAGCCACTTTCGTCAGCATATACAACGGATTTACCAGCGGCTTTCACTGCGGCGAGTTGTTGACGATAGGCTTGTCGTTTGACATCACATCGCTCTTTATAGCCGAGACTTTTTTTTACAAGTATAACCGATACGTTTCAGACTATACTGAATACAAAATCCAGAAACACCAAAATAATCAGCACGTTCTTTGAGGGTTTGGTCTGGAAAGGCGGCGACATGGCGTTTGAGCGCATCATAGTCAATAGACCGGGGACCTCGGGGACCGGGTTTGTGGTAAGCGAAGGGGTCTTTGGCTTTCAGCCATTTATCAATAGTTGCACGGGTGATGGAGAACCGACGACTCGCCTCCGCTTTGCTGCCGCCAGCTTTGACGAAATCAACGACCCGTTTCCGTAAATCTGTGGAATATCTCATAATAGATAGAGTTTAACACGTTTCTTATTAAATGTATACTTATTTGTATTGTTCACCATAAATGGTGTTTAGTAGTAATATAGAACGGGCGGCAGTAATTTCATTCAGTCCTATTGCCAAAGTTTAACACTATAGTTTTCATAACTTCAGCAATAACAAAAACCCCTGAGACCCAATTGGTTAGAAATTTCAGGGGTTTTATTGTTAAAAATGACAACGAATCTGAAAACTAAGGGGTGCCACGTTTTTGATCTTTTTCCCAGTCCCTAGCACCTTCTCGTGTTGTGACATTCCCAACTTTATAATATGAACACCTTTTCCATATTCTCGTTGGTGTTCCCTTTCACGCCGGTCCAGGTCATTAGTAACCCCACTGCGCATAATTTTATTGCCTCGTTTTAGATGATATTTATAGGTGTCACGCTTTGCCATGGTTCTCACCTCCTTTGCTACTCTGCAATTTGATTGCATAATCATTGGGCCAATCTCCTTTCGGTTGAGTGACTCCCTCCGCAATTGAGATTTCCCCTGACGCTAAATTATACAATTCAAATGCCCGTTTGTCCAATTTCATTTTCAAGAGCGGAAAAACCCATTGGTAGCAGCCGTTTTGACAGAGTACTCAATCAACTGAAGCTACTTTCTTACTTTCTCTAAATTTTGTGCCCCCGAATTCACTAACTTACACATTCATCGTTAAACTGTCAACAGAATCGTGAGACAACCCCCTAGCCCCCCTTCAAGCTGCTTGCTTTCTGCAGCCGCGCCTCCACAAGATGAATCACCGCCTCATACACAGCATCCCGTTCCCCGGGTGTGAGGTTAAGGGCATCGAAAATAATCGCATCAAGGGCGCGACGATCGGGTTGTTGTATTTCATCAAAGATTGGCAAGATTTGTCGCTGTTTCATTGGTTCAAAAGCTTGGCTTAAACTCTCACCACTCTGAGCATCGATCCAGTCAGGTGAGATGAAATCAAAACATAGGATTTCGGGTCCATAGGTTGTTAATAATCCATCTCCTAAATTGACTCGACCATATATTTCGGAAACAAGGGTTAATAACGTAGAATTTGCAACTGCATTGGCAGATTGGATTAAATTGCGATTCTGAAGGACCGCAGTAAAAACAACATCGCCAGCTAATAAAGAAGGAGTTTCGTTAATCGGGGTCCAATTCCTTTTATCGCGGAATCTCAAAACAAGCCAGTCAAAAGACATTTGCTTGCCCAAATCATACCACCGCGCCCGGGCACGACAACTCGGTCTCTGATCAAACCCCTCAGATTCGCCCCACTCAATATATTCCAATGCGGCGGTGCCCGCCAGCTCCGCTTTGTCCTTACCGCACATAAATAGCTTGAACCTCAACTGACTTGGATCAATCAGGATACTTTTGCATTCTCGCGGGCTTTTGATGACAGGCTTCAAAAACTCCTCCTCAATCCCCCATTCCCCAATCCTTTGATCATTGAGGTAGAAAAACTCGTTTGCCCCCGTTGTAAAGCCGCGCCGCACCTCTGCGACATCTCCCAAACGGACCAGTTTATCTTTTCCCTTCTCTATAATCGTCCAGTAGATGTCTGGGGCGCGAAGATACTTCCCACCCCACTTGTCGCCTGTATACTTCGCTCTGGGAGCGTTATCATCGCTGCCCTCTTCCAAAAGGGCCCCTTGTGAGATTGGAAAGATGCGGTGTTCAGCCGTACTGTATCGTTTTTTGTGTTCTTCGACCTCCTCAAAGATGATCGCATCCAGAACTCCCTCAAAAGCGGTTTTGAAGGTGACAAACCGTGCCATCTGGTCCAATCCTGATTCGCGGGTTTCATCGGGAGCGGAGAAGAGCGAGATGACTGTGTTCACATCGGCGGAGGCGAAAGAGCGTCGCGCGTGATTGTCGATAATCTGCTTGATATGACAGTGCTTGAGGGTGAACTCCTGAAGGTCTTTTCCGTAGCCGACATCAAGCCATGAGTTAGAGGTGATGAAACAGAACGCCCCTTTCGGATTGAGGAGGGAAAGCCCGTGAAAATAGAAGTAGATGTAGAGGTCGCTTTTGGCATCTATTTTGTGGGAGACAGCGGCGGACGGATTATCGGGTGTGATATCCTTTTCGCGTCTGTAGCGAAAGAAGTGGGGAAAGGCCTGGTACACCGATCGGGCGAGTTTCGCTTTGTACGCCTTTTTATTTGCGGTTGTGACCCGTTCACGCGGGAGGTTTGGATCGGCGATGTTCTCCTGTCGGACATACGGCGGATTGCCGATGACGATATCGAATCCGCCCTTTTCCGCTGTAAAGAGTTCCACAAAGGCGATGTCCCAGACAAAAGGCACACCCCCCGCGCTCCCAAGCGCGCTGCGAGCCGCTTTGAGATGGTCCAGGTCTTCGGTCAATGTTTCGATCTGCTTTCGCCATTCCATCGCCTGCAGCTCAAGTTGGCGATCGACACGCTCTTCGACGGTCCCATCGAGCCGCATCTGCCGCTCTCGGGGGCCGTCAATGAGTTGTTGTAGGTCGTCAATTTGCTGGTTGATATCTTTGGCATATGTATCAACGAGTGTGCGGAAAAGTGCCAATTCTTCCAGTAGCAGCTCCTCTTCAGATTGATAGCGACAAATAGGGTCATTGTCGAAAAACTTCAGCTTTTCGTTTTTCAAGCGAGTGATACGGGCTTTTAATGCTGGCGGTACACCGCTGAACGCATCGCGGAGCGTGGCGAGGTTCATGCCGCCAATCTCTTGGACGAGGCTATCGCCGCATCGGATATTGAACGAGAAGTGAGGGAGCAAGGGCTCATTCCGCGCATGAAGCTCTGCGGCGGGGAATTCTGCGTCAATGATTAAGGCGAGCCAAAGCCGTAACTCTGCGACATGACACGCCCACTCCATCACGTCCACACCGTAGAGGTTTTGACCGATGATGCCCTTCTTACGTTCAAAGCTGGATTCGTCCCGTCCAAGCCCTTGATTAACCCTATCGCGCAGGTCATCGAGGATGTGCAGCAGCCCGACAAGGAAAGAACCGGAACCGCAGGCGGGATCGACAACCGCGAGTCCTTTGAGGGTTGTATCAAGGGACTCCCAAAGCTGCGCCGCTGTGAGTTTCGCATCCGCATCCGCTTTATCGTCCGGGTTAAAGGCGAAGAGCACCTCGTAGAGGAGATTTTTGTGGTTTTCTCCCAGATGGTTTGTCAGGTTGTCCACTAGCGCGAGACGGCACATCAGATCAATCTCTGTGCGGGGGGTGTAGAAGATGCCCGCGTCCCCACGTTCATCCGCTTCGTCGGAGACATTGACGAGGCTTTCGTAGACCTTCCCGATCATCTCCGGATCGACGGCGACCTCCTGATCGAGCGGGCTATCTTCAGCGATGGTGAAGTTATACTTTTCAAGAAAAGCAAAAATCCCCTCGAAACGCTGATCGGAAATCAGGAAATCGCGTTCTCCGTCAAGGGCGTTTTCCCTAAACAGACCGCCGTTAAGATAAGGTGCTAGCTGCATTGCTTCTCGGATCGTGTCGGGGAAATGGCGGTGTCCGCCGTGAAATTTGTTATTGAACGCCTCAAAGAATAGGACGTTAAGCCAGCGGTTGACAAACGAATCAACAGGCTCGTCTGCTGACCGGTAACTCTCCCAAAACGCCCGGAGAAAGGCAGTATCTTCACCGAGCCAACGTTTACGCTGGATGAAG
The DNA here is from genome assembly GCA_963667935.2 of Candidatus Poribacteria bacterium. GTDB lineage: Bacteria > Poribacteria > WGA-4E > WGA-4E > PCPOR2b > PCPOR2b. The sequence goes on along the minus strand of OY764061.1, from coordinate 4,714,354 downwards.
TAGAGGAACATGCAGCGGTTGAGGAACTGCAACGCATAGTCGTGCGCCCACCGACGGTCTGCGGTCTGATTTGTCAAGTCAGCCTGAAGGGTGTGGAAAACGGATTTGTAGTCTTCAAAGAATTCCTTTGTGACTGCTTCGACATCGAAGGCTGCTTCATGACGCTTCTGAATGTCAAGCGGAGACAACGCTTCTGAATCGGAGCTGATGGCTGCCAAGTCAAGCATCGCAATCCGCTCGGACGCGGTGCGGAGCTTCTCATGAGGGCTAATTGTGATACGGCGGAATAGGCGACGTCTCTCGGAATCGTCCGTGTCGTATTTGACGTTGACAAAATGCCAGTCCGTTTGTTCCCGGTTGCTGAAGACGAATAGGGTGTAGGGGTGGGCTTGTAGGAGACGCGAGATAACAGGACGTTCAGCTGTCAGCAGCAGACGGTCTGCGTTGAGACGGGCATAGATAATGTGAAAAGCGTCGTCTATGCCCCCCGTTGCAAAGAGAACTGGATCTTCGGCGAGGGCGTTTTTAGCGGTGTCCGTCCAATCTCCGCGAGAGAGTCCGTTGTTTTTACGGTCATAGTTTAACTCTGTCCAGAACAGTTGCTTGAGGGGATCGAGTCCATGAAAGTCTTGCAGTATATTGAGGATGTTCTCTTGATGGTTGGGGTCTTGGGGCATAAGGGGGCTCCACGCGTGGGATCATATTAGTTGTGGGTGTTGGGAATCGAGGCAGGGCTGCCTCTCCCACGGCATATAGTGAGAGGGAAATCCTTTTCCCGATGGTCGAGGCAGGGATGCCTCTCTCACAGAGGTGTCTTTTCTGTAGATAATCGGGGCAGGGATGCTCCTCCTACGGCTTGATACACAGCTTCCCTATTCCCATTTGGTCTGGACGGAGGTGCTTGTATGCTTATTGTACTGGTCGATATAGTCCTCCCGTGGCGGGGTGAAGATATCAAGGACGCGTGCAGGTCCCTTCGTAACAACACCTGAATGCACCACATTTGGCGGAACAATAAATGCTTCCCCGGGTTTTAGAATCCTTTCCTCCGAACCGATTCTGAACTGCAACTCTCCCGACAACACCAAGCCCGCTTGCTCGTGTGGATGGCTATGTTCTGGAACTTCACTGCCTTCCGCCATCTCTAAAAAGGAGAGCATCAGACCTTCTCCAGCGACAATTCCACTGAGTGCACCCGGAAATAGTTCCATTTTCGGTAGTTCCTCGGCAGCGATAAACGGCATATTTTACCTCCTAAAGTTTCTCCAAAAAATAAAGGGCGGCGCATCGCCCCGCCCTCAACTTGCTAGGTTCTGTTGACATTTTACATAAGGAACGGAGATCTCCATTCCCTACGAAATATAAGCGATTCTACGTCCCACTTCGTAGGGAACAACGATCGTTGAACCGTACCAATTACTTTTTTACTACCTTAATCTCTTTCGATGCCTTCCAGGGAGCGGTATGGTTTGGTTGCTCCATTGCTACCAATGTGCAACTCTCTTCCAAAGCGATTGTGAAAGTGACTTTCGGCATGGTATAGATTGGATGCAGATAGGCTCGTGCTATTTCGACATCATTCTTGTAGATGCCGATCCAGTTGACGTAATGCTCATAAAGGGTGGGGTGGATTGCACCGGCACCGATTGTAACGGTCACATCGAACCACTCTCCGACGCCAACCTCATCTGGGCACTCGATCTTCGGTGTATGTTTCTCATCGTATTCAGTTTTAACATGTTTGAAATCGCCAATGACCTCTTCGTCAAATATCTGGTTGGCAACCACGGGAATCGCAATTAGCACAGCGATGATTCCGAGACTTAACGCCCCAATCTTGAAATGCCTTTTCTGCAATAATCGAAATAACAAGGTTTGTTCCTCCTGTTGATAAATTGAAATACTATAGTGGACCTTAGAATTAATGAGACACTCCAATCTCCCGTTTGGTAGGCCCCCCCCTTAATCCCCCCGCTTGCTTTCCCCCCTGCTTGCGGGGGGACTAAGGGGGGGTAGAATAAAGGGGGGGCTGATGCGGTGCGGTTAGAAACCGCCCCTACCGGAGGATGAAAGTGTCTATTTATTTTTAAAATTCACTATAAATCATTGTAACACACTGACGGAAGCAGCAACAACGAAAACCTCCGCCGTTTGAAACCTCTCTGTTTGTATCAAGGTGCTAATTCAACGATGGTGCCGCTGCGGTGCCAGAAAGTGCCACCTCTCTCGGCAATGGGGAAGCGTGGTGATGCACCATCTTCCAATCCTCACCCTCGTGTTTGAAAACATTCGTCGCTTGTGCAAAGGATATACCCATCCTACCGCCGGCAAAGGTGTGAATAGATTCCACGCAGGTCACCCAAGCAAATAGGCTATCAATGTGAATCGCGACCTCGCTGGGGTGGATGTGCATTCGATGTGTGTTCTGGAAAATATTTACCCAACTCGCGCGAATCTCCTCCCAACCGATGAGCGTTTCCCAATTCGGGTGAATACATTGCACCCAATCCGCCTGCAGCCATACGTTGTCCATCATGTCAATGCTCAGATCTTGCATCGCTTGATAAAAGTTGAGATTTGCACCCTTAACCTGTTCTTGTACTGTCATTTGTCTCTCCTCTGACAAGTCGAGAATCTTCGACGTTTCTTTTGCCCCCGTTGAACGCTCATTTATCTGAGGGGTGTTCATAAATATTCTCTGTGAGAGTGGCATCCTTGCCACGACTCTCCTCAATTTTGGGAACAATCGGGATCAGGAGATCCCTCTCACAGGTGTCTGTGTCTGCCTAGGCTATTGACTGAATTATGAACACCCTTGATTTATCTATTCCTGTCTTCGGCCAAGCCAGCTGTCGACCACTGCATATCCCCAAAATAGCAGGAGTTGAATCAGCCCGGTAATCTTGAACTGCCAACGGGGACGAAACCGCCATTGCGCGGTGCTATAAACGTCTAATCCATATTCGCTTTTCCTCACGGAATATGTCTGATAGTAATCATCTATCAACCACCAGCTGCCTTCTTTTTTGGTCGAAACCGTTGCCCCTTTATAAATTAAGACTTTATGCTTCCGAAATTCCTGCACCCATTCCGTCGAGAGTTCCTTGTTGTCTATTAGATGGCTGTCCAAATCTGCGGTAATCCGGAACATAAACTTGCTGTCAGAAGTGTATAGGGTGTAACCACGCCACTGTTTCGAGTCCTTGCCTTCCGAGCTAGGGGTATCTGTTTCTGGGTATGTTTCCATTTGTCCGGTTGCACCCCCATCGTCCGGGGATGTTTCAGTTCGATCTAGGCGGATCAGATCTTGCCAACTGGTCACGGGTAGTGAATTCGCATAGATGAGCACTATTGACAAGATAATACCTATAAATATAATGACACCCTTAAACAGCTTACGCAAATAGATCTGTCCCAGTCCGGGGATAATCATTGACATTAACATGGCACGGTAGGATCGCTTCGCTTCTATCACTCTGATCTTCCTCTTTCTTACAATTACGTCGTAGAGAACGCAGATCTGCGTTCCCTACACTGTTGCACGGTCATTTTCTTATCTTTTTTAGATACTCGCGGATGCGCTGTTCATCCCCAATATCGGTGGGTTCATAGTACTGCTTAGCGCGCAAGGCGTCAGGGAGATGGTCCTGTTTCACGATGTGGTCTTCAAAATCGTGAGCGTACTTGTATTCTTTTCCGTAACCGAGCTCTTTCATTAGCTGTGTCGGTGCATTTCGCAGATGGATTGGCACGGGATAAGCGGGTTTTTCGCGCACATCTTTTTGTGCTGCGAGCAAAGCCATATAAGCGGCATTGCTTTTTGGCGCGCAAGCGAGATAGACAGCAGCGTGTGCCAAGTTCAACTGTGCCTCTGGGAGCCCAACAAACTCAACCGCGCGGGCGGCTGCATCTGCAATCAGCAGTCCCTGCGGGTCTGCGTTTCCAATATCTTCGGACGCGAGGATTACCATGCGCCGCGCAATGAAACGGGCATCTTCTCCCGCTTCCAATAACCGTGCCAACCAATAGACGGTAGCATCGGGGTCAGATCCGCGCATACTTTTGATGAAGGCGGAAATTAAATTGTAGTGTTCATCGCCCGATTTATCGTGGCGCAACATCCGTTTCTGCACAGCTTTTTGAATGCCTTCGGCATCTATATAACGTACCTGTTGCCCATTCGGTTTGCAGGTCTGTACGGCGAGTTCCAATGCGTTGAGGGCAAGGCGTACATCACCATCAGCCACCCGAATCAGCGCATCTATCGCATCATCCGAAAGTGAAATCTGATACTTCCCCAGACCCCGCTCTGCGTCGGTGAGTGCGCGGTCCACCAACTGACGGATATGAGGCGATGCTAGTGGTCGGAATGGATACACCTGCATCCGGGAGAGGAGTGGTGCGTTGACCTCAAAGGAGGGATTTTCGGTTGTCGCACCGATTAGCACAAGCGTTCCATCTTCCACGAAGGAGAGCAGAAAGTCCTGTTGTGCTTTATTGAAGCGGTGAATCTCGTCCAAGAACAGGATAGTCCGCTGGTCGTGAAACTTAAGACGTTCTTCAGCTTGGGCAATCTGTTTGCGTAGCTCTGGCACCCCGGTTGTGCTGGCATTGACATGCTCGAAATGCGCCTTTGTGCACTGCGCGATGATCTGCGCGAGGGTGGTTTTTCCACAGCCCGGTGGCCCCCAGAAAATACAGGACATCACGGTGTCATCTGTAATCGCGAGATAGAGGGGCTGCTCCGGCCCTAGTAGATGTTCCTGTCCCACAAAATCGTTGAGTGTGTCGGGACGCATTCGATGCGCTAGCGGACCAGATTTTTTCCGGCTCTGCTGTAGATTTTGGTCAAACAGGTCCATGACGATTCCACCCTCCCCCGATAGATCGGGATTTCGCTGCGCTCCGCCTTATATGCTTTCTCGGATAGATATGACAGCAGGTTTGTGACTACCCTTCTGTCATTTGATGTGCAACACTGTTTATCTTGTCGTCCATCGTCTGCGCTCGGTCGGTGCGTGTGCCGAACTTAAGCGTTGTGCTGATTCGAGGGGCACCCATCTCATGGACAACCTGATGGCACTGTTTAATTGCAGCGAAGACCGTATCCCAATCCCCTTCAATGTTGGTGCCGTAGGCGTGTAGTTTGGTTTTCAACCCTGCGTCCTTGAGGATACGTTCACACTCAGCAACATATTTGGAAACCGACACGCCGACGCCTATCGGGACGACGCATAGATCTGCGATAACATTCATGTTGGGGATCTCCTTTCGTCTGAAGTTCCGAGCTATCTTGATTCTCCTAAGATCTCATCTCCATAGGCGAACAGGGCAGGGGTCCCGCCGGTGTGCACAAACACCACCGTTTGATCCGTCGTAAACTGTCCCTGTCGGATGTGGTCGATCATGCCCCCAAATGTCTTTCCTGTGTAAACTGGGTCTAGCACCAGTGCCTCTGTTTGTGCAGCCAAGATGACCGCTTCTTTGCTGCCGGGTGTTACCACACCGTAGGCATCGCCAGCGTATTCCCCGTAACTCTCAAAATCAGCCGCTGAAAAATCCAGATCCAGATCGAGTATCTGAGATACTTCGTTGGCGACCTTTGCAAGGTTGGTGTTTGATTCTGCGTTGTCTTGTGGGCTGGGACTCATCCCTACAATCCTCAATGGAATTCCCAATGCTTTTGCTCCAACTACCAGGCCCACATGGGTGTGTACTCCTGAGCAGACATAGAGTGCGGCAGGGTAAATGTCTCTTCCTTGAAGTTGATCCCATAGTTCGAGAAAGCCATCCACGTAAGATACGCTTCGCAGATAGTATCCATCGCTGCTGGTGTTGTATACCCGATGTCCTTCTGATTTTAGACGTTCAAGGACCGCTTCCCTCTCTTCAGCGGTCTCCACGAGATTAACTTCTGCCCCAAATAGGTGGCTCAGCAGTAGATTTCCGTTCACCGGCTCGGCGTGGGCATCCTTCCTGCCTACCATCACTGCTTTCAACCCCAATCGCGCTGCGACCGCCGCCGTCAATCGCGACTGATTGGATTGGGAGGCGGCACCGTGTAGCAGGACATCGTATCGCCCCTCCACCGCGGGAGCAACGGAATACTCGAACTCTCGGACTTTATTTCCGCCAAACGCCATCCCGGTCTGATCCTCCCGTTTCACTAGGATGTGCGGACCATCTAAGGCTTTAGATAGGCGTGGACAGTCAAGCAGCGGTGTCGGCAGGTCTGCCAAATACAACCTCGGCAGCCTGTCGAGACGCGCTCGCAGTTCATCGGTAGTAACAACAGTTTTGATATTCGACATAGGCACTCCTATTATGTATAAGATTTGCGATTTCGCTTCAGCTAGTCTACGATGGTGCTCTGGTTAACCGAACGATCAATCCGTTTGAAATTGCGAATAGAGACTTTTTTTAGTTTCATATCCTTCTCCAATGCACCCAAACCGTTGTAATTTGCAACTATACTCTGTTTCCAAGATAAACAAAGGTCAATCGTCCGCGCGCTCCGCAACGAGAGGCGCGTCTTCAAATACCGGCTCGGTCACCCGCTCGCGCCTGATAAATAACTCGCGCACATCCGCTGTTATCGCATATAAGGCGGGCATCACAAACAACGTTAGCAAGGTCGCTGCGGAAAGGCCAAAGATAATTGTGTAGGCAATCGGCATCCAGATTGGCGACTTCCCACCCAACCCGATTGCCATCGGAATTAAGCCGAAAATCGTGGTAACAGAGGTTAAGATAATCGGGCGTAATCGAATGCTTCCACCTGTTAAAATTGCCCGCCACTTGTTATAACCGCGTAGACGGTACTGGTTTATGAAGTCTATCATTACAATGGAGTCGTTGACAACGATTCCCGCCAATGCAACAGTACCGAACAGCGCAACCATGCTCAACGGTGCACCAATAATTAACAATCCAACCATTGAACCCATGAAGCCAAACGGCACGGCAAAAAGGATAATGACGGGCTGAATAAACGACTTGAACTGCGCGCCTAGTATGACGTACATGATCAAAAATCCAACGACAAACAGCCTTCCTAGTTGGCCAAATGATTCATTAATCTGGTCGAAGACACCTCGAAAATCGAGACGATAACCGGGATAAAGCGATTCAATATCCTTAAAGGTTTGAATCAATACTTGGTTGACCGCGAAGGCACTGGTTTTATCACTATCTACAGCGGCGGATACAGTAATTGCTCGCTCATTCTCAAATCGGCGGATTTCCGAATATCCACCCTCCTCCTGTGCTTCAGCCACATCTCTGAGCGGCACCATCGTTCCGTTCGGTGCAGGAATCAGCAGCTCCTCAAGGTTGGCGATTGATTGCAAATCATCAGAATTGTATTTCACAATGACATCAATTGATTCATCGGCATCGCGATAAGTTGTTGTTATATTTCCTTCAAGGGCGTTACGGACATTGTAAGCAATTTGAAAGATATTCAAGCCATACTGGTGTGCCCTATCTTCTTTAACACGCAGCCGGATTTCCGATTTTCCTGTCACAAAATCGTCCTGTATGTCATAAACGCCATCCATCTGATGCAATTTCTCTTTGAGTAAGTTGGCAATTTTTTCTAACGGCTCGAACCGTTCCCCCTTTACCTTCACCTCCACATCCGCTCCCTGTGGTGGTCCCCCTTGTTGTGCATCAAAGGTGAGTTTTTCAACGCCGCTGATTGCCTTGAGCTTCCCCCGGAGACCTGCGATAATCTCATCTGTACTTCGCACCCGTTGATCTTTCGGGACTAATTCAATAAGTACTTCACCGACGTTGGAGCGGATGCTTGAGCCTTCTAGCATAGAGGTTGGTGTAATCAAGCCGATGTTTGTAACGACAGCGACATATTCATCAGACGGTAGAGACATGGCAACTTCTTCTACCTGTGCTAAAACGGCGGAGGTCTCTTTTAGCCCAAAGGAAGGGGGCATTTCCGCTTTGATATAAAATTGCGGAAAATCTTCGCCGGGGAACAGTTGCCTTTCTAACTGCGAAAATGCACCGATACAGACCAATACCCCAAAGGCAAAGACACCACATACGACTGCATAACGCCGCCGAATCGTTACTTTTAGGATGCCCACATAACGTCTTCGGACTCGGTCAAACCACACATGTCGTCGCTGTGTTCGACTTTGCGCCTTGCCCCACTCGGCAATATGGGACGGTAAAATCATGAAAACCTCAAACAACGATGCGAGTATCACCAAGATAGCGGTGATAGGAACGATCCGTAAAAACTGACCCGAAGTGCCGGACATAAACATGAGCGGTCCAAACGCGGCAATCGTGGTCAGGCTTGCCGCGAAGACGGGCCAGCTTACCTCTTGGGCCCCGGCGATTGCCGCTTCTTTGGGGGGCATCCCTTCCTGAATACGACGAAACACGTTTTCAATGACAACGATTGCATCATCCACAACGATGCCAACCACGAGAATTAAACCGAATAACGTCACACCGCTGAGGGTATATCCTGACCAGTGCAGAAAGAAGAAAGTTGCCATAAATGCAACAGGAATCCCTAACGCGGCAAAGAACGCATTGCGCCATCCCATAAACAGATAGAGCAGGATAACGACCAAAATCAGTCCAAAAACGGCATTGTTTTGTAGGATTCCCAACCGTTCCTGTAAAATGACAGAGTAATCGTTCACCACCGAGAGCTCCGTTCCTTCTGGCAGGTTCTGTTTACGCTGCTCAACCAGTTCCCGAATCTGCTTGACCAGTTTGATGGTATTTCCCTCAGTCTTCTTTTGGACAGATAGGCTGATTGATGGCTGGCCGTTGATGTGCGATAGTGTGCGCGGTTTTTCATAGGTATCGGAGACGGTTGCAACATCACGTACCCGCAGTGGTGTTCCAGTCGGTCGGGCACGTATAATCGTGTTTTCAATCTCCTGTAGGTTGCTAAACTCCCCCATTGTGCGTACTAGGTATTCTGACGCTCCCATCTCTAGTGTGCCCGCGGGCAAATTCAGATTGTGGGTTCTCAGTGCGTTGATGACCGCTTCGATAGGGAGATTATATGCTTTTAACTGATCCGGATCGGCTTCGACCCAGATTTCCCTTTCCCGCACCCCGGCTAGCCGGACGGCGGAGACGTTTTTAATTTCAAGAATCTCATCTTTCAGCTCCTCAGCAATCTCCTTCATCTGATCTTCCGAAATTTCTCCACCGACGACGATGGTCAACATCGGAAAACCGCTTGATGTATCAATCTCTAGCACTTGGGGTTCATCCGGAATCTCAGTCGGGAGATCATTGACTCTATCAACTGCTGTCCGAAGGTTCTGGAATTCTTTGTCAAACTCGCGGTCGCTGATTTCCTCAAACTGGATGGTGATTAATGACCGTCCCTCTGATGATACTGATACAATAATATCAGTTTTGTTTACGCTCTCTTCGATCGCGTCCTCAATCGGTACAGTGACCAGTTTTTCAACGTCTTCCGAAGAGGCACCGGGATAGAATGTGGTTACTGTCGCGGACTGAAAAGATATTTCGGGAACCAAGTCTCTCGGAAGGACAATCCAAGCATAGACACCGAATATGATGATAATAATCATGAATAGATTCGCTAGGACAGGGTTACTCACAGATAGTTTTGGGATGGACATGGAAGGTAGCTCTCCTTATTAGTGAGGATTATGTCTATTTTCTCCGAGAGTGTTTAGACATTCCTCATGTATCTTTCTATTGGTTGCAAGAAAGGGGACATTATGTCCTTGATAGGCGGAGGAGTCTGGTGATAGCGGAAACAGCGGCGCACCTAATGGCTGCGTTATGCGACCACCGGCTTCTTCCAGAATAACAGTCGCTGCAGCGATGTCCCAAAGTTTTGTGTAGAGGTCAAAACTTCCGTCGAAGTAACCCGCAGCAACGGAGCAGATATGAAGGGCTGCGGAACCGAGGCTGCGCCCTTTGCCACACTTCTGTATGAACGGGTGAAGGATTTCAAGAACTGGTGACCCAAATCCGAATAGCCCTATGGGGTCTAATTTTTCGCGATCGTTTACGTGGATGGGGACCCCGTTCAACGTTGCCCCTCCGCCCTTGACTGCGCTGAACATCCGATCGGTGTTGGGGTCAAACACTATGCCGAGGACTGGGGCTCCGTTGTGCAGCAGCCCAATCGCAACCGCAAAGATTGGACAACGCGCCGCATAATTTGCCGTTCCGTCCAGTGGATCTGTGACCCAGCAGTTATCTGATTGTACTGCTGACATGCCAAATTCCTCGCCGAGGACGGCATAGTCTGGAAAACAGGATTCTAGTCGTTCTGTGATGAATTTTTCGGAGGCTTTGTCCGCCTCAGTTACAATATCACCAATGCCCTTATAATCAATATGATGAATTGCTCCATAGTAATTCATTAAAATATCACCGGCTTCTCGGGCGATTCCCTCAACCGGTTTTAGGATCTCTGCGAGCTCATGCATTCAGTCCACTGTTCCTTTCCTAAGGTCAAGTTGCTAATCTGAAGTTGTTGTCGCTTCAAGCTGCCTATTCAAAGTAGCTAGCCGTTGACGCACCACACGATTGCGGGGATTGGTTTTAAGGAATCCACTCCATAATGCTTTTGCTTCATCGATATGCCCTTGCGAGAGGTAGTATTCGCCGAGAGCAATGGGGGCTGCGTGAGATTTCGGATCCTTTTCCATTGATGTTTTGAACGCCGCAATAGCGGGATCGGTGTCCCCTTTGAGCAGAGCTAGCTGCCCATTTCCGTAAGGGATCAGCGGGTGATCAGGATATTCGGCGGCAAGTGCATCGAATAGTTCCTGTCCCTTATCTTCCATCTCACTTTTATAGTACGCCATCGCCGTATGCACCTTTGCGTAGACAATCCGGTTGTTGAGGAGACGTTGTTCTGGCGGCGACATTGAATCTTTTTTCTGCCGTTCTGCGAGACGTGCAGCAGCTTGATATTTTGTCTTTGCCCAGGTGTAGTTGCCGTATTTGTAGCAGATTGTACCAAGCTCTATTTCGCCTTCGTAACTATTGCTCTGCCCCCTAGCGAGATCGTCAAAGATTCTTGCACGGTTTTTATCGTTGAGATGGCGGAAAAGCACATACGCGAGACTCTGGAGTGCATCGGTGTAGTCCGTTTTAGAGGCGATTGCACGTTCGCAAAATTCTGCTTCTTTTTCGTAATTGCCCATCTTCTGGTAGACAAGTCCTAATCTCCAATAGATCTCCGGATCCTTGCTCCGGTTCATTCCTACAATAGAATTATAGGTTTCGATGGCTCTTTCGTACTCTTCGTCCAAGTACTGGTTATCACCTGTTACGATGACAGCTTCAAGAACACTTCCATCTCTTCTCACCGCCTCTCTTAACACGTTCGCTGCGCGCTGATACATGCCGACTTTCCGATAGCAAACCGATAGGCGGAGAAAACTATATGGATCGATCCGCGCCTTCTCGCGTTTGGCAAGTTCGATTGCATAAAAGAAAAGTGCACCGGCATCTCGATACTCTTGAAATTGCAACTTCAAAAAAGCGATTTTAAGCACGGTATCGTGATAGACTTCCGCTTCTAAGCCTTCCCCTTGGGCGCTTTCTTGCATAATGGTTTCCCGATAAGGTGCCATAACTTCTTCGGGATTCACACCGAAACCGGATGCTGGAATGTCTCTTGGCATTCCTGTTGCCGGACTAGCCTCAAAGCCTGCCGCATCACGTTCCGCACGGCGTCGCTCTCGATAATTGGATCTGCGGCTATATTCCGTTGCAAGTTCCTGTGCGTCTGGTTCATCGGGCCTGGGGATACTTGCCCCCATCAATTGGAGTGCCTTTTTCGCTTCTTCAACCGATTCTTCTGTGCCTTCAATTGCGCCATATTGCTTAACGAGGGACTGGTATGTTTGCGTGGCAGCGGCTTGATTTTTGAGATATTCCTGCTCAATTCTAGCTTTATTAACCAACGCCTGTGTTGCTCGTTTGCCCTCCGGGTGACGGTTTGCCACATTATCGTAGACCTCTGCAGCTTTCTCATAATTGTTGGCTTCCTCATAACTTTTTGCCAGCATCAGTTGGGCGTTATGACTGCGCTCTGAAGCCGGAAAGTCGTTGACGATGGTATCAAAAGATTGTTGCGCCGCTTGGTAGTCTTTCGACTTGAAGGCATGAAGCCCCAATTGCCAGTGAACTTCGGCAGCTTCCTCGCTCTCGGGAGCGTCAGCAAGCAGATCTTGGTAAATTTTGACACCCTGTTGGGGTTGCTCCATTTTTTCGATATATAGTTTGGCAAGGCCCAATTGCGCCTGGCGGGCTTCCGATGTTCCGGGTTTGGAATCGATGATCGATTGATAGGTGTCAGCTGCGCCTTGATAGTCCTTTTCTTGGATGAGTTGGTGCACTTGTTCGTCCATACTCTTTGAAAGGCAGGCGTATTGGGTTATCATCACCACAGCGACTACTAAAAAGAAGATGTTAAATCTAATAGGCCCGCTGGAATCGGGATTCAAAACAACTTTCATATTTGTCCTCCTGTACGTCGTGAGTAGTTTAATCTTATTTGAGGCTGATGTTAAGCGGGATGTTCTGAGTCATTACCAAAAGTTCGATAATGCGGTAATCTTTCAGTTTCGGTTTGTACTTATTGATGGACCGTTCCGATTTACGATCTTCGGCTGGATAGGTTGTGTACGCGGTCGCTATCCAGCGTTCCGAATCAAGTTCCCAAACTATCTGTGCTTTTTGGACGATGAGGAAGTACTTGTTTGTATCAATGATTTCCTCGTTGATAACATGACAGAGTGTTGAATTCAAAGCCTGAGGAATTTCACTTATCAAAGTAGGATACTCGACTGGGCTGTCTGCTACCGCATTGATGTCTCCAGAGTAGACTTTGCGATAGCCAAGCACGCCTTCTTCACCGAGAATAAACTCTGAGCCTTCAAGGGTGGCGACCTGTATTGCATCATCTATAGGATCACCATAGGCTAATCGCTTTGTGGAGCTAGGAATACTAGCCACAGCGGACAAAATCTGGGTTGGTTGTCCGTGCGTATCGGTGATTTGATCTTCACTCAACCCGACGAAAAACGCGGACGGTAATTGCGATTTCGGGATACGGTGCTTCGGATAGATTGTCCGTCGTTTGGCGGGGAGGTCCCTACTCCTCGGCGCACTAGACACTGTGGAGTTTCTAGGTTGGGGGGAAGTTGTTGATTTTTCAACGCCACTTGGCCGAATTTCGCTCGGTTTTTCTGAATCTTCAAATCTGTAGCCAACCTGCTTTGTCAACTCGTGAAGCCGGTGACGCACTACACGGTTCAGTGGATTGGCTCTGAGCGATTTTTTCCATAAAGCGATTGCCTCATCAATATATCCCTGCGACAAATAATATTCGCCGAGTGCAATAGGTGCTGCATAAAAACTCGGATCTTGTTCTATGGATGTTTTGAAGGCGGTGATTGCAGTATCTATGTCGCCTTTGAGGGCGGCGAGTTGTCCATGTCCATAGGGTATCAATGGATGATTAGGATATTCGGAGGAGAGCGTGTCAAGAATCTTTTGTGCCTTATCTGCCATTTCGCCCTTGTAGGCTGCCATTGCCGCATGCACCCTCGCGTAGACAATCCGGTTATCTATCCCCCGCCTTTGAAATGGAGTGGTGTCCGCCGTTTTTTCACTTTGGGCAATCCGTGCTGCGAATTCGTATTTCGATTTTGCCCAACCGTAGTTGCCGTATTTATAACAAAGATAGGCTAGCTCTTTTTCACCGACATAGGTTTCACCTTTCTGGTCAACGAGGTCTTGGAAGATCGCGGCTCTGTCGGTATTTTTCAGTTGATAGTGGAGCACTTCGGCGAGGCTTTGGAGTGCTTTGGTATATTCTGTTTTCACAGCAATAGCGCGTTCAAAAGATTCAATCGCTTGGTGCGGATCGTTCATCCTTTTGTATGCGAGCCCCATTCTCCAGTAAATTTCCGGGTCTCTCGCTCGATTCAGGCCCAAGACAGAGTTATAAGTCTCAATGGCTTTTTCGTAATCTTCATCAATGTATTGATTGGCAGCGCTGCTGATGATAGAGTCAAAAACCTGTCCATCTTTTTTGACTGCCTTCCTTACCATTTCGCTAGCGTACTGATGCATGCCTAGCTTGCGGTAACAGAGGGAGAGCCGGAGATAACTAAACGGATCGATGTGTGCCCCTTGACGTTCTGCGAGTCCGATTGCATGAAAATACAACGCTCCAGCATTACGATAGTTTTCAGTGTCCCAATTCAGGTGGGCGATTTTAAGCACTGTGTCGTAGTAGATTGTCCCTTCATTACCTTCCCCGCCCATTTCGTTAATGATTGTCTTAAAGGGTCTCATAATCTCCTCAGGATCCACGTTGAAGCCGGAGTTTGAGTGGTCAGGGGCTTCCCCCATTGCAGGGCTACGTTCAACCCCGCCCCGCGGCCGATCTCTTTCACGTCGCTGCCTTTGGCGTTCCAATGCACGTTCCAATTGGGTCAGGGACTGATCATCCGGTGTGGGAATAATTGCTCCCATCATGCGGAGTTCTTGTTTCGCGGTACTAACTGATTCTTCTGTGCCTTCGATATTGCCATACCGTTTGACAATAGATTGGTAGGTGCGCTTGGCAGCGGTTTCATCGCGGAGTCGTTCCCCCTGAATTCTGGCTTTATTGACCAATGCTTGCGTCGCTCGTTTGCCCTCCGGGTGACGGTTTGCCACATTGCCGTAGATTTCTACCGCTTTGCGATATTCGTTAAGCTCCTCATAGCTTTTTGCCAACATTAGTTGGGCGTTATAACTGCGCTCCGATGTCGGAAATGTATTGACGATCGTATCAAAAAACTGTTGCGCCGATTGATAGTCTTCCGATCTGAAAGCATGAAGGCCCAAGCCCCAGTGCGCTTCGGCAGCTGCTTCGCTGTCAGGTGCCGCGGCGATGAGATCTTGATAAATCTGGACACCTTGTTGGGGTTGATCCATCTTTTCGATATATAATTTGGCAATGCTGAGTTGCGCTTGACGTGCTTCTGGTGTATCGGGTTTGGAGTCAACTACCGTCTGATATACTTCGATTGCCCCATGATAGTCCTTTTCCTGTAGACGTTTTCCCGCTAGCCTTTGTGGACTTGACGCAACACAGGCATATTGAGTCATCATTATCACAATGGTGAGGGTGACGATATCGTACTTAATAGTTTTCATAGGCTATCCCTTTGGGTTTTGTGAGAAACAGATCCGGAGAAAGATTTCGATTGGTCACTAATAATTCCATGATGTGATAGTCTTTGAGTTTTGGTTTGTATTTTTTTATCGATTTATCAGAAGTGAAATCTCTAGCTGGAAAAGTTGCGTGTACTGTCGCCCACCATCGTTCATCGTTGAGTTCCCAGACAACCTGCGCCTTTTGGACGATGAGATTATATTTCTTTGCTTCAAAGGAGTGCTCGTTGATGACATCGCAAAGTGTTGATTTCAACTCATCGGGGATCTCATTGAGAAGCGCGGGATACTCGCTGCCGCTTCCCACTAGTGCGTTGACATCCCCGAAATAAACTTTATGGTATCCCAGAAGCCCATTTTCGTCGAAGATAAACTCGGATCCCTCCAGACTGAAAGTGCTAGACATACCCGGCACAAGTGCACCATAGGCAAATCGCTTTGTAGCGTTGGGGAGGTTCGAGGGCGGGTCAAGGATTTCAACGGGTTCTCCATACTTTTCGATGACTTGGTCCTCGTTCAATCCCACGAAGAGCGCGGACGGTAGCTGCGATTTCGGGATACGATTTTTCGGATAGATTGTCCGTCGTTTTGTAGGTAAGAAACTCTGTCGTTTTTTAGCAGTCTGTCCCGATTGATCGGAAGTTGCATCTGCTTCAGTCGCTTGTGCTTCACGTTGCTGTTTTAGGACGTTAAGACGACGACGGACTCCACCGTTTTGTGGATAGGTCTTGAGCACCCCTTCCCACACGCCTATTGCTGCATCAGGATTTTTCTGTGAAAGATAATATTCACCGAGCGCGATGGGGGCGGCATCGGAAGTTGGATCTTTTTCTATAGTTATTTCAAAAATGTTAATCGCAGTTTCGACATCTCCCTTGAGCAATGCCATCTGGCCACGACCATAGGCTATCAACGACTGGTTGGGGTGTTCAGCAGCAAGAGCGTCTATGCGTTCTTGTGCTTGGACGCTCTCGCCATTTTGATAATCAGCCATCGCCGCATGTATCTTTGCGTATAAGATCTGGTTATTGAGATTCCGTTTTTTAGATGGAGTGATGTCACTGTTTTCTTTTGCACGTTGGGCAATACGCACCGCCGTTTCATATTTTGATTTCGCGCGGAGATAGTTACCGTATTTATAACATATATCTCCTAGCTCTTTCTCGCCGATCCAGGTATGACCTTGAGTATCAATTATATCCTGGAAGATGATTGCCCTCTCTCTCTGTTTGAGTTGATAGTTCAGCACTTCGGCGAGGCTTTGTATCGAATTGGTGTAATCCGTGTCACTAGCAATGCTGCGCTCGAAAGCCTCAACAGCTTTGTACAGATCTCCCATCTTTTTGTAAGTTAATCCAAGTTTCCAGTAGATTTCCGGATCTTTGGTCCGATGCAACCCCGTGATTGGCTGAAGTGCCTCAAGTACGCTTTCGTACTCTCCATCCTGATAATCGTTTGTGGATGAGATAATAACGGCTTCCAACACCTTTACATTTTTTCTCGCCCCTTCTCTCAGCGTTTCAATCGCCCGTTGATGCATTCCTACTTTGCGGTAACAGACCGATAGACGGATATAATCATAGGGATCGATTTTTTTATTGCTCTCTTTCGCTACTTCGATCGCGCGAAAATAGAGTGTCCCGGCATTTCGATACTTCTCGATAAGAAAATTGATGTCTGCAACCACTTTAATCATCGTTTGCGCTTCATCGTCGTTCACCGATGATCGTCCGTGCCCCCCGGCTTCCCAAGGGCTTCCAAATTCTCTAATAACCTCTTCGGCGGTTATACCGAAACCGGAGTCGCTGTATGCGTCATAGCCCATCGCAGGACTCAGTTCAGCCCCATCACGTGGACGGTCACGTTCACGACGTTTCATCCGCCGCTCCTGTGCGCGATCGTATGCTGTGCCCGAGTCAGTCTCTGGCTGCGGGATACGCGCACCCATCGATTGGAGCTCCCGTCTGGCATCGTCAACTGCCTCCTCCGCCCCTTCGACGTTGCTATACTCTGCGATGAGGGATTGGTAAGTTTGTTCCGCCGCGATCCTGTCTTTCAAATATTCCTTTTGGATTTTCGCTTTATTGGTTAGGGCTTGGGCAGCGCGGTCGCTCTCTGGGTGACGATTTACAACATTATTGTAGGTTGCGATCGCTTTCTTATAGGTGCCAGCTTCCTCGTAACTTTTTGCCAACATCAATTGGGCGTTATGACTCAGATGTCCAAGATTTGAAAATCTGTTAACGATAGCGTCAAAAGACTGTTGTGCCGATTCATAATCCTTTATTCTGAAGTGGTAGATTCCTAGGCGATAGTGTGCCTCGGCGGCTTCGCCGCTATCAGGCGCAGCGGTGATAAGGTCTTGATAAACCTTGACACCCCGTCGGGGTTGATCCATCTTGTCGATGTATAGCCTAGCGAGGCCTAATTGCGCGCGGTAAGCCTCTGAGGTTCCGGCTTTGGAATTGATGGTTGCCTGATAGGTATCAATTGCGCCTTGATAATTTTTCTCATGGGCGAGTTTTTCCGCTTGTCTTTGGGTACTCGTTGAAAGACACGCATATTGGGTCAGCATTGCAATGATGGATATCATAGCGAGAACAGTCATCCGCATAGTGGGTGAAACGGGAATATAAGATTTAACAATTTTCATGGTTTATCCTCCATACCTCATTATAACGTACAGTTGATACTTTTGCTGACGTTGGGCATCCTTCATGGAGTTGTTTATCTGTTTTAGTGTAAGTTTCCTCTTTTTCTCATCAGATAAGAATCTAGAACATCTGTCTTGAAGCACATGCGTCGATGAGATTTAATTCTGTGTATTCATGTAGGTGATGACGTATTATTCTCAAGTGAAGATTAATTGTCTCTTCAAAAAAATGGGAAACATTGCGTTCTATTCATTCTTCATTTCCTTTTACTGAATCGGCAGGCGGGTTGTATACGGTTCGTGTCCAAAAACTACCTGTCCGTTGAACATCACCGGCCGATTTTTCGATGCGTCCTTTGAAATTTGCCAAAGTTGACCGTTGGTTTCGTAAATGATTGCTGAACCGTCAGGCAACCAAACCGGTTTTTCGCCGCCGTAGCGGGTCAATTGTTGTGCGTTCGGTTTTCCTTCTGGACTCAGTTCAACAAGCCAAATCTGGCGATGCTGACCTTCCGCGCGGGAGAAGGCGAGGAGATTCGGATCTAATGGGCACCACGCAGGTTCTGTATCATCTTCGGGCCCTATACTGATGGGTTCAACACGCCCGCTGACATAAGCGTAGCTATAGATATTCCGATCTGTACCAGCTTCTGGATTTTCGATACTTCCCTTTGTACTGTACGCTAACAGTTCTCCAGTTAGATTCCAGGCGGGTGTAAACATCTCTTGCGCTGTCGAGGGTATAGGGATTTCCTCCTGACTTGCGATATGTCGGATGTAGATGTGCCGTCGCCCCATCTCCTGTCTTGCGAACGCGAGGTATGCGCCATCCGGCGAGATAGTTACATCGGTTGCCAGCTCACGTCTGTCAAGCAATAATCTGCCCTGCGGAGCATCTGAATCGTGGAGGATGACGTTTCCCTCTAGGTCTAGACGGATCAGGCTGCCATCCAAAGAAGCGGTTGGTCGTCTACCTACTGCCAACGGTTGTTGTATACCAATCGTTGGCATACATTCCCAGATGATGTCGTCAAAGCTGTAGTAGAGCAGGGCGTTTAGCGGGGGTGCTTCCAGTTCATGGGGGTCCGGTTGTTGTGGCGGCGGCTCAAGCTGTTTCAGTTGTTCAAGTGCTTCGGGTGTCGGTTCAAAATCTTTCCGGGTCTGCAATTTCCAACCGGCCCCGATAGCTTCAAAGCGGAAGCGAACGCCTTGAGTCCAATAGCACCACTCTTCAATTTGACGTCCAAAACGGGTAAATTGGAAAACATCTTCGGGCACGCCATATTGGAGTTTAATCTCGGAGCGACCACCATCCTCGATTTCGGCGATGTTACCCTCTACATCAATGTACATAGCGAAGATTTCAATATCAATGTGTGGCGTGATATAGTCTGGAAACACAGAGACCCGTTGTAAATCTTTGCTGCGGACAGGATGCCGCGTACCATAGATGCCAACACCATCCTGTAACCCCGATTTTCGATCCCCATCAAGATCGACGACTGCCATAATGTAGTAATCTCCCGACGGTACGGAAACCTCATAACGTCCACTGTTTTCCAAATTTAAGGAGATTGCAACGGGCGACCGGAAGTCAGGTGTCTCTGAAATCGAGAGGATTCCTTCTTTAAATACCTTCCCATCCCACCGAATCTGACCGGAGATGCCGCCGCTATTAGCTTGGCTCAAGTCAATGGTGCCTTCGGCAATTGCTTCTAGGTGTCCATCTGCTTTATATTGTGCACTCACGAAAATTATGATTTCGGGGTTTGCCCCATCCGAGACGGTCAATGCAGATGAAGGAGCGGTTGTGATATCCGCAGTACCATAGCCGCCAAGCCCATCTCCTAAACTGTATTTTCCATCGCCATCTGCATCAATGTATGCTATGAGATAATAATCCCCCGGCGGGAGTTGAAGACTGAATTTCCCATCCTCGTCCACTTCAACTTGGTGTACCTCTCCGAGTAGTGATGCCTCCCGGAAAACTTGGATAACGCCCCCTTTCAATGACTTTCCTGTCCATCTGACCTTACCGGTAAGTTGTGCTGTCGCCGCACCAGCGGGATCTACCCCCTCGACAGGTTCATTCGCGGGAACAACTTGCCCGCTCATTGTCTGTTGCCCTATGATTGCGATCTGAAGGTCTGAGACGAACTGGTTGGGCCTAACCAATACAGGTTGAGGAATCGCTTGGGGTTCGCGCAAATCTGTAACACCGTATATACCGAGAGCGTCTCCTGAATCAAAAAGGTTGTTGTTATCTCTATCAATGATTGCCATCAAATAATACTTTCCCGGCGGCAAATTGAGTGCAAAGTCGCCATCTGCTGCAACCTGTGTTTCCGCGGCGCGGTATTTCCATGACAGATCTGTGTAAGCAAAGACGAGCGCATTTTTGAGCGATGCCTGTCCTTCGTACATCACCTGTCCCTTAATACCAGACGAGATCATCTCCAATTCCGACTTAAATTGCTCGAATGGGTCTTCTTGATAATCGGATAGCGAGACAATCTGCCCCTGTTCGCCAACCTTCTGCAGTCTTGCCGTGATGATAATATTAAGCCCTCTAATCACTTGCCGATCTGCGACCTTGACGATCTGTTTCTGTTGGTTTGAATCATTCCAGTCTGTGATACCGAAAATTCCCATGCCGTCGGCGGTATCAAATTTGCCGGAGCGATTCAGATCCACAAAGGCGACAAGGTAGTAGTGCCCCGGCTCAACACGGACTTCAAATTCTCCACTGTTTAGCTGTGTTACGCCGGTGTAAAGATGCTTTAAGTCTTCATCCTTGTAAACCTGTACAGTTGTCTGTGATAAATCTTGCCTTTCCCAAATTACCCTTCCCTTTAGTCCACTCGTTGCGCGTTCGGCAAAGTCTTCGATCATCTCTTCATCGGTTTCGACTGGAGTGGATTGTTGTGCCCAAATCTGGTTATTCAAAAGCACAATGAATATGACGGCGATCGCAAATATGAGCCAACTTTGATACGATTGCATTTTTTCCTCCTGCGAATGCAATTCTGATTGGAAGGTAGAAGGGATGTGATGTGCTTTCAAGTATCACAACGTCGGAGAAACCAGTCAATGGTTCGGCGCAAACCTGCTTTGAGTTCGACTTTTGGTTCATAGCCAAGTAATTGCTGCGCTTTGCGGATATCCGCACGAGAATGTCGAACATCACCGGGACGCGACGATGTGTAGACAGGTTTGGCATCGGTCTCCATCATCTCTCCAATGAGGTTCGCAAGCTTGTTAATTGATGTCTGCTGACCGCAGCCGATGTTAAATACCTCTCCTGCGACTCCTTCTGCATGACACGCGAGAAGGTTGGCATGGACCGCGTTTGCAATGTAGGTAAAATCTCTCGACTGTTCACCATCACCCTCGATTGCCGGCGCGTTGCCGTGTAGATAAGCGTGAATAAACTTAGGGATAACCGCTGAGTATTGAGATGTTGGATCCTGACGAGGACCAAAAATGTTAAAGTATCGTAGGGCAACCGTTTCTAAATCGAAAACTTGTGTGAAAACTCGACAGTAACATTCGCCAACATATTTAGTAATGGCGTAAGGGGAGGCGGGTTGTGGAGAGAGCGTCTCAGATCTGGGGAGTGTCGGTATATTTCCATAAGCTGAAGAGGAAGCGGCATAGACAACGCGTTTTACCCCCGCATCTCTTGCTGCAACAAGGAGGTTCAAAGTTCCGTTGATATTCACATTGTTGCTCAAAATGGGATCCGCAACAGATCGAGCGACCGATGGCCGAGCACCTTGGTGAAAAACATAGTCAATCCCTGCAACCGCCTGATGCACAGGATCAAGTTCCCGCAGGTCCCCATCTACAAATTCGATTTGATCCTTGACGTGCGCGATGTTCTTGGCTTTACCTGTTGAACAGTTATCGAACACACGTACACGCTCTCCTTTTTGCACGAGGGCTTCAACAAGGTGAGATCCAATGAACCCGCAGCCGCCTGTAACCAAATAGTGCGCCATTAGAATTCTCCGGATTTAACGTTTCGTTACTCTTACGTTGAGGTTAGAATGGAGCGGCGTTGCCAGTTGAGCGCAAGGAAATCCGGGTCCATCTGGGTTCAGGGAACTACTCTTCATCGGACTGATTCAAGATTTCTTCAATCTCCTCCATTGAGGGGAGTGCTGCCAGATCTTTCAATCCGAACTGTTCCAGAAATTCATCTGTGGTTGCGAGGAGAAGCGAGCGCCCTGGACCGGGCTTCCGTCCTGCAATGCGAACCATCCGCTTTTCGATCAGCGAACTCAAGACACTATCGCTGTTGACACCGCGAATCTCCTCAACTTCGGATCGGGTCACGGGTTGTTTATAGGCGACGATAGCGAGGGCTTCCAGAGCGGAAGCCGAGAGTTTGACACGGATCTGGCGCGTGTGAAATTTTTCAATCCACGGGTGATATTCGGCGTGTGTACAGATCTGGAATCCGTTGGCAATCTCAATGAGTTGAAAGCTGCGATTCATTTCCTGATACTCATCCCGTAACTGATTGAGTTGTTGACGGATTTGCCAAGTAGATACATCATCGAACAATTGGCAGAACTGCTCCAATGAGATCGGCTCACTGGCAGCGAACAGAACAGCTTCAAGGATTGACTTGATTTCGTCTGGGTTATGTACTGGTGCACTAGCTACGTCCATAATAAGTGGATATTGGGTGTCAGACATAGGCGAAGTTCCATTGGGTTCAGGATTGGTTTTTAAGGGATGGTTTTTGATGAATTAAAATTGTGTTGACTTGATACTTTCCTTACACATCACGTTTAACGATATAAATATTATCGAAGTGCCCCGATTGGACAGCGACGATTCGCTGGAGACGTATCAGTTCTAAAATTGCTAAAAATGTAACAATTCGCTCAATTTTGCTAGCAAATTCTGAAAACAGTTCCTCGAACCGAATCTGCTCACCGGTGCTCAGCCTATGCTCTAGAAACTCCATCTTTTCTTCGACGGTAATCTGTTCTTCCTGAATCTCTTCATAGTGGTCATCAATCGCAAATTCTCGCTCAGTTACATACTTGAAGGCAGAAAGCAGATCGAAGAGTGTTGCTCTAATCTGTACTTCCTGCAAATCTTCTACATCTCCGTATGAATCTACACTGCGCCCATGGACTTTCTCATGGTTCGTTGCGTAATAATCTAGCGTTTGGGCAGCTTCCTTAAATTGCTTGTACTCCAAAAGCTGTTTGACTAGTTCTTCCCGGTCCTTGAAAGTGTAGGATTCATCGGAGTCCGTTGAGGGGAGAATGATTTGGGACTTGAGGTGAAGCAGTGTCGCTGCCATAACTAGAAATTCCGATGCAACATCGAGATCTAGCATCTCCATTAAGTTGAGATATTCTAGATACTGCTCCGTAATTTCTGCAATTGAGACGTCTGTGATGGCCATCTCATTTTGTTGGATTAGATGGAGCAGCAAATCCAACGGACCTTCAAAGACATCTAGTTTAATTGCATAAATGGGTTTTAGTGGTTGGAGATTAGTGGTTGGGGTTGTAGGGCCCATACAGACTACCTTATTCCCTTTCTATGGAGCGAATATTTCGGCTAATACCTTGAGGCCCCTTTGCGATGTACGTTCATCAATCTGTCCTAGTCTTCTAAACAGTCGGATCTTATCAACGGTACGAATCTGGTCGAGAACAATCTGCCCGTCTTTGCCCTGAAAAGTAACAGGGACACGAGTGGGATAGTTCCTACCTCGTGTCGTCATGGGAGCAATAATGATAGTTCCAATGTAATGATTTCTCTCATTAGGTGCTTCGGTATAAGAAGGCCTTGAGAATCACCAATCTGGACAATGGTAGTTTTTACAGATGCCATATATCTTCTTCCCCCAATTCTTTCGCTTCGGTGCCAAGTTTTACGCTAACTTCATTGCAGATCGAACTTCTGCCATCGTTTCTTGAGCGACCTTCTTTGCCCGCCTCGCTCCATCAGCGAGGACTTTCCGGACGATTTTCGGCTTCGAGGCCCACTCCGCGCGTCTTTCGTAAAAGGGTGTCAATTTAGTGATTAGTTTTTCGCTGAGATTCCGCTTACAGTCGACACATCCGATTGCGGCGGAACGGCAATCTTTGTTAATTTGCGGCACTTCGTTGGGGTTATAGATATGATGATATGCGAAGACAGAACAAACATCGGGATTGCCGGGGTCGTTACGACGAACCCGGCCCGGGTCTGTTACCATTTTCATCAGGTTTTGCTGTGTGGTTTCAGGTGGATCTGACAACTGAATGGCGTTGCCGTAGCTCTTGCTCATCTTGCGACCATCAAGCCCTGGTAATCCAGAGGCATCACTCAACATCGGCTGCGGCTCCGGGAAAACCTCGCCGTAGATATGGTTAAATCGGCGAACGATTTCCCTCGAAATTTCCAAATGGGCAACCTGATCCGCTCCAACCGTTACCATTTCCGCTTTGTAAACAATAATATCCGCGGTCATCAACACAGGATATTCTAGTAAACCGGTAGAAGGTCCCTCACGTTGAGTGATGTCTTGAACTTTGTCTTTGTATGTTGGACACCGCTCAAGCCAAGCTACCGGTGTAACCATTGTAAGTAAGGTAGAGAGTTCCGCATGTTCGGGAACGTGTGATTGAACGAAGAGGGTGCTTTTTTCTGGATCGATTCCCGCGCTCAACCAATCAATGGCTGCTTGCAATGTGTATTCAGGAAGGTTCGAGGTATCAGTTACATCGGTGAGCGAATGCCAATCCGCAATAAACGGATAGCACTCGTATTTGTCTTGCAGACTTGCTGTATGCGTCAACATCCCTTCGAGATGCCCAATATGTAGCAGTCCTGTTGGACGAATCCCAGTTACTAATCGCGTTTTTTGCATTTCTGTTGTTGCCTCCAAATTCATTTTTCTCTTCAACTCATCTCAAACCCACAAGGATTCTGATTAAATCGAAAATACCGTAAGAAACCTTCCCAATAAGCCAGAAGACCGGGTTCCAGAAGTTTAGCAGGTTGGGCACAAAAATAATGCACATGAGAATGATCATCCCGTAAGGGCGTAGCCTTGCGAACACTTGCGCCTGCCGCCACGGCAGCAACCCATATACGACACTAAACCCATCAAGCGGGAACAGTGGGAGCATATTGAATACTGCCAGAAAAATGCTGATAATCCCACTTTGGAGCAGCAGGATTCTGTAGATTTGAAATTGTGTCGCTGATCCCATTTCAGGGAATCCAATTGTTACCTTTAGAAGTTTGGCGATGCCCAAGATGACGATAGTGCAGAGAATATTCATGAGGGGACCCGCTGCGGCAATAATCATAAGGTCGCGTTTGGGGTTCCTCAGGTTGCGTGGATTCACGGGCACGGGTTTCGCCCAACCAAAAAAGACGCTGCCAAATAAAAAACCAAGCAACGGTAGAACGATTGTTCCGATTAGATCAATATGTACCGCAGGATTGAATGACATTCTGCCTTCATCTTCAGCGGTCGGATCGCCGAGCATATTGGCTGATTTTGCATGTCCCCATTCATGAAAAGTGAGCAAGACGATAAATTGACAAACGCGAAGGATGGCTTGATAAGGGTCGATGTTAAACATTAGTTCTCAATATCCAAAAGTTGGTAAATCTCCTGTGTAGTTGATACTTTTCCGTCTAGCTGTACGGCAAATGCCTGCCACAACAAATCTGAAAACGCTCTGCCCGGTTTTAAGCCCTGTTGAATGAGGTCGTCGCCGGTAATTAAAGGCTGAACGGTTCTCAAATGCCTCAGATAATTGTTCATCTTTTCCACTCGCCAAACGGGTTGGTTCGGTTGCATCCGTGCAAAAACGATCGGTTCTAGAGGATATGGATTTAACAACTGATAAACTTCACTCGGTTTGGAAGATACCGAGAGCGCATTCAAAGCGTGTTCTAACTGCGGTTGAGTGCTAAGTTTGGTGCATAACGCATTTTCTAGTCCCAATCGACTGCCAATAACTTCAATTGAATCCGCAGCAGTCAGCAGCGTCATCCAAAGTATTGCTCTTGTGTTCATTGGATCACTTGGGAGAGATGTTGATGCCCATTTAATCGCTTGACCGGCGGTAGTCCAAAGTACATCAAAATTTGGAGAGATTTTCCAAGTCGGGTGGATGGCGTCAAAGAGATCAAATGCGTCCATCCGATTAATCATTTGCGGCGCGGCTTCTTCCAAAAATATGTGGTCAATTTCGTTTCGGATACGTTGCCCACTGATGAGATCCAGCATACCCTGATTGATTGCATCGAGCATGCGCTGTTGATCGTTTTCGGTAATCTGAAAATTGTAACGTCCCTCATACCGTATCGCCCGGAAAATGCGGGTTGGATCATCAATGAAGCTTTGCTCATGCAAGACACGAATGCGCCCGGCTCGCAAATCTTGCAGTCCATCCGTACAATCAACAAGCTCGCCAAAAGTATTGGACTGAAGTCGCATAGCGAGAGCGTTGATTGAAAAATCGCGCCGACGTAGGTCCTCCGTAATTGTACCATATTCAACGGAAGGTAACGCTCCGGGGCTTGGATAAGTTTCGTTGCGTGCGCTGACAAAATCGAGTTTCAACCCATCGAGCCGGGTGATAGTCGCAGTTTTGAATTGGTGATGTGATTGTACCTTGCTTGCCCACACTTCAGCAAGTTGGTAGGCAAAATCAACAGCGTCTCCCTCAACGACAATATCGATATCTAAATTCTCGCGCCCGATAAGGAGATCGCGAACAAACCCTCCAACCACATAGACGGGCTGGGATGTTTCTTCCCCAAACCTCCCAATCTCTTGCAATAGGCGGCGAATATAAGGTGATATGTTGGAAAGACCTAAAACCTCGCCCATTTTTAGCGATCTCTTATCTCAAAGGTTCAAAGTGCCTTAAAGGATTTGATCAGCTATCTCATCTTTTCGGTAAAGCCTGCGACGACGTACGTGCCACTGCGTGGATTTTTCTCCAGCGTGATAAACCCCCTGCGTTCCACATCCTCTAACAGTTCGCTAAAAGATTTGAATCCATAAGAAGATTCGCTGAAGGAGGGGCGCTTCCGCTTTATTGTATCTTTAATCATTGAAGACCAGAGGACTTCATGGTTTTCACGGATGAGTCCACGGATGGTGCTAAATAGTAGATCAAAGACCTCCCGTAATTCTCTTGGGATATTCTGTTCAGCCCGCCGATCTGTGGTCTCATCCTGCTCAAGCTCCTCATAATAGATGAACTCATCGCAGTTTTCGCTCAGAAGGCTTGAGGTGGATTCTTTCCGTCCCATCCCAATAACGTATTTTCCATTCTCCTTGAGTTTTGAAACAAGTGGTGCGAAGTCGCTATCCCCCGAAATAACGACAAAGGTGTCGATATGTTCCTTTGAGTAGCACAAATCAATGGCATCAACACATAAGCGAATATCCGCTGAGTTTTTACCGTTCCGTGAACGCCTTGGAATTTCGATTAACTCAATGCCAGCTTCGTGGAGTGATTGTCGATGCTTAAAAAAGCGGTGCCAGTCAGCGTAAGCGGTTTTGACAACGACGTTGCCCTTTTCGACTAGGCGTCCCAAAACCTTCTGAACATCAAAAACAGTCTGTTCTTCGCGCCCCTTTTTCTCCTTCTGTTTCTGCTCGAATCCGATAGCGAGGTTTTCAAAATCAATAAACATCGCTAGGATTCGTTGTTCTTGCAGTCCTTCGGGCATTGCATATCATCTCCTTTCATGAAATCGAAAACATACTTTGTGGAGCCCTCATCTCGCCAACCTAAAAGGTTGAATGACTTGTTCAAAGGTGAAAGACTTGGAAAGCATAGCCTGCTATAGCGCAGGTCAGCGGCGTGTAGGATTAGTGTTTACTCTCTCGGGCATCAGGTGCATTTTTGCTTGAGGTTATCAAATTCTATTAAACCTGTAATAGGGCGAAACTGTCTAATTTCGCAGGGCGTAAGCACTTATAGTACGTTAACACTATCAAAGTGTATCAGAAAGTTCGGTCAGAGGCAAGCGATTTTTCGTAGTGATTCTGAGGAATAGGAGCATTATTGCCCCATTATAATACCAAGCGAAAAAGGTTCATAACAATGGCAAAACAGATACTGATTGTTGAAGATGATAGCGATGTTGTTGGGTACATTGAACACCTATTGAAAAGTTTGGGATATGGCGTTTGTGCTGTCGTTTCGTCCGGCGAGGCAGCGATGCAAAAGGCAGCAGAGGTACATCCAGATTTGGCACTGATAGATATGATGTTGACAGGAGATATGGATGGGATAGCTGTCGCTGAAGAGATGCGTGCCCGTTTCAATATTCCTGTGGTATATCTAACGGCTTATGTAGATCAACGCCTACTGAAACGCGCACAGATAGCCGAGCCTTTTGGCTATGTACTCAAACCGTTTGCTGAACGGAGATTACACCTTAACATCGAGATTGCGCTCTATAGGCATGAGATGGAGCGGAAATTTAAGGAGAGCGAACAGTGGCTTTCGACAATTCTGAAAAGTATCGGTGACGCTGTGATTGCTACGGACGAAAATGGGCGCGTTCAATTTATCAATTCCGTTGCCGAAGATCTGACGGGCTGGAGACAAGAGGACGCTTTTGGTAAAGATCTGGAAGAGGTTTTTAATGTGGTTAGCGAGGAGACAGAAACTCCCATCAAGGCACATATCATGGAAGCACTCCAGAGCGGAATTATTGTTGGTTTGGCGGAACCAAACATACTCGCTGCCCGTGATGGCAAAGAAACTCCTATTGACTACAGTGCTGCCCCCATCAGAAATGACAAGAAAAATGCAACTGGCGTCGTTTTGGTTTTCCGTAACATCACCAGACGTAAAGAAGCGGAGGAAGCACTGCGATTGACGGCGGATGCGTTACAGAATCAAACCCGAATCTTGCAATCTATTCTGGATAGTATGGGCGATGGCGTGATTGTCGCCGATGAAAACGGAAATTTTTTGTTTTTCAACCCGGAGGCTGAAGGGCTTATTGATATTGCCATGGATACAACGTTGAGCGAATTCCCTGAACAATATGGCTTATTTCTTCCCGATACCATCACCTTTTTTCCATCAGATGAATTTCCACTAACACGCGCGATCCATGGTGAGTTTTCAGACAACGTTGAAATGTTTATACGCAATGAGAAGGTGCCACAGGGGGTTTATATTGAAGTCGCGGGCAGGCCATTACAAGATGAATTGGGCAAACGAAGAGGCGGCGTTATCGTTTTCCGTGATATTACTGAGCGCAAACGTACAGAGGAAGCTCTCGCCCGCGCTTATACGCAAGGCAGGTTAGAGATTGTCGATACATTACTCCACAATATTGGGAATGCTATCAATAGCGTGACAATAGGCATTGGGACCGTTTACGAAAATCTAATAAAGAATCGACTGACCAGCCGTCTCAGGGCATTGGCAAATGCAATTGAGGGACATCAAGATGACTTTGGCGATTATGTCACAAATCATCAACAAGGTCAAAAAGTTGCACCTTTTATCATCGGCCTCGCAGATGACTTTATGAGCCAAGATAAAACGTTGGCAGAGATAGTCAGCCGTGTACAGGATAGAGCGGAACATATCGCTGATATCGTCAGAATGCAGAAGTCACTTGGTAGAAGCAGTGTGTATCGCAAAGATGTCAATCTTCGACAGGCAATAGACGATGCCATCACGGTGTTGGCGGAGTCTATTAAGAAAAGAGATATTGAAATTCATGTCGATTGCAAGAATACACCGGAAGAGATTCGGACACAAGAGAGTCAATTTCATCAAATGTTGGTTAATCTTATCAAAAATTCGGTTGAAGCCATTGACGAACTTGCTGCGTCAATAGGGCTCAGTGAACTTCCTTCCATTAGAATCCGGTGTAATGTTAAATTGACATCTTTTATCCTTGAGGTAATTGATAACGGGATCGGTATTGAAAAAGACAAGTTCACAATGATTTTTGGGGGAGATTATACAACCAAAGAGGCGGGCAGTGGACTTGGGCTTCATTCGATAGCGAACTTCGTCAATGGATTGGATGGAAAGATTTACCCATTAAGCAATGGTATCGGCACGGGGACAACGATGCGAGTTATCCTCCCACTTTCTGCCCTTACCCCATGAAGATTCATCCCTATAAATTGGGATCTACATCCGACCATCCCAAATGAATAGACCTGCGGTGTGAAGATTTAGCACCTGTTTGAAAATCCAACGTCACGTAATACAGAGTAGGTAACAACGATCGTTTTTACCTACCGAATGAACGCAACATAGGTGCGTATTATGGAATTCAAAAAGGACTGGAACTATCGTGTTTTGGTCGTCGATGATCAAAGAGAGATACATCAGGACTTTGAGGAGATGCTCACGCCCGGTGCCACGGGTGCATCGACAGATGATTTGGCAAAAGCATTTGCTGCAGAGGTTGATGAGAGTTTTCTCCCGAAATTCACACTCCTCCACGCGAGAAGTGGTACAGAAGCTTATGGCATGATAAAGACGGCAATCGAAACGGATAACCCAATTGCTGTTGCGTACATAGATATAAGAATGCCACCGGGTATAGACGGGATTGAAACCACGCGGCGTATTCGAGCTATTGACGAAAATATTGAGATTGTTCTTATGACTGCGTATACCGATAAATCGCTCGGTGAGATTGTCCGGGAGATGGACCTGCTTCACAAACTGCTCTATATCAGAAAGCCATTTGCTCGCGAGGAAATTCAGCAGATAACGCTTGCGCTTGCGGAGAAGTGGAACGTCGAAAGCGAATTGGGGGCCAAACATCGACAAATCGAAATTAGCAACCAAAGACTTGAAGCTGTGCTTGATTCCACCGGGGATGCCATTGCGATGTTTGATGTCATGGGGCATCTACAATTCGCAAATCGGGGATATGAGGAGATGTTTGAACTGACGACAGACATACTGAAGAAGATGTCGCCCGAGAGCCTAGGTGAGCATATTAAAGGGTACTTCCAGGAACCGGGGCACTTTGAAGATACGGAAACTTTACTACTCGCACAGCCTGAAAAGGTGCTTGAAGATGTCGCGGAGGTTCGCCGATCGAAGACTCTCGGAACGGAACCAGAACGCAAAATGCTCTACCGATTCACTTCACCGGTACATGATATTGAACAAAATCTCATTGGGCGGATTATTGTTTTTCGGGACATTTCTAAAGAGATTGAAATTAGCCAGATGAAGGTCGAAGTCTCTCGTTTACGCACCGAGCTCGAAATGAAATATGCGTTTGATAAGATTATCGGCAAGAGCGAAGCGATGAAAGCGGTTTACGCCCTGATGCAACAGGCGATTGAAAGCAATATTACCGTTCTGATTCAGGGAGAGAGCGGCACAGGCAAGGAACTCGTTGCAAGAGCCATTCATTTTAATAGCCCGCGAAAAGCGGGACCATTCGTTGATGTCAACTGCGCTGCCATTCCTGAACCCCTTATTGAAAGTGAACTTTTTGGGCACGAACGTGGTGCCTTCACCGGCGCGACAGCGCAAAGAATTGGAAAATTCGAGAGTGCGGATGGAGGAACCATCTTTCTTGATGAAATTGCTGACATGCAGCCGCTGGTTCAAGCCAAATTATTGCGTGTGCTGCAGGAACGCGAAATTCAGCGGGTCGGGGGCACAGGCAACATCCCAATCAATGTTCGGGTGATCGCCGCGACGAATAAGGATCTCGAAGCTGCAGTAAAAACCGGTGAATTCCGCGAAGATCTCTTTTATCGTATTGCCGGTTTTCCAGTACCGATTCCACCTCTCAAAGAACGGCGTGAGGACATCCCCCTGCTGGGCCACCATTTCTTGCAAGAATATACCAAGACTGCTGATAAATCGATTTCAGGATTTTCCACTGGTGCGTTGCAATTGTTAATGAGTTATAACTGGCCTGGTAATGTCCGGGAGTTAGAGAACACGATTGAGCGTGCTGTGCTTTTAGAGACATCAGATGTGTTACAGGTGGACAACCCCGCTCTGAACGATTTGCATCCGACGGGCAAGGGGTATACTTCTGATAGTAGTGATAGTAGGCCAGCCCTTACCTCAGCTTCAACTGAAATTCTTTCCCTCGAAGCGATCGAGAAACAAGCACTCATCCACGCCCTTGAAGTGACAAATAATAATATTACAAAAGCTGCGCAGGCTCTGGGTATCAATCGAGTCACCATTCATAGAAAGTTGAGGAAATATAATCTGCTCGACAAGGAGTAGTCAGGACCTATTGGAAGACGGGAAAACGAGCGACTATACACTGTTTTAGCTTGCAATCCAATTAGCTCTGTTATCTTGATTGAGTTTGATATAAGGGTTGGTATATAATTACCGAAATAGAGCGTTATGTGGGTCCTGCTCAATGCTAACACCATGTGTTTGTAATTACGCAATTGATTGTACGGATAAATCCATAGTGAGTGAAGATAACTTAAGGAGATCATCCAATGAAAATTTTAGTCACAGGAGGCACAGGCAGAATCGGGGCAAATCTCGTGAAACGCCTGCTTGATAGGGGACACGACATCCGCAGTTTTGTTTATCCCGGCGACTCAAGTCGTGCGGATAAACTCGATAGTTATGATCGTGTCGAAACGGTTGTCGGAGATCTGCGGAATTTCGACGATGTAAAACAGGCGGTTGATGGGGTTGACGCAATTTATCACCTTGCAGCTGCGTTTGGCGGTCCATTTGATAACCTGCAATATTTGAATATCAATGGAATGGGAACGCTTAATATCTTGGAGTGCATCCGAGAAGGGTTGCCGAATCTTCACCGCTTCGTTTATGCCTGCACAGAGGCAATTTATTGGAGACTGGGGGAAAAGGGACGTTTTTTCGAGGAACCGATCTCCGAGGAGATGGTCAGTCGTTACAAGCACATGCCGTACTTCCTGACCAAATGGATCGGTGAAGAGTTATCCATGACCTATCACTACCAATACGGTGTGCCAACGACAGTTTTCCGCTTTGCCACAGTTATCGAACCTGGCGAATTTCTCAATGAAGCTGGATTGCCTCGCCTATTCCTTTTTAACCCTGTGTATGAGCGGTATAAGGATGAAACAGGCGACAATCCAGATGAGCAGGAGATGATCGAAACCATAAAATCGCTCTGGACCGGCGAGGAGAAATTCCTCATCAGTCTAAATCCGAACGGACGTCCCTACAAACAAGAATTTACGGATGTCCGGGATATTGCTCAAGGATTGGTTTTGGGAATTGAAAAGAAAGAGGCGATTGGAGAGGAATTCACACTTGGAGGCGCAGCGTTATTCCGATGGGAAGAGGATGTCCCGTATCTTGCCGAACGGTATAATCTGGATTACGTCGAAGCGAGGGTGCCCTCATCGAACCACTTCGAGTTCAATCTGCACAAGATCAAAAGTCTGCTGGGATATGAGCCACAGCATGACCTCCGCAGCGTCCTTGATACCGCAGAAGCGATGCGACGCGGTGAGAGTACCGATGTGATCCCAACGGGGATTCGATTTGACGGAAGGGTGTAAAGAAAGGCGTTACTCAGTTAGAGACTTCTGACCTAATTTTTGTTGTATTTTGTTGTAATATTGATTCTGCTTATAGTAGATGTTAGAATTAATGAGACACTCCAAATTGGTAGGTGCTGTTTCCAACTGCGCCGTTTCAGCATACCACGGCACCTATGCGGTGCGGTTAGAAACCGCACCTACCGGGGGCGAAAGTGTTCTTTTATTTTTAGAATCCACTATAATTAAGGCAAGTATGTTACAATAGGGAATTATAGGGAGACATATTATGGCAGGAAATACGCCTCTGCACGCTGCGAATAGAGCAAAGCAGGATGAATTTTACACACAACTCCCGGACATCGAGAAAGAGCTAAAGCATTACAGGAAGCATTTTCGCGGCAAGACTGTTTACTGCAATTGCGACGATCCCACCATCAGCAATTTCTATCGCTACTTTTACCTGAAGTTCGAGAGACTTGGACTCAAAAAACTAATCACAACCTGCTACAAAAATCAGCAGATAGACCTATTCAGTAGCCACGACATGGAAACCGCTGCCGGAGTTGAGTATGTCGGCAATGGAACAGAATCCACCGTATTTCAACTCAAGGAAGACGGCGATTTCAGGAGCCGCGAATGTATTGAGTTACTTAAACAGGCAGACATTGTGGTTACAAATCCGCCGTTTTCATTGTTCAGGGAGTATATCGCGCAACTGGTTGAGCACGACAAGAAATTCCTCGTGATCGGCAACATGAACGCGATAACGTACAAGGAGATATTTCCGCTAATCAAGAGTGGCAGGTTGTGGCTTGGTCATGGTCCGGCTGGCAAAGATATGCTTTTTGATGTGCCGCAAGATTATGCGCGGGAATTGGTCGAAACCAAAAGAGAGGGCAGTGCTTACAGACTGGTAGATAACATCGTAAAAGGCAGGTTAGGAAACGCTAGTTGGTTCACCAACCTCGACCACAAGAAGCGAAATGAAGAATTGGTTTTATTCAAACGATATTCACCAGAGGAATACCCAAAGTACGATAATTACGATGCTATCAACGTGAATAAAACGGAGCATATCCCAGTAGATTATGCTGGAGAAATGGGCGTGCCGATTACCTTCTTGGACAAGCACAACCCTGATCAATTCCAGATAATTCGGTTTAGAAAAGGAAACGACGATAAGGATTTGAGCATAAACGGCAAATGCCCCTATTTCAGAATCGTTATCCGCAACAAGAAGGTACGACAATGAAGATCGAACAACTCGATCTCACAGTGCGAGAGATTGTCGAGGATTACGATGACGCTGGTGAGGGCGGCGTAACCGGGTACGGCGGCAAACTGGATATACGTCCGCCATTTCAACGGGAGTTTATCTACAACGACAAGGAACGCAACGCCGTCATTGACTCCATCCTGAAAGGATTCCCGTTGAACGTGATGTACTGGTCGGATCGGGAAAACGGAGAATACGAAATCATTGACGGACAGCAGCGCACAATCTCCGTTGCTCAGTATGTGGATGGCGATTTCTCGTTCAACAATCAATACTTCCACAATCTCCCATCAGACAAACAGGAATTGATATTGGATTACAAGTTAATGATCTACGTCTGTAGCGGGACAGACAGCGAGAAGTTGGAGTGGTTCAAGACGATCAACATTGCGGGAAAGGAGTTGACCCCTCAAGAACTGCGTAACGCCGTTTACGCCGGAACCTGGTTGTCAGACGCCAAGCGATATTTTAGTCGGACCGGTTGCGCTGCATATCAAATCGGCAATGCCTATGTCAAGGGCAGGCCAATCCGACAAGAGTACTTGGAGACAGTGATTAAGTGGGTCAGCAAAGGCTCAATTGAAGACTACATGGGGCAGCATCAGCACGACGAAGACGCGTTGCCCCTATGGGATTATTTTCAATCGGTGATCAATTGGGTTGCATCCACTTTTACGAAAACAAGACCAAAAATAATGAGGGGCGTAGATTGGGGGTCGCTATACAACGACTTTAAAGACGCCGACCTTGACGCTGATGAGATTGAGGAGGAAACCGCCCGCCTTGTATTTGACGATGATGTAACACGGAAAGCGGGTATATACCCGTACATTCTGACTCGCGAGGAGAAGGAGCTGAACATACGCGCCTTTTCGGACAGCATGAAGCAAAAGGTCTATGAAAAACAGTCAGGCACTTGTGTTAGGTGTACCGACGAATTCACAATCAAAGAGATGGAAGCAGACCACATCACACCCTGGTCCGAGGGCGGCAAGACCAACGAGGATAACTGCCAGATGCTTTGTAAAAGGTGTAACGGGAGAAGTCCGCACGATAATCAGACCGCCCCCTGTGCCCAAGTCAAACAAATGTGAAGTGCCCTCGTTTATTTAGACCAAAAATTAGCAAAGTTAAGACAAGTTTTTTCGTTTACTATTCAAATTCCATCCATCCGGCGTCAAATAGCTATAACGCCGAAGTGTTGGCAGGATCGTTTCTTTTTTTATAGACTTGGATTCTAATAAACCGAGAATACCCGAGCATATCTGGCTGTGTGGCTTCTATAATATTAAATTCTTCATACATTCATTGATAATGTCTGACCTAATTCTTCCTCCTGATCCACTAATGCAGCCCTCTATAGATTCCCGCTACAATATCGCAACACTAACAGGTTCTAATTCATAAATTGTCCCTTCATATTGCCGATATTGCAAACCCCATAAAGCAAAATTCAAAAGTTACGTCGCCATATTTAGCATCTTCAAATGGAATTGTATAGTGGGTTAACAAATTTTTTGCCCATGAGTGTTAAATATTGATGGTCATTTATATACCCTTTTTGCCGTTATGTATTTTAACTCATCATTATTATCCATTGTTTATCAAAGATACCTATTGGATCTTGAGTAGATTTATACCGATAAATTAAGCTTAACACACATAGTTGTTCATAAGTAATTCTTCTAAATCATTTATAAATTGATGGGCAAGATACAATGGATAGTCTTCTGGATTTTTATGTGTCGGTTCGTCTTTCGGAAAAATCTGTGCATCTTTATTCGTTGAAAGAGTGATGGGTATTTTCAGTGCCATTTCGTCAGCATTTTCTGCGCTTTTTCTGATGTTTGTTATGAAACAAGGTAGCCTTTTCCCTTAGCACGCTCTTGACTGCATTCCATATATTTCCTAATATAGCAATGTTCCCCTAATGTCATTATGCAATTCCCCAATGTATCAAAAATTTGCAACTTATGGACATCTTCTTCTATTTTCAGGTCTTTCATTATTCTTATTTAACGTCCTGTCTGTTTTTGTGATTATGTAAGTTCACTCTAAAAAGGAAGGAAATGCAAAGATACAACTACGTTGTACGGACTCTTCCGCTATCCAACACTAATAGGCTCAAGTCCCTAACCGCAACGCCTAAAGAAACGTGGGAGCGGTTGGTAAATGCTTGATTTGCCGCCGCCTAAAAATAGTCGCAGATCCAATGTTCATCTTTCGGAAAAAGTGTGAAAGTAGTGCCAGTTCGTCAGGTTGAGATCGATCCCCTTGATTTAATTCAGTCCAAAGGTCGCATCCCCGAAAAGCACCTTCAGGAAGTGATACTAAGGTTACCTGTGTCCTTCCGCTATCATCTGCAGCGACGGTAACTTTCCCCTGATTCACGTTCAGTGCAGCCTTGATCCCTGACAGTCCAATTCCCCCATGCCTCCAATTCCACCTCGAATTTAGGAATCAGTTTTTGGAAAAGTCTCTCCAGCGAGATGACACGATACATCATCCTTTCGTGGATTGAGAACGATAAGGGGTTACCGCTCTCTTCACTCAACAACAGGGTCATTGGGTGATGCCGGGTCAAACGTCCCGAAATGCTTTCAACGCCCCTTTCATAGGCTGCTTCTAGGATTGCGTGGCAGAGAGCGAGGTGGCTGCCGGAGCCTGTGCTTCGCCAGCCGACTTCCCGTAGATTCGGATAATATGTTGCCAAATATGCATCTATACCTTGATCATCGTCAGGAAACGCGAGATTGGCGTAGGCACCGATTCGCCCATCCTTTTCGACGACAAGCGACGGCAACATACCGACTTGCTGCGAATAGCCATCCCTCCATAATTTCTCCGGGCGCAAAACCGTTCCTGTGCGCTCTTTGTTGTGTTCATCGTAGATCTGGCTGATTTGCGTTAAATCTTTTTCGAGGTCAAACGGTCGGCTTTTCCACCCCGATGGCGCGAAGGTTTTTTTGTCGTGGAGTTCCAACTCGAAGGAGGTCTGTGGAAAAGCTGCCCATCCAAGTGGCATATAAAACGGTTGAATAGTGGTAAACAGCAGACTGAGATCATAGCTCTGTGCTTCCATACAGGCAATTGCATCCCGCAGGAGTGCCGACGCACAACCGCGCCCGCGATACTC
Source organism: Candidatus Poribacteria bacterium (assembly GCA_963667935.2). Lineage (GTDB taxonomy): Bacteria > Poribacteria > WGA-4E > WGA-4E > PCPOR2b > PCPOR2b. The sequence continues at coordinate 4,676,559 of OY764061.1, read as the reverse complement.
TGGCGAAGTGACAACCATGCCAATCCCGCCGAGTTTCACAACTGCTTCCCCAAGATACATCAATCTATTTGAGATGCGAACATAGCTGACAATCTTCCCATCGACGACGCAGACGCGTGACTGATCCAATTCGTAGCTGGAATCCTGATAATGTTGACTAGCATACCTCGGTCTACATTTTTCGACGAATACTGCGGAGATGAGATCGACGATTTCATCGCGTTCATGTGCTTTCGCTGCGCGGATTTCCATATCTTCTCCTCTCGGATAAAATACCCCTTATTCCTTTCGTTGTAGATCGTTATGCAGTTGCTCAAGTTGCTTGTGCAACTGGTTTTGCGTTTTTGCGAGGTGTAAGGCATAGAGGCTGAAGATTAGCCAGATAATAAAATAGGCAGAAACGAGAAATTTCAACCGTTTTTTCTGCCGAGCTTCCAATTTTTCAACCGCTTTTTGGGTCACAAGCTGTTCAACCTCCATTTCATCTACTTGTGCATTTGTTTCGGCAATGGCATCGCTGACGGCGGTAGAGACCTCATCTTGTGTGATGGCGACCGGAAGTTGGCTAAATATAAATAGTCCGAAAAAGAGTGCGAAAACGATAAGAACAGTTATCCATGAACCTTTGTGCATTGAATTTCTCCAGAGATAGAACGTTTGTATTTTACAATTCACCCATCTGTTGATGCTGAATCGTTTCTAATTCTAACTTCATCTGTTCAACGCGATACCGAAACATCAGCAAGAATAGGTAGAGAAGGGTCAGCGCAAACCATGAAATCAACCATGCTGTTTGCATGGTGGGGGGCAGGTTCATCTTGGTGGAAGTGTCGGGATGCAAGCCGCCCTGCCATAGTTCGACCGAAAAGTAAACGATTGGCACATTCAGGAAGCCGATGATTCCCAAGACTGCGGCGTAAATCCGTTTTTTGTCTGCCGCTAGGGCAGATCTCAAAATAAGGTAGCCGATATATGTTAGCCAAAGTATCAACGCACTTGTCAATCTTGGTTCCCAATTCCACCAAGTATTCCAAGCAAATCTCGCCCAGATAGGTCCTGTAGTGAACACGACCACTCCAAAAACGATTCCTATTTCCGTTGAAACAAGCGCAATCGTATCATACTTTTCTAGGTGCTTGATTAGGTAAAGAATGCTGGAGATGCAGGTCACACCGAAGGCGAGGAATAAGGTAAACGCCGAAGAAATATGGAAGTAAAAAATCTTCTGCACTTCTAGCATCGTCATCTCAATCTCGGCAAAACTGAAAACGAAGTAGATTGCAACAAACAGGAAAATTGCTGCAAGCAGCCCGACCAGTTGAGTGCGTATCATTTTTCCTCTCTTTCTTTTAAGAGTGGTATTTACAGATAGCTTACCCCTCAACAACAAACTCGAAGAGGAGATATGAGCTTGCTAGGAATACAAGGCTATAGACAACCAAAATTGAAATCCAGAAGTTTCCCCCAAGTTCGCCGGTTGTCAGTAGAGAAACGGTGCATTTCGCTCCTGCCATAATTACTGGAAAAGTCAGCGGCAGTAAGATGACGGAGAGGAGACTTTCCTTTCCGTGCGTATCGGTGGAGATACCTGATATGATGACGCCCACCGCACAGAAACCAAGCGTTCCAATCGCAAGTACACCGATGAGTTTAAGCAAGAGCCAGGGGAGTTGTTCTTGTAATGCAACGGGCAAAACAGTGAGCATATCTAGGAATTGAAGGGCGATTGGTGTGACAATGACCTCCAGCAGTATCAGAAAAATGAAAATACCGACAACCTTTGAGAGGTAAAAGTAACTCGTATCTACCCCTGTCAACCTCAGTCCGTGCAGTGCACCGTTTGCGCGTTCAATATCAAAGGACCTGTTCAGTGTGATGATCCCTGCAAACAGAAATGTTGCCCATAACACGCTAGCAGCCAATTTTCCACGTTCCTCCAATTTTTCGGGAAAAATCGGTCCGAATGTGAAGCAGAAGATCAGCACGACTAACACGCTGAACACTAGGATTAAAGCCAGCATGTCCTTTGTGCGAAATTGGAGTGCGAGGTCCTTGTGAATCAGCCAACCGATTTGGCGGAATGCTTCCATTGATTAAATTATATCCTGCCTGTCTATCTGTTCAACCTACCCTCATACTCACGAGACAATGCCTCCAATTCAATATCTTCCTTCTCAGCAACCATTTCAATTTGACCGTTCAACAAAAAGTGAAATCGGGAACCGGTGTGATAGCCCAATTCTATGTTATGCGTCGTGAGGATAATCCCTTTGCCGCGAGCACATTCCTGATCGATCCGCTTTAACACAAGTTGCTGTGCAGCGAGGTCAAGTCCCGAAAATGGTTCGTCAAAGAGCAGTAACGTCGGATCATGGATGAGTGCCTTGGCGATCATGAATCGCTGGATCATGCCGCGTGAGAAGATCTTGACAGGTTCGTGTGCATAAGGGGTCAGTTGGACCTCGTCAAGAAGATTAGTGATGCGCTGCTCTAACCCATCAAGCCCATAGAGTCGTCCGAAAAACTTCAGATTCTCATAGGGGCTAAATTCGAGATAAGCTAACGGTTCATGAACAACCAATCCCAGTAATGGACGGACGCGTAACGTCTCTGCAAGGGCATCAATCCCTCCAATTTGAAGTGCACCTGATGTCGGTTTAATCAATGTCGAAAGGATCTGAATTAGTGTTGTTTTACCAGCCCCGTTTGGTCCAAAAATCGTAACAACTTCACCGGGTTGAACGTGGAGATCTAGTCCGTTCAACACCATTCGATGACCGAAGCGTTTCGTGATTTGGGAGGCTTGGAGGAGCATCGTTAGTAGAAAACAGCGGTTAGGAGATATAAGATTCTTCTTAATAGGGATTCATCTCTATAATGTACTGTTCAGTCACTTTCCCTATTAAGGCGTGTCAAGACAGCAGCAAGCCGATCTGTCTGCTCTTTTCGCAACCGCTTGTAAACCCGATCGGAGATCTCGCGCTTTTCGTGCAATTCTTCCAGGCGGGTAATTACTTCAAGCCGGGCAACCCGCGTCCGCTCAAGGTCCGCGACATCCAACTTACCGAGCCAACTTGCATCAGGGGCTGCTTGGGGCTCCTGAGAGTCGTCAGATAGCTTCGGCGTTGGGGATCGGATTTTGAAAATCGCTGCGACTAAAAAACCGCCTGCAAGTGCCGCGGAGATCGCGATTAGTGCAATCATCTTTGGATCAGATGGTTTTCTAGCTGTTTCACTTATGCCACTTTGAGATGGAGGTGCGGTGGATACAACTCTGAAGCGCAGATCTACAGTTTGGTTCGTTGATAGCGGCTGCGCCGGATCCGTCGCATGGATGGTATACACCAATCCGTGAATTTCTTCCCGACGACCTGCTCCTAGAATTCTCGATTGTGGCACTAGGGGCATTCCGTCTGAGATGAATACATAGAATTGGGCGGTATCAAACGTCAGCTTTCGGGAGAGGGCTAAATCCGAATGAACAACGTGCATCAAATAGGAATATCCGACTTGATGCGTTCCCGGTGCTAACGGCTGGCTTGCAATTAATCGGTTTGCGTTTAACCCAAGTTTTTGCTTGAAGATCTGGTCAAGTTGGAGATTTTCGTGTCCGTTTGGTAAGTTGAAATGCATCCCGGCCGGTTGATTGTCTATTGATGCTTGAAAAGCCAATTCACTGGTATTTTCGACTTGAATGAGTTCTAACACGGACACCGCCCCATCGGGGGCATGGTCGGCTGGAGGTGGCCCAATGATGAGCGTATGCTGTCGAATTTTCACCTGCGATGGATCATCCGTAAACGCTCCAATCTCAATATTGACCGTGATACTAGGCAACCACTCCGACAGAACGAGATCTTGTTCGATATATTTCTTACCTGCATAATTGGTCGAAACAGCATAATGCACATCGAAAGCTGTTGAGAGATTATCAAAGATATAAGCCCCGCTATCGTCTGTCACTGTCTCACGTTGCTGGACATCCTCACCTTCCCGGTGGATCTGTAAAACCACTGACTGTTGAGAAAGTGGCAGATTCTCGCCCGTATCTATAACTTGCCCTTCGATTTTGCCGACCTCGCTCTGTCCAACGGCGGCGGGCAGACAGATTAAACCCGTGAATATAAAGAATGAAACGTAAAACGTGAAACATGAAAAGCACTTGTTTTCTGGCTTTCCGGCTTTACAATTGTCGTACATATTTTCTTTTAACCCCGTGATTGCTTTTCTTGTTTATATCTTTCGATCTCTTCTTCTACAGACGCCATACCGGCTGTTTCAATCTGCGTCAAGACCGCTGCGGTTTCTTGCAACAGTTGTCCTCTTAATGCTTGATAGTCGGCTTGGGACAGTTTCCCCGTTTCGTAGTCTTCCTCAAGGTCCACAAGCGCGGAATAGCTGCGTTCACGTTCAAGATACAACGTTTGCATTCGGATTTCAACCGCATCCATTTCTGGGGACAGGCGTGGCTTTGACCACAGCGGCAAACCCAGATAGACCAAAAGGGGTAGTCCAAGTACTAAAATCCATAGAAACACAAAAAACATAAGCCAAACTCCTAGCTTTATGGCTAGCTTCGTTGTTTGTAACGCTCAAGTTCTTCCTCAATTTGTTTATATCGATCTGTTGGTGCTGACTCCTGTGTCTCTGTCGAAGCAGGTGGCTTCGCCAATGCTCTGCTGCGCTTTGATCTAAGCACAAAAAAGACAATAATGCCGAGCAGCACGATGATGACGACGGGCGTGGCATAAGCGACGATATTAAATCCTTTGGCAGGCATGAGGGCTGAGTATTGCGTGCCGCGCCTTGCAAGATAGGCGGCTCGGATCTGTTGAACCGTTCCGCCAGCACTGAGACGGTTGCGAAAATCCGTTTCAATCTGTTGAGCAACGACACAGACGCAATGTTTAATTGTTTCTCGCACGCAACCACAGTAACAGTATACACTAGTCATCAGTTGATCTAAGTTTGCTTCAAGCGACGGATCAGTTGGAGCTGCCCGCTCTTGAGCATCCACCACTGAAATCAAGCAGCTGAAAGATATTAAAATTAAGAGAACAGTACGGCAGCTTTTCATTTTACGCGTTACCTTTAACATGCTTCTCACAGAGTGCGACCAGTCCACCAATCATCATGATGGCAACGCCAAGCCAGACAACATTGATAAGCGGATTATGGTAAACTTGGACGGAAACAATTCCGCCTGACTGCACATGGGCGGGTACGTTTTCGGGAAGGGGCCCTAATGCGATGTAGAGGTCATTTAATCCCATATGCCGTACGGCTGACTCGATGGTGTCCTGTTCACCTTGGCCTGCCTTGTGATAAAATCCGCGCGCCGGACGCATCGTCCCTATCGACTTCCCACCTTTTTCAACACTGAATATAACGCCACCGAGCGAAAAATTGGGGTGCTCCTCCTGAAACGCATCCTGCATCGTGAGTTTGTAGTTACTGACTTCTATTGATTCCCCACGTTGTAGCCCCTTCGATTCCAAGAGATAATAGCCTTTAGACCCCAGAATCCCAATATATAAAGTTACGATGCCGATATGGACGATGTAGCCGCCGTATCGACGTTTGTTGCGTTGAATGAGTTGAATGAGTCCATCGAAGAATGAGGTTTCTTGACGCCTAGCTCGTAATTTTGATCCGCGATAGAATTCGTCGCAGATGGCTACGAGGACAAAAACGCTGGCGAATACGCAAAGCACGGAGTAGGTTGCCCCTGTGTGTCCTTTCAAGGCAAGATATATCCATGCGAGTATGCCTCCAACGAATCCGAAAACAATTGGTTTGGCGAACATCCGTTTGAAGTTGCTCGGCGTTAGCTTTTTCCATGAAATAATTGGACCGATGCCTGTGAGTAACAGGAGCAGTAGTCCGGGGATAATGACTACCTGATTGAAAAATGCCTCTGGGACTGCGGCTTTTTCTCCGGTGACCTTTTCTGTGATAACTGGCCACAATGTTCCCCAAAGGATAATCAATGTCAAGCCCACAAGCATCCAATTGTTTAGGAGGAACGAGCTCTCGCGGGAAAGGAGGGATTCGAGGCGATTCGGGCTTTTCAAGTCGTTCCAGCGGTAAGCCAAAAGCCCAATAACGCTAAGTGTGGAAAGGAAAATGAATCCGAGGAAGTATCCCCCGATGTCGGATTGTGCAAATGCGTGCACGGAAGTAATTATCCCGCTACGGGTGATGAAAGTTCCTAAGAGCGTAAACTCAAACGCAAGCGTAATCAAGACGATATTCCAGAGTTTGAGCATATTTCGCTTCTCTTGGATCATCACCGAGTGGAGATAGGCGGTGCCGAGCAGCCACGGCATGAAAGAGGCATTTTCGACCGGATCCCATGCCCAATAGCCACCCCAGCCAAGCTCACGATATGCCCAATTTCCACCCAGCGTGATGCCGAGTGTCAACACCAGCCAAGATGCCATCATCCATCGCCGTGATCTGCTAATCCACTCGCTGCCGATCTTTCCTGCGGCGAGCGCGCCGACAGCGAACGCGAACGGCACAGTCAGACTGACGAAGCCGACATATAGCGATGGCGGGTGAAAGACCATGCTCGGCGTTTGCAGCAGCGGATTCATGCCAGCACCGTCCGGGGCAACGCCACCATCCGGCAAACGCTCCAGTGGATTGTAGACACCCTCGACTAAACCGGTCACAAGAATGATAAAGAAGAGTTGTACTATCGAGATGGGGATGAGGGCATAGTCAGCCAAGTAATCGGTCGCGCGTCGATTTGTCCATACAACCAATGCGCCAAAAAGCGTCACGAGCCAAAGCCAAAACAGGAGCGAGCCGGACATCCGCCCCCACAACGCAGTGACTTTGTACATAAGGGGTTGATCATAGCTAGAGACTTCGACCACATATTTCATTGAGAAGTCGTTTGTCACGAAACCGTAGATCAATGCGCCCGTTGCAAGCGTTATTAAAGCGAACGTCCCAACAACCCCGTTTCGCCCGCTGATGACTGCGTTGTAGTTGTTACGGCGTACCCCCATCCAGAGCATCGTCAATGCCCACAGACAGGAAAAAACCGAAAGCCATATTGCTGCCTGTCCCAATTCTGCCATAATGCGTACTTTTCCTTTTGAGGCTTAATAATCGCTTGTGTCGGTTCCGCCGGTCTGTGCTGTCATTCCTTCGGCTGCTTCATATTTGGAGGCGCACTTCGTTTGGAGTTTGGAGGCAACAATAAGATTTTCGGTTGCGTTATACTTCCCTTGAATAAAGACATTTCCGCCATCTTTGAAATTGTCGGGTCTGAGTCTATTTGCATAGAGGACGTTGATGCTTGCTTGCCCTTCTCGATCTCGTACCGCAAAGGTGAGTTGAAACTTTGTTGGATCCCATTGGGTCGTCCCTTCCGCAATTAACCCATCCACTTGAATACCCTTATTGTGGACCTCTTGTGCGTGTGCAATAAGTCCATCAGGCGTAAAATGTCGCATGCTTGTGTTCTTCACCCCCGCGACAACGAGAAACGCCATTGCAGCCGCTATAATTAAACTCGCAATGATAATTTTGACTCTTTTTCGACTCATGTTCGTTCTCCCTTTCCTGTATAGAACTTGACAATTTCTTCCGCGAGTGATTCTACAGACGCTTGCTTCGCCACTATGTCTATTGTCAATCCATGTGCTTCCGCGGTTGCTTCAGTTGATGGCCCTATAACCGCAATGTGGGCTTGGTCTAGCAAGGCAGCGGGCGGGTGTGAATCAAGCATTTCGAGAAAGTTGGTAACGGTTGATGAACTTGTAAATGTCACCATGTCGATTCGTCCATTGTGTAGGTCCACTTCGAGTGCCTTACGTCCCTCGGCACCGACTTTGGTGGTTTTGTAGATTGGAATAGCATTGACAATCGCACCTCTGTCACGTAAGCCGTTGGGTAAATCATCGGCGGCAATCGAAGCGCGCGGCAACAGAATCTTTTGCCCCTCCACACCTTCTAACTCCGCTGCAAGGACCGCACCGCGATATTGCGACGGAACATGATCTGCGCGAATCCCGATCTGAGCTAATGCCGCTACAGTTTTTTGTCCCACTGCACAGATACGAGCGTTTCCGAGTGATCTGGTGTCTTTGCCGTTTTCCCACAGGTGACGGTAGAAATACTCCACAGCATTAACGCTCGTAAAAATGACCCAATTGTACGTCGAAAGTTGATCGATTGCTCTGTCTAACGTAGCATTGTCGGGAATCGGCCGGGTTTCAATTGTCGGGAATTGGGTAACCTCGGCACCATAGGATTCGAGGTCTTCCGCAAAGTCGCTGGCTTGCGCCCGAGCGCGGGTGACGATAATCCGACGACCGAAAAGCGGCTTTTGATCAAACCAACCCAATTGTTCGCGCAAACCATTGACGTCACCGACGATGATTGCCGCCGGATTCCGAAAGTTAACAGCCTCTGCCTTTCGAGCGATGTCTGCGAGCGTCCCCTCAAGTGTCTTTTGTTGTGGGGTTGTTCCCCAATGGACGAGGGAGATCGGTGTCTCAGGGGAACGTCCGTGTTGAACCAACCGCGCCGCAATCTCGTGTAAATGCCCTACTCCCATAAGAATAACCAGCGTATCCACACCTGTAGCGAGCTGTTCCCAACGGATTGCCGAATCCGCTTTCAACGCCGCCGAATGCCCTGTGACAAATGCGACGGAGGACGAGTAACTCCGATGCGTTAAAGGGATACCTGCATACGCCGGGGCGGCAATTGCTGAGGTAATGCCGGGCACGACCTCAAAATCAATTCCCGCCTCCACAAGTGTCAGTGCCTCTTCTCCACCTCTCCCAAATATAAACGGATCACCGCCTTTGAGCCGGACAACCGTTTTGCCTGCCCTCGCGTGCCGAATCATCAGATCGTCAATTTCGACTTGGCGTTCTTCCTGTTCACCTATCATTTTTCCGCCATAGATCTTTTCGGTATATGCGGGACAGTGTTCAAGTAATTTGACGTTGATAAGCAGGTCATAGATTACTACATCTGCGCGTTGGAGACATTCAATCCCTTTGAGCGTTATCAGTTTCGGATCGCCCGGTCCCGCTCCAACAAGATAGACTTTACCATTTATGGCAGCCATGATTCACGCTTTATGTTTCACGTTCCACTTTGAAGTTTATGTGCACCATTCTGAATCAACTTCGTTGCAAGGTTGACCCCCAACTCTTGGGCGCACGCTGAATTACTCGATAGCCTCTCAAGAAGGCGATGTTTTCCGTCAGGGCTGCAAACCGTAGCAATCAGATGAAGCCTATCGTTCTCCAACAGCGCGTTTACGCCAATCGGAACCTGACACCCACCGCCCAATTCTTGCAACACCAACCTCTCTGCAAAGACTTCGGTTTCACTACGGCTATCGTTAATTGTGTCCAATAACATCTTAATTTCAAGGTCATCTTCGCGCGCTTCTACCCCCAACGCTCCTTGCCCGGCAGGAGGCACCATCCGATCTATCTCAAAATACTCTGTAATAATTTCCTCACCAATCAACCGTTTAATTCCTGCTGCAGCAAGAATAACTCCATCCAAATTTGTTTCATGCAGTTTACGAAGGCGCGTGTCAAGATTACCACGGATGTCCACACCCTGCAAATCAGGGCGCAGGTGTAAAAGCTGCGCCCTTCGGCGTGGGCTTGTCGTTCCAATTTTCGCTCCTTTCGGGAGTTGATCGAGGAGCAGTCCAGATTGTGTAACCAGCACATCGCGAGGGTCTTCGCGCACGGGGATAGCGGCGATACAAAGTCCATCGGGCAGATCTGTCGGCAGATCTTTCATGCTGTGGACAGCGAGGTCAATTGTGCCGTCCAAAAGCGCGATTTCAATCTCCTTTGTAAAGACTCCCTTTCCGAGTCCGACGAGAGAGCGGTCTGTAATTCTATCCCCCGTCGTCCTGATGACTTTGAGTTCAATCGAGCGGTTGGGAAAGCGATCATTCAGACGTTTCCTCACATATTCTGCCTGCCAGAGAGCAAGTTGGCTGCCGCGTGTACCGATGGTGATAGTTTGTTTCATATGGACTCGTTAATCTCGAAACCGATAAAGCAATTCAAGCGACACTATTCAGTCTTAAATTTCTCAAGTTCAGATTCCAGATGCTCTATTCGTTTTTGGAACCTCGCTGTATGAACAAAAGCGAGAAGGCCATAGATGAAGCCAGTTGCTCCAAGCACCATTCCAATAATTCCGAATGCCTCCATTGTGGATTCCTTTGTCAAGTTTGTATGACATCAGTTACAATCTTTATCTTCTGTACTAACATCCTCTGTTTGTTCCAAGTCAAACAATTCCTGTAGTGCCCGAACATACTGCACATGCCCGCCATTGATATCATTGACCGCCTCGATAAGATCGGAATTCAAAGCTACTTGACGCAAATTTGCTGTCGGTTGATGCAACAATTTTTTAACAATCGCTTGCGTCATGGCTTCAACCGTCTTCTGCTGTTTAGGGGTCAGCTGCGCTTTGTCAAGACAGACTTCTAACTCTTTTGAAACAACTCCCTGAAATTGCTGATGGAGTGCTTTGATTGTCGGATTGACTTCAAAAGCTTGTAACTGTGACTGGAATTTTACGACTTCTTCCTTAACAATCTGCGCTGCAATCTCTGCCTCCTGTTGTCGATCTTTGAGATTTGAGGCGACCACCATCTCAAGATCATCAATGTTATACAGGAAGGCGTTGTCTACTTTGCTCACTTCGGGGTCGATATCACGGGGCACAGCGATGTCGATCAGGAACATATAACGGTGCTTCCGCTGTCTCATAATCTCTGCAAGTGAGTGTCGGTCGATAAGATAATGCGGTGCATCGGTTGAGCTAATCACAATATCCGCTTCAACAAGGAAGCTCAGGTCAGCGGCGTACGCTAGCGGAATCCCATTAAATTTTTTGGCGATGTCGACTGCGCGCTGATATGTTCGGTTCGCCACGATAACTTTGGAAACACTGTTCTTCACAAGGTGCTGCGCTGTTAATTCGCTCATCTCGCCGGCACCAATGATGGCAACCGTTTTATCTTCCAAGCTTTGAAAGATCTTCTTGGCAAGTTCAACCGCTGCGTAACTGATAGATACCGCACCGGCGGCGATATTAGTTTCAGTGCGGACTCGTTTACCTACACTTAGTGCTTTGGTAAACAGGCGATTCAGAATCTCACCTGTCGCTCCAGCGGCGAGCGATTGGGCATACGCCTCTTTCACCTGCCCCAGAATCTGCGGTTCGCCGACAACCATAGAATCGAGGCTTGCGGTTACATTAAAGAGGTGGCGGGCAGCATCAAGATTTTGATGGCTATATGTAAACTTGGCCAGTTGTTGCGGCTCGATTTGATGATAACTTGATAGAAAATCGGAAATAACAGCACAGCCATCTTTACTGTGGGACACGGCATAGACTTCCACACGATTGCAGGTCGAGAGAATCATCGCCTCCTGAATATCGGGATGTTCCCCTAAAAGTTGAAAAGCTTCTGTAAGCTGGTTTTCAGAAAACGACAACCGTTCTCGAAAATCGAGCGGTGCAATATGATGGCTGGTGCCGGCAATAACAATTTGGTTCATTGATTAGAATGCGTGTATACTGGGTAAAAAGAGATTAACGCCTACATAGGTGAACAGCACAGCAGCAAGACCTATGATGGCAGAATAGGCAGTTTTGCGGCCCCGCCACCCGAGAATTTGACGGATGCTGAGTTGTAACACATAGATAAGCCATGTGGCAATTGTGAAGATAACCTTTGAATCGATCCATGTCCATTTGACTTCTTGGACATATCGCGTCCAAAGTACCCCAATGAGAATGCCCATCGTCATCAAGCTTACGCCAACGAGGATACACTTGTGACCGAGTTCATCGGAGCGTCCAAGCGCGGGCAGGAGATTGAAGATAAGCGTATGTTGCTTCTCACGAATTTTCTTCTCTTCAATCAGGTACATCAACCCAAACCCAAACGCGGCAACGAACGCGGCGTAAGCGAGAAAAATAACGGAAGAATGGGCAATAAGCCAGTAATTTCGCAGATAAGCGGGAATCGCAGTATTTTCCTGAGTTTGTAGCGTGTAAGCGACTAAAGTGGCTATAAACGCGGCAGGAACCACAAAAACCCCAATCGTGCGGAGACGGGTCAGATGTGCGATGCACAGGTAAATCAAGATGATCGCCCACGCTAGGAAGGAGGTTGAGTCATACCAATGTGCCATCAAATGTCCCGCATACCGCCAGCGCAGGACGATAAAGCAGGAGTGCAGCACAAATCCTCCTATCGTCAGCCAATAGGCGAATTTTGCAGTCCTTCGATTCCCAGTAGCGAGGAAAAGAATGTGAAGTATGCTTGCTGTCAAATAGACTATCAAAAGCGTATAAAAGAATCGTGAATTCATTGCGGCATAGAATGCAAGAAGCGTATTTATTAGGTTTATTCGCGGATCCGTTGAAGGGCATATTGACGCGCAGCATCGATTTGCCCACTACGAATCATATTGAGAGTGCATCTGATTGAGCAGCTAGCATCTTCAAAGCCTAAGCAGCATCTCTGCGCCTCATTTCCAGGTATCTGATCGATGAGGCGATCGAAGTATTGCTGGCGACCTTGCTGGGTTGGGATAGATTCCATCACTGTAGGTCGTAGCGAACCGAGAAAATCGATAAACTCCCCATAACCATTATTTTCAAATTGGTGGGCGAGTTGGGTCTGTACAGACTCGATTTTACAGTTCCTGTTTACACCTTTGTCGATGTCCTTAATATGATTGGCAGAAATACTGATAATCAAATCGCCGTCTCTCACCAAGGGAGGCGTAGTAAATGTACCAAGTTCTTGATCGTTGATGGATTCAATTAATTGCCGCTGATCGAGAGCAGCGAAGGCCGAATCTTTAGACTCCAAATCGTCAACCAACACAAGGAAGGCACCTGAAACATGTTCCAGGTTATCAGAGTTTGGAGCAACTCGATCAACAGATGCACCGCAACGCTGCAATAGGTCTAATCTTTGCACAAGCGGCTTCCTCATCTCCTCCGAATTGCTGATCACGACGCAATGGCGATTCTCTAACAAAAAATAGACTGGGTACGGAAGTCCGTTGCCTTTGGGAAACACGCTGAAAGTTGACTCGGATGGTTCATCGTAGAGAGATGCCGCTCCGAATTTCGTTTCGAGGTATTCTCGAATGCGTCTGGACAACGCTGGGCTTTTGCCGCTTGTGGAAATACTGATTGTTAGGTCTTCGTGCGTAATTACGGACGCCGCTGCAAAAGTACATTCAGGAATCACATCGACCACGTTGACAAGATTGATCCCGTATGCTTCGTGTGCCTCCTTGAATACTTGCGTGTTGATTTCCGGCAAATCGGTTGCTGCACAGACAAGGAACATCCCTTCCGTATCACCAGAGCGAAATTGGCGTCTATGCCATGTTATCCGGTTGCTCTGTGCCAAATCCGCATTGGCTTGCGTTGCTTCGGGACTAATTAACGTCACATCCGCCCCGCTGTGCAGCAGGGAAAGCACCTTTCGTTCGGCGACAAGCCCTGCGCCTACAACAAGACATTTGCGATTCTGGAGGTTCAGATACGCTGGATAGAACATAATATCAAAGGTAACGCAATAGGGCGTTGTAGACTTTTCTTCTCTGCCCCCTCTATCATCATTTCGGGGGTACAACTTTTTTACGCATTATTTTTTTACCAATCCCTCGATACGCCATAGTCCGCAAGTTGTGCAAGGGCATCTCTTGCAGGCGTTTCAGGGAGTACGCTCAAAACAGATTTTGCGTGATCCGCGTATTCTTGAGCAACCCCACGGCAATGTGCTTGAATCTGATAGCGTTCAAGCAGTGCTTCGATCCATTCGATTGCCCCAGCCTCATCCATTTGTAAACTAAAAATTCGTTCGAGCTCCGTCCTATCCTCGGTTGTACAAACTTCACGAGCATAGATCATTGGAAATGTCAGTTTTCCATCACGTAGATCGTTAAATGGTTCCTTCCCTAACGTTTCCCCATCCGCCACAAGGTCGAGGAGATCATCGATAATCTGAAATGCTGCGCCGATAGCTTCTCCATATTCTGTCAAGGCTTGGATGATTTGCGAATTCTGTGTTCCAAGTACGGCCCCCATCGCGCACGAGGCGGTGATAAGTTTGCCTGTTTTCAGATCGATAATTTTTAGATAGTCGTCCTGCGAAATATTGAAATCCCCATTTTTATAGGCGTGGATGACCTCTCCTTCACACATTGAATGTGTCGCATCGGAGAGAAGTGCCATCGCGAGATCATCGGAGTGCCGGTTAACCAGCATCGAAAGCACGCGAGCGTGGAGATAATCCCCAACGAGCACCGCCACTTTATTGCCCCATTTAGAGTGCAATGTTTCACGGCCCCGCCGGATAGGTGCCTCATCAAGGACATCATCGTGAACGAGCGACGCAACATGGATTAGCTCGACGGTTGCTGCAAGCGTATGGGCATCCTCGCCTTGGTATCCACACGCTTTCGCGGAAAGTAACAACAGCATTGGGCGTAGCCGCTTACCGCCCCCTTCGACCACATGCTGGACAGCAAGATCAACAAAATCGTAATGACTCGTGGTTTTCTCGCTGAGTTTTTTTTCGACAGCCTGCAAGTCGTCTACAATAAAATGGCAAATTTCGCTAAGGCTTGGTGTTGACATGGATATGAAACGTGAAACGTAAAACGTGAAGGTTGATTCTCTCGCTTATAACTTTCACGTTATGCTCCTTTTTGTTTCTCCGTTTATCTCCCTTTCATATATTACAGTCTTGATAGCACTTCATCGGCTGCCCGGATTGTCTGGTCTATATCTGCCTCAGAATGTGCTAGTGAAACAAAGCCGGTCTCGAATTGAGATGGAGCGACATAAACCCCGTTCTCAAGCAGATTCCAGAAATAAGATGCGTAACGTTCAGTGTCTGCGGTCTGCACGTCCGCGTAATCAGTGACTGTTTCATCCGTGAAATAGAACATCAACATCGACCCAACTCGGCTGTGCCAAGCGTCAATTCCGTGGCGTTTGGTGGCAGCTTGAAGTCCCTCTGCAAGGGCAGCAGTGCGTGCCTCAAGTTGGTCATAGACATCAGGCTCGGAAAGTGCTTTCAGCATTGCGATTCCGGCGGACACGGCAAGCGGATTGCCCGATAGCGTTCCTGCTTGGTAGACGCCTCCGAGTGGAGCGACGTTTTCCATAATCTCTTTTTTGCCCCCGTACGCACCGACTGGCATTCCCCCGCCGATAATTTTGCCAAGACAGGTCATATCGGGCGTGACTCCATAGAGGGATTGTGCGCCACCATATGCCACGCGAAATCCGGTGATTACTTCATCGAAAATGAGAAGAATTCCGTGGTCATCCGTGATCTCGCGCAATTCTTGGAGATAACCATCGTATGGTGGGATCACCCCCATATTGCCCGCGATCGGTTCGAGAATCAAGCAGGCAATCTGATCTGGGTTCGCTTCAATCGCATCTCGCACGGCATCAACGTCATTGAACGGCACAACGAGGGTGTGTCGTGTGAAATCCGCTGGAATTCCCATACACTCAGGAACACTGAAGGTCGCAACCCCGGACCCCGCTTCGGCGAGGAGTGAGTCAACATGTCCGTGATAACAACCCGCCATCTTGATGACCTTATCACGCCCGGTGTACCCGCGCGCGACACGGATTGCGCTCATCGTGGCTTCCGTGCCGGAGTTGACCAATCGAACAATCTCAATCGACTGGCAGGCGTCAACAATCAGTTCGGCAAGTTCGGTTTCTAACGCCGTTGCCGCGCCGAAGCTGGTGCCGTTCTCTGCCGCCCCTTGAATTGCCTCAAGGATGCTTGAATGTGCATGCCCTAGGATTAGTGGTCCCCATGATGCCAAATAATCGATATATTCGTTACCGTCGATATCATAGACCTTTGAGCCTTTACCACGCTGGATAAAGAGCGGACTACCACCAACCTTATTAAAGTTTCTTACCGGACTATTAACGCCACCGGGAATAAATTGTTGTGATTTTTGCCATGCTGCCAAAGATTTGGCGTTATTCAACGTGTTTTCTCCCTTTCAGTTATTCTGCGAGCCACTCCACAACCGATTTTGCAAAGTAAGTCAAAATTATATCTGCACCTGCACGCTTGATGCTAGTGAGCACCTCAAGCGCGACCCGCTTCTCGTCGATCCAGCCGTTTTGTCCCGCGGCTTTGATCATTGAGTATTCCCCGCTCACGTTATACGCAGCAACAGGCACCTGAAAATGCGTTTTTACCTGAGTGAGCACGTCGAGATAAGACAACGCAGGCTTGACCATGAGGATATCTGCACCTTCCTCAATGTCTAGGGCAACCTCCCGCAGTGCTTCTTCCACATTTGGTGGATCCATCTGATACGCACGTCTGTCTCCAAACTGTGGGGCGGATTCCGCCGCCTCCCGGAAGGGTCCGTAAAACGCGGACGCATATTTTGCGGAATACGCCATGATGGGAGTTTGATCGTATCCATTTTCATCCAACGCCTCGCGGATTACACCGACCCGTCCATCCATCATATCGGACGGGGCGATAACATCTGCACCGGCGCGGGCATGAGACAAACTCTCTTTAATCAATAACTCCAGTGTCGGATCGTTCAGTACTTCGCCCTCATGGATGACGCCACAATGTCCGTGGTCTGTATATTCACAGAGACACACATCGGTTATTACGAGCAGCTCAGGGACTGCATCCTTGATCGCTCGCACAGCACACTGAATAATGCCATCGTCGGCATAGGCTTCGGAACCGACCGGATCCTTGGAGTCTGGAATCCCAAATAAAAGAGTGCCCGGAATACGAAGGGCCGCCAACTCCTTTGCTTCCCGGACGAGCCGATCGATCGAGTATTGGTAACACCCCGGCATTGATGGAATCTCCGATGCGACATCAACCCCGTGGACGACAAACATTGGGTAAATTAAATCATCGACAGAAAGTTGTGTCTCTCGAACAAGCCGCCGGAGGTTCTCATTAGCACGAAGCCGTCTCGGGCGATAAATCGGAAAGTGACTCATGGATACTCCTTATAGTGCTTGCTGCTGCAAGAAGTAGGAAAGCCCTTCAAGCTCTATAGATAGATCAACATTCCTCAGTTTAATATGACGCGGAACGGTCAGGTGTGCTGGCGCAAAGTTAAGAATGGCTTTAATACCTGCTGAGACGAGGCGGTCTAGCGCGTTCTGCGCCGCATTGAGCGGCACAGCAATGATGCCAATTTCAATCTGCTTGGATTGGACAGTTTCGGGAAGTTCTCCAATATTCTGGATCACAACGTTATTGATGGCCCGATCCCATTTACTCGAATCATTATCGAATGCTGCGACAATCTCAAAATTGTGTTCCCGCAGTACGCGATATCCCAATAAGGCACTTCCCAAGTTACCGACACCGATAAGTGCAACTTTTCGAGGGACATGAACGCCGAGAATTTTATCGACAGCTTGTTTAAGCGCAGCAACCTCATAACCGATTCCACGCTTTCCGAATTGCCCAAAATAAGCTAAGTCCCTTCGGATTTGAGTCGCTGTAAAATCGGTGCGATCTGATAACTCCTTTGAAGACACAACCGTAACGCCTTCGAGAGCAAGCGTGGCTAGAAGCCGGGAGTACAAAGAGAGGCGATTGATTGTGGCTTGGGAGATGTTTTCATAGTTCAGAATAAGCGAAGTATTTGAGCGCATTATGACCCAACCACAAACCGTGTAAAAAACCAGTACATTATAACCGATCTCCATATAAAGCGCAAGTAAAAGCAAATGGTTAGAAATGAGTCAAAACTTCAAAACTGAAGCCGGACCCGGCGATTCAAAGATTAATTCACGCCGCTAGCGCAGAATTGCCAATCGTCCGATTTTTTCGATTTTACGCCTATCTTTTTCAACGATGACTTTGTAGAGGTAGACACCATTTGCCAAACGTTCATCATTCTCATCGCGAGCGTCCCAGTCGGTTTCATTGTAGCCTCGCCTTGCTGAGGCAGCTTCGATTGTCCGGATGAGCCTACCGCTCACAGTATAGATTTTGACTGTGACTTGATCTGGTGCCTGTGCAAGATTATAGGTAAACACTGTGTTGGTGCGTATAGGGTTCGGCACATTTAACAGGTGAGAGATAGACACAGGTTCCTCAAGATAGAAACGGTAGATTTGCGATTCGACTGTGTTTTCACTGACATCCGTGGCGACGATTTGAAGGTGATATTCGTCGTTTGGCAGATCCGGCTCAAAGACGATTTGAGCTTGCATTGGCTGGACGACATTGAACTGAAGTTGGTAGTGGTCTTTGGGCAGTGGAAATAGTGGACTGGTTGTTGGAGCGAATGCAAATTGGATTGTCGCTGGACTGATTTCGCTTTTGTCGACGATTAGAATCTCAAATTTCGGCTGCTCACGGATAACCGTGCCTTCTGTTAATATTTCATCATTAACGCGAATGTCAACGGTTGGCGGTTCAAGGTCGGGTTGTTCCGTCACAGAGAAAAGAGATTGATGGAATCCGTCCTCACCGCCGAGTGTGTTTCCGATGAGATCGTTTGCCCTGATTCTGAGACGATAGCTGCCGATGAACAGCGTTGGGTTGTAGCGGATGGAAATTGATGTCACTTGTCCACTACTAATTTCAAGGTCCTTAATCACTTCAAACGTTCCTCCGTCCTTGCTCACTGCTAGGCTGAAACTGCTCATATCGATCCCGTTTTCATCCTTCAAGAGGAGAGAGATTTGCGGACGGGGCGAAATGGTGCCTCCGGGTCTAGGTATTTCTCTGTCCACCCAGAGTTGGATTTTGGGCGGATCCCAATCTGAACTCTCCATCAGCGCGAAAGTCGATAACTCCCTTGCCTCGGCGGAGACAATGCCCACGGTTGTCTTTCTGAATTTAAGTTTGTCTCCAAACTCGAAAGGCGGATTGTCGGTGGCTTTGAATCCCGGCCCCATCAGAGACGTGACGAGCACCTCAATTCCAAGGTTGTCAAGAATCAAAAGTTGGTTAATCGTCCCCACAGCGGGATCTCCTGTCGTATGGAAAGCCAATTCGTTTCGTGCATTTCGTAGCTCAAAGTGTTCGCTATCCCGGAAGAAAATCAGCCAATCACTAATGCTGAACTGTTCCCCTTTGTCGGCGAGATTTTTCGTCCTGATGTTTACTTGTGCAGAACCTTGACCACGGTTAGTGTGACCTAGCGCAGAAAGGTGTACATCTCCATTTGGACTGATATCAGTTTCAAAGGTCAATATATCGCCGAATTCAAAGACCAGATTTCTACCTAGGATATCTATTTCCCCAAGTCGGGGGATCTCTAACTCAATCCCCAACCTTTCGTTTCTGAGAGGTTGCCCGATGTGCCCGATTTGCTCAAGTACTTCAATTTCACTGTTACCTTTTCGCTGGCGCAGGACTCGATACCGATCCGCATCAAGGAAAAGGATTGCCCATCTCCCCACCGGCGTGAGGCTTGAATCGACACGAATATGAGAAGTTTGCAATTTTTGAACGCTTATGTTTTCGGCTTGTGTTGATGTCACAAATTTTTCCGCAATCAAATTTCCACTATTATCGCGCAGTATCTCGGAGGGAAGCCGCTTCCAAGCATTGATACCCGCTTGCCACTGACAGATCGCAAGATTTTCGACCTCTTTTTGTAATGTGGTGTTAAATTCCACCGCTCCGGGGTTCAATCCCCAGTTTGTCTGCAAGTGATCTTTCAAAGCCCCCAGATCGAAACGGAAGTTAAGTGCTGCGGGTTTGACCAGTCGCTCTGCCTCAGAGTGCAATTCAACTTGGTATGCGCCACTTTGCGATGCCGACAGACGGGGAAGCGGAACAAAACCAAGGTCGGGTTGAAATGAGATGGGTGGTTCGATTGCATTGACGGAAAGCGTTGTTGTAGGTTCAAGGGTAGCTCCGATTGAGAATACCATGTCGAATACGCGATCCAAGCTAAACGCAGTAAGAGCTTCGTCAGTTTTTAGGGTGAATTCGTTGACCACGAAAGATCCAGACCCTTTATTATCAAACGAGCGGGGTTCGTCGAGTTTGCCAATAATCCCATCTTCGTGATTATCGGCAGACGATTCTGGATCCGCGAAGACATAAATCCGATGAAAGCCTGTGGACAACGGTTCAGGAAGGATTAAAGTCGCTGTCGTTTCTTGAAGATGCGTTGTCCCCGAATACCATGCATCAGTTCTGATTAAGACATTGCCAAGCACATCTGCGCCAGGATCGATTTGGCCGTCCCTATCCCGATCTGGATCTTCTTCTGCAAACCAAACCTCAATCGGTACATCAATTTTTTGTCCGCCATCATTCACAAGTTTGGCGGTAAGCGTGTGGGCTTT
This sequence comes from Candidatus Poribacteria bacterium, assembly GCA_963667935.2. Taxonomy (GTDB): domain Bacteria; phylum Poribacteria; class WGA-4E; order WGA-4E; family PCPOR2b; genus PCPOR2b. The sequence continues at coordinate 4,656,168 of OY764061.1, read as the reverse complement.
CTTCTCCTGTGAAAAGGTGTAGTGGAGAGGAGCGCTCGCTGCCGAAGCGATGGCGATATTCGCGCCTTCGGGCACCCTGAATGATTTTTTCTCGGTCCTGACGGTATGATTGGTGCGATCGGTTACCACGATTTGATACTGCACCGTCTGTCCGCCTTTCGGCAAGGGAATTGCGGTTTGTAGTTTGTACCACCGCCCATCATTCACCGCACGGGTAGGTGAGGCTGGATGGGGGATCATTCCCACGGTGCGTTCCTTGGACTCTATAGTGTCACTCCAAACCACTTCTATTGATTTGAGTCCTACGGGGCCCTCATTGTCTGCTATCAACACGGAAAGGTTCAGCGTTTTGGTGAGTGGATCAGTATCTTCACGGATTTCGAGGATAGCGGGTTGATAAGTCCAAAACTTCACTCCTCCCACCGCTGTCCGCTGATCATCGAAAGCGAAGAGGCGAACGATCCCCTGTCCGGAGGGGACATCTTCTGGAACGGGAATACGAATTGCGCCAAACTCGCCCTGCCATACTTGAATGCCAGCCTTTTGTCCCTGTAGATTGTTGAGCGAATTATCGTCCAAGTCGTTGGCAAATAGTGCTAGTGCCGACATCATTCCTGTGCTGAAATCGGTCGCCTTGCGAAACTCCATTGCCCCTGTGATCGGCGAAAATTGGTGCTGCCCAACAGCGTTGTGGCGGACGATTAATTCTTTGTTTGGATCGACCACAACGTTCTCCAACTCGACTTGAATCGCCAATTCTGGCACGGCAAGGCGCGTAGCGGGATCGCCAAAGAGAGTGTACTGCGTTACGCCAGGTATCCACGGTTGTGGTGCAGTCATCATAAATTGCGTTTTTGCATCGGCGATGATTGCACCGAGTGTCGAAGGTGTAACGGTGAAGATGGAGGTAAAGAGATTTTTGTCGAACTCTGCATTGACTGTTGCGTAGGTTAAACGGGTCGCACTCAAGACACCGATAGCACCGGCATTACCCATCAGAAATTGTTCGCTTAAACTGCGTTGCCCGAATTGCAGCGGTTGATCGAAGTGCCCGTTGAGACAGGTTGTTGTGATGACAAACGGTAGGTGCACATTTCGCAAGTCTTCTGCATCTGCGACTCGGAAAATGCCCTCATCCGCCCATGTTTGGGTGCCGCCGTGGCCTGAGTATTCGACGACGAGAACACCCTCATCAATTGTTGTCAGGATAGCTTGGTTGGTGCGCTCTGGACTTCCAATCTGTCGCAGGTACACCGTGCGGGTATCGTAGCCGACAGGGATATGTTCTTCAATAAGTTGCTTGCTTGCTCGCTCAAAAATGTCGTCCCCAGCGTTGTCCACTTCATTATCTGCAACCTGCATCATCCTGCCCTGCCATAAGCCGGGCTGTCGCTTTGTCTCATAATTGATAATCTTTTTTACTATATCACCCAATTCGTGTGCTGATTGTACTGGGAGGCGTCCAATAAACATATCCGGCAGCGAGTCATCGCCACTGACAGTGACAAAATGGTGGTCTATCGCGGTTTCCCCACTCGCTGGTGCCCAACCGTGAAACGTTGGTACGTAGATTGGATAAAGGGCGTATTCTCTGTTAAGTGCCTCCCGATATAGCTGGACAATTGCCCCTTTATAGTCATAGTGTGCATCGCCGACTAATAGCACGTATGTCGGTTTAGGAACACGCCAATGGTTGTAGGTGTGACGCAAAAACTTCTGGATAGCGATGGGGTTGAAAATTCCGTGATTGAACTGATCATACACCTCTTCGACATCAACAACCATAACAGATAACCCCTGCGACTGCCGAAAGGCTGCAAGCGGCTGGATGGCATCTATAAAGTCGTTGTGAGCAATAATGATGTAATCTGCTTGGTTCGTGGGATTGCTGATTACTAACGGTTTGGCGAGGGCAATGTGATCTGCTTGGGTATATTGTCCTCGCTCAACCGCAAAATAACCGGTTGGCGATGTCACATTATCCTCGAAGGTTAGCTGGAAATTCCCGTCCTTGCGTTCAACCTGACCGTTAATGAGTTTTGCAACAATACTGCCATCGTGGATTCGATACACATCGACATCGGGGTGATGAAGGTTTGTTACCCGATACTGAACGCGTCCGGTTCTACGGGGTTCGGTTTCCGAGTTAAATGCAAGCACTCCCTTAGATGCCTCAAAGGTGTGCCAATAATCGATTTCAAACCAATCCAGATAGAAATCAGGTGTGCCTGCCTGTGTGCTATTGCGGTCTTCGGCTATAATCCTCAGAACATCTGTGTTCTCGGACTTACTGAATCGCCACGGTTCGATTTTGCGTGCAACTAACGGTGCAGCTTGCTGCCGCCACTCGACAACTTGACCAAGTTGTGTCTCGTTAAACAGAATGCGCGCCTGATGTCTGGCGTTCCTTTCGCGCGATGCCCCTTGAAACTTAATCCGGATCTCAGCATCTCGATTTATTTGTCCACGTACTGCATGAGGGAGTTGAATCGGGAAATCCTTCTGGCTGAACCTGCTATCTGTCCCCCCTGTTAGACTTTCCCAGAAATAGTGGTCTGCCTGTTCAGATTTCACATCAAGCAGCCGGTCATACTTGCGGTCTTGTTCAAAACGTACAGTTTTCTTGAAAGCAAACGGGGTGGGGACATTCGACATTTTTGGGGTAGCATCTCTAACATCGATCTGTGAACGACCAACGCCGCCCCAACTCAACCAATACACGTTGGTATCGGTAAACCTATCCCCGATTGGCGCACCCCCGTAAAACACAATCGAATCGTCTCGATCAAATCTGCTGTCCGTATTGTGGTCAAAGATATGAATACCGACCCGCCGTCCACGGTTCTCCATTTTGAGGGTTTCAAGCTCAATATGCGTTGGATTGGCACCGGCGCGTCTGAGTTCGCTATATGTTATTTTATAAATCCCTGTGCGGCTGATCAGGATTTTACATCTGTTTGAGGATTCGCTAGCGCGTTGCACCGCTGGGGCAGCTGCGACATTTTGGGGTGAACGTCGCCATATTTTCGCCTGATTATAATTGAGCAGCTTCGTCTGAAAGAGTTGTTCAAAAGCCTGCGACGGTTCTATGACGAGGGAAGGGGTAGTCAGAAGCTTTGAGCCTTGATAGGATTGGGTGGATGTAGAATTGAAATTGATTCGGATTAATAACTCGTGATAGGTTTTGAGCTGCGATCTGACGGGGTTATACTGAATCGGTTGGACCTGGAGCCGTGCGACCCGCTGTCCACGGATAAAGCCAATCGGTGTTATTTCAACCAACTTGGTTGGGTAGAAGCGATCCCGTCGGTAAAAGTCGGCGTCGATGCTGGACATTGATTGGGCGGTGGTGAGTCCCGATGGTTGGGTGGGGGTAATGCGCCGGGTTTGGCGGACTTCAAGCCGAGAGTCAATCACGGTGACATACGGTGAAGCATCAATGGGAATACCAATTAACTGTGGGTAAACAGGCAGACTGGGGCGTCCTACGTCCGTTGTGAGGCTTGCCCCTGTGAAAGAGACCCTCGCGAAGGTGCGTCCATTGATTTCTTGTGAGTTGAATTGCAGCGTCGGCACCTCAAATTTAATGAGGAGGCTATCCGTGCTTGCTTGGATAATTTGGAGTGGAGATTTGGCGGCGACAACAGCGACAGAAAGCCAGAAGATTAGAAGTGTGTAAAACGTGAAACGTGATGCGCGAAACGTGAAAAATGGAGACCGGAAAAACGGGAAAATAGAAATCGTTTTTCCGCTTTCCCGTTTTCCGGCGTTCTCCTCTCGCTTCACTCAAGCACCTCGATCTCAAGTTGATTTAGGGTCCGCATCACCCCTTCGCCGAACTCCAGCATAGAGTCAGATTCCAACTCGCTGCCGGCGAGTTGAATATGATTTGCATCTGCTTGGGTTTGACCGAGCGTTGGCTCCATTGCTATCCACTCGCCCACATACACTTCGGGCCAAAAATGGTAGTAAAAAGCGTCGCCTTGGAACACAAGCCCTGCACACACCCGCGCAGGGATACCAACGGAGCGCGCCATTGCAATCATTAGAACGGTATGTTCCGTGCAATCTCCCTCCAGTGATTCTAACGTTTGTAATGCCGAGCCAAAACCAATTTTCAGGTTCTTGTCACGGATATTTTTATAAACCCATCGACATAGCTTCTCTGCCGATTTCCAAGCATTCGTCTCCCCATCAATCACCTCAACGGCTTTCGCCTGAATCGCTGGGTGTTCCGCTTGGATATACACCGTTGATTTCAAGAATTGCGCGAGGACCTTGTTGTGTTGGTTCCGTATCGGTAGGTTCGACGCTGCCTCTCGATCTATCACAGGTATATTGATTTCGAGTATTCCATGACGGGTATCATTATCAACCCTCAATTTTTGACGGGTATCAATCATTACTGCTTCGTCCAATTGCCCCTCGGTCAACCGTAAATGCGCTTTGAAACGGCGCGCATGGGGAGTTGGGCGTTTCCCTTGGGAGAAGATCTTTGTATTCAGGATAACATCAACTTCTCCCGATTCGCCGAGTGCTGTTTGCATATCGGTCTTCGCCAGAACCATATCTAGTCCCATCAGTCCAATCTCCATCCGATACGTTGTGCCATCATGTCCTAACCACTGGGTTGTCGTGAGTCCTCCCATAATGTCCATCGTATAATTGACGACATAAACCGGCTCCACCTTGCCCTCAACTTCAATCTGGTCTTCTCGAAGGACGCTAATCCCCGTGTTCACGGGCTGCATGAGGTCTAGATTGAAGACATTCAAGGTATGTGCATCGCCGACCCGAATGCTGCGTTGTAGAAGGAAGTAACTAATCATCCCCTCAAAAATCGTGTCGGCTGAAATCGGTATCTTGCTGTGAGTCGTTTTGCTTGCAAGACTTGTCTCTAGGTAAGCAACATTATTTTTAATACGCCCTTCAACGCGTTTCTCTCGTCCTGTCTCATTGGAGGTGGTGATAAAATAGCGGGGGACGAGATCCATACCGACGTACGAAATTCGTGTTGTTGCGAGTCTTAGTCCGGTGCCAGTGCGCTTAATGTCCATCACCAGGTCGGTACGCGCCCGAATGGCAGCTTCGCCTTCATATATTGATTTCTCTATATAGATATGGGCATACCCAATTTTCGTACCCATCAGTGTTAGATTTAACCAATCATCTTGAGGCAACTGCATCATTTTCTCAATCTCCGCCGGATCAATTGTCACCCTTTGCCCTATGGCGTTTCCAATTAAGATAAAAAGCAAGCAACAGGTGAAAAAAATCTGCCGTTTCATAAGCAAGCATTTCCTTTCCAATTTATTGTATGTTGTCGCTTTTTCTCCTGCCCGTTATAATAGCACAGATTGAGGTCGTGAGCAATCGAAAATCAGCTGCCAAACTAATCTCCAGAGGGTTTCTCACATGCGTTTCTTGACACTTATAATTCAAAAATGTTATTATATTACACACTATCTTAGAGGTAATCCCTTCCCCTTATGAATTCAGCTATATAGGCAGGAGAAAAATATGAAAGTTGGCATCCGAGATGGTATGTTAGGTTTGCCCTTTGAAGAGGTATTCGGCAAAGCGAAAGAGATTGGCTTTGACGGCGTGGAAATATGTATCGGTGCCAATTATCGTGAGCACCCACTTTGGAGTGAGTCCGGGGTAGACGACATCAAAGCGTTATCCGAAGCGGCTGGTGTTGAAACGCCGGCACTCTCGCCGGGTGGTTTCACCGCATATACGTTTGCCCAGCCAGACAATGCAACGCGAGCCGAAGGAATCGCAATGTTGCAACACCTCTCGGCGGTTTGTCCAAAACTTGGGGCAATTGTCATTCTTGTGCCGTTTTTTGGCGATGGTAAGATTGAAACGGAGCATATAACGTCGCCGCGTTTCATTGACGGGGTGAAGGCTGCCGCAAAGACAGCGGAACAACATAACGTTTGCCTTGCATTGGAATCAACCTTGACTGCTCATGAGCATCAACAGATCCTCGATCAGGTTGACTCTCCTGCGGTTGGCGTCTATTACGATATGGGCAATGCCACAGGACTCGGATATGACGCTGCCAAAGAGATTCGTCAGCTTGGAAACGCCATCGCACAGATGCACATCAAAGACACGTCGGGCAGCCACGCTGGCGAGGGTGGAGTTGACTTTCCTGCGGTTATCAAAGCCACGCACGCAATTGGTTACGACGGTTGGTTTGTCCTTGAAACACCGGCAAACGGCGATCCGATAGCTTCGGCGATAAAGAACCTAAATTTTGTCCGAGACAACTATTAAGATTTCCAACCAATGGGAGAGATATAAGTGTGAGTAGTGTAAAGCTCATCAACCCACACCTTGAAGCTGAGAAACTGCTAAAAATGCCGGTGACCGCGGCTGAAGTGCTGTTTCAAGCTTACACAGTGGACCAACAACTGGAAGTCATCGCATCCATACGGGACGCGAAGGCGCGAGAGGAATTGTATTATCTTGTCCCAGACTGTACCGAGTTAATTCAAATGAGTCCAATGGAAGATGTTTTGCAGATCTTGGACACAAGGCTTGGTACAGGGACAGCGTCCGCCCTACTGCCGTGTTTGTCGTCCGACCAGTTTGAAGAAATGATGGATTTCGTCTTATGGCGCAACGGCACGCTCGACGAAAAAACGCTCGATTTATGGCTCTTTGAATTGTCGGAGTGCGAGGTAGATGAACTTGGAGAGATGCTCTCCCAAATTGATGTTGGGATTCTCAGTAGTCTGTTGCGTAGGCGCGTTGAGATGGACGAAGAGTTCAAGGCACTATTTATTGAGGAAGGACTGGTCGATCCGTCAACGCCGGGCATTGACTACTCGGATGAACGGGCGAAGGCAATCATGGATGCAATCTGGGAAGCGGATGCCGACCTGTTTGTTCGAGTGTTGTATGAACTCTTTGGGCTAGATCGGGAAGATGAGTTGGGTGAGGAATTGTGGGGGTCGCTTGACCGCGTGAAAGAGGAGCAGGAGGAACGAGTCAGAGAACGCGATAAAGCAGCTGACATTGATATCACCGAAGCAGAGATTCTCGAAAAGGTAGACCTCGATCAACTGGATTTAGAGGATAAGCAGGGAGCTAAAGTTGACGAGGAATCAGAAGATGCTTGAAGCTGACGCGCTGACCCATTACGATAGCCGGTTGTTTCTCGTCCAAACACTCGAACATGGACAAAAGACAGGGCGAATTTCACCGGCACATCTGGACAAGATTCACCACGATATCGCCTCCCTTGCTCAAAAGCTGATTGCGATTAAGGTGGAAGACCTCTCCTCGCGCTCGGAGATTCGAGGGCAGATCCAAGAAGCGTTTACCTTGACAAGTTTAGGACTGGAGTACGGTTGCGAAGGCGCACTCGACAAATCGGTTCGCCTACTAAATAGCAATCGGCTGGTTAAATTCTTCCAGATCGGCAATACGCTCGTTGATACGTTGGTGGAACGTTCCCGAAATACACTTGAAAAAGCTGTCCTCATCCCACCGGCGACGCAAGCTGTCGAGCAAGAGAAGATCCCCGTTTATAACGAATGGGAAAGCGATTTTCTGGAATCAATTATCGAGCAGAAACTCGCAATTGATGCCACACAGATCTCACTTAATCAGCTATCCGCCACCCCCCGGTCCTTGATGAGCCTCGCCGACATTAGCGTTGCCAATCAACAGCTAGACTATATCAACCTCCGATTCAACTACCTCCAAGCGTTACCGCAAGAGAAAATTTTCGTCGTTGACTATCCACCGGACATTGAGGATGATACCGCCCGCCAAATCACGATTGCGTTGATGGTGAATTTAGTCCTCTATCGCGAGGTTGATTTCCACCTCGATGAAGAAGATCTGGACAATTTTTGGGATATCGCTTATGATATAGAAGGCTGTGCTATCAAAAAGGCATCTCAAGACTTGTTGCTCAACTGGATTCGAGGCTATATGGATGTGGTAGGTCAACCGGAGGAGGTCAAACGATACGCAGTTGAATACTGGAAATATTGCTTGTCTGCTTTTAGAGATTTAGTCGATTAATGGTTTTACTTAATTTTAACGCAAGTTGCTAGTAGCGGCCCTATTCAAACCAATAGCCCCTAATCCTTGTGCAAATTGTATCATTTTTGTAGGTTGATTTTCCAAAATCGACGGTTTTGTGTCGAGATATGAATCTCGACCTACAGTTCTGACGGATTTTCAATAACTAGCAACTTAGGTTAATTTTAGGGCCCAGTGAGAAACATAAGAGGGATGCAGATACCGGAAGCAAGTGAAGAATACATCAGAAAAGCAATTTGGGAAGCGGTATTGGACGCGGATTTAAACCTTAGGTACTGGGACCACTTGAGCCGACGTTACTCTAGGTGGGATAAATATACAAAGATATTTCTAGCGACAATGTCCTCATCGACAGTGGCGGGTTGGGGTATCTGGGATGAGATTGGTATTTTATGGAAATGCCTTTCTGCCGTTTCAGCAGTCACCGCAATCGCGCTTCCAAATACTGGATTGGCAGAGAAAAATTGGAGAAATGTCCAGCTTATAGTAGATGTTAGAATTAATGAGACACTCTTAATACACAGCCAACCCCCTAAATCCCCCTTATCAGGGGGACTTTGAAGATTTCGCGCCGGTTGAAATTATTGGTAAATGTATCCTTATTTCTCGTGTTTACTATAAAAGGAAAATGGTCACGAATAAGCAGGGCGTATGAAAATTTATGGGAAGACTTATTGTTAAATCCAACAAACACAGAGCTAGTTGAGGAATATAGAAGAATCCGGAATGAAATGGAAGGTGAAGAAGATAATACTGCACCAGACCTTCCACACGACAAAAAATTAATACAACGATGCCGCGATGAAGTTTTAGAATCGAAAGGTCTAAAAGATTGAATAACACCGAAAAAGGAGGTGAGTAATCATGGCCCGTAGTAAGGAAACCCCCAAAGGTAAACCTCGGATCGAAGAATCTATCAGGAAGGTGAAGCCCCTAGAACCGTGGCCAGATCCACCAATCAAAAAACTTCCAAGTCAACAACCTGACTCAAAACCTACCGTGAATCCTGCTCCCGCCGGGAAGGGTTCTAAAACCCCTGCGAAGAAGAATCGAGGGAGATAATCTCACAAAGTGGCGTAGCATAACTTAGAGGATATACCATAATTTTACCGTAGCACCAAAATTCTATATCTACTGGAGTGAATAATGTCACAAAACGTTATCACAGAAACAAACTTAACAAACCTTGATCTCGCGAACAGAGGTAAAGTCCGAGACCTCTATGACCTTGGCGAGCAATTATTAATCATCTCAACGGATCGGATTTCGGCGTTTGATGTCGTACTGCCGAATGGGATTCCGTATAAAGGACAAATCCTAACCGGACTCTCTGAGTTCTGGTTCGATTACACAAGATCAATCGTCGATAATCACATCATCACCACCGATGTCTCACAGTATCCTGATGTGCTGCAAACGGATGCGGATGTGCTTAAAGGGCGTTCGATGCTCGTGCGGAAAGCGAATCGAATCGATATCGAATGCGTCGTGCGGGGATACATCGCGGGATCCGCGTGGTCGGAGTACAAAGCGGATGGAACGGTGTGTGGTGAAAAGCTGCCGGCAGGGTTAACGGAATCGGAGCGGTTGCCAGAACTCATCTTCACGCCTGCCACGAAAGCGGAACAGGGGGAGCATGATGAAAACATTTCAATCGCAGCGATGGAGGCGGAGATTGGAAAAGAGTTGTCAGAAAAGATTATCCAGACCAGTTTCGCGCTATTTGAAGCCGCAAGCGAACATGCTGAAAAGTCCGGAATCATCCTCTGCGATACCAAGTTTGAGTTCGGGCAGATTGATGGCCAACTGATTCTCATTGATGAGGTTTTCACCCCCGATTCATCTCGGTTCTGGCCCAAGGACGAATATAAGCCTGGCAGTTCCCCGCCCAGCTTTGACAAACAGTATGTCCGCGATTATCTGAGTGATGTTGGCTGGAACAAAGAGCCCCCGGCACCTGAATTGCCTGCGGAGGTCATCAGTCAAACCAGCGAAAAATATCTGGAGGCGTATCGCCTGATTGTTGGTCGGGAGTTATTGTAAGGAGTAACGCGATCTATATGAGTCAAGAATCAGAAAGGAATCAACAATGGCTGAAGAACAGCGGATAGGTGATTACCCTGCAACAATAAATCCTACCGGCTATGTCGAAGTTGGTGAAGAAATATGGAATGTCGTTAGTCTATTGGGGTACGTATGTAAAACCGCCTAAAGGTGGATTGTTCGATGACAGCAATAAAAACAGACCTTTATCTTGGGGATTGTCTAGAAATACTCGCCAATTTTGAAGCAAATTCCTTCGACCTGATTATGACCTCTCCCCCGTATGCAGACCGTCGAGCCAAAACGTATGGCGGAGTCCACCCCAATGAATATGTCAATTGGTTTATGCCTCGCGCTGAAGAATTTTTAAGAGTCCTCAAGCCTTCTGGTACATTCATTCTGAATATTAAAGAAAAAGCAGTTGATGGAGAACGGCATACTTATGTGATCGAGTTGGTACTTGAAATGAGAAAGCAGGGGTGGTTGTGGACAGAAGAATTTATCTGGCATAAGAAAAACTCTTATCCGGGCAAATGGCCAAACCGATTCAGAGATGCTTGGGAAAGATGTTTGCAGTTTAATAAAACCAAGAAGTTCAATATGTATCAAGAGGCGGTTATGGTGCCGATGGGAAATTGGGCGGAGAGGAGGTTGAAGCATCTCAGTGAGACAGATCAGAGCCGAGATACGTCGAGAGTAGGGAGCGGGTTTGGTAAGAATGTATCAAATTGGTTAGACCGAAAAATGGCGTATCCGACGAATGTCTTGCACTTAGCAACTGAAACAGGCAATCGCAAACATAGTGCTGTCTTTCCCAAGACATTGCCCGAATGGTTTATCAAGCTGTTTACAAAAGAAAGTGATTGGGTGCTTGATCCGTTTGCAGGTGCTGGCACAACCTGTCAAGTTGCTCAAACGTTGTTAAGAAATTCCGCCGGTATTGAAATTTTGCCTCAGTATTATCAAGTGGCAAGGGAGAATATCAAGCCAACACAATATACGCTGTTTGAAGAGGCTAAACATGAAATCCATTACACAACAGGAGATAACTGATTATGTTGAGGCGAACATCCAAGGCTTTCACCGAAGAAGGTTAGAGAATCTCCAAAAATTGAGACTGATGGATGTCGTCAAACGAAAAAATCCCTATCTATTTAAAGCGAAAAACATTAACACGGCACAAGATTTCGTAAAAACCATCTTAGACGCTTTTCTGTCCTCACAAGAAGAAGGGATTTTTGGTGGGTTTCTGGAGGAACTTGCGATTTTTATTTGTTCACAGGTATATGGTGGTCAGAAATCTTCAGCAGAGGGAATTGACTTAGAATTTGAAAGAGATAGTGTAAGATACATTGTATCAATAAAATCTGGACCGAATTGGGGGAATAGTAGCCAAGTTGCAAAAATGCGGGATAATTTTAGGAAAGCCAAACGAATCCTCGGCACAAATACATCACCGGCAAATGTTGTCGCTGTCAACGGTTGCTGCTATGGAAAAGATCGAAGGCCAGATAAGAGTGACTATTTGAAGTTGTGCGGACAAAAATTTTGGGAATTTATTTCCGATGATGATAACTTGTATACTGACATAATTGAGCCTTTAGGGCATCAAGCGAAAGAAAGAAATGAGCAGTTTATGCAAGAGTATGCTAAAGTTATCAATAAGTTTACCTCTGAATTCATCAGAACCTTCTGCGATGCTGACGGTAGCATCGCTTGGGAAGAAATCGTCAAATTTAATTCAGCAAAAACCACATCTTGAGAACCAAGGAAACATCCGGGAATTAATTTTTTGCAATCTCTTTCCGAACTTTAATTTTATCAATAAAAACGATCAGTGATTGAAAAAGGTAGGATTTTGATGGGAGTGCTGAATCATCGCCTGACATCAAATACATGGCTTCGCTCGAACAAGCCGTCCAGAAAGATTTCGACAAACCATTCACCTTCGGGAAAGCCACCTGAAGGAGCATCTATAAAAAACCAGGTGATCTGATCCCCCGTTGAGGAGGTGAACGTCTCTTGGTCCTCTCGGAAGGGCGGGGCGTCTATATCGTCCAGCGGCGAAAACCAGTTGACCTCAACCGTATGACGTCCTTTGACGTTTACCCAAAAGATCCATAAGTAAATCCTATCGCTTGTGTCAAAAAAGGTGTCAGCGATTCCATCCGGACGGTCATCACTGACATTAATTGCGAGGGCAGAGTCCAAAATCAGAGGCTCATCCCTGAGTGGACTTACCGATCCGCTTCCACCTGAGCCTGCATCAGCGCACCCACCAAAAATGATGCTAATCAGAAAGAGTTTTATAAAGAGACCGAAAAGATGAAATTTATTGTGCATTCGTGCATGGCTCCTCTCCGATGCTGCGATCGGGATTCAAAGCAACTTGTATTTATATGAGGAGTGTTCATAAATATTCTCTGTGAGAGTGGCATCCTTGCCACAACTCCCTTTCAGTTGTGGAAACAATCGGGATCAGGAGCTCCCTCTCACAGGTGTCTGTGTCTGCATAGGCTATTGACTGAATTATGAACATCCTTGATTTATATTTAATCCTAACTACATCTTACCTGATCCATTTTACCCTGTCAACCGAAAATCTAATTTCACAGAGGTTACGAACAACCAACAAAATAATCTCCCTAACACAGTAATGGAGAATAATTAATGCAGTTTGACTATCTTATTCATGGTGGAAAGATTGTTGATGGCACAGGCGAGCGCGAGCCTTTCCCCGCTGATGTCGGTGTCATTGATGACCGGATCGCTGCCATCGGAAAATTAGATTCCACACAGGCAAGCCAGCGTATTAATGCGACAGGACAGGTCATAAGTCCCGGTTTCATTGATGTCCATGTCCATTCGGAAATTTCGCTGTTGGGCGGTCGAGATCAGTTGGGAGCTGTCCGTCAGGGTGTGACCACCCAGCTGACCGCACCAGATGGTTTTGGTTGGGCACCGCTTTCGCCGGACAAAGCGCAAGAGATGTGGCGCTATACGCAGTTTGCGATTGGAGATGCGGAATTCGACCTCGATTGGCACACCGCTGAAGATTATCTGAGCATCTTTCCCGGCAATACTCCCGCCAATGTTTACCCACAGGTGCCGCACTGTGCGGTGCGTTTGGGGGCGATGGGGTGGGACCCTCGACCGGCCACCGATGAAGAATTGGAAGCCATGGTCGGGATAACCCGTGAATGGTTGGAGGCAGGCGCAGGTTGCCTCTGCTTAGGGCTTGACTACCAGCCGAGTGCCAATGCGGATCTCCATGAACTTGTGACTCTGTGCAAGTTAGCAGCTTCATACGGCGCAATCTATGCTGCACATATCCGCTACCGAATCCTTGGACGGAAAAAAGCGTGGGAAGAGACCTTTGAACTTGCCCAACAGTCGGGCATCCCCGTCCATATCTCTCATGAACGGGTAGATGATGAGAGCGCGGCATTGCTTGAACAGGTAGACCGAGAGGGCATTGATTTGACCTTTGAATCCTATCTCTATCCTGCGGGGATGACCCATCTCGCACTGATGCTGCCGGCGGAATTTCAAGCGGGAAGTCTCACAGAGGTCTTGGTAAATTTGGAGAAATCGGAGGTTCGGGAAAAATGTCTGCCCCATATCCGAGAACAGTTGGGACGGGGAGATCAGATTGTCGGCTATACCCGTTCCGGGCGATTCATCGGCATGACCTTGTCGGAAGCTGCGGAAAGTGAGGGTAAAGCCCGCGAGGACTTTGCTTACGATCTGATGCTCGAAGAGGAAGGGATAGAAACATTTGTTTTTCCTTGGCAGACGCCGCCTGAAGATAACAAAGTGACAATTGACCGCACGGCTGTCCATCCGCGAATGATGATTGCTAGCGATGGTGTCTACGATATTCCCCATCCGCACCCACGGGGATACGGCTGCTTTGTGCAGTATCTTGGACGTTTCGTTAGGGAGCGTCAGTTGGTGTCCCTACAGGAAGCGGTCTACAAAATGAGCGGGTTTCCGGCAGCACGTTTTGGGATCAAGGACCGTGGCCGGATCGTTGAAGGCTTGGCTGCGGATTTGGTTGTTTTTGACCCAGAGACCGTTGCCGACCGTTCGACATGGCAAGATCCGGTACAGCCTGCAGTTGGCGTGAACTGGGTATTGGTCAACGGTGTTCCTGTCATTGACGATGGAACCCCCACAGGACAGCTGCCGGGGCGTGTGCTGCGACATTCTCCATGATTAGGAGTTACGCCCTTCAGTTCGTAGTAGCGCAATTCATTGCGCGTCCGGACGGGCGATAAATCGCCCTACTACAAACCTAAACTCTACCTGTAGTAGTCCAACTCATCGAGTGTCGGTATGCGGTGATAAATCACCGAACTACGAGGGTTTGAACGTTCAACTGCACAAGTCCTGCTAATATCAAAAGGTAAAAGTGAGCCAATATGCCAAGCGTAAATTCCTATCAATCTCTTGACGAAACCGTCTCTAAACATGCTGCTAGCCTCGCTGGCCAATTCAAGAGAACCGCCGCTGCTGCGTCCAAAGAAGAGGAGATCCGTATTGCAGCTGAAAGAGGCCTCGCCTTCATCGAGCACGAAGCGGGCATCAAACTGAGCGGAAGGCATGAATTTACAATCGGTACAGGCAGAGCCGACTCTGTTTATGATTGTGTCATCATTGAATATAAGAACCCCGCCGGTGCTGATAAACTGTCTGTCCAAAGCGAGGCACCCGGCAATCAGAAAGTTGTCGAACAACTCAAAAAACGATTCTACGACATGCGAACCGAGTTTGGGCATCCGCTTAACACCATGTTTGGCGTAGGGTGTGATGGCAACTATTTCATCTTTGTCCGCTTTCGGGATAACAAGTGGGAAGTTCAGGACACAGTCGAAGTCAACGCCTATAGCACCGAGCGTTTTCTGTGGGCACTGTTTAACTTGGGGACAAGCGGGAAAGCGTTCTCACCGGAGTATTTAGCCGCTGATTTCGGTGCCGATGCCAAGCTCGCTCAAGACGGCATTCGTGCCCTCTATGATACAATCTGTACCACCGCCGACCCAAAAGCCCAGACCTTCTTTCAGCAGTGGAAAATCCTATTCGGTGAAGTGTGTGGATACGATGTCAACACCCCATCGGACAGGATTAAAAAACTGGGGCAGTTCTACGGTGTTTATGGCACTCCCGGACCGGCGGAACTGCTTTTCGCGCTCCACACCTATTACGCCCTGTTCATGAAACTCTTGGCATCGGAAATCGTAACGTTTTTCCACAAATTACCGACGCCGCTACAAAAAATTATCCAAGCGGGAACCTCCAACAAACTTAAACGTGAAATGGAAGATCTGGAAGCGGGGAGCATCTTCCGTCATTTGAACATCACCAATTTTCTTGAAGGCGACCTATTCGCGTGGTACACAACGGCTTGGTGTGACCCTATTGAGAAACTCATCCGGGCTATGGGCGCGAAACTGGACGACTACAACCCCGGAACGTTGTCTGAAGATCCCGCAGGCAGCCGTGACTTGCTCAAGAAACTATACCAACAACTTTTCCCTCAGACGGTGCGACACGATCTCGGAGAATATTACACCCCCGATTGGCTAGCAGAGCATGTCCTTAACAGGTTGGAATACACCGGCGACCCGGAAAAACGCCTACTTGACCCCGCGTGTGGTTCTGGCACCTTCCTTGTCACTGCGATAAACCGGATCCGCAAGTGGTACGATGCCAATCGCGAATACTGCCCTTATAATGAGGGCGAGCTATGCCAAAAAATGCTCCAGAATATCATCGGCTTTGATTTGAACCCTTTGGCGGTTATGGCTGCCCGCACAAACTATCTCATCGCTATCCGAGACCTGATCGGTCATGTGGGAAGCGTGGAAATTCCCGTTTATCTCTGCGACTCCATCATGACCCCATCGGAGTACAGTGAACTGACAGGGGGAAGGCTTGGCGATGTTCAGGAACTCCAAACCAGTGCCGCGAAGTTCCTTATTCCTACCGAAATCGCAACCAGCCACGATTACTTGACGAAATATGTCCAACAGTTGGAGTTTTGCATTCGTAACAGCTATTCGCCTGAAGAATTCATCGAACGGTGTCGTGATGAAGCCTTGCCCGTTACCCTTGAAAACTTCCACACAGACCTTTATAATACGTTGGTGAAACTTGACAACGAAAATAAGAACGGCGTCTGGGCACGGATTATCAAAAATAGTTTTGCACCGTTGTTTATTGATACGGTAGATTATGTTGCAGGAAATCCGCCGTGGGTGAATTGGGAACATCTACCAACCGACTATCGTGATTCGACTAAATCGCTATGGGTGAAGTACGGTCTATTTTCATTGTCAGGGTCAGCAGGGAGATTAGGCGGCGGCAAGAAAGACCTATCAATGTTATTCGTGTACTCCGGTATTGATAACTACCTTTCCGATAGCGGCAGGTTAGGGTTCGTTATCACCCAAACAGTTTTCAAAACAAAAGGGGCAGGCGAAGGATTCAGAAGCTTTACCTATGATGAAAGGGAGAAAAACATTTATTTGGCTGTACTATCGGTTGACGATATGAGCGATTTGCAACCCTTTGAAGGTGCGACAAACCAAACCGCTGTTTTCTTATGCCAAAAAACAGCCAAGTCTTTCGACTATCCGGTGCCCTACATTCTTTGGCAGAATACGAAAAAAGGGCGGATTGACCAAGATTCGACACTTGCGGAGGTGCGGGCAGAAACGCTGCAGCGCGAATTGGGTGCTATTCCGGTGGACAAGAATGATTCAACATCGCCGTGGTTGACGGTGCCGGAAGCGGCTTTGTCTGGAATCCAAAAGGTTGTAGGTAAAAGTGATTACAAAGGTTACGTAGGTGTGAATAGCGGTGGATTAAACGGTTGCTATTGGATCCGCATTTTGAAACGATTACCGAACGACGCATTGTTCATTGAAAATTTTCGCGATGGTATCAAAAAAAAGGTTGAGCGTGTCCAAACGAGCATCGAACCCGATCTGGTCTATCCCCTCCTGCGCGGGCGTGATGTGAAACGTTGGCAGGCAGAGCCGTCAGCGTATATCATCCTTGCTCAAGATCCACAAACGCGCACCGGCATTCCTGAAACTGAGATGAAACGCCGGTATCCAAAGACCTACGCCTACTTTAAGTTATTTAAAGAACAGCTTCGGCAACGCTCCGGTTATCGCAGGTATTTCAAGCCGGCCGATCCTTTTTGGTCAATGTATAACGTCGGTCCCTATACACTGGCACCGTGGAAGGTAGTTTGGCGGGACATGGGAACAGATATTCAGCCCGCTGTCGTTCATGAATGTAACTCAGCTATAGTGCTTCCCGAACACCATGTGATGTTCGTAAGTTTAGATGAATCCTCTGAAGCCTATTTCCTCGCTGGGGCTTTATCGTCTGCACCATCTCGTAGCGTGGTTTCTGCCTATACCACTCTCACTGGCATGAGCACCCATATCTTGGAAAATGTCTCTATTGCTAGGTTTAATCCTAATAATACTCTTCATCTTCACCTTGCTCACCTTTCTGAATGTTGCCATAATGCTAAGGCGAAAGGGGATGAATCAGTTGTTACCGCTCTGGAATCTGAGATAGACAAAGCCTCCGCACAGCTTTGGGACATTACCGAGAATGAATTGAAGGCGATACAAGACGCTCTGAAGGGCATGAAGCAGCCGAAAAAAAGTCCTACTGTCAATCAATGAAGCGAATCTCAAGATAAATTTTTGACTCACTGACATATAGTGCCTTATAATTTTCAGGAACTAATTTATGGCATATCTCATCGGTATTGATGTCGGAACAACAGGGGCGAAGACGATTCTCGTTGATGAGAGCGGTCAACAGTATGCTAGTGCCCTAGAGGAATATCCGCTGTACACGCCTCAACCGAAATGGGCGGAACAAGCCCCGGAGGATTGGTGGCAGGCAACGGTGAAATCCATCCAAACGGTGCTTGCCAAATCGCAGGTCTCACCCAAGGAAATCAAGGGAATAGGCCTGTCCGGTCAGATGCACGGTTTGGTGTTGATGGACGAGGGGCACCGTGTCTTGCGTCCGGCGATGCTATGGTGTGATGTGCGAACGACGGAGCAATGTCACTACATCACGGAGACTGTCGGTGAGGATTTGCTGGTGCAGAGTACGTGTAACCCCGCACTTGAGGGATTTACCGCACCAAAGGTGATCTGGGTGCGAGACAACGAGCCGGAGATTCTGGAAAAGACAGCCACAATGTTGCTCCCCAAAGATTACGTCCGATTCCGCTTGACGGGGGAGCTCGCTGCGGAGGTGTCCGATGCGGCCGGGACGCTCCTATTCGATGTGCGGCAACGATGTTGGTCTGAGGAAGTATTGCACAAGCTGGGTATTGATATAGGACTTCTGCCGCCTGTTTACGAGTCGGTTGATATCTGTGGAAAGATTACCGCTGAGGTTGCTGAATTGACAGGTCTACCAGCGGGGACTCCGGTCGTTGGAGGTGGAGCGGACAACGCTTGTAGCGCAGTTGGCAACGGAATTGTCAGTACGGGGCGGGTTTCGGCAAGTATCGGGACATCGGGAGCGATCGTTGCACATACCGATGAAGCCAAAGTGGACCCAAACCTACACGCACACAGTTTCTGCCATTCTGCCCCACACAAGTGGTATCTGATGGGCGTGGTACTTTCAGCCGGCGGTGCATTCCGTTGGTTCCGTGATAATTTTGGTGATTCAGAAGTTGCGGCTGCAAAAATCGAAGGTGTTGATCCGTATGAGATTTTGACCCAACGCGCAGCGGAAGCACCGGTTGGGAGCGAAGGCTTAATCTTTTTGCCCTACCTCACCGGTGAACGGACGCCACACGCGGATGCAAATGCCAAAGCGACCTTTTTCGGCATGACGTTACGGCACAGCAAGTCCCATCTGATTCGATCGGTAATGGAAGGCATTGCGTACGCGCTACGCGACTCGCTAGAGATTATCCGTGGGTTAGGAACACCCATTGAGCGAATCTACGCCACAGGTGGTGGTGCACGGAGTTCGCTCTGGCGACAAATCCAAGCTGATGTCTACGACACCGAATTGGTCACGATTAACATTGCCGAAGGACCCGCATTTGGCGCAGCAATTCTCGCGGGGATTGGAACGCGGGTTTATGACAGCGTTGAGAGTGCAGCAGATGAAATTATCAAAATTACGTCATCAACGCAACCGAACGCTGACAATGTGAAAATTTATGAGGAATATTACCAGATTTACCGTGCACTGTATCCCGCGCTCAAGCCGCAATTTGATCGGGTGACAGCAGTGGTTTCGAGCGGAGAATATAATGAATAAGTTCACACATTTTGACGAAAAAGGACACGCCCGCATGGTTGATGTCACGCCGAAAGCGGAAACGCTGCGGGTTGCGGTGGCACGCGGGCATGTGTTTGCAAAACCGGAGACGCTCCAATTAATCGCTGAGCGTGGTTTTGCAAAAGGGGATGTCCTCGAAATTGCCCGCCTCGCCGGGATCATGGCGACCAAACGCACAGGGGATCTCATCCCCCTCTGCCATCCGCTTGCATTGACCTCTGTCACGGTCGATTTGTCGATCAATGAAGCGGAACGCCGTGTCGAAATTGAGGCGGAGGTGCAGACCGTCGGACGGACAGGTGTTGAAATGGAAGCCTTGACCGCTGTTTCTGCTGCCGGTTTAACAGTCTATGATATGTGCAAGTCGGTAGACAGAGGGATGGAGATTTCTGATATTCGGTTGGTCAAAAAGACTGGCGGGAAAAGTGGAACATTCATTCGGGAGGGGTCATCATGATGAAAGTGAGAAAACCCGAAAACGGGAAAACGGGAAAACGGGAAAACATATCACAGATTGCGCGGCTGGCAATCCGTGTCTTATGTGATATCCGTAATCAGCAATGTCGAGCACCTAGCACTATCGCGCAATATGCCCGGCTCATTGAACCTAGAAGGTTGTACTATAGTTTCGAGTATCTCGCAGGGATCCAAGGGGGTTTTTCTTTCTTTCTCTTTTGCGTTTTTGGGTTTTTGCGTCTTTGCGTTCAATTCTTCTCGTTTTCTCGTCGTCTCCGCTGTTCACTTTCTGTTTTTTGCGTTTGCCTGATTTTGAGCTGCGTTTTGCTTATGGCACCGGACACCTCTGCCGAAGATTACGCGCTTATCATTGGCGGCGTTGGCGGTGAGAAGTCTTTTTACGATGAATTTTGGAACGCTACCACACGAATGCGTGAACTGCTGATAGGGGAATACGGCTATGCACCGGAACATATCACCTTTCTGTTTGAAGATGGCGGAGAGGCGTCAGATCTAATTGATGGAAAATCGACGAAAGTTGGGGTTGAGGCTGCCTTCACCGATTTGCGGTCACGGGTGCAACCGGGGGATCGATTTCTCCTCTTCATGGTGGGTCATGCAACCAAAACTGCGAGCGGACTGAAGTTCAACTCCCCCGGACGGGATATCCGAGATGTAGAGTGGGCTGCGTTCATTGAAGGGGTTCCAGCCGAGCAGATGGTCTTAATCTTCGGATTCCCCTACAGCGCGCGTCTCGTCTCTCAAGTGAGCAAGGAAGGACGAACAATTATCACCGCTTGTTCAGCGCGTGAAGGCTACATGCGTTCAGGATTTGGTAGTATTTTCGTTGACGCGTTTTCCGACCGCATTGCTGATAATGACGACAATGGAGCGATTTCGCTATTAGAAGCGTTTCTGTACACCCAAAAGCGGGTGAAAACGTGGTACGAAAATGATGGCTCTGTTCAATCGGAGCATCCGCACCTTGACGATAACGGGGATGGAATCGCCTCACGCAAAGAGCTACCAAACGCTTCGGACGGCACCCTTGCCCAAAGTACCTACCTTGGAAAACGTCGTTCAGCACTCGTTGATTCCATGCTAGCCGAACTAGACTCGGATCGCCCCAATGATAAATCAACTGGAATGCTTGATGAGACTGATGCACCGCCCGCCCAACGCACCTCAATTTCTTATAATTTCATCTCAGAAGCGGATAAAACGCAGATTGAAGCGTTGCTCACCGAGGCACCGAAGGCGGATGACCATCCCGATAGCGGTGCCGTTGTGCTTTGGGAAACAGAGGTAATGAATGTCAACGAAGACAGTAGCTACATCTATTCTACGCGGCGGATTGTAAAGATCTTCAATGATACGGGACGTAAATTTGGTAAGGTTAGCATCCCTTATACACGCGGAAACGATGACATCACGATTCATCACGCTCGAACACTTACTCCCGATGGTCGTGAGGTTGACCTTGATCAACGGAGCATCGTTAAAAATATTCCGCCGCCGAGTGCGGTCGAAGCAGGCCTGTTTGTAGATGCCCGTCTTATGCACTTTTCAATGCCGGAGATGTCCGATGATTGCATCGTTGACTATGCTTACTCGTCTAACAATCGAGGGCATTTGATGCAGGGCGAATTTTGGCACCAAGTCTACTTTCAAACCTCAGAGCCTGTGCTAAACTACCGTTTTACCATTCACGCGCCAAAAAAGAAAACGGTTTACTACCAGGTTAACGCTTCCCAAGCCGGCGGGGTTGAGCCGACAATCACGGAAACCCGATATACACGCACCTATACATTTGAAGTACGTGATGTCCCACCACTCCGTGAAGAGGCGTTTATGCCCGCTGTCGAAGACCTCGCCTACAGCATTAATATCACGTCGCTTGACTCGTGGAATAAACTCATGGAGTGGTACGGCACTCTCATCCGTGAGCAAGATTATCTGACGCCAGAAATCGAACAGAAAACGAAGACACTGCTGAGAGGGGCATGGAGCCGAAAAGAGAAGATTAAACGGCTCTACGAATACGTTGCGACAAACATAGATTATGTCGGCATTGAACTCGGAATATGGGCGATAAAGCCACACTCGGCACCCGAAATCTTTAAGGAGGGCTATGGGGACTGCAAGGATAAAACGACCCTGCTCAGCACAATGCTGTCGGCGGTGGACATCCAGTCCTATCCGGTGTTGATTTCCGCAGGTGAATCTAGTAAAGTTATCCGTGAGATTCCCTCACTCTCGTACTTTAATCACATGATTCTTGCCGTGGAGGAAAATGACAACGGTGAACTCATCTGGCTAGATGCAACAGCGGAGACCTGTGCGTTTGGAGATCTTCCCGCCAGCGATCAAAATCGGTGGGCACTCATCGTCAACCCTGATGTTCTTATGAAGGAAAGGGGAGAGATGGAGCAAGGGCTTGCATCCACAGCCACCGAGGTCAATTCAAATCCCGAGGAAACCGGCGGAATGCGGGAGCAATTATACCGATTTGCAAAAAGTCCAACAATCGAGGCAGCGGCAAACCTCAAAGGTGTCGAGACACGGATACAAGTGGAAGATGATCTCTCCGTAAAGGTGACTCAAACACTCACCGTAGCAGGAGCGTTCAACACGAAACTACGAAGTCAATTAAAATATATCAACCCTGATGAACAATCGGAATTTCTCCATGACTATATGGAACTTGATGACCGCGCGAAGTTAGAGAAAGTTTCGATCTCAAAGCTTGATGCTATGGAGGATGAATTGGAGATTATCCTCTCATGGTGGTGTGAGGATTACCTTTTTGCTATTGGTCAGCAGTATGTCCTCGAATTACCGCTTGCCAAGCATCCGTACGCTGCGTTGCTCAGTGAAGAGAGCAGGACACACCCGGTCGTCCTCGGCAAAGCGATCACCTTTGTGGATGAGGTGATTGTCAATTTATCGTCTCTGTTTTCGGTGGATTCTGTGCCTGAAGACCGTGAGATTCACAACCGTGTTGGATCTATCCAACTTGAATATACAAAATCGAAACGAAAAATGGTGATGAAGCAGACGCTCCGCTTCCATCGTCCAACGGTCCCTGCTGATGAAATTCTTGACCTAAAGGCACTTGTCCGGCAAGCTTCAAATAAGGGGACAAAGCGGGTATTGTTAATCCAAAGATGAACATAGATTTGTGATCAAGTCCGAATCGAGGATTCTGAATTTAGGTTTGGCGGATATGAGGAGAGAGATTGGTGAGGAAGAAGGATAATTATCAAATCCTTGGCGTTAGTCGGAATGCGACCCCCGACGAAATAAAGAAAGCCTATCGAAAAATTGCGATGCGATATCATCCCGACAAAAATCCGGGGGATAAACGGGCAGAGGAGAGATTCAAAGAAGCCTCGATGGCTTATCAGACATTGATGGAACTGGGCCCGCAGCATATTGGCGATCAATCCTCAAAGATGAATACGGGCAGTCAAGGAAACGGGGGATTTAGACGTTCTAGTGATAACAACTCCAAGATTAATGACTTCTTTGATGGCCTATTTAGGTCCGGGCCGCAAACGAAACGAAAAACGAAAGCAAAGCGAACGGTTACAGCAAAGGGAAGGCGTGGTTCCAACATGAGAACCGGTCTAACGCTCCCATTTACTGAAGCCATGTTGGGAACGGAGCGATCTATCCGTATTCATCGCAATGAGGAGTGTGACAGTTGTAACGGCACCGGAGCGCAAAAGGACTCGCCCCAATCAACTTGTCCTAACTGTATGGGAAACGGCGAGAGCCTCAACCAGTTCCTACGGGAAAATACAACAGAGGATAAGCTGTGCGAACGCTGCCGTGGAACAGGTGTCCTCATTCACCGACCGTGTCAAACTTGTCACGGAACAGGTGCCACCCGCAAGGAACGTGCTTTACTAGTGAAAACACCTCCGGGGATTGAGAGTGGGAAATCATTACGCTTACCCGGCCAGGGGGAATGTGGTTTACGTGGGGGACCTTATGGCGATCTATTTGTAGATGTTGTTGTCAAGTCACACCCCGTCTTGCAACGCGAGGGCTATGATTTGCGCTGCCAGATTTCAGTTGGCTTTGCGACAGCGATCCTAGGCGGAGAGGTCCAGGTTCCAACACTTACTGATCCGATTGCGTTGAATCTCCCACGAGGGACACAACCCAATCAGACATTCCGACTGATCGGGCGGGGAATTAAAAAATCCGAAAGCGAAAGCGGAGATATCCTTGTCACTGTTGTTATTGAAATCCCTACTACCCTAACGAAGAAACAGGAGCGGCTGCTGGAGAAGTATATCGAGCTAGAGAAAAAAGTGCTCTCACAGAAATCTTGACAAACAGCAACCTCGATGCACAAATTAGGACAAATCGGGCGGGATTCAAAGTAACCCCGATAAGATCGGGATTTCGCTGCGCTCAACTTGACGCTTAGGCTCGCTATTTCGTTCACTCGTTCATTAATGAATAAATGAACTCATGTACAAATGAACTCATCACGGTGGTATCTGGTCTCCCCCGGTCTGGGACCTCAATGCTGATGCAGATGTTGGCTGCCGCCGACTACCCGTGCTTGACCGATGGCGCACGCAAGGCGGATACCGATAACCCGCGCGGCTATTTTGAATACGAGAAGGTGAAACGGCTTCAGCGAGATCGCGCGTGGCTATCTGAAGCGAAAGGCAAAGCGGTGAAAATCATTGCCCAACTGATTCCGTTTCTGCCGCCTCAATTCAGCTATCAAGTGATCTTCATAGAGCGCGACATCAGCGAAGTGCTTGCCTCTCAGCGGCAGATGCTCCAGCGTCAAGGGAAAACCGGTGGAAATCTGTCCGATGTGCAGCTTCACCAGATTTTTGAACGTCAAGTCCTTGAGGTGAAGCAGATGCTGATGCAACGCGATATCCCGACGCTTGATGTGGCCTATTCGGATGCCCTTCAGCATCCGACGAAGATTGCAAAGAGAATCCAAGTGTTTCTCGGTGAGAACCTAGATGTGGGTGTCATGGCTGCAGCAATTGATTCTAACCTCCATCGTCAGCGATCTAAGCAATAGTAATTGAAGACTTACCACAGATTGCTTTAAATTCCGAGGATATCAACAACGTCAGGCTATAGTTCTAGGCTCAATTCACCACCGTTTTCTCTGGTTCATTAATGAACGAATGTACTGATGAACTAATAAACTCAGTTTTTCTCAGTTCTCGAAATTAGGAGAAAAAATGCCTCCTATCAACGCAAAACCACTCACAGCTGAAGAGGCACGGGTGTGTGTCACCGGCTGGAATCTCAATCGTCCTGATCCGTTCCCCGGACTCGGTGACTTTATTGGATGGGCAGGGGCACTGGAGCGAATGCCCAATGGAAACCTGCTACTTGCTCACTCCGCTGGTTACTGGCACGCTTCGTTTGCATCACCGAGATTGTTTGAGAAAGGGACCCGTGAACGTTATGCCGCTGAAGGTTGGCCCGTGGGTTTTGTTGCACCGACAGGTGGACGCTCAATGGCGGTCCATTCCACCGATGACGGGTGTACCTGGAGCAGACCTGTTGAACTGACGAACATTCCCTTAGACGATGGTCCTGTTGCGTTGTTTGTCTGCCAAGATAACACGGTGCTTTGTTTCATCAATGTGCAGGCATCTTGGTATGGATTTCCAGAGGCACCCCCGGCTTTCCGCAAAGACCTAAATGGATTGAACACCCAGCAGTGCGTGATTAGATCAACCGATAACGGGACAACGTGGAGTGAGCCGATTTGGTTAGATAGCCCCGGCTCATTTTACGAGAGGAGTCACGGTCAGGCGATCCAACTGCCTGATGGGGGTATCCTGTGGCCCACGTACTGTTCAAGTCAAGGGGAGAATCATCTCTTTGGTGCGATGCGCCGTTCTGATGACTCCGGAAAGACGTGGCACACCGTTTCGACTATCCGCCGCGAAGATAAGGATGTGGATGAGCCTGCCATCGCTCGTTTTGACGATGGCAGGCTTGTCATGGTGTCCCGACCCGATGGCGGCATCTTTTTCTCAGAGGACGATGGTGTGAGTTGGCACGAGTCAGGGCAAATGGTCGAAAGTGGGACGGTCAAAGCGCCACGATTGTTTGTGCTTGAGGATCGCGCCCTCGTCTGTGTCACAACCTATCAAGGTGGGTTATATGTTTTCTTGAGCAAGGACGGAGGGCTGAATTGGACGCCGGAACTGCCCCTCGATGTGTCTTGTTACGGCTACCCCGGCGGCCTCCAGATGGAGGATGGATCGTTGTTGATTTCGTATTGTGAAAGTGGTAAAGCACCGAACCGCGTGTATGTAATTCGGTTCCAAGTCAACGCTACGCGGGATGGTATAGAACTACTGAACATTGGCGATTCTTCATAGGTAATAGGATTTACGCACTTCAGTCGGGAATTGGAATTCCCTCCTACCTAACCAGTCGTAGGCGGGGCATCTTGTCCCGCAATAATTTGTTGGGAATCGGGATTCTCTCCTACTGCGTAAGTCCTAGGTAACTTTTTAATATGGGTTGGTGAGGACATTGATTAATGAACTATAGTGAGTTCTAAAAATAAATAGACACTTTCGCCTCCCGGTAGGTGCGGTTTGTCACCGCACCGCATCGGCACCCCCCTTTATTCTACCCCCCCGCAAGCAGGGGGGAAAGCAAGCGGGGGGATAAAGGGGGGTGCCTACCCAACGGGAGCTTGGAGTGTCTCATTAATTCTAAGGTCCACTATAGTGCACCAATGAACCAAAAAGGATTGGGGGAGTAATTTGGACCCTGAGCGGAAAACAGAGTTAGTTTCTGATGCATTAGAAGAACTTTACGGTGTTCCCGAACCGGATACGGAAGAAAATGTCCTCGATTGTTTAATGCTTACCGTCTTGTCCCAAAACACAAACGATGTCAATCGCGATAAGGGATTCACGATTCTTAAAGAACGCTTTCCGACGTGGGAGGATGTTCTCAGTGCTGATGTAGAGAAAATCGCGGACGCTATCAAGATTGCGGGGTTGAGCGGACAAAAAGCCAAACCATCAAGAACTTCTTGACATGGCTCAAGGCAGAATATGGCGAGCTAGATCTGGAATTCATCCGCAAGATGGAGACCGAGGACGCAATACCCCTGCTGTCTCAGCACAAAGGTATAGGTATTAAAACTGTATCTGTCACACTCGCCTTTGCTTGTGGACGCGATGTGTTCCCTGTGGATACGCACGTCCTGCGGATCAGCAAACGGCTTGGATTTGTGCCGTCGAATTGTACTGCGGAAAAAGCGCATGTATTGATGCCACAGATCATCGCCGAAGGCAAAGCCTATCCGTTTCACATGAACCTTATTGCCTTTGGACGCCGGATCTGCGACGCACGTAAACCGAAATGCGATCAATGTCCCATCACGGCACATTGTCTCTATTATCAGGGCGAATTGTAGATTGTGACATGTAAAATGAAGGGTTTGAGGACAAGTTCTTCTGAAGATTCCATCTGTTTCCGAGGTGATTGGTTGTCGAATATAGAACATCATACCGTAATTATTGTGGGCGGGGGACCTGCTGGACTTCCGCTCGCTGTGGTGTTGGGAGGGTGGCACCCTCACTTTCGTGGAAGTCGTATGTTCAGCCTGCGCTATCCACAGTTGGCTGCGGGGCTGCAGCAAATCAAAGGCACACTTCTGGGGTTAGATTTCAAGGGGCTGTCTAGAAACGTTCCACCCGTAGATCTCTTCCGACTCCTCCATCACCCTAGACAGTTGTTTGAAGAACTCGCGCAGGTTGCAATGGACTTTCGCCAAGAGACACCGATAGATTACCTGCTCATTACACAAGAGAAGGTCGGCGGCTTGTGGAACAATGTCCCCCAGAATCTCCTGACCTTGTCTCCAGGACAGTGGATGGAGTTCCCGTTCTATCCGCTCGCTCTACATGCTGAAGAACACGGGATTAGCGTAAACGTCAACGATCTGATAATCAAGGGCGACCTACTGCGTTACTATCACAGCATTCCGGCTCGATTTGGACAGACGGATCGCATCCGTACCGGCGAAAAGGTCGTCCGTATTGAGCCGCATAAACGCGGCTTTCTAGTCACGAGCAAAGATGTCGGGACGGAGTCAACCCATCAATATACGGCCAAGTACCTCGTTTACGCCGTTGGACAGCGGTGCATCCTTCGGCGGCTTGATGTGCCTGGGGAGGATCTTCCATTTGTGGCGAAAAGCTACAATCGGCCGGAGGATTTCTCCGGTGAACAGGTGATTGTGGTTGGCGGCGGCAGATCGGCGGATTGGGCAGCAACAGAACTTTACGATGCGGGCAAACAGGTTTATTATGTGATGCGCCAACCGTTTGAGAATCATTGGCGATTAATCAGCGATAGCCGCTATGGGTTACCTTATTACGCCCGACTTGCGGAAATCATGGAGAGTCGAGATCCTCGCTTTCAGACGTTGTATCAAAGCCATATCCGCGAGATTGAAGAAGGAGTATCCGCCGGTCTAGTGACAATAGATCATCAGAGTGAAAAACAGGTCATTGAAGCCGAGCATGTTGTCTTGGAGATTGGTGGGACCGCAGACTATTCTCCCTTTAAGGGATTTGAACCGCTAGAACAGATTGAAAAATATGACAACTACCGTTTCCAGTTGCATCAGGTCATGACGCATCCGCATAATTACGAAGCGGTCAATATCCCGAATCTCTATATGGGCGGTTACCTCGCATCGGGCATTGGGTTGGTGGTTATTGCCATGCACGGGACAACTTACGCGATTGCTGGGGATATCCTTCAAAAGGAGGGGCTTATCAGCCTTTGACGGTGATGGTTTGCAAGTGTTAATAACGTGAAACGTAAATGGTTCGGAATTCATTAACGAGCTAGTGGACCAATGAGCTAATCAACTTCAGAGACTTAGGGTCCCACACCTAAAGGGGGGCTTGATGACACGTATTGGCGTTATCGGTACAGGTGGCATGGGCGGTGCCCATTGCAATTCGCTACCTCAAGTTGAAAATTGTGAATTTGTTGGCGTTGCAGACCTCCGGTTGGAGGCAACGCAAACTATCGCAGAACAGTACCAAATCCGTGCGTTTCAAAATTACCGCGAACTGCTAGAAATTGTGGATGGCGTCGTAGTCGCGACGCCGCCGGTAGCACATAAGGAGGTGGTCGTTGCGTCGGCGGAGGCAGGTGTCCACGTCTTTTGTGAAAAACCCCTATCTCTCACTCTCGGCGATGCGGATGCGATGATTGACGCTGCAGACAAAGCGGGGACACACCTGATGGTCGGTCAAGTTCTCCGGTTCTACCCGGTACATGTCCTTGGCAAACAGTTAATTGATGACGGTGAGATTGGGGATGTGACCTATATTGAGACGGATTATAGCGGTCCCTATCGAGGGCCGCGAGAACGTCCATCAACTTGGTATGGAAGCGTCGGTGGGCTGCTGGAGAACGGGATCCATAAATCCGATCTCATTAACTGGTATGGCGGAACTGCTCTGACGGTCGCAGCGGAAGTGGGCAGCTTTTCTGGGCACGATGATTGGGAAGATTACACCGTCTCGCTCATTCGGTATGATACGAGGGTGGTAGGCATATTGCGATGGGGTGGGTTTATGGGTGCACGCGGCACAAACGAGACCATCATTGACGGATCCAAGGGTTCGCTACGGCTCGATATGGGAGCCGACATTGCGTACCTCAAAAAAATTGGCGAATCAGAATGGCAAACGCTCACTCCTGACCGCACCGGACCTCACGGTGTCGTCGGTGAATTAACCCATTTTGTCGATTGTATCCGTGAAGATAAAATGCCCCTGATTGATGGCAGAGGCGGCCGTCATGCTGTTGAGGTTGTCTTGGCGACCTACCGTTCAGCAAAAGAAAAAATTAAAGTTATCTTACCAATGCAAGATTTGTAGGAGGGAGCGGCAGGCTAATCTGAATTTGATGCAATTCTGAAGAGGACTAACATGTCTATGAACAACGAACAAAAGGGTGAAAACCTGCGTCCGAACATCCTCTGGATCTGTACGGACCAACAACGTTACGACACAATTGGTGCGTTGGGCAATCCCTATGTCTCAACCCCGAACATCAATCGCTTAGTTGAGGAGGGGGTTACTTTTACCCACGCCTACTGCCAAAGTCCGATTTGCACACCGAGTCGGGGGAGTTTTCTCACAGGCATGTATCCAAGTGCGGTGCACGTCAACGGAAACGGTAACGAATACTTTCCGGATAGTCCACCTCTTGTGACGCGCCTTCTTGCAGACGCTGGCTACGACTGCGGTTTGATTGGCAAGCTGCACCTCGCTAGTGCTTACCGTCGTATTGAACCTCGTGTGAATGACGGATACCGATATTGGCAGTACAGTCATGCGCCCCGCGATGACTGGGAAACAGGACACGACTACGCAGACTGGGTCCGATCCAAAGGGCATATTCTGGGAGAATTGACCAAAAGCATTGACGGCGTGCCTGCTGAACTCCATCAAACCACATGGTGCGCGGAAAAGACTATCGAATTTATCCGACAAGAACGGGAGGCGCCGTGGTTGGCGAGTGTGAATATCTACGATCCGCACCCGCCCTTCAATCCGCCCAAAACTTACAGGGATATGTTTAATCCGATGGATATGCCAGGGCCCCTTTTCCGAGAAAGCGATCTGGAACAGCAGCGAAAGCTGGAAGCCGTAGATTTTCAGTCGAAGGGACGCCCGCCAGGAGAATTGGATATCCGCAGCCCGGTCATACCGCAGTCACCGGGAGCAGCTGAAGCAGCTTCAGCGGGAGGGCGTGATGCCAAAACGTTGCAAGCGGCATATTACGCCATGATTAAACTAATCGACGATGTATTAGGGCGCATTTTGGAGACACTCGAAGAAACCGGACAACGTGAACGAACGGTGATTATCTTCACCAGCGATCACGGAGAAATGCTCGGCGATCACGGATTGATTCAGAAGGGGTGTCGGTTCTACGAAGGACTAGTCCGTGTGCCGTTAATCTTCTCTTTACCCGGACATTTTGAGCGGGAATTAAAAAGCGATGCGTTGGTCGGATTGCTGGATAAGACACCGACCTTGCTCGAGTTGGTTGGTTTGGAAATTCCCGACCGTATGCAAGGTATGTCGCTGTTGCCAATTCTCAAGGGAGAGGCTTCGCCCGCTCATCACCGAGATTTCGTCCGCTGCGAATTCTATGATGCTTTGGATCAGCCGGACGGCACCTTTGCCACAATGTACCGGGATAAGCGGCATAAGTTGGTGATGTACCATGGTCACGCGCCCGGGGAGCTTTACGACCTCGAAACGGATCCGGGAGAGTTTAAAAACTTGTGGGATGCGCCAAGCGCGCAAAGCCTCAAATTGGACTTGATAAAACGAAGTTATGATGCTTCGATGCTAGCGATGGACCGAGGGCCCCGACGAATCGGACCGATGTAATAAAACGTTTGAATTGAGAACTCACCTCTCACGTTTCACTTGCATCGTTGCAAACTAGAAAAAGGAGAATAACCAATGTCTGATTCTGATAGCCGTTGCCCCAATGTAATTTTTATCTTGACCGATGATCAAGGACCTTGGGCGGCGGGCTGCTGTGAAAACGATGAAGTTCGCACACCAAACATAGATCGACTTGCAGAAACCGGTATGCGTTTCGAGAACTTTTTCTGTACCTCTCCCGTCTGTTCCCCGGCACGCGCTAGCCTGATGACCGGACGGATTCCATCAGCGCACGGCGTGCACGATTGGATTCGAGATGGGAATATGCCACCGACTTCAGCGAGATATCTTGAAGGTTTAACGTGCTACACCGACGTACTCGGTGCCAACGGCTACACCGTTGGACTCAGTGGGAAGTGGCATCTCGGTGATAGCATGATCCCGCAGCACGGCTTCAGCCATTGGTTTGCGATGCCACTCGGCGGTAGTAAATATAACGACGCAGAGATGATTCGGGACGGGGTTGTGGAGGTGCAACCCGGCTACGTTACCAATGTCATCACGGACGATGCCTTGCAGTTTATTGAGGATAACAAAAGTCAACCTTTCTATCTCAGCGTCCATTACAACGCACCTCACACACCGTTTGACGGACATCCGCAGGATATTGTGGATTCTTACGACGATTGTCCATTCAAGACCTGTCCCCAAGAGGCGACACACCCGTGGGCAACTCCCGGCTCTCGTATACATCTGGGAAACAGAGAATCGTTAAAGGGCTACTTTGCAGCAATTACCGCGATGGATCTGAACGTCGGTCGCATTTTGGAGAAACTTGAAGGGCTCGGCTTGCGAGAGGATACGCTCATCATCTTCAGCAGCGATAACGGCTATTCCTGTGGGCATCACGGTTTCTGGCATAAGGGGAACGGCACCTTTCCGCTGAACATGTACGAGAACTCCGTCAAAGTTCCCTTCATTATGAGTCACCCCGGCGGTATGCCACAAGGACGGGTTACAGCAGCGATGGCAAGTCAATACGATTTCATGCCAACCTTGCTTGACTATCTCGGTTTGGAAATACCAGCGGATCCATTGCGCCCCGGGCGGAGTTTCCGACCGGCGTTGCTCGGTGAAACAGATGATGCACAGGATGAG
Organism: Candidatus Poribacteria bacterium; assembly: GCA_963667935.2. Lineage (GTDB taxonomy): Bacteria > Poribacteria > WGA-4E > WGA-4E > PCPOR2b > PCPOR2b. The sequence goes on along the minus strand of OY764061.1, from coordinate 4,623,643 downwards.
GTCGTCATCTTTGACGAATATGGGCCCGTCCGGATGATTCGGACGCAGGAGTGGAAATATGTGCACCGTTACCCTTATGGTCCCCATGAACTCTATAATCTGGTGAACGATCCAGACGAGCGGAAAAACCTAGTGGACGAGAAATCGAAGGGGGCACTGGTGAAGGAGATGCGTCAACAGCTCGCGTCTTGGTTCAGCCGGTATGTTCTACCAGAACTTGACGGGACACGGTTCCAAGTTACGGGTTTGGGTCACGCTGCCAAAATCGAGCCAGGTTCCTGTGGCGAAGGTGCTTTCCATCCACTTCCAGAAGACTGGCACGAAGTCCGACAACGACAATTTCAGCGATAATCGCGAAAGTTTACCTGAGCGCGTTGCACAATCACATCACGACTGGAATCAACTTTTTGATGATTGAATTTCACCGCAGGGGCACAGAAATCACAGCGATTTTTCTGGTTCGTTAATGAACGAATGTACCAATGAACAAATGAACTCATGATAACGATATAAGGAGGGGGCAATGCAAAACGGAACAACCAAAGATGTCACAACTTCACTAGAGGAGAACTACAGAGCGCGCACCCCACGATCGCAAGAACTCTTTGAGCGGGCGGGAAAGACGATGCCCGGCGGGGCAAAAGGTGCCTACTTTCATCAGCCGTATCCACTCACAATGGCGCGTGGCGAGGAGTGCTATCTGTACGATGTCGAAGGGCAACGATATGTGGATTTTGCCAACCATCACACGGCACAGGTGCTAGGTCACAATCACCCCGCGGTCATAGATGCTATCCAGAAACAGATGGCGAAGGGCATTGCGTTGGGTGCACCGGTTGGCGTCGAGGCAGAATTGTGTGAGGAGATGTGCCGCCGGGTAACATCCCTAGACCGAATCCGATTCTGCAACTCCGGCACTGAGGCAACATTACACGCCATACGACTAGCGCGCGGTGTCAGTGGACGAACTAAAATCGCTAAATTCGAGGGTGGTTATCACGGCAGTCATGATGTCGTGGAAATCAGTTCCGCTCCGTCCTTGGACAAAGTGGGTTCAGAGACAGCTCCCAATCCTGTCCCCTCAACAGGCGGTTTGTCTCCACACGCAGCAGAGGAAGTGATTGTCCTCCCTTATAACGATGAAGCTTCGGTGGAACGCCTTGTCACGCAGCACCGTGATGAGTTGGCGTGCATTATTTTCGACACCAAAGCGGGAATCGTGCCGCAGCGTAAGGAATTTGTGCAGTTTGTCGGGGAAATAGCGAGGGAAAACGGCCTACTCTTTATTTTGGATGAAATTGTCGGCTTCCGAGTAGGGACGGGCGGGTTGCAGGAATACTACGGCGTTACGCCCGACCTGACCGCTTATGGCAAGGTTGTCGGTGGCGGCTTCCCTGTTGGCGCGTTTGGTGGACGAGCAGATATTATGGATTTGTTGGACGGTACGCGCGGCAGCACCGGTTTCTTCCAGAGCGGCACATTCAGCGCACACCCCATCACGATGGCTGCTGGTTTGGCGACCTTGAAACAACTCACGCCTGAAGCTTTCGACCACCTGAACGGATTAGCTGACCGATTGCGTACAGGACTGAATGAATTGTTCGCCCGTGAAAATATTGCAGCGAAAGCAGTGAACACCGGCTCAGTGTTTAGCATCCACTTTACCAGCGAAGACCTTGTCAATTATCGCAGCCTCGCCCGCACCGATAAGGCGATGGCGCATCGTGTTTTCCTCGCCCTGTTAGCAGAAGGTTATTTCTTGAGCCATGGCTTGTCTATGAACGCTATCTCTCTACCGACTGAGACTAGCCATGTAGATGGGTTGATAGAGGCGGTGGGACGCGCTATCAAGCAACCGCAGTGAACGACAGGAGGAATAATTATGTCTAATACTGATACCCATGCCTACGATCTCCTCGTCCGCGCCGGGCGCGTTGTATGCCCGGCAACTGGATTAGATGGTCCGGGCGCAGTTGCAGTTCGTGGCGATCGTATTGTTGCTGTCGGTGATCAGATCGACGGGACCGCGCAGGAGACACTGAATTTCCCCGATGCCATGCTGCTTCCGGGGTTGGTAGATATGCACGCTCACCCCGCACGTGAAGGCTCAAAGTACGGTGTCGATCCCGACCTTCACTTCCTCCCCCGTGGGGCGACAACCGTGCTCTCCCAAGGGGATGCAGGTGCCGGCAATTGGGCCCGATACCGTGAATCTATCATCGAGGGGGCACAGACACGCGTCCGGTTGGCTATCAATCTCTCTGTTACGGGGGAATCAATACCGACGAGCGGTTGTTTTGAGAATCTGGACGATGTAGATGTAGATGCCTGTGTGGCAGCGATTGAAAATGGGGGCGAGGCAATCTGGGGCATTGCCGCCAACATAGCCAAATCCTGCGCCGGTGATAATGATCCCCGCGAGATTCTAAACCGTGCATTGGCAGCAGGCAATCAAACGAACCGTCCGCTGCTCTTAGGCACACGACGGGATTCGGATTTTCCTCTGGACGAACAACTAGAACTGTTACGCCCGGGAGATGTAATCACTTACTGCTTTCAGAGCGATCTGGACTGTCTTGTGGTGGACGGACGCATCAAGGATGAAGTTTGGGAGGCTCGTGAGAGAGGGATACTGTTCGATATCGGACATGGCATGAATTCATTCCACTTTGATGTGGCGGAGGTAGCAATCGCAAACGGATTTCTGCCAGACACCATATCGACCGACCAATATATTCGGCATGTGGATAGCAATCCGCAGCATGATTTACCTCGCACCCTTTCTAAGCTACTCGCCGCCGGCATGTCTGAAGCGGACGCCTTAGCACGGGTGACGGTGGGGCCCGCAGAATTTCTTGGGCTTTCCGGAGAGGTTGGGACGTTGGCGTCCGGTGCCTGTGCAGACCTTGCTGTGTTGCGTTTCAGTGAAGAGGCACTCCCGCTACAAGATGTCAAAGGTCTGGAGCGGCCTGGGGGGTGTTGGGAACCGATTCTCACTGTGCGGGCTGGGGAGATGGTCCGCACGAAGGAGGCTGCTTAACATGTCCTCAGTAGAAGCCAAGTCATGCAACCGAACCATTAACAGTGGTGGGTCCGGACGTTTCCCCGCGTCTTGCTATAGAATTCCTTAGGGTTGCCGAAGTTTTTAGGATTGCCGCAAATTTACGGATGTAGTAAAATGGAAAACCAATTGGAGTAATTCTTACGCAATGGCTACAAACTGAAAGGAGCTACTAATTATGGATCTTACACGACAGCCACCACGGCGTCCATCAAATCTTAGCCTCGCCGGCATTGTCGGCGCAGCACGGATGGCTGACAAAGCCAGAGCGCATAACAACGGAACAACCGGCGAGTACCTCTATGGAGGCAATTCTGGTCTAGACGCTAAAGTTCTTGAATTACTGGGACTTTCCGCCGATGACTTTGCCAAAGCTGCTGATGAACATGATGACGAAGCCTTGCAGGCCTGGATGCTTGAAAATTCGAGCGTCACGCAGGCGGAAATTGATGAATTTAATCAGCGAGAACTGAGCCTTAAACCGCCAAATGAGGAATACAGGCAACGCCTGCGAGATCGGCTTGCCAAGTACGCCCCCGGTAGAACGGATATCACAACAGTGCTTCAATCGATAGAATTAGACGATTGGGGCGGTTTCTGGCAGGTTGATTTGACGGTGGGACCACCCCGCAGTCCCCACTCTAAGGAGGTCGCGGGCTGCCATGGCGTTGCACGGATGGCAGATAAAGCGCGCGCAGGGCGCGCAGGAAAGATCGGGGAGTATAAGTACGGCGAAGATTCCGGACAGGATAGACGTATCTTGGAATTTCTCGGTGTGACTGCGGACGATTTCCAGGAGGCTGCGGTCAACAATCCCAACGATGTTGAAATCAGTGACTGGATACTTGAGCAAAGTGGCAAAGGAGCGGACGAAATCGCGGCGTTCAATGAACGGATGGCAAATTGGGGTCCTGAGGATGAGTCGTCAAGAGCCTATTTTGAAAAGCGTCGTCAAGAGGTAGATCCAAGCCGCACGGACATCAAGACGTGGGCGGACCTTCAAGACGTTGACGACAAACTCAGTTTTGAGTAAAAAAAACGCAATGAATAGATAGAGGCTTTTCTCTGAATTTAACGCAAAGTCGTAAAGCAAAAAAGAGAAAAAGACACGGGTTTCTTTGCGTCTTCGCGCCCTAGCGTCCTTGCGTTTTATTTGTGCAACCTTGTGCACAGAGTTACGGCACACAGCGGGCGCCTACTACTTTATAACGTCTATTTATTTTTAGAATTTACTATAAGGACATCAAGGACTGTGCCGGTTTTGTCATCTACAAGTGCTATTCCTAGGTTACCCCAACCGTGATTGTAGTAACTGACAAACCACGCAAACCCTTGAAATGAGGCGTATCCGTGCACACCTCTCTGCGCCCTTAAGTGTTCTTGTATCCGTGCATCCCTGTCGGCAATCCTCAACGCTTGTGTGGACGTTAATTTCGGAGCAGAACTGATGGATTGACGGGGTAGATCCCTTAACACACTTTCTGCTTTGGTGGGCGATGCCTTTGGTTTGTCCACAGCGAATTCGCGCAACAGGGCTGCCCGCTGACGATGCACATCTCGAACCTTTTCATATTGCGTAACACGGTTCTCGTCCAAGATACCTAGCATATTGTCCGTCAATTCTTGGCTCATTGAGCCTAGAACGGTGTCGTGAGTTTTCGGGGATTTGAGGTGATTTGCCGCATGATGGGAAATTGCCTCTCTTCCTACATCCCATCCGAATGCATCACGCTCCAAAACAATCTCCCGAAAATAGGTAACTGTTATCTCGTTGTACTGATCCGCGCACATCTCCGCCGCATCCGCTTCGAGATTTAGGATAGCTGCATAATCCCCCTTTCTTTTGAAAATCTCCTGCTCTACTTTGAAAAAAGTAGGATAGATACCATAGTGATAGAATCGGTTAGGATAGATCTGGACCCACGTTGAAATAAACTGCGTAATTTTCTTGCGTTCCACAGCCAGTTCGGGTGAAGTGCCCTCCGTTTCCGATTTTTCCCAATGTATCTTTGCAGCCTGTAGATGGTGTTCCCGCCTTTTCTTTATATCCCCTAACTCTCTACGACTCCGCTCCGCCCGCACATTCTTTCCATGACGGAGGTAGTACCGAATTTGGATTTCCGTCATCGGAATCGAGATGATTTTCAAGCAGTCCGCAGCTGCTTCACGCCACAAAGCTGCTTTAACAAAATCTCCCTCCCGTTCATACCGTTGGATCATAATCTCAGCGTTGGCGGTTCCTTCACGAACCGCATCGCTCGGTTGAATATGCCAAATCAACGTCCAAAAAACGATGAAGGAATAGATTATTCTTGTTTCCAAAGTTTGGGGATCTGCAGAGGTACTGAAGATTAAAAAAAATCGGGAGTTCTTACGTCAAGACCAACCTTGCAATTTCCAAATACGTCTCCAAAATCGTCTCGCACGTTCTTTATCTTTTTTCGGATCGATGTGCATGCGTACCGATCTAGTATTTGAACCAATAACACCGAGATCGGTCTGTCTCCCCCATTCCCAAGCTGTACGATCCTTTTTTAGAATAGGAATATGTTCGACGAATTTACGGTCAAAAGGTACGGCGGTGTAGAAACGCCGGGAGTTGATCGACCCTTTGAAAACGGCATAGTCAGTAAAGCTTGCCGGATTATTTACCCATCGCATGACATGTGCATTCCTGTTGAATGCCGGACTAGTAAACATTGGGTCATCAGAGTTATCGAAACGCTCCTCAATCTCGAGGTAGCCGATCAACGCAAATATAGCATTTTTTTTATCAAATTGCTGCTTCGCATATGGTACTAAACGTGCCAAGAAGAAGAGAAAATCGCCTGTTTGTAATTGACTTAACCCACCCTTTGTACGAAAATTGTCGCCATAAGTAAAGGTGGCAAATTCGGGGTCGTTATGAACCTTCTTCAATGGTGAGATGGCAGGATTGGCAAATAGATCGAACAACGGCGTTTTGGAATTGTTGAATTGGCGCAGATCGGCATAGGCCAGTCCATCATCGTCCTCTCCGGGGATAGGGACAAACTCAAACGTCTCATTGTCAAACAACGGGCTTTGTTGCAAATGGCTGGTATTCGCGCCAACATTTATAATGAAAACGCGTCCTTGGGGAATATCCTTAAATGGATTGTATCTCGCTTTCAGTCGAGCAACCTCTAACAGATAATCATCTGTCCGATCGTAGTTGTCAAGATGTTGCACGATTTTGTCGAGCAGATTTCCACTGATACGTTGTGTTGCTGACCGCAGATTCGTTAGGCATGTCGTACTGCCATCAGAATTAATGCGTTGCCATCGCTCGTCTGTTATTTCGTAGGCGTACTCAATCGGTACAAAACAGAAGTTTTTCGCTCGAATCGCAGTTCGTCCATTGATCTCTGCTGTCCATCCCAGTTCGTAGTAGCCTACAATAAAATAGCGACCCACGTAGCAGCTATTCTTACCCTTATATTTCGTAACAAATAGGAGGTGTGATAGACTATCTTGGACAGCAGTGCGAACGGATCGTTGATTACAGCATTGGTGCCAATTATATGTTGCCGTTTCATAATTGGGTTCTGTGTATTCACATTGCACAATACGCATTGGAAGGTCGGCTTCTGTTGTGCACTTGTGATAGCATAATTTGCCTACTTTCTTGTCAGGACGATATGGTTTCCACTGAAATGATTTCGATTGTTTTGAACGGACGCATCCGTTTTTGATCGCTTGATGACTTTGACTCTTTTTACAAGTTGGCATAGTTTCTCCTTCTATCTCTACTAGTATGTAGAACTGTTAGGAGAATTATACCATAAAGCTAGGGCTTATTGACAATTCGTTGTTACGAATTAGGAAAACCTTGGAATCATCGCGCTACCTGTCAAGAACTGAGGCGGTTGTCTGAAATCAACTCAACGTGCAGAGGTCAGACGAGGACATCCGACCTACGACAATAGGGTTGTTTTTGTTCAACATTTCTGTTTTTCGTCATGCTATAATAAAGGTGTTGAAGCTTGGTACTCAATACATTTGATAACCCACACACAGAAAGGGAACAAGAATGGCTATCTTTTTACATACGCGCGTTAGGGTCAGTGATCTCGATCAATCGATTAAATGGTATTGTGATCACCTAGGCTTTGTCGTCAAAAGTCGAAGCGATAGATCCCCGGCAGGCAATCAGATTGTCCATCTCGAACTTCCGGGCAACGTGCCGACGCTGGAATTGACCTATTCACCCGACTATGAACTCAACGTTCCAGAAGATCTGATGCACTTTGCCATCAGTGTGCCGGATCTGGTAGCTTGCTGCGACGAGCTAGAAAAAGCAGGGCTTGAAATTTGGCCCGACGACTGGCGAGAAGAGTTCACATCGGGAGGCATGAAGATGGCTTTTATCACCGATCCAGACGGTTACGAAGTTGAATTGCTGGAAGATATTGATGAGATTCTGGCGGAATTAGAGTAGCTAAACCGAGCCAAACGCTAGGGCTCATGTTAAGAAATCGTACAAAGAACCCGTAGGGAACGCGGATCTGCGGTCCCTACAGCCAATGAACGAATGAACGAATTTTTTACGTATCACGTTCAATCTTCCTGATGGAGCTCTTCAAGTTGTGTGGTGGTAATGAACCCAAGAAATCCCATCCCGATGGAAACTGCGAACATCCCTGCATAGCTCACAAGTCCGATGAGGACCCCCGCGAGCATCGGCATAAAGCTGAACGGAAAGAGGATTGTGTTCATAAAACCGACGTAGCTTGGACGATTCAGGCTCGGTGCAATATTTAGCAGATACGCCATGAAGCCGATCGACGAGCCGCTCGTAGATGCGCCGTTGAAGACAAATGTCAGAAAATAGCAGGGCACCTGCCATGTCAATGGAAGGTATTGCACCAAGATTGCCACCAGCGGTGCCGCACATGCCAATGCCGAGGTACAACTGAGGATGTATCGTACACCATATCTCTCCCCTATATATGCCCACACTGCATTTGAGATGACGCCACTGATGGAGACAACAGCGAGAAATAGTCCAATCGTTGCGTCTGGCACTGCCAATTTCTGCAAGGCGTAAGGGACGTAGAAAGGGGTGCACATTCCAGCAACGGTGGTAGACATCCGGTAGTAAAAGAACCAGCGGTAGTTTCGATCTGTCCGAAAAAAGTATGGTCCCTGCCTCAGATGTTGTCCAAACGGTTGGCGTGCCTTCTGAACGGGACGGATGGGTTCGCGAATCTGTAAAAAAGCCGTGAGTGCCAGTCCGGTCGCACCCGCCGCACACCCGAACAGCAGGGCATAATTCGTCGGGAATACCAGTCCGGATTCAGGACTCAGAGCATATCGGATAAAGAAAAAACCGATGAATATACCGAAGAACCCACCTGCCAACTGACGAAAACTGAAATATCGAGACCGCCGCTGTGGTTCAATGGATTTGGAGATAATATCCATATATGGAAGCGTCGAGACTCCCATCGCTGAGGATCTGATGAAATAACAGGAGAGAAAGCAGGCGGCAAGTAGACCGTTGTTGCCGGAGCCGACCATAAGGGTGCATATAACCATTGCGATCCATGCGAACAGTCGAAAGCTCATACCGAGAGCGTAGAAGGGCATCTTGCGCGGCCGGTGTTCCAGCAGGTTCGACATCAGGAGTTGGGGCCACATCCAACCGGCTCGTGTCATCGAACCGGTCAAGCCAACAAGCATGTTTGAGGAAGTGAGTTTTAAGATAAAGGCGGGTAGAACAGTTGTCGAATCTGCAAATGCAAAAGAGATTCGTATGAATGTGCCTTGAACCACAGCAATCCAAAAGTTGCGGTTCTGTTCTCGTTCTTTGTCTTTTTCCTGTTGATGTTCAGGGTCCGATATGTTTGTCGGGGCAGCTTCCATAGTTAGTTTCGTTTTCCTTCTCGATCCTTATAAAATCACGGGTGCTTGCAGATTACGTTGAGCACTGCCTGCCGTTCTTCTTCCTTTACCGCATGCAATGCACGTTTAAGTGCCGGCAACACCTCATCGGGTTCCTCGACCCGTTCCCCATATCCGCCATTCGCCTGACAAATCACCTCGTAGGCTGGGGTGGGCGAAAGCTCACTGAGGGGAAAATGATCGGTTTTCACCGCCCAACCCTCTGGGTGAACCGACGCGGCTGCTCCTCTTACCGCTCCCCAACATTGGTTATTAAAGATGACCACCAGAATCGGTAGGTTATATGCTTGGGATACAAAATGACAGGATGTAGGCACATTGAAGAGGTAGCTGCCGTCGCCTACCGTGACGATAACGGTTTTCTCCGGTGCAGCCAGTTTTGCTCCCAACGCTGCGCCGATGCCCCACCCAAGTCCGGCGGCTGGTGAAGGTCCAAAGAAGCTACCGGGGACAGTCAGATCCACCTGTGTCGGCACCAAATCGTATTCATTAATCAGTATCGTCTCCGCCTCCAAGACTTGGTTGATGCAGGCAGACAGCCACGCCGAATCAATCGGTTTATCCCCTTTGACCGTCTCGGCATGTGCGCCCCAAGCCTCTCGCTGCTGCTTATGTTCCGCTCTCACTGTTTCAAAGCGGGTGGCGATCTTTTGCGCCGCCTGTTCCTGATATGGCAACATCTCTTCGGTCAGCAGGCGAAGTGTTGCTGTTGGATGTGCAGCCAATGCGATGTCTGCGGCATGACCTCGAATTGGATAGCGACTGTAAAGAGGTTCATGTCCCAATTGAATCACACACGCCGTTTCTTTGGGGCTAACCACAGAAGGTAACCAAGGAACATCAGTGTCAATGACTATCACAACATCTGCTTCCCTCAGATATGGAGTTGAATCAAAACCGAGGTGAAGTGGATGAGATGTGGGAAAATTCATGTGCGTCTTGCCCACCCCTACCACGACCGGAATCGCAAAGGATTCAGCAAACACGATCAGTGCTTCTACGGCTTGCGGGTCTCGTCCAATCCCCGAAGTGATAATGAGTGGATTTGTTGCAGCTGCAATGAGTTTGGCAACCTCCTTTACTTGAGCAGCATCAGGGACGTTCGTTTGGTGTGCCTGCTGTCTTGGCACAATGTTGATAGTCAGTTCTTCATGGGATTCGGCAAGCACTTCCCGCGGCAGGGTTAGATATACAGGACCGCCCGGTTCTGAGGTAGCGATTGCCAACGCTCTATCCACCACCGTTTCCAACTGTGCGAAATTCCGTAGTTCATAGTCCCACTTAACAAATTCCCGCACAAGACTTGCCTGATCAAACGACTCCTGCGCCCAATGGATAAGTACATTCCGAGAACCGGTGAAACCGGCTTCCGTCAGAGGAGTGCGCCCCGCGCTAAAGATAATGGGTACCTGTGCCCGCGCTGCGTTGATGATAGCGCCGGAGGCGTTGGCGGTGCCGACGATCACGTGAACCATCACAACCTGCGGTTCACCTGTAACCATGTAGTAGCCGTGTGCCATACTCACTGCAACAAACTCATGTGGCACCGTGATGGGACGTGGGTATTGCTTTCCTTCTTCGGCAAACTTAGCGAAGGCATCCACCAATGAGGCGAAATCCGTGCCGGCATTGCCGAAGAAGTATTTGATCCCTCTTTCACGCAGTAGCTCAAGATAGCCTTGGGCAGTATTCTCGATTGATATTGTCTTTTGCATTGCTTTGTTTTCCCCTCCGGCGTAACCACATATCAGGTCTGGGGGCTATACCTCGGCTGTCGAGGCGCGCGGTCTCGTAGGAGCCGGATCGGACGCCCCTTCAGCGGCAGCTCGACCCGTGCCCCGCCGCGAAGATGCGATTCGATGGTTGCGAAAATCAGTTCTGTGCCGGCATGTGCGACCCGCACCCCGCCGCGGGGTGATTCGCCGGTGTCAAGCGAATGGGCGAGGTCTTCCACAAGCCGTAGGTTCGGGCTGGCAGGCGTATAGTCAGGAAACGCTCCGTCCACAATCGTCGGCTGCCCTCGGTAGCCCGGTGGTCCCTCCTCTCGCATTCGATAAACGCCGTTAGGCAAGGCGGTCAAGCTCCCTTTCTCACAGTTGACTTCCCACTCAATTTCGCGGCTGGGGGTTACAGCATACGCCGTCACATCGTTCTCAAAATGGATGATGCCCTGTCCAACCGGGTCTTCGGTTAATCGGTCTCCCTCTACCCGCCAAGTGCCCTCCGTCAGATGCGCTTGTACCCAAACCGCACGCTGGTCGCTATTGAGGAACAACAAATTATCGTAGTAATGACTTGCCCCGTTAAACAGCGTGCTACCGTTGAAGATAATTGTCTTCGGAGCACCTAGTTCACCACTGTCGATGATTTCCTTCATTTTGGTAAAACCCGGATGCCACCGCCGCTGGGTGCCGAGGTTAAAGAATACGCCGTTTCGTTCACAAATTTCAACCATTGCGTCAGCTTCCGCCATCGAAGCCGCCATCGCCTTCTCGGCATAGATTGCTTTGGCACCGTGCTCCGCGGCATAGATAACGATCTCGGCGCGATGCTCCGGCTGTGTGGCGACACTGACAATGTCCGGTTGTTCCTTGTCGATCAATTCTTTATAGTCAGTATACTGTTTTTCTCTAGGAATATTAAACTGCATCCCGACTTCAGCCATAACCTCTGAACGAAGATCTGAGCACGCAATCAGATCTGTCCTATCGCAGGCGGTAAATACTGCCGTGTGCGAATAGGGGGGCACATGCCCTGGAGACCCAACGACCTCGTTGTCAATGAACGCTCCCATGCGACTGCATCCGATAACCGCTGCTCGATATATCTGCAATGTCAATTCCTCCTGATACACGAAATATATTGCTTAGTGCTTATAGAGCGAAGCGAATCTCCACTTTAGCATAAAACGGTGAATCTGTCCAAATATTTATGCACAAGTCTTAGGAGAGATCAATGTAGTGAAAGCGTCAAAATATCGTTCCTGCGTAACCTGTGGCTTACTTCGTGCTTGCTTTCCTGATACGCTGCCCCCTTCCTCAAAAATAAAGTTGACAACCTCCTAAAAAATGAGTTACCATATACTAATTAAAATTTTAGGAATGCCTAAATCTAATTTTTGGATGGTCAAGTATGATAACCCATGCGATGGAAGATTATCTGAAGACAGTCTACCTGCTGCAAGAAGGTCAGAAGAAGGTCTCCACCTCTGCGATTGCCCAGCAGATGGAGGTCTCTGCTGCATCCGTCACCGGTATGATCCGAAAGTTGGCAGCGATGGGATTGCTGGAGTACGCCTCCTATCACGGCGTTGAATTGACAGAGGGTGGGAAGAAAATCGCTCAAGAAATTATTCGCCATCACCGGTTACTGGAACTTTATCTCGTTGAAATCATGGGGTTTACTTGGGACAAAGTGCACGATGAGGCGGATAAACTGGAACATGTCATTTCCGAGGAGTTTGAGGAAAGAATGAGCGAGGCGTTGGGGCATCCAACAACCGACCCGCATGGACACGCCATCCCAGCAAAGGATGGCGCACTCCAAGAGGTCGCTTATGAAACGCTGACAGAGGTTGATGCGGGTAGTTCTGCCACCGTTCAGCATGTCAATGATAATAATCCCGAAATGCTGCGTTACCTCGATCAGGTGGGCATCCTGCCGGGCATTGTTGTTCATGTTGTAGCGAAAGAACCGTTTAACGGACCGTTGCGTTTGAGGATTGATCAGACCGAGCACTTTGTTGGTCGTGAAGTTGCAGGAAATGTGTTTGTAAGTCCACAGACAATATAATCTTCATACCGCTTGAACCAATAGAAATCTGTGTGACGCCAATTTAAGAAAGGATAAGCAGGAGTATGCGCATAATCTATGGATTGTTGGTTTTCATAATAATATTATTTGTCGCTTGTGATCATCGATCGGACAAGGCTAACGAGAAGACAGCAAGTTCAACAGACATATCCAGCCAGAAACCGATTCGCGTGGTGACGACAATCGGCATGATTACCGATATCGTTCAGAATGTCGGAGGAGACCGTGTTAATGTGACTGGATTGATGGGACCCGGCATTGATCCGCACCTTTACAAAGCAAGTGAAGGCGATGTCGCCCGGTTGACAGGGGCTGACGTTATCTTTTATAACGGTTTGCATCTGGAGGGGAAAATGGCAGGTGTGCTCGAAAGGATGCAGGACCAGATAAAAACGGTTGTCGTAACACAGGACATTGATAGAGGGATACTATTAGCACCGCCAGAGTTTGAAGGCGCGTACGACCCGCACGTTTGGTTCGACGTAACCCTCTGGATGCAAGTGGTTGAGCGTGTACGGGATACACTGATTGAGGTAGATAAGGACAGTGAGAAGTTGTACCGGGCAAATACGAAAGACTATTTAGCGCGGCTAGGAGAACTGCACGTCTATGTGATGCAGCAAGCGGATCGGGTATCTCCCGACCAAAGAGTGCTCGTCACCGCTCACGATGCCTTCAATTACTTCGGCCGTGCGTACGGGTTTGAAGTGCGTGGACTTCAGGGAATTAGTACGGCAGCTGAGGCAGGCACAGCTGATGTGCAGGCGTTAGTACAGTTCATCGTCGAACGCCGCATCCCCGCTATGTTTGTCGAAACGTCTGTGCCTCGCCGTAGTATTGAGGCAGTACAAGCTGCTGTGAAGGCGAAAGGCTTCTCTGTAAAAATTGGTGGACAGCTTTTCTCGGATGCGATGGGACCGGCAGGAACGCCAGAAGGCACGTATATCGGAATGGTCCGTCATAACATTGATACAATCGTCGCATCGCTTCTGCAAACTGCGACAAACTAAAAGAGCACAGATAGGCGAACGAGTGTCAGTGTGTGAGAGGAGGGCGGATGATATGACAGAATCTCTGAATAACCCATTGGCTATTGAGGTGGCGGATTTGACCGTAGCTTACCGGGATCAACCGGTGCTATGGGATGTAGACCTGAACGTGCCCTCGGGAGTCCTCATGGCGATCGTCGGGCCCAACGGTGCCGGCAAAACGACGCTCATCAAGGCAATCTTGGGGCTAGTGGCAGCGGCAGCGGGGCGGGTATTAATCTACGGGCAGCCCTACGTCGATCAGCGCCAACTCGTAGGATACGTACCGCAACGCGGGAGCGTTGACTGGGATTTTCCGACGAGCGTATTGGATGTGGTTATGATGGGATGTTATGGCACCTTAGGATGGGGACGTCGTCCGGGGCGTCGAGAACGTGCACGGGGAATGGAAGCACTTGAAAATGTTGGGATGCTTGATTTTGCAGACCGACAGATTAGCCAACTCTCTGGCGGACAACAGCAACGCGTCTTTTTAGCACGAGCGTTGGTGCAGGACGCCCAAGTATACTTCATGGACGAACCGTTTCAAGGCGTTGATGCGACGACCGAGCGAGCAATCGTTGCGCTCTTACAAGACCTGCGCGCTGCCGGCAAGACCGTCGTTGCCGTTCATCATGATCTGCAGACGGTAGCGGATTATTTTGATTCTGTAACGCTGCTAAACGTGCGTCGTATCGCCAGCGGTCCGGTGGAGAAAGTGTTTACAGAGCAGAATCTCCGGCTGGCATACGGAGGGCGCGTGGCTTTTCTCAATCGAAATGATCAAGCTGATGGGACTACAGAACAACCTGAAGCAACATTATCTCAACCGGTTGGCGAAACCACAACTGCACAGGTTGACAAACCGATGGACACTTCCCTCCCTCCATCTTAAAATAAACCTACCTTATGTATAAAGTGTAAAAACCGTATTTTTTACATTTTGCAATTTGTTAATTAGCAAGCCAAAAACACAACTTCATTAGGGGATTATTTTTTTAATGACACAAAAATTGTTGGTTGTTACTGCTACACTTTTGATTATCTTTTCTCTACAGGTTCAAGCCAAATCTGGTGATGAGCCACATCAAAGACTACAACTAAACACGGCAGGAGAAGTCACCTTTGAATCAACGTCCACTGATGTCGGAAATCTGGTGGTCATCAACGGCAACGAGCACATCGTCCAACCGAAGAACACCTTCGATTTAGCAGGACAAAATTTACGTTTCACACCCAATGACCTAGGGGGATACGATGTATCTATGCCAGAAGATGTTGAGTTTGTCCAAGCTTTTGGTGATGTGTTGCAGTTGAGTGATGACGACAGTAAGAAAGTCGAAATCGAATTCGACTTCCCATTTTTTGGTGAGGAATATACGGAACTTTTTGTTAATTCAGATGGAAACCTGACATTCAGTAAGGGGGATGCCGCTTCTTGGGCGCGAGATTTGCAACGATTTTTGGGAGAATCACCCCGCATCGGTGTGCTGTACACTGACCTGAATCCGTTTGATCCATTCCCCGCCCCATTTGGCGGCGGAGATACGTCTACCGTTGAGGTAAAACAGTCTTCAAAGCAAGTGACCGTCACTTGGTTCAATGTTGAGACGTTCAGTGAACAATCCTTTAGTAGTGTGTCTTTAACAATGCAGGTTGTCCTGTTCGATACAGGCGTCATTGACATCGCTTTTGAGAAATCTAATGTCAGAACAGGTATTGTTGGCGTATCCCCCGGTGGACTCGACGATGCTTTCCAAGTGAATTTAGTGAACTATTCGGACGATTTGCCGCTTGAAGGAACAACGGGTGCCATCGCGGAAGTCTTCGTAGACTTGCCAACCGTCAACCTACAGAATGTTGCGCGTGAGTTCTACCGGACGCATGGCGACGATTTTGATAGTTTGGTCCTTTTCACCAATTTTGAATCAAACCTAGATCTAGTAGGAGTTCTCGCTTTTGCTATTAACGTTCAGAATGATGTTCTAGGTATCGGCAACCCAAACAGATCAGAAATCTTTCCGCAATTTGATCATACTGCCGAGTACGGCAGCCAAGGGAAGCTAAAAAGCTTTCTCACCATGAAAAACTTGAAAGTATGGGAGGATGATCCCTTGGAAAATACGTTTGGTCCGGCAACCTCCACGCTGAGTGTGCTCGCGCACGAATTTGGGCATACATGGTTAGCTTTCATCGATCCCCCTGTATTGTTAACTCGAGACCGGGCACATTGGAATTTTTTCCTACATACCAGAGGATCGCTTCTGGGCGGCAATGACATCCAAGACAACGGGGATGGTACGTTCACTACCTTAGCTCCCAAAGATCTTTATAGCCCACTCGATTTATATCTAATGGGTTTGCTAAAGCCGGAAGATGTTCCACCGACCTTCTTGGTGATCGACCCCCATGATTTGGATATCCCCCCTCCTTATAATCAACAGGTTGTATCTGCAGATGACCTACAGCACTTGTATTCCTTGGGAGACGTCGGTTTCCGGGGAGACAAGCAAGAGATAAAAATTGAAGATATTATTGCGATAAACGGGCAGCGCATCCCCGCTGCTGGATCCTCTCAGAAAGACTTTCGGACTGCGTTTATCCTACTTGCTATGGGTGAGGACGGACCCACGCCCGATGAAATCGATAAGGTGGAGACTGTCAGACTTTACTGGCCCCCCTTCTTTCATCGTGCAGCAAACAGCTTGGCAACAGTGATCAGTACCCTTGATGGTTCACCTGAAGACGTTAGGCTGCCTAGTGAGGATGAACCCGAGGAAGAGCGCATTTTTAATTTTACGCTGCATCTAGATAACGGATTAAATATCATTTCACCGCCGCTACGTCCAGAGACACCGCTGACAGCGCGCAGCTTTATCGAAATGGTAAGATCAACGGTTATTATCGCAGCTGATGACGGGGAGTTCATATCTCATACTGACGCAACACCTGGGGAGGGATTTCCGATTGAAGGCGGACGGGGGTATATTGTCAATACGCCGGAAGGCGGTGCAGTTACATTCACAGGAGCCCCTTGGGACGATTCCGATCCGACGCAAGCTGCTGGAGCAGCGAGCGCACCAGCCGTCAGCGGAACGCTTTGGGCATTCGTTGTTGATGGAGTTATGGAGGGAGAGGGATTCCAAGGATCTTACCAAATTAGCGTTGACAATCTGAAGACAGGTAATCGGTTGACAAAAGGATTAGCGGAAGCGGGTGATAGATTTACTATAGGCTATGCTGATTTGAGTCGAACCCCAGTTGTCCAAGTCAGCGATACTTTGCGTTTGACGCTTACCGATACAGCTTCAGATGAACCTATCGGAAAAATAGACTATACCATCACAGTCGATGATATTCGGAAAGCATATACAACGCTTCATCTAACCTTCGATAGCATTGCCCCGATGCACACCCAGCTGCTTCAGAATTATCCAAATCCCTTTAACCCTGAAACGTGGATCCCCTATCAACTCGCTTCTGCTGCAGATGTGTCTGTCATTATCTACAACCAGTCAGGCGAACGGATACGCACGATCTCGTTAGGCAGCCAAGCTGCTGGCTCATATCTTACCAAAGGGCGTGCAGTTTATTGGGACGGGCGCAACGCACGTGGCGAGATGCTCAGTAGTGGTCTCTATTTCTACCACCTACAAGCTAGCGACTTCACGGATGTCAAGCGGATGATCATCCTCAAATAACGCAAGTTACCAAAGTAGTAGGCATACTCCGTATGCCGTAATCCCTGTACAAATTACAGGACTAGAGTAGATCGATTTTCCAAAATCGACGACTTTGTATCGAGAGGTGAATCTCGACCTACTTTACATCTGTCTAACAGATGATCAGCTTAAAATAACCGATTGCCCGCAGGGACTTTGGGTAGCAACTTACATCAAAATGGGTCAGCGAATGGAATTGCTACATAATCTCTTCTTCGATTATACCCTACGTACAGTCGCACAAGGCTCTGCCACATTGGGAATCGTCAGTGGTGCTTTGGGGACATACGCGGTCCTACGAAAGCAGAGCCTGCTAGGAGACGCAATTTCCCATGCAGCGTGGCCCGGTATTGCCCTAGCATTTCTGCTAACGGGCAGCAAAGCCCCGCTTGTACTGGTGTTGGGTGCTGCTGCCGCCGGTTGGATAGGTACGCTTTTTGTGATGGGCATTGTCAATACAACTCGCATTAAGGATGATAGTGCATTAGGATTAGTGCTTTCTGTATTTTTTGGGTTCGGGCTCGTCCTGCTGACAGCATTCATTCAGAAGCTGCCCAACGCCAATCAAGCTGGTCTTGACAAATTCCTCTTTGGTCAGGCGGCAGCACTGGTGGAAAGGGATGTCAAAACGATGGCGTCGCTGGGGATGGTTGCACTGTTGATAATGATGGTCTTCTGGAAGGATTTCAAACTTCTCAGTTTCGACCCTGACTTCGGAGCTAGCCTCGGTTTTCGTATGCGCTGGCTTGACGTGTTGCTAACCACGCTCATTGTAATTGCTATCGTACTAGGACTGCAAACTGTCGGTGTGGTGCTGATGAGTGCGATGGTTGTCGCGCCTGCGGCAGCAGCACGACAATGGACAGATCGTCTTGGAGTAATGGTTATTCTGTCCGCTCTGTTTGGCGCGGTTGCCGGCGTGAGTGGTGCACTCATTAGTAGTAGCACCGCACGGATTCCCACCGGTCCAACCATCGTGCTCTGTATCAGCGCGATCGTTCTAGTCTCAATGACTCTGGCACCGAATCGGGGGCTGGTTTGGAATTGGATACGACATCAACGCAACCGGCGGCAACTACGGGTCGAAATGGTTTTGGATGACCTCCACGCCCTGACGTTACAGCATGAAGACTTAAAACACCGGCATTCTGTGAGAGTCTTAAATGCAATGAGTGCTGGACGGGGCGGCGTTAAGCGTAGCCTCGAAGAGCTAGAGGCTCGTGGCTGGGCACATCGAGTCGGCACAGAGTGGGCACTAACCCCGAAGGGATTGGCTGAGGCAGAACGCTTGGCGGAAATGCGGGGGAATTAGATGAACCTCTTACCACAGATAGAGATTCAAATTATCGCTGCGGTCGTTGCTGTTGCCTGCGCTTTGCCGGGAGTATTTCTGGTACTCCGTCGTATGGCACTGATGAGTGATGCTATCAGCCATGCAATCCTTCTAGGTATCGTTTTAGCGTTTTTTATTGTTGAAGATCTTGCTTCACCGTTCCTCATTATTGCAGCTGCGATCACCGGCGTAATTACGGTGGCACTCGTGGAACTCTTGCACGGTACTGGTCTCGTGCGTGAGGATGCTGCTATCGGGATTGTGTTTCCGGCACTATTCAGCGGCGGCGTGATTCTCATCTCTCGCTATGCGGGGAGTGTCCATCTAGATACTCACGCTGTCCTGCTGGGAGAGTTGGCGTTTGCTTGGATGGAGCGATCAACCTTTTTCGGATACGACCTGCCCAAATCGCTTTGGGTGATGGGTGGGATCCTACTAATCAATATCATTTTCATTACACTGTTCTACAAAGAACTGAAACTGGCAACATTTGACGCCGGACTCGCTGCCGCGCTCGGATTTTCACCTGTCATCGTCCACTACAGTTTGATGACGCTAGTCTCGGTAACAGCCGTTGGAGCGTTCGACGCAGTAGGATCCATCTTAGTTGTTGCACTGATGATTGCTCCGCCAGCGACCGCCTACCTGCTGACCGATCGACTATCCTATATGCTTGGACTGAGCGCGTTAAGCGGCATCGCAAGTGCCCTCATCGGCTACTGGTTGGCACGTTGGCTGGATGCGTCTATCGCTGGGTCTATGGCAACGATGAGTGGTGTCTTCTTCCTTTTAACCTTCCTTCTCGCGCCAACTCGTGGCCTCATTGCTACCGCTCGACGACGGATGCGTCAGCGCTGGCAGTTCGCTCAGACAATGCTCACCATTCACCTGCTGAATCATGAGGGTTCGCCCGAAGCGCAACGGGAGCGTCGGATTGAACATCTGGATGAGCATCTGCGCTGGACTCCATCTTTCGCGGAGCGGGTTGTGAGATATGCAGAAAGGCAGGGCACCATCCAGTCTGATGCGGGTGATTTGATGTTGACCGAGCATGGACGACAGGTTGCTCGCGAAGGTTTGAGTATATCTGAGGCAAGCCCTGATCAGAGATCAGAATTCGCGCTTTCGTAGAATTTTAGGTAATTGAAGCTAGCGAAACCGGAACTCTACATCCCTATAAATGGATTAACATGTGGACGCCCCTTTCAATCCTCTAAATCATTCCCTAAAGCGACCTCTTACATTCCTCAATTTTATTCCAACCCAATGCCTCTGTATCGCGTGTTTCTTCCTGATTTACCACAAGTTCCTCGCCTACTGGATGCGGACAACTTCCGTTAATCTAGGAGCGGTCAAATTTCATCACCATGTGGTTCCCCTCTACGCACTGCCAGAGCTCAATCTGAGTCT
Source organism: Candidatus Poribacteria bacterium (assembly GCA_963667935.2). Taxonomy (GTDB): domain Bacteria; phylum Poribacteria; class WGA-4E; order WGA-4E; family PCPOR2b; genus PCPOR2b. Next base: position 4,603,351 of record OY764061.1, on the reverse strand, counting down.
TTGGGTACTTCCTGCATTAGTTGTTTTGGTAGTATTCCTCCGCCTATGTCGCAAGATTTTCCTCCAGCTGTCTGTATCATCTACTTGGCTTTTTCCCATCTCGATTGGATTCTTTCTTGCCATCAGTGTCAGCGTTGCGATGATTGACGGCTACCGAGAGGTGGCCGGACAGCAATTGCCTGCATTCCTTGAACCGTATACGCGAACAAGATACGAATACTACAGTGATGTGCCAAAGGTCGATCAGGTCGGCCTTTTGTCATTCATGCGAGATTACGCCAGGCCAGAACTGTTCTCAACGTTGTCGGGGCACGCACAAACCCATCCGCCCGGCGGTATACTGTTCCTGTGGATTATCAGCAAATTCTTCGGATATAATCTGTTGGCGGCATCCCTTGGGTCGGTTGTCTTCACAAGTTTAACGGTGATACCAATCTATCTGCTCGCAAAAGAAATGTACGGTGAATCAATCGGACGATACGCTCTCGCGCTGTTCCTTATTACTCCCAACTTCGTTATGTTTACGGGGACATCGATGGATGGACCATTCAGCGTTTTCCCAATCTTGAGTCTCTACCTGTTTTACAAGGGGAGAAGTTCGGAGCGAGTGATATTCTGCGGATTCGTAATGGGAATTACGCTCAGTTGTGGGATGCTGATGACGTACTCGACAGTGTTCATCGGCTTATTTTTTAACGTCGTCATATTGCTCACCTTAGTTATAGATCGGAAGAGATTCAGACGCATATTGACCCTATTATTGATTACCGGTGTTACCTTCGCCGCATTTTATCTGCTGATGTTTCTGTTTACAGGGTTCAATCTGCTTGAGGCGTTGCAGGCATCGATAAAGAAAGATAGAGCAGTGCTGGGAACAGGATACGAGACAATGGGCCTATACCTGCACTTGAGCCTTGGAAATCTGTTTGCTTTTCTGATTGGGATTGGGATACCGATGACGACCGTGTGGCTTCGGCAGGTTGTACGAACGATTCGAGACAAGCGATGTGGTGAATCGTTCGATATCTACATCGTTGGCTATCTGATCTCGTTGTTGGCGATTGCCTTTTCTACACTCTTCACAATGGAGGTCGAGCGAATCTGGATCTTTATGGCACCTTTTATTGTTATCCCCGCAGCGAAATATCTCAGCCAGCGAGATATAGCGGATTTCTACTGGGTTGCTGGGCTGTTGTGCTTGCAATTAGTTCTATTTGAGGTGACACTGTATACATATTGGTAATCGTAACAACCGCATGCCTGAAATGGTGAAGTTGACCGCTGCCATAACAACTGACCTTGCAATAGCTTAACAAAACAGGTAAAATATGCCGACGACGTCATAATACAATAGAAAATATCTTGAAAGTTAAATGAAGGAGAAGGGCTATGTCAGACAAGGTTGGAGTCGGGCTCATCGGCTGTGGTGGAATGGGATCACATCATGCGCGAAATCTTGCTGAGATCGAAGGCGCACATTTACGCGGATTCGCCGATGTCCACAGTGAAGCCGCTCAACAGTTGCAAAAGGAGGTCGGATGTGATTACTGCACAACCGATCCACGAGATCTTTTCAACGATGATCTGGTTGACATTGTGTTAATTTGTACGCACCACGATCTGCACGTACCCCTAGCAGTTGAAGCCGCAGAATCTGGTAAACAAATCTTTGTGGAAAAGCCGTTAGCACTGACGATTGAAGGGTGCGAACAGGTTGAAGCAGCGGTAGAACGTGCCGATGTAAAATTGATGGCTGGATTTCAAGCGCGATTTTCGCCTTTCATTGCCAAACTCAGAGAGGTAATCCCAGTGCCACTTGTGATTGTTGGGCAGCTCGTGGATCCGCGGTGGGACGATGATAGTTGGGCAAACGATCCGGTCGAAGGCGGTGGCAACGTTCTTTCGCAAGGTTGTCACCTATTTGATGCGATGTGTTGGCTTGCTGGATCCGAACCCGTCACTATTTATGCGGAAGGCGGGAACTTGACCCATCCGAAGATTCCCGAAATCACTGATAGCGTTGTTGCCACAATTCGATTTGCCAACGGTTGTGTGGCGAGCGCAATCAACGGAGATTTCGGTTCACCAGCGTTGGCTGGCAAGGCGTTTTACGAATTGTTCGGTGGAACGAAGACGGCAACGCTTTACGGTTATTATGGTGAACCCGCGATTAAGTTTTGGGGTGTGGAGCCTGCCGATTTCACGATGGATGATCTGTCGCCCGCTTATCGCAACGGTAGTGCAGCGCATGGGTATGTTGATGAGATGCAAGCCCTGATTGATTGGGTGGGGAAAGATATCGATCCTGTGAATGCAGCGAAGGTGAAGGATGGGCTGCGAGCGACAAAAATCGGGATCAAGATGATCGAGTCAATTAAGACAGGTCAACCGCAGCATCTATAAGGGACAACAGCATGAAAATTACGAACATTGAAACATTTATTGTGGATGCCGGCTGGCGCCCTTGGACATTTGTCAAGGTTGAAACCGATGAGGATATCACCGGTTACGGCGAGTGCAGTGATGGCAGATCCCCTCACGGAATCGTTGGGACAATCAAGGATTTGGAGCAGGTGCTTATCGGTACGGATCCAAGAGCCTTCGAGATGCGGTTCTGGGATATGATTCGGGGCACGCGCCAAAGTCCCGGCGGCATCGCTGCCAAAGCCATCGCCGGAATTGAGTGCGCCCTGATAGACATCAAGGCGAAGGCACTCGGTATCTCTGTCGTCGAGTTATTCGGGGGACCAACACGGGATAAGGTTCGACTGTACTGGTCTCATTGCGGAACAAGCCGCGCTAGACATCATCAACTGATAGGTGTGCCGCCACTCAAAACGATGGGCGACATCACGGCATTGGGACGGGAAGTGGTGGACCGCGGCTTCACTGCTCTCAAGACCAACATCGTGATTCCCGGTGAGCCGGCATCAGTGTACTTCAGTGGGTTCGGGGGCGGTTCAGGGACCACAGATCAGGTGGTCACGCCTGCGTTGTTACGACACATTGAGACGCTGGTAGGAACGTTTCGGGAGGCAATTGGTCCTGATATCGGACTCTGTTTAGACCTCAACTTCAACTTCAAAACGGAAGCGTGCCTACGAATTGCTAAAGTATTAGAACCCTTCGATCTCCAGTGGCTCGAAATTGATATGTACGACCCAGAAGCGATCTTGCAGATTAAAGAGTCCACAACCACCCGCATCTGTACAGGCGAAAACCTATTCTACATGCGGGAGTTCATCCCCTATTTTGAGCTGCACGCCGCAGACGTGATGATGATTGACGTGGCATGGAACGGTTTCACACAGTCCAAGAAGATCGGGGATCTTGCGGAGGTATACCAGACCAATATTGCGCCCCACAACTACTATAGCCATATAGCGACGTATATGAGCGCGAGCCTATGTGCTGTCCTGCCCAATGTCCGTATTATGGAAATTGACATTGACGATGTGCCGTGGAAAGATGACCTCGTCACGGATCCACCAGAGATTCGTGATGGCTATATGACGACTCCTACGAAGCCGGGATGGGGAACGAATCTGAATGAGGCGGAAGTCAAAAAACATCTATGGGAGAACCGGTCTGCGAATTGGTAAACAACTATATCTATGAATAAAAAAACTATGCTGCCAATAAGTGAATGCAGGGCTATCATCTTTGATATGGATGGATTGATGATCGACACCGAAAGACTCGAGCTCAAGGCTTGGCAGCTTGCGGGAGCTGATTTCGGGTTTCCTATCAGCGATGATATTTTTATTACTATGGTGGGTCGAAATCGCAGGGATTCGGACTGCATTTTAGTTGAAATTTTTGGCTCCGATTTCCCAATCGATGCTGTGCGAAAAAAGAAGCGGACCTACACTGATAGCTGGATTGATGAGGGTAAGTTAGCCGTTAAGTCCGGCCTGCTGGAATTGTTAGGTTTCCTATACGAAATTTCAATGCCGAAAGCGGTGGCAACGTCTACAGAATATGAGAGAGCGATTCACAAACTAGTACTTACAAACCTGTTAGACCATTTTCCCATAGTGATCGCTGGCGATCAGATAGAAAAAGGTAAACCTGCGCCGGATATTTTCCTTGCCGCCGCGGCGCGGTTGGATATTCTCCCGGAGGGTTGTCTTGTCTTGGAGGACTCAGATGCTGGCATTCAGGCAGCCTACGACGCAGGAATGACACCCGTTATGATTCCGGACATGAAGCCACCCTCAGAGAAAAGCCTCGCTTTTGCACACAAGATTTTTGAGGGGCTAGGAGAGTTTCACCATTACCTTCGGAAAAGTTTAGAGTTGATGTAACTGTGTTTGCCAATGTATAGTGAATTTAAAAAATAAGTGGACACTTTCGCCTCCCGGTAGGTGCGGTTTGTAACCGCCCCGCATAGGCACCCCCCTTTATCCCCCCGCTAGCGGGGGGATAAAGGGGGGTGCCTACCCAACGGGAGATTAGAGTGTCTCATTAATTCTAAGGTCCACTATAAATAGTAATGGATTTAGAAAGGAGGATCAAATGTCTGCACCCACGTCCGATCCAATTTATGATATGTTTGTTCAATACAAAACAATCGCGGTGGTTGGACTTTCTGCAAAGCTAGATCGCCCCAGTTATCGTGTCGCAAAATTTTTGAAAGAACAGGGCTACCGGATTATTCCTGTAACTCCAACCTACGACGAGGTTTTAGGCGAAAAGGCATATCCAAGCCTGCTTGATGTTCCTAAAAATCAACCTGTCGAAATTGTCGATATTTTTCGGCGCACCGAATATGTGCCAGAGATTGTTGATCAAGCTATCGAAATCGGGGCAAAAGTGGTTTGGATGCAACTGGGGCTTATCCACGAAAACGCCGCAGCCAAAGCCCACTCCCACGGTTTGCAAGTCGTGATGGACAAATGCACAAAGCCTGAATTTACAAACCGATTTCTGTCGCCTCAGGTGTGATATTGAGGGACGTATTGGCACCCCGAAAGAACGAAAATACCACGAACGCTACAACAGTGGGCAGAAAGCAGATGTCAGTGCCAAAGGACTTGTAACTGGTTTTGAACACTTTTTCTTGCAGCATATTGGTTTACTGTTATGCAAGACACATACATTTTATTCAAGCCGTTAAAAAGTCTGTGGGAGCGGATGCTCCCGCCGCTGAAGTATGCAACAACACGGTGGATTCTCCTACCTAAGTTGAAGTCGGATTCAGCGGAAATGCGATCCTATACCGCGCAAGCGTTGGAATCAATGGGAGATGGGCAAGCGGTGCTGCCCCTCATTGAAGCCCTACGGGATGTGGATAGCACTGTGCGTCGTTTTGCGATCTCCTCGCTAGGAGCCCTGCGGGATGGGCGAGCGGTTGAGCCGTTGATTCCTTTTCTGAACGATGCGGAACCGGATATGCGTTGCGCCGCTGCCGTCGCACTGGGTGATCTGAGAGCAGCCCACTCGGTTGAACCGTTGATCGCGGCATTAAATGATCCAGATCGATCCGTCTGTTCGGCGACGATTATCGCTTTGGGCAAAATTGGGTCTCGGCGAGCTATTGAGCCGCTTAATGAGTTAGCGAGGACAACTGACAGCGAGTGGCTGCGTCGCTATGTAAGTGAGACGCTACATCAGATTGAAGAGCATGAAAATAAAAACAGTAGTTATAATGAGGTGTTATATTGAATCGAATTGAAGCAAAATTTGAGCAGTTACGTGCAGAAGGGCGCAGTGCCTTTATGCCGTACATCTGTGCCGGCGATCCAACCGAAGAGATCAGTCGAAAACTACTTTTAACGCTTGAAGAGGCGGGGGCAGATCTTATTGAGCTTGGCGTACCGTTTTCCGACCCTATCGCAGATGGGCCCAGTATCCAGAAGGCGAGTGAACGGGCATTGATGGATAAAATCTCACTCCGAGGAGTTCTTGATATGGTTGAAACACTTCGGCAGGAGACGCAGATCCCGATTGCACTAATGACTTACTACAATCCTATTTTTCGGATGGGAGAGGCAGAGTTTTGCGCTGCAGCACGCAAGGTAGGCGTAGATGGCGTAATTATTCCAGATCTTCCACCAGAAGAAGCCGCCGCACTGCTAGAGGTCGCTCCAACGCATAACCTTTCCACAATCTTTCTTGCTGCACCGACAAGTCCACCTGAACGAATGTGTTTCATCGCGTCGGTCAGCACAGGGTTTATCTATTGTGTCTCGGTCACCGGCGTCACCGGGGCGCGTGCGACACTTTCCGATGAGATGCAGCCGATGATCACTGAGTTGAAAAAACAGACCCAAAAACCGGTGTGTGTTGGGTTTGGAGTATCAACCAGTAAGCAAGCGAATACAGTCGCGCACTTTGCGGATGGAGTCATCGTTGGTAGCGCAATCGTTAACGTTATAGAATCACATCTAGGAGACGAAGCGGCAATCTTATCGAACGTGAAGAAATTTGCGGAAGAATTGGCAGCGGGGGTGCGGGGAGATATTTAACAAAAAATCCCGATCCGATCGGGGCTACAAAACCTATCGTAAAACTACATCCGATAGGTTCGGTAGCGAGATTGTAACGCACCCCGACGCGGTTTCTCCTTAGGGTGAATACTATAAGCAAATTGGTCACAGATTTGTGACAGATTGTCTATAAAATCTGACCAATTGTATGGTTTATCTTTACGGGCTTGCCCATCAGCAAGGAGTAGGGCGAGCTCATAAAAATCCTGACGATTCTTTTGAGAGTCTTGACTCTGTGTCATTTTGACTTCCTTTCTGCTTGATTTTTTGGCACTTCAGATGACTGAATTAAGCGAATTCTCGATAATCCTATAACTTTGAACAATAGAAAAACCAGTGAGGGCACTGGCTTTCCTCAAGAAGGTAAATTGATTGGTTTTCAAGATGCAATAATAATGCCAATATCTGGCGTTCATCCTTTAAGGGCATTAAACCTATCATAGCATATAGGGACACCTTGATCTCAACTGCCCTTTGAACCACCGAACGAGTTTTAGGAGCCATAAATGATGGAACAAATCGGGCGGCTGTGCAACTATCTATGACCCGTTTCGTGCAACATCAGGGCTTTAGAAACTCTCCGCAACTCTACAAAACGTTTCCGATCGCGCTCCGGTTACTTAAAAGATCTGAACTGTTTCTGCACGAAGACCGTAAAGGTCAAACTGATGTTTCGCAATCACAACAACATGTATCAAAAGTAGCACGATAAACCTATACATAAAGGAGTAAATATTACAATGGCAACGGACCAACCCATTCGAGTTCGCTTTGCACCCTCGCCGACAGGATTTCTTCATATCGGGGGCGCACGCACCGCACTGTTTAATTGGCTTTTCGCAAGGCATCACGGCGGAACATTCATCCTTCGGATCGACGATACCGATGAAGCCAGATCTACCGACGAATCGATGCAGGGTATCTACGATTCGATGGAATGGCTTGGACTTGATTGGGACGAAGGACCAAGGGTTGGAGGGCCCCACGCACCTTATATCCAAACGGAACGTGGCGATCTCTATCGTAAATATGTGCAGCGGTTACTCGACGCAGGTAGAGCATATCGCTGCTACTGCACCCCCGAGGAATTGGATCAGATGCGGACCCTTGCCCGTGTGGAAAAACGTCCACAAGGATACCCCGGAAAGTGCAGACATCTGACAGAAGCAGATCGACAGAAACTCGAAGCAGAAGGACGCAAATCAACGATTCGGCTCAAAATCCCAGAAGGCGCAATCATTGTGCGTGATCTCGTGCTGGACGTTGTAAAATTTGAAGCCGACACGCTTGACGACTTTATTATTGTCAGATCCAACGGTTCGCCGCTCTACAATTTCACTTCGATTATTGATGATATTGAGATGGGAATAACGCATATTATCAGGGGGGCAGACCATCTTTCCAACACACCCAAGCAGCTCCTAATCTGTCAAGCACTCGGTATCGATCCACCCCAGTGCGCGCATCTGCCGATGGTACTGGGCAGCAGCAAGGGCGAGAAGTTGAGTAAGCGGCACGGTGCTACCTCTATTGGACAATACCGCGATGATGGGTATCTGCCGGAGGCGTTGATTAATTTCCTCGTGCGGCTCGGTTGGTCTTACGACGACAAGGAGGAAATCTTTTCCGTTGACCAATTGGTTGAGAAATTCGACTTTGAGCGGGTGGGTAAGAGCGGTAGTGTGTTTGACATCAAAAAGCTCCAGTGGTTGAACGGACACTATATCACACAGCTAGACCTTTCTGCACGCACCGATGCGGTCATCCCCTTCGTGCAGAAAGCGGGTTTTCTGGAGCAGGAAAAAAGCCGGGCGTGGCTGGAGCAATTTGTTCAAGCGGTTGGAGATCGGCTGGAAACACTAGCGGATATTACCGCCTACAGTTACCTTTTCACCGACGATTTCGGTTATGATCTCAAAGCGGTTAAGAAGTGGTGGAAAGGCGATCCCGCAGGGATTTTGCAGGGACTTCGCGATGTTTTGGGGGCGGTTGAAGCGTTTGAAACGGAGCCAGTTGAAGCGGCAATTTGGGCGCACATTGAAGCAATAGGGATTAGTCGGATCAAGGCGATGCAGCCGTTACGGGTTGCATTGAGCGGCGAAGCGGGTGGACCCGGCTTATTTGATATTATCGTCCTGCTCGGCAGAGAAAAGGTACTTGAGCGGTTAGACAGAGCCATCTATCATATTCGAGAGACTTCATAACCTAGGTTGCTACTTGTCGTCCCGGTGACTGTCTGAGTCTGGATTTACAGAACGTGAAACGTAAAACGTAATGTGTAAATGGCCTGGGGTTCGTTGACTCATTTAGCTCCAGCGGGGCGACATGTCTATAGTACAAGAGATAAAAACTACCCTTCCGCGGGCTTTACAATTTTCCTTATTGACGCTGCTGTGCCCTTTGAATTTTTGCCCAAGTGTCCCGCAACGTCACCGCCCGATTAAACACCAATTTTTCATCGGACGAATCGGGATCTACGCAGAAATAACCCGTTCTTAGGAACTGGTATTGGGCTCCCGGCACAGCGTCGGCGAGACTAGATTCAACTCGGCACGATTGCAATACCTCCAACGAGTTTGGATTTAGATTTGCCTTGAAATCATCATCCGTGAGAACATTGGGATTCGGTTCGGTAAAGAAGTGGTCGAATAGGCGAACTTCAGCTTCAAGCGCGTGGGGTGCGGAAACCCAGTGCAACGTCCCTCTTACCCTGCGCCCATCGTCAGACCACCCGCCCCGTGTTTCCGGATCGTAAGTGCAATGCAGCTCAGTCACTTCGCCCGTCTGCTTGTCCTTAACCACATCGACACATGTGATGTAGTAGGCGTGTTTGAGTCGCACCTCACGACCGGGTGCTAAACGGAAGTATTTTCGCGGCGGGTCTTCCATAAAATCTTCCCGTTCAATATAAATCTCGCGCGAAAACGGAATTTTCCGATACCCCATGCTCTCGTCCTCCGGATTGTTCTCGGCATCTAGTTCTTCCACCTTGTCCTCCGGATAGTTGTCAATAATCACCTTGATCGGACGCAATACAGCCATCACACGCGGGGCCCGTATATTCAAATCCTGGCGGAGGCAGTATTCAAGCAGCGCAATATCGACCAGATTATCGCTTTTTGCCACGCCGATACGATTACAAAAATCTCGGATGGCTTCCGGGGTGTAACCACGTCTTCGGAAACCGGAGAGTGTCGGCATACGCGGATCGTCCCACCCGCTGACATATCCCGATTCTACCAGTTGGACGAGCCACCGTTTGCTCAATATCGTATTGCTGACATTGAGTCGAGCGAACTCAATCTGCTGTGGGTGATAGATTTCCAATTCATCAAGATACCAATCGTACAGGGGGCGATGGTCCTCATATTCGAGTGAACATAACGAGTGGGTGATACCCTCTATCGAATCGCTTTGGCCATGCGTGAAGTCGTACATCGGATAGATACACCATTTGTCGCCCTGCCGATAATGCGTTGCTCGCCGAATGCGATACATGACCGGATCCCGCATATTCAAATTGGGGGATGCCATATCAATTTTGGCGCGGAGTGTGCGCTCACCATCCGAAAATTCACCCGCTCTCATGCGCTCGAAAAGATCAAGGTTTTCCTCAACGGAGCGGTCGCGATCCGGGCTGTTCGCCCCTGGTTCCGTCAACGTGCCACGGTGCTCCCGTATTTCGTCGGAATTCAGGTCACAGACGTACGCCTTCCCTTTCCTGATAAGTTTCACGGCGTATTCGTAGAGTTGTTCAAAATAGTCCGAGGCGTAGAACTCCCGGTCTTCCCAATCAAATCCGAGCCATCGGATATCCTTCTGCTGTGATTCTACATATTCGATGCTTTCCTTGGTGGGATTGGTATCGTCAAATCGCAAATTGCAAAGCCCACCGAAATCTTCCGCGACACCAAAGCTAATGCAGATAGCTTTGGCGTGCCCAATATGCAGATACCCGTTTGGCTCCGGTGGAAACCGCGTATGCACACGCCCGTCAAATCGGTTTGCCCGCAAATCCGCCTGAACCGCCTGCCGAATAAAGTCGGTCGTGGACGTTGCATCGTTTTTACTGTCTTTTTCTATTGTCTCATCTTTCATACTGTTTTCCTCGATTTATTAAGATAACGCAGGTTGCTAGGGCGTATTGACATTTGAAAATTGAGCCAATTTTGATGGCCTTCGGACACATTATCCCAGTGATTTAAGACATAAGGAACGGAGATCTCCGTTCCCTACGACATATACGCGCTTCTGTGTACCGATGGGGCCTATCGTAAGGAACAACGATCGTTGTTCCCTACAACCGCTGTAAAATGTCAACAGAGCCTAGCAACTTAGGTTAAGATAGTAATATACAATCCGGTGTCCTTTCAAGCGTCAACGAGTGACTCAGAAATTATAGGAAAGATTCTCATGGTTGTCAACCTGATTTCTACAACGGGCGCCTCTTTTATATGAATAGCACGTTATCGTCACAAAATGCCTGTGGAAGCAAACCACTGGGTAGAATCATGGCATGACTTCACTAAAAAATTTGACTTTTGATATAACTTTGTGATAAGATCGACGATATCCGTGGTAGTCTATTTGATTACACTGCTATGGACTAGATGATGCTTCTGTTACTGACACCGCAAAAAAATAATTTCATAATGAGGAGATGATGAAACGTAAATTACTCTTTTGTTTAATCTTTGTGGTCATTGTTTTTAGTTTTGCTGCTTTTGGCGACTCTGGGGGTGCAGACACTTCTCACGGTTTAGAAGGCTGGCTCGAATCCAAGCTTGGAAATCTACATACAATGTGGCTCTTTGTCATCATTGCGATCACCCTTTATCTGCTTGGAAAGGGTGCTGACATACTGGTCGATGAAGCGGTTACCCTTTCGACCCGATGGGGCATCCCGCAGACGCTTATCGGGGCGACAATTGTGAGCCTTGGGACGACAACCCCTGAAGCCGCGGTCTCCGTTTTCGCCGCTGTTCAGGGGGATCCGGATATTGCCCTTGGGAATGCGGTGGGGTCAATCATCTGCGACACCGGGCTGATTCTCGGTACTGCCGCACTGATTGCGCCCCTGCCACTCAATCGAAAAATTGTCAACCGCCAAGGCTGGCTACAACTTGGAGCAGGGTTTCTACTGGTGATTGCCTGCCTGCCCTTCGGTTCGTTGGGGACAACCTTTTCGGAGGGCGGTCGTCTCCCACAGGTGATGGGGTTTGTTTTCCTCATCCTACTTGCAGCTTATATGTGGCAGTCGATTCGCTGGTCACGCGATGCCGACAGCGATAGCACGATGGAAATAGAGCAGACCCACGACGAATCTGCGAATACGGTGCTTGTTGTCGTCAAGTTACTGTTCGGCATTTTATTGGTAGTTGCCTCTTCGTCGGTGCTGATTCCAGCGGTTAAAATTGTCGCCGAAAGAGTGAGAGTTCCAGAGAGCATCATTGCTGCTACGTTAGTGGCGTTTGGTACCTCTCTGCCAGAATTTGTAACCGCAGTGACTGCTGCAAGGAGGGGGCATGGTGCCCTTGCGGTGGGCAACGTTATTGGTGCCGATATTCTCAACGTACTGTTTGTTGCTGGTGCGGCCGCTGCGGTGACAGGCGGTGGGTTAGAAGCACCGACGCACTTTTTTCGCCTACTTTTCCCGCTGATGCTATTTATCTTAATCGTTTTTCGTGTCGGCATATTTGTTTCAGGGGACAGATTGAAGCGTCCGTTTGGTGTCATACTTATCGCTGCATACCTGTTTGTGACGATTCTGAGTTACAAAATTACAGGGGGTTAAAAAGCGGATACAGGTGCGAGTGTACCTCTACTCATAGAAAAAGGAGATTGAAATGGCAGAGCAAACGGCACCCTATTTTGACTGGAAATGGGCAATTGGTACAGCGATTGCCATCATTGCGATTTTATCCCCAGTTATTCTTGCAGGCATCTCAGGGTACTTTCAAATCAAGGGAGACGTGGGCATTGTCAGAACTAAAGTGGAAGTTGTACAAACGAAAGTAGACCTCTTGCAAACCGATCTGAGTAGCCTGAAGTCGAAAGTTGAGCCCCTCGAAAAGCAAGTGAGTGAAATTCGGGTGAATTAATAATCGCCTCAACGGGATTGAAAAAACCGTTGACCGGATTGAAACAAGTCCTTCACAACGTGGACGTAGGGGATAATTCACAGAGGACTGTTACGGCTTAGACAAAGAGGCATCCAGATGCAATCAGTAAAGGAGACAGAAATGAAAACGTACCGTGTCAATATTTTAGGGTGTCGAGGACGTGGAACGGCGGCAGCCAGAGCGTATCATGCCCATCCACGGACGGAGATTGTCGCGCTTTGCGACCTTGTCGAGGAGCGGTTGAACACGCTCGGAGATGAGGTTGGTGTGTCGGCGCGTTTCACCGACTTAGACGAGATGATCCGTCAAACGGAGCCGGACATCGTGGCTATCCCAACGGGGACGGAATTTCACTATGACCTGTGTATGCGTGTCCTAGCGCACGGCGTCAACATTGAGGTCGAAAAACCGATGTGCGTTGACTTGATCCAAGCGGATGCTGTCATCGCGCGGGCGCAGGAGAAGGGTGTGCGTACCGCTGTACATCATCAGGGACGCGTTGGCGCATCGATGCAAGCGATTGCCCGTGCGTACAAAGAAGGAAAAATCGGTGAGCTGCGGTATATCTATGGCAGCGGCAAGGGGTACTACGGCGGCTACGGCTTGATGAACATTGGGACGCACATGATTAACAACATGCTCAGATTTGGTGGACGCCCCCGTAGTGTGGTCACGCAAGCGACAACAGACGGGCATCCGATCACCCCGGACGATATTGTGCCCTCACCGAGCGGGATGGGGACCATTGCCTGTGAGCATATCACGGCATCGTTACAATTTGATAACAACGTCACTGGGACACTCCTCCAACATCGGTTTGATAACATGGATTCTTCTGCTTATGCGATGGAACTGTACGGCAGCGAGGGGCGTCTGATGTGGCGAGGTGATCAAGCGTGGTGGCTGCCCCAACCCCATTTTATCCCTGACGGGGAGCATGATCGCTGGGAAGCCCTTGAGTCAATCTATCCCGAAAGCTACCAGCCGGGAGGCAGCGCAGCAGAGGCAGACTACTGGTTTGTCGAGGAGTATGTCCGAGCCTTGGACGAAGGGCGGGAACATGAATGCAGCGGATTGGAGGGCAGGCGTGTGTTGGAGGTTTTGATGGGTGTGTTCGAGTCTGCTGCTCACGGTACGCGCGTGAATCTCCCGCAAGAAAACCGCGAACATCCATTACGCCGCTGGCGCAGAGAAGCAGCGTTAGAGCCACCCTCTGAAAAGCCCCGTCCCTATTGGGATTGGCTTTCAACTGAGTTTGAACGTTTCGGAAGATAATTTACGGTTGCCCCACCAATTCTTAGCTGCGCCTCGGGAGATTTCAAATCGGTTGCAGCCACTCCTCTGGCACTTGAAGCCCAAACCCGGGTCCCGATGGCAGACCTAGCTTGCCATCAACCGGCATCAGGGTTCCCGGCGGGGTGCGATAACAGTGTCGTCCTGCTTCCGAAGGTGCGCCTAGGTAACATTCTTCCAATGGAATGCCCGGTGCTGAGGCTTGAAAGAGTTCAATCAACGGCGTGTTGGGCATGGCAGCTGTCCAGTGCTGTCCATAAGGATTGTTGGCACCGGTGTGCAGGCACATCGGGATACCGGCTGCATCTGCAAAATGAGCCAGTTTCATCGCTTCCGTAAAACCACCGATCCAGTGCAGGTCTGCCTGCACGAGGTCTATTAGGCTTTCCTCCACCGCTCTCATACCGGGCAAACGCGTTGTCCAATGCTCTCCGGTGGCAAGGGTCTGCCATGGAACACGCTGACGTACGGCTTTTAACCCTTTCCAATCTTGGGGAACTAGCATCTCCTCCATCCACCGCATCCGGTAGGGACGCAATGCTTCACACATCTGCACCGCGTAATCGGCATCATAAGCCATCCAGCAATCGAGCATCAAATCCGCTTCGGGCCCGATCAGTTCGCGGGTTTTTGCAATTAATTCCACCGTGCCATCGATTCCAGCCTGACCGTCGTAAACTCCATAAGGACGCGCCAGCTTGAACTTTTTGAATCCGAGTTCTATACTCCAATCCACATCGTTGCCGGTCACATACACCTCCATAGAACGGCGTGCGGGGCCTCCGGCGAGTCGATAGACCGGCTGATCTAAGATTTTACCCCACAAATCCCACAGCGCGAGATCCACGCCAGCCACAGCGTGTGCTGTCAAACCTTCATTGCCGAAGGCGAGTGTCCCGCGCCACATCAGATCGTTGCAAAGGTCAATCGCCCCCACCTCTTGTCCAATGACTAGCGGCGCAAGACATTCCTTGATAAGTATCGTCGCTACGTGACCTGTATCGGCAAGCCCCAAGCCCCAAGTTCCGTCATCAGCTATGGCCTTAACCCAGACCAATCCACCCGGACTCCGTCGATGGACCGGTTGGTCAAATCTGTCCATGGGCGTTGCCTGCACAAATGTATGCCCCCAAGACGGGCGACGGGCTGGCGTTCCTTCTTCGCTCGGCGGTGGCGGTTGCAATTCACATACTTGTATATCAACTATCTTATTCGCAGCCATTCAAATATCCCTCACGTAAGCATTAGAAACCGAGTTTTTGACAAAAACTCGGCGTCTTTTATGGTGAATTCTAAAAACAGATAGACACTTTTGCCCCTCGGTTTCGATCTCGATTTATCGGGTCCGGTAGGGGCGGTTTCCTAACCGCACCGGTTTGAAGTGTCTCATTAATTCTAAGGCCCACTATAAATAGACACTTTTGTCCCTAGTAGGTGCGGTTTCCAACCGCACCGCATCGGCACTGTTAGAAACAGTGCCTACCAAACGGTAGAACGGTAGGTTCGGTTTCCAACCGCCCCGGTGCCGATTCATCGACATCCTCGACAAGGCGGGATTTGGAGTGTCTCATTGATTCTATGATCCACTATAGTACGAGCTCCTCTAATTATTTCGCTGTTTCCCCATCGTCTTGTGCGCGGTCCAGCCAGCCTTCCAGTTTAATCTTACCGGATAACTCCCAAGCCGTCAGGTAGAGCACAGCTGTAAAACGTGTGGCTTCACGCGCACGTTCAGTCGCAAAATCGACGACTTCCGGGACGCGTTCCCAGTCTTTGTCTCGGGAAGATGGTAGATTATCTCCTAGCTCATACACCCGTTTGAGCAGGGCAAACCCCGCGTGAAATTCCTCCACAATACCAGCCATCACATCGTCGAGCGGCTGAATCATCTGATCTTTTGCCAAAACCGACGGATCAAGTTCTAGATATTCAATGAGCGCGTCTACTTTCTCATGGATTCCTTTCTGTAGGACAGAACCGTCTGACTGTTTCCAACCGTCGAAATGAATTGTCAGATGCAAGGGTTGACACATATCCTGGGCGTAGTGGGCAACATATCCGGCATAGACTAGACACTTGCTTTGAATAAAGGAATTGTTGGGCCATTTTCGGTGTTCTGCGAATGCTACAGCAAGACGCTCTGTCCATTCAGCGAGGGCGTAAGGCACAAACCCTACTGTGTCGGGTTTAATTCCCAATTCGGTACACAACTGGGTAAACTCATACCGGCTTTTTGGAAGCGGTTTGCCCTGTAAAAGTTCTAGATCAAGATAGTGCTCTGGATGTTCCGCTGCACGAACATGGGGTGCCCCCCGGTTCTTTGATATATCTGGATCATACGCGCAGTGAGCGATCATTCCTTCTCCATCGCGGAAAAACGTCGGCACGTTATCGGGCAACGCTTGAACCGCTGCTCGCGTCAGGATGCCGTGTCCGCCCGACCACCACCCCCACGCTGTGCCTCCGATAGCAAATAAAATCACACATACAGCAAAAAAGAAACGTCTCATTTTTGAACTTGACTCCTTATCAAATATAGAATATGCTACATAAAATCTGACCTTGAAGGTATTAGAAACCTCCACAAAGTTTAATTGACATTATAGCACTGATTGGAAATTTGGACAACAACAATTCTATTGAGACTAGGGTCATTTATAGTGGACCTTAGAATTAATGAGACACTCCAATCTCCCATTTGGTAGGCACCCCTCTTAATCCCCCCGCTAGCTTTCCCCCCTGCTTGCGGGGGGGACTCAGGGGGGGTAGAATAAAGGGGGGTGCCGATGCGGTGCGTTTTGTAACCGCCCCTACCGTGGGGCGCAAATGTCTATTTATTTTTTGAATTCACTATAGTTTTCCGTTTTTTTACCGATTTTGGCAGGTAGATGGCAGATTGTTCCCCACATCGTAGGCGGGGCATCCCCGATAAATCCCCGATACATCGGGGCAGTCGGGATTTCGCTGCGTCTAACCTGCTTTCCCCACCGCTTGCGGGGGGACTAAGGGGGGGCAAAGGGGCCTTTCACGTCGTATTTTGCAAACAGGAATAAAACACATGAACAACGAAGCAATCGGAAAAAAGGAAGAAATCGAATCCGCCTTGGCGGCAATGACCGATGATGATTTTTTGAAAACCTCAAAGGAGCTGTTAGCAGTTTTAGGCTACCGTAGCGACCGGACTGCCAACCTCCCGGGAACGGCGGATGATTTTATTCGGCGGTTTCCAGCCCGGAACGAAAACACTGACACAGAGCAGGAATTTCGCAAGAACGTAGAATCAATAGAGTTGGTATTTCAAGTTACAAGCGCGGAAATTGCCCCCAACGATCAGCCGCCCCTGTTTGAGGCACCTGTCTTTGATGAAGGGTATGTAAGGAGTTTTGTGTTCTTTGCCATTGAATTGAAAGATTCAGACTACCCTCGCGGCAAATATGCCCAATTCACGCGGGAGGTCAACAAGCGGTTTATGATGCCGGTTGTGGTATTCTTTCGCGTTAAAGACCGTTTGACCATCGGCTTTGTTGGTCGCCGTCAACACAAAGGTGACCCGGACCGTGACGTGCTGGAACAGGTCACACTGATTAAGGACATCCGTTTGGATAAACCCCACCGGGCGCATACAGAGGTTCTGTTTGAGCTTTCGCTGGTGGAGTGCGCGAAGTGGATGGCTGATCACAAGGAACAGGAAAACTTTGACGGGTTACTTGCGGCGTGGCTTGCCCGACTGGACACCGAAGAACTCAACAAGCAATTCTACCGGGAGTTGTTCAACTGGTTTGAATGGGCAGTTAAGGAGGCAGATTTCCCCACAGACGAAAACCGCAGCTTAGATCCAGAGGAGCACGTCATCCGCTTAATCACGCGCTTGCTGTTCGTTTGGTTCATCAAGGAGAAGGGACTGGTCGCCGATGAACTGTTCAATGAAGCACAAATTTCCCCCTTACTGAAAGACTATGACGCGGACACAGGCGATTCCTATTATCGCGCCGTGCTACAGAACCTGTTTTTTGCCACACTCAACACGGAGATAGGGAAGCGTCGATTTAGCAAAGGGACAAACGCCGATCATCGCAATTTCTCACTGTATCGCTACAAGGATCAGATGCTTGACCCTGATACACTGCTGAAACTGTTTGAACAAACGCCATTTATCAATGGGGGCTTGTTCGATTGTCTTGACAATTTCAAGGGGATAAAAGATGGGGGCTACCGGGTTGACTGTTTTTCTGATAAACACTACAAGAAGTTGCGGGTTCCCAACCGTATCTTCTTTGATGGTGACCGCGGTCTGATTCCGCTGCTAGAACATTACAAGTTCACCGTCGAGGAAAACACACCGATAGAGCAAGAGGTCGCGTTAGATCCAGAACTGCTCGGCAAGGTGTTTGAAAACCTGCTCGCCGCCTATAACCCCGAAACCGGCACAACGGTAAAGAAACAGACCGGCTCCTACTATACCCCGCGCCCGATTGTGGACTACATGGTGGAGGAGGTGTTGGTGGCGACGTTAGCACAGCAAGTGGCACCAACGAATGGAGATGCGAAGTTCTGGGACGAGCGGTTACGCTATCTGTTCGATTATGCGAAGGTGTTCGACGATGCAAGCGAATGGTTCGATAGCCCCGAATCAGATGAGGTGGTGCGGGCAATTTCAGAGCTGAAAATACTGGATCCGGCGGTCGGTTCCGGTGCCTTTCCGATGGGGGTCCTGCACAAATTGACCCTTGCCTTGCGGAGATTGGACCCAGATAACAAAAAGTGGGAACAATTACAGCAGGACCGTGCCGGTAAGCGGGCGCAGGCGGCTTTCCAAATCTCAAGCCAACAGGAACGAGATATCGAACTCGCCGAAATCAGCAATACTTTCGAGCGTTATCGCGATTCGGACTTTGGGCGAAAGTTGTATCTGATTCAAAACAGCATCTTCGGCGTGGACATTCAATCCATCGCCTGCCAAATTGCCAAACTCCGCTTTTTCATCTCTCTTGCCATTGAGCAGGAGCCGGATGGAGATGCCAACAATAACTTCGGGATTAAGCCGCTGCCAAATCTGGAGACCCGCTTTGTGGCAGCGAATACGTTGATTGGCTTGCAATTATCCGAAGCCAGACTGTTACTCCTAGATGATACTGTACAGCAACTGCTAAAAGAAATTGAGGCGATTCGTGAAAAGCATGTTCTTGCAAACAACCGAGCCCAAAAACTTCGCCTTGAAGCGCAGGAGGAAGATCTTCACAAACGTTTGGAAGAGGAGTTAGAAATCCAAAGGACAAAATGGGTGAAAAGTCAACAGCGAGAAATAGAACGAAAAGTTGCTCAACTTCGCAATCCAAAACACCGTGAGCAGTTGCGGGAAGAAGAACGAAAAAAGTATCAGGAGCGTAAGAACAAATTTGATTCCGATTTTGAATACGCCCGAAAAATCATCAGTTGGAAGCCCTACGACCAAAACGCAAGTGCCGATTTCTTTGATCCAGAATGGATGTTTGGTATCAGGGATGGCTTTGATATTACCATTGGGAATCCGCCGTATGTCAGAGCGGATTCAGGTGATGAGCACCTGAAAATGCGCCAGAAAATTGAAGGGAGCAACCAGTATGAAACTCTTTGGGAGAAATGGGATCTGTATATTCCGTTCATTGAACGCAGCTATAAGCTGCTCAAGTCGGAGGGCTTCACGACGCTCATAGTCTCGGATGCCTATTGTCACTCGAAGTATGCCCAGAAATCCCAAAACTGGTTTCTGAAAAATAGTCGCATCCTGCGACTTGACTTCTTGAGTAAAATTAAAATTTTTGAGGCTGCGGTGCGAAATGTTACCTATCTGTTTCAACGGGCCGATGGTAGTCATCAAAAGCCGGAGCGCCGCGTACATGCCCCAGAATTTGGAGAAGTTAATATTCTATCAACTGACGAACAACGTAATCTTACTCAACGGGTATTTTTCCCAGAGGATACCGATCAACCTCAATTTTCAACAGCAACGATAACGCTTGATGAAATTTTCTATATTAGTGTTGGTATGGTTGTCCATGGTGATGAAAAAAAAGCGCGAGGCGCGTTTGGGTTGAAAGACGTAGTTTCAGATGTAAAGGACGAACACCATCCGAAGCCGTTTGTAGAAGGAAAATATCTTACCAGGTGGCTTCCTGTGACGAATAAATGGTTAGAGTGGGGAACCAAACGTGCTCCGGCACTATTTCGTCGTCGAACATTTCCCGAATTGTATGAAGTTAAGGAAAAACTAATCTCAATTGGTATGGCAGCTGGTGTAGAAAAATTGCGCGTTGTTTACGATGACCAAAAGCTCTATCATAACCATTCCGCTTGGTCTTTTACACCTTGGCACAGCTTGTCCGGTGTCCGTAACAGATCGATAAAAAAGCAGACACGCTATATTGACGAAATGCCACACCCCGATTTACCTCAGCGGGAAGAACTTGAAGATACCAGTCGTCGTTTTGCCGTGAAATTCTTGCTTGGTATCATGAACTCTACCGCCGCTCGTGATTTCTTGATGGCAAACCGCCGAAGCAATATCAACCTGTATCCTGACGATTGGAAAAAACTACCGATTCCCGATGTGTCACTTGAGCAACAAGCCCCCATTATTGAACTTGTCGATCAGATTCTCGATGCCAAACGCAACAACCCAGATGCGGATGTATCCGAACTTGAAAATGAGATTGATCAGATAGTATACTTGTTATATGGCCTTACCGATGAAGAAATCGCTATCTGAGCAGACAAGGAAGGGCAGGAAGCAACCCACGAATATTGTGGAGGGAGCGGAAAATGTTTGAATCACGGATTCAGAGGATTACGCAGATTGCGCGGATTTTTGAATCCGTGTCATCCGTTAATCTGCGATAATCTGCGATTCAGACAACGAAGAGATTACTATTGTGAAGGAATCCACACTCTGCCATGCAATTATAGTGGACCTTAGAATTAATGAGACACTCCAAATCCCGATGCCGTTCCGAGCATTCCGATATATCGGAACTTGTCGAGTCCCGTTCCGAGGATCCCGATGTATCGGGAGATGCCGATTTATCGGCACCGGTGCGGTTAAAAACCGCACCTACCGGCCCCGATAAATCCCCGATACATCGGGACAGGCGGGATCGAAACCGAGGGGCGAAAGTGTCTATTTATTTTTAGAATTCACTATAGACCGTAGGATAATAACTTCTAATTTCAATCTCTTGATGTATAATTGTGTATAAGACATGGGCTCGATTATATGGATGTCGGATATATATGGGATTATAACAAATATGAAGAAGTGCGAAGGAAGCACAAGGTCCAGTTTTATGAGGTGGTCTCTGCATTTGATGATCCTAACGGATACGAAATCGACGATCCCACCGGACATGAAGACCGGCGGATGTGGATAGGAATGACCGCTGGTGGCCGGATATTGGCAATTGTCTTTTCCGATGAAGAGTTACCAATCTACCGTTTAATCACTGCATTTGATGCAGAAAGGAGATTACGCGATGAATACGACAGAAGAAGAAGTGGAATTTGATTATCAAGCGTATATGAAGGAATACGCGTCAGATCTGGGTGAAATTCGTGGACCAGAAGCGCGTCAAAAGCGACGAGAGGCAGCAATCCATAACAATCACGGTCTTGCTTATCGGGAGGAAGGGGATTATGACCGTGCCATTGAATCCTTTACCAAAGCAATAGAACTAAATCCCAATTATGCCAAAGCTTATAACAATCGCGGCAATGCGTACCGCGATAATGGCGATTTTGACCGTGCTATTGCGGACTATACCAAAGCGATAGCACTCAAACCCGATTTTGTTGAAGCTTATAATCATCGCGATGATGCTTACTACGCTAAAGGCGATTATGACGGCACTATCGCCGAATACAGGGGTATCACCGAAAAAGTGATTGGGGCTGCTCTTGAGGTGCATAGGTCCTTAGGCAACGGCTTCCAAGAGGCGATTTATCAGCGAGGATTGGCGTATGAACTGGCACGAGCGGGTTTGACATTTGCGCGTGAAGTTGAGCAAGACATTTTTTATAAAGAATTGCCGGAACCTATCGGTACGCGCCGAGCGGATTTCATAATCGAGGGAAAGGTGTTAGTAGAATTGAAGGCTATTTCTAAATTGGATCAGGTGCAAATAGCCCAATTGTTTAATTATTTGAGAGCATATCGGCTGGAAGTGGGATTATTGATTAATTTTGGTTCAAAAAGCATGACATTCAAAAGATTGATTCTCTCGCAACCGAATCGCCGCTGATGTAGATAATGCCTTTAATCCGTGTAATCCTTAAATCCGTGCCCATCCGCGATTCAGACAATAGAGAGCAAACAGAACAAAAAGGGAAATACCATGCGAAAAGCAGACCTACAACAGCAAGCAGTTGAGTTAATCAAACAACTCTCAACAGAAAAATTGAAAGCGGGGGTTGACTATCTGACCTATTTGCGAGACAAGGAAGGGCAGGAAGCAACCCACGAATCGGCGACCGATTTTGAAAGCGTCTTAGACGAGATAGTAAGAAAATATGATCGAGCATGGAAAACGCTGGCGAAACCGTGAGGTATTTGACAATTGCGATAGAAAATTGTCCAATAACAAATCCGATCGCCGTTGACGGGGATAACGCCGATTGAATCCGCGTAATCCTTAAATTCGTGCCAATCTGCGATTCGGACAAAGAGGAAATAGGTCCCAAAATCCTGAGAATCCTAAAATCCAGTAAATCCTGATTCAGACAGGCAGAGCGACCACAACTAGCACCTTGCGTTATCATAATGGTCTATGCAGGTTGAGCCTAGACGCTAGTCTAGGTATTATCGATTTTGGAAAATCGACCTACAAAAATCTTTGTCTGTTTTGCCAATAAAAAAACATGGAGGCTATTTGGTTGATGACGACGCAATTCCGAATCTATTTACTACTGACAGGGCTCGATTTGCAGAGTCCTTGTATTGCAAAGAGATTTATCTTTGCTATCTGTTTTATTATGTGTATAGCGGGTTGTGGAGGGGCAAAAAATTTGCCCCTCCATACTGACAAGGTGAAGTGGGGTTATGCAGCAGAGAATGGACCGGAGGTTTGGGGGCAACTGAATCAGGAATACATCCTTTGCGCCGAGGGGACGCACCAATCACCGATCGACATTGTGAACCCCATGCCAACCAAACTTCCGACTATCTTTTATGAGTACTACCCCGCAACGGGTGTGAACATCCACCATAATGGACATACGATTGAAGTGGCGTATCCTGAAGGCAGCGGAATCCAGATCGATGGCACCTACTATCAACTGCTCCAATTCCATTTCCATGCACCTAGCGAACATACGGTAGCAGGTAAACCGTTTGACATGGAAATGCACCTCGTTCACAAAAGTGAAGAGGGCAATTTAGCAGTCGTTGGTTTGTTAATCGAGAGGGGTCGTCACCACCCTGCATTTGATCCAGTCTGGGCATCTTTACCGTCCACCCCGCTCGAAACACAGCGTATTGAGAATGTCACTGTTGATCTTGATTTGCTTTTGATGTTGTCGCCAAATGGACAGAGACTCGACAAAGCAGTGCGGACTTTTCCCAGCACCTACCGCTACAACGGTTCGCTGACGACCCCGCCTTGTTCAGAGGGAGTCAAATGGATTGTGCTAACAACGCCCGTTGAGATGTCTGAACCGCAAATTGCGGCATTTAAAACGATTATCCATGGCAACAACCGCCCGGTACAGCCATTAAATGGGCGTAAACTGCTCCTCGATGTCACAGGAGTGCCCTAAATTATTTCGCCTCATATAAAAAGAAAGTGCAAAGCGATGTGATCCCACCTCTGCATTTGGTTGATTTTTGTAGGGGCTGCCCCTCTCACAGCTAGCGGCGTGGATAGCGCGGATTTTTTATCCGTGTAATCCCTTAATCTGCGATAATCAGCGATTCTGATAATGGGGGGAGGCGTATCGGGGCAGGGATACCCCTCCCACGTCTAACGCGATTTATCGCCGAACTACCCCCCCTGCAACTCCCCTGACAAGGGGGATTGGCTTTGAGGATTCAACTTCGTAACTCCTATCTATATTGAGACCAGACTTTGAGTGAGGACATTATGACAAGCGAAGCAAAACAGAATGTACGTTGGGGAATTTTGAGCACAGCTAGGATCGCGACGAAAGTTGCGCGCGCCATCAACTTGGCAGACGGTGCCGAGTTGACCACAATCGCCAGCCGAACGGAAGAACGTGCCAAAAGCTGGGCGTCTGAGCACGGTGTTGAAATAGCCTACGGAAACTATGAAGCACTCCTCGAAGATCCCAAAATTGATGCCATCTACAACCCGCTGCCGCCGTCAATACACGCCGAATGGACTATCAAAGCGGCGGAACATGGCAAGCATGTGCTGTGCGAAAAACCGCTGGAAGCGAATACCGAGAAGTCGATAGAAATGGCAGAAGCCTGTCAGCAGCACAATGTACAACTGATGGATGGCGTTATGTGGGTGCATCACGTCCGCACTCCTATAATGAAGCAGGTCATTGATGATGGAACTTTGGGACGGTTGCGGCGGGTGACGGCAGCATTTACCACGGGTTGGGATACAATTCCAGAAGACAACATCCGCGTAAAAAAAGAACTCGCTGGCGGTTGCCTCGGAGATCTCGGTTACTACTGTGTTCGCTGCATTCTCTGGGCATTCGACGATTTACCGACGCAGGTTTTTGCGACCGCACGCTATTATCGTGACGTAGAACTCAACCTGTCAGGCACACTCTGGTTTGAAGCCGAACGGATAGCCTCATTCGATTGTGCTTATGATACCGCGAGCCGCAGGTGGTTTGAGGTTGCAGGCACCCAAGCCTCTATTGTATGTGATGATTTCGTAATACCTCGGACAGAGGATGCGACCCGTTTCTGGGTACACGGTGCACAGGGACGGAACGAGGAACATAAGGGCGGAGGCTGTATCCAAGAGGTGCGTATGATTGAGCAGTTTTCAAATATTGTTCGGACCGGACAGCTTGAACCGCGCTGGCCAGCTGAGGCGATCAATACAATGCGTGTTTGCGACGCATTGAGTGAGTCTGCGCGACTCGCACAAGTTGTCCAGATCGGTTAGAAAGCAGGATTCGCTATCCCATCGCCACGCCGCCATCGACATGGATGGTCTGTCCGGTGATGTTTCGAGCCTCCTCCGACGACAGGAAGACGACGAGGTTGCCGATATCCTCCGGCGTCTGCTCCCGTTGGAGTGGTGTGTTCTGTTTGACCCACTGCTCGAACAGGGCACGCGGTTCAAGATCTGCATAAGTCGGGTCGTTCTCGGCAATTAACGGCGCGAGCCGGTGCCAAAACCCGGTCCAGAGCATCCCCGGACAGATTCCATTGACATTGACATTATGGGGACCGAGGTCTTTCGCCACTAGCCGTGTCAGGTTTAGCAGGGCATTCTTAGCAGCAGCGTAAGCCGGCGCAATCTGCGGGTCTCGCTTTGCTGCAATTGACGAAATATTAATAATCTTCCCAAACTTCCGCTCGATCATGTGCGAAGCGACAGCTTTACAGAGGAAGAAGGGACCCTTAACGTGGACAGCTAAATTATCGTCCCAGTCCGCTTCTGTTTGGTTGGTGAAGGGCAGCCCAAGATTCTCACCAAAATGCCCGGCATTGTTCACAAGGATGTCCACCTGTCCGAATGTTTGCAGTGTTTCCTCCACCAAGGCGATGCAGTCCGCTTCCTGCGTCACATCTGACTGGATCGCTAGTCCGCGTTGGCCGGTTTCTTCAATCTTCTCAACGCACGCTTGTGCAGCCTCAAGATTTACATCCGATACGACGATGTTCGCACCTTCTCTAGCGAGACATAGGCTGATACCGGTGCCCATCCCGCCACCGCCACCGGTGACAATAGCAACTCGGTCTTTCAAACGCATAGAACTCTCCTTTTATTTAGTGATATTATTTTCGACGCTTCACGCATCTTTCACCCGCTGCCATTTCAACACCTTTTGTCCGTGAGGAGGCAGGCTTTCCCAGAGATCTCTTGGGAAGTGTTTGTCGGTATACTCATGCAGCCATTGACTGAACAACCACGGGACGCTAAATGCCATACATAGCTCATCGCGTGGGTGGTCTGATCTATTCGGTGTGCCGCGGTGGAAATTGCGGGGATCTTGGACCCAGAGAGACCCTTTCTTCAGATTGAGGCGGACTGGGTGGTAATTACCGCGGCGATTGAGCCCCTCGCCAAAAACGTCGTTTAAGTTGGTAGGTAAACCCTCCTCGCCTACATACTGCGTCCCCGGAATGACTTCAAAGCTTCCATTCTCCTCATTTGTGTCAACGAGTGGAAACTTAACGCCCACAGAGAATGCTGGTGTCTTAATTCCCGGGAATAGGGAGGCTTTGCCATCCCGGTGCCACCTTTGATAATCTGTGCCCGGCAGCGGTATGTTCGAGTCAAAATGTGTCCACACATAATCGGGACCCAGCACACGCTCCAGAAACGCAACGAGGGCGGGATGCTCAAAAATCGCCGGATCCACAAAAGGGCGCTCGAAAGGTACGCGCACGTTATAGCGATGATAGCCGCGGGAGGGATACTTTCCCTGCCGCTCAATGTCGCGATCTCGAATCGGTATCCACGCCTCAAGGATACGGTCAATCATTTCTGTCGGTATCAGATTCTCGAAGACGACAAAGCCGTTAATCCGCCACTCCTCCATCATCTGATCGATATCATACTTCGTCTCTAGGCTCATGATGTCCCTCCCTCCTGATTGATTGGACTGAAAACTGCCAAGTGAGTAAATTTCGTTTCACATCCTTCAAAACATTCGGATTATAGTAAACACGAGAAATAAGGATACATTTACCAATAATTTCAACCGGCGCGAAAACTTCAAAGTCTCCCTGAACCCCTCTGAACCCCCCATGTAACCCCCCTGCCCCCCTTATCAAGGGGGTTGGGGGATGGCAAGGGGGGCGGTTTCTAGCCCCCCTTGCCAGGGGGGTTGAGGTCTCCCCCTGACAAGGGGGCCGGGGGGTTGGAGAAGATCCCCTTAACCCCCTTAGTCCCCCTTATCAGGGGGAAACCCTTGTCAGGAGGAACCCTTTTTCTTCTTTTGGAAGGCGTGCAACCTTAGTCCCCCTTATCAGGGGGAAACCCTTGTCAGGGGAGTTGGGGGATTTAGGGGGTTGGCTGTGTATTAAGAGTGTCTCATTAATTCTAACATCTACTATAATTTAGCGAGATTCCTCTTCTTCCAACCCTAGCTCAAACGCTTGTTTGAGCACCGAATAAGGCTGGGCACCGACAACCATATATTTCCCAATGATAAATGTTGGGACCCCGGTGATACCGTATCCTCTTGCTTCCTGTATCTGTAAATCGACCTGAGTTTTCATCGTACGTTCGGAGAGGCACTCAGCCGCTGCTTTTCTAGCAAGTCCAACTTCCTCAGCGACATCTAAAAGCACAGATTCATCTCCCATATCCTGTATTCGTTGGAAGTACGAGTCGAATAGTGCTGCTCGGAACGCTTCGCCCTTCCCGGATTGCTCAGCAAATTCACCCAACTCTAACGCAAGTCGAGAATTGGAATAGATGACATGGTCGCCGAGTTGCAAGCTAGCATCCGCCGCCAACTGTTGAGCGTTGTCAGAAATCCGTTTGAGATTTGAATTATTCTGATAAAACATTGATGGTGGGATCCCTCCCGCCGGTGCTTCCGGGTGAAGCTCAAAACTCTTCCAAACAATCGGCGGATCGTATTCTTGTTGTAGTTGCTGTACTCGCGCCGCACCGATGTAGCAGTACGGACAAACATAGTCAGAGTAGACGGTTACATTGATTGTTTTCATGGGGATTATTATACCACCAACGACAAAAAAATTCGACGAATATAGTAAAGAGTAGAAGATTGTAGGTGAGAAATCTTTTCGGTTGGACGTTATCTGAATACTTTACAAATAACGCAAGTTGCTAGTAGCGGTCCTATTCCAACCAATAGCCCCTAATCCCTGTGCAAATTGTATCATTTTTGTAGGTCGATTTTCCAAAATCGACGGTTTTGTGTCGAGATATGAATCTCGACCTACAGTTCTGACGGATTTTCAATAACTAGCAACTTAGGTTACAAATAGGTTCATTTATAGTAAATTCTAAAAATAAATAGACACTTTCGCACCCCGGTAGGTTCGGTTTCCTAACCGCACCGCATCGGCCCCCCCCTTTATCCCCCCGCTAGCGGGGGGAAATAGGGGGGCTACCCAACAGGAGAATGATAGGGGCGGTCTCCTAGCCGCCCCGTTTTGGCGTGTCTCATTAATTCTAAGATCCACTATAATTCTCCTGTGAGAGGGATTTCCCAATCCCGATACTTCACCGGCCAAGCGATTCCCTCGTTGCGCCTTTTCGCCCCAAATGGTTAAAAAGCCGAAAACTGAATAGCCCTACTTTACAAATTTCTGTCGTTGACAACGGTTGGTTGAGAGGCATATAATAAACCCTAGGCCAAATTTTCCCGTCAATTAAAAAGCTATATGTGATAACGCTATGCCGTTTGGAGGCGGCCCCCTATCACTCAGTGAATCCAACAATCCTTTATCGGCTGCTTTCACACCACATCACACGAGCCTGTCTATGAAAACTATCCATAAGATCTTTTTTCAAGATGCGAGAGATTTGAAAGAGGTCGCTTCAGAAAGCGTTGATCTGGTAGTTACCTCTCCACCATATCCCATGATTGACATGTGGGATGATATGTTTGGCAAACAGAACCCAGAAATTCAGAAGGCGTTAGCGTGTGGCGAGGGCAAGCAGGCTTATGAGCTGATGCACGAAATTCTCAATCCTGTATGGGACGAACTGTTCAGAGTTCTAAGGGATGGTGGATTTGCCTGCATTAATATCGGCGATGCAACGCGGAAGGTAAAAGACGATTTTTGTTTGTATCCGAATCATGCACGGATCTTGAATTATCTCTTAGATATCGGATTTTCAGCACTACCGGATATCCTCTGGCGCAAACAGACCAATGCCCCTAATAAATTTATGGGGTCGGGTATGCTGCCTGCTGGTGCCTATGTAACTCTAGAACACGAGTACATTCTGATAGTGAGGAAAGGTTCTAAAAGAGAATTTAAGACAGAGGAAGAAAAAAGGAACAGACGCGAAAGTGCGCTGTTTTGGGAGGAGCGGAATAGCTGGTATTCGGATATTTGGACAGATATTAAGGGAACAAGACAGAAACTTTTCAATGCGATGTCGCGATGGAGGAGTGCAGCATTTCCGTTCGATTTGGCGTATCGACTGATTAATATGTACTCTGTGAAGGACGATGTGGTACTCGATCCGTTTTTAGGCACGGGAACCACGGTTGCGGCGGCGATGACATCGGGACGCAATAGTATCGGTGTTGAAATCGACAAAAGTTTTCAACAAGCAATTTGTCCCATTGCACGCCATATTGTCGATTTTTCTAACGATTATTTGTACGATAGATTGATAAAACATTTTGAGTTTGTCCAAAATCGAATCGAAAAATCGCGCCCTCTAAAATATACAAACAGATATTATAACTGTCCTGTAATAACGAGCCAAGAGCAGTGTGTTTTATTGAATAGCTTAAAAGAAATTCGAGCACACGGAGATAATATCTTTGAAGTTATGTATTCAACGAAGCCTCAATATCTATAAGAATTTTGCGCTTCACATTTTACTCCTCTGTTTGCTTATCGTGAATCCGCAAACAGGGGAAGCCCAATCGAAGTCAGAGCGACAAGCGGATGTCTCAATTTCCCGGCGGAACGCCATCGTCAATGCCGTTGAGTATGCAAGTCCTGCGGTTGTCAATATCAGCACAACGCGGACGACAACGCAGATGGTCAGTGTGTCTCCGTTTTTTGGCGAGCAGTGGGCACCGTTTTTCGATTTCCCTTTCCAAGTCCCACAACGGCGCACCCTACATGGACTTGGATCTGGAGTGATTTTTGACCGACAAGGCTATGTGATCACCAATCAGCACGTTATTGAGGGGGCGGACTCGACGACGGTACTCCTTTCAGACGGACGGGAAGCGAGTGCCGAAGTTGTCGGGGAGGACTTCCTTACAGATCTTGCTGTCTTAAAAGTTGATATACCAGAACTAGAAGCGATTGAGTTAGGAAATGCTGAGGATCTGCTGATCGGAGAATGGGCGATTGCGATTGGACATCCCTTTGCAACTATGGTTGAAGATGCAAGCCCGACTGTCACCGTTGGCGTGGTGAGTGCAACGGGGCGCTCCCTGAAGACGGATGATCGACTATACCGTGACCTCATCCAAACGGATGCGTCCATTAATCCGGGAAATAGCGGTGGAGGACTCGTCAACCTATACGGACAGTTGATTGGAATTAACACGGCAATCTATTCCACGAGCGGGGGTTCACAAGGCGTCGGTTTTGCCATTCCGGTTAATATCGTCCAAAAGGTTGTCAATCGATTGGTGACCTATGGGGCAGTTGTGCCACCGGAAATTGGGATTGAACCCCAAGATTTAACGCAGAGATTAGCGGACGCACTCGATTTGGAAGAAGGGCTCGGTGTGTTGGTCGCGGGGGTAAAAAAGGGGAGTCCAGCAGAAGCAGCAGGCATCCGCCGCCGCGATATCATTGAAGCGATAGACCAGAAACCGATAACCAATTCAGAGACATTTTTGGCAATTACTCGTCTCCTCCGCGAAAACCAGACAACAACCTTCCGAATGCTCCGTGATGAGAAACGCAGAGATCTGCGCCTAAGAGTACGGGAACTTCAATGGAGTTACGCCGTCCCCGGCTGGGGTATCACAATTGAACAATTAAATCGACAACAGACAAAAAAATACACGCAACATGGTGTCCTTGTTACAAAGATCCAGTCAAAAGGCACATTGGCGGAGCGCGGATTGAAACGAGGCGATCTCATTTACCGCATTAACAGTCTCAAGGTGAATTCGCTCGAAGATTTCAAACGTATCATAAATCAATTACACCCCCCTCAACGGATTAGTCTTTACTTTGAGCGGGACGGTAGGCATGGAGAGTTGTCTGATTTAGTTGTCCGCTGAACATAGACGAATCGCAACTTCAGCCGTTTCAAGGTGTTTATAATTATAATTCTGTCAATTCTGATAACTAGGTTATGTTGATATTTATGTGAAAACTGCTCATAAGTTGCTAATTATGGATTTTCCCCAGACATATCTTTTTTGGGTGTCAATTTGAGTCATATAATCCCGTACATCCTTAAATCCTGAGCGTCCTGATTCAGACAATAATCCGCGAAATCTGTGTCATCTGCTTAATCCGCGATTCAGACAATATTCTAAAGACAAGAGGTGAGAAAAGATGCGTTTACAATTGCCAACAATTATATTCCTTTGTTTATCTTTCATTGTAGTTGTTCTTCTTAAGATTAAGATGCAGAACGACGATCAGATGGCAACACGGGAAGCCATCAATTTGGAAGGGCAGGAATTTAAGAGTTTGCGTGAGCAAGCTGCGGTAGCCCATAACGCAAAAAGACATACTGCGGCTATCCAGATTTATGAAGCGGCTTTAGAGATGCGGCCAGACAACGCCGAAGTCCATAATGATCTTGGAGCAACCTGCTACGAATATGGACTTGATTACGCTGGACCGAACTGGCCCTCTTGGGAAACGGACTTGACAAATCAAACACCGGCTGAAGCTGTCCATGAATTGGAGATAGCAATAACAGAAGTCGGCTCCGGTTATATTGTGATGAGATCGGATAAACCAGATGTGACTGAAGCGATTAACAAAAAAGCCCAAGCGATTGACGCGTATATCTATACCCAACAATTTGATGAAGATGTCACTATGAACATAGTCATCGGCAAAACCAAGGAATTATTCATGAGAGCGCGCGACCACTACTTGCGAGCGATTGACATCAAACCGACGTACCCGCGTCCCTACTATAACCTCGGCGCATTGTACATGAAAATTGGCCAACATGATACCGCAGTTGATTATCTAGAAAAGTCGTACCAATTGGATCCGCGAGATAAAGAGCTTGAGGCATATCTCAATGAGTTGAGGTCGGACAACCGTGGATACATATCAGTTCCAGCCGATGGGCGTTAGGCAGATTTTCCTCAGCGCGCTACGCCACTATCGAGTGAACTTTGTGAAATTGGTTGGAATTGCTGCGCCCGGCACGCTGATTGGGGGGTTAGCTTTTCAAGCTGTTTGGCTCTTATGTGCTGAGATTGGAAAAACAGAATACTTACAATTCCTAGGCACGCAATATATTGCACTTATTGCATTCCAGTCTTCGATTGTGACGGCGGCTGGGGTCGTTGTAATTTCGGAGAATTTGCTAGGGAAGTTGGTCAGTGTTGGGCAAGCGTACTCACGAATTTTAAATTCGCTCTTTCCACTGCTCGGAGCACTTCTGCTTTTCACGTTTGCAATTAGCATCGGTTTGATAGTGGTCATACCAGGAATCGTCGCTTATGTCTGGTTCTGCTTGGCTGCGCCTGTTGTTATAATTGAGAGAGAAGGTGGATTCGGAGCACTCAAGCGGAGTCGCGTGCTCGTCAAAGGATTTTTTCAAAAAACCTTCATCCTTGTTGTATCACTTACAGGCGTACAAACCTTTGTGGCACTCTTCCCGCTTATCCTTTCCCTTGCTAATTCTTCCATTCTATTATCCTCTCTTTTTTCTCTTTTTTCTCTTTGCCTGCTGCTCCTTATCGAACCGTTCAAAATTATATCAACGACAATGCTTTACTACGATCTTCGCGTTCGCAAGGAAGGTTATAACCTTCAGGTATTGGCGCAGGAACTTGCTACCCCGCTGTAAAATGTCAAAACCAGAAGTAGGGAACGCAGATCTGCGTTCCCTACACTCGTTCAAAAATTCATTAATGAACCAATCAACCAATGAGATGGAGGCTTAGATGAGACTCGGAATTGTGGGCATGTTGCCGGGGAATTTCCGCACATTTACAAAAGAACAGATGGAAGCGATTCGGGCACTGGAGTTCACAGGATTCGGATTTCATTTCAGTAGCGACGATGTTTTTGATGTAACAACGGCGGACTGTGAAAAGTATAATCAATTCATGGTAGGAGAGGAGTTAGATCTAGTTCAATTCGCCCTCACTTACGGCGAATGCCTCTTTGATCCTGATCCAGCTGTCAGGGAGGCAGTTATCAGAAGGATTAATCGAGGTGTAGAGATTGCGCGGCAGATTAACGCACATAGTTGCCTCATCCGTCCCGGAAGCCTGAATCCCGATGGAGCATGGACATCACACCGGGATAATCACCTGCCCGAAAGCATGGAACGTCTAATCGAGACACTAACACCGATTGCTCAGAAGGCAGATGCGGAAGGAGTGACCATTATTGTTGAGACCCATGCCGTTTCGATAATGGACTCGCCCGAAACATGCAAGGCAGTTGTTGATGCTGTTGGTTTGGATAGCCTGCGGATCGTTATGGATTTTGTCAACCATTTTCAGACGCTTCAGCAGGTTTATAATAGCACCGATCGGTTGAACCATATCTTTGATATGATGGGGCCAATCGCCCCCGTGGCGCACGTCAAAGACATTAAGGTGGAAAATGGCTTGGTACTCCATATTAATGAGGAGATGCCCGGTGAAGGGGAGTTAGATCTTGTGCAGGCACTCAGAAGATTTGATGGGTTATATCCGGAAGGGTACGGTCTGATCGAACATTTACCGATGGAAAAGATTCCACTTGCTAACGCGAATGTTCGCCGAATCGCTGCAGAAAATGGGATTGCTATCCACTGATAGAGCCAGCTATCGTTATTTGCCATCCGCACGTTCGTTTGTACAAGGGAGTGATTTTTCCATGCCCACAGGGAGTCCGAGGCGGAGCATCTCGCGGACCCGATCAGAACGACTTCTCACCCAAGTGCGTAGGCCTTCAATCTTAGTGTCGTAGCCATCGTCCCGCTGTGCACTCTTTACGTGTGCACTGTAGCGATCAATGCTCCCTAGGAGGGCGGCCTCGTTCCACACCTCGTCGAGCAATCTTTTGAGTTCATTTTCCATGCGAATGGCTATAGCTGGTATGCGGGAGAGACGCCGTGGCAGATCGGCTGTCAGATACCCATCTAGACTAAAATCACCAAGAAATGTCTTGTCGGCTCCCCAGGGTATCAAAACGGCGCGGTCAGCATCGGTCGGATCAAAATAGACGTAGAAATTATTGCGGTCGGCACCGTAGCCATCGACGTGACTCACAATTACCTCAAGTGCCCAAAAGGTGATGTAACGATCGATGTTCAGCACGGAAGACAGCGCATTGACAAGCTCGCCATCGGGCTTCTGTAGGGCTTGGGCAATACCTGCTAGCGGCGCATAACTGGTGTCGGTATCGCCGGTCTTGCACTCCCAACGCGGCAGCCATGCTTCGACAAAGTCGGTGTGCGTCCCCTCATAGAGGGAGCCGGTATTGTCACCAAAGGCGCGACGCAGGAAACGCTTCTTGATGGCTTCAATATGCACGTAGGGCCCTTTTGGCTGACCGTTGACCATCACATTTGCTATGTTGCACTGGGGCGCAGGATAGCCAGCCGCGGCGAAGACTTCATAGGTCAGACAGGCCGCCATACGGGGGATAATTCCGCCGTTGTTATTGAGTGTGATTCGCTCGGTGTCGCCAAGGAATTGACCTTTCACGTATTTGTCAGTCTTGATTTTCAAAGCTGGCACCGGCGAGTACTGGGAGCCAACAAAGCCCTTCTTACGAATTCCTACCTCTGATAGGCTTACGCCATCAATCTCAATATCTGCCCGATACCAGTTATACGTTGAGGGCCAGGCTTGTGAACAATCCGACCATATTTGCTCGAAGTCATTTCCAGGACCATCAAAGCGGGTTTCCTCCGTCAACCGCTCGAAATCGTGTGGATCCATCGTCACTTTAATGCACACAATATGGTTGGAATCGAACGAGACGCCATCGATTGGATCTACGCCATCTGGTACGTTTGGCGAGCAGGGCAGACCGTTTATTGCTGGTGCTTTCAAGCTTTTGTCGTCTTTGCCCTTCCCGGTTTTTGCTCCTTTGAGCCTTCCAACCGCTTTTTCGTACTCGGCAGACGCTTCTTCTTCGGTCATTTCACCGCTGGCAATAGCCGCCTTCAACTTGGTGCCCAATGCTTCTAGGTCAGTCTCTGTGGCTCCATCTTGGGCGTGAGTCGCCTGGGGCGAGGTCAACAGTGCAAACAAAACGATAACGAAAAGGCTTGATGTAACACAATAATTTCTCATCTTTATTATTCCTCTTGTACAATCGACAGTATATCATAATGGACAATAGCTGCCGGCATGGTAGAGTTAGCCAATCCCGATCAAGGAGCGGGCCGGCCCTTATTTCGACATCAACTCTCAACGAATACTTCTGGGATATTCATAACAGCAGCGCGAAATAGTCCACCTTTGTAAGTTTACCATCCACCGTCTTGTCACACCGTCATAGCGTTCCGATATGGGCCTAGATCGATGCCGGGGTAGGCGTTAGCGAGGCGTTGAAGTGCTTCTTCAGTGTAATAGGGATCACCCGGATTGGGCCAACCGAGCAGGTGACGGGCGCGGGGGGTGGTATCGGCTACGAAACTCACAAATTCAGGGGTTGTCCAACCGGGAACGGGGCGTGTGGTGTGGCACCAGTCTGCGTTGTCCGCACGGTGGAAGTGAAAACCCATCCACCCGCGCTGCCGTTGTTTGTCGGCAAACGGTTGAGCGGCATGGACTAGATAGCTGGAGCGGAAAGCAACGCTTCCGGCTTTGGCGGTAACCGGGGTTGGTTCAGTCAACTCCTCACACTCTCGGAGATCTGACAAACCCATTCCCCCTGCGCGTCCCCCGTGACGATCGTACATTGACGCTAGCTGTTTGTGTGACCCACGACAGACCAGCATAGGTGCGCCCTCTTCATCAATATCGTGCAGGATAATCCCAGAAAGTAGGTAGTTGTACCGTTCCCAATCGGGATGTGGCGGCAGTTGTGAATTGGTGCCGTTGTCGATATGATAGCCCTCCCAAGGGTTCTCGCTGTATCGAGTATCAGTCAACCCCTCTCGGAAGAAAATTTGCCCATAGCCGAGCCGTATCTCGTCCGTTCCCAACAACTGGCAGGCACAATCAAGATAATCCTCATTCTCCAACAGCTTATCGACTGCCGGTAGACCGGTGGGAAAATGGACCGCACCCCCCATTGGACCCGCCAATCTTTGCATGGGTGATGTCTGTTCGTAACGATCTTGAATCTCTGTTGGATTTTCCTCCCATTTTGCTCGATATTCGGCATAAGTCAGTCCTCCATAGGCATTGCGCTCGACCGCCTCTAACGCTGGAGCAAAACTCTCCGGGGGAAAGACATTGGGCACAACTATACTGCCATCACGCTTCCAAGTTGCTAGTTGCTCATCGGTTAATTGCATATGTCCTCCTCGTATTTTGTACTTCGTGTGAATTATCATCCTTACTCTAGCTTTGGGAATCAACAAACCTTCGCTATGCTGCACCCAATATCAGGGACGATAGACAATCTGAAAAACCTTAATGTCATTCTCGGCAACATCGCTGACGAAAGCGAGGTCATTTTTGAAAATCGCGATACCGACCGGTTCAACAAGCGATTCATCTCCAAATGCCATTACAGTCTCTCCCTCCTTTGTGAAAACCTGTACGCGCTGATTCCCCCAGTCTGTCACATAGAGATATCCCCAACGGTCAATGTCGATGTGACGCGGTTCTCGAAACTGTCCTAGGCCTTTCCCCTCAGCTCCCCATATCTGGACGAGGTTGCCGCTGAAGTCGTATTTCTTGATCCGATGATTGCCAGAATCGACGATGTAGATATTCCCGTGTGGGTCTGCGACAAGGTCTGTTGGGTCACGAAACTGTTGTCTAGCACCACCAAAACTTCCACGCATCAATACACGAATGCCATCTGTGTTAAACGAGACAAACCGGTGGTTTCCCGTATCAACGACACAAACCTCTCCGTTCCGTCCGACACTAACGCCGCCCGGCAGATCAAACTCAATTTCAGCGTCCCTATCATTATCTTCATCACTACCTCCCAACCTACTGCCCGCCATGGTGTAAAAGATTCTATCTACCAAGTTACAGTATTGGATTCGATTGTTATCCGTGTCAGCGACATAGAGGAGTTCAGTGCGTTGGAAATTGATAGCAACATCCGTCGGGTTATCAAATTCTCCTGTCCGCCAGCCGCGCACACCATATTCTGATACGAAGTTGCCTTCGCTATCGACAACTTGGACGCGGTTGTTTCCTGAGTCGGCTACATAGAGCATTCCCCGATGATCGAGGTCGAGCCCGGCTGGTTGCAAGAATTGTCCCGCGCCCTGACCGGAGCCGCCTATCGCGCGAAGTTGGTTCACACCAAGTATAGGGGGGACGAGCAGATCTTGGATGGAGGAAACAATTTGGGGGGGCGTTATTGTCTCAGTCAAGTTCAGATTTGCTTTGGTTCTACTATTCACCGGCGGTGTTGGGGCAGCACAGCTCAAACAGAAGGGAAGGAACACCAGAAGAGGCAGGAAAGTCCATTTGCTCATTTGTTGGTCTATTTAGAGCGTGTGTGAGAAATCGGAGGAAAGCACCGCAAGGCTCTCTTGACGTTTGAGGTAGACAGCAAACCAATGGCTAAATGCCCCGGAAGCGAGGATCCTTTTCCGACGGTGAGCGGCTTACCACTTTTTGCACACCCGCTTAGCCTTTTTGGACCTCAAACTTAAATACGAACGTGGTTTCTATGTCGGTAAATTCGCTGTGGACTTTGGGAACAATAATCCGAAAATTTGAGAATTCAACGCTACGCTTGTGGAAATACAGGAAGAACCGCACCCGACGTTTTGGCATAATGGTTGTTTTTTCTATGTCTTCGCTCGGCAGTGGTACGAAGTCTCCCATAGAACGAAGTACGCGGTTGTCCCGAAAATCCTCTCGGAATTCAGGCGGCATCTTCGGCGTGAAATTCTTTCCGAGATAAAATGTGTGCTGAGATCTATGAATGGGCTTATGGACTTTGCCCGATTGATCGAGCATTGAACAATCCTCTTGCCGCAACGAGATCCAGTGATCTGTGCTGTTGAACACAATAATGCCAAAAGCGTCTACCTCTTTGACATCGTTCAAAGGAACTGCTATTGCCGTGATACCGTTTTTGACATACGCAGCAGATCCTGATCTCATGAGGATGGTCGCCTCTGGATCAAAAACAGGAACAATACGTTCACTCTGAAACGCTGTTTCAAACGTATTTTGAAGCGTTGAACACCCCAGATTTGCAAATAGTAGTATAACGAGCAATTGTAGGCTTAATAATGGTATCTTTTTTTTCATTTTCCTTTTCTGAAGCGCGATGCGTAAAATATAGTGAGGCAAACGTAATAAGTTCATTTAGCAAAGAAAGTAAGTAATTTACCCAATCTTACCGGTAGATCCTGACGCTGAACGTAGTCATCTATGCTCACATCGGTTGGTGTATAGCTAGATAATGAAGACCTAGTTTGGGCAGACTCTCCACGCGATGAGTGGGTGCGTCTGTCAGATGAACTTCCAGACATACGGTTCTGTTCTGCAAGTACGACATCCCCCAGTGGAAATTGTGTTAAGAATCCCGTCTGACGGTCTTGATCTGTGAGAATCGTAATCTGTGGCAAACGGGCTTGAGACAAATGATCCATTTCAATGGTCAGGTATGTAATTTCAGTGGGCGACAATTCCGGTTGCTCTGGCGGATCGGACCTCCTCTTAGCAAGCGTATCGCTTGGATAAACAGTGATAAATGGCAGCTTTTTTTCTAATGCAGTCCGAGTTGCAACTAGTAACGTTACGAAATGGACACGCTGTGGAACAGCGTAGGGTGCAACAACAACAAGAACTGCCGGACAATTTGAGATTGTACCCTCGCCCGCGGAAATCAGCCATTGGGATTCATCTGGAAATCTGTTTTGATGCACGAGATCTGTCATGCCAATGGCATCTAATAGCTGCTTGTCGATTGAAGCCGGGTGAAGATTGAATATTGCCTCCGAATCAAATAAATAGCGAATACGACCATCAGCGGGCATTGGGGAATAGTAATCACAATTTGGACAAATATAGGAGTTACGTTCTAGTGCCTGCTTAAATACAAGCTCCCCACAGTTTGTACACTTATTCCACAGTTCACGATGCCTATCTTTGTACAATGCCACAGTGATCGCATTCCCTCTTCTATGAAATGTCGTCAACTCCAACAGGAGCTACTTATCTGTAAAATTGGTGAACGATCACACGTATCGCTCGTTGTGAAGGGAGCGGTGAATCCCCAGTTACTAACTCGCTTGGCTGATTCACCATCCCCTGACCTTAAAAAATATACCGGGATTTGTCAATCCGCGATGAACAGTGTTATCGTTATCATCCCGCAAAGGAGGTTAGTTATTGGACTTGTAGAAGCTGGCGATAGCCTCGTCTTCGTCCTCATATCGATCGAAGATGGTAACTAACTTTGCCATGACAATCAAGCTCCTAATGTTTCCGCCAGGATGCAGTAAGGCAATGCGTCCACCTTTTCTTTGAACGGCTGTATAGGAGGCAACGATAATGCCAAGACCGGAGCTATCCACCATACGTACATCCGCGAGGTTCAGCAGGATTCTAGCGTCTCCCTCTTCAGCATCATCAACTTGTTCATCAATGATTTCCTTGAGGGCTAAACTATCAGACCCTATAATCCTTCCCTCAATATCCAGAATTGTGATCCCTTCTTTTTTACGAATATCTACAGTCATTTGATGGTCTCCTTAAAGTTGGAGTGATGATCAACCCATGGGGCTGCTCTGTTTTTTTTATAAACTAACTTAAGTTACTACGATTCTCGTCTCTGTTTTCGGGGTTGAAGTTACGTTTGTTGCTTATCACCCGATGGTTTATGCTTAACCATTCTAATGATTGTACCTGATTGTTCAAAAGTGACGGAATCCATATAGGTTTCCATCAGAAAAATGCCTCTACCGCTACTTTTTAAGAGATTTGCCGGATCTAACGGATCCGGAACCTCCTCCCGCTTGAACCCTTTCCCTTCGTCCTGAACGATAACCGTGAGCTTGTCAGACTGGACGATGAACTCAAAGTGGGCACTTTTACTCAAATCTTCTTGATTCCCATGCTTGATTGCATTTGTTCCGGCTTCGATGACTGCCAGGGTTACTTGCTCACTCGTTTCCTGATCAAAATCCATCTCTTTGAGGATTTCGAGGATGATCGTATCTAACAAGTAAACATACTGCATTGAGCTTGGGAGGTCAAGGCGAATGACTTGCTCGGTTGTCGGGCCCACGCTGTTATTCCTTTTCGTCTGTTGCTTTTATAACGACAATGGTGACATCATCGTCCCGATGGTCTGTTCCGGTAAAGTTCAGGAGTGCTGTCTCAATGGTTTGGCAGAGTGTTTCAGCAGATTGATCGCCCTTTGATTGAAGAACTGCGGCAAGCCGTTCTTCACCGTAAAAGGTCTCATCGGATTTCCGCTCCGCTTCGGTGACTCCGTCTGTGTAGAGGAGGATTTCATCACCCGGGGCAAAGTGAATCGTTTCCGATTCAAAGGTCGCATAATCAAAAGTTCCTAATATCATCCCTCCGACCTCTAGTTGTGCCACTTCTGTTCCTCCATTTTTTAGATGCAACGGATAATTATGCCCCGCGCTTGAATAGGTAAAGGTCATCGCTGCTGAATCTAAAATCCCGTAGACCATTGTTGCGAATAGATCTGGATCCGTATCAATTGCTAGGAGGTCATTGATGCGCTTGAGGACAGCGTCGGGCGAAGTCTCTTCACGGCAGATAAGCCGAAGGGTTGTCCGAATCATAACCATCAATAAAGCAGCGGGAATCCCTTTTCCGCGAACATCGGCGATTGCTATGCCTAAGCGATTATCGTCTAACAAAATGAAGTCGTAGAAATCGCCGGACACTGTCATTGAACTCCGCAGGCAACCAGCGATATCAAATCCGGGCAGATCCGGTGCTTTTTGGGGTATCAAATTCTGCTGTATCACCGCTGCGGTTTCGAGATGCGAAGCGAGTTGTTCAACCCCTTCTTCAGTAAACCAATCTCCCATTGTACTGATGAGTGGATTGATATATTTGGTCGGGAGGGTTCGTCCGAGTACAGCTTCAATTCGTGCTGTCAACTCATCAAGGTCGAAAGGTTTTGTGACGTAGTCATCTGCCCCCGCATGTAATCCCTGAACTCTCTCGTGCGTTTGCGCTCGCGCCGTGAGCATGATGACAGGAAGGCCCCGGGTTTGTTCATCTGCTCTCAATTTACCTATAACCTCAAACCCATCCATCACCGGCATCATCAGATCAAGAAGAATGAGATCCGGTAAATAGGCTTTGGCTTTTTCTAACCCACCCATCCCATCGTTTGCCGTGATAACATCAAATCCTTCAGCGGTCAGACTCATTTGGATTAACTCAAGAATATCGATATCATCATCTACGGCGAGGATTGTTTCAGCCATTATTTTAAGCTCCCTTACTCTTTACGTTTTGAATTATCATCTTCTCTGATGAGCGGTAGCACAAACTGAAAATTGCTCCCTTTGCCTTGATTTCCATCGTCAATCCACAATTTCCCGCCGTGTGCCTCAACAATACTTTTGGTGATTGATAGCCCCAAACCGGATCCGCCTTGCTGACGTGTGCTAATGTCACTGAGTTGGTAAAACTTGTCGAATATCTTTTGGCGTTCCTCCGGGGGGATACCGGGGCCTGTGTCAATGACTTCAACGTGCAAAAGATTCCCATCGGCTTCAACTTTGATGTTTACTTCGCCGTTATTCGGTGTAAACTTGATAGCATTGCCAATTAGGTTTGTAAATACTTGGCCTATCCGCGCTTCGTCGCCGAGAATCTGAGGCACCGATTCAGGGGTGGTCAGGTCCAACTGAATTGATTTTTCATCGGCTTGCGGACGAATCTCTTCAATGCGCTGCGTCACAGTCTCTAAAAGCGAAATCGGTGCCTGATCCATTTGTATCCGCCCAGACTCGATTCGGGAAATATCGAGCAGATCGTTGATAAGTGCGGCAAGTCGTTTCGATTGCCGCTGGACGCGAGCAAGGCTATTTCGCTGTCTATCGTTGATTGCACCCGCTTTGCCATCTAGAATGAAGGAAACAAAACCGATGATTGAGGTCAGTGGCGTACGCAATTCGTGAGAGACAAGCGAGATGAAGTCAGATTTCATCTGATCAATCTCTTTTTCGCGGGTAATATCGTCAAAAAGATAGACCGTCCCCAGAATCAATCCGTTTTCGTCTAGGAATGGACTGGCAATAATGCGGAGTACCAGTTTCTCATCGTAACGAGCCAACGTAACCTCGGATATGAGATTTATCCCCTCGTTCTTTGAGAGAATTTGATCCGTTGGTTTATGCCGGAGAATTTGGCGTTGGTCCTCTTCAAAAATGTTAATCAGTTCATCGTTTTGGATAATCTCAGCAATATCATTATTGATGCTATCTGCACTGAGATTGAGTAGACGTTCAGCGGCGGGATTAATATGGAGTACTCGGTTGCCTGAATCCACAAGAATTAAGCCTTCAGCGATACTATTGACGATAGCGGTCATCTTTTTTTCTTCTTCGGTCAACTTTTCGACCGCACTTTTGAGGTTCCACCGCATTGAATTAAATTCTTCCGCCAGAATGCCGACTTCGTTACTACCAGTGACTGGGATTTCCTGATCGAACTCTCCTCGACCAATCGATCGCGCTGCTCGCGTAACTTGCCGAATCGGCGTCACAATACGATGGGAAACCACGAGGGCGATCGCAATGACGACCAAACAGGAAATCAGCGTAAATGACAAGACACCCTTTGTGAATTCTGTCACTCCCTTAAAAGCCAATGAGGTGGGTATTGAAACTAGCACCCTCCAATTGGTAAAGTTTTGCCCCCTAATTTGCGAGCCTAATCTCCTCCGATGGGCGAAGTTTTGTCCTTCAGGAGCTCTTGGTTCCCATTCTCTGGTGCGAGCCCATCCATAGACCCGTTTTTCCCCTCGTGCATCTGTCTCCTCCTTCATAACAGATCCCTGAAGTTTATCACCCGCATTAATTGCACTCATTGCAGCGTCACTCATTTCAATACGCTCCCCGAAGTGGTATCCGCCGTCTGGCGGAGCGCAGATAAGCTGTCCGAACTCATCAAAAAGGCAGATTTCTATCCCCTCCTTTTTAGAATCGATTACCTCTGGGAGTTTTGGAAGTGGGGGCACAATTCTTAACACGCCGCCCACTTTCGATTCGGAAGGAGGCCCGGGAATTGGCAAGTTGATGGGCAAAGAATACTGCTGCGTTTCGGTGTCATATTGGACATCGCCAATCAACTCATAGCCAAGTCCGTTATTATAAGTCTTGTGCCACCACGGTTCATCTATCTTCTGGAAGAGTAACCGATCATCGGTAGCGAAGATCACCTGCTGATTCCTGTTGGTAAT
Organism: Candidatus Poribacteria bacterium; assembly: GCA_963667935.2. Classification (GTDB taxonomy): domain Bacteria; phylum Poribacteria; class WGA-4E; order WGA-4E; family PCPOR2b; genus PCPOR2b. Next base: position 4,559,888 of record OY764061.1, on the reverse strand, counting down.
AATGATTTGACCATTTTCGCCGACGCGTCTTTCAAGAGCCGTAACACTGTTCAACAAGTCATCGTATGCACCCTTGAGGGAGGATGGACTATTATCATTATTGGTGCGTACAACTTTTTGGCTTATGCTTCGCAATGGAAGCCGACGTAACTGGTCGTTAATCACACGATCTGCCAGATCTACCCTATCTTGAGCCATTTCGATGAGTCTGGTTTCGATTTCATCTGTCAACCCGCGTATCCCGGCCCGGTGTACCCAAAAAGCGACAATAAGCAAGGGAATAAGCGATACTAGTAGAAAAAGCAGAACGAGTTGACCGCGCAACCCCATTCTAAGCCGTAGACGTTTCATGATAAATCCCTGCTATGAGCCAAGGGCACTCGTTGCCGATTCTTCATCCGAATAAACTTCGAGAATCCTGTTGAGTCGTGTGACCTGCAAGACGTTGATGACAGCGTGTTGTGGATTGAGCAGGACCAGTTTCCCATCCATCTTCTTGAGGAACTGCAAGGTTGCGATAATTATTCCTAGTGCAGTGCTATCTAACAGAGGTACATTCGCCATGTCCAAGACTAGACCACCTCTGCTCTGCTCAATCTGTTTATCCATTTCCCGTTTGAGCGCGTTGGCTGCACCCCCAATGATTTTCCCATCAATTCGGATAACTGGCACATTATTATGGCTGATTGATGTTTCAAACATCTAACAAACTCCTTGTTGTATGGCAACGTAAGTCCGATTTAGCTTAGGGATATGACTATTAACAATAGATTGATCCCTACCGCCCAGTGATTGTAATTTAGGGGTTGCTTGCTGAATTTCATGCTGCACATCAGGGGACTTATAAGCAACCCACGTTCCATTCGGTTTCAATAGCGGAAGGCAGTAAGTCACCGAATCCGCTATAGAAGCAACATAACGGGTCAAGACCCAATCGTAAGCAGTTATGTGTTGACCCTTTGTAGCGCATTCTTCAGCCCGCTGGGCGACAATACGGGGGTTCTCCCACGAGCTGGAAGTGTTTGATTGACTGCTCCGGCTCAGTTGAGAGATAAGGAACCGCAGGAAACTTACCTTTTTTAATGAAGGTTCAACTAGGACTAACTTAATATCAGGGATATAAATTTTAATCGGCAGACCCGGAAAACCTGCGCCTGTCCCAATATCAATTACTGAATCTCCGGGTTTGATGTCAAAACATTGTAACACACTTAGCGAATCAAGGAAATGCTTTATAATGATTTCTCGATCCGTCCGAATCGAGGTCAGGTTCATCCGTGAATTCCAGCGTTTCAGTTCACACCAATAAATGACAAACTGATCAAGTTGCACTGGTTCCAACGGAAAACCGTGCTGAACAAGTATCTGTTGTAGCTCTTCTCGAAATTGACTGGGCATCATGCTTGTGGCTGCATCTGTCGTTTGTACTGCTCGACCCAGACCATAAGTATTGAAATGTCGGCGGGCGAAACACCGGGGATGCGCGATGCTTGCCCAACGGAGATTGGACGAATCTTTACAAGTTGTTCGCACGCCTCGGTTTTTAGGCTGTACACTGTGGTATAATCAAAATCGTCCGGAATCCGAAAGTGCTCTATCTTTTTGAACTGTTGAATTTGCGTCGTTTGGCGATCAATGTATCCTTCGTACTTGATCTGAATTTCGACCTGTTCCTCCACGGCTTCGGGCATCGGCTGGGGGGGCGGTGTGAGCTGCTTGATTTGCTCATAGTGAATTTCTGGACGCTTGAGCAATTCCGCCAATGAAGCTGGTTGACTGATTTCGTCAATTCCAACCGATTTCAAGCGGATTTGTGTGTCAAGTGATGGTTTTAACCGCGTCTGTTCTAGACGTTTCTTTTCCGCCTCTACTAGTTGCCGCTTTGCCTGGAAACGCTCGTAGATGTCATTCTCAACTAAATCAATCTGACGTCCCATCTCCGTCAATCGCAGGTCTGCATTATCCTCACGTAGCTCTAGCCGATACTCCGCGCGCGAAGTGAACATCCGGTACGGTTCACGGATATCCTTGGTGACGAGGTCATCAAGAAGGACGCCGATGTATGCTTGGGAACGGTCGAGAATAAGCGGCTCCTCACCGCGCACCTTCAAGCCAGCGTTAATCCCTGCCATCAATCCTTGTGCGGCGGCTTCCTCATAACCGGTAGTACCGTTGAGTTGACCTGCGAAGTAAAGATTCTCTACCTGTTTGGTTTCGAGGGTTGGGTAGAGCTGCGTCGCCGGTGCGAAATCATACTCCACGGCATAGGCGAAGCGCATAATCTCAGCATTCTCCAAGCCTTTGATGCTATGTACCATATCTACCTGAACATCCTCCGGCAGACTTGCTGAGATACCATTGAGGTAGATTTCGTCCGTATCTCTGCCCTCCGGTTCGACGAAGACCTGATGCCGATCTTTATCAGCGAAGCGGACAACTTTGTCCTCAATTGATGGACAGTATCGGGGACCAATGCCGGTGATCCTGCCGCTGTACATAGCGGATCGATGGAGGTTATCACGAATAATCTGATGCGTTTTTTCGTTTGTGTATGTTAGGTGGCACGGCATCTGCGGCTGCGTGATTTGTTTCGTTGAAAACGAAAACGGGCGCGGCTGCACATCGCCGGGTTGAATTTCCATCACCTCAAAGTTTACAGTATGTGCATTGACACGAGGCGGCGTGCCAGTTTTCAATCGACCGATTTCAAATCCGAGGTTCAGGAAACTTTCCGATAGCTTTTCTGCCGACGATTCCCCTGCCCGCCCAGCACTGTAGGATACATCGCCGAGATGGACTAAGCCCTTGAGGAATGTGCCCGTCGTCAAAATAACTGTCTTGGCGAGGTAGGCGGTTTGGGTGTGTCCCAATATTCCGATACATACCCCGTTTTCAGTCAATAATTCATCGACCAACAGCTGCTTGATGTCGAGACGGGGCTGCCGCTCTAGGACACGTTTCATCTCAGACTGGTACGCGTACTTGTCTGCCTGCGCGCGGCTTGAACGGACTGCCGGACCTTTCTTTGTGTTCAGTTGGCGGAATTGGATGCCCGTTTTGTCGATGTTCTTTGCCATCTCGCCGCCGAGTGCGTCAATCTCCTTGACGAGATGCCCTTTTGCAAGCCCGCCGATTGCGGGGTTACAAGACATCTTCGCTATAGTGTCAAGGTTAATTGTGACAATCAACGTCTCGCAGCCCATCCGTGCCGCAGCGAGCGCAGCCTCACAGCCGGCATGACCCGCGCCAACAACAAGGACATCGTATTGTTTGTGATAGGTATTCACTGTCAATTTACTCTATTTCGTTAATTCTAATGCTTAAGCAAAACAAAGTTTTTATTTTATTATGACGAGTTGTTGCTTCCCAATAAGAGAAAACCCGCCTACAATTACATCACAGTCCCGAATAGATTATATCTAGCACCAGATGTCCGACAACCTCCAAACTTTCCGCGCTACATTTGTCAGGTGTATCTTCCACTGTGTGCCAGTACGGATAGTCGAAGTCAATGATATTGATTGTCGGAAGCCCTGACTGAATGAGCGGCAAATGATCGTCCATAATTGCAGGTCCCAGTCTGCGTTGAAACGCCGGTAACCCCAACTCTTCAGCCCGCCGCCAGATGGCTTCCGTCAAACCCCGTGCCGCATTCCACGAATACCCTTCCATCGGTAACTCTAGCGTCCGGTCGCCGACCATGTCCAACAAGATACCAAAATCTGCGTCCCAGCCGTCCATATTCTTGGCGAAATGCGTTGAGCCAAGGAACATAGTGCCAACCGTTCTGCCGTAATCTTCGCCATCAAATAGGACGATAATCACTGGCGTCGGAGGCGGTTTAGATTTCAAAGCCCGCGCGACCTCCAACAGAACTGCCACGCCCGAAGCTCCGTCGTTTGCGCCGAGGATTGGTGTGTTCCGGTTGGCTGGATTGGGATCCCGATCGGCGAATGGGCGCGTGTCCCAATGTGCTGCGAGGAGCAGCTTCCCACCCGAATCATCCCCGAAACGCGCCAAGATATTATTCATCTGGATCGTTCTATCTTGATCCCGAAACTTAAAAGGTTGGAACACAACCTCGTCGGCATATTTTTCGAGTTCTGCGAATAGATATGCTCCTGTTTCTTGGTGAATGGTCGTCCCCGGTACACGCGGCCCAAACTCACACTGCTTCTCTAGATAGGCAAAAGCACGTTTGGCGTTGAATGTGCCATCGCTAAAGGTTTCTTTTACTAACGTTGACAGAGACGAATTGGCATCGGATTCAGCATCCGTATAAACCAAGAACCCATCCGAACCGAAAAACATGATCCCTAGCAAACTCCACAGGCAGAAGCCAAATTTCAGTTTACGAGGCATGCGATTCATTATCTGTTTTGGACTTAAATGCGACGACGTCCTTCCAAAGCTTTAGCAAGCGTCACTGCATCTATATACTCAAGATCACCGCCGACTGGAATGCCGTAAGCAATTCGAGTGGTGGTAATCTCAAGATTTTCGAGTTGTTTTGTCAAATAGAGCGCAGTTGCTTGTCCTTCAGTGGTGTAATTTGTTGCAAGGATAACCTCTTTGATGTCTTCACTGCCGATCCGCTGAAAAAGTTGGTCAATCCTGAGATCTTTTGGCCCCACACCGTCCAATGGTGATAAAACACCCATAAGTGTATGATATAAACCCTTATACTCCTGCGTACGCTCAATCGCCAAGAGATCGTCTGGCTCTTCAATGACACAAATTGTCTGGCGGTCCCGCCTCGTATCCGTACAGATATAACATGGCTGCTGATCCGTGATATTTCCACAGACCGAGCAGTAGTCCAGATGAGTCTTTACCTCGGAGAGTGCTTGTGCCAATTTAGTCGTGTCAGATTCGGGCATTTTTAATATAAAAAATGCTAAACGTTGCGCTGTTTTAGCACCGATTGTAGGCAGCTTTTGCAACTCGTTGATAAGACGTGCTAGCGGTTCAGGATAATGGAGCATACTGAGTTTTGGTTCCGGTACGCTGCGCCAGAGAAGTCTAGTTTAGTAAAGGATTATGGATTTTGGATTGGCAGTTAATGTAAGAATAGTCGTTCACCGAGGCTTTCCAACCCACAGAGCAGAATCTATTACCCGCAATCTTCACATCAGCCCCGGGATTTTAACGCCTCCAGTCAATTTGCTCATCTCTTGCGTCATCAATTCTTGTGCTTGATGTCGTGCTTCATTGACTGCAGCAACGATGAGATCTTCAAGCATTTCGATATCATCTGGATCAACAACCTCTGGTGAGATTGTGAGCGACATGAGTTCCTGTTGACCATTAACAACGGCTGTTACCATGCCGCCGCCAACGGTTGCTTCAACAGTGCGGGTGGCAAGTTCCTCTTGGATATCAAGCATGCGCTTTTGCATCTGTTGCGCTTGTTTCATCAGATTATTCATATTCATTGGGATGACCTCTTGTAGATCTTGTTAAATAGTTACAGTTCGAGATTCTATCATTAAGTATCGAACACACTTTGTCCGCTTAGGATTTATTCTTGGAGTAGTAGATTATGTCTTCCAACAAAGGCTATTTGGGTTCAATTTTAAGAATCTTTGCCTCAAACAGCTTAAGTGCCGGGGCGACCTCCGGATCCCGTTCAGCTTGGTGCTGTAACATCATTGGTGTTATTTCTTGGGACCGCCGAGAAGGAGGCAGTGTTGCATTGGCATGAGGATTCGCGCTTGAAGCCACGAAACTAATTTGAACGGGTGTTCCAAGTAGCTCACCGAGCATCTCCGTGAGCAACGTTTTCTCGCCGTCATCAATTAAGTCTGTATAGGCTGGGGGACAAGCAACTTTCAATTCTAGCCCATTACTTGATAGAGCTGCCTTTACTTCATTATTTGGCTGCGGCATCGCGCTTTTCAAGTATCCGTATAATGGCATCTTGCCTTTATCTTGCAGCCCTGCCAACAGCTTTTTCCAAATCTTTGCCAACTCATTTGAATCGGACATCAGGTGCTGTACCTCCGCGAGAGCGGATTTGATAGGCGGCTGCTCCACACTGTCTTCAGCCACATAAGTATCGGTGGCAACTGGCTCCGGCTCAATCTGAATTTCCGAAGATGATTGCGCCCTGTATTTTGGAATTTGATTTTCTACTATTTCTGAGTCTGTGGCGGACTCTAAAACTGGCGTGGGCGCAGAGATCCTTGGCGGAGATCCCCCAGTTGATTCGGAAATCGCTGGCGGTACATAGACTCTACTTGGAGCCTCTCCCCGATCAATTTTGTCCTCGATCTCTGATAACCGTTTCAAAATCTTGGTTAGTTGGATACCCTCTTGGATTGAGCAAGCATCGATCAGCGCAGATTCAAGATGGATTTGTGCATATCCGTGCTGCTTAATCTCACTACTTGTTCGCATCAGAATTTTAATAATCCGGGAAAGACGTTCTGGAGAAGCGAGGTGGGCTTTCTCTTTCATTAGTGCTATTTCCGATTTGGATGCCGAAATTATACTCTCTAAGTTCGATCCAATGGCTAAGAGCCTCAAATTTCTGAAGCAGGTAATCTGTTGATGAAGACATTGCGTCAGGTCTGTCCCATTTTTCACCAATTTATCGAGTGATTGGAGGGCCGCTGGCAGGTCACTTCGCAGAATGGCATCAATCAGTTCATTTATCAGATGACTTGAACCGAACCCGAGTATTTGGTTAATCTTATCTACATTGAGTTCTTTCCCGATCGATGCGGTCAGTCGTTCTAGCAAATTCTCGGCATCCCTCAGACAGCCCTCCGATTGCAGGGAAATCAACGATAGCCCTGGCGTATCAATCTGGACATTTTCAGATTCGCAGATATCTTGCAGTCGCCCTATGATTTGATCCTGTTCCATGTAGCGAAAATCAAAATCTTGGCAGCGAGATACAATTGTTTTCGGAATTCTATGATGTTCGGTTGTTGCAAGGATGAAGATGACGTGTGGTGGGGGCTCTTCAAGCGTTTTCAAAAGGGCATTAAACGCTTCTTGCGTGAGCATGTGTGCTTCGTCAATGATATAGATTTTATAACGGCAGGCAGCGGGAGCTAGCTTAGTATTCTCGCGTAACTCGCGGATCGGGTCAATACCTCGATTAGAGGCAGCATCCATCTCAACGACATCGAACGAACGCCCCTGAGAGATTTCTGAGCAGAACTGACAACTGTTGCAAGGTTCAGCTATAGATTCTTGGCTAAACTCGGTCTCTTGCTGACGATTGGGGCAATTCACCGCTTTCGCGAGAATACGGGCGACGGTTGTTTTCCCGGTTCCCCTCGGGCCCCAAAACAGGTAGGCGTGACCAATGCGATCCGATAGGATTTGATTTCTGAGAGTTGTTATCACATGCGTCTGCCCAACTACATCTTGAAATGATCGGGGACGCCATTTCTGAGCTAAAACCTCGTAAGACATAATTTCCCCCATCGCGTGAAGTGGGTTGACCCAAGGGATTTTATCTGACCAAAAGGAGAGGGGGAGAGGATGAAAAAAATCCTGGCCATGCACCTAGAGCTTGACGAATTCTCCCAAGCGTTACCCAAGCAGTTAGCTCCGACCAGGCTTCCCTGCGTCACACCCCCAGATTATCTACCGCTGCTTCCTTCCGGACCTGACGGGGTTTGATAATTGTGAGTTGCTCAGGACCCAATCTTCATCACCACTTACCTGGGCCAGTCCTCAAAAGAAGTTCGCCGCACAATAGGAATTCAGCCCTGCTATAGCGGATTGCAGGTTCAGGGCACCGCTACCTCCCCGCTTAGCATAGCCAAGTCTCGACAGAGGTGATAATGGCGGAGAGAGTGGGATTCGAACCCACGGTACAGTTGCCTGCACACATGATTTCCAGTCATGCCAGTTCAACCAGCTCCTGCATCTCTCCGAAAATCTTGAGCAGCACAGGATTTCTCGCCATCGTCATATAGCAGAAAACCTGTCCCGTGCTGTCCCCAAGTTTGTTCCAATCACTGACAATCGAAAAAATCGATGGAGCAGACGGGATTTGAACCCGTGGCCTCATCCGTGCGAGGGATGCGCTCTCCCAACTGAGCCACTGCCCCAAAAGGCGGAGAGAGTGGGATTCGAACCCACGGTGACGATAACGCCACAACAGTTTTCGAGACTGTCCTGTTCAACCGGGCTCCAGCATCTCTCCAAAAATTTAGGTTCGCCGATCTCGGAAAAAGGATTTAAGCAAATGGCTACTCTCTTCTGCTAGAACCCCCTGTGTGACATCCACTTGGTGATTGAGGCGTTCATCTTGTAACAGGTTAAACAGTGTCCCCGCGGCACCAGCCTTTGGATCTGAAGCGGCATAAACGACCCGTGGGATGCGAGCCAGGACAATTGCTCCACAACACATTGGACACGGTTCTAAAGTCACATAAAGGGTTGTGTCCGTCAAACGCCAATCACCGACAGATGAAGCAGCCAATCGAATCGCAATCAGTTCTGCGTGAGCGGTTGGATCCTTTGTCCCTTCTCGTCTATTATGAGCACCAGCGAGGACAATTCCATCCTTGATGATAATTGCACCAACGGGAACTTCACCAAGCGAGGCACCCTGACGGGCAACCGCAAGGGCTTCACGCATCCAGAACTGATCCGACATTGCAAAAGATCGAAACGGGGCAATTGCCCCAAATTCGCACTTCCAGCCCCGCAGCCAGAGCCGCGGGACCGAAAACGCATATCATTAAGCGCCCGAGAGGATTTGAACCCCCGACCTTCTGATCCGTAGTCAGATGCTCTGATCCACTGAGCTACAGGCGCGTAATAGCTGGCGGAGGAGGTGGGATTCGAACCCACGATGGCGGTTAAGCCATAACTGCTTAGCAGGCAGCCCAGTTCAACCACTCCTGCACCCCTCCATATTTTGTAATGATGGCGGTGGGAGTAGGATTCGAACCCACGGTGACGATAACGCCACAACGGTTTTCAAGACCGCCGCTTTCGACCTCTCAGCCATCCCACCGAAAAAGCACCCTTATTGTAACAAAAAAAACAAGCGTTGTCAAGAATCATTAAACGCTTAGGAACGAAAATTAAATGCTCACATATGGCTCAGTTTTGTCAGACTTATATTGATAGCAAAGCCTATGATTTAGTTGCATTCCTGTGCCAATGCGGATATAATATCGAATTATTGCAATACTACCCCCAAACAAAGGTTGCTTCGGGGCGGAATTATTGACAATACCATTGAAGAAAACGAAGGATGTATGGCAGAACTGGCATACCTCGTGAGTGCTGACACAACGCCTCATAAATGATAAGGAGAGACTGAATGACACATCAGGGAATACGCAGGATTTTCAAAGATTGGAACGGAAGTTTTTTTTATACTGTTAATTATTTAGCTCTAATCATGGGAGTCCTGCTTCTGTTTCCGGGGTGTGAGGATGTCCAAAAATTGCTTGTACCGGTGCCGCCTGAAGATGATGACAGCACTATCAAAATTGGTTTTATATATACTAGCGAAATCCGAAGCAACAGTCTGAACGGCGCAGAATTAGCGGCACTGGAATTGAATGGAGAAGGTGGAGCACATGGTAGGGAGATCGAAATTATCGCGCGTGGTAATATAAGTGACATTGAACAAAGCGCAGCGATAGCAGAAGAACTGATTATCCAAGAGAGGGTATCAGCAATCGTCGGTCCCAACAGATCGAACTATGCTGTAGCTATTGGACCAGTTGCCCAACGCTACGGAGTTCCAATGGTGACTACCACCGCCACCAATCCTTCCGTTACTGCCGTGGGTGACTTTGTATTTATGGCGGCATTCACCGACGACTTTCAGGGGAAGGTGATGGCAGCATTTGCCATGCAAGATTTAGAGGCAAAGACCGCCGCAGTCCTTACGCGCAGAGAATCTCTCTATTCGGAGGGCTTATCGCAAACCTTCATTGACAACTTCACTGCTTTGGGGGGCGAAGTTGTACACACTCAATTTTACATGAGGGGAGATACCGATTTCAGCGCACAACTGACCGCTATCGCTGAAGCTGCGCCGGATGTCTTTTTTCTGCCCGGCTTTGCAGCCGAAATTCCATTAGTGATTCAACAGGCGAAAAGGCTCGGCATAACAGGCGTTCTCCTTGGTGGTGACAGTTGGGATAACGCGGCGTTAATTTCTGACAACAGCGAGATTCTTGAAGGGAGTTTTTTTAGCAGCCTTTTTTCAACCGACGTTGCGCCGGGGGATTTGGGTGAAGACGCAGATCAATTTATCACCGCCTACACTTCAATTTTTAAGGTTCCACCCGCCGGGGGTGCTGCGCTAGGCTATGATGGGGTACGGTTGGTAGTTCAAGCGATGCGTCGTGCAGGCGACTTGACATCAATCGCAATACGCGATCAGCTTGCAGCGACCATGGATTATAGTGGGGCAACCTTTATCTCCGACTACGATGAAAACCGACACCCGAACAAGAGCGCAGTCATCAACCAAATTGTCAATGGTGAAGCACGATTTTATAAATTAATCGAGCCGTAAGTTCGTAGTGCGGTAACGTATTGCGTCTTGCCTCGCACCTTGCAGGAGAATTTTAGTGACAAATCACCGCATCCAATTCGCTATACACAGATATGGAACTCGATTTTGGATTTTGTTATTTTTAATGGTCGCTCTGTTTTGGGGGTGTGATCAGGTCCAACAATTGTTCTCACCTTTACCGGATACAGGAGATGAGGATGCCATTAAGATTGGTTTTCTCTACACCACGCCGAACCGAAACAATAGCCGGTACGGGGCAGAATTAGCGACAATGCAGCTGAATGCAGCGGGGGGGATACGGGGCATACCGATACAACTAATCGCTCGTGGTATACCGACACAACGCTTTGTAAGCGAGAATATAAACGAGACGGAGTATGTTTCAAGGCTAGCACTGGAATTGATTGTCGAAGATAGGGTATCCGCAATCGTTGGTCCCAATCGTTCAACCTATGCCGTCGTTGTCGGGGAAATTGCACAAAACCACGGCATACCGATGATGGCAACCTCTGCCACCAATCCTTCCGTTACCGCTGCGGGTGACTTTGTATTTATGGCGGCGTTCACCGACGACTTTCAGGGCGTGGCGATGGCAGCATTTGCCATGCAAGATTTGGAGGCACGGACTGCCGCAGTCCTCACGCACAAGGGCGATGTCTATTCGGAGGGTTTATCACAAACTTTCATTGACAACTTTATCGCTCATGGGGGCGAGGTGGTGGCTGATGCGTTTTACGCAGCAGGGGATACCGATTTCACCGCGCAACTAACGGCAATCGCCGAAGCAATGCCGGACGTAATCTTTAGCACCGGTTTCAGTCCCGAAGTCCCTTTATTGGTTCGACAGGCGAGGGAGGAGATTGGGATAACAGCGGCCTTTATTGGCGGCGATAGTTGGGATAACACGATGTTGATTAAGGCAGCTGGGGCGGCTATTGACGGAAGTTTCTTCAGTAGCGGTTTTTCTGCGGAGGCAGAACCAAGCGATTTGGGTGAAGATGCCTATCAATTTGTGACCGACTACACCGCAATGTTTGGTATGCTGCCTGATGGAGGTGCTGCGCTAGGATATGATGCGCTCCGGCTGATGGTTCAGGCGATGCGTCGTGCGGACGATTTGATACCAACGGCGATTCGCGACCAGCTCGCAGCGACCATGAATTATAGCGGCGCAACGTTTATTTCTGGTTACGATGAAAACCGACACACGTCTAAAAGTGTGGTTATTAAACGGATTGTCAATGGTGAAATACAGTTCCATAAATTGATTGAACCATAAACAATAGGGTGTGTAAACCATTCTGTCTATCTTTTTATTAAACAGGAGGCTAAATCGACATGGCCGAATCAAGTAGTGATAGGGCATATACGATGGGACGCAGCAAGGAGGAAACGGAACGGCTGATTCAGCAGTCAGGATTGTATGAAGATATAACGGGACGTCTTCTCAGGGATGCAGGTCTCTTTACCGGAATGAAGGTACTTGATATTGGTAGCGGTGCCGGGGATGTGGCATTCGCTGCGGCGAAATTGGTCGGTAGCGAAGGAGAGGTCCTCGGTGTAGATATGAACCCGGAAATCCTTGAAACTGCCCGGACACGCGCGCAAGCAGCGGGTTTGACAAACGTCCAATTCGTAGCAGGGGATGCCCAAACTTTGGACCTGCCGAGCGACTTTGATGCCCTTATTGGACGCTTGGTCTTGATGTATCTACCCGATCCTGTGGCTACCTTGAAACAGCTCGCAACGCACCTGCGCCCAGGGGGTATTATCGCTTTTCAGGAGGTTGAGTTCTCGACCTACTCGTCAATTGCTCGTCCAGATACTCCGATGATGAACCAGTTGGCAGAGTGGGGGGTAGAGGTATTTCGGCGTTCAGGAGCGAATGTTGGAATGGGGCTTGACCTATACGGTACTTTTGTCGATGCTGGTTTGCCTGAACCGAGTCTACAGTATTCAGCACCGGTGGGTGGTCCAGAAACGTGGATCGGTTACCAATTTATAGCAGCCGCTTTTCGCAGCATACTCCCGCTCTTGGAAAGATTCGAGATTGCGACTGCTGAAGAGGTTGATTTAGACACGCTTGCCCAACGACTTCGAGCGGAAGTTGTTGCCTCGAAACGCCCACTTATCCTACCGCCTCATATCACGGCTTGGGCGCAACTTCCAACGTAAAGTTGCCTATTAGTTTCGGTGTTCTGATTGATGGACGGTTGGGCTGTTTCATATCCGATTTGCGACGAACATTTCCCCGACCGCCAACAGAAACACCCCAAGCATCAAATACCACCACATACCCTGATTTTTTTCAACCTCGCCGTGATACTTCGTAATCATTTCCGATGTGACAGTCTGCGTGGCAGCAGTTTCTTCACCGCCAGTCAACATGCTGGTCAATTCCTCTGAATCACGGGCGGCGAGGTTGGATTCAACTGTGTCCGGATTAACAACGAAGTAACGCGGTTGTTCGCCGGAGATATGGGCGGAGTGGATTCCCGGCTGCTCAGTGGCGTCGTAGATAATGCCACCGTTCTCATTAATCTCCGTCCGGGTCTCCTCACCCATTGGGTTGAAAATCGCGACCTCCGTTCCCGACGGCAGTTGATAGCCCCCTAACTCCACCAGATCGCCGATGTGATAATTGGGTTTCTCATCCGTCCGCTTGAGGGCGAGGTATTTAATCGCTTCGTAAAGAAACGGGAGATAAACACTGTGGATCGGCAGGTCTGTCCACTCCCGATCAATTGTCGAGGTGAAGCAGAGTACGCGCCCAGTTCCATAAGCTTTTTCAAAAAGTGCGGGGTTTCCATCGTCAAAACTTGCCAAGACCGTTGAACCTTTTAGGGGCACGGCTTGGATGTACCGGTAGAATCGCCCTTTCCCAAAATCGCCGTGGTTCGGTTCTTTGAACGGATGGAAGATGGGATGATCATAGTCGAGCGTTGCGAGGACACTGAACCGATCGTGATTGAGTGCGTCCCCAACCGGCTGCACAAAGTTACACGGTATCAACGGTTCTTCGCCTGTACCGAGTGTAATCCGATATGCCTCCAAATTCATCCGATCTCCCGCAGTGATAATCAAACCACCACCAGCCCCGACAAACGTCTTCAGAGATTGTGCCTCCGTGCTGGTCAATTTCTCCACATTTGCCAAGATAATCACGTCATATTGTGAAATCACCGAAGCGTTTGGGAGTTGACGGGATTGTGTGAAGTCGATTGGGACAATCTGAACTCCCGGCTGAAGTGCTGCTTCCAAAAAGAACGTCTCACTCTCATAATCACGCCGCCCCGGCTCGCCGTTGACGCAGTGCACCTTGATAGACTTCAGGCTTTGCAGACGGAAATATCGCCTATTGTCAATCTCTAAATGATCGCCCGGTAGAGTGGCGTAGCCGGTGTGAATTTTCTCTGTTCTGAAACGGACTGGGAACAGCGCATCCATCACATCATTCGGTTCGATATCGAGCTCGACTGTGCCGACGTTGTTATCATCAATAAACAGCTGCACTGGAAATCCTTCAACTGCTTGTTCCCCAAAGTTTTGGACACGGACAACCACCTGTGCCGGCTTCTGCTCATTCAGCACTACCTGCGGTACACTCACGCCAGTGATTGCGAGATTGACCGGTTCTTTCGCGCTTACATCGACAAAAGCAATCTTGACATCGGGGCTGAGCTTATCGGTGTCAACAAAACTCTCCCACCCAATTCGCTGCAGATCGCTGACGAAGTAGATCTGCTTTGCCCCAATCTCCGCTTCCCCAAGTATCTCATCTGCCGATTGAATTGCGTCGAGGTAATCGGTGGCGTGATTGGTCAACTGGGCGTCCATCACTACCGTTTGGATCCGCCGGTGTTCTGCATCAAGCGGCTTGATCACCTGCGCTCGGTTACTGGTAAAAATGAGGGCAGACATGTCATTGGGTTGGAGATTATCTGCGATTTCTATCGCCGCCTTTTTCGCCCGATCGAAGGTATCGAGATAGCCCATGCTATAAGAGGCATCCAGAATGATGATGATATTACGCACCCCACCTGTCCCCCCGGTAGTGGCAGGGGTATCCGCAAAAAATGGGCGTGCGAACGCGAGCCCTAACAACGCCAAGATCAGGATTCGCATCAACAATAGGAGCAGCTGTTTCAACCGGTGTCGCTGCACGTTCGCTTGATGGGACATCTTGATGAACCGAATCGTGCTAAACACAAGTCGTCTCGCCCGCTCCCGATTAAGGAGATGGATGATTAGAGGCAGCGACGCTGCCACCGCACCGGCGGCGAGAAATAGGGGAGTTAGGAATTGGAGTCCAAACATACCTTTTATTGTAATATGCTATGGCAACGTTTTCAACTGTTTATTTTCTCTCCAGCATAACCTCCGAGCAACTTAATGTGTCTAACTATTATAGTGAATTCAAAAAATAAATAAACACTGTCCCCAAGCACATCGCCACTCACCTCAAGTTCAAAACGGTGCCAACCGAGACATGCCCTTCTGTCGTGGTACTGCTTGAGGGACGGCAATGGGAAAAGGGATTTTTCATAGTCAACATACTGTCTGGGCTTTAACTTTCGTTGACTGATGCTGATTTTTTGACCGATGACCAAACCATCTTGTATCAGATCAAAAAGTATGTGTTGTGCTTTCGCATTCATTTTAGACTCCAGGGTTGTCTACCACTAGGAGCAGCACGCTGGACGGGAAAGTTCAACCCGTCGTCGTCAATATCTATGCGAAAGGTTCCCCACACAGGTCGATGGTCACTTACTGCCAATGACGCTGCGGCATCGTCATTACCAAAATGGGTCTCGTCAAAACGCTCAATCCCGCTTTCTCCGGTGTACTCAGTCACATGGTGCGTTTGGAAAAAGATGTTGTCGTAGAGGCTGGTATCTTTGATATGAGACTTCTGCGGGAGTCGGAACAGATGCCCCATTAATGGGATGGACAGCAGCGGCCCGTACGCCAATTGATCATCGGGGTTACGATTGAAATCGCCTAACAGTATCACGTCCTGCTCCGCGTCGTCTGCAGCTTGCACCGTCTGATATACATTCGCTAGTTCCTGCACCTCCCGACGACGCTGCTTGACCGAATCGCCCCAAATCACATGCACGGCGATCGCGGTAAAGTCAAACTCGCCTGCCTTGAACGTGGCGAAATAGGGTTCACGAAGAAAGGCGTCATTAGGATCAGGGAACGCTTTACCGTCTTCAATGACACGGACTATCCGCGGGTCAAATAGGAAGGCGTAGCGTTCCTTTACCTTTGCTCCGACTGGCGGACTCATCACATAGTCGTAATCCCTCCCATGCCTTCCAACACCGCTTCAGTCCGCACTTAAAACCGCCTCATCTTTTAACTCAACGATGGTGATAAAGTCGTAGCGTATCAACACTTTGGCGATGTGATGCAACTCGTCGTCGTTCCGGCTGCCATCACTAAAGATGCGGATATTCCACGCAGCGAGACGAAACGTTGATGTGTCCTGTTCTGTTGGGGTATTCTCCTCAAACTGCTTGTTGGGGATATCTGTCTCGACAAGGGGAGGGTCGTATTGTTCTGAACACGCCACTAACACGCAGCCAAAGATGAGGAGTAGGGTGCTCTGTTTTCGGACACTCATGTATTCCCCATCGCTAGGTTAGAAGGGTTGGGAGATGGTCTGAATCAAGATTTACTCAAAAATCTGAAATTCGCCGTTTTTGACAATCAGTACAATCGGATCATAAACCGCGTCGCCGACAGCGTTAAAAGAGAATTGACCTAAAACGGTGTCCAGATCTGCGCTGTTCGCCAGCGCGTCGCGGATTGCGGTTGGATCGGCGGATTGTGCATCGGCAATCGCTTTGGCGAGAATATAAACAGTGGCATACGACTGGGCTGCCCAGACGTTAGGTTCGACGCCGTATGCTGCTCGGTAGTTCTGCACGAAGGCTTGATTTCCCGGTGTGTCAGCGGTGCTGATCCAACTAGTAAAAGTGATCGCCCCCTCGGCAGCAGTGCCTGCGAGTTGAATTTGACTTGAGACAAAGGTAAGGGTAATGAGGAAGGGAACATCGGCAGAAATCCCAAGTTCGCGCCCTTGAATCAGGATCTGTGGGGTTTCTATCACCGTTGCTGAGATAAAGATAGCATCCGGGTTTGCTTCCTTTATCCGAGTTAGTTGAGCAGAAAAGTCAGTCTCGCCGGTTTGGAAGGTCTCTGTGGTCAGAATCTCGACGCTGTTAGCGGTGAGGGCTTCTTTCACAACTGCTTCGCTATCGGTGGAGAAGCTATCGCTTTCATCATATATGGTTGCTACCCTCTGGTAGCCGAGTTTTTCCTGAGTTATCCGAACGCCACTTGGAATCAGTACATCCGTGGTGAGAGCGATGCGAAAGATAGAATCGCCAATCGCGCTGAGACCGCGGGCGGCAGCGGTGGGGCTTATCGCTACAACTCCATTCTGTTGTGCAATCGAAAACGCTGCGTGTGCTTGGGTTGAGGTGGAGGGTCCGAGTATAGCAGATACGCCATCTTGATGAATCAATTTATTGAATGCTTCAACGGCACCCTCAACAGTGCTCCGATCATCCTCGACGATGAGTTTAATTTTTACGTCGCTCAGTTGCGAGTTGTTAATCTCTGTGACAGCGAGTTCAAAACCTTGTCCCAGCGGCGGGTTCTCTATACCAAGGCGTCCAGTGATTGGGTAAACAGCACCAATGGCAATCTCTCCGCGAAGCCCTTCCATCTGGGGCGTTGTGGGTAGAAGCAGTTGTCCAATCTGGTCACAGGCGGAAAGTCCCACAATCAGCACAGCAATTGCCAATACAAATGCGGTGAATCCTCGAATTTTCATATTGAATCTCCTTCTTTGTTATAGTAGATCTTAGAATTAATGAGACACTCCAAACCGGTGCGGTTGAAAACCGCACCTACCGGAGGGGCGAAAGTGTCCATTTATTTTTTGAATTTACTATAAATTGCAAGACTTGGTACTACCCTGCTATGAACCTTTCCGGTATTTGGAGGCTTACTCAAAGATTTGCAATTCACCGTTTTGGACAATCAGTACCACTGGGTCATAAACGGCATCCCCGACAGCGTCAAAAGAGAATTGCCCTAAAATGGTGTCCAAATCTGTGATATTCGCCAGCGCGTCGCGAATTGCGTTTGGATCGGCGGATTGTGCATTGACAATCGCTTTGGCGAGAACATGGAGCGTGGCATACGACTGCGCTGCCCAGATGTCGGGTTCGACGCCATACTTCGCTCGGTAATTCTGAATGAAGGCCTGATTTCCCGGTGTGTCAGCAGTACTGACCCAGCCGGTAAAAGCAATTGTGCCCTCAGCGACATCGCCTGCAGCGTGCACATCGGTTATGGTTAGCGTGTTAATGATGAAAGTCACCGAATCAGGTATGCCGAGTTGGCGAGCTTGAATCAGGATTTCAGGTTTATCTGGCGGCAACGCAGAAACAAAAATAGCATCGGGATTTAAGTCGTTGATGTGAGTGAGTTGGGCAGAAAAATCAGCATCACCACTTTGGAAAGTTTCTGTCGTCAGAATCTTGACACCGTTCGCAGCGAGGACTTCCTCTATCACTTCGGCACCATCTGCGGAGAAGAGATCCGTTTCATCATATATGATTGCCACTTTCTGGTAACCGAGTTTCTCCTGTGTTACCTTGATGCCGCTTGTTATCAACACATTTGTGGTGAGAATGGTGCGAAACACAAAATCGCCAATCGCGCTCAGTCCACGGGCAGCGGCGGTGGCACTTATCGCCACGACCCCATTCTGTTGTGCAATTGGAAACGCCGCCTCGGCTGCACTTGAGCTGCCGGGTCCGAGAACAGTAGACACGCTCTCTTGATGGATGAGTTTATTGAAGGCTGCAATAGCACCTTCAGCGTTGCCCTGGCTATCCTCGGTGATAAATTTGAGTTTTGTATTGCCAAGTTGTGAGTTGTTAATTTCTTCAAGTGCTAGCTCAAAACCATTTCCCATCTCCATCCCAACCGAGCCGAGTCGTCCGGTAACAGGGTAGACAAGGCCAATAACAATTTCTCCGCTGAACTCTTCCATCTGAGGGGGCTCAGGGATGAGAAGCTGCCCAATCTGATCACAGGCGGAAACTCCCACAATCAGTGTAAAAATCGCGAATACAAACACAAGTCTGGCGAATCTTATGCTATTCATAATTGCCCTTCCCGATTTTTCATGGAAATTTTGGTTCATGTTAAGAAATCGTGCAAAGAAACCGAGTTTTACCCCCCCTGACAAGGGCTTGCATCCCGATTTATCGGGGGGAGAAGATCCCCTAACCCCCCGGCCCCCTTATCAGGGGGAGACCCCTTGTCAGGGGAGTTGCAGGGGGGTTGAAAAAACTCGGTTTCTCTTCGTGCTTTGCACTTTCTTTTTATAACGCAAGTTGCTAGTAGCGGTCCTATTCAAACCAATAGCCCCTAATCTCTGTGCAAATTGTATCATTTTTGTAGGTCGATTTTCCAAAATCGACGGTTTTGTGTCGAGATATGAATCTCGCCCTACAGTTCTGACGGATTTTCAATAACTAGCAACTTAGGTTTTTATATGAGCCTTAGAAGTTTACTCAAAAATCTGAAAATCGCCGTTTTCGACGATAGTCAGCACAATCGGGGCGTAAACCGCGTCCCCGACCGCGTCAAAGGAGAACGCCCCTAAAACGGTGTCGAAATTTTTGGTATTTGCCAGTGCATCTCGAATCGCCGCTGGATCGGTAGATTGGGCTTCTGCAATCGCTGCGGCGACGATATAGACAGCAGCATACGATTGTGCGGTCCAAGCGTTCGGCTCACTCCCATACGTCGCTCGGTACTTCTGGACGAAGGCTTGATTCCCCGGTGTATCCGCCGTGCTAATCCAACCCGCAAAAGAGATTGACCCCTCGGCGGCGGCCCCTGCGTTTTCCACGTCGCTTATCAAGCTAGTAATATAGCGAACCTCAGTGGAGATCTCAAGTTGACGGCCTTGAACCTGAATTCCAATCAACTCCGGCTGTTGTGCTGCGATAAAGATGACATCAGGATTTGCCTCCTTTATCCGAGCCAATTGGGCGGAAAAATCAGTCTCCCCACTTTGGAAGGTCTCTGTAATCAGAATCTCAACGCCGCTCTCAATTAGCGTGTCCCTGAACTTTTCATAGCTATCAATGGAGTAGGAATCAATGTCATCATATATGATTGCTACCGCCTGATAGCCGAGTTTTTCATGTGTTACCCTGACACCGGCAGGAAGCAGAATATCTGTGGTAAGCCCAGCACGGAAGATAAAATCGCCAAGCGCGCTCAGGCCGGAGGCATTCGAGGATGAGCTAAAAGCCACAACTCCATTTTGTTGTGCGATTGGAAACGCTGCTTCGGCTTGACCTGAAGTTGTGGGACCGAAGATAACAGGCACACCTGCTTGAATCAGTTTATTATACGCCTCTACGGCACCTTCAATAGTGCTCTGGTCATCCTCAACGATAAACTTGAATCTTACATCGCTGAGTTGCGAGCTGTTTACCTCCTCAAGAGCTAGTT
This sequence comes from Candidatus Poribacteria bacterium, assembly GCA_963667935.2. GTDB lineage: Bacteria > Poribacteria > WGA-4E > WGA-4E > PCPOR2b > PCPOR2b. The sequence goes on along the minus strand of OY764061.1, from coordinate 4,539,823 downwards.
CAAAGCCACGTTGTATCGGTAGAGCAAACGTGTCAAGCCGTCCGGTGACGGGGTAGACAAGACCGATAGGAATCTCTCCACGGGGCCCCTCGATTTGAGGCGGCTCGGGGAGGAGAAGCTGCTGGATTTGATCACAGGCAGAAAATCCTAAAATTAGGGCGACAATCGCCAAGACAAACGCGAATACAGTCATTCGACTCGTGTTCATGTTGAATCTCCTTATTTTTTTTAGAACAATCAATCTAAAGATTTTGGGTAACAACGGGCTTAAAAAACTTCAAATAGCTCTTCGACACCGTTGACGATGAGCTTATATGTGCCAGGCTCAAAAATGCCTTCAAGCCGCACACTTACTTCGATCGGACTAATCACTGTCGCGCACGCTAGATCTTTTGGACGTTTGGTTGTGATATGAACGCGAACTGTGTCCCCCTCGCGCCGCTGTGTTGTTTGGTAAATCGTTGTGCAGCTGTCGGTCAGTATGCCCTCAACGACGAGATCAATTTGAACCGGGTAAATCTCCAGAATCCGCACCGAAATATTCTCAACTGGGAGGGCGGCGATAATATGTGTTTCCGGGGTAACATTATCAATCTCCTCAAAAATCTCAAATTGGCCGTTCTTGACGATTAATAGCACCGGCTCAAAATCCGAATCTCCGACTGCGTCAAAAGAGAACGAGCCCAAAATCGTATCATAATCTCTAGTATTCGCCATCGCGTCCCGAATCGCCGTTGCATCCGTTGATTGGGCATTCGCTATCGCCTCCGCCAGAATATAGACTGCGGCATACGACTGCGCCGCCCAAATAATCGGCTCACTACCGTAGGTCGCTTGGTAATTCTGGACGAAGGCTGCATTCCCTGGGGTAGGAGCCTGGCTTGCCCAACCCGTAAAAGTAATCACCCCTTCGGCAGCAGCACCGGCGATTTGTACTTCAGCCATGGTCACATCGGGGACAATAAAGAAAACAGAGGGCGGCATGATTTGGCGACCTTGAATGATAATTCTTGACATCTCCGTGTTTAAGGCTGAGACAAAAAGGGCATCAGGATTCAGCTTCATTATCCGATCTAATTGGGCAGAAAAATCGGTATCACCGGTGTGGAAGGTCTCGCTGGTCAGAATCTCGACGCCGTTAGCGGTGAGTGCTTTCTTCAACTCCCCATCGCTATCCGTGGAGTATAAATCACTTTCATCATATATCATCGCTACCCGCTGGTAGCCGAGTTTTTCTTGAGTTGCCCTAACGCCGCTAGGGTTTAGCTTATCTGTGGGGAGATTCACACGGAAGTTAAAATCGCCAATAGCACTCAGGCCAGAAGCGGCTGAGATTGAGGCAAAAGCCACCACCTGATTTTGTTGGGCGGTGGGAAACACTTCCCGCGCCTGCCGTGAGAGCGTGGGACCGAGGATGACTGGTACACCATCTTGATGAATCAGTTTATCGAAGGCTTCAACGGCCCCCTCTAGGGTGCCCTGATCGTCCTCAATGATAAACTTAATCCTTGCATCGCCGACCTGTGCGTTGTTAACTTCTGCGAGGGCCATTTCGAACCCACGTTCCATCGGTAGACCATACGACGAGGTAAATGGTCCTGTTTGGGATAAGACAAGGCCGATGGGAATCTCTCCACTGAGACCTTCAAGCTGAGGGATCACTGTTTCATGGGAAACAGTTCCATCATCACCATCAATAGACAAAAGCGAAGCAAGTTCGTCACAGGCGGAAAACCCTACAATCAGCGCGGCAATCGCCAAGACAAACGTAAATTGGGTAATTCTGCTCATTTTCATGTTGAATCTCCTTATTTGCAGTTGTGAATTGATTAGGACTTAGGCTCTCCGATATTGTAGGGAACGCAGATCTGCGTTCCCTACGAACTGCAGCGGATGAATCGCTGTTACGACCCATTAAAGCATTCAACTGCGTAAATCCTGGCTTACTCGAAGATCTCAAGTTGGCCGTCTTTCACAACCAGTACCAGCGGATCGTGAACCGCGTCCCCGACTGCGTCAAAGGAGAACGAGCCCAAAATCGTGTCATAATTTCTAATATTCGCCATCGCGTCCCGAATCGCCGTTGACTCCGTTGATTCGGCGTTCGCAATTGCTTCTGCTAGTATATGGAGGGCGGCATACGCCCGCGCGATATAGTTGCCTGGCTCCGTCCCGTATTTCGCGCTGTAATTTTGGACGAAAGCTGCATTCCCGGGTGTATCTGCCGTGCTCGCCCACTCTGTAAAGGTCATTGCTCCCTCGGCAGCGTCACCCGCAGCTTCCACAACGTCGTTGGTCAACGTGCGGATAACAAAGGGGACAGAGGCGGGGATACCGAGTTGGTGCCTTTGAATCAGAATCTCAGCTTTTTCTGGGTGTAGAGAGGAGACAAAGATAATGTCGGGATTTGCCTCCTTTATTCGGGTTAGTTGTGTGGAAAAGTCGGTATCACCGCCTCGGAAGGTTTCGGTGATCAACACCTCAACACCGTTCGCAGCGAGTTGTTCCCTCACCGCCTCATCGCTATCCGTGGAAAAGACATCGCTTTCATCATACATCGTCGCGGCTTTTGTATAGCCAAGTTTCGCCTGAGTTGCCTCAATGCCGCTTGGAATCAGCACATCTGTGGTAAGGGAGGCACGAAAGATAAAATCACCAATCGCACTCAAACCGCGGGCGGCGGAAGAGGGGCTAAACGCCACAACCCCATTTTCTTGGGCGATGGGAAACGCCTCTTTGGACGCAGTTGAGGTCGCGGGACCGAGGATAACTGGCACCCCAGCCTGATGGATCAGTTTATTGTAGGCTTCAACGGCACCCTCAACGGTGCTCTGATCGTCCTCAATGATGAACTTAATTTTTACATCGTTGAGTTGTGAGTTACTAATATCTTCGAGAGCTAGTTCTAAGCCCTGTCTGGTGAATTCACCAAACGAGGTGGCAAACCGCCCTGTGGCGGATAGGACAACGCCAATGGGAATTTCCTCCTGAGATGGTGCAGGGACGAGAAGTTGTCCAATCTGATCACAGGCAGAAAATCCCGCAATCAGCGTGATAATCGCTAGTACAAATGCAAATTTGGTGAATCTTCTGATGTTCATTTTTTACCTTACCTTGGTGTCAAATGTAAAAGTTGAGATGGGAGAGCATCCAGAAAATCTAGCTCAACCGGATTCGTTATTGATTGATAGGATTAGATTCAAGTTGCAAGCTGTCGTCCGCAAAAGTAGGTTTCGGTGTAAAAAGCCTGCCTTCGCCTATTTTTCCATAAATTATGGTTGTTGTCAACCTGAAAAAAACGAAGATATTTTTTTGGCGGAATAGATACTTACTCAAAAACTTGAAGTTGGCCGTTCTTAACAATCAGTATAATTGGGTCGTAAACGGCATCGCCGACAGCGTCAAAAGAAAACTTCCCCAAAACCGTGTCAAAATCCGTGATATTTGCCATAGCGTCCCGAATTGCAACCGGGTCGGTGGATTGGGCATCAGTGAGTGCTTTGGCGAGGATATAAACAGAGGCATACGATTGCGCTGCCCAAATGTTCGGTTCTACCCCATATCTCGCGCTGTACTTCTGGACAAAATCTTGATTGCCCGGTGTGTCAGCGGTGCTGACCCAGCTGGTAAAGGTAATCGCCCCCTCGGCAGCATCGCCTAGAATTTGTATCTGATCCGAGGTAAGGGTAAGGGTGACAATAAAGGGAATGTCAGTGGGGATACCAAGCTGGCGACCTTGCATCAAAATCTTGGTCGTCTCTGGCAGCGATACCGAAACAAAAATAGCATCAGGATTTGAGTCCTTGATGCGGGTTAATTGTGCGGAAAAGTCGGTTTCGCCGGTTTCAAAGGTCTCTGTGGTCAAAATCTCGACACCCTTCGCATTGAGCGATTCCTCCAACATTGCATCGCTGCTCTGGGAAAAGAAATCAACCCTATCGGCTATCTTAGCGACTCGCTGATACCCTAGTTTTTCATGGGTTATCTGGACACCGATAGGCACGAGTTTGTCTACAGTGAGACTCGCCCGAAACGCAAACTCGCTAAGTGCGCTGAGCCCGCGAGCGGCGGCTATAGGGCTAAACGCCACGACCCCATTTTCTTGTGTTATCGGAAAAACCGCTTTGGCCGCACTTGAGGACGGGATACCGAGGATAACTGGCACACTATCCTGATGAATCAGTTTATTCACGACTTCAAGGGCTCCCTCAACGGTGCTCCGATCATCTTCAGTAATCAACTTGATTCTCGCATCACTGAGCTGTGCATTGTTAATCTCCTCAACAGCGAGTGCTGTCCCTTGTTGTATCGCTATGCCGCCTGAAACGAATGCCCCTGTCTGCGGTAGGACAAATCCGATAGGAATCTCTCCACTGAGTCCTTCCATCTGAGGCGAGCTAGGGCCGAGAAGCTGTCCAATCTGGTCACAAGCAGAAAACCCCACAATCAGTGCGACGATCGCCAGTACAAATGCGAATTTGGTGAATCTTCTGATATTCAATTTGAGTCTCCTTAGGCTTCGGTGTGAAAAACCGCGCTTCCGCCTATTTTTCCATAAATTATAGTCGTTGTCAAACTGAAATGCGGAGAGGTTACTTAGCGGAATAGCTGCCTACTCGAAAACCTGAAGTTGACCATTTTCGACAATCAGTACGATCGGATTGTAAATCGCATCACCGACGGCGTCAAAAGAGAACTTTCCCAAAACCGTGTCAAAATCCGTGATATTTGCCATAGCGTCCCGAATTGCAACCGGGTCGGTGGATTGGGCATCAGTGAGTGCTTTGACGAGAATATAAACGGAAGCATACGACTGTGCAGCCCAAATGTTCGGTTCAGCTCCATATCTCGCGCTGTACTTCTGGACAAAATCTTGATTGCCCGGCGCATTTGCTGTGCTAATCCAACTGGTAAAAGTAATCGCCCCCTCGGCAGCATCGCCTAGGATTTGTATCTGATCCGAGGCAAGAGTAATGGTAATAATAAAAGGAATGGCGGTGGGGATACCAAGTTGGCGACCTTGCATCAAAATTTTAGTCGTTTCTGGTGGCAGTGCTGAGATAAAGATAGCGTCAGGATTTGAGTCCTTGATGCGGGTTAATTGTGCGGAAAAATCCGTATCGCCGGTTTCAAAGGTTTCTGTGAGCAAGGTCTCGATACCGTTCGCATTGAGCGATTCCTCCAACATTGCATCGCTACTCTGGGAAAAGAAATCAACCCTATCAGCAATCTTAGCGACTCGCTGATAGTCCAGTTTTTCATGGGTTATCTGGACACCGATAGGCACGAGTTTATCCACAGTGAGACTCGCCCGAAACCCAAACTCGCTAACTGCACTGAGGCCACGAGCGGCGGAGAGTTGGCTAAACGCCACAACCTCGTTTTCGTGCGCTATCGGAAAAACCTCTTTGGTCGCACTTGATGTCGCGAGTCCAAGGATAACTGGCACACCATCCTGATGGATTAGTTTATTGACCGCTTCAATGGCACCCTCAACGGTGCTCCGATCATCCTCAATAATCAACTTGATTTTCGCATCGTCGAGCTGCGCGTTGTTAATCTCCTCGACAGCCAGTTCAGTGCCTTGTTGCATTGCTATGCCGCTTGAAACGAGCGAGCCTGTCTGTGGTAAGATAAAGCCAATAGGAATCTCACCACTCAGTCCGTCCATCTGAGGCGGGCTAGGGACGAGAAGTTGTCCAATCTGGTCACAGGCGGAAAGTGCCACAATCAGGCAGACAATTGCTAGTATAAATAGAAATCTAGTGGGCCGTTGCATTTTCAATTCAACCTCCTTAATGCAAAAAACATTTTTGGGCAAAGTGTTTCCCTCCGACATTTCGGTAGAAAAAACATGGTCGCCTATTTTTCCATAGATTGTAGTCGTTCTCAGACCAAAAAACGAAGAGATTTCTGAATATAATAGATCCAACTTTGGTTATTATATGTTATTTTTCGTCATGAGACAAATCCTTTTGCCGGTGAGTTAAGACTTCGGCTAGTGATAGCCAACAACGCCTGTTTGACGCAGTGGATTTCGGCACTGCAAACGGTGTTAGGCAACGCTTGATAGTTGTTAGGCGATGTGTTATACTTTTGCCTGCACATGGAAAGGGGCAATAGAACAAATGTTAAATTCCAGTATGACCAATAGTGAAGCTGTTACAAGATCATCACTTCAACCGATGGGGTTTATGGATATCCTAGATACACTATTCGGTATTTATCGAAACCATTTCCGACTGATTCTAGGCATCTGCACCGTTTATTTCATTTTAAGGTTAGGGGCGGACCTCTCCACAGGTATTTCTATATTTTTCTTTGAAAGTTCAGGGTTACGGGGACTGGTGATTGCAATAAAGCCCGTTGCTACTTGGGTTACTACTCTGATTTCGCTATTCGTCCTAGGCGCGCTCCTGTTCACCGGTGCACAAATCTATTTAGGCAAGGACATCACCGCCGGTGCAGCGTTCAGTCAGGTCACACGCCGGTTTTGGTCCTACCTCGGAAGTTCCGTACTTTTAATGATAACTATTGCAGTGTTGGCGATAACTATCATCGGTATCCCATTCGCTATCTATTTTGGCATACGATGGGGGTTCTACGCACAAGCGGTTTTGATTGAAGAAACTTCGGCGACGAATGCGCTGAAACGCAGCCGCGAATTGGTCAGGGGCTCGTGGTGGTATGTCTTGGGCGTTATGTTGGCAATTTTTCTGCTCTCTTTCATGATTGAAACTGTGCTACAGTTCTTTTTATTATTTGCCTTTGGTTTCACGGAAGTAATAAGTGCTGAAGATGGGGGGCTGGAAATGTTTCGGCGGATGGTCACACCGGAACTGACGGCTTGGGACGGGTTGGTTGCTTATGTTATTCATAGTCTAATTAACAGTGCTGTCACTAGCTTGATACTTCCATTAACACCAGTCGGTATCACACTGCTTTACTTTGACCGGCGTATTCGGAAAGAGGGGTTTGATGTGGAGACGCACATAACCAATGCGGAGGAAGACTCTACCTATAGATCTATAGACACACTGCCCCGCGGAGATGAAAGGAACTATTGATTTTTTTTCTATATATCCGGTAACGCCTAACCACCTGCCGGGCTGGCTGAAAGTATCCAACCCGCACATTAACGGTAAAAGGAAAACGACCATGTCTACGCTAAATTTTAAGTCAATTGAGCCCTTAACAGCAGACCAAATTGCTCAGTTCAAGCGTGAAGGATTCTTGGTTCTTGAAGGGGTTCTCGACCCTGAGCTCTGTCGCCAAGCGCGTGACGAAATGTGGGAGGTGATTCAAGCGCACCTGCCGCGTATGAAAAAGGATGATCCCTCCACGTGGAGTCCCATCACTGAGGAGGAGAATGTCAAGCTACAGCATCGACCTGAGGGCGGCGGCGACCCATATTTCAGCGGCAATGGACACCGGTTCACGGTCCGCAATGGGGCGTCGGAATTGATGCTCAATCTGGCTCCCCGTGCATTGTGGCAAGTTGCCGAACAACTTCTTGGCAAGGGGACGGTGGTGTGGCCCGCTGGACTTGACGAATCGGGCTATACTACTGGACCGTGCTTCATGTGCGATGACGCTGTGGGAGGGCTTAATTCCCATGTGGGGCACTTGATGGATTGGCCCTCAGAAGGCACTTTCACGACAGAGACTGCGCTGCGGTTGCCCAAAACCGGACCGGTATGGCTCAATGGACAGGGGACTCGCGGGTTATATTGCACCTTGCCGAACAGCCCGTCTCATGGGCCCGATTACCGCGGTGCCCACTCCGACGGCGCGTGTTATGGTCGATGGCGGCTTCAGATGTCAGCGTACATTTCCGATGTGCCCCCCAATTCCGGCGGGTTTACCGTATGGCCCGGGAGTCACTCACGGATTTGGCCCGAACAGTGGAAGGCTTTCAAGGAGGGTGAAAAACATACGGACAAGCATTTGGCGGTACGCAGGGCAGGCGGGTATACCGATCCCGTCATTGGAGAAATTAAAGCGGATACCGAACCGTTCGATTGCCACGGTCCCACCGGCACAGTGGTGTTGTGGCACACTAAAATCCTACACATCGCAGGACAAAACGCTTCTAATGATGTTATCCGTCAAGCGACAATTTACGGCTTTAAGAAAACGCCTGAATCTGTTCCCGACGCACTTGTAGTGGACAACACAAATGGGGACATCTGGCGGGATTGGTCCGATGAAGTGCGGGGCTAGACGTTGACATTAATCAACCAGACCGCATTTCTGTAGGAAGGGTAGTTCGTTCTCAACCATTGGAGAATATTGTTCCTGTTTCCAATGGTGTTAAGACTTACGCACTTCAGGTTGTAGGGAACGCAGATCTGCGTTCCCTACGCACCTAACAATGAGAATCCAATAAAACTGCGTTGCAAATCATCACGATCCGCGCGATTCGCGACGAAGCCCAATCCAAACGCAAATCGCCATGCCCAATAGGACAAGGGCGAAAGGGAAACCCGCAGCGATCGAAGCTGCTTGTAATGAACCCAAACCGCCTCCCAGGAGCAGCACAATCGCGACCGCACCCTCCGCCGTGCACCAGAACACTCGGTGAGAGACCGGCGCGTCAAACTTGCCGCCAGCCGTGATTGTATCAATCACAAGCGATCCGGAGTCCGATGAGGTAATAAAAAAGACGATAAGCAGAATCATAGCAATAACGGAGATCAACATCGTCAACGGAAGTGCCTCAAACATTTTGAACATTGCGAGCTCCGGCTTATACGCCTCAACCGTTTCGGTCACGCCAGTGTAACCGTCGGAAAGGAATTGATCCAAAGCAGTCCCGCCAAAGGCACTAAACCACAATAGACATAACAGGGTTGGCAGCAGTAGGACGCCAACGATGAACTGCCGTACTGTGCGTCCCTTGGAAACACGAGCGATGAACATGCCGACGAACGGGGCCCAGGCAATCCACCACGCCCAGTAGAATGTTGTCCAACCGTGTAGGAAACCGGTATCTGAACGCCCAACCCAACTGCTGAGCGGTCTCATTTTGGCGAGATAGCTGCCAAGCCCACCAAAGAAATTTTGGAATATCACCAGCGTCGGACCCACAACAATAATGAAAAGGAGTAGCAAAAACGCCAGAACCATGTTGAACTGACTGAGACGCTTGATACCTACATTGATACCGGTCAGCACCGATGCGAGAGCGATGGCCGTAATTACCGCGATCAGCACCACCATGGTGGGGTTGTTCTGGGTAAATACATTAGGCCACAGGTGGTGCAGCCCCGCTGTTACCTGTCTCGCTCCCAAACCCAGCGAAGTCGCGAGACCGAATAGACTAGCGAATACGGCGAGCGTATCAATGATATGTCCGGGCCAACCCCAAATACGCTCACCGAGCATGGGCTGGAACGCGGAGCGCATGGTGAGGGGAAGTCCCCGGTTGTAGGCAAAGAACCCGAGGGCGAGTCCGACAATGCCGTAAACCGCCCAAGCGTGTAAACCCCAGTGAAAAGTTGTTGCCGCTACGCCGAGCGTGCTCGCAGCCTGCGCCTTGGCTTTCGCGTCAGAGGCACCAAGTGCGTTTTCAGCAGTGTAGACTGTCTCTGGGTTGTACACCTTCTCCATCCCAAGCGGCGGGTTCTGAAAGTGGTAAATCGGCTCAAGTACACCGAAGAACAAGAGACCGATGCCTACGCCTGCTGAAAAGAGCATCGCGAACCAGGTGAGGTTGGAATACTCAGGCTTCGCGTCCTGACCCCCGAGACGCACCTTTCCTAACGGCGATACAATTAAAAATAGGCAAAACAGCAATAGGAGATTCGTGATGTCTATGAACCACCAATCGAAGTTTGTTGTGAGCCAGACGCGCACCGCCCCAAAGAGTTTTGTCGCGCCTTCCTGGAAGATCAGGGACCCAACAATAAAGATGACAATAGCAATACTAGAAATCACAAACACTAGCGTCAGACCAAATGGCCCCTTATGCTCCTGTTCCTCCGACAGTTTCCCTTCTTCGTTCATTTACAAAATCCTCCTTTTGAACGATTAAACGCGCTTTGCAAGTGCTTATCTTGTCGCTACAATCGTTGAAATTAGAAATAGTAACCTAAGTTCACATTAAAACGCGCATTCCATGCGTTATTTCCGTTCGCACCAAAGTCACCGGGACCTGTATAGATGTTGCCGTAGCCCTCTCCGTTTCCGTCAGCATCAACGTTACCAACAAAGAAGTTACCATCGGACAATGCCAGATCCGTATAGATATACCAACCCCCCTTGCCCCAGGCGGCACCTAGTATCGCCATAGAACTCGGGTTAAATTCTTCCACGGTTTTCAGGATGCTGCTAAACTCGACATAAGGTGTAACGCTGTCAAATTTTATCCACGGTATCTTTGAGGCATCTATCCCACCGTAGCGCAGAGAAACGCCGGGTATCATCCCCTCAGCTGCCACGGGCCATGCGAAATCATAGCCCCCCATTGGAATCAGGTCGCCGGTGCCCCACGGCGTATCGTCGGTAATGTTATACTTGTAGTAAGAGAATTGCGAAACGAGTGTGAAACCCGCGAAGGTATTTTTCATGTGGCCCGAAACAGCATAATGGTACGCACCGTCGTCATCCACACCTGTTCCCTTTAGCATTCCGTATTCAGCCGACACGCCAAACTCGCCAATCTTATCCACTGCGTAGATGGCACGTAGATTCACTTGATTTTGCTCTTCAAACCCGTTTCCATCTTCGTCGGCACCCCACTTAACAGTCCCATCCGGATCAACTGTCTCGTTCCATCTGACGAGATCGTAGTCGTACCGGGAACTGTCTAAGCTGGATTCGCCATCCCAATCGCCGCTGTCTTGAAGATAGTACGCGAGATCGAAGGTCAACTGACCAAAGGTGTTCGTCCATCGAACCCCCAGATCCATGTCGTCGGCAAGGCCGACATAAAAATGTTGATCGAAGAACCAACTATTTGAAAGACCATAAGCGGTCGGACCGAAAGGTTTCCGCACAAGCCCTGCTTTGAGCGTACCGAGATTCCCCAACTTATATCCCAACCACGCTGTGTGCATCATACCGTACCCGTCATAGTAGCGGTATTCGACCCTACTGATAACGTTGTTATAGTCCAAATCGGCGTTTAAGCGAAAGATCTCAAGGTCAACATCTCCGAGCTCTTTCCCGCGGCGGCTGGGGTCTGCATAAGTCCCGTACACATAGTTCGTACGCATCGCCCCACCGATTTTAATCGGACTTTTCTTGGGTGCCTCGGGCTCAACCGCTTGTGCAGTATCTTCCTCGGCTTGTGCAGTATCCTCATCGGCGTTAGCCACCACCAACGAAAAGGCAAATAACAACCCTATGATACCGAGCGCGAAACCCAAGTTGAAGATTCGTTTGTGTTTCTGATTTGTCATGAAATGTTCTCCTATTTTTGACAGACTGGCGAAAAACCGGCCTGCCTTTTTCTAACTGCTCCGCAAATTGATTACCTCTTATTATAAACCGTGAACGGCTTAAAGTCAAATATTAGGGGCATTTACAGTGAATTTAAAAAATAAACAAACACTTGCGCCCACCGGTAGGTGCGGTTTCTAACCGCACCGCATAGGCACAGTTAGAAACAGTGCCTACAAACAGTAGAACGGTAGGGGCGGTTTCTAACCGCCCCGCATCGCCCCCCCTTTATCCCCCTGCTTGCGGGGGGGACTAAGGGGGGGTAGAATAAAGGGGGGTGCCTACCCAACGGGAAAACGGTAGATGCGGTTTCCTAACCGCCCCGCATAGGCACAGTTAGAAACAGTGCCTACAAACAGTAGAACGGTAGATGCGGTTTCTAACCGCACCGGTTTGGAGTGTCTCACTAAGTCTAAGGTCCACCATAGTTTTACGTTTTGGCTCATAATTAAAATTTAGTGCAAATCCCGTTCCGAGGACTCCGATGAATCGGAGGACACCGAGTTTTTGGTAGTAAGGAACAACGATCGTTGTTCCCTACGGTTTCTCTTGGTGCTCTGCACTTTCTTTTTACATGAGCCAGCAGGTTAAGGGTGGCGGTTCCTTTTGGTACTTTTCACGTTCGTATTATGAGTACATAGTAAAACAGCGATTGGGGTCACGGCAAGAATCATACCAAACCCCAATTAAGGTTGAAGGGAGACCGCTTGGCAGGCGGGATGAACCGTGTAATAGCCTGACTTTAACTTAGGAACAGAAGCCCCTTTTTCTGTAGTTAAGCGGGACTTTGGAAGGGATGGCTTAGGTGTCGCAGAATCCAACAGTTAGGCAAGGATTAGGGTGAGAATGTCGGCGGGGAGCCTGTGATACCAAGGGCTGTGAGGGTGATGTGTCGCATTTTGCGACAGTTTGGTTCATGAGTGCATGGGTTCATTGATTTCTTTTACGGGACACTAAATCGGAATGTTGAGCTGTTTGTCGTCCGACATCTTCTCCCTGATCCGTTGCCATTCCATAACGAGGTTATTGAAGATTACAGCATTCTGGGAGTCACCATTGCGGTCGTAGTGGTTGTAGAGAACGCGCCCCAACCGCTCAACGGACTCGACATTGCTCCCCATTGCTCTACCGATCTCCGCTGCCCCTTCAATCCCCCTGCCGTCCTCGCGATTTAGGTGATATGCCATGCGGAAACACCCCTCCCACGCTGTTACCCCCCCGCTAGCGGGGGGGATAGGGGGGGTCAATTGTCTGCTACCCCCCCTTTCCTCCCCGCGAGCAAGGGGGTCAGAATATTCAGAAAACGTATCAAGTGGCAGCAGCTTTACCCTGCCCCCTTCAGCGGTGAGCAAACCGCCAGAATGTAATTTGCCGATGATAACATCCTTGGCGCGCGCCAGGGTCTCTGCATCACCATAAGGACCCTCCTCGTAACCGTGCTGCTTGAACCAGTCGAGGCAAAAACGGGTCGCGGAATCTAGATCCCCCGCTTGACGCTCATCGTAATCGGCGATGGCGCGGTTAATCGCTGCCAGTGCTTCCCGCACCGATACCGGTTCGCCGCTGATTGTCTCCACGCTGCTGTAGCGGGAGTAGATTTGCATCCCCGGGCCGATGGCGGCTTGTGCCAAATCGGTCGGGGCGATATGCCCTTTGTGCGTTAGTTGGTCAAGGGCCGCGGGCAGTTCTTTCGCAAGGGCATTGAAAAATTCGCTGCGCGTTGCGGTGGGGGCGTCCTCGGGCCGCGGACGACAGACCAGTACAACAGACGATGCCAGCGAGTTGGTGCTCAAGGCGTTTGATCTTACGGAGCGTTCAGTACGCATTGGCCAGGTGCCGACTATTTCAAAACCTGCAAATACAATAGCACTCAGCATCGTCTCCCAGCCGGTGGACGCCCTGCCTTCCCGCTCCTCCTCCTGCTGTTTGTAGGCGTAGAAGATAGACGAAGGAAACGCTGGGCTGCATCGCTCCCGTATCAGCTTGAGCGTCTTATTTAGCAATTCCTCAAATCTCTGTCGGGAATTATCAAATCGGGCTGGGACAGCTGTTATCTCTTCGTCCTTGGGGGTTAAGATACCGGCAAATAGGTCTGGGTAAACGTCACGGAGTGGGGAACGCAGCCATACATAGAAGAAATCGGACAGGTCGGCATAACCGATGTTGTCGTAGTAGGGTGGGTCGGTGACAATAACGGGCCCATTTTTAGCGTGAATCGTTGTAGACGCGTCTGCCTGATGCACCATGCCGCCGTTCCCCTCCGTGGGCAGCCGTTCAATAACCTTGGCAATCCACTCGATTTGGCCCACCCAGTTCTGTGTTGAAGCAGAGAAGAGATTTGCTTCCGCGAAATCCCATACCATCGGAATTGCCTGGCGTATGAAAAGATGACCAATAAATTCACCCCCGCTTATCCAAGTTGCACAACTGCAACTGCTGTCTACCGTTCTGCCAATAGCAAGCGCAAGGTATGTGCAAATAGCATCAGCGTAGTCATCATTTCCCCCATCCTGTTTAATCTGGCTCCGAACCGCTGTTCGCAGATCGCTGAATGTAGTCAACGCAGTAAGTTGACGTTTGGTGAAAAGTTGATACCAATGGGTGATTCCGTAACCTTGTACCCTCAAATTCATAGCTTGCTTCGGCAGAATCCCCGTTGGCTGCCAAGCGGGTTCTGCGGATATTGCCGCTTGGATATGCTCATCAGTTGGTGATACGTAACCCCGATTACGATCTCCCTCGGCGACGATGGCAGTCATCTGCTCACCCATGTTGCCAACCTTCACTTGTTCGCGCACATAAGACAGCTTGACCGGGTTGTTGCAGGCAATACAGACTGCGCCGTTCCGGTTCACCGTGCCGCGATCGGGGACGCCGCCGCTGTGCTGCTGCACCACAAAGGAAACACGCTTTGCTGCGCGGTCAACAATGGGCTTAATCCAATGTTCGTTGTGCTTCTTTTTGCCGATTTGGAAGGTTTTTAGAAGGGGCATCGGGACGCCGCAAGCGGGATTTGGACAGGGCACCGTCCGCGCCCATAACCACGCAATCACAGTAGCGTTGCTGCCATCGGGTAGTTTCGCCTTTGGGTAGAGATGACCGATGCGCTTAAACGCCTCCTCACGCATCCACGCACCGTAGTAGCGGATGTCGTCTGCTAGACCCGAAGCACCGTGCCAAGGGAGGCGTTGTTTCTTTTTGCCTACCCCCACCGTCATTCCGATGGGATCTGCTTTGGGATTGACGGGCGGTTGATTCTTAAACTTGGGGGGAATCTCAATCAACGCCTTGTTGATAAGGACTGCCACCGGGTTGAGGTCTGAAGCGATAGCCTTCAGTCCAAGCCGTTGCGCCTCAAGGGGGATAGAGCCGCCACCGGCAAAGGGGTCATATATCGGCAACGTTTTTTCGCAGAGGTAGGCCAACACTTCGGTCGGATCGGTGGGTGCGGTTTCGTTTCGGGAACGCGCCACCGAGCGGGCAATTTCATAGCGTGCGTTTGTCAGAAGGACCCTCACGGCAGGTTGACTCTCATCCGTGCTCTCCCATTCGACCAACTTTCGGATAATGTCGTGGAGCCGGTCGCGTTCGGCACGTTGTTCTTCGTCAGTGGGGAATTCGTCGGGGCAGGCAGAGGGGTCATCCACCATACTGGCGAAGATGACGGCGCGGCAGGCAGCCAACGGTCGGCGTGCCCACCATAGATGTAGTGTGGACGGGTGGCCGTGTCGGATGGATTTCTCACGGGCAGATTCACGGTTGATGTCGTCTAGGGGTAGGTCAACCTCGATAAGTTTACGGCGGTAAGTGGTCATTTTAGCTCCGAAAAATAGCGCGTGAAGGGATAGTCAATAGAACGCAAAGGCGCAGAGACGCAACGCAGATGGAAATATAAGTCCCTTTCTATAGTGAATTCTAAAAATAAATCAAGGGTGTTCATAATTCAGTCAATAGCCTATGCAGACACAGCCACCTGTGAGAGGGATCTCCTGATCCCGATTGTTTCCACAATTGGGGGGAGTCGTGGCAAGGATGCCACTCCCACAGGGAATATTTATGAACACCCCTCAAATAAATAGACACTTTCGCCCCTCGGTTTCGATCCCCCCGATAAATCGGGATAAACTTATTATCGCGGCCGGTAGGTGCGGTTTCTAACCGCACCGTATAGGCACATTTGGAAACAGTGTCCCGATGTATCGGGATGCGGTTTCTAACCGCACCGGTTGGGCGTGTCTCATTAATTCTAAGGTCCACTATAATTCTTTACTGTCTTTCTTTACGGGGCGGACAGGATTGATCCATACGTCCTAGTGTGGCCTAAACGGTCCACCTTCCGGTTCCTCTTCAAGGTCAGGACGGGCGGAATCGAGGAATACCTCGTGAAGTTCCAACTTGTTTGACTGGGTGAATGCCTCTTTAGGCAGTGTTCCCGATTGAGCGTGTCCTTTACGGAATTCCTCCGATTCGACCCAATTTTCAAAGTCCTTCCGGGATTCCCAAAGCGTAAATACGACGTAGGGGTCATCGTCATTGACCGGGCGCAGCACTTGATTGGATATGAAGCCGGGCATCCCGTCAATGAGTCGAGCGCGATTGCGGAAACGTTCCTCAAAGGCTTCTCGATATTCGGACGCGACGTAGATTCGATTTGCGACAGTTATCACGGTGTTGCCCTCCGTTCTGTCTTCGTATGATAAACGCGAATGGGATTGTGTTGGATTGGCTGGCTGGGTGAATTGATATCAACAAGAATATTTTCTCCGTCAACCTTCACGGGATAGGTCGCAATCCCACACTTTCCGGGCCAAATACACTTGCCCGTTTTGACATCAAACTTCCATTGATGAATTGGGCAAACGATAACGTCATTTTCTAACTGACCCGCGTGTAAAATTCCACCGACATGGGGGCAGATGTTGTTCACCGCGTAATACTTCCCATTGACGTTGTGGATGCCGATGAAATTACCTTCCAACTTCGCGCTGATGCAGCTGCCGGGATTCACTTCATCTGTCTTGGCCGCTTTTACGAATCGAGGAACTCCCGGATTTTGTTGTACCTCTTGAATTTGTAAAGCCATAAGCCTCCTCTGATTGATTCAGATCAAAAACATCCCTAATTTTGCTTGACATATACAAGGTTATCCCATACAATTCTACTTAATTCCGAACATAAGGAGAAAACAGTGGACGGACATCCTGAAATTATTGAAGTGCTTAACGAAGTTTTAACTGCTGAACTGACCGCTATTAACCAATATTTTGCCCATTCTGAAATCTGCGAAAACTGGGGATATGAACGGCTCCATCAAGCGATACGCGAACATGCCATCGGGGAGATGAAGCACGCTGAAGAACTTATCGCCCGTGTGCTCTATCTCAACGCCATGCCCAACATGGCACGCTATTTTGAAATTAAAATCGGCGCAAATGTTGAAGAGATGATGGAATTTGACCTCGCCCTTGAAACAGAAGCGGTCGAGCGACTCAATGAATTTATCCAACTTGCCCATACCCACAAAGATTTCGGATCGGAAGAACTTCTTGAACGTATCCTCAAAGATGAGGAAGAGCATATTGACTGGATAGAGGCTCAACTCGACCAGATTAGCCAAGTGGGTATCCAAAACTATCTTGCACAACAGATTATTTCTGATGAGGAGGGAGCGTAACTTACTCCCGTGTATGCTATAACGATTCTAGAAAAGCGATGAGCGCGTCTCTGTCGCTTGCGGACATCCCCTGAACTGCCTCACGCGACTGCTCTGCTTCCCCACCGTGCCATAGAATCGCCTCCAGTAAACCTCTCGCTCGACCGTCGTGGAGGAAGTTGGTGTGCCCGTTGACTACTTTGACCAACCCTATACCCCACAACGGAGGGGTGCGCCACTCTGATCCACTTGCCAGAAAGTCGGGGCGATTGTCTGCCAGCCCCGGACCCATGTCATGCAACAGAAGATCCGTATACGGGTGAATCGTCTGGTTGGAAACCTCCGCCACCTCCGATAGCGTTCCTGTCTGCAACGTCGGGATATGGCACCCGGAACACTGTGCACTCTCAAAGAGTTCCTCGCCACGTTGAACAAGCGGGTCGTCGATATCGCGTCGGGCAGGCACCGCGAGGGTTTGGACGTAAAATGTCACCACATCCAAAATTTCATCGCTAAGCTCTGGGTCGTCCCCGCGTCCGTCGTATTGCGATTGCCCATCCGAACTCTCACTCGGCAGCAGCGAAGTTGTAATGCCTATGTCGTCGTGGTAGGCGGAAGCGACCTGTTGAATCAGTGTTGGTTGATTCGCCTTCCAACCGAATCGACCAAGGCTCAACCCATTCTTCTGGACATCCCAAACATAATTCGCTTTCCCTGAAATCCCATCGCCATCCTGATCAGCTTCGTCCGCCAAGGCGAGGATGGTTGATTCAGATATCGCTTCAAGCAGCCCTAAGCCGAATACAACGGGTGCAACGCGGGGCGAGAGTTCAACATCCTCCGGCAGCGGTTGATACGCGTCTTTGATTTCGTAACTTGGCGTGCGGAGATACACCTTCACTCCGTCGCTTGTCGTGAGTTCGCCCTCGGTATAATTGATTGTTACTGTTCCCTCCGGAGGGACGCCGAAGATTGCGCGATTATTGAGCTGTGTCCCGAAGCCGGGAACTGGGACAGGTCCGTGTGTAACATCGCCCTCCGGGTTCGGGAGACTCACACGGAAAAGCATTGATGTGAGTTTTTCACCCGATATCGGTGCACGTCCCCGCCCATCTCGCACATGACAATTAATACATGAGATATTGTTGTAAACTGGACCGAGTCCCGGATTGACTTCCGCCGGAACGGTGACGAAAACTGCTTCAAACTCGACATCACCCTCTAGATGCTTTGCTAGCCCGTCTGCCGAAAGGTTTGGCGCGGGTGTCGAAAAGGCGTGGCTCGTCGCATCAAAAACCGTCGTCTCCCCACCTGAAAGTGCTTTATCCGAAACGGCCATCTGCTCCGGATCGGTCGGATCATTTGAATCACAAGCGGTAATCAGGGTACAAAGCAAGATTATAAGAAATAGAACGTATGAATGATGATTTAATTTCATGATTTCAAACTTCAATTTTGGTTTCGCGCACTCGCGCTGCCAACTGATATAACTCTGCTAACTCAAACCGATTTATGCCACGAAATCGTTGAACAGCTTCCGCAATAGTGACAAATTCCACGTTTGCCACCTGTTCCCCGCCTTCAGGATTTTCGGGACTGCCGGTGATTTCCACCGCTCCATAGCCCACAAGCCGATAAAATTCAGGATGTGGTAGATGCGGACGATACGGTTTTGGGGCAGTCGAAAAACAGTGCCAAGCCCCCAACGGTTCAAAGGTTATCAAACGCGCACCGGCCTCTTCCATCAACTCACGACTGATTGTATCCGAATAGCTTTCGCCCGGTTCCAACGTGCCGCCCGGAACCTCCCATTCCCCTGTTTTTAAGCGAAGTATTAACCACCGATCCCCTTTGCACGGAACAAGGTTGACATTACTGATTAAGTTAAGAGGCGGCATCTCGTTGAGACATTCAAACGTGCAGGTTACAGTTCCCCAACTGGTGTCTCCAAAAAGGTTTGGAAAGTCATTTTTCGATATCAATTTTTCTTTTGCTGACTTATAGTGGACCTTAGAATTAATGGGACACTCCAAGCTCCCGTTGGGTAGGCACTGTTTCCAACTGTGCCGATGCAGTGCGGTTAGGAAACCGCACCTACCGTGGGGCGCAAGTGTTCATTTATTTTTTGAATTCACTATAATTTGAAATCCAGGGAAATCGTACAAAGAAACCGAGTCTTTTGAAAAAACCCGGTTTCTTTGTCATACGCTAACCTGCGTTAGTTGAAATTACTGTCTAACACCAACTTCAGGATATCGTTCTCCAGCGTTGTCTGAACCGTGCTGACCGCATCTATTGCTGCTTGGACAGCACCACGATTCGCAGTGATCGAATCACGGAAGGGGTCTGGAATTGCACCGATGGTGTCGATGGCGGTCTGGACTTCGGTTTTGAACCTTGCATCCAGATCGGCGTTCGCACCATTTACAAATTTGCTAAGCTCCGCGTAGACAGTTTGGATTCCGCGGATATTATTTTGGAAGTCGCTAATCGAGTTGAAGCTGAACTGCGACTCGACAAGGGTTGTATCCTTCTCATTGAACGGGTCGGAGATTTTGCCGTTGGCAACTTCATCAGCGATGACGATCATGCCGTTGACCATCTCCTGCATTGCGTCTTTCTGTGATTTATAAATGGTGCTTGTGTCGCCGGCGTTGGCGACCTCTCCGGCATAATTTTCGCCTGACGGAGCCCATGCGTTAGCCAGTTGAGCGGTTTTTGCTTTCAGATTTTCCGTTGTTGCAGCGAGATATTCCAACTCACGGGGGCTAATATCTTCAGCTTTATGCTGATCGCCCTCACGGAAGAGGAGATACTCGATGGTATGGAAACCTTTCAGGGTATCCTCAAGGGCGTCAATTGACGCTGCAGTCAACGCTTGTCCACTGCCAAGCACGCCATCAAGGTCAACCCGATTGACGGGCCAGCTATCAAGGGCCGGGTCAAGCCCTTGTGTATCAACGGGACCGAACAGAAACGCTTCACTCTGTTCCCACGGTATCCGAGTTGCCTTCCAGGCTGTTTGTGCTAGTTGCAAGTGAGCTTGGTTGGTAGCCGCTGATAACGCCTGCACAGCACCTAGCAGTTCACCTGCTTTGTTGTCCAAATCGGTGTAGGTTGCGGTTACGATTGAATTGGCGAAGTTGTTCAAGATGGGACTGGCATCAAACGCGTCTTCTCCACTGGCACTAACGGTATCATCGTTATCATCGTCGTCGTTGCCACAACCAGTCAGGCTGCAACCGATAAGGCAAATTGATAGTACCAGAAGGACCGATAGGGTGCCACAAAAAAGTTTTGATAGATATTGATTGAATCTCACTGGATTCCTCCTTTTTGATTTGAAGTTATAGTGGACCTTAGCATTAATGAGACACTCCAATCTCCCGTTGGGTAGGCACCCCTCTTTATCCCCCCGCTAGCTTTCCCCCCTGCTTGCGGGGGGGACTAAGGGGGGTGCCGATGCGGGGCGGTTTCCTAACCGCCCCTACCGTGGGGCGCGAGTGTTCATTTATTTTTTGAATTCACTATAAATTAGTTAGGACTTACGCAGTTGAATGCCTTAATGTCTCATAATAGCCGTTCATCCCCCGTAATTCGTAGGGAACGCAGATCTGCATGCCCCACGATCCGGTGGATTGCGTAAGTCCTGTTAATATTGAAACCCAAAGCCGAGTGCGAAAGTGTGTTCGTCCTCAAATTCGGTATCCAATATGGGTATGGTGTCCAATATCTCTACGGGTTTGGAACCCAATACCCGTGCGGAATAATGTCCCTTAAAGACAAGTTGTGGATGTGGGTGATAATTGAGGCCAAGTGTCCACGTCTGCCGTTCCCAACGTGGATTATCAAAGATGTTCTCCTTCACCTCAGCCATTGTATCATAGTTGTCGTAACGGACGAACAGATCGAGCACTGCATCCGTATTCAACGATGATTTGAAAAATGTGAGCAGATTGTAACCGACTTCGAGATATCCCCCAAAGGCTTGGCTACCGACGGGTGTCCGCTTGACGTTCAGGTTGTTTGATAGGTTTCGATTGGTTTTGGAGATAAGCTCTGAATTTTCGAGTGTTCCGTACAGAAACATCCCGCGAACCTTCAGCGCACCGCCCTCGTAAAAGCCGTGCAGGTCAACAATTGAAACATGGGCATCGAGATCGAAGTCCGGTTTAGGACGATTGTCCGCGCTGTCTCCGTAGTAACCAGAGACACCGAGAACTGCTCCATCCATGACCTGATAATCGGCCCGACCGACGAGCGCGAAATTTTCAGCATTGGCGGTCTCAAAACGCAGTTGATGACCGCTGGAGATCCAACGACGCGAACTGAAGCCGGTGGAATCCAAGCCGTTGACAACTTGCGCCTGATAGCTGAGCGCACCGACTGTGCCGAATAGCGCAATCCCATTTTCATGCCAGATGGTTGGAATCAGGTTTGATTCGGATTCAGGGCGGGTGGTTGTGAAATAGTGTTGGGGATGATGCCGCTTGGCAATTAAGCCGACCGGCACAATGATGTGACCAATCCGAAAGTTAAGTGTCGGACGAACCTCAAAAACCGCAGCGAGTTTTTCAACAATGACCTCGCCACCTTTTTCGAGTTCTGTTTCAAATTCGCCAAACTCCTCAAATTTGTCGAACTCCATTGTGATGCCGGTTCCGCCGTGCTCAAACTCAAGTTCCGATTCAAGACGAATAGTATCGTTAATCTGGAGCTTCGGTGCGACGACAAGCCGTTCAACGTCAATGTGGGCGCGTCGCTCTGGATCGGTCTCCCAATAGAAGTTAGCATAATTGATTACTCCGTAGCCGGAGACACTAAATCGTTTGGATTCAGCCGGTACAACTTTAGCTATCAAAAACAGAAGTATAACACAACAGCAGATTCGCAATTCTAACCTCTCGGATTTATTGAAATTGAGTCTCAATTTCACTGTGATATTAAATAAAAACGGGCATCTTTTGCCCGATTGACCTCTCCAGAGAATGATATTGAGACTCATTCGCATGTTGATTTTATAGTATTATAAATTGCTGCAAAACGTTTGTCAAGTTTTTTTTACAAATTATTGATAAAAAAGATTCCGGGGGGCTGAATTGCGAATTAGGAGAAGAGAATATGCCAACAGATATGGAGTGGATTACCATTCAATCTCTTTGATTTTTACAGATTTCGGAATCTCAAACTGAAGGATCGCGGGTGGCGGCTGTGCGTTGATTTGCGGATTGCTATAGACGATGCGCTCATATTCCAGAACTTCGGATTTGGGACCATATAGGCTAGAAGTAACCTCCATGGGGATCTGGTTAGGGCCGATTGTGGTGTGTTTCCGATAAAACGATTTTGCGTTAAGTTTGCCATCGGGAGTTTTAACTTCAGCGGAGATGAGCTTGTCAGCGCGACTTCCCAGAATAACGATGCCGAGTTTATCCTCCGCTTTTTTAGGTGGTGCCCAATAGGTGTAGAATACGTCGTTCGCTATCTCGTGCTTATCTAAAGAATATCCGATGGCAGTTAACCCATACTCGGCTCGTGTTGACCGTAAGATAGATTCAACAAATAGGAGCGGAATTCGCTCTTTAGAGATGAAGCGGAACGCCTGATTCTCAATTGGGTAATAGATTTCCAGTACCTTGTCCTTCACCAGCATTATCTGCGAGAGCTGTTCTTTGACTTGAACAACAACCCGCGATGCTTTTACATCGTAGTGGAGGGTGCCTGCTGTGGTCTCCGTTTTCTTTTCGTACTTTGCACTTTCTTTTTACATGAGCTACAACTATTTACAAACGACCAATTGTTAGGCGATAGCCACATCAATAAACGCCGCTGTTGACGATGGGAGTGGAACAGCAGAACCATCTTCTTGCAGACCTTCGATATGAAATCGGATCGCTTCTGCAATTAATCCACGTACTTCCTCCATCGTTTCACCAATTGCGACACAGCCAGGGAGATCCGGTACATAGGCACCGCAACTGTTTGCATCTTTTTCAAAAACAACTAGATATTGCATAAGTTCCTCCGAATTAATCTTTGAGGCCGGCTTGCTTGAGAACACTATTGAGCGTACCGGGCGGTACATCCAATCCTAATTTTCCGGCAACGGTAACAGTACCTGATCTGGTTGGATGGCGAAACTGCCGGTGACTACCCCGCGTCCGTACCAGATACCAGCCATCTCTTTCAATTAATCTAATGAGATTTCTAACCTTCATAATACAAATTTACTGAAGTTCCGAGGGTTCTCACCTTCGGCGTAACGTCGTGTTCGCTGGCAAAATGCGAGCATAACCGAGTGATTTTCCGATACAGTTACCTGTTAGAGGGTGCAGGCACCCATCTAAGCATGAAATCCACCTGAAGTTCACTTGGCTTCATCGCTGCGTTACGTTCAAGCTCCGAGGCATTTGACCCTGTATCTAGTCCAAGAATTTCACCATCTGTGAATTTCACACATAAAACCTCGCTTTGATGTTTTCCTTCAATATCTTCACGCATACCAAACTTCACGTTTTCAACGGTTTTCCCTACCATTCTTGTCGCCGTACAAATTGAATGATGTGGTGCAACATCACCAACAATTTGTG
Organism: Candidatus Poribacteria bacterium; assembly: GCA_963667935.2. Classification (GTDB taxonomy): domain Bacteria; phylum Poribacteria; class WGA-4E; order WGA-4E; family PCPOR2b; genus PCPOR2b. Next base: position 4,516,135 of record OY764061.1, on the reverse strand, counting down.
GCAGATAATTCATGGCTTCATGCCTCTTTAATTCATGATCGGCTGAAACACTAAATTCTGATTCTACTAGCTGAAGTAACTCTTCATAAGCCTCAGCAGCGCTTTCAATGTTACGATAGAAATTTCCAAAAGCATTGTATTCTATTGCTGCGGATCTGACGTCATGACTACTGTTTCTACGCTGTTTGCTAACTTTTGAAAGCAGGGTGTGGAGTTTGGAGTGCTTATCAAATTCGTGGAATACATGTCGTAGCAATGTTGGCAATCTCATATTTTTTGCTTCAGGTATTGTCTGATTTCTAATACATGCAAGAGCCAGGAGACATTCCCTTGAAAGCGAGTCAATTAAGAAACCGTATAGATTTCTGTGAGCATCTTCATAGGCATGGCTATTTTGAGATATGGGATAACGAATAGATTTATCCGGCACTTTCGTATAAAGCGGCTCGTCCACAAGTGTTTTACAGCAGGCATTAATTTTTTTAATAATATGACTTAATCGTTTTCTAGGTGCAATCGGCACCTCAAAACTGCCTTGAATATATCTATCGTACCACATTGTAAATCGTTCATCCTCTTGTGATAAAAGAGATTTTTCAACAATAAATGGTCTCCACTTTCTTCGTTCTATTTCTGGTGCCTTGTCTAAGTCTGGGAGGAAAACAGCGATACACAATGTTCCGTCTTTTTTACTGTGATATCCAAAACGGATCTTGATGTATTCGTCTAGTCTTTCCAAGGATTCAAGTTGATAAAAGTATGTGTCCTTTGTTTCGAGAACTCCTTCAAAAAAATCTGTATCCAATTCATATTTGTGGGGATTGCTTTCATAGGGAGACAGCACATCTGCTTCAAAGAAACCAATAACATTATCGAGCACGAAATTACTTGACATGGAATTCTCCTCTATAGTTGATAAAAAAGTTCGGTTTTGAGGCGGAGGGCAATATTATATCATATCAACCCCTCCCGTTTGGCGAGATAGGAGGAGAGTGCATAGTCAACGGGGGTTGCAGTGTCAATCGTGTTATAGTCAATGTCGGATCTACTCAATTCCAACTTGTAGTGGTTGATGAAATCGTGCAGATGGCTGAGGTAGCTTTGACGGATCGCCTGTGGCGTTGCGATAACCTCCTCGTCCGTTTCGGCATCGACGAAACGCGCCACGCGGTCAAATGCAAAATCTAATTCCTGATGGTCTAAAACATGAAAGACAATCACCTCATGCCCGTCATAGCGGAGGTGTTCGAGGGCGTTCACAACCGTGTCAGGGTTGTCCTCGTAGAGATCGGAGATCAGGATAATCAATCCGCGTTTGGTGAGGCGTTCAGCGATCTGGTGGATGGGTTGCCCCATCTGCGTGAGTTTATTGGTTTGGACTCGTTCAAGCGTCAGGAGAATTGCGTGAAGATGGGCGGGAGAGCTTCGGGCGGGGAGGTATTCGTGGAGTCTTTCATCAAAGTAAGCGAATCCGACAGCATCCCGTTGCTTTGCCATGAAATAGGCGATTGAAGCGATAAGGTAGCTGGCGTATTGCAACTTCGTCAACTCGCCGGAACCGTAGGTCATCGACTCGCTGGTGTCTAGGAGGAGGTAGCAGTTGAGGTTCGTTTCCTCCTCAAACTGCTTGATGTAGTACCGATTGGTCCGTCCATAGGCTTTCCAGTCGAGATGTTTGATATCATCGCCGGGCATATATTGTCGGTACTGTGCGAACTCGACGCTGAAACCGTGATAGGGACTTTTGTGGAGGCCTGAGATGAACCCTTCGACAACAAATTTCGCAATGAGTTCGAGATTCCCAATTTTTGCCAAAGCGGCGGGATCCAGATAACGCTGCCCTTCTCGATTTTGCATCGATTTTATCCTTGTTTGTATCGGGGGTACTTTATGTGCAGAAGAGGTCGGAGTCCGGTTTTAACAAGGGGATTATAACACAAACTGCCATTTGTCACCCCGCCGTGACAAAATCGGGATTCAAAGCAACTGGAGCTATAAGGTTACGGCATACGAAGTAGGCCCACTACTTTAGATTTTTTTAAGTACCATCAATGTTAGGTCATCGAACTGCTGGGCTTCCCCCTGAAATGCGATAACGTCATCGTAGATGGCTTGGCATATCTGGTCCGCGCTTTCATCTTTCACACATGTTGCAACTGCTTCTAGACGCTCTTCTCCGTACAGGTCTCCATCAGTGTTTACGGTTTCCGTCACCCCATCCGTGTAGAAAAGCACGACATCCCCGCTGGAAAGTTGAGTTGTTTCCTGTTCATACTCTGAGATTTGAGACAGCACGTCGTTAGGAAACATGCCTAACATCACCCCGCCTTTTTCTAGTTCATCACAGCCGCCATCGCAACGTATGACGAGCGGGTAGTTGTGCCCGGCGTTGATCGAAGTAATCTGATCCGTTTCTGGATGTAACTGAGCGTAGAAGAAGGTTGCAAATTTGCCGGAGGTACTGCTTGCATAGAGCAGTGAGTTGAGCGCCTCTGCCATGCTCGGCAAATCTTCTTTTCGTGTAACCTCTGAGTGCAGCCCTGCCCGCAGTGTTGCCATGAGTAGCGCGGCTTGCATCCCTTTACCGGAGACATCCGCAATTGCAAGGCCCCAAGTATTGTTTACATCTGGGAGGCAATCGTAGTAATCTCCACCAACCCCGCCGCGGGGGAAGTAAAGCCCAGTCGCCTCATAGCCGGAGATTTCGGGGAGCGTATCGGGAATCAGATTCTGCTGAATCTTTGCCGCTTCGTCCATCTCCGCCTGTAGTTGACGCCCTTCTAGTGCCTCTTGGTAGAGTTGTGCATTTTCGATTGCCACCCCTGCCTGATTGGCGAAAGCTTCAAGCAGGACCCTATCCTCGTCGGTAAAATCAAGAGTAGTTCCTCCCCGCCCCTCTTTATCAGCAACAATCAACACCCCTAGTGTATCTTCACGTCCACGCATCGGGACTGCCATCAGATTCCTGCGACCGAGCAATACTCCATTTCCTTCGGTGTTGGAGATTAGCGTTTCGCCTTCTGGAGTTGCGATTGCAGCCAGAGGAGATAGTGCGGACGGAGCGTCTGGATTCGTTTGTAGGGGGATCGATAGATTTTCCAATTCAGTATTGGCTTGAGGATCAAGAGCGAAAACAGATTTCATTTCAAGTCGTTGTGCGACAGGATTAATAAGCAACAGTACCCCTGTACTGGCGTCCAACAGCGTGATCGCATGCGTTACTACCTCTTCCTGCACAGCTTCCGTGTCGAGCGATTTGCAGATTTGGGTGGCGGTGTCAGATAGCATGAAGAGACGGAATTGTTCCGCGCGGGTCTTGTCTAGCAGACGCGAGTAAGCGATGGCAACGGAGACTTGGTTCGCTAGCACCGGCAGAAGCTCTCGATTCCAGTCCTCCAAATTATCCTGTATCCTAAAACTTCCCAAACTGATAACCCCCAGAAATTCATCGCGTATCTTGAGAGGTGCCCATAAATTGGCACCGAGGAGTTCTAATTGGGGTTGGATTTGATTGAAAAAACTATCTAAGGTGAGCGGAGGGTTGGAGGGATCAATGATTGAAGATTCAAGTATTGCTGCAATATCGTCATCGGTCACCGGAATGCTCAGCGATTCATCCTTGATATTAATCGCCGCTTCGACAGTGAGATGGTTCTCGGTGGGCTGAAAGAGCAAAATCGCGCAACGGTTTACCTGCAAGGTGCCGTGGATGATTCGTAAATAAGTCCGACTTGATAGGTTAAAGTTACCGCGCCCGGAGACAATTGTCTCACCCAGTTGTTCAATTTCAGACAGGCTAAAAATCAGGCGTTGTATTGTTTCTTCAGCGGAAACGGATTGCATCTTTTGATTACCTCTGATCAATCGGTTGGGATTGATAATCTATTGCAAATTGCGAGGATGTGAAGACGTGTTATTCGGTGCTAGCTCAGTCGTGCCCAGTCAATCCAATTATAGATTGGTTGTTGCGGCCGCTTCATCGGGATGGATCTCGGCATGTTGAGCGAGGCCCATCATTTTGAAAGTCCGTTCAATAACAGGCGTTAAGTGGCAGAAATGCAGCGACCCGCCGTGCTCTTGAAGCAATTCAATAATCTCAATCAGGATGGAAATGCCGATACTGTTAACCAGTCGTGTTTTCTCAAGGTTAATTACAAGCGTACTGTATCCTTGATTCATAAGATCTTTGGCAGTTTCGGCGAGCTGTTCTGCCGTCGGTCCGTTCAGGTATCCATCCGTTTGGATAACAGCGTAAACGTCTTCGGTACGCGTGTTGACACTAAAAGATGTTGCCATTTGTCTCCTCCTGCATCAGAATTTTTAGGGGGTAGTTATGTTTTCTATTTTTAATTACGCTCTTTTCTTTAGCATTGTGATGGTTGTTCCTCCATCACTGCTGTCGATTTCCACCTCATCCATCATCTCCCGAATAATCTCTAAACCCCACCCTCGTTTTTGCATGGATTGCGCCCTAGTCTCTCCGGCTAAATGCTTGATTTTGTCTGTACCAAATCCGACGCCGTGATCCGTAATTTTTAGCTCCAGGTCACCATCTGTGAGAGCGTAGGTGACTGTCACCTTGTTGTCTGTGCTATTACTATGTTCAAAAGCGTTGATGCAGGTTTCGATGATAGCCAATTGAATCTCATCAATGTGAGTTTCCTCAAAATCCATGATTTCAGCGATGATAGAGGCAGTATGTGCAGCGACTAGTTCCATATTGGGATGTATCGGAATGTTCAAAGTCACTTCACGTCTCGCTTGCTTTGCCATTTGAGTCTCCTTCCTTATCACGATTAGGAATGTTCCATTGGTTACATTTCACAGCAAAATTGACGGGATCAGATTCAGATGGGTGAAAACCTTTCAATTTTGCTAAAAATTAAATTATTTTTTATTGGACCAATCTTGTTTTTTTAAGGATTTTTGACGTGGGGGCAAAACGATATTTGAACAGGGTCCAGCCTGCGCGAATGCCCTCCCGCCAAAATTGGAGTTTTTTCCCACCCTGTTTTGTGCGTGGGAAGTAAGAGACGGGCACCTCATGGATATGATAGCCTGCACGTAGCACCTTTGCCGTCACTTCCGGGCAAAACTCAAACCCCTGAGCGGTCAGATTGAGGCTGGCTATCAGACTCGTGTTAAATGCCTTGTAACATGTTGCCTCGTCAGTAATACAAACATGATACAACAGATTTGTAAAACTAGCAAGCATACGGTTTGCTATGTAGGTTCTCAAGCTTGCCCGTTTTTTACCGTTTAGGAATCTTGAACCGTAGACCACTTTGGCAATACCTTTTTGCAATGCTTCTATAATTGGGATCAGATCTCTCGAACAGAGTTCAAGGTCAGCATCTTGAATAACCACAAACTCACCGGTGACCTGTTCCAGCCCGAGCCGAATCGCGCCCCCTTTTCCGCGATTCTCTTTACACTGAAGGATTTTTAACTTTGATTCAGTGTGCATCTGTTCCAGGATCTCAGATGTCTCATCAGTCGAGCCATCGTTAACGACGATGATCTCCGTGTCAATCGGTATTTCCTTAACCGCTTCAACAACCTGCCGAATCGTTTGTGCCTCATTGAAGGCTGGAATGATAACCGACAGGGTTGGGGGACGGTATGGAGCATCCCCACTCACCGGTTGGCCCGGTTCTCTCAATTATAACAACCCCTTTGCCATACCGCCATCCACTTGGATCGTGGTGCCGGTGATATAGCTTGCGCGGTCGGAGGCGAGGAACACAACCAGATTGGCGAATTCCTTGGGATCGCCAATCCGACCGAGTGGTATATCTTGGGTCATATTTGCGAGTGCTTCCTCATATGTTATACTCGCCTCCTCTGCCCTCACAGTGGCTAGCTGTTTAATCCGATCGGTGAAGATAACCCCCGGACAGACATTGTTTATAAGAATATTGTCTGGTGCTAGCTCGGACGCAAGTGTTTTCGCGAAACCGATGACGCCGGTCCGTGCCATGTTAGATAGCATCAATCCATCTACCGGCTGTTTGACAGAAATAGAGGTAAGATTGATTATGCGCCCTCCACCTCTTGCCTTCATGCTCGGTACAACGCCCCGGCACAGATTAATCGTGCTGAGTAGATTAAGATGCAGCGCAGTTTGATAATCTTCAGGAGATAGATCTGCGAACCGACCCGCCCTAGGACCACCGGCGTTACTGACAAGAATATCAATTCCGCCGAATCGATCGATGGCTTTGGCAATCAAATCGCTAACCTGCTCCGGCTGACTGACGTCCGCTGGAGCTGCCAAGACTTCCGCCGCCGTTTTTTCACGAATTTCGGTGGCTGTCTCCTCCAGTGTATCCGCAGCTCGCGCGCAGATTGTCACCTTCGCGCCCTCTTCCGCCAAGCCGAGTGCTATGGCTTTGCCAAGCCCTTTGCTCGATGCCCCAACGAGTGCAACTTTATCCTTGAGTCCGAGATCCATTATTTCTCCTTTACGTATTACTCATTACGTACTGCTTCTGAGAAAAACTCATATTTATCTATAGCGAACGGTAAATATAGCATTGCACCAAAATCGTGTCAACATCAAACTCACCAATTACGGTTCAAGCATCACCTTGCCCGCTTCGCCATTGGCAAATTTCCTAAACGCTGTCTCAGCTTCGACAAGCGGAAAATAATCGGTAATCATCCGTCCAATGGGTAAACCGCGCCGATATAGATCAAGCATGGCAGGGTATTCTGAGTAGTGATAAAACCAACTCCCCATCAACGTGAGGTCCTTCCGAATCAGATCGCGGCTCGGACTGATTGGTAAATCGCCCTGCTCGCCAACGCACATGATCGTCCCCGCCACCGCAACCAAGGTGAAGGCAAGTTTAAGCGTCTCCGGGCGTCCGGCTGCCTCGATGCACTTGTCTACAAGCATGCCGTGGGTAATTTCCGTGATTGCTTCAAGCGGGTCGGTCTCCTTTGAGTTGATTGTGTGTGCGGCACCGGCTTCCTTTGCAAGGGAGAGTCGATAGTCGTTAATGTCAATAACTATCACTTCTGCGCCTAGGAATGTTTGGACGATGGTATTTCCAAGCCCTACGGGACCTGCTCCCAAGACGCACACAAAATCGCCCCCTTTGGTGTTAAGGCGTTGACTGACGCGATAAGGCACCCCACAGCCGTCGCCGGTCAGAAGCACACCTATATCAAACGGTATATCTTCAGGCAGCTTGAGACAAACATGGTCTGGGGCAGCGAACCGTTCCACATGTGTTCCCAAATCGCGACCTATACGGTTTTTGCAAGAGGTATATTTTCCAACCCCGCACCACCGACAATCCCCGCATCCCCAGCAGGCGTGGATGCCAACGCGATCTCCAACTTTGAATTTTGTTGATCGGCCCGCGTCAATGACCTCTCCTGCGACTTCATGTCCGCCATTAGACGTGTGAGGGGTTGGGCTGCGGTAGCCGTGCATCTCGCTCCCACAGATGCCTGACGCCCTAACCTGAATAAGTAAATCGTTCTTATAGGTGAGTATTGGTTCGGGATATTCCTTGATAGTAACTGTCTCATTTCCCAAAAGTTGGACACCAAGCATCTGATTTCTCCCCGTAATGGTTGATAGCACCGTATACGCTGCATCGGGTGCCGGGGTGGTTTAGTTGCGTGCAAAAACCAACACATCAACGCCTCCATCCTGATGTTGGATTTGGTTTTTCAACGTTGCTTCGTGGTGAAAGCCCGCGTTTTGGACTGCTGCGGCTTTGTTAGTTGAGGCTGATTCAACATAACACTGGATTTTGCCATCTGGCAGATTAACCGCTTCAAGCAGGGTCGAGGCCGATTCATAGAAGTTTGGATGGACGAAGAGGTCCAATACTGCCGTGTCGGGGTGCCAACGCGTATCCCAAGAGACCGTTACTACGCCGACAATTGCGCCGGAGTCCGATTCAAGCAGCTTTGCGTCGTGATAGATATCCCCATCTTCCAGTGCTTGTTTGAACCCAAGAAAGCCGCCCTCAAAATTTGCGGGTCCGTAGATGTCGAATGCGATACTACGCAGATAGTCGCCTTCTACGATTCCGGTTAGGGCAGTCATCTTAGACCAATCATGCCACATTACATCTTTTGCGTGAACGGGACTCTCGGCAAAATACCGGTGATCAAAGTCCTCGATCGCACGGTATTTCATGAAACCGGAACCGGGGAAAACGCTTTCAAAACCAAAACTGTTATAGATGTAGTAGGGGTGGCTGTTATATCCGGTTCCGAGGTAGAGTGCTTCACCGTCCCGCTGGCGGAAGTCTTCCATTTGAAACTGCATCACTGATTTACAAGCACCTTTGCGACGTTGTGTTGGTGTTGTAAAAACATGCCCAAGGATGCCGACGTGCCCGTGTTCAACTATCATGATATTTGTAATAATCTCTCTGTCCACTTTGCCGACGTAGAAGCGTGTCTCTAAGTCATCGAGCGTTTCGACAACAGAGCGTTCAAGATGCCACTTGAAGCCGCCTCCCTTGTGTGCCAAGAACGGTTTGATCTGTTCTGCATGTGCTTCGTCGGGGGCAATGATGACGCCGACTTCCATCGTCTCGCCAGTTCTGAGTTTAACATCTGTCAGTTTATTATACATTTTATTAGATAGAATTCAGGCTGAGGAGAGATTGTTGATAGGGCAGCACCGGTTCCGTCAATCTCTCCTGTTTTGGATACACAAAAAAAACTCCCGAAAATCTGGGAGCGGATTATTATTCGCTGCCAAAGCAAGTTTAACAGCTATACATGGCATTATATCACGTCCTAATATTAAATGCAAGCAGATCTAAAGGCGTAAGAACTGCGTCTTAGGGTCATTTAATTCTGCTGTGAGAGGGATTTCCCAATCCCGATATTTCACTGTCCAAGCGATTCCCTCGCTGCGACGTTTCGACCCAACTGGTTAAAAAGCCGAAAAACTGAATAGCCCTAAACTGCGTCTAATTTCCCCTTTACAGCTTCATTGCTTCGGCGTATAATGTTGCTTCAAAGTTTTAAGACTTGCCGCTGTTAAAATGAGGTATAGGACCCTGTTTTTGCCGACTGGGAGGACTGATAAATGACGCTGACAACGGAACAACTTGAGCATTTCAAAGAAGAAGGGTATGTGGTGCTTGAGGCAGCACTACATGATGCCGATTTCGAGCCGGTAGTTCAGGACTATGAGGGGGTTATAGACAAGCTCGCCAAAGATCTGCACGCTGAAGGTCGAATCAGCGAACTGTACGCGGACGAACCGTTTGAAACACGGCTCGCTCGGATATGCGACGAAGACGAGGCAACTTATTTTGAATCGGACACTTTCCTAGATGTGGGGCATATTCGAGGCAAAGGGACATTCCATTTTATGCGAAACAAGCGACTGCTGAATCTTATAGAGGGGCTTATCGGTCCGGAGATCTGCTGTAGTCCCATGACGCATATACGGGCCAAGCTGCCTTCAGACCTAGCGCAAGGACGGAACTCGAATGTCGTCTTCTGGCACCAAGATGCCATATTCTTCCATGAGGAAGCGGACGCAACCTTTGTCCTGACCGTCTGGATCCCTTTGTGTGATACCACAGAGGAGAACGGCTGTCTTCGGGTGATGCCCCGGATACACAAGCAGCGCACAGTATACTGGGGCGATAGTCTGCCAGATGGGGATTGGGTTTCAGTGCCGATGAAAAAAGGGGATGTTATCTTCATTCACAAACTCACCCCCCATTCGTCTGGACCAAATCACACCGATGCCATCCGTTGGAGCATGGATATACGGTATCAAAAAAGAGGAACGCCCACGGGGCGCGCCTTTTGGCCCAGTTTTGATGCTCGTAGTCGTGTTTCCCCGGATTCCGAAACCGATTACGAGGAATGGCGAGATGCTTGGATCGCAGCCCTCGAAAAGTATCCGACAAAAGTCCCACGTAAGAACCGACCGGAGGGGCCAACCCCGTACCGGGGCGATATGTAAAGGTAGAGGCTCATATCAAAAGAAAATACAAAACGCTAAGAGCGTGAAACGTGAAAACAATTGGTTCATTAATGAACCAAATTATGGTAGATTTTAGAATTAATTGGACACTGCAAATCAACGAGGTTAGGAAACTTCGCCACCGGGGATAGGAGAATCCGGGCTATGACCCCGGTAGGTTCGGTTTGTCACCGCACCGAATCGGTGCCCTTGGAAACAGTGCCTAAACATGGGGGGCGAAAGTGTCTATTTATTTTTTGAATTCACCATAGTTGATAGTGCACAGGTTGAGCGTAGCGAAATTCCGATATTATTGAAGGAGAACGCATTTCTGATGATCCACATACCTGCTAACCTACCGATTACGATGCCGCCCTCTTGGGCGGTCTGGGAGCGGCGATTATTCGATACGATGAATCAGTCTGCCCAGCCCTTCCTCGACCACTTCACACGAGAAGATGGAGAGTTCATCTGGAAGGACGAATGGGGCGGCGGCAGTCCCGACGACTATTACGAACCTTTCTTTAATTGGCCCCTCGTCTACCTGATGGGCGGTGGAGACCACCTGCTCACGTTGGCAGATCGTCAGTGGGAGGCGGTCACCAAGCAGTTGACACGCCTCGGCACGGTCTACAAAGAGTACGGTATCCGCGAAGATCAGATGCACCAGTCTGAGAGCGATATCCTCTTTTTCCACCTCTGTCTAGCACATCCGAATGGACACAAGCGTCGTGAACGCGCCCAGCGTTTTGCGGGTTTCTACCTCAACGAAGATCCCAATGCCATCAACTACGACCCTAAACACAAAATTGTCCTCTCTGGTCTCAACGGTAGCAAGGGAGCGTATTACGCCCCGCTGTCAGAGCGGGAAGCAGCGAACTATGCACCCCTCGGCGGCAGCATGGAACGGTACAGTCTACCCTTTTTCGATCTGCCCGGGATCTCCACTGTGCAGGATCTGGGCGATCCGGATAACGCCCGCGCGATGGGACAAGCACTGTTTGATCGCTGGAGAAAGGGAGACACACCGACAAACCTATCCATCACGTCATTGGTTGCGAACGCCTTTCTCCTGACCGGTGAGGAGAAGTACCGCGACTGGGTGGTTGAATACACCGACGCTTGGGTCGAGCGAGCCCGGCAGAACAACGGACTCCTGCCAGATAATGTCGGACACTCCGGGAAGGTCGGCGAATACTGTAACGGCAAGTGGTATGGGGGACGCTACGGTTGGACATTTCCGCACGGCTTCCTGACCCTTCAGAAAGCAACGCTTGATGCCGCTGCGAACGCTTACCTGCTAACCCGCGACAACGAATATCTGGAACTTCCACGGCAGCAAATGAATCGTATCCTTGAACTTGGGGAGGTGAAGGACATTCGTGACTTTGACATGAGCGTCAGTGAGCGTTGGAATAGTCAGTTTGCCTCAATGGGCGAGCAGTACGAGACCTTTTTGGTGCCTTATCGTTATGGGGACGCCGGCTGGTTCGACTGGCAGCCTATCTCCCCTATCTATATGGTAACGCTGTGGAACCTTTCGATGGCAGACGAAGATTGGGAGAGTATGGAGCGGGTGCGACAGGCGGAGGCTTTCGACTGGAACGTGACCTTCGCCTTCCACAACAAGGAGGATTCCGGGCATGAGCAGCCGTGGGTTCGATATTTGGCAGGACAGAATACGAGTTATCCTGAACACATCCTTCACGCTAGTCACCAAATAATATGCCGACGCCTTGCCCTGCTGCGAGAGGATGAAGCGGTAGGAACGCATCACCACGTCCATCACTGGCAATGGGGCAACCCTGTTTCGTCCGAGGCGTTGATTCAATTGACGCTCGGTGCACCGCAGCCAATCTACAATGGCGGCCTGCTGCACTGTCGCCTCCGTTACTTCGACGTTCATCGTCATCGCCCCGGGCTGCCCGAAGATGTGGGTGCGTTGGTCGAAAAGTTGGAAGCGGCACACACGGTTGTTCGCCTAGTCAATCTCAATCCTAACGAGGAAAGGGACCTAATCCTCCAAGCAGGTGGTTTCGGTGAGCACCGATTTGGCACAGCCGAATACATAACGCGTACGAGTGACTGGCCCGGAGAGTTAGGCGGATACGCCGGCAGCTATGCTCCGCCGCCACTGGAAACTGAGACGCAGACAATCGCCGTAAACAACAAGCATCTGCGCCTCACGCTCCCACCGGGGGCTGAAGTTACGCTCGATCTGACCACTGAACGTTATGTGAACGAACCATCCTATTCTGAACCGTGGTAATAGTTCCAATGTGTCTGTGCGAGGAGATGAGAGGAGATTTTCTTGATTCCTAGGCTTTGCTAAGACGTGCGTTGACCTGATTCAAGGTTGGGATGCTTGTCGTGCCGTGTCCTTCGACAGCAAATGATGCCGTACAGTGAGCGAAGTTCAACGCTGCTTGTGGTGAACGGGTCTCATGATATTTGATGAGGAATGCCGCAGCGAACACATCCCCCGCACCTGTTGGGTCAACTTCATGGGCAGGGTAGGCGGTGGACTCTAGGATCTGGCCATTCTCGTACAGGGTTGCACCGTGTCGCCCTTTCGTCAGCACAACTATCCGCGTCCACTGGATATACCTTTCGAGGTCTTCGGGAGATGCAGCGATATCCTCCTCACTTAAAACCAAAATGTCTACGTGCGGTAGGATAGCTTCGGCGGTGTGCCACCGTTTGGCGTGTACGCGGCAATTTTCATCCCACCCACGCATCCATCCTTGCGGTGTAACACCGATTAACGCACGATTAAAACATTGGGCTATGGGGGAATCCACCTCGCCGGTCAGTGGACAAAGATAGGCGATGTCTGCGTTTTTCCATTGGGGTGGAATATGGTGCCGTTCCAATTCACCACCGACCCCTAAAATTACCTGTTGGCGTTTGCCATCTGAGTCATACCGGTTATCAAAAATGGTGGTTTCAGGCGATTCGTGGTAGGAAACATCAATCCCATCTAGGATTGGCTGTTGTCGGTCAAAGTCAGCACCGACAGCGGTGACCGCACAGGCACGGCAGCCGAGGTTGCGAGCTGTAATGGTCGAGTAAGCCGCGCCCCCGCCCAGCACGTATCCATCTGGTACTACATCTTTGCAGAAGTGACCGATAGCTAAAAAACGCGGTGCCATTGTCTCCCCTATTTTTCTCGGTGCGAATCTGCAGATCCCAATCCTATCGGTGTAGGTCGAGGGTTTTTAACCACCCCTGGCTTCTTTGCTGAATCTCATCGCGGACTCGACAAAAAACGGTGAACCGCTCCGGTTCAGTCCCTTCTGCCTCCGCCGGATCATCAAACCCCCAATGATGGCTTTCTCCAGTGCCGGGGAGGATTGGGCAACTCTCCTTCGCATGGTCACAGATAGTAATCAAATGATGGAAGTTTTGGTCGAGGTATTTATCGAGCGAATCAGAGGTATGGGATGAAATATCGACTCCGACACCGTTCATCGCCTTGATTGCCAATGGATTAACAGATGATGGCTTCAGTCCTGCGCTATAGACCTCAAAGCGATCACCAGCTATATCCCTCAAAAAGCCTTCCGCCATTTGACTCCGGCATGAGTTCCCTGTACAAAAAAACAACACTTTATCCTTCTCGACCATTTTTTCCCCTATTGCTTAGTAGATTATTTTTGGAGCTATTTTTACATTATACGTATTCATAAACTTGTGTCAACATAAATCCTCAGTGTTCATTTCTGACGCAGATTATTGCACATGCAAAACTTGTCTAATGGTACATATACCCCCAATATTTTTGTTGACTGTAGTGTGAAAATATCGGTAGAATATCTGAGGATATCTTTAACCGATAGGCAGTGACAGTTGAAATTTAATCGACGACAAAACGGAGGTAATCCGCATCCGGTCGTGGGCAAAGCCAAAATGACATCAATCTTATCGTGTCACCTGTCAAGTTTGGTCAGATTCCTTCGCTGCGGCAGAAATAACAAGCATGTGGAATACAAATAATGAAAATCACAGAAATATCCGTGACACCGGTTCCTTCGTATTACCCAAAGGAGCTAGGCAAAAACGCATTCTCAGATAACATTGGTAAACAACGTTTGGAGTGGATCGTGCGTGCCCGGACCAATGACGGTGTGGAAGGAGTGACCATCGCCAACCGGGCGATGCGGCAGGGACCGGTAGAAGACCTGCTCGAGTTGTTGAAAACATCGCTGTTGGACAGAGAACTGGACTCGCTGCTACAGTTGCAAAACGGGGTCGTCACCGGTCCCGGCACAGATGTAGCCCGCACCTTCCGCAGCAATAGATGGATGGATGCCCTTGCCTTCGATCTCTACGGCAAAGCCCACAACGTTTCAGCTATCAGCCTGCTTGGAGGAAAAGTGCGCGATACAGTGCTAGCCTATGACACCACGCTCTACTTCCAAGATTTCCTCGTCCCTGAGAAAGGCGCGAAGCAGGTCGCCGAAGAGGCTGCCGAGGCGAAGGCTGCCGGGTATCGAGCACTCAAGATAAAAACCGGACGAGGCGGTCGTTGGATGATGCCGGAAGCCGGTATGCAGCGGGACGTCGATGTAGTTTTGGGGGTGCGGGAAGCGGTCGGAGAGGAGTTCCATATCTACGTTGACGCCAACTTCGGTTATGATGACCGGCTTGACCTACTCGAAGATTTCATCCGAGAGACGATCCCCGCAAACATCTACTGGCTGGAGGAAATGATAACACACGACGTGGCCGGCTACCGCGCCATGCGAGATATGCAGGCAAAACACGGTTCCAAAGCCCTGCTTGTGTGCGGTGAAACAGACCGCGATCCTATCAGCGAGACCTTCCGCCATCTCATTGAGGACGGCTTGATTGACGGCTACCAGCCAGACACCGTGGGCGCCGGTTACCTTCGTTGGATAGAGATTGAGGGAGCGTTGCGCGGAACAGAAGTACGTTCAATTCCTCACAACTTTGGCAACGGCACTTTCGGCACTTTTGCGACGCTGGCGTTCGGTGCCGCATCTAAAACCTTCGTATCGTTGGAGGATGAACGCAACCTCCCTCACATCTTTGGTCCCTACCCTCCTTTCAAGGACGGAGCATATCAGGTGGAGGACCGCCCCGGACTCGGCATTACTGTTGACGAAGAACTATTCCAAGCAAAGTATGCTTTACATGAATGGCGGGTAAAGTGAAATTTTTCAATCCTGTCTAACCCGAAGGAAATCATGTTAGAAAAACACATCATCAAAGACATTCGGATAGCACCGGTCGAAACATACTTCGGTGCTCCCGGTATTGGCAGAATCATTGGTCGTAACTCGAAGGGTGAAAACTATGGTCACAATCAGCGTGAATGGCTGCTGCAAGTAACCACTGACAGTGGCCTCACCGGTGTAACGAACGCACGGCCCGCGATGAACCGGGGTAAGTTGACGACACTCTATGACACGCTCCAGTTGCTGCTGGATCGGGACGTATTTGAGTTTTATCAGGTGAGCGGCGGTCGCGTTACAGGGGTGAGCCCTCGATGGGAGGAGTTACTACGAGAGAATGGGTTCATTGATTTTGTTATCTTTGACCTGATGGGGCGGGCGTTGGATGTTCCTGCGTATCGTCTGTTGGGCGACCGGGTTCGCAGTTGGGTTGAGAGCTACGACTCCACCCTTTACTTCCAGGACATGGTGCACCCCGAAGCGGGTGTCAGTGCTGTGGCTCGTGAAGCGAAGGACGCTATCGCTAACGGTTGGCGGGCGATGAAGTTGAAACTTGGTCGGCCGGGTCGCTGGTTTGAGCCGAATGCCGGCGTAGCGCGTGATATTGAAGTGGTGCACGCTGTGCGGGAAGCGGTGGGGCCCGATATCAAAATCCTTGTTGACGCAAACAACGGTTACGATGGTAAATTGCCGCTCTTGGAAACCTTTGTGCGTGAAACGGCCTCGGATAAAATTTTTTGGATGGAAGAAATGGTCACTGAGAACGTGGCAGACTACCGAAAACTTAAGGAATGGCGGGACCGATGGTCGCCAGAAACGATGCTTGTCGACGGTGAAGGTCATCGTGGGCGCAACACCATTTACTGGCAGTTGATGGAGGAAGGTCTGCTGGACGGTATACAGCCTGACATGTTGGACATGGGTTTCTGGCCATTCCACACGCTCGCTCGCGACATTGAAGATTCTGGCTATGCGACGCTGATCTGTCCGCACAACTACAATGCTGCAGCAATTGGTCTACGCGGTGATATCCAGTTCGGAGCGGTGACGGAGCGGTTCGTCATTGCTGAAGATTCGACCCTGCATTTTGATCTCTATAACATGCAGGGATACGAGTTTGAAAATGGTTATTACCAAGTGCCCTCCGCGCCGGGGTTAGGGATAGAAATTAATCAGGAACGCTATAATCGGGTGTACCGCCAACACGAAACCGTTGTAAGGTAGGCAACCACCGTTATTCTGATGAAATTTGAAGAATTATAGTGAATTCAAAAAATAAATAAACACTTTCGCCCTCCGGTAGGTGCGGTTTCTAACCGCACTGCATCGGCACAGTTGGAAACAGTGCCTACCAAACGGGGGATTGGAGTGTCCCCTTAATTCTAAGGTCCACTATAATCGGGTAAAGATCTTGTAGGTCGAGTTTCCAAACTCGACGGTCGCCGTGTCGAGATGTGAATCTCGACCTACTGATCATGGAATCTGTGCGCCCTGCGTTTCTACATAGACGGAGTAAATAGATTGGCTGCCTGTCATAAACAGCCGATTCCGCTTAACGCCGCCGAAGCAAACGTTGGAACAGACCTCTGGGAGATGGACCTTGCCGATGAGATCACCATCCGGGGCGAAAATATGCACGCCGTCGAATCCCTCGCCGACCCAACCCGCGCTTGACCAGAGGTTACCATCAATATCGCAGCGGATCCCATCCGAGAACCCGGATCCCATGTCGCAAAACGGTTTACCGTTTACCAAGCGAGCGTTATCCACGACATCGTAGACGTAGACATGACTGGGATGATCGGGTGCGTGTGAGATGCCGGTATCAGAGATGTAGAGTTTGGAAAAATCGGGAGAGAAGCAGAGGCCGTTCGGTTTGTCGAGTTCGTCCGTGACAACCGTCGCCTCACCGGTATCCGGGTTAAGTCGATAGACATTGGTCGGTAACTCAAACTCAGCGCGGTGCCCTTCATAATTCATGAGGATGCCGTATCCGGGGTCGGTGAACCAGACATGCCCGTCCGGGTGAACGACCACATCATTCGGAGCGTTCAACCGTGCGCCCTCAAAGCTGTCGATTAACACCGTGATGCTGCCGTCATACTCGGTACGGGTAACCCGGCGTGAGCCGTGTTCACAGGTGATGAGTCTCCCCTGTTTATCGCGGGTATTGCCATTGCTGTTGTTAGAGGGACTGCGAAAAACACTGACTGCCCCCGTTTCCTCACTCCAGCGCATAATCCGGTTGTTCGGGATGTCGCTAAAAAGCAGATAGCGACCATCTCCAAACCAAACCGGTCCCTCCGCCCATCGCGCTCCTGTCCACAGTCTTTCCACCGCTGAGTTGCCGATTTTATATTTTGAGAAACGGGGGTCAATTACCTCGATGGAAGGGTCTGGATACCTGACAATACTTTGATTCCAATCTCTCATAAGCCTTGTTTTCCTCTGTTAAACTTGATCTGTGTTGGTTGTCTGCGGTTTTACGCACCAGTAGCGTTCCAAGATACAATTCTAAACCAGCTTGGATATAAAATCAAGGATTTCCACAGAGCAAACAGACCTATTACTTAGCGGTGAGAATCAGTGACTCGGCAACCTTGATGAGTTCGTCTTGATGGAGTTCACCGATTACTGTAAAATTCAGATCGGAAGTAGACCATTGTAGAATATGCGTCGGTCCACGCTGTTCGTACTGAGCTGCCGTTCCTTGGATCTGCATATCTTCCATGTCTCTTCTGTTACCGGTGCGGGTACGTCCTTGTTTACTTTTCGATTCAAATACTGTGAACGTTACCATGCCGTCCGTATATCGCAGATAAACTGTATCCGAACGTTGTTTGATATATCGTGCTTCTATAAACTGAAAACCGTGTGGGAGATAGCTGGGCTCGATGAGCTTGTCTCCTAATACAGTTTTTGCCTCGTCAAGCGTGATTGGTTGACTTCGGCGGCGTCTTTTTTCAGCCGAGATTCTTCCGTTACTGCGCCACTCGGCTAATCTCTGTTGGATTGTCTTCTCCTCGAAGCTAATGTATGTGTAGACGGACATAAAACGGAGGTTCCCAGCCGAGTCAAGGTCTTCGATACGCAAGATAGTGCCTGTATCGCGTGCGAGGTAGAGCCGTTTTGTTGGTCGCGCCTCAAATCGTGGAGAAACTGTCACCAGATCGGTTTCCTGCCCAGCGATCGGGTCTGCGGGAGTCGAATCAAAGATATAATTCTGCGCGAGCAGTTCTGACTCTTTCTGAGAGAGGGTTGCCCTCGATTTTCGATCCAGCGGAAATCCTCTTCGATCTCCACGCCTTTCGGCCCGTTTGCCATTCCGCCTATTTCCCTCACTACCTTTATGTGGTTCACCATTGCCGAGTTTTAATGAGCGACCGTCTTCCAAGATTGACAATACCGTGATGGCATGAAGCTCCGGGGGTTGATGGAGGACAGCCTCCTCACGGACGATAGTCCCATGCGGCGTATTGGCAACAATCATACGGGTGCCGACATGGGCAACTTTCTTTTCTGCGTTCATTACGCGCCTGAGAATTTCCAATGATTCAGGCGACGCCTCCGTGAGGGCACTCGCTGCTGGAAGCAACAGGGTAAAAATTATGGGTAAGAACCAACTCGTGCCTCTTGACTTCAAAATCATAGCGGTTAATCTCCTAAGTGAACTTCCAGAAGAAGATCGGTGTTATCTTCGATAGTGGTATCCGGCATATTGGTGTCTGTGCCAAATGAATCCATGACAGCGTACGAGTGTAGTGGATTGTGTGCAGTGTCCTCGGTGTGAACTGCTAGATAGAAATCGAGCGGATCGGCGGTATATGTGTCTTCGGAACCCGGCATCATCAGATTGAAATAAACAAGTGCCAAAACCAAGCCAACCATTGCTAATGCCCCAACGCCGCTGATGGCTGGTCGGCATACCCAATCCCAGAGTTCACCAAAGTTGGGGAGGCGTTTCCGTCGAACGGGGCCTCGGTCTGCCAATTGTGGCAGAACTGTATCCGAGATTGGAGGTGCTTCATGCGTTAGCGCGCTGATCCATTGACGATTTCGTTGAAAGCTGGCAAGCATTTCGGTACACTCATGGCATTCGCTCAGATGTGCCTCGATGGCCATCCGTTGTTCCGGCCTTAACTCGTTGTCCAAGTATGCAGAGAGTTGGTTTTGAATGCGATTGTGATTCCTCATCGTAATACCTCGTCAAGAAATCTTTCTATTATTTCAATCCCGGTGGTCTTCAAGTTTGATGATTTCCCCATTCTCTTGGGCGATATACATAAATCCCATTTTATCGATTACAATTCCTTCTTGATCATGTCCCGGTATCAGGTACTGACGGCGGACATTACCCTCCAGCGTCATCTCCTGTAACAGGTTAGTTGTATCGCTCATTACGAGTAGACACTGCCGTTCTAGGTCGTAGGCAAGCCCGGAGATGTCAATGATCGAAAGCGAGAAAAAACGAGAGATCCGTCCTTCTACTGTTTTCGCCCCGGTGTTGTCGGCACCAGAATTGGTCTTTGATGAAATGAGTGGAATAATGACTTCACAGATGACCGATGGCTCTTTCCCCTGTTTTAGACTGAAAGATTGATTGCCGACCCAGAAGGTCCCGCCTTCGGGATGGAAAGCGTTCGGAATAAAGGCAATCGCTTCCAATCCCATACCTCCTTTTTTTAGCAGTTCTTTGCCCTCAAATTGCCGGTTGACTCTGAATTTTCGAGTGATCCGGAAGGTTTGGGGAACAATCTCAAGGATTTCTTCGTCCCCTTCAACTACAGCGTATAGGAGCCCTGTCTCCGGATGGACCGTGATACCTTCGATATCGGTCTGTTTCAAAAGTCCCTTTCGTATCAATCCGCCATCGGTCCGTATTTCGTAGATATCCCCCTCATCCCCGACAACAAACACGGTCTGGCGTTGTGGGTGATAGGTAGCACCCGATAGTTCACGCATCGGGATTGGGGCAATATTACCGATCGACTTGTGTGGCAGCTGAAGCGGTGCCAATCCGTATAATGGATTCTGTTTATGTGCAAACCGTTGGGTTTGGCGCAAAAGGAATATCAGCAGCACACTGACGACGACAACCAGAATTAGTATAAAGATCTTCTTGCTCATCTCTGATATGCCTCTATCAATTTCTGCCGAAAGATTTATTGCTTTTCTAACCTCACACCGGTGATGTTTTCTAATGCAGAAAGTTCTTGAACAAAACCGGTCCAGCGTTTCGGGTCTTTCAATTTTACATGAAATTTCAGTTCAGCGGTCTCCGATTTTGTTATCCTTTGACCGATGAGTTGGCTGGCTACCAACTGCTCACTAAAAATCGGGTTGTAACTCTGTTCGCGCTCAGTCTCAAGTGGCATTTGGAAAGTCAGCAGAAATTCACCGTCGTTGGCTGGAGCCATATGCCAGCGGTGGAGTCCGATAATGACGATGCTTATCAGGAATGTCCCAATGACAGCCACCGGTGGATTACCGGCACCGATTGCCATGCCAACGGCTAAGGAGAAAAAGACAAATGCGATGTCCCGCGCATCCTGAACCACGGTGCGAAAGCGGATGATTGACAGGGCACCGACGAGGCTGAAGGCACGCGCCACACTATCGCCAATCACGACCATAACGACGGAAATGAGCATACAGAGAATGATTAGTGCATCGGTCATTGCATTTTCTGCCATATCGGCGGTCCACCGGTAAACAGTAGCAATGACCAGACCGAGTCCAAAGGCGAGTATCAGGTTGAGAACAATGGTCCCTAGCGTTGCGAGGGAGTATGGGGCAAAAATTTCTCGGATTATGTCCATCGGTTAGTCTATTTCCTAACGAATTCCGCTGTTTTCCATTTGAACATCTTGTGCCCTTTGGATACTTGTTTGAGCGGGATCGGATTTGATTCATTAGGCAGATAGACTTCGCATTAGTTCGGAAAAAGTGGGCGTAGTCGAAAAAATCTCGTTAGATTTCTATCTGTCTCTATGACTGCGCTGATATTGTGGTAGCTACCGCATTGATACCTTTGTATCTCCAATCTTCCTGCGCAGCACGACACCCCACTGCCCAACAACCCATAGTATATCTCCTTCCTTCGCACGGACAATCCGGTACAGGTCATTCCCGATATCGGTATGCTCTTGTTCCCATGTGTCCCCGCCATCCGTTGAATGGAGAATTGTACCTTTGCTGCCGACAGCATAGATTTCATCTTTGGACAGTGCAGTAACACTGTAAAGGTCTGCTGTAACGCCGCTAGATAGGGGTTCCCACTTAAATCCACCGCCGGTGGTTCGGAGTATGATGCCGTAGGCTCCAACCGCCCACCCCTTACGCTTGGTAACGAATGAGACATCATACAGGCTGTAGCCCGTATTGGTTTCATGGAATTTCCAGTAGCCGCCGCCATTGATGGTACGTTGAACAATGCCGTCGTCGCCCACCGCCCATCCAAGCGGGGCGTGCCTCATATCGATCCCGTAAAGGTTTTTCCCGGTTGATGTCCGTTGGGGCGTCCAGATGGGACCTCCGTCCTGATTGTGGATAATCTCTCCGTCTGCACCGGCTGCCCAGCCCTCGGAAAATTGTTTAAACATAACGTCGTTGATTGCGAAAGACCGCGGTGGATCATCTTCGAGGAAGCCAGGACGCATCGGCGTCTCTCCAGCCGACCAGTTTTCACCGTCGGTCGTGTAGAGGACCGTGCCATCACGCCGCATCGACCACCCCCATTTCGGATCGAGACTAGGGAAGTGGACACCAATCAATCGTTGCCGTGATCTACTATTCAAGGTAGTCCATGTGCTTCCACCATCCTGTGTCTCCAGCAACAGACCATTATCCCCGGCGATCCAGCCCTGGTGGTCGTTGAGAAACAGTACATCCCGGAAATCATCCAACTGTTCGCCGAGTTGTCGTTCCCATGTCTTTCCACCGTTTGTAGTGTGGAAGATATGCCCAGCCTCACCGACTGCCCACGCAATCTGGTCGTCAACGAAATGGATATTATTAATTAAACGGTTCCCGCGTCTCCTGTTTCGTTGTGGTTGTGGGCGGTCTTGTTGGGCAGCCCTCCGCTGTCTTTGTATTTCGTTGGAAGGTTGCACATTTTCGCCCCCAAGGTCGCCTTCTGGTGTAAAACGTCCGGTGCGTTGACGTCTATCACTCATCTCTGTTTGGAACTGTTCCGCGAAATCCTCATCCAACGGATTGTCGATGTCACCGGGTTGTTCGTCGGTGATATCATCCGATTCCCCTCCCTCCGCCAGCCAGAGTGCGAGCCAATCGATATCCTCTTCATCTGCGTCTGCAACCCCAGCGTTGACAGCGCTTTCATGCTGTGGAACGTTTCCCCCTTTCCACGTTTGACCGCCGTTGCGTGTGATGAAGAGTGTGCCATCCCTTCCAAGGGCCCACGCTTCTTTGTGATTTCGGAAGGTTATCCGACCGATTCGCCGGGGCGGCCAGCCGCTATCCGAATCAGACAGGACACGCTTCCAAGTTACCCCTCCGTCATGGGTTACGATTGATGCACCATTCGTCAGCACAACCCACCCCGACTTTGAGTCGGCAAAATGGACGGCGATAGCGGGCTGGTTGGTGTTCTCAAGGACCTTCCAATAGTTACCTCCATCGGTAGTATGCAGAATGACTCCGCCCTCCCTTGCGCCGCCATCAAGGCGCTCCCGCAGGACTGCCCATCCTTCGAGACCGTTGATGAAATGGAGATCAACAATCGGGTTCTCATTCATTCCGGTCCGCTGGCGGTTCCACGTCAGCCCACCATCGGCAGTGTGCAGCATCTCTGCAGCACCGACGCCTAGCCAGCCTTCTTTGGGGTTGATAAACTGCATCGTGTTGACGCGACGGAAGTTTTGTAGAATACCCCTCACTACCTGCCATGTGTTCCCGCCGTCCTCGGTGCGGAGCAGCATACGACTGCCCGTAATCCAGCCGTGGGATTTATCGACAAACATCACCTGATGCAGATCTGCATCAACGCTGCTATGTTGCGGCAGCCATGTTTTTCCACCATCGGTCGTGTGAGCGATAACGCCGTCCCCGCCCACCGTCCAGCCGGTGTGCTCATCAAGGAAGTAGGTATCTAAAAAGTCGGTCTGCCATGTGGCACGACGGATAATATCCCAATGGTAGGTTACCTCCTCGACTGTTACCTCCTCTTCAGGGATTTCGGGCTCTTCAACAATTTCCACTACAGGTGGCAAAGTTATAGGGAGCTGCTCTGTATCAATCGAATACCGCATCGCTATCCCGCCGCGTCCTACTGCGACCATTCCCTCTGGTGAGAACGAGAATCCCAAGAGGTCGTTCTCCGTACCGCTTTCCTGTTTTTCCCATTTTGCACCGCCGTTGGTTGTGGTCAGAAGTGTACCCTTGTCCCCGACGATGATGCCGTACGAGGTGTCGGCGAGGTAGACCTTGTTCAGATTCTCCTGAACACGGCTCGTTTGAAACCGCCATGTTTGACCGCCATCCTTCGTGTGCAAAATCTCACCGAACTGACCGACGATCCATCCGTGGTTGGTATCTGTAAAGTGAACCGCATACAACTCGTTGAAGGTTCCAGAGGTCTGCGATGTCCACGATAATCCACCGTTCTTCGTGTGATAGACGACCCCCGGCCAGCCGACCACCCATCCCTCTTTCTCATTCAGGAAGAAGGCACCCTTGAGCGAGTTAAATTCGGTTGGTGTCTGGGGCACCCACGATTTACCGCCATCAGCGGTATGCACAATTGTACCATATTCACCGACCGCCCATCCCTTCTTCGGCGTCACAAAGTAAATACCGTTGAGCATGTGCTCCGCCCCGGCGTATTGACGGTCCCATGTTCGGCCACCATCGGTAGTATGGGCAATCATATTCCGCTCGCCAATCAACCAGCCTTCTTTGTCAGAGATAAAAAAGACGTTGCGGATATTATCCCAGATATCAGTATCAACCTCCTCCCACGTTGCCCCACCGTCTTCGGATACCACGATAGCACCGCGTTGTCCGACAGCAATTGCACGGTTCTCCGAAGTGAACTGGATGTTTTCTAGATCGTTTGCTGTGGTGCCGCTCCTCATCGTCCATGTGCTCCCGCCATCTGTCGAGTGCATGATTGTACCATGCCAGCCGACCGCCCAGGCCTCGGTCCCACTTGTGAATTGAACAGCCATCAGGTTATTTTCTGTGATACTCTCCAGCAGCCGCCAGTTATCGCCGCCATCTTCGGTGAATGTAATAAACCCGATATCGGCGACCGCCAAACCACGCTTGTTGTCGGCAAAGTGGAGACCGTTGATGGTTTCCTTGACGTGACCGTTGATATTCGGAATACGGCTATCTTGCATATTCCAGTGGGCACCGCCATTCTGTGTATAGAAAATTGACCCATCCGTGCCAGCCAGCCAGCCTTCATTCTCATTCACAAAGACGACGCGCCGATTGTCGTTGACCAGTCGGGTTCGTGCAAATTGGTGTCGGGTGGTCTGCTCTTGCCATGTATTGCCGCCATCGTCCGTGTGAAGGATACGTTCATATTCACCGACGATCCAGCCGCGCTGATCATCAACAAACCAGATCTCGTTGAGGGGAAAGTCGCTTGCATAACTTTGGCGTTCCCAAGTCTTTCCACCGTTCTTTGTAGTGATTACATAGTTATCTTCCCCTACAACCCAGCCCTCGTGGGAATCAGCGAAGAAAACATCCCTGAGCATGCCGGAGGTATTGCTGTCTTGGAGATACCAATGTCTGCCGCCATCATCGGTCGAAGCGACGACACCGTTGTCTCCCACTACCCAGCCGTATTTTAGGTTCGTAAAGTAGACCGCTTTGAGATCGTCCTCCGTAGCGACTTCTTGGCGATTCCACGTTTTGCCACCATTGTTTGTGTGAACAATGAACCCGTTTTCTCCGACAATCCAACCGTATTGGGAGTTGGCGAAGTAGAGGTCTGTGAAGTGGGTTTCCCAATCGGCTTTGCGGGTGACTTCTTGTGTGCAACCGATAAGTAGCGTAGCGACCCCAAAAATAATTGTCACGACTTGATAGATGCGTTGAAAGATTTGTTTCATCAATGTCCTCCCGGTGGGCATTCTGAGGGTATCATATCGCGTGTAAAATTAGATTTACTCCATTGACGTTCCCAAGATTTGATACAATTCAAATTGGGGCGCGCCTGCCTGCGCCTTCATCCCCTCACCATATTCCTTCAAGGCGGTAGGCGTCGCTGTAATGAGTTTGGCAAAGACTGTCTCATCCGTCAGTTCTGCCATCATGACGAAATCGGGTTGACTGGTATTTGCCGGTGCCCCCTGTCCCGGAAGTTGCATCCGCTTGAGCGCAGTAATCTTCAACCCTTCAATCCCTTTTGCCGCTGATAACAACTTCTCCTTCAGGAGTTTCTCTGCGACCTCCGCATCTCCGGTGGGGGTCAGGTGCAATTTGGCGAAAACCAAGATAGTGTATTTGGATACATCTTCCTGCTGTGCTTTAGCTATCAATGATATACCTATTCCCAGCATACAGATGAGAATAAGTCCAACACATACGTTTTTGAAACTAATTCGGTTCATCATCATTTACCTCATTTTAGAAATCGGGTCCTGAATCTGGGGGTCGTGTTCTGTTGAATAGACGTTGTAGATTCAGCAATTATACCATGTATTGTCTTTAGGACAATAAATCCAATTTTTGTTCGCAAAAAAATGGACTGAGACAAAAAGATCTCAGCCCGCTTGGAAAAGCATTACGCGGTTTCGTGAGCTCAGCATTATACTACAAATCTACCTCAGAAACCATAGTTTGTCAATTCTGTTAAGTGTACTATGGCATCTCTATCTAATGACTGACCACTGCCGACATCGTCAAAATTGCCCGAACCTGCACACAGGCATGACTATAAAATATCGAAAAAAAAAGCAGCCAAGCGAATGGCTTGGCTGCTTGATACGACATAATATGAAGGTTTGTCCAAATCAGTAGACTTTATTCAACGGCACCAATTTTCGCAGCTTCAGGCGCACTGGTCGGCAGTCTCTTCTTTGCCATCGTATCTTCTGGCACATAACCGGAGTAATCAGAAATCGAGCCGTGCGTCAGGGCATAAACTGCAACATTGGTCATGAAACGATAAACACCCGGTGAATAATGGACACTACGGGTTGGCAAACTCACCGACTCCATCGCACACATATAATCACGACGGAATACTAACACAGAAACATGGTCACCAACCATAACTCCTTCAAGATAGTTCCGCTTCGGCGGGTGAGTTCCCCACCACCACAGGTCGAATCCAACTGGCGGTCCACCCATCTCATAGAAGTTGCTGTACATCTCATGGTCATTCGGAATTCGTGTTACCTGATATTCAGGCATAACAAAACGCATCTGAGCGAGGAACAGACGAATCATTGCCTGCGCCGGTGCGTTCACCCCACAGTCATCAAAGGCAAGAACACCGCCTCTTTCGACGAGATATCGACGAAGTGAGGCTGCTTCGGTTTCAGACAGACGGTTGTCCAATTTACCGCCGCCGTACTGACGACTCATCAGGTTCTTGGAACGGGTAAGTGCTGGGTCATGTCCCGTCATGAAAAGCATAGGTGCTTTATGTAGGTTGGCATCGGTGAACTTGAGCGCGCCCCCTTCGACGTTCATGTCTGTTTTAATCTTCGTCCGTTCGTTCATCCACTTGGTCCACGCGTTCAGCGAGGAGGCGTCAGCCCACCAGTCGGAGAGACTGTGACGGACACGGGTGAAGCGGAACACGCCACGAATATCGGCACCCCTACCAATGACACGACCACCGGGTTCACCACGGGGCAGTGGTGGCACTTCTACGTTACCTAAAGTAATGTTCTCAACAACATCACCCAAGGCATCGCGGGTTGCTCCAACATGTTCAACCATAGCGAGTCCGGCCGGACGTTCAAAAGCGACTTTCACCTGCACGACGCCGCCGATACCACGCCCGATGTTAGCGGGTGCGGCACTTGGTGCCGTTGCGACAGGTGCGGAAAATGCTAGTGCGCCGGGGGCGTCAGAAACGGGTAAGTCGGCATGTGTGACAACTTGCGGCACTGGTGCATTGGCACTGACGACTTTGGGGACGTTCGGGTTAATGGGAGCATCCAACTTCACCACTTTATTGGAAAATTCTAAAACAGTTTGTGGTTGTACAGAGGTCGGACGCACGACCGCTGCTGTTGTCACTCTGGGTTTGACCTGAACATTTTCGACAACCACTGTATTTGTGGTTGGAACGGTCGGTTTGACCACCGGCTTGATGACCGGTTTACGAACTTGCGGTTTGGGGGGCTCTTTCGCCTGTAGCACTTCAGCACCAACTAAGTCTTTGAACTGCTGGGTCTGGGTGACGAGATAGATACCCGCGATAACGAAAGCGACTCCGTGAACAATCAACGAGGTCATCAAAGCCCCTGAGGTCTTCTTGGCACTCATATTTTTCCTCCAAAAATGTTGTTTGTGTATAAAGATTTAAGCAAACCCTCACATCATGTGCGATGTAAAAGTAAACTGCTATGTGTTCGGCATAACAGACAGCAATTAGTGTGCCATGTCCTATAAATCAAGGATATCCACAGAAACAGGGGTTTCTATCGCCGATTAATCGATTTAATGCACCAAATGGTGTAGAATAAA
Source organism: Candidatus Poribacteria bacterium (assembly GCA_963667935.2). Lineage (GTDB taxonomy): Bacteria > Poribacteria > WGA-4E > WGA-4E > PCPOR2b > PCPOR2b. The sequence goes on along the minus strand of OY764061.1, from coordinate 4,488,298 downwards.
CTCTTAAAATTGCACCAAATGGTGCAGTTTTTTCGTCAATTCCACAGATATGAAGGATTTCGCCCACACATTATCGGTTGAATAGAGTTGGGAAAAAGGGATCATCCTATCAAATTGAACCGATTGAAATCGACTGCCCCAACAACGGGTCTATTCGCGAAAAAATCCTCCAACGCTGCGAGTGTTGACTCGCCGATTTTGGCGTAGCCGTAAGTACCTGTTCCAGAAACATGGGGTGTGACAAAAACATTTGGCAGCCCTAAGAACGGACTATCCGGTGGCAGCGGTTCGGGGGTTGTGACGTCAAGGGTGATAAAAATACGACCGGTCCGCGCTTCAGCGAGTAAGGCATCATGATCAATCACGCTCCCTCGTGAGGTGTTGACCAGCGTGGTTCCGTCCCGAAGCAGTTTCAGTTGCTCCTCACCAATCATCTTATTGGTTTGTGGGATACTTGGCGTGTGAATTGTCACAATATCGGAGGTCGCAAAAAGATCATTAAGCGAAACTTTCTCCACACCAAGCGTGCCAGCGTCCCAATCTGAGAGATACGGATCGTAAATCAGTTTCCTGACCTCGAAAGACTGCAAAAGCTTAATTACCTGTCGTCCAACTTTGCTTGCTGAGACGATACCAACAGTGCTTCCGCGTAAGGAGGGTGCTATGGAAGACACTTCACTGCGATTCCACCTCCCTGATCGGGTGTGCAAAATAAAGTCAACCCATCGGCGAGTGGTCATAATCATTGCACCAATTGTGTATTCGGCGACATTGTAAGCGATTGCTTCGTTGGCACTGAACACACAGATCTGGCGTGGTAGGATATATTTATCGAGGACCTCACCGACAAGACGTTTTATAGAACCTGCTGAATGGGCGATGATTCGGAGGGCGTCTGCGTTAGCCATTACCTTTTCGGTTATCGGTGACACGCCCCAACCCGTAACTATCCCCTCGAACCCGGCAACACGCTCGGCGATTTGGTCGCTTGTATAGCTTGAGCCGGTTTCATTCAGCGTTACATCAAATTGCTCCTGAAATCGCGCGAAAACTTCTGGGGGGAAAACCTCTTTAGTATGCCCTAGTGTGGGCAGGTATAAGATTTTAGGTCTGTTCATCGGTGCTCCTTCCATTGATTTATAGTGGACCTTAGAATTAAGGGGACACTCCAACCTCCCGTTGGGTAGGCACTGTTTCCAACTGTGCCGATGCAGTGCGGTTAGAAACCGCACCTACCGGAGGGTGCAAGTGTTTGTTTATTTTTTGAATTCACTATAATCACTCTGGTGTTAAAACAGCGGTCTATTCACAACAATATCTCGTATGCTAGCGGGGGCAACGTCGTGATGAGAGAACTCCATCGTGAACATCCCGCGCCCCTGAGTCAATGAACGCAATTCCGTTGTATACTGGAACATCTGTGCTAACGGAACATGGGCATTGATAGATTCCGCTGTTCCCACCGTCCCTGTTTCGTGGATCTGTGCACGGCGTGCATTGAGGTCGCCAATCACCTTACCAATATGTTCAGTTGGCGCAATCACCTGAATTTTCATAATCGGTTCTAACAGGACGGGCGATGCCTTTTGGGCAGCGTGCTCAAAAGCAATGACAGTGGCAGCTTCAAAGGCGGTTTCCGATGAATCTGTCTCATGGTATGAACCACCGGTAAGAACCGTTTTGATATCTTGCATAGGGAAGCCACTTAACACCCCATTAAACATCGCGTTTCGCGCCCCTCGTTCAACGGCGGCGACGTATTGGCGAGGAATATCTAGTTCGTTGCTCTCATCCGCAAATTCAAATCCCATCCCTCTCGGTAGCGGTTCTAGTTTGAGTATAACATCTCCGTAGATGCCCTCATCATCAATCTTATGAATATATTTGCCTTGGGCTTCAGCGACTTGGTTGATTGTTTCACGATAGGCAACCTGCAATTTGCTGACACGCGCATTGACTTGGAACTCCCGCAACATTCGATCTGTCAAAATCTCTAGATGAAGCTCTCCCATACCTGAAATCACACGCTGTCCAGTTTCATCGTCGATCTGCACAGTAAAGGTTGGATCCTCTTCCATCATGAAGTCAAGCGTTTCTTCAAGTGCATCTTTATCCCTTTCAGACCTCGGTTCAATCGCTACAGAGATGACCGGCTCTGGAAATACCATTGATTCCAGCAGAATTGGATGCGAAGCAGACGTCAATGTGTCCCCAGTGGTGGTATTTTTTAATCCAACAAGTGCGACAATGTCTCCTGCGTGGGCTTCATCACAGGTTTCCCGTTTATTGGCGTGCATCTGCAAGATTCGCGTGACCCGTTCTTTTGTGTTTTTCGTTACATTGTAAACGACATCCCCACGTTGGAGCGTCCCGGAATAGATACGGCAGTAAACAATTTTAGCTACATTTGGGTCTCTGGCAATCTTGAACGCTAACGCAGCAAACGGGGCATCATCTTTCGACTCCCGCTCTTCCTTGCGGTCTTTGCGCGGAACGGTGCCCTCAATCGGAGGCACGTCAGTCGGTGACGGAAGGAAATCAATAACGGCATCGAGCAACGGTTGAACGCCTTGATTCTTCAGAGCCGTTCCACATAACACCGGAACGATCCTGTTTTCTAACGTTGCCAAACGAATCCCACGCAGAAGTTCTGCTTCCGTAATCTCCTCGCCTTCGAGATACTTTTCTAACAGCTCATCATCTTCGCTCGCAACGGTTTCGACCAACTCCTCGCGTGCTTCCCCCGCTGCTGCACCCAATTCCGTGGGGATATCTGTCAAATCAAAGGTCTGTCCTTGATCCGCTTCATTCCAACGGAGGGCTTTCATACGAATAAGGTCTACGACACCTGAAAACTGGCTTTCAGCACCGATTGGCAGTTGGAGGAGTAATGGATTGGCTCCCAATCGTGTTTTCATCATTTCAATGACACGCGGAAAATCCGCACCTAGCCGATCCATCTTGTTCACGAAAGCGATTCGTGGAATATGATAACGTTCTGCCTGATGCCATACCGTTTCCGATTGGGGTTCAACACCACCGACAGCACAAAATAGGGCAACCGCTCCATCCAGTACACGCAGAGAGCGTTCTACTTCGACAGTGAAGTCAACATGCCCTGGTGTATCGATCAGATGAATCGCGTGGTCGTGCCAAAAGCAGGTCGTCGCTGCCGCAGTGATGGTCACACCGCGCTCTCGTTCCTGAACCATCCAATCCATGTCAGTGGTGCCATCGTCGATATCACCGATTTTATGTTTCTTACCGGTATAGAATAAAATGCGTTCGGTGGTCGTTGTTTTTCCAGCATCGATATGCGCCATGATACCGATGTTGCGTATCCGTTCAATCTCATATTCCCGTGGCATATATCTCTCCGTTTTTGGAATAATCCTTTGATGATTTCTTGATATAATAAATTTAGTATAACACAAGTTGCTAGTAGCCGGCATATTCCAACCAATAACCCCTAATCCCTGTGCAAATTGTATCATTTCTGTAGGTCGATTTTCCAAAATCGACGATTGGGTGTCGAGATATGAATCTCGACCTACTAGGGTCATTTATAGTGGATTCTAAAAATAAAAGAACACTTTCGCCCCCGGTAGGTGCGGTTTCTAACCGCACCGCATAGGTGCCGTGGTATGCTGAAACGGCGCAGTTGGAAACAGCGCCTACCAATTTGGAGTGTCTCATTAATTCTAACATCTACTATAATTCTTCTGTTGGGGGGATTTCCCAATCCTGTGCAAATTGTATCATTGCTGTAGGTCGACCAAAATCGACGATTGGGTGTCGAGATGAATCTCGACCTACTAGGGTCATTTATAGTGGATTCTAAAAATAAAAGAACACTTGGCCCCCGGTAAACCGCACCGCATAGGTGCCGTGGTATGCTGAAACGGCGCAGTTGGAAACAGCGCCTACCAATTTGGAATGTCTCATTAATTCTAACATCTACTATAATTCTTCTGTTGGAGGGATTTCCCAATCCTGTGCAAATTGTATCATTGCTGTAGGTCGATTTTCCAAAATCGACGATTTGGTGTCGAGATGTGAATCTCGACTGATAGATTTCCAATAACTAGCAACTTAGGTTAGTATATCATGTTAGGCGCGAAAACTCAATTAGCAAGTACTTCAACCCAATCGCCTTGAGGTCATGGCAAAACTGTTTTTTCTCGTCATTCCTCCGATTTTTGTGTAAAATTTGTGCGCGATTTGAACACTTATATCTCGATCTTTAACCGGATGCTGCACATGCCAAGAAATCGCATATTGTGTCTGGTAACAAACTTTTGTCGGGAGCAGAACAATGAGTAAAATACCACTTCACTTCAAAACAATTACCGAAGTTTCCGAGCTGATAAGCGCAAAACAAATATCACCTATAGAGGTTACCACCGCAATACTAGATCGTATTGACCAACTTGATAGCCGCCTGAAAAGCTACGCCACTGTCACGGCAGACCATGCGATTATGGCGGCTCAGAAAGCTGAGGCAGAAATCACATCCGGCACGTATCGAGGCCCGCTCCATGGAGTGCCGATAGCCGTAAAAGATTTGTGTTTCACCAAGGGGGTCCGCACTATGGGAGGAACACATGTACTCGCCGAGCATGTTCCTGACTTTGATTCTACTGTTGTTACAAGGTTGGAATCGGCCGGAGCAGTACTGCTAGGCAAGCTCAATCTTACGGAAGGCGCGATGGGCGGTTACAATCCCAAATTCAAGATTCCCATCAACCCATGGAACGCCGAACGATGGGCGGGTGCTTCATCTAGTGGGTCCGGGGCCGCAACAGCAGCGGGGCTCTGCTTCGGCTCGCTTGGAAGCGATACCGGTGGTTCGATTCGCTTCCCCGCCGCAGCGTGTGGCACGGTCGGTCTCAAACCCACATGGGGACGAGTCAGCCGCTACGGCGTGTTGGCTTTGGCTGAATCGCTCGATCATGTTGGGCCCCTGACGCGAAGCAGTGCCGATGCCGGCATCGTGCTTGAGGTCATCTCTGGCTTCGATCCCAATGATCCCACCTCCTTACCGGCACCTGTACCAAATATGCTCGAAGGTATAGACAGGGGCGTGGAAGGTGTGCGTATCGGATTGGACCTGCAATACGCCACCAAAGATATTGACTCTGAACTTGCAGAGGCAGTGCTAGTTGGTGTAAAGGTTTTAGAAGATTTGGGGGCCGAGATTGTCGAAGTACAACTGCCGGATATGGATCCGTATGTCGCCGCATGGCCCGTTTTATGTTCCGCTGAAGCGGTCGCCGCCCACGAATCGACCTATCCCTCCCGAAGAGACGACTATGGCCCTTGGTTCCGTGGTTGGCTTGATAAAGGTGCGAAGGTTACAGGGGCAGAATACGCCAAAGCCAACAACTTGCGCGCCGCTTGTACGGGGCATCTCCGTCGCGTGTTTGACGGGATTGATGTACTCGTCTGCCCTTCAACAGCCGCACCACCGCACCCGATCACGCCGGAAGAGTTGTATGGACCGCTGCCGGAAAACCGAGAACCGAAATTCCAACGGTTCACCGCGCCTTTCGATTTCAACGGAGCACCAACATTATCCGTGCCGTGCGGATTCAACAGCGAAGGGCTTCCTCTAAGTATTCAGTGGGTAGGCAAGCACCTGTCAGAACCGTTGTTATGCCGGATTGGGCACGCTTACGAAGGGGCAACCGAATGGTACAATCGGCATCCGGATGTTTAAGAATCAGCTTTAAGACTTACACAGTTGGTTTATAAGTCCCCCTGACAAGGGGGATTTAGGGGGTTAAAAATAAAAAAATCTCGCGTCGCGTACTGAATTTGCCTAAGTCCTGAACTTTTGATCTCTGCCAACATCCCTTACAACTCAAAGCCAATGCGCGAAGGGCCAGAGTGTGGCTGACCGGCTAAAAGGAGTATCCACAAGTGCTTCGGTCTCCTCAATCGGATCGTGTCCATAGCGTCGGATAAATTCCGACTCGATCTGACCTTCTAACTCGGTTGGACTATCCAAGGGCAGTGTCACCCAAGTGTTTCCTAGACGAGCACTTTCGCGGATAGCAAGGCAGATTTCCCAATCATGTAGTGCGTTTTCGGCACCGTACTGCGGTGTTCCGCCCTGTGTAATTGCACGGTGAAAGCTAACGAGGATGCTTGCCTTTGCGATGTCGTCCGGCAAGCCGATTCGATACGATTTGAAGGGGTTTTCCCAGACTATCGGCGGGGCAGTATCTACCCGGACCGCCTCAAGCATACGTTCTCCATCTATTTCGGTATACTGCTCTGTAATGTCGTGGGACTGTGCTTCCCCGTACAGCGTGAGCCGGTTTCGATCGAAGTGCCCCATTGTGCCCTCGACCTGCCAGCCCGTTGAAAAGGTCTGTTCCCGTAACGGAAAGGCGCGCGGCGGCTTCTCAAACAAGCAGGTCACACCGTTATTAAACTCAATCACCGCCTGCTCCCATTTTATCGTTGACTCCGGTTCTCCACCGTAGGCAATATAGGGTTCAGTGTCTACCTCGCCGCAGTAGCCGAGGACGCGGGTTGCTCTTGCCCCCAACAAAGATTTGACTCCGTTGAAACCGTGATACTGTCCGGTCAGATACCACAGCCGGGCATGGGAAAGTTTACCGATACCCCCAGCTTCAATAATCTGCCTCTTGAGACGCTCGGCGGGCCAGAGCCAAACCTGCTCTGCTACCTCCCATAGTACCCCTGTTGACCTACACGTTTCAGCGATTGCCGCGGCGTAGCGTCGTGTCAATGCCACTGGTATTTCTGTAATAATGTGTGCACCGTGTCGTGCTGCGGTAAGGGCAATGACGATATGGGAATCCTTCGGTGCCAAGCTGAGTACAACGTCAGGCTTTTCGGCATCAAAGAGGGCAGTCACACTTTCGTAGCACGCATTTACACCGTATTGAGTCGCTACCTCCTGAAGTGCCTTGGGATTGCGGTCGCAGACGGCAGCGAGTTCGTAGTGATCGGTCAAGCGTGTGATTGTTTCTATATACTGACGAGCGCGAGAACCACGGTTGGCTCCCACGCCGATGACAGCAATGCGGAGTTTGGGCATGATCGTGTTTCACCTCGGTCTACTGGGATGCGTTCAAAGGATCAATCTTCAGCGATTATATGTCCCTCATTTGTAGTACTCTACCAAACACCCAGAACATGGTCAAGTGTCAAAAATCGGTGTTTCGTCCAAGGGAGCTCCATCGTCTCTTGCCAATGATAGATTTAACCTTGACGCTGTTTATAGTGCGTGATATATTTTTGTTGATTGTGGGAGGGGCTTCCTAGCCCCGATGATGTGTACCCAAAAAGCGAGAAAACCGATGCCCCTTATGACTGAACCACCAACCTTCACGAAGTTTTCAAAGTCCCCCTGTAAACCCTTCCGTTTCGAGAATCCCGATGAATCGGGACCTGCGGAGGGGGAAAAACAATCCCGATTTATCGGGGCGGGGCGACATGTATCCTTCGGTGAGAGGGGCATCCTGCCCCGATACGCATCGAGGCTAGGAAGCCTCTCTCACTGTGTGCGGTCAATCCTTTTTCTGATGTACAGAGGTATTGAAAGCTATTTATGAACACCCCTCAATTAATTCTTATGGTGAATTCTAAAAATAAATAAACACTTTCGCCCCCGGTAGGTGCGGTTTCCAACCGCACCGGTTTGGATTGTCCAATTAATTCTTAAATCTACTACATGACGATGAGCCAGTTAAATCAGGTGATAGAGCAAACTGCCAGTGAAACAAGTTTTTCAGGCGTTGTTTTCGTTAAACTCAATGGAAGCGTAGAATTTGAAAATGCCTACGGTTATGCGGATAGGAGTAATAAAATTCCGAATACAATTGACACCCGTTTTGGAATAGCATCAGGCACCAAATTCTTGACTGCGCTCGGGATCGGAAAACTGATTGACCGTGGCGAACTCTCCCTAACTTCAAGGTTATGCGACTGTGTAAATATTGATTTTCCAAATATATCAGAAGATGTCACTATCCACCATCTCTTAACCCATACTTCTGGGGTTTATGACTATTATGATGAGGAACTTATTGAGGATGTCGATAATTTTCAATTGGATATCCCCTGCTTTGAACTAAAAGGTCTCAAGGATTACATACCGCTATTTCGTGATGGGAGAATGAAGTTTAGCCCAGGGGAAAGGTTTTCCTACTCAAACGGAGGGTTTATTCTACTGGGAATTGTCATTGAAGAAATCTCAGGAACGTCCTATATCGACTTTATACAAGAAAATATCTTTGGGTTATGCGATATGAGCGATTCGGGATTTTTTGCGATGGATCGTTTGCCAGAACGCACGGCTTTCGGATATATTGACGGGGAAAACGGATGGAGAACCAACATTTTTACCTTACCAATCGTCGGGTCATCTGATGCGGGGGCTTTCACGACGGTAAAAGATATGGACAAGTTGTGGGGGTCCTTTTTTGACGAAAAAATCCTTTCTAAAGAGTTGACAAATCTGTTTTTGGAAAAGGCAGTCAAAGACAGAGATAATCGGTTTTATGGTCACGGTATCTGGATTGACTATGAGGAAGGTAAAAATCCTATTCACTATCTCATGGGTTGGGATGCCGGCGTGTCTTTCAAGAGCGCATGCCCTTCAAAGGATTCGGTTATAACAGTAATCTCTAATACGTCAGCCGGTGCATGGGCGATAAATCGTGAGATTATGAAACAGTTGAGACTCATGTAAAAAGAGAGTGCAAAACACAAGGAGAAACCGACCCTCCCCCTGCTTGCGGGGGGATTAAAGGGGGGTGAAAACTCGGTTTCTGTTGCACGCTTTCTTAATATGAACGACAGTTGAAATGAGCCAAGGAGTTTTCCAATGAACGTCCCGCAACCCAAATCCGCCATCAAGGACGCCCTAAACCGCTTCACCACAGGAGCCCTCGTCGAAAACAGCCGAAACCTCCTTAACACACTCGGCTATCAGAGCCAAAGGACCCTCACCCTTGAATCAAACACCGCCGAGACCTTTATCGCCGCGTATGACCGGCAAGGCAAACTCAATCACGATAGGGCATTGACAGCAGCGTGGACCTCCATTGACCTGCTTTTCCAACTCAGCGGCGCTGACCTGACACTCATAGATACAACCCAGACCCAGGTGGATAACACCATCATCCACTCCTACCTGTTCTTTGCAATTCGGTTAGAAGGCAGCCATTACAACCGCACCCAACTGTCACAAATCACCCGCGAAATCAACAAATTGTTCATGATGCCCGCGATGCTGCTCTTTCAGCACGGTGAGACCCTCACGTTATCAATTATCAATCGCCGTCTGCACGCAACCGCTCCATCCCGCGATGTCCTTGAAAAAGTCACCCTCATCAAAGATATTGATTTCAAAGAGCCCCACCGTGCCCACATCGACATCCTCTTCGACCTTGCCCTTGACCCGTTGCACCAAACGCACGGTGTCGGCAACTTTGTCGAGCTGCATCGTGCGTGGGAAAAGACACTGGACACCGAAGCGCTCAACAAGCGATTCTATCGGGAGCTGTTCGCCTGGTTTGAATGGGCGGTTGCTGAAGGGAAATTCCCCACAGACAAAAATCGCACCTTGAAGCCAGAAGAGCACATCATCCGCTTAATCACACGGCTGCTGTTCGTCTGGTTTATCAAAGAGAAGGGACTTATCGCCGATGCGTTGTTCATCGAGTCGCAAATTGCCCCCTTGCTGAAAGATTACGATCGGGACACCGGTGATTCCTACTACCGTGCCGTGCTGCAGAACCTGTTTTTTGCGACGCTGAACACCGAGATAGAGCAGCGTCGTTTTAGCAAAGGGGGCAACACCGGGCATCGCAATTTCTCACTGTATCGCTACAAGGCTCAGCTGACCGATCCCGATACACTCCTAAGCCTATTTGAGCAAACGCCATTTATCAACGGTGGGTTATTCGACTGCCTCGACAGCGAAGAGGCGAGGCGGGACGGTGGCTATCGGGTTGACTGCTTCTCCGATGAAGGCTACAAGAAGTTAAGCCTCCCCAACCGTATCTTCTTTGATGAGGCTCGTGGTCTGATTCCTTTGTTGAAGGGGTACAAGTTCACCGTTGAAGAGAACACACCGATAGAGCAGGAGGTGGCGTTGGACCCCGAACTGCTCGGCAAGGTGTTTGAGAACCTCCTCGCCGCGTATAACCCCGAAACCGGCGCAACGGCGCGGAAGCAGACCGGCTCCTACTACACCCCACGCCCGATTGTGGACTACATGGTGGAGGAGGCGTTAGTGGCAGCGCTCGCAGGGCAGGTCTCCCCAACGGACGGAGATGGGAAGTTTTGGGAGGAGCGGTTGCGTTACCTGTTTGACTACGCAAAGACGTTTGACGATGCGAGCGAATGGTTCGATAGCCGTGAATCAGACGCGGTGGTGCGGGCCATTTCAGGGTTGAAGATACTGGATCCTGCGGTGGGGTCGGGTGCGTTTCCGATGGGTATGCTGCACAAACTGACCCTTGCCCTGCGTCGGCTTGACCCCGATAACGTCCGGTGGTCGCAGCTGCAGAAGGAACGCGCCATCGATCGGGCGGCGGTTGCGTTTGATACAAAGGATAGAGAGACCCGGGACGAGGAGTTGACGGAGATTAGCAGAATCTTTGAAAACTATTCGGGTGACTTCGGGCGGAAGTTATACCTGATTCAGAACAGTATCTTCGGTTTGGATATTCAATCCATCGCCTGCCAAATTGCCAAGCTCCGCTTCTTTATCTCGCTCGCCATTGAGCAGGAGCCGACCAAATCGGCGCACAACAACTTTGGGATTAAGCCGTTACCGAATCTGGAGACGCGGTTTATCGCAGCGAACACGCTCATCGGTCTTGAGGGAGAGCGGACCCTGACCAGTCCCCAAGCGAAAGCGTTAGAGGTAGAATTGGGCGATAACCGTGAGCGTCATTTCCACGCCACGACGCGCTCGCAGAAACTGGCGTGTAAGCGGGCGGACAAGGAGTTGCGTCAAGCGTTGGCGACGGAATTACAGGATATCGGGATGCCCGCCGATGATGCGAATAAGGTCGCCGCGTGGGATCCTTACGACCAGAACGCAAGTGCGGATTGGTTTGATTCGGAGTGGATGTTTGGTGTTACAGAGGGATTTGATGTGGTGATTGGGAACCCGCCGTATATCAATATTGAGAATCTCCCTGTTACCACAAAGGATTATTTGTTCAAGAATTATCAAGCCTGTAAAGGGAGAACAGATATTTATATTGCCTTCCTTGAAAAATCTACTTCTATTCTCAATGCGAAGGGAATTATGTGTTTCATTCTTCCTTCAGCTTTTGCCACACAAAAATATGGCGAGAAAATGCGCCAGATTCTCATAGAAAATTATACTATTCACGAAGTTGTGGATGCGAGTAGCTACAGAATTTTCGAGAACGCGATCGTGTATAACATCGTTTTGATAGTTGGTAATCATAAAGGGCAAAATCAAACGAAAGTCCGATTACATAACAGCAACGCGGATTTTGACAGGCGTGGTGGAAAGGAATTTTTCATAGACCAACATGCCTTTGCGGAGCTCAAGGATTCCCGTCTTGAAACTAATCCGCTCGTATTTGACAGTCTCAAATTAAAAGAAAAGGTATGGCATTGTGCAGTTCGTTTCGATCAAATTTGCTTTGTTGCTTACGGTGCTAGACTGAATCACCGCTCGGAAAAATTGGGAAAAAAGCACTATATCAGCCAGTCGCAGATTTCAGGTGGTAAACGATTTTGTGAAGGGAAAAATATTGAGCGTTACTCATTCTCTCAAGAGGGTTGGTTGAATTATACACCCGATGAACACTACAATCCTATGTTTCCAGAGCTATTTGAGAACAAGAAACTGATGTTTATCAATGTTGTAAAAGATAGCTTGCGATTCGCTTATGACGATGAAGGCTTCTATAACAGTCATACGGTTGTAAACTGCGTCCGATTGGATTTACTTTCAGGGGCATCTCATACCTCGGCACGTCGTGCGGTGCGAAGTTCTGATAGCAAAGTCTCTGAGCAATATGATTACAAGTTTCTTTTGGGGGTTCTGAATTCTGGATTTACCAACTGGTATTTCCTTAGCTTTTTGAGTGAGGGTTTGCATTTTTATCCCAATGATGCTAAGGCATTGCCTATCCCTCATGCATCATTTGAGCAACAAGCTCTGATTATTGAACTTGTTGATGAAATCCTCGCCGCCAAAGACACCGCCCCGGACGCGGATGTATCTGCCCTTGAAGATGAGATTGATCAGATGGTATACTTGTTATATGATCTCAACCCTGAAGAAATCGCTATTGTGGAGGGGGCGGCAGTTGTCTGAATCACGGATTAAGTGGATTAAGTGGATAGCGCGGATTTTTTAATCCGTGTAATCCCTTAATCCGCGATAATCAGCGATTCTGACAGTGAGGGAGATTGGGATTGTGCAGGAAGTGACTCAACCGAAAGAAAGGTTGGGGTAAGCGATATTTGACAGACACCGGATTAAGGAGACTAGGGAAATGAATGGAGTTTTTATCTCTTATGTTAGTGAAAATATAGAAATAGTTGACCGGTTCTGTCAAGAACTCAAAGCACATGGAATCGAAGTCTGGCGAGACCGGGACAATATCGCTCCGGGCCTCCGATGGAAACGAGAAATTCGACGGGCCATCCAACAAGGGGCTTTTTTCATAGCGTGTTTTTCAAAAGAATATGAAGAGCGCGATCAGACCTACATGAATGAAGAACTGACCCTCGCAATTGAGGAGCTACGGCAGCGTCCTATTGACTCAGCATGGTTTATCCCCATCAAATTGAACGAATGCGAAATCCCAGATCGTGACATTGGCGGAGGTGAAACCTTACGGGATTTTCAACATGTTAATCTTTATGAGGATTGGGATGGTAACCTCCAGCGTATTCGTGAAATTGTCCAACCCACATCATCTGAACCTACAAATGCAAGCACTGTTGAACAGTCAGTCAATCTAAATGCTGTAGCAGAGTTTTTCAAAGGTCTGACCCATCAAAATAGAAGAAATTATGACAGAGCCGTTGAGCATTATACCGAGGCATTGAGGTTAAACCCGCAGCTAGTTGAAGCCTATAACAATCGCGGTAATGCTTATAGCAACATAGGCGAATATGACCGGGCCATTGAAGATTACAACAAAGCCATACAACTCAAACCCGATTTTGCTGAAGTCTATAACAATCGTGGTAATGCCTACAACGGCAAAGAGGAATATGACCGTGCCCTTGCAGATTACAACATGGCGATACAACTCAAACCCAATCTTGCCGATGTCTATACCAATCGCGGTATTGTCTACAACAGTACAGGCGAATATGACCGTGCCCTTGCAGATTACAACATGGCGATACAACTCAAACCCAATTCTGCCGATGCCTATGCCAATCGCGGGGCGGCTTATGACAAACAGGGCGATTTTGACCGTGCCATTGAAGACTTTAACACAGCGATACAACTTAAACCCAATCTTGCCGATGCCTATACCAACCGCGGTACTGCTTACGATCATAAAGGCGATTTTGACCGTGCCATTGAAGATTGTAACATAGCGATACAACTCAAACCCAATCTTGCCGATGCCTATACCAATCGCGGGGCGGCTTATCACAACAAAGGCGATTTTGACCGTGCCATTGAAGATTTTAACACAGCGATACAACTCAAACCCAATCTTGCCGATGCCTATACCAATCGCGGGGCGACTTATGGTAATAAAGGCGATTTTGACCGTGCCATCATAGACTTCGCTAAAGCGATAGAACTGAACCCTAGTGATGCCAGGGCCTATAACAATCTTAGGATTGCTTACGAAAGAAGAGGACAATCATAACCGGGGCGTAAGCCATTACTACCAGATTAACATCCCAACAATAAACATCACCGCTGACGGGACTTTTTTAATCCGTGCAATCCTTTAATCTGTGATAATCTGCGATTCAGACAATAGAGAGCAAACAGAACGAAAGGAGAAATACCATGCGAAAAGCAGACCTGCAACAGCAAGCGGTTGAGTTAATCAAACAACTCTCGACGGAAAACCTGCAAGCGGGAGTTGACTATCTGGCCTATCTGCAAGATAAGGAAGGGCGAGCAGCCGCACACCAACTGGCAAGCGATCCGGAAATCGCCAAAAGTTTAGAGGCCAAACCGATAAGCAAAAATCCAATTGTGGGACGCATCATTGAAGCTGTCGAAAAATCGCATGATGTGACCCTAGAAGATGCAGAGATACTGCTTCAGGTCATTAAGGAAAATCAGATGCCTGTGCGATTTGATTCACCATTCGCGGCGAACAAACAAGAAAGTCAATGACCAAATATCTCTTGGAAACATCAACCTGCAGCTATCTCATGGCAAATCATACACGGGTCAAAGATCGTCTTACATCTGCTCAAGTTACCGATTATCCCTTCACCTGTCCTATTGTGCGTGGCGAAATCCTGTTTGGTGTCGAATTGTTACCCATCGGACGTAGACGGCAATCTTTAGAGAATCAAGCCAATAATCTATTTTCTGGACTGATATGCGATCCAATTCCAGAAAGCGCAGGTGATTTCTACGCAAAGATAAAACGTGCAGCTCAGGAACTGGGCACACCATTAGATGAATGTGACCTCTGGATTGCTGCAACAGCACTGGCGTTAGATGCGGTTCTGATAACTTCTGACAGCGATTTCCATCGAGTACAGGGATTGTTTGGATTACAGTTAGAAGATTGGACGACCTAACAGAAATGGAGGCGGTCACGAAATAATTTGTGCCCCGTTCCGCTTGGATATGTCTATCTAAGCGATATGACTATTAAGCAATGATACATCCAAAAATCCTGAGAATCCTGAAAATCCAGTAAATCCAGATTCAGACAGGCAGAGCGACCACAACTAGCAGCTTGCGTTATCGTAATGGTCTAGGTGGGTTGAGCCTAGACGCTAGTGCGATGTTCTAGGTATTGTCGATTTTGGAAAATTGACCTACAAAAATCTTTATCTGTTTCCCGTTTTCAGGTTATCTTGTTTTCCTCCGTGTCATCTCTACCTTTTAATCACTGCCTTTGATGCAGAAAGGAGATTGCACCATGAATACTACAGAAGAAGTGGAATTTGATTATCAAGCCTATATGAAGGAATACACGCCAGATCTAGGCGAAATTCATCGTGGGCCAGAAGCGCACCAAAAACGACGAGAGGCCGCAATCCATAACAATCGCGCCAACGCTTACGCGGCAAAAGGTGATTATAATCGTGCCATTGAAGGCTATACCAAAGCAATAGAACTGCAACCAGATCTTGCTATAACCTATAGCAATCGCGGGGGTACATATCGCGACAAGGGCGATTATGACCGTGCTATCGAAGACTGTAGCACAGCGATAAGACTGAAACCCGATTACGCGGATGCCTATACCAATCGTGGTGCTGCTCATCGCAGCAAAGGCGATTATAATCGTGCTATCGCAGACTATAACATGGCGATAAGATTGAAACCGGATTTTGTCGAAGTCTACTACAATCGCGGTATGGCTTACGGGGTAAAAGGTGATTATGACCGTGCTATTGAAGACTATACCATGGCGATAGACCTGAAACCCGATTTTGTTGAAGCCCATTACAATCGTGGGGTTGCCTACTACGAAAGACGAGAATTTGCTCGAAGCATTGAGGACTATAGCACGGCAATAGACCTGAGATCAGAGTTTGCCGAAGCCTACTACAATCGTGGGGAGGCGTGGTTACACCTAAGAGAGTGGAAAAAAGCTAAATCAGACCTGACAAATGCCAGAAGCCTGGGAGTAAATCTCATTACTGCCTTTGATTACCTCTACGAAAGCGTTTCGGACTTTGAGAAGAGCAATAGTGTAAAGCTACCGGAAGACATTACCGCAATGCTAACACCTCAAATAATTGCCATGCAAAAGGAAGAGTTACAACGGCAAGTCGTTGAGCTAGTTGAACAACTCTCCGCCGGACAACTGCAAGCAGTCATTGACTATCTGACTGAATTGCAAGACCAGGAAGGGTGGGAAGCGACTCACGAATTGGCGGGCGATCCAGAAATTGCCAAGGGTTTAGAACGTGCAGCAGCGGATGTGAAAGCGGGAAGGTTAAAACGTTGGGATGATGTTAGACGGGACCTTTGATGTAGAACTCACTAACGATGCAGAGAAGCATTACAATATGCTTGACGCCAAAATGACTCGGCGAGTCAGTCAGGCGATTAATCTCTTAGCCCAGAATCCACTTTTTGGTCCGAACGTTACCAAATTGCAGGGAGAATACGCAGGACAATACAGATACCGCGCCGGAAGTTACCGAATTCTCTATAGTGTGGACACTCAACGGCAGAGATGTATCATCACAGGCTTACCGACGTGGTCGAGCATATCGCCCTTAATTTATAGTGAATTCTAAAAATAAATAGACGCTTTCGCCCCCCGGTAGGTGCGGTTTCTAACCGCACCGCATCGGCACTGTTAGAAACAGTGCCTACCAAACGGGAGAACAGTGGGTGCGGTTTCCAACCGCACCAGTTTGGAGTGCCTCATTAATACTAAGATCTACTCTAATGGATAATACAGATTCAATGAATTGCATCTGCGTTCTCTCTGAATCCGCGATAATCCGCGATTCAGACAATAAGGGGCAACACCTACATCGGTCAATCCAAAAAGGGAAAATGGAAGATGGCTTATAACCGTTTTACATTAAGTGAGGCTAAAAAGGTATTTCAACTGATTACTGATGAATCAAGAGATCTCTTTTCCGCAGCGGCGGAAGTCGAAATCAGCGATTTTCTTCGCCAGACGTTAGAAAGAAACTTGTCTTTGGGGCTCGCTATCAATACCGAAAAAGCACGATCAGAACTGATTGTCGCCCCAGTTTTGGTTGAACTTCTGGAACAGACACATCGTCAGATTAGTCTGTTTTCAGGTAAGGCGTTTAATGTGGACAGAAAAAGAGGGTTGAGCGGCGCGTGCGACTTTATCATTAGCCTCTCCACGGAGCAACTATTTATTACGACTCCTGTCATTGCGATCGTCGAAGCCAAAAATGATAACCCTATGAACGGTATCGGTCAATGCGTGGCGGAAATGGTTGCCGCCAGATTATTTAACGAGCGCGAGGAAAACAGTATCACCACAATCTACGGGGGAATCACAACGGGAAGCATTTGGAAATTTCTAAAGTTAGAGGGACAAACCGTCTATATCGATTTGGACGAATATCATATCAACGATATCGGTAAAATTCTGGGCATTTTGTTGAGTATGATTCATTCAATTTATGGTGAATTCCAAAAATAAATAGACGCTTTCGCCCCCCGGTAGGTGCGGTTTCTAACCGCACTGCATCGGCACTGTTAGAAACAGTGCCTACCAAACGGGAGAACAGTGGGTGCGGTTTCTAACCGCACCGGTTTAGAGTGCCTCATTAATTCTAAGATCCACTATAAGGGATATCAGTTCAGCGAACATGAAAATTGCAGTATTAGCCTCCGGCAGCGGAACCAATTTGCAGGCATTAATTAATCAGCTCCACCACGACGAAAGTAGTGGGGTCGAAATCGCTGCGGTGATTAGCGATCGCAGAAAGGCTTACGCGCTCACCCGTGCCAAAGAAGCGGGTATCCCCACCTATGTCGTGAGGGTACGGGATTTTCCGGATCGGGATGCGTTTGATACAGAAATTTCGAGGATTCTTGACGGGGGCGAAGTTGAATTAGTGGTTCTAGCGGGTTTTATGAAATTGTTCCAGCGAGCGTTTGTACGGAAGTATCGGAACCGTATCATCAATATCCATCCATCGCTACTGCCCGCGTTTCCGGGCGCGCACGCCGTACCTGATACGTTGGCGTATGGTGTTAAGGTCAGCGGTGTAACCGTTTTTTTCATTGATGAGGGGGTTGATACTGGACCCATCATCGCGCAGGCTTCGGTGCCCGTATTCGACGATGACGATGAAGAAAGCTTGCTCAAGCGGATTCATATTGAAGAGCACAGACTATATCCGCAGGTCGTTCGGTGGTATGCAGCGGGCAAGCTCGAAATTGTTGGCAGAAAAGTCTTGGTAAAGGAGTCGTGACATGTTAGCGATTTCGACGATGTGGAATGCTTTGCGGCGGCCTGATGGAGCGGCGTTGCTTGACGAACTCAAAGAGCTTGGATTTGATGCCGTTGAACTCAGCCGACACTTGACGCGGGAACAGATTGAGCAGATTAAGCCGCATCTAGCGACGACACAGATCTGCTCTATCCACAACTTTTGTCCCGTTCTGCACGGTCTCCCACAATCACAGGCGGAGCGCGATCCGATCCACTTGGCGAGTCTCGATGCGGATACGCGGAACGAAGCGATTAAACAGACGATTCGGACCATGGAGTTGGCGGTCGAAATCGAAGTCCCAATCGTTGTGTTGCATTTGGGTGAGGTGGATACCTATGATCGCTCCTACCTGATGTACGATTTCTACGAATACGGCGAGCGGGAATTTGAGGCATTTGGGGCGAAGGTGGAGGAAGCGACCGAGTGGCGTAAACGCAAAGAGGCGAAGCATCAG
Organism: Candidatus Poribacteria bacterium; assembly: GCA_963667935.2. Lineage (GTDB taxonomy): Bacteria > Poribacteria > WGA-4E > WGA-4E > PCPOR2b > PCPOR2b. Next base: position 4,469,700 of record OY764061.1, on the reverse strand, counting down.
GATGCTGTGCTGTTCAGCCTTGATGCGTTGAATGAAATGGCTTTGCGGATGGAGGTCTACTTGGCTATTGAGAATCGTCCACGCTACTATCAGATCCCCAATTTTGACGAGGTTGGGTTGTTCTTAGAAAAGTTCAAGGGAAGCAATATGCGGTATTGGCATGATGTCGGACACGCCATGCTTCAGGAGCGGGTGGGACTCTGCTGGTCGCAGCGTTGGCTGGAGGTGTACACAGAGAACCTCATCGGTGTGAACCTACACGATCTCAAAGACCTTGAGGCGTATCACCCGCCGGGATCTGGAGACCTTGATTTTGAGGAGATTTTGGCGCAGATTCCACAGGATACGCTAACCGTTTTGGAGGTCCGAGATGCGCCGGCGGAGCAGCTTATCGAAGTGACGGAAGAGTGGCAACTATCGCGGAAACCTGAAAAACAGGATGGAGAAGGCGGGCGCAGCTAGAAGTACACAATAGGGAGCGGGGTAACGCGATGACATGTGGTTATCCCGACACACCAAATTTGGGATAAATCAACCCACAACCCCTGTTACGAAACGGTTTTTGACTTGGCATCGTTGATGCATATAGAAATCATAAATCTATTCTGAACAGTTTATTTTACAAGGCGGCATAAGGTTAAACGGGAAAGCGAGGCGTTTTGACAAATCGAACAGTATCTCGCTAGATGGAATTCAGAAATTGGCTCCTGATGCAACCGAAGCATGTGGAGCTCACCTTCCCAATCCAAGCCGAAGGGAAACACAGATTCTTACGTTAGGAGAATTCATTATGGATAGACTAATGATCAACGGTGGTAAGCAGCTCGAAGGCACAATTTCAGTCAGTGGTTCCAAAAACGCAACACTTCCTATCGCAGTTGCATCCGCGATTCTTGCAGACAGTTCCAGCGTTATTCACAACGTTCCCAATCTGAAAGATATTGATAGCCTATGTGCAGTGCTTGAGGTGCTTGGAGCGACGACGAAGTTAGAGAATTCAACGCTCTATATCGAACCAGGGAACCGAATCGCTTACGAAGCGCCCTATGACCTTGTCCGGAAAATGCGGGCGTCAATTTATGTGCTGGGGCCCCTCGTCGCGCGTTTAGGTATCGCAAAGGTCTCTTTCCCCGGCGGTTGTGCCATCGGGCCCCGTCCGGTAGACTTACACCTAAAAGGACTGCAACAACTTGGTGCGGAGATTGAGGTTGACGGTGGCTATATCATAGCACGAGCAAATCGGTTGATTGGGGCGGAGCTGTATCTGAGGGGACCGCACGGTTCAAGCGTGGGGGCAACCGCAAACGTCATGATGGCTGCAACCTTGGCGGAAGGCACGACAACTATTCGTGGAGCTGCCTGCGAACCAGAGGTCACTGACCTAGCGAATTTCCTGAATGCAATGGGTGCGGATATTGAAGGGGTTGGCACATCTAGCTTGACAATACACGGCGTCAAACAGCTTCACGGAACGGAGTATACTATCATTCCAGATCGCATTGAAGCGGGAACATTCATGGTTGCGGGTGCTATTACGAAAGGAGATGTTTTTGTGAAAGGTGCCCCGGCAGAACACCTCGGTGCTACATCCGAAAAATTAATCGAGGCGGGCATTCAATTGGATTGGGCAAATGATGGCGTCCGCGTGAGGACGCCACGAGAATTTCAAGCAATTCATATCGCCACTGATACATATCCGGGTTTTCCCACGGATATGCAGGCGCAGATGATGGGACTTCTCAGTATCACGCCGGGTATTAGTACTGTTACGGAAGGCATCTACTTAGATCGCTTTATGCACGCGAGCGAGCTCAATCGGATGGGAGCAGATATTCGTGTCGAAGGCAACCATGCAGTAGTACGTGGTAAGCTCAGACTCAGTGGCGCGCCGGTCATGGCGTCAGACCTCCGTGCGGGTGCAGTTCTTGTTCTTGCAGGCATGGCAGCAGCGGGTGAAACAGTTGTTTCCCGTATCTATCATATCGATCGTGGGTACGAGGGCATTGAACAGAAACTAGCGGGTATTGGCGCGGATATTATTCGGGTGAGGGATTAAAAGGTTACTCTCCCCCCGCTTGCGGGGGGATTGAGGGGGTGTGGGAGGGGCATCCTTGCCCCGATACGCCCGATAAATCGGGCAACTACAATCTGAAGTGCATCACTCCTAAAACTTTGACGAGAAACGAGGAATTTTCTGTGATCGCCATTCTTGATGCCCACTCGGACGAGGCGGCGGCTTTTATCGAAAAGCTTAATCTGCGTGGGCGATTAGAAGATCCAAGCATTCTGAGAACTGTCCGTAAGACCTTGCAAGATGTCCAAAGGGATGGTGACAGTGCTGTCATTAAATATACGCGGAAGCTAGACGCTCCACGAATCACTGTTGAGGAGATACGAGTCACAGATGCAGAGATTGATGATGCCTCCACTCAGGTTGATTCGGAATTCCACGATGCGGTCGGGCTTGCGCGGACGAACATTGAACGGTTTCATCAGAAGCAGCTGCGGAATTCATGGTTGTCCACCGAAGCAGATGGCGTCGTTTTAGGTCACCTCATCCGTCCGTTAAGACGCGTCGGTGTATGCGTCCCGTCCGTAAGTCAGTTGTTGGTTTCTTCGCTGATAATGAATCTGGTTCCCGCAAAGGTCGCGGGCGTTGAGGAGATTGCCGTCTTCATGGGTCCGATGCGAAATCGGAAGATTGACCCGCACATGCTTGTCGCTGCGGCAGCATGTGGCGTCCGCGAGATATACAAGTGTGGCGGCGCACAGGCGGTCGGTGCGATGGCTTACGGAACGGACACTATTCCGAAGGTGGATAAGATCGTCGGTCCGGGCAATCTGTATGTCCAACTTGCGAAGAAGGAGGTCTACGGTCCCGTCGATATTGACAAACTGGCGGGTCCCAGCGAAGTCCTGATTATCGCTGATCACACCGCAAATCCCGCTTATGTTGCAGCAGACCTTATCTCGCAGGCAGAGCACAGCGTGGAATGTTCCGCCATTCTTGTTACAACATCGAGAGAAATTGCGGAGCAGGTTCGCGCAGAGATTGAAGGACAAGCTCAAAAACTGCCCCGCCAATCTGAACTGACCGGTGCTTTTGAAAACTATGGTGTAGCGTTCGTCGTCCCAGATTTAGCCGAAGCGATGGAGATCGCCAATGAAATCGCCCCTGAACATGTCGAGTTAGAGGTGGATAATCCAATCGAGTGGGTCGGTGCCATCCGTAATGCGGGAGCGATTATGCTGGGGCCCTACACCCCGGAATCCGTCGGCGACTACATCGCCGGCCCCAACCACATCTTGCCTACGGGCGGAGCAGCGAAATACGCATCGCCGTTGAGTGTTGATGACTTCCTAAAAAAAACAAGTATTATCTCCTATACCAAAGCCGCCTTAGAGAAGGTCACGCCGGCTGTCGTCAAACTCGCTCAAATTGAAGGACTTCAAGGACACGCGGAAGCGATGAAGATCCGATCTGATAAACATTAGGACGAGACCGATGTCAAACACTCCCATCACAACCTTTTCAATCGTTGGGCGTGACCCGGAGAATGGTGACCTTGGGGTTGCCGTTCAATCCAAGTTCTTCGCCGTTGGTGCTGTTGTCCCTTGGGCAAAGGCAGGTGTCGGGGCCGTTGCGACCCAATCGTGGACAAATACGACTTATGGATTCAAAGGCTTAGAACTGCTGGAAAACGGACTCACCGCCCAACAAGCGTTGGATCGGCTAGGTGCCGGCGATGATGGCAGATCGCAGCGTCAGGTCGGTATTATTGATGCAAACGGTAACGTTGCTAACTACACCGGTGATGAATGTATAGAATGGGCAGGTGCGCGCAGCGGAAAAAATTACTCGGCACAAGGTAACTTACTCACAGGCGAAGCAGTCGTTGATGCGATGGGAGAGGCGTTTGAGGAAACAGAGGGGGAACTAGCAGAAAAACTGATGGCGGCACTCATTGCGGGGCAGGAAAAAGGGGGAGATCGACGTGGACAGCAAGCAGCAGCGTTACTTATTGTGCGTGCAAACGGTGGAGAGGGTGGTTTTAATGATCGGTATATCGACCTACGAGTTGATGACCACAAGCAGCCAGTTAAAGAGCTACATCGGTTGTTGAGAATCCGATTGGGTATGCGGTAAGCCTAGGAAACTGTCAAAGTTATCGTCCAATATGCACCAAATTTTCTGATGATTTTCCAAATGAAAACAGCACTTCCCCCCGCAGCTTTTGCACGAATTGATGAAACCGATGATCACCTGTTTTACACCGAACCCCGTATCGTCACCCACATTGATGACAACGCAATCGCTGCAATCAAGGAATTTTTCGATCAAACCTTACCGAGAAATGCCGCCATATTAGATCTGATGAGCAGTGCTTTCTCCCACCTGCCCGAAGGATTTCCCACGCAACGTGTCGTCGGATTAGGCTTGAACGCGGTAGAGCTTCAAGTCAATCCTGTTCTTGACGAATATGTAATTCATGACCTCAATGCCAATCCAATCCTCCCTTTTGGCGATGAGGAATTTGCAGCGGTTATAATGACTGTTTCGATGCAGTATCTAACAAAGCCTGTCGAGGTTTTTCGTGAGGTGCATCGCATCCTTCAGTCCGATAGTCCGTTCATCGTCATTTTTTCCAATCGACTGTTCCCAACGAAAGCGGTGTACATCTGGCGTGTAACCTCTGACACGGAGCACGCCGAATTGGTGCAGCATTACTTCCGTTTGGCAGGGGGCTATGCGGAAATCACACTTTTGGATTGCACCCCACAGACCGATGAATACACGGATCCAGTGTATATCGTTATGGCGAATAAGGGGAAGACACCTTAGAGGCGACAAACAACTAAAATCTTTCACATTTGATAATCTAACGAAGCTATGGCGAAAGGAGAATTTTGAATCATGGCTGATAGTAACAATATCGAAGAAATCCAAGAATTTGAGTATAAAGCAGAGATGGAACAACTCCTGCATCTCATTGTTCACTCGCTTTATACTCATCCCGAAGTTGCCATCCGCGAGCTGATTTCCAACGCTTCCGATGCGTTACATAAAATCCGCTTCAGGCAGTTGACGGATAAAAATATCTTAAATCCTGAAATACCTTTAAGGATTGACATCGCCGTCGATTCCAATGTGCAGACATTCTCGATTACGGATACAGGGATTGGCATGACCAAAGACGATTTGACCGAAAGGATCGGCACCGTTGCCAGTTCGGGAACGCTAGAATTTTTCGAGCAGATGAAGGAAGGAGACACACCCTTTGACGCCAACCTGATCGGTCAGTTCGGGATCGGTTTTTATTCGGTATTTATGCTCACGAATGAGATTGCAATTGAAACGCGCCACGCAGATATCGACGCAAAGGGGTTCCGGTGGGAGTCAACAGGTGAAGGCAAATTCACCATCAAGGAGATTGAACGCCCACAGAGGGGCACGCAAATCACCTTCAAGCTGAAAGACGAGTCCAAGGAGTTTGGTGAATCGTATCGCGTTGAGCAAGTCATCACGAAATACTCCAATTTTGTTGATTTTCCGGTTTCGGTCAATGGAAAGCAGGTGAACACCGTCAGTGCCTTGTGGCATAAGAATAGGAATGAAGTGACCGAAGAGGAACGGAATGAGTTCTATAAATTTATATCTAACGATCTCAATCCGCCACTCGGTCACCTGCACCTGTCTCTCGAAGGGCGTGTGAACTTCAAAGCGTTGATGTTTGTACCGGAAACGCAACCGCTCAAATTCCTCAGAGAGGAAGACCTGAGTTCACTGCATCTGTATTCAAGCAAGGTGTTTATCCAAGACGATTGCAAGGAGCTCCTTCCTGAATACCTTCGATTCATATCAGGGGTGGTGGATACCGAGGATCTGCCCTTGAATGTGTCCCGTGAGGTGACACAGTCGAGTCCTATCATGGCGCGTATCCGAGAAACCTTGACAGGCAGAACGCTCTCTCTGCTGGAAGACTGGGCGAAAAATGATCCAGAGAAATACGAGAAATTCTTCAGAAATTTCGGTCTGCTCTTCAAAACAGGACTCAGCTCGGATTTCGTCAACAGGGATCGGCTGCTCGAGCTATTACGGTTTGAGTCAACCCAAACCGAAAGTGGCAAGTTTACCTCCCTGAAGGATTATGTCGCAGGGATGTCGGAAGATCAGCAGGAGATTTATTACTTGTCAGGTGATAGCAGAGATGCGGTAGAACGGAATCCTAATTTGGAATATTTTAGGAAGGGTGGAATTGAAGTATTGTTCTTCATCGATCCCGTTGATCTGTTCAATACTCCCCACCTACTTGAATATGACGGGAAGTCGTTGAAAAGCATTGAAAAGGCAGATATAGATCTCAAGACAGACGAAGAAAGCCAAGATGAAACCTTAACCGAGGATACCAATCTGATTTCTATTTTCAAAGAGACCCTCGGCGATAAGGTGGAGGATGTGGTTGCGTCCAAAAGGTTGGTTGATTCGGCAGCAACCTTGGTTGTCGGGGCAGAGGGTATGGACGCCCACATGGAACGGATGATGAAAATGATGAATCAGGATTTCACCGGATCCAAACGCATCTTGGAACTCAACTTTTCCCATTCGTTGATAAAAAATCTCGTCCAACTCAACCAGAACCGAGGCGATCAAACTCTTATCAAGAATTGTATTTTACAGCTTTACGAAGGGGCGTTGTTGGTTGATGGGAATACCGTGGACCCACCCACCTTTGTCGCCCGGATGACGGAGATTATGGAGCGAGCAACAAGTTGATGCGGATTATGACTTGGCAAGCAGCGTCCCAATCCATCGGGACTATACTTATTTTATAGAAGTTTTTTTGAGGAGAAATTAATGAACGCAACAATTACTGTAATACCCGGAGATGGAATCGGTCAAGAAGTTACAGCCGAGGCAATTCGGGTATTGGATACTATCCAAGACAAATATGGACATCGCTTTGACTACGAATACGGACTTCTCGGCGGTTGTGCGATTGACCAAACTGGTACAGCCCTGCCGCAAGAGACGTTAAACCTATGCCGCAAATCTGACGCGATCCTCTTCGGGGCGGCGGGAGGACCGGAGTGGGAGGACGTACCGAGCGCAGAACGCCCAGAACGCGCGGTTGGAACAGTTCGCAAAGAACTGGACCTTTTCGTGAACTTGCGTCCAATTCGTGGGAGAAAAGCGTTGGCACCCGTTATGCCGGTGAAAAATGAGATTATCGGTGAGGGACTAGATTTTATCGTGATTCGTGAATTGGCTGGTGGGTTATACTACGGGGAACCGCGCGGTATTGAACCACACGCGGATGGAGAACGTGGGTGCAATACACTTGCTTACACGACGCGGGAGATTGACCGTGTGGTACGCGCTGGTTTTGAACTCGCCCGCAAACGTTCCAAAAAACTCACCTCTGTGGCGAAGGAGAATATGCTGGAAAGCTCAAAACTCTGGCGAGAAGTTGCGACAAAGGTGAGTCAAGATTATCCCGATGTTCAATTAGACCATATCCTAGTCGATGCGTGTGCCTATCATCTCATCCGAAATCCGAGTCAATTTGATGTCATGGTGACAGGAAATATCTTCGGAGATATCCTCACCGATGAAGCGGGGGTGTTGGTTGGCTCACTCGGTATGTGCCCATCAGCAAGCTACGGCTACACCAAACAAGGTTTCTATGAGCCAATTCACGGCACCGCGCCAGATATCACCGGGCAAGGGGTCGCCAACCCGATAGGGGAGATTCTGTCCGCAGCCCTTTTGCTTCGGCACTCCTTTGATCTTGATACCGAAGCTGCAGATATTGAAAACGCTGTTGATGGTGCAATTAATAAAGGTTTACGCACATTTGATATCCAGCAGCCGGGGCTGAAAACGGTTGGCACCGTTGAAATGACAGACGCCATTATTGCTGAAATTCGATCCGATTCGTGAAACGTGAACGGTAGTTGTGAGGAGCCCCCTAGCTATGGATAAGCTTCGCAGAGAATATACTGACGCCGGCTTGGACGAGCAGGACTTGGAGGCAAATCCCTTTAAGCAGTTTGAGAAGTGGTTTCAAGAGGCGGTTGGCGCAAAAATTGATCTGCCGGACGCGATGACACTGGCAACGGCAACGAAAGATGGAATACCTTCGGCAAGGATTGTGCTGCTCAGAGGGCATGACGAGCGAGGCTTTGTTTTTTATACGGACTACGAAAGCCAAAAGGGGAAGGAACTTGTGGAAAATCCGAATGCAGCGTTAGTTTTTTACTGGCGTGAACTGGATCGGCAGGTGCGTATCGTCGGGCAGGTGAGCAAAGTTTCGCGTGAAAACTCTAACAACTATTTTCAGAGCCGCCCCGTCGGTAGCCGTTTGGCTGCGTTGGCGTCAAGACAGAGCAAAATTATTCCCGATCGAAAGGTACTGGAAGAACAATTCAATCAGTTAGCGGAGCGATATCAGGATAAAGAGATTCCACTACCGGCAAATTGGGGCGGTTACCGTTTATCCCCCGACATGATTGAGTTCTGGAGCGGCCGTCCAAGCCGGCTACATGATCGACTTCGCTACACCCGCCAACCCAATAATGATTGGCGAATCGAACGAATTTCGCCGTGACACTTTCTCTCGAAATCAGTTCCTGCAGTTAAATAACGACGTCCGATTTTTTTGCCTTTTCGGTTTTCTGCCCGGAAATCTCGTCCCCAACTTGTCGAAGTTGATCAAAGTCGTGTTGGAAGCCTTCGTGTAATGCTCCCACGTCGGTCTTATGCAGGACAAATCGGACCCCTTCTTGAATCCACTTTTTTGACAACTCGACGGATTGCAGATGGACCGCGACAGGGATATTTCGCTCACCGCATGTGCGAATGATAAAGCGAAGCATCTCCTCGAAATCTGGGTGATCATACTGGTCCGGGATGCCCATTGTGATACTCATATCGTTGGGTCCTACAAAAATTGCATCAATCCCACCGATGTTTAAGATCTCCTCCAAATTATTGGCGGCAGGCACGCTCTCAATCCCAATCATGACAACGGTGTTGCGATTTCTTTCGTGTAAATATGTTTTCGATGCCTCGCTTGGGAATTCCCCCGTTTCCTTCACGCGTTCCACGAGTGCGCCTTTCAGCGGACGCCATCTCGCTGCCGCGACGACTTCCTTAACTTCCTCAACGGTTTCACAGTATGGGACAAGGACGCCGTGTGCGCCGGCATCAAGTGCCATTGTTACATAGTGAGATGAAGGAATTGGGATGCGGACGATTGATGTTGTTCCTGTTGTATTGATTGCTGCAATGAAATCCGCTACTTCTCCCCGACTATATGCTGAATGTTCGTTATCAATAATCACATAGTCGAATTTGAGTTCGCCAATAGCTCTTGCCCATCGGGGATTGCGCGATAGACTCAGCATTGTACCGTATACGATGCCACCATCTTCTAATTTGTTGCGTAGATCTATGCCAGCCATTATATGTCTCCGTATTGGTTTATGAGTTAAGGGGTTGTGCGATTATTCAGATTGGGGATTTGGGTTAATCTGCTGTTGCAGATGCTGCCGAATCGTGAAGTCGTCGGGGGCAACAATTCCACCTGAAATCAGCATTTTCATGGCAGTTTCAACTTTCATGTTTGTCTCATAAATGATTTCTGGATCGCAGAAGAGCAAAACGCCCGTTGTCGGATTTGGACTGGTTGGGACAAAGACAGAAGCAACTGGAACGGGATTCCCTTCTTCGTGGAACTCTCCCGTAACGAAGCCGATAACACGGATCGTTGATCCGGGCGTCTTAATTGCGACCGCTCGTGAGAATTTGCTTGAGCTTGAGGTCATCAAAGCCATTTGCACCACCTGTTTGACTGGGGCGTAGACCTCTCGCACGAGCGGAATCTTTGTTAAAATTTTCTCTCCTGCCCCAAGTAGCTTTTGTCCCAAAAAATTGGAGACGATTAAACCCACTAGGTAGACGAGCAGGATGGTCGCTATCGCTCCCATACCGATGTGATATCTTTCCTCCAAGACCTGTGACAATATCGGCGACATTACCGGCTTAAGCCAGCCATCGATTGTAGTGAAAAGGAACTTCAGTACAAAGAAGGTGACACCCAACGGTATCAGCGTTAAAATTCCTGTGATTAGTTTACTCCTGAAATGTCTTCTAATTCCCATTTTTACCTGTGTTGATAAAGTAAGATTAGCTAATGTCAAATACCTTTCATTGGTGGCTGACCATGCCATGAAATTATATATCAAATATAATAGCATACCACCAACGTATCGTCAATCAGATTGCTCATTTCCCCGGCCAAATTAGTCCTACAAGTTTCCCTGAAATGCGTAAAAGTTGTTGTTATTCGGAGCCAATCGCGTTAAAATACGATCGGTTCGACGTAAAAATTGATTAAGGGAAGGTGTAACAGCGTGAAAATCACTAAAATTGAGACGCTTCGGGCGAGCCGATTCATGTACGTCAAAGTGGAAACGGATGAAGGCATCACTGGGGTCGGTGAGCTTCATCCCGCTAGCGGCACCAGTGGTACGCCATTTTTACCGATCGCAGGGGTCGAATATTGTGCCGAATATCTCGTTGGCAAAGACCCACTGCATATCGAACGGCACTGGCAGCATACATTTCGTCGTTGTATATTCCGTGGCGGGTCAGATGCCATGTCCGCCATCGGAGCAATTGACATCGCCTTATGGGACATCAAAGGCAAAGTGTTCGGTGCACCGGTTTATGAACTGATCGGGGGCCCCACACGGGAGAAAGTTCGGCTTTATACACATCTGGGCGGGAACACGCCCGAAGAATTGGCAGAGCAGGCAGCTGCGCGTGTTGAAGATGGGTTCACTGCGGTTAGATTGTATCCGTTCGGGGATTTTGGTGTATTTGATTTTGAGGAGGGACGTGGTCTGGAAAGCATGAGCTATACCGCGATGATTCGCAATGCAGAGCAGCGGGTCGGAGCGGTTCGAGAGGCGGTGGGTCCGGATGTAGATGTCATGATTGATGTTGTCAACCGACTCACCCCAGCGGAAGCCATCGCTGTGGGGCGTGCACTTGAGCCGTATAACCTATACTTTTTTGAAGATCCAATTGAACCGGAGAACATGGATGTGTGGGAATACGTTGCCGCTAGCGTTCCTATGCCACTTGCCATGGGGGAACGGCTCTACACAATTTATCAATTCCGAGATTTGTTGAACCACAACGGTGCTGCATTCGTCCGGCCCGACCTATCGCTCGCTGGCGGTATTACAAATGTCAAGAAAATCGCAACGCTTGCAGAGGCGAGTTACATCGGTGTGGTGCCACACAACCCGTTGAGTTGCGTCCTCACCGCCGCGTGTGTGCAGATTGATGCAGCTATTCATAACCTTGCTGTGCAAGAGTACCCGTTGGGTGAAGACAAATCCCCCAAGCGCGATCTTGTCAAGGAGCCGATCAAGCGGGAAGGCGGCTATCTAATCCCTCCGGACACGCCGGGGATTGGAATTGAGCTCAACGAAGAGGCGTTCAAACATTACCCTCCGGAATCGTACGTGCGTCCACCCCTCATTACGCCAGATGGGGGATTGAAGGAGTATTAATTACTTGGGATCGGAAACCACATCCCACCGGTTTTTCTCGCGAGTGCCTTTTGTTCACGCTCAGCTTTGAGCGGATCGTCGGCTTCGGTTCTATCAGTTACGCCTCCTATTATATCCAATGTTATTTCTGCTTCCCAACATCGTTGTAGTACCTCTTGGATTGTATAGGGACCTGTGCACGGTGCATCGGTGATGAGGATGAAACGCCGTCGCGCCCCCGGACGGAATTTTATCCTCGTGATCGATTTAACGATTGCATTATAAGCCCGCTCAGCCCCACCGCACTCGAGGTTTTCTAGCAGACGTTCATACCTCTGATAATCCTTCGTTGGCTGATGAAAGTGCTGTGCCAGATACTTAAACGGCACCATTGCCATTGTGAAATCTAGCTGTTCTGCTTGGAAGATTTCTACCATATCAACCAAGTGCCTGCCTACTGCGCGAATATTATCTTCCATACTGCCGCTAGTATCCAACAAAAAGACGATATCCACAGTTTGTGCACTTTCTCCACTCGCGATGCCACTAGCAATGGTCTGAAGAAGCGACCCAATCTGTGCATCGCGATCAATTGACTGTGCCTTAACGCTATCAGTCTGTGTTTTTTGTGTTTGCGAAAGATCTCGCTCGGCCTCGGTGGATATCGGTTGAGGAATTTCGACAACGGTTTCCAAGGGTTCGCCAATTGATTCTTGCAAATCCCAATCGGCTTCGAAGGCTTCCGCAAACGGCGTGTCCGATGTGGGTAGTAGGTGAGCCGCTGTGTTCAGGGGTTTAGCTGTTGACTGAATCGGTGAAGCCACTTGGTTTACCTGCACTGCTGAAGCCTTTAGGGACATCAGTGGTCTGGAGAACACGCTATTTACATAAGATTGGTTGGGAACGTTGGTATGAAAGACCGGCTTTTTGATATTTACGGGGTGGAGGTGTTGGGAGTGAAATTCGACCTCAATCAGTTCCGCAACAATCGGATCTGGGGGCGGAGGCGGGCGATACCATCGCGGCAAATTGATGCTAACCATAAGCACTACTATCAGGTGCATCAGCAAAGAGCTAACAAACGAGAAGCGTGTGCGTTTCTTTGCTCGAACTCGATTGTAGATCAGAGACCATTGGAGGTTGTCAGGTGTGGGGTGGAAAGCGTGAGGTTTAGTATGTTGAAAGTCACCCAGAGCACCGCCTCTATAAAACCTGAAACGTGATGTACGACGTTTAAACATGATTTGCCAATTCATTGAATTCCTCGTTCGCCGATTTGCTCACTGCGATTTTATCACCAAGCATTCTGTATGTCAAAGAAAATCCCGCTTGAGATCAAGCCAATCAAGGGATGGAGAATAGATATTTTGCTTGCAGGTTCAAAGATAGGTGTGTTACAATAATCTCAATTTTCATGTTTTCAGTAATTTCAACTGCATAATTGGAACGGGAACCATGGAATCAAATGTACTGGTATTAAATGCAAGCTATGAAGCAATCAATGTTTGCAACCTAAGACGTGCAATGAAGATGCTTGTCAAGGGTGTAGCGTGCATGGAGGAAGTGTCTGATCTTGAGATTCGTTCGCCGACCATTTCGATGAAGATACCGTTGGTAATCCGTTTGGTGAACTATGTCCATATCCCTCATTGTGTTGTGAAATTTTCACGTAAGAATGTTTTGATTCGAGATCAATACACATGTCAATATTGCGAAGAACATTTTCCACCGTCAACGCTAACAATTGATCACGTCAAACCTCGTTCGAGAGGCGGAACGACCGTGTGGGAAAATGTGGCGACAGCGTGTAAAAGGTGTAACGCTAAGAAGGGAGATCGCACGCCCCATGAAGCACGTATGTTCCCCAAGCGTTCGCCCAAGGCGCCCTCAATTATCTCCTATCTGCACTTGAGCCGCAATGGTCGGTCCTATGACGAATCTTGGAAAAAGTACCTGTACATCAACTAAAGTGCTGTCTTGATGAAAATTGACGAGGTAAGCCGAAAACGGCAGATGTGATTTCAGCGGAGACAAAATTGTATCTATTGAGAAAAATCGCAAAAAGTTGCGAATGCCTTTCTGTGCCTCTGCTCATGCACTCATGTGCTCGTGTGTGTATTTCTAATGCGTTAATATTGAGCCTTCCATTCCTACTGCTGAGTTGTACACTACATGCTCCAGAAGATTATTACTATGAGTTTGCCCTGATGGAAGGGTGGGGAAAAACGAACCGACAGAAAACTGGACGACAACTTCATGAGGTCATACGCCACCCAGAAAATAGTGAACCCCTTGTGATTGCATTTGAAGTTGGGAAACCACCCGCAGCGTTGCTCGGTTTTATTCCATATAATGGTCCAGATTTACCGGAGGTAGATCAACCACCTACTATCATGACCCCTAAGGTGCCAATTTCGTTACGGGGTGAAGTATTGCGGCAACTCTTTAATGAGAAACAAATTCGAGTCGTTCATTGGCGCCTGAGGAATGGTCGTCTGAGGGACGATCAGAACGTCGTGCTGCTTAACCTTATTCCGCGTGCATTCTCCGAACGCGCAATCAAGGCTGAGTTCCTCATGATTTTCGCGCTTGTGCATGCGGCGCAAACACAGGCGGATACAATTGATGTTATACGGGTGATGGCAGAGGACGAAAACGGTACTCCACAGATGAGTTTGGAGGCTCAAGTTATAAATTATATTGCGTATTTGCAAGGGAAAATTGACGGGCAGCAGTGGGAGCAGCGACTTCGACTCCAGAGATTTTAATATGGCGCGTAAAGTTCATCCGGACAGACTGACGCAGCGTTGGGAATTTCAACGGGGTTATAAAAAGGGGAAAAAGTACTGGAATCGGCATCTTGTTATCTATGTGTTCAGACAGTCTTTATACTCCACCCGTTTGGGTATCACCGTCAGTAAAAAGATTGGAAACAGTGTTAAACGGAACCGCCTCAAACGTCTGATCCGGGAATCGTTTAGACTATCACAACAGCAAATATGTCAAGGATATGATATTATTGCTGTTGGCAGGTCTGCGGCGGCCGGTGTAAAATGTCAGCAAGTTCAGGCGTCATTCTTGCAACTGCTACGACGAGCCAAGGTTTGTAGATCCAAGTAGTTCAGTGTGTATGTAAACCTGATCGGCTCTGTAAACCTTGTCAATGCCATGAAGATCTTACTCATCTACGCCATACACTGTTATCGGAAACTGATTTCACCTCTCTTTCCGCCAACCTGCCGGTTTTATCCCACATGTTCTCAATATGCCCTTGAGGCAGTTACAAAATATGGAGCTATAAAAGGAGGGTGGCTTGCGCTTAAACGACTATCTAAGTGTCATCCATATCACCCTGGTGGTTACCATCCCCTGAAGTAAAATTCTATTGTCAAAAAATCGCCACGAGGAGATTTGTTAAATGGAGAAACGTTATGTCTTAGCCCTTGTACTCATGGTTGCTGTGATGTTTGGCTGGAGTTGGTTTTATGGTCGAAAACTCCCCAAGCCTGAACAAACGACCGAGCAAGTAACTGAACAATCGAGGGAAGCCTTACCCCTCTCACCAGATTCATCGTCATCTTCCAGTGAATCAACAGTTGATACAATTCAATCAGCGCAAGTAGAGTCCCCATCGCGTCCCCGACAACCGGTTAGAGAGAGTCAAACGGTTCGGGTTGAAACTGTGAAATATCATATTATGTTCTTAGTTGGACGATTCGCTTACGCACATGAATGGGCACTTAAAGAATATCCGGACAGATCCGGTGTGGATAAATCGTTGTTTAACCTAATTCCAGAAACAGCCCAAAACTGCTTGTCAGTTCACTTTTTTAATGAGGGGTTGACGGTTGATGCTATGGACACGTTCTGGGAAACAGATAAAACAGAACTCATTCTTACAGATCAGAATCCGCAAGATACCCTTACATTTAGCAAGCAGATTGGAGAAGACCTCAGGGTCCTTAAAAAATTTACGTTTTATCATAACAGGTATTACGTTGA
The DNA here is from genome assembly GCA_963667935.2 of Candidatus Poribacteria bacterium. GTDB lineage: Bacteria > Poribacteria > WGA-4E > WGA-4E > PCPOR2b > PCPOR2b. The sequence continues at coordinate 4,454,133 of OY764061.1, read as the reverse complement.
ACTCGAATTAACGTTCCAGAATTTATCCAATCAACCGTTGATTTCTCTTGATACCATGAGTGATAACCGTAACGGATATAAACTTCGTTGGGGGCCTGGGATTAATGCTGACCTTCTTGCACATGAACTCAAAAATGGTCGTGGCCGACACAATTCAAAAAACGAAGGGGCCAGAGCGTTGAGTAGTGGTGCTAGCAAACCGGCTAAAGAATTTAATGACGCTCAGACGATGGATCCTGTCTTGTGGGCGGGTATGAATAATAAATATTTTGCTGCACTCATGATTCCAGATGGAGTGATCAACGCAACATACGAACTGGAAACCCTCTCAGACAATGGAACAACGGCACCGGCGACTATTACTGCTCCATCGGAAGCCGCAAGCCTCATTGTCCCTGGATTTTCATTGGATTCTAATAACAGTCGGGCAGACCAATTCCGCATCTATGTTGGTCCAAAGGAGTACAAAGTCCTGAAGGGAATCGAGCCACCGGGAACGCAAGAAGAAGACCTTCAACTCACTGATATTATCGACTTTGGTTTCTTCTGGTATATTGCGTGGGTAATGCTCTGGCTCCTGAATTTCTTCTATGGTATCATCAAAAATTATGGCATTGCCATTATTCTCCTGACTTTATTCGTGAAGGTGATCTCATACCCGCTGACCCGTAAAGGTTACAAATCCATGCAGGCGATGCAGAAACTCCAACCCCTGCTTACAGAAATCCGTGAAAAGCATCGAGATGATCCACAGAAGCTCAATAAGGCGACGATGCAACTGTACAAAGAACACGGTGTTAATCCATTCGGTGGGTGCATCCCTTGGATTCCACAGATTCCGGTCTTCATTGCACTATTTGCACTCCTTGGCAACGCAGTTGAACTACGGGGTGCCCCTTTCTGTTTATGGATAGATGATCTCGCTTCCCCCGATGTCCTATTCACTCTTCCCTTTACAATTCCATTCATCGGGGATGCATTTCGATTACTACCAATTGTCAATGGCTTCACTACCTGGTTACAACAGAAAACATCAGGCGGTATGGCACCTACGACCGACAATATGCAAGCGAAGATTATGCAATTTATGCCTTTGATTTTTGTTTTTATCCTTTATAACTTTGCGTCGGGGTTGGCACTCTATTGGTTATGTAACAATATTTTTACCATTGGTCAACAATACTTACCCAAATTATGGCAGTCCGATGAAGCAGAAGAAACAACCCCTGTTAATACCTCATCGACCAAAAAACAACCTCAATCCAAGAAACGACAGTCCCCAAACGCGAGCCGTAGGACATGAGATGCGGAACGCGCATCATAGATTCCAATAACACCATTCAAATAACTATAGATATTATGCGGTTATTCGGGAGGACACTGAATCGTGCACCAATATATTGAAGTTGAAGAAAATACAACAGAGGAAGCCTTGGAAGCAGCCCTTAAAGAACTTGGTGTCAGTCGTGATCAGGTGAGTGTGAAGGTTATACATGAACCCACGAAAGGTATACTTGGCTTAGGGGCAAAGCTGGCTAAAATCCGTGTAACCCTAAAAGAGGATATTTCCTCGACACCAGAGGCGGTACTTCATGAAATCCTAAGTCATATGGGACTTGAGGCGGAGATTGAATCTCAAATCATCAATGGAAGTGTACATCTTACAGTAAGTTCTGATAACCCCGGCATACTGATTGGTAAACATGGACAAACACTGAATGCCGTTGAATATTTACTAAATTGTATTTTGAATAGGTCATCTCTCGTAAAGAAAAAGGTCTTTGTTGATGCGGAAGGTTACCGTGAACGCCGCGAACAGATGCTGACGGATCTGGCTTATCGTGCTGCCGCGAAAGTCAAACAGACCCATCAAGAAATCGTCCTAGACCCGATGCCGCCTCGCGACCGCCGAATTATTCACGTTACCTTACAATCGGATGAACATATTCGCACGTACAGCCGGGGTGAGGGAATGATGCGGCGCGTTGCTGTTACTACACGCGAAAGATATGAGTCAAACTCAAAGTAGTATGATTGAATGGGATACAATTGCAGCCATTGCGACACCGCGGGGCGAAGGTGGTGTCGGTATTGTCCGAGTAAGCGGTAGCCTTGCTATTCCCATTGCCTGTCAGATTTTTCGCTCGCCTCGCCACATTTCACCGGCTGAGTTGCCGAGCCACACATTGAATTATGGACATGTTGTCCAATCATCATCGGGAGAGATTATTGACGAAGTAATGCTCGGCATCATGCGGGCTCCAAAATCGTATACAGCGGAGGATGTGGTTGAATTTAACTGCCACGGCGGTATTGTTCCCCTCAGAGGTGTGCTTGAGCTAACGTTGAAAGCCGGGGCGCGTCTCGCGGGGCCGGGGGAATTTACCAAACGCGCTTTTCTCAACGGACGCCTAGATCTAGCGCAGGCGGAAGCGGTCGTGGACCTCATTCGTTCAAAGACCGACCTCACCCGCCAGATTGCGGTAGATCAGTTATCCGGCAAGCTATCCCAAACGATTAACGCACTCAACAATCGGCTTACAAATCTACTTGCAGAAGTCGAAGCATCTATCGATTTTCCTGAAGAAGAACTCGATTTCATGGATTTAACGGTGATGAGGCAAACTGCCCAAGATATCCTTGATGACTTGGACCGGTTAATTGCGACCGCATCGGATGGCAAACTCCTGCGGGAAGGTGTGAACATCGCAATACTCGGACGACCAAACGTTGGGAAATCGAGTTTATTAAATACTTTGTTGCAGGAAGATCGAGCGATAGTCACGGAGATACCGGGGACGACACGGGATACAATCGAAGCACCCCTGAACCTTGGTGGGATTCCGCTCAATTTAATAGACACCGCAGGGATACATCAAACGACAGATGTTGTTGAACAGCAAGGGGTAATGCGGAGCAAAGCCTATCTTGACCGTGCCGACCTGCTTTTAATAATGTTTGATTCATCTCAGTCCTTAACTGAAGAGGATCGAGAACTACTCCGTGCGGCGAGGGTTCGTAAATCAATCCTGATTCTGAACAAAATCGACCTACCTATTGTAACAACTCCCGCAGACTTCCATACCGATGCGCCTCAGAAGCCGGTGGTCCAAATCTCTCTCTACGATGGCAAAGGGGTTGAAGAGTTGAAATCAGCAGTTCACCAAGAACTCCTTGAGGGAGATGCGATATGGGGTGATTCTCCCATTGTTACAAATATCCGTCACGACGACGCGCTGCGTCGCGGGAGGCTCGCGCTTGGGCATGCAATAGAAAGCTTCACCCGACAGATGCCTCCAGACCTTGTAGCGGTCGATCTGCACAGCAGTTTAGATTGCCTCGGCGAAATTGTTGGAAGACGACGACGGAAGATATCTTGGGCAGAATTTTCTCCCAATTCTGCGTTGGCAAGTAAAACGGAGCGGTAGGGAGCCAACATATTAAGAGTAGTGAAGGAGGGATCTGAAATGTTGACACAGCAACAACAGTGGTGCCCTCAATGCAAACGCTACGTTGAGACAGAACAGAAGCAGAATAAATTGGGGAGACGCGGTAATCTAGTGCAACTTGTCACGACCTGCCAAAAGTGTCGAATAACATTGAGCAGCAAAGCAGTTAGTGCTTCAACTCTTGAACAGACGCGGACAGAATCTACTGCTGACCAGTCGACCCCTGGAGAATAATTAGCAAGTAATTTGCAACGCAAATTACACTTTTTTTGCTTCCATTCGTTTAAGATATTAGTGGATTGTCTTGGATTTTTAATTTCTATTAAATTCCTTAACATAAGGAGAAAAATAATGTTAAATTCTGTTTGGAGACGAGAACAACTCATTGTGTTTGTTACCCTGCTATAAATTCTGTTTACTTGTTATTGCAAGTCCGATGGTGCTGGCAGAGGAGAGGATTGAGTGGGCGGAGTCAATTGAGAAAGGATTGGCAGAAGCCAAAAAAACGGGCAAGCCAATCATGATGGATTTCTATACCGAATGGTGAGGCTGGTGTAAGCGGCTGGATGCCGAAACGTTTACGGATGAAAAAGTCGTCGCGCTCTCGAAAAAATTTGTCAACCTCAAGGTTAATCCTGAAGATGAGAACCATCCTGAAAATGAGGAAGCCCGTATCAAATACGGTGTCAGTGGTTATCCGATGGTTGTATTTCTTAGTGCCGAGGCGGAGTTAATCAGTCTCAACCCCGGTTATAGTCCTCCGGAGGAATTTTTTGGAGTCATGGAAAACGTCTTCAAGGGGGAAGAGGCGTTTCAGGAATTGAAGGTAGCGGTTCAGAAGAATCCAAAGGATTTAAAAGCTAACGCTGGACTCGCACTGATTTACATCAAACGCGGCAAATTTGAACAGGGGGAACCCCTATTTGATAAAGTTGTAAAACAGGATTTGAACAATAAAACAGGTCTTTTACCTGAGTTGTATATAAATTTTGCGATCTATTATGGGAATAATGCCGGAGGCAACAACGAGAAGGACTATTTCCAGAAAGCAGAAGAATTTTTCCAGAAGGTGATCGACACCTATCCGGACAGTAAGTTTTACGAAGATGCACAATATTATCTGGGGGTTACCTACGCGCTTCAAGGGAAATACGAATTGGCAATTGCAATACTTGAGAAGTTAAGTGATTCAGAAAATGAGGAGGTTCGACAACAGGCGGCAATCTGGCTGGAACAGGTCAAAAGTTCCATGAGGTAGGCGGCAGTCAACCTTGCCGCGACAAATTTCGTCGTTAATCAATTGAATAAACTTGAGATTCCCTCAATTGGCGTGCGAGAGACTCGTCGTAAATTCAAATACATTCACGGAGAAAGCCCATATCCAGTGAGAATTGGTGTGGGCTTTTTTATTTTCGTTGGGTCACGAGACGTACGCGATTGTGCTGCAGACGTTGATTTAATCAGTGCTTGTCAACCCAACCTACTTCGTGCTATAATACCATCCAATCCGATGTTTTAACAACATGGGTCCAACGGACTTCTACAACTTCCCACCTTCAGGAATGGTTGACAATGAACACTTCCACCAAACTCTGGGGCGGTCGATTTCGCTCCGAGGTGTCAACTGAGACAGAGGACTTTACACAATCCATTGATGTCGATTCACGCTTGGTCCCCCATGACATCTGGGGCAGTCAAGTCCACGCTATCATGTTGGCACGGCAAGGAATCATCTCTGATGATGATCTCCGGCAGATCTTGTACTGGTTGAGCAGGGCGGAATCGGATTTCCGTGATGGGAAATTTGTCCTCAAACCTGAAAAGGAAGATGTCCATATGAATGTAGAGTCCTACCTCATCGAAGGTGCCGGAGGTGAATATGGTGGTAAACTTCACACCGCTCGATCTCGAAATGATCAGGTGCTTGTCGATGCACATCTGTATATTCGCGAACAGCTCCTTGACACGCAGCAAGGGGTATTGCGTTTGTGTCGTGCGTTTCTCTCTATCGCACAAGATCACACGGAAACTGTCATGCCGGGCTATACGCATACACAACACGCACAGCCAATCAGTCTTGGTTTTTGGGCGACAGCCTACGTCAGCATGTTCCTCCGAGATCAGAAGCGACTGAACTCCGCATACAAACTTGTCAATCTCAATCCACTTGGTGCTTGTGCACTCGCGGGGACCTCCTTCTCAATCGATCGAAACTTGACAACCGAGTTGCTCGGCTTTGAGGGGACACACGAACATGCGTTGGATGTGATTAGCTCCCGCGATTTTATCGCTGAACCGCTCTTTGCGTTGACGCTGCTGATGACGACCCTCTCAAGGCTCGGTGAAGAGATCGTTTATTGGACAACTTATGAATTTAACATTGCAACGCTTGATGATGCGTATGCAACGGGCAGCTCAATCATGCCTCAGAAAAAGAACGCTGACATCGCAGAATTGACGCGCGGACGGACGGGGAAGGTCTATGCAGCTCTCATAGATCTCTTGACGAATCTTAAAGGGTTGCCTACGGGATATAATCGTGATCTTCAAGAGGACAAACCGCCACTATGGGGCGCGTTTGATGTGGTTCAATCCTGCTTGGGGATTCTGCCCGGTCTTCTTGAGACACTTGACTTCAACACGGATCGACTGGAATTGCTCGTCAACGCTAACTTTGCAACAGCAACAGAGTTAGCCAATTTCCTCGTTAGCGAACAGGGCTTGCCATTCCGCAAATGTCATGAGATAGTTGGAAGCGTTGTGGGCGGCTTGGCGAAACAGGGCAAAACCTTTGGGGATTGGGAGGAAACGCAAGAATTGTTGCGTTCCGAAAGTATTGACCTATCCATCACGCAACTCCAGCGCATTCTTGATCCGAAACTTTCCCTCCACAATAATCAGAGTCTCGGCGGCACATCGCCCGCGGAGGTGAAGCGAATGGTGGGTGAGTTTGAGAAAAAACTGAATGCAATTGACAACCAGATCCGTTCACGGCAGGAGCAGATTAATACCGCTTACCAGAAAACGCTTCGGGTGACCGAACAGGTACTAGACGGTAAAGCGATTGCAGAGGTTCGTTTTTAATTAAGGAAGGGAGAAAATGAGGATTGGTATCGCTAGTCTCTGGCATGAGACTAACACCTTTGCTTTGGAACAGAATGATACCATGGATACTGTCCATATCCAGCGTGGAGAGGCTTTGCTTAATGTACACCCTAAGCATTTTATCGGCGGCTTTGTGGAAGGTGCCAAGCGAAGCGACGTAGAACTAGTTCCCACCGTCAGAATTGGCTTCGCCCACGGAGGCATTATCCATGCCGAAGTTTACCGGCACTGCCGCGATATGATTGTGACGGGCTTGCAGGAGGCGGGCCCATTAGATGGCGTCTACTTTGCGCTTCATGGGGCAATGGTCGCAGAAACACCCTATACCGCTGCCGAAGGCGAACTAGTGCGGGAAGCACGGCGGGTTCTAGGGGATATTCCTATGGTCGGCACTTACGACTTTCATGCTATCATGAGTGATGAGGAAGTTGAAGCATTGGTGCCGTTTCCTAATAACACCAATCCCCATATTGATGGTTACGAGCGGGGATTAGAGGCAGCGGAATGTCTGCTCCAAATGTTGGATGGCAAAATCAATCCAGTTTCTCAGCGGGTGTTTGTGCCGATCATCGGACCCAATATCGGTCAAAGCACTTGGTCACACTTGCCGCAAGAGGAGCAGGGACTGCTGCTCTATCAGTTGAACGAAAAGCGTGCGGAGTTGGAGAAAACTCCCAAGGTCATCAACATCACCATTCTCGGCGGCTATGGATATGGTGATTCCTCGGATGCCGGTATGTCAATTATAGCGACGACTGACGGCGACCCGGAACTCGCCAAGCGGTTAGCTCAAGAGTTGGCAGCGGATCTATGGGAGCAACGGGAACGCCTGAAAACGGTACGACCGATTCACCCCATTGACGAAGGGGTGCAAATGGCAATGGCTGACCCACGAAAGCCGATGCTCTTGGTGGACTTAGGTGACGACCCCGGCAGTGCCTGTCCCGCCGATAGTCCGGCGGTGCTGGAAAGTCTCCTCCGTTGTGGGGCGCAGGGTTGTGCACTCACTATCCGTGATGCAGAAGTGGTTCACGCAGGCATAGCAGCCGGGGTGGGCGCGGAACTCAACATCACGGTGGGAGGCAAGATTGACCAACGCTTTTACCAACCGCTGAAAATAACGGCTCAGGTCAAGTCCATTGACGATGGTAGATACATGATCTGTGGTCCCACTCACGGTGGTTGGGGCCGTAAAGTCAACGAGGAAGCGTTTCGTGAGGCAAATGTGGGTAAGCGGGTTGTGCTCCGCACTGGGAATAAAATCGACATTATCTTTTCTCAACGCCAGACCGGCAAAGACCGAGATTTTTTTAAGAGTGCTGGCATCTTATTGGAGGAGAAACAGGTCCTTGTTGTTAAGTCGAATCAAGCACATCGTGCCTCCTTTGATCCGGTCGTTGCTAGTACCATCGAACTGAACACCCCTGGCGTCAGCACCGTGAACTACGCTAGCCTCCCCTATCGCTATCTACGCCGCCCAATTTGGCCCATTGACGAGACGATGCACTGGACGTTGTCGCCCTAGTGTCTAGAGAGCATGTGCTATCATTTAATTAGTTTTGTTTGCTGTGTTAGGAAAATAACCTAGGGTTTGTACTTTTGCGATGTCAATTTGTCAGTTTTGATACTGATCCTAACAGGTTATTTGCTATACGGGATGAGAAACCTTACTAGTCATAACAGGAGACTGCCGATGGAACAGCAACCACGAGAAAAATATCAACTCACCCTTGATCAGCGGTACTTCTTTGGCACACAGGGCTATCTGAAAGTCGAAGGATTGCTGAGTAAAGAAGATCTTCGTGAACTCGATCGCCATTCAATGGATATGGCGCGGGGAAAGGTCGACTTCAGCCAACTCGAAGGGGTCACGCCGAGAAGTGCAGGTAACACCCCCGCGGATATGGAGGATAAATTTTTCCGCTTCATCCAATTCCATCGTCACTTGGAGATCCATGAGCGGTTTCTGCTACATCTCCGCATCCTTGATGTGCTTGAAACCTTGATTGGACCCGATGTAATGGCGATGCAGTCGATGCTTTTCCTCAAGCCGCCGAAGAAATCCGGTCAGGCTTATCATCAGGATTCTTTTTACATCAAAACTGCCCCGGATACACTGTGCGGTGCTTGGATAGCGATCGATGATTGTGATGAGGAGAACGGCTGCATGTATGTTGTACCCGGTTCCCACTTACACCCAATCTATGAGGAGGTGGAGCTACCGGACAATACTGATGATTTTCAGGAAAGGCTGACCGAAATTGTAGGTGTGAACGAAAATAGCGAGGTGCCGATGACCGCCAATGCTGGAGATGTTATATTCTTCCACGGTCACCTTATCCATAGGTCCAAGCAGAATCGATCAAAAGACCGATTTCGGCGGGCGTATGTCTGCCACTATGCCAACGCCCGATCTTATACCGAGTGGGGCGATGGCAATGAGAGTCATATTCTTGCTCGCGGGGCGACACATTTGCCGTTTGCGACACCTCGTTTTGTTATGCATAATCCGCTTGGGTAGTGTTCCAATTCGATTTTTAGATATGTCAGTGCGTCCCATTGAGACTCGGAAAGGAGTTCACATGAAAAATCAAGATTTCAAACTGACGGATCAACAGATCAATTTTTTTCAGACCTTCGGTTATCTGAGTTTTCCCGGACTTCTAGCAGACCGTAGCGATGAAATTACTAAGGCATTTGAAGCGGTTTGGTTGGAACGTGGGGGCGGCCATAACGGAAAACCGCATGAAGGAACGGCACGCTCATGTATTGTGCCGTTCATCGATCAGAGCGAATACTTGTCATCTCTGTTAGATGAGCCTCGTATATTGGGGATAGCGACCACGCTCCTCGGCGATGACTTCAACTATATGGGTAGCGATGGGAACTACTATGTTGGAGATACGCGCTGGCATTCTGACGGGGGACACAGGCCGGAGGATCCCACCCACATCAAAATTGCATTTTACCTCGATCATTTAACCCGTGACACTGGAGCTCTGCGCGTCATCCCTGGTAGCCACCTCTTTGGGGATGGTTACGCGGATCGACTTCAAGAGGAGATTCGGGAGAGTGAGGTAGACTGGGGTGTCCATGGCAACGACGTGCCAGCGATCGCATTCGAGACGCAGCCGGGGGATGTTGTTTGCTTCAATCACAATACCAAGCATGCTGCGTTTGGCGGTGGCACACGCCGACGGATGTTTACCATGAACCTTTGTGAACGTTATCCTGAAGACCGTTTGGAGGATTTACGCACCTACATCGGTGGCTCAGCGCGGTTCTGGATTGACCGTAAATATGGTCCGAAGATGGTTGGTACTGCGGGCCCGGGACGGATGGTCCACCTAGAGCAGGTGATGGCTAACGATGGTCATCTCGCTGAACTTTCTCGTAAAGCACAGGAGACAATGAGCGAACCTTCCCGTGGGTAAACTCTCTGCTGGTGTAGCTTGTTCCTCCTCTCATTTCACACAACTACAATTTATGTTTAGGGGTTCAAGGGGCTAATAAAACTGTGAACCCCTGAACCTTTTATGGCATTCGCAGGTTGGCTAAAAGGCTGACTGTACCCTTTCTACCTTCCCGTTCCTTGCAGACCGTTCGCACGCGTCTAACACAGCGATGACCTTCGTACCAACCTCTGCGTTGATTAGTGGCTGTTTGTCATGCTTGAGGCAGTCTTCAAAGTGTAGCATATAACGCACCACTTCGCCGATATGTCCGATATCAGCGATCTCATCCGCCCCCATGGATACGGCATCTTCGACGGGAATGATACTGTGATGGTTATCATCGAAAATCGCACTCCCATTGACAACACTGCCAGCAGTCCCGTAAACCGATAGCCCCAGCATTGGCATCGGTGCATGACAGAGACCGTAAAGCCCTAGGACCCGTCCAAGCCGTCCATCCTCATAGATCAGATTGACCATCCAGTTGTCATTGAAATGTCCTTCGCCTGACGGATACCGCTCATCAATTCCGCTTTCGTAGGCGATTGCATGGACGGCACTGGGGAAACCGAGAAACCAGATAATGAGATCCATCGGGTGACACAGTCCACCGTAGAGCGTTTTCTGAGGCATCTGGTGTCTCCACGGCGTAGCTGTTAGCACGCTGCGCATATCATGAACATAATGGGCTTCCGCTGCGACGATATTGCCAAGTTTGCCAGACTCCATTAATCGGTGCGTGTGCATGAAATCTGGTCGAAAGCGACAGGTCTGTCCAACCATGAGTTTCAAACCTGTCTCGCGCGTTCTCTGTAATACATGAACCGCATCGTCGAGGCTATCAACAAAGCCTTTTGTGCAGATTATATGCTTACCACAATCGAGGGCATCAAGGCAATGCTGTGCATGAAGCGGATCCGGTGTGTAGATACCAACGATGTCAATTTCATCCCGCTGGAGGAGTTCCCGACAATCCGTCGTTGTGAACTGGACGTTATGTTCTGTACGGATGCTTTCCAGCCGATTCGCATCTGTATCGCAAATCCCCCGGATTTCCAAATCGGTATCAGGGATCTGCCGAATCCCAAACATCGACTTTCCCATTCCCAATCCAATAATCCCGACGCCAATTTTTCCCATGTTGCTATCCTCTCATGTTTACATATAGAAATTACACATTTTACACGCGAAAATGCGAAAACTGTTTCCATCTCAGAGTTGAAGATTTTATCATAGATTATCGATTGTATTACAAGGTATTACAAACAATGACATTTTAATTTTATGTTATTGAGGTAACCAAATCCGAAGCGATATGGCTACTACCAGCGACTTCGATTAAATTTAATGGATTTTTAGGGAAAACGCAAGACTACTGAAGCAATTATGTCGAACAATAGAATTTTGCTTGTATTAAAATTTGGTTTGTGCTACAATATGACAAACTTTTGGAAATTGTCATACCATAAACCATATTCGTTCACTTTAGAATGAATCTTTTTTGAGGAGGTAACAATGAAAAGTATAGCAGGAATAGCGATTGTTAGCATTTTTGTATTTAGTATTATCCTCAGTGGCTGCGGCAAATTGAGCAAAGAGGAGTTTGCCATGGAAATGGATAAATACAACCAAGAAAATGCGTCGGCACATACTAATCTGGGCAACCAGGTCTCTGAGTTGAGCGGCAAGGTTGATGCTCAAGGAGATGCTTTGAGGTCGGAGGTGTCTACGGCAAAAGAAGCTGCCATTACCGCCTCTCAACAAGGCGATGCGGATACAATTGCAGCCGCCAAAGAGGCAGCTGAAAGTGGGGATGCCAAACTGCGTGAGGAGCTCATGCAGACCGCAGATATGGTTAGCGAAAAGGCACAACAAGCCGCCGCATCCGGCGATCAGAAACTCCAGGACCAAATTGCTGCAGTTGAAGATACGACCAAAATGCAAGCCCAAAAGATATCCGATTTGGAAGCTGCACTCATGGAGACAAAAAAGGCTCTCGCTGCAACTAAAGAGATGGCTGCTGCCAAACCAATGATGGTGGCTACAGTTCAATTTCCCAGTGGGAAAGTTGGCTTGACTCCGGCTGCCATGGAGGACCTTGATAAGGCAGTGGCAAAGATTCAAGCAGACGCGGATGCATCGGTACTCGTCAAAGGTCACGCGGATGGCAGTCCTGTACTAAGGGGCAGATACCGCAGCAACTGGGACCTTTCTCAAGCTCGTGCGGATTCAGTTGTGCAATATCTCAAGAGCAAAGGCGTAACGAACACAATCAGGTCTCGTGGACTTGGACATACGGAACCTATCAGTCCTGTCAATACAAAAGCGGGTCGCGCTCAGAACCGGCGAGCAGAGGTCATTATCGTGCCGGTTGGCTCTATGATGTAGCACTTCATACTGTATCTAGTTTTGAGGGAAATTGGGTGAAATCGGCTTCGTCCCAATTTCCCTTTTTTTATGGTAACTAATGTTCTGCTGGGCCTTTAAGGGTCAGACTAGGAAATCCGCACAGTCAACTGTCAATGGCATATAGAATACGGATTACAAGTTACCGTCTGGAAAGCACATGGCAAGTAAGAACCAACTATTTGAGACGAAAACGGAATTTATCGGCACACGCGGTGTTAGGGAGTACCGTGAGACCATCCCCGTTTGGGTGAATGCCGATGATATTGTGCTAGAAATCGGTTGTGAGTGGGGGACGACAACCGCGTTGATTGCGCCACATTGCAAGAAGGTCATTGGTACCGACATCAGTCCTAAGTGTATCGAACGTGCACGGGAAATGCATCCTGACCTGCACTTTGAAGTTCTAGATGGATTTGATGTTAAAGCGGCACTTGAGTTTGGTGAACAGTTTAATAAGATTTATATTGATATTTCCGGTTTATCCGGCTACCGGTCTCTGCTTGATACAATTTCGTTACTTATGATGTACGCGACAGTGCTGCGACCCGAAGCAATTATCGTTAAAAGTGGCGCGCTAAAACGTTTTGCTGCACACTGTATCCCGTGGCGTTCAACGTCATCTTAATCACCTCTTGAGGAGATTTTCCGTCACTCCAACACTAGACTGACGGATTACCATTTCATGTACCATGCACCTTCCACAGGGTCCTGTCACTTATAAATATATAGAGGTTGGTAAGACACTCTATCAGGCCGTGTCAACGCGGACACCACGATTTCCGCCTCGTGTTGCGTATGTGATGCTTAACTCACTATTTGAAGATGAACGGGAGCCAATCACGGTGTATGATCCGTTCTGCGGTAACGGCGTCATCCTCTGCACAGCGTACCTTCTTTTTTGGCGGAAGATAAAAAAATTGATCGGGGCAGACCTGCATCCGATTGTGTTAGAAACGGTGCAGCAAAATTTTCGGTGGATAAAGGAGCAGAACGCCCTTGAGGAGCGATTACACGCAATCCAAGCGTACAAAACTGAGAATGATAAACTGAAAAAGTCTTATCAGGAGCGGTGCCGATTAATCTTTAATCACGCGCAACAGATTCACCTTGATCTAGAACTCTTGCAACACGACGCAACTCGGATTCAGCAGCATTTGGCTTCGATTGATGGCGAGGTCGCTCTCGTCACGGATCCACCTTACGCTCACAATGACCATTGGCAGCCGAAGGATGGACCTGAATCAGCGGATTTTGGTCCTCTTGAACCGTTCCTTCAACAGGTTGCAGAAGCACCAAATGTGGTTAAGCTCCTAATCTGTTACCGCGTCGATCAGCCAATTCGCGGATTGTTGGAGATGTACTTTGTGGTGACACCGCTCGGTGGAACAAAGGGTAGAGCCATCTACAGATGCGAACCGAAATACAGTTGATACGTGAAATGTAGTGACAACCGAAAACGGAATAAGACCGTTGGCAATTAACAAGAAATGAACAGACCCTGTACAGTTCCTCCATTGTTGCTCATAGTGCTTATTGGCTGTTTCGTGGGAAATATCTCGCTTGAGTCGGCGGTCGTCTCAGAGGCCCCAACTGAGGGCGAACAGACGAGCTTGTTGCCGGATTTTATGAGGCGTGGCGTCAAATCCACATCGCTCCATATTTCTTTCCTTTCCTATAAGCCAACCTTGGAGCAATTCACAGTGCTTTTGAACAGCCTCGGGGCGCCAGCACTCAACGCTGGGTTGATGCCCATTGCTTCGGTGAAACTGAAACATGCACCGGAGTTATCTTCCCAAATAGCGATCGGGTATTGGACAAATGATACAGCACTACCACCGCCGACCGCCGCTGACCTTTCCGCTACCTTTATCCCCATTTCGTTCAGCTTGCTCTATCATCCCGTTCTGCTCTACGATTTCCTTCCGCTTTACTTTGGGGGCGGCATTGGGTATTCACATTTGAGTGTTAGTGGCAGTGGTCTTATCCTATTGGCGGAACAAGGAATCACTCTTGATAACGGGAATTCTGGTTTGACAGGGAATGTACAGATTGGATTAACATATCTGCTTCTCGACGATCGGCTTACCCTTACCCTTGAGGCAAAGCGGATCCTCAAGACTTTCAAGGGGAGCGGTGCGATTCCCTTTGACCTCGATTTTGATGGCACCGCGATTGGCGTGGGGATTGGATTGCACTTCTGAGCGGAATGAATCAGCAGATGGAGATTGGAATTGAACGTAGATTTCTTAAAAGATAAAACGGTCGGGAAAATTTTGCCTTGGTTTGTTTGGGGAGGTCTAATCGTAATTTTAGGTTGTGAGACCGGTATAATAGACAATTTCGGAGGTATCAAGGTTGAAACCACTTTTCGGTTTGATCGGATTGAGTTCGACATTTACTTGCTGAATGAAAATGGTCGTCCATTAATCCAGACCGGAAGTATCTTGACACCGGGAACTGGTCCCAGGAGCCTCTCGGAGTCCAAATTCACGGCACATGTCGAGATCTACTCAATGCGGAATGGGGCTATAAGCAAAAAAGTCTACGATGGACGCCCCATTGATTTGCGATGGGGGGCACTCGGTGGAAACCGTAGAGTCCTTTTTGCGGAAATACCCCATCGGCTGATTGAAGAGGATGAGCAACGTGACACGAGGATGGGCGTGATTATTGTCATATTGCAAACAGACAAACAGGGACCATTTAAGGATACTCTGGAAGATACGCGAATTTATAGCCAAGCACCTTAATTGAATCAACAATTTTGGATCTTTTCTTTCCTTATGTTTATTCAATCAACCCCCCCGGATGCCTATCGTACAATTTTGGTTAATCCCTTCCTCTCCTTTTTCGTCATTCTAATATCTAGATATACGCTACATCTCAACACCTAAGTACCAAAAGAAGGAAGTATGAGTCTCAATCTGCATCAATTCCCTGAAATTAGAAAATACCTGTTTCTTTTAAGCTTTATATTCTTATTTCTGATTTGTATAAGTTCCGCCTCTGAACCGATAGAATATCGAGCCGAGGCGTATCGAACTTTTCAGAGCATTGAGATTGACGGAGATTTCAGTGAAACCGATTGGCAGCATGCAAAACTAATAAATCAATTTGTCCAAACCGAACCCGATGAAGGTGCCCCGATAACTGAATCGACAGAGGTCCGTATCCTTTACGATGAGAAAAACATCTACTTCGGTTTTACCTGCTCAAGTTCAGGTCGTGATAACATTGTTGCCAACGAAATGCGTCGAGATGCAGAAAATTTGCGTGAGAACGATAATGTTTTCATCCTTTTGGACACCTACAACGATAAGCGGAGTGGAGTTTTCTTCCGCATCAATCCATTAGGTGCGATGCAAGATATAGCGTTGACAAACAGCGGAGATAGCCAGAACAGGAGTTGGGATGCCGTATGGAACTGTCGCTCCAAGATCAATGATACCCATTGGACAACGGAGGTTGCTATTCCTTTTAGCCAACTTCGTTTCAACAGGAGTGATTCGATGGTCTGGGGCGTGAATTTCGGACGAACCATCCGTCGAAAGAACGAGGAAACAACGTGGGTTCCGGTATCAAGGCAGTATGGGAGTCGATCGAAATATCGAACCGCTAACCTCGGTAACCTAGTTGGTTTAACAGGCATTACTCCGTCAAGACGGCTTGAATTTCTGCCTTATGTCCTACCGGGGGTTAGTCGAATCGAGGGCACTGAGGACATCGATGGGGTATTCGACATGGGCTTGGATCTCAAGTACGGTTTAACCTCGAACCTTACTGCTGATCTGACGCTTAACACCGACTTTGCCCAAGTTGAAGCGGATCAGGAACAGGTCAACTTGACGCGCTTTAGTCTGTATTTCCCGGAGAAACGCCCCTTCTTCTTAGAGGGTGCCGGACTATTTGATTTCGGTATTCCTCGACCGAGTTTCTTTAGGCCGCCTCCGTTGATTCTCTTTTACAGTCGTCGCATCGGTCTTGAGGAGGGTTACGCGATCCCGATTATCGGTGGGGGCAAAATTACGGGCAAGGTGGGACCTTACGGCATTGGCCTGTTGAATGTGTTGACGGACGAATTTCATACCGATTCATCAGTTACGGATAAAGATGAGATTGTTGATCTGTCTAGGACAAACTATTCTGTGCTCCGTGTGACACGGGATATCTTCAGCGGCTCTAGTATCGGAGCGATTGCAATTAATAAACAGGATACGGATGCATACAACCGTGCGGGAGGACTGGACTTCGCATATCGTCCAAACGACAGTATTGATGTGCGTGGACTGTGGGCACGGACTTATGAGGAGGATGTTTCTGGCAAGAATGATGCGATGTACTTTGGCGGTACTTGGCGAAACAGTCTGCTCCGCTTCAATGGCACATATACGTTCATCGGTGAGGACTTCAACCCTGAAGTCGGCTTCGTCCGCCGTCAGGGCAGCCGACGATTCCGTGGACAGATACGTTTCACCCCCTGGCCCAGAAAATTCGGAATTCGGCGCATCTTCATGGGACCGGATGTTGACTATATTCTCAACCAAGATGATGAGCTGGAAACGCGGGAGTTTTCACTCACTAATTGGTTTCAGCTTGAGCAGGGGAGTTGGATTAACGTTGAGATTCGACGAACCTCCGAATTTCTCGACGAAGATTTTGAAATCCGTGATGGCGTTATCATACCGGTTGACGATTACAATTTAACTACCTTCAGAACGATGATCGATACAGATGAAGGAAGGAAGATTTCGGGTCGATTCGGGGCAAATTACGGCACTTTTTTTAATGGTACAAATCGCGGGTTTGATATCCAAGCGAACTTCAAGCCGAACGGACGCCTCGCCTTTGAAACGCAATACCAATTTAACCGGGTGAATCTCCCGAACGAAGATCCTTTCAATGTGAATATTTTCGGGAGCCGCATTGTTTATGCTTTTACCACAACCCTTTTTGCGAAGTTGTTCGCCCAATGGAACAGCGACGATCAAGTGATTTCCGCTAACTTTTTGCTCAACTACATCTACCGTCCCGGTAGCGATTTCTACCTTGTTTTTAACCAGACTTATGATAGTGATGGTGCGAAAACAGCACTTGAGGAATCAACAGTTGTTGCGAAAATAACTTATTGGTGGAATCCGTAACGCATGAAACATAGCACATTTTGTAAATATTTGATTTTTTCTCAAAAGGAAACCGTCTATGATTTGCCATTTTAACAGAATATCTAGCACGTCACGGTGTGGAAAATCTTTTCTTATTTTGTTTATGTGCTGTCTGCTGTTTCCGCTCATTGTTAGTGCAGATCCGGCGTCTATGGAGTACCGAGCTGAGGCATACCGAACTTATCAGAGTATTGAGATTGATGGAGAGTTCAATGAGGAAGACTGGCAGAACGCAAAATCCATTACTCAACTCATTCAGTACGAACCTGCCGAGGGAGAACTAATCTCCCAACCCACGGAGATACGCATTCTTTATGATGCTAAAGAGATCTACTTCGGTTTTACCTGTTTTGATTCTGATATGTCCAAAATGGTCGCCAACGAGATGCGCCGAGATGGCAGCGGTCAGGATGGGTTGCGTGAAAACGACCATGTTTCTATCCTTCTGGATACCTATAACGATCGACGGAACGGATTTTTCTTTCGTGTCAATCCATTGGGAGCAAAGGAAGATATAGCTTTAATAAACAGCGGCGAGAGTCGGAATCAAGCATGGGATGTCATCTGGACCTGTCGCACCAAAGTCAATGATACCCATTGGACAGCAGAAATTGGTATTCCTTTCAGCCAACTTCGTTTCAGTAAAAGTGACGAGATGACTTGGGGACTGAATTTGGGACGGAGTCTCATGCGAAACCAAGAGGACGCGACCTGGGCACCGCTTTCCAAAGCGCATGGGTTCTTTGCAAGATATCGCACCGATGTCATCGGCAATTTAGTCGGTTTGAAAGGAATTACGCCTTCTCGAAATCTGGAACTGCTGCCCTATATCCTGCCGGGGATGAATCGGATCGAAGAAGAGAAGAAAACTGATGGAGTATTCGACATCGGCTTGGACCTCAAGTACGGTATTACCTCCAATCTCACAGCGGATGTAACGTTCAACACCGATTTTGCACAAGTCGAGGCGGATCAGGAGCAAGTCAACCTCACCCGTTTCAGCTTGTTTTTCCCGGAGAAACGTCCCTTCTTTTTAGAAGGTGCTGGATTGTTCGATTTCGGCATTCCACGCACTAGTTTTCGTCGACCTCCACCCTTGTTGTTGTTTTATAGCCGCCGCATCGGTCTTGAGGAGGGACGCGCCATCCCGATTATCGGTGGGGGTAAGATTACGGGCAAAGCGGGCCCTTACGGCATCGGTATGCTGAATGTGTTGACAAATGAGTTTCTTGATGAGACTGATCCGGATGAAATTATTGATGTGTCGCGCACCAATTATTCTGTTCTAAGGTTGACGCGGGACATTTTTAGTGGCTCACGCATCGGATTAATCGGCATAAACAAGCAAGGTGTTGACACATACAACCGAGCTAGTGGATTTGACTTCACGTATCGCCCAACCGATAGCCTTGATATACGTGGGCTCTGGGCGCGTACGTTTGAGGCGGATGTCACCGGTCAGAACAACGCTTTATACGTCGGCAGCACTTGGCGGAACAGGGATCTTCGCTTGGGAGGTTCATATACGGATATCGGTGAGAACTTTAACCCCGGCGTCGGGTTTATTCAGCGAGAGGGAATCCGTCGAATCAACAGTCAAATGTGGTATAGTCCCCGGCTCGGGAAATTTGGGATTCGCCAAATCTATACAGGACCGGCGTTTGATTTTATCCTCAATCAGGACAACCAACTGGAAACTCAGGAAATCACATTGACCAACTATTTTCGGTTTGAAAGCGGAAGCTACATTGGCCTTCTACCTAAACGAACCTTTGAACGTCTCGACGAGGACTTTGAAATCCGAGATGGGATTATTATCCCGCTGGGCGAATACAGTTTCACTGAAATGATGATTAGAGGTTCTACCGATGATACGAAGGTGCTTACAGGGCAGTATAGTGTAAATTTTGGTAACTTTTACAACGGAAGCAGATGGGGGTTTACCCTCAATGCGGGCTTTAGACCGAACGGACGTCTCAATATTGAGCCCATCTTTCAATTTAACCGTGTAACGCTTCCTAGTGATGCATTCAATGCGAGCATTTTCGGGGCCCGTATCGGCTACTCCTTTTCGACAACGCTTTTTGCAAAGATATTTGCCCAATGGAACAGCGACGATGAAATAATCGCCGCCAACGTTCTGCTGAATTACATCTACCGTCCCGGCAGCGATTTTTACCTCGTTTTCAACCAGATTTATAATAGTGGCGGTACAAAAACAGCACTTGATGAATCCACAGTTGTCGCAAAAATGACTTACTGGTGGAATCCGTAAACTTGAAACGTAAAACGTGAAGCGTATGATCTGTATACTGCAATCCCCTGATTCGATCGGGGAGACGACGGATATACTCGCATGACCACAGATCTTTACCCTATAATCAATTCTGGAGCCATTTTGAAAGGAGATCGTTTATGATTTATCACCTCAATTTTTGGGATCAGTTTTCAAGTGGTGGTATTCTACGACACGGAAGATGTTTTTTTCTTTTAGCTATCTTCTGCTTGTTATTTCCACTCACTGTGGATGGTGACCCTAGTCCCATGGAGTACAAGATTGAAGCATATCGAACATTTCAGAGTATTGAAATTGATGGCGATTTCAATGAATCTGATTGGCAGCACGCGAGTCCGATCAATCAATTTTTCCAAATTGAGCCTAATGAAGGTGAGTCGATAAGCGAACCGACAGAAGTCCGTATCCTATACGATGATAAGAATATCTACTTCGGTTTTACCTGTTTTGAATCACAGATGTCGAAACTGGTTGCCAACGACATGCGTCATGACGCACAAGATCTACATGAAAATGACAATGTTTTCCTGATATTAGACACTTATAACGATAAGCGCAACGGGTTTGCCTTCCGCATCAATCCGTTGGGGGCATACCAAGACAGAGCCGTAACGAACGGTGGGGACAGCTTAAATCGGAGTTGGGATGCAGTTGTGGCGTGTCAGGCGAAGATCAATGGTGACCACTGGACAGCCGAACTCGGTATTCCGTTCAGCCAACTCCGTTTCGACAAAAGTGACAAGATGACCTGGGGGATGAATGTGGGACGGGGAGTCCGTAAGAACAATGAGGAAGCGATATGGGTGCCGGTACCTAGGCAGTATGGGGGGATGGCGAAATACCGTCTCGGTAATCTCGGTAGCCTTGCTGGTTTAGAAGGGATTGCCCCATCTCGGCGTCTGGAACTGTTACCTTATGTTTTGCCGGGGATGAGTCGTACCGAAGAAGATGGGAACACCGATAGGGTATTCGATATGGGCTTGGATCTCAAGTACGGTATCAACTCGAATCTTACCGCAGATCTGACTTTTAACACGGACTTTGCCCAGGTTGAGGCTGATGAAGAACAGGTGAACCTCACCCGCTTCAGCCTATTCTTTCCTGAGAAGCGCCCCTTCTTTCTAGAAGGAGCAGGGTTGTTTGATTTTGGCATTGGTCGTACCAGCTTCCGCCGTCCACCGCCGTTGCTTCTGTTTTATAGTCGCCGTATCGGTCTTGCGGAAGGACGTGCCATCCCGATTATTACCGGGGGTAAGATTGCAGGTAAAATGGGACCTTACGGCGTCGGTATGCTAAATGTGTTGACAAATGAATTTCACGATGAGACAGATCCGGACGACATTATTGAGGTCCCACGCACCAATTACTCTGTATTGAGGTTGACACGAGACCTTTTCAGTGGCTCACGCATCGGGTTAATTGGTATCAATAAGCAAGATGGAGATGCCTACAATCGCGCTGGCGGATTCGATTTTTCGTATCGTCCGGTAGACAATTTTGATGTGCGCGGGTTGTGGGCGTATACCTCTGATTCGGATGAGGCAGATGGGAGCGATAATGCGTGGTATATCGGCAGCAGTTGGCGGAATGACCGGTTTCGACTAGGCGGTTCATACACGGACATTGGTGAGGACTTCAACCCTGAAGTTGGATACATCCGGCGGAAGGGTATGCGTCAAATCCGAAGTGACATACGTTTTACCCCTTGGCCCAGAAAATTTGGAATTCGCCGCATCTGGACGGGGCCGGAATTTGACCTTGTCCTCAATCGGGACGGTGGCTTAGAGACCCGTTCCCTCCGCTACAGCAACTGGTTTGAGCTGGAGAAAGGTGGACGCTTACAATTTGAGGTGCGGCAGACTGCTGAACATCTTGAGGAGGATTTTGAAATCCGAGATGGTGTCATTATACCCATTGATGAGTATAGTTTTGCATCTGCTAGGGTAGGGATTCAGACCGATGAAAGTAAAATGCTTGCTGCGGAATTTGATGTGGATTTTGGCCAGTTCTACAACGGCAATAGGCGAGGTTTTGACATCGGGGCAACCTTCAAACCGAGTGGACGTTTCGCCCTCGAATCTCAATATCAATTTAACCGGATAACTCTCCCCGGCGAAGAACCCTTCAATGCAAATGTCTTTGGCGGTCGTTTCGCCTATTCCTTCTCGACCCAACTCTTTGCTAAACTGTTTGCCCAGTGGAATGGCGACGATAATGTGGTATCCACCAACTTTCTGCTCAACTACATCTATCGTCCAGGCAGCGATTTCTACCTCGTTTTCAACCAGATTTATGACAGTAACGGCGGGGGCGTCAGTCTTGACGAATCTACACTTGTTGGAAAGCTAACATATTGGTGGAATCCATAAGATGAAACGTGAAGAGTATAATTGAATATGCTACATTCTAAGCAAGCGATTTGAGACTACTGATGTTGTAATGCTGCCGAGCAAGCAGACAATATCGGAACTTGGTGAAAGATTTTTTATGCAATGAGGTGCTGTCTTTTGCCAATTCTTTCTTCCCGTATCCTATTTTGAGAAAGGAGCATATCCCATGAGCCAAGAGGTGGTTTGGTTGCTCTCAGAAGAGGGGATCTTAGACTTCAACGGTGAACCAATCAACGATACTCCATTTCAGTCCCGATGCTGCGATCGGGATTCAAAGCAACCTGCATCGGTTATTGCGGGAGATGTGGGACAAGATCGGTTATCTGTTATTGCTAACGACCATGAGGTTTGGACGTATGCTGCGGGGACATGGAATCAGCAAGTATCAACGGACATCACTCTGAACTGCGTGTGTTGGACAGGCGATGATCGGCTACTCGTGGGCACCGAACGCGCTCGGCTCGCATGGGTCGCCGATGGTGAGTTGAATTTTATCGATAGTTTTGATGCGGTGCCAGAACGCAAACTCTGGAAAACGCCGTGGGGTGGACCTCCGGATGTACGCTCTTTGGCGGTATCCACGGACGGAACCCTCTACGCGAACATTCATGTCGGTTGGGTTGTCCGCTCGCGTGACGGTGGAAAGACGTGGAAAAATCTTCGGGAAGGGTTGGAGGTGGATGTGCATCAGGTTGCTACGCACCCATCCGATCCTGCGACTGTCTTTGCTGCGACTGCTAGCGGGTTCTATATCAGTAGGGACTATGGCGACACATTTACGCACCAGCGGAGTGGTATGCCCTACTATTATCAACGGGCATGCGCTTGTTTTCCTGAAAGCGATGTATACCTAGTTTCCACATCACGAGGTCCCCATAGCAGGGTAGATGCCCAACTTTATCGAAGTGATGACGCAGGCGAAAACTGGACATTAGTCACTGGTCTACCGGAACAGATTGGTGAGAATATTGACACCTTTCAAATTATTACTGTTAGCGGGGCGAATGCGTTGGTTGTTGTGAATGATATCACTCTGTACCAGACCGACGACTACGGGCTAAATTGGCAAAAGGTAGCCGATTATCCGAGGTTGTTCAGTGGACTCGTCATTCAAATGCCGCAAGCGGCTTGAGATTTCGTTTTTCTTTCACTTAGCATTCATAAAATTACCCGTAGGAGAAAGCAATACCGTTGGCACATCAAGAGACCCTAGATACATTACCCACCTCAATAGAGACAGCTTTACAGGCAGCAGACATTTCTTTAGACAAGGTAAGGTTCGCCGCACAGAGCGATCTCAATCTTGATGGTCTGTTCGGTGAAAGTTGGTTCCTCCTGACCGAGACAGAAATCTTAGCACTTGATGCAGAAGGTGCGATTTTTCATCGTGTGCCATATAGCGAAGTGGTAGAGGTGTGTTCGGAAGCAGTCGTTGACGGGGGGATTCTCGTTCTGGAGATGATGGGAGATGCTCTTGATCTCATCCGTTACTCAAACGGACTGATGCCGAAGTTCGGATATATAGCGAAATTTCTCAGTGAAGAGATCGAGCACCATCAAGGAAAACGCGCCGAAGGGCCGATGTGGGAGTACGAAGAGGAGCAGAAGTTCTGCAAGACATGTGGGTTGCCGCTGCCTGATGTGTTTTTGCCGTGCCCGGCGTGCACCAAAAAGCATCGTGTTATGCTGCGCGTTCTGTCTTATCTCAAGCCGCATAAGAAGCGGGCAGCTGTGGTGGCGTTGCTCATGCTTGTTTCGACACTGATTGCGCTCGTGCCTCCCTATTTTACAAAGATCCTCATTGACGATGTGTTGAAATTAAACGAAGACCTCGCAGCAGCGCAAGGTACAGCCGAAACCGCGTTAGGTCGCATATTCCGGTCATTTGAGACAGCAGCACTTGCGTTGACAGTCGCCATGGGTTGTCTTGTGGTAGCCCATATCCTCACCCCTATCTTTGATATTTTTCGTGGGCGTTTGGCCGCGTGGTTGACCTTTCGCATGATAGCAGACATCCGTGACCAGATTTACGAGCGACTGCATGGGCTTTCCCTTCGGTTTTTCGATAAACGCAAGACTGGGACTGTTATCTCTCACATCACAGAAGACAGTACGCGCCTACAGTGGTTTCTATTGGATGGGCTTCAATTCCTCGTTATTGACCTGTTGATGCTTTTTGGTATTGGTGCCTTCCTATTTTCGATGAATTGGAGGTTGGCGTGCTTTATCCTAATTCCAATCCCGTTGGTAGTGCTCGGTGCGAGGTGGTTCTGGAAGAAGGTTCGTGGGCTCTGGCACAGGGCATGGCGGCGAAGATCGAAGATGTACGACATTGTGAATGACTCGGTCTCCGGTATCCGCGTTGTTCGGGCGTTCGGTCAGCAGAAGAGTGA
Organism: Candidatus Poribacteria bacterium; assembly: GCA_963667935.2. Taxonomy (GTDB): domain Bacteria; phylum Poribacteria; class WGA-4E; order WGA-4E; family PCPOR2b; genus PCPOR2b. The sequence goes on along the minus strand of OY764061.1, from coordinate 4,429,474 downwards.
GGTCGGACGGTTTTCCTATACGAACGATGATGCCCGGAATTATGACACGATTGCCGAAAAGGTTTGGGCAACCTATTATCCGTTGCTGGGGTTTTCTGTTCAGTTGGGGACGCTCATCGTCTGGTATGCTGGGGGGCTGCAAGTTATCACTAGCGAAATGACGCTCGGTACATTGATGGCGTTTCACAGTTACTTGGCGATTTTCTACGGTCCATTACGGCATCTCAGTCCGATGGTTAACTGGGCGTCGCGAGCGATGACAGCAGCGGAACGGATTTTTGAGGTCATTGACTCCGAACCCGAGCAGTTAGATGACAGTACACTCGTTTCAAAATCGGAACTCCAAGGAGAGGTCAAATTCCACAATATGACCTTCGGCTATGATTCGCATAAGCCTGTCCTCCGAGACATCAATCTCCACGTCAAACCGGGCGAGATGATCGGCTTAGTCGGGCATTCTGGGGCAGGCAAATCGACACTGATTAATCTGATTTGCCGGTTTTACATACCGGATTCAGGGAGTATCACGATTGATGGTGTGGATATAACGAACATTCGCCTTGAAGATCTACGGCAGCAGATTGGTGTAGTGCTCCAAGAACCGTACCTTTTCAATGGGACCATTGCGGAGAACATTGCCTACGCAAAGCCGGGAGCGGGGATGGCAGCGGTCATTACCGCCGCAAAGGCTGCCAACGCCCATGAGTTCATTGTGAAGTTTCCTGATGGATATGACACGGAGGTTGGCGAACGAGGTGGTAGGTTGTCCGGTGGGGAACGACAGCGGATATCAATTGCACGAGCAATCCTGCACAATCCACGCATCCTGATTCTTGATGAAGCGACTTCATCGGTTGACGTTCAGACCGAGCGCAAAATCCAGCAGGCAATCGACCGACTTGTCCAGAACCGTACCACTTTTGCTATCGCCCATCGGCTCTCTACACTGCGGAATGCGGATCGCCTCTTTGTCATAGACAGAGGACGGGGTGTCGAATGTGGTTCCCATGAAGAGTTGATGGAGAAGAAGGGGATTTACTACAACCTCGTTGAGACCCAACGGCGAGCTTCCGAGATCCGCTCAGGGGTGTAGGCCGTTGAGAAATAAACATGAGTGCCGAAAAAGAAAAAATGTCTAAAGGTATCGCTGCTTTGGAATCGGGCCCTCCACTCCCAATCGGAGTTGAAAATGATGACTTCACGCCGAGATGTTTAGATCCGAAGAAGATACGCCTATTTCGGTCGCCGATGGGTGCTCCTCGTCTGGAAATCCTAGAGGAGGTCTGCTATACCCGTGTGGTGGTGCGCCGTATTCTTCCGTTGAGTGATCCCGATCGTTATATTTCGCTTGGGATTGGGGAGGAGGTGGAGATCGGCATCATTGAGGACCCATCACAACTCGACTCCGAAAGCCGAGAAATCCTTCGCGAGGAGCTCGATAAACGATACTTTACACCTATCATACAGAAGGTTTATCGCGTCAAGGAGCGATTCGGCATCCATGACTGGGAGGTTGAAACATCGCGCGGCCGTATCACGTTCTCTGTACAGGGGCTTCATCAGAACGTTAGACAGTTTCCACCTGCCCGACTGCTTGTAACTGATGTTCGTGGGAATCGATACGATATTCCAGACTATCATAGACTCGATTCGCACAGTTTTAATCAGATTCAGCGACATCTGTAGGTTGGCGGGTTTTTCTTCCGCGTCAATCCGTTGGGGGCAATGGAAAATGTCGCCATAATGGACAACGGAAACAGGCGGAACGAAAGCTGGGATGCAGTCTGGGACTGTCGCACAAAAGCCAATGAGAAGTACTGGACAGCGGAGATTGGTATTCCGTTCAGTCAGCTCCGTCCCGGCAGCGACTTCTACCTTGTTTTCAACCAAATCTATGATAGCAACAGCTCAAATGCTAAACTGGCAGGAACCACATTTGTCGGGAAGATGAATTATTGGTGGAATCCGTAACGTAAAATTTGGCACTTGGTAGATTCTCACGCTCAACTAAGCGAACCTCCTCTCAAATTTACAAATTCCCGATACATCCTCGGCGTATTTTTGCGGTTGACAGTTTATGTTGGCATAGATTGTGCTTGCTTAAAAACCGTATTTTTACATTTGACGTTTCCGGGGGATACCATGAAATGCTTGATTTCATCGTTTTCGATCTTTTTCGCTATCCTTTTTTGTCTAAACAGTTATGCCGAGTTTCCTCACCAATTTCTGTTCGGGCACACTGGACGTGCACTTGCAGTGGCGTTTAGCCTTGATGGAAGGTGGCTTGCTTCTGGTGGTGCGAATGAAATTCTCATCTGGGAGCCCGGTGCCGATGAGCCAATTTACACGCTTACTGGACACACAGGAAAAATCCAAGACCTTGCTTTCCGCCCCAACGGCAATCTAGCATCTGCTTCAGTTGATGGGACAGTGCGGTTGTGGGATATATCGACACAACAACAGATTCGTGTGTTCGAGGGGCACGCCGGACAAGTCACATCTGTAAATTTTAATTCCTCTGGCAGACGTATTGTTTCTGGTTCGCGAGATCGAACGCTCAAGCTATGGGAAACCGACACCGGTAAACTTCTGGCGACGTTTGAAGGGCATACAGATGTTGTCTGGTCCGTTGCATATAGCCCAGATGGCAGCATAATCGCCTCCGGATCAGAGGATGGCACTGTGCGTCTTTGGAGTGCCTCAAATGGTTCACAACTCCATAGCTTGACTGGACATACACAAGGGGTTCTTTCTGTTGTGTTCCATCCTCATAGCAATCTCATCGCGTCAGGGGCTAGGGATGGAACTGTTCGACTCTGGAACATCAATTCACTAGAATCCAGCGACCCTATTGGGGAGGCAGGGCCATTTGCGACCTATGATCGTCAAGTTATGTCAGTCCGTTTTAATCCTAGCGGACGAATCCTCGCCATTGGTTTGCTAAATTCACCGACTGACAATACCCTTAAACTGTGGGATGTCCCTACCCGCTTTGAACTCCAATCTTTCGACACGCAAATCGTACATGATTTGTCTTTCAATCCAACTCATCCTCAACTGGCAGTTGTGGGGTCAGTTGAAGGAACGATTACGATTTGGAATTCGAGTTATCCAAGGCCGGTGCTCCTTGAACCGCAAAGGGGCGAGTTGGTCAACCCCTCGCAAATCAACTTGAGATGGGCAGCCGTTGAAAATGCAGTTTACTATGATGTCGAAATTTCAAACAATTCAAACTTTACCGCAGCAAACACGCAGTTCATGACTGTTACCGTCAACGAGTTGTCCTTTGAGGGTAAGAACAATATTTCCCACTATTGGTGGCGTGTAAGTACCGGTAGTTTCGATAGGGTCAGTGATTGGTCTGAGGTCCGGGATTTCCGAGCCCCAAGTTGCGCGGTGAGGCTAGTACCGTCAGCTCGACGGATCAATTTAGGAGAGGAGTTTGCAGTCGACATTTTCGTCGAATCTGTCATTGACTTAAGAGGGTTTGAGTTTGATTTGCAATGGACCAATCCTGATGTACTTACGTTTGTAACTGTCACCAAGTTCCGAACTGTTTTTGGAGAATCTGGAATTGGGCATCAGCCGACAGAACCACCAGACCAGATAAATGGGATATACGAAGATGTCAGTGCTGCCAAAACCGGAGCTAGCGGAGTAACTGGTAGCGGCATCATGTTAGGTGCTTCATTTCGGGCAAAAGCTGTTGGATCGAGCAAAATTCAGTTGCAAAATCTGATTCTTGTCAACTCAAATGAAGAACGACTCGATTGTGAAATTCACGAGTTAAAAGTGATTGTCGAAGACCCTGTCCGACCTTGGGATGTCAACGCCGATGGGGTCGTAAACATTTTCGATCTTAGCATTGTCGTGCGATCCATAGGGCAACCAATTCCGACACATTCGGGTATTTATCCAGATGTCAATGGTGACGGCGTTATTGATCTCAATGATTCTGTGCTGGTAAGTGCACATTTTGGTGAGTCTTATCAGATTGATGCAACCCATGCTGCTCCGCAATCCGCTGGTGAATCTCTGTACTTAATTCCACCATCGATACGCAAGCAGCTTGAATCAATTTACCGCGAACTCTTGTTGATGCCTAACAATTCCCCGGAGTATATTCGGGCTAGACGGTTCTTGCAATATCTCCTTTTCCCATCGGTCCCAGCGCATAATCAGTTGCTGCAAAACTATCCAAATCCATTCAATCCAGAGACGTGGATTCCCTTCCACATCGCTTCAGCCAGTCAGGTCACGATTGGGATTTATGATGCTGCTGGAACCCTTATCCGTCAGATTGACTTGGGATATCTGATACCCGGACGCTATCTGACTCGAGGCGAAGCAGCGTACTGGGATGGGAAGAATGTATATGGTGAGCCTGTCGCCAGCGGGATCTATTTCTACACACTTTCCACACCGTCCTTCCAGGCAACCCGAAAAATGATTATCAGCAAATAGGAGAGATATAACATCTCACTGAAAGATAAATCTCGTTTTTTGTTGCTCGCAGAGCAATATCTCAGTAAGGAGGTGTCAATTATCATTGACAGGCCTCTCGGCAGCAAGCACCCTGAACACGGTTTTGTTTATGAAGTCAATTACGGCTATGTTCCCGGAACACAATCCGCTGACGGTGAAGAGTTAGATGCATATTATTTAGGGGGCAATCGGCCTCTACACATAGCAAAGGGTAAATGTATTGCCATTATCCACCGGTTGAACGACGATGATGACAAGTTAATTGTTGTTCCTGAAACCCGGATGGATTTAACGAACGACGAAATCACCGAAGCCGTCAACTTTCAAGAACAGTGGTTTGATTGTGAGATTCTTCGGACACGCCCTTCAAGCGACTGTTGACTGACACAACAAATGCTAACAGCACAATCGGCGTTGTTAATTTGGGCATCTAAGCAATGAGTGCATTTCTCTATCTTTTTCGATCCCCTTATTTATATATCCCCTTATTTTCTAAATATAATTTTTGCTTTCCGTTTTACCTTCTATCTTTTCCGTTCTTGCTTACTCTTTTTCTTTTAACGCCCACTGCCACGTTTGCCCAGCAAAATTTCCAATGGCGAAATTTCACACGATTCGACGATGATCTGATCAGCAATAACGTTAGAACTATCACTGCGGATCGGTCCGAACAAATCTGGTTGGGGACAGACAAAGGATTGAGCCGTTTTGACGGCTTCTGGCACGAAGCCGGTAGGTCGAACGGGGGGCCCCAAGAGGCGACTGTCTTCAAAGTTTTTGAAGACCTTGCGGGCTTTATTTGGGTTGCGACGGATGCAGGGGTTTATCGAGGAGTATGGAACAATTCGCGGGGACAGGTTGATTGGTTACAACATTATACCGAAGAAACGGGATTTGTCGGTATCGGTGGATTTGTTGTAACAATGATCCAACGCCAAAATGGTGAAATCTGGATTGGGACGCCGCTTGGGGCCAACTGGTTTGATGGCTCGGTTTGGCACCCTGCGGATAGCGCAGAAGTTGGACAGCTCAATCAAGGCGTGCAGGTTATCTATGAAGATAAAGCTGGGGTTCTCTGGTTTGGCCTTTCACAAAGCAATCGCACCCAAAGTGGAAATCTTATCAGTCGTTTCAATGGTATAGACTGGGAAATTTTTAGCGTGAACGATGGCTTACCGAATGGTGATGTACAGACGATTTTAGAGGACAGTCTCGGCAATCTTTGGGTCGGTACAACCGCCGGTGCGGTGGTTTACGACGGTTCAACTTGGCATGTTTTAACGGAGCGGGAAGGACTTCTGATCGGAAGCAATGTGCAATCCATAATGAGCGATGGGGAGGGAACGATCTGGATTGGGACCACCGCCGGCATCAGCCAATTTTACCCACCGGCACAGTTCAACCCGCCGGCACTCCGTGATTTAGGGCGTTGGCGTCATCTGACAAGAGCAAACGGTTTGGCAAGCAACAATATTCAGGCCTTGTTTGAGACACGAACAGGCGAGATTTGGATTGGAACACGCGATAATGGAGTTAATTTTTCAGATCGATCGTGGATATCGATCACCACAGATAACGGATTGAGTCACAATAGCGTGACAACGATGCTGAAAGACCGGCGAGGCAGGCTTTGGGTTGGGACACGCAATGGATTGAGCCTCCATACGCGAAATGGGATTGAATTGGTCAGCGGGGCTCCGGGAAATGAAATGCGCATGTTAGCCGAGGATCTGCAGGATCGAATCTGGGTTGGTACGAACGCCGGCATAGGCGTCTTTGATGGAATATCATGGGAAGTCTTCCGGATTCCAGACATTAACGTTAATAGTGTTCAATCGCTTACCGTTGATTCAGCTGGGGATGTTTGGGCTGGCACAGGGTTTTTGCCAACGGATGACCTCCCCGGTTTAGACCGTTATGACGGGGGACAGTGGGAAAGGAATCAATTTCTGGAGATTGACCGGACAATCGTCGTTATGTTCACAGACTCGCAGGGACGAATCTACTTCGGCACGGTTGGTAACGAAGAGGGTGGGAGCGATTTGTGGGTTTACAATGGGATAAATTTGGAACCAATTTATAGCCTGCCTAAACCATTCTCGATTCACACAATTTTAGAAGTCCCTAGCGGTGAGATTTGGGTTGGCACAGATGCCGGTATTCTGATTTTTGACAAACAAGCGTTGAAACTCACTGCTTCACTGATCGACGGATTAGCGGATAATCGTGTGCAGGCACTTTACCGCGATGGAGATAATCGGATCTGGATCGGAACCGCTGGTGGTGTTAATCTGTTCCAAAACGGCCGGTTTGAACGAACACTGACTGCAAGTCATGGACTCAACAGCAACAACATTTCTGCGATCGCTGAAGCGGATGGGGTGCTCTGGTTTGGCAGTGAGGATAGTGGTGGATTAAGCATTTTCAGCCCGGAGAAGGCTCCGCCTCGTACACGGATTACCGACGGACCGAGAAATGGTGAAATTGTTGGGGTTACAAGTGTTGTCTTTAAGTTTGAAGGGGGTGATGCCAGTACGCCAGCTGGGGACCTTCGTTATCTCTACCGACTTGACGATGGACTGCCGATTCTCACTGACGATGAGGGCGAGGATAAGCGGGCGGTATTGTCAGGTCTCACAGAAGGGCCACATCGTTTTACAGTTTATGCCATTGATAGGGAGGGTAACGATGATACGGTGGGGGCAAGTGCGGAATTTATGGTTGATTCTCTCCCTCCAATCGTAAGCATCACCGCGCCAAAAGAGAACGCTGTGATTGGCGACGTTTATGAAATCAGAGGCACTGCGACTGATAAAACGGACTTTCTGGATTACCAAATCCGTATCTTTCCCGGTGATTCAGTTTTAGGTGAACCCCTGCCTCCTTTTGTTTCAACAATGCCCGTCATGGACGACACACTTTATCGTTGGGATACGCGAACGGTCGCCGCCGGTTTATACACGATTGAGTTGAGGGCGAGGGATACTCCGAATGGTAATTACGATGAGAAACCTCATCTTGCCACTACGTCAGTCACGGTTGAAGTTGATAGGCTCCGTCCACAGGTCGAGATCCTTTCTCCCGCTGAGAACGAACAAGTCCGACAGCAAATTGAGATTCGCGGCACTGCAGATGACCAAAATTTTAAGGAATATATCATTGAATACGGTCCCGGGGAGTCTCCTGATACTTGGTTGCCTATCTCCAAACCGCCGGCGTTTTCAACCTCTGTCACCCGTGATGTATTAGCGTTATGGGACGCGCCGAACTTATCGGGGCTACACACATTGCGGTTAATGGTGGAAGATACAGCGGGACATAGAGAATTTGATCAGGTGCATATATTCTTCAATCCGAGTGTAGATCGTGAGACCGGCGGCAGGGTGGAAAGCCATGACAATCGTGCTCAAATCACCTTTCCGCTGAACAGCTTGCCACGGACAACTGTCGTAACAATCAATCCGGTGGCAGAGAAATCTCTGCTCTCTGTTTCCCCCATTCCGTTTCAGGCTTACGATTTTGCGCCTGAGAATCTACGGTTACACCGGTTGAAACCGGCGACCCTCCAATTTTCCGTTGAAGATGCCGCACTACTTTCGGACTCTAAAATAAAAGAAACCTTGACAATTGCCCGCTGGGATGACAAGACATGGGTCCCTATTGGTGGGGCAATTGATGTGCAGCGCGGGACAATCTCAACGGTGGTTTCGACGCTTGGACGATATACCATCACTACAAGACCTTCTGTAGAAACGGAGGAAAACACGATTATCTCCGATCTAACCTGCCAACCACGGGTATTCTCGCCCAGCCGGGAATCAACGTGGATCTCATTTCGATTAAATCGTCCTGATGACATAACGATTAAAATCTATAATGAAGCCGGACGTTTGCGACGGTTGCTGAAAGAATTGGAACCCTTGTCAGTTGGAGGACATGTTTTCGAGTGGGACGGGCGTGATGATGAGAATCGGCGGGTCGTCAGCAATTTTTATTTCGTCACTGTTAAGGGCGAGGGAGCGATGGGGACGAAAGTTGTTGTGGTACAGAATGATTAAGGAATGAAGTGTGAAATCTGAAACATAAAAATCAGAATTCTGGAAGTTGAGATAAACGGCGAAGGCAGTTAGAAATTACGAGGTTTGGCTTACCGTGGCATACGCGAACTGTAGATTTAATACTTATTTGTTTCTATTATGACTTTTTAATGGTAAAATTATATAATCGAAATTGTCGACTGACAAAACTTCTCTTGTCACAGTATAAATTTCCCGATAACTGGCACATGGGGAATTTCTATTGTCATAGATTTCAGAATTTGTGTCTCGTTACCTATTAAAGAGTCTTCAGTCTCAATGATATGGATTACCGAAACAGTCTTAACAAAACTGAGTGCACTTCACGTGATATTCGGAGTGCGATGCTATCTTTCAGTATTTTTCATGTTATGCGTGACAACTGCGATATATGGTGCTGAGGAGCAGGCGACAACAGGGGCACGTGCTATCGGTATAGGAGGGGCATTCATCGGGGTTGCGGACGACGAAAACGCTGTGCGTCGGAATCCTGCCGGACTTGTCCGTTTGGACAGGTACGCCCTAGGGTTTGAACAGACGCCATCTGGATTGTTTGATGCGTTACAAACAAGCTATCTCAGCGCGGTCTTGCCGACGTCAGAGAGGATGGCGCTTGGCATTGATTGGCTGCAGGTTGGCATTGAAGACGCGGAGCTTGATTCAAGTCGTAGCAGCTTCAACTTCGCTTATAGTTACGCCCCTTTGCCTCAGCTGTCCCTTGGGGCAAATCTGAAATACTTTACATGGTCAATTGCACTAGATGGCAGATCAAGGGGCGCAGCAACGGGTTGGGGCACGGATGTTGGTCTTCTGTACCAGCCCCATCGTCGCTGGAAGTTGGGGGTACTTGCACAAGATTTCATCGGTTTTGGATCCGGGGAAGGGTTGAGTTATGGCACTTGGATACGACACGATTCCGATGTCAGTGAAAAGGTCTTCCCAACTGCATACAAATTTGGGATCGCGTATCAGCCCATTTCAAATTGGTTAATCTCCGCAGATCTAACAGACCGATTGCAACTCGGCACAGAATTTTTGCCGAATCGAATTTTTGCCATCCGTGCAGGATTCCAGAAAGATTTGTATACGTCGGAGCCGCCGACTTATTCTCTGGGGGGTAGTATAAGATATAGATGGATGGATTTTAACGTCGCCTATCTCCTCCCTCCGACGTTGCCGCCAACTACCTATGTTGGGCTTTCGCTCAATTTCGATTTTCGGAAGTTGCCGGTGCTCATTGAGGAGGTTCGCATAAGAGATCTCTATCCTGTGCTTTGGCGCTACTACGCTAGACGGAATCGAGATCTAGAAAGGAAGAGTTTGGAAGGTGCGACGCCGCTAGTTGTTACAGAGGCGGACCGAGAGTATAACTACCCACTTGAAACAGCGAATCAAATCGGCAGGATTTGGCTTAAAAACGAGAGCAACAAAGAGATAACCGTTCATATCAAACTCTTTATTTCTGAATTTGTCAGCAAAAACGGCACAGAAGTTGCTTCTCGTATTGACATGCAGCCGTTAGAGCGGATTTCGGTGCCAATACAACAGTTGGTTTTATCGGAGAAGGCACTGAAGTTGTCTCAGAGCCAGCCTGTTGAGGCGCGGATTCGAGTGATTGAGAGCGGTGGTTCTGCCTACCGAACTTTTCCTGTAACATTTTTGTTACACAATAATCATTCAATCCAATTGGATGATGTTGCGAAGCTTGCTTGTTTCATTTCCTCGGAAAGCTCGGCAACAGAGTCGGCGATTGGTGCGTTCATCAATCAGGTACGTACTGCATTTCAGACGGAGATAGATACTGTGGATATGCCAGAGAACCTGTATGTTGCCATGTTGTTATTTAATGTTCTGCACGGCGTATCGTATGCGCGAGATCCAAATATACCGCGGCAGAGAGGGACAATTGATGAGATTAAATACCCCCATGAAATGTTGGAGAGCCTCATGGGGCAGCACTCAGGAGATGACGATAAATCTACCTATGGTGACTGTGATGACAGCACAGCTCTCTACTGCTCTCTACTTGAATCAGTCGGTATCAAAACAGCACTCATTCAATTACAAAGTCACGTATTAATGGCGTTCGATCTGGGCAATATTTCTGCTAAACAAGCGCAAGAAATAGGCTTGCCCAACGATTACTACGAGACAGTCAACGGGCAGGCTTGGATTCCGATTGAGACAACCCTTATCAACAAAGGTTTTGCCGCTGCATGGCAGGAAGGGTGTCGATCGCTCCAAGCGGTAAATATCCGGGCTGAAACTGTTGAGGATGCCTGGGAAAAATATGGTGAGAGCTCCTTTCCGGGAAAACCGATCCAGTTTTCTATTCCAAAAGATCTCACCCAAAAACGGATTGATGCGGACCTCGCCACTCCATGGATGATAGAATTTTTAAGTACGCTATCCGATGTTAGTAGATTAGTAGATTAGTAGATTCATTCATTACTGAACTAGTAAATGGATAAACCAATGAACCAAAATAGGTTACACTAGGAGGAAAATCAATGATAGCTCACAAAACCTTAACCGCTACAATTTGTTTACTCTGTATGATGGTGGTGTACATCTCGTATGCTGAATCGGAAGAGTCAACAGCAACATTTACATTTGGTGAGATAGAAGTTCTAAAAACTGGCGAACAGGAGTGGCGTTTTCTGGAGAAAGGCATGGTCCTCGCTGCAGACGATTTAGTGCGAATGCCACCTTTCTCGCTGATGCGATTAAAAATAGAAGATGACACCCGCTTACCGCCCCTGTCAGGTGGGCGTGAGGTCCTTGTTCGTACGTTAATCAATGAAGGACTTCAGCGCCGGGAAGCCCAAAAAGGGAGGCGGATTAATGAAGATTTTGATGAAGATCCTGCAACGGATGTGCTGCCCGTTGGCAATAAGCGAAAAACACGGAATCGCGCTTCGGCTTTTGAGGGATTGCCTGCGGTGAAGGTAAGTCAAAATCAACTAGAAACCCTTCGTCGCAAAATCGATCTGCTTCCCGATGAGATTACATCGTTGGTCTCTCCTGGCCTCGTTAGCTCTATCCGAGAAAATGAGGAAGATCCTACGTATCCTGCGCCCAATCTGGACTTGGCTCGGAAAATCTACGGTATACTCAACAAGATTGAGGTGGAAATATCACGTCGTCCTTTGTTGTATGCTCAACTGCTTCACCATGCTGGTCTCAATGTTGATTTTGACATAAATGAAAAAGGGCAGCTGTTCGTCGTTTTTGACAGTGAGGTTCTCTCCGACAGTGCCAAACAGATTGCCGCAAATCAGCAGTTAATCCATGAGAGGCAGGGGGAAGATACGGTTTGGATTGCTGTGCAGATTCAATCGTCTCAACAGAATTTCACGACAGCATGGTATCAAGGAAGCCAGCGATAGGGGAAAACAGGGGAGTGAGCCCGTGAGCAGATGAGGTGATCGCACATTTTATGCCTCACCAGACTTTATGCTCTCAAAACTAGCGCAATCTCAGAAAGTATATCTCCTGATCGGCATCGTGAGCCTGCTGCCGTTCATAGTGGTTGGGTTTCTACGTGATCTGGGTACTTTTGAGTTTATTGAACTGAAGACGCTAGATAGCCGACTACGGTGGACTGTGCCTCCTTCTCCCCCAATTTCCTCTCAAATTGCGCTGATTACGATTGATGCCAAAAGTGAAAAGGAACTTGGACTAGCACCAGCATGGCGCTCCCACATTTACGCTGCGCTGATTCACTCGCTCCAACAAGTCGACCCGAAGGCAATTGGCTTAGTTGTGTGGTTCAACAGCGAGTGGGAAGATGAACAACGGATTCCCGGTAAAAAACTGTTTGTTATCCGCCCTTACCCTAAGCCGAAGCCCACGGGTGCACTGCCAGAAGTCACCGATTGGCGCACCTTACCCGACAACTTAGCACAAGCGCAGGGTTGGGGCTTTAGTTATTTCCCGTTGAGCGATTCGGATGGTATCGCTCGTTCCGCCCAGCTTGTCGTCAAAGACCTTGCCACAGGGACGTATCGTTACTCCTTCGCAATGTCGATCCTGTGTCAAGCCTATGGTGTTTTTCCCACATCTATAAAATTGCAGGAGAAATTTTGGGTTGGAAAATATCTTGAATTCGACTCGCCGACGGGAGAGGTGGTCCGTGTTCCTGTTGACTCACAGGGGCGATTGTTCATTCGATTTGCCGACGATGAGGAGGTGTTTCAACCTGTTTCTTTTATTGACGCCCTATCAATGTCGGAGAATGAGACGAACCAATTTCTGCACGAATTTAGCGATAAGTGCATATTGATTGGTATCACGACAGAAGGTGTCAGCAAAAGGGCGACCCCTTTGGGTGAACTGTCAGCACTGGCTCTGCGGGCAAATCTTCTCAACGGTCTGTTAAATCAAGATTTCGTTTGGCAACTCAGTCGAGGCGGAAATCTGCTCTATATTGTTTGTCTTGCGATGCTTTCTGTCGCGATAACAATGTTAATTTACCGAAGCGGACATAGCTACCGATCTATGCTACTCTTCGGCAGTGGATTGATACTATGTCATCTGCTTTTTGCCGGTGGGTTGTTCGTTCTCTTTGACCTTTGGATTGAAGTCACTGGATCAACCCTAGCATTGCTTCTTAGTAGTGTGATCAGTAGCTTACTCCTAGCGCATCTTCGGCTGCGACATTTGCTTAGGCAGTTGCAAACGACGCAAGATCAGTTGGTCAGATCAGAAAAAGAGGCCGTGTTTGGTGTAATGTCGGCGCGTGTTCGGCATGAGTTGCGAAATGCGCTGAACCTGATCCGCGCTCCTGCAGAAATGATCCGGGTTAATTTTCAAAAGCAAGACCCTCTCAAGCTGCGAGAACAGCCCGAAGAGATTGTTAGTGAAATGGACCAGATTATTGGATGGGTAACAAAGCTGGATGAAATGATCGAAGATGAATTCAGCTTTTTCCAAGATTCCCACATGAATTTCGAGCGACAAGCACTTGAACCCATCCTGAAGTCTGCGGTGGAGATGGTACAGCCGGTGATTGATGAGAATCAGATCGAAGTTCGGCTGAATCTGCCCCCGGAAATTCCGCCACTTCTGCTTGATGATGATAAAATGCGGATTGTCTTTACAAACCTGATCAAAAATGCTTGTCAAGCGATGCCGTCGGGAGGGACATTGGAAATTGTCGTAGACGTGTCAATACTTCAGCAGGACAGAATTACTGTCATCGTCAAGGACACAGGAGCGGGTATCCCTGCGGAGGAACTCCATCGAATTTTTGAACCTTTTTATACAACTAAACCACGTGGATTGGGGCTTGGTCTGGTGAATGTAAAGAACATCGTCGAAGCGCATGGCGGAACAGTACGGGTGGAGAGCGAAGTTGGTATCGGAACGACGTTTTTCGTTAGGTTGTAACCGATCTCCACCGTTTTCTTAGGCAATTACGCATTAACGGATACGAATCATGAAACACGCACGAATTTTAATTGCAGACGACGAACAGGCGACCTGTAAATACATTGATGCGCAACTCAAGATGGAGACATCAATTGATGCTTCCGTTGATTTTGCTTATAATCGGGATGCGGCTATTGCACAGTTAGACGAAAATCTACCTTATGACTTGATTCTGGTCGATCTCTGGATGCCGGATGCACAGGGATTTTTGGATAGAGAAGCAGGGCTAAAAGTTCTTAAGCAGAGCAAGAAACAACACCCGATACCGCAAGCCATAGTTATTACTGCTAACAGTTCTTCGGAAACTGCACTTGAGGCAAGCGGATTGGGGATTTATGACTATGTCAGTAAGCCGATTAACTACACCCACCTGATCGAAGTTGTCAAGGAGGTGTTGAGCCAGCGCGATCACGAGCCTCCTGCTCAAGCTGACAATATAGGTTCTGCCGGTGATTATGAAATTATCGGCAAAAGTCCTGCCATGATTGAAGTGATGACAACTGTCGGGCGAGTTGCGCGATCAGAAACAGATGTCTTACTCTATGGCGAAAGCGGCACCGGCAAGGATTTTGTCGCACGCGCTATCCATAAGCATAGCCTACGTTCCGGGGGTCCCTTTGAGGTTGTTAATTGCAGCGCAATTCCAGCAGAGTTAATTGAGGCAGAACTATTCGGCATCGGGAGACGGGTGGCGACATCGGTTGACCAACGTCCGGGCAAATTTCAGCAGGCACACGGTGGGACTATCTTTCTTGATGAGATTGGCGATCTAGGTCTGGAGATGCAGCCGAAATTACTGCGTGTGTTGGATTATAAAGAGATTCAGGGCGTTGGGGTGAAAGTGCAGAGGGTTGACGTTCGGATTATCGCTGCAACCAATCGTGACCTTGGGGCGGCGGTGCAAGCCGGAAAGTTTCGGAGTGATCTCTACTATCGTTTGAAGCCGATAATTGCTTTGCCGCCATTGCGCGAGCGCGAAGGAGATATTGAATTGTTGGCTTGGCATTTTCTCCACAAATATTCTCACCTCCTCGAACAGAACCGTACCTTTGGTTTTGACGATGTGGTGCTCGCGGCATTTGAGCAGTATCATTGGCCGGGAAACGTGCGGGAATTGGAAAAAGCGATCGAATATGCAATCCTCACCTGCACGGGTCCACAGATTTCCGTACGCGATTTGGTGCCGGAAATCTTTGATAGCAGTGCTCAATCTGCTCCTGAACTCCTTAATCAAGGAAGGGATGAGAATGTAGATGTGGGGGATGGGGCTTTTCGTAGCCTACTTGATGCCGCAACAATTAAGGAGGCCTCACAAGGATTTGAGCGAATTTTCTTGGAGCACAAACTCAAGCAAAATCACTGGAACATTCAAGCAACGGCGGCGCAAATCGGTATTCGGCGCCAGTCGTTGCATCGTAAGATTAATGAATTGGGGTTGCAGCGAGATCTGAGCCAGACTTAATGGCAACTTGTGTCGCTTTTGTGTTACATTGTCACATTCAGGTGACGATGGCGCGAGGCATAAACCAGCTTGGAATTGCCGATCAAAATACGATTAGAAAAAAGTAGTACCTTCGGTTGATAGCCATCAATCTTGTCGCTTTCTGCTTTCACGGTTAGATTATTGCTGATTTCTCTTTTCTATTTCCTCCCAATTTCCATCTTGTCGCAATGTGGCACATATATTGCCTAGATAGTTAATAAGGCAGTTTCTAGGCAATCTAAAAATTCAAGTGTTGGGGGAAAGAATGGTGCTGCAGACAAATGAAGTTACACCGCTAAAAGGTCCTACTGAAACGTCCGTTGACAATTTAAAAATCCCGAAGATGCGTTTTTTACCCACCGATGCACAAATACAAGAGTCACCAGAAGAATTTCCAATTGACGCAGCCAATGATAACGCCAAAACATTTGAAACCCGTTATTCGGATCAAGAGGACGGTTTATTAAGGACCTACCTTCACCAGATTGGTAAAATCCCACGTTTAACTCAAGAAGAAGAAACCAACCTGTTCATCAAGATTGAAAAGCGTCGGTTGCAAGTTGATGAACTCTATCAGGAGTTGGACGCCTACCTGCCTGACCTTTCTCTAGACAACTTGCCATATACTGCTATCCTGAACCGCAGAATTATAGCTGAATCCCTCCCACAGTCCACCGAAGAGTATCTTTTAGATTTGGTGCAACACATAAAGTTATACAATGCAGAGGTTGACACTGCTAAGAACCGCATTGTTGAAGCGAATTTAAGACTGGCAGTCTGCATCGCCAAAAAATATCGGGAGCGTGGACTTGATTTACTTGATCTAGTTCAAGAGGCGAGCATTGGACTTCTCCAAGCTGTTGATCATTTTGATTGGCAGCGTGGTGTCAAATTTGGAGCGTACGCTTCGTGGTGGATGCAGCAGGCAATTGGCTGTGGTATTGCTAATCATGGGCGGATGATTCGTCTGCCGGCGTATATCCTCGCTGAGATTCGGAAGGTGAATCGGGTGGAAGCGCGCCTGCATCAGCAGACCAATCGCGAACCGAGCCGAAAAGAGGTTGCTGAGGCATCGGGACTCACTGTGGAGCGGCTTCTGCTACTGGATCGGCTAACCACTAATACCGTATCGCTGGAGACTTATAATAATTCGGAACAGGGTGGAATTGAGGATTTTGTCGCGTGTGAAAAGACCCCGAATCCGCTAGCGGAACTCACTCGGCAAAATTTGGTGGCTGAAGTGAAAACAGCCTTGACCGAGCTACCGCCACGCGAACAGCAAATCGTTTCCCTAAGATATGGGTTGGAAAATGGAAAGGAACACAGTTTACAGGAGATTGGCGCACTCCTGAATCTCTCCAGAGAGCGGATTCGACAACTTGAGGTGAGAGCCTTGAATCGACTACGCCACCCTGCTCGTTGCGAGCGTTTCCGGGATTTTGAATACGTCTAGCCTAGGAGGAAGGCGGTGCCCTCGTTCCTTCTCGTTGTGAATCCGGTGATTTTTCAGGATTGAACATGTAGTCGAAGCTCAACCACAAGCTGCGAGAATAGCGGAAGAAGAAGATGGGGAAAAGGGCACAGAAAATGCCCCACAGAATGAAGTTCGGAAGAAAAGGGATAGAAGTGAAATAATCCAACCCAAAATAGCCTGCAAATGCGACAAAAACAGTTATACCATAGTTGATATACATTGCCCCGACAAAGTATCCTGCCTCGCGCTCAAATCTGAAGCGACAGCTGCCGCACTCCGAACACATTTTGAACATACCCGCAAACATTTGACCTTCACCACATTTTGGACACCTCAAGCGCAGCCCTTTTGCAAAGATCTGACCCTTGCCCTGTTTCCGCATCTACTGCTTTCCCTCCTTGAACTCCCACCTTCAATAAGTTATAATTTCCGATTGAGAACCTAATTTTAGCATAGCTGGTCGGTGATGTCAATTTAGTCTTGCAAGCGGAAGTCGGTCACATTCCACCCTTTGATGCCGGCACCAATAATGGCAATCTATCAGGAACGTTGCCGTAAGGGCAAAGCTCACTTTCCCTATTGGCGTTCTCAACGTTTTTCAAGCCGACTCATCGGTGAATCGTGGAGCTAGCGGAACACAATTATGGATTATCGCATAGAAGCGAACCGAAAGAACTGGAACGAGCGCACCCCTGCTCATGCAGCCTCTGAATTTTACGATGTAGCGGGATTTCGCAATGGTCGGATAACGCTGACGGATATAGAAAGAACTGAGGTGGGTTCTGTCGAAGGCAAGTCTCTGCTGCACCTTCAGTGTCACTTTGGTATGGATACGATGTCGTGGGCTCGATTGGGAGCGGAGGCGACGGGGGTTGACATCTCAGATACCGCAATTGATTTGGCGAAAGCATTGAATGATGAGCTGCAATTGAATACCCGATTTATCCGTTCCAATATCTACGACCTACCCGATGTACTGGCTGAAGATTTCGACATCGTATACACGGCGATGGGGGTGCTTTGTTGGTTGCCAGATTTGCCTGGATGGGCAAATATCATTGCTAGATTTCTCAAACCCAACGGTATTTTCTACATCTTGGAGGGTCACCCGTTCTCGCACGTATTTGAATCGGAAGAGAACCAAGCTGGAGTTCAGGAACTACGAGTGCGCTATCCGTACTTCAAAAAAAAAGAGGGCGACTTCTACGAGGGTGGCCAGCCCAGTTATGCAAGTTCAGAAGTCATAGAAGCTGGGTGTTACGAATGGCAGCACAGCGTTAGTGATATACTGAATGCCCTCTTGACTGCTGGATTACGGATTCAGTTCTGCCACGAGTTTGCATTCAGTGGCTATAAAGCCTTTCCATGTATGGAAAAAGGTAAGGACGGCTGGTGGCGGCTTACATCACACAACGACTCAGTCCCACAACTATTCTCGCTCAAAGCGACTAAATAAAATATCTTTGTCCTGGATAGCTTCAGTCCATACGGTTGAGTTAACAGCCTATTGGTTGCAAGACCTGAGTTGTATTTGACGACCTTATTATGAAAATTCAAAACAGCATTGCAATTATCTGTTTCTTCCTCTCTGGTTTCGCGGGGCTAGTCTACGAGGTGTCGTGGATACGAAAGGCTTCTCTGGTCTTTGGATCTACGACGTTTGCCGTTAGCACAGTATTAGCGGTCTTTTTTCTCGGACTGGCTTGCGGAAGTTACCTATTCGGACGGATTGGTCAAAGGACATTACGACCATTAAGGCTTTACGCGCTGATCGAAATTGGACTTGGGTTGTTCGCTATGGTAAGTCCTTACCTCCTTGGCTTCACGGAGAGCCTCTACGGACCAATCTATCGCACCCTAGCAGGTCATGCGGTTGTTCTATTCGTAGCACGCGGCGTGCTGGTGTCTCTCGTTATCCTACCGCCTACCATCCTCATGGGCAGCACGCTCCCCCTCTTTTGCCGCCAGTTCGTTCGCAGCGATGCAAGGGTCACCAATCGTGTTGGAATGCTTTACGGGGTGAACACCTTGGGAGCAGCGGTGGGCTGTGCAGCAGCTGGGCTCTTCTTGCTACCAACACTCGGACTTCGGCTCACCGTTCAGTTGGGGGCTGCCTTGAACATCCTGTGTGGTATTGCTGTCTGGTTATTACCCGTCACCAAAAATCAACTTTCTCAATTGGATCAGGATTCAGAGCAGCCTGCAAGTCAGGGCAAAATAGCTACGGAACGGTTTACCACCGCGCAACTCCCCATTGCCACTCTGTTCTTTTCCGTTGGCTTTGTTGCCCTTGGGAGTGAGGTGCTTTGGACACGCTACCTGCGACTCCTGACCCGTCAAAATAGCGTTTATACCTACACCTTGACACTGACAGTGGTGCTAGTCGGTATTGTCCTCGGTAGTTTTCTTGCTTCCCGTCTCTTCGATCGGTCAACACCGCGCGCACGATATTTTGGTCTATTTCAAATTCTCACAGGACTATCGGTGCTAATTGTTATGACCCTTCCACATACTTTCTGGGCAGGTGTCAAAAATGAGTTGGGGATGTATTTCCTTCTACTATTGCCGCCCGCGATCCTTTCGGGCGCGTCATTTCCGCTTGCGGTGCGGATGGTTGTCGAAGATGCATCAAGGGCAAGTATAGGGACGGGGCGGATGGCAGCAATTAACACGCTGGGTGGAATTCTCGGCTCGCTGCTGATCGGATTTGTGGGGCTGCCCATCTTTGGGATAAAGTTCAGTTTCCTGTTTATTACAGGTGTCAGCTTATTAACCGGATTCGCTGCATGGTTCTGGATTGACAAAACCTTCTCACCACTTTTGCGAGGAGGAGCAGTCGCCGGAGCATCACTGATCTGGGTCTGTGTCCCTTTTGCTTCAGGGATTCAGATACCCGCCGACTTTCTTGCGAGTGGACGGCAACTGGTGGCTTTCCGAGAGGGATTTGATGGCGATTTGGCTGTTATCCGGAGAGATGAAAAGTGGATTGAACTGGAGATTGACCGATGGTGGCAGGGAAGCAATTTAAAAAATCAGCAGGTGGTTGGGGCGCATATTCCAGCACTCTTGCACCCGAATCCAAAAAACGTTCTGGTCGTTGGGGCCGGGACCGGACAAACGCCAAGCCGTTTTCTGATGTACGATATAGATCGTCTCGATTGTGTCGATATCGAACCGACGCTGTTTGAGTTTATCCGTGACCATTTCGACTCGAAGTGGATGGCTGACGAACGGGTCAAGCTGATTAGTGAGGATGGGCTCAATTACCTGAATCACAGTGATGTTATGTATGATGTAATTGCTATTGAGGTGGGCCAAATCTTTCGCCCCGGCATTGCGTTTTTCTACACTGCTGATTTCTACCATCGTTCCCGGCAACGACTTCGTCCCGGTGGTCTCCTCACCCAATTGGTTTCAATACCGTCGCTCACAACCGACCAGTTCCGGGGTGTGATCAAAACCTTCCTTGACGCCTTTCCGCACAGTTTTCTGTGGTACAACTCCTCCGATTTGCTCCTAATTGGTGTGAACGATACAGGTTTTAAGATCAGCCCCACCGCCTTAGAACAGTTATCGTCTAATGAACCCGTGCGCCGGGACCTGCGCTACACCTTTTGGGGCGGACCTCAACAGTGGCTCAACTGGATTCCTGTCTTTCTTGGAGGCTATCTGGCAGGTCCGCGTGAACTCGCTGAGTTGTCATCGGGGGCTCGCCTTTATCGTGATGATTTGCCGGTGCTCGATTACGCAACTAGTTTGGGCTATATCACCGAGACGAATGAAATTCCAATTGTCAAAGATTACCTGCTCAAGCATACCGGTTCCCTAGACGAGGTCATTGATTTCACACTTTCTGCCGAAAAGATTTCAGATATTGAAGAGCTCCGCAAGAAAAATCTAGGGGCAATCATCGCAGAAGCCCTTCTCCGGCGGGCGGAGCTACTAACACTTTCGGGAGACGATGCAGCCGATGACGTTATTACGTTACTTTCAGAGGCAGTGGACTGGAATCCAGACCATTTTGAGGCGAATCGTATGCTCGCCGATGCGCTCATAGGGCAGGGACGGAACAAAGCGGCGGGGCGACATTATGTAGAGGCTAACCGAATTCGTCCGGAAGATCCCCATGTGCTACACGGCATTGCCCACACGCTTTACCGTCTCAATAGAATTGAGGCAGCAATCCCATACTATCAGGCTTCGTTGCGTCTACGACCCAACCACGCCGAGACACACAATCACATTGGGCTCGCCTTAGCTAAACGAGGAAATTTCGTCGAGGCGCGCCAGCACTTCAAGACAGCGGTCAGATTGGATCCTGACTACACTGAAGCCAAGCGAAATCTTGTTGGGGTGAGGAAAGCTCTACAGGCGATGCCGCAAAAGTGAGCGCAGCCTTTATCCGATGTTATTTACTAGCAAATTAAATTGAAAAATCGCTGTTGACCTAAAAACTAAAATGTGATACAATAAACACGCTAGCTAGAGGTTGTCCAATAAGAAGAATTATTGGATACTGGGACCTAAAGGTCAATTGAAAGGAGTTTTCAATCTGAAAGGAGCACTATCAACAATCTGAAAGGAGCACTATCAATGAAAGTTTTACAACTTAGCTTTACCTGTCTTGTTTTATTGGTTGGGCAGGTCGCACTGAGCTATGCCGCTGTTCCCGATGTCGAGGGGGAGGTTGTTCCTAGACCCGAAGGAGGAAGCACCAACTGGGGGCATTCCGTTGACATCAGTGGAACGGTTTTTATCGCTGGGTACACCTCGTATGTTGGAAATGCTGGAGGTGTCTTCATCATGGAACAAAAGGGGAAGCGGTGGGAAATTTTAGAGCACTTCAAAACTCCCGATAACGGAACGAGAGATTGGTACGGGAAGGCTGTCGCTATTGAAGGTGATATTGCTGTTGTGAGTGCCTACGAACATGGCGGGAAAAAACGCACCGCAGGCGACTCGTTAGGTGAGGGGCCCGGGAGGGTTTATGTCTACGAGCGTCAGGGCGGCAAAGGGTTTGGAGAGGTGGCAAAATTGAAGGGCGAGGGCATCCAAAACAATGACCGGTTCGGATATTCGGTTGACATTAGCAGGGGTACCCTCATTGCCGGCACCCCTTTTCATGACGAGGAGAAGGGTGCGGTCTATGTTTACACACTCGAAGGTAAACAATGGAAACAGACAGCCAAACTTCAGGCGGACGACGCGAGTGCAAAGAATCGGTTCGGTTGGGACTGCGCGATCCATGAAAACACGATAGTTGTCGGTGCCCCGCTCGCTGCTGCACCTGCGAGACTCTCCGGCGCGGCGTATGTCTTTAAGCGACAAGGAGACGCTTGGGTACAGACGGCAAAGGTTACCCCCGAAGATGGGGATGGCGGCGATAGTTTCGGTGTTTCTGTTGATGTAAGCAAGAGTCGTATCATTGTTGGAGCAAACAAAGACGAGAACGAAGTGAAGAAACGTGGCTCCGGTTCTGCCTATATCTTCCAAATAGTTGGAGATGCCGTTACACAGGAGGCGAAGTTGACCGCGGACGAACCTCAGGAAGGTGCCGGCTTCGGTCTTTCGGTTGCACTCGATGTGAATCGTGCACTCGTCGGGGCACCCTCTGCCGATACGAAGCGAGGCGATGACTCCGGTGCTGCTTATGCGTTTCTGAAGGTCGGTGCCGACTGGGTGTTGCAGGCGAGGGTTATACCTGAGAAAGGACCGGATGAGGGTAAGGGTCTGACCAGTGGTGACAATATGGGCAGTGCTGTCGCCCTTGATGGTGAATTTGGGCGAAAATTCAACTTCGCTGCCATCGGCGTTCAATGGGATCATCAGGAGGGTGATGATAACGGTTCCGTATATATCTTTGATACCCAGAATGTGGACGGTCTCAACATACCGTTGTCGGTTGAGCCACGCGGTGACTTGGCACTGACGATGTTCGGGGATATCAAGCGGACAGCGTTGCTTCAAAACTTTCCCAATCCATTTAACCCAGAGACATGGATTCCTTATACCCTCGCTGATGATACGGAGGTAAACGTTCGTATTTATGATGTTGAGGGCAAATTGGTGCGTCATCTGGACATTGGTTACCAGCGGTCAGGACGGTATATCAGCAGAGAGAAGGCTGTCTATTGGGATGGTAGAGACCAATTGGGTGAGTCTGTTTCGAGTGGTGTCTATTTCTATACCCTAAAGGCGGATGGATTTTCAGATACCCGTCGTATGGTTATCCTCAAGTAGTTTCGCTTGAAGCATATGAAGCATTCCGCTTGGCTTGCGAGGTTTGATTCTGATTGAAGCCTCCTAAATAGTGAAACCCAACATTCGATAATCTACGTCCGGTAGGGTGTTGGGTTTCACTCTATCTACGCAACAGTGTGGTTAACGAGCAGCGCTCCGGTTCACCTTGATGGAGATTTTTCTAAATGTTTAACCTAATCTATACCGTTGATTAGGTTTGATATAATAGCGTAATCTGCGGGTTGAGATTTACATCTTGATACAGCAGATTAACCGTTGATTGAAGAAACAATTCATCCTGAAAGGAGCTTTATTGATGAAAACCTTGTATATTACCTTCGCTTGTCTTATTCTACTAGTTGGGCAGGTCGCATTGGGCTATGCCGCTGTCCCTGATGTTGAGGGAGAGGTTGTTCCTAGGCCCGATGGGGGAAGCACCAGTTGGGGGCATTCCGTTGACATCAGTGGAACGACCTTTATTGCTGGGTACCCCTCGCATAGGGGACATAGTGGGGGTGTCTTCATCATGGAACGAAAGGGGAAGAGGTGGGAGCTTTTA
This sequence comes from Candidatus Poribacteria bacterium, assembly GCA_963667935.2. GTDB lineage: Bacteria > Poribacteria > WGA-4E > WGA-4E > PCPOR2b > PCPOR2b. The sequence continues at coordinate 4,405,724 of OY764061.1, read as the reverse complement.
GACCACTTTAAGACCCCCGATAACGGGACGATGGATTGGTACGGTTGTGCCGTTGCCCTTGAAGGTGACATTGCTGTCGTGGGTGCCTACGAACATGGTGGCAAAAGACACAAGGCAGGCGCACTGTTAGGTGGCGGACCAGGATTAGTGTATGTCTACAAACGTGAAGCCAAAGGGTTTGAGGAAATGGCAAAACTTAAAGGCGATGGCATCCAAAACGATGACCGGTTCGGATATTCTGTTGACCTCAGCGGGAAAATTCTCGTCGTTGGCACTCCTTTTCATGACGAGGAGAAAGGGGCGGTCTATGTTTACCAACTAGACGGTAAGCAATGGAAACAACAAGCCAAACTTCAGGCCGATGACGCGGGTGTAAAGAATCGGTTCGGTTGGGACTGCGCGATCCATGAAAACACGATAGTTGTCGGTGCGCCACTCGCCGCTGCACCCGCGCGGCTCTCCGGTGCGGCGTATGTGTTTAAGCGGCAGGGAGACGCTTGGGCACAGGTGGCAAAGATTACCCCCGATGACGGGGATGGCGGCGACAGTTTCGGTGCTGCTGTTGATGTGAGCAGGGATCGAATCATCGTCGGAGCAAACAAAGACGAAAATGAAGCGAAGAAGCGCGGCTCCGGCTCTGCCTATATCTTCCAATTAGTTGGAGATGCCGTTACACAAGAGGCGAAGTTGACCGCGGACAAGCCTCAAGAAGCTGCTGGCTTCGGGCATTCGGTTGCCCTTGATGTGAACCGTGCCCTCGTCGGCGCGCCTACTACGGATACCAAAGCCAATATGAATTCTGGAGCCGCTTACGCCTTTTTGAAAGTGGGAGCCGATTGGGTGTTGCAGGCGAGAGTCATACCTGTGAAAGGACCAGCTGAACCCGGTTTACCGGGTGGCGACAATATGGGCAGTGCCGTTGCCCTTGATGGTAAATTCGGACGAAGATTCAACTTCGCTGCCATCGGCGTTCAATGGGATAGTCAAGAGGGCGGGGGTGATGCCGGCTCCGTTTATATCTTTGAGACCGCCGATGTCGACGGTCTCAACATACCGTTGTCGGTTGAACCGCGCGGCGACTTGGCGCTGACCACGTTCGGGGACATCAAGCGGACAGCGTTGCTTCAAAACTTTCCCAATCCGTTTAACCCAGAGACGTGGATTCCTTATACGCTCGGTGATGATACAGATGTAAACGTTCGTATCTATGATGTCGAAGGTAAGTTGATGCGAAATCTGGACATCGGTTACCAGCGGTCAGGACGATATATCAGCAGAGAGAAGGCTGTCTATTGGGATGGTAGAGACCAATTGGGTGAATCGGTTTCGAGTGGTGTCTATTTCTATACCCTAAAGGCGGATGGATTTTCAGACACCCGCCGCATGGTTATCCTGAAGTAGTTTTCCTTGAAACATATCAAGCCTTCCACATTGGATTGCTAGGTTTGATTCTAATTGAAATCTCCTACATGGTGAAACCCAACATTCGACAATCTGCGCGTGGATTAGAGTGTTGGGTTTCACTTGATTTAGCCGCGCAACAGTGTTGTTAGCAAGCAGTGCTCCAGTCTACCTTAAAGGAGTGCTATCAGTGAAAACCTTGCAGATTACCTTCACCTGTCTCGTTCTACTAGTTGGACAGGGCGCACTAAGCTATGCTGTTCCCGATGCTGAAGGAGACGTTATCCATAGGCCTGAGGGAGGACAGACCAATTGGGGGCATTCTGTTGACATCAGTGGAACAACCCTCATCGCCGGGTATACCTCTTATACAGGCGACCTCGGCGGTGTCTATATCCTTGAATACGATGGAAAGAGATGGGATCTTATAAATCACTTTAAAACCCCCGACGGAAACACGAGGGATCAGTATGGACATGCTGTCGCTATTGAGGATGACATTGCTGTCGCGAGTGCCTACGAACATGGCGGGAAAAGACCTACCGCAGGTGGAAGGTTCGGAGGCGGACCGGGAATCGTGTATGTCTTCCAACGTCACGCCGGGGGGAAAGGGTTCGGGGAGATAGCAAACTTTAAAGGCGAGGGTGTCCAGAATGATGACCGATTCGGATATTCTGTTGACCTCAGCGGGAATACCCTTATTGCTGGAACCCCTTTCCATGATGGAGAGAAAGGTGCTGTCTATGTCTACGTGCTTGACGGGAACAAGTGGAAACAGCAAGCTAAACTCCAAGCGGACGATGGGGCTCCAAAGAATCGATTTGGTTGGGATTGCGCGATCCATGAAAACACGATAGTTGTTGGTGCCCCGCTCGCCGCTGCACCTGCAAGACTCTCCGGCGCGGCGTATGTCTTTAAGCGGCAAGGAGACGCTTGGGCGCAGGTAGCAAAGATTACCCCCGAAGATGGGGATGGCGGTGATAGTTTCGGTGTTTCTGTTGACGTGAGCAAAAGTCGTATTATTGTCGGTGCTAACAAAGACGAGAACGAAGTGAAGAAGCGTGGCTCGGGCTCTGCTTATATCTTCCAATTAGTTGGAGATGCCGTTACACAAGAGGCGAAGTTGACCGCAGACGAGCCCCAAGAAGGTGCGGGTTTCGGATTGACAGTTGCGCTGGATGTCAACCGTGCACTTATCGGCGCGCCTTCGACCGATACCAAAAGAGGTGATGATTCGGGGGCTGCTTATGCGTTTCTAAAGGTCGGTGCCGACTGGGTGTTGCAGGCGAGAGTCATACCTGAGAAAGGACCGGATGAAAGTAAGGGTTTGACTAGTGGTGACAATATGGGGAGTGCTGTCGCCCTTGACGGTCAATTCGGACGAAGGTTGAATTTCGGTGCTGTCGGCGTTCAATGGGACGCCCACGCTCAAGGTGGCGATGATGAAGGTTCCGTATATATCTTTGATACGGGAGATGTCAACGGTCTCAACATACCGTTGTCGGTTGAGCCGCGTAGTGACTTGGCACTGATGACGTTCGGAGATATCAAGCGGACAGCGTTGCTTCAAAACTTTCCCAATCCGTTTAACCCAGAGACGTGGATTCCTTATACCCTCGCTGATGATACGGAGGTAAGCGTTCGTATCTATGATGTTGAGGGTAAGTTGATGCGTCATCTGGAGGTCGGTTACCAGCGGTCAGGACGGTATATCAGCAGAGAGAAGGCTGTCTATTGGGATGGTAGAGACCAATTGGGTGAATCGGTTTCGAGTGGTGTCTATTTCTATACCCTAAAGACGGATGGGTTTTCAGATACCCGCCGCATGGTTATCTTGAAGTAGTTATCTTCGCCGTGGGAATGACTTGAGTCGCTCTGTGTTCAATTCCGGGACAGACACTCGCACCCTTATGCAACGTTAGGAGCGGGTATCTGAGCCTATTTTGGGGAAAGGTATTATATCGAATAGATTGGTAGACTAGATATATCTGAATCTATATCTAAAAGTGTTGCGTTTTTTTATTGTTTGTGATATAATTTTCACCATCTTATGTGATGGTAGATGTAAAGTAGATTTTAGGGCTTTAATTTGGTAATCGGTCTGAACCGGAGAATGCCCTAGCATGTGATGATGAATTCTCATCATCATAAATTTAGTTTTAGAGTCGATTGGATTTCCGATTTCGACCCTAAAATTTCAATAACCTTAATATAAGGGAGGAATTAAATTGAAACGCCTACTATTTCTTACGCTCGCAATAACTTTAGTTGCAGGTGGCTATGCAACCGCTCAGCAGGCGGTGTTTATTGACGGCGCTGACTTTGAGAGTTATGTATCGGCACCGCATGATCCGTGTTTCTTCGACGATGACCTCTGTTGTCCATTCACCTTTGAATCATGGTTTAAACCCTTTGACTCCCAAGGGGAGCGAATGATTCTTAACAAAGAGGATCATTGGGAATCTGCTAATAAAGATGGTCTCTTCCAATCTGCTATCGCAGGTGCGAATGACCAAGGCAAAAATAATGGTTGGGCTTGGGAGAACAGTGGTCTCGGTGTCGGGGTCAATGTTTGGAACCACGGTGCAGTTGTTTGGGATCCGCCAAAAGTCCATATGTTTCTCAATGGCAAACAGGGGGACGACGGCGAGCACGCTGGCAATAAACTGGCTTGGGCACATGAAGATACCTTCAAGATGGGGCGGCGTGAACGTGGTGGTGCGACGCACTCTATCTACCACGGACTGATTGACGAGGTCCGTATATCAAAAGGTGCCCGCTACACTGGCGACTACGAGGTTCCTAAAACCGAGTGGGTGCCAGATGCGGATACAAGAGCCCTCTATCATCTGAACGAAGTAGAAGGCGCAGCGACGATTGTCAATTTTGCCAAAGAAGGTGGCCACGCCAAACCGTGTCCGGATGCTGTTCTTGAAGGGGCGGTTGAGTTGTGGGACGTTGGTCTTGGTAGCGGACACGAACAACCTTTTGAGCCGTTCTCCGTTGAACCCGGTGGCAAGATGACGACGACGTGGGGACACGTTAAAGACCGTCCAGTATATTAAAAAAATGTGATGCGTAAACCGCGCATCTTCAATGATGTTAAGAGGGGCGAGGCTGAAAATGCTCGCCCCTTTTTTATTGCTTGCATCTGGGGTTATGATTTGATAACATAATTTCGTAGGAAGGATGGGAGATTGGTTGATGCACCATTTCACCGCACTAGCAGTTACGCTTCTGTTTTTCGCCGCCTTTACTGTCTCCGCCTCTGATCCTGCGCTTGACCTTGGTGATCGCCTGTTTGCGTTGGGACACTATGACGCAGCAATTACGGAATACAAACGGTTTCTATTTTTCAGTGCTACCCCTCCACAGGCAGGCGAGGTGCAGTTCAAAATTGGCTTGGCATACCGCGCTCAGGAATGGTGGGTAGAAGCCGTTGAAGCGATGATTGCGGCTATCCAATTGACAACGGAAACCGAATTGCAGGCGGAGAGGCGGGTTGAGCTCGCTGTGACACTGATTGCTAGTGGTACCTATGACCTCGCGCTGTTAGAACTGATCAAAGTTGATATGCAGAGCCAGTCGGCACAGTTGCGTCAACGCGCTCGTTTCTTACGAGGGATTGCCTATCTGTATCAGTTCAAGTGGGAACAGGCGCGATCGGTGTTTCACGCATATTTCGATGAAATTCCCAGTGCAGCGGGAGCTGCTGCTGAAATTGACACACTCTTTTTAGATGCTCACAATCGGCCACAGAAATCAGAGAAGGTGGCGCGGCTGCTCTCTACCTTTTTGCCGGGGCTAGGACAGACTTACGCTGGAGACTGGAAAAATGGGTTGAATGCCCTGCTTCTCAATGGAGTGCTTGGTTATGTTACCCTCGACGCTGCAATCGAGCGGGACTATGACGATGCACTCCTCTCGTTCTTCTTTCTGTTTCACCGCTATTATTCAGGGAATCGTTACCGCGCAGCAGAGGCAGCTCAGACGTTCAACGATCGGGAAAATCGTCAGCATGTCGAGAAAATTTTGCAAGCCTTGGAAACTCAATTCGCACAAGATAAGCGCAGGGAATGAGACAGATGCTTGAGTTTTGTACCTTGTCCTTCCGATCAAGATGAAAAAATTGGACCGTTTCTCATGCTCATAGATTCGCACGCCCACATTCAATTAGATAAATTTGATACAGATCGGGGAGCTGTTTTAGAACGGGCTCAAGAGGCCGGGGTGCACGCGATGATGGTCATCGGATTTGATCTGGAGACCAGTCGTGGGGCAATTGCGCTCGCAGAAAAATATGATCAGATTTACGCAACCGTTGGTATGCATCCACATGATGCGACAAATTTGGATGACGAAACCATACACATCTTTCGTGACCTTGCTGCCCATCCGAAGGTATTAGGGCTCGGTGAGATGGGGTTGGATTACTACCGAGATCTCTCACCCCGTCCGATTCAGAAAGCGGCGTTTGAACGTCAGTTAGATCTGGCGGAGGCATTGGACCTCCCGATCGTAATCCATAACCGTGAAGCCTACCACGACATCCTCCCAATTTTACAGGCGCGGCGCGGCAAGGTGCGCGGTGTGATGCACTGCTTTTCGGGTGATGTTGAAATTATGCACCGGAGCCTTGCACTCGGATTTTACATCGGCATCGGTGGGCCGGTGACCTATCGCAAGTCAGACGCTTTGCAGGAGGTTGCACAAAAAGTCCCTGCGGATGCCTTACTGGTGGAAACGGATTGTCCGTGGCTAGCACCACAATTTCGACGTGGAAAGCGCAACGAACCTGCGTATGTTCGTGCAACAGCAGAGAGGATTGCCGAACTGCGCGGCATTTCGCTAGAAGAAATTGGTGAGGTAACGACACAAAATTTTGAAGAATTGTTTATCACCTCATGAGTTCAACTTAATGCACGGTATGAGTTTCTCGAAACCTAGGCGTTATTGTAAATTTAATTCATATCGGATATTTTAGAGGAGAGTTATTCGATGAAAATCACAAAGGTCGAGACATTTTTAGTTAAACCCCGTTGGCTCTTTTTGAAAGTTCACACCGATGAGGGTTTGGTGGGGCTTGGTGAACCAATCCTCGAAGGACGTGCTAAGACCTGTGCCCAAGCTGTCGATGAGCTTGCACCTTATCTGATTGGCAAAGATCCACGGCGTGTTGTCCACCATTGGCAGGCGATGTATCGCCACGCATTCTATCGTGGAGGCCCCATCATGACGAGTGCATTGAGTGGCGTGGATCAAGCCCTCTGGGATCTTGCTGGGAAATCGCTCGGTGTTCCTGTCTACCAGTTATTGGGTGGTCCTACACGTGACCGCATTCGTCTGTACAAAGGTGGCGGTGATCCAGAGACCATCAAAGAGTGGGTTGATAAAGGGTTCACAGCGTTTAAGACAGGTGTTGCTGGTGGGAGACCTGCCCGACTAATCGAGTCGAAAGGATTTGTAGACCGTGCCGCTGAACGATTTGCCGAATTGCGCGAAGCCGCTGGCCCTGATGTTGATATTGGCATTGACTTCCACGGTGCAATCAGCCCGCAGACAGCAAAACTGCTCATTCGTGCACTGGAGCCTTACCAACCGATGTTTGTTGAAGAACCGTGTCAGTGCCAAAATGTGGATGTAATGGCAGAAATTGCGCGGGGCACACATTTGCCGATTGCTACCGGGGAACGGATTTTCACTAAGTGGGGTTTCCGTGAAATATTGGAGAAGGGTGCAGCTTCTATCCTTCAGCCAGACTTATGCCATGCAGGCGGAATCAGTGAAATCCGAATCATTGCAGGTATGGCGGAGGCATACTACGCTGGTCTTGCGCCTCACAATCCATTGGGACCAATTTCGCTTGCGGCGTGCATTCAGTTAGATGCATCAATTCCCAACTTTCTCGCACAAGAGCATACAACGTTAGGGGAGGGTTACCTCAAGAACCCGTTTGTTTTCAAGGACGGTTTCGTGGAGTTACCGACGGGGCCCGGTTTGGGGATTGAACTTGATGAAGAGGCGATGGAGGATAAAATCGACCACGACTGGCAGAACGCCCAGACCTATGATCCAGATGATGGGTCGGTGATCGATTGGTAGCTTGCGTGTTTGTTCATTAGTATATTGGTTCATTGAATGAACTTCTGAATCCTTGAATGCTTGAACGATGTGGGAACTACATTTTCATCAATTGGCACCATTGGCTAATACAAGAGCGCAATCAAAACTAAGGAGGCATGCAATGCTAACAGTGGAGCAGGAATCGTATTTTGACACTTTCGGTTTCCTTTTTATGCGGCAGTACTTTTCGCCGGAGGAAATGAGCGAGATTACTCATGAATTCGACAAGGTGCTGACGGAAGAACGCGGTGACAAACCCTTCACCGGAGAGGAACAGCATACGACAACTATTGTTGAGCACAATTCTTTTTTTACACAACTCGTGGAGAACGACCGCATCTATAAGGTTATTGAACAGTTGATGCCGGGTGAGTTCATCTGGTCTGGCTCTGAAGGCAACCTGACCGCCCACAGCGAGCACCGATGGCATGCAGATCGACAAGGAGTGGCGGAGGTTGATTACCTGCGAATCAAGGTGATGATCTATCTCGATCCAGTGACAAAAGAGCGAGGCTGCTTGCGCGTTATCCCCGGTTCACATCGGCTGCCGCTCCACATAGATCTTGGACCACTGATCGCCCAGAAAGCGGATTCGAGCCCAAGTACCTTCGGGGTTTCCGGATCCGACTTACCGTGCTTTCCGCTCGAAGCGCAGCCGGGCGATGTTGTGTTCTTCAATCACTGTCTGTGGCACGGGATGTTCGGGGGTTGGGCGGGGCGTCGCTATATCGCTCTAAAATTCGCCGCCAAACCGACAACTGAAGCGCACATGGCTTCTTTGCGGCGTTGGTCGCCCTATGCCCTGAAGCCCAATGCGGCGTTTGTGAATAGTGATCGCCCCCGAATTCAAAATATGATAGAGGGGGTTCCGGGGGTTGGATCGGGTGGCTGATTATTGAAATCGATATGCCCTAGCTTGGCGGTGGGTCCAGTCAACACAAGGGAGAATTAAAAACCTATTATGAATATTCCTGATTATATCTCTGCTTGCTTCGGATCGCGGATGAAAAGCGCGGGCAAAGTTACCCGGCAGCCCGGTGATGGAAAAGACCATGATATTGCCAGACATTAACCTTTTAGCGTTGCCGATAACGCTGTTGTTAGGCATAACACGTCCCCTTACCTTTTTTCGTATGTGTAGTTTTATCCTTTCTTAAAGGTAACGACTTCTGGCAATGGCATATAGTTCTGTTTTTCAAGGAGGGTGAGAAGTTCCTGAGATTTTTGGCGTGATACCATGAAATCTGTTGGGGAAATCTCACCGAGAATATACCGCCCAATCTGTTTGGAGGTTTTGATTTCTTGGGCGATATGCGCGTTTTTGCAGCGTAGCAGCATCACGTCCATTAAATAGATCTGACCATACCGTTCTGCCCAATCTTTGATAGAAATCTCAACATTTTGCGGAATACCCGTTTTGGAATGCGCTTGCAAAAATACCAAGATTTCGTCAAGGGAGAAGCCTGAACGCAAGCCGTTGTAGATTGATTCGGCGGAGAGTTTATAGGTGGACATCTGATCTGCTTGATGGAGTTCTGCAATATGATTGAGTTTCCAGCGAAGTTCGGGTCCTAGATAACTTGAGGCAAGCACCTCGTGATTGGGTTGAAGAATAAACGATGACTCAAACTTGTAACTCTCAATCGGTTCGCTATAGAAAAGGCATCGTCCGATATCTGTCACCTGAATTGCAACATCATCCCCTATATGGGCAAATGTAATCCCTCCCATATAGGTTAGATGGTTAACTAAGGAACGTTCAAGTTGAGAATAAAGTGTTTGCCTCCAAGGGGCACTCACTGCGAATGTGGAGATTTGATCTTGAATCGAGGAAAGCAGGATCCACTGTTCTGGAGAGAGAATGCGCACAATGGATTGTGCAATTGGCACTGATGAATCTTTCGACATGCCATGTTCCAACCAGTGGTTGTATATGTCTAAGAGTTTTTCCGAATCGGTTTTTTGGATCCATTCCTTGCCGACTTCACTGCATACTAGGGCAGCATCCTGTCGATAAATGAGTTTTTGGTGCCGGCAAAAATGAAAAATTAGAGCTAAACGATCTGGATTTTCCACCGCTGGGTTGATCCGATCGTAGACTTTTGGTGTGTCATTCGGCACTTCAAAACGTTTGAGAAGATGTTTCTGGGTGTGCTTGTAGATGCTGCCTTGTTGCGTCTGCCGTATTCCGTATTGGGAGGCAAAGCAGAGGAAGGTAAAAGTATCCCGGACCAGTGCAAAACCGTCATTGCGAATATTCATGGGCGTTTCTTTGGGCTGCCTAAGGGTCGCGCTCATATCCATCGCGAAAATTTCTTGTAGCAGCAAACGCAGGTCAGCCGGGACAATATAGTGATATTGCATGCTGCTTGCTGCGAATGTAAAAATAAAGCCTGATTCGCCGAGAGTATGCAGAATTTCGGTGCCTCTGCTGGACCAACCGCGGCTCATTTGATTCACCTTCCGATTGAATAGATGAAACGGAACCCCCGTTTCCCCGCATGAGAAGGCGAGGATCATCAGCACTGAACGCTCGTAAGAGTTAAGGCGTGCCACCAGGTCTTTCAAGGATACTGGATTAAGAAATCTCTCAACAATTTGATGGCGTAACTTTGATGCGGGAAGTCGATCTGTTAATCCTATCCGGCGGGCGGCTCGTTGGCAGTATGCTTTGGAGGCGTTTTTGAGGAGATCTCTATAGTTCATTGTGTGTTCAAACGCTCCTGGTCAGAGATTGGGTGAAGGATAAATTATAGCATACCAGCATAACAAAACAAGCCTTATTTTTAGTTTTTGGTCCGTAAGGAAAAAGGTTAAAAAACGGACTACAGGCACTGAAGATACTGAATGAGTCTATTATTGGGTTTGTTGTTTCGCGCTATATATCACATAGATGGAGGGAATTGATGAAATCATCTAAATATCATGTTTGGAGGTGGCGAATTGCCTTGATGACGTTGGCAGCCTGGGTCTGCCTTGATGGCGTGGAATTAATCACACAAGCGCAGGTACAGCCTCCCCGTCGTAAAAGAGGGTTAATGATCAGTCCAGAGGACTTAAAGAAAAAGGAGGAACCAACGGTTGACATTGGGAAAAGCCTCGTGGAAATTGCCCAGCGTGCAAGCCGTCAAAGCGCGAACCAGGTGGTAGATTTGGTGCTTATTATTGATGGAAGTTTGGCGATGAAAGGTCCGGGCAAGATAGTCGAAGCACGGACTGTTGATATAGCGAGTGCCTTTGAAGAATCGATGGTTGATTATCAGTTTGGGCTCGTTTGGTTTCAAAATGCCGGTAAAACATCACGGATCACAGTCAAACCGTTGCAGCGAGGACTCACTGAACTTGAAGACGACTTTCGTAATGTGCCACCACCCAAATTTAAAGGTCGTGCCGCTGGACACGGGCTCGACGCGATTATGAAAGGCATTGAAGATTTGCAATTCCGGTGGGATGCCGAAAAGCACCTCGTTGTTGTGACAAACTCAAAATTACAAACGTCTTGGGAAGGAAAAGACGGGAAAAATCAGGTTATCGGGAAGATTCTGGATCGGTGTAAAAAAGAGGAGATTCGGATTAACATCATCGGAGTCAGCGAAGAGATACAGATGCAGTTAACTGACCTGACCGACGGGAAGTGGTACGCTATTGACAAATATCAACGTAGGGTTGACCATGCCCCTCTGATAGATAAATCTATAACTAAGATTGATGGAATTTTCAGACGCATCGCTCAACATATTGCTGCAACGGCGGAACAACCTATCGATCTGATATTTGTTTATGACTCCAGTTTGAGTATGGACGAAAAAGTGGAGGAAACTTGCACGGGCCTGGATACATTGGTAGAGGTTCTGGATAGTGAGGGGATAGATTATCGATTTGGAATCATCCGGTTCTGGGCACAGTCGGGAGGCGGCGAAAGTTTGATTACGATAACGCAACCGCCATTAAGTGCTGAACAAGTGAAAAAACTGTTTCAGAGACCGAAGCGCGGCGACGAACATCTGTTGGATGCAATTATGGAAGGTGTACCCAAACTGCAAACACCTGATGATCGGAAGCTCGTACTCTTTATCGTTACCGATGAGCCCTCTAGCAGTGGACCAGGAACAAGATATACATCTACGAGGGCAGTCGAAGTTTGTCGCAGCGTTGAAGCGCAAGTCAATGCTATCGGAGGGGTGGGATCGATGGGTTCTGTACATGATTCAGCCGATGCTCATGGAGTTTCTGACGAATTCCAGCGACGTGCTCCTGCAGCCACAAACGGGCAACACTATATCATGCCAGGGGCCGCGGTGCTATTTCAGAGTCGGCTCATCAGGTAAGTGATTATAGTGGACCTTAGAATTAATGAGATACTCCAAACCGGGGCTGTTAAGATACCGAACCTACTGTTCTCCCGTTTGGTAGGCACTGTTTCTAACTGTGCCTATGCAGTGCGGTTTCTAACCGCCCCTACCGGAGGGCGAAAATGTCTATTTATTTTTTGAATTCACTATAATTGATTGAAAATCTGTCCCCTGTAATTTATTCGAGTTAGTAACGGATGCCTGCTGACCATACATGGAAGGAAGATATCATGATAGAGGCGGAATTGGCTTTCGCTTCAGCGACCAATCTGTTAGAAATGATCTCGACGAAGCAGATTTCCCCGGTAGAACTGACCGAGTTATATTTTGACCGCATCGATAGACTGGACTCACAACTAAATGCCTTCCTGCTCTTGACCCATGACGAGGCGATGGAAACTGCCAAAGCTGCCGAAGCGGCAGTTATCCGCGGGGATGAACTAGGGCCTCTACACGGGCTGCCTATCCCTGTCAAAGACACCCAAATGACCAAGGGGATACGGACGACTTCGGGTTCGGTGGTATATAAGGATCGGATACCGGAGCGGGATTCAGCCGTAGTGGAACGGGTGCGGGAAGCTGGGGGCATTGTCATAGGCAAAACCAATGTTCCAGAGTTCGGCATGGTCGGCACTTGTGAGAACAGTCTGGGCATCTCCGGCTGTAATCCTTGGAACCCCGATCGCACACCGGGAGGGTCCAGCGGTGGTGCTGCGGCAGCTGTGGCAGCGTACCTGTGTCCCCTTGCCACCGGCAGCGATGGAGGCGGATCTATCCGAATACCCGCCAACTTATGTGGTGTTTACGGCATCAAACCTTCGCAGGGGCGCGTCTCCGGCTATACCGGTCTGCAAGGTCCTGCGATGCCTTACATGTTCTCTCAGAACGGTCCCCTTAGCCGCGCCGTGCGGGATTCTGCGTTGTTACTCCAGGTGCTTGCCGGGCATGACCGCAGGGATCCGACCTCCCTCCGGGAAACGCCACCCGATTTCATCGCTGCAGTGGACAGGGAGATCACAGGACTCCGCATTACTTGGAGCCCGGACTTCGGCTTCGCTGATGTGGAACCCGATGTCTTGGATATAACCTCAAGGGCAGCACGATTATTTGAAGAACTCGGTTGCTACGTTGAGGAATCCGACTTGGCGATGGATCCGCCCTATGACACTTTCGGTGCCATTATAGCGGCGGATTCGTATTCCAGCCAAGGCAGGTATCTGGAAACCTATGGAGATCAGATGACCGAATTTGCGAGATTCCTCCTTGAATACGGTGCGAAGGTCACTGCTACCGATTACGCTAGGACACTCGGTCAGATGGATCTTTTGAAAGCACGTATGACCGACCTGTTTGAGGAATACGATCTGTTGTTTTCGCCGACATCGTGCTTTCCTGCCTTCCCCAACGGTGAGTATCCCGGCAAATGGTCGCCTGACAGAATTTTCCCGGATCAGTACTGGAACGGCGCGTTTACATTGCCGATTAATGTGATTGGACACCCCGCTGCCACCGTGCCCGCAGGTTTCTCCGCCGACGGTTTGCCCATCGGTCTCCATATTGTGGGGAGGAAAGGGGATGAGGAGACCGTGTTAGCAGCGTCGGGTGCATTTGAGCGGGCGCACCCATGGATACAGCACCGACCTCCGGTGTCCTGATCGCCCACTTAAATGCGAATATCGTAATCTGTATTACTGTACCCCTCGTTTGTGCATCTAGAAACGTTTTTTGTTTAGCCCCTTCGGTCAGCATAAAAAAGTGCTAGAAAAAGTCTCGAAACTGTGTCTTGGTAGATATTGGTGAAGAACAGATCTGGGTTAAGGTGTTGATGAACTCATGTGCAGCGAGAGGTTTATTGAGGATATGGGGGACACTGTTCGTTACTGGCCCGATGGAATTTAGTCGCGCATGAGTGCCAAACGAATGCAAGGAGGATTACACATGTTAAAGCAACTCTCAGTGCATCAGAAGATCCTTGGTGCTATGGTATGTCTATTTGCATGGAGTATCTTTAGTGAACAGGTTTTTGCCGACGAGCGAACCGGTGCCATTGTATTTGTGACCAAGCGACAGGGCTTCCCTCTTGGGGATCGGGTTAGGACAGGAGTTTTTGTGATTGATGCCGAGGGATTAAATGAAGATTGGTGGAGGATTAGTAGTTTCAGCTATGGTCCAATTGCTTGGTCACCCGATGGAAAATCTATTGCCTATCACCTACAGGATTCACGTAGCGCGCATATATATTTGGAGACTCCTGTGGGTCTTCCTGAAGATTGGAAGAATCTTATATTTCAGGAAGAGGGACATTGGCCAGTCATAGTAGCACTTTTTGAGGATCCCGGGGAGGATAACTTTCGCGAAAGCATAACGGAACAGTTTGGCGGTCAAACGTACCTATCGCCCAAATGGTCTCCGGATGGGAAGTGGTTAGCTCTCACCGGCACGGACGGGGCACCAGATGGCATGGCTGATGTTTGTGTCATGGATATTGAGGGGAACCAGTTGAAAAACTTAACACAGTCGCCGGGGATTGATGAGGTGGGTTCTTGGTCTCCTGACGGTTCAAAAATTGTGTTCTTTTCCAATCGGGATGGGAATGGGGAAATCTATGTGATGGGCTCTGATGGAAAGAACCAGGTCAATTTGACCAACCACCCCGCGCTCGACGCTGCACCCTCGTGGTCTCCCGATGGGACAAAGATAGCATTTCAGTCTAACCGGGAAGGGGATCAGGACGATATCTATGTGATGCACCCGGATGGAGCAAACGTGGTGAACCTGACGCGCCACCCTTGGGACGATCAGGCGCCTGCGTGGTCTCCCGATGGGAGCTGGATAGCGTACCATGCACTTCGGGTCGGCAAGCTTCCGGATATTTATGTCATGGATGCCAATGGGAATAATCAGAAGCAGCTCACTGGGAATCCGCGGGCGGATACTAACCCGACGTGGGTCATTCCTGACCGTTCTTTGTCGGTGGAGGTATCAGATAATCAAGCCACCCTTTGGGGACGTATAAAATTGGGGAGACAGTGATAATTTGAAACACCAATTATGGAATAAAAGACCTCTTTAGAATTAGGCGAATGGTCCTCTCCATTCGCCTTTTTTGTGGCTTACTTGGTAAAGGAATGGGTAAAATATCTCTCAAAATAAAAAGGTGCTAGAAAAAATCTCGAAACTGTGTCTTGGTAGAGTGTAAGGGAGGACGAGGAGCCATGGCTAAGGAGAATACACTCATCCATCGCGCCCAAGATGGCGATGAAGGGGCGTTTGCTGCCCTAATGCAGTCATACCACGCCTATGTTTATGCAATCGTAATCGGAATCGTGAAAAATTCCCATGATGCCGAAGAGGTTGTGCAAGACACCTTCTTCAGTGCGTATCGAGGCTTGAAACAGCTTGAGGATAACACGAAATTCAAAAGCTGGTTGGCAGAGATAGCGCGGAATCGTGCGCGAAACTGGCTCCGAAAACAGAGGGGCGATACCGTATCTATCGACGAAGTGGGTGAACATCTGCTTCAAACTCAAGACTCACCTGATGAGCGATTGACGCGACAGGAACAGAGAGAGTTGATTCGCCGTATAATGGAGACACTTCCGCAAAAAGACAGGGAGATTGCCCGCGCATTCTATCTGGAAGGTGCAAGTTACAACGAGTTGACCAGTACACACGGACTGTCAGATAAGGCGATTTCGTTCCGGCTATCGCGTGCGAGGCGACAACTCTCCAAACGGCTGCAATATCTTCTGACTGGCATCTTCATTCCTCCCGGATTAACACTTAAAAAAATCTATTCAGGAGGTCTAACTGCCATGAAAGTTGGAACGGTGCCCAAAATAACGGTTGGTGCGGCAGCGTTAATTGCGGTCATTTTCATCGGTTTCGTTGGGGTTCGCCGGATGAATGCACCCACAGTCGAGGAGCGTGTGTATCTGTCGCCATGGGAGGATGGCACTACACGCCCACGAAACACCCCTGAAGGACTCCCAACTGACACGACTCAAGATGCGGAAAGCGGAGGTACTCAGCCACAAATTGCTGCGACAGAACCTGCAGCAGGAGTGGAATCAATAGATGACTTCTTCAATCAGCCTGAAGAAACGGATACGACACAGTTGGCAACAGAACCGGAATTTGAGCGAAACACAGGTCAAGGCTTTACTACCGACATATCTGTGCCCTCAGACAGCACAAGTCAGTCCGCTGAAGATGTGATGTATGCTTATTTGGAGGCGTATAGGAATTTCGACAATGACGTGCTGGAATCGTTAATGACGGAGGAGCACAGGCATAGCTACCGTGATAATGCTAGTGAGCTACCGCTTGAAATTGTCGACACGATAGCTGAATTGATGCGTGAAAGGAATAGTAAAGCGGAGATTGAGAGCAGCAAATATGTCGGCGATGAATTCCACTTCCAATTAACAGCACCGGCATTAGATAGGCCGCCGATTGTCTCGGATCGGGGCATAACGGTTTTTATCGGGGCCTCATATGAGCTTATTAAGATGCGAAAAGAGAATGGGGTGTGGTTAATTTATGATACTGTGTTTGATTTCAAGAGGATGCAGTCAGAGCTGCCGGAGGGGGCCCACTTTCACTAGATCGCAAACCTATCTGCAAAACTTCACGAGGCGAATGGTTCATTCCATTCGCCTTTTTTATTGCTTGCTCTCGAAAAAGTAGATAAAATATCTTTCAACACAAAAAAGTGGTAAAAAAAATCTCGGAACTGTGTCTTGGTAGGATGTAAGGGAGGAATGGAGAGCCATGGCTAAGGAGAATACGCTTATCTATCGCGCCCAAACTGGAGATGACGGGGCATTTGCTGACCTGATGCGGATGTACCATGCCTTTGTTTATGCGATTGCTATCGGGGTTGTGGACAATTCCCACGATGCCGAAGAGGTAGTGCAAGATGCCTTCCTCAACGCCTATCAAGGATTAAGACAGCTTGAGGACGCGACTAAATTCAAGAGCTGGTTGGCAGAGATTACGCGAAATCGCGCCCGAAACTGGCTCCGCAAACAACAGGGCGAGACCGTATCCCTTGATGACGTGAGCGAACAGATGCTGCAAACGGAGGATTCTCCCGATGAGCGATTGGCACGGTTAGAGCAGAGGGAATTGATTCGCCGGACAATAGAGACGCTTCCGCAAAAAGACAGGGACATTGCCCGCGCTTTCTATCTGGAGGGCACGAGTTACGATGAACTGACTAGTACGCATGGGTTGTCATACAACGCAATTGCGTCGCGACTTTTCCGTATCAAGCAGAAACTCTCCAAACGGTTGCAATACCTTCTGACTGGTATCTTCGTTTCTCCCGCGACGATCCTAAAAAAAATCTATTCAGGAGGTCTAACTGCCATGAAAATTGGAACGGTGCCTAAAATAACGGTAGGTGCAGCAGCGTTAATTGCACTTATTTTTATCGGTTATATCAGTATCCGCCAGATGAATGCACCCACAGTTGAGGAGCGTGTGTATTTGTCGCCGCGGGAGGGCGGGGCTGCACGTCCACGAAACAACCCTGAAGGAGTGGCTGCCCAAACTGCTGATTCTACTCAAAATACAGAAAGGGTGGACAATCCACCACAAATTGCTTCAACAATGTCCGCTGAAGAGAGGGAACTGATTGACGATTTGTTCGCTGAACCCGACGAAATGGATCTAGCACAATTCGGGACAGAAGTGGACTTTGATCCAGACGCAGAGGAGAGCCTCACTGCCGACACACCTATGTTATTAGACGACACGGGTCAGTCTGCTGAAGATGTGATGTACGCTTTCATGGAGGCGTGGCAGAATTCTGACTTTGAGGCAATGCGCCCATTATTGACGGCAGATATGAGACGTGGTTTTCCTGATAATGACTCTGAAATTTCTATAGAAGTACGACATGAGG
Source organism: Candidatus Poribacteria bacterium (assembly GCA_963667935.2). GTDB lineage: Bacteria > Poribacteria > WGA-4E > WGA-4E > PCPOR2b > PCPOR2b. The sequence goes on along the minus strand of OY764061.1, from coordinate 4,387,937 downwards.
TAGATGGGGTCGTCCAAGCTCCGGACGAAGAGGAGATGAGGCAGCTTGAACCAGAGATGGTTGAATTCTTTCGTGAAATGCAAAGTCAGTCATCAGTTGTAAGCAGCGAATATGTGGGTGATGAATTTCACTTCTTATTGCGAATGCCTGCACCAAGTATCCCTAAGATACCGGATGGTGAAGAACAGGGAGTAGAAATATCCGTATCTATCATGCCCCCACCAGATAGTCTAATTAAGATGCGAAAAGATGGGGGAGTGTGGCGAGTTTATGACGGTCTAATGTTAGAATAGTTCACAATCCTATCTCCAAAGATTCATTAGGCGAATGGTTTTGTCCATTCGCCTTTTTTATTGCTCACTCTCGAATCACCGCCCATAAATCGGATCAAAACGCTGTGGACATAGCGACCCCAAATGTTTCGAGCCAGATGTACATCAGACTGACCCCGTGCTGTTTATAAAAATAGTTGAACATCAGGTGGGGCTCTTTTCCGTCATACATCCCACGCACCGAAAAACCTTTGCCGAAGTCAACGCTGGCACCAAAAGGAAAATTGAATTCACCATCCCATTCAGAATAATTCACGGTCCCATATACTGAGAGTGGCAGATACGGTAGTCGTTTGGTAGCAGTTACAAAGTAGGCTTGTTCCCCTGCGGGAGAGCCGATGCGATCGGAACTGGTGCCGAGAAATAGCCCAGGGCGGATATCCGTTTCTGTAAATAGGAATAGGCTGAAAAGTGGCGATATCTCCGAAGCTGCGGGATTGTACTCGACACCGACTTGTAATCTGTCTAGCAAACGGTGATTCAACGTCGTTCTCCAGCGCGGACGCTCCTTCTCCGTATTCACATAACGCAGCGATACCGCCCATTTTGTCTGAATACCACTTCCCCGAAGCGGTGCCCCTTCACCGGGTCACGCGCTTCAGGTGGGGGCGGTAGAGGTCGGCCGTTTCGGTTGTAGCGGTTTGAGTTGAAATTTGTCCTCAGCCGTCCAACCGCTGACCGCTACCGCTAAGAATAGCCAGAGAAGTAGGTGTCGAATAGACATGAGAGTTTCCTATCCAGGACTTACGCACTCCAGATTGTAGTGAACGCAGATCTGCGTTCACTACGAAATACAGCGGTTGAATTGCTATTACGAGACATAAAGGATCTCAACTGCGTAAGTTCCACTATTAATCAAATTCAGCTAATTTGACAGGTCGCCCTTCCACCGCTGAGAGGTCTGCGGCGAAGACAACGCGATGCGATTCAAACGCCGTATCGAAATCGGTTAGGGGCATCGGTTCGTCTGTGCCGATGCTATCAATAAACGCTTGGAACTGCGGTTCATACGGGTGATCGCTCACATCCCCTGAATCGATAAGCGAAGTCTCAAGTGTACTCCACCGACTCTTGTCCATGCCCTTCAATTTCGCAGAGTAGATTCGGTTGTCTAACAGACTGCCTTCGCTGCCAACCAGATGGATATGGAAGTAGTAAGGTTGGAGGCAGTCCACACAGGAAGTTACCTTCGCAATTTTGTTCCCGCCTTCAAACTTGAGAATCGTGACGCTGGTTGTCTCGTATTCATACGGGACGAAATCTTTCCCTTGCGATTGCGTGTGGTAGCTTGTTACCTCCTCGACCTTTTCATCCATGAAGAACAGCAGGGCATCAAGCGCGTGGCAACCTGCCGTCAACAGGCTACTACCGGCGAAGTCTTTCTTGATGTTCCAACCGTACTGGCCGTACCAAGGTCCGATGCCGTGGTAGTAGTCCACCTCGCTATAGTGTAGGTCGCCGAGCAACCCCTCATCAATAACCGAGCGGATCATTGTGAAGTGTGCGCTGTATCGACACTCAAAGCAGACACATACCCCCACGCCCGCTTTTCGTATTGCATCGCGCACCCGTTTGGCCTCCTGATATGTCAGGCAGATTGGCTTTTCGATGATTAGGTGCTTCCCTGCTTCCGCTGCGGCGATAGCCTGATCCGCGTGAAACGGATGCGGGGTGCAGATGTCTATGATGTGTATGTCTGGATTTGCTATCATCGCCTCATAGTCCGTATAGGCTTTCAGCGGTGTGCCAAACTCTACTTCCAATGCCGCTTCGTCGTGTTCACGGCGGGAGCAGATCGCTGTGACATTTCCACCTTGAACCGCCTTAAAGGTCTCAATGTGCGCCCCGGCGACCCAACCCAATCCAACAATACCAACATTCATATCACTCATTTTTTGCCCTCCGAATATTTCTGTCTTATTTTTTTCTTACAACACCTTCAACTGACTGTTTGTCTAAATAATCTATACCGATTTTAAGGCGATGTCAACACATTTTTTCATGTGGCGTGACTACTCGTAATCTGCTATACTTTCGTTTATAGCTATTTTAATCTAGATTAGAGGTGAAGGGAGGAGACTTGATGGATGCGTTACTGCTCGATTTTCCAGAATCATTTGACTCAGACCGGTTGACCATCCGTGCCCCTCGTCCGGAGGATGGAGCGGAGATGAACGCTGCTGTTCACGAAACTTTCGACGATCTCAAAATATGGATGCCATGGGCACAGCAGATGCCCACCTTGGAGGAATCCGAAGTCTTTGTCCGCCGGTCACAGTGTCAATTTTTGGCGCGAGAAGATTTAGCGCTGCTGCTTTTTCTCAAAGATACAAACACGATGGTAGGCAGCAGCGGCTTACATCGGATAAATTGGGATATTCCCAAGTTTGAGATTGGTTATTGGTGTCGAAAGCGTTTTCAGGGGCAGGGCTACATCACTGAATCAACGGAGGCGATCACAACATTTGCGTTTGAGACCCTTGGAGCGAAGCGGGTGGAAATTCGTTGTGACGCTAAAAACGTTAGGAGCCAGCATATCCCCAACAGGCTGGGATTCAAATTGGAAGGCACATTGCGAAATGATGCCCTTTCGCCATCCGGGGAATTGCGGGATACACTTGTGTTTGCAAAGATAAAAGGTATAGAGGGAGCGGGATAATACAATTTGCATAATTGGCGGAGGCGATATGCAGCTGACCGAAGAACAAATAGAGCAATATAGAACCGAAGGGTATACCATTGTGAGTGGATTGATTTCGCCCGAAGAGGGTTGTCGTGTGCGTCAACGTCTCATGGATCTGCTCGCTGGCAATCACGATTGGCCCGACACCCATTTTCAGGTGCTGAATCCGTCGAAATTCCGAAATAAGAAGGACGGTTTCCTTCCGATTGGTGTGCAACGTCCCGCAATGCGGGAAAATGTTTTCAAGGCGATAGCTGATCATCCAAACTTGCAGAGCGTGATGGAACAGCTGCTCGGCGGTCCGGTCGAACGTTTCACCGATCAGGCGTTGATTAAGCATCGTGCCATCAGCGGTCAATCGTTCTTCCACCAAGATTCGTTCTATTGGCATTTGGCACCTGAGCAGGGGTGCAATTCGTGGATCGCGCTCGATGAGGTAGGGATAGATGGGTGTGCTCTGGCGATCATGCCCGGCACACAGCAATCGTGGACGCTAATCGAACACGAAGGCTACTACGATGAGCCAAGTTATCACAACGCTCGAAGCGGTGAAGCGTTCAAGCGCTGGCGAATTCCGATAGCGGAGATCGATTTTTCCGGGGAGGTGCTGTTGCCTATGTCGCCGGGAGATGCGGCGTTCTTCACCAATTACACGTGGCATCGTTCTGAGCCTAACAACTCTGGAGTTCATAAGTGTGCCTATGCGATTGCGTATCAGTTGCGTGGCTGACTCACTCCCGATAAAATGTGATTTCTTCGCGTACGCGCTGCTCCAAATATTCAAGGATTACGGCATACAGCGTATGCCTACTACTTTGTGGCGACTCAATTTATTTAATAATCAATTACGATGAAGGTAGAGGTAAATCATGTTAATTTTTGACGGCGATTATCCGATGGCGTATGGTGCGATTGATCTGAATCGAGATCTGACTTTGCCGATTGCGGAGGTCCGATCGGTTCAGGAAGGATCGCGGGAGCAGGATCGGTGGCCCGCTGCCGGAACAATGGCTTCGCTTCCGGAGATGCGACGGGGAAAAATTGCGGCAGCATTGGTTAAAATATCGGGACGGATTCAACGGAAAAACAGCCCTATCTGGGGTTACAGGAGCGGTGATGTCGCCTATGCTGCGGCACAAGCACACCTCGCCTATTATCGGATTCTGGAGTGCAAAGGCGAGGCACGTATCTTGAGAACCCGCGGGGATTTCAGCGAACATATACAAACGTGGTCAGAAGCCACGAACTATGAAGATCTACCAATTGGTATGGTTCTTGGCATGGAGGGGGCCGATCCCATCCTTTGGCCCGAACATGTCCACGAATGGTGGGAGAGCGGACTGCGTACAATCAACTTAGCACATTACGGCATCAGCACCTATTCTCACGGCACAGGCAGACCCGGTGGGTTGTTGCCTCCCGCCAAACCGCTGCTACGTGAGATGGATGGGTTGGGGATGGTTCTCGACCTCACCCACACTGCTGATGAAGCGTTCTGGCAGGTGCTGGATCTATTCTCTGGACCGGTGATGGCAAGTCACCAGAACTGCCGTGCATTAGCACCCGGTGAGCGACAGTTTTCCGACGAGCAACTCCAAGCCCTTCTTGAACGCGGTGGTATTATCGGTGCGTCAATGGATACGTGGATGATCTACGCAGAAGGCGGTATCGACTGGGGCGGGGATATTCCACCACGTCGCAGCGTCTTCCCAAGAGAGGCGGTTACGTTAGAGCATCTGGTAAATCACATGGATCATGTCTGTCAGTTGGCAGGCAATTCGCAGCACGCTGCCATCGGCGGGGACACGGACGGTCAGGGAGGCAACGATGGTGCCCCGTACGAAATTGACACAGTAGCAGATTATCAAAAAATTGCAGATACTCTTGATAAACGTGGCTATGCTGAGGCGGACATCGCCAACGTGATGTATCGTAACTGGCAGCGATTTTATGAGGAAGCGTTGCCGTCATGAGAGAATTTGCCCAAAATTGACCAACATGCCAGAATAGTACGTCTATTTAGGTTAAAACAAACCAGTTAATCTGACAAATCGAGTGAAAGCAGCCAGCAGATGTACAAATCACCGCCTTTCCCAATCGAAGAGATGACGCCCGACCATCCAGAATGGCAGGAACTGGTTGATGTGATCGCGCAAGAAAACCAAACAGGATGGGCATTTAATCCCCATTTTGAGCGATTCACACGCTACTTCTTAGCTGCCAAGCAAGATGAGAGTATCGTTGGATTTCTCATGTTTGTCGTTTGGGATATTGGTCCCCATGACCGTGACCATCCGCCTATTGAAATGAATGGAAAGCGGCTGCGAGAAGCGAAAATTATTGCGTTTGGCGTGAAGAAAGCCTATCGGCGGCAAGGCATTGGTAGAGCACTTCAGGAATACACACTGCAACGAGCGAAGGAGCTTGACTGTTACCAAGTCCGATCTGTCAGTGACGTGGATCATCCAGAAAACCATCAACTCAAACTCTCTATGGGCTTTGCCGTAGAGCCAATGGAGCGCGAGGAACCGAGTGTGGCATTTGTCATGCCGCTTAGAAAAGGAGCACGAAGCCAATGAGAGTCATTACCGGTGCAATCGGTCATGAGACCAGCACTTTTACTACTGTTGCTACCACTTGGGCGAGCTACCGTGATCAACGATTCGGCTATCTAACCGGAGACGAAATCATCAGCAAGTTTCGTGGCACCAACACGACCATCGGTGGATACATTGCAGGCGCAAAAGCGCACGGATTTGAGCTTATTCCCACAATCTATGCCAACGCACATCCGAGTGGTCCAACCCCGCGACACATCTTCGATGCCATCTTGAAGGATATGTTGGATCGGATCGCTGAAGCGGGCCCCATTGATGGGATTCTGCTCGATCTGCACGGTGCGATGGTGGCAGAGGGGATTGACGATGGCGAGGGACATATTCTGAGTGCTGTGCGAGAATTGGTTGGCCCCCAAATGCCTATCTTGGCGGAGTTAGACATCCATTCTAATGTCTCCCGCCGCATGATCGAGATGGCGGATGTGTTGATTGGAAGGGAGACTTATCCAGAGATTGATCAGGCAGAACGTGCCCGCGAATGCGCTGATGTTCTGGTGCGTATGCACCGAGAGGGTTCGCGTCCTACCATGGCACTGCACCAGATTCCGTTGGTCTGGGGATTGAATCAGGTCACAGCACACTCACCGATGCGGGAAGCGATTGCTGAATTGCACAGAATCGAGGCACAACCGGGCGTGATTTGCGGTTCGATCGCGACCTGCTATCCGTTGGCTGACATCCCGGATATGGGCGCATCGGTTTATATCGTCACCGACAACGATCCAGACTTGGCGCAAAAGTATGCCGATGAACTGGCAGCGTGGATTTGGGAGCGTCGAGCTGACTGGCAGGCACCGATGCCACCGACCCGTGAAGCACTAGCGCAGGCGACAGCAGCAGGGAAATTTCCGGTAATTTTTGCCGATCGGAATGACAATACCGGTGGTGGTTCACCGGGTGATAGCACCGGTATGTTACAGACGTTCATCGAAGCAGGGCTGGAGGATGCATGTATCCTGTACATCGTGGATCCGGAGGCCGTGCATGCTTGCCAAGAGGCTGGTGTAGGAGCAACGCTGACCTTAGATGTCGGTGCGAAATCGACCCCCCTTCAAGGGCAACCGATTCGCATGACGGTAGAGGTTATCACGCTTTCAGATGGTAGATTCCGTTACGATGGACCGAGAAATGCTGGGCTGGAAAGTAGTATGGGGCCCTCGGCATATATCCGACAGGATGGGATTCATGTGCTGTTAGTTACAGAGCGCGAGCAGCCTTTCGACACCGCTTTTTCACGAACAATGGGTTTAGACCCCCGCCAGATGCGTTACATTGGGGTCAAATCGACAGTACATTTTCGGGCGGGTTTTGAGTCATGGGCAGGAGTAATCCATGCGGTGTCCGAGCCGAGTGTGCATGATCCGATCGGTAAAGAGTTACCGTTCTACAATCTGGGGCGGAAACTGTATCCGCTTGATGATGTGTAAAAAAAACTCATATCAAAAAGGCGCAAAACGTAAAGCGCGTGAAACGTGATACGTGAAAAGCCATTCAAGCTGAATCCATCTGATAGATTGCACGGTAGATTTTCCGTCCTTCCGCCCGATACTTCATCTCAAAACTAGTTGGGATATGCCCTATCTCAAGGGAGTCAGTTGATAGGTAGACCAACGGCGGCATATGCGTTAGACATTCGTGGATTTCATGGAAATACTCGGCATAGTCAGTGGCGACGTGGATACGCCCCCTAGTCGGATTTAGGGTCCGAGTCAGTCCACGAAGCCAGATCTCATTTCTGAAGATCCGCCGCTTGTGATGCCGTTTCTTGGGCCAAGGGTCTGGGAAGTAGACGTGGTACGCATTGACGGTGCCTTCTCCAACGTAACGATCAACAAGGTAAGCAGCATCGCTCCAAATAAGGAAAACCCCCGTAGCATTTCCTTTCAGCAACCGTTCCTTTGTGTGTTGAACATATTTCAACGCTCGCTCGACACCAACGTAATTGGTCTCCGGGTGTTGCCTTGAGGCTTCAAGCAGAAAGCGTCCCTTACCGCATCCGATTTCTATCTCGACGGGATTCTCGTTTCCGAAGAGGGCGTTCCAATCAATCGGGCGAGTGATTTCAGTCAAGCTGGTCTGTTTATCTTCCCTCAGATCGATTAAAGCAGATCTCTTGGACATGAGTTCAAAGAATTTTTCATGGTGTGATGTGTTCATGCGTCTAGCCGAAGGCTCCCTTCTTATGCCTCCCCAACAGTCGCTGCAGCCGTTCATCTGCGTCCTCAAAGACATGATCAGGCATCCGGTAATCGATAAACGGATAGAGCCGTTGTGCAATAATCCGCTGGCTGTATGTGACCGCTGCAACGTACCGAATCTGATTTCTATTGTTGGGGGTGCCGCGATGCCAGACTTGGCTATTAAACATATAAGCACCACCCGCCTTTGTGAAGAAACTGACAGGTCCCTTCCCTTCAAAGGTTGGATTCTCCTCAGCGGGTGGTTTACGTCCCGAATAATGGCTGCCAGGGACGACCTGCGTCGGACCGTCGTCAATCGTTTCAATATCGATGAGCGGGATGAGCACATTGATGACGAAGCAGGGCAGTGTGATACGGGGGTCGTGTCGAGGCACATCATCGGGCAGCGGAAAATGAAGTCTGTCGTCACTATGCCACCCACCTCCCTGTCCGGGCGCGTAACGTAGCGCGTTTTGAGACATCATGTGACAGTCCGCACCCAAAATTGCCTCGGCGAGGCTGACATAAGGCTCTCGCACGATGAGATCTCGGAAAACCTTGTCATATTCAAACATGCGCATCATGCTAATGCCGCGGATATGGTCGCCCGCTTCATCGTGCATGTGCGGATCGTTATATTTTTTCTCCATTAATTCTTTAAGCGTGGCTGCCTCTTCTGAGGCGAACACCTCGCCAAAGAAATAGTATCCGTCACGATTGAACTGTTTGACGATCTGTTGCGTTTCTGTCTCAGAAAATGGTTTGTCCTGCCGGATTTCACTGGTCATTGATGCTCTCCTTTAATTACAAATTTCTATCTACCTTATTGACAATTTTTCTCAGATCGGCTAAAATCTTCATCGCAGGCAGCTTGAAAGTGTTGTCTGCCTTGAACGCCGAAAGGAGAACGGATTACATTATATGCGGTATACGCGGTCGGAACCTCGAGTAACAGTCAGGCACAATGGAGAAATCTCAATTTTTGACATCACCGGTTATTTTACGGAAGACTCAGCAGAAGGGATAAACACAGCTTATGACCAAAGTGCCAATGCAGCAAAAATTTTGCTTTGCTTTGACCGGCAAAGTTTTATCACTAGTAGCGGGTTTGGTGTCATTGTCAAACTAGTTTGGAAAACGCGCAACAGGGGACAAGCCCTACGGATTTCCCACCCATCAAATCAGATGCGGCAGGTTTTCGATATAATTGGTTTATCCCAAAGTATTGATATCTTTGCTTCAGAGGAGATAGCGTTGGCGGATTTCTAACGGAAGTTGACTCTTGGTCTTTTCAGTTCTGTCGTGATTAATATCTTTGTTTATTGAATAAATCAATTCAACTCTCGAAAGGTCTGCTGATGAACTGTTGACTGTTGCACATTGAGCGAGACACCATCTAATCACTTCTATGCGAGCTATTCTTTTGAGTGACGAGAAGCCCGGTCATTATAACCAATCTTTAGGCGTGATCGAGCGGATGCCGGAGTGCGAATATCACTGGATTGATGTGAGGTTTCGCAGTAAGCAGCGAGATAATCTGCTACGGGTGTTAACACGTCTATTCGGTGGATTTAAATTACCTCGTTGGCTTATCAAAGCCTGCTTGCACATGGCACTCCAGCGAGACACATTGGCTGAAATCTATGCCGCTCAGCCTGATTTTATCCTCTCAACCGGTTCATCTGTCGCTGCCCCTAATTTGCTCATCGGACAACTCTTCGACGCAAAGACAGTTACGTGCCGTCGGCCCTCACCGGTCGGGGTTCACCACTTCGATCTTGCTATCCTTCCCCGAATGTATTGGTCCTCCCGCAGCAACAAAGCCAACGTTTGCAAGACGCTCGGCGTTCCAAATCGAGTGCACCCAGAAAAACTGGCGGCACAACGCAAAGCACTCTCGGCAGATTTGGATCTGTCGGATCAGAAACGCATCGGGGTTCTGATTGGTGGCGAAGACCGGTACGATACAATTACTGAAACAACCGCAGCGCGCCTCATCAAAGTCTTACAGCAGTTTGCAACGAAATGGGATAATCAATTTTTGTTGACAACCTCGCGTCGAACTCCGCTTCCTGTTGAAAATCTGATTGCCAAACGCCTTTCAAACACCCAACATTGTCCAATCCTTGTGCTGGCACATGGCGAAAATTCGCTCACGGATCCGGTTGGGACAATTTTCGCCCTGTCGGACGTGATTATCGTTACCGAAGATAGTTTTTCAATGGTATGCGAGGCTGCAAGCAGCGGTAAGCGGGTGATTATTTTAGAGGTTGACCACAAAACCCAGCGTCGTCCCAAACAGGGCAAAGTCTATTCAGAAATTATGCGTCATGCCTCGGTGATGTGGTCTGGTGTTGAAGATTTGGGAACGAGCCTTGAGACTGCCTTGACAGACAAAAGTCCCATCAAGCCGTTACAGGACACACAGGTTGCCGCAACAGCGGTCAGACAGCTTCTCAAGGATTAATCTCGGTCCGTTTCACTTCTCATTCCTACCAAGGCATTGTGCGATTGGTGTGTTTGCGCCCAATATTCGCAACTTCCTCACCGCATGAAGGGATGCGAACACCGTCGTCAATTCTCGCAGCAACATTTTCTGGAGTCACACCGTCTAGGAACGCGATATTTTCAGCGTCGCAGGCAGTCTTTACACGCTTACGTGCGTTTGCGCTCACTTCTGCATAGGACGACTCATCCCTATCGAAATAACCGTGTGATAATGCCATATCCCCAGGTCCCCATTCTGCGAAGGCTATGCCCGGCACCCGCACCGTCGCCTCAACATTGTTCAATGCCCGCTTGTTTTCAATCTTCAAGCCGAGAAAGATTTCACCGTCTGGATTCAGGGGCCAAACATCGGCGCGTTCCATGTATTCCTCTGTGGATATGCCCCAAATTGCTGCCGCATTGCCCTGTCCACCAGCACCACGACGTCCTATATCAAGCCCTGCTCCGACACCGATTGTATGGATCGGATAGCGAGCAGATTCAACGAACACCTTCACAGCACCGGGCGTTTCCGCATGGCATAGTAGGATGCCGTGGACGCCTCTCGCAAGGACCTGTTTAACCATCCACGCATTTGCACGCATGACATTTTCGTCCGTGCCGTCCGTCGGCAGCGTGGTGATGACCGTCGGGGTGCGATGTCCACTTTTCGTGGGACCGCTTGCAGCTATGCCTTTCATAAATGCGTCCAACCCCGCGAGGTTAAACGTTCCATGCTCCATCTCGACCACAAGATAATCCGACCACGTCTGGGAGGCTGCCACACCGCCTTCGTAGCTGAGTTCTCTTGGACTGGAATAATAGACTGGTTGACCCTGTTCGAGCAGTTCAATTGCTCGATTGACTCTTGCCATCTTTACACCTCTCTTAGTGTTGGATATAAAACTTGGTAGATTTTCAAATTTAGGACTTATGTGCTTCAGTTCTAAAAGTAGATATGGACGCTGATAAACGCAGATTTTCGCAGATAAAATAGGACTTCGACTAATCCGAGAGATCCCCAATCTGATCGTAGGTCAGAAAACCTACGCCACGTTCTTTGCTCGGACCCGCTGTCTAGTCAAGCGAAACCGACACTTTATATCAACTGTGTAAATCCTAGTGCTAATCCTTCTACGGCGAATTGATAAGGACATCTAGGTCTGTTTGATTACCGGTTTCAGGATTAAAAGTGAGCAATCCTTCATTTATTGCGGCTGTCAGAGGGCGTCTATCAGAACTCACAAAAATTAGATCATCACCGACTGTCCGCAGGTTATCTGCTTCATCAAGTGCACATTGTAGGATGTATGCGTCGGTGCTGTTGATAGAATATGTCTCAATGAATGGCCGGGAGGCAATTTTCTGATTTTCAGTCGGATTTACTTGCTTCACATCGGTACGACGGATGAATCCTATCTCGAATTGTTGAATTACTTGATTGAATTTCGCTATGGTAATTCTCCCATCATTTTTCTTTCTGACAAAGACGTGGCGAGTTTCGTCCATACTATCAAACAAGCAAAAGATCCAGTTTAAGGAAACATGGGTGAAGAGATGGTTGATTAGAGGTGTTCCAGTCTCTGTAACGTACTGTTTGACGATTGCATTCGCATCTAGCCAAAAATAATTCACGCGGGCGATTCCTGATTGACCTCAATTCTGGTATTCCTCGTACAACGATCTTAAAAAGTCGAACCCCGCCGCTGCGTATAAATTGCAGATCTCATCGGCATCCTCCTTATGCCCTTGATTGTACAGAATACGGACTATTTCTTGGATGTCAGTCGGGTCATACTCTGGATATATCTTGTTATTAAGCATTTCCAGATAAAGCACTCCTACCGCTTTCGGCGTTTGAGGGACATGCTCCCGCAGAGCCTCAACAAAAGATGCCGAGTCGAAACCCCGCCCAACGTACTTTGCGGACAACTTCAGCCATTCTAGAGTTTCTGCATCTATTTTATCAATTAACTCTAGCCAGCCGGATAACGAACTTAGAATTTCCTGATATTCTGCTTTGGAACTGTTTGGGGAAAGCACTTCAATCAAGACACGCCACGCCGGTCTCACCTTTGACTTAACTTTATCGGATGTGTCGTCTTGTTGTCTCCAAAAAAAATGAACTATCTCTGAGAGAAACTTGGGGTTACCGCTATTTATCAACTGATAAATGAGACTGGTTTTGTCGTTAAATGTTTCCAGATCTTCTATCCAACCCGTACAAACATGCCCAATAAGCCCGCTCAATACCCCTCGATCCGCAAAGTCAGTGTTGAGAGCTTTCTGATAGTGCCCACGTTTCTTGAGCAAAAAATAGAGATCCTCAGAGATTTGAGGACAGAATAGATAACCCGAAAAAGCAGCTTTCCAGTGAGATTCCTCCCGCTTGGGGAAGATGCGATCTATATTGTTGACCACCCACTCCTTATCAAGATATAACAGATTAGGCAAATAGTTGCCAAGCGTGAAGGAGAATTCAAGTGAGTGTTCAACACTTCTGTCCAGTCTCTCGGTGAAATCTTCTCTGATGGTTTGAGGCCATAGGCTTCCCTGCTCGGCATTGTTAATTCGGGCGTATCGTAAGGCGTAATGCACCATCGCCAAAAACACGATGCCCCTAGCTGAATTTAGAACAGCAGAGGGAAGATCTTTAAGGGTAGACATGCTCGGTTCAGCCTTATCTACAAGAACCATGAGGATTTTCTCAGCAAGGGGCAAGAGTTGAACATCAAACGCATGTTAATGTCGTCTCTTGTACCTGATTCTATCAACTCAGCCGCTTCAAGAATCCAATGGTTCTGGTCATAGTGTGTCTCATACTGTTCTGTCCAAAATTGTTTTGAAGAAACGACTTGATATATAAATTCCAGCAGCTTTGCCCAATCGAATCTTTTCTTATCGCGCCCAGCTTTCAAGAATCCCTGCAATATCGAATATTGATAAAAGAGCCGAGTACCTTGGAAAGGTTGTAGGTCATTCGCAAACCGTTGGGGACTTGTCACAACACATTCCTCAAGCGTCTCCGCTAATCCCCTTTCAGTGGGAACTGACGGACCAGAAATTCCCTTTTTCTTGAAACTGTTTAGAAACCCGGCGATTTGTGCATTTGACATATCGGACAACTCTTCGATTGTCTTCGGACTGGACTCCCCTTCCCAAGTTTCTGTCCACCACAACAGTCCAGGGTGTTCAATCTTTACTGGATTGATCTGCTCATAATGCTGATAGGTAGTAATAATTTTTTCATTACCGGTTTTCAACAGTGCAGTGAGCCATTTGCGCTTATAAAGAGCCACAACTTTAGCGCGCTCTTGGTCATCTTCGGCGACTCTGTATTTACAAGATTCTATCCAGTGTAATATCTGGTCAATCTCGCCTTCATCAAAATCGAGGCAGTGGGTTTCGATTAACTGATAAAGTTCAGGCTTTAACTTATATTCCTCAAGCGGATTGCCTTCCCATTCCCAGAACAGTCCTTTCAAATGGTCGTAGTGGTGGGTGATGGTGTTGAGTGCGATTCTGCCAAAAATAGCAAGGGAGCCCTTTGCGTCTTGGTAATCGCGTTTTGCTGCGACTCCCTCCTTTAACAGAGACTTTATTGTTTCTTCAATGCTATCAGGGGGAGCAAGATGGAACAAACGGCAGGTAAAACTAACCAATAGTTCATTATAGTATTGCTGGGGACCATAAGTGGGAGTGGTTTCAATTCTCTCTATAAAATCAAATAGATATGTACCTTCATCAACAAGAGTTCGGATGCGTTCAAGGGCAATCTGCGCGGTTTCAACCCCACATAATTCCGAGATCGCTTGCTCCTGTTGTTTAATCGCTTCCTTGAGCCGGCCAGGGCGTATCCAATGATTAACAACTTTGGCATCAAACATCACCTTGAGCAGATCAAGGGATAAACCTTTCTCACCTTCACTCAGAAACTTAGGTAGAATCGTTTCACCGATCTCCATACTTACCCATCCCCCGCTCGATTTCAATACAGTGCCCATGAAAGTGATATGTTTACGTCCTATCCGATCTATAGGAAGCGCATCTATAATTTTGATGAGTCTCCGGTTTGTGCTATCGTTTTCGATGCTTTTTCCGGTGTTGTTAGTATAGTCAACTATGGTATTGACGATATCCACAAGGAGGTCAACAGAGCACTCCGGCTGATGAGCGACCTTCTCCAAATATTCTAGAGCATACCAGACGGGAGTGCGGTAGTACCCAGGACTATCTAGAACTTCATAAGGCAGAGGATTGTTCTCTGGATTAAACCAGCCTGCGTCTTTTAGGGGCTTCAGCCATGCAGGATGTTTAAGTTCTCTGAAAAAATACGCCTGTCTCGCATCGGATTCTAACAGATTGGGCAGAGTCTCTATTATGGCCGGAGTTGGTGCCTTATATGCAAGGATCCGATCCAACCTATTCAGGAGATTCAAATAGCTTCCTACCAGATCTGCTAATACCTCCTCAAAATCGTACCAGAGATGTTCAAATTCTTCTCGACTCCGGGGGGCTTTCCAAGGGCCGTGACGATGGGCAAACTTATTAAATTGTCCAGTGACTTCGATCCATCTGACCGCAAAACGTATGTTTGCATCATCAGGATTAGAAAGTACATCTACATCATCAATACGCAGAGCCGCCAAAATTGAGGCAATATGTCCTCTGTATTCTTTTAGGGTGTTATAGTCTCCTATCTTGGCTAAAACTTCCTTTGTAAGTTGTTTCTGTATCTCTGCTTTTTCTTCCTTACTAGATAGGATGTCTCGTAAACCTCCATCAATTTCCCGGGTAATATGTGCCAACAGATAGGGGGCCGTTTCAAAATTATCGGAGCGCAGCATCTTTACCCCGTCCAGATAAAAGGCAGCGATTTCGGGTCCTATATCTTGCAGGTTCCGGTAAATTTTATTCTGCCGAGGGGTCAATTCAGGTTGAGAAGTCTGGGGGCTCACCTGTGATAAGTCTTTTTCCGCAGTAAATCCATTTTTCATAATTCACCTCTATAACAGAATGTTAATGCACTTCAAAACGAATAGGATTTACGCCCTTCAGATTACGTTGGGCGTATGTAGGGAACAACGATCGTTGTTCCCTACGATGCAGAAGGTAGAATCGCTTATATTTCGTAGTGAACGCAGATCTCCGTTCCTTATGTAAAATGTCAACAGAAACTAGCTGCTTAGTTGGTGGTTATCTGCCATTACTTCGTTGAGTTCGGTCTGCCATGAGTTCTCGAATAGCATTGTAAAAGATATCGTTTTGTTCGTGTTGTAGACAACATCCATCTTTCCATGCACGCTGGCATTTCGATAGGCTGTTTCCAAGGTTTTAAGCAGTTTCTGCTTATACTCCGTATCGGGATTTCCTTTGAGTTGCAGCCCCTTGGTTTCCAAGACATGAATCCGTTGGGGACCCTTTTTATGGTGTTGAACACACGCCACAAAATCTGGATAGACCCGTTCCCGCCGCCATCCTTGCAAAAAGTATCCCCGCTTTGCCGCGACGCGGTGCCACCACTGAATCGCTTTCTTCTGATCCAAATGGATAACGAAGTCCTTCTCTAAATTATTGAATTCTCCTTCATACACAGGCTCAAATAGGTTCAGTTGCAAATCGTCGCCATGCGAACGGGTCAACGGTCTATCTTCTTCTGAGACAATGACATCTAGGGTTTCTTCAAGCTTGTAGTTCAATTCTACATCCGCTTCTAAGTTAAACCGAATCTGGTCATCCCCAAGTTTCGCTCGGAATACGGATTCGGAGAGTTCATCAATGCGCTCTCGGAGATTATTTTTCAAGATTTCCGAGAGATACAACCGATTGGCATACAACGCGGCTTCATCATAACCTCGTTCTCGGTATCTCTGAAGGGTCGCTTTCACGATCCGGGCCGCCATCCACGGATTGGTGATAACGTCGCCCAAACGGCGCACGAAAAAGGAGATTTCCAATTTCGGGTCGGGCCCACTCTCGTCCCTCTCTTGCATCTGTTTTTCAATCACTGTCTCCTCTTGCAGGTGGATAGTGGCGTAGATTTCTTGGAGACGCTCTTGGTCTTCAAGATCAACGGGTTCCATGGGACCGAGTTGGGTCCAGTCTATCGCACTGAGGATGTCGCGTTCATAGTCAAGGGGCCGCCAACCCCGGCCCTGCTTATGCAGGACTTGAGGCAGAAAGATATCCATAGAGCGATATTGCTGCCGGCGGTGGATGGTTTTCTGTGCCTGTTCCTGCTCCGGCCCCTCAACAAATTTGGCTAGGCCTGTTAATCCCTCTGCCTCCAACCCTTTCTTGACGTTTTTGACTGTCTCGCCAGTTTTCTGATTGAAGCAGTGGACGTAACAACTATCTAGTTTCGGGTGGTTTGTGGCGCGTGCATGTGGTTGGCGCATCACCCTCCCCATCAGTTGCGTCATCGCTGTCGTTGCGGTGGTGTTATCAAGGAGTGTTAACAGATAGGCAAACGAGCAGTCCCACCCTTCCTTTAGCGCGTCTTTCGTGATGATGTAACGGACTGGACAAAGTGAGCTCAGCAAATCAAGCCCGGCAAGTTCATCCTGATCCGATGATTTCACCTTGATGTGTGTTGGATTTACCCCTAGGTTCTGAAGTTCGTCACGGACATCCTCTGCGTGGACTCTGATATTGTCTCGTTGATTTTTGCCGGTTCTGTCAACCCGAATCACGGCGATAGGACGGATGTAACGATTATCGGTGCTCTCAAACTGCTTTGCAGCTTCCTCAAGTTCGTCGCGTTCTGCCTTTGTCTGTGCCAACGTATACTTCCAATCCGGATTGTTAAAATTCCTGAGTTGAATCGGGAGTTTAATCATCTCTTCGTCCTTCAGGGCGACGCCGGAGATGTTGACGAGGATGTTGCTGATGCCGAGTTTCGGCGTAGCAGAAAGTTCCAATACAAAGCGTGGATTGAGCCGATTCACCGCCTCCACAAATTGCTTGTTGTTCTCGGCTTTTTTGCTGCCGTACGCTTTGTGCGCCTCATCTAAAATCACCGTCGGTTTCAGAAGTTTTAGCACATTAAAGAAACTCTGTTTGATCAATTTGTTCGGAGAGTTGCGATGATAGATCGCTCCTGCGGAAGAATCTTGGGTGTCAAGGTCTGGATGCTTTTCCAACAGTGCTTGATGTCCCTGAATATCGTCCTCCGGCGGAAAAAAGGACCCATAACCACCACTGTCGCGAAATATCTTGAGAAATTCCTTGTTTTTTTCTCGGTTTGCAGATGGAAGCATCAAAATCATCACGCAGAGGTAATCTTCAACGTCTTGCCGGGTGAACCTGTCATCTTTTTGCAAAAGCTTGACCCGTCCCCCGGATGCGCGTTCCAGAATTTGACGATACGGATGCTCACGGTTCCGAAAAGCGTCCCACGTTTGTGTGTAAATCGCTTTTGTGGGCACAAGCCACAGCAGAAAACCGGTACCGATTTTGAGACGACGCACCGCCTCTACACCTAACAATGTTTTTCCGCCGCCGGTGGGCACCTTCAGGCAGACATGCGGAATGGGTTCACCGGAAGCTGTTTTACGTGGAATGTACTCTGGAATTAGGTCCTGCCCACTGTCCTCTGAGATGCCCGGCAATACCGCTGCTTCTCGCAAACTATCCCATGCGATGCGCGGATAATCCTTTGCTTTATGTGCTGAGGCGACTAATTGCTCTCTTGCAATCGCTGGAAGTTTATCAAGGTTAAGGGCAGAGAGCTCATCCGCTGTCTGGCGTGCATCCTTCAGAGCTTCTAAATAGCGTTCTAACATCTCCAATGCCTGTTGTTGGTAAGCTTTAAGATCCATTTTTATGTATCCGTAATTCGGTGGAGAGCATAAGGCAGTTGACAAAAGGTGATACCCATGGCAGTGAGCTCTTTTTGGTTCATAAACTTCTGCGCCGCGTAGACATACGCCTTTTTCCCTGTTGATTTGCAGTGTTTAGCTATTTGCGTTGCACGTTTCCCATCAAGGGCAGCCCGATTGCTCTCTAAAAACTCAAGACTCGGCTCATAAATCAGATAAAAAAGGTGGGTGTCTGTTTCGCCAAAGAAGTAATCCCCCCGACGGACGATGTCTTTAAGCGAGCTGCCGGTTGCAACGTAAGCGATATAACCCGCTAAAGTTTCATAAGTCGGTAGGGTATCTCCCATGAGCAGCCCTTCAGCGTCGATCGGTTCACCGAGTGTGTAGTAAGTGAAACTACCACCGAGGCCTTGTTGGAGTGTCTCATCTTTGGCAGTATCAACGCCGTTGATAACCCGGCGGACCCGTTCGGCGGTGATGGTGTCAGCGTAATCTTCGCACTCAATGAGAATAAACTTTCGATTGCCACCATCTTCTTTGTTCACAGCAAGGACGGCGTGGGCAGTGGTTCCACTACCAGCGAATGAGTCAAGAATGATGTCGTTTGGCTTAGTAGAAAGAGCAATCAAATCTTTCAACAGTTGAATGGGCTTAGGATTATTAAACACTTTACTACCGAATATTTGTTGCAATACAGCGGTTCCATTACCACTACTATACTCAGGTTTGTAAAACAAAGATTTTGGCTTTTGAGTTGGTAAATCGCCGAGCCTAGGTCTCTGTTTCTTGGATAAATTGATTCCAGAACTCGTCCTTTCTACTATAATGTTGTAGGTTTCGGCAGACACTTTTTCTTTTCTCCATCGCCAACTCATTTCTTCCCCATTAGTAATTGGCAATATCTTTTCATAATTCTCAGTTTCGGTGCTCTGGATGACCATTAATTCATTCCTTTCGTTAACAAATATCGGATAGTACAAATTAGGTCTTTTACTTCTTGGGGCGTTCACGCCCGTAGATTTCAGACCTGCCCCTTTTTTGTAATATCCATATTCATCTTCTAACCATGGCTCTAAATCTTCGTCTTCCAAAGCAAATTCGCCAATGTAAGCAAAATCCTTGTTTTTAGCCCAAGCAAAAGTGTATTCATGCGTCCCGGCGAACCCGAATTCATCGTTGTTACCTTTGAGATTCATAACAGTCGGCAAGCAAGCAATAAAATTTGCCCCACCGAAGATCTCGTCCATTAGCATCCGCAGATGGTGTTGTTCATTATCATCAATAGAGATAAAAATTACGCCATCGTCGGTAAGCAACTCTTTTAGCAGGTGCAACCGCGGCCACATCATACAGAGCCATTTATCGTGCCGTTCAAGGTCTTCGTTGTCAACGGGAGCGTTTTGGTCAAGCCATTTCTGCATCAGTGGACTGTTTACGTTGTCGTTATAGATCCATGCCTCATTGCCGGTGTTGTAGGGGGGGTCAATGTAGATACACTTGATACGGTTCGCATAGCGGGGCAATAACGCTTTGAGAGCGTGTAGGTTATCGCCGTGGATGATGAGGTTGTCATCGGTGCCGGATGGGTTACAGGAGAGACTTTCATCCGTTTTAAGTGGACAGTAAGGGACGGTGAGATGGTGGGAGTAGATATGTTGTTTCCCTTTGAAATCGAGTGTAGGCATGGTGAAATTCCTTTGGAGATCCCAGCTTACTTGTCTTACAGAAATCCTATCATAAAATTATAGCATTCATTCGGGGGTGTGTCAAAAAATTACTCAATAAGTAGATGTAGGCTTTTCTCTGAATTTAACGCTATGTCGCAAAGACGCGGGGACGCTAGGATTTTAATAGGTCAGGACTTCCGCAATCCACCGGGTTGTAGTAAACGCAGATCTCCGTTCCGCCTGTTCCGATTCCATCGGGGAGAGTCCGAGAGTTGTTCCCTACCAACTCTTGTGTTTTTTTAGGATATTGTTGGGGTTCACTGTTCCGTGTTCAACCCAACCTACGTGCTGCCAAATATCAACACGCCCTAGATATCGGTTTTTCCTTGCGCCCTTGCGTCATGGCGTCCTCGCGTTTTATTTTTAATGCCCATATCAAAAACTATGGGATCGGTTGAATAGATGAGCTAAATATTTCACTTGACCACTCGATAGGTGTCTGATACTATCTCGCTTGAGTAACCAACCTATGAAGGAGAAGCGATGGAGATTACGATTAGTCCCGAAGAGCTCGCCAACGGTGAGATGTCCCAAACGCACCTTGATCAAGCGGTCCGCGCAATCCGTGAGGATGGGTATGTCATCCTATCAGACATCATATCGCATGCCCATTTGGATCTGCTCCGCGAAAAGATGGATGAAGATTTACACACATTGATGACAGCATCAGTCCTTCCGGTGAACTTCGTCAAACAACACCTTCAGCAGGATCCACCGCCCTTTGCTCCTTATGTTTTTCGTGATATAGTTGCTAATCCGTGGGTGATACAGGTGACCCGAAAAGTTCTCGGTGAGGGTTTATTTAACAGCTGCTACACCGGCAACACCAACTGCCCCGGCAGTGGCACACAACCGGTGCATGTGGATAACGGACAATTGTGGCAAGGGTTGAAAATGGCGCATCCAGCGGTATCTTTGGTTATCAACGCTGCGCCGATGGATGTCACCGAGCATAATGGCAGCATTGAGCTTTGGCCCGGATCGCACTTGGACACGAATGTTGCGCTGGATGACGCAACAATTAAGGTCGATGAGCGGCTGGTCGAAGCGCGTCGGGAGATTGCGCCGCCGGTGCGTGGCAATGCGAAGAAGGGGAGTGTTCTCATCAGGGATATGCGTCTTTGGCACCGGGGGATGCCCAACTATTCTGACCGCCCTAGACAGATGATTGCGATGGTCCACAATGTCCACTGGTTCCGACACAAGAAACAGGTACAGTTCAACAAGGGTTGTGAGGAGGTTTTTGAAAATTGCCAGATAGATCCAAACGTTGAGTTTACTGACAAGCCGATTGACTATATTTTTCGGAATCATCCCTACGATTATCACGAAGATAACACTGAAAAAGCGAGTGAATAGCCAGATAGCACAGTGCATAGGTGAAGATGCGGGCAAACCTTCTCAGGCGATAAAAAAATAGAGAAAAGCCAGTGTCGGTCAACACTTTTTTCTTGACAACTTAATCTATGTATAGTATATTATGGTGAATCATAAAAATAAATAGACACTTTTGCCCCCCGGTAGGTGCGTTTTCCAACTGCACCGCATCGGCACCCCCCTTTATTCTACCCCCCCTTAGTCCCCCCCGCAAGCAGGAGGGAAAGCAAGCAGGAGGGAAATAGGGGGGCTACCAAACGGGAGAACGGTAGGTTCGGTTTCCTAACCTCGCCGATTTGCAGTGTCTCATTAATTCTAAAATCTACCATAAAAGTATCTATATAGGATTTAGGAGACGATCATGCGAAAACCATTGACCAAAAAACAGGACCGGATCTTTGAATTTATTCGGAAGCATGTGCAAGATACAGGTTATCCGCCGACCGTCCGTGAAATTGGGACGGACTTTGGCATTTCTGAAAAGGGTGCCTACGATCACCTAAACGCAATCGAAAAGAAAGGCTACATACGACGCATCCCCAAGAAACCTCGTGCGATCGAAATTTTGGAGTTTGTGCCGCAAAAGCTGCCACAAGCGGCGGTCGAAGTCCCTATCGTTGGACGAGTTGCCGCCGGTGAACCTATACTTGCCTCTGAGAATGTTGAAGGTACTTTACCCGTACCGCGGGAGGTCGTCAAGGAAGATACCTGTTTCGCGTTACGTGTCAACGGGAAAAGTATGATTGAAGCTGGTATCTTTGAGGGCGACCTTGTGATTGTGCGGTCACAAAATTATGCAGATACCGGAGATATTGTTGTCGCATTGCTTGATGATGAAGCAACAGTGAAACGGTTTTTCCGTAATGGAAACAGAATTCGTCTGCAACCTGAAAATTCAGTGATGTCTCCGATTATCGTTGCTGACGTCCAGATTTTAGGAAAGGTTGTCGGGCTTTTCCGCAGGATGTAGAACGTAAAATGTGACCCCCTGATAGATCTGTCCGCCCCGAAAATATTCTATGTGTTGCATGACACACCGGGCTGATTGAGCCTAGAACCATGACGCGATGTTGTTGGTATCTTCGGAGCGTAGGTCCGATCCTTGTCCTCTTGGAACGGAGTTGTGAAACGTAAAACGAATCCTTCCTTTCTCTCCACCCACCTATCCTTCCATTCTTCGATTCTGCTCGCCTCTACGTTCTTGGCAATTGTGCTCTGGTTATTCAGCTTTACCACTTTACTCTATGCCTTCCCGGCGCACTCAACAGTGGAAGCGAAAATCGATCGTCCCGATACAGGAGAACTGTTGAGCGGCAAAGTTGATATCTTTGGACTGGCTCGAGGCACGATGTTCAAGGAATATCGTTTGGAGTATATCTCTATTTCCACAGATCAGGGAACAACTGTCTCAACCGGGTGGCGTCAGATTGGTGGCAGAGCGACAGCGCCAGTGACAGAGACCGGTTTTCTCGGACAGTGGGATGCACAACGGTTGCGTGGGGAATTCCTTGTGCGGCTTATCGTTGTTTCGACGCAAGGCGGTGAAGCGGAGGACCAAATCCAAATTTTCATTGAGAATGAACACCCACGCCTAGAGGTCTCTAACCCATCTGAGGATCTGTTGACATTAGAGAAGCAGATAACAGTGCGGGGGACAACGGAAAAATCGAACGTCGTTATTCTTAAATCTGAACAGGTGGAGATGTCCTTACCTATTGATTCGGAGGGGAACTTTGTGGTGCAGTTGCCCTTGAGCGAAGGCTCAAACCGAATCGAGATCCAAGTAACAAACCCAATTGGTCTGGAGACAAGCGTAACCCGGACCGTTGTGCATGATAGCCAACCGCCAGAGATTACATTGATATCTCCAACTGATTTCGCTCTGCTAGAGGTGCCTTATGTCACTGTGTCCGGCCAGATCAGTGATCCTAGAGCACAGCTTTTGATTAATGGGCCGACTATCCCCCTCAAGGTAGATGGGCGTTTTGAGCGCACATTGCGATTGAAGGAGAGAGATTCCGCTAAGGGTGTAGGGGGGGAGATAGCCAATCTCATCACTGTGACCGCTATTGACCGGTTGGGACGTAGAACGGAGATACAACGTCATATCAGTTATAAGCGGAAGGATCCGCTTCTTGAAATAGATCTTAGCCCACCGGCAATAACGGAGGTTTTGCCGCCCGATGGTGCCTTTCTTGGTCGATCAGACGTAAAAATCACAGGGTTCTTGATTGATGATATGGAAATAGATCCGTTGACGATTCGTTTCAGCTTTGGTGAGGAAACATCTGTTTTCAATGGCAGTCCGGGGGCTGCTAAGTTTGATGGAGGTCTTTTTGATTTTCAACCAGAGACGGGTAAATTCACCTACACGCCACTGACCGAACTGATCGACGGTACTTATCACTTCAAATTGGAGGTTCAGGATACCGCAGGCAATTCAGCAGCATCAATTGATTTTACGTTTGCTGTCGACACCCGCCCATTTCAAGCGTCGATTTCAGCGGAACGGGTTGAAGGGGCAAGCCATACACTCAGAATCACGCTAACTACAACGAAGCGATTGGCGGCAGGTCCTGTCCTTAAAATTCTTCCATCGGGTGCGCGTTTAGGGTATACACCTAATCTCGATCATTTCAGCGTTTCAGGTGAAGCGCTGAACGCGGATTTGAAAATGGGAAACCAACAATCGATCTTTCGCTATGCCCTTGACTTTCCGATTTCTTCTTCGCAAACAGGGTTTACGTTTTCTACCGAAGTGCGTTCTCTCAATGGACAAGTGCTTCCTGTGCGCGGCTATTTCACAGATCAGAATCGGTTTTTTGAAGATGTTCAATTCCCGCGGTTGATTCGGGGAGAGGATTCTCGATTGGAGACAATTCTCCTCTCTATTGATGACGGGCCCAGCGTTCTGCTACTTGAAGGTGATGTCGCGCCTCAAGTTACCTTACGAAGTCAGGACGGATCAGATCGAAATACGATTCGCGCACAACAACAAAACGCCGATATACGTCGGTTGACAATATTGGAACCCATCTACGTTATCGAATCTCTTGTGGAGACAGCGGGTGTTTCATTTCAGCTTACACTTCCACTTCCTCTAGAACACAATAAGAGCGAAAACGGGGTTGCGATGTTTCAGTGGGACAGCCAGTTCCAGCAATGGCTGCCGCTGAATGGATTCAGAAACCAACTCGGTATGCTTGAAGCCACCGCCGATCGGTTCGGGAGCTATGCCCTTCTTGTAGATCGGATGCCGCCTATCATAAATACTGTTTTTCCCGAAGATTCCGCAGAGGTTCAGCCCGATCGCTTCCTTATAGTGCATGAAATTACCGACGAAGGCTCCGGTGTTGATGTCATTCAGTTGTGGGTGGATAATCGGGCGGTGCAATTCCTATACGAGGATACGACGGGACACTTGACCTACCTCCCAAGTGATCTGGGGGCGGGCAGGCATACTCTTGAGGTTAGCGCGACGGATCGAGCCGGCAATGAAGCACGCCAGACGATGGAATTCTTTACTCAGGACATTTTCGACTTTGCCGATAGGGTTATTGCATATCCGAATCCCACTTCGCATGATGCCATCATTACATTCCAACTCACCAAATCCGCCGATGTTACGCTGGAGATTTACAATGTCACCGGGGGGTTGCTCTATACGGATGTATTGTACAATGTGGTTGGTCAACAGTCAGCCTCACTCGATGAAGCTTTCGTTTGGAATTGCACAAATCAAACAGGCGAATCTGTCGCTGGCGGGGTATATATCTACGTCTTGGAAGCGAAACGAGAAAGCGAAGTGGCCCGTAGGTCGGGTAAGGTTGCGGTTGTTCGGTAGGTTTTGTTGACATTTTACATAAGGAACGGAGATTTCCATTCCCTAGAAATATAAGCGATTCTCCGCCCCCATTCGTAGGGAACGCAGATCTGCGTTCCTTACGAACTTTGTTGAAATTGTGATATCTATACTTCATTTTCATGTATACAAGGAGATTTTGATGGGTAAATTAGATGGACAGGTTGCACTTGTTACCGGTTCAGGACGTGGGTTAGGTAGAGCTTACGCGCTCCACCTCGCTCAGTTGGGAGCGGATGTTGTCATTAACGACATTGATCTCGACGCAGCGAAAGAATATAACGAAGAACTGACGGCGGAAACCGTCATGGCGGAGATCGAAAATTTTGGTCGTCGGTCACTCGGCTTTGAAGTTGATGTTACAGAACGCGATGCGGTCTTTGCGATGGTTGACGAGATTGTGGACAAGCTGGGGCGCATTGATATCCTTGTCAACAACACCGGTGGGGCGTTGGGTCAACCAAAATCTTCGATGGCATCGGACACTGAAGAAGACTATTACAACTATATCATGGGCATTAACCTCAGCAGCGCGATTCTCTGCTGTCAGGCGGTAAGTTCTCCGATGAAGAAGGCAGGTTACGGACGGATTGTCAACGTCAGTTCGCAGGCGGGTTTATGGAGTGCTTGGAATGGGGGAGGTATGGCGTATAGCGTTTCAAAGGCAGGGGTTGTGCAGTACACTCGCCTCCTTGCCGCCGAATTGGGACCGTACGGCATTAATGTGAACTGCATTGCACCGGGCTACATTCTTTCATCACGTGGCATCGCCGGTGGCAGGAATAGTCCCGAAACACGCGAAAGATTGTTTCCACAAATCCCACTACGCCGCATGGGGATGCCAGAGGATTGTGCGAAAGTTGTTGAGTTTCTCGTTACAGATCTCTCGGATTACGTGACAGGACAGTGTATTCCTGTTTGCGGCGGATATGTCAGTTTCTGATTGCCCCTACCATCTTGACAATGTTAAACTACCCGAAGGGCCACTACTACAAATTATGTGACTTTATAGTGAATTCTAAAAACAGATAGACACTTGCGCCCCCGGTAGGTGCGGTTTCCAACCGCACCGCATCGGCACAGTTGGAAACAGTGCCTACCCAACGGGAGAACGGTAGTTTCGTTTTCCTAACCGCCCCGGTTTGGCGTGTTTCATTAATTCTAAGGTCCACTTTGAGCTGAATCCAATGATTTCAAATTCTCAATTCCCAAGGAAGACCATAACCGTAAGGAGGTTACGACATGATTTTCTTGAACCCAGAACAGGACGAATTAGTACGACTTGATCCCCAGTCCTATATTGCAGAACTGGATTTAGAGTTAGAGGCGGATAAATCTTAACCGAGCTAACCGCTTTATATCAGTTTCATGTTTTGTCGTTGACAGAAAGCCGTTGAATCGCTTATACTAAAACACCCTCAGCGATGAGATGACATAATGGCTTATCCTCAAAACTGTATAAGTGTGCTGGCACGCTTATGGTGACGAGTCTCGTCGTTTAATTTGGCTGAAAACGAAGGATAATATGCAGACAATTTCTGAATTCTTTCATGGTAAAGTGATATTGATCGCTGGTGCGACCGGATTTTTGGGGCAAGCACTTGTGGGGAAAATTCTCACTGCGCTTCCTGATGTAAAACGGATCTACCTGCTCATCCGCAGCCAGACTGGAGCTAATGGAGAAAAACGTACCGCAACGGATCGGCTAGAAAAAGAGGTATTTACTTCGAGCGTCTTTGCGAAGCTTAGAGAAATTCACCGGGAACGGTTTGACGAGTGGATTCGTGAAAAGGTCTGTGCGGTAGAGGGTGATATGGCGGACGAGCGGCTCGGTCTCTCCGATACCGACTATGAAACATTGCAGCGCGAAGTGGAAATCTTCATTAACAGTGGTGGTCTCGTCAAATTTGATCCACCGATCGATGCGTCCTTGCAGAGCAATGTGCTTGGGTCAAAGTACGCTGTTGAACTGGCAAGAGGCTGTAACGATGTGGTTTTTCTGCACGTGTCGACCGCTTATGTTCGCGGGGTTCAACCGGGACAGGTTCCCGAAGAATTGCACCCACCGTATGAAACTTATGCAGAGCAATATAAAGCAGAAAAAGGGGAAGCAATCCCCGGAACCCTAGAAGCCGAAATTGAAGATATCCGGCGGTTGAGCGAACAGGTCAGAGATGAAGCAAATCAGCCTGAGAAGCTTGATCAGTTCCGGCGTGAAGCCCTACGAAATTCAGGTGCTGAAACAGGAGAGAAGCTGAATAGGCAGATTGATATCGTACGGGGGAAGTGGATTGAGCAGCGTTTGACTGATGAAGGTTTGAAACGTGCTCATGCGCGAGGTTGGAACGATACCTATACCTATATGAAAGCCCTCGGCGAGCAGATGATTGCCAAGACGCGAGGTGACCTGCCGACGGCAATTATTCGGCAATCAATTATGGAAAGCAGTCTTGAAGACCCGGAACCGGGGTGGCTCGGCGGTACGCTTCGTATGGCGGATCCACTTATCGTGGGCTTTGGAAAAGGACGTTTGCCGGACTTTCCCGGTGACCCAAATAGTATTCTTGATATTATTCCTGTTGATTTTGTTATCAATGCGATTTTAGCGGCAACTGTGCAGACCTATCACCGGCGAGGCATTGAGGTCTATCACATAGCAAGTGGCGCACGCAATCCCCTAACTTTTGGTGATATCGTCAATATCACTCACGACTACTTTACGCGACAGCCATTGTTAGATAACGGTAAACCGATACCTGTTCCTGTGTGGAAATTTCCGGACGAGGCGAAATTTCAAAATGATTTACGTTATAAAATGCGCTTGCTCGACACAGCTAGTCGTTGGCTCAATCGCATTCCATTGAGATGGGCGAAACGGAAGGACCGCCGCCTCGCAGTCAAAAAGAACGCCATTGAGACCCTGCTACACTATGTGCAGATTTATGGTCCGTATGTCCGCCTCAGTTTTAAGTTTGAAATCGGTAAGACAGAAGCCCTTTACGATTCCCTTTCGCGTGCAGACCAACAACAGTTCAATTTCGACATTTCACGCATTGATTGGCGACGTTATCTCCAAGAAATACACATACCAGGAATCAAACGACACTTTCTCAAGCTAGGTGACGAATCAGGAAGTCAAAGAATTAGCGAACCGACACCGAATCAAATCGACGAATTACCGGCGGATGCCTCCTCCGAAGAAGAATTTAGAGCGCGCAAGGAATCCGAGGAGCAATCTATCAATGGATCTTCTAAACTGATCGAGGATCAGACCATGATAGATTTGGTTGCCCAACAGGCAGAATCCATTCCGGATAAAATTGCGTTGGAGATGAAACGAAATGGAGAATGGGTGCGCTATTCTTACCGTCAACTCTATCAGGTGTCGCGGCAGGTTGCTTTTACGCTGTGGGAACGGGGGTACCGCAAAGGCGATCGGGTCATCCTTTTTGCTGAAAATCAGCCGGAGTGGGGTGTCGCTTATTTAGCCGCTATACAGATTGGGGTTATTGTGGTTCCAATTGACCCACAGACCGCTGAAGAAGAAATCTTCGCGCTTGCAGAATACACTGAAGCGAAGGCGATTTTAACTTCTAAAGCTTGCATTGATCGTTTACATAACACCCACGCAAAACCGAGTGCAAAATCCGCAGCACCAGAGTTCTTGAATATCAATCGTTTCTGCCAGTCTTTTGAATATGAAGAGGTTGAGATCACTGCTCCCACAGGGGCGGAACTTCCTGTTGTCCCTGATAATTTCCCCAATGTAGACATCGATCCGGATACGGTTGCGTCGATCATCTTCACAATGGGCACAACCGTAGATCCACGAGGAGCAATGCTTTCGCATAGGGGCTTCATTGCAAACGTTGTGGCTGTTTCGCGGGTGCTGCCTCCCGAAGATACGGATCGATTCCTTTCCGTGCTACCGTTGTATCACGCCCTAGGGTTCTCCTGCAATTTCTTGATGTCGATTTACGCCGGTACAACCATTACATACACCAATAGTTTGAGACCGACCTCGATTTTGGCGATCATGCGGGAAACCAAGACCACTGTGCTTATTGGGGTGCCGCGCTTGTTCCAGCTATTGTACGATACGATTAAACGTTATGTCGTACAGTCTCCCGAAGCGATGGAAGCTCCGCTTGACCCAGAAACTGTTGAGGAGATTCAAGCTGCATTGGGAGGGCATATCCGCGTTTTGGTCAGTGGCGGTGCTGCATTACCGGACGAAGTATATGATCGATTTATGGAGTTTGGATTAACAATTTATCAAGGCTATGGCATGACGGAAGCCTCTCCTGTCCTGAGTGTAAATCCGCACTACAAAAGCAGGCGGGGAACGGTCGGACCGGCGGTTCAAGGCGTACAACTCCAGATAATTAGCCCTAACGAAGATGGCGTTGGTGAGATTGTTGCTAGCAGCCCAAGCCTGATGCAAGGCTACTATCGGAATGAAGCGGTGACAGAACAGGTGATTCGAGGCGGGTTGCTCTATACAGGCGATTTGGGGTACTTTGATGAAGAAGGTTATCTGTATCTCACCGGACGCAGCAAAGATGTGATTGTGTCCGGTGCCGGTAAAAATATTTACCCGGTCGAACTTGAAGCACTCTATCAACACAGCCCCTTGATTTCCGAGATCTGCGTCGTTGGCATGAGTACGGATAATCTGTTTGAAGCAGCTCATGCCGTTATTGTTCCAGTTCAAAATGATAATCGGGATAGGGCCGAGGTTGAGACAGCCATCCACCAGCACATTCAGGAACGCGCCCAAGATTTGCCGACCTATCAGCATATCCAAACAGTGCACTTTTGGGATACTGAATTGCCCAAGACATTGGACGCAGGGGTAAATCGCCAACGTGTTAAAGAGATTTTGCAAGCACAGCTCTCTCGACAAGCACAGGTGACCCCGCAGCCCGATCCTGTCAAAGATACTCTGGCTACCGATGGAACCGAGGACGCCTTAAAGTCAACGGTGGGTACTGATACACCTGCGGGGGTCGAGGGGGTTATTATTTCTGAACTCAGTCGTTTGGCGCGTCTGCCGGCGGATCAGATCCATTTGAACAGCAACTTGGGGACAGAGCTCGGACTGGATTCAATGGCACGGGTGGAATTGCTATTGCTGCTAGAATCGAGATTGCAACGTTCAATTCCCGATGAGTTGATTGCCAAAATCCAGACGGTTGGTGACGTGACGGAGACAGTCAAAACATTACAATCTGAACCCACCCCTCCTCCCATTGACGAAGAAATCTCTGCCTATATTGAACAATCTGAATCTTCACCTTTGTCTATGATGCTTGCAGGGCTATTCCGATTCAGTGTGTGGGCTATCTATCGGTGTTACTTCTCGATTAAGTGCAATGGACTGGAAAACCTTCCGCGTGAACAGCCGTATATCATCGCTGCCAATCATTCAAGTCACCTCGACACGCTCGCGGTCATGACTGTTTTGGGTGACGAATCCAAACGCTTGAGGGTTCTCGCTGCAAAAGACTACTGGTTTAGCACCCGTTTCAAATCATGGTTTTCTGGTGAACTGCTCAAATTCGTGCCGTTCGATCGGCATGCTAATTTCTTGCAGGGACTCCGAATTTCACAAGAGGTGCTGAAACAGAACGAGTGCTTGCTGATTTATCCCGAAGGCACCCGCTCTGTCACCGGGGAACTTCAACCGTTCAAACCCGGGCTCGGCTTGTTAGCTTATGAAACCGGATCCCCGATCATCCCCACTTATATTAACGGCACTTATCATGCGCTGCCTAAAGGCAGAAATTTGCCACGTAAGAGCCGCATTCAGGTGACTTTCGGCAAACCTATTGCGCCGGCTAGCGGACCTGAAATAAAGGCGACGAATGTTGCTTCAGGGCTGGAACAGGAGACTTACAAAAAACTCGCCGACACCGTTAGAGCTGAGATTGATGCATTGTCCCGTTCCGCTACGCGGAGCGAGGATCCTCGATAAATTGGGACGAGCAGGTTGTCTAGATCGTGAGGCGTAAGATGTCAACGGAGCGAAAAAAAACGGCTGCTTTCTTCGATGTTGATGGCACCATCGTGAGCACGACTATTGTCCACTATTACGTCCAATTTCGTTCCCACCTGCTTCCTACCTTTCTACGTCCCTTCTGGCTTGCTTGGTTTGCGTTGAAAGTTGTCTACTACTTTTTTCTAGACAAAGTGAGTCGCACAAGATTCAACCGAGTTTTCTATCGTAACTACCGAGGATTAGAAGCGGAGGGCATCAAACAGCTTGCTAGTGAGCAGTTTGAGGCTTATGTGCGTCCAAAGTTATTCCCTGCCGCTTTAGATTGTATTCATGAACACCAAAGCCGGGGCGATCTGATTGTGCTTGTGACTGGCTCTCTTGATTTTATCATCCAACCCCTTGCCGATTATCTACAGGCGGACGCTGCGCTGACTGTACAACTTGAGGAGGCACACGGAAAATTTACGGGGGAATTGACAACGCTGCCTTTAAGCGAAATGGAAAAGGTCCGCGCTATCCAGACTGTTGTCGAACGGTATAACGTTGACCTCGCTGCAAGCTATGCCTATGGCGATAGCCGCGCAGATCTGCCTATGCTAGAATGCGTTGGTAACCCAATCGTCGTCAATCCGAGCAAAGGGTTACGGCAGGTTGCAATAGAATCGGGCTGGGAAATTAGTGAGTGGACGGTCGGCGGCAAATAGGGGTAAGGATGATAACAGGAAAACGGGATGACACGAGAACGAAACAATGGGTAAAAACAGAAAGTGTGTGGGTGTGAAAGTGTGCAAGGTCGAAAGCGTATAATTGTCTCTTGTCTTTTCTCACTTTTTCCCTTTCTTTTTGTGGAGGAAATTATGAAAGTCAATCGCTATTTTGAATCACATCACGAACCGAATGACACCATGTTTGTCGAAATCGACAGCCGATATCGCTTTACCGGGCGCGGCACTGATTGGGGAAAATTCCGAGACCATCTGATTACGGTTATCAAGGATACTATCTCCGATGAAGTTGCTGAGGAATTTGAGAGAAACACGGAGGATTGGGTATCCGCCAGTGCCTAAGATCTGAGGGGATCGCCAGTGGACCAGATTTTCATATTCGACAGAGCGAAAATCGGGGCAGAGTTGGATCGATTTGTTAATCATGCCCAAGTGCTGACGGGGCCAAAGGAACTTTCAACGGCGATCCAAGCGTGGGATACGATTGCGTCTGTCGCTGTTGCACAGCCGCTGCTGGCACAGGCGAATCTGTCGCTTGGGCGGATCTATCGGGAGTGGGATGAACTCTTTACTGCCCAGAGGTTCCTTGCGAAGGCGCACGAAATAGTGCCTGCCGATCCAACAATCCACTCGGAATTGGAATCTCTCAATCACTATATCGCTGACAATCAGACGGCAGTTTTTGATGAAAGGGCGCGAAAAAACAGCGATTCAATCATCTCGCTGTTCCGAATCGCAACGGGACTCAAGCTGCTTCAGATGGACAAGCCGGTGCAAGCGTATCCCCTGATGAAAAGTCGTACCAAAATCTACCCGAATGCGGCGGTGGCGAAGCACCTCCTCACAGGCATTATTATTACAGAGGACGAGAAAAATTCGGCAATCGAATTTCTGGAAGCAGGAGAGTGGTTGACGAGTTCACAACACGAAGTATACGCCATCACCGATCACGGATTATATGCGTTTTATACGGAGTTGGCGAAACTCCACATTGCCAATGAAGCGTATGACGAAGCGGCTGCTTGTTGTGAGCAGGCGTATTGGCTCGATGATTCGTTGGCGGATTTGCTGTATCACAAGCTAATTTGTGACGCAAAATCTCAGAAATGGCAGGTTGGACTTGCCCTTCTTGATTGGCTCCCTGATGAACTGCCAGGCGGGATCGAGCCGGGCGAATATAATAGTGCCGCTGCAACAATCTGTGGGCTTGCCTATCAAGCGACACAGGATCCGGCGATTGGGGGACGTGCAGTCGCAATATGTGAAATGGTCTTAGAGACCGATAGAAAGAATAAGGAAATATCGAACCTGCTCAAATCCCTACGCTCCGAAAAATCCCTCCAACCCCACCTACCGAAAACCAAATCCAAGAGAAGATGGTGGCACCGGTAAACGCTGCCCTACCACTCAGCTACGCAGTGTCGCCCCCAGTTCCCGTTCTAACTGTTTCAAAATTCCGCCGTGAATCCGATCGACAATTTCATCCGTAAGCGTCTCCGTTGTCGAGCGATATTCAATTGCGAATGCCAAACTTTTCTTCCCTTCGGGGACCTGTTCGCCTGTGTAGACATCGAACAGGTGCAATGCAGCGACTAACTCGCCCCCGGCAGATTCAATAATTTCGGTCGGACGGTTGGCGGGCGTATCCACATCTAGCACAATCGCGAGATCCCGATTGACACTGGGGTAGATTGGGATAGGCTCAAATTGTTTTATCGGTTCTACCTCGTTGACCAGTCTCTCAAAATCGAGTTCAAACAGATAAGCTTTATGGGGCAGATCGTAATTTTCCAGCACCTCCGGATGGGCTTCACCGAAGACGCACAACGCTTTATCTTCAATGCAGATTTCTGCCCGGCGTCCGGGATGGAAGGCTGGATGGTCGGCATGAGTGATGGTATAATCTGAGATACCGCATCGGTCTAGCAGGCCTTCAACGACCCCTTTGATGTCGAAGAAGTCCGCCGGACTGAGCGGATCCCCGTATACACCGGCACCAAGATTACCCGCTATGATGCCTGCGACACGCTCAGGTTCGTTTGGGTATTCACCCGTTCCGTTTGGAATAAAGACTTTGCTGCACTCAAAGAATTGCACGTCGTTGATCTGATGGTTCCGGTTACGCTGGGCGTTTGCGAGCAAGCTGGGAAGTAGGGTTGTTCGCATGATCGACTGGTCTTCGCTCAATGGATTAGCAATTTGAACCGCTTGACGGAGTGGATCTGTCGACGTAAGGCGGATACGATCAAAAACGTCCGGATGATAGAATGCGTAATTCATCGCCTCCATCATGCCACATTGTAGGAGGTACGTTTTCACACGCTCACGTAGATCTTCCTTTGGGTCAATCTTTGGAATGGGGATGTCGCCTCGTGGCAGCGTGGTTGGGATGTTATTGAAGCCGTAAACACGTGCGATTTCTTCGACCAGATCGATCTCCTGCCTCACATCGGGCCGAAAGGTGGGGACTGTAACTTCAAACGTATCGGACACAGTAAAGCCAAGGCGAGTCAGGATGTTACGCATTTTATCCGCATTAATTTCAGTTCCCAATACAAAGTTGGCGCGCTCCGGACGGAATTTAATATCGGTAACTTCTCGCTTACCCGGATACACATCAATAATCCGTGAACAGATCTCTCCACCGGCGATTTCCGCGATGAGTTGTGCTGCACGGTTGAGAGCTGGAATAACGCCTTCGGGATCTGCGCCGCGTTCAAATCGGTGGGAGGCCTCGGTGTGCATCCCCAAAGCCTTCGATGTTTTCCGAATGCTTGGCGGGTGGAAGTACGCACTTTCAAGTAGCACATCAACCGTCTGCTCGGTAATCTCCGAATCGAATCCACCCATCACACCAGCCAGTGCGACCGGGTTCTCCGCATCGGCGATGACAAGCATGTCGGAGCTCAACTCCCGTTCTTCTGCATCAATTGTTTTCAATTTCTCACCCGGCTTGGCGCAACGGACAACGATCCGGTTTTCAGTGAGTTGATGGTAATCGAAAGCGTGCAAGGGGTGTCCATATTCCATAAGGACGTAATTTGTAATATCAACGATGTTGTTAATTGTTCCAACGCCGATACTGTCAAGTTGACGCTGTAGCCAATCGGGGGAAGGCGCGATTTTTACCCCGCGGATAACTCGCGCTGCGTAACGTGGACAAAGATCTGGTGCTTCAATCGTTACGCTGGTGAGATTATGAATATCCGTCCTCCCCTGTTGGGCATTTACTTCGGGCACCCTGAGTGGATTTCCCGTGGTTACACTAATTTCCCTAGCGACCCCGATCATACTGAGACAATCTGGGCGATTGGGCGTGATCTCAAGTTCTAACACAACATCGTCCAAATCGAGTGCTTCGACAATTGATACGCCAATTTGTGTGTCGTCGGGGAGTTCCATCAATCCTGACGCCTCATCTGAAATCGCCAGTTCCTGTTCCGAGCAGAGCATTCCTTGCGATTCCTCGCCCCGGATTTTTGCCCGTTTAATCGTCAATCCGTTGGGCAACTGTGCACCAACGAGCGCAACAGGGGCAACTAACCCCTCGCGCGCATTCGGAGCACCACAGACAATTTGGGCGTCTGTACCTGATCCAACATCAACGTTACATAGTACCAGCTTGTCCGCCTGTGGATGCTTATCTACGGCATTGATTCTGCCGACGACCACCCGGTCCAGTCCCTCTCCAAGCTGTTTTATTGATTCGATTTCCATACCGAGCATCAGCAACCGCTCCGCTAGTGCTTCAGGGGATAGATCGAAATCGACATATTCTTTTAACCACTTGATACTTACGTTCATGATTCATTTTCCTCCGTTGGTCGAAGAACTCTAACGCAAGGGCGCGAAGAAGTATTAATTTCTTTGGCTCATGTTAAGAGACCATGCAACAGAAACCAAGTTTTCAAGAAAAAACTCGGTTTCTCCTCGCGCCATGCACTTTGTTTTTACATGAACCATTTCTTTTTCTCTACGTCCTAGCGTTCCTTTTTCTTCATTCCTAAAACTGCTGGGCGAACCGCATGTCATTGTCAAACATCAGCCGTAGGTCTGGGATGCCGTATTTCAGGGTCGCAATCCGATCTACCCCCATTCCGAACGCAAAGCCGGTAAACTGTTCCGGATCGTAATTGACATAGCGGAAAACGTTTGGATGCACCGAGCCGGCCCCCAAGATTTCAAGCCAACCGGTCCCTGAGCAGAGGCGACACCCTCCGCCGTGGCAGGTTGTGCAGGAGATATCGACCTCCGCACTCGGCTCTGTGAATGGGAAGAAGTGGGGGCGGAAGCGCGTTCGCGTTCCCTCTCCGAACATCTGCTGCACGAAAGCGTATAGGACACCCTTCAACTCACTGAAGGTGACTTGCTCGGCAACCAGTAGACCTTCGACCTGATGGAACATCGGTGTGTGGGACGCATCGGAATCGCAGCGATATACTCGTCCCGGGACGATGATCCGTATGGGAGGCTTCTGTTTTTCCATATAGCGGACTTGAACCGGTGAGGTATGTGTCCGCAACAGTAAGCTATCAGTGATATAAAATGTATCGTGTGAATCTCTGGCGGGGTGTTCCGCGGGGGTATTCAGCGCATCAAAATTGTAATATTCATGCTCAACCTCGGGCCCTTCAGCAATCTGGAATCCCATGCCCCGGAAGATCGCTTGAATGCGATCGAAGGTTTGTGTCACCGGATGCTTTTTCCCCAGCTGCGGTGGTCGACCGGGCAGCGTAATATCTACAGCCTCCGCTGCAAGTTGTTCCTCGCGCGCCTGTTGGTTGAGAGTTCTTTCGGCTTGATCAAATGCCTCTGTGAGACTCGATCGCACTTCATTCGCGAGTTTCCCAACAACCGGTCGCTCTGCTTTGGAGAGTTTCCCCATCCCGCGCATCACTGTGGAGAGCAAACCTCTGCGTCCGAAATACTTAATCCGTAGGGATTCCAGTTCGCGCAAGTCGCTTACAGTGTCGAGGTCTGTCAGTCCTTCAGTTTCGATTTGCTTCAATTCTTGCTGCATTTATGTCTCCTGTAAAATTGCAAAAAAAAACGCCTATCACCTTGTCCAAGGGACGAAAGTGACAGGCGTCGAGAACTCCCGCGGTACCACCCTTATTGGCAGATATAGTATCTGCCCACTTCATTAGTTGTTTCAGTAACGGTGAAACTCCCGGCACGAACCTAATTGCCACAATCGGCGTTCAACTCGGCGGCTCCAAGATGAAATTCGGCGACTCGTTCTAAAGATGCGCTTTCAGCCGGTGACGCATCCTCTCTAATTAGAAGACTCGAACCGCTTACTTTGTCCTTTCATAGCCTTTACGCAAACTCAATTTTATTATCCTTTTGCAAGTTCCACAATACGGGCAAATCCAGCCTCATCATGGACAGCGAGGTCAGCGAGAACCTTGCGATTGAGGTCAATTCCTGCTTTTTTCAATCCGTTCATAAAACGGCTATAGGATAAGCCGTGCATCCGTGCGGCGGCATTGATACGGGCAATCCACAACTGCCGGAATTCCCGTTTTCGCGCTCTCCGGTGGGCATAAGCGTAATTCCAACCCTTTTCGACAGCCTCCATCGCAGACCGCTTCAGATTATTGCGACCACCGCGATAGCCCTTTGAGTGCTTCATGATTCTTTTGCGGCGTTGGCGACGGACACTACCTGTTTTTACTTTTGACATTACAATCTCCTTAAAAACGATATTGACAACCACCTAGTTGGGAAGCAAGCGACGTAGCCTTTTCTCGTTTGTTTCATCCACAAGTGCACTTTTCCTGAGATTTCGCTTCTGTTTCGCCGTTTTTGATATAAATAGGTGATTGGAATAAGCCTTGCGCCTACGAATTTTCCCATTTCCTGTGATTTTGAAACGCTTGGCTGAACCTTTATGTGTCTTAATTTTTGGCATCTGACTGGTGCTCCTCTACTTTTCTGACTTTGGCGTCAAGACCATGAACATAGAGCGACTTTCCATCCGTGGGGGCGACTCAATCTCGCCGACCTCTGCAACATCTGCTGCAAATCGCCGCAGCATTTCCATTCCGAGATCCGTGTGCAGCATTTCACGCCCACTGAATCTAACGGTTGCTTTGACCTTCCAGCCATTTGATAAAAACTCGCGGGCATGACGCAGCTTGAATTGAAAGTCGTGATCTCCAGTTCTTACAGAGGGAAACTTTATCTCTTTCAGGACAACTTTGGCTTGTTTCTTTTTCGCTTCTTTTGCCCGTTTGCTTTTCTCATACTGGAACTTACCGTAGTCCATAATTTTGCAAACCGGCGGATCGGCATTTGGAGAGACTTCCACCAAATCAAGTCCTTCTTCTTGTGCACGGCCAAGTGCTTCATAAACGGGCATGGGTCCGAGTTTTTCATTTTCGGCGGTGATCAACAAGACTTGCCTTGCCCGAATCTGTCGATTCACCCTGTTTTGTTGCTGTTGCGTTTTCTGCTGATAACGGCGACCTCTATTTTGAATCTTTGACACCCCTTCTCAATCTGTTGGTGTATATCGCGGAGATCAATTCCTACAATATACAGTGAGTTCCATTTGTTAACCGTGACCTTAATAAAATAAGTTAAAAGTCGAAGTTTTGTTATGGGATATGATATACTCCCCATCTATTTTAGCACATCCGAATCTGTAAATGCAAGTGAAAATCCTCTGATTAGGGTCATTTAATTCTACTGTAGCAGAGATCTCCGAATCCCGACACCTCACTCTAAAAATAATTTACTGTCCAGAGGGTACGTAAAACGATTAGACCGATTCCCATTCCACCGAAAACAAGAATCAGCAAGATACTCACAATCATTGCCAGCCGGATGATTTGTTCCCCTAATGCGGGCTGCTCGACTGACCAAGCGTGTGCCAGCCAAAAGATTAGGGCAATGCTGATAAGAATCAAAACTGATGCTCCCGTAACGCTGAGCAGAAGCCCTGAGAAGTCAACCATCATCATACTTTCGATCAAAGAACCGCTCTGCGACCAGTGTTTGATAACACTGATTAGAATCCCAATGAGGCTTAAAATAAAAATAAAAAAGGCGATTAGCGTTTTTTTGAATGCCGTTTTCATATCACTCAGAGTGGTATGACCTTGCCGGGGTTCATGATATTTTGTGGGTCTAGCGACTTTTTGATGGCGTGCATCACGTCAACGCCTGGCCCGTACTCCTGCCTCAGAGCGTCAATCTTGCCCAATCCGATGCCGTGTTCTCCAGTACAGGTGCCATCCATCTGAAGGGCGTATTCTACGAAAAGTTGACTGAGTCGTTGTGCCTCGTTCAACTCTTCGGGACGATCGGGATCGAGGGGGAACACCACGTGGAAATTACCATCTCCCACGTGCCCGAGCAGCGGTGCGATTAAACCAGATGCTTGGATTTCCTGCTTGGTTTTCAGGATGCAATCCGCTAAGCGTGAGATGGGAACGCAAACATCGGTGACGTACCCAACTGATCCGGGGCGGAGTGCCAGTGAGGCGTAATAGCTATCATACCGTGCCTGCCAAAGCCGGTTGCGGTCTTCTTCCCCGGCTGCCCATTGAAAATCTTCGCCGCCATATTCGCGGACGATTGTGCCTACAGTTTGGGCTTGCTCAGTCACCGCTGATTCTGAGCCGTGAAATTCAAAAAGGAGCGTTGGCGCAACTTTGTAATCCAAGCCGGAGTAGTTATTAACTGCCCCCATCTGGATTTCGTCAAGCAACTCCAGTCGAGCCACAGGAATGCCAGATCCAATTACTTGGATTGCTGTGTTTGCCGCTGCTGCGATATCTGAAAACGCACAGACCGCTGCTGAGACAGCCTCCGGTGTCTTCTCCAACTTCAGCGTTACCTCTGTGATAATCCCCAGCGTCCCTTCCGACCCTACAAATAATCGCGTCAAATCATAGCCGGCGGAGGACTTACGGGCGCGTCCGCCGGTGTGGATGATATTCCCATCGGCGGTTACCACCGTCAGTCCGAGTACATTCTCTCGCATGGTGCCGTAACGCACTGCGGCGTTACCCGACGCGCGTGTCGCTGCCATACCGCCCAACGAGGCATCTGCCCCCGGATCGACAGGGAAGTAAAGCCCCGTCCCGGTTTCAGACAGATGACTGTTGAGTTGGTTCCGTGTGACTCCTGCCTGTACTGTCACGTCCATGTCACTCTGATTGACTTGAAGAATTTGGTTCATCTGAGTTAAGTCGACACAGATCCCCCCATAGATAGCGACAACCGCCCCCTCAACTCCAGTACCTGTGCCAAAGGGAACAATCGGAACCGAATACCGGGCGCAGATTTTCACGATTTGGGAGACTTCGGTGTTGGTGTGGGGGAATGCGACTGCGTGCGGTAGGTGGGGTAGGTGATGAGACACATCCTTCGCATGATCCTCCCGAACATCTTTCGCGGTAGTCAAACGATCACCCAGTAAACTGTGCAATTCGTCAAACATTTCAGGCCTCATAGCGACATCTTGATAGTATTGTGCGGCTGCATGGCTGCTCATTCTATCTTTTCCTCATACATCTGGGGAGATCTTCTTTCGTCTTATCCTATGCAATGAAAATTGATGTGTGCTAATCATCGGGGCGTTGTTTCGGGAATTAGGGGGTCAAGTGTTTACATTGGACGTGTGCGTGATGCGCCAAAGAGCTCCTCTAACTTCTCCCGCACTTCAGTTAGTAGGCTCGGACTCGGCGGGGGATTCGGCGGCCCAAGCAGATTGTTAGGATACAACCCTTGAAGTTGTACCGTTGACTTCATGACCCCTAGCCAGTTTTTGTCAATTGCCCATTGGAGCCAAGGTTCTTCATAGCGATAAACCATCTCCCACCCTTGAGCATAGTTTCCCGCCACCAGTAATTGATAAAATTGCAAGGCGATATCGGGACGGAAAGGCGCGATGGGACACAGGTAGGCAGGCGATCCAATCTGGTGTCCGAACACGAAGTTGCGCATCTGTCCGCCGCTGACCACACCAAAACCCTCATTCTTTGTAGCACGAATCAAGTCATAATAGTCATAAAAGGGATGTGCGTCGTTCTTCATGCCAACGATGTTAGGACGTTGCGCCAATTCCGCTACAACCTCCACGGGGAATGGTGGTGGCGCAACGCCCCAGAGCAATAACGGTATGTCGGACGCACCTTCAATCAGGTCGAAGTATCGGACCAATGCCTCTTGTGTTTTGGGCAACCAAGGGTTAATTTGCACCTTGACAGCATCAACGCCAACGGCGTCAGCGTGTTTCAGGAAATCCCGGGTCTTTGCCGGCTTCCAGTAACTGGTGGACGCAATGCAGAGTGAGCGTCCGTCGTTGGCAGACGCAACGGTCTCCGTTAATTCCCAGAGTTCTTCATCGCTGATGCTCGCAAATTCGCTGCTCCCGTAAGTGAGCAAAAGCACGGGAGTCTTCTCTCCGCATAGCCAGTTGACATACGCTCCGACAGCGTCGTAGTTAATTGTGCCGTCTGCGTTGAAACAGACGTTGATGGGGACCACCGGTCCTTTCATCCGTTCTAATACTTGTGTTGCTCTGTCCATGATTAAGCCTCCAGCGGCAATATACAGATACAAATCAGGTATTTCTACCATCCCGCCTGTTTGAGAAATTCTAACGCCATCAGCGTATGCCCTTCCGGGTTTGGGTGAACGCCATCTTGGGTTGTCCACAACGCCCCTGGGCGCGCAGCTACCGCTCCGTCAAACGCTTCGTTTGTGCATATCAATCGAGCGTTAAACTCGTCGGCAAGTCGATGGATAATCTCATTATAGGCATCCACGTCTAACGGACGCGGTTGAGGAACGTCTTCTTCAATATAAAAAATCTCGAACATGAAAAGTCCTGCGCCCAATTCATCTCTCGCACGGGTGAGGATACGCCGATAGC
Organism: Candidatus Poribacteria bacterium; assembly: GCA_963667935.2. Lineage (GTDB taxonomy): Bacteria > Poribacteria > WGA-4E > WGA-4E > PCPOR2b > PCPOR2b. The sequence goes on along the minus strand of OY764061.1, from coordinate 4,346,236 downwards.
ACTTCTCCCACTCTGGCAAATATGTTTCGTTTGGAATACCTGCCCCAAGTTGCCGTGAGGCATTGTTGATACCGATTTTCACTGATAACCAGTCCGGCTTTTCGGCGATAACATCTGTATCCCACCGTGCTTCGAGCCCTTCGACGATATCGCCGCCGATGCCTTTATTGACATACTCAATTCGATGCTCAGGATACTTTGCGGTGATTAACTCGGTTATCTTTTTCACATAGCCGTTCCCAAGTGGAGCGTGGTCGCCGCGTCGTCCGCAGTCGGTGATACTATCACCAATAAAAAGCACCTTTTCGCCCGATTGAAACAGTGGATTGCTCATAGGTTTCCTTTCACTTCGGTTTCACCTGTCTGTACCGAAACTATGGTTTAGCTAACCAATGGTGCGAGTTGATAGTGCTGTTCTTTCTACATCGTTCAGGTTTTTGACCGATTTTGGGAGGACCTGAATCCGTAGGCGGGCATCTGGTTTCCCCGCAGTTTGGGGTAGCGCGTTCATTGCGCGTTCTTATGCCAGTTGTCGATAGCATCTTTTATCTATGTAATCTGTTAATCCGTGTCTATCTGTGATTCAGACAATAATATGGGAGAATTATAGTGGACCTTAGAATTAATGGGACACGCCAAACCGGGGCAGTTCGGATACCGCCCCTACCGTTCTCCTGTTGGGTAGCCCCCCTATTTCCCCCTGCTTGCGGGGGGGACTAAGGGAGGGTAGAATAAAGGGGGGTGCCGATGCGATGCGTTTTGTCACCGCCCCTACCGTGGGGCGCAAGTGTTCATTTATTTTTTGAATTCACTATAAATGACCCTATCATTAGTTCATGATATAATTGTAGAGGATGAACCACGGTCTGTCAAACTCAAACTTCAAGTTGTTAAAAAAAATCTCAATACTTGCCACCTTCAACCTGTGTCTACGATTGGATCTGCCTAACAAGCGGTATTCGGACCAATTTCGCCACTATGCCCGCGCCGCTGCGGCGAATGTGGACGTCGGCGAGCCGCGCACCGTGCGACTTATCTACTTTCTTCCCAACGCCCGGCCGTATCGCGCCGAAGTGGTCGAGCGGCTGAAAACGGAGAGCCGTTTCATTCAGGACTTCTACGCCCAAGAGATGCAGGCACACAGCTACGGAGATATAACCTTCCGCACCGTGCATCCCTACTTCAACCCGAATGTTCAACCTGAAGCTACGGGCCCCACCATATTGCATTCCTATTGACATGGAGGTGACACCGTGATATAATCTCCATATCAGACCTGATTTTTAGGAGTGTGGTATGCCTCGAAAGAGAACGGTTGCTTTGACCGCGAGTCAAATTGTTTTGGGTAGTTCTATCGGTTTGTCGAGCGGATGGTTCTGCCGCTTGATTGTCGAACTGCTCTTATGGAAAGGCTTAATCGGTGACCGTGTTCAGCACGGTTTCTGGGTGGGTTTACTCCTGCTAATTTCCTTTGGTGTGACATACGGGGTTGCTCTCACTGGTGTTGCTGAAGGCGTTATATTTGCCGGACGCCGCTTTGGCGTTAGCATAGACCGTAAGCGTACGTATCAAGGGGCCTTCCTTGGTGCTCCTGCGATAGTGGCGTTGATGTCACTGTTGAATATTCACTGGGAAGCGTTGGTCGCATCGAATTTGCTGTTTTACATACTCTTAAATATAGCACAATTGCTTGCCCTTATCATATCTCTACCCCTTCGCATTTTACTGGCGATAAAATGCCCTCCCGAGCTCTTGTACATCGTTGCAGCTCCGATTGGCGCAATTCTTGGCTACCGGCTTGGCATGGAGCGGAGGCGGACAACATCGGTTGAACCCTAGTCCAAATCCAGACCGTCAAGATTTTCAGACGCCATGCAATAGCGTGCCGGTGTGTGGCGGAACCCCTGATGAATTGGAGAATCACCCAAATATGGAATATTTCGATCCGTTTGATGATAAACCAAGATGTGAATGTGGGGTGTTCGGCATTTTGGGACACCCAAGGGCGGTTGAATTCACTTACTTGGGTTTACGCGCCCTTCAGCACCGTGGTCAGGAAAGCGCAGGAATTGCCGCTGCAGACGACGATTTGTTCACATATCATCATGGTATGGGCCTTGTTGCGAACATCTTTGATTCGGATACTTTGGGAAAGCTGGGGGGCGATCTTGCACTGGGACACAACCGTTATTCGACAACCGGGCACAGCACCCTTCAGAACGCACAGCCGCTGGTTCGTGAATACAAGCGGGGGCCTCTCGCAATTGCACATAATGGAAATCTTGTGAACGCCCAGCGTATCCGCAACGATCTTGAGGATGCCGGTTCAATTTTTAGCACAACTTCCGACACGGAGGTTATCGCTCACCTCATTGCTCGTTCCCGACAGACGCTGCTGGAAGATCGTATTTTAGATGCCCTCAAAGAGATTCGCGGTGCGTATTCACTTGTCTTCATGGGAAAATCCATCCTTATCGGTGTACGAGATGTGTACGGTTTCCGTCCACTCTGGTTGGGTCGTGCTGGCGATGCCTATGTTCTTGCTTCTGAAACATGTGCCTTTGATGTCATCGAAGCGGAGCCAATCCGCGAGGTCAGCCCCGGCGAAATGGTCATTATTACCGAGACGGGTAAAGAACCGAAATCATTTATGTTTGGGCAGATGTTGCCCCATCTATCACAATGTATCTTCGAGTATATCTACCTCTCACGTCCAGATAGTGTTGTATTCGGTGAACTGGTTAACCGCCCAAGACGTGAACTGGGTAGGCAGTTAGCACGTGAGTGCCCCGCAGCAGCAGACATTGTCATCCCTGTGCCAGATTCGGCAACACTTTCTGCATTGGGGTATTCAGAAGAATCGGGTATTCCGTTTGATGTGGGACTCTACCGAAATTCCTACGTGGGACGCGCTTTCATGAATCCGTCACAAGAAGTTCGCGAACTGATGGTCAAGGTGAAATTAAACCCAATTCGGGATGTACTTGAAGGCAAGCGCGTTGTAGTGGTTGATGATTCAATTATGCGGGGCACTGAGAGTCGAAAGTTTGTAAAAATGCTTCGTCAGGGCGGTGCTACAAAGGTTCACGTCCGTATCGCCTCTCCGCCGAATAAATTCCCATGTTTTTACGGTATTGATACTCCCACCCGCAAAGAGCTAATTGCCAGTTCACACACCATTGCAGAAACCTGTAAATATATCCGCGCAGATAGTTTAGGCTATCTCAGCATTGAAGGCATGCTCAAGAGTATGAAGGCGCCCGAAGATTTTTGCACGGCTTGTTTTGATGGAAGCTATCCTGTTGAATTTAGTGGGCAATCGACGTCACAACTCCCCATTACGTTTATGCATGAGCGGGATTAATGGGTGCAGAAGGAGCCATTCCAAAGGAGTGATTCAATGCAAAACAGATTAAGAAGAGAACGACCTAGAGCTTCCCACCCCTTTCAAAACGTCCGGCGAGGCTTATCTACATCGCAGGGTCGATTCACCTTTTACGCTATCATCTTATGCGCGATTCTTGGCATAGTGGTGTACCAACCGGCGATCTTGCTGGTTCAAAAACTGAGTCCAACAGTGACTCCACAAGTCGCTGCAGAGCAGGCAATGTTAATCACGGTTGGATTATGTATTGTGGTATTGGTCGCTTCCCTGTTAAAGATGGATAAGATAATGGCTGTCATCGATAATCGGCGCTTAGAATCATTTAATCAGCGCATGGAAAAGCGGAAGGAATCTGACAACTCTGATGTCTGAGCAAGGGTTAACTTACGCCGGCACGGGTGTATCTATTGACGCACAGGATGAGGCACTGCAGCGCTTAAAACCCCTACTTCAATCGACCCATCGTCCTGAGGTCTTGAGCGAGGTGGGCAATTTCGGTGGGCTGTTTGCACTTGGTGAATATGAAAAGCCAGTCTTGGTGTCTAGCACCGACAGCGTTGGCACAAAGCTCAAGGTTGCCTTTATGACGGGACGGCACGATACGATTGGGTTTGATATTGTGGCGCACTGCGGAAATGATATCCTTGTTCAAGGGGCGGAACCGCTCTTTTTTCTAGATTACATTGGCATAAGTAAGCTGTACCCTGAAGTTATTGAGCAGATTGTGAGTGGCGTGGCGGCGGGTTGCCGGGAAATCGGCTGCGCGCTAATCGGCGGGGAAATCGCGGAGCTGCCGGAGCTCTACACCAGGGATGAGTATGACCTCGCTGGTACAATTGTCGGCGTGGTCGAAGAGGCGCAATTAATCACAGGCAGCAGAATTGCGCCGGGAGATATCTTGGTCGGTTTAGGCTCGCTTGGCTTACACACAAACGGTTTTTCGCTTGCTCGCCGAATCGTGTTTGAGGTCTGCGACTATGACGTGGATCAGTACATCCCTGAACTCGGTACGACGATTGGCTCGGAATTACTTGCGTGCCATAAGAGTTATGTGAAGAGTGTTCTTGCCCTGCGAGAGCGTTGCGATATTAAAGGCATCGCCCACATTACAGGCGGCGGGTTATCAGATAACATCGTCCGCATTCTGCCTCCGAATTGCCGTGCGGAGGTTCGGAAGGGCACTTGGGAGATACCCCCAATCTTTCCCTTGCTTCAGGAGAAAGGGGGCGTAGATGAAGCCGAGATGTACCATGTTTTTAATATGGGGGTTGGGCTAGTGCTTGTACTACCGCCGAATCAGATCGATGTGGCAATTGCCTCACTCCGAGAGTCGGCTGAATCACCATTTCTGATTGGTGAGATTATCGATGGAGAAAAGTGTGTCCAAATTATCTGAAAACCTCTCAATTAAAGACTGAGATAATGTCCCTTCCTCCGTTTTTCTGCTAGCACTTCAACTCGCCTGCCGAATTTTTCTTCACAAGACCTGTCGTTCACCGGTGCCTAAATCGCCCAACAAATCGCCACTTCCCTTCCTAATTTCCGAGCCGTCCACATTATAGTGAATCCAAAAAATAAATAAACCCTTGCGCCCAACGGTAGGTTCGGTTTGTCACCGCCCCGCATCGGCACCCTCCTTTATTCTACCCCCCTTAGTCCCCCCCGCAAGCAGGGGGAAATAGGGGGGCTACCCAACAGGAGCCCGGTAGGGGCGGTATCCGAACTGCCCCGGTTTGGCGTGTCCCATTAATTCTAATGTCCACTATAAAAAAGTGTGCAAAGTGGGTGGACCGGTGCAGGGACGAGATTTATGTTAAGGCAATCGCGCCTCAATACGGTTCTCATCTTGCGTGGCTTGATCAAACTGCTGAATTGATCTCAATAGTGCTTTTACCACTTTGTCTTGGTAAGTAGGAGAGCTAAGTTTTTTATACTCTGCTCTGTTTGTTAAATATCCTAGTTCGACCAGAAGGGCTGGCATGTTGGTATCGACGAGGACGCGAAAAGGTGCCCGCCTGACCATTTTGTCAGGTGCACTTCGATTCCGATTTCGTGCCCCGAGGTGGGACACAAGCACAGATTGCACAATGCGGGCGGCTTCCCAGCTATATTTTTCGACGCCTCTTTTATATAGGTTGCTGATGATAAAATCGACGGGGCTGATGACCTCTTCGTCGTTTTCCCATTTGGCTAATTCCTCTGCGAATTTATCGGTCGCTTTTAAGTTAAAGATATAACTTTCCAATCCGTGAACACGGGAATTGGGATGTGAGTTACAGTGGATGCTGATAAACAGAGTCTGGCTAGCTGGGAATTGATTGGCAAAATGGGCACGGTCTGCTAATGAAATCCAGCGGTCTCCCGATCGGGTGAGGTAAACGTCGTATGTCGTTTTTTCCCTAATCAGTGATGCCAATTTACGCGTAATTACCAAGTTGATATCCTTTTCATCTTCGCGTCCTGGGCCGACGTTGCCAGGGTCTCTGCCCCCGTGTCCAGCATCGAGCACAATAGTGCTTAAACGAAATGGAGATTTGGTTTTAGTTGTTGGTTGGGCGGATGTAGACGCATTTGATGATAACCCCGTGGTAGATACAGACAAGAGTAGTATCGCCACAAGGATGAGCGATCTTTCTGTTACGGTCATTTCTCTTCTCCAAGCTAGATTTCAAGTAAATCGCTATGTTACGCCTAACGCAAGATTTTTAAATTGGTTTCATAAGAACGTATGTAAATGAGACAATAGTACTTGTAGCTACAAATAAAAATATTCCATTGGTAGGGGAAATACGTCGGGAAAATCAAATCGCCCAATACTATAGTGAATTCAAAAAATAAATAAACACTTGCGCCCCCCGGTAGGTGCGGTTTCTCCCCGCACCGCATCGGCACCTCCCTTTATTCTACCCCCCCTTAGTCCCCCCCGCAAGCAGGTGGGAAATAGGGGGGCTACCCAACGGGAGACCGGTAGGGGCGGTATCCGAACTGCCCCGGCTTGGGGTGTCTCATTAATTCTAAGGTCCACTATAGTATTGGGTTGGGTTCGGACTGAACTATCGTGCTATACGTTGGCGGGTAAAAGAATTTTTAATGTGTACAGCGACGGAAATTTAAGACTGACCCGAACCGGATGCGGGTTCTTCGGCGGGAACATCGTCAGGAGAAGGAGATGGAATGTAAAGAATGAGCCTGCAACTTCCACAACGGATAAGTTGCTCATATCTACGAGCTTCCTGTAGTGTTTGCGGCGGAATCGTGAGATGACAATTGCCGCACGCATTTTCAACAACCAGTGACACGAGTCCCTTGCGATAACGTTTGAACCGGGCTTGATACTGGTCTATTAACCCGGAATCAATTTGGTGAGCAAAGCCTTGTTGTCTGTCTTGACATTTTACAACTGCTGCTTTAAGGTTTTTTGCTTCCTGTTCGTATACGGTTTTTTGTGCGTTATGTTTTTCCTGCTCGACACCCAATTCCCTCTGTTGTTGGGCGAGTTCTTCGTTGAGCTGGTCTATTTGCAACATTGCCGATAAAATCGCATCTTCTATTTCTGCTTCTTTTACTTCGATAAAGCTGATCTCTTTATCCAGTGCTTGGTATTCTTTGTTGCTTTTCACCTCCCTCAGCTGTGCTTGATATTTGCTACGTTGCTCGCCCTCCATCTCAAGTTCTGCTGTTTTAGAGCGCTGCAATTTTTCTGCGTCAGCTAGTTGCGCCTGTTTTTCTTCTAACTTTCGTTGGTGGAGTTGAAGCTGTGCCTCTGCCCTCTTAATCTTGAGTGGAACTGACTTGAGTTTATTATCCAACGTCAAGATTTCGGCGTCAATCTGTTGAAACTCGTACAACAATCGTAACTGTTCTTGCAAGTTGAGATTAGACATAACTTTCAGGCTCCTGTTCTGCAAGAAAGGCGAGGAAGATCCCCAGTTGATATAACAAGATAAGCGGAATCGCCATTAATAACATGGACAGTAGGTCTGCCGGTGTCAACAGCGCGGCTGCAACAAAGATGAACATGACAGCATAGCGTTGTCGCTCTCGAAAACCTTGGGCGTTAATAACGCCTATTCGTGACAGAAACGCCATAACAATCGGAAGTTCAAATGCAACCCCGAAAGCGAGTAGTAGACTGACTAAGACCCCCAGGTACTTGTCAAAACTCCATAGGTTTTGAACGCCCGAATCAGCGAAGAGACCCGCGGCAAATTGGACGACAACGGGTAAGACGATAAAGTAGGCAAAAGTCGCGCCAATAAGGAAGAAGAACACGATAATTAAAAATAGTGGAAGCGCGAACTTCCTCTCCTGCTGCGTTAAGGCAGGGAAAATAAACGCCCACACCTGATAGAGCACAATGGGCGATGCAAGCAATACTCCGAAGGTAACAGCAATCTTGATAAAAGCCATGATAGCTTCGCCAGGTCCAGTTTTATTAAACTGAACTGTGCTCACAGCCCTTGCCCTCAAGGCGATTGACAGGAACCCCATGAATGAGCCATCTGAATTCACACCCCGATCTATCCAATTCGCCAATTGCGCGTTGAGTGGTATGTCAGCGGGGCGCCTCAGGATTTTCATAGCCGGTTCGGTATCAGTAAACAATAGGCTTATAAATACACATACCGCAATCGCAATCAAGGAAATGATAAGCCGTCGGCGAAGTTCTTCAAGGTGATCCAAAAAGGACATCGACGCATCAGAAGCCATGCTGATAACTAAACCGTCTTATTCGCAGATTTGGTCGAATCGCGCTCATTTTCATCAATTGATTCGACAATATCGCTCTGAATTTCTTTGCCGGCGTTCCTAAACTCTCGAATCGCCTTTCCAAGTGAACGGCCCATATCTGGTAGACGTTTGGGACCGAAAACTACAAGCGCAATGACAAGGATAATAATCAGTTCCATTGGGCCAATTGGCATGGTGATTCCTCCTAAAAAATGAAGGTTGTGACGTTGAAAGTCTGTGGCACCTCACTCTTTTAAGCTGCTCTGACCTAAAACATTGATATTATACTGTATGCTTTTCGGAATTGCAATCGTTTTGTCATGGACGATAGAAGTTTCTGGCCTGCTCCATCCGGGCTGCCAAATCCAACGGGAGTAAACGTAGGACATCCGATTTACCAGATAAACCGATACATCGGCTTTTCTAACACCACACCAATCAGGGCCCACACACCGCCGACGAGAAATTCGCCCAGTATCAATCCGAGGAAGAACGGTGCTAGACTGCGAAATGTCTTTAAACCACCAAAACGCAGGATACACCACTTAATTATCCAACTGATGAATACCGAAAACCAGAAAAAATTGACAGCCCATGTGCCGGAAATGCCATATCCAACTGGGTATAGCGGCCACCAAACAAAGCGTGTGCGCACAGCAGTGAGCAGGAAAGTGAAGACTGCCCCGAAGCACATCGCCAAGATCGACAGCACATCAACAGGGGCCGGGTTGGTGAGCCAGCTTTGGGTGCGTCGAAAGATGGATCCATACCAAACCTCCCACGCGCCGGACTTGTAACCGATGTGGAGCGAGAACCAGAACGAAGTCAATGGACTGAGAACAACTGCAAGCAGTATGGCGTATCCGACACGACGTGACGACACCCCCGTTCGCTCTGCGAGTTTCAATGCCTCTAGCTGATGTGGCATGGCGTTGCCCCGATAGGCACGATTGAAACAATATACAAGCGAGAACAGGGTGAGACTTCTTGCTCCTAGCTGTCGCATACCGAACATCTTTGGCAGTAGAACATCGGGCCCCATTGCACGCAAATCGTGGATGGGTGGTCCTAACTCCGCGCGGATACGGGTGATAACGGTTACTGTTGTGAAATGGATGACGATAACGAGAAACGCGACCCAAAGGGGTAGTCCTGCTACCGCCCAAAAACCGACCAATAGCATGAAGCCGATAATCAGTCCGAGTACAGCGGCGCGATAGGAGATTGGTTCGTTAGCTTCGATGTCTCTTTCCGGTAGATCTACCTGTTTCGATTCCTGACCGTGGGAACTAGGAAGCCTATGGGGTGAAGGACCGCGCCATGCGCTTACGAATACGGTTCGTAGATGACGCCGGGCACCCCATAGCGTGAGAATCAGTACGCCAACACAGACTCCGAATGACTGATCGAAAATGAAGGGAAAGCCGGGGATATGCTGAAGACCGAAAACACTTCCCATAATCATTTCAAACTTCCAGAAAACGTAGAAAAACCAGAACGTGAAGGAGAGATCGAGCGGGATAAAATATCCCATCCCAATGGCGAAGGGAAAGATAACGATCGGTGTCCAACCGATAGCGTTCCACGGTTTCGTGGTAAAGAATGGGCGCAGGTCAAAGAATTCACCACCGAGCCCTGGGATAATGGGAAACAAAAAATGCAGTCCGTTGATGAGATCCATACCGCCAGCGAGAATGAATCCTGCCCACATCAATCGGTTCCCAAAGAAATCTGTCGTGGTCATTTGCTGCGGGAGCTCAATGATTGGATAACTGAGCCGTTCTGCTTCAATCCACTGTTTCCGCAGAATGGCGTTGATGCAAAAAGCAGTGAAAAGGAGGACGATGATAAATCCAGACCATGCAAGGACGGGCTGCCACCATAACCGCAGGTTTTCAGCGAGATAAAGACTAGATTCCCCGACGAAATAGGGTGTGATGCTTTTTTTGTCTGTCAGTGCTAGCCAATCAGGGAGGTAGTGGTGAAACAGTGACGCCCATTCGTTTTCCTCATTTGACATCCAGCCGACAACTGCGATATTGGTGACAACGACTTGGAACAGGTCATGCCCGCCGATTGCGGAGGCGACGGAGAGCATCGCGTAAAGCGTCAACAATTCGCCCTGTGTCAATGCCAAGTTCGGCGAAAACCGAACGAGCCCAAAGTTCACTATCACTACAAACGCAAAAATGAAGATCACATTGAAGAAGAGCGACATGGTCGTTGGGAGCCCTTGTTCCCACCGCAACATCGCAAATAACCAGTAGTTATTGATAAAGATGAGTCCTAGACCTAGCCAGATCGTGCTCCAGCGGATCTGTGGTTGCTGGGATTGAGATGTCAAATATTGGACTTGGGGGTTCAATGCAATTGCTTTCGGGCTTATACCGTTTCTCATAGGGAGGGCTAGCGAAGACAGAAACCTCTTGAGAATCCATTCCTTGTGGATTATAATAGTTGATACAATCGGCGAGCGAAGACTGCGTCGAGTCCTCTAGACTATATTATAGTCGTTTCCGTTGCGTTGTCAACATTTTAAGGGGAAGAGGTTACCCGGTAGAAAGTGTCGTTCATGGGCGAGGTTTGTCAGGTTTCAGGACTCTGGCATCCATCAAATTACAGAACTATGGTGAACGATAAAAATAAATGGCCCCTTTCGCTCCCCGGGTTTGGTAGGTGCTGTTTCCAACTGCGTCTATGCGTTGCGGTTAGAAACCGCACCTACTGTTTGGCCGTTTGGTAGGCACTGTTTCTAACAGTGCCTATGCGTTGTTGCTTGGTATCATTCATCACATATCGCGTTTCACGCAGGAGGTATCGTCATTGAAGCCGAAAATTTTTATTACCCGTCCAATCCCAGAGAAAGCCTTGGCAATGATCGAGGCAGAATGTGAAGTTGATATATGGCCTACAAGCGAGATTCTGCCGCCGACTGCGGAGCGGTTGCCGGGGCTTGATGGGCTAGTCACTTATAGTCATGAACCAGTAACAGCAGAGATGATCGCTAGCGCACCAAATCTTAAGGTAATTTCTAACGTCGGTGTTGGATATAATCACATTGACGCAGAGGCAGCGAGGGCACAGGGCGTTGCAGTTGGCAATACGCCCGGTGTGTTGAGCGAAACCACCGCTGATACGACTTTTGCACAACTCCTCGCAGCGGCACGACACCTCGTTCCCGCGAGTGTCTATGTTCAGGAAAAGCGTTGGACATGCTACGATCCAAATATCTTCCACGGATACGACGTGCATCACGCAACGCTCGGCATCATTGGCATGGGCAGAATCGGTTATGAGGTTGCCAAAAGGGCGTTGGGATTTGATATGCGGGTGCTATATTACAAACGGAATCGTCGCGAGGATTGGGAGGAGGAATTGGGCATTGAGTATGCTACTTTTGATCGTCTGCTCGCAGAATCTGACTTTATAACCTTGCATGTCCCGATGCTGCCAGAGACTCACCATCTGATTGGCAAAGCGGAGTTCCAAAAGATGAAGCCTACAGCAATCCTTGTGAATATTGCGCGGGGACCAGTGGTGGATTCAGCGGCCCTGTACGAGGCATTAAAAACTGGGGAAATCGCACGCGCTGCACTCGATGTGACAGACCCAGAGCCTATCCCGACGGACGATCCACTGCTAACGCTCGACAACGCCCTCATCTTCCCACATCTCGGTAGCTCAACTTTACAGACCCGCACACGGATGGCGACAATGGCGGCTGAGAACCTGCTGGCTGGATTAAAAGGGGAACCACTGCCCTATTCTGTGTTCGGCTAAAAATCAGGGAGATTTATCGGATCTTGCTGACAAGACCCCTTCCCTTTAGGGAGGGGATGTAGTCAGCCAAAGCGTGTTGTTCGTTAAAAAAGCGTTGTAATTGTAGTAAAAAATGGTATACTTCTTTTGGCTTTCGTGGGGGAATAGCGCGCCGCTGCAAGGCGGTGTCTCCCACAGCCTACGCTATAGGATATGAAAGCCAGAAAGCCGAATCCATAATGAAAACCTACAAGTTCAAGATGTATAGCAATCACGGGAATCGTGAGTTGCACAAGACCATAGACGGCCACGCTCACGTCTGGAATCATTGCATCGCCCTCCAGCGTCGGTACTATTCCATCTATGGCAAATATATCAGCAAGTTTCGGTTGATAAACCACATCTCTAAACTGAAACGGCTTCCGAAGTTTGTCCATTGGAATCAACTGCCAAGCCAAGCGATTCAGGACGTAGCCACGCGAATCGACAAAGGCTATAAAGCCATGTTTGAGGCGCGTGCCTCTGGTAAGAAGTGGGGTCGTCCCCGTTTCAAGCCACGTCGCAAATACAAATCGTTTACACTGCTACAAGCGGGGTGGAAGTTGCTCCCCGGCAATCGGATTAGAATTGGCAAACGCATCTATCGGTATTTTAAGTCCCGCGATGTGCATGGCAATCCGAAACGGTGCACCATCAAACGGGACGCTATTGGTGATGTCTATATCACGGTCTTAACAGACTATGAAGAACCTGACCTGTATCGAGCTCACGACGGGTAACAGCGCGGGGTTTGATTTCGGTCTCAAACGGTATCTCACAGGTCATAATGGACACGACATAGAATCACCTGAGTTTTTCAAACACAGTGTCAACACTATCAAGCGAGCTAATCGCGCATATTCACGCAAACGTAAAGGCTCAAATAACCGTGAGCGGGCAAGGCTTGACTTCGCCCGACAACACCGCAAGATTGAACGCCAACGGGCGGATTTCCACTGGAAACTGGCGCACCAACTGACTGATGAATACGACGAGATATGCCTTGAGGACTTGAACCTGCAAGGCATGAAAAGCCTGTGGGGACGCAAGGTCAGCGACCTCGGCTTTGCGGAGTTCGTCAAGAAGCTGGTGTATATCGCATCGAAAAAGGGGGTTAAAATCACGTTCATCAACAAGTGGTATCCCTCCAGTAAGACCTGCTCGGCTTGCGATGCTGTCAATGATGCGTTGAATCTACGTGATAGAACATGGCAGTGTGCGGATTGTGGCACAACCCATGACCGCGACCGCAACGCAGCGATTAACATCTGAACCCCCCCATGATAAGGGGGGATGGCAAGGGGGGCAGTTTCTAGCCCCCCTTGTCAGGGGGGTTGGGTGGGGGCATCTACCCGCGAAGGAGAGGATATAAGAGGCGGTTCGCCGTCCAATCCTTGTTGATAGCGCAATTCGACACCCTAACGGATGGCGGATAAGAATCCCCACCCTTTAGGGTGGGGGAGTACGTCAAAACTTGTGGCTTATTCAAAGTTCGATCGGACATGGCTAAAGATTCTTCCATTGGCTGAACGGGAACATAAAATGACAGTCACGGATATCTACCCGTTGGACGCGGAGACGCCACCGTATGAAAACGACCATTTGCGGATAGTAGCGGATCGGATAATTCAAGCCCGGCGGAGAGGAAAACAGGTAATATGGCTGATGGGCGCGCACGTCATGCGACGGGGCAATTCGCGTTATATTATCGATCTGATGGAACGTGGTGCCCTCACACATCTGGCAACAAACGGTGCCGGTGCCATCCACGATTTTGAACTCGCCCTAATCGGCGCGACACTGGAGGATGTGGAACGATATATCTGGGATGGAAAATTTGGCAACTGGGAGGAGACTGGACGTTACATCAACGATGCAATCACCCGCGGCTATCACGACAAAATCGGCTTCGGTGAGGCGGTCGGTCGGCTCATTCAAAATGGAGAATGCGGTGTCAAGTTTCCACATCGAGAGATTAGCATGTTCGCGGCGGCGTATCGTTTAGAGATTCCGATGACCGTGCATAAGGGAATCGGCTATGATATCATTGATCAACACCCTACCGCCGATTACGCTGCGATGGGCTACACAACCGGTGAAGACTTCCTGCGCTTCGCCCACAGTGTCTCAAAATTGGAGGGAGGCGTGTTTCTGAACTTAGGTTCTGCGGTGATGGGCCCGGAGGTCTATCTCAAAAGTCTGTCGATGGCACGAAACATCGCCGCGCAACGCGGTGAAGAGATCCGGCATTTCACCACAGCGAACTTTGATCTAATCGAATTCTCCGATTTTCGGGAGGAGGGCAATCCGACAGATGCCCACTACTACCACCGTCCCAAGAAAACAATCCTCGTTCGCACTGTGAAGGACGGCGGCGAGAGTTACCATATTTCCGGAGATTTTGATCGCACTGTTCCGAAGCTATATTCTCTCATCACAGAGGCTTTGAGCTAGCCCGTTTAACTTGGGCGTGCGATAATATTTCATTGCTAATTTTTACCCCACCTCTTTGAAGATGCCGAGTAAAAAAGGCATGATACATCTAAATTTCCATTTCCTCAGACTTCACGCATCTCATCTTTCCCACCTAAGGTTATTTTACATACCTATCTTCCTGATCTGTATCGGCTGCGCCGGAAGCAGCAGTAGAGATCGAGGCACAGTTTCGATTGCCGATCTGAGAGCGCAGCTACAGCCATTGAAGAAAATGGGTGTCTACGCCGGTTTCGATCTAAAAGCTAGCATACTTTACATGGCGAATGACTCCATAGAACGCTGGCTGCGTTTGAATCAGGAGACATACAAGATTCAGACTGTCCGCTACGCTCGTAGACCTTCAGGAGAAAACTGTATAGATCGACCGAGCGAAGAATTTCGGTTTCGGATTGGGGAGATAGTCTTTTCTGGGAGTAGTAATCTGCTGACTTACGACGATTATCAGATTGTCCAGAAAATGGGTGGAAGCAAGCGAATTACGGTTCAATTCACTTATAATTCGGGTGAGGTCATACAACCGACTTTTCATCTATGGATTCATTATGAGATCTATCCCGATCTACCCTTGATTCGCAAGTGGTTGACGATTCAGAATCTGACGGATTCAGCCTTTTTTGTAGAGGATATGGTAATTGAGTCTCTCCCTCTGTTTGTAGAGCAGGCAGACAGCCTTCAAATCTGGCGGGGCGGAATTTCGGGGATAGCGGAGGAGCCACTGCCAACGCCTTGGGAAGAGAGTACATCGGATGCTTTTATTCTGGTAGGTGATACTAGCATTGAGGGCAGCGTGGTGCTCGGGAATGAGAGCGCAGGGCGCCTCAAATACTACGCCGTCTCTTCAGATCGCGGGACTGTGTCGATTGGTTTAAGACCGACAACCGCTATCAATGGGACTGAAATTCGAGTCCCGCCAAGTCAGTCTGTAAACAGCCCCAAAATCTGGACGATGCTTGTTGAAGGAGATCTCCAAGCTGCGATTGAAAAGATTAATCAGAATGGCTTGGCGTATGTTTCACCATATTCTAAAGATGCGAGGCTGCAAATCCCTGAAATTCAATGGATAAGGCTAGAAACTGGATGGGAGATGTCAATAGAATCAATGCGTCCCGGAGATTGGATTGCCCTCGATTATGACTGGAACATCGAAGATCTGCAAACAGTAAAGCAGATAAGCAAACGGGTGCATGAAGGTGGAGGCAGGTTCGGGATCCGTCTCCCAACTGCTGAGATTCGGACGACTATTTTAAATCGCCCGGAATGGCAACTAGCACCGGTGCCGGTGTTCAAGTGGCAGGCAGTGCCGAAAAGTCACGAAGTGGACGGAGAAGGGGAACAAGATGAGAGGAAGGCGCAGCAATCCACAACTCACGAAGCAGCCCCGGTGGTTTATTGTGTTTTGAGCGATTACGGTTACTATCTCACACAGGCTGTAAAAATGTTGCTCGAAGAAACCGCGGCGGATCTGCTCATCTTGGATCGCCCGATTTTGGGTTCAGAGGACAACCTCTTAAAAGGCTGCGATGCACTGGGGCATCAGCATTATACACGTGCTGAGTCGATTGGTGTGATGTATCGATGGCTTTTTGAATTTGCCGATTATCTGCATCGAGAATATCCAGCGTTGCAGTTGGGAATTACAGCGAGTGCTTATGGCGTTGAGCAGGTAGACGCTGCGTGTCTTGTACATTTCGATCTGTTCTTCGATGATTTGAGTGTAGATTTCCCTATAATGAATTCTAAAAATAAATAGACACTTTCGCCACCCGGTAGGTGCGGTTTGTAACCGCCCCGAATAGGCACAGTTGGAAACAGTGCCTACCAAACGGAGAAAGGTAGGTGCGGTTTCTAATCGCCCCGTTTTGGCGTGTCTCATTAATTCTAAGGTCCACTATAATTCGTCTCACGAGGAACAGTAGGATGAGGTGGATCGGAAGGGACAGAATTTAGCTGAGGGGTGTTCATACATATTTGCTGTGGGAGTGGCATCCTTGCCACGACTCCCCTCAATTTTGGAAACTATCGGGATCAGGAGATCCCTCTCACAGGTGTCTGTGTCTGCCGTATGCTATTGACTGAATTATGAACACCCTTGATTTAGCTATCCTGCTAATATCTTAAACACTGCATCGGTTAGTTGCGTTAATTCTGTTGATGAGATTGTAAAGGCGGGCATGATATAAACGACATCACTAAACGGTCTAAGCCACACGCCCTCCTCTATAAACCGCTGCCGGAGTGCAAGTATATATTCTCCGCTCGCATTGGACAACTGGACAACACCGATAGCCCCCTTCACCCTCACATCGGCGACATTCTCCAGTCTATGGCACGGTTTCAGTTCCTCTCGTAACTGCGTTTCGATTGCTTGAATCTGTATGATTCGGGGTTCACCTTCAAACAGATCAAGCGAAGCGTTGGCGGCGGCACATGCGATTGGATTCGCCATAAATGTGGGACCGTGCATCAGCGCAGTTTCTAGCCGGTCCGAAAGGAAGGATTCAAATACCTCCTCCGTGGCTAACGTCGCAGCCAATCCTACCATGCCACCGGTGAGAGCCTTGCCCAGACACATAATATCGGGTTTGATGCCTGCTTCCAAGCAGGCAAACATAGAACCGGTACGCCCGAACCCGGTGGCAATTTCATCGGCGATAAACAAGATCCGGTGCCTCTTACAGAGTTGATGGATTTCAGCGAGTATTTCGGGGGGATGAAACTTCATTCCTCCTGCTGCCTGAACCAGCGGTTCGATCACAAGCCCTGCCGCTGTATCTCTAATTTCCTTTAGTGATGCTGCAAAAGCAGCCAGATCAGATCTGTTGTTGGGGATGTCGAAGACGTACTGTTCGGGCATGTAGTGATTCAATGCCCGGTGCATCCCCGTTTCAGGGTCAGCGAGCGACATGCCCCCCATGGTATCCCCGTGATAACCGTTCCGAAAACAGATAAACTTGCGCTTGTCCGGTTCGTGTCGGTTAGCCCAAAACTGTACTGCCATTTTCATCGCCACTTCAACGGCTATTGAGCCGGAATCAGAAAAAAAAACGCGGCTCAATCCTTTTGATGTGATAGAGACGAGACGACGGGCGAGCGTATAAGCCGGTTCGTGGGCAAGGCCCGCAAACATGACATGTGATAACCTATCAAGCTGGCTTGAAATCTGTTTTACTAGATGGGGATGTTGGTATCCGTGACAGGCGCACCACCATGACGCGATACCGTCGATCAATTCTCTGCCATCGGCTAGCGTTAGTCTAACGCCACTGGCAGAGATGACCGGCAGCGGCAGCGGTGCGGTCTGCATCTGTGTATAGGGTAGCCAGATGTGGTTGAACCCTGCTGTTTCCCATTCAGGGATTTTGTTGGGGGTAGGCATGTTGCACCCATTAAAAATAAATAGACATAGGAGTTAGGCAGTTCAGTTTGTAGTAGCGCGTTCATTGCGCGTTCTTCCCTTCCCCCTGCTTGCGGGGTACTAAGGGGGGTAAGGAGGTTCTTTGATGCGATCGACACGCATTTTGTTAATTCCCTATCGTTATTACCCTGCTTGCGGGGGGATAAAGGGGGGGCCTATGCGGTGCGGTTAGGAAACCGCCCCTACCGTGGGGCGCAAGTGTTTGTTTATTTTTTGAAGTCACTATATATTACTCCTAACCCCGGCAATCCTTCCACAATCTCAACCGTCTCCAAGCTGACCGTAATCACCTTCCCAATCAATTTAACGATGTACCGCGGATCGTCCTCACGGTTCGGGTCGTTGACGATGCCGCTGCGTTTATCCGTCTTGACGCGATACTGATCTATCACCCATTCCAACGCCGATCGATTCCCAAGTTTATAATCAAACGTTTTCGCGGGTATTCCGTCAAGGGTCAGGAAATCGTTGTAGATAAGCTGCGTTTTGTCTTTGGATAGCTTCATCTTCTCCACGCGCCATAACCCCCTGCCCCGCAGGCGGGGAGAAGGATCGATCGGCACGTCACGGTTTTCGATGAAATGTAGCGGATATTCGGACACTTCCTCATAGCCGATATGGATTTCTCCCAACCGTTTACCTGCTTTGGCAAAGTCCCAAAAGTCCGGCGTGTATGGCAGGCGGGGTAGGTCCCGCTTGAGGTTTGCCTGATACCGCTCCCGATAGTCGGGGTGATGCAGGAGCGCGTAGACGTAATGGAAGATGTCCCATTTGCCGATGGACTCGTCTCGGTAATGTGCCCGGAACTGCCCCAATGCCCAATCGGTGATGTTCTCCCTGCGGTTTGTCCCGTCCTCGTCGTAGGTGTAAAAAGGGAAGCATTGTGAACCGCCTTGGGGTAGTACATCGGGAATTTTGTTAGTCATCAACGCGAACATCGGCCACTCTCGTCCTACCTTGAGCCAAATCACCCGATTTTCTTTCTTCGGTCTCAGGTGTAGAGAAAGATAGAGGGAAAGACATATACAACATCATTCACCATTCTGTCAAAGTAAAGACTCAATTTTGTAAACGGGCGATAGAGGGCGGTCCTCACCTTGCCTGATCAACGTATTCGGCAATTCTGCACTCGCTTCAATTCTCGTCTTTAAGTTACGACTCCAACTGATTTCTGTGTCATCATAAACGACGAAGTCATCAACGTTTGCGTCCCGATTCTCACGACGCTTCCACCTATCAACCTCCGCATTGTAAGTTGCAATCATCCCGCTCACATTTCTCTGCCAGCGTATTTCGATTGAAATTACGCGCCACGCATCGCGATTTGTGCTGATACCGAGGCTATAAGTCTGAAAAATTACATCTACCGCTTCAACTGTTCCCGTCTTTGCTTCCTTAGTTCCTATGGGGATAAATGTCTCAAATTCAGCGTGGAGCCCTTCTGTCAGCCATGTGAGGCGTATGTCGGGACGAATGGGCTGCCAATCTATATCCCCGATGTGTCCCCGTTCATTCAGAAAGTCGAACTTCTGTTTTTTGTTCCATAGGTCATCGGTGCGATAATAAAAGATACGCATCGGGGCAGGGATGCCCCTCTCACGGCTAGTTGGGCGATTCATCGCCCGTCCTGTCTTTACAAATAGGTTGATGCTTACACCGACCCGAATCCCGAACACATTGGCATCCGAGACCTTCAATCCCTTCCGGGCATTTCCGCCTAAGTCTAGAATATAAATCGCGTCGAAATCGGCTGCGAGGTGGCTCCGCATCCCATCAAACGCCACATCACTGAGAAAACTGTTATTCGTTATAAAAGCGACAACCCCTTCCTCTCCTATCCGGTCCGATGCCCACCGAATCGCTTTCACATACGGATCGTAAAGTTTATTTCTGAGCGTCGCTGTGGAGTCTTTTACATAGGTCTCCTTAACCCGCGCATCCATCGTTAGGTATTTCCGATTTTTGTTGTTGTCGTTCTCGTTGATCTGACCGACGTTGTAGGGCGGATTGCCGAGAACCACAAACATCGGGGTTTCCTTCTGTGCCTCAACGCGGCGGGTGTTCTCAGGAGCGAAAAGGGGTAACTGTCGGTCTTCCGCTAACTCAAACGTATCCACAAGGCAGATCCCTTCAAAGGGTTGATAGCCCCCTGTGGCCTCGAAAAACTCGTGTTCGATGTTCATCGACGCGATGTAGTATGGCAGCAACATCACCTCATTACAGTGGAGTTCAGATTGATACTTATCCTCAAGTGCGGTTGGGCGGATTTCGCGCATGGTCCGCACAATAAAATTGCCCGTTCCTACAAATGGGTCGATGATGTGAACACCGGCATCGGAGAGCGAGCGATTGAATTCGCTCTGTAGAATCTCCTCGACGCTTCGCACCATGAAATCGACAATCGGTTGTGGTGTGTAGACAACCCCGTGTGTGTCTGCAACTTTGACCGAAAAACCTTGAAAGAACTGTTCATAAATGGTGTTGAGAAACCCCTGCTTTTGAGAGAAGTCCTCAATGGTCGCAGCGGTACGTTTAATCGCTGCATAGAACGGGTCAAGAGGACGGAGAAAATCGCGACGACTGAACGACTGGCTTGTGAGCGCGTCTATCACCTTCTCAATCTCCTTGGCGATGACATTGCGGCGGGTGAAGTCCTGATTATCAAAAACTGTGTGAAAAATCTGTTCGGTCAACAGGTGCTGGATCAGCATCTCCTCAACGGCGGCTTCGGAGAGGTTCGGGTTAATTGACTGACAACATTTCTCATGAAAAGCCGTAAAGGCGGTGGCAAACTGGCGGTTCGCCCCCCGTTCCTGTTCGATTAACGCTGCCAAGCCGTTCCCAAGCGCGGGCACCCTGTCTTTGAACTGTGCAACCGCATCCTCCCATTCGGTGTACTCTTGCGGACGGTGCGAAAAGAAGGTTTCGAGGGTATGTATCAGCTGCTTAGGGTCGGTCAAATCGGCATCGAGCGTCTGCTGATTGTTCTGCCAAAGGATGGCGCGGTGTGGGGTTTGGAACAGGATGTTGTCGCGGGGGTAGCCTGTTTCAAACTTGTGTAGTACTTCGGTCGGCAGGTCGTCGTGGATATCCTTCGCCTCCCAATAGCCGTGAGGCAGTTGGAAAGTGTCGATCAGGGCACCGTCAACGACAATCCGTTTACTTTTAACCCCCCTAGCCCCCCTTGTCAGGGGGGACATTTTGTTTTTAGCCCCCCTAGCTTCCCTTATCAGAGGGGTCATTGCGTGCTCAGGCACGAGGATCCAGTTAAATTGTCGCCCACAGTGTTCAAGCAGAGTTTGGAATGCGGAACGGACAGCGGTTTCGTGGGAGATGCCAATTGACTCGAAACGTTGCAGGGATTCGTAGTAGGCTTTGACCGGTTTGTGGGTTGGTTTGAGATTGAGGGTTGTCATGTGAAACACTTCCGTATAAATGTCCACCTTAATAAAAATGGTGGCTCATATATAGTGAATTTAAAAAATAAATAGACACTTGCGCCCCACGGTAGGTGCGGTTTCTAACCGCACCGCATCGCCCCCCCTTAATCCCCCCGCTAGCGGGGGGATTAAGGGGGGGCCTACCCAACGGGAGCTTGGAGTGTCTCATTAATTCTGAGGTCCACTATAAAAAGAAAGTGCAAAACTCGGTTTCTGTTGCACCATTTCTTAACATGAGCCAAAAAGGAATAGAAGTTACGCCCTTCAGTTCGTAGTAGCGCGTTCATTGCGCGTTTTTTCCTCCCCCTGCTTGCGGGGGGATTAGAGGGGGGCTTAAAAACTCGGTTTCTGTTGCACGATTTCTTAACATGAGCGAAAATAAAAAAGCGGAACCCGGAGGCCTACTCCAGATTCCGCTTCTTAGGGGCAAAATTATTGCAATTATCCCTTAATCTTCGCATAGTGGACCGGGCGGTCAATGACGAGATCTTCAACCTTCCCTGATTTCGGAACGATGATTTGCAGCACCTTATCCCGCAGCATCGCCTGAAAGTCTTCGGGCTGCGACTCAATGCGAAACACATTATTGAATCCAAGGGGGAACGAACTGATGCGTCCTGCCACTTCGGTAAACCGAGGATCCTCCAGCTTGGTTTCCACATCAACCGTGCCTTCTCCAAGGCTCACTTGGTATGTGTAATCCGGCATCCGATCTGGGAGATCGTACTTCCGCTTATATGTGGAATCCGGCACCCAGCGAGGGAACTCGATTTCGATGATGTAACGGTCTACTTGTTCTTCCATCCGGTTTAGCATCCCGTAACGGCGATAGCGTTCACGGACATCCTCTTGATAAATGGGTCCATCGGTGAGGACAGCACCCGGCATGGTTGAACGCGGGGAGGTAGGTTCTGTTACAAGTGCCGGTCGCAACGCTGGTAACAATAGGCGGAAAACTAGCGATGGAATCCAACCGTATATCGAAGCTCCATATCGAGAGGGTTCTTCGCTATCCGTTGTGATGAGATCGTCTCTAAAGCGATAGAGACCCTCAAGTACCGCCAAGACAACGCCGAGGAAAATCGCAAAGTTCCCTTTGCCGGTGAATAGGGTAGATCCTATATCCCCACCGGAGAAAAGGAGGAAGAGCACAAGTGGATAGAGTGTTAGGTTGATGAGGCTGTTAATTCCTGTTGAGACTGGTGCACTGAAGATAACCGGGTTCTGAGCCATCTCTTCAAGTTCACGCTTAAATTTTGCGTCGAAGGCTCCTAGCACAAGCTGGGAGAGCATAACAAACGGGCGGAATAGGGGACGAATCGAAGACTTGGGAGACTCGATGGCTTGTACAAATTCTTCGATTCCAATTTTATCTTCGTCCGCTGCGGCTGCGCCATCTTCTCCTGCTGCTGCCCCTGCTTTTGTCGGTTTAACAAAATCCTCAAAGAATTTCTCATTTAATTCAACATAAGAGGTCCACTGCTCTGGTACATCGTCAAGTATGAAAATTGCGGTGACTGGACACGCGGGTTCACATGCGGCGCAATCAATACATTCGGCGGGGTTAATATAGAGCTGCTTTTCCCCTTCTTTCGTATGAATACAATCGACCGGACACACATCAACGCACGCGGTATCCATAACGTCAACGCAGGGTTCGGCAATCACGTAAGCCATTTCTATCTCTCCTCGGGCACATCGAATCTTTTTAGTTGTTTGTGGTTTTGGAATATTTGGTTGCCCAAATTATACCACAGTCCCATAGAAATTTGCAAATGAGGATTTGGAATTAGAGTTAGGAAAATTTTCAGGATTGGGTAGCGGTAAGATCAAATTCGGCGTATCGTAGGGAACGCAGATCTGCGTTCCCTACAATAAGTTAGCAGCCTGTCAAAACCAGCTTTCTACTCGTCAACCTCAATCCGCACTTCCTTCCCCGTTTCCGCACTCAGGAGTAGGGCTTCCATCATCTGTTGCACGATAAGCCCGTGACGGAGTGGGGCTGCACACGGTTTGCCATCCAAGATGCTGTCGATAAAGTGCGCGGCGATGTTATCCCAAGACTCAAGGCCTGCGGGTGGGTCAACACGGATGTCTTGGGCGGCCCCGTCTTCCATACGATAGAGTGTGAGTGGATTGAGTATAGCACCCGCTTCCGTGCCAAACAACTCCATCTGAAATTCGCCCGGTTGGTGCGATGCCCAGAAGCTCTCGATCTGTAAACCGGTGCCGTCCTCAAATCGGATGAAGCCGCCGCCGTAGTCGTCCGAGGCATACTGTTCGTAGAACGATTTAGGTGGAGGCGCACTGCCAGAATAGCCCAATCCGTAGGGGCCAAACTTCGCTCCCGCAGCACCTAACACGCCAACAGGTTTGGGCATACCGAGCACCCACCATACAGCGTCGAGAGCGTGCACCCCCATATCCCGAAAAGCACCGCCACCCTTCTGAATAAATCCGAGGCTCCACGTTGGAATCCCATTTCTTCGGACGCTGCGGGATCTGGCATAGTAGAGTTCGCCGAAGTATCCCTGTCGTTGCAGATTTCCGAGATACTGGCAGTCACGCCCAAAACGGGTCGAAAGGGACATCATGTTCACGACACCTGCTGCCTCTGCTTCAGCGACTAGCTCCTTCGCTGCTGCCTCGGAATCGGCGAGCGGTTTGGTCACCATAACATGTTTCCCATTTCGCACCGCCTCCAACGCAACGGGGACATGCCATTGATTCGGTGTTCCGACAAAGACCGCGTCGATTTCCGGGTCTTTGCACATCTGTTTGTAGTCGGTGTAAAATTTGACTTCTTCCGGTAATTCCTTCGCAAATTCCTGCATGCGATCTTCTAACAGATCACAAAGCGCAATGACCTGCCCACGCGGATTTGCTGACAAGGCACGTCCGTTGGGTTTGCCGATCCCCATACCAACAACTGCGACTCGTACTGTATCGGTAGTTGCCATTCCATTTCCTCCGATTTTATTTATGGAACCTTTTCATTTTCACTCGTTTTACACACTTTTTTACGTTTTAGGAGTTACGCGGTTCAGTTTGTAGTAGTGCGTTCATTGCGCGTTCTTCCCTCCCCCTGCTTGCGGGGGGACTAAGGTGGGACGGGCGATAAATCGCCCTACTACAAACCTAAGCCCTACCTGTAGTTGCCCGATTCATCGGGCGTTGGGAACAGGCTCTAACGGCGATAAATCGTCGAACTACCCCCCTGACAAGGATTTCCCCCTGATAAGGGGGGCAGGGGGGTTGGCTTTGAGCGTTCAACTGCGTAAGTCCTGACGTTTATGTGTATTATAGTGGCTCCTAGAATTAATGAGACACTCCAAACCGGTGCGGTTGGGAACCGCCCCTACCGTTCTCCCGTTTGGTAGGCACTGTTTCTAACTGTGCATAAGCGGTGCGGTTGGGAACCGCCCCTACCGGGGGCGGAAGTGTCTATTTATTTGAAGGGTGTTCATAATTGTTGTCTGAATCAGGATTTTCAGGATTTAAGGATTTACAGGATAAAAAACGGAACGGGAAACGGGCGGCGGCACATTGGTTCATTTAGCCCCAGCAGGGCGACATGTACCCTTAGGTGTGAGGGGCATCCTGCCCCGATACGCATCGAGGCTAGGAAACCTCTCTCACTGTGTACGGTCAATCCTTTTTCTGATGTGCAGAGGTATTGAAAGCTGTTTATGAACACCCCTCATTTATTTTTAGAATTCACCAATAAATAAGACTCTAGCATATATCGTGTTCTATTTCAACAGAAATCTTAGATATATTAGGGTCATTTAATTCTTCTGTGAGAGGGATTTCCCAATCCCGATACTTTACTGGCCAAGCGATTCCCTTATTGCGCCTTTTCGCCCCAAATGGTTAAAAAGCCGAAAACTGAATAGCCCTATAGATATATGTAGTTAAGAGATTACATACATAATTTGATATACCTTCGGCTGCTATCTATAACCTAAGTTGCTAGTTATTGGAAACCTATCAGAATCTGTAGGTCGAGATTCACATCTCGACACCCAACCGTTGATTTTGGAAAATCGACCTACAGAAATGATACAATTTGCACAGGGATTAGGGGCTATTGGTTGGAATATGCTGGCTACTAGCAACTTGCGTTATCTATAGAGCAGTTTCCGTAACGATTGCCTACCGAGTACGTATGATATACCCCACACGCCAACGAGGCTGATCAGAATAAACCCAATGGTAAGTTGTTGCGAAGCGGAAAGTGAACCGCTCTGTCTGCCACCAAAGAGCTTCATTTTAGCAAGGACACCGATTTGTAAGATTATGGTGGGTGCAACAAGCAGTATTAGATTAGCAATGATTGTAACTAGAAGCGTCGCAAGTCGAAGGAGGGGTTGCTTGCTGAAATCCCGATCTGTTCCTCCAATTTCTGCGACCCAAGGCAGTGTCCCCATTGCCGTGTTGAACGCTGTGGCTGTCGCTGTAATCACCACAGTCATCAATAGGATTGGCAGCCATAGTTGAGAGGGGATCCGCGCCAAAATTAATACTACAACAAGCCACACTTCTGTGTAAGCAACCGCACAGAGCGTTCCGATCAGCAATTTGCTGTCGAACAGCAGTGTCGGCGAAATCGAGCTTGATTTTAAGAGCCACCACGTTTTCGCATCTGCTTTGCAGCCTCCCCATGAGAATCCGGCTGTCAGTAGCACGCTGTAGATCATGGTTTGAAAAGCTATCCCTGCTAATCTCGGCAGATGAAAGGCGTAGTAAATTTCATCATCAGGTCGCATCTGATAAACTAAGATAAATACCATTATCAGCTGGACGAGGGTTATTAGTACAATCATCATCACTCGCCCCTCATGCCGGAGGAAAACGTGGAAATCTTTTGCAATCATTGAGCGAATTTTGCCCCGACCGAGGAGAGCAGTACCCCTCCGCTTCTTGGTGCGCTGCTTCGGATGAACTTCCACACGCATAGCGTATTCCCAGCTCCGGTGGTAGATTTTGGAAGCCAATAACACAGTCAGGAACGGTATGACTATACTCGCAGCAACCAGTTGGATTCCCCACCGTAACGGCTGGATTCCTGAGTCGGGGAGCCAACTCATCATGAACTTCACTGTCCAGAGATGCGGATACCAGTTGGAGATGGGGAGCTTTAATCTTTCGAGGAGGAATGTGGCGATCTCGTCTGACCACTCAAATGTAAAGATGCTGAACGCGAGGAAAAATCCAGCGACAGTACCGATAATCGCGCCTACAATTTTTAAGCACTGTATCATTTGCTGTGAAGAAAAAAAACGCATAACCAACATCATCACAAGCACAACATTTGTCGCGATGATGACAAGCAGACAGAAGCAGGCTGGGATGAGCCCAAGATAGAAATGCCATGGCAGGCCGAAGAGTCGTCCAAACGCAATCCACGGCGGGAACAGCCACATCACCATGCCCAATAAACTCGATGCAATGAGTTGGACTAGCTTAAATCCGAAAACAGTTGATGGAGACAGTGAGGACAGAAGTAGTGATGTATCTGCAGCTTCGTAAAATTGTTTAACCGTGGCTTCCATTGCGCTTTTCACCAAGATGAACACACCGAGTCCCACGCAAATATTGATTGCATGTAGTATGGTCTGTCCACCGGTGTCGGCCTGCTGTCCAACCACTTTGAAGATGGCGTGCCCCATCAGGTATAATGCGGTCATCAACACAAGGAAACCGATGACCTCGGCGACCTTTTTCCGTCTATCCTCTGAGGCATATTGGATGTTATTTAACCAGCCTTGCCAACTGGTTTTGAGCAGAATTGATAGTATGTACATAGTTAAGGCACGTTGGAGAATCAGAAAATAGGATCAGCGATATTCGATGGTTTCTTCTTTGATGTGTTCGGTTTTTCCGTGTCGTGGTATCGAATCAATTTTCACTTGATTCAGTGTATAAGGGGTGGTATAGTGGTGGTTCACTTACAGATTCATGGTGTATAAATCGAGAATTGGTCTGAGTTGAGGAGGGGATGCAAATGCAGATTGGAACTATGTCCGGCACCTTTGCCCGTGCGACGTTGGAAGAAGTGTTGGATGCCATTGTAGACCATGGCATGAACTGTGTTCAATTTAACCTTTCGAGTGCCGGTGTGACCAAGATACCAACGCATATTGATGAGGATTTATGTGATAAAATCCGTGAAGAAATGGGCGCACGCAACATAACAATGACCGCGCTTGGTGGTACCTATAACATGATTCATCCCGATGTACAACGACGCGCCGATGGATTACGCAATTTGCGTGTGTTGGCATCGGCTTGTGAAAGGCTAGGGACGTCGGTGATTACGCTATGTACAGGCTCACGAGACCCTGATAATATGTGGCGACGACACCCGGACAATGACACGTCGGAGGCCTGGAATGATTTAGCAGTTTCGATGCGTCAAGCCATAGAGGTCGCTGAGGAATATCAAGTTACCCTTGCTTTTGAGCCGGAAGTTGCCAATGTGGTTGATTCTGCAATAAAAGCCCGTCGCATAATTGACCAGATCGGCTCCCCCTATCTGAAGATAGTTATGGATGGTGCCAATATCTTTCATACCGGGGAATTGCCGCGTATGCGTGAAATTCTTGATGAAGCCTTCGCGCTGCTCGGTGAGCACATCGCCTTTGCCCACGCGAAAGACCTTGACCGTGATGGCGAAGCGGGCCATCTGGCCGCAGGAAAGGGGCTTTTGGATTATGACCAATACCTGTCATTGCTTAACAACGTCGACCCCGACGTTCCGATAATCCTTCACGGACTCAGCGAAGCAGAGGTGGACGGATGCGTTGCTTTCCTGCGAGGAAAGATGGAAGCCATCAATGCATGAGACGTAAGCGTGGTAGCGAGGTTAATATCGCTGAAGTTCGGTGTCAATTTCCCGCGTCCATCGATCGATGCCGCCAACCAAACTTTTGACTCGCTTAAATCCGAGCTGTTGTAGCAGATGTGCGGCATCTAAGCTGCGCATTCCTTTGTGGCAGTATACAACGATTTCAGCGTAAGGGTTCAGTAAAGATGCCTGTTGCGGTAGCTCTCCGAGGGGAATCTGCTTTGCATCTTTAAGATGCACAATTTCGTATTCCCACGCTTCACGCACATCTAGTAAAATAATATCGTGACCGTTATCTATCAACCGCTTGAGCCTCTGAGGTTGGATTGCATGTTCAGTAGGATTAAAAGGGATGATTGCTTCTTCGGCACTGGGTACGGCTCGGGGCACACTACCTTTAACTAAGGGGGTTGCGTTCCTATTGAAGAGCACTTGCAGTGCTTTTTTGATACTGTTCAGCATCGGCTCTCTCCTCGCGTCTTGTCATATAGTATGAATTCAAAATGGTGCATACTGCTTCTTGCAAAATTATAATCAAAGTAATAAAAAGATGTCAAGAATTATACGTCTTTATAGCAGCCCCACCTCAGTCGTCAAAGTCCAAGGATACGTGCGACGGTGCCGCCCATAATCATCGCCAAGTCATTTGGGGTTAGGAAACTACAGTATCTCTCAATCCAGTGGCGGGACTGACGGTATGTGCAGAAACGGTTTTGGAACGGCATATCCGTTCCCCAAAGTAGGTGGTCTGCGCCGATGTGTTCAACCATCGCTTCAAGGGTATACCAGACTTCTCGATAGGGATAATCGAAGATGTCGCCGATTCGGACGGGAAAACATACTTCCAAGTTGAGATTCGGATTTTGAAACGGTTCCCAGATGGCTTCTGGCAGCGTGATGCGGTTTCCATCCAGAAATGCGCGCCAAGGGAAGCCGTGGGTAATGCTGCAGATAGTCTCCGGGTAACGTTCCATCCATCGGATCAGGATCCGAAGTTCATTCAGATAACCCGCTTGCTGTTCAGCGTCAGAGAGGGTATATTGCTCCGCCTCTGGTCCGCTGCCCAGCGTGAAGAATATCGGAACATTGAGGGAGGTAACCGCTTCCCAGAATGGTCGGTACACGCCATCATCCCAAGGGTCGGGACTTACTATGTAGGTCAGTGGATTGAACTTGATAGCGTGCAACCCGTGCACAGTGATAGCGGTGATAACTTCATCAATGACGGCGTCCATTTCGTCACGGATACGCCATTCGTCTACATGTGTCATTGAGCGGAGACGGTCTGGGAACCGCTGCACACATTCCGCCTGATAGGTGCTATCCCGTCCTAGCATCGGGTTCGTGTGGAGTAGTGCTATGTCCACATCCGCATAATCCATCTCGGCGTTCAAGCTGAAAGGTGTGAACTCGCAACTTCGGAGGTTGGGTGGGTAGAAGTGTTTGGTGTACTCCTCGCCTTCATAGTTCCAGACGACTCTGCCGCGCGGGTGGTTAATCCGAAATCGTACATTGGGAAGGTTGGATAAATCACGGCGACCTTCGGGGGCAAGGACATTTGAGGGGCCGGGGGCGCGGTCTCGAATCCGAAACGCGGGCTGGTGGTGCACCGCATGAGATGCCTGAACCCACTTGAGGTGTTCTTCACTACTAGCGTATCCGCGTGGGCTATCCGCCGGTTCAAAGCAGTATGCGTGAGAGTCGATGATCATTGTATCTTTCCTTTCTTCCGTGATGCTATTGATAGTCGTTGGGGCACCTCTATCGTTTTGGAGGATAAGTTGTTATTGTCTATAGCGGACCTTAGAATTAATGAGACACTCCAAACCGGTGCAGTTCGGATACCGAACCTACCGTTCTCCCGTTGGGTAGCCCCCCTATTTCCCCCCGCTTGCTTTCCCACCCGCTTGCGGGGGGGACTAAGGGGGGGGCGATGCGGTGCGTTTTGTCACCGCCCCTACCGTGGGGCGCAAGTGTTTATTTATTTTTTGAATTCACTATAAATAACCGCAGAGACGCAGAGGACGCGGCGTTTTTTCTCTATTCCTCCGATAGGGAGGAATGAAAGTGAGCAGGTGAGAGAGTGAGAAAGAGAACAAAAACAAAGACGTTCACTTCTCACTCTTTGTCTTAACACCTGCCACCCCGCTGGAGCTTTTCGGGCCGGGCGAGGAAATCACGCTCTCACCGGACATACTGTGCGAGGTAGTCCCGTGAACGCTTCAACCCGTCGGATTCTGCCTCCCAAGTTTTCCAGTAACGGTAGTCTTCGAGTTCGACGCTAATAATTCCGTCAAACCCTTCATCCTCAAGCCTTTGGACAACCTTGAGCCAATCGACGACACCATCGCCGGGTATAGTATATCGCCACCAATCCTCACCAAAACCACGTGAGGGATGAAAAGTCGGTCCCAGATTGCCGTGGAGGTAGAGTGCTTCTTGATCGAAATCAGTATCCTTGCCGTGGACGTGCACAACATGGGCGGCGAATTCATTAAGCATCCGTATGTAATCAACCCCGATGCGGACTAAGTGCGACGGATCATAATTCACGCCGAGTCCCCTCGGACACGCTGCAAACATCGCTCGCAGCGTTTCGGGAGTGCAACCGAGCGCGGGACAGTGCGGTGATGGACCTGGGTAACCTTCGACAGAAATCGTAACCCCGTTATCCGCGGCAAATTCAGCGATTGGAGGGACGGTTTCTTTCCACAGATCGAAGGCTTTCGCCCGTCCGATAGTTGGATCTGCTGGGGAGAAAACGCAAAACATGAGATGCACATTGTTATCGGCAGCGGCTTGGATGGCGGCTTTTGCAGCTTCTGCCCCCGCTGCTTGCTGAGATTTATCAACGCTCAACAGGTCGCCGGTGCCCGGCATGTCTGCTGTGCCAATTGCCAATCCAGCATCCCTAGCTGTCCCCACAATTTGGGGTGTGACGCTGCTTATATCGACGGCGTCAAAACCGTTATCCGCACACCAACGGCAGAACTCATCAAAGGGCAACTCACGTGCGGTACCCGGTATACGTAAACCAATTTTCATAGAAATCTCCTTTTATTATTGGAGTGTTTATAGTAGATTTTAGAATTAATGAGACACTCCAAATTGGTAGGCGCTGTTTCCAACTGC
Organism: Candidatus Poribacteria bacterium; assembly: GCA_963667935.2. Lineage (GTDB taxonomy): Bacteria > Poribacteria > WGA-4E > WGA-4E > PCPOR2b > PCPOR2b. The sequence continues at coordinate 4,314,989 of OY764061.1, read as the reverse complement.
GCCGTTTCAGCCTACCACGGCACCTATGCGGTGCGGTTAGAAACCGCACCTACCGGGGGCGAAAGTGTTCTTTTATTTTTAGAATCCACTATAACTACCCGGTTATTTTATCAGATTTCTCTTTTTTTGAGATTTATCCTTGAATCAGATGTAAGGTGTCGCGGGCGATCATCAACTCTTCATTGGTTGGAATCACAAGCAGCTTTACGGGAGCATCTTTCCGATGGATTGCCTTTTCCACCTCGGTGGACTGATTCTTCTCTTCGTCAAGGTGAACTCCCAAAAATCCGAGGTTCTCACAGATTGTGGCGCGGAGGGACGAGGCGTTCTCGCCAATCCCTGCGGTGAAAATCAGCGCGTCCAAACCGCCGAGAACCGCCGCATATTTTCCGATATATTGTCTCACACGATAGGAGAACATCTTTAGCGCAAGTGTCGCCTGCGGATTGCCCTCCGAAACAGCTTGGAATAGGTCGCGAACATCTGACGCTATTCCTGAAACGCCAAGCAAACCGCTCTCACGGTTGAGGGTTTGATTAATCGCCTCTGCGGACATCTGTCCCGCCTCCATCAGGTGAAAGATAATCGCGGGATCAATGTCGCCGCAGCGTGTCCCCATCATTAAGCCTTCGAGGGGGGTCAATCCCATGCTGGTATCAACCGATTTTCCTTGATCGACAGCCGTGATACTACACCCATTTCCGAGATGGCAGGTAATCAACTTGAGCGATGTCGGTGGCTGTCCAAGGATTTCCGCCGCTCGCATTGAGACATATCGGTGCGATGTGCCGTGAAAGCCGTACCGTCGAATACCGTGCTGCTCATAAAGCGAGTAAGGGAGCGCGTACATGTAGGCGTAATCTGGTATTGTTTGATGGAACGCTGTGTCGAATACGGCGACGTGTGCAGCATTTGGCAACGCTTGACGACAGGCGCGGATGCCACCCAAGTTATACGGATTGTGCAGGGGTGCGAGAGGAACACATTGATTAATCGCTGTTTCGACGTCGGAGGTGATTAGTGCAGATTCAGCGAAGCGACTCCCGCCGTGGACGACGCGATGTCCAACGGCGGCGATGTCACTGAGATTTTGAACGATACCCTTTTCTGTGTTGAGAAGTATTTCAAAGATCGATTGGAAAACCGCTTCATATTCCATTGGCGGCGCGTTGGTCTGATCTGTGACGCCATCATGCCGCTCATAGGACAGATTCGGGGATGGAGAACCCAGTCGATCGATTTGTCCCTTTGCCAGACATAGTTCGTCCGTCATCTCAAAGCATTGGTACTTAACAGAGGAACTCCCAGCGTTGATTGTGAGTATTATGGACATGAGGCATCGTATGCAATGCGTGATAGATCGTTTAATCACTCAAAGATTCTAAACCGCTGAGTGATTCTATTATCTTTATTTGAATGTCCCTCGATATTGAGGGCAATAATCGATCTTTCGAGGATGTCTTCGGCACGCAGACACTGTACGAAGTCGGTAGTCATTTCAGCCATTTTGTGCACTCCTTCATCCTTGAGGAAGTTGTAACTTCCAAATCAGAGCGATTTTTCAGAAGTTTAGCGGGGGCACTCCCTGTGAACACGATCAGCTTCTTAAAAATTATAACGTGTATCAAATCAATTTTAGGATAACGAGAAGTCAAAGTCAAGTGGAAAGTTAGGCGTTGACACTTTTGACTAGGCGTGATACTATGATGACTCATAATGACAGTCAACGACATTCTCGCCGGGCTGCAAAACCAGACCATCGGGCGACAGATCCAAACCTACAATCAGGTGGACTCAACGAACGATTTGGCGCTCCAATGCGGCATTGATGGTGCGGAGGAAGGTACGCTTATCCTAGCGGAAAACCAAACGCAAGGGCGGGGACGGCACGGTAGAAGGTGGCTTGCTCCCCCTAGATCGAGCATCCTCGCATCGGTCATTCTGCGGCATCGGCTCCGTGCGGATCAGGTCGGTCTGCCGAACCTCATCGGTGCGGTCGCCATCGCAACTGCGATCTGCGAATTGACGAATCTTTCGGCACGGATTAAGTGGCCCAACGATGTACTGATTCAGGGCAAAAAGGTGAGCGGCGTCTTGACGGAGTTGGAATATGACCGGCATCGACAGCCATTTTTCGTCATGGGGTTCGGGGTCAACGTCAATACGACTTGGACGGATCTGCCGGAGGAACTTCGCGCCTCTGCTACCTCCTTGCAGATAGAGAGTGATAGAAAGATCGCCCGCGTCGTACTGCTTCAGGCTATCCTGCACCGGCTTGAGGAAAACTACCTGCGCTTGAAACATGGTGAAACTGATCCAATTGTTGCAACCGCTAACAGGCTATTGTACCGCTCTGGCGACTGGATCGAGATTAAGACGGCGGCTGAGGTCTTTTGTGGGCGAGTCGAGGCGATTGATCGGGATGGTGGATTGCTGCTCAGGGATGTGAATGGGAATCTGCGGAAATTTCTGGTTGGAGAGGTCCTCCAAACCGGACAGACAACGCCAAAAAATTAGTGGGTAAGAGAAAGGATTTTCCGATGGCTGTTGGAACGAAGAACAAAGTTATCAAGGGATGCGGTGCCCATCATATCGCTGTGCATACACGCGATTGGGATGATTCACTGCGACTTTACCGCGATGTACTTGGCATGGAGATTATCGCGGAATTTGGACCACCAGAGCGCAAGATTCTCCTGTTGGATATGGGGGATGGAAGCCACATGGAGCTTTTCCAACCGACAGCAGACGGACCCAAACCCGGGGAGCCTGCACCTAATAACCCGGTGCACCATTTTGCATTGGCGACAACCGATATTCATGGAGCGGTGGAACATGTCCGCGAAGCAGGATATGAGATTACAGTCGAACCGTGCGATGTAGACCTTGGAGGATTACAGGTAACGATTGCTTTCTTCAGGGGACCCAACGGTGAAAGCGTTGAGTTCTTTCAAACGAACTGAAATGTGATAATCTATAGGAGCTATCCATGCAGGTTGAAATCGCTCGACACGCCCTTGACCGTGTACCTCTGTCGATCATTTTCGATGACTCAACGGTGCTTGTCAATCTGAACTATTTTTTTATGCGTGACCGCAATCTTGTGGACGGGGAGAACCGTCGATGGCAGGATGTGCCCGTCGTCCATCCGGAGTCATTCGTCCGCGAATTCGCCGAGTGGTGTCTTGAGCACGGTGTTCGAGGAAAGTTTAGCGTTGTTCCGTGCCCCGCTGCCCTAGGGCGCATTGATGAGGGCCTCCCGCTCTTCAGTAAGGCACAGCAGGAGAGTTGGCTGCAAATGTGCCGGGAAGTAATCACACCCGCCTATGACATCACTCCCGAAATGATTACGCATACCGTTGTCGTCGATCCGAAAACCTGTAAACCTCTGGAGTCGGGGATCTGGGAACAATACGACTGGAACAATCTACCCGTTGATCAGGAGGAGTTGGTGATCGACTACATCACCACCGCCTGCCAGATTTTGGAAAACGTCGGATTAACACCTGAAGGCGTCACTTCCCCCGGTGGGTTTGGCAATCCGCTGGATTTTTATGCCAAGGTTGTCGGCATTGCAGCGCGAGAGGTTACCGGCAATCCCACGCCCTACTTCTTTAAGCGTATCTCTGTCGATGGTCCTGTCAAAACGCCTGTTTGGTATGCGGACCGGGAAGCTGGTACAGCCGTCGGGGAAATTATCGCGTCCACCGGTGACTGGACTGGCTCATGGACCGGCTACGGCGAAGTCAGTGTTGATAAGTACATCACCGCAGACTTGCAGGGGGGATGCCTCCCTGCCGTCATTGATGCGGGTGATCCGGCAGTGCTCATTAGCCACTGGCAGGGGTTTTACGGGCTGCACAACGATGACCGTCGTGGCTTCAACGCTTTCAAGACAGTCGTCCGCCGTTTGAAGGAGCGCGACCCGAATGGTGAACGGACGCAGTGGCGCAAATGCAGCGAGATCACGAACTACGCATGTGCACGAGAGATGGCTGCAATAGTGGTGGAGGACAATGAGATCCGGCTTGACCTACCAGTGTGCGTTCCCGATTTCACCCTCCGTTTGACCGATATTGATGTGCGAGGCGTTTCTGTGGATGGGAAAGACCTCACACAGGCTGGAAATCGCGCTGCGTTCAAAAACAATACCTTCTTTGCAGAGAGTAACACAACCTTTGTTGCGTTCAATCCAACGCATCGCCAGCCGGTTATTGCAGTTCAAGTTTAGATGGGAAATGGATATTTGTTCTAAAATGACATCTTAGAATTTTGTGTAATAGTCAAAGCCCGGTAGGTGCGGTTTGCAACCGCACTGGGCATTGCTCGGAAATTACCGAATTAAAAAATTAATCTTCTTTCAATTTGCGATCACAATCTAACAGATTATGGTACAAACAACTGTCCACTTTTAATGTCTACTTATTCTTAGAATTCACTATAGTTTTACTGTAGGAGGGATTTCCGAATCTCCCGATTAAAGGAGTCAAACTTATGAGTGTTTCGTTTAACAATGCACCTCTTCTGCTCACCGATGAGCAGATGCGTCAATACATTGTCGATGGTTATATCATGCTGGAGCCATCCGTTCCCGATGAACTGCATAAGACTATCCGCCGGAAGCTTGCAGACGTTTTGGAAGTGGGCAGCAATCCGGGGAACAACGTGCTGCCGCGGGTGCCAGAGATGCGACACATCCTCAACAGTCCTGAGGTGCGCGGCGCATTGATAAGTGCGTTGGGTGAAGGATATATCGAACATCCGCACCGTTACTGTCATCACTTGGGACCGGTTACCGATCCAGATCCGGAACCGAAAATTAAGCTGGCTGCGAACTGCCACCAAGATGCCTATACCCCTTTAGGTCGCCCTCGGCAGCATTATTCACGTTTCGCTAGGATTATGTACTATCCGCAGGATACGCCGATTGAACTGGGACCGACCCATGCCATCCCCGGCACACAATTCCATAAGCACCTGACCGATGAAGATAGGGCACAAGCCATTCCAATGGAAGGGAAAGCGGGCACCGTATCGCTGACGCATTTCGACGTGGGTCATGCAGCAGGTGTCAACCTCCTCAATCAACCGCGCGATATGATAAAGTTTATTTATGTTCGGGCATCAGAGCCTACCGCCCCATCGTGGGATTGTCAGAACCTTCAGTGGCAGAACCCAGCTGCTATCGAAACACCACACAATCTGGAACTGGTGTGGTCTCACATGTGGGATTGGCTGTGTGGGAAACGTGATCGTTATGAAAGTTTCCGAACCAATGGTGTGCAATCGATGAAAGGTCGTTTGGCTCAACACATTGCTGCTTTGGGGGATGACCAAGATTTAGCTAATCGACTGAGAGCGATTTATGATTTGGCTGGGCTCGGCTCCGACGCCGCCGAAGCTATCCCTACCTTGATTTCCATGTTGGATAATGACCATCAGGCGGCGCGGGTCGCTGCAATCTATGCACTTGGCGCGATTGGAGAACCTGCCGCTGCACCGCTAATGGACAGCTTGGCCGCAGCAGGGCACCGAGAAGATGCACAGCCAGTCCCCGAACCTTGGAACGAAGGTGCAATCTCAATGGAAGACGCAGCACACGCTTTGACCGCTATAGGGCAGTCGGCTGTTCCTGCACTGACCGAAGCCCTCGAATCTCCGAGTGAGTGGGTACGCATTAATGCTAGTTTTGCCCTAGGGGAACTGGATTCCCATGCAGCAAGTGCTGTAGAAAGACTGACAGAACGTCTAAGCGATGATTCTCATCGTGTGGTTCGTACTGCGACGGACGCGCTAGGCAGCATCCATCAAGGTGTTCCAACGTTTATGCCGCACATTAGCCGCTTACTGACAGCGGATCGAGCGGATTGGCATGAAGAGGAGCGGCGGGGGTGGACAATTCAAGATCAGGTTCGGACCAACGCGGCGATGGCGTTTACACGGTTGGGAAAAGATGCTGCGGGTGCCGAGGAGGTTTTGTTCCATGCCCTGGATGATCCGTGTGGACATGTGGGTGCTTTTGCGATGGACGCCTTGAGGCGCATTGATTCGCCAGCCGCTCGGCAAACCGTTATGGCGTACCTGGAAGCCCAGCGTTGGGACGAATCTATCACAGCGGATAGGCAGTTTTAGGTTATGTTGACGAGTCCCTACTATTGAGGACAGAGGTTACCTTTGGTTTAGCAATAACGAAATAGAGCAGCTGAAGCGAAGGAGGTTATCATGAACGGAAATAGCGAAGGCAGACTCGCCGACAGGGTTGCTATTATAGCCGGTGCAGGCGGCGGTATGGGCCGATCTACACCCCTATGGTTTGCTGCGGAAGGGGCAAAACTGATGCTTGTGGCACGCAGAGCAGAGCCGTTGGCAGCGATGGTCTCGGACATTGAGGCACGGGGCGGCGAGGCGGATTATGTGACTGCGGATCTCACCACCCCCCAAGGTGGTATCAAGATGGTGGAGGCCACCATAGAACGGTGGGGACAAATTGATGTGTTGTTCGACAATTTGGGAGATGCCGCTGCAAGTGGATTGCGATTGCATGAAACCGATGAGGAGGCGTGGAAGTACTTAGTAGACATCAATCTCCACACCGGTTACATGTGTGCACAAGCAGTGCTCCCGAAAATGCAGGAGCAAAAACAGGGTTCAATAATCTTTGTTTCGGCTGCGGGTGAAACTCGGCAGCGTGCCAACGCTGGGTATGGTGCAGCGAAATGGGGACTGATAGGGTTGACCCGTAATCTCGCACGCCAATACCGCGATGATGGGATTCGGGTGAATTGTATCTGTCCCGGCGGTATTGGCGACACTCGTGGTGAAGAGGACGCAGGACTTCCACCGCCTGAACTGGTTCGCGGGGGACATCCGGCTGACATTGCAATGGCAGCAGTTTTTCTGGCATCGGATGAATCCGCTTGGATTAGCGGGGTCAGTATTGACATTGATGGTGGTGAGTCGATGATGTAGTTGAAAACTGGTTGGCTCATGTCAAAAGAAAGTGCAAAACGCAAAAAGGTCCGTTCCGAGGCTCTCCCGACTCGCCCCGACCTATCGGGGTGAATCGGAACCGATCTATCGGGATGTGAAAAGTCAATTGGTGCGTTGAGGCAATTAATGCACCAATGAACTGTAGTGGATATTAGAATTAATGGGACACTCCAAACCGGTGCGGTTAGAAACCGCACCTACCGGGGGTGTGAAAGTGTCTATTTATTTTTAGATTTCACTATAAATCGGTTTCTGTTGCACGATTTCTTAACATGAGCCTCGTGTTCCTATCAAGGTGGCAACTTGGATTATCTTTACCTAAGCACTCTCAAGGGGGGAATCTATGAAAAAACAAATTCTTAATTTCACCTTGTATGCACTAATGGTCTACCTCACCGGCTCCACCCTCAACCCCCCCGTTGCTGCGTCCCAACCATCGGGGGGTAATGGAACACATTTTTGCGGTGGCTGTGTTATTGACTATTCACCCAACAAACAGTATGCGGACCAATTCCCCAACCGCAATTATGTCCGCACCTCTGCGGCGAATTTGAATGTTGGTGACCCCAACACGGTGCGGTTGATCTACTTCCTACCAAACAACCGCCAGCCCCATCCAGACATAGACACAAAGGCGGATACGGCGATAAAGGGCGTGCAGCAATTTTACGCGGACATGATGGAAAGTCACGGGTTCGGGGGGAAAACCTTTCGGTTTGAAACCGATACAACCGGAAAGGCGGTGGTGCATCATGTGAATGGAAAGTTCGACGATGCGTATTATCTTCATTCACCTTGGAAAGTCGTGGAAGAGATAGATCAACAGTTTGACAGGTCAAGGAATTTCTATCTCACGGCACTAGATGTCAGCAGCGAACTCCGTGACAATCGCATAGGACCTCGGTGGTTGGGAATAACACTAGATGGGGTTGCCATTGTCTTTGCACCCGGATTTGGAGTTGCTGGCCACGAGCTGGGACACCTCTTTGGATTACAGCATGATTTTCGTAAATCTCATGGAGATCAAATGGTCGAATCCTTTTGCACTGCCGAATGGTTGGATGCCCACCCCGCCTTTAATCCCGATGTTTCTCCCCTTAATCACAACTACAACACAACGACTGAAATGCTTTCACTGAACCTATTATCCCCTCCTAATACTTTTCGCCTCCGTTTTAAGGTAACTGATGCGGATGGCCTCCATCAAGCACAGTTACATGCACCCGAAATAAAACGTACAGGCGGCTTGCTTGCTTGTAAGCGATTAACCGGCACAAGCCGCACCGTTGAATTTGTCATAACTACATTATTACCCAAATATAAGTCTGTATCCCTTGTTGTTATGGATGTACATGGAAATTTCTCATGGAGTGAGGAGTTTCCAATTGATATTACCTCCTTGCTGCCGCCCCCCGAGGTTGTGTCAATACCGGATGCAAATTTAGCAGCGGCAATGCAGCACAAGATTGATTCGCCAATCACAACGCACACGATTTTAAATTTAAGTCGCCTTGACATAGTCAATTCCCAAATAACCAACCTCACCGGTCTTGAACATGCACTCAATTTGAAAACACTGCTTCTTTGGAACAACTCAGTATCAGATATATCGGCGTTGGCGAGGGTACCACAGTTGATGTCACTGGCTCTTCCCAACAACTCGGTATCGGATATATCGGCGTTGGCGGGATTAACCAAACTGACATGGCTGAACCTTGACAACAACTCAGTATCGGATATATCGGCGTTGGGGGGGTTGACACAGTTGACAGAACTAAATCTTAGGGATAACTCAGTATCGGATATATCGGCGTTGGGGGGGTTGACACAGCTGACAGGGCTGAGTCTTAGGGGTAACTCAGTATCGGATATATCGGTGTTGGCGGGGTTGACACAGCTGACAACACTGGATCTTCTCGACAACTCAGTATCGGATATATCGGCGTTGGCGGGGTTGACACAGCTGACAACACTGGATCTTCTCGACAACTCAGTATCGGATATATCGGCGTTGGCGGGGTTGATACAGCTGACAGGGCTGAGTCTTAGCGGCGACTCAGTATCGGATATCTCAGTGTTGGCGGGGTTGACACAGCTGACAGGGCTGAGTCTTAGGGGTAACTCAGTATCGGATATATCGGTGTTGGCGGGGTTGACACAGTTGACATGGCTGGGTCTTAGCGGCAACTCGGTATCGGATATATCGGCGTTGGCGGGATTAACCAAACTGACAGGCCTGAATCTTTTTTACAACTCGGTATCGGATATATCAGCGTTGGCGGGATTAACCAAACTGACACACCTGAATCTTTCCGGTAACTTGGTATCGGATATATCAGCGTTAGCGGGATTAACCAAACTGACATCGCTGTATCTTAAGGGTAACCCGTTAAGCTACATCTCTATCAACACGCACATCCCCGCCATGCAGGCCAAAGGAATTGGGGTACAGTTTGACCCTCGCCCGCCGACAACGCTCGTGAAAATATCGGGCGATCAGCACGGGGCACCTGCTACACCGCTGTCACGCCCATTTGTTGTTGAAGTGCGGGATGAGTGGGGGCGTCTATTTGAGGGGGTCCCAGTCACGTTTGCTGTTACTGGAGGCGATGTCACCCTTAGTGCCACACACACTACAACCAATGCCGATGGCAAGGCAGAAAGTATACTCACGCTGGGCCCAAACTTGGGAACGTATACTGTCTCTGTGTCTGCCGCTGGGGTTGAGCAGCCGGTGACCTTTACCGCTGTAGCGCGAAAAGGGGTCATTATCCCTAGTAATAACCTCCGGGCTGCAGTTCGACGCGCTCTCAGCGTAGCAGCAGATGTCCCAATTGGCCCATCGGAGATAGCGAGATTGACGACTCTCAAGGTATCCAATGCGACCATAGACAATTTGACCGGGCTTGAGTTAGCAACTAACCTGACATACCTGGATCTTGGGTTCAACTCGGTATCGGATATATCGGCGTTGGCGGGATTAACCAAACTGACAGGCCTGTATCTTGGATCCAACTCAGTATCGGATATATCGGCGTTGGCGGGATTAACCAAACTGACATACCTGAATCTTTATAACAACTCGATATCAGATATATCGGCGTTAGCGGGATTAACCAAACTGATATGGCTGAATCTTTCCTACAACTCGGTATCGGATATATCGGCGTTGGGAGGGTTGACACAGCTGACAGACCTGAGTCTTTCCTACAACTCGGTATCGGATATATCGGCGTTGGGAGGGTTGACACAGCTGACAGACCTGGGTCTTAGCGGCAACTCGGTATCGGATATATCGCCCCTAGTGGCAAATGCAGGATTGTGGAGTGGAGACACGATTTATCTGGAGACTAACCCCCTGAGTCACGCATCCATCCACACCCACATCCCAACGCTCCAAAGGAGAGGGGTTACAGTCAAGTTTGACAACCAAGCGTATCCGGCCCTTCTGAAAATCTCAGGCGACAACCAGAAAGATATGCCCGGTGAGATCCTGGCAAACCCATTTGTCGTTGAAGCGCAAGATGAAAATGGTTCTGTACTCGCAGGGATTCCCATCATATTTACCATTACTGTTGGTGGTGGCAAGTTGGGTGTTATACATTCAAGAACCGATTCTAATGGCAGGGCAGAAAGTACGCTCACGTTGGGACCAAATCTGGGAACGAACACCGTCAAAGTGTCTGCCGCTGGAATTAGCAGCACGGTAATCTTTCACGCCATATCTGCCATTGAATACCTCTGGGCGATACCGGCAGGTGCCAGTTGGATTCACGTACCTCTGAAAGTGACAACCGTTAACGGCACGGCGCGGTCCATCAAGTCTGTCTCCGATCTCTACGACGCGCTCGGTGGAGTGGACATTGTTAACCTCCTCACCACGCATGACCCCGCAGCTCAGAGGTGGCACAGCTATCTCGGCGACCTGAGTCGAGGCATGATCGCTGATAAGGAGTTGACCGATGACACAGGTATCATCGCCGTTATGAACGACACGGTGTCGCTGCGTCTAAGTGGGGACCCACTAGGGACCAATGGACGCAGTTCAATAGCGTTGCACCCGGGCCCGAACCTAGTGGGAGTGCCGTTGATAGATTCACGGATAGACCGGGTGAGTGACTTGTTGACGCTCGAAGGGATTGAGGGCAATGTTTCAGCGGTTATGGTTTCGGATAACAGAAGATTCAAGAGGGTCGAACGGGCGGGGGATGCCGGGGATATCCCCATCACGGGAGGGCAAGCCTTTGTCCTGATCGCTCGCGAGGGTGCAACAGTAGCCATCTCCGGTGAGGGGTGGAGCCATTCATCAACGCTTGCCGGACCGTCAATAGGAGTCAAGGGCGTCGAAGTAACGGATACCACTCCCGTTTTGGCGTTGAGGGGGTCAATTGTTGCTCCCAAAGACGGTTGGGGCAAGATGCCCTGGGCGGGGCAGGGGATTTCCTCCGGAGGTGAGCGGGGCAAGATGCCCCGCCTACGTGTTATTGTCAAGAACCTCTCCACCGGCAAAGCGGTCAGTACGGAACGCAGATCCCGCGAAGTCCCGATTCTCGGGAGAACGGCATCTGCGTTCCGTACCGTACTAGGGGATGAGAAAGCGGGTTATCAAGTGACCTTTGTGGATATCGAGACGGGACGGGCAGCACAGATTGGGGATATCCTTGAAATCAGTGTAAGGTCTCCCTCGCCGTTAATCGGTGTGCAGCCATTACAATATACCGTAACCGCTGAAGATGTCTTGCGGAGCCGAATTGAACTACCAGCACTCATTGCCTACGAGATACCTTCAAAGACGGAACTGTTGGCAAACTATCCGAATCCGTTCAACCCGGAGACGTGGATACCGTATCGCTTGGCGGAGGACGCCGTTGTCACGTTGACCATCTATGACAGGGAAGGTCAGGTTGTCCGTACCCTCAATGTTGGACATCGGATTGCCGCAGCCTACGAGAGTCAGCCAAAAGCAATCCATTGGGATGGGAGAAATGACCTCGGTGAGGGGGTGGCAAGTGGAATCTATTTTTACACCTTGTCTGCAGGCGATTACTCTGCCACACGGAAGATGGTCATTCTCAAATAGTATCAAATGACCAGATGATGGCCTGTGCCCCATTGGAGCAACATTGGTTCATTGAACGGATGAACCCTATACATTGCGCTCCAAATACCTAGTCCTGCCATCCACCCGTTCTAGGCTCATTGAGCTAGAATCGGTTTGGTGAGCTTCCGGGTATCTACGAGGAGATTGGAGGTATCGCCGTTTTATAGACATATCGCTCCACTGGAGCGAGGATTTTTCTGAAAGGGAATAAGCGGAACGCAGATCTGCGTTCCCTACGAATTGTGCTCCGCCCCGATAAGCTCGGGATTCAAAGCAAGTGGTGGTTTGGAGGTCGGGCAAGATGCCCGACCTACGAGTATAGGGTGCTAACTTTTATCGTGGCTTACCCGGAGAACGGTGCGATTGCTTTGCTTCGCAGGTAATCAACGTTCATCTCAATCCCCAAGCCGGGACGGTTGGACAGATGCAGACAGCCCTCCCTGACGTCCAACGGATGATCCATTAGTACATCGTATGCGTTGAGTTTGGCACGGCTAGTCTCCAGTTTGTAGAAGTTCGGGACTGTCATCATCGTATGCGCCCCAGCCAGCACGTTGATGGGGCCGCTTGCATCATGTGGGGAGATCGGCACGTAGTAAGTCTCCGCCTGCGTTGCAATCTTCTTCAACTCTGAGATACCACCCGCCCACGTCACATCTGGCATGATATAGTCGGCGAGTTCATTTTCAAGGACTGACACGAACTCATAACGGGTCTGGAGCCGCTCACCGACACAGATTGGCACGCTGACGTTCTGTCTGACCTGCTTCAATGCGTGGTAGCTTTCGACGGGGACCGGCTCTTCAAACCAACCAATATTGTAAGGTTCCAACCGTTTAGCAAGCCGAATTGCCGTTGCCACATCGAACCGACCGTGACAGTCAATGAGAATTTGGATGCTAGGGCCGACCGCCTCTCGAATCGCAGCGATCACATTTGCGCCCTGTTCCTCTCCTGCTGCGTCCATCTGTCCGCTCAAGTAGCCGTTGGCTTCTTCCGGATGGTGAGGGAACGGGTCGGTTTTCAAGGCGGTGTGACCGGTTTCTGCAATCGCTTTGCAATGTACTGCGGCAGTCTCTGGATCTTTCCCACCCCCTGGGTGCGTGTAGAGGGAGATAGAATCCCGAACAGGCCCCCCACCAACCAGTTCATAGATTGGTAACCCCAGCTGCTTGCCGCGAATATCCCACAACGCGATGTCAATGGCACTGACGATATTCGATGTGGCACCCCGCGTCCCCATATACGTGAACGCTCGGAAAACCTTGTTCCATATCGTCTCAATGCGTGCTGCGTTGTCGCCTTCGATCAGACTGCTAGTTTGCGCTAGCATGGCGCAGACTGCTCTATTGGCTACCCGGGAGGTGCCGGTAATTTCGCCCCATCCGGTAATCCCTTCATCTGTTGAGACCGCAACGAAGACATACTCTCGGGCTCTACCGGAGGTTTCCCCGGCGGTATCTAGGTAAGGTGCTTGTGATCTAACAAGCCATGGTGTAACACCAGTTATTTTCATCATTTGACACCTGTCTTTTTATTTTTGCTACTTCGCTTCTTCAGCGCGATTGACAAACTCAGCGGCCCCGGCAGCGATCCATCCACCAACACTAGTAAATAGAAAACGGACGCCTGATGCAGCGTACTTCGCAACATTGTCGTTGTTGGCGAGTGTACCGGCGACACGCCCAGCGTCTTGGATGCGAGCTAATGTGTCGTCGATTGTGCCTTGAACGTCGGGATGCTGAAGGGCACCGATGTGGCCCATTGAAGTCGCGAGATCCGACGGCGCAACGAAGAACACATCAATATGGTCTACCGTTAGGATCTCGTCGAGGTTTCTGACAGCGACGATGTCTTCAATCAGGACGATCAGCAGGGTCTCATCGTTGGCGATTTGAAGGTAATCGGGAACGGCGAACCCCTGACGGCTGGTATACATGCCCCGGTAGCCGATAGGTGCAAACTTACCACCGTCGACTAGGTTCTGTGCCTCTGCTTTCGTGTTGACATGAGGAACAACGATGCCTTGAGCACCGCGATCGAGGGTGCGATAAATTAGCCCCTGATCATTCTGGTTGATGCGGACGACAGAAGTCATCCCCCAGATGTCACAGGCACGGGTAAGGTTGCCAAGTTCGGCAGCATCCACCGGCCCGTGTTCACCCTCCAACCAAACGCCGTCGAAACCGACAGGCCCAAAGGCATCGATGTCGTCTGGGTGTGTCATACCGCCGGCCACATAGACAGTACCACCTTCAGCCAATTTATGCTTAATTCGATTCGGTCTAAGCTTCATATTTTATCCTCCTTGTTGTCAGTTGAGATGAGACTTGTAGAATGAATATCTGAATCAAGATTTACAAACATTTTCGTAGGGGACAACGCTCGTTGTTCCCTACCTTGCCATTACCTAGCATCTGCATAACCCTTCCGCGCGGTGAGTTTCTGTGCAAGGCTTTTAATCTCCGTATTGGGGTCATAGAGTGCAAGTTCAAAAATCCCCCGGTGTTCGATTGTATCTAGCATTGGAAGTAGGGCGGCTGTTTCAAGACGCACACATGCCTCATGGTCTTTCAATCCTCGCTCAAACCAACGGGGAACGTCTTCGGTGGAATGCTTGGCAAGCGCGGCAATCGCTGCAGCTCGAACCCGTTTGTCTTGAGATTCGGCAAATGGCAGGATGACTTCTGGATCTCCGGCGTTGCAATGGACTATCGTTTGTAAGGCGGCGATGCAAACGTCCAATGACTCATCCGAGAGCAACAGCGTACACCAGTCATAGAGATCTTCGCTTTCAAGCTGTGCTAGTAGTTTAAGACCGCGGATGCGTCGTTTCGGTTTTGCGGCGGCGAGGTTTTCGAGTGCATTTTCCTCACGCGGATCTGCCTGCTCTGAAGGGAGCTCTATTTCAGATTCAACCGGTTCGGGAAAACGGTGGAAGCGCAAATCTTCAGACGTGATCTTGACCCTTTGAAAAAAATTGGGTAGCCATTGATGTAGTTTCTGTGATAACTCTTCTGGACGGATGGTACTGCCGAGTCCGGAGTTCATGCGGTTGTCCACCCAGCGCGATAATCGATCTATTCCGGGGTGACGGGGGCTAATGCCTTCGTAGGATTTGCGCTGGAGTGTCTGGTTTACCCACTTAGCGATTAGTTCGGACGAATTCCGTATTACCCTCGGTAGGACACGTCCTCGAATAGCAAGAAATCCCTTGCTGTGCATAACTCGGTTTTTTCCAAGGCGGTTATACAATTCTTGGACATCAATTTCGCAGACGAAGACAAAGGGCGGACTAGCAATTTTACGCGCTTTTTGCTTCGCGCGACGTTGGGCACGGTGCTTACTTGTGGTGAACCAGACTACACCCTTTCTTGGCAAAAAACCCATTTCGACAATTCTAATTGCATTCTGTAAGGTTGTGCCGTGATAGAAATTCATAGTGCCCTCCTGCACCTATGCTTGAGATTCAGGTAGAATCCCTTCACTGAAGCGTCAATTTCATCACCAATTCCTCATCTGCCTTTTCGCCCGTATGTTTAAAGCCTACCTTCCGGTAGAAACCTTCGGGACTCCCAGAACCGGGAACATGGCTCAGAAAAAGTTCCTTCGCATTTGGTCGGGTTTTCACATGCTCGATCAGGAGTTCAAGGGCGCGGCGTCCGTAACCTTTCCCTTGATGTTGGGCATCAACCATGAAGCGCCATAAGTAATATTCGCCTTTGTGCGGTTGGTCAGATAGCATCAGAAAACCGACGGGCGTATCGTCCGCATAGATTGCGCGAAACCATGCATCCTCCGAGAAATAGGCTTGTGCAATAGAAACCGCATTTGAAGCGACAAACTGTTCCTGCTCTTTGGTCACCCGTAGATTCAGAATAGAATTGACTGTCTCCCGCGTAATCTCACGTAAACTGACGGTAGCCTCGAGACCAAGGGACGTTTTGGAATCGGGCATCTGTTAGCTCCCTTTCGTTTGGATTTTCTGAATCCGAATGGTTGGCAAGCCCAGTGACCGCAGCAGCACCCCCTAGATGACTGACAGCGCAGCGAACAACGCTTTGATGTACCCAACCGAATATGCCAATCCGTCGTCGCCCTCCATACGGGGAATGTGGTCAGGGTTTAAGCAACCATCGAATCCGACCTTATGGAGTTCGAGGACGATTTTGAACATATTCATGTCACCGTCATCTAGGAGTACCTCCTCAAAGGCACCGGCAGTCGCAAGGCTCCCTCTCACATTGCGTAGGTGAATCATAAAAATCTTGCCTTTACGACCGTAGTTGTTGATCTCGTCGAGAACGAGAGGAGTGCTGCCTGCCTCACCTCTAGTGCCGCAGCAGTAGAGGTATCCAACATTTCTGCTGGGGAAGGCATCAATCACGCGATGGAATCCCAGACTTCCCAAGGGTGTATCGGGATTGGGCGTGTCAGAGGGGTGGATGGCGAGTTTTATATCGTGTTCTTCTGCGATAGGAACGAGATGCCCGTAAACTTCGCAAAAGCGTTTCCACCACTCTTCAAGTTCTTCAAAGTTTGGTGTTTCGGGAGGATTCACTGTCAACCCACGGCTTTCTCCACGCGACAGGTAACCGCCACGATGCTCAGAATTGTAACGGGTCATTATTTCGTTAAAGGTATCCCCCCAAAATCGCTGCCTTGCGATAGGTACACCTGCCTCCGCGAAAACCCGTAAGGCGTTACAGGTGTTTTCCAGCTCTTTTTCTGCACCCGGCAGCCCTTTCATAAACGTCTCGGTGATGTCGGGCAGGGTCACGCGGTTGATATCGAGTCCCCAAGAACGGATTCGCTTTCTGATTTTGATGACCTCATCCAGATCTGGGTAGCCCTGTTCTGTGACGCCGGGGAAAGAATTGCCACTACCGAAGTCGATGCAATCTGCGCCTAACTGTGTAACCTGCTTCAGATAACTGTCCGAGAGACCTCCGTCCCATACGGATATTTTCATCATTGTTTTTGCCTCCAATCTATGAAATGTAAAACATAAATGACACCTATGAACGAATGAATTCCTGAACGTTTGACTTTCGATACAGCGACATTCCAGTTATATTTCGCCGCGGTCTACCCTCAATCCAGCAGCGAGACTTACCTGCGTTCCCATGTACACATTGGGGATATCGACGTATTCAGGGATGTCTGTTTCTCTGTGGTAATTTGGATCAACATAAGGGAATGAACCCAAATTTGCCACTGCTATCGGATAACCCGCGTTGATGTAAGAGCCATCATCATCGCCGGGGGATTCTCGCTGAAATTTCTCCTGTATTAATCCGATGTCGTAAATTTTGTTCACATGAGCCATCAGATCGGCAAAACGCTCACCTTCAGGTTTTGTATAGAGGGTTACATTTGTCTGGCGCCCTGCATCAATATCCGCCTGCGACTTGCCCCCCAGAGAATCCAGATTAAAGATAGCGACCAGATTATCTCCTCGCGCTTTCGCGCTTTGCGCCGCTGTCACACTGGTCCAGGGCTTATGTTCTTCATTACAGAACAGAAACCAGATGGACCGTTGAGAGTGATAATCTTTCAAAACACGTGCGATTTCCATTGTGCCCACCGTACCCGCCGCGTTGTCATAAGCCCCAGGGGAATCCACCCAGCTTTGGGAATCCTTATGTGAAAGGAACAAGATAATCTCTTCGGGATAAACGGAACCCTGCTTTTTCGCATAAAGGTTGTAGGCGGTATACCAGAGTGCATCAGCAGCCGGCGGAGCGTATTGGTGTGCTTTCGGCTTAGATGTATCGCAACCAAATGGTTGGACTTGAACACCTTCTTTCTCCACCGGATATCCCCACGATTCCAGGTTTCGTTGGATAAAATTGTCGGCTTCGTACAAAGTGTTTGTAGCGTGACCGGGGATAGTATAATTCAACTTCCGATAGGGCAAAGGTGCTTTCGACAGATAGAACAGGTTGCGCCTTAACTGCTCCGGGTCAACTTGCTTGATCTGGTCTGGAATAATGTCTCGTGTCATACTTGTGGTTCCTTTCTATGCGCTCTAACATACCCCCCTATTTTAGGTGATAACTAGATAAATTGAAAGGAAAAAATAAACTTTTTAAGAAATCATAGGGTCATTTAATTTTCCTGTGAGCGGGATTTCCCAATCCCGATACTTCACTGTCCAAGCGATGCCCGAGTTGCGATTTTTCGCCCCAAATGGTTAAAAAGTCGAAAACTGAATAGCCCTATAAGAAATCAGACACAGTATCGCTTTACCGTACTCGTTGTGATATAATAAACAGAGTTTGCAAAAACAATCTTGGGAAGACGTGGAGGATTGTGAGATTCAGCGAAGGACAAACTGTGAAAGTCAAAGGAAAAATCCCTCAAGATAACAGGTCCCATAGCTACTGTCCCGAATGCTGGAGCGAATGCATCCAACCTTATGCGACTGAGGGCAGGGAATACTATCGATGCGAGGGGTGTGGGTATGATGATAGCCGTCTTATCATGTTATACCCGCAGATGCGTTATCGCATTTTACCGGACGGTGAGTTGTTGCACTATTCCGTCGGCGCAGTCATCGAATGGGAGGGAAAGATGCTCTTATTCCACCGAAGATTATTCCCATTTCGCTATACAATCGTTGCCGGACATTGGGACTTGGACGATGAGACACCGGAGACTGCGGTTGCTCGTGAGATAGGGGAGGAGGCGGGAATTGAGATCTGTCCTGAAAAGCCGGTATTTGTGGAGACCTTAGAAGAACCGTGTCGTCGCGGCGCGGATTTCCACGAATGGCGATTATACCGGGCGGTGGTAGATCGAAATACGGCGACGCTATCCGACGAAGCGGATATTATCGGATGGTATACGCCTGATGAAATAAGAGGACTTGATTTAACCATTCCGACTGAATACTTCTTAAGGAAGCTGGGGATTATCTGAGGCAATGCATCCGTTATAGCTCACCGATGCAGAACACAGTGTTCTTTGCTTCCAAGCTCCGAATTTCAGAATAGTGATACACTTGGGCAGCTTCTACCCCATCTTCAATAATCGCAGTCGGCTTTTCGATAACGAAGTCCGCGAAGTGCGGGGCATTGAAGGCAACATAAG
Source organism: Candidatus Poribacteria bacterium (assembly GCA_963667935.2). Lineage (GTDB taxonomy): Bacteria > Poribacteria > WGA-4E > WGA-4E > PCPOR2b > PCPOR2b. Next base: position 4,295,803 of record OY764061.1, on the reverse strand, counting down.
CGAGGCTGAACGTCTCAATCTGCCGATCGTATCTCTTTGACAGGTCAGGAAATAGGACTATCCCTGTATCAACTTGATAGATGTCTGCCTGTTCATCTATGTTCATCGTTTTAACTGGACACTCGATAATTGCCCGCTGATTTGTATTGGCATCCCATATCTCTGTGTGCGTTACGATTGGCAGGCTTTTTCGCGTGGCTTCAAAAATAGCTGCATTGCTATCAAGGACTTGTACAGGCACTGCCTCTTGGATATCAAATAGGGGTCCTCCCCACCATTCCTTCGCTGGTCGATACTCGACGTAGTTATCGTTGCGGTAGGCCTGCCTTCTGAACACCGCTGAGTGTTCTTCTCCAAAAACCGGGAGAAAATCGTAGTTTGGATCTACGAAGAGATCTTTCTTCGCAAAAGTGTGTTCGCTCTTACACGACCCACACTGGTAATAGTCGTTGAAGCTTCCATCTGTATCGTCTATCATGCGGCATCGAGATTCAACCCAAAATCGGGGTGCATTTCCATTACCAACAGAGTTGATAAAAGAGAGTCCATAATCGAGGCAATTCATTGGTATGTCCTTTCGGTGCAGTTGAGATCTAAGAATACGTTTTCACTGTATCAACTACCATAGTATAGCACCTTTAATGCAAAAATGCCTTTGTTGACTCCCAAAGTCATGCGGTTTTTCCGCTCTGTGATATGTTGGGGTAACTATTGCCTAAGTTCTTAGCTCGGTTAAATAACCAAAGTAAGAACTCGGGCAACTGACCCCGTTTGAATGTTGAACTTTAACTTATTGAAAAAACGCTCACCCCACCCGACTCATCACCAACAGCAATATACTGGTCATTCGGTGACCAAACGAGGCTTGTGACCCCCGCTGTCAGAGCGACTTCATGAATCGCCAGAGAATCGAGGCGGCCTCGCAATTGCCAGACGTAGACTAGACCGTCGGCGCCGCCTGAGGCCAGCAGTTTTCCGCGATGTTGAAAACGCACAACGCTGAGAAAATCCTGATGCCCGGAAAGCATAATGGGGCTGGTACTGGCCGGACCGCGACCGGAACAATCCCACACCACAACTTCCTGACCGCCTCCCGTAGCCAAGTATCGACTCGTGGCATCCCACGAGAGTTCTCGCACTTTCGTCGGATAGCCAGACATTTGCAAGTCGTCACCGGTAGACATAATCCAGAAATGTACGGTCGAATCTTGATCTCCGGTAGCGATGTATTTGCCATCAGGGCTCCACGCAATCGCCAGTGATGAGCCTTTCCATTCCAATCGGCGGACGGCTTCCGACTGTTGCGGGTCCCACAGCGTGACGCCGCCGTAGGCAATCGAGGCAAGTTGCCTTACACGCGGTTTCCACTGGAGACCAGAAATCGTGCTCTGATGGTCGGGATATTCGCGAACAAGATTGCCGATAGCGTTCCAGAGTTTCAGCTTACGACCAGCGGCAGAGACGAGTATCGGTTTTTTGCCGCCACTCCAAGCCAGGTGCTCAACCCATGCTGCGCCCCCGTCAAGCGAATGGGTCGCTTCGCCACTGGTCATATCCCACAACCGAATTTTCCCATCTTGTCCTGCGCTTGCAAGCACCTTGCTGTCTGGACGCCACGCGATTGACATTGTGCCGAATTCATGCCCTTTGAAGGCATGCCTAACCGCTCGCCGACGCCCTTCAAAAATTGTCACCGGACCGAGAACCGACGCGGCAGCGATGTATCTCCCATCAGGTGACCACGCCAGATCAATAACGTGGTCGCTGATGGTTGCGGTCCAATTTTCGCGCAGTTGCGAGGGTTGGACAGAGTCGTTGTTGAGGTTGTTCAAGCGAGACATGCTTCAAACCCTTCAGTCAATTCTGCCCGGTCGAGGTTGCGCCCGATGAAGATGAGGCTATTGTAGCGCGGTTCACCCCCCCACGGACGATTGGGGCGACCGTCGAAGAGCATATGAACACCTTGGAATACAAATCGGTTTGGCTGACCCTTGATGCTCAGAATACCTTTCATGCGGAAGATGTCGAGCCCTTTTGTCCTAAGCAGATCGCCAATCCAATCGTTCAGCCGGTCGGGGTCGAGGTCGCCGGGGGTTGTGATGCCGACCGATGTGACTTCGTCATCATGTTCGTGGTCTGGCTTAAATTCGCGGTCAACAACTGGCTTGACAAGGGCACTGCTGCCAAAGAGCTGTGCTTGGAATTCGTCGGGGTGATGCTCGGTAAACAGCGCGTAAGTGCCGGGCCGGTCGATCTGCACGTCAAAGTGTAATTCGTCCGCTGTGAGATTCAACTCAATGAGTTGCCCACTCGGTTGAAGGGCACCACCCGCCGAAAGTTCATGCTCATCATCGGAGAAAACCATAACGACTGGCTCAACAGCGGCCTTCAAAGCTTCATCGGTTGACCCATTTACGGGCACCAACGCGACTTTCATCGTCGGGTCAGGACCTTCTTGGAGAACCAGTTCATGCGTACCTGCCGAAAGGTTATAAACACCAGCCCATTCAAAGGGATACTCCGGTTCCATAAACTGTGGGTCAACCTCCATCGCCCGGTCCAGATCGAATCCGCCGACATTGAGAATCTTGTCCATTTCAACCACGGCGTTTTTCGTTCGATAAATCTTCGCTGCAGCGTTCATACTGCGAATTCTGGCTTCTAGTTGATCTAACTCTTCCTCGGCCACAAGGTCAATCTTGTTCAACAAAATGACATCGGCAAAGGCAATCTGTTCACGCGCCTCGTCGCTGTCATCGATGTGCTGCCAGATGTGTTTGGCATCAACCACCGTCGTGACGGAATCCAGTTGCAGTTTCTCCTCCATTTCGGCATCCATGAAGAACGTCTGAGCAACAGGTCCGGGGTCCGCAAGCCCTGTGGTTTCGACCATGATGTAGTCGAACTTATCGCGACGCTTCATCAGATTCCCCAAAATACGGATGAGATCCCCACGTACCGTGCAGCAGATGCAACCATTGTTCATCTCGAAAATCTCTTCTTCGGCACCGATGACCAAATCATTATCGACGCCGACCTCGCCAAACTCGTTTTCGATGACGGCGATACGTTTGCCGTGGTTTTCGGTGAGAATGCGGTTGAGAAGCGTGGTTTTACCAGACCCCAAAAAGCCCGTTAACACGGTGACAGGGACTTGATTGTTTAGCATGGCTGTGTTCATCTTTCTCTCCTTGTTGAATTTAGCCAGCGGTCAAGCGAACGATGTCCGTCTGCTCCACCTCCGCCAGCGGTTTGTGAATCTTGTATTGCTGGGGCTTTCCCGGTGTCTCCATGATTGCAATGACTGTTTCAATAGGCGGGCAGCCTTCTTCGGTGCATTGCAACTGAGTAACCATCACGGAGACGTCTTCTGATAGGTCAAAGGTTTGGGAGACCCACGATTTGACTTGGACAAGTTGCCGTGGATCACTCTCTTTTTGCGAATTGAAAAATTTCAGCACTGTTGTATGGCCTCCTTTCCTCGCGTATGATGCTGTTTTAATATCTGAAATCTCGCCCCGAATCGGTCAGCGCACACGATTCTGATCAGATTTTTCTCAAGTCCGTGGTCTCTATTCTGCGGGAGGCGTGTACGAAACTGCGCCAACCAGTTGCACAGCCCTCTAAACCGTCTGTCATCAAGCTCGTATCAATGCAGCAACTCTGTATGACAGGAACCTGCCCGGCGAACGCTTGCCACAGTGAAGCCTTGTAATTCACGGGTCGCTTGTTTTTTCTAAAACCCCGAACGAGGGAGATCGAAACCGATCAAAACGGTGACTATCAAAGGTTGAAGGCAACGGAAGTAGCGCATCTGTTCGTGCCACAGCTTCCGCCCAATCCACGAGTCGCGCATAGTGTAGATGAAGTTCTATCTGTCCTAACCACACGACGCCGGGCGGTAATGTGATGCAGACGACATTTGCAAGATCGCAAGGCCCAAGGCAACCTTCGCTGATTGTCAACGTTATTGAAGGGGACAGTTGCCTGTTCCGCCATTCCTGTTTGAGCCACTCGACCGGTACAGGCGGCTTTCGTTTCTCTGTCACGCCACAACAACAACCCTTACAGACCAGCATATGCGCTAAGACACGCCGCCTCGATGCCAGCTTAGGCAACGATTCGATTCTATCTGCTCTCATACCTTTTTCCTGTGTGTTACACTCCTGCGAATATACCGATTCATCACTACCCAACGACATTCAAGGGTAGTGTGGTGGTTTGGTAGCCCGACGACGTACATCGTCGGGCGGTTGTTCAGCACAATTATTATCTGAGCTTGATGTTTATCAATCGCTTCTAGGCTGTGAAAGCAAGTATTCGACGAGTTCATGCCACTTTGCAGCCATCTCGTGTGCAGGAATACGTTTCCTCTTCCATGCGTCAGTACACCGTTGGCGATAGTCAAGTCCGTATTCAGAAATAATCCACCGCTCGTAGTCGCCCATCCATGCGAGACCTTGAGTGAGCAAGCTGAAAACGCGACGCCACGCTTCCACATCACATGGCTGCATAAGCTCAGGGAGTTGCTCCGGTTTCCATACGGGCAACGAAAAATTGACCGCTGATGTCTGTTTGGGCGCGAATTTGTAACGCTGCAAGAAAAGTCCTCCTCGGGCCCCATCGCCATAGAAAAACCCGAATCCCCATAAAATAACTCGACTTCTGCCAGAGCTACGCCACTCATAAGCGGTACTTCCGTGCTTGCCTTCCGGCGGTCGATGTTTGGTAAAACCGTAGGCGAGCAAAGCATTTCCCTCTGCCCGGCGAATGTCCTGTCCCCAACACCACAACTGTTGGTCCAACAGCGTCGTCCCGATCTTCCTGATCTTGTTCAATGCACCTAACCAACGCGCAGATTCGTCGTCAGTTCTGCCAGACATGATTTATTCCCCCATAAGAAGCCGCTTATACTCCTTCTCAAGCTCACGAAGCAATTCAAAATCGGCGGCGGCATCAGACGCTGTAACCTGGGGTGCGTCATTTTCCGGTTCGCACGCTTCAAAACGCGATTGCAACTCAGTCGCGTCGATTCCGCCATACTCACCGATAAAAACTAGCTGGGTACCCGGTTTCTCGTCGCCCCACGGTGCCCCAATGATCAGACGCGCCCGTTGGCCGACAACGTGGACGATTCCCTTCCGATCCGGCGTCTCATCAAGATAGACAAAGCCTTTGGCGCGGTAGATCGTCGCCGGTAAGGTTTTCACCGCATGACGCACTGCCCGATGTGACAGCGGTTTGTCGGTCGTATAACTCCACGTATTAAAGACCAACGTATGGTCGTGTTCATGGCTGTGTTCGTGATGGTGTTCATCTTCATGGCCATGGTCGTGGTCATGCGCCTCGCCGTCGGCATGGACATGAACATCCAAGCCCGATTTCCCCGAAAAGCGGTGGAGGTCGTATGTCCCGACGCCGAGCACCAAATCGAGCGGGACTTCACCGTGTGTGGTTTCGAGGATACGCGCCCTCGGAACAAGGTTTTTGACAAAATCTGCCAATTCCTCCCGTTTTTCATCATTGACCAAGTCAACCTTGTTCAGCACCACAATGTCTGCCGTAGCGATTTGGTCTAACGCGAGCTCCCGATGCTTTCCGGCTACCTGATCAATCTGCTCGGAATCAACCACGGTCAGCATACTGTCCACTCGCGCCCCCGACCGCAATTCGTGCGCCATGAAGGTCAATGAAACCGCCATAGGGTCAGATACGCCGCTGGTCTCAACGACGATATACTCCGGCGGGTCTGGGCGTTGAATTAATTGTACCATGGCCTCAAGCAGGTCATCGCGAATTGAGCAGCAGATACACCCGTTGGAAAGGTTAATGGTGGATTCCCCAGAGACGCCAGAGATCAACTCGGCGTCAATGTTAATCTGTCCAAAATCGTTGACCAATACCGCCACGCGCAATCCGTGGTCGGCGTTGAGAATGTGGTTGAGCAGGGAGGTTTTGCCCGCGCCTAAAAAGCCGCTGATGATGGTCACCGGAATCGGTTCTGTAAATTCTTGGATTTCAGTCATCCTCTTACTCCTTGAATGATGGATTGTTTATATTCGTAGATGCGTCACGCTGACTGAACCTCTTGAGTCTCCGAATCGAGAACTGTTTTCATCACTCATCCTCTAAAATCCGGCCGGGTGAACGCCTATTCTCCCCAATATTCCAGCAGCAGGCGCAGCCGACCGGGTGACTGAGGCTGGGTGCCTCCGGGGTCTCAAACGCTCCAGGTTCAGCGGACTCTTCGGCACCCGACTCGCCGGAATCTACTTCAGTGCCGGATGGATTGGAGTGCCCCCGGCTGATGAGAAAGATGGGGGCACTAATGACCTTTTCGACATGAGGCGTATAGCAGATAGGGCATTCGACAACCACTTCGTCCAACTGTGCCAAGGAAAGCCGTTCCTCGAAGAGAATATCACAGGCGGGACATTCAAATTCATAAATCGGCATTGCGTGTTTCCTGATTGGTCTGAGCACTTAAACGTCCGGTTCAATTGCCGATAACGTCTCACGCTTCACATCTTCATTGCCTCCGATAAGCTAACTCAGCTCTCAAGGCGTTCACGATGGTATCTATGTTGTGACGCATCAGCCCGATATACGTTCCTTCAGGAGTTCCGGGCGTTCCCATCGCATCGGCGAAAAGACCGCCGCCGATTTCGACCTCGAACCCTTTTGCGCGAACAGCGGCTTGAACAGCCTCGATGCCCTGCGACGGGGTTGAGGTTTCAACGAACATCGCCGGGATTCGATGTTCAATAATAAACGCCGCGAGTTCTCTGACATCGGCGACGCCCACTTCCGTTTCTGTGTTCAACCCTTGAAGCCCACGCACCTCGAAACCGTAAGCGCGTCCAAGGTAACCGAACGCATCGTGCGTCGTGACGAGAACGCGACGTTGAGCGGGTATCTGTGCCGCGAGGTTTTGTAGGTCGTCATGCAATATTTTCAACGCTGCTAGGTAATTCTTCGCGTTAGAACGATAATATTCGGCATTATTAGGGTCGGCTTGAGCCAACGTGTCTCGAACCCTTTCAACTGCTTTCATCCAGAGCGACACATCGTGCCAGACATGTGGGTCGTAACCGCCCTGAAATTCAGATGATGTCCGAAGTTGTGAGCGTAGGATCCCAGCCGTGACGACGACGGCCTTCGTTTTATCCGCCATCTGATCGTGGGCGGCCCCTATAATTTTCGTTTCGAGATTCAAGCCGTTGTAGAAGATAATATCAGCGTCCTTTAGCCGTTCGATGTCTCCCGCTGTCGGTTTATAGAGATGCGGGTCAACTCCTTCACCGACAATCCCGGTGACAGCAATCCTATCGCGGCCAATATTTTTCAAAATATCGGTAATCATGCCGATTGTTGCGACGACGTGAAGTTTTTTCTCTGTCGTAGGGTTTGCATTTGCGGGGTCTTCTGTGTTATCCTTTTGACATCCGCTAGCAACCATCAGCAGTAACACCAACAAACATAAACTCGTCTTGAGAAATTGCCGATCCATTCTGTCAACTCCTTCTGAATTTGTTAAGACTTACGCAGCGCGTTCATAAGTCCCCCTGAACCCCCCATGATAAGGGGGGCGGTTTTTAGCCCCCCTTGCCTGGGGAGTTGGGGGATTTAGGGGGTTAAAAATCAAAAATCTACTCCTGTGTGCCAAATTTACGTAAGTGCTATTATGTTATATTATAACATAACAAATTCAGAAGTCAAGTCAGAAATGGAATCTTCTAAGTAGGAGGAGTTGACTGAATCTTTAACGAAGAAAACAAGACGGCATTGTCGTTTTTTTCCACTACAGAAAAGACGTTTAGGGTCATTTAATTCTGCTGTGAGCGGGATTTCCCAATCCCGATACTTTACTGGCCAAGCGATTCCTGGGTTATGACTTTTCGCCCCAAATGGTTAAAAAGTCGAAAACTGAATAGCCCTAAAAGACGTTTTGAATTCATTGACAAAAACGGCGTTATGTCATAACATAACACACACCTTCATTTATAAGGAACTAGGGATATGTCTTTTACGGATGCGGAAAACACAACATTTGAAGTCTTTCCCAAGCCAACCCATGACCACTCTCAGTGCGTCAAAGACGCATTGGCAAAGGCTTTGGCGGTCTGTCAGGTGCGAGGCGTGCGATTTACCGAGCTACGGAAACAGGTTTTTGAACTCGTGTGCGCCAGCCACAAGCCGATCGGCGCCTACGATATTCTTGACACCTTTCAAAAACGTGGCAGGAAAACCGCGCCACCAACCGTCTACCGGGCCCTTGACTTTCTGCTTGAGCAAGGTTTAATTCATCGGATTGCCTCGTTAAACGCCTATATCGGATGTGACTTCCCACAGGAACCTCATCGCGGCCAGTTTGTCATCTGCAAATTGTGTGGCGAGGCAACGGAGCTTGTCAGTCACACGATCGAGAAGTGCATTGCTGGTGCCGCCGAGAAACTTGACTTTCAGGTTCAATCCAGAGTGATCGAGATTCTTGGCATCTGCTCGGTCTGCCAATGAGTATTTCGCGACGGTTTATTCGCGAGCACAAAGCGTGATAAGCGAGTCTTTTCTTATGTGCCTTTCCGCGCTTTGGCAGTCCCCAACGAACAAATGCTCGCAGCAAAACGCAGCAGACATCACGGACACTCTTTGACAGGATGACTTCAATCGAAAGGATTTTAGCTTCAGTCGAGGGCGATCTATCTGGCACTTTTGTCTTATAGATGCAAAAAAACTTGACAAGAGCGAACACACCTGATATAATTAACAGTGTTAAGTAAAATTACCATGTAAAAAAGGGCAAAATAGTGGGTACTAAAGAACGCAGAGCAAGGGAAAAAGAGCAGCTACGGCGTCAAATTCTTTCGGCGGCGCGGGAGTTGTTCGTCAATGAAGGCTATGAGAACGTCTCTATGCGGAAGATTGCTGATAAAATTGAGTATTCACCGACGGCAATCTACCTTTATTTCAAAGACAAGGCAGATCTTTTAGATTCCGTTTGCAAGGAGACCCTTTTGAGTCTGATGGACACTCTTGAGCTGCTAAAAAGAGATAAGAGCAACCCCGTCGAAGCCCTGCGAAAAAGTGGGAAAGCCTATGTCGAATTCGGTCTAAGGTATCCGCAAGATTACAAGTTGACGTTTGTCATCCGTCCCCAGTTCCAGAAGGGTTTAGGTCTGGAGGAAGGATCGGTTGGCGAGAGCGTTTTTAATTACCTATGTGCGATGGTCTCTGAATGTATTCGACGGAAGGCATTCCGCCAAGTGGATGTCGAAACTACCGGTCAGGCACTGTGGTCAGCGGTTCATGGTGTCACATTACTTCTGATCGATTTTCCCGATTTCCCTTGGACCGAGAAAGACAAACTAATCGATACGGTCATTCACACGATGATCGAGGGTTTGAAGGCGTAGATTTTGAGTTATATGGCGAAGGTCGCCATATTTTTTTTGCTAATATATTAACACTGTTAAGTTATTTATCTATGTTAATACATGGGTAATCCTGAAAGGAAAACAGGGATGAAAAAGCGCAGCATAGTCTACAAACACTTTCTTTTTACAAAACTTAACTTGGTCACTAATCACATGAAGTACTATGAATTTAGCCGATTCTTTACCCTGATTTTTGGAGTCTTCCTGTCAGGTTGTTCAAGTTTGTTCGGTCAAGAAGCAGATCCAATGTCGCCCGCCCGCACGGGCTATCGTTTTGAGCGGCACGAGGTCGTCACCGGTGCTGCGAAACACCAGACCGTTTTGACGGGGGTTCTACTCGGTGATGCTACCGTGAATCTTGTGGTGGTGAATATTGACGAGGAGGACAACCGCCGCTTACACATCTATGCGTTTGATGATGACAGTTGGACACTGAGACTGGACGCAACGCTGCGTCCCGAAGTGTTGTTCGTTGATGTGGTTAACATCGGTGAACGTGACCGCTTGATTACCTATGGGAATGATCGCCTGAATTGGTTCAATCCTGAATCGGCAACGGAACATCTACTAGCGGCAGTTACTTCCAACACTCCGCCTCCCATCGGCAAAATTTCTCACCTTGATATCACTCGTGACCTCAACGGCGATAACCGCGACGACTTGGTTGTGCCAGACTCCGATGGCTTCTGGGCATTCATCCAGATGGACAATGGCATGTTCGCCGATCCAGTGAAGATTGGTCCCTCTATTGAGACAGGTAGCATCTACGCAGCCGATGGGTATCAATACAACCCTTGGATTGAAGCGCGTATCCATGAGATGGACTTTGACCAAGACGGCCGCAGCGATTTAGTATTCTGGAACGAAGATCATTTCGTCGTTCATTACCAAGATGAGCGTGGGTTATTCTCCCCTGTCGCTAAGACCTTTACAACTGAGGTTGCCTTTGATTTTGATGATCTCGGTTCCCTTGTCGCTCCCGACGGGGTTCGTGGCAGACGTTTCGACCACGGAGCACCCGGTGCCATGACGGGAAGGGTACTTCACAGGTTGACCGACATGAACCACGACGGTATCGCCGATCTCTCGATCTTCTCGTTGCAAGCGGGGAAAAGTGGTTTCCTAGGGCAGACCTCCGAGCTATGGAATATGCACTCCACCTACGAGGTACACTTCGGTAGGCAGACACCCAGCGGCACTGTGTTCGAGACGGAAGTCGGCACCATGATCCGGGCGGACGGCATCCCGTTTGAGGTAGGCGCACGCGACTTTGACCACGACGGTCAGGTTGATGTGATGTTTGTGGTTATTGACCCGGGCATCTTCAAAATCATCGGTATGTTGGCCAGGGGAATCGCGACGCATTCCGCGTTGCTAGATCTCAATCTCTACCGCATGGAAGGAGGGGCGTATCCCGACGAACGTGACGCCACCTACAAGATCAAGGCCTACACCCCCGGCGATTCAGGGAAGAAAGCGATGCACTTCCCGTCATTGCTGTTTGGGGATGTGAACGGCGATGGACGTCCGGACCTGTTGGTACAGAATGGGCAGGAAGAATTGCACGTCTTTGTCGGCGTGCCGGGACCAGATCTATTTGCCCGGAAACCTCAAAAGGTAGCGGTGGTCATGCCCTACGAGGAATACACTTGGCTGGTAGACTTTAACAACGACGGGATGCAGGATCTCCTCATGCATCACCCATCCGCCACGGAACCGCATCGGGTGACAATGCTGATCGCTCAATGAACGAAATTGGTGAGTTATATCGTTGCGTTTCACATTTCATATTTCAAAAAGGAGAAAAACAGTGATACGTTCAATTTTTTGCTTAATGGCTACTCTCTTAGGAATAAGCTTCAGTTTCTCAACTCAAGCGCAAGCAGCTGACCTTACCAGAAATTTCGGTATTGGACTTCAGGGAGCTGCACCTGCATACGGCCTTGTTCAAGAGCAATCGGAGCCGATCCTTGGCGGAATCAGTTTTCGCTACAACGGACTGGCACCCATCTATTTCCAAACCGTTGGACATTTTGTTCTCGATGATCAGGATAGCGACCACATATTAGGTGCTGGCATTTCATACGCCATATTCGAGCATCAAAGTCAGTGGAATATAGCCCGACTTTATTTCGAGTTAGAGGGTGGCGGGCGGTATCAGAAAAAGCAGAAACTCAGTCAAGAGATACTCAAAACCGCGACTCTCGGAGTTGGACTCGCTTTTGGAGGTGAACTTGTGTTTTCACTGGGAGGGATTCCTCTCGGCTTGAACGTGAAAGTCGGTCAAGGATTTGGCAAGGAAACAGTTGGCTCTCAATCCAAGGGTCGCGCTGGCGTTTACGTAGGAACAGGCATACACGCCTATTTCTAGATCGGTAGATTGAAAAAGAAAGTGCAAAATATGAAGCGAAATCGTAGGAGCGGGTTTCCCCGGCCGCAGTAGGGGTTAGGTAACTCAACCCCTACAAAACCCGGTTGCTGCTACGCGCTTTCTTAACATTAACCACGCATTTGCTCCCTATGTATTCACCTGTCAACTAAAATATCTTGCTTTTCCAAATTATTTTGTTTATCATGGGGCGGACCAGAAAGGGTGGGGTGATGACTCATAAACGGATTGGGGCAGTGCTAATCACAATTTTGGTATGCACATTATTTTCTCAGTCGAATGCGGCTTCTGCTGAATTGAGGGAGGCGGGGCAGCTCTATGAAACTGCTTTCAAGCGGATAGTTGAAGGGGATTACGGTGACGCGTATGATCGGCTCAACGAAGTCATCGACAGATACCCGGATACTGTCTATGCGCGGTTTGCGGAAGATCGAAGGCAGCAGTTGGAACAACTGAATCTGCCAAGCCTCCGGCGCAAGAAAATTGACCAGAGTGGTCGAGTTGGGACTGTGGTGTTCAGCACCTTATATTCGACATGGCTAGGAATTGGCACAGCGAGGCTTGCTGATGAAACGGACAACGCAAAAACCATCGCTACGGGTATGATGATAGGGGCACCAACGGGACTTCTGACTTCTCTGGTTGCGACGCGGAACGCTAAATTGACACGCGGGCAATCTGCTTTAATTAATTTCAGTGGTACTTGGGGGACATGGCAGGGATTGGGTTGGGCAATTCTGTTCGATGAAGATGACAGTGAAAAGCCGTTGATTAGCGGCGCAATGATTGGCGGCCTGTCGGGCATTCTGACGACCTCTGTGCTCACAAGGAAAATTGACCCAAGTTTGGGGGACATGGGGATTATCAATTACGGCGCGTTGTGGGGGACATGGCTATCTACAGCTGCGGGAAAGATTGCGGGGCTACCAGATGGCGATGAATTACTCACTTGGACGCTCATTGGCGGCAATATAGGCACGATAGCAATGGCATCGCTTTCCCCAAAAATTGACATCACGCCCGCACGGGCACATTGGATTAATCTGGGTGGGGTTATCGGCACTATAGTTGCCAGTGGCATAGTGACGATAATTGCTGAAGATGATATTAGCGAGGAGTCCGCATTTGCGATCCTGATGGTTGGTGGCATTGCTGGGCTTATTACAGGCATTTACAACACCCGTCACCTCCCACCTCCAGAAGTGAGTCAAAGAGTGAGTCGCCGGAATGATTCGACGCTTTGGGAAAGAGCTCCTCATGAGTTACAGTTGAATTCTAACGGTATACACGCCAATTTCTTCAACCTCCGATTTTAATCGCAAATTTTTATCCATTGAGTCAACAATAAGAAAGATTGAAGCTATGCCGAACCAATTCATCAAAACTATTATCGTAGTTCTTCTTTTCCTTTGCTCATATCCTCTGTGGGCGGCTGAGATTGAATCAGAAATCGAGCGGATGGAAGCACAATTCATCTATGAAGATACCGTTGAGCAGATAGTTGATGGGGAGTATGATAAAGCCCTCAAGCGACTAGACTGGCTTATTTCTGTGTATCCCGAAACAACGCATGGTCAACTGGCAACGGATAAAAGAAAAGAGGTTGCTATTTTACTGCAACAGCCCAAACCGATCAGTGGCATGAGCAGAGCGAGTTTGGTCGGGTTCGGTACGCTCTACTCGACATGGCTAGGCATCGGTACGTTGATTCTTTTGGAAACAGAGGCAGCGGTCCCTTATGGTTGCGTTTTAATCGCGGGTCCCTTGAGTGGATTAATCGGTTCTTTAAGTCTCACGCGGGAGAGCAAACTGAGCGATGGACAGGCTTCACTGATGACCCTCGGCGGGACTTGGGGTATCTGGCAGGCGGTTGGGGCGGCGAACCTCGCCGACGCCAGTGAAAAACTGGCGGTGGGTGCGAGCATAGCGGGTGGTGCCATTGGACTGACGTTGGCTAGCGGAATTGTCAAAGACAGAGACATCAGCCCTGGCGATGCAACATTGATTAATTTTGGTGGGATCTGGGGAACATGGTTTTCGATTTGCGGGGCGATGGCTGCTCGCGACAGGAGCAGTGATAGCAGCAAATTTGTTCTCGGCAGTGCGATGATGGGCGGCAATATTGGACTGGCGACCATGGCGGCGTGGTCAACGAAACTGAGCATGAGTCGTGCCCGTGCCCGTCTTATTAACATTGGAGGCATTGTAGGTACACTCTACGGTTTAGGCACAAGTATTCTGCTCGACATCGAGCCGGAAGACCGGAGTTTTTGGTTACTCACGGGAATCGGTGGCATGGTCGGACTGATAGGGGGTTCCTATTTTACCCGGAACTACGACACTCCAGAGAGTTATTTCACAGAAGGTGGTGTGGGGTTGCTGAATCTTGAACCGATTGAGAAGGGTTGGAATCTATCTCTTCCGACGATTACCGTTTCCCCGGTCGGCAGTGGAAATTCGCGGATTCCCGATATTGAGTTGCGGACATCGTTGGTTCGGGTCCGGTTCTGATTGCAGAGGATAGAAAGGAGCACCGTAATAAAGGCGCAATGAACAAAGTTGAGGGGGCGCGCTCTACAACAGATTGGACGTTTCCTGAAAAGACAACCCTCCGGGTGTATTATGTGGGCATGTTTCTCTATTGGGGTGCACTATATGTCTACTCGCCGATTTTATCTGTATATGCTCAATCGTTGGGTGCTTCGTTCACGACAGTGGGGATGGTTGTCGGGGCGTACGGCTTCGTACAGATGTGGCTACGAATTCCGTTGGGGATATGGTCAGATCGGTTAGGGCGGCGCTTGCCGTTTCTTTACGCCGGACACTTCTTCAACCTCGTCGGGTGTTTGGGGCTTGCGCTGGCACCGACACCGATGTACCTTGTGATCTTCCGCGGCGTGCTTGGTGTCAGTGCCGCTACATGGGTTGCGTTCACTGTGCTATTCGCTAGTTACTTCCCACCGGATCAGAGTCCCAAGGCGATGGGTGTTGTTACGGCTATCAATGGTATCTCGCTTATTATCGTCAATGGGTTCGGCGGCCAAATCGCTCAGATGTGGGGGATGGGTGCGACATTCTACGCCGGTGCTAGTTTGGCAGCTATAGGTCTCATAGTAACCGTGCCTATCAAAGAACATCGGGTGCAGCGTCAACCTCCCACGTTTCGACAAATATGGCGTATCATCACACACCCTGCCCTGATGCTGATTGCGATTATCACGGCGCTCAATCACTACTCATTTTGGGCGACTACCTTTGGCTTTATTCCGCTCTATGCGGAGAATCTGGGTGCAAGCAAATTGGTGCTCGGTATCATTGGCGTAGCGGCGTTGGTGCCCTATACGTTAACAGCTCCGATGAATCATCACTTTGCGGCTCGCTTGGGCGAAAACCGCGCTGTTTTTGTGGGAATTATAGTGATGGCGGCGGCGATGCTTGTTGTTCCCTTAATCAACAATATCCCGCTGCTGGCGATTTCCCAAGGCGCGAGTGGGTTTGGCCGGGGGCTTGTATACCCTTTGTTGATGGGGTTGAGTATCCGGGAGATATCTGGTGAGGACCGGGCGACAGCAATGGGCGTATTTCAAGCGGTGTATGCGATCGGTATGTTTTTGGGGCCAATGACCACCGGGGCTGTTGCCGATGCGGTCGGGCTTTCTGGAGCATTCATCATTGCCGGCACGGTTTCAGTGATTGCAGCGATAGCAGCTTTAATCTTCTTGAGACGGACAAACGACCTGTCAAAGCGTGGAGGGGCATAAACTTCAATCAGCACACATCACAATTTTCCATCCGCTCGCATTCGCGCACCGTAGGCTTCGATCGCGGCTTTTGCCTCTGGTGTCAATGTGTGATGATCGGACAGAGCCGATGCGATCTGACAGAAGCGAGGTACATTTCGCAATCCCATAATGGTTAGACCTACCGATTCATGACTGAGGACGTAGCGATAGAATTGTTCTGGTGCCGGTGCGCCTTCACCATTGAAAAGTCTATCGTTGCGTGACGCATTCATAATTACTATGCCGGTATTATGCTTACGCGCCTGGGGGAATACGGTGCTCTCCGGCTCCTTCATGGCGCAATTATACCAACATAACACAGTATCAAAAAATCCGGTCGCAACTGCCTGCTGGATCTGTTCCCAATCGTGACCCGTAACACCGATGAAGCGGATTAGTCCTTCCTCTCTCGCTTTTTGAACTGCTTCTAGTGCACCATTGGCTGCCAGCGCACGATTTCGCTCCTCTTCAGTGTTCAGATGGTGGAGTTGGTAGATATCGATGTAATCTGTTCTCAATAGGCGCAGCGATGTTTCAAGATCCTGACGTGCCCCTTCGGCATCGCGCTGTTGAGTCTTGGTCGCCAGAATCAATTCATGCCGCCGTCCTTGGATGGCATTTCCGATAACCCTTTCGTCATCTCCCTCCCGATACGCTCGTGCTGTATCCATATAATTGACGCCACAGTCTAATGCGGCTCTATATCCATCAGCGGTTTCGCAATATGCACCGCCGGTACCGAGTCGAGTTACGGCCAATCCTGTTCGACCAAGAGTTGTTTGGGGAATCTGATCTGCCATGAGCGTATACCTCCATGATTTTTCTCTTGTTGTACCTGTTATGCACCTATTACCCCACTAGAACCGTCTTGATTTACTATAGTGAATTGAAAAAATAAATAAACACTTGCGCCCTCCGGTAGGGGCAGTTTCTAATCACACCGCATCGCCCCCCCCTTTATTCTACCCTCCCTTAGTCCCCCCCGCAAGCAGGGGGGAAAGCAAGCTGGGGGATAAAGGGAGGTGCCTACCCAACGGGAGGACGGTAGGGGCGGTATCCGAACTGCCCCGGTTTAGAGTGTCTCATTAATTCTAAGGTCCACTATAGTTCAATTAATTATACCTGTTTGGGAGGGGCTGTCGATCGAAAAGGTAAGGTTGGGATTTCGGGAAATCTGCTTGACATGCTACCTGTCAGTCGTTAAAATATATCAAATCCCGACATTTTTCGCAATGTCTGTTAACAATAACCGAGTGAGAGGAGTCTCATTATATGCCGACATACGAATATAAATGCCTGGATTGTGGCATCCAATTTGATCGGTTTCAAAGTATCACTGAAGATCCCATCCAGGAATGTCCCGAATGTTCAGGTCAGACCAAGCGGTTAATCGGTGCCGGTGCCGGGCTGATTTTTAAGGGTTCGGGCTTCTACATCACGGACTATCGCAGTGAGGGGTACAAAGAGAGCGCGAAAAAAGACAAAGATTCGTCATCGAGCAGTAGCGGGGATAGCAAGAGCGGGGACAGTAAAAGCAGCGATTCTAAGCCTAGCAAGACGGAGAGCAGTGATTCCTCCAAATCGACTTCAGATGTAAGTGCTTGAGAGATGATTAATAAGTAATTCTGCCCCGATAAGATCCCCGATAAATCGAGACAGGCGGGATTCAAAGCAACATTTCGTGGGGAGCCGCCCACCGGCGTAATCAAACCTTACGCATAGGCAATACCCTCGCTATAGATGATTTTCAGATAGCTCGAGTGTCTCCATTAGCTGAAGGAGGAAAGCATGGACCACACGCACCATCATCATGACCACGCGCATCACCACCATGATGAAAAGGAAGATGGACATCAACATAGCCACCAATATCGCTTACAAGGGAAATTTCGATTCGCAATCTTGTTGACAACTTTTGTACTTGTTATCGAGATAGTGGGGGGAATTTTGTCGAATAGTTTGGCGTTGTTGAGCGATGCGGCGCATGTTTTCTCAGATTCGCTGTCGCTGATTATGAGCTGGCTAGCGATTTATCTGTCAACTCGCCCGGCAACTGGCTCACGCACCTATGGTTATCATCGGACAGAGGTGTTCGCTGCGTTCATCAATGGGGTTTCACTGATTGCGATCTCTGCGTGGATATTTTACGAAGCTGCCCACCGGTTTATCGAACCTGAACCCGTTAAAAGCAAAGAGATGCTCGTGGTGGCGATTATCGGGTTTATTGCAAATATGGTCATTGTCTGGCTATTTCACGGTGAAGGGCATAAAAGCCTCAATGTGCGGAGTGCGGTACTTCATGTCATTGGAGATGCACTCGCTTCCGTCGGCGTCATCGTAGGCGGGGCGATAATATATTGGACCCGTTGGTTCATTGTTGATCCAATTCTGAGCTGCGGTATTGGTCTAGTGGTCTTGGTTGGGGCAGTCAGGGTTACGAAAGAAGCAGTTCACATTTTATTGGAGAGTTCTCCCAAACATGCGGACGCCCACAAAGTGGCGGCGTGTATAAGTACGATTGATGCCGTTAAGGATGTCCATGACATGCACATCTGGTCTCTATGCTCTAACTATTTGGCATTGAGCACGCATGTGTCAATCGCTGAGGACGAAAGCAAATCCTCACACGAATTACGGCAGGAGATTAACGACAAGCTACAAACACAGTTTGGTATTTTCCATACGACCATTCAGATTGAACAGCCCGGTTGTCCCCACGAGGGGAATCTGCTGTGTAACGCACCCCATCATTGAAACGTGATGCGTAAATAAACACGGTTAATATGACCGGGGTAGATCCAACTCGTGGGTAGCGAGATAGGCGAGCACAAGGTTGTTGTTGACTGGCGCGACTTGATAGAGCCGCGTTTCCCGAAACTTGCGCTCTACATCGTATTCATCAACAAAGCCGTAGCCGCCATGCGTGTCAAGGCAGGTATTGGCTGCCTGCCAACTCGCCTCGGAGGCGAGCAGCTTTGCCATATTTGCCTCTGCCCCACAGGAGGCGTTGGTATCGAAGAGCCACGCAGCTTTGTAGCGGACCAAATCCGCCGCAACTGTCGCTGCATAGGCACGAACCATGGGAAACTGCACCCCTTGATTGCGACCAATCGGTGCCCCAAAAATCTCTCGCTCGCGGGCATAGGCACACCCCCGATCGATAAACCAGTAGCCATCACCGATGGCTTCCGCTGCCAACAGGATGCGCTCGGCGTTCCAGCCGTCAATGACATAGCGGAAGCCGCGTCCCTCCTCGCCAATCAAACTATCGAGCGGCAGCTGTAGATCGCGGAACCACACTTGGTAGGTTGCGTAGTTGAACATAGTACGGACGGGCTGCACCTCTAATACGCCTTCTTGACGGCGGGCATCGCGTAAATCAATCAGGAATAGGCTAAGTCCCTCGGTCCGCTTATCGACTGCTTCGCGGGGGGTTGTGCGTGCCAACAGCAGCAGTAGATCTGATTGCTCGATACGGCTGGTCCAATTCTTGTGACCGTTGATGATGTATACCGAACCCTCACGCCGAGCGAAGGTGCGGATACTGGGGGTATCGGAGCCCGCTTCCGCCTCAGTGACCGAGAATGCTTGTAACCGCAGCTCGCCCCTCGCGATGGAGGGCAGCCAACGCTCCTTCTGTGCAGTGCTGCCGTGCCGAAGTAACGCGCCCATCAGATACATCTGCGCGTGAAACGCCGCCGAGTTCCCACCCGAACGATTGATCTCCTCTAAGACAATGCTCGCCTCTGTCACACCCAAGCCAAGCCCGCCGTATTCTTTCGGGATTAGAATCGAAAGAAAGCCAGCCTCTGTGAGTGCTTCGACGAAGGCTTGCGGATAGGCACGATCTCGGTCGGTTTCGCGCCAGTAGGTGTCGGGGAATTGGGCGCAGAAGTCGCGAATGCGGGCTCTAAGTGCTTCGTGTTCGGGGGAAGTCCGAAAATCCATCGTATCTCCCTCTCTGGTTAAAAGACTGTCAACATGCTGACAGTCCTTACTTTAGCAGGTGCCATCCTATCACACACCTCTTGAAATTACAAGTGTAGGTTCATTTAATGTTTCTGTGAGAGGGATTTCCTAATCCCGATACCTCTAGGGTCATTTAATTCTCTACCATAAATGACCCTATTGGGACTTACGCACTTCTGTAGGGAACAATGATCGGTGTTCCCTATAGGCTTGTCGATGGAGCCTCTGCTATAGTTGCCCGATTTATCGGGCGTTGGGAGGTATGCGGTGCGGCGATAAATCACCGAACTACAGGATTTTGAGCGTTCAACTGCGTAAGTCCTGCCTATTACAAGGGGGACTTACACAGTTTTAGAGGAGAATTGCTTTGTCCTTGTTTTTTTAACCTTCAGCAGTGTATAATTTTACATCTTCGCTCATATTAAAAAATCGTGCAACAGCCCCCGAAGCTTTTCCCAAACCCGACTGCATCAATAAACAAATAGCTTTCACGTCTTTTGCGTTTTGCACTTTCTTTTTAGGCTCATGTTAAGAAAGGTTGCAAAGAAACCGAGTTTTGAGTAAAAAACTCGGTTTCTTTTTCAAACCAGTGCCATTGATTAATAAGGAGATAATAAAATGTTACGGCAATTGAGAAGTACCAAAAGTTTGCTGATTCTACTGCTTTTTGTCTCCTTAGTCCTGTTTGGATTTGTTCAACCGGGGTTTACGAACACCGCACCGCAAGCCTCGGCCCCCATTCCGGACCAAACGGGGAACGTCAACGAGAATACCACTGTGAATCTCGCGAATTACTTCAGAGACACTGATGGGGATACGTTGACCTACACGGCTAGCTCCTCTGCTACGACCAAAGCGAGCGTCAGTGTATCGGGCTCAACGCTAACTATCACCGGCGTGGCGGGGGGAACAGCGACGATAACCGCTACGGCTACCGACCCCGGCGGTTTGAGTGCGACACAAACCTTTTCCGTTACAGTGAACGGGGCCCCGACAACAGTGGGTTCCATACCCGCGCAAGCAATACTCGTAGATGGAAGTGCTGCCACAGTAGACGTAAGTGGCTACTTCAGCGATCCTGATGGGGATACGCTGACCTACACCGCCGCCTCCTCTGATACATCCAAAGCCACAGTGAGCGTGTCGAGTGCCACGGTGACCATCACCCCGGTGGCACTCGGGACTGCGACAGTAACCGTGACTGCGAGCGATGGCAGTTTGAGCGCGGCCCAGACCATCTCCGTCTCAGTCGTTGATAACCTCGCCCCAATCACGGTCGGATCGATGTCCGACCAAACCCTGGATGTCGGTGGGGGCATGGCTACTAACGTGGATAGCTACTTCAGCGATTCTACTGGCGATACGTTGACCTACACTGCCTCCTCCTCGGATACCGCCGTAGCGACCGCTAGTATGAGCGGTTTCAGGCTTACTGTCCTAGCCGTGGGCGCAGGTACTGCGACCATATCGGTGACAGCGACAGATCCCGGCAATTTGAGCGCGACTCAGAGTTTTACTGTTACTGGGGTTGTCCAGTCGCCGGGGAGTGCGGATGTGTTACCGGCTATCAGCAGTGAGGAACGGGCACAGATAGCCGACTCGCTTGCGATGGATAGGGTCATCTTCAACGAGCTGCGTAACGCCTCCACCGATATGCACGATTGGGTAGAGTTGCGAAATATCAGCACTGCCGATGTGAATCTTGACGACTGGCAACTGCTCATCGTGACAAGCGACGCAACGCTCGGAATCAGTTTCCCCGTAGGAGCGGTGCTGCCCGCAGGAGAGCTGCTACTGCTCACCAACACCGACCCCAACGCGCCGGATATGCCGCTGGCGGATACCGGGAGGTGTCTATTCACTATGTCGTTGATGAAGGATTGATATTACCGCAGGATAATTTCACGTTGTTGCTGCGGAGCGCGATAGGGTGGGAAGACAGTGTGGGTAACTATTTCTTCGGTCATGAAATACCGCCAACCGCCCCTCCACTCACCACAGACTCGGCCTGGTATCGCGTCCGCCCCGACGCGCTTGGGTATCGGTCTGAAGCGTGGACGGAGAGCGGGTATCAAGGGGGTATCGGCTACGATGTCGGCGTGCCAGAAGCGGTTGCCCTTGGGAGTCCCGGCTATTCTCATTCATCGTTGAGAGGCGATGTGAACGGTGACGGAATTGTCAATATACTCGATTTGGTGTTAGTCGCCTCAAGGCTCGGCGAGTCAGGTGCGACGGAGGTTGATGTCAACAGCGATGGTATAATCAATGTTCAGGATTTGGTGTTGGTCTCCAATGCCTTCGGTAGTGTTGGGGGACTGGTTTCAGCCAATGCACCGTCAGTGCAGGGATTGACTGCAGCGCATGTGAAACAGTGGTTGAATCTCGCCAAGCAAGCGGTGCCGAGTTCAGTCCAAATCCCCACATCGCTGCAGGAGTTTTCTTATGATCGAGGGGTTTTGGCATTGGAACAGTTGTTGAGAGAGTTGGCTCCGCAAACGACAGCGTTACTACGGAATTATCCGAATCCGTTCAACCCGGAGACGTGGATACCATACCACTTGGCGAAAGCGAGTGAAGTGGAAATTACCATCTATGACGTGAGTGGGAGGGTTGTCCGAAGTCTAACTATCGGTCATCGGCCCGAAGGGTATTACACCAGCCGGAATCATGCCGCCTATTGGGATGGCACCAATGAGATGGGGGAGACGGTGGCCAGTGGTACCTACTTCTACTCCCTGACAGCCGGTGACTTCTCTGCAACGCGACGGATGGTGATACTGAAGTAAAGTTGTTGGTTTACAGAAACCGAGTTTTTTTCCTGGTCACGGAACGGACGGAAAAACTCGGTTTCTCTAAATGCTCTGCACTTTACTTTAGAATAACGCAAGTTGCTAGTAGCGGCCCTATTCAAACCAATAGCCCCTAATCCCCGTGCAAATTGTATCATTTCTGTAGGTTGATTTTCCAAAATCGACGGTTTTGTGTCGAGATATGAATCTCGACCTACAGTTCTGACGGATTTTCGATAACTAGCAACTTAGGTTTAGAATAAGGAAAGGACTCTCATAATGTTAAAATCATTTTTCAATTCAAGGACACTCATAATTGCCGTGACGTGCCTAACGGTGAGTATAGCGAATGCACAAGTCTTCAATGATGGACATATTATTCACATGAGGAGTGCTAGCGGCACGCTGACTGATAATAACCTTGTTGAGATCGGTCAGACAAGTAGTTTGACAACACTTGACCTCTTTTTCCGGGTAACCATTGACGACACCATGCCAACCGGCACCCTAATTAACGTCGTCACATGGGTCCCAACAAACCAGACAGCCCCAACGCCTACGCTCCATTACAAAAACGGCAATCAGTGGTCAGCGTTACAGACCTCCACCAGCAGTGGGATTGTGAGTATCGCGTATAGCGTGCTCCAAGGCATCGCCACCGCGCAAAGTGCGACCACTGTGGAAATACGAGTCAGGTATACAACCGTCCCCACGTATAGATTTCAGTTGGAGCTCGGGCGCGGCACCACCACCACTACCTCGCTTGATCGGGTATACTTTGATTGTCAAACGGGTGCGGTCTCACGAACCGTTTACGACGTGACGAACGATGGGAGTATTGACAACTCCGATATTCTCGCTGTGTCTCAAGCCATAGTCAACAGTTCGCTCACCGGCGATGTGAGTGAAGATGGTCGAATCAACTATGTTGACTTTGATCTCGTTACATTCGTTGTGGCTCAAGACGCGATAAACAGTACGCCAACAACCACAAACACAATCCCGGACGCAGAACTATGGAACAGTTTCACTGGTGAAGTGTACGCACACGAGCATTTCAGCGACCCCGATGGTGATACATTGACTTATACCGCAAGTACTACCGATAGCACCATCGCCTCGGTAGCCGTGGGTGGCGTAGGGAATTCGACGGTGTATATCTATGCAAATGCTTTGGGGACGGTGAAAATCACGGTTACAGTCACAGATCCCGGCGGGACAACCGCCTCACAGACATTCTCTCTCTCTGTTGTGCAGCAGCCGAACCGTAAGCCGGAAACCTATGGGTCCATTCCGGGCCAAGATGTGAAAATTGAGGGAACTGCTGGTACGGTTGACGTAAGTAGCTATTTTTACGACCCCGACACCGATACGTTGACCTACACGGCTGCCTCCTCTGATACATCCAAAGCCACAGTGAGCGTGTCGAGTGCCACGGTGACCATCACCCCGGTAGCCGTGGGGACAGCAACAATAACCGTCACAGCTTCAGATCCCGACGGGTTGACTGCGACCCAGAGTTTTACCGTTACTGTTGCTGAGCAGTCGCCGGGGAGTGCGGATGTGTTACCGGCTATCAGCAGTGAGGAACGGGCACAGATAGCCGACTCGCTTGCGATGGATAGGGTCATCTTCAACGAGCTGCGTAACGCCTCCACCGATGCCCATGACTGGGTAGAGTTGCGAAATGTCAACAATGCCGATGTGAACCTTGACGATTGGCAACTGCTCATCGTTACAAGCGACGCAACGCTGGGCGTCAGTTTCCCCGCAGGAGCGGTGCTGCCCGCCGGGGAGCTGCTACTGCTCACCAACACCGACCCCAACGCGCCGGATATGCCGTTGGCGGATACGGGGGAATTATCCAGCCACTATTTCGTTGATGAAGGATTGATATTACCGCAGGCCAATTTCATGTTGTTATTGCGAAGCGCGACGGGGTGGGAAGACAGTGTAGGCAACTATTTCTTCGGTTATAATGTATCGTCAACCGCCCCACCACTATCACCAGATTCAGCCTGGTATCGTGCAAGACCGGACGCGCTTGGGTATCGGTCTGAAGCGTGGACGGAGAGCGGGTATCAAGGGGGTATCGGCTACGATGTCGGCGTGCCAGAAGCGGTTGCCCTTGGGAGTCCCGGCTATTCTCATTCATCGTTGAGAGGCGATGTGAACGGTGACGGAATTGTCAATATACTCGATTTGGTGTTAGTCGCCTCAAGTTTCGGCGAGTCAGGTGCGACGGAGGTTGATGTCAACAGCGATGGTATAATCAATCTTCAGGATTTGGTGTTGGTTTCCAATGCGTTTGGGAGTGTTTTGGACGCGCTGAGTGCGAACTGAGCGGCTTACCGTCGGTGAGAAAATGAGGATGGGGGCGGAGTTTTATCTCCGCCCTTTTTTATTGCCTTCAACCTTTCCTTTGGTTTAGACATAAGGCAACGAGAGATGAGAAAAAAAACGTCCATTTTCATATTAAGTCTAATTTTCATTTCGATTATAAATTTGCAAAACAGTTTACAAGCACGCCTGCCTGAAGGTGCGAAAGCGCGTTTGGGCAAAGGTACAGTAAATAGAGTAACCTATTCCCCGAATGGCACTCAGCTGGGAGTCGCCAGCAGCGTCGGGATTTGGAATTATGAGGTCGCTACCGGTAAAGAACTGCCTCTGTTTGCAGAATATAGGGGTTTTGCTCTCAGCGTTGCATATTCGCCGGATGGCAGTGTGCTTGCCAGTGGGGCGCAAGACGACACGGTGCGTTTGTGGAATACCGCCACAGGCGAACCGCTCGCTATACTCGCTGGACATACCGACAGGGTGACTGACGTCGTGTATTCGCCGAATGGTAATACAATCGCAAGTGGCAGTTGGGATACCACCGTGCGGTTGTGGGATGCTAGCACAAACCAGCTTACAAAAACACTTATTGGACACTCGCGCTGGGTCACTTCCGTTGCATATTCACCGAATGGTAGGCAGGTTGCTAGTGGAAGCGATGATACCACCGTGCGGTTGTGGGAGGTCGAGACTGGTCAATCTACGGCCTCCCTCACGATGCACACAGGCGGGGTCACTTCCGTTGCGTATTCTCCAGATGGTGACATTCTTGCTAGTGGGGCGCAAGACGACACGGTGCGTTTGTGGAATGCCACCACGGGACAACTCATTGTTACGCTCACTGGACATACCGGCGATGTAACTGCTGTCGTGTATGCTCCGGATGGTAAGACCCTCGCTAGTGGGAGTGCAGATGGCACGGTGCGACTGTGGGACCCTATAACAGGTCAACTTAAAACGACACTCACAGGGCACTCACAGTCAGTGGTGACTATTGCGTATTCGTCTAGCGGTACACTCGCTAGTGGGAGTGCAGATGGCACGGTACTGATGTGGGATACGGGTAAGGAGCAACCCATCGCCACGTTTACGGGACATATCGACTGGGTCACTGCTATTGCCTACTCGTCTGATGGCCTGATCGCCAGCGGGAGCGAAGACGGTGCGGTACGCTTGTGGGATCCCCTCACCGGAGAACTCCTGACTACATTTGCTGCCCATCCTGACCGGGTAGAATCTATTGCGTATTCTCCGGCGGGGAACATACTCGCTACCACCGGCGGGTTTGGAGATAGGACCGTCCGTTTATGGGATGGCACCACGGGCAATCCCCTTGTCACCCTCACTGGGCATACGACCCCGGTTCATGGTGTTGTGTATTCGCCGGATGGGAGCACACTTGCGAGTGGGGGTAGCTTTGGAGACAGTGCGATTCGCCTGTGGGATGCCCTCACGGGGCAGCTCAAAGCTACTCTGGAGGGACATACGGGCATCGTTTACAGTATTGCGTATTCACTGAATGGGAATCTTGCGAGTGGAAGTCGGGATGAGACAGTGCGGCTGTGGAATACGGCCACGGGACAACCCCAAGCCACCCTTGAGGAACATACGCGCAGGGTTTATAGTGTTGCGTATTCGCCGGATGGGAGCACACTTGCGAGTGGCAGCCGGGATGGCACGGTGCGATTGTGGGATGCCGGCACCGGGCAGCTCAAAGCCACCCTCATTGGACACGCTTTCGGTGTTAATTCTGTTGCATTTTCACCGGATGGGAGCACAATCGCCAGTGCAGGTCAGGACGGGACGGTGCGCTTGTGGGATCCCCTCACAGGGCATTCCATCACGACGTTGACGGGACATACCCACCGTGTTCGCGCTGTTGCGTATTCACCGGATGGCAGCATACTCGCTAGTGGAAGTGAAGACGGTACGGTGCTCCTGTGGGATTTCACCCGGCTACGCGCCCAAGAAAGGGACCTACAAGCGGCAGTTTCCGCACTTCAAAAGCAGGATAGCGGTCAGCCTAAAGTGCAGTTAATCTACTTTCGACCAAGCGACCGTACCCCGCAAGATATAACGGCACAGATGGATAGGGTGGTAAAAGATGTACAGCTGTTTTACGCCCGCCAGATGAAAAACTATGGGCTCGGTATAAAAACCTTCACGCTTGAAACGGATGCCACCGGCAAAGCAGCGGTGCATCATGTAGAGGGGCGTTTCACTGAAGCATATTATCGCGATCAACCCTATAATAAAATCTTGGACGAAATTGACCAACAGTTTGACCGATCACAAAATATCATACTCCTCTTTCTAGAGGCAAGCGAAGAAATTCTCGGCAGCAATATATGTGGTCTCGGCGGGGCTCATCGGTCCGGGGGCGGTACAGCGATGCTCCCAGCTGCGGGGGATTGCTTTAGCTTTCGTATTGTTGCCCACGAGCTCGGCCACGCCTTTGGCTTGTACCACGATTTTCGCGAGCCGAATCTGATGTCTCACAGCAGCGGCTACCTCCCCAAACTCACCACATGCGACGCTGAAACGTTGGTTGTCCACCCGTTGTTCACCACCCCGCAAACCGACATAACCCCCACAACGATTCAGCTGTACCCACCGGTTGTTTCCGCATCGGGTACAGTCCAACTCCGTTTTGATTTAACCGATACAGATGGGCTCCATCAAGCGCAGCTAATTACGCCCGGCACGCCCCAGGACCCGATTCAAGGGATTAAATTGATCGGCTGCAAACGATTAAGCAGCGAAAGGGAGACGGTGGAGTTTATCATTCCTGAATCGCTATTAACATTTGAGAATATTATAGGGATTCGGGCCCTTGATGTGCGGGGCGGGGCGGTACAGCAGTGGCACAGAGAGATACTGGATACCCGTGCACATCTTGATGTAAACAGGGATGGTGTTGTGAACATCTTAGATTTGGTGTCGGTTGCCGCCAACCTTGGGCAAATAGGAACATCAATTCGTGGAGATGTGAATAACGATGGCGTTGTGAATATCTTGGATTTGGTGTCGGTCGCGGAGGGGATAGGTGGAAGGGCCGCAACTGCGCCCGCCACGGGACAACTCGCCTTGAACGGTATACCGACAAGGGCAGAAATACAACGGTGGCTGATACAAGCAGAACAATTCGCTCTTACAGATACCATTTCGCAACGAGGGATCGCTGTGCTAAAACAACTACTTGCCACGTTGCCCCCCGAAGAGACAGCTCTATTGCCGAATTATCCGAATCCGTTCAACCCTGAGACGTGGATTCCGTATCAGTTGGCAGTACCTGCCGAGGTGAGGTTGCACATCTATTCAGCGGATGGAACAATGGTGCGGACCTTAGCGTTAGGACATCAGCCTGCGGGATGGTATCAGACCCGAGACCGGGCCGCATATTGGGATGGCACGAATAACCTCCGTGAACCTGTTGCAAGCGGCGTCTATTTCTATACGCTAACGGCAGGGGATTTTACCGCCACGCGGAAGATGCTAATCCAGAAGTAGTAGGCTGATCGCAGGAATATCCGTTGGATCGACACGTGGAGATGTGCTATAATTTGAGGACGAAACTGCCGGGAGAATCCTCAATCATGTTCAAATTACTATCCCCAAACTGGCTATTTTGCTTTATATTTGTGACATTGATGGTTATGTGCTTGCAGTTCCTTCTTCCCGTGTCGGAGGGACAATTGATACGATGGCCTCCAACGCCAGAGAGTCAATTGATACGATGGCCGCCTGTGATCTGGCCGACCCTGACGGAGAACCTAATCGGTGAGGATGGAAGTAAGGTCATGATAGTGTATCTACCGCCAAGCTACGAGTTTACCAAAAAGCACTACCCCGTCATCTATGTGCTACATGGGTTCGGCGGAGATTCAAATAGCCTAACCCGGAAGATGAAATCAGCGATGGACCGTATGATCCTTAGTGAGAAGATTCAGGAAGTAATCGCTGTGTTTGTTGATGGATCGAATCGGTTTGGCGGGAGTCAGTATCTCAGCTCGCCAACGATCGGCGATTATGAAACGTACATCAGGAGGGATTTAGTTAATTTCATTGATAAGCAGTACCGAACAATACCGCATCGGGACAGTCGAGGCATTACAGGGTTTTCGATGGGCGGGTACGGTTCAATGCACCTTTCGCTTAAATACCCAGAGGTATTTAGTGTGGCTGTTGCACAAGCAGGCACTTATAAATTTGACGATGATTTGATAAAGTCTTTTACGGAGAAGGGTGGCGTTGTCCTAACCCTCCTGGAACCGCTGAAACAGAAATCTGGGGACGATTTTTGGAAAGCACTGGAAGACTTAGCCAATTCGGATGCATTGCGGAAAGTTAGCCTACCGTTTCGTAGTGGTCTGGCATATTTAGCGGGCGTCGCTTCCAATCCTGATAACCCGCCCTGCTATCTAGATTTGCCATACAGATTAAGGGCAGGTGTTCCGCCGTGGGAGCGGGATGAGGCGGTTTGGGAACGGATTATTGAGAATGACGTCATTCATGAATTAGATCGGTACTTGAACAGATTAAGGCAAAACCCACAACAACCGGTGCGGTTGAATGGGATTAAGGTGGTTCATGGTCTTGAGGACGAGAAGGCATCGTTCAGCCAGGCGGAAGCGTTGGATCAGAGGTTGACGGAGCTTGGCATCGACCATGAGTTTGTAGCACATGGTGGTGGACACACATTCATCGCAGAGGAGTCGCTGCAATTTATGGCGAAACATCTGGCATTTGAATCGCCGCCTATTACCCCCGATGGATCTGGCACAGCTACGGTTTCACCGTATGCTATTGCAGCGCATAGCAGTGGCAACGAAATTGTTATCACATATACCGCTGAGGGGATGATGCGCCGCGGTGCCCTTACAGTTCACCTCCCGTCAGGTTGGACACCGCCGCAGAATGTTCCAGGACTTCCCGGATACACAACCGTTACCTCAACCGGCACTGTCGGCGATATAACATTTACCAACCAAAGAATTTGGATCGATATTCAGACTTTGATGCCCAATGACACAATCACGCTTATCTATGGGAATGGTGGATATGATTCAGGAGTAACTGTGCCGGGTAATCAATTCTCAACCTTTATCATCAGTGTTGCCTCAACATCGGAGGGGACTTCGACGCTGATTAAACAGAGTCCGGTTGTCGATCTTTACCTAGCTCCGTGGGATGTAAACGATGATGGGACTGTGGGGATCCTTGACTTGATTGCCGTAGCATCTGCATTGGGGAGGGTGATAGATAGGGTAATTTTCGGTCAAAACCCGGATGTGAACCGGGATGGACTGGTGAACGTATCTGATCTGATTGCTGTTGGGACTCATTTTGAAAAGTCGATTGGCAGTCCGGCGGCACCTGCGCGCGTCTCTGCCGACCTATCAGCAACAATCAGATTTGAGAATCCCCGGCTTTCGGGAAATCATCTCCTGCTGGATCTGATGGTTGATACAGCCGTACCTCTTGTGGGTTACCACATCCGGGTAGGGCCGGAGAAGCTTTTGAAAGTAGATCTGAACAGAAGTGAGAACGATGTATTTCGTTTAGAGGAGGTCGCTCAATCCGGAACGTTGGTGGGTACGAAACTGAGCGCGGGGCAACCGTGGCACGGTCGGATGCGGCTCGCCACGCTGGAATTGGAAGCGAATAGTTCGGCAGATGCAGTGCCTGTCCTAAACTCCAAGATTTCTGTGGCTGCAGCGCATCTCGTTTCTGTGGACGGACAGACCATCGACGTTGGCGTGGAGCCATTTTTCATGAATCCGTCGCGTCCGCTTCAGACGGGAGTGTTCACCAACTATCCCAATCCGTTCAACCCGGAGACGTGGATTCCCTTCCAACTGCACAAGGATGTGCATGTCCGCATCACTATTTATGATGTTTTGGGGCGTAAGGTTCGGAGATTTGATTTGGGGTACTTGCCCCCCGGTTATTACAAAACGCGTGAGCGCGCCGTGTATTGGGATGGTCGCAACGACGTGAACGAGCAGGTCGTCAGCGGAACTTACTTCTATAGATTGGAAGCGGGTGATTTTGTCGATACGCGCCGGATGGTGGTCTTGAAATGACGGAAGTTGCGAGGTTGCAATACACCTGCTGCTCCGCGTCGAACTAATGGGGCGTAAACGGCACGGAGAGCTCCGTTCCCTACGAATCACACTTGTTCCGCCCGGTTGAAACTTGTGGATAGTGCATCTGGTGGATTTTTCGCGCTCTTTAGCCTCAATCTTCCGTTATACTCAAAGGCAGCGGTGTTTTCACCAATTCTGCGTCTAATATGCGAATATCCGCTGTCACCTTCTGTTCAGCGAGCCACGCTTTTCTGTGTGCCTGCAGTGCTTGCCCGATAAGTTTGTCCTGAATTTCTTGGCTGACTTCTGGATATGTTTTCTGGCGAGGCAGTTCTTTTTTAAGCAATCTGGCGATGAGATAACCTTCAGCTGTGGGAATGGGTTGGCTAACTTCGTTAATTTCTAAGCGAGCTATTACCAACTGAGCCTCTGTATCGGCTGGAGGTATCTGCGGTTCTGGAACAATCCGAAGAATCGGGTTATTGGGATAAGCTTCCTGAATTTCCTGAAAGGTTGCACCCGCTTTCAACTGGGCAGTGATTGTCCCGGCAAGGGTCTTGGTTGTGGCTTGTAGATCTGCTGGGTCGCTAGGTTTTGAACGGACCAACACATACTGAAATTGAATCTGTGCGGGCTCAATAAATTCTGATCGGTGTAGCTCAAAATATTGGGGAGCCTCTTGATTGATTTGTTCGTCGTCAATACTGTTGCGAAATTGGCGGACGGTTAGGGCGTTCACAATTAAGGCATTCCTCACCCGTTCTTCTACTTCTTGGTATTCCAATCCCATTCGCTTCAGATCAACCAAGAATAATGCCTCGCTGCTATATGCGGATTTCAATGCTTGAATTTCTGCGTCCACCTTTTTCCCCCAACTCCAAAGTAGCATTCCGATATCGTCCGCATGCTGTAACATCAGTTTCTGCTCGATGAGCGTTTCTAAAACTGCTCGTTTAACTGTATTCGGGGGATTCTTAATTTCTTGAAGAGTTAGCTGGTTGTCTTGTTCACGTAGGATTAGCGGAGTATTGATAACAGCGATAATGATTAATTCGGTCTCTAGTTCGCGTCGCGTGATTGGCTGATCGTTGACGACGGCAATCACATAATCGAGGGTTCTTTCCTTGCTGAATCCGTTTGATGGGCTAGCAATAAGAGCGAGGTAGAGCAAAATGTAGCATGTGATGCGTAGTGTGTAGAACGGCGAACACAAAATGTCAGTGTGCTTCGCGCCTTCTTTTCTTTGGTTTTCGGCTGAGTGTCCAAGCCTTTCCATTTCTGTCCCCCTGCCCGTATTTGATCCTAACAGATGTTGTCACTCCGCTGACAGCAATTCCATAATAGAATTATATTCGTTCAATGTCTGCCTGTCAATCAGAAGTTTTTAGGGTCATTTATAGTGGACCTTAGAATTAATGAGACACTCCAATCTCCCGTTGGGTAGGCACCCTCCTTTATTCTACCCTCCCTTAGTCCCCCCGCAAGCAGGGGGGAAAGCTAGCGGGGGGATAAAGGGGGGGCGATGCGGTTCGGTTTCTAACTGCCCCTACCGTGGGGCGCAAGTGTCTATTTATTTTTTGAATTCACTATAATTCTTCTGTGAGAGGGATTTCCCAATCCCGATACTTTACTGGCCAAGCGATGCCCGAGTTGCGACGTTTCGACCCAAATGGTTAAAACACCGAAAACTGAATAGCCCTACAGAAGTTTTCACGGTTGATAGAATTAACTGGCTATGCTATCATATAGTGTAACGATTTCGGTTTGAAAGAGAGGTGGAAGATTGTGGAAAACTCCGAGCAGCCCATTTCAAGAGAACTGTTGGAAACATTGGATACAATTCAG
Source organism: Candidatus Poribacteria bacterium (assembly GCA_963667935.2). Lineage (GTDB taxonomy): Bacteria > Poribacteria > WGA-4E > WGA-4E > PCPOR2b > PCPOR2b. The sequence goes on along the minus strand of OY764061.1, from coordinate 4,263,169 downwards.
CAGCGTGTGTTGTGGTTGGCAACCCTTATCATTCACTACGCGAACAACCTTCGTCCCAATCCAGATCAGACAAAGGTCGGCGGGCACCAAGCGTCCTCGGCATCGATGGTTTCGATCATGACGGCACTTTACTTCCATTTTCTTGAAGCTGGAGATCGTGTCTCGGTCAAACCACACGCTTCGCCGGTGTTTCATGCGATCCACTACCTGCTAGGTCAACTGCCCAAAAAATATCTGACGATGTTTCGGTCATTCGGGGGGCTGCAGGCGTACCCAAGTCGAACGAAAGATCCGGACACCGTCGACTTTTCAACCGGCTCTGTGGGACTGGGCGCGGTCGCGCCGGCTTTTGGGGCATTAGCGCATCGCTACGCGCTCTCGCATTTCGGTCATGTGAGTTCGCGTCGTTTCGTGGGGGTTATCGGTGACGCTGAGTTGGATGAAGGCAATGTGTGGGAGGCGATCCTGGATCAAGCACTCACCGGTATAGATAACCTGTTGTGGATTGTTGACCTTAACCGCCAAAGCCTTGATCGAGTTGTACCGGGCATTCGTGCGCGTCAACTCCAACGTCTATTTGAGGAGAGCGGTTGGCAGGTGCTTGAGGCGAAGTATGGCCGGCAGCTTCAGGAGCTCTTTGAACGACCGGGGGGTGCCGCCTTACGCCAGCGGATTGACGAAATGAGTAATGAAGAGTATCAAGCACTGATTCGTCTCCCCGGTGAGGAACTCCGCTCTCGGATTGTTGATTGTGAGGGGATTGATAACGTTGAAATCGTGTCGGTGATTCAGGATATCCCGGATGAGACGCTGCCATCGGTGTTAAGCAACTTAGGTGGACACGATTTGGAGGAATTGCTCGCCGTACTATCGCAGGCTGAGGTGGAACCGGAAAAGCCGACAATTATCTTCGCATATACGATTAAAGGGTGGGGCACTCCCATAGCTGGGCACCCGCTGAACCATTCGATGCTGTTGAGTGAGGAACAGATAGCCGATTTGCGGGAACGGTTGGGGATATCTGCTAGTGACGATTGGGAGCGATTTGATCCGGGATCGCCCCCCGGCCAACTATGTCTTGAGGTTGCCGATCGGCTTTTTCCTCCCAATCTTGAACCGCCGGTAACCCTGTCCGCCGATGATGTGCCGACAGCACTCTCTCTTCCAACTCAAGGGTTCTTGAGTACACAACAGTCTCTGGGGCGGTTGCTGATGCGTCTGACCCGCGTGCCGAAGTTGGCGGATCGGATTGTCACGACTTCGCCGGATGTATCGGTGTCTACTAACCTGTCTGGGTGGATTATCAAGACGGGTGTGTTTACGCCGCAAGAATTGCCTGACTATGAGACCGAAGCGAACCAACTCCGAAGTTGGCGGCACGGACCGAGTGGGCAGCATATCGAGTTGGGAATTTCGGAGATGAATCTCTTTACGTTGCTCGGGATGCTCGGCTTGTCGGCTGAACTGTGTGGGCAGCATGTCATCCCGATTGGCACGGTCTACGATCCGTTTGTGTGCCGTGGGCTTGAAGCACTCATCTATGCCCAGTATTCAGGGGCGAAGTTTATTTTTGCCGGGACACCGTCGGGTATCACGTTGTCGCCGGAGGGAGGCGCGCACCAATCCACCGTTACGCCGTCACTTGGTGCGGAGATCCCTCGCCTTGATGCTTATGAGCCTTGTTTTGCACAGGAGGTAGAGTGGATATTGCTAGAGGCGCTCCGCCAGTGTTGTGACCGGGAGGGGGGACGCTCGACCTATCTGCGACTGTCCACCAAGCTGATTGATCAGCGGCTACTCACGCCGACTTTGGAGCGTCTGGGAGCAGATGAATTGCAGCGTCAGGTGCTGGCTGGCGGATACCGGTTGGTGGATTGGCGCAGTGCGGATCCAGTTGCGCCAAGAGAGCGGTTGGTTCATATTGCGACAACCGGTGTCATGGTTCCAGAAGCAATTGAGGCTGCGGACATGCTTCGCGAGCAGCGGATCGCTGCTAATGTACTGAATCTAACCAGTCCCCGCCGACTATTTGAGGCGTGGCAGATGATGCAACAGTTCCCCGGACATTCACAAGGTGGAGGGGAGGTCCCCACTCCGTTTGACTGGCTAATTCCGACCAACGAGAGATATGCACCGATTGTCACGGTTCACGATGGGGCGTCCCACGCATTATCTTGGTTGGGGAGTGTCTACGGGGAGTTGGTTATTCCGCTCGGTGTGGATGAGTTTGGTCAATCGGGCGATCGTGCGGAACTTTACCGACACTTCGGAATTGACGCCGAGGGGATCGCTGCAGCAGCCTTAGCGGCATTAAGTCGCTGTGGCATATCTATCTGAGGGGTGTTCATAAATATTCTCTGTGAGAGTGGCATCCTTGCCACGACTCCCCTCAATTTTGGAAACAATCGGGATCAGGAGATCCCTCTCACCGGTGTCTGTATCTGCCGTATGCTAGTGACTGAATTATGAACCCCCTTGATCTATCTGACTACTGTATTGTTAATGGAACCGTGTTAGATTCAAACGTTGCCAAGCCCCGGTACGAATCTATGAGGAGATAGGTCCCGTCTAGTTGGGCTGCCTCTTCGCTCCGTAAACCTTCAATCTCTCGCTCTAAATTGCGAATCATCCTTTCCTTCATGTCGTCTGGCATGACAGTGTCTGCTTGTACTATCCGAATTTCGTTCTTTATCTCAAGAACCTCTGGCGGTTCAGGCGAAAAGATCTCCCGATAGACTTTCAATTCCATAACTACCTGCAACGTATAATCGCCAGGGCCTAGTTTGTAGTAAGACTTTAGGTCTTTCAACCTCGCCTTTCTTGCCTCTCCTGCCTTGAGTTCCGTCCCTTGGATGCAGCTTACCACCCTGTCCTCCCACATCACCGTCATAGTTTTCGCTGGGAATGTGATCGGTGGGTTGGGCGGGATAACCTGTCCTAAGTTATTTTTAACCACCAGTTTGGAGAACGCGCCCCTGCTCGCAACAGCGGCATACGGCACAAGTAGATCGAACTTCCCCATCTGAATCGTCATTTCAAGGGAGATCTGTTCAGTCAGGCCGTAGCTCGGTTTCTCCAATGATAAATGGAGATCTCCAAGGGATGCTGGGGCCGTTGGTTCCATCGGTGCGGGAGCGGGTTCGGTTTTTCCGATTGTTCCACTCAGGCAACCGGTGGTATAGAGACTCCATAGGGTTAGGCATATTAGAAGTCGGGGTATCATGGTATCCTCCTGTTAGTTTTGATTGGATTAACAACATCCACGAATCCACGCTAATCCTCGCTAATAGAATTTTTCAGTCCCCTTTTCATCGGGAAATAGATTGTAACTCTTCTAATCCTTGACGTTCAAGCGTTTTAGACTCCTTTCAGTCCCCTTTTCATTGGGAAATAGATTGTAACATAAGCGGTTGGGATCGTTCTGCGCTGCGAGTTTAACCTTCAGCCGGCAGTGTAGCGTAAATTTTTCTGATGGCGTCGGTGAGTGCCTCAAAGTATGGCGTTCCTTTGAGAAAGGTGGTTACGTCTTGTGCAAGGGTCAACGCCAACCGTTCGAGTAGGGATAGATCTAGTGCTGGAAACTGGTAATCTTCTTTGAATTTATACCGTTTTTGTCGCCCTTCCCTCTCTATCACAATTGATGAAAAACACCGAGTGAGAAGACGGAGATCCCGCTCGATCGTGCGTTCGCTGACCCCGGTTTCTTCAACCAGTTGTTGCTTTGTGATACCGTAGCGTCTGTCGATCTTATTCAGAATCAGCCATTGCCGCTCTATCTGCTTTTCGTCTGAAATTCGTTGAGGCATTGTTTGTTCCTTTTTCTAATTATGTATATAGCACATCGGTAAACCAATTCACCTAAGCCCCAGCGGGGCGACATCTGTATCGTAAATTTGGTTATTTCTGATAGGCGTCGGGTATGAAAATCCGATTTACAGATTGTCTAGCAACTTAGGTTTGAATAGTTGAAGTATACATTGCGCTCCTCCTGAGCGCGGGGTTAGGACGTATCGTTATTCTATAGACATATCGCTCCTCTGAAGCGAAAGATATGCACAAATTATCCCGGTGGAGCTATGTGCCGGGCAAGTCAGATCTTGATAATCGGGCCGTGATCGGGGCTGCCCGACCTACTAACTATCGGGGTTGGAGATAGGCGTTAAGCATTGCTCCAATCATATTCGTGGACGACCTGCTGTCCCGTGCCGATCTCGTTGAGTTCGAGGAGGTTGCCATCGGGATCGTAAAAGAAGAGCACATGCCACTCCCCTTCGCCGGTGAAACGGACCGGCGGCGAGACAAATTCGACGCCCGCTGCCTTCAACCGTTCGTAGGTGGCTGGGACATCTTCGACGCCAAAGCAGATGTGTGCGCTCGGTACATGGTTGATGGGGTAGCGTTCGACAGGGCTAGGGGGATTGAGCCACTGGATGAGGTCCAATGTGAAGCCCGGCCCTTCGTTTCGGGTGTGGCCATGGATACCATCGGGCGCGCGTAGCCGATACTCACGCATGTGTACCTTGGGGATTGCAACCATTTCGGAGATTGGACCGTCGTTGTGCTCTTCGGGAGAGACAACCTCCAGTCCGAGTAGGTCGCGATAGAAGTGGAGAGACTTCTCCAGATCGCTGACCATAACTGCGACGTGATCGATTTTGATTGAGGCGGTCATAGGATTTTTCCTTTCTAATTTGTTAGGACTTACGCAGTTGAACAGTCAAAGTCCCTCCTCCCGCTTGCTTTCCCCCCTGCTTGCGGGGGGGATTAAGGGGGTGTGGGAGTGGCATCCTTGCCCCGATACGCCCGATGAATTGGGCAACTACAATCTGGAGGGCGTAAGTCCTGTTTGTGTTATGTTGGTTCATTGGTTCATTGAATGGGTGAAATACACATTGCGCTCCGCTGGAGCGCGGGAGTTGGAAGGGTTGTTATTCTATAGATATATCGCTCCGCTGGAGCGGGGATGTTTCTGAGAATAAACAGGCGGAACGCAGATCTGCGTTCCCTACGAATTGTGTGTGATGCTGTGCCCTGTTGAGGTTTAATAGGTAGCAGTTCAGATGATACTACTTTGTGGTGTATCCGCCGTCGACGGTCATCACGGAGCCTGTGACGTAGGATGATTCATCGCTTGCTAAGAATAGGGCGGCGTAGGCTACTTCTATCGGCTCTGCAAAACGGCCGAAAAGGTTCGCCTTGCGATACGGTGCCAGATGTTCTTCTGGGATGTTTGCTGCCATGGGTGTGTTCATGGAGCCGGGACAGATTGCGTTGATTCGGATATGCTCTTCGGCGTGGTCGCACGCCATGGATCTGACCAGTCCGATGACGCCGTGCTTGGAGGCGTTGTAGGACGCTTGGTTTGGTTGTCCAACGAGGCCTGAAATAGATGAGATACAAATAATGCTTCCACCACCCTGACGACGCATCTGTGGGATAGCAGCCCTTGAGCCCAGAAAGGTGCCTTTGAGGTTCACACCCAGAACGTAATCCCACTCCTCTTCGGTGGTATCGGGGACGTTCTTTTCCACCTGTACCCCTGCATTATTGACCAATATATCAACACCGCCGTAGGATTCAACGGCTGCAGCAATCATGCGCTCGGTATCATCCGCTATGGAGACATCCGCTCGGACAAAAATCGCGTCGCCTCCTTCCTTGCGGATAGCGTTCACCGTTTCCTCTCCAGCCTCTGTGTTGATGTCGATAACAACAATTTTGGCACCTTCGCGGCTGAATAGCAGCCCCATTGCTTGACCTAACCCCATACCTGAGCCCGTGATGAGGGCAACTTTATCCTTCAGTCGTAACATTGCTTTCTACCTCCTCCCTGTTCAAAAATAATTCGGATTCGTTTAGAAGTTTGAGAATTCCAAAGGCTGGTCGGTGAACACCTTTTCATCGGTTGTCGAAACCTCCTCGACGATTGGCTTAAAGCCCATCCCATCTAGTACATCGCGCTGGATGTCAATTCCCGGTGCGACTTCTTTTAGCTCAACGCCGCGATTCGTCAGTTGGAATACAGCGCGTTCGGTGACATACAACACTTCCTGCCCGGTTTCGCGGGCGTATCTACCGCTGAAGGTAATCTGCTCGACCTGCTCGACGAACTTGGGCACTACCCCTTCCTTGAGGACGTTGACTTTGCCATCTTGGATTTTGACCTCCGCCTTCACGGCGAGAGTGCCACAGAAGACCACCTTCTTGGCGTTCTGAGAGATGTCGATGAAACCGCCGCAGCCGGGGATACGATTGCCGAACTTGCTGACGTTCACGTTACCGTGTCCATCCACTTGGGCGTGTGAGAGAAATGCAATGTCGATCCCGCCGCCCTGATATGAGTCAAATTGGTAGGGTTGATCCAAAATTACCATCGGATAGTACATCGCACCGGAATCGAGTCCGCCAGCGGGAATGCCGCCCAAGCTGCCCTGCTCGATGCTGAGGGTGATCTGATCTTCAATCCCACTCTCTTCGGCGATCATCCCGACACCGAAGGGCATACCAAATCCGAGATTCACGACAGCGTTCGGACGCAGTTCCAATGCCGCCCGTTTGACGATAACTTTGCGTTCATCGAGCGAGAGCCGCCCCATACTCAGGTCGCCTTCACGGGCTTCGCCACACAGTGCCGGGTCATAGTCGATCTGGTAGGTCTGTTTCTGATCCGGGGCAAGTACGAGGGCATCAACAAGGGTGCCGGGAATCTTGACCATACGGGGATCGATACCGCGTTTGCCAACCATGCGCTTAACTTGTGCGATAACCTTTCCGCCGGAGTTCCGAGCCGCTTGTGCATCCGAAAGCATTTCAAAGTAAGCTGCTTCTTCCTCCATCGAGATGTTGCCATCGGGATCGGCGGTGGTGCCGCGGATGAAGGCAACATTGACAGGAAAACTGTGGTACATCAGATATTCCTTGCCCCGCAATGTGACCACTTCGACCAGATCTTCCGTCGCGCGCGTGTTGAGTTTGCCGCCTTCGATTCGGGGGTCTGCGAATGTGTGCAAGCCGACATGGGTGATGTAGCCGGGCGCACCGGCGGCGATACTCCGCATCAGGCACGATAACGCACCCTGCGGGAGATTGTACGCCTCGGTTTTGTTTTCGATGGCGAGTTTTGCCATTGGCGGCGACATCCCCCAGTGTCCGCCGATGTCGCGTTTAATCAGGCGTGGATCGGCGAGGTGTCCCAAGCCGAGTTCGCCCTGATCTCCCATGCCGCTGATGTGGACAACGGTCAGGTCGCGCGGCTGAAGCGTTGACCGGAATCGTTTCCCCAACGCCTCAATGAGTTTTTCAGGGATGGCGTGTCCCGCGCCGCTTCCCCCGATAACGAGGGTATCCCCACTTTGTACCATCTGCACAGCTTCTTCTGCGGTGATAATCGGTTTTATCATTTGGTGACTCCTGATAATCAGGGTTGATCGAGATTTCTACAGTAGGACTTACGCACTTCGGGTTGTAGTGAACGCAGATCTGCGTCCCCTACGCACATAACAATGGGAATCTAATATGTTAAAAATTAAGTGAGGCTAATACTTTATATCAACTGTGTAAGTCCTGTATCATTTATAGTAAATTTCATAATTATTTGAACACTGTGGGAGGGGCTTCCTAGCTCCGATTATACGTATCGGGATTGGGAAATCCCTCCTACAAGACGGCTCTGCTACAATGCCTATCCCGGCCGGGGGCAGGCTGAAAAAGTGTCTACCTGTTTTTTAAATTCACTATAGTTATCATCATGCTTCCACACAGTGTATGACAGCAACCTCCCAAGGTTCGATGGTGATATGGAACGCACCATCTGTAATCGGTATGTCCCGATGAACCAACAGATCGTGAGCGCGCCCTGTTTTCCATTTGGGACGTAGGGTGACATGTGCCGGTCGCTGTTCGAGGTTAAAGGCAAACAGCAGCCATCCTTCACGGCGTGATTTTCGCACAATTGGCACCACACGGTCTCCTTCGACGGGTACTGCGGATTGTACTCCAAATTCATCCGCCAGTCCAAGGACTAGTTCGGGCTGGCCCACATCGCCGAATCCCGCTGACAGCGTAAAGCCGAACCATGTGAAACGCCGGTCTCCCGTCTGCACGGCTACGGTGTCACCGCCCAAAGATGCGATGGATCGGGTATCGTTGCGCGGCTCTAGGATAGCATATCCACACGGTGTCTGGGCGGGCACTTGTCCGTAGGGTGTTTCGACGATATGCCGTCCGCTTTCGATATCGTGTGGTGTTACCGCCGAGAAGTCGGCTACCCGCATGCCGAAACGATCGGCGAACCCTTCCGGCGGACGGTAACTGGACTGCCCATCGGCAGAGTACATGCCGAAACTTCCCTCCGCTACGAGATGGGTTTCTGGACTTTCTTGCAATGTTCGTTCGATCCGTGCCTGTGTTTCCCCGTTCATCAGTGTGACGTTAGGCAGAAACAGCAATCGGTATCCCGACCAGTCCATCCGAGGCGTAATAACCTCCGTAGAGATGCCGTGGGTCCAGAGTGTCCGGTACACACCACGCAGATCTGCCAAGAAGCGGTCGGATTCATCGTTATAGCTGAAAAGTTCCTGCGATTCGGGGTGATACACAATGCCTACGTCGGCGCGGGGGCATTCCAGAGGTAGGTGTTCGGCGAGGCCCTCAATCTGCGCTATCGCACGCGCTGCCGCATCGAAGCGGGGTGTTGGCTCACCGTCTAGTGCCACCAAGTTATAGCCGGGCGACTCGAAACTGAGATACTCAGGGCGATATTGCCAGAACATCGTTCCGGCTGCGCCGCACGCTAAGGTCATCCAGAGCAGCGCGGTTAGCTCTCGTGGATCGGATTGCTTTTTCCATGTTACGCCTCCTCTCGACATGCCTGCGTAGATCTCTTCATTCCACCAACGTCCGTTGCGCCCGGCACTCCGTGACCAGTCGAAACTGAACGCTCGATCCGCAATCTGGTAAGGATCCGCTGATGTCAGTAGATTGTTAGATGACATTGACATCCCCCAGCTGTCCACAATCCGCGCACACCGCTCATCCCATGGACGTGGTGACCAGCCGCCGTGGGATCGCACCTCATGATAGGGGTCAATCTTCTCGACTTCTTCCACCATCCATCCCAGATGGTTCGCTAAGTTTTCATAGTGAAATTCGCGGTAAAGCAGCATCTCAACCACGTTCTGATCTGATCGGGGCGGTTCCACATCTTCCCAGCGGCGATAGCGGCGTGAGAAACGGACATTGAGGGAGTCCAGTGTGAATCGTTCGCGCAGCCACGCTTTGTACTTCACAATCGTGTTTTCACAGTAACACGGGTAGCCATCGCCATCTCGGTGCCAGACCGATGCCAGATTCACTCCATCCCAGAGCCCCCAGATTAACAGGTTGGGTCGGTCTTTATAGCGGTGCACTACGTGGCGCAACAGTCCGCCGCCATACTCGCGCCAAGCAGGATGGTCGTAGCAGTGGATCATCGCGCCTTGTGGATAAGCGGGGCCCGCGTCGGGCTCTGCACGTTGACCGCGGTGGTTGACGACCCGCATATCGGGATGTTCACGGGTCAGCCACTCCGGGCATGCGCCGTGCGTTCCTAGCACGATGTCAAGCCAGACGGATAATCCGTGTTTTTCTGCCAAGTCGAACATGTAGTCAAAGTCATCTAATTCGTAGATCCCGGGGCGCGGTTCCATCCAATTCCAATAGGTAAAGCTGCGTACAACCCGGAAACCCGCCTCGCTCAACCGGGCGAAGTCTACGTCCCAGCAGTCGAGTTTGGGCGTAGGTGCACGGTAGTATTCTACCCCGACGGGAAATGGAGTTTCCGGATGTTCAAAATGTTTTGTTGTGGGCATTTGGTATTCTCCTGTATGTAACCAATAATGTTAATTTGCGATCGCTGATAACGTGAAAGGTGATGTATAAAAACAGTCGCTCATGTTAAGACTTAGTGCAAAGAAACCGAGTTTTTTCAACCCCCCTGCAACTCCCTTGACACGGGTTTCCCCCTGACCCCCCATGTAACTCCCCTGACACGGGTTTCCCCCTGAACCCCCCATGATAAGGGGGGATGGCAAGGGGGGCAGTTTCTAGCCCCCCTTGCCAGGGGGGTTGGGGACTAAGGGGGTTAAGGGAAAGACTCCCCTTGTCTTTCCCCTCTTATCAGAGGGGTTAGGGGGATGGCAAGGGGGGCAAGCTCGGTTTCTCTTTGTGCTTTGCACTTTCTTTTTACATGAACCAAAACAGTTTGTTCATTGGTTCATTGAATGAAGAGTTTCGTCACCTTGATAGGGGATAGGTGGTAATTTGAGTTATCTGACTGGCTATAGGGTCATTTATAGTGAATTCAAAAAATAAATAAACATTTGCGACCCACGGTAGGGGCGGTTTCTAACCGCACCGCATCGGCACCCCCTTTATTCTACCCCCCCTGAGTCCCCCCCGCAAGCAGGGGGGAAAGCAAGCGGGGGGATTAAGGGGGGGCCTACCCAACGGGAGAACGGCAGGTGCAGTTTCCAAGCGCACCTGTTTGAAGTGTCTCGTTAATTCTAAGGTCCACTATAATTCTGCTGTGAGAGGGATTTCCCAATCCTGATACTTTACTGTCCAAGCGATTCCCTTGTTGCGCCTTTTCGCCCCAAATGGTTAAAAAGCCGAAAACTGAATAGCCCTAGACTGGCTGTTTGCGCTATTGACGGGGATTTGAATCTCTGCTATACTGAGCGTGACCAACGGTTGAAAACCTGCGCCGTCCATCGTTCCGTTGACATATTCAGACGGATGATCCGGCGTCAATTTTGTAGGGACAGGTCTTGTGCCCCGATAGATCGGGATTTCGCTACGCTTAACCTGTCCAAAGCGGGCAACCACAAGGGGTGCCCCTACTGTTTAGGAGGAAGACATTATGAGACTCATCCTCGTCGGCTGTGAATACGCCGGTAAGACAACGTTAGCCAATGAAATTGTGAAATGGATTGACAGCACACTGGGTAGTGCTCGCGGTTTCCATGACCATTTTACCATCCCTTCTAATGAATTAACAGTGGAAGATCAGGATCAATTTATGGCACTGAGTCCGCGGCTCAAGGAGATGTTCCAGCGGTATATCATTGAATATCACCTTCAGCCTGCGTTTTACAACGACCCGGATCACAACATGACCGGTTTTCATATTGAGGAGGCGGTCTATGCGCCGTTGTATTACGGCTACGGTGGCAAAGGTGAATATGCGGAGCGCACGACGTTAGCGCGGGCGGTAGAGAAAACGATTATGGAGGAAGCACCTGACACGGTGCTCATCCTACTGACAGCATCAGCGGAGGTCATTGCACAACGGAGGCGAGATAACCCACAACCACGCGGTGTCCTACAGGAGAAGGATATCGAGTATGTCCTGCAACGGTTTGATGAGGAGTACCAAGCCTCGCTGATCCGCAGAAAATTTACCCTTGACACTACAACGGCGACTGTGGAGGAAACGCTCGCCGAATTTGCTGAGCAGATTGAGTTGTACCTGTCGGATACCGACCGTCTGCGTATGTTGGCACATCAGGCTTTGCACGCAGAATGAGTTCAAAGGGGCCTATCGATGAAACATTTTGCTCATTCAATCGTTGCGACGATTGCCGTTTTCTTGTGCGTTGCCGCTTGGGCACAGATGGATTTCGCAAGGATTAAAATTAAAACCACTCACGTTGCTGGCAACATCTATATGTTAAAAGGAGCTGGTGGGAATATTGGCGTGTCGGTAGGAGCGGACGGGATTCTACTCGTTGACGATCAATTTGCTCCGTTAGCGGAAAAGATTCGGAACGCGCTCAAAGAGTTGAGTGATGAACCGTTAAAATTTCTGATTAATACACACTTTCACGGTGATCACACCGGCGGCAACGTTGTCTTCGGAGCTGAGGCACACATCATCTCTCACGTCAATGTCCGAAAACGGCTACAGATAGAATCCTTTCCTAAAGAAGCTTTGCCGGTTGTCACATTCAACGATTCGTTATCTATCCACTTCAACGGTGAGGAGATCCGTGTTATCCACTTCCCGAACAGTCATACGGATGGGGACAGTGTCATTTTCTTCACCGGATCGAACGTTGTGCATACGGGAGATCTCTTTTTCTCCGGGCGATTTCCGTATGTTGATTTGAACAACGGCGGAGATGTGGAGGGATTAATAAAGCATATTGAGAAACTCTTAGTCGAACTCCCGCCTGACGTGAAGCTGATTCCGGGACACGGGCCACTTTCGGATATCGGTGATCTCAAGACCTATCACCGGACGCTTGTGGAAACAACGGAGGTGATTCGGGATCAGATAGAAGCAGGAAAAAGTTTGGAAGAAATTAAAGCGGCGGGACTTCCCAAAAAGTGGCGTGCTTGGGGAGCCGGTTTCATTTCGACGGAACGATGGATTGAAATTGTCCACCGGAGTTTGATGAGAAAGAGTGAAAAGTAATGCAGAACTGCGGAATTAGATTCAGTAGAGGTCGGGCTAGGAAGCCCGACCTGCTAACTTGAGCTATTCTACAGGTTGTAGCCTCGTTCATTGTGTTGCGCGAGGTCTAATCCTTCTTGTTCATCGTTGTATTTGACGCGTAAACCAACCACCCTATCAACAGCCTTGAGAATAATAAAGGAACCAATCCCGCTCCAAAGTATTGTCACAACGAGACTGATGAACTGACTGAGAACTTGCCAACCAATACCACCTCTTTCTAATCCCGATCCGCCTAATCCTTCTGCGGCGAATACGCCGACCAGCAAGCAGCCGACAACGCCACCGATGCCGTGTACGCCAAAGGCATCGAGCGAATCGTCATATCCGAGCTTATGCTTGAGACTGGTCGCCCCCCAGAAACAGACCACGCCTGAAACGAGTCCGATAACCAGTGCACCCATCGGTCCAACGCTGCCGGATGCGGGCGTAATTGCCACAAGCCCTGCGACGGCACCGGTGACGATACCTAGTACGCTCGGCTTTTTGTACTTTATCCACTCAATAAACATCCAAGTTAATGCAGCGGTACCTGTGGAGATTTGTGTGACTAGCATTGCCATCCCTGCTGCACCATCAGCTGCCAAAGCACTTCCGGCATTGAAACCGAACCAGCCGACCCAGAGCATAGAGGCACCAATGACTGTCAGGGTTAAGTTGTGGGGTGGCATGGGGGTCTCAGGATAGCCGTAGCGTTTACCAATCATTAAGGCAGCGACAAGCGCAGCGACACCTGCGTTGACATGCACCACAGTACCACCCGCGAAATCAATCACCCCCCAATTAGCAAAGTATGCGCCGTTCCCGCTCCAAGCCATGTGGCAGATTGGCGCGTACACAATTATAGACCAGATCCCCATGAACCAGAGCATGGCGGAGAATTTCATTCTTTCCGCAAAGGCACCCGCGATCAGGGCGGGTGTGATGATGGCAAAGGTCATCTGGAAGCAGATAAATACTGTTTCCGGGATAGTCCCTGATAAACTATCCGCATTCACGCCCTGAAGGAAAGCCTTACTGAGCCCGCCGAAAAATGAGTGGGCATTGGTCACTTTCTCAGCCATACCGGTTGTATCAAAGGCGATGCTATAGCCAATCACGATCCATATAATGGTAATCAGCCCGGTCAGCGAAAAACATTGCATCAATAGCGATAGAACATTTTTGGCACGCACCAGTCCTCCATAGAACAGGGCAAGACCGGGAATGGTCATGAACAGAACTAGCGCTGTTGCTGTGAGCAGCCAGGCGGTGTCACCCGAATTGAGTGCATCTTCGGCGAGAGCAAGTTTCGGGAATACTAAGAACATCAGTACCAACAGCATTCCCAGAGCAGCTCTGGGCTTACCGTGTCTTAAAAGCCTTCTAGGTTTTTCTGTATGTTTCTGAAACCTAAACACATTCTGTGGTTGTTGGTGCATTTTTACCTCCATTTAGGTTTAGACGATTACTACCTGCCCCGAATAAGATCGGGATTTTGCTACTTTTAAGTTGAAAATTGTTTCAAATTCCTTGTCAGGCAGTATAACACTATCGGATTCAAAAGTAAATAGAATTTTTTCGATTTTATTCTAGCTATATCGGAACTTAGGGGTTCAAGGACGTTGATGCTATCTTGAATATTTCAGATCCTTAAAAAAAAGCGTCCATTTGTAGGAGCACACCCCTATCAAATGGACGCCTTTGTCCACAAGGAGGAATTGATAAATTGATTGTATCTTGATAAGCGTTCAGATATAGCTTTTAACCTAAGTTGCTAGTTATTGAAAATCCGTCAGAACTGTAGGTCGAGATTCATATCTCGACACCCAACCGTCGATTTTGGAAAATCGACCTACAAAAATGATACAATTTGCACAGGGATTAGGGGCTATTGGTTTGAATAGGGCCGCTACTAGCAACTTGCGTAGCTTTTAACTGAACGCCTATCTATTTTCTAGTGACTCATGTTAAGAAATCGTGCAGCAGAAACCGAGTTTTGAAGAAAAAACTCGGTTTCTCTTTGTGCTTCTAGTTAATGGAAGATATTGTAAAATCTGGATACGCGCTGGAACCGTGCTCGGCGTAATCCAACCCTTCCAACTCTTCTTCTTCGCTAGCGCGCAACCCGACGATTGTTTTGATGCCGTAAAACAGGATAAAGCCTGCTACCATACACCACGCAAAAACGGCAACGACACCAATAAATTGGGCACCGAAGAACTTGAATGCTGCGCCTTTATCCGCTGCATAGAGGATTCCCTGCTCGGTATGGAATAGCCCAAGCAGAAGCGTTCCCAAAGCACCGCAAACACCGTGTACAGAAATCGCGCCCACTGGATCATCAATTCTCAGGTTTTCAATTATCAGTACCGAGAATACGACCACAATACCTGCGATTGCGCCAATAATTACTGCTGCTACCGGCGTAACAAACGCACACGGTGCGGTAATAGCAACGAGTCCGGCGAGTGCGCCGTTGAGTGCCATACCAGCATCGGGTTTCTTGAGTTTGAACCAAGCGGTTATCATGGCTAGAATTGCGCCCGCTGCTGCAGCGAGGTTTGTTGTTACAGCGATTAATGCAATGGGTTTTGCGTCAGCTGCCATCTGGCTGCCCGGATTAAATCCGAACCAGCCGAGCCATAGGATAAAGACACCGAGTGCTGCCAACGGCAGGTTATGTCCGGGAATCGGACGGGGGTTTCCGTTTGCGTCATACTTACCGGTGCGAGCACCGAGTACGATCGCGCCCGCTAAAGCGAGCCAGCCACCCGTTGAGTGGACGACCGTTGAGCCTGCAAAGTCCAACATGCCTAGACTTGATAACCAACCGCCTCCCCAGATCCAGTGTCCGACGATTGGATAGATTAAGCCGGTGATGAATACGCTGTAAATCAGATAACTTCTGAACTTTGTTCGTTCAGCCATCGCACCAGAGACGATTGTCGCTGCGGTGGCAGCAAAAACCAATTGGAACAACCATGCAGCGAGTGTTGGGACCGAACTCCATTCTAGTGAGCTGAAGCCTTTTGTTTCTCCAGAGACGAACCATCCGCTCAATCCGAGGAAGCCATTACCATCACCAAACATAATTGCGAACCCAATCGCCCAGTAAGCGATAGCTCCCATCGAGAAATCCATTAGGTTTTTCATCAGGATATTGACGGCATTTTTCGCACGGGTAAATCCCGCTTCGACCATGGAGAAACCTGCCTGCATAAAGAAAACGAGAAAGGCAGCAACCAATACCCAGATGGTATCAGCAATATATTTTGAAGTTTCGATCTTTTCACCATCGACAAATCCGTCTAAGGCGAAAGCATTCGTACCTAGACATAACATCAAAATCAGAACAATTCCTACAATTCTGTAATCGCTCAGAAGGAATTTTTTCATTTTTGTCTCCTTATTAGGTGGGCACCTTCGTCGGCGTATTGTAAATTATCCGCAAAGCGGAGGAAAGATTAACGAAAGGGTGTCGCCGCTTAAATCGTTTATCTTTCCGATGCCAAGGACCAAATCTTTATGCTAATGATCGTAGGCAAAAAAGATGCCAGTGATTGATGAGGGGATTTTTTCCAGAAGAGAAAACAGCTAAAATACAGTGACAACGGATTATGACAGAATTTTTTGAAATAATTGGTTGTGGATTGTTCAGTGTAAAACGCTGATACATTTTTTAGCAATCTGCTGAAAATTTAGGCAGCAAATCACCTAAATTTCAGGCAAGGGAGATACGCTAGATTCTGATTATTGTCTGCTTTATCTTGGCTTTACATTTTGTGAAGGCTTTAGGTATAATTTAACATAGGCTTTGTATTTGACATTAATGATTCGAGAATAATTGATTTTCTGATCCAACCGAGGAGGAATTATGAGTCAGCCGGTAAAAGTTGGTTTTGTTGGAACAGGCGGCATCGCAAATAGCCACCTCCGTAACCTTACAGAAATGGAAAATGTGCGTATCGCAGCCCTTTGTGATATTGAGGAAGCGCGTGCGAACACAGCAGTCGAAACCTACGGTGGACAGGCGTATACAGATTACCGAAAGATGTTTGATGAGGTGGATCTAGATGCTGTCTATTTCTGTCTACCGCCTTTTGCACACTCCGACGCAGAGATAATCGCAGCAGAGAGAGGATTTCACCTGTTAGTGCAGAAGCCGGTTGTGCTAGAACTTGAGACCGGGCTCCGCATTATGGAAGCGATAGAGAAATCAGGTGTGATTTCCTGTGTTGGCTATCAAGGGCGGTACAGCAATGTTGCAACCGCTGCACGTGATTTTCTCAAGGATAAAACCATCGGTATGGTCGCTTGCCATCGCTGGGGAGGTGTCCCCGGGGGACCGAGCCATTGGTGGTGTGTGATGGAAAAGTCAGGTGGGATGCTTCATGAGCAGGCGACTCACCAACTCGATATGATTCGGTACACCGCCGGTGAAATTGTCGAGGTCTATAAGATTGACGCCATGCAGATTAATGTTGATCAAGAAAACCATACAATCCCTGATGCGGAGGTGGTCACGCTTGAGTTTGAGAGCGGAGCAGTTGGCTACATCTCGACCAGTTCTGCGTTGATTAATGGTGGTGGGGGATCGCGTACCGATTTTATCGTCGAAGGACACTACACCGTTCAGCTCGCTTGGGGAGATGTGCAAATCGTCCCCGAAGATGCTGCGACAATTGCGGTGCCTGATGGAGAAGCCCTCTCGATCGATGAAGCGTTTATCGGTGCGATTCAAACGGGAGACAGATCGCTGATTCGATCTTCCTATACCGACGGGCTAAAATCGGCGGCGGTGTCGATTGCTGCAAACCAATCTTCACGTGAACACCGACCGGTGCGTGTACCAGCGATCTCGTAGGAGAGAATTTGTATAGGACTCACGCACTTATAGTGGACCTTAGAATTAATGGGACACTCCAACCTCCCGTTGGGTAGCCCCCCTTTATCCCCCTGCTTGCTGTCCCACCCGCTTGCGGGGGGGACTAAGGGGGGGTAGAATAAAGGGGGGTGCCGATGCGGGGCGGTTTCTAACCGCCCCTACCGGAGGGCGCAAGTGTTTGTTTATTTTTTGAATTCACTATAAGTTTGTAGTCGCGCGTTCATTGCGCGTTGAAGGATATTTTCAGACGCCACACCCATCGTAGGCGGGGCCTCCTGCCCCGCATTGGTAATAAAACATTGAATTACAACGCCTCATTGTTCAGCTGCGTAAGTTCTATTGTATAGAAAAAGTGCAATAACGGAGGTAACAGATGATCATTGATACACATACACATTTTTATGATCCAACGCGGTCCGAAGGTGTGCCTTGGCCTGACCCTAACGATGACGTGCTTTATCGCCCTGTGTACCCGGAACACCACAAAGCACTTGCCATCCCTGAAGGTGTGACTGGAACCGTTGTTGTTGAAGCCAGTACATGGGTTGAAGATAATCAATGGATACTTGACCTTGCGGAAAATGAACCGTTTATCGTTGGATTTGTTGGGAATTTGGACATAGGTTCGGCGGATTTTGAGGGGAACCTTGCGCGCTATGCTGCGAATCCACTTTTCCGAGGGGTGCGACTTCGAGGGGTGGATATCAGTGAGGTTGTAAAAGGTGAGAATCTTGCTAATGTTGAGATGTTAGCTGCAACGGATTTATCGGTAGACCTGCTATCATCGCCAGATGCTTTGCCGAGTGTCGCTGCGTTGGCAGCGCAAATCCCCGAACTGCGTATTGTCATTAACCATGTCGCTGGGGTCCCTATTGATGGGCAACCACCGGATGCAGCATGGGTCGAAGGGATGCAGATGGCGGCGGCACACCCGCATGTTTACTGTAAGGTGTCAGGGTTGGTGGAAAATACGAAGGACAAGCCCTCACCTACCGATGTGGCGTATTATGTGCCGACAGTGGATGTCTTGTGGGATGCATTTGGAGCGGATCGGTTGGTCTACGGAAGCAATTGGCCCGTATCGGAACGTTTTGCCGATTATGCGACGGTGCAGCGAATCGTATCCCAATACTTCAACGCGAAGGGAGTTGTTGCTGCTGAGAAGTATTTCTGGAGGAATGCCACGGTGGCATACAAGTGGTTGGATCGGGGGTAGCTTGTAAGCGGTATTTTGACGCTGCCCTATTGGTAAGGCATCGGTTCGTATCAAAAGAAAGTGCACGGCACGACGAGAAACTGCCCCTCCCCCCGCTTGCGGGGGGATTAAGGGCGATAAAAACTCGGTTTCTGTCGCACGATTTCTTGACGTGATCCAAGGCATTTATCCGGCGTTAAGGATTTCCCTTATGCCTGCAACGATGTTAGCCCGGTCCGGGAATACATGGTCTTCGAGTCCGGGACTATACGGTATCGGTACATGCAGTGCACAGACGCGCTTGGGCGGTGCTTTCAGTTTTGCAAAGGTTTCGTTATCCTCAGTGACCACGGTTATGATTTCTGCTGACGCCCCTGCGGTTGGACCTGCCTCATCAGCGATGACCAACCTACCAGTTTTCTGCACAGAGTCGCGAATTGCTGCCTCATCCAGAGGTACGAGAGAACGTGGATCGATGACTTCGACGGAAACGCCCTCTTTCTCAAGTATTTCGGCTGCGGCAAGTCCCTCGTGCACAAGCCAAGCCAGTGCCACCAATGTGACATCGCTACCTTCCCGTTTGGTGTCAGCGACTCCCAATGGCACGGTATAATCCTCTTCGGGCACCTCACCTTCAACGCCCATAAGCCGGTTAGATTCAAACGAGATAACGGGGTTGTCATCGCGGATAGCGGATTTGAGCAGCCCCTTCATATCATAAGGTGTTGAAGGCAAAATCATCTTCAGTCCCGCAAGGTTCATGAACATGGAATAGGGACTCTGGGAGTGCTGGGCAGCGACCCGCCTGCCGCCTCCGACCGAAGCGCGAAATGTGATGGGAAACTTCGCTTGGCCCCCAAACATGTAGTGAATTTTCGCCGCTTGATTCACGATCTGGTCCATAGCAACAAAGGAAAATGTTATCATGCCCCAGTTGATGATCGGTCGATAACCTGACCCCGCTGCGCCGATGGCAATACCTGTAAAAGCTCCCTCGGCGATGGGTGTGGCGCGCACCCGCTCGGAGCCGAATTCATTGACCAATTCGTCCGGCGCGCTGGTTGCAAGATGAAATGTGGTCGCATCCCGCTGCATCTCCTCGATGAGCGCGTCCGTTCCGGCTTGTGCATAAGAGATTTTTCGCATAGTAGGTTGCCCCCATAATTTTCGATTGGGAGTGAAAAAATTTCAGGGAAGAAAACGACTTTCCTCGTCGGGAGTTGGGATGCGACAGGCATCTCGCCGTCCGAACCATCGGTATCGGTTTCGAGCGACAGTTCGATAAACGAAATCCCGAACCCCTCGTGGGACAAGGCGCAGCAGACTCAAGCACCACCATGCCCCTCCCAAATGTTGATAGACCTGTAGAAAAGCATCTGACTCTTTGTGAATTCCCCGCTCGTCTAAATAGAACATAGACCACTCTTTAGGTGCCTTGGAGAGTGGCGGTAACATTTGCTTGGCAATTTCCCCTTGAATTGGCGCGAACCTGAAGATTCGTTTGTTGTCAATCCTCAGGATCAGATCCACAAATCGGTTGCACATACCGCACACACCGTCAAAGAAGATGATAGGTGAGTGCTGCGCGACATAGGTTGTGGTTTTATCCGTCTCTGAATTCATGGTAGCTGGGGGTGATTATTCAGCAAAGATATCTTCGACCGCCGCTTCCGGCTTCGGAAATGGGCTCTCCTCAGAAAATTTGACTGCCTCCTCAATTGCTTCAAGGATTTCCGTATCTATCTTTTGCCATGCTTCTTCGGTCAGAAGGTTGTGCTCCATCAGGCTTCTGGCAAAGCGGTTGATTGGGTCTCGCTGCCGCCACTCTTCAATTTCTTCCTGCGGCCGCGGGTCTGCTTGCCCGGGCCTTTCGGTATGCCCGCGCCAACGATAGGTCTTGCATTCGATAAGCGTGGGACCTTGACCCGCACGCGCCCGGTTGACCGCGGCTTCGGCGGCTTCATAGACCGCCATCACGTCGTTACCGTCAACGACTACGCCCGGAATACCGTAACCGGCGGCGCGGGCTGCTACATCACTCAGAGCTAAGGTCTCTGCTGCGGTGGTGCCGGCAGAATAGAGATTGTTCTCACAGACATAGAGCATCGGCAGCTTCCACGTCGCGGCGATGTTAATCGATTCGTGAAAAGGCCCCGCATTTGAAGCACCATCCCCAAAGAAGGATACGGCGACACGGCCCTTGCCTTCGAGTTGGGCAGCCAGACCGGCACCGGTTACGATGGGAATGCCGCCAGCGACGATGCCGTTGGCTCCCAACATGCCGATGCTGAAGTCAGCGATGTGCATCGAGCCGCCTTTGCCTTTGCAGTAGCCGGTTTGCCTGCCATACAGTTCTGCCATCATCCGATTCAGATCGGCCCCCTTAGCGAGACAATGCCCGTGACCGCGGTGAGTGCTGATAATCTGGTCATCCACATTCAAAGCTGCACACACCCCCACGGCGACCGCTTCCTCACCGATGTAGCAGTGCACGACACCGTAGATGGCACCTGCCTGATAGTCATCTGATGCCCGCTCCTCGAATCGACGGATAGTCTGCATCGAGCGGAGCATCTCAAGCTGTTTCTCTGTTGTGAGCGTCATGTCTATTTCCTCCCAGAAATCTCGTCTATCACTTCAGGTTTCAGCCTTTGTTCGTCGAAGTGGCACCGTGTGCCTACTACTTTATCGCCTCAAGTCTCAGCTTTTGCTCGTTGAAACAGCACCGTGCGGCCTAAGACAATGATAGCAATCACGAGCGCAACGGCAGGACCGAACCAAGCGTGTTCTTTCGGTGCAGTCAGTATGAAAATATAGATAAATCCGAGCAGATACCATATCCTATCCAACCGTCCTTGTACTAACCGGGCTGCAAGGTACATGCACGCAAATGTAGTGAACGCAATCCATATCCATGAAAATAGCCACGGTGTCCATCCATAGAAAGGGAGGCTAATGAGTGCGTAACCTGCCCACCCTGTTGGAAATAAATCAAAGGCGTGATGGACCGCGAAACCGATGCTAACCCCCATTGCTAACGCATATAATCCCAAGCCAATCCTTAGTGCCAGTAACAATACTATGAGCGGAATGAGTGGACTGTGCGTGATGATGGAGCGGTGGAGTAGTAGGTTGATCCGTTGGTCGATATCCGGCATGACGATGCCGCAGTGTAGGCCCACGACAACGAACACCGGGGCTACCAGAGTAACTAAAAATCTGCTCATCGTCTCCATGTCAGTCCTCCTATTATGCAGGTCTATCGCCCTTTTGTACCGGTGCGGTCCGGCTATCAACGCCGGGCAACATTTTCGCTGGATCTCGGGTCACAATCACGTCAATGATGGTGGGTATATCGCCTGCAGCGATACCTTCGGCGAACGCCGCCCCAAGTTTAGAAGGTTCTGATACGCGAATACCGTGGCACCCGAGCTCACGAGCCACGTTTGCATAATGGGTCTCGCTCAGATCGCTCGATTGATAGCGTCCGCCGTACAGACTGTGCTGAAGGGCTTTGACATAGCCGGAGGCGGCGTTGTTTACGATAGCGAGGGTGAAACCGAGTCCCAAACGTCGTGCCGTTTCAAGTTCTCCGAGCATCATGTTGAATCCGGCATCGCCGGTAAGTCCGATCACCGGTGAATCTGGTGCAGCAAGCTGTGCACCGATAACCCCCGGTAGACCGTAGCCGATAGACGCAAACCCCCGATTTGCGATGTAGGAGCGTCCCGTGCGGGTTGAATCGTAGAGCAGGCCGGTCCAATGGGCAGCAAATCCGCCGTCAACAACAAGAATTCCATCATCGGGCATGACACCTTGCAGCTCGCGGACCAATCGCGCCATGTGGATCGGACGTTCCTCGGAAGCGTAGCGGGGTTCTGCTTCTACCCGCCAAGATGCCAGCCGTTCTGCTACCTCCGCTAGGTAGGCTGCGTGTTGGGTCTGTAAGGCGTCGGTGTCGTCAGCGAGGCTATCGCGGAGGTCAAGCAGTCCCTCGGCGGCATCGCCCCAGAGTGCGACTTCTGTGGGTGTCGTGCGTCCAATCTCCTCAGCCACGATATCGAGATGGATAAACGGAACACCGCGCGGCATCAGGGCGTAGCGTTTGGTGGCAATCTCGCCCATCTTGCAGCCGACTGCAAGGATGCAATCTGAGGTTTCGATCAGGTCGTTGGCAATCCGTGACCAGCGACCGAACAAACCCACACTCAGCGGGTGTGTACACGGAATAGCACCCTTCCCACTCAATGTCTGAGCAACTGGAACACTGAAATCTTCGGCGAACTTGAGGAGTGGTTCATAGGCTCCTGAGAGATGGATACCACCCCCCGCAAGTATAATGGGTCGCTTGGAGTGGCGGAACTGTGCTGCGGCTCGTGCAACCGCTTCGCGCCCCGGACGGGGACGTTGGGCTGGGATACAGATGGTTTCTGGATCGACATAAAACTCGTCGCTTGGGTAGTCGAATTCGCCGTGTGCTACGTCTTCGGGGACATCCAGCACAACGGGCCCCGGTCGCCCGGAGGTGGCGATAGCGTAGGCACGACGCACCAGTTCGGGGATGCGAAGTCCATCTTCGATCCGGATTAACGCCTTGACCGACGGGGCGAGAATCTCTGACTGACGCGCCTCCTGTGTCATATTTTTCCAAGAATGGGCGCGGTTGCTGTTACCAACGATAACGACGAGGGGCACGCCTGCGTTCAACGACTCGACAAGCCCAGTGACTAGATTTGTCGCTCCCGGACCGAGCGTGGCGTCGCAGATGCCGGGGCGTCCGGTTACCCGTGCCCATGCGTCGGCAGCGAACACACCACACCGCTCGTCGTTGATGAGTGTATGTTGAAGCCCTAGTTCGCGCATTGCATCGTAGAAGGGCAACAGTTGGAACCCAGCCATACCGAACATCGGGGCAGGGTTGTGGTGCTTGAGCATTTCGGCGAGTGCTTGTCCGCCGTTCATCTGTCGAAATGAAGACATAGATCCTCCACCCCCTTAGTTACGAAGTGAGCAATTCTGCAAAGGTGGGCACCGTCATGCCGACGGTGACACCGCGTTTGGCAGCTTGCGTGTTGATGTGTGAGATGATCCCGCTTTCCCATGCGGAACGTGCATCGCCGATGCGAGCGGTCATGGCGTCAACTGTGACCGCCGGGGTAGAATTCTGGTCAAGGATTTTGAGACGTTGAATTCCAGCCATATCTATTCCAACGCCGGCATCGTTAAACACCGCCCCCCGCGCCTGCACTGCGAGTCCATAACCGGGGCGTCCGGCAAGTTTGCCGCCGTGCGAACCCGTGATGATGACCGCGTCAGCATCGTCGGGTTCAACGAGTGATGCGGAGTCACAGGCGATGACCTTTATCGGTATTTCGCGGAGCAGCTGGCGCGTTTCAAGATAGGCGGGTGCGTTGCCTTCAAACGCTTTAGCACCTTGCATGATTCCTGCCGTCTCTTGGCAGATTTGGCCCACCGCACAGCCGAGGGCTTTAGCGGTTGCATTGCAGTGACTAATCTGTCCACGTGCGAGCATATCAGCACCGTCTCCGATGCGTGTCGATGTATGGGCAACCGTTGCGGCGGCCATCCCTAATCGCTGTAGGTAATCGAGTGCGCCGATACCCGCGTTATCTAGTCCGACTCCCGCGTCATTGAAAATTACACCGCGTAAGCCTGCGAGGGCCGCCAGATATCCACAGTAGCTGCCTCCGTGAGAACCGGCGACGAGCACAGCTCCACGAAATTGGGAGCCGAGTTTGGTAATGCTGTCAACGACTTGAACGGGCTGCATGGAATCTTTCTTATGGACGATGTACATTGCGCTCCTCTGGAGCGCGGACATTAAGACAATCGCCATTCTATAGACATATCGCTCCTCTGGAGCGAAACATAGGATTCTTCAGTTTTAACAGCAAACCGCCGGATTTTCAATAGGTGGCAACTTGGGCTAGTATAACGCAAGTTGCTAGTAGCCAGCATATTCCAACCAATAACCCCTAATCCTTGTGCAAATTGTATCATTGATGTAGGTCGATTTTCCAAAATCGACGGTTGGGTGTCGAGATGTGAATCTCGACCTACAGATTCTGATAGGTTTCCAATAACTAGCAGCTTGGGCTAGTATAGCACACTGATAGCGATTTGCAAAACATTTATTGGGCAGGGTATAGGGTCATTTATAGTAGATTTTAGAATTAATGAGATACTCCAAATTGGTAGGTGCGGTTTCCAACTGCGCCGTTTCAGCCTACCACGGCCCCTATGCGGTGCGGTTAGAAACCGCCCCTACCGGAGGACGAAAGTGTCTATTTATTTTTTGAATTCACTATAATTCTGCTGTGAGCGGGATTTCCCAATCCCGATACTTCACTGTCCAAGCGATGCCCGAGTTGCGATGTTTCGCCCCAACTAGTTAAAAAGTCGAAAACTGAATAGCCCTAGGCAGGGTATTTTCGCCGTTGTAGGTGGAGGTGTACCAAGAAGCTGAGTGTACCGATTACAGTCAAGCTCGCGCCTGTCAGGAAAAAGCTGCGATAGCCGAGCGATTTGATGATATAGCCGCCTCCCAACGCCATGGCTGAGAAACTCAACCCTGATGCCATCTCACCGGCACCAGACATCGTCCCCCGCCGGGCTGGCGATACCACCTCCATCGTATAGACGAGGAAGGTCGGATACCGGATTGAAGTCAGTGCAAGTACCCCAATAAAGCCGAGTCCAGCAGCACTCCAGTGAGAGATAAGGATCAGCGGCAACATGCTAATGGCGGTTCCCAGCGATGCCCACGCAGCGGTGTGACCGTTGCCCCATCGCCTCGTCAGCAAGGGGACAATCAATGCTGTCGGGATGGAGAGCAATCTACCGAGGGCGGATAGCACACCGATGTGAACCGTAGAGATGTGCAAACCGGCATCCATGTAGACGTTAAAGAAGGTGAAGAGCGTGCCCACACCCGTCACCACAAGGAGCCGAATCAACGTCAAGAGTGCGATCAACCGGAGCGGGGATGCCTGCCCTTTCATTGGTCTCTCTTTTATGGGTTGGGTAGGGCCCTCACGGGTCGCTGCAATTGCCAGAACTGAAGGAATCAATAACAGACTCGCAGCCGACAACGAGTATCGGTATGGCGCGGGTTGGTCGAGCGAAACACCAAGATATATGGCAAAGATACCCGGCAGGAACCCACCGATCAGGCTCCCTGCAAATCCGGACAACGACCAGAGGGCCGCTTGCACCGAAAAAACGTGGCTGCGTTCACTCTGACGGGCGACCTTCATCGCAAACGGAGCGGTGTTGACAAAGTAGATGGCGAAGCCGATGAAAGCGAAACACCAAGTCATAAACAACCAGCCTGCCCGCCAATTCCCTGTATGTATTTCAGCGAAGGGTAGCAACCCACAGCCTATCAGTAGTAGGCTTAACCCAGCGACCATCATGCGACGATTGCCCAAGCGTCCGCTGAGCGTTCCGGCGGGCAGGCAGAAGAGGGCGAAGACTAGCATCCCACTCCCATTGACTAAGCCAATAAAGTCGGGTCCATACCCCAAACGCAGTAGGTATAGGTTGAATAAAACAGTATAGACACCACCATCGACAGTGAGTCCAATTAACATTGTAGTGATGAGGTAGAGGCGCACATCGCGATTGAAATCGCGCAGGACATGGAGATAGGTAGGGGGCGCTCTGTTCATGCTGTTGGACCTAACCTAACGCTAGCAATTTGGGTTAGATTAAGTATTGGGAAATCCATACCTCAAAGTTTAACATATTGTGTTCAGCCATTCCACCCTGTTTTTACATGAGCTAGGGGCATTTATGGTGAATCCTATTCCAACGCCCGATAAATCGGGCAACTACAACAGAGGCCCCATAAGGAATTCGTAGGGAACGCAGATCTGCGTTCCCTACTGAAGGGCGTAACTCCTGCAAAATGGTTAAAAAGCCGAAAACTGAATAACCCTAATGGAAATTCCGTTCATTTGCAATACCTAGCAACTTATGGTATCATAATTTTAATCGCTATCGTAGGGAACAACGATCGTTGTTTCCTACAACCCGTATGCCTACTACTAGCAACTTGAGTGAACATAGTGAATACACCCGTACGAAAAAGAAGGACAAAATCATGACAACCACCAAAACCACTGTGCCCCCTGAAATGGACGCCCCTTACCAACGGATTGATGTTCGAGAGCAACAACTTTTTCAGTCATTAGATCTTGATAACGACCAGCATGTAAAACGAGACGACTTGGAAAAAGTGCTGTTAGAAAATGGCCTCCGCATTGATGATGACCGTTTTGTAACGAGTTTACGGTTGTTGAAGGAGCAGGAAGAGGCAATCGCAAAACGAACCGAAACGCTGCCAAGAGAGTGCTCCATTGAAAAAGCAGATTTTTGTCGGGCCATCCGCCCTAACATCCAACTCATCGAGCGTATTTTACAGGGGAAATTGATTATTCCGGACTTTGCTGGTTTTTGCGAAGAAATACAACAGTTTTATGAGATAACCCGAGCCAATCGTGGCGGTCAGGTCGCCACTTACATTCCGCAGTTAGCTTTACCAGAACCCGAAGCGGATCAGTATGGGGTTGCACTCTGTACCGTTGACGGGCAGCGTTATGCGATTGGCGATGCTCAAACCTTCTTTTCGTTACAGTCCACCTCCAAACCTATCAATTACTGTCTCGCCCTTGAGGAGCACGGAGCCGAGATTGTACATTCCTATATCGGCCATGAGCCCAGCGGGGTCAGTTTCAATGAGTTAACCTTAAATAAGGAAAATCAGCCGCACAATCCGATGATTAATGCCGGAGCAATTGTGTCGAGTGCCCTTGTCTACCTTACCAAGCGGGAGCTCATAAACCAGGAGGATGCTGATGAACTGACCATACGGGGTTGGACGGGTATGCGTTTCGACCATGTCATAAGCCAGTGGCAATCTTTGTGCGGTGGAGAGAAACCGCGTTTTAATACTTCGGTATATCTCTCCGAACGACAGACCGCGGATCGCAACTTCGCCCTTGCCTACTTCATGCGGGAAAAAGGCATTTTTCCGCGCAATGTGGAACTTGAAGATGTCTTGGACTTCTACTTCCAGTGTTGCTCGATTGAGATGAACGCCACCATGTTGTCTGTCGTGGGCGCCACATTAGCCAATGGGGGTATCTGCCCTATCAGTGGAGAGCGTATCTTCCAAACCGAGACCGTGCGGCATTGTCTGTCTCTCATGTTGTCTTGTGGCATGTACGACTATTCGGGCGAATTTGCCTTCACAGTGGGTCTACCAGCCAAAAGCGGTGTCAGTGGCGTTATTCTTGTTGTTGTGCCCAACGTGATGGGGATTTGTATGTGGTCGCCGAGGTTGGACGATCATGGCAACAGTGTGCGCGGCATCGAGTTTTGTCAGCAACTGGTGCGCCGATTTAATTTCCATAACTATGACACCTTGACAGGAGTGTCCGGCAAGAACGATCCTCGCCTTGACCCGCTAGTGCAGCAGACATGGCAGGTTAACGAATTAATCTGGGCTGCGAGTAAAGGCGATTTAGGTGCGATGCAGCATCAGTTACAGCGCGGAGCGGTGCTTACGTGTGCCGACTATGATGGACGGACACCATTGCATCTAGCCGCAGCGGAGGGACAAACTCACGTGGTACAGTTTCTCATTGAGCATGAAGGGGCTGCTCCTAGTAATCTCAACCCCCGGGACCGGTGGGGCGGTACGCCATTGGATGATGCCTATAGCCATGAGCATCAGGGTATTATTGACCTGCTTGAAAACGCCGGTGGGAAACGTGGGAGCCCACAGCAACAAGTATCGGGTAACCTCCCGGCACCTCTCACGACGCAAGCGGACCAGGCGAAAACCGATACCTTGATCTGGGCCGCTAGCCGTGGCGATTTCAAAGCCATTTGTCGGTTGGTCGCTCAGGGGGTGCCCTTAGACAGTGCGGACTACGACTGGCGAACTCCACTACATCTGTCGGCAGCAGAGGGACATAAGGAGGTGGTGCAGTACTTCATCACGCAAGGGGTGGACCTGAATCCACAAGATCGCTGGGGCAATACGCCCCTCTCTGAGGCAGAGCGCCACGAACAGCACGCAGTCAGGGAACTCTTACAGGAAGCAGGGGCCAAAACGTAAGCATTAGGTGTGGCATTTAATGGGGGTCAACCTCCCCCCGGTAGGTGCGGTTTCTAACCGCCCCGGTTTGTAGTGTCTCATTACTTCTTTTCCACCGCACTGCATCGGCACTGTTGTCCCCCCCGCAAACAGTGCCTACCCAACGGGAGAACAGTAGGCGCGGTTTCTAACCGCACCGCATCGTATGCTTACGACTTTAATGGGGATCAACCTCCCCCCGGTAGGTGCGGTTTCTAACCGCCCCGGTTTGTAGTGTCTCATTACTTCTTTTCCACCGCACTGCATCGGCACTGTTGGAAACAGTGCCTACCCAACGGGAGAACGGTAGGTGCGGTTTCTAACCGCACCGCATCGTATGCTTACGACTTTAATGGGGATCAACCCTGAAGTGTTTGACCACATCCGCATTCAAATCAAATCCCAAGCCCGGGCGGTCAGGTACTTGGATAAATCCATCCGTATCAACTTCTACCGTCGGCGTTAGCAGCTCGGAGATGATTGGCGAATCTGGAAATGCGATGGGGGTCTCGAAATACGGCATATTCGGAAGCACCGCGGCGAGATGAATTTCTGCCGCCACCCCGACAACGTGACACCACGCATGTGGGACACAAATCAATCCTCTGCGGTAGGCGGCTTCTGCAATTCGTGCAATTTCTCGAATTCCGCCTGAACGGACTGAACTGGGTTGGACGACATCCACCCGGCCCTTCTCCATAATATCCTCAAACTCAAATCGTGTAGTGAAACCCCAGTCGCCTACCGCAATGCGTGTATCTACCGCATCCGCCAACCGGGCATAACCGGCGAGATTGTCCGCCGGCAGGGGTGCCTCGATAAAAAATGGGCGATACTCCTCAATCGCACGGATCGAGGCGATGGCTTGGCCGACCTCGTACCAGCAGTTCTGTACATCAATCAGGATGTCTCTGTCCTCACCGATGGTTTCGCGGACGGCTCCTACAATTTCAGCGTCGCGCTGCACGCTGACATGCCCGAAACCACCGGGCCACTCCTCTAACTTCATTGCGTGGAAGTTCCGTTCCTGTGCCAGTGTAAAACGCTCGACAATCTCTTCTACCTCCTCACCCGGCGGGTAGACGGTCGCATAGGGCATCACCTTCTTTTTGATTTCGCCGGTTTCCCGCACAGTGCAGCAGGCGTGCCAGATCAGTTCGCAGACCGGCTTACCGAGTGCTTTGCCCGCTATATCCCAGAGTGCGGTCTCTACAGCACCAATGGCTGCGATGGTAACACCACGCCTCCCGAATAAGCCTGTGGCGGAGTACATCTTCTGCCAGAGCCGTTCAACCTGCAGCGGATCTTCGCCGCATAGAAGCCCCTGTAAGCCACCATCGGTGCGGATGATAGCATCGATCACCAATGAGGGGGATTCCGCCTGCCCGATCCCGGTGATGCCTTCATCGGTATGTACGCGCACTAGGGTCTCGTCCGCTTTGCCCGGATCTGTCAATGCAACGGTTTCTATTTCTGTGATTTTCATTATATTTTAGCCTCTCATCTCTCATACGCTAGGAATACCCGCAGCGGCGGATTATAGCACGTTTTCAGAGGGTGAATCAAGGGAATTTGAGTGAAAGGGGATACACTCTCGGAACGGAGATGGGGTGTCCACGCTTCCAATCTGAATACTCCTTGCGTCCTTGCATCTTTGCGTTTATTTATAGTGAATTCTAAAAATAAACAGACACTCTCGGTGCGGTTTCTAACCGCCCCGCATCGGCACAGTTGGAAACAGTGCCTACCAACGCCCTACGGTAGGTGCGGTTTCTAACCGCACCGGTTTGTATTGTCTCATTACTTCTTTTCCACCGCACCGCATCGGCACCCCCCTTTATTCTACCCTCCCCGCAAGCAGGGGGGAAAGCAAGTGGGGGGATAAAGGGGGGTGCCTACCAAACGGGAGAACAGTAGTTGCAGTTTGCAAGCGCGCCGGTTTGGAATGTTTCATTAATTCTAAGGTCCACTATAATGTTTGTACGATTTCTTAAAATGGACGGATCGGTTTTGATATTGAGTTCTGGCGGCTCTGGTTGTATAATTTACACAAGGTTCAACGGAAGTACCCCCCTTAATCCCCCCGC
The DNA here is from genome assembly GCA_963667935.2 of Candidatus Poribacteria bacterium. Taxonomy (GTDB): domain Bacteria; phylum Poribacteria; class WGA-4E; order WGA-4E; family PCPOR2b; genus PCPOR2b. Next base: position 4,232,362 of record OY764061.1, on the reverse strand, counting down.
AAGCAGGGGGAGAGCTTCCTATCACACAGGTCGCCCCGCTGCAGCTTTATTGGGAGTTGGGTGAAGGGGAAGCTAGTCAGGGATGTTTACGAGGAGGGATCACACCGATGAATAGTCGAATAAGCGCGTTTTTAGCGGATCGATTGCCTTTCAAGAACGTGGAAGATCACCTCAAGAAACCGCTGCCGAAGCATATCAACTGGCTTTTCTCTCTGGGGAGCATGGCGGCCTTTCTGCTGATTCTGCAAGCAGTTACCGGGTCGTTTTTAGCATTTTACTATTCGCCTTCGCCTGACCACGCCTATAACGCTGTAAATTACATCAGCGAGGAGGTGGCTTTCGGTGGGTTTGTGCGCGGGTTGCACCATTGGGGTGCCAGCGCGATGGTGATTGTCGTCTGCCTGCACCTGCTGCGCGTCGTCGCCTACGCCTCCTATAAACCCCCAAGAGAGTTGACGTGGGTCACCGGGGTCTTTATGCTGCTAATTGTGTTGGGCTTCGGTTTCACCGGCTACCTGCTGCCGTGGGATCAGAAGGCGTATTGGGCAACTGTGGTCGGCGTTAAAATTGCCGGCACCGCCCCTATCATCGGGGAGTTTGTCGGGAAGGTCCTCCGCGGCGGTGAGGAGGTCGGTGCGGTCACCCTCACTCGGTTTTATGCCTTGCACACGATTTGGCTGCCGTGGCTCGCTTTTGGGTTGGTCGGCGTGCATCTGTTTTTCGTGCGCTATTACGGTTCAGCGGGAACCCCCAAAAACAGCCCCGAAGATATGCGGTCGGGCAAACCGTTCTATCCGGATCAGCTTTTTGAGGATGCAGTTGCAATCCTTATCCTATTCGTTATTCTCGCTGCGATGGCGATCTTTGTTCCTGTACCGCTTGAAGAACTTGCCGATCCGACCGATGCCAATTACGACCCGCGCCCGGAGTGGTATTTCCTGTTTCTGTTCCAGTTGCTCAAATATTTTGAGGGACCTCTTGAGGTGGTTGGTACTTTTGTGATTCCTACCGTTGGGTTTATTCTGCTTCTATTCCTTCCCTTTTTGGATAAGAAAGCGGAGCGGACTTCTTTGCTGAGGCGTCCGGTCGCGCTCACGGTCACTAGCCTGTCCGTTGTACTGATTGTGTTGCTCACCATCCTTGGCGCGATTTCGCCGAGACTGGAACCTACGCCTGAAGAATCCATCGCCGTTGAGGGAGCAGGGCCGAATCAAGATGAGACTGAGAAGGAAGCGGAGGAGGGTGGGGCGGTGTTTGACTTCGGCTTGGACTAGGAATTGTCTAAATCAGGATTTTCAGGATTGAAGGATTTACGGGATAGGAGGCGTGAAACGTGAAATCCCGCGTAGCGTGGATCCTTGATGTATCGGGACGTGAGGCGGTGCATGAGTGAATTTAGCCCTAGAGAGGGATTTTTCATTTATGAATTGTGTAATACGAATCACCCTGCCGTAATTCGGTGCATGAGTGAATTTAGCCCCAGAGGGGCGACATGTTTATAGCCGGGCGATAGGTCCTTCTCCCAAGCCCCAGAGGGGCGACATGTGGCATTTGTCTGAATCGCAGATTGCTGCAGATTGCACGGATTATTGACTAACTCACACCAAAGCAGCATTTAAGAGTACGCATCGAGGCTAGGAAGCCTCTCTTCAGTTCGTAGTAGCGCGTTCATTGCGCGTCACGACGGGCGATAAATCGCCCTACTACAAACCGAAGCCCTACCTATAGTTGTCCAACTCATCGCGTGTTGGTGTTCGGTGATAAATCACCGAACTACGAGGACTTGAACGTTCAACTGTGTAAGTCCTAACAAATAGGAACAAAATGTATGACCGACGAAGGAATCAAAAGAGAAATCGAATCCGCTTTGGCGGCGATACCGGCCGGCGATTTTCTAGAAACCGCAAAGGGGCTGCTGACTGTTTTAGGCTACCGTAGCGAGCGCACTGTCAAACTTTCGGGAACGACCGATGACTTTATTCAGAGGTTTCCAGCCGAGAACAGAAACACCAAGACGGAACAAGAATTTCGCAACAACGCAGCATCGGTAAATCTCCTTTTTCAAGTGACGAGCGGTGAAATTGCGGATAGCCATCCAGACCTCTCTGCATCAAGGCCCTTTGATGAGGGGCTCATAAAGAGTTTTGTTTTCTTCACGGTAGATTTGAAAGACAAAGACTATCCCCGAAGCAAATACGCCCAGTTTACAAGAGAGATTAACAAACGGCTGCTCCTAGCATCGGTGGTGCTCTTCCGCGTTAAAAATCGTTTGACCATCGCTTTCGTCGATCGTCGTCCAAGCCAGCGCGATGCATCCAAAGATGTCCTCCAGAAAGTAACACTAATCAAGGACATCCGTCTGGACAATCCACACCGAGCGCATCTGGACATTTTATCTGAACTTTCGTTGACGGCGTGCGCGAGGTGGATGGCCGCCAACAACCAGCCAAAAAACTTCGATGGCTTGCTCGCCGCGTGGCTCGCCCGCCTGGACACCGAAGAGCTCAATAAACGGTTCTATCGGCAGCTGTTCGACTGGTTTGAATGGGCGGTCGCTGAGGGGAGGTTCCCGACAAACGAAAATCGCACCCTGAAGCCGGAGGAGCACGTCATCCGCCTCATCACGCGCCTGCTGTTTGTCTGGTTTATCAAAGAGAAGGGACTGATCACCGATGCGCTATTCAACAAAACAGAGACTCAAGCCCTATTGAAAGCGGCCGACTTTGAGGAGGACGACTCCTATTACCGTGCCGTGCTCCAAAATCTGTTTTTCGCCACATTGAACACCGAGATAGAGAAGCGTCGGTTTAGCAAAAAGACAAACGCCGACCATCGCAATTTTTCGCGGTATCGCTATAGGGATCAGATACACGCCCCCGATAAACTGCTGAAACTGTTCGAGCAAACGCCGTTTATCAACGGGGGCTTGTTTGATTGCTTGGATAGTGAGCAGGCGACCGGGACCGGCGGCTACCGGGTTGACTGCTTTTCTGATGAAGGTTACAAAAAGTTAAGCCTTCCCAACCGTCTCTTCTTTGACGAGGCCCGCGGTCTGTTTCCCCTGCTCGTGCACTACAAGTTCACCGTTGAGGAGAACACGCCGATAGAGCAGGAGGTGGCGTTGGACCCCGAACTGCTCGGCAAGGTGTTTGAGAACCTACTCGCTGCGTATAACCCCGAAACCGGCGCAACGGCACGGAAACAGACCGGCTCCTACTACACCCCGCGCCCCATCGTAGACTACATGGTGGAGGAGGCATTGGTGGCAGCCCTCGCAGCGCAGGTGTCGCCAACGGATGGGGATGCGGAGTTTTGGGAGGAACGGCTGCGCTATCTGCTCGATTATGCACAGGCGTTTGACGATGCGAGCGATTGGTTTGACAGCCGCGAAGCGGACCGGGTGGTGCGAGCGATTTCGGCGTTGAAGATACTCGATCCAGCGGTCGGGTCCGGAGCGTTTCCGATGGGTGTCCTGCACAAACTGACCCTCGCGCTACGGCGGTTGGATCCGGATAACAAACGCTGGGAAGCATTGCAAAAGGAACGCGCTGCCCAACGCGCAGCGGATGCCTTTGATACGGAAGATGACCAAGCGCGACGTGAAGAACTCCTCGAAATCAACGAAACTTTCAAACGCTACCGCGATTCGGACTTCGGACGGAAGTTGTACCTGATCCAAAACAGTATCTTCGGTGTGGATATTCAGTCGGTGGCGTGTCAAATCGCTAAACTGCGCTTTTTCATCTCGCTCGCTATCGAGCAGGAACCGGACGCAACGCAGGAGAACTTGGGAATCAAGCCGTTACCGAATCTGGAGACACGGTTTATCGCGGCAAACACGCTCATCGGCCTTGAAGACGAGCGAACCCTGACCAGTCCCAAAGCGAAAAATTTAGAGCGGGAGCTCAGCGATAACCGCGAGCGATATTTTCACGCCACAACGCGCCGACAGAAACTTGCCTGTAAGCGTAGAGATCAGGCGTTGCGCGGAAAATTGGCAGCGGAACTCAAACATATCGGGATGCCCGCCGATGATGCGGAAAAAATCGCCCATTGGGACCTTTACGATCAGAACGCCTCCGCCGATTTCTTTGATCCGGAGTGGATGTTTGGCCTCACGGACGGGTTTGATGTGGTGATCGGGAATCCGCCGTATGTTCAACTGCAAAAGGATGGTGGAAGATTGGGACGTTTGTATGCACCTTGCAATTTTGACAGTTTTATCAGGACAGGCGATATCTACTGTCTGTTCTATGAAAAAGCGAATCAACTGTTGAGAACGGGCGGGCATGTCTGTTTTATTACCTCTAACAAATGGATGCGCGCCGGGTATGGCAAAAAGTTAAGAGATTACTTTGTTGAATCTACTCAACCCGTTCAACTGCTCGACATGGGATCGGGCGTGTTTGAGGCCGCTGTGGAGACCAACATCTTGCTACTACAAAATACCTCGTCCGATGCTCATTGGACTTTCACAGCTACAACTATCAAATCTGATTTTGACAAACATACTGGCGACATAGCCCAATACTTGAGGGATAACGGGATGGCTATGGAGCTGCCTTCCAAAGGCGAACCGTGGGCGATACTTTCACCCGCCGAACTTTCCCTGAAACGCAAAATAGAGCATGTCGGCACACCGCTCAAGGAGTGGGAAGTTAGCATCCATCGCGGAATTGTAACAGGTCGCAACGAAGCATTTGTCATAGATGAAGCCAAGCGCGAAGAACTGGTGGCAGAAGACCCAAAATCAGCCGAAATCATCAAACCACTTCTACGTGGGCGAGATATTAAGCGCTACCATCCCCAATGGGCGGGATTGTATTTAATCAGTACGTTTCCTGTGCTTAATCTGAACATTGACGATTACCCTGCGGTTAAGAATTATCTGCTAACGTTTGGCAAGGATCGATTGGAACAGACAGGCAAAACACTTGCTGACGGGACTAAATCTCGGAAGAAGACGGGGAATAAATGGTTTGAAGTACAGGATCAAATTGCTTACTACCCGGAATTTGCAAAGGAGAAAGTTATTTATCCAGAGATAACAAAGTTTCTCCCATTTGTTTACGACCCAAATGAGTTCTACATAAATAACAAGAGTTTTCTCATTACGGGCGAAAATTATTTGAAATATCTTACAGGATATTTTAATTCTCGGATTGCAGCAAAGTGGATTCGTGAAAACTGTCCAGAATTAGGAGGTGGGAGAGAATTACGAAAAGTATTCTTTGAGAATATTTCGATTCCCCCTGTCACAGCAGCAAACCGACACCATGTCTCACAGATAGAAACACGGGTTGACCAAATCCTCGCAGCCAAAGATACTGACCCGAACGCGGATATATCCGAACTTGAAAATGAGATTGATCAGATAGTATACTTATTATACAACTTGACTCCAGAGGAGATCGCTATTGTGGAAGGGGCAGAGGATTACTATAGTGAATTCAAGAAATAAATAAACACTTGCGCCCTCCGGTAGGTGCGGTTTCTAACCGCACCGCATCGGCACCCTCCTTTATTCTACCCCCCCTTAGTCCCCCCCGCAAACAGGGGGGAAAGCTAGCGGGGGGAAATAGGGGGGCTACCCAACGGGAGGACGGTAGATTCGGTATCCGAACTGCCCCGGTTTAGAGTGTCTCATTAATTCTAAGGTCCACTATAAATAACCTAAGTTGCTAGTTATTGGAAACCTATCAGAATCTGTAGGTCGAGATTCACATCTCGACACCCAATCGTCGATTTTGGAAAATTGACCTACAGCAATGATACAATTTGCACAGGGATTAGGGGTTATTGGTTGGAATATGCTGGCTACTAGCAACTTGCGCTATAAATACGGAGTTCTGATCAAAGCTTCACTTCTTAGTCGGTGATATACTGATATGAGATCTTGATTGAAAGGGGGACACTATGCGAAAACATCAAGCAGTTGAACTAATACAGCAACTTTCGACAGAAAAGCTAAAAGTGCTCATTGACTATCTGAGCTATCTGCAAGATAAAAAAGGGCGGGAAGCGACTCACGAGTCGGCGAGCGATGCCAGAGACTTAGACGAGTTCTTAGAACACTATACACAGGTACGGAAAACACCGGTAAAAACGCCTCAGCCGGGAGAAAGCTCTACTCACACAGATTTAGATAACCAAGCTTCAAAGGATATAGAGCAGGCACTGCAAAAAGTACGCGCAGAAGCGAAAGAAGAAAGGAGACTGGATCAAGAGCTAGATGCCATCCCAGAAACGGCTTACGAAGATGTGGACAGGTTTTTGAAAACGATTAACGGATTCGTGCCCTTACCGGATATGATGCCCTTAGACAACGGTGAAATTTGCCTCGAATGGCGAGAGGGACAAAAGATGTTTACCATGAGTTTTGGTGGCGATGGGCACATTGTTTTTGCTGGCATCTTCAGCGCAGAGCATCCCCGATTTCATCGGGATGTGCCACAAGCGCGTGGGATATTAACCTTCTCAATGCCCCACCTTATCGCCGTTATTGGCATGATTACAGGTCTTTACCTCCATTATGGAGTTATGAAGAAGGATCGCAAATCGCTTGCGGCAATTGTCTGAATCACGGATTAAACGGATTACACAGATTGCGCGGATTTTTTGAATCTGCGTAATCCCTTAATACGCGATAATCTGCGATTCTGACAGTGAGAGGATTGCCATAATGGAACAACCGCCGCACCGCTCCCCTCGGATAGCCATATCCTAGCGATATAGGAATACGAAAGGATAGATCCCAACATCCTGAGAATCCAAAAATCCAGTAAATCCTGATTCAGACAGAGGAAAGAGAATGAACAAGCCATTAAAAGGGTTCATCGCCTATTCACATAAGGATACAGAAAAAAAAGACGAGCTGAGAATACGCCTTGATGTAATGAGGCAGCAAAACAAGCTGGTGACTTGGCACGATGGAGACATCACTGGAGGTGGAAAAGCGCGTCAGGAAGAGATTCTCAAAGAGGTTGCCGATTCAGACATTCTGCTCTATCTTGTCTCCGCTGCGAGTCTTGCCTCTGAAAACTGTAAAAAGGAATTGGCAGAAGCGTTGAACTTCAACATAAGGGTCATCCCGATAATCCTTGAGCATTCTGATTGGCTGAATCATCAACTCAGCGACTTTCAAGCTTTCCCCGACAAAGGCAAACCTATTAATGAATGGGAGCCTGAGAGCAAGGGTTGGCAGAATGTGGTAGACGGTGTACGAAAAGTTGTTGAGGAAATGCAAGCGAGTGTTTCAGAAGAAACATTACCGGAGTGGGTGTTTCAACAGGGTAACTTTCTGCTGATGCTCGGGCAGACAGACATGGCGATAGAGGCCTACTCATACGCCATTGAACTTGATCCGAATAAAACTGATGCCTATAATAATCGCGGAGCCGCTCACATCATCAAAGGGAATTATACTCGCGCTATCGCAGACTTTACCAAAGCGATAAACTTAAACCCTAATTATGCTGATGCCTATAGTAATCGCGGTTTTGCTTACGCTGACAAAGGTGACTCTAGCCGCGCTATCACAGATTACACCAAGGCGATAGACCTAAACCCTGACAATGTCAATGCCTATAACAATCGCGGAGTTGTTTATAGCAAAATGGGCGATTCTGACCGTGCCATCGTAGATTTTAACAAGGCAATAGAACTGAATCCCAATTATGCCAATGCCTATAGTAATCGCGGTAAGGCTTACTTCAACAAAGGTGATTCTGACCGTTCTATCGCAGACTTTACCCAAGCGATAAACCTAAATCATGTTGAGAGCTATTACAATCGCGGGGTAGTTTACTCCAACAAAGGTGATTCTGACCGTGCCATCAAAGATTATACCCAAGCGATAAGCCTGAAATCCGATTATGTCATTGCCTATAACAATCGCGGTAATGCTTACTTCAACAAAGGTGATTCTGACCGTGCCATCAAAGACTACACCAAAGCCATAGAAATCCAACCTGATTTTGCCGAAGCTTATGCTAATCGTGGTGCTGCTTACAGCGGAAAGGGCGAGATTGAGCGTGCTATCCAAGACTATACCAAAGCGATAAAGCTCAATCCCAATGATGACGCGGTCTACAACAATCGGGGTAATATTTATAGGGGAACAGGCGATTATAACCGTGCCATTGAAGACTACACCAAAGCGATAAACCTCAAACCTGATTTTGTCGAAGTCTATTATAGTGCTCGCGGGGTGGCTTATCACGCTAAAGGCGATTTTGACCGGGCTATCACAGACTTTACCAAAGCGATAAACCTAAAACCCAATTTTGCCGCAGCCTATTACAATCGCGGTGCTGCTTACAGCGGAAAAGGCGATTTTGACCGTGCCATCGAAGATTATACCAAAGCGATAAACCTAAACCCTAATCATGTTGATGCCTATTACAATCGCGGGTTGACTTACCACACTAAAGACGATTATGACCGTGCTATCCAAGACTATAACACGGCAATAGCACTCAAACCTGATTATACCGCTGCCTATAACAATCGCGGAGGAGCTTACAGTGCTAGAGGCAACGATGACGAGGCCATTGTAGACTTTACTAAAGCAATAGACCTGAATCCCAATGATGCTGAAGCTTATATCAATCGTGGGGTTGCCTACGACAACAAAGGCGATTTTGACCGTGCCATCGTAGATTTTAACACGGCAGTACAACTTAATCCTGATGGTGCCGCAGCCTATTACAATCGTGGTGGAGCTTACTACAACAAAGGCGATTATGACCGTGCTATTGTGGACTACACCAAAGTGATAGAACTGAAGCCCGATGATACTGAAGCCCATAACAATCGCGGTGTGGCTTACTACAAAAGAGGCGATTTTGATCGTGCCATTGAAGATTATGACACAGCGATACAACTGAATTCGGATTATGCCGATACCTATTACAATCGTGGCGAGGCGTGGTTACACTTGAAAGAATGGGATAAAGCCAGAGTGGACCTAACAACTGCTAGGGACAAAGGGTCCGATATCATCGCTTCATTTCATAACGACTACAAAAACGTTGAGGCGTATGAGCGGGCAAATCGTGTTAAATTGCCCGAAGACATCGCCATGATGCTAACACAACCGCGACGGAGTCGCTTCCCTAGGACACAAAAGATTTTGCGTGCGGACGGTACACCCCTTGAATCGTCCGATGTGTTGAATTTGCTGGCGAAACTCCGCGACGCGGGCCCACCCTTGTCGCAATATGTCCCAACACGCCCTACTTTTGGAATCAGGACCGGCGCGAGCGGAGCCTTTGTTGTGGATAGTGCGACGCGAGATCAACTCATCGCTGATCACCCTGCATCCGCTGATGTTTTGAAACCGTTTTTGCACGGCCGGGACATCAGACGCTGGGGGGTAGCGAAACCGGAGACATGGTTAATTTTTACCTATCGTCGCATAGAGATAAACCGTTATCCTGCCATCCGAAAACATCTGGAGCAATATAGATCTGTCTTGAGCAAAAGGGCGGGTAAACAGAAGTGGTACGAACTGCCAACTACCAGAAGCAACGCCGAGCTCTTTACACAAGCAAAACTCATCTGCCCAGACAACTACGACCACCAAACCTTCGCCGTTGATACGGACGGGTTTTATTGTGGGGATACATGCTACCTTATCCCCACTGCGGAGACGTGGTTATGCGGTCTGCTCAATTCCCGCGTTGTGGAGTGGTTCTATTCGCAGACATCAAACCAGTTGACGGGTGAGTATCTGCGGGCGCGCAGCCGCTATATGCAACAGATCCCTGTTCCCGATCTTACGTCAGCGCAGAAATCACTGATCCGCACAATTGTCGATTACCTCATCTTTCTTCAGGGGCAGCCGACGACGAGTGGGGTGGATTTGGCACACTCCCGCGACTTCATAATGCTCGGGTATTTTGAACGGATCATTGACGGACTGGTTTATGAGTCCTATCTACGTGAAGCACTGCATCAGGGGGAAAAGCAGTTCTTCAAACCGTTGTTCGATGAGCGGTTGCCGCAGATTGAAGAAATTCGGGGCGATAAAATGGCCGCCTTACAGGAAATCTTCGAGCGATTGTATGAAAGAACGCATCCGATCCGGCGGAACCTTTTCTTTCTGGATAGCGTTAAACCGATCCGTATCATTGAGGGCAAAGCGTGAGAATTACTGAGATTGAAATCAAAAACTTCAAAGCCTTTTACGGCACCTACCGAATTGACCTACGCAAGTCAGGGAAGAACCTGTTGGTTTACGGTGAAAATGGGAGCGGAAAATCGTCCCTGTATTTTGCGTTAAAATTGTTCTTGGAATCCGGCGATAATCCTTCCTATAGATTTGAGAACGATCAGAACATCTTTATCACAGATGCGGGCTATATCAAATTGGGGCTCCGCGCTGACCGGCGGTCAAATCTGTATACCTACGAATGGTCGGAGAACGTTAGAGAGACAAATGATCAACTGATTATTGAAGGATCAAGGGCAAAGGGTTTTCTTGATTATAAGTCACTTCTAGACACGCACTACCTCCATCGTGATAGGGACACCGTGAATGTGTTTGATTTGCTGGTTAAGACACTCTTGGCAAACACCGTGAACCCCCTGACAAATCGGACCCTTGCCGAGGATTGGGCTGGCATTCAGCCACCATATCCACGCCGAAACGCAACAGGTCAAATTGCAGGCCTTGAAATCCGGATAGAAATTTTCAACAACGAGCTAGATAACAGATTAGCGGAGCTGCGGCCAAAAGCATCTGAAATTCTTCGCAAGTTTGGACACAACGTTGACCTTAACTTCGATTTTCCGGGGGTTCAATACAACCGCGACGACAGAACGCTTGATAATCAGGAGATTCTTTTAAGGGTTGAGCTCTTTGACAGAGGTATCCCCGAACATCACCGCTTTCTCAACGAGGCAAGGCTATCGGCAATTGCTATCGCTATCTATTTCTCGTCAATCCTGATTCAGCCAGAAAGCCGCCTGAAGATTCTCGCTTTGGATGATGTGCTAATCGGTTTGGATATGTCTAACCGCCTACCGGTGCTTGATATGCTAGCCGAGTACTTCTCAGACTACCAAATCTTTTTGACGACGTATGATAAGGCGTGGTATGAGGTGGCCAAACAGCGGCTATCTGATGATGCGTGGGAATACACCGAATTCTATACCTCGGAGCCCAACGAACACGAGATTCCGATTCACGCCCAAGATAAGCCGTATCTTGAAAAAGCGAAGGAATATTTCACCGCCAACGACTACAAAGCCTGCGTCATTTACCTTCGCACCGCCTTTGAAGCTGCAATCAAGAAATTCTGCGAAAAGAAGAATCTCCGAGTCAGATACCGCGAAAATCTGAAAGAACTACAAAGCAAAGATTTCTGGGACCCCATAAAAGCGGTAAAGTTAAATGATGGTACATCCTTTTTAGATCAGAGTCTTATCAACGAGATTGAACTGTACCGAAGTATTATCCTAAACCCGATCAGCCATGCTCGCATTGTGCCTGTGGTCAAAAAGGAACTTTCTGAGGCAATAGAAGCGGTGAAAACACTTGAAGATAAATTAGCAGCAAATTAAGGAATTACTGATATTACGTACTTCAGTAGGGAACGCAGATCTGCGTTCCCTACGAACTATGGTGAATTCTAAAAACAGATAGACACTTTCGCCCACCAGTAGGTTCGGTTTGTCACCGCGCTGCATCGGCACCCCCCTTTATTCTACCCCCCCTTAGTCCCCCCGCAAGCAGGGGGGAAAGCAAGCGGGGGGAGAAAGGGGGGGCCTACCCAACGGGAGGACGGTAGGTTCGGTATCCGAACAGCCCCAGTTTAGAGTGTCTCATTAATTCTAAGGTCCACTATAAATAACCTAAGTTGCTAGTTATTGGAAACCTATCAGAATCTGTAGGTCGAGATTCACATCTCGACACCCAATCGTCGATTTTGGAAAATCGACCTACATCAATGATACAATTTGCACAGGGATTAGGGATTATTGGTTGGAATATGCTGGCTACTAGCAACTTGCGCTATAAATACGGAGTGCTGATCAAAGCTTCACTTCTGAGTGTGTGATATACTGATATGAGATCTTGATTGAAAGGGGGACACTATGCGAAAAGCATCTCTGCAACAGCAAGCAGTTGAGCTAATCGAGCAGCTTTCGACAGAAAAACTGAGGACGGTTATTGACTATCTGAGCTATCTGCAAGATAAAGAAGCGTGGGAAGCGACCCACGAATTGGCGAGCAATCCGGAAATCGTTAAAAGTTTAGAGCGTTCAGAAACGGCTGTGCAGGCAGGAAGGCTAAAGCGTTGGAGCGATGTCAGACGGGACGTTTGATGTGCGACTCACTGAATAAAGCAGCAACGCATTGCAACAAAAGCATTTATCGACGTGGCAGAGCATATCGCCCTTAATTTATAGATGCTGTGGTGGAATATTAACCTTCTCAATACGTCACCTTATCGCCGTTATTGGCATGATTACGACGAAATGTCAACCGAATCGAAAAAGAGTGAGTTGACTTTCTTGTATTGGAGATTGGTAAAAAATGACCTCTTTGCTTGCTTTTCCAGCGACACCCTTTGAGTCTTTCAGGGGTTGGAAAGGTAAATAATCTCCGTATTCACCTTCACAACAGATGATTTCCCCTTTTCTCGTTAGTGCCCATGCGGCTAGGCTCTTATAATCAAGCAAATTGCTTCCGTATCTATAACCTTGTCCAGACTCTTTTCTATAAGGTGGATCAATAAACCATGTTCCTTCAATATCCGGAGCTTCAGTATAGTCTCCACAAATGATTTGCCAGTGCTTTACCTTAAATAGATTATTCGCTATATACCGCTTACTTATGCTCCAATTCCTTGCCAGAACTGGAGTAATTTTAATTGTACGATACTGAAAAGCCATTTTGGTTGCAGCATGTATAATATGTAGAAACTCAGAGCTCTTTTCTCCAATCTTTAAATCTGGCATTCTTAATATTTCTTCAGGTGTCGCCATCGTAATTAACCATTGCCATAGGCTCGCTACTTTTTCATCCTTTTCTATTAAGATGACGTTCTTTCTCCAATTATCTCCATGCAGCGAGTATGCTGCTGAGCCTGCAAAAGGCTCAATGATACTATCAAAATTCGGATCAGGATAGTACTTGACTATTTGTTTTTTTCGACCGTAGTAGTAAAACATTTTTTTCAGTGTACTTTGAACCACCAGAATTTTATAAGATGCGAGCTTGATTTACTCAACTCTTACTAGCGTCTGCCTGAAATGACAATAATTTTTCATATTTCTGCTGGTATTCTTGGTTGTCAAGAATGACAGTCCATCCTGCTCCCATCTTTCTCTTACCAGATGCTCGCAGCCCTGTAACTTTTGTGTTTCTCCCTGTGGTTCCACTTATTCGTCCCCAATTTTCTGTTTCTAGGTCGTCAGCATAAAATGCTGCAGTTATAATTGGAAAATGCCTACCATCGCGAATCTGTCCCCTAAAATCGATGACTAATCCTAAAAGCCGCTTTACCTCTTGATGGTGTGCCTGCCATGTTAAACCGGTAAGGACTGATAATCTTTCTTCACCTATTTGCAAATTGCTCCCTTTTGCAACGTTTCCAACTGTGGATTTGATTTCAAGTCCATCAGGGTAATTCCGTAGTTCCGCTTCGCTCGCGTTCTGGCCTGAGCGTGGAATTATATCAGGGTGCCCTTTTTCGATTGGATTGAGTAGGGCTCCAACCTTTTTTGAGAGGTGGCTACCGAAAAATGCACCAACCATGCCACTAAGTGCTTTCAGATCGATACTCTGAAAAAGCGTGAAAGGCAGTGCCTGTAGTTGATTTGAAGTCGTTACCGCTGCATAGGCAATATCATTAGAAGTAACAGTAAAACCGCAGAAGGTAGAAAAGTCTGCCCTTATTTTATAATACGATAGGCCTTGGTCGGTATTTGGTAATTCAGTCGAAGAAAAATCCTCGAAGAGTTTGGACAATGAAACACCAAGCGCATCGGCAATATTACGAAGGTTGATGATACTAATGTTCCGCTTTCCTCGCTCAACGTCGCTAATATAGGTTCGGTCAAGGTTACATTGGAAAGCAAACTCTTCCTGAGAAAGCCTCTTTTCTCTCCGAAGTTCTCGTATTTTTTCTCCGAGGGAATCCAGAATTTCGTCAAACTTGTTCATACTAACAAGTTTATCAGAATTGGTAGCAAAACTCCATCGACTATAAGTTACATTTAATCTGTAAATTATACGTAATTTTCCGTGATTTAGCAAGTTATAAAGCCATATTTCTGAATGATATATTTTTATTATGTAAATATTGGTGACTCCGTGTCCCGGTATACCCCCTTAACCCTTGACACGTCTCCTTGTAATGTTCTATACTGTCTAACCGAAAAGGAGGCTGTAACGTGGTACGACAGACACCGCCAAAAGTGCCATTCACCGAGACGCCTCGGACTCACATTAAACCCCTTCGCGTTTCAGCGATCTCCCTGATAGCGTGGGTGTGTCTGTTGCGAGCCGCATTTGCCCAACATACAGATCCGTTGGGAAACCCAGTCTTCGATAAAAGCGGGAAAGAGTTGTATACACTCCAAGCGAGTTTTGGTGTGTTGGGCGGGGCCTCACTCCTGCGCCGTGACTCGGAGTTTCGCAAGAAGACGAGCAACCGGAACTTCTTCACCTTCAATATTCCGAGCGAAAATGTGCTGCATCAGTTGACGGTCGGCAATTTTCCAACCAAGTTTTCGAGTTTCACACTCAACAAGGAGCTCTTTGATGCAGCCCGTTGGAATATAACAGTGCCGAAAGCAGGTGGCAGGGTATCCGCGTTTGTGGGGCGGGTAACGAATAACACCTTTGCGCTGTCCGGAGATCGGGTCAAACCGATTGAGGACACGGATATTGTGAGTGGCTCTGACTGGTTCATGGCGGGTTTACGGGCGGAAGCAAATCTTGGTGCTCACAGCGTTCGATTGGGGGCGTTGCCGAAGTTCACCGTGCCGTTGCCCAGAGTCGGATTTAACTATGTGAATCGATTTTTTACCAACTACGACCTCACCCGCACGAGTAATCCATTTCGCGGGGTCACAATCGCCAATCCGCCGTCAGAGCTGTACCTGCGTTTTAGCGATGCCTCGCCGGAGAACCCCGGCGGTGCAAAAGTTTTTCGGGTCCGCGTTTTTGTCGATGACATCTTGGAGTACGATATCATCGGCGGCAGGGAGCTGCCCGGCGTGCTGCTGTTCCCGAATGACAGTATGCGAGGCGGAGATTCACGCTGGGTGGATGGCGAAGGGACGTTTACCTATCGATTCTTCCTGTTCACTCCACAGGAGATCAACAGCGTGCGGTTTGAGGTTGACATTGCCAACGACTATCAAGTTGAACTGTCAACAAACAATCGGGATTTTCAGGTTGAGTTAAGCGCACCGGGCAACGTTAGAGACGAATCGAATCGGAAGGTGCATCGGTTTGAATATGGTGAATTAACCGATGAGGCGACGATGGGATTCGATCTCCAGACAACGCTGCTCGGATTTTCGATTGAGGCAGAACGGGCGTGGTATGTGCAAACGAAACAGTATCCGCTCCTCAGCGGTCAGCGGGCGCACCGCACAACGGGCGCATGGTTCATTGATGTGAATCGGAATTTTGGGCCTGTGACTTGGCGCAGCGAGGTTACGCGGATTGCCCCCTTTTACACGGCGAGGAATTTCATAGACGATAACGACGACGATGATCCGTACGCAGATTCCCGTGAGCCGGAGATTTTGATTTCGGGGAATACAAAGGATGACTTAGACGGCGACCGGGTCAAGGATTGGAACGACGATTTCCTACTGTTCTTCGCGGATCCGCCCAGTTTTCGCTTAGGTCTCAACCGCGAATCGATCGACTTCAACAACAACGGGCAGCCCGACAACCTCGAAGACGACGATAAACCGAACTACCGTTACGATTACGACGAGGGGTCTTCTGGGCACCACACCTACCTGAAGGTTGAATTACCGTTTGTGGAAGGGCTTTCGGTACTGCCCGGATATTATGAGAAACATCTCATTCTTCAGCACAAGAGCGCGAGAGGATGGTATAATGTCCTATCTTACGCACCGAAGTCGATTCCCCATTTTGGGACGATTCTCTTTCGTTACACCTTTCGCCGATCTCGCGATATTATTCCGGACGATGTTGTGATCCGCAGTACAGGCGATATAATTGAGGATGATTTGGTGCGTCAAAGGTATCTCGGCAATATTTTTACGATGATTGTTGATTACCAAGATATCAAGAATCTTACAATTCGCAGCAAATTCAAATATCAGCGGGATACGTTGTTCCACACTCGGCAACGGGTTATTGACACGGCGTTGATTAACCAGATTCGCTACGACTATAAAGTTCGTGAAGACCTTACCATTTCTCCAGCGTTTCGGAGTGATCGAAACATCGGCTATACGTTTCCTTTTGATAAACGGACTGCCTTTGATACCATCCGAAACGCTTATATTTTAACTTTAACCCATCAGGTTGCAGCACAGTTACAGTTGAGTGCCGGTGCACAGTTTCTGACGTGGCGGGACCGCAAGGATTCACAACGGAGTCTCAACCGAACTGTTAGCTTTTTGGAACTTGTGCTACAGGGCGATGCCTTCGGGCAGCGGATGGGCCTGCTAATTACCGGTGATTATGTTATCCAGAATTTCCTTGAACCGATTGGAGGTGGAGAAAGGTACACGAACATTGGGATTTCACTGTTTTTGTTATAGCGTGCCACCGCATGTTGCCCCTCTGTAGGGAAAGATGCAGGCGTTGACGGGCGAGGGACCCTCGCCCCTACGGATTTTCAATACATAACAATTAGGAGGCGTACCCTCCGAATCGTGGCTGGCTTGACTTGGCTATAAATCAAAAAAATGGAAAGGAGTAACAACCATGCAAGGACAACCGTGGGATGAAATGCAGCCATATTTTCGGCTCATCACCCCCAAACGTATTATTTTAGCGGTTATTATTTTGCTCGCTATTGCTGTATCCCTGACCAGTATGTACACCGTCGAAGCAGATGAGGTGGCTTTGGTGCTACGGTTTGGGAAATACATTGACACAACTCAACCCGGCTTGCGCTTCAAACTCCCGTTTGGGATTGACCAAGTCATCGGTGTTCCTGTCAAAAGGGTGTTCAAGGAGGAATTTGGATTTCGCACCCTGCGCGCAGGGGTTCGTACCCAATATGATCCCAGAGACTATTCCGATGAATCACTGCTGTTGACTGGAGACCTCAGCATCGCTGATGTTGAGTGGGTGGTTCAATATCAAATTGGCGATCCGCGAAAGTTCCTGTTTGTCATCCGCGATGCGACCCGGTCCTTGCGCGATCTCTCTGAAGCGGTCATGCGGACAGTCGTTGGGAACCGTACTGTCACGGAAGTGTTGACCGTTGGACGTATCGAAATCGCCGCCGAAGTGAAACAAAGCCTTCAAGAGTTGCTCGATCGGTACAACACCGGTTTAATCCTTGTAAACGTTACCCTACAAGATGTGAATCCTCCGGAGACAGTGAAACCCTCTTTCAATGCTGTCAATGAGGCAAAGCAGGAGAAAGAGAAACTAATCAATGAGGCACGGAAGGATTATAACGAATCTGTCCCGAAAGCCAAAGGTGTTGCGCGGCAAAAGATCTTAGAGGCGGAAGGATACGCGCTCAAGCGTGTCAACGAAGCGAGAGGCGATGCCGATCGATTCAACGCAATCCGACGGGAGTATCAAAATGCCAAGGCGGTGACCCGTCGCAGGCTCTATTTGGAGGCTATGAATGAGGTTCTGCCTACAGTCAAAGAGATTTATATCATTGACGGTAAGTCGAATGCTCCGCTCCCAATTTTACAGCTTGATAAATAGCAATATTCATCTCACGAAAGGATATCCAAGATGAACCCCAAAACACTAGTATCAATAATCGTTATTCTCATCATCGCTATTCCCTTAGCCTCAAATGTGTTCTACACGGTTCGTGAAGATGAACAGGTGGTGATTACTCAATTTGGCGAGGCGATCAAAACAACGAGTGAAGCGGGCCTGAAAATAAAAACACCGTTCATCCAGAAAGTCCAACGTTTGGAGAAACGGATTCTCGAATGGGACGGCTCCCCCAACGAGATTACGACGAAGGATAAACGATTTATCTGGTTGGATACCACTGCACGTTGGCGCATTACAAATGCCCTTGCGTTCTACGAGAGATTCCGTGGTGGGAATCCAGAAGCGCTTGCTCAATCTCGGTTAGATGACATCATTGATTCGGCTGCCCGTGATTTGGTGACGGGTCAATTACTAGTTGAAGTTGTGCGTAACTCAGACCGTATTCTGGATCTCAATCTGGAAGAGCTGGACCAAGATGAAGGAGGCGGTAGCGGTGAACAGCTGGAAAGTATTTCAGTGGGCAGGGATAAAATTGTGAAAATGATCCTTGAAAAGGCACAACAGAGCATCCCCGAAGAATGGGGGATTGAGCTCATTGATGTGCGGATTAAACGGATTAACTATGTAGAATCTGTCCGTCGGGAGGTTTTCGCCCAAATGATTTCC
This sequence comes from Candidatus Poribacteria bacterium, assembly GCA_963667935.2. Lineage (GTDB taxonomy): Bacteria > Poribacteria > WGA-4E > WGA-4E > PCPOR2b > PCPOR2b. The sequence continues at coordinate 4,213,776 of OY764061.1, read as the reverse complement.
GAACGAGATCGGATCGCTGCCAAGTACCGGTCAGAGGGTCAAGGTGAAGCGGCAGATATCATGGGACAGAAACAGAAGGAATTAGAGCGCATTCAGTCTGAAGCGTACCAGAGAGCCGAGCAGCTTAGAGGTGACGCTGACGCGCAAGCGATCCAGATTTATGCACAATCACACGGCAGAGATCCGGAATTCTTCGCATTCCTTCAGACGCTGGAGACCTATCGTAAGACGATCAAAGCCAATACCAAGCTGATTTTGACGACGGATAGTGATCTCTACAACTACCTCAAAGACGCAGGGCTAACAGGCAGACGTTAGTGTATTAGAAATGGATAGGGTCAAATGATTAAATCGCTCCGGTTATATCAAGAGAACGGCAGTGGCAGTTCATGTGCGACCGGTAAAAAATCCGCTCAATACTCCCCCACTCGTCGCCATCCGCCATGGATTCGGGCACGGGTGCCATCGGGACCCAACTATACCGAACTCAAGCGGTTGATGCGTGACCTTGAGCTGCACACCGTTTGTGAGGAGGCGCAGTGTCCGAATATCGGTGAGTGTTGGGAAAGTCGCTCCGCCACCTTCATGATCTTGGGCGATGTTTGTACCCGTCGGTGTATGTTTTGTGCGGTCACGAAAGGGAAGCCGGAGGGAGTTGATTTTGATGAACCCCGTCGGCTCGGCGAGGCTGTGGGTCATCTAAAGTTGAAGCATGTGGTCATTACTTCTGTCAACCGCGATGAGCTTCCCGATGGCGGCGCAAGCATCTTTGCCGCGTGTATCCATGAGTCGCGGCGGCATAGCCCCGGCTGTACCGTTGAGGTGCTGATCCCAGACCTTGAGGGGAATTGGGACGCGCTTGGCGTGATTGTCGAAGCAAAACCTGACGTTCTCAATCATAATACAGAGACGGTGCCGCGGCTCTATCGTAGGATCCGCCCGCAAGCCAAATACCAGCGCACCTTAGACCTATTGCGGATCGGCAAAGAGATGGAGGGGACGATGCTGACCAAGTCGGGCTTGATGGTAGGATTAGGGGAGAGCACCGAAGAATTGTTGGAAACGATGCAGGATATCCGCGATACGAATTGCGATCTTTTGACAATCGGACAGTACCTTTCGCCGACATCGAGGCATCTGCCGATTCAGCGGTACTATACCCCGGAGGAGTTTGAAGATCTGAAAATAGCCGGTATGGATATGGGATTTCGGCATGTGGAATCGGGTCCGCTCGTCCGGAGCTCATATCATGCGCGGGAACAGGCGCAATTGTGATCTATTGAAGAACGGAAGCGTCGAAGATTGGAAGGATGCCAGAAAACGAGAATGAAACGTGAAGCATAATAAAGAAAACAACGCAATGCCACAATGACGCAAAGAAAAAAATCCTTGCGCCTTCGCGTCTTTGCGTTAAATTTTGCCCCGATAAAATCGAGATTCCAAGCAACCTTTTTTCACTGTTCACGTATCACGTTTCACGGAAAGGAAATCCACGATGGCTGCCCAATACAAAATTCTGATAGCCGATGCCCCGTGGTCTATAGAGCCGGAGCGGGAAGTCTTTGGAGAGATAGGCGCGGAGATTATCGTTGCTGAGACAAAGACGGAGGAGGAACTGCTCACCTTAGCCCCCCAAGTGGATGGGATACTTACTGACAGACAGTCGATAACCGGCGATATCATAGCGGTTGCACAGCGATGTAAAGCCATTGCTCGGTACGGCGTCGGGTTTGATAATGTGGCATTGGCAGCGGCGACGGCTGCAGGGATCGTTGTTACTAACGTCCCGGCTTACTGCATTGATGAAGTTACCGACCACGCCATGGCATTGCTATTGGCGTGTGCTCGAAAGATTCCGCTTTTCCATAAACACATCAATAGCTGGAATCGGGATGTGGGTCCTCCGATGCGCCGTATCCGTGGGCAGACGTTAGGCGTGATTGGATTTGGTAGGATTGGGCAGGCGATCGCGCCGAAGGCACAAGCCTTTGGGTTGGAGGTTATTGTCTTTGATCAGTATCTCACGGCGGAAGCGATTCAAGCGCACAGTGCGGTGAAGGTCGAACTCCCTGAACTCCTCGCAAAATCTGATTTTATCTCCATTCACACGCCGTTGACGCCCGAAACGCAGAACTTGATCAGTGAAGCCGAGCTTCGTCAGATGAAACCCAACGCCTATCTCATCAATACCGCGCGAGGGGGTATCATTGATACGGTCGCGCTCTACAAGGCACTGAGCGAGGGCTGGATTGCTGGGGCGGGGCAGGACGTTTTGCCGCAGGAACCTGCACCGCCTGATGAACCGCTCCTCACGCTGGGAAACGTCATTTTAACGCCGCACGTTGCGTTCCTCTCCGAAGAGTCAACGTACGATGCCCAGCGAACCGCAGCGTCCGAGGTTGCCAGGGTATTGACAGGACAGGTGCCCGAATCGGTGGTGAATCCGGAGGTTCTGGACAGTCCCGCTCTTCGCGCCAACGCACTCGCGGGATAATCCGAAGACGGGAAAGCGAGAAAACCGTTTTCCCTTTTCTGCCGCCTTTGGAGTTGATGAAGTTCAACTTGTGTAGGGAACGCAGATCTGCGTTCCCTACGAAAACTCCTATCCGATCAAAGTGGCACCTTGAATTATACTGCTTCCGCTACGCCAGACGCCGCGGAGCGATACGCTGCATCAAGCAGCTCTACCCCTCGCATAGCGGCTTCCCCCGGCGACCAATTCACATCGGTTATTCCGAGGATCAGGTCCACGAAGTTGTTGGGGGGACCGTCGCACTCATAAGCACCGGCATCTGGCGCGACATAGGCAACCTCGTCAGTCCCGCTGTGCCGACGCAACTCCATGCGCGCACGTTCGGCATCTAGAAGCAGCATCCCCTCACTGCCAAAAAAACGGATGTCTACCTGAAATGGTCGGTGGGTTGGGACGGTGCCCGTACCGCTGACCGTACCAACTGCGCCGCTTGTGAAGCGGGTTGTAATCGCATCATACAGGTCTACCTGCGCCCCTGGTGCGGTCATCATGCTAAAAACGGTTTCTGCCCGTAAACCCGACAACCAGAACATCAACCCCGCCGAATGCGAAATTTGTCCGTGACCATAACCGCCTCCCGCGACTTGGGGATCTGCCCATGTTGCGGGATCTGGACTGAACATCGTTCCTTCAGACTGTCCGCTCACCTCCGCAACGTTCATACCTTCACCGCTGAGCAGCCCACGAATCGGTGAAGCCATATGACACAGCACATACTCAATTGTGCCAAGCCCGCCGTCATCCATAAGTCGCTTGGCGTGTTGGATGAACGGTTTGTGATGCCAGCCGTAGGGCACCAGCAATTGGACTCCCTTTTCGTCTGCTAGTCGCGCCAATTCTCGTGCATGTTCGGCGCGGGTGGTTAGAGGTTTTTCGCACATAACGGGTAAACCCTTTTCAAGGGCTGCGCGAGCGTGCTCGTAGTGGAGGGTATGGGGCGAAGCCACAACGACACCATCGAGTTCACACTTGTCAAGTAGATCGTGATAGTCCTCAGTCGCATACGCAAATCCGAAAGTCTCTTGCACCAGTCGTAATTCTTCTCTCCCTAGACGACAGACACCTACCAATTCGACATCCTCGCGCCCCGCAAAAACGGGCATGTGATTGCTGGTTGCCCACCACCCTGCGCCGATAAATCCCAATCGCGCTTTTTTCTCTGCATTCATGACGTTTTCTCCATTCTAGAAAAAATGTCCAACACTAACGCCTAATAAGCCAAAATTCACCTTCGCTATGCGTTGCCAACGCGTCTAGCAATACAGCGCCGGGAAAATCCTCTGCCATATCAATCGCCATTGTGAAAATTTGAATATCAGCCGTGGCGCGTTGCTCGATAGCTTTTAGGTCGGGAATGCCTGAAGTCAGAATACCGTCGCTAAATAACACCACGATTGTGGGGTCTCTGCTATGTGTTTCTTGTAACGCTTCAAGCATATCTTTGTCTGAATAGCGCTCGCTTTTCACAGGTTTTGCAGCCTCAAGATGGGTAGCGGTATCAACGATGTTGGTATCGCTGACGGGGAGGAAGTTGGACTGATAAAATTGGACCTCTTCGCTGAAGGTGCAGACGTTGAACTGATCGTGCGGTTCGAGAAATTCCAGCGAGTTCGCCATGATACCGAGAATCTTCCGAAGTTTTCGCGGCTTCAAACCGACCATGCTTGACGAGAGATCAACGCAGTAGATAATCCGCTGCGGTCCCTCTTGCCTCTCGATAAATTTGACGAGTCGACTTTTGGGGCGTTTCTCTGAATCAACTTTTTTGATAGGGTTCGTTATCACCCGTTCCATCTGTGGCATCGCTTGCGGCGCGATGCTGCCCGTTGATAATCCTACATTGTCGTCCAGATTCAATGGGCCGAGGCTAAACTGTGTCGGCTCGGCTGCTGAAACGACCCCGCGCTCCGTGGCAGGTGCGTTGCTTGTCAAAATCTTCAGTGCCGGTTGGTTGGTTTGTACAGTCGTTTTCTGTCTCCGTACTTGAGGACGTTTGGGGCGATTCCTCCGTTTCTTCTTGGGTTCTTCGACCTTCATCAGCACCGCGTTGATAGAGTCTTGATCTGCGACAAATTGCTCTCCGGACCAGAAGAAAAAACCTATGACCCCAACGATGAAGTGTAAGGTAAAAGAAACAACGAGGGCTTTGCTTGATCTATACTTTGAGCGCATTTTAAGGTGATTGTTCCTTTAGTTTTCTGAAGGGTGTTGGCGTTCAACGGATTCTCGCAAACGCACCATATCCGCCTGCAATTCGCTAATAATCTGAGCATAAGTCGCTGCAAGCATTTTTGCTTCAGCTGCATCAGCCGCTGCTGCGTTGGCATCAGCCTGCGCTTGTTCGGCTCTGGATTCAGCAGCTTCGGCTCGCATTTTTGCTTCAGCCGCTTCAGCTCTTGCTGCTGCGGTTTCAGCTTTCGATTCCGTGAGTGTTACTAAGGGGGTTCCATCGGGTAGATAGGGGCGCATGAAACGAAGTTTGCTAGGAAGATCTTCGGTTGAAAACAATAGATTTAGGGCTTCGCTGTATAATGCCCCTCGCTCATCGGGCAGAATATCTTCATATCCGTCTCCTCTTCGCCTCCATCCGCGAAATTCGGACGGCCGCTCCCCTTCCGGCTGATGAATGAAGTATTCGTGGATACCTATTTCCGAGAAATACCGCCTCATTTTTTGCCCCCGATCTTCTTTCGCTGTCGAATCGGATAGAAATTCAAAAACAACAGTTGGAGCCGCTCCTTCTGCCCATGTATAAAAACTGCGGCGCAGCGGTTCGGAAGGCACACCCAACACCACAAACACATCGGGAGCAACGAATTTCCGTATATCTCCCTCTTGATAGTAGACAAAGCTATCTGTGCCAACATACGCCAGCGTGTCGCCCCGACTGAAATAGTCGTTTAGTTGCCCGCTGAGGATGCTAATTTGGCGTCCATGAAATTCGGTAGCTGACATCGGTTCACCATCTTCTGTAGGATAGCCCTTTAGGTAAACAGTCGGTTGACCAAAAGCCCTTGGCATTTTTGGCAAAAATTTGCGGCGTTTCGCTTCAAAGGTTGTTAGATCCATTATACATCCCTCCTTAATAAATCACGACGCATTCCGTTACCGCATTGACATTTTTTTCGCATTAAGCTCCCGACGGAGGACAACACCCCACTGACCGACCACCCAGAGCGCATCGTTGTTTGGGGCGCGGACGATAGTATACAGGTTGTTGGAGATGTCCGTATGTTCTTGTTCCCACGTTGTACCGCCATCGGTTGAGCGGAGGATTGTGCCGGACGCACCAACAACATAGATTTCCTGCTCTGATAGCGCGAGGATGCCGTGGAGCGTTTCGGTAACGCCACTCGATAGGGCTTCCCACTTAAATCCACCCCCCGTTGTGCGGAGGATGATACCGTAATCGCCAGCTGCCCAACCCTTCCGTTTTGTGATGAATGATACCCCATACAGATTATAGCCGGTATCGGTCTCATGGTGTTTCCAATATCCGCCGCCGTTGATTGTTCGTTGGACAATGCCGCTATGCCCAACCGCCCAACCGAGCGGCGCAAATTTCATCTCGACCCTTTCGAGGTCTTTCCCTGTGGAGGTGCGTTGGGGCGTCCAGATAGGACCTCCGTCTTGGTTATGGATAATCTGTCCATCTCTGCCGACAGCCCAACCTTCGGAGAAAGCCCCAAACGCAACATCGTTTATCTCAAAGGGTAACGGTGGATCCTCCTCAAATAACCCTGGACGTGTCGGGGTTTGGCCCGCTGACCATTTCACACCGTTGGTTGTATATAGCACAGTGCCATCACGTCGCATTGACCACCCCCATCGGGCTGTGTCTTCGGAGTTTAATCCCGACACATTGGCAAAATGAACGCCGACAAGAGGCTGGTTGGTTTCACTTTGCAGGTGGGTCCAGGTCTGCCCACCGTCCCGAGTTTCTAAGAGTATACCGTTGTCTCCAGTGATCCAACCGTGTGTGCTATCTAGGAAGAGGACATCGCGAAAGTCATCGAGTTGCTCGCCGAGTTGACGTTCCCACGTTTGTCCCCCATTTTCAGTATGGTAGATGTGTCCTGCGTCGCCAACCGCCCACGCGTGTTGATCGCCAATGAAATGGACATTAGTAATTGGTAGCCCAGATTGACGGAGGCCCCGACGACGGCGGGCAGGTCTTTCTCGGTTTTCTGTTTCGGCGTTAGTTTGTTTGACAGTAGTGTCTTCGGTGTCGGTCTCAATCTCACCTTCAGGTGTGAAACGCCCGGCACGCGATCGCTGCTCGCTCATATCTCTCTGGAAGATGTCAGTAAAATTGTCATCCAGCGGATTGGTGATTGTTGGCTGTGACTCCTGACCGTTATCCGCTTCTGCCCCCATGTCCGCCTGTTTACGCTGAGCAATGAGTTCTGCCGCCGTCTCAAGTCCTACATAGGTTGGCAACCAACTCTCGCCTTGGTCGCTTGTCACAAGGATAGCTCCATTCCGATCGATTCCCCAAGCACGCCGATGGTCCTGGAACTTGATTCGACGAAGTCCTTCTGCCATGTCTTCTGGGAGAATTTGTTTCCACGTCACACCGCCATCCTGCGTGATGAAAGACCTACCATCTCTACCCACAATCCAGCCGGACTTCGTATCGGCGAAGTGTAGTGCGGCAGCGGGTTGATGGGTCTTGTCCTGAATCTCCCAATAGTCTCCGCTGTTGACGGTATGCAGCACCAACCCGCCTTCGACCCTTTGGGGGGTAATTGCCCACCCTTCGGTACTATTGACGAAATGGAGTGCCGTAATTGGTCGGTTCGTTGTCCCAGTTTTCTGAAGTTTCCACGTTATACCGCCGTCCGTCGTATGGAGCGTTTGTCCCTGATCAGCACCGAGCCAACCCTCTTTCGTGTTAATGAACTGCATGGCACTGAGCCGCCGGAAATTTTGCACAACCTTTTTGATGACCTGCCACGTTTGTCCGGCGTTTTCTGTCCGGAGCAGTACACCGCGTCCGGCGATCCATCCATAATCTTCATCGACAAAAGTGATATGACGCAAATCTTCCTTTATACCGCTGTGTTGAGGTGCCCACGTTTTGCCACCATCCGTTGTGTGTGCGATTACGCCGCCGGATCCGACCGCCCATCCGCGCAAAGTGGTTGGCTCAGCCGCCGTGCGATGAAAATAGGTATCGGTGAAATCAGTCTGCCAAGTTGCCTGACGGACGATGTCCCAATGATAGGTGACCTCCTCAATAACCTGCGGTTCCTCTACAACATCGGTAGCTTCTGTGCGTTCTGCCAGAGGCGGGAGTTCAGCAGGCAATTCTTCCGCATCGACAGAATAACGCATCGCGATCCCACCTTTACCGACGGCGACCATCCCTTCCGGTGAAAGCGCGAATCCGTAAAGGTCGTTCTCCGTATCACTCTCCTGCTTCTCCCATTTCTTCCCGCCGTTGGTGGTGGTCAGGATCACGCCGCCATCCCCTACAATGAGGCCGTGCTTTTCATCAGCGAAGTAGATCTTATTCAGGTTTGCCTCCACGCCGCTGGGTTGGAATCTCCACGTTTTTCCACCATCTTTGGTGTGCAAGATTTCTCCAAACTGTCCAGTTACCCAACCGTTTTTGTTGTCGGTAAAGTAGAGTGCGTACAGTTCATTATAGGTGGGTGTCTTTTGTTGCGTCCATGTCAGTCCGCCGTTGGCTGTGTGGATGACAACGCCGGGCCAACCGACTGACCAGCCTTCCTTTTCGTTGAGGAAGAACACCTCTTTGAGCATGTGAAATTCGCCCGGTGTCTGCTGCACCCATGTTTCACCACCGTCAGCGGTATGCAGCACTGTCCCAAGATCGCCAACGACCCAACCTTTCTTTGGACTGACAAAGTAGGTTCCCCGAAGCGAGTACCACCACCCACTTTTTTGGGTTTCCCAGCTCTGTCCACCATCGGCGGTGTGGACAATCATGCCACGGTCGCCGACCGCCCACCCCTCTAGGTCTGATACAAAATAGAGGCTCCGGATATGGTCCCAGATGTCCGTCTGAACCTCAGTCCACGTTTGTCCACCGTCCTGACTCATGGCGATGGTCCCTTTTTCGCCGACAGCGATTGCCCGGTTCCCATCAGCAAATTGTATCTCTTCAAGGTTGTTGGCAGTCGTGCCGCTGGCGATTGCCCACGTCTCCCCACCGTCCTCTGAGTGCATGATTGTGCCTTGCCAGCCGACCGCCCACGCCTCGTGTGGCGTGGTGAACTGAACCCCGGTCAGATTATTTTCGGTGCCGCTCTCCAGCAATCGCCAATTATCGCCGCCATCCTCTGTGAATGTGATGAAACCGATGTCAGCGACCGCTACACCGCGTTTGTTATCTATGAAATGGATACTGTTGACAGTGTCTCGAACATGTCCGTTAATCAGTGGGATGCGGCTGTCCTGACGCGTCCATTCGGCACCGCCATTTGTCGTGTGGAAGATTGAGCCATCAGTCCCGACAAGCCAGCCCTCGTTTTGACTGATGAAGAAGACCCGCTTGTTGTCGTTGATCATCCGGTCGCGTTCGCCCTCGTAGCGGTTACTCTGCTGCCGCCACGTTTTGCCTCCGTCCTCTGTGAAGAAAATCCGATCATTGGCACCGACAGTCCAACCACGACGCTTGGTAACAAACCAGACACCGCTGAGCGGAAACTCGCTGATATATTCATACCGTTCCCACGTTTTTCCGCCGTTCTTTGTGTAGAGCACATCGGCATCCTCTCCGACGATCCACCCCTCATCCGAGTTTGCGAAGTGGACATCCCGGAGCGTTGCTAAGGTGCCGCTCTCTTGGAGATGCCAGCGGCGGCCGTCATCGGTGGTAGCGATTAAACCCCTATCGCCAACCGCCCAACCGTAGCGGGGATTGGTGAAATAGACCGCCTTAAAATCACCGTCCGTTCCAACTTCTTGGCGTTCCCACGTTTTTCCTCCATCGTTTGTATGGACGATCGTTCCCTTTTCGCCGACGATCCATCCGCGTTCGGCATCTGCGAAGTGTAGATCCGTGAAATTAACTTCCCAATCCGCTTTGCGGGTCACGTCTTGCCTACAACCGATGAGTAATATTATGAGTGCGAGGGCAAATGTCATTGATCGATATATCTGTTTCATCTAATTTTTTTTCTCCTTACAAGTGTCGTAGTCCTCTTAGAAACTAGGAAAGCCTAAAACCGGTGGTGCACCAGATCGTCTTTGGACCTGTCTCAACTCGATAAACGAGCGGAGAACATCAGCGAAAATGCCCCCCGAAATTCCTGATCCTTTGGACGTAAAAACAGCCTAAATGTTGAAGGACTAATCCGTTTCTATCCTACAAAGTATAACATAATTGTTTCCTAAACCCTATACCAAAATTTACCGAAACAGGAGGCCTGTTTGGACATTCTGTCCTGCGGGAGTGTTAGGCATCTGTTGGGCTCTGGCTTTTTGCTTGCATTTCAAGAGTCGGTGTGCTAACATGAACGCGCTATTCCCAGCGAAGAATTCTACAAGATATAATCACGCACATCGCATTGGAAGGCGTTCTCGGACTGGATTTGCAAGGCTCAAAATTGGAGATAACCCAATGAAAATAGTGAACCGCTTACCTTTATCTAAATTAGCAAAGGGACTTATAGCAACTTATATTCGAGCAACTGTTCTGGTGGTGCCTTTAGCTGGGATAGCATTTGTATCGGTTGCTGTCCTGTTTGAACATTTTACAATGACACATGCTGTTTGGGGGATAATAGTAAGTGCCTTTATCTGGATGGTGATTATTGGACTGATCGTATTGCTCATGTTATTGCTACCCCTAGCAGGCAAGCTCAATCAATGGATAGCAGGAAACGATGATGAGTTTGATGATACGGAGTGAAAGACACCGTTTTTACCACAGAAACGAGATTGAAATGGACTTTTCAGCACGGTCGCTAAGCCACACGATTTTGGTTCTTTTCGCAGTCGCGGTATTTATCGGTCAGGTTGCTGTGTATTTCCACCGCACCAAGCAAAACGACAAGAAACTGGATAGGCAAGGCGAAGATTTTCGCTTCGCACTCAAAGAACAAGGTGAGATTTTTTTTTCATGCCATCGAACGGCTCGAAGAACGGATGGACAAACGATTTGTGGAAGTGAATCAACAAATCGGAGAAGTCCGGCAAGAAATCAACGGTGTCCGATCTGAAATGAATCAACGCTTGTCTGATATAACAACCGAAATCAGTAAGCTGAACCAGAACCACATTGACCACCTGACGCACCACGATTCGTGAAGTGGTAAAAGCCTCGAGGGAGGAACACCTCCCCACGTCTCTTTGGGGCGAAACTACAAAAATGGAGAATTGAAAGGGGAAAACTATGTCTTCTTGGCTAGCAAGAGAGAATGCCCGGTTGGGAATCGTTTATCTTCAAAAGGCTGTTTTAGAAGTTCTATCTGACGCAGGAAAACCGCTTACGACTCGACAAATCATGGAGGACGCAAACATTCCCCGTGCTGGATACGACCCAGTTATTCAGAATGGATTCGCTGATGCTACTTTGGGGACCCTACTAGAGGACGGGCTTGTCGAACTATGTCCAAGAAAAAAGGGAGAGCATAATTGTTGGCAATTAACCCCCCAAGCGCGTGAGACATAGTATTAGTATGGTATTCTGGGCGTTTCTGATTATAAATAGTCCGATAATAACATGTTATCAGACATTTTAAGCCATTTTTTGGAAACCCCCAAAACAAGATCCAGTCATAGAGCGGATCTTGGTTGTCTCAATAAGCAAAAAATATGTCCGATAACTTGTAGGAGAGAAGTCATGAGACTGCATAAGGTTTTTATTTTTCCTACAAACACGGTATGGTGTTGGGTTTCACTTTATCTATCCTATAAAAGGGTGTTATTGAAAAGCGTAGCTTCTACTGTGTTTGATAGGGTTCTGCTTTAACCGTTCAACCCAACCTATGCCGTTCCGAGCATCCTCGCTACGCGGGACGTGTTGTCAAATATCAACACGCCCTAACTCGGAATCTGGAAAGGAGGGCATCGCCATGAAAGCCGCTCAACTGTATGCGTATGACAAAGAGATGAACGTCGATCTTAAAATTGAGAGTGTACCTGAGCCAGCCATCAGTGATCCCGAAGACGTGATTGTTCGCGTCGGTGCTGCCGGCTTGTGCCGGACCGATCTACACATCATCGAGGGGGTATGGCGGGCCGTGATGGATGCGGACGGCGCGTTGCTGCCTTACACCATGGGACATGAAAACGCCGGTTGGGTTGAGGAGGTCGGCCCTGGCGTAAAATCGGTAAAGCCCGGTGATGCCGTCATCTGCCATCCTTTGCGGTCGTGTGGAATCTGTGCAGGTTGTCGCCGGGGCGAGGATATGTACTGTGAGAACAGCGCATTTCCGGGATTGAGCGACAATGGTGGCTTTGCCGAGTATTTCCTGACCAATGAGCGGGCGTTAATCAAACTTAACGAGAATGTGTTGCCGGTAAATGTGGCTCCCATGGCGGATGCCGGTATCACTGCCTACCGGGTTGCCAAGCGGGCGGCGAAGATATTGAATCCGGGCAGTTATTGTGCGATCCTTGGCGTGGGCGGGTTGGGACACATTGCCCTCCAGTGTTTGCATGAGTTGTGCGGCACCCGCACCATTGCCATTGACCAGAGTGAAGCTGCCCGAAAATTGGCTAAAGACTTGGGGGCTCACCATGTACTTGACGGCGGGCCCGATGTCGTTGATGAGTTGAAAGAACTCACCGGAGGCGGTGCTCACGCCGTCATTGATTTTGTGGGAGAACTCGGCGCAGAGCAACTCTGCTGGCAGATGTTGCGTCAAGGCGGAACCCACTTCGTCGTCGGTTACGGCGGCACAATTGAAGTTCCCACCGTTCATATAATCATTAATGAAATCGCAATTGTCGGCAGCCTTGTTGGCAATTACACGGAATTGGTCGAATTGATGGAGCTTAACGCTGAGGGCCGCGTTAATATGCGTGCACAACAGTATTCACTGGACGACATTAACACGGCTATTACCGACTTCAAAAATCGTCAGATTGTGGGTCGGGGAGTTATTGTTCCCTAGATTGTGGGTCGGGGAGTTATTGTTCCCTAACCCCCTATCACACAAATTGATGGGAATCCAGCACGGCGTAAGTGGAGGACAAAATGTACGATGATGTGCGGTTGTCGCTTCCTGATACTTTGGATCGAGAGGTCATCTTCAAACGGCTGGAGAAGGTGCTTGATCCTGAACTTGATGAGTCCATCCTCACCCCCTATCACACAAATTGATGGGAATCCAGCACGGCGTAAGTGGAGGACAAAATGTACGATGATGTGCGGTTGTCGCTTCCTGATACTTTGGATCGAGAGGTCATCTTCAAACGGCTGGAGAAGGTGCTTGATCCTGAACTTGATGAGTCCATCCTCAAACTCGGTTTCGTCAAGTCGGTTGAAGCCGAAAGCGGCCATCTGACAATCGAACTGCACCTTCCAACCTACTGGTGTGCACCCAACTTCTCCTACATGATGGCTGAGGATACCCGTCGTGAACTTTTGACGGTTGGGGGAATCCACGATGTCACGGTTCGGTTGAAAGATCATTTCGCCGCGAAAACAATTGAGGCGGGTGTAAATACCGGCAAATCCTTCTTGGAGGCTTTTCCGGATGAGGCATCTGACAACTTGTGTCAACTCAGCGATCTTTTTCTTCGCAAAGGGTATATCAGGCGTCAAGAACGGTTATTGCAGAACTTGAAAAATGCGGGTTTATCATTCGAGGAAATTGCTGTTCTACGCATCGACGATCTCTATTTTGAGAACGAATCTTATCGGATCCGGCGTAACGACGGTCGGATTTGTGATGTTGGGGAGGCTGAAGTCGCTCGTCAATACCTCCAGCGTCGAGCGGAAATGGACCTTGATTGCTTGCCTGCCGCGCCTCTGATAATCGATCTGCGTGGTAGGGAGGTCACTGCTGAACAGTTAGAGAAGTATCTGATACGTGCGCGCACTGTGCGTGTCGCACTGCAAGCCAACGGGTCATTCTGTGCTGCTGTTTTGGCAGCACGGAAAGGTAAAAACTGAGCTAACCTTTCGGTTCATGTAAAAAGAAAGTGTAAAGCGCGAAGAGAAACCAAGTTTTACCGAAAAAACTCGGTTTCTGTTTCACAAGTCATAAATGCCGTTAAGTATACAAGGAGCCTTACAATGTATAAAGAAAATGGGCACGAGATTTTTGTCGTTGACGGACATATGCACTTTTGGGATGCCAACCCGGAAAACTGGCGCAACGAGTATGGCGAAGGTTGGATCCGATGTTTCTACGACTTTCATACCGCCCTCAGTCCGGAGGAATATGTCTGGTCCTTTGAAAAGTATTGCAAATACGGTGAAGAGACACTGATCAACGATCTCTTCTCGGAGGGATACGTCGACGTTGCCATCCTCAACTCAACGTATCTGTACGAGTTCTACAAAGATGGATTTAACACGCACCAACAGAATAACGCGATCAAAGCGAAGTACCCTGACCGTTTTATTCTCTGTGGCTCTTTTGACCCTAGAGCGGAGGAGGCGGGACTGGATGCGTTTCGGCAGATGGTAGAGGATTACCCGATTCAGGGGCTCAAGCTCTACACCGCTGAATGGCGAAACGGATCGAAAGGTTGGCGGCTGAACGATCCATGGGCTTACAAGTATTTTGAGATCGCTGAGGAACTTGGGGTCAAAAATATCCACGTTCACAAGGGACCGACGGTTTATCCGCTCAATCGCGACGCTTTTGATGTCGCCGATGTGGATTATGCAGCAACCGACTTCCCTAATCTCAACTTCATCATTGAGCACATTGGGCTGCCACGGTTAGATGATTTCTGCTGGATCGCCACGCAGGAAAAGAACGTCTATGCCGGCATGTCAGTGGCGATGGCGTTCATCCACTCCCGTCCGAAATATTTCGCTGAGATAGTTGCCAACCTCCTGTTTTGGTTGGGCGAGGATAAGATGATTTTCGGCAGCGACTATGCGATCTGGACCCCCAAGTGGTTGATAGAGAAGTTTATGGCACTGGAGTTGCCGGACGATATCAAAGAAGAATATGGGGTTGATCTCACGCCAGAAGCCAAGCGCAAAGTCTTAGGTGAAAATGTCGCCGGTCTGTATGGGATTGACCTCTCTGCACATCGGGAAAAACTGAGTCAGGATGAGATCGGTGTCAAACTTGCTGAGGGCGCGTAAAACGGTGGTAGCATCGGGAATCGCGCTACATCAATCCGACCATTATTACGAGATATGCCCATGATCGTGGCACATACCGATGTCGTTGGAAGTTTGCTCCGTCCGCCTGAACTTCTCAAAGCGAGAAGTGAGGTCGCCGCGGGGAAAATGACGCAAGCGGCGTTCAAAACGATCGAGGACCGAGCGGTTGACAAAGCGGTTGCACTTCAGGAGGCGGCGGGCTTGAAGGTCGTTACCGATGGGGAGATGCGCCGGTTGTCCTTCCAGAGCCAGATGACGGAAGCGGTTGCCGGTTTCGGTGAATACGACCTCAACGCGTTCCTCTGGGGCGATTGGTGCGGCGGCAGAGATACGGGGAGCTTGAATCTGGAACGCCCCAAAAACTTGGGTGTTGTTAGCAAACTCACTCGCAAACGGCATCTCTCAGCGGAGGAATTCATCTACCTGCGAGCGCGGACGAGTCGCATACCGAAGATTACGTTACCTAGTCCCAGTCTGTGGACAAACTTCTGGTCTTCAGAATACTCCCCGCCTGCCTATCCAACGCTCGATAGTTTTCTTGCGGATGTTGTTGATATTCTACGGGACGAGGTCGCCGAGTTGGTCCGACTAGGTGCAACCTACATTCAACTTGACGCCCCCCATTACCCGTTGCTGCTCGATCCCAAAACGAGAGCGTTCTACGAAGGACAAGGGTGGCATCTTGATCAGTGGCTAGACCGGGGTATTGAAATGGATAACGCTGTGATTGGCGATTTTCCAGAGGTGACATTTGGTTTTCATCTCTGACGCGGGAATCAGGGCAGCCGGTGGTTGGTCGAAGGGGGATATGATCTGATTGCCAAACCGATTTTCCAAGGCATCCGTGCCCAGCGCCTGCTGCTCGAATACGACGATGAACGCTCCGGTTCATTTGAACCGTTGCAGGAAATTCCCGATGACAAGGTCGCTGTTTTAGGGTTGGTCACGACGAAAACGCCGCGCCGAGAAACGCCGGAAGGGCTCACTGTACGTATCAAGGAAGCCAGCCAATTTGTGCCGCTAGAACGACTTGCATTAAGCCCGCAGTGTGGTTTTGCTACTTCGGTTATTGGCAATCAAATTACGGGAGAAGATCAGCGGTATAAGCTATCGGTAGTTGTTGAGACTGCTAGAAGGGTGTGGGACTAAACTGAAAACATTTTAGAAGGAGGAAGAGGATATGGCACAAGCCCCTAAGAACCATCAAACCCGAACTGAATCGATCGGAAAATGGACGGTTCGGATTAGATCTTACCAACTCGGTGATGCGTATATCTGCACTGTAGATAACGTGAGTCCCGGTGCTGTCATTGCTCGGTCTACAGCGGCAACCCGTGCGAATGCAGAATCCGAAGCGTTGGCGCAAGCGAAAGCCGCTATGACATAATTGTGTTATACGAAATTAGAGAAACCGAGTTTTTTCAAGTACGGAACAACGATCGTTGTTCCCTACGATTTCTGGTATCTTTATAAAAAATAAGAAAAATTGGGAGCGATAGGATGAACCTAAATAAATTGTCACGAAAACATACCCTAACAAGTTTAGCAAAAACGTGCGGGTGAGCGGCGAAAGTCAGTCCAGTTGGACTGGGAGCACTTCTTGCAAAGCTGCCGAAGAAAAATGACCCGAATCTGCTCGTTGGATTTGAAACGAGCGACGACGCCGGCATCTACCGCCTCAACGACGAAATGGCACTGGTCACGACCGCCGACTTTATCACGCCGCCGGTGGATGACCCGTATCTATTTGGTCAGATTGCTGCAGCCAATTCAATCAGCGATATTTATGCGATGGGCGGAAAACCGGTGACCTGTCTAAATCTGGTGGGCTTCCCGGCGGATAAATTGGATCCAGAAATCTTGCACGGCATTGTTGAAGGGGCGTTGAGTAAAATCACCGAATCTGGTGCAGTCTTGGCGGGCGGGCATACGACCGATGATGAGGAACCCAAGTTTGGGTTGTCGGTCACTGGGATAGTGCATCCGGAAAAATATTGGCGAAACGTCGGTGCGGAACCGGGGGATGTCCTAATCTTGACCAAACCGATTGGCAGCGGCGTGATTTTTAACGCCAATCTAAAAAATTGGGTGTCAGATCAAGCGTTAGATCAATGTATAGGGGCTATCACGACGCTCAACAAGGGTGCGGCGGCGGTTATGGCTGAGTTTGACATCCATGCGGTAACGGACATCACCGGATTTGGATTGGGCGGGCACGCCTTGGAAATGGCAGAAGGATCGGGCGTGACTTTAGAAATTCGTGTCGATGATGTGCCGATTATGTGTGAAGCACTGGAAATGTATCAGAAAGGGATGCGGACAGGTGTCAACGCCGCCAATCGAGCGTTGATTGAAAAGTCCACACGTTTTGAAAAATCGCTCCCCGCATGGCATGAGGAGATTTTTGTTGATCCGCAGACTAGCGGTGGATTGCTGATGTCCGTGCCTGCCTCTCAAAGCGAATCGCTGTTGACATCTTTACACAATGATGGTGTGACAGAAGCACAGATTATAGGGAATGTGAAATCCCTTGTTGAGTCGACCCATCTCGTTTTTGTATAAATAACTATGAAAATCTGCCTAATTACCCCCGCCCCAACATACTCCCGAAAGGGTAACCGTGTAACGGCCCTTCGGTGGGCTCGCATCTTACGAGAACTAGGGCACCGTGTTATTATCGCGGAAGCGTATCAGGGGGAACGATGCGACGTGCTGGTCGCGCTTCATGCGCGTCGCAGCCACGCTTCTATTGTGCGTTTCCGCCACAGACATCCAGAGTTGCCTCTCATCCTTGCCCTGACCGGAACAGATCTCTATGGGGATATTCATACGGACGTATCAGCCCAAGAGTCTCTGGAGATAGCGGATCGTTTCATTCTGCTGCAGCCCGCAGGCATTGAAGAACTTTCAGAACATCTGCGTGACCAGGTGTGGGTAATTTACCAATCGATAACAGCACCGCCGGGGAAGTTTTCGCCAAAAAAGAACGTTTTCGAGCTGTGTGTACTGGGCCATCTGCGTTCCGTAAAGGACCCATTTCGTACCGCGATGGCAGCTCGACAACTGCCCGCGTTTTCCCGAATTCAGGTGGTACATGTTGGGGGCGCACTCACAGACGATATGAGGGTACAGGCGGACGCTGAGGCAGCTACTAATCCGCGTTACCGATGGCTAGGGGAATTACCACGCTGGCGCGCGCTCCGTGTCCTCGCGCATAGTCGGGTGCTCGTGCTAACATCGCAGATGGAGGGAGGGGCGAACGCGATTTCCGAAGCGATTGCGTGCTCTGTCCCCGTCATTTCGTCGCGGATATCTGGCTCGATCGGTCTTTTAGGAGAAGATTATCCGGGATACTTTCCGGTGGGAGATACACAGGCATTGACGGACCTACTCATGCGCCTTGAGACGGACACCACATTTTATGATACACTCAAAACGTGGTGTGAACAACTAAAGCCGATTGTCGATCCCGACCGTGAACGTCAGAGTTGGAAACGTTTGCTGCAAGATTTGTGGTAAATCTTCAGAGATAACAGTATTCAATCTATTGAACCGGGGTTGACAAGAAGAAGACGGAGGCAGCTATGAAGAGGGTTGGAGTTGTGGGGGGCGGTGCCTGGGGGACAGCACTCGCAATTACGGCGGCGCGGGCGGGTAGTGAAGTCACCCTATGGGCGCGGGAGCCGGAGGTTGTGACATCTATCAATGGATGGCAGGAAAACGAGATGTTCCTGCCCGGTATCAAGCTGCCCGATACTATCCATGCGGTCAACGATCTGGATGCGATGCTGGCACAGGACGCGCTGTTAATGGTGGCACCCGCCCAATATGTGCGGCGCACCTGTGAGGGGCTGGCTTCAGTCGATTTGGACAATTCTCTCCCTATAGTTATCTGCAGCAAGGGGATAGAACAGGACAGCTTGAGGCTGATGAGCGAAGTTGTGGCGGAACATTTTCCCAATCCATTGGCGATACTCAGCGGACCCACCTTTGCGATAGAGGTAGCAAAGGGATTGCCTGCTTCAGTGACGCTTGCATGTGAGGACGCAGCCCTTGGGCGAAAACTAGCGCGGTTGGTCGCGCACCCGAAATTCGGTGTCCATTATTCCAATGATGTGGTAGGGCCCCAGATCTGTGGCACTATGAAAAATGTCATTGCCATCGCTTGCGGTATTGTGGAAGGAAAAAGGCTAGGAGAAAGCGCAAAAGCAGCATTGATCACCGAAGGTTTGGCGGAGATAAGCCAACTGTGTGTTGCCAAAAGTGGCAAATCTGAAACGGCGATGGGGCTATGCGGTCTTGGGGACCTAATCCTCACCTGTAACAGTCACACCTCACGCAATATGTCTTTGGGCTACGCTTTGGGACAGGGGAAGACGTTAGCGGAGATTTTGAGTGAGCGCAGGAGTGTTGCTGAAGGTGTTGCGTCGTCCAATGCTGTGGCAGAGTTGGCAGACCAATTAGGGATTCGGCTGCGGATCTGTGAAATCGTCAACCAGATTGTGCGAGGTAAAGCGGATGTAGATCAGTTGGTCCCAGCACTTGTTCAGAGCTGAAGACGGAAATACTGGTTGAGTTATTACGCCCGTCCTCAGCTAGAAATTTATGAGTACATTAAAAAAATGCAAGTACCCCAATCGTTGACCCTTGATGAAATTCCCGAAGATGAGCAGGAAGCACTTCTAACAAAGGTTGCGAGGGAGATTGTGAGACGCCGTCTGACTGTGCCCGCGATTTTATTCCTTGAAACTTGTAAACCGCTCAACTTTATTGGCAGTCAAATGCTTATTGCACTCAATCCTTTTGTGACCTCAATTTTTAACACCGCCGAATATCAGAAATTTGCTTTAATAATCGAAAAGGATGCAAATGTTGAACTACTGACTCAATTCATTGAGAAATTAGATGCAGAGGAGAAGAAATAATATGTCGGACCAGGCACAGGAGATGCGCTCGATCCTTGCGACAGATTGCGGCAGCACCACCACGAAAGCTATCTTGATTGAGAAACGGGGAGACGAATACCATCTTGTAGTTCGCGGGGAGGCACCGACGACCGTTGAAGCACCGGTGGAGGACGTCACCGCTGGCGTAATCAACGCGATAACGGAGGTCGAGGAGCTCGCTGGCCGCAGGCTCTTGAAGGGCGGACAGATCCTCAAGCCGCAACAGGGGGATGAAGGCACAGATCTGTATATCTCGACGAGTAGCGCGGGTGGTGGCCTACAGATGATGGTCGCCGGTGTTGTGCGAAACCTGACCGCCGAGAGCGCGGAACGCGCCGCACTAGGTGCCGGTGCGATTGTCATGGATGCAATCGCTTCTAACGACAAGCGACTTCCCCATGAGAAGATTGAGCGCATCCGACATCTTCGGCCAGATATGGTGCTCCTTTCCGGCGGCATTGATGGCGGGACAACCTCCCACGTTGCGGAGTTAGCGGAGATCATTGAAGCAGCAAATCCCAAACCCCGTTTGGGGGTGACTTATGAATTGCCGGTGATCTATGCAGGAAACAAGGATGCGAGTGAAATCGTCGGTGAGCGACTTGGCGAGAAAATGGCGTTGGAGGTGGTCGATAACCTGCGTCCCGTGTTAGAGCGCGAAAATCTGATGCCGACCCGTCTGAAGATCCAAGATCAGTTTCTAGAGCATGTGATGGCGCACGCCCCCGGTTACCGAAAATTGATCTCTTGGACCGATGCGCCAATTATGCCAACGCCCGGTGCTGTCGGTGCAATTATGCAAACAATCGCGGCGCAGCAAAACATTGAGGTGGTTGGCGTGGACATCGGGGGGGCGACGACGGACGTGTTCTCTGTCTTCAAAAATCAGGAGGGTGAGGCGATTTTTAACCGCACGGTGAGTGCCAATTTGGGGATGAGCTACAGTATCTCCAACGTCCTCGCGGAGGCAGGGATGGCGAACGTTTTGCGGTGGGTGCCCTTTGATATTGATGTCAGTGATCTCGGGAATCGGATTAAGAACAAGATGATACGTCCGACAACGATCCCGCAGGCGTTGGAGGAGCTAATCATTGAGGGCGCGATTGCGCGTGAAGCATTACGATTGGCGTTCGATCAGCACAAGCAGCTTGCAGTTGAACTGCGTGGGGTGCAGCAGCAGCGCACCATCTCCGAAGCGTTCTCCCAATCCGAAACCGGTGCGACACTTGTAAATATGATCTCGCTTGACCTGATTGTCGGAAGCGGCGGCGTACTTTCCCACGCGCCACGCCGGAATCAGGCGATGTTGATGATGATTGACGCATTCCAACCGGAAGGGGTGACCCACCTCGCTGTCGATAGCATTTTTATGATGCCCCAACTCGGTGTGCTGGCTCAGGTCAACGAAGCGGCGGCGACACAAGTTTTTGAGCGCGATTGCCTCATACATTTAGGGACTTGCATCGCGCCGGTTGGGGCTGCCTCCCCCGGCGATGTAGGTGTCACAATCACCGGTGATTTGACGGAAACCGTGCCGTTTGGCGACTTGCGTCTCTATCCATTGGGTGTCGGGGAAAAGGCGCAGGTGACAATCCAGCCAGAACGCCATCTCGACATGGGGGCAGGACGTGGACAGCCGGTCGAAGCAGAGATCGAAGGGGGTGTGGTTGGTCTGGTGGTGGACACACGTGGTCGTCCCCTCGAAGTTTCTAATACGTCTACTGAGCGTGTCGCACTGCTCAAAAAATGGTTTGAAGCACTGGAGGTATATCCAGAGATAGTTAGATAGGATTAAAGGGAGGCAAATTTACCTTATAGCGGACCTTAGAATTAATGAGACACTCCAAGCTCCCGTTGGGTAGGCACCCCCCTTTATCCCCCCGCTAGCGGGGGGATAAAGGGGGGCCTATGCAGTGCGGTTAGAAACCGCCCCTGCCGTGGGGCGCAAGTATCTATTTATTTTTTGAATTCACTATAATTGATTCATATAAAAAAGTGCATAGCAATCAGAGAAACCGAGTTTTTTTTGAAAACTTGGGTTCTGTTGCAATTTCTTAACATGAACGGAGACATTTAACTGTGTAAGATCTATGAATCTCAAATAGGGCTTGGACTTCAAGTCCTTAATCCAGATCAACAAGGAGAGAAAGATATGCCAGTTTTAAGCGCAGCAGATATAGATTTTTGGGAAGAGAACGGCTACGTTGTGATTCATGACGCAGTACCAGCGGAAAACTGTAAAGCGGCCGAGCGTGCCATCTGGGATTTCCTCGAAATGGATACAGACGACCCAAAGACGTGGTATCCAGACCCGCCGCGTCGCGGGATTATGGTCGAGATTTATCAGCATCAAGCACTGTGGAACAATCGGCAATATCCCCGTATCCACCAAGCCTTTTCTGAGATTTGGGGCACAGAGAAACTATGGGTCAGCTTTGATCGCGGCAGCTTGAACCCGCCGGAGCGGGAGGATTTTAAGTTCCCGGGGCCCTACCTGCACTGGGATATGTCGCTGGATATGCCGTTTGGACTCAAGGTACAGGGGGTGTTATATTTGACTGATACACCTGCCAATCAGGGGGCATTCACCTGTATACCGGGATTCCATCATAAACTGGAGGACTGGCTCAACGATCTTCCTGAGGATGCAGATCCGCGGCAGCTAATCAAGGAGCGAGATACCGATGCCGTGCCAGTTGCAGGGAAAGCTGGAGATCTGGTTATCTGGCACAGTGCCCTGCCACACGGGAGCAGCCCGAACAGCAGCGATCGCCCTCGAATCGTGCAGTATATCACCATGTCGCCGGCACCGAAGGATAATAATGAGGAGGCGCGTCAGAACCGGATCAACGGCTGGCGGGAACGGCTAACAGGATTGGGTAAAGAGGAGAAGGAGAAGGAACACTTCCAAGGCAAGACGGCGGAATTGACCCCACTAGGACGCAAACTTTTGGGGTTGGACGCTTGGGAAGAGTGAAAGTGCGAAGGTGAGAAAGTGAGAAGGGGTGCAAAGACAAAGGCTATGCTGGTTCATTAGTTCATTGATAAATCTATGAACCAATCATTTTTCGCGTTTCACTTGCAAACTAGCACCATTATAGGACTTACGCAGCCGAACGGTCAAAGCCCTTCCCTCGCTTGCTTTCCCCCTGCTTGCGGGGGGACTAAGGGGGGTAGATTAAGGGGGTGAGAGGGGCATCCCTGCCCCGATACGTCCGATGAATCGGGCAACTACAATCTAAAGTGCGTAAGTCCTGCATTAGTTATCCTATTTCAAATCATAATTTATGGAGGTTTATTATGTATAAATGTGCATTTCTGGGTTGTGGCGGACGGGCGCGTGGCCATGCACACGCATATCAACATATCAACCGCGGTGAAATTGTCGCACTCTGCGATATGAACGAGGAGCTGCTGAACAGTTTCGGCGATGAATTTGGAGTCGAGAAGCGGTACACCGACATCCATGAAATGTTGGATAAGGAACGTCCCGACCTGCTGCATATCGTGACTGCGCCGGTGTTGAGGGGGACGAACGAATTAATCCGCTACCCGTTGATGAATATCGCATCGGAACATGAGGTGCCTGCCGCGATTGTTGAAAAGCCGATTGCGGTGATGGGAGAGGATTGGCGTCAACTGAGCGGCTTATGCCAGAATACCAAGACCAAATTTGCGGTGAACACGCAGCTCAATTTTCATCCGCCGAATCTGAAATTAAAAGCTGATGTTGCCGCTGGGGCGATTGGGGACCTCGACTTTATTGATGCCAGTGCCCGTTCAACGCCGATCGATCAGGGGCCCCATGTCCTTCAACTGGTTTCCTCGTACATCGACAACTCGCGTCCAGTCAAGGTTTTTGGTCAGGTCTCAGGGGGTGAACATCTAGATACCGCCCAACCGTCGCCCGACCATGCCACAGCGTCGATCACATATGCCAACGGGGTTCGGGCGTTGGTCACATTTGGCACTAAAGGTTCGCCCGAAATTAGCGATCACGAATCGGTGTTCCAGCACAAACGGGTCCGCGTTTTTGGGAAGCGCGGGTTTGTCCATTGGTGGATGTACGGCTGGGAGCGCAACACACCGACGGACGGCTATAGTCGTGGAGCACACGAGTACGGTGAGCAGGATCTTTTAGGACAGGCGGGACTCACCGAGGCGATGCTCGATTGGCTCGACGATGACGAAAAGGTGCATCCCACCCACTTGGAACAGTCGCTCGCGGAGTTTAATGCGATCTTGGGTATCTATCACAGTGCATTGACGCACGAGCCCGTTGAGCTACCCTTTGATCCGCCCG
Source organism: Candidatus Poribacteria bacterium (assembly GCA_963667935.2). Classification (GTDB taxonomy): domain Bacteria; phylum Poribacteria; class WGA-4E; order WGA-4E; family PCPOR2b; genus PCPOR2b. The sequence goes on along the minus strand of OY764061.1, from coordinate 4,189,726 downwards.
ATGGTTTGATTGAGTCTCTCAAAACGCTGCTGCTGTGAGATGAAGCCAATCAGGGCACAGTCCAGAACGTTTCAAACAGTTTCCGCCCCGATAGCTCTGTTTCGTTTGAGCTATCGGGAGGTTATCAACATGACTGGAAAAACGGAAATAGTTGACCTTCACTTATCATTGTGTTAATATTTAGATTCTATGTTGGAAAAAGCGGTTTTATATTATGGCGTTATTCTTGATTTTTGTAACGCTAAGGTTTGTAATTGAATTTCCTGGTAAGAATCAGATTAGTCAGGACTTACGCATTTCAGAGTTTTCACCTGTCAGGGCCCTGCCAAATCCCTGCCTTATGGCGAGGTTATGGCACCATTTCAGTGAAAAACGGTTCATAAACAGTGCGTATTTGGCAGGTCAGCAAGCCGTCTAGACACACCTTCTGTTGCGTGGTAAAAATCTACAAACGCCCTAAAGCTAGGCCCCATCGGGGTTCAGACAGACATCCACCAATGATGCCCCCCCGATGCTTGGTTGAATTTTTTTTTGGACCTGCCAGTGCCCTGCCAAATTGCCAAATCGTCCCGATGAATCGGGATTGAAATGGAGGTGTAGGTTCCGCGTAGCGGAAGGGGTTGGATTTTACCGTTCAACTGCGTAAGTCCTATTAGTTTTGCATGGGAGTTTAGTTTAATTGTCTGCTTGATAGCATGAATTACATATAGTCTTATATTTTTACTTCAGATTTCGGGTAGTGACTTCGGATAGTGATAAAAGTGGAGGGAAATACAAGATCCTTATCTTTCATTTGCTGGAGAATGCAATATCAGAATTTGAGAGTAAGTAGTAGGTCGCTAATTACGAGCGGAGGTAGGAGGAAATGGCAGATCTAAATCCATTGTTGAGCGGAGATGACTCTTTAGCACCTGACGGAATAGAAAGTCCCTCGGTCAACCAATTTGAGTTATTTAGTATAGATAGTGAGGAAGCTGTTAGGAATTTGAAAGGGGTTAGGGAATTTGGAATACCAGCTTCAAAAATTATTCAGGCGATGAGTAAATTCTGTCGTGATGAAGTGTTACGTTCATTGGAAGTTGAAACACGACCATCTGACAAATTTTCCGAGCGAAATATATTGAATGATTTATCAGGAAGAATATGGATTCAGGAAACCAAGTCAACGTGGCATCAGAAAGGGTTGGGTGCCCATCACCCACATGCCTATTATGAGAGGCTCCACCCGGCACCTTTTTCCTATCAGGATATTGGTAGATTGATTCGTTTTTTTACCAAAAGCGGTGAGCAAGTTCTTGACCCATTTTGCGGTGTTGGGTCTACATTAAAAGCATGTGCTGTATTGGCTCGTGAAGGTGTAGGAGTTGAACTAAGCCCAATATGGGCAGAATTATCGGGGGAACGTCTTGATGTTGAAGTTGGAGATTCACACAATCAGCGGATTATCTGTGAAGATATTCGTGAGGCAATCTCTCTTTTTGAAGACGAACAATTTCAATTTATGGTAACAAGTCCACCTTATTGGAGTATTCTGACGAAGGATGCAGATCACAAAGTAAAAGAAATGAGGCTTTCAGGAAATCTAGCTACTCAATATTCGGAAAGTGAAAATGATTTGGGGAATATTGAAGAATATGAATCGTTTTTAGAGGAACTAGCTAGTGTCTTTCGTAAAGTTGCAATGAAGGTGGAGAATAGACGGTACATGGCAATTATTGTTAGTGATTTCCGCCATGCTTCAGATTTCTATCCCTTCCATTCTGACTTATACCAACGATTGTGTGACGAGACGATCAAATTAGTTGGTGTTTCAACTCTTGAGCAAAGGCATAAGAAACTATACCCATACGGCTACCCTTTTTGTTATATCCCAAATATCCATCATCAATATATCCTTTTGTTTCAGGTTTTTCATCGGTGACCAAGGGAGACAGTTAGACAATGAAAACGAACCAAATTATTCAGGGAGATGCTCTTGAACTTCTAAAGGAAGTTCCTGATTGCTTTGCTCAACTAATAATAGCCGATCCGCCCTATAACATTGGCAAGGACTTTGGGATAAGCAAGAATTTTAATGAGATCGATGTCTGGCGCGATTGGTGTAGTCACTGGTTAGCTGAATGTCATAGAATTCTAACTGATGAAGGTTCCCTGTTTGTGTATGGAATTCATAAATATATCTGCTATGTGCAGGTTGATTTAATGGAAATGGGGATGGAGTATGGCCGGTTGTTTATATGGCATTATGAAAACGGTTTTGCCGGGTATACAAAGAAACCAGCTGCCCACTATGAACCGCTTCTTTGGATGACAAAAAGCAAAAATTTTGTATATCACACGATTCGGGAACCTTATAAAAGTCAGGAACGTTTGAAGCACAAGATAACCAAAAATGGAAGGATCTGGGAGCCTCATCCGGAGGGCAGGTTAGCGGGAGATGTGTGGAGATTTCCTACATTAGCAGGTCGTCGTTTTGCAGAAGAAAAGGTAGACCACCCAACTCAGAAACCACTGAGTTTGACATTTCGGATTATAAACCACTTTTCTAATAAGGGGAATACGATCCTTATTCCATTTACGGGTTCTGGTACAGAATGCGTTGCAGCAAAAATGCTTGGAAGAAATTATCTCGGATTTGAGTTGAATCCAGACTACATAATCTTAGCAGAAGAACGTTTGAAGAGAGCAAAAGATCTCGCTAGTTCTTCAAATGAAGCAGATCAGCAGCTATATCTCAAGGGTTGTGAGGTCCCTACTGATTTGGTCTCGTAGATATGAGGGTGTACTAGCCCTGTCAAGTAGTTCAAGAATATGGTTTCCGCTAATTCGCCCATGAAATTCGGCAAAAATTGGTTCCATCATTTCTGGGGTTAAATTGGCTGTGTCTTTCATTAAGAAAAGATAGATTAGTAATTTGGATTCAATGATGGGTATGTTGAATTGCGAAACGCCCTGACTTAGCATATAATCTTGGTGTTCGTCTGCCTTTTTCAGAACTTCGGGTGTAGCATATTGTCCGATGACACAGGTGTAAACGCGCTGCTGAAATCGGCGGTAAAGCTGGCTGGCAGCATCTACAGTTTGTCTGACTGCCTTAACCCCCATCCTTTCTTCAGGACTTTTAACTTCGATGGCAACAGGATATGGAGCCATGATAGTAACATCTGAGCGAGTTTTCATGCCAGCACCGCCGGTATAAGCGGCAGAATAACCAAGCCCTCTCAGGGTGTTTCTAACCCATGTATAAAAAGGATTCTGGTCAATTCTCGGTTCTTTTCCGGGAGAGATAATTTCTTCAAAGTACCGGACAATGCTCAGACGTTGCGATGAAGATAGCGTTAAATTTCTGTTTTGAACATGTTCAAGATATTGAGTTAGGGAATTTGTCGTTTGTCCGTATTCTATTGCGATTAATTCCCTATCGTCCGGAACTATTTCGGTTATAAGTATTCTTTCAACTCGTCCGTCGGTCTGTGAGGTTTCAATGCTACCAATTGGACATAGATCAACGCATAGTAAACAGTTGATACATTTTGTTTCGTCAAAGATCGGAGGACTAGCACTATCTCCTCTAACTAAGGCATCAGTTGGGCATACTTTATAAGCAAGATAATCTGAGGAATTTGGGGTACTGAGGTGCGCTAGATACGATACGCAAGGGGCTGGGTAACAGTTAAAGCAGTGGTTTGTTTGTGGAAGCAAAGTCTTGTCAATAGGTAGTTGAACTTGGACTAAAGACTTTTCTTTTGTTTTATCAAACAGATTTAGTCGTGTCTGATGCGCTTTGTAGTTTTCTCTTTCTTCAGGCGGTATGTCTCGATAGTCCCGGAAATCCAGAGATCCTTTGTACGGTATTATTCCGATGATGTTATTTTCGTAATGGCTAATTTGGACAGGGATTGAGTTTTGATTTTGTAATTCGGTTAGTGCTTCTCTGACTTCAGGTGTGCCTTCGACTTCTGTTTCCTCTCTTCTGATGCTGTCTAATACGTTGGCTATCGTATATTTATGACCGAGACCACTGATTTCATCGAACCAAATTGGAGCTATGTCCCTATAATGCTCTTGAATCTCTTCGCCAAATTCTGTAATTCTAAAGACGGTGCGAGGAGGTTTGATGAGGTATTCGGTGTAAGTTGATTGGTAATATTCAGAAGCCCCTTGGATTTCCTTGGTATTTACTGTTTCGACGAGCCCAAGCTGTCTCAGAAAACTACACAGGACTTTGGGCCCGTCATAGATTCCGGTCAGCGTTGATTTGTCTGTTGAATCATGTTCAAACTCCCGGAGTGCTGTACCAATATTGATTTTTCCCTGTCTCATTGATCTGATAATATCTGATTTGGCAGCAAATTCCTCTGGACTGATATTGGTCGCACTTAAGGCCGTAATAGCAAGCTCATAATGGTGCATGTATCCAAACTGGGAGAGAAAACGGAGAATCTGTAAATTTGGAAGAGTCTTGAATTTTTTGTTTTGATATCCGGGTAGATCGTCTACGGAAAAGAACCTGAATGTGACAATGTCTTCTAGAAAAAGATCAAATTCTTTGAGATCGCCTATTTGGTTGGGGAATTTCCCTATAAATTGAGAAATTAGTCTTCCTCTTTCTGTTAAGTAATAGGTGCTTTTTCTTTTGGCATCTCGGTGTATCCATCCGAAGAAGCGGCACATACGAATCAGCATTCTCGCATTTGAAACATAACTTTGATTACCCAACTGTTGCGTTTTGTATTTGGCTTGATATTCTTCAACCGTTAGCGATCCATTGAATATGGCACCCGATTCTACTTGATGGTTTCCCAGGGTTTTGTCATTAAATGATCCTGTAGTGTCTTCCAGATCACGGCACAAGCGTAGCCCATCACGGTATTCTTTCAAGTCAGATTTTGCTTTAGGTATCCAAATATAGTTGCTGTGTTTTTTTCCAGTATAAGCCATGACTACCTATGAAATTAGCGGGAGAGTTAGGAAAACGAGTCAAGCTGTAGGCATATTGTAGAATTTCCGAATATTTTAGATGGTATGCAAGCATTTTGTCAATTTGAAAATTCCGGTAAGGATGTAAAGCTGGTCTTAATTACGGAGGTATTAGATGGCGCAAAAGACATGTTTGATGATTGGTGGCAGCGGCATGGCAGGCGGCTGGATCCGAAACTTTGTTGATAACTTCAGCGATCGGATAAAAATTATTGGATTGGCGGATGTGCTGCCGGATGTGTTAAAAGAGCAAGGCGCAGCACTCGGTCTCAGCGAAGATCAGTTGTTCACAGACTTTAACGAGGCGTGTGCAACGGTCAAAGCGGACTTCTGTGGTGTTGCAACACCCCCACCATTCCACAGCCCTGCAGCGATCGCTGCGATGGAGAACGGGATGCCGGTAATCTGCGAAAAGCCGATCGCGGACACGCTCGAAGCGGCGAAGGCGATGGTAGCGACTTCCCAGAAAACCGGGATGCCGTGTGCGATTATCCAGAATTACCGTTATGCGCGGAACAAGCAGGAGTTGGTTCGCATTCGGGAAGAAGGGCGATTGGGACGGCTTCAGCATATCGTAGGACGGTACGCCTGCGACTATCGCCGCTATCAGTCGTGGGGCAAGGCGTGGCGGCACGATATGGATTTCAGTCTACTCTTTGAGGGCTCTGTCCACCACCTCGACATGCTACGCTTTCTCTCCGGCGGCGACTGCGAGACGTTGGTTGGGTTCGGTTGGAATCCGGAGTGGTCCAGTTTCAAGCACTTTTCCAGTGGACTGTACCTGATGCAGATGGACAACGGGGTGCATACCTGTTACGAGGGGAATAGCTCCGCTGCGGGTATCGTCAACTGTTGGCATAATGAACATTATCGCGCAGAATTTGAGGAGGGATGTGTCGAAATTGCCGGTGAAGCTGAAGTTACAATTCATCGGGTCGGTCAGGATCCAGAGATATACGAAGCACCGGAGATACCCCGCTTCGGTCATGAGCATCTGTTCGACGAATTTATCAACTGGCTTGACGGCGGCGCGCCTTCCGCCACGCGAATTGAAGATAACATCAAAAGTTTCGCGTTGGTGATTGCGGCGATGGAGACAAGCGTTGACGGACAATCGAAACGGATTGCGGACTACTTGAGTGGACTAGATCTTTAGTCATGATGCGTGGGCTGTAACAAGATCTTATTATGCTTTATGTTATGAGGAGGTGATTATCATGGCAAGAAAAAATCAGCCATATTTCCGTATTCGGAATGCGGACAAAGCACTTGAGTTGTTGAAGCGGTGGGGGTATGAGTTGCAAAAGCCTTGGAACGCAGATCCTTTCTCTTATCAGGTGATTGGAACCGATTTGTATATTCGGACCTTTTCGACAGGCCAAGCGGATATCCAGCTGCTTTGGGATTATAGCCGTGAAGATTACAACTTATTCCGACGCCTGAAACGACGATTTTGGGATGACCACCTATACTTCAAAAAACTCTTTGAGACCTTGAAATGAACACAGCAACAGTCATCAAATGACTAAGGAGAACAAACATGGCAAATTTAGCGATCAACGGCGGCGCACCTGTTCGGACCGAACCGTATCCGTCATGGCCCACCTTTGATGATAACGACCTCAAAACCTTTGAGGAGATCTATCGGAGTGGGGTATGGGGCACCGGCGGGGCAAGGGTGCCTGAGTTTGAGGAGCGTTTTGCTCGATTCCAAGGCACAAAGTACGGCGTCTGTGTGAATAGCGGCACAGCGGCGTTATATGTCGCGCTCAAGGCTGCGGGTGTCGGCCTTGGCGACGAGGTAATCACAACACCATACACCTTCCAGGCGACGGTAGTATCAATTCTGATGGCGAATGGAACGCCGGTGTTTGTGGATACGCTCCCCGACGGTTTTAACATTGATCCATCAAAAATCGAAGCAGCGATAACCCCGAATACCAAGGCTGTCCTGCCGGTGCATATCGCAGGCTACCCCGCTGATATGGATGGCATTTTGGAAGTTACCGAGCGGAATAACCTTGTTGTAGTTGAGGACTGTGCCCAGGCCCACGGCGCGGAGTGGCGGGACAGAGGAGTCGGCGGCTGGGGGCATCTCGGATGCTTTAGCTTCCAATCCTCCAAGAACCTCTGTGCGGGTGAAGGTGGTATTGTTCTGACCAACGATCGGAAACTGTATGAGCGGGCATGGTCGATTCATAACTGTGGACGTTCTCCGTCCGAGTCAGAGTTTGAGACAGAACCGTTCGGTGGGAATTTCCGGATGACGGAGTGGCAAGGTGGATTGTTGCTATCACGCCTTGAGCGGTTGGATAGTGAGGTCAACCTACGCAATACAAATATGCGCTCTCTGGATGCTGGACTGGGAGAAATTCCCGGCATCAAGGTGGTGCCGCTCGATTCACGCGCCACCCGCGGCGGTTGTCACGGTTATAAAGCGATTTTCGATTCAGAGGAGTTTGAGGGTATCTCCCGCGAAACGTTCATCAAGGCGATGGGTGCGGAGGGGATTCCAATGCGGCACTGGTACACAACGCCGATGTACCGAGAACCGTTTATGGAATCGGGGCTCTTGAACGCAAAACCTGACTATTCAAATGTTTCCTGTCCAGAGACAGAAAAGCTGTGTAAAAACGGTTTGGCCCTCAGCCAGAGCGTTCTCATGGGAACTGAAGCGGATATGGCGGACATCGTCACAGCGGCAACAAAGATCCGTCGGTATGTAGGCGAATTGAAGACGTGAATCTGTGTAATTAGCGGATACAAGAAGCGGACAATGCACCAAGAACTCATCTACAAGCTCGCCCAATGTTGTTCACCGGAGACAGGAGAGGGCATCATCGGGTATTTTAAGCAGGCTGGCGCGGTTGCTGTCCACCGGTCTGATTGTGCTTCTGTCCAGCGGCTGCGTTCTGAACGGCTACTTGAGGTGACATGGGATGAAATCCATGCAGCAGAAACGCCATCCGAGATAAAAATGGAAGATCCGATCTTTGATCAGCTTGATGAGGTGGATTATCTCATCCTGAAACACCATCAGGAATATGGGTTGGACTATTCGATTGTTGTCTCGGAGATGCTCGGTCTACCCCTTGAGGAGACTCACAACCGCCATCGAAAGTTGCGGGAGTTGGGTGGCTTGAAACGTGTAGAGAAACGGATGATTCAGTACCGCAAGAACATTGTGAAGGGGAAGTGGATCAAGCACCGCAACCATACCTATTATGAATTGACGCCCAAGGGGAATCGGTGGGTGCGTTCGTTTGAGCAGAAGACAGAGACGGTTTCATCGCAAAATTTGTGAGAAGCGATACAAACAGAATAATCCTAGGAGAGTGGATTGCAACAAAATGGGGAAAGTCGGGGTGTAAATGGAGGAATAGAAGGACCCGGTGGCTACCGAGAGGTCTGGCTGTTGGCATATCCGATCGTTATCACGATGCTATCGCGCACAGCGATGATGTTTGTGGATACGGCGATGGTTGGACGTTTGGGCGCGACAGAATTAGCTGCTGTTGGACTGGCAGGGATATTGACATGGACGTTATTCTCCTTTTTTCAAGGGTTTCTGGGTAGTGTCAATACTTTCGTCGCACAACGCTATGGAGCGGGGGATCGACGGGGGATCACCGTTGCAGCGTGGCAAGGGCTTTACCTCGCACTCGGATCGTATTTCATCATATTGGTGATTAACCTATTTACAGTGCCTGCGTTTGCACTGATGAAACCGTCTCCAGAGGTACAGCGTCTGGCAAGCACCTACACGCAAATTCGGTTATACGGTGGCATTACTGTCTTTATTTCTTTTGGGATGGCAAGTTTTCTACGGGGCATCGGTGACACGAAAACACCGATGCGGATTGAGATTGTCGCGAATCTGGTCAACCTGCTCCTCGACTATCTGCTGATCTTTGGAAAATTTGGGTGTCCCCGGCTTGAGGTCGTCGGTGCTGCGATTGCCACGTTGATTGCGGGTGTAGTCGCAGCAGGCTGCTATTTCGTTGTTTTCCTCTCACGGAAGTCGAATCAAGCGTTCCAAACCCGATCTCATTTCCGAATCGACTTGCGTGAGCTCCGTCGTATTCTACGAATTGGTTTGCCGATGGGCGTACACAATTTGATGGATATGGGGAGCTTTACGGTGTTTGTTGCCTTAGTTGGACGCATGGGTGACATCGCGCTTGCGGCGAATAATGCCGGGGTCACTCTGATCTCTACATCATTTATGCCTCTGTATGGAATTTCTATGGCAGCAACGACGTTAGTTGGGCATTATATTGGATCCGGTCAATTCCATTATGCCCGCAGGAGTGGCTACACGGCGATAAAGTTGGGAGTTGTGTATACCTTTTTCGTTGCCGTTGCGTTTTTTTTAGTGCCGGAGTTTCTTATCTCGCTGGTTACACCGGATGCCGAGGTTATCCGTCTCGGAACACGGCTCCTATTTTTTGCAGCACTTTTTCAACTTTCTGACGGATTTGGCATCTGTGCGTCGGGTGCGCTCAAGGGGGCCGGTGATACCTTTTTCACAATGTGTGTTAGCATCGGGTATGCGTGGCTGCTCTTTCTTCCACTCGCATACGCTTTAGGATTTTGGTTGGGATATGGGGTGCCTGGCGCGTGGTGTGGTGCAACAATCTATATCATTTTGGCGGGTATAACCTATTTTCTCCGTTTTCGCAGCAATCGGTGGGAGCGGATTCGGATTTAATCGTTGACTCTAATACCGTGGCGCGATGACGCTATAATCTTCATGCGTATCAATAGGGCTATTCAGTTTTCGGGCTTTTAACTATTTGGGTCGAAACGTCGCAACGAGGGAATCGCTTGGCCGGTGAAGTATCGGGATTGGGAAATCCCTCTCACAGGAAAATTAAATGACCCTAGCGTATTAATGGGAGGGCTGGACAAATGCGTCAACAATATGCGGATTTTAACAAGGTTCGGCAGCGGTCGGCGATACTGGTCGCTCTGATTGTGCATCTGATTATCGGAATTGTTTACGTCTTAACTCCTCGTGATGAAGTGGTCAGAGATAGGGATCATATCTGGGTGGAGTGGGTGAAAGAGCCGCCGAGACCCGAGGTGAAAACAATCAAAACTAAGCCACCACTGAAGATGGAGGTTCGTAAGCCTGACGAGAATCTGGCTCTCAGATCGAAAGAAAAACTCCTTGAATCCTCACGCAACAAATTGACGGAAGTTGCCCGCCTCAGCCAACGGGTTGTACGCGAGAATTTCGACGTGACGACAGCACCGCTCACTGAGAAGCTGCCGGACGTGATGACAGATGCAGATTTACGGGAATCTGAAAGATCGGATATTGGACGACCTGTTTCGCTTCGAGCAGACGGACAGGGCAAAGTTACGGGACGGGTGCGCGTGCGTGGACAACGCAGCGGTCTTGATATGGTTGATTCATTAGGGAACTCAAGAAAGGGGTTGATTGGTGGGGGTGGATCGCCAGGCAATGCGAAAAAATTAAAGAAATTACCGAACATCAAGGACAAATTGGGGATCATCGAATTCATTGAGGAGGCGGAGGGACCCCAACAGGTTGTCTTCTGCCTTGATATCTCCGCAAGTATGCAGGCGGTTGGACTCAGAAAGCTAGAATTGGCAATCGAGGCGATCAAGGAAGCGTTGTCTTCGCTCGATGAAGATGACTCATTCAATATCATCACATTTGCGGCGAATGCCAAGTTGGGGAAACGTAAACTCGCGCCGGTAACAGAGAAGAATATCGAAACGGTATCGAAGTATCTGGATCGGTTCACGCCTGAAGGAATCGCAAATAATCAAGGAACGAATCTTCTCGAAACCATTGAAACGGCACTTGAAGTCAATCCATCAATTATCGTGTTGGTCACCGACGGTTTGCCCGCAGCACCCTATGACGATATTGAAATAGATCCGACGACAATTCTTGAAGCCGTCAAGGCGAGAAATGTGAATGGTGCAAGCATCTATATCGTTGCGCTTGAGATAGATCTGGAGCATTCGCCCGGGGCCGACCTCCTGATCGATTTGGTTGAGCAAAACAACGGAGAGATAAAGGTTGTCGATTACAAGCAGCTCGTGAAACTTGCAGCGGAGGACTTGGATACACAAAATTGATGACGGTCTTGGAAAAATCTTGATACCGTATTTAAATGTCAACAGAACCTAGCAACTTCCGTTAAAATGAGATTGACAGTCCATGTGAGCGTCCATATAATTTCAACCTGTTTAGATTGAATGGCGGACAATGAACGTCGTCCTGTACACAGAAGATTTTAATTCTAACCGATTAAATTGATTGTTGAGGTGTTTTTATGTACAAACAAAATTGGCTTATTTGTAGTTTACTGGTGTTGTCCTTTGGATTTACTATCGGCACGGCAGATGCAGCGAAGTTCAAAGTTGCTTTGCTGACGCCCGGCTCGATCAGCGATGCTGGGTGGAACGCCCTGGCTTACGAGGGACTCAAGCGAATTGAAAAGGAACTGGGGTTTGAAACTAGCCACGTCGAAAGCAAAGCCCCATCGCAGTGGGAGGAACATTTTCGATTCTATGCGAGCAAGGGATATGGTCTAGTCTTCGGGCACGGATTTGAGTACCAGGAGGCAGCGAAATCTGTCGCGCCCGATTTCCCGGATACGGTGTTTATCACTACATCCGGGAATACCGTTTTGGATAATGTGGCATCGATTGTCTTTGAGCTTGAGGAAGCAACATACCTGCTAGGGGTCATTGCCGGCACGATGACCCAGACGGGCAAGATTGGGCTGATCGGCGGCATGAACATCCCACCGATCAATAGCACCTTTCACGCCCTTGAAGAAGGAGCGAAATCTGTCAATCCAGACATCAAAGTTTCTACTTCCTATGTCGGAGATTGGGAGAATATCGGAAAAGCAAAAGAGTTGGCACTGTCCCAAATTACGGAGGGGGTTGATTTCATCTTCCACAATGCGGATGCTGCCGGACGCGGGGTTTTTCATGCTGTCGAAGAGAGCCGTAAAGCGGGAAGCGATGTTTACGCTTTCGGTTCAAATCGAGATCAGAACGACATTGCCCCCGATGCAATTCTTGCGAGTGCTGTCATTGATACCAAAGCCTTTGTATATGCCGCGGACCTAGTCCAGACAGGCAAATTTGAACCCCAAGTGATGTGGATGGGGATGTCGCTGAATGAAACTGTCAAACTGGTTTATAACCCAAAACTGAAGGATCGGGTCCCTGAAGATCTCCGCACCAAAGTTGAGAAAATTCGTCAGGATATTCTCGCCGGTAAGTTTAAGGCACCTCGCGTGAAATTTTAGAAACAGAGGGGAATTCAGCCATTGGCATCGCTCGCACTTGAACTGCACGGTATCACCAAGGCATTTGGAAATAATGTTGCCGTAGATAGCGTGGACTTCGTGTTGGAACGGGGAGAGATTCATACCTTACTCGGTGAAAACGGGGCGGGTAAATCTACGCTGATGAACCTAATTTACGGCTTGTATCAACCCGATGCCGGGAAGATTCTAATCGACGGCAAGCCGAGCCTTGTTGATTCCCCAAAGACAGCGATTGCTTTGGGAATCGGCATGGTGCATCAGCACTTTATGCTGGTCCCGTCGCTGAGTGTGGCTGAAAATATTGCCCTTACTTCTGGGCGTGGGAAATTTCGATTTCACCGGAACGAAGCGGACGAAAATGTCCAGCAGCTTTCCGCCCGTTACGGTCTGTCTATCTCGCCGCAAACCAAAGTCTGGCAACTGTCGGTCGGGCTTCAGCAGCGGGTCGAAATTCTCAAAGCACTGTCAGCAGATGCACAAATCCTTATCCTTGATGAACCGACTGCGGTGCTATCCCCACAAGAGATTACGGAGCTATTCACTATCCTTCATCGTCTCAAATCTGACGGGCATTCCATTATCTTCATCAGCCATAAGCTGAAAGAGGTGATGGAGATCAGCGATCGGATTACTGTGTTACGTAACGGCAAACGTGTTGCGACGACGAAGGTCGCTGACACCTCTCCCACCCATCTAGCAAAACAGATGGTCGGACATGAGTTGCCAGAAATTCAACGCAGTGCCCAAGTCCATGGTCCTCCAATTCTTGAAATCCGAGATTTAACTGTTACAGATCATGATGACCGTCGGGTCGTTGATGGTCCCTCGTTTGATGTTTGTGCGGGTGAGATTATAGGCATTGCTGGTATTGATGGGAACGGACAGATCGAGCTGGCCGAGGCGATTGTTGGACTCCGCAAATCTCACGGCGGTACGATCCATTTTAAGGGGAGAGCAATCACCAACCTTCCGACGAGCAAGAGTCGTCAGTTGGGATACGGCTACATCCCCGAAGACCGACAGACTGCCGGGCTTATCCTAAGTTTCACAATCGCGGAGAACCTGATTCTCAATGTTCATCGGCTCAAGGGGTATCGGTCAAAACTTTTGAAAGGTTGGGGGGCGTTTTTAGATCTTAAACGGATTGATGCTGATAGTGCGGAACTCGTCCAAAGTTATGATGTACGAACAACCCACACCCATGCTCCGGCGGGGTCGTTATCCGGGGGAAATCAACAGAAGGTTGTTATCGCGCGGGAACTCTCGCAGGAGCCAGAACTGTTGCTAGCTGTCAATCCGACCCGTGGGTTGGATATCAGTGCTGCTGACTATACGCATCAGCAGTTTCTTGAGCAACGTCGGAAGCAGCACGCTGTCTTGCTGATTTCAACGGAACTGGATGAGGTCTTGGCACTGAGTGACCGAATTTTTGTGATGTATAGAGGTAGATTGACTGAGGCGACGGAGTTTCGCGATGACCTAGCCAAGGTCGGATTGTTGATGACAGGGAATTGGCAAAGTGAACTGGAGCAAGCGAGTTAATAGGAGAAATGTCTAAGTGTCGCTAACACAGAAGGTAGCTAGTGAAAACATAGAACTGCAAGCGTTTGGATGGGCGTTACGGCTGACCGCATTTACGATCGGCTATAATTTCCTAGAAGGGACAGTTTCAACCTTGCTAGGATTTCAAGATGAAACGCTCGCACTTTTCGGTTTCGGGGTGGATAGCTTTATTGAGGTAATTTCAGCAATCGGGATTGCCCATATGATTACTCGGATCCGGCGTTTTCCAGAGGCATCAAGGGATAGATTTGAAATCGCTGCGCTGCGTATTACGGGAAGCTGTTTTTATCTGCTAGCGGTGGGACTTGTTGTTACTGCAGTTCTCAATATCGTTCAAGGCCATCAACCTGAAACAACCTTCTGGGGGATTATCATTGCAGTAACTTCAATTATTACCATGTGGATTCTAATCGTTTTGAAGATGAGGGTTGGAAAACAGTTAGATTCCCAACCCATCATCGCTGATGCGAAATGCACGAAAGTATGTCTTTACATGTCGTTTCTCCTATTAGCGTCAAGCCTTATCTACGAACTGACGCACGTAGGCTACCTAGATAGCATAGCTGCTTTGGGAATTGGCTATTTTTCAGCAAAAGAAGGAAAAGAGGCATTTGAAAAGGCACAAGGTAAAGCGTCGTGCTGTGATTGTGAAGAAGATGAGGCGTGATGACTTATCTGCTTAGGCTCCTACACTGAAGTGCGTAAGTCCTATCCGGATCAAGCGGGCTTGTCTGTTAGGAATTGGTTGAACCATTCGACCATCCACTCAAAGTATTCAGGGAGAAAGCGATGATTGCCCTCTGGCTGATAGACCTTGAATCGCTCTGGGTTTCCCAATGATGTGTAGATCGGTCCCACAACCTGAATCAGTTCATTCACTCCCGTATGGGGCATGTCCTCGTCCTGAGTGGGTGCCACCATCATGAACGGGCGCGGCGGTATACACGCAGCGACAATCTCCGGGTGGTCGAAATAACGGAGGAGATGGGGGATGAAGAAGTAGGCACTATGGCGTTCGATGTCTCCTTCGTGGATAAGACTTGCCATGCGTCCCAGACCACCGCAGATTGGCGCGCCTGCCCGAATCCACGGTGCAGCTGCCATCGCATACCACGTTGCATTCCCACCGAGCGACATGCCTGTAATCCCGATGTTATCAGAATCAACCCCTTCACTTGCTGCGAGGATACGCGCTGCTCTCAACGTTTCATCGACGAGGATGCCCATCTGCGGACGACCGTAAGGCGTGAGGAGTTTTCCTTCAAGATTCCAGTGTTCTATGCTAGGGCGTCGGGTGACACTGCCCTTGGGCGAAATCGCCAGCGTCGCGAAGCCGCGTCGTGCCAATTCACGCGCCCAACCGATCAACATGCCGGGTGGGGCTTCCTCCAAATAAAACTGTTGATGAGCAATCTTTTGAGCGGAGCCACCTGTTCCGGGTACGCAAACGACGCCGGGCAGTTTCTGACTCGACGCATTGAGCGGCGTCATGAGAATCCCCGAAACCGTTTCGTCGAGCGAGTTAGCGTATGTCAATCGCGTAACGGAGATGCCCTCCTCCTTCCACGTTGTTCCCGCTGCGAAGTCAACTTCCTTGGGGATCTGGTCCAATCCCAGCAGCTCTAATAGTTTTGAGCGCACCGCATCTTTTGAGACATGTACCGGGAACGCCGGTCGGATGTCCTTTGGAAGAATGCCAGACATTCATTCTCTCCCACGAAAATCGCCCTCTCTGATGCCCTACTTCAATCGGAGAATCTCACGTTGGGTTTCTGACAGAGTATCCATGACGTGGTCGCTAAAGACTAGGCTCTGACCACCCCAATCGGGCATGTACCCAATACTGTAACAGTAATACAGGGTCCGGCGCGGACGTTTCGATGTGTTCACGAACGAACCGTGTGTTAAGGCTTCGGTGAAGATAATGGCGTCGCCCGCTTTGGCGGGGATCGGGGTCAACACCGGATTTTCGTGAGGGTGATTGCCCCAGGGCCTGACAAAGTTGCTCTTGTGAGCCCCCGGAATAACAGCGAAACATCCATCCTCAACATCGCAATCCAGTAACGGAAACACAGCTTTGGTCAGCGTCGAAACCATTTGACCGTTGCGGCAATGGTACTGACATTTGGGGATGATCGGGGTGCCGTTCATGTGCATCCCTGTATAACCACCGCCCCACCGGTAAATTGTATAGGTATGGTTAAGTCGGTATGGACCACCGGTCACGCCTTCAATAACATCGAGCACTTCGGGCAGGTCAATCAGTGGATTAAAAACTGGACTAGCTTCGAGAATATTGGAGATATAAAGTTCCCGTTCTGTCTTGGGTGTGCCGAGGCAAAGCGGTGGCGGATAGTCCTCTGGCGACATATTTTCCAAAGGATCTAACGCCTTGTTACACGCTTCCACCACGGATTGAGGCACCACATTTTCCAAGACTATGTAGCCTTGCAGGTCAAATAGATATTTTTGTTCTTCTGTCACTGTCTCCGCCTCCTTAGTTATTGGTTGCTCTGTTCGGAAGTTAATTTCGATTTAACAATTTAAGGACTTACGCAGTTGAACAGTCAAAGCCCCTGCCCCGCTTGTGCTTGCATCCCGATCCTTTGGGGCGAGGGGATTGAGGGGGTGCGGGAGGGGCATCTCCCACGAAGCGAGGATCCCGATAAATCGGGACCTGCCCCGATACGCCCGATGAATCGGGCAACGCTTTGCTATGAACACTAGGGCCACTGCGTTTCAAAAGCATCAGTTCCGTCGCCGTATACCAGTTTGCCGTACGCCTCCCAAAGTGGCAGGTGCTGTGGCGGTTGCTCTGTACCTTTCAAGGCGGGCAGATTTTCCTGCAATTGTGCAGGTGTTGTTGGCGCAGTTAATGCGATATGGATGGCGGGATGGTGCAGAACATATTGATAGCAATCTGCGGCGTTTGGCACGGGACCGTCCCAATCTTGATGTCCCGTCAACAACGACCCCCATCGTGTGCACGTAAATGCGACCACCGGAACTCCACTATTAAGTGCTGCGGGGAGCACCTGTTCTTCCGCGCCTCGATGTGCCATGTTATAACGGTGCATCAGCACATCAATGTGACCGGTCTCAATGAGCTCTACTGCCATGGGGCGGTTGTGTGTTGTGGCACCGACGTAACGGATGCGTCCCTCGGTTTTCCACCGGTGGAGTTCGTCGAATACGCCTCCTGCACCGAGCAGCATCTCCAGGTCATCACTAGGGGAAACATACTCTGCGTAGAAGACATCCACTGTGTCTACCTCCAGTTGGCGACGTATCTGATCGAGGTAGGAATTCAATGTTTTGAGATTACGGGATTCGCTCCCTGTTGCTACGACTATCGACTCTCGATTGTCGCGTAATACGGATTTCAGTTCGTTGATGAGTATTGG
The DNA here is from genome assembly GCA_963667935.2 of Candidatus Poribacteria bacterium. GTDB lineage: Bacteria > Poribacteria > WGA-4E > WGA-4E > PCPOR2b > PCPOR2b. The sequence goes on along the minus strand of OY764061.1, from coordinate 4,172,454 downwards.
ATATGACTGGTTATAGAAGAAGAAGTAATTGATACCCGCGTCATACGCTGCGGTGACACAACCTTTTTCCATATTTGGATTGCCAGCCAGACCGAGCGGCTGCGCCGGTTGATTCAGTAGGGTTGTTATCTTGGCATTTTTTTCCATAGACTGCTCCCAACTTTTTTTTACAGTAACCTCATATCATACGTTTCCATTATATACCTTTGGGGTGCTATGTCAACCAAATTTTTCTATACATCTACTCGGAGGTGTGGTAACATAGCCTACACGGAGCTGAACACGGGAAATCCGCGAGCATGGATAGGGTGAGAGAGAAACCGAGTTTTTGACAAAAACTCGGTTTCTGTGTCTTTTCTTATTAAGATGGCAATTCGGAGGATTCCACCGAACTATTGTCGAGATCCGAGACATAAAAGACCAACCCAACAAGAAACCAGAAAATCAGTAATGGTCGTTGGTGGAGAATCTGATCTGCGAGCCCGTAGACAAGGGCGGAAATCAGGAAGCCACTGCCTCCGATAAACAGACCTGAACGCCAGAAATCGTCCCTTTTGTGCAGGACAAAAAGCTGACGGAAGATGAGAAAGAGTATCCCTAAAAACAGGATGAGCGATGGAATTCCCTGTTCAACGGCGATGTGCAGGTAGATGTTATGGGCGTGATACGGTTTGTGATGAATTCCTGCCGGTGCATGTAGTTGATACTCATGGCGAAACCTTCCCAAACCGATACCGGTGATAGGATACTTCACTATCAGTTGGGTGGACGTTTTCCACCATAGGGGACGCTCGCTCATAAAACCCGATGGACGTTGGCGCATAATCTCAAAGCGATCCTTGACGGCTTGGGGCATTACGAAGGGGGATAGGAGCGCGATGACTAGCATTCCCCAGAGTAGTTTCCGTTGAAAATAGATTGCGATATAAAGCGTTGCAACAAACACCCCAATCCATGCAGCCCGCGTGAGTGTGAGGGCGAGGTTAGCCCCCATGACGCATAAACAGATCCCTAAAACAGCGATGAACTTCCAATTTTGAGGGGCGCGCCAGCTCCGTTCCGATCCCGATTTTCGAGGACTCCCCTGGTCTCGGAACGGACGATCGGATCGGAGGCGTTTGACACTTGCAACAAAGTAGCCTATCGCTATTGGTAGGACGATTACGAGATAAGCCCCCAAGTCATTAGGCATCTTGAAGGTGCCGGCGAGTCGGGATTCAATCATGTAAACTTTGAGTTGGCCCTCGCTTTTCCTGACAGCGTACTTGCGGTTCTGATTCTTATCCACTATTAACCAGTCACCGTATTTGTTCGAGGGCAGAATGATCGCATTTTGGGAGAGTCGTCTATCGTTTTGCTCGTAAACTTGACACAAATCTTCTGAGACCATAACTCCCTCATAACGGTGGGCTGCATCGCTGAAGTGACTTTCTAACCTTGCTTCCATGTCGAACATATAGGCGGTGCCCATGTGTGTGCCTGTTGCGTAGTAATATAGTCCAAGTATAGCGGAAATCGCCCCAGCAAACACAAAGGTGATGATAAGGTAACGCCAACGATGACCCAATTGACTGTGAATGACCGCATAAAACAGTAGCACAGCTCGTAACAGTTTCCAGAAATACCCCAGACTGCTTGTCGTTGGATGTGGTGCAAGAAGTGAAGCGACAAGTGCGAGAAGAAGAAAAACAGCAATCGGGATGTCTAGCGGTGTTTGTTTCCATTCAAATCGGCGTTCGTAGCAGATACGTCCTACCCACCCAAACAGTACGAGCAGCAGACTCGCATTCAGGGTTGGTGTTGCGTAGCCAAATGGAAGGATAAGGGCGAAAAGAAGAAAGCCAACGTGGATAGTCAGATCAAAACCATCGCTTGGGCGGCGATAGTATTGGATTGTGGTTTGTCGAATTTTGTCTAATATGTGCATCTTTATTTAAAACTGACCGCTGAGGCGCAGAGGGCACAGAGAAAAACAAAAGAGTAAAAGAAAATCTTCGATTTACATTAAATCTCTTTAAGAGAAAGGGTTATGTTTTCAATGCTTCTCTGCGTTTCTCCGTATCTCTGCGGTTGATTTTGGCTAATAACAACTTATTCTTTAATTTGCAGTAGCTATCCGTGCATAAATGTAACATATCAGGTGTTAAAAGGACGAATAAAAAGGGCACAAACGGTTGAGAAAGCGTGAACAATTTGCAACAGCATCTTTAACTGCCGTGTGCCTTGTTAAGTTTGTTGTTAGTTTTTATTTATAGTGAATTCAAAAAATAAATAAACACTTGCGCCCTCCGGTAGGTTCGGTTTGTCACCGCCCCGCATTGGCACCCCCCTTTATTCTACCCCCCCTTAGTCCCCCCCGCAAGCAGGGGGGAAAGCAAGCGGGGGGAAATAGGGGGGCTACCCAACGGGAGGACGGTAGGGGCGGTATCCGAACTGCCCCGGCTTGGCGTGTCTCATTAATTCTAAGGTCCACTATAATGAGGAGAAGTGATTATGAATCAGCCACAGGACTTCAAGGATGCGCTATTTGAGGCAGCGAAGAGTGGAAATCTTAATCAGGTTTCGATAGGGTGTTTATGATTCGGCAGCCGGAGGCGCGTTATGGACAGATTTAGGTTGTTATTTCCGCTTTTTACTGTTGGTTTCCTAGCGTCTGCCGTAGGTGGGCAACAAGACCAAATGATAATTCCCCATTTGTCGTTTCACTTCGGTGTGAGCCAGCCGCCGCCGGGTGATCGGATGCTGCCTCGTGTTTCTCGGCGTCTAGTCTTCAGTTTAGATGACACCAAAATCATCTCCAAGCTGGTGGATGGGAGTGTAGTACAGTGGGACTTAGAAACCCGTGAAGAAAAACATATTACTACAACCAAAGAACTATTTGCATACTCACCGGCTCGCAATATACTCTTGGTCAAGAAAGAGAATGGTGATGTTACGCTTATCGCTCTGGCTACCAATCAGGAGACGATTCTGACCAATGGCCCGTTTGAAAATGGGAGTCTGTCTGCGAATGGAGAAATTGTTGCACTATCGCGTGGGAACAAGCAGATAGAAATCTGGGAGATAAATCAGAAACGACTACTAAAACGCCTATACACGGTTGAGCCGGTAAGGAACGGTTTGGCAATTTCCCACGATGGACAGTACGTCGCAGCGGCTGAAGGCACGTACCGGGATGGAGAAGGGCATCGAACGAATATTGAGGTGTGGGACACCAAGCGAGATACCCCGGCGGATCTGATTGATACGGGGATCATCTTGGGTGTCTGGAACCTGCATTTTTCCCCTGACGCCTCAATGCTGGCTGTTGATAGTCAAATAGAGGCACAGGCTGGGATTCGCGTTTGGGAGAGAGGTACAAGAGAACCGCTATGCATTATAGACAACTTGGAAGCGTATTGGGCGCGCGCACTCACCTTTACATTAGATGGTAAATACATCGCACTGGGCGACGAATCGGGAGTGCTAATACTCTCTAATATCAAGGAAGATAGAGAGGTGTTTACATTGAGAGTTGATACCGGAATTGAATCCCTTGCGTTTTCTCATGATGGGAGGTATATGGCAGTTGGGCTTTTCGATTCGACGGTTCAAATCTGGGAGATCAAATCCGATCTCTAGTGTTTTCTATAAAATTTCATGAATGTGGGGGTAAATTTGCTATGAATACAAAAGGGGATACATCATATACCGATGCGAAAGGCCGCACTCGTTGGCACCGCAATGATGAAATTGCGAAGAAACTCCAGCAACTCCACGAGATCTTGGTCATCGGCGGTTACGAAGAATCCCATGCCACACGATATTCAAGGTTGGCCTACACTATTTCGCGTCACCCGGAGTCGATAGAAGAATTGCATCAAGAAGGACGTTTGGCGACAATCTCTGGTGTCGGAGCGACAATTGCTGAGATCATCGGTCAGTTTATTGAAACGGGTACATGCACGAAGTTGGAGGAATTCTCTGAGCACACGCCGAAAACTGTGTTAGAGTTGACAGCACTTCCCGGACTCGGCATCAAGACCGCGAAGGCGTTGTACGATGAACTTGGTATTGATAGCCGTGCATCTTTGAGCCAAGCACTGGATGAAGGTAAGCTTGAAGGGCTCAGACTCATGAACAAAAAGACACAGGAGAGGATTCGGCAGCACATCAGTGAGAATTTCAAATGACGGGGCCATGTTCCTATCCACAAAATGATATGTTGTGGGTATAGAATATGGACAGTGAACTCAAACATGAACAGCGAAAGAGGAGACAGAAAAGATGCAAGGACAAGATCAATCGTCTCAATCTACGCCAGAATCTTCACGCCGACTCGCTGACAAAGTAGCAGCTGTCACCGGTGCAGGTCAAGGAATAGGCAGGGAAACTGTCCTACGATTGGCGCGGGAGGGGGCGTCGCTCTTCGCCAGCGACATCAGAGAAGATCTGCTGGAGCAACTAGAAAATGACCTCGTAGTGACCGGTGCTACTATTGCCACAAGGATCTTCGATGCTGCCAAAGCGGCGGACGCTCCACTGTTCATTCAGGCTGCCGTCGAGCAGTACGGACGCATTGATATCATGGTCAACAATGCGGGAGGCATACGCACGCAGCCGTTTCCAGATGTTACCGAGGAGACGTGGGACTGGACAATTAACTTGAACCTCAAGGGTCCATATTTTTACATGCAGGAAGCAGCGAAACCGATGATAGCGCAGAAAAGCGGCACAATTATCAACATTGCTTCAGTGGCTGGAATTGCTGGCGGGATGACCTACTCGCCGCCCTATGCAGCGAGCAAGGCAGCGATCATTAATCTTACCAAGGTGGCTGCCGCCAACCTCGCGGAACACGGAATTACGGTCAACGCTGTTGCTCCGGGTATTGTGGAGACCGCTTTTAACTGGACGTTGGATGACCTAATAGGGGTTCAGCAGATGGGGCTTGCCCCCGGCGAGTTCATGGAGCGACGTCGTGACTCAATTCCACTTGGTCGGCTGCAGCAGCCGCAAGACATTGCCAATGTTGTGGCTTTTCTGGCAGGTCCTGATGCTTCCGAGATGACAGGTGAAACGGTTGTTGTTTCTGGTGGGTTGGTGACGCGGTGATTATTCAAAGGAGAAACCATGATCAAAGAATCAGTATTATCAAAACCGCAGTATCAGACAGTTCATGAAAAGAATCGCGAAGTTACCATGCGAGACGGCACGGTGCTTCGTGCTAATATTACCCGGCCTAATGTGGAGGGCAAGTTTCCTGTACTCATAGAGCGCACGCCATATAACAAGGAGGGTGGATCTGAAAATGGGGTGGGATCCCCCCAATTCTTCGCCCAGAGGGGATATGCTGTCATTATCCAAGATGTGCGCGGCAGGTTCGCTTCTGACGGTGACTTTTACCCATTTCGGGATGATGGCGCGGGGATAAACCGCGATGGTTATGACACCATCGAATGGGCGGCGGCACAACCGTGGTCTGACGGAAATGTAGGGACAATTGGCGGTTCCTATTCTGGAGCCACCCAGTACAGAAACGCACTCAGTCGTCCGCCCCACTTACGGGCGATGTTTGTCCGCGAATCCTCTGCGGACTACTATCAGGAATGGGTGTACCGTAGTGGTGCGTTTGAACTTGCGTTCAACATGGCTTGGGCGCATGGGGTGACGTTGAACAATCTCGCGCACCTCGCCGGGGGAGAAGAGTTCAGCCGACAGAAGGGCAGACTCGAAAGAGTTCAAGAAGAGATGGATAGCTGGTATGCCCGACTTCCGCTATATCCATGCCCGTTCTTTGAGGGTTTGAGCGATTGGTTCAACGATTGGCTTCAACACCCAACGGATGATGGATACTGGGATGTCTTCAACATGGACAAATTTCACGATCAGATAGAAACACCCATGTACCATCTAGGGGGCTGGTTTGACATCTTCTTGGCAGGGACCTTCAAGCACTATATGGGTATCAAGGGACGTGGTCGTACGGAGAAAGCGCGCCAGAGCCAAAAACTGATTGTTGGACCTTGGGTGCATGGTCCCGGGAACATCAACACCCAATCTGCTGGCGAGTTCAATTTCGGCGTTGATGCGGCTAAGGATTTCAACGAATTGCGTCTCCCTTGGTTCGATTATTGGCTCAAGGGGATTGACACAGGGATCATGGAGGTGCCGCCGGTACGCATTTTCGTGATGGGGCGTAATGAGTGGCGTGATGAAGCCGATTGGCCCCTACCCGACACACAGTACACGAACTATTATCTGCACGGTGGACAGAGTAGCTCTATCAAATCATTGAACGATGGAACACTATCGCCAACGCCCCCCAAAGGGAGTGAAAATCCGGACAGTTTTGTGTACGATCCACTCCAACCCGTCCCCACCCAAGGCGGCAACACATTAAATATACCCGGCGGTGTTTATGACCAACGCGAGGTTGAGCAGTTATGTCTTACCTTCACGACTGAGCCACTAACGGAAGAGCTCGATATCACGGGGCCTGTGAAGGCTGTGATATATGGGCTGTCTTCTGCGCCGGATACCGATTGGGTTGTGCGGCTCACAGATGTGCACCCAGACGGTTATTCGCGGCTGCTATGCGATGGCATCCTTCGGGCGCGATATAGGGATTCTTTTGAGCACCCTGAGTTGTTGGAGGTCGGTAAGGTATACAGATATGAGATTGATATGTGGGCGACGAGCAACGTTTTCCTGCCGGGACATCGGGTTCGTGTGTCGATCACAAGTAGCTGTTTTCCCCGGTTTGACCGCAATCTCAACACCGGTGGATCTATTCACAACGAGGCTGCTGGACAAGTTGCTATTAACACAGTCATGCACGATGAAATGAGACCATCTCATCTTGTGCTGCCTGTGATTAAACGGAATTGAGAGCAGGTTTTGTTACTGTTGACGCGGAGGGCAGAAATTATCTTTTGTTAGGACAGGTATGCAGCGATAAATAGGTTAATTGCTTAATCCTCACGTGGGTGTTGAGGACGTGTCAACTCGGTTGTCAATGCTTCAATAGACTGGCTCAGTACGAGATCTTCTTTCAGTAGCGTTTCGATTCGTTGGCAGCTGCGCACGACTGTTGTTCGACTTTGTCCAAATCCTTGATGGATATCTTTCAGCGAGAGGGAGGTCAACTGACGGGTAAGATACATTCCGACTTGTCGAGGGAGTACAAACCGTCTTCCTCGCTTTCGAGAACATAGGTCTGATAAAGTGAGATGGAAATACCGAGCAACAGTTTCCTGAATATGTTCTAGCGTGATTGTGTCGGGGGCGGGGCGATCCGGGGTTTTGTTCTCTAGCACATGATGAGCTGCCTGAAGGGTCAGCGGTGACCCCAAGCGCACCTCTGCCATTAATCGGTTGAGCGCGCCTTCCAGTTGACGAATGTGCTGTGTCAGATGCTTTGCCAAATAACGGAGCACTTTCAAAGGTACAGGTCCAGAGTCACGTTCTTTTAATTTCTGCTTCAGAATGGAAACCCGCAAATCAAACTCCGGTGCACAAATTTCGACGGTATGCTGCTGCGCGAGGCTATCGGGTGAGTCCCAAAACTCCTCCAAGAATTGCGGCAAACGATCACAGGTGCATATAAGCTGTTGGCCTCGTTCATTTAAGCAGTTAAGTAGATGGAAAAACTCTTCCTGAATTTTTTGTTCTGGTGATAAAAATTGAACGTCGTCAATTAGCAACAGATCTACATGCTCATACTGTTGCCGCAATGCGGCAGCTTTCTGAGGGTTAGCAATGGACCGAAGCCATTCACGCATAAATCTCTCTGCTGAAGAGCAGTACACCGTGCGATTCAGATGTCCTTGACGAAATTGGTTCCCAATCGCATGCAACAGATGGGTTTTACCGAGTCCAACCCCTCCATGTATAATTAGTGCCCCCTCCATCTTTCCGACCTCATTCGTCATGTTTTTCGCTGCGTCGTACGCTTCCTGATTGCTTTGCCCAACGACAAACCGATCAAAGGTTAACGCTGGATTCAGTCCTGAGTTGGCAGGCAGACGTGGTGTTGATGTGGGTATACAAGTTGGTAATTCGGATGGCTCGGAAGGGCGATTATCGCTGCTGCCATTCGAGTGGTTCATTGCTATTGTCCTATGATTGGAAATTGAATATTTCTACTGATACTATAGTGGGCCTTAGAATTAATGAGACCCCCAATCTCCCATTTGGTAGGCACCTCCCTTTATCCCCCCGCTAGCGGGGGATAAAGGGAGGTGCCGATGCGGTTCGGTTTGTCACCGCCCCTACCGTTGGGCGCAAGTGTTTATTTATTTTTTGAATTCACTATAAATCCACATCCAAGCGTTACAAAGATACTTAGGTAGGGACAACTAAAATTGCTCTTTCGCTGTAATTTGTGACATCATAACTGAAGATTTGTGTGGGGGATTGTTTCCCTCTGCCATAATACGAGTTGGGGAAACAATTCGGGTAGGATTATAGTCTATCAAAAAATCAGAATGAGATCAAGCCTTTTTTCGATTTTTTACAACATTTTTTTAGAAATACCCCATATCTTTCAATTTTCGTTCATCACGTCGCCAATCTGCTTTGACAGACACACGCAAATCTAGAAATACGGTTGTGTCCAAAAACTGCTCGATCTCTGTGCGAGCGAGTTGACCGACCCTTTTGATTGTTTTACCACCTTTCCCAACTAAAATCCCTTTTTGTGATTGTCGTTCGACATAAAGCATCGCACTGATGTAGATTATTCCGTTTGGACGTTCTTTGAACTCTTCAACCACGACGCTGGAGGCGTAGGGAATCTCCTGATTGGTTCTGAGGAAAATCTTCTCCCGTATCGTTTCCGAGACAAAGAAGCGTTCCGGCAGATCGCTGAGTTGGTCGGGCGGGAAGTAGGGTGGGCCTTCGGGAAGGTGTTTGACGATGGACTCACGAAGTTGAGGGATGCCGTTGCCCGTTGTTGCGGAGATTGGGATGAGTTCAAGGAAGGAGAACTTTTCTTGATAGCTGGCAATGATTGGCAAAAGTGCGGGGTTGGGTATCAGATCGATTTTGTTAATTACAAGTATGACTTGCTGCACTGCCTTTTTAAGCTCATAAAGAATTTTTTCCTCAATGCCGGAGTTGAGCCGACTTGCATCGATCATGTAAAGTACAAGGTCTGCATCTGTAATCGCGCTATATGCGGCTTTGATCATCTGGTCGTGCAAGCGATATTTAGGGGTAAGCACACCGGGCGTGTCTAAGAAGATTATTTGGTGAGAATCGGCTGTGAGAATCGCTGTGATCCGGTTACGGGTTGTCTGCGGTTTCGGTGTGACGATCGCGAGTTTTTCCCCCATCATCGCATTCAGCAGCGTTGATTTGCCGACGTTTGGTTCGCCGATAATACTAACGTATCCCGATTTGAATGGGTTTTGTTCTCGCATTTGGGGATTCCGTAAATGATTTGAGGAGATAAAAAAAGCGATGTTTTTGACATCGCCATTTGGCTGATTCAGGTGACTTTCACTTTACCACGAATAAAAACAGACGTTTCTCTCCTTGATTTAGGGAGGGCTCTTATCCCTTCGCGATTCGTGGTGGGATAGGTGGTCGATATGGTTCTGGTTCAGTTTGCTGATTTCAGCTGTCATATCAGAAAAACGTTGATTCATTTCCGTGCGGACATCACTGATTTCGGTTCGCACTTGATCGATACGCTGATTCACTTCCTCAAATCGCTTGTCGATCCGATCTTCTAGCCGTTCCATCGCATGAACAAATGTCTCGCCTTGCTTTTGCAGCTGTTCCGTGTTCGCTTTCAGTCGTGTTAACACGGCTATGGCTTGTCCGATTATTGTTGCGAATGCCAGTGCTGCCACAATCAGATGTGACGGCGACCATGCTGAAAAATCCATTTCAATCTCCTTTCCTCAAAATGTTGTCTATGGACTTGATGGATTGTCTCAATCTCCAATCTATGATTAGCGTGGAAACGAGGCTACATGCAACGGCTGGGATTTGAAAAATAGCTTTAGCATCGTTTGTTACCACAAAGGACAACAATAAACCAATAAATAGCCACAAGCATCGTGTCTGCAAAATTCATCTGATTTGCCCTATTGTCCTTTCAAGCGCGGGGCGAATAAGTTATCGGACATATTTTTTGCTTATTGAGACTGACCGGATACGCGCTATAACTGGATCTTAATTTCCCGATTTCCTCTAAATGTCCGATAAGTCCCCTTATAGGACGTTCAATGCAAGTCCGTCTACCCACCTACGCTGTTTTGAATTCCTATTTCACTCTCGTCGTAACCGGATGCGCTGCGGTCTTGAAGCTGGGCGTGGCTGTTGACTGAGCCGCTTCAATAGGTCCTCGACCTCTGCATCGTAGGTATCGAAGGGATCTTTCATCTCAAAGGGTTCTTCGTGCGAAAAATAGATCTGATTCCAATCAATGATGCAGGGCAGGCGATGTTGGGACAGATAACGCATTACATAGGAGCGGGCTTTTGCCCTTGTATTTTCGGGGGCATTCCGGATTGCTGCTTCAATCTGTTCGTCCGTCGTAACTCTTCTTACATGTCCTTCGCGCTCAAGGTCGTAATACAATCCCTTATCTCGGTTGAGGTGGTGGTACTCAAGGTCGAGACTCTCGATCCACGGGTCGGTCCAATCCAATCCCTCCTCGTCCATAAAAGCCTCAAGCAGCCACTTCTTCGTTACCCAATCGACACGATCTATTAAACTTTCCGGATCCGTTTCCAAGTCGTTCAAAACCGATTCCCATTCGGTCAATACCCAATCTGTATCTTCATCTCTGCCTTTCAGAACTTTCTGTGCGAGATCGAGGTATTCACGTTGCAGGTCTACCGCTGAGATGGTGCCGCCGGATTCTAGTTCGACGATCCACTGGAAGGTCTGATCGCGCGAGACCTCTTTAATAGCGTGCACTGGGTTGACTAAACTCATATCGCGGGGGCGATGCCCTGCCTCCAGAAGATCCAGTATCAGAGAGGTTGTTCCGACCTTCAAAGCCGCCGCAAATTCAGACATATTTGAATCACCGACGAGTAGATGGAGGCGTCGATATTTGGTGTAGTCGCCGAGGGGCTCATCTCGTGTGTTGATAATTGCACGGCTAAACTGTATCCATTCGTAAATTTCGGTCACAATGTGATCAGCGCGTTGAGAGATTTGGTAGCCCACGAAATCGTCACGCCGATGGTGGGAATCCCCGAATTCGAGGATTTCTTCGTGTCCGCCGACGCGGCCCGCACCCGCATAAATCTGGCGCGTGACAAAGAACGGGAGCAACGTGGGAATAACGACCTTATAGAAGGGGACATCCCGCCGGAGTTGATAATTTTCGTGACAACCGAAAGTAGCACCTGTGAAATGATCGATATTGTTTTTGAAAAAGGAGATATCATCCTTCAACCCAACATCGTCGAGGATCGTGATAATCAGCTGCTCTATGGCTCTGTCATAGGCGATTAGATCGAAGAGGCTAACACACTCCGGCGTAGCATACTCAAGATGCCCCATATCGATGTAGAGCCGCCCACCGTTGAACAAGAAACCACCATTGCCGGGCGGTTCGCCCCAATCTCGGTAGTGCATATCCGACATACCGAGTTTCAACTCGTGAAAGATATAGTCCCTCACGAGTGCAGCGGTCCCTTCCGAAGAGCCGAGGGAGCCATCCGAGTCTGCCATACATCCAAATTCAGTTTCGATACCAAAAATACGTCTGCTCACGATTTTACCTCAGGGACACACTAGGGTTTGTCCGTATTCATAATTCAAGAGTGTTCATAATTCAGTCAATAGCCTATGCAGACACAGACCCCTGTGAGAGGGAGCTCCTGATCCCGATAGTTTCCAAAATTGAGGGAAGTCGTGGCAAGGATGCCACTCTCACAGAGAATATTTATGAACACCCCTCATTCATAGTTAGGCTTATATAAAAAGAAAGTACAAAACGCAAAAAGAAACCGAGTTTTCCAACCCCCCTGCGAAGGGGGAAAGACAAGGGGGCATTCGCTGCCCCCTTGTCAGGGGGATCAAACTCGGTTTCTTTTGCACGATTTCTTAACATGAGTGTCTTGTTAAAGCCAGTCTGCGATTGCTGCATCAATCTCATCCGAGGTCAGAAGACGAAACTTGTTATTGCTTCGGCGCGAAGTCTCCAATACCGCCCCTTCAATTTCTCCTGCCTGCAATTCATCTCGAAGGACCTCGTGAAGTCGCTCTTTGTCCATCGTCAATTCCGAACCTTCGTTTGCCTCCTCAGCCGAATCGGTCTCTGTTTGTTGCACTCCCAATTCCCAACCGACCACCCAAGTCTCTAGGGCTAACTGTAAGGCAGCGGTGAGCGAAGAATCAGACGCGTCAGCGGCGGATAGATAATTCTGCATCGCCGTTTCGGCTTCGTGGGTGCCCCCGATGGCTTCTCTGTCTTGATTTGATTGAACCGTACCATCGTAGTTCAGGGCGATAAATCCATCCCCTTCACCGCGGGCACCAAGTTCTGCCAACAGCATTTTAATGATGTGGGCGGAGCCAAAGATGGCTTCAAAGGATTGTTTGATAGTGGGTCCAAGTACGAAATTTGTCAGACGATGGAGGGTTACATCATCAACTGAACTTTGAAAACCTTGCACAGATGCGGTGTCAGTTGCCATCATGCGCAGCCGTTCAATATCGGCACTATGCCCTATAGCTGAGAGTGCAATCCGATCGTGCACTTCAAAGATTTTACGTTGTCCGCGTCCAACGGTCACAAGTAAAAGCCCATCATCATATCTTAGCCCGACGACGGGACTTCCGCCGCGAAGTTGGTCTTCGATATAGTCGCGTCGATTATTAACGGCTTCAAGCCACCGATAAGGTTCATCTAGCATAAGTTGTTTCTACAGATTCAGCATAAATCTCTTGGAGTCTTTCGACAGAGAGATCTTGAATTCCGTCCTTTGTGATCGTTTTTACTGTTGGATAAATATTTGATTTCGGGTTATAGCCACTTGTTGCCGAGTCATATTCTGCAGCTGCATCGAGTAGGCGCAAAACGGTAACGGTAGCCTCCTGTTCATCCATATCGGCAAGTGGTTTATCGCCCCAACGGTTTTGATATAACAAAATCCCACGAATCCACACCGAGCCGGATCCAGAGGTCGCAAAATCGGCACTCTCGAAATGGGCACCGAGCGCGTCGTAAAAGAAGATTTTGCCACCATTTTCATCGTTACTTTGCGAATCATAGATCGCATAGATGGGTATCACGCCCCCAATGCCTTGCAACGTCATGGGCAAATTTTCACGGATAAGGCGGGAGAGTGTTCGCAATTTACCTTCGAGGCTCAACTCCTGAAGTTGGCTTCGGCGGAAATATTGGAACGAATGCTCAAGGACTCGCGCCATTTCATAAGCCATTGCAGGCGATCCGGCGATCGCAAGGACAGAGCGTTCGTCAATCTGGAGCAGCTTTTCCGCGCGATCATACATGACAACATTGCCCGCTGTAGCGCGCCGGTCTCCGCCGATGAGGACACCTTCGTTATAGCGCACAGCAAGGACGGTGGTGCCCTCTGTTTCCTGAATAGGAGGCGAAGCCCCATTTGGGGCTGTTGCGGGCAAATCCAGTTGAATCTGGCAATCGTGCGCCTTCAAGAGGTCGAGGAAATCCCCCTTGTGATTTGTCATGGGTTACTCACCTGTTCGTTGGCGATAACGCCGGGATTGGTCTTTATCGACGCGCCGCATCCGCCTAACCAGATTTCTCGTATCCGGCCTCGTAACATCTGGACGTTTGGGACCATCATCGTCCCCACCATCGCCCGGCCCCGCCGGTTTCACGGGTCTTTGAATTCGATCGCGTAGATAAATCAAATGCTGTGCTGTCATCGTAATAACCTCCTGTAAGGGAATAGATTTAAGGGTTTCACTTGCTAAGTTCTAAATTTTTGACTAACGCTTCAACCGACTGTGCCTGATCGAGGATGCGATTGTATTTTTCTGCCATCTCTGCATCCGCGAGTTGATTCATGCTCACTGAGACGGTTTTTTTACCCTTTGTATTAAAGGTGACGTTATCCCATTGGATTGATTTAACGTGTGGACGGAATTTGTCCAATGATTTGCCTCGAAAATATGCACGTGTATCAGCGGGTGGATTGTGGATAGCATTTTCAATCTGCCGATCGGTAACGAGGCGCCGCATCAATCCACTTGTTTCAAGCTCATAGTATAACCCCGCTTCTTGATCGATGTTGTGATATTCAAGGTCAAGGCTCTGTAACCACGGGTCATCCCACGTAAGTTGCTCTTCGTTGATGAACGTTTCCAGCAACCACTTCTTGGCGACCCAATCCAATCGGTCTGTAAGATCCATTGGGTCCTTTTCGAGCGCGTTGAGAGTGGATTCCCATTCGACGAGAACCCAGTCAGTATCGCCACGTTCTCCATTGAGATGCTTTTGGGCTAACGTGAGATATTCTCGCTGCAAATCAATGGCGGAGATGCTCTTACCGTTGGCTAATTTGAATTGCCACTGATAAGTCTGGTCTCGGGAGATTTCTTTAATCGTGTGGAGGGGGTCTTGCAAGCTAAACCAACCGGGGACGCGTTTCTGTTCAATAAGATCGATAACGAGTGCGGTTGTGCCGATCTTGAGTGCCGTTGCATACTCTGACATATTGGCGTCCCCGACGATACCGTGTAGCCTGCGGTATTTTGCTGGATCCGCGTGGGGTTCATCGCGCGTATTCACAATTGGGCGGTTGTGCATGGTATCAACGCTGACTTCGACATGGAAGAAATCGGATCGTTGTGCGATTTGGAAAAAACCGGCGGAGGTCAATCCTGATTCGGTTTCGATTCCTACCTTCCCCGCCCCGGCAAAAATCTGTCGTGTCACAAAAAATGGCATGATACTCGCCTTAAGGTCATCAAAGGGGATAGCCCGTGACATTAGGTAATTGTCGTGGCAGCCGTAACTGTGTCCATGAAAGTCGGTGTTGTTTTTGTACAACAGGACACGTTTGCCCAATTTTTCGCTTCGCCTGACCGCACACTGCTGCAGTATCCGCTCTCCTGCTTTGTCATGGGCGACCAATTGAAAAAGGCTGCGACATTCTGGAGTGGAGTATTCGGGATGGGCGTGGTCGTTGTATAAACGAGCTCCATTGGTCAAAATCAGATCGCTTTTGATTTCGACGAATGACAGATTTCGCTGGCGATCGGCTTCCTGATGTTCCCGCTCGTCGGGGTGTTCCTGCAACGTTTTTGCGCGGAAGCCGCGCTCGTCTTGGAACGGATCTTCGCCGCTATAATCCCACAGTGGTCGGAAATCATCCTGTCGATAGCTCTTAATCAATTCGACAGATTGGTTGACGGGATCAACGTGTTCCTCTGACTCTAGCGTGATTCCGTATTCAGTTTCGATTCCAAAAAGTCTTTGCATAAACGCTTCATCCTAAATCACGCTACTCGCAGCTTTTCTACGAGTTGATTTCTCTGGACGGATTGGGGTCACTTTGACAACGTTTTCTGGATCGTAATCGAGCAGCTTAAGCCAATCTTCGACGCTGTCTGTCGGGGGAAAGATGTCGTTCTCACGGTATTCTGCCAATACGCCTTCCAATAGGTCTTCAACCCGAATTCCAACCGCGTCCTCGGTGCCTTCTATTGCACGTTTGATTGCAGACTCTTTTGCGCGTTGAACAATGGAATCGACTATAGCACCGCTACATAGGTCGCCACGGTACATAATATCGCGGCGACCACTTCGCAGGGCAACCTCTAAAAATTTGTTACCTTCATCTCGCTGGAACAGTTCATCGCAGACCTGATCAATGAGGTGAGAAACTGCTGCCTCTGCATTGCCCTTGTAGGCATCAAGGATCTCTGGATGGAGCGGTAAATCTGGTGTGAGATAAATGCGGAAAATTGCGTTCGATGCTTCTTTATCGGGACGGGTGACTTTAATCTTCCGATCAATTCGCCCGGGGCGCAGAATCGCGGGATCAATCAGATCAGGACGGTTCGTTGCAAGGATAATGACAACATCTTGCAAGGATTCAATTCCATCCATTTCGGCGCAGAACATTGGGACGACGGTGTTAGAAATGTTATGGGAACGGAATGAACGGCGCGTCCCTAAGATCGATTCCGCTTCATCGATGAATACGAAGGGCAGATAACCCTCTTTACTCTTCTCGCGCGCTATCTGGAAGATTTCACGGACTTTACGTTCCGATTCGCCAAGCCACATATTCAAGATTTCGGGCCCCTTGATGTGCAGGAAACAGCCTTCTACCTCGGCTCCTTCCTCTTCACTCAGTCGTTGCGTCAGGTTGTGCGCTGTTGCCTTCCCAATGAGTGTTTTCCCACAGCCCGGAGGCCCGTGTAGAAGAAAACCTTTCGGGGGCGCGTATTGGAACTTATCGAAGAGTTCAGGGTGTAAAATCGGCAGTTCGATGGTATCTTTGATGAGTTGAATGGTATCGTCCAGGCCACCCACTTTCGACCAAGGAAGGTCTGGCACGGCTTCGAGGTAGTAATCCTGTGCCTCTTGGACTTCTAGGCGTTCTAGTGCGACTTTGGAGTTCGGGTCCATGCGGATTTCGTCGCCGACTTTAAGCTTTGCATTGGCTAAATCGGTGGAGCGCTGTAAAATAATTGATTGTAATCCGGCGGGCTCACCGCCAACGCGTAATCGTCCATCAGGCATCAAATCAACGATTTTCGCAATCGATCCAGAGGTGTTATATCCCAACTCACCGACAATGACGTAAGCATCATTGAGGAGAACACTAAACCCGATTTTGAGGGCTGCAGGATCTAGTTGTGGATCAATATTCGCATAGTATTCGGATCCACCGATAATGACGTGGGCAACCTCTTTTTTTGGCATTCCGAGCAGCGTCCCGATCCGATTCGCAGGAGAAGTCAACTTTTCAATTGTCTCCTGCATTTCAACGATGGCTTCTCTCGCCTCCTGAAAGGTCATTTCATCTTCCACAATCGTCCGTCGAAGTTGAAACAGCAGGGGTCGCCGGCGATCGTTCTCGTGGGTCGCATAAATGAGTCGATCCACTAACATCAGGGAACGGGGGGTGCCCACCTGATCATCATCATCCTCAATTTCTTCCTCAAGGTCGTCAAATAGCCGGAAATCGTCTTCTGGTATCGTCTCAGGTCGCCTTCTATCGTTCTGGTTACGCATTGAACCCTCCTCAAACAGGATAGTCAGTCGTATTGGATGGTATTTCAGAATTAATTTCTCTTGCCGTAGGAGAAGCGCGGGGAAATGTCCCTAAAGGAACGTCTCCAATATTTGAAAATATTCAGTTGCTAACACTTTCTTAAATTAACAGACTTTGTGAGATTGTAATGGTCATTGGAAAGAGAGTTGCGTCAGACCCGCTGGAGCCTGGACACCCAAGACAAATCGAGAAATGGGTGAAAAATGGGAAAGCGTTAGCTGGCAAAAGTATGACATCTATCACATAGCTCGTCGTATAATTGCGTTTGTATTCTATCACATTGGTGGGCAAACATCAACACAAAAAGTAGAAAATCCTCATAAGAGTATTGCTTATACGTGGGAAATTTCTAACAAAAAAGCTGAATCAACTATTCATAATTATTGCCTTCCTTTTCCGATTTTGGTATAATCTGCCTTACAGTTTTCCATAAAGAATAAGTTATTACTGACTCAAATTTACCGCAGAGACACAGAGTGCACAGAGAAAAGCCATAAAAAAGTCTTTTTTGTGTGCACTGTGGTAAATAAACCAATAACGATTTATTGCGTTTTCCATTTATAGTGAATTCAAAAAATAAATAGACACTTTTGCCCCTCGGTTTCGATCCCGATTTATCGGGTCCGGTAGGTGTGCGGTTTGCTAACCGCCCCGGTTTGAAGTGTCTCATTAATTCTAAGGTCCACTATAATGAAGATAGGGTTCTGCAAATAGCTAGTAAGAGGAGGGTGATGATGGAAGCCACAGAATACCGGCTTCGACTGAAAGATCTTCCCGAAGATGAGCGACCGCTTGAACGGCTTGACAAATACGGTCCACAGGCACTCAAAACATCAGAGCTGATCGCGATTATTATTCGGACCGGAACGAGCACCGCAACAGCTGTTCAGGTTGCAGAGCAGCTGCTTCAGAAGTACGATGGCAACTTGAAGCGGTTGGCAGATAATGGCGAGATACAGATTGCACAAGGTGTCAAAGGGATGGGCACGGTGAAGGTGGGTCAAATCAGAGCAGCTTTTGAGTTGGGACGACGGATGGCGGCGTTTCTTGAAGAAAAACCACAGATTGGTTCCCCCAGCGATGTTGTCCATGTTGCGCGAATGGTGATGCCTTCGATGAGAGATCTGCAACAGGAGGAGCTACATGTTTTTTGCCTTGACACGAAAAATTATGTGACCAAGCAGCGTCGTATTTTTGAGGGGAGCTTAAATGCGAGCATCATCCATCCCCGTGAAGTCTTTCGGTTTGCGGTAGAGGCGGCTGCTGCATCAATCATCCTGGTGCATAACCATCCTTCCGGTGATCCCGCACCAAGTCCAGAGGACATCCATGCGACGAAGCAATTGGTCGAGGCGGGGAAGTTGATCCAGATTTCTGTGACAGATCACGTTATTATCGGCGATGGGTGTTATATCAGTATGAAAGAAGAAGGGATAATTTCTTAACTCTGTATCCCAGTCACCCACAATTCACTACCGAATAGGAGATTTCAATATGTCCGAAGAGAAAGCGTACAAAGTTCGTGCGATTCACTGTAGTCACAAAGCCTCCCCGGAGGAGATTTACGAAAGGCTCAAGGCGATTACTGCTCCTCTGACGCGCTCATGGGAGAAGATCGAAAAAGCCCGTAAAATCGGCATTAAGGTGAATATGCAGATGCCTCCGGATAATATCCGTCGCATTGGAGGACGACGGCAGGAGTTGGTTGATGACGATGTCCTCCGCGCATCCCTTCGTTTGTTGCGAGAGCGCAGCGACGCACATATCTTCGTGCTCGATACCAGCATGGCACCGGTAGGGCAGCGTCCCGGCGACGATTTTAATATGCGTCCAATCTTCGAGGAATTTGATATCCCTTATATTGAAGCGGGTAATCCGCCCTTTACGCAGTACAAAGTTCCCGGGGGCGGTATAATGTTCTCTGAATATCAGCTCTCTGCCTCTATTGGCGAAGCGGATGCCTTTGTCTCCATCGCTAAGATGAAAAATCACGCCTTTATGGGGATCACATTGTGTCTAAAAAATTTGTTTGGTTTGCCGCCGATACAGCCCCACGGTCGGGTGAGAACCTACTTTCATCATGTCATCCGGCTTTCATACGTCCTGCCGGACCTCGGTCTGATTACTCAACCCTGCCTCAACATTATTGATGGTTTGACGGGGCAAGCGAGACGGGAGTGGGGAGGAGATGGGCGTATCTGTGACGCGCTTATTGCCGGTGACCATGTGATTGCCACGGATGCCTGTGGCACTTACCTGATGGGCACCGATCCGCGACTCGATTGGCCCTATCCACCCTACCGCCGTGATCGAAGCCCGATTGCGGTGGCTGCGGAGCACGGATTTGGGACCGTGAATCTGGAAGAGATCGACTTTGACATGGGAGAACTCCAACCTCCACTCGCTGAGTTCGATTCAGCGGAGATGGATCCCAGTGAAAAAATCGCGAGCCTGCGTCAAACTGCGTGTCAGCAGGCGTTGTTTTATCGGGACAACCAAGAACGGCTAGTAGACTGTCACGCCGGCTCTTTTATCTATCTGCAAGATGGGGACGTCATCTGGAGCGGTTCGCATCCGGATCAGGCGGGTGCTGTCCACGAACTGAGTGGCAAGCGGCCGGATCAGGCGGTATGGCTCAAACTGGTCGATCCGGAGGAGATGGAAGGCGAACGTATGCGCGTGTACGAACGAATTTTGGCGGCGTAAGTGCTCTTGAATAAGGAACAGTATGTCCCAGCAATTTGGGCGCGTAATTGAAAAGCTTGAACATCTACGTATAATCGGGGCTAGGAAGCCCCTCTCACAGTGTTCAAATAATGAGGTATTATGGTGAATTCTAAAAACAGATAGACACTTTCGCCCCCCGGTAGGAGCGGTTGGAAACCTCACCGGTTTGGGGTGTCTCATTAATTCTAAGATCCACTATAAACACCCTGAGGTGTAATTATGTCAAATTATTCAAAAACGTATCGCGTGGGACTCGTTGGGAGCGGTGGCATTGCACGGGCGCACGGCACCGCTTGCCAAGCCCTCGACGGTGCTGACCTTACTGCTATCTGCGACGTTTCGCAAGAAGCGTTAGATCGTTATGGCGAACAGTTTGGTGTCCCTAATCGATACCTCAATCTAGACGATATGCTTGAGGATGCAAACTTGGATATCGCCATCCTCTGTAACTGGGGCGCGGTCCACGCCGAAACGGGGATTCAGATTGCGAAGTCGCGAAAGGTGCGAGCCATCCTGTGCGAGAAGCCGTTTACCAACAACGCGGACGAAGCAAGGCAGCTGGTCGCTGCAGCGAAAGAGAATGGCATCCTGCTCGCTGAAGCCTTCAAATTCCGCCATCACCCGATGCACCTCAAAGCGAAGGAATTAGCGGATGCGGGCGCGATTGGCGATGTGCTGACAATTCGCAGTACGTTCTGTTCGGGCGGCAGTGGTGCCGGGCCTGAAACGCGAAAACCGGAAAACAACTGGCGTTTCAACAAGGCGAAGGGCGGCGGCAGCGTCTATGACCTCGCCTGTTACTGTATCCATCATGCCCGTTTTATCTTTGGCGCGGATCCGGTTCGGGTCTTTGCTTCCTCACAGCCGGGCTTAGAGGTTGATGACGCTATGTACATCCTGCTCGTCTTTCCGGATGACCGTACAGCACAGATTTCCGTTGGGTTCAATTCGGCGACTGCACAGTACGTTGAGATTTGTGGGAGCGGGGGAATGCTCCGAATAGAAATTGCTTGGAACAACGAGAATCGGGCTGTAGATCTGGAACACCGAACCCCCGATGGAACGGAGTTCATCAACTTTGAACCGATCCATCAATTCACGAATCAGCTTGCCCACCTGTGTGACTGCCTTGAAACGGGTCAACCGCACCGAATACCGCCGGAGAACAGCATCAACCAGATGCGGACTATTGATGCCATTTTTGAATCGGCAGCGACAGGAAAAGCAGTGGAGATGTAAGGAGTGTGGAAAGATGGTAGAAACGAAAACATTTAAGCCAGACGAGAAGAAACAAAAGCGGCGGGGATTGCCGGTTATCGATTGTGATATACATAACACCCTATCTTCAGAGACGGTGTTATATCCGTATCTCTCCGAGCGGTGGCGGCGGCATCATCAGATGTTGGGTGCACCCGACCGCGTCGGGGGGTATGTCCCGCGCGGTATGCCCTACGGTGCGCGTTACGACGCTTGGACACCATCCGGTCATCGTCCCGGCTCAGATTTGGATTTCCTGCGGGAACAGCTGCTCGATTTGTGGGATATTGAGTACGGCATCCTAAACTGCTTGACTCCTGTCTGCGAGATGCCTAATCTGGAGTACGCTGCAGCATTCGCACGCGCGGTCAACGATTGGCAAATCGATAATTGGCTGGATCCAGAGCCCCGGCTGCGAGCGTCAATGATAGTTGCTTGCGACGATGGCCAGTTGGCATCGCAGGAGATCAATCGACTCGCCAAAGATTCAAGATTTGTCCAAATATTGCTGCTCGCCCGCACAATGGAGCCGTTGGGGCGGCGCAAATACTGGGGGGTGTACGAGGCTGCCGTGAGCCATGACCTGCCGATTGGGATTCACTTCACCGGTGTCGGTGTGGGGCCAATTACCGCTGTCGGTAAACCTTCTCATTACATTGAAGACCACGCTGGCATGACACAGGCGTTTCAGACCCAGGTGACCAGTCTGGTTTGCGAGGGTGTTTTTGAGCATTTTCCCACGCTGAAGGTGGCTTTAATTGAGGGCGGCTTTGCTTGGCTGCCACCGTTGATGTGGCGGCTTGACCGGGCCTGGAAGAAGCTACGCGATGAGGTGCCTTACCTCAAACGGTTGCCTTCAGAGTATATCCGCGAGCATTTCTGGATGACGACACAGCCGATCGAGGAACCGCCCAAACCGGAATACTTCCAACAGCTGCTTGAGCATATCAACGCGGATGAAAGGTTGATGTTTGCTACGGACTATCCCCATTGGGACTTTGATTCACCGGATCGCACTCTGCCGACAAATCTGCCGCCGGGGTTGAAGCGGAATATCATGGCAGAGAACGCTCGTGGATTCTATCAGCTCTAGAAGGAACAAAGCAACCCACTCATCTGTCGTAGCCGGTCAATTCGACGTACCCGTGACCGGCAACTGCCGCATCATCAATCTGCCCATGCACCTGCACAGCACCCTCCCAATAGGTAAAACTCGCTCGAAACTCTTGGTTTGGGATGAGCGGTTCGACCTGAAGGGAAATCTTTAGTTCCGGAAAAGTGATATGCCAGCCAGAGGGATAGGTGGCACCACTTTCCGAGCTTGTCCACTGACGGGTAGCGGTCAATGTAAAAGCTTCCGTCTCGACCCGCAGCTGCCGTCCATCCGGATAGATTAAAGTCCCTCCAAACGTCTGCGGGTCGCACGACTGGTCCGACCGGCGCAGGCAGTACAACATCAGCGCGATGCTATCTTCCAACTGTAAACTGAACCAATCCCACCCCACGAATCCCTTACTAAGGAAGCTTGTCCCGACCTCATGATCCATCCAACTAATCCCGCTGACAGTTACCGGTTTGCCCTTGATCATGATCTCACCGGTAGTTTCTAATCCGACGAGACTATAATAGTAGGTTGCATTGCCTAGTTCGGGACCCTTTTGGCTCAAGCCACGGTCTCCGTGCAGTATCGGTGGGCGCGTCTGTCGCAGGGCGAGTGATAACCCAAGCTGCGATTCTGTTTCAATCAGATCTGAGGTGGAAGGGACATGCAGATGCATCGTCCCCGGCTCTGTTTCTGTAGCCGACCAATCCTCCAGCCAGACTTTGTAAGTTGGCTCTCCCGTCGCTCCCGCCAATCTACCCGCCCCCCGGCTCCTGCGCTCAAAACAGAAATACTCACCGTTTGCTGCGTCTGTAATGGCAAAATGCCCCATATAGACTTGGTTCGTGGCGAAATGTGAAATCCGCTCTGGCATTTGAGGCGTCAGCGCAAAACGGAAAAAGGTCAACTGATAACCAAAAGCCTTTCCATCGTTGGTGCGTAGGTTGCCGGTATAATACCACCACTCGATTTGATACACTGGATGTGCCCCGTGGTCGCGTGGGAACTGAAAAGTCATCGGCTCAAGGGCACGGGCGAATCTCTCGTCGGTCTCGCTGCTCAATACATCAGCAACACCAGCAGAATTTCGTTGTGCTTCTGCGAGATTAGTGCTTCCAATTACCACTAGTAGAATGATAGTCCCCAGACGGAAAGAGGAGCGTGGTATAGCGGCCTTGAATTGCATTCGTTGCATCGTCAATTTTGGTACACCTTCAAGGATTTTTGTGTTTACAAAACGGATCGACTGATATAATATACGCATGTTTAGATAACCGAAGTTACTACATGTCGACCCTCCCCGATAAATCAGTTCCGATGCGTTGCCAAGCACCAGAGGTGCGACATGTTTGATAGTAAACAGGGGTAGCATCAACCCTCAAGCCCCAGCGGGGTGACATGTGTCAGTAATTGTTTCAGGTATTGATGGCTATCCTGTGGATCTGGTGCGAACTGAATCCATCGAAACTTGACTGATGAGGAGTAAAACCGTGATCTATGAAATACGAACCTATAACCTAAAAGTAGGGCAACTTCAGGAATATTGGGAACGCTTCGGTGAGAAACTACCGGCGCGTCAAGAACTATCGAAACTCGGCGGGCATTGGTACACTGAAGCGGGACCGTTGAATCAGATGGTCGCTATTTGGCCTTACGAGAGCCTCGAACAACGGGCTGAGATCCGACGCGCTGCGGAGGCGGGACCGAATCCGATATGGCCCCCCGATACAAGTGATCTGATTGTGTCAATGGTATCTGAGATTTTTCTGCCAGCCCCATTTATGACACCCTTGAGCGAAAGAGAAATTGGACCCATATATGAGATGCGTATCTACACCTATCCCGCTGAAGGGATGCCGCAAGTACTGAATGCGTGGGGGGCAGCCATTGCCGAGCGTCAGAAATTCTCACCGATGGCAGGGTGCTGGTACTCAGAATTCGGCGGGCTTAACAACTTTATCCATCTCTGGGCATATAAGAGTTTTGAGGAGCGTCTACGGATACGAGCGGAGACACGGGAGCAGGGAGTCTGGCCCCCCAAAGGCTCTGTTAGACCGATAACACAGGAGAGCAAGCTCCTGCTCCCCGCGCCTTTTTCGCCGATGCAGTAGAAAACGCTGGACTACGGATCAGGTACCCACGGCACCTCGGTTGGACTTGCCGACCTTTGCTTCCTCGGTTTTAGGCAAATCGCCTTTCCTGCCTTGCTTCCGGCTGCGCTGCTGTTCCTAATGACCAGTATATGTGATAGGAAAAGAAAAATCAAGCCATTTTTGAACGCACAATAGGGTCATTTAATTCTTCTGTGAGAGGGATTTCCCAATCCCGACAGGTTCCGATTCATCGGAATGTCTGCTCGTCCCGACCTGTCGGGATGCGGTGCGGTTAGAAACCGCATACCAAAGCCCCAGCGGGGCGATATGTATATAGCAAACGTGGTAGAACCAACCCATAGGCCCCAGCGGGGCGACATGTCTCTGAAATTCTGGCAGCACGTACCGCCCGCGGAAGGACAGATAAGTCCTGAGAAGATGTGTGAATCCGGCTTACTAGGAGAGGGTATAATGTGTGAGATAGATTTACCGCAACATTGGGAGATTTTACCCTTTGATAGGTGTCTGAAAAAAGTTAAATCTAAAAAAATATCGTCAATTCCTCAAAAAAACTATCAGGAATCGGGCGATTTTCCGATAATTGACCAAGGGGCGACATTTATTGCTGGTTGGATAGACTCAGTTGAATCTATAATTTTTGATGATTTGCCTGTGGTGATTTTTGGAGATCATACTCGTGTTTTCAAATATGTTGATTTTCCGTTTGCAAAGGGGGCTGATGGAACAAAAATCCTCTATGCAAACGATGATGTTTTGGATGCACGTTTCTTCTACTATGCGCTTTTGAATCTTAAGGTGCCTAATAAGGGGTATAATCGACATTACAGGTATTTGCGAGAGTTTTCTGTAGTGTGCCCCCCACTCCCCGAACAACGTGCCATCGCCCACGTTTTAGGGGCAATCCAAGAAGCAAAAGCCGCACGGCAACGCGAGCTTGCCCTAGAGCGCGAACGCAAAGCAGCGTTGATGGATCATCTCTTTTCACACGGCACCAAGGGCGAACCCCGCAAGCAAACGGAGATTGGAGAGATTCCTGAGAGTTGGGGAGAGGTTGAACTTGAGGATTATTCAGAACTGATTACTAAAGGCTCATCTCCAAAGTGGCAGGGTTTTGATTATTGTGATGAGGGCATCTATTTTGTCAGAAGTCAGAATGTGGGACTGGGGCGGTTGGAATTGAATGAGATCGCTTATTTGCCAGAAGGGTTCAATAAAAAAGAAAAGAAATCAATTCTGCAAAAAAACGACCTTTTGATAAACCTCGTAGGAGCTTCAATTGGTCGGGCTGCTGTTGCTGATGATATAGTTGAGGGTGGTAATGTCAATCAAGCTGTTGCAATTGTTCGGTTCAAACAAGGAGTTGAACCTTTCTTCGTTATGACTTTTCTGCTTACCTTGGAGGGCCAGGTTCAGTTGCATAAACAGAAGAAAGATGTTGCAAGGGCAAACCTCAGTCTCCAAGATATTAAAAATCTTCTAATTCCCCTTCCCTCTATTTCTGAACAACAAGAAATAGCCGAAATCCTGCAAGCCTGTGACGCGAAAATCGCAGCCCTTGAACAGGAAGCCGCACAACTGGACGAACTGTTCCACGCCATGCTCGACGAACTGATGACGGGGAAAAGGTCCGCCGTGCCACTAATTGATGCGGAAGCACCAAATTAGCGGAACGCTTTTGACTTGCCCTGTCGAATGAATTCTGCTATTCTCCCTTAGGAGGAGGCTCGCGCCTATGAAAGTCTTATTGAGACAACGTGACCTGTCGGACGAATATATCCAGTTTGCCGCACAGATTGGTGCCGACGGATTTGACATCCATAACGCCGAAAGCATCCCTGGATTGGTGGAACAGGGCTATCCAGATGTAGAACAACTGACGAACTTAAAAGAGAGAGTCAATGCCGCTGGACTCAACATCTACCGTGTCGCACCCGCTGAGCCGCAAAAATTTCTGACGGGGGTGCCGGGGGGCGAGGAAGAACTGGACGATCTCTGCAAGTCGCTTGAGATTTTCGGGCAAGTCGGAATCCCTTTCATGTCGATGCCGGTGCATCTCGCACAAACCCCAGAACATCGAGATGCGAATCCGGGATACCGGGGCGGATATACCAAACCCCTCCGGGGCAATTATACGTTCGGTGGGTTTGATGTCGAGTTAATGAAGCGGAGTATTGCAGAGAAATCGCTTGCACCGTTCTCTGTCGAAAAGCATTGGGAACGTTGCGTCCAGATGTATCAACAACTCGTCCCGCTTGCTGAAAATTTCAATGTAAAACTCATTATCCACCCATCGGATCCACCGCTACCAGAAACCGAATTTTCACCGAAACGATGGGCTGCCATCCTCGACGCTGTGCCAAGCGATCACAGCGGGCTGCTCTACTGTATCGGCACCTGCTACGAGTCAGGCGTAGACATCTTCGAGAACATCCGCCATTTCGGGAAGAAAGGGAAAATCTTCCACACCCATTTCCGTAACGTGCAGGGAACCATCCCGACGGGCGGGTATATGGAGGTCGCCCTCGACGATGGCGACATGAATATGTTCAAGATCCTTCAGACCCTAAAGGAGATTGGGTTTGACGGAGGCTTACAGATTGATCATCTACCGAACTATATTGGCGATGCGGAGCAGCGGGCAGCTTCAGCCTATGCGGTGGCTTATGTAAAAGCGTTATTGAGAGCCCTTGAGGCTTGACTGTGAAGCATGGTCGTGGATATTATGAATTAACGCGGATTTTTCCGCAGAACCCAAAGAATATTTAACGCAAGGACGCAAAATCGCAAAGAAACCCTTTTTAAGATTTTCCTTGCGCCCTTGCTACCTCGTGTCTTTGCGTTAAGAAAGAACAGATTTCGCTGCGCTCTGTGATTGGTTTTATCACGTTTCACGCCTGTCCCGATTTATCGGGGCATCACGTTTCAGGGAATATTTACCTATAATCCCCAGAAAGGATAGCTAATGAATCGCCCCCCAGAAGCTTTTGTCAATGTGCAGGAGGACCGCCTGCTCGCCTTTAGTACCGCCTGTTTTGAAAAAGTTGGACTATCACATGACCACGCAGTGCTAATCAGCCGCTTACTTGTCAACTCGGATCTTCGCGGGGTGCGGAGCCACGGCACGCGGACGGTCAACGGTTACTGTAGCGGGTTTGAAAACGGAGATATGAATCCCCAGCCGGATATCCGCCAGATTCACGAAACCCCAACGGCTGTCGTTCTAGACGGCGATGGAACCCTCGGTTACCTTCCGATGGTCCGTGCCACCGAGGGGGCAATCGCCAAAGCGAAAGAAGTTGGGTTGGGCATGGGGCTTGTGCGACATATCGGACACTACGGCTCTGCGGGGCACTATGCACGGATGTGTATGGAAGGAGGCTGCGTCGGATTCTCCGTTCAGGGCTATCAGAATCTGGGCAACGCCGCCGGCAGCGATCCCAAGCCGCAACTCGGCTACTTCGGCAATCCTCCTATATGCTTTGCAATCCCCGGCGGAGATGAACCGTCTGTGGTGCTCGACGCAGCAACTAGTATCATGGCGGACTATCAGCGCGGGGAGGAATATGACGCCCTCCTCTCCCTCATTCCAGCTGCCTTTTTTAAGAGCGTGGGGTATACTGCGGTCGCCGGACTCTTGGGCGGTGGCTTGACAGGATACACGCTCCCTGACGAGGAGGGTGTTAGCGAACGTTGGCCCGGCGGCGCACGGTTGGGCGGTATGGTTCTCGCTATCCATGTGGATGCAGTTGTGCCCGAAACCGTATTCCGCGCTGAAACCGATCGGATGGTCCGAGATGTGCGCGAAACGTTTGAACCGATGCCCGGCTATGATCGCGCGTTACTGCCCGGCGGGATTGAAGTCGAAAGATTCGAGATGCACCGTCGTGATGGTATCCGCTACGGCGAGATGGAGCAGGAGTCTGCCCGTGAAGTCAGCGAGCGGCTCGGTGTCCCGCTGCCGTGGGATTGATACCGTTTTTTCACGTTTCACATAGCCATTTTTATGAGGAGAAAAAGAACATAATGGAACCACTTCGTGTTGGATTTATCGGTGCCGGGGGCTTTGCCAGACACACTATCTATCCGGCGTTGCACCTTGCCCCCGTCGCCCTACAAGCGGTCTGCGATATGGATGAAGCAAAAGCCAAAGATGCCGCGGGAAAGTTTGGAACGGGACGCTGGTACACAGATCGACATAAAATGTGGGAGCAGGAAGACCTTGAGGCACTCATCATCAGTATGGGACCCGATCCACGTCAATCCCTCGTTCGTGAGGCTTTGGAAGCAGGTTATCATGTCTTTGTTCCTAAGCCACCGGCCCCATCTTTGACAGATGCCGCTGAACTTGCCGAAACTGCTGACCAGAGTGGCAAAACGTTGATGATCAACTTTCAGCGGCGGTTTAGTTTGGGAGTCAGCCGTGCTAAAGAGATTATGGCGCGGGAGTCCTTTGGTCAACTGACACAACTTTTCTGCTCCTTCTGTAGTGGGACCTATCCGACGGTGCAATGGTATCTTTTGGATTTTGCTATCCACCATTTTGACCTTGCACAGTATATCGCTGGACCTGCGAAAGAGATTGCTGTGTTCCACAACGAGGTAGGTGGACAAGGATCTTTCGCAGTTGCGGTCGAATTTGAGAATGGTGCAGTCGGCAACCTCCAACTGAATAGTCAACGGCTCTGGCGGCGTAACTATGACCGGATTGAGATCACCGGTCAAGGGGAGTACATTGTCCTTGACGGGCTGTGGGAAATCGCTCACTACGCCGATTCCCAGAATGTCTTTACGGATAACTACAGCGATCAACGGAATGGCGAATTGACCGGTGACGGGTATAGTTTGACCGAATTTGTCAACGCTATCCGTGAAAATCGTGAGCCGATGGCGAGCATCAACGATTGTTTGAAGGCGATGCGACTATATGAAGCGGTTTTGGAAGGGCGCAAGGGAGTTATCACGTTGAATGATTGGTAATTAGAATCAAAGAGAACAGGACTTACGCAAGACACCTTAAGGCGTTCGTAGGGAACGCAGATCTGCGTTCCCTACAGCAATGCGTAGGTCCTAGAAAATATACCTTGTGACTTTGCGTTAAATATTCGCTCCGTGTTCTCTGTGTCTCTGTGGTGATATTTTTTGAGGTGACGTAATGAACCATACAATTCTTTATAAACGAAAGGGATTTTACAGTGCCTTCCCTGTCCTAACCCATCTCCCCGATGGGCGATTGACGGTCGGAATTCCGGTCGCGCCGTTCCATGACCACTACGCGGTTGGTGATTGGATGGTGCTGCTGTCGGAGGACGAAGGAGAAACGTGGCAGCAGAGCGATGATCCGACACTGCCTGACAACTGGCCCGGGACATCGCCGCGTGAGATATATGACCGCTTTGCCGCTGTGATGCCGGACGGGACGTATCTCTGTGCTGGTACAGTGGGTTGGCGAGCGTATCCAGCAGAGCAACGGGCGGAGGTAGAAGCACAAGGGCTAGTTGTGCGTCCACACCCAAACGACAAGGACGCAATTTTGGTGGGGAGTAACAAGGTGTTCGTCCAGCGTTCGGCTGACGAGGGACAGACGTGGGAACGGGGTGAATGGACTGTGCCCGGCGTTGAACATCTCACGGCGTTTCCGCGTTCAGCGTGGTTAGCTGACGGAACGATCCTTGTCCCTGTCTACGGTTCCGACCTCGATGCCCGGTGGCGAACCTACATCTGGCGGTCGGCGGATGGGGGAAAGGCATGGCGTTGGTTGACGATGGGGTCTTATGTAATAGGTGTGGAAGGCAACGAGACATCACTTCTGGAGGTTGCCCCCGGGCGTGTCCTTGCCCATACACGGACGGAGGGCAGCTACCTGCTAGAAACTTGGTCTGATGACGGTGGACGGACGTGGTCGCAACCGTTACAGACACCTATCTGGGGATATCCACCACACCTATTAAAACTTCGAGATGGACGGATACTGTGTTCATTTGGATACCGTCGAGAACCGATGGGGGTGCGTGCAGTTCTGAGCCACGATGGTGGAGTTACGTGGGATATGGACAATGTCATTGTGCTGCGGGACGACGGTGGAACCCCCAGCGAGTTCCGTCCCCCCGCGCCTCCCCGCTTGCGGGGGGGAAAGGGGGGGCAGGGGGGTGCCGATGTCGGTTATCCGATCTCCACCCAACTGTCCGATGACAGCATTCTGACGACATATTACATCACGTTGATGGATGGTATAACCCACTCCGTGGCGACACGCTGGGAAGTTTAATAAATGGAGGCAGGAAAACGGGAAGATCAGAGAACGAGATAATGAGATAAGATTGACCGCTGAGACGCAGAGAACGCGGAGAAAGAAAGGCCGAAGTTTTTTTATTTTTTTTTAGGTTGGTTTTCAATTCGTTCTCACGCTTTCTCATTGTGGATTCGGGGTTCGCCCCGATAAGATTGGGATTCCGTAGGGAACAACGATCGTTGTTCCCTACATGGTAAATCTTAGATTTACCCCCGCTTACCCTGAATGGAGATACTCACGATGTTAATTCAAGAACAGCTGCCTTGGACGCATATTGACGATGAGCATTTGAGCATATTCAAAGCTATCGGCGTGGACTATGTTACGATTAACCCGCCGCCGGACGATCTCAAAAACGGGGAAGATCGCGCCGATTTCTGGAAGGAGATGAGTCGCCGAGTCAATGCCAACGGGATGAAACTGGATAACGTGGGCATGAACTGTTGGGACGAGATTTCACTTGCGCTGCCCGATCGGGATAAAAAGATCGAGGCGTGGTGCACCATGATTCGGAACCTCGGTGCCGCAGGGATCCGAACTTTGGGTTACAACTTCAAACCCATCGGAAATTTCCGCACAACCTCAGCGATCGGACGCGGCGGTGCCCGCTATAGTACCTTTGATTACGATGAGTTCATGGAAGATCCGGCGGACGTTCCCGAAAAGTATATCTCCGAAGAGCATCTCTTAGAGAATTTGCGCTATTTCCTTACCCGTATTGTCCCGGTGGCTGAGGAAGCAGGCGTCAAACTCGCTATCCATCCGGACGATCCACCCATCCCAGAACCGCTCGGCGGTGCAGCTCGAATTCTCTCAACCCTCGACCATTTCGAGCGCACGTTCAACACAGTCCCTAGCGATATGAACGCTATGCTATTTTGTCAGGGGTGTGTCCGTGAAATGGGAGAGGATGTGCCTTCCGCCATCCGGCGCATCGGTTCGCAAAACAAAATTGCTTATGTCCACTTTCGGAACATCCGGGGCACCCCCAAGAGTTTCCAGGAGGTCTTTGTGGATGAGGGAGATGTGGATATGTATGAGGCGATGCAGACCTATCGAGAGGTGGGATTTGAGGGTCCCTTCATGATGGACCACACACCCAGTTTCCCGCAAGAGAATACGCAATGGGCGGGCAGAGCCTTCGCCGTCGGTTATATCCGATCTATGATTCAAGCGGTTTATCGTTAAAACAGTTAAACGCTTAGGACGCAAGGATTTTTCCCTTTGCGTCATTGCGTTAAAGTTTGGTAGGCCCCCCTATTTCCCCCTGCTTGCGGGGGGACTAAGGGGGGTAGGATAAAGGGGGGCGATGCGGTGCGGTTAGAAACCGCCCCTACCGGGGGGCGTTGGTAGGCACTGTTTCCAACAGTGCCGATGCGGTGCGGTTAGAAACCGCACCTACCGGGGACATAGAGCGGATTTTTCACTCACTGGTAGGCGAGGTTTCCTCACCTCGCCGATTTGCAGTGTCCAATTAATTCTAAAATCTACCATAAAAGGTAAGTTAGTATGACAATAGATCCAATAACCCTCGCCGTGATTCGCGGTAGCCTAGAGCAGATTGCGGACGAGATGGATGCCACCCTTGAACGGATGGCATTTTCGCCGGTAATCTCCGACGGCTTTGACCGAGCCAGCGGCATCTACGATAAAACCAACGGCGAAGTTATTATGCAGGGACCGCGTGGGCTGCCGAGTTTCATCTATGTCATGGAATTCACCACCCGCACGGTGATTGAATCAATTGAGAACATTGAGCCGGGCGACATCTACATCGTAAATGACCCCTACTTGGGCGGTACACACCTGATGGATGTGAAAATGGTCAAACCCGTTTTCTACAAAGGGAAACTGACTGCATTTCTCGCCAATAGCGGGCATTGGCCCGACATTGGGGGCCGAGTGCCGGGTGGGTTCTCAAGCAAAGCGACGGAGATTTATCAGGAAGGACTGCGCCTTCCACCGATACGAATTTTGGACAAGGGGCAACTGAACAGAGAAGTGCTTGACATCATCCTGCACAATGTGCGGGTGCCAGATGAACGGCAAGGCGATATTATCGCCCAGGTAACCGCGCTCAATCTTGGTGCTGAACGGTTGACTCGTCTACTTGATCGTTATGGGGAGGAGACGGTCTTTGATGCTATAGCAGAGTTGAGTGCGCGTTCAGAGCAGTTAATGCGAAGTCATATTGAAACCATTCCGGATGGGGTATACACATTTGAAGACTATATTGACAGCGACGGGGTGGAATGGGAACCGCTCACCATCCACATGGAGATGGAGGTGAAAGGGAGCGATGTCCATATCGACTTTTCCAAGAGCAGCCCGCCCTGTAAGGGACCCCTCAACAGTGTCCTGAGTACCACTATCGCTGGGGTCTACATCGGTTTTAAGCATATCTTCCCCGATGTGCCCATCAACGCTGGGTGTTTCGCGCCCTTCTCCTTTGATCTGCCTCCTACAACTTTTATCAACGCCCAACTGCCACGCCCTGTGTCCGGATGTGCCTCTGAGGTTTGTCAGCGTATCATTGATGTGGTGTTGGGAGCACTCAGTCAGGCGATCCCCGACAAGAGCTATGCTGCACCGATGGGGACGGTAACGAACCTCTCTGTGGGAGGAGAAGATCCAGAGAAGGGATATTACGTCTTCTATTCTTTCATCGGCGGTGGATACGGCGGAAATTATCTGACTGATGGGCTTATTAATGGCAATCCGACCATTGCGCTCGCCCGAACCCAAGCCTTGGAAATCTTTGAGTCTCGGTATCCCGTCCTCTTTACTCGGTACACCATACGAGAGGGATCAGGAGGAGCGGGTATGCGTCGGGGTGGTCTCGGCGTAATCTTTGAATTTCAAATTCGACGGGGCGAAGCAAGTGCTTCGATGCTTGGAGAACGGGGACGTTTCGCCCCCTTCGGAATCCTCGGCGGAAAATCCGCAAAATCGGCAAAACACACCTTCTTTCTCCAAGGGGAGGAGTACAATCCACCCCACATCAGCAAAGATGAGGGGATTCCGATGCAGGCAGGTGATATCCTGCGCCTGGAGACGCCGGGAGGTGGTGGGTACGGTAGCCCCACAGATCGTCCACCGGAGTTGGTCTTACAGGATGTCAAACGCGGCTACTACGACCGGGAAACTGCGGAAGAAGCGTATGGTGTTCTGATTATGGAAAATGATGCGGCGATTGACGCCGAAGGAACGGCACAACTACGCGGATCTCTCCGCGATCAACAATAAGAGCTACTGTAAAAATGTCGATACCCCACAACAAATCTCGCATCCGCTGGTGGCCCGCTGTTATCATCGTTGCTGTAACCATTCTAGCAATTATATTGCTCTGGAGTGTAGATGCACCACACCGACAATCGCGAGTGCTTCAGACAATATTGGTTTTGATACTTTCATTCCTGTTGATGCTGCTGTGGCTACTGTTTTTCTCACGGCTACGGTGGAAGGTGCGGCTGCTTGCGTTTGGTGCGATTGTTCTGATTCTCTTCCTTTCAACCTCCCTGCTTCGCGTAAAGGGATTTAGCGGGGACTTAGTCCCACTGCTAGAATGGCGTTGGGGAGGAGAGACCACGCCCTCCCTCTCCCCGCTTGCGGGGGGATTAGAGGGGGGGAAGGATTACCCGCAGTTTCTTGGTCTCCATCGCAATGGGACGGTTCAGGGGATAAAGTTAGCGCGAGATTGGGCGGAACGTCCACCGCAGCTTTTATGGCGACAACCCATCGGTGCCGGTTGGTCAGCTTTCGCTGTCGTCGGGAGTTCAGCGGTTACCCAAGAACAGCGTAGCGAATATGAAATGGTTGTTTGCTATGATCTGAGGTCCGGTCGAGAGCAATGGAGTCACAGCGACCACGATAGGTATGAAGCAGTGCCTGCCGGTGTTGGTCCCCGTGCAACGCCGACAATTGTGGAAGATAGAGTATACACGCTAGGGGCGACGGGCATACTCAACTGCTTGGATCTAGCAACCGGAGAGCGGGTTTGGTCGGAGGATATCCTCTACGACAACGACGCTGAACTCGCATCGTGGGGGATGAGTGGGTCGCCGCTCGTCCTAGATGACCTTGTGGTGGTGAGCGCAGGAGGGCAGGAAGGTAAGTCGTTGGTCGCCTATCACAAGGATACAGGTAAGCGCGTCTGGAGGGGCGGTAGCAGCCCCGCAGGGTATAGCTCGCCGCTGATTACAACACTTGCGGGTATGCCTCAAATCCTTATTTTTAATTACGGAAGTGTGGCTGCCCATGACCCGAATGGAGGGCAGATCCTCTGGCAGCATCCTTGGCCCAGCGGCACTGAGTGTATTTCTCAACCGGTGCCGCTACCGAACGATCGCCTGTTCGTGTCAAGTGCCTACGGCATCGGCTGCAAGTTATTCCAAATTGCACATAATGAAGATAATCAATTAAAAGCGACTCTCGTGTGGGAGACGCCCCGACTTAAGGCAAAGTTCACAAACGTCGTCCATCGGGAGGGGTACATCTATGGGTTAGACGATGGCGTGCTTGTATGTCTTGACCTTGCGGACGGACAACGCAAGTGGAAGCGTGGTCGTTACGGACACGGGCAGATAATATTAGTTGATGCCCCACCACCTGCAGGGGGGAAAAGGGAGGGTAGCGATCAGAACGGTCTACTGCTTGTGAGTGCAGAGTCTGGCGATATTCTCTTAGTTGAAGTCAATCCGAATGAGAGTAAGGAACTGGCACGTTTCCCCGCGCTAGCGAGCAAAACGTGGAATAATCCCGCACTCGCTGGCCAATATCTGCTTGTGAGGAATGATAGAGAGGCGGCATGTTACGAGTTGCCTCTGGAATAACTTCCACATAGATTGAAGACAGGTTGCTGGAAGCAGGTAAAGTAGGATTCAAATTATGACACATAAAGTCCGTCTCAGTATTTCAGAAACAAAAGGGATTCCCCGTCAAAACGTGCCCATCACGCAGGGCGTTCCATTACCAAAGAGTGCATTGCACAATCTGGATTCGGTTTGGATCGAAAATAGCGATGGGCAGCCGATATCGGCGCAGTTTCGGACGCTAGGTCGATGGGATGACGGGAGTCTGAAGTGGGTGCTGACCGATTTCTCCGCGGACGTGCCCGCCGAAGGACGAGCCGATTATGCCTTCTGCTACGGTCAGAAACCTGCATCGATTCCCTCAAATGGGACAATCCAAATTGACGAGAGCGACGATCGAATTACCGTCTGTACCGGACCGCTGCGCTTCGTCGTCAATCGCCGGCAGTTTTCGCTGATTGAATCCGCTGAATTGGGACATCTAGATGCGGAGGGAACCTTCATCCCAGAATATGAGGTCGTTAGTCCCTCCTCTCAGCTCCCCGCCTGCGGAGAGGAAGGGGGAGTTAAGGGTGAGGCGTGGGTGCGTATCTGCGAATCGTTTAACGACGCACAGGGAAAACGCTATATCTACGGGATGGGTGGTAACTGTCTAGCTTCCCTTGCAAGGGATGAATACACCGTAGAACTAGAGGAGGTCGGACCGCTCCGGGCAGTGATTAAGTGCACTGGAGCGTTTGAGGCGGATATCCCTATGCACCACTATGCGGGATACCGACCGTTTCGGTTAGTCATGCGGATTTACGCCTATGCGGGACAACCCTACCTCCGTATACTTCATACTGTAGTGGTGGCGTGTAATCCGAGAGAAACCGAAGTGGAGGAGATTGCCCTACGGGTGCCGGTGTCCCTGAAAAACAGTGTGCGCTATCGGGCAGCCCCCCTTTATCCCCCCGCAAGCGGGGGGATAAAGGGGAGGCGACTGACCGAGGGAAACCTCAATCCAGACGAAGCCATTTTGTTAGGGCAGCGATCGGATAATCAATTCCGGGTTGAGCATCAACGCGCGGGACAGGGGCGAACCATCGCCGAGGGTGAACGGACAGAAGGATGGATGACAATTGAGGACAACCATGCAGGGGTGGGTGTTGGCTTGCGCTATATGCCCGAAGAGTATCCCAAGGCGTTGCGAGTGGCAGGAAATGGGAAAGGCATTGATGTTTTCCTCTGGAAAGACATTGATGGAAAACGGCTCAGTTTCAAACGATATGCAGAGGTGGTGGCGTGGGAGGAGGGTGAAGGGGTCTATGCCGACGGCACCGGTACAGCGAAAACGAGCGAATTTTTCGTCTATTTCTATAAAGCGAAGGAGGGTAACCACATTCCTGACCGGCTGCGAAGACTGCTGACACCACCGCACGTTGCTATCGATCCAGAATGGGCGGCGCATTGTGAGGTGACCGGCGGATTTGCTCCTGTTGCTACAAAACAGTTCCCGGAATCCGAGCGGATGATGACCGGTTTTCTGGACTGGTTGATACGGAACATTCAACTCGGCCGCTGGTACGGATTTTTCGATTGGGGAGACGCGCTTGTCGCATGGGAGCAAGAAGCAAACGATTGGCGGTTTTACGGTCGGTGGGGGTGGTGCAACAGTGAATGGGATCCGCGCCACGGCGTCTGGATTCAGTATCTACGGACGAGCAGAGCTGGCTATTTCCAGTTGGGTGAATCCATGACGCGACACTCGGTTGACGTGGATACGTGCCATTTCCACCCATTTCGCCCTTATATGGTCGGCGGTTGTTTTCGGCATAGCACGGATCATTTCGGTGATGAGCCTTGTGCGTCGCACACCTTTTTGGATGGCTGGATGGATTACTACTATCTGACAGGCGATCTACGAACTTATGAGGTGCTTCAGGAGGCAGGGGAATTCCTTTTGCGCTACCGATGGACGGAGGACCCCACCTATAGCTTCAGTTTGCGGAGTATCGCCAATGTGCTTCGCGGGTTGCTCTACCTATACGAAATCACCGGCGAATCGCGGTTCATGGAACGAGCTGAAGGGGTCTACACCGTAATTGCCCGTGGACAGAACGAGGACGGCAGCTGGCACAAGCGGTTTCAGGTCTCGACATCGGATAAACTGCCGAACCAGGGACCCTACGGCATGGCGACGGAAGGCACCACATTGGCGGTGGAGATGGGAACCGCTCCACCTTTCACTAATGAGGAATTTTGGGGATTGAGAGGTAGTCGTAAAGACATTCCTTCTCCGGACTCGGAGCCGCCCATCCGCGTGTTACCAATGGAAGAACAGAAGGGCTATCAGACCCACTACCTGATGGTTGGGTTGGAGCTATTCCACCGCATGACTGGACGGGAGGATGTTGCGGAAGTTTACCGCCGTGCCGTAGATTGGTTTTGCGGCTATCCAGATCCCCTTAACGCCGAATTTGCCATGGAACAGCGTTATGGCGGTATCATCTGCCGACATCTTGCCTATGCCTACCAACTGACAGGTAATCGGAAATATTTGAAGATGGGCAGGGCAGTGCTTCGACGACTGATTGCGGATCAGGATTGGAGCGATGACCCGAAACGTCGGGGCGCGGTAGAGTTGAGCCCGATGACAGTAAGTCTGCTCTTTTTCGGTGTGCCGTATTTCCTTGGTAAGCTCAACGAAGCAGAGATGGGGGAGTCAAATGAGAATGCGTAGGTGGGAAAGTGAGAAAGTGAGTGAAATTTAATGCAACGGCACAAAGTCACAAAAGACAGAAAACGAGATGACGGAAGTTAATCGCTTGTTGGGCCATTTCCCCATTTTCTGGTCCTTCTTGTGTCCTAGTGTCTTCTTTATCACTTTTTGCTTTTTGGCTGCCCGATGTGCCTAGGTGAGCTGCCATAGATCTACTCGCGAGCCAGAATGACGCGAGCACCCTCAACCGAACTAATCTGCCTCACAGCCCCAGCTTTGAGCAACACCAAATCCTCACCCGACAACTCAAATTCCAATCCATCAACGGTCAGATTGATCGTTCCGCTGATAACCAACCAGTGCTCATTACAGATCAAGGGAGCTTCCTCAATTCCCTCACCAGGGTCGAATGTGACGGCTCGCCACTCACTTAACGGACAACGTGGACCCCGATTTGGGATGGGACCGGTGTTGCTCTTGCCGGGAACGACGAATCCCGGAACGGTCGGGATCGGCGGCCCCGCTTCCTCAACCAAGATATGTATCGGTCGTTTCTGCCGCTCAAGCTGTGTCACGATGGCGTTATTCTCGTAGCCGGTAAACATCTGAAACCGATGCACGACGCCCATCGGCGTGTAGACCAGCGTATTGGGAATAACCTCGAAGCGTTGGTCATCTAGCCATACCTCGCCGCGACCGGCGGTAAACAGCCACATCTCATCATTATCGTGATAGTGCGGTTCAACACCTGTACCTATCCGCTGGTCAGGGAAGTGACGGAACGCGCTGAGGGCTGTCCAGTCTGGATAGATGCCCTGTTCCCAATAGATATTGTTCGAGTTGCCCGAACGGATCATGTAGTGTTGGTTTTCGATTATCATTCTTTACTAAGATTTTAGATTAAGATTTTCTCGAAGTTAATCAACATACACTAGCGATATTCGAGGTGTATCTCAAGTTTCTCAATTAGAATTTGATGTTGGGCATCCGCGGGACGTTGTGTCACTCGTAGGCCGACAAGATTATCGCCGACCGCTAGAAACTTGGGTTGGACTGCAAATACCAGCCAACCTTCCAGTATTGTCGGTGCACGTAAGCGGATATTGTTGATTCGCACCTCGATCTGGTCCTCGATCCCTTTCGCTG
Organism: Candidatus Poribacteria bacterium; assembly: GCA_963667935.2. Taxonomy (GTDB): domain Bacteria; phylum Poribacteria; class WGA-4E; order WGA-4E; family PCPOR2b; genus PCPOR2b. The sequence goes on along the minus strand of OY764061.1, from coordinate 4,133,079 downwards.
CAGGGGTGTTCTGAAGGGTGCCGGGGTGACCGATGGTCGCCACCGTAACCTGCTGCAGCCGTTGATCTTCCCCTACTCCCCCCGCTCGCAGGGGGATAGAGGGGGGTGCATCCGGATCGGACAGCAGCAAGCGGAGTGTAATTTGATCAACGCGATCGGCATTCGCAGCCATATCATCAGCAACGGCGATTGTTAAGAGGGTGTCCACTTCCCCGTTGTTGTCTAAGGAGGCAGGCAGCTGCCCGAACATATTTGTGTTGAAGTACATGAATCGGGGCGTACTCCAATCCTCCGGATTGGGTATGACGGTCGTACCGTGCCCCCCACCACGCCGCTGCACAACGAAGATCTTGTTCTTATGTTTAAGGGCATCCACATCACCGATTTCTTGATATGCCTGACGATGCGTGTGCCATCCCTTCTCTAGGTACATCTGACCGACGACGCGATCCGTTCCTTCCGGCGTTGCATGAGCAAAGTTGAAGGTCTGTACCCCATCTGCGCCCTGTTGATACCAATTCGCCACCACGCCGCGCATCACCTCAATAGGGGGCCACTGGTAGCCATCTGAGGCGTGGTGATCGTCAATGCACGGATAGAGTTTGATATTTGTTCCCTCCGTGATTCTGCGAAACGCTGGGATATCCACATCGAATGATCTACATCCCATGACGAAGATATCCAGCAATTCCTCCCGCGCCCACGTTTCGGCGTCGATACCATCAAAATGACACCCTTCTAAGTTTTCGGGGATGCGTGCTGCTAGTAGAAATGGACGTCCGCGTTTACGCTCAACCTCTAGCAGCATCGCTCGTGTCGCTCGTATGAAATCGGTGAGCCTATCGCGGTACTCCCACTGATGCCCCGGTGGCAAGACGGGGCAGACCCTCGCAAAGTCCAGTTCGATACCGTCAAAGTCGTAATGCTCCGCTGCTTCACGGAGAATACGCAACTTGTATTCATGGACACCCTCAATGGCAAAGTTCCAGTAACCGTTGGCGTTCCATGTGTGGATAAGCCAGTCGGGATGGGCTTCCTTCATCGGGATTTCCGCGACGGGCCCCAAGTCATTGTCCGAACCGTTGATCCGGTAAGAAAAGAACGCTTCAATGCCCCGCTGCTTCGACGCTTCAAGAAACACCTGCACGATGTTGATACCGTCGTCCGCCCACTTTTTGAATCCGGGCGAATCGTAGAGGGGTAGGACGTCGCTCGGATAAGGTGCTTGATGCCCCTCACCCCAACTCCAATAGATACTGTCGATGTGCGTCCCCGACTCGTCAGCGAACATAAACTTCCACTCAACCAACCGCTCGATCTCTTTGGTGGCGAACCTTGCACCGTCCGCTGAAATAACGTCAAAGTTAATAATCACCCGCCGACGTTGGTTTATCGCATCAATATGTGCTGAAGAAAGTTGCCCCTTCATTTGGACTGGTCCCCTTCTGTTATTGGAGTTGAAACGCATACAACTTCACTGACTGTCCCACGAACCGCAGGCGCACCGTTTGCCCTTTGAGTGCTGAGAGGTCTCGTTTGCCATCCCAGGTTACGATCTGGGATGTGCTGCTTCCACCTAGGCGATCTGCTCCCGCCTCCGTGAAACCTTTCAATGGCCGCATCCCCTCGTCCAAGATTTCGACCTTGAGCCAACCTCTGGCACTGCCGTCCATATTTACCTCTAGGTGACTCCCTTCGCAAGTGAAGGGAAGTGTGGTCAGCCATCCTTCCTGTCCGGCGGCGTCTTGGGAGACAAAACCATCGAGACGCAGCAGCGCAGATCCGATAGCTGGACGGTATTCTTCGCTGGTGACTTTGTCGTGGGGTTGGTCATAGCCGGTGTAGTAGAGCCGAAGCTCGTCGCCGATAGGCAACACACCAACTCCCATATAGAGCATCATCGAGTCGAAAGCACCATTGGGACCGAGCCGCACAAAAGGTTCTCGCCATCGTGTGAAATGTATCCCATCACGGCTGGCCGCAAGTTGGATGTCCAATGCGTCAGTGGTGTGATAGTACGCAGCGGTGAAGATGAAGTATGCGTCGTCTGCGAGGGGATACTTCACCGCTGCCGTGTCGTAGAGACCACCGCCCCACATATCTGTATCTTCGGGGTCATCGAAATCAGGTTCGAGGATTTTTTCTGGCACAGGAAAGTTCTCGAAGTCCGTGCTTTCTGACCGGGCGATAGCGCGGTAGTCAAAAGACCCTCGCTGTGCCCCATCTTCCACCCGCAGGTATTCGTTCCAGCGGACATACGCCACGTACTTCTGGATGCGGTCATCCCAAAAAGCCACATTCCTTGTATCCGTGTACCACGGCATAATCAGCTTTTCACAGGGAGTCCAATGGATGCCGTCAGGCGAATATAAGCCACCGACACTGCCGTAATGCCATGTTTCCGGTGGGTCCTCGTCGTACCGGAACCGGGCCCCACCTCCATATACCGCTACGTAGTCATATTTACCAGCACCAAGAATGCACTTGAAACGTCGTTCAGGTTCGGCGGATGGGTCTTTGAAGATACTTCCGTGATTGAGATTGAGAGAGATGATATTATTTTCCCGCGAGCCTTGGTAGTCGACTAATCCAAGGTTGGGACGCTCCCAGTGAATTCCATCCGTAGATGTGGCGTAGCAGTCTCGTGGAGTTCCGTCTTCACCGTTGGCAGAATACCACATTTTGTAGACGCCTTCGTCCAGCATCACTGTGGGGTTACTGCATCCGCGTTGTTCCCACGGCTTTTCGGGTGCTATTATGGGCGTATTGGTCCGTGTGGCAGGGTTCATGGTAATGGTAAACCCCTCTTTCGCTTCCACAAGGGCATCGTCGAAGAGGAGTTGTTTTGCTGTGCCCAAGGGCAAAGAATCAGTCTGAGGCATGTGATGTCTCCTTATTGCCAACCAAGAATTAAATTCCGGAGTGTTCGTATGGACCCAAATCCGCATCCTGTCCCCGATGAAAATGCTTACCCATCAGGTACTTTACCTCCAACTCCACATCGCGGATATAGCTTTCAGGAATTATGCCCGGATCACGTTTCAGCAGCGTAACTTCGAGCGTATTGTCGCCGCGTTGGGGCCAGTGCGCTTCATCCAGTCGATAGATGAACCAGTAGCCCGATCCGGTGCGGTAGCGCGGCGCGCTCATCCGGTACATCTCGTTCAGCTTGCGTAGCAGTTCATCTGGTAGGTCTGCTCCATTTAGCCGGAAGCGGAGACTCTCCAGTTCTGTCGTATTCATGATTCTCACACGGAGGAGGACTTCGTAGATTCGCCCAACTTGATTCCAACGTGGCAGGTCATCGCTAATCTTAAATTTCACTTCAGTAGGTTGGTTCACCGCCAATGCAGCCGGCAATGACATAACGATGCCGGGCTCCGTAGGGGGTTTTGGATAGCGGCCCGTTTCCGTGGGAACGTAGTAGTATTTATCCTTGGGAGCCATTACCTCCGGGTGGGGCAGTTCCCGCAGCTTTTCGTAGAAATCCGCCTGATAGGGCCAATTGCCGAACCAGTGCGCTAGGTAGAGCCCATCAACTCCCTGCACCCAGTAATTACAGGCGGTGGCACGAACCATTTCAATGGATGCTTCTCCCAAGCGGTCAGAATCTACGTGGCTCTGAATGGCAGCATGGACCCGGCAGTTCGTGCCTTCGGCTGCTTCGACCAGCGGACGGAAGTTGACTGTTGAGTCCACTAACTCCGGTCCCGAAAACGTCTGCCCGATAACGATATCTACGATACCTTGCTCTATCCAATCGCGCACGTCCATACCTACTTGTGAACAACCTTCGAGACTTGCGGGGATGCGAATTGCCAATTCGCGTCTTGCGCCGCTACCCTTAACGGCTTCATAGACCCGCCGAACCCACGCTGTCATAATCTCCCGCCCGGCTTCAACTTCGTCCGGGTGAAAGTAGTAGGGCGTATAGTTGAGCTGCAATTCAAAGCCGTCAATCGGATAGTTGTTCAGGGTTTCCTCAATGAGCGCGAACCGTTCCGCGCGCACTTCCTCGTGCTTGAAGTCGAGGCAGGTGACTCCGGGGAAGTCAGCATCCAGATCGCCACGCGCACCAATCTCTAAGTGTGGGTTGTCAAAACGGAAGTTGGAGCAGCGCACATCTTGGTCGCGGGGCCCTCGCCCTTGCTGCACCAGAAGCGTGGGATAAATCAGCATCCCCTTCGCATGGGCACGGTCACAGACGATTCTTAACGGATCATTTCCCGACTCGATCAGGTGTTTGGCGTTTTGATGTGCTCGGCGGAAGATGAGGTGGGGCCATTTTTCGACATTGTGTCCCCAGAGCTCGCCAACCTTCGTATCGTGCAGGACAGTGCGCCCATCCCCTAGGCAAAACATAAGCGCATCCACGGGCGTACCGACCAACTCGTCAACCGCTGCCTCATACTCTTCTTTCTGCATCGGTGGCTCGTACATATAGATGAGCGGATGACGTCCATCGTGATAGAACATGATGCGTGGTTGTGGCATGGTAATTTCCTTTCGGGGCTATGCTATCAGAAAACCAGACCGACTCACGATCGGTCTGGAAATTGTGTCCCCTTTCGTGCTTCGGACATTACGCGAATTGTCTCACGCGCTGTCGCTGGATCAACCGGCGGGGGACCACCGTTGCGAATGGCATCGCACAGTTGGTCGTAGAACGATATGCCAGAAGGTGCCTTGGCTTCAAGTTCTACTTTTTCAAATTCAATTTCATCGCCGCCTTCAACGCCATATTTACGCTCAGTTGCTAGGGGTCTATCAATCGCTTCGAGCGGGGTTAAGTCGTCTTTCACGTAGTGTAGCACAGCTGTTCCCTCTGTAACGGTCAACGTGCCGCGGGTCCCCATGAGCGTCCATGAAGGCAGGGAGGCTGCACAAGCACTTGTGAGTTCCAGATCAATTACCCGACCATTTTCGCCCCGCATCACCACTTTAAGGTGGTCTTCTGTGTCGCCCGGTTGGAGGATCTGCTGAAGGTCTCCGAAGACATCCACGATAGGCGAGTCCATGAGAATGACACACTGATCGACGACGTGTACACCATTATTGTTGAGCAGCCCGCCACCGTATTTCCGCAATGTCTGCCAGTCATTGCGACGGCGATAACCGTAACCGCCTGAACGGATAAAGAATACATGTCCTAAACGTTCGTCCTTCAGCATCTGCTGGATAAAGGCAAAGTCTTCACCCCAGCGGCGACTCTGATGGACAGTTAGGATTTTGCCCGCCTTCTCCGCAGCGGCGAGCATACGATCTGCGTCTTCCAAAGCGGTTGCCATCGGCTTTTCGGTCAGAACGTGTCGTCCAGCTTCAAGTGCGGCAATCGAGTGGTTCGCGTGATCTATTGATGCTGTCGCGACGACGATGAGTTCAGCGTCGCAGCCCTTTAGTAAGGAAGCAAGGTCGTCGAATGGTTGTGCACCAGTTTCTTCTTTTGCTTGTTGTTGGCGGTCAGGGTCAGGGTCGGCAATAGCGACCACGTCAAAATCCTCACGTTCCTGCATTGTGCGGACATGGATATTCCAGCCAGCGCGGCCTAGACCAATTACCGCAGCGCGAATGGGTGTAGGCGGGTTCATCCGGTGAGCCCTCCTTTGTTTGAGCTATACAGGTTGGGATTAGTAACTCTCTTCTGCCGAAAGTAGCCCTGCGATTTCCTGAAGCATGATTTATATCTTCCCGACATTTATGAACGGATTGTGTATTGTTGTACTGCATCTTCGTCGAGCTCGACGCCCAACCCCGGCTTGTCGGGGACTACCGCATAACCATCTTGGACCAGAGGTTCAGCAAGCAGACTGTGTTTGTGGACGAAGTTACCGCATAGGTCGCTGCCCAAGGTGCAATTTGGGGTGGCGGCGGAAGCGTGGAGACGGAATACATCGAAGATTCCAAGATCAACATTGGAGGCCTGCCACACGGGAATGTCGGCAGCCTCTGCGATCCGTGCCATGTCCAAAAAACCCCAGTCTGAAGGTGCGACATTAATCCCGTCCACAGCCTCCAGATATACCATTTCAATCACTTGACGTGGATTCTGCAGATGGGGCGCAATGAGAATTGATGTCTCTTCCTTGAGCCGTCGATAATCTTCTATATTATCTTTGGGAATTGGGTCTTCAAAGACGATATCGTACGCTTCGATTTCGCGTGCCAACGCCAACGCTTGTCCGACGGTGTGAAATCGGTGACCGGGATCTAGGACAATCCGTAGTGAGGGCGCAGCTTCGTGCATGGCGTGCACTCGATCTGCCACATTTCCATCATCTATGGTACATTTTATCTTGATGCCGTGGAAGCCCAATTCTGCCGCTCGTTTGGCAGCGGCGGCTGACGCCTCCGGTCCCATACGTCCAATCCAGTAATCGACAAGCACCCGGTCTTGGAATTTGCCACCGAAGATACGATACAAAGGCAAGCCAGTTGCCTTGCCGATTAGGTCCAGTAGGGCAATATCGTATCCACCACCGCCCAAGCTGCGCGGTTCAAAGTTGATCGGATCCACTCCAATTAAATCTGGAGGTGGCTCATCACGGTCACCGAAATAGGGTCCGGTCATACCGATTCCAGTAATTCCTTCATCCGTGTGAATACGCAGCACATCCTGTCTTCTCTCCCCAAGGGGTGCGGGATAAGATTCGCTGAACTCCTCGTATTCGGGCGGTGGTAGAATTCCGGACAGAAACGGCACACAGACAACGGTGCGTTCTAGCTGCGTGATTTTCATTCGTTTTTTTGCTCAGTCGTTCCAACGACTCGGATTGATTCCGGCTGCGTCGGTCGTCATCCCTTTCGGTTTATGTTCAAGTTTCCAAGTGTCTCCGGTGGTGTTGAGATTTTGCAAGAATGGCTTGGCTTGCTCCGGTGCGTTGGCGACCAATTTGGGATCCCACTCTTTCATCGGTTGGATCGGTCCCGCCCAAGCCGGTCGATAACCGAACTGGATCAGTTCTCTAGGCGACTTGTCCGTATTCGGGTGCGTGGCATGGAACATAGTGCTTGGAATGATGACTGCCGATCCAGCTTTCAAACACAGGGTGAGTTCTTCCGGATGGGACTTATAGCGCACGTAAGGACTGGCCTGCGCGTGGAAGGAGAGATGGCTCCGCGGAATAAGTCGAAACGGTGCCCGTTTTGGGATGAGGTCGTCGAGATAGTAGAGGACCCGCAGCAACCGCGGAGAGCTGCCTTCGTAGTCGAAAATTGATGAACCGTGGGGTTGACCATCGGTGTGTACCGAGATTCCGGGGGAACCGGGATGCGTGCGCTGAAAAAAACCGCGCGTGAATACAATGTCAGGTCCCATCAATGCTGTGAGAAACTCAATCATCGGCGGATGTCCGATTAACTCTGCCGTCGCGCGGCTAAACCATTGCGGTTGTATGCCCCCGGTGGTTTGGTATTCGCTATACGGTTTTGGTCTCATCGGAATGTCAGCGAGCTCTGCTTTGAGTTTCGCGATGAGTTCCGCGTCTAACATATCGGGCAGCACAACATAACCTTCTACCTCGAAATGACGGATCCGCTGTGCCATAGTGAATGCGCTAAAATCTGTCTCATCAATGTTCATGAAGTCAATGACTTCGTCGGGATCAATTTCAGGGATAATGGTTTTTTGTTCAGGGGTGGTAACTTCTTGCATGGGGGCCTCCTTAATCAAATGGGAACGTCTGGTAAGTGTCTAATTGAAGTCGATCATGACCAAACAAAAATCTCTTCGTCGTCCGGAGACATAGCGAAGAAGATTGCCAGTACAGCCCGTGGTCGATCGCCTACGACGAAGGGCACTTCGTGAATGTTTTCGGAATAGAAGAAATAGAGGTCGCCCGGCTCTAGTTGGACTTGTGAGCGGGGGATACTGTGTTCAGCAACATATTCCCGGAAGGTGCCGTTATCGCGTGCCTCCTGCACGGCATCCGACCAGGTACAGTTATAGAGAAAGGGTTCACCGCTCTCGCCCGCATCGTTAGAGTTTTGGAAGCAGAGCACGCCGGCGAATTGATGTTGGAATCTAGAAACGGCGTAAGTGAATAGCTTCGATCGCTTTGCTACGGAATCGTAGTGGGGCCCGTGCCCCAACCCATCGTGGTAGATACGGAAGATGGCGGGACCGTAGAGACTACCCTCCGGCTCCCGTGCAGTCATAACATGCTTACCCTGTGCGAGCTGAGATAGGGCTTCGTACATGGTCTTCACCGGGTCGTCGTACCCGTCGAACAAGGTATTGAAGAGTTCATGCGTCCCAGCGGAGTGGGCAAAAAACTCATCACGGTCAGAATTGTAGCGTCCCAAGCTGGTGCCGATGTCCACACGGTGGGGGTTCCCGTCTCCGACTTTGTGTGGGTCGTACATCAGCCCACGATCATAGAACCGCTGTATAAGTTCCGCACAGTGGTTGGGATTATAGGCTTGCCGCAGGAGGACGGCTGGCATCTCACCGGCTGCAAGTGCCATGAGTGGTTGCGGATATTTTTTGAGTACGTCTGTTAAATCGCCCTCGACGGGCGTCCATGGCCGATTTTCTGTCATGGGTTATTCCTCCAAAAGAAGGTTGTTCTTAAAAGATGGGATAGTAGGCCGGGGGACGAATTATAAGGTTTTACAACAGAATATTGTAAAATAGATTGACAAAAAAAACGTTTTGGCATACCATTACAACCCGAAACGGCACCTTCTGGTCCAAAATGACTCATCTAAACACATCTTATCTTATCACAAATTGAGGAAAAAATGTTCAACAAAGACAATATAATAGCGGGAATAGGCAGCGTAGTTGACCTATTTGGGACTCGAAGCTCCAACCGGTATCGTAATTTTTCTGATGAGCATTACGCCTCTTCTGACTACGATGCCCTGAAATCTGACTGGATTGCTATAGGAAACGATATGTCACAGGCCATGAAGTCATTTGTGTCATGTTACAAGAATACCATCCAAAGTTGTATCAAAACACACCATTAATACTTAAGAGCGCGACGGTGCCGACGATTTGCAGAAAGCCTGTTGCATACAAAATATTTGTTTCATCGAGATAGGTATACTCGTTATAGCCGTGGGAGTGAGCCACCATAAACTGAAGTTGAAAGGCCCTGCCGAGATCGTAACGCATCCCCGCACCCCAGCTAGAAATCCGCACCTTGAAGTCTAAACGTCGGTCGTTTTGTGGATGGAGTGCTTCGTTGATGTAATCGTCTCGGGTTACATTGAGGTAAGCAAAGGCACCCGCCTCCCGATAACGGTAGGGATTATGATTCTGAATCAGTGTAAAGTCTATTTGAATTTGGTTCTCCCATGACGTTTCGGTAGTTTCATCGTCTTGATTGAAGCTACCCCGGAAATCCTCAAAGTCGGGTGTTCGGAAAAAACTTGAATCGATCAACCTGAGATAGGTCAGACCGTTGGAAATTGCGAATCGCAAGTCTTCGTTTATGTCATACGTCAAAGAGACTTCAGCCCCGATCTGATTCCATCTAATTCGCTCTTCAAAGTCTGCATTTGTTCCAAGGTCGGGATCGAGATCGTCCTGATTGTCTATCTCTATATCCTCAAAATCATAAATGTATCGCAGCTTTGTCTCTGTTTGAAACGCTGAAGATATCAGCGAAGAGGTAGGGGCGAACACCCTAAACGTCAAGGTTTCACTGTCAACAAAATAGAGGTTACCGGTGTAGTCAATAGCTTTGAGACTCAGCTGTGCTTGCTCTTCATTCTCACGTTGGAAACGGATAAGGATCTTCTCAGCGTATTCCCCATCGGCGTAAAATCGTTGAACCCGTCGTAAACGGCTGCGAAAGATGCGGTAAGGGACGTGCCCAAACTGAAAGGGATGGTATCGCTGTCTAGGTAAATCGGAGGCATAATCCTTTTTATATTTGGCTTGATCCGCGACGAGGAGGGTTCCATCTTCCAGTGCGATGAGATGGAAGGGCGATATAAACTGCCCGGCACGATCTCCGTATTCACCGAATGCGAGTAAAAATTGTCCCTCCCTGTCATATTTTAGGACACGATGTGCCTCCTCGTCTACGATGTAGAGGTTGCCCTCACGATCAACAGTCATATCCGCAGCTTTGTCCAACTGGCCAGCACTAGGCTGGGCGGTGGTAAAGGTTCCTACAGGGTTGCCCTCCGCGTCCAATTTATAAATATAGCCATCATCGAAAACGTAGAGGTGCCCCTCATCATCAACCGTCAACAGCAAAGATCTCTGTGTATCGCCCTGTGGGATGATGAGGGCGTAATTCCCTTTGGCATCAAGTGCTGGCGCAGCGGCTCCAAGTGTCCCAATCCGTTTGGTTAAATCTTGAAGCGGATAACTCGCAACGAAGTTCCCTTCCCGATTAAATCGGTGGACACAAGGGGCGTAATTGAAAATGCGTGGGGATTCTGTGCCTTCCACTTGTACCATAATCCAATCCACGACATAAATTGTCCCGTCCATCCCAACAGCGATGTCCATAGGGTTGCTAAAAAGAAACTTATCGGGGTCGGTTCCCTGAATCTCGAATAGGAAGCGTCCATCGGAGTCGAGTTTTTGGATGCGAAGATTTTCGGTGTCAGCGATATAAATTCCGCCCTCCCGGTCGAACGCGAAAGACGTTTTCTTTGCAAATTCGCCCTCCCCTGCACCTTTTCCTCCAAACTCTCGGATAAATTCGACTTCCTTATGTGCATTGGCAAGGGGATGGATCAGGAGACTTAAAATCAGTCCCCAGAACACCTTGCGAAATAATACCAACTATTCACCCCCACTTGTTCGTAAATCTGCTAGGCTAACCATTTCGGCCCCCATGTCCTTGATTTTATCCAAAATCGCATTGATAAACTGTGGCGAATCTTCGGTGCTGTATTTCTTTGCCAATTCAATGGCTTCATTGATTGAAACGGCAGGCGGAATATCAATGAGATAGAGCAATTCATAAGTGGTACTCCGCAGCAGGCATCGGTCAACAACCGGCATACGGTCAATCTTCCAATGGGTCGCTGCCGAACGGATCGCCGGATCAATCGTGGTAAGATGTTCTATGGTGCCCGCTGCTAGCAAGTTGGCAAAGCCTTTAACGGTTTCCGGTGCATCGTTTACCTGCCAGAAACATTCTTGGATGCGGTGAATTGGATCTTTCGTAATTTCTGCCTGATACAGCATTTGAAGGGCAAGAATCCGGGATTGTGTGCGTGTATTTCTCATGATTATCCATCCATGGGCGAATCAGTATGAATATGGCTCATTCTTACCCATAAAACCTAATTGTAGCAGAGGCATCGGGTGTTGTCAATAATATACCGACACCAAAAACTATTTTGAGGACACAAACAAATTTGGTTCATAAAAAAAAGAAAGTGCAAAACACAAAGGGAAACCGAATTTTTTAACCCCCCTGCGAAGGGGGGAAAGACAAGGGGGCCCCTCGCTGCCCCCCTTGTCAGGGGGGTTAAATTTGGTTTCTTTCTTCTGCCCCAGGTCTCTGTTGCACTAATTCTTAACATGAGCCACAAATTTTATACTCGACAAATCATTGAATATCTACTACCATAAGCAAACTTTGGTATGACAAACCACGATAGGAGTTAGCGCGAAATGCCCGAAAGACCTAATGTTTTGGTGATTATGACAGACCAACAAAAAGCCACTGCCAGTCACCTCTACGGCAATACCTTTTGCGAGACACCATCCATGGAGCGGTTGGCAAATGAAGGGGTGCTCTTTGAGGGTGCCTTTACGCCCCATCCCCTGTGTGTCCCAGCACGAATTTCGCTCTGGACCTCGCAGTTCCCACATTCGCACGGGGGCAGACGCAATCAGACCTTGATGCCAGAGGGGGTGCCCCACGCTTTCCAACTCTGGAAGGATGCCGGATACCACACAGGCTTGATTGGCAAGAATCACTGCTTTGAGCGGGCGGGGGATTTAGCTCTTTTCGACACCTGGTGCGAAATTGGTCACGGGGGACTGTCGGGGGATGCGGAGACGCGCGACCTAGAATGGTTTCGTCCAATTGAAGGCATTCAAGCTGCTCATGAGCTGCGCCGGACAATGGTGCCCCAAAGCCCGCGCTTCGGTTACGCCACCTCCGATTTTCCGTTGGAGGACTATTCCACCGGGTTGATTGCAGGTCAGACCGTCCGTTTCCTAGAAGCTCACCGAGATGATCCTTTTGCGTTATGGGTTTCGTTCCCAGATCCGCACGAGCCGTGGGTTGCCCCGGAGCGGTACGCTGCGATGTTTCCACCGGAGAAGATTGATTTACCACCTTGGCGGGAGGACGAATTTGATGAACGCGCGCCTGAACGGAATCGTGTGCTGTATCAGATGTTAGGGGTGGAGGAGGATACCCTTGAAGATGTGTATGGCGTGATGGGGGTCTATTACGGCATGGTCCGCTTTATCGACGACAGTTTAGGACAGATTTTGGATGCGCTGGAGAATCTCGGTCTGCGCGAAAACACGATCGTGGTGTTCTGCTCTGACCACGGTGACTTCATCGGCGAGCACCGGATGCAGTGCAAGGGTGGTGTCTTTTACGACTGCCTGACTCATGTGCCGCTGATTGTCTCTTGGCCGGGGGAGATTGCTACCAATGTGCGGGACAGGAGCATGGTGAATCTAATCGACATCGTACCGACGCTGCTGGAACTTCAGGGATTAGATATACCCCGCTCAATGCACGGTGAAGGACTGCCAACCGTCACCGCCGCTGAACCGCGAGATGTAACATTTTCCGAATACGGCTCTGGGGGACCGCCCTTCCGACTGGCAGATTTGGAGAAACTACCTCAGCCCTACGGCAGACGTACATTGATACAATCCCTGCAATGGCGCGAAGCGGAGGGCAGACGCAAGATGGCACGTACCCGATCGTGGAAGTATGTGCACGATCCGATGGGGGATCGCGACGAGCTGTATGATCTGGAGAACGACCCGTGGGAGTTGGAGAATGTGGTGGATAATCCTGCCCACCGGGATGTGCTGGCAGACCTACGATTGCGTTTGGCAGACTGGAGCATCCGGACCGAGGATGCGAAGCCTGTGCCGTTACCAGATGCAGAACACATGAATGTTTAGTAGTCCCGCAAATACCCGACACGCGTAGGGTCATTTATGGTGAATTCTAAAAATAAATAGACACTTTCGCTCCCGGTAGGTGCGGTTTCCTAACCGCACCGCATCGGCACCCCCCTTTATTCTACCCCCCCCTTAGTCCTCCCCGCAAGCAGGGGGGAAAGCAAGCGGGGGGAAATAGGGGGGCTACCCAACGGGAGAACGGTAGGTTCGATATCCGAACTGCCCCGGTTTGGCGTGTCTCATTAACTCTCAGGTCCACCATAATTCTCCTGTGAGAGGGATTTCCCAATCCCGATACCTCACCGGCAAAGTAATTATCGAGTTGCGATTTTTCGTCCCAAATGGTTAAAAAGCTAAGGCTCATATAAAAAGAAAGTGCAAAGCAGCTTAGAGAACCCGAGTTTTTTCAACCCCCCTGCGAAGGGAAGCCCCCTGATAAGGGGGTTGGGGGTTAGGGACCCTTCGCAGCCCCCCTTGTCAGGGGGGTCAAATTCGGTTTCTTTGCACTAAATCTTAGCATGAGCGAAAGCCGAAAACTGAATAGCGTAAGCGTGACGTTGTTGATATTTTTGAAATGGAGAGAAACTATGGATTTTACGAGAATCAACGTCCCCCTACCGGAGGGGCTTATCCCGGAGTTGACCACGTTCTGGGAAGAAATTTTTGAGACCTCCTATGAAGACTTCAAGCCCATCTTCGCCGGCGATGAAATCAAAGACAACGAGGATATCCTCTACCTAATGCGGCAGGGGGAAGACTTGGCAGGCACATCCCATCTCACAGTTAGCAAGGCAGCCCCTCGGTTGGGCGGATTGGGAGAGGTAGCGACACCGCCTGCGTTTCGTCGTCAAGGAATTGCTGCCCAGCTCTGCGAAGCTGCTCTCGACGATTTTCGCAAACAGGGCGGTGAGGCGTTCTTTCTCGGCACAGGCAACCCGGCGGCGGCACGGATATATTATCGGCTCGGCTGGCGGAAACTCGCCGGTGCCAACATGATGGCCCTGATCGTATCCGGCAATTCACCGGAGGCGTTTTTGGTTGACTACTTCAGGGAGGCAGCTGGGCAAATCACTATTATACCGGGCACGGCAGCGCAACGGATTCCCATGATTCCGCTCATCGTTTGTCCGCACGACTGGCAGGTGTTGGACGCCAACGCAGGCATCTTTTCGACGCGCTATGCAGTACAGTCGTCCTGTATGGGGTTGTATCCGAAATACGATGCACTCGTCCAAGGGCAGAATGGTACTTGGTTTGGTGCACAGACGGATAACGGCCATCTAATTGGACTGGCGACGGCACGCCTTGACAGATCGGGTGTGTGCTACGTGGATGGTTTTACGCATCAATGTTATTTGGATGCTTGGGGGGATTTGATGCAGGCGGCAATGGCCTGGGGCGCAGACCGTGGGGCGACGGAGTGGTGCGGAAAAATTTCAATCGAAGATGAGGACAAGCGGTCGCTGTTTGAGGCGTTGGGATTTAAGGTGGCTGGAGCGGGTGAAGCGTTTCCGTTGGGAGAACGGCAGGTGCCATCGGTCCTGCTGAAGCGGTCAGTGTAATTGAAAGGTGCTCATAATTGTAGTCTGAATCAGACGCTTATGTGAAAGAAACCAATTGATTTTCAGAATAGCGCAGCCCTGGTGTGTACAAATAGGAAAAGGCGCGTCAGTTGATTTAGCCCCAGCGGGGTGCCATGTTTATAGACGCGGGATAACAAAATACCCTAAGCCCCAGCGGGGCGACTGTTTTAAAGCTATGCCTTTTCTGTCTAAAGGATGGGGGTAAGTTCAATCTATACTATTTATTGTGAAACTCAATTTAGCTAATCCCAAAACTACTTATTGCGTTATTTTTAGAATTCACTATATGCCTACGTCCACGCGGTCTTTCTTGATATATGGTGTTCGTGCTGATCACGGCGGGGCGGTATTTCTGTTCCCTTCAACTCACGGATCAACTCAATTAGTCCTTCCGTTGCTGCCTCCAAGAACTTCTCCCCTTTTTCCACGGTGGCTTTGGTCGCATCGCCTAATACGCCGCTGGCGGTCTGCGAACTCCAATACGGTATCAACCGCGCAGCCGACCCTTGGGGGTGGGTGCCTGCGAGCAGATCCGTTTTGAAACTTGGCGGCAGCGGCGATCTCTCATCAACCGCTCGACTCATATCGACCAGATCCGGCTTTAAGGCGAGATAGAGAGCGGTTTCGTATTCCCCGCCGTGTGATGTCCCACCATACTCAGAATCCCTGACCTCGGCACCGACATCCTTAATTTTGCGTACGTCCCAATGGTTCACTGAAGCACAGAGGATCTGCCCCTCATATTCGATGTTCGTCAGTCGTGCCGCGAGGTCGAGGGGAGAGGCGTTGCTCCCGTGACCGTTGACGATGAGGATTCGCTTGAATCCGTGATGGGCGAGGCTACAACAGACATCCCTAACATACTTGATAAAGGTGTCCCAACCGATGGTGAGTGTCCCGTGAAAATCCATGTGATGGGGGCTATAACCGTGCGGGACCGGCGGCGCAAGCACCGCCTCCGATGGGATCCGCGCGACGGCGCGTTCACAGATGCCTGTGCAAAGAACGACATCCGTATCAACGGGGAGGTGGGGCCCGTGGTCTTCATACGTCGCAACGGGGAGGACGGCGACACGGTCCTGTTCGGCAGCTTCCTTGGTTTCGTACCAGATCATTTCAGCGAAGCGATATTTCATTATTTTCTCCTTAATTTCGGGGGATTTCTTTATTAACAGGCCTTACGCAGTTGAACAGTCAAACCCCCTCCCCCCGCTCGCTTTCCCCCCTGCTTGCGGGGGGGACTAAGGGGGGTAGGATTAAGGGGGATGTGAGAGGGGCATCCCTGCCCCGATACCCCCGCTAATCTGTTGGGCTCATTGATATGCTACTCGGTGTGAGAGGGGCATCCTTGCCCCGATACGCCCGATAAATCGGGCAACTACAATCTGAAGTGCGTAACTCCTAATTAAGTGCAAATTTCAGCTTTTGGTGGGTTTGCGTAACACTGATAGTGAGATTCGACCTCCGCTTCCGGCGTGATGCCCTCGTGGACGTAGGCGCGGAATCGGAGGCGAACGTTGTCATGCGGTGGATGGTGGAGGATGCTCATCTGTTGCTGAACGGCGATCTCCCCGAAGAAGCCGGGGTGTTCGATGTTTTCCGGGTGATCAAACAGCGCGAGGCCATTCACGCCATCTCCAACAGCACCGCCGAGATCGCACCAACGTGCCCGCTGATGATGCACCTCCTGTCGACCGATCAGCCCCTCCGAATTTTCGACATGCCCTTCATCCGGCAGGTTCATGGACGGATTCAACCGTGCGACGAAGAGAAATTGCCGGGCCCCGATATCGAGCGGCGGCGTGGTTTCGTGGGTGATATCCAGAAAACGCCTTCCATTATCGGCGTACCAAGCCCGCGCTGTTCGGGTTTCGGTGAGGATCTGGTCGCCGTTTCCTTTGACATAGATCAGATCTTCCACAAATTCCGCATACACCGGGCCAGCGGTGAGTCTGATAAACCGTTGGTGTAACATTTTCCCGCAGGGCCCATAAGGCGGCTCATCCCAATCCGACCAGATGTTTGCCGATCCACCCTCGCCGTGTCCACCGTAAGCGAGGTAGAGTCCTGTGTGATGGGGGTGATCTCCGCCTCCCGCGCCGCGCACAACTGTGCCGTAATTCCCGTTGAGGGGCCAGAAATATGGCTTCCAGACCCCCAAGAAATTGTATCGCGTAAACACCTGATTATCGACGGTAATCAGGAGGTGGGCAGGCTTCTGCTCGATAGCGTAGCGGTTATTGGGTGGCAGATCAACGGCGCGGATAGCGTACCATGCAGATTCTCCCGCACCTAGGGAGCCGGTCTGCCAAGTTAGCTCACGGATTGTTGGCTCAAACTGGGCGGGGGTTTCCGTATCTAGCGGGAATCCATCTAGGTCGGTTTGAGCGATGGCGAGTGTCGAAACTCCTTCTTGCCAATCGGGGAAGTGGTCTTTGGGGTTGAAAGGGAATCGGATGAGGTCGTTCTTTCGGTCTATAGGACCGGCATCAACTTTGACGATGACAGCGTTTGGATTGTTTCTCAATGGTTTGCTCCTTGTGCAGGAAATCGTAGCGATATGTATAATGAAACCGCTGTCGATAAATGGTATCACAGTGATTGATAACGGTCAAGTTCAAACCGAGAAGTCAGAAGGATTTAACGCAAAGTCGCAATGACGCGATGTTTTTTGTATTTCCTTGTTGGCTCATGTTATGGTAGATTTTAGAATTAATTGAACACTATGAATGAGTACGGTCATGTAGCGCGAGCTGTTAGTTTGCGGGGTGGGATCACAATCTAACAGATTGTGCTACAAAAGACTACCTACTTTTCATGTCTATTTATTCTTAGAATTCGCTATAAATGTCTCAATGTCTCGTAATAGCGATTCATCCACTGTAATTCGTAGTGAACGCAGATCTGCGTTCACTACAATCTGGTGGAGTATGCAAGTCCTATCACTATAAAAGAAAGTGCAGAGAGCCTAGAGAAACCGAGTTTTTTCTTAAAAACTCGGTTTCTTTGCACTATCTCTTAACATGAGCGTATGGTATAATTCTCTGAGCGAAAAAACAGGTGATTTTATCTATCTTGGCGTAGATACTCTCGAAAAAATTGATAAGAAGGGTGAATACGGATGGAAGTGTTATTGGAAGCTTGGAACGCTATTAGAGATCTTTTTATTACGCTAAGTCGATCCCAATACCGTGGAGTGCTGCTAAGTGTTACAACCATCGCTACGCTGCTATTAGTTAAAGCGATTTTGACACGCCTTATAAAAGCGTATGTCTATAAACGGGCATTGAAAACGGAAAATGCCGATAATTTCATGCTGACATGGACCTTTGTCTGGGTCATCATCATTGTAACTTTCGGTGTTATCAGTCTTAGCGGTTCAATCCAAGCACTCGGTATTTCCGCAGGCTTTCTGGGAATGGCCGTCGGTTGGTCATTACAAGCACCTGTAACTGGGGTTGCTGCGTGGTTGATGCTGATCCTTAAACGTCCTTTTAGAATTGGGCAACGGGTCATTATTGCCGGTATCAAGGGGGATGTGGTGGATATCACACTCACCCATGTGATCCTTGATCAGGTTGGTGGTACTATCGTAGGTGAGGAGCGTTCTGGTCGCTCGATACTGATTCCCAACGCAATCCTTTTCAGCCAGACAATTACGAATTATACCTTTGAAGTAGAGTATATCCTGAGTGAGGTGCCGGTCCGAATAACATTCCAGTCTGATTGGGAGGCAGCGGAACAGATCTTGGTTGGTGCGGCGAAACAGGTTACGGCGAACACTATTGAGATAACCGGTGAGGAACCGTACATCAGGGCAGAGCTGTTTGAGGCGGGCGTGTTGATGCGTTTGCGCTATAGGACAACCCCTGAAGATTATGCAAAAGATGTCAACGATATTGTAAAGATCATCTATAAAGGGTTCAGTGAAACTGACAGGGTGGAATTCTGCTATCCACACTCCGAAGTCCTCTACTCTATGAAAAATCCTCCACCTGTTGTAGCATCAGAAGAATCGCCCAAAGACTTCTCTATGCCCCTACAAAAGTGGAGAGATTAGATGAAGCGGAAAGTGAGGTTGGTGCATGAAGGATAGCGAAGGGTTGCATTGGTCCGTTTGATTACAACTACGGCGCACAAAAGACCCCATTTCATCTCTGCTGGGTCGACAACAATTGCCATCGAAACGTTCCTCCGGTTTTATGCGGATGTGCCCAAAATAGACCGAATAGGTGCCGAAGCGGTCGAACATATTTACGATATCTTTCCAAATTACTGGCGCGGCTATGCGATAGGAGAGCATCTGCAAAATAACCTAATCCTCGGTCAGGCAAATATCAAACGGCAGCGAACGGACGCAGCGCGCTGGCACTACACGATTCAATACACCAACGCAACGAGCGGTGAAGAACTCCAACTCCGTTTTCATACCGCTGACGATCTGTATCGATCGCTCAGGGGTAAATGGTACATCCAAACACAGAACGACTGTCAGGACAGCTATTCTAGGTTCGCCTGTGAAGGCGAATGCGTTGCGGACGAGATCCGACTGACCGTCAACCACGCTGAGATTACCCTTGGTCTGATAGGGGAAGATACGCCGTTCACCTGTAACTGGGCGTTATTTGATGTGATTCCCGCGCTTAGTGGGTCGATTCAAGGATCAGGCGAAGTCATGGAAATGGCTATTCTAGAAGACCTTGAGAAAGTGAGACCTATGAACCGTATCGGTTTCCTTGAATCGATCCAGATGCACCAAACGCAGCTCGACGGTTATTACCTGTACGGAGAAGGACTGCTGCCGTCCTATTGGTGGCTTGATACCCACGGCAACGTGGCAATTTTTGCCAACTTCTTCCAAACCTTTGTGCTCAGAGAAATTGTGGGAGGCAGCGCATGAACAAACGACCGAATATCCTCTTTATCAATACGGATCAGCAATCTTGGAACGCTGTTTCGGCTTACGGAAATCCGTACCTGCACACACCGAACATCGATCGCCTCCACCGAAACGGTACATCTTTCATGCGTTCTTACTGTAGCGACCCGGTGTGCGCTGCTACGCGATCCAGTTGGGCGACAGGACTTTACACTTCAGAAACGGGTGTGCCTTTTAACGGTGGACATCTGCATGAGGAAATTCAGGATATCGGACAAATTCTGAACACCAATGGATACAAGGCTTTCCATTGTGGCAAGTGGCATGTGCCGGGCAGAAACGTGCGCGAAAGTTTCCACACCCTATATTATGGAGGGCGTGACATCGGTGCAGGCGGTGGGGAGTATTACGATTCAGTTTCTACGCACGCCATGATAGATTTTCTGACAACCTACGACGGTAGCGCGCCCTTCTATCTACAAATTGGCTACGTCAATCCGCACGATGTGTGTGAATATCTGCACAACCACGAGGAGAAGCGCATTCCGAATCCGTTGCAGCAGGGGATTATCACTGAAGATGAATTACCGCCGCTGCCCGAAAACTTCCATTACGATGAAAACGAAACTGTACTCCAGCAGGTCTGCCGTAGAACCGATGACGCCCTCATTCACTCAGCGATCCTACGTGGCGTCCGGGATTGGGACGAGTTTCATTGGCGATATCTTATCTGGAATTATTACCGATTCATCGAAAAAGTTGATGCGGAGATCGGTATTGTGCTCAATACACTTCAAGGGACACCTTTCTGCGACGATACGGTTATCGTCTTCAGTGCAGACCACGGAGAGGCGTGTGGCAGTCATCAGATGTTCCAAAAGTTCACACTATACGAGGAAAGCATTCGTGTCCCATTCATCGTTGCTTGCTTGGGAGACGGTGTGTCGGTGCAGAAAAACTGTTTCGATAGAGAACATTTTATCTCTGGCGTAGATCTGGTCCCCACAGTCTATGACTATGCTGGCATAGATGCAGCGGAAGCCGTACAAGTCAATCGAAGCGATGTACCAAGACTCGGAGGTATGAGCGTGCGCCCGCTTGCAGAAGGTGACAAAATAACTTGGCGTGAATACGCCTATGTGGAAAGTAACTACTGGGGACGGGCGGTTGTCACGGACAGGTATAAATATGTCACGGAGTATAAACCTGCTGACCCAGAAGATTTCCGTCCGCCGGGACCGGACGCATCGCGTCTGGGACGGGCACAGCTTTTCGATCTACAAGAAGATCCGTGGGAAACGCGGAATTTGGCGGGGCAGCCTAGGTACGAGGATGCAATTAATTCGTGTCGTGCAGACTTGCTCGCCCATGAAGCCACGCTGAACCGATGGCAGATTGAGCAGCCGAATCCGCGCAGCGTCATCTCGAATTGGGGGGAACGGCTGCGATCTCACTGGGAAGGTGTATCCGCGTCCTAAAATTTCTTGCGGAGGCACTCGGGTATGCTGACATTAGGCTTGGAATCGTGGGTCATTCTGCCGAAACAACGAAACCGCTTCCTCCATCAATCACACGGATTTCGAGTGCATTCCCATAACGCAGCAGACCGTAACTCAATCGTGTCAGATAAAAAATGCGCGTTGCGGCTCTTACAAACGACAGCGGTTTTTGAAGCGAAGCCTTCCATCTTTTCTTGCCAAAGGCGGGGAGCACGATTGAAGCCACATGAACGGAAACGCAGGCAAACATATCGAGAGCGAACGCAAGGAGAAGGAGAAACGGAAGGGGAATCCAGATATTCCGTTCCGGTTTGACTGCATCTCCGTTGAGGATGCGAACTCTTAGAACGAGTGCAACACGCCGACAACTCGACCTTCTCATCTTCCCTCCAATCGTGACATTACTCGATGCGGATCACCACACCGTCACTTCCATCAAGGACCGACACAAAGTCAAACGTCCCGATATCTTCGAGTTCGTCAATTCCCTCTTCAATCACTTCGCAGATAGCGGTGAAAGCCTCGGCGAAGTCAAAATCTGCGTATTTCTCACGGATCAGTTGGGCAGAGCCCTCCAACTGTTTATTTTGACTTATTGCGAGATCGACCATGAGTGGTATCAGCTTTGCGGACGGCGGCAGGAGCCGTCCTGCCAGCTTTACAAGAGATAGCGGCAATGCAACACACACGGCTGGTGCTTCTAAGTCACCGTCGAATACGAGAATCTTCAGTAATTTCCCTTTGTAACTGCCAGATTCTGGTTGTATTGATGTGGTTTGTGTATCCATTGTTGTTCCTCCTACTGCTTTTAAGGTTGAGTCAATTGAATAACGTATAACGCCCCAGACTGCTAATCATCGGTTGATATGTCAATTTTGTCAGCGTCTTCAAGTAATACGACAGATGTGGATAAATCCGTTGTGGATAAATCCGTCTCAGCGGATTTCGATGAGATGGTGCGAGTGAACGGCGTGATGATTCAATCGAATGCACTGTTTGAGTTTTCGAGAAATGAGTCCATTTCACTAGTACGGTGTGGATTCGCTGGAATACGATTGCAAAAACGCGAAGGTAGATTCTAGGCGGTAATAGAATTAAGCCGACAATCATTGTGGCGAACGCTGCGGGGAATCTTGTCAATTGTCCGCTAGCAAGTTGTCTTGATACATGTGTGATGTATCCTAGTTCTTGAGAGAAATCCCACGACGATGCCGACCCCTCTATTCGCTCCATCACGTTATCCGCCAAATCTGAAGGGGGTTCAAGTTGTGGGTAGCTTTCGATGCCGCGGAGAGTCGCTTGTAGGTATTCCATCTCCCGCTTGCAACGATTACAGGCGAGCAGATGGGCTTCAAACTGAGCAATACGTTCATCATCGAGCTCCGCATCTATGTATAATTGCGACAGCTCTGCAAAGTTTCTACAATCCATAGTTCATATTTTTCCTTCTACAAAGGCTTGCAACTTCGATTTTAGGAGTTCTCTTGCGCGAAAGATATGCGTTTTCACTGTTCCCATCGGAATTTCCATCACCTGCGAGATCTCTTCGTAGGAAAGTCCGTTGAGGTGGAAGAACGTGATAACCAACCGATACTGGTGCGGAAGTTTGTCAATTGCCGCGTGAACGATGGATTGGGTTTCCTGCTGCTCAATCAACTCCAACGGCGATGGCGTTGAATCGGCAATCTGAAAACTGTAATCTGTTGTCAGCTGCTGATCCAGTGAAGCCATATTTTCACGGCGCAAACGATTAAGGCACTCGTTCCGAGCAATTCGACATAACCACGTTTTTAAGCAAGCGTCACCGCGAAATTGCTTCAGGGAACGATATGCTTTCAGAAACGTATCCTGTGTTGCATCATCCGCCTCCTCAAACTGTCGGAGCATACGATAACACAGGTTGAAGATATGCTGTTGGTGACGCTCAATCAACAGCCTGAACAACTCTGTCTCGCCCATACACACCCGTTTGACCAATTCGTTATCATCTGCTTGACTCGCATCGGCTGAGTGGGATAAAGTTTCATCGTCTTTCCGACAATCTGTTTGTGGCATCGGCTTATCTCGTTTGTGACAATTTAACGTTCAGAACAGATAGACACAGATGGTCAGTATATGTTTCAAAAAAGTTTGGAACGTTTCTGTTTTTTGTGTTCTTAGAGCTTACGCAGTTGAACCTTCAAAACCTCATAGTTCGGTGATTCGTCACCGCTGCACATGGGAGGGGCATCCCTGCCCCGATGCGCCCGATGAATTGCGCCCCTACAAACTCAGGGGCGTAACTCCTAAATATAAAAAAAGCCCTATGTGTTATGCACAGGGCTTTTTTCGCTTGATACTTTCCAATACGACGTTACATAGCGGATGGTGGGTACATCGCAATGCTGTCAATCCGCATTCATAGTGGCTCGGGCACGATGTCTTGATATATAACAATTACTCATATCAATTATCTGCCCCATCCTCGCGGCGTTTCTGCATTTCCAGTAGACACAGGTCTGCCAGATCGCTGCCCAAGGAGTCATCTATCTCCAGAGCATGGCGTTTGAGTAACTGGGCAAGTTCGACAGTGACTTCGGTATACGGCGGAAAGTGGAGATACTGGTTGTGACCATCTGCCCGCGGTGTGTTATACAGGTTCAATTCCTCTTCTGGGTCGTTGACCAGATCATATAACTCATGGTTGCCTGTATAGCTACGCAATCCACCCACAGGTCGGCTCAGGATCAGCTTCCATTCGTTAGTGCGAATACAGCGCTGGTCAACGAATTGATCGCGAGTGATGTTCTGAGTGTAGTAGCCTTCCCGCCACGGCACGGATTCACCCCTCAACAGTGGTGTCATACTGCTGCCGTGCAGATAGTCGGGAATTTCCAATCTTGCCCAATCGAGGATAGTGGGCATCAGATCTTGCAGGCCTACAAATTCATTGATAACTGATCCCGCTTCGATGGCTCCCGGCTGGCTGAAGATCATGGGCACCTTAATCGAGTCTTCGTGACAAGTAAATTTGTGGTCCGAGCCTCGATAGGAGAACATATCCCCGTGGTCGGAGTAGTAAACGACGATGGTGTTTTCGGCGATGTCCAGTTCATCTAGGGCAGTCATCAGTCTGCCCACGTTGTAATCGATGGCACTGACAGCTGCGTAATAGCCGGCATACGGCACTCCTTTGCCCCGGTACGGCTCATAGAATTCTTTGGGCGCAGTGTAGGGGTCGTGAGGTGGGTAATAGCCGTTCACCGCAAAGAAAGGCTTCCCACTTGTCGTTTGCGCCTTGATGAACTCGATCATCTGGTCTGTCTGTTGGTGGGGTTTGTAAACGCCATCCCGTTTATTGTCCACCCAATGACCGCCCAAGGAGTTAAATCCCTTCCAAACGTCGAACAGGCCTGGATCTTTTTCGCCCAGATGCCACTTGCCAAAATAGGCGGTTGTATAACCGCCCGCCTGTATGGACTCGAAAACTGTGCGCGACTCGTGGGAGGTCTCTTTGAGCAGATTGTCCATGTTGTAGGAGTTGTAAATTACCTGATGTTGGTGTGGATAGACGCCGGTCCACATGGTGGCACGTACAGGGGTACAGACGGGCCACGGGGTGAAACTGTTTGTGCAGTTCGCACCGCCAGCTGCCAGCCGGTCTATGTTTGGTGTAGAAACGAACTTATTGCCATTGCAGCCCAGACTGTCCCAACGTTGTTGGTCAGTCATAAGCAAGATAATGTTGGGTCTTGTCATTTAAATTCCTCTTTTTGATCTAGGCGGGTGGACTTGGTGAGTACTTGGTGTAATAAGGCATCAATGGACGCAACAATTCGGTGAGTTCATCCTCTTCGTCCGGGGTGAGCTCTGTGAGCCCAACCTCCGGTCTCACGGACGCGCATCGGGCCGATGCGAAGATACCGCTCGGCGCGAGTTGGAGATCGAATAGGTCAAACTGAGCCATTGCTTATTTTTCTCAATTCTTGTGGATAAAGGGTTGTCGTTTAGCGTGTAGAGTATATCATATTTCCCCAAATTTCGATAGGGAGCATTTCATCGCGGCGAGTTTAGGTTGTGCTGCTGCAATCTTGTTTGACGATTTCTTTGACATGATAATACGGAGCCGTCTCTATCAGTTCCAGCGTCTCCGGCAATAATCGAGTCTTGATATCTTTGGGAAATGTATTCAAGGAGAGCATATGTTGCGGCCTATATCGCAGGATCAGGAAACGCCGATCTCGGTCCTCAGGTTTCCAGATCAAGACGCCGTGGGTGAGCAGCTCCGTGATGACTACCACATCCCCGGCGCGCGGCGTGATATTGACGACAGCCGGATGGGGTTGAGGGTCAATATCCTCGCTGTCGGGGACGAAAAAATCTTCAGGGCGTTTGAACTCGCTTTTGTGAGAGCCCGGAACGACAACCAGACCGCCGTCTCCGGGGAATACATCGGTGAGATAGAAGAAAAACACTAAATCATCGCAGTAGATACGTCCATCCTGACAAAAATAACGCGGCCACTCCAGAGAGGTATCCTCTTCCCGACGAGAGTGCAGCTCGAAGAAACGACGCTGTTCGTGGGTATTGACGCGCAAGGAACCGCCGACAAGCTGAGGCTTATTGTTGGTTAATTCTTTAATAATCGGCCAGGTCGTCGGGTGCATGGTCAGTACTTCTAGTGCTCTATCGAACGCAAAGCCGTGCGTATAATTTCCCTGATCGGCTGCAAACCCTGCCGGTAAAGCATCGATCGGCGTATTAATATAGCGGTCGGCTGCCTCCTGCGCCTTGTACAGTTCTTCGGCGTTAAGGACGTTTTTCAGATGCAGGTATCCGGTCAAATCGAAAAAGTAACGTTGTTCAGATGTCATCATAGGGGCTCCTTCAATGATAGGCTGGAATTCCAAAAATGTTGACAGAGAGTTGTTTGTTGACACCTAAATGCTTCCGGCGTATAATTGATTTCTCTCTCCTGTGAATCTCTGCCGGTTTCTCCGGCAAGTCGATATACGATTCAGACGCTTATCATTGGAGGAAGATTATGGGAACTCATGGAATTTCAGGTAACAACTTGAAGTCGGCCCTCGCACATCTGTCTGAACATGGGTACGCCGTAATTGAAGGTGTACTCAGCAAAGAGGAAGTCCAGCACTACCGGGGGCTTGTAGAGGAACTTTTTGAACGAGAACGACAACAACCTTTTGAGCCAGAAGACGGGCCCGCATTGCCAGAGGATGCTGAAATGGAAGCGTATCTGAAAGACAGCTATCAAATCAGCGAAGCGGAACGAGACCGACTCATGCGGCGCATCCGCCATTCGCGCGCACAAAATCAAGGTACGCCGTGGCCTGTTCCCCCTTCAGCGGTGGTTAAGAATTTCCTGCACTTGCCGACGCTGTTTGATTATGACCAGTCGCAGCGCATCTGGAATTTGGTCAACAAAGCCCCGGATTTCGGAAAGTTGATAGAGCATCCGGTCCTGCTTTCGTTGGCGCGGGGAATTCTCAGCGAAGATTGTGTGCTCGCCGACTGTAGCGCGACCAGTATCGGACCCCACACAGACGAAGGTGGGGCATGGCATGTGGATGTGCCCCTCGGTCAGTTGCCGGAACCTTTGCCGGACTTCCCGCTGACCATCCAGAATGCTTGGATGCTCGATGCGTTCACAACAACCAACGGGGCGACGCAGATTGTTCCTGACAGCCATCGTACTCGCAGAAAACCTGTGTGGGGAGAACAGCAGGAGAATGGGAAGATACTGACCGGACCTGCCGGCTCGGTCGCTATCTGGCTCTCAAATACATGGCATCGGTCAGGACCAAACGCGACAGACAATCCCCGTCGGGCAATCCTTTGCTACTACTCTCGTTCATGGATTAAGCCGTTTACCGATTATACATCAATAGCCCCGGAGATTATACAAACCTTCTCACCAGAATTGCGGTATCTTCTGGGATATTCGGCGAGCGCGCCCGTGCGAGGATAGAAGATTTTTTTTTCTATCTATGCTATTCTAAATTTCATCAATTTCCAAAACTATAAAATTACTGAAACGAGGAGATATTATAATGATCCGCGAAACGATCCAAAAGGTTGTCGATGGACAAAACTTAACCGAGCGTGAAACCGTTGACACCATGAACGAAATAATGAGCGGCGAAGCGACACCGGCACAAATTGCTTCGTTCATCACTGCTCTCCGAATCAAGGGCGAGACGATTGAAGAAATTACCGGTGCCGCACGCGTTATGCGCGAAAAATCGACAAAGATCCACACCAAACACCCTTTTGCTGTTGATACGTGCGGCACAGGCGGAGATGGCTCACATTCATTCAACATCTCAACGACCGCGGCATTTGTTGTGGCAGGAACAGGGATTCCGGTGGCAAAGCACGGTAACCGAGCCGCTTCGAGCCAAAGTGGTAGTGCAGACGTTCTGAAAGCATTGGGTGTAAATATCGAACTCGGACCGGAGCAGGTTGGAACGTGTATTGATGAGGTGGGAATCGGCTTCCTCTTTGCGGTTGCATTGCACGGCGCGATGAGATATGCGATTGGACCTCGTCAAGAAATCGGTATCCGTACAATTTTCAACGCGCTCGGTCCGCTCACGAACCCCGCCGGTGCTCAAGCACAGGTCCTTGGTGTCTACGCGCCAACGCTGACGGAGCCCTTAGCAAATGTCCTCAACAATCTTGGCAGCCAGCGCGCGTTTATTGTGCATGGCGGAGACGGTTTAGACGAAATCACAACGACGACGACGACTCAGGTTTCAGAGTTAGTAGATGGCGAGGTCAATACATACACGCTTGATCCGACGGAATTGGGTGTCCCAACGGCGCAGCCCAGCGACCTCAAAGGGGGAACCCCTGAGGAAAACGCAGAAATGACGTTGAGCATCCTCAAAGGCGAAAAAGGACCGCAACGGGACATCGTTTTACTCAATGCAGCGGCGGCGATTGTTGCAGGCGATAGAGCTGAAGACCTAACAGCGGGACTCGCAGCGGCAGCCGAATCTGTCGATTCCGGGCGAGCATTAGAGAAGTTGGAAGGGTTAAAGGCAAAATCGAATGAGGCAGTTTAACCTTGAGCAGAATCCGGTTTTCTGCTAGAATCTCAGCATCCCCTGCTATCCTTAACCCAGATTGCTAGTTATGTGCAGCGCGATAAAAATCATCTCCCAATATCGGTAGATCAGGCGGCCCCAATAAAGCGGGATTTCGCTTACGCTCAACTTGCCCGACCCATAGCCCCAACGGGGCGACATGTTTATAGAATATTCGCAAACCCATTCCCCCAAACCCCAGCGGGGCGACATGTGTGCCGTAAATTTGGTGATTTCTGATAGGTGTCGGGCATCAAAATTCGACCTATAGGTTGTCTAGTAACTGGAATTATCCTTAATATATGGTATGTTCTGAAATCAGAAATGGGAAAGGAAGGATTCAAATGGCTCAGTTACCTAAAGCAACTCTCGGACGGACGGGACTTGACGTGACCCGTTTGAGCTACGGTGCGATGGAGATACGATCGGAGTGGGCTGGCAACGATGATCGTCCCCTAACCGAAACACAGGCGGAAACTGTCCTCAATACGCTGTTGGATGCCGGAATCAACTTCATTGATACCGCCGATTGCTATGGTCGCAGCGAAGAATATATCGGCAGATTTATCTCCCACCGCCGCGATGAATACTACTTGGCGAGCAAGTGCGGCTGCCACCCAGATCATGGACAGAAGCATTTGGGTTGGGTCGGTAAAATTTGGACGAAGGAAAACGTCCACCGCGGCGTGGACGACAGCCTGCGTCGCCTGAAAACTGACTATCTTGATGTGATGCAGTTCCACGGGGCAACAGTAGAAGATTGCGAAAAAGGGCACGTGATTGATGCCTTGAACGAGGCGCGAGAGCAGGGGAAAGTGCGCTGGATCGGCACATCATCCGCCCTAGAACATAAACCGACCTTTCTGGAATGGGGTTCGTTTGATGTGTTTCAGCTCGGATATTCTGCGCTTGATCGCACCACCGAAAACTTTATCACCGAGGCTGCGGACGCAGGCACCGGGATGATTATCCGGGGCGGCGTGGCACAGGGTGAACCGGGAGAAGGCAGAGGGAGTGCTGACAGATGGCAGCAGGCATTCGACAAGGCAAATTTGGATGAGCTCCGCGAAGAAGACGAAAGTCGTACTGCGTTCATTTTGCGTTTTACCTTGAGCCATCCGCACGTTCATACAACCATTGTGGGAACGCGGAATGTTGACCATCTGCTTGAAAACGTCCGAACTGCTGAAAGAGGTCCGTTGGGGCCGGATGTTTATGCAGAGGCAAAGCGTCGTCTTGATGCAATCGGGATGACCCCGGCGGAATCGCTCGAAAAAGCATAACTGTCTAAATATTCGGCTATCACTACAAATCCTGTAAAAAATAAAAAGGTAGGAGTAAGACAACCGTAATGACTAACAAGTTTGGCAGTGAAGTCTACAAAAGACTCGGGGTGCGACCACTCATTAATGCCGGGGGAACACAAACGCTTTGGGGAGGTTCGACGCTGTCCCCTGAAGTGATGCAGGCAATGGTGGAGGCCAACTCCAACTACGTGGAAATGGAAGAACTTCTGGACAAAGCAGGTGAGCACACCGCGAAGCTGATGGGGGTTGAGGCAGCCTACATAACCTCTGGCTGCTTTGCCGCGCTTGCCTTGAGCACCGCCGCTTGTATGACAGGAAGGGATCGACAGAAAATTAGCCGCCTTCCGGAAATCGTTGGTATCAAGCATGAGGTACTGATCCAAGCGAAACATCGTAACAGCTATGACCGAGAATTTCCCGTGCCCGGCGGAGTGCTTGTCGAAGTAGGAAACGCAGGCGGATGCACCGTTGATGTATTAGAGGAAGCGATAGGACCCAACACCGCAGCGGTTGCTTACCTTGCTAGAAGGGATAGTGACAACTCGATTATACCTTTGGCAGATGTTGTCAAAACAGCTCATGCTCACGATGTGCCTGTTATCGTTGACGCTGCGACCCATATCTATCCGGTAGCCTACTTCCGAGGCCTTGCACAATCGGCGGATTTAGTATGCTTTAGCGGCAAATACTTCAATGCCCCGCCTGCAGTTGGGATTGCATGTGGCAAAAAGGAACTGATGGAGGCTGTAGCGGATCACGGCTATATCGGTTTCTACAATCCCGACGGACGCTCATTTGGCAGAGGCTTTAAGGTAGGCCGTCATGATGTTATTGGACTGGTGGCAGCACTAGAGTGGTGGTTGACCACAGACCACGACGAACGCCATGCGAAGGATGAGGCAAGGCTCGCTAATATGCAGCAGGCATTGGAAGGCGTTGCGGGGGTTGGGGAGATGGAGATAGTGCACGTCGGTGCACATACCGGTTCAACCCTACAGGTCGGTATCGACTCAGAAGTTTCGGGAAAGAACGCGAGACAGGTCGTGGCTGAGCTTGATGCCGGCCAACCCCGTATCAGGGTTGGTGGGGGTGAGGAGAGCATCACGATTCACGCCCACCCCCTGAACGAAGGTGAGGAAGAAATCATCATCGATCGGTTAAAGGCTGTGCTTCTCGGCTAAATGGTGATTATTTTAGATTATTTTTCTTTTTAACATCGGAGGGGCATAATCAATGATGCTAGGTGCACATGTTTCCGCCGCTGGCGGTTTGCACAATTCAATTCGGAACGGGGAAAAGTTGGAATGTGAAGCCATCCAGATTTTCCTGAAAAATCCAAACCGCTGGGTCGGCAAAGAGCCGGCCGAATCGGACATAGCGCAATTTCAGGAGGCGTGGAGTGCTTCTGACATCGTTCGTGAGGGACTCGTCCACGACATCCACCTTACCAATCTTGCCTCTCCCAAGCAGGATGTCCTTGAGAACTCGCGTAAACAGTTTCGTGCCCAAATGGAGCTCGCGGATGCCTGTGGGATTCGGTATATTGTGACCCATCTAGGAGCACATTTGGACGCCGGCGAAGCGGAGGGTTTGAAGGTATTGAGCGATAGCCTGAATGAACTCTTTGAGCAAACAGCGGGCGGAAGTGTTATTGTCTTATTGGAAACAACTGCGGGGCAAGGGACGAATCTGGGGTACTGCTTTGAGCACCTGCGCGAGATTATTGATGAATCGAAATATCCTGAAAGGTTGGGTGTCTGTTTCGATACTTGTCATGTCTTCGCGGCGGGATACGATTTGCGGACGGAAGATGACTATCACCGGACGTTCGATCAATTTGACCAAATTGTTGGATTGGATCGGTTGCTTGCGTTCCATCTCAACGATGCGAAATCGCAGTACGGCAGCCGGGTCGATCGCCACGAACACATCGGCGAGGGGAACATCGGGATAACACCTTTCCAACTGCTTGCCAACGACCCACGCTTTGAGAATATCCCAATGGTTATCGAAACACCAAAGATGGCAACGATGCACGCAACCAATCTGGCGGTGCTGAGAGGGTTGGTGAAAGATTGAAAGGTGTCAGACAAGGACGGTGCGGGGTGTCGATAAGTGCATTAACGGTTTATGTTTTACGTCCCACGCATCGGAGGCCCCTAATATGTCCATAGGTCCTTTGGAAGTTCTGATTCTACTTATCATTTTTCTGGGCATCCTTCTGATTTCCCGTCGTCAAACCAAGCGGATTTGTCCCCGATGCGGTTTTGCAATACGGTCGTATACTGCTGAGTGCCCTGAGTGCGGGATGGTTTTTCCGAGGAAGGAAAGGTCAGGTTCATGAAGATTACGTTTCTCGGTACAGGCACATCGCACGGCGTCCCGATGATTGCTTGTCGTTGTGAGGTCTGCCGATCAAAAGACCCTAAAAATCACCGCACCCGTCCCTCAATTGTTATAACCCTCGAAAATGACAAAAACATCCTTGTAGATACCTCGCCGGAGCTTCGGCTCCAAGTTATCCGATGTGGCATTGACCACATTGATGCCATCCTTTTTACCCACGCCCACGCAGACCACCTGCACGGACTTGATGATGTCCGGGCGTACTCTGAAATTCAAGGTACTTCCATCCCTTGTTACGGCAGCCCCGACACCCTCGACCGTCTTAGCACTGTTTTTGAATATGCCTTTCGGCTTCAGCACCTCGGCGGCGGTATCCCACAACTAGAACTAGTGGCAATTGATGGTCCTTTTCAATTATTTGGTGTTGAATTTGTTCCGGTTGATCTGCTGCATGGATGGACGGAAGTGCTCGGATTTCGGATCGGTAATTTTGCTTACGCTACCGACTGTAACGCGATTTCACCGACCTCAATGGATTTGCTGAGCGATCTTGAAGTGCTGGTACTCGATGCCATCCGATGGGAGCCACGGCATCCAACCCATTTCACGATTCCAGAATCGTTGGAGATTGTGAGACAACTTAACCCCAAACAGACCTATTTTACGCACATGACGCACGATGTGGAACATCATTCGACGAATGCACGCCTCCCGGAAAATGTTCAGCTTGCCTATGACGGCTTGGTGGTAAAGGTTTAAGAACGACGGGGATAGATGGAAGGAAGATTAGAGTTACGATTTAACGCCTCGGAGGACGGATTCATCGCGCCACGGTGGGATGTGCGCTTCTAGCGTTTTGGTTTCCAAAGCCAATCCAGAGCAGTTGGCCGCTAGCACCTCAAAAATCTTATTCGCCACGATACGATGTCCGAGATCATTTGCATGTACGCCATCGTGGTGGACAAGCCAATCCGCGTCGCGGTATGATCCTAGCAGGTCGACGAAAAGGCAGTCACATGCATCAGCGATCCCTTTAATTGCATTGTTGTAGCGGTAGAAGATGTTGAGGTTGGCGCGACTCCAGCGTGCGCCGCCAACGGTGAAGTCGGTCATGTAATAGGGACCGAGTAAAACAATTAACGGCTGAATTTTTTCCCGCACACGCCAGACGATGTCGCGCATCTCGTCGCAAAATAGGTCAATCGGTGTGCCACCGCGTGCGTCGTTGAGTCCATACGAAATTACCAACAGATCTGGTTTGTTCTCAATAACGTGTTGGTTGATGCGCTCGTTGGCGGCGGGATTTCGATCGGATTCGAGATACGCGGGCCCTTTGGTCGAGATGAGGTTCGCACCGATGCCTACGTTAACCAACTCCACAGGGACACGCTGAAATTCATTAATTAACCGTGCCAACTGATTTGCCCAACATCGCTCACGGATACTGGACCAGCCGCCGGCCGTTGTACTCTCTCCAATGGTAACTAACTTCCGAAACTCTCTGGTACACCAATCCTTTTTCATTCGTGTATACTTTTCCATCATAAGCTAATGGCTTGTCTATTTTTCCTCTAATCAATTACACAACAATTTGTCCGTCAACCAGATGGGGGACAACGTCAACAAGATCCATTTGGGCGCAAAATTCGAGATCTTTCCCTAAGCCGATGCTGGCGAGGGATCGACCGTGATAGCAATTTTTTAGCATCCCAAGCAGATCATCGCAGTGTACCTGATAGAGGATCTTTGCTGTTTCAGCGGCATCGGTCAGTTGAGTTTCTCCCAATGCTGCCACGCATGCCCCTGCGAAAACAGTATCTTCCGTGCAGAAACCGCCCTCCCTGCCAGAACATGCAAAGACAATCTCCCCGTCCGCTTGCGCCAACTGATCCACAATTACGCGGAGATTGAGGAAAGACCCAACGAGAACGCGCTCGGCGGTACGGCAGGCTTGTAGGGTGCGTGTTCCGTTTGTCGTTGTCAGGACGATTTGCCGGCCTGAAACAACTGATTCGGTATATTCACGCGGTGAATTCCCATGATCGAACCCATCAACTTTCACCCCACCACGCTCGCCGCCAATCAGTGTGTTCGGTTGATCAGCAGCTAGACGAAAGGCATCTTCAGGAGTCAGGACAGGGATGATAGCTGTTGCGCCGTTTGCTACAGCGAAGGTAATGGTAGTTGTTGCACGCAAAATATCGGCGACCACAACCGTTTTGCCTGTGAGGTCGGAAAAAGGGAGAAGATCTGGTGTGAAAACAACATCAATGGAAGCGAGCATAGATGGTACTCATGAGGATGGGGTCGAAGAAGAATAGAACGCAAAAACGCTACGACGCTAGGATTTTAATAAGTTAGGACTTGCGTCCTTCAGATTGTAGTTGCCCGCCCCCATCGTAGGCGGGCATCTTGCCCCGCATTGGCAATGAATCACCGAACTACAGGGCTTTGATCGCTCAACTGCATAAGTCCTATAAGTTTTTCCTTTGCGCCATTGCGTTAAGTGTTCTTATGGGGTAAGCGGAGGTAAAGCGGGTTCTACCAAGCGAATCCTGAATCCAAAAAGTTAGTAAAGACCTGTGCATTCAGAAAGCGTTCATCGTCCATGATCTTTCGGTGGAGCGGGATGGCTGTCTTAACGCCTTCAATGGTAAATTCATCTAAAGCCCGTCTCATACGTGCCACCGCTTCCTCTCGATCTCTACCATGAGCAATCAGTTTCGCGACTAAAGAATCGTAATAGGGTGGCACAGTATAGCCGGGATAGAGGTAGCCATCCACGCGGATGCCGATTCCCCCCGGCGGCAGATATGCTTCAACCTTCCCCGGGGAAGGGGTAAGACCGTTATCGGGGTCTTCCGCATTAATTCGGCATTCGATGGCATGGCCGTTTACCTCCACGTCCGATTGACTGTATCCGAGTTCTTCGCCCCACGCCAGCCGGATCTGTTCCTTGAGCAGATCAATTCCCGTGGTCATCTCTGTTACCGTATGCTCGACTTGGATGCGCGTGTTCATCTCTAGGAAGTAGAATTCCTCATCGGTATTTACCACGAGCTCAATCGTCCCGACATTGTTATAACCAATTGATTTCGCGGCTTTAGCGGCGGCTTTGCAGATGTCATGTCGTGTCTTCGAGGATAGAGAGGAAGCAGGGGCTTCTTCAACCAGCTTTTGATGCTTGCGCTGGATGGAACATTCCCGTTCACCGAGATGGATAACGTTTCCGTGATTATCCCCCAAAATCTGGACTTCAATGTGGCGGGCATTCTCAATCCACTTTTCAACATAAACTTCGGTGCTACCGAAGGCAGACTGTGCCTCTGCTCTCACGGTGTGGAAGAAATCCATCAAACTGGTGCCATCATACGCGATTCGGATGCCACGTCCACCGCCACCAGCGACCGCTTTAATGCCTACTGGATAGCCAATCTTGTCTGCGATTTCGACCGCTTCTTCAGCATTCTCAACTAAGCCTTTTCTAACATTCCGCCGAAGCCGCCGACGGATGCTGCCGCTTCCCGGCACCAACTTTAACCCTGCTTTCGACATTGTTTCTCGTGCTTCTGCCTTGTCGCCCATTGTTCTCAAGTTTTCTGCTGTCGGACCAATGAAGGTAACCTCATGGGCTTCGCAGATTTCAGCAAATTGTGCGTCCTCGGATAGAAACCCCGCGCCGGGGTGGATAGCATCGGCATCCGTTAGTTCAGCGACGGTAATGATGTTTGGAGGTCTGAGATAGCTTTCCGTTGAAGCGGGCGGTCCGATACAGTAGGCGTCATCCGCATATTGGACATGCAGCGAATCCTTGTCGGCGGTCGAATAGACAGCAACTGTTTTGATACCCATGTCCCGGCAGGCACGGATAACCCTAACCGCAATTTCACCACGGTTTGCAATTAAGATTTTCTTAAACATTTTTTGAACCTTCGGAGGTTAGCGGTTTATCCCTGAACCATACTTAACAGAATCCCCAAGATTTTACCCACATTGCTAATATGATACTCTTTCAAATCAATGTAGACTGTTCCATCCACCAACTTCAGAAACTTCCAAGCACTGCCTGTTGTAACAGTACCATAGACAGGAACCACAACGTTCTTTTCTCGTTCGTTGAATAGCCTTGCGGCAAACATTTCTGCGATGCACTGTCCCAGGCCGTTGTGGATATTATCCTTCTTGGCTTCAGCGACAGTCAGCACTGGGGCAGTAATAAAATATTGTTCTGACGAACGACTAATGATAAAATCACAAGTTCCGGTCAACCCTTTCTCTTTATCCACATTAAACACTACACCGGAAAATATACTAATTGGGCGATCGGCCAGCTTTCGTAATTCGAGCAGAATTGGCGCGATAATTATTTCCGATTTCGATTTTTCAGTATTGACGGCAAGTGCTAAAGGAACATTTTCTTCGAGAAATTGAGCGAGAAAATTGCTGATTTTTACCTCTGTCACATCCGGAAAGAGATCCACCGTTTCATCGGTTTGTAACTGAAGTTTTCCCTTAGCTTCGCTGAAGGTAAAGCGGTTGTAAGGCATTTTTCATTCTCCTTCATGTCTTCAACCGAGATCAATCACGGCTTAGAAATATGCAAATGAGCGTCGGAGCAATATGTTTCATGCCTTGCCCCGATTATCCCATTCCTAACAAGCCACCGATTACATCACCGTATTTCGCAATTAATCCTGCGAATACCACCGACACCATCGACATAAGTTTAATGAGGATGTTGAGCGACGGCCCTGATGTATCCTTGAACGGGTCACCAACGGTATCACCGACAACGGTTGCATTGTGGTTGTCAGAACCTTTGCCGCCGTATTCCCCGCCTTCGATGTATTTCTTTGCGTTGTCCCACGCGCCGCCGGCGTTTGCCATCATCACTGCCAGCACGAATCCGGTTGCCAAACCACCGGCAAGTAAACCGAGAACACCTGCAACGTTAAAGACCAAACCGACGATTACCGGCACAATAATAGCAATCAGCGATGGAAGAATCATCTCTCTTTGCGCTCCCACGGTCGAGATTGCGACACACCGGGCGTAGTCCGGTTTTTCTTCACGTTTCATGATGCCCGGACGTTCACGGAATTGACGCCGGACTTCCTGCACCATCGCACCAGCAGCACGCCCCACCGCTTTCATCGTTAAAGCACAGAAGTAAAATGCCATGACCGCACCGATAAACAGACCAATCAATACTTTCGGGTTCATCAAGGTTACATTGTAATAGGACATGAATTGAGCGATACTGACCTTGACCGTATCAACCATACCTTCGCCGGGGATGTTCAGTTGCTCTTGGTGTGCCATGTGGATTAGTCCATATCGAACCTCTTCAAGGTAAGCGGCGAGAAGCGCGAGGGCGGTCAATGCGGCAGATCCGATAGCGAAACCTTTCCCGGTGGCTGCGGTCGTATTTCCAAGGGCGTCGAGTTGGTCTGTTCGCTGGCGGACACTCGGATCGAGCTCAGACATTTCAGCATTGCCGCCTGCGTTGTCTGCAATCGGTCCATACGCATCGGTTGCTAGTGTGATACCGAGCGTTGCGAGCATCCCCACCGCGGCGATACCGACACCGTAGAGTCCCATCAACGTATCCGTGGCTCCACCCGGCAGATAAAAACTGATAGCAACCGCG
This sequence comes from Candidatus Poribacteria bacterium, assembly GCA_963667935.2. Taxonomy (GTDB): domain Bacteria; phylum Poribacteria; class WGA-4E; order WGA-4E; family PCPOR2b; genus PCPOR2b. The sequence goes on along the minus strand of OY764061.1, from coordinate 4,095,655 downwards.
CCGATAACTGTTATGACGGGGATAGCGGTGGATTCCATGCCCACAGCAATTCCTTCGATGATGACTGTTGCGGGTCCTGTTTCAGCTTGCTTGGCGATAGCACGTGTGGGTTTATAATCGTGGGAGGTAAAGATTTCTGTCACCTTGCCGATAATCAGACCGGCTGCCAAGCCTGCTATAATAGCACCCCAAATTTGCCACTTGTTCGGGAGGTCAAGAATCCACAACACCGGAATCGCACAGATGGCGATGCCGATTGCGCTACCATTGATGCCTAGGTTGAGCGAACCCATCAACTGTCGCATCGTGGCGCCCTCTTTCGTGCGAACCATGTAAATCCCTAGAATCGAGAGGATCACACCAATCCCCGCAATAATCATCGGTGCGGAGAGATACTTCAGCTGGAGCGCGATGTTACCGTGATCTTTCGCTGCAACCGCCGCAACGCCGAGCGCAGCGGTGGCAAGAATTGAGCCTGCATAAGATTCGTATAGGTCGGCACCCATACCGGCAACGTCCCCTACATTGTCGCCAACACTGTCAGCAATAGCAGCTGGGTTGCGTGGATCATCTTCAGGGATACCGGCTTCCACTTTTCCTACGAGATCCGCACCGACATCAGCGGCTTTGGTGTAGATACCACCGCCGACACGGGCAAAGAGTGCCTGTGTTGAAGCTCCCATACCAAAGCTTAGCATGATTACAGTAATCTGAGGCAGCGGATTTGCGCCCAAGAAGCCCGGAAAAATCTTCGGAAAAAGGTAGTAGAGAATTAGAAACCAACCGGCGATGTCCAATAGCGCGAAGCCAACAACCACTAGCCCCATCACGGCACCAGCGCGGAAAGCGATTCGCAAACCTGAATTGAGCCCTTCCATCGCGGCACTTGTCGTGCGAGCCGATGCGTTCGTTGCGGTCTTCATGCCGAGAAAGCCGCAAAGCCCTGAGAAAAATCCGCCCGTTAAAAATGCAAAGGGCACCACTTGGTTCTGGGCGTTCAGCCCGAAAGCCATGATGACGAAGATAACGCATAAGACAGCGAAAACAACCCCCACCACTTTATACTGCTGTCTCAGGTAAGCCCTCGCCCCTTCACGAACAGATTGAGCGATTCCCTGCATCACCTCTGTGCCTTCATTCTGCCGCATGACCGATTTATAGAAGACATACGCGAACCCCAAAGCGATCAGTGAGCCGATTGGGACGAGCCACCACGCGGTGGGTAGAGGTGGGAGCGATTCCGATTGTGCAAAGGCAGAATTTGTAACTGCCATTCCCACCAATGAAGTGAGAATTATTAAATATCCACGGCTCCTTTCACGGAGCCGTTTGAAAACTGTTTCAATCATAAAATATCTCCTTTACAAACGTAGGGAACACAACCCTGCGTTCCGTACAATAGATTCTTTGGGTACTGCTCAATTTACGTTTCATCTATACCAAGTACTTTCATCGCTTCTCCAACAATATAGATGGAGCCTGCGATGCAGATAAGGTCTGAGGTCGTGGCGATGGATTGCGCCAACGGTATTGCCTCACGGACGCTTGGGCAGACATGGAAATTTGCCCCGGTCCCTGACCATGCTTGTGCGATTTCTTCGGCAGGCGTAACACGAGGATTATCGAACGCCTGCGTTGCAATAATTTCATCTGCAAACGGACACAAGACCTCACCGATAGCTTGCAGGTCTTTGTCTCGCATCAAGCCTACAACGAGAATCAAACGCTGGTAGCGGAAAACCTCACGGATAGCTTTGCACAGTGCCTCCGTTGACGTTGGAGAATGGGCACCATCCAATAAAATAACCGGTGACCGTCCCACAACTTGCATCCGCCCCGCCCAACGAACCGCTTTCAAACCGCCATAGATGCTGGTTCGGGGAACCTTGTGCCCTTCCTGACGAATGCGTTCGATACAACCAATGGCGGTTGCCGCGTTGACCGCTTGATGTTCGCCGAGCAGCGGCAAAAAGAGGTCCGGATAGAACGCCAACTGTGTTGTGAGGTCAAACGTCTGGCCCTTGATACTCCAGTCCTTACGCTTCAGGTGAATATCGCGCCCAACGCTCTCCATCGGTGCGTCCCGATCCGCAGCGACAGCTTCAAATACCGCTTGCGCTTCAGGGAGTTGTGGTGCTAATACGACCGGACGGTTGGGTTTTATAATCTCCGCTTTTTCTTTCGCTATCGCTTCGTGCGTATCTCCAAGTATCGCTGTGTGCTCTAAACCAATCGGTGTGATAACGCTGACAAGCGGATCCACCACATTTGTTGCATCTAGCCGTCCGCCAAGTCCCACCTCAATAACTGCAAAATCAACCGTGTTGTCTACAAAGTAGGTGAAGGCAAGGGCTGTATAGATCTCAAAGAATGAGACGCGCCCAACTCCCCCTTTCTCCCCGCTAGCGGAGGGACTTGCCATCGCCTCAATGGATGGCTTGAGCCGGTTAACGTATCGCGCAAATTCCGCCTCTGAAATGAGCCCAGAGTTAATGCGACACCGTTCACGCGGGGTTATCAGATGGGGTTGTGTAAACAAGCCAGTCTTGTAACCTGCGTGATTTAGGATTGAGGCGATCAGGGCTGCCGTTGACCCTTTCCCTTTGCTGCCGGCGACATGAATAACGTTCAAGCGACGGTGTGGATCCCCCAAGTGCGCTAGCAGGCGCGAAATCCGTTCAAGATTATAAAAGCGTGCCTGTCTTGAGAAATCAGGACTCCTCTCGGAGTTAATAAATGTATCAATATAGGCGAGAGCGGCTTTGTAATTCAATTTTGGTTTATGTCCATAGATTCAGATCTTCGTAGATTGGAAATTGTCCACAAAGATCCCGAACTTTCTCCCGTACACCCCGCTTGGTTTCTGCGCTTCTGCGTCCTTCAAGAGTTTCCGTTATCAAATTGGCAATCAACCGCATTTCTTCCTCTTTCATACCACGCCCTGTTATCATCGGCGTTCCGAGACGGATACCACTTGTTGTGGTCGCAGATCGTTTATCCAACGGGATGGTGTTTTTGTTGACAATAATCCCCGCGTCCTCAAGGTGGTCTGCGGCTTGCCGTCCACTGAGTTGCTTGTATGTTGCGGTTAAATCAATCAGCATCAAGTGGTTATCTGTGCCGCCGCTGACCAAACGAAATCCAACCCCTATCAGTGCGTCGGCGAGTGCTTTGGCATTCTTTACCACTTGGCTCTGATAGGTTTTGAAGGCGGGTTCCATCGCTTCTTTGAAAGCGACCGCTTTCGCCGCGATGGTGTGCATAAAAGGACCGCCTTGTATCCCCGGAAATACCGCGCGATCAACCGCTTCTGCTAGTTCTTTCCGACACATCACAATTGCGCCACGTGGTCCCCGCAATGTTTTGTGCGTTGTTGTGGTAATCACATCGCAATACGGGACTGGATCCGGATGTACATCTGCTGCGATAAGTCCAGCGATATGGGCGATGTCTGCCATCAGGTACGCACCGACGGAATCAGCAACTTCGCGCCACCCTGCAAAATCGAACCAGCGTGGATAAGCACTACCGCCCACAATAATCAGCTTCGGTTGATGCGTTTTCGCAAGGTCAGCGATTGTGTTGATGTCAATCTGCTCTGTCTCTGAATCAACGCCGTAAGACACGACATTATAATATTGACCTGAGAAATTTTGAGGAAGCCCATGACTGAGGTGACCGCCGTGATCTAACCGCATCGACAGGATTGTATCCCCCGGCGCAAGTAGTGCTTTATACGCTGCCATATTGGCTAAATTCCCAGCGTGGGGTTGGACGTTGACATGATCGACACCGAAGAGTTGCTTCGCCCGCTCGATTGCGAGGCTTTCCACACCATCTGCGGAGGCACACCCGTTGTAGTAACGGGCACCGGGGGTTCCTTCGGCGTATTTACTGGTCAAGACACTCGCCTGCATCTGCATGACCGCTCGGCTGACATAATTTTCCGACGGGATCAGCGTCAAACAATTTTGCAGCCGATCCAAATCTTGCAGCATAATCTGGAGAATCTGCGGGTCAACTTCACTCAGCGATCTGTTCATTGTGTAACCATCCTCATTCCAACCTTTGGGATTTTAACGTCTCATTCGGCAATCCGTGGTCCCTGTTGAACCGTTGAGGTAACTTTTCAATCTTGACTGTGAGGCTCTCATTGCCGATCCGTTTCGCGATTTTCAGTTCCGTTTTCCGCCAAAACCTGTTGGAAGTCCTCAAGGCGGTCTGCGAGTACCGCTGTGCGATGCAACTGCTTGAGATGTTGCAAATCATCAATGGCCTCCAGATTCGGCTGTACCGTCTGGGTAACATCGGACTGGAATCGGAGTGCTAGCACCTCAAGGATATCTTCAATGGTGCTTTCTTTTACGCCCGCTTGATGGCCTTGTTACGTAGCTCTTTCTGTAAAGTATCGAACAATCGATGATTCGTACATCGTTTCCTCCGATATAATGTTTCTAATCATTTGGGGTTCATAAACTAATCCACTCAAGATAGCCAATTCCGTAAGATACTCCGTTGGGACCAAGGCTAAGCTCTGCGAAACCTTTAGGGTTGTCGTCAACCCTGTTTTTTGATACAGTGTCAAAGTCTGCTATCTCACTCCCTCTATTTGAGCCAACGCACGAGCCAAAATCTACCGATAATATCCATGAAGCAATTTGCAAGACTTGTGATTTCAGGGAAGTCAGATTGTAACACACATATCAGGCAGTTTCAAGAGAAATTATCGCACAAAGCGTTGGTGTTAGCTTGTGGCTCTATCTCATATCCTCGTTTGAACTTGCGTCAGGGTGATAGTTTTTGGCATCTTCAGTCGGTGCATTTTCAAGTTATAAATGCGTTGACGGAAAATTCAGGAAGGTTTATAATATTATATCGGATTTTGACGGTTCTTATGCAAGAAATCATTGGAGGAAAAAGGGGCCATTTGGTTTGTTATGTTGACCTATTCTCTCGTTAGCACTGCAATCACTGGAGATCGAAGCGCGTTGAGGCAGGGGATGCGCCGCCTCGCTGAAATTGCCCATAAACATGGTATTCCCATTACATGGGGCGTCGGGGCGACTGCTGCGCGATCCTTCGCTACGGATTTAACCGAATGGCACACATCTCACGGCGACGAAGTGATGCTGATGGTTGACATTGCACCAATTTGGGGATCGGGAACAGATTCCGACGACTTGAGCCGATCCGCAGAGCATATCGTGACGATGCGCGAGAAGCTGCCGGATTATATCTCGTCGGAAAGGGATCGAGTCCAAAAGGCGATTGAATGGGCAAATCTCCTTGTCGCGGGAGCGGGGCAGAAAAACCATGTGCTGCTTTACGCCCTAGCACAGATCGGTTTTACCGGGCTGTGGGGGTACGACTGGGACCATGAAGGGGATGAGGGTTGTCCGTTTGGGTGTTTCTTCCCGTCGATAGACAAGCACAATTTTTGCGGCACTTCTACGAGTCAAATTATCGGCCTCCCGCATAACTCTCTCCTCCCCACCCAAGTACCTCGCGGGTCTGAGGAAACGGAGGGCACCGATTTTCAGAGCCAAATCTTGAACGGAGCGGCACAGCAGGGATTTGATTGTTATGCGGCAAACGCCGAGTGGAATCGTGGATTGGCTTATATCCAACGGATCGATGCTATAGCAGTTGCCTCGCTGACAACGGAACAACTCGACGCGTTGGATGCATATCTGGCGCACGTACGCGAGGCACCGGAGACACAAATCCTATCGCTTCCCGATGTTGTTCGTGCCTGCCAAGAAGCCGGCGAGCAGACGCAGCCCACTTTTTTGCTCGGTGAAACCCAGTTAAAAGGCGAGGAGGAGGTATCAACCGATTCGGATAAATCAATCTTCTCCTATTACGATACCGAATGTCAGTTGGTTTTTGAAGAAGGTAAGATAGAACCGATTCGAGCGACAAACTACATCTCGCCGCCGGTTAGTTCACGTAACGGTGCGGAGGTCAATCTACCACAAATTGAAGGTTTTCGCCCCTCTCGCTCGCGCAGCCAATTGCGGCTACGGTTTACCTTGGAATCTACAAAAGCGATGCCGTATGGGTTAGCTGTCTGGGGGAATCACGCTGGACTCACGTTGGCAAACTCAAGTGCACAGGAAGTGACGTGGCTAGGGGATCGCTTGTTATTTGTACGGGTCAACCTACAAGTAGGAAAAAACGATGTTGAGGTTGTTTTAACAATCTAATCAGAGGTTTGAAAAACAGTTATGGATGCTTGCCAAACAGTTCAAGCGTACTTTGACGCACTCATCGCAGGAGACACAGATCGACTCATCAAGATGATGTCTTGGGCTGATTACTATGTAAAGATTGGTACGGAGCCGGATGAGCATATTGAAGGCGGTAAAAACGCGAGAGATTACTTTCAGAACATTGTCGCAAATGCGGCGGATATTGCGATTGAGTATGAACATCTTGATATTCAGGAGCGGGGCGATGTGGCGTGGTTCTACACACGACAGATATGGCGACTCAGGTGGCTGGGGAACCCTGAAGAGTTGGCGGTAAGGTTGACGGGTGTACTCGAAAAAGAGGGCAGGGCATGGAAGTTTGTTCAAATTCACGCTTCGGTCGGGGTTCCTGCATAGCTACAAGTGAAGAACCGGTCCATAGTCAATTTGTTTGAAAATAAATCAAAACGCAAGGACGCTAAGACGCAAAAAAAGAAAACGGAAGAATAAGAAACCGAGTTTTTGTCAAAAACTCGGTTTATCTTCGCGCTTTGTACTTTTTCTATTGGATCGGACTTACGCAGTTGAGTACTCAACACCTTGTAGTTGAGCAATGCGGCACCGCAGGCACCCGATGAATCGGGTAACTACGGTAAAGGCAGCCTCAAAGGTTTCGTAGGGAACAACGATCGTTGTTCCCTACCGACGTGCATAAGGCCTTAGTTTGAGGATTCTATAGTGAATTCAAAAAATAAATAAACACTTTCGCCCTCCGGTAGGTGCGGTTTGTCACCGCCCCGCATCGGCACCCCCCTTTATTCTACCCCCCCTTAGTCCCCCCCGCAAGCAGGGGGAAATAGGGGGGCTACCCAACGGGAGACCGGTAGGTTCGGTATCCGAACTGCCCCGGCTTGGAGTGTCTCATTAATTCTAAGGTCCACTATAAAATGAGGAGATGTTTATGTCAAAAAAAATCTACGCCTACGGGATGGATGGCTTTATCGTTCCGATGATGAAAAAATTTGTTGCTGAAGGGTGTTTGCCGAACTTTGAAAGGATGCTCAAAAGTGGCACGGTGAACCAGACCTTTCCGTCTTTTCCAGTTTGGACACCGACGAATTGGGCAACCCTTTCTACAGGTGCTCACACCGGTACACACGGCGTGAGCCGCTGGCGTGTAGAAGTTGCCCCCGGTGAACGGATCAACAGCTTTGATGGGCGTGCTCCGAATGCGGAGCGGATCTGGAATGCCCTAGAGCGCGATGGCAAAACAAGCGTTGCTGTGCACTACCCAGCAGCCCATCCGTCGGGCATCAAATCGGGTTTCGTCGTGGATGGCTTTGGTCACCCTGGACACGCTAGCACTGACTATGAGGTGGCATCCTGTCAAGCGTATACGACGAGCGATCAGGTTGCTACCGTCGAGATGGATCATGATGGAACGGCTGTCCGTCGGACACAACGCAGCGTTCAACCGATTCCAGCCTTATGTCCCGCGGTCGGTTGGCAGAATCTGCCGTCGAGTCAATCGCCGCCCCTTGAATCCGTAATCGAGATTCAGGCGCGTCTCGGCGGCGATATGAACACCTTCTACCTTCTCGCCCTTGACAGGCGTGGGAAGGGATATGATCGCCTACAGATCTGCCGGGAGAAGGATGGGGATACACGCATTGCTGAGACAGAGGTCAGTCAATGGAGCGATTGGGCGATTGAACCCCTCCAAATCGATGGTCAAAAGCAGGAGGCGTCGATTCGGTTTAAGTTGATGGAACTCACGCCCGACGGAAAAAATCTGAAGCTCTACCGTTCACAGGTCACCTACGCCGACGGATTCACCTATCCTGATGACCTCGCTGCGGAGCTAATTGAACGATTTGGCCCCTATCAGGAGCACGCTTCTATGACGCCTTATACGTCGGATATGGCAGATTTTGATACCGCCCTTGAGGAGTGCGAATATCAGGGACTCTGGTTCGCCGAGGTCGCCAACCACATGCTGCATGAACGTGGATGTTCCTTTTTTATCTGTCATTGGCATCTGTTTGACTATCTGAACCACATCCATCTCAACGACGTAGACCCCGTATGTCCGGGCTACGATCCGAACAATGTAGATACAGCGATGGACTACTTCCGTCGGGCGTATCAGGTCGGTGACAGGGTTTTGGGACGGATATGGGAGGCTGCCGACGATGCAACTTGTGTAGGTGTCCTCGGTGACCATGGGGCTTACCCAGATATTCGGATCGCTAATATCCGGAAATTCCTTGTCGATCAGGGGTTCACTGTCCTTAAGAACGGCGCAGAAGGCGTTGAGCGTGATGAAGTCTTAGAGAAGGATATCGATTGGGAGAAAACTCGTGCCTACCTCAAGGATGACAAAGGTTTTGATATCTACATTAACACTGAACAGGGACCGGCATTCGACGAAATTGAGCGTGAACTGCTGTTGGCATTGCGCACGTGGGTTGATGAAGGAGTTGGACGCACGCCCATCGCCATTGCGCTGCCGAAACGAGATGCTTACCTCCTCGGTCAGTGGGGTGATCAGTGTGGCGATGTCATCTTCGCTTGGGACCACGGTTACGTCAGCGGTTACTACGGTCAGTGGAAGGGAATCGTCGGTGGCGGCGCGGTCGGTGCACCCGAAGTGTATGGCGCACACCACGGTGGCTTCCTCCCCACCCGAAACGAAGACATCTCCTCTAGCTTTGGAACATTTTTATTGGCTGGACCGGGAATTAAAAAGGGGTATGAGCGCGATTATGATTCGCACGGTTACATCCATGCCGCTGATGTTGTCCCCACCTTCTGTCATATCCTCGGCACGGCTCCACCCGCGCAGTGTCAAGGCACAATCGCTCACGATCTGTTTGAAGGAAATGAGATGACGCGAGAGCGAGATGCAAACTGAAAATGCGTAGAGAATTTGCCGGTACTAGGAATAGGGATTGACAATATACTTGTGATGTGATAACATCTTATCCAATAGTTCTCCTCCCTTTTTGTACCTATCTACTCTTCAAGATTTAAAATCTTTGGTTCACCTTACTATACTATTAAGGAGGCACCTCCAATGGACACAAAAATTTCCGATGCAATGCCACCCAAATTTTCCAAGGTAGCACTGACATTTGATGATGTTTCATTAATCCCTGGTGAATCAAACATCCTGCCGAGCGCGGTTGATACAAGCACACAGTTGACCCGCCGTATTCGCCTCAATATTCCGATTTGTAGTGCCTCAATGGATACTGTTACGGAATCCGAACTTGCAATTGCCCTTGCGCGAGAAGGCGGGATTGGTCTCATCCATTACAACTGCCCGATTGAGCAACAGGTCAATGAGGTTGATAAGGTCAAGCGCTCAGAAAGCGGAATGATTATTGATCCGATTACCTTGACTCCTGATAGGAAGGTTCGTGATGCGCTAGAAATGACCGCACGTTACCGTATCGGTGGTATCCCGATTGTTACCAAAGAGGGCTACCTTGTTGGGTTAATTACCAATCGCGATCTGAAATATGAGGAAGATCCCGATCTGCCTGTGACTGAGCTGATGACACCGAGTGAACAGTTGGTCACAGCTTCACCTGGGATTGAACTGGAGAAAGCGAAACAAATCCTGCACCACATTCGGAAGGAGAAGCTCCCAATCGTCGATGAGGAGTTTCGTCTATGTGGACTTATCACAATCAAAGATATCGATAAGGTAGAGAAATATCCTCTGGCGTGCAAAGATGAGTCTGGAAGATTGAGGGTTGGTGCCGCGATTAGTCCTTCTTGGGATTTGGAAAAGGTAGGAATGTTGGTTGATGCGGGGACTGATGTATTGTCCATAGATACCGCGCATGGCCATCATCGAAATGTGATCAATGCAGTGTATCGGATTAAGGCGGAATTTCCCGATATAGAACTGATTGCTGGAAACGTTGTCACTGCTGAAGCGACTCGCCAGTTGATTGATGCGGGTGTTGATGCCGTTAAAGTGGGCATGGGACCCGGATCGATTTGTACCACCCGTGTTGTCACAGGAATAGGCATCCCGCAGATTACGGCAGCTTACGATTGCGCGCAAGAAGCGGACAAGGATGGCATTCCTATTATCGCTGATGGCGGTATTCGGTATTCCGGTGATATTGCGAAGGCTCTTGGGGCAGGGGCGAGTTCGGTGATGATAGGGAGTCTGCTTGCAGGCACGGAGGAAAGCCCCGGCGAAACAGTTATCTATCAAGGTCGCACGTATAAAATCCATAGAGGCATGGGGTCTTTATCCGCTATGAAGGAACGCCGAGGAAGCGAGCGATACTCTCAAAGTAGTGAATCCTTGGCAAAGTTGGTGCCTGAGGGCATCGAAGGCCGGGTGCCTTACAAGGGTCGATTGGGCGACTTCGTCTATCAACTTGTCGGCGGTCTCCGCGCTGCGATGGGCTATTGTGGTACGCCAGATATTGAATCATTACGCGTTGAAAGTCGATTTGTTCGGATGCAGAGTAGCGGTCATCGCGAAAGCCACCCACATGATATTGCGATTACGGAAGAAGCCCCCAATTATAGTGTAATGGTGTGAAACGATTTGAGCTATGAATACCTTTTCGGAGAAGACATTGATTCACCCTAGCACACACAACTGTAAACCGACCTTATCAGACACAGAGGTGCTTGAGTTTCTAAAAAATGGATATCTCAGGCTTGAAGGGGTTGTCCCTGATGATATTAACCAGCGCGTTGTGAACTATTGTGATGCACATCCTGACCTGCTCTATATGAATGACATCTTATATGAGGAATGGTTTGTTAAGGAGGTGATGAGGAATAGTGAAGTTGCCGGTGCTGTGCGGTCATTGTTAGGCGAAGATTTCCATCTGCCTGTCCAGATGGTGAACCATCGTGTTCAATGTCCTATCACATCAGTTGGGGGTTGGCATATTGACGGGAACTACAACTATACCCATGAATTAAACTTCCTTCAGGTGTTCTATTATCCACAGGACACACCCATAGAGATGGGACCGACACAACTTGTACCCGGCACACATCTTGTACGACAGAAGTCGAGGCTCATGGGGCATCTAGGAAATATCAAGAACACTGTATCAACTAGTGCACCAGCTGGCTCTGTGTTCATCACAGTCTATCATATTTGGCATCGTCGCCCGTCGTCAACTGTAACTGCAACCCGTAATTTGTTGAAGTATTTCTATTGGAGAACCAGTCCACCTAAAAGGGATTGGGTGGTTGACCCTAGCTTCGATTTTGCTACTGCTGACTATGACAGCCCTGCCGCTAGCCTTGTTGAACAATTCCGAAGTGCAGTGAAGGTGGCAGAGACGTTCCTATGGTTATGTGGTAAATACGAGATGTTCCAAAACTTAGGGGGTCAGAGCTTTCCATTACCTGTCCCCCGAACTGATTTGCCCTATGGGTTTCCTGAAGGGTTAAAAAAGGAGCATCCATTGTAAAAAATAGTTGTTGCATTAATATTGAAATTGTGCTACTATTCGATTTGAATCTTATTATCGAAAGGAGAACGGCTTTCTAGCAGAGATTTTTACGCTTAATAATCAAAGCCGCGACAGCGTTTTTATGAAAGTAAATGAAGAAATGTCGTTCTGGGACAGGCTTTATATCCCCGGACTTATTAAGGGTATGCTCACGACACTGAAACATATTCCCAAGAGGAAGCTTACTTATCAGTACCCCGAAGATCCACGCAGTGTTGAGGAGCGCAATGATCGCTATCGTGGCATCCATAAGCTGCCGTTAGACCCGGAAGGAAATGTCAAATGTGTGGCATGTTTTATGTGTGCAACAGCCTGCCCGGCGGATTGTATCACCATTCAAGGCGGTCCTGCACCCGAAGGCTGGAAAACGAAAGAAGGTTATCAACGCGAAAAATATCCCGAAGTTTTTGAAATTAATATGCTGCGTTGTATCTTCTGTGGATACTGTGTCGAAGCGTGTCCAGAAGATGCAATCCAGATGACAGGAATTACACTCCCGCAATACTTTAGAGAAAGACAGAAAGAGGGTGAAGTGCTAGGTGGTTTGCGGAAAGATTTCATCTTTGATCGAGATATGCTGATAGCTAACAATGACATTCCCGAACAAGGACTTCATCCAGATTCGTAAGTACCCGAACATGAGTTTACTTTGGGGTGGTGGCTACTCACTAAGCGCGTGGGAATAGACTCTACCCGACAGAATGTGCAGCGATTTTTAATCAGATACTTAAACAAAAGTACGCACATCTTGACATGAACTTTTAGGGCAAGGCTTCCCATACCCCTGAGGTATAGTACGGGACAGAATTGCCCATTTTTTTATTAAATATGTTAGGAAATGACTTTGGATAAAGATCAACCGAATCAAATTCAAGACCTATCCCTAAACTTTAGTTCAAATTCTCTTTTTGCTTTAACAGATAAGATGAAAGCGAGTGTTGAAGGCCGGATCGGTTGGGGTGACACCTTTGGGATGGGACTTGGTGCGAAGAATGACAAATACTTGCTCATCTGGACGCCGAAGAAATCGTCCGAAGGACAAGTTCTCCCCGGCTTCGACTCAGAGGATGGCGAGCTCACACTCAAAATGAGACCCCGACCCGGTGCTTGGATTTCTTGGATTGACGAGGTCAAAATTGCGGCGGAAGCGAAGGATGACCATGACCGTGTTCGCAGAAGTGTGCAAGAACTGGAGCGTAACACACGTCAAGTAACGGACTTCGCCGATGGTGTTCTCAAAGATATTACCACCGTACATCTAGGTAAATCCCTCACGTTGTCGGAGATGGTTCAAGAGGTTTTGAAAGTCGAGTTCACAATGCCAACCACTATCAAAACCGGCGGCTATATCCTCGCATCATCACAAGAAACCACATCCGGATTAGCGAAGGTCATCATTCCAGAACAGACGAATATTCATGGCGTGCATCTGAACGAGGATAAACTGCTCGATTCAGTTGCCATGAGTGACTATGATCGGCTCTTGGTTATTCATCGTACGCATATCAAACACTATCCCGATTTGCTCGACATCAACTACTGTTTAAGGCTTAGTGAGTATCTCCAAGGTAAGCCGACACAGGAGGAAGGGCAGCGCAAATCGCCTCACCCTGCACAAGGCTTAAGACCGATAGGGGTATTTCCAACAGCGGCTGTCTATAATCCGTTGTCTCCAGACGGTATCAAATTCGTTGTTACCGCACTCAATGGTGACTACGCTGCAATCCGTGAAGCCGTTGCGGAATGCTCTTCAATCATTGATAAGTACGTGTCGCAGGCAAATCAGCGTGCACATGAAATCATGACGAACTTCCAAGGGCGTATTGACGGTCGGCTTCAAGCACTCACGCTCCAACCGGGGCAACGGATTTATGAAAGGGTTTGGGATGACCTAGCAATTGATGAGCTGCGAAATCAGCTATTTGAATTCAGCGAATTTTTTGGCAAATATATCGGTGAACACCTAGAGGCAGATAATGTGGAATCTAGGAAAAAATCGCTTAGGAGCAGTATTGATGCAATCATCGAAGCATGGCAACTTCAGGATTCGCGTCAAACCACTATCAGGCATCTTATTCTCGCTGGCTACAAATTGGCGAATCAAGTACTAGATCAAGCGACAGGACTTTTCTATGACCTTGTATTTGAAAAGTATTTTATTGAAACTGGGCTCCTCCGTACAGTTGAATTGATGGTACTTGAGGAGGGGGAACTTCTAGATGAAATTCGCTTGCCAGAATGGACAGACAAAACGGTACGAGACCGAATCTACCGACTTGCGCTGAATCCGGCTATCCATCCCAAACAGACTGAGAGGCTTCGGGATTTATGGATAGAATTGCTAGAGATCGCGAATTTTGCGGACAGACATCAGCATCAATTTGAATCTATTCTCAAACCGCTGTCTGACATTCTGTTGATGCCTAAGCACGCCACTGCCCCGGGCGGAAGTTCGGGGGCACGCAACATCTCGCTCCGAAGAGGGAATACTTTTGAAGGATTTGGAATTTCGGATAAGATATTTGAAGATGTCCTGAGTCGCCTCCACGACAATTTCCCTATGATTAAACGATGGATTCAGAATACGCCAGCAGAACGAAGCGGACATGAACCCTATTATAGGACATTGTGGACAATACTCACCGAGGGGTTGGTTCGAGAGCATCTCTGCGAAGATTTTCAGCCAATTTTCGATATCAATCTCAGTCTCCCGTTAGAAACGAAGAGATTAATGGACCTCGTGCTTGGTGGAAAAATTGTTATACGCAATGAAAAAGATTTAAATAGCCTGAAACGGAATCTTGACCGTGCCTTACAAGCGAAAATTGGTCGTGGGCTACAGGAAATTAGTACACCTACTATGCTGCAAATTCATAGCGATACCACCCTGTGTACACTTCGCGAGGAATTGCTAACATACCAGCAGACGCTTGATAAGCAACTGGTCCGCGCAACGAATCCCAAAGCATCCAAAAAGCAGGGCAAAGGGAAAAAGGGACGGAAAAAGGGGAAATCCCCCGAATCCGCTGCAAAAGTGATAGCAGCAATTGAAGAGGAAAAACCGAAGATTACCGAACTCATAGAGTTCCTGAATTCCTATACCAATGCACCGTTAACGCTGCTGGAGACAGCGATAACTCCGCATTCTCAGCAAATCAATCAGATACGGGAGCATCAGGTGCTGAATTTCGACCTGCAATCGCTGCCACCGATCGAGAATACATGGCTGGAAAACGTGAAATCTCCGAATGAGTATCCAAACTTACGTGCGTTCCTATTTGAAAACAAGTTACCTATTTCCACCACCGGGCGCGCATTGACGAAGTTGAGAAGGGTCTTTCCTGACACCACCGATGCAGAGGACGCTTCGGTGAATGTGTTTAATATCGCCGTAGACCTACTCCTAGAATTAAGGGTCCTCCAAGACGCCGGCTATGAGGGCGATGCGCTGCAACGATATGCAGGCTACATTTCTGAAAAGTTGTGGCGGTGGGAGTTGACACAGATTACAAAAACAGAGTTGCCAATTCTAATCAAAGAAAAGGTGTTATCCTCGCTAATCTGTTACGAAAAGGAGGTCGAAACACTCCTAGAATACGTTGAGCGCTACGAGCGGTTATTAGAAACAAAGCTTGCCCCTGAATCTGAGATGGATAAACAGCGCGAATTGCTAGAAGAAAACTTCCAGACGCTGATTGAAACACTTTTGTGAGCCCGTTACTGCCCCCCTCTTCCCGCTAGCGGGGAGAAAGAGGGGGGCAACTGTTGGATGGTTGTTGTTAAAATGAAGATAAGCCTCCTTGGAGGGGGAAGTTGTATTGCTTCTGTTGCTTCAACAATTTGTCGCTTGAACCTCTTTTCTGAAGTCGTTTGGGTGGATGATAAGTCAGTGCTACTCCGCGATACGCTCCAAGATCTGAAACAAGCAGCTGCAATTGGGGGAACTGACACGGAACTACGTGTGACTCACGATTGGTCGGCACTGGCAGATTCACAGATTGTAATTCTACTTCCCCACGCATCACACCCTATTCAAGCGCAACGTCGAGCGAATACCTTGTTAGTTCAACATTTTGCTCGGCATATCAAAAGTCATGCACCGAAGGCACGGGTCATCGTCGCAATGCCTTCTGCATGTTCGCTCGCTTTTTACGTTTACCGTGAGCTTGAGGGGGAGGCAAGCCAAGTGATTGGACTATCTGGCGGGATAGCGTGTGCGTATCTGAAAGCCCAAATTGCCCATCAGTTGAGCGTTTCTGTGCAAGACGTCACGGTGCTTGCCATCGGGAATGATGAGATAATTTACCCGCTTCCGCAATACTGCCGTGTGAATGGTATACCGTTAGAGGAGTTATTAGGGGCAAGGCAGATTGATACATTGACGGCAGAGGTACAAGACACACATAAGAAATCTAGAACCATAGATGCGCCGCATACGTTAGCTGCTTGGATTGCACAAATTGTCACGGCAATTGCCTTGGATAAGAAGCGAATCGTGTGTGTCAGTTCCCTAATTCAATCTAGTGCAGTGCGAGTTTACCTGAATGTTCCGACGCAAATTGGCCGGAATGGGGCTGAATCGATTCTTCAACTCGATTTGACTGACGCCGAGCGCGAACAGTTCACCCAATTGGTAACAAAGAGCGTTAAAGAACAACGATGATTTTAGCCGACCTGATGCGAGGGAAGAAAAATGAGAGAGATATATCAGAAAGTCATTGAACTAATTGAATCCGACGAAATTGGTGCTTATTGTACGGTTGTAGAAACAAAAGGATCTACGCCACAAAAGCCGGGGTCCAAGTTGCTAATTTTACCAGATCTACGCAATGTCGGGACGCTCGGCGGCGGGTGCGTGGAAGCGGAGGCGCGACGACAGGCAATCGGGTTGATGCAGGGTGGTGTACCACGTCTGCTCGATTTTCAGCTAGATAGCGACTACGGGTGGGACGATGGTCTCATCTGCGGTGGGAATATGAAAATTTTCATTGACCTACCCCAAACCAAAGCGGAGTCGTTGATATTAACCCGGTTACAGGAACTCTCAGAAGCAAAAATTCCGCTCGTTTCTACCACAGTGATTAAAAGTGAGATGGACCATATCCAAGTCGGTGCGAAGATGCTGTTTGCAGTGAATGGCGAAAAGGTCAGTTCGTTGGGAGATGCGGCGTTAGAGACAGCACTCCAAGATGAACTAATGGAGGTCTTGGAGAAGGATGCTCCCGGTGTGTTTCGGTGGCAGGTCGAAGACTCTCGGAACGGAGAGGGAGCTGTCTGGGTCTTTATGGATGCGGTGCAGCCACGTCCCACGTTGCTCATTGCCGGTGCAGGCCATGTCGGTCAAGCCCTATGCCATCTTGGAAAATGGCTCGGTTTTGACGTCGCAATCGTGGATGACCGTGCCGATTTCGCCGCTGAAGAACGACTTCCCGAAGCCGATGAGATTATCATCGGTGATATTGCGGAAGAGTTAAGTAGGTATCCCGTTGATCATCTGACTTACGCTGTCATTGTGACTCGGGGACACCAGCACGATGAGGAGGCACTCCACAGTGTGATTGAGTCGAATGCCCGTTATATCGGTCTGATCGGCAGCCGTCGAAAGATTAAGTTGATTTACGACGATTTGAGAGATATGGGGATCTCAGAAGAGACATTAGCAAAAGTGTATGCGCCGATCGGATTGGATATCAACTCCAAAACTGTGCCGGAGATTGCAGTGAGCATCGCTGCACAACTCATCCAGGTCCGCAATAGTACAAAACCAGACATCCACTTTGATGCACAGCCGGCGAGAATGCCCACGATTAAGGTCGGCACCTAATTTCCACGAGTCAGAGCAATGGTGACGATTCAGTTAGATAACGACAAGAATTACACCGCAAAAGAGGTCGTTGAATTGACAAGGCTTGCCCTAGATTTTATCGGGGAACAGGGGGCTGATAGTGATCTCCGATATGCTGCGTCCGATGTCTACTGGATCTTGCGAAACCTGCTTGACTACGTGAACGAACAGGCAGGCGGAGAGTTTGCTCTCAAACGTCTCAGAAAAGGTTCGTGGGGCCTTGAATACAACGATAAAACATCAGCAAAGCGCAAAGCCGATGATGC
Source organism: Candidatus Poribacteria bacterium (assembly GCA_963667935.2). Taxonomy (GTDB): domain Bacteria; phylum Poribacteria; class WGA-4E; order WGA-4E; family PCPOR2b; genus PCPOR2b. Next base: position 4,077,849 of record OY764061.1, on the reverse strand, counting down.
TGCTGATCGAGAGATTAAGCGCACAGCAGAATATCTCGAAAAACTCAGAACTCGCCGCTCAACTTGGTAATAAACTGCTCACCCATTCGTCGCTTTCCTGTCCCGCTATTGTGCCATTCCTAGGGCACTCGGATAGCGATGGATCCTCCAACTGCGAACCTACAATTGATCAAGGTGCTGAGTGACGCTCGGATTCACTGATAACTTCTTCGATAAGCAAGTTGTAAGCATCGAGGAGGCTTGGATCACAGATGTCACAGAGGTTGCAGCGATAATCGCTATTGACATTTTCTCCGAAATACTGCCGCACCACCAGACCCCGACAGCTAACCGTTCTCGCATAGCGGATCATCTGGTCAAGTTGACGCCGCTTGTTTTGGATATATTGCTTCTCCCCTATCTCCTCATCGGAGATGTGCTCAAACAATTTGCTCCCGTGATATAATTCAATCAACATCGTATCCTCGGCCCCGGCGTATCTTAAATACCCGTCGCTTTGCAGATCGGTCAACTCCTCCATTAATTCATTTGGCTGTAGATTGTGTTCTTGGCAAAAATCTGCGATTTGGATTTCTGACTGGGCCCGCAAAGTGTCCAATATCCGCGGCCTACCGTTTGAGTCTGCCATAAGATCCACGGATATGCTCGATGGGAGGTTGGACAGCCTGCGGAGGAAACCGAGTTTTTCAAGATAACTAGTCCCCACCCGAATTTTGCTCTCAGCAACTTCGCTTGTTGAAAATCCCGATCCTATCGAGGTTGATCTTATCTCCTGCGGCTTGACCATCCGAAATTTTCCGACCGAGGGCGAATACTCGATCAGTTTTAGCAACTTCAAAAGGTCTGGTTTGTTCGGTGCGCTCTCTTCCATAAAATGTTCATGCAGACGCCGGTCGCCTGAACAGAAGAACAGGATACACTGTGAATCCTCACCGTCCCGTCCCGCGCGTCCCGCTTCCTGATAATAGTGTTCAAGTGATCCCGCAATGGTCCAATGGATAACATACCGGATGTCGGCCTTATCAATCCCCATCCCGAATGCGTTGGTCGCCACTACGATTTCGATACCAGCTGCTGTATCGTCGAAAAACGCATCTTGCACCCGCGTCCGTTCAGATTCCTCGCGGGCACCGTGATAGAAATCAGCGCGATATTCTTTCCTCTTGAGATATTCCGCAATCTCCTCGGTCTGTCGCCGAGTACCAGCATATACAATTCCCTTTCCAGTGAGTTGTTCTAGCTGCTTTGCAAGTATCTGATACTTCTCCGGTTCGCCCGGCACCTCACAAACACTGAACTTTAGGTTGGGACGCTCTACGCTCTGGATTGAGGTTTCGCACTTCTCGACTTGGAGTTGGTTTACGATGTCCTCCCGCACCTCCGGCGTTGCAGTGGCTGTGAATAGCGCGATGGAATAGGGCTTTACCGCTTGGATAGCAGTCCGAAGCGCGAGATAGTCGGGTCGAAAATCGTGACCCCATTGAGATATGCAGTGTGCTTCATCAACCACGAACAGCGAAATCTTATGCGATCTTAAAGTATTCAAAAAGCGGCGGCTCCGGAACCGTTCGGGCGACACATACAACAGCTTAATTTCACCGTCCGCCAATCGCTTCAATTCCTGTTGATATTCTTCAGGAGTCAAGCTGCTATTCAGTAAGCCTATCGAATCAATTCCCCTTCCTTGCAAGGTATCTACTTGGTCTTTCATCAACGAGATTAACGGCGAAATAATCACCGTAAGCCCCGATAATATCAAGCCGGGCAACTGGTAACAGATAGATTTGCCAAACGCAGTTGGAAAAGCACCGAGCAGATTTTTGCCCGACAGAAGTTTCTCAACGACCTCACGCTGCCCTTCGCGGAAGTCGTCATATCCGAAGTGCGCTTTCAAAGCTAGACGTGGATCTGAAAGGTTATCTGGGGTATTATTCGGTGCTTTACTTCCTCTATTAAACAAATTGTCGATTATTCTATGGATTGCTTTAATAATCAACGCGGCACTCCTTTCTTAGGCTATGGTAAATTCTAAAAATAAATAGACATCTTCGCCCCCGGTAGGTGCGGTCTGCAACCGCACCACATCGTCACTGTTGGAAACAGTGACCCGATTTATCGGGATGCGGTCTCCTAACCGCACCGGTTTGGAGTGTCTCATTGATTCTAAGGTCCACTATAAATGTGCGGCGAATCACTCAACTAGGGCCGGGACGATTAAAATGCCACAAAGTTAGTTAAAAATCAATGCTTTTTTGGCGAGGGAAATTTTGTCACACATCCCAGTAAGGAATTGGTATAATATCGGTAAATGTCCAACCTGCTTAAAGTTCTCCAAAAGAGATAGAAATTTTGACAAACTGGGGTGGGTGTGCTATGCTCTTGACCTAATAATGGCACCCCTATTCCAGCATGGAGATTCATCTATGACAACAGATTTGGCTGTAACAGTTGAAGATATCGAAGTATTTGCGGATGACCTAGACCCCCAAGCGGCTGCGGAAACATTTAAGAAACATGGTGCGCTTATTGTGCGTGGGTTAATGAAACCGTACATTGATGAGATCCACCGAGACATTGAGGCGGCTGCCGCTGAGTCAATCGCTTCGCTCGGTTCTGCGGAGAAAATTGTGGAGGGGTGGCGGACGCCGAACGGGACCCTGTTTCTACCCGCACCGCCCGGCTACTCTCGTGATCAACAGATTATGGTCTTGGCAATTAACTATTTTACCAGTGCTGCGTTTTTCCACTCCGCACTCGATGAGAGTGCATTGGATATCGTTGAGGCGATTCTAGGACAGGCTGTCGAGATTTACGGCAACGGGCAGTGCCTTTATAAAGAACCGGTCGGTGGCCATCCGAAACATCTACACCAGGATTCCGCCTACTTTGAACACCGCTACGAGGGGCCTGTAGGGATCCTGAACTATGTGGTGGATACGGATCTGGTGAACGGCGCGCTGCACGTCGTCCCCGGCTCGCACCGCCTTGGCCAACTGAGGCATATTGATACCTTTTCGCATCTCGGTTTGGATGACAATGAATGGCCCTGGGAACGAGCATTGCCAATCGTTGGTGAGGCAGGGGATTCTATCTTTTTCCATGTCAAGATGATTCACGGTTCCAAACAGAACCACTCGGATAAGCCACGTCCGGTGTTCATTAACCGTTACCGGCGGGTGGACGATTATGTTATTATTGGTGGGACCACCACCGCAAACCGTGCAGAATCAGAGAAACGTGCTGCCGAAGCGAAGAGAACGAATGAACAGCGTGGATTAATGGTTCGCGGCTTCCGTCCCTACACCGAAGGGTAAAATGGGACTCCACAAGTCGAAAATGAAACCGATCGATCTCGTCCACAATAAAACTGCCCCTATCGTCGAGAGCCTTGCGAGACTGGAAGGCGTGCAAGCAATTTTGTGCTTCGGTTCGTATGCGATGGGCACGTTTGATGAATACTCAGATCTGGATCTTTTCGTGTTCTGCAAGCCTGATATTGTTTCAGCGGTGGAGAGGCAGCGAGTTTTGGAAAGCGTCCAAGGTGTGACCCACTTTGAGGAGAGCGACCCCGTTTCTTGAGAGATACACCAAGCTCCTTGAGGGACCCTGCGATAAAAATGGAAGGCAGCGGGCCATTAATGAACTAGAAATCCTCGTTGCCGAGGTTGAGATGCTGAGTACCGAAATCAATTATAGTGGATTCTAAAAATAAAAGAACACTTTCGCCCCCGGTAGGTGCGGTTTCTAACCGCACCGCATAGGTGCCGTGGTATGCTGAAACGGCGCAGTTGGAAACAGCGCCTACCAATTTGGAGTATCTCATTAATTCTGACATCTACTATAATGTACATGGAGGAGAGAACTATGGGGTTGACTGAAGAGGAACGTTTCCGTTTCGATTTGACCGGCTTTCTGATACGTCCGGCTATCCTTACATCGGACGAGATTGCTGCGATTAGAGATCAGATATACCATATCCGGCACGATGTGGAATCATTGCCGCCAGAACATCGCGCTGTGCCGAGCGGGCCGTCGAGTGTACTCATCGATCACCCAAAGGTCATTGACGTGCTGCACGAAATTATCGGCCCTGATATTCGACTTGAGAACAGCTACTGCGTCTGGCGTCGAAAAGGGGAGGCACACGGCGACCTTCACGGCGGAGGCCCCCAACAGGCGGACCCTATCTTCGGCTACCGTGTACGGAATGGACGTATCCACGCAGGGATGGTACGGGTTGTCTTTGAACTGACCGATATCGGTAAGGAGGATGGCGGGACACATTTCATTGTTGGCAGCCACAAAGCGAATTTTCCGATGCACCCAGATCATCTGTCGTTGGAGTCGGGCAAGCGAAGCCCGTTCTTAATGAGTTACGACTGTCCAGCCGGTAGTGCAGTCTTTTTCACGGAGAACGTCTGTCACGCGGGACCGGTCTGGCAACGGGAAGAACCGCGTGTAACGGTCCTGAATGCTTATGCCCATCTTGCCACCCATTGGCATCGATTGACTATTCCCCCCGAAGTGATAGCCGGACTGCCACGAGAAAAGCAAGCCTATTTCCGTGAGCCGTGGGTTGCTGATTTTCGTACCCGTCCAGCGACTCACAATACAATGGAACGCTTTATAAGCAACGATGAGCCATCGGTGAATACCGATCACCGTCCCTGAACCCGAAAACGCGGATATGGAGGATAGCGTTATGGCGATGACCGAAGAGGAACGTTTCCGGTTCGATTTAGCCGGTTTTTTAGTCCGTCCAGCGATTTTGAGGCCCGATGAAGTGGCTGCAATCGTTGACCAAGCAGATCGAATTCAGCACAATCCGGAGTCCCTACCGCCGGAACATCGAGCCATTCCGGGGGGTGCTGCAAGTTTGCTGATTGATCACCCAAAAGTGATTGAGGTGTTGCACGAAATCATCGGGCCCGATGTCCGACTGGAGGCGTGTGGATTGACTTGGCGATTGAAGGGGGAGGCGCACGGTGAACTACACGGCGGTGGACCGGGACAGGCAGACCCTATCTTCGGCTATCGTGTCCAGAATGGTCGAATTCACGCAGGGATGGTACGAGTTGTTTTTGAATTGACCGATGTGAAGAAGGAGGACGGTGCAACCTGTTTCATCGTCGGCAGCCACAAGGCAAACTTCCCGATGCATCCAGATCATATGTCGTGGGAGGACGGGAAAGAGAGCGAGTTTTTGGTCCGCTACGAATGTCCTGCGGGCAGTGCTATCTTTTTTACGGAGAATCTCTGTCATGCAGGGCCGGTTTGGAAACGGGATACGCCGCGTGTTGCAATTCTCCATGCGTATGCCCATCTTGCCACCCATTGGCATCGGTTGAAGATTCCACCGGAGGTCATGGCAGGCTTGCCACGCGAAAAACAGGTTTATTTCCGTGAGCCGTGGATTGCCGATTTCCGCACTTCTCCTGCAACCATCAACACAATGGAACGTTTTATGGCTAACGATGAACCGCCGGTGAATACAGATCACCAACCTTGAATCGAAAAGATATAATGCGTGAAAGGTAAAACGTGGGGTTCATGTAATGCAAAGCGCGAAAGGAAACCGAGTTTTTTTTCTTGAAAACTCGGTTTCTGTTTCACCATTTCTCAACATGAGCGAAACGTGATATAAGGAGATATTGATGCTTACAGATGCAGAAAAAGCCCACCTTGATGAACGCGGCTTTGTACTATTGGAGAATGCTATCACAACCGATCACGCGGACGCACTGCGCGAGCGATCGATGGAACTCGCCGAGCAGGAGCGAGAGGTGTTAAAAGAACATGTGTATCTGGATGACAAGGGACAACGGGTGTGGAATCTGGTGGACAAAGACGGGTTGTTTGAAAACGCAATTCAGTATCCGCCCGTGCTCAATGCGATCGAGTATCTACTCGGCGAAGATTGCACGCTCAGCTCGTTCACTGTGAACATCATCGGGCCCGGTGCGCCGGAGGGCGGGCTTCATATTGATCACCCCTTGAGCGCGATGCCAACGCCCCGTCCAAGTTTTGCTCTTTCTGCCAATAGCGTCTGGTTCCTTGATGATTTCACGCTGGAAAACGGTGCGACCCGTTGTGTTCCCGGCAGTCACCGGCGACTGAAATCCCGTCCTGAACCGGGTGTTATTTATGACGACGAAGTGCAGATTACCGGTCCGAAAGGTTCTGTGATGATTATCAACGGATCCCTGTGGCACGCTTCATCCGCGAACCATACCGATCGCGCTCGCGTCTGCCTGCTCGGTTTCTTCTGCCGTGCCTTTATGAAACCGCAGCAAGATCAGCAGAAAATAGTTTCCAAAGAAGTTGTTGCCCGTGCGACACCGACGTTGAAGCGGCTGCTCGGCTATGATTCCAGGCCGAATACCAATGCGTAACTCCAATGGTTTGTAGTAGGGCAATTGATTGCCCGTCCCCCCCTCTATCCCCCCGCAAGCGGGGGGAAGGAAGAGCGCGTGTACTACGACTCCAATGGTTTGTAGTAGGGCAATTGATTGCCCGTCCCCCCTCTATCCCCCCGCAAGCGGGGGGAAGGAAGAGCGCGTAATGAATTACGCTACTACGAACCGGTTATTATCAGCTTGAATGTGCAATGATAGTTCTGTTTGTAGTAGGGCAATTAATTGCCCGTCATCTTAACGCCCGATGAATCGGGCAACTACAACAGAGATGCCATTAGGGATTCGTAGTGAACGCAGATCTGCGTTCATTACTGAAGGGCGTAAGTCCTAAATAAATAGACATTTTCGCTCCTCGGTTTCGATCCCGATTTATCGGGGCCGGTAGGTGCGGTTTTCAACCGCACCGCATAGGCACAGTTGGAAACAGTGCCTACCAAACGGGAGAACAGTAGATGAGGAGGTCAGCGACCTTGTTCGCGGAGTTACGGCCCGCGGAGCGTGCCTACTACTTTTGGTTTGTAGTAGGGCAATTGATTGCCCGTCATCTCAACGCCCAATGAATTGGGCTACTACGAGCCAATTAATGAATCGCGCTATTACCAATATGCACATCAAAAGCGGAGATATCATAAAATCCAATCGATGGCCCGAACCTGTAGAAATTGATTTTCTGCAAGCGGAAGGGAAATACGTTCGTCTGATTGGCTCCACAACTCAGTCACGGCAATATATCAAAGACATGCTCACCCGTGATGAAGTGGAGGGGTTGCAGGCAGAGAGACTCGCACTCGACTTCACAGCGGATGCTCGTCACGTCTTCCTCAGTCTAGAGGCACGACGCTACCGATATGCCTCGCTCTACGATTCGCTTTTCGCTGTCAATGCGTCTAAGGTCGATCCTTTGCCCCATCAGGTGGAGGCGGTCTACGGTTATGTTCTCAAACTGCCGCGAATCCGCTTTCTGATTGCTGACGACCCCGGCGCAGGTAAAACGATTATGGCGGGGCTTATCATCAAGGAGTTAAAACTCCGTCATCTGGTGGATCGGATCTTGATTGTTGTGCCGGGGCATCTTAAAGATCAGTGGCGAAGGGAGTTGAAGGATCGGTTTGAGGAAAACTTTCTCATTATGGAGCGTGGGCTGCTCAATTCGCAACCCGGTGAAAACGTCTGGGCGCGTGAGTCTCACCTGATTACTTCCATCGATTTTGCCAAGCGTAACGATGTTATGCCATCCATCGCATCTGCCCAATGGGATCTGATTATTGTAGACGAAGCGCATAAAATGGCGGCTTACCAGTATGGAAAAAAGTTGGACAAGACCAGTCGCTATCGGTTAGGGGAAACGCTATCAAGGGTCTCAACCCATCTATTGTTCCTGACCGCAACCCCACACAAGGGCGATCCGGAGAATTTCAGATTGTTCTTGGATCTCCTTGAACCGGGATTCTTTGCCACCAGCGAGATGCTCGATGCATCCATAGCGGCCAGGGACAACCCGCTCTTTATCCGTCGTGTGAAAGAGGATTTACAGGATTTTGATGGTAAACCGCTGTTTCTGCCTCGGCATGTCCAAACACTTTCATTTAATCTTGGGATCAATTCACCGCCGGAAATGGAACTCTACAACCAGCTTTCCGAATATGTCAACGGGCAATATAACAAGGCACTGACGAAAGACAAAAAGAATAATGTCGCGTTTGCCCTTGTCATCCTGCAACGCCGACTGGCATCTAGCACCTATGCCCTGCTCGAATCGCTGAAGCGTCGAAAAGCGCGTCTCTCTGAACTGTTGGAAGGCGCGGAGGAAAGAAAACGAACGGGAACGGATGTTGATTTTGAGACGATCGACGATTTAAGTGAGGAGGAACGCTGGCAAGAGGAAGAAATTTGGGAAACGCTCTCGGTCGCAGAGAATCGGGATGAGTTGAGACGTGAAATCGAAACCCTTGAAACGTTGGCAGATATGGCCGGAGAGATCCTCGACAACGAAATGGAAATCAAGGTCCGTGAGTTGAGAAATACGCTTGACAGATTGGAGGGGGATTTCCCCGGCGAAAAAATTCTGATTTTCACCGAGTCGCGGGATACACTCGAACATCTTCAGGGGAAGATCACAGGGTGGGGATATACCGTCACGGTTATTCATGGCGGGTTACGGCTTGAAGAACGGATTAAAGCGGAGCGCGAATTCAAAGACCGCACCCAGATTCTGATTGCGACGGAAGCCGCCGGTGAAGGGATTAACCTGCAATTTTGCCATCTGATGATCAATTATGATCTGCCGTGGAATCCGAATCGACTTGAGCAGCGGATGGGACGTATCCATCGGTATGGGCAGACCAAAGAGTGTTTTGTGGTGAACCTTGTTGCAGAGGACACGCGAGAGGGGATGGTGTTAAAAGCCCTGCTCGATAAAATTGATGAGATTAAAAGCGCGTTGGGCAGCGACAAAGTGTTCGACGTATTGAGCGAGGTGCTATATGGGGTAAACCTTTCTCAACTGTTACTGGAAGCGGCAGCCAACGCAAAGGACCTGAATGAGATTCTAGCAGAAATTGAGGTTGAAGTGGATCAGGACTACATCACCGAAGTCAAAGAGAACTTGGGCGAAAGTCTCGCGACCCATTACATTGATTACACCCGTATGCACGAAATGGCGGCGCGGGCGCGTGAACGGCGGCTCATTCCAGAATATACCGATGCCTTTTTCCGAAAAGCCTTTGGGACACTCAAGGGTAGATTGCACGATCGCCGGGATGGGTTTCTTGCGATTGACAGTATCCCGCTTCACCTCCGAAGGCTCGCCGAAGAGGATACCTTTAAGCGGAAACATGGTTCCATGTCCAGAATGTATCCGAAAGCCACTTTCGACAAGGAAGCTGCCGCCAGAGACCCCGATGCCGAATTCCTCTCGTTTGGACATCCACTATTTGAAGCCGTTCTCAGTTGGGTCGAAGATGAACTTACCGACTGTTTGAAACAGGGTGCGGTGTTTGAAGACCCCGATGGGAAACTTGACGGAGTGGTTCTATTCTATGAAGGTGAGATTCATGACGGTTTGGGACAGGTTGTTGGAGCACGACTGTTTGCCTTCTACGTTCCCTCCGATACAGGAACCGTTGAACCGATTGACCCGGCAGCTATCTGGGACATAGCGGAAAGTACGCAGCAGACAGCACCCGTAGACATTGAAGGGTTGAAAGGGCCCGTTATGGCAGCGTTGATGCCCGCCCTTGAGGGTTACAGGGGTGAACTTGCGGTTGAACGGGAACGACAGGTAGAAATTAAACAAAAATATGGACTCACCTCGCTTGATCATCTTATCTTCCAACTGGACGGTGAGTTGATTCAACTCTATGACCGCCGAGACAGAGGTGAGAACGTCGATCTGGTCATACGCAACAAGGAAGAGCAGAAGGATGGCTATCATCGGGCCCACAGTGAGTTGAAGCGTGTCATCGGTCAGGAGCAGATCTTGCGGATGAATAGTCCTAACTACCTCGGTGCGGTTCGGGTGTTGCCTTCAGCGGTAGAACCTGCTATCATACCGAACACCGCTGAAATTGAACGGATCGGCATGGAAACCGCGATGCGTTACGAGCGCGAACAGGGTCGCAACCCCGAAGATGTCTCCGCCGAAAATCTCGGTTTTGATGTCCGATCAACCGATTCTGAAGGGGTGAGACGGTATATTGAAGTCAAAGCCCGGTCGGAGCCTGGGGCGGTAACTTTAACCCAAAACGAGTGGTTCAAAGCCAAACAGTTCAAATCGGACTATTTCCTTTATGTTGTCCTCAACGCTGCGACACAGCCCGAGCTCCTTATTATCCAGAATCCAGCCGAACAGACAAGCCCGGCAGAAAAGCTGGAAGCACGTTATCAGATCTCTTTGGGCGAAATCCGCGAAAAAGGAACGGAGTATTCTACATAGGATTTACGCAGTTGAACGATAGCCCCCCTGTAGTTCGGTGATTCATCGCCGCTGCACGTGGGAAGGGCCTCCCTGCCCCGATGCGCCCGATGAATCGGGCAACTACAACAGAGATGCCATAAGGGAGGCGTAGTGAACGCAGATCTGCGTTCACTACTGAAGGGCGTAAGTCCTACTACAAAAAGTCGCGGTTCGCAGTAACACAATTCATTGGTTCGTAGTAGCCCAATTCATTGGGCGTCAGGACGGGTGATAAATCACCATACTACGAGCCAGCCCCTATAATTCATCGTGGGTTTGTAGTAGCCCAATTCATTGGGCGTCAGAACGGGTGATAAATCACCCTACTACAAACAGAGGCTCAGATAAAAAGAAAGTACAAGGCGCGAAGAGAAACCGAGTTTTTTTGCCGACTTGTCGAGCATCCACGTCCCGATTCAGAGCGGGATTCTCGCTCGGCGGAACTAGCGGGACTTGAAAACTTGGTTTCTGTTGTACGCTTTCTTAACATGAATCGCAAACGGAAAGAAGAACGGGCGATAAATCGCCCTACTACGAGCCAGTCCCTGTAATTCATGGTAGGTTTGTAGTAGCCCAATTCATTGGGCGTCAGAACGGGCGATAAATCACCCTACTACGAGCCAGTCCCTGTAATTCATGGTAGGTTTGTAGTAGCCCAATTCATTGGGCGTCGCGACAGATGATGAATCACCCAGCTAAGAAATGGAGGAGAGGTAATGAGCAGCTATTTTATTGAATCCTTTAAAATAACCAAGCTGTGGGGTTATCTAGATATCAACTTAACTTTCAATAATGATGTGAATATACTGATAGGCCCAAACGGTTCTGGCAAAACCACTATTTTGAACCTCCTTCATTCTATCTTATCGGCTGATTTACGAAGTGTCTTAGACGTTAATTTTGACCAAGCAGAGATTAAGTTGAGGAGTTTCAAAGGTAGATCTGAACGCACGATTAAGGTTGACATCAGTAATGGGAAACTCAGTGTGGGAAGAAAAAAATTGATCGATATAGATTCTATTGCTGGACGAGGATTCGCCGATGTAGACATTATTTCCAAAAAATTCCCCGGATCCTATGTCACTCTTGGAAAAGTAGCTATAGCGTTGGAACAGTCGTTCGACCTTTTGTAAGAGGGATACATGTACAAAGAGCACTTTATGATGAATTAACTGACTTAGTTCCTATTGTTTGGCTTCCTGTCAGTCGTCGTTTACCTGTAACAGAGGATGAGGAGGAACAACATACAAGGACAGGTTCTGTAGAATCGGTAGACTTACGGCTTGATGAATTGCTAGATGAGCTTTCTGATTATCACTCTCGTTTAAACGCACAGCTTTCTGAACGTTACAAGGAATTTGAGCATCAGGTCTTATCGGTAATGCTTTATAATAAAGGAGCATGACCAACTTGATTCAATTCTTAATTCGATTCCTTCTTACCCAACAAAAGCTGAAAAGGATCAATTACTGAGAGCTTTTGAGGCAGCTGGGCTTTTAAATGAAGCAGATGCAAATTAGAATTGATGAACATTTTGCTGCAGCAGAGGAGGTATTAAAACGGATTGACGAAACATCCTACTGTTTTGGATTTGAGGATGTCCTTGTGGTTTCGCTTATCAGTCGAACGAAAGCTATGGTGGAATATGCAGGAGAACTCGAAAAAGATAGAGAACGATTTTTGCATCCTTGCGACTTTATGAGGAAACCGTTAATTCATTTTTGAATGAAAAATCCGTTAAGGTTGATGAAGATGGTAAGTTAAAAATTGAATCTGCTTCACCATCAGAATTGAATCCGCGCCTCCTTTCTTCGGGTGAAAAACAGATCTTGATTTTACTCACCCAAGCCCTGCTTAGAGTTGATGAGCCGGTGGTTTATATTGCGGATGAACCAGAGCTGTCGCTTCATGTATTGTGGCAGGAAAAGCTTTTGGAATCTTTGGTGTCTCTTAGTGGACAGATACAGGTAATCGTCGCAACGCACTCCCCCGATATTGTTGGGAAATTTACGGATAATGTTATAGATCTGGGGAGGAAAAACTAATGTCGTTTTCCCGAACACCTTCGGGGTTAGCAGCAGAGTATTTGTTCTATAAGGAAATACTTGTTTATGTCGAGGGTTATACGGATATCCCTTTCTATGATGCAATACTTCAAAACTATGGTTGCCGTATAAAAGCGAGAGGTGGAAAGGAAGAATGTAAGAAATCAGCAGCGGATCTTGTAAAAGGTAACTATCCTTATGTTGTTATTCTGGATGGAGATTATGGGATTTTAGAGCGCACTCGAAGTAAGCATAGACGAGTTATTTTGCTTCATCGGTATTCATTTGAAAATTATCTTTTTGAGGAGGAGCCAATAGAGCAGTTTTGCCGGGACCGTACTCCTTTAGAAAATCGCTTAAAAAAATTGGCAAGTCGATTTCAAGAAGTTGTTAAAAATACTGAACTAAAATTTAAGGAATTAATCGTATTAGACGTGGCGCATCAGCGGTCGTACACCGGTTATAATGTGCTTCCCAACAAGCCAGACCGATTTTTAAAGCCAGGGAAGAGTATGAATTTCCAAGATAATGAAATTCAACAACGATGCGTGGAAGCAGCTCAACGCATTGACAGACAGAGCATTGATAGTGCGAAAGCCTTAGTCGAAAAATTCTTAAAAAAGCGTCGTTTCATTGACTTACTTCCCGGACACTTCGCCTTTGGCATCATGAGGCGTTTGATAATTCATACAATAGATAGATCCATTTCAGATGATGATGTTAGAGTGCCCCTTTCAAGAGAAGTATGGGGGTTAGTGAACACTAACGACCATAATAGCTTGAAAAGGCGATTACGCCGTGCTGTTCGGGAAGCAGAAAAAATGCCACGACCCGGTAAAGGTATACAGAATTAGATTTGGAATCGTACAACTGATTGGTTTGTAGTAGCCCAATTCATTGGGCGTCAGAACGGGCGATGAATCGCCCTACTACGAGCCAGCCTCTGTAATTCATCGTGGGTTTGTAGTAGCCCAATTCATTGGGCGTCAGAACGGGCGATAAATCGCCCTACTACGAGCCAGCCTCTGTAATTATTATAGGTTCGTAGTAGCGCAATTCATTGCGCGTTAGGACGGGCGATGAATCGCCCTACTACGAACCAGATAGGTAAATCCGATTATGAAAGATAACATCGTTGAAAAATTCAACCAGCTGCCACTCGATCTCCAACAAAAGGTAATCAAGTACATCGACTCCCTGCTAGCCCAAAAGGAGTTACGGCGAAAAAAGAAACTGAAATTCGATTGGGTTGGCGGCTTAAAAGAGTATCGGGACCAGTATACCGCCCTTGAACTTCAGAAAGAAGCGTTAAACTGGAGGATAAGATCTGCCTTGGAGTATCTAGATCAGAGACAAGGAGAACCTACTGAGGAGATGGAATGAAACGCCTCATCGAAGAAACCTTCCCCGTCAAAGAGGTCAGCGAAGAATCCGCCCGCGAGAAAAACATCCGACACGGGCACATCTCCACGCTCCATATCTGGTGGGCACGACGACCGCTTGCGTCCTCACGTGCCACCGCCTACGCCGCTCTGACTCCTCCGCCTGAGAACACCGACGAATGGAGCCGTAAACGAGATTTTATCAGGGACCTCTCAAAGTGGGAAAATTCTCTCAACCCCCATCTCATTGAACGGGCAAGGCAGGACATCCTCGATGCCAACGGTGGCGTACCCCCGAAGGTTCTCGATCCCTTTGGAGGCGGTGGGGCAATTCCGTTAGAGGCACTTCGGCTTGGGTGCGAAACCTATTCCAACGATCTCAACCCGGTTGCTGTCCTGATTCAGAAGTGCACACTCGAATACCCGCAGAAATACGGTAGACCAACAGAGGTAGTGCCGACAATGGAACGCTCTTTGGGACAACAACCAGAAATCCCCTGCTTGAAGATGTAAAGAAATGGGGAGCGTGGGTACTGACGGAAGCGAAAAAAGAACTGGAGCGTTTTTATCCCCAAGAGAAGGACGGTTCAATCCCGGTCGGCTATATTTGGGCGCGGACGATACCGTGCCAAAACCCGTCCTGTGGGACAGAAATCCCACTGATGCGCCAATTTTGGTTGGCGAAGAAGGCAAAAAAGAAAGTTGCCCTTTATCCTTTTGATGAAAATGGACGGGTGAGTTTTAAGATTGTGGGTGATGGGTATAAACCGATGCCGGAGGGTTTTGATCCGACGAAAGGCACCGTCTCACGCGCTGTGGCGGTGTGCCCCCTCTGCGGTCACCGTAGAAGCCAAGTTGACGCGGAAACTATTTCAGGAGGGAAAGGCGGGACAGCGGATGGTTGCTGTTGTAACACATAAACCGGGGACAAGGGGCAAGCGTTATCGCGTGGCAAAAGATACCGACCTTGCTACCTTTAGAGAGGCCGAGGCATACTTTTTGGAGCAGAGTGAACAGTTGACGTTGGAATGGGGCATGAATGCGGTGCCAGATGAGCCTACACCAGAGGGAAAAGGGCGCGGAGCTGAAAGGGCATTTTCTGTCCAAAATTACGGAATGAATACATGGGGCACCCTCTTCAACGCAAGGCAGAAGTTGGCGTTGATTACGTTTGTCGAGAAGGTAAAAGCAGCGTATCAAAAGATAGTGATGGAAAGTGATGATGGGGAGTATGCGAAAGCAGTGGTGAGTTATTTGGCGTTGGCATTGGATATGGCAGCTGCGTTTGGCAATACACTTGCCCGATGGGAAAACAGTTCAGAAGCAATCAAACAACTTTATTCCAGACAAGCCTTACCGATGCTTTGGGATCATGCTGAGGTTAATCCATTTAGTGGATCTTCTGGTAGTTTTGAAATTGGTTGGGAATATTATTTCAAGGTAATAGAACATTGCTCACAGTCTAGTTCAACTCCAGCGAAGATCGTCCAATCCTCAGCTACTAATCTACCACGTCCTAACAACTTCTTTGATGCCGTTTTCACAGATCCGCCATACTACGACAATGTGCCGTATTCATATCTCTCCGATTTCTTCTATGTTTGGCTGAAGCGAACACTGGCTGATGTCTATCCCGAACTTTTTTCTACACCGTTGACACCTAAGAGAAACGAAATTGTCGCTTATTCGCACGGGCCTGGCGGTTTTGAGGAAGGGAAGCGTTTTTTTGAGGAATCTCTCAAACAATCGTTCCAAGAAATTCACCGCGTCTTGAAACCGAACGGTGTCGCTATCATTGTCTACGCCCATAAATCTACGGAAGGTTGGGAGACGCTGATTAATTCCCTGCTCGATTCTGGGTTGATTATGACCGGTGCGTGGCCAATTGATACGGAGAATGAAAGCACGTCTCCGCTCTCAAGAATCCGCTGCCCTTGCCTCCTCCATCTACATCGTTGCCCGGAAAATGGAACGCCAACCCACCGGCTTCTACAACGAGGTCAAAGCGGAGATGACAACGCATCTCAACGCCAAACTCCACCGACTCTGGGAGGAAGGTCTGGGTGGAGCAGATTTCTTCATCGCTGCTATCGGTTCTGCCATTGAGGTTTTTGGAAAATATGAGAAGGTGATGGATCTTGAAGGGGAGCTTATCCGTGCGGATCGCCTGCTCGACGATGTTCGGGAAATTGCCACCGATTACGCCGTGCGACAGATTCTGCACAACGGCTTTGCCGGTGAAATTTCCGACCTCACCCGTTTCTACGTCCTCTGGCGATGGGAATATAAGGAAGGGCGCGTCCATTTTGACGAGGCGCGAAAATTGGCGCAGTCTTGTGGCGTTGACCTCGCCCAAGAGTGGGATGGGAAGGGTTTCATTGCCAAAGAGAAGGCGTTTATCCGCCTCCAAGGTCCACAGTCCCGAAAGGTAGACGACCTTGAAGGCGGGGGAGAATTGATTGATGTGTTGCACCATGTCCTTTTACTTTGGGAAACGAGCCAGCGGGATGATATGCTCCGTGTCCTTTCACAAAGCGGGTACGGAGATAGCGATGCGTTCTATCGCGTGGCACAAGCCATCTCTGAGACGTTGCCGATTGAGAGTAGGGAGAAGAAGCTGTTGGACGGTTTCCTCGCCGGCCGTGAAAGGGTCAGAGGAGAGATGAGACAGGAGATTCTTTTAGGTTGGTTTGTAGTAGGGCAATTTATTGCCCGTACCCCCTCTATACCCCCCTTAGTCCCCCCGCAAGCAGGGGGAAGGAAGAACGCGTAATGAATTACGCTACTACGAACTGAAAACTCAGGGAGAAAAAAGGCTAGGAGGAGAGCGTAAGGAGGACCTTAAAAATGGATATGCTTGATGTTCGGGGGTTGCCCGATGATCAAATTGAATTTATACAGCAACTGATTGAGTTTATGCGTCAGCAGCATCAAAAACCGCTCACACAGCCTGAAGATGAAACGAAAACCATTCATTTACGCAGCTGGGCACTGGGCGCGAAGGGAAATATTTCACGGGAAGAGGTCTATGACTATCTCGATGAGTGAAAAAATGGGACTGGTTGATACCAACATTCTCGTATATCGTGCCGATCAGAATAAGGAGAAAAGTAAGTGACTCCATTTCACACAATTGCTGTGCCCCACCGCGACATCTTAGAAGGCAGACTCACGCTGGATGTTTTCGCGGCGGATCTGTGGGAAGTGTTCAGAGGCACGGCACCCGACGAATACAAAGACCCCACCCAATTCTTTCAGAAGACGTATCAGACCGATGGACTCAAGAACCTACTTTCGATTGTTGAAGGACGGCTAAAAGGTCAGGGCGGCGATCCAGTGATTCAGATCCAAACCCCTTTCGGGGGCGGTAAAACCCACGCGCTGATTGCGATGTACCACAAGTCCAGTGAGTGGGACGCACAAAAAGTGGTGCTGGTCGGAACGCCGATGCGCGCGTCCGATACGTTATGGGGGGAATTGGAAAAACAGTTGACAGGCAAGGTTGAACGTTTTGATGGGTTGACTTCACCCGGGCGGGACGCACTCCACGGCCTGCTTTCAGAAAACCAACCCGTGCTCATCCTGATGGATGAGGTGCTGGCATATATGACCAAAGCCGCCGGTGTGCCGGTAGGAGACAGCACCCTCGCAGCCCAAACACTCGCATTTGTTCAGGAGTTGACCGAAGCCGCTGCCATTTTAGACCAAGTTGTGCTAGTTATCACCCGTCCATCGGGGGCTCTGGAACACCATGACGAAAAGATGGAACAACTATCCAGACAACTTGGACAGATTGCAGGACGCGTCGAGCGGATTTATACACCAGTACAGGAGCATGAGATTACGGAGGTCATCAGGCGGCGGCTTTTCGCACAGATTGATATGAAAAGCGCGGGTAGCGTAATTCAGGAGTTTATGGATTATGCTGGGGCGGAATCCATTCTGCCCCCCGGAACCGAACCCTCAGAATACCGAAAACGGTTTGAAGCTGCCTACCCATTTCAACCCGAAGCGATTGATGTGCTCTATCAGCGGTGGGGCAGTTACCCAAGCTTTCAACGGACCCGAGGCGTGTTGCGGCTCCTGTCGTTTGTGATTCATGCCCTCAAGGAAAAGGCTATTCCCTATATCAGTCTGGCAGATTTTGATCTAAGTGTTCAAGAAATTCGACAGGAACTGTTAAAGCACATCGGTCCCGAATGTGAAAGCGTCATCTCCGCAGACATCACAGGTGAAGATGCAGGGGCGAAAAAGGTTGATGTCGGTCTTGGAGCTGCCTACACAGGATTGAAGTTGGGCAGCCGAGCTGCGACGACTGTTTTTCTGTACTCATTTTCAGGGGGGACAGAGCAGGGGGCGAGTCTCGGAGAGATTAAGCGGAGTGCCACGACGACGGGTCATCCATCGAGTGCCCTCACAGAAGCGGTTAACGGTTTACAGGAAAAACTCTTTTACCTGCAGCACGAAAGCGGGAGATCCTATTTCACCAACCAGCCCAACCTTAACAGTATTCTGTTGACCCGAATGGAGAATATCAGCGAGCGCGCAATTGATGAGCTTGAGGAAACTGAACTGAAAAAGAACCTCTCTAGCGGAGGACTCAAGACCTTTGTTTGGCCCAAGGATGGATCGGATATTCCGGACGACGCCGAGCTGAAGCTAATTATCCTCAAGAAACGTGATGATACCTTGATGAAGGAAGCATTGGAAACGAAGGGAAATACGCCGAGGGTCCACCGAAACACCCTTTTCTTTCTCACCCCGCTGGAACATGAGGAGGCTGGCTTTTATAGTCAACTGCGAAAGATTATCGCCTACGAAGCCATCGGCAAAGACAAAACACTGAACCTTTCTGCCGAACAACACAAGGAGGTTCGGACGGAGTCGAAAAAGGCGAGGGATGAACTCAATGATAGGTTGCGTCGATATTACCGAACCGTGTTCATTCCCACAAGAGAGGGTCTTAAAGAGAGTGATTTGGGACTGCCAACCTACGGTGTGTCGAAAAAACTGGACGAAGCCGTATATGACAAGCTGCGTTTAGATGGAGAGATTCTTGAAACTGTCCATCCATTGGTGGTTAAGGAGCGGTATCTCAAAACCGACGAGTCCGTTTCCACGGAACAGCTCTATCAATCGAGTGCGAAAACCCCGGGAGAAGCGCGGGTCATCGGTCAAGGGTGGGAATCGGGGATTCGTGCAGGGGTACAACAGGGGTTATTCGGCCTGGGTGAGTTGGAAGATGAGAAACCGATCTGCCGATATTTCAAGGAACGTCCACCCGCAGTTGCCTTTTCTGGATCTGAAATAATTATCCGCGAGGATATCTGCACCGCCCAAAAGGCAGCGCAGCCGGAAGAACCCCCTGAGCCTATCTATCGTCCACCAACGCCTGTTCCGCCTGACGGTGGCATCACTGAAACGGAAATTACAAATCCACTTGACCCGGAAACGCCAGACGGACGCGACAGCGTGCGACTGAAGTTTACCGTTCCCAGAGGGAAAGTGGCGGGGCTCATGGGTGTGATGAACCTGCTGCAGTTGAATTTCGATAACCTTCAAATTGAGTTGATGGCAACGGAAGGGCAAATGTCTAATCAGGATTACGAGGATAAAATCAAAGAGGCGTTTGTGCAGTTGGGAATCGAGCCAGAGGAATAGAACTTAGAAATTAATACAGTTCAGTTTGTAGTAGCGCGTTCATTGCGCGTTAGGACGGGCGATAAATTGCCGTACTAGGAACCAGCGGATTTGCTATAATTATCACCGTGGGACGTTATGAGTTGTGTTGTGATTTGCTGAATTGTGGGGCGAAGAATCAGCAATCGTTCAGCAGTAATTGGACTCAGGTTTGTAGTAGCGCAATTCATTGCGCGTTAGGGCGGGCGATAAATCGTTTATTACGAACCAGCGGATTTGCTATAATTATCACCGTAGGACGTTGTGAGTTGTGTTGTGATTTGCTGAATTGTGGGGCGAAGAATCAGCAATCGTTCAGCAGTAATTGGACTCAGGTTTGTAGTAGCAGCGCGTTAGGGCGGGCGATAAATCGTTTATTACGAACCAGCGGATAATTGGACTCAGGTTTGTAGTAGCGCAATTCATTGCGCGTTAGGGCGGGCGATAAATCGTTTATTACGAACCAGCGGATTTGCTATAATTATCACCGTAGGACGTTGTGAGTTGTGTTGTGATTTGCTGAATTGTGGGGCGAAGAATCAGCAATCGTTCAGCAGTAATTGGACTCAGGTTTGTAGTAGCGCAATTCATTGCGCGTTAGGGCGGGCGATAAATCGTTTATTACGAACCGGTTATCGGTCATTCGGAGGCGGCATAAATTGTGGAACTACGAACTGAACGCAAGGGTATAGGGATATGTACCGTTATCGTACGCTAACACCCGAACAGAAAACTGAAGTCCTACATCAGCGACAGTTAAGAAACTTGCCGCTGCATGAACCGCCCCACTTTCATAGTGCCGAAGGCTGGTTTCTGATTACTGCTGCTACTTACGAACATAAACGATATTTCCAAACCGAAGAAGAGCAGGCGTGGCTTTTGGATGAGTTACTGAAAGAACTTCAAGTCGTCAAAATCTCCATTGGCAGCTGGGTGGTGTTACCCAATCATTATCATCTGTTGGTTCAGTGCCACCCCCTTTCGGTTGTCAGTCAACCCCTGCGCCGTGTCCATGCCCGCACAGCACGAGCGTTGAATCGTTGTGAAGGGGTATCTGGACGAAAGGTTTGGCATTTTTTCAGTGATCGACAGATTCGGAGTGAGCGGCATTACTACACGACACTGAACTATATCCACTACAACCCGACAAAGCATAGCTACGTGCAAAGACCGTTGGATTGGACTTGTTCGAGTTTGCATTGGTATCAAAAGCACTTTGGTATTGAGTGGCTGCGCGATCTCTGGACTACTTATCCAGTGCGGGACTATGGAAAGGGGTGGGATTGGTTCGGTTCAGATTTGTAGTAAGATGGTTTATGCAAATTGCCCGGTTTGTAGTAGGGCAATTTATTGCCCGTCGCGTTAACGCGCAATGAATTGCGCTACTACGAACCTCGCATGAAGGTGGAGTGATGGGTTGGTTTGTAGTAGGGCGATTTATCGCCCGTCGCGCCAACGCGCAATGAACGCGCTACTACCAACCAGCGGATTGACTGTAGTTGCCTGATTCATCAGGCGTCGTGAGTTGTATTGATAAGGAAGGAAACAGCTATGCCAACGGCTCTTGAAGCAATTGAGGGGTGGATTGACGAGGCGCGCACCAAACTTGAAGATGGTGGGATTCAGAAGGGAGATCTGGATCAGCTCCATCGTATTATCAGCGCAAATCGAAGGGACACGCGGCAGCGACTGCTCTATCTTCATGCGGCGACGCCGGGTATCCGTTCTCAAGTTATCGGAATGGCGTTACACGAACCGGTGGAAGGTTCGGTGACGGAGATTGTGACAGAGGAGCAGGAATGGCCCTACAATACGGTGCACGACGCAATTCTGGACGGCTGGCAAATCATCCACTTCCCCGACCAACGAACAGAATTTGATGACCGAGAAATTGACATCTTAGGTTACGAATTTATCTTACAAAAACTGGAGGTTTACGATGGCTGACAAACCGTATCTGTTGAGCGATGACGAAGTCATCTCTTTTATCATCCACGGTTCACATATTGTTGAGCCTGATTTCCCCGAAGGTTTCAACGAATCCATTTACGAGGAACTTGAGGCGTTGGATATCCAACGAAACAATCCGGGCGATGGGATTCTGGACAAGGTCCCGAAACTCTATCAGGTCTACGACCATCCCAAGGTACGCGGCGCGTTGGTAAGTCTGCTCGGCGAAGATGTCCAGATGAACGGTCACCGGCACTGTCATGTGAATCCGCCCGGTACGCGGAGCCAAACGTGGCACCAAGACGGCACCAACAAGCGGCACCACCATATCCAAACCGTTTTGGCGATGTACTATCCCCAAGATGTTCCTCCAGAACTGGGGCCGACAGTAATTATGCCCGGAACACACTTCCGCAATGCCCCGACGGATCGCATGGCGACCTACGCCAACTTCCGTGAGCAGGTGCCTCTCACCGTCAAAGCGGGGACGGTAGCGATTACGCACTACGACATCTGGCACGCCGCATCAGCGAATCGTGGCACGAGAACGCGCTATATGCTAAAGTTCCTATTCACTCGCGGTAACGAGCCGAAATCGCCAAGCTGGAACCACTACCCGGAGGAGGCTGCCGCCTCGATACGTCGCTTTACCTATGAGCGCGCGTGTGCCTGTTCCCAATCTGACCACTACAAGGAACGTGGGTTGCGGATGGAAATGTGGGAACACCTTATTGGGAAAACTGTGTAATAAAAGGAGACTCTATGAAATTGAGTTGTTGTGCGGGGCTTGCCTCCTTCGTTCCGCAAACAGTTGATGCCGCGCAGTTGGATACAGGTTCAATCTACAAAGCAAAACTGGAGAAAGCACCGGCGACCCTCAAAACCTTGTCAGATGCTGGCTGTGATTTCTTTGAATTTGGCGTAGGAATGCTCTGTCCCGAATCCCCCCAATCTCTCTTTGAGGAGTTCAAGGGCTTAGTATCCGATTGCTCACTGCGAGCGGAATGCTTTAATAGCTTTATTCCCGCCGACTTAAAGGTGACAGGACCAGATGTTGACAAGGCTCGGCTGGACAACTACTTGGCAGCTGCGACTGAGCGTGCTGCTGAACTTGGCGGTGAAATTATTGTCTTCGGCAGCGGTGACGCGCGGCATGTGCCGGAGGGGTTCTCTCGCAAGCGGGCGCATGATCAGATTCTTGAGTTCTTGGAGGCTGCTGCAAATTATGCAAAGAAACACGGCCTCGTCATCGCCATAGAACCCCTTAACCGTGCAGAGACAAATGTGATTAACAGCATCGCCGAGGCGGTACAGTTTGCTGACGAATTGATGCAACCGGAAGTCCAAGTGCTCGTTGACTTTTATCACCAGATGCTTGAGGACGAAGCGTTTGACGAAATTGTCCGTGCGGGAGAGCGGATTGTGCATGTGCATGTCGCGGATACAGATCGGCTCTATCCGGGCAGCGGCAAATACGATTATGGACGTTTTGCCAGAAGCCTTGCCGATGCCGGATACAACAAACGGATCTCTGTGGAGTGCAATTTTAGGGATTTCGATAAAGAAGTGCCTCAATCGATTCGGTTTCTGCACGAGGTATTCAACACAGCACAGTGAAATTCAGGTATAATGAAGGCTTGAACTCACGTTTGAGCCTTGATACAACGGGATATTTTACTTGACACCATTATAGTCCAATGCTATAATCTAACGCATTCTTGAGCAGTATGGTGACGTCCGGGAGTGAGATTGTAATAGAAGTTAATTGACTCAATATCCGGAGGAATTATCGGTTACAAATTCAAATCTTAGAGGCAAAATCCTTTGGGAGATAATAAGACGAGATGGTGCGCTATTTCCCACCAGTATAGTGATAGCCTCCATCCCGTAATTCTAGAGATAAATACCGAGGTAAGGTTACTATGGCTACGATCAAGAATCCATCCGAAAAGAAAGATTCTGGAAATCCCCTCGACGAGATGCAGGATCAGACAAATCTATCCGCACCGTCCTCAGAGCGAATTTCTTCCGAAAGAAAGATTCGTGAGCTAACTTTCACTATCGAGTCGCTGGAGAGCGAAATTGACGATTTGAGAAGACGCTTAAACGCTGCGCCTTCCGACGATGTTGAAGTTCGCCTCTACGAAATGACCCGCGACTTAATGCACGCACACCGTAGAAATCGGAAGTTGACCAGTACCCTCCAAGAAGCGAAAGAGAAGCTGGAACAGTTGAAAGAGAAGGTTGAACAGCTAAGTGCCCCACCGAATAACTACGGCGTTTACCTTCAATCAAATGACGATGGGACACTTGATATTGACCTGGGTGGCAAACGGTGGCGCGTCAATGCGGATCCAGAAATTAACACGGATCAGCTCCAAAAAGGTCAAGAGGTCATCGTTAACGGCGTGATGAATGTTGTGAGTGTAAGGGAATTCGAGCGGCAAGGTGAAGTGGTCAAGGTTAAGGAGATGCTTGACGATAACCGTGTGCTTGTGAATCTACGCGCCGATGAAGAGCGGGTTGTGGAAATATCGGATCCGCTCAATAAGGAGGAAGAGCTTAAGTTTGGGGATAATGTTATGCTGAACCCAGTCACCGGAATGGTTATGGAAAAACTACCCAAGCTTGAAGTTGAAGACCTGCTGCTCGAAGAGGTGCCAGACATCAAATACTCGGATATTGGTGGATTGAATGAACAGATTGAGGCGATTCGAGATGCTATTGAAACGCCTTACCTCTATCCCGATGAATACAAGGAATTCCAGTTAAAGCCTCCGAAAGGTGTACTGCTCTACGGTCCCCCCGGCTGCGGAAAAACGTTAATTGCCAAGGCAGTCGCCAACAGTCTAGCTGCTAGGGTCAGAGAACAGACGGGGAGAGATGGTGTTGAAAGCTATTTTATCAACATCAAGGGGCCAGAGCTACTCAATAAGTATGTTGGCGAAACGGAGCGAAAGATTCGAGAAGTCTTCCAGAAAGCCAAAGACAAATCCAAAGAAGGGGTTCCTGTCATCATCTTCTTTGATGAGATGGACTCGCTTTTCCGATCCAGAGGCATGGGTATTTCGTCTGATATGGAGTCAACGGTGGTGCCCCAATTCCTCGCTGAGATCGATGGTGTCGAAGGACTCAGAGATGTGGTTGTCATTGGTGCAAGCAACCGCCAAGATCTCCTAGACCCCGCCGTTTTACGCCCCGGTCGGTTAGATATCAAGATCAAGGTCGATCGCCCTGAAGCTGAGGGTGCCCAGGATATTTTCTCCATATACCTGACGCCTGACCTGCCGATTGCTCCATCGGTGTTGGAAAAATTCGAGGATAATCGAGAGAAAGCAGTTCAATCTCTCGCAGAGCAAGCGATCGAGAAGATGTATGCGACCACCGATGAAAACAAATTCATCGAGGTGACTTACAACCGTGGGGAACGTGAGACGCTCTACTTCAAGGATTTTGCGAGCGGTGCGATGATTGAAAACATCGTTGATCGTGCCAAGAAGATGGCAATCAAAAGGTTGATCGATTCTGAAGGGAAAGAGAAAGGCATTACCCTTAACGACCTCGAAATGGCAATCCAAGAAGAATATAAAGAGAATGAAGATCTACCTAACACCACCAATCCCGACGATTGGGCAAAGATATCGGGCCGAAAAGGCGACCGGATTGTCAACATTAAGGCGTTGACCCACGAGCCAGAGCCGAAAAGACGGGATGTGAGAACCGTCAAAGGTGGTGCTTACCTCTAAGGCGGATTATGACCGTACCAACGATTATGGGGACCGAAACCGAATACGGCATTTCGGTCAAAAATGCGCGAGATCCGGATCCGGTTGCGGCATCAACGCTTGTCGTCAATATCTATAAAGACCGTGGGATCAAGGGGATCACTTGGGACTATGATCAGGAAAGCCCGCTGATGGACGCTAGGGGGTTTGTCACTGAAGGGGAAACTGATATCCCGGATCAGGAGAATAATAGTCTCATCAACGATGTCCTCGCCAATGGTGGACGGTATTACGTCGATCACGCACACCCAGAGTATTGTACCCCAGAATGTACCAATGCGCGCGATCTGGTCAAATATGAGAAAGCAGGAGAACTGATATTAGATTTGAGTCGTCTGGCTGCCCAAGAGCTGTTGCCCACGAATCAAGAGATTATTATCTATAAGAACAACAGCGATTATAAAGGGCACAGCTACGGCGCACATGAAAATTATCTGATGTCTCGGAATGTTCCCTTCCAAGATATCGTTGATGGATTAACGCCTTTTCTCGTAACGCGGCAGCCCATCACAGGGAGTGGTAAGGTCGGTGCCGAAAATGGTGCAGCGGAAACGGATTATCAAATCTCCCAGCGCGCAGATTTTTTCGAGACTGAAGTCGGTTTGAGCACAATGGTGGCGCGCCCAATCATCAATACGCGGGACGAGCCGCACGCCGATGAGATGATATACCGTCGATTGCACGTAATCGTCGGCGATTCCAACATGTCTGAATTTTCCATCTATTTGAAGGTGGGAATTACAGCGGTTGTGCTGCAGCTCATCGAACACGGCGTTGTCGGGGATCAGCTCAGGCTCTCTGACCCTGTTTTGGCGATCAAGACGGTATCCCGCGATCTCTCTTGTAAAGAACCTTTGGTCTTAGAGGATGGTCGAAAATGGACACCTATTGAGATGCAGCGCGAATATCTTGAGTTAGCTCATAAGCATATTCCCACGGAGGATTTGTCTGAGGTCGTACGCGACGTGATGAAGACGTGGGAATTTGTTCTCGACCGTCTCGACGAGGATCCAATGAGCCTGGATCGACACCTCGATTGGGTGATTAAGAAACGACTCATTGATGCGTACCTGCGACGCCACAATTTAGACCATTCAGATCATCAAGCTCGGATGTTAGACCTGCAATATCACGACATCCGCCCCAATAAGGGGCTTTACGCAAGGTTGTTGAAAAATGGACGTGTTGAACGGCTCCTCAAACATGAGGAAATCGTTCAAGCGATTAACAATCCACCTGTTGATACACGTGCCTATTTTCGTGGTATGTGTTTACAAAAATATCCCAACGAGATTCACAGCGCAAGCTGGAATTCAATGATTTTTTCTACTGACAATTCTTCTTTAGATAAAATCTTAATGGATCGTCCGCACTTCGGAACGCAGGAGATGACGGGCGACCTATTGAGAGACTGCACCGCTACAGAACTGGTTCAAGCCATTCTCACATCCAACGATTAGAAGGAGGGAAGTAACATGCCAGCCGAAAAGCAACAGGAACAAAGAGACAAACGGACTCAGGATACTGAGGAAGTTCAACCGGATCAAGAGGTCGTAGAGCAAGGCGAAGAGATTAAAGAGGATCTCGATCAAATCCTTGATGAAATCGACGAAATCTTGGAAGAAGATTCAGAAGAATTTGTCGAGAATTACATTCAGCGAGGAGGAGAGTAGTGGTCTTTAGCGGCTCCGACCATAGAACCTCCGATTTCCTTGAGCTTTTGCAAAAGGAACGCCCGGAGCTTCTATCAAGGTTTGGCATAGGGGCTTTTGGTACAACGCCCCTGCCAGACTCACCCACTGCAAGCTGGAAAGGACAACACGTGCCAACTCCCAGTTTGATGGATCTTTATGATAACCTGCTTGAAGGCACAACTATATTAGCCGCCGTTTATAGCGAGGGGATTATCATCGCCGGAGACCGTCAGGCAACGGCGGGATTCCAGGTGGGGGAACGACGTATCCGGAAAGTCTATGAGGTGGATACCTATTCAGCTATCGCTATTGCAGGTGTCGCCGGGCCAGCGATGGAAATGGCGAAGCTCTTCCAGGTCCAGGTAGAGTTCTATGAAAAGATAGAAGGCTCGCCGTTAAGCCTAGATGGCAAAGCCAATTCGCTGTCAAATATGGTCAAATCCAATTTGCCTATGGCGTTGCAGGGATTGGTGGTCGTTCCGATTTTCGCCGGGTATGACCTGAAACGGAAACAGGGCAAGATCTTCAAATACGACGCAATAGGGGGGCAATACGAAGAAAGCGAATACTATGCGACTGGATCCGGCGGTAAGGATGCACAAGCAACGCTGAAAAAGCTGTATAGCCCCGATATGTCCCGCGATGGTGCCCTACAGATAGTTGCCGAAGCACTCTGGGACGCTGCTGATGAAGATGTGGCTACAGGGGGCCCTGATTTTATTCGGGAGATTTTCCCAACAATTAAGATTATTGATTCGACGGGAATCTCAGATATACCGGATGCAGATGTCAAGGAACTCTATACTGAGCTACTTGATAGACTCCGCAACTGATTTCTAGTGAAGCGGCTTTGAAAACGACTGATGATCGACACCGGCAATTTGAGGGAGGAGTAGATGCCCGCACCGTACTACGTGTCGCCCGAGCAAATCATGCAGGAAAAAGAGGATTTTGCTCGGAAGGGGATCGAGAAGGCAAAAGAGGTTATTGTTATAGAATACCGCGATGGTATTCTGATGGTCGCAGAAAATCCGTTGGCGACGGTTTTCAAGATTTCGGAAATCTATGATCGGATCGCACTTGCAGCGACTGGACTCTATCCGGACTACGAAGCACTACGATATGCCGGGATTCAGGGTGCCGAAATCAAAGGGTTTACCTTCAATCGTGAAGATGTTACAGCGCGATGGCTCGCAAATCAGTATTCGCAGCAGATTGGTGCAATATATCGACAACCGGATATGAAGCCGCTTGAAGTGGAAATTCTCCTATGCGAGATCCGCGAAGATGCTACGTCGAACAACAGAATCTATCATCTATCTTTTGATGGTACATTTTGGGAAGACAATCAGTTTGCCGTCATCGGCGGGAGGGCAGACGAAATCGCAGGCATCCTTGAAGATGAGTATAGCGACAATTTAGATTTGAACAGTGCTATAAGACTCGCGGCAAGGACCTTTGAAAGGATTGAAGCAGAGGTCGACGAAGCAGATCGATACCAAGTGACGGCTGAGACAATCGAAGCAGCCGTACTCGACGAAAATCGAAATCGGCGCAAATTTAAACGTTTGCTTCCCGATGAACTGAGTGAGATTTTGAGCGCATGAACCGAAGGATTTACGGTCTAGAAAACGAATATGGGATCATCTGCACGTCGGATCGGCGCGGTGGAAAAGCGTTATCAATCCAAAATGCAGTAATGTATCTCTTTCGTGAGATTATTTCTGGACGAATGTATCCAGACGTTTTTCTGGAGAACGGTGCCCGATTCTATCAGGACATCGGCTGCCATCCCGAATATGCGACGCCTGAATGTGATAACGTAAGCGACCTCGTCAGCCACGATAAAGCCGGTGAGCGGATTATCGAGCGACTCTCTGTTGCGGCAGAGCGGAAAATGCAAGCCGATGGATTTCTTGGGCGGATTTCGGTTTTCAAGAATAATACCGATACGCCCGGCAACACATACGGCTGCCATGAAAACTACCTGATGGATCGCCGTGTGAGTTTTCGCCAACTCGCTTCGCAACTCATTCCTTTCTTTGTAACGCGCCAAGTCTTTGCCGGGGCAGGAAAGGTTAAAACTACCAACCGAGGTGGATACGCAATCTCCCAACGGGCGCAACATATCCGTGAAGAGATCTCAATTGCAACGACAACAGCGCGAGGCATCATCAACACACGCGATGAGCCGCATGCGGACCGAGAAAAATATCGCCGCCTGCACGTAATCGTCGGCGACTCCAATATGTCGGAGTTCGCTACCTACCTCAAGATCGGCACGACAGCAATCGTCTTGCGGATGATCGAGGATAACTTTATCAAGCAGCGTCTCGCGTTACGCGATTCTGTCCGAGCGATTCAGCAGATCTCCGAAGATATCACCTGTACCCGGAAAATCGAATTGGAAAACGGCAAGCGGCTGTCTGGCATCGAGATGCAGTGGGAATACCTTGAATGTGCCAAGCAGTATTTCGAGCAGGCAGAATCAGATCCAATCACCGATCAGATCATGGCGCGGTGGGAATATGTGCTGACCTGTTTGGAGACCGATCCGATGCAACTTGACCGGGAGCTCGATTGGGTTATCAAGAAGAAATTGATTGAAACCTATGTGGAGAGTCGGCAACTCAAGTGGAATTCCGCCAAGGTTATGATGCTTGATCTGCAATACCACAATATTCGGCCCGATTTTGGATTATATTACAAACTCGAAAAGGATGGACGCGTTGAACGAATTGTCAGCGATGACGAGGTTGAACATGCGATGCATCACCCACCGGAGACCACCCGAGCAAAGTTTCGCGGCCGTTTTGTAAAGCTGGCAAATGAGCGAAAGATTCTATGCGGCGTTAATTGGAGCTATATCCAACTGTACGAACCCTACCAAAAACTCTTCCTTTCCACCGATCCCTTGCAAGCCGAATATGAAGAAGCCAGCCGGATGATCTATTCGATTTAGTGCCTGTCTCAATGAATCGGGATTAATCTCTGAAGGTTGTCATTTTACAGGTAAATACCCTCAAGATTGGTTGATTTTGCCTTTCAAATGGCAAAAGATGGGTTACCTACTTTTGAAACGAACTCTTAACCTATGGAGGATTTAACTATGAAAAAACGTTTAGGTGCCTTTCGCACGAAAGCTTCAGCCCTACTATTGCTAGTTTGTGTTTCGATTACTTTGATGAGTTGCGATGTAATAGAGGAGATCTTAATCCCTGTGCCACCATCGCAACAGGCAATTGCAGTCCTCGGTTCGGCGAGTGGAAGTAACCTGACCGGAATAGCAACTTTTACACAGAACGGTGATACAATCACACTCATTGTTGAGATCCAGAACGTATCTCCGGGCCTTCACGCCGTGCATATCCACGAAAAAGGCGATTGCAGTGCGCCCGATGGCACATCCGCCGGCGGCCATTGGAATCCTACCAATGTTGCTCACGGAAAATGGGGAGAAGGTGAATTCCACCTCGGAGACATCGGCAATATAACCGTCGGTGAGGATGGTACAGGCACAATTGAGTTGACGACAGACCTCTGGGAAATGGGCACCGGCTCTAATCTAGATATTGTTGGAACAGGCATTATTGTCCATGCAGATGCCGACGATTTTATCTCACAGCCTTCAGGCAATGCTGGCGCGCGGATCGGTTGCGGGGCGATTGCATTGGCAAACTAGTCCTGACGATTACCAAAAACCCTTCCTTGTCACACCACCTTTGACGAGTAAAAGGTGGAGTAAACAGGTAGAGGAGATGATTAATGTATAGAATAAACCTGGGAATACTATTGCTACTCGTCGTCGGCCTGATGGTTTGGTCGTTTGGCTGTGGAAGTGCTATTAAAGAACTCGGTTTGGTCTTTGATAACCCCGCGGCTGCTGGTAGACCGAGTCCCTCTTTTAACGCTGATATTGCCCCTATTCTGACAAGCCAATGTGCCAGCGCAGAGTGCCATGTCGTTGATGGACCGCATGATATTGACCTCCGCACGTATGACACTCTCATGAAGGGTGGAGACGAGGGGGCTATCGTTATAGCAGGCAATGCGAGGGAGAGCGAAATCGTCGAAGAAATTGCAGAGGGCAAGATGCCCCCTGAAGGCCCCCCGTTAGACGCAGCTCAGATCCAACTGATCATTGATTGGATCAACGAGGGTGCCAAGAACAACTAAGCCCTATCAAAAACGCTTCCCTTTTCCTCTCTCTTGAGGGTGAAATATGAGGAGGTGAATCGGAGGGAATAATTAGTGTTTAGAATAAAAATAGGAATCGCGTTGCTGCTTGTTGCTGGACTGATGTTTGGTTGTGGGGGTGATGAGACAGTAACAGACGATGGTCATGACCACGACCACGTGCACGGTGAGGAGGACAGCATTGATTTTGATGCGGCAGCCGCTAATCTCGGCGTAGTCTTTGATGACCCCGTAGCTGCTGGTAGAACGAGTCCCTCCTTTAGTGCCGATATTTCACCTATCCTGACAAACCGATGTGCCATCCCAGGATGCCATGTCGCCGGGGGACCGCACGGCGTTGATCTCCGCACCTATGACACCCTCAGTGCGGGAAGCGACGATGGGGCTATCGTCACTGCAGGCAATGCGAGGGAGAGTGAGATAGTCGAAGAAATTGTGGAAGGTAAGATGCCCCCTCCTCCCGCCGAACCCTTGGAGGTAGCCCAGATCCAACTGATCATTGATTGGATTAATGAGGGTGCTGAGAATAACTAGCTCTTTCAGTATCGCAGCAATGATTCGCCTAATTGATGTGCAGGTAGGTTCATTTACAAGTATCCCTCCCTTCGTGGAGGGATTTTCTTTGTTCAATATCTTGCGTAATCACATGACTATGGTAGATTTTAGAATTAATTGGACACTGCAAATCGGCGCGGTTAGTCCCCCTCGCCTACTAGGGATGGAAAAATCAGGGCTATGCCCCCGGTAGGTGCGGTTTTTAACCGCACCGCATCGGCGCAGTTGGAAACAGCGCCTACCAAGCACGGGGTGCCAAAGTGTCTACTTATTTTTCTAATTCTCCATGAATAGATGATATTACCAAATTATTAAGGAGATTTTGAATGACTCAAGATAAATACGTTTACTTCTTTGGCAGCGATCAAACCGATGGCAGCGCAGAGATGAGAAGCCTGCTCGGCGGTAAGGGTGCCAACCTCGCTGAAATGACCAGTTTAGGGATTCCTGTCCCGCCCGGTTTCACAATATCGACCGAAACTGGCAGGTTATATCACGCAAACAATAACCAGTATCCCGATGGACTTGACGAACAGATTGATGAAAACTTGGGAAAACTAGAGGCAGCGATGGATGCAAAGTTCGGGGATACCGAAAATCCGCTGCTCGTCTCTGTCAGATCTGGAGCAGCGGTCTCAATGCCCGGTATGATGGACACCATCCTCAACCTCGGCTTGAACGATGATGCGGTCAAGGGACTGACAGCAAAATCGGGGAATGAACGCTTCGCCTACGACGCTTATCGTCGATTTGTGCAGATGTTCGGGGATGTTGTGCTTGGTGTCGAGCACGATGCGTTTGAACATCTCCTGGAAGCAAAGAAAACAGCGAAAGGTGTAGAACTTGATACGGATTTGGATGCGAAAGATCTAGCGGAATTAGTTTCCGAGTTCAAGGGGCTCGTCAAGGAAAAGACAGGTTCCGATTTTCCTGATGACCCCCGTCGGCAGCTCGACATGGCGCGTGATGCGGTCTTTGAATCGTCAAACAATGAACGGGCGACCATCTACCGTCGATTGAACAACATCTCCGAAGAACTCGGACGGACGGCGGTCAACGTCCAAGCGATGGTTTTTGGAAATATGGGCGAAACATCGGGGACAGGGGTCGCATTCACACGGGATCCCTCAACCGGTGAGAACGCTTTTTACGGCGAATTTCTGATGAACGCTCAAGGCGAAGATGTTGTGGCAGGAATTCGCACCCCGCTCCCCATTGACGAACTCCAGGGGGTCATGCCGGAAGCATACAAGCAGTTGACAGCGATTGGCGATACCCTAGAGACACATTACCGCGATATGCAGGATGTCGAGTTTACGATCCAGGATAGGCGTCTCTATATGCTCCAAACCCGTAACGGCAAACGGACCGGAGCCGCCGCTGTGCGGACCGCCGTTGAAATGGTGAACGAGGGGCTCATTGATAAAGCGACCGCACTCACCCGCATCCCACCGGACGATCTGGAGCAGCTCCTCCACCCGATGATCGATCCGTCGGTAGCGGTTGAACCGATTGCGAAGGGATTGCCCGCCTCACCCGGTGCTGCGGTGGGTAAAGTAGTTTTCACGGCAGATCGCGCTGAGGAGTTGGTGGCTGATGGCGAAAAGGTGATTCTGGTACGCACCGAAACGTCTCCAGAGGATATAGGCGGAATGCACGCCGCAGAAGGCATTTTAACCGCCCGTGGCGGGATGACCTCCCACGCTGCTGTTGTCGCACGGGGTATGGGAAAATGCTGCGTAGCGGGATGCAGTGATATTACCGTCAACGAGGGTGCGAAGGAATTTCAAGCTGGTGAACTTCGGCTGACAGAGGGGGACTACATCACCCTCAACGGTTCAACCGGTGAAGTGATTGAGGGATCAGTCAAGCTGATTGCCCCTGAATTGAGTGGCGACTTTGGTACGCTCATGGAGTGGGCGGACGAATTTCGTCAGCTCGGCGTACGCACAAACGCGGATACACCGGGTGACTCACAGACGGCGAGAGGGTTCGGCGCGGAGGGAATCGGTCTCTGTCGTACCGAGCACATGTTCTTTGAAGGAGAGCGGATTGATGCTGTCCGAGAGATGATCCTCGCAAAGGATGAAGGGGGACGCAAGGCAGCACTCGACAAACTCCTCCCATACCAGCGTGAGGACTTCGTCGGCATCTTTGAGGCGATGGATGGCTATCCTGTCACGATTCGGACGCTCGATCCACCGCTCCATGAGTTCCTACCCCACACCGATGAAGATGTCAAGGAGCTTGCGGATAAGATTGGGGTCCCTGCAGAAACATTGTACCAGCAGCGGGAAGCGTTGCACGAATTTAACCCGATGTTGGGGCACCGTGGATGTCGCCTCGGTATCATCTACCCGGAAATCACGGAGATGCAAGCGCGAGCAATTTTTGAGGCGGCTGTCGAAGTCACCAAACGCGGCGTTAAGGCAATCCCTGAGATTATGATCCCATTGGTTGGGCATGTGCAGGAGTTGGCGTTGCAGCGTGAAGTCGTCGTCGATACCGCGAACAAAGTGTTTGTCGAGACCGGCACTGAGGTCGAATACCTCGTCGGGACAATGATCGAACTGCCGAGAGCCGCACTCACCGCGAATGAAATCGCACAGGAGGCGGAATTTTTCTCATTCGGGACAAACGATCTCACACAAACCACCTTCGGGATGAGCCGTGACGATGCCGGTAAATTCCTAGGCGATTATGTGGACGGCGGCATCCTTGAACATGACCCATTCCAGGTACTGGATCAGAGCGGTGTCGGTCAGTTGGTACAGATTGGCACGAACAAAGGGCGGTATTTAGAATATTTCGAAACTCGCGCGGATCTGAAAGTCGGTATCTGCGGCGAACACGGCGGCGAGCCGAGTTCCGTTATCTTCTGCCACGACTCCGGTTTGGACTATGTTTCCTGTTCACCGTTCCGTGTGCCGGTTGCACGACTTGCTGCGGCACAGGCTGCGGTTGCTGATGAGTCCTGAAATTGTGGGATAATCCACTGTGTAGGGGCAGGTTTCCAACCTGCCCATCTACAAACCTACACCTTACGATTCATCGCATGTTTGTAGTAGCGCGTTCATTGCGCGTTAGATTCGACAGCGTTATTGAATGCATTCCAATTCCTAATTGATGTGGAGGATAATGCAAAGAATTGAAATTTACCCAATACTTTCTCTACACACGCCAAAGACCTGACCGTGCCCGAATAAAGATGGAATGGATTCAAGAAACTATCAACAATCCGATTCATACAGAAATACAGGCAGATAGAAGGCTGAGAAAGTGGAAAAAGATTGAAGAAGAAGATAAGTTTTTAAGGGTGATTTTGCTACCGGACGGAGAAACTGTTCATAACGCTTTCTTCGATAGAAGTTTCACAGGAGAAAATCAATGAAAGTCAAATATTTCCATGATACAGATACCGCCTTAGTTGAGTTCTCAGAGCGTGAAGTGACTGAAACAAAAGAGATTAACGAGAATATCTATATCGATCTGGATGCCTTTGGCAATCTGGTGGCAATGACCATTGAACATGCCCAACAACAGGCAAGTCTGCCGGATCTGTCCTATGAGCAGATAGAAAACTCCAGTATAGATTTATCGAATTAGATAATTCAAGGGTGTTCATAATTCAGTCAATCGCATACGGCAGAC
Organism: Candidatus Poribacteria bacterium; assembly: GCA_963667935.2. GTDB lineage: Bacteria > Poribacteria > WGA-4E > WGA-4E > PCPOR2b > PCPOR2b. The sequence continues at coordinate 4,042,540 of OY764061.1, read as the reverse complement.
GTAGACACCTGTGAGAGGGATCTCCCGATCCCGATTGTTCCCAAACTTGAGGAGAGTCGTGGCAAGGATGCCACTCTCACAGAGAATACGTATGAACACCCCTCAGATAATTTACCGAAATCCACACCATGCCCGCCCTTACCCTCAAACCGACCCACAAACCCATCAAAGCCTACTACGCCGCGCTCAAGCAATTTGACCGGCTCGGCGTGACACACGAGACCGCTGTCCGGTCGGCATTTCAATCCCTGCTCGAACAGTGTGGGCGACAATTTAACTTAACCCTGGTGCCTGAATACTCAATGACCCCCCTGATAAGGGGGTCTAGGGGGGTTAAGAACAAGCGGATTATAGTTGACGGTGTGTTGATCGACGATTTTCAACTGCCTCACGGCTATTGGGAGGCAAAGGATATCCACGACGACCTGCCGGGCGAAGTCCTACGCAAATTTGAAAAAGGCTACCCCCGCGACAACATCCTGTTTCAAACCCCGCAACGCGCCCTCCTGTGGCAGAACGATCAGCAGACGCTTGACGCCGATCTGACTGACCCGACGCAACTAATAGGGGTTCTTGACACCTTCTTTTCGCACCGTCCGCAAGAATACACCGAATGGGAGGAGGCGATTGCACAGTTCAAAGACAAGGTGCCCGCGCTCGGAAACAGTTTGGCAGCCCTCATCCAACAGGAACGGGATACCAACGATCACTTTACCACAGCGTTTGAGGATTTTTACGAGAAATGCCGTCAATCAATCAACCCCAACCTCTCCGAAGCCGCCGTTGAGGAGATGCTGATCCAACATCTGTTGACCGATCGGATTTTCCGAACCGTCTTTAGCAACCCCGATTTCACCGACCGCAATGTCATCGCCCGCGAGATTGAAACCGTCATCAAGTCGCTCACAGGGCAGGCGTTTAGCCGTGACGATTTTCTGCGTAGCTTGGATCGCTTCTACCAAGCAATTGAACGAGCATCCGCGACCATCAACGACTTCTCCCAAAAACAGAGTTTCCTCAACACCGTTTACGAGCAGTTTTTTCAAGGCTTTTCAGTGGAGGTTGCCGATACGCACGGGGTGGTCTACACGCCGCAACCGATTGTCGATTTCATGGTGAGAAGCGTGGATCAGATATTAAAGACCGAATTTGGGAACGGGCATGAAGAACGGCCAACCCCCCCTTTATCCTCCACCTCATATCGGGGCAAGGATGCCCCTCCCACAGGGGCGCACGGGGGTTGCCCTACAATCTCGGATAGAGATATCCACATCATCGATCCGTTTGTGGGTACCGGCAATTTCATTGTGCGGATGATGCGCGAGATTCGCCCAACCGCACTTGAAGATAAATACACAACGGAACTCCACTGCAACGAGGTGATGTTGCTGCCGTACTACATCGCGTCGATGAACATTGAACATGAATTTTATGAGACGATGGGGATGTATCGACCCTTTGATGGCATCTGCCTTGTGGACACATTTGAACTGGCAGAGGACCGACAGTTACCGCTTTTCGCACCGGAGAACACCCAGCGCGTTGAGAGTCAAAAGGGGACCCCGATGTTTGTCGTTATTGGCAATCCACCCTACAATATGGGCCAGGTCAACGAGAACGACAATAACAGGAATCGAAAGTATAAGACTATGGATGCGCGGGTTAAGGATACCTATGGGAAAGACTCGACAGCGACACTGAAAAATAAACTCTCCGACCCGTATGTAAAGGCGATTCGGTGGGCATCAGATCGGATTGGTGAGGAAGGAATTGTCGCCTTCGTAACGAACAACAGTTTTCTCGATGGTGTGGCGTTTGATGGGATGCGGAAACACCTCACGGACGATTTCGACACGATTTACATTCTGGATCTAAGTGGGAACGTCCGCAAGAACCCAAAACTCTCAGGCACAACGCACAACGTTTTTGGGATTCAAGTGGGGGTGAGTATTAATTTTTTCATCAAAAAGCGTGACAACGCAAATTCCCAAGCCGAAATTTTCTATGCCCGTGTTGATGAATCTTGGCGTAAGGAGGACAAATATCGCTATCTTGATTCAAAGAAACATTACCGAAACGTTGAATGGAAACCAATAACACCTGACCAGCGATACACATGGCTGACAGAAGGGCTCCAGCCCGAATTTGAAACCTTTATCCCGATCGGGACTAAGGAAGCAAAGGCGGAAAAAGGGGAGGGGAGGGATGTAGTCTTTCACAGATTCAGCAACGGTGTGGTAACTGCCCGTGATGCTTGGACTTACAACTTCGACTTAAATGCCTTAACTGAAAACATGAATCGGCTAATTGGAACTTATAACGCGGAGATTGATAGGTGGAAACGTCGTGAGAATCAGGACGCAAATGTTGATGATTTTGTGATTTATGATGAGGCGAAAATCAAATGGACTGACAGACTTAAACAGGACTTGAAAAGAGGGAAAACCGCTAATTTTTTGCAGGAAAAGGCGAGGATATCGCTCTATCGCCCATTTGCGAAATTAAACTTTTATTTTGACCGAATGATGAATCAGAGAGTATATGTGTTTCCTTCTATCTTTCCCACATCTGAAACCGAACAAGAGAATCGTGTGATTTGTGCCAGTGGACTTGGAAGTAACAAACCTTTTCAGACTTTGATGGCTTCGCTAATTCCGTGTTTTGATATACTTGAAAAGACCCAATGCTTTCCCTTTTACACCTACGACGAAGACGGCACAAACCGCCGGGAAAACATCACCGATTGGGCGTTAGCACAATTCCGGGCACATTACCGAGACGAGGCAATTACCAAGTGGGACATCTTCCATTACGTCTACGGTCTCCTGCATCACCCCGATTATCGAGAACGATATCAGGCGAATCTCAAGCGAGAATTGCCACGCCTGCCGTTTGGATCAGACTTTTGGGGATTTGCCAAAGCAGGGCAGCGTCTGGGAGAAATTCATGTCGGCTATGAGGCTGTGCCCGAATACCCCCTACGTTTCATCGAAAACCGTGAAGTGCCAATCGATCCTTCTCCCCGCTTGCGGGGCAGGGGGTTATGGCGCGTGGGAAAAATGAAGCTGTCCAAAGACAAAACGCAGCTGGTGTACAACGATTTCCTGACGCTCGACGGCATACCCGCGAAGGTGTTTGATTATCGGCTTGGGAATCGGTCAGCGTTGGAATGGGTGATAGATCAGTACTGCGTCAAGACGGACAAACGCAGCGGCATCGTCAATGACCCGAACCGCCCGGACGACCCGCAGGATATCGTCAAGCTGATCGGGAAGGTGATTGCTGTTAGTTTGGAGACGGTTGGGATTGTGGAGGGGCTGCCAGATCTGGGGATTCCTGTTGCTCCTTAGTCGTTGTTTTGGATCGATTATTATCAAGTGTTTGTACTGCCTGCGTTAATTTGGGCCATAAATTGTTAAAGTTAAACTAAGAGTTTTTGTTCAAATTCAATAGGCGTTAAATAGCCTAACGCTGAATGGGGTCTTTTTTGATTATACACCTGTAAGATAAACTGGTCAATTCTGGCTCTGGCGTCGATAATATCGTCATATTCATTGAGATAGACCTCTTCTTCTTTGAGGGTGCGTATGAGTCTTTCGGCATAGCCGTTGTCCCACGGGCGTCCTCTCTGGGGCTTTATCTGCTTGAACTTTCTCAAGAGTATCTTCAAGGTACAAATCCCACGAACATAAGGAAATCTCAATTCCATGACGGGTGAGCGTCGAAATATAGGCAGTTGATAGGTATTGAACCCCCTGGTCGCTATGATGCATCTCTGGCACACTTTGGGTTAATGCGTGCCGTAAGGTCTCAAGGTGAGCGGTTGTGTCAAGTGCAGGCTCACCTGCCAGCCTCTTATCATTCGAGTAAACACATCAATCACTTTCAAAGACATGGACCTAATTTCCGATGGCAGTACAGTCTTTCCCCCAACCCTTCTGATAAGAGGGGAAAGACAAGGGAGAAGATCCCCTAACCCCCAACCCCCTTATCAGGGGGCTTCCCTTGTCAGGGGAGTTGCAGGGGGGTTGAAAAAACTCGGTTTCTCTTCACACCTTACACTTTCCTTTTATATTACACCAATAAAAAAAGCCATGTAGGTCATTCTAAAAGAAGAACTAACGTCAAGTGGAGATATATATCTTATTCTTTTTTGTTATGTGAATTTCTTTCAAAATTTGGGAAAACTACCGTCTTAATAGGTTATTATGGTTTGCGCACGGCGGCGAGTCGTTCGGCGTTGGGTTTTGCGATCGTCCTCCTCTACCGCACAAAAAAATTTGTCGTCCGTTGACGGGGCCGTTGTCGCAACTGTTCCCGGGCACGGGTCCTGTATTCTGTGGACTCTGATGCTAGACGGTTCGAGCGGGTATGCCGGCTTCGGTTGACCGTCCGTTGCAGCCATGTGGGTTGCCTTAGACACCTCAAACAAACTATTGAGGAATTTCAACCCCTCCAAGAACTGAAGCAACTTTATGGAGAGAAATTAGAAAAAGTCCCTTACGTCCAAGAAGGCTATATAAAAATTGGCGTTCCCTGACGCTACGATTGGGGGTTGTTCCTTGGATCGACGTTTGAGCGGGAGCACGTTGAAGGGGTTTCTCATCTGCACGGTAACTATCGTGCGGATTCGGATCGATATTCGGTCGAAAGGGTGGTGGATAGCCCCATTCAGGCACGTCGCCGTAATATTGACGATACTGAGACAGCTGCCAGGCACGCTGGAATCCACCGGGTGGGAGACTATCATAAATATCCATCTCATCTTCATAGATCCGCTGTTCCTTCTCAAGAGGAACGGTGCGGATGCTGCAATCCCCGCCAAAAACATCGGTTTCTCTTCACACCTTACACTTTCCTTTTATATTACAAATAAAAAAAGCCATGTAGGTCATTCTACATGGCTTTTTTGTTATGCACAATAAAATTTGGGAGAACTACCGTCTCGCACGGCGGCGAGTCGTTCGGCGTTGGGTTTTGCGATCGTCCTCCTCCGCATTTGTCGTCCGTTGACGGGGCCGTTGTCGCAACTGTTCCCGTGTGACGGGTCCTGTATTCTGTGGACTCTGATGCTAGACGGTTCGAGCGGGTATGCCGGCTTCGGTTGACCGTCCGTTGCGTTGGGGAGTCCTCCTGGCGTTCCCTGACGCGATTGGGGGTTGTTCCTTGGATCGACGTTTGAGCGGGAGCACGTTGAAGGGGTTTCTCATCTGCACGGTAACTATCGTGCGGATTCGGATCGATATTCGGTCGAAAGGGTGGTGGATAGCCCCATTCAGGCACGTCGCCGTAATATTGACGATACTGAGACAGCTGCCAAGCGTCATAAAGGAAACCGGGTGGGAGACTATCATAAATATCCATCTCATCTTCATAGATCCGCTGTTCCTTCTCAAGAGGAACGGTGCGGATGCTGCACCCCGCCAAAAACATTGCAAGTATCATCAGCACAGCTAGAAACGGGTTTCATGATAGCCCCCCTAGTTGGGTCCGTGTGACCCTCTTGTTAAGACAACGGTAGGATCTACACAATTATAGTGAATTCAAAAAATAAATAGACACTTTCGCCCCACGGTAGGGGCGGTATCCGAACTGCACTGGTTTGGCGTGTCCCATTAATTCTAAGGTCCACTATAAATGCCTTACAACCCGTAAGCGATTCAGCCGCTGTAGTTCGTAGTGAACGCAGATCTGCGTTCACTACAATCTGGTGGAGCGCGTAAGTCCTGAACGGGTTAATCACCCCATGAAGATCCACGTGGCACCCACAGCCATTGCCGTCCCGGATAGAGCCGACGCCGATCGAAGTCATAATCGTCCTGATTCGCTTCAGCGAGCCGGGGCCAAAGTTTCTCGTTGTCATATACCTCTGGACGTGAAGCAATGATTGGAAGTGTATCGCCTTCCTTCACGAGGTATCGGTCGACTTTCTCCGGGGAGGAGATTGTAAAGCGAAAGGTGCGACCCGACTCAAGCGTGTTGCCAGCGGCGGCGGTATCTTTAACGCCTGATATGTTGACGGTATACATACGCCCGGACCGATACGGTTCGTTGGGAGTAAATGTAATCGTGTTTCCGCTGCCAGAAACGGTGCCAGCGATCTCACCTGATTGTTGCGTCCCCGAATCCGGCGTTGACTCAACGGAGACGGTTAAACTACCAGATGCGGTGTCAACATCTTCACTGAAGGTGACTGAAATAGGAACGCTTACATTCAACGAGTCTTCATACTCCGATATGACCGTTCCATCTGCGGGGCTGACTCCCGTGATTGTTGGTGCGGTTGCGTCGGTATAGGTGAATTGCTGGCTCATTGTAACAGTGCCTTCCGGCTTCGTGTTGCCGTTGTTGGTGACAACAACTGAAACGGATTCGCCCGCCATCCCCGACGGTGTCACTGCCGTAATCTCCATTTTAGTGGGGACATTTACGCTGGTGGCATTCTTCCCCCCCACTTTCACCGTAACGCCATTTTTCATATCGAACTTGTCGCCCGTAATTCGGATGGTTGTCCCACCGGTCTCGGGCCCTTCTGTTGGACTGAAACTTGCTGGTTCAGGGGGCGGATTGCAGCCGCTGCATCCGGAGATCCCTGCCAATATAAATGCAATTGCGATAACTGTTGAAATATTTCTGAGTGTTTTCATTAGGTCTTTCTCCTGAACGTTTGGACTACAATATCAAGTCGTCGGTTAAAATGCTGGGGGCAGTCAAAACTCAGGCTATCGTTCTCGGTGAAACAAAGAAGCGTGCCGTTATGAAGACTTTCACTGCATGAGGGATGACATTGTAGTATGAGCTGAAATTCAAAACCCTTTACACGAAAGATAAATTAAACGATAACTTTCCCTAGTATACAGGTTGATGTGCAGTTTGTCAACACTTTTTATAAGTGTATATTTGCCCCGGTCACAACAGGTTTCTAACTGTTTTCAACGAGAACCACGTCGCCTCGTTTATAGTTCATCGTAAACAGCTAATTCTGCTGTGAGAGGGATTTCCCAATCCCGATACTTCACTGGCAAAACGATTCCCTCGTTGCGCCTTTTCGTCCCAAATGGTTAAAAAGCCGAAAACTGAATGGCCCTACGATAAAGGCGCAGCCGATTCAAGGCAAAATTACCGTTTTGTCGCTGCTATCAGCGTACAAACCAACGCATAGCATAGTTGTTTACTATATCCTCAAATGCCAATGTGTACGGATCACAGCGTCTGTATACAACCGATCCGTCCGTCCGCACCATCAGCCAGCCAAAATCCCACCCCCAGCTCGTGTATACCAAAGGCACAGTAGGCTTGACACGGATGGTTGGATGCGTTCCGGCGATAAAAAGCTGCTGCGCTGTGTAGTAGTAGCACGATCCGGTCTGCACAAACATCTCATGATCTATCGCTGCGGTGGAATCTTCTACCAAATCCGCACACAACCCCCAAACCCCGACCTTTACTTCGCAGCCTTGCGAGAAGGCAGCGGCGAGGTCATGAACCGATCCAGACTGGACGGCACCTTTGGCGTCGTGTGAGAGCACCTCGCGCCATTCGTCGCGGACATAGAAGCGGTACAGATCGAAATCGTAAATAAAATTCTGACTCGGCGCATTGGTCTGTTTGTCCCAGTCCGCTTGTGGGTGGTATTTTGGCATATCTGTGTGGTCGTCAATGTGTAGAGCACTGGGAGCTAGCGTTGCCCCTTGTCCGTCGAGATGGGGGCGGGCAATCGCCTGTTGTCCGTTCTGGTTGTAAAGAAAAAACGACATGGACGCCCGGGGACCGAAACCGTCAGGCAACGAAACGGGTTGGCGTAGACTCATTATGCCCGCTGCCCAAGAATCTTCTAGCAGATACGTGACCCCAAATTCAGCGACTTCACGTATACGCTCGGTGCTTTCAGAGGTGACATCAATGTGCTCGTTGTGGATAAATTCGGTGTAGATCCGCAAATCGCAGCCGCGTCTTACGGCATCGGTGAGAGCTGCTTCGCTGCCCATCACCTTGTGGCGTTCTGAGTTAAGTTCCAAGACACAATTCCATGGGACCATGAGAGACTCCTTATCGGCTAGAAATGCTGTTCAGGATTTCTGAATGAGACGCCTATCACATACAACGATTTAAATAAATCAAGGGTGTTCATAATTCAGTCAATAGCCTATGCAGATGTAGACACCTGTGAGAGGGATCTCCTGATCCCGATGGTTTCCACAATTGGGGGGAGTCGTGGCAAGGCTGCCACTCTCACAGCGAATATTTATGAACACCCCTCATATAAATATTGGTTTGATTTTTAACGGAATCGTGATACAATTACACTGTTTCACCACTTTTTGTTGTGAGGTGCTATCCATTATGACTACGATTAACGCTCCTGTTCTCGACGATCAACAGATAGCTGACTTCCATGAGAACGGCTATGCGATTGTTCGCAATGTACTGTCTGCTGACGAAGCGGATAAATTTCGTCGTGTTGTCCAAGAACAAGCACAATGCAACTCCTACCCAGCTTCGCTGAAGTATCCTGAGCCGGGAAAGTATACAATCGCTGGCAATAAGATGGCTGAGTCAAGCCTAGCTTCCATTGCCGAACATCCGACGGTTGTGAATGCCGTTGAATGCGCGCTCGGTCAGCCAGCGCATCTGACCGCTTTCGTTGCATACCTGCGGAGTCCGGGAGACCGAGGCTCCGGCGGACACTGTGACTACAAACGTTGGCGTCCAGTCGGTTCATCCATGAACTGGGTGTTCGCTATCATTCCGCTGACCGATTTTGATGAGGTGTATGGTCCCTTTATGGTGTCCCCCGGATCTCATAAATTGGCTCAGGTTATCGACGAGGACGCGCATATCTTGGATCTCACCCGTCCCGATACCAAGCAACTTGCGCGTTTCATCGATCCAGAGCTCAACGCAGGTGACTTGCTAATCACAAGCCAGCATACGTGGCATAGTGCGCCCGCCGGCACAGCTACGGATGACCGTTGCGGAATTTTCCATAAATATTGTGCGGTCAACGCGCCTCCGTCCGCCGGTTACTATCCGTATAATTCCGCAGCACTTAACTCACTAAGCGATGCCGGTAAACGCCTTATCCCTGTCTGTTTCGATAAGCCTATCACGACAACACGGCTGCTCATCGAATGTCCATCTGACGATGAATCGAAGTACCTGCTAGTCCATAACGACGAAAATGATCGTTGGGAATTGCCCGGCGGAAAAGGCTGGGAAGAAGAGGAGGGAGTCGGCTGGGACATCGGCGCACGCATCGCCTCTCTGCAAGATCTCACAGAAACACAGCTCGGATTAGAGGTTCCGTGGATGTCCTATATTGAGGATGTTGAAGAGGCAGACGGTATCTGCCGGGTATACGGCTACTCCGATGCGTCGTTGGAATCTAAGCCGCTTGCCAATGGTCGCTACGACTGGTTTACGAAAGACCGTGTGGGACAGATGCTTGGCGATAGCAACTATATCCGTCACGCTATCCACACATGGCACCGCGATGACATCATCCGGGGCAAAGGTAAGGCGTGCCGCCAGAGCAAGGAGCAATTTGACTAAATCCGCACCAGAGGCCTCCGATGTAATCTCACAAGGAACTCCCCCATTCCTCGTAGGGAACGCAGATCTGCGTTCCCTACGAACTATCTGTCGTACTTAGGGAATAGCGGATCCGCTAGGGCCTCCTGATAGGTCTGCCGTCTGCCCGACTGATCGCCGCCGAGCCATCGGTACGGTCTCGGATAGAGTGTCAGTGAGCGATCTTCCAGCGGTAGGTTCAACGGAACACTGCCCCACAGCGCAGAATGCTTGGCCGCAACCGCCGCTTCGAGCGACTGACGTAAGTCGTGCCCGGATATAGCTAGCTCTCCTCCGTTTGACACTACGTCGAGGAAGGACATAATTGACGTTGCCATGTAAGAGAAACGAGGATATTGCACCGGTGTGTAGGCGGTTTCGACCTTGATCCGTGCCCCGTTCCGATCGAAGCCACGATAGATTTCAGGGGGTGCCCAATCCCAGCGAATGAGCGTATCGTCAGTCCATACATCAACCCCGCGGTAAGGGGTCTCCTCGCCGAAAACAGGGCAGATGAGACCGTTGCTGAGCCGGAATTGTCCGTTGATGATCAAACCCTCATCGTTGTCGCTTTGGAGGGCTGCTTCGGGTGTGCCCCAAGCGATGACTTCGGTGATCTCCGCCTGTGCCAGTAGTCGCAGCACGGCGATATGCTGACACCCGCCGCCCGATATCTCGCCGCCCCAGCGATGGACGCTGGCACCGCGTAGCTCGCCGTAGGTGCCAGCGCGGAGCCAACCAGCAACCTCTTGGACCTCCGAAAGTGCGCGTTGGAGGTTGCCTCCGGCAAAGACCACGCCGCGTTCCTCACATACATCTACCATTTCATCGACATCTGCCAGACATGCCCCAATCGGTTTGTCGGTGGACACGCCTTTAACGCCCGCCTCAGCACTTGCAATCACCGCATCTTTTATGTACTTGCCGGGCAAAACGACGGCGGCAATGTCGGGGACGATTTCCCGATACATCGCTTCTGTGTCCGGGTACAGCCCTTTGATGCCGAAGCGTTCACCGACGGCGCGCCGCCGATCTGGGTTGTATTCGGCGATAGCGACCAACTCGGTATTGGGCAGTGTCTGATACACCTCCGCATAATGCTGACCGAGGCGTCCGCAACCAATGATTGCCACGGTATATTTGGGTTCAGCCATGAATGCCTCCTTCTTACTCTGTCTCAGCGAAATTCTCCGGTACAAGCAGCCAAGCCATTATAGCACGACGGCACCAACAGATCTACAGCATTCTGCGTCTGCTTTACGGTCATTTAATTTTTCTGTGAGCGGGATTTCCCAATCCCGATACTTCACTGGCAAGGCGATTCCTGAGTTATGACTTTTCGCCCCAAATGGTTAAAACGCCGAAAACTGAATAGCCCTAATAAATATGAGAAAAGGGTTGACAGTTTTTGGTAACTGCGATAAAATGAAAAAAACCTGTTCTAGTTTGAATATGATTGGACATCATCATCCGAAAGTCTTACTGTTTTGGGTCGATAATTGTTCGTCAATCAAAGGAGGAGAAAATGTCGAATGCCGATGTTGCTTTAACCGCCCATCTAATGCGTCGTGCAGGGTTCGGTACTACGCTAACAGAGTTAGAGGAATATGTCAAGAAGGGCTACGAAAACGTTGTTGAAGACTTGGTAGAGCCAGAACGTTGCCCGCCGGTTGACGAGGATATTTTGGATCGTTACTTCGGTGGTTCTGAGGGTGGGTATAGGATAACGTGGATGTATCGTATGATTAACAGTCCACGCCCGCTCGAAGAAAAAATGGCACTGTTCTGGCACCATGTGTTCGCCACAGGTGTTGGGAAAAATCAGCATATTCTTGCTTCTGCCCTCCAGATTGATATGTTCCGGCGCGTGGGGCTTTCAAATATGCGAGAGATTCTGCTCGAGCTATCGAAAGATCCAGCGATGATTTTCTGGCTTGACAATAACGAGAACCGGAAAGGTGAACCGAATGAGAACTACGGCAGGGAGCTATTAGAGCTGTTCTCAATGGGTGTCGGTAATTACTCAGAGGACGATATTAAGGATTGTTCCCGCGCCTTTACAGGATGGACATTCACCCAGCCGCCGCCCTTGTATCCGCAAGGTTACTATCCCGCCCATTTCGTGTTTATCGAAGAGGAGCACGACAATGGTGAAAAGACGTTCTTAGGGCATACAGGCAATCTTAACGGTGATGATATAATTGACATCATCGTGAAACAACCAGCCTGCGCGAAGTTCATATCCAGACACCTATACAACTTCTTCGTCGCGGACGAACCGCAAGTTCCATCCTGGAACGTAACCCCTCCACAAGATCCGGACGCCATTGATGCGCTGTCAAACGCTTTCTTGGAGTCGGGTGGGGATATGCGCCACGTACTCAGAACACTTTTTAACTCTGATTTCTTCAAGGAGGCTCAGTTCAAAAAGGTTAAAAGTCCGACTGAGCTTGTCACAGGCATCCTGAAGTTGGTGGAGACGCATCGAAAGCCCCAACCGGGCATGGGAAGCTATCCGGGAGCCACTACTTTGATGGGGCAGGAGCTATTGAATCCCCCGACCGTAGAAGGTTGGCACACCGGTAAAGAATGGATTGATGGCGGTACGCTGACCGAGCGCATTAACTTCTCGGTCGGTGAACTCGGCGACCCCAGCAAGCCGGGGATTGAACGGATTATCAGTCGGCTTAAAACGAACGGCTCCGCCCTATCTCCTGACGAGTTTGTGGATGGATGTCTCGAACTGGTGGGGCCGCTGGATGTCGGTGAAACCACACGTGAATCCTTAACCCGGTTTGCAGCATCTCAAGGCGATCTCGACATAGGGGCTGCCGACGCTGAGGAAGAGAACAACGCTCGCGTGGTGCGTATGCTACAGTTAATTGTATCTTCGAGAGAGTATCAATTCGCCTAATTTGGTTCATTAAGTTCATTAATGATAGGGCTTACGCAGTTGAACGTTCAAAGCCTTGTCGTGGGAGGGGCATCCCTGCCCCGATACGCCTTACGCCCCGCTGGGGCTAATAATCCGCGTAATCCGCTGAATCCGTGATTCAGACAAACAGGATTACATACCGTGCGGGAAAGGAGTAAATCACATGGCTGTCAGTAAGAAAGATCCCGTCCTTGTCGTTGTCGAACTGAAGGGTGGCAACGACTTCATGAACACAATTATTCCCTATACCGCGGGCATATACTACGATTCACGGCCAGTGGTAGGGCTCAAGGAGGAAGAAGTCCTCCCTCTCAACGATACCTTAGCCTGGAATCCAAATGTCGAGCCCCTCAAGGATATGTACGACCAGGGTGAAGTTGCTATTGTGCAAGGCATCGGTTATCCCGATTCCAGCCGTTCCCATTTCCGGGCGATGGATGTATGGCACACCTGCGAACCGATAGAAATCGGCACGGAAGGGTGGGTCGGCAGAGTCATCCGGGAACTGGACCCCAATGGAGAGAACGTCTTAACGGGTGTCTCCTTCGGCAAAGGACTGCCGAGAGCACTCGCGCTCTCCGGCGTACCGGCTACCTCTGTCGATAATCTTGACACCTACGGATTGATGACCGATATCGAGGCTGACCCGCAGCGACTCCAAGCCCTTGAGATATTCAAGGAGATGTACAGTCCGGCTATCGGCACCGGGATCGTCATGGACTACCTGTCGCAAACGGGGCTTGATGTCATTAAAGGCTCCGATGAGCTAAAGAAAGCACCGGCGATGTATACGTCTGAGGTTGAGTACGAAAGTAACCCAATCGCCAAAAGCTTGCGGGATGTTGCGCGGGTGCACCTTGCCGACCTCGGAACGAGAGTATTTTACACGCAGCACGGCGGCTACGACCACCATGCAAATGAGGTCCCGTCGCACCCGAAACTGCTCGCAGAGCTATCGGGAGCTATTCGCGATTTCTTCAAGGACTTGCGTGACCACAACGCCTCCGACGAGGTGGTTATGCTCGTCTTTTCAGAGTTTGGACGACGCATCAGGGACAACGCCAGCGGCACCGACCACGGCACCGGCGGCGGGGCGTTCATCATTGGCGACCATGTTGAAGGGGGGCTATACGCAGAATATCCATCCCTTGACCCCGATCGATGGGCAAACGGCGAAGACCTTGAGCATACGATAGACTTCCGCGGCATATACGGAACTGTCCTTGAGCAGTGGATGGGACTTGACCCCGTTCCAATCGTGGATGGATCGTTTGAACAGATCTATCCTTTTGCTAGCAGGTAAAATAACCTAAGTTGCTAGGGCGTGTTGACATTTTGCAGTAGTTGTAGGGAACAACGATCTCCGTTCTATCTGTTCCAAACCACCGGGGTAATTATCGGTTTCTTGTGCCTGTGTAGGTCGAGATTCATATCTCGACACTCAACCGTCGATTTTGGAAAATCGACCTACAATAGGGCAACCACGAGGGTTTCCCCTACAAGGACTCCACCCAATGTAGGGGCAGGGCTTGTGCCTGCCCATCGAAGATTATCGGAGCAGAGATGAATTAGTAGGTCGAGATTCATATCTCGACGCCGATATGTCGATTTTGGAAAATCGACCTACATCAATGATACAATTTGCACAGGGATTAGGGGCTATTGGTTTGAATAGGACCGCTACTAGCAACTTGCGTTAAAATAAGGAACAGTGGAGCGACGGAGAAAGGGAGCAGATTGCTTAATCCCGACGTGTTGGGGGTGCCTTTGTTCCCTCGCTCTCATTCATCACTCGTCAAAGATTTCAGGAGGTGAACCATGGGTAGACCATACGGACTGCTACGCGCAGGCTTCCCATTTTTCAAGACTGTAGGTATGCGACGACACACCAACTTTCCCGTTGATGTTGCACTTGGAAAGGAAAACCGCCTCTACATATTGTGTCGAAGCGGTGATGCGTCGATGGTTAGAAAGTACAGCGTGGATGAAGATAACTTGGGCGAAATTGGTGGTGTGGCGATGTGGGGAGTTGCAATTATTGCCGACAGTGAGGAGAATCTTTATATCTCCGACGAAGCGAAGCATTGTATCGCATCATTCAACGCAGATGGTGAGGCCCTCGGCACTTGGGGCGAACATGGCGACGGAGATGGACAACTCAACGCTCCATCGGGCATCGCCTTTGACCCCGAAGAGAATATCTACGTTGCCGATGGTATGAATCACAGAGTCCAAAAGTTCACCAAGGACGGCGAGTTTATCTCGAAGTGGGGCAGCTACGGCGATGGAGAGGGCGAATTCAATATGCCCTGGGGCATAACTGTCGATGAACTGGGAGATGTTTACGTCGTAGACTGGCGCAACGACAGAGTCCAGAAGTTCAATTCTGAGGGCGAGTTTATCTTCGCGTTCGGGAAGTCGGGCTCTGGGAATGGTGAGTTTAACAGACCCACTGACGTTGCGGTAGACGAGCACGGCGATATTTACGTGGCTGACTGCGGAAATAACCGCGTACAACTGTTCAATTCCGAACCGAGGTATGTGGAAAAATTCCTAGGCGACGCAACGCTATCACAAACTGCGATCGATTATATGATGACAAACGCCAATCCCAATCGTCTGAGGGATATGGCGAATCTTGAGCCCCAGAAATTGTTGAGGCGTCCGACATCGGTGACAATCAATGGAGATGGGCTGCTATTTATATCGGACAACTGCTCCTATCGGGTGCAGGTCTATAAGAAGCACGCCATCCCGTTGACAGAGCTAGAGCTCGGTCCCCCAAGGCGGTCGCCGACGCTTCACCAAGAGTAGTATAGTAACAGGCACACTCCGTGTGCCGTAACCTTGTTGCTAGTATAACCTGAGTTGCTAGTTGTTGAAATTCGATCGGCTTTCTGTTAAAGCTGAAGGTTTCGACTTTTCGCTCCGGAGGAGCGATATGTCTATAGAAGGAGGATATCTCCAATTCCCGCGCTCCAGCGGTGGAGGAAGCAAGCAGGGGAAGGGAAGCACGTGCAATGAACGCGCTACTACAAACTGAACTGCGTAACTCCTAAATAAGTGAGGGGTGTTCATAAATATTCGCTGTGGGAGTGGCATCCTTGCCACGACTCCCCTCAATTTTGGAAACAATCGAGATCAGGAGATCTCTCTCACAGGGGTCTGTGTCTGCTGTATGCGATTGACTGAATTATGAACACCCTTGAAATAAGTAGGCATTTACCAATAACTTCGATCTTCGCGAAGTTTCCAAGGTTCCCCCGCAACTCGTCCCGCGAGTGAGGACTCCGAGAATCAGAGCCTGACAAGTGGTACATCCCGCCTGATCAAACCGGCCCGCAGAAACGCTAATCAGCGAGGAATGATATGTCTTTAAGAGCGATTATCATTGGCCTCGCCTTGGTCATCATACAAACAGCGGTCACACCGTATAATGACTATTATCTTCAAGGGACAGATATTTCCGGGAGTCATTTTCCCCTAGGTGCCCTGTTCGCGCTAATTGTCCTCACCCTAGGCATTAATCCTATCCTCAAAAAGATAACACCGAAAGCGGAGCTGAATCCCGGTGAATTGATGATTGTGTGGGTGATGCTAGTTGTCACTTCCGCTATTCCTTCCAAGGGCATGATGGGGTATCTGCTTCCCTATCTGGTTGCGACACGCTATTTCGCGACGCCAGAAAACGAATGGGCGGATACGCTCTATCCTCACCTTCCAGATTGGCTTGTGGTATGGGATAAACAAGCAGCTTCAGACTTCTACACCGGCGAAGCGTTCGTTCCGTGGGCGGCATGGGCTAAACCGCTCATCGCTTGGACCATATTTATCATCGTCTTGTACTTCGTCATAATCTGTTTGTCGGTCGTTCTGCGGAAGCAGTGGGTGGAGCACGAACGGTTTATATTCCCGCTTGTTGCCGTGTCCGCTGAAATGGTTCAGCGGACACAGCCCAACACTCTGCTTAGCGGCTTTTTCAAGAACAGAGCGATGTGGATAGGGTTTACGATTGCCGCAGCATTTCATCTGCTCAACGGCTTCCACGAATACTTCCCCGCATTTCCTCGAATTCCGAATCGCTACGATCTTTACGGTCCATTCACCGAAAGGCCGTGGATCGTGATGCGCTGGTGGCCCCAACTCCGCTTGTTCCTCTATTTCTCCGTTATCGGTATCACATATCTCCTCAGCATGGAGGTCTCGTTTAGTTGCTGGTTCTTCTTTCTTTTGTTTAAGGTTCAGTATCTGATCATCAACGGTTTTTCCATCCCGATCAATCCCTGGATCTGTGCACGGGGCCAAACGATGGCGGTCTACGTTGTGCTTGTATTGGCTTTCATATACAACAGCCGCTACCATCTCAGGGATATACTGAAAAAGACGTTCGCCGAAAGGGGCACAACCAAAACAATCGACGATTCCAACGAACCGCTCCCTTACAGATGGGCGTTGCTGGGGCTAATTTTTGGATTTCTCCTACTAGGCCTCCTCTGTGCCTACGCCGGGATGACGTTCTGGGTTGCGCTGAGCATTATCGCCTTTTTTCTCATCGTCTCTACTGCCTTGACATGGATGGTCGTCAACGGCGGCCTATTGCTCATCCAAGCCCCAATGTACCCCTCCGAATATTTCGAGACGACGGTCGGAACGAGAATCATCGGTGCGAACAGTTGGAGCCTCTTGGGATTCCAACGGGTCATGATGCGCGATTGGGGTGGGATTTTGATGCCGAGTATTCTACACGGATTCAAAGCTGCCGACCCTGTCAAACTCAATCGAAGGGGGCTATCTTGGGCGATAACCCTCGCCATTCTCTTTTCGATAGGTGTTTCCTATGTTGCGTCTTTACCACTGATTTACGACAAAGGCGCGCTAAACTTACAACAGGGCCCGTTCATCAGGTCCCCCAGATATTTTAACCACATAGCCTCGGTGATCCAGTATCCAAAGGGACCAAAATGGGCCGAAATTTACAGCATGCTTGTCGGCACCGGAATTATCTCTTTTCTCCTCGTGATGCGTCATCAATTTATTTGGTGGAAATTGCATCCAATCGGCTATGTGATGGGAGCTGTCTATTCATCGTATTTTCTTTGGGCGTCGATGTTTATCGGTTGGCTCTTGAAGTATGTAATTATGAAGACGGGAGGGGTTGGGAGTTACCGTAAACTCAGACCGTTGTTCATGGGGCTGATTCTCGGTGAATACGGCATCGTCGGCGTGTGGATGGTCATCGGCATTTTTACAGGGGTGGACTATCGCGGCGCGTTGCCGGGGTAATATTTTTACTTTTCTGGGCGTTGCTCAGTTAGAA
Source organism: Candidatus Poribacteria bacterium (assembly GCA_963667935.2). Lineage (GTDB taxonomy): Bacteria > Poribacteria > WGA-4E > WGA-4E > PCPOR2b > PCPOR2b. Next base: position 4,024,718 of record OY764061.1, on the reverse strand, counting down.
CCTGTTTGAAAAATCCAAATAATCGCAGTATGATACACATGTCGCCCCTCTGGGGCTTTATAGGTCGAGCAAGATGCCTGACCTACGAGTATAAGGGGCAATTTTATCGGTCCGTACATCACTAGCAACTTAGGTTATAATAGATATATTTATAGTAAATTTCATAATTATTTGAACACTGTGGGAGGGGCTTCCTAGCCCCGATTATACGTATCAGGATTAGGAAATCCCTCTTACAAAGTGCCTCTGCTACAATGCCTACCCCGTCCGAGGGCAGACTGGAAAAGTGTCTATTTATTTTTAGAATTCACTATAGTTTGTCAAGTGTTGCATTTTGTGAAATAGGACTATTGAGTTTTCGATTTTTTTTGATCGATTTTGGGAGTCCCTGACTCCGTAGGCGGGGCATCTTGCCCCGCAGTTTGTAGTTTAGCAGATGTTGTGCCAATAAATGCGTCAAATGAATCTTCCGACGGTTTTATCGAGCTTTTCACACCCATACTGTGTACATAGGGCGATCTAGGATGATCCCAAGCAGCGACCAACCGCACGCGAAGATATAGTCCCCCACAATCAGTCCAAGAAAAAACGGCAGCGATCGACGATACGCCCGCGCCCCGCCACTCCGCAGAATTATCCACTTCAGCGTCGAGGCAAAAACTATCGTAAACCAGTAATCATCGATGCAACGGCTCGTCGCTAACGCATAGCCAGCTGGATGGAATGGCCACCACAGCAACGTGCGACGTAAAAAGGTCAAGACAAAGGTCAGTAACAGCCCAAAAAGCAAAAAGCCGTTGCCAATCCAATCCGGTGAGCGAGGGTGCTGCAACCAGTCGGACAATCGGTTGAACGCATCCCACCCGACCGCCCTCATCCCACCGGCGCGCGCTTCGGCACCGTAGCGATAGAGAGCCTGCGGAAAAATGATAAACGCTGAAAGGAGTCCCACTCCGGTTGCGAGGATCAGAAACCAAAAGACAGGGCGGCTGGAAAAACCGGTCTGTTCAGCAATCTTGAAGCCTTCGAGTTGATGCGGCATCAGATAGTTTCGCTTGCGATAGCTGAACCAGACGAAAAGGGATAGACCCGAAAGGTTACGGGGACCGAAGCTGCGAGTTCCCAACAAACTGACAAGGGAATCTTGCGGAGAGACCACATGCATGATATGCTCCGGTACGCCGGATTCAGCGCGGATGCGTGCCATAGCAACGCACATCAGCAGAAAGAGGAGAAAGAAGGCGACAACTACCCAAAGCGACAATCCCATCTGTTGTGCAAAAACACCAAGCAGTACACTACAAATTACAATGCCAAAAACTGCGCCACGATACCGCAACGGTTCACGAGAATCATCTATTCCTGTACCCAAGCAGACTTTTTTGATCACATCCCGCAGATGACGGTTGATAGAGACGAGGGCAATTATGCAGATGCCTATCATAGCCCCCATTGATTGTTGACCCAAAAAAGGGTATCCCGGAATATTTGACCATCCGGTGATAGCACCGGCAATCCGTTCAACTTTGCGGAGTATGTAGAAGAACCAGCAGGAGATGGACAGATCCAGCGGCAGCAGATAGGTCATGCCGATCATGAAGAAGCGGAAACGGATGGGCGTCCATCCGATGGCGTTCCACGGTTTTTCTGTGAAATAGTGATCGAGTCGGATCCCCCGCACCGGTATGTAGGGGACGCTCGGATAGAGGTAGTTTAGCCCGTTAATAATGTCAACGATTGCTGCTACTGCAAAGCCGATCCAAAACAACCGGCTATGAAACAGTCGAGTTTTGGGGTTACTCATCGAAAGCGGCAGTTGTATAATCGGATAGGTCAGTTTCTCCTGTTCCGTCCAAGGACGCCGCAGGACGACGGTGATACAGAGCAGCAAAATGGTTATAACTAACACAAGAAATGTCCAACTGATCGCCGGGATTAACCAGTATTGCCAATAATTCGCCCCGTAAAAATCGACCTCTCCAACGTAAAAATCGTGCACCGCTTCTCTGTTGGTAACGATTAGCCATGGCGGCAGATGGCCGGCAAACAGATTTCCCCAATCGTTTTCAACAGTTGCATACCATGTTGTGTGGGGCAAAACGCCTATCAGGCCGACAAGGCTATCGTAACCCGCAATCGCGCTCGATGTTGCCAAGATGATGTAAATCACCAATAGATCCTGCTGTGAGAACGCCAACTGAGGGGAGATTCGACGCGCAACCGCGTTATAGCCGATGAGCCAAAACAGAATGAAGATGACGTTCAACGGGAGCGATACGGCGGTGAAATGCAATCCGGTCCACACCATTTCTGCCACAGCGATCCAGTAGATATTGGGTGGGATGAGCGCGACAGCAAAGACCACAGCTTTCCATGAAATCCCTTGGGGTTGAGGGGGACCAAAAACGTGTGGTTTCTTCTCCCGCTCGCCGGTTTGGGATCGAGAGTCAGAAGGGGTTCTCGCGTTCCAAGCTTCCATTGGCACTTCCCTTTTTGCTTGCTCGGCTTGGGGTAACTGCTCAACCGCCGAGGCTCGCTTTTTAGGACTGACGCTGCTGATATATTGAGGTCAATGACACGATGGGTTGCTTGTGCCGCCCGAATCGGTCCTTTGATAAGTTCTCACGGACGAAGTACTTCAGCATACTATAGACATATCGCTCCTCCCCGATAAATCGGGACGGGCGGGATTCAAAACTGGAGCGAAAGGACATCTATCTACTGCATCGTAGGGAACAACGATCGTTGTTCCCTACAACCCGTATGCCTATTACTAGCAACTTGCGTTATTCTAACATAGGGTTTCGGTGATCAACATTAAAAATAATCCGTTCAATCTTGAAACCGTTGCTTTGGGGACGGAATTTGCTTCTCCTTTCCAGTTTACAGGTGTAGTGGAATCTGATATAATATAAGGGGTGTTCATAAATATTCTCTGAATCAGGATAAAGCACCTGAAGCGCGAAAATGGGAAAAGGTTCGTTGGTTCATTTAGCCCCAGCGGGGCGACATGTCTATAGACAGGCGATAGGACCCCCTCTTCCAAGCCCCAGCGGGGCGACATCTGCCCATTGGCTGAATCGACCATTAAATCGAGGACTGAACCACAGCTGCGTTGCAGTTAGGAACGCTCATCAAGGCTAGGAAGCCACTTTTAAGTTGACCCTCCCCATTTATCAGGGAGCTCATTGATTCTTCTGATGTTCTCCCTTCGGCTGCACATGTCGCCCCTCTGGGGCTAAATACACCGATGCCCCCCTGGTTTTGACGTTTGACGCATCACGTTATCAATAACTGCAAACTAGACCTGTGGTTATTTATGAACACCCCTCATATAATATACGGTATGTATGAGTATACCGTAGGCTGATGGACTGTCTGCCGTCTTATCGCAGTCAAGGCTTGCACAGAAGAATGAGCGATACATCAAGGAGGCATGTATGGACACATCGTGTTTTGATTATTGCTTGACCGAAGATGAACATCTCGAATTCGAGAAGAACGGTTTTTTTATAGTCGAGAATGCTATACCGCCACAGATGGTCAAAGATCTCACAACTGTAGTAGATCGGCTCGATGCTCAATACCGGAGCACGGAGACCTCACCAGATCGGAAAACACCCGGGACCATAGACCCCAACCGGCCGCCAGCGGAGTTAGTAGGCCCTTACGATCGGTTGAACTTGATGGACTTTGTGGGGAAGGACGAAATTTTTCTGGAACTGCTCGATTGGCATAAGACGTTCCCAAAGGTGTGGGATCTCTTGGGATGGAACATCCAGCTCTACCACTCCCACATGACGGTCACCCCGCCGGGACCGCCCGACGCAGCTGGGGTGAAAAAACGTTTGGGCTGGCATCAGGATAGTGCGCGTTTGAATGCTGAGTTGGAGACCACGCCTCAACCCCGGATCTCCCTCAAGATAGGTTTCTTTCTGACCGATACCACAGAAGAAGGTAGGGGTAATTTCTACGTTCTCCCCGGCAGCCAGCTACAGAAAACACCGGATTTTCCTCTAGATGGTGTTTCAGACCCGGCAGAAGCGTTAGCCGTGAAGGTGCCACCCGGCACAGCGGTATTTTTCGATCGGCGGCTCTGGCATTCTGCTAGTCCAAACTATTCAAATATCCCACGAAAGGTGCTTTTCTACGGCTACAGCTACCGGTGGTTAAGACCGAGGGACGACATGACCGTGGATCACTTTATGGATCGCTGCGATCCGATCCGACGCCAGCTGCTCGGTGCTAGCACAGGTGGGCACGGCTATACGTCCCCTACCGATGAAGATGTCCCGCTGAAGCTGTGGCTGGCGGAACATCTCGGCGAGGAGGCGGTGGCAGCTTGAGCGTTTATCGCTCTGTATCGACTTGCGGAAGAAGATCCAGCCATCTCTTTATGCCTCGGTCCCCAGATCTTCTTCCGTCATAATTTCTATTCCGTGTCGGCGAAACAACGCAGCAGTGACCCCATCGCTATCGGTGAGGGTGCCGGTGAAGGAGCCGTCGTATATCTTTCCACAGCCGCAGGATGGACTTTTCGACTTGAGGATGGCGTGGGTTGCACGATGAGCCTGAGCGATTTCTAATGCGCGATACGCACCCGTTAGGAACGCCTCAGTTTTGTCCTCACCGTTTACCGTGATGACGCGCGCCCTCCCGTCAAGGACCTCCGCTCCATCTCCGCCGACAATCTCAGCAGCCGGTCGAGGGGTCGAAAGCCCGCCCATCTGCTCTGGACAGATTTGAATCAACGAATCTGTTTTAAATTTACTTGTGACCGCCTCGCTCTTGCTGTCGAGACCGTTATAACGGCATTTCTCACCGATGAGACACGCGCTGATGACTATTTTTTGCATGGCAATTTCTCGATTGAAACCTTACGCAGCTGCCAATCCCTGAATCTACCTCTCCTTAGTTCGATTAACCTCTCCCCTATTTGATAGACTCTGCGTTTTCGGCGATATACCGCTCGACCTCTTCTGGTTCCACACAACCCACAAAGGTCCCTCCCGGGCCGACATAGTAGAAATTCTCCGCATACTCAAGCCCGTACTCCCGACCGATTTCTCTATACGCCTTTAAGCCAAACAGCCTGATATACGCCCGATCCGCCGTCTCATCATCGCCATCGAGTGCCGGCAGATGTAGCCCCTGTTTTTCGAGCCGTGCCTTGAGTTTTGATCCGCTTGAACCTGCCGGTCCCTGCGATTTATTGACGCTCATGGAAGCGACCTTCTCCTCCATATAATCGCTGATGTCCACCACCCGATTGTACGGCTGCCCCGCACGTGCAACCCAATAATACTGCTCTGTCACTGTATGGGGTGCGATTCCGAGTGCCACCTGCTCTGGGTAATCTTTACCCATGCCCGCCATCCAACGTGCAGCTTCGACCGCTTGAGCGGTTACATAGTGATCTGGATTCTCCTCGCTGTGTCCCCACGGGTTGAAGGTGAATACAGTGTCAACCTTCAGGGCACGAAAGAGAAAAACCAACCGAGCCCGCAATTCTAACGGAGAGGCTTCATCGAGGCGATGATTCCGATAGCCAAGATTGAAAACCCCCTTGAGTCCCAACACCTTCGCCAATTCGTCAACCTCGCGCTCATTGCTCAAGATAGTTTCACCGATACTTGATGTTGGTCCGCACTTTTCATCATTGGTGGTCTGGATGAGGTAGCCGGTGTAACCCTCTGCGATGAATTTGGTGATTGTGCCGCCACAGAAAAGCGGGATGTCGTCTGCATGTGGTTGCACTGCAGCGAGCACCTTGCCTTTATGGGGTTGACCCGCTGCAGGTCGTTCGATGGTGACAGTCCCGAATTCCGTTTCTTTATGCTCTATGATTGTGGACATTGTTCTCTCCTCGATTGTACCGTACAAGGTCGGATAGAGGGTTTCTGAGATAGCAAAAGATCTATTGACGATGGAGTAACATAATGATATATTTTGTGCAAAGTGTAGGTAAGACCTGACACCTTTGTGCTGCGATTGAGTGACAACCATAACGGAGCTCCAAAAGGACTTGTGGAGGTTTTATTATGATTAAAAATGAGCACCAATTAAAAATATCGCAGCAGCGATTGAAGGAATTCCGGCAGGCATTCTTAGAATCAAAAAAACAGCACCCCCGACCAGAAGATTTCGAGTTCGCTCATGTTAAGATTTAGTGCAAAGAAACCGAGTTTGCCCCCCCTGACAAGGGGGGCTTGTCTTTCCCCCCTTCGCAGCGGGGTTGAAAAAACTCGATTTCTCTTCGTGCGTTGCACTCTCTTTTTATATGAGCCTTCGAGTTTTACTCACTAGGAGTCCGAGAACACATCGAGCGGATTGAGCGAGAAATCAAAAACTATAGGACTTACGCACTTCAATAATGAACGCAGATCTGCGTTCACTACGAACTCCTTATGGCGCATCGGGGCAGGGATGCCCCTCCCACATGCAGTTGTAGTTGCCCGATTCATCGGGCGTTGGGACGGTGTGAAGCGGCGATAAATCGCCGAACTACAAGATGTTGAACATTCAACTGCGGAACTCCTATTCTTCATAAGAATCCTGTCTACTGAACCGTGTGAGTATATCGCCGATTTTATCTTGTAGGGCGCGCCGCGGACTCACGGAACCGAGATAATTGCTCACTATAATCGAGAACACCACCGTTTCCCCATCCGCAGTTACGGTATAGCCGGCAAGTGCTGTTAGCCCCCTCAACGTTCCGGTTTTGGCGCGTAAAACCCCTTCCGCTGTCATGCCCCGCATCCGCTGTGTCAGCGTTCCATCCACCCCGCCAACCGGCAGCGACGCCAGATATTCTGGCATCACCGCAAAATTGCGGAACATATAGACTAAGAGATCTGTCAGGAGAGAAGCGGTTATTAAATTATAGCGAGATACCCCCGAACCATCGGCAAAGGTATAATATCCCCTATCTATCCCAATTTCGCCCAAAAGATTGCTAATCGCTCCCAATCCTTTCTTCGCCGTTCCCGGAGCTCCTCTCAGTTCAGCACCAATTGTTTTCAACAGGAGTTCAGCAATCAGATTATCACTCGGCTTGTTCATCTCCCAGAGGATACGGGATAGCGGTGGCGATATATGCTGGCTAATTTCCACCGCCTCTTCAGGGACTTCACCATAACGGACTGTTCCGTAAAGGGGCACCCCCCGCTCTGCAAGCATTTCTCGTAATAAGGTGCCGCAGTAGAGGGCCGGATCAACTACATCTACACGTCGGTTCATCTCGGCTTGACCGATTGTCATTACTCCATCAATCATCAGGACATTCGCCTCAATAGGTACATCCTCTCGTTTAATTATCAGTCGTGTTCTTTCTGAGGCCCCTACTGTCGTGGCTTTATTAACAATTTTCATATACTGCGTGGCGGGGGCAAGATGGACGCGAACCGGATCGTCAACTTTACTGCCGGGGGAGATACGAAGGTGTACACCGTTACGGTTAATCGTCAGCGCGCTTAGATGCGGGTAGTACCCACCGATAGGCCCATCGTCCCACATCCAACCTTTGCCCCGCCGGATAGCGTCAAAGTAGGTTTCGTCTACCACAATATCGCCCTGTAAGGCTTTCGTATCCGTTTCCATCAATCTTTCGACCATCTTTTCCAGATCATGGCTATCAAACATTGGATCACCGCCTCCTTTGAGGTAGATATTCCCCAGATTATCTTCAACGGGATCCGTATAAAGTGTGGTATGGAAACGGTAGTTTGGACCGAGTTTAACCAGTGCTGTTGCTGCGGTGATTAATTTCATGGTTGACGCTGGATGATACAATTTTTCAGCGTCTTTCTCATAAAGTACCTCTTCCGTTTTAAGTGAAACAACTTTCATCCCGATGTTTGAGGAGGCTAAGGATGGGGCGTTCAGCGTGGCTTCAATTTTTGCCTGCAATCGTTGAACGGCCTCTGACGGCTCTGGCTGTGCGGGCGGTGGACCTTCGCTTATCGAAGCTGTTCCGCAGCTATATAATACGATACAACAGAGAAGGACACAAAACCAGAGGTAGGCTCTTGATATCTTCCACATTTTCAAATAACTCCATCTCGATGCAGGTTTGCGATCGTCTTGTCATTCAGTCCAAGGCGGTTAGTAAGAATCTCGTCGGTATGCTCTCCGAGCAGCGGCGGCGGCATCCGCATCTGCGGTGGTGTCCCTGATAAATTAAGCGGTGTACCAGCCAATCGTACCGTTTCCGCTGTTGGATGTGGCATCTCCACCCGCATCCCTCGCGCCAGCGTCTGCGGGTCAGCAAACACCTTATCGAGAGCGTTGACAGGTCCGGCAGGAACATCGGCATCAGCGCAGCGTTGCAGCCATTCAGCGACGGGGTGTTGACGAAACAAATCCGCTAGCATCGGGATCAATACCGCTCGGTGAGCAACGCGCTGCGGGTTGGTGGCAAACCGTTCATCCGATGCCCATGCACTTACCTCCGCCGCTGCACAAAAACGCTCCCACTGCCCATCGTTGCCGATGGCAAGGATAAGATAATCGTCCATCGCCTGAAACGCTTGATATGGGACGATGCTGGAATGTGCGTTGCCCCAGCGTCGCGGTACGTCGCCTGAACAGAGATAGTTGCTGCCAACATTCGCTAACAACGCAATCTGTGAGTCAAGGAGTGCTATGTCGATATGCTGTCCCTCGCCGGTGTGCCCGCGGGCAAGTAACGCAGCCAAAACAGCGTTACACGCAAAGAGTGCCGAAGCGACATCCACAATTGCCACACCAACTTTCATGGGGGGGCCATCGCGTTCACCGGTGATGGACATGAAACCGCCACGCCCCTGAATTAAGAAGTCGTAACCCGGCAACTCGTGGTCAGGGCCCGTGTGTCCAAACCCGCTGATGGAACAGTAAATCAGACGCGGGTTGATCTCCTTGAGCGATGCGTAATCCAAACCGACTGCGTCCAAACCACCGATGCGGAAATTCTCAATTAACACATCGCTTTGTACTGCGAGTTGCCGCACAATAGCAATCCCCGCTTCGTCCTTGAGGTTGAGTGTAAGGCTTTTTTTGTTGCGATTGCAGCACAGGTAATACGCCGACTCACCACCGAGGAATGGGGGTCCCCACTGGCGTGTTTCATCGCCGACGCCGGGGCGTTCAACTTTGATGACTTCGGCACCCAAATCGCCCAGCATCATGGCGCAGTAGGGGCCTGCCAAATGCCGCGACAGGTCAAGAACATGGATGCTGTCCAATGGACTCAAGGTCATTATGTATTCTTTCCTCCTTGTGCTTTCGGGGCATTACTCAAACGGATAAGAGGGCAGCGGCTGCGTCACAGGTTTATCAACCCGATCGCCGAGCGCATACCCCGCTTGCAGTAACTGGTGAATCTCCTGCGTTCCTTCATAAATCAACGCCCCACGGGCATTGCGGAAATAACGCTCGACAGGATATTCGTCGCTGTAGCCGTGTGCCCCGTGGATCTGTATCGCATCGTCTGCAGCCTGGAAGGCGTTCTGACAGTTTGTCCACTTAGCGAGACTTACCTCGCGGGTACAGCGCATTCCCTGATTCTTCATCCAACCGACCTGATAGTAAAGCAGCCTGCCGATATCGCGCCCGGCGACCATGTTAGCGATTTTTTGCTGCACAAGCTGGTGTTTACCGATCGGTTGCCCGAAAGTCTCACGTTTCTTGGCGTAAGCCACACTTGCCTCAAGACACGCCTCTATCAGACCGACCGCGCCCGATGCGACTGTGTAGCGTCCATTGTCCAACGCACTCATCGCAATTTTGAACCCATCGCCCTCCTCGCCGACGCGATTTTCGGCGGGCACCCGCACATCTTGCAGGGTGATGCTACCCACATTGCCGATGCGCCCCCCTAGTTTGTGGTGGATGCTGGAAGTGGTTACACCATCAAAGCCGCGTTCAACGATGAACGCAGAGATGCCGCGATGCTTTGCCACGCGATCAGTATAGGCAAAAATGAGGAAGTGATCCGCGATATTGGCGCAACCGATCCACATTTTCTCGCCGTTGAGGATGTAGGTGTTCCCATCATGCTGTGCGGTCGTGCTGATACCGGCGACATCGCTGCCCGCACCCGGCTCGGTCAGTCCAAACGCCCCCAATCTTTCGCCCCGCGCCTGCGGGACAAGATATCCCTGTTTCTGCGCTTCGTTTCCCCACTGGAACAACGCCAGTGAGTTAAGCCCAAGGTGGACAGCGATCAGCACGCGGAATGCGCTGTCGGCACGCTCTAGCTCTTCGGAGACGATGCCGAGGCTCAAATAATCAAAGCCTAACCCGCCGTATCGCCGGGGAAGGCAAACCCCTAGCAGACCCGCTGCACCCATTTTCCGTATAACCTCACGCGGAAGTTGCGCGGCACGATCCCAATCGCGGAGATGTGGGACCAGTTCACGCTGACAGAACTCTCGTGCGGTCTTACGGATTGCATCATGGTCTACGGTCAATGTGAAATCCATATTATGTTGCTCCCAGAAAAAGATTTATTTTGGATCGGTTATAAGTTACAATATATCAGATTTTGACCTTTGGGTAAACTCAAAAAATCGTTCCCTTTAGACGGAGGGATCTCTGAATCCCGACACCTTACTTCCGTAAAAAACTATTTCAAGCATCTTGTGAAAAATAATAGTTAAAAGGAGAGATAAAATGGCAATTGGATTAGGAGTTATTGGAATGAACCCCACCAATATGGGGTCAACTGCGACGTTGCTCAAGGATGTGCCCGATCTCAAATACGAACTCCGGGCGATATGCGCCAAAAGGGCGGATGTGTTAGAGGATTATGCGACGGAAATCGGCGTGGGATTTTGGACGACCGATTATCAAGAGTTAGTTTCCCGCGACGACATTGATGTGGTTGCGGTCTATTCGCCCGACCACCTTCATGCCGAGCACTGTGCTGCCGCAATTGAAGCAGGAAAGCACGTTATCTGCACGAAACCGATGGTGACGAACCTTGAGGACGCGAAACGACTGGTCGGGTTGGTACGGGAAAAAGGGGTTAAGTTTCTGGTCGGTCAAACGATGCGCTTTGATCTACAATTCCAGACGATGCGCCGCTTCTTTGATGACGGTGAACTCGGAGAGATCATAGCAGCAGATGCTTACTACGTCCATGATATGCGTCCCGTCTATGATTTCACTCCTTGGAGATTGCACGAACCGCAGGATTTGATGTATGGCGGTGTAGTACATCCCGTCGATATTTTGCGGAGCTTTTTGGGCGATGTTGAAGAGGTGCACGCCTACGGTGCAAAAGGAAAACTCACCCCCGAATATCCGATAATGAACAATTTCTTTCTCAATCTGAAATTTGCCGGTGGACAGATTGCGCGAGCGATGGGGTTGTATGACATCGTCCATCCGCCCATGCCGATGATGCAGGTTTCGATTTACGGCACAGGCGGCACGATGATCGGGGATTTCACCGACAACAAAGGCGGACAGGTCAAGCTGGTTCTGGATAAATTGGCAGCGAAAGAACCGTTGGAGATGACATGCCCGCCAGAGGTTGATACGAGCGTTTACGGGCACGGTCAAACTGTCATCCGCTATATGCGACATTTCCAGAATTGTATCGAAGAAGATCTGGAGCCGTCGCCGAATGCGGTTGATGGGGCAAAATCGGTCGCCGTCGGCGTTGCGGCGTGGGAGTCGATTGAAACGGGGCAGCCGGTGAAGGTCTTCAACGATTTTTAACTATCATAGGACCTGTGCACTACAAAACCTTCCGTAGGCGGGGCATCTTGCCCCGCAACTGCGTGATTGCTATATCAATGAAGCCCCATCTCCTTAAGATTCTTCAGGCTGATCCCTAGGCTCTCAAACGGATCGCGTTGGCAAGTATCCTGCTCGACGATATACCACTCCACATCGGCTTCTTTACAGGCGTCGAGGATTGCGGGCCAATTCAGATTTCCTTCACCGACCTCTGCGAACAGCTGGGTGCGATCGTCCATCGTCATGTCTTTTAGGTGAACGATATGGGCACGTCCTTTCAGTTCTCGTATCCATGCTGCCGGATCACCGCCGCCGTGTTGGATCCAGTATGTGTCGAGCTCGATGTTAAAATATTTTGGGTCGCTATCCTCGTACAAAATTTCCAATCCGGTGCGCCCGTTGAACCTCTCCATCTCAAAACTGTGGTTGTGGTAGGAGAAAGTCAGTCCGCCTTCCGCAAGTCGTTTGGCAACTTCAGAGGCCTCTTTGGCGAACCTTGCATAGCCTTCGGCGCTGCGATACGCTTGCGGCAAGCCGCCGATTGCTGCATGTTTACAGCCCCAGAGGTTGTGCTCGTCAATGACCGCTTGCGGTTCGTCGCGCATACGCTCGTAGTCTGTATGCGTGGCACAGATTGTCAAGCCTTCGCCATCGACAATCCTTTTCAATTTGTGGGGGTCAATAGTGCCGAGTGCCGAACATTGCACAGCGTCGTAGCCGAGTTGTTTGACCTTCTTCATTGTTGTGGCAATCTCGGCTGGGGTATTTGTGAAATCACGGACCGTATACAGTTGTGCCGCCAGTTGTGATGCTGCCATAAATGTACTCCTTCTAAAATCATTATTATTGAGTTAGGGGTGATATTTTAATAACCAATGCCGCTAGTTTGCAGTTGTTGATAACGTGAAACGTGATGCGTGAAACGTAAAAATCATTGTTTAGCAGTTCATTTAGCCCCAGCGGGGCGACATGTTTATAGTATAAAGTTAATAGTAGTAGGCATACTCCGCCCCGACAAATCGGGATTCAAAGCAATATGCCGTAACCTCTGTCCCATGAAACCAATGAACTAATGAACCGATGAACTCTACTAGCAACTTAGGTTATTTTAACACAAGTTGCTAGGATGTGTTGACATTTATGTGAATTCTATTCCTAATTCAAGGCACGACATCGGTTATCACCAATGTATGTGCACACAAATGCACAGCACGCATAGAGAAACTCTTTGCCAAATTCAGAGCAAGCGGGACATAAAAAAAGGGGGTGTATCCTCAAATCTGAAGATACACCCCCAGTCTATATCAGGATAGCCCGAATAACAACCGCTTTATCCGAAAATCCTGTTAATCCTTTGATTCTGATTTTGATTGCCCCCCATCCGGCACAGCCCTGCTTCCGTCCCCCTGCTTGCGGGGGGATTGAGGGGGGTGCAGCTCAAGCCGCCGAGCTGCTTCAGGATCTATCTCCCGCAGACGACGAAACCCCTCCTCTGTGCCATACTGCTCTATCAACCGTTGTGCCTTATTGAAACGCTCTGGTGACAACGCCGCGCCCAGTTCCGATTCAATCCCCTCTAGCGAAAACTGTTTTTCGATGTCTGCTATGCTTTGAGGAAGATTCGGTTTTTTAAATTCATAAGATGTTGTATCAGAAGGTGGCACGTCATCAGGAAAAGAGTTATCAATATCATCGGCTAATCCCAATGAATCAGGATTTGCTAAGGCGCCACCAGTATCTATCCCACTGCTTGACAAAACTTCAATTTCACGACCTTCACCACCACTTAGCAATACCCGGTCCTTTATTGATTGCCCTTTTTCATTGAGGTAGATAATATCAATATCATCTGGAATCTCTCTTGAGGGCGGATTGCCCAACTCTCGCTCGCGGATTTCATGTACAACCCATTTCGGCACACCGCGCCCTTTTTTTATTGTGCCGGGTTGCACATAAACCGTCTTAAAATGGAAATAGTTTGTCAACCTTCCAATTCCGTTCCGCCATCCCGAAAGAATTCCGTAATACGCCGCTTGAAAGCCAACGTCAACACAAGCTGAATCAGTCCCAAAGCGGTCATTACAAACACAATGAGGATAATCGAGAGTGCAGCCGCCTGCGAGAAGTCGCTGTTTTCGACAAAGCCCAGAATCGCCACCGTGATCAGATTCCACTGTCCAGAAACCACAAAGATTACTGCGCTGATAGCGGTCATACAGCGGACGAAACTGTGAGCGAGTCCAGCGAAAAACGCCGGTGCAATCAGCGGCAACAGGATGCGACGAAACGTGGTCAGGCTGCCTGCACCCAAATTGGTCGAAGCCTCCTCCAAAGAGAGGTCTATCTGGTCGAGTGAAGCAGCGGCGGCACGAATCCCGACAGGCATGTTGCGGAAGATAAACAATAACACAATGATTGCCGCCGTTCCTCTCAACATAAGCGGCGGTTGGTTAAAAGCGAGAATGTAACCGATGCCGACCACCGTCCCCGGCACGGCAAAACTCAACATAGAGGTCACATCCATTAACCCACGTCCCACAAACTGCTTCCGCTTCACTATGAATGCGATAACCATCCCTAGCACCCCTGTCAACGGTGTGGCAATCGCTGCAAGCAGGAGGGAGTCCAAGATGTAATCCGCTCCCAGTCGGAAGGCTTCCACGTAATTGTTCAATGTCAGCGAGTAATCAACGCCCCACAACGTGGTGAACGATCCAACGACCACCAGCCCGTAGAAAAGAAGGACGCATCCCACCGTCCCCCAACAGATAGCCATCAGCGGATACTGTACCCGTCTATCAACCGTTTGGCTCCCTATTCCTGATGTCCGTCCTGTCAGCGAGACAAAGCTGCGTTGGCGTAAGAGATAGTGCTGCAGGAAATAGACAGCGAGCGAGGGAAGCAACAGTGCCATCGCTAGCGTTGCCCCGCCGGGAAGGTTATCGTTGCCGGTGATTTGGAGATACGCCTGCACGGAAAGGACGCTGAACCGCCCCGCCAAAATGAGCGGATTGCCAAAATCTGCCATTGACTCGATGAACAGCAGCAGCATCGCATTTACAATACCCGGCAACGAAAGCGGGACTGTCACAGTTCGGAGGACTTTCCACCGAGATGCACCGAGGTTTGATGCGGCTTCCTCCAACGCCGGGTCAATGGACGACAACACGCCGACCAACACCAGATAGGCGGTGGGGAAGTAGGCGAGCGTTTCAACAATAATCAGTCCGGTCAAACCGTAGATGTCGAACCCTGCTGCGTAGAGATCGATGCCGATCCCTTCGAGAAGGAGTTTGCGAGTGATTATGCCGTTTCGACCAAACAGGAGGATCGCGGAAAGCGCGATAACGAAGGGCGGGGAGATAATCGGCAGGAGTGTGATAGCCTGGAGCAATCGTTTGAACCGCATAGCCGTCTTTGTGACGGCATAGGCACAGACGAATCCGACGGTTGTGCCGAGCAACGCAACGCAGATACCCAAGACGATACTGTTGTAGAGCGGCTGCCGATTGTACGATTTGGCAAATAGTTCCCAGATATACTTAAGCGTGAGCGTAGAGCCATCTTTCGCGATGAAACAGGTTTTGAACACCTGAAACAGCGGAAACACTACGAATAGGAGGAGCAGCGCACTGGTGAGAATAACGGCTATAAGGACGGAGGGTTCACCCCAAAGGCGGTTCAAGCTAGTAAGAGATTTTCGCGACATCATAAAAAGGGAAGCTGCACCGTTGCCAATCAGTTGCCATCCAACCCGCAGTCTCGTTATATCTGGAATTGAGATCAAAAAGTAGCAATAAAAAAAGCAGGGAATGGTCTTCCCTGCTTTTTTTACTAATTCACGTGACAAAATATTGCCACTTACATACCACCCTGTGCCTCTTCGGCTTGCTGTTTCTTAACATCCGGATTGTCGTTAGGATCTTTATCGGATGTACCGGCTTCCTGTTCGACATAGAATTTGAAGCCATCGCCATCCTGATCCAACTCATACTGACGGACAATCTGCTCTGCCTCGCGGTAGTATTTGCCTTCTTTGTCTAAACTCATATAAGCCTTGAAACCTCTATAGGCTTCCTCGAACTCACGGACAGCGCGAAAACAAACGGCTTGCTGATACACCGCTTCATCGCGCCAAGTGGATTCGGGTGCTTTGTCTAACATATCCTGAAAGGCAGCGATTGCACGCTGATACTGCCCATCTTTTTGATACAGGTCGCCAATCCGAAACAGCGCGTCTGCAGCATGAAACTTTTTGTATGACAGATTTTCCGCCAATTTACGGTACGCAGCAATTGCAGCCGGGTAGTTTCTCATCTTTACCCAACCAGACCCGATGTTCTGGAAATTCTGGGCGATACGATCCGCGTATCCCGCAACATACAAATCACTCGGGAGTACGTTGCGTCCTGCTTTTATGTAGTCGAGTGCTTTCTGGTTTGTATACTTTTTAATGTCAGCCTGATCTTGAGCAATCTCTGTCAGGGTTGTCTCCGTTTCCTTCAGCAAGGTTTCCGCATCGGAGGCTTCGTAGGAATCTGGAAACTTCTCGATGACTTTGATATAGGCGGGCCAACCACCTATGTAGTCATAGAGTTCGTAAAAGTAGATATTGCCAACCTGGAACTGGGCTTGAGGGGCTAGCCTATGTTCAGGAAACTCTACGACTACTCGTTCAAACTGCTTAATTGCCTCTTCGGAATTACCGAGTGTTTGGTAAGCCCGTGCTTCATCGTAAAGCGCACGTACGGCTTTATCTCTGCTATCTTGTGCTTGTTGGTTGTACAGTTCTATGTCTTCGGGCGCAGTAGCTTCCTTCGCACGCATGGCTAAATCTTTGCTGAGTGGAGCGTGGTTTTGATAAGTACGCCTGTTTTCTTTAATCACATCGCGGTTTTTACGGATATCAGCAATACTACTCTTTGCGCGCCCCCCCAAGAAGCCTGTGGGAGCGATGTCTACAATCGCTTGATAATGCTCTGTGGATTTATCCCATTCAAAACGTTTTTTGTAGATCGCCGCCGCTTGGAAATGTGAATAGGTTGCATATTTTCCGCTCGGGTCTTGTGCGATAATTTCGAGATACCCTGCAAGTGCGGTATCATACAGTTCTTTTCGTTTGGCGAGGTCTGTTTTCCTATTTTCGGTAGTATCGGCGCGAATGGTCATACCTTGAGCTTGCTCAAATTTACGGTCTGCATTTTGAACCTTTATACTTAACGGCATCATGCGACCCGTACAACCAGTAATCACCGCCGCAATTATCACAAGCGCGATATAGGGTGCAAGGTTTACAAAACAGCGATTCATGGGTATTCCTCCTAACGGTAACTGGATTAGTGGATTAGCAGGATTCTCAGGAATCCTGTTTGAAGTTTTGCTTCATTATAATCGTTTTGCAAAAAATTGTCAACAATCATTTTGAATATTCCGGAGAAGTGATCAATACCGCTGGAATAATCCGACAGTACGGAAGAGAATTTCACTGGCTCAGTTGTGTTGTGAAATTAATGAAAATCTCCCCCGCCTGATCGACCTGCGGTACTGTCTTGGGCAAAGTGTTAAATCGAATCCTTTCGACATATCGTTTGGCTTGCTCTTTGAGTCGAACTTCGCCGACTGTTGTTAGAAAACCGGGCTTCACTCGAACATCGTACACCGTGCCATCCGGTTTCACCTTGAAACCAATCTGGACGCCGCCGCCCTGTTTGCCTTGTGTTTGAATGGGTTTTCCCAAGCGATAGCCGCGTCCGCTGACTTCACCTGAAATTTCAAACTCGAAGCCAACACCATCGGTAACGCTACTTTGCCCGGTATGGGTCACATTTCCGGTAGATACCTGCTTGGTCAAGCTGTGTCCGCGTTCCCCTTTATGTTTGAACCGGTCCGTATCTCTAACGCCTCGACGCGCCGGGGCACTGTAGTGGCCCTCCTCATCAACCCGTGGCTTCTCCCGAACCTGTGCGTTAGTTGCCTCCAAATCGTCGAGCAGCGTCTGATTTCGTCCTTTTACAGGGGCTACGCCTAACGCCAAACGATTCGGATCTTGGTCTGTGCTCCGTGCTAGGGCACGGGCGGGTAAGCCGCCCGATGGACCGCCAGGATTGAGATATCGTTGAACACTATGAGCAGATTGGATTGGTGGCAATTCGGTAGGCATTTCAGGCTGGCGAATCGGAGACATAGCGATAGGAATTTCTTCTTCAATACGCTTCTGCTCCGGTGCATTTATCAGAATGTCCACAGTTATGGCTGTGTCATGAATCTTTGGCACAGGTTTTGTATAGGCCGCCATAGCTAACACCAGAATCAGGACCAGATGTTCAACGATTGCAATCCCAAAAAAAGTGCTGAGTTTAACTTCACCTCGTCTGTTCATCAGTTTGCCTCCTCTTGGATCAAACGTTGAATATCTTCAAATCCATCCTGAAACAGCTTGTGTTCCTCAGTGACAAGAAAGCGGGCCAGAGACATACCGTGTCTTTCTAGCTCTGTTAAAAAGAGCTGCGCCTTGCTGTTGAAATAGTAGTACGCAACATATGTTGGTAGCGCGATCATTAATCCAACGGCTGTTGTGATTAAGGCTTGGGAGATACCGGCAGCAATCTCACTTGACCGGCCCACCTGTCCTTCCACCTCATAAAGATTGCCAAATGAGACGATCATGCCGAGAAATGTACCGAGCAAGCCTATATATATCGCAACGGCAGACAACATTCCCAAAGTATGGAGGTATCGCGTCAAGTTCGGTTTTTCACCATTGATGGATAAACGGATGACCCGTTTAAGCGTTTCCTCATCGGCGTCTCTGTGTTCTATTCCAGCGCGAAGAATATTTGTCAAAGGCCCCGGGCGCCTCTCACACATCTGGATTGCGATTTCAGGATTGCCCTGCACAAGTTCATGATAGATGCTGCGGGTCACAAACTGTGATGGGATGACTCGTTCACGACGCAGATGATAAATCCGTTCCATAATAATCGCGTGTGCACAGATTGAACAGCCGATCAGAGGAATAAGAAGGATTCCGCCCTCACTCAACTGTTCTAATCCTGAAATGATCATCTCGATCGGATTGCCCATGATAGATTTGTTTTCCTATCCTGCTGTAAAGCGGTCAAAATTTTAACTCAATCCCGAAATTAAAGTTACTCTGTGACAGTTCATACATTTCTAATAAACGATACTCTCCAATCGCAAACGCGCCACCAACAAAGGCATTAATATAGCCTCCAACTGTTTTGCTCAGTTTGGGTTTCAACAGGAGATAGCTCTTTAATGTTTCATCGGTCATCATATCAACATATCTGGGACCCTGTAATTCGGCTTTAAGCGCGACATGGAACTCCGATGGAAGGTGATACACTACATCCATATTGATACGATTCGTTGCTCTATAAGGAATTTGCTCACCCATCGTTGGCATCGAAACCTCATGTGTGTATCGAAACCGCAGGTCGAGACGGTCAACAATACGGGCGGAAATAAGCAGCTGCCCGCCGTAGATTGATGCCTCAATATTCGTCGGAGTCCATGAAAGTGCTGCCTTGGCAGTTTCAGTCGGTGGCACACCAATCTTTTCGAGATATTCCTTCAGGGGAGTAAGGACCACGAGATCGTCTATCTGTCTTGCGAAACCGGATAGATCCACTTCAAATTTCGCACCGCGATGATACTTTAGCGTAATTTGTGTGTTCCAAGCCTTTTCCGGACGGAGGCGTGAGTTGAGGCTGATGTAGTCTGTGTCAAAGTAAAGTGTCGACAATCGGTGCCGCGTAATTGTCCGAACCCCTTCAATTCGGATTAACCAATATTTGTCAAGATGGGTTGTCAACGCAAGAGACGGGTTTAACTGCAAGTCCACTTTATTTTCGCTGGTTTCAGCGTCAGTCTGTTGAGGCGTGTCCGTCATGTTTAACTGTGGGTCTGCCTCACCCTCGCCAGTTTCAGTGCCGCTTTGTTGAGGTGCGTCTGTCCCGTTTAACAGAGAGTCTGCCCTACCTTCGTCGCCGGTGCCATCACTGTTGCGAAGACTAACTCCTTCTACGCCTATGCTACAGACGAAGGGACCAAATGGCGAAAACTCATCGCGGGCATATAGGCGAACGATTGTCCCCCAAGTATCTCTGCCGAACCGATCCGCTGTCGCGGAGAAATATTCCACATTACCCCCCGCGTGAATCGGGTTCAGGAAGGGCCATGAAAGTGCCATATCGAAGTTGAGACGCAAATCTGCCGCTTCATCCCGCAGGCTGGATCCATTGTGGTCAACGCGGAGGAGTGCTGTATCGAGGTCCAATGTTGACCACATTGTTGGGGAAATCTGCTGCTGCCAATTCAGATCGGTGCGGAAAAGCCGCAAATCCTTCTGAGGGTTTGAGGCTTCCTGATCAATCTCCCTAGATGTAGGTGGCAACCACTCTAGAGCTTTGAGGTTCAGTCCAAGGTCAAGAGAGATATCACTCAACTCCTGATACTGGTAACTTAATCCGCCGCGAATCCCGTCAAGGTTATAATCTCCCCGCCCTTTGGTTCGTGCATGACCAAGTTGCTGTCGGTTCAGGTGGAGGAAACCGTGTGTCTGCTGCGTACGTCCCGCGAAAAGCCCCTGATAGATCAACGATTCTGGTAAACTAGGATAAGCACTGAGGTGAACCTTATAGTTCTTCGGTGGCGGAGCGGTGGGCTTAACAGCTTTTTGAGGCGTTGTGCTGGGGGGTAGATTCCAGAGACGTTCTTTGGGATATAGTGCAATGGCGTGAATTAGCTGGGGCATCAAGGGGTCGCTAAAACGGCTGCGCGGCTCAAGCACGATTCGGGTGGTATCAATAATCTCTGCGATAACCTCATCTGGGAGGTCCGATTCCAACTGTGTGTCCGATGATTCCTGTGTTTGGGCGTAGACTTGTGATAAATTGAGTAAAATGTAAAGCGTAAAACATAAAACGGGAAAGATTCTGCGTCGAGCATATTGCGTAGAATGCGTTGTCCATCCTGCTACTCTTCCACTCTTACCCGTTCTTCTTTCGCTCATCCTACTTACCCAAATTTATTCAAAGAGTTGTTGAAGTTTATTCGTCGCATAATCGTATAGCGCATCCCATTTCTTCCGTTCCCCCGCACCCTGCACTTGTGGAACACTCGACTCATAAAACTCAATCGCGTTTTCATACTCATCCTTCGCCTGATGGGTGTATGCTGCTTGAGCTAAGGTCTCACCGGCTTTGGCAAAGGCATCTGCGGCATAAACCGTTGCTTGAAATGCCCTATATGGATCGTGATCCTTGTACAGGTAACGAATACGCAAATAGGTTGTGCCAGCATCTTTATTTTGCCCTATCTCTGCGTACGTTTCTGCCAAACGGAGCAATCCATCAATTACAATGTCAACGGCGTATTGTTCCGTACCCCTTTCACGAATTACATCATAAGCCTCGATGGCTTGCTTATATTTCTGTAGAGCACGATAGGTATCCCCCAATGCTAACTGCGCCCACTGTGCTTGTTCCGAATCCGGATAGTCGTTTAGGAGACGATGGTATACTGCAACGGTTTGGTCTAATTCGCCCAACTCTCTGTAGCATTCACCGGCAACCAATAAGGCGCGAGGAACGTCAACGCTTTGGGGATATTTTTCAGGTACAGCAAGCAGTGCCTTCACAGCGTTACCAAGATTTCGACTCGGATTATTTTGATCGTACCAAGCATAACCGATTTCATACGCTGCGGCGGCTGCAAAATCACTCCGCGCATCAACCCGTTCAAATGCCCCGATCGCCTGACGGTAGGAGCCCAGCGCAATATAGCATTTACCGATGTTGTACTGCGCTAACCACGCCGCTGGGGTTTCGGGATATTGGTTAATTGCGTTTTGAAATTCGGCAACCGCCCGCTTATAGTCTTTTTCATCATAGTAGTGACGACCAATTTGGAGTTGAACATCTGAAGCGAGTTCACGGTTGGGGTATTTCTGCGTCAGCGTCCGATACGCCTGTATCGCTTTCTCTTTTTGACCTAGATTTTCGTAAGCGGTTGCAATCCCATACTGTGCATCGTCCGCCCACTCACTTTTGGGATGGTGTTGGAGAACCTTTTCATAAGCGGTAATTGCTTCAGGGTAATTCTCAATGTTCAAAAAACTTTCCGCAATATAGTATTGTGCTTCTGGACGGAGATCGATAGCTTTTTCGGCACCTGCCTCGCGAATAGGGTTGGGATACTTGTCAACCACCCGTTGGTATTCACGAATCGCTTGGGCGTACTTCCCTTGTTTGAAGTAGGCATTGGCGATACCGAAAATGGCTCTGGGGACGAGCTGCGACCCCGGGTGTGCCTTGAGCATTTCGTTGAAAGCGGTGATTGCTTCGGGATATCTTTCCTGCTTATAAAATACCCATCCCGTCTGATACCGTGCATTGTCGCCCCAATTGCTGCCGGGGTAGTTAGAAAGAATTTGCTTGAAAGCCTGAATCCCATCATCGTACTGTTTGAGATTGACATAAGCGATACCGATATGATATTGCGTTTTGTCTGCAAGCGCACCGTTCGGGTGATTTGCAAGCACTTCCTTCCAAGCTGATACCGCTGCTTGATAATGTTTTTGCTGTTCGGCACCGTCTTTTGAGAGTGTTGCCTCAGAGAAGTGGGTCCAACCGATTCCATAGCGGCACTTTTCAGCCCACTCAGCCCCGATGGCGTCGGGAGCAATCTGTGACTGTTTCTCCAGCAAAGCTTGATATTTTTGACGCGCTGATTGATAGGCTTGCGGAGTTTGCTCGCGCCAATAGGTACTTTCCGCGATAAAGAATTCTGCCCTATAGCGCAGGCGACTATTCGGAAAACGCTGAAGCAATTCCTCACAGGCTTGGAGGGTTGCCGAATAATCTTCTAGCTCAAACCGGGCGCGCGCTTTCCAGAACAGTGCCTCATCAGTAGGGGCAGTTTCCAAGTGGGTATCACGATTTTCGGATAGGAAGCTATCAAAGGCTTGGGAACTTTCTTGATATGCTTGCTGATTAAAATATGCCAGTCCGAGTTGATAAAGGGCATAGGGTCTGAGCGGACTAGATGGTTGAGCACTCAATAGCGCGTTCAATACCTCAATGGTTTGCGAATAGTCTCGTAGCTCAAATGCGCTGGTAGCTCTTCCGTACAGCGCATCGTCTGTGTATCCCGACTTCGTCCCCACTTTTTTGTAGTGGAGAATAGCGGAATTAAACTCTCGCTGCAGACGGAAACATTCGCCGAGGCGGAAGCGGGCTGCATCGCTGAGTTCAGAACGCCGGTTTTCTGCAACCTTCTTGAATTCACTACCTGCTTTGGGGTAGTCATCTTTTAGAAAATACGCCGTTGCAATCCCATATTGGGCATCATCGACAACTTCACTTTGTGGGTAGAGGGTAACAACTTTTTGATATTCATGGATTGCCTCAGGATATTTCTCCTCTTCCAACAAGACTTCGGCAATCCAATATTGGGCTTCCGCGACAATGGGCGATGCTCCGCGTTCACGCAGTAAAAGTTCAAAAGTGTTCTTCGCTTCTCCCATCAATTCCTGCTGGAAATAACACTCACCAAGTCTGAATCGAGCATCTATAACCAATTGCCGGTGTTCTTCGTCTTGCTGGTAGGTGTCAATGACTTGCTGGTAAGCCTGTTGTGCCTTTACCCAATCGCCAAGGTTGAACAGGGATTCGGCTGCACGATAGGAAGCCTCTGGAATGGCATAATGGATGGGATATTTTCTGATAAAGTCCGCTAGGGCGTCGTGTGCCTCACCGTATTTTTTAAGTCTGTATAAACTCCACCCCTTCGCGTACAGGGCATCTGATGCTTCATCCGACTGGGGATATTTGGTGAGGACTTGCTCGTAATATTCGCCAGATTTCTGATAGAGTCCCAAGTTGTCATAAGACTCGCCGATGAGATAAAGGCTATGGGAGATGACGGGGGGATCGTCTGAACTCTGGACAACTTTTTCGTAAGCCTTGATTGCCTCTTCATATTTGCCCTGACGAAACCAAGCCGTTGCCGTGCCGCGAACTGCATCTAAACGCAACGGACTAGCTGGGTAATCAATTTGGAGTTGCTTATAATGCTGGATTGCCTCGTCATATTTCTCAAGATGCAGTGCACATTCCCCCATGAGGAAACGCGCGTCATCGGCGTCTGCACTTTGAGGGTAGTCTTGGATGAATGCTTTAAGCTCATCTTTAGCAATGAAATAGGCACCCTCTTGGAAGAGTTTGTAGGCAAAAACATATTCGTCACGCTCACCTGCAAGCGTGGGGGAAATCGTCCATGTAATGGTTACAATGATGACCAATAATTTGCAGAATAAGGGTGCTATTTGACTTATCATTGTTGGCCTTTCAGCGTTTCACTGGCTTCGGGATGGCTATTATATCATTGCCCATTACTGTTTTCAAGCCTTTTTGGAGGCGGTTGCCGCTCCGCTAAAAGAAGCGCGAATTCCATCTAGCGAAGGGCGTTGCGATGGTCATTTGAAAATATTGATGGGGGTAGCTTTCGTTAAAATAAAACGCTGCTTAACCCAAAACGCCCCGATGCCAAACCTCGACGTCGGGGCGTTTTTCTACCATTATTCAATTTCCGAGCAGCAGTATCTAAGGTCGCGAAGTGACTATTTCTCATCCCATTCGTCGTTAGAGATACCGCAACGCCATTTTATGAGGTATTTCGTCTGATTAGCCAGTTCAATCATTCAGTGGATATTTGAATCACTGTTTCTTATTATTGGGGCTCTACGTTTTTTCCTGTTGTACCTCTATATCTATTGATTCTTCCGAAGGTTCTTTACGCTTCATCGGCACTACTTTTTCTTCACGCAACGTCCCCTGATCTGTGTAGGGATCATAGCTCTCGATAAAACGTCCATCACGGAAAAGTGTGACCTCACTGGTCTCCTCGCTAATCACAATTGACGCCATCACCTCATCAAGTGCTGAAGCGTAAATTGCAGCATTGTGTCTGGCACTTCCTTTTTGCAAACGTTCTACTTTGTCGAATACGCGGTGGGTTCGTACACCTTCGACCATTACACGAGATCTAAAGGCAACCCCACTTAGATCGACCAGTATTGCCCCATCCCGTTCTTCATGTCCGGTAATTTCACCGCTTTTGTCCTTTAAGATGACCTTTTCCCCCATATAGCTGAATATCTCGTTGATTTTAGAAGAAAAAATCTGTGGAATCTGACTGATACCCTTATATTGCTCCTCTGTTAAATGTTCAATTTGACCATCGTGGAATTCCGAGAAGTTATCCTCATCCATATTTCGGCGATCTATCAGCAATAAGAACAACCCACGATTTTTTTTCATCTCCCGGTTGGCGCACGCGAAATCCTTTGTAAGTGAGTACAGTTTATCAATATACAGATCAATTAGATCTAATCGATCCGCCCAGAGTGTCTCAATTTGCTTTGAATTCAGTCCAAGTTCTTTGGTCACACTCTCCATATTTTCCGCAATACGCTGCTGCAGCTCTTCATGGTCCTGTGCTGTCTGCCGGAGGGTTTCCAGTTGGTGATTGAGTGCTGATTTTTCCGCCTGATGCCGAGCCTCAAGCTCATCCTTCTCTGTTGTCAGAGCGTTGAGTGTTTCCTCAAGCTCTTGGATCTGGCGGCGCAGATTTTTTTGTTGATTCAGCAGATGCTGGTGTTGTGCGCGCCCTAAGATCTTAAAGCCAAAAAAGAACATCAATTTATTCCCTTTACTGCTTTGAATGTAACCGAAATCGTCAAAAGTTGGGAAATCGAAAGTCAGTTAATATACCTCAATAAAAGACGCCCTGAATACTTCCGATGGGATCTTTATTTATAGTGGCCCTTAGAATTAATGAGACACTCTAAACCGGGGCAGTTCGGATACCGCCCCTACCGTTCTCCTGTTTGGTAGTCCCTGTTGGAAACAGTGCCGATGCGGGGCGGTTTGTAACCGCCCCTACCGTGGGTCGCAAGTGTTTATTCATTTTTTGAATTCGCTATAGATTAACTCTGGTTGAAGTTTTGGGAACAACTATTCAAGCGTCATCATTATTAGAAGCTAACCAATACTATGTTTTAGCACGCAGAAGGGCCCTATGGATAGCATATCCTCCAGAAATTAACACCACAACGAATAAGACCAAGACACCGATATTAATGAGGCGACGGCCAAAATTAAGTTCTCGTAGTCGTTCTGTCGCTAGCTCATAAGATGCCGAACCTTTTGCCGCCTGCAATTTTACCTGCGCCCAATAAACCTTGGATTCTTCTTGAAGATTAAGTCTATCTGCTAGTTTTGCTGTTACAATAAGGTAAGCAATGTTTTGGACGTTTACCTTATCCACGACCTCTGAAAAAGAGTCGAAGAGCATTTTGGTAAACTCCGGGGACATCGGTGGGAATTCAGTGGTTTCCTCGATACCATTTTGGAAGGCGGCGATTGCATCCTCATGAACTTTTCGATTAAACTGCATTTGAGCAACTTCAAACCACGTCTTTTTGCTAAGGGTCAAGTTACGCTCGACCGATTCGTGTGGGGCGAGCGTAAAACTTGCCTCCGCATGATAGAGCGCACCACTTGCCGCACGTAGAGTATACATTGTACCGGGGTCCAGCACCTTTTTATCTGATTGACCTTCCTGAGATGTAGCGTCAGCTAGGTTAGCAAACAGTTGATACTGCCCATCCGCTTTGAGGTATAGCGGATTTTGTTCATACGCCGTTCCATCTATCCACACCGCTGTTCCTTCAAGGGGGACACCATCGGGAACTTTAACACTGCCGTGAGCGGCGATGGACTCCAAATCCCATGAAAGATTAATCGACTCTCCCTGAACCTGTTCAATATCTACGGAACGCGCGGGTGGAGTCAGGTATCCCAGTTTATTGACTTCTACGTTGTACGTTCCCCGTTGAAGGTTATCAGTAAGGCTATGCGGCGTTACCCCTATCTCTCGTCCATTGAGAAGAACGGAGGCCCCATCAGGCACCGTCACAATGCTTAACATTGGGCTTAATTTTAGGACAATCCGCTCCTGGACCCTGCCTAGCAAAAGCAGAACCCCCTGGGTAAGCCGAAAGGTGCGTTCATCCCAATTTGAGGTAAGGTGTATGTGGAGTTCCTCAATGGAGACTTGCCGATTGCCATCAAGGTCCGCTTCGTCGGTCCCTACCACTCCCAATAATGCTTGCGCTAACAGATCTTCCGTGCTTAAATTCGCACGTTGAATCGATAAAAACGCCCCAGACCCAGGCAACCTACGAGTGCCGTAATAAGCCACTAAGTTCTGATCTCTGGTGTAACCGTCCAGAATGAAAATTACTTTATTTCGAGACAGTTCACGAAACCAACCACGTAATTGACGGTCTTCAAGTACCCCCTCGAAATTATCTGGTGTTGCGCCATACGGCAAAAAGAAAATTGAATTAGATCTTCTCGGTTTCGTGACAAATCCACGAAAGTAAAAAATAAGGCGATCTCCTTGTTTCATTTCACTACCAAGATCGCCTAAGACAACCTTGATCCCCTCGCGGGTGCACTCGCTGCCTTCGATGCGGCGGATGTGATTCGACGGAACTTTTCCGCGTTCTTTCAGCAAATTGACCAATGAATCGAGATTACTTCGAGAACGGGCATCAATGTCAGGGCTCACAATTAGCCACCAGGTTGTCGCATCGACAGATTGGGCATATAACGACGAAACCGTAATAAGTGAGGCTCCGATAGAAAATACGATAGACACTAAAATTTGTTTCATTATTCGCCTCACAATATGCGAACCGAGACACAAAGGTTGAAAAAACTCAGTTTCTATTTGCGCTTTGAGGGGGGCGTATGTAAATCAAAGGTTGATCGATCGAACCCCTTCTTTCCACATGAGCCAATACATATTTTTTTAAGCGACACCCTCCGAGGATCCAGTCACAAAATAAGTGTAGCAGCATCTACTAAGGTGTTGCAAGGAAAAACACGAATTCTCAGACTACCCCAATGTCTTAACAGCCTCCCTCATTCAATTTGTTTGGAGATGATGCTTTTTCTGCCAACCATACCGTTGGAATAAAGTTCCCGATACGGCGTCCCATCTTCAGTCTAAACTTTCGATCTTTAATTCCGTCAAAAGTCACTGTTAAATCACCTACAGACGCATGCGATACAATCAATGGAAAAAATCTTGCATATCATTTATTTAGTGTAATTACACAGAATTTACTTCTGTCTAAACGAAACAAATTAATATATAGTGAATTTAAAAAATAAATAGACACTTGCGCCCTCCGGTAGGTGCGGTTTCTAACCGCACTGCATCGGCACAGTTGGAAACAGTGCCTACCCAACGGAGGATTAGAGTGTCTCATTAATTCTAAGGTCCACTATAAATAACCGATAGGAGATTAGAATGGTCCGATGGAGGATATGGTTTGTTTTGATTTGTGCGTTAATCCTTGTTTCCCTTACAGCAGTTGCCCAAGAAGAACAGGAAATTAATCTCTCCCAACCGCTCACCTTGGAACAATGTATTCAACTCGCTGTTGAAAATTCAACCGATATGCGGAATGCCCGTATTAACCTTGCTATTGACGGTTTGCGTGTCAAGGACGCACGTGCTCGCTACTATCCAGATATTTTCCTCGATGGTCGTTACAATTTTTCAGATGCGCTGGATTTTGGATTTGAGCGCGAAAATTATGACTTGGGTGTGACCGGACAATACACGCTGTGGGATAATGGACAAAGAGAAGCAAATTTCTCGCAGGCAAAAGAGCGACGTAATGCGACAATGAGCCGCAACGAACAGACAAAACAGAACCTGATTTTTCAAGTCACCCAGGCATACTATAACGTCCTCAAAGCACAAGAATTGGTAAAAGTGGATCGCGAAATCTTAGCCAGATCGCGGGAGAATACGGACCGAGTGAGGGCTTTTGTTGAGGCGGGAATTCAGATCGAAGCCGATGTTGCAACGGCGCAAGTCAGAGAAGCAAACGACGAATTGAGTCTGCTGAATGATCAGAATGCCCTTGAGATCGCAATGGCAACCTTGCCCCGAATCATGGGACTAGATCCGGCAACACTCATCACTGTTGCCGAAGACACCGACTACCAATTATACAGCCAAAAAGGACAAATTGAAGTCATAGAGTTATCCGTCGAGGAGGCTATCCAGAGAGCCTTTGAAACTCGCCCTGAATTTAAGGAACTCCAATCTTCAATAAATCAGCTGGAATGGAGCTTGACGTTAGCAAGGTTGAACCGTTGGCCTCAGCTAAATGCAGAATATAATTATGGTATCAACCTTGATGACTACCTGCATGAACGCGAAAATTTCACAGATTTCCGCAGTTGGGAAGTCAGAACGACGCTAAATTTTCCGATTTTTGACGGTGGCGTGGCAAAACGGCGTGTTCAGGAGGCAGAGTTATCGCTTGAACAGGTCCGTGAAGACGCAAGCGATCTTGAGCGCTCTATCGCATTGGATGTCCGCGAAGCGTACCTAAACTTGAAGCGGGCTGAAAGGGCTGTGGAAATCTCTAATACACAGGTGCGAAACGCTGAGTTAAGTCTCCAAGTGATTAGAGGACGTTTCGAGCAGGAGCTCTCGATCTTGCTTGAGCTGCTCAATGCCCAGACGGAGTTTGCACAAGCCTTGACCAATCAGGTTCGAGCTTTTTATGATTATAAAATCGCGCAAGTTGCTTTGCAGCGGGCAATGGGAGTTATCCAATGAATAGGAAACGAACGATTGTTCTGATTATCAGCGTGCTAATTGTGGCATTGGTCGCTGTAGTTGCCTTTGGTACGACCAAAATATTTGGTAAAAAAGATAAAGATGATACAGACGAAAAGAAAGAGGTTGTTCGACGCGGTGAATTTATCGTCAAAGTTAGGGAATCTGGTAACCTTGAACCTTTGATTTCTATTGAGGTACGATCGAATGTTGAAGGGGAGATCGAGACGCTCTATATCAAAGAGGGCGATGTCGTAGAAAAAGAG
Organism: Candidatus Poribacteria bacterium; assembly: GCA_963667935.2. GTDB lineage: Bacteria > Poribacteria > WGA-4E > WGA-4E > PCPOR2b > PCPOR2b. Next base: position 3,994,989 of record OY764061.1, on the reverse strand, counting down.
CAGGCACTGCTTAAAATTGATGATGAACAGGTGCTCGAACAACGAAAGCAGGCGTCGGCGAATCGAGATGCGCGGCGGGCACAACTGGAACAGGCGACATTGCGCATTGAAATGACAGAAAAGCAGCAGGAGAGTGCAATCACGCAAGCCCGAAACACTGTCGAATCCGCAAAGGCAGCACTTGAGTCGCTTGATGCAAATACACGCCAACGAATTACTGAAGCTGAAACCCAAATTGCGACAACAGAAAATGCGCTTCAGCAGGACCAAATCTCGCTACGTCAGTCTGAAATTGGACGAGAGCAAGCAAACCTCACGCTTCAACGAGCGCAAGCATCAGAAGAATCAGCAAGAGTTGCCTATGAAACAGCTGAATCCGAGCTCAAGCGAAATCAGGGACTGTTTGAGAAAAAGTTGGTCTCCAAGCGCGTGCTCGAGGAGGCGGAAACAGCCCGTGCAAGTGCCCTTTCCCAATATGAAACCGCTAAAAAAAATGTCGAGTCTCAAATTAACGCGGTTGAATCCGAACAAGAAACCATTGATGCGAGACAAAAGGCACTTGAAAGCCGTCAAGCAACCTTTGAGCTTCACAAAGAAAATCTAGGTACGATTAAAGAATCGCAGGAAGCCCAAAAAAGACAGCTTACCGCAGATTTGGAAAATGCAAAGACTCGACTCCAACAGATTTTAGATACAACAGATGAAGAGAAGCAACTCACCGTTCATGCAGAGGTTAGTGCAAAAGCGGCGTTCCTAGAAGCTGAAAGCACCCTAAAAGCTCAGGAAGAACGTTTCGGTTGGACAACTGTTGTTGCACCGATGTCAGGAACGGTTACACGCCTCAACGTCGAGGAGGGCGAAATTGTTACTTCTGGACGTTCTGCGTTTTCGCAGGGCCCCGCCATCTTAACCATTGCAGATCTCTCCAGAATGGTTGTCAAAACGCGAATCAACGAGGTGGATATCGCCAAAATTGCACTAGGGCAGCGGGTGGAAATCCGCGTTGATGCTTACCGTGATAAGGTCTTTGAAGGCAGGGTCAGTGAAATTGCGCCGAGTGCGTATACACCTGACCAAAGGATGGGCCAACAAGGAGATGGCACGATTACTTTCGAGGTGGTGATTGAGGTAGTCGGATCACCCGCTGAACTCCTGCCGGGCATGTCAGCGGATGTAGACATTATCGTCATGGAAGACGACAATGTCCTTCAGCTCCCCATTGATTCGGTGATCGATTCAGAGGTGTTGACCGTTAAGGTTAATGTACCCTCCAATTCGATGGGGCGTTTCAAATCCGATCAGGAAGTGGAGGTACAGAACCTTATTGGCAAGAAGTTTTCCGGCAAAGTTGGTAAGATTTCGCCGAGCGGTGCGCGGGGCAATGTCGAAATCTTACTTGACGGCTCACCGCGCGGCTTGCGGTCAGGACCTACTGAAATACACATTTTATTCTCTGAGACGGATAAGATCGAAGGGCTAGAAGCGGAAATCGAAAGCGAAAAGAAATATTTCGTTCTGCTTGGTAAAGAAGATTCAAAAACAGATACCGAAAAGAAAAAGGACAAGAAAAAGGACGAGAAAGGGACTCGGACTCGTATCGAAGTCGGGCAGCGAAATAACACCCATTTTGAGTTGATTAGCGGTCTGGTAGAGGGTGATCGTGTCTTTGTACCCTCTATGCAAGAACTCACAAAAACAGGTCCAAATGGTAAATAGAATAGAGAGGTCATAATGCTAATTGATGTTCGTGATTTGACGAAAGTGTATGAAATGGGGGATGTACAGGTTCATGCGTTGAGGGGCGTCACATTCACCGCCGAAAGTGGTGAGTTTATTGCCATTGTAGGTCCTTCTGGTTCAGGCAAATCCACAATGATGGATATCCTCGGCTGTCTGGCAAAGCCGACAGAGGGGGAATACTATCTTGAAGAGGAGGAGGTTGGTAAACTATCGGACAACCGCCTTGCCGAAATTCGCAATCGGAAGGTCGGTTTTGTCTTTCAATCGTTCAACCTTTTGCAGCGAACCACCGCGTTGCACAATGTTGAATTGCCGCTCATCTATAGTGGGTTGAGTCGGAAGGAACGGCGCCGCAGAGCGTTTGAAGCGTTGGAATCCGTCGGACTCGCGGACCGTGTTCACCATAAGTCGAATGAAATGTCGGGCGGGCAAATCCAGCGCGTAGCGATTGCACGGGCACTTGTAAACAACCCGTCGATGATCTTTGCTGATGAGCCGACAGGAAATCTGGATACCCGCTCTGGCGGTGAAATCATGGCGATTTTTGATGAGCTAAACGAGGCGGGAAACACGATTATCATGGTCACACACGAACCCGAAATCGCAGCACATGCTCGACGCATCCTCCACATTCGGGACGGACTGATAGAGAGAGATGAACAGATCGGGTGATGGGCGAATTGGCATATACCTCCCGTGAACGAATGAACACTAACGGTGGTGACTCAGTCACAATCAGAACACCCGCACGGCTCCACTTTGCCCTCATTGATCTCAACGGCTCACTGAACAGGATTGACGGGAGCATTGGTCTTGCAATCAATGACCCGCATTTTGAAATTATCGCTGAACCGGCAAATCAGATCCAAATTGAGTCTATCCAGTACGAGGAGCGAGCGCGAGTCATCCTCGACAGGCTGCAGATAAAATACAGTTTCCCGGGCATCCGCCTTCAACTCGCCTCGGAAATCCCACCACATTCCGGCTTTGGCTCCGGGACACAACTCGCTTTAGGCATCGCCCAAGCGGTGAATACGCTTTACAACCTAAAATTGAGCGTAGCAGATTTAGCGCAGGAGGTCGGACGCGGTGGGACATCAGGTGTCGGCATTACTGCCTTTGAACGGGGTGGGTTTATCCTCGATGGTGGACACCGTTTCCCCGATCAGAAATCCTCTTTTTTACCCTCCTCCGCAGCGGGTAACGTTCCTGCACCGCCGCTTCTTCTCCGCCATCCCTTCCCGGATTGGGAATTACTCATTGTCATTCCGCGTTGTACGCACATCTCTGGCAAGACAGAAATTCAGCTCTTCAAAACTCTCTGTCCTCAACCCAGATCCACCGCTGAACAACTCTCCCACCTCATCCTCCTTCAGTTATTGCCAGCAATCTTTGAAGCGGACCGTCAAGCATTTGGATGTGCAATTAACAATATTCAGACCTTTGGATGGAAGAAGGTCGAAATTGATGCCCAAGGTGGAATTCTGCAACAGACACTTGACTTTTTACGGGCCAATGGCGCAATGGGCGCGGGAGTGAGCAGTTGGGGACCGACAATCTTCGCCGTCGGGGACCACCTCCCCACCTTAAAGGAGAAGGCGGAGACGTTCCTCCAAACGCTGCCGGAAGGTGGAACCTGCTTTATCACGAACGCGAACAACGTTGGCGCGGCGGTTAAAGTCACTTAACTTTGTGCTTCCTAGCCGACAATCTCAGTTCCAATGCCCGATTGCGTGAAAACCTCTAACAGAATCGCATGGTTGATGCGACCGTCAATAATATGTGTTTTCCAAACCCCGCCCTTGAGTGCAGTCACGCACGCTTCAACTTTCGGTAACATCCCTGAACCAATCACCCCATCGGCAACTAACCTTTCAACTTCATTGGTTCTTATTCTCGACATCAGCGAGGATTCATCGTTCAGATCTCGGAGGATGCCGCGTTGATCGGTCAACAGGATCAACTTTTCTGCGCTGAGGGCAGCAGCTATCTCGCCTGCCATTGTATCTGCGTTGACGTTATACGTGCAATCATCATCTCCTATGCCGTTTGGTGCGAGCACCGGGATATAACCTTCCTGATCCAAGGTGAATAGTACATCGGGTTTAACGCCGACAATCTCACCGACAAAACCGATATCCACGGAGGTTGTATTTCCATATTCATCGATGACCTGCGGACAGTGCTTCTGCACGCGAATGAGGTTCGCATCTTTTCCACACAGTCCAACCGCTTTTCCGCCGTGTAGGTTAATCAGCGAGACAATTTCTTTGTTGATTACCCCCGCGAGAACCATTTCAGCGATCTCAACAGTTTCCGCATCGGTGACCCGCAACCCCTGTACAAACTCCGCCTCCTTACCGACTCGCCGCATCCAATCACTAATCTGGTTGCCGCCGCCGTGCACGACAACGGGATTCATGCCGATGTACTTCATCAACACAACATCCTGCATCACGCTATGTTTGAGTGAGTCATTCTCCATTGCAGCGCCACCATATTTAATCACGATGGTTTTGCCAGCGAAAGTCTGAATGTAGGGCAACGCCTCGATTAAGATTTCTGCTTTTCTGACCAATTCATCCATTGCCGACCTCCTGCCTTTTGGTTTCACCGTCTTACTCTATTGATATTGAATTCTCTCCCTTGACCCTGGGCACATTTTACCACCAAATAGTACCGTTGTAAAGAAACGGAAGATAAAACGCTTGGGTGTCATACCACATTCGGCTATTGCCAGCCGATGAGCCTTAAATACCAACTCCAGATTTCGTTGCCCCAAAATAGATCCAGCGATGCACCAATTACAAGAAAAGGCCCATAAGGTATTCGACTTCCACCTCCACTTTTTTTCTCAAGCGCGATAAGGCACAATCCGATGATTGAGCCGGTGAAAGCGGAAGTCATAATCACAATCAGCAGATGGGGCCAGCCCCCCAGAAACAGCCCAACTAAGATCATCAATTTGATGTCTCCGCCGCCCATCGCTTTTTTGCGAAAGAGAAACGTCCCGACAACGGCAATTAATGCCATTGAAGCACCCCCCGCCACCGCTCCGATTAAGTGATCGATTAGATAGTCCAGATTATGATGGGGCAACGCAATGAGGAGGATGACTGCTGTGCCGGTAATCAATCCGACAAGGATGATGGCGTTCGGAATGATGTACCAGCGCGCATCAATCCAAGCGACGGGTATTAACAAACTAATGAATAGACAACTGTGCAAAAGTGCGAGCGTCGCTCCGAACCGATACAGTGAGAACACAAACAGGAGACCTGTCATCAGTTCGACCAGGGGGTAAACCCTTGAGATTGCTGTCTCGCAGTGTCGGCAGCGTCCTTTCAGGAAGAGGTAACTCAGGAGTGGGAGGTTATCGTAGAAGCGAATCGAAGCCCGACATTCGGGGCAAAAGGAGCGGCGGGGCGAATGAATAGAGAGACCTTGAGGAAGGCGGTAGATACACACATTCAAAAAACTGCCGACTACCAATCCGAGCGCGAAGATGAGGATGGACATCGCTATCATCGGTACTGCCCCCCTTCTGCGATTGCAATAGCCCGCCTATGATCATCGCCTTCAACTCTAAGCGAATATTTTATACATCATCAGGGCGCTTGATATTAAATTTTTCCAGTTTTTTATAGAAATTACTGCGCTCGATTTTCAACTGTTCGGCGGTTCGCTTGATATTCCAACTGTTTGCGTCAAGGGCGTTACGGATGAGGGCCGCTTCAGCGTCGTCAACCATTTCTAGCAAGGATTTGTCTGTTTGAAACGGATCCGCTTGGGTAACAACGCCGGTGTCAGGCTGCGGAACGGTCTTTGGAATTGGCAAGACATTCTCCACATCAACCGGCAAGATCACATCTTGATTAACCATGATGAGCAAACGTTCGACAATATTCTTTAACTCTCGTATGTTGCCGGGCCAATGGTATAATTGCAGCAGTTGAGTCGCCGATGGATCGATGACTTTGGGGGTGCGTGCACTATCCTTATGAAACCGCTCGACAAAATGCTTCACCAACACCGGCAAATCCTCCGTGCGATCACGGAGCGGAGGGACGGTGATCGGGACCACGCTCAGACGATAGTAGAGATCTTGCCGAAATCGCCCTTCCTCAATTTCTCGCTCAAGATTCTTATTCGTTGCAGCGATAATTCTAACATCCACATGCAGCGTTTGGGTCCCGCCGAGACGTTCTAGTTCACCATATTCCAGTACGCGCAACACTTTCGCTTGTGCCTTCAAGCTCATATCACCAATCTCATCGAGGAATAGTGCACTGCCGTCTGCGAGCTCAAATTTTCCCTGTCGTCGTACCGTTGCACCGGTGAAGGCGCCACGTTCATGTCCAAACAGTTCGCTTTCGATCAGTTCCTCCGGCAATGCTGCACAATTAAGCCGAATAAGCGGCTTTCGGCTGCGTTGGCTTTGCTGATGAATTGCGTTGGCTACCAGTTCTTTGCCTGTGCCGTTTTCTCCCGTAATCAGTACGCCCAAATCGCTTGACGCTACTTGGCTGACCTGCAATCGGAGGTGTTGCATTACAACGCTCTCTCCAACCATCTCGTCTCGAGTACCTATCTGCTCTTTCAGTGCCTCATTTTCTTGTGACAGGCGTGAAAGTTCTAGAAAAGGTTCAATCGCGTACACGATCTCGTCGATACTGGAGGGTTTCATCAGGTAACGTCTCGCTCCTAACTCCATCGTTTTGACCGCCGTTTCAATCTCTTTCTGTGCGGACATCATCACGACGTTCAACTGTGGTTTAATCTGCCGCAAGCGGGTCAACGTCTCAACGCCATCTATACCGCCGGGCATCAAGATGTCCAGCAGCACCAGATCGACTGTTTTCGACGTGCACAGCTGCAGTGCTTCCTCGCCACTTAAAGCTATCAGCGTATCGTAGCCTTCCGATTCTAACGCTTGCGCGAGCATCTTCAAAGCATTTTCTTCGTCATCAACAATGAGAATAGTAGCCATAATTTTGTAGTTGTGAATAAGATCGCATCACCGCGTTTATAATTTTAATTTTGCCCCGTCATAGTTGTCATAGACATTCATCTCAGGATTTACCCAGTCTTCGGCAAAGGCTGCTAACTGGGCACGCAAACCTGCCGCTTGTGCTCTAGTAATACCACGTTCCTGTAAATCTACAGAATCGGCTGATAGATAGGTCACAATAACGGGTGTGCCGTCGCACACATCATGGGAGATTTGTGAGAATTCAATTTTGGTATTGCTATATGCTATAACCTGTCACCTCGATCGAGCTCTACGGACGTTCTTCGATTGGCACAAACGATTTTGGCTCAGGACCGATGTAATCTGCTCTTGGGCGAATCAGTCGATTATCACTCCTTTGCTCAATGACGTGGGCAGCCCAGCCGGTGATGCGCGACATCACGAAGATGGGGGTAAACATCGGTGTCGGAATGCCGCACAGATGATAGGCGGAGGCACTGTAGAAATCGAGGTTCGGGAACAATTTCTTTTCTCGCCACATCACCTGTTCAATCCGTTCAGATATTTCGTAAAGTAACCTATCTCCGCTCGCGTCAGCAAGTTTCTGCGTCCAACGCTTAATAATGTCTGAACGTGGGTCGGAGATTTTATAGACGCGGTGTCCAAAGCCCATGATTAGCTGCCTTTCTGCGAGCAGGTCCAGAATAGCGGCTTCGGCTTCGTCCAGCGTCTGGAATCGTTCAATCAGTTCCATCGCCGCTTCGTTTGCACCGCCGTGCAAAGGGCCGCGCAACGTTCCGATAGCTCCAACAATCGCGGAGTAGAAATCGGATAGGGTGGAGGTTGCAACCCGCGCTGCGAATGTTGATGCGTTAAACTCGTGTTCTGCGTAAAGGATTAACGACACATCAACAGCTCTGCGTTGCAATTCATTCGGTTGCTCCCCATGCAGCAGATGCAGAAGGTGTCCGGCGGTGGTTTCATCGTCTGTTTCGACATTAATCCGGTTGCCGTTTGTGTGGAAATGGTGCCAGTAGAGCAGCATTGAACCGAAACAAGCGATCAGCCGGTCTGCAATGTGAAGCGAATCACTTTCGTTGTCTTCACTCTCCATCGTTCCCAAAGCTGAGCAGCCGGTACGCAGAACATCCATCGGATGGGCATCCCCCGGCACCTGCTCAAGCACTATTTTGAGTCCATCAGATAGGCCGCGCAGCTCTATCAATTTTGTTTTGTAACTGTCAAGCTCGGTTTGCGTTGGCAGCTTGCCGTGGATCAACAAGTAAGCTGTCTCTTCAAAGGTGGCATGTTCCGCTAAATCGTGAATGGAATACCCGCGATAGGTAAGTCCAACGCTCTCTTTTCCCACCGTAGCGATTGCGGTTTCGCCTGCGATCACACCGGCTAGCCCCCCAGTTTTTTTCCCCTGCATCGGTTTCATCCTCCCCTGTCAATTTAGTGGGAACTGTTGGAAGGGTTAATCTTTTTCCCGATCCGCATTCAGCAGCTGATCGAGTTTGCGTTCATATTCGTGATAGTCCAAGAATTCATACAGTTCCGCCCGCGTTTGCATGGTATGGACGACATCCTTTTGTGTGCCCTCACGACGCAACGTCTGATACACATTGAGCGCAGCCTCACTCATTGCACGGAATGCAGATAGCGGATAAAGTACAAGACTGACCCCAGCCTCCTTGAGTTCCTCTATCGTGTAAAGCGGTGTTTTGCCAAACTCGGTGATATTCGCCAAGATGGGAACGTCAACCGCATTTGCAAACTTTCGATACTGATCTAGTTCCGTCAAGGCTTCAGCGAAGATCATGTCTGCTCCTGCCTCCACGTAACGACAACTGCGGTCAATAGCACCGTCTAGCCCCTCGACGGCAGCGGCATCCGTCCGCGCCATCAGGACGAAGTCAGAATCCGTTTTGGCATCGGCAGCGGCTTTCATCCGATCAACCATCTCCGCTGCGCTCACAATTTCCTTGTTCGGACGGTGCCCACAACGCTTTGCTTGTACCTGATCTTCGATATGTACGCCGGCAGCACCCGCCCGAATCATCTGGCGGATGGTTTTGCTAATCATAAACGCGTTTCCCCAACCGGTGTCGGCATCAACCAGTAACGGAAGTTCCGTCCTGTTGGTAATACGATGCACATCTTCCAAGACATCGTTCAGGGTGGTCATACCTATATCTGGAAGACCGTAGGAAGCGTTCGCCACACCCCCGCCCGAAAGGTAGATTGATCGGAACCCCACACGCTCCGCCATCAACGCTGAGTAGGCGTTAATCGTTCCGACGACTTGCAAGGGGGTTTCTATCGCCAGTGCATCACGTAAACGACGACCGGCAGAGGATGTATGACTCATATTTGACCTCTTTTATTCAATCCAGAATGAGAAGAGCCGCGCCTGGCGTAGATAGAACTTCAAGCGCACCGGCTTCTCGAATACCAAATCGTGTGGATATTTCCACCGGATCTTTGCTTTGGTACTGTCGCCTGTAAACGGTGGCGGCTCCTCGCCCGGCACCCAAAATCCCTCATGGGGCCGCTGTGTTTCTGCATCGACAATCTCGCTATAGATTTCGCCCCAAGTTGCGTCCGCGTTGATATAGACATCTTCACCCTTCAGTTCAAACGGTTTTGTTACAATTGTACCGCATTCATCGCCGTCGAGCGACACGAAGCCATCTGGTCGTAACTTTGCGAGACTCAACGCACCGGTATCTTCAAAGTGTTCAGGCTTGACATCCAAACGGAACAGTTCCTTGGCACGGTTAAACTCTTTGTACCGTTCAATGTTTGAAGGCATACGCAGAGCGTTGTAGTAGCACCAGATCTCACCGTCCTCTCGCACGATGGGATGCCCCGCCATCAGGAGTTGGCTGCAGCCGTAATTCTCGCCATTGAACGGTTCAAGCTCGATGAACAACGCACGGTCGGCGACGCGTTCCCAGTGATGGAGGTCTCGCGAAACGGTCAGTTCGATCTGGTTGATGCGAGTATAATTCGTCGCCGGCGGCGGAACGGCACCGAAAGGATTGAATATCGTTGGAAAACCGATATAAAGCCCTTGGTACGGTAGGACCGCCATGTTATAACACTCGGCGATGTAGTCCTCATTGTCGATGATGGGCGGGGTGATATATGCGGGGTCTTCAATAATTTTACGGACACGGCGGCGGCGATTCTCCCGGTCGGTTTCGTCGGTGTGGAAAATTAGCTTCGGTTCGGAAAAGGTGTTGAAGTCTGAACTGGTGGAGAGCCACACGGAACGGCCCCATTCCGTACTCAGCTTGACCATAGCAAGAAACTGGTTCGATTGATGGTCATGTGTAAACTGGGATTCGTCTTGGCTGGGGATAGGGGGCGTATCAACGAAGGTCCAATTAAATCCGTCCGGTGACACAGCAGGATGACGGTTATGGGCACCGAATAAGCATTTATAGCGACGTCCGAGATCTGGATCGATTTCATCACGCACAACGTGATACGGCCGTCCCGGTCCCTTTGCCTCTGGATCGAAGGCGATGTTGTTGTCCTTGGATCCGTTCGATTCGTACAGTCCCAAGGAGGGTTGTTCCCAATGTTCGCCATCTTCGGAAATCGCATAGTACAAATGCTCACCGAAATACCACCATTCCCACAGTTTCTTCTCCGAGTTCCACTGCGGGCAGGATCGGCTCTGAACCCCCATGCCGTTGATGACCGGTCCCCATTTCTTTGGGGAGTGTAGCGTGCGCGTGGTGCTTTTCATGCTTTCCACGGCGAAGTCGTCTAGGAAAAGCTGACGGTGTTTTTTGGGATTAATCATATCAGGGTGCACTAGCATTTCTCCTTTGCTATTATACGGTTCTGTTGTCCAACGAATACTCACGGTTGCCCTCAGGACCCCCACCAATTGCCCAGGTTCCGCGGAAGAGGGATTGTCGCTTCGGCGGCATCGCTGCGATCGTTTCGTGGCTCAGGTTGAGCCGATGCCACTGTGCCCATATCGAGTTGTAACAGTTAAAGACAGCACAACGTGGATTGTCCGGATTGGTCCAGTCGTTCGCCGCGTGGACAAGGCTTTCCGTGAAGATGACCACTGAACCCGGTGGGCAACTGTATTCATCCATCGCCGCTCGCATGCTTGTCTCCCATGGCGAATCGCTGATATTTGGACGGTACGGATCCGGACCCCCATAGTTGAAATGCGCTTTGTGCGACCCACTGAGGAAGGAGGTGCCTCCGGTTCCCGCCTTCACCTCTTCAAGTTCCCATACCACCCGCGTAAGCCCAGAGAATATCTTGCCCCCTGCGACCTGATAGCGCATAGCGTTGGCTTGCTGCGGCGGGCGCACAACATGCGGCAGCCCGTTGTCGCCTCGTTCTGACTTACTCCATCCGGGGGGTCTGACAGTGGTGAAAGATCCCTCACATCGAAAACCGTAACAGTCATCTTTCACAAAAGGATCCTCAGACAAGATCTCATTCAGAATACCTACAATTGCCGGATGGTCTAGCAGGTCTTGGAGTGCGCCTTCATAGCTTTGTCTGGCACCGGCATACACCTCTGCCTTAGTCGCCTCGATCTCGGTTTCCGACAGTACGGCGGGCAGAAGAATCCAGCCGCGGAGATCGAAGAAGAACTTCTGCTCAGAGGTCATGGGCACTGGCGCATCAGTGGGAATGCTGTGAACATATTCTGTCTCTGTGGTCTGCGTTGGTATCGTCATTTTTTCTCATCCCTCTACATAAGTTCTTATGGATTGTATATAGTGCCTATAGTAAAAGTAGGTTGGGTTAAACGATCGTGAAACCTAACGCTAAAACGTGAGCGGCAAGGAGACGGGAGAAAGATCTGCCTATTTTCTGATTTTCCCGTTTTCTCGCTTGCTGAAGTCTATCACCTGAGAAAAGCGAAGTCAAGCCAAAAATAGATGGACAGAATCCCATGCACATGGGAAAATATGAATGTGGTGAGACGCGATCTCCTACAGGGGAGGAAACAATAGAAATGAGATTTGCCGTTAAGGTTCAGAACACGGAGAGATAACCAATGTTTAATCAACAAAATTGCAGCGTTTTCTGGCTCGGTGGGTTGGTTTTTATCTTGGTGACAGTTGTAGCAGTCAATATGGAGAGTCGAGATACCGAGACAATCGAATCCCAAAGCGCGGAGGATGTTGGGAGGGCAGAGGATGTTCGGATCTGTGGGCATCTAGTGTGTCTCGCGGAGGCGATGCACGATTTGTACCGTGCAGATCTCCCCGCCAATCACGAACACCTGTACGGCTTTAAGGGGACAGACGGTGCGTTTTATACGCTGCTTCGCACCAATCTGTCAGAAGCATTGTTCGTTGATGAACGCTTGCACCAAAAAACACTTGTCATCGTAGGGAGAACCTTTCCCAAAACGCATCTACTTGAGGCGATTCGGCTTCAATCCGTCCACAATGGGGTGCTCCATGACCTTTACTACTACTGTGACACCTGTGCGATACGTGCCGCTGCACCGGGGGATTGTGTGTGTTGTCAGGTGCCTGTTGAATTGGTCGAAAAGCCGATTAAACTTGCCCCACTGTCGAATTAGCTTTGGTTATCCTGCCTAAAAAACGGATCCACCTGTGACTCCTGTCGCTCAAGTTCGACGAGTCGGCGTCGGATGCGCTGTCGGCGTCGGAGATACACAAGAATAAATACCAACCCAAGGCTGCCCCAAAAAAGATATGAATTTGAGAAGACCGCTGCCCAGTAGTAACGTTGGGAGAGCGAGGCTTGCCATTCCGCGTCGAATGTAACAAGATCCCATCCGATTGCTTGTTTATACGCTGTATTCAGATCGTGTCCGGTGCCAAGCAGGTCAATAACCTCCCACAACTTTTCTTCCCCCGCAATTTTTACCAACCACGCAACCGCATTCAGGCTCTCTGCGTAAGCCAACTGCGCTCCTCTTTCGGGGGTTGGAAACCGATCGCTCAGATCTGCGAGGGGGATGATCGATCTCAATAGGATGTGCTCAAACATGACATCGTGGCGATGGGGTGCCCACTCTCCGGAGAGGTAAATCGCAACCCCCTCGATAAACCACAAGGGGATGGCTCCGATTGTGGATTTCGTGCGCTGTCCAAAAGCGATGTGCACAATCTCGTGGCGGAGGACTTGGGAGAGCTGGAACTTTTGATCGATAATCACCCGCGGATTCTGAATCACAATGCGCCGACTGAGCGGGAATGCACAACCGACCGCCCAATCTTGGATGGGAGCGTGGGCGGCGGCTTGGAATTGTTCCTGCGTCTTGCACATCCAAATCTCGACCTTGCCCATCTCTATCCCATCAATCAGGCGGTTGATGTGTGGATAGAAGTCCTCGGCAATATCGGCAATATCTTGGGGATGGGTTTCGTCGGGCTGGTAGTAGATCTGGAAATGCTCGCTTTCGAGCATCTCCCATGCCTCCTCAGCCGCGCTATGCAAGGCGGTTACACTAAGAATTAGAAGAATTGGCAAACAGGACCGGGGAAGTGTGCGTAATGTTTGCCAACCGATTACGTGCATGATCTTACCTGTCCTTTTGCGATGAATGCACGTTTGGGGTATACACAGTCCACTGTTTATTCTAGCTGAGATAAAGTTTCCCGAAACGCTTTGACATGTGCGGGGCTTGTTCCACAACAGCCACCGATCAGATAAGCCCCCTCCTTGATTAACTCTGGCAGGTAAGGCGACATCTCCTCCGGTGCTTGGGGCCAATATGTCTGCTGATTCTTGTCTAAACGCGCCATACCTGCATTCGGATAAGCCATCAGCCGCCTTGAATTAATCCCCTTCTCCTCCATCGCTTCGCGTAGCTGCTGGATGCCGTTTATCGCATAGGGCATTCCCGTATGCTCCTCATGCCTCGATTCTGCACCACAGTTTAGTCCTAGGATCTGAACATAATCGAGCAGATTATCTCCGTTGGAGAATTCCCCTTCGGCTAGAATTTCAACGAGAGATGCAGCCGAATGTCCCCAATCCGTTTTGTATATTACCTCTTTCGTCCGCCGATCTCTGGTGTATTTGTAGGTCATATTCACAGCGATGGGAAGTCCTGTTTTTCTCGCAACGTCAACGGCAATTGCAGCCTCCTTCGCGGAGAACATGGTTTCAATACAAAAAAAGTCCACGCCTTCCTCTGCGAGGGCGTTTATTATCCGCTCATGTGCATCTCTGACGGCTTCATTCGCAATCCCAAAATCAACACCACCGCTATCGGCTTCGATTGCGCCGGGCGAGGGCCCGACTGAACCGGCAATGTATACCTCCCTACCATTTCTCTCAATGGCTGTCTTCGCGTGTGCCACAGCCTGCCTTGTCAGCTTCTCTGCTTCGGCTGCCTCTTTGCCTGCCATTTCAAGGTGTAGAGGAGAGGCGACGAATGTGTTCGTTCCAATTGCGTCAGCGCCTGCTTCAATGTAAGCCGAATGAATGTCAATAACCGTTTCCGGGTGTAATTCGTTTGCAAGCGCACTGTTTGTCAATGCGATGCCTACAGTAAATAGCTGCGAGCCAAACCCACCATCATAGATCATTGGCGTGGGATCTTTCAATCTATCCAAGAATATCTTCATCCAAAATCCTCTGTCGTTTCAAAAATAATTTCATCCTGCTGCGGGTTACTGCTATCTTGGTCGATCTATTGGATCCGACCTAAGGAAATTCTACCCCGTCGTCCAACGCCCTGGATCGAGACCGAAGCCACGTGCCTCCTCACAGATAGCCTCCCAAGTGGTCTCATCAATCTCAATACCTTCGACCTGCTTTCGCTCTGCGGTACGGAACTCAGGTTCGCCGGGACTCAAAATCTCTTGGAACCCCGGCGCAAGACGACTTGATTTGACATGCCGAATCAGGGCCTCCACTTCATCGTAGTAAGCATCGAGACTGGTGAAGTGAGTGATACTATAAACCGTGAAGAGCACACCGTTGCTGACCATTGTGTGTTCACCGGCCGCACATCCCTCGCCACTGAGAGTGCCACCCAAGAGTTCCACCACAAAGCTAAGACCGTAGCCTTTGTGCGCCACAACGCCGCCCATCGGCAGGATGGCTCCCGGCGGATCGGCTCTGAAGTCGTTCGGGTCGGTGGTCGGATTGCCTTGTGAATCAATGAGCCAACCTTCCGGCACCGGTTTTCCTTGATTGATAGCAACGCGGATCTTGCCTTCAGCTACGACAGATGTGGTCATATCGACCAAAATTGGGTCATCATCCCGGCGTGGGGCGGAGAATGCGATCGGATTTGTGCTAAGGCGACCATCAAGACCACCGAAGGGGGCAATCTGATAGCCAAGATTGCCAGCGTTGACGAAAGCGACCCCCATCATCTCGTTTCGGGCCGCCATCAAGGGATAGGCACCAGCCCGTCCGACATGACTCGTATTTCGCAGGGCGACGGTGCCTGTGCCGTATTGTCGCGCTTTTTCGATTGCGAGGTTCATCGCCAAGGTTGCCCCAACCTGTCCAAGCGCGCTGTGTCCATCTACCACCGCAGCACAAGGATTGTCACTCACAATTTCAGGCTTTGCCGTGGGCTGAAATCTGCCATCTCGTATGGCGCGGGCGTATTCGTAGAAACGGATGGCACCGTGAGAATCGTGTCCGAAGAGGTTGGATTCGATCAAATGGTCAACAACCGATCGAGTGTCTTCTGCCGTACAGCCCGCGGCTTCAAAGAGGTCGTAGCCAATTTGCCGCAGGACATCAGGTTGGAATGTAGGCATAAAAATTCCTTTCTACTGTTCAAAATCTATCGTATTGCTTTTTCAGCCGGTGAAGGCAGTGCTTATGATCCTTTTTGTTTCCGCACTTTATCGTTGTGTTCTGCCTCAAGTTCTTCTACAAGTACGTTCAGAATTTCCTCCGGTTCGCCAGGACGTTCCCGCTTCTCCGTCCACTGCCACTGATCGAGATAGTCGTCGGTTCCGGCTAAACCTGTTTCCATCGCCGTGCGATCAATCTCAACCTGAAAACGTTTGGGCATTTGCCGTGAGATCGGCTTTCTGCCTGCAAAGACTCTGACCTGCGCCGGAATATCTTTCCAATATAGGATTTGATAGGTTGCCACGATTCAACCCTCCAATTCTCCCTTGCGATAGGCACGCAGGAATGTTCTACAGAAGCGATCTTTGCCCAAGAGCATATCTTCAGTCAGTTGATATGCTCTTGACCCTCGATCAACGGAGAGGGTTTTCTGTGGATTGTTGGTCACAGGGTCGATAATCCCGCTATCCGCGCCAGCTTCGACCGCGAGAATCATAAACACATCATTAATGAGACGACGGGATGGCATTTGGAAGGAGACGTTACTGAACCCACCACTGATATGGATGGCGGGACCATATTTCTCACGGAGCTGCTGGATGGCTTCAAAAGCGTGGTTGCCGTTCTCTGTGTCCACCCCAATCGGAAAAAACAACGGGTCAATGAAGATATCCTCGATCGCAATTCCTTTGTCGTTCGCTGCGTCAACCATGCGTGAGGCGTTGTCGACCCGTTCTTCGGGGTTCTGTGGCATTCCAGATTCACTCGCGGCTGTTACCATAACCTTCGTACTGTACTGCGTGGCGAGGTCCAACGCATCAAGACGTTCCAACGATGCGGAGTTGAGCAATGCCCGTCCAACACTGCTATCATACACCTCAAGCCCTGCTTCAATAATTTCGCTGTTGGAGGAATCGATCGACAAGGGTGTGTCAGTCATCTGCTGGAGGGCCTGCACCAACCAGCGCATCGCTTCCTTCTGCTCTTCAAGCCGCCACGAAATTTCATCTACGTTTACATCGAGGAAGTCGGTGCCGACATCGACTTGTCGTTGGACAATTTTGCGTATGTACTCTACACCTTCGCTAGCGTGGGGCTCTTCACCTGACATCGCCGCCTGAACCGCGATGATGACATGTTTGACGCGTCCCTCCTCATACTCCTGGGACTTCTTGATAGATTCGGGAATGACAAGGTAGCTGCGTTTTTTGTTCGTGTTCAGATAGCGGACAGATTCAAGTCCATCTGGATTGTTCGTAACCAGTTTTCCGCTTCGACGTACTACCCGCGTGGTATGGACATTCTCGCCAATAATGATAAAATCCTGACCGTTTAGTTGCATCTTTACTCCTCTAATGCGTAATGAGTAATGCGTAAAGCAGTCCCTTATGTATTACGGATTACTCGTTATTCTTCGCGTGATGGTCGCGCTCCAGAAAAGTGTTGCCCCAAGCACTTGTGCCGTTGAGGGCACCGTCCTTGAAAATCGCTGGACCGTCCAGCATCGTTTCTTCTTCACCGTAGGCTTTGAGACGGTCATAAGCCCTTGCCCAGATACAGTCCTTCTCTCCAATTTCGCATTTGCCCTGACGGGTTCCGCCGCACGGTCCGTTGCGTTGGTTTTTCACACACTGGGATTCGGGGCATAGATACGCGATATCAGGCAAGGAGCAGTCACCGCAGTCGCGGCAATCAAAGGCAGTCACCTTAACCGCTTGTTCCAAACCGTGCATGGCTTTTTTTATACCCTCGCTCGCCCCGTCGATTGCCTGAGAGATCTGCTTACCGATATTGAATCCCAAGCTGCCTTTTTCAAAGACTTGGTCATGTACTGTGCGGTTAATCTTGTAGCCCAAGGGAAGTTTCTGTTTAGCGGCTTTCAAACCTTCTGCCCGTTTTGAAAAGAGATACTCGCGATTAATCTCGGTTGAACTTAGTCCGGTCCCCGGTTCCGGCTCAAAGAAGTAAAATTCGTCGGGGTAGTGGAAGCAAATTTCCTTGGCGAAATCCTTCCAATCGTCCTCCCCAAATCGGTCTACTAGCTTCAAAATTTTCTCATAATCTGTGTAACGTAGATGACCGCCTAGGTATACCCCGCGATAGCCTAATCCTTTGGCGATGGCACACTGCTTGGCTGCGAATTCCAAGAGGAAGGCTTTGCCCTTGTCCTTTGATTTTCCCTCTTTTTCGACTAGGTCAAGCAACGGATCGGTTACAGTCACGCCCGGGATGTTACCCTTATTGAAGAAACGGGCGGCGGGACGGCTGAGAACGTAGACGTTGCCAATCACTGGGACATCCAGATTGTGGGTTGCCATATATTTCAACAATTCATCCTGTTTGCGTGAATCGTACCCAATCTGGTTGATGATGAACGCAGCACCGTTCTCAATCTTCTTTTTTAGCTTGAAGTACTGCGGCATGACCTCGCGTTCGTAGCGTTTGTGGTTATTGACCACCGCGCCCAAAAAGAAATTGGTGCGTTCCAACACCTGTGATCTTCTCCCTGCCCCTACCGTCATACCGGCGTTCATATCAGCGAACATCTTCAGTAATCCCACTGAGTCGGTATCAAAGACGGGGCTTGCTTGACCGCTATACCCATCGATCGGGTAATCGCCCGATAACGCTAGGATATTGTGAAACCCTTCGCTGGCGAGCTGCCACGCCCGGCTCTGAAGTGCATTGCGGTTCCAATCCTTGCAGGAGAGGTGGATAATCACCTCCTGACCACGGGAAAGGAGATCTCTTCCCAAGGTGTCGGGACCGATCATGGCGTTGCCGCCCGGATTATCGGTAATGCTCAAGCCATGTATGCGCGGATTGGCTGCCAGTCTTCGCGCTAGCTCCAATACCTTACCCCCATCGGAATCGGTGATAGTTCCACGCGATGTCACCACTTCCACACAGGTGAGGAATGTATCTGTCTCTTGCAGCAGATCGCGGAATGAGGGCTGCTGCGAAGCGTCAAAGTTATGGACTGTTTCCGCGGGAGATGTGTTCATGGTTGTGGGCTCGCTTGACTCTGCTTAGGTTTGATAACTTTCTGGCTTGCACCATATTCTGCAATAAACATCTTCTATCTCGTTCAGAGTTGTTTTCGATACATCTCTATGTTCTTGAGACTCTTTTATTGCTTTAGATACAGAGTTATTGCACTGTTCCAGCTCTGAATGCGTTGGAGGCACAATAGGCATACGTTTCAGGTAGTTTGCTGAATTATTGGCTGTTGGATTAATCTGACGAAGCAGTTTAGTTGCAAGTTCCGTGTTTAAGAAACCAAGAAAATACATCAAGAATTGTTTATTCTTAGGGAAGATACCAACAATACCTTGGTCAAATAATCTACCCTCAAGTAACGTAGCTGTCAGACATGCCGAAGCGACCATTGGAACGCCAATTCCCTCCGAAAAATAGTACTGAGAGTTCTGAAACCGAGCCGGATTTTTCCCCGGTGTTCGATATTCAGAAACGGCACCCTTGCTCCAATTAACATACCATTGTGTTTGTTTTATAAAGCGAGCTGCGCCGCCTCGTAATATTGGGATGAAGCAGGTGGGGCCATCAATACCATGAAGTGGTGGTGTTGTGAGGTCAGAAATTTTATTGACTTCCACATCTTCAAAAGATTTTGAACGTGGTATATCAGCGTTGGCACGGCGTACCCAATGACGGTCATTGCCTGAGTAAAAGCCGGTCCGGACGTCAGCCATATCACCCAAAGTCAAGTTAGCTCTGCTACTGAGCGTAATTCCATCGTTTTGTGATGGCTTCACAAATTCCGCACATGGGCGCGACAGGATTTCCTTTTGGGTGACATTCGTGATTAAACACCGATTTTTTGGCTCATATTCCAGAGCCAATTCCATCAAAACATTCGCATTAGTGAGGTTTTCAATTATTCTTATTTGATGCGTCCTGTGAGCGGACCGCTTGATTAAAGAGATAATACATAACCCAGAATACCCAAAGCTAATTCCCGGAAAGCACTTTGATGGGAACAATACGATTTCCTCAATGGTTGATTCATTCAGTAAGGTTCTTCGTAGAAAATCGTGGCGGTGAAGCCATAGAAACGTATCCGGGATGATGAATACCAAACGACCTTCCTGATTTAGCAAACGGAAACAGTGATAAAGAATTACACCATAGGTGTCGCGCACATAGAGCCCCGGATAGCGATTCTTGAGAACAGTTCTTCTATGATGAGACTGATAAGCTCCATACGGCGGATTAGCAATTATGCGGTTGAAACGGATTTCTGGTTCAAATAAGGGGGAATGTCCTAGTTCAAGGACATCCTCGTGCACGACCTTGATATTTTTGAATCTCTTATACTTTTCCTTGAGCGTCGCCGATGCTTGAGGATTAAGTTCCGATGCCCGAATTTGCGAATTTGGGGATAACTGAATGATCCCATCAATTAAGTCCCCAACCCCTGCACAGGGTTCCCATATCGAATCCGCTTCAGTTGGTTTAAGCCGAGAAACCATGTATGAAACAATATCGGGCGAATCCGTATAATGAGCTTGGAACGTATCTCTATATCGTTGTGGTCTCGGGGTTACCATGTCAAGTATTTAACTAAGTCATTTTGTTCAAGGGAGTTTAGGAACTGAGGAGCAACATCATCTATCCAAGTAACGTTTTCTTGCATCCATGCGCCTAAATCAAAGCCAGAGTATTCTAATACTTTCGGATAGGTCTCCGCTCCACAATAAACTTTCCAGAGGTCCGACCTCTTCAATATTTGAAGGTAATGGTTGTTTTCATCTTCAGGTGCTCTCACCAAGAGAATACACCGATACTCTTCTGGCTCTATGTGTTGGTATATACTAGCGACCAGAAGTAAGCGATTGGTGTTTCCTTTCTCATTTGAGCCGAAACCGCTCTTACAATCGACTACATACCGAATACCTTCAATTGAGAAATGCAAATCCAATTCAAGCTTGATTTCGCCCGATGTGACAAGATGCCAAACTTGGTCATAGTAGCGGAGAAGTTGTTCTTTGTCATTTCTACTGATGTTCAACCGTTGAATAAAATCTCGAACCTCATTGGTCAATCTGCTCTTGATTTCCTCAAATAAAGGAGGAATGAATAAGGTAACATCTTTTCGTATTGGATAATCAAAACAAGTTGTGACGAAAGGCTCCCAGAGTTCACCAATTCTGCGCGAAAAAGCCATGTAGTCATAAGGCCATACGTCGTTCCGACTCTCAAGCATCACGACATTCGTGCAGTGCATTAACAAAAGGTTGGATCGCACGAGGGAATCCACTTGCCAATCTTCTCGCCCAGCGTTTTGTCGTATAACAGCAGCTAACTGCTGTTTT
Organism: Candidatus Poribacteria bacterium; assembly: GCA_963667935.2. Classification (GTDB taxonomy): domain Bacteria; phylum Poribacteria; class WGA-4E; order WGA-4E; family PCPOR2b; genus PCPOR2b. The sequence goes on along the minus strand of OY764061.1, from coordinate 3,974,151 downwards.
TCTTTCGTAAGCGCACGATTAATTGCTGTTGCTCGTTTCTTAAATTGCCTTTCCCCAAATTCCTGTTTTATCTCATTAAGATATTCGATGGCTCTAAATCTGAGATAGGAAAGCAATTCGGCTTTGCGTGAGCTGAAATCTTTGTCAACTGATATAGACATCTACATTCGTTGTGGTAGTTTTGCGTAGCAGCTACATTTTAATTACTAATGGTGAAACGAGGCTATCTCACACAAACAGCGGTGTCGGTTCCGGAGGACCGAAACCGAGTTCCACCAACCTTGAGACTATTCGTCGGAGTCGAGGACGGTTGCTGTTGACCAATTCTTCTGGTGGATGCAGCGAATAGTTCCAGCCTTCGTACAGCCCCTTTATGTAGGCGATCTGTTCGTCTGTCACGGGATTTGCCATGAAACTGATGGCGTGTTGGGAGCGTCCCGGCGGACCGCCGAACGCCCCGTGCCATAGCGTTTCTGGAAAGACGATGACATCGCCGGGCTGCGATTCGATAACAACGCTGGGAATGTCCGCGCCTGCAACCCCAAACGGCATTGTGGTCGGCTCATCCTGCTGGTCAGTCAACGGTTGTATCAATTTCCTAAATTCTAACTTATGAGATCCCGGGATGAAACGCAGGGCTCCCGTGTCTTTGGTGTTTGGCTCAAGGTAAAACGCTATCTTGATGTGAGGCACCGGTTCTGGATCAAGCCCCCCGCCGTGCCATTGCGTGTCGCCGACATGGAGGTTGCCCTCGGTAGCGTTCAAGATGAAGTCAGGTCCGAGGAGGTCTTCGCCCAGCGCGTAGATACGGTCGTCCTCAATGAGCCATTGAAGCCGGGGATTCAACTCGAAGAATGGAATCATGGCTTGACGCTTTTCTCCGGGGAACGGTTTGCCTTGACGGTTTTCACACAAAACCGCGTCGGACTCACGACGGATGACCTCAATCTCCTGCGGCGTAAATAGCTGCCGTAGGACAAGGAATCCAAACGTCTCAAAGTGCTGTTTCTGTTGAACCGTTAGCATGTTTACCTCTTTTCCGATTAAGAGTTATGGCTGCCGTTGAGCTGCTTTTCACATGCCGTAAAAATAAAGTCAAAGATTCCGAATACTTTGGCAGGATCGGTTATTGAGTATGCAAGCGGATGTTTCGCGAAAATATTTGTCTCCAACTTGCCAAACTCCCAGTTCTCAATGAACCAACTAGGAGGCTCAAACCGCAGGGCGGGTATAAGTCGTTCTGGACGGATTTGTAGAGGATATATTTGAATAACCTGTTCTACACTTTTGAAATCGCTGTATGCCATCTGAATACCCTGCGTTCTGACTATCGTTTTCCGTTTTGTCAAGCCGGCATCTGTTTATTCATCACACAAACTCCGGCGGCATCGACTTGAACTGACAACCCTCGACAAACACCTCAAAGAAATCAGGAGTTGTCTCCAGTTCGACATGCTCAATCCCTTTGGCTAAACGCTCGATAGCCTCACGTTTCTTTCGAGAGAGGAGTACCTCCTTCGCCCCTTGGACCGCAGCGTTGCCAATCTTGATGATGCGATCTTCGTCCACCGGTGCCAAAAAGCCGATCTCGATCGCGTTACGCACATCCACATAATTGGCGAAGCCGCCCGCCAAATAGAGTCGACTCACGTCCGCCGGATTAATGCCGAACTTTCGCATAACGATGAACTGACCGCAGTAATTAGCAGCCTTCGCCTGAGCGAGATTGCTCGCATCCTCGCGGGAGAAGGTGATGCCGTGTTCCGGGATAATCGGTATCTCGCGTGTTTTTCTATCCCCGAACACACCCATTTCGGTCATCCGTTTATGGCGACGAAGTTCCGCCAATAGATCGATTAAGCCGGAGCCGCAAATCCCTTGAGGGGCAACCCCACCGATCGTGCTATATTCAACCTGACCATCTATCCAGCGGATTGACTCGATCGCTTCGTCGTAGCCCGGCATTCCGTACTTAATGCCGCCGCCCTCAAACGCGGGCCCTGCTGGACAGGAAGCGGCAATCAGCCGCTCTGGATGTCCGACCACCACTTCGGTGTTCGTACCGACATCCACCAGCATGACGACCTCTTTTTGGGATGCGATATCGAGGGCGACCAGATCCGCTGCAACATCGGCACCGACATGGCTGCCGATCAACGGCAATCCATACACCCGCGTCTTGGGGTTGGCTCGGATGCCTAGCCGTCGTGTCTTCTCAATAAGCGAAGTGGTTTCGCGCTCACCGGCGTGATATTGATGCTCGATTATCGATTGGTAGGGCTTTTGACCGATGCTCTGCACATCCAACTTAAAGAAGATGTCCCGCATCGTTGAGTTACCCACCACGACAATTTCGTAAATTTCTTGGCGGACAAACCCCAACTGTTTACCCATCTCCTGAATTTCGTGGTTGAGCGCATTGATGACCGCCCAGCGCAACTCCCCGCCAAACTCGCCATCATACGAAATGCGGTGCATGATGTCGCTGCCGCCAAAACGTTGTGGGTTCTCAAAAGAACTGACGTGGACGCTCTCACCGGTCTCTAGATCGACCAGGTCGATGACCACTGTTGTGGTCCCGAGGTCAATCGCCAAGCCGTAAATATGACCACGATATTTGTCAACCGCCTCATCATCATAATAAACTATATTTTCGCGGCGCGTTACTAACGGGTCAATCTGAAGCGGTTTTTCGTGTGTCTGGGTAAGGATCTTGGGGGTACGCCGTATCGGAGAGAACACTATGTCGACATCGGCATCCTTAACCACCGCTTGGCAGGCGAGCCGATAATTCTCTCGCAAAAACGACTCGGCTTCGCTCCGGGGGCGCAATGCCTCCATCCCCGCTTTAATCTCCACAATACATTCATGGCACTGTCCGGTGCGGAAACAGGAGGTCGGCACCTGAACCGTGAGTTCATCGGCGTAATCGAAAATGGTCTTTCCGGCTGCGAGTGGACGCTTTTTGCCGTCATGCGTTACTGTTCCCACCCCGTAGTCTACTTCACTTTCGATGAAAGCCCCTTCGGCAGCTTCGGTTTCCCACGCAGTGCGATAATCGATTTTATCGTCCCCACCACACAAGAGCAAGCCCTCCTTTGGAGTACCACGGCCGCTCGTAGGGAACGCAGATCTGCGTTCCCTACCAACCAAACCCTTGCTAGACGGTTTCCGCTGGTTTCGACACCCAAACTTAGCGGTACACTGATCGAAGCGGTTTTTGTACGGGCACCGATACATAGATTGCACGTCGGCATGGTTCACCATGTTTGAAAACATCTCTGATATTTTGTCTAAACGCTTCTGATATTCTTCTTTGCTCATTGGTTCATTCGCATCCTACTCATCGTCCCAATCCTCGTCCTCTTCTTCAAGGAATTTCTTTGCCAGTGCCACGCATTCTAGGGCGTCCTTGCCGTACCCGTCCGCTCCCATATCATCGGCGAACTCTTGGGTCACCGGCGCACCGCCCACCATGATCTTCACATCTTCCCGGAGATCTTCATCAATAAAGGCTTCAATTGTCTTGCCCATATTCGGCATCGTTGTGGTCAGCAACGCCGACATGCCGAGCACGGGTGCCTCATGCTCTTCTACCGCTTCAATGAACTCTTCGTCTGAAGTATCCACACCCAAATCGTGTACGACAAATCCCGCCCCCCGCAACATCATGATACAAAGATTCTTGCCGATGTCGTGGAGATCACCTTTCACCGTTCCCATGATTACAGTCCCGATGGGATCGATGCCGGAGGCGGATAGAATGGGTTCAATATATGCCATCCCAGCCTTCATCGCCCGTGCACAGGCGAGGACTTCCGGAACGAAGATAAAGTTCTCTCGAAACTTGATTCCTACAATTCCCATCCCTGCGATGAGACCGTCGTCCATAATTTCCAGTGCTTCGGTGCCTGCCTCTAGAGCGGCTTTGGTCATCTCATCCACACCATCGTTGTCTCCGTCGATGAGGGCTGCGGCTATGTCTTGCATCTCAGGAGTGGTTTGGGCAAATGTGTTAATGGTGCGCTCCCGTTCATCGGGACGCTCAATAAACTCCTCAATCTCGTCTACGATAATTTCATTCTGAATATCAGTAATTTCTGCCATAGTTTTCTCCGCTAATTCACATGCTCCTTGTGCCAATCCTGCACCGCTTTGGGAATCTCTTTGAGATTTTCGATAGCGGTTTGCAGCGGAATCGCACACTCTGGACCGACAAGCTGCACACCGGATTCCAGATTCTTGTAGACCTCCCCGCGAACATCTTCGGGTCCCTTTGAGAAGAGCGTCTCAGGATTATTAATGTTGCCCACCAGAGAGATCCGTTCTTTAACGACTTCCATGGATTCACCGGGTTCATTCTTGGAATCGTAGTGGAAGGCTGCCATGCCTGTTTGAGCGATGTACTCCATTCTGTCCACTGTCCGTCCGCAGATGTGCAAAATCAGCGGGATCGGAATCCGATCTACGAACTCCGTGTGTAGATCGCGGAGGTAACGCTCATAGTATTCGCCACTGACCAGATCGCCCGTTGCGTGGTCAGGCAAAGTGAGTGCGTCTGCTCCCGCTTCAATCTGTGCGACTCCAAACTCTATCGTGGCTTCCTTCAACCTATCCAGCGCGAGTTTTGTCTGGCCCGGATCGTCCAAGGATAGCAGCAAAAAAGGCTCCACGCCGAAACAGTGATAGGCCTGAGACCAAGGTCCCATTGTCTTTCCAATAATAGCGACATCATCGCCGTATTCCTTCTTGAGGATTTTAATTGCGTCGAGTACGCATTTGGTATCCTGATGGGTCAAAAAGTCTGATGGGATCTTGATTTCATCGACATCCTCCCAGATCGGTTCGCGCATTCTAACCGTGGGCCAATTGTCCTTCTGCTCCCACTGAATCTTACAGCCGAGCGCAGAGGATTCTTGGATAATCGTGAAAACAGGCATAATCGTGTCAAAACCTAACTCAGTATACCCGGTAGCGGCTAAACGCGCCATCAATTCAGGTTGACGGTTCGCTTCCGGGAATGGTGCGTCCACCAAGTCCATCAGTTCGACTGTGGCAACAGATGTTGGATTGCAGATTGGTGTTCTGTCCACAGGTTCTCTCTTCAACGCTGCCAAAACCCGTTCCTTACCGGTCATCGGTCCGACTGTCTGTTTTTGGGTTCCCATATTTTCCTCCTAATTCTGTTGACTGGGAGCTGCAAGGACACCGCGCGAGGCTGCCATCTCCTGTTCGCGCACGATAGCGCGTACATTCGGGGCACGAACCAGCAGCAGACCGACCAACGCATCGTGGGAGTGGCCACACGGAAACGCAACCGTATCGAGCGTTCCATCCACCTCTTCCATCTCTCCCAATTTCAGTAAACCGCCAGCAATTGCGGAGATACGTCTGTCGGCGCGTCTGCCCTCGCCATCAGCCTTCACTTGGTAAATCCCTTTTCCGAGGCTATCGACCGTGATAGTCAGCCCCGATTTTTTATCCAGAATCTGCAAGGGGCGCGGTTCCACCGAATCGTTCGGAGAGAGCTTGCACGACTCCAGAAAAGTGCGCTTACAAGCCAGTTGATGTGCAGCCCCACAGGGAAACTGCAGCAGCTTGCTTGTATCCTCAACCAAGTTTCCCAAGTGCGTCATCGCCTCAACCGCAAACTGGATACGCCCCGGAGCCCCTTCCATCCGGCTGTAGGTATGCACTAAATACAGTGGGCTCTCCTCCTGTCCCTGCTGGTATAGAGCGATTGTTATATCATGGAAATGAGGGTCCATCGGGACCAATTCAAGGCGTTTTCCGATGTCAACTGTTTGACCCATGGTTGTCTCCTCGTTAAGAATTATTATTCTTGATGCTCACCTGTAATTTTGCTTGACAACAGAGAATTTTATTCGCATAATAATAATGGTCTGACCTTTGCAGCATAAGTTTAACTCAAAATTGAGAAATTGTAAAGCAAAATTTTCATTAAGGATAGGAGTTACGCACTTCAGTTCGTAGTAGTGCAATTCATTGCGCGTTCTTCCCTTCCCCTGCTTGTCCCGACTTGTCGGGATTCTCGGAACGGAACGGGGGATAGAGGGGGGACGGGCGATAAATCGCCCTACTACAAACCTAAGCTCTAACTGTAGCAGGATTTATGCACTTTAGATTGTAGTTGCCCGATTCATCGGGCGTATCGGGGCAGGGATGCCCCTCCCACACACCCCTCAGTCCCCCCGCAAGCAGGGGGAAGGGCTTTGACCGTTCGGCTGCGTAAGTCCTATGTAGTTGTCCAACTCATCGAGTGCTAGTGTGCGGTGATAAATCACCGAACTACGAGGGGTTGAACGTTCAATTGCGTAAGCCCTAAAGGATTTGAATGCCTGAGATTTGTCGATTTTTCGGTATCATAATACGGATGTATGTGGAGCCTCGAGCTCCTCATCATCGTCCCCATTTTCACGCTTATTACCAAGAGAACGTTGGTGTATATGCCGTTGATACGATTGAATTAATTGCTGGTCAACTACCCAGACGGCAGCACCGCTTGGTAGAGGCTTGGGCAGAGTTGCATCAGAGAGAATTGTTGGCAGATTGGGAACGATTGCAATCGGGCCAAATACCATTCAAAATTGATCCGCTTCAATAAAGGAGGGCGGCATGAGCCATCCAATATATCGCGTCGTTTTTTTTGAAATACAGGCCCCCTACACACTTCGAGTCTGTTTTGATGACGATACGGAACAGATTATAGACTTCCGAGACACATTAGAAGGCGAATTGTTCGGGCCACTTCGCGATGGCTCCTTATTCAATCAAGTTCAGATTGATCCAGAAGTCCATACGTTGGTATGGCCGAACGGGGCTGATTTTGATCCAGCGACCTTACATGATTGGCCTGAGCATTTGCCGGAACTTAAGAGAATGGCCAAGGGCTGGGCTCTTGCAGAGACAGCAGATTTGCTATGAAACCACAAGAACAAGAAAAATTGGGGATGAAGGAGAGGAAGCCCGATACTCGGACCTCCGTGAGCGATGGGATTGTAGAGCAGATGGTTGACCTTATTTCCCGCGACGTACTGAAACCCGGGGACCGGTTGCCATCTGAGCGGGAGTTGTGTAAGCGGTTGGGGGTAGGACGGAGCTCCTTGAGAGAAGCGTTGCGTTCGCTCGCTGTCATGGGGATTATAGACGGACGGGTTGGAGATGGCACCTTTGTTTCTAACAGCAACAAACGGTATCTGGAGAAAACGCTACAGTGGGGATTGCTGCTTGACCGTAAAAGGGTTCAAGACCTTATCGAAACCCGGCTCATGCTAGAATCCCAAACAGCATTTTTGGCTGCCCAGCGCGTCACACCGGAGAATATTGAGGCAATCGAGGAGACTTTGCAAGGGATGGAAGCGTCGATCGGGCAGCCTGAGAAATACCTAGAGTTCGATTTACAATTTCACCTAACCATCGCGCGCGCGACGCAAAATTCGATACTCTACAGCCTCCTGAGTATGATACGGGGTTATCTGCAAGAGTGGATTAAAGGCAGCCTCGCTGAACCGTCAACCACTCAAACGGAGACGCGAGCGGAATTGTCCTTACTGGAACACCAGAAGATCCTCCATGCCCTCCGACACGGCGAAGCGAATCAGGCACAGCAGGCGATGACGGAGCATATCCTCTCTAGTAGCGTTGACCTTCAGCGGTGATAGTAGTAGGCATACGCCGTATGCCATAACCTTTGTACGATAGTTGGTCAAGTGCTTATTTCTCAAAGCCCCAGCGGGGCGATATGTGTATAGAATAAAAGTGCACCATCCTTTCAATCCGTCGTCCGCCGGAAGTAATCCTCAAGTCCACCCATCGGCGTGAATCCCAGTATCCGTTTCGCTTTCTCCACCTGATACTTTCCCTGCGCGAAATAGCTCAGTAGGTTGAAAGATTGGAAGTTGCCGGGAACGGATTCAATCTCTAACGCCAAGCGACAGGCGTGTTGCAAATCTTCCCACACCACCGTGAAGGGCGGGAAATCGCCTTTGGTCACGGGCTCCGTCGGCTTCGGGCCGAGACCGTTAAAGAGAAAACAGACCGTTTGGATGTCGTATGTTCGCGAAAAAATCTCACATATCTCCATACTGAGATACTTGGTAATCCCATAATATCCAACGCCCGGTGCTAACGGCACATCATCAAGATCAAATTCGTGATCGTATGCGTGACGAATCGATTGCGGACCGGTGTGAACCACCTTCTTGATACTGAGTTCGGCGGCGGCTTTCATCACATGATATGCCCCCTTCGTGCTCACCTCAAAACTGATCACCGGATCATCGCGCAGGACAGCGAAGTTCATGATGGCATCCATTCCGCGGCATACCTCCAATACATCCGGATACGAGGTTATATCAACATTGATAATCGGTTTCCCATCTGGGTGTGGCACAATATCCGAGAGATACAAATCGTAATCCTTCTCCAAGTCTGGCGTGACGTAAGGGGCGATATTGCCAGACGCGCCCAACACGAGCACTTTTTTCATCGGTAAATCCTCCTATGCGTGAAATGTAACAACCTATCTGTAGGTCGATTTTCCAAAATCGACAATACCTATGATACTCCGGGTGGATTGGGGATTCTGTCGAGATATGAATCTCGACCTACAAGCTACTATGGGGAGGAGTCGGCTGGCTTCAGGTAGAGGCTTTGGAAGTCATGAACGGGTTGATACCCAATCCCCCGTGCTTGATCAATTAGAAATTTAGGATTGGGGATATCCGCACAGATATGATAAACCACCCACCGTTGCGTCCACCACGCGCTGTTGCTACTGTCGCGATTCAAAACACAGCGGAATGCACCCGCGGCATCGCGGATATCGAGCCACGTAAGGCTTGGCGTTTTCCCCTGAACCGTTTCCTCAAGCACCAATTCTCCCAACCGCAGCCCTGTCACCGTAACGAGGTGGTCCCGTGCAAACTCGCGAGCGGTCAACTCGCCCAGATACTTCGTCATCTCCACAATTTCCGGTGATGGGAGGGGCTTCCAGAGTTCGGTGATATATACATCGTCGGGGTAGCCGTTGAAAATAGATAGGGTGCTCGCATAGATAAGTCGCTTTATCCCTGCCTCAACTGCTGCGCTAAAGAGGACGTGCGTGCCCCGCGTTGCCAAGTCAAGCAACATCTGTTCGCGCTTTAATTCATCAGATGGCAGATCTGTCGGTGGCTCGCCGGTATGAATCAGGACATCAATCCCTCGAACCGCTTCCCACGAATCATCGGGATCCAAGATGTTTCCTTGAATAAAATCGCAGCCTTCTGCTACGTCAACCGGCACACTGTCCATGAGGCGCACACTATGGTCCTCCTTCAGTTCAGTTGCTATCGCCTGTGCCAGTCGACTGGACGCACCGGTAATGAGAATGTTCATTGAGTTACCTCCTTCGGATTTTTGTTCATCATATCAGAACGTCCTGAACCTGTCAATTTTTTTCCTTTACGCTGGTGAAAGATGGTATAATACCCTGAGTTGCTAGGTTCTGTTGACATTTTACGGTCCGTAGGTTGATAGGACTTACACACTTGAACGCTCAAAGCTTTGTAGTTCGGTGATTCATCACCACAGGACACCATTTCCAACGCCCGATGAATCGGGCAACTACAGTAAGGTGTTAGGTTTGTAGTAGGGCGATTTATCGCCCGTGGTGACGTGCAATGAGCGCGCTACTACAAACTGAACTGCGTAACTCCTAGTTGAATTATAGTGGATTCTAAAAATAAAAGAACACTTTCGCCCCCGGTAGGTGCGGTTTTTAACCGCACCGCATAGGTGCCGTGGTATGCTGAAACGGCGCAGTTGGAAACAGCGCCTACCAATTTGGAGTGTCTCATTAATTCTAACATCTACTATAAATGGTTAAACGTGAATCCCTATCAAGTACAAAGGCGTCTTTTGTACCACGATCTGTTAGATTGTGATCTTAGCCTGCAAACTAACAGTTTGCGCTACTTATGGCAGATTGCCTGATGATTACAGCGTTTGCCGAATTAGCGGCTTCAAAATGTCAACACGTAGGGTCATTTAATTCTCCTGTGAGAGGGATTTCCCAATCCCGATCTTATTGGGACAGAAGGATTTTCTCGGATTTGACCCGATCCATAACCGGAGTGATTTATGACGTTCCAACAGATTCGTCATACCTACCAGCAAAATATCCAAAGCACCCACGCACAGAGTGATGCAACCGCTGAACTCTCCTTGCATCCACATCTCAGGGCATTTTTGGAAAAAACGGCTGCATTTCTCGGACACGACATCGCGATTACATCCGAGCCGCGTACACTAGAAATTGGCAGACCAGATTTTGTTGTGAAAAATGGCTTACTTCCAGTCGGTTATATTGAGGCAGAAGCATACGGCAGGGACCTTGATGCTCTCACAGGTCATGCACAGACACAAAACGAACGGTTTATCGAAAACCTTGATAACTTCATCCTCACTAACTTTGTCGAATTTCAGTTGTATGCGGACGGTCAACTGCGTGTGACCGCACAAATTACGGACGAAAATACGGATACCTTAGAGGCCTTGCTCGATCGGTTTCTGAGCGCAAGCGTGACGCAAATCGGGAGCCCAGAATTACTCGCCAAACACCTCGCCCGCCGCACCCGCGAACTCCAAACCCAAATCGCAACAACCCTTACCAATGAAAACAGCGATGTCTACCGGATGTTCTCTGCGTTTAAGGAACTACTCCTAACGACGCTGACCCCCGACGATTTCGCAGATATGTACGCACAAACGCTCGCGTATGGTCTCTTTGCGGCACGATGCACACTTCCCAATGCCACCAACTTCTCACGGTTCACTGCCCCTAGTGCACTGCCCCAATCAAACCCGTTCTTGCGCCAACTCTTCCACCAAGTCGCCTCCCCAAACCTTGAGGAGAACGTCACCTATATTTTGGACGATATTGTAAACTTGTTGGCAAACGTCCCCACAGAGCTGCTCCGCACTGCTTTTGTGCTGCAAGCCCATTCTGAGGATCCGGTCATCCATTTCTACGAAACCTTCCTCGCCGAATATGACCCACAACGTCGTATTGATCGTGGGGTCTACTATACACCGCCACAGGCTATCTCCTACATCGTCCGCTCTGTGGATTCACTACTCAAAACAGGGCTGAACAAGCTCGATGGACTCGCCGAGAAGGATGTACTCATCCTCGACCCCGCTACAGGCACCGGTGGCTTCCTCTTGGCGGTGTTAAACCACATCAGCGAATACATCACAACCACTTACGGGACAGGGGAGTGGCATCAGTACATTAACGATGTACAACTGGTCCAAAGGCTCTTCGGTTTTGAGATTTTGGTCGCGCCCTATACGATTGCACATCTGAAACTGAGCCTGTTTCTCCAAGCGCAGGGCTGGCGCGCAGCGGAACGCCTCCATGTCTATCTTACCAATACCTTAGAGGAACCGGTAGAGAAGGAGTTGTACGCCTTTGCAGGGTTTATCTCCGACGAGGCGAATGCGGCGGTTTCAGTGAAACGGGACGAGCCGCTCCTCGTCATCCTCGGCAATCCACCCTACCCCCATCATTCCATGAATCCAAGCCGCGATAGCGATGGGAAATTCACCTTTATCGGAAGATTAATTGAGGATTACAAACAGGTAGACGGGCAGCCGCTAGGTGAGAAGAACCCAAAAGCACTGCAAGCGGATTATGTGAAGTTTACCCGATGGGCACAGTGGCGAATTGATAAAAACGGCGAGGGGGTTATCGGCTATATCGTCAATAACGGCTTCCTTGATGGTCCCACTACTCGTGGAATGCGAAAGAGTTTGATGGACAGTTTCAACACAATCTACCTGCTGAATTTGCACGGTAGCAACAGAAAGACAGAAGCTGTCCCTGAGAATGGAAGAGATGAAAATATCTTTGATATTTTACAGGGAGTCTCCATCTTATTGTGTGTCAAGCAACGTGATAATCCCACCCCCGCTGAGGTCTATTACGCGGATATATGGGGGAGCCGAGAAGAAAAATATAAAACGTTGTCGGAAATCAATGTCCAAACTACGGAGTGGATACAGCTCCAGCCAACATCATCTCTCTATCTTTTTGTGCCGCAAGAAACCGAGTTTATAACCGAATACGGGCAGGGATGGGAGCTTACTGACATATTTCAAACTAGCTCAATTGGGATTGTCACCGCGCGGGATAAATTAACTATTCATTACACATCGGAAGCGGTACAGCATACCGTAACCGATTTCATTTCACGTTCTGAAGCAGATGCACGGGAAAGATATCAGTTACCTCAAGATAGCAGCGATTGGTCTATTGCTTCAGCACAAGCGGATATCAGAGAATATCCAGATGCAGAACAGTGCATCAAACCCATATCCTACCGGCCGTTTGATGCGCGCTGGACCTACTACACAGGGCACTCTCACGGGTTTCACTGTAGACCCCGTCCTAAAATTAGTAGACATCTACTGACTGGGCAAAACCTGGCCCTATGTGTCTGTCGTGTCGTCAAAGGTCCGGTATGGCAACACGCTTTGGTAGCCGATAAGATAACTGAGAGTAGTTATATCTCGAACAAAACAAGTGAAATTGGGCACGTTTTTCCACTCTACCTGTATCCGGATCCGGAGGAATTGGAACTCGCTACAGAACGGTCACTCAATTTCAAACCGGATTTTCTTAAAGCACTCTCAGAGCGACTCGCGCTACCACAAACCACGCCGTCAGGGCTCCCCCAAGGCGTTTCACCGGAGGAGATCCTCGCCTATATCTATGCGATCTTATACAGTCCCACCTATCGCGAATTCTATAATGAATTCCTAAAATATGGATTCCCGCGCATCCCCTTGCCACCGGATGTTGAACACTTCCGCAAACTCAGTGCGTTGGGGCAAAAGTTAAGCGACTGGCACCTCCTAAAAGCATCGCAATCACAAATCGCTCCTACCGGGAGTGGGGCAGCACCACGCCATCGGTTTGAAGGCGAAGGGGAGGGGATTGTCTCAAAAATCCGCTATGTAGATGGAAGCGTTTGGATTAACCCGACCCAGCATTTCACAGAGGTCCCGGCAGATGTATGGGATTATGAGATAGGCGCGTATCAGGTGTGTGAGAAGTGGTTGAAGGATAGGAAAGGGTCGGCGTTAAGCCATAATGAGATTAGGCAGTATCGGGGTATCTTGATTGCAGTGGCGGAAACACTTCGGCTCATGGAAGAAATTGACGAAATCGTTGAAGAGTTTCTTATCTAATACAAATTACACACTCGGTCAGAAAATAGGTTATAATCACTTAAGTTCAATCAAATCTACTAATTGTGAAAAGGAACACAAATAATGCCAATACTACAAGTGGAGATTCCAACAGCTGATAAAGAAGAATTAGTCAACGCTATACATGAAACGCATGCAGACTGCCAATTAGACAATATAGCTGTAGAGAAAAATGTTGTCAGAATATTACAATCATATAAGCATACATTATGGGGTGAGATATTTGGCAGTTTTGAACTAATAAGACACATTATGTATATCCCCGCCTTTAAAGAAACGCGTATTACCGAAGAAATGAGAGACGCATTTTGGGCTAAAGATTGGTCACTCATAACTCAAAGAATGTTGGCAAACTCATGGTATGGCACGTTTATAGGATTACGAAAAATAATTGAGAAAAGAGATAAAAAAGGAAACATATCAAATATATCAAAAGACACTTCCTCAATAACAGTCATAACTCAAAAATTTCGCAATCTATTAAGCCCACATATAGCAAAAGACGAAAAAATTGAGCCGTTTCTGAAAGATTTAAAAGATGCCACAGACAATTTGATACAAATGAGAACACAAATAATAGACCCAATAGCCGACACATTTATTGCTCATACAGACACTAATAGGTTTACTGACATGGACAAAGATATGCCAAAGTTTAAAGATATTCAAGATTGCATAGATTTATGTGAATCTTATTATCAAATCATTTACAGTTTTTATTTGAATACATATTATGGCCTTCATGGTTTAAAACAGCAGATAGCTTGGGCTTTATATCCTGTTTTAGATGCATTAAGAATTTCTAATGAATACTCCAATATTCGTGAGGAAATAATAAATATAGCTATTGATGAAAAACGACATGAGAAAATTGCCAAACGACTAATGAAAGTGATAGAACCTCAACTATATGAATATATGTGTAGAAGCGAGTGACTAAAAGAATAAAAATAAACAGTGTAAAATGTTATACTCAATTTAACCAAGCCCAAACCTACGATCGCTTCATAGATTGATATTTTGGCAGGTTAGAAACCGACAAGCCCCAAATGAAGGGGCAAACAATGAATTTTGCTGAGTTCTGTTGACGTTTATGTGAAAGTTGTTAATAAATCGTAATCAATATGGCAGGTCAACAAGCGAGTTACCCCACTTTTTGTTGGGAGGCACAAATCTGTAAACGGTCAGAAACATAGGGGCCATCGGGGTTCAGACAAATTTCCTGCAATGGATGAACCACCCTGACGTTGAAAAATATTTTTTCCCCCTGTCAGTGCCCTGCCAAATCGCTACATTGTACGGGTACGCAATGAACCAAGGAAAGTCCAAAGCGCGAAGAGAAACCGAGTTTTTTCGGAAAAACTCGGTTTCTGTCACATACTAGAAAAAAGGATAATCCCTTGCGAGACAGTCGGAATCGCCAAATTAAAAGAGTTGCTGTGGTTGGAGCAGGGACAATGGGTTCTCAGATCGCCGCCCATATTACCAACGTCGGGATTCCGTGTGATCTGTTAGATATCCCGCCCACGGAGCTCACAGCTGCAGAACGTGCCAACGGCTTGGGGCTCGACACCCCCGCTGTGCGGAATCGAATCGCGCAATCGGCTCTGGATCGGATGAAAGGTGCGAAAACCCGCTCGCCGTTTTATGGCCCCGACGCCGCGGAGTTGATTCGGGTTGGCAACTTTCACGATCACGCCGAATGGCTGACGGAGGCGGACTGGATTATTGAGGCGGTAGTCGAAAACCTCGATGTCAAGAAACAAGTTCATGCACAGATTGACGGGCATCGCAGACACGGCACACTTGTGAGCTCCAATACCTCCGGGATTTCGATTCGCGCCATCGCTGAAGCCCTCTCACAGGACTATCGGGAATGCTTTCTCGGTACACATTTCTTCAATCCACCTCGCTATATGTACCTGATCGAACTCATCCCGACGGATACAACCCGCCCGGAGCTGGTCGAATTCATCTCCGATTTTGCGGAACACACGCTCGGCAAAGGGGTTGTCCGTTGTAAAGATACACCGAACTTTATCGCCAATCGGATCGGTATTTTCTCAGTCCTGCACACCATCCACCTGACTCTTGCGGAGGGGTATACGATTGACGAAGTGGATGCGATTACAGGGCCACCGATGGGGCACCCTCGCAGTGCAACCTTCCGTTTGGGAGACATCATCGGGCTTGATGTTCTCGTAGATGTCGCGAACAACGTCTACGAAAACGCGCCCAACGATGAGAGGCGTGAGGTTTTTCGGGTTCCCGATTTTATCTTACAGATGGTTGAAAAGGGCTGGCTCGGCGAAAAAACCGGGGGCGGTTTCTATCAAAGACGCCGCGGCGAAAATGGCAGCGAGATTTGGACGTTGGACTATAATGCACTTGAATACGTGCCTCGTTCCACCCCCCTATCTCCCCCCGCTGGCGGGGGGATAAAAGGGGGTCTTGATTCGATCAATGCGGTCAGACGAATTGCCGACGCAGGGGAGCGGTTGAAGCAGCTCATTGACAGCGATGACCGTGCAGGTCAGTTTGCGTGGAAATGCCTCAGCCATACGATGTGCTATGCAGCGTCGCGCATCCCCGAAATCGCCGACAATCTGGAGAGTATTGATAATGTGATGAAGTGGGGGTTCAACTGGGAACTCGGGATTTTTGAGGCGTGGGATGCGATCGGTGTGCCGGAATCTGTTGAGCGGATGAAATCAGAGAATCATGCCATGCCGTCACTCATCGCGAATCTGCTAGATTCAGGGCGTACCTCGTTTTACAAAACACCGTCCAAAAGCAAGCCCGTGAAATCCAACCCGGACGCAAGCCTCATTGATATGGGCGATGGGGTCCTATGCCTCGAATTTCACAGCAAGATGAACACGATTGATAACCCAAGCATTGAGATGATGTTTGAAGCCCTTGACGAGGTAGAGCGCGATTTTGAGGGACTGGTCATCGGGAATCACGCGGACAACTTTTCCGTCGGTGCGAACCTCGCCCTGATGCTTGAACGTGCCCGAAGCGGAGATTGGGAGGCGTTGGAGGGGATGATCTCCGCCTACCAAAAGGCAAACATGAGATTCAGACTTTCCCCCAAGCCGGTGGTCTCCGCCCCCGCGGGTATGGCTTTGGGCGGGGGCTGCGAAATCGCATTCGGGGGGGATTGCATCTGCGCTGCTGCCGAAACTTACATCGGTCTGGTTGAGGTGGGCGTCGGACTTATCCCCGCTGCAGGCGGTGTAAAGGAGATGGCGATCCGCTGCCTAGAGGGCGTTCCGCTAGATACGGACGTTGAACCGTTTCCCCACGTTAAATGTGCTTTTGAAACCATCGCCTACGCGAAGGTGTCTGAGAGTGCTGCGGGCGCAAAGCGGATCGGCTATCTCCGTGAGACGGACACTGTTTCAATCAATCGAGCGCATCACCTCCACGATGCCAAGCAGCTGGTGCTGGCGATGGCAGCGGATGGGTATCAAGAACCGCAACCGAGAGAGGTATTTGTGTTAGGAGAAACGGGACTTGTTCGCTTGAGATCGGAGGTTAATTTTGCACACCGTGCCGAGCAGCTTAGCGACCACGACGTGAAAATCTTGAACCAACTCGCGTATGTCCTTTGTGGCGGGGAACTTTCTACCCCGCAATCTGTATCCGAAGACTATCTCCTTGAACTGGAGCGCGAGGCGTTTCTCAGGCTCTGCGGCGAGGAGAAAACACATCAACGGATCGAATACACCCTCAAAACAGGGAGGCCGTTAAAGAATTAATTTGTAGAGAACGCAGATCTGCGTTCCCTACGAACTCAGGTGATTACGCTATGAAATTTGGTGAGTTTGAACTTTTTGTGGTCAGCGACGGCACATTCCGATTGGACGGCGGTGCCATGTTCGGCACGATACCGAAGGTGCTGTGGGAACGCACGAATCCTGCTGATGACCGTAATCGAATCCTGATGGGACTAAACTGTCTGCTGATTCGGACAGCCACGGAGAATATTCTGGTCGATACCGGACTCGGCAACGCCTACGATGAAAAATTCGCTTTTCTCTATGGTGTTGACAAATCCGAGACAGAATTGCTAAGAAGCCTCGCAGCGGCGGGTGTACAGGCGGCGGATATCAGCAAGGTCATTTTAACACACCTGCACTTCGATCACGCCGGCGGGAATTGCTTTCAGGAGGGGAACGGAGAATTTAGACCCACATTCCCGAACGCTGTCTACTACATCAATGAGGGTGAACTGGCGTATGCAAAGGAGCCCGACCCGCGCAGCAAACCCAGTTATCTCCCGTACACATGGGAACCGCTCGAAAGACGGGGACAGATTATGCCTATCTCCGGGGACGCAGAAGTTGCCCCCGGCGTGACAATGCTGCCTGCGCCGGGACACACACCCAACCATCAGATCGTTACAGTGCAATCAGGGGGACTGACCGCGTGTTTTCTGGCGGACTTAGTCCCGACACCTTCGCACCTGAAAACGCATTACGTCATGGGATTTGATCTCGACGCTTTGACTGCAATGAAGAACAAGGAACGGGTGTTGAAACAGGCTCAGGCAGAAAACTGGCTGCTCATTTTTGAACATTCACCGGGGGTCAAGGCTGGTTACTTGACCGAGGATCTGAAAATTGAGCAGGTTGAACTCGCTTCCCTGTGAGAAAAGATGCGATACTTTTTGTTGGTATGCTTCCAGAACGTACTTTGGATTTGGTGCTAGACAGCAAGCAGGAGTGCTTTGCAGGCACATCATAACACGAAAGCGAATCCTCGAATTCAGCCAGAGGCATCCGGAAGCTGAACGTCCTTTAGACCGATGGTATCGAATTGCAAAGCGAACAATTTTTGAATCTTTTCTAGATTTACGAAGGACTTTTCGGAGTGCAGATCAAGTGGGAAAGTTGACAGTTTTCAATATCGCAGGTAATAGATTCAGGTTGGTAGCTTATATTGTTTATGCGAAGAAGCGTATATACATCAGAGATATTTTGACACATGCAGATTACGATCGAGGGAGATGGAAGGAGTAAATTATGAAGGTTTCAGATCAAGAGCTGGCCGACACTATTAAAGTATGGCCCATCGCATCAAAAGTCCTATCAACATTTGAAACCGAACAGCAGTATAACAAAGTTGTCGGGTGGCTCGATGAATTAATAGATGAGACGGACGAAAATGAATCCCCATTGATTGAGTCGTTGATAGATACATTAGGAACCCTAGTCAAAGATTACGAAGATAGAAATATCCCAGAACCGGATGCCGAACCAATAGATTGTCTGAAGTTTCTGATGGAGGAGCACAATTTGAAGCCCAACGATTTACCAGAAATGGGTAACCAAGAAATTGTTTCAGACATCCTCAGTGGAAAGAAACCGCTTACTGTTAAACAGATCAAAGCACTCAGCAAGAGATTCAATGTCTCTCCGGCGGTTTTTGTTTAATTTTCCTTGATGTCATATAGAGATGCCCACAACTTTTATGGACAGATTCACAATCGAAAGGAAAAAGAAGAAAAATGGTAGATAAGAAATACCTTCTCACTGACGACCAGATGCGCCACTTCATTGTTAATGGTTACGTGATCGTCAACACAGATCTCCCAGCGAGCTTTCACGATTTCATTTACGAACGGACCGAAGCGGTATTTGAAAAGGAGGGCAATCCGGGCAATAACCTCTTGCCTCGAATCCCTGAAATTCAAACGGTCTTTGATGATAAGTGGGTTATCGGTGGGTTGACCAGCGTTTTGGGCGAAGACTACTATATGCAGCCCCATCGCCATCCCCACTTCAATCGACCGAAGAGCGAGGGACAGCGGATGCACCAAGACGGGGGCAGACGATGGTCGCATCATACGCGCAGATTGTTGGTTTTCTACTATCCACAGGATACGCCGCTAGAACTTGGTCCCACCGGAATCGTTCCGGGGAGTCACTACTATAATACCCCCGACGGTGCAACGGTCAGTGACGAACTTCCGGTCTGTGGCAAAGCTGGCACAGTAGCGATTGTGAACTATGATCTGTGGCACCGCGGCATGCCGAATCGTACCGACAAGAACCGTTACATGATGAAGTTCCTCTTTGCCCGCATGTCAGAGCCGGAGTTACCTTCATGGAACAGTGAAAAGGCGGATTGGGAACAAATTGGTAACGATAAACATCAAAAGATGTTCCAGCACGTTTGGGACTGGCATTACGGAAAGACGAACGGGGATCCCCCAAGTAACGGTCAATCTATGGAATCTGTACCGAAACTTATTGAAGGGATGGGAGATGATTCGGAGTCAAAGGGGCTCAGTGCTGCTTATGCGTTAAGCGAATTTGGGGAAGCAGTAGTGCCTGTATTAATGGAGGCATTTGAGGGTCAATCCGAGACGGTACGCCGAAATGCGTATTATGCGTTGAATGCGATAGGGGTCCCCGCAGTTGATTCACTTACAGGCAATCTGAAACATCTAGATTCACAGGTACGTGAGACCGCTGCGGAGGCGTTGGGGGATATTGGTTCTCCCGCACATGCCGCTGTTCCGGAATTAGCAGGCGCGTTGGAAGATGAATCGGAGGGGGTTCGTTCCCGTGCGGCAGAGGCGTTGGGGACAGTCAGTCAACAGGAGTCAACAGCCACCCCGGCATTAAGCACAGCACTACAGGATGAGGATGAACGGGTTCGGCGGGATGCCATCCTTGCATTGGCGCGGATTGGTTCCCATGCGGTTGATGCCGTCAATGCGTTGGGCGGGATGTTTTCCGATGAAAACCGGTATGTACGAGGTGATGCGGTTCATGCTTTATATCGTATCGGTACGCCGGAAGCAAAGGAGGTTTTACTTCAATTTCTGATGAGGACGCGGTGGTGCCCCTTGACCAACCGAGAAAGTACGCATTAGGTGATGGTGCGGACTTGCAGCTGCTGATACGGGACCCGAAAATCAAGAATATCTCGTAATAGCAGTTCACCCGCTGTAGTTCGTAGTGAACGCAGATCTGCGTTCACTACAATCCGGTGGAGTGCATAAGCCCTGAATCATTTCCCTTTTATCTCGTCCCAGTTCTCTTCGTCCTCGTCCTTAGAATCTCTTTTCTTATCAACGTCATTGGTTCTGCCTCTGGCACCGCGACGGCCTCCACCTTGACGCTCCCTGCGGATTGCCTCTAGCTTCTGCCGACGTTCTTCCGGTGAGGCGGTGCGTAACCACTCGCGCAATGCGTCGCGTTCCCGATTAGCCCCACGCCGCGCTCTTCTTTGCGCTTGGCGTTCATCGCCCGGAGGTTCTGTGGAAGCAGTTGCAGTGCCTCTGCCTTCACCCGATTTACCTCCTGAGCGGCTAGAACCGCTAAGAAACTGCATCGATTCCGCTTTAAGGGTTACAATGTTATCTGAGGCTTTGAGGCTCACCTGATTCGCTGCAATGTTTTCGACAATTGCGTTCCCAACCTTCTCACCCTTGGAGACATAATAGAGTTGACTGGATTTGCGTTCCATCACGAGCGCTTTTGCAACTGTTCCTCGGGTGCCAATCCATGTGGCGACCAATGCGTATTCCGGATCCCGGCTTGGCTTCTGCCAACCCAACGGGCGGAACAGGTTGTTTTCAACAATGACGTGATAGAAATCTCCAACTTTTTGCCGTTCTTCAACCTCCGTCCGATTCACGCGCTTTTTATTCTGCCCATATACGGGCTCCAAGCCGAAGTACAATAAACTCATAGCACAGCACATCAATAAGATGGTGTACTGACGTTTCATCTGAATCTCCTCTCTGGTGCATCGGGTAAAATTTGCGGCTTAATTTTTAGACGCTGAACCCATCTTTTTGTTCAGAAAAAAATCAGATTCTTTTAGAATTGTCGTCAGCTATTGATCGCTCGATGATTAAGAATTGGTATCTGCCGATCGCCTGCCAAATAAACCCTGACCTATTTTACAACGTCATAGATCTATAATCGTCAAACCCACAAACCCGCGGAAGTAAAATTGATGACGCTCAATTGTCACTCCGCCGAATGATATATAGTGGACCTTAGAATTAATGAGACACTCCAAGCTTCCGTTGGGTAGGCACTGTTTCCAACTGTGCCTATGCAGTGCGGTTAGAAACCGCACCTACCGTTGGGCGCAAGTGTTCATTTATTTTTTGAATTCACTATAAAAGGAAATAACAATGCAAATCAATTTTCAGAAAGTAATAGATCTCTCTTACACAGTCGATGAAAACAGTCCGCGTGAACTTCCGATTGACCCTGTCAAAATCTACGATACAGCAACAATCGACAAGGACGGCTACTTTGAAAGCCGAGTGGATTTATCCGGACATTGCGCCACGCATATCGACGCGCCTTGCCTTATGTACGCCGAGGGATTTACCGTTGCTGAAATCCCACAAGAAAAATTAACCGGAGCTGCGGTGCTCATAGATCTTTCGGAAGTGAAGCAGCCGGGCGATGCCGTCACAGCGGAGGACATTGAGAAGTGGATTGCTGAGAACGTCGATATCCCTTCAGATAGCATCGTTTTTATGCGGACCGGCATGGATCGGTATGCGTACCAAGATAGTTTCAACCGTCAATGGATCGGTTTCAGCGAAGATGCAGCGAGGTTGCTTGTCCAGAAAGGCATCAAGACAATTGGAACGGATGCCTGCAGCATAGACTCGATGGCTGGACACCCTCCGCAGCATGACGGATTACCACCCGCCCATCTCGTTTTTCTCGGCACTGGCATCCCGCAGGTCGAAGACCTCTGTAATCTGAGCCAGCTGCCGACGCACTTTCATGTGGCGATTGCACCGATGAAGTTGGCGCGAAGCTCCGGTGCCCCGACACGCGTCTTTGCATTTGTATAGGTCAGGACTCACGCCGTTGAATACTCAAAGCCTTGTAGCGATAAACGTGAGAGGGGCATCCCTGCCCCGATAAAAATAAAATAGAGACATGAAAACTCAGATGGTCGGCATTGAATTGGAAGAAGCAGATCGGAAGGCATATCGCGACCAAGGTTTTTGGATTGGTCCTCAGTTATTCGACGATACAGCAGTGGCGGAGCTGCGCGATGCGGTCTACCGTACCATCCGCGGTGAGCGAGATTTCGATGCGATGCACTGGGGGCAACCACCGAAATTCGACCCACAAAGCCCGAAATTGGTACACGTGGTCAACGGCTGGTGGGTCAACGCCAAAATCCGTGAATTGATCCGTTCCAACGAGATTGGTTACTTAGCTTCCGAACTGATGGAGACTCGCGAGGTCCGTTTGGTGCATGACCAAGTCCTCTACAAACCGGGGACTCGTTCCGAGTCGGGGGAAGTTCTGGATGGCAATGTTGGGTGGCATCAGGATGCCGCCCACTGGACTATGTTCAACGCTACCACCTTCTGCACGGCTTGGATCGCGCTACAAGATACCGATCTGTCTAACGGAAGTATGTGTTTTGTGGAAGGCTCGCATAACTGGGGGTTGATCAAAGCCGCCGCCGGTTTTGCGAATAAAGACCTACACGCTTCCGAACAAAGGTTTTCTCAAGGGGACCGGCGGTGGGTGGAAATCCCTTGCATACTCAAAGCGGGTCAAGTCAGTTTCCACACAGGACTGACCTTTCACGGATCGGGTCCCAATCGGACGGATGCGCCGCGTCTCTCGATCGCGCTCAACATGATGCCCGGCGGAACAACCTATAACAAGCATGGCAGGGATAATCTGATTGGTGCCCAACTCGGCCCCTATGTGAAGCACGGGGACCCGTGTACAGATCCTTTCTTCCCAAGAATCTGGCCCCCGCACCGTGCTGATTAATTAGGGCGTATTGACATTTATGTGTCGTAGGAGCGAGGTTTTCTCACCCAATACCCGATTTGTTGCGTTATAGTAGGTCGATTTTCCAAAATCGACATTTTTGTGTCGAGATATGAATCTCGACCTACAGGATCAGACTCCGGTTTGCTCCCTCTTTCCTCCTACTATAGGAACTATACCAATACCTCTTGGATCAATTCCGCTTGTATCCCATCAAGCGGTATATCGAGCAAATCTTCCCCGAAGATGATATGCCCGTCAAAAATCTGCCCCGCCTCAAACAACAAACGCTCCCGTATCCCGGGGCGTGCAACCTGCTCAATTATAGTGAATTCAAAAAATAAATGAACACTTGCGCCCAACGGTAGGTGCGGTTTCTAACCGCACTGCATAGGCACAGTTGGAAACAGTGCCTACCCAACGGGAGCTTGGAGTGTCCCATTAATTCTAAGGTCCACTATAAATAACTCTATGCTGTTCCCCGTTTTTTGTTGACACTTTTTCCCCTGTGGCTATAATGTTGGCAAGTCTAATTCTTCAAGCAAAAGATTCAGCTACTATGGTGAATTGGCTGCCAAAACTGGGGCTAAGCGCAATCTGACGGGTTGCGCGACGGACGCCAAATTTTGCTCCGACAAGAAGCGGTTCGTCACCTTCACTGGGATACCGGAGGAAAATTATCCGGATTATTTTTCTGCCCTAACCAACAGGAGAAACTATGGAGGAGAAAGAAACAATCGATGAGAATCAAGAGGAGATAGGCACCGTCGAAATTCCACCTCCTACTGGGGTTTTTGGTCAGCCGTGGTCGATGCAAAAACTACTCGGCTTGATGGCTGTCTTTGGACCCGCTGCGATTGTCGCATCGGTCAGTATCGGTGCCGGCGAAACAATTGTCGTGGTCCGTACAGGTGCTTGGGCACGCTATGACCTCCTATGGCTCGTGCTTATAAGCTGTATCGTCAAAGGCGTTTTTCTTACCTATCTGCTCGGACGTTACACCGCCGTTAGCGGTGAATATCTTGGACATCGGCTGGTAAGGCTGCCGGGGCCACGCGGCTGGCTGTTGCTTATGATTATGCTAGTTGAATTAATCGGTGGTCCGATGGCTTGGGTGCCGATTGCGAAACCGTGTGCGGATCTATTTCACTTCTTACTTAACGGTGTGCCCCAGTCGATCCCGGAACCGATTTGGGAAAACATCTTCACCTCTGCGTTCATTGGTCTCGCTTTGCTACTCAGCCTGAAGATGTCATATAATAGACTGGAAAAGCAGCAGGTCATCATCTGCTTGATCCTTGTGACTGGAACGATTATCGGCACCCTGATGGTACGTCCGAATCTCTGGCAAGCCTTCATCGGATCCGTAAATGTAGGACACCTGCCAGCGTTTCCAGAGTGGACCCCTGAAGATGCGCGTCAGAATCCGCTGTTAACCATGGCGACAACATTTGCTTACGTCGGCGGTGGTGCGATGGGCTATATCGTCTACGCTAACTGGATTGGCCTCCACCGCTGGGGGTTGACAGGACATCAAAATATTGACGCCATCCGCGACTATGCTTTCAAGCACGATGCGATTGACTACCTGCCCGACGCACCAGAGCAGGTCAACCGATTACGACAACTTGTGGCACCGTTGCGGTGGGATGCTGGCATGGGCGCAGTCGTTCTATTTATTGTAACGGCGGCATTTATGATATCTGGTGCTGCGGTTTTGTATCCACTAGAAAGCCGATTTGAAGGGTGGAGCCTACTCACCGAGCAGGCTCACGTCTGGAGTAATATTCACCCTTCCTTGGTCTGGGTCTACTACGTCTGTATCATCGCCGCCCTTTGGGGAACCCTACAAGCTGTCCCTGAAGTCCTTACCCGCGTATCGCACGAATTTTTAGAGGCACTGTGGCCCTCCCGCGAATGGCCCTATTCTAAAATCCAACGTTTCATCTGTGCCTATTTTTTCGTCTCTACCTTTATTGTCATTTGGGCCGATCTAAAGTTTGATATTCTCACGCAAATTGCGGGCACTTTGGGAAACTTTGCGATTTCATTTGTCATGGTTCTTGCGCTGCGCTTAAATTCCAAACTCCCTAGCTCTTATCGGACGCACCGTGTGATGTGGATCGGCGGATTCATATCTGCGCTGATTCAGATTGCTTTTGCAGGCGTTAGTATCTGGAGTTTAGGCGGTAAAATCTTCGGTGGTGGACAGTAGTATTTTTCAACGATGTGCTGTGGATTTGCCAATCCATGGCGAGCGGACCTCTATAGGGGAATCCTCAACGGTTAATGGTAAATAATTCACGACTGACGATGCGCAAGAACCACTCCTTGCGTACTTTCGAGGCATTCGGCAACCGCAGCTACCGGTTGCTCTGGCCTGCGAACTTCCTCGCCTACATCTGCCGGTGGATGCAGCTGACGCTGCTCGGCTGGCTTGTCCTAGAGTTGACGGATTCACCATTTTCAGTAGCTCTGGTCGGTTTCTTCGGGATGCTGCCGCTTTTAATACTTGGCATGGTGGGCGGTGTGTTGGCTGATAGGGTTAATAAGCACCGAATCCTTATCATGACACAGGTGATAAGTTGTGTCGCTGCCTTTGCGATGGTACTGCTGCTCAAGACAGAAGCGATACGTTTCTGGCATGCCTACGTCGTGATGGGGTGCACAGGTATCGGGTGGGCACTGGATATGCCATCGCGACGTTCAGCCATACACGATCTGGTCGGCAGGGCCGGGGTGACCAACGCTATGGCGATGGATTCTGTCGGTATGCAGGCGAGCCGTATGATCGGTCCGGCGTTGGCGGGCGCGTTGATAACCACGGTTGATGTAATGGGAGGCTACATCGTTGTCAGTGCAATCTATGTTGTGGCAATTACCCTGATCGCAGCAGTGAACCTACCACCTACTGATCGGAGTCGTCTTGGGTTGTCTAACGTCCTTGGCAACTTAGTGGAAGGGTTCCGGTATGTGAAGCGTGACAATGTGCTGGTAGCAACCGTGCTTGTCACCATCCTGATGAATTTGCTGCTCTTTCCCTACGCACAGATGATTCCGGTCATCGCTCGCGATGTCCTTTTGATTGGACCCGGGCTAATGGGAACGCTCCTAGGTGCTGAAGGGTTAGGCGCGCTTTTTGGGGCAATCTGCGTTGCTTCAATAGGCGTTATCCGCTTCCACGGACGGTTGTACATCGGCGGATCAATGCTTGGGTTGGTCATGCTCTTATGCTTCTCAACGGTGCGGTGGTACTACATTGCCCTTCCGGTGCTATTTGTTCTGGGGTTCGGGACATCGGGCTTTTCAACCATGCAGTCAACCCTTGTGATGCTGCGATCTAGGGAGGAGATGCGCGGACGAGCACTAGGCGTTATCAGTCTCGCCATCGGTGCCGGTCCGTTGGGGGCACTTATGGTTGGTGCGATTGCGTCAATGAGCAGCACACCATTTGCCATCGGAATTGACGCAGTGCTAGGGATTGTGTTGCTTTCGGTGATAGCATTGCTGATGCCGTCGCTGTGGCGACAACCAATGGTCTCGGACGAGCAGGCTCCCAAGGTTGATTGATTGTGCAATCCGGGATTACTACCCGAAGGGACGTCTATATGAAAAGGCAGTTTCTTCGCTGGTGATGAATTCGAGTAGGGACGCTTGTCCATCTGCTGTGGCTTTCCGAGCACGCTGAATTGCTGGACCCACATCTGCGGGATCCGCTACCCGTTCCGCCCATCCACCCATAGCCCGCCCCATATCGGCATAGTTCCCGCCAATGTCCCGTGTGCCATATAATTCATGAGATCTCGCCATGTGTGTTGTCTCTATCGCCATGGTGGAGTTGTTCAGCACTACGGTGAGGATTGGTATACTGTTTCGGGCAGCTGTCTCAAAGTCCAACCCCGTCATCCCGAATGCAGCATCCCCCATGAAGTTGACCACGAATTTGTCGGACGCAGCGAGTTTCGCCCCGATGTTAAGCCCAAGCCCTGTTCCAAGCCCGTGCGACTTGCCCCAACCTAAATACGTTCGGGGACCGCCCGATTGATAGAACGGCATAAGTTGGTCACGCGGACTTCCAGAGTCGTGCGTGACAATCGCTTCCGCTGGATCGACATTGTTCATGAACTCCCAGATAACGCGGTAGGGAGTGATGGGAACCTCATCCGATGTCAGCTTGGGCGTCCACTCCTTCAACCACGCTTTCCGAACAGCTGCAATCTCTTCCACAACTTTGCTGTCATCTTGGTCGGTGCTTGGACGCAGGTCTTTGCAAGCCTCTATGAATTGCTGCAACACGAGTTTGGCATCTCCGATAACAGGGTAATCGGTGTAGTAATCTTTATCTATGTCTATTGGATCGTTTGTCGCATGGATGAAGGTTTTACCCAAAGGAATGGTTGTGGTCATGCTGTGTTTTGTGAAGGAGGTGCCGAGCCCGAATACCACATCGGCTTGACCTAGGAAGTGATAAACACAACCGTTCATAACGCTTGAGCCGCTCCCCAGAGCCAAGGGGTGCCTTTCGGGAAAAGCACTTTTGCCCGCTAGCGTGGTCATAACGGGCACTTGTAGCAGTTCTGCTAGTTCTACCAACTCCTCAGTGGCGTTAGCGTATAGAACCCCCTGTCCGGCGTGGATGATGGGAGCTTTGGCGTCTAGCAACGCACGCGCCGCAGAAAGGACATCCTGAGAATCAGCTTTTGAGAGCGTAGCTTTGACAGGCTTGTAACTCTCAAGGATTGATGCGTCTACCTCTGCGTCCGCGATGTCAGAGGGAATCTCGACCATGACAGGACCCGGCCGCCCCATCTTAAGCCTCGCAAATGCCCGGCGCATTGTCTCACCGACCTGTGAAGCGGTGCTGATCTGCTCGACAGATTTGGTGATGTCTGAGAAGCTGTGCACCGAGCTAAAGAGCGGGAATACGCCATCACGCGCTCTGGGATGACCCAATGGGAGTAGTAACATAGGCACGGCGTCTGAGTAGGCGGTGGCGACACCAGCAAAGGCGTTTTCGGCACCAGGGCCGTTCTGCATAGCGAACACACCCGGTGGCGTTCCGTTATTCACCCGCGCATAGCCATCTGCGATACCTACCCCTACCCGTTCCTGACGGCAGATGATTGGTCGTATCCCAACCTCGGCAGTAGACTCGATCAGAGCAGTTGTGGGGTAGGCACTGAGGTATTCAACGCCCTCTTTCTTCATGATATGCGCTATGACGTCAAGAACTTTCACTAACCATCCTCCCTGAGCATCTTGGCGTTTGGTTGTCAGGGAGAGTGGAGCGACGAGGGTGCGTTCCTCACCGCCCCGCTTCCCTATATCCTTACTCACGTACTATACTCAAGCACAGCGAGGATCGTCCGTTTTCCAGCGGTGGAAGGTGGGATTGTCATCACTTCCCGACAGCTGGCTGCGCGTCTCATACCACATATTCGCCCACTCCTCGGCATCGTGCAACTCACTCTCCGGATTGGAACGGCTGCGCGCAACGAAGCCCGGAAATGCACTGCGCCCGGTTGGCTGACCCGTTGGGTTGTAGCGCAGGTCAAAGCTCCAACGGATATTGTCGCTGTTGTTCGGCAGTGAGCTATGACAGTTGAGGCGATGGAAAAATAGGACGCCTCCGCGCTTGAGCGGGATCGGTACGCTATCTGGCTCGCGCAGAAATTTGCCCGGAATGTGACGCCCAAATCCTCTTGACAGGTCGGTGCTCGTGATGCAGTGCTGTAGCAACCCTTCACGGTGGCTTTTGGGAATAACTTCGAGACAGCCATTTTCAAGGGTAGCATCCCACAAGCCGAACCAAACTGTTAGCATATCGGTTTTATCTGCTTCTTCTGTGACAACCCCGTTATCCTGATGCCATGGGGTTGCTCCTATCTGAGGACGGCCGGTGTCTTCGTTGACGGGACAGAGATGCTCCGGCGGCTTCAGGCGTACATGCTGCACCGGGTTCGAGTAAATTTCGGGACCAATCAACGATTCGATTGCATCAAGCAGTTTCTCGTTACGGAGCAGATGAAAAACCTTAGGGCCCACCCACATCGGTGTATCCGGCTGCACATTCTGCTGGGGCAGTGAAAAATCGAAATACTGTGCATGTACCCTACCAGATTCAGCGTAAATTTTCGTCAGTCGATCTCCAAACGGCAGGTCATCATACATCGAAGATATTTCACCCTTATCATATAACTCTTGGGCGAGCCGATCCAAGACGCCTGCGTACTCTTCAATAACTGGGTCTAAGTCTTGTTCGGGGTCCAACACGTCTTCAACGACCAGATACCCCTCTTCCTTAAATTGTGCCACTTGGGCTTCGGTCAGATGCGCCATCTTATTACCTTCCTTTGTGTAAATTGTGTCCAACCGCTTCCGATAGGACAGATTGAGTGGAAGCAAACTGTTCCTTCCATAATTATAACAGAATCCTAAGAAATTGAGAACACAAAAATCAATAGGGACAAAACAGAGTGCTAAATGGAAGTTTAAGCGACGTTTTGACCATGTGATAGTATCGATTAGGGTCATTTATAGTGAATTCAAAAAATATAGTGAATTTAAAAAATAAATAAACACTTGCGCCCCACGGTAGGTTCGGTTTCTAACCGCACCGCATCGGCACCCCCCTTTATTCTACCCCCCCTTAGTCCCCCCGCAAGCAGGGGGGAAAGCTAGCGGGGGGATAAAGGGGGGTGCCTACCCAACGGGAGATTGGAGTGTCTCATTAATTCTAAGGTCCACTATAATTCTGCTGTGAGCGGGATTTCCCAATCCCGATACTTCACCGGCCAAGCGATTCCCTCGTTGCGCCTTTTCGCCCCAACTGGTTAAAAAGCCGAAAACTGAATAGCCCTAAGCACGACGAAAAGGTGTTGACCAGTTTGTAGGATTGTGCTATAATGGCAAATTAATTGACTACAAGAAGAAATCATATTTTTTGGGAAGTTGCTTATGATAGATCAATTTGTCGTCTTCGCTCGCAGTATCCTGTCGGACAACTGGTTTGCGTGGTTTTATCAATACCTGTTCGGCGGGCTGTTCTTTTTTGGCTCTCTCTGGGTTACGCTCCGTGCCGGTATGGTGTATAAGGGATTGCGCGCTGACCGGCGGATCATCTGGGTGCTCGTCGTCGGCTTCTTCCTATTCGCAGGCATCCACCTGATTTGGATCTTTTCTGTGGAGGGACCCCCCGGCAAATGAGCGACTCACTCCATACACTCGATTACACCGTCATTGTTCTCTATTTTGCGGCTATTGTGGCTTGTGGTATCTATTTCGGACGATACACGAAATCCACAGCGGACTTCTTCTTCGGCGGTCAACGCTTTGTCTGGTGGTTGATCGCCGCGTCATGTATTGCCACCCTCGTCGGTTCCTACAGCTTTATCAACTACTCCGACCTCGGCTACGACAGCGGACTTGCCAGTATGACGTACTACACGAACGACTGGTTCATCATGCCGCTGTTCCTGCTCGGCTGGTTTCCCATTATCTACTTCAACCGCATCAGCACCATCCCTGAGTATTTTGAACGCCGATTCGATCGACGTACGCGATTCATGGTACTCATCCTGATTGTGCTGTATCTCGTCGGCTATATCGGCATGAACCTGCAAACGATCGCTGTCGTTCTGAACCGTGTCATAGGGATGCCCGTGATGGTAGGAGCCGTGATAGTAGCAATCATTTCGCTTGCTTACATGCACAGCGGAGGACAGATGTCCGTGCTCATGACTGACCTGTTTCAGAGCATGATTCTACTTGTTGCTGGCATCGGCATCTTTGTGCTTGGCATCAATTACGTTGGCGGCTGGGATGCGTTTTGGAATGGACTACCAGCGACACACAAAGTCCCCTTCCCCCAATTCAACGAACCGGCGAACTTTCACTTCATCGGCACGTTCTGGGGCGACGCGCTTTCAGGCACTGTGGCTTTCTTTTTCATCAATCAGGGCATCATTCTGCGCTTCCTGTCAGTCAAGTCCGTCCATGATGGGCGCAAAGCCATGATTGTTATGGTGCTTGTCCTAATGCCTATTGCAGCGATCGTTGTCAGCAATGGGGGTTGGGTCGGCAAAGCGATGGAGACCTACGGTTGGCCCGAAGCACCAGAAAAGGCAAAGAGCGTCTTTGTGATGGTGATGAAAATCATTACCCAGCCGGGGGTGTTTGGTCTGGTTATCGCCGCGCTGTTGGCAGCGTTGATGTCCACGCTCGATACACTTATTAACGCTGTCTCTGCGGTGGGTGTTAATGATATCTGGAAAACCGTTGTACCGGGCAAAGACGACAAGTACTATCTCCACGCCGCTCGCTTGGCTGCTGTCGGTGCGACACTGCTAGGACTGGTGCTCGTGCCCATCTTTGAACTAGATGATCAGATCTATACGGCGCACTCAAAGTTCTTTACAACGATATTGCCATCGCTGATTGTGGTCCTACTGATGGGCGTCCTCTGGTCCCGTTTCACCTCGGCAGCAGCGTTCTGGGCACTGCTCGTAGGCTCGCTGCTTACCCTCATTACCCATCACAAATCCCTCTATTTTCTGATTGAACCGCTTGCCCACGGCGTGCCTCCTGATAAGGGATACATATATATGCGTGGCCTGTTCGGGACACTGGTCACAGTTGTACTGGGCGTGGGCATCACACTCTTTACTAAACCGCGACCAAAGTCAGATCTCCCCGGACTCTGTATCGCTACCTTGGCCGAAGGGATGCGCCTGTTTAAGGGCGGTGAACCCAATCGGTCTGAGCCAAAAACTTCCTCACCCCTCCAGTTTCGTACAGATACGATTGATGCCGACCATGTACGGCTGCCAGTCGAATTGATGGACGAACTCTCCATTCAGGAAGGGGATCTCATCTATGTATCGGATGCCCGCCGATGGCTCGGTGGTCTACGTTCCGTGCATCTGAAAGCCGATACGCCGCATCAGGAAGCAGGTGTTGTCATTCTGCACGATGAGGCAGTCGATCGTGCGAATTTTAGTATCGAGCTGCCTGTCACGGTGGAGAAGATCCTTTGAGGAACTCCAAGGTCTTCTCATTACACTTTAATGTTGACAGAAACCTAGTTTCTCATCGTGAATTCAAATCTGCGCCCACAGTGCTGAAGTGGCTCAATCTGACTTCCGATTTTGGATCCAGCCCCAGAACAGATTGTCGCGCTGGTTGCCTGCGTCCAGATACTCAGCTTTCAAACGTGAAAGCTCATCGTCCTCGTAATTTTCAATTGGACGACCATCGCTATCCAGTTCGATGCCGTATTGCCCCGCAGCATTAATGCCGAAGATGGCATTTTTCACGGGACCATCGGCAGGCCCCAGCGGTTCCAGATCGTGTTTGTCCTGTAGGTCTGCCGGAATCTCGATACGGCGCAACGCCTCGATCTGCCATTGCGGTGAGCCTGCCCAGATCGAATCGGTGCCCCACAACACACGACTTGCCCCTAAGCCTTTGATCAGTATCCCCAACATCGCTGCGGCGATCCTCGGATGTGTAATCGCCAATGCGCCGAACGAGAGACCGATGTCGGCGTACACATTCGACACCTCGTATTTTTCGGGGATGGCAGCCATCTCGTCAATCCACGGCAAACGTCCGGTCCGTTCAAAAACTTCACTCACCCCGCGTGCGTCACGCCACATCTTCAAACCAGCGTGATAAATGTGGAAATTCAGATTGGGCCAATCTTGGGCAGCTTTGCCGAGGTCATCCAGCGTCGCATAGTGCCAGTTTGGGATACTCTCGTAATCGATGGGTAGCACGCCCTTGTGGACACAGATATTTCGGACACCGTACTTGCAGGCTTTCTCGTAGGTCGGGTAGGTCAAGTCCTCGTCGTCCATGCGCCACGGTTTGTCGAAGGTAGGCTCGGCACCCAGCACATCGCCGATGGTGTAACCTTTCCACGAATCCACTCTGAGTTCCGTGGCAGCGCGATCCATCGCTTCTAGATACTCTGGAACACTGGGCCAAATCACGCCGTGCGCTAGCATCCGCCGTGTGCCAGACAACCGATTGACCAGATTGCGTGTGGCAACCATCTGATCGTCGGATAGTAGTATCTTGTAGGGATCTACCGACGGCGACGTGCTGAGCAGCGCGACTGTCGTGTCGCTATCGAAGAACATGTCCTTTAGGTAGTAGTCGAACTTATAATATTTCAGATCAAGTTCTTGTTCAACCAATTCCGGATTCCAAGGCATTCCAGTTTGATTGTTGCCGCGCGCTGCATCCCGTATCCAGAGTTGTCCCTCCCAACTGTAATCATCGTGGACGTGGTGCGTATGAACGTCGAAGATAAATTGATCCTTCGTCTCTTCCTTCCGTGCTTGCGCCGCCTCCGAACCTTCAGCTTCATCAGTCTCTACGTTGTAGACCTCCCCGTGAACCTGATTCATCGCTAGAAATGCGGCGGCCATACCGCTAGGGGAACGGAGATAGGTTCGGCGAGGGATCCCCTGGCAACGGGCGTACAGATCTGCCTCTTCCTGAATCAGCGATTCAACCTGCGCTTGCTGACGGGTTTGTGGGGGCGGGAAACATTCGCCACTAGAAATAACCTGCGTTGGCACAGGGCATTCCACCCGCTTCGCGTAGGCGCGCTGTAGATGCTGAAGTTGCTGATCGGTGAGCCACATGGACATAGAACTTCTCCAAATGGTTTGGGGTGTTTATAAAGCGAGATTGCTACCCTATTTCTATAATTGTTTGAACACTGTGGGAGGGGCTTCCTAGCCCCGATTATACGCATCGGGATTTGGAAATCCCTCTTACAAGTCGGCTCTGCTACAATGCCTATCCTGTCCGAGGGCAGGTTGGAAAAGCGTCTACTTATTTTTAGAATTCACTATAGGTCGAACATAGAGGACACTGGATGACTTGTCCATCCTTTGGCTCCGGATGCCGCTCGTTGTCCAACTTTCCGTCCGGGCCTTCCAGCGTGTGCCACAGTTTGCATTGCTGCCTGAACGCTGCTTCAGCTGATTGGACATATTGAAAGGAAAAGACGCGATAGTCGGAGCCGAGCCAACCTTTCAGCGTCTCTGCGAGATTGCCATCTGTGTGACCGATAAGCGCGCGGTAGTGTGCGTAGTCTGGTGTCTCTTCGATCCGGCGAAGTAGAAAAACAGCGGGGCCTGTGTTATTGATAACGGCGTCAATGACACTGCCCGCTAGTTGAAACGGTCCTTCCATTCCAGCATCCTTGGTTGGGGGTAGGACGCAACGATCGTTGTGCCCTACGAGCTGCCTAAATCCTATCCATGAAAAAACTTTATCCGTTCGGCGGATTTATCCGTTACCGTATCGGGAGAAAGCGCGCCTTCCCCGAAAACAATCGGAAACGTATCGCCTGTGACCACCGAACGAGTTGCCACCTCCATATAGGTCGCACTGAACGCCCGACGGGGTGACGGGGTCGTATTAACGCCTGAGCGGTGCAGCAAAAAGTTGTGTAACAGAATGGCTTCTCCAGCCTCCGCTTCTAGGTCAATTACATCTTCATCGCGGGTATATTTCGCTTGATCTTCCTCCGAGGTGAAGTGCCTTTCGTTAAGGATTCCCAGATTATTGCTGCCCGGCACAATCTGCATACAACCACTGTGTACGGTCGCTGCATCTAAGGCCGTCCACACCGTGATAATCGGATTGGTATCAATCTTCCAACCCACCCCGATGTCTTGGTGCCACACCAGTTCAGTCCCACGCTCTGCGGGTTTGTTCATGAACATAGATCGAAAAACCGAAACATCTTCCCCGATATAGCGGCGGGTGATTTGGCGGATGAGGGGCTTCTGAATATAGGCGAGAAAGAGCGGATCCTGCTCCAAATCGTCAATACGCCGGTAGTTCAGAGTGGCTTCTTCGTTCCCTACGGTACGGGTCATAGCACTTCCAGTATACCGAGGGTCAAGTTGAAAACGCATGTTCTCATAGCGAATTTTGCCCAGCATAATATCGTCTATGCGCTGTTGGATGGCAGCCAGTTCATCGGGGGATAGAAGTTTGCCCAGACGCAGATAACCCTGCTCCATAAACTGTTCGTGATGCCGATCTTCAAACGAGGAAAGTGTTTCCAATTCCATTGCCTTGATCTCCTTCTGTTCTATTTATAGTGAATTCAAAAAATAAATAAACACTTGCGCTCCACGGTAGGGGCGTTTTCTAACCGCCCCGCATCGGCACCCCCCTTTATTCTCCCCCCCTTAGTCCCCCCCGCAAGCAGGGGGGAAAGCTAGCGGGGGGATTAAAGGGGGGTGCCTACCCAACGGGAGAATGGTAGGTTCGGTATCCGAACTGCCCCGGTTTGGCGTGTCTCATTAATTCTAAGGTTCACTATAATGTAACGCAAGTTGTCACCCTAATAGAAAAAGGGTGTGTAGGGAACGCAGATCTGCGTTCCCTACCGGCTGTTATAACTGGATGTCCTGATAAGCTTCTTCGCATGGATTTCCGTCTACAAACAACACCCGCCGGCTTTGTGTCAGCCCAATCATCGAATATTCTGTATGTGAATCATCTGCCCCACCATGACGGCAGATGCTTGGGTGTCCATGGTGACGCAAGATCGCTTTCATCTCTACCAGACTGTAGTCGTACAACTCCGAAAGACTTTGTTCGAGAAAACGCTGCCTCGCTTTGGCGTTGCATTTCCCGCTTTTGCTACGGCGGTCAGCATTGGTAAGCGTCGGAAGTTGGTAGTAGTTGACGCAATTCATATGACGTGCATCAGGCTCTGGGTTACGTACCTGCATCGTTGGGCATGGTGCTTCAATAGAACACATCACACCATCCGCATCTATGCAGACGTGGCTGTATCCTTTTCCCCGCGTCGGAAGTTGGGACAACCGTCGAACGAATTCCGATGTCGTCCGGCTCTGCATCATGCATTCATAAGCCCAAAGCCGTATCGGGACAAAGTCATCGCTCTGTTGGAAAACGCTGCCAACCGACGAGTGTCCTACCGCTACACCTTCAGCGTTCATGCCATCGGTTGTCGCAACCATGCCGCAGAAGGTAAAGTTTACCATAGGAATCGCGTCGTTTCGGTGGATGATTCGCGCACACGCCGGACGACGTTCATCTGTGGAGTGGCCATCGTTGTTCTTGCCCCAGAGTGGCCCGTCCGACCCACCGTTAAATACAACGTTCGTACATCCCTCATCGACCACCAATTCGTTGGCGTACATCGGGAGATTCAATTGGAAAATGGTGTCGAGGGGAAGATCTGCACCGGCTGCCGTTCCTTCAATTTCCGCAAGAACCGCTGGCAGATGCGTTTTCAGCGTCTCCAAAAAACGTGGAAACCGCTGTGCCCATACGGTGCTGTCGATGTTTGGCGGAAAAAGGGCAAGGTGCTCACGAATTTCTTCGCGCAACGCTTCGCCAGTGAGATTGCCAATTTCACGGGGGGAACCTGAGACTTCAATGACTTTCATACTATTTCCTTGCGATGGAGGCTTGGGACTAAAAAACCTCGCTTTTCCTGCTGTAATGTCCTAGTACGGAGACGGATGCTGCAGTGCAGAGGGGTATGGACCGTATTCCACGATAAGTTCTACCTCCGCTACCCTGAGCGGACTTACCAATCCTTGTGCTCTTCTCTCCAAGATGATTTCCAACAGATTCGCCCCCTGTCTCGGCAGAACCTCCCTTAGATGAAATTCCAACCATTGACCGCCGTAAGGGTCAATTTCTGAGCCGTAGGAACGTAGGCAGCTCTCGTCCTTCAGAGACTTGTCGTTGAGGCAGAGATCAAGCTGGTCGGCGGATACGAGGTCGATGATTTTAATCTTGAGACGGATCTGGCGTATTCGGCCCTTGGAGCCTGCGATGTCATCGGCGACGTAGAACGGAATCGGATGCCGTGTCCCAACATCTGAGGCACTGATTTCGACCGGCAGCGGCGTTGGATAGTGCGTTTTGTCGTCTTTGGCTTGGTGGTTTCGGGCGACAACGTAGCACTTGTCTGCTTCAGTCACTAGTTCCGGGTCGCCAAGTTCGGTCAGGATACTGCGTTCTACCGCCCCCAGAGGCCAACGCATAAACCAAGTGTATAAACCGTCAACCCCGCGCGCCCAGTTGTTCGCCACCGCCGCTCGCATCTGTTCCGGCGTGGGCCATATCCGTTGGGGTGCTCCGGTGATGGCATCGTGGACATAAGGTTGTAGGATACCGTAGACCGATGCATCCGCTTGATGTGCTGTCTCAATCAGCCAGTTGATGGGTATGTCGGAATCAAGAACCATGTAGGCGTAACGCATCGGAACCGCAAAGTCTAGTAGACCACGCTCAAACCACGTTCGCACATCGAGACCTTGCGCCAGATTCATCTCCTCTGTGGGCAGCACACGGACGCCAAGATCGCACGAATCGCCGCGGTGCTTTCTGACCATTTCAGCGATTTGCTCAACATATTCTGTCAGGACAGGTATCATGGCGGGAGCGTCCTCGTCCCGCAGGATTGGGCTGCCTCCCGGAAACGCGAAATCGAGCTCCAGTCCCTCAGTGGGATACTCGGTCGCCAGTTCCTCCAGCACAGCGAATTGGTGATCTCGCACCTCCTGATGTGCCAAGCCACGACCGCCGCTCTGTAGCTGATGCATCGGATCCATGCCACCGTGAGCGGGCATCCGCAAGCTAGCGATAAAGTCCATCCCCTTGTCGTGCGCTCGGTCAATGAGAACCCGCAATGGGTCTAGTCCGCGGTCAATTAAGCTCTGCATGTTGTTCCATGTGCGCCAGTACGCAGCCATCTCGAAGGGTTGGATGTCTTCCCCAAAGCGCATGCCAATTTTGGATGGATAAAACAGTCCATCCCCCCTTTCAACGCCGTAGCAGAAGGTATCCACTGCCGTACCGGCGACTTCGTCTACAGGGACCCAAGCGTCCTCCAGCGTCATCGGTGGCTCAAAGACGAATAGGTAGTAGTGACGTGCATCATTCATGTAGATAATCCGTTTCTTTCGCATGGGGACACTCTCCTTTTTCACAGGATTTGACTAAATACATTTCGATTAGCAGATGGTTCTCAATGTTGGAATAAACACCATCGTAGCAGAATTTCCCCTCCCTGTCAACGGCAAAGCAAGAAATATTAGGGCCATTTAATTCTGCTGTGAGCGGGATTTCCCAATCCCGATACTTCACTAGCAAAGCGATTCCCTCGTTGTGATTTTTCGCCCCAACTGGTTAAAAAGCCGAGAACTGAATAGCCCTAAAGAAATATGAAACGAGCGACCAACGGTTAAACACTTCCCCGTCAATTGCGTCAAATAACTGTAGCCGATGGGTATAATATACCTCAGGACTTACGCACTTTAGATTGTAGTTGCCTGATTCATCGGGCGTATCGGGACCCTCGTGCCGTTCCGGGCGTTCCGATGGAATCGGAACTTGTGGGAGATGCCCCTCCCACACTCCCCTCAGTTTACCCCCCTTAGTCTCCTCGCAAGCAGGGGGGGAAGAGCTTTGACCGTTCGGCTGCGTAAATCCTATACCTCTTTTTTTTAAAACAGTATTCACAAAAATATAGAGAAATCAGCGGACGATGGGGTAATCCCCATCGGAAAGGAATTTTGTTTATATGGATAGCAATCAAGCTCCAACATCCACTTTGAATCTTTTGTTCTTATGCGGTTTGGTAGTCTTATTTGCCTTGTTCACCGTTCAACCGCCGGTGCTTGCAGAGAGCCATGCCACGGATATCGATGTCAAGGCTATCGTCAAACGGATGGACGAGCTCTATCGTAGTGAAACGAGCCAGACGAACATGGAGATGCAAATTGTTACACCACACTGGGAGAGAACCTTGGCTTTGAAAGTCTGGACGTGGGGGATGGAAAAGACCTTCATCTTAATAACATCACCTAAAAAGGAGAAGGGGGTTGCGACCTTGCGGATTGGGAATGAGATGTGGAACTATCTCCCCAAGACGAACAAGGTGATGAAAGTACCGCCGTCAATGATGATGGGATCTTGGATGGGGTCTGACTTTACAAACGATGACCTCGTCAAAGAATCATCGATGCTCGACGATTACACCTACGAACTCATCACACCGGCGGACGCCCAACCCGACCATCTCTACATTCAGCTGCTGCCGAAAGAGGATTCTCCGATTGTCTGGGGTAAACTTATCGTTGCTATCCGAATGAGTGATCAAATTCCGATTTGGCAGCATTTCTACGACGAAACAGGGCGTCTGACGCGAGTTATGAATTTCAAAGAGATCAAATCGTTTGACGGGAAAACTATCCCATCGGTGATGGAGATGATCCCACAGAACAAAGAAGGCCACAAAACCGTCGTTCGGTTTGTGGAGGCCGAGTTTGACAAGGAAATTGACGAAAAAGTATTCACACGTCGAAACCTTCAGAAGCGGCGATAAGTCGAAGCAAACATAAATCAACTTCTGAAAATTCAAAGTTCATCAGTTCATAGACTCATTTACGTTTTACGCCATGATGACACTTAAAATTGCATTCCGCAACATCTTTCGTCAAAAACGACGCACAATCCTAACCGCACTCGCGATGATTGTCGGATTTACACTCTCGGCCGTGTTCATCGGCTGGTCCGACGGCGCGTATTCCGATATGATCGCGATATTTACACAGAACCGTATCGGGCATATTCAGGTGCATCGGGGTGACTATCTGGATAAACCGTCCCTCTATAAAACAATGGTTGATTATGAATTGATTGGACAAACCATCGGGAACGTAAAAGGGGTAGAGGCGTGGACGCCGCGGGTGTACTCAGCGGGGCTCGGATCGGTCGGCGAAAAGAGCACCACCGTGCAAATCATTGGTGTTGATGTGGCACGCGAGGTTGAAGCGACCCAATTCGATAAGAAAATCATTGATGGGAAGATAATCTCAGCGCAGCCAGCGCGTGAAGCAGTTTTGGGCAAGGGGCTCGCGAGAAATCTTGCTGCAATGGTCGGCAGCGAAATCGTGATTGTTTCACAGGGGGCCGATGGCTCAATTGCTAATGATCTGTATAAGATTGTTGGGATTGCAGAAAGTAGCGACGACATCACAGATCGGATGGCGTGTTATCTCCACATCAGAGACGCGCAGGGGTTGCTTGTGCTCGAAGGACGCTCTCACGAAATTGTTGTGATAGTGTCAAACATCAATCGTGTCCAAAAAATCACAAGGGCACTTGAAGCCACTCTGAATGATTCGACGCTCGATGTTGCGCCTTGGCAAGTGGTCGCGAAGGATTTTTATCGGGCGATGCAGGCGGATAAGCGGGGCGATGCTATCGGACGGGTTATCATCATGCTCATTGTCGCTATCGGCGTATTGAATACGGTCCTGATGTCAGTGCTAGAGAGAACTAGCGAATACGGCGTGTTAAAAGCGGTCGGGACGAAACCGAGGCAGATCTTCTGGTTGGTGATTTGCGAAGTGCTGATCATCGCCCTTGGCAGCATCGTCGTCGGTGCTAGCCTCGGTACCGCGGGCAACTATCTGCTATCAATATATGGTATCACCCTGCCACAGGAATTTACTTACGGCGGCATCAAATTTCAGACGATGTACGCTGAAGTCAACACACGAAGTCTCATCATTCCCGCGATTACCGTCATTCTATCAGCGGGGATAGTCAGTATATTTCCCGCGCTGAAGGCAGCACGAATTTTGCCAGCTAGGGCAATGCGTGCCCATTGAAGTCAGCAATCAGCAGACAGAAACCGAGTTTTTGGCAAAAACTCGGTTTCTCTTATCACTTTCTTTTTATATGTGCCAATAATCTTATTACGCATCAAATTTCACAGCTTAAAATCATGTGGCTAACCCTCATCAAATTGGCTTGGCGGAATCTCTTTCGGAATAAACGACGCACCATCATTGCCTCGATAGCAATTGGTATCGGGCTCGCTGCGCTAATCTTTGCTGATGCGCTGTGGGTCGGGATGGAAGAGAACATGGTCAAAACCGCCACCGCTTCATTTCTCGGCGATGGGCAGATTCATCGGAAAGGCTTCCGCGATATGCAGGCAGTCGAGATGACAATCAATCAACTCAACCAAGTGGTCGATGGCCTCTCTCAGGAAGCGATCGTCGAACGGTTCACCCCCCGGACGTTCGCTTTCGGGATGATTACCTCGGCGGCAAATGTCAACGCAATTAGCCTAGTGGGGGTCCAACCACCGACAGAACGGTTCTTATCCCAGATTGATGACGCAATCACGGAAGGGGCATATTTTGAAGGGGACAATCGCCGCGATATTGTGATTGGTGCGAAACTCGCAGAACTGCTTGAGGTCACACTCGGCAATCGGGTCGTCGTCACCGTTGCTCAGTCAGAGACAGGCAATCTGTCACAAGAGATGTTTCGGATTTCAGGGATCTATCATCTCAGCGGTGACGCAATGAGCGGGGGTATGGCATTTGTGCGGCTGGGAACAGCACAAGAAATGCTTGCTATCGGTGCCGGCGTCCATGAAATTGCGGTCAAATTTACCGACACAAAATACGGACGGGATGCAGATCTTCCATTTTGGGAGCGGTATTCTCAACACGATAACGAAGCGTTAGGCTGGACAGAAATTCTACCTCAATTACAAGCTATGTTCGAGATGTCCAAGTATAGCAAATACATCATGGGGGTTATTCTCTTTGGTGTTGTTGTATTCGGAATTATCAATACGCTTTTCATGTCGCTGTATGAACGGATGTTCGAGTTTGGTGTTCTGCGTGCCGTGGGAACGCGACCTTTTGGGCTGGCGCGGCTGATCTTATTTGAAGCGGGGGCGTTGGCGATTGTGAGTATCGTTCTTGGTGCCATCCTCGGTTTCGTCTTGACGTGGATATTCACAAAGGTCGGCATCGATTACACCGGCATTGAGATGATGGGCGTGACGATACAGGAGTTCATTTATCCCATTATAACAGTCAAACCGTTCATCTTGTATCCGATCTGGGTGTTTATCTTCACCATTATCACTGGGCTGTATCCCGCTCGATACGCGGCGAAGATAGCCCCGGCGACTGCGATGCGTAGGAGTTTTTAAGGCAGCAAGAACGGTAGGAGAAAAGAACAAAAAGATCTGTTTCACGCATTACGTTTTGCACAAGGAGCTAGCTTTGGCGAATACCGATGTCATCGTGACAGAAAGGATTACTAAGGTGTATGCGGGAAATGGCGTGCCCGTCGAAGCCCTTCAGGGAGTTGATTTAACGATTCAATCTGGAGAGTTTGCAGCGTTGGTCGGACCGTCTGGATCGGGGAAAACTACGCTTCTCAACATCATTTCTGGGTTGGATGCGCCGACAGAGGGAAAGGTCTGGCTGTCGAGCAAGCTGCTGTCCGGCATGAGTGGCAATGAGCTGTCCGATTTTCGCCGAGACAACATCGGCTTCATCTTTCAGGCGTACAACCTCATTCCCGTTCTAACGGTGGAAGAGAATGTGGAATACATTATGCTCTTGCAGCGTGTGTCCAAGGCGGAACGGCATAGACGCGTTACCGCAATGCTTGAGGAAGTTGGACTGGCGGGATTTGCGGACCGAAACCCGCCGCAACTTTCAGGGGGGCAGCAACAGCGCGTCGCCATTGCGCGGGCGATGGTCTCTGAACCTGCAATTATCCTCGCGGACGAACCGACTGCAAACCTCGACTCAAGAACAGGCGCAGACCTG
The DNA here is from genome assembly GCA_963667935.2 of Candidatus Poribacteria bacterium. Taxonomy (GTDB): domain Bacteria; phylum Poribacteria; class WGA-4E; order WGA-4E; family PCPOR2b; genus PCPOR2b. The sequence goes on along the minus strand of OY764061.1, from coordinate 3,931,415 downwards.
CTCGATATGATGAGTCACCTCAATACGCAGACAAACATGACGTTTGTGTTTTCAACGCATGACCCAATGGTAATGGAGAGGGCGAAACGTTTGATAACGCTCAAGGACGGGCAAGTTGAGAGTGACGTGGTGCAATAGCGATTCCATTTTTTTCAGTCGTAATGCCCTCTGCAGGCCGAAATTATAATTCTATTTTCTTCGACTCTGTAAACGATGCGATTTGCTCGATCTACGCGTCTTGACCAGAAACCTGATAAATCGCCTTTCAGTGCCTCTAGTTTACCCGTTCCCCGGAAGGGATCTCGCTGAATCTCCCGAAGCAAATTGAGGATACGTCGAGTTTTCCGGCGGTCTTGCTGAATCCACCACGCGAGGTCTTCAAATGCTGCAAGCTTCAAATTCCAAGTTTCTTGCGGACGATCTCATAAGGAATTTCTTCGGTACTGTTTCGGGATTTCAAAAGTCGATCCCTCATTTTCGGATCACTCAACAGGTATTCCGTTTCTTTTTCCGCGCTTTCCGATGCGTCCCTGACCATTTCCTCAATGATTTGAGCGACGGTCATCCCCCGTTGTTCTGCCTGAACGGATAACCATTCGTAATCTTCATTGCTAATCTGAATAGGAATTGTCTTCATTTTTAACTTTTAAGCGGAAACTTCCACACTGTTAGAGAGAGGAAGCCGCCCTTCTCCTGACATCGGTTGGATTTTTGCTAAAGATGTGCCCAACATACATCTATTATACCACAGTCCTAAACCCATAAGCAGGACTATTTTTAGGCACAGTGGATATAGGATTCATTTTTCTTCATACCTGGACTGAGAAAATCGTGAGAATTTTTTTTGTACCTACTATCTTTTTAATTATAGTTGCGGTTGCCGGATCCACCGCCGCTGCACTTCAAATCAACGGATACTACAAAAACTTTTCCACAGGTTTGGATCTCCCATTGCCGAACACACCAATTATCGGTGCGGTGAACAATCGGCTGCGACTGAATTGTGCTTACACGCCTACCGATGTGCTCTCGCTTGACCTTTCCTACGATTTCGCGCCCCGTATTCAAGACCCATCGCTGTTTTCTGAGCCACCAATCGCAGGTGCTGCGAGTTCACTCCACTATCGCGTTGTGGACTTTGATTCTGTTATCTATCCGGCCGAAAATGATCCGGCAGGTAGTTTCGGTCTCTTTCACAACCTTGATCGCGCTTCAATTGCGTACGGTGCTGATTTTGGAGATATCACAATCGGGCGCCAAGCCATCGCATGGGGAAGTGCACGGGTTGTAAACCCGACGGACGTTATTGCCCCCTACGCCTACAATCAACTGGACACGGAGGACCGAATCGGCGTGGATGCGATTCGGGTTCAGATCCCGATTGGTGTGTTGGGAGAGTTCGATACCGGCTATATTTTCGGCGAGAATTTGGCTTTTGAAAAGAGTGCATTCTTCCTACGGAGCCAACTGAATTCGGTAGAAACGGACTTCTCAATTTCACTGTTGGGATTTCGTGAACACTTGATGACCGGTTTTGATATGGCGCGGGGGATTGGCGGTGCCGGGTTCTGGCTTGAAGCTGCTTACGTCTACGCCAACGCATTTGATAATGAAAATCCGAATGCAGAGAACTATCTCCGAGCGTCAATAGGGCTCGACTACAGTTTCGGTGGGGTGGCTTACGGGTTCATCGAATACCATTTCAGCAGCGCAGGAGCAGGGGAGCCGGAGGATTATCTCAACAACCTGAACCGACCGGCTTACACCGATGGAGCGGTCTACCTCATGGGCAGACACTACTTTGTCCCCGGACTCACCTTCCAAATCACGCCGCTCATCTCGTTGAGTGGTGTCGCGCTATCGAATATCGCTGATCCTTCGGTGTTCCCTTCTCTGCAGGTTGAATACAACTTTGCACAGGACATTTACCTCTCCGCCGGTGGGTTCATTGGAATCGGCAAACGTCCTGAAATTGAGGACGAAGAAACCCAATTCGGATCGGAGTTTGGGGGCTATCCAACACTCTTTTTTTCATCGTTCCGAATCTATTTCTGAACAAGAGGGCGATCCCCAAAAATTAAAGCAGTCTATTTTTATGCTTCTCCCTGCCAGCGGACGTTTTTGTAGGGCGAGACCAGAGGAGCTTCCGGCGGTGGGGAGATTAACTCTCCATCTGCCACCCAGCCACAATCCCGCGCTGCCAGTTCTGCAATCAAGTATCCCTTCCACTTGGCGACTTCAGTCTGATATTCCGGATGGTCAATCCGGTTATGGCACTCTCCCGGATCCGCTTCAAGGTTAAAAAACTGCATTTCATCTATGCGCGGTAACCAGATTAACTTCCGTTTCCCATCGGTGACGTATTGCATCTCCTGCTCATGAGAATAACAGGTACAATGTTCACCGTGAATGTAAGGACGCCAATTGGAATCGGGCTGCTGTATTAGCGGGACGACGCTCTGTCCATCAACGGTTTTCGGAATATCGATGCCAGTTGCGTCTAGGATAGTCGGCATAATGTCGCGTAGCTCGACCACCTCATCGGCTACTTTACGGGCGGCTGCGGAGCCGCGATCCGGTGGAGTGACAATGAAGGGAATACGAGCACTGCCTTCATAGGCGTAGGTCTTGCGCCATAGGTTATGATCGCCAAGCATCTCGCCGTGGTCAGAGGTGAAAATAAACCATGTATCCGCAAAAGTATCCTGTTGATGCCGACGAAACCAGTTCAGCAACCGACCAATCTGCGTATCAATGAAGGAAATCTCACCGTAGTAGCCAGATCGTGCGCGATGAATTCGTCTTGCCGAGTGTTTTCCGCGCCATGCGTTGGGATCAACTGCGTCTTCGGGTTTGTCGTGACAGATTGCCCAGTCACCGACAGACGGGTGCGGGGTGGTGCCGTTATGATACATCTCAAAGTAGGGCGCAGGAGGTACGAAAGGGGAATGGGGGCGAGCGAAAGAGATATTCAGAAAAAAAGGACGCTCCCGGTCGCGTTGGGAAAGGAAATGAATCGCACGGTTCATCGTCCATGACGTTGGATGCAGATACTCTTCGGTATGCCAAGGCCGAGAGACCCAAGAGTTCCAATCAACGCCATGGTCATCCGGCGTGATGTCGCGTCGTTTCTCCGCATCAAACCAGGTGCGATACTCGTCCTTCAAACCATGGCGCAACATCCGTCCGGATTCGTCAAACTCTTGACTTTCAAAGCCCATCTTGGTGCGTTGGGGAGTGAAGTGCCCTTTCCCGACAAGATGCGTCCGATATCCAGTGCTGGTCAATTCGCCCGCCAATGTGTGTGGAAAGTCGTTCGGAATCGGTCCTTGTCCCCCACCCATGCCGAGGATACCGGTATGCCACTGGTTCATCCCTGTCATCAGCGTTGCCCGCGCCGGAATGCAGGAGGGGGAAGCGGTGTAAGCATGTCGAAACCGGGTGCCGCGAGCGGCGAGGTAATCGAGATTCGGTGTCTCAATAAAGGTGTTGCCGTCAGCACCGATGCAATCACCGCGCATCTGGTCTACCATGATGAGAATGATATTGGGGCGGTTCATCGAAAAACTCCTTTTATATTAATCCATACTTTATCAAGGGGGTAGTTTATAGTGAATTTAAAAAATAAATAGACACTTTCGCCCACCGGTAGGGGCGGTTACAAACCGCCCTACATCGGCACTCCCCTTTATTCTACCCCCCTTAGTCCCCCCCCGCAAGCAGGGGGAAATAGGGGGGCTACCCAACGGGAGAACGGTAGGGATGGTATCCGAACTGCACTGGTTTGGCGTGTCTCATTAATTCTAAGGTCCACTATAAATCGTTAGAACAGTGTTGTCCGGTTACAATAACGGTCACAGCCCGCACAGAAATCCGAAACCGTCTCTTCAGATTGATTTTAGCCATGCCAATATCATCAACGTATTTACGGATGATGTCAAGCAGATTTTCGATTGTCAGATACGGTTTTAAGCAAAATCCACAACAGGGACGCAGGGCAAAGGTTTGACGAATTAGTGTGGAATGTCCTAGCGGGGAAATGATAAAATAACCGAAGTTGCTACCTTTTTGAAGAATGGATGAAACCGTAACCTAAGCCGACCAAATATTCACCTGAAATTGAGGACTATCAGAAATGAGGAGAGATTGTATGACAGACAAGGGAACTGCCTACCTGTTTATTGACGATGCACACATAGAAAGCCTTGAGGGTGCTACAAAAGGCATCGTTCCGGCACAGAAAATGTCCGAGCAGCCACTAATTGAGAAGGACGAACCTTGGGAGGCTGAGTGGCGCATCGGCAGCTACATCAATGTCATCTACGACGAAGAAGAAGACCTCTTCAAGATGTGGTATGGTGTAGGACGAAAATTAAGCGATGATCGCGGCGAAGAAGCGGATGGGCTCGCCTATGCCGTTTCACAAGATGGTTATCGTTGGGAAAAGCCCGTCCTCAACCTTGTCGAGGACAACGGCAGCAAAGCGAATAACCTCGTCTTTCCGATGTTCAGATGGGGTGCAGGGACGGGGGTCATGAAGGATCCTATTGAATTAGACCCCGCCAAGCGATACAAAATGCTCTTTATGTTCCAGAGCGAGTCAATGAGATTTGCCGGGATTGTGCAGCCGGTTTGTGTCGCTTACTCGTCCGATGGGATTCATTGGAACGTGCCTAAATACTGGCTCAATCCGGTCATTCCAGAGGGATCAGATACACATTTGGTCGCCTATTGGGATCCAAATCTCCGTAAGTACGTCGTCTACCTTCGCGGTCGGCCAAACGTGCGGATCATCTGCATGTCTGAGAGCGATAATTTTGAAAACTGGACGCCGCGAAAAATCATCGTCCAACCCGACGCCCAAGACCCTCCGCAGGACCACGAGTTTTACGGTATGAGTTCACTGTCGTATCGCGATTTTCGGATCGGATTCCTGTCCGTATTCCATACGCTCAACGAGAGCTGGATTGCCCAGAATCAGATTGAACCGTGGATGCCCGAATGGATGAACCAGATGGACATTCAACTCACCTACTCAAAGGACGGTCGAACTTGGCATCGTGCGGGTGCACGTGAGCGGATTCTGGTCTGCGGTCCCCGCGGCAATTTTGACTCCGGCTGTGTTTACCCACCACATGCCCCCTTTGTGCGCGGCGAGGAGATCTGGGTCTATTATGGTGGTTCAAACGATCTACACGGCGAACCTCCGCGCCATAGTGAGCCAACCCGCCGCGGGATAAGTCTGGCGAAGATTCAGAAGGATAGATTCGTTTGTTTAAGGGCGGAAGAAGGACTTGTGACTACGACACCTCTCAGCATCAGTCCGGATTCGTTGTGGATAAACGCCGATGCTACCGGCGGATCATTGCAGGTGGAACTAGTAGATCCTTTCGACCGGGTCATCTCTGGTTTTTCCAAAGATAACTGTGTCCCTTTTACCGGCGATGAAACGGAACATCGGGTGAGATGGAAGGACGATCGGGCGACAACAGCGGACACCGGCGGCCTTGAGGATAAGATGGTTTCCCAAGTGGCAGGAACTTTCAAAGTCAAGGCTTACCTCAACAACGCAAAGCTCTTCGCGCTTTATTCGTAATGTTGCCTGTGAATGAACTCTCGATTGACTTTGGGTGCCTAATCTTTTGGTGGATAGCCCGCTCTCTTTCAACTGCCACTTTAGGAGTTTTTATTCCCTCGCACGGGTCCGATAAACAACTCCTCAGGCAGGAAACTCGTTTTCTCAGTGGCGTGCCTGTATTCAAAACCCTCAGTGGTGACGACTCCCATTGCAGTAAAGTACTTGGACTCGCCACTCGTGCCGCTCTTGTTTCCACCACTGTGTCCTCGCAGCCAATCGGGATCAATGACCTGTTCCCCCTTCCAGATCCCCTGCGTTGCGTTCAGATGACCAAACCGAGCGAGGTCCGACGCACTGATGACGACCCAGCCGGGACCGCTGCGGACAGGGTGCCCGTTAATCTCATAGGGAGGGTCCAGATAGGTATACGAATCTGGAATTGTGGGATATAAATATTTCTCGGCTTTGACATGGCCGCCGGTGAGCCAATCCCATCGCTCCGCAGGAATCCCTATTAGGTCAAAGAGTCGCTCCTGAATAATATTCTTCAGGTCAGCTCCCAAGACGTAGGTAAGTGCTTGGCTTAAACGCCAGAACCCGGCACTACTATAGAGACCAACCGTGCCCGGCTCAGCGTGGGAGTAGAGGTCATAGAACGGATCGCCGCTCCACTTGGACCATTCAGGAACGCCCGGTATAAGGTTCGCTGCCTCAAGCCCGGTAACCTTCTCCTTCCAGCGAATCCCCAACTCTATCGGGAATCCCCCGTAATGAAGGGACTCATGCTTTGATCCAACGATATGCCTCCATGTCAGTTTCTTATGATGCCCTTCGGTCAAATACTTATGTGGGTGGGAAAGCGTGCCCTCGCCGGTCCAATATTTGTTGATTGGCTCGTCGGGATCAATGCGTCCGTCTGCGACCGCAAAACCGAGAAGTGCCCACATGAAAGCCTTTCCGACGGAGGCGGTTTGATGTCGATAATGCCGATCTCCCCAAGTGTGGACCAAATAACCACCACGGGCAATCACGGCACCGTATTTGTCGCCGGAGTGATCCTCTCCGCCGAAAGCCGCACCCTTAACCTCCATGTCCCCTATGAAGTCTCCGAATTTTTCAGGATCGAGTCCTGCCTCCTCTGCCGTAATCTCAACCCAGTCATCTTCAGGAAACGTTACCCAATCAGGAAGTTCAATAGTCATCCAATGCCTCCTCCCTCAATACCCCATCAACAAATTGTTTTCACACTTCACGTTTCACGCGCTGTGTGTAATGTCTGACCTGCACCGTAGGGTCATTTATAGTGAATTTAAAAAATAAATAAACACTTGCGCCCCCGGTAGGGGCGTTTTCTAAACGCCCCGCATCGGCACCCCCCTTAGTCCCCCCCCGCAAGCAGGGGGGGCAAGCAAGCGGGGGGAAATAGGGGGGCTACCCAACAGGAGAACGGTAGGTTCGGTATCCGAACTGCCCTGGTTTGGAGTGTCCCATTAATTCTAAGGTCCACTATAATTCTCCTGTGAGCGGGATTTCCCAAGCCCGATGCTTCACCGGCCAAGCGATGCCCGGGTTGCGCCTTTTCGCCCCAAATGGTTAAAAAGCCGAAAACTGAATAGCCCTAACCTGCCCCGTTATTCGCTTGACACCAATTTTATCTTGGTATATTCTTTTGGCATTCACAACTCAATCCAAAAAGGAGAAAAGCGGTTAAGTCCTCAAATCTGAATTTTGAGGCTACCGCTGCACAATTTCTATGAAATTACTTGTTGCTTCACCATGGTCCCAAGAGCGACTCGAAGAGGCACAGAAAACCTTTCCCCAAGTACAGTTCACCGTTGCTGCTAACCAAGATGATATTTTGCGCGAAATTGTTGACGCTGAGGCTGTTTTCGGCGCAATAAGTCGGGAAGCATTTCTGGCAGCCAAACAGTTGAAGTGGATCCAAAATACCGGTGCTGGGGTAGAAAGATTGGCACGGATTTCTGAGATAGCGGAGAGCGATGTCACAGTTACCAACACCCGCGGTTCTCACGCTGCCACAATCGCCGAGCACGCCTTTGGATTACTGATTAGCCTTACGCGCCAATTACCAAGTCTTTTGGACGCACAACGCGAACACAACTGGACACGTCCATTCAGCGGGCCTCAGGTCGGATTGACCGGTTTGACACTGGGAGTAGTTGGCATGGGCAATATCGGTCGTGCCATTGCCAAGCGGGGCCACGGCTTTGATATGAACGTCATTGGGGTTGACATCAACGAAGTACCCAAGCCCGATTTTGTTGCTGAACTGAGTTTGTTGGATGGACTCGACAATCTGATGCAGCGTTCGGATGTCGTGGCAGTTGCAGCACCTATCACACCGGAAACCGCAGGGATGCTCGGTCCTGAACAGCTGAGACTCATGAAGCCGACAGCCTACCTGATAGTTGTGTCGCGGGGTGGCATTATAGACGAAGATACGCTCATGCAGATGTTGAACGACGGACAACTTGCCGGCGCGGGATTGGACGTTACAGCGATAGAGCCGCTGCCCCAAGACAGTCCGCTCTGGGATACGCCCAACTTGCTAATAACCCCACACTGCTCTGGCGGTTCAGCCCAAACCGCTGCTGCGGGCAAAGCCATTTTTTATGATAATTTACGGCGATACCTCGCCAAAGAGCCCCTCACAAATCTGGTAGACCTGAGGCGGGGCTTCTAATCTGACCTCGTCACACTGTTTCTGCAGCGCGTTAGCTTCAGGATCCGCTAAAAGGGACGCTACCGTAGATCTTCGCTAGGAAATGTGCCCCAAGGAACCGCCTCTGCCTCGCCCTCATAGACCGGCAGGAATTCCTGTGTGATGTGTCGCGTCTGTTCAACCCAGTCAGCCCATTCAGATCTGCTTGTGATGTGGTCCCGGATTAACGCCTTAACTGCGTCGGGCATATCGTCATAGGCGGGCCAATACCAGATCGTAAGCACTGTGCGGCGCTGGTCAGTCTGGTTGGCACGGGCGGAATGCAACAGGCGCGAATCGCCGATAACAAGATCGCCAGCGCGAACCGGCACATTAACCTCACCTTCAATCTGTTGGAAAGCGAGATGATCCATATCGGTTGCACGGGTTACTGTGTCGTCGTCCCTTGCTCGCATATCGTGCAGCGGGTGACGTTTCAGGTGAGAGCCGGGGATCAAACGTAAACAGCCGTTGTGTATATTCGTATCGACCAAGTAGTACATCAGGAAATACTGCTGTGGCTGGTTGGTGTAGCTGATGGGGTGTTCCCACAACACCCCGTCTTGGTGCCAGTATAACGGTGGACTGTGCGGAGGCTTGCTAATCACAAAGCCGCTCCAGAATTTAGGGGACTCAAATCCCAATTCGGCGAGAACCGCCATCGCACCCGGATTAATGAGGATTTCCGTGAAGGTCGGATGGGGGCAAGTCCAATAGGGAATGATGCACCCCTGTGAACGGTGCTGCTCGAAGTGCTCCTCATCCTGTTGCGCGATCATCCATTCACTCATATCATTTAGCTTTGCTACCATCTCCGGTGCTATTACATTCTCAAAGGTGCAGAAACCATCGCGCATGAGTTGGTCTCGTTTCTCCTTAGCGACGATTGGCATTGATGCTTCTCCTTTCGTGTTAGCGGGTTCCACCTGAGTCTATTGGGGTTTCACCACAGCTTTCCTAGCGGTTGCCTCGGTCGTATGGTAGTTCCAACCACGCAGCACCAAATTCTCGCTAAACTGGTAGATGTCCTCCTTCCGATCCTTGCCGGAAAACATCCGCGCAATGACTACCTTCCTTGGTCTCTCAGAGTGGTTGGACTTTGAACCGTGTACAATAAAGTAGTCAAAAAAGGTAACGTCACCGGGCTCGGCTTCAATTGACGTGGCACCTTCAAATGGAAATTTTTCATGAAACTCAGGATCAACCGCCTTTGAACTCTCCATCCGCCCCTGTTTGTGTGATCCGGGATAGACCCTGAGACACCCTATTTCTTCCGTCGCTTCGCTGACGTGAATCATTCCGGCGATCATGCTATTCTTTTGGGTCGGCAGGTAACTCCAGTCTTGGTGCATCTTGAAGGGAGTTTCTCCGGTTGTCTTTCGCTTCTCAAAGAGTGTTGAATGGTTGAGGACGATATCGGAACCGATGAACTGTTCAGTGATGTCGAGGAACCTCTTGTGAAGTAAGGCAGTCAGCCACAGACTTGAATACTGCTGCACATTACGTGTGGAAATAATTCCATTATAGTTTGGATCGTCTTCATTGGGCTTTCCGAGCTGTCCCACAATGCGGTCAAACTCGTTCTCAAGTGAGTTTATCTCATCTGCTGAGAAAACACCTTTTGCTAAATAGTAACCGTTCTCATTAAAAAAGGTTTGGATTTTGCTCATGGTCGAAGTCTCCTTGTGGACAAAATCTATAGTGGACCTTAGAATTAATGAGACACTCCAAGCTCCCGTTTGGTAGCCCCCCTATTTCCCCCTGCTTGCGGGGGGACTAAGGGGGGGTAGAATAAAGGGGGGTACCGATGCGGTTCGGTTACAAACCGCCCCTACCGTGGGGTGAAAGTGTCTATTTATTTTTTAATTTCACTATAAATACCTAGATTTTTCCCCAAATTAATAGATCTTGCGTCCACCTTGGAAGAGTGGTAACATATCTCTACTATGGGCGGCTGTGACCAGAGGGGACCTAGCCCCAGCACATACTGATACGGTTAGTCAGAAATTCTTTGGTTCAAAACGCAATTATACATAGGGTAGATTGCACGGTCAAGCGAAAACGGAAAAGCGATTCAAGCACCCCCCTAGGGCCATTTATGGTGAATTAAAAAAATAAATGAACACTTGCGCCCCCCGGTAGGTTCGGTTTCTAACCGCACCGTATCGGCACAGTTGGAAACAGTGCCTACCCACGGGAAAACGGTAGGTTCGGTTTCTAACCGCACTGCATCGGCCCCCCCTTTATCCCCCCGCTAGCGGGGGAAATAGGGGGGCTACCCACGGGAGAACGGTAGGTTCGGTTTCTAACCGAACCGGTTTGAAGTGTCTCATGAATTCTAAGGTCCACTATAATTAACGCAAGTTGCTAGTAGCGGTCCTATTCAAACCAATAGCCCCTAATCCCTGTGCAAATTGTATCATTTTTGTAGGTCGATTTTCCAAAATCGACGGTTTTGTGTCGAGATGTGAATCTCGACCTACAGTTCTGACGGATTTTCAATAACTAGCAACTTAGGTTATAATTAGAATACTTGAAAGGAGAACTGATGAAAGGAGTTATTAGAACCGGTGACGGAGGACCGGAGGTTTTGACATTAAGGGAAGTGCCTACCCCCACCCCTGGCCCTACACAATTATTGATTGACGTAAAGGCAACCGCGCTCAATCGAGCGGATACCATACAACGACAAGGGGGATATCCACCTCCACCCGGTGAATCAGAAATCCTGGGCTTAGAGCTTGCTGGGATCGTTTCGTCGTGGGGCGATGAAGTGGAAGGCTTTGAGCGAGGTGATCGTGTGTTCGGTCTTGTCGGCGGCGGTGCTTACGCGGAACAGGCGGTTATTGACTATCGCATGGCGATGCCAATTCCTGACGACTGGAACTTTGAAAAGGCGGCGGCGGTCACGGAGGTCTTCTTTACCGCCAACGAAACACTCTTTACCCTCGGTGGATTGCGGGCTGGGGAATCGGTGCTTATTCATGCCGGTGGCAGTGGTGTGGGGACAGCGGGAACGCAGATGGCGCATCATGCGGGTGCTCGTGTCTTTATCACAGCCGGTTCGGCAGAGAAAATCGAGAGAAGCAAGCAGCTCGGTTGTACAGAGGGCATCAATTATAAAGAGCAGAACTTTGCAGAAGAGATTATGCGACTGACAGATGGGGAAGGGGTAGAGTTGGTTCAAGACTTCATTGGTGCGCCGTACCTAGAACGCAATCTATCAATTCTCAAGACGCGAGGGCGCATGGTTATGGTTGGGTTAATGGGCGGTGCCGCTGCAGAACTTAATATGAGTCAAATCATGCGGAAACGGTTACAGGTCTTCGGATCGGTGATGCGTCCGCAGTCGATAGAGGAGAAGATTGGAATTACGCAGCGGTTTGTCAACCGATGGCTGCCGCTGCTCAAGGAAGGAAAGATTCAACCGATTATTGATTGTGTGATGCCTTTATCCAAAGCTAGCAAAGCACACGAGTATATGGAGGCGAATCGGAACTTTGGGAAGATTATTCTGAAGGTGGGGTAGGACACATTCGTTGAGGTAAACAAGACCGATTCCGGATCAATCTGATTGCAAGAGAGTTGAAGTGCCTTGCCTTCGTTGGTTTTAGTGATTGTTGCTGAACTTATATCTGCCACTCCTACTTCAGTATGCTCGCCTTACGAGTGCTGCTGTAATCACCTGTTGATAGGGTGTAGAAGTAGATACCACTGGCTACCGGCTCGCCGAAGTCGTTTCTGCCATTCCAGTAAACTGCCTTACTCCGCGTTTCGTAGGCACCTGCACTCTGATGTCCCAGTTCAAAGGTCCGTACCACCTGCCCCTTCGTATCATAGATGGTCAAGGTTACTTCTGCATCTTCCGCTAAGCGATAAGGAATCCATGTCTCAGGATTGAATGGATTCGGGTAGTTCGGCAGCAGTTCGGTCAGGTAATTCAGGTTGTTTAAGGTGACACTGGCGGTCAGTCGAGATGTGTTGCCCGCTGTATCTTTGGCGGTGATTAGAATCTCCTTTACGCCATTCGCCGCGATGTTATCCTTACTGATTGCGATTTCTGCGCTATACACCCCATTCTCACCGGGGAGAAGTGAAACCGGTTGGGATTGCGTCGTATCAAGTGCCGAAATATCTGCCGTGACAGCCAATCCGAACTCGCCAATGTTCACTGCAAAGGGCAACGTATTGCCATTGGCAACAGTTCGGCGAGTTTCGACTTCCCATAGCGTTGGAGGGGTTTTATCAATAATAAGCACCTTTTCCTGCACTTTAATCACACCGTTGAGATTGACAGCGACATCATAAATCCCATCGGGGTGTTTGCCTTCGATAACCTCAAACTCACCGACGTAGGTGCCTTCCAATTTTTCCACCATCGGTTTCTCCGTAACTAGTTTATCAACCGAGAAGGTGGCAGCCAATCCCACAGACCCGTGTGCGGTTACTTTGACCGTATCGCTGATTGCGACTGTAATGTCACCAATGACGGTCTCAACAGCGGTAGACTCGGTAGGGGTCAGGAGAAAAATGCTCGTAAGTCCACAAAAGAGAATCAGTAGGGTTTTAGTCGTTTTTACTCGTTCAACTGTTTTTATCCAGGTATTTGTTATTGTCATTGAGTTATCCTCCATTATTTGGCAATTAAGTTAAAAAAACGATTTATTTATTAGGTTGTCGCAATAGATTGCATAAATCGTGCCAACTTTTTACAAAAGACGGACCAAAACTTTACAAACTGGAATTGCGCCCAAAACCCTTTGATAGACTAGCTTTTGGAGGATATGGATAGGTAAATAGAGAGTGGTGATGGATGATTGGAAGTGTTTCAAAATACAACAGTTGGAACGGGTTAGATGGGGAAAATTGGCGAGGAGCCTGTAATGACGCGGGATGTGAGGCGATGTGTTGCAAAACACAACACTGTTTCATTTTACGGCAGTTGAGGAGAGTGCATCGGAGAGCCTTCGACGGACAGGCACAAGACTTGCCGCTACATCTGGCAACCCTTGTGGTTGTCCTATTGTAGGTCGATTTTCCAAAATCGACAGTTTTGTGTCGAGATATGAATCTCGACCTACATAAACGCAGGAGACCGACAATTACCCCGGTAGTTCAAAACAGAACGCGGCAACTCCTAACCTTAATCCGATGCGGGGAGTTGATACAACTTCAGTTTTCGATAAAGGGTCGACCGATCGATTCTTAATGCTTGGGCAGTCTTCGTGATATTATTGTTCGTCACTTTGAGCGCGTGGGCAAGTGTTTGCCGTTCGACCTCTTCAAGCGGCAGGATTTCTGTCCGGTCGGAAGGGAAGGAGACAGGTTGGGAAGAAATCATTGACACGATCTGCGGAGGCAGGTTGTTCGGTTGTAACAGCTCTGTGGTCTCAAGCAAAACAGCGCGTTCAATGATGTTTTCTAGTTCGCGTACATTGCCGGGAAAATCATACTGCATCAACAACCGTAAGGCATTGGCGGAAATCGCGCTGATGGATTTATCGGTATGTTTGGCGTATTTTTTTAGAAAATGGTTTGCCAAAAGGGGAATATCCTCGCGCCGGTCTTTAAGCGGGGGCACCACAATTGGGAACGTCGTGATCCGATAGAACAGATCCTGCCGGAAGGTGCCCGCTTTTACCGCTTCCTCTAAATTCTGATTTGTCGCTGCCAGCACTCGGATGTCAATCGGGATATTGGCTGTGCCGCCGACCCGCTGGACCTGCCGCTCTTGGAGGACCCGCAACAATTTCGCTTGCAGGGCCAATTGCATATCACCAATTTCATCCAGAAAAATGGTCCCTCGATTCGCATGCTCAAACTTCCCGATTCGTTTCTCTGTGGCCCCCGTGAAAGCCCCTCGTTCATGTCCGAACAACTCGCTTTCGATAAGTGTCTCTGGAATGGCAGCGCAATTAACAGTAACAAATGGCTCCGCTTTTCGCGGACCGTTAAAGTGTATAGCGTTTGCGACCAACTCCTTGCCGGTCCCACTTTCTCCTGAAATCAGCACGGTGATATCGCTTTCAGCCGCCCGTTGCATCAGCGTGAATGTCTGTTGCATTCTTTGGCTTTTGCCTACAATTTCACCGAAGGAGTAGGTCGTTTCAAGTTCGGTACGTAAGCGAAATACCTCGGCTTTCATCTCCTGAATCTTCAGCTCCTCGGACATGTCACGGAAACTGACAACGTTACCGACACAGTCGCCATGACTATTCCATACCGGGGTGGTCGATCGATAAAACAACCTCGGTTCAGACTCGTCCGCTTCTCCAATCTCCTCCAACATATTTTCAAGATTTTCAAGATGGGTGCCTCCCTCGGCCCCCAATAGCTGGGGCTCTTGGAAACGGGCTTGCATCCGGGCTTTGAGGTCCTCCGGTGCCATCTGCCTCAGTTGGCTTTCTGTGAGGTCAAACAACTGCTGATAGTATTGATTCGCAAACAATAGGTGCCCCTCGTCATCGAACATACCGATGGCATCTGTCGTAGAGTCAAGCACCGTTTCAAGTCTTTGATGGCTGGTTTCAAGCCTTTGATGGCTGGTTATGAGTTGCTGCTGTTTTTCGACTAACTCCTGTTCAATGTTCCACTTTTCGACAAGGGCACGCGTGATTTGCTGAATCTCCTCTGGTGCGACAGGTTTTCGGATATAGAGCAGCTTGTGAAGCAATTCCATATCGCGGACAATTTCAGGGAGCGGCTTATCCGTGTAAGCCGTCATGATAATGATCTCAATGTCCTTTTCAATCTGTCTGATTCGGCGGATAGTTTCAACGCCATCAATGCCCGGGGGCATTCTGACATCAATATAGGCAACCGCAATCGGCTGATTCGATTCCTTTGCCTCGCGTACGATTTTGTACGCTTCCTCTCCGCCTGTCGCATGCAAAAGTTCAAAGTTGGGCAGAAAGTCGGCCTTATCTTCTGCATCCTCATCAAGCAGCATCGCTGCCAAATTATCCGTTAATGTCTGCGCGCCGCTGGGATTCAACATCTCCTGAAAGTCGGTGTGGATTCCCGCCTCGTCATCAACAACTAAAACACGATAGTTCCAATACTCGTTTGATTCCATTAAAAAATAACTCCAATTGCTAGGTTACGAATTACGCACTTGATTTCGTCGTAGCGCGTTCATAGTACATCACGTGCAGGTCAGGCATCCCCGCCCAACCGCGTAACACTTAACCGTCAGTCAGGCATTCCTGCCCGACCGACAAACCGTTTCCATTAATCGACATAGGAGCAGTAGGGGCAGGTGGGTTGCCCCTACAGGGAATGAGCTACGAGAGATTGCTGTCTCGCGGCATAATTGAAGCGGACCGCAGCGTAATTCGCATCGTTGTGCCTTTGCCGACACCTCCGCTCAGAGGCTCAATTTTCCCGCCAGCTGCGATTACAAAATTCGCACTCGAATGCAGCCCGAGCCCGGTCCCCGATTCTTTCGTTGTATAACCGGCGGTAAAAATTAACTTGGCGTTTGTCGATGTCATACCGATACCGTTATCGGTGACATCAAGGTATAGAAAATCTCCACTGGTATAGGCTTTGATCGCGATGCGCGGCGCATCATTGAGGCCGCTAGATCGAATGAGCTCATCAATGGCTTCAATCGAATTTTTGCACAGATTAACCAACATTTGATGAAATTGGCTCTCCTGAATCCAAATCTCTTCGGGTGCATTTTCGCAGTCGACCTCTACGTAGATGCCGCGTTTGTCAATTGAATCTTGTTGTAGCTTCACCGCGTTCAAAATTGCCTTCCGAAGTTCGACATTTTTCCGCGTCATACTATCCGTTTGATGCGAGGCTTTTTGCGTACGGATAATATCCACGATATGCGTCACCCGATCCCTGACGCGCCCGAGTGTTTCCTCCAACTGTTTATTCTGCTCGGTAAAATCTGCGGCGAGCGCGATCATAAACGGGAGCACCTGCTGGCCTTTCGGGTCATTTTTAATGTAATCTCCCCAATCGGATTGATGCGCTTGAACCATATTGGCAAGCCCGGAGAAGCGGTTTACTAGCCGGTTATCCGTCACATTCTGGTGGAGAGTGTTAATTCCTACCGTTACGCTGTTGATGGCGTTGCCGATATTGTGCAGGATGGTCTCGACGATTTCCAACCGTCCTTGTGCGAATGCCTGCGCCAACGCTTCTTCGGCGAGGACCCGTTCCGTTACATCTCGAAAAACGGCCACACCGCCTCCAATCTCACCTGCGGACCGCAACGGTCTCGCGTTGACACTGATATAAGCCCCGTCTGGCAGGCTCTGATTGCGTACGAACAACTCAACGTCGTCCACCGCCTGACCATTGAGGGCGAGGGCAAGCGGCAGCTCTTCCGGCGGAAACGGGGTGACTTTATCATGAAGGAAGAGCCCGTAGTGATCCGACCAGTCATCGGGGGCCCCCTCTACGGCACCCATGCCGACGATCCTTTCCGCGCTCGGATTAAACATTGTAAAGTGACCATTCTCATCTGCGACCACCACACCGTCACTGATACTATTAAAAATGGATTCCATCAGTTCGGTCTGATGTTCGAGTTGGCCGATCAATTCCCTCAACTGGGTCTCGGTCCGCTTGAGTTCCGTGATATCACGGGCAACGACAACGCCGCCTCTCGATTTGCCCTTCGCGTCAAATAGGGGTCTCCCACTGACACTGACATACACATCTCCTGGCAGTCCCGGATTCTGGATACGCATCGCGATGTTGTCTGTCGATTCACCCTTGACGGCCCGTGTGAGCGGTAGTTCCTCTAAAGGAAACAGGGTATTTGTATCGGGTTCAAAGAGACCGTATTGATCAGCTGCGTAGTTAAGGTCGCCCTCTATCTGTTGGGCGACCATGTGTTCCGCGGCTGGATTAACCATTATGTAGTTCCCGTTCTCATCGCAAACGACTACACCGTCGCTGATACTATTAAAAATAATATCCATTAACTGCGTCTGATGTTCGAGTTGGGTAATTGATTTTCTCAACTGGTTCTCTGTCCGCTTGAGTGCCGTAACATCGCGCGAAACGGACACTCCTCCTGCCAAAGTCCCTTGTGCGTCATATAGGGGGCTCGCGCTGACACTTAAATGAATACCCGCCTCCATTGTCGACGGATTGTACATAAACATCTCAACGTTGTCTACCATCTCACCGCGGAGGACACGGGCAATTGGAAGTTGATCGTCAGGGAAGCGTGTTTTTTGATCGGGTAAAAAGAAGCCGACCTGTTCAACGAGATCCTTCATCTCTGTGGGCTGCATATCGCGACCGGTCATTCGTTTTGCAGCCGCGTTAAACATGAAGTATTTCCCTTCGCTATCGGCAGCGACCACCCCATCGCTGATACTATTAAAAACAGTATCCATCAGTTGGGTCTGACTCTCCAGTTGGGCGATTGTTGTTTTTAACTGGTTCTCTGTCCGCTTGAGTTCCGTGATATCGCGGGCGACGGCGACGCCCCCTCTCAAAGTGTTGTCTTCATCGAATAGCGGTCTTCCACTCACACTGAGATAAAGGTCCTCTGACAGTTCTGGTGCTTTTATACGCATTTCGACGTTGTCTGTCGCTATACCGTTGACAGCCCGTACGATCGGAAGGTCATCTACGGGAAAAAGTGATTCTTCAGTCGGCTGAAAGGCACTGTATTGCTCGGAGGCACGGCTAAGCTCTATATCCGCCACGGGGGGGCCGGTCATCCGTTCGACAGCTGGATTCGCTTTTAGGAATTGTCCCTTCTCATCCATAACGACCACTCCATCGCTGATGCTATTAAAAACGATATCCATTAATCGGGTCTGGTCACGCAGCTCCTCAACGGTTTGCTCTAACCTGGCCTCTGTGTTTTTGATCTTCGTCACATCGCGGAAAACAATCACGCCCCCTCTCACATTATCATGCTGGCCCTGTAGCGGCCTTCCACTGACGTTAATAAAAACACCTTCTGGATTTTCGTAATTGCATAAAAACAGATCTACTCCATCTGTTATCTGCCCCTGCATGGCCTGAACGAGCGGCAATTCCTCAGTAGGGACGCGGGTCACTTTATCGGGATAAAAAGTGCCGTATCTTTCACTCCATTGATCGGGTGGCGTGTCCGTTGCCGCCATACCCGTAATCTGCGTCGCACTTGGGTTAACGAGTAAAAATTCCCCCTTTTCATCGGTGACGACTACGCCATCGCTGACACTATTAAAGACAGTTTCCATCAGCTGCGCTTGGTCTTGTAATTGCGTCATCATTTCTGTCAACTCTGCCGCTGCTGTTTTGTCCTTTGTGATGTCACGAATAACATTCACCCAACCTGTAATCTGTTGACTTTCATCACGTAAAGGGTAGACACTGCTCAGGATGTTAATTCCATCCCTATGTTGCTCATTGCATATAAATAACTCCTCTTCGATTAGCTGCCTATCTCCCAAAATAGATTCGAGTGATTTCATAATCTGATCGATTGGCACGTGTGTTTTTTTATCAGCATAAAAAATACCGCACTTTTTACTCCACTCGCTGATGGGCAGATCCGGGGTCTCTACAACACCGAACATCTGTTTCACACTCGGATTGGTAAACAATATTTGCCCCTCTGAACTGCTAACGATGAGCCCCTCATTCATACTACTAAAAACGGTATCCATCAGTCGCGTCTGCTCTTGCTGCTCCAGCAGTGTCCGCTTCAACTCAATCTCTGCTTCTTTATGTTGGGTAATGTCGCGAATAAGGCCCACACCGCCAATAATCTCCTGATTGTCAACGCTCCGTAAAGGGGTCGCGCTGGCACTGATATAAGACCCAAATCCCTTGTTCTTATTATGTATAAAGAACTCCTGCTCACGTATTTCCTCACCCCGCATAGCGCGAAAGAGGGGTAGCTGATCCACTGGAACGTATGTCTCTTTATCAGGGTAGAAAATACCGTATGTTTCAGACCATTCGCTGGGGGAGGAGGCTTCAACACCGTCCATATTGAACATTCGGCGGAGACTTGGATTGGAGATCAACACTTCGCCCGTTGAATCAGCGACGACGAGACCATCACTTATCCCATTAAAAACAGTTTCCATCAGTTGAGTTTGACCGCGCAATTCGCCGATGGTTTGTTCCAATTTGGCTGC
The DNA here is from genome assembly GCA_963667935.2 of Candidatus Poribacteria bacterium. GTDB lineage: Bacteria > Poribacteria > WGA-4E > WGA-4E > PCPOR2b > PCPOR2b. Next base: position 3,912,001 of record OY764061.1, on the reverse strand, counting down.
TGCCTCTTTATCCTTTGTTGTGTCACGAAAGATGACCACACCGGCCGTAACTTCATTGTCAGCGTTCAATAGGGGACGACCATTGACGTTGAGATGAATTCCATCCGGGGAAAACCGATTGCGTACAAACACCTCCGCATTGTCTGTCGTCTCACCCCGCAGGGCCCGTAGGAGGGGATTGCGATCGGTCGAAAGGTATGTCTCTTTATCGGTGTCAAAAAGCCCCCCTCGCTCCGCCCACGCACTCGGAAGTAGGTCCGGCGTCATTACTTCCAAATTGAAAACTTGTGTCGCCTTTTGGTTGGAGAATAACAGGTTGCTGTCTGTATCAGTGACGATTATGCCATCAGCCATGCTATCAAAAACAGTTTCCATCAGTTGGGCCTGCGTGCGTAGTGCGCCAATCGTTTGTTCCAATTTGGCTTGTACCGTCCTGAGCTCGGTATGATCGTGAAAAACAATAACGCCCCCTTTTAAGGTGCCTTGTTTGTCGCGGATCGGTCTTCCATTCACATTGATAAAGGCACCCTCCGGTTGGCTATCGTTGCACACAAACATTTCGATGTTGTCCGTCGTCTCACCGCGCATGGCACGCGTGAGCGGCAACTCATCTCCTGAAAAGAGTGTTTCGCCGTCAGGGTAAAAGAGACCATAACGCTTAGGGCGTTCATCAATCGGGGCGTATGTTGGAAAGGCACCGCCAGTCGTCTCCTGCGCCTTTGGATTAACCATGAGGTATTGCCCATCCGTATCGACGGCGATCACCCCATCGCAAATACTATCAAAAACAGCTTCCATCAGTTGCGTCTGATTTTGAAGCTTATCAACGGTTTGGTTTAACTCCTTCTCTATCGCCCGATCTTCCTTATACCAATGAAGGTGATTTTCGATACTCAGGTGTAATTGTTCTATTCCATACGGTTTGAATACATGGCCAAATGCCCGGGTTGTCTTTATCTTCTCCAATAGCTCTTCGTTTACATAATCGGTCAGATATACCACTGGAATATCGAAACGGTTATATATCTCCCTAGCAACTTCAACGCCATCCATCTCCCCCTCAAGTCCTGTGTCGATCAGGATTAAATCGGGACGCATTTCTGCCACTTTTGCAATCGCTTGCACCCCGGATGAAACGGTGGGGAGAACGGTATATCCTAGCGTTTCTAGTTTTTCTTCGATATCTTTAGCAACAGCGCAATCGTCTTCAACAATCAGTATCTTTGCGTTTGCCATTCTGTTTTCTCCTTAAAGTATTTTTTTTACCACAATCTGTTAGATTGTGATCTCAGTTCGCAAAATAAATGAAGATTAATTCGGTAATTTAGCAGAAAATCGGGGCGGTTGGAAACCGCCCCTACCGTTCTCCCGCTTGGTAGGCGCTGTTTCTAACTGCGCCGATTCAACACACCCGACTAGGCCGTGCGGTTGGAAACCGCACCTACGGGGCGTGGGGAAAATATAGAATTACCGAATTATTTTCTGAAACCTCATACAGTTCGCGCTACATTCCTGCGACCAAGGCGCGACACTATTCAGGGCGCAACATCAACTTCAATCCCTCCCGCTTTTCAAAGAGATCGAATGCTGTTTGCCATTCGGAAATGGGCATTTCATGGGTAATCAACGCCTTCGTGGAAACCATGCCGTGCTCCATCAGTTTAAGCGCGCGCTCCCATGCGGTTTTCTTCTGCGAGATGAAGCCCGTCACCTGAAGTTCCTTAAAGGCTATCTGTTCAAAGTCAACCTTGATTGGATTACCGAACAAACCCATCTGTGTATACTTCCCACGCTTGCGAGCCAGCTCAATGCCTAGCGACGCTGCTGGTGCTGCCCCCGAACATTCCAAGACAACATCGGCACCGTAGCCGTTGGTATGTGCCTTGATAATTTCTACCGCATCTTCCTTTTCAACGTCGATCGTTAGGGCTGCGCCGAGTTCTGCCGCACGTCTGAGCCGATTTGCATCAACGGAGGTGCCACACACAATGACAATACCTCCTTCTGCCTTCGCTATTTGTAAACTGAGCAGTCCAATCGTCCCTGGCCCGGTTATCACAACAAAGTCACCGGCGGAAACTTTCGTCTGCTCGATGACACCGTGCACACAGCAAGCGACCGGCTCCGTCAATGAGCCAGCGGTCAAATCTACGTTTTCGGGAAGTTTATGTAAGCCGTGTTCGGGGGTGGTGCAATATTTTGCGAACGCTCCGTTATGCCAGTAGCCGATAATCTCCCGATGATTACACAGATTATAAAATCCTGAGCGGCAGTAGTCGCAACGTCCACAGATCGAGAAAGTGGGTTCAACCGTCACTCGATCCCCGACTTTGACGCGGCTAATGTCGGAACCACATGCAATAATCGTGCCGCTAAATTCGTGGCCGATGACAACCGGCGGTCTCATCGGGAGGTTGATGTGATCGTGATGGATGTGCAGATCCGACCCACAAATCCCCGCACTGTGCACCTCAATGAGCACTTCGTTGGCGTTGGGCTCCCGAACATCAACATCACGGAGGTCGGTGAACCCGTCACCGCGCTGATATTTGACGACGCCTTTCATCAGAAAAACTCCTTTTATGGCTTCCGATAGATCACCGGACAGTGTGTAGGTGTATCAATGAATGCCGTTAATCCACCCCGGAGATTGTCAACCGGTCTAGACTTTTCCGTACGCAGATGGATTGCAAAACTCCGCCGTGGTTTCCCTGAAAGGTTCGGACCGCTGCCATGATAGGTGAGGTTATCGTGGAAACTAATACCACCGGGGCGAAGAACGGCGGGGACCTCCTCCCAGCTTTCACCGTCAGGTACTTCGATTTCTTCACGCTGCGTTTCGTGGTCTTGTCCATAGAAATCGCTATGGTCGAGCAATCCCCACTTATGCGAACCGCGAACAAATTTCATCGGACCGGCTTCCGAGGTAACATCGCTGAGTGCAACCCACGCTGTGAGGAGCTCGCTGCCTTCCTCCCATACCTGCCAGTAGTGACGGTCTTGATGCCAGCCGATGTTCGTTGGGGTAAGTCCATCGGGGTCAGCGGGCGGCTTGTAGAGAAGTTGTACCCACCACACCTGTACCATCTGTGCACCTGTAATCTCCGCTGCCAGCTTTCCAATTGACGGTTGGCTGACCAACTCCATGATCGCACGGTTCGCAATCTGAGACATCTCTATCTTGCATAGCTTCTTTGGATCGTCACCGGGGTTCCAAGCTGACGGCCGCGGCGGGGTGCCTGTTTCGTATTCTCCTGCTCGGACCGCATCCATGCCTTCGATGGCACGTTCAATGACTGCGCTATCAATAACAGCCTCCGGGAAAAGGTAGAACCCATCCGCCTCGTATTTCGCACATGCTTGAGAGGATTTTGGTTTTTGCATCAATACCTCCTTCCTACTCACGACAGGTGAATTGACTTGAACGACTCAATTTGGGCGGTAATCGCACGTTCCGTTGGCAGACGTTCGGCACTAGACGCACCGTAGAACCCAACAACTCCGGTTGTGTTGTCGAGGATATATTGGGCATCTTCTGGTTCAGCGATGGGACCACCGTGACAGATGACCATGATTTCAGGGTTGACTGACTTCGCTGCGTCATGGATGGCTTGCACGCGTTCGGCGGATTCTTCAAGCGTCAACGCTGTCTTTGCGCCGATACTTCCCTTCGTCGTCAGTCCCATGTGGGCAACAAGGATATCGGCACCGGCATCTGCCATCTGTTCTGCTTCTGACGCGTTGAAGGCGTAGGGCGTTGTCAACATACCGAGATTATGGGCGGTGCGAATCATCTCTACCTCTGGTCCATACCCCATCCCCGTCTCTTCCAGATTTTGTCGAAATGTGCTATCAATTAAACCTACAGTTGGAAAATTTTGCACTCCAGAGAAACCGATTGCGTCGATCTGTTTGAGAAATACATCCATCAGGCGAAACGGATCTGTCCCGCAGACACCTGCAAGCACAGGTATATTTTGAACAACCGGCAGCACTTCGCTTGCCATCTCAACCACGATTTGGTTTGCATCGCCGTAGGGCATCATCCCTGCAAGCGATCCTCGACCCGCCATGCGAAAACGGCCGGAGTTATAAATCACGATGAGATCCACACCGCCAGCCTCTTCACACTTGGCAGAGATACCAGTTCCTGCGCCTGCACCGATAATCGGTTTGCCTGCATCAATATTTTGCCGCAATCGGCTTAAAATATCCTCACGTTTGAATTTCACTTTACACCTCCAAAGTTGAGCATAGATTTCGCAGAAGGTAAACGTAGGGAACGCAGATCTGCGTTCCCTACCATGCACTACACCGGAAAAACCAGCTTCTGATCAAAGAAAACCTGACTCACAGAGCGTCGCTGATGAATTCTCAGAATCGCTTCAGCAAGCAGTGGGGCAATAGACAGTACCTTGACTTTGTTGCCGATCCGTTTCTCAGCAGGAACGGGAATCGTATTGGTGACAACAACCTCCTGAATTGAGGGACGGTTCAGACGTACTAGCGCGGGACCAACAAGCACGGGATGCGTAATACTAAGATATGCTGGCTTGGCACCCGCCTCGACGATGGCATCCGCCTGCTGATAAATGCTTCCACTCGTTACGAGATCATCAATAATAATTGGGGTTTTGTCCACAACGTCGCCGATGATTTTGGTTACGACCTTCACCTCTCTCCCACCAATCCCGCTTCGCTGTTTGTGCATGAATGCCAGCGGCATGCCGAGCATATCGACATACTTCTCCGCCAGTTTCGCCCGCCCGGCGTCGGGAGACACGATTACGCCATCTTCAATCTGCTTTTCCTTGAAATAATCTGCCAGCGTTGGCAGGGCGGTCAAATGGTCGGCGGGGATATCGAAGAAACCTTGGATCTGCGCGGCGTGCAGATCAACGGCGACAACCCGATTCGCGCCTGCGACTGTTAGCAGGTTTGCTACCAATTTCGCACTAATCGGTTCTCGTCCTGTCGATTTGTGGTCCTGTCGTGCATAGCCGAAATAGGGAATCACAGCCGTGATTTGGCGGGCAGATGCCCGCTTCATCGCGTCAATCATGACCAACAACTCCATCAGAGTATCATTTGTCGGTGGGGAGGTTGGCTGCACAATATAGATGTCAGCCCCTCGGATGCTCTCTTCAACTTGGGCATGGGTTTCATCTCCGGGAAACGTGCTGACTGAAATTTTCCCCAATTCAACTCCCAGAATCGTAGCAATCTCCTTCGCCAATTCCGGATTGGCACGTCCGGCAAAAAGCCGGAAATCGTCTCGAACTGCCCCGTTGGTTATTGTGGACATAAAGACCTCCATAAAGCGTAATGGATAATGTGTGAGGGTTTCGCTATGACCGTTCAACTGCGTCAGCCCTATCTTTCTTAGCGTCCTAGCACCTTGGCGTCTTTGCGTTCCTTTTTGCTGCGCTCACCACCGATTCGTAATCGCTGGTGGGAAAGCACCGGATTCAATTTCAGCAATCAAATCTTGCAGTGCATTTCTCGCCTGATCTGCCAAATCGGTCTGTATCCAATTGTGTGCTATAGCTGACTCGAATTCATCTTCATCTTCAACCTGATAGCTGCCATCCGGTGAAACCCACAAATCTAAAAATAAATCGGTTATTTCAAAATGGGTATCCGTCCGTTTCATCGGTAAGATGATGTCGCAATAGTACCCTGTGAAGTGGTCTTCAAGATTATAGATTTTCCCTATATCATACCAGCGGTTGGCGAAGACAAACCAAACTGCCCGGTAGTTATCCCCAAGAACAGTTACACCGTCAATGATGATTGGACTGGAAGGTTTGATTCGTTGGGTGGTGACAATAACGTCGTCGTCTTCATAAAGTAGATTTTGCGGAAAGTGGTTTATGCGATTCGGTGGGCGTTTGTAAATCAGTTCGATTGTTTCCATTTGCTATCCACCTCTCTCACATTCTGAATAAATGCGCCCACTTTGACCGGATCCTTTCGCCCGGGGCTCGCCTCAACGCGGCTACTGACATCAACGCCATAGGGACGCACCTGCTGGACAGCTGCCCCAACATTATCAGGATTGAGCCCACCTGCGAGGATAATCCGACCGTACTGTTTCGCCTTTACGGCGAGACGCCAGTCAAACGCCACCCCTGTGCCCCCCATTGCGCCCTTGACATAGGTATCTAGCAGATATCCACTGACACAGTAATCGGACAGATGAGAACAACTCGATTCATCTTTGACTCGTACCGCTTTGATCACCCTGCGATTGAACGCCTGACAGAATTGAGGGGATTCATCGCCGTGTAACTGTAGCATTTCCAGATAGCATTCATCGGCGGTTGCCTGAATCACCTCCGGAGCTGCGTTGACGAATAGTCCAACGGTTGTAATGAAAGGGGGAAGTTGTTCGATAATCTTTGCCGCAGCTTTTGTATCTTTGAGATAGCGTGGTGTATCAGGGACAAAATTGAAGCCGAGGGCATCCGCACCCGCATCAATTGCCATCAGTGCATCGTCAATATTAGTGATTCCACAAATCTTAATCCGAGTCAATTCGTCTCTCTCCCTTGTACCTACCCTACCGGATGACAATCTCAAACGGCATCACCGTTGCGGCAGGTTCATTGACAAACAGATGCAGCCAGTAAAAACTCGGCAAAGTATGTTTAATTGGTGTCGGCAATGAAAGGTGAGGCGTTATCGGAAGCCGTATGTCCATCTCCATATCCTCTATCAGCGTTTCAAAGAACGTCTTCGGCTTCGGCAATATAATGATATCAATTTCATCGGTGGGATCTAGCGCAATCTGTTTTTTGGCAATTGCGAGTGCGGTATCGAGTCCACCGAGTTCATCGACAAGCCCAATCTCCTTCGCCTGTTTTCCCGTCCAGATCCGTCCTTGCGCGAGTTCATGAATCGCCGCTTCGGTTTTATCCCTGCCTTCCGCAGCTTTTCGGACAAAATCATGATAAATCGTCTCTAACAATTTCTGCAACCGTTCACGCTCTGTCGGCGTAAAATCGCCGTAATCCGAATAGAGATTCGCATTCTGCCCGCGTGTGATAACCTCTTTTGTCAACCCGATTTTGTTGTAGAGTCCTTTGAGATTGAGTTTGCCGCCGAGGACCCCAATCGAGCCGGTAATTGTCCCCGGTTCAGCGACAATCACCCCTGCAGCCATAGCGATGTAATACCCACCCGATCCGGCAACGTCCGACATTGATACGATAAGGGGTTTTTCCCGCTGCGTCAGCAGCACCTCTCGCCAAATGGCGTTTGATGCGACCGCAGACCCACCGGGACTATCAACCCGCATTATAACCGCTTGAATGTCACTATTCTCGCGGGCTTCACGGAGTGCCTTTGCCATTACGCCGGGGGTAATAACTTGCCCGGTTGTGAACGGACTGGTAGGGGCATCGGACATGATGGGACCGGTGGCATAAATTAATGCAACCTTTGGTTTTCCTTCCCCAGAGATTGGCTGCTTTGAGGATGCAAGCATCGAAAAAAGCCTCATGAAACCCGCAAAGCCGGTGAGTTCGGGTGCTTCCGTCGATTTTTTGCCGTATTCCGACACAACTGCAGCTTTTTCCGCCACGCGTTCCTCAATTGATTGCACCAGTTCGTCGTAGTATTGGATTGTATCAACTAGTTTTGCCTGATGTGCTTCTGCGGCGGTAAAGGGGCCCTGATCAATGAGATCTGCAGCCAACGCCGCATCAATGTCACCCCGTCCGTTGGCAATCATTTCAACCTGCTGCACATAAAGGTCATCGAGAATCGCATTCATTGCCTCTCTTTGGGCTTCTGACATACTGTCTCGCATGTATGGCTCAATCGCCGATTTATACTTGCCGACAGCGTACATATCCGCTTTAACCGCTAGTTTATCCAGAAGTCCTTTGTAAAACATCACTTCAGCCCGCAGTCCTGTCAAACCGACCATCCCTGCCGGCATCAACACTATCCGATCCGCGGCGCAGGCAAGCAGATATTCGACATTGCCACCGCTTTCGAGATAACTGATGACTTCAATTCCATCGCTTCGGAGTTGGATAATTTTGTCACGGAGTTCCTGTAGCTTCGCCCAACCGATTCCGAGTCCCTCTATCTTCAGTAAGACGCCGACAACTTCGTCGTCCCTGCGGATTTTGTCGATCTGTTTTGTTATGCTTCGGAGGGTTTTGACTTGGGGCGAAAATACAAATGTGGGTCTGACCTCTGCAAGCGGGCCCTTGATCGCTAACTCAACATACTTTCGTGAAGGCATCTCCTGTGCATCTGAAGTTTCATCGAAGGAATCGGGGGATACCTGCGGTTCAACTGTTCCCTCTCCGTTCCGAGAGTCTAAGACTTGAGCAAAAGTTGGAAGGCAAATTAGAAGAAAACCGATGAACGTCAGCAGCCAGAATAGCTTTGTCAGTTTCTGCATAGTGCTACCCTTTCTGATATGATATTAGGACTTACGCAGTTGAACATTTAAAGCCTCTGACCTGTCCGTGGGAGGGGCATCCCTGCCCCGATACGGAACGGGCAACTACAATAAGGGCTTAGGTTTGTAGTAGGGCGATTTATCGCCCGTCCCACCTTAGTCCCCCCGCAAGCGGTGGGGAAAGCAAGCAGGGGGAGGGAAAAACGCGCCATGAACGCGCTACTACAAACTGAGCTGCGTAACTCCTAAAATTTATTTTAACAAATGGCGTGGCAGGTTTCAACCCCAAATGTATATTTCCTTTGCCTACTCACTCGTACGGAACGCAGATCTGCGCTCCCTACAGTGGACGAAACTCCACCAACCGGCTCGCCCCATCAAACCCAGGAGCTCCCACGTACTGAACAGCATTGAGATTGATGCTATCTGTATGTGCAAAATGAATGTGGCCACAGAAAACAGCAACAAGGTTCTCCGCCCGCACAAGAGTACGCGCAAATTCTAAGGTTGGCGGTAGATTTTCTCCCGTACCCCACCGATCTCGACCCTCAGGGGCCCAGTCCGGATCGGCAATTAAAATTGGATTCTCAAAGCGTTCTAATGTTGGCTCCCGTAGTGTTGGAAGACTCAGAGGGATATGGATAAGCAGCACCGTTGGCAGCCCGTTTGCCAAATGTGTGTCCACAAACGCTGTCTGTTCTTCGTCTATCTGATAGATGGAATCATCGACCAATAAAAATTGGATGCCACCGATTTCATGTTGGGCATACGCCGCCTGTCCGTGATGCAGTGGTGCCAATGCACCCCACCACTCCTCCCGTAATTCCCCTCGTCCCTCTATCCCTGGATAATGCCAGTCGTGGTTTCCAGAGGTATACAGCGTCGGTACGTCTACTTTATCAATTGACTTTGCGAGGGTTTCGACACCCGCTTGAGAGGGGAAATGCACCATATCGCCCGTCAACGCAACCAGATCCAGAGAGCTCTCTTTGGCGTCTTCCATCAGCTTGTCGAAGATCTGTTCTCTTGATGCAAAACGTTCGCACGCCCCCTGACAAGCCTCTATATGTTCAGCGTCACGGTCGTCGATGAGGGCAATGTGTGAATCGGTGACGTGGAGCATCCGTACCGTTTGATCTAATCCTTCGACGCAAATCGTTGCTGTTTCATCAGTCCATTTGTGTGTCGTTCGCATGATTGTTTTCCTTGTATGTACTCTAGAGGTATTGAAAATCCATCGGATTGTCGTTAACGTTGGTGTGTCCAATCCTTCGCTCCAGCGGAGCGATATGTTTATAGAATGTTGATGCGTTTAATCCCCGCGCTCCAGCGGAGCGCAATGTGTATGGTAAAGCGTGTCTAACTACTAGTAGTATGAAACCGCTCCATAAACCGCTTAGTTACCCGATCAATGGTCTCCTTTACATCAAACAACGCGTCTTCTGCGGGATATAGCTCATCCTTCTCAAGTTTTTCATAAGGCAAAGCAATCGCATATTCAACCGCTGCAACTTCATAGCAAACTTCTCGAAACTCTCGTGAATCGGTAGAATTGCCTCCAGTTTCCAATGCACTAGCGATTTGGGGATGATCTAAATTTATAAAAATCGTCTTTGTATCGCTAGCATACCTTGATCTATTTTGATCGGTGGTAACACGCTCAAATTCAATCGAGAAAACCGCTTTTCTGCGTTTTTCGTTCTCTCCACTTGGATTTTTTCTCGGCTTGGGTTTGTTTTCTGGGGGTGTAATCGGTTTCGGCTTCGGGGTATTTCCCAGTGCCCTTCTACTCCTAGAACGCCTAACCCTTTGGATCATTTCAAGGTCCATCTCTTGTTGCGCGAAGTCTTGGTTGAGGATGTTCGAGATCCTATCCGCTTCTTTTGCCAGTTTCGTTTCCATTTCTGATTGACGCTTTTCACGAGCTTGTTTCACAAGTGCTAATCTGATTTCTTCGAGCTCCTCTGAAAGCCAACCTAGCAGCACCACGACTACAGGATTTTGTCGGTTCAATGTGTTATTTCTCGTGTTGTCGAAAGCTGGAATGGGCCATTCGCCATCCTCCAAGATTGGGACATCAATCTGTCCAAAAATTTGATTCGCACTCTCTTTTCTCTCAATTCCTGCGAGCGTCGTTTCATGCCAGATACCGTGTGATAAAATGTCAATTCCTCGCGTATCCTCTTCTAACGGTACAGGAGACACCTTCACATTCAGGGATACGTTACCAATGTGTTTGGCAACCCCTGTCGGCGGAAGGCGTTCAAATTGCGCTACAGACGGCGGTTCCTTAAACTTGCAAACATGCCCGTTCACAGTAACATGGGCACGGGTGCGGTAACGACTGAGATGGCGTTCAACGTATGCAATCACCTTGTCAATGTCCGGACGTTTTATGTTGAGCTCACGAATGACAACCATGGTCCCATCGTCTTCATCTGTTGACTGATTTACTTCAATATCCCGAACCGAAAACGGGGCACCACTTTGTGCTTGTTCAATGTCTTTCCTGTGTAATTCAACGATATTCCTCAAACCCGCCTGAATTGTGTCAATCCGAAGGGAATTTGCCAAGCCAAAAGCGGCACATTTTCCTGTACCAAATCGACCTCGGACTCTCCGTCCCTGTTTTCTAAGGATATTCTCCCCATGCATCTGAAAAAAGCTGCTTAATTCTTTTCTGGACATACCACGACTATTGTCGGATATGCTAACTTCGCGGCTTGTTATCTCAACGGCAATGACTGTTTGAATGTCATCTTTGATAGCATCCAAAGAGTTAGCAACGTATTCCCAAACCACTTTGGACATGGTATTAAAATATGCAGCATTCTGAAGAAAATCCCGAGCCACATGCGAAGTGACCTCAATAGAGCGTTGTCTCGCCATTACTCCATCTCCTTTGAAAATTTCGTTTGAAGCAAATCCCACAATTTCGATAGGATATCATCATCGCTTACCGCGTTCGCTATGATTGCGTATCGCCGCTGTCTGGTTTTGATCTGAAAATATTGGTTCACACGTGCAAACTCGTAGAAATCTTGCACAGTAATCGCTTTAGATTTGCCCTTAACGAATAGATTATACGCTTTTGTATTGAACAAACGGCGGCGTTCTAGCTCTTGATTGGCAGAGATAGAAGCTTTTCTGTATTTAACTGGAAGTTCATCGTGAACGGCCCCGAGGTCTACAGTTTCTATCCACTTTAAGCCTGCAGGACTGAGCATCCAACCTTTTGTATTGTTACCGACTACCAATCCGCCGTTTTTAGTTTTCTGGGCGTCCCGGAGTGCAAAACTAACGATCTCTATATTAATTAGTTCAGGATATTTTCGCCAATTAAAACGTCCAGGTGCCATTTCATTCACCTTAATGGCGACATCTTCATGATCAACGTACACTTTATCTCCGTCTAAGAGTGCTACTGCTATCGTCACGAGTTGTGGTTTTGAGAACTCAATCTTTTGCACTTCCCTCCTCCTTCTCTATCGTAACCCTTCTTTCCCATGTGTTGAATGTAAATTTTACACGCTCTCCCGGCTGGCAGTTCAGCAATTCAAAAGGCTTTTTCAAGCGTCGAAACTCATTTTCAACTGCGCTTAGTTCACCCGCTTCCTCACCATTAACATAGCAGGGCCAGTCACCTCTGAAATCCCGGAACCGTTCGCAAAAAATCGTCCCTGAGCCCACAGCGATTGCACTGGGGGTAACACTCACTATGATGTTTCCGTCCGTACGGTACTCAACTTCCGGACGAAGTGGTTGCTTTTCTCTAGCAGCTTGGGCGCGTTCTATATCTTGGTAGGTTACTACCTTCCCACGCAGCTTGTATAGACCTGATTCCACTTTATCAAACAGAGGAGAGGAATTCAGAGTCGCAGATAATGCAGGAAGAGATAGTTCGCTTTCTATAAAGACGTGGACTAATTCAGAATGATGCAGCACAGGTCCAATTTGCTCTAGACAATTCATTATGATGGTTTCACCTTTGCTTAGCTTCTCGTCGCGGGCACCCTCCCAATAATACAATTCATCCTCACATTGATAACCATTAATCCTAAGTATCTCAGCCATCACATCAGGAGGAGGCACAGGAAATATTGACCTTGATCGAACAGTATCCCTACTTGCTAGGTATTCTGGTACAGAGGATCCTGACCTTGATATTCCGTGTCTTAGACCAGCACAGATGTTATCAATATGCAACCGCCCACAGTACTGAAACATCTGATGTAGGCAGCGGTGAAAAACATCACGGGATGAAATTTGGGAAGGACTGGGAGTAAACCATCCTGTGGAAAGAGCTCTGTATCCTAGTCCTTGCAATATATCTGTTACCTCTTCTAATTCCATTTCCATTTCTTGGGATAGCCACCTAGCATACACGCCTCCGGAAAACTTCGTGTGCCGGTTGATGAGTCTTTTGACTTTATCGGGCAGGGTATCACGGGCATGTGGAATTTTAGCTGGGACATTTGATTTGCCTTCAATCGCGAGTTGTACAGCGTACTGTAGATTATTGGGTATTTGTAGCCAATGAATCTTACAATCAGTGAGTAGATTACAGATTGCAATCATAACCTCAACCGCATCCATTCCAACAAAATTTCGTGATGTCCAATCACCGACAAGGCCTGATGATCGAATACGCTGTTCCCATTGCTCGTAAGTCATATCAAGGCCTAAATCTCCCGCGATGAGGAGAGCGGACTGCATTCTATGCAAAACAGGCTTAGCCTTTAGGTTACTGATGGAGATAGCTTTGTCCTTGAGTTCACTGCGTATCTGTCTTACTCTTTCACGTGAAAGACCTAGCTCTTCGCCAGTTTGCCTCAGGTTTTTAGGTTCTAAACCATACTTGGAGAGCAAAATAGTCATACGATTCTGGCCAGGAATCTGGTTGAGGAAAAACTCAACTTCCTCACAGATATTAAGTGAGGAACCTAAAATGGTTGCTAATACCTTATATACACGGTTACTCTCAGTCGCTTTAATCCCTGCAAGCCAGTCTTTTATCGATTTTTCTGCAATAATCGCTTCTTCGTGGAGTAACCCTCTTGACAGCTGCTTATTGACTATCTCTGATTGCCATCTGATAACTACGCTTGGAATTGCATCTGTGCTTGCTTCAACTTCAGAATCATTGAGAAATTTCGTTTGAATCAACTTTTCTTTTATTTTTAAGATAGATTTTCTGCCAAGCCCACGGATAATTTTAAGCCCATTTGATTCAACCAACTGTAAGAGTTCTCCAATTGTCTGAATATTTGTACGCATGAGCGCGTTGAAGGAACGTGGAGTTAAGTCTAGCCAGTCAATGGGATCTTCCAGAGAGAGATGACCATAATCTCGGTCTGGCATTGCATCTGTATTCGCTCCAACCTCAGAATCATTAGGGATTTTCACTTGAGCCAGCTTATTTGTTAATTCTAAGATGGATTTTCTTCCAACACCGGGAATGGTGCGGAGTCTGTCCGATTCAATTAGCTGTAGGGCTTCTCCAACCGTTCTAATACCTGCACGTATGAGGGCGTTGAAGGAACGATTGGTTAGGTTTAATTGGTCGATGGAATCTTCCGGTGAAAGATTAGCATAATTTAGGAAAAGTTGGTTCATAGTCAAAATCCTTAGTTAAAATAACGTAAGTTGCTACACAACCTGTAGGGCGAGTTTTCATACCCGACGCCTATCAGAAATAACCAGATTTACGACACACATGTCGCCCCGCTGGGGCTTGAGGGAATTGATTTACCGATGTGCTATATACATATCGCCCCTCTGGGGCTTTGTTAAGGAATCATCTTGGGCAAGTATGTGATTAATTGAGCACACATTCGACGCGATAATCGTTTACCTAATCGTTTAAATCGTTTACTTAATCGTTTACCTAATCGTTTACTTTTTGGGCACGTACCTGCTACCCCTTCCCTTTCCTACCACAGTTATGGTGAATTCTAAAAACAGATAGACACTCCCCGGTAGGTGCGTTTTGTAACCGCCCCGCTTATGCACAGTTAGAAACAGTGCCTACCATAAGGGAGAACGGTAGGTGCGATTTCCTAACCTCGCCGGTTTGCAGTGTCCAATTATAGTAGATGTTAGAATTAATGAGACACTCTCAATACACAACCAACCCCCTAAATCCCCCAACTCCCCTGACAAGGGGAGAAGATAAGAGGGGAATCTTCTCCCTTGTCTTTCCCCTCTTATCAGAGGGGTTCAGGGGGACTTTGAAGATTTCGCGCCGGTTGAAATTATTGGTAAATGTATCCTTATTTCTCGTGTTTACTATAATTCTAAAATCTACCATAATTGCAGGACTTACGCAGTTGAACGCTCAAAGCCAACCCCCCTGCCCCCCTTATCAGGGGGGTAGTTCGGCGATTTATCGTTGTTGGAGACCATTCCCAACGCCCGATGAATCCCCGACTTATCGGGACAGGCGGGCAACTACAGTAGGGTTTTAGGTTTGTAGTAGGGCGATTTATCGCCCGTCCGGACGCGCAATGAACGCGCTACTACAAACTGAACTGTGTAACTCCTAAATTGATTACTAGGTTCTGCTGACATTTCAATTGATTGTTAATGCAGCATTCAACCGTTTCACTCATTTCCCAATTCCATCCGGTATTTGATACTAAGATCTAACAACCTGCTCCTGTTTGCGCGTTTCCATCTCCAGTTGCAAGGCTTCAATCTGTTTTTGCTGTGCTTCAATTTTTTCGTCTTGTGCGCGTTGAGTTTTTCCCTGCATTGCGACGATAATCTGTGGTACGCCGATGACCACGGCAATGAAGGCTATCAACGCCAGCACCAACATAAAGAGCTGATCCAACCGTTTGCCCAATGCTTTAATTTCGCCACCGAGGCGTGTATCTAACCCTTGGATTTCGCTACTCAGGTGTGTATCTAGCCCTTGGATTTCGCCGTTCAAGCGTTTATCCATTTCCTCAATTTTGATATTGACTTTTGCAATCTCTTGTGAGATGTATTCTTTCACTCGTGTCTCGGAGGCGGTGGTTTCCTCTTTGACAGCCGTGGTTTCCTCTTTGATAATTGAGCGAATCTTCTCAATGTCCGCTACGGTCAATTCACTGAATGCTGGAGCAGTAAAGCACAAAAGGGCTGCGCTCAAAATCACGATTAACTTCATTTTATTCTCCTTTGGTTGTGTTAGTTGCCCAACCCCATCCGGTATTTGATGTCGTAGTTGATAATGAAATCTAATTCTTCGTCGGTGAAGTCGTAGTGTTGGGCGAGCGTCCGGTCAATTTCATCTATGATAGACTTGGATTCTTTTAGGTAAAACTCGTCATACTCGACACGTCCCGACGTTTTATAAACATAGACGCGCCTTCTCGATTTTTCTTTTATATCCGTCATTAGTCGCTCTGCAATCGGTGCGACTTTTGAGGCTAGATCCTTATTTGACAGATCAATCGGAAACTCTCCCACTTCCCTTTTGTTGAGATGGTAACAGTCGGAATTGGTTATCCACCAAAGATAGAAAAGTGAACTACAAATAACTCCCGTCGCCGTGAGGGCGTGGGCCTTTCTCTCGAAAGTCATCGGTTTAAGTTGAGTTGAAATCTTTTCACCATCCCTTTCACTGTGGAAATATGGAACAAACGAATGGGCGCGGATCCAATGGACGGGTGCATTGTGATAGTAAATTTTGTGTTTACCTCTATGTAAAGCAAGACTACCTTTATGTTTCAGTAATTTTTCAATGATACCCCCGTGGGTGCTAGTAGATAGCTTAGGGATGAAATTCTGTGATTTACGATTAACAGGTACGTATTCAAGAAGCTGAAATAGCCCTTCCCTTTCTTCAGTCAACCATTTTGAGTGCTTTGTTGCGTGAAGCCCTTTATTTTGTGAGTGGGTCGAGGCAAGAAAAATAGCTAACCGGAAATTAACACCCGGAAACAGAACGCTAGGATGTG
Organism: Candidatus Poribacteria bacterium; assembly: GCA_963667935.2. Classification (GTDB taxonomy): domain Bacteria; phylum Poribacteria; class WGA-4E; order WGA-4E; family PCPOR2b; genus PCPOR2b. The sequence continues at coordinate 3,895,636 of OY764061.1, read as the reverse complement.
CATCACCGCTGATGTTCATAATGTATAGGAGTTTTGCTTTGCTATAAAAATTAGTAATCAGTGGTTTCATGCGATCTGTACTGTGCCCACTCAATGGAACAATCATACCACATCGCCCATATTTTTTCCCCAGAATCATTGACCGTTCCATGACAAACGCATACAAGTTTCCACAACTCTCCGTCTTATACCCTCTAATAGTGTAATCTTTTTTTACTTTGTTGTACTCCACATACGGCGGATTACCAATAATCACATCAAACCCACCATCCTTGAGAATTTTGTAGAATTCAGTAAACCAGTGGAAAGGCTTGTGGGAAGATATCCATTTCTGATAAGCACGTTTTTTGTTTGGATCTATCTTGTATTGATCAGTGAGAAATTGGTTGAGTTCATCTTCTAGCACCTTGAGTTTATTCTGTAACACCTGTTTGTCAGCAGGGGTTACATCACCGCCCAATTTCGTCTGTTGCTCGCGAAACTTCTCAAATAGGTGCTCAACGTCCTCCGCCTTTTCTTCGATGCGCTGCATGGTGTTATCAAAATCTATTCTGTTTTCGGTGATCGCTTGTTCCACCTCATCGTACGTCGCATATCCGACGAGTGTATTCCCCGCCTGTATGTTAAAGTCGATGTCGGGCAGCGGTTCAATCTGCTTTACATCATCAATCTGTGCCACCATTTTGAGGAAGAGCCGCAACTTACAAATCTCTATCGCCTCCTCCATAATGTCTACGCCGTAAAGGTTATTGATAATAATTGACTTGAGGATAAAGTAACGGCGGTTCGGGTGTTGATCAATGGCGTCAAGGGTTTTGCGGAAGTCGCTACCCCCCCTGCCCCCCCGCAAGCGGGGAGGAGTGTGTTGTGGGGCATTGTGGGGAGGAGTGTGTCGTAGTGCATTGCGGGGAGGAGTGTGTTGTGGGGCGTTGCGGGGAGAATCGTGTTGTAGGTCGTCAAGGAATATTTCCATCCGATCCAGACACGCTTCGTAGAGCGGTTCAAGGATGTTGAGCGCGGCAAACAGGAACGCGCCGGAACCGCAGGTCGGATCAAGGATGGTCACCTGCGTGATGGCTCTCCAGAAGGCGCGGAGCAGTTCGGGCCCCTCGCAATTTTCGATTACGTCCTGTGCGAATTGACGGATATCGAGATTGTGGGTGATGAGTGCATTAATATCGTCTATTTCCCCGTTTGACAGTTTGGCGTAGATTGCTTTGTATCGCTCCCGCCGTGCGACGGTCTCTCGCCATATCTCTGTCGGTAGGGCGTATTGGTCGGATGCGGGTGTGTTCCACGGTCCACGTTTGGATACATCGTCGATCCCTGCGGCAATTTCTTCCGGCAAATCCAATTCGACACCCGTTTTGACGGCATCGTAGATGTAACGGTCTGGGTCGTCTCGTAGCAGTTGCCAGACACTCCCTCCCACCGGTTCAAAGGCGATTTTACACCACTTTTGTGCAGCATCAAAAAGAGATGGGATTATCGTGTTCTTGCTGATATATTCTGTGATATCCTCTTTGGTGTAGTACGCGCCCATCTCCTTCTGGTTGATATATTTTTCAAAGATGTAGCCGAGGACATCGGGGTTAATCTCGTTGTCATTCCGCAGTGGACGTTCATCGAGGTGCCATTGGTACTGATCAAAGAAATTAAAAAGCCCTTCAAACGCAGCGTCAGGAATTTGAATTGAACCCCCCTGCCCCCCTTGACAGGGGGGTGCTTCGTCCTGTCCCCCTTGACAGGGGGGTGCTTCGTCCTGTCCCCCTTGACAGGGGGGTGCTTCGTCCTGCCTCCCTTGACAGGTTGGAACTCCGTAGAGCTCTTCAAGTTGGTGTCGCTGGAAGATGCCGCCGTTCAGGTAAGGCACTTTTCCGAGCAGGCGACGCATCTCTCCCCGCCGTTCAGATTCCGGTTTCGCAAACCCCTCAAAGAAAAGTGGACAAAGAAAATCGGTGTAGTATCGATCATTGCCCTCCACTTTGCTTTCTGTCAGCTTGGTCCGCAAATAATCCGGGTCGCCGTTCAGGAAGTCCTTTTTTTGGATGAAATAGATGAACATCAGGCGATTCAGCATCACTGAGACATACCAGCGTTCCATCTCCTGATCGGGGATGCCTTCAAGAAATTTGAGAAACTGGGCGTGTTCCGTTTTGAAACGGTCATAAAATCGTTTGGTAACACGTTCCACGTCAAAAGCCGCCCGGACGCGCCCTGTTACATCCGGCAGTGTGATATTTTCTTCCTCGTCTAAGCTGAAAGCGATTGCTTCTAGTTTTTGAATCAAGGACTCACCGGACTGTCCGCGGTGATAGCGATGTTCCCGACATGCGAGGGGTTTTCCCGGCTCCCGTTTGACCCACTGCCAGATTTGCGCGGTATTCTCAGCGTCGGTGTAAATAATCAGGTGTTCGTGGACAGATTTGGCGACCTCCCGTTGAATTTTTCGCCGGGTGGCATAGTCTGGAATACTCTCATCGGTCCCTGCCGCACGCAAAAAGACCGCCATCCCCCGTTTTTCGGCGATTGCGGTCAATAGGTATTCGCTTTCATCATCTCCCGTTTCTCGGATTTCGGTTCTGACTTCTCCGCTGTAACGGTCCCAACCGAGTTCTTCGATCAGGAGGGTTTTGAATTCAAAGTCTTTCAGGAGTTGACGGGTCCGGTCGCGATTAATTTGCATCGGTGGTATCCCCTTCGTGTGCGGCGAGTTTCAGCGAATAGACGTGCGCTATTGTGGTCAATACGAATAGGAGTTATGCCCTTTATAGTGAGTTGTAAAAACAGATAGACATGCTCGCCTCTGGTAGGTTCGGTTTCCAACCGCACCGTATCGGCACAGTTAGAAACAGTGCCTACCCAACAGAGAACGGTAGGTTCGGTTTCTCACCGTCCTGCATCGGCCCCCCCTTTATCCCCCCGCTAGCGGGGGATAAAGGGGGGGCCTACCATAAGGGAGACCGGTAGGCGCGGTCTCCTAACCGCCCCGTTTTGGCGTGTCTCATTAATTCTAAGATCCACTATAAGTTTAGAACCTTGATGAGAGCATGATAGAAGTGTAAGTCAAATTCGCAGATGCTCCGCTCTTTTTCCGCGTTTGGTACTATTATAACGCAATTTGCTAGTAGCGGTCCTATTCCAATCAATAGCCCCTAATCCCTGTGCAAATTGTATGATTTTTGTAGGTCGATTTTCCAAAATCGACGTTTTTGTGTCGAGATATGAATCTCGATCTACAGTTCTGACGGATTTTCAATAACTAGCAACTTAGATTATTATACATCTTTTTATATCGTTTATCAAACTCGTACTGTAGTATAATTACACCACGATTATGGTGAATTCTAAAAATAAATAGACACTTTCGCCTCTGGTAGGTGCGGTTTCCAACCGCACCGCATCGGCACCCCCTTTATTCTACCCCCCCTTAGTCCCCCCCGCAAGCAGGGGGGAAAGCAAGCAGGGGGATAAAGGGGGGTGCCTACCCAACGGTGGAACGGTAGATGCGGTTTCTCACCGTCCTGCATCGGCACAGTTGGAAACAGTCGCCTCTGGTAGGTGCGGTTTCCAACCGCACCGCATCGGCACAGTTAGAAACAGTGCCTACCCAACGGGAGATTGGCGTGTCTCATTAATTCTAAGCTCCACTATAAATTAACGCAATTGCTAGTAGCGGTCCTATTCCAACCAATAGCCCCTAATCCCTGTGCAAATTGTATCATTTTTGTAGGTCGATTTTGGAAAATCGACGTTTTTGTGTCGAGATATGAATCTCGCCCTACAGTTCTGACGGATTTTCAATAACTAGCAACTTAGGTTATAAATTAAGAAATTCCCAAACAGGGATCTTTCTTCGGGGAGCCCGTGGAAGAAAACGGAGGGTAACCATGCGCGTTGAACTTTTAGCCATCGATTGCCAAAATGATTTCTGTGATCCGAGTGGCGCGCTTTATGTGCCGGGCGCAGAAGACGATATGACCCGCTTGGCGACATTTATCGCTCGAATCGGGGATTATCTACACAATATGCACTTCACGCTTGACAGTCATCACACCCTTGATGTTGGGCATCCGATATTTTGGAGGGATGGTGACGGTGAATCGCCAGAACCATTTACTACCATCACGCATGAGGATATTAAAGTTGGAAACTGGCTGCCGTACAATCCAGCGTTTACCGAACGGATGCTGGATTACACACGGCTATTAGAGGAAAATAATCGGTATCAACTGACAATTTGGCCCATACACTGTCGAATCGCAACGTGGGGCAGCGCGCTCTATCCTTCCGTGGATCAGGCAGTACGGGATTGGGAATCATCTCAATTGGGGGGTGTTAATTTCGTAACGAAGGGTTCAAATATCTTTACCGAGCACTACAGCGCGGTGAAGGCGGATGTCCCAGATCCAGAAGACCCTGCCACGCAGCTCAATACCGACCTAATCCAGAAACTGGAACGGTGTGATCAGGTGATTATTGCTGGTGAGGCGTTATCTCACTGCGTCGCAAGTACGGTGCGAGATGTTGCCGTCGAGCTTGGAGACGAAGGGGCAAAGAAGTTCGTTATCCTTGAGGATTGTTCGTCGAGTGTCCCCGGCTTTGAGTCGATCGGCGATGCGTTCTTGCACGATATGTCACAACTAGGGGTGACTATTACTAACAGTGTAGACTTCATGTGGTGAGCGATAGTAGGATTAACGCAAGCTGCTAGTAGCGGTCCTATTCCAATCAATAGCCCCTAATCCCTGTGCAAATTGTATCATTTTTGTAGGTCGATTTTCCAAAATCGACGGTTTTGTGTCGAGATATGAATCTCGACCTACAGTTCTGATGGATTTTCAATAACTAGCAACTTAGGTTAGGATTGATAAAATTATGAGAAGCGGATTCAGTCAATATCTGTCATAATTGTGGGGACAATAAAGGCGAAACCCCCTTACGAAAAAGACGTTTCCAAAGAGTGGGAGGGTATTATCATGAGATCGAAACGCAACCCCAAAACGTTCGCAGGAAACGTCGCCCAAAACTTGACGCGCAAAAAACAGCTCGAAACAATGCGGAAGCAACTGTTAAAGAATGCGCGAAAGAATCAAGATCACAAGAAGGATACCTGATTGATTGCATCACGCCCTGACCGCGTCGCAATACTGCCGCAAGTTCTCTTTGCCAAGTTTCTCATAAACTGCTTCTCGCAGCCGATGTTGTTCCAATCCAGAATCTTCTTTCAGTAATCGCTCGACCTCTTCCGCTTTTCGGAGTTCAAGCGGTAACGACTCTGCGTTCAACTGACGCAGAACGAGCCGAGCACCGAGTGCCGCTGCTTCTCGAATAGACATGGTATCGGTCTTATCCACCGTGTCAAACGCCGTGTGCCCAAACCCTCTGCCGGGCGGACGCCCAACCGTCGTTATGCTGCCGGTTGGAAGGCCTTTGAGGAAATAGGGGTAGTGATCGGAGTAACAACTGATCCCCTGTCCAACGGATATGTCTTGTCCCATCTCTTCGGCTGCGTTTTCGATGAAAGGCTCAAAATCCGGTAACCGGTGAAGTTGAATCCCTTTTCGTCCGCCGGGGTTGCCGGCAGAATCCAAATTCCAGACAAAGCGGACATGCGCCGGCTCGTCGCCTAACCCCTGGGCATCATGATACGCGCCGAATAACCCCACCTCCTCATTGCTCCACGCGATAAATCGCACAGTGCGAGACAACTCGTCTCTTGCATAAGCGGACAGCACACGCGCCATCTCTGTGACGACCACCATCCCACTGAGCGGATCATTCGCGCCCTGCGTGATGTCGTGCCCATCGTAATGACATCCAACGATAATGACCTCTTCGGGATGCGTTTTGCCCCGAAGCTCCCCTACAATATTCCACGCTGTTGTGCGTCGATATTTATCGGTAGTCTTAATTCTTACACGCACCGTCCCGTTTTGTCGAGACAGGCGGTGCAGAAATTCGCCGGTTTCATACGAGATCCCGATGCCGGGGATTACCGCTTCGTGATTCCAGCCAACGGTACCAGTGACCTCGCCATAGCCGGGGTAGTGATTCTGAAAGATGAACCCCTTCGAGTCGTATAAAATGGCGCGATCATACTTCTCCATACGATGGATGCCGCCGCTCCGAGAAATAACAATGTTTTCGGTAAGGCGGTCTTTCTCTTTCTCGAAATCTTTCTCAACCCCCTCATCGACGAAAACGAGATCTCCCTCCACCTCTGCGGCTGGACAGTATGGCAGCGAGATACATGGCACTTCGCGCACTATAGGGCTAAGAACCTCTAAGGACGCCGCCCCACGATACCACCCATCGTAGTCGTAGGCATCTTTATGGACGTTAGCCAACCCATAGGCTGCGAATTTCTCTTCCAACAGGTCAGCGGCAAGAGCTGCGCCTTCCGTCCCGCCGAATCGCGATCCAAACTCATCACAGAGCGTTGTCAGCAGTGCCATCGGTTCGGTTGAGGTGTATATGTCCCCAACGATTTTCTGATCTAGTTCGAGATAAGGATTGGTCGTTGGCATATTGTCTTTTCTCCTTGAAACGATTCAGTTTTTCAGCTCACATCTGGCATCGCTTCTACCTCGCCAGACGTATCCCGCTGCATCGTCGGCCTGATAACCACCGAAGGGAGGTTAGTCCGTTGTGGCAGACTAGCCATGAGACAGATTGTTTCCGAAGTTTCGTTGACATCCACCATCTCAGGCCGTGTCTCATCGGGAGGAGGAATGGGACGTTTATCGAGGATAGGTGTGTCAACCTCACCGGGAATGATGACACTTGCCCGGATGCCGGTGTTCCGAAGATCGACATTAAGGAACTCGGTAAAATTGATTACCGCTGCCTTGGCAGGACCGTACGCTAACCCGCTAAACGGTCCGGGTGTTACGCCGGCTAGGGATGAAACATTGATAATAGTGCCCTGTTTGGCCTTCAGCATGGCGGGGACTACTGCTTGTGTACAGTAAATTGTGCCAATCAGGTTGGAATCGAAGACGCTACGAATCTCCTCCGGCGTGATAGTCAGCAGCCGACGATTTTTAGAACTGTGCCCGGCGTTGTTCACCAATACATCAATGCGGCCAAAGGTATCGACTACATCCTTTGCCATCTGATGAACGGCGTCGTGGTCAACGACATCCAATGAGATAGCTACGGCTGTACCACTATCGGCAATAATCTGATCTCTGACAGCCTCGACCTTTGTCGCTGTCCTACCGACTAGCACCACCTTAGCACCCTGCTGTGCCATCATTATCCCCGCGCCACGTCCGATGCCGCTGCCGCCACCGGTGATGATACAAACTTTGTCTTGTAAACTCATTTGTCACCTCGTGAGTAATTGAATAGTTAGAGGTATTAGATATTCAATGTATGATTCATTAGTTCATTAATTACCCAATGAACTAACTTCACGTTTCACGCATCACAGAAATGTTGCTTCCTAACGCAAGTTGCTAGTAGCGGTCCTATTCCAATCAATAGCCCCTAATCCCTGTGCAAATTGTATCATTTTTGTAGGTCGATTTTCCAAAATCGACAGTTTGGTGTCGAGATATGAATCTCGCCCTACAGTTCTGATGGATTTTCAATAACTAGCAACTTAGGTTATTCCTAATAGATCGAAGATAAACGCATACTCAAAGGCAATCTCCCTCAAATAATCATATCGTCCCGAAGGGCCGCCATGCCCCGCACCCATCTCGGTTTTGAGAAGCAGCCAATTATCCCCCGTTTTCAACGCACGTAGCTTCGCTGTCCATTTGGCAGGCTCCCAATAATGTACCCGTGGATCGTTGAGTCCTGCTGTCACCAATATGTGTGGGTACTCTTTCGCTTCGATATTGTCATAGGGGGAATACGATTTGATGTAATCGTAAAACCCTTTCTTGTTGGGGTTGCCCCACTCATCGTATTCGATGACCGTCAGGGGGATAGAGGCGTCAAGCATGGTGTTGACGACATCGACGAAAGGCACTTTCGCGATAACAATTTCAAAAAGTTCGGGACGCATATTTGTGACTGTGCCCATGAGCAATCCACCGGCACTCCCACCTTGAATAATCAGCTTATCACTCGCAGTATATTTCTCTGCGATCAAGTGTTCTGCACAGGCGATAAAGTCGGTAAAGGTGTTTCTTTTGTGAAGAAGTTTCCCATTCTCATACCAAGCCCGCCCCATCTCTTCGCCGCCCCGAATGTGAGCGATGGCATATCTGAACCCTCGATCCAACAAGCTCAATCGGTGTGATGAAAAATAGGGGTCACTGTTGATGCCGTACGAGCCGTATCCGTACAGCAGCAGTGGAGCCTCCCCATTTTTGACCAATCCTTTCTTGTAAACCAGCGAAATCGGGACGGACGTGCCATCGGACGCGTTAGCAAAAATTCGTTCCGATTCGTAAAGGGAGGGATCATATCCACCAAGCACTTCGTCCTGCTTCTTCAATTCGCGGGTTCTGGCATCCATTTCGTAGTCAAAGACTGACATCGGGGTAACGAGCGAGGCGTAATTGAAACGGAGGGTATTTGTATTGAACTCTGGGTTCCTCCCCTGTCGAACTGTATAAACGGGCTCAGGGAAATCCACCGCGTGTTCTTCGTCCGTGGTGAGATTGCGAACCCGGATTTTTTGAAGCCCAGCTTCCCGTTCAGCAATTACCAGATGATTCTGATAGGCACTGACACCGTCCAGTTTTACCGCTTCCCGATGGGGGATCGCTTCCTCCCAATTCTCTCTCGACGGATCACTGACGGAAGCACGCATCAACTTGAAATTCACCGCCTCCGCGTTGGTAACAATGAAGAACTGGTCGCTGTGATGTTCAACGGAATACTCCAACTCCGACTGACGTGGCGAAATGACTCTGAATTCACCTGTGGGTTGATTCGCTTCCAGATAGTGAACTTCAGAGGTATTGATATTCTCCAACTCCATCAGCAAATAAGCTTTACTCCTCGTCTTGGAAACATCTAGGAAGAACGACTCATCTGTCTCGTGGTAGATAAGAGCATCTGCTGCTGGATCGCTGCCAAGCTGGTGTCTGTGAAGTTTATAGGGACGTTTTGCCGCATCCAACGTAGTGTAAAAGAGGGTCTGATTATCGTTTGCCCACTCAACGCTGTAGTAGGTGTTTGGGATTTGGTCCGCTAACAGTTGCCCGGTGTTCAGGTTTTTTACATACAGGGTATAGCTCTCTCCGCCGGTCGTATCGGTGGAATATGCCAATAGTTGATGGTTCGGGCTGATTTTATAGACGCCTATCTCCAAATATTCATGGCCTTCGGCAAGTGCATTCTGATCTAGAAGTATCTCCTCTTCCGCCTCCAAACTTCCCTTTTTTCGACAATAGATCGGATACTGTTTTCCCTCCTCGGTGCGGGTATAATAGTAGTAATCGCCCAGCTTTTCGGGAACGGAGAGATCAGTCTCTTTGATTCTTCCCAAAAGCTCCTGATACAGTTGTTCCTGAAAATCCTCGGTATGCTGCATCATTGCTTTGGTATATCTATTTTCTGCTTCAAGGTATTTGATAACTTCCGGATTCGATTTCTCCCTGAGCCAAAAATAGTTATCAACACGCGCTTCACCATGCACTATGTCCACTTTTGGGTCAGTTTTCGCAACGGGAGGGGTTCTTGATGCAATTGGGGCAGCGGTGGCTAACCAATAAATAATTGATAACATCTGACGTACATCTCCTTGCGCTAATTAGGTGGAGTTCAATCCAAATAGTCCATCTCCGGACGACGGTCCCAACGAAATTGATCTTTCGGTTTAGTGTGTTCTACCCACGCCCGGATAATCTCTAGGTCTACTCGTTTTTGTTCCATCTTCTTAGCAATCGCTTTGGGATCCCAACCGTCCAGTACCGCGGCGGTCAAACGCTCCCGTATCTCCCGACAGCTCCTGTCCTGTGCCCGATCCGATAGTTCGTCCGGGTCCTCAGCAAGATTAAAAAGCTGCGGCTCCTGACCGTGGTAGTAATTCAGTTTCCACTCATCCCGTCGAATCATCCGGTGCAAGCAGTCCTCGTAGGTACAGTATTCGGAGAAGGCGAGGTCTTCCCACTCTGTATCAGAGTGACGCACCAGATCGAGTACGCTTCTGCCGCGAGCGTTGGGCAAGGGCGGTGCACCGAGGGCTTCCAACATTGTCGCGTTTAGGTCGAGTGAACTGAGAACACGATCGCACCGGACTCCCTCCGGCAAGGCTCCGGGCCAAGAGAGAATCGCGGGCACCTTGACCGAAGCTTCATAGAATGTGCGTTTCATCCACAAGCCGTGTTCGCCCACCTGATCCCCGTGATCAGAGCTATAGATGATAAGCGTGTTCTCCGTGAGTTCATTCTTTCGGAGTGCTTCGAGAATCTCACCAATCATTATGTCCATCCGTGTCACCAACGCCCAATATGCTGTCCGCGCCCTAAGAATCTCTGCTTCGGAGACATCTATGAGATTTCCCCACTCTCGCCACCATTTGAAGTAAGGGTGGAGTGCCTCGGAGTATGGTTCGGGGTGTTTGGGGAGGGTCATCACATCTCGGTAAAGTTCGTAATCCTCCTGACGTGCCACGTATGGCGAATGCGGGAGCATAAACCCCACAGAGAGACAGAACGGTTCCGTTAACAAGCCAGCCCGCTTTTGTACGCCGAGCCGGTCTAGGTAATTTACAGTTGCGGCGGTCACATCTTCGTCGTGGACCTGATAGCTGCTTTGACCTGACCCTGATTGCTGCAGGCTAGCACGCATATTTTTCGGAGCTACTCCATTGCCGGGGTAATTACCGCCGTGGTCACCGACTAGACGCTCCGCATAGCCGTGTAGTTGATCGGGTCCCAATCCATGCATACGACCAATCAACACCGGATGGTATCCTGCCGCCCCCATCGCGTGTGCGAACGTGGGAACGCCGGAATCCAAGATGTGATTGTTCGTCCAGACCTCAATCTCGGAGGGATACCGGCCCGCCAACATCGACATCCGTGAAGGCACACAGACGGGTGACGGGCAGTAGACGTTTGTAAAGAGGGTTCCCTTTGCTGCCAAACTATCAAGGTTCGGTGTCTGTACCAATGGGTCGCCGTAACAACCGATGACAGCGGGGTTGTGTTGGTCGGAATGGATGTACAAAAGGTTCGGACGTTCTGTATCTGTTCCCATCATCTTTTAATCCTTTACTCATTCAGGGGAAGGCATCTACCCCTTATTGGGGTACTGCTGGATTTTACACAACTGACAATAATTTTACCCAAGGTATACTTGCGCCATCGAAATTGAATGCGGCGGCAATGTAACTGCGAACGGATTAGATGGAACCTCCAATTTCCGTTTCACCAGTTTCACGTTTTCTTCACCAAAGTCGTTCATTACTATCGGATCTTCGCCGGTGATTTCAAACAGAAGTCCATTGCTCTTGAGATTCCCATGTTGATTCTCGATTACGACCGGCAGCGCATCCGTCTGATGCCTGTTAATCAGGTTAATCGAAATGCGTCCAAGATCTGGCTGATAGCTCGCAGAGGCATCAAGATATGGAACTGTGCCGTACTGTTCCGTTTCAAAACAGTCCGAATCCCAGTGTGCATCAAGGGCAATCGTTCCATTTTCGAGGGTGTGGAGTTGCAGGGGCCAGAAGATTGTTTGAAAAAACAGTCCTTCTGTGTTTGTGTGGATCGGCGCAATGACGTTGACCAACTGCGCCATATTTGCTAGCTTGATCGCGTCCGCATGACGGAGGAAAGCGTTGAGGAACATCCCGACCGCCAAAGCATCCTGCAATGTGTATCGCTCATGTCGTGGCTGCTCAGGATCGTGGCTATACATCACATTCCATTCGTCGAAGGCAATTTTCAGCTTCTTTCCCTCCGCCGAATAGTACACCCCAACATCAATGATCCCACGAGCTGCCCGGATAAATTTTTCAATATGTTCAGATGCGGCCATGTACTCGTAATAACCGCCGTACCAATCGCCAACGTACATGTGGATCGCGAGGTAGTCGGCGATGTCCGCCAGTTTCTCGACCACCACCTGATTCCACTTCATATCTGAGGCGTTTTGCTCGAATGAACCACAGGCAGCTAGCTCGATATTTTTATCGACTAGTTTCATCACTTTTGCGTATTCGTACGCAAGGGCAGCGTATTCCTCAGCTGGCTTGTGTCCGATCTTCCAGTGTCCTGAAACTTCATTGCCCAATGCCCAATATTTTACACGATACGGTTCGTTGTGCCCATTTTTCCGACGGAGGTTGGCGTAGTAGGTATCCTCGACCCCGTTGCAGTACTCCACCCAATGCTGTGCCTCGTCCATTGTGCCGTTTCCCATATTGACGCAGATGTAGGGTTCTGTCCCAACTTCACGGCAAAATTGGATAAACTCATCCGTCCCGAAGCGGTTCGATTCGACGGTATTCCACGCCAATTCCATCTTCCGTGGGCGTTCATCCTTCGGACCGATGCCATCCCTCCAGTGATAAGCAGAGACAAAGTTTCCGCCGGGCCAACGGATGTTCGGCACCTTTAGCGACTTGATAGCTGCAAGCACATCTCGCCGAAAGCCCCTCTCGTCCGACAGCGGCGAGCCTTCTTCGTAGATACCGCCGTAGATACAACGCCGCAGATGTTCGATGAAATTTCCATAGATATTCGGATCAATCGCGTCAATCTGCCTGCGTGGGTCAACCAAGATTGTTGCCATGTTGCCTCCCTTTACTACCAGAACCACACTACATACAACGGTGTCTCGATAATCACGCTCAAAATTGACCAGTAACAGCCACTTGCAACATCTCCCAGAATAAGTCCTAAGAAGAAGGGTAGAAAACGCCGGTATAAACGCGCTCCGCCAACCTTGAAAACGATGAATTTAATAGTTCCACATAGAATTAAGGCAAACCAGTAGTGATCCATGGTGCCGCCATTGATGCCCATCGCATATCCGACCGGGTGCAGGGGCCACCAGATAAATTTGAGCCGTAGAAGCCCTAGCAGCATGGTAAATACGAATCCTAAACCGATTGCTATGGTGCCAAAAACATCTATCTCACGGGGGAATTGGAACCAACCGGAGAGTTGGTTGTAAACGCTCTGCCCCGGTCCCAACACCTGTCCGGGAGCGTCTACAGCAATTGAGGCACCGAAGTCGTACAAGCAGTAGAGATAAACAAGAAAGGCAATAAAAACACTGGGAGCAATTCCAAGAAGCATGACCACCATCAACCGGCGGTAGTTGATGCCAGCGCGTTGGGCAAGTTTGAAGCCTTCCAATTGATGAGGCATCGGATGGCTCCGATTTGAACCGTTGAACCACGAAAACAGTGAAAACAATGTCAGGTCGCTCTTGCCGAAAGCCGTCACACCAGCCACCGATGTCAGGATTGTCTGTGGATTGACACCGCCCATGTTATGCACAGGTGGACCAAGTTCAGCGCGAATGCGTGTAACAGCCGCTGCAATTATCATGTATAAGCCAAAAAAGAGTGGGAATACCCAACCGGACATCCCCGCCTGACTGGAAATCACATAGAGGAGGAGAAGACAGATCACAATACCGATGACAGCAGATCGATAGCGCACCGGTTCTTGAGAATCATCAAGAGGGGTATTCATACCGATCACCCGCTTCAGAATTTCGCGGAAATGTTTCCGCCCCGCCCAAATTGCCATCGCAATAATCGCAAGGAAGGCTCCAACCGCTTGGTTCGGCAGGAAGGGGTAATACGGAATCGTATACAAGCCAGCGGCCCGTCCGCCGATGAATTGTGCCTTTCGGACCCAGTAGAAGAACGCCATTGAGAGGCTTAAATCGATCGGCAATAGAAAACACAACCCGATCATGAACAATCGTAAATGAAAATAGGTCGTTCCAATCGCATCCCACGGTTCATTGTTCAACCACAAAGCGAGATCTGCGGTCTGCTCGCGGATAGGTATCAGTGGAACAGATGGATACAGAAAATTGAGTCCGTTGATAATTTCAATTGTCGCTGCGATTCCGAACCCCCACCACATTGCACGGTTCTGAAAGAAACTCATCCCCGGAGCCGTCATATCAAGCGGCAACTGAGCGATTGGATACGGCATCCTTTCATGCTCAATCCATTGGCGTCGTATCAGGACATTCAGGAAAGCGACAAGAAAAAAGATTAGCGTGGCGATTGCTGTCCAGCTCAGGATAGGAGCTATCCAATAGCGCAAATAGCCATCGATGAAAAAATTCGCACCGCCTTCGTAAAATGGGCGCGCCACCTCGGTGTGTCCCATGACCAGCCATTTTGGAAGGTGAGGATGGATGAGTTGTTTCCATTCGTTTTCGGGTGAAGCGAACCAGAATGCATGGGTAAGCGGCCCCATGAGACTCACCATATTGTCGTGAGCGATCACCGATGTCGTCGTCGCCATCATAATGTAGATAACGAGCAGTTCGGCTTGGGTCAGCGCATAATTGGGAAAGAAACGGTGGACGCCGGCGTTCACAAGGGCAAGGGTGAAGACGATGAAAATTACATTCATCGGGATGGAAGTTGCAGAGAAGTGGAAGCCATGCCAGACCATTTCGACCATGGCAATCCAATACGCGTTCACGGGCATGAGGATAAACCCTAATAGCACGGCGCGTAAGGTAATCCGCGACTCGGAACGCGGGGATGGAGAGGTTTGCATTATGCCTCCAAGATGGATGCCTGACCATATCAATCACTCGCGTGATGTGATAGATTTGATGACTCAAGCTGATATATTATCAAAACTGGCAACCATTCAGAATTATCACGTTAGCAGATTGAAAGGGATGAATCATTACGGAGTGCGCCCCTCGCGATTGGAAATCCCGAGGGATTGGGATGCAAGTTGAGTGAAGAAATGGCCCTAGCGGGACAAACTATGATTCTGGCGATTAATAGATTAAGCGATCTCAACCGCATCAAGGGTAGGTTCTGCGCCAAAGCTTACTTTTTCTCGAAAAATGCACACCCCAGATAACTGGCAAACAGCGTATGTATGCTGCGCTTCAATATAATCAGGTATATATGTTGTTGAGTGCCGGAGCTAACCTTGGGATCGCCGTCCTGGATCTCGATAAATAACACGGCCGCGTGTTAAATCGTAAGGCGACAGTTCGACAAGGACTTTATCTCCCGGTAGAATTCTGATGAAATTCTTCCGCATTCTGCCAGATATGTGTGCCAGAATCTCATGTTTATTATCCAATTCAACCCGAAACATGGCATTGGGTAGGGTTTCGATCACTGTCCCTTGGACCTCAATTTTGTCTTCCTTGGCTCGAACGCGAGATTGGACCCCATCTCTGGTTTCCTGAGTCTCTTGCTCCGCACGAACCTCAATCTTATCCTTACGAAATTCACGCTTGTTTTTCTTTTTATTTCTAGCTTTTCCTGCTCCTTGCGTCGGTCCTCTGCCTTGTGCAGGCCCTCTGCCTTGCGTCGGTCCCCTACCTTGTGCAGGCCCTCTGCCCTGTGTAGGTCTATTTCTATTTGGCGATGTGTTTCTTCCTTGTGTAGGTCTTTTGCCTCTCACTTGTATACATCTCCTCTATGCGGTTAAAGGGTTATCAAAATCTTCCGATCTATAATTCCGTCATTCATGACGGAGAGTTGTCAATGGTCTTCAAGACTGAAAATCTTGCCTTTTTCGATGACGAGTGTGCGAAGATACTTCGCTGCTGCTTGGAGTTGAGATTGGGCATTACTTTCATCATTGCCCGTCGAAACTAAATCGACAGGCATATACTGATTGTCATCGCGTCGCAAGGCGACATAGGCTTTTAAGTAGACGTTTGGGTGTTCACCCATTACCTGTTGCAAAAGCGGCGAAACTTCCGCCTCAAACATATTTACATGAACGCGCAACGTTGCAGTTCTCGCGCTATAGCGTTCAGCAATCAACGGCGCAATATAGGTGTCAAAAATGGACTTCATCTCCCGTGGGGGACCGGGCATCAGTAGAATAGACGACGAATCTTTCGTAACATGAACACACGGTGCCCAACCGACCGGATTTTGAAAAACTTCGGCGGTTTCGGGAACGGTCGCCATATTAACCATCGCATCGGTTACATCGGCGCGGTTCGTTAAATCTCGTCTCTCCATAAAGGAGGCTAATGTGTCTTCGTGTACGACAGGCTGTACTCCGAGGATTTTTGCAATAATCTGTACAGTCATATCATCGGGAGTCGGTCCAAGTCCCCCGGTTGTGAGGATTAGATCTGTTTCGCGGTGAACTGCATCCGTAATGGCTTCAAACATCTCATCAAACTCATCTCGAAGCATCGTTACACGACGTAGCTGGCCGCCTAACTGAAGAATCTGCTGTGCAATCCAATGTGCATTGGTATCTTGAATCTGTCCTAGGATTAGCTCGGTTCCGATTGAAAATAACTCAATAACGGGTGTGCGTTCCAACCTAACCTCCTTGCGGTTATTCACCTGCTAGCCTATTTATCACAACTTTTGGTCAAGGAATTGAAATGCCCCAACCCCGTGAAAGCTGTGTGCAGCATCAAACACCTCAAATCCCAACTGATCCGCTGCACCGAAGGCGCGAAAAATGTCCTGCGCTTGGTCAAACGCAAATCGGGTCGCATCAATCGGGAAGATGGTATCTTCCGTGCCGGACTCGACAAACATCGCCCGCGGAGCAATCAAGCCAGCAATGTCATACATCTCCGCGTACTTGAGAACGCCAGGGATGTAGTTGTCGATACAGTGGTTGATACTCAAGATGCTGTCACGGAATGTATTGAAATAGCCGCTGACGACAGCCACCTTGAACCGCTCATCTATTGCCGCAGAATAAAAGGTCGTGGTGCCGCCGCCTGAGATTCCCATGACACCTATACGGTTTATGTCAATTTCAGGTCGTGTTGAAAGGTAATCGAGAGACCGCATCGCATCGTAAACCCGCCAGCCAATCATCGTTTGCCCAAGCAGAAATGCTGCCCCGGAAGCAGGCAGACACGATGAATTGCCCGCTCCTCGTTGACACGCTGCTTCATCTCGGCGATGTCCAAATCCGAACTGCTCAATTGCCAAGGCAGCATAACCGCGATCTACACACTGAAGGGCAAAGTCATTTTGGTATTCGCCGTATTCGGTTCGCATTGTGCCATCTTCCTGAATCCCGACGATGTCGTCAACACCGCGTCCGTGTCCATGTAGACAAAGGATAGTGGGCCCCGGCATCTCAAAAGCTTTAGGCAGCAGCAAGTAGCCGAAAACGGTCATGTTTGGACGACTTTGAAACAGCACCGTTTCACGGGTATAGGTCGAGAATTCCTTTGTTTCCGTGACTCTGGGCAGCAATTCGCATCTCTCGGCCGGAAAATCGCCGAGCAGTTCAACAAGCTTGGCTCTCAAATTGCGCTGCCACTCCTCCGCCCCCCCTTTATCCCCCCGCTGGCGGGGGGATAAGGGGGGTGCCTGAAACGCCATCGCACGAGAGGTGTGATCGTACATTTCATGTGAAAAGGCTAAGGTATCTAAGTGGTCTTGCGACATCCGGAAATCTCCATTCTAATCCCACAGCCTTGTGCTGAAGTATCGCTCTCCGAGGTCGTTGAAAACAGTAACGATAACCCCTTCTTTAATCTCTTTGGCGATTTCATAAGCACCTTGCAGGTATCCCCCGGAAGACTGACCAACAAACCAGCCTTGCCTTGCTAGGCGGCTGCACATGTCATACGCATGATCGATGGTAACAGAAATCTTTTTGTCAATGATACTCTCGTCGAGAATCTCCGGGACGATGTCTTCGGGGCTCCCCATCGGCTTGAGCCCCTCAATGCCGGGAAACTCATCGGGAACAATACCACAAACTTGAATATCTGGATTGTGCTCTTTGAGGCGTCGTCCAACGCCGGTAATGGTTCCGCCTGTGCCCACTCCTGCGACAAAGTGGGTCACATGGCCCGCTGTTTGTTTCAGAATTTCTACCCCTGTTGTATCATAATGCGCCCGCCAGTTGTTATCGTTCTTATATTGGTCGGCAAAGTAATACTTATCAGGGGTTGTATCATGACGACGATGGACTTCGCGGAGGGCTTCATCGTAGCCAAGGATTGCGTCTGTGTAGATGATGTTTGCACCGTGCGCTTGAATTCGCTTTTTTCGTTCTTCACTGGCGTTGCTGGGAATGACCAGTTCAACTTGGTAGCCTAAAACAGTGCCGATCATGGCATAAGCGATTGCGGCATTTCCAGAACTCGAATCGAGAACAAACTTGTCGCGCGTTAGCTCGCCGGATCGGATGGCTTCCGTCAACATACGCAGCACAGGCCGATCTTTAATAGAGCCGCCCGGATTGTACATTTCTGCTTTTGCATAGATTTCTACATCAGGCAACTCATCGGCAAATAGGTCTATTTTGACCAGCGGTGTATTTCCGATCTGTTGAAGCAACGGATAGTTTGAGAGCGCAACGGAGCCGGTCGATTTTTTACTCATTTAGGATGTTACTTCCTTTTTCTAACGGAGTTTTATTAAGAGATTGCTGTTGAGCAGTTTTGAAAAATGACTCGTAATATGCTACATAACTGACTCCGCTTGAGTCAGTCGCTGCTCAATTAACGAGCGAATATAGTCTTTAGCGGTGTCTCCGATCAGTTTGCCGCTGAGAATGTCGGTAACTTCAAATTCTGTTAAACGTAGGGTTGGTTTTAGGCCATGTAACGGTGGCAGCCAGTCGCGGAATGTATCGAAAAAGGCACGTTGGGCAGCTCGACCGTTAATAAACGGAAAATCCGCTGTTTTTCGTCGAAAACGATCTGTCCCCTTCTGAATCGCCATCTCTTGATGTTTGAGGCACAATTGGAGATACGCATGGCGATCAAATCCCAGAGCCAAGTCTTCCGAATAAAACCCAAAAGTTGCCTGACGAAACGCGGTAAAGTGCTGTAACTCGTCAAATTCAAAGATAAAATTGTAGGGGGCAGGAAAATAGGCATCAGGGGTCAGGTATCCATCTGCTTTTGCGGATAAGCCCTTCCAATCACCGCCCATCTTCTCAAAGAGATTGATAATTCTCGGATAGTATTCACCGAAATGTGTCGGAGACGGTTTATTCATCAGCCAGTCGAATTGGGCACGCCGTTCAGCAGGAACCCCTAACACCTCCTCAACGAGCGCAATGATGCCGATTTCAAGACGCATGTTACGTGATGGCTCCTCCACCACTAATTACCTAAATCGAACAGCTTGTCCTAACCGTGCAAAGTTTTGAGATCCCACCAACCCAAAAGCATACCACAAATCCGATCTTCTTTCAACTGTAAATTACGCCAATCAATAATCCTCGCTTTCAACACTTGCATCGGTTATAATTATTTGAGGGGTGTGCATTGTATTTCATTGGAACACAACCGCCATATGAGAAACATTGCGAATTGGTAAGTTCCATGTTGCATTAACAATCATAGCGATTTGCACCGATAATACTTGTTGATATGCCTCAGCAAACTGTCCCTCCCGCATGCTTTAAGCAAACTTTTGTCTACTACCAAATCGGTTGGACTCAAGTGTTCAGACAGATCGGCTGCATACTGACCGATAAACAATACAAATGCCTCTATCCTTTGATATAATACCTTGTGGCGACGGGCAATGGTAGTCCGATGGGGTGGCTGTTGCCAACCGAGCATTGACAACCCTTCTGGGTGCTGGGTGAGTCACCGTCATTGGGTTTTGACCCCATAGATACCCCAAAACTGCATCATGATAAAGAAAATAATGAATGAACGGGTACAATAGGTCAATAATTTTATTTCGTGGATACTTTCTTTGTCAATACGATGTTGCATAAATTGTGCAAATAGTTGCATAATAACAGAGACATAATTGGGCAGCGTTGGTGCTTTTGCCATAGGGAAACCCCTTTTTGTTTCGGATAACGATAGGAAACCCTAGTTGACTGATTGTATCAATTATATTTATACACACCCCTCATTTATTTTTAGAATTCACCATAATTAGCTCCCGAGCAAAGTGAAAAACTTGTCTAGAACGAGGTTTCTATGGATTTTAATGAGAAGGTCAAAGAGATTAACTCTTTATTGGAGCAGCACAACGCGTTTCGAGGGGATTGTCTGAATCTTATCGCCTCTGAAAATGTTCCGAGTCCGTTAGTCGAAGGGCTGCTTGTCGAAGATTTAGATCAGCGTTACGGGAACTACAGCGGTATCGACCTACAGGCACGGCTTTACCAAGGGAACCGGTTCATCGTCCAGATCGAGGAATTGGCGCAGGAACTGGCAAGGCAACTCTTCGGCGCGGCGTATGTCGATCTCCGCCCACTCTCCGGCAACATTGCAGGGATTGCAACCACTTTTGGGCTAGCACGTCCCGGTGATATTGCATTAGAGGTTCACAACGGACACCAATATGCACTCAAGTTAGCCTTCTCCCCGCTAAAGGTGTCGCTCGAATCTATCCCTATCCCGTGGGACGGTGTTCGGTCTAATATTGACATCGATCAGACAGTCGCGCTCATTCAGAAGCATCGTCCCAAATTGGTGACGATTGGGTCGGGGGTGTTTCTCTTTCCGCAGCCTGCTCGCGAACTAAAGGAAGCGATGAACCGATACAGTCCTAATTCATACCTAATCTATGACGCTGCCCATGTTATGGGGCTTATCGCCGGCGGACGGTTTCAGGTGCCCCTTGAGGAAGGTGCGGACGTGATTATCTCGAGCACGCATAAAACCCTCGCCGGACCGCAAGGGGGGATCATTTTGACAAACGATAGATCTCTCGCAGAACGGATTGGTCCTGCGGTTGCTCCCCTACTTGAGAGTAATCATCACCTCGGCCGTTTACCGGCGTTGGCAGGGACATTCTTAGAGTGGATGGCTTGTGGTGGGGAACATGCGGACGCAATCATCAGCAACGCAAAGGCGTTGGGACAGGCGTTATATGAGCGGGGGATCCGTCTTCTTGGGCAGGAACTTGGCTTCACGGAATCGCACACATTGATACCGATTGTTGATGAATTTGGTGAGAGCAAAGCGATGGCAGATCGGCTTGAGGCGTGCAATATTATCGCCGGTGGTGCGAGTGTTCCCCCAGAATTGGGGACGCATGGCTTGCGGATTGGAGTGCAAGAGGTGACCCGCCGCGGCATGACAGCAGCGGATATACCGGAGGTCGCGGATTGTATCGTTGATGCGTTGAGGGGGGATGATCTTGAAGGTGCTAAGCGTCGGGCGACTGCATTGGCGGGCCGGTTTAAACAAATGCGGTTTACGCTGCACGGTGTCTGACACGGTTTTGTAAGGCATTCTTATGTCTACCTTTGGTACAATAGATCATCAATACCCGACACGATTTTTTCCAATGCGTCGGTTATCTGCTGATCGGTTTCCCTATCCGCACCAGTTACTAAAGTCCTTAGTCTATTCAGTTCTGCGTTGATAGATTCTTCGTCTTTTTGTTCTTGGAAAATCTTGAAGAAGTTCAACCAATGCTCTGCACCGATTCCACAGAGAGACTCTTTCTTGGCTATTTCCAAATACCTATCCATTATGCCTGTCCGTGCAAATCGACCAAAATTATTGCCCCCATCATATACAGGCTTATCAGAAATTTTGTCGCTTTTCTGCGGGTAGGGCGAAACACTTTCAGCAATTATTATCTCCGTTCGTGAGCTAGTTCTCCGAATGTATTGCCAGTGATAATTTCGGTATTCTGCTGCATACCTTGCTAATTCCACATAAGGTGCAAATATCTTGGGATACCCTGAAATTACGTTATTCAGGGCCCACGGAATCACTACGATCAAATCTTGATTGGCACACGCGTCAGGTGTTACTTGAAATCTAAAACTAGGTTCTCCTTCTTTTGCTAGTAAGTACCAACTTTTCAGCTCAATACCTAAGAGAATTTCTTCGTTCAGTGATTCATCTTCATTCGCGTCCCTTTTTAGCAAAACATCTGGAAAAGTTTGCGGTTGTCTGACAAATCTATAAAACGTATATTCCTCCTCCGGATCCCAAACTTCTCTCATCTGGTTCAGTGTTGAAACGACTTGATCCTCTATAGTGGCACCAAACGCTGCATTCAGAGTAAAAATATCCGTAGCTAGTATACCCTCTATCGAAGTATCTGATTTGAAGTAAGTTGGTAGTGCGAATAACGCTTCTCGCACCCTTCGATATACTTCATACCCGAACCAATTTTCGTCAGGTGGATTTCTTTCAGGTTCCGATTCAAACAGAGCCGCCATGATTATATAAATCCCAACCCCTGATAAATGTCGTAATTTTTTAGCCTTTCAGCCGCCTGCTTAAAGTATTCATCATTGATTTCAGCAGCATAACACCTGCGTTCAAGGTCGTGTGAAGATATAGCAGCCGAACATAGTCCGCCGAAAGGTTCCCAAATGACATCACCGGCATCGCTGCTCGACCGTATACATACACTAATGAGTTTCAGCGGTTTTTGATTATTATGTATGGACTTATATTCTTTTTTTAGCCGTTCACTCCCTCGCACTGCTGGCTCTCTCCAAACGTTTGTGATCCCGTTTTCACAGTAAAATTTACTTCTTAATTTTGTCCATTCTTTGCCCGCAATGGGTTTTTGACCATCTAGTGAAAAGTAGGGTTTCCCATCTTCATCCCCGTATCTGTTAGCATATTCAACAATTTTTTCAAATGCTTTAGGCGGTGGATAGTACCAAAGATGGTCTTTTGTGAAATACTTCCTTGTTGCTGCATTTCTTACGCCGCAAGCCTCATTCGTTTTGTAGAGGGGCAGCCCAGTTCGCTCCCATTCATGGCGAAGCCATTGCTGCATATCCATCTGGATGCCATCTACGTTGAAAAAGGCTTTCTTGATATACTGAACACACACTTCGGTCACGACAGGAAATTTTCTGAGCGTTTTACTGTTTGAATTACCAGCGATGTGTGCGATTCCTTTATCCCATATATGACAATTTCTGTATTCCCAACCGTGCTCTACTAAAGTCGGGTGAACGTTCGCCCAACCGATTTCCGTATTCCAGAACCAGAGTGTCGTCATAGGTGTCGAATATTCGCTCCACTGCTCTATGTGCGGTTTATACCATTCGCGCAAACATTCTGCGGTTGGCGGGTCCCCACGGTACCCCCCCACGCCATAAGGACCGTCGGAAATAATTACAACTGGAGATTCCCATTTCGAGTACAAATTGAGAGAATCCCCAGCATATATAATGACTTCATCCCTTTCGTAAGACTCCATGATTAAATCCTCTATTCAATTGCAAAAAAAGTTCAAACGAATGGCGTTAAAGTTGTATATCCAATTAGGTCAGTCAGAACTCGTCCACAATCATATCATCCCATACCCCCCCCGTCAAGCGTAGAAACCAAGAAAAGGTGAGTAGAGATGCCTGTATACACGAACCTTCTTGAGCGTAACGCGAAAATGAGGTATACTTGGGTCGTCAACATAAGCAAACTGACAGAATGGAGGACCCCCTTTTCATGGATTCAACGGACAGCAAGATTCGTATCGGAATCTACGGCTGCGGATCTTGGGCAAATCGAACGCACATCCCGAACCTGCTGAAATTTGATGGCGTTGAAATTGTCGCCATCTGCGATAGCAATCCAGAGTCGCTCAAGTCAACGGCTCAAGCGTTTAATATCTCCAAAACCTACGCTGACGGACACGATATGGTGGATAACGAAGATATGGACGCGCTTTATTCCGTCGTCCCTGCGTTTGCGCGGACCGGTGTCGAGGCGACCGCTGCTACAAAAGGGATTCATATCTTCAGCGAAAAGCCGCAAGCGTTGACGATGGAGGTTGCACACAAAATTAACGATGCGATTCGGGGAGCCGGTGTGATTAGCACCGTCTGTTTCCGGGAACGGTATCGCCCCATTTTTCAGGAGGCTCGTAAACGGCTGGAAGGACAGGAAATTGTTCACGTCCGATTCCAGAGCGTTAGTGGGCTGCCCGAACCGCCCTCCGGAGCGGAAAAGGATTCTTGGTGGTCCGATATGGACAAATCGGGCGGGCAGGCATTGGATTGGGGTGTCCATGCGACAGACTATGCACGTTTCATGACAGGCTTGAACGTCGATCGAGCGCAAGCGTTCTACTGCCAGCGACCATTATACCACAACCCGCTGACCTCTTCCTTCAACTATTGTCTCTCCAACGGAGCGACGATGACATTGACCTTTATTTCAGCCGCGCCCAGTTTTCGGGCGGAGCCGTGGTTCACAATTTTCTATGAAGGCGGACATCTAGCGGTTTATGGCTACAACTCTATCGAAGTCAATGGCGAAACGGTCTATCAAGCGGACGAGTTCGACCCGTGGTTTGAACAGGATCGCGTCTTCATTGAAGCTGTGCACACCAACAACTCCAACCTTTTGCTGAACGATTATCACGATGGGCTTTTCTCTTTAGCCCCGGTGCTTGCAGGTTGGGAATCCGCCCGTCGAAACGGGGAATGTATTGATGTTCCGACATTTATGGAGAAGGGATAGGACTTATCAAGTACATCTCCAATCGGGTTCCCCACCCACCATCAAATCTAAGCGAGGCAGCCAAGCATGAGAAAATTGACAGATCATCTGTTTTTTATTCAAGATACATGCAGTGTTTATGGGATAACGGCAAACGATAAAACACTTCTGATTGACTGCGGAACCTCCCCGACAAAACTTGAAGCAAACGACATTCAGGGGGTCGATCAGGTGTTACTGACCCATTTTCATCGGGACACCTGTTCCGCTGCAGCCCACTGGAAAAAGGGCGGTGCACAGATCGTTCTCCCGTTTGCGGAGAAGCGTTTCTTTGAGGAGACCGATATCCTCAAGGCGTCCTACGATATTTACGACAACTACACCTCCTACTATCCCTGCTTTGGTCCCTTGGAGGATATTGTGCCGGATCAGTACGCCTACGATTACGAAAGCCTGTCATGGGAGGGGATTCGTTTCGATGTGATTCCGCTGCCGGGTCACACCTTCGGCTCGGTGGGCTATCTTTTCGAGTTGGATGGACAACGGATACTCGCTTGTGGGGATTTGATGTCAAGCACAGGGAAAATTCGGGACTATTTCTGGAGTCAGTGGAACTATATGGACTTCCAGGGGCATATCAATCATCTGGAGAGCCTGAAGGCTGCTGCGGAGCTTGACGTAGATTTGGTTCTGCCGGGCCACGGCGAACCGTTTGAACCGACTAAGGAATCGTTTTCCGAACTACAAGCGGCGTTGGAGGAACTGTATCAACTCTTCCATGCCCAAGCCTACGAACAGTATCGCCCCGAATTTCGTCAAATCACACAACATGTCTACGAGATTACGAACTCTGCTGCGAACACCTACATTGTCCGGGACGATGAAGGACACGCGCTCTTTATCGACTGCGGTTACACATCCAACGCCCCTATCAGTGCCAATCCGCACCGTTATATCGACAACTTGTCGTCTTATCTCGAAACGGAGTTGGGGATTCACACCGTCGAATGGTTTCTGCCCACCCACTATCACGACGACCACCTCGCCGGCTACCCGATGTTGCAAGCGCGTTACGGGACGCAGGTGGTTTCCTCTCCTGAGCTCAAGGATATCCTAGAACACCCAGAAAATTACGATATGCCTTGTGCGGTGCCTCACGGAATGAAGGTCGATTACGTCGTTGAACGGGGGGAGGCTTTCCGGTGGCGCGGGATTGACTTTTTCGTTGAGCAGCACCCAGGGCAGACCTTCTACCATCACCTCATCTGGTTCACGGTGGATGGACAGAAATTCCTTAGTGTGGGGGACAATATTTCTGGGCTTTGCTTCCGGGAAAATAGGGACTTTATTCACTCCTTTATCCCCAAGAATCGGACCCCGGTTTCGAGTTACCGCGATATGCCCCAACAAATCCTCAATGCCGAGCCGGATTATCTTTTTACCGGTCATGGTGGTTGCGTCCCATTTGATCGAGCGAAGACAGAGCGATGGGTTGGTTGGATGGATCGGTGGACAGATCTCTTTACGCAGATTCTCGACCAGCCGCACCCCAATATGGGGATGGACCCGCATTGGGTGGAGTTCTATCCCTATAAGGTCCGCATCCGGCCCGGAGCGACGGTGACATTCAACATCAATATCACCAATCACGAATCGGAAGCTCGGACATGTACCCTTCGCTTCCGTTCGGTTGACGGTGTGCGGCTTTCTCCCACAACGATAGACCTCCAAGTAGCTGGGAACACCAACACCACCTATCAGATGGAAGCAACTTTCCCGATACGGTTTACCACCCACGCCCTTCCCATCGTGGCAGATGTTACATGGAACGGGACACATCTCGGCGAAATTGCCGAGGCGGTTGCTTACTGGTAGCGGTTCTCAAGCCCAATCCGAGAGGATAACGGCAGCGGCATTATGTCCCGGTGCACCAGTAACTTCGCCTCCGGGGTGTGTACCTGCGCCGCAGAGGTAGAGATTGGTGATCGGTGTGCGGTAATGCGCCCAACCGGAGAACGGACGTTGGGCGAGGAATTGGCTCGCAACGATGTCGAGATGACGGATGTTTCCGTCGGTGAGACCTACCCGCCGTTCCAAATCAATAGGCGTAAACAGCGACCAGTCCACAATAATATCCCGGAGATTCGGCGCATAGGCGGAAAGGGTATCAATAAGATCCTCACCGACCGCCTCCCGACGCTCATCCCATGTTCCCTCCCGAAGATGGACGGGGGCGTAGAGCACCCAGATTGACATGACATGGTGTCCCGCCGGTGCCATCGTTGGATCGTAGACGGACGGGATTTGTACCTCCATCACGGGTGCCCTTGATGGCTCGCCACGCTTGGCGTCCTCCCAACTCTGTCCATAGTATTCAATGGAAGGGCAAATCTTGATTTCTGACAGGTAGCGCGGATCGAAGTCGCCATTGAAGTAGGCAGAGAAGTCGGGGAGGTCATTGAGCGCGGCGTGGAATTTAAGATAAGCGGCATTCGTTTTCAACCGCATGGCGCGTTCCACGAAGTTAGGACTGAGATGTTCGCGCGGAACGAGTTTGAGGAAGGTGCGTTTGGGATCGGCGTTTGAGACAACGATGCGGCTGCGAATCTCCGTGCCGTCTGCAAGCACGACACCACAGGCTGCCCCGTTTTCGACGATGATATGGTCGATTGTCGCCCCGGTCTGTAGGGTCGCCCCGCGCCCCCGTGCGGACGCAGCCATCGCCTGCGTGATGCCGCCCATCCCCCCCTTGACGATGCCGTTATTTTCGGGCTTGGTAAAGTTGCCGCATTTGATAAAGGTGTAAGCCCACGCACTCCCGGGTGCATTGAGGTCGCCGGCGTCTTGGGCTTGGGCATACGCGCCCTGCATTACCTCCGACTCAAAAAACTCGGTCAGTACATCTTTCACGCTCACGGTGAGGAGCCGGTCAAAAAACACTTCATTGTCGGTGCCGCGTAACCGCTCGGCGATTTCGCTAATCGTTGGCGGTGTTGTCAGAAAGTATGGGTAGATAATACTTGCCGCCCGCTTCCAAAAGTCTAACCATTTCGGAAAGTTTTCCGCATCGCGGCGGGAGAAACGGGAGATCTCCTCTTGGGTGCGTTCCACATCGTCCCAAACAAGTAACCGTGAGCCATCGGGATACGGCTGGAAGCGTGAGGGATCGAGGTGATAGACTTCAAAGCCGTGCTTACGCAGCTCCAGTTCTTCGATGACCTTGTTCTGTAACAGATGGCAGATATAGGAACAGGCGGAAAAACGGTAGCCGGGGAATAGTTCCTCAGTCACACATGCCCCGCCGAGGAAATCGCGCCGCTCCAATAGCAGAACATCTAATCCTACCTCGGCTAGATACCCGGCGGTGACCAAGCCGTTATGTCCGCCGCCAATAATTATGACATCGTGGTCTGGTGTCATTTTTACCCTCTTTCTGAGTGAGATTCATACTTTCACGGATAATTTTATAGTGAATAGGAGTTACGCAGTTGGATTTAAGTTGTAAATGGTTTTAGCGAGATAAGCACGGACGGCATCTCTGATAATGTCGGTTTTCGCCTCAAACCAACTAATACCCTTTGAAAAACAGTGTCTCTCCAAACGGAGAAAGGCTCGCAGTGCCAATCCGATATGATTCCGTTGTGCGATTGCCTTGCGTGCAAAGCACCTTTCACCCCCCACAAGTTGCTTGATGCCTCGATGATACACCTCAATTGACCAAGATAACTCCGCATACTTCAACCGATACAAGTCGTTCATCGACAGGTCACTGGTTGCCCAGTATTCAATGTCGCCGTGTAGAGAAACTATCTTGAATACTTGAATCAGACCATATCCCCTCAGATGAACGATGGTGCCGGTTTGGCTTATGGGTAACTCCTTTATCGGCTTGTTACCCTGTTTATCGAGGTTGACGTGTCGATTCGACTTCAGTTGAGTCAGCCAATGCCAGTGATACTGTCGAATGGTCTTGAGATTCTTCAAACTACTATACCCACTGTCAAACACAACGCACGCGGGGGTAAACCTCCTTTGATGAGCAGTAGCAATCAGGGAGTGGAAGTGGTCATTTTTGCTCAAGCCATCGGCATCTTTGTTATAGAGACGATAATCACATGGAATCTGGCTGTCACCATCAGTCCACATCAACGGGATTAGGTTAATCCCACAAACCACTTGTTTGTGTTTACCTGACCAGTGGCGGGTGACCAGTTCCATCTGTTGGGCATACGGTTTATCGAGGGTCGAGTCGTCTATGACTAAAATCCCTTGGTCCTTTTTGACATAAGGTTCGGCTTCCGTCCACAACGCTTCTGAATCAGCGGGCAGCCGATACGGCAACCGATTCAAGGAGTCATGGGCAGGCGGATTTTCGTCGCGCGGTTGCACACGGGCTGCCTCCGTGCAACTGTAAGTATTCGGTGTGGCTATCACAAAGTTGATGTAGTCATATTCTGTGCATTTTGGTGGATTCATAAACACTATTATAACCTATTTTTACCTCAACTGCGTAACTCCTAAAGTATTTAAAATCTGATTGGCAAAAATAGTCGGTTTTGATGTTGCAACAATTAGCTGCTTTTCCTTACTTTTCAGATCTGCCAATAAATCAGAGATTCCGGGGTAAACCGCATTTTCATACATTCCAGATGTAGAAAAATATTCACGGTAAAAATCAACAGCGTCTTGCGCTTGACTCGGTTTAAAGCCGTAATTTTTCTGAAATGACTCAGGCAGTGGCGGCCCAATAAAGGATTCGAGGTTATCAAGATTGTCTGCTCGAATGTTAAATTTCGATAAGGCATATTGAATCGACTTGGTAATGCCGATTTTTGAATCGGTAAGGGTTCCGTCTATATCAAATAAAATCGCATCGTATCCGATCATCTTTATTAAATCCTTTTTTCAAAACCCTCATTATAGGCTATCTTCTAACGTCTTATTTTTCATCCGAACCGGTATAGCTCTTTCAGACGACGTATATACTCTCGATCCCTTTTCTCGACTGCCTCATCGAACTTATTGGGATCAACAAACCACGGTTTCCCTTCTGCCATACGCTCGTTAATCTTCTCAGCAGCTTCATCAAGCGATTCGGATCCTCTACGTCGCCTAGTGCGTATATCTGCAGGCCATTTCCAGATGCCCGCTAGATCATAGTGGAGAAACGGACCTTCATGAGGCATACGGAAACCGAAGGTAGACTGGATTCCAAGTTCAATCTCTTCAGCGGTTGCCACCCCCTCTGCCCACAATCGACTTGCCTCGCGCCCCATTGCACCCTGTATACGGTTCAACAGATACCCCGGTAACTCTTTAAGCACCCGAATTGGAATTTTCTTGACCTCTTTCATCAAGTTATAGATGATGTTATATGTTTCGTCACTCGTGCCGGGCCCTTTAGCCACCTCAACGCCGGGCACGATGTGCGGCGGTGCGAAGTAATGCGTCAATCCAATTTTGTCCTGTCGCTTGACATCTGCACCAATATCACTCATCACAAATCCGGAGGTGTTGCTGACAATGATGGTGTGGGGTGGGCACAGTTGATCCAGTGTATTAAAGAGAACCCGCTTGTCTTTCAACCGTTCGACAATTACTTCAGTGATGAAATCACTCTGCGTTGCCACTTCCTCCAAATTGGTGGTCGTTGTGATCCGGCTGATCGTGTCATCGGCTTCCGATTGGGTTATCAGTTCCTCTTCGACAAAAAGATTCATAGCAGACTTGATATTTATCAGGGACTGCTGTAGGAGTGCATCGCTGAGGTCCCTGATAACCGTGGGGTATCCGCCTAGCGCAAAGTTTATAGCGATGCCGAACCCCATGGTCCCACCTCCGACAACTCCTACCTTTTTAACGTCCGCTAACTCCATATTCGCCTCCCGTATTTGCTAGCACTTATCATAGTCGCCACTTTGGTTTTGATAGATCGGATGCCGAGGTTTTAGCCGAGAGTGCGCTTCTGACTAAAACCTTGACCGCCAGATAGTAGTCAGTATTAGAGGGGGTCTACAATTTTCCGAAGCCCTTCGCCTAGCTGAATTAAGTTGCTTTGGTATATGAACCGATCCCAGCCCATGCAGAAGTGGCGGACACCCAGATCAATATACCGTTTTGCTTCTTCAGGCTCGCTAATTTCGATTCGTGGAGCAACATCATATTCTATAGACTTCTTGATGACAAGTTCTTCAAACGGTCGTATCTCCGGTGTGCTCATGAGGCTCGGTTCACCTCTGGAGAAACCAAAATCTGCGGGCCCCCATTGGGTCATGTCAACCCCTTTTGCTTTTGCGACAGTCAGAACCTCGTCGATATTATCAACCGCTATATTTTTCTCAATCATAATCAAAAACACAATCGAATTCAGGTCTTCAATATAGCCGTCTGCACTATAGCCACCTAATGCTGAACGACGGATCTTGACTCCCATGTGTCCACCGACATCGGGGAGGTCCGGCCTTATTGCTTGATGGCATCGCTCAATATCTTCTACGGTACGCACGTCCGTAAAAAGGACGGCCTTAAAGCCTGCGCCGATCGAAGCTTGCGCCCAAAAGCTTTCACCTTTCTGGTCTAGCTTTGTCATCAGCGGTAAGTTACCACACTGGCCCGAACGTGCCATGTGATAGAGTAGTTGCATATCGAAAGTGCTATACTCGGCACAGAACTCGCCGTAGTCAAACAAACCGGTATCGCCAATGATTTCTGGAAGATCCGGGTCGCTGGAGAGGTAGTGTGTGCCGATAGTTGGTTTCCCTTGGTTGAGTTTCTCACGAAACGTATTTACCATTACCATATAACCAATTCCTCCTCCCCGATAAATCGGGATTTTCAACTTGTGACTCTGCTAACGCTGTATCCTTGCGAAGGCATCAAACCGTCGCAAGGATGAGGCACAATATAGACTCGTGATGACTAAAGGAACATCGTGATGCCCATATCAATATATCTATCGCGATCGTTCGGTGCAATACCCCGGAGGCAAACCGCAACGCCAGTACCTTGCAGCTGCTCTGCTACATGGCGCGCACAGTCATCGAGGGTTTTGAGCGAATGGTGCGGATAGCTTTCTAAGCTGAAGCTCAGATCTGCCGGTCCGAAAGAAAGACAGTCAACCCCCGGCTTCGCCAGTTTTCTCGCATTGGTGACTGCGTCAACCGACTCTATCTGCATCCAGAGGACGCCGTTTTCGTTCCACCATTTTGCATACTCGAGGCGTCCGCTATGCTCCGGTGCAACCTTCCGAGAAGCTCCGCCCCAACTGCGTTTGCCGAACTGCGGATAGTAAAAGAAATTAATGGCTTCATCGACCGTTGATTCGAGCTCCACCTGCGGAACCTCAATACCTGTCGGTCCCAGATCTAGGTAGTTGCCAATAAGGTAGGCATTACGAGTGTGTTTAATCCGGAATTGAACAGGCATATCAAATTCGTCTGCAACCTCGCAAAAAGTTTTCAGCCGTTCTTCATTAAATGCGGAGTGCTGACTATCGGTATTGATAAAATCGAAATCTGCCCCATCAAGGATGGCTCTGAGGTCATCCGGATCCGATGCAACAGGGGCTCCCCGTCCAATAAGTACCTCTCCATCACGTATACGTTGTTTCAAACTTTTTTCTGCCATCTGATACTTCCTTTCTAACTTAATTTTGTTAGGTGAGAACTTGCAATCTAATCTGCACAATGTTGTAATACTCACGACATTGGAAAGTCTTCATGAGCCATTGTACCTGTTTTTCACTTTCCGATCAACAAAAATCAGAAATCATTTGTCCCCGGTTCTTCAAAAATTGAGAATTGACGGGACACTGTGCGGGAATAACCGGCTATGCGATGAAACTAGGAGCATTTATGGTGAATTAGAGAAATAAGTAGACACTTTCGCCCCCCGGTAGGTGCGGTTTCCCCCCGCCCCGGTTTGGAGTGTCTCATTAATTCTAATGTTCACTATAAATGACCCTAATGCAACCAATTCGAGCCATTGACACTCAATTCGGAATTGTGCTATACTGGACCAAATGGTCATGCAAAATGTATATAAACTGTAACGCATCAGGAGGGGAGCATGTCGACAGAAGAAAAACTACACCAATTAAAGATGAATGGCTACTGTGTCCTTGAGGGAATCATCCCGGAGGACAAAATTGATGCGGTGCGAGAGAGCGTGGTGGCTGCACAAGCAGCACACCATGAAAAAGCGGAAGCAGAACTCGCAAAGACAAGATCACGAGGACACCGTGTGGGCGTTCAGGGCGTTGCAAATATGAGGGGAGTCATCAACGAAACCCAGACCTTCGCCCCGTACTTGGCAGATGAGCGGATTATGGCACTTACCGATGCGCTATTCGGACCGTATGTGCGGATTTCCTGCACCGATTGTGTGATTAACTATCCGGGCAATGAGCGAGGTTACTGGCATTCGGATTGGCCCTACAATCAAACCAATGCAACGCACATCCCCGCTCCGTATCCGGACACAATCATGCACCTCTCAACCATTTGGATGCTAACTCCATTTGGACCTGAAACGGGCGGCACCTACATCATTCCCGGAAGCCATAGAACCGACGACAATCCTTCCGCAGCAGGGATAGCGGGAATCGATCCCGATGCCCCATATCCAACTGAAACACAGGTTTCGGGGCCCGCAGGTGGCGTGCTGCTCTACGACAGCCGGCTCTGGCATGCGGTGCCGCCGAATCGTAGTGATAAACCGCGTGTCGCGGTCATTGTCCGCTATGCGCCATGGTGGCTGAATCTGAATCCTACACAGGCTGGAAATCCGGAACACACCCGAATGGTGATCGAGACGGACGGAAAAAATTACGATTCTCCCCTCATACGATCGGAGGTCTACGAGTCACTACCAGATAATGTGAAACCGTTATACCGGCATTGGGTGGAAACATAGACTATCCAAGTGTGACATAATTATAGTAGATTTTAGAAGTATTTGGACACTCCCAATGCACAGCCAACCCCCTAAATCCCCCTTATCAGGGGGACTTTGGAAACTTCGCACAGGTTGGAGTTATTGGTAAATGTCCGCTTATTTTTAGAATTCACTATAAATAATCCGAGTTGCCACTTTAATCGAAAAAGGGCTTCCCTACATAAGCTGACCTCCATCAATCCCAAAGGGTAAGAGACCGGTTTGAGAACAGAAGAGGAAGGGCAGATGCAGCGGAGATACAATCTAGCACATTTGATTTTAGCTAGCGTCGTCTTGGGGCTAACGCTGCTGATGGTAGACGTTGACGCCCAGGCACGGATTGCTTTCGTGTCTGAGAGAGATGGGAACCCTGAAATCTATGTGATGAACGTTGATGGGAAGAATCAACAAAGACTCACTAACACTCCCGCTGTGGAATGGGATCCCTCATGGGCTCCGGGTGGTAAACGCATTGTGTTTAGTTCCAAACGGGATGGCAACAGTGAAATCTACGTGATGGACGCTGATGGGAAGAATCCGCAAAGGCTCACCATTAATCGGCGTAGCGATTGGCATCCGTCATGGTCTCCGGATGGTGAACGGATTGCTTTCGCTTCTGATAGAGATGGGAACTTTGAAATCTACGTGATAGACACAAATGGAAAGAATCAACAAAGACCCACCATTAATCGGCGTAGCGATTGGCATCCGTCATGGTCTCCGGATGGTGAACGGATTGCCTTCGCTTCTGATAGAGATGGGAACTTTGAAATCTATGTGATGAACGCTGATGGGGGTAATCAACAAAAACTCACCAATAATCTCCGTGACGATTGGCATCCGTCATGGTCTCCGGATGGTGAACGGATTGCCTTCGCTTCTGGTAGAGATGGGAACTTTGAAATCTACATAATGAATGCCGATGGGGCTAATCAACAAAGACTCACTAATAATGACCGTAGCGATTGGCATCCGTCATGGTCTCCGGATGGTGAACGGATTGCCTTCGCTTCTGATAGGGATAGGGACTTTGAAATCTACGTGATGGACACCGATGGGGGTAATCAACAAAAACTCACCAATAATCTTCAGGATGATACTGATCCGGCGTGGTTTGATCCTACTTTTGCAGTTGCTCCCGCAGGTAAAATACGCATGATGTGGGGCTGGCTCAAACAGGTTGACCAATAACTGCCATTATAGAGAAAATAGCGTTTGCCACTTCCCAATTTCACTATTCCGCGTATTCATCAAAGTTGGTGACTTTCCACTGTCCATCAATCAATTCGGTGAAAATCACAGTGTTACGAACCGCGTTTGAAAAACTTGTGCCCTTGATGGTCAATTGGTATCTGAAGAATACGCGGGTATCATCCTCGATTTTTTTTCCCACCTGCTTATATTCGATGTTTGGCTTTACCTGCGATTGATCGCTGCCACTTCGGACTTCCCGTAAGAATTCTATTTCCGTTTCCAGCTTTTCCTTAGCGAGTCCGTCACTCAAGCGTAACGCCATCCCTTGGTTTGCATGCAGGTAGTAGTTATAGACAAAATCCTCTGCAACATCTTCAGGTGTATTCCTGTCCGAACAAGCAGATATAATCAATAAAAGACTGAAGCCAACCCATGCTCTTTTCATGATATTCCCTTTCGCTGACCTGTTCAGCAAAGATAGCGATCCGCAATTTGCTTGACGCGGATTGGACGCGTTGATATAATGCCCAAAAGCCTCTCGACCCGATGGAGTGTTCACCTGACGCTTGACAAACAGAAAGGAAGATCGATGATTATTTGCCGCTGGTTTATTTCATTACAATTGCTCTTACTGTGTCTCTGCATCCCACAGAGCAAATCACAGACCGATTCTCCTCAACAGTCGAATCAAGCATCCCAGTCTGTAACGCCGAAACGGGCACCGAGGACTTTGGAAGCATTCCAAAATGCAATTAAGGCCGGACAGGTGGGAACTATTAGCGGACGCACACTGTTCAAAGGTGAACCCCCTCCGCCCAAAGAACTGCGTGTCACCTTAAACAAAAAGACGTGTGGGCATACATATCAATCTGAAAGTCTCCTTGTCTCCGAAAAAGGAGGCATTCAGAATGTGGTCGTGTCGTTGTTGAGAATCCCCAAAGGGCTGCTAAGGAAGCCTGACGACAAACCGATCCAAATTGACCAGCAAAAATGTATTTTTATCCCACACGTGCTGCTGGTCCCCGCCGGCGTAGAATTTGAAGTCTTAAATAGCGATCCTGTGTCGCACAGTTTCCATACCATTGGCGCACATAACAAAGAACTCAACATTATACAGACAAAAACGAAAAGGAGACGGCTGCCCTTGACATTTCCTGAACCTGATATCATTAAAGTAATTTGCGATGTGCATAGCTGGATGAAGGCTTGGATTATTGTGACCGATCACCCCTACTATGCACTCACGGAAGCAGACGGTCAGTTTCGGTTGGAAAATGTGCCAGAAGGGAGTTACCGCATTAAGGCGTGGCATGAAGAATTGGGGACGCTACCGGTTCAAAAAGTTGTGGTCACCACCAATCAAGATGTAAAGGTTGATTTTGAGTTCAGCCTACCCCAACAAGCCGCGCAATGAAATGCTAAGTCAACCCCCCGCCTACAGGCACTGGCCAAAGGCATCTCTTACTGATTTACTCCGATTTACGTCTCCGGGCGAAAAGAGAATTCTCTATATCATTGACACCGTCTTCAACAGGTTCGTGTTTATCCTGTTCAGGGAGTTATCGAATAATAGCCCGTAACGTAGTGAACGTCAAGAAAAATAAAATGCTTTAGCTTTGGGAGTACATTAAAGATGAAAATAACCAAACTCGAAACATTCCTGATTGCACCCCGCTGGCTGTTTCTGCGGGTCCATACGGACGAGGGAATCGTCGGCTTAGGCGAGCCATACCTAGAGGGCCGCGCCACAACCTCCGCTGAAGCGGTTAGGGAACTTGAGGATTACCTCATCGGTCAGGATCCACGACGTATTATCCACCATTGGGAGGCGATGTATCGACAGCCATGTTATCATGGTGGCGCAATTCTGATGAGTGCCATCAGTGGCATCGAGGCAGCACTTTGGGATATTCTTGGTAAGAGCGTGGGGCTGCCGGTATGGCAGCTGTTGGGTGGACGTGCCCGAGACCGTATCCGCCTATACAAGGGAGGTGGCTCCATTGAGCAGATGAAGGAAGATGTAGCGCGAGGATTCAAAGGGTTCAAAATTGGGCTGCCCGGACCGTATCCCAAGGTTCATGCCACAAAGGAATTTATCGATCAAGCGGTTGCTTGGGTAGGGGAAATCCGCGACGCCGTTGGACCGTCAATTGACATCGCCATTGACCTGCACGGTGCTTTTCTGCCTGCCGCCGCCGCGCCAATCATCAAAGCGTTGGAGCCGTTACATCCGGCGTGGATCGAAGATCCGTGTCAGTGCGAAAACTATGATGAGATGGCACGAATCGCCCAATCTACAAGCACCCCCATCGCAGCAGGTGAGCGCGTTTTCACACGCTGGGCGTTCCGTGAACTTTTGGAGCGCGGTGCAGCAAAGATCCTTAATCCAGATCCCTGCCATGTTGGCGGCATTTTTGAGACGCGCCTCATTGCGGGAATGGCAGAGATGCACTATGCCGGTGTCGCCCCCCACTGTCCACTCGGTCCTATTGCGCTAGCAACCTGCCTGCAACTCGATGCCATGATGCCAAACTTTGTGTCTCAGGAGCATGTGACACTCGGTGAGGGCTATCTCAAAGAACCGTTCGCTCCGGTTGATGGGTACTTGCCGATTCCCGACAAACCGGGGCTTGGCATTGAGCTCGACGATGAAGCAATGGCGGACAAAATTGGTGCTATCTTCCGCCCGCAATCCCCGCTACACCCCGAAGATGGAACAGTCGTTGATTGGTAAGTACCCGATGACTATCAGCATTTATTTTACTACATAGTGCGAAGGAGGTTGTTCAAGTTGCTATGATAGATCGTTCGAGAGTCCGAGAAGCACTCACGGGTCCCGTTGCCTCCATCCATACCCCCTTTCTACGCGATGGAGAAATTGACGAAAAAGGGCTGCGGAGCATGATTGACCATGTGATTGATGCTGGAAGTGGGAGCATCATCTTGACCTACGGGGATAGCCTCTATTCGGTACTAACCGATGAGGAAGTTGCTCATATCACCAAAGTGACCGCGGAACAGGTGGCGGGACGCGCCATGGTTATCGCAGCAGATAGACAGTGGTGGACCGACAAAGAGGTAGAATTTGCCAAATACGCTGCGAGCGTCAACGCGGATCTCTTGATGGTTTTGCCCCCCAACTGGGCGAGCTCCTGCACGGTGGAAACCTTTGTCGAACACTACGCCGCTGTGGCGGATCACATTCCGGTGATGGTTGTCACCAATGTGTTCGCGAACGCACCGGATCTTGGGCTAAAGACCTTAGAAATCTTACGTGATAAGGTAGAAGGGGTTGTCGCTATCAAGGATGACATCGTTGGAGCATTTGCCAGACGGATGGGGTTACTATTACACGGACATTGGGGAGTGATTTCTGGCGGTCAGAAGCAGAACCATCTGGACATGCTCCCTTACGGCTGCGACGGATATTTCTCTACCTTTATTCACTTCAGACCCGATATCACCCAAGAGTACTGGCGGGCAATCCGGGCGCAGAATTGGCAGCGTGTGAAAGAGATTATACAGAATTACGATTTTCCTTATTTCGATTTTGTCGGTGGCTTGACAGGAGGCGGAGATGCCGGTATCCATGGAACGCTTGAACTATTCGGGATTGCCGGGCGGTGGCGCAGGAAACCCTATTACACGCTGGACAACGCAGATATGGAGCAGTTGAAAGAATTCTTCCAAGCCAAAGGTTTGCTTTAATTCCGGTTGTCCCTTCTCTTTTTCCACTCCTCATATTCAGCCAACGTTTTCTCATCCGGTGGATACACGCCGACGATGCTTGCCCCGGACTGTATCTTTTCTGCGATAAACTCCTCCTTCTCCTCCATTTCGGCAGCGGTCCGTGCCACCTGCTCTGCCAGTTCCGCCGGCACCACGACGACTCCCTCTTCATCGCCCACGATAATGTCGCCCGGATACACCGCCACGTCGCCGCAGGCAATTGGCACCTGAATCTCGCTCGGATGGTGTATGGTTTTGTTAGTGTGGGCGTTCATGGCTGCAGCGTATGCCGCAATACCAAGTTCCGCGATGACTGGACTGTCACGGTAAGCACCATCGGTCACGATACCCGCTGCGCCACGGCGGTGAACGCGTGCGGCAAGGATTGACCCCATCGTTCCTGCGCGGGTATCACCTCGTGCATCAATAACCAGAACTTCCCCCTCATCAATCTGCTCAATCCCGATGCGTTGTACATCTTTCAGGTTATCAACTGTGCCCGGATCCAGATCTTCGCGCATCGGTATGTACCGGAGGGTAAATGCAGGTCCTGCCATCTTCATATTGGGGCGTAGCGGCGCGACGCCGTGCATAAACATCCAGGTGATGCCATGTTGCCGCAGCACCGAAGTCAAGGTCGCGGTGCTGGGAATCAAAAGAAGGTCAAGCGTCTCACGTGATATTTTTTTTGCCATTCATTTTTCCTTTTACAGAGTTAATCTTGCGAAAGTTTCAAACTGTTGCATAAACCTATCTGCCTGATATTATAAACCAAGATAGTTATAATTCAACCCCTAAATTCGGACACAGATTTCTCATACGTAAGAGATCAGTTGGAAGTAACCTATAGGGAATATGAGTTGATTGGTGCGAAATTTGAAACTGTTGATACATGCTTATGCTCTTATACATATTTCTTGGTTTTAGGTTGACGTGCAAAAATCACTATTGTATAATCTGCCTGCGTTCCACTGCATACCAAGTTCCAAAGCGTCATCAAGGTTACAAAATGAGAATTGTTGCTGGAAAATTCAAAGGCAGACGCTTAAAAACGCTTAAAGGATTAGAGGTTCGTCCTACTGCCGACCGCGTCAAAGAGTCGTTATTTCGTATCTTTGGTGAACAGATTGTCGATGCCGATTTCCTTGACCTCTGCGCGGGAACTGGAAACATCGGTCTTGAAGCGTTGAGCCAAGGTGCAAGGTCCAGCACCTTTGTTGATAGTAATTATCACTGTATCCGGATTATTGAATCTAATCTTGAAATGTGTGGGTTTGACCGCAGGCATCCGGGTGTCCAGCTCGTTCACCTTGATGCACGGAAAGCACTTGCCCGGCTTGGCAGACGTAAAGCGAAGTTTGACCTGATCTACTTTGATCCGCCATACGCCTCCAAAATCCATGAGTCCTGTGTGAGACAGATTGCGGAGGCGAATCTACTCTCACCAACTGGGGTGCTCGTTATTGAACATCGGAAAGTCCAAGAGGCTGATTGGACTGAGTTTTTGATACTACATAAGCTGATATTAAGTCGTCAAGAACAGTATGGTGACACAATGCTTTCGTTTTACAGATCGGATCCATAAAGGATCGGGACAATGCCAAATCGTTCCCCAGATTGGTTGAGACAAGCTGACAGAGATTTCGAGCAGGCGATGGATTCCCGCCGCGCTGAACGACATGAGTGGGCGTGCTTTGCTGCACAACAGGCAGCGGAAAAAGCGGTCAAGGCTTTACATCTCCGCGTCGGACAGGAGGCGTGGGGTCATGTTGTCGCCCAGCTACTTGAGGAGTTGCCAGAAACCATTGATGTGCCAGTGCTCCT
Source organism: Candidatus Poribacteria bacterium (assembly GCA_963667935.2). Taxonomy (GTDB): domain Bacteria; phylum Poribacteria; class WGA-4E; order WGA-4E; family PCPOR2b; genus PCPOR2b. The sequence goes on along the minus strand of OY764061.1, from coordinate 3,855,472 downwards.
AGTTGAAAAAGGACGCGTTTTGGATAACTTCTATATTCCGTCCCGCTATCCGAATGGCCATTCGACAGGTGCTCCTTTTGAACATTACGGTCCGCTGCAAAGTGAGGTGGCAATTCGACATGCCCGTGAGATTATTGAGTTCGCCCGTGCTCAAATGGCCAGACGCCCAAACTGTTGATAAAGCGGTACGTCGTTGGGCTGAAAACATTCATCAAAACCGAAAAGATGTGCTGCGTATCGGCTACTTTGGTTCCTACGCACGAGGAGATTGGGGAGTAGGAAGTGATCTCGATCTCATTATCATTGTCAAGCATTCCAACATACCTTTTGAAAGACGAAGTGTCAGTTGGAATGTCACAGTGCTGCCGGTTCCTGTCGATCTATTAATCTATACTCAGGCAGAATGGAATGAACTGCGTCAGCGAAGATTTTATTCAACAGTGATGCGAGAAGCGATTTGGGTTTTAGATGTGGGTCCAAAATAGCTGCTACTCAGCTGCGTTAAGAGGAGAAATTTTGCAATACAGAAACGCTACCGACGAGCTCCCACTCGATCAGATTTTGTGCGGTGATAATCTGGAGTTGATTAGACAACTCCCAGATCGCTCTGTTCAACTCGTTATCACCTCACCGCCCTATTTCCAACAACGCGACTACGGTGCGGGTATGGGCAATGAAGCGAGTTTGGAGGAATATCTTAAGAACTTGTTATCCCTGTTCGGCGAGTGTGTGCGCGTTGTGGCAGATGACGGAAGCCTTGTGTTTAATTTGGGGGATAAGTACGAAGATAGCAGCTTGCTCCTTGTGCCGTACCGTTTTGCAATCGGGGCGACGAAAACGGGATTGGTGAAACTGGTCAACGATGTAACATGGATAAAGAAAAATCCAACACCGCGTCAGTTTAGACGGCGATTGGTCAGCAGCACCGAGCCATTCTTTCATTTCGTCAAGACAGCGGATTACTTTTACAATCCCGATGCCTTCATGGCAAACGAGGACACCCCCCAAAAATTGCGAGCACAAGGGTTAAGTGTGGGGCAGAAATATTTTAAGTTGATTAACCAATCCGATTTGTCTGCAAGCGAAAAACGTAACGCTCGACTCGCTTTGGAGAAAGCAATTCAAGAAGTTCGCCGTGGTGAGATTGCGGGATTACGGATGAAAATTCGTGGCATCCACGCGGAAGCATTTGGCGGACAGGATGGCGGCCGTAAGATTCAGATTGAAAAAAACGGTTTTACGCTTATTCGATTACGAGGCGATAAACTCAAGCGGGATGTGCTAGAGCACTCCGTTGAGTCAATTAAAGGAATCAAGCACCCAGCAATTTATCCTGTAAAAATTATTGAGGAGTTTTTATACCTTCTCACACGCCCCGGCGATGTCGTGTTGGATCCCTTCATCGGTTCCGGTTCCACAGCGGTTGCCTGCAGACAACTCGGACGGTATTACATCGGCTATGATATTAACCCGGAGTATTGCGAATATGCCCAAAATCGGGTTGAGACTTTAACCAATGAAACGATACCCATTTTTGGGGATAGCCTATAAGTTCTCCCTCTGCCCACCTCCCTAAGAAAGGTAGATTGAGCCACGACCTGCATTATTTCTACTCTTGAAAAGATTCAGACTCAGTTGACAGCTTTCGACCTCTTTCGGTTGTTGGCTGATGAACCCCACAGTTTTTTCCTTGATAGTGGTATGGATGCCCCAAGGCTGGGACGCTACTCGTTCATCGGATCGCATCCTTTCCTGATTTTCCGCAGCAAAGGGACAAACCTCCAATTTGATTGGGGGGACCGGGTTGAAAAACGGTCAGGCAATCCGTTTGACGCGCTCCGAAAAATTTTGAATCGGTTTCAGGCAGCCCCTCTGCCCCACAACCTACCGTTTATCGGCGGAGTTGGCTATTTGGGGTATCCGCTCCGCTGCTTCATCGAAGAGCTCCCTGCGACCACACACGACGACCTCAAACTGCCTGATTGCTACTTTGCGTTCTACGATGCTATCGTCGTGTTTGACCATCTGTCCAATCAGGTCTATTTATGCCGATCGGATGCCGACGAGAGTTATACCAACCGACATCAACAGCAGGTCGAAAGACTCCGCTCGATTCTCCAATCTGAAACTCACTGTTTGCAACATCGCTGCGAAGTGCTTAGGTTCAATTTTTCAGATTTCACGAAATATCCGATTCGATCCAACTTTTCCAAAGGGGGCTATCTCTCCACCGTGCAGCGTGCGAAGACTTACATCGCATCGGGCGATATTTACCAAGTTAATCTATCACAACGCTTATCAACCTTAACCGATTTGCCTCCTGCGGAACTATACGCCCGCTTGCGTCAATTAAGCCCCGTTCCTTATGGCGCATACCTCCACTGTGGTGACTTTCACATTCTGAGTGCTTCTCCTGAACGGTTTCTCCATTTTTTGCCAAGTTGTCGAACTGTCGACACCCGTCCAATCAAAGGGACGCGCCCACGCGGTTTGACACCGGAGTTAGACCACAAGCTAGCGACAGAGCTGCTGCATAGCGAAAAAGATCTCGCTGAACTATTGATGATTGTTGATCTTGAGCGGAATGATCTCGGACGCGTCTGCGAAATCGCTTCCATCCATGTGCCAGAGCGCGTCGCGCTCGAAAGCTATTCCAACATACACCATCTTGTTGCGACTGTCAGAGGAACGCTCCGAAAGGACGCTGACCGAATTGATCTACTCAAATCATGCTTTCCCGGTGGCTCGATCACTGGGGCACCAAAGATCCGAGCGATGGAACTGATTGATGAACTTGAGCCGACGAATCGGAGCGTGTATACAGGAGCAATCGGTTACTTTGGATTCGACGGGACGATGGATCTCAATATCGCTATTCGGACCTGTATCCTCAAGGAGAGGCGTGCCTACTTTCATGTTGGCGGCGGCATTGTTGCGGATTCCGAACCCGAGGCGGAGTATCAGGAGACATTAGATAAAGCGAGCAGCTGGCTGGCTGTTTTGGAAGGTGATATGAAATATGATAGGTAAAAGTCGGATCTGTTGGATTGTGTTTGACCGCTAAACCTGTGAGCATGAGCTACCTACTCATAAGGAGAACACTATGAGCCAAACAAGAAAAGTTGTTGTGATGGATAGCAATGGCAAAATCTGGACGGAAGAGCAACCCACCCCTGAACCTGAGTCGGGACAATTACTGGTAGAAGTCCGCGCTTCTATGGTAAGCCCGGGCTCCGGACTCGGTGGGGTCAAGGGCAGACGTGCAAATCCAGAACCGAATCCAACCAAGCGTCCCTTTGGTTATACCAATGCTGGTGTCGTCATCGGCAAAAAAGGGAATTGCGATGAATTCTCGATCGGCGACCGTGTGTCGGGAATGGGCGGCGGATACGCCCTACACGCAACACACGCCTGTATACCGCACAATCTGTGTGCAAAGATCCCTGCAAATGTGAGTGACGCAGAAGCAGCGTCAAATCACCTTGCAGCTACAGCCTTACACGCTGTACAACGTGGCCGAATCAAAATAGGCGAGAATGTCGTTGTGGCAGGGTTGGGCCTAGTGGGACAGTTGTCCTGTCAAATTGCACAGATTGCCGGGGCGTATGTTATGGGGCTGGATCATTTCCCCCGGCGTGTGCAAATTGCACAGGAGGCGGGTATAGATCTGCCAATCCAGTTGGGCGATACTGACCTGTTGCCGATTGCAGAGGAATTCACAAACGGATACGGGATGGACTGTGGGATTATCGCATTCGGTGGCGATGGCACCGAGGCGTTTCGCCAGATTCGTAGTATGCTCAAGACATCGCCGGACACACATAAGATGGGACGTATCGTCATCGTCGGTGGTGCAAGTATTACGCACCGCTTTGGGACTGGTGTTGGAAACGCGGACGTAATTAATGCAGCCCGGACGGGTCCCGGCTATCATGACGAAGCCTATGAACATGGCGCGGATTATCCGCCAGTTTTTGTCCACTGGCACACGCAGCGAAATCTGGAATTGGTCCTTCAGTTCATGTCTGAAGGCAAACTAAAGGTGAAACCACTGATTACCGATATTGTCCCAATCGATCAGGCAGCCGACGCGTGCGAAAAACTCATCCAAACCCCGAATGAAGCGTTGGGGGTTGTCTTCACCATGCCGTAATCCGCAGACGAAAAATGGATTGACAATTGGAATGTGATACACTACACTGGCAGCACTATCTTTTGTTGTCGCAAGAGAGGTAAATTGTGGTTTTCCGAAAAATTAAAATTATCCTAGACATGATCAAATTTGAACACACAATCTTCATGCTGCCCTTTGCAATCATGAGCGCATTCATCGCCTCGGACGGATTGCCAGCACTAGACAAATTTGTCTGGATACTCGTTGCCATGGTTGGGGCCCGGAGTTGTGCTATGGCATTTAACCGTCTCGCCGATGCTGAAATTGACAAAGCGAACCCACGTACGTCAATGCGAGCTATTCCCGCTGGATTGATAGCGAAGGGAGCGGTATGGGGTTTTACACTTGTTTCCGCTGCACTGCTCGTATTTGCTGCATATAACCTCAATCCGCTTGCCTTTGCACTCTCACCTGTTGCACTTGTGGTGATTATGGGATATTCCTATACCAAACGCTTTACCTCCTTCTCTCACCTTTGGCTTGGAACCTCCCTCTCAATCGCGCCGATCGGCGCGTGGATCGCCATCAAAGGTCAATTTGATTGGACGCCCATACTGCTCGGATTGGCGGTGCTGCTTTGGACAGCAGGATTTGACATCATCTACGCTTGTCAAGATTTTGATTTCGATCGCAAGCATCGGTTATACTCAATTCCTGCGAAATTCGGAATCAAACCGGCACTATGGATTTCATCGGTGCTACATGTAGTGATGGTTGCGGTCCTGCTCGGTGTTATGTTATTGACAGATCTGGGTGTCGTCTATCTGGTCGGTGTTGGAATTGTTATAATTATTCTGATTTATGAACACGTCATCGTCAAGCCGCACGACCTTTCACGAGTAAATCTCGCTTTTTTCACACTAAATGGTATGGTAAGTTTGGTGCTCATGGCACTATCTGTTGTAGATATGATGCTATAGTATGACACAAAAAATTGCTAAGCATAATGTAGGAGTCCAAATCTGAAATTTTCATGGGAAGAGGCAAAATTATGGACATCAGTTTTAGTACAGGTGCAGGTGGAGGGGCATGGAACCTCGAAGAGTGCGCCAAATGGGCAAAAGCAAACGGTTTTGATGCGATTCGTCCTAACGCCAGTGGAACATTTGATCCTGATCATATCCTGCAAACAGGCAGTGATGAGATCAACGAAACCTTGCAGTCACACAATATTTATCTTGCCGGACTAAGTGCCCACAACAATCTGCTTGACGACGATTCCGAAGCACGTGAAGCCGCTCGTGAAAATCTCAAACGAGCGATTGAAGCGACAAGTATTCTCGGCGCGCCAGTCCTTGTGACCTATGCAGGCAGCCCGGTCAGTTGGCATTTTTACGGGCAATTTTCCTCAAACCCCGGAAATCCGGGCGATAGGTCCGTTGAACTGGTAGGGCGGTTCAAGGAGATGTGGACGCCGGTCATCCGATTTGCCGAGGAAAAGGGCGTAACGATTGCGCTTGATTGTGCTGTCCGAATGGGCAATATCGCCTGTAATCCGGAGATGTGGGAACGCATCCTTGACGCAATTCCTTCCGACAACCTAGGGTTATCTTGCGATCCTTCCCACTGGCTCTGGATGGGGATTTTGCCAGCAGAGGATGCTATCCGCATGTTTTCCGGCAAGTGGTACTATGCCGATGTGAAGGATTGCGAAGTCAGTCCACAAATGCGCTTCCGTCAAGGAATCATTGGGAATTGGTGGTGGCAGTATCGCGTTCCCGGACGCGGACAGTTGAATTGGGGAACAATCATCGGTGCACTACTTGAGAGCGGGTATGATTATGTCCTCTGTGTTGAGAATGAAGACCGAGGGATGCCGGGTCTTGCCGGGTTCGCATTGGGTGGGCGACATCTGCGCCAGTTTCTACCCAAGCGCGGAGAACCCTACGACTCGGCAACTCTCTGGAAGGTCAAAAGTTGATCTTGCAATCGCTTCTTGAAATATGCTATCATTTAGCTGTTTTGCACATCTCTGTTAATTCTCTCTTACGGGAGGAAGACAATGGCTTTTATTCACGAAAATCTTTCACGGATCCAAGATCGAGTCGCTGCAGCTGCCGCACACGTTGGACGTAACCCAGATTCAATAGAGCTCGTTGCCGTTTCTAAAACCAAGCCTGTTGGTCTAATTGTAGAAGCAATTGAGGCAGGGATTACGCATATTGGTGAAAATCGCGTCCAAGAAGCACAAAGTAAGCATCCCCAGATTGCCCATCCTGTGAAATGGCATCTGGTCGGTCATTTGCAAAGGAATAAGGTAAAACAAGCCTTACAGATTTTTGATCTCATCCACTCCGTGGATAGCCCTCGTCTTCTTGCTGAAATAGATCGACGATCTGCTGAGTCGAATCGTACGACAGAGATACTGATTCAGGTCAATACCTCCGCTGAACCCAGCAAATACGGTCTGGAACCGGAGCAGACGCTAGACTTCATTGAAAGTGCACACCCTTACACCCATGTACGGATCAAGGGATTGATGACAATCGGTGCCTTTCTGTCAGATCCTGAAGCCGTGCGTCCGATGTTTGCAGTGCTGCGGCGGCTCCGCGAGAAAGTTATCGCCCAGCAATTTCCGAACGTTGAGATGGATACCCTGTCAATGGGAATGACCAATGATTTTGAGGTTGCCATTGAGGAGGGTGCGAATCTTATCAGGGTTGGTACAGCAATCTTTGGAGAACGAGAATAAAACGTCCCGATTAGATCAGGACAGGAGCATAGCCATTTGGATACAAAACTTCGAGTCGGTTTCATTGCTGTCGGCAATATGGGAGGTGCGATCGTCAGAGGCGTTGTGCGCGATTTGCTACCACCTGATCAGGTTTGGATAACAGATGTCTATCGGCCCTTTGTTGACCAACTGTGCAAGGAGTTAGGGGTCAACAGTGCGGAAAACATCCCGCAATTGATGGAAAAGGTAGACTGTCTGCTATATGCAGCCAAGCCAAATAACGTGCCAGATGTCTTCCCAGAAATTGCTGCTACCCTCCAAACTCCGACCCAGTGGATTATCTCCATTGCAGCAGGTGTCTCAACAACCCAATTAGAATCTTACTTTACCTCTCCACCACCGCCAATTGTCCGTGTAATGCCAAACATCGCCGCATCTGTGGGGGAAGCAATCTCCGCAATCGCAGCGGGAAGCACTGCCACGACTGAACACCTTGCCGTCACCCAAGCAATTTTCAACGCTGCGGGCAAGTCGCTGATTATGGAGGAGAGACACCTGAACGCTGTTACCGGTTTAAGCGGCAGCGGGCCCGCGTTTGTGTTCCTCTTCATTGAAGCCTTCGCTGATGCAGGGGTACAGGTTGGCTTGACCCGTCCCGACGCATATCAACTTGCCCTACAAACCGTGCTCGGAGCGTGTAGGATGCTTGAGGAGGCGGATGAACATCCGGCAGTCCTGAAAAACCGGGTGACGACACCGGGGGGAACAACAGCAGCGGGATTATATGCGTTGGAGAGTGGACGCCTGCGGTCGGTTATTGCTGATGCTGTGAGTGCCGCTACAAAACGCTCCGAAGAGCTTGCAAATTGAGTGAGATTGGAAGGGCCCTCGACTATGGAAGTGTTGATACCTCTCATGATTGAAGTAATTGGGATTTACTCAATCATCGTTTTTGCCAATGTTATATTATCTTGGGTTGTGAACTTTTCTGGTAACATGACAGTAAGACAACTTTATTGGATGACGAACCGATTTGTTGACCCAGCACTAGACCCCATTCGCCGCGTTCTGCGTCCTGTGACAGGGGGGTTGGGAATTGACATTTCACCGCTTATCTTAATACTCTTTTTACAAATACTGCAAAGGATGTTGAGGTCAACCTTGTAAGCGTCCATTTATTCTGAACTTCTGAATTCTTGTAATTATTAGGTATCCCTAACGGTGCTTGAAAATGCTGACTGAAGAAAAAATTCTAAAATTATGGGATGAGATTGATATTTACGCCCAACTAATCCAACAAGCGAAATCGACACCCTATGTTCTTCGCGAAATGCCTACAGCTACCCATCATTTGAAGTTGGATATGCTTAAAGGCAAGATCTGCCAAGACATGTTTCTGAAATCGAACATGATGCAAGGGATGGGGGTAGAGTATGTACCGCATTGGGATTATTATACTCCTGCTGTTGAAACAAAGGCGTTGAATCGGGAGTATAAGGACAACACCTTTGATGCCATTCGATTTCGCCGGCAGTGTCGACGTGAGTTCCAACGTGAGGTTGACCAACAACAAAACCAACTGCGAGCGATTGGGATTTTTGGAGATTGGAAGAAGGGCAAAACTCTGGATTCACGCGATGAAGCGAAAATTATCAATGCTTTCAGCGCGTTGCAGGAGTTGGGGTATTTGAGTAAAGATCGAAAATTGGGAGCCTGGTGTCCGAAATGTAATACTATACTAGATGTGGATGAGATGAAAAATCATCCCTCCCCAGCGTATTCCGGGTACGTCAAATTTCCTGTTAGTATCGGTTTAGAAGAGTTTGGCGAGGACGTTTACCTGTTAGCGTGGCTTCAAGATCTATGGTATCTTGCTGGGAGCGTTGCTATTGGGGTACAGGAAAGTAGCGAATATTGGATTGTTGAGCTAGATGGCGAAATCCTTATCCTCACTGAGGACGATCTCTCAGCTTGCTTTCCACCGGACCATCAGGCAGATATAAATCGATTGCAAGCCTGTCCAGTTGATGTGCTGACGGATTGCTTTTGCGCCCATCCGTTTCTTGGCAAAGACCTTCAGGTGGTTATTATTCCAGATATCTCTGAGCAAAGTGATGCGTGGGATGATGGGACAAGGCATCAACCAACGACCGGGGTTAGGACACTCACCCCGGGGCACCGCCCTAATGATTATCAGATTGCTCAAACCCTACAACTTCCAATCACATCGGTTATTGATGATGCCGGGCGTTTGACGGAAGATTCCGAGCAGTTTTGTGGTCTTGAGGTTTCGGACGCCGGAAAATTCATTGCCTTTGAATTGGAAAAACGGGGTTACCTAATATCAGCAGAATCTAAGGAGATGCATCAGCCTCACTGTTTGCGGTGTGACATGCCAGTCTTGTTTCGTTCCGTTCAACAATGGATCTTCTCCTTAGACAGTAATCAATTGAGGGAACGGGTACTTTGTTCAGATGAACATTTGGCATACTATGATTCTAAAGATAAAGATTGGATACAACAAACGATTCAAGAGCTACTGCCTCTAACAGTTTCACGTCACAGAGGCTGGGGGACTCCGATTCCTCTTTTTCAATGCCAAAAATGTGGACGGGAACTTTCTGACGCCCGAATCGTCAAATCCATCCGTACTTTGGTGAGTCGTCGCGGTGCTGATAGTTGGTTTAAATTGAATGCTGAGGATCTGTTGCCTCCAAACACCCTATGTCCTAGCTGTGATGGAAAGGAATTTCGGAAAGAATTCACTACCCTTGATGGACGCTTTGCGGTTCTTCTCAACGCAATTAACAATCTTGGGACTAAGGGAAATGAAATTAATTCAGTTAATGTCTACTTCTTTTACCCGAATCAATTTCATAAGTGGTTCGCTCAGTTCGTTTTGACGTCAGTTGCTATCTCCGATGTAGAGCCGTTGAATGTGGATTTGATAGGGGATCGTTCAAATGTCCAATCGGTTGATGTCAACCCAAGCTGGCTGGAGGAATATCCAAAGGATGTGCTGCGTTTGTTCTGCATCCAACCCAATTTGGTCCCGTCATCAATCGAGGCGCATCTCCAACAGTGTCAGCAAGAATACAGTGATCTTCAAGAACTCTGTGCCACGATGTTAAGTCATCTTGAAGATTTTACCCGTGATCCAGATGAACCCCGGCTAGAACTGATGATGATGCCGGATACACAGGAGTTATCCACCACTGCTAGCGTACTGCAATCTGTAGATGTTGCCTACCAGCAACGCGACTATTATCGAGTGTGGTGTCTTTTGAGAGACTTCTGCCAATCAGATCTTCAACAGTTCGTCGATAATCGGTTCAATGCGTCGGAAACAGTACTGGAAAAAAGATCTTGCCAAATAATGCTATTAGGGATTTTGTATGTTTTGGTACAGCGGTTTGCACCAATCATTCCTTTTTTTTCCGAACAGATCTACGCTTCAATCCGCATGTGGGCGGATACTGATTCGCCTTCGGATGACACCCAAAGCGAAGATGAGTCTGAACTGTCGAGCATCTTTTTGAAAAATTGGATTTCCCATGCTAATTTTCCTTACTGTGCTGATGCAGATGTACATTAAAGGAACCGCTAGAGGAAAGGATATACCCTATGCACAGAAACATACTAAAATTGATTTTACCTATATCTGGTGTTACGTTGCCTCTGTTATTGGTGGATCAATTCACTAAATGGTTGATTCAACAACATATTCCGCATCATGGTCAACATGTGATAATTCCGGGGATACTCAACCTACGTCATGACACGAATGACGGTGCTGCGTTTGGGCTGATGCCGGGGCAAAGTGTACTGCTAGTTATCATCTCAATTGTTGCGATTGGCTTCATTGGCTACTACTACAGACAATTCCGCGAGAGTTTGTGGATGAAAATTGCGCTCAGTTTTCTGCTTGGGGGTGCACTTGGTAACTTTATTGACCGGGTTCGCTTGGGGGCAGTCACAGATTTTATTCAATTTCGACTGCCCGGTTTCTGGTGGCCCACTTTCAACGTGGCCGATGTCGCCGTTTGTATCGGTGCCGGGATGTTGATGATTTACCTATTTCAGCATCGAGGAGACTACGATGAGGCGAAACAAATCGAAAATTAGGTTACTTATCATTCTGATGTTAACTGTGATGGTTGCGACTAATGCGCTTGCCCAACTTCAGGAAAATCCGGAAGAAGAGGCATCATCCGCTCGTCAACAGGAAGAAGACGGTTACCATGAAAGCACATTACGTCGCTTTGAAATTGTTACGATCATTGCTCTACCGTTTACAGCAATCCATAGCTATGTAGGTATACGTGGTATCCAAATGATTCGGCAAAACGAGTTCGCACCGGAACTCTCCACAACAGATTTCAAAATTATCGGGGCATCTGCCCTATCGCTTGCTCTCCTTATCGGTTTCTGGGATTGGTTGCATACGCATGACAAAAATCCTTCGGAAGAACTAATTCCTACTTTGCCACAACCTATAAGTCCTCCACGCCGATCCCCAATCCAAGGTGTCGGGCAAAACGATTGGAACCCCGATGAGTCGCAGGGGGTTGTTGTACCGTTCGTTCGCATTCAGTTTTGATGCGCTAACGACTCAGATTATTTTTGACTTATCTATTCGCTTTTTTACGCATTACGTTTCCTATTATGGCTGTTTTAGAGATTCAAACCAACGATGCCCTTGTCTTACGCCAAAAGGCTGCTCCTGTCCAAGAGATCAACCCAGATTTACATCCGTTTGTCGAAAATATGTTTGAGACGATGTACGAGGCACAAGGGATTGGTCTGGCAGCACCACAGGTCGGCGTGTCCAAACGAATTGTTGTAATTGACATCGAAGAGCACCACCCGGAATACCCGCGGATTGCGTTGATTAACCCCGTCATTACAATGACCGTCGGTGAAGAACTGGGCGAAGAAGGTTGCCTGAGTTTGCCGGGAGTGCGAGGAATGGTTCGACGGGCAGCGATGGTGAAGGTGGAAGGACTGCTGCCGAATGGGGACAAAATTGAGTTTGACGCTAGCAATCTGATGGCAAGGGTTTTGCAACATGAAATTGATCACTTGAACGGGATTCTGTTTACCGATCTACTGCGTCCCGAAGATCAAGAACTACTTGAACCTCGACCGGAATCAATTGAAAAAAGCGGTGGTGAAAATGAAGATTCTCTTCATGGGAACAAGTGAGTTTGCGGTTCCGAGTTTAGAAAAATTGATTGCGATGGGATTTGAACTCGTTGGGGTTGTAACACAGCCAGACCGTCCAAGCGGCAGAGGAAAACAGCTTACTCCACCTCCCATCAAGGTTGTCGCCGCGACTCACAATCTCCCGATTTATCAGCCAGAGCGGGTTCGGCACCGTGAATCTGTTCGTGTGCTTAGAGAACTTCAACCCGACGCGATCGTTGTCGTTGCTTTCGGTCAGATTCTTCCGAAATCGGTGCTAGAACTGCCGCCTTATGGCTGTATTAATGTGCATCCTTCGTGCCTCCCAAAATATCGGGGTGCTGCCCCGATTCAATGGGTGCTGATTAACGGCGAAACGGAAACAGGGATCACAATTATGCTGCTCGATGAAGGAGAAGATACGGGGGATATTATTTTGCAAAGCAGTTTGCCCATTGATATTTTGGATGATGCGGCTACCCTTTCAGTCCGATTGGCAAATTTGGCACCCTCCCTGTTAATTCAAGCGTTAGGACGTATCTCGGATGGGCCGCCACCACATCAACCCCAAGATCATTCCCAAGCAACCCATGCGCCTCGACTCACCAAGGAGATTGGTGTAATTGATTGGAAGCAGCCGGCAGATCAGATTCGTAATCTGGTGCGTGGCGTTTCGATGTGGCCCTGTGCATATACGTGGGTAAAAGCGGACGAGCCTCCTACAGATGATGACCTCCGCTTAAAAATAATTGCTTGTACTGTTGTCGACCATCTGAATTCCGCAGAACTTCCTAGCGGTACAATTGAAGTTACGTCCAACAAAGAACTTATTGTCTGTACCGGGAGAGGCAGCCCGAATAGAGTCGAAACGCAAAATGACCGCTACGGATTGGGAGGCAGACACTTGCGATTAGATCGTGTCCAACCCGCAAACAAGAAGGAAATGGACGCTAGGGCCTTTATAAATGGGTATCGGTTAAAAACAGGAGATCAGCTTTTTCGTAAGGAAACGCCAATAGATTAATAGGTTGAACATGCGCCGAAATGCCATATTATTTGCTGTTATTAAAGTTTTACTGCTTTGTCTCGGAGTGCTTGGTGTTGTCGGACTGGTTTTCCTCTTTTGGATCATCCCACATCAAGTCCACACCCCGGAGATTGCTGTGCCCAACTTAATAGGACAAAGTTACGAACAAGCGATGTTGCTCGTCACGAGTTCAGGGTTGGCAGTTGATCCTGTGCAAGAAAAAAAGCCAAGCCCTGACTTTCCAGAAGGGCAAGTTATCGAACAAGAGCCACCAGCGAATTTCAAGATTAAGTTGAACAAACCCATTCGACTTACTTTGAGTTCGGGTAGCGAACAGGTTGCGATACCCGATGTTACGGGAAGATTACTGAACGATGCCGAGATGTTACTCACAGACGTTGGATTGCGACGGGGAAGAGTTGCAGCGGTCTACACCGATCGGTATCCAGAGGTGTATACTGTCATCGCACAAACCCCTAGAGCAGCTACTCTGCACCCGTATAATGGCGAGGTTCATTTGCTATTAAGCTTGGGGGTCCGTCCAAAATTATTACGAATGCCTGACCTCAGTCTTATGCCAATTGATAAGGCGCGCCCCTTACTAGAATCACACGGACTCCAAATTGGTGAATTGGTGTATAAGCCACACCCGGAAATTGATCAAGGAGTGATTATCAATCATCAACCAAGTGTGGGTGAACTACTTCGGGTTGGGCAGGTGATCAATTTTGATGTCAGCGGATCTCAGCGAAAGCAAGAAGACAAAGGCGGCTATCTGGAGATAAAATACAAAGTCTCCTCGACCGGTGCGACTCACAAGCGAGTGCGGATTGTCATAGAGGATGAGCGCAAAAAGTTGATTAAGGTTGTTGATAACCGGTATAGGTCCGGGACACTTGTCGAGAAACCGCCGGTCCGCGTTGTGGGTAAAGCAACGATGCGTATCTATGAAGACAACCGACTGGTCAATACACGAGAGTTTGATTGGTAAGCAGAGTTTAACGCGACCTTCAAAATGAAATAGGTAGAATTGGCCAAAAATTGATAGGTGCTATGAGGTGAGCAATTGTTAGAGCGAAATATTATGATCGCCCCTTCCATGCTTGCATCAGACTTTAGCCGAATCGGTGAGGAGGTTTGCCGAGTGGCTGAGGCGGGTGCGGATCTCATCCACCTTGATGTGATGGATGGGCACTTTGTCCCCAATTTAACAATGGGACCTCAACTTATCAAGTCAATTCGGCCCTATACAGACCTTCCCTTTGATGTACACCTGATGATCACTAACCCACGGGCGTATATTGACGCTTTCATTGATGCGGGTGCGGATCTTATCACAGTTCACATTGAGCTGGAGGAGTTGTTTCCTACAATTATCGATCAGATTAAGAACAGTGGTGTTAAGGTTGGCATTGCCTTGCGACCTAAAACACCTATAGCAGCAGTTGAACCGTATCTCGGTGATATTGACCTGGTTTTGCCAATGAGTGTCGAACCCGGATTCGGCGGCCAATCGTTTCAAACGGATACGCTTGACAAGATTGATCAGCTATTGCAGCTGATTCAAACCCGAAAACTGAATGTCGCAATCGAGGTTGATGGCGGAATCAACCAAGAAACTGCGGCGTTGGTTGGGCGTTGTGGGGCGACAATTTTAGTAGCTGGTACCGCAATTTTCGGGCAAGATGATCTCCAGAGCGCAATCCACGACTTACGCCAAGCGGCTTCGTCAGGTTAAGAGGTGGTTCAGATGAATCAATGAAGGTACACGCTTATGATCCGCAAGTTGATCCGGAATGTTCCCCTAGTACGCTTTTATCCTGATACTCGCATGAAATTGGTGCCCCCCTTTTTGCTTCTTTGTTGCTTCTATCTCTTCCTTTGCCTATCTTGCCCCGTCCATTCACAAAACTTTAATGCTGATAATCTATTGGGCTTTGCACAATCCCTCTTTCGGGAAGGGGACTATCTGAATGCCGTGCATGAATATCAACGTTACCTGTTCCTTTACCCGGGTACAGCCCAAGCAGATTTTGTTCAACTCCATATCGCTGCCTCGTATCAGAATATGGGAAGATTGGACACAGCAATAGAAGCCTACCAATCGCTAATTCAAAACTACCCACAAAGCCCATTTATTGAGCGAGCCCGATCTAATATCGCGCAATGTCAGCTCTTGGGCGGCAATCAAGCCACATCAATTACATCGTTACGTCAATTCTTATCGGACTATCCAGAAAGCGAGTTAGCACCGCAAGCGCAGTTTATTATTGCAACAATTTATATGGACGAAAAAGATTGGACATCTGCAGCACGAGAGTGGCAACAGGTGCGGACGAAATACTCACAAACCCCCTTTGCGGAAATGAGTGATCAACTGATACGCATAACTCGGCAGGCAGAATCGCTCCCGCGGCGATCTCCGAGTACCGCTGGTTTGCTCTCAACATTTCTTCCGGGACTTGGACAAATCTATAATGGACGATATTCCGATGGTATGTATTCCCTGTTAGTTGTCGGTGCTACTGCTGCCGGGACAGCTCATTACATCGATCAGAAACGCTACGAGGTTGCGATTCCAGTGGGTATCATCGGACTATTTTTTTATGTCAGTAGTATTTATGATAGCTGGCAGTACGCCAAGGCTTTTAACCTCCAGTACGAAGATCAACTCCGAGATAGACTCCGAAAGCGGATTTCTGGATCTGATCTGTTCAGTGCTTCAGATGTGCCTCCGGCTGATATGGCATTTGTATTTTTAACCGCTCGCTTTTAGGGCCTCCCAAGAATCGGATTGTGGGAAAGTGCCAACATTTCCCTCCTTTTCCCTTTTCAACTGCTTTTGCTTAATTTGGGGCAATTTACTGATGATCTCCTACTTTTTGATTTTCCTGCTCACCATCGTTCAACCCCAATCCAATATGCGTCAGTTTCTCTACGCCGAGCACCTTTTTGACCAAGGTGCTTATCGCTCCGCAATCCTCGAGTACAAGCGGTTAATTTTCTATCATCCGGATATACCTGAGGCAGACCTGGCGCGCTACCGGATTGGGTTGAGTTATTACCATCAAAGTAACCGAGAGCTGGCTCGACAGACATTTGAGGAAGTTACGCAACAGTTTCCCAATTCCCCACTTAACCTCCAAGCGCAACTAATGCTCGGCAGGACCTATTTTGATGCTAAAAACTATTCGACCGCCCGATCGACTTTTTTTTCTATTGTTAGTGTCGACAGCGGCGGAGAGACAGCGGCGCAGGCACGATACCTACGGGGGTGGTGCTATATCCATGAACGCGCTTGGTTCAAAGCGATAACAGAGCTCCGCACTGTTCAACAACTTCAGCCGGATACCCCGCTCAGTCAGATCTCCGATCAGCTAGCTGATGTCACTTATGCAAACACGCCTCTACCCTTTAAATCTTCTCGACTGGCTGAGTGGATGTCCACCTTTCTTCCAGGGGCTGGACAGATCTACGCCGGCAAGCTAGAAAGTGGATTAATCTCCAGTGCAGTCAATGCAGTTGTATGCTATCTATTGGTGGATTCGATACTTGACGAGCGTTATGTGGATGCGGTTGGGATCTGTTTGGTGGGTTCGCGCTTTTATATGAACAATCGGGTCAACGCGAGGGAGTCTACGATTGAACATAACCGGAGACTTGAAGCTGACTTCATCCGTCAATTGAAGCAACAAATACAGGATAACACTCCGCCAGATTTTCAACCGAAACTGCCGGGTTAATACTGTGGGCAAAACTTGGGTAGTTTCATCACACACAATGGTACTGTAGCCGAGCCATGAACAACTCCCCATTCTAATAGATTTGGTCGTGGGCATTTACAACCAAAACCGGTGCTATGCGGCAGTTGCAGTATCGGCGAGCACGCGTGCCACTTCTTGTTCCCAAGTGCCCTCGATCTTGACACCATACTCCTTGAGGCCACCGGTCGCTTCTATACCTGTCAAATAGGGGCGGGTCGTCCGATTGTCCTCAATTAGCTGTGGTTCAGCATAATCAGTATGCAGAAAATGAATCGCCAAGCCGGCGCGCGATTTCGGGGTGTTATTGTGACCGGTAGCGTGCGCGGTGCCGTAACAGAAAAATGCGACGCCGCCTGCGGGCAGCTCAAGGGATACAGCACGCTCCTCCGGCGGATAACATCGAATATGATGATCGCTGTGGGGATCACGGGAATGTTCATACTGTTCTCGATGAGAGCCAGGGATGACACGAAGGGTTCCGTTGGCGACTGTTGCGTCATGAAGAGCTGTCCACATGGCAGTGCCGCGCAAGGGGTCGCTAATTTTGAAGTAAGCATTGTCTTGATGCCAATTGGTAGGTAAGCCGGTATTGCCCGGTTTCAGAAAAATCTGATCCAGATGCTCGATGATCCGGTCCCCGATGAGTTGCGTTACTACGTTGATGATTTTAGGATCAAACGGCATTGCTCTGAAGAAGTGGCTCTTGTGATAAATCGGACAGATCTGGAAATTGAACTGTGTGGTTGAGTGTGTTTTTCCGTCACCATCTGTTGCAACGTTACGCAACAAACCGTCTTGAAACAGGCTGGCAAGTTCAGCCTGCATCGCTTTTACCTCGCGTGGGGAGAAAAATTCGGGAATGGCGAGATACCCTTGCTCCTGAAAATGATGGATGTCCTGCTGCGTTAACTCCATTGTGTTATCTCCTACTCATGGCTATATGATGGCCCAGTAATTATAGTAGATTTTAGAATTGTTTAGACACTCTCAATGCACAGCCAATCTCCTAAATTCCGAAATACCCACACGGTATCACACGGTTCTAGGCTTAATGAGCCTAGCATTGACTGACAACCTACCGGGTATTTGGGGACTTTGGCAACTTCGCGTAGGTTAGAGCTATTGGTAAATGTCCACTTATTTCTCTGATTCACTATAGAAATACTTTGATCTCGTGCCTGCCCATGTTCTTCGGGTGCTGCTTTCGCTTGATGTCCTGTGCGAAATGCGCTACAATATTTTATCCTATTCTATTTTTTTGTCAAACGAAAAAACGGAAAATAACTGAAACACCATTTTACATTTTTTAACAAACCATGTAGGAAGAAAGCCTTGAATCTATCCGAGACCGCCCTTACGGGTTTTGAAAAAGAGATAGATGTCCTATGCGAGGTCGGTAATTATTTTCACGCGCGTGGTTGGTCGCTCGGCACGAGTAGCAATTACAGCGTGGTGACCCGCCGTGAGCCGCTGGAGTTGCTCATTACCGCAAGCGGCAAAGATAAAAGCTGCCTTTCACGAGGCGATTTTGTGCGTGTGAATGGCGATGGTCTCCCCATCGTTGTTAATCAGCCAAAAGCATCTGCAGAGACCCTATTACATATTGCTATTGCTGAACAACCTGATATTGGGGCGGTGATGCACACACACTCCATCTGGGGCACACTGCTTTCAGATTTTTATTTTTACGACAGTGGCTTCAGGATCGAAGGCTATGAAATGCTAAAGGGCCTTGCCGGCGTAACGACCCATGAACACGCTGAGTGGGTGCCGGTTTTTGACAATACACAGGATATCCCCGCGCTAGCCGAACAGGTGTGCCAATGCTTGAAAGGGCCCGAGTCTCCTATTCAGCACGGATTTTTAATTCGGCGGCACGGTCTGTATACATGGGGACACAATCTAGACGAAGCAAAACGGCATATCGAAATTTTTGAGTTTCTTTTTGAATGCATCGCTCGACGTCTAACATTTGCCGGAACAATGCCGGTTTCACCAAACAACCCTTAACTTGAATCGTAGGGGCGAGGTTGCCTCGCCCGATGGGTTGGGACACCCAACCCCAGTGAGGAGGTACATTATGGCTCGGATTCGAGTGCAAGACGAAAACCGAGAAATCACCGATCATCAAGAGATTCGCGAATTTCTGAAACCGTTCGGCATCTCGTATGAAAAATGGGATGTCGAGGGCCGCATTGGTTCCGAGGCGACAAACGAAGAAATTCTGGACGCTTATGCCCCAGAGATCGAACGCCTCAAGGAACAAGGAGGCTTTGTGACGGCAGATGTGATTAATGTCACGCCAGAAACGCCAGGCTTAGATGATATGTTGGCAAAGTTCAACAAGGAACACACGCACAGCGAGGATGAAGTCCGCTTCACTATCAAGGGAAACGGACTCTTTCACATCCATCCAGATAACGCTCCCGTATTTGCAATCCAAGTCGAAAGCGGCGATCTGATCAGCGTACCAACGGGGACCCAGCACTGGTTCGACCTGTGCGATGACCGTACCATCCGATGCATTCGCCTATTTGAGGATATGTCGGGTTGGACACCGCACTATGTTGACAATCCCGTCCATGAGAATTACATGCCTGTCTGCATGGGACCAGCCTACCTGTCTTCTGCTAGCGACATTGAGCCTGTGGTACAAATTTAATGAAATTTTTCGGACGTGGAATCTTGCTCGATATCGAGGGCACAACTTCGTCGGTCAGCTTTGTCTACGATGTGATGTTCCCTTTCGTCCGCCGCGAATTGGATCAATATCTGTTTGCGAATTGGAATTCGACGGTGTTAAACGAGGTGTGCGATCTGATTGCCAAAGATGCCGGCTATGAATCTTTCGTTGTGTGGTGTGGGAGCGAGACTGAGGTAGGCAAACAACAGCAACTGCTTCGGGTGGAAGTCCTTCGGCTAATGGATGGCGATGTCAAAGCGACAGGACTGAAAGCACTTCAAGGCTTAATCTGGCAGTTTGGCTTTGAAAGGGGCGAAATGCAGGCGCACATCTACGATGATGTTCTGCCTGTGATTCAGGCTTGGAACGACGCTGGGTGCGATGTCCGCATTTTTTCATCTGGGAGTATTGCGGCGCAGAAACTATTTTTCGGACATACCGCGGTTGGGAATATTCTGCACCTGTTTCGAGGTCATTATGACACAACCACCGGTCCAAAAAAGGAAGCAGCGAGTTACCAAGCAATCGCCAAAGACTTTGGTCTGCCGCCTGCACAGATTCTTTTTTTGAGCGATGTGCCTGATGAATTGGAGGCAGCCCGCGCCGCCGGGCTACAAACCGGCTTGTGCAAACGTCCGGGCAATGCGAAAGTTGCGGCTGGGCATGGCCATCCAGAGATTATGTCATTCAATCAGATTGAATTGTCGCGTGAGGTCTAAAGAACATCACTACATTGTCGCTATGGTTGATTCTGTCTATGTATATCGGCATCCCAACACGTCATTCTGGTTGCTGTTAGTCTAAGTTGCAGCCCGCGCCGCCTCAAACCCCCTAACCGCTGTCTCTAAATCTTCGGTTGTATGCGATGCAATCACAGAGATCCGCAATCGGCTCGTCCCTTCCGGCACAGTGGGTGGCCGAATAGCGGGGGCATATATGCCGTGTGAAAGCAGAGTTTCAGCGAACCGTGAAGCGACATCCACAGGGCCGAGGAGCAGCGGAAGAATTTGGGTCTGACTCGGTAGGAGTTGGAATCCTCTTTCTAGCAAAGCATTTTTGAGCAAGAGAACGTTGCA
This sequence comes from Candidatus Poribacteria bacterium, assembly GCA_963667935.2. Taxonomy (GTDB): domain Bacteria; phylum Poribacteria; class WGA-4E; order WGA-4E; family PCPOR2b; genus PCPOR2b. Next base: position 3,834,890 of record OY764061.1, on the reverse strand, counting down.
TGACAATCGTTGGCGTAATTCAGGATTAGAACGGATGACGTCAATCGCTGCCGAAGCACCCGCCAACGTTGCAGGTGGGAGTCCTGTTGTGAAAATGAATCCCCGCGCTCGATTTATTAGGAAATCAATCAGAGCAGTGCTACCGGCGACATATCCCCCCAATCCGCCAATCGCTTTGCTTAACGTTCCCATCTGAATAGTGCCACGATTTTCCAATCCGAAATGTTCAATTGCCCCACCACCGGTTTCCCCTAAAACGCCAAAGCTATGTGCGTCATCAACCATTACGGTTGCGTTATATTCTTCAGCTAGATCACAGATTTCAGGGAGTGGTGCGATGTCGCCATCCATGCTGAAGACTCCATCGGTCACAATAAGCCTGTGTCTGAACTTCATTGATTGTGCTAGTAGCGACTCTAGATGCTCAACATCGCAATGCCGGTAGATCTGTTTTGTTGCTTGACTGAGGCGGCACCCATCGATAATACTTGCGTGATTGAGGGCATCGCTGAGAATCAGATCTGCCTCACCTGCCAACACAGGGATTGTTCCAATATTCGCTAGATATCCAGATCCGAAAACAAGGGCGGCTTCTGTCCCCTTCGCTTCAGCAATCTTTGCCTCAAGTTCGGTGTAAAGGTGACAATTGCCTGACATCAGGCGAGAGGCACTGGCACCCGTCCCGTATTTCTGCACAGCTGCAGCTGCAGCTTCAACCACAACCGGATGCACACTCAAGCCGAGGTAGTTGTTTGATCCGAGCAAAATAACCTCGCGGCCGTCAAGCAGGGTACGCCCTGTTGGTGCTGTCATGGCGGAACGGAGTGATCGCGAAAGTCCAGCTTGATCAAGCTGGACTAATTCAGATTTCAGCCAGTGCTCTTTAGGCATGGGGTGTCAGAGAAGGATATGCTATAGATCGTTCTGAAAGTATGCGCCTCACGGTGTCATACGTGAAACATAAAACGAGATGGGGCGTAGTGATTTTAATCGTTCCAAAATGGCATGAAGAATTCGTTACGACGAACCTGTCAATTTCTGTGTGACACTATCCCAACCGCTATGTGTTTTTTTAGAAACCTGTGACGGAATCTTATTGGCGTGGATAACAGTGATACCGTAATCAAAGATCTCATCAACGGTATATTCGATGGTGTCATAGGTCACTTTTTCGCCCTGTTCCGGCAATCGACCAATAAGTTTTAGTATAAATCCCCCAATCGTATCGGAACGATCTTTGGGAATGTTTGTAATTAGTGTTGTATTAACAATATCGATCGGTGTTCGTGCATCGAGTGTCCATGAATTGTTCCCTAGTGCTTCGACATGTAGCGGCTGCCGTTTATGGGAATAACGAATCTCACCCACAATCTGCTCAAGGAGATCGTCCAAACCTATAAAGCCAACACAGCTACCGTGTTCATCAATAATGACTGTCACAGGTTCTGGGGCAAGTCGCAATTCTTCAAGTAATTCACCTATCAGCTTTGTTTCTGGGATATAGTATGCAGGCCTAATGAAAGGATTGAGTTCGTTCGCTCCCTGGGGAGCGTACAAAATGTCCATGACACTCACGATTCCCGTTAACCGGTCAATCCGTTCTTCATAGACTGGAACAAACTGATAGTTAGAATGCTGTACCATCGCTTTTGCCTGCTCAATCGGCGTGGCAATATGAACCGCCACCATTTCCGATAAAGGAATCATGATTTCTCTTGCAGTTGTCTGCGAAAGAGCAAAAATCCCATGCAACATCCGCGCGTCAGTCTCTGAGAAGGCGCTGACATTGTCGAGGACAATCTGTTTAATCTGTTCTGCTTTGGGATCTCCCCTAAGTTTCCGTTTCCCGAAGAGGCCGCGTTCCAGTTTATCTGTACTTGCCGGCGCGGGAAGTGTTTGTTTTCGATTGTTTGCCACAACCAGCGAATCGGTTGGCTTTCTCGTGGTTTCTGAATCATTTTTCGTTGACCTAGATCTATTGTTTTTCAATTGTATTTCACTCCCATTTTAGATAATTGAGATCATTCTATTGAAGGAAATTGTGCAATATGATTGAGGTTTGGCATACAAAACCAAAATAATTATAGCACATCTCACGAGTGTCTTTCAAAAAAAAGATCTATCTGTTTTAGACATTTACACCGGACTCAATTCTGTTCTTGATTTCTTTTGACTAAGCACCATTTGGATTACATGAGGAAAATTTACACCAATTCCAAGTATTCGGTCAACTTATTTGCCATATTATTCCCAATCCCAACAGATTACTTCCAACGCTATAGAAGCTCTAAGTTGCTTTTATTATAAGATTATTGGGGTCATTTAATTCTTCTGTGAGAGGGATTTCCCAATCCCGATACTTTACTGGCCAAGCGATTCCCTCGTTGCGCCTTTTCGCCTCAAATGGTTAAAAAGCCGAAAACTGGATAGCCCTAATAAGATCATTTTTTCCGCTTGCCAACGATTAAAGAAGGTGCTACAATACACACTTCACATGTTATGAAAATGCGTGTTTTGATTATTCCTGCTACTATCACCTTAGTTGACTGATATTCAATTGAGTTATGGACTGGAATTAATATGGTTGATTCAAAATTGGTGTGAATAACCTATTCATAGTGGCCCTTAGAATTAATGAGACACTCCAAACCGGGGCAGTTCGGATACCGCCCCTACCGTTCTCCCGTTGGGTAGTCCCCCTATTTCCCCCGCTAGCGGGGGGATAAAGGGGGGTGCCGATGCGGTGCGGTTTTCAACCGCCCCTACCGTGGGGCGCAAGTGTCTATTTATTTTTTGAATTCACTATAATAGATTTAATAGGGAATAGTCGTATCAGGTTTGTACACAAATACCGTAGTAACTTCTGTTGCAATCCTAAAAACTAGCGGTGATGTATGGTATGGGTTTATAGGTTCTGCAGGGAATCAAGGTATTGGCCTACGACTCTTTACGCAAAAGGATTTTACGATATGGTCAATTTCGCAGTTGTAGGTTTAGGCGTGGGCAGCAGCCGCGCTCGGATGATTAAAAACACCGAAGGTGCCGAACTGAAATGTGTCGTCGATCTGAATGAAGCTCTCGCCAAGCAAATCGCCGAGGAACTAGACACGGACTGGACACCGAATCTGGATGATGTCTTGGGACGGAGCGATATCGACTGCGTGATGGTGATGACGCCAAGCGGGACCCACGCAGCACTCGGCCATCGCGTAGCACAGGCGGGGAAGCATGTGATTACTACCAAGCCGATGGATGTTTCGACCGAAGCCTGTGATCGCCTCATCGCCGCCTGTGACGAGGCTGGTGTCAAGCTAGCTGTCGATTATCAGAGCCGCTATGTAGATACTAACTATCGCGTCGCAGAAGCCCTTCGGCGTGGGTGGCTCGGTAAGCCTATTCTGGGCGAGGTCCGATTCAAGTGGTTCAGAGCCGACGAGTATTTTGAGCGGAACGGGGGTTGGCGTGGAACATGGGAAATGGATGGCGGCGGATCTTTGGCAAATCAGGGAGCACATCTGCTAGATCTTATTTCTTGGTTCATGGGCGATTTTGAATCGGTCTACGGCGAGATGGCAATTATGAATCACGACATTGAAACCGAAGACATCGGACTTGCGATCGTGAACTTTAAGAGCGGTGCCAAAGGGGTCGTTGTTGGGACAACAACCTTTCCGACAAGCGTCTATTTCAGTGCTGAAGTACACGGGACGGAAGGTGGGATTCTAGTTGACGATGTACTTGGCGGGAAGATGCGTGTCTTCGGTGAAGGGTTGGAGGAACGTCTCGAACAGATTGAGAACCCCATTCACAGTATCATCGAAGATTTTGTTCAGGCTTTTGAGGAAGGTGGACATCTGAGAGTTGATGGCAGGGAAGGACGCCGAACCGTTGCACTATTGGAGAAAATCTACCAATCAGCCAGAGAAAGAAAAATCCTTAGTGTCTGAGGACATACAAAGTCTGTTTTTCGTGTCATTTGTGAAAATGGAGATTGTGATTGGAAGAAATTAAAACACAGCAGCGGAATAAAGGAGCAACAGGACGCGCGATCCTGATTGGTCTAGCGCTTGTCGCCTTCAATGCCTATTGGGTGACAATTACGGAGATGAAATACCGGGCGGAAGCGACTGCACTACCGATATTCATCTATCCGATCTTTCTCCTGTTCTGGCTAGTCGTGTTCAACAACGGCATATTGCGACTGTGGCCACGATTTCAGTTCTCGGCTGGAGAACTCCTCACCATCTACTCTATGATTGTGATTTCGACTTCGATCGCATCGTATGGGATGTTGCAGGATCTTTTTGCTATCGCCCTCCACCCCTACCAATTTGCAACCCAAGAGAATGAATGGAAGGAACTCTTTTTCCATTATATCCCGCCTTGGTTTACTGTCAGTGTACCCGATGCCGTATTAACCGGATACTACGAGGGGGACGCCTCCTTTTACGAGCCTAAGCACTTCAAAGCATGGCTGCGTCCCATGATAGTCTGGACAGTGTTCACGCTGGTCTTGCTATTTATGCTCCACTGCATCAACTCCCTCGTTCGACGGCAATGGGTGCACACTGAACGACTCGCATTTCCAATCATCCAGCTACCTGTGGCGATGACGCAGTCGTCGCATTTTTTGCGGAATGGTCTGCTGTGGGTCGGATTCTCTATCCCTTTCGTCTTGGACCTTATGAACGGATTGCATGTCCTTTTTCCATCCGTTCCATACCTCCATCTCAAGCTACACTTTATCGGCAGACAGCTGACTGAAAAGCCTTGGGATGCGATGTCCAATACGATGATATCCTTCTATCCGTTCATGATCGGGCTCGGTTTTTTTCTACCGTTGGACCTTTCGTTTACCTGCTGGTTCTTCTTTCTGATACGCCAGTTCAGTCGTGTATTAAGTAGCTATCTTGGGTTGGATACGCTCCCCGGGTTTCCCTACTTCTATGAACAATCTGCCGGGGCCTGGATTTGCATGTGCCTGATTGCTATTTGGGTAACACGGAGGCATTTGATTTTTGCGTTTCGAACAGCATTTTCTGAAAAATCATCTGTTGATGCCGACGAACCGATGCGTTATCGAACGGCATTGTTCGGACTAGTTGGCGGATTTTTGTTCATGTTTATTTTCTCTTATCAAGCGGGTATGTCGGTGATAGCCATTCCTGTATTCTTTGGACTTTATTTTGCTATCGCTATCGCTGTTACCCGTTTACGAGCGGAATTTGGGGCACCCCACGGTATTTTCAACCATCCTGCGGACATGATGGTGACCGCCTTTGGGACGCTGACTTGGGGTGGTGGTAGTTTAACCGTGATGAGTTTCTATCAGTGGTTCAATCGGAGTTATCGCTCGCACGCGATGCCAAATCAGTTTGAACCGCTCAAGATGGCTGAAGTTGCTCGCATTAATGGTCGTAGATTGATAATTGCGATGATGATTGGGGCGGCTGTGGCACTCATCGTTGGGATGTGGACAAACCTAGACATGATGTACCGAGACGGGGCGTCGGCGCGAGTATCATTCTTCAAGGGTTGGGTCGCCAATACTGCTTGGACCCGATTAGAAAACTGGTTGTTTCACCCAATGCCGCCCGACGTACCGCGCACTACATTCATGGGCGTTGGTATGGCAATCGTGATTGCTCTTCATGTTTTACGAACCCGTTTCTTTTGGTGGCCCCTTCACCCTGCCGGTTACCCACTTGCCGTTAGTTTCGCTATTGATTACTTTTGGTTTACTTTTCTCATCAGTTGGACGGTGAAAGCTATTATTTTGCGGGTTGGTCAGGTCAGAGGGTATCAACGCTCCATCCCGTTCTTCTTTGGTTTAATCTTGGGTGACTTTATCACCGGCGGGCTTTGGATGATCTACGGGGTTCTGACACAACAGCAGACATATATGATCTACTTGAATGGCGGGACGTGGTATTAAAACTTATAGTGGACCTTAGAATTAATGAAACACTCTAAACCGGTGCTGTTAGGATACCGCCCCTACTGCTCTCCCGTTTAGTGGCCCCCCTATTTCCCCCCGCTAGCGGGGGCAACTCTGCTTGCGATCCCGATTTATCGGGGTGACCCTACCGTGGGGCGCAAGTGTCAATTTATTTTTTAGAATTCACTATAGATTGCAAAAATTTCAACAGAGGGAGACAAGATTGTGGAATATGTAAACTTTGGAACCGCTGGCGTCCAAGTGAGCCGGCTAGCTTTCGGATTGGGTTTCAGAGGGCAGCCCGATGAAGCAGAAGCCCAGAGAGTCATTGAGCACGCTTTTGAACTTGGAATCAACCTCATCGATTGTGCCAATTGGTACGGTCCAATGGACGATCGAGCGAATCAGGGGCGTTCAGAGGTGATTTTAGGCAAAGCACTGAAGGGCAAGCGAGATAACGTTGTGATTACCACAAAGGTCGCTGCTCCCACAGGATCCGGTCCAAACGATGAAGGGTTATCGAGATATCACATCATGCGCGAAGTGGAACGGTCACTCAAGCGGTTGGATACGGACCATGTTGACGTCTATCTGGTTCATCGCTTCGATGAATTAACACCACTTGAGGAGACGCTACGGGCGTTAGACGATATCGTTCGCGCGGGGAAAGCGCGTTACGTCGGATGTTGCAACTATGCAGCGTGGCAAGTTTGCAAGTCGCTCTGGATTGCAGACAAGCACAACGTCACACCGTATATGTGCGTCCAAAATCTGTACAATCTACTAAATCGTCAGATGGAAGGCGAAATGTTTAATTTGGTAAGAGATATGGGATTGGGTGCAATGGCGTTTAGTCCATTGGCGGTCGGTCTTTTCAGCGGGGTATATTCGCCAGATCGCCAGCCGCCATCGGGAACTCTGTTTGCGGGACGTGAGGACGATTTTTCCCGTATGATGGAGGAACGTTCCGCGCAGGTTATAACAACTGTTGGGCAGCTCGCTGATGAATTGGGAAAAACACCTGCTCAACTAGCTATAGCTTGGGTGCTTTCGCATCCAGAAATCACGGTCGCTATCAGCGGTGCCGACACAATCGAACACCTGAACGATAATATTGGTGCTGTCGGTTGGACGCTTGATGATTCCGTCCGAGAAAAACTGGATGCTGTTTCCGAATCATTCGTCGGACGGCCCCAAGGAAGTTTCTAGAGTATCTCAAGTCGAAGGAAAGCAGCTTCAAAACTCGAGACACGCTATACATTTTTCCTAATTTACAGGCTAAAACCCACGTTTCATCTTGCCCCAGGTGACGGCGAGTTTGCCAGCCGGCTCAACCGATAGCGAGTTTTTCACATTTTTATTAATTTCATCTGGACTGAGCGTCCGGTCATAGACACGATAGATAGCGATCGAACAGTTGCAGGTTCGCTGCTGTTCAACACGGGCGGAAGTAAATATACCGTGCTGTAACATTTGGTGGGCTGGATCCCACTCCACCTCGGTTGGAGTGTTGGAAACCTCGACACCATCTCGGTAGATTTTTATACTTTCTCCGCTTTTAAAGGCGATATGCACCCAGTGCCACTCCTTCTGCCCAATATTTAGCTTATTTTTCCGTTTTGCTAAGTCTTGGCGATGTTGCACGACGTTCTGGGCGATACTTATGTTTTGAAATATTCCGCTGCCGTTGGCATCTAACCAGACTCGAACAATCTGATCCCTCGGTGCTCCAGCGTTCCAGCCATCTTTAATGGGATCCCACGGTTGGGTCTGAAGTCCAAAAACCTGATGCTCCTCTAAAAAGAGGGGACCATTTATTCGCATAAGGAGCCCGATGGTAAAATCTTGCAGATGGACGATAGGTGCATTTTTGTCCTCCTCATCGTTAGCAAAAACTTCCTTGGATTGAGTTGCGGTGTACCAAGCAGCATCGTCCGATTTGACGCCAATTGAAGGGATTTCAATGGTGCCTCGTTCAAGGTTCGGCTTGCCAGCCCCTCGTTTTAGTTGTCCACCAGCGGTGCCGGCGTTCCGCCAAACGATGTCAGCCTTCTGCTGGTGTGTTTCTACAGGGTTAAAGTAGAGCACGGGGTCCCTAACCGGACTCACGGCAAACGCCCCTGGCGATATGAGGACTGTAATCAGTACCACACTCAGAATAGTACTGTTAGACAATTTCATTTTGATCTTCTCCTGATGGATTCTGTAGGGATCTTGATATCCCCTGTTAATCACTTAATCAAATAGGCATTGAAACATTAGTGAAAAGCGTGGAGATAGTCTGTACGGGAAAATTGCCAAACTAAAATCCACGCTTCATCTTAGCCCAAGTGACAGCGAGTTTGCCAGCCGGGTCAACCGATAGCGAGTTTCTGACATTTTTGCTGATTTCATCTGGTGTGAGCACCCGGTCATAGACTCGGTAGATAGCGATGGAACAGTTGCAAGTTCGCTGCTGCACCTCAAAGTTAGAGGTAAATATGCCATGCAGCTTCAATTCATGTGCTGGATCAAACTTTACTTCCGTTGCGTGGGAAGCTGCCTCTGTGCCATCGAGGTAGGTCGTCATACTCACGCCACTTTCAAAGACAACATGCATCCAGTGCCATTCGTTCTGTCCAAGCTTTAGCTTGTTTCGCCTGTTCGAGAAGTCGTGACGCGCTTGGATTACGTTCTGGGCGATACTTACATTTTGGACGATACCTTTGCCGGCGACATCTAACCATATCCGAACATTCTGCTCGTGCGCCCGAGGTGGTATCTTCCCCTCAGTTTGGATGCCTATGATGATGTTTTCTTCAGCGAAATATGGACCATTCACCCGGATCAGGAGACCAATGGTGAAGTTTTCGAGATGAACGACAGGTGCTTTATCGTCATCCACTTCATTGGCGAAAACTGACTTAGACTTAGTTGCGGTATACCAAGCGGCCTCGTCCGCCTTAAGACCGATTGATGGAATTTCAATGGGCCCCATTTCAAGGGTTGGTTTGCCTTCGCCCTTGCTAATTTCTCCGCCAGCTGTGCCAGCATTCTTCCAAGCGTTGTCCCCCTTGGCTTGGCGTGTTTCTAAGGGGTTAAAATAAAGTACAGGTCTCTTCACCGGACTCACGGCAAGTGCCATGGAAGATATCAGCACCATAATAAGGGTGAAGATAATTATGTTAGACAATTTCATATTGAATCTCTCCTTCCGCATTCTGGTAGAGGAGAGTTTTATGCTCTCCCCGCTGAGCAACCGATAGCTTGTGTGATTCTCCTCGCGGAAGCCCCGCAATAGAATCTAAAAAACACCTATACAAGTTTAACAAAAAATCACACAATTGTCTACAAAAAACCAACAATTGTGTCGAGGTAATATCAGATGGTCAATTTACATAATAGGCGGATTTCCTTTTTCCTGATCGTGGCTTTCCTGAATTTGTCCAGCTTTCCCCTGTATTCAGAGTCTGAATTTCAGACACATCTCCGGAAGGCGGATCTGTATGCGAGTCAACGCGAGTACTTCAAAGCGGTCGAGCATCTTTCGCAGGTGCTCAATATTAAACCCCGATACATTGATGCACATATTCAACTTGCAATTGCTTGCAGCAGATTGGGGTGGATTGACAAGGCGGTTGAATCTTACGCCATTGTGTTGCATCTTGACCCCAACTCACCGAGTGCACAATATGGCTTAAAAGTACTCGGACACTACCAACTCGGTCTCATCCAGGCGAGGAAGGGGGCTTTTGAAAAAGCGAGAACCCGATATCATCTCGCCATCGAATTAGATCCGGAGCTCTCTCTACCACATTTCCAACTCGGTTACCTCTTAACGCAACAGGGAAAGTTTGAGGCAGCCGTTCCCTTTTATCAGAAGGCGATAGTGCTCTATCCAAATCACACAGGTGCCTATTATCAACTGGCGAATGCCTATTTCCGAATGGGCAAACAAGAGGAAGGGAAACGTCAGTTGGAGAAGTTTCGGGAGATTAAAGCGAAGGAACGGTTCAATCTCGCGGAGCGATCGCTGAAAAAGGGAGAGATTGACGAAGCCCTAACAGCATTTCAGCGGACGCTTGACATGGATGCCGCGTTTGCACCCGCGTATGTTCGACTCAGTGCCATTGCCCTCCAACAGAGTGATTTGGAAGCCGCAGTGGAGTATCTCCAACAAGCACTTGAGATCAGACCCAATTTCGCTTCGGGGCACTATCAACTGGGCAGTATCTATCACAAACAGGGTGCAATCGAAAAGGCGATCGAGTCGTTTGAAGCTGCCCTCACGCTTAACCCCAATTTTGCGCCGGCTTGTAATGCACTCGCTTGGCTCTATGCCGAGAGCGAGAAGAACATAGATGAGGCGATTACACTTGCGAGAAAGGCTATTGAGTTAAAACCAACCGCTTCCCACTGGGACACCCTTGCTTACGCCCTTTATAAAGCACAAAAATACAAGGAAGCCGCCGAGGCGATTGCCACAGCACTTGACTTACAACCCAATGATCCGGACTATGTAACGCGCCAAAAATTAATCCAAAAAGCGCTGACTAAACAAAATAAATGAGGAAAAGCAGAATGGAAGGAAGGTTACTTTACACAATACGCAATACGCAACACGTCTCGCCCATCACGTTTCACGTTCTCATCCCCTTGCTATTTCTCCCGCTAGCTCTCGCCTCTCCAACACCAATCTTTACTGACGTGACCGCAGAAGCCGGCATTGATTTTAAGCATACAAACGGCAGGAGTGGTGAATTTTACTTTGTCGAACAACTCGGCTCAGGGGCAGCATTTTTTGATTACGATAATGATGGGAATCTTGATATCTATTTTGTCAATGGGGCAGACCTCCCCGGTTTTCAATCAGAGCATCCACCGACGAATCGCCTCTATCGAAATAACGGCGATGGGACTTTTACCGATGTGACAGGGATTGCCGGGGTTGGAGACAAAAGTTACGGCGTTGGCTGCAGTGTTGGGGATTATAACAACGATGGGCATCTTGATTTGTATGTGACCAATTTTGGAAAGAATCGCCTCTATCGCAACAATGGGGACAGGACTTTCACCGATGTAGCAGACCAAGCCAATGTTGCAGATATGCGTTGGGGAGCTTCTTGCGCCTTTGCAGACTATAATAATGATGGACATCTTGATCTGTACGTGACCAACTATATTCAGTACCAACTAGATAAAAACAAAATCTGCAAGAATAAAGGGGTGCGCACGTATTGCAATCCACAGGAATACGTGGGCGAAGCGGATATCCTCTATCGAAGCAATGGCGACGGAACATATACGGAAGTGACTCAAGCAGCGGGGGTTTACCAACCGCGAAGCAGAGGGCTTGGAATCGTCTGGGGTGATTACGACAGCGATGGCTACATTGACCTTTATGTGGCGAACGACACGAATGAGAACCACCTGTTCCACAATAACGGCGATGGATCATTCTCCGACAGGGCTTTTTTTGCAGGCGTTGCGTTGAATGAAAACGGCGAGATGGGGAGCGGCATGGGTGTTGACTTTGGGGATTATAACAATGATGGTCGCTTGGATATTATGGTGACTAATTTTCAGGACGAAGTGGCAACCCTATACCACAATGACGGAGATGGTTTTTTCTCTGACGCTTCTTATATCTCTGGAACAGGCGAAAGCACCTACGCATCTTTGGGGTGGGGTGTCTGCTTCTTCGACTATGACAACGACGGTGCCAAGGATATATTTATCGCCAATGGGCACATCTTTGGCAATGTCGAGAAGTTCAATCCTGAAACGACTTACGCACAGGTCAATCACCTTTTCCGGAATCTAGGGGATGGAGTTTTTCAGGAGGTTACTGCTAGTACCGGGCTCGATCTAGCACAAAAAGCACCCAGCCGAGGGGCTGCGTTTGGAGATTATGATGATGATGGTGATATAGATATATTGGTCACCAACAGCGATGGAAAGCCACAACTGCTCAGGAACGATAGTGGAAACCGGAACAATTGGGTGAAAGTGCACATCCGTGGAACTATAAGTAACCGGGCCGGGATCGGGACGCGGGTTGAGGTCGTTACCGGAGATGTTTCACAGATGGCTGAAGTGAAAAGCGGCTCTGGCTACCTCTGTCAAAATGCACTTGCTCTTCATTTCGGTTTGGGGCGGGCCACGATTATCGATGGAATTATCGCAACATTTCCAAGTGGGCGTGTTCATAAGATGGAAGCGGTTCTAGTCAATCAAATTATCGAAATCACAGAGCCAAACGAGAAATGAAATCAAAAAATGGTTGCAATAATTTCTAAAAAATGCTACTATTATAAACTAGACAGAGCGGCAGTGTGCCGCCAAATTCTTGATTCTGCTGGAACGACTCAGCATCGACTAGTAAATATCAGGAGGTTCATGAATGAACACGGTGTTAAAATCGACCTTGGTGTGTGTCAGTCTTATCGCTCTTGGGCTGATTTTCACTCATTCAGGGTATACCAAAATTGAGCTTGCAGACGAGGATATCGTAGGGATCTGGCTCTTTGATGAGGCAGATGGCGATGCAATCGTTGATGCAAGTGGCCACCACGCGGATGGCAAAATCAATAACTTTACTGCAGATGGCGTGAAAAGAGAAGAAGGCAAGTTTGGTGGAGCGTTGAGGTTTCCTGCTGTAGATGGAAAACTCAATAACGTCACCATTCCGAATCCACAGAACTATAACGCCTTCGACGAGTTTACCATATCCATGTACGTTAAAGCAAAAACCACGGGCGCGAATCAACGTATGTTTTCAAACGAGTCGTTTCCGGGTGGAGACGGAAGTCGGAATATTGTCTGGGAACTTAACGGTGGTGCAGGAGACACGGGACGTATCGTTTTTGGTGCTGATGGATGCTGCAAGTGGGCTGATGCTCAAGCACCACGCGACCTCCTAACGGATGACGTGTGGCATCATGTCGTCGGACTGTGGAAACAACCGTCCCTGCTCGTCTATACCGATGGACGAAAAGGACAAGACAAATGTTTTGATGGAGACAGCCCGAACGGAGATGATCCGTGTAACGCGCTGCCAGACCTCAAAGCCGCTGGCGATCCATTCATCATAGCTACTCGTCCGAATGACACCGGCAATTTTAACGGGCTCATCGACGAGGTCGCGCTGCTCGATCGTGCATTGAGTGAAGAAGAAATTCGGACCGTCATGGACGATGGACTTGAGGCAGGTGCACTTGCTGTTAGCCCGAAAGGCAAAGCTACCACAACTTGGGGTGCCATCAAGAGTCGAAATACTCGAACGAATTTTAGCAGGTAGCACTCTGTTAAATTTTTGTTGAATTAACTCAAACCTTGCGAGGGTTTCAAAAACCTTCGCAAGGTTATATCTATTTTATCACCTCCTACCTCCGAACCTCGCCCTCCTCAACACCTACCGCTTGGAGTGAGCGCATGCTTCTTAGTCCCGAAGATACCAACAACGTTACGCAATATGCTTGGTTCAATGAGCCTAGAGCTATAGCGCGACACATCGGGTATTTTTGGGGTAAAGTTATTTGCCTAGCGAATCCCGAAAAGGAAACCAAATATGCGAACGCTGGATCTGCGTGTCCGATATTTTCAGGACAGCACCCCCATAGAGGTGCCATGTCGCGAGGAAAACTTCATCCGACGCGAAATCACAATGTCCTTGCCTACTGAGCAAACTGCGTTTGTGCTGGTTGATGTCTGGAACGTACATTTCATCGAAAGTTGGATCGAACGCGCAAAGGACGTAACCATCAACGCAATCGTTCCTGCGCTGAACGCCGCACGTGAGGCAGGATTGACAATCGTGCATGCCCCCTGTCCGGAGGTCGCTAGTCAATTTCCGCAGCTGGATCGACACACGCCTCCCGAAGTCCAACCTCCGCCCGATTGGCCCCCGCTAGAGTTTCGGAGTCGGACCGGTGAATATGCTGCCTACCGGGGGCCGCGCAGTCAACCGCCGAGCATCGGAATCCATTGGGACAACCTCTCGGACAAATTGGCCATGTCACCGGCAATTGAAGTGCAAGACGAGGACTTTGTAATCGCAACGGGAGAGCAACTGCACGGGCTCTCAAAAGAGCGCGGTATCTTGCATCTTATCTATGTCGGTTTTGCAACCAACTGGTGCGTCGTGGGGCGTGACTACGGCATCCGTGCAATGACTCGGCGGGGATATAACATCGTTCTGCTCCGTGACGCAACCACAGGGGTGGAATTCCCGGATACGCTTGAACAGCTTTTCACCACCGAAATTACGATTCGGGAGGTCGAACAGCAATGCGGCTTTTCTGCATCGAATGAGCACTTCTTTGCGGCGTGCCGTGCCGTCTAACAATTCTTGTGGGACAAAATTGGAAAATCTTCAGTAGGAGAACTATATGAAAAAAGTACGTATCGGCGTTATTGGTTGTGGGGCAATTGCTCAGGTCCATCATCTACCTAACCTAAAAGCACTTCAGGACGAATTTGAGGTGCCTATCGTCTGTGATGTATCGCAGGGTGCTGCAGCATATGTTTCCGAGATTTTTAATATTCCTCGCTATGTGACGGATTATCGCGATCTCCTCGCAGCCGATGTAGATGCTGTTTTGCTCTGCCACTCGGATCCGAAGACAAGGGTAGCCGTGGCAGCGTTCAACGCAGGCAAGCATGTTTTCATTGAAAAACCGATCTGTTTTTCCATTCAGGAGGCGGATGCTATCGGTGCTGCGTGTCAGGCATCGGGCAAGGTTGGGCAAGCGGGATACATGAAAGTGCACGATCCCGCATTTGAGTTGGCAAAACGTGAAGTCGATACGATGGACGACATCCGGTTCGTTCAGGCGAATCACCTCCACTGTGGTAACGAACTACATCTCCAAAATTTCCGGATTAAGCGGTTTGATGACATTCCACCAGACGCGATGGTTGAGGCGGGTGAAGATGGAGCGAAAGCGCGCCACGATGCTATCGGGGACATATCTGGTGATGCTGGGAGTGCTTTCTCCACACTTTCAGGCAGCGGCATCCATGACCTCTACGGTTTCCGCGCTATGCTTGGGGTGCCGGAGGCGGTAGCTAGCACAGAGTTATGGAATGGTGGGCGCGGTATCACTACGATTCTTGAATATCCAAACGAAGTACGCCTCGTTTATACATGGGCAGCCATCCCCGGCTTGTGGGACTTCAAGGAAACGCTAGAGGTTTACGGCGATACCAAGCGCGTGATTGTCAAATACCCCACAGGATTTTCGCGCGGCATCCTCTCTACGGTCACAGTACACGAGATTGAAGCCGACGGTACGACGGTTCTCAAGGAACCTGCGATAGTGTGGGAGAGTGCCTTCAGCCGTGAAATTCGCCATTTCCACGCCTGCATCACTGAGGGAATTCCCTGTCGTACATCGGTGGTTGATGCTCGCAACGACATTGCACTGATTATCAACATTGTCAAGTCCTACACTGAACGCGCACGAATTCCGAGCGAGTGGTAGGACCGCAAAGGGTTAGACCAAATCCCAAGGACAACTTACATTAATGAGAATTACGGACTTAAAATGCACTGTCTTAGGCTCCAACCCTGTGGTTCGCATAACAACCGACGAAGGAATTAGTGGGCTGGGGGAGGTGGCAGCTAGAAAACACTACCTGAAGCCTCATATTATGTTTTACAAGGATTTCATCGTCGGCGAAGATCCCACAGATGTGGAACGGGTCATGATGCGAATCCGCAAAGGCGGCAGCTTTAAGCCGTGGGGCAGTTCGGTAAGTGCGATAGAGATGGCACTTTGGGATATCGCCGGTAAAGCAGCTGGTCTTCCAGTCTACAAGTTGCTGGGAGGCAAAATCCGGGATAAAGTTCGAGTCTATAATGGTGCGGTCAGGTTTCCAATGGACGGAAATTCCCCGGAAGCCTATGCTGCAAACATGAAAAAAATGAAAGCCTCCCCCGAAGGTTTCACTATTATTAAACAGGGGATCGCATTTCATAGTGGAATGCCGCGCGAGGTGCCGAACTACTTCTACGGTGAAGTCCAACCAGGGCGTTTTGCAAGGACAAGTGGCCCCTTGACCGAGTCCGGGTTGAAATATACAATTGATTGTATTCAGGCGATGAAGGATGTCTTGGGCGATGAGGTCGGTCTGGCTTTGGACTGTGGCCCCGGATTAACAGTTCCCGACGCAATAAGGCTTGCAAAGGCCGTTGAACCACTGAATATAATGTGGCTTGAAGACATGATCACCGGCGACTATGTGCCGTACGTTTTAGCGGATCTCTACCGGGACGTAACGCAAAACACATCGACGCCGATTCATACCGGTGAGCAGATCTACCTCCGACAGAACTTCAAAGACCTAATCGAGAAGCGGGCTGTGGATGTAATCGGGCCCGATCCAGGTGACATCGGCGGCATCGCGGAACTGAAGTGGGTGGCGGAATACGCAGACCTCCACGGCATTCTTATGGCACCCCACGGTATATTCATTGGACTTATCGGTCTTGCTGCACTCGTTCAAGTATCGGCGACCTTGCCTCAGAATTATATCGCTTTCGAGTATACGGTCGGAAACCCCAAGTGGTGGTACGATATAGTCGATGGGCTGCCGGATCCCATCGTTCAGGACGGATTCATCACAGTTTGGGACACGCCCGGCATGGGTGTCGAACTCAATGAAGCAGCCGCAAGGCAGTATCTCCCTGAAGGTGACGAAAACTTTTTCGATTAAGTTCTCACGTCCCGATACATCAGGATCCTCGGAACGGGATTTTACGCATCACGTTTCACGTTATCAACAATTGCAAACTAATACCATCGGTTTATAGGGTTAAGGTTATACCAAATCCAAAGGACAATCTATATCAATGAAAATTACAGACTTAAAATGCACTGTTTTGGGTAGCAACCCCGTGATTCGTATAACAACCGACGAAGGAATCAGCGGGCTGGGAGAGGTAGAGGCTAGTAAGCACTACCTGAAACCTCATATTATGTTTTACAAGGATTTCATCGTCGGCGAAGATCCCACAGATGTGGAACGGGTCATGATGCGAATCCGCAAAGGCGGCAGCTTTAAGCCGTGGGGCAGTTCGGTAAGTGCGATAGAGATGGCACTTTGGGATATTGCCGGCAAAGCAGCGGGGGTTCCGGTCTACAAATTGCTGGGAGGTAAAATCCGGGATAAAGTTCGGGTCTATAATGGTGCAGTCAGGTTTCCAATGGACGGAAATTCCCCGGAAGCCCACGCCGAGAATATGAAAAAGATGAAAGCCTCCCCCGAAGGTTTCACCATTATTAAGCAGGGGATTGCGTTTCATAGCGGAATGCCAAATCGAGCGGACTACTTCTACGGTGAAGTCCAACCAGGGCGTTTTGCAAGGACCAGTGGCGTCTTGACTGAGCGCGGGTTGAAATATACGATTGATTGTATTCAGGCGATGAAGGAGGCATTGGGCGATGAGGTCGGTCTGGCTTTGGACTGTGGCCCCGGGTTGACAGTTCCTGATGCCCTTAAACTTGCGAAGGCTGTGGAACCGTTAAACGTGATGTGGCTCGAAGACATGATCACCGGCGACTATGTGCCGTATGTTTTAGCGGATCTTTACCGGGACGTAACGCAAAACACATCGACACCGATTCATACCGGCGAACAGATCTACCTCCGACAGAACTTCAAAGACCTAATCGAGAAGCGGGCTGTGGATGTAATCGGGCCCGACCCATGTGACATCGGCGGCATCGCGGAACTGAAGTGGGTGGCGGAATACGCAGACCTCCACGGCATTCTTATGGCACCCCACGGTGTACTTGATGGGCTTATTGGTCTTGCTGCCCTCGTTCAGGTGTCGGCGACCTTGCCCCAGAATTATATCGCCTTTGAGTATCCGACCGGAAACCCCAAGTGGTGGTACGATATAGTTGAAGGGCTGCCAAATCCTATCGTCGAGGATGGATTCATCACAGTCTGGGACACGCCCGGCATGGGTGTCGAGCTCAACGAAGAAGCCACAAGGCAGTATCTCCCTGAAGGCGACGAAGACTTTTTCGATTAGCTCTATCCCTTGACAGGGAATTTTACCGTATAGATACAGACTTAAAGTAGGCTAACCATGGCTCAAAACTTCCCGGATAACACCCTTTACGAGATGGATAATCTAGACGTACTCCGAGGCATGAACAGTAACACCGTAGACCTTATCGCTACGGATCCACCGTTCAACACCAAACGGAACCGTAGTGGGAGCGCAGGCTTCTACGTTGATAACTGGAGGTGGGGAGACACCAGCCTACTGCCCGACCAGTGGAAGTGGAACGAAGTTCACCCAAAATGGCTTGAAGAAATCAAGGACAACCATCTCGCCCTCTACCACGCAATTGATGCAGCCAAACATTGCCAAGGCGAGGATACCGCTGCGTTCCTCTGCTTCCTCAGCGTCAGACTCATTGAAATGCACCGGATCCTCAAAGACACTGGTTCAATCTACCTACATTGCGACCACACTGCTAACGCCTACCTCCGAATGGCAATGGATGCTATTTTTGGAAAGAACAACTTTCGGAATGAAATTGTGTGGAAAAGAACAAATGCACCAACAGCATCCCCAAAAAAGTTAGGTACTGTCCACGATACAATTTTTCTGTATACAAAATCTGGAAAAACAGGACTTAATCCAGTATTCATCCCATATACACAAGAGTATATTAATGAGCACTACAAACATCAAGATTCAATAGGTAAGTATCAAATAACACCCCTTACAGCACAAGGGATACGACATGGATATTCTGGTAAGCCATGGCGTGGAGTAGATGTCACTACTAAGCGGTTACATTGGGTATGTCCTACCTCATTACCAGAGAATCTTAAAATGCCAAAATCATGGCATAATATGAATACTCTGGAAAAATTAGATTGGCTAGATTTTAACAATATGATTTATTGGCCAAAAAGAGGTAAAATGCCGAGATTTAAGCGTTATTTGTCAACTAGTAAAGGGATGCGTCTATCTGATACGATTATAGATATCCCAGGATTACAGGGAAGTTCAACAGAGCGTACTGGCTCCCCTGACCAGAAGCCGCTTAATCTCTACAAGCGTATTATCAAAGCTAGTAGCAACGAAGGCGATCTTGTTCTTGACCCGTTCTGTGGATGTGCTACCACAATCATTGCTGCAAGAGAACTAAACCGCCGCTGGATAGGTGTTGATAGACGTAAAGATGCCCGTTACCACGTTATCACCCGCCTAATGGGTATAGAACCCAAAGAACGAAAGCGGCTTGAAAAATACGGAACGGATAAAGAATGGCTGAATAAACAGATGCAACCTTATGAAATGCACTACCAAACCGAACCACCTATCCGCACAGACACTGACGAACAAAACTCACCCAATCTCGCCCACGTCTATCCTATCGAATCTGAACACCGCCTCAGCCATGCAGAAATGCACGATATTCTTATAAATGAGTTCGGACTCAAATGTTGGGGATGCAACTTCATCCCACCTGATAAAAGATACCTCCAACTCGACCATATCATCCCAAAAATTGATGGCGGGACGAACGACATAGATAACCGCGCGCTACTCTGCCAACCATGTAATCTCAAGAAATCGAGTAAAATGAGCCTTAACGCACTTCGTAAACACAACAGACGGGATGGACATATACAACCCAACCCACCGATAGACCTACAAACCGCACTCGTATGGACAAGAAACTACTTGATACGAACCATACGAGAAACACCGCACCAACTAAATCTCAACAGATTTTAAGCCTCAAGCTACTCATTGCGTCAATTTATGATACGCTATCCCGTTGCTTAAAAACCGAAGGGGAACAGACATGGCGAAAATCAAATTAGGTGTCATCGGTGCCGGTGGCATTGTATGTCGGCTGCATCTTCCTGCCCTCGTTGCCGGGGAGGATTTTGAGGTTGCTGTGCTTGGGGGCAGGCGAGAACATCGACTCAAGCACCAGTGTGAGCAGTTCGACATCCCTCAATGGACGCAGGACTACGATTCGATTATCGCAGATGACTCGCTCGACGCTATTCTGGTTGGTACGCCGCACCCGCTCCATGTGTCTTGGGGAGTCAAAGCACTGGATTCAGGGAAACATGTCCTGATGCAGAAACCGCTGTGCGGTGACATGGCTGAAGCCAATCAATTTGTGGAGGCGACAGAAAGAAGTCGTCTGACAGTGATGTGTCTCCCTCACGCAAGTGCCTCCATCGGCAAGGCACGTCAATTGTTGATAGAAGGTGCGATTGGTAGGGTTTCGGGGGCTAGGTTCCGAAGCAGTCACGGCGGACCCGAAATCTACTACGCAGAGATTCGAGACATTTTTGGTGAGAAAGATGATGATCTGTGGTTCTTTGATGCCAAACGAGCGAGCGTCGGGGCACTGTTTGATATGGGTGTCTATGCCGTCTCCGGATTGGTCACAATGTTAGGAACGTTTAAGCGTGTCACCGGTTTCGTGACTACCTTCGATAAACCAACTGAATTGGAAGATGTGGCGACCCTCGTTCTCGAAATGGAATCGGGAGGCATCGTCACCGCCGAAACAAGCTGGTGTGATCCCGCTCGGACGTGGGGCGCGAGCATTCACGGCACAGCGGGAAAACTTACGCTGCCCGGAGAGGAGGGGGCTGCCCTGAGTCAATGGACGCCGACATCTTACACCCGCGAAACAGCCCCTGTGGACCTGAAAGCGATCGATTGTTCAGACGCCGATCTTGGCGATATGCACACGCATTTCGCAGAATGTATCCGTGATGGTAAGCAGCCCCCGCTGTCGCACGTTTATGCAGCGCGTCATGTTACTGAGATTTTGTTAGCTGGTGTGGCATCCGCTCGGACCGGCAGCGTAGTCGAATTGATTACCAGGGCAGATTCATGAAACATAATTTGTTAGCTGAAAGGAGCTAAAAATGCTAACCCAAGAGCAAATTGACTTTTACAATGAAAATGGCTATCTCGGTGTCGAAAATGTACTGTCAGCAGAAGAGGTTGCTGATCTTCAGCGTACTACAGATGAGTTTGTTGAGAAATCCCGCGAGGTCGCTGAACATACCGAGGTGTTTGACCTTGAACCGGGGCATACTTCGGAAAGCCCACGTGTGCGCCGGATTAAAAATCCCGTCCTACACCATATTGTCTATGAGCAGACATTACGCCATGACCGTATCCTTAATATCGTCGAGCAGTTGATTGGGCCCGGCGTGAGCCATAATGGTCACAAACTCAACATGAAATACCCCGAATTCGGCAGTCCCGTCGAATGGCATCAGGATTGGGCGTTCTATCCTTATACCAACGACGATCTGCTCGCAGTGGGGGTAGCGATTGACAATATGTCGCTAGAGAACGGGTGCCTGATGGTTATTCCCGGCTCCCATAAGGGACCGACCTATGACCATCACCAAAATGGTATCTTCGTCGGCGCAGTTACAGATCCCAATTTTAGTGCGGATAACGCCGTTCCCGTTCAAGTCAAAGCCGGCGGCCTCTCGATTCATCACGTTCGCACGTTGCACGGTTCTGCTCCCAATACCTCTAGCAACCCCCGTCGACTGCTGTTGCTCCAGTATTGCGCCCTTGACGCTTGGCCCATATTCGGTGGGGATTGGAATGTCTTCAAATCCTTTGCGCTGCGGGGCGAACCCACGAATCAGCCGCGTGTCGTTTCCACTCCTGTTCGCATTCCTCAGCCGTCTTCTGACCGAACAGGGTCAATCTACGAGGTACAAACTCTTCTAGAAAATCCCATCTTTGCACAGAAGAAAGCCAAATAAACAACGCCATCCCTCAGAGACGGTGATAAGTGGAGACAAAGGACTCAAGGAGGCGACGCAATGGGAAATGGGACTGTGAGGGATAAATTCTGGATCTGGGGGCACGATGCCGGTAGCCACAATGATCAATATGGATTGACCGCTACCTCACGGATGACGCCGGTAGAAGGTGCTTTCTATCTTAACGTGCCCAATATCATATTGGTGCGTTATCATGATCTGCCGCAACCACCGTATGAACAGTACGCGCTAGCGTTTCGTCCGCTGAAACAGGTTGTTTGGTCTATCGTTGGGGCAGGTGGTGCGACGGAGCATTACGAAGTAGAAGCGGCGCGCAAGCTAGCAGCAAAATTCCCAAATTTTACCGGCGTGATGATGGATGATTTCTTCAGCGATCCGGCAACGGGCGAGGTGGCTGTCCACGATGTCGAATCACTGAATGCCATTCAAAAACGGTTGACCGTAGCGGATCGGAAATTAGATCTGTGGGTGGTGCTTTACAACCATCAGCTTGGACACCCTGTCAGTCCGCATCTAGAAACGTGTGATGTCGTCACCTTCTGGACGTGGACTGCCGACCAATTAGTGGATCTGGAGAAAAACTTCTCGCGTGCCACAGAGCTTGCTCCATCGCCCCGTAAAATTCTCGGCTGCTACATGTATGATTACGGTAACCGTCAAACAATGCCGGTTGAGTTGATGCAACATCAGTGTGAACTCGGTCTGCAATGGCTACGTGATGGTCGTATTGATGGGATGATTTTCCTTGCCAGTTGTATATGCGATTTGGAATTAGAGACTGTTGAGTGGACGCGGGAATGGATTCAGGAAGTCGGCGATAAGCCACTCTGATAAGGAGTAGGCACAGCTATCATGGTAGCAGCTGCTCAAAATGTGACAGATTTTAACGAGAAGGGCTCTTTCACTTCTGGATTGCAAGAGGCGGTTGATGCTCTACCCAAGAGTGGTGGCATTGTCTGGGTACCACCGGGGGTTTATACGCTGCACCGCCATGTGCGACTGCGTTCCAACGTCACTATCCGTGGTGCAGGTCAATCCAGCCGCATCACCCGTGCGCCGGAGGTTTCTTCACCGCTCGTGAGCGAAGCCGAAGCGGGTGATACTTCTGTCCATGTCCAAAACGGATCGGAATTCACCGTTGGCATGGAAGTCAGCGTGTTCGACAAGGCACAACACGGTTGGTACGCCACACATGCTTTCATTGTAGCCATCAGCGAAAACAAACTCCATCTGAATCGCCCTATCAATCATCCTTGCCTGCCGGATCGTAATGGTATGGTTGCTCACGCTTTCTCGGCATTCGTGGGGTGGGAAGAGCGCGGTTGTGAATTGGAATCGCTCTGTATTGACGGGAGTAATGCAAACGGTCAGAGTGTTTTCGTTGACTTTACTGTGTCTGCGATTCATCTGGTGCGGACAGTAGATGCCCGTGTGAGAGGATGCGTCGTACAGCATTGGCTCGCAGATGGCGTAAGCGTTCAGGGAGGGGTTGGAGCGATTGTCAGTGATTGCCTCGCCGAAGATTGTCTGGGACACGGTTTTCACCCCGGTACATCCGTTCAGCACAGCCTCTGGACGAACAACATCGGACGCGATAACGGTCGTGATGGACTCTATTTCTGTATGAACGTCCGTCACTCCGTTGTCAGCGAGAGCTCTTTTTATAGAAACGGGCGGCACGGCATCGGTGGTCTGGCTGACGGCGGCGATCAATACAACATCGTTGCCAACAACACTTGTGTGGACAATGCCCACCACGGAATCGAAGCCTCTCGGGGCAAAGATAACACAATCAACAACAATATCTGCCTGAACAACTCACAGGAGGTACCCGGCAGATATAATGGAATTGCCCTGATGGATGTCACCGGGATGACAGTCACCGGCAATAGATGTCTCGACGATCAATCCGTACAGACGCAAGCCTACGGAGTTGAAGAAAGTGGGGAGAGTGATAAGAACCTCATCGTTGCCAACCATTGTCATGGGAATCTGGTGGGAGGTGTGATCACCGTTGGTGCTGATACAAAATCTGCGGATAACCTTGAATAGAACTGGTTGGCTCATCTAAAAAAATAGTATAAAGCACTGGAAGAAACCGAGTTTTTGTCAAAAACTCAGTTTCTCTTGCGCTGATACAAAATGCCTCCACCATACAAGAATCCTGCTATTCCGGTTCGTTCTCCGCAGCCCGGGGCGCAAGTTCATTCCACGCTTCCCCAAACTCATAAACCTTCTTGAACACTGTGTAGACCTCTTCCCACATAGCTTTCCGCGCCTCAACAGCAGCGGGATTATCTCCGTCAGTGTGAATTTCCTTGAGTTTAGCTCCCATCTCTTTCTGAACGCGGGCGCAGGCTTGGGCTGCTTCCGCAAGGTTTTCAGCGACCGCAACGTGGTGATCAATCAATTCTTCAATCGGTTTGTTGGGATCCTCATCTAGGTCATAGGAGTTGGGTGCTGCGAACCGATGCGGCAGCCGTTCTCCATCCTCCGTCCGCGGGGTATGGGTCGGATGGATGTGGGGTGTTACCGAGAGGTACATAATCATCGGTTCATCCCCGATTACACGTACACGGTGGACCTCGTCAGCTAGCGCAACGCACATTTGACCGGGGCCCAGCTTCTCAACCCCATCACCAATCTCAAATATGACCCGTCCCTCAAGGATTAGGAAAATTTCATGTCCCAAGTCGTGGCTGTGAATATCAGCGACACTACCGGGCTCCATCCGCAAAAAGCGAGAACGGATCTGTGGAGTGATTAGTACGTTACGAATGTCCTCGTCCTTGTGATAATCGTAGATAGCAAAACTCATCATTTTCCTCCAATTTTCAATATCGGTTGATGGCAACACGATTTCCTAAATAATCAGAAAAATCCTTTAATCCTGTTCAAGTGTATCAAATTTTGCTGAAAAATCAAATGCTAAAATGTGGTCTCGATGCTTTGAAGGTTTTTTGTATTGACCAGCATTCCTCAATTACGTATAATGAATTGATTATTGATTGCTAATGACAATAGGTAATCCAAAAGGAGAATCAGCGATGGCAGAAAAGAAATACCGAGTCGGCGTGGTCGGGCTAACGGGGATCGGGGCAAATCGTCTGGAAGCGGATGCAGGGATGGTGCTCAATACCCCGATGCCGGGTTCGCATGTCGCATCTTACGAAGCACTCCCACACACAGATCTGGTCGCGGTGTGCGACCTAAAAACGGAGTTGTTTGATCAGTTTAAGGAGCGATGGGGCGATGCGCTTCCTGGTGTGCAGACCTATACAGACTATCGTGAGATGCTTGAAAAAGAGAACCTCGACATCCTCAGCGTTGTCACCTCCGACAACCGCCACACCGATATTGTGGTTGATGCAGCAAACGCAGGGATAAAGGGCATTGTCTGCGAAAAACCGCTTGCCACAACGGTTGACGACTGCAATCGCATGATCGCTGCTTGCGAGGCGAAGGGAGTGCCGATTTCAGTCGATCACACGCGGCGATGGTGGCCCGCTTATCATCGCGCCCGTAAGGCAATCCGTGAAGGAGCAATCGGTGGGGTGCGTCGTATCGTGGCACACATGGGCGGTCCGAGAGCCATGTTGTTCCGTAACGGTACGCACCTAATTGACGGTATCTGCTTCTTTGCCGAATCAGAACCAAAGTGGGTATTCGCAGAGTTGGACGAAGGCTTTGAGGACTATTTCTCGTATCGTGGAGACGGTGGACGTAGCCCTGCTGGCGACCCCGGCGGCAGTGGATACATCCATTTTAAGAACGGTGTCCGTGCATTCGTCAACGGATCGAAGGGACAGGCGAGTGGTTTCTGCCTTGAGATCATCGGTGAAGACGGGCGTATAGATGTAGAAAACAGTGTGACATTGTTCGCTGGAGCTGGCAAATCTGAATTGCTTGATCTACCCCCACACATGAAAATCGGTATTCCTGCCTGCATTGAAGAACTCATTCACGTAATGGAGAACGGCGGCGAATTGCTTTCTCCTGCCTCCGAAGCGAAGAAAGTGGTCGAGATTATTATCGGATTCCTCAAGTCACAAGAGCGCGGGAATGTGCGGGTAGATCTGCCACTTCCGCCAGGAAATTGATACCGTATCCAATAGTTATGCCGTTAGATGAATTCGTCAAAAGGTGGAATATGCACATTCAGTATACAGACCTACCCGAACCAAGATCGCTACCCGAAGGGACAACGCTTGAATACGCGACACAGGACCAAGATTGTCGTTCTCTTGAGCGGTTCGCTATCCACACCCTCAACGCAGGGATGGGTACTCCAGAGATTATCGACGAATCGCGTGAATCATTTTGGATTATCATTAGTGGAAAGGGAACGGTGACCCGTGGTGCCGAAACCACCCACATCCGAGCGCGAGACCTAGTCATCACGCCGCCGGGGGTGCCTCATTCGCTCACTGCTGGAGATACGCCCGTCAAATGGTTTGATGTTGCGTTCCATTCTGCTACTTGGGAGATTGCGGCGGAGGCGTTGGAAGATGGGGTTGGCGATTCGCACGGTGACCATGTCAAGGGCAAGCCGTCACTGGTCCGGGGCGAAGAGCTGCCACCACAGGTAGGGGATTCCTGTTACCGGTATCCACATGCCCGACCGCATTCGACGTTGGATCATTGGGATCAGAATAGCAGTGAGCCGGGGGCACGTGCTGCTAACCATGTTCACGACAGCCACGAGGAGTTCTGGTATATCCATGAAGGTTCAGGTCATGTTGAACAAAACGGACACATCTTTGAGGTCTCAGCGGGAGATCTCATCGGACATGCGCCGGGTGTCCATCATACGCTCATCGCTGAGAAGGAGCCGATCCGTTGGTACTGCTTTTGTATGAATCGCTGGCTGATGCCGCTTGTCAAAGACGCGCTTGTTGAGGGGTAACCGTGTTGAGCAATGTTCCACGATTCCAAGACAAAATCCCCCCATATTTGAAAATAACTAAATGAATGAACTCGTCAAAATTTTAGCGACAATCCGACGACCGTTTCAGCAGGAGATTCGGAGCGGTTGCAAAGACAGTGTAGTAATTAACGGTTTAGGTGCCTATGTCCAACTCTGGGTCAAAAATGCCCAACGATTGATACTCACCCCTGCTGAACAGCAGGGGTTGACTTCACTTGCAAATCTGTTTTCAGATTATGAGATGTTATCACCTATGAAGCGGCGCGAGGTCATGGAAGCCGCTATCGAACAGATTGAAGGGATAAGATCAGGAAATCAGAAGGCATCGTCGACTAAAAAGCCTGCAGCAACAGCGGGAATGGATGATCTTCCTCTATTTCAATCATCGCCTAGTCAATCGTCAAAGGCACCTGCTCCTCCGATGGAACTAGTTGGGAAGGGTAAAAGTCAACAAACGCTTTTTCCTGCCATTCCAGAGAGCAGTAGAACGTCAGAGACGATTGAACCGTCCTCCTCAAGTTTCACCGACCGTCCCGATCCATCAGAATCTCACGTTTCGCACCCTGATTCACAATCTGCCCCCCCGGAAAAGGTAGAGATTAAAGATGTGCCCATCTCAACCGATCCAGCGTCTCTGAAATTCTTGGAGACAGAGATTCAGTATGCAAGTGGCATCGGACCGCGTCGAGCAGCAAAACTGATAACGGCACTCAATATCCGCACTGTCCGCGATCTGCTAGAATACTACCCGCGTGACTATCTCAATCGGGGGCATTTCCGATCAATTTATGATGTGGGACGTACCGGCGAATATGAGACGATTCAAGGCGTGGTGGTCAATCAAAGCGAATTCACACCGAGCCGCAGGGGGGCACAGCCCGTCGGCAAGATTGCTGTCTATGACCAAGTCGGTGTGGCGCAGTTGGTCAACTTTGGACGTCGCGTCGGCTATCTCAAGCATCTTTTGAAAGTTGGGACGCCCGTTGTTGTGAGTGGTAAATTTACCCGCCGCAACAACGAAATCCAAACTACCGATTTTGAATTTGAGGTGCTTGAAGCGGAGGACGCAGATCTCATTCACACTGGCAGAATCGTACCTAAGTACGCGCTGACAGCGAAACTGACCCAACGGATGCTTCGACAGTGGACCAAGACGGTCCTAGACGGGTATGCAGAGGGCTACCCAGAGATTTTGCCGCTAGACATTCGACAACGAAATCAGTTGATAGATCGGTGCACGGCGATCCAAGAGGTTCACTTTCCTTCATCAGAGGGATATAAAGATGCGGCACGAAGGCGGTTGGCGTTCGATGAGTTTTTCCTTCTGGAATTGGGGCTTGAGCTCAAAAAGCAACGTTGGAAAACAGAGGAGCAGGGGATCGCTTTCCGAGTTGAAGGTGAGCTGTTAGATCGGTTTATTGAGGCGTTGCCCTTCCAACTGACCGCCGCGCAAAAACGGGTGATTGAGGAGATTAAGTCGGACATGGCGAACAGGCAGGCGATGAATCGGTTGCTTCAGGGGGACGTGGGATCCGGCAAAACAATTGTTGGAGCAGTTGCTTTATTGTGCGCGATTCAGAGCGGGTATCAGGGGGCACTGATGGTGCCTACAGAGATTCTTGCCGAGCAACATACCTACAACCTTTCGGAATTGCTTGAACCGCTGGGCTTGAAAATTGTCCTACTCAAAAGCGATCTTTCCAAAACGGAGCGTGATGAAGTCCTCGCTGCCCTTGCCGACGGCTCGGTGCACGTTGTTGTCGGGACGCATGCCTTGATCCAAGAGGGTGTAGAATTTCACCAGCTTGGACTGGTAATCATTGACGAGCAACATCGCTTTGGTGTGATGCAGCGGGCGACACTCCGTGACAAAGGGACAACCCCTGATGTATTGGTTATGACGGCGACCCCCATCCCGCGGACACTCGCCCTGACAATTTATGGCGATCTCAATGTGTCCGTGATTGACGAACTACCGCCGGGACGCCAGAAGATAACGACAAGATGGGTGAAGGAAAAAGATCGCGAAAAACTGTACGCGCAGATAGAGAAAGAGGTCCAGCGTGGGCGACAGGCGTACATCGTTTATCCACTTGTTGAGGAATCGGAGAAGTTAGAGGAAATTAAGGCGGCAACGGAGATGGCAGAACACTTTCAGGCTAATGTGTTTCCGCACCTACGGGTCGGGTTGCTGCATGGACGGATGCGATCGGTAGAGAAGCAGGAGGTGATGGGGCACTTCAAAAATAGGGAGATTGATATCCTCGTGTCTACCACTGTCATTGAAGTCGGGATTGATGTGCCAAATGCCACACTCATGTTAATAGAAAACGCAGAGCGATTCGGATTATCGCAAATGCATCAGTTACGTGGGCGCGTCGGGCGCGGCACACACAAATCCTCTTGTCATCTGATTAGCGGTCCAATGACCGATGATGGAGTACGTCGAGTCAGGGCAATGACGCGCACCAATGATGGTTTTGAACTTGCGGAAGCAGATTTGGAAATCCGAGGACCTGGTGAATTTTTTGGGACTCGCCAATCTGGGCTTCCAGACTTCAAAATCGCCAATATTCTGAGGGATACGTCGTTGCTTGAAGTTGCCAAATCAGAGGCGAATCGACTCGCTAAGGCGGATCCAAGCCTAAGTCAACCAACGCATCGGGTGCTGAAAGAGGTGCTACAGACGCAGTGGCGTGGACATTTGAAAATGGCGTCAATTGGTTGATTGAAAAGAACAAGGGCGCGGATTGTGCTATGGGTTAGAAGAATTTAACGCAATGTCGCTAGGATGCAAAGACGCGAGGTTTTTATTATTTTTTCTTTCTACCTCTGCGTTCTTGCGTTAAAAATCTCTTTATTAGCAGCATAATCCTAAAAATTGAAAGGAATGATTTATGGCAGAAAACGAAGATACAAATGTGGAGAGGCACTCTGAAGATCCCTATGCTCTGCGGAGCGAATATATTCAAGAACCTCCCGTCGGTTTTTGGAATACAGTCAAATTTCTCGGACCGGGATTGATTCTAGTGGGTTCCGTGGTTGGATCGGGCGAGATTATTCTGACCACAACGCTCGGCGCGACGGTCGGTTTTGTGATGCTCTGGTGGATGCTACTCAGTTGTTGGGGCAAAAGTATTGTACAGGCGGAACTGGGACGTTACGCTGTCTCATCAGGGCAAACCGCTCTTGCTGCTTTCAACGATATCCCCGGTAAAATTCCCTTCTTCCGCAGCAAAATGTCTTGGTTTATTGTGTTATGGTTCCTGCAACAAATTCCCGGTCTCATGGGCGGTGGCGGAATTTATGGGGGCGCAGGGCAGGCTCTGAGCATGATGATGCCGTTCATGGATTCGAGATATTGGACAATTATCGTTGCTATAGTAACAGCGACGTTGATTCTGAGCGGCACCTATCGTTTCCTCGAAAAGTTGTTGACCTTTATGGTTGTGACCTTCACCTTCATCACTTTGGCGTGTGCGATCCTGTTGCAATTCACAGAATTTGCCATTACATGGGCAGATGTGGGAGCTGGACTACGGTTTGATTTCCCCGCTTTTGCAATTGCAGCCGCACTGGCAGCTTATGGCGGCACCGGCGTCAACGCCGGTGAGTCGATGGCATATACCTACTGGTGCACCGAAAAGGGTTACGCCCGTTTCACCGGACCGACCGATGACAGCGAAGGCTGGGTAAACCGGGCGCGTGGCTGGATTCGCGTTATGCAGACCGATGTGGTTCTGACGCTAATTGTCCTTACTTTTGCAACAATTCCTTTTTACATGCTGGGGGCCGGCGTATTGAATCGTATGGGGCAGATGCCTGATGGGTTGGATACGCTCAGTATTCTCTCTAACATGTACACACAAACGTTAGGTCAATGGGCCTGGTGGCTGTTCATGTTCGGAGGATTCTTTGTGCTTTTTTCAACGGTGGTTTCGGGCCTCGGCGGTGGTTCACGAATGATCGCTGATGTAATGGGTGTCATTGGTGTGATTGATCCCAACGACTACAACAAGAGAGTCCGGGTCAGACGAATCTGGGCGGTAGCTGCACCAGCTATCCAGTCGCTGTGCTATTTCTTTATTAAGAATCCGGTCTGGATGCTCACTATCAGCGGCACGATTGGGGCGATGATGATGCCACTCGTTGCGGGTAATACAATCTACCTGAGATATTTCCGTACCGACCGCCGCATCGCACCGGGAGGGAAGTCCGACGCAGTGCTTTGGATCTGTTTCCTTGCAATGATTGGGTTGGCAATCTATGCTATTTATCTTCGATTTGCCTAGACTTCGTAGGGAACGCAGATCTGTGTTCCCTACTATAGAAAGGAATGGGATTGATGCTCACTCCCGACGAAAAGCAATCTTATGATGAAAACGGCTTTATTCTGAAAAAAGCTCTTGCTTCGCCTGAAGAGATAGAAAAAATCCGTGAAGAGATCGAAAACATTCACAATCGCATGGTGGAACAACCGGTTGAGGGGGTTGGTCTCTCGTGGGAGGAGTTTGATAACCCCACCCTGCCCCCACGCCTCAAGCAGCTGATGAACAGCGAGTTGATAAGCCCGACCCTGAACAAAATCCTGCGTTCGGATACAATGTTGGACATTATCGAACAGATGATTGGTCCCGATGTTTCACTGTATCACAGCAAGCTACTACCCAAAGATGCCAAAGATGGCACAGCGATTCCGTGGCATCAGGATTACGCCTATTGGAATAGGGACGATAACCGCCCGTTGATGGTGAATTGCCAACTCGCGATTGATGCCACAACGCAGGGGAACGGTTGCATCCAGTTTATCCCCGGCAGCCATAAGCGGGGATTACAAGAGCACCAACGACGTCAACAGACGTTTGGTGTATTCCTACCGGGACACTACCATGAACGCGAGGACGCTGTCCAAGTGGAGATGGAACCGGGCGATGGGGTCTTTTTTAACGCGCTAATTATTCACGGCTCTGCCGCCAACACCTCTGATCTACCTCGACGGATGAACACCTTCGCGTATAACGTCACAGGCAACGGGTTGATGCAGTGTCGGCAAGCGTTACGCGGTAAACCGTTATGATATGTGCAACACAATGGGGCATTTTCCTATTGATTCATGTAAAAAGAAAGTACAAAGCGCGAAGATAAACCGAGTTTTTCCGAAAAAACTCGGTTTCTGTGCCCCGATTTCTCAATATGAGCGTTCCTGTTTTGATACGAAAGTAGGTATATAATATGGCTTCAAAGAAAACTGTTGCTTTCAACGAGCTTCTGGATTCTAACGATTCCACAATTTACGATTTGGAAACCCATTCACCCGGTCCTGAGGGTAGCCTGCCACTGACGCCGGAGATGCTGCTCAATTTGCCGAGCGGAGATGTCTTTGCTTGGAGCCATAATGCGGGTATGGGCTGGGCACCCGGTGAACTCAATCGGAGAGAGTTTCTTATCCTGAGCACACAAGGGGGTATTCGCGCACCGGACGGGAGTCCAATCGCACTTGGCTACCATACCGGGCATTGGGAGGTCGGCTTGTTAATGCAGGCTGCCGCCGAGGAATTCAAAGAACTAGGCATGATCCCATTTGCTGGATTTTGTTCGGATCCATGTGACGGACGGACGCAAGGCACCCCGGGCATGATGGACAGTCTCGCCTACCGTAACGACGCCGCAATGGTTTTTCGTCGGCTTATCCGGTCAATGCCGACGCGCAAAGGGGTGATGATGGTCGCGACCTGTGACAAAGGATTACCTGCGGCGATGATTGCAATTGCTGCGATGCGCGAGCTGCCATGCGTATTGGTTCCCGGCGGTGTGACGTTGCCACCCACCGAAGGCGAGGACGCAGGTAAGATTCAGTCCATCGGTGCCCGTTTTGCACACGGGGAAATCTCCTTGGAGGAGGCTTCTGACTTCGGGTGCAAAGCCTGTGCAAGCCCAGGGGGTGGTTGTCAATTTCTTGGGACTGCTGGAACATCGCAGGTTGTTGCAGAGGGGCTAGGGATGACATTACCGCATTCCGGGCTAGCACCGTCAGGACAACCAATCTGGTCGGACATGGCAAGGCGATCCGCCCGTGCATTGGTCAATCTTGATGCAAGGGGCATCAAGATGGGTGATATTTTGACAGATGAAGCGGTTCGCAACGCGATGGTTGTCCACGCCGCTTGCGGAGGTTCGACCAACCTACTCCTGCATATACCCGCCATCGCACATGCGGCGAAACTCGATCGCCCAACCGTCGAAGATTGGATGGAGATTAATTGGCAAGTGCCTCGTCTCGTCGATGTCCTACCCAATGGGCCTGTCGGTCATCCGACTGTTCAGGTCTTTCTAGCGGGCGGTGTTCCAGAAGTGATGCTGCATTTACGGGAATTACGTCTGTTGAACGAAGATGTTATCACCGCTTCAGGTGAAACACTGGGGCGGAATCTCGATTGGTGGGAGAAATCGGAACGCCGTCAACGTGTGCGGGATCTCTTGATGGAACGAGATGGAGTTGATCCGAACGATGTAATTATGCGCCCAGAAACCGCAAAGGCGCGTGGGTTGACTAGCACGGTCACCTTCCCGCGTGGGAATCTTGCACCAGAAGGTTCCGTTATCAAAAGCACTGCGATTGACCCCAGTGTCGTTGATAAAGATGGCGTTTACCGAATGACCGGGCGGGCGCGTGTCTTTGTGCGCGAGCGCGACGCGATTCGGACGCTCAAAAGTAATGAAGATAACCAGATTAAGCCGGGCGAGGTAATGGTGCTTTGCTCCCGTGGTCCGATGGGGTCTGGCATGGAAGAGGTCTACCAGATTACTGCAGCACTCAAGCATCTCTCGTTTGGCAAGCATGTCGCCCTAATCACCGATGCGCGTTTCTCCGGGGTATCAACCGGTGCGTGCATTGGACATGTCGGCCCAGAAGCGTTGTCAGATGGTCCCATCGGTAAGCTAGTTGACGGCGATCAAATTCAGATTCGTGTCGATCGGAATCGGCTTGAAGGGAGCATTGATTTGGTCGGTCATGGAGACCAGATCTTCGGTGTTGAGGCAGGTACGCAGGTCTTAGCCGAGAGATCGCCACGTCCGGACCTTGCCCCTGACGATCTGCTTCCAGACGATACGCGTCTGTGGGCAGCACTCCAGAGCGTTGGTGGTGGGACATGGGGCGGCTGCGTCTACGATGTAGATGCAATTATCAAAACACTTGAAGCCGGTATCAAGCGTGAAACATAAAAAGTAAGCAGAGCTCAGACCTTAATTAACAAAAAGGAGGCCGCATGGCTCGCCTCAATTATCCGGAGGCGAAGAATGCGGGATTATTATGATAGCACACACGAATCTCGTCGGTTGT
The DNA here is from genome assembly GCA_963667935.2 of Candidatus Poribacteria bacterium. GTDB lineage: Bacteria > Poribacteria > WGA-4E > WGA-4E > PCPOR2b > PCPOR2b. Next base: position 3,800,888 of record OY764061.1, on the reverse strand, counting down.
CGTAAGGAAGAACTGGATACGCCGGCGCTCCTAATTGATTTGCCGACGATGGAGCGTAACATTGACCGGATGGCATCTATTATTATTCATGAAGCTGGGGTTAATTGGCGCCCTCATACGAAAGGTATGAAGAGCCCGGCACTCGCCCATAAACTCCTTGATGCAGGTGCTATTGGTGTTACCTGTGCCAAGCTCGGTGAGGCAGAAGTTATGGCTGCTGGCGGTGTGAAGGACATCCTCATCGCCAACCAAGTTGTTGGCCCGCAGAAGGTTGCCCGTTTGGTCAATTTACGGAAACATGCGGATGTCATGGTCGCTGTTGACTGTGAAGAGCACGTAGAAGCCATTGACCGTGCAGCCCGTGAGAAGGGGGTGTGTATTCGCCTCGTTATTGAGATCAATACGGGTATGGATCGAGCCGGCGTAGATCCTGGAGAACCCGCTCTCGCTTTGGCTCGTAAGATCCACGGTAGGGAAGGAGTACAGCTTGCGGGTCTCTTTACATGGGAGTCGATCGCGCTCCGTATCGAAGATTCAGAAGAGAAAAAGCGGCTGATCGACGATGCACTGACCTCCGTTACGGACACCGCACAGAAATGCCGAAACGAAGGGATGCCTATCGACATCATCAGTTGTGGCGGAACGGGAACTTACTGGATCAGTGCTTTCCAGCCGGGTATTACAGAGATTCAGGCAGGCGGTGGAATCTTCTGTGATGTTATCTACCGTCATCAGTACGGTGTTGAACACCCGTACGCTCTGACAGTCCTTGCTACAGTGACCAGTCGGCCCGCACCCACGCGGATTATCTGCGATGCTGGGAGAAAGACCATGAGTGTGGGCGCAGCAGATCCAGCTCCCGTCGGAATTTCGGACGTAGAATCAGTGGGGATGTCGGCGGAACATGGAACGGTGAAACTCACTGAGCCGCGTGAAACACCACGGGTCGGGGACAAAATCGAGTTTGTTATCGGTTATTCAGATGTTACCGTCGCTCTACACGACGAAATCTACGGTATCCGCGATGGTATCGTCGAAACAGTTTGGCCCCTTCTTGGACGCGGACGACTGCAATAGGAAAACAGCGAAGGGGGTTGGATTGAAGGCTTGTGGGTATCCTACAGAAGAATCGTTTTCTCAGGCGTATCCATCAAGCGGAGAATGCTCGTTGATTAATATGAGGGGTTGTCCGTCAGCGACAATACGATAGGTGCGACTGAGAAACGGCTTCCCTTCTAAATGAAGGAGTACCTCCGGCAAATCTTTCGGTCGTTTAAGCCCCCACCACAGCAGATCGCGTCGAGTTTCTAAACCACTGTACTGTAAGAGTTGTCCTAAACCGTGCCCTTTGAGTGTCAAACCTTCTCTGATAATTTGTGGGATTCGATCCAGCGCAATGATTGAGGTTGCGTAGACGTGGACGGTTGACTGCTGACCGTCCTTTTGTCCTGTTTGCAGCACTATTTGACGGGCAACAACTTCCGTTCCTTTTTCGGCATCGAGCCAAGCGTGATCGGTCGGTAGGGTTTGCGTCTCTTGGTGGAGCAGTACAACTTCAATCGGAGAGAATGTATAGGCTTCGATGAACTGCGTAACTGTTCCATCAATGACCAATAGGGCCCGCTGAAACGGCGTCAATCGACTCAGATTAATTTCCTCTAAGTCCGATGGTTTTGCAAATTGGGCAATAAAGAGATCCTTCATCCGTTTTGTGGAAATGTGGGTTTGTTCTACTGTTTCATTCAACGTCACTGTTTGGATCTCCTCGCTTGATTTGCCCCCACAGTACTGGCAACTTTTCTTTGCCTTCGACATGCAATGTGCCGGTATCAAGTTCCTCCATGGCAGGGAGGATGGCTGGGCCTAGCCCTTCTGCAACCCCACCAACGGCATAGATTTTATTGTCCACAACACCCGCTCCCAAGAAAACTCTTGCCGTTGGCATGTCTGCTTCCTTCAACCATGTATCACTCATGGGATCATACCTCTCAACTGCGGACAGACCGGGCCCTTGTACGACAGCAGTGCCACCAATCGCGTAGATTTGTTTTCCAACAGTGCCAGCTGCTAGGGCACTCCTTTTGCTTGGCATATCCGTCTTTGGAGCCCAAGTGCCAGTTACGGGATCATATTCCTCAACGGTTGCAAGCACGGGTCCTTGCACATTAGACGTGCCACCGAACAAGTAGATTTTTCCATTCACAGTTGCAGCGGACATGCCTGACCGAGGGTTTGGCATGTCAACTTTTTGGTCCCACTTGTCAGCCACTGGATCGTATACTTCAACAACTGGTAGCACCGGGCCGAAGTTTGTCGCTATGCCACCAATGGCGTAGATTTTTCCCTCCACAACAGCAGTTGCAAAAAATACCCGTGCCGTTGGCATGTCCGCTTTCTGTGCCCAAACATTGGTTGCCGGATCATATTCCTCAACGGTCGAAAGGGCAGGCACTTGATTGTTCCAACCGCCGATGGCATATATCTTTCCATTGACGACAGCAGTCACGACTCCCGCGCGTGCGGTTGGCATATCTGCTTTCTGTGCCCATGTATCAGTTGCTGGCGCGTAGGTATCGACCCTCGCAATCGGTTCGGCGAGCATACCACCCATAACGTAAACCAACTCGTCAGCTGCGCTCACCGAGAAAAAGAGTCTTGGAAAAGGCATGTCGGTTTTTTTTGACCATTTCCCTTCTGCCGCAAGACTAATCGGAGAGATCACCAACAGTCCATTTAGTGCTAACCCAAGCCCAAGTGCCCAAACCAAAAACCGTTTCATAAAAAACTCCGCGCGTTTTCTATCTGTCCCTCATCATGCATTGATTATCTTACGGGTTCCACCAATACGTCATCTTTCCGACAACTGTTGATTCTGAGAGACCAATACTCCCGCTATCTTCATCGTAAACCTGGTTAAACACGAAGTAGAAGTCGCTACCTGGGCGGTAGATATAGTTGAGCAGGAAGTTGGTTGCAACTATATCATCTGCGCTATTCCACTGTGCAAACAGCTTTGCAAAGAGACGAGTAGAGAAGGAGTAGACAACCCGGCTTGCTACCACGTTTGCATTGAAAGATCCCACAGGGAGTTCGACCCGGTCAAATTGGTACTGTGTTTCGACCACAAGCCGTCCGCTCGGTTTAAAACTGGCGTCCATCTCGAAACCCCGTCGCGTTCCATCGAAGAAATTCCCAACGTTCACCCCAAACTGTCCGGCGAACATCTTGCTTTCATCGGTTTCGATCATTACGCGGAACCAATTAAATTCGTACTCACCAACGGGAATGATAACATCATCGTATATATCGAAATCTTCGTCGAGATGTTCCGCTGTACGTGTGGCTTGAAACGTAATCCGCTCACCATTGTCGAGCTCAATTCGACTACCGAGCGTGAGATCGCGGGTTTCCAATTCATTTTCCTGAGTGAGAATATAGTCTATCTCCGGTCCCACCTGAATTTCGCGAATCCCAAATTTACGGGGACGGGGTGTGTACTCCATTTGACTACGGAATCGACGACTTCCTTGATGTCGGACATATCCAACTTCTGGGTTGAAGTTATCACCGGTATCGGTGTATCCAGCTGACAGGTCAAAGAGGTCAGCCTGCCAATTTGAACCAATATACCACGCATCATTACCTCCGCCATCGACCTCGTCCTCTGAATCCGCTGTCCGCGCCCATAACCCCCGAACTTCCAATCTGTCGGCTGGACGATACGAGAAGTCAAGGCCGCCGGCGCGATTGTAGTTCTCCGAATCTTGCTTGTTAATGGCGATCACCCCAACACGAGAGCCGCTGAGAAGGTCACGCGTCATCCTTAGCACAGAATAGTTAGTGCGTGGCACATCAACAATGTCATCGGGATCGGTAATTGATTCATCTGTATGAAAGTCGTTGGTGAACACATTGAGCAGGCCTACACCGTAGGGCCCCATTTTTCCTGTAAGCTTGCCACCACCCATGATTGGAATGGGGTGTCCGTCTTGGATACCGATCCGACGACTGTAGAAAAGGAGTAGCGGCGGTGGGCGACGGAAACTAGGACGCGGAACACCGAAATCGAAGAGACTTGCACCCTCCAAGAAGAACGGACGCTTCTCAGGAAAAAACAGACTGAAGCGGGTTAGGTTGACCTGCTCTTCATCGGCTTCGACCTGTGCAAAATCTGTGTTAAACGTCAGATCAGCAATGAGATTCGTGGTCACTCCGTACTTGAGATCCAATCCAATTTCGAATTCCCCATCCGTTTCATCATCTTCTTCGGCTCGACTCACACCGGGTAAGATATAAGGCAGCATCTCAATCTGTCTTTTCGGTTGAATCCCTTCTAATCCTACCAGACTGCCCATGTAAGCAGTGCGGTATTTCGCGCGACCACCATACGATGAGGGGACCGGTGCCCAGGTCCCTTCCTCATTGGTTCGGCGGATCCCACGCGACAAATTCAGCCCCCATGTCATCTGCTCATTCTCCTTGAAACGGAGTTGACCGAAGGGGATAGAAATTTCTGAGGTCCAGCGGTCAGAATGAATTTGGCTCTGGCAATCCACCACCGCATCCCAATCGCGGTTAAAGCTATCTCCGCTGTTGCTTATTGCGGTATCCTGCACCGCACCCAACGCATTAACGCGGAACGCAACACCGCTCCGTTTATCGTTGTACGTGTCAAGAATCAGAAAAACATAGTCATTTTCATGCAACTCACGCGCGTCGCGTCGCATGTCATTAGCGACTATCTTGGAAATGTCTGAATCAAAACAGGTAAAACCGAAGTAAATATTCTCCTGATCATAGAGAATACGGACTTCGGTCGGTAGGGTCATTGACTCACCCGCATCTGGCTCGACTTGGCTAAATTGCCCAACAGGTTTAGCTTCCTGCCAATCCGGCTCATTGAAATCACCGTCAATTTCAATGCTGCCAAAAGTCCGGTACGCCTCCGCCTGATATTCATTGGCGTTTGAGGAGGCGTTGACCATAAAGGGAGTTACAATGAACAAACACACAAATAAGCAAAGGAGTGAATAGATTTTGCAAGGTGCTTTCCCTTGAGAGGGAGAACATCTCTGTGATTCACAATCCATAGACATCTTTCCTTTCGTTTTCGGATACCACGGAGCTGCCGCCAAATAAGGCTTATTAATTTCTTCACCGTGGAAGTAATCTTACAGTGGAACGCTCTTGATCTGCACAGGTGCCTGAGCGTTGAGAAACTGAGAAACAGGAATGATGGTTTGGTCGAAAGGTTATTCTCCTTGTAGGCGTTGGATTAACATCTCCCGCGTCACTAGTTGGTCGAGAGACATCAGGTAGATTTGGAGGGTGCCGCTTCGATCGGAGACAAAAACGAGTTTTTTCCCATCCGGCGAAAAGGCTGGTTGTACTGAAACGCCGATGCCACTAGTAATACGTCGCTCATTCGTCCCGTCTATATCCATCAGATAGATCTCAATGTCATCCAGCCGCCCGGAGACAAAAGCAACGGTTTTTCCGTCGGGTGCAATTACCGGGCTGTAGCAGTCATAAGGGTTGGGATTCAGATGTTTTTCATCGCTACCGTCAATATTGATAGTATAGATCTGATGAAGCGGTTTGCTATGACCGGGGGCGACGCGACGAGGCCCTGTCCCTTCTGGACCTGCAGATACAAAGGCAAGCCGTTTTCCATCCGGGAAAAAGGTTGGGTTACCTTCATCTGCTTCACTGTCGGTGATGCGTGTGGGAATGATTGTACCTCCCTCCATATCTTCCAGATTAATGTCGTTCAAATCTAGGCTATATAGGTCTAAATTTCTATCCCTGCTTGCCTCATAAACCACACGCTTCCACCCCCCCCTTAATCCCCCCGCTAGCGGAGGGGAAAGGGGGGTTGATGGTGCACGGACACCCAATCCAAGCGGCAAAAGCTCCTGTGTCAACTTGCTATCGAGATGAGTAGCATAAATGCCAGTGTAAACCGGTGTCGTTCCATCACTTTGGATGACTATCTGGACTTCGCTGGCATTCTTCGGTTCGCGGCTATACACTAGATATCGCGAATCAGCCAAGAATCTCGGCGTGTCCTCATTAAAATCTGGTGTGAACGTTACCTGTCGAAGATTGCTTCCGTTCACAGCCATCAGATAAATTTCACTATTACCTAAGCGGGACGATGCAAAGGCAATCTGTGTGCCATCGGGGGAGAAATTAGGCGAGTAGTTTTCTGGATTCCCCTTTGTAATTTGAGCTACCTGGTAGGCATCGCTAACAAGTCCTGCGACTTGTTGTATCACTGCACTATCCGATGTGGAATGGACAATCGCACGCAGTTGATTGACCCCTTCCTTACGAACTCCTAATCTTAGGTAAATCTTCGCTAGCTGGAGCCGTGCCATCACCCGGTCTTCGGGTTGGGCAACGTACAATCGAATTGCAGCTTTGAACTGGGGAATCGCACGATCATAATTTTCCAATGCTTCATGTGCCTGTGCCATTAGAAGTCGCGCTTTGGGGTTCCGATCGTCCGCCGCAATAACCTGCGCTAGCAAGGCAACCGCTTCATCATGCCTGCCTGAACTGATTAGCTCCTCACTCTGTTGGAGAGATTCATCTGTTCCATCGCAACCGATGAGGAATAGGAGTGATAGAAAAGTGCAACATAATGCGTGATGCGTAATGCGTGATGCGTAATGCGTAAAACGTGAAATCGTCTGTTTTTCCTCCTTCCTCTGAAGAGGTGGTCAAAGTGATGTGTGTAGTCAGTTGAGGGAGATACTTCACCCAAACGCCCATAGATGTTTTTTTGACGCATTTGTGCGGAATTTGTTTATTCGTGTCTGAGGGCTTCAATCGGAGACAACTTCGCTGCTTTCCATGCCGGATACGCCCCAAAGAAGACGCCAATCCATGCCGCAACGAAAAAGGCTAACGCTGTGTACATCGGCGAAATGATTGTCCGCCAGCCCCAGATCGATGGCACCATTTTCGACCCAAACACCCCAACGCCAATCCCAATCAGACCGCCAAGAATTGACAACGTCATTGCCTCAATCAGGAATTGGATTAGGATGTCATGACGTTTGGCACCGACCGCTTTCCGCAAACCTATCTCCCGCGTACGTTCCGTCACCGATACCAACATGATATTCATAATCCCAATCCCACCAACGATCAGGGATACGATTGCAATACCCATAATCATGTAGGTGAACGTCTGACCCGATTCTTCAAGCGTCTCAAGGAACTCCGTTTGATTCCGTACGTTAAAATCGAGCTCCTTGTTAGCAGGGAGTTTGTGCTGTTTCCGCAAGAGATTCTCAATTTCGGTTTGGGCTGGCTCCATCGCCTCACTACTGATCGCTTGTGCATTGATACTTGATAAGTAATCTCTGCCAAAAACCCGTTTCATTGCCGTTGATACCGGAATAAATATTTGGTCATCCGGATTTCGCCAACCGCTCGCCCCTTTTTCCTTCATGATGCCAAGCACCCGGAAGTTAAGTCCCCGAATTTTGACCGTCTTACCGATTGGATCTTCCCGTTCGTCGAACAGTTCATCAACGACTGTCTTTCCCAATGTGCACACCCGTCGTCGAGTACGCACATCGTTCTCGGTAAAGAATGCACCTTTCTCAACCGGGAAGTTCGCTGTAACCTGATACTCCGGCGTTGTACCGACAACCGTCGTATTGTGGTTCTTGTTCGCATGCTTGACCTGAGTGCGTGAAGAGACTTCCGGTGTAACTAAGAGAATATTTTGGGCGCGTTCCCTCAACACCATAGCGTCTTCATACTTCAAACTCTGACGGTCCTGCCCCGAACTCCGTCCACGAAAACGGCTTTGGCCCGGACGGACAGCTAAGATGTTCGCTCCAAGCGTCTGGATGCGCTCTGTGATATCCGCTTTTGCCCCTTCGCCGATTGAGGTCGTGGTCATAATTGCTCCCACGCCGATAATCACACCAAGCATCGTCAACGCCGATCGAAGTTTGTTCGCTAACAAACTGCGTAGCGCGTTTGCTAAACTTTCGAGCGTTCCCATCTATACGATTCCTCCCTTGTTATCACCGGCCTCCTCTTCCACCACCGCCGGCACTTCGCTGCATCCGTCTCATTGTCGAAGCCGGATTTCCCATCATACGTCTAAACCGCTCCATGTCCCCGCCGCCTCTGCGCTCGAAACCACCCACAGCGACTGCTTGTCCTTCGCTTAAACCAGAGATAATCTCTGTCCTATCAAAACTGCTCACGCCAGCTTCAATAGGTTGTGGCCGGCCCGGCTGACCATCCTCGCCGATGACACGGACCATTTTTCGATTCCCGAAAGATAGAATCGCCTCATTCGGGAGAACCAATATATTTCGTTTGTTGGTGGCGGCAATCTCAACGGTTGCATTCATTCCCGGCTTCAAGAACGGTGTATCCGCTTCTTCTGATGGGCTCTCCTCACTGTTCCAATTTCCCCCTCCTTGACCGCCGAAGAAGTTATCCGCCATCGCCATCCACGGATCGGGGGCTTCTGCTGGCTCAGCAGCCATTGAATTTTCGTTGGACGTTTCGGCGGTCTCTGACGCTGCCGCCGCCTCCTGTCGCTGCTGACGCATCTGTCGAAAGCGTTCCCGCTGTTCCGGCGTAAATTCGCCCCGGCCCTCACCTCTACCTTGACCAAAACCGCCACCTTCACCGCGATCCGCGAATCCACCGCCTCTCCCCCAACGCCCTCGTCCCCTTGGACGCATATTCGTAATTTCAGTGATAACTTTGAATGTCGTTACGTTTTGAACCACCTGCCCTTGTGGTGCAATGCGAAGTACCTGCCCTTGCAGCGGCTGGTCCGGGTAGGCTTCAACGGTGATGGTCACGGATTGCCCTACTTTCACCTTGCCGATATCGGTTTCGTCAACCTCCGTTGCCACATAAACCTTTTCGAGATCCGCCATCGTTGCGAGCACCTGACCCTCGGACGAAACAGAGCCGCCCCTACCTCCCCCGCCAAAACTAGAGACGATTACCTGTCCTTCCTCCACCTTTTTTTCAAGAATCGTTCCGGAGATCGGGGCGCGAATAACCGTATCGTCATAGCTTTCTTTTGCAAGTTGCAAGGCACTCGCACTGCGCATGAGTTGGGCGTTGGAACTGTCAAGGTCTTTTTCCTTTAGATCGATTTGCTTTTGGTTAGCAAGTGCCAACTCCAAAGAGTCCTTGGCTTGTGTGACACGAAGCTGCTGAATCTCTATCTCCATGTTACGATACTTCTCTTTCTGAATCTGTTCTTTCGCCGCATCAACAGCGTACGCGGCTCTCTTAATCTCCGCCTCCGAGAGCTTTAATTCCTCTGGGCTTGCCGGTTGTTTCACTAGCTTGGCTTGCTCCTTAGCCGAGTCATATTGTGCTTTCGCTGAATCACGCTGCGTCGCGGCGGCATCGAGATCTGATTTTGAGATATACTCTTTCTCGAAAAGTTGTTGTTTTCGCTTATACTCCTTGTCAGCAAGTTCAAAGTTGGCTTGTGCTTGGGTCACGCTTGCTTCTGCACGCCTTTTATCCTCCTCGCGCACTGTCTCAGATGTTAGAAGATTGTATCGCAACTTCGCCATCTCGTGGCTATTTCGCGCATCGGATAATTGGCGTTGATTGGTTATTTTTTCTATTTCTATCTGTTCTTTGAGTTGCTCCAACTGTTTCTCTGACTCAGCTAACTTTTCTTTCGCTTGTTGGATCTGAATCTTAGTTTGTTCCTTTTGCAATTCGATATTAATCTTCGATTGATCAAGACGTGCTTGGGAAGCACTAAAGTCCGCTTGTGCTTGCTCTAGGTCTGCTGCAACATAGGTAGTTTCGATACGCGCGATCACGGCATCCTGTTCGACGTAATCCCCTTCTTCAACGGTAATTTCTAAAATTTTACCGCTGGCTTTGGAACTCACTTCAACAATGTTAAGCGGCTCAATGGTCCCAGTGGCGTCAATTGTCACCTCAATATTGCCCCGCTCAACCGTGGCGGCCTTGACTTCAGGCACATTGCTAGCTTCCTCCTTGGTTGCCTTAGCCAATTGGCCTCGCAGCAACAAGCCGCCGGATACGAGAATCACGACGGCAATCACTATGATAATAATCCATTTTTTCTGCATCGACTATCCTCCTTCGTTGCCAAGACAGAGAACAAGGGGAGAATGAACGAATCCATCTCTCCCCTTATTCCTACAGGTTATGACTTAGCGGCCTCTGCCGCCGCCACCCCCTCTACCACCACCGCGATTCATCATTTGCCCCCTCCGCTTCTGGGCGAGTTCGTCGAGCTTGGCTATCTGCTCTTCGGTCAAAACCGTTTTCAAATCTGCTTGGAACCCACTGCCAATCTTTCCAAAGACTTCGCGTAGGGCTCGTCGATCCTCGGAATTACTAGCTTCTTTGATGGCTTTTTGAAGATTATCACGATGTTTCTGATAAACTGGACGGGCTTTGATAAGCGTTTCATCATCGACCTTGAGGGAAAACGTAAGGTCTGTCCATGAATTGTCAATAATTGAGGTGGGATTGAACCCACGCATTCCACCGGGCCCACCACGTCTTTCACCACCGGCTCTATCGCGTCTTTCGCCTCGGTCTGGACGTTGGGCTTGGGTCACTTGATTTGTCAGGAAAACGGTAATTGCTGCCAGTGCGAGTATCGCGGTAAGTACAAACCATCTGCGTTTCATGGTAAAATCTCCTTCTTTCTTATCAAATGAATGTTGGAATAGTGCCGAACCACGGATGTATTATCAATAATATGTAGGTTTCGGCTGTTAATTTGTGTCTCTGCCCCTTTGGGCAGATAAGTTTGGATTAAGTTCGCAGTTTTTTTAAGAAAAATGAATTGGGGTGTCATCAATCCAGCCCGGTATGGTATCAGCGATCATCAGATTGGTACACGTGATCGGTTCGTTGACCGCTTTGTCTATATGGTTGTATGTCGTCAGAGACAGTTTGAGTGGTCCGTCATTTCGCGCTGCACGTTCACCATCAACCGTCTCGTCCATGGCTTCACTACGCGGGGGCACCTGCGGCACTTGAGTTATCCCTATTTCATCGGGATTCAGATCGAGATGCAACTGCAATGTTAGCTCATTTTGGGTGTCCCCCCAATTCGTCGGTACGCTATCACCAAAGTCGAGCTCAAAACTAGCGTTGGGTAGCAGATTTTTCGGAAGCATATATAAGGCCCTCGCGTTTGGAATGGCAGCGTTTGCGTCTATTGCGTGTTTAACCTGCAGCGAATTCATCTTCCGCAGCCGGTTCCGTCACTGCGAATGTGAGTTCATCATTTTTTGCCTCAATCAGCAAATGATCCCCATCACGTACCTCGTTCTGGATAACCTGCATCGCTAGCGGATCGATGATGCGCTGCTGAATCACCCGTTTAAGAGGTCGTGCACCGTAGGCAGGGTCATAGCCTTCTTCGATAAGAAGATCTGCCGCTGCATCTGTCATCTTGATTAGGATGTTTCGTTTGGCTAGCAACTGACGAACGTTGCCAAGCTGAATCTCAGCAATTTGACGGATGTGTTCGCTTTCCAAACGATGGAAAAATACCACTTCGTCAATACGGTTCAGAAACTCAGGACGGAAATGCTCGCGAAGTGCAAAGGTCACCCGCTCGCGCATCGCTTTGTCATCCCTAATATTCAGAATCGAGTCGCTGCCGATGTTGCTGGTCATAATGATGACCGTATTACGGAAATCAACGGTGCGTCCTTGACCGTCAGTGAGCCGACCATCGTCTAGCACCTGTAGGAAGACGTTGAATACCTCCGGGTGTGCCTTCTCGATTTCGTCAAAAAGCACAACGCTATAGGGACGCCGTCGGATGGCTTCGGTCAACTGACCGCCTTCGTCGTAACCGACATAGCCCGGCGGGGCACCGATCAAGCGTGCCACGGTGTGTTGTTCCTGATACTCGCTCATATCAATCCGCACCATATTCTGCTCATCATCGAATAGAAATTCTGCCAACGCACGTGCAAGTTCGGTTTTCCCCACACCTGTCGGTCCCAAAAAGATAAACGAACCGATCGGACGATTCGGGTCTTGTAAGCCAGAACGACTCCGCCTCACCGCCCGCGCCACCGCTTCGACGGGCCCATCCTGCCCGACGATTCGGTTGTGCAGCCGTTTCTCCATCTGAACCAGTTTTTCGATCTCACCTTCTAGCAGTTTACTCGCCGGAATCCCCGTCCACTTACTGATAATAGCGGCGATGTCTTCAGAGTCCACCTCTTCCTTTAGCAGTGCACTATTGCCCTGAAGTTGTACGAGTGCCGCTTCGGCGTCAGCAAGATCGTTCTCTAACTGACGGAGATGACCATAGCGGAGTTCGGCGGCCCGCTGTAAATCGGTCTGACGTTCTGCTTCCTCAATCTGCTGGTTGACTTGGTCAATCTGCTCGCGGATACCGCGTACCTTCTCGATCGCACTCGTCTCAGCTTGCCAACGGACGGACAGGTGCGTACTTTTCTCTTCGAGGTTGGCGAGTTGTTCCTCAATTTTTGCCAACCGTTTCTTGCTGCCTACATCCTTCTCCTTTTTCAAGGCTTCCCGCTCAATCTGCAGCTGCATGATCTCTCGGTCAACCGTATCCAACTCCGCCGGTTTGCTATCAATCTCGGTGCGGAGTCGGCTTGCCGCTTCGTCCACAAGATCGATTGCCTTGTCCGGTAGAAACCGATCGCTGATATAGCGATAGCTCAGGGTTGCAGCGGAGATTGCCGCGCTATCCGTGATACGGACGCCGTGATGTACTTCGTACCGCTCTTTGAGACCGCGCAGGATGCTGATAGTATCCTCAACAGAAGGTTCATTGACATAGACCGGCTGGAAGCGGCGTTCGAGTGCCGCATCTTTTTCGATATGTTTGCGGTATTCGTCGAGCGTGGTTGCACCGAGGGCGTGGAGCTCGCCGCGCGCTAGCATCGGCTTGAGCATGTTGGACGCATCCATCGCACCTTCGGCTGCCCCCGCACCGACGAGGGTGTGCATTTCGTCAATAAAGAGGAGAATTTGCCCTTCGGCACTCTGAATCTCTTGCAGCACTGCCTTCAGACGTTCCTCAAACTCACCACGATACTTTGCGCCGGCGACCAACGCGCCGAGGTCAAGCACAACAAGCCTTTTCTCCTTCAAACCGAGTGGTACATCGCCCCGCACGATTCGTTGTGCAAGTCCCTCGACGACAGCGGTTTTACCAACACCCGGCTCACCGATGAGTACCGGATTGTTTTTTGTGCGCCGGTTCAGAATCTGGATCGTGCGCCGAATCTCTTCGTCCCGACCAATCACGGGATCTAGCTTCCCTTTACGGGCTTCCTGCGTCAAGTCACGACCGTACTTGACCAACGCCTCATACTGGGCTTCGGGTGTCAGACTGTTGACCCGTTGGGAGCCGCGAATACCCATTAAGGCATCCATGATGCTATTTTCGTTTACGCCGAAGGACGCTAGCAATTCGCGGACTGTGGCGGCTTTTACCTGCACCATCCCCAACAGGATATGCTCGGTGGACGTGTAGTCGTCCTTCATCTTATTGACGATTGCTTCTGCCGCATCGAGAACGCTAACTATGTCGCGATCCATTCCAACCTGAACCGATGTACCTGTGGCGCGTGGTATACGATCCAATGTCTCATCAATGCGCTGTCCGAGCACATCGGTATCTACACCAATCCGCTTGAGAACAGACAGCACGACACCGCCTTCTTGCTCAACTAGTACCTTGAGCAGATGCTCCGGTTTGACGGCCGGATGATTGTACTTCTGTGCCAAATTCTGCGCTTCTAGGAGTGCCTCTTGGCCCTTTTGTGTAAATTTGTCAATGTGCATGATAATTCCTCCTGATGTGTATTGCGTGAAATGTAAGTCGTATACTGAATTAGCAAATGACATGCCAAAACAATTCTTCGCGTTTCGATTTCGCTGCAAATGCACACCAGGCGTCGTTGAGCAAATTTTCGGTCGATATAAACGAAGGTCTGCCCATCTGCACTATGTCAAATTGACACATTAATCTTTCGTTTTTGCCAAGACAACACTTCTTGAGGCCCGAAGTTCGCCCCAAGATCTCATTCGGACTATATTTCAAAGAGTCGCATATGTTCTTCAAACGTCTCTGAACGACGGATTTGGATTAAGCGATCGTTATCAACAAGATATTCCGGTGGGCGCATCTTGAGGTTATAGTTTGAACTCATCGCGTAACAGTAGGCCCCGGCATCGTGGACGACAAGCCCTGCACCCTTGTGAGGCGTTGGCAGTGTCCGATCTTTGCCGAGAAAGTCCGCCGATTCACAAACAGGCCCCACAACATCATAAGTTACGACTTCGCCGTTGATGGGTTCAATAAAGTCGATATGCTGATAGGCATCGTATAGACTTGGACGGATGAGTTCCGCCATGCTTCCATCAATAACGATGAAATGTTTGTTACCGTTCGTTTTTACGCCAGTAACCCGATTGACAAGCACCGCTGAATTTCCAATAATTGATCTGCCCGGCTCGATAATCAATCCGATGTCATCGCTCAACACATCCCTAATTGAATCAATTAGGTGGGAAGGTGTTGGTATCGATTCGCCCGTTTTTTCGTAGTCAATACCCAACCCGCCGCCGATATTCAGGTATTTCAGATCGAACCCCGCATCTCGAATCTTTTCAATGAACTCCATCATCAAGATGGTGGCGTCGCGGAAGATTCGCACCTTCTTAATTGTTGATCCGAGATGACAGTGAACACCAACGAGATTGAGGAGCGGTTCGGCTTTTATCTGATCGAGGAACCAGTGCAGCCGTTCATTTCGGATGCCAAACTTGGAATTCTTTATTCCTGTTGAGACGTAGGCATGGACTTGAGGATCAACGTCGGGGTTAATGCGGATCAGAACGTCGGCGACCTTGCCCACCTCCTTGGCAGCCTCTCGAACATGCTCCAGGTCAAACTCGCTGTCGATATTGATCATCACGCCGTGCTCCGCTGCAAGGATCAGCTCATCAATTGTTTTGCCGTTTCCGTTCAGGACAGTGCGCTTTGGATCGAATCCCGCTGCCAAAGCAATCCGCAGTTCGTTCCCGCTCACTAGCACCGCGCCACTTCCTAACTCACGCAGATGTTTGAGAATCGTCAGGTTATTATTTGCTTTAATTGCGTAACCGATGATTGACTCGATGCCTTCAAGCGCAGTTTCATAAGCCTTGTAATTTTCTGTTATTTGTGTGAGGCTATAGAGGTAAAACGGACTCTCTGGAATCTGGTCTTGAATGGTTTTAATTTTTAAGTTTTCGCAATAAAGGTAGCCATCTTTGAAGTGAAAGCTCATATTTTTTTCTTTAGTTCCTTTCTGTCATACGTGAAACGTGAAAACCTTTTGTTCATTAGTTCATTGGTAAAGTCGGGCTAGGAAGCACCACCTACAGCATTTGTAGTGAATTCAAAAAATAAATAGACACTTTCGCCCCTCGGTTTCGATCCCGATTTATCGGGTCCGGTAGGTGCGGTTTGTCACCGCACCGCATCGGCACCTCCCTTTATTCTACCCCCCTAACCCCCCTCGCCCCCCTTGTCAAGGGGGAACCGATGCAAGCAGGGGGGAAAGCAAGCGGGGGGATAAAGGGGGGCTACCCAACGGGAGAACGGTAGGTTCGGTATCCGAACTGCACCTGTTTGGCGTGTCTCATTAATTCTAAGGTCCACTATAAAAAAAGACAGTGAAAAACACAAAGAGAAACCGAGTCTTGCTGAAAAACTCGGTTCTTGTTGCACAATTTCTTAACATGTCCCCAAATTCATTGCTTTATGATGATAGGGTGTATTTGTCAAGTTGCCAACTCAAAATCCCAAAAAGCGTTGCGGATAGAATTATATGATAGAGTACCATCCACACCCAAACCGGTGCAATACCGAGGACAATGTAGGTATCAGACTTTACGATCGCAACTAGCACACACAAGGGACTCAGCACCTGCAGCAATTCTAGTAAGATAGTTGGGCTATCCACTAGTGGTGTCAATGCAGGCGCGATCAGTGGAGTAAAACTCAATAACAGCACAACAGCATAACTCCGTCCCATTGCCCGATTCGGGTGCCCGAGCAAGGTAAAACATGCGCCAATAAAAAAAAAGGCGATAAATCCTGCGATAAGTACCAATCCGCACTGAAGGAGTTGATGAATCTTCAATCCGCCAGTGTAAACCGATACGCCAAAGAGTGGAATTGTCAACCCAATACACCATAATAACCCTAAGACTGCCCCCATCAGTTTGCCAAGCAGAAACTTTCGATAACCGATGGGTGTGAGAGTGAGTAAATCCCAATTCGATCTGTGTCGTTCAATCTGAAAAGATTCAACGGTTTGCAGTGGGACAACCAAGCCAAGTAAGAGGCAAAAAAAGAGTGGTATGAGGAGAGCGTAAATACTTTCACCAACCAGAATTTGTGAGCGCCCACGGCTTAACGCGAATTGCTCAAACGCTGTGGCAAGCAGGGCGAAAGCAAGGGTGCATAGAATAATAAACTGTGTGCGACGATACTTGGGTTGATGCGCGTAACAACGCAGCTCTTTAAGGATTAGGGGGTTCATATCTTTATCGCAGATTCTACGGAGCCTCGAAAGTGCTGTTTCTTCGTCACGATTTGACTGATAGCAATAATTATAACCGATTCGCATCCCATGAGCAAGGTTAAGCTATCGGTCATCCAAAAATGCTTGAACATTACGAGTAGATGTGTTAATCTATTGACATCTCGTTGCCTTAGCGCAACTTGTTTTCACAACGATTATGCCCAAAAATTGATAGGAGATTAAATCAGATGAAAAAGTGTGTTTCTTGGACACTACAGATGCTATCAGTGATACTTGTTCTCATCGTGGTTTTGCTCAGTCCCCTTCATGCGAATTACAACGGCGAATGCTGGGTTGTTAGCGGCGGGGATACAGTCTATAAACTTAATGCAGATGGTCTGGCAGATCCAACAATCATCCCCGGTCTGACACAGGCGCAAGCCGCTGTGGTTAATCCTCAAAGCGGTGTTGTTTGGATCGCTGTCTCAGCTGCGAATGCGGTCTTCAGATATGACCCCTCACAGCCAGATCCAAATCTACAATTCATCCAACTTCCGCCAATTGAACGTCCACATTCCGTTTCGGTTAACCCAACTGACGGAACCGTTTGGATCGGTGGAATTAATGCGGTCCAGAAGTTTTCAACCGATGGTACTCAGGTTCTTGCGACGATTACTGGTGTGCACGAACCAACAGTTGCAGTCAATAGCACTGACGGTAGCTGCTGGGTCACAGATTCCCGCGGAACGATTGCTCGGTATAGTGCAGCCGGCGCAGCCGCTGCGACCTCTCCGGTAAAACTGAAAGAACCCAAGTATGTCAGTGTCAATTCCACATCTGGCAATGCGTGGGTGACAGATCCACACGGCAATGTCATTGTCAAATTGAGTCCAAGCGGCCAAGAATTGCTCAGAATTACCGACCTCAAACTGCCTAGCTCCCCGAGTGTCAACCAGCGGGACGGCAATCTGTGGGTCGTTGCCGACGGCAATACCCTTGTTAAATTGTCTGCGAATGGGCAAAAATTACTGGAAATACCTGCCGGGATGGCCGTTCTTTCTATTTGTGCCAGTTCCCAAGATGGCAGCGTTTGGGTCGCAGATCAGTTTGGATCGACCTTTCAAGGTGGTGTTAGTAAGTTCTCTGCGGATGGACAGCAGTTGTTTGAAAATCCGATACCACAACCCTCTTTTGTCTCCGTTGGAAATTGGGCGGGGCAATAACACATGTAAGGGAATGTAGGTATTCCTAGCACTGCCCATTAGCTTGTTGTCTCACGTATAATCCAGAATCGTTGATCCGCTCGCAACCTATTTCCTAACCAATCCCGATTTCTCGGAATAAAAAAGGGGTGTTTGTATGAACAGATTTCGTTTCCTTTTTGCCCTGATGCTGTGCCTCATTGCATTCCATACACAGGCACAACAGGCACCGCTACCGGACTTTGAAGTGGACAGCACAAGTTTTGTGTTTTCCAATCCATCTCCGCTTGAAGGAGAGGAGATCACGATTTCCATAATCGTTAAGAACGTGGGACAGGTTGCTCCAACCATGAATGAAGATCTGATAGTCAATCTTTACGAAGGTGCTCCAGATACAACGCCTCTACAGATTATGTGTAGAGATGTCATTTTAGCGTTGGGAGTGGGTGAATCAAAAAGCGTTAAAACGCAATGGCGACCACCGCCCGGAACAACAGAAGTGTATGCTGTTGTTAATCCAGCTGGGGACGATAAAGAAATTCAGGAAGCCAACCGCAGCAATAACATCGCTCACACCTCGATTACTGCAACGCGACGCACGTTTCCCAAGGCGACTCCTGAACAGATCCAAAACGCGATTCAAGGAGGGGTAGAGTGGATAAGAGCCCAACAGGGCAAACATAACCGCACCTGCTTACAATGTGGTTCCGAGAATCAACTTATCTCAATTTGTGTCATCTGCGGCGCGACGCTTAAAGGATTGCCTGAAGATCTTATACCCGGACCAGCATGGGATCTGGGGGAAGATAGCAAGCAAGAAACTGCACTCGCCATGCTTGCTTTGATGTCGGCGGGAGTTCCTGCCTCAGATCCTGCCGTGCAACAAGGGTTGGATTTTCTGATGCAGCAGGATTGGAATTCCTTTGATGCCTACGTTCACTCTATTGTGTTACCAGCACTCGTTGCTGCCGACCTGCCAGAATATCGCAAGCGTGCCCAGTTTTCAGTGAACCAGCTCGTTAAGCTTCAGTTGCCATTTGGGGGCGAGGAGTTTTCAGATCCAAGAGATTTTGGTGGTTGGGGCTACGGGGCAACAGCCGATGGAGCGCACTTTAACTGGGTCGTCTATGCCCTTTATGCTGCGAAACAGTGGGGGCTTGACGTTCCTGCGGAGACTTGGAAACGTGCCGAAGAGTGGATTCGTAGCAACCAGACAGAGACCGGCGGCTGGCTCTATAATCGGGTGGAGCACGGTTCGCCTTGGGCGGAAGGCGTCTATGGTAGCATGACAGCGACGGGGCTTTGGACGCTCCGCGCGTTTGGTGTTCCTGTTGAAGATTCACAGGTACAGAAGGGGTTGGAATGGATAAAAAAACATTGGTCGCTTACCCGCAATCCCGGTGCCAACTCTTGGCATCACTACTATTTTGTGACATTACAACGTTTCTGCGACATCCCACCGAAACAGGATACACTTGTTGGACATGATTGGTATCAGGACCTCGCTAGTATGTTTGTCGCCGAGCAGCAACCCGATGGACGCTGGATCGATCACGAGGACTATTTCCCGACAACCTGCTTCGCACTGATGTTTCTGACACGTTCCTTGCCGAAGCCGATGCAGCCAGATCTCGGTGCCGTGAACCGTAGCTTGCGCTACTCTCCGCCTTCGCCCCGGGTCGGCGATCCTGTACGAATCAGCGTAACACTGACAAATACCGGTGCCCCGATTGAAGCAACGATTCCGGTGAATTTTTACAATGGACCTCCGGCGCAAGGGGGAAGAAAAATCGATTCTCAAGAGGTCCTCTTTAATGAGAATCTCGATGAAACCACTACTGAAATTAATTGGATCCCAAACGAAGACGGAGATCTTACACTCTATGTCGTCGTTGACCCAAATAAGGATATTGCGGACCTAAATCGCGACAACAATACCATATCGCAGCAATTAACCATCCGCCCGGAGTCCGCAGAGGCGATTGACCCAACTTCCGATATTCAGAAAATCGGTGATGGCATCTATCAAATTGGGACTGTCACTGTTGATGCCAATAAACATGAAGTGGTCATGAACGGTGAGATCAACCTTATCAGTCCAGAGACCATCCTCGAATTTTTTGCTGTCGGCGAATTGGGCAAGACACATGAGAGTCTCATTATGCTCGATGCAGAACCGATACACATCCAACTTGCGCTGCTCCGGTTGAACCTAAATCCGGGCATGAACCTCACTGTCGAAGGAGATCCCCATCGCCCCAGAGGCGATCCGGTCGAGCTATGGGTTGAATGGGCACGCGGTGAGCAAATCATTCGGCATCGCGCCGAAGAACTGGTGTGGAATGCGATGACGAAGCAGCCGATGCAGCAAACCCACTGGGTTTTCACCGGTGGACGTTTTATTCGTAATCAATTCACCACCCAACTGTTTCATAATATTATTGCTGTTTACCGCGATCCAGACTCAATCTTCAACCATCCGTTGCCCGGCGGCACAGATGACCGAACCTATCGCGTCAATACGGATGTTGTGCCGCCCAAAGCAACGCCGGTAAAAATCATTGCCCGACAAATACAGAATGATATGCAAGGGAATCCGAAGGAAGGAACAAAAAAAGGCGCAGATTTGCCTACTCGTGGCGTTGCGAGTGGGGGGTAACGACTGCTATTCCTAACATTGATATGAAATCATTCCAGAATCAGGTAAAAGTGCAATAGCGAAAAGAGATCTTATTCTAGTCCACGCTCTAAAAATAAGGACAGGTATATGGCACAACAAATCAATCCCAAAGAACATAGAATGGTCATTCTCGCCGAAGGTTCCTTCGGCATCCTTGAGTCAAAAGCCGCAACGGTATTGGTGCGCTACCATACCGATAACGTCGTCGCTGTTATCGACAGCGAACAAGCCGGGAAAGATGTCAGTGAGGTCATCGAGATCGGGGCGGGAATTCCGGTCCTGAGCAGCCTCGCGGAAGCGATGGAACTAAATCCAACGATGCTCGCTATTGGAATTGCGCCACCGGGGGGTGAATTGCCTGAACCGTGGATAGCGATTCTGAAGGAAGCTATCGGACAGGGGCTACATGTCATGAGTGGACTCCACTGGTTCCTGAGTGATGACCCACAACTTGCCGATCTCGCCAAACAGCACAACGTCACGTTGTGGGATGTGCGTAAACCGCCGGCAGACCTTCCGATTGCAACCTGCAAAGCTGATGAGGTGGATCAGACGGTTATCCTGACTGTCGGATCCGATTGTCGAATCGGAAAAATGGTGACAGCGATTGAACTCGCAGAGACAGCGAGGAATCGGGGCGTGGACGCTGAATTTTGTGCGACCGGTCAGAACGGCATCATGATCTCCGGCTGGGGAATTGCCATTGATGCGGTGGTGTCGGACTTTACAGCGGGGGCGTCGGAGGAAATCGTGCTTGAAGGGGCAACGAAGGCGCGTGACCTCCTGATTGTCGAGGGACAGGGATCGCTGGTGCACCCCGGTTATTCAGGTGTCACATTGAGCCTCCTACACGGCTCAATGCCCGATGCAATAATCTTCTGTCATCAGCCCTCACGGAAAATTGTCGCCCGATACACTGTGCCACTCCCCCCTGTACCAGAGTTAATCCGTCAGTATGAGATGCTCGCCCATCCCATTAAACCCGCCAAAATCATTGGGATTGGTCTCAACTGCTTTGATCTCACCGAGGAAGAAGCCTATCAAGCCGTTGAAGACACTGAGCGAGAAACGGGACTACCCGCCACGGATGTCATCCGCTTTGGGGCGGATAAGTTGGTTGATGCAATTCAGAGATTTCAATAATTATGGTGAATTCTAAAAATAAATGGACACTGTCGCCCCCCGGTAGGTGCGGTTTCCTAACCGCACCGGTTTAGAGTGTCTCATTAATTCTAAGATCGACTATAGTAGCAAAAATCAGCTAATTTGGAAGGTGTTAAATGCAATATATTCAACCTCCATGGGAGAACTATTTTTTTTCAAAAGTCCAAGCGTTAGAAAAATCTCTATTTATATCTAGTCCCTACATCAAATACCCTGTCGCTGGTCTTCTATGTGAGATTCTACAATCGAAACACAATCCAAACGTATCGGTTCAAATTTTGACGAGGGTTAGAATTCAAGATTTAATAGACGGTGCCTCAGATTTGGAAGCCTTTGAAAAATTGCTACAGCTTGCAGAGGTGCCTGGGTTAGAGGTAACAGTAAAATGTATTTCAAATCTTCATGCGAAAGTTTATATCTTTGACGAAAATTCAGCAATTGTAACGTCTTCTAACCTAACTCCATCCGGACTAAAATCAAATGTTGAATATGGAATAGAAATTACCGAGCAAATAGCCATTCGACAAATTCTTGACGACATGTATGCTTATTGGTCTACTGCTGAAACCCTTACAGTAGAAATGATTGAACAGGTTGCGGAACGTTTGGAAGCCACGGAGTCTGTGGTAACGGTTGATCAGCTGATAAGACAGAAAAAGAAGCACTCGCTAACTAAAACATCATCTATATCCCTTCCACGAATTGGCAAACGTCTTATTCCACGGGGACAAGATGTTGAATTCGCAGAGTTAGACAATCTACGCGAAGGGATTATAACGGTCGCCAAATACCGGAAAAAATCTAAAGTTATTATTACTCATCTAGAAGTGCCTAGTGACGTTGAAGATGAACCAGATATTGGCGACAATCTCACCGATAGAGAAACAGGTGAAAGTACTATTGAGATTGAATCTTCTTACAGCGAACTTGAAGAAGATTCTGCTGAGTGGCTAATCAGCGAACTGAAAAGCGATGGTAAACAACGACGAAGAGAGGCCCAAATACGGTTAGAAGCACTTTTTTTTCTGGATAACTCATGTATTTTGCCATATATCGCTAAACTTGCGAGCGCGAACCTAAAATTATGTTGTACATTTTTGAGACACCTACAGGATCGTGAATCTGCTGTCTCGCATTTACTACATATTCTAAATATGGCAAGGACCGAAAGAGGTTCACTTCCTTATATAGCTTTAAGAACCTTGAATGATATAGCACCTGAGAGATCATTTTTATTTCTCTGTAAAGCCATTAAAGAACCATTATCAGCCAATGCCCAATTGCATGCTATAGAATCATTAAAAAATACTGCTATGAAGTTAAATACCAAGGAGAAAGATTCAGCAATTGAAATACTTAAAAGCCTAACAGAAAATACTAATTCAAAGGTCTGTAATACTGCGTATATTGCTTTAGGAGCAGTCGGTGAGATTAAATATCTTAGAAATGTTTTCAACCAAGCTCAAAGGCTCAAGATACCTTTGAATACTCAAATGAGCATCCTAAAAGGACTAATTGATGGAGGTGTGACTCCGGAGGATGAACTAATGTTTGTAAGGTTGACCTATAGCCATCTTACAAGATTTAGGGTCATGTCGGTCAGAGCTTTATGTCAGTTTGAAAAGAAATATTGGCAAAGACTCCTTGATATGACGAAATCGGATCCAAACGCAGACGTAAGAATCCAAGCCATCCGTGCCTTGGTCAAAATTGATTCAGTTACCGCCCATAAAGTGTTAATCAAACTGCTTGAAGATAATCCTGAAGAGAAGGTTAAAAAGACCATTTCTTCATTGATTCAAAAACACGAAGAATCCATTAGAGAATTACTTGTTGATGAAAAGCAACTTCAACAATCTGCAATGTCTGATTTACAATCGCCAGATGAGAAAATTCGACGCAAAGCGGCTAGGATTTTAGGAAAATTAAAACATGTCTCGGCAGTTCAACCTTTATGCGACACCTTAAAAGACGAGGACGGAATTGTTCGAGCAGCAGCGGCTGAAGCTCTCGGATCAATAGGCGATAATGCATCGCTGTTCTCACTCATTGAAGTTCTAGAAAATGACTCTCATCGTGATGCCCGAGCTGCTGCTGCTAAAGCTCTAGGTCGATGTGGTCAAGCTGGAGATAAAAGAACTCTTGATGCACTCCTCAACGGACTGAATGACAGCAACGGCATAGTACGGAAGTGGTGTTCTGATTCGTTAAAACGCCTTAGATAATAAACCATGATTTTTTGAATAAATGTACAGAGGATCAATTATTCAGAAATTTGAAACCTGAATTTATAGGAAAGAGATAGACAAAGAACACCTCACGAGCTCTGGCTAGTTTATAAACATTAGAAAATGAATAAGTGGATGGCGTGCCCTAAGATCGACATTATAGACGATTTTGGCATTGCTTATATGCTTTTTTCGATTGGTTGCTGACGCTCAGTGGGTCGGTGTAAATCGACAGACCCTATCGAATGAGATCCGCAACCTCGGCAGTGCTTCGTAGGGCCAAGGGTTGAAAGACTGGGGGATATAGTGGCACGCGAAACTGTGGCGGAATGCCCCCGGCTCCAAAATGGGACCGCCCCGATGGATAAGCCGTCCGTGGAAGAATACCACATCTCCCTTTGAAGCTTCAACGGCAACTTCTGGAAGTCCATTGCGCTCAAACAGAGCCTCGAATGCGTCTTCGTGCTGCCAACCATACCAGGGGCCCGGGTTGCCGTTTTCATCCGTTCTAAAATCCTTCTTATCGATAATCGGTCCTTTGTGAGAACCGACTTGGACGTGGATGCTCCCGTTCCAGGCACCGACCTCCTGAAGGGCGATCCACGCCGACATGCAGCCCGGAAGATGATATGCATCCTGATGCCGACGCTGTTCCGAACCGACATAGAAGTACATACTCTGCACCGCATCCGGCTCATCGCCGAGGAGCGTCCGCAACGGTTGGTACAGTCTACTGTCTAGCATCCACTCTAGCCCCACTGGTTCGTGAAGGGAGCGATTATGTGTCCGCGTCCAGTCGTCCGGCTCCCGTGGTGGGTAACCTTCGACGGTCTTGCGCCCAGCATGTAGGTCCATCATATACTCGATAAACCGATCGCACTCATCTGGATCAAAGACGCTTTTGGCGATAGTATAGCCATCGCGCTGATATTCTTCCTTTTGAACCGATGTCAACTGTATATCCATAAAAACCTCACTCATAATCTCATAGCTAGCTGAATCCGCTACAATAGAAACTGTAAAGTGTTCGTAGGGAACGCAGATCTGCGTTCCCTACGGCAATGCGTAAGTCCTAAACTAGTATGAGAGCCCTTCTATACACCCTCCAAAACAGCCTCAAGTTCCGCGACACTGGCAACCGCCACCAAAGCAGTGCACACGCCTTGATTCTCGAGCACCCATGACAACGCCTTGCCGGTTGGTGAAATCTTTTCCTCGGACTCAGCCAATTCACTCCAAGGACCAGCGGTAAAAGAATGGACAAGCGATAGTTCACTACGCATACTCTCACCGAGAGGCGAGAGCTGCACCAGAGTCTCCTCCGTCGCTTGGGTCCAGTCCGTCCCGGTTTTATGTCCCCAACTTAGGTATTGCCCACCGAGTGCCTTCATTACCAAGACACCCTTTCCCGCTTTAGATGCTGCCCGAATACCCGGTGCCTGACCGCGACAGACGTAATTGTAGATAACCAAGTCCGCATCTGCCGCCTTTTCTGGACCGCGCGTTACATAGGCATCTTGGTCCTCCTCAAAGTGCCGTATTGTACAAAGCGACCGCACCTTGCCCACCCCCTTGAGATCGGCGATTCGTCTCCTCAACTGGACATCCTTCATATAGGCGTAATAATGCACCCGAAGGATGTCAATCGCATCTCTGCGTAGATTCACGAGATGTTTGTCGATTATCCCTTCTAGGTCTGCTGCTGCGGGTGCGCCAACCTTCAGAGAAAAGTGACGTTCGTCTGTATTGCCCTTCAACTCTTCCGGGATGTGGACTTCATCCCCGTAGCCCATGTCGAATAGGTTTATCCCAGCTTCGGCTGCTCGCAGATAAATCCGCCGTTTCTCTTCAGGGGGCGGATGACCGGACTCTCCTTCCCAATAGTGTGCCAGGAGACCGCCCGTTCCTATGACACTCAGCTGCATCCCTGTTCTTCCAAATTCACGATATTCCATAACAGCCCTTTCTTATACCACTTTTATAGTGAATTCAAAAAATAAACAAACACTTTCGCCCTCCGGTAGGTGCGGTTTCTAACCGCACTGCATCGGCCCAGTGCCCCCCCCGGTTTAACCGCACCGCATTTAATTCTACCCCCCCTAACCCCCCTCGCCCCCCTTGTCAAGGGGGAACCGATGCAAGCAGGGGGGAAAGCAAACGGGGTGCCTACCCACCGGTAGGTGCGGTTTCTAACCGCACCGCATCGGCACAAGGGGGAACCGATGCAAGCAGGGGGGAAAGCAAACGGGGTGCCTACCCAACGGTAGGTGGTTTCTAACCGCACCGCATCTGCCCCCCCTTCTAACCGCACCGATTGCCTACCCACCGGGAGGTTCGGTTTCTAACCGCACCGCATCGTCCCCTTAATTCCTACCCAGGTAGGTGCGGTTTCCTAACCGCACCGCATCCACTATACCCCCCCTATTCTGCAAGCAGGGGGGAAAGCAAGCGGGGTGCCTACCCACCGGTAGGTGCGGTTTCTAACCGCACTGCATCTGCCCCCCCTTTATTCTCCCCCCCTAACCCCCCTCGCCCCCCTTGTCAAGGGGGAACCGATGCAAGCAGGGGGGAAAGCAAACGGGGTGCCTACCCACCGGCGGTTTCTAACCGCACCGATTTGCAGTGTCCCCTTAATTCTAAGGTCCACTATAATTCTGCTGTGAGAGGGATTTCCCAATCCCGATACTTCACCGCCAAGCGATTTTTGCGCCTTTTCGCCCCAACTGGTTAAAAAGCCGAAAACTGAATAGCCCTACCGTGCGGTTTTTTCCACTTGACAGTCTACCCACAAGGTGCTAAACTGCAACGAGATACTATCATTATTGCTCTAACAAATCAAGAAAAAGTTTGTTCTCTATTTGGATGGTCTAAACCGTAAATGCAATATGCCAACAATTGGGTTTTCTCAAAAAATCCACCTCTAACTTTTGGGAAGGGAAGTTAGCCATGAAGGAAAAAGTGTCGTCCCCTGATTCCGCTCCCACAATGCCACAAAACCCGCTCCTCGTTTCTGAAGTATCAGATCCGACGCTAGCGCGGCTCCTGCTGCGTTCAACCAATGAACTTGCATGTGCCACCCGTCCTAGCTTCCTCGCCAATGATCACTCCCCGGTACATTGGGCCCGGAGCGATTGGGACCAGTTAGAAGCAAATCGTGAACCTCTATTCAACATGTCGGCGGTTGCTGCACAATTTGACTACGACAGCTTTTTGAGGGATGGATATGCCGTTCTGAAAGAAGTCATGACACCGAAAACTGTTGAGGACTGGACAGCGGCACTGAAATATGGTCAGCAACTCAATGACAGATTGCTGAGGTCAGACTGGACGCAGATTGACTGGGATACCCTTGGTCGCACACCACCGACAAAATCTCTCACCGTTGAGGAGATTAATAACGCCCTCGGAGGAAGTCAGAAGGCACCGCAATCGGACGATGCAGCTGGCGTGAAGACGTTGCGGCAACACAGTGTGTTCGCTGAGTATTTTCCGGCAGGGCACGTTCCGTACTTAATGAACGTCCTCACACACCCGCAGATGCTTCAACTACAACGGAGGAGCCTCGGCAGCGACGCTATCTACTTCGATCACAACCAGCTATTAACGAGACCTCCAGGCTATCCCGGGGGCGCGTGGCACAGCCATAAAGTCGGGGGCGGTGCTGACAACTGCGGTATGGCGAGTCTTTCAGAGTATCAGGCACAACCGAATTTCAATCTCACGCTCTGTTATCCTCAAGGCTTTGAAGCCAAAGACGATGGTGGGCTGAAAATCATTCGGGGCAGTCATCTCTTTCGAGATCCAGGAGGGTGCCGGGCTGCCACCGACGAAGAGATGCAGAAGGAGTGGTTGGCGGATCGGGTACATCCCGTCACCGCCGAACCGCTTGAAATCGAATACCTCTCGCTGCCGCCGGGATCGGTCGTCTTTTGCTTGTCGCACGCTGCACATGCAGTGGCACCCAAAGCGTTGGACAGAAAGACTCGCTGGTGCTCGCTTTACTGCTACAAGAAACCGAGTGATGTGACCGGTTACACACAACCATCACACTCAATTCCACCGGTATGGGCAATGAAGGCGCATCGGGGTGAGTTGCCAGCTGTGCTCACTGAGTTGTTTCGACCAGGTTATGACAAAAAGTTGACGGGCGGACGGACTGTGGATTCACAGTCTTGATGGGTCAGTTCAGGGGGCTGTCCGCCTCGAACACGCGCCGTTCTGCATCTGAGAGTTTGCCCGTCGCTGCAGTACGTTCCACCCAATGGGTGGGGATACCGTTTGTCCATTTGGCTGGCGAGGCTTGGGGATCTGGCGTTCGATACGCCATCAACAAGCCCCACCGGGTCGGTGCCCCCGGCGGACGGCGCTGGACGTGATGCGGCATATGGTGAACAAACGAAACCATGCTTCCGGCTGGTAGCGATAGATGTACAATTTCCAACGGCTTGCCTGTGATGGCGTGGGTCTTTCCCTTCAGCCAATTTGCTCGCATATCAGCGTCTTCATCAAGTCGCTCCGTATTCCATTTGAAGGGAATGCGGTAAAGATGGGACCCTGGGATAACGCCGAGTTCCGCACCATCTCCGCTCTCCGCGCCGTCTGGATAGCACAAGGTTCGGATGCACTGCTGCTGCAAAAACTCAGGGGTTAGGGCCTTACCGGTGCCGATAGGGTCTTCGACTTCGTACTGTCCGTCTCGATACTGATGAGCATGCCAACGTCTCCCTCGCGATCCAGCCGCCCGATTGAGCATTAAACAGTGATCGAGCACGAAACGATCGCCGAAGAGTTTCTTGAAGAGTTCCATCATCTGCGGATGGGCAGTCGTCACATCCATAATGAAGTCATCGTATCCGGCCGGGAAATACTCCGGCATGACTCCCAGCGACTCGAATCCGCGTGTGACTAACGCTGGCCCCGGACCAAGAAGTCCGTGTTCGTGCATATATGCACGTATCTCTGATCTGAGAAAGCCGGGCATCTGTTCTGATCCACCACAGCAAGATGCTAAAAACTCCGGGGTGATTTGCTCTGGCGGCGGCGGTGGAAAACCGCGCCCCTCAAAGTCGATCGCAGCCCAATCAGTATCCATAAGGATACGGTCGTTCATGTGCTGCAGTTTCTGTAGACTGGCGGTGAACTGCTTTCGTCCAGCATCGGTCAGTATGCCCTCCCACACCCAATATCCATCTTGCTCGAAAGCTGTGCGGTTAAAGGCATTCAGTACATCCGGGCGTAGTAAATCGGCTACGCGGGCTGCTCGCACGGGATTGTCCGTTTGTTTCTGTTCCCTTGAGTTCTCCATTGTTTCTTTTCCCTCAATTTTGTATACTTAACCTAAGTTGCTAGTTATTGAAAATCCATCAGAACTGTAGGTCGAGATTCACATCTCGACACAAAACCGTCGATTTTGGAAAATCGCCCTACAGAAATGATACAATTTGCACAGGGATTAGGGGCTATTGGTTGGAATAGGACCGCTACTAGCAACTTGCGTTATACTTAACAGCCAGAAAATGGATAGGTTCTCAAAAAACGGCATCATCATAGCACAGCAATCGACAACCTGTCAACGGATTTAACACTACCTTCCGGTGTGCAGAATAGATCAAGGGGAAGACGATTCTGGCGTGCTAGATTACATAAAATTCAATTGGCATCAATTGATCTAAAATGGTAGAATTTGAGCCATTCGGGTGCGAAATTGGATTATGCGAAAGTATGGTCCGCATCTATAATGATGTGCCATTCATTTTTGCGCTGAATTTTCACCACCTGAGTGGATTATATAGATTTTAGTGCATCGTCACAAAATAGGAGCATATTATATAATGCAAACCGATAAAAACCGATGTGTCGTATTCGTTTCGCTTACCGGAGACGCACAGATAAAATGCTACGACATGGACCCCGATTCAGGCGCGTTACAGCTGCGGTCAACTAGTAATGCTCATGGGCCTTCAGGTGCCCTCTGTCTGCACCCGTCTGGAGAGATAATGTATGATGGTCATGTGGGATCCACCACGTTGGCGAGTTTCCGTCTTGATACCGATTCAGGCGAACTCACTCTTATCAACAAGGTGGACACCGGAATTGACATTCCCGCCCATCTCACCACGGACAGAAAGGGTCGCTTCCTGCTCACCGCCTACTATGGCGGAGGGGGCGTCACCGTACATCGGCTAGGTGACGACGGTGCAATCGGAGAGTTAGTGCAGTATGTTGATACCGGCGAGAAAGCTCACGCAATCCTGTCGGTGTCTGAGGATCGATTCGTCTTCGTGCCGCACGTCTGCCCGAATAACAGGACCTTCCAATTTCGTTTTGATAGTGAGTCAGGTCAACTCACGCCCAATGACCCCGCCGAACTCACACCACCTGACGCCGAAACGGGACCGCGCCATATCTGTTTTCGACCTCAAGGCGATGTCGCTTATATCGTCAATGAACAAGGTAATACCGTGACCGCCCACCGCTACGATCCTGGAAAAGGAACCCTCGAAATCTTCCAGAATATTTCAACCTTGCCAGCAGACTACATAGAAGGCGGGGCGACTGCCCATGTGGAAGTGCATCCGAATGGAAAGTGGGCGTATGCATCCAATCGGGGACACGATAGCATTGTCGGATTCAACATTGACACCGACGGATCGCTTAGGGTGTTCGGACATTTTCCAATTTCAGCAAGTCCGCGATCATTCAATATTGACCCTACAGGCACCTATCTGTACGGTGCTGGCGAGGCTGCGGACACAATGACCTGCTATCGTGTAGATGCAGCAACCGGCGAGTTGCAGCCACTTCAAGACTACGCCGTTGGGAGTCAACCGTTCTGGGTTATGGTGACTCCACTGGGATAGGTTCACTAGGGTTCTTTCCCTAAGTATTCGTTGCATTGAGACGACTTTTCAACCGGCGGTATTCAATTTTTACACTGTCTAACAATCAACATATTATACAAGGAGAATAGTAATGGTTTATGAACTTCGTACCTATAGAATTCCTGAAGGCAAGATGCCGAATATCCTCAGTCGATTTGAAAATATCACCTTTGGTCTGTTTGAAAGGCATGGTATAGAAGTCGTTGGATTCTGGACGCGGTCAGATGCCAACGAACTGGTGTATATCTGTAGATATGAGAGTGAAGCAGCGATGGAAGCCGCATGGGAGGCTTTCCGTGCAGATCCCGAATGGCTTAAAGCGCGCGAACAGACTGAAGCGAATGGTCCAATTGTGGAAGAAGTCCTCTCAGACACCCTTATTCCGACCGCTTTCTCACCAATACAGTAGGGATAAATCTATTGGGGATTATAGTGACAGGAGTTACGCACTTCAATAGGGAACGCAGATCTGCGTTCCCTACGAATTCCTTATGAGGCCTCTCTTGTAGTTGCCCGATTTATCGGGCGTTGGAAACGGTGGCCCGCGGCGATGAATCGCCAAACTACAGGACTTTGACCGTTCAACTGCGTAACTCCTAAGTGAATTTAAAAAGTAAATAGACACTTTTCCAGCCTGCCCTCGGACGGGATAGGCATTGTAGCAGAACCGTCTTGTAGGAGGGATTTCCCAATCCCGATACGTATAATCGGGGCTAGGAAGCCCCTCCCACAGTGTTCAAATAATTATGAAATTTACTATAATTGCGGAAAAGTATCGTAGGTTGGGTTGAACGACTGAAAGTATCTCGCTATCAAGGGCAATAGAGTTTCTACTTTTTAACACTGTAATCTTTACAGATGACAGAGTGAAACCCAATACCATACCTGTAGTTAGACATTTTGCCCGACCTCAATGATCCAGCGAAGTTAATGCGTGGAAAATGCAGATCTGCGTTCCGTTTCTTCTTACTTGGGTACATAAAATACTGTCATGACAAATGTTGGACTTATCGGTTTTGGTCAATGGGCTCGCCAAGCCTACGTACCGTTGCTTGGCGAGATGCCGCAGGTTCGAGTTGTAGCTGTTTCCGCTCGGAGTCATACCACAAGGGAGCTAGCAAAGGGGGCATTTGGCGCAGGGACGAAGCTATTTGAGGACTACCACGACCTGTTGAACGATTCAACTGTTGACGCGGTCCTGATTGCGCTCCCGAATTCCCTACACGCGCCGGTCCTTCAAGCAGCGGCAAGGTCAAAGAAACATCTGTTTTTTGAACCGCCGGTTGCGGTAGACCCGGAGACAGCCACGCAGATACTGGATGCACTGGCAGCAAGTGGAGGCGTGGTTCAAGCCGATTTGGAACTCCGATATCTACCGGTGATCGACGCTATATCGGCGTGTATCCAGTCCGGTAGGATAGGCGAGCCGTTGATGGCGAAAATCCGCCTGTGGTGTAATTGGGGGTATGGAGGTGGTGGGTGGTATGACGAAGTTCAGGGACAAAGTTTCTTCCTGTGGCTGGGCTGTTGGTATCTTGATGTTTTGGATTGCATCTTCAAACGGGCTGTGATTCAAGCGTCTGTTGTAGGAGGACACCACAGTAACGGGACACTGATGGATGCCGGTTGGGCATCGCTGGTTTATTCTGGTGGAGGGCTCGGTCAGCTTGAATTCAACCTGGTGATACCACAGGAGACCACCATTGAGTTGACTGTTGCCTGTCGGTCAGGAGAGATTATTGCGGATTTGCAGACGGGGCAATGGCGATGGCGCGGCGAAACAGACAATTGGCATCCTGAACACGCACCTGCTGCCACACCCGCTTACGGATTCGTGGGGATGCGTGAAAGCCTACAAGGATTCTTTGATACCATCCATGCGGGCGGTCGTCCCCGTGCAAATGTTGAAGTCATGCGCCGAGTGCAACACGCTGCACAACTTTGTGCAGAGGCTGAATGAATGGGACCAAACACCTCTTGAAAGGATAGATATGAGTTGGCTAGATGTTATCCAAATTGGACACGATTTGAAGGTGTGTCCCGACTGTAACCGCGAATATGAGGTTATGGATGAATTTCTAGCAAAGAAGGATGAACCACTGATCGGAGCCGATTGGCTCGATGAGATGTTCAGTGAGGAGTATTACATCGCACTGAGATGCCCGCAGTGTCTAGAAACGCGAAATTTACGTCTCAAATCACTCACTGAAAAACAGTATCAAACAGCGCGAGAAGAAAATTAATATCACCAAAGACGTCAAAAACAAGCTTGCCTATCCTTGAATGTTACCGAGCACACCCCAATTGTCCACCCTAAAAAAAATCACCTTTCCATAGCCTAGTCATATCTCAACCAAACTGATATTTTTGCGTCTAACACAGATCGAGTCCAATGAATTAATTTGATTCCCGTTGTTGATGATTTGACCGGTTAATCATTGTTTTTTTGAAATGTAAAAAATCCAAAGGAGTATTTAAGCAATCGTAGGGGGAAATGCGTGCGAATTATCAAAACTGCAAAACAACACCATCCGTGCCTAAAAAAACCAGCTCTTTCTACGCTATTTTTTAAAAACGGGTGCCGTTTATTCATCTTTATCCTTCTGTTCCAATTTTTCCCGTCATTTTTCTTTGTGCAAGGCGGATCGCTCGTTTGGGCGTTATACTTTCAAGACCCGCCGCGGGTGATTGATGATGTTGATGAGGATACTATTTTTAGCCCAAATGGAGATGGCGTACAAGATATCCTCCTTATCAGTTTTATCACTGATGGGGATATCGGTGATTTCCGTATCATCATTGATACGCATGGCCCAAGTGGTGTTGGTGCACCCGATGGTTACTTTCGTGTTGATGAGGATTGGGTAATAACAGGCGAGCTAGGTCTTGGAATTGATGATGAGGACAATCCAAAAGCGATTCGCGAAGCGTGGGACGGAAATGATTTTTCCGGACAGCAACCGGACAAAAATCCGCACCGACTTAACGATGGAAAATATCGGATCCAAATCGAAATTGATGCTTTTCCTAACCAAGAAGTGAATCGTGCCGAGTCAGGATACCGTTCGGTTCAACTCTCGGCGATAATTGATAATACCCCTCCACAAATATCAGCCACCGTTTCCCAACAAGATTTGTCGCCGAATGGAGATACTATCAGAGACGAAGTACAAATTGGCTATGGACTTTCCGAGGATTTGGCAGAGCTTGAGTTACAATTTACTAATCCATCAGATCGACCGGCAATTCCGCTAACCCGATTTACGGAAGGGAAGAATCACACATTTGCTTGGATGGGAGTTGATGGCTTAGATACGAGATTAAGTGACGGCACCTACACCATTCAACTGCATGGGACTGACAAGGGTGGTAACGTGGTGACTTTTGGACTCGGTAGTTTCCAAATTGACACAGAGCCTCCAATCCTTTTCCAGCTAACACCGAATCGGAACTCGTTTCAGAACCTACCTGTTGAACAAGTTGAGGCACTATTCAACGTAGGTGATGGGAGCCTCATTGATGTTGATTCAATTTTCACGGTAATTGTTTTAGAGGATGCAAACGGTGCACAAATTAATGGGATTCTCGCTCACGATGAAGATGCTGGACGTATAACGTTGACGCTTGATCAGCCACTCGATTCTAGTGATGAGAACGGTGTTTACACAATCAATGTTTCCGGAGCAGACAAAGCGGGTAATATCGTCCGGGATAGTATCAATTTCACCTTTGATAATGTTGCACCGACGGTAGAAAGCATTGCAACCGATGCAGGTGAGTTGACTACCGAGACAAGTGCCACCACAAAATTCACTTTCATTGATGTGACGTTGGGGGATAACGTTGATTCTAAGGTGAATAATACTTCAACGATTCGCTTGAGTAGGGTTGGGGGAGCTACAGTCGCTGGGGTCCAACGTCAATTTGGAGAAAACGGCCTCCGTTGGACGCCGGGCTTTCCTCTGGCGGCAGATGGTTCTGACGATGGGGATTATACCATCACTGTGCAGTCTCGAGACCGTGCAGGAAATGAAATTGAGATCCAGATTCCTTTTATCTACGATACCCAAGTTCCCGAATTAGTCCTTACATCGGAGTCAGGGGTTCAACTGAACACTTCACTAGGAGCAGAAGCCTTCCTGACAAGTGTCCTATCTGTGTTGACAGCGACTTTTAACGATAGAGATGGTGGGGGCATTGACTTGAGCAAAACAACCATTGAAATCGTTCGTCCTGCCCGAGTGGGAGGAACACCAGTTCCTATTCAAGGAACACTAACGTCCGATGAGCATAATAATACCCTAGAGTTTCGACTGAACCAACCACTAGAACGCCGCAATGGAAGTCAGGACGGCGATTATCACATTCAAGTGAGATTAACGGACAAAGCGGGCAATGCTGAAACAAGAAATATTCAACTCATTTACGATACACAAGCACCTGCGATTACCTCAACGATTCGGACCGCAAATCCGCTTACCACTGAACAGATTGAGATTGAAATTGAAGTGACTGATACTTTTGGGGGGGTGCAGGGAAGCGGATTTGACGCTGCTGCATCAACCTTTGAGTTGTTTGATGTAAATGGTGCTATGGTTGACGGTGCACAAACGAACGATGGTGCCGGTAGGTTTGCGTTTCGCTCTGGCTTGCTTCCAGAGGGTGGCATGTATACCCTCGTTGTTACGTTGGTGGATCGGGCGGGCAACCGCAGTATTCCACTGCCGCTTATCTACGATGCCGAAGAACCTACCATCGAATCAGTCAGCCATATTGAACTCACTGCAACTGTCTCTAACGTGGGTGAATTTCTGACGCGGTTGGAAGCAACTGTTAGCGATATTGGCACCGGTATCGATTTCAATCGATCGTTAATTCAGTTGCTGAATGCTGCGGGGGACGTAGTCCCCGGTACACCATATCACGATGATGTGGCGACGATTGGGTGGGAATTGAATACCCCGCTCACCCGCGAAGGTAACTTTGATGGTCTATACTCGCTCCGTGTCAGTGCTGTTGATAAAGCGGGATACGTCGAAGAAAGAACCTTTGCGTTACGCTACGACACACAGGTCCCTACTGTCCAGACCACTTTTGCTACACAGAACGATGGGACACCTGTAGAGTTGTCCGGAGTCCAAGCTCAACTGATTACGTCTCCAATCAATCGGATTACTGTGAGTTTCTCTGATGGAGAGGGCGGCGGTATAGATGTTTTGCGAACAACCGTAAGCCTCATCGGCCCCGAAGGGACGCCGGTGGGCACGAACCAGAGTGACAATGGGGCCGATACAGTTTACCTTTCGTTCAATCCGTTGCGTACAGATGGATTCGACGATGGGTTTTACCGTATTCAAGTAACTCCCACCGATTTAGCCGGTAACACGCTCACAAGCCCGGTTGAGTTCCCATTTTTCTACGGTACGCGCAAACCAGAGGTTATTGCCACAACACCGACTCAATTTGCATCCGTCACCCACCTAACCGAAATCAGCGCGACATTGCAGGACCACAGCGGTGAAGGCATTGATTTTGATCGTACAACAATTCTCTTGAGAGCACCGGACCAATCATCAATTCTTGGCTATCAAACAGTAGACGAAGCACTATCATCGATTACCTGGAAACTAAACCAACCGTTATCACGGGATGGTTCAGTGGATGGCCAATACACCATCCAACTGTCGTTTGTTGATAAGGCGGGAAACAGTGCAGATGCCGATCATCCATTCATCTACGACACACTTATCCCAACCGTTGTGTCTGTGATGGCGAACACAGGTCCGCCAACAGCCATCCCATCAAACGGATTAACAGCTATTGAGACTTCGTTTAATGGGTTGACCATCAAGCTTTCTGATGCAAATGGTGAAACGACGCCTGTAAGTGGAATAGATCTGGGCGGCACCAATGTCCAATTACTCGGTCCGGGGAAGACACCCCTTAGCATCAATACTCGCGATGATGGGGTTGATACCATTATCGCCAGCTTTGCCTCGCTGTATCAGCCGGGGACTTACACACTCGCAATCACACCGCGGGACATGGCGGGCAATGTCTCAGGTCATGCTATTGAGTACGAATTCGGTTTGGAACTCGGTTACAGTGTTGTTTCTGCGGTAACAATTAGTGAGCGAACGGCACCGGTCGAGTTTGTGAACCGGTTGGATGAAATCATTGCAACACTTGAAGATGTCAGTGCCACTGGTTTGAATTTGACTTCGGATGGCTCGACGATTACCGTAATGGGTCCCCATGGTGAAGTTGAAGGGATTCAAACCTCGCGTGGAGGGAACCAGATTGTGTGGAGACCGCTGCAGCTCGCTACAGATGGCTCAGCGGATGGTGTCTACACCATGACCGCTACGCCTGTCAATAGTGGTGGTCGATTGGGAATACCGGCTCGATATCAATTCACGCTGGATACACAGGAGCCTGAGGTCGCTTTGGTAACGCCGATCGATTTGACGCAGCCGTTGCCCTACATCGGTCGGCAGCTTATCCAAATCGCCGCTCAGGTTGAAGATGTAGGACCGGCGGGTTTGGAGATTGAAGACCAACGCCTTCAACTGCATGATGCCGGAGGGAATATCCTACCAGCCGTTCAGACCAACGATGGGGAATCTCAAATTTTTCTGACGCTTTCGCAGCCCCTCACAGCCGATGGACGGGACGATGGGGTATACACCGTCACTCTAGATTTGATGGACAAGGCTGGTAACGTTAACCCAATTTCGCATCAACTTGTTTATGATACGCAAGCCCCAACACTTGTCAGCACGAATCCAACCGATGGTAGTCTCCGCAGTGACGATATTACGTTGATTACAGCACGTCTGAACGACCTCGGCGGTAGCGGCATTGATTTTGCCGAATCAATGTTGACGTTATTGGATTCAACAGGGACTCCAGTTAGCGGTGTGCAGAGCAACGATGGGAATCGAAGGCTGACATTGCAAATTAGCGGTCTGGTAGCGGATGGCAATTATACAATCCGTGTGGAGGCAATCGATCGCGCGGGCAACGGATCAAACGCCCCGTTTGAAACACAGTTCACCTTTTCGTCCGGGCTGCCCGTTGTCGTTTCAACCGTTCCCCAAACTACGCCTGCGGAAGAAGCGTTCACAAACGAACCGCTCCATCAGGTCTCGGTTGAACTTCAATCGGAGGATGAAGGGGCAGACCGTTCGACGATCACGCTGCTTGCTCCTGATGGCACAACAGTGCCAGGACAGCAGGTGCGTCGAGGAAAATTATTAATTTATCGACTCTTGCGGGAACTCGCTACCGATGGCTCAGACGATGGGACCTATACCATTGTAGTAACACCCATCAATAGTGCAGGACGACAGGGACAACTGGAACAATTTACCTTTGTCTATGATACCATTGCCCCCGAAGTGGTTCCAACCTCTATTCAACTAATCGTTGCCGAGCCGGGGGTTAATAATTCGTTGGTTTCGGTCGGGGCACTTATCGCGGATGACGAGCCAAGCTCCGGGGTGGATTGGGATAACCTTAATCTGTCATGGATAACGCTTGATGATGTCAGGCGGAACCGCAAGATTGACGGAACGCTTGCCACCGATGAAGAACAGGCACTTTTGTTAAACTTGGTTATGCCACTCGCTAGCGATGGAAGTCAAGACGGTGTATATCTGTTAACAATTGCGCCGAAAGACCGGGCGGGCAACACGACTGAAGCGGTTACCTACCCCTTCTTCTACGACACACGGCCACCGATGATTGATACTAGCTCGTTGTTCATTGATGGACAACCGCTGCTTACTGACTCAAATGATCCGTATTACCCTTCAGCGACCAATAAAAGCGGCAGCATCATCATCGATGCAAAGTTCGCCGATGTCAATCCGGATGGCAGTTACGGTCTTGGTCCCGATCTGGTCAATTCGTCAATTACTGTTAGTTCTCCTTCTGGAGAGGTTATCACCGGAACCACGACCCAGAACGGCACCGACAGCATCCGCTTCAAATCCGGGCCACTCAATGAGCGGGGACATTATCAGGTGACTATCACCAGCGTCGGTCTGGACGCTGCAAATCTTGGCTTTCAACCAACTGATTCGGTCACAACACAGTTCCTCTTTGAAACAACAAAGCCGGTCGTTGAACTTACCGACTTAGTTGGAGAAACAACCTTTGAAGATGAACCGTTGCCGTTACAAGGCAC
Source organism: Candidatus Poribacteria bacterium (assembly GCA_963667935.2). Lineage (GTDB taxonomy): Bacteria > Poribacteria > WGA-4E > WGA-4E > PCPOR2b > PCPOR2b. Next base: position 3,761,968 of record OY764061.1, on the reverse strand, counting down.
TGCACGCGATCCGTCAGAAGATGAAATCCCCGCATCTGAAGTCGCGCTAGTTGAGGTAGTCGGTACTGGTCCTGATGGGCTACTCATTGACCCAGTTGTTGCAAAAGATGACAGTGAGGAGGAAGAAGATCCGTGGAGTCGCTGGTCAATTGATTTTCTACCCTCTCAGTCTGGTGAATATAACCTAGATGTTCGCGTCACCGATCGCGCCGGTAATGCCGGTATTTACGATGCCGTAACTGTCAATTTCTCAGTGTCACTTATCTTCAAAGGGCCAACATATGTTTGGCCCAACCCACTGAGTCTCTCAAGACGTTCAAACGGTGAAATTGCTAATTTCTCCCTTGAAGTCAACGTTCCCGGAGGTGAAGGCGCGCGGATTGTCCTAAGTATCTACGATTTCGCCGGCGACTTGGTGTACGAAAAGGAATACGATAATCTCGGCACTGGTAGGAGCGACAATGAAGTGAGGTGGGATCTCACCAATCAGTCCGGCACTGATGTTGCCCGTGGAATCTATATTTTCCGCTTAGAAGCCGAGGATGTGGTGACGAGTAACCGCACTAATGCGGTCGGGAAGATTGTCGTGGTAGAGTAGATGTGAGCGATCCTTATGAATACAGGTCAAACGTTCAGGCATTCATTTACGAACCAATGAACCAAATTACAGAATTGGAGAAACAGATGCCCCTAAAACAGGAATTAATCGGGATTAAAGGATTAACAGAACTGATAGGATTAAAAGACAGAGATTTCTGCAATCCTAAAATCCTGAAAATCCTGATTCTGACAGTATTTTTTGTAATCATTGCTTTCCCCGTCTTTGCTGCGGATATTCACGACGATGCCGGCACAACGGGTGCTGCATTCCTTAAAATTGAAGCTGGCAGCCGCCCCGCTGGGATGGGGGGAGCGTTTGCGGGTCTGGCTAACGATGTCAATACGCTATACTGGAATCCCGCCGGGTTGACAGCGGTAGGTGAACGCCAATTTACTGCCATGCAGAATTTCTCGATTGCAGATATTAGTAATCAATTCCTCGGTTATGCACAACAATTCAGCAACAGAGGCACCTGGGGGGCGAGTTTCCTCGGCGCGTTTACAGAGATCGAGCGCCGACGTCGAGCAACGGAGGAGCCTGACAGTACTGCCACGGTTGGCGGTTTTGCTGCGGGATTGTCTGTCGCATATATTTTATCCCCACAGCTGTCGGTTGGAGCAACAGCGAAAACAATTTCTCAGCAACTTGATGTTGAGGACTCAATTGGTGCTGCTGCTGATATCGGAATGCTTTTGCGAATCGCAGACAATCGGCTTGGCGTAGGAATCGCAGCACAAAACCTCGGTGTTCTGGATACGGAAGAAAAGCTGCCGATGAACGTGCGAGGTGGCATCGCGTACCACGTCCGCACTAAACCTAACCCTGACAGTGGGAGGCAGCCGCAAGACCTTTTTGCATTAGCTGCTGATGTCAACTACCCAATTGTTGCTGGATTCCCAACCTTTCATTTAGGGGCGGAGAATTGGTTCTATAATATGCTTGCGCTTCGCGTTGGATATAGTTTTAGCCAAGGAGAGAACCCCAAAAATGGGTTGACCGCAGGGTTCGGACTCCGTCGGATCGGGGAAGCATCTCTGGAAAACGTCAACTTCCAATTTGACTACGCTTTTGTTCCAGACCAAGCTGTCGGCAATGCTCACCGAGTTTCTCTCCTTCTGCGATTCTGAGCGTCAACCAGATCTACTAACTAGACAAATTTAAACGTGCCCACCCAAAACGGAGCATTTCTATGAACATCATCTGCACAGGGATCAGTTGTTCAGGGCGAAAAGAACTGATGGCAGAGTTTGAAGCCCTCTGCTGCGATAAAGGACTGCAAGTTGGGTTTTTCAACGTTGGGGATTTTATGTATAGCGCGGCCTCAGCGTCCGGAATCCAATTTACGGACAAGGTGCTCGACTCTGATCCCGCGGTCCTGTCCTTGGCACGTCGATCGGCTTTCTATGAAATCGCCAACGCTGCACACGGCTATGACCACACCTTCGTCGGGCTGCACGCTTGCTTTCGCTGGAATGGAAAACTGGTTGAAGGCGTCTCGTTCCAAGATGTGCAAGGTTTTCCGGCTGACGTATTCATCAATGTGGTAGACAATCTTGCGGACATCACTCAACGTATGGAAGATAATCCGCAGTGGACAGGGATGCGAGGCGATGAAATTAATGTCTGGCTCGATGAAGAAGAATTCCTGACCAAACAATTCGCTAACCTCAAAGGAAAAAATCACTATACCGTTGCTCGACAGCACAATCTGAAAAACTTCTACGACCTGCTCTTTTCAAAAAAGAAGAAATTTTACCTGAGTTATCCGATCACGCTTATCCGCCGAGATGCACCGAATCAGATTGAAAATATCCGGAGATTTGGTTCAAAGATGCGGAAAGACTTTATCATATTCGATCCGCTTGACATTGAGGATATGGACCTAATTCATTCGACGGAATCCTCTCAGGAAGAGACAGATGACGGTGAGGTCACAACTGTCAGTGATATAGATCAAAATTTCAGCGTGCAGATTAAGACACGCACCATCTCCAGAGATTACCAGTTCATTCACCAGAGCGATTTTATTGTTGTTATCTATCCAACCGATAAACTTTCCCCCGGTGTCTTGAGTGAGATGAACTTTGCTTCCCGCTATAACAAACCCGTTTATGCCGTCTACTCCCATGCACGTAGCCCATTTTTCGAGCATCTGTGTGAACGTATCTTCGACACCATTGAGGAACTCGAAGCTTTTTTAGGTGATCAGTAAGGGAGAATTTAAAGGACAGGCTTCGGTTCTATTGGTGCGTTCGGATATTACGGAACCCGGAGCTCGCGATTCCATAGGTCTTAGTCGGAATGTCGAAGCAATGGAATCAGGATTTTAATCTATACCAGAATGAAAATTGGCATCATCTCCCTCGGCACACAAAACCACGCCACCCGACGATTGGTTGAAGCTTCCCTCGCAGCTGGGCACATACCGAAAGTGCTTAACCCTTTTGGCTTCTATCTGCATATCGGTGGTTCAGGAGCACCTATTTACTACGAAGATACCCCTGCTGCAGATTTCGATGTTGTGCTCCCACGACTCAGTGCGTCAACAGCGCAATACGGTGAGGAGGTAGTGGCGCATTTTGAGTGGAATGATACGCCCGTAGTCAATCGATCATATGCGATTGCAAACGCTCGACATAAATTCCGTGCCCTCCGCATCCTTGCCCAGCATGGTCTACCTATCCCGCCCAGTTTTGCCGCAGGTTCAGCCCGTTACGTGGATAGATCTGTCCATCAAACCGGCGAATACCCATTCATAATGAAACCCTTTGAGGGGACTCATGGCAAGGCAATCTTACTGCTCGATACCCCAGTATCGCTACAGTCGGCGATTGATGCAATGTGTGATCTCCATCAAGACTATGTCATCCAGTCTTTTATCGGAGAGTCAGCAGGAAACGATGTGCGAGTGATCGTCATTGGCGGAAAGGTTGTTGCTGCCATGAGGCGAACAGCACAGAAAGGCGAGTTTCGATCGAACATCCACCGCGGCGGACAGGGACATCCTATTGAACTTCAAGACGAATATATCGACACAGCAATCCGAGCTGCAGAAGCAATGGAGTTGAATATTGCGGGGGTAGATCTGTTGGAGACGCTAGCAGGTCCAATGGTGTTGGAGGTCAACCCATCACCGGGGTTTGAAGAAATCGAAACAGTTACAGGAATCAAAGTCGCAGAAGCAATGATTGCATTTGCTGTCGAGTATTCTCAAGCGACGAGAAAAACGAATTATAGTGAATTCAAAAAATAAATAAACACTTGCGCCCCCCGGTAGGGGCGGTTTTCAACCGCCCCGCATCGGCACCCCCCTTTATCCCCCCGCTTGCTTTCCCACCCGCTTGCGGGGGGGACTAAGGGGGGGTAGAATAAAGGGGGGTGCCTACCCAACGGGAGATTAGAGTGTCTCATTAATTCTACGGTCCACTATAATATACCTATAGTGTCGATGAATCAATCAACCAAAACAGGTTGGGATACCCATGATTATTGACTGCCATACCCATCTCTGGCGATATCCAGGGGAACTTACCGAGGAAGTCGCTCGTGAAACCTTCATCATGCGTCAGCAAGAGGTCGACTTAGACATCACGCCGGAGATGCACACCGCAGCTGTGGCGAAAGTAGACCGTGCGATTGTGTTTGGATTGCGGGCGCCACTCACCGGATTCCTTACGGTCAACGATACCGTTGCTGCATATATTCGGACAGCTCCAAAGAAACTGATAGGTTTTGCGGCAATCTGCCCGACTGAAGACAACGCACTCGCGGAGGTAGACCGTGCCGTCCAAGAGTTGGGGCTTCGTGGACTGAAGATGAGTCCAATCTATGGCGGTTGGGATCCGATAGATCCACGCGCCCTGAAAATCTTCGCACGAGCGGAAGCACTCGGACTGCCGATCATGCTCCATCAAGGCACAACCTATCCTCGGAAAGCACCGCTGAAGTACGCCAATCCGGTTCTGCTCGAAGATATCGCGCTTCGCTTCCCCGATTTGAAAATGATCATCGCCCACATGGGACATCCTTGGGAAGCCGAAGCCATTGTCCTTATCCGAAAGCAACCCAATGTTTTCGCCGACATTTCCGCCCTGTTCTACCGTCCTTGGCAGTACTACAATTCGCTGCGGTTGGCGGTCGAATACGGCGTCGCAGACAAGCTGCTTTTCGGCACCGATTATCCGATAACCACTTTCGATGAATCTGTCAAGGGGCTACACGATATCGTTAAACTTTCCCAAGAGATGCGTCTGCCGCCGCTGCCGCAAGATCTGCCCGATCAAATCTTAAATCGTGATACGCTGGGCCTTCTAGGGCTTGATGACCCTGCTACCCTCTAGAAAATCGGGAGGAAACCGCTAGGAAGGGTCAGTTAAAATCTGCGCCACGCCCCCTCGGTAGCAGTGTTAATGAGTATCCGCTCTTTCTGGCTGCGTCGTACACGCTGCTCTAAATCAACCGGATCCCAGTGAGATAGCAGGCGCGCTTGAAGGGCTTCGACGATTGACTGATATGCGGTATCTCCAGCCAGATCATGGAATTCATTCGGATCGGTCTGAACATCGTAGAGTTGCGGCGCGTCACCCAAACTGTAGATAAGTTTGTATCTACCCCGTCGAAGCATAGCGACCGGCCGCGCCACACCGTGCGCTAAGTATTCGGAAAAGGCTTCATCCTTCCAGTCTTCCGCCTCACCTCGCATTAGCGGCAGCAGGCTATCACCGTCCAGAGGGGTAATGGGCATCGCGCCTGCAATCTCAACGACGGTGGCGATAAGGTCTACTAGCGATACAACCTCATCGACCCAACGACCAGCGGGAAGATGTCCGGGCCAAACGATTTGAAGCGGTACGCGAGCGGAAGCTTCATAGAAATTAGATTTCCGCCACATGCCGTGCTCTCCATTCATTTCGCCATGATCGCTCGTATGTACAATTACGGTGTTATCCAACTGTCCGGTTTCTTCGAGGGTTGCGATGAGGCGGCCAATCTTTTCATCAAGGTAAGTGATTAGACCGTAGTAGCCTGCCCGTCCCCGCCGCACCAGTTCTTCGGGAAAGTCAACACAACCGAACATACTTCGCATCCGCTTGAAAACCGGATGCTGGTTTTCCAAATGTCCTTCCGGAATCTCCGGGAGGTCAATTTCATCAAGCGGATACAGATCCCAGAACCGTTGCGGCACAACGAGCGGGAAGTGGGGGGCGATGAAAGAGACGTTGAGTGCCCACGGTTGATCTTTGCGCGCCGGATCGCGGAGATAAGCCAACGCCTGTTCCTCTGCCAAATCATCTACTTCAATTTCCGTAGTGGTGCCGGGCCCTGCCTCCTCAAGACTAGACCAGGGGCGGGCCGCAGCGGGGGTGCCGTTTTCCCAATCAATGACACCGTGATCGTTCTCAGCGTGAAGATCACGGGCAAGTTGAGCGCGGAACCCGTGAAGTTGGTCTAGCCCCTCAAAGTGCTGTTTCCCGGAGAGAACGGCATCGTAACCGACTCCACGCAACAGATGTGCCCAAGTAACAGTGTCAGAAGGAAGGGGCGTTGCATTGTCCCAAGTACCGATGTGATGAATATAGCGACCTGTCATGAAGGACATCCGTGAAGGCATGCAGAGGGGAGAGTTACAGTAGGCGTTGGTAAATGTGACGCCATCGGCAGCGAGACGATCCATATACGGGGTCTTAACCAAGGGATGACCATACGTTCCACTGTACATCGGGGCATGTTCGTCGGACATAATGAACAGGATATTGGGTAGATCTGAAGTATTCATGAAAGCCCTCCTCTATAATTTGAATTATAGTGAATTCTAAAAATATAGTAAACACGAGAAATAAGGATACATTTACCAATAATTTCAACCGGCGCGAAAACTTCAAAGTCCCACTGAACCCCTCTGAACCCCCCATGTAACCCCCCTGCCCCCCAACCCCCCATGTAACCCCCCTGCCCCCCTTATCAAGGGGGTTGGGGGATGGCAAGGGGGGCGGTTTCTAGCCCCCCTTGCCAGGGGGGTTGAGGTCTCCCCCTGACAAGGGGGCCGGGGGGTTGGAGAAGATCCCCTTAACCCCCTTAGTCCCCCTTATCAGGGGGAAACCCTTGTCAGGGGAGTTGGGGGATTTAGAGGGTTGGCTGTGTATTAAGAGTGTCTCATTAATTCTAACATCTACTATAAATAGACACCCTCGTCCCCCGGTAGGTGCGGTTTGTAACCGCACTGCATAGGCACAGTTGGAAACAGTGCCTACCCAACGGTAGACCGGTAGGTTCGGTATCCGAACTGCCCCGGTTTGGGGTGTCTCATTAATTCTAACATCTACTATAAATAGCCACCCTCGTCCCCCGGTAGTTGCGGTTTGTAACCGCACTGCATAGGCACAGTTGGAAACAGTGCCTACCCAACGGTAGACCGGTAGGTTCGGTATCCGAACTGCCCCGGTTTGGGGTGTCTCATTAATTCTAACATCTACTATAAATAAACACCCTCGTCCCCCGGTAGTTTCGGTTTGTAACCGCACTGCATAGGCACAGTTGGAAACAGTGCCTACCCAACGGTAGACCGGTAGGTTCGGTATCCGAACTGCCCCGGTTTGGGGTGTCTCATTAATTCTAACATCTACTATAAATAGACACCCTCGTCCCCCGGTAGTTTCGGTTTGTAACCGCACTGCATAGGCACAGTTGGAAACAGTGCCTACCCAACGGTAGACCGGTAGGTTCGGTATCCGAACTGCCCCGGTTTGGGGTGTCTCATTAATTCTAACATCTACTATAAATAGACCCTCGTCCCCCGGTAGGTGCCCTCGTCCCCCGGTAGGTGCGGTTTGTAACCGCACTGCATCGGCCCTGTTTTCAACAGTGCCTACCCAACGGGACAACTTTATAATCTGAATTAGGACTGAACACATAGGTTCCTACCTGCTGTGATGCCAACATTGTAACACGGTTTAATCGGGAGGACAACGGGATTTTATTTGACCTGTCTATACAAACTAAGGTAAAATAGACATGCTCGGCCTTCAGCTATTAATGGGTTGGAGCGAGGCAGTTTTTTTTAATACGAGAAAGGAATCTCTCATGGCAACAAGATCAATCACGATTCGCGAATACCTTCCACCAGAGCACGACTTGGATTCATCAACTGAAGCACCTGATGACATCGCTTCTTACAAAGTGATGGGGTTGGCTGATCCTTTGTCAAGTGCGGAGGTACAAATCGCAGTTGATACGTGGCGTCAGATTCAGCGTCAAAAGTTGACGATTCAAATCATTGATATTGACGCTGACCTCATCGCACTTTCATCAGTTGAGTTGCGCCAAATACTGGAACAGCTTATCAGTCAAAACACAATGAAAGTCATTGTAAATCTCAGCAGAACGCGTCGAATTGATAGTTCAGGATTGGGCATACTGGTCAGCAAATCAAATGAATTAAGACAGCGCGGTGGTGACCTCAAAGTCTATGGGTTATCAGCAACGCTAACACGCATTTTCGAGCAATTGGGAGCAGCAAATCTAGAGAAGTTTATCTATCAAAACGAAAGGGATGCGCTCGCGGACTTTGAGTTAAACAGAGATACAGGCGTGTAACTTCGTTTCGATGGTCACGTTATTCTCACCATTGCTTACGAAGGATATGCTACCTATAGGTGTTGACGATGGCTCTATGGATACCTCAATCGGTTTGACACCCATCTTCATTGGATTTTCAGGGGGAAGTGGCTCTGGCAAAACAACGCTCACCGCAGCGATTCATGAACGGCTTGGCAATCGTAGATCTGCTGTGTTGAGCCTAGATGCCTATTACAAAGATCTCAGCCACCTTCCGCTTGAGGAGCGAGCTGCGGTAAATTTCGATTGCCCTGACGCTTTGGATGTCCGATTATTGACCCAACAGATACGCCAACTTAGATGTGGGCACACTGTTGAGGTGCCACGCTACGACTTCACGACACATACACGCCGCCCTGAAACGCTCATGCTTCAACCCACGGCGGTTGTGCTGGTCGAAGGAATTTTGCTGCTCGCACTTGACCCTATCCGGTCACTGCTTGATCTGAAAGTGTTCGTTGACGCGCCTGCCGATATCCGTTTCATCCGTCGGCTGCTACGCGATATTCAAGAACGTGGGCGCACAGTGGATTCGTGCATCCAGCAATATTACGCGACGACTCGCCCGATGCATTTCGCTTGGGTTGAGCCGAGTAAGGCGTTTGCAGATGTGGTTGTTTCGGGTGAGGCGGAGATTGAAACCCTTGTGACACTTCTCATTGAGCGTATTGCACATTTGTAAGTGTTCCGACTTCCGTTTGCCGGCCAGCACAACGTCTCAGAGTTTATTCAATTGTAGGTTTGGAGCCCCAATAACTCAGGAGGCTTTCACATATACCTAGAGATGTAGGAGAAAAATCCATGGACAGCAATAAATATGTCATGTCCGACGAAGAAAAGTATTTTTTTGATCTAACGGGTTACCTTGTGGTTCGCAGTGCGTTGACACCAGAAGATGTTGACAAATGTAATGCAGCGATTGATCACTATGCCGACAAGATTCGTGCCCGTTCAGTTGATGATGGCGGACTAGCGCGCGGATCATCAACGCTTCAAGGGCAAACAGGGCGGTTAGAACTGACGGGGATGTTGGGATGGGAGAAACCCTATCGAGAACCGTTTCGCGAACTCCTAGTCCATCCGGTGGTCGTCTCGCGCCTAAATGGGATGTGTGGAAAAGGGTTCCGTCTCGACCATGGACCGTTAATGATTGGGGCAACAGCTGGAACGGAAGGGCATCAGTTACATGGAGCGGGAGAACCTTTCAGCCCGGCGGTTTGGTATCATCAGCAGAATGGGGCTATCTACTGTCGAGGCGTCACTGTGGCATGGCAACTCACCGATGTCAATGAGGGGGATGGCGGATTTGCGGTTGTGCCCGGCAGCCACAAAGCCTGCGAACCCACGCCCGAAGGCGTCCGGAGTGCGGAAGACGACATGGGATTGACTGTTCAGCCGGTGATGAAGGCAGGAGATGTTCTCTTCTTTGCAGAGACTGCCACCCACGGTACGCTTCCATGGAAGGGGACGGGTGAACGGCGTTCCATCCTTTTCAAATACGCTTCCCGCGGCGTTGCCCGTTCGGTGGGCCGGTTCTTTACACCTGAAGCGCGCTTCGGTGAATGGACGAAGACCCTCTCGCCTGAACAACATGCTGTACTTTACGGGCCTGGCGTTCACACAGGGAGCGAACTTCCCACCCTTAAATCCGACGGAAAGAAAACTTGGGTTGCAGAGTAAAACCGAGCCAACATTAACTGCGGGATCGAAACAACTTGCGAAATGGAGATGTGCAAAATGGACAAACGTGAACGTTACTTTTGGGACCTCACTGGATACCTTATCCTCAGGGATGTGCTAACCGCCGATGAAATTGCAGCAGCCAATGAGGCTATTGACCACTATGCTGACCAAATTTACGTTGGTCAACCCAACGAGGGTGCTCAAGATTCTCAAACCTTGCGAGGCACCGAACAACGTGTCCTGCACGGTCTACTAGAACTGGACGAGCCGTATTGTCAACCTTTCCGCAAGATGCTAGTGCATCCGCAAATCATCATGCGTCTCAATGTGATGTGTGGGACGGGCTTCCGATTCGATCACGGGCCTTGGGTAACCGACAGCGTGAAAGGCACCGAAGGGTTGGTCATACACGGCCAAGGTGAACCACATAGACCCTACGTTGCTTATCATCACCAGAACAACAAGATGCACTGTGGTGGGGTAACTGTTACTTGGCAACTATCTAACATCAACGCAGGCGAGGGTGGGTTCTCCTGTGTGCCCGGCAGCCACAAATCTAGATTCCCCATGCCCCACGGTGTCCGAACCTGTGATGACGATATGGGCGTGGTCCTCCAACCGGAGATGGAAGCAGGAGACGTGATTTTCTTCATGGATGGTGCCCAAGCGCACGGCACGCTGCCGTGGCGCGCTGAACATCACCGCCGATCGGTGCTTTTCAAATATGCTGACCGGACATCCGTGCGGACAGGTGTGGCAAGGAAAATCGCGCCACCAGAAATTTATTGGGGGGAAGAACTTGTGGAAGATATGACAGAGGCACAACGTGCCGTTATGTATGGACCTTGTTCATCGCTCGGCACCACCAAGCTTACAGTGGACGGAGATGGCACGGTTCGCGTTGAAAATGACTAGATGTTTTGAAGTAGAAACTTTGTGCCTGTCACAAAAGATGGGAGAGATAAGATCTAATATACCTGTTTTTGAAACGATTCTCTCTGGTTAAACGTATTACTTTAGTGAGAACTTTTTGTGCATTTCGTATAGTGCCAATCGGTGTTAAAGGTTGACACAATCTGATTAAACACCAATTTAACGCCAGGAGAGAACAATGTCTCTGACACGAGCAATAATATCCTGCTACGGCGCAATCAACCCATTAGTGGGGCTTTCGTCAACAGCCCTTCGTCTATATGGCGCGCTAGAGGTGTTTAGAGATACCTACCAATCCCCAATGAAGGATGGATGGTTCCGGGCACCTCAACTAGATAAACGACTGAAACAGATTAGTTTATCCAAGTGGGAAATTGAGAAGGGATTCACAGAACTGATAGACGCCGGATTGCTGCAGATACGGACCGAACGCAACACTCGGTGGTTTCAACTTAAATGATTGAAAGCCCCCAATTATACAACACCCTCCCCAATATCATCCTCGCTTCAAAATCGCCACGCCGCGCAGATTTGCTCAAGCAGATTGGGCTTGAATTTGAAGTATACCCCAGTGAAATAGAAGAGCCAGAAATCACGGAATCTCCGGCAATTGCGGTACAAGAACTTGCCCTTACGAAAACAAGAACGGTCGCTGCCAAGTTCGATGCAGGGATTGTTCTCGGTGCAGATACCGTTGTTGTCAGTGATGGTCAGCCAATCGGTAAGCCGGAAAATGATGCACACGCTGTCGAAATCTTAACACAACTCAGCGGCAACCGACATGAAGTGATCACCGGTGTTGCATTAATTGATATCAAGCGGAAAAACGAAGTGGTGTGGGCGGAAAAAACGACGGTCTATTTTAGGACACTACACCAATCGGAGATCTTGGCGTATATCCGTAGTGGCGAAGCGTCGGATAAGGCGGGAGCTTACGGGATACAAGGTAAAGCTGGTGCTTTCGTCGAGCGAATCGAGGGATGTTATTTCAACGTGGTGGGCCTTCCGTTAGCAAGTTTGACTGTACAGCTTTGGAAACAACTTGAGAATGAACGAGTGAACGAATGAACTAAAGCGGCTTTTACTGCACGATTTTTTTATAGACAGGACTTACACACTCCACTAGATTGTAGGGAACGCAAATCTGCGTTCCCTACAATCTACAAAGGCATTCAACTGCGTAACTCCTAATAGCGTTTGATGATGGATGCGAATCGCTCTTCGGATATGAAAATTCTTGGTGTTGACACCTCAACGCCCATCGGCAGTGTCGGTCTGATTGATGGAGAACATTTCATTGCTGAACATACACTCAGCATCCTAAAAGCCCATTCATCTAGGCTGATGCCCGCTATAGACCAGATCTTAAAGTGGGGCGATCTGACTGTACACGACCTCGACGCGTGTGCTGTCGGGATCGGTCCGGGGTCATTTACTGGCATCCGAATTGGGGTGGGCACAATCAAGTCGCTCTGCTACGCCCTCAAGAAACCGATCATCGGTATCTCAACCCTAGAAGCAATCGCATACAATCTCCGCTACACAGACAAGCTAATCTGTCCAATCCTCGATGCACGGAAAGATGAAGTGTACGGTGCAGTCTTTCGTGGGGGACCCAATCTCCTGCGAAAGTCTGAGGATCTCTGTGTTCCTATTGAGGCCCTTTTGAGTCATATCGACGACGATGCAATTTTTGTTGGAGATGGTCTGCGGCGATATGCGCCCGTTGTTCAGGAGCAATTCGGCGCTGATGTGCCCCTCGCTGATCCGATTTTTAACGGGCCGCGTGGCGCGAGCATCGCACGAATCGGCTATGACCGATTGCTCAATGGACAAGCTGGCGATTACTTCTCTTTGACGCCCAACTATGTTCGCGACAGCGTCACGTAGATCGCGCTGTGCAGTGATAGCAAGCGAATCCTACGATGTTTTCCTAGCACTGTTAGCGCACCAGCAGCTATCAGTTGGGTTATCATCTGAAAGAAACAGATTCATCATCAGGAGTTAATATGAGTCAAAAAAATCCATATTTGCAAATAGATCAGCAGATGGTTGGCGACATTTATACAGCGCGGGAAGTGATGGACAACCTCACCGTGTTGTGCGACGACTTCGGATCACGGTTCGCAGGAACGCCAGACGAGCGGAGAGCTGCAGACTTCATCTGTGAGACTTTTAACCGTTACGGTCTCAAAGACGCTCGGTTGGAGTCCTATCCCTACGCAGGATGGTCACGGGGACCGGCAACGTTGGAAATCGTCGAGCCGATCCACAGGTCACTTCACTGCATCTCACTCCCCTACTGTCCCACTGACGACACTACGGCGGAATTAATCTCTGTCGGCTATGGCAGTCCCGCAGAGTACGAGGGCTTAAGTGATGAGATGAAAGGCAGAATCGTAATGGCGGGCAGCGCATCTCCCCCTGACTTGGGACGATGGGTGCATCGCAAGGAAAAATATGAACGCTCCGTCTTGGGCGGTGCCAGTGCTTTTATTTTTATCAGCGAAAGCCCCGGTGTCGGCCCCGAAACGGGGAGTCTACAAAACGACCAACCCGCCCCGATTCCGGGCATCTCGATATGCAAGGAGGATGGAGAATTTCTGACGCGGCTGATGAAGCGGAAGGGCACAGTTCGACTCCGTCTTCACACGACCGACGTCAACGAGCCCCGAACCTCGTGGAACGTCGTCGCCGATCTGCCGGGAAAGGAGCATCCCGATGAGATGATAATTCTGGGGTGTCATTACGACGGTCACGACATCTCACAGGGGGCCGTTGATCCGGCGTCGGGTATGGTACTCGTCATTGAAGCTGCACGAGTGCTCGCTCTATATGCCGGCGAACAACTCAAGCGAACGGTTCGATGTGTCGGCTTCGGCACCGAGGAAATTGGGTTAACCGGCGCATTTCGTTATGCGGACGCCCATGAAGGCGAACTCGATAGCGTCCGTTTCATGTATAATCTCGATGCAGCGGGCGGTTCGAGCCGAAAAGGTGTGGTGCTGCATCGTTGGCAAGACTTAGCACCGTTCTTCCGAGATGCCGCGAAAGAACTTGCAGCTGACATTCCTGTCGGTCAGCACATGCATCCGTATTCCGATCACTTCCCCTTTGTCTTAAAAGGCGTTCCAACAGCCCACATGGGCGACCCCGACGCCCCACCTTCGGGCAGAGGCTTCGGACACACGGCGTATGATACGCTGGACAAAGTGGAGTTGGAAAATCTGCGAAAAGGGAGTGCAGCGGCGGCACGATTGGCATTGCGAATTGCCAACGCTGATGACTTTCCCGCGCAACGCCGGAATGCTGAAGCTGTTCAGACGCTTATCGACACGGATCCGGGCTTGGAAGGGTACCGCGTGTCGCTGGAGTTGAGGGCGGGGCGTCAGACACCGTAAAAAAAATTACGGATTAAGTAGAAGCATAGGGCTATTCAGTTTTCGGCTTTTTAATCAGTTGGGGCGAAAAGGCGCAACAAGGGCATCGCTTTACCGGTGAAGCATCGGGATTGGGAAATCCCTCTCACAGGAGAATTAAATGACCCTAGTAGAAGCACAGATTGGCTTGACAACTGACTCACTTTCTTGTAGAATATTAGAAACATTACAAGGGGGGCGGTCACAATGGATTGGATTCAGACGTTGACAATCGTAGGGACAGGTCTGACAATTATAGGGACATTAGGAGCTTTAATTATTGGATTACATAAAGTTACTAACCAGCGCATTGATGACACGAACAAGCGAATCGATGACCTTGCAGATAGTATAAAAGCAATACGCGAGGATATTCGCCTAATCGTTAATAAACTCATTCCCGATAAGAAAATCAAAAAGTAACCCTCACACTGTCCCTAACACTTTCCGATTATAAGTCATTTTCTACTTAGTGCACAAAATTACAAAGAAAAATGGATTGCCTCGTGCTTGCCTACTTCCTTCTGATCAGGTTTTTTGGGGAATGAGAAATTACACGCCTATCAGGGATGCCAAAAATTGTATAATTCGGGCCAATTGAAACAGAGACCAAGAATTGTCCAGAGGGCAGTCACTGAAAATTCCCCTAGTATCAATCCGAGGAACAAGGGGGCAAATTGCCTATATCGCATAATCCCCCCATATCGCAGAATAAACCACTTCAAGATCCAAGCTACCAGCAAACAGGTCCACAAAAAGCTCATCCCAAAACTTCCTCCCAGCGCATAGCCCATCGGATGGAGGGGCCACCAAACAAATCGTGCTCTCATGAACGCCAAAAAAGATGCGACCACAGCCCCTAACCCCATCAGAGCCATGTGAATATAATCCACTTCTGTCGGATTGCGCAACCAGTCTTGTAAGTAGAACCATACCTCTGCTCCCCAGCGCGGATAAGGCGTATTCTCAAGACCGTAATGATAGCTGAGGTGGAGTAGGAGCCAGAAAATTACTACAATTCCAAAAGCGCACGCCAACAGCATTGACCAGAAAGCCCGTTTGGGACTCATTCGACTTCTTGAGGCAATTTTAAACCCTTCCAATTGATGTGGCATGATGTGGCTCAGGTAGATACGACTGATATGCCAGAAGAACGGCATGGCGACAAGCGTCCGTTGCGACAAATTCGCAGTCCCGAATGCGGAGGTGATCATCTGAATCGGCCCCCCAAAGTGGACATCGTGGAGTGGGAAACCAAATTCAGCGCGAAGTCGAGTGATACACGTTGAGATGTAATAATAGAAAAGAACAAAGCCGATTGCCACGCCGATTGTCATGCCAGCCCGATAACAGAATAACATAAGAATAATCATCCCGCAGATCATGCCACACCATGCTGTTACATATGACATTGGGGCATCATCTATTTCTCTCTCGCTATTTCCGATAACAGGTTGCTGTCGGACTCGAACCATGTGTCGCGCTGCTCGCCAAATCGCAATCGCTAAAACGGCACAATATGCCCCAACCGATTCCTGCACGATATAGACATGCCGACCATAGCCCGGATATGTATGCCACCCCGCGAAAGCACCCACAACCCGCATCGCTTGCCAATAAAGATAGAAGAACCAACACGAAAACAGGACATCAAGCGGCATGAAGAAACTTAACCCAATAATCGAGGGGATAAATGAGACTCGCATTGCCCAGAGTGCGTTCCATGGTTCCTCTGTAAAGATGTAGCCGATATGTCTAAATTGGACAAATGTTAAACCCGGGAAACTAGGATACAAGAAATGGAGTCCATTTACGATATTAATCCCCGCGGTAATAGCAAATCCAATCCACATCATTCGGCTATACCCACCCGCCTGGACCAAAGTCAGCGGGATCTCAGCGATCGGATAAGCCAGTTTCTCGTGTTCAATCCACTGCCTGCGGACGATAATATTAATGCACAACATGACAAAGACCAGGACAAGGGTAAAAAATGACCACCAAAGCAGTGGAGGTAGCCATGCTGCCAAATGGCGGGCTGTATACAAGTTGGCTTCGCCACGATAATACCCTATCAGAACGGACGGTTCGTTAACAATAAGCCATTGAGGGAGATCTTTATGGAATAGTTGTCGCCAGTCATTTTCTGGCGTCGCGCCCCAAAAGGGATAGGTGATGACATGGGGTATGACTGTCAACTGGGCGGTATAGGAGCAGAGGGATGACACCATGTTGACCATGATATAAATGGTCAATAGCTCCCTGTTGTCAAAGGCGAGTTTCGGCGTAAATCGGCGCAGCAGTCGATTTAATAAAAAGAGCACCCAGAGCGTAAAGACTGCGTTAAAAAACAGAGAAAAAAATGTCGCGCCAAAAGCTCTCCGGAGGCTCTCCATTTGTATGAGCCAATAACAATTCATGACGATGAGCACACACCCAACCATCCATGCCCGCGCAATAGATTGCATTTTCACAGCCCTCGTATATTAACGTGGTGAGTTTGGTAAGGATGCAGACGGTGCTTGGTGTCATGTGGTTAGAAGCGGCAGGGGCCTCTACACCATGGCTCTAAGCCCTGAACCTGTCAAGGCTCGAATGCCTCAAGTCTTATTGCTAACATTTCAGAGCGGTTTGCCCCGAAGTGCCTCGCGGCACTGGGTCACGCCGTTACCTGTAACATTATAGGCGAAGGTATTCATTCGTCGAGGGTGGGTTGATGTATTGGCAGCGGAGCCGTGAATAATTAGGGCGTTAAAAAAAACGCCAGCCCCCGGCTCCATCTCTACGGCGATGGCATCATCTCGCTCATGGTAGTGTCCCGGCAGAAACAGGCGAAACTTCTCTTGGCCCCGTTCATGTTCCTGTAACCCCCATTTATGGCTGCCAGGGACAAATTGGATACAGCCATTCTCCTGTGTTGTTGCGTCAATCGCGAGTTGGCAGTTTACCATCAGTGGACGGTTATCGTCCAGATCCCAGTAGGCATAATCCTGATGCCAAGGAATTGCCGTGCCATCTTTGGCGTCTTTGGGGAGTAGTTTGCTATGAAACAGTGAGATGTCGGGACCAATCAGTTGCTCGATAATATCCAACATTGCGTCCGAATGTAAGATTTTGTTCAGGGTTGGACTGACCAGTTCACTCTGCATCAGCTGTTTAATCCGCGGCGGCGTATTTGAATCATCAAATTGTTCCCACGCCACTTCGACGCCGTCAATCGATTGTTTTGCCATCCGACTGTGGATGTCATGGATTTCCGCTTGAACCTTTTCGATATCTTCAGCTGAGACGAGTGCTTGTTTCAGCACATAACCGTTCTCGTCGTAAAATTGCTGTTCGTCAGATGTAAGCATAAGCGTCATTTCTCCTTGGCCTAAATTCTCAGCGAGATAGGTATTCTGACCTCCCGATTTATCAAGGGTTCCTCTCCCCCTGCCCCGATACGCAACGAAAATTCAACGCAAAGTCGCTAAGGTGCGATGGCGCGAAGCAGAAAAAAGAAAGGTCCATGTAAAAAGAGAGTGCATAGCACTCAGAGAAACCGAGTTTGCCCCCCTAGACAAGGGGGGCAGCGAAGGGGACCCCTAACCCCCCGGCCCCCTTATCAGGGGGAGACCCCTTCGCAGGGGGGTTGAAAAAACTCGGTTTCTTTGCACTAAGTCTTAACATGAGCGATAATATTTTGTGGACAGGGCATCTCCCGCGAAGCGAGTATCCCGATAAATCGGGCAACTACAATCTGGAGTGCGTAAGCCCTGTTTCTTTTTACATGAGCCGCTGATATTATGTCCGGTAGTCCGCATTGATGCTAATATAATCGTGGGAATAGTCGCACGTCCACATGGTGACGGCTGCATCGCCAGCGTTCAGATCGACAGTAATGGTCACTGTATCCTTGGAAAACAGTGCCGTCGCTTTATCCTCATCAAACCCCGCGTCCATCCCATCTTTGACCAGTTGATAGTCACCGAGCCAAACATCCACCTGATACGGATCGAATTCCGCCCCCGATTTCCCAGCCGCCATCATGATGCGGCCCCAATTTGCGTCTGAGCCGAAAACAGCGGTCTTCACGAGCGGCGATTCGGCGATTGCACGGGCTGCCATCTCCCCTTCTGTTTCGTTCTTGCCACCTTTCACGACTACCTCAACCAGCTTCGTTGCCCCCTCTCCATCTCGTGCGATCTGCTTCGCTAATTCAATGCAGGCGAAGTCCAGTGCTTCACAGAATGCCTCGGAGTCGTCATTAGCTGTCTCAGTAATTTCTGCATTCCCTGCGCCGCCCGTTGCCATGATTAGCACCGTGTCGTTTGTACTGCTATCCGTATCGATCGTCATACGATTGAAAGACTTCGCAGCGGACTCGCGTAACGCCTGCTGGAGCGGATCACCGGCGATATTCACATCCGTCGCCAGAAAAGCGAGCATCGTGGCGAGATTCGGAGCAATCATCCCCGCCCCTTTTGTCATACCACCGATCCGAGCGGTTTTTCCTCCAATTTCAAACTCCACGGCAATCTCTTTGGGAACAGTGTCCGTTGTCATGATCGCAAGGGCAGCGTCATGTCCACCATCTCGGTCCAACGCCGGCGCAGCGAGACGGATGCCGTTACTGATTTTATCCATCGGCAGCTGCTGCCCGATGACTCCCGTCGAAGCCACTAATACGAGACTTGGATCGATGCCGAGTGCTTCTCCCACCAGCGACGCCATCTGTCGTGCGTTCTTCATGCCGACCTCACCCGTACATGCGTTAGCGTTCTTGCTGTTGATGACAATCGCTTGACCCGCATTGTCACTGAGATTTTCACGGCACACCAAAACAACCGGGGCACACACACGATTTTTCGTGAAGACCCCCGCTGCAACCGCTGGCGTATCCGCTGCTATCAAGGCAACATCCTTTTCATTATCCGGCTTCAGGCCTGCATGTACGCCGGTCGCTCTCAACCCCGGTACTGCGGTTATTCCGCCATCAATCTGTTTCATCACGGTTCTCCATTGGATAAGGATTTATGGTGAATTCTAAAAATAGATAAACACTTGCGCCCTCCGGTAGGTTCGGTTTCTAACCGTACCGTATCGGCACCCCCCCAATTAGGTAACCGCACCGTCTACTACCCTCCCTAACCCCCCTCGCCCCCCTTGTCAAGGGGGAACCGATGCAAGCAGGGGGGAAATAGGGGGGCTACCCAACGGGAGAACGGTAGGTTCGATTTCTAACCGTACCGTATCGGCACCCCCTTTATTCTACCCTCCCTAACCCCCCTCGCCCCCCTTGTCAAGGGGGAACCGATGCAAGCAGGGGGGAAATAGGGGGGCTACCCAATGGGAGAACGGTAGGTGCGGTTTCCAACCGCACCGGTTTGGCGTGTCTCATAATTCTAAAATCCACTATAATTTCTTTCTCTCTCCTATCGCATCCCGAATTTATGCGTCAATTATAGCGAGTTGTGGGAGAATTGTCAATTGCCAATCTGTAGGAGGGTAGGGTCATTTATAGTAAACACGAGAAATAAGGATACATTTACCAATACTTTCAACCGGCGCGAAATCTTCAAAGGCCCCCTGAACCCCTCTGAACCCCCCATGTAACCCCCCTGCCCCCCTTAACCCCTCTGATAAGAGGGGAAAGACAAGGGGAGTCCCCTCTTATCTTCTCCCCTTGTCAGGGGAGTTGGAGGTTGGGGGATGGCAAGGGGGCCGGGGGGTTGGAGAAGATCCCCTTAACCCCCTTAGTCCCCCTTATCAGGGGGAAACCCTTGTCAGGAGGAACCCTTTTTCTTCTTTTGGAGGCGTGCAACCTTAGTCCCCCTTATCAGGGGGAAATCCTTGTCAGGGGAGTTGGAGGTTGGGGGATGGCAAGGGGGGCGGTTTCTAGCCCCCCTTGCCAGGGGGGTTGAGGTCTCCCCCTGACAAGGGGGCCGGGGGGTTGGAGAAGATCCCCTTAACCCCCTTAGTCCCCCTTATCAGGGGGAAACCCTTGTCAGGAGGAACCCTTTTTCTTCTTTTGGAAGGCGTGCAACCTTAGTCCCCCTTATCAGGGGGAAACCCTTGTCAGGGGAGTTGGAGGTTGGGGGATGGCAAGGGGGGCGGTTTCTAGCCCCCCTTGCCAGGGGGGTTGAGGTCTCCCCCTGACAAGGGGGCCGGGGGGTTGGAGAAGATCCCCTTAACCCCCTTAGTCCCCCTTATCAGGGGGAAACCCTTGTCAGGAGGAACCCTTTTTCTTCTTTTGGAAGGCGTGCAACCTTAGTCCCCCTTATCAGGGGGAAACCCTTGTCAGGGGAGTTGGAGGTTGGGGGATGGCAAGGGGGGCGGTTTCTAGCCCCCCTTGCCAGGGGGGTTGAGGTCTCCCCCTGACAAGGGGGCCGGGGGGTTGGAGAAGATCCCCTTAACCCCCTTAGTCCCCCTTATCAGGGGGAAATCCTTGTCAGGAGGAACCCTTTTTCTTCTTTTGGAAGGCGTGCAACCTTAGTCCCCCTTATCAGGGGGAAACCCTTGTCAGGGGAGTTGGGGGATTTAGAGGGTTGGCTGTGTATTAAGAGTGTCCCATTAATTCTAAGGTCCACTATAATTCTGCTGTGAGAGGGATTTCCCAATCCCAATACTTCACCGGCAAGGCGATGCCCTTGTTGCGCCTTTTCGCCCCAAATGGTTAAAACGCCGAAAACTGAATAGCCCTATGTAGGGGGGATTTCCGAATCCCGACCCGGTGCTCAAAAATGGGGCAGCTAGCAGCAGTTTCTATTTTCCATTGTTCGCGAATAACTTTGGTGATATAATGCAATTATGGTGGATTCTAAAAACAGATAGACACTTTCGCCCCCCGGTAGGTTCGGTTTGTAACCGCACCGTATCGGCACCCCCCCTTAGTCCCCCCCGCAAGCAGGGGGAAAGCAAGCGGGGGGAAATAGGGGGGCTACCCAACGGGAGGACGGTAGGTGCGATTTCTAACCGTACCGTATCGGCACAGTTGGAAACAGTGCCTACCAAACGGGACAACGGTAGGTTCGGTTTCTAACCGCACCGTATCGGCACCCCCCTTAGTCCCCCCCGCAAGCAGGGAGGAAAGCAAGCGGGGGGAAATAGGGGGGCTACCCAACGGGAGGACGGTAGGTGCGGTTTCCAACCGCACCGGTTTGGAGTGTCTCATTAATTCTAAGATCCACTATAAAAACCACCAAGTCAAATAAGAAGATTAGAGATGAACTTATACAAAAAATACAAACCGGATAGAGGATATACCCGAATTATTGAGAGCGGTGAAATGGGAATAAACGAGCTTGATTTTGGTGTCCTCAATCTCAACGTCGGTGAATCTTTTTTCGAGGACACTGGGGATAACGAGGTTATGCTGGTTGTACTCGGAGGGCGGTGCGAATTGCTTGTTGGGCATAACGGGAATAAAGCCCACGGACTCATCGGGGACCGTGCAGATGTCTTTGATGGCGAGGCGTATCGTGCATCTATTCCCTATCGGACAACATACGAAATTCTCGCGCATGACGACCCTGTCGAGGTCGCAATCTGTAGAACTCTCTCCTTTCTTGAAACGGCAGCTGTTATCCTCGAACCGGGCGACGATTTCAATCGTGGGGAACATGCGCTGATTGTCAGTGAAACACCTGCTCACTCAATTTCTGGCGAAGCGATTTGCTTTTACCGTCTCGCACCCGCGGACGGGCACGCCGTCCAACGCATCTACAGCGAGATAGATGCGTTTGAAAAATCCGTGAGCCTCCGTCACAATCACGTCCTCGCACTGCCCAAAGGCTACCACGCCGAACTTACAGAGATAGAAGATCGATTGTATTGCCTTGGGATGTGTGGTTCGTGATCCATAAAAGGGGAGTGCCCAGGATTTACGCACTTCAGTAGGGAACGCAGATCTGCGTTCCCTACGAATCTCAAAATAACATAATCCAATCGAGGAAAAAATACTATGAATACCAATCCTATTGTCATCGGCATGATCGGTGCCGGTTTTTCCGCGACGTTCCACGTCCACAACTATCGGCTCGTCCCCGGTCTCGATGTCCGGATCAAGGGAGTCGCTGCGAGAACCCAAGAAAGCGCGACTGCCTTTGCCGCGGAACACAATCTGGAAACCGTTTATCCTACAGCGGATGCCCTCTTTGCGGACGAAGAGATAACTGTTGTCGATCTCTGCGTCCCCAACTACCTCCACTATCCGCTGACCGTTCAGGCAGCCGAAGCGGGCAAGCATATCATCTGTGAAAAGCCGCTGACGGGCTATTTTGGCGATGGTGGGGAAACGCTTGTGGGCCGCGAGACCCCCCGGCGCAAGATGTTTGAGGCCGCACTCAAGGCAGCCGACGAAATGGTGGATGCTGTTAAGCGCAACGGCGTGACCTTCTGCTACGGGGAGAACTGGGTGCATGCTCCGAGCGTGCAGAAGGCAAATGACATCCTCGCACAGAGCGAAAACACTATCCTCCGTATCATTGCCGAGGAATCACACAGCGGATCGCACTCGGATTACGCAAAGGAATGGCGATACTCCGGGGGCGGCGCGCTTTATAACAAAGGCTGCCATCCCGTTGGTGCGACGCTCTATCTGAAATACAACGAAGGGCAGCGGAAGTACGGAAAACCCATCAAACCCAAGAGCGTTGTCGCAGCGGTCGCAAACCTGACACATATTGAAAGCTTTGTCAATGAGGAGGAGAAATGGATCAGAGAGGGGTGGAAGGATTGCGAGGATTGGGGATCGATGATCATTACGTTTGACGACGACACCGTCGCGCAGATTACCGCATCAGACATTGTGCTTGGGGGCATCCAGAACGTCATGACGGTCTATTCGAGCAAGGCTGTGGTGCAGTGCAACATCAACCCGAACACCGGGATGTTGACGTACACGCCGAGCGATCAGGTTTTGGGGGATACCTATATTCGAGAGAAGGTGGAGACCCGCGCAGGTTGGCAACTGACCAATCCCGACGAGGATTGGATGAACGGTTTTCCGCATGAACTCTCTGACTTTTGCCAAGCGATCGCTTACGGACAAACGCCCAAAAGCACGGTGGAGTTGGGACGGGACATCCTCGCGGTCTGCTATGGGGCGTATATTGCGGCGGAAACCGGCGAACGGGTTGATCTGTCTGAATGGATGTGAGAGGAATCTCCTGATCCCGATTGTTTCCAAAGCCTATGCAGACCCCTGTGAGAGGGATCTCCTGATCCCGATTGTTTCCACAATTGAGGAGAGTCGTGGCAAGGATGCCACTCCCACAGAGAATATTTATGACCCCCCCTCAGATTATAGTGACTTGAAAAAATAAATGGACACTTGCGCCCCCCGGTAGGTTCGGTTTTTAACCGTCCCGCATCGGCACAGTTGGAAACAGTGCCTACCCAACGGGAGGACGGTAGGTTCGGTTTGTCACCGCCCCGCATCGGCACCCCCCTTTATTTTACCCCCCCTTAGTCCCCCCCGCAAGCAGGGGGGAAAGCAAGCGGGGGGATAACAGGGGGCCTACCCAACGGGAGGACGGTAGGTTCGGTTTGTCACCGCCCCGCATCGGCACCCTCCTTTACCGCCCCGCATCGGCACCCCCCTTTATTCTCCCCTCCCTTAGTCCCCCCGCAAGCAGGGGGGAAAGCAAGCGGGGGGATAAAGGGGGGCTACCCAACGGGAGGACGGTAGGTGCGGTTTCCAACCGCACCGGTTTGGAGTGTCTCATTAATTCTAAGGTCCACTATAAATAAACGCAAAGACGCAAGGAGTATTCAGAAAGGAGATAACCCATGAAATACATCGTAAAAACCAGTGAGATGCCGTGGCAACCGAAGTTCTTCCCCGGCGAAGAGGAACAATATGGCGAATTTAAGCCGCTATGGGAAGAACACGCCACGGAACAGTTTGAGGTGCGGCTGACGCGAATTCCGCCCGGCGGGACCAATACGAAATACCACACCCATACCAAAGAGGAAGAGTGGTTCTACGTGTTAAGCGGTTCGTGCCACATCCATATTGAAGGGGAGTGGTATCACATCGAACAGGGGGATTCTGTCTTTAAGCCACCCGGGGCGTATCACATCTTTAGAAACTTCGGGACGGAACGGTGTGAGTTGATTATGCTGGGAACCAATGTGGCGGGGAGTGAGGTGCATCGCTTGCCGGAGCCAGAGCCGCCGGAAACCATGGCGAATTCTATCCGGTAGGTTCGGTTTCCAACCGCACCGCATCGGCACCCCCTAGCGGGGGGATAAAGGGGGGTGCCTACCAAACGGGAGAAATAAAGCACCTCATCATTCGTAGGGAACGCAGATCTGCGTTCCCTACACCTGTATGATTCCCTTGGAGCGCGGGATTTGGCCTGATTGCCATTCTATAGACATATCACTCCGCCGGAGCGATTCACTCAACTAACCGTGAGAGGGGCATCCCTGCCCCGATATACACATGTCGCCCCGCTGGGGCTTGGGTTACTTGTTCGTCCTGTATTCTATAAACATGTCGCCCCGCTGGGGCTTTCTGAAACATTGGTAAATGATAAAAATAAATAGACACTTGCGCTCCCCGGGTTGGGTAGGCCCCCCTATTTCCCCCCTGCTTGCCTCGGTTCCCCCTTGACAAGGGGGGCGAGGGGGGTTAGGGGGGGTAGAATAAAGGAGGGTGCCGATGCGGGGCGGTGACAAACCGAACCTACCGGGGGCATAGCCCGGATTTTTCCATCCCCGGTAGGTGAGATTCCCTAACTTCGCCGATTGGTAATAGCTATAAACATGTCGCCCCGCTGGGGCTTTGGACCTACGGGGATAGGCGTCAATTTTATTGCGACGCCCATCACTCGGTTCCGTTGACATTTTACATAAGGAACGCAGATCTGCGTTCCCTACGAAGATGGGTGAATCGTAACAGGTTTACTTTGCGATGGTCGCTTTGCGGGTTTGCGTGTAATCGTGTGTGGTCAGGTTGTAGAAGTAGAGCCCCGCCGCCACCGTCTCGCCCAAGTCGTTCGTGCCATCCCAGTAGACTGCCTTATCCCTTGTTTCGTAGGCACCTGCCCGCTGATGGCCGAGATCGAAGCGTCGCACCACACGCCCCTCCGCGTCGTAAATAGTCAACGTGACATCCGTACCTTCCTTCAATCGGTAAGGAATCCACGTCTCTGGATTGAACGGATTCGGATAGTTTGGCAAGAGCTCAGTTGGGTATATCTGGTTATCCAAGGTGCCAGCGATGAGCACCATCTTTTCGTTACCGACCTCGTCCCTAGTTGTCACCAGAATTATCTTTAAGCCGTTCAACGCCAGATTCTCCTTACTGATTACCATTTCTGCGGTGTATACCCCATTCCCATGTGGGATGAACTTAATCGGGTAAGGGCGCGTTGTATCAAGGGCAGAGACATCCGCTGTCACATCCAATCCCGACCCCTCAGCATTGACGGTAATCACCAATGTATCACCATTGGCAACCGTCCAACCAGACCCCTCACCCGATAGCCGCGCCAAGTTCTTATCAATCGCAACCACATCTCCGAAGGGTTGGAGCTCACCATTGATATTGATAAGGACCGAGACCGGGATACCCAACTGTCCGGGGCTAAATCCTGCGACATCTGATGAATCGCCGATTGTGACGTCAATGGATTGCGTCATAGCCAATTCGCCTGAATCGCTTGCCGTGACCGTAATTGTTGCGGTCCCTAAACCGACCGGGGTGATTGTCGCCACACTGCCTGACACGCTCACCGTTGCCTTACTGGTATCATCGGATTTTGCGGAGTAGTGCAACGCATCGCCATCGGGGTCGCTGAAGTGCGATGCCATGTTCACGTTTTCGGAGGTCCCGCCATAAATCACTAATACCGCGGCGAATTCTTTTACAGCTGTCGGTTTCTCGTTCACATTGGTCACCGTGACGGTGAGGGTTTGCTCCGCTGTCAGGGCGCGATCTCCTTTGCCGCTGGTTGCCTGCACCATAACGATATATTCGTTGTTGCCTGAAGTGGAGGTCGGTTTTTCAAAGTTAGGGGCATCATTAAAATGCAACACGCCCGTCGCGGCAGCGATACGGAACAGTTCCTTATCCTCTCCATCGGTTATCGCATAGGCGGTGATGCTATCCGAGCTATCGATATCGGTCGCTATCACGGTGCCGACCGTGGTGGTATTTTCAGCCACAGAGAAGGTCGCCGAACTGCTGAAGGTAGGTGCCTCGTTGGGTGCTGGATCGATAGTTACGGCAATCGTCTGCGTTGCGCTCAACCCGTCGGGGTCCGCGGCCTTCACCGTCACGGTTGCGGTCCCTTCAGCGACAGGTGCGATAGTTGCGGTCGAATCGGTCACGCTCACCGTTGCCTTCCCGGTGATAGAGGAGGTGGCGGTATAGGTTAAGGCATCGCCATCCGGGTCACTGAAGTAGTTCGCAAGGTTGATCTCCTTCGCATCGCCCCGCTCCGTCACTGTCACCGATCCGATTGAAGAGACGGTAACTGGAGCGCGGTTCGGCTGTGGATTGACCACGACCGAAACGGTTTGGGTTGCACTCGTTCCCGTCGAATCCGCAGCGATAATCTGGACCTTCGCTGTCCCTGCGGCGATCGGCGTGATGCTTAACTGGGTCCCCGATAGGCTCACCGTGGCGACCGTGGTATCGGACGAAGATGTGGCGTAGGTCAAGGTATCGCCGGTCAAGCTGGTGAAATGGTTTGCGACGTTCAGCTCTGCGGCACCGCCACCGGCGGTCAGTGTGATCCCACCAATGGACCCTGACGGGATAAGTGAGACGTTTGTCTGATTCACCCTTACGGTAAAGGACTGGGTGCCACTGGCACCATCTGGATCCGTTGCCGTTGCCGTTGCGGTGGCTGTCCCGATCGCTATTGGCGTAATAATCACGGTGACACCGGATAGGTTCACCGCTGCGACGGTGGTATCAGAGGAGGCAACCGCATAGGTCAACGTATCTCCATCGGGGTCGCTGAAGGAGCCGCCGATATTCACGCTGCCGGTGCTTCCGCCGACCGTCAACGTTTGTGTGGAAATTGTTCCCACCGGTGTGGGCGCGCGGTTCGGTTGCGGATCCACCCTTACGGTAAAGGCCTGGGCTGCAGTCAACCCGCTCGGATCCGTTGCCACGACTGTTACAGACACTCCCCCGGTAGCGACCGGCGTGATGCTGACCGTTGACCCGGACGCGCTCGCCACTGCCAACCCGTTA
This sequence comes from Candidatus Poribacteria bacterium, assembly GCA_963667935.2. Taxonomy (GTDB): domain Bacteria; phylum Poribacteria; class WGA-4E; order WGA-4E; family PCPOR2b; genus PCPOR2b. The sequence goes on along the minus strand of OY764061.1, from coordinate 3,734,523 downwards.
TGAGAGGAGGTCGCGGTATAGGTCAACGTATCTCCATTCGGGTCGCTGAAGTAACTGGTGACGTTCACCGTGCCTGCAGGGCTCCCGATCGTTACCGTTTGCGAGGGAATGGTCCCCACTGCGACCGGTGCCTGATTCGGCTGTGGATTCACCGTGACCATCAAAGACTGTGTCACCGTCAAGCTGCCATCGCTGGCAGTGACGGTGATCATGGATGCGCCGGCGGCGATGGGTGCGATGCTGACCGTGGTCCCTGACATACTCGCCGTTGCCATCGCGGGATGAGAGGAGGTCGCGGTATAGGTCAGCGTGTCCCCATCCGGGTCGCTGAAGTAACTCGCCATGTTCACCGTGACACTGCCCGCACTGACCATCACCGTTTGTGAAGGAACTGACCCCACCGCTGTTGGTGCGCGGTTGGATTGCGGGTTGACCGTGACGGTAAAGGTTTGGGTGGCACTCAACGCGCTGGGATCCGCTGCCATCGTCGTTACAGTCGCTGTTCCGGCGGCCACCGGCGTGATGGTGACAGTCGCACTCGATACGCCTACCGCTGCAACGCCGGTATCAGAGGAGCTCACGACATAGGTCAAGGCATCCCCGTTGGGGTCAAGGAAGTAACTCCCAAGGTTCACAGTCGCAGCACTGCCCCCGGCCGTCGCCGTTTGGGCGGGAATTGTACCCACCGTCACCGGCGCACGGTTAGATTGCGGAATCGCTCCCGTTGCAACCGCCCCTTCTGCAACCGGCGGATTATTCACTTGCTCCGTGGATACCGCTGCATTCACCGTAACCGAGATGGTCTGCGTAGCGGTTGCGCTGCTGTCGCTGGCAGTAACGGTAATCGTCGCGCTGCCCGCTGCCACCGGCGTGATTGTCACCGTCGCGCTCGACACGCTGACCGTAGCGTTACCGGTCGCTGAGGAGCTGGCGGTGTAGGTCAAGGCATCGCCATCCGGGTCGCTGAAGTAGCCGCTCACGTCCACCGTTTTGGCGTTCCCACCCACGGTTACCGTTTTCGCCGGGATTGAACCGACAGCCGTTGGTGCGCTGTTCGTCCGCGCATTGACCACGACGGTAAAGGTTTGGGTGGCACTCAACCCACCGGGATCCACCCCCATTGTTGTGATTGTTGCGGCCCCGGCAGCGACCGGCGTGACGGTGACAGTCGAACCCGATAGCCCGACAGTCGCGACCCCGGTGTTACTGGAGCTTGCCATGTAGGTCAAGGTATCGCCATTGGGGTCGCTGAAGTAACTGGTCAAGTTTACCCCGGCAACACTCCCCCCCACGGTTAACGTTTGCGCGGGAATGGTCCCCACTGCCGTCGGTCGCGTATTCTGTTGTCGCGTCTGACTCACTGCTGCGTTCACCGTAACCGAGATGCTTTGGCTCGCGCTCTGGCTCCCGTCGCTCGCTGACGCGGTTATCGTCGCTGACCCCACTGCCACCCCCGTGATGGTCAGCAACCCCCCGGATACACCCACCGTTGCAACACTTCCATTAGACGAGACCGCGGCGTAACTCAACGCATCGCTATCGGGGTCGCTGAAGTAGCTGCTGAGATTCAGAATGTTACCCCCACCGGCGTTCACCGTCTGCGCCGGTATTGTGCCCACTGTTGTCGGTGCACGGTTCGCAACCACCGTAACCGAGATGGTCTGCGTAGCGGAGCTTGTCCCGTCGCTCGCCGTGACGGTGACGGTCGCTGAACCCGCTGCCACGGGGGTGATGCTCACCGTTACCCCTGACACGCTTACCGTCGCCTTATTGGTCGCTGAAGAGCTGGCGGTGTAGGTCAAGGTATCCCCCGGATCGCTGAAGTAGCCGCTCACGTCCACCGTGGCAGCACTCTTGCCCACGGTCACCGTTTGCGCGGGGATGGTCCCCACCACTGACGGCGCGCTGTTCGCTTGTGCAGTCACCGAGACCGTAAAGCTTTGGGTCACGCTCAGCCCGGCCGGATCCGATGCTTGTGCCGTTACCGTCGCTGTCCCGCCGGCGACCGCTGTGAGGGTCACAGACGCGCCTGACAAGGCCACCGTTGCGACAGTCAGCTTAGACGATGCCACGACGTAAGTCAAGGTATCGCCATCCGGGTCGCTGAAGTAGCTGCCCAGGTTCAGAATTTTACTCCCATTCGCGCTCATTGTTTGTGTGGGGATGGGCGCCACCGTTGTCGGTGCGCGGTTCGTCGCATTCACTGTAACGGAGAAGCTCTGCGTTGCGGTCTCGCTGTCGGAATCTGTCGCCGTGACGGTTATCGTCGCGCTGCCCGCCGCGACGGCGGTGACGCTCACGATTGAACCCGACACACTCACCGTCGCGTAAGTTGTCGCGGAAGAGCTCGCCGAATAGGTCAAGGTATCGTTATCGGCATCGCTGAAGTAGCTGCTCACATTCACGGTCTTGGCGTTCCCGCCCACGGTCACGGTTTGAGATGGGATGGTGCCCACCGCTGTCGGTGTGCGGTTCGGTTCAACAACCATCGTTGCGGAGATGGTCTGCGTCGCGGTGGCGGTCCCATCGTTGGCGGTCACGGTGATGGTCGCTGTGCCAGTCGCAACGCCGGTGATGCTCACGATTGCACCCCGACACACCCACCGTCGCGTAAGTTGTCGCGGAAGAGCTCGCCGTGTAGGTCAAGGTGGTCCCATCCGGGTCGCTGAAATAGGGGCTCACGTTTACCGTCTTGGCGTTCCCGCCCACATTCACAGTTTGCGCCGGGATGGTCCCCTTCGCTGTCGGTGCTCGGTTGGCTACCACCGTTACGGCGATGGTCTGCGTCGCGCTATTGTTGCTCGGATCTGTCGCTGTCACCGTGATGGTCGCGCTGCCCGCTGCTTTGGGCGTGATGGTTATCGTTGACCCCAACGCGCCCACCGTCGCGTTAGTTGTCGCTGAAGAGCTCGCGGTGTAGTTCAATTCATCGCCATCCGCGTCGTTGAAGTAGGGGCTCACATCCACGCTCTCGGGCCCTTTGCTCACACTCGCTGTCATCGCCGGAATCGTTCCCACCGCTTTCGGCGCGCTCTTCACCGTTACCGCGATGGTTTGGGCTGCGGCGGCGATGCCATCTCTAGCAATCACAGTGATGATAACATCGCCCGCTGCCACCGGCGTGATGGTTATCGTTGACCCCGACTTACTCGTCGTCGCCTTCCCACTATCAGAGGATGATGCGGTGTAGGTCAAGGTATCGCTATCCGGATCGGTGAAGTAAAGGCTCGCGTCCACGGTGCCAGCGGTCCCCACGGTCAACGTCATCGCCGGAATTGCGATGACTGTTTTCGGTGGCGTGTTCGCTTCCACAGTGACGGAGATGCTCTGCGTCGCGGTGGCGGTCCCATCGCTGGCAGTCACGGTGATGGTCCCACTCCCCGCTGCCACCGGCGTGATGGTGACAGTGGAACTGGACACACTGACCGTCGCCTTACTCTTCGCATTGGAGGTCGCCGAATAGCTCAAGGTTGTGCCGTCCGGATCGGTGAACTTGCTGCTGACATCCACCTCGGCGGTGCCCCTGCCCACCGTCAACGTTTGCGATGGGATGGTCCCCTTCGCTATCGGCGTGCGGTTGCTTACCACCGTCACCGCTATCGTCTGCTTCACACTCAACGCCCCATCGCTCGCTGTCACGGTAATCGTCGCGCTCCCCGCTGCCACCGGCGTGATGGTGAGGGTTGCACTCGACACACCCACCGTCGCTTTACTGGTTGCGTTGGAGCTCGCGGTGTAGGTCAAGGTGTCGGCATCCGGGTCGCTGAAGTAACCGCTCACGTCCACCGTCTCGGCGCCCTTGGTTTTACTCACCGTCATCGCTGGGATGGTCCCCTCCTTTGTCGGTGCGCGGTTGGCTTGCGCGCTCACCGTAACGGCGATGGTCTGGGCAACACTCAATGCCCCATCGCTGGCGGTCACGGTAATTGTCGCGCTCCCCTTAGCGACGGCGGCGATGCTCACCGTTGACTCCGACACACTCACCGTCGCCTTTGCCTCAGCAGAGGAGCTCGCGGTGTAGGTCAACGTATCGTCATCCGGATCGCTGAAGTAGCCGCTCACATCCACCGTCTTGGCGTTCCTGCCCACCGCCACCGTTTGATTGGGAATTGTCCCCACCTTTGTCGGCTTACGGTTATTTACCACCGCTACGGAGATGGTCTGGTCTACGCTATTGTTGCTCGGATCGGTCGCTGTCACCGTGACGGTCGGGGTGCCCACCGCCTTGGGCGTGACGCTCACCGTTGAACTTGACACACTCACCGTCGCCTTCGCGTTATCAGAGGAGGTGGCGGTGTAGGTCAAGGTATCGCCATCGGCATCTTTGAAGTAGCTGCTCACATCTACCGTCTTCGCGCTCTTGCCCATCGTCACTGTCATCGCTGGGATTGACCCCACCTTTGTCGGCTTGCTCTTCACTGTTACCGCGATGGTTTGTGCCGCGGCGGCGATGCCATCCGTGGCAGTGACGGTCACCGTCACGCTCCCCGCTGCCACCGGCGTGATGGTTATCGTTGCAGCCGACTTACTCACCGTCGCTTTCGCAATATTGGACGATAGCGCGGTGTAACTCAAGCTATCGCCATCCGGGTCACTGAAGTAACTACTCACATCCATCGTGGCAGCACTCCCGCCCACCGTCAATGTTTGCGCCGGGATGGAGCTCACCTTTGTCGGTGCCTTGTTCGTTTCCACCGTTACCGCTATCGTCTGTGTCGCGGTGTCGGTCCCATCGCTGGCGGTCACGGTCACCGTCGCGCTCCCCCCTGCCTTGGGGGTTATCGTCACCGTTGCGCTCGACACGCTCACCGTCGCCTTACTCGTTGCGGAAGAGCTCGCGGTGTAGGTCAACGTATCGTCATCCGCGTCGCTGAAGTAGCTGCTGACATCCACGGTCGCTGCATCCCTGCCCGCCGTCAACGTTTGCGCCGGGATGCTCCCTTTTGCCGTCGGCGCGCGGTTGCTTACCACCGTTACCGCTATCGTCTGCGTCGCACTTAAGGCACCATCGCTCGCGGTCACGGTCACCGTCGTGCTGCCCGCTGCCACCGGCGTGATGGTGACGGTGGAGCTGACACACTCACCGTCGCTTTACTCTTTGCGGAAGAGCTCGCGGTGTAGGTCAACGTATCCCCATCGACATCGCTGAAGTTGCCACTGACATCGACCTCCTCGGCACCTTGCTCACACTCGCCGTCATCGCCGGGATTGAGCCCACCGCGGTCGGTGCCCGGTTCGGGTGGGCATTGACCGTAACGGAGATGGTCTGGTTTACACTCAATTTCCCATCGCTAGCCGTCACGGTTATCGTCGCTGATCCCACCGCGACAGCGGCGATGCTCACCGTTGAGCCTGACACGTCCACCGTCGCTTTGGTGCCATCAGAGGAGCTCGCGGCGTAACTCAAACTATCGCCATCCGGGTCACTGAAATAGCTGCTCACGTCCACCGTCTTAGCGTTCCTGCCCACCGCCACCGTTTGAGACGGTATGGTCCCCACCGCGGTCGGGGCAAGATTTGTCTCATTCACTGTAACGGTAAAGATCTGCGTCGCGGTCAAGTTGGCCTTATCACTCTCGGTTACCATCGCCGTTACCGTCGCTGACCCGACGGCGACCCCTCTGAGGGTGACCAATCCATTGCTGCTCACCTGCGCTGTCGCCTTGGTTTCAGCATCGGATGCCACCGCGTAGGTCAGGGTATCGCCATCCACACTATCGAAGTAACTGCCGAGGCTCAAAATGGTGCTCCCGTTCACCTTCACCGTCTGTGTCGGGATGGTCCCCACCGCTTTCGGCCCCTGGTTCTCTACCACCGTGACCTTGATGGTCTGGGTGTCGGAGTCCTCACCGTCGCTGGCGGTGACGGTTATCACCGCTTTGCCCAACGCAACGCCGCTGATGGTCACCGTCTCCCCTGACGCCGTGACCGTTGCCACGAGATTGGCAGAGGAGGCCGCGGTATAGGTCAACGCATTCCCATCGGGGTCGCTGAAATAGCTGCCCACGAGCACGGTGGCGGGGTCTTTGTCCTTAGACACCGTTTGGTCCGGAATTGAACCCACCGCTCCCGGCGTGGTGTTCACCGTTACGGCGATGGTCTGCTCCGCGTAGGCGGCACCGTCGCTCGCCCTCACGGTGACCGTCACCGATCCCGCGGCGACAGCGGTAATGGTCACAGTGGAACTGGACACGCTCACCGTCGCCTTCGACGCGTCGGAGGAGGTCGCGGTGTAGGTCAAGGTGTCGTTGGTATCCGCGTCGCTAAACTTGCCGCTCACATCCACGGTGGCGGTCTTCTGGCCCACCTTGGCCACCGTCACCGTCTGCGCGTCTATTGTCCCCACCTTTGTCGGTGCCTGGTTCACCGTGGCGGTGAAGGTGTCCGTGGCGGCTAAGCTGTTGGGGTCCGTGGCCGTCACGGTGATGGTCGACGAGCCCGAAGCCTCGGCGGTGAGGGTCAACGTCGCCCCCGACAGGCTCACCGTCACCTTACTCGTATCACCGGAGCTCGCGGTGTAGGTCAAGGTATCGCCATCCGCATCGCTGAAGTGGCTGCTCAGGTCCACCGTCGTTTTGGGGGTCCAGTTCAGCGTCGGCCTCTGGTCCGGTATTGTGGTGACAGTCGGCTCGTTGTTCGCCGTTACCGCGATGTCCTGGGTGGCGGTCGCGTTGCTCGGATCCGTGGCGGTCACGGTGATGGTCGCCGCCCCCGCTGCGACACCGCTGATGGTGACAGTTGAATTTGTCACCGTCGCCGTCGCCTTCGTGCTATCGGACGATGAAACCGTATAGGTCAGCGTATCGCTATCCGAGTCGTTGAAGTTGCTGCTCACATCCACATCCTTGGTTCCATTCACCGCCACCGTTTGCGCGGCGATTGTCCCCACCGCTGTCGGCGCGCTGTTGTCTGCCACATTGGTCCTGAAGGTCTGCGTTGCTGTCTGTTTGGTGGCATCCGTACAGGTCACGGTCACATCATCCCACCCCCAAGAGACACCGGTGAGGGTTAGGGTTGAGCCGGTGACACTCGTTGTTACATCATCCGTTCTAGTGGTGCTCGCCGTGTAGGTCAGCGTATCGCTCGCATCCGTGTCGCTGAAGTAGCTGCTGACATTTATGGTTTTGGTTCTGCCCGTTATCAGCGATTGCGTCGCGATGGTGCCCACCGTGGTGGGCGGATTGACGTTGGCACCCTCGACGACTGTAACCTTGAATGTGTGCGACGCTCTTGTATTCTGTCCATCGTCCCCGGTGACGGTTACATTTGCCCAACCGTCAGAGACACCGGTGATGGTTATCAGTGGAACCTTTGGACCGTCCTGGAGCACTGTCACATCAGCCTCTCCGCCACCGTCAGCGACGCTTGCGCCGTACATCATCACATCCCCGTCCGCCTCGCTGAAGTATTTGCTGGCATCAACCTTGAAAGACACCCCTGTCGCCACATGCTCATTCGGCATGGTGCCGACCTTTTGGGGTGCCGCGTTTGGGATAGTGGGGGTCGTCGTCTTGCCGCGTGGCCACACCCTTATTCTCAATATTCGACCGCCGGTCACTTCGGCGGCCCCGTCACTGGCGGCAACGTGTATATCCCAATCCGTCGGTCCCGCCGACGAGGGAACGGCGCCGGTGCGCTCGGCTTTAAGCGTGAGGGTTGAACCGGATATGGTCGCGCTCCCGAGGATGGAGCTCGTGCTGGAGTCCACCCTGTAGGTCAAGGGATCGCCATCCGCATCGCTGAACTTGCTGCTCACGTCATAAGAGAGGGAATTCGGCACCCGCAGATTCCAATCCGCGAAGCCGCTGTTCCTTGTCGGCGCGGTGTTGTACTTCGTGGTATGGATGAAAATATCCGACACGGAGACGGTACCATCGCTGGCGGTCACGGTGATGGTCACCGGAGTGTTGTTACCATGGCTGGTGGATTTGTGGGCCATGGTTAGGATTGAGCCGGACACACTCAGGCTTATCTGCTGATTTGAAGATTGGCTCGTCGTGTAGGTCAGGGTATCCCCGTCGGGATCGGTGAAGTAGTTGCTCAAGTCAAGGGTCTTGGCGTAAGTATGGAGGGTTACCGTCATATCCGGGATTGGGGTCGGGTTTTTCGGTGCCCGGTTGGCTACCACCGTGACCGAGATAATCTGCGACGCGGAGGTCAGGCCGTCTGTGGCGGTCACCGTGATTGTGGGAGTCCCCACCGCCTCGCCGCTGATGGTGACCGTTGAATTTGACACACTCGCCGTCGCCTTCGTATCATCATCGGAGCTCACGCTGTAGGTAATGGTATCGGCGGTATCCGGGTCGCTGAAATAGCTGCTCACATCTACGTCAACATCCGCCTTGAGGGCACCCATCGTTTGCACCGGTATTGTGCCGGTCGCGGTGATGCTGCGGTTCACCCTGACCGCGATGGTCTGGTCGGCGCTGGAATCCTGTCCGTCGTCCGCGGTGACGGTGATCGCCGCCCGCCCCGCCGCTTGCGGCGTAATCGTCAACGTTGACCCCGACATAGCCGCCGTTACCACAGCAGTATCGGAGGAGGTCGCGGTGTAGGCCATCAGATCGCCGTCCGCCTCGCTGAAGTAACTGCTGATATCCAACGTCTCCGCGCTCGCGCCGAACGCGTAATTTTTCGCCGAGATGGAGCCGACCGTTTCCACCGGTTCGTTCGGATTCCGTTTGCTCACCGTGACGGTGAATTGATGATTGCCCGTCAAGCTGCCGTCGCTGGCGGTTATCGTTATGGTGGTATCCCCCATCCGCTTCGCGGTCATGGTGACGTTTGCACCCGATACGCTGACCGTCGCCTTACTGGAATCAGAGGAGGTCGCGCTGTAGGTCAACGTATCGCCATCGAGGTCAACGAACTTGGTGCTGACATTGACGGTTGTGGTGTCCGGCACCGTCGGTGCCCAACTCATGGTGCCGATTTTGACCGGCGCGCGGTTCGTGCCCACCGTCACCGAAAATGTCCGCGTCGCGCTCAAGGCCCCATCACTGGCGGTCAGGGTAATTGTCGTTGACCCCAGTGCCAACGGGGTGATGGTCACCGGTGAGCCCGATGGAGTGATCGTCGCCTTGCTGGTGTCAGAGGAGCTCGCCGTGTAGGTCAACGTATCGCCATCCGGATCGCTGAACTTGCTGCTCACGTCTAACGTCGTGGGGTTCGTGCCGACGCCCAGTGTCATCGCCGAAATGGTCCCCACGGTGGTCGGTGCGCGGTTGGTAGTCACCGTTACCGCGATGGTTTGTGTCGCACTTAAGGCACCATCGCTAGCGGTCACGGTGATGGTGGCGGAACCCGCCGCGACGCCGCTGATGCTTACCGTTGACCCTGAGGCACTCGCCGTCGCCTTCGAGCTATCAGAGGAGCTGGCCGTATAGGTCAAGGTATCGCCATCCGCATCGCTGAAGTAGCTGCTCACGTCAATGACTTTGGGGTTGGCACCGGCACCCAAACTTCCCGCCGGTATGGTTCCCACCGCAGTCGGTGCGCGGTTGGCGGTCACCGTTACGGTGAATGTCTGGGCGAAGCTCAACCGCCCATCGCTCGCCGTAACCGCAACTGTGCCGCTGCCGGTCGCCACGCCGGTGATATTTACCGTTGACCCCGACGCGTTAGCGATCACTTTACTCGCTGTCAGTGAGCTCGCTCCGTAGGTCAAGGTGTCGCCATCCGCGTCCGTGAAATAGCTGGAGACATCGAGCGGCCTGGCGTTGGTGCCTACAGTTGCCGTTTGCGTTGGGATGGACCCCGCGGATGCCGGTGTGCGGTTCACCTTTACGGCGATGCTCTGCGTCGCGCTGGAGCCTTGCCCGTCGTCCGCAGTGACGGTGATTGTGGCGGTCCCCCCGTTGACCGGCGTGATGGTCACTGTTGACTCCGACATGCTGACGGTCGCTTTAGACGCATCGGAGGAGCTCGCCGAATACGCCATCACATCGTTATCCGGCTCGTCGAAATAACCGTTGACATCAACCGTACTGGCACTCCCGCCGACATCAACCGTTTGCATCGGGATGGAGCCCGTCGCGGTGACAGCTCCGTTATTCGAGCGTGCCACAATCGTTAACGTAAATGTCTGCGTCGCGGTGGCAGCCCCATCACTGGCGGTTATTGTCATCGTCGTCTGGCTCGATATCGAAGAGTCGGCGCGCTTCGCGTTGATGGTGACCGTTGAACCGGATACGCTCAGTCCCACCCGGGTGGGATGGGAGTTGCTCGCCGTATAGGTCAAGGGATCGTTATCCGAATCGTTGAAGTAGCTGTCCACCGTGAAGTAACCAAAGAGGGGCACGAAGAGCGCTAAGGCGTTGATTCTCCCCACCGCTGTCGGTGCCGTGTTCGCTGTCACGGTGACCGAAATGGACTGGGAGCCGGAGGCACTGCCGTCACTGGCTTTCACGATGATTGACGCTGAACCCGCAGCGACACCCCTGATGCTGACCTTGGACCCCAACACGGTCGCCCTCGCCGTGGTTGTATCCCCCGATGACACGGTGTAGGTCAAGGTATCGCCATCGGCATCGCTGAAGTAGCTGCTCACATCTACCGTCGCGGCGGCGTTGGTGCCGGCGGTAACCGTTTGGTCCGGGACGGTCCCCTCCGCTGTCGGTGCCCGGTTGTCAAACACGGTTACCGAGATAGGCTGCGTAACGGTCAAGCCGCCATCGTTGGCGGTGACTGTTACCGTCGCGCTGCCAGCAGCCACGGGGCTGATTGTCACCGTTGACCCTGACACACTCGCTGTCGCCTTACCCACTGCGGAGGAGGTCACGGTGTACGTCAGGCGGTCCCCATCCGGGTCGTTGAAATTGCTGTTCACATCTACTGTCTTCGCGCTCTTGCCCACCGTCAATATCTGCGCCGCAACAGTCCCCACCTTCAGCGGGGCCCGGTTCGCCTGCACGGTCACAGTGCAGGTCTGGGCCGCGGTCAAGGTGCCGTCGCTAGCGGTGACGGTGATCGTCGCTGACCCGACCGCCACGCCGGTAACGCTTATGATTGAACCGGTAATGTTCGCCGTCGCCTTACTGGTCGCGCTGGAGCTCGCCGTGTAGGTCAACGTATCCCCATCGGCATCGGTGAAGTAGCCACTCACGTCTCCCGTCGCGGGGTGGGTTCCCACCCGTATTGTCAGCGCGGAGAGGGTCCCGACTGTTGTTGGTGCCTGGTTCGTCACGACGGTGACGGAGATGGTTTGGGTGACGCGCAGGTTGGCACTGTCGCTGGCGGTGACAGTAACGGTCGCTGTCCCCACCGCTTTGCCGCTGATGGTGACCGTCGCGCTTGAGGCACTCACCGTCGCTTTTGCCGCATCAGAAGAGGTCGCGCTATAGGTGAGCGTATCACCATCAGGGTCACTGAAGTAGCCCCCCACGTCTACCGTCTTCGCATTCCCTCCCGCTGTCACCGTTTTTGTCGGGATGGTCCCCACCGCGGTCGGGGCGCGGTTGTTAATCACGGCGACGGTCAGGTTCTGGACGGCGGTCGCGTTGCTGGGGTCCGTGGCAGTCACTGTTACCGTCGCTGATCCCTGCGCGACACCGGTGAGGGTTAGGGTGGAGCCGGACACGGCCACCGTTGCCTTACCCGTCGCATTGGAGGTCGCGGTGTAGGTCAAGGTATCGCCATCGGCATCGCTGAAGTAGCTGCTCACATCTACCGTCGCGGGGCTCGTGCCTATCCCCGCTGTTTGCGCGGGAATTGAGCCTTTGGCGGTCGGTTTACGGTTGCCCGTCACCGTTACCGCGATGGTCTGGGTCGCGCTGGAGCCCTGTCCATCGTCGGCTGTCACGGTCACCGTTGATGACCCCTGCGCGACACCGGTGAGGGTCACCGTTGAGCCGGTAATACTCGCTGTCGCTTTGCTGGTCGCACTAGAGCTGACACCGTAGAGCACGGCATCCCCGTCTGCCTCGCTGAAGTAACGCGCGACGTCAACGGTGGCACTCTGGCCCGTACTCAAGGTTCGCGCCGGTATGGAGCCAACCGTTTGCACCGCCGCGTTGTTTTGACGAGCGTTCACCGTTACGGTTAGGATGACCCCTGTAGCGGTCGAGCTCAAGAGGCCATCGCTGGCGGTAACAGATATATTCACTGTCCCCGATGTCCCCGTCGCGCCAAGGCCGCCTATCCGCTTGGCGGTCACCTTGAGGGTGGGCCCCGTTACCAGTAGCGTCACCATGTCCGCGGGAGAGCTGGTGGCGGTGTAGGTCAATGCGTCCCCATCCGGATCGCTGAACTTCGTGTCAAGGTCAAAAGACGCAGAACTCGGCACCTGCAGACTTGTATTGGCGAAGATGCCGGATCGGGTCGGTGCCCGGTTGGTCCCCACGGTGACGGTGAATGTCTGGTCCACATTCAAGTTGCCGTCGCTGGCGGTCACGGTAATCGTTGATGACCCAACCGCCTTACCGCTGATGCTGACCGTTGTCCCCGACACGCTCACCGTCGCCTTACTCGTCGCGCTGGAGCTCGCGCTGTAGGTTAAGGTATCGCCATCCGGGTCGTTGAAGTAGCTGCTCGCATTGATAGGCTTGGCGTTCGTGCCCACGCCCACCGTCTGCGCCGAGATGGTGCTGCTGACGGTCGGGGCGCGGTTCGCTGTCACCGTTACCGCGATGGTTTGTGTCGCGCTCAAGCTGCCATCGCTGGCGGTCACGGTGATTGTTGCGCTGCCCGCTGCCGCTCCCGTGATGCTGACCGTTGACCCCGATACCCGCACCGTCGCCTTACTAATCGCTGATGAGCTCGCCGTGTAGGTCAACGTATCGCCATCCGGGTCGCTGAAATTGCCGCTCACGTCTACGGTCTTGGGGTTCGTGCTGATACCCACCGTCTGCGCTGAGATGGACCCCACCGCGGTCGGGGTCCCGTTGGTCCCCACAGTTACGGTGAATGTCTGATTCACAGTCAGGCTGCCATCGTTGGCGGTCACGGTAATCGTCGCTGAACCCACCGCGACGCCGGTAATACTCACCGTTGAACCCGATACGCTCACCGTCGCTTTGGTTTTATCAGAAGAGCTCACGGTGTAGGTCAAGGTATCGTTATCCGGGTCATCGAAGCCGCTGCTCACGTCTACCCCCTTGGGGGTGGTCCCGACCCGCACCGTCTGCGCCGCAAGTGAGCCGTGTTTTGTCGGGGCGCGGTTCACGGTGACAGCGATAGTCTGTGTCGTGCTTGACCCGTTCCCATCGTCCGCGGTGACAGTGACTGTAGCCGTGCCCCCAGCGACCGGTGTGAGGGTCACCGTTGACCCGGTGGTGCTCGCCGTCGCTTTGGTGGAATCAGAGGAGGTCGCCGAATACGCCATCAGATCCCCATCCCCCTCGCTGAAGTAACCGCTCACGTCCACCGCCTTGGCACTCCCACCGACATCAACCCGCTGTGCCGGGATTGAGCCAACCTTTTGGACAGGTTGGTTGTTGTTACGCGACTGCACCGTTAAGGGAACGGTCTGGGAAGCGGTCAGGTTGCCATCGCTGGCGGTCACCGTTATATTCGTATTCCCCGCCCGCTTTGCGGTCGCTGTCACCGTTGACCCCGACACACTGGCGGTCGCTTTGGTTTTATCAGAGGAGGTCACGGTGAAGGTCAAGGTATCGCCATCCGGATCGCTGAAGTGGCCCCTAAAATCGTGCGATTTTGAGTTCGGGGTCCGCAGCGTCCAAGTCAGTAACGGCCCCAGCGAGCTCGGTGCACGGTTGGTCCCCGCGGTGACCGCGATGGTCTGCGTCGCCGCGGCGATCCCATCGCTTGCCGTGACGGTAATCGTCGCGGAGCCCGATGCCACGCCGGTGAGGGTAACTGTTGAACCCGATATAGTGACGGTCGCCTTACTGATAGCGGAGGAGGTCGCGGTGTAGGTCAAGGTATCGCCATCCGCATCGCTGAAGTAGCCCCCCACGTCTACCGTCTTGGGGGTCGTGCCTATTGCCACCGTCTGCGCCGGGATGGTCCCCACCGCTTTCGGCGTCTGGTTGGTAACAACGGTAACAGCGATGGTCTGCGTCGCGCTCAACCTGCCGTCGCTTGCCGTGACAGTAACGGTCGCTGACCCCGTCGCCACACCGCTGATGGTCACATTTGAACCGGTAACACTCGTCGTCGCTTTGCTGGTCGCACTGGAGCTCGCCGTGTAGCTCAAGGTATCTCCGTCGGCGTCGCTGAAGTAGCTGCTCACGTCCACCGTTTGGGGGCCCTTGCCGGCACTCACGGTTTTCGCGGAGATGGTGCCCGATGCGGTCGGGCCGCGGTTGACAGTCACAGCGATGGTCTGCGTCGCGCTGGAGCCCTGCCCATCGTCCGCGGTGACGGTGATGGTAGCGGTGCCCCCGGCGACCGCTGCGATGCTCACCGTTGACCCGGAGGTGCTAGCGGTGGCTTTGTCGGTAGCGGAGGAGCTCGCCGTGTAGAGCATCGCATCGCCGTCCGCCTCGCTGAAGTAGCTGCTCACGTCCACCGTCTTGGGGCTCTCGCCGACATCAACCGTTTGCGCCGGAATCGATCCCGTCGCGCTGACCGGTTTGTTATTGTTGCGGGGTTGGACCGTTAGTTTGAGTATCGGGCCTGAAGCACTCGAGTCCAATCCCCCATCGTTGGCGGTGACAGCTATATTTACGACCCCCTGACGCTTGGCGGTAACTTTGAGGGTGCCATCCGTTATTTTCAGTGTCGCCTTGTTGGGCTGATCGCTGGTCGCCGTGTAGGTCAACGGGTTTCCATCCGAGTCGCTGAACTTGCTGCTCACGTCATAAGAGAGGGAATTCGGCACTCGCAGACTCACATCCGCGAAGGTGCCGGTGCGCCTCGGCGCACTGTTGTTCACCACCTGTGCCGTAAAACCGCTATTCGTAGAGTGCTGCCCATCGCTGGCGGTTACCCTGATATACGGTATCCCCACCGCTACCCCGGTGATGGTTAAAATTGAACCCGACATGCTCACCTTTGCCTTACTCGTATCGGCGGAGCTCACCGAGAAGCTGATGGTATCGCCGTCCGGATCGCTAGCGTAGTTGTTAAGGTCCACCTTTTTGGGGGTCGCGCCCAAGGCGACCCGCTGTATCACAAGACTCAGTGACGGTCCTCCCGAGTTCGAGCTCGTGGTTGCCGTGAAGGTCTGCGTCGCAGACGCGACCTTATCGCTCGCGGTCACGGTGATCGTCGCTGATCCGTTTGTAACTCCCCTAAGCTTTACGGTTGATCCTCCTGAACCGTTCACCGACACGGTATGCGAGGTAGAGGTCACTGAATAGGTCAACGGATCGCCGTTCGGGTCACTGAAGTTGCCGCTCACATTAATTGTCTTGCCGTTGGTGTTCCGGCCCACCGTCTGCGCCGGGATTGACCCCACCGCTGTCGGCCCCTGATTTGTCACCACGGTTGCGGCGATGGTCTGCGTCGCTGTCCCGATGCTATCGCTGGCGGTCACGGTGACCGTCGAGGAACCCACCGCTTTCGGCGTGAGGGTCACCGTTGCACCGGATATACTCGCGGTCACTTTGGTCGCATCGGAGGAGGTGACGGTGTAGGTCAACGTATCGTTATCGGCGTCACTGAAGTTGCCGCTCACATCTATCTGCCTCGCGTTCGTGCCCGCGCCCATCGTCTGCGCCGCGATGGAGCCCACCGCGGTCGGGGCACTGTTGACGGTCACGGCGATGGTCTGCGTCGCGCTTGACCCGTTCCCATCGTCCGCGGTGACGGACACCGTCGCGGTGCCCGCTGCGACCGGCGTGATGGTTACGGTTGTCCCGGATAGACTGGCCGTCGCTTTCGTTTTGTCAGAGGAGGTCACCGCGTAATGTATCGGATCACCATCCCCCTCGCTGAAGTAGCTGCTCACGTTCACCGTTTTGGCGTTCCCGTTGACATCAAACTTCTGCGCCGGTATTGAGCCCGCCTTTTGGACAGGTTGGTTGTTGTTACGCGGCCGCACCGTTAAGGGGATTTGTATGGACGCCGATAAGAGCCCATCGCTGGCGGTTAACGTTATTGTCGCGTTCCCCTGACGCTTTGGCCATATAGTGAGTTTTGGACCCGACAGACTCAACGTTTGCTTGCTGGGATCGGAGGAGCTCACCGAGTAGGTCAACGGATCCCCATCCGGATCCCTGATGTGATAGCTAAAAATCCCCGTGTATCCTGTAGGCACCCTCAAATCCACCCCTCCCCCATTCGTTATCACATACGGGGATCGGTTCGGGTTTACCGTTAGCGTGAACGTCTGCGTCGCGACAGCGGTCCCATCGCTGGCGGTCACGGTGATTATTGGGGTGCCCACGGCAAAGCTGTTCATGGTGACCGTTGACCCTGACACACTCACCGTCGCTTTGCTGGTATCGGAGGAGGTCGCGGTATAGGTCAAACTATCCCCGTCGGGGTCCCTGAAGTTGCCCCCCACGTTCACCGACTGGGCGTTGGCGCGCAAGCCGACCGCCCGCGCCGGGATTGTTCCCACGGCTAGCGGTGCCTGGTTGCTTACCACCGTGACGGTAATAGTCTGGGTCGCGTTCAACCTGCCATCGTTGGCGGTGACTGTTACCGTTGCAGATCCCACCGCAACGCCGGTGATAGTGACGGTTGAATTGGATATACTCACCGTCGCCTTACTGGTCGCGCTGGAGCTCGCGGTGTAGGTGAGGGTATTGCCATCCGCGTCGCTGAAGTAGCTGCTCACGTCCACCGCCCGGTTGCCCTTGCCAGCACTTACAGTTTGGGGGGAGATGCTGCCCGACGCCGTCGGGGCACGGTTCACCTCAACGTTGATGGTCTGGTCCGCGCTGGAACCCTGTCCATCGTCCGCAGTGACGGTTATCGTTGCTGTCCCGCCACCCACCGGCGTGATGGTTATTTTTGACCCGGCCGCGGTCGCTGTTGCCACCCCGGTCGCCGAGGAGGAGGGGGTGTAGACGAGATTATCCGGTCTAAAGCCACCGTCGTCGCCATCCCGGAATTTGCTCTTGACATCTATCGTCACCGCGCTATCGCCGACATCGAAGGTCTGGTCATCGATTGAGTCGACGGTTGAGACAGGTTTGTTGTCGTTACGTTGCGTCACCGTTACGTCAAATCCGGTGCTGGCGGTCAGATAGCCGTCGCTGGCGGTTACCGTTACCCGCGTCTTGCCCATACGGTAGGCTGTGAGGCAGAATCCGCGAATGGGATGGGTACTCCAGCTCCACACCGCGGTCAGCGCGTGCGGAATCGGCCGAGGAAACGATGAAGGTCATTGTGTCCCCATCCGGGTCGACTGAACCTTTGGTCGATGTTAGACCCGTGCACGTATATTCTCTGGTGCCCGTGCGCTTCGCATCGTAACATTCCCAATTGAACCGGACACAGTCGGGGCGCGGTTGGTCGTCACGGTTAACGTGAAGGTCTCGCTCACGGTGGCACTGCCATCCGTGGCGGTCACGGTGATGGTCGTGGATCCGTTTGCCTTCCCGGTGAGGGTGAGGGTTGACCCCGACACGCTCACCGTCGCCTTGCTGGTATCAGAGGAGGTCGCCGTGTAGGTCAAGGCATCGCCGTCCGGGTCGCTGAAGTTGCTGCTCACATCTAGCGTGGTGGGGTTCCACCCCACTCTCACATCCGGTGCCGTGATGGTGCTGGAGGTCGGGGCTTGGTTGTCAGACACCGTCACCGAGATGGTCTGCGTGGCGGAGGCGACCTTATCGCTGGCGGTCACGGTAATCGTCGCTGACCCCGCCGCCACGCCGGTGATGCTGACCGTTGACCCTGACACACTCACCGTCGCCTTGGCCTCATCGGAGGAGCTCGCCGTGTAGGTCAATGGGTCGCCATCCGAGTCGCTGAAGTTATCGCTCACATCAATCGGCTTGGCGTTCGTGCCGACGCCCACCGTCTGCGCCGAGATGCTGCCCACGGCGGTCGGTGCGTTGTTGGTCTGCACGGTCGCCGTGAATGTCTGTGTCGCGGAGCCGCCCGCTATCGCTCGCGGTCACAGTGATGGTGGCACTGCCCACCGCCACCGGGGTGAGGGTCACGGTTGAACCGGTAACGCTCACCGTCGCCTTGGCGGCATCGGAGGAGCTCGCGGTGTAGGTCAAGGTGTCACTGTCCGCGTCACTGAATTTGTCCCCCACCTCTATCTGTCTGGGATTCGCGCCCACGCCCATCGTCTGCGCGGATATTGTCCCCGATGCCTGCGGGAGGCGGTTGACGGTGACGACGATGGTTTGGTCCACGCTTGACGCTTGCCCATCGTCCGCGGTGACGGTAACGATCACTGAACCCGCTGCGACCGGCGTGATGGTCACGGTTGACCCTGACAGGCTCGCCGTCGCTTTGGCGGCATCGGAGGAGCTCACGGAATACGCTATCACATCCCCATCGGTCTCGCTAAAGTAGCTGCTCACGTCCACCGTCTTGGCTGTCCCGCCGACGTTCACTATCTGCGCCGATATTGCGTCGCTCGCGGTCACCGCGCTGTTGGGGCTGCGCGGTTGCACCGTCAACGTCGCTTGTTGGGTAACGCTCAATAACCCATCGCTGGCGGTCAAAGTTATCTGCACGGTCCCCGACCCGGTCGAGCCGACACCGCCGATCCGTTTTGGGGTGACGGTCACCGTCGCGCCCGACACGCTGACTGTCGCCAAATCGGTATCAGCGGAGGTCGCGGTGTAGGTCAAGGCATCGCCATCCGCGTCGCTGAAATTGCCGCTTACCAGAAAGGCTGCTTGGGTGGGCACTTTCGCTGTCCAGGTTGGCGGGGAGCCCACCGTGGCCGGCCCCCGGTTCGCTGTCACGCTTGCCGTGATAGTCTGCGTCGCGGTCAAGCTGCCATCGCTCGCCGTGACGGTTATCGTCGATGAACCCACCCCGACGCCGCGCAGGCTTACCGTTGCACTAGAGATGCTCGCCGTCACTTTGCTCGTATCGGAGGAGCTTACCGTGTAGCTCAAACTATCGCCATCCGGGTCGCTGAAATTGCTGCTCACGTTTACGGTCCTGGAGTTTGAGCGCAATCCCATCGTCTGCGCCGATATGGTCCCCACGGCGGTCGGTGCCTGGTTGGTTACCACCGTTGCCGTGAATGTCTGGTTCGCGGAGGCGTTGGTATCACTCGCGGTCACGGTTATCGTCGCTGAACCCACCGCGACAGCGGTGATGGTCACCGTTGAACCCGATACAGCCACCGTCGCCTTACTCGTCGCGGCAGAGGAGGCAGAGTAAGTCAATGTATCACCGTCCGGGTCACTGAAGAAGCTGCTCACGTCCAGAGAGACCGCACTCTTGCCGAGCGTTAATGTCTGCGCCGATATGGTCCCCTGCTCCGTCGGCGGCCGGTTGTCAAGCACGGTTACCGAGAATGTCTGGGTGCCGGTGGAGTCAACGTCGTTTGCGTAAACGGTTATCGTCGCTGAACCCGCTGCGACAGCGGTGATGGTCACCGTTGACCCCGATACCTCCACCGTCGCTGCGCCTTCATTAGACGAGATCACCGTATAGGTCAAGGTATCGCCATCGGCGTCGCTGAAGTAGCTGCTTACGTCTATAGCCTTATTGGTGCTCGTAGATAGCGTCTGCGCTGGGATGGTCCCCACCGGTGCCGGTGCGCGGTTCACCGTTAAGGTGAAAGCTTGGGAGGCGGTCGCGCCCTGTGCATTTGTCCCGGTGATGGTGATTGTGGTTGTCCCCGCCTGCGCTGCGGCCATGGTCAACGTTCCGCCGGACACGGTTGTCGTCGCCTTCTTGCCATCAGAGGAGTGCACCGTATAGGTCACATCTCCCCCACCCTCATTGTTGAAGTAGCTGTCCAGGTTCAGGGATTTCCCACTCTCGCCCATCGTCACCGTCTGCCCTGAAATGGTTCCCACCGCTGTCAGTCCTGAGCCCTTTGGGTTCACGGTAACGGCGATGGTCTGGGTCGCGGTTGCTTCGCTCGGATCTGTGGCGGTTACGGTTATCGTCGCTTTGCCTTCGGCAACCGGGGCGATGCTTACCGTTGACCCTGATACACTCACGGTCGCTTTCGCCTTATCGGACGATGACGCGGTGTAGGTCAAGGTCTCGCCATCGGCGTCCCTGAAGTTGCTGCTCACATTCACCGTGGCGGCACTCCCGCCTACGCTTACCGTTTGGGAGCCAATTGTACCGACCGCGACCGGTGCCCTATTGTTTGCCCGTGCTTTCACGGTAACGGCGATATTCTGTGTCGCGGTCAGGCTGCCATCGCTGGCGGTTATCGTTATCGTCGCTTTGCCCTTGGCAACTGGGGTGACGGTTACGGTTGTACCTGACACGCTCGCCGTCACTTTGCTACTATCAGAGGAGCTAGCGGTGTAGGTGAGGGTATCGCCATCGGGGTCGCTGAAATCGCTGCTAATGTCCAGTTCGGTAGCGTTGCCACCCACCGCCACCTGCACCGCTGAGGTTCCGCCCACCAATACCGGCGCGCGGTTTTCTTGTATCGGCGCGCGCTTTTCTTCTGCGTTCACGGTAACGGTGAAAGTCTGTGTTGCAGTCAGGCTCCCATCGCTCGCCGTCACAGTGATTGTCGTGCTGCCCGCTGCTACGGGGGTGATGGTGACTGTTGAACCTGACACACTGACAGTCGCTTTGGCGTCATCAGAGGAGCTCGCCGTGTAGGTCAGGGTATCGCTATCGGGGTCGCTGAAATCGCTGCTCACGTCTAACGTTGCTGCGCTGCCGCCCACCGTTACTGTCTGCCCTGAAATTGAACCTACGGCGGTCGGGGCGCGGTTGCCTTGGGCGTTTACCGTAACAGAGATGCTCTGTGTCGCGCTTAAACTCCCGTCGCTCGCTGTTACTGTAATTGTCGCACTGCCCGCTGCCACTGGCGTGATGCTTACCGTAGAACTCGACACACTGACGGTCGCTTTCGCTTTATCGGAGGTGCTCGCGGTGTAGGTCAGATCGCCATCGGCGTCGCTGAAATTGCCGCTCGTCTACACTGGCATCACTACCGCCCACCGTTACGTCTGCGCTGAGATGGAACCCACAGCAGTCGGTGCGCGGTTGCCTTGGGCGTTTACGGTGACGGAGATACTCTGTGTCGCTGTCAAACTCCCGTCGCTTGCGTGACGGTAATCGTCGCGCTGCCCGCCGCTACCGGCGTGATTGTCACGGTTGAGCTAGACACACTGACGGTCGCTTTCGCCTTATCGGAGGTGCTCGCTGTGTAGGTGAGGGTATCGCCATCGGGGTCGCTGAAGTTACTGCTCACGTCCACACTCGCATCACTACCGCCTACCGTTACGGTTTGTGCGGAGAGATACTCTGTGTCGCACTCAGACTCCCATCGCTCGCTGTGACGGTAATTTGTGCGGAGATTGTGCCTACAGCGTCGGTGCGCGGTTTGCCTGTGCGTTCACCGTGCTCGCAGAGATGCTCTGTGTCGCACTCAGACTCCCATCGCTCGCTGTGACGGTTATCGTCGCGCTGCCCGCCGCTACCGGCGTGATTGTCACGGTTGAGCTAGACACACTAACAGTCGCTTTCGCCTTATCGGAGGTGCTCGCTGTGTAGGTCAGGGCATCGCTATCGGGGTCGCTGAAGTTGCTGCTTACATCTACAGTTGCTGCGCTGCCACCCACCGTTACTGTCTGCGCTGAGATTGACCCCACGGCGGTGGGGGCGCGGTTCGGTTGCGGGTTCACTGTCACAGTGATGGTCTGCGTCACCTGTATGTTAATCTTGCTCGTCGCTGTCACCGTTATTGTCGTATTGCCCGCCGCCACCGGCGTGATAGTGACTGTTGACCCTGACACACTCGCAGTTGCTTTGTATTTATCAGACGATGACACCGAGTAGGTCAACCGATTCCCATTGGGGTCGGCGAAGTAGCGTCCAACATTTAGGCTCACGGAGCTCCCACCGACGGTCACCGTTTGGGCGGGAATTGCAGTGGGGTCTGCGGCATTCACCGTGACGGAGATGCTCTGTGTCGCGCTTAAACTCCCGTCGCTTGCCGTCACAGTAATCGTCGCGCTGCCCGCTGCCACCGGCGTGATGCTCACCGTTGAACCAGAGACGCTAGCGGTTGCTTTACTGCTATCAGAGGAACTCGCCGTGTAGGTGAGGGTATCATTATCGGCATCGCTGAAGTTACTGCTTACATCTACCGTCGCTGCGCTGCCACCCACCGTTACTGTCTGTGCAGAAATGGAACCTACAGCAGTCGGAGCGCGGTTGCTTTGTGCGTTCACCGTTACAGCGATGGTCTGTGTCCCCGTTGCATTACTGGTATCTGTAGCGGTCACAGTGATCGTCGCGCTGCCCGCTGCCACCGGCGTGATGCTCACTGTTGAACCAGAGACGCTGGCGGTTGCTTTACTGCTATCAGAGGAGCTCGCCGTGTAGGTGAGGGTGTCGTTATCGGCATCGCTGAAGTTACTGCTTACATCCACAGTTGCTGCACTACCACCCACCGTTACTGTCTGTGCTGAGATTGAACCTACAGCAGTGGGGGCGCGGTTTGCTTGTGCGTTCACCGTGACAGAGATGCTCTGCGTCGCACTTTCACTGCTAGTATCTGTAGCGGTCACAGTGATTGTCGCGCTGCCCGCTGCCACGGGCGTGATGCTTACTGTTGAACCAGATGACGCTGGCGGTTGCTTTACTGCTATCAGAGGAGGAGCCGTGTAGGTCAGGGTCGCCATTATCGGGGTCGCTGAAGTTGCTGCTTACGTCCACCGTTGCTGCGGAACTGCCCACCGTTACTGTCTGTGCCTACCCACAGCAGTGGGGGCGCGATTGGCTTGTGCGTTCACCGTAACAGAAATACTCTGCGTCGCACTTTCACTGCTGGTATCTGTAGCGGTCACAGTGATTGTCGCGCTGCCCGCTGCCACGGGGGTGATACTTACTGTGAACCAGAGACGCTAGCGGTTGCTTTACTGCTATCAGAGGAGGAGCCGTGTAGGTCAAGAGGGTATCATTATCGGCATCGCTGAAGTTACCGCTTACGTCCACCGTTGCTGCGGAACCCCACCGTTACTGTCTGTGAGGATATTGACCCCACAGCGGTCGGTGCGCGGTTGGCTTGTGCGTTCACCGTGACAGAGATACTCTGCGTCGCACTTTCACTGCTGGTATCTGTAGCGGTCACAGTGATTGTCGCGCTGCCCGCTGCCACGGGGGTGATGCTCACCGTTGAACCCCGATACGCTGGCGGTGGCTTTACTGCTATCAGAGGAGGAGGCGGTATAGGTCAGGGTGTCGCCATCGGGGTCGCTGAAATTGCTGCTTACGTTCACAGTGGCAGCGGAACTGCCCACCGTTACGGTTTGGGAAGCGATTGACCCCACGGCGGTCGGTGCACGGTTGGCTTGTGCGTTTACGGTGACGGAGATGCTCTGCGTCGCACTTAAACTTCCATCGCTGAGGCGTGACGGTAATCGTCGCGCTGCCCGCTGCCACGGGGGTGATGCTCACCGTTGAACCCGATACGCTGGCGGTGGCTTTACTGCTATCAGAGGAGGAGGCTGTATAGGTCAGGGTATCGCCATCGGGGTCGCTGAAATTGCTGCTTACGTCTACCAGCGGAACTGCCCACCGTTACTGTCTGTGAGGATATTGTGCCCACAGCGGTCGGTGCACGGTTGGCTTGTGCGTTCACCGTTACGGAGATGCTCTGTGTCGCACTTCAAACTCCCATCGCTTGCCGTGACGGTGACGGTTGCACTTCCAGCAGCCATGGCTTGATACTAACCGTTGAGCCGGATACACTCACCGCTGCCTTACTGCTATCAGAGGAGGCGGCGTGTAGGTCAGGGTATCGCCATCGGGGTCGCTGAAGTTGCTGCTTACGTCTACCGTTGCTGCGGAACTGCCCACCGTTACGGTCTGTGAGGAGATTGACCCCACAGCGGTCGGTGCGCGGTTGGCTTGTGCGTTCACCGTTACGGAGATGCTCTGTGTTGCACTTAAACTTCCATCAGCTCTGCCGTGACGGTAATCGTCGCGCTGCCCGCTGCGACGGGCGTGATGCTCACCGTTGAACCCGACACGCTGGCGGTCGCTTTACTGCTATCAGAGGAGGAGGCGTATAGGTCAGGGAATCGCCATCGGGGTCGCTGAAATTACCGCTTACGTCTACAGTTGCGCGGAACCACCCACCGTTACGTCTGTGAGCCGATATTGTGCCTGCGGTCGGTGCGCGGTTGGCTTGTGCGTTCACGGTTACGGAGATGCTCTGCGTCGCACTTAAACCCATCACTCTGCCGTGACGGTAATCGTCGCGCTGCCCGCTGCCACGGGGGTGATGCTCACGGTTGAACCCGATTGGCGGTGGCTTTACTGCTATCAGAGGAGGAGGCGGTGTAGGTCAGGGAGCCATCGGCATCGCTGAAATTGCTCTTACGTCCACCGTTGCTGCGGAACTGCCCACCGTTACGGTTTGGGAGGATTGACCCCACGGCGGTCGGTGCACGGTTGGCTTGTGCGTTTCACGGTGACGGAGATGCTCTGTTTGCGCTTAAACCATCGGGTCGAGGCAGTAACGGTATCGTCGCGCTCCCGCTGCCACCGGCGTGATGCTTACACTTGACCCTGATGCGCTGGCGGTCGCCTTACTGCTATCAGAGGAGGAGGCTGTGTAGGTCAAGGCATCGCCATCGGGGTCGCTGAAGTTACCGCTTACGTCCACACTCGCAGCCGAACTGCCCACTGTCACGGTTTGGGAGGATATTGAACCTACAGCGGTCGGTGCACTGTTCGGCTTTGGATTCACGGTACGGAGATGCTCTGTGTCGCACTTAAACCCCGTCGCTTGCCGTGACGGTAATCGTCGCGCTGCCCGCTGCGACGGGGGTGATGCTTACCGTTGACCCTGATGCGCTGGCGGTCGCTTTACTACTATCAGAGGAGGAGGCTGTGTAGGTCAAGGCATCGCCATCGGGGTCGCTGAAGTTGCTGCTTACGTCTACCGTTGCTGCGCTGAACTGCCCACTGTTACGGTTTGGGAAGAGATTGAACCTACAGCAGTAGGGGTGCTGTTCGGCTTTGGATTCACCGTTACAGAGATACTCTGCGTTGCACTTAAACTTCCATCGCTTGCCGTGACGGTAATCGTTGCGCTGCCCGCTGCGACGGGGGTGATACTCACCGTGGAACCTGACGCGCTAGCGGTCGCTTTACTGCTATCAGAGGAGGAGGCGGTGTAGGTCAAGGCATCGCCATCGGGGTCGCTGAAGTTACCGCTTACGTCCACACTCGCAGCCGAACTGCCCACGGTTACGGTTTGGGAGGATATTGAACCTACAGCGGTCGGTGCTGTTCGGCTTTGGATTCACCGTTACAGAGATACTCTGCGTTGCACTTAAACTTCCATCGGGGTGCTGAGACGGTAATCGTTGCGCTGCCCGCTGCGACGGGGGTGATACTTACCGTGGAACCTGACGCGCTAGCAGTGGCTTTACTGCTATCAGAGGAGGAGGCTGTGTAGGTCAAGGCATCGCCATCGGGGTCGCTGAAGTTACCGCTTACGTCCACACTCGCAGCCGAACTGCCCACTGTCACGGTTTGGGAGGATATTGACCCCACGGCGGTCGGTGCACTGTTAGGTTTTGGATTCACGGTGACGGATATGCTCTGGGTTGCGCTTAAACCACCGGGGTCTGAGGCTGTGACCGTTATCGTCGCTGATCCCTCTGCCACCGGCGTGATGCTTACATTTGAACCTGACGCGCTGGCGGTTGCCTTACTACTATCAGAGGAGGCTAGCTGTGTAGGTCAGGGAATCGCCATCGGGGTCGCTGAAATTGCTACTTACATCTACACTGGCTGCGCTGCTCCCCACGGTTACGGTTTGGGAGGATATTGACCCCACGGCGGTCGGTGCACTGTTTGGCTTTGGATTCACGGTGACGGAGATGCTTTGCGTTGCGCTTAAACCACCGGGGTCTGAGGCGGTGACAGTTACCGTCGCTGATCCCTCTGCCACCGGCGTGATGCTTACATTTGAACCTGACGCGCTGGCGGTCGCTTTACTACTATCAGAGGAGGAGGCGGTGTAGGTCAAGGCATCGCCATCGGGGTCGCTGAAGTTGCTGCTTACGTCCACACTGGCAGCACTGCCGCCCACCGTTACCGTCTGTGCGGAGATTGACCCCACAGCGGTCGGTGCACTGTTCGGCTTTGGATTCACGGTGACGGTAAAGGACTTCTCGACTGTTACGTTGCCTCTGCTAGTCCCGGCAACAGTTATCGTCGTACTGCCCGCCGCCACCGGCGTGAGCGTTACTGTTGTCCCGGACATGCTCGCCGTTGCCACTCCGCTATCACCAGAACGAATCGTATAGGTGAGTCTACCTCCGCCGTGGTCGCTGAAGTGGGGGCCGACATCTACGCTCACATCCCCCTCACCAACGGTCAGCGTTTGGTCGGGAATTGAAGCGGACGCAGTCAGCGCGCTAAAGCCTGTTAGTCCAATAAACAAAAGCAATATAATTTTAAGCGTTGTTATACGTCGAATAGCCCTCATCATATTCTAACGGTCCCTTTCTGTTTAGTCAGCTGAGTTCGCAAGGATAGAAGTCCCTTTTTCCACTTTATGTTTTATGAGTACATAGCAATACAGAAACAGGGTTAGAGCAAAAATCATACCAAGCCCTGATTACGGTTGGGAGGAGACCTCTTGGCAGGCGGATAAACCCTGTAATAGCCTGACTTTTAACGCAGGGACAGAACAAATCTGTCTGGGGTTGAGAGGGGAGCTTTGGAGGAGGATGGCCTCTGTTTTTGGCTCATGTTAAAAGAAAGTACAAAGCACGAAGATAAGCCTATAAAGCAGGACAATCACAAGGGGTGCGCCTACAAGAGACCAATCAAGCAAGCGTAGGGGCAGGTTGAGCGCAGCAAAATCCCGATCTATTCGGAGGCTTGTGCCGGTCCAAAACACCGCGGAGGGGCGGTTTCCCCACTCGTATTTGCCAAAGATTCGGTGGCTATTGCACGCTTTTTTTATTTTTTTTAATAATGAGCGTTTTTTTAAATGTCTCAAAATCCAACAGTTTGGGAGTGTTGTAAAATCCAACAGTAAGGAGAGGGATTAAATGAGACTGTCAGCGGAGAAGCCTGTGGTAATAAGGGATGCGGGGCGGTTTGTCGCATTTTGCAACATATCGCATTTTGCAACAGCTTGGTTCATTGGTGCATGGATTCATTAAAGAAAAACAAAGGGGGGAGGTACAGGCAAGGAAAAATGAAACGTGAAAATTATTGGTTATTCGTTCATTAATGAGCGAGTGAACTATAGTGGATCCGAGAATTATAGTGAATTTAAAAAATATAGGACTTACGCAGTTGAACAGTCAAAGCCCTCCCCCTGCTTGCTTTCCCCCCCCGCCTGCGGGGGGACTAACTGCTTGCTTTCCCCTCTGCTTGCGGGGGGACTAAGGGGGGGTAGGGTGTGAGAGGGGCATCCCTGCCCCGATACGCCCGCTGAATCGGGCAACTACAATCTCAAGTGCGTAACTCCTAAAATAAATAGACACTTGCGCCCCACGGTAGGGGCGGTTACAAATCGCACCTACCGGGGAGTGTTAGAATTCACCATACTTTCATCTTAAAGCGGAAAGCGGCCTCTTTGGTGAACCCTGTGGAGGTAATCGTCGGCACAGGTACGTTTCAATGTGCTCGACGATCAGCTCCGTTCCCCAGAAATGGCTAAACTCCGGTGATACAGGTTGAAAAAACGAATCCGTCAGATCACGGCATAACACGACGTTTTTTCCGTGATAGACCATCTGCCTGAGCCCAAACGGTCGTCCAGAGACGCAGATGTTGGTGTGGACGCCCATCAGGATGACATTGTCGATACCGCGCGCCTGCATCAGGTTATAAATCTCTTGACCGTCGTCACTGATTGCATCTTCGGAGGCAATCTCAATGGTCTCGATCTGCCGGGTCCACGGCACCGCCCCGCCCTTCCACTGTCGAGTCCCTTGGTCGTCGGCGACCCAACCGGGACACGGCTCGCTACAGCCACACCCACCGTTCCGTATAAAAGGCAACGGTTCCCCTTCACGTTCAGGGTCCCAATAGTTCCACTTGATTTCCACCGGAGCTTCGGCAAACGGTGCGTCGATGGCGCGACGGCGTTGCGGTGTTTCATCGTAAAACGACATTGTACCGCTCGGCGCGTGAATGATGGCCACACCGGTTTCCCGTGCTGCGGACACCATCCGATTCATCGTTGGCACCATCTCCGCGACGCGCTGGGCGGCGGCTTTGCAGGTATGGTCGTCCCACATGTCACAGATAATGAGAACTGTTTGTTGTGGATTCCAGTGGACGGTTTGATGGATTTCCTGATCTTTGCGCCGGCTGCGCTGTTCGATTCCGAGATTTTCCATTTTACGTCGTTCCGTAGTTTATGGTGAATTAGAAAAATAAATAGACACTTTTCCAGCCTGCCCCCGGCCGGGATAGGCATTGTAGCAGAGCCGCTTTGTAGGAGGGATTTCCCAATCCCGATACGTATAATCGGGGCTAGGAAGCCCCTCCCACAGTATTCAAATAATTATGAAATTTACTATAGTTCATTGGTTTGTTGTCACACACATTGCGCTCCGCTGGAGCGCGGGGATTCGGGGACTTCGCATGACTATAGACATATCGCTCCGCTCGAGCGAAAGACAGAGGCAACGCATCGGCACTCCCCGGTAGGTTCGGTTTCTAACCGCACCGGTTTGGAGAATGGCTATAGACATATCGGTCCGTCAGAGCGGAGAGCAGCAATCAGTACCGCTACTCTTCAAACGCTGAATCAAACGCCCGGGCGGAAGGCTCAAAGTCGTAACCCTTGACTTTGGCACAGGCTTCGCGTGCCCCGTGTTCCCGATCCATTCCGCTGTCCTCCCATTCGATAGAGAGGGGTCCATCATATTCAATATTATTGAGCGCGCGGATGATTTCTTCAAAATCAATATTGCCACGACCAATTGACCGGAAATCCCAATACCGCCGGGCATCGCCAAAATCAAGGTGACCCCCAAAAACACCGGAAAGACGCGGTGTCGACGACCACCACACATCCTTCATGTGGGCGTGGTAGATGCGATCGCTGAACCGTTCGATAAATGCAACGTAATCAACACCTTGATAGCCGAGGTGGCTTGGATCGTAGTTGAACCCGAATGTTTCACGCCCATTGACCGCTTCGATGGCGCGTTCTGAGCTCACAATGTCGAAGGCGATTTCAGTCGGATGGACTTCAAGCCCGAACTTAATTCCGACCTCATCGAACACATCAAAAATTGGATTCCAGCGGTTGGCAAAATCCTCAAAGCCAGCATCAATTTGTGCAGGATCGTTGGGCGGAAAGGAGTAGAGCAGGTGCCATATACTGCTGCCGGTGAATCCGTTGACGACGCTCACGCCGAGTTTTGCTGCGGCGCGGGCGGTATTTTTCATCTCTTCGGCAGCGCGCCCACGAACCCCTTCCGGATCGCCATCGCCCCAGATAGCAGGTGACACGATCGCTTCATGGCGGCTGTCAATATTGTCGCAAACCGCCTGTCCGACAAGGTGATTGCTAATTGACCAGACCTTGAGTCCGTATTTCGCTAAAAGGTCATGTCGTCCTTGGCAATAGCCCTCGTCTTCAAGGGCTTTATCCACTTCAAAGTGATCGCCCCAACATGCCAATTCTAGTCCATCATATCCCCAATCACTGGCTTTTTGTGCTAGCTCTTCAAGTGGTAAATCTGCCCACTGCCCCGTAAATAGTGTTACCGGTCTTGCCATTTTATTTCTCCTTGTTGGTTCATGAGTTCGTTATCTGTATTCGTAGGGAACGCAGATCTGCGTTCCCTACTGAAATGGGTATCCCTATAATCGAGGCTGGAAGCCCCTCCCACAGTGTGAAATTTACTAACCTTTGGGGCTATTTAGTGAGAAGATCTTTTTCACATTGTTCAAGTTGCTTTGTATCCCGATTTATCGGGGAGTTCATTCATTAAATCTGTTGCACGATTTCTTAACTTGAGTCTACATTTCGCTTTATGCCGGTGGTGTATAGCTTGCATCTACCCAGCCCCGTTTATTTCCGCTTTCGACCGTTTTGTGGATGAAGTGAACACCCCGTGCACCATCCTGCACCGTTGGAAAATCTGTATCGAATTCATCTGGGGTTTCGCCGGAGAGTTTGGCAGCCAGCGTGCGTGCAGCGTTGACATAAACGTTCGCAAACGCTTCTATGAACGCTTCTGGGTGTCCGAAGGGCAATCGTGAGTTGTGCGCTGCAATGGGAGCAACGTAGTCGTTACCGCGCTTATACACCTGCTCAGGACCATCTGGAAAACGGAGGTAGAGATAATTCGGATTCTCCTGATGCCATTCGAGCGAAGCCGCTGTGCCATAGACACGGATACGAAGATTATTCTCTTCGCCAACGGAGATTTGTGAGGCGTACAGCACTCCCCGGGCACCCCCTTTATAGTGGACTAGGATATTCCCATCATCTTCGAGTTGTCTCCCGTCAACGAAAGTGGTCAAGTCCGCACAAATCTCTTCTAACGCTAAGCCGGTAATGTAGTGAGCGAGATTTTCTGCATGTGATCCAATGTCCCCGATGCAGGATGAAACGCCCGCCTGGTTTGGGTCTGTCCGCCAGACTGCCTGCTTCGCGCCTTCTCCCTCCAGAAACGTTGCCAACCACCCCTGCGGATATTCAACAACAATTTTCCGCACCGATCCGAGCGTCCCCTGCGATACCAACTCACGGGCTTGCTTCACCATCGGGTACCCTGTGTAGTTATGCGTCAACGCAAAGACCGCATCGTGCTGCTTAACTATATCACAAAGTGCTTCCGCATCTTCTAACGTCGTTGTCATCGGTTTATCGCAAACGACATGAAATCCTGCCTCAATGAATGTTTTAGCGACATCAAAATGAACGTGATTGGGCGTCACAATGGACACGAAGTCGATACGTTCTCCCTCCGGCAAACCCCTCTCTTTTTCCGCCATCTCCTGATATGAATTATATACGCGATTAGAGTCAAGTAGCAACTCCGCACCCTGTTGCTGTGATTTTTCAGGTGATGCAGAGAACGCCCCGGCAACAAGGTCAATTTCTCCGTCGAGTGCTGCAGCCTTTCGATGAACCGCTCCTATGAATGCGTCTGGACCGCCGCCGACCATTCCATAACGTATTTTTCTTCCAAGTGGCATATTATTAACTCCTGCGATTTTAAGGTGCTGAACCCGCCTCAAAAATCCACGGGTTGCAAATGCGGATTATAGCACGATTTGCGGCTCTTGTCAAAACGATTATATTGGTTCATAGGGTCGTTTAATTCTTCGAGCGGGGCAAGATGCCCCGCCTACGATGGAAGGAACAATCTGCTATCTGCCAAAATTGGACACATTGGCAGCCTATAGACATATCGCTCCTCTGGAGCGAAAGGACTACGCCATCGTAGGGAACGCAGATCTACGTCCCTTACAACTCGTATGCCTAATACTATCAGCTTGCGTTATGCGGGTTATCGTGAGTACCTTTTATCTGTGTAATTCCTTAATCCGTGATTCAGACAATAATATGCGAGAACCAAATAACCCTAACCCTTGCGCTGCGGAGGGAAAAGATGGTAAACTTCCGGTGCTATCATCCATATCGGAATTACGCACTTGAATGCTCAAACCCTTGTAGTTCGGCGATTCATCGCCGCATAGAATAACTTCCAACGCCCGATGAATTGGGCAACTACAACAGAAATCCATAAGGGGTTCGTAGGAAACAACGATCGTTGTTCCCTATTGAAGTGCGTAACTTAGGAATTACGCACTTCATACGGAGTTTGACAAACCGGGAAAGGAGCGTTTATATGGGGTTACGTGTGGCGGTTATTGGGATGCGGGGCATTGGAAATACACATGCCAACGTCTATCATGAACACGTGGGGACATCATTGGTCGCTGTGTGCGATATGGTCAAAGAGCGGGCGGACGAATCGGCACAACGGCTTGGGGTCAAGGCATATTACAGTGTTCCATCCCTCTTAGAAAATGAGACACTCGACGCCGTCAGTGTTGCGACGGGAGGCTTTGAAAACGGTGGAGCTCATTTCGAGCCAACGATGCAGGCACTTGAGGCGGGACTTCATGTGCTGTGCGAAAAGCCGCTATCGAACGATGTCGCTCGCGCACGAGAGATGGTCAACAAAGCGAGGGAGAAGCATGTCTGTTTGGCGACAAATCTCAATCACCGCTTCACACCGCTAGCGTTACAGGCGAAGGAGTGGGTAACGGGGGGAAAGCTAGGGGATCTGCTCTTTATCAACATGGCGTTATGGATCGAAAATCCGAATGAGACCTCGCCGTTCTTCCATCTTAGAGCTTTGCACCCGCACTCGCTCGACGTGATGATGTACTTCTGCGGTGAAGTAGAGAAGGTACACGCCTTTGCAGTACGGGCACCGGGACGACAGAATTGGAGCAATGCTTCGATTAACCTGAAGTTTAAGAGCGGTGTGATTGGACACCTCAGTGGCAGCTATGATGCGGGACGGCTAAATGAGCGGTGTGAGGTTGCGGGAACGAATGGGCAGTTTGTCCTTGATGGGGTGTTTAAGAGATTGACCTTTTTCCCTCGACAAGGTGACGAAGTCGAAGAGTATTTCAATCCGCCGCCGGGAGCGGAGGGACACATGGACTCATTCGCAGATACCTTCTCAACACGGATTGGTGCGTGGATTCAACAGCTTGTGGATGGGGTCGCACCCGATGAAATTGATGCCTCTGGTGCTGCGGGGCTTGCAGCACAGGAAATCATTGAGGCAGCGATTAAATCGTTCCAGACCGATACGGTTGTCACCCTGTAACCGTTTCGCCCCCCGGTAGGTGCGGTTTCTAACCGCACCGCATCGGCCCCCCCTTTATTCTACCTCCCCTAACCCCCCTCGCCCCCCTTGTCAAGGGGGAACCGATGCAAGGTTTGGCGTGTCCCATTAATTCTAAGGTCCACTATAATTCTCCTGTGAGAGGGATTTCCCAATCCCGATACTTCACCGGCCAAGTGATTCCCTCGTTGCGCTTTTTCGCCCCAACTGGTTAAAAAGCCGAAAACTGAATAGCCCTAGGGGGAGGGGCTTTGACTGTTCACGTAAGTCCTATTTGATTAAACTGTAAATTCTAGTTTGCTCTCTTCTCCATCACGCATCGCTGCGTAATGTTCCTCGAAATTCAACATTTCAAACAGACTTACACCCGCTGCCATCCGCTTTAGCATCAAATCTTCCTTCCGCTGAATTTCCTCGGCGATTGGAATTGCTGCCGACAGTTCTTCGATTGATCCGACAATAAGCCCATCATCGTCGCCGAAGACAATATCTCCGGGGTTCACAATAACACCGCCGCAGGCGATCGGGATTTGCGTCTCGAAGATCTTATGAGTTGTGCCCGCTATCGGGTTGAATGAACGCGCATAGTAAGGCACATCTAAAGTTCGGATCGTTTGGGTATCCCGGCAGGGACCATCGATGATGATACCCGCTAATCCCTTCCGTGCTGCCTCTGTCGGAAAAAGTTCCCCTGCCACCGCACGACGACTCCCCTGCGTATCGATCACAAGGGCCTCCCCCGGCTCGGCATCCCGCAACCCTTTGATCACTGTGAGAAAATCTTCATGACAGGTTACTGTGTGCGCCCGTCCGACAAGTTTGAGTCCGGTTCGGACAGGACGGATGGCAGGATCGATAACCCTTAACTCTGGAACCGTGGGGTCGGCAGCGCGCCCCGCCTTATTGCCATCACATACGCAGGCGGTGTCGAGCCCCAACAGACGCCGCTTAATCTCTTCAAAGTTCATTAGGATCTTCGCAGTGGGGATCCCCTTTTTTGGCTGGGGAGAAAACTGCGTCTCCTTTCTTCATTTTGTGCCTATATGATCGGCTGCCGTTGTTCTTTGTGACCTTTTTTAGTTCTATTTAAGCCAATTTTATGATATATTAAAATCGGTTGATAAACGGAAAAGGTTGTACCTAACTTGAAACTTATGGCAGCAGAACTCCAATGATAATCGCTAAAGGAGGTACGAGCAGTGTCAGTTAATCGTTTGCTTGATATCTTGATGACAGTGCCTTGCTATCGATTGTGGCAGCGGCAAGCAAAGGGACAAATCTTGTACTATCTGCCCACATCAAGACTCTATCCAAGACTCCACAAGGTATCTTTGGGACTTGGCATCGTTTTTTTTACCTGCGCTATACTTGCCTCAATCATGCTGGTGATAAAGAACGGCTGGACATTTTTACCGCAGATGTTTTTAATGCCATCGTTAATACTTTTCCTGTCTTTTCTGTTCTCTGTAAGCCATTTTGTGATCACAGAAGCGGGCATCTACTACCAAGGACGCTTTATAGAGTGGAAAGACCTACACGCCTTCCAATGGAAAGAGGAAGGGGACTATAAACTCGGCTTTGGGAAAGAGGCGTATATCCTCGGCTTGAATGTGTCAGGCGACAGGTTCCCACAGTGGCTTGAGGGGTACAAATTTCAACCGGATCAACGCGAAGACATTGATAAGCTATTGTCCCAATACCTCCCGAAAGCGGCTTGACGTGCTGTATTGGTTTCTCAAGACATTGGGCGAAGGTTTGAATACGTCTCCCGAGCGTATTGTGGAAACAGTTCATTGTGGATCTCAACACATTGCCAAAGATGAACCTTCCGCTTCTCATCGGCGGTATCGAGTATGAGCGGATAGTACATGCTGGCACCGGTGTCGACGTTGTAGCCACCGGGGGAATGAATGCTCAAATACTGGCGCAAGGTCTTCAGATCTGGCTCGGTTGCACAGTGGCGGGTCAGGTTCATGGTGAACATCCGCCGCCGCTTGCCACCGCCGAAGGAGGCGTGATAGGTGTCGTGGTTAAAGATAACCAGATCGCCCGGATTCGTTTCCAACGCAACGCTACCGGGAAACTCCTGTGGCGGAACACCGAAAAGTTCTTCCGATTGGTTTGGGTTTATCTCTCCTGCTCTCACAAAATGTTCCGGACGTTGGCTGCCGGGGATAACTCGCAGGCAACCGGTATCTGCTGTCAACGAATCAAGGTAGAATGCAATTTTGCAGGAAAAGAGTTGTCCCCAATTGCCATCTGGATGCCAACCTGTGTCGCCGGTGTAATAATTGCCGTCACCGCTGGCGTAGTTGAAATCCTCACCCAAAACTCCACCGGCAACACCTAGAACACGTGGATCATCTAGCAATGAGCAGAGCCTTGGACGATGCTCAATAGGTCCGCCGAACATAGTTCGCTTTGAGCCATCGTGTTCCTTGCCCGCACCAAAGTTTTGGATGGAGAAATCAAATTCTTCGGTAATCCAAGCGACCTCGTCGGGCGAAAACAGGCTAGGAAACGCTAGGTAGCCAAAAGTGTTAAAAAAATTGACCTGTTGTTCGGTGAGTTTCATAGAATCCCTCCAGAGTATGAAGTCGGTCGGTTTATGAGCGTTTTTCCTGTTCTGGGAACGGTCTCCGAATATCGTAACGGTCCTCCGTCAACTCAGGGAAAACCCCCTCCTTTATCAGCAGTTCCAGTGGCGATTCGCTGGTTTCGAGCGGCATCGTGACCACATTTTTGATCCGTAACGATTCGTAGATTGCCATCATGATCTCCATTGTATACCGCGCTTGTCGCCCCGTGCTTCGATGTGCAGCGATTTTTCCCTCCATCCAATCAATTAGCTCCTGGTACTGATCGGTCAGCTCCGGACGCGGCTGAATCTCTTGCCAACCGCTCGCTTGATTGTTCTGAAGCAGCACAGCCCCATCTTCCCCCATCTTGATCTGCCCATCTGTTCCGGAGACTATTGCTGCTGAGACTGTGGGTTCGGGTAGGTCGCTTTCATAGACACCGCGCGCACCGCCTTCAAAGCAGATCAGCCCCATACATAGATCTTCACACAGTGAGCGACGTTCCCATCTATTCGTGGCACGAGAAACCTGACCAATCACCCAGAGCGTCTCCGGATCTGACAGATGGTATCGCATCCCATCTATGGCGTGTGTGCCGATATTAAGCAAGCCGGCATTCGGCTTTGACCTCCGATGGAGCAACGTCGGTTGTCCGATAGCACCGTCTTGGACAAGCCTCCGAATCTCAGTGTTTGCCGGGTTGAAACGTCCGTTATGTCCGATGACTAACTTGGCATCGTGCTCCTCACACGCTGCAATCATAGCGTCTGCTTCCCCTAGAGATGCCGCCATCGGTTTTTCACCGATAATGCCTTTGACCCCTGCCTTTGCTGCAGCAATCGTAATCTCAGCCCGGACTCCCTGCCATGTCGTGATGCTCACAATGTCGAGTACTTCTTTTTCTAACATCTGGTTGTAGTCGGTATACACAGTGGGGACAGAGAATTCATCGGCAAGGCGTTTCGCCGAGTCCGTGTTTACATCCATCGCTGCAACCAATTCTGTCGCCGGATTTTGGGTGTAAGCCCTCGAATGCGCGCGTCCCATCCCGCCGCAGCCGATAATGCCAGTACGATAGGTTTTAGCCATTGGTTCACCTCATTTTTAGGTTCTGTTGACATTTCATCGTAATTAGCCAATCAAACGGGTGCATAAACGGATAATCCTTTAACCCCCCGCCCCCTTATCAGGGGGAAACCCTTGTCAGGGGAGTTGCAGGGGGGTTGAAAAAACTCGGTTGCTGTTGCACGATTTCTTTACATGAGCAGATCCGTCTATCCAAAACGGTCCAGTCGGAATTTGTCGATCGGATAATCCGTTTTGCCGTCAGCTGCAAGTTCAGCGAGGATCTTACCGACAATGGTTGAAAATTTAAAGCCGTGTCCTGAGAACCCTGCTCCGACAAAGATGTTGGAATTCAACGGATGATGCCCGATAAGAAAGTCGTGGTCTGGCGTAAGTGTATACATACAGGTCGCACCTTCGACGAAGGAGGGGTTGACGCCGGGCATAATTGTTCTGAGCCATTGCTCCAGCGCAGTCTGTACGTCCAAATCTAGCGTTCGATCAACCGTTTCAGGGGAGGTTACGGGGCCATGCCCGTCATCCGCTATCTTGATCCCGGGACCATAATAGGGAAAGCCGTAGTAGTGCAGGTCGTAGTCCGCATAGACGGGCAAACGGTCTGGCTGATACAACGCCCCTCCATCTTGTGGCTGAAAGTAAAATTTCTGCTGGCGGGTCACTTCAAGTGGCAATGAGAGATTTTTGAGCAGCTGCGAAGCCCACGGTCCGGGGGCAACAATAAGCCTTTTGCAGCGATAGCTGCCCGCCGATGTCTCGATTTCAGGATGTTCCTTGCTGATGTCAATGTGATGGACGCCCACCCCGCTATGAACTGTCCCCCCAAAACGCTCGGCTTGTAATACATGTGTTCGGACACAACGGCTTGCGTCTAGAAAACCTGAATCCGGCGTATAGCAGGCGACTGTGCCCGTTGAGAGTTGAAGGGCTGGAAATCGGGAGGCAACCTCTTCAGCCGTCAACACCTCGTGTGCCGTTTTTGTCTGCTGCATGACACGGATATTCTGATCCAATCGCTCACTCCCCTGTTTGGCAAAGGCTAACATGCCGTTGGGGGTAAGCAGTTGTTCACCAGAAAGCGTCTCTAGTTCCTGCCACAACGGAAGGGCGGCTTTCACCAAGGTCACGTATACGGGGTCGTTATAGAAAACTCGAAATGCCCGTGAATGGCCATGAGAACTGCCGTGCGTATGACCGACGGGGTATTGCTCTATGCCAACTGGTGCCGCGCCTTGGCGAGCGAGGTGATATAGGGCAGCACTCCCCATCGCCCCCAACCCGATAACCAGAATTTCCGCATCTCGGTGCATTTGATTATCCCCTTATTGACCAATTTAACTAAAGCCGTAAACACGCATCGCATTTTCTCCGAGGATCATCGCTTGTTCATCGGGTGAGAGCGACTGTGTGTGTCGTTTTGCCAACTTCACCAGTTGTGGATAGTTTAGATGACGTAGCAGCCCCGGTAGGTCCGTGCCCCATAAAATTTTTGAGGAGCCAATCCGTTCAAGCGCGAGATGGAGATACCGTTCCGCAGTTGGATAGGGGAAATCCTCGTCCGGCAGATAGGCTGGCAAAGCGGCGGTATCAAACCACACGGTGGGCAGCTGCCCAAGATCAATCTGCTCCTGCCATAAGTCCCAACGTTCCGCATTCGCCGCCGCCGATGGGTTCGGTTGCCCCAGATGTGCAATAACAATCCGCAGGTCCGGATGCCCCTCTGCAATGGTACGCACAGCATTGGTTTGATAAGAGCGGCTGCCTATACCTCCCAGATCAAGCGTCAGCACCAATCCCCGGTCTTCAAGTTCGTCCCAGAGCCAGGTAATTTCGGGCATATCAAGCCTAGCATTGGGGTGCACGCCACAAAGTCCCGTTGGTTCAGAACATTCTAGTTTGACCACCCGAAAGCTCGAAGCCGCTATGAGGTTCTCAAAATCTTGGCGATTGTTCGTCCCCCATGGATCGAAATACGCTGCACCGACAAGACGATCCGGATAACGGTTCAGTGCCTCAAGGACATACGAATTGCATTCCCCGTAAAACGGCCCTTGGAGTAACACCGCTTTGGCGACACCCGCCCAATCCATATTTGCTATAAGCATTTCAGGTGTGAATACGGTTTTTTCATTATACGGCGGTAACAGTTGGGTTTCCTCATCACCGACGGCAATGCGACCATAACCCGGCCCACGGGTGGTCCCTCTCCCTGTTGCGCCGCGGACTTCCGGAAAGATGTGAGCATGTGCGTCAATAATCATGGACAAGTCTATCCTTACCCTTATTCCAGGTTGGCGTGTCTAGTAAACATCGCCTCCGGGGTTTTTCCTGCTTTCTCCATCAGCAGGAGGACGATCGCATCCAATGTCAACAAGAGGCTCTGTTCAAACAGAGATCCCATCGGCTGTACTGAACGAAAACCGAGATCTCTGTTGATTTTTGGTGAGGGGGCGGGAATAGTGAGAACCACCTCTGCCAGTTGAGCAATCGGTGAGTTTTCATCAATGGTGATGAGGCAGAGGGTCGCACCGATGGCATCGGCTTTGTTGGCACCGACCACCAAGCTACTGGTTGAACCCGAACCGGAGCCGATGAACAGTACATCCTGCTCCGTAACGCTAGGAGTTACAGTTTCTCCCACGACATAAGTATCAAAGCCCATGTGCATCAAGCGCATAGCAAAACTCTTCATCGCCAAACCGGATCTACCAGCCCCAGCGACAAAAACGGTTTCGGCATCGATAATCGCATCAACCAGTTTTTCTGCCGAATCGTTGCAAACATGTTCCACAGTCTTGTCTAGTTCGTCAAGTATCTGACTGATATATGCCTGTACCTTCACCGATCTCCCTTCTTTAAGGCAGCAATTCTCTGATTTCATGAGCCGCCTGACGGGGGTCTGGATGGTTTATAATAAAACCGCCCACAATGATGACCGCCGGACGATATGCGAGAATATCTGGCAAAATCTCCGGATGGATCCCGCCCGCCACTGCCATCTT
Source organism: Candidatus Poribacteria bacterium (assembly GCA_963667935.2). GTDB lineage: Bacteria > Poribacteria > WGA-4E > WGA-4E > PCPOR2b > PCPOR2b. Next base: position 3,695,016 of record OY764061.1, on the reverse strand, counting down.
AGTCCCCTTCAGGGCAGATTGAGCAAGCTGAATTTCCCGTAGGGGGGGCATACCGCGATCTTGGAGGTCGAAGGCCGTGTGGACACAGCAGTAATCTGGGGCGATAGGTCCAATCTGATCGAGGCGTTCCCGAATATCACCGACCGCTATCAGGTCTATCATCACCTGCTTATTAAGGGGGCGAGCTTGGTTCACAGCGCGGCGAATTGTAACGTCATGCGCCACGCCAAGCACTGTCACAATATCCGCACCCGCTTCAAACCCGATGCGTGCTTCAATATCACCTGCATCCATGATCTTGAGATCCGCGAGCACCTCAAGCTGGGGGTAAGCGTTCTTAATCTCTGTGACAACCTTTACCCCCTCTTTCATGAGCAAGGGTGTGCCGACCTCGACAATATCCACCAGATCACTAACTTTCTCAAGGATGCTTTTGGCTTCCTGACTATTGCTTGAGTCCAAAGCGAGTTGCAATTTCATATTATCGTGCCTGTTTTTTAGCTTTTATACTAACCCCCGGATTTTATCATGGATGAAATCCTCTGTCAAAGCAAAAACAGGTTGCGTTTAGGGTCATTTAATTTTCCGGTGAAAGGGATTTGCCAATCCCGATACTTCACCGGCCAAGCGATTCCCTCGTTACGACGTTTCGACCCAACTGGTTAAAAAGCCGAGGCTCATGTAAAGAAATCGTGCAACAGCAACCGAGTTTTTTCAACCCCCCTGCAACTCCCCTGACACGGGGGGCAAACTCGGTTTCTCTTCGTGCTTTGCACTTTCTTTTTACATGAACCTTTATTTTTTGAATTCACTATAATACCCCTACCAGCTGCGTAAAAAGGCACAAAAAGGGCACAAAAAAAGCGCCTCGGCTACCCGAGACGCTTGTATTTTGAACTGATGGATTAGGAAGGTCTACCTGGTCCCTGTGGAGATCCTTTCCGCTCAGGTAAAATTACCCGATCGCCTTCCACCAATCCACTCTTGATGATGACATCGGTTTCATTCTGCTCGCCCGTTTCAATAGAAACGCGCTTTCCTTTCTGTCCTTTTGAGTTGCCGTTTCCCTTTTCAGAATCACCCTTTGCATCAAGCATGACAAACTTATCTTTCGTGATTTTAATGTCTGTCGAAACTCCGTCCGCTTTCTGTTTACCGTTCACCAAAAGTGTGAAGGTGCGTTCACCATCACGCAAGCCGCGCTGGGAGCTATCGAGACTGATTGTCAATCGGTCGCCGCTGATGCTAGTTATCTTTCCGTTGAAGCCCTTTCCGGTTAGCGTTTTGAGCTCAACCTCTTGGTCTGTTTTGAAAGCGTCTGCATCGGTGCCAACTTTCGCCGTAGCGATTGCCGATGTTTCATCTTGGATCGCATCAATCGGCAGCATCAGGACATCCTTTTCCTCATAGGTGACGACATCGACATCGGCACTCATGCCGGGACGTAATTCGGGCGGCGAGCCGACCACCTCAACCATTACCTCGAAGGTAATAATGTTATCCCGCTCCTCTCCACTCGGAGAAATTTCAGCGACGCGACCCTCATATGTTTTGGCCTTATATGCGTCAACTTTGATGTTTGCCTGCTGATTCATCCTAAGTCGTTCCATGTCGACTTCGTTTATATAGGTCTTCACCACCATTTTTGACAGGTCTGCAATGGTCATCAACGGGGGGCTTTGCGAGAATGCCGAGCGCCCGGAGGTCACAATCTCGCCCTGTTCAATTTCGAGTAGGGTTACAGTACCAGCCATCGGTGCCTTGATGGTTGTCCACTCCAACTGTTCCTCTTGGTTCTTCAAGCTGCTTCGGCGTCGCAAGAGATTCGCTTTCGCGCTCACCGCCCCTTGCTCAGTGACAACTTTTTCGTTGTCGATAGTGTCCAGAATCTCCCCAAGGCGGGTTTGAGTGATTTGCAGTTGGAGGCTTTTCTCCTCCTCCTCCGCCTTTCTCATTTTACTGAGTTCCTTCAAATTCATCTCTTGATACGTCAGGGTTAGCTTTCGGTTTGCGATCGCAGTCTCTCTTGTTTTGATAGTTTTATTTTGAGAATTTACAGTTTCCTGTTGAGACTCTAATCGCTTAAGAGCCGTCTTATATTGTGAATCTGCATTGGCATATCTCGATTCTGCTTCTTCCAATGATTTCTTGGAAACCAGTTTCTTCTCAAACAGTTCCTGGTTCCGATTCCTTTCAGATTCGGCGTTATCCTGCTCCACTTTTACAGACTCAAGTTCTGTTTGGAGCTCTGCGAGCCTTATGTTTGCCCGGTTCAGTTCGATATTTGCCTGTTCCAGCGCAATCTTATCTTGATCCAACTGGTTCTTCGTCGTTTGGATATCCGTTTCTGCCGAAGTAATCTGTGTTTGTGAAACCGCTTGGGTTGTTCTCAAATTCGATTGGGCAATTTTGACATTATCTTCCGCTTGCTGACGTGCGCTTTCAAGCTCTTCAGTTTTCAATATAATGTTGAGTTCTGACTGCCTGAGTTGTGCTACGGCAGCATCGACATCGGCTTCTGCCTGCTTCTTTTCTTCAATGTACTGTTCCGGGTCGATCTCTAACAGTATCTGATCCTTCTCAACGTAGTCTCCGTCATCTACATACAGATTAATAATTTCGCCGGCAACGTTTGCTTTGACTTCGACATCAATGAGTGCTTCGAGGTTTCCTGTCGCGCTAATCAGCTTCTGGAAATCTCCACTTCTCACAACTTCAACCCGCTTCTCAGCTGCGCCCTCTTTTTTTCCGCCCCCTCTAATCCACTCGCATGACATGAGGACGGTCACTAAAATCAGAATCGCAACAGTTCCTATTATCTTTTTCACTATTTGATCACTCCTTTTTTGAAAATTGCTGCTTAGACCTAACGCCTTATGTAACTCTGACTACCAGTGTCTTTGAGAGCTTATCACCCAACCGCTGCTTTTTCTCTCCCAAGATGAAGATACAGTCAATCACGCTAAGTATCGGCAGTGATAGATTGCGAAGAATAGATTGCCACAAATTGCAAGGTAACCCACTTTTTGAATCAATAACTCTTGTTTTCATGAGTCGTTTGCCGATGCTGCGTCCATTTAGCGCGTCTTGAAAGAGTAAATATAGTAACGCAATGGAGGCAGCGACCCAGAGCACAATATTGGTGCCTTCTAATCCGATACGCGTCCATACACCGAACGGAATCGCAACGATGGCAGCGTAGACCAAGCTGTCCAATAGCTGTCCCCAAAATCTTCCAGCGAGGGGGGCAAGCTTAAACTCTGCCCCGTCAATCTTGAGAGTTTCGTCTCCCGGCACCTCACGCAACGCTTCTATCGGCATTAAAATTGCCGCTCTGTAAGCGGGATATAATCCGAAGATAATCCCAATGCTCACAGAGACACCCATGGCGATGAGCATGGTAGAGTAGGAGATGACCGAGGGCCAATTACTGCCCTCCCACACAAATTTGGCGATTAACATAGCACTCCCCTTCCCTAGAAAAATACCGAGAATTGCACCAAAGATACCACCTGTTACACTTAAGACCAACGCCTCGATCAGAAATTGTGTCAAAATATCGCGCCGCTTTGCCCCAAGTGCTTTGCGCAGCCCGATCTCCTTCGTTCGTTCTGTGACCGAGACCAACATGATATTCATGATACCGATTCCTGCGACAAAGAGCGCGATAAGTGCGATTCCACCCATCAGGTATTTCATGGTATTCCCGATTTTTTCGGCGGTTGCCAATTCCTCCTGTGCCGTCCAGTATTGATATTCCTCTCCAGAATTATTGTGCAGCCTACCCAAAATGTGCTTCGCTTCCTCTTTCGCAATTTCCACCTCATCGAGGCTTGTTGCCTCCACACGGATACGCTCGACCTCCTTCCGTCCGGTAAAGCGTTGCTGAAAGGTCGTGAGGGGGATGATAAAACGCTCATCCCACCCCTCGGTATCCATTGCGTCGCCTTTCTCTTCCATCACACCAATCACAGTCAAACGCACGTCATAGCGAGGGCCCCAACTCGTTGTCCGTGTCGCTTTCATCTCCTTGCCGACTGGATCTTCACCTTTGAAAACTTCATCGTAGAGTTTATAGCCGATAACGGTGACCGTGCTCGCTCTTTCAACTTCCTCCTCAGTGAAGAAGCGCCCCATGACGGGATACCAGTTGTGTGATCGATCGTACCCTGCGGTCCCCGCAACCACCCTAGAGTTCCTACTGGCTCCCTCATGATATACGTTCCAGCCGGGCATGTCATCTTCACCGACGACATGAACAACACCTCTCCCTCTTTCCATAATCTCGTATATATCTTGGGTTTCCAAATGTTCAGCACGATTTCTGCGCCAACGTCTCAGGGTACGTCCCGCCCTTCTGCTGAATGTCCCTGATTGCCGATCCCAATCATCCCGAGTAATCTCAATCATGGTCAACCCGCCGGTGCGTTCAATTTCCCCTAATACTAGCGCACGTGAACCATCACCAACTGAAACCATGCTCACGACTGCCCCAACACCGATGGCAATGCCCAAGATAGTCAATCCAGAACGGAGTGGATGACGACGTAAGCTAGCAAGCCCAATCATAATACATTCGATGAGATTCATGCGATCTTCTCCTTTGATTCGTTCAGTTGTTCGCCGGTTCCTTACAATTTACAAACGTTTCTATTCTGTTCTCAATGCTTCGATAGGCGATAGTTGCGCGGCTTTTACTGCGGGATAAACGCCGAAGACAATACCAATAAGTGCAGAAAAGGCAACGGAGATAATCATCCATTCCGTAGAGACGACAGCGGGCCACTCCGGGACAATTTTAACGATGTTTACTGCAACATTTGCCATCCCGTGCCCGGCAGCAACACCCAACCCAATACCGATGATACCACCGACACTACACATCGCAATCGCTTCAACCAAGAATTGGAGAAGGATATCCCGACTTTTGGCACCAACCGCTTTTCGTAAGCCGATCTCTCGCGTACGTTCCGTTACAGAGACCAACATCATGTTCATGATGCCGATGCCGCCCACAAGCAACGAAAATCCGGCGATGACACCGAGAACGATTTTGATAACCTTGCTAATTTTGAACAGCTGCTCCATACCCGCCCTCATCTCCCAAACGTTAAAGAAGTTGTCCTGATTGCGGTGCCGTTTCCGTATCACCTCTGTGACCTCTTCCTTGGCTTGGTTAATCAATTCAACGTTCTTTGCTTGGACGGAAATCATTGTCACCCGGTCATTGCCGGTAAATCGCTCCTGAACGGTTGTCAGAGGAAGGAGAACCCGGTCATCCAGATTCCACCCGAAACGGAGACTCCGTCCACGCGGCTTCATCACGCCCACAATGGTGAACCGTTCCATACTTCTGTCTTGGCTGCGTTGTTGCCAGCGACGGCGCCTGTTGCCGGAGCCGCGCGCGATTTTGATTGTCTTGCCGATTGGATCTTGACCCTGAAAAAGTTCGTGTGCTACATCCGATCCGAGAACACAGACTTTAGACCGATCGGTAACATCTTCCTCCGTGATAAAACGCCCCGTTGCAGGCTCCCAGTTCATTCCGATTTGGTAGAAAGACGTAATTCCTTCATACCCTGTCCGTTTCTCAGCGCCGCCTTCCGCTTGCACAAGCACCCCACGCCACTGTGGAATACGGGGGATGACCCCCTCGACAGAAGGACATTCGGCTTCAATCGCCAACACATCTCCATACTCAAAATATTCGTTGCTGCGATTCCGTTCCCAACGACCACTGCCTTTACGGATATGGCTGCTCCGATACAGTGTGACTTGATTAGCACCGCCAATTTTTTGGGCGTCCTGGAGCACAATCAGTTTGGCCCCATCGCCGATAGCAATCATCGCTAACACGGAAGCGATACCAATGACAATTCCGAGCATCGTCAAGAGCGAACGCATCTTATTCGCGTGAATCGCTGCAAATCCGACTGAAAATCCTTCGCTAATTCTCATTTCGACTCCTCCCCTATTCGCTGTTGAATTTCGTCCTAATACTTGGACGAAACGGCATGAGATTGGTTTATGTGTTTGGTGATAGACAAACAACATCAGTACCGAAAGGGTTTGATGGATCCGATTGATATAGGGTCATTTAATTTTCCTGTGAGAGGGATTTGCCAATCCCGATACTTCACCGACCAAGCGATTCCCTCGTTACGACGTTTCGCCCCAGCTGGTTAAAAAGCCGAAAACTGAATAGCCCTACCGATTGATAGAAATTATCTTGACAATTTCGGCAATCGCTGATAATATATACTTCCCAAATTACCCATAAATTGCGAGGTCACTCAGAATGCCACTTATCTATCTTGAGGATATCTTGGAGCAGAGCGGTAACAAGTATTTGGCTGTGAATATCGCAGCGAAACGGGCACGTGAAATTAATGCTGAAAATAGCCTGCCTATGTTAATGGCTAATGCCGAAAAACCTGTTACGATTGCAATTGATGAACTGAGATCAGGGCGGATTGACTACGAGGAGTTAGATCAACCCGAAGAACGCTTAGAAGACTCACTATTCGTTGCCGTAGAGAGCGAGGAAGACGAGGAGGCAGATGGGTTGGAAGAGCTTCAGCCAACTGAAGAGTATTATGAAGAAGACGAGGTGACGGATCTAGATGAGATGGAAGAGGGGCTGTAAGTTATGTATATAAGTTTAGCTTTTTGGTTGACCTCCCCATACGGAATTTGAACAACGCAGAACGTTCTAATCCTCATCCCACCGCAATGTAACACACATCGCTTCGTCGAGCCGTTCATAGAGCAATCTGAAGGCTTCGACCGCTTCCGTTCTTCCGTCGAGTCGATGTGTTATCATCTCTTGAGGCTGAACTTGCCCACCTAGCAACAGCCCCAATGCCACCTTTGACGCTTCAACCCGCCGGTAGGGGAGGTGTGCGGCACCGAGGATCTTTTTAGCCATCACTTTCTGAACATCAAGCTGGAGGGGTTCTTTGTGATAGAGACCTATTAGAAAAATTGTCCCGCCCGTCCGTGTCATGTCTTGAGCTTGAGAAAATGCTAAAACCCCAGCGGGTCCTCCGACGGCTTCGATGACGACATCTGCCCCGGCACCGTCCGTCAGACGTTTGATCGCTTCGATAGGATCTCCCTCGTTGAAGTTAATGACTTTGTCGGCTCCCAACTTCCTTGCAATTTCGCAGCGCACGGGAATTCCTTCAACAACGATAATCCTTTGTGGCCCTGTCATCCGCATGGTCTGCATACAGAGATTGCCGATGAGTCCACCGCCGAGGATGACAAGGGTATCGCCCGGTTTGACTCCCGAAGCCCAAGACCACATGACAGCACTGGTCGTAAGGGGCCAGAAAGTTGCGTCCTCAAACGTCAATGTGTCGGGTAGGTGTCGAACACCCGTACCCGGTTCGGCATCAACAACGACATACTCGGCATGTGGGGCACTTGCCATGACTCTGTCCCCCGGTGAGAATGCTGTGACTTCGGTCCCCACCGCTTCGATGACGCCTGCAGCGGAATATCCCATCGAACTGTGTGCAACAACCCCCTCATTGGTATACCGACCACCAATCTCGGAACCGCGACTGATGAGCGTGACTTTGTTGCGGACAAGTACCTGCTGTGGTCCTACTGAAGGGATCGGGGCGTCCTCAAGCACAAAATTGAATTGTCCCTCGCGTTTCATCAAACGTTTCATAGCTTGCCACTCTCCTTAGTGTTTACTGAACTTGAGACAGTTTCATGGATATTCTCCGCCTTCAAGGAGATTCGCCGTGTTTATACCCACCTCACTCAAACACCAGCACCGTCCGTGCGACTTTCCCTTGGTTCATATCGTCGAAGGCTTCGTTGAGTTCGTCCAATGGACGGTAGCGCGAGATGAGTTCATCAAGCTTAATCTTTCCCTGATTGTATAGATCGAGGATCCAGAGAAAGTCAACACGCGCACGGGCAGCACCATGGAAGGCACCCATCAGTGTTCGGTCCAGTAGCAGATGCCATCCGTCAACCGAAATCTCTTCGTCTGTGGGTTGCACCCCAACCACTACGGCAGTTCCGGTGGTACGGACCGAATCGATCGCCTGCCGCGCCAATGCAGGGAAACCGACAACCTCAAAGGCATAGTCAGCACCCCCGCCGGTGATCTCTTTGATTCGCTGGACAGGATCCTCCTTAGAAGCGTTGACGAAATGTGTCGCTCCCATTTGTTCAGCCAACTCTAGCTTATATGGGACTCTGTCAACTGCGATGATTTTGCCCGCCGAAGCGAGGACACCGCCTTGAATGACATTCAGTCCCACACCGCCGCAGCCCCACACCGCCATCGAGGCACCGGCTTCGACCTTCGCGCGGTTGACGACAGCACCGATGCCAGTGATGACCGCGCAACTGATGAGACACGTTTTTTCCAGCGGTGTGTCGTCCGGCACTTTGACACACGCATCAACATGAGCAATGGTCTGTTCAACAAAAGTTGGTCTACTGTGATAGAACGGTTCCCCATTTTTTGTCATGCGACTTACGGAGCCGGGGGGATGTGTCTCACACAACGCGGGACTGCCATTGCTACAGTTACGGCAGTAACCGCACATCGCATCAAGAGAGAGGATGATTTTGTCTCCGGGCGCGACGCTGGTTACACCGGGCCCGACCTCTCGGACGATTCCCGCGCCTTCGTGTCCCATGACCCACGGGGTTGGCTCACGCTTGACGTGACCATCCACATAGTGGTAGTCGCTGTGACAAACACCCGCGCCAACGATATCTAGCAACACTTCATCCGCTTGCGGCGGTTGGATGTCGAGTTCTTCAATAGATACCGGAACGTTGGGTTGGTAAAAGACCGCTGCTTTCATGGTTGCCTCCAGTTCTCTTATGGGTTACAGTCAGACGATTATCTGTTTTGGGATGATTTTTGCTATCGGTGTGGTTCGGTTGTTGTGGTAAATCCAGATCCTCATCCGGAGATCCATCCGCCACCCAAACTCAATATGCCAATAGTATAGCAAGAGATCGAAAAAAGTGCCACCCCATTGTTGGGTAGCATCCCAACGTTATGCCTTGACATTGAAGGTGCTGCTTTTGCGTAGACGTGAACGATGAAAACCAGTAGAATAGGTCAGACGACCGCAGAAACAGAACACCCCCTCGACAAACGGAGGAAAAATTGATGACAAAGAAAATAAAAGATTTCGCGCAAGGCGAGCGTGCCGCTATCGTCAGAGACATATCAGCGCAGGGCGATTGGATGCCGCTGATTGATTGGTCATCCACCTTTCCCGGCAATCGCGGCGTCAATCGGGCAGGACGGTATGAGCTGTACGACGCGCCCGTTGGTGTGCGTATCACGATTGAGGAAGCGCGGAAAGTGGGTCCAATATTTGCAGCAGATCAGGAGTGGGACGGACGCGGTGAGATGGTGCCACTCCGTGTATGGAAGAATGAGGAAAAATACCATCTGCTCTATAGCTCACATCCGCGGGTGACGGGTAATCCGGGACTCGGAGGTGGACATCACCTCTGCTACGCGGTAAGCGAGGACGGCTATAACTGGATGCGTCCGCCTCTAGGACAAGTTGAATGGGAGGGAGCGACAGCCAACAACATCATTGCGAACGGACCGACCGGTACACCCTTTGAAGACCCCCAAGCACCTCCCGAAGAACGATTCAAAGCCATCGGTCAGGTTGGAGCCAGTTTTGACCCTGACACTGAGGAACGGCTCGATCCGCAGGAGGCTTACAACCGATGGCGCAGGCAGGAGTATGAAGGCTCCGCTTACAAAGGCCCACGTATGACCTCTCGCCACTGGGTAGAGGGGTGGACTTCGCCAGACGGTATCCATTGGAAGTGTGTTGGCAAGTTAGGTGACATGAGCTCTGACGGCGGCAGCGCAGCCCAATACGATCCGGATACCCAAAGCTATTTTGCGTACATCAGGGTTGGAGGGATGGGACGACGGGCGACTGGGTTGACTCGCACTAAGGATTTCTGGCATTGGCCCCACGCCGAGCTGTGTCTATTTCCGGACCCACAGGACCCGCCGGATGTGTCGTTTTACGGTTGCAGCTACTTCCGCTATCCAACCGACAAAAATCTGCACGGCGCATTCGTGGAGATCTACCATCAGGTGACCGACCATAACGATGCCCAGATTGCGTTTACCCGTGATATGACGCATTGGTATCGCCCGGAACGCCGTGCGATTATCCCATGCGGTCCATCTGGTAGTCCGGACTCAGGGGGCGCGCGACCATGGGGTGGGCTTTTTGAGCTGCCTGATGGCTACTGGGCGACGATGTATCGTGGACACACATCGCTCCACAATTACCGGGAGAGCGAACCGGCTATCAAACGCGAACCGGGGGTGTTGATGCTCGCCCGTTGGCTGCCGCATCGCTTCTGCGGTATTGAAGCGGAGGTAGAAGGGCGGTTCACCATTCCGAGCGTCAAACGCCGCAAGGACGAGTTGCGTCTCAACTACCGGTGCCAAAACGGTGGCTATATCGCCTGTGAGCTGATTCGGGGGGTGCCTTCGCGAATCCACCCCGACGCAGATCCAATCCCCGGTTACTCCTTTGCAGAGAGCGATCTGTTAACCGGCGATGAACTGAGTCGCCCGGTTACATGGAGAGGTCAGAGCGATATATCGGGTATCGGTGGAAGCCTCGCAATACGGCTGCGTATGTTTCAGGCAAAGGTATTCGCCTATTCTGTTTGAAGAAATAGCCTAACACACGATAGATAAACCGTAGGTCGAGATTCATATCTCGACACCCCGATGTCGATTTTGGAAAATTGACCTACAGCAGGGCAGGCACAGAGAGCCTCTATATCATTTGGGTCCCTCTAGCAACCCTCGGAGTACCGGCAGCTCCGCTTTGTACGCAACAACGGTCGGATTCTCGGCTGTGTTATCCTCCGGATGCGGCGTCGGATTGCTCCACCCCTGATAGTGTCCGCCCCACAGGTGCCGTAGTTCGGAAGAGTTACCACGCCTGGAGCAGTGCCATACAGCGGTGTCAAAAATGACCGCTGATCCCGGTGGAACCACGACCTCTACTTGTCCCTCCCATTTTTCCTCAACATCGCCCTTTGGATCGACCGAATCGTTGAGGCTACGTGGTAGAACTATTAAGGGCCCAATGTGAGAGCTGGATCCGTCCACGTAGATATTGCAAAGTACGCGCTCCGGATTCTCCCGTTGCAGCCCGGTCGAGGGAATCTCCCATGCGTAATGGACATGCCAGTGGGTGAGGGTTTCTTCGACGAGCGCATTGTTAAAGACAGCAGCACCGCTGTGTGCAAGGCGAACGTCGTCCTGAAAAACCTCCGCCATAGCGTCTACAACAACCGGCTTTGCAAAGAACGGAGCCATCTCAGGACCCCACTCCAAGAGTGGGTGAAAACTGATTTGGGGCTGCTCGGACGAAAAGCCGTCCTTGTCCTCACACAGTTGCTTGAAAATAGCGCGCATCTGTTCGCATTCACGGTCATCGTAGACCGATTCAAGGACACAATAGCCGCGTTCGATGACCTCCCGCGCTTTCGATTTCAGATCAAACATTGTGAACACCTCCCGTCGGGATTGGGAAATCCCTCTCACAAGAGAATTAAATGACCCTAGCTCTGAATCTCCCGATTTCGTTGTATTGCTCCGGGTAGAGAACAACGATCGTTGTTCCCTACGAAACCGGTGCCAGAACTGATTGCAGCACCGGGGCGGAGCGATATGTGGCAGTGAGTCCACGCTCTTACTTGACGATCACCATCTTCCGTGTGGCGGAAAAATCCCCGGCGGACAAATGATAGAAGTACACACCACTCGCTACCTGCTCACCGAACCTGTTTCTACCATCCCAGTAAATTGCCTTCGATCGACTATCGTGGACCGCTGCAATCTGATGTTCAACCTCAAGCGTGCGGACAACATGACCAGGCCCGTCATAAATGGTCAAAGTTACGGAAGCGTTCTTCGCCAACCGATACGGTATCCACGTCTCTGAATTAAAGGGGTTAGGATAGTTTGCTAACAGCTCTGTCTCCGCCGGTATCTCGTAGGCGACCAGTTCTGGTAACTGAATTAGACTGTGCTTGATATCTTCGGCAGTGACGAACCCCTGTATACTGTAAGGGGTGCACCCCGATAAACGGATTTTTTGACTGTGCAGAGATTTCAAGGATGTCTCCAATCGCAGCTGCCCGTCCTCTTTCTATGTCAACGACGGTGAACCGATAGCCCGCTTCATCGGGGGCAGTAATAGCAGCAGCGGTTCTACCGGCTGAAAGATTCTTAACAGTCACTCGGAAGCCTGACTTATTTAAGCCGGTGTATTCATCAACAACCACCCCCCTCAACGCTAAAACGGGAGTTGTATTTCCCCCCTCGATGCCTTCCAATGATGGTGCGGCAGCGGTGCCTGAAACGTTGGTCCACACTTCACCGGAGATAGTAAACGTTGCTGGCTGTTGCGCGGTCAGGATAAATCCTTGCCCGCCGGTGATGGGAATATCCCCAGGGTCGCCTGCCCGCCCAACCACTTTGAACTCGCCACCCTTCGGTGAGGATAATCACAGAGACATTTCTGGCTCCTTGATTAAGTGGAAACATGTGTAGAAGGTATCCTGACCTCGTTGTGGAAACTGCGGTGATTAGAATACTACAAGGCTACATAAAGAATCAACGCTTTTTTGGATTTGACAAATCTTAAAGTATCCTAAATAGAGATTTCATCGTTAATCCACTTGATGTAAGCAAATTTACGACACATTTCAATAAAGAATTGGTATAATAAATTGAGTAAGGGATTGTAGGGAATCGGGATTAGGAAATCCCTCCCACAGTGCCAAGACTCGGAAATCCTTTCTACAGGCAAACCAAATGTCCTTACATTCGCGGATTGGCAGTTGACCTAGGAGAACCATTGTGATAACAGCAGAACAGATTGCCCATTTTCAAACGTTTGGCTTTTTGGCGTTGCCACAGGCGTTTTCTACTGACGAGATGACGGAGATTAGCCGGGTTTTCGACGACCTGCTTGAGAAAGACCGGCAGGGACAACCCGTGCTAGACGAAAAGCAGCAGTCAAGATACCATCGACTACAGTCGGTTTATGGGATTGCCGAGAGACATCCGTTACTGACAGGACTTGTGGCGGATGATCGCATTTACGAGACGGTCTGCCAACTGTTAGGAGACGGATGCCGTTGGCTCTGCTCTGAAGGACACTATTATCTTGGGGATACAAGATGGCATCCAGATGGTGGCAGCACACAGGACTATTTCTTTATAAAAGTTTCGTTGTATCTAGATCCGCTCACGAAAGATACCGGCTGCTTGCGCGTGATCCCCGGTTCGCATCGATCGCCGTTGCACGATGACCTCAAAAGATTGGGGGATCGCGAGGGACCTCCAGATCGCCCAACTCCGCAGATTGACCTCCCCGGATCCGAGGTGCCCTCTTTTCCACTCGAATCAAAGCCCGGAGATGTCTTTTTCTTGAACATGAATCTCTGGCATGCCTCTTTTGGAGGTAAACCCGGCAGACGGCACTTAGCGTTAAATTTCACACCTGAGCCGACGCTTCCAGAACACATCGCGCTACTGAAGAAGGATTATCAAGGGGTCCTAAACTTGATGGAGCAGGTTCAGTACGGACAGCCGGGGCGCGTGTTCTCGGATGCTTTCCTCCAAAGCGATAACCAGCGTATCCAGCGGTTGGTGTCCACTTGGGTAGAATTGGGGTTGCGGTAATTATAGCGTGAGTGTAGGGAACGCAGATCTGCGTTCCCTACAAAATTGATCGAATTGAGGATTCATATCAGCATTTTATTATTAAAGACTATGCAATATACAACACTGGGAAACACAGGACTTCAGGTAAGTGTGGCGGGACTTGGCTGTGGTGGGTATAGCCGGTTGGGACAGTCCACCGGCAGAAGTGAAGCTCAATCTATTGCTCTCGTCCAACAAGCCATTGATCTAGGAGTCAATTTCATCGACACAGCGCGGAACTACCGCACAGAAGCCATCGTTGGAAAAGCGCTGAAGGGACGGAATCGAGACGAATTGGTGATTTCGACTAAGGCTACGCTCGCTGATGACACAGGTCGAAAACTACCAGCGCAGGTGGTCAGGGAATTGGAAGCCTCTTTGCGGAAGATGAATCTGACCTTTGTGGATGTGTTTCACCTGCACGGCGTACAACCTTCGGTTTACGACCATGCTGTGGAGAAAATAGTCCCTGTACTGCTACGGGAGCAAGAGAAAGGGAAATTCCGCTTTCTCGGTATCACGGAGGTTCCGCCCAAAGACCCCCATCACGAGACGCTTGAACGGGCGGTGCAACAGGATTGCTTTGATGTGGTGATGGTTGCTTTTCATCTCATGCACCAATCGGCACGTGAGAAGATCTTCAAACATACACTGGCAGAAGGGATAGGTGTGTTGAATATGTTTGCCGTGCGGTTACTGTTTAGCAAGCCGGGCAGATTGAACCACGTGGTTACGCAACTGATAAACGAGGGGAAATTGCCCGCTTGGCTAGCGGAGAAGGAGCATCCGCTCGGTTTTCTGATTCGTTCGGGCGGTGCTCGCACAGTTATCGACGCAGCATATCGGTACTGCCGTCATGAACCCGGTACAGATGTAATACTCTTCGGCACGGGCAGCCCGACGCATCTGCGATCCAATATCGACTCTATTCTGAGTGGTCCTTTGCCAGCAGCCGATCTGCAACGCATTGAAGAGCTATTCGGGACGTTAGGGGATGTCGGTTTGGATGCGCCGGGGCAGCGTTCCGCTTGAAATGGGTCGGGCAAAATGCTCGTCCTACGGGTGTGTGCAAGTTACGGCATACGGAGTATGCCTACTACTCTTAGAATTCGCTTGCAGCGGATCAAAATCTGATATAGAATTGGGATATTGTTAAAAGGTTTTTTTAGGGAAATCGGTCTATGGTTTCAAGGAGTGATCTATGGCAACAAACGTAACATTATCCATACCGCGCCGCCGTTTGGGACGGACAGAGCTAAGTATCCCCGTCGTTCCTTTCGGGACACAGGGGTTCGGCAACCACTTCGGTTTTGTCTCTGATGAGGATGCCATTGCTCTCATCAAACATGCTATCAGTATCGGCGTCAACCATTTCGACTGCGCTCGCTGCTATGGGGATTCTATGCGTAAACTCGGCTTGGCGTTGAAGGAGATACCACGCGAGGACGTGATAATTACCGGGCGTCTTTGCTGTCATTCCTCAGCGGAATGGGGCGGTTACGGTGATGGCAGACCCGATTATTCCGCGGAGCGTGCGGTTGCGGATGTCGAAGAGCAGCTGCAGCTGATCGGCACAGACTATTTCGACGGTATGCTGATCCATGATCCGTCCGAAATTGAACCGACGCTTGAGAAGGGTGGAACGTTAGATGGCGTTCTACAGTGTAAAGGGCGGGGGTTGGTTCATTTTGTCGGATACGGGATGCGCCCGCACGATTTCCATCTGGAGACAATTGCCACCGGCGATGTTGATCTCCTCTTGTGCTTCAACGATTATAACTTAGCTCGTCAGACCGCTGCGGATACGGTTCTACCCGCCGCCGCCGAAGCCGATGTCGGCGTTATGAACGGTTGGTCAATTCTGCGTGGCTTGCTGACCGGGGTTGATATTGACGCAGAAGTGGCGCAAGGGCGATGGGCAAATCACCCCGACCTCGAATCTGCGAGGGCAAGATGGAAGTGGTGTCAGGAGGAGGGAGTAGATTTGCTCCAATTAGCCCTTCAATTCTGCCTGCTAGACGATCGGATTCATGGGAATAATATCGGTTCGTTGAACGTTGAGCAGCTAGAAGCAAACGTGCGAGCGGCGAGTGTGCCTATCTCCGATGAGGTATGGGAAAAATACGAAGCGCGATTCGGTGGTGGGATGCACTGATTTTCGTTTCCCGTCAGGTTTCGACCGAATCATTGTGAAACTGGACCCAACAAATTCGGCTGAGGTAAAACCGATGCCCTCTTCTTCATGGGATTCCCCACCCAAAATGCTTGTACTACCCACTAATGCGGTCCATGTTTGGCAGGCATCCTTGCAGGTGTCCGCCTCCTACCTGCGTACCCTTGAGGGGATGCTCGCGGTAGACGAGCGTGCCAGAGCTGAAAGATTTTACTTCCAGAAACACCGAGAACATTTTATCGCTGGACGCGGGCTGCTGCGGAATATTTTGAGCCGTTATCTGGACAGGGAACCAGACCAGCTGCGCTTCTGTTATAACTCTTACGGAAAGCCAGCTTTGACCGAAGAGACCGGTGCGGAAGGACTCTGTTTCAACCTGTCTCACTCCCACGGAATCGCACTCTACGGCCTCACTCGCGGCCGGGAGATTGGGGTTGATATCGAATATTTTCGTCCTGATGTTGAAACTGAGAAACTTGCCGAACGATTCTTCTCACCACGAGAGGCGGCTGTGCTCCGCGCCCTCCCTGAGCACTTGCGGAAAGAAGGGTTCTTTAACTGTTGGACGCGCAAGGAAGCCTATATCAAAGCAGAAGGGAAAGGGATGTCTATTCCTTTGAGTGCGTTCGATGTTTCGCTGACGCCGGGGGAACCGGCAGTTCTGCTGCGTACCCCAAACCATCCCCATGAAAGCTCCCGTTGGTCGCTACAAGCGTTAAACCCTGCGCCCGGCTACGCGGCAGCGCTTGCGGTGAAGGGACATGATTGGGACTTGAAGTGTTGGCAATGGTCTCCGGTAATTTATAGTGAATTCTAAAAATAAAAAGACACTTTCGCCCCCCATGTTTGGTAGGCGCTGTTTCCAACTGCGCCGATTTGGAGTGTCTCGTTAATTCTAAAATCTACTATAGATAATGAGAAGAGCTATCAGCATAAACAAATAGTGAATCAGTTGATAGAAAATAAAAAAGCCGTCTCAAAGACACTCTTTAAGACGGCTTTTCCATTTATAGTAGAGAATAACGTGCTATTTGATCACGGATTGAGCTGCAAGTATATCCTTTGTCTTCCCCCGTCCTTGCAGTGCAATCAAGCTCTGCAACGCTTGCTTCAGTTCTTGGCGATAACTGTAGCTGAAAAGGATAAATTGGGCTTGCTGCTCAACAGTTAGGATCTGATTAATTTTTTCCATGATCTTTTGTCTTTCGGCAATGAACCCATTTTCGACTTCGCGGTGATATGTTAAGGCAGTTTGCAATTCAGCTTGTTCCGCCTTAGAATCAATTGAGGTGGCTTGTAATTGTTTTAGCTGGCTCATGCTCTGCCGGTGTTCCTGCCGATACTGCATTTTTAACTTTTCTAACCTGTTGAATTGCTCCAACAAGGGCACCGTTTGCTCCGATGTTGGCGAAACCGCATCGACCAATTTCCAAATTTTGAGGGTTTCAACCAATTCAGCCATCTCGCTTGACGTTGTTAATTGGGGAACCGGAGCGTCTGCCCTAATTAGCGGAATCAAGAACACCAGTGCGAGTACCACAGGGATTACTGAGAGCAATAGTAAGTAACGGCGTTTCATAGAGAATATCCTCCTTTGGGAGTATCTTTAATCCAAGGTAACCAAATCAATTCGATCTGTCGTCGAAGGAATCGCATCAGTGAAAACTTCAGTTCCAACAGACTCAACGTCAATTTCAGAAGTAATGACATGGAACCATTGGTTGACGAGGTCGGTGGAAGCCTCCGAATTTGGTAGTCGAATTTCATCAATAAGCGAACTCCGGTTGTCCCAAACCGAAGGCACGTCTAGGCGTTGAAGCTCATGATTTACCTGTTCGCGCAACTGTTCTACAGGAATTTCAGCCATGAAACTTGAAGAGATTAGCGTATCAAAAGTAGGATTATCGGTCGAAGCTTTGAATAGACGACTGTTGGAAAGTCCCCAGAAGCTTACAAGGAGAGTCAGCACGCAAGCCACCCCTGCCACTTTCCACCCATGCATCCTTACCCAAAGGAGAAGGCGGTTTTCTTCAAATGCTTGACTTTGCGAAATCCTTACACGGAGAGTGGGCCAAAACGCTTTCCACGCTTCTGGTGTGGGATACTCCACCGGTAGACTGCTAGCATGGTGGATTGTTTCCTCAAAGGTTTGCAATTCCTTTTGGCAATGAGGGCAGGTGTCAACATGAAGTTCTAATCGCTGGGACCGTTTTGGAGACAAGGTTCCCTCAATGTATGCTGGTATTATTTTTTTTACTAATTTGCATTTCATGACAAATCAATTTTCTAAGTAAGGTGCAAGTAGATCGCGTAGTTTTCGCGTCGCACTAAATAGATGGGCTTTGACGCTGCCGACACGCAGATGGAGCGTATCAGCAATTTCGCGAAGTGCTAATCCTTCATAGTGCCTCAAAATAAACACCTGTTTCTGACGAGGAGATAATTGTTGGATTGCATTCCTAATTTCCCTGCCAAGTTCTGCCTGTTCTAAGCCGTGCATTGTAACATCTTCGGGACCGCCCGAAGGGAATAGGAAATCGTCCGCAGGGAATTCTTCAACAAAAGAGATATTTTTATGACTTGCGCGACGGCGTGTATAATCGATACACGCATTTTTAGCAATCCGATAAATCCATGTGTAAAATGTAGATTTACTTTCAAAACGATTCAGTGCCTTGAAACTCCTAAGGAAAATCTCCTGAGACAGATCATACGCATCCTCTGGATGGTGAGTAAAGTTATAAGCGAGTTCGTAAATTCGCCTCTGATACTTCTGAACTAACTCACCAAAAGCGCGAGTGTCTCCGCATTGTGCTCTTTTTACGAGGTAGCGATCTGGATCTTCTTTCATGGCGTTTGTCCCGTAGTAGACGCAGTAGGTAGAGAAAAGTTTAGATAGCCCCAGATGGGCTACAATCCTTCTTTACAACCTATCTTCGGTTTCGGTAGTGCGGAATTGAAAAAGAGGGAGGGATAAATGCGGAGGTGGAGCCGGTGAGAGGATTTGAACCTCCGACCTGTTGATTACGAATCAACCGCTCTGACCAACTGAGCTACACCGGCGTATAAGGAAAACGGCCTCAACACATATGATGAGGCCGTAAGGATAGGGATGCCGAGGGGCAGAATTGAACTGCCGACACATGGATTTTCAGTCCACTGCTCTACCTACTGAGCTACCTCGGCACAATCGAGAGCGGGTAGAATAATACCAAATGAGTAAAGTGGATGTCAAGCGTTTTTTATGCCTATACACGACAGAACGATTGGCAGTGACAGATTCAGTCAGGTAAAAAAAAAGCCCTATGTGCTGTGCATAGGGCTTGAACTCAAGAACAAAAATTGCTCGTTATCGTGGTTGGACGCCTGGCCACTGATCATCGTCCGCCGTCACATCTACTACAATCCCGTCAGGATCTTCTACCTTGAACGATTCGTCCGGGGGCGAATTCGGATCGTATTCTTTGCCGCCGACCCCGTCCGATATAATTGTGAACCCATTCGCCTCACACCGCTTGGCGGCTTCCTGTAAATCCGGGACACGCACACCGATGTGGAGATAGTCCAACATTCCACCGACGTGCGGTGGACGTTCGGGCCCATTGTGCTGAAAGACCCGGAAGTTGTGGTAGCCATCGGTGAGATCGTAGCAGCCGTCCATCGTCGAGAAAACTTTCAATCCGAGGGCATCGCGCCAAAATCGAATGGTCTCTTCTAAATTGGTGGCACGGACACCGATATGTACGAGGGTTGACATTACTTATTCCTCCTTGTAAAAAAGGGTACAAAGTTTAGGAAATTATAGCACACCTGCATCAAGGGTCAAATGAAAAAAAACTCTTTGACCGGATTCCTAATAAGCGGTGATGCTAGTCCGAATTTTCTCCAGCGTTTTCTCCCCAATACCTTTGACATTTGTGAGGTCATCAACGGTGGAGAATTTACCGGAGGTTTGACGGTATTCAATAATGCGTTGTGCCATCGCAGGACCAATACCACGTAGCGTTTGCAACTCTTGGAAGGTAGCGGTGTTGATGTTAATGCGCGACCCGTCCGACGGTGCAGTCCCTTTTGCGGAAGCCTGTAGGGGCACGGAGGGAACCGGTGAGATGGGAATAGCGTCTCCTTGAGCAGCATTGGAGACAGGTTCATGCTGTAGCACATCGGAGATTTGACGAAGCTCTGGAACATCAATCTGCTCTCCATCACGAATTTTCGCAGCAAGGTTCAGGCTGTGAACATCGGCTTGATCTGTTGCCCCACCCGCTTTATCAATAGCCTCGTGGACTCGCGCATCGGTCGAAAGATAGTAAACGCCCGGCGACTTTACCGCACCCGTCACATGGACAGCAATCTCTGCCTTTGGAGTGGGCGCAGGTGGAGCTACTTCCGTTTCGACGATGAGATCGGGTTCGCCGAGAAAAAGCGAGGGGTGAAAATGCTTTACCATCCAATACCCCCCGCCTGCGAATATCACGACAACGAGGATAATGATAATTTTTCGATGTTGCGCTTCAAGGATGTCCATCTTCTATCTGCACCGATACACCAGCGATGGATAGATTTACGAATTTACTTAATCCAGCCGCCCCCGACGACGGTATCACCATCGTAGAATACCGCTGCCTGTCCCGGAGTTACAGCGCGACGTGGTTGATCAAATTTGACTTCCACCTCCGTATCGCTCAGTGGACGAATCGTCGCCGGTGCCCCTGTATCTTTATAGCGAATCTTGACATCCGCGCGAATCGGCTCAGTCAGCTGATCCATCGTGATGAGGTTTACCTCCTCAACCTGCATCATATCCGCCAAGAGGGCTTCGTTCTTTCCAACGACGATGGTGTTGTCGTGAATCTTTAATTCCGTAACATAGAGCGGCGTCTTGGCAGAGATCCCCAACCCTTTGCGTTGTCCAACCGTGTAAAACGGGATTCCCTGATGCTCTCCAAGCACACGACCCTCTTGGTCAACGATATCACCTTCCTGAATCTTTTCAGGGATTCGATCCTTGAGAAATCGCTTGTAGTTATCGTCTGCAATAAAGCAGAGCTCTTGACTTTCCGGCTTCTCCGCTGTCCGCAACTGATATTTCCGCGCAACCGCTCTTACCTCATCCTTTGCATACCCACCAAGTGGCATTAACGCTCGACTCAACTGTGCTTGTGTCAGCGAAAATAGAAAGTAAGACTGATCCTTGCGAGAGTCAAGCCCTTTGCGTAGGATATAGCCTCCTGTCTCCGGCTCGCGTTCAATTCTGGCGTAATGCCCTGTCGCCACGTAGTCAATTTCCAATTGCGTTGCGAGCTCAAGAAGCTTTCCAAACTTCAGGTCCTGATTACAGATGACGCACGGACTCGGCGTCCGTCCAGAAACGTATTCGTCAGCAAAGTAATCAACGATGCTCTGGCGGAAAAGCTCTTCGTAATTGACGGCGTAAAACGGTATCCCCAGCTGTGTAGCAACCCGCCGCGCGTCTTCAACACCCTCAAGCGAGCAGCAGCTCGGCTTATCCGACTCGATCTCAATCGTGTCGTGCGTACCAAGTCGCATGGTAATTGCAATCACATCATAGCCGGCCTCGACCATCAATGCCGCGGTCACTGAACTATCAACACCGCCGCTCATCGCGGCGATAACTTTTGTACTCAATCTAATCACCTATATCTGCAATTTCTATAGTTAAGTTGCATAAGGATAGCACACGGTCTCATACGTTGTCAAGATCGTCATAATATATAGAAATTCTAATAATTTTGCTTGACTACTTTATATTTGTGTGGTATAATTCACATTTGGAAAAACAAGGATTAACGTTCTGTGAAATATAAGCCCCTTCGTAACCTAGTGAAAGTATGATTCATATACACAAAGAAAGGAACTTCAGGTGAAAACAGCATCTTCCTCAAAAGTAACCAAGGCAATCCACCTAATCAAGGATCAGACCTGTGAAAAGTGTGGCACACAAGCAAAAGGCTTTATTTACCGCAAAGCGCATCCGATCTACTACTGCCGCAAATGTTTGCGCGATGAGATTGATACTCGTGGACAACTGGTTGCATAAACATCGTGTAGAAAGACCAAATGTAGGGGTAGGTTTCTTAATCCCAATCCATTGGGGTCTTGTGCCTGCCCAAAACACAACTCAGCCCACTTTATCGACCGAACCGATCCCGCCAGTGTGGCACAACCCCCGGCATAATGTAACCTGTTCCGTTTGTGGCTTCGATGATAAGCCGCTGGAATTTGTCAGCATCTACAAACATACCACTACGAGAAGCCAACGGTCTGACACCCCCAATAATGTTGACTTGTGCACCGAGGTGGCGACAGGCTTCGATCGCCTGTGTATATGTATACCCTGTTCCCGGCCCGCTACTGGCGGGTTCGTCGGTGACAATAATCAGCACTAGCTTCCGATTAGCAGGCGTTTGGAGTTTGGAAACACCTCTCATAATTGCGTCTAGCAGATGTTCATTGCCACGCCTAGGTCTCCGAAACAGTTTCTTAACCTGCTCGGCATTTAACGGCGGTTTCGTTGTCAAAACCGAGCTGCCGCTCCCTCCCGTTGCCCAGAATCGGATAACTCCAAACCGATAGTCTAGCCCCTCGCCATCGAAAACCTCAACCAATGCATTCAGTCCTGTGCAGATCTTGTCCACTTTATTGTCCATGCTCAAGCTGGAGTCAAAGAGGAATACCAGATCGACCGGTTGTTGTACTGTCTCAGCAATATGTTGAGCAATACGCCTGAAAATCTCGTCAACCTTGGGTATGAAGGGCATAAAAATGTCTGCTAGCACCTGCTCCTCCCTGCGTAGATTTTCGGGTGCCTCATACCATTCACCACCGCTCAAATAAGCTAATTGTATCTGTATCTCTTCGCTGATTCCAATGATGTGAATCCGAATTTCATTTTCTCTACACCGATCTAGAATTTTCTCAACGAGTTCACTTTCACGTCCGGCTCCCCAGTCCGTTTTCAACGCTTCACTTGTCATCACAACAAAGTGTTTTTCACCATCCCAAACGCGCTTTTTGTCCTCCCAAACGTGCTTTTCGCTATCCCGATAGTGTTGCTTTTCAGCATTCCAGCGGAATTCCAACTCTGTAAACCCTGTCATAATTGCGTCAAGCCCATCTCTAGCAACCACGCCCTTAAATCTCAATGGCGATTTGCCAGAACCTTCTTCAAATATGGTGAGCCCTTTCTCTAGCAGTTTGCCCCGCATTTGTGAGGCACCCCCTCGAAACCAAATGAACGAAGCCCGATAATCAATCGTTGATTCGTCAAAAACGCTTGCCATATCGGCGAGCCATCTTTGAATCTTTTCCGGCTCCTTCCCTACCAACCTTCCATCAATAACAAACACGAGATCGACCATCCGCTTTGTGCTCTCACGACTCACACGTTGGGCAATTTCCACGAGACTTTCCCCAATATCAACCGTTGTTTCGTCCGGGGGCTGCATGTCATCAGAGCTAACCATCATTTCTCCGCTTTGAGGGGAGGGCGGTGTAACTCTCGCCCCCCCACCGCAGCCAATCCAAGCGACTAATATCATCAACGCAGCTGGTAATTTCCAAAGGTACTGTTTCGGTGATTGCATCAATCGTCTCCCCACATATATGATATGGATTCACGTGACGTGAAAAGAAAGTACAAAATGCAAACAGGAACCGAGTTTTTGAAAAAATCTCGGTTCCTGTTGCCCAACTTCTTAACATGAACAAATAACGAAAAAAGGACGCCCCCAAATTGGTGCGTCCTTTTTTCGTTATTCGTTTGACTCCCTAATTATCATCCTCACGTTCACTGAGCAACTCGCCACGTGCCAGACGTTCCGCATTCTCGGTTGACCAGAGGATATTCTTCATCAACTTCTGTGCAGTGATGTAGCGGGTCGCCGCGAGGAGGTGCATCCGCTTCTCCTCAGTATCATCAGTCAACGCATAGTGCCGAAAAGCGACTTCAAGCACCTGGAACATGTGAAGCTCCGCATCTTCACGGAGCAGAATGTGTGCCAATGCACGCTTGAGCGCGTCAACGTCGTGTCCTTCCTCCAGATATTGGTTCACAAGGATTTCTGCTTCATAGACCTTTTGGAAGTCGGCGAACTCTTGCAAACGATCCAACATCTCATCAACGGAGTCGTAGGTTTCGTCAAGCCGTTGACCGGGACGAGGGATACGCGCCGCGGGCATGTTCAACCAGCGTAGGTAGTTCAGGAACACGGCACCGTGGAAGATTCCTCGCAAAAGTTCGGCACTCGGCGCGTAGTGGAACGTGCAGTAAAGCGCGTGCGCGTAGGAGTAAATGTTTGCAACGTCGTGCCAATCTCCCTCATTCTTGAGGTGGAAACGTGCCGTCCGAATCGCTGAGGCGTAAGTCATGGCGCGACAGATGTCAGTAGGCTTCACGCCGGCGCGAAGTTTCTCCTCAATCTCCGCAACAATCGGCACAAAATCGTCGCCAAGCATCGTTTGGGTGAACTCTGAAATATCGAGGTCTGCCTCGTTCGCTTGGTTCTCCTGCCAGATTTCATCCAACTGAGTGAAAATCGGCTCCAGCACTGGCACACTGTCCGCCCAGCGAGATGTCTCTTCATGCCGCGTCCGGCTAACCAAATCAACCACAATTGGACGCAAGATCTCGTGTGCCCCGGCCCATTCGATGTAATCCAACGCCTCAAACATCTTGTTCGCAAAGTCGACGGCGTGACCATCGCCTGTGAAATAGAAATCAGTGGCAGCGGTGAACACGAAATCCGCTATGACCGATTTGCCGTAGCCACGGTCATTCAGTGTGAGCAGAATGCGCTCCGCGGCACCCCGGTCCCGTTTATCGATAAAATAACGGAACCACCGTTTCAGGGTTGTGAGGTCGTGCTCCTCTGCCATCTGTGGAAAGGGCGCACGGTATGGACGCGAACTCCCCGACGTCCGACGGCTAATCTGCACAAGCCCGTGCACGAGAAATAGGTTGTGATCTTTCGAGGCCACCTCGTCCCACAGATTCGCTGCGAGTGTAAGAATCGCTACGCCGGAAGACCAACCCTCGCTGCTCTTATGGGCACCATAGTGAAGTCCCTGCTGAATAATCTCCTGTGGTGTTGCCTCTGCATCGGTGAGTGCCGTGACCGCTTTCGCAATGAAGAAGGAACTCCGATCTTTGAGCCCTCGCTCAAGGGCACGCTTGCCACGGTCAATGACACGGCGTTTCGCTGCGTCTCGTTCTCCACGGGCAAGCCCAACGTACAGATACCCATCATCGCGTATTGTAACAGGGAATGCTTTCAGATCATCCCCAAATTCAAGGAAGCAACCGCCCGATTTGAGGTCGAATTCCCAGTGGTGCCAATGACAAATCAATACACCATCTCGGACACTACCTTCAGACATCGGATAGCCCATGTGCGGACAGCGGTTATCAACCGCGTAAAATTTATCCTGATACTTAAAGACGGCAAGGTGTGTGCCATCCACATGAAAAGGTTTCCCATCGCCGGCTCCAAAGGTATCGGCGAGGCAGAGTTGGTGATAAACCAGATCGGTTTCATCTACAACATCTACAGTCGGGAGATCTTCAAAGTGGATTGAACCTGCCGGTGTTTCTTGAGAGGTGCGTGGT
Source organism: Candidatus Poribacteria bacterium (assembly GCA_963667935.2). Taxonomy (GTDB): domain Bacteria; phylum Poribacteria; class WGA-4E; order WGA-4E; family PCPOR2b; genus PCPOR2b. The sequence continues at coordinate 3,669,456 of OY764061.1, read as the reverse complement.
GAAATACTCATAATGTCAACCTCCTTCTCACATGTAACGTAAAACGTGATAGATTACCGCCTTTTTGTATTGGATCTGACTTGTTCAAAGTGTAGCGCGTTTCGTAAATCTTGTCAACATAATTAGAGAGTATTGTGCTCTGTTTAGACGTGCAGAACGCAAGAAGTTTAGATCCCACCAGTATTATAGTAAATTTCATAATTATTTGAACACTGTGAGAGGGGCTTCCTAGCCCCGATTATACGTATCGGGATTCGGAAATCCCTCCTACAAGGTGCCTCTGCTACAATGCCTATCCCGTCCGGGGGCAGACTGGAAAGATGTCTATTTATTTTTAGAATTCACTATAGAAAAGATACTTAACTTGAAAAAACAACGGTTTGGTGTTACAATTTTTTTATTCTATTACATCCTTAGGTTCTGTGCACTATACCTTATCTTCCAACCTCTTCGGATTATCACAAGTGGGTATATTCCCATGTCAACCCCGCAAGAGATTACGATTGATTTACTAAGCTACCCGTTGGTCTATGTCCCTGAGGGAGCATTCATCATGGGAACACTTCCAACGGGACTACGAAAAACTGACCATGAGGAACCGCAGCGTACGGTGACACTCAACGCCTACTATATTGGTAAGTTCCCCGTGACTAACGCCCAATATGCACAATTCGTGGAAGCCACAGGGTATTATCCACCGCGCTTTCACGCCGATTCGCGCTTCAATGCGCCGGACTGTCCGGTGGTCGGTGTCAGTTGGTACGACGCCCGGGAGTTTCTGCGCTATCTCAATGAATTGGGGGGCGATGCCTATCGTCTACCGACAGAAGCGGAGTGGGAGAAAGCAGCACGAGGCATTGATGGGCGAGAGTATCCGTGGGGAAACGAATGGGATCCAGCCAAAACGAATTCGTCCGAAAGTCGTCTCAAACGAACAACGCCGGTTGGCAGCTATCCGGAGGGCGTTAGTCCTTATGGGTGCTATGACATGGGCGGAAATGTTTACGAGTGGTGCATCGACTGGTTTCACCCGGAGACTTATCAATACGCGCCAGCGCAAAACCCTCTCGGTCCAGCCGAAGGCAGGCGTAGGGTCATCCGGGGCGGTTCATGGGTGCCGCGCGGTCAATTCGCGGCGCGATGTGCAAACCGTGCCGCGTATGAGCCGATAGAGATGGTGCATAACGTTGGAATTCGGATTGTACAGCCAGCTCATAGATCAACTTCCGGATAAGAGGTCCCTATAGGATTTCCAAATCCCTTGATTCACAAAAGCAGGTGATTCTATGTTACGTCGCAGGAGTTCTCACCCAGCCTTAATCTGCTCGCTCATCATTCACCTCATCCTTGCAGCTATCATGATGCACTTACAGAGTGAGCAGCGTCAACTACCGCCCTTTGATGATACCGTTCAGGTTTACATCACCTATTTTCAACGCCCGACGGTTGTCCCACCCAAGCCGGTTGAACCGCCACCGCCCGAGCCGGTAGAAGTTGTTCCAGAACCTCCCACCTCGAAACCGAAACCCACATCCCCGATCAATTGGCTGACGGTTGATTCACTCAAAACAGATCAACGGACAGCGATTGGAGCGAAAATTGATTCGCCCCCGACTTCGGATGGTACTGGACCTGTTTCCCAACCGCAACTGTCCGCAAAAGCACGCCCAGATTCCAAAGCACTCACCATGACGGTAGTAAATCTGCCGAGAGAGGCTTCAGAAAAGGGGATACCTCTGGCAGCAGATCAGAATATCAATGTGGCTGAAGGAGGCAGTCATCTATCAGAAAGCTCTCCTGAGATCGGTGTGGCGAAGTTGCGCGTCGGGCGAAGACGAGGCGAGACACTTGACGGAATGCCTATTGGCAATTCGGGCGGTAGCATTCCTTCGGGCACCTCTGCGGGGGACAACTATATTAAGATGATGACTGAACTCGCTCGAAATCTGACAGATGCAGCAACCGTTCAGGAAGTCGATCTGGTATTTATCATTGACAAGACCGGTAGCATGGAAGACAACGTTCGCGGTATTCGCGCTTATATCGATCTCTTCTTTGAGCATTTCGCGCGCTCAGGACACGATGCAGCTTTTGGCTTGGTAACATTCGCTGACGTCACAGAAAAAAAACCAAAGGTTCAAGGTGTTACGACAGATCACGGCAAATTCAAAAATTGGCTTTACAAGATTAAGCTTGAAGGCGGCGGAGATCTCGCCGAATCCGGATTAGATGCGTTAATGGCCGCATTACGCAAAATTAAATTTCGGCGCAACACCCAACGATTTTTCATCCTTGCGAGCGATGGAGCCTTTCACGATGCGGATTACGATGGCAGATCCGAATATAGCCAAGATGGCGTTATTGAAACCCTACAACGCCAAGATGTTCGCGTTGATGTCATCGGCCTGAATTTCCTTCCCATCAAACAGATTGCTTGGGCAACGGGCGGCACTTGGCGAGCTATCCCCGGCAGAGGTTATCTGGAACATATCCCACGAACGCTCACAGCCAAAATGCTTTCTGAGCTTGGTGTCCTGGGTTTCAACGAAGATGGTCTAGAAGCAGATGAGGTTGTCGTTTACCTTCGTCGTGACGCGCGTCCAACCTGGCTCGAAGTTACATGGAAAGTGCTCAACCCATTAGGTGAACGCTGCTATGGTCCCTTCTCACAGCGTCTTGATATCCCTAACGACGGCTCAGAGGTTGTACGATTTACCCCAGCTATTGATGTCAACCAATTCCGGACAGTAGCAGGGACATACACTATCATCTACCACATCGAAAACAATCTTGGGCATCGCAGCATTTTACGCCGTCACCTTGAATACGGAGGTTAATAAATTACATATCAGATGGTATTAGAGAAACGAATTGCAATGAGTGCGGTATTTAGAGCAGCACAGTTGTGCCAGCAGGTGCAAGCTGACATGGTAAAGGCGGATACAGTGGAGAAAGCGGATCGAAGCCCTGTGACAGTGGCAGATTTTGGGTCTCAGGCTCTAATTTGTCAAGCCATCGGTGAGGCATTCCCAGCAGATGCTATTGTCGCCGAAGAGGATTCTCAGGCGTTGCAGGAAAACCCTCGACTTATGCAGCGTGTGACCGGATATGTCGATCGCTTTTCCGCTGGGATATCTTCAACCCAAACGGTCTGCGATTGGATTGATCGGGGCAGCGGAGAAGTGGGAGAACGCTTCTGGACGCTGGACCCGATTGATGGCACGAAAGGGTTTTTGCGGGGAGATCAATACGCCATTGCACTGGCGTTGATTATTAACGGCGAGGTAAAACTCGGGGTGTTGGGCTGCCCGAATCTACCGCAGAAATTGGACGATTCGCAGGCGCAGCGTGGCTGTCTCTTCGTCGCAGAGAGAGGAGTGGGGACGCGGATGCTTTCGTTGGACGGGCAATCCTCGGAGCAGATCTGTATCTCTCAGGCAACACACCGTTTCGCTGAGAGCGTTGAATCCACCCACAGCGACCTTGACACTCACGCACAAATCGCACAGCAGGTGGGTATTACCGACCCACCGATTCAGATGGACGGTCAGGGCAAGTATGGCGTGCTTGCGCGAGGGGAAGCGTCTGTCTATATTCGCCTGCCAAACCCGGCGACGCCGGATTATCGTGAGTGTATTTGGGATCACGCCGCTGGGATGATTGTGGTGGAGGAGGCAGGGGGCGTAGTGACGGATGCCGATGGGCGGGCACTTGATTTCTCGCAAGGACGACGGATGACCACCAATCGAGGGATTTTAGCAACGAATGGGAGACTACATCCACAACTGTTGGAGTGTATCCGTAGCGGGGGCTATAATTGACAGTGAGAGGGTTTAATCTACAACTTGCGCTGCCACCGGAATCTCAACTCCCCGTTCTTTCCAAAACCGATCCGCCCCACGATGTAGCGGAATTACAAACGCCTTGGGCGCATTTTCGAGCGTCATATCCTTCGCGGCAGGAGTAGTGGTTATTAGTGTTTGATATCCCGCTTGGTCATACATACGCTGTAGGATAGTGTAAACTGTCTCCTCGCTGATGTCTTTGTGTGCGATGAGAACTGTCGGCATCAGGAATGTATTCACCGGCTGGACGTTCTTGTACGCCTTTTCAGGCAACTTACCGGGCAGATAGAAGGGATATTTCTCGTAAAATCCGTACTTTTTAGCCGGTGCGTCGAAGTCGATTAGGCGGACAGATTTGATTTCAGAGACATAGATGATGGCGGAGTTGGGTGCATTGACAAGCCATTGAAAGCCGCTCACCTGTCCATCGCGGAGGGCATCCGCTCCTGCGGTTCCTCCTTTATAAACCGGCGAGAACTTACCGTGAATTCCAGCAAGTTTCGCGAGACGTTCCAGCGTCTGTGCAGATCCGGATCCCGCTGCACCCATCGCAACCTTTTTCCCGACAATATCTTCAAATTGATGTACATCGCTGGCCGCCAAGGTGACAAATTGATTGTAAGCGATGTAAAGCAGGGTTAGCACTCGGATATTCTCTTTTCTTCCCTCTTTGGCAAAAACCTCCTGTCCATGATAACCGAGATAAACATCGGAGGCAAACGCAACCCCCATATAGTCCCCACCACTATTGACACGCCGTACATTTTCAATGGAGCCAGCGGACGCTTCGACGGAGATTCTGATAGTGGGCTCTGCTTTTGAAACGACACTCCCAATTCCACCTGCAAACGGTGAAAACGTGCCGCCGACCGCCCCACCGAGGATGGAGAGCCATATCTGTTTCTTTTTCGGGTTGCTTTCCTGAACCGTCTCGGTTTGGACAGACGATTGTTTGTCCCCACTTTTCTGATTATCACAGCCGTAGATCAGCAAACTCAACGCACAGAAAAGGAACAACCATAAATAAAACTTTCGTCGTTGCATCTTACCCCCTTATTGAAAATTACGCTCTGCCGTAGACAGGAATTGCTGCGCCGTTGATGATAGCGGCAGCGTCGGAAATAAGGAATAGGATAACCTTGGCGATGTCGTCGGGTGAAACCCAGCGGGAGTGGTCTTCGTCAGGCATCCCCTCACGGTTCGCAGGTGTATCAATGATACTCACTAGCAGAGAGTTGACATTAATCCCCAATTCCTTGACCTCCTCCGCAATTGATTCTGTGAGAATGCACACCCCATTTTTGGAAACGGAATAGGCACCGAGTCCGGCAATCCCACTTAATCCTGCACGCGCAGAGGTGTTCACGATCTTTCCATACTTCCGCTCAATCATATGTGGCAGAACCGCTTTGCAGCAGAGAAAGATCGATTTCAGGTTTAGATTCATCATGAAATCCCATCGGTCCTCAGCCATCTCTGCAATTGGGATGCCGCCGAAAAACCCGCCGACCGTATTCACTAAAACGTTGATCTGACCGAATTTGTCCAATACGGTTTGGACGAAATTTTGGACCTCAGCTTCAACCGTCAGGTCTGTGCGAACTAACTTTACTTGTGCTTTGAGGGGACCAATCTGGTGCTCGAAGGGTTCGATATTGCGTTCAGAAGTGTAAGGGACTGCGACTTGGTAGCCTTCTCTGAGTAGTGCTTCCGTGACAACCGTTCCCAACGCACCAGTACCACCGGTGACAATCGCAAATCGCTTTTCATTCATTTTACGATCCTTTCTCGTGTGACGCGTGGAACAGGCCCAGATTCATCGATTGTATAGTCAATTAGATTTTGGGACCTGCCACTCGGATGGCTTCTGTCGCGCTATCGGCGAATTGCTCAAAGTTCTCCGCAAACATCCTAGCGAGCGCTCGTGCTTGGAGGTCGTAAGCCGCACCATCTTTCCATGTGTTACGCGGTTTGAGAACTTCAGACGGCACCCCTTCGCAGACGGTCGGCACATGGATTCTGAAAATCGGATCCGGCTCTGTTGGGACATCCGCCAACTTGCCCTTCAAAACTGCATCAACGATGGCGCGGGTATAAGCAATCTTCATTCGTGAACCTTCACCATAGGCACCACCACTCCAGCCGGTGTTAATCAACCAGCAATCCACCTGATGTTGATTTATCTTTTCACCAAGCATGTTGGCATATACAGCAGGATCTAAGGGCATAAATGGGTCACCAAAGCAGTGACTGAAGGTCGCTTCAGGTTGGTCTCCCAATCCCTGTTCAGTGCCGGCAACTTTCGCAGTATATCCTGAAAGGAAATGGTACATCGCTTGTTCGGTCGTTAATTTAGCAACAGGAGGCATTACGCCAAACGCATCACACGTGAGCATGATCAGGTGCTTCGGATGCCCGCCAACGCCTTCCGGCACAATCCGATCGAGATGAGTAATTGGGTATCCCGCACGCGTATTTTCGGTTAATGAGTCATCATCAAGGTCAATCCGCCGCGTTATAGGATCGAGGATAACGTTCTCTAACACCGTCCCAAACTTGTGCGTGCAAGCGTAAATCTCCGGCTCCGCCTCTTTGGAGAGGTTAATCGTTTTCGCATAGCAGCCACCCTCAAAGTTGAAAACGCCGTGATTGCTCCAACCGTGCTCGTCATCGCCGATAAGTTGTCTCCCCGGTGCAGAGGAGAGCGTCGTTTTTCCTGTTCCGGACAACCCGAAGAACAGGGCAACATCTCCATCGGCTCCGAGGTTCGCCGAGCAGTGCATCGGCAGTACCCCTTGACTCGGCAATAGGTAATTAAGGTATGTGAACGCCGATTTCTTTATCTCTCCGGCGTATCTTGTGCCGCCAATAAGCACCAAATTCCGTTCAAAATTCACAAGGATAAAGGTCGCCGAGTTAGTGCCGTGTAATTCAGGATTCGCGTGGAGCCCCGGAAAATCAATAATTGTAAAGTCAGGTGAGCGGTCTGGGGACAACTTGCCGGCGGCGATGAGGAGGCTTTGAGTAAACAGACTGTGCCACGCATATTCAGTGATGGCACGAACGGTGATGCGATGCTGTGGGTCAGCACCGGCGTAGCAATCTTGAACAAAAACATCACGCCCTTGGATGTAAGTTAGCATGTGATTATACACGCGATCGAAGTGCTCTTCGGAGATGGGACGGTTGACTTTACTCCATGAGATTTTATCTCGGTTTGACGATTGTTCAACGATAAATTTGTCGTTAGGTGAACGACCTGTGTGAGGCCCCGTTTCGACGATGAAAGGACCAAATTGAGCAATTTGCCCTTCGCCCCGCATGAGGGCTTCCTCATATAGGGTGGGTATTGATAGGTTCCAATATATATTTTTAATATTATCGATTTTATGATCTCTCAATAATTGGGCTTTGCTCATACAATTCTGTACCTTTCAACCTGATCGCGGATTAAACAGATGATATGGATTTCTTCTAATTCTCGACTGGAACAACTCCAATTCCGGGCAGATCGGGTAAGATAAGTTTACCTGTCTCAAGTGTAACGCCATGATATGGATCATTCGCAACCAGTAAATGTCCATCTAGATCTGCGTAATCCACAAGCGGTGTGAGATGCGCTGCTGCTGTAATGCCTAGGGAACTTTCTATCATGCAACCGATCATCACTTGCAGCCCATGCGCTCGCGCAATGTGGATGAGTCGCATCGCTTCGAGCAGCCCACCGCATTTGACCAACTTAATGTTGATACCATCAACACAACCGACCAGCGAAGGTATATCGGCAGCACGTTTCACACTTTCATCGGCGAAAATTGGGAGTTCTGAGTGCTCACGGACAAACTTTAATCCCTCCAAATCGTCCGGCTTTGTGGGTTGTTCGATCAGTTCGACACCGTAAGGAACAAGTTCACGAATCTTACGGACCGCTTCTTTGGGTCCCCACGCTGTATTGGCATCCACATAGATCGGCTTATCGGTGACCTCACGGAGTGCACGGATGAGCTCTAAATCACGATTAGTGCCAAGTTTTACCTTGAGGAGGGGATATGCATCCGCTTCACGCACCTTTTGCTGCATTATCTCCGGCTCATCAATCCCAATGGTGAAAGTTGTCAGCGGTGTCCCCCTCGGATCGAGTCCCCAAAGTCGATAAAGCGGTACACCTAACGTTTTTCCAAGTCGGTCGTGCAGTGCCATATCAATTGCGGACTTTGCAGCGTAATTACGTCCGAGCACCGATTCAAGTTCTGACATCACACTCTCAATGGGGTCAAGATTTCCATCAAGACCTGCGTCGAGGATGTCAAAAGCAACCTGAACTGTTTCGACGGTTTCGCCGTAGAAACGCGCGGGAGCTGTCTCACCAAGCCCGCCATCAATCTCAACAGAAATCACTTGACGGAATTCATCGACGGCTCGCCGGGCAATCTTGAAAGGATGGATAAGTTTGAGGTCGGTGACTTGATATCGGATATTCATAAGGGGGGCTGCACAGCTTTTATTAGTGTGTTCGCTTAATCACGTTCCAAGTGGACAAAGGAAGTTGTAAATTTCTGAATGGTTGACGTTTTTGGCTAAGTATATTATGATAGCAAGTAATTGTCAAGAAGGTTTTCTATTTTGAAATGTTGATTCATCTGTTGGCCCAGACCATCACATCTCACGATTCGTTAATTTTTTTAAATTTAGGAGTCACGCAGTTGAATGCCTCAAGGCATTGTCATCGCGATTTATCCGCCGCAATTTGTAGGGAACAACGATCGTTGTTCCTTACAATCTGAAGTGTGTAAGTCCTAAATATAACGCAAGTTGCTAGTAGCGGTCCTATTCCAACCAATAGCCCCTAATCCCTGTGCAAATTGTATGATTTTTGTAGGTCGATTTTCCAAAATCGACGGTTTTGTGTCGAGATATGAATCTCGACCTACAGTTCTGACGGATTTTCAATAACTAGCAACTTAGGTTAAATATAGTAGAATTATAGTAGATTTTAGAATTAATGAGACACTCCAAATTGGTAGGCGTCTGTTTCCAACTGCGCCGTTTCAGCCTACCACGGCACCTATGCGGTGCGGTTGGAAACCGCACCTACCGGGAGGCGAAAATTAAGTGCAACAGTAGGGACAGGTCTTGTGCCTGCCCAATCCCTTACTTTTAACTGAGCCTATTTCCCATGACAACCCTTAATCTTAAACCCACCCACAAACCGGTCAAAGCCTACTACGACTCCCTACAACGTTTCGAGTCAATCGGCGTCTCCCACGAAACCGCTGTCCGTTCCGCATTCCAAGCCTTGCTTGAACACTGCGGACGGCAATTTAACTGGATTCTCGTGCCTGAGCACGTTCCAGACCCTGCAATGTCCCCTCACGCAATGACAAGGGGGGCTAGGGGGGTTAAAAACAAGCGGATTGTCGTTGACGGTGCACTGATCGACACTTTCCAACTTCCCCACGGCTATTGGGAGGCGAAGGACATCCACGATGACCTACCGACCGAAGTGCTCGGCAAGTTTGAAACAGGCTACCCCCGCGATAACATCCTTTTCCAAACCCCACACCGCGCCATCCTTTGGCAGAACAATCAACAGCGGCTCGATGCCGACCTGACCGACCCTAAGCAGCTGATACATACCCTCGAAACCTTCTTTTCGCACCGTCCGCAAGCGTACATCGAATGGGAGGAGGCGGTTGCACAGTTCAGAGATAGAGTGCCCGCCCTTGGGAACGGCTTGGCAGCTTAATCGAACAGGAACGGGGCGCGAACCGTGAGTTTACCGCTGCCTTTACTGCTTTCCATGAGAAGTGCCGTCAATCAATCAACCCGAACCTCTCCGAAGCCGCCGTTGAGGAGATGCTGATCCAGCACCTCTTGACCGAGCGGATTTTCCGAACTGTGTTTAGCAATCCTGACTTTGTCCACCGCAACGTATCATTGCCCGTGAAATCGAGACCGTTATCACCGCGCTGATGTCTCACGCTTTCAGCCGCGAAGATTTTCTGCGTAGCCTTGACCCTTTTTACATCGCAATCGAGCGCACCGCTGCGACTATTGACGACTTCTCCCAAAAACAGGGGTTTCTCAACACGGTTTACGAGCAGTTTTTTCAAGGCTTTTCGGTGGAGGTGCCGATACGCACGGGATTGTCTACACACCGCAACCGATTGTCGATTTCATGGTGAGAAGCGTTGAGGAGATTCTACAGAGCGAATTCAATCGCTCACTCTCCGATGCCGGTGTTCATATCATTGATCCGTTTGTGGGGACAGGCAATTTCATCGTGCGGACCATGCGGGAGATTCGTCTCACCGCCCTTGAGGATAAGTACACAACGGAACTCCACTGCAACGAGGTGATGCTGCTGCCGTACTACATCGCGTCGATGAACATCGAGCATGAATTTTATGAGGCGACAGGGGACTATCGTCCTTTTGAGGGTATCTGTCTCGTCGATACCTTTGATTTGGCGGAAGACCGACAGTTGCCGCTGTTCGCACCTGACAATACCCGCCGTGTTGAGACACAGAAGGAGACCCCGATGTTTGTCGTTATTGGCAATCCACCCTACAATGTCGGTCAGGTCAACGAGAACGATAACAACAAGAATCGGAAGTATCCAACGATGGATGCGCGGGTTGCGGAGACTTATGCGAAAGATTCTACAGCGACAAATAAAAATAAACTCTCCGATCCATACATAAAGGCGATTCGATGGGCATCGGACCGGATTGGTAATGAAGGGGTTGTTGCTTTCGTAACGAATAACAGCTTTCTCGACGGTGTAGCGTTTGATGGGATGCGGAAACATCTCGCAGCCGATTTTGACGCGATTTATATTCTGGACTTGGGCGGGAATGCGCGGAAGGGATTGAAGGTCTCGGATGCCAATGTATTTGGGATACGAGTGGGTGTGAGCATCAACCTATTTGTGAAGAACGGACGGACGATAAACCACCCAACTAGTCATGAGAGAAGTGCCCCGATACCCCCTGCTAGCCGTGAGAGGGGCATCCCTGCCCCGATACGTATCTTTTACTATCGCACCGATGACCTATGGAATAAAAAACAGAAGTTCGATTTTCTGGATGACCGTGGACATGTAGGCAATATAGATTGGCAACCCATTCGTCCCGACACACGCTACACATGGCTGACAGAAGGGCTCCAGCCTGAATTTGAGACCTTTATCCCGATGGGCACGATGGAGGCGAAAAGGGCGAGTGGGGCACCCGCGGATGTGATTTTCAAAACTTACAGTCTTGGTATCAACACAAGCCGTGATGCGTGGGTTTATAACTTCAGTCGAAACGAGCTCATACAGAACATGAGGTTGACGATTGACACTTACAATGTGGAGGTTGATCGGTGGAAACGTCGTGAAGATCGAGCTGCAAACCTCGATGATTTTGTGCTGTCTGATGACAAGAAAATCAAGTGGAGCTCCGCCTTAAAACCGAAGTTGAGAAGTGGACAGATTGCAGAATTTGCAGACACAAAAATCCGACAATCACTTTACCGTCCGTTCACAAAATCAAACCTATTTTTTGATCGCGTGATGAATCATAGAGTTCACGTTTACCCTGCTATCTTACCCACAGCGGAGAGTGAAATGGAAAATCGGGTGATTTGTGTTGCTGGCATTGGTGATAGAAAGGGCTTTGGTTGTCTTGCAACAAATATGATTCCCAGCATAGATCTGGCATTTGAAAAAACCCAATGTTTCCCCTTTTACATTTACGACGAAGACGGGAGTAACCGCCGGGAGAACATCACCGATTGGGTGTTGGCACAATTCCACGCTCATTACCGAGACGAGTCCATCGGCAAATGGGACATCTTCCATTACGTCTACGCGCTCCTGCATCACCCCGACTATCGGGAGCGGTATCAGGCAAACCTCAAGCGGGATCTACCCCGCCTGCCATACACACCGGACTTTTGGGAGTTTGCCAAAGCGGGTCAACGATTGGGAGAAATCCATATCGGCTATGAGGAAGTGTCCGAATATCCGCTACATTTCATCGAAAACCGTGACGTGCCGATCGATCCTTCTCCCCGCCTGCGGGGCAGGGGGTTATGGCGCGTGGAGAAGATGAAGCTGTCCAAAGACAAAACGCAGCTTGTCTACAACGATTTCCTGACCCTTGACGGAATACCCGCAAAGGCGTTTGGCTATCGGCTTGGGAATCGGTCGGCGTTGGAATGGGTGATAGATCAGTATCGCGTCAAGACAGACAAACGCAGCGGCATCGTCAACGACCCGAACCGTGAGGACGATCCGCGATACATCGTCAAGTTGATTGGGAAGGTGATTACGGTTAGCTTGGAGACGGTTGAGATTGTGGAGGGATTGCCTGATCTGGGGGTGCCTTCTCATTAAACACAGCGCGTAAAGGAAACGTCTCAAATTATGGTAGATTTTAGATAGGATTTACGCAGTTGAACGCTAAAACCAAACCCCTATGAAAAAACGGGAGGGATACCGTATCACCTATCGCGTATCTCTCCCGTTTTTTATGCTCACCTTGGCTTATGACCCAGAGCCGTTGCCGGACGCCTTCTTCTCCTTCCACGCCTTGACAACCTTCTCCGGAGTCAGCGGCTGATCCCAGATACGCACACCAATCGCGTCATAGATTGCGTTGCCGATGGCGGGCGATGTGGGAACCACGACGATTTCACCGGCACCCTTGGCACCGTAGGGACCATGCTGGTGCGGGACTTCGACGATAATCGACTCCATATATTCTTTCAACGGCATCTCAACGATGGAGGGGATTTTATAGTCCATCAGACTGGCGTTGGTCATCTCCCCACTCGCATCGAAGCACATGTCCTCGTGTAGCGCAATCCCAATACCCATACACCCACCGCCATAGTTCTGCATTTCGACCCCTTGCGGGTTCATCGCCTTGCCAACATCAATTGCAGAGACAAATTTTCGGATACGAACCTGCCCCGTTTCAACGTTGACCTCGACTTCGGCAGCTTGGGCACCATGCCCCATGTAAGCCATTGGCTGCTCGCCCTGCCCCGTGTTTGGGTCGTGCGGGCTAGCAGTGACCTCCCATGTCGCTTTGCCAATAACTTCGACATCCGCCGGACGTTTGCCTGCGAGCATCTCAACCACGAACAGATCTTCAACTTGAATGGCCCTCTCGGGAGAACCCTTGACGGAGATACGTCCGCCGGAAACCTCTAAGTCGTCCGGATCCGCCTCCAACTTGGGTGCGGCGAGTTCTCGGATCTGCCGTTTCGCATCGTCACACGCCATACGGGTGGCATTGCCGGTGTGGAAGGTCTGCCGACTGGAACCAGCAACATGATCAAAAGGCGTGATTGCGGTGTCCGGAGTGACCAGCTTGACCTGATCAATCTCGATTCCAAACTCATCGGCGACGATTTGTGTGAGAATAGTATAAGCACCCTGCCCCAAATCAACTGCACTGGTTCGCAGCTCACAGGAGGCATCCTCATGAACCTTTAACTCCGTGCTAGAAGCGGTCGGCGCAAAAGAATATTTGTTACCCAGAGCGATGCCCTTTCCACGATACCACGGGTGTTCCAACGAGTCAGATGGGGTTTCCCACTCAATCGCATCGGCACATTTGGTCAGACATTCGTGGGCACTGAACGCGTGGGCGGGCATGGTGATAGCGGTGCGCTCGCCTTCGGTCAATAGGTTATTTATACGCAGTTCAACAGCATCAATGTCACACTTTCTCGCAATGATGTCCATCTGGGTTTCGACCGCCCAAGCGGACTCTGCACAGCCGTAGCCTCGCAACGCACCACCGGAGACGCGGTTGGTATAAACGCCGTAAGAGTCTACCCAGAGTGCATCTAAACGGTAGGAACCGGGATAGAGATGCGTGGAGAAAATTGGTTTGAGAATCCCTTCGCCGCTATAACCGCCGCCCCAGAGAATCGAAGTGACTTTACGACCAATTAGGATCCCATCCTTAGTGACAGCGTCCTTTATATCAAAGATGAACGGTGTACGTGCCGCCGTAGCAGAGAGGTCCTCGGCACGGGTCAAGATAATTTTGACGGGACGCCGCGCTTTACGTGCAAGCGCAGCAGCGATAGCCCCCTCTTTGACCGTCAATTTACCGCCGAAGGCACCACCAACAAATGGAACAATGACGCGCACTTTGGAGGGCGAGAGATCCAGTGCTTTCGCTAAGCCGTCGCGCGCGATATATGGCGACTGGCCCCCTGCCCAGAGGGTCAGTGTACCATCGGAACTCCATTGCGCCACTGCACCGTGCGGCTCCATACATGCAGTGTGAACATAACCAGTTGCATAGCGATTTTCGATGATATGTCCGCCCTCGTCCTCCGCTTTTTTGAACGCGGCATTGATGTCGCCGTGCCGGATGCGATAGGCTTGCCACAGGTTGGGCGGACGCTCGTCCATTTCGGCGATTTCAAGGAGTTTCTCGTATTCTTCGTACTCCTCGTGCAGCACCACGGGCGGATCTAACCGGATTGCTTCCTCCGGGTCAAATAAGGGAGGGAGTTCCTCGTATTCTACCTCAATCTGCTCACACGCTGCCCGTGCAATTTCTGGGGTATCCGCAGCAACCGCAGCGACAGGCTCACCGACGAGGCGCGTTTTGTCGTGGGCGAGCAGATGTTCGTCCAACGTCAAGACACCCAACCGCACATCAGGCAGGTCGACAGCGGTAATGACAGCGCGGACACCGGGCATCTGTTCGGCTTTACTGGTATCAATTCCTAGAATCTTTGCATGTGCATACGGACTGCGTTTCAGCTTGGCGTGAATCATACGCGGCAGCACGATGTCAGTCGTAAATTCCGCAGTTCCAGTTACCTTCTCTATGCCATCAATACGTTTAGCAGAAGTTCCAACAACGTTCATTTTATCTAGTCCTCCTCTCCTGCGACGCTCAAAATCGCTTCCGTCGCGTGCGTGTACACGCCGCAGCGGCAAAGATTTCCTACAAAGGCAGAGCGGATGTCCTTTTCAGTTGGATTCGGGTTTTCGTCCAGCAGCTGCTTTGCTGTCAGCAGCATCCCCGGCGTGCAATAGCCACACTGCACTGCGCCATGCTCAAGAAACGCAGCCTGCAGCGGATGTAGCTCCTCGGGTGAACCCATACCCTCTATAGTCAAGACCGATTTTCCCTTTGCTTGTAGTCCAAGCATCAGACACGATTTCACCATCTGTCCGTCAATCAGTACCGTGCAGGTCCCACACCGCCCATCTTCACAGGCACACTTTGTCCCCGTTAGCCCAATCCCATCACGAATAGCCTCCATCAAGGTGTGGTAGGGTTCAACGAGGATATCATAGTTTTCGTCATTGACAGTCAATGATAATGGGTATTTCATTATAATGCCTCCAAATAGTTAGCTCTCAATCCAATCCCAATCGGAGATAAGGGGTTTATGCTGTTCCTTTGTCTTAACCGGTAGCGCGTGCAACAGCTTCCACCAATGCTTCTTTAGTTAGTACACTGACAAGGTCTATTTTGTATTCGCTCGGTGCCATCGGGTCGCTCGCCGGAGCGACATGGGATGCGGCGAGTTCACCGGCTTCGGCAAGTGCTCCACTGTTTCCGACGATGCTGTGTCCCTTCAGCCGAGCCTCTGCCTCCTGGGCGTGAGCCGGGGCACCTGAACAGTTGCCGACTACAATGCGAGCATCCTGACAACCCCCCGCTCCATCAAGGCTGACAAACGCACCGACTCCGACGACAGGATAATCTCCCGCACGTAGAACAAACCGGCGATGTGCGGCTGCGGCGGATGCGAGATCGAACGATGGAACAACCACTTCTGTCAGTAGCTCACCCGGTTGGGCTACGGTAGCAAAGGCATCAGTAACAAAGTCACGCATAGGCACTACCCGTTCACCACCTGCACTTGCTAATTTTACCGAAGCGTTCAACGTGCTCAGAACAACAGTGATATCGCTCGCTGGATGTGCCTCACAAATCGCCCCGCCGAGTGTTGCGAAGTTACGAATCTGTTGGTCCGCTAAATCGTTGATGACATCATCCAAGACGCGCAGCGTCGGATGCGTCTCGCTTATGCCGCTCAAACGATCCAGTGTAACTTTCGCACCAATTTTTACGCCTTCGTCCGATGCAGTTATGTCCTCCAATCCGGGGACGTGCTGGATACTGATCAGATGCGATGGCTGCATTAATCCATTCCGCAACAGTATCGCTAGGCTCTGTGCACCGGCAACGACCTTCGCACCACCCCCGTGCTCAGCTAACAGTGTGCAGACTTCCGAAACGGTGGTCGGCTCAAGATAGTGACAATCAATCATCTGTTTCCTCCCTCATTATAGATGTGCTATGAATTTTTTAAGGAAACCCTCAAGGTGTCAGGAGATTTCCCATTATAAACAGATTGTATTTTTTTGGAAATCGTTCAAGATTATAACATAGTTAGCCCGAAAATAGAAACCCAAAAATCATTCACGCCCTTCGGTTGTGCAAGTATATCCAATTCTGTTGACGCAACCAATCAGATCTGCTATAATGACGAACGCTTGGTTTACATAAATGAAGGCATTCTCATCTCCGCAATTAACACAAAGGAGGTCAAACCGTGATCCAAACACATTATTTGCTATTTCTTTATATTGTCTCGATCTTTTGTGCGATAATCCTGATTATTCCCCCGGCGGATACCAGTGAGGCTGGAGAATGGTGGGCTTACGGCTCGGACAAAGCCAGTACCAAATATATTCCACTCGATCAGATTAACAAAGACAATGTCAAAGATCTTCAGATCGCATGGCGTTGGGACTCCCCCGATAATGCACTTGTCGAATCCAATCCCAATCTGTGGACAATGGTGAATGAAGCCACGCCGCTCATGATCGGTGGAATGATATACACCAGCACGTCGCTCAATCTGGTTGCTGCCATCAACGCTGTCACAGGAGAGACAATCTGGGTTTATGACCCGAAAACCTACGAAGACGGCACCCCCGCCAACACCGGTTTCGTACATCGTGGTGTCTCCTATTGGGAGTCAGGCGATGATAAACGTGTCCTCCTTGGCACGGGCGATGGGTATCTTATCGCGCTTAACGCCGAAACGGGAAAACCAGTACAAGGGTTTGGCGAAGATGGTCGCGTGGATTTGACAAAAGGTTTGCGACGCCCGGTAAATCGACGATTGTATGCCGTTTTTTCTCCGCCGATTATCTGTCGAGATGTGGTTGTCGTCGGTTCTACAGTTCTCGATTCCTTCGCGATTAATAAGCCACCGCAAAAGCTGATGCCGCCGGGAGATGTTAGAGGGTTTGATGTTCGCACGGGCGAGCAACGTTGGATTTTCCATACCATTCCGCAAGAAGCGGAGTTTGGAAATGAGACATGGAAGAACGATTCTTGGAAGACGACGGGCAATACGAATGTCTGGACGATGATGAGCGCAGATGAGGAGCTCGGTTATGTCTACCTACCCGTCAGCACCCCCACCAACGATTATTACGGTGGACATCGGTTGGGAGATAATCTTTTTGCTGATAGCCTCGTATGTCTCAACGCGGAAACCGGGGAACGGGTTTGGCACTTTCAAATTTTACACCACGGACTATGGGATTATGATCCGCCAGCCGCGCCAAATTTGATTGACATTACTGTTGATGGCAAGGAAATCAGAGCGGTTGCTCAAGTGACCAAACAGGCGTTCTGTTTCGTATTTGATCGCGTGACTGGAGAGCCGGTTTGGCCCATTGAAGAACGCCCCGTACCTCAGTCAACTGTGCCGGGAGAATCCTCATCGCCGACACAACCCTTTCCAACCAAACCGGCCCCCTTCGATCGCCAAGGTTTAACCCACGATGATTTAATTGATTTCACGCCGGGGTTGCGTAAGCAAGCACTCAGTATTGTCGAAGACTACGACTACGGCACACTCTATACACCCCCAACCGAAAAAGGAATCATCGTCATGCCCGGCATCATCGGCGGTGCTAGTTGGGCGGGCGCAGCCGTTGATCCAGCCAAAGGGATTATCTATATTCCATCTATCACCTACCCTGCCAATATCACGATAAAAAAAGCGAAAGACCCAAAGGCGGACTACACCTATACCGGCTCCCTCGCGTTTGGACCAAAGGGTCCACGAGGTCTCCCCTTAATGAAACCGCCTTATGGACGCATCACCGCCATAGATCTGAATACGGGCGAACACAAGTGGATGCAACCAGTCGGAGATGGGCCGAAAGCTCATCCTACCTTACGGCATCTGGACCTGCCACCTTTGGGCTGGGCACAACGCAATTTCCCACTACTAACTCGATCGCTACTTTTCGCAGCAACCCAGGCAGAGTGGGATGGAACCGGCAACTCGCCCCGCGGAAATGCGATTGAAGTAAAGTTTGAGACCCAAAACCCGTTTTTATGGGCGTTTGACCCCGACAACGGGCAGCTGATTTCACAAACGGAACTTCCAAGTAACGCCCAAGGCGCACCGATAAGCTACATGGCTGATGGCAAGCAGTTTATTGTAATTCCGATAGGCGGAGCGAACCAGCCTGCCGAACTCATCGCACTGAGTTTGCCGTGATACCGTAACATACATACTCGGAAGGTCGGGGAAACACAGATTTTTTTCGTCTTTCTCTTTTTATCTGCGAAAATCTACGAAATCTGCGTCCACCTCCACTTTCAGAACTGAAGTGTGCAAGTCCTAAAATTTTTGATAAAGGAGATAGCGTTATGGGAAGTCTAGCAGATCAGGTCGCAATTGTCACAGGCGGTGCTCAAGGCATCGGTGGTGCTACTTCGAGACGACTCGCTGAATCAGGAGCCAGAATCCTCATCGCTGATATGGACGTTGAAACGGCTCAATCCAACGCTGATCGGATTCGCAATGCAGGCGGCGTCTCGGAAGTCATTGAGACCGATGTCTCTCGCCGGGACGATATTGAGGCGATGGTCCGCAAAGCAGTTGAATTATGGGGTCGTCTTGACATCCTTGTCAACAACGCTTTTAATACCAAAGAGCCAGATGGTAGCGCAGTGGACTTGTCAGAAGAGGCGTGGGACTATGCAATGAACGTGCTAGTTAAATCCATGTTTCTAGGTGCGAAGTACGCCGTACCGGAGATCGCAAAATCGGGCAAAGGTAATATCATCAATATCTCGTCCGTCCACGGCCTCCTGATGGCTCCGAAGAAACTGGTATATGAAGCGGGCAAGTCCTCCGTTATCGGTGTCACCCGCCAGATGGCGATTGACTTCGGACCCATGGGCATCCGGGTCAACGCAATCTGCCCCGGTCATATCGTGACCGAGCGCATTGAAGAACATTGGAAACAGAATCCCTCGCTGCTACGTTTCTTTGAGGCACAATATCCGGTTCGCCGGGTTGGACGCCCGATTGACATCGCTAACGCTATCAACTTCCTCTGCTCGGACGAAGCGTCTTTCATCACAGGCCACGCCCTACCGGTGGACGGTGGGCTCACCATCCAACTTCAAGAAGACTTCGGCGTGAATCAGGCGCGGTTTTTTCAAGAACATCCGGATACCGATGTATCCTCTTATTGACACCATCTTCCTGTGCATGATTAGGGTCATTTAATTCTGCTGTGAGAGGGATTTTCCAATCCCGATACTTCACTGTCTAAGCGATTTCCTTATTGCGACGTTTCACCCCAACTGGTTAAAAAGCCGAAAACTGAATAGCCCTAGTGCATGATTTCTGTCCTTGTATTGATTGAAATTTCGTTGTATAATACGCACAACTCTGCGAATAAGCATTTCATCATTTTTGTGTGAGGAGGCTGCCCTATCCGAATTGAACCTGCCACAGATTTTGATCTGAAACATACGTTGGAGTGTGGGCAATCGTTCCGCTGGCAGCCGATCAACGACTGGTATTACGGCGTTGTTGAGGGCAGGCAGCTGAAAATCCGTCAGGAAAATCAGACGCTAATCGTGGAAAGTTCGGCTGATGAAGCAGAAGATCAACTGGAAACCTGCCTCCGCCACTATTTGGACTTGAACCGCAATTTGTCAGCAATCTTAGACGCCGTAGACATTGATCCATTCATCCACCGCTCGATTGAAACGTTCCGGGGGATGCGAATTCTGAATCAAGAGGTGTGGGAGTGTCTCGCCTCGTTCATCTTGTCTCAGAATAACAACGTGCCCCGGATTAAGGGGATTATCCGCACAATCTCCACACGATTTGGTGAAAAAATTGCGCTTGATGACTTGGTTGATTACTCTTTCCCGACGCCACAAGCCCTCGCCGAAGCCGGCGTTGAAACGTTGTACGCTTGTGGACTGGGATATCGCGCCCCTTATCTGTGGACGGTTTCATCGGCAATTGCAGCAGGAGAATTCGAGCTTGAGGCTTTGAAAAGCCTACCTTACGCCGAAGCGAAACAACAATTGATAAGCTTCAAAGGAATCGGCGAGAAAGTCGCCGACTGCATCTGTCTATTTTCGTTAGGGCATGTTCAAGCTCTTCCGGTTGATGTGTGGGTGAAACGGATTATAGAGCAGCTCTACCTCAAACGCAAAGCCTCGATTCGTGAGATCCGTCAATTTGCCGAAGGTTATTTTGGTGAATATCTCGGTTATGCCCAGCAGTATCTTTTTCATTATGCCCGGACAGTTGGACTTGAAAATCTGCTGACGGATGAAAAATAGAAAGAAAATTTTACCCCCCTTGGCAGTAAGTCGTAGGCAATCCTTTCCCAAAACCTTTAATCATGTACAAAAAAATATAGGAGGTTCAAATGCTTGAAGATTTACGCGAAAACGTACTCACATTGTTGGAAGAGCGCGTTGAACGCGCCATTGAGACCATCCACCGTCTCAGGGAAGAAAAATTAGTGCTCGAATCAGAAAACAATCAACTCCGTAATGAGTTGGACCAGCGGGACGTACAGATTCAAAACCTGGAACAACGGAACGCTGAACTCAATCACTTTGAATCGGCTTTACAAACACTTCAGAACGAGCGCGAGCAGGAACGCCTTGCAGTAGATCAGGAGAAAGCGGAAGTCCGCGAGCGTCTTGAAGGACTCATGACAATGCTCAACAATGTTGAGCACAGATCAGAAAGTCAGGAAGCAGCCGAACCTAGCGTCCCCGACGCTACGTCTGAAACAGTTGATGAGGGCGAGCAACAAGAAGCGGAACAGCCAAGCGATCTCGCCGGTACGCTATTTATACCGACAACACTAGTAGAACCGCAGGACACAGAACAGCCAAGCGATCCCAATGACGCATCTGATGACACGGATGATGAGACAGAATTCGCGTAACACTCACTTGTCAAAAGCTTGTCGAAAAAAATCTAATCAACAACGTGCCGCGATCAATTCGTTAGGAATACTAGGCATGACCTCTTCAATGCTTTTGTGTGGTAGTCGGATCCGACTCACAACCTTAACACAAAGCGACCTCCCAACCGTTGCCCAGTGGCATCAGAATCCCGAATTCTTGCGACTATTCGACGTACTTCCCGCTTATCCCAGAACTGAGGCAGCGTTGACTCAGTGGCTAGAAGATACGCATAAAGCGAATGATGTTTTTCTTTTTGCCATCCGCACCCTCGACAGCGATGAACTGATTGGCTATGTTGAACTCGACGGAATCCTATGGACGCATCGGGTGAGTGGTGTAAGTATTGCCATTGGGGCGGCAAAACATTGGGGACAAGGCTACGGATACGAGGTCATGCAGCTTACGCTCCGATTTGCCTTTGATGAGCTCAATTTGCATCGCATACAACTCACGGTGTTTAGTTACAATGAACGCGCCATCGCGCTGTATGAAAAGTTGGGTTTCCAGCGTGAGGGTGTGCATCGGGAACATCTACAGCAGGATGGAAGACGCTATGATATGTATCTGTACGGTCTCCTCCAATCGGAATGGGAAAAAGACCTGGAAATCTCAGCAGATAATTGATAAATCTCAAAAAAAGAAACCAAAATGAGGGATGCACAATGGCTCAACGAATCGCGTTTTTTAATCACAAGGGGGGCGTGAGTAAGACAACAACGACATTTAATTTGGGCTGGATGTTAGCCTCAAAAGGGAAAAAGGTTATCCTGGTGGATGCCGATCCCCAATGCAACTTAACTGGAATTGTGCTTGGATACACAGGAATAACTGAGTTTGAACAATTCTACAAAAGAGAGACCAATCTGAGAGATGGAATCGCTCCAGCGTTTGAATCTCGGCCAAAACCCATTAAAGCAGTTGAATGTGTTTCGGTTAAAGAACAGAAAGAGTTATTTCTACTTCCGGGTCATATCCGGTTGTCAGAATATGAGGTGACGTTGGGAATTGCACAGGAACTGTCCGGTTCGATCCAAACGCTTCAAAATTTACCCGGATCTATTTCTGACCTGTTAGAAAAGACAGCGAGGAAATTCGATGCGGATTATGTGTTGATTGACATGAACCCGGGACTTAGCTCAATCAATCAAAACTTATTGATGACGAGCAACTTTTTCATCGTTCCAACGAATCCGGATTTTTTCTCAGTGATGGCGATAGAGTCTTTAGCAACAGTGTTACCGAAATGGCACACATGGGCTGAGAAAGCTCGCGCCTTACCAATCCTTCAGACTGCGGCTTATCCATTTCCAAAAGCCACTCCAAAATTCCTTGGCATAATTGTTCAAAATTATCGCCCACGAGGGGGTGTTCCTGCTGCTGGCTTTCAAAAATGGATACACGAAATTAACGAAACTGTCTCCTCAAAACTGATTTCCGAATTACGCAAAATTGGAATGATGTTACCGGATCAAGTCTATAGGAAGGAAAGCATGGAGGCAGAATTCTGCTTGACAACCATCCCCGACTTCAATACGCTGATTGCCAAATCACAAGATCATCAAACCCCTGTCTTTGCATTGACCTCTGAGCAGATCGGTCAAGCCGGTAAAATTTTGGAAAACACACTCAAGTCAAGAGATAATTTTAAGCAAATTTTTTCAGAACTTGCGGATAAAATTATCAGGCTAACAACTCATGCAAGTAGCAATTGATCAATTTCGGGTAAATATTGCTCGTGTCCGCAATCTTGGGGTTATCCATAATACCTTAAACGCTCAAACTACAGCAGCAATAGATCTCTCTGATATATTGAGATCTGAACTTGTGATGGCTGTTAGTGCACTTGACCACTACCTCCATGAAATTGTCAGACTTGGAATGTTAGAAACTTACCGTGGGACGCGTCCTGAAACCTCTGCATTTCTGCGATTTCAAATTTCACTAGAGGGGATTCGTCAAGCCCTCCGTGCCCCGACGAGCGACGATTGGTTAGAAAATGAGATTCAGGAACGTCACAGTTGGCGTAGCTTTCAACAGGCGGATCGCATAGCGGAGGCGATCCGATTAATCTCCGACATCAGACTGTGGGAGCAAGTGTCAAACCATTTGGGAATGCCAACGCAAGATGTAAGGCAACAACTCAATCTTATCGCCGACCGAAGAAACAAAATTGTCCATGAAGCAGATATGGATTCAACTCCTTACGATACCCGATGGCCCATTGATGAAGTTTTAGTGGAGGACGCAATCAACTTTATCGAACAGATTGCTGAGACAGTATATGACCTATTAACAACCTAAAAAGGAAAAAGACTATGCCATTACAAACTGTTGGACTGCTGAGCCCCGGCGATATGGGACATGTTGTCGGTAACGTCCTTGTTACACACGGCTTGCGCGTGATTACCTGTCTTCAGGGGAGAAGTGAACGCACTCGAGCCCTCGCAGAAAAAGGAAAGATTGAAGAGGTGCCAACGTATCACGCCCTTGTGAATGAGGCAGAGATTATCCTGTCGATCATGGTGCCGGCGGAAGCCAAGGGAGCCTCCCAAGCGGTTGCGGACGCCCTTGCCGACACGGACACAGATCTCACCTACGTCGATTGTAACGCAATCGCCCCACAAACCACGCGCCAACTCGACAAAATCGTCACCGAAGCCGGCGGTCGCTTTGTGGATGCGTCAATTATCGGTCCTCCGCCGAGAAAGCCGGGGGCGACCCGTTTCTACGCCTCAGGTGTCCATGTCGGTGATTTTGAAGCGTTGACGGAATTCGGGCTTGATGTCCGTCCGCTTGGCGATCAGATTGGATTGGCTTCGGCGATCAAGATGTGCTACGCCTCTTTGACAAAGGGGCTGACCGCCCTGTGCACAGAACTGTTGACCGCCGCAGAACTCTTAGGGGTGTCGGAAGCCCTCAAAGCGGAATTTCAGATGAGTCAATCGGCGTTGTATCAACGGATGGAAGGGGGATTGCCGGGGATGCCGCCGAAAGCTAGACGTTGGATCGGTGAGATGGAGGAGATCTCAGCGACGTTTGGTCATGTCGGCTTGACACCAAAAATTCTTGCAGGTGTGGCGGATATGTACCGATTGGTCGGAAAGACGCATCTCGCAGATCTCCCGCCTGAAGATTCGGATGCGTTCCCAGATCTGGCGGAAATGATTTCGATCTTGGCGGATTGCGTGACACAAGATCGCTCTGAAAAGGCATAAAAATATAAAAAACCTATGACACAAGATTGGAAAGCAATTATCCCCCGTGTAGAACAGCTGCTCGACAAAGCGGAGGGACTTCTGACAGCCAGTACCGCTGCAATCGAAACCCGTTCCGAACCGTCCCCCCTTTCCCTCCCGCAAGCGGGGGGGAGAGAGGGGGAGTATATCGCCTTTCGGTGGCGGAGTCAACGCTTAATCCCCGTCAAACATCCCGACCTTATGGAACTTGCGGACCTGATTGGGGTGGATCGGCAGATTGAGGAGTTGGATCGGAATACGCGCCAGTTTCTGCAAGGTTTGCCGGCGAACCATGCGCTGTTGTGGGGTGATCGGGGGACGGGCAAATCGTCGCTCATCAAGGGGATACTCCATCGGTATGCGTCGGAGGGGTTGCGGTTGGTCGAGGTGACTAAGGAGGGGCTGCTCCATCTCCAAGAGATTGCCGATCTCCTGTGGGAACGCCCGGAACGGTATCTCCTCTTTTGCGATGACCTCTCCTTCAGCGAAGGAGAAGCGGAATACAGAGAGTTGAAAGCGATGCTAGAGGGCGGTATTGCAGCCCGTCCTGAGAACCTCCTAATCTACGCAACATCCAACCGCCGTCATTTGATGCCACGTCAAGTAGGCGAAAACCAATATCCCCAGACCGATGAAGACGAGTTGTATCCGCGAGAGACTACCGAAGAAAAGGTTTCACTCAGCGACCGGTTTGGACTACGACTCGCCTTCTATCGGTTCTCTCAACACACCTACCTACAGATTGTCTCCCATTACGCCCAAAAGCGGGGATTGTCCCTCTCGACGGAGGAACTCTATCGGAGAGCGTTGGAGTGGGAAGCGTCATCGAGTGGCAGATCGGGACGGGTCGCACGTCAATTTGTTGATGACCTCGCAGGACAATTAGGGTTGGAGAACCCAACGTGAGGCAGGCACTCTTAACTTTTGTTTCGCAACTTCTATCCTACGAACTACCATTTTCCTGCACGGTCTCAATCAGATGAGCATCCGGCAATCCAGCCCGAACCGCCGGATCATTGCTCGTCACGATCACCTGATGTTCTTCGGCAAGCCGTTGGATAAAGTCAATCATCGCGCCTCGCCGATCTGGATCGAGGTGGAGGGTTGGGTCATCAAAGACAAAGAAACCGAGTGCCCCTAACGCTTCCGAGAGGGCAGCTTTGAAGCAGAGGTAGAGCATCATTTTCTCGCTGCCGCTGAGAAGCAATAGGTTGCGCTCGGAACCTTCGACATTGAGGGAGGGGAGTAGGTGTTGGCTTTTGAGATCAATTCGAGAAAACCGAGTCAGGTCCATCCGTTCTAGCCAACGCTGGATCTCCTCTTCGGCGGGTTGGAGGATTGTTTGTTGGAGGGAGGCAATTGTTTTTTCAACGCCATCGCAGGCGAGTTCAAAACTGAAACGCGTGCGTAGAATCTGATTCGCTTGGTGGTGAGTTCGCCGCAACTCTTCGAGTTTATGCGCGATAACTGCTTCTTCCTTATTGAGTCCGACAAGTCGGCGGCGCAAGCTGTCAATACGAGATTTGAGTTGGCGGCGTTGATCGGCGATCTGTGCAGGGGCGGCGACGTCTTCGGAGATAGCACCTATTTGCGGAGGCGGTGTCGGTTGTAACGCCCCCAACCGACTGGCAATCCCATCAAATTCACGCTGAAGATTCGCAAGCTGTTTTTCAATCCGTTCCAGCTGCCCGACCTTGCTTTGCATCAGTTGATGCCGCTGCCTCAGTCCACGCAGGGCATTGATGTTGGCGGTCTGTTCGTTGAGAGTTTTCTGTTGCGCTTCAAGTTCCTTTTGGCTGACAGCTCTCGCCGATTCTTTCTTCGCAAGGATCCCCGCAATAATCTTTTGTTGTACCGGCTGATGGCAGGTTGGACAGTGTCCGTGATCGCTGTCGATTAATTGGCGCAAGGTTTCACATTCCGCCGTGAGTGTTTGGATCTGACTGTTCAGGCTGCCAATCCCTTGGATAAGTTCATCCCGCTGTTTTTCTAACCCACCTGCGCTAGCGGTCGCCGCCTCGATTTCCTGAATGGAGGCTCGCAGGTGATTAACATCGGTAAAACCGCTGAGAACTGATGCTCGCTCTTGAATCAACCCGTCAATCTCCTTCTGAAACCGTTCGTGTGCCTGCGTCAATTCGGCGACGAGGACTGTATCGCCACTTTCACCCGCTTTTCCCGACAGCAACTCATATTCACCTTCCAAGCCCTTCAGCTCTATCTCAACTCGATCGATTTCTTCACGATGGGTCTTGACCGTCGTCACCCGCATACTGCGCTGATAATCCTGTATCCGTTTCTCCTCTCGCTTGGCAACCCGCCGTCCTTCAATGAAACGTTGACGCACCTCCATCAACCGATCGATGCCGAGCAATGCGTTAAGCACATCGCGCCGATCCGCGGGCTGTCGTGCAAGAAACTCAAAAATCTCTCCTTCCCGTAGAAATGTCGCCGCCGCAAGGTGGTGATAGCTGAAGTGAAATTGTTTTCGCAGATCTTCGTCCGCTGAACGCTTGCCTGTGAAGAGGATACGCCATTTCTCATCATTTTTCTCTTTCTGGCGGAGTTGCACCTCTCCCTGCGTCGATCGGAACAGTTGATAGCTATGCTCTCCATTGCGAAAACTGAGCCCAGCGGTGCCGCTGGACGTGCCTGACTGAGCCATCGCAGGCAAACCGACCTTAGGCACAATCGGCTTGCCTGTCAGCGCGAAAAAAATAGCATTAACAAGCGTGCTCTTGCCACTGAAATTGGGACCGAAGATGAGATTCACCCCGTCGCTTAAATCGAAATCCCTGCGGTCAAAACAGCCGAAAGATTTGAGGATGATACGTTCAAGTCGCATACGTTAATCTCCGGAACGGTCATCGATCATATCGTAGAGCATCTGAACAGTTACCTTATCGACACCGTGTTCAAGCGCAAAGCGAAATGCTTGGACAACAGCGGAAACTTCAGCTGCTCCGAGGACCGAGTGATATTTGCTCTCAGATTCGATTAGTTTTTCGACTTCCCGCTCATAAATTTCACCCAACTCGTTCTCAAGTGTGGAGGGCATCTGTTCGGTTTGACTCCTTGAGGTTTCCTGTTAGCGTTGGCTTATCGGCTTGATTCAAGGGGAGAGTGAATACCTGTAGCACTGCTTTAATTCTATAGGATAGACGCCCTTCAGTAAGGAACAACGATCGTTGTTCCCTACAGGAGCGGTTAATGACACCCTATGTATAGTTTCACACATTAATCTGATCCAAGATCTCCGCAATCTGAATGGCGTTTAATGCGGCACCCTTGCGAAGGTTGTCTGCGACAACCCACAGGTTTAATCCGTTTTCGATCGAGTCGTCCTCACGGATACGTCCGACGTATACATCATCTTGTCCCGCAGCGTTGATAGCCAGCGGATAATCTCGACTTTTCGGGTCATCGATAACAGTAACACCGCGGGCTAGAGAAAGAATCCGACGCGCCTCATCGGCGGTGAGCTTGCTGTCCGTTTGAATGTTAATTGATTCAGAATGGGCAAAGAACACCGGCACGCGGACGGTTGTCGCTGAGACGCCGATGGTATTGTCTTCAAGGATTTTTTGTGTCTCTTTAACCATCTTCATCTCTTCTTCGCTGTAACCGTTATCGGCGAAGGGCCAATCAAAGGCGACGTTAAACGCCATCTGATGTGGAAATTGATCGCATGTGATTGGACGTCCTTCCAACGCAGCCGTTGTCTGATCAATCAGTTCAAGGACGGCAGAGCCACTTTTTCCCGAAACACTTTGATAGGTCGAAACGACGATACGTTTAAGTCCCGCTTCGTCGTAGAGTGGCTTGAGTGCAACAAGCATCTGAATAGTTGAACAATTTGGGTTGGCGATCAAGCCTTGATGCCGCATTGCTGCTTGCATATTTACTTCGGGAATTACTA
Source organism: Candidatus Poribacteria bacterium (assembly GCA_963667935.2). GTDB lineage: Bacteria > Poribacteria > WGA-4E > WGA-4E > PCPOR2b > PCPOR2b. Next base: position 3,641,153 of record OY764061.1, on the reverse strand, counting down.
ACGGCGTATCTGCGTCCAGCCGAAACGCACTGGTATTGTCAATGACGAGACACCCCTTTTCCACCGCAGTCGGTATAAACTCACGGCTGACGGATGCACCCGCTGACGAAAACACCAAATCGACATCATCGAATGAATCATGCGTTAACTCTTCGACGACGATAGGTTGATCTTTGAACGTTAAAATCTCACCGGCAGAACGATGGGAAGCGAGCAACTTCAGCGAAGCGACGGAGAATGCGCGTTCTTCCAGAATTTGCCGCATTGTCGTGCCAACCGCTCCTGTTGCCCCAACGATGGCGACACGGTAGCTCCTATCCATCTTATAATCCTCTTGAAAATTAGATTGTGCAGGTCTTATTGTACTTAAATTCCTGGAGAATATTCTACCACACTTGTAGATGGATACGCAAGCGATTCGCAAAAGGAATCAATATCGCCGCAAGGGCACCAGTTTTGTATCAAAGCAGAAGATCTTTGTCCTCATTTAGGCATAATTTATTTTCAAATTGTGGATCGACGATTCTCGCAAGATGTAGTAAACTAAAAATGGATGTATTGGTTACCTCAAAAATTGACACAGCTGGGAAGGAGACCTTTGCGGACTATGGAGAATATCGAAAGCAAACTGGATAGATTAGAGCAGGACGGCTTTATACTGATAGAGGGAGCTTTATCCCCGGAGGAGATAGAACATATTCGGCAACGTATCAACTATGCCCGCGAAATGGGCTGGGAGGAAGGGCTTAACGCGGTAGGCAATATGTGGTTTGACACTTTACTAGACCGGGAGCCAGAAACGTATGCCCCATTGGTAGGACATCCAAGTATCCGCCCTTACCTTGAAGGCATGATGGGAAAGCAATGTCAACTGCGGAGTTTGCGTGCACACATCAACCCGGGGCCATACCTTCAAGAGTGGCACCTCGATTTCTACGGTTACTGGCAGGAGAAACGAGAGGCGGACAAGTATCGCTTTGCAGTCTCTCCCATTAGCGTCAACGCAACCTATTATTTTCAGGACAACGCCCCCGGTTCAGGACACCTGAAGTATGTCAAGGGCGGCCATCTTGTTGAACCGCCCCATCTATATCCCTTGGACCGCCCTAAGTTTGAGGCGTGGTGCGAGGCACAAGAGCACGTTATCCTCTATCCAAAAGCTGGCGACTGCGTGGTGTTCATCAACCATATTCCGCACCAAGGAGCGAAAGAAAGAGACGATATGGAACGGAGCAACGTGGTCTGCCATTATCAGGTAACCCCAATGTATGACGGGATATGGCATGTCTCACGCCCACGCGGATATGATGGAACATTCCCATTCGCAAATTAGCCCACGATTTTCTTCTTGATCAGCGCAACCTGTGCGTAATCACCTAAAAAGCGGAAGAAGATTGGAAGTTCAAACAACTTCTGCCCTCTCTCCTTCCCTTCCATCCCTCCACTCACTTCTGATATTAATATGCTCACCAAGGAAATGGTTGTTAATCTCCCGTCACTGCCGGGCGTCTACTTTTTTCTCAGCAGGTCTGGAGAAATTCTCTATATCGGCAAAGCAAAATCTCTCAAAAAACGGGTTCGGTCATACCTATATAATTCCAAGCAAAATCGTTGGGGAAAAATCAAAAGGTTAGTGCAACACGCCACACAAGTTGAGTACCAAGTCTGTGCGTCGGAGTTAGAGGCGTTATTGCTGGAATCCCGCCTAATCAAACACCATCAACCGCCGTATAATACCAGCTTAAAATCTGTCCGTAGATCTCCGTTCATTAAGATCTCTACCAACGAGGATTTCCCGAAGGTAACAATCGTTTTCAAGGAAGAAGCCGATAAGGCACGATATTTTGGTCCGTATTCAAGCCTGAGATGGACAAGGGAGGTTATTGAGGTTCTACATCGGATTTTTCCGATTCGGACCTGCGACGGAACAATCACTCCACTGCCAGATTTTAAGCCCTGCTTCAGTTATCACTTAAAGCGTTGTCAAGCCCCTTGCGCGGCGAGAGTCAGCCGTGACGCCTACCGTGCGATGATTAAGGATGTGACTCGAATATTGGAAGGGAAATATCAAGCCGTCATCAAGAAACTGACCATAGAGCGAAACCAGGAGGCAATCGCCCTGCGCTTTGAACGGGCGGCAGCTTTGCAGCAACGCATTGAACAAATCGAGCGGGTGTTCGTTTACCTTGACGTACATCGTCGGTAAGGTAGTTGTAGTCATTTTCAAAGATATAAGGGTTACGCGGAAGGAATTTTGGGACGGCAAGTAGTAGCGACTGGAATTGGGTCGGTCAAAGATTCTCGGAGACAGACCAATACAGTGAAGCAAACCTTGCCACGATCAAAATCAACACAAGATTTGCTTGCCTATAATGTCAATTTTTGTCAATTCAGAAATCGTTTTATAGCTCTCCGGTCCGCAGTTTCTGAATATAGTTTTCGTTGATATTGTTTGATGGATGGCGGAGTGTACGGTGAGGTTCAGGAAAGTCTTTGAGTAGCTTCTGATATTCCCCTATTGCCTCGTCTATCCTGTCCGCTTTTTCATAGATGAAGCCGATCCAATATTGCGCCTGCCTCCGCGTATCGTAATCGTAGGTCGGATTATCGGATACTTTGCGATACGCATTAATTGCTCCGTCAGTATCGTCCTTTGCATAGTAAATCTGTCCAACATAGAACTGCATATTGGAGGTGTTCTCATTGCGGGGATATTTCTCTATCGCGCTCTCCAGTTGGATAATTGCTTCGTCATACTTTTTTAGCTTTTCATACGCCCAACCGATATTAAAGTGTGCATCCTGCGCCATTTTGGCATCCGGGTATTGGTCAATCACCCTTTGATAACTCTCAATTGCCTCATCATATTTTGCTTCAGCAAAATAGGTTTGACCGATGCCAAACTGCGCGAGCGGAGCAAGTTCCTCGTGTCCCGAATCGACGACGTTCTGAAATTCGACTCGTGCCTCATCGTAAGTTTGTCTCTCGGTAAAAATCATTCCTGTGTAATACACAATACTATGGAGGAGTTCGCTGCCTATGAAGTCTTCCCGCAACGCATCGAACGCTTCAAGCGCAGCCGTCCAAGTCCCTTTTCCGTAGAGACACATCGCTCTGTTGAATCGGGATTCATCTGCGAGCGCACTACCCGGATAGTCTCGGATCAGCCGATCAAACATCGTCGATGCCCGATTATAGTAGGCATCTGCGCTTTCAACGCTCTCCGACTGTTTTATATTCTCCGCCAGGCGATAGTAAGCGATGGCGATGGTATACAGTGAATCATCTGTCCACTCGCTGTCAGGGTAGGTGTTAATAAGCCGTCGAAATAGGGCGAAGGCTTCCTCGTCTGTCCGTCCAAGCCGCGACGCCAACTGATACATAGCATCATCTGCCCAACGATTATCAGGGTATTTCTCAAATACGTGCCGATATAAAGCTCTGACCTCGCTTACACGTTTCTGATCCTCATCCTCAAGAGTTACAGGAGGGGTATCTGCCTTCTGAGCTTTTTCCCATGCAGCATCGGCGTTTGTATAGTAGGCAGCTAGGTTATTTGCTGAATTTGACGCCCTACCAATAAAAAAGCCGATAGCCAGGGCTGCGACAACAATAATCTCTACAATAATGAACCTTTTCATTTTTTAAACTCCTGTTGGTATATTTTAGTTATTCGTTTATTTTTTTTCCGAGAATATAAACGCATTTTATCATCTTTGCTTGAAGGTGTCAAGCACCGATTGATATTGAACGCCGAATCCATGAGATCGTAGGTTTTTGTGAAACTGGATGGAACGCGCTGTTCTAAACAGTTAATCGGTCAACTCAAATCACCAGAGTCCAGAAAATTAAATTGATGTACCGCTTAGAATTGTGATAGGATGCTTAAGAGTTTACACACAAAACAGAGAGATATGTTCCAATTTTATGGCAACCATTGTCAGCTTGGCTGGCTGCTTTGTGCAAGCGGTGTCGGCAAGTTTGCACTTGATTTTTTAGAGTCAGTAATGCTAAAGTTGTGTCCGACGGTAGCAGACTAATCTCTTAAAGGTTCAATACAATTTCGGAGGACAAAATATGCAATCACCACATGGGATAAAATTTTCGGGATTTCGCCCCTCTGCGATGGGCAGAAACGGCATGGTGACATCGGGCCACATGCTTGCATCACAGGCTGGGGTCCAAGCAATTTTAGCGGGTGGGAATGCTGTAGATGCCGCAGTCGCAACAGCAGCTGCGTTGGGCGTCGTTGAACCGGCGGGATCTGGCGTTGGTGGTGATGGGTTTATCCTGATCTATTGGGCGGAAACGGGCACCGTAACGGGTGTGAACGCTACAGGGCCCGCGCCTTATGCAGCGACCCGCGAACTATATCTACGGGATGGTGGGATTCCGATGAAGGGGATCCGCAGTGTTTCAGTGCCGGGCATTGTCGATGGTTGGCTTAAGGCGCACGAGCGTTACGGCGCACTTAAGCTGGAACAGGCGTTTGAACCAGCGATTTCGCTCTGCGAAAACGGTTTCCCCATTAGCCACAATCTTGCCGGGGGGCTCAGAGGCGAAAATCCGCGTTTTGCCCAAGACCCATACACGCGCCCAATATTTACCAATGACGGTGACCCACCGAAATCAGGAGAAATTATCTATAACAAAAATCTGGGGAAAACTTTGCGGAAAATCGCCGCAGAAGGGCGCGGAACCCTCTATGAAGGTGAAATCGCCAGAGCAATCGTTGAATTCAGCGAAAAGTATGATGGCCTGTTGACTGAAAAAGATCTCGTGGACTACCATGCCCGTTGGAGTGAACCCATTCACACAAACTATCGGGGGTATGAGGTCTATGAGATGCCGCCCAATTCGAGTGGTCATATCTTATTGCAGGAATTGAACATCGTTGAGCAGTTCAATCTAAAATCAATGGGATGTAACACGGCTGAAAGCGTACACCTGATGGTCGAAGCGAAAAAACTCTCGTTTGCAGATCGGGAGAAATATATGGCAGACCCAGATTGGGTCGATGTCCCCATCAAAGGTATGTTGTCCAAAGATTATGCTAAAAATCAGGCTAAACGTATCGATCCCAATCGAGCGGCGACGGATGTTCCCTCCGGAGGACCCGAGCAGTTTGAAGACACCACCTGCTTCTGCACAGCGGATGGCGCAGGCAATGCTGTCTGTGTGTTGCAGAGCATACAATCGGGATTTGGTTCAAGTCTCGTCGCTGGAGATACTGGTATTTTGCTCAACAACCGGATGACGTATTGGCATCTTGAGGCAGACCATCCCAATTGTCTTATGCCCGGCAAACGTGTGCGGCACACCATGAACCCCGTGATTGTGACAAAGGATGGCAAACCCTTCCTCATCTGCGGAACACCGGGGGCAGATACTCAAGTACAAACCAATCTTCAATTGATTACACATGTCGTTGATTTCGGAATGACGCCGCAGGAAGCTGTCGAAGCACCACGTTGGCGCAACCTCCAGAATCCAATGGAATCTACTATACCGCATACCTGTGAGGATGCACTTCAGTTGGAAGGACGGTTCTCGGAAGATGTCCGCAATGGACTCGCCCAACGGGGACATGAACTTCAGATTTTAGGCGACTGGGCTGGCCCCGGCAGTGCACAGGCAATTCGGATTGATTCTGGCTCAAACGCACTCATCGGTGGATCAGATCCACGACGGGATGGTTATGCGGTAGGATGGTAAGGTACGCAGCGTACCAGACACCAAAGGTGTTTAGGGAGAGGTAGACTAAAAAACCGGAGTCAGAAAGATGAAGATTTTTGTGCCAGGCCGCATCTGCCTATTTGGTGAACATACCGATTGGGCGGGCGGCTACCGTCGTACCAACGCGGACTTAGAAAAGGGTTATGCGATCATCGCCAGTACCAATCAAGGACTTCACGCCGAAGTGAATCCCCACCCAACCAAGCTGATTCTACAAACGACGCTAAACGATGGCACACGCATGGACCCGTTTGAAGTGCCCATGGAAAGCGAGGCACTTCTCGCCGAAGCACAAAAGGGCAGCTTTTTCAGCTATGCTGCTGGGGTCGCCTACCAAATTCTGACGCATTATCAGGTGCATGGGCTTGAGATTGACAACTACCTGACAGATCTTCCTGCAAAGAAGGGGCTTTCATCCAGTGCTGCAACCTGTGTCCTTATCGCTCGTGCATTCAATCGAATCTATGATTTGAAGATGACCGTCCGCGGCGAAATGGAATACGCTTACATCGGCGAGATCACCACACCTTCCCGCTGCGGTCGAATGGATCAGGGCTGCGCTTACGGCAATCGCCCCATTATGATGACCTTTGATGGCGACCAAATTGATGTCAAAGAAATCAACGTGTCGAGAGATCTATACTTCGTCATCGTCGATCTGGAAGCGGGCAAGGATACGAGACTGATACTCAATAGGCTCAACCACTGTTATCCCTTTGCCGAAGACGAAATGCAAAGGAATGTCCAAAAATACCTCGGACCAATCAGCGCAGGAATAACACATGAAGCGTACGAGGCATTACATCAAGGCGATGCAGTAAACATTGGGGAACTCATGAAAAGAGCACAGGCAGAATTCGATAAGTACGTTCAACCTGCCTGTCCGGAGCAACTAACGGCTCCTATGCTGCATAAAGTTCTCAATTACGGTCCTATTCAGCCATACATACTGGGTGGGAAAGGCGTCGGCTCTCAAGGAGATGGCACCGCACAATTTATCGTTAAGGATCAGGGAAGCCAGCAGAAGGTAATCGAAATCATCGAACGGGATCTGAAGATGTCCTGTTTGAAACTGGTTATTCAGGCAGGGCGGCGGGTGCGAAAAGCCGTGATTCCCGCTGCGGGTTTTGGCACCCGTCTATTTCCAGCATCAAAGGCGATAAAGAAAGAACTTTTCCCTATCATTGATCAATCCGGCAAACCGAAGCCAGTCATCATGGCAATTGTCGAAGAAGCAATCAATGCCGGCATCGAAGAGGTTTGCCTTGTTGTGCAAGGCAGAGACCGAGAACTCTTTGAACGGTTTTTCAAGACCCCTCCACTGATCGAGAATTTCAACAAGCTATCGCAGGAAGATCAGGAGTATTCGCAGTATTTGATGGACTTGGGGCAGCGAATCTCGTTTGTGACCCAAGATGTTCAGGAGGGATTCGGACACGCTGTCTTTTGCACACGAGAATGGGTCAATGACGAACCGTTTTTGCTGATGCTGGGCGACTATGTCTATGCGTCCGATAATGAGGTGCCGTGTGCACGGCAGATTCTGGATGTCTATGATCGGGTGGAGCATAGCGTGGTTGGGTTAAAAGCGACGCCCGCAGACCAACTTCACAAACTTGGTTGCGCGACCGGTACATGGCAGGAACCAGACACAATCCTTTCAATAACAGAATTCTACGAAAAACCCACTGTCGAGTATGCCCGACAGCATCTTCATGTAGAGGGGATGGAGGAAGATAATTTCCTAACGGTGTTCGGTATGTATGTATTGGTGCCAGAAATTTTCGATTACCTCGAAGAAAATATCAACCATCGCCTTCGCGAGCGAGGCGAATTTCAACTCACCTCCTGCCTAGACAAACTGCGGAAAGAGGATAACTTTTCCGGCTATGTGGTCAAAGGCAGATGTTTTGATATTGGCGTACCAGAAGCGTATCGGCAGGCAATGATTGATTATCGAAATGCGTGATTTGGATATTGCATCTTTTCCCAGAAAGGTAAAACTGATGTTAACACTTGAATCAATCAATGACGGATTGGGTTTAACTTGGAACGGGCAAACGCTGCTCAACTACCATTTCCAAACCGGCGGACAGCGAACCTATTGGCAGCCGCTTCGATTGCCGGACTCGCCACCGCTGACGATGAATCAGCCTGAAGATCATGTCCACCATCAAGGGATGTGGGTTGCGTGGAAAAAGGTCAACGGCATAAACTTCTGGGAACAGCCCAAGCCGGGCGAAGATCCCACAGGGTTCGGGAAGATTGTCCATCAACGGTGCGTGAAGCAGTCCGCCGATGCACAAAACGCCCAATTCACCGTCGAGAATGCGTGGATTGACTGGCAAGATGTAACCCATCTCACGGAGATTCGCCGGACGACCGTGTTTCCCCCACAAGCGGATCATCTGGTCATTGATCTGCATCTCCAATTTCAGCCGCATGGCCGCGACGTGACCTTAGATCTCAACCGCGGAGAACCGGGAGGGGGTGGACTGTTCTACAGCGGTTTGACTATTCGATTTGACAATGCGCTCACGCCGGGACAGTTGTTGGATGGAGACGGACGCACGGAACCGATGGACATCTTTGGAAAGCAGAGCCGGTGGTGCGGTTTCGCTGGAACACACGCGGAAGATGCCGGTGTTTATGGTGCAACGATTATCGATTACCCGTCTAATCCGCGCCATCCGACGACGTGGTGGGTGCGGAATCGAGAGAACTACGGCCTACTCCACCCGTCACCGGCTTACTATGAGCCATTTCAGCTTGCACAAGAAGATCGACTTGACTTTCAGTATCGCGTCCTCCTCCACAAAGGTTATGTCAACCCAGATCTAATTGAGCAACAGGCGCAAGAACTCAGCGGTTAAGCTACTTATCGAACCAATGAACCCATGTTTTAGGCATTACGTCTCAGGAGGTTCACATGAAAATTGGCGTTTTTTCAGACAGTCACGACAATGTTCCGATGGTCAAGAAAGCCGTCAAACTGTTCAACACCGAAGGCGTTGAATTGGTAATACACGCCGGCGATTTCATCGCACCATTCGTGGTAGCAGCAATGGGTGACCTGAAGTGTCGAGTCGTCGGTGTATTCGGTAACAACGACGGAGAACGCATCGGTCTCGCCGCACGGTTTGAGGAAGTTGGAGAGGTCCACCCTAACCTTGCAAGCGTGGAGGTAGGCGGACGTAAGATCGCCGCAATGCACTATCCGGAGCTTGCTGAGCCGATCGCGAAAAGTGGTGAATACGACGTTGTCATCTATGGACATACCCATGAGGTTGATGTTCGGAAGGAAAAGGTACTCATCGTGAATCCCGGTGAGACCGGCGGTTGGACAACCGGCAGATCCACAGTTGCTATTGTAGATCTGGATTCGTTGGAGGCTGAAATTCGGGATTTGTAAGGGCCAGCTTAATCCATCAACCACAATAATTGCACAACAGGGAAGGTTCAGGTCGATTTAGAGGTCGGCGATCTCTACTTTTTCAACCCCCGATGTATCCACGAAGTCCCCGGTATCAAAGGTAAATCCCCACGCCCCGTCCTCGCCATCTTCATTGGGTATTCCCCAGACGATGATGAGATGTTCGTCTGGGCGTGAAGGCACTTTGCGTCAACAATTTTCGATTTGAAAGACTGTTTATATCATGCAAAATATTTTACAACTTACCAATGATATTCGTGACCTAATCAATGCACCTCGAAAGCAATATGTTTTACTCAAAGATTCTACCGCTTGGAATATGCTATGCAGTGCTTTAGATGTTATTGAGGATACAGATTATTGTTTGGGGGCTTTTCTAACGACAGACATTGATCCTCTTGATGATGGTAACAAATATATGTATGTCTACGGAACTTTGCAGGCACTTTTTGTCCAGCAAGACGCTGTTGAACATCTGGCTGAATCTCTCAAAATTCCATATCCTCTCAATGAAAATTCAAATGACAAGCAACAATTAGATGACATTCGGGAATTTCGTAATGATAGTGTCGGGCACCCTACAAAACGAGGCGGAGGCACACGGAGGGCCTTTAACTTCATCTCACGTATAACTATTGATAATCAAGGATTTGAGTTAGGAACAATTTATGCGGACGGCAGACCAAATTGTTCTAAGTATGTAAATATTCCCAACTTGATTACAGCGCAAAGAAACATTCTTATAGGTATTTTGGACAGTATAATCAAAACCCTGGAGCAAGAAGAAATGGAACATCGGAGAGAATTTGCGGATAAAAAGTTAGCTGATGCCTTTCCCTCTAGCTTAAGCTATCACCTCAGGAAGATCCGCGAAGCTGTTGGTCCATCAGGGGATACAAAACTTGGAGGTATTAATGTTGATTACATCTTAAAGTGTATTGGAGAGTTCAAGACCAAATTGGCGGAGCGGGAAATTCTTGAAGCATATGAAGGCCTTACGTACAACCTTGAATTAGTAGACTACCCACTGCAAGAACTTCGGAAATATTTTTTTAACCCCGACGAGACCCACATAAACGCAGGGGATGCCTCTATTTTTGCATACTTTGTGCAGAAACAGACAAATAAATTGCTGGAAATGGCTAAAGAGTTAGATGAAAAGTACAGTCAGTAAAGTATTGTGTCAGACATTCAACACCTCAGAAAAACAGCAGATCGGGGAGTAAAATGCCGAGACGTAAGCCGTATACAAAGGTCGTTAAAACCAATCAGATTCGTGCTGACCATGTCCGGGGAATGGGAGATATAGTCTTCAAGGGTTTCCAGTGTCTGAATAGTGAGTGTCAGGAATTTATCTTCATCCGCAAAGATGAAATTGACGATGACTTTGAGATCAACTGTCCGAGTTGTGGGTTGGTGATGCTATCAGGAGACGAAACTCAATTCTATGAGTACCAACTAGTAGATCAGAGAGATAATTCCACAATTGAAGAAGGGACTTTTACCATTCTGCACGATTATTATATCGAAGAAGCGCAAGAGTATAAGTATTGTATCATTTGCAATACAATTAAACCGCTTTATTTGTTTGACCGGCATAGCTCTCGGAAATCGGGTCGCCAAGGCGAATGTAGACTGTGCAAAGTAGTTTACAACTCGATTAAGAATAAGACTCGGTTGACAGACCAACATCGCGAAGCCGCGCAAAAGCGGCGGATGTATCTCGACCTATCTGCAAGTACCAAAATCAACAGCGAAGAGATCTACAAACGTTTTAGCTACCGTTGCTTTAAGTGTGGGAGAGATCTGCGAAAAGTTGACGCCAAAGAACGCCCGCTTGACCACACACTTCCTGCTGTCTTTTTGTGGCCCCTGACAACCGAAAATGCAACGCTGCTATGTAGAGAACATAATGGTGAGAAATCCGGTAACTGGCCCTCAGTATACTACTCAGACAACGAGTTAAAAATTCTTGCTGTCCAGACAGGTATTCCATACGAGACACTTGCTGGCCCACCGCACTACAACCCCGAAGCGATTGAACGCCTCAAGACTGCTGAACAGGTCGATCTGCTTCTGACAAAATACGCGGCTTACATAGAAGAAATCATCAAATTACGTAATCGGGTTTTGGAGCGTGAAGGGGTTGATTTTTTTAATTACTCAACAACCATTTCACCCGCTTGGATCCGTCAAGCCGATCAGGAATATCAACGAGTGCTCCATCAGGCAGTGGGTACTAATACAAAACAAGATACTGATGAGACGTAACCGTTCCCTTGTCACGGATGCCGTGAGATTCACAATGAGCAACGCTTTCATCAAACAGATCTGCTGAACGAAACCACCGTTTGCCAAGTTTCTGTAAATGATCGGCCATATCACACTTGACGCTTTTGCCTAGATGCAGCACAAGCACACCATCCGATTTAAGCCGTTCCCTCGCTTGGCGAAGAATTGGGATATAGACATTAAAACTACTTTTTTGCTGTTCATCAACAAAAACTGATGGACGGGCTTCAAAATCACGGGCAGACCAGCCCGAAAACCAAAGCCGTAACCAATTCGCAAGATAAAATCGGGTACTATCAAAGAAAGGGGGAGATGTAATAACGGCATCCAACTGATCGACCTCTCGAGGCCACCAGCTTGTTGCGTCCTGGAAGAAGATCTTGCCAGGGCGAAAATTCACAGGCAAACCTTCGTCCAGTCCTCGCCCAACTTTCGTATATAACCGGTCAATCAGCGAGCGATATTCGTAAGGCCCTGTTGGTTTGTAGGGTGTCAATGGATGAGAGCGGCGACTGAGAGCGTAGGGACGGTTGCCGTGTAAAATATGTAACAGTGAGGCAAATACAAATTGCTCTTCAGGAGTCTCCGGCGGATGAGTTTGAAAAAAGCGGCGCGCTAAGATGATTTCGCTCAAGGTTTGGGGTTCGTAATATTCGGCTATTTTGCCATTGAAACCCAAGTTATTCACTTCAGCAAGCTCCGCATCTGTCGTTGAGTGAGATTCAATGAAATTTTCCACCGTTCTAATAACTGTTGTACAACCTAAGTCCGTGGGGTGATGAACCTTCGCACTCGCAATAGCAAAAGCAGCAGGGCTTATCTCAAAACCGTAAGCATGTTTGCCAGCGAGTGAAGCCTCAAATGGAATTGTACCAACGCCTGCAAAAGTATCTAAAACTCGTCCACTTTCTGGTACAAATGTTTGGACCAAATGATGTGCAATGGCAGGCTTGAGCTTGCCGGGATAAGAACATAGAGAGTGCCAAGTATGCCCCCAGTTCCGTTTTGTAAATGGTATTTTCTGGTGAGGTAGGTTCTGCTTGAAGCTGTCCCATTCGGTGTACCAGGCCAGAATCCGTTTTGGTGGAATGCTTCTTTTTTGTTTGGAAGCATACTTAAAAACAAGCAATGACTGTTTGAGCAACATCCCCCCTCTGGACTTGCGCTTTCGTAGCGTAACAGAATCCTCTTGAACAAAACCGAGTTCACCCAAACAGGTTGACAACAATTTATCCACCGGGACATGAACGCCTGCATAGCAAGAGTCACCGATATCAATCGCAACTGTCGCATCAGGGGTTAAGTGAGGACGAATTGCCCGGAATATATCCGTTATCTCGCTAAAATAACCGGCAATCATGCGAGGAATACGCGAATCGTAGGCATTTTGCTCGAGTTTAGAGACGATTTTTTGAACATCTGGCTGAGATGGCAAAAGCGTTTTAGAAACAGTAACATCGTTGATGCCAGCGGTTAAGGCTGCCTCACGGAATATTCTCAAATCCTTCTTTTTTGTTAAGCAACTCAAGAACCATAATTCTATCTTCGTGTTGCGAAAATAGTTTGTCCCGTTGACATAGGGAGGGCTTGTTATTACAGTATCAACGCCGAGAGGAGATATACTGTTTAACGAGCGGGCACTTTCACATATCAGCAGTGGTTCAGTTTTCAGGCCTTCAACATCATCTCGGATATCATGAGCTATCTGATCTATATTTTGGCGGATGCCTTCAACGAGTGGCACTGTTTGTCGCTCAAGTTCTGTAGCTGTTTTATATCTCAAATCTCCGGCTCGCTTCATTCGGGAGGCAGGTACAAGTGCCGATAAAGTTGCAACCACAATTAGGTCTGCCAGCATTGGATTCTCAAGAGCCACTTCATCAATCCACGATTTAACTCGTAAAACTTGGTCATAAACAGGTTCATCAAAAAATAAGCTGTCACCAAAGGTTTGTATGTAGGCTTGATGTAATATATAATTTCGTGGGAATTTTTCCAGTAGGGAACGCAGATCTGCGTTCCCTACCACCTGAGTGAGTGCTCGAACCAAGGCAGACCGTTGAGACCACTTTAAGCGTCTGACCCGTATTTTTGTTAAACTCATAAACTGCAAGACGGGATTTATTTCGCAGAAATAGGCAGTTTTGTTGAGTTGCGACGCGGTGAAGGCGGTGGTGCCTGTTCCAGCAAATGGATCCAGAATGGTCTGTGCATTCGGAGCGTACTTTTCTAAAATAGATTCCACAAATTGAGTGGAATATCCCTCTAAGTAGGAATACCAGCGAGCAAAGGGTTCTTTTTTGCCGCCCTTGAAGGTAACAGTTACCGGATCAAATAGTTCTGTTTTTGCATCAACACCTGGTAGTTGAAGCTGAACAGTATGCTCCCGAATAAGGTTCACGGCACCCTTTAATTGACGCAGACAATAGGTGTTTAATGGTAAATCATCGGCTTTAGCGTTCGCCACAAGGGCTAGATAGTCATCTCCTAGCAACTGACGGAGTTCAGCACTGGAAAGATCTTTAACATACTTGTATAATTCATCTGATTTCTTCCCAAATGCCAAGGTCAGCGATTTTTTTTGAGATGTGTCCGCTGGATGTTCAGGAAAGTAAACGGCTTTATATTTTTGAGTCATGATTTTATCTCCTAATATGGTTTGTATAGACTATCATACTATGGTAGTTTTGTCAAAGTGTTAATTATAGTGAATTCAAAAAATAAATAGACACTTGCACACCCGGTAGGGGCGGTTTGTCACCGCCCCGCATCGGCACTATTTCCAACAGGGACTACCAAACAGGAGAACGGTAGATGCGGTATCCTAACCGCCTCGGTTTGGAGTGTTTCATTAATTCTAAGATCCACTATAATCCGAATTGTCACTTATAAAAAGTATAGGAGAAATATGTTTGCCTCAAAAATGAAAAGGCGAGGCGGGGTATTTTTCATCACAAAACACGGAGGAAGGCAATGGTCAGAATTGGAATTATCGGCATCGGTTTCATGGGAATGATTCACTACTACGGGGCGAAGAAGGTCTCCGATGCGGAAGTAGTCGCTATTTGCACACGCGACCAGAACAAGTTGGACGGCGATTGGACGAGTATTCAGGGGAATTTTGGGCCGCGCGGTGGGATTGAAGATCTCTCGCACCTTCGGAAGTACAATCAGATCGAGGCACTCCTCGCAGATCCTGATATTGACATGGTGAACATCTGTCTCCCAACATTTATGCACAAATCGGTCAGCATCGCTGCGCTCAAAGCGGGGAAGCATGTCCTCGTCGAAAAGCCTATTGAGATTCGACTTGATGCTGCAAACGAGGTGGTGCAGGTCGGTGTGGAAAGCGGCAAGCATTTCATGGTAGCGCATGTACTGCCGTTTTTCGCAGAATTCGCTTATGCGAAGCGAACAGTTGAAAGCGGGGAATACGGGCAGTTACTCGGTGGACATTTTAAGCGAGTAATCTCTCAACCGACCTGGACACGCGATTTCGCAGATATAGAAAAGAGTGGGGGCCCGGGTATTGACCTCCATATCCACGACACACATTTCATCCAGCTGCTCTGTGGTGTTCCCGATGCGGTCTTCTCGCAAGGCAAACTCGCCGCCGGCAATTTTGTCGAATATCTGACAACACAGTACATCTACAAAGACAAAGATCTCTCGATCAGCTGTTCATCGGGAGCCGTGTCTCAGCAGGGACGGGCATTTTCACACGGTTTTGAACTCTATCTGGAAAAAGCGACGTTGTTGTATGATTTCGCAACACTGGGCGGTGAACCTGTCACCTCAACCCCACTGACGCTGCTGACCGACGATGGGAAAACTCACGAAGTCGATTTGGGTGAGGTAGATCCTGTTGATGCTTTTACTGGCGAGATTCAGCACGCTGTCGATGCCATCAATAGCGGGGGCGAACCCACCATGCTATCAGGTGTTGGCGCAAGGGACGCCCTGCTGCTTTGCTATAAGGAGGCAGAATCGGTCAGGACAGGCGAAATTGTGCCAATCAATTAAGGTGTGTTAACATTTGAACCTAACAAATCGCCTCACCTATATCCTCATCAAAGATGTGAATTCGTTCAGATACACAGGTCATCCACAACGCCTCCCCAATACGAACTTCAAACGTCATCCCCACTCTGGATTTCAAGATAATATCGTCACCCGTTTCGTCTTTACCAAGTACCACATCCACAATCGTTTCTGCGCCGAGGGGTTCAAAGCTATAGACCTCAACGGGGATATGTTCTGGGGAATGTTCGGGACTGATAAGCAGATCCTCCGGATGTACACCGAGTACCAAATCGCGACCTCTCCCGGACGCGGTTAAGGTGTGAGCAATCCTCTCGTCCTTGATCTCCATCTGATACTCACCAACTAATTCCAGATAGACCCTCTCTCCGGAAGTAGCGAGCCGGCAGGGGATCAGGTTCATACTCGGATTGCCGATGAAGCCGGCGACGAACAGATTCGCTGGCTGGTCGTAAATCTCCGTCGGTGTGCCAACCTGCTGAACCCGCCCTTTTTCTAATACAGCAACGCGGTCCGCCATCGACATCGCCTCGATCTGATCATGGGTAACGTATAAGGTTGTGGTTTCCAGTTGACGTTGCCGCCACTTAATCTCTGCCCGCATCTCCGTGCGGAGTTTGGCGTCCAGATTGGAGATCGGTTCGTCCATCAGGAAGAGTTGGGGCCGCCGCACCATCGCCCGACCAAGTCCAACCCGTTGTGTTTCGCCGCCGCTGAGTTGATTTGGCTTGCGTTGGAGAAGGTGTTCAATGTGCAGCATTGACGCAATATCCGCGACGCGGCGGCGAATCTCACCTTCCGATAGTCCGCGCGGATGTAGCGGAAATGCCATATTTTCGTAGACAGTTAGGTGGGGGTACAGGATATGCGCCTGAAACACGAAGGCGACATCCCGTTCGGCGGGTGTGAGGTGGTTTATCTGTTGATTATCGAGGTAGATTGCGCCGTTTTCAGGAAGGTCCAATCCGGCGATACAACGCAGGGTGGTTGTTTTGCCTGCTCCAGTCTGACCGAGCAGGACGAAGAATTCTTGATCGCGGATATCAAGATTGACCCCATCAAGCGCGATAATGTCATCGAAACGCTTGGTGAGATTTTCAAGTTTAACAGTTGGCATAGGTGTTGACATATTCCCATACGCTAAAGCGAGAGGTTTCGCAATTCACCCCTCGCGTTCTAGCGTATGAAATTCTTCTATCAACAAGATCAGCCGAAGTACCCAATATATTGTCTATCAATTCTCGGTTTATTGAGCCAAGCACATTGTTAGACATTGGTTGGTATTTGGCTTTTTAGGTTCAGGCTCTATATTACTGAGCTTCGCCACCAGTGTCACCGGTATCATCCGTGCCACCAGTGTCACCGGTATCATCTGTGGTACCAGTATCACCGGTATCATCTGTGGTACCAGTATCACCGGTATCATCTGTGGTACCAGTGTCACCGGTATCATCTGTGGTACCAGTATCACCGGTATCATCTGTGGTACCAGTGTCACCGGTATCATCTGTGGTACCAGTATCACCGGTATCATCTGTGGTACCAGTATCACCGGTATCATCTGTGGTACCAGTATCACCGGTATCATCTGTGGTACCAGTATCACCGGTATCATCTGTGGTGCCAGTGTCGCCGGTATCATCTGTGGTGCCAGTGTCGCCGGTATCATCTGTGGTGCCAGTGTCGCCGGTATCGTCTGTGGTGCCAGTGTCACCGGTATCATCTGTGGTGCCGGTGTCACCGGTATCATCCGTGTCGCCGGTCGGCATTGTCATCATATCCTGTATAGCCTCGCAGGAGATGAAGGCAACGCAACCGATGAAAAGGATGAATAGGCCCATCTGAAATTTCAACATTGTTAAAACTCCTTATTTTAAGATATGTTTCGTAGCAAACTTTGGAAACCTGTAAGCTACGTCAAAAGGTAATGACAAGACGCTAATCTATTGGCGCATAGTCTCAATGGTTTGGATTACTAGCAAAAGATAAGCACCCGTCAAATTCATATTCTACATAACTTCTCTATGAATATATCATACTCTGCATTAATTTTCAACGATTTTTTTGCAAGCCGGTTGATATTTCGCTATTGCAAATTCAAAGAAAGTTGAAATCGTGGATCCAAAGGCTTTTCAGTCCTTTCAAGGGTGTAAATCCTACACAATATTTACATGCGATTGTCCTCTAGCAGCCTCGCCAATCTATTTCTACTTTTTCACCGCGCCAAATGTGACGCCGCGTAGTAGGTGTCCTCGCATCAGGAAGGTAAAAATCGCAACAGGTAAGAGGAACACAAAGGTCGCGGCGGCGATCTTCCCCCAATCAACGCCGCTGGACCCGATTGCACTGGTGATTGAAGGCGGTGCGGTCACTGCCCTGCCACCGACTTCGGTCAACACCAACGCAAAGGCAAATTCGTTCCACGCCGTGATTAAACAGAAAACAGCAGTCGCGGCAATCCCCGTCACAGACTGGGGAAGGACAACTTTGACAAAGGTTTGGAAACGGGTATACCCATCAACAAGGGCAGCATCTTCGTACTCTTTTGGGATTTCGTCGATGAAACCTTTCATCAACCAGACCGCAAAGGAAACGTTGAAGGTGGTATAGAGCAGGATAAGTCCAAAGTGGGTATCACGCAGTCCGAGCGCGCTGTACATCAGGTAAATTGGGATGACGACAACGACGGGGGGAAGCATGCGCGTGCTGAGGATGAAGAAGAGCAGATCTTCTTTGCCTGCAACTTTGAAGCGCGAGAACGCATAGGCAGCAAGTGTGCCGAATCCAACAGCGAGGAGGGTGCTGCCGAATCCGATGATGATGCTATTCAGCAGTTGATGAAAGTATTTCGATCCGCCGTGTGCAAACAACGTGCAGATAGCAACAATTGCTAATACACAGGCACCTACAAGGGACAGACGAATTCGCTTCGCATCGGTTGCCCTTTGAGGGGAAATCAGCAGAAAAACAACAACTGTATAAATCGCCAACATCAGGAAATTGTAGTTGATGGTAGTCGCAAGCGCGTAAAGACAGGTTACAATCAACAAACCGTTCCACAGAAGTGCAAAACGACGCGCAAATTTCATGTCTCGGAGGGGCAAAAAGCAGGCGAGCATACCAATCAACGCTTCCGCAATGAAGACGTATGTAAGTCCGGGGACTTCATCGGGCATCAGCTTCTGATAATGCTCAAAGGTAACTCGAAACAGGAATTGTGGAACCTGTGCAATAATATCAGCCGGTGATTTCAGGGAGGTTGCGACAATCCAGTAAATTGGGGTGAGGTAGACCAACACCGCCACCGCAATTACAACGAGTGCCGCGTAGTGTCCAAATTTATTGCGTTCTATCTGTGCCATCTTACGCCTCACCACGAACCTTATTCAGATGCTTCACGTAGATGTTGCTCAACGCAACAATGATAATTAGGAGTAGGTATGCCATCGCACACGCCTTGCCGGTGTTGTAATTCCGAAACGCCAGTCTGTACAGGTTCATTGAAACTGTTTCCGTCACCGTTCCCGGTCCGCCTTCGCGGGTCAGCACATAAACAATATCGAACATCTTGAAGGCATCCATCGTGCGGAATAGTAGTGCAATCAGTAATAGGGGAGAAACTAACGGCAAGGTGATCCAACGAAACTTGAACCATCGGGAGGCGCGGTCTACATCTGCGGCTTCGTAGAGATACTTGGGGATAGCGGACAAACCAGCCAAAGAGATTAGCATCATGAACGGCGACCACATCCACGTATCGACAATCACTACAGCGAGCATGGCGATCTTCGGATCTGTCGTCCAACCGATTGATCCTCCGAGCAGCGGACTCAATAGATAGTTGACCAACCCTGAAGCATCGGAAGCAAAAATAAATCGCCAGAAGAGGCCAACGACAACTGGAGAGAGCATCATCGGTAACAGGATCAGCGTCGTCACAAGCCCTTTATATCGAAACTCACGATTGAGGAGCAACGCCAACCCGAAACCGATGATGAATTGGGTGATAACGGCGAGTACGACAAAGTAAGCGGTCGTTTGAAAATAGCCCCAGATCTCCGGATCGGTCAGTAGCCGTGTGTAGTTCTGGAGGCCGATAAACTTTGCCGGACGGTTCGGCATGGAAGCCTTATAACGATGAAAACTCAAGTACAATGACCATAGCAGCGGGAAAATATTCATCAAGATGAGCAAAATCATGGTCGGCATGATGAACGCCATCTTGATCTGATAGTCACTGAACCCGCGAGAAAAACGTGCGGATCGCATGGTCTCCTCTGTGCGAATGATGCGCGAAGGACAAATCTATAGTGAATTCAAAAAATAAATAGACACTTTTGCCCCCGGTAGGGGCGGTTTCCAACCGCACCGGTTTGAAGTGTCTCATTAATTCTAAGGTCCACTATAATTTCCCAGCGGTGCTATCAGTCGTAGTAACCCGCATCCTCGAAAATGGCTTCATGCTTCCGTGCAATCTCATCCAACGCCTCTTTGGCTGATTTAGATCCGATGACAACTTGGTTCCAGCCCGTTTGGCACGCTGCCAAAAGTTCGGCATATTCGGGAACCGCCCAAAAGTCGCGTAAGTATGGAAAACTGGCGGCGAAAGCCTTGTTGAACGGCGTCGCGTTGAGGAAGACTTCGGATTGTAAGACCTCTTCATGCGGCGTGAACCCACCTAACTGCGCCCATTTTTCCTGTACCGGTTTCTGCATAAACCATTTCAGATAACGCTTGGCAACCTCTTGGTGTTTGGAGTAGGCAGAGATTGACATACCTTGACCGCCGATGCTGATGGCGTGTCCCTTCGGACCCGCAGGTGAGACAAAGAAACCGGTTTTATCGTAGTAATTGGGGTTCTGATTTGAATCAACTACCCCCGGGAAGAAAGCGAAATAGTCCATCGCCATCGCAACTTTCCCCGCCTTAAACGCATCTAATGTTTCTGCCCAGTAATAGTTCGGCGCATCGGGTGGTGAAAATTCCTTGAGCGACTTGTAATACTCCAAAGCTTTGACAACATCGTCGCTGTTGATATGCCCATCAACCTTATAGGTTTCAGGATCACCGTAGGAGCCGCCATACGACCACATCACCTGTTGAAAGCCCATGGTGATTCCATCGTACTCTTTGCTGTACCAAGGCGCGACGCCATAGAGATCTGGGGGGCGCGTAAAAAACTCGGCAATATCGCGGAGTTCTGCATAAGTTTTGGGCGGGGCGAGCGCATAGCCATATTTTTCTTTGAAAGCCGCTTGTTCGTTTGGGGCCTCAAAGAGATCTGTACGATAGAGAAAGCCGTTGGCATCCACCTCTGCGGGGAGTGCCCAATATTTGCCACTGCCTTTCGGATACTCGGCGAACGCCTCCATAGCAGTTGCGTAGATTGACTCGACATCGATGTTTTCGTTAATCCAGTCTGTCAAGTCAACGTAGTGTCCGCCGACGGAGTTCCTACCGAGCCACTGGCTATCGCCGATAACGATATCGTATCGGTCACTTTTGCCGACGAATGCGGTGAAAACTTGGTCTTGGAAATGGGACCAAGAGATCTGAACCAAATCAACCTCAATTCCCGTTTCTGCCGTAAAATCCTTAGACAGCTCATCAAGATAATTTGCAGGATCCCATTGCGCCCAAGCAATAGTTAATTTTTCTTGAGCATCTGTTGACGGTGTTGCGATGATTAATACAGAGAACATGAGTATCGCAAAATAGCAAGCAAGTTTTTTCATAATCGTTTCCTTTCTCAACTGTTTTTCAAAGCCTGATTAGACTGATGATTTGAAAGATTTAACGAGGGATTATAGCAGAATGGAAGAAAATTCACAAGCAATAAATGAGTGGTGAATAGGGCTATTTAGTTTTCCATTTTTTGACCGATTTTGGGAGGCCCTGAATCCGTAGGCAGGGCATCTTGCCCCGCCGTAGCCTCGACTAGGCGATTAAGCTACGGGAGAATTAAACGATCCTATGAGGGGACTCATAATAATTGTCCGAATCAGGTTCCGATTCTCGGAATCCCGACAAATCGGGACTTGCATCCCAATCTTGTCGGGGATTTTCAGGATAGAAGGCGTGAAACGTGATAGGGGGTTGGGTGCATTTAGCCCCAGAGGGGCGACATGTCTATAGCTGGGCGATAGGCCCCTCCTTCCAAGCCCCAGAGGGGCGACATGTGTTATTTGTCTGAATCGCGGATTAAACGGGGACCGCCAACTTCGCGAAACCTTGCCAATAGGAGGGATGTTTACCTATTTTCCCGAAGAGTTTCTTCAAAGATTGGAGAGAGATAGGTCGGGTCGTCAGAATTAGGGAAGAGAATATGCCAAGTTTCAAAATCCTGCCTATTCATGTTGGGGTATCTACGGCGGAGGTCAACGAAGTCAGTTGTTGAAATAATAAAAGAATCCATCTGGACATGCTCGCTGCGAAAACGTTGATTTGAGATTTCACGGAGTCTCTTAAAGAGGGTTATTTTCGGGTTGTACTCGTGAATGGGTTCATGCACCATGCCGTGGGGTTCAATAAAGACGATACGCTGTTCTATGCCTTCGGTAATCCAGAGGATGAAGTCAGGATAAAAGCCTTCATTTTGATAGAAGCCAATTCCTTTGCCCCGACTTTGATTACGCACGAAACATATTCCCTTGGATGCGAGGGCAGTCTCGCTGTTCTGAGAGATATAGGTGTACAGGTCCTCGACAAAATGTTTCTCGCTGGGTTCTAAAAAAGGCGGTGTTGTGCGCCACACTTTATCTGTAGTATCTATGGTGAGGAGCGGTTGATAGAGGTGCCGGTCATTATAGACATTATAGATATTATAGACTTCGGACAGCGTGGTTACCCCGGATCCGTATATTTCACCGTTCTCCATTAGACGTTCAATACGTGGTTCTGTTTCACTCGCCTCATTTCGTGGAATGTAGACATTCCAATCTGTGAAGTTGGCATCGTTTTCGTCTAACTGCTCTAACTGCACCCTTTCCTCGTTCCACCGCTTCTGAATGATGCTGTAGAATTTGGCGATATATTTACGGAGCAGTATCAGCACTAACCCCTCTAGGCGTTCAAGTTCCGCCAGTGATTTCGGAACAACTTCAGATTCCTCCATGACAGAGAGTTTATACAATTCTTCGTTCGGACTGAGAATCCGTTTAAGAATCTCGACATCAAAAATGAGGTTGTGAAAATCCTTGTCCTGTTTATATTCAAGAAGGTGAAGGTGAATTTTTTCCCAATCTACCAAGTCCAAGCTCGTCTCTGGAATCTGCCTTTGGAGTGCCGCTGCCACCCGTTCTCTATGGATATCCCTCTGTGAGCTGCTCCCGATAATGTCAACCGTTTGGGTGGTGTGAGTAACAACAGCACTAGGGAGCACGTCAAGGGGCACACATTGCCCTTTTGCTGCTTGATGATAAGGAGCAACTGTTGGCACATAGAGACGGTTTGCAAGGTGTTTCTTGTTGTATTTGATTGGTATTGTCAGTTGGATCGGTTCTTCGATTGGAATGCCTTCACGGGTTAGGTAGTCTCGGAATCTTTCCATGAAATTGGCGCGGACAGCGAAGATGTTGAGGGTTTCCAAGAGTGATAGATTGCGCGGATGCTCACCGTCAAGGGCAGCACTCCGTTTGAGACTCATGTCTTTGCCGCGTAGGCGGACACCTCTGCCAAACAGTTGGATAATCTGGGAACCTTCCTGTCTGCCGATATTGAGCAGGCCCATGGCGGTGACACGCCAACTGTCCCAACCCTCAATGAACTTTTTCGCTCCGATGAGGATATTGATTTTACTACTAGACCTATTAATGTCATTGAACAAGCTTTCGGTGAGGACATCTTCGGATTCGATGAGGATACCGGCATCGTCGTTTTCGACCAACTTTTTGAACGCAGGAGTGTCACCGATGTAGATAACCCCAAAGTAGTCGCTACTGTTGGTGGTTTTCAGCCCGATTTCGCCTTGGGCGTTGCGGATATCGCAGAGGTACAAGCCGCCGCTTGTCTCGGTGTGAAATACCTCACTGAGGATGCCGGTGTATATTTGTACGGGCGTTTCGCTGAGTTCTCTGAGAGAGTTGAGGCGGTTATAGAAGACATCGGTCCCGTTGTCATCAGATAAACCGGAGTTACCGTTGAGAATTTTCTCAATGGTGCGGATTGCCCAATTACTTTGGTTGCTTAGAAACCGGTGCAGAAAGCGGATAACATCAAGTACATCAGAGCGAGCACGACGGTTTTCCCTATAAACAGCGTTGACTTTACTACCAACGAATGCCCATAACGGTGAGTCCAAGCCGTAGGCACGTACTGCATCGGTGTTTTGGGTGAAATAGCGTCGCTGTTCGTAGAAACTGAGGAGATTGCCTAAGAGGAGCGTTTCAGTTTGGGTCTCTTCGTCGTCGCGGACATTGAGGATGCGGAAGTTCTTACCGTATCCGTCGCCGTAGAAATATCGGTAGGAGTAATCGAAGGCAATGGCTTTTCCGTATTCCTCTACAAGGTCTGCGTTGTTCGCAGCGGCGAGGGCTTGTCCAAAGGTTGCGCTGTATTCAAAGGTGAATCCGGTTTCAGCGATTTTTTCGCGATAATCGCGCCAGGCTTTGCCTCCACTGCCCTTGTGGCCTTCATCGACAAAAATAAGGTTATTTCCCTCAAAAGCTTCAACGGGAACGCTTAAACCGCCCCCCGTCTTTTCTTCCACCAACTTTGTAATTTCGATTACCTGCATTGTGTTCTGAGCGCGGGCGAGGCGATTGCCTTCAACCAAGAAACGCTCGCACCGAATGTCAGAGTTTGCAAGTTCGCGAAGATGCTGCTCACTCAACCCTTCATTGGGCGTGATAAGAACGATGTGGTCTAACCCCTCTTTGCAGTAGTGGAGGTATTGGTGGTAGTTGATGTGCATGATGAGGGTTTTACCTGCACCGGTCGCCATCCAGAAGGCGAGTTTTTCAAGATCTTTTGCTTCAAAACGAGCATCTGGAACATCGCCAGGGGCTTTCGCATCGTTTCGGCGTTGGACAAAATCGTTGAGTTGGTGTAGAAATTCTGCCGGTCTGTTGAATTTCCAATCCAAAAAAATCTCGGCGTAAAGCAGGGCAAGGTATTGGAAATAACGGAAAACAATCGGCTGCGTACGTTTGCTGTTTATGGCGGCTAGGTGTAGTTTGATATTTGCATCGTAGGTTGGGAGCCCTGCCTCGATCGCAGAGTCTGGCTCTGCACGGGACATCAGAAATTCGCAGATGGGGGAATACCCGTCTGGGTTGAATCCTTCATCCACTGTTTCTACGTCGCTAAGGAGGTCGCGCGTGGTTTTATACCCAAAGTGATTGTTGAGCCATGTGTGGAGTGTAAGATGATTGTCAAGTTGACGTTGGGAATTGTTTCTAGGCATAGTGACTATTCCTTAAACAATAGTGAATTCTAAAAACAGGTAGATACTTTTCCAACCTGCCCTCAGACGGGATAGACATTGTAGCAGAGCCAACTTGTAGGAGGGATTTCCGAAGCCCGATGCACATAATCGGGGCTAGGAAGCCCCGCCCACAGTGTTCAAATAATTGAGGGGTGTTCATAATTATTCTCTGTGAGAGTGGCATCCTTGCCACGACTCCCCTCCATTTTGGAGACAATCGGGATCAGGAGATCCCTCTCACAGGTGTCTGCGTTATGCTATTGACTGAATTATGAACATCCTCGATTTATTTTTAGAATTCACCATAATGTAGATGTCATTGTGAGAACATCAACTTTTTGAAAAGTGGATCTAAGGGCTTTGCATTTGGAACGATGCTGTCTGTGTTGAGATAGACCTCGTCAGCGTTTTCGGTTAGTTTGTTTTCCTCAATGAAGCGGTAATCTCGTTCCCAATCTTGTTTGTCCCAGCCTTGAGTTTCACGCCAGATAATGACAACAGTTTTTTGTCCGACAGTACCACGGTAGATGAGGTAACGTCTATCGTCATCGTATAAGCAGTACCGAGTTTGGACAGAGAGGCCGAGGAGGTAGTTGAAGGTTTCGGGTAGATCTACGGTTTGTGTTTGTACTTGGAGGCCGTCAACGATATTGAGTTGATAACTGAATGGATTTTGGAGTTCATCAACGTTCAAGAACGTTGGGCTTTCACGGGTTTCGCCCCCTAACAAGTAACTAAGCAGATTTTCCTCAAAGAGTGAATTTTCACGTTCGGTAAATTCAATGTTGTTGAGTGCGTCCTCATAGGATTCAATGCGCTGGTATTTGATTATGTGAGATAGGCGACTTTCACGGGAAAGGGGTTTAGCATCTTTCCACCTTTCGGCGTAGATGGCTTTCATGATACGCGGTTTGAGAACGATGTCGAAATGATCTCCCATCTCAACGAGGATATACTTGCGGGAACCTCCGTCTTGACGGTTTAGGTTGATGGTGGCGTGAGCAGTGGTTCCCGATCCGCCGAAATAGTCTAACACAATGTCCTCGGCATTGAATGATGAAACACGGAGACAGTCCTCAAGCAAGTAGATGGACTTGGGAAATGGAAATGCAAGTGCATCACCTAACATATTTTTTAAGAAACCGGTCCCATGTGCTGTTGCTGAATATTTTGTCTGATCTGTGTTGGAAATCTCCCAGTTATCATCCTCATCTTCATTGACTGAATATTCCATTTTACCCCACCATGTTGTTGGCAAGGTTCCCTCTTCGTTTAGAAAACGTTTAAATCGAATTGAGATCTTGCCATTCCGGTCTGTTTTCGCAGAGATCTCAGATAATGCTAACCTTTCTTTGAGCGTTTTAACTTCATAGCCCCATGTCATCTCTTCATTCTTTTCGTCAATTGGCCAAATCACTGTTTCACCGAGTCGCGGTGTTTCTAAAAGGCACCACTCTCGGGACGTGTCATTCCAGTCCATTTCGGGAATTCGGACTCGGCTATTCTTAACAAAGATCGGATAAAACAAGCGTGGTCTAGCAGCCCGCCGCGCATTAGGTCCACCGGATTTCCTAAGAGGCCTCCATTGAAAAAGGTGTCCTTTGTCATCAACATTTCTATAGTTCTCAAGTTGTTTTTCTGTCCATCCAAGACGACCAACTTGTGAAGACTCGGTTATCCCAAAGAACATAGCGTATTCATGGGCAGGGGCAAAGCCTTTTGGTCTTTTACGCCCTCCTGGATTAGAACAGACTGTGACAATTCCGAGCTCGTTTTCTTTGCCGAATAGATGCTGGAGGAGGTGGCGGAGATTAGAAGCCTCCACGTCATCAATTGCAGCACAGAGAATACCGTTCTCGGCCAAGAGGTCACGGGAAACTGTGATTCGATCCGCCATCAGAGACAGCCACGAGGAATCTTTATAATTATTTTTATACAGTATAGCGGAAGCATCCGTGTTATAGGGTGGGTCAATATAGATAGTTTTTATTGATTCACGGTATTTTTCTGCGAGTAGATTTAACGATTGGAAGTTCTCTCCGTGAATTAACAAACCGTCTGTTTCGTTGTCCAGATTTTGAAAAGATGCCAACAGACAATCTTTGAAAGGCTCATCAAAATGACGAGTATCAAGAACGAGATTGGGATTTTCTTTGAGGAAGGCAACGGAGAGCGGTTCGGTATAGGCTGCGTCAACAAGATCACCGTCTATTTCATGGATAGCAAAAAGATGTTTCCACTCCTCACGTTGGGCGATATTCTGTGTGATTTCGGGGTAGAGCTCTTCTGGCACTCGATCAAGTGTGATGCAGTAGTCTGTGGAGAGGACAAATTTCTTTTTAAGCCAGAGGCGTTTCTGGAATTCTTCGATCTGGGAGAGGAAGCCAATAATTTCGGAAGCGATATCGTAAACAGCTTTCGCCGTTTCAAGCCACCCTAAATTTTCATCTGTTAATATAAAATTGGATAACGGGATGACCTCATTTTTGATATAGACATCAAGTTCGCGGGTGAGGAACTGTTTGAGATCCTTGTGGATGAAGAAGTCTGCGGTATTTCGCCGGGTGTAAATATCAAGGTGTTTTTTAAGGACAGTTATTTGATCGATGCGCCGCTCTAACGCGGCATAAGCACTATAATCGCTGCTAACACCCTGTAGGATTTGCGTTTCGGAAGTTTCATTAATTTTGTCCTGCTGTTTTTGGCTGCCGTAACGCGTCTTTTCTTCGTCGTTGAGGGGACGATATTCAAAGGGAATGGCAATCTCAGCAGTTTCTGGCGAATAGATTGTCTCGGTCGCTAAAGGAATGAAGAAGCGTTTTGTGCCTTGGACGTTGTCTTTTTCAACATCTACATCGCGGAGATCGAAGGTGACGGTGATGCCTTGGGATTTGAAGCGATAGGCAGAGAAATGTTCACCACTCTTGACGTAGTATTGGTCCCGATTTGCCCAATGGAGATATACCTCTTCGCCGTTGTATGGTATGGCGTATCGCTCGGTTTGAGAGTAGCGTCGGCGTGGGATGAAGTCGCCATCTTCATAGTAGCGTGAAAAGAAAGTGTAGAGATGGTTGAAAATCGCATCTGCGCGCTGGTATCGGGATTGTGGGGTCCCGAGTCGTTCTCGTGTTTCAAGGTATTGCCGGACGAGGGGCGTTTCTCTGTATATCTCGTCGACGAGATTTCCATCAGCATCTAAAACATTGTTGCCGAGGGTTTGGCTAATCTGTTGTGCGAGGTCCCCCATTTCTTGGCGTCCGGATTCCGCTTCACTGTTTGCGTCAAGGATGTTGTTGATTCTGACAGGGAGTTCCTCGTCAATGAAAGCTTGGATTTGGTCGCGTCGATAGTTGATGATGCGATAAATGCCAAAGTCCAGGTCTGCATTATCTGCACGGAAAAGCTGTTGGAGGAGCTCTTGTAGTTTTTGTTGGGATGTCTGCATGTTTTCTGTGATCGCGCTGTCTAAAAACTTTAGATTGTGTTTTGGTTATACTAACGCAAATTGCTACCTGTCGTCCCGTTGGGGCTATAGATTTGGGTTTAAACATGCTCTGCTATACACATTGCGCTCCTCTGGAGCGAAAGATAGAGTTCTTCAGTTTTATAGTGCATTTAAAAAATAAAAGAACACTTGCGCCCCACGGTAGGTGCGGTTTCCTAACCGCACCGCATAGGTGCCGTGGTATGCTGAAACGGCGCAGTTGGAAACAGTGCCTACCAATTTGGGGTGTCTCATTATAGTGGATTCTAAAAATAAAAGAACACTTTCGCCCCCGGTAGGTGCGGTTTCCTAACCGCACCGCATAGGTGCCGTGGTATGCTGAAACGGCGCAGTTGGAAACAGCGCCTACCAATTTGGGGTGTCTCATTATAGTGGATTCTAAAAATAAAAGAACACTTTCGCCCCCGGTAGGTGCGGTTTCCCGCACCGCAAGGTGCCGTGGTATGGGGCGCAGAAATAGGGGAGCTACCCAACGGGAGATTAGAGTGTCTCATTAATTCCCACTATAATAGCAAATCGATAGATTTCAATACTAGCAATTTTGGTGATACTAATCCAAATTGCTAGTTACGGGCGGCGCAATAAAATTGACCCCTATACCCGTAGGTTGGGCAGCCCCGTCCACGGGCCCTCTCGATTCCTCGGAGATCTTCTCGGACTTGCCCCGTCGTTTGTAGTAAGTTCATGGCACTTTCTGATGCCAGTCGTCTAGGGTGTCTTTTATCCGTGTAATCCGTTAATCCGTGATTCAGACAATAACAATTCACAACAAATCTAAATACAAATTCTCAGTCAACCGTGCGTTCTGCGTCGCACAAAACAGTTGCTCCGCCCTTAAACGGCACGCCTTTCCCATCCGCTTTCGTCGCTCGGCATCTTCGGCAAGTTGTGTAATCGCCGCAGCAAAGGCATCCGCGGCTTCAGCGGGAACGAGAATCCCCGTCTCCGGTGTTACCAGTTCCTTGCTCCCGCCAAGGGGGGTGGCAATCACCGGCACGCCGGCTGCCATCGCTTCAATGATGGTGCGTGGGCAGGCTTCCGGGATAGTCGAAGCGAGCAGAACGATGTCAAGGAGGGATAGCATCGCCCCTGTGTCTTCCAGAAAGCCGGTGAAGATAACGCGATTTGCGATCCCCAATTTCTCCGCCTGTACCTTCAGAGAGTCGATATATTCCGCATCTTTGGGGAAGTAAGGGCCGCCCACAACAAGCAACTGGACAGAGGGCGATGCTTTGAGTTTAGCAGTTGCTTCAATTAAGGTATGAATCCCCTTCTCCGGCGTGATGCGCGTCACAATACCGATTAACAGGGCGTCAGGATCAAGGTTGAGCTCCGCCCGGAGGATTTCAGCTTGCGATGACGGTTGAAGCGAAGAAAGCTCGACACCGTTATAAATCAACGCCTGCTTCGAGTGGGGGGCAAACGCCCAGCGTGTTGCTTCCGAAACCAATATCACGCGATCCAGCAGTACCTCACAGATCCGATCCAAAACTCCGTACGCGGTAGCGTACCGCTTGTGCATTATGACCGGAACGCCGTAGAGTTTGGCGGCAACCCCACCGATTAAACCCGCAGCCAAAGAATTCGCATGGATGAGATCGATCTGCTTTTCTGCTAGCACCCCCAAGAGTTGAAAGATTACTTTGAGCTGCCGCAAATCACGCGTGATATCATCGAATGTAAAGCGGCGAGTTTTATCCCCCTTATTGTGCTGTTTCGGCAGATTAAGTGGGATGACCGGATGCCCTGCCTTCCGTGCCGCCGCTGCCAGCATACTATCGCCTAAGCAACCGACGAATGAGCGAAATCGCGTTGCGTCTAGATGCTTGAGCAGCAACAGCAAGCTACGCTGACCGCCACCAATGCCAGATCCACTATCGAGATACAAGATATTGTATCGCTTGGAGTGCACGGTTTTAACCTTTACCCACTCTACGGACAGGTATGCCGTTGACACGAAGGGGCTAAGAATATTTAACGCAAAGACGCAATGGTGCAAAGACGCAAAGAAACAGTAATAGGACTTACGCAGCCGAACAGTCAAAGCCCTTCCCCCGCAAGCAGGGGGAGGAAAGAACGCGCAATAAACGCGCTACTACAAACTGAACCGCGTAACTCCTAAATAAAAAAAATTCTTGTGTCCCTACTTAGCACTGATGGGCGCCACTTCGATTGTGCGCGTGAACTCGTCCTCTCCGGTGATTCTGACCTGAATGTGGTTTTCGGGCAGCAATTCACCCATCCGATCTGCCCATTCGATAACGCAGATACCATCGCCCTCCAAATACTCCTCTAACCCAAGATCCACAATATCTTCCAACCGCTCAAGCCGATAGAGATCAATGTGGTAGATCGGAATTTTTCCCTCATACTCGTTGATGAGGATGTAGGAAGGGCTATTGACGGTTTCGTCTTGACAGACGCCAGCACCGCGGGCGATGCCCTGCGTCAGACAGGTTTTCCCCACTCCTAAGTCACCGATGAGCGCAATAACATCGCCGGGGTTAAGTTGGCACCCAATTTTTACCCCAATTTCTTGCGTTTCCGCAGGGCTATGCGTCTTAAAGGCAGATTTCCTGTCCCTTATCGAAAGGTCTGTGGCGCGATTTGCCCCTACAGTTTGCGTCATGATCAATAGTCTTTATAGCCAACCTCCGCTAACCGTGCAGCTTTCTCCGCTACACCGTCGCTGAGTTTGACCTTGTAGGCTTCAAGTTTATCACTGAGTTCGGGAAATTTGAGTGCCAGCATCTGGACAGCGAAAAGCCCCGCGTTACGTGCGCCACCGGATCCAATCGCCATTGTCCCGACAGGTATACCGGGCGGCATCTGTACGGTGGCATAGAGCGCGTCCACACCGTTGAGCGGTCCACCATCAATAGGAACGCCGATAACGGGTAGCGTCGTATGTGCGGCGATAACGCCAGCGAGATGGGCTGCCCGTCCCGCCCCGGCGATGATGACATGTACACCCCGGTCACCGGCACCGTGTGCGTATTCCATCGTCCGCTCTGGAGAGCGGTGGGCAGAGGAAATTGTGATTTCAAAAGAGATGTCAAATTCTTCTAAGACTGCGGCAGCTTCGCTCATCTTTTCCAGATCAGAATCACTGCCCATAACAATACTGACTAAAGGTTTATCTGAAGATACACTGTTCATATTCGTTTGTTCCTTGTCTTTATAGTGAATTTAAAAAATAAATAGACACTTTCGCCCTCCGGTAAGTACGGTTTCTAACCGCCCCGCATCGGCACCCCCCTTTATTCTACCCCCCCTGAGTCCCCCCCGCAAGCAGGGGGGAAAGCTAGCGGGGGGATAAAGGGGGGTGGCTACCCAACGGGAGATTGGCGTGTCTCATTAATTCTAAGGTCCACTATAATAAAAGTTTAACTGGTTGTTAATTCTCATAACCCATCAACCACCGCTTTCAGTTTCTGATAGGCCTCCTTATCGAAATTAGATTTTATATGAAAGGCGAGTTTCCCTTCAGGGTCAATAATGTAGAGATTTGGCTTTTCTTTCTCCGTACGATACGCCTGATGCACTTTGCCTTTCCAATCGAGTAACAGCGTCACCGGCGGTTTATCCTTCTTGAGCTGCCTTTTAACGAAGCCTTTAGGCACGAATGCCGGCACACTCCGCATATCAGCGACAATGTATGCGACGACCTGATCGTTCTCCTGATAATCTTGCTCAAAGGCGTGCCCCCATTTATCATCTTCCTCCCGAATTTTCCGATTCCCCATTATTAGAAAGACAACCTTACCCCGCATTTTCTCCAGCGCGTGCTCCTGGTCCTCGGCGTCCTGCAAGGTAAAATCGGGCGCATCCTCGCCAACTTGTAGCGGCTCTGCTGCCTGCTCTTGATTTGAAGCGAATAAGGGGCAAGCGAGTAATCCAATTATCAAGAAGTACGAGATATATTGCATCTTTATCACCTACTTTTTGTCCTCAAACAGATTAGGCCACATCCGTCCGACCACCGAATAGTTGGCGGGCGTAATGAGACGGATTGTGCTGAATTTCGTTTTCGTTAAAGCTCTACCGTTGGACAATTCGCTATCAAAAGAAAAAGGACGATCGTTCAGCGCATCTGACACCGCTTTTAACACCTCTTGTCCCCGCTGATAGGGTATCGTGTCCACTTCGGCGTCGTGCTGCTTAAACATAATCTGGCGACATGCTTCCTCTCCTGCACCCACCCCAACTGTGACGATCTGATCGGTCAGTTCGTGCAGCTGCACACCCCGCACCGCGCCGACCGCTAGCGTACTATCTACAGCAATAATCGCTTGAATATTTCCCGCGTAATTTTTCAGAACACGATCCGTCAGATCTAACGCAATATCTGCATCAAGGGGAGAGGTGTGGGAATGTACCCGAATTTTATCAGAATACTGATCTAGGGCACGATAAATCCCCAGCGAGATATTCCGAAAGGATTCTGTTCCCGTTGACTCCTCCAAAACAAGCACATTGCCTTTGTAACCGATCTCTTCGAGCGCATATTCGGCAGCCGCTTCCCCCAACCCAGTTTCATCAACGGCAATATGTCCTCGAACCTTTATGCTTACTAACAACCGATCAAGCGTGATAACGGGTACGTTTCTGCGTTCTGCTTCCTTCAGGATGGAGTAGGGGCTTTTCCCACCAACAGGCTTGAGAATCAGGACCCGAATCTCCTCGTCAAGCATCCTACGAATCTGTTGTGTCTCTAACGTCGCTAGATTCTGTTTGACCCCCGCATCTCGGACTCCATTCCACAGAATTTTGATTCCGTAATCTTTTTCGCCGTCAATCATCGCCTGCTTTATGAGGGTATAAACAGGGGTTGTCGTTTCTGGAATGCTGACCCCAATTTTAATCGTCGAGGGATCATCGCTACACCCAGCGAGCATTACCGCGACTAGGACAATTAGGCAAATCCAGGGTAGCCGAGTCATTTCTTTCTTCCGATATGAATTGCGACAATGCCAAGCGTTTTCCGGTAGAATCGGACATCTGTGAGACCACACTCCTCCATAATTGTCTTGAGTTGTTCACAACTTGGAAACTGCACGACGGAATCCGGCAAATAACCGTAGGCATCATCCCTATTCCTTGAAATCAGATTTCCGATACACGGCAGAAGCCCCTTGAAATAGAAGTAGTATATACGACGAAACAGAGGCGTTGTCGGTTGCGTAAACTCAAGGATAGCGACACGACCGTTCGCCGCAGTAACGCGACACATTTCACGGATACCGAGCCGGAGGTCGACAACATTACGGATACCAAAACCGACCGATACGATATCAAAGGTGTTGTCCGCAAATGGCAGTTCAAGCGTATCCGCTTCGATCGGGATAAAATCGTTAGTCCGTCCCTGCTTTACAACCTTATCCTTGCCAACAGCGAGCATATCATAAACGAAATCTGTGCCAATCACAGCGTTGTCCCCGATTTCGTCAGCATAGGCAAGCGCGAGTTCACCCGTACCTGTACAGACATCAAGGACTCGGCTCTCCCGCGTCACTTCACTCACCCGCACTGTGAACTTCCGCCACACTCGGTCACGGCGCAGACTTAACAAGGAATTGAGGAAGTCGTACCGTTTCGCAATTGATGAGAAGATTTTACGAACATAAATTTCCTTGTTCATAAGAACGGCAGCTTCTTTCGGAAGGGATGAAAATCTATAGGGGAGTTTAACGTTTTTTCAAACCTCAACCACATGATCATGTTTCTCTGGCATAACACCGTGCTGTTCCGCCCATTCGACCAAGGGCCACTGGATGCCGTTGGGTGCAGATCTGCCATCGGTCCCCTCTCCTGCATCGAGCAGCTGCCTACCAATGTCATCTAATTTTTCCAATAGTGCTGCCTCCGGCTGCAACCTGCCGTTATAGTGTCGAAGGTAGTAGTCTGGCTTGACCCAAGAATAGTGATAGCCGTAGATTACCACCTTGGCAACCTGATCGGTAAAGTTGAGGGCAGCGGCGTGATAAAGGCGACTCTCAAATAGGTATGCGTCTCCGGCACGTAGGATGGGTTCGTCAAACTCTAGCGGATCAATTTTGCCCTTGGGGATAGGCAACGGCTCGCTAAGGTTGTTGCTTTTGCGGACGAACATGGTCGCACCAGAGTTGGGTCCGTTGAAATCTGTCAGGCAGTAGCCGATCTTCAATCCGACGCGGGGCAGTTTCTGATGTCCAAGGTCGAGGTGAACCCCAACATCGCGGTGCCAGTTGCGGAACGCGGGCGTTTCCGGCGCTTGTGGGTGCTTATAAATCAGCGCGGTATTGGTGATATGGATATTAGGACCGAGCAGTTGAACGATGAGCGGCACTGTGCTTGCGTTCGTGACGAGCGACGCGTAGGCATCTTCCTCTTGGATCAGACCGGGACGCCGATGCGCGTAGTAATCTTCGTACTCGAATGATTCCATCAATCGGTCGCCGCCTTCTATTAGACGATCGACCGTAGCCTGATCAAGAGCCTGAGGCACGATAAGGTAGCCGTTTTCGTTAAAGTCTCGATGTTGTGTTTCGGTGAGCTGGACGAAATCCATAACAGTTAGGTCCTTTAACTATAGTGAATTCTAAGAATAAATAGACATGAAAAGTAGATAGTCTTTTGTAGTAGCACAATCTGTTAGATTGTGATCCCACTCCGCAAACTAACAGTTTGCGCTACATTACTGTACTCATTCATAGTGTCCAATTAATTCTAAAATCTACTATAAATTTCTTAGATTATGATGCCTATTGACCAAAAACCTTATACGGGCAGGTTTGTAGCCTATCATCGCTATGTTTCACGCTAGAAATTCGATATGAGTGAAAATCGGTGGGCGGCACCGAGTTTGCCGAAGGAGACAAAGGCGTAATCAAGTTGGAAGCCCTCAATGCTAAATCCGATCCCGCTGGTAACACCAGATGCCGTGCCCAAATCATTGCCGCCGACTTTATACTTATAACCCGCACGCAGGTGGATGAGGTCGTAGGCGGTGAACGCGGCCCCCACGCCAATGGTGGGATCATTGTCACTGGGCCGGTTTAGGTCGGCGGTGAGGGTGAACGCCTCGTCTAACAATCTATACGCTGCACCGACTTTGATGTTAAGCGGCAGACTAAAGGATTCTTCAACGAATTTGACTTGGGTGCCGAGATGTTGGACGTTGAATCCAAAAGAGAGCGAATTGTTGAGGATAGCGTACAGTCCACCTATATCAAACGCAATGCCTTGGGCACTTTCCGTGTCAATCTTTTCTCGAACCCATTTAGCGTTGGCACCCAAAGAAAGCACGCCCCCGAATCGCCGAGCATAAGAGCCAATCAGGGCGAGGTCATAAGGATGGAAGTTCTCTGTCTTAACGGGCTCGCCACTCTCATTAATGTCGTATCCCTCAAGCTCACCATAAGAGAGGTAGATGAGACTCCCGCCGAGTGTACCTGCGTTTCCAAGGGGTTGTGCAAAACCGATGAATTGGTGGTTTATCCCCTCAAACCATTCATTGTGCATGAGGCCCAATTGTGGACGTTGGAGCTGGGCAAGTCCCGCCGGATTCCAATATGTGGCATACAGGTCATCTGCATCAGCGACTTGCGACTCTCCCATACTGATGGCTTTCGCACCAACGCCGATCTTCAGGAATGTCATCGCCCGTGTACCGACGTTTTCATGGATGTCTGCGCCATCGGCTGGCGTCCATGGGGATAGTACAATTCCGCAGAGTATAAAAAGGCTTAAATGTCTATTAAATCTTGGCAAACGATCCTCCAGATTGAGGCATACGAGCTAAGCGGTTACACCGAGAAAAGATTGAGGCATTATAGCGAATCAAAGTGAGTTTGTCAATACAAATGTTGATTGGCTTAGGGCTATTTAGTTTCCCGTTTTTTGACCGATTTCGGAATGACCGAATCCGTAGGCGGGACATCTTGCCCCGCTGTTTGTAGTAGCGCAATTCATGGCGCGTTCTTATGCCGGTTGTCGTGCACAGCTTTTATCCGTGCAATCCATCAATCCGTGTTTATCTGTGATTCAGACAATATCTTCGTCACTGTTTTCGAGGGCATCTTCAGGTAGGTTCGCCAAGTAGTCTTCAATCACCATCTTCGCATTTTGCACCTGATCCGAAAGGACAAGAATCTCACCCCATTCAGACTCAAGTCGGATCCCGCCGAGCGCGGAAATCTCGTGCGGTCGTACCACCGCGTCAATTCCTTCGCCCTCCAGTACCCCTTTGATCAGGTTTCCAACAAATTCGCTGGGAATTTCCTGAACAACTTCCCAATCAACGTATTCTGCGGTGTCCTCCGGCGGGCGTTCCGGCACTAATTCGACTTGACAATCAGCGCAGATTGAAATATCTGAGGTATATTCAGCACTGCATTCTGGGCAAAATAGCATGGTAGATGCCTCCTTTCCTGTCAGACATATGACCTCACAGACTAGCCTTGACCGTTTGTAGTAGCGCGTTTATTGCGCGTCCATACGGGCGATGAATCGCTCTACTATGAACCTCTCAGCCTCGCCCCACTCAGCATCTTTGTGTCGTTGCGTTAAATATTCTTCTCACGCCCTGAAAACCGATCCTATTCCCCAAAATTCCAAAGCTGGAGCGCGGTTTTGCCCAGTACCCATTCCCGATCTTCCGGCGCGAAGAAGTCCATCTCGTCCCGCACGACGGATAGGGTTTGGGCGTAGGTCGCGTTGCTCAAGCAGACGGGCCAATCCGTCCCCCACATGATGCGCTGCCCACCAAATGCCTGATAGACTTTCTTGACCAAGTCGTGTGTGTCCGCCCAAGGATATGTGCTATCGGAAGACGACCAAGTGTGGCTAATTTTCACGTACACTCGTGGGAATCGCGCCATGTCTAGCAATAGCTGCTGTTTGTCGGGATCATCCGGTGGTGCGCTTGCCATGTGATCGATGCAAACATCAAGGTCACCGTGTCGCTCTAAAATCGCTGCGAGGTCGGGCATTCGATCGATACCGGTCAAAATTAGCATCGGAACGCCAAGGGCTTCCGCACGGCTGAAGATCGGATCCATCAGCGGACCTGTGAACCAATCGTCGGTAGCACTGCCAGACGGACTGAGGCGGACACCGTGGAAGCCGTGCTCCTCTGTCCAATGACTCAGATGATCTGGTGAGTCGGGATCTTCCGGGTTTATCCGGCAGACCGCCATAAATTTGTCAGGATAGTCCTTTATCGCCTTAGCGGCGTAACTGTTGTCCCAGCGATAATGGATGACTTGCACCAACACTGTTTTCTCAACACCGTTGGCATTCATCAAGTCCAACAACATCTCCGGTGTAGCGTCGTCGGGCGGTGGACTGGTGGTCTCAGGTGCCCACGGGAATTGTGGGTCATTTTTCCAGACATGAACGTGTGGGTCAATAATTCTCAATTTTGTTTTCCTTTCTGTATCAGGTTTTCCGGGGCTATTGATTAAATGAGGA
Organism: Candidatus Poribacteria bacterium; assembly: GCA_963667935.2. Lineage (GTDB taxonomy): Bacteria > Poribacteria > WGA-4E > WGA-4E > PCPOR2b > PCPOR2b. The sequence continues at coordinate 3,603,269 of OY764061.1, read as the reverse complement.
GGTGCATATGTAGCCCGGTCATAACCGCGTAACTTGAGGTAAATAAAGATAAATCTTATTTTCTATTTGCGCCACCACCGTGCTAGACAGGTTCGTATAGACAGGCGTCCAAAATACTCAGAACCTCGTCTAACACAGATTGAGGGGCTTTTTCAACAAATCTCACCCTTCGACTTGAATAATTAACAGACTTAATCTGCTCAACCATAACATATCCCGTAAGGGATGATTCGTGAGAAACTGCCACATGAAAAGGAATATCCCTTTGCGTGTTAGTTATTGGGCATACCATAGCAAGGCCAGTGTGCCTATTAAACAGCGTGCGACTGACCACCAATGCGGGGCGACGTCCTTGTTGCCCATGGCCCGCTTGTGGATCAAAAGTCAAGATCACAAAATCCCCTTTCTGTGGAATATACCGAGCCATTTACCACACTTCCTTCCCGCTAGGTTCACCCCAGTCTAGTTCTTCAGCATGATACTCTTGGGGCATCTTCGACACTAACTCCTTCAAGTCATATTTGCCGCGCACTTTAGTCACAGGTTCAATGATAATTCGCCCTTCCTGAACCGATACATTAACTTCATCACCCACGTTTATCTGGGCTTCTTGGAGAAGTGTCTTGGTAAACCGAAGCCCTTGGCTGTTGCCCCATTTCTGAATTTTACTCAACATAGCTAGCCCTCTCAAAGGTGTCAAATGTATATCCTAAGTATACCCTGAAGAAAGTTAAAAAAGCAAGGGTATTGGGCTATCAAATCTGACGTACTTATAGTGAATTCAAAAAATAAATGAACACTTGCGCCCCACGGTAGGTTCGGTTTTTCCCCGCCCCGCATCGGCACCCCCCTTTATTCTACCTCCCCTTAGGCCCCCCCGCAAGCAGGGGGGAAAGCAAGCGGGGGGATAAAGGGGGGTGCCTACCCAACGGGGGCCGTATGCCATTAAAAGGCTGCACGTTGGTGTTTTTAAAAGATAATCCATGAACTATACCTTTTCCGACTCGTCAAAGGGCGAATCAAAACTCCCCCTTAACTTCGGCAAACATACTGGCAGCAAAATCGAGGTCTTCGATCGAGTGTGCGGCAGAGATCTGGGTCCGGATTCGTGCCGTACCTTCGGGGACGACAGGATAGAAGAATCCTATCACATACACTCCTTTTTCAAGGAGTCGCGCTGCCATCTGTTGCGCTAGCCTCGCATCGCCAAGCATAATTGGCACGATGGGATGGTCCCCGGACGGAATATCAAACCCCACCTCCGCCATTTTTGCACGGAAGTAGCGCGTATTTTCCTCCAACTTGTCCCGCAGGGCGGTGGACGCTGTTATTATCTCAAGTGCCTTGAGGGACGCGCTGACAATACTGGGAGCGACGGTATTGGAAAACAGGTAGGGCCGTGAACGTTGGCGTAGCAGATCAATAATTTCACTCCTGCCGGTTGTGAATCCGCCGCTGGCACCACCGAGGGCCTTTCCGAGCGTGCTAGTGATGATGTCGATCCTGCCCATCACATCGCGGTATTCATGCGTACCTTTCCCCGTTTTCCCCATGAACCCTGTTGCGTGAGAATCATCGCTCATGACCAGGGCGTCGTATCTGTCCGCGAGGTCGCAAAGATCCTGTAGATTGGCGATGGTGCCATCCATAGAGAACACGCCATCCGTTGCGATCAGGCGAAAGCGCGAGTCCTGAGCGTCCTTGAGCTTGGCTTCCAGATCCGCCATGTCACTATTCTTGAAGCGCAGACGTTTTGCTTTGCAGAGTCGGATCCCGTCGATGATACTGGCGTGGTTCAATTCGTCACTAAGGATCGCATCCTCCTCCGTCAACAAGGTCTCAAACAGTCCCCCGTTTGCGTCAAAACAGGAGGTATAAAGGATGGTGTCCTCTGTGCCGAGGAACTCGGAGATTTTCTCCTCCAGTGTCCTGTGGATGGACTGCGTTCCGCAGATAAAGCGCACGGACGACAACCCGTGTCCCCACTGGTCTATCCCTTCCTTTGCGGCTTCGACAATCACCGGGTGATTCGACAACCCAAGGTAGTTATTGGCGCACATATTGAGGACAGTTTCGCCGGTCTGGACATTGATGCGCGCCTGTTGTGGGCTAGTGATGATCCGCTCCCTTTTATACAATCCGCTCTCCTCGATTTCTTCGAGCAACGTTTTCAAATGCGATTTCATCGTACCAATCATTCCGTATCTCTCCATTCGTATAAACGATAGACAATAACGTAGGAGGGGCATCCTGCCCCGATACTACATCATCAAATCACCGCCGTTGATATCAATTGATGCCCCTGTAATATACGCCGCATCCGTTGCGAGAAAGACTATCAGCTGTGCTACCTCTTCAGGGGTCCCTAATCTGGGAATCGGAAAACTCTCTTCATAAGCGCGTAACTGTTCAGGAGTACAATTCTCCCTTGCCATCTCCGTGTCGATTAATCCGGGGCAGATCGCATTGACGGTGATGCCGAAGGGCGCAACCTCTTTTGCCATTCCCCGCGTCAAGCCGAGGACACCCGCTTTGGCAGCGGTGTAATGAACGCCTCCAAGCGTGCTGACGCTCCTCCCCGCGGATGAAGACATATTAACGATGCGACCAAAATTATTTGCCTTCATGATCAGCAGCACCGCCTTTGAGCAGAGAAAGCTGCCGTTCAGGTTTACATCAAGGACCTCATCCCACTCGGCTTTGGTAACGTGGTCAATTCGAGTTGGATAGAGAATCCCCGCATTGTTGACCAGAATGCCAACGGTCCCATAATGTTCGATAGCCATTTCGACCATCTCAGCGACCTCGCCCTCTTTCGTGACATCTGTCTTGATCGCCAACGCGCTATCCTCGGCGGCAGCGTTTATTCTCTCAGCGACCTGTGCGACCTTTTCTGCATTGATGTCGCTCAAGACAACCTTCGCCCCTTCCGCTGCCAGGCGACCGGCAATCGTGGCACCCATCCCTTGGGCAGCACCGGTAACAATCGCTACCTGATTGTGAAGTTTCCCTTCGGATTGTTCCATCGTGTATCTCCTCGTAATCTCTCACGCAATTTTCATCAGTTTATCCGTCGCCTTCAAACCTGAACCTGTCAGAATGGAGACAGTGACATCCCCCGCACGGATAATTCCCGATTCCACAAACTTATCAAAGGCTTTGACGATAACGGCAGAAGTGGGTTCAACGTAGATGCCTTCTAAGGCAAGGGCTTTAATTCCAACCTCAATCTCCGTCTCATCAACGACCGTGACCCCACCGTTGGTCTCACGGAGTGCACCCATAATTGTGTCCCCGCGGATCGGTGCTTCTGATGTGATGCCCTCTGCGAGGGTCTCATACGTTTGGGGCGACCTTTCGAGTTGCGACCTATTTTCGGAATACGCCTTATAGACGGGGCAGCACGCAGCGGATTGAACGCCAAGTAAGCGGGGGAGTTTGGTGATAATCCCCTGTGCTTGAAGTTCTCCAAAGCCGATATGCAAGCCCATATAGACACTTCCGAACCCAATCGGACAGATGACATGGTCTGGAGCCTGCCAACCAAGTTGCTCCGCAATCTCGAAGGCGATGGTTTTGGTGCCTTCCAGAAAGAACGGATTCCAGTTATGTGAGGCGTAATAGGTAGTTTCTGCTGCTTCGAGGACCGCCTGCGTCGTTGCAGCGCGATTTCCTTCGATCAGCTTTAGTTTCGCACCGTACATCGATATCTGTGCGAGCTTGCCTTTTGAGGTGGACGCCGGGCAGTAGATTGTACAGTCGATTCCCGCCTTCGCGCTATACGCTGCAATCGCTGCCCCCGCATTTCCTGACGAATCCTCGACAACCTCTTGGACGCCAAGTTCCTTGACTTTGGACAATAGGAGGGCGGCTCCGCGATCCTTGTATGAACCAGTGGGACACACAAAATCCAACTTCAGCCGGTGGTCATGTGTGTCGTTGTCAAAGGATACAAGCGGGGTCATCCCCTCACCGAGCGAGATGATTGACCCCTCATCGGCAATCGGAAGGGCTTGGCGATAACGCCAGAGTGTACTGTCGTCCTTGGAAACCCGGTCAATTGAAAATCCGACTTCTGCTTTTGTCAGTTGAAGGGGTTGGCCACAATCACATTTGTACCGAAGCGAGTCGATAGGGTACGTTGTATTGCATTGGTCGCAGATATATCCGATCATTTTCCTTTTCCGTACTATGGTAGATTTTAGAATTAATGAGACACTCCAAACCGGTGCGGTTGGAAACCGCACCTACCGCTCTCCTGTTTGGTAGGCGCTGTTTCTAACTGCGCCGTTTCAACCCACGCGGCTATGTGGTGCGGTGGGAAACCGCACCTACCGGAGTTGGTTAGTCACCTTTAACGCTATCATCTACAAGCCAATATTTGAGAATGATGTAAATGGCAGCAACCCCATCTTTCCATTTGATTTTTTTGCCTTCGGCATAGGTGCGGGCGTGGTAGCTGATGGGGACTTCGTGGACGCGTAATCTCTGCTTGGCAATTTTCGCCGTAATTTCTGGTTCAATTCCAAAACGGTTCGACCGTAACGGGATCGTTTTCACTGATTGTAAGCGAAACGCCTTATAGCAGGTTTCCATGTCGGTCAGATTGAGGTTTGTAAACCTGTTACTCAAAAATGTCAGAAATCTATTGCCCAGAGCATGTCTGGAATATAGATCGTGCCTGTTTTCTTTCGCCATAAAACGTGACCCATAAACCACGTCCGCATCGCCCTGTAGGATGGGAGTCAATACTGTGCGGAAATCGTTTGGATCGTATTCAAGGTCCGCATCTTGGATAATGGCTATATCCCCAGAAGCAACTTCAACCGCCGCCCGGATTGCAGCACCTTTCCCTCGGTTCTTTTTTTGAAAAATCGGTTTAATCTGCTGATAAGTTCTTGCCAATTGTTCGATAATTTCGGTGGAACCATCGGTTGACGCATCATCCACGATCACGAGTTCAAGGGAATTGATGCCGTTGATTCTCTGGTTAAGCACACGGGAGACGATCTCTGCAAGCGTTTTTCTCTCATTGTAGACTGGCATCAAAACACTTAACTTCATATCTTCCACTACTACCACCAACTATACACGGAGGACGTAAGGATAAGACTCAAGATGGGCCAGAAGCAGCCCATCACCGCTTCGCCGAGAACCAAACCCACGAAAAAGGGAATTGCGGCACGATACGCTTTGATACCGCCGTGCTTGATTAGCAGCCATTTGGTAACCATTGCGATCGCTACAGGGAACCAGATCATATCCGTTGTGCCGGGTGCCAGACCGATGACGTAGCCTGCCGGGTGAAGGGGGCACCAAACAAAACGGGCCCGCAGAAACATGATACCGAGGTTCACGAAAAAAGCGAATCCGAGAACGCTCATTGACAACCAGTTGGTTGGCTTGGGATTGACCAACCACCCGGAGAGATAGTTGTAAGTTCCTGAACCACCGGCATGAATCTGTTCGGATCCTGCTGCAACCCCTGTCTTGTAAATTGTATATGGATAAAGGATGAGGCTAGATTCGATACCGACAATGCTGGCAATGATCAGCACGATGAACATCGTTCGATTCCTGATGCTAGTTCGCTCGGCAAGTTTGAAGGACTCAAGCTGATCGGGGATCGGATGGGTGCGAAACCCGGCACCACTCATCCAGTTCATCAACGAGAGTATCGTTAAATTTCCCGGTTTTAGGCGGCGTGTCCCGAACATGGCAACCATCAGGTATTGCGGGTTTATGTAGCCGATGGAGTGAATCGGTGGTCCCAGCTCCGCCCGCATACGCGCCAATCCGACAACAATCGCGAAGTAAATGCCGATAAAAACGGCGTACCCCCAGAACGACATCCCACCCTTGATGCAGAAGACCATCAACACCAAGAGGCAGATAAACAGCGTAGTGACGGCAGCTCGGTAAGAGATCGGCTCATTTGCCTCATCATTTGGATCTGGACGGATGACGCGCGAGATGACTTGTGCAAAATGTCTCCTGCCGGTCCAGCAGGTTACGGCGAGCAAAGCGAATAGGGCACCCGTGCCCTGTTCCCCCAAAAACGGATAGCCGGGAATACTCCTGACGCCTGCCATACTGCCAAAGACAAGTTGCGCCTTCCGCATGAGGTAGAAGAACGTGCACGAGAAGGAAAGATCTAACGGCAGGACAAAGGAGAGACCAATCAGATACGGGTGAAAATAAAAAGAGGTACTCCCCATCGCATTCCACGGTTTCTGTGAAAAGCTGAAAACATTTCTGGTGCGGTCATTAATCGGGAGAGAGGGTATGATAGGGAAAAAAAATGCAATTCCATTCAGCAGGTCAATTCCGAAGGCGATACCAAAGCCGATCCACAGGACACGATTCCTGAAGATCCCCCCAGACTCGGCTGTAACTTCGAGCGGGATTTGGATAATCGGGTACGCTAATTTTTCACGCTCGACCCACTGTCTTCTGATGAGCGATGTCAGGCAGAGGAAAATGAGCATCAACGAGAAGATGACGACTGACCACGATAGGATAGGTGTCACCCAATACCGCACATACCCGTCCGTAAAGAAATTGACATTTCCTTCATAAAAATCGTTGACGGTCTTCGGGTCGGAGATGACTAGCCAATCTGGCAAGTGGTGAAATAGCAACGCCGCCCAGTCATTTTCAGGGGTTGCAAAGCGGAAGGCGTAGGGCATTAGTCCCATCAAGCGGGGCATCGCATCGTGCCCGGAGAAACAGCTTCCCACCGCAAGCATCGCATAGATAACGAGTAGATCCTGTTGATTGAGGGCAGATTTTGGCGAAAACTGACGGACAATTATGTTTAGCCACGTTATCATCAGGACAGCAAACATGACGTTGACCGACAGCGAAACGGTTGTTAAGTGCGCCGTATGCCATATCATTTCGACATAGGCGATCCAGTAACTGTTGGCAATGATTAGCAATACGCCGATCACTACCGCCCGCTTTTTGATTGAGGTTATCGCGTTTGTGTCCTTCATGATTAGGGTCATTTATGGTGAATTCAAAAAATAAATAGACACTTTCGCTCCCCGGTAGGTGCGGTTTCCTAACCGCACCGGTTGGGAGTGTCTCATTAATTCTAATATCCACTATAGTTTTCGGTCTTTAGGGGTTACGCACTTCAGATTGTAGTTGCCCGGTTTATCGGGCGTATCGGGGCAAGGATGCCCCTCTCACACCCCCCTCAGTCCCCCCGCAAGCAGGGGGAGGGGCTTTGACTGTTCAACTGCGTAAGTCCTAAGTCTTTTATTTGTATGACGCAAGTAGCATTTCTGTAGGTCGATTTTCCAAAATCAACGGTTTTGTGTCGAGATATGAATCTCGACCTACAGGTTCTAAAGCCCCAGAGGGGCGGTATATATATAGCACATCAGTAAACCAATTCACCCAAGCCCCAGAGGGGCGACATGTGTGGCGTAAATTTGATTGTTTTTAAGTATCGGGCATCAAAATTCTATAGGTTGTCTAGCAACTTGCGTTTGTATATGTCAATGTTTTTAGTGAAGGCGCGACGTGACATTTTACGCCGCACTTGTTATACTTCACCTTAAAAATCTTTCACAACCTTTGAGGTAAAATATGGCCCAAACAAAGTCTGGTCACTTGATAGACATTTTAGCAGAAATTCCAGATCCCCGCAACGCCAAAGGGAAACGACACCTGTGGCTGTGTCTATTGATGGCAAGACGCTTCGGGGGAGTGCCAAGCAACAAGCGACAGTGAGTCATCTGCTCTCGGTGGTCAGCCATCAACTGGGAGTCACGATTGCACAAAAAGTCGTCATGGTAGGAAACGGGTAGGAATTTCGGGGCAAGTCAAAAAGAAGAAAGCCCCACACCAAAAGGCGGGGGCTTTACAATACAACCTACTTTGAATGTAAACGATTATAGTGAATTCTAAGAATAAATAGACACTTTCGCCTCCCGGTAGGTGCGGTTTCCAACCGCACCATATCGGCACAGTTAGAAACAGTGCCTACCAAACAGGAGAACCGTAGGTGCGGTTTCCTAACCGCACGGGGTTGGAGTGTCCAATTAATTCTAAAATCTACTATAAATGCGAAAGAACAGATTTCTCAACGGGTTTTCAGCAAACCCCACGAGGTCGCTAGTTTACCACCCGGCTCAACAGATCGTCCCTTGAGACCGGTTACAAAAACATTGTCAAATACAGCGGTGGTAGCCTCTGTGCCTACGCCGACACGCCCTCCCTTACTACCGTTTATATCTTTGCCCTCAAAGATTAATTCATCATTAAGAAACAGTTGGAGGAAGAGACCCTGATTCAAAATTTTGATATGCAGATCGTCTCTTCCTAGCTTGTGTTTTGTCTCAGTCCCTTTTTTAATGTCCGTGATGCCCCTAACATCTCGAATAACAAACGACTCACTGTTCTTCCAACCAATCTCCCACCAAAACTTGATACGGGCTTTCTCATCACCAAGCCGCCCCTTAACGGGAGCACCGAGCGTAAATGATCGGGCGTCGTCCCTGCCGGGACCGGGCTGCAAATCATCTTTAATCCGCCAAAAGATGCGGACTCCATGACTGCCCCTTAATTTTCTTGCGGTCACTTCAAAAATATACTCATTCCACGTATCATCCCAGAAATCATCCGAGATGACAGCGATGGTGCGCCCATCCGCCTGCCCCTGTTGGAGGGCTCCGTTCTGAGTGTCCCATGCTCCTTGTAAAAACGCCCACTTTTCCGCGGTACGGTTCGGCTTTGAAAAATTATCCTCAAATAGGATCTGCGCCGCAGCGGGAGAAGCAAGTAGGAGGAGCACAGCACAGCACCCCCCTACAAGATTAGCTAGAATTGATAATACTTTCTTCATATCCCTCCCTTCTAGAGATAAACGACTACATCTAACAAAATAGATTTATTAACGGATTTTAAGTTTACCCCAAGTGGTCGTTATTTTGCCGCCGGGTTCAACCCCCTCGCCCTTGAGGTCAGTGATAATAAAGTCAGAAAACTCAACCGCTGTCGCATGGGTACCCAGAGCAAGCCTGCCGCCCGTATCGGCACCTTGGATGACTTTGCCTTCCCAGACCATGTCATCATTGAGAAACAGCTTAACAAACTTAGTGTCATTTTCAATTCTGACCCGAACCTCTTTGTTTTTCGAGAGTTTGTGTTTTGATTCTGAGGCTGCGAAGTCTCTGGCAATTCCGTTGATGTCTCTCACCAAAACCGATTTCTCTGCCGCGCGACCGAGATCCCACCAGAGTTTAACGCGCCCTTTGCCTATCTCTTCGAGGCGTCCCTTTGCACCGGCATCGCCTAAACAGAACGAACTGTTAAAACCGTCACCACACTCCCTGCCGACCTGCACTTTCATATCATCTCTGATACGCCAGAAAACTAGGGCACCGTTGTCGCCCCTGAGTTTCTTTACGGTTACCTCGAAAATATACTGTGTTAGCGCGGTCTCCTTGGTATCATATTCTTCCGGCCAAGCGTTATCCGACATGTATGCCATTGAGCGACCTTGCACCGCACCTTGCGTCAGCTTACCGCCCTGGACTTTCCAATCTCCTGCGGCGAACACCCAGTTGTTTTTCGATTTCTCCGCATTTTTGAAGTTATCCTCAAAAAGGATTTTCGCCGTAGCGGTAGCGCACAAGAAGATACACATCATAACGCTGGCGAATACGAGGGTGAATAGTGACAATAGAACTTTTTTCATTTCAACTCCCTCCTTATCTCTTTAAAACATAACTTGTTCCGAATTTTAAGCTATCGTAAGTGTAATGCTAAATGACTCAAGTTTGAACCAATCGTAAGAAACACCGAAGTTCTCGATCCTCAATTTCTTTCGATGCTTAAACCGTTATTATTAGGCTATTGTTACATTTCGGTGTAAAAAGTGCAGTTACAGTCCGTAATGAGATCGTCTACGGGATCACATCCGAACCTGTATCCAACCAAAAAAGAATAAAAATAAAGCGTGATGCACTGAGTTAACAGCGCATCACGCTTCATATGCTGGGCTACGCGATTATAGTCCTCGTTTTGCATTCAGCTTAATATTGCCCCACGTCTGTGGGAGCTTATCCTTGGGACTGACAGAGCGCACACCAACCATCTGGAGGTCGCCGTAGATGCAGACACAGTTGTCATTCTCGAAGGAGGATGCCCAAGAGATAGAACCTTCTCGACTCGCGCCCGCTTCTTCGTGATCATTCATCGTGGAGTCAAATCCCACTACGACTCCATCAACGAATTCCTGAGGCTTGATCGTCGATGTAGTCATTCCCTCTTTATAGTTAAGGAAAACTTCTATGATAAAACCATCACCGGTCTGGGTCGCCGCTGAATTTGCGGTACAATCCGGATCGAAGACGTGTACATCACCGAGCACAGCGTTCTGCCCATGGTTCCACCAGCACGCAGGTTCGGAAGTGCCGGCACCGGTCCACGGTTTAATCCGCCACCAGTGATCGCCGGGCTGCGGTTTGCAGCAGTCAACTTGCGCGAGATCCCGGTCATCATTCCCTTTGGGCTGCCTACAAGCGTTATGTTCCCAGTCGAACTCAAGCCACAACTCATCAGTATTCGGTGCGGTGGGTCCACCTTTGGCCTTTGCCTCACCGCTATTAATATTAGTGGGCAAATCCGCGTCCTTGACCACACCGACGTAGTAAAGGCGCTCTTCGTCAAAGAGAAATCCGAAATTGTTACTCAGATCCTCGGCATCATCAATGGTACCTCGACTCACTCGGTTTGGCGAGGTTTCCTCAAAGAGGAACCAATCCGGAATCCGCTCAACATCCATGTGCATGTCGGCAGCCTGATACTCATCCCAGTGTTTTTCAAACTCTTCATCAACCTTGCCATCAAGTTCCGGTGGCTTTTGTGCGAAGAAGGCCTTCGCCTGACCGCCCGAATGTGCAAAAACAAGTGATGCAGAAAATAGCATTATTAACGCCATCGTGCATAGAATAGCGTACCTAAACATGGTATTATCTCCTCCAATTTTAGAGTAAATTGATAAAACAATAGTTAAAAACTATCTGAAATGGCGCAATTTATTGCGCGGTTAAGCAACTCGTTTTTAATTGTTCAGACGTGATACAGCAGAATTGCTACTATATCTCGCCTGTTGACGCGCCACCGAAGAAAATATTCATAGCGCGCTCACACTTTTCAAATCTGAAGCAGTTGAGCCAGAGGTGCCCTCTACGGAATACCACGGTCTACTGCCCAGCTTTTAGTTCGCCCCAGACCGTTGCCAATTTACCTTTTGCTTCAACGGAAAAGGGATTACCTTCGGGTGTTGTAACAAACACGTCATCTACCGTTATCTTGCCATTAACGGTTCCAAAACCGATACGCCCTTCGCCTTGGATGTTCAAATCCTTTTTTCCTAAGGCTTCGAGGTCAACGATAGGTTCACCAAAATTTCCTGCTACTACTGCTCCTGGTTGATCGGTCAGGTACAGCGTATAATACTTTGCCGAATTTTCGACTTTGACATAATAGTCTACCCCGGCACCCATCCTTGTTTTGGTTTCGGTGATTTCAAATGGCTTGACAATAGTCCGGACATCACGTTGGACGACTGCACCCCCCTGGTTGAACCACCAATAGATCACATGACGACGACCACTCTCTTGCATCTGTTTGGGCAGACTGCCGGCGGGAGAAAAGTTACCGCCCTGTGAACCGTCACTATGAAACCGCCAGAAGATGGCTGGCTCAGAACCGGCCGAAATGCGGATTTTTGCGTACATCCAATAATCGACCCATTCCGGATCCCAGTGTTTATCAGTCACTATGACTAGGCTTTTATCAGCCGATGTGTTCCTTAACTCCCCACCTTGAATGGTCCATTTGCCGAGGGCGACATGCCATTTGCCTGAACCGTCTAATTTGCCGCCCTTGAAATTATCCTCAAACAGAATCTCTATAGCTTGAACGAAACTCGGTACAACAAGCGAGAAACTCGCCAAAACCGCAATTGCTACAAGCAGAGGTAGTTTGGGCAACCTGTTAGTTTTATACACGGCTAACCCTCCTTTCCAGTTTCGATTCTAAGAAAAAATGTCAATTACAATACAAGGATTTTGATATTTTATTACACATCTAGTCTCGTGTCAACAAAAAAAATCCCATCCTCCTAAACTAAAAGAGGAAATCAGATCGCCTACGGACTACTTCTCACTGTTTTTTCTAAATTCTTCGACCGCTTTTATCGCTTCTGGTGTGTCGATTTTCAATAACGCTTCGAGCGCATGGTAGCGAACACCTTTATGCTCATCGTCCAATGCCCCTATCAAGACCGGCACGATACCTGCAGCGGAATTTGCCACCACGCCCAGGGCCGTAACCACTTGTTCACGAATATGCCAGTCTTTCGTCTGCAATGCATCTATCAACATTGAGATCGCCGCTTCAGTAGGTTCGCCGATTCGACCTAATGCAATAGCAGCGGAGAGCGCAATCCTCTCATCTCCAGCCTTCAGTGCCTGCGTCAATGCTGGAATCGCTTCTTGTGCTGCCGGCTTACCAATTCGCCCCAATGCTGCGACAGCATAGCGGCGTACTCCTTTGTCCTTGTCCTGCAATGCGGCTATCAAGGCAGGCACAGCTCCTTGTGCTGATTGACCAATGTCTCCGAGTGCTTCGGCGGCCCTACGGCGTACTCCTTTGTCCTCGTCCTGCAATGCGGCTATCAAGGCGGGCACAACCTCCTGAGTCGATCCACCAAGCTCCCCCAGTGCTGTCACAACCTTGGAACGGACTCGTGGATCTTTATCTTTCCATGCCTCCACAAGAACTGGAACGACATCTTGCACATGGTTCTTGCCGAGTTTCCCCAATATTTCAGCAACTTTGACACGAACCGTTACATCTTCTTCAGCCTTCATTGATTCTATTAACGCAGGAATGGCATCTACGGCGGGTTTACCCATTCTGCCTAATGCCATTGCTGTATAGCGACGAACATGTTTGTCTTCGTCTTTTAGTGCTGTGATTAATAGCGGCAGCACGGTTTCTGGATGGGTTCTGCTCACCCGAACCAATTGTTCGGCAGCATCCCGTCGGACGATGGGGTTCTCGTCGCTTATTTGTACAGCATATATATCCACACTGTGCCCGGTAGATTCAAACGGTATTACCATCAATGTAAAAAAGAGCAAACAGACGATCAAAAATAGTAATCTTGATTTCATTTTTTTTATTTTCTCCTAAGCTATGTTTATTGTAACACAAGCTGCTAGATAGGCGGGTCGAGATTCATATCCGACATGTCGATTTTGGAAAATTGATTTACAGAAGACCGAAATCATCTCTGATGCGTAAACAACGGGTTGGGAGACCCAACCCCTACAAAAGATTATGCGGCGGGGCGTTTCCTTTCGCCCCGCTGGGGCTAAGGGTATGATATCCCTTACGCTTTCCAGAACACGGGGACACCGAGTTCACCCGCCAAATCTGCCAATCCCTGCAAATGATCCCGATGTAGTGGAAGCCCGTTGTTGCTCCACTGTGCGTGTTTCATCGCCTCTAACTCACCGGGGAAATAGACCTGATCAAACCCCTCAGCAGGAGGACTCGACCGAAGTTTTTGAATTTCCCGATCAATCTCCTCTGTGAACTCATCAAGCGGCACAAAGCTATCAATATTGATTGCGTAGTAGAACAACCCTGAACCCTGTTTGTCAAGCGGGACGTCGCCGGTTTGATTGACAGTTGCAATCATACCCGACAAGGGACCAGCTAGTGCGTCCACTGCTAATGCGAGGGCATACCCTTTCGCGCCACCCATCGGCAACAGGACATGCGCCTTGTTGGGATCATCGGTCTCTTTGCCCTCCTCATCCAATACCCAGCCGGAGGTCAACCTTTCCCCATATAACCGCCGCGTACCAACCCTGCCCCATGCCGAAACACCACACGCCATATCAAGGAGAATGGGAGGCTCTGTTTTCGCAGGGATGGCATAAGAAAACGGGTTGTTTCCAACAACTCGCGTCCTGCCGCCAAACGGCGCAACCCCCGGGCCACTGGTCGATGTGCTGAATCCAATCATGCCATGTTTAAGGGCGAGCATCGCAGTGGCACTCGCGGCACCGAAGTGATTGGTAGCATACGCGCCTACTGCAGCGATACCGGCAGTCTTCGCTTTTTCGATCGCCAACTCCATTGAGAACTTACCAGCCACATGTCCTAAGCAACGATCGCCGTTGACACGCGCAAACGCGGGTCCCTCACGGGTAATCGTGAGATTCGGGGTCGGATTGATTCTTCCCCCCAAAATGCCCCGGACATAGCCCGCTAGCGCACGAGTCCCATGGGAATGAATGCCGTGCAAATCGGTTTCGACCTGCAAATGTGCGACAGCATCGGCATCCGCTTTCGGCACATCCACCTTTTGATACAATTGACTAGCAAAGGCTCTTAGCTCATCGGCATTAACGACAATATCTTGATCGGTCGGTCCAAAATTCATTTTAGTCCCTCCCAAGATTGTGTGAAATATGGTGCATAATAACCAATGGTGCTAGTTTGCAGCTGTTGATAACGTGAAACGTGATGCGTGAAACGTGATGCGTGAAAATCATGATTCATCGGTGCATTTTCTTTCTACCCTACTCTCCAAACTTCCACACCTTCAACGCTGCTTTACTGAATAACCATTCCTTATCTGAATCCGTAAGAAAGTCCAGATACGTTCTGAACATTTCTAGCGCAGGTAGATACCCAACTCCTTTAAGTACGCCCGGAAAGTTTGTGCCCCACATCAGCCGTTCCGGCCCGAACGCATCGTATAGGCGGCGAAACGTCGGAAACGTATCCTCGTGCGGATATGGCAGCTTCGACTTATGGGATTGGGGCGTGAATTTCACATAGACCCGTGGATATCGCGCTAGGTTCAGCACATTGCTGAGCAGCGGATACGGTGGGTCTTCGTCCGTCGGTGCACCCCCGATATGATCCAGCACAACGGGAACATTTGGAAAACGGGCAATAATAGGCTCGACCGCGGGCAAATGGGTCGCAGGGCCGTACACAATGAAACAGACTCCTAGCTCTTCAGCGCGCCGCCATATCGGGTCTTGGTCGGGTGCCGCCCATTCCGCGGGGTCATCTACCCGTGCTAAGTGGATCCGCAGCCCCCCGAACCCCTCCTCTCGGACCAAACGTTCAAGCTGGTCGGGAGCATCAGGTGCACCCCGATCCACCAACCCAATTGCCGCAAATTTCCCCGGAAAGCGTCGAAGGCATTCCGCTGTATATCGGTTGTCATAACGGTAATAGATTGGCTGAACAATAACGGCTTTATCTACCCCAGCTTCAGCCATTGTGTCGTTTAGCAGCTCGACCGGGGCACCCTCATCCGCTTCTCTCCCGTCGGCAAATGGATAACGCGAGAAATCATCACTCCAAACGTGCAAATGTGTGTCAATAATCATCTATTTCTCCCTTGAATAGAACACTTCTGACCGATTGACGGCTAGTAATCAGCGAGTAATTCGCGTAGATGTTTGGTCGCCAGCCTGAGGCATTCATCTGTATCGTATCTATTGCGGTCACCGCCTTCAAATACGATAGACATATTGCCGTTAAACCCCACCGCCTTCAGGATTTTTAGAATTCGTCCATAATCGAGCCACTCTTCTCTGCCGTTGTCGATTTTATAAATTTTGGCGCGGACGTAGGTTGCATATGGAGCGGTCATTTCCAAGTAATCTTTGTAGAGGTCTACGTTCGGATCGAACTCCCCGCGAGGATGCGAACCAATGGCATTCAACCATTGGCCGGTATCCATAATAAAGGTAAAGTTTTCGCGGCCAGTTTCTCCAAGGATCCGTAAAACCTGATCCGCTGTCATCGCAAAACTGCCGTTGTTATGGTTCTGCAGCCCCAAGAAGACGCCCTTCTCTGCCGCATAGTCAGAGAGCTCTTGGAAACGAGCAATCATCGGACCCCACAAGGCTTCCTGCTCATCAACGGTATCTGGCCACTTATACCTTGCAAACACGCGAATCATCTGTGCCGAGAGAAAGACTGCCAAGTCAATATCTGCTTTGCCCCGCGCAACTGCATCCCGCATTTCCTCCTCCGGTCCCACAAAACTACCAGAGCCTAGATAACCGATAGGCAAGCCGTGCTTCATGCACAAGATCTTTATACGGCGTAGAAAATCGGGATCTCTGGGTAACCCTGACAGATGGAAATCAATGACATCCAATCCCAATTCATGTGCAAATTGGACATGGCTTTGAAATACTGCCTCATCCGTAGCACGCGCCATCATTCCGAGTTTAATCATCCTTGCGGTTCCTTTCCTCTGAACCTCTACTCACTTTGTGCCTGCAACCCAAGATCTCAGTCCTTCATAATAGTGACTTCAAAAAATCAATAGGCACTTTCGCTCCCCGGTAGGTGCGGTTTCCTAACCGCACCGTATAGGCACAGTTGGAAACAGTGCCTACCAAACTTTGTGCCTGCAACCCAAGATCCCAGACCTTAGTTACTCATCGGCTAGCGATATTCCTACCGTATCACTCACCACCCCTTCCAACTGCCATCGGCGTGTCGATACTGTCGATAGGGTAGCGGTTCATACGGCAAGGCATCAAGATCGGATTCCTTCACCGAAATCCCTAGCCCCGGTGCGTCCGAGAGGTTGACGTGTCCATCCTTTATCGTCCAATCGTGCTCGACACAGCAATCGAACAGGGACAGCCGGCTGCTGCTCTCTTGAATGAGAAAATTGTTCATGACCGCATCGGCGTGGAGTGTCGCAGCATAACAGAGAGGACCACCGGCGTTGTGCGGTGCCATAAGCATCTGTTCCGCCGCCGCCAATTTAGCAATATCGACTAGTGTGGTAATCCCAAAACAGTGTGTGACATCCGGCTGCAGAACGGCACACGCTCGATTGTCGATCAACGGCTTAAAATCCCCAATGGTAAACAGTTTTTCGCCGGTCGCAATTGGCACAGGGCTTTTCCGTGTGACCTCCATCAGTGCTTCCAGTGAACCCACCTTGACCGGTTCCTCCAAAAACAGCGGTTTGAACGGAGCAACACGCCGAGCGAATTCGATACTCAATTCCGGCGTTGGACTGCCGTGTGCATCTAGTAGGATATCAAAATCCGTTCCCACCGCCTCACGAGCCGCAGCGACACACGCTGTTGAGTGGGCAACAGCTTCTTCGTCCATGGGCCATGTGCGACTTTCCAGCGGGTTACTCTTAACCCCGGCGTATCCCTGTGCCTTGACCTCTCGTGCTGCGTCTACTGCTTCCTCTGGCGTAGAGAACAGGTTCCCGCTGCAGTAGACACGAACCCGGTCACGCCGTTTGCCACCGAGGATGGTGTGTACCGGCACGCCCCACGCTTTACCCGCAATGTCGTACAGGGCGGCATTAATCGCCGCTATCGCCGTGCCGAATACGGGACCACCCTTCCACGGTAGGCGGTTCGTAATGTCCTCTGTCAACGCCACGACTAACAGCGGGTCCCGATCAATCAGAAGGCTTGACCATTCGTGCAGGGTCGCTTCGACCGATGGTGTCAGCCATTCCCCGCTGCCTTCACCCCAACCGTTGATGCTAGCATCTGTCTCAATTTTCAGGAATAGCCACGGTTTGGAAAGGCTGCCCAACAGTTCACCGGTGTGTGGATCACGCACCGGTTTGCCCATAGGGACATTGAATTTGTAGGTTTTTATGCCTCTAATCTTCATAAATTTTTGTCCCTACCCAACGCAGAAAAATTGCGATCCAACCGTTGCAACCCAATGTGAAAAGTCAAAAGAAACCTGCTTAACCGTCTTACCCACACTTTTGGCACATTTTAGCAGAAAGTCGAGAAGTGGTCAAGGTCAAAGTCCGAAAATCTGTAGGAAAGCCCCTATATCTCGCAACTTTAAATACAAAAATAGATCGAAGATAGGTTATAATATCTGTAACTAATTAATATAGGAGGCCGATATGCGGATTTGTTCTTACGCGCGGTTGGATGAGCGGGACGATTACCTACATTTTCTGAAACAGTATGGTGTTGATGACGTGGTGCTCAGTTCCACCTCCCATCCCGACGCCGCCCAACGATTCTCCATCGAAAACGCCGATAAGCCCGGCGCACATTGGGATTTCCTCGATCTTGTATTGGTCCGAAAGCGTTGTGAGGATGCTGGATTAAGGGTCATTGGAATCGAGAATCCGCTTCCGTCGTGCTGTTATGACCGAGTGATGCTAGGGCTGCCGGGACGCGATCAGCAGATTGAGAATGTGATCATCACCATCCGCAATATGGGCAAAGCGGATATTGCGGTCTACGGCTACCACTGGATGGTCAACCAACCGGGCGTAACACGGAATTCTTGGCGCACCTCGCTGACAACCCCTGGACGCGGGGGCGCGCAGGTCAGCAGTTTTGACATGGAGATTGCGAAACACTCACCCCTTTTTCGCGGCCGGGAGTACACCGATGATGAAATGTGGGAGAACTACGAATATTTCATCAATGCAATCCTCCCAGAGGCGGAAGCGGCAGACGTCCGGCTAGCACTCCATCCCGACGATCCGCCGTTAGAAAAATTGGGAGGCATCCCACGACTATTTCACGATTTCGATGGATTCCATCGCGCGATGGAGGTTGCCAATAACAGTCGGGCGAGCGGCCTCAACTTCTGTCTTGGAAACTGGACAGCGATGGGAACAGACATCCTCGCAGCGATCCGCCATTTTGGGGGACGTGGGCAAATCGTCTACGGGCACGCTCAAGGCGTTCAAGGAACAGTACCGAAATTCCAAGAATGCTTCCTAGATGAAGCCGATTGCGACTTCCTCACTGTACTGCAAGCCTTCAAAGAGGTCGGGTTTGACAGCGCGTTGCTTCCCGGTCACTGCCCGCACACGCTTTACGAAAACGAAATTGGTGGACAGGGGTTTGTATACTCAGTTGGATATTTGAAGGGACTACTGAAAGCGGTTGGGTTTTAGGAGTAGGAGCTATGTGGGAGGGGCATCCCTGCCCCGATACGTACCCCCTAAGGAAGAGATATGCAATATCGACGATTTGGTAAGACCGATTGGCAGGTCAGCGAGATTGGCTTGGGAGGTTCGTGGTTTTACGGACGCCCGGAGTTTGGGCTAAAGCCGTTTTCCTACGGTGCCCGCATTGTCGAGCGAGCATTAGAACTTGGGATTAACTACTTTGATACAGCCCCCCTCTACGGTCAGGGGCGTAGCGAAGAGGTGTTGGGTGCTGCCCTCAAAGGCGTAACCGAGCCGTATTACCTAGCGACTAAAGTAGGCTACTACCCAGAACCGTTTGACTACACGCGAGATACCGTTTGGCGTGGATTTGAGGCAAGCCTAAAACGTCTACAACGAGACAAGGTCGACCTGCTGCAGATCCACGAAGCAGAGCAGGCTGGTTGGGACGGTATCTTCGGGGCAGATAGGACATTGGAAACCCTCTTGGAAATCCAAGAACAAGGACTGACCAAGTACATCGGCTTGACCGGCTCGGATCTGGCGTTGATGCGAGATGTTCTGAAAGAGTCGGAGGTCTTTGTTTCCGTAATCACTTTCTGCAAATATGACCTGCTCACCCAAGAAGCCAAGGAAATTCTGGTCCCCACCGCAGCGGAGCGCGACGTCGCCGTAATCACTGCTTCACCACTCCATGCCGGACTTTTGGGATCAAAACGGGAATTGTGGATGCAAAACGGACGCTTTGCTGATCTCTACGACAAACTGGAGCAGGTAGAAGCACTGTTGGCAGATCAACCCGAAGACATCACTCATACTGCTCTGCGCTATCTCCTATCCGATTCACGAGTGTCTATTCTGCTATCGGGGGTGGCGTCTATCGAGGAACTGGAAACGTCGGTCTCGGTTGCTGATGGACATTATTTGCCGCCGGAGCTTATCGCCCAAATCGAAGTAATTGAATAAGCAGCCGATTAAATTCAAGCATATCAAGCGGTGAATAGTTCACTCACGATTAACATTATTTTAACACTTTCTTAACAATTGTATGTTATTATATGGATAATGCTTGCGGACAGTATTTTTTTATTGAAATCAAAACACCACGCCCGGAGTTCAAAGCTGACACGCATCGCGCTAACTTTTCGCACCAAAACTGAAGGGGGATATGGATGAAGCTAAAATTTATCGGCATTTTCCTATTAGCCCTACTGTTAATCTTGGGATTGCTTCAGATTGAAGCAATCGGCAACTTAAATCCAATCTTCCATTCTATCGCCGTATCGGTTCGTGGAATGGTGGATTGGGTCTTGGCTGCATATTCGCCAAACACTATTATTTTAAGAGGCGAACCGGAGCTACTCAACGTTGATACTGTACAAGATTACTTCCCAAACTATGTAAAAAAATCGACCCCGTTACAACACGATAAAGAAGGGGCGCAATCGGAGCAGCAGGCGAGTGTGAAGGGTTCAATGTGGGATTTTTCAACAGAAGATTTCAGCAATATGCCGCAAACTTCCACCACAGAGGAAGCGGCGTCGAGAAGACTACAACTTTTGCAGGAAATCACAGAACCAGAAGACCCTGTGACCGATCTTTTTCCCGAAACCGAATGGTATGATGCAGTTGATCTAGATGCGTACGATTTCACAGAACTCCTGACAACGGAAGAGCCAGACGAGGAAATTCAACCCGCTGAAACATTAGACTCGGCTGTTGTCCAGCCCCTGCTAGATGAGATAAAATCGCAGATAGATCAGAAATTAGAGTCAGAAGATCTGAGGTAACATAGGAAAATCGCAGATAGTTTGGACTATCGTTCAGGCGGACCAAGCTACGCAAACTTTATCATCTAGGGTCATTTATAGTGACTTCAAAAAATCAATAGGCACTTTCGCTCCCCGGTAGGTTCGGTTTGTAACCGCCCCGCATCGGCACCCCCCTTTATTCTATCCCCCCTTAGTCCCCCCCGCAAGCAGGGGGGAAAGCAAACGGGGTGCCTACCCAACGGGAGAACGGTAGGTTCGGTATCCGAACTGCCCCGGTTTAGAGTGTTTCATTAATTCTAAGGTCCACTATAATTTTCCTGTGAGAGGGATTTCCCAATCCCGATACTTCACCGGCAAGGCGATTCCCTCGTTGCGCCTTTTCGCCCCAGATGGTTAAAAAGCTGAAAACTGAATAGCCCTATTTATCATCAGATCAGCCTTGACTTTTTTTTACGAATCGGTTATTCTCTTGAAGCAGGGAGGAGACATCTTGACCGGTTTTTTCACCAATTCAGAAAAACAGTGCCAATTTTGCAAGCGAAATCCTCTTTATAACTTAAAGAGGATTTTCTATTTATGTTTCGGTTTGCTATTCCTGTGGATTGTTGGCTGTAATTTCCCCGGCGGCCAAAACCGTGACATCCCACACATCCAACTGACCATACAGAATACCTTACCCGTTAAACGTGTCAATGTACCAATTGTCCTATCACTTGCTGAGTTGAAAAAGGTCGCCTCCGACTTTTCATTTGATGCCTACCTAGTCGTTTCAGGACACCCACCAGCTGAAATCGAAATCCCAAGCCAAGCCGATGACACAAACTACGATGGACAAAAAAACGAACTAGTCTTTCTTGTAGATCTCGAACCGCAGGAGACAAAGGGGGTTACAATCCGCTACGCTCCCGATAACCAAGTATCAATCACGCTTGGGTTTACTCGGCGGACACGGGCGGGGGTATTCCCAGAGTTAGAGGGATTCGCCGCATTGGAGTCAGAGTGGGTTGCCTACCTTCTTCATCCCGACGGCTCAATTGACACCTACGGAAAGAAAACGAAGGGTTTATTCCTCGATCGATTTGTCCACCAACTCACAGCCCCACCAGATTCTGAGGCAGAGATTCTAACACCACTTTTCACAACAAAAGAGATGGACGACGGAAGTGGATTCGGGCTTTGGGATACGGACACACAGACATTAATGTCTGCTGAAAATCAGAGGGATTATGTGCGTATTCTTGCAGATGGACCGATAAGATCCACCGTACAACGAGTTATACCCAACTGGGTTTTGTCGTCAGGCCAAGAAGTTTCTTTCATTTCAACGTTTTCAATCTATGCAGGACACCAGTGGGGAGAACATCGTGTCAAAGCTCAAGGGTTAGGAAACCGATACCGTATTGCAGTCCGCCTGCCGAATCGTGGAATCACCCCGGTCAATAACCAGAAAGATGGCTGGGCATGGAGTTGGAAAACGGAAACGCAAGCCAACCGTGAAATGGGTTTTGGTGTAACTTATCCAGTAGACGGATTCGGCACATTTTTAGGTTCAGAGGAGGGAAATACAATATTATTGATGAAGCTAGACCCATACGATGAAGTATTCTACCGATTTGCTTCTGCTTTGGGGGGAAAAGAAACCGAAATAGCGACACAGGAGGCGGAAGAAGTTGAAAGAGTGACGCAGGAGGCGCAGGAAGTAAAAGAAATTGAAATAGCGTCGCAGGAGGCGTTTGAGCAATACGTTCAGGCGATGGCGACGGAAATCCGAACACCACCCATCATCCGGTTCACGCCGCAAGAATCACAAGAACAGGAAGAATCACAGCAGTAAGGTGAATTATAAGATCTACCATAAAAGGAGCAGAACTATGTTCAATAAGGAGGAATGCCTGAAAATCATCGCGAAACACCGCACAGACGAGGTTGTCGTTGCAACCATGGGGGTCACTGTGCCGTGGGGCCAGATTTCAGACCATCCGCTTGATTATGCCTCCGTCGGCAGTGCGATGGGACACGCAGCGGATTTCGGATTAGGGATTGCGCTAGCAAGACCAGACAAAAAGGTACTTGTCCTTAACGGGGATGGCAGCATGTTGATGTGTTTGGGCACACTAGCAACCGTAACCGCGTTGAATAAACCGGCACATAACTACTATCTCTTTGTGTGCGAAAACGGTTCGTATGAGGTAACGGGGAATCAACCCATACCGGGGGGACAAAATCTCAGTTTTACAACCATAGCACGCGGTGCTGGATTCGAGAAGATCTATGAATTCGAGAAATCCGATTCACTCAATGTCGCATTACCGTCAATTTTGGCGGAGGCAGGCCCCACCCTTATTAATCTCAAGCTCGCCCTTGCCAATGAACCGCCGCCGAGTCGAAGTGCGGAACACGCTGTGAGTTTCTTGCGTCCGACACTCGCGGGATCCACACACAAATTGCGACAGGCGTTAGAGGCAGAATAATTTAGACGCCTCTTGTCATAATTTCCTCAAGAAGGGGTTCAAAAATCACTGACACAAATGCACTTTAATCGCGCCGGAGCGTTTGTCGGCGGAGACCCTGAACGCTTCGACAACCTCGGCCAGCGGATAGCGATGAGTCACCAGCTTGGCCGCATCAACCTTACCGGACGAAATAAGCTCAATTGCCGCATCGAAATCAGTGTCCATGCCGGTGAAGCCGTAACAGTTGGAGCCGGTGACAATCGCCTCCGACCAGACGATACGGCTCAGATCCACCTCCAGCGGCTCAAAATACCCCGCCACGAGCACAACCGTCCCATGTCGTCGGACGATGTTCATCGCAGCATCAAAGTTCTGTCCACCCCCGACGGTTTCAACCACGGCATCCATTCCTAGGCCGCTCGTCAAGTCATTGACATATTCTTTGAGATCCGTCTCGCCAATGTCAACCACATGGTCAGCACCCAACGCTGTCGCTAGCTGGGCTTGCTGATCGTACTTGACGGTGATTAACGTTTCCTTGACGCCTGCCGCTACCGCCGCTGCTAGGGCAAACTGTCCGATGGTGCCACCGCCGATGATTGCAACACGATCCTGATAGCTCGCGTTGGCTTGCCCCACGGCGCGGTAGGAAACGGCAAGTGGCTCTACCAAAGCCCCTTCCTCAAAACTCATGCTTTCGGGCAGCTTAAAAAGCCCTGAAATATGGGCATTTGTGTACTCCGCAAATCCCCCGTGGGCGTTGTGTGAAACCCATTTGCGTTCCATACAGTGATTATAATAACCTTTTCGACAGTAGAGGCAGCGTCCACAATGTGAGAAAAATTCGATGGCAACCTTATCACCCAGTTGAAGTTCCGTGACACCTTCACCCAGTTCGATGACAGTGCCGCAGGTTTCGTGGCCGGCGGCGTGGGTATGTGATTGATCCCAGTGCCCAAAATAGCTGTGAAGGTCACTGCCACAGATTCCGGTCTGCTTGGTATCGATCCCAACGTATCCCGGTGCAGGGGGGGTGTATTCCACCTCTTGAATGCTAATCTGTTCAATGCCTGTGTAAATAGCGGCTTTCATTGTACTCATGGAAATTTCTCCTTTAGCGTTTCGCTCATGTTAAGATTTAGTGCAACAGAAACCGAGTTTTTTCTTTAAAACGTCGGTTTCTCTTCGTGCTTTGCACTTTCTTTTTATATGAGCCTAGCGTTTTATGTCATATTGCCGCATTTTGCGATGTAAATTCGTGCGTTCAATGCCGAGCTGCCTCGCAGTTTCGGTGATATTCCAGTCGTTCATCTCAAGGCAATTTCGGATAAAATGGTGCTCAAATTCGTTTTTTGCCTCTCTGAGTGGTGTCTCTGTACTAACCAGATATGGATCGCCACGGCGATTGAGTTCCATAGGTAGGTCGTCAACCTCAATAGTTTCGCGAGGACACAAGATAACAAGTCTCTCTATCATATTGCGAAGTTCTCGGACATTGCCAGGCCAATGGTATCCGCTCAGAACCCCCAGTGCGTTTTTGTGTATTGTCATGTTCGGTTTCTGGTTTTCCCGGCAAAATCGAGACAAAAAATAATCAATAAGTAAAGGAAGGTCTGTAACCCGCTCGCGCAAAGGTAAGATGTGAAGAGGTACAACATTTAATCGGTAGTAGAGATCTTCACGGAAATTGTCACCCTGAATCTCTTCTTGTAAGTCTTTGTTCGTCGCAGAGATGACACGGACATCAACGTGAACGGTTTGTCCGCCGCCGACCCGTTCAAACTCCTGCTCTTCAAGGACACGAAGCACCTTTGCCTGCGTTGATTGGCTCATATCAGCAATTTCGTCAAGAAAGATTGTACCACCATTAGCCTGCTCAAATTTCCCAATACGCCGACTTGATGCACCGGTAAATGCGCCACGTTCATGCCCGAAAAGCTCGGATTCAATAAGATCCTTGGGGATAGCCGCACAATTCACTTTGACAAAAGCGGATTTATGGCGTGGACTGAGGTTGTGAATGGCGTAGGCAACCAATTCTTTCCCGGTTCCACTTTCGCCGGTGATAAGGACACGCCCATTCGTCGGAGCAACCTGCCGAATTTTTGCCAAGATTTCTTGTATTGGTCGGCTCGTACCAATAATTGGACGTTCAAAATCACCGGTTTCCTCTGCTATCTGTGTATGTCGAAGTTTAATTTTCCGGCCAACTTCTTCCACTTTATCCAGTATTATGTCCAGCGACAGGGGCTTTCCCAAGAAGTCAAGTGCCCCCAGGCTCCCAGCCTCCAATGCAAGTTCAAAGGTGCCGTGACCGGTGATCATGATGACCTCTGCATCGGGGGATATCTGCTTAATCCGTCGTAGTGTCTCAAGTCCGTCAAAACCGCCAGGCATCAAAATGTCCAGAAACACTAAGTCGATCTGCTCACTTGCAACACAACGAATCCCCGCCTCACCACTATAAGCGGTTACGACGTTGTATCCCTCGTCCTCTAAAATACCTTGTAGCGATTCGCAGATGCTGGCTTCGTCGTCTATGATTAATATGTTCGATTTGAATTGCTGTTTCACGATATTAACCTGACACTCCTGTTTGTCAAACCCCTCTTGACACAGGAATTATTGAACGATATACTATGGTGACTTCAAAAAATCAATAGACACTTTCGCTCCCCGGTAGGTGCGGTTTGTCACCGCCCCGCATCGGCACCCCCCCTTAGTCCCCCCCGCAAGCAGGTGGGAAAGCAAGCTGGGGGAAATAGGGGGGCTACCCAACGGGCGATTGGAGTGTCTCATTAATTCTAAGGTCCACTATAAAAAACATAAATTTACGAAAATTAGGACAGATTTTATCAGTTTACTTGGAAACCAAATTGTGATTGAACCCGTTGATTTAGTCGAAAGGTATGTTTGCTTACTGTCTGGATTTTGTATTGGGCAAAAAAATTATCGTTTTTACGTCACACTGTCCCTGTCATCGGTTAAACTTTTGAAAGTGTGGCACGTCTTTAGACTATCATAGCATAATTGGACGTGTAGATCCAGCAGAATTACAGCAAATATCCCCACCGTTTCGGTCAGAGTTAGATGAGGGAACATTACCTCAACTTTATCACCAACCAATCCTTTTTTGTGCGCGATGGCCGTACAATAGAGGCACCTCGGTGACGTTTCAAACTATTTTCGGATATAGCATAGCCAAAAATGGCGAGCCTGTCAACGAAATGGTGAAACGTCAATGTACTATCCGCATTATCTTTTTATTTATGACGAGAATATACACGCATTTATTCATTTGTAGCTTAATCAGTTTCCTACTACCCGTGTCTGTTTCATTCGCAGCTAGAACTTATGATGTGAGTTATTTCTGGGGGACCACGCAGCATGCTGCTAAAACATATGCCAACAAGGTTAAGCAGGCCTTAGGTCCGAATATCGCGAAACAGATTAAGGTGGTTAAGAATCACAAAGGTCAATACGGTGTCATCTATGATCGGGATGGCAATTATGAGACGGCCCATCGGGTGGCAATGAACCACGCGAAGTTGCTTCGTCAAACAGGAGTAACAAAAGCGAGAGGGTATGATGCTGCCTTCCCAATTCCGGATCAGCATTACCCGTCTGCACCAAGTAATAAGTCGTCAAGCGAGCAAAAACCTAAACCGTCTCCACCAAGCAAGCAAAGACCTCAACCGCAGCGATTGGACCCCACTTTGGATTCTAACCTTGAAGCAAGCATTGATCGATACATCAAGGGACTGCGGTTCAGGGGTGTACTAGCAAGCACAGACCGTACCAGCTTTGTTATCTATGATGTGACTAAGCAGAAAAAAGTGGTTTCAATCAATGAAAATCAAACAATGATGGCTGCTTCGCTAATCAAGAACTTTATCATGCTTGCTTACTTTCATGAGGTGAAACACAAACGACTTGAGCATACCACTGAGAATCGCCAGCAGCTCCGTCAGATGATTCAAAGAAGTGCGAACACATCGACCAACTATTTCATCAGGTTGCTCGGTGGCCCGCGCGGCGTGGGACGAATCTTAAAATGGAACTATCCTTACTTCAATCAAACTCGCATTGTTGAATATATTCCCGCCAGCGGTAGAACTTACCGAAACACAACTTCGGCACGCGATTTGAATAAGTTCTACAATCAGTTGTGGCTTGGAAACCTGCCGTATTCAAATAAGATGAAATATTATTTCGGACTTCCGAACGGAGATCGGATGCACGACAAAACCTGTATTCCGTCAAATGTCCGTGTGTACCATAAAACAGGGACAGTCTATGGTTTGGTCGGCGACAGCGGCATCTTGGCAATCATTGATTCGCAGGGAAAACAGCGGGCTTACATCTTTACTGGCATGATCGAAGACCGGACCAAGACCAGCAATCGCAACCGTTCCGAAGCGTTTTGGTCATGGGTGGGACGCCGATCCAATACATTACGGCGCGTATCAGAAGCAGTTTATGAGTACATCTACGAAGTCCATTATGGTGGACAGTTTGATTGTCGCCGTCACGCAGGACAACACTTGAAGCGTTGATCGCGGAGGCGTTTCCATGTTGACGAGGCAATGCTCCTACCTCTATGACCGCTTGAAGGCGTCCAAACCTGCGCGGGCCGCCTGTAAAAGCAGATAGTAATCGGGACCGTAGCCCAAAACAGTGAAACCTTGTGCTTGTCGCCTTTGCAATCCCTCCGGTGTGCTCTCTCCGAATCCGATGGCAACACCGACCTCCCGACCAACTGCTAGGGCGCGTTCTATGACAGCATCGGTCTCCGGATGCGGCATGTGCAGCGGGTTCAATCCCATTGATAGACACAGATCCCACATACCAATGTATAACACATCGACCCCAGGCACACCCCCAATTACCTCCAAGTTTTCCACAGCTTCTTTGGTCTCAACGAGCAAGAAAACAAGTATATTGTCATTCGCTCGGTTGAAGTAATCTTCATTGTCAACCGTGTATTGCGAGGCACGCAACGGTCCCCAACCACGCTTGCCTTGCGGCGGGTAGCGTGTGGCATCAACAATCGCTTGCGCCTCATCGGCTGTCTTTACCATCGGCACAAGAATCCCCATGCCGCCTATGTCCAACGCCCTTTGGATGAAGACCGGATTGGCAGAAGGGATCCGGACAATAGGGATAGTTTCGGTTCCGTTCATCGCCATGAGCATGTGCTCAATCTGTGCAGTATCAAGTGCGTTATGTTCCGTTTCAATAACCAACCAATCATATCCAGCATGTGCCAAGAGTTCAGCAAGGTTTGGACTGCCCAACCCCATGAAACAACCGATGGTCGGTTGACCGGAGCGGATTTTTTCTCGGACCCAGTTCGTTCTCATCTCAATAATTCTCCGTTTTAGATATCTGGGTAGTTCAACGACATTCCTGTTTTTCCCAAGTCGTAGTGCGTGATGTGCCAACGTCCCAAGTTCGCGCTGAGAAAGAGATCGAGGTTCTCACCGCAGAAGGCGATATTCGTTGGAGCGGCAATTGCTGTGCCTTCGTAATCTTCCGCTAACACATCGAGCTGCCCATTGGGTGTCAACCGGTAGATCCGATCAGGACGGTAGCAGGAGATGTACAGGTTTCCCTCGGTGTCAAACGCCAATCCGTCCGGCACAGTCTCCGGCAAGTGGACCAACGTTTCAACCTTCCCAGCACTGCCCTCCGCTCTGATTTCAACACGGTCAACACGCGGTGGATTGAGACTCATCGCAACATAGAGGTAGCCGCCCTCAGCGTCCAACGCCACACCGTTAGGAAACTGAGCCAGAGTGCGACACCAGACCTCGCCCTTGCCCCCCGGAGCAACCCGAAAGATGCAACCGTTATCCGCTTTCCACCCGCCGGAGTGGGACACATACAGATTGCCGTGACGATCAAAGACAGGGTAATTTGCTCCTTCAAATGACTGCTCATCCGTACCATCGCAGTAGACGCTTACCGTCCCGTCTGGTTCAACCCGTTTAACGCCTCCGCTACAGACATAAAGGCGGTGCTTTGCGTCTTGGGCGATGCCTCCGACGAATCCGCCGGTGTTGGCAAACTCTTCAAATTCCCGCTGTTCCACGTCGATGCGGTATATCTGCCCTAGCTCACCACCGGCATACGCAAAGCCGTCACAGCCCCAACTGATACATTCGGGGTGGTCCAATCCACCGGTAAATCCGCCAATCAAAACAGAGACCTGTGTTTCTGTATCAAGAAGTGCCATAGTTTATTACCCTCCGCAGATAAGTTCATATAGATATATGTATAAGTAGAATGCGCTTGACATTATATCCGCATACACGGAAATGTCAACGAAATTTCTCCCAGCTTGCTTTCCCCACCGCCCCGATAAATCGGGGCTCAACTTGTCCCGATACATCCGGGTCCTCGGAACGGGCCGGGGGGACTAAGGGGGGACCGATGCGGTGCAGTTTTCAACCGCACCTACTGGCCCCGATACATCGGGATTTTCAACTTGCCCCGTAGTTTGTAGCAGCGCGTTCATTGCGCGTTCTTATACTAGGTTCTGTTGATATTTCATTACAACCAGATAATCAAGGGCAGTACACAGGCCCATCGTCCTTCGTAGGGGTTGGGTCTCCCAACTCTTTCTCTGTAGGTCGATTTTCCAAAATCGACGTTTGGGTGTCGAGATATGAATCTTGACCTACAATTGATTCAACTTGTATGATTCAAGGCTCCCAATCCGCGTTGGCAAAGGGCGAGGAAACCTCGCCCCTACGCTTACGAACAATTTCACATAAATCTCAACACGCCCTAGTTGTCGATAGAATCTTTTATCCGTGTAATCTTTTATCCATGTCTATCTGTGATTCAGACAATAATATGGGAGAATTAAATGGCCCTATTTCTATCGGATATACTCTTGACTTTATACAGAACAGATGGCAAAATAGATAATGTGTACTAAATCTATTCCTAAAAATGGAATCGGGGGTGCATTTAGCCCCAAAGGGGCGACATGTTTATAGCAAACGGGAAAAACAAATATCCGAAAGCCCCAGCGGGGCGACATGGCCCCTGCCGTGTGAGGGGCATCTTGCCCCGATACGCATCGAGGCTAGGAAGCCTCTCTCACTGTGGGCAATCCTTCTTCTGATGTACAGACGTATTGAAAGCTATTTATGAACATCCTTCATTTATTTTTAGAATTCATTATAGAAAGGAAAACAGAGATGGAACGGAAAAAGATACTTATCACCGGCGCGGCAGGCAAAATCGGGCGGGTGTTACGAGATGGACTGAAAGACGATTACGATTTGCGGCTCCTCTATCACAGGACCATTCTGCCGGCAGCACCGGGGGAAGAAGTCCATATAGCGAGCATTAAAGATCTTGACAAAATGGTGGAGGTCGTAGGCGGCGTAGACTCGGTTGTTCACATGGCTGGGGACCCCGAAGTCGGCGCATCGTTTCAATCGGTCTACGAGAACAACATCTTAGGCACCTACTGCATCTACGAAGCAGCCCGGCGAACCGGTGTGCCTCAAGTCATATTTGCCAGCACCAACCATGTGACCGGAATGTATGAACTGGAGGGAGTTTATACAACACCCGAAATGCCGGTGCGTCCCGATAGTCACTACGGTGCCAGCAAGGCTTACGGCGAAGCATTGGGCAGATACTATGTCGATGAGTTTGGGCTGCGGGTAATCTGTCTACGGATTGGCACATTTCAACCGGTGGAGTCAGTGCTGAACCGGACCAGTGATCGCATCCTATCCACCTGGTTAAGCCACCGAGATATGGTGCACATGACCAAACAGAGCGTTGAGACAGAGACGGTGAAATTCGGCATCTATTACGGCATCTCAAATAATACACGCGCCTACTGGGACACCGAGAATGCCCGAAAAGAGATAGGCTACGACCCCGAAGACAACGCCGAAGATCATGCTTGATCGCCGTTCGCAGACAAAATTGTCGTCATGACGTTGTGCGTATCGCTCAGATCGTCAAAGAGAGTATCCGGATTATATGGTGCTAACTCTGCACGAGAATATGTGCCGGTAGCCACGGCGATGGCATAGGCACCGGCGTGACGAGCGCACTCAATATCGCGGGGTGTATCCCCAATAATCACAATATCTTTGCCGGTGAACGTTTCACCCGTTTGCTCAAAAGCACGACGCGCAGCGATAGCCGGCAGCGCATTACGAGAACGTGCGTCGTCCCCAAATGCACCAAATTGGAAAAAGGGGTTCAGATTAAAAACGTCCAACTTCGCAGCTGCGCCCCCTTTATTATTGCCAGTCAAGAGAGCGGGCAAACACGCTTCGTGATCTGCCACCGCTGAAATTAATTCCCGTACACCGTCCAACAATATAACATTCGCGCCTGCCGCTTTGCAGCCTTCTCTCAAGAGTTTAGCGATACGGTCAAAAATATCTGGCAGTAGTTGCTGGATGGTGCTTTCGGGCAGCACGCCTTCCAAGATATCGTGTACAATCTGCGTGTCCATCCCGCCCGACATCCGTACCCGTCCAAGTGCAGGGGTCGGATTGTCTCCGAACATCCCCTTTTCGTGACAGACCTCCTCGATTGCTTGATAGAGTGCTCTGCCTCCAATTCCGCCTGTGCTCAGTATCGTGCCATCAATATCAAATAAAACCAGTTTCCTCATCTATGGTAGTTGTCCTCAAGTTGTTTTATCATCTGTTACACATTTCAAACTAAAATTTCGTATCATTCCCTTTATAAATTCGATCGCCACGCACCAGGACCCGCTTCGGGTTATCAAGGGAAAGTTCATCACGGGTATGATAACCCAGTGTCATGCTCATGCGTGTTCCATCTGTCCGGTTTTTGCCAGCGGAATGAATTATCATGCTGTCAATGGCAAGCAATTCACCGGCTTTCATGGGCACAGGGATGATTTGATTCAAAGCGATTTGATGCACGGAATTACCATCATTCAGATCCACGAAGTCCGGCAATATGTGTGACCCCGGCACCACATGGGTGCAGCCGTTTTCCAAATTGGTATCCTCAAGGTAGACCAACACTGTTACAATGGTCCGTGACCAATGTCTCACATCGCGGTGAAGTTCCAACGAGGCACTTGAACCCCGGTCACGAAGGTAAACATGGTTATGGCGGTTGCGTACAAATTCAATATTGGGACCCAGTATTGACTCCAAAGGATTGAGGATTTTGTCACACACGATTGTCTCCTGAAAGATGCCGCCGCGCCCCCATAGATCGGAGATACGAGTTACCCGTCCGTCTTTATTACGCGCAACCGGTTCAACCTCCTCCCGAATGTCTTTTAACGCTGTGGCTTTCAGTGCTTCCACAAGGTCATCGTCCAACCGTGTCGGTAATTTGACGAAACCGTTATGTCGAAAAAGTTGTATCTCCTGAGGTGTGAGTACCATTGTGGTTCTCCTCGTTTCTGTCTTGTGCTTGTCTCCGTCCCTTAATCCTATCAGTTACACAGGCTTAAAATCGTTGCCGGGCCCAGATGAACCTCTCTCTCGTGTTGTCATAAACTCAAGCAACACCGGAAGCCCTTCCTCTTCAGTGATGCGCCGGGCGCGTTGGAAGGCAGGAACAATCTCCGTGGGATTTTCAATCCGCTCCCCACGACCGCCCATCGCCCGTGCAAGGTCTGCGTAGTCGCTGCCGAGATTGCTGATCTGATACTCCGCTTCGGCAACGCCTGTCGCCTCGCCTGCCATACCACCGTTATTAAACAGCGTTATAATAATAGGAATCCTTTCCCGCACGGCAGTTTCAAAGTCCAACCCGACCATGCCAAACGCTGTATCACCTGTAACGTAGGTGCAGACTTTTTCCGGCTTCGCCAACTTGGCACCGATGATAAGTCCCAAGCCGGTGCCCAATGCATGGGATCTACCCCAACCGATAAAGCTACGCGGTCCGGCAGACCGATAGAAGCTGATCATCCGTTCGCGGGGACTCCCCGCATCGTGGGTCACAATCGCATCTTCAGGGGGAATCGCCCGCATCAAGTCCCAAATCACACGAAAAGGAGTGATGGGGATTTCATCGCTGGTGAGTTTGGGCATCCAGTCACTGAGCCACTCTGCGTTGATGGATGCAATTTGGGAAGTCACATCGTCCGTTGACCGAGCCTGATTCCCCGTAATATCTTTGCACGCCTCCAACAGTTGGCAAAGGACTAGCTTGGCATCTCCGACGATGGGATAATCCACGTCACGGTCCTTCTGAAGATCAACGGGATCGTTTGTAGCGTGAATAATTGTTCTGCCTTCCGGCAGTCGCATCGCCATGACGTGGTCGGTAAAGCTACAACCGATCCCGCATATCAGATCGGAGGAGTGCAAGAAATGGTGAAGTACCTTGGGCATTGAACCTGTTGCACACCCCAAGGCGAGCGGATGCGACTCAGGAAACGCGCTTTTTCCCATTAACGTTGTCAGCACCGGTACAGCCAAGTATTCAGAAAGTGCCCGCAGTTCTTCCGTTGCTTCTGCGTACAAGACTCCCTGCCCGGCGATAATGACAGGCCGTTGGGCACCGCATAGGGCTTTGGCAGCAGCCTCAATATCTCTCGGATCCCCTTGGGATTTGGCGGACTTCACATGGGAGGCGTCTCCATTGAAATCACCCACCTCCTGCACCGCCACGTCCGCCGGAATTTCGACCATCACGGGGCCTGGTCTGCCTTGTCGCAACGCTGCCAGAGACCGACGCATTACACCGCCTACACGCTCTGTAGAGGTCACCACTTCGACTCGCTTGGTGATGGCAGCGTAGCTAACCTCTGACCGAAACAGCGGCGAAACCCCCTGACGATCGACTGGATGTCCAAGCGGCAATAGAAGCATTGGAACCGAGTCGGAAAAAGCGGTGGCTACACCTGCAAAACTGTTTTCGGTTCCCGGACCGTACTGCATAGCGAAGACCCCGGGGATGGCTCCGTTTGTGACCCTTGAATACCCATCTGCAATGTGCACCCCGACCCGTTCTTGCCGACAGATAATCGGACGGATACCCGCTTGGGCTGCGGCTTCGATCATTGATGTCGTGGGAAAACAACTCAAGTACTCAATTCCTTGCGCTTTCAACGTTCTCGCTATTGCATCTATCGTCTTCATGCCAACCCCTCCGTTAAACCAGGCTGTTAATGTTTATAGGTGTACAAGCCCTAAACACTCCCATCTTATCCTGACATAGTTCTACCACGTCGTCAAGTAGAAAAGCTGTCTATGTAGGGTCATTTATAGTGACTTCAAAAAATAAATAGACACTTTCGCGCCTCGGTTTCGATCCCGATTTATCGGGTCCGGTAGGTGCGGTATCCTAACCGCACCGGTTTGAAGTGTCTCATTAATTCTAAAGTCCACTATAATTCTTCTGTGAGAGGGATTTCCCAATCCCGATACTTCACTGGCAAGGCGATTCCCTTATTGCACCTTTTCGCCCCAACTGGTTAAAAAGCCGAAAACTGAATAGCCCTAGGGTCTAGGCTACGCTACCCCCGCTGGAGACTCCACGGCATCGCCATGATCCGTTCCATCCCCTCTTCATCCAACGAAACTCCCAACCCCGGACCGTCTGGCACCGGCACACATCCCTCATCGTCAAGCACAAACGGCTCCTTGAAGTACCCTTTACCGATTAACGTGCGGGAACCGTCGCGCGTGTCGTTCACTTCGTTGTGTTCCTGTACCAAGAAGTTGGGGGTGCAGGCATCGAGTTGAATTGATGCTGCCAGAGCGAGCGGACTGAGCGGGCAGTGCAACGCCAACTTGGCATAGGCAGCTTCGCCCATCACCGCAATTTTGCGACACTCCGTGATACCGCCTGCGTGGCAGATATCCGGCTGTAACACGGATAAAGCGCCGCGCGACAGCGCGTCGAAAAAGATCCATTTGCCCATCCAGCGTTCACCGGCAGCGATTGGAACGGTAGCGTTTTGTGTAATTTGGGCGAGAACGTCTACCCGTTCAACAGGCATCGGCTCTTCGACAAAAAGCGGTCGGTGCGGCGTAAGCACCTCAATGAGTTGCTTAGCGATTGCTGGATGCGGATTATGGATGTCCACAGCCACATCAGCGTCTGGACCTGCCCCTTCGCACACGGCAGCGAACTTTTCCCCAAATGCCTCCACCTGTGAAGTAATTGGTAAGTCAGCCCCCGGCCCGAAGTGAACCTTCAGGCATCGGAAGCCCCATTCTTCGGTCAGCACTCGCGCAGCTTCCCTATAGGCTTCCGGCGAATCTGGTATCAGTGAGTTTTCGGGTGGTCTACCGGCACGGTAGGGTTGCCCCGGCTCCACACACCAAGGGAGCCCGCCACCTGTCGCATGATACATACGGATTCGGTCATGACATGCACCGCCAAGCATCTTGTGGATGGGCAGCCCCGCTGCTTTGCCCGCCAAGTCCCACAGCGCAATATCAATCCCGCTGATCGCGCTCATCTTGATGGGGCCGCCCACATAGCCCTCGCCGTACATCAGATGCCATAGTTCTTCGACACGACACGGATCTTTCCCAATCAGCAACGGCTCCAGCCGCTTGACTTCGGTGATGACGGTTTCTGAATGATTCTCAAGATGAGGTTCGCCCAGCCCGATCAGTTCGGTATCGGTATGTATCCGCAACCAAACCCAACTCGGTGGGACTCGCAGAATTTCAAATTCAGTGATTTTCATAGCTCTCCTTCGTGCTGTAAATACCTTTGACAAACATAGATTCACACTTTACCACATTCCCACATTAGCCAATAGAGAATTGCAAATAAAAAGCAACAAACCCTACAAAAGCCGACTAGGACTTACGCACTTCAGTAGTGAACGCAGATCTGCGTTCACTACGAACCCACTATGGAATCTCCATTGTAGTTGCCCGATTTATCGGGCGTCCGTTCCGAGACCAGAGTTGGGAATAGTGTCCAACGGCGATACATCGCCGAACTATCCCCCCGTAACTCTCCTGACAAGGGTTTCCCCCCTGAACCCCCCATGATAAGGGGGGATGGCAAGGGGAGCAGTTTCTAGCCCCCCTTGTCAGGGGGTTGGGGGCTAGGGGGGTTAGAGGATCTCCCCTTGTCTTTCCCCTCTTATCAGAGGGATTGGCTTTTAGCGTTCAACTGTGGAAGTCCTATATGAATATTTCAAAGGTTAGGCAATCTTCATGATATCCAAAATCGGTTGTAAGCTGTGTTACGAATTTTTGTAAAGTAACCCAAGCTGCTAGATAGCCTGTAGGTCGAGTTTCCATACTCGACACCCATCAGAAATAACCAAATTTACGACACACATGTCGCCCCGCTGGGGCTTTAGGGGATTTGGTATGCCAATGTTCTATAAACATGTCGCCCCGCTGGGGCTAAATGAACTAATAAACCAATTACGTTTAATCCGTAATACCGACATCTTTCAACCCCTCCACAATCTCAACCGTCTCCAAGCTGACCGTAATCACTTTTCCAATAAGTTTGACGATGTACCGCGGATCGTCCTCACGGTTCGGGTCGTTGACGATGCCGCTGCGTTTGTCTGTCTTGACGCGATACTGATCTATCACCCATTCCAACGCGGACCGATTCCCAAGCCGATAGCCAAACGCTTTCGCGGGTATTCCGTCAAGGGTCAGGAAATCGTTGTAGATAAGTTGCGTTTTGTCTTTGGACAGCTTCATCTTCTCCACACGCCATAACCCCCTACCCCGCAGGCGGGGAGAAGGATCGATCGGCACGTCACGGTTTTCGATGAAATGTAGCGGATATTCGGACGCTTCCTCATAGCCGATATGGATTTCTCCCAATCGTTGACCCGCTTTGGCAAACCCCCAAAAGTCCGGGTGTATGGCAGGCGGGGTAGGTCCCGCTTGAGGTTTGCCTGATACCGCTCCCGATAGTCGGGGTGATGCAGGAGCGCGTAGACGTGATGGAAGATGTCCCATTTGCCGATGGACTCGTCTCGGTAATGGGCGCGGAAGTTTTTTAACGCCCAATCGGTAATGTTCTCTCGGCGGTTACTTCCGTCCTCGTCATAGGTGTAGAAGGGGAAGCATTGGGTTTTTTCGAGAATGTCAAGACATGGAATCATTTCTGTTAGCCATCAACGTGTGAAAAGGTTTCTTGCTTCCAACGCCACTGAGCCAAATCACGCGATTCTCTTGTTCGGTTTCAGGTGTAGGAAAGATGGATGGAAACACGATATACATCGTTCATCATTCGGTCAAAGTAGAGGTTCGATTTCATAAACGGGCGATAAAGACTGCCGGGGTTGTGATTCTACAAATTCTGCTAGCTGCCTGCTTTCTAACTTCTGTTTTAAGCCCGAACTCCACTTGATTTTCGTCTCATCAGAAGTTACGAAATCATCAACGTTTGCGGCCCGATTTCCGATGTTTCCACCGATCGACACTCCGCATTGTAGGTATCAATCATCCGGCTTATATTTTCATCTAGTACGTTTCGATTGAAGTTGTACGCCCACGCATCGCGATTGTTTTAACACCGAGCTATAAATCTGAAAAATCACGTCCCTTGCTCACCTTTTGCAGCCTTTGCTTTCTTGTTCCTATTGGGATAAAGGTTTCAAACTCAGCGTGGAGTCCTTCTGTCAGCCATGTATGATTTTATATCGGGTTGAATGGGCTCCATCTTAATCCCGTTGACCGATGTGTCACATTCATTCAGAAAGATCGAATTTCTGTTTTTTGTTCCAAGGTCATCGGTGCGATAGTAAAAGATGCGTATCGGGGCAGGGTTGCCCCTTTCACGGCTAGTTGGATGATTTATCGCCCGTCCCGGTCTTTACAAATAGGTTGATGCTTACACCGACCCGAATCCCGAACACATTGGCATCCGAGACCTTCAATCCCTTCCGGACATTCCCTTTCCAAATCCAGAATGTAAATTGCGTCAAAATCGTTGCGAGATGTGCTTCCGCATCCCATCAAACGCCACACCCTCCAGAAATCCGCTGTTCGTTACAAAGGCAACAACTCCCTCGTCCCCTATCCGATCCGATGCCCACCGAATCGCCTTTACATATGGATCAGCCAATTTATTTTTATTGTTGCTTGAGAGTCTTTCGCATAGGTCTCCGCAACCCGCGCATCCATCGTTGGGTATTTCCGATTCTTGTTGTTATCATTCTCGTTGACCTGACCGACATTGTAGGGTGGATTGCCAATAACGACAAACATCGGTGTCTCCTTTTGTGTCTCAACACGGCGGGTATTGTCAGGTGCGAACAGCGGCAACTGTCGGTCTTCTGCCAAATCAAAGGTATCGACGAGACAGATACCCTCAAAGGGTCGATAGTCCCCTGTCGCCTCATAAAATTCATGCTCGATGTTCATCGACGCGATGTAGTACGGCAGCAGCATCACCTCGTTGCAGTGGAGTTCCGTTGTGTATTTATCCTCAAGGGCGGTGAGACGGATCTCGCGCATGGTCCGCACAATGAAATTGCCCGTCCCTACAAACGGATCAATGATGTGAACACCGGCATCGGAGAGCGACCGATTGAATTCGGCCTGTAGAATCTCCTCAACGCTTCTCACCATGAAATCGACAATCGGTTGCGGCGTGTAGACAACGCCGTGCGTATCGGCAACTTGGACAGAAAAGCCCTGAAAAAACTGCTCATAGACTGTATTGAGAAACCCCTGTTTTTGGGAGAAGTCGTCAATAGTCGCAGCGGTGCGCTCGATTGCGATATAAAAGGGGTCAAGGCTTTTGAGAAACTCATCGCGATTGAAAGCGTGAGACATCAACGCAGTGATAACGGTCTCGATTTCACGGGCAATGATATTGCGGTGGACAAAGTCAGGATTGCTAAACACAGTTCGGAAAATCCGCTCGGTCAAGAGGTGCTGGATCAACATCTCCTCAACGGCGGCTTCGGAGAGGTTGGGGTTAATTGATTGACGGCACTTCTCATGGAAAGCAGTAAAGGCAGCGGTAAACTCACGGTTCGCCCCCCGTTCCTGTTCGATTAACGCTGCCAAGCCGTTGCCAAGCGCGGGGACTCTATCTCTGAACTGTGCAACCGCCTCCTCCCATTCGGTGTACTCTTGCGGACGGTGCGAAAAGAAGGTTTCGAGGGTATGTATCAGCTGCTTAGGGTCGGTCAGGTCGGCATCGAGCCGCTGCTGATTGTTCTGCCAAAGGATGGCGCGGTGTGGGGTTTGGAAAAGGATGTTATCGCGGGGGTAGCCTGTTTCAAACTTGCCGAGCACTTCGGTCGGCAGGTCATCGTGGATATCCTTCGCCTCCCAATAGCCGTGGGGCAGTTGGAAAGTGTCGATTAACGCACCATCAATGACAATCCGCTTACTTTTAACCCCCCTAGCCCCCCTTGTCAGGGGGGACATTTTGTTTTTAGCCCCCCTAGCCCCCTTATCAGGAGTCATTGCGTGCTCAGGCACGAGAATCCAGTTAAATTGTCGTCCACAGTATTCGAGCAGGGTCTGGAACGCAGAACGGACAGCGGTTTCGTGGGAGACGCCGATTGACTCGAAACGTTGTAGGGATTCGTAGTAGGCTTTGACCGGTTTGTGGGTGGGTTTAAGATTGAGGGTTGTCATGGGAGATAGGCTCAGTTAAAAGTAAGGGATTGGGCAGGCACAAGACCTGTCCCTACTGTTGCACTTAATTTTCGCCCCCGGTAGGTGCGGTTTCCAACCGCACCGGTTTGGCTTGAGGGCATTCAACTGCGTGACTCCTACCGTTGTTAGCCATACGTTAGACAGTCTCAATGAGCCACAGAACCATCGGCACGGAAGCTGCCGGCAATCTGTCTTGACTGGTAAGGGAATTTTCCCAGCTTATCTTCGTTGATTTCCAGTCCAATGCCCGGTCGGTTCGGTACAATCACATAACCGCCGTCCCGCTCAAGGGGATGATCGACAATCTCGTTGAAGGCATCGGCCCCGGTGTGGCACTCATGCGTAAAAAAGTTGGGGATGGCTGCATCGAGTTGGACAAATGCGGCGAGGTTGACCGGACTCCCCATCAGGTGTGGGAAGA
This sequence comes from Candidatus Poribacteria bacterium, assembly GCA_963667935.2. Taxonomy (GTDB): domain Bacteria; phylum Poribacteria; class WGA-4E; order WGA-4E; family PCPOR2b; genus PCPOR2b. The sequence goes on along the minus strand of OY764061.1, from coordinate 3,563,046 downwards.
TGCCCACAAAGGAAGCTTCAGCGAGGGCCGCAATTTTTTTACAGTGCGTGATGCCGCCTGCCAACGAAACATCGGGACGGATGAGACTGACCGTTTTCTTGTCGATGAGCTCTTTGAACTGCTGAATGTTGTAGAAACGCTCGCCGGTCGCTATCGGAATGTGAACATGCTGTGCAACATATTCCAACGCCTCAATGCTTTGTGGCGCGATTGGGTCCTCATAGTATAGGATTCGGAACGGTGCAAGTTCACCGGCGAGAATGATTGCCTCATCCGGTGTCAGGTTGCGATGGATCTCAAGGCCCAGATCAATACCGTCCCCGACCGCTTCACGGATGGTTCGGACAATCTCCACCGCCGTTGTAATCGCTTGGGTTGAGGTGCCCTTCTCCCAATTCGAGAAAAATGGGGTTGTCCGGAGCGAGATGTAACCCGCCTCGACGTTTTGGATCGCACTCTCCGCCCGTTCAGTCAATGTGTCCCCACCAACATTATTAAAGACCTTAACCTTGTCCCGACACTTCCCGCCGAGCAACTGATATACCGGCAGGTTGACGGACTTTCCTAAGATGTCCCACAACGCAACATCAATGGCACTCATCGCCGCGCTGATGGCAGCCCCCATGAAGTGGGAGTTTCTCGAAACCACCTGAAAATGATGCTCGATACGAGCGGGATCTTTGCCGATGTAGTATTCGCTGAGTTCAAGTATGGCTTCATGCACCGTTTTCTGATGCGCCCACAATCCGGCTTCACCGTTGCCGACAATCCCCGCATCGGTGTAGACCCGAACCAGCAGAAACCCATCTACCAGAAACGGTGTTATCTTCTCTATTTTCATTAAACCGTCCTCTCAATCTTAGTTCATATTAAGAAATCGTGCAGCAGAAACCGAATTTTTTTGCCGTTCCGAGCATTTCCCGATTTATTCCGCGAAGCGAGAATCCTTGATAAATCGGAATTTCGCCACACTCAACTTGCGAGGGCTCTCCATCTCCCCCCGCTTGCGGGGGGATTAAGGGGGGTAAGGAGGGGCGTTTCTCTTCACATTTTGCACTCTCTTTAGGAGTTACGCAGTTCAGTTTGTAGTAGCGCAATTTATTGCGCGTCCCGACGGGCGATAAATCGCCCTACTACCAACCTAAGACCTTATTGTAGTTGCCCGATTTATCGGGCGTTGGTAAGGATATGCTGCGGCGATAAATCGCCGAAGATACCAAGACTATTGCGCTATAGTCTTGGCTCAACCAGCCCGGAGTGTTGCACGACCGTTTCTGGTGTTTGCTTTGAGCATTCAAGTGCGTAAGTCCTATTTCTTTTTATATGCCCTGCTATATCTTCACTGTTTGTACAATTTCATCGGTAGCATTTCTGGCATGGGTATAACCGTTGATAAGGGCAGTGACGTCGTGGCAACAGTTGAGCCAGCGGGTGCCCTTCTCGACGACAGTCCGCATCGGTTCGCCCGGATCGACCGCCGTGCCCATTGCCTTCCCGTGAGCGTGGCACGCCTCGCCTACCCTGTCGAAAGCCTCAAGAACGACTTTCTGAGTAATCGGATGTCCCGCGTCGCGTTCCACGCCGTAGCTGTGTGCGAGATCACCGGGGCCCACAAACAACAGATCGATTCCCTCAACGGCGGCGATGGCTTCAACGTCGTCCACCCCTTCTCTGTCCTCGATCATCACGCCGAGTAGCGTGTTTTCGTTGGCTTGATCCAAAAACTCCGTGCGTTCAATCTGTCCAAATAGCGAGTCCCTACCGCCGCCCATACCGCGCAGACCGAGGGGTCGAAACTTCGCCATACGGACAAACTGACGCGCCTCATCGGCACTTTTGCAGTGGGGCCAGATCAAACCGCCGGATCCCAACTCCAATGTTTTCATAACCTGATTGTAGGGACCGTGCGGAATACGAACAATGACATCCAGATCAACCGTTCGTGCAGCCAAAATCATATTGGAAAGCCCATCTAAATCGAGATGGCTATGCTCCATGTCTATCCACACACAGGTGTATCCTGCCAGCGCAAGCACCTCTACAACGATCGGGTTGGATACCCGATTAATCTCCGGAACAGTGATGGTATCACCCTTGAGAAGTGCAGCTTTCGTATGATTAACTTTGTATTGATTTATCATCTGGATTTCCTGTTTTCATGAGTGTAAGTTCAATTCAAGAGGCAGCGGCAACTGCATCCGGAAATTTTGGCAAAACATCGCTACCGAACCATTCGATATCTTGACGGATTGCGCTGGGAGGGATTGCCAAAGCGCCGGCACCGATCGTAACGCGCTCCAGTCCGGGCAACCTCTCCTGAATCGCTGAAATCTTTTCAAAAACGTGTGCAGGTGGTCCGCATATCCAGCCGCCGCCCCTCACTAAATCGTGAACAGTCGGAAGCCCAGCCAGCGGTGCTTTTTCCGGATCGAAAGTCGCTTGAATCTGTTCCTCAGTGAGCGTAGGCATCCTTCCCAACGGTGCTAGCACTTTGAGCTGTTCCTCAAACCAGACCGATGCCTCCTGAATCGCTTTCGCTTCGGTGTCGGCGATATGTATTTGTAACACGAGTGCCAAGTCCTCACCAAGTTCCGTGTCACGTCCAGCGCGTAAGTGTGCTTCTTGCCACTTCGCAGCGATCTCATCAACTCGTGGACCTCCGGGGACGACGCCCTTGATACCGTGTTTGACCATAAAGTTAATCCCTCGGGGACTCGCGCTGAAGATGGGTTGCCAGCACTCCACCGGCAAATTAAAGGGGCGAGGCACAAGCGTTATCTCCTCCAACTCCTTGCCCCGGTTGAGAACTCGCGCCGGTAGGTCGTAGTGTCCCCCACGATGAGAGAAAGATTGCTCATTCCACGCCTTGAAAATAATCTCGACCTGCTCCTCAAACAATTCTCGGTTTGCTGCATCGTCCTCAAGTGGCGATCCCAATGTTTCTACCTCCCGCGGGATATAACCCCGACCAATGCCGAACCTGACACGCCCTTGTGTAAGGATGTCCACCATGGCAAAATCTTCTGCCAATCGAAGCGGATGCCAAGCGGGAATGGTATTAAAAAAACCGCCGAACTTGAGTCGATCGGTGTTCTGTGCAAGATAGAGACTAAGCATCGGTATGTTTGGGATGCCACCGTACCCCTCGCGTTGAAAGTGATGCTCGGCGAGCCACAGGGTGTCAAAATTCAATCTGTCCATCAGCTGAGCAATGGTTCGCGCTTCGTCGAACACAGACGCTAGATGTTCATCCGATTCTATCCTATCATCAACACGGAGGCCCTGGAAACCCATGTTATCCATCTCCACATGCCCGCCGTAGAAGTAGTCAAATTTAGTTATCATCCATCTCTCCCACTCTATTTTTTACGCTCAAATCTCCCCGTGGGTCTGTCAAGTTCGTGTGCCACCAGGGCTAGCAGGTGTTTTTTGACAACCATTACTCTGATTGTCCGTTTTTATAATCCAAGTTGCTAGTCGATAAACCAAACACTAGAAACCTGTGTAATAGTCGGGAATTGGAATTCCCTCCTACAAAAAACGGGTAGTAGGAGCGATATCCGAATCGCGACTAGCTTGACTGCGACCATGTAGCAACTTGCGTGTTTTTATAGTGAATTCAAAAAATAAACAAACACTTGCTCCCTCCGGTAGGTGCGGTTTCTAACCGCACCGCATAGGCACAGTTGGAAACAGTGCCTACCCAACGGGAGGTTGGAGTGTCCCATTAATTCTAAGGTCCACTATAGTTTAATTACTAAGCCATTTTACCCCTTCCTCATACTTCCGTCAATAACAATTTCTATGGACTTAGGGTCATTTAATTCTTCTGTGAGAGGGATTTCCCAATCCCGATACTTCACTGTCCAAGCGATTCCCGGGTTGCGCCTTTTCGCCCCAAATGGTTAAAAAGCCGAAAACTGAATAGCCCTAGAAAGGTCAAACTAGGCATTGAAAACCCAGTCGGCGGTGGTGTATAATAACCTTTTTGTTTGGCGAACTTCCACGCAACAGTAATAGGTAGTGAAAGCCGACAATTTAGTGAGAGTTAAACGACTCTAAAAAACAAATTGTCTTAATTTTTCGATGAAGTTTCTGGCAACATTGGGGTTATATAAGAATTGTTAATGATGACATCCTGATACACAGGAACTGATAGTACTATAATTCTTTTCCAGATTTTTTTTCAACCTATTAACCGATCAACCTAAAAGGAGGTTATAACAGATGTTTTACCATACAGGACCAAAACGCACACCAGCGTTCAATCCGCTGACAGAGAGAGCAACCGGGGCAACACAAGGAAACTCCCTCACATCCGCTGCGCGAGACACCGCGCGCCCTCATACAGGCAACGAATCTGAGGAACAGAAGGAGATACCACATAATCCCGCCGGGCGCAGGGCTATCCCTAATCTAGCAAAGGAATTTAGGGTGGCTCAACTCTCGGTCACTCAGAGAAACACAGACCTCGGGTTCAGGAAGACTCCCCTAACGTTTTTATCGCCAAAGGAGGCGACAAGTGACAGGTACTTCAACATCAGATTTTGGACAAGAGAACGATTACGAGAAAGGCATAGGCTACGACAAGATTCCGGCTGAATTGGCAGGTGACCCCGAAGCAGAGAGCTCTGATTCTATTCGCTCAATCAGACCGGACGCTTCGCTGGGGTGGACCTGCCGTGCAACGAGGAGAAATCCGAAGGAGACGAGCGTGAGACGATCCGATGAAGATCTAATGTTTTCCGTCAAACAAGGAAATAGCGCAGCATTTGAAACATTAACCAAACGTCATTACACAAACACATTAAACTTTATTTATCGTTTCGTAAACAATCGTATGCTCGCGGAAGATCTGTGTCAAGAAACGTTTTTGCGCCTTTGGCGCAGCGCACTGACCTATCAACCGCTTGCGAAATTTACCACTTTCCTCTATCACATTGCAAAGAATGTCTGTTTGAAGCAGATTGCTAAAGATCAACGAACTCCTTACACAGCCTCACTGGAAGCTCCCGTCCCTAATGATAGCGGCGGTGATTACAACCTATCAGAAGAGATTGCAGATAACCGATATTTACCGGAGGAGACAACCATTGCTAGGGAAGCAGATGAAGCTATCCAATCAGCGATTGGTGCCCTGTCCGACGAACATCGGCTAGTTTTTGTTTTAACAGAGTTGCAAGGGCTATCATATCAAGAGGTTGCTGATATTGCCCGATGCCCCGTTGGGACTGTTGCTTCTCGGAAAAATGCAGCAGTTCGGCAACTCCAAAGGAGGTTAAATAAGCACTTAGACTCTTAATCAGGAATAGCCAAAATCGCTCAAGATGGACAGTTAGGACATGTTGACATTTGATAGCCCGTAGGTCGAGTTTCCATACTCGACTCTTCATAGAAACAACTTATAGACTAAGCACCAGTTTGTAGGGGTTGGGTGTCTCAACCGGTTGGGCGAGGACGCCTCGCCCCTACGATGAGATATTTATCGGCGCATTATGGACACACCTCATAGAAATGTTAACAGAACCTAGCTCTCGACCCTGATACGAGATCAGGGAAGGTCATGTTCATTGTGAGATTGGTTCTAGCCCCTATGTCAATTCGACCTCAATTGATATAGGGGCATTTTTATTGGTAAAAGGTGGAAGCAGTAAAATTTTCAGTGCAATTTTCTCAAAAAACCATTTTTTCCCGAACAAATGCTATTGCAATCTGCCTAATACCAGTAGAGGCAAATACTGTGAAAATTCAAACTGAAAATGATCTGTAAGGAGAATCCCATGAAACTTAGGAGTATCATCGCCATCCCTTTCGCAACACTGCTTACCCTTTTTATGTTAATTCCCGTGAACGCTTCAGCACAAGATACACTTTCAGAAGAAGATAAGCGATTTGACCTCAACGGCAACGGTCAACTGAGTGAAGACGAAATAGCGATTATGCTCGAGATCATCACTCTTGAAGCCTTCACAGGGGTACAGCTCACCGCACAAGAGATCCGAGAGAGACGAGGTGAAAGTGAGTCTGGCCGACGTGGCGGACGAAGGCGTGGACCGCGCCGGGCGGAGAAGATTATCAACCGCTTTGACACGGACGAAAATGGCAAATTAGATTATGCGGAACGAGAAGCCGCCCGCGAATATATCCACGAGAGCCGAGGTGAGGCAGGGGCGCCACGCCCATCTGGACATATTTCGCCGAATACAACCCACGAAGATGATTTGAAAGCGAGCCACACCGCCCAGCCTAACGGCAATCCTAGCCTCTACGATGCAAGCACCCTCCGCACACTCTATCTTCGATTCCATGATACAGACTGGTATGAGCAGCTCGGCGACTTCTACCGAACCGATGTCGATGTGCCGGCGGATTTAATCGTCGATGGGAAGGTCTACCAATCCGTCGGTGTCCGGTTCCGCGGCAGTTCATCCTATTTTACAGTTCAGAACGAGAAAAAGTCGTTCAATATCGCTGTTGACTACGGGGATGACAGACAACGCCTTTACGGTTATAAAACGCTGAATCTGCTGAACGGTCATTCTGACCCCTCCTTCCTCCGCGAAATTCTCTACTCGCGAATCGCCAGCAACTACATCCCCGCCCCGAAGGCAAACTTTGTCAAGCTAGTCATCAACGGGGAAAACTGGGGAGTTTATATCAACAGCCAACAATTCAACAAAGATTTTCTCGACGAATGGTTCGGGACCAAAGGTGGGGTGCGCTGGAAGGTGCCGCCCGGACGCGATAGCGGCTTAGTTTATAATGGGGACCAACCCTCTGCCTATCAACAATCCTACCAACTCAAAACGAGAGCGGAGGAAGCACCAAACGCCTGGCAGGATCTGATTAATCTATGCGAAGTTCTTGAAAACGCACCCGACGACCAACTCGAATCTGAACTTTCTGCGATTCTTAACATTGACCGGGCACTTTGGTTCCTCGCGCTGGACAATGTGTTCATAGATAACGACGGATATTTCAGTCGTGCCAGTGATTACGCGCTCTATCAAGATCCAAAAGGTCGCTTCCACCTGCTGCCACACGATAGTAACGAGACATTCCGATTCGCCGGTGGTGGCGGTCCGAACTCTTGGCAGACCGATGGACAGATGTTATCTCCTGTTTCTCAGGAAAACGATATGATGCGCCCCGTCATCAGTCGCTTATTTGCCATCCCTCATCTACGCGCACGGTATCTCGCTCACATTCGCACCATTGCGGACGAATGGCTCGATTGGGATGTGCTCCAGCCAATTATTGCGGAATACCAATCGCTTGTTGATCCCGAAGTGAAGGTGGACGATAAAAAACTCTACGCTTATGAGGCATTTGCCACAAGTCAGATCAAAGATCAAGGTGGTGGGGAAGGCGGTGGACGGGGTGGTAGAGGAGGAAGAGCAACCCCAAGCTTCAAGCGTTTTGTCGAGGAACGGGCGGAATACCTGTTCAACCACCCTGAAGTCAACAAGCCGACACCAACTATCGTCTCCGTCTCCAAGCCTGAAAAACCGATGGCGAACCAACCCGTGCAGATTACCGCTGAGGTTGATAGAGATGTTAATATCAGCGCAGTTATCTTGTACTACGCGGACGGGCGATTGGCACCCTTCCAGAGTGTGCCAATGTCAAAAAATGGCGCGGTCTACGTGGGGGAGATTCCCGATTTTCCCGCTGGAAAGAAGATCCGTTACTACGTCGAAGCCCGATCCGCTGGAACGCACGGCGCGACAACATTTTTCCCCGCCAAAACCGAATTTGCGCCGTTGACCTACCGTGTCATCGCATCTTTCGCTGATAGCTCCCCGGTGGTCATCAATGAATTGATGGCGAGCAATACAAAGGGGCTCGCGGATCCACAGGGTGAAAATGATGACTGGATCGAACTCCACAACGTAAGCGATTATGCGGTTAATCTTTCGGGGATGTATCTCAGCGATAGCCAGAATAATCCGCGTAAGTGGCAGTTCCCCGATGACACCCAAATCGCCCCCGGCGGTTATCTGATTGTTTGGGCGGACGAAGATGACAACACCGAGTCGGGGCTCCACGCTAATTTCAAGCTCTCTAAGAATGGGGAGACAGTCATGCTCATTGATACTGATCAACGAGGCAATCAGGTGCTTGACGTTATTAAATTTAAGGCGCAGGGGGAAGATGTCGCACTCGGTCGAGTGCCTAATGGTACGGGTAACTTTAAGTCATTAGGGGGAACGCCGGGGACGCGGAATCAGTGAGATGCATAAACAGGCGAATCGGGTTGATACCCCACAAGGGACATAACTGTGAATAAAATCAATAGACGTGAAGCACTGAAGGTCACTTTGGCAGGGGTAGATTTTGGTCATACAGTGCCTCAACTGACGCTTCCCATCGGTATTCAAGCGTCCCTCGATTCACAACAAGACCGATTCAGTATAAATGAAGAGGCCGTATGGTAACTACGATGATGAAAGCAGCGGTATTATGGACAGGCGGCAAAGATTCCGCCCTCGCGCTTTACCGTTCCCTAAATCTTTACGATATAAAAACGCTGATCTGCTTTGTCCCGGCAGACAACCGGCAATTCTACGCGCATCCACGGCAGCTCATGACACTACAGGCACAGAAGATCGGTATCCCAATCGAATTTATGCCGATTTCTGGGCCATACAAACTGAGCTACCGGCGACAAATTGAGGCGATTAGAGAGGCAGGAATTGAGGTGTTAATTACGGGAGATATTTCTACTGTCGGTGGGATGCCTAACTGGATTGACGAGGTTGCAACAGGTTTGGTGGGTGTCGAGAAACCGTTGTGGGAGTTGGATCGGGACACAATATTGGATCCCCTTGCCTCCGACCAATTTGAAGTGGTCTGCTCCCTCTCCTACAAAAAGCACTTTCAGACTACTATCGCTGGAAAGTATTTAGATTTGGAACTGATTTCGCAATTGAAGCAGCTGCCAATTGATCCCTCCGGTGAGCAGGGTGAATACCACACATGGGTATTAGATGCACCGTTTTTCAAGGCACCTATACAATTGGAAGGTACACGAATTGTTGACGCCCCCGAATACTGTTACCTCACCTACGAACGGGCGACTTAGGGCGCTGACTTTAGGCATTTCTGCTCTCCAGAGTTTTCCACCCGATTAGAAATAAAAAAGGATCCCTGCAAATGTTTTGATCGCCTTACAAGGACCCTTTTCTCAAAACCCTCATCGACTTTACGATATCAATCTCTAACCCGTAAGCACCTCTTTCAAACGATTAGCGACAATTAGCTCTTCGCCTTCACGGAGGGTATAAGCGTTAATAACAACAGCATCGCCGCCAGCGTTTGCCCTGATGCGAGGTGTACCAGCTTCGAGCGCATCATTCACCTGCTCTGCATTCATGCCTACAGTTGCTTCGTCAACGGTAACATGGAGGCTAGATAATGTGTGACTTCTCTCAGCGTGGATGATTTCCGTCGATACGCCGGGAATGCCCTCAAGCACCTGCGAAATCGCGTCGTATCGAGCGTCTTGGTCTTTTGAGCGCTGCTCATGGTCCGTCGAGAACCAATTCTCGATTGCCGTCAAAAGCCCAACAATTTCCTGACGGTCTACCTTCATCCCCCGACCGAGTGGACGCGGAGCGATAAAGCCGTGGGCTGTCACCTCTTCGATTAAATCTTTCCTGCCACATACAAACCCGGTGGAGTGCGGTGCATTGAAGTATTTACCACCAAAGCAGACAAGATCCGCACATTGGGCATTCCGTTTGAAATAGTCAAGCGGAAAGATTTGTGCTGCGCTATCAGCGATAGCAAGGACATTGTTTCGGTGCGCTATCTCGACCGCTTCCTCAAGCGAGACACCGCCCTCCTTTTCAGCCTGAACGAGGTAGATGATGGCGGCGGTATTAGGACCGATAGCGTTCTCAAACTCTTCTGGTGTACACCCTTCCTCATCTCCTACAAGGACTAGCTTGCTTCCTGGCACGCTGTAAGCTCTATCATAACCGTATCGCTGGTACTTCTGGAATACCAGTTCGTCCTTCAACCCCGTGGTATCCGGGAGCTGATCCCTTTTTTCTGGATGCTGATAGGTCATGGCTGCCGCAGAACTCAGCACCATCGCAGCATAGCAACCCGCTGTGACGTAAGCCGCTTCGACATCTAGAAATGAGGCGATAAAATCCCCCGACTTCTTGAGAAACGTCTCCATGTCCACAAAATTCACGTCCGCGCCATCTATTGCTGCCTTTACTGCTGCGGAAGGCGTAGAACCACCGCGCACAGTTTGGTTCCCCACAGCGTTAATCAACGGACGTATACCGAACCTTGTATAAATATTATCTGTCGCTGTAGCCATTATAACCTCCGTATAATTGTGCATCGTAGATTATTTGTTACGGCTGAACCCTCACCCTTCGATCTGAATAGGCACAGCCGGAGGTTCACTGAACAATTGAACACTTGAATAAACACATTCTATCACGGATGCGAATTCGTGTCAATTCCTAAATGCTTTGTCAATAGGGTCATTTAATTCTTCTGTGAGAGGGATTTCCCAATCCCGATACTTCACTGTCCAAGCGATTCCCTTGTTACGCCTTTTCGCCCCAACTGGTTAACAAGCCGAAAACTGAATAGCCCTAGCTTTGTCAATGCGAATCTTGCGAATTGCTCGCACGTGGTAAATTTCTATGATTTGATTAGAAACAAAATTGACAAGCCCCCTCAGCTTTGCTATAATGCAGTAAAACCAGTTTGATTCGGGTTATTATAGTGAATTTAAAAAATAAATAGACACTTTCGCCCTCCGGTAGGTGCGGTTGCTAACCGCCCCGCATCGGCACCCCCCTTTATTCTACCCCCCCTTAGTCCCCCCGCAAGCGGGTGGAAATAGGGGGGCTACCCAACGGGAGACCGGTAGGGGCGGTATCCGAACTGCCCCGGCTTGGGGTGTCTCATTAATTCTAAGGTCCACTATAGTAGCACAGATTTGCCGTTTTTTTTGGAGGACATAATGAGCAGCGTGCGTTATGGAGTCATTGGAATTAAAGGCGTCGGAGGCAAACATGTAAGTATGGCTCACGAACATGAAAATGTGGAACTGACGGCGTTAGCGGACCTTGACGCAGCGGCTGTTAAGGTGCAATCCCAAAAACTAGGTGTACGTGCATTTACCGATTACCGTGAGCTGCTGGATGCAGGGATTGTCGATGCGGTATCAATTGCGACACCGCACCATTTGCACGCTATTATCGGTTTAGAGTGCTTGAACGCAGGGGTGCACGTTTTCACTGAGAAACCGCTTGCCAACCGTGTGTCAGATGCAGACGCACTGATCGAGACAGCAAAAGCACACGATTTGAAACTCTGCGTCGGGCATCAATACCGAACCTATCGAACCCCTCAGACGATGAAGCACCTGATTGACACCGGGGCGATTGGAAACATCATGCGTGTGCTCTGGACATGGATCGAGTTTCGGCCAGAAAGCTACTATGCCCGTGACATCTGGCGTCAGACGTGGCGACATGCCGGCGGTGGTGTGCTGATGAATCAAACGAGCCATGATCTAGATCTGATCTGTTGGTTGGTTGGCGAACCGGTCCAAGTCTCTGCGATGATTGGCAACCAATTCCATCAGATTGAAGTGGAAGATGTGGTTTGTGCTAACGTGCTCTTTGCAAACGGTGCCTTGGGTTCAATTCAGCTCACAATTAACCAACCGAGAGGCTACAGTATCCGTCAGATTGCCGGTGATAAAGGAACGATAGCGATCCCTGATGTGCAGAGCCTGACGAATAATCGGGACGACCACATCCTGCTCGGCACTTACGAGGAGTCGTTGACGAACCTCGTGGGACGGACGAGCGGTATTGCTGGACAACCGGAGATCTCGTGGCAGCCCGTTGAGTTACAGGCTGAACCCGGCGGACACGATGCGCTGATGGATAGCTTTATCGATGCCATTCTCAACGGTGGTGAGGCATTGGTCAACGGCATAAGCGCGCGTCCGACTGTCGAGTTAATCAACGGTATTGTGCTTTCGGCGATGCGAAAAAAGACGGTTGACATGCCGGTAGATCGAGCGGAGTATGACGAATTGTTTGAAGGGTTAAGCAACGGCAGCTTGCAGACCCCTAGATTTTAGACGGATAGTAGAAACTACAAAGATTTTATTTTGTTGGAAGGAGTAGGGATATGGTTTTGCCATCAGATCGCATTGACCTGATTCACAACTTTGTGAAGGAAGGAATTGATTTACAGCATGGACACATTGAGACGGAATCGGATCCGTTTTGGAAAGCATTATGTCTAGCTGGCTCTGAACTGTGGTTGGATACCGGCGATATTGAAGCTGCGACAGCGTTATGGACTGACGAGTTTACTGCCCTGACAACCAATAACACATTGCTCAACGCCGAGGTGCAAAAGGGAATTTACGATGACTTAATCCAGAAGGCAGTCGGCGTGCTCACCGGGTTGGATATTCAAACACAGATTATTGAGATTGCATTTATCCTAAACGCGCGTCATGGACTTCGCTTGGCGCAACGTTTCGGAGGCAAGGTGAGCGTAGAACTTCATACAATTCTGGCACACGATATTGAGCGGAGTGTCTCCTACGGTCAACGCTATTATGAGATCTGTCCCGAACACTTTATTATTAAAGTGCCTTTGACGCCCTCCGGCTTGATTGCTATGCGTCGTTTGCGGGAAGATGGAGTGCCGGTCAATTTCACGTTGGGATTCAGTGCGCGCCATAACTTCGTGGCAACCGCTTTTGGTGCCCCCTCCTATGTCAATGTGTTCCTCGGACGGCTCAATTCCTACATCGCTGATCATCAGTTGGGCGACGGCAAGCTGGTTGGTGAAAAGGCAGTTCTTGCGAGTCAGCGCGTGGTGAAAAATCTCTCTCAAAACAACCGGGAGCCAACTCTCCAGATTGCCGCGAGTTTGAGGGCGGCGGCTCAACTACCGTATCTGGCTGGGATTGATGTCTTTACAATGCCCATAAACGTTGCTGCCGATGCTAAACAGGAACTTTCAGGAAAATGGGAAGCGAGTCTCGAAAACGAATATACGGTTCACCTCAGCGAAGGTATCAGTGATTCGGATCTTCGGATAGACACACTCTGGGAGATTTCGGAGTCCGACCGACGACTGGCCGATAGCTTAACAGCAGACGTCCCCCAGACAGCGGACGAAATTGTGAATCGGGCGCATGATCTGGGTGCCGGGGATCTGTTCCCTAAACTTTCCGATGAAGAACTCGCCCAAATCGCAGATGATGGTAAGATACCCAAACATGAAATCTGGGAGGATCGGATCAAATCGGGTGAACTCGCTATTGACACGCTTTTGAACCTTGCCGGACTCGCATCGTTTGAAAGCGATCAGGGGGAACTGGACGACCGAATCGAAAAGCTAATTGCACGGTGAACGATCTTCCATATCCATCATTTTTTTGAGTATATTTTTCAAGGAACAACCATTTTTCCCTTACTATAACCTAAGTTGCTAGTTATTGGAAACCTATCAGAATCTGTAGGTCGAGATTCACATCTCGACACCCAATCGTCGATTTTGGAAAATCGACCTACATCAATCAATGATACAATTTTCACAGGGATTAGGGGCTATTGGTTGGAATATGCTGGCTACTAGCAACTTGCGTTACTATAGCGAATTAGAGAAAATAGTTCCAGCCTTCGCGAAGTTTCAAAAGTCCCCTGATAAGGGGGATTTAGGGGGTTCGTTGTGCATTGGAAGTGTCTAAGTAATTTTAAAATCTACTATAATTTGAACCGGAGACAGTGTGAAAATTACGAAGCTTGAAATGATTTACCCGCAGAAGGGGCCCCTCATCATTGAGGGCGAACAGATCCCGTGTATCTGGGTACGCATTCATACCGATGAAGGCATCACGGGACTCGGCGAGACTTATCCACTCGGCGAAGCAGAATGCGGGGTTATTCGTGGCAGGTTTGCGTCCATGCTGATAGGGCAGAATCCACTGGAGATTGAACGGTTGTGGCAGGATATGTTCCGGTTGATCGGTTTCCACGGTTGGGCGGGGGCGGAGTTACGAGCAATCAGTGCGATCGATATTGCGCTATGGGACATCTACGGGAAAGCCACAGGACAACCGATCTATCAACTACTCGGTGGAAAATCGCGCGATAGAATACGCACGTACAATACCTGCTATGATCACCGCTACGATTTCAATAATGTCGAAAACAACGAAGCGGCAAAACTGACAAAGGAACTCCTAGACAGCGGCATCCAAGCGATGAAGGTGTGGCCCTTTGATGGGGTAGGTTACAAAAACCGTGGGCAGTTTATTACAAAAGCAGACATGGAAAGTGGGTTGCGCCCTATCCAACAGATTCGCGATGCGGTCGGCGATGACATTGAGATAGCACTGGAGTTTCACGGCTTGTGGAATGTTCCATCAGCGATCAAGATCGCCCACGCGCTTGAGCCGTATAACGTGATGTGGCTAGAAGAGATGATGCCGCAAGATAACATGAAGGCCTATGCCACGGTTGCCGATCACGTTTCCCAACCGCTCTGCATCAGTGAACGCCTGATGACGCGCTACCAATTCCGAGAGTTAATCGAACTTGGCATTGCACAGTTCATTATGCCCGACATCTGCTGGTGTGGGGGCATAACAGAGGCTCGAAAAATTGCAGTGCTCGCTGATACCTACTACCTTCCCATCGCACCACACAACTGCGGGGGGCCCGTCCTGCATGTCGCCTCAATTCATCTGACGGCACATCTCACAAACCTGTTTATACTCGAAAGTGTCCGCCGCCACTATCTCGTTCAATACGATAACCTCGTGACAGTATCCGTTCCAGTTGAGGACGGACATCTGGCCGTGCCGGAAACGCCTGGGCTTGGCATCGATCTCAAACCGGAACTACTCAACGTCCCCGGCATTGAGACCGAGACAATTGGTGGGTAAACAGCATAACGCAAGTTGTAGCCTATTCCCGTTACCTACCAAAGAAGGGAGTAACGTCATATCCGTAACTTATTCTTAAATCTCAAACCGTATATTATTCGCTACCGGGTCGCTGTTATCGCGAGCTTTTTCTTCGTACTAGCAACGAACGCAGTGATTGTGGTACAGCCAAAGTTGTTGAAGTGGGTGTTTGATGGTCTGGAAACCGGGGTTGTGGTGCCACCAAGGCTATTGGAGTGGATCTTGGGGGGACTGGCAGGAGAAATTACTTATTGGAAGGTCTCTTTTTTCGGGGCACTCATTTTTGGCATTGCGTTGGTTGGAGGCGTACTTCGATTTGGCCAACGGCAGGTTATCCAAAGTGCGGCGAGGCGGATGGAATATCAGCTTCGGAACGATTTCTTCACACATCTGCAAAAGCTGCCTGCGTCCTACTATAACGATGTCCGCACGGGAGATCTAATGGCGCGAGCGACCAGCGACATGAACTCCGTCCGGATGGTTCTCAGTATGGGGATCTCATACATCGCGGATGCGCTCATCTTTTTTGCGCTGGCACTCGTGATTATGCTCGATATTGACGTACAGTTGACGCTTTGGGCACTTCTGCCGTACCCAATCCTCGCTATCTTGATAAAGGAATTGGGAAAGCGGGTCTACAGATATCACACGCGAATCCAAGAAGGCTTCTCTACGATGAACACCAAAGTGCAGGAAAATCTGTCCGGTGTGCGGGTTGTCAAAGCGTATACGCTCGAAGCGAGCGAGATTGAGGAATTTGAAAGATATAACCGAGACTTCGTGCAACGCAATCGTGATCGGATTCGACTGACAACCTTCTTCTTTCCATTGTTCCGATTCTTACCCGGACTCGGTATCGCTGCGCTGCTCTGGCTCGGTGGTATCCGCGTAGTCGAAGATAAAATCACTTTCGGTGATTTTGTATCTTTCAGTGCCTATCTGATGATGTTCATTCGTCCGATGATTACGTTTGGCTTTATCGTCAATACTTTTCAACAAGGTGCAGCGTCAATGGAAAGAATCCGTAGAATTCTTGATGTGAAACCTGAAATCGCTGATGGAGAAACAACACATCAAGACATCGAAACGATTCACGGCGAAATCGAATTTAGAAACCTCAATTTCGCTTATCCTCGCGGAGAACCAGTTCTAAGAAATATCAATCTCAAGATCTCGCGTGGATCAACGGTTGCAATTGTCGGCACGACCGGCAGTGGTAAAACCACCTTGATTAATCTCATCCCTCGCGTCCGTCAAGCAGAGCGAGGGATGGTCTTCATCGATGGCGTTGATATTCAAGATATCCCGCTACAACTCCTGAGATCAAACATTGGTGTCGTTGAACAGGAACCTTTCCTCTTTTCTGACTTCTTGCGGAACAACATCACCTACGGCGTCGGTGATACGAACGAAGTCGAAATCAAGGATGTCGCACACACCGCCGATCTCCTCGAACAGATTGAGGAGTTTCCGGAGGGATTAGATACTTTTTTGGGTGAACGCGGGCAAACCATTTCAGGAGGACAGAAACAACGAACCGCGCTCGCACGTGCAATCATGATTAAGCCGAGGATTTTGATCTTGGACGATGCTTTTGCCAGCGTGGATACGAATACAGAGGATACCATCCTCACACGGTTGGACGAGATTATGGAAGGTTGCACGACGGTCCTCATATCGCACCGCATTTCGACGGTTAAGGCGGCAGATTTAATTGTCGTCTTAGAAAACGGCGAGATTGTCGAACGCGGCACGCACGAAGAGTTACTAGCACATAACGGTATTTATGCCGGTATCCATGAGAAACAGCTACTGCAAGAAGAGCTAGAAGCACTCTAAACATTCCCCTAACGCTCACTCGCCTCATGTCAGACTGATTCTCTTCGCAACAAGGCTCTGTTGACGTTTGATAAATTGAATCGATCCCCGTTCCGAGAGTTTTCAACCTTTCATAGGGAACAACGATCGTTGTTCCCTACTCATTTACTGTGGCAGTTCCTTAAAGCATTTGCCGAGTTGAGAGTATTAACACATCAATACGTCCTAGTTAAGCTATGGTCTGGAATCGTTCCCACGCTTCGCCGGCTGCCGCGGCTTGGCGTTCCAACTCACCGCGCCAACCGATGACCTCTCCAGCCTTGACGCGTTTGATGTCAAACGGAGTGTACCGGTCTTCGATCGAATCGCCGAGTTTCTGGGTTTCCGCCCAACGATCCCATGCAATCTTCATCCACTCATGAGGTAAGGCTTCGCGCACAGCGGGATCCAGTTGCCATGCGTGTCGCACGTCCGCCACCGGTGGATCGCCGGTGAACTCGCCCGACCACTTCGACCAACCGATTGACAATGTGTTTCGTTCGCGCGCGGGAACAGTGTGTCCGGTGTGGATAGTTACGCCATTGCGGATGAGTGCTTCTCCCGCCTTGAGGCGGATTGCAACTTGACCCGGCAATGGGTCCACGCCATTCCAACTCGGTGTGTGTGGGACACCCTGATCTTTCATCCCTCTCGGTAGGAGCACGTCATGTTCCAACGGTGTACGCCATCGATTGTGGCTGCCCGGTACTAGCTCGTGGCATTCGTCGTCTGTCAATGCCAAGAACATGCTCACACCGCTTCGTTCCGTGATGGACTTGGCGTTATTTTCAACGATTTCTTTCCAGCGAATTCTTTCCGTCTCCTCAGAATAGGCATCAGGTCCCTCGCCTCGGTTCTCTTCCTGTGCGAAGTATCTCTTCCCGGTGCCCCACCATGTTGTGTCTCGGTGCCAACCGAGCTTATTCTCATGTGTCCGGGGATTGCACCACAGTAGCAGGCCGCCGAGCACCATATCCTCCGGTTGAAGTCCGTCACACCAAGAAGACACAAAATCTAGGAAATCTGAAGAGCCATGGAACTCAGCAAAGCTGGGCTCGTTAAACGCTGGATGGATAAGCCCCCGAATCGCCCACGGTTGATCCTCGCCTGTGCGATGCACATAGCCCTTCGAGCAGTCGATCTTGCTATAGACATGCTCTGGCGCAGACGCTTCGGTAACACGGCGACCCGCTTCACGCAGAATCGGGATCCAGGGGTTGTCAACAAAATCGTTGATGATGACAAAACCGTGCTCCCTGAGGTGTTCTAACCGCTCTGGCGTGGCTCCGGGAGCCGAAAGTTCAGGTTTCATATCAGCAAAGGCAGCAGCGCGGTAAGGTTCCGCCGCCGGTGATTGATCGCTATTCATGTTCATTCCTTTCGACCCATCCCAAACCTTTAGGGGTCAATTCTGAAATGGTATTTGATCAATCGAGTATTGACCAAATCCGTTGAAGATACGAGCGGGACGGCGTCCCACCCGCGTCAGCCTATCTCCTATACTACGCAAATTATGGCATGAAGGCACAAATTTGTCAAGGGGGTTTGTATGTGGACTAACCCTCATTTTTCAACCAAACTCATCTTTCGAGCTAGAGGCAGGCCATGGAGTTATGGGATAATCGAGTTTCTTGACAATTTTTACCAAATTGTCTATAATGCTTCATTATGCAAATGGGAAACTGCTAAAGTCTTGCAGAACATTGGTTCAAAGGTTTCTTCAAGTAATCGTGTAACATTTTTGCAACGACGGTGTAGCGCAGTTTCGACATCCAGCCTGGTCCCCTGATGGACAACAGATTACCTTTATGTCGCTCCGGAGTCCACGCTAGAGAGGTGAGATTTATGTGATGAATGCCGATGGCACCAACCCCATTAACCTCATCCAACATCGTGAATGGGACACCAATCCAGCGTGGGGATCTGTTCCCACCTTAAGCGTTTCCCCAAATGAGAAGTTGGCAATCTTATGGGGAAAGGTCAAACACACCCGGTAAAATGGTTAGGCAAACAAGCGAAATATCCAACAGAAAAGAGATAGATTATGGTACAAGGAGGATTCATTAATGTTTGGCAGTGGTGGTAGTAGCAGTCAACTCCACGAGTATAGCGAAGAAGAAGATGATCTCGGTAAAGTATATGACCGGGAGTTGATGACACGACTAATCGCTTACCTGAAACCGTATCGGCGTGAAGTCGTGCTTATCGTGTTTTTGATGGTCGGTTACTCGGTATCTGAAGCGCTGCTGCCCTATTTGACGCAACTTGGAATTGATAACCACATTGCGCCGAGAAATCTAGAGGGACTCGAAACGATTGTACTCTATTATGTTCTCGTTCTAGGCACCAGATTCATATTTACCTATTTTGAAGAATACGGAATGCAGATGGTCGGGCAGAAAGTGATGTATGACATGCGCATGTCCCTCTTTTCACATCTGCAGCAGTTGGATGTCCGTTACTTTGATCGCAATCCGGTGGGCAGGCTGATGACCCGTGTCATGGGCGATGTTGAAATACTAAAGGAGCTATTCACCTCTGGAGTCATTACGGTCTTTGGAAACCTACTCAGCATTTTCGCCTACATGGTAGCGATGCTGCTCTTTAATTGGAAACTGGCGTTGATAACTTTTGCTGTATTACCAATCATCTTTGCGACAACGACCGTTTATCAGGTCTACTCGCGTCGCGCTTTCCGTGATCAGCGTAGATATCTTGCCCGAATCAACGCTTTTCTGAACGAAAACATCGTCGGCATGACAACGATGCAGCTATTCGCACGGGAGCCGCGCAGCTTACTACAGTTCGACGAGAGGAATAATCAATACCTTGGCGCAAACCTGCGTAGCATCTTCTACTTCTCGCTCTTCTCGCCAATGATTGAAGTATGCGGTTCACTTGCACTGGCCGTAATCATCTGGCATGGCGGCGGGCAGATTCTACAAGATGCGCTGACTTTCGGTGTATTGTTCGCTTTCATCCAATATAGCCAGCGATTGTTCTGGCCCATTCGTGAACTGAGTGAAAAATACACAATCTTCCAAAACGCAATGGCATCTTCTGAGCGGATCTTTGACCTGATGGATACGCAGCCAACAATTGTGAATCCAACGCCGGCCAAAAAGATAGGTACATTGAACGGTGAAATCGAGTTTCGCAATGTCTGGTTCGCTTATAACGCAGCGGATTATGTTCTACGCGATGTCTCCTTCAAGGTAAAGGCGGGCGAAAAGGTCGCGCTTGTGGGTCACACAGGATCGGGCAAAACATCGATTATCAACCTGCTGTGTCGATTTTATGATGTGAACAAGGGACAGGTCCTGATTGATGGTATAGATCTCCGGGAGATGGAGTTACCAGATCTCCGTCGTGCTATTAATATTGTGCAGCAGAACATCTTCCTGTTTTCCGGGACAATCGAAAAGAACATTAATCTGGACAATCCGGAGATCTCAAAGGAAGATACGATTGCTGCCGCAAAAGAGGTTCATCTGGATAGCTACGTTCAGAGAATGCCGGAGGGCTATGAGACTGAAGTCAGAGAGGGTGGGGCAGGATTATCGGTTGGGCAGAAGCAGCTCGTCGCCTTCGCACGTGCGCTGGCTTCCGATCCCAACATTCTTATTCTCGATGAGGCAACTTCCAGTGTGGACACCGAAACCGAACTCATCATTCAGGACGCCTTGAATCGCCTGATGGCCAATCGAACTTCAATCGTGATTGCACACCGACTGTCAACGATTCAGAACGCGGATAAGATCATTGTCATGCACCACGGTGAAATTCAGGAGATGGGAACCCACAACGAGTTGCTTCAGAAACGGGGCATCTACTACCGGCTGTATCAACTACAGTACAAAGGGCAAGAGGTAGGATAGTCGCAGAAAATAATGGGGCGTACTGGATTTGAACCAGTGACTTCTACCGTGTGAAGGTAGCGCTCGTACCCCTGAGCTAACGCCCCATAAGTGAGATGGGATGAAGAGAAGAAACGAGATGGGAAGAAGTTGGTGGGCCCACTAGGATTCGAACCTAGGACCGGCCGGTTATGAGCCGGCTGCTCTAACCCCTGAGCTACAGGCCCCCCTGAATCAAGGAAGTATTATAAGAGTTTGCAGTGGATTTGTCAATGGAAATTTCAAGATGGACGGCGTGTTTTACTATGAAATCGCTTAACCATCAAGGAAGCCACGTAGCTGCTGGCTCCGGGTTGGATGCCGCAATTTTCGCAGTGCCTTCGCTTCAATCTGGCGTATCCGTTCACGGGTAACTTGAAATTCCGTGCCAACCTCCTCTAGCGTCCGGGGGTATCCATCCCCAATTCCAAATCTCAAGCGGATGACCTTCGCCTCACGCTCAGTCAATGTACGAAGAACCTCTTCGATACGCTCTTTGAGCATCGTAAACGTCGCTTCGGCAACAGGAGACTTTGAAGTTTTGTCTTCAATAAAGTCTCGGAGCTGGCTGTCCTCATCTTCGCCGACCGAGGTCTCTAAAGAGATTGGCTCCTGTGCAATCCGAAACACCTGTCGCACTTTGTCAATGGAGATATCCATCTCGCCGGCGATCTCCTCCGGTAGAGGTTCTCTACCTTTTTCCTGAACAAGATAGCGGGAAGTGCGGATCAGTTTATTGATAGTCTCAATCATGTGAACGGGGATGCGAATCGTGCGCGCTTGATCAGCGATTGCCCGAGTAATCCCTTGACGAATCCACCATGTCGCATAAGTGCTGAATTTATAACCCCGCTTATACTCGAATTTGTCGACAGCTTTCATCAAGCCGATATTCCCCTCCTGAATGAGGTCAAGAAACGTCAGCCCCGGCGTTCGATTCCTGTATTTTTTGGCAATGCTCACAACGAGCCGCAAGTTAGCCTCGACAATTGTCATTTTTGATTTTTGCGCCGTCGATTCACCCGCGTGGATTCGCTGAGTCGCACAGTCAAGTTGCTCACGTGACGCGCCAATTTCACGCTCCAGCCTTTTGACGGTCCTCCTCGCCTTGACGATCTCCCGATTATATTCTTTGAGGTTCTCCATATCGTCAGGAGTAGGTTGTGCTTTACCTAGCGTGTAATCCTGCACTTGCTGGCAGATTTCCGCCGCGGATAGGGCGCACTCCTTCTCAATTTTTGTCACCTGCTTCTCCAAATTCGCCATGCGAGCCGCAATGTCTTTAATTTTACCCGCAATTTTACTAATTTCTTCGCGATCGATTCTGAGCTCCTTGAGGATTTCCACCAACTCTAAACGATCGGATTCTAGCGTTTTGCGAAGGGTTTTCCTCTCCTTAGCAGATAATTTCTCATAGTGTAACTTGCGCTCTCGGAGACGCATTTCTAAATCTCGGTCTTTCAAATCTGCCATCAATTCCTGTGCTTTTTTCAGATATTTATCTTCCTTATCACTAGCGGAGGTGCTTGATACCTCCATCGAAAGCACATCAGAAGCCTTTTTCTTACCAATCAAAATCTGATTGAGCAGCTTCCGAACCGCTGCAATTGCAATTGGTGTTTCAAATATTGCCTCCTCTACCTTACGATGCCCTTCTTCAATCTGCCTTGACAAGGAGACCTCCTGCTGCTTAGTCAGCAGAGCGATACTCCCCATCTCTCGTAGATACACCTTCACCGGATCATCAACCTTATCGAGCTTCCCTGGATCCAGTGCTAGCTCATCATCAGTATCGTTGTAATCTTCATCTTCGGAGTAATCAGGTGTATCAAAATCGGATGTTTGATTGATAACTTTTAAATTCATTGTTAAATCTCCCTCATCAAGATCGGCTGGATTTTCTGAAAGGTTAATTTCTTCTAAATCAATTTGAAGTAGGTCATCAAGGTCGTTCGGTGGTGAAGGATTCGGTTGCTCATCGTATTCAAGAAAGCGTTTCTCTTTACCTATATTGATTAAGCGATTATCTGCTTTATTTTCGGAAGCCATTGTAGTTTATTCTCCTAGTACCCCTCCCGAAGAATAACAGGGATTAACGGGCTAACTGTCTTCTTCGGTTTGAGAGTTCAACGAGTTCTGCGAGAATGCTTTTACTGCTATTCCCTTGGGCAAGGGCTTCAGAACGTCTCATACGTTCAACATCCCACAACAGAAAATCTTTGAGTTTCTTTAGACATCCCTCCACTCGTGTCGTTAAATTTGGAGGGATTGTCCTTTTTAGAAGAGCCTTGGAGATTATGCCTGTAATTTTTTCGTTAGCACAAGCATTTATGATATTCTGCATATCAATGATAGCCTCATTATCACTCGCTTCCCACAGCATCCTGCCAATGGTTGCAAAGTCAGGATGGGTAAAATCTTGGTAGTGAAAATTCGCTTTGGCAAGTGGGATGAGGTCGGGACCTTGTAGCAGTGCTTCAATCAGTTGCCACTCAATTGATTCGCGCGGGCTCATCCTTGCGGTTGGCGCAGCGTGAGTGTGTCTCGGTGGGGAAACTGGGCGAGACATCTTGACGCCCAAACGTTGCAACTCCCTCAAAAGCACTGACCGCTCAATGTCGAGCTCTTGCGCTGCGTATTTCGCATATTCGCTGAGTTCAACCTGATTTTTGAGATTCGATAAGGTCAGAGCAATTTCTTTGATAGCCTGTGTTTTTACATCAATCCGATGAATTGCATGCTGTTGCGTCGCCCGTTGGATCTGGAACTCGATTAGGTTCATCGCGGAATTGACCCGTTGATTGAACGCATCAAGACCTTCTGTGCGAATAAATTGATCCGGATCTGTGTCGGGCGGTAGACTCGCCACCCGCACACGCAACCCTGCCGCTAGAAGGATGTGTAAACCTCGCAACGCCGCCTGAAAGCCCGCTGGATCGCCATCGTAGAGGAGAATAGTTTCTTCGGCAAACCGCTTTAATAAATCGGCGTGTGAACTGCTAAACGAAGTCCCTAGCGATGCAACAACATTTTGGGCACCCGCTTGATACGGCATGAGGGCATCAAAGTAACCCTCAACGAGAATCACTTTCTCCTCTTTTTGGATTGCCTGACGGGCCTCGTATAAGTTATAAAGAGTTTTGCTCTTATCGTAAAGAGCGGTGGTAGGAGAATTAAGGTATTTGGGAAGCTGCTCTTCGGATATTGCACGCCCACCAAATCCAACGGGATTGCCGCGTTCATCGCGGATTGGAAAGATAACACGCCCTCGGAATCGATCCGTGGTTCCGTGTTCATCACTCCTGATGAGACCGACATCAATGAGTTGTTGGATTGAAAAACCGGCTTGTGTGGCAACCTTAACGATGTCTTGGCGGCCCGGGGTCGTATACCCGAGTTGGAACTCTCTAATCGTTTGATCTTTGATCCCTCGATTTTTCAAGTAAGCCAAGGCATAGCCGCCAATTTTGGGATCCAGGAGTTGATGATGAAAATGCTCCATCGCAAAACGATTCAGGTCTTGCAGTTCCAGACGTTTTTGGCTAATTTGGCGTGCTCTGCCATCTTGAGCGGGCAGCGGAATACCTGCGCGCTCTGACAACCATTCCATCGCTTCCATAAAAGACTTGCCATCATATTTTCTGAGGAAGCTAATGACATTGCCACCGGCATTACACCCAAAACAGTAAAACGCCTGCTTTTCGGGGGAGACGTTAAAGGAGGGAGTTTTTTCGTCGTGGAAGGGACAAAGCCCTTTATAGGCTTTGCCAACAGGCTTCAACAGAACTCCACACTCCGATATCACTTCGACAATATCGTTCTGTGTGCAAATATTATCAAGTATCTCGCGTGGAATGTAGTTAGAAGCTTGTCTCATCACAACTCACCTTCGTCTGATACAGGTTTAGGTTTGCTTTTCCCATGCCAAGGAATTCTAAAGGCACGAAATGGGAAATTTCAAACCGAAATCGGTATGAAACGTACTGCGAAATTCGATGGTTTAATCCAAGTAAATAGGACAATAGTATCAATGGGGCGGTTCGCTTTCAACGTTGTTGTTGAACACCGACCATGCCCTGTTGGATGCCATCTTCTTCAATCGTCCTGTGAATTGAATAGTTGTCCTTCGCCATTTTCCGACGCTACTCGCAGAGAAAGGAAATTTTTCAATGCGAGCGGATAATTCTAAAATATTAATTCAAATTTCTCTTACTATTCCTTCAATGTGACAATCGTTGCACCTGCGCCACCTTCATTGAGGGCTGCCAATTGAAAATCATCCACTTGCACGTGGTCTTCCAAAAGGTCGTGAATTGCAGTCCGCAAGGCGCCAGTGCCTTTGCCATGAATAATCCGCACTCTCGGTAATCCCGCAAGAAACGCATCATCTATATATTTATCCGTTTCCGCCCAAGCCTCGTGGACCGTTTTTCCTTGCAGGTTCAACTCTGTTTTAACGTTTCCTGTTTTGCTATACTGAACATTCAAAATTGAGGTTGAAAGTTCACGCTTATTGTCTGCTGGATGTACAGGTTCAATTTCTCCGTATGACACGCGCATCTGCATGTTGCCAACCTTGACAAGCAAGGGGGTTTTCCCGTTTGAAACCGAGAGGACTTCGCCAAATTGGTTCAGGCTTTTCACGCGGACTTTATCACCAACTCGCACAGCGGCTGCATCGGGATGCGGTTTTGCTGCGTGTTTTTGTTGTTGGCGTCTCTTGTTCAGTTTCTGCTGCGCCCCTTCAATACGAGTAAAAGCGGTGTTGACACTATCTTTTGATGCATTCTCTCGCCGCACTTCTGCTATTGTCTGTTCAACAAGTTTACGAGCTGCCTTGAGGATTGTAGCAGCTTCCTGCTCGGCTTGGTCCCGAAGTTCTTCCCGTTCCACTTCAATCTGGTTGATTAGCACTTCGTGTTTTCTAGCAGCGGTATCCGCCACTCGGAGTTTCTCCCGCACTATTTCGCGTTCAATGTCAAGCTCGTTTTGGGACGCCTGTATACTGACGATGAGATCTTCCACAGCAACGGTCTGGCTGCCTGTATACGCTTTAGCGGCATCCGTAATTGCATCAGGCATACCTAACCTTTGTGCAATTTTGAAGGCGTTGCTGCTCCCGGGCACACCAATCTGAAGACGATAGGTGGGTTGCAACGTCTGCCAATCAAATTCCATTGAGGCGTTCTCCATGCCTTCTTGTGCATGTGCGTATGCTTTCAGTGCACCGTAGTGGGTTGTCGCAACAGTGCGAACCTGGCGCGCCGCCAACCAGTCCAAGATTGACATACCGAGTGCTGCCCCTTCCGTCGGGTCTGTGCCTGCCCCAATCTCGTCTAACAGCACCAGTGAATTTTCATCCGCTTCTTTCAAGATGAAGATAATCTTGGTGATATGGGACGAAAAAGTGCTGAGATTCTGCTCGATGCTCTGTTCGTCACCGATGTCGGCGAACATTTGGTCGAAGACCCCAACCTCACTCCCTAACTTTGCAGGGATGTGTAACCCAGATTGTGCCATGAGTGTGAGTAAACCAACCGTTTTGAGGACAACAGTTTTCCCGCCTGTATTCGGTCCGGTGATAATCATAGTGTGAAATGTGTCGCCTAGTGTTGCATCAGTTGGTACAATTCGCTCTGGTAGGTTCGGATCGCGTTCCTCTGCCTTCAATTTTGCACTATCTCGAAGATTCATTTCAAGGAGCGGATGTCTCGCTTCTATCAACTTGATCGCCCCTCGTATGTTAAGCACCGGTTCGACCCCGTTGAGCTCTATGCTTAATCGTGCTTTTGCTCCTAGAAAGTCCAGTCCCCCCAAGATGTCCAAAGCAAGTTCCAACAATGCCAGAACCTCACGAACCAAGTCGCTGAGTTCGAGTAGAATACGTCGTATCTCTTGGCGTTCCTCATCTGCTAGTTGATGCAGCTCGTTGTTGAGATCCACAACACCAAACGGTTCAATGAAAGCGGTCGCCCCGCTCGAGGATTGCCCTTGAACAACGCCGGGGAAATTGTGCTTTGAATCTTGTTTGATGGGAATGACATAGCGATCATTGCGGGAAGTGATAACATGTTCTTGGATAGACCGATGATGATGGGGAGATTGGAGGATACCCTCTAACCTCGATTGAATAGTTGTTCGTGTGTGCGCCAACTTCCGGCGAATAGATCGTAGCGTCGGGCTAGCGTGATCAAGGACCTCACCATCAGGACTGAGACATCTGTCAATAGATTGGGTGAGTTCGGGGAAAATCGGAAGATTACGAACGATCGAAGAGAGTTTTGGGAAATCCTTCGGATTTCGCCTTTTTACCGCTCGCTGGACATTTTGGGCGGCTGCTGTCACACGAGCGACACCAAGCAACTCGTCCACTTCCAGAATGGCACCGGGCTTGGACACTTTATGGAGTGTCGGGGAAATATCCTGCAAACCTTGCAGCGGGAAACCGTTGGAGGTCTGGTAGAAGGCTTTCGCTTCGCTGCACAACCGCTGTTGATAACGAACCGTATCAAGCTGCTGGAAGGGTTTCAGCTTTGCTGCCCGTGATGCCCCCAGTTGGGAGTGTGCATGCCGCTTAAGGGATGCCTTCAGCTTATCATATTCTAAGACTTTTTCAGTGTGAGGTGATATCATCAGCCTGCCCTAACAACTTCACTGCTGCACATGTTGAAGTTTATCACGACGGAAAAGTGCTTTTTCATAGAGCGAACGGTGCGGCGCAAATCCAAAGACTTTTTCATAGAAACTACGCCCACCGAGACCGACTGCTTGCACATAGTTTTCCAAAGGATCTCGCCCTGCCGACTCAGCGTGCCGAGCATCACGCAGGTTTATGAGAAAGTCGTTTGCGGTTTTTTCAAAGCGATTGATAGTCTTGCGCCGTTCGTCGGTGAGTCCACCATGAATATCCTTGTCAACTTTGTAGTCATGAATCGCTTTAGCATAAGCAGCAAAGGCGTCATGATAGTTGCCTTCATTTTCCAATCCTTCAGCGGTTGTTACATCCGGAGGCTGCGGAAGGCTTGCAATCAATGTTTTTGCCTCGGGAATTAAGTCACGGCTTTTTTGCTGAATAGCTTTTTCCAGATTGGCTTTAAAGAGATCTATGATATCTTTATAGATTGCTAGTGCATTATCAAAATCACCGAGTTTTTCATAGCAACGTGCTTGACTCAACCGAAAATCTGAAAATGCATAATCACGCATGGCAATCTGAGGGAGTTTATCTTCTGCGGGGGTATATGCCTCAAGTGCTTTTTGGTATTCGCCTTTCTGTTCATAGCAGTTGCCAATCGCTTTTTGAGCGTATAAAGCGAGAATCTGGTTTTCCGGTTGGTGTTCGTTCACAACCATTTGAAAGTAGGAAATTGCACCGTCATAGTCCCCTTCATAATAACGCGCTTTTGCGTAACTGTATCGTGCTTTATCCGCGACAGAAGTATCAGGGTATTTTTGGAAAATGGCTTGAAGCTGGGTCGTAGCAGTTTCAAATGGCTTTTCCGTTCCATCCGCATCAAACCAATCGCTCTCGGCTTCCTGATACTTCTCAATGGCTTCAGTATATTTCAGAAAGGCTTCTGCGCGTGCAGTCTGTTGCTGGTGCTGATAAAAGGCAAAACCACCGACCACCAAGATAACTATCGTTGCGCCAATAATAATTGATTTTAGGTTCGTCTTGAGGAACTCATAAACCTGTAGCGTGCTATCAACAAACTGATCGCTTTTTATATCTTCTTTTGTTAAACGTCTACCTTGATTCATCTACTTTCTCTCGAACCTCTAATTGCAAACTGAGCAAGTGGAGTGCCGTATATCATAAACCACTAATTTTTCAAACATTCAGTGATAACATCCTGTAGGACATCCCATCAGCTCAGGCACACGGTTTGGGTGTATGGTGTCCACAAGTCCCACACATTGGCATATCAGTTGTTGATGTGTCTACAGTATCTAATGTCCCAACCCCAAAGACAGAAAACAGTTGTGTGGTGTCACTGCTTTCACATTCAGGGCAGGAGGCGGACGATTTCTGTTGGCTCGAAGCGAAAAGTTTCTCAAATATCCTATCACACCGCTTGCAACGAAATTCGTAGATTGGCATTTCGCTTCCCTCACAAAAACAAAGCACCGATGTGCGTAGTTCAGGCGTCCAGGACAGATAAGCGGGTGACGGGACTTGAACCCGCGGCCCTCAGCTTGGGAAGCTGATGCTCTACCACTGAGCTACACCCGCTCAGAAAAAGTTCTAAATTATACTTATTGACTTATCCCATTGTCAAGGGATTTTAGCACAGAGCGAGGGCAATCGCATATAAATATTGTATCAGACAGACGCGTCGTTGAAGCCGGTGATTAACATTGTGCTCGCTCCTTCACTGAGGAAATCTCTTCTTTCAACAACAAAAGTTGTGCTTCTGGAAGGTTGGTAATTTCAGAGATGAGCGTAATCTCCATTCCCTTGGCAAGCATTGCCTTTGCAGTTTCAATCTTCTCTTCAATTCGACCTTTCTGCTCACCTTCAAGCAGACCTCCCTGCTTACCTTCAAGCAGACCGTTTTGAAAAAACGTTCCCTTTCTCTCTCTAACGCTGTGACTAACATAGTCTTCACCTCCTCTTCGTTCTGATAAATGGATTCCAATGACTGATAATCGTCAGATTCAATTCGTCCGTGGAAAGCCAACTGCCTAAACCAGTTTAAAAACAGACTGACTGCCTCCTTGTCTGCCTCCGATGAAAACAGATTCAGCAGTTCTACCTCTAGCACATCTACATCATAATAGGATTCTGCCAAGAACAATGTCGATACGATGTTTCGGATCTTTAATAACGCCTCCTGACTGTATTGGTTCTCAGCAATCAGAAAATACTGAAAATCTAATGCAAATGCACCGAGGGGTGGGGTCTGCTCAATTAGCTCAGAAAGATTCACCGGTGCCGTCCAAGGTGCGCTTCCATTAATTAAGAGATTTGCACCTTCTCCCCGGTTTCCGCACTCAAATAGATTGCATCCAGCAATTTCATGAACGTCAACGCATCGGCAGGTAACACATCGGGCGGGTTTGTGCCACGTATTGCACCAGCAAAATCGCGGATCTCCCCGTCGAAATCACCATCGCTGTGTGCCACGTATTCGTCAATGAAATCGTCGCCTTCGGTGTAGATTGCACCGAGCAGGCGGCGTGTTCCCGAACGTTTTGTTCCCGAAGGTTGGGAGGTGGATTCCTGTTCGATTGTGCCAGCCGTGCCTAAAATTCGTATACGGAGATCCCACGCCCGGTCTGTCCACGTCGGAATGACGGAGGAGGTATCCATCTGGATCGTGATACCGTTGGCGCACCCTACTAGAAAACTGAGGTAATCCTCAGAATGATGCTCTACCGCTAGTGTCGTTGGAAATGCACTATGACTGACAGCAAATGCCCACTCGGGTTGTGGACACCCCATCAGAAACCACGCTTGATCGAGGTAGTGTGAACCATGTTGACCCAATGCACCGCCCTTTAACCCCCACCGATACAGCCAATCTCTGCCCGGTCCCGGTTCATAGTTGACCCCGCGCTCCCGGTAATGATAGTGCACCCGTGCATGATATACTTGTCCAATTTCACCCGCTGCGATAATTTGACGGGTCCTTTTATTTTCTGCTTCGTGCCGCATGAAGTAGGAGTACACAAGGGTGTTCCCGGTGGAGGCCGCCACGTTGTTGATCTCCTCCACATCGGCTGCGTTGCGACCGTGTGGCTTCTGCACCAACACATGCTTGCCTGCATTCAACGCATCAATTACCATCGGTTTCCGCACATCAGGGGCTGTGGCAACCCCAACCGCTTCCACTTCGTCGTCCGCGAGCAATTCCCGATAGTCGCCATACACTCTTGAAACGTCGTTATCGGCGGCGACCTGTTGAGCGAGCTCTTGATCCAGATCTGCTACCGCCCAAGCGGTAGTATCTTCGCCCGCTCTTGCACCCGCTACCCACGCCCGACCAACCCTGCACCCGATTATACCGACTTTGATTTTGTCTGCCATGATGATATACTCCCTTTAGGTTTTACGCATCATCGGCTAGCAACTGAGGAAGATGCGTTTTCATCAAGTTATCTTGCGGTTGATAACCGAGAATCTCAACGGCACCACTGATATCAAGATAGCTCTGTTGGTAGGCGGTCGAATTGGCAGACCTGCCATACGTGATGAGAAATTTCACAGGTCCCTCATAATCAACTGCGCGTCCAAAAAGTTGGGCACAATCGCGCGGCGTCAGGAGTGTGCTGCAAGTTCGTAAATGCGCTGCTTCATACCCTCCCGTGAAAGTACCAATACGGATGCTAATAAAGCGCATGTCGAACTCATTGACGAGGTAGCGTCCGGCAACCTCTGCCATCCCTTTCATCGCCCCGTACCAACCGTCGGGATTGATCTGTTCCGCTGTGGAGAATCGCGGCGGTGAACTTATATGTTCATTCCAACCGGTAACATGATTCGTGGACGCAAACACAATCTTCTGGACACCCTCTTCGCGGGCAGCTTCAAATAGCAGCATTGATGCCCCAATATCGGTCACTTCGCCCGGCACCTTGCCAAATTGGTCTGAGGACACAAGCGCGAGGTGGACGACGACATCCTGATTCTTGCATAGCTCGCGCATTCGCTGATAGTCCCGAACATCTCCCAACTCAACGCGAGACTTCGTGCTAGCAGCCTCCTTGATATCTACCAGTGTCAAGGTGTATTTATCTTCTTTTTCCCACGCACCCCACAGTGTACTGCCGACTTTGCCTGCCCCACCGGTAATGAGCACTCGTTTTTTTTCAGCCATATCTATCCTACCCTTTCTGAATATGAGATAACCGTGGCCATCCCCTATTAACTACTAATGGTGCGAATTTGTAGTAGTTGATTCGTTTTTGCTATGGGCGACAACTTGCGTTATTGAGTGCAAAAGCATAGCACGCATTAGAATGGTTTGCAAGCGGAATTTTTCAATGAAACGAGTGCACCAATCACACTTTATAGATCCATTTCATAATTGACAAAAAAAAAGGAAAGGGTTATAATCATTTCACTAGCGATTTCTAGGAGATTTGAATGTTTTACCGGGGGTTACAATTAGATCCGTTTCAGGAGGAGGCGATTCATGCTATAGATCGGAATCATTCCGTACTCGTCACCGCACCAACGGGAGCGGGCAAAACCGTGCTTGCCGAATATGCCATTGAAAAATGTATGGAGATGGGGCGTCGCGTGATTTACACGGCACCGATTAAAGCCCTGAGCAACCAGAAGTATCGAGATTTCTATGGGGTTTATGGCGATCGGGTTGGAATTGTCACGGGTGATGTGGTACTAAATCAATCGGCTCAAGTGTTATTGATGACAACGGAGGTTTTCCGCAATACAATCTTTGATGATATTACCCGCTTGGACGATGTAGAATACGTCATTTTCGACGAAATCCATTATATCAACGATATTGAACGTGGAACAGTTTGGGAAGAGAGCATCATTTTTGCACCTCAGAATATCAAATTTGTCTGTCTAAGTGCGACAATCCCAAACATCAATCAGTTTGCCGAATGGATGCGGACGGTCCGAGAGGTTGAGATTAACGTTATTGAGGAACTGGAACGCCCCGTTCCTTTGGAGCATCACCTCTACCTGGAAGGATACGGCATAGGTGATGTTAAGGCTCTACAGCAGATCCAAAAATCTATCATTTATGACAACCCTCAGGACTATGATGATTTCTACGAAGCCGACAAAGATCACCACGAACCTGATGCGGATAAAATCCCTGAAAATGCGTCGCACAGTCTTATTTATGCGGACCTTATTTCTTACATCCAGAATCAGAACAAACTCCCTTGTCTCTATTTCTGTTTTAGTCGCAAGGTTTGCGAGCAAAACGCAGCGCATTACGCCAGACGGAATTTCCTAACCTCGGAACAACGGAAAGAAATTCTTCATCTGTTCGATCTGTTATGTACACAATATAATATCCGAAACGAGCGTAATATCCAAGCTTTCCGTCGCCTTGTTTCTAAAGGCATTGCATACCACCATGCGGGTATGCTGCCGACCTTGAAAGAAGTAGTCGAGCGGCTCTTCACCTCTGGACTGATTCAACTACTTTTCACAACGGAGACCTTTGCGGTTGGCATCAATATGCCAGCGTGCACGGTTGTTTTTGAGAGTTTAGAGAAATACGATGGCGTTAATTTCCGCTACCTGAAAGCGCGCGAATATCATCAGATGTCAGGAAGGGCTGGACGGCGTGGCATTGATCCAATTGGTTATGTTTATGGGCGCGTTTTCCCAAAATTTGCACATTTTGAGAGTGTCAAACAGATCCTCTCAGGTAAAATTGAGTCAATTGAAAGCCAGTTCAATCTCTCTTATTCAAGTATCCTAAATCTTTATGAAAAATATGGAGATGACATTTTTGATGTATGCACCCAAAGCCTAAGTAACTTTCAAAATCATGAGCAGGTGCAGAAGACAGAGGCACAGGTTCAACATACCTCTGCAACGCTGAAAAAACTCCCCGAACCGACTTGTATTCATGACGGTGTTGATGGGGTTGATCAGATTGGCAGCTATAACCATATCCGAGAACAGATCGTCGAACAGCGCAAACTTCTGAAAACAGAGCGTCGTGCACTCAAGCGAAAAGGGGGTAAGCGAAAACATCGGAGAGATCTACGTCAAAAGTTCATCCGGTCTGAACGCCAATTACAGCAAATTGAATCCATAAAAAATAAAAATCTCTGCCATAACTGTGAACAATTCAAAAGCTGCGATCAAAGCTACCGCAAAATCAAAAGGGCTGAGAATCGGATTGAGAAACTTGAGAATAGAAAAGTCCTTCTTGAAAGTTATCAGCGCAAGCAGATCGCGTCGCGTTTGAAAATTCTTGAAGAACTTGGATATATCGATACCTCTGGATTACTGGCGCGGGGGAAGATTGCATCACAAATTTACGGCTATGAAGTACAGGTAACGCAACTCCTTTTCAAAGGCTTCTTTGAAAAATTGAATGCAGATGAACTCAATGTTCTAGCGATGGCAATTGTTTGTGAAGACAGAAAGGATTGGGGATATTATAGAAAACTGGAAGACAAAAAAATCAGAAGGTTACTGCGAACAGTAGACAAAGAGATTGAGGCAATCCGGATATTGGAGGAACAGTATCAGGTTGATCCGGTGACACCGAAATTAGTAACAAAGTTAAGTACAGCAATGCTTGCGTGGAGTCAAGGTTGTGAGTTTGAGACGCTGCCCCAATATGTAAACTTAGCGGACGGTGACTTTGTGCGAGCGTTTCGACTCGTGATAGATCTGCTTCGGCAGGTGCGCCGGTCAGCGGTTGGACACGACGCGCTACTGGATAAGGTCGATCGGTGTCTTAACAAAATCAATCGTGACGTAGTAGACGCTGAACGTCAGTTGCGCGCCGGGCAAGACACACTATGAGCATCGTCAGTGTAGGGCTATTCAGTTTTCGGTTTTTTAACCATTTGGGTCGAAACGTCGCAACTCGGGCATCGCTTTGCCGGTGAAGTATCAGGATTGGGAAATCCCTCTCACAGGAGAATTATAGTGGGCCTTAGAATTAATGAGACCCTCCAATCTCCCGTTGGGTAGCCCCCCTATTTCCCTCCTGCTTGCGGGGGGGACTAAGGGGGGGTAGAATAAAGGGGCGTGCCGATGCGGTGCGTTTAGCAACCGCACCTACCGGAGGGCGCAAGTGTTCATTTATTTTTTGAATTCACTATAAATGACCCTATCGTCAGTGGACTTTTCTCTTGCCCTCAGACTTATGCTGTGTTACAATAGTTAATATATATTTATTATTATGTGAACAAAACGACTTGCACACCCTTAACCAATGGAGAAAGAACATGGCAAATCAAGAATTTGAACTCACTACAACATTACGAATTCGACCTGCCGCTGCAAACGATGCGAAAGCTCTGGAGCAGTACTGCTTTACCGGCAAAACTACAGAAGAAATTGACCAAGAATTACAGGAGGACCTCTCGCGGACGCAGAAGGGAGAGGTCTATCGAATTGTCGCTGAAGCAAGTGGACATGCGATCGGAAACATTCGGCTTGAGCGGCATCCCCTCAACCCTGAAATTGGCGATGTCAGCCAATTGGCGGTTTCCGCACCCTTCCGACAATTTGCAGTCGCAGATAGACTAATCGACTCTGCCGAAGAGGTTGCACAGGAAAACGGTATCACAACACTTCAGATTGAGCTATCCCGATCCGAGGAAGCAATCATAAACGCTTACAAAGGATGGGGTTTCAATGAACGTCCCGTTATTACATTGCAAAAAGCAGTCGGCTCTTCTGATCCGGCGAGCACTTCCGACCAAGAAGCGTCCACAGACGAAACTCCTGAACTAGGACAAGGCATTGAAGAAGATCTTCAACTAGAAGACGCTGAAGATACCTCTGAAGATTCGGAGGTGTCCGATGGTGAAGAACAACAGCAAAAACTATTGTAAATACGCGTAAAACGTGAAAAACCTTGTGTTTTACGCGCTACATATCGCGCCCCACCGATTGGAGTAAATATGAAGAGATATTTTAAGTTACCTATCGTTGCAATTGGCATCGCCGCTTTTCTTATCAGTTGCGGCAGCCAAAATCCTTACCTTTCCAAAGGTAAAGAATTAATTAAATCTGACAAACGACGGAAAGAGGAACGCGCCGCTCAACAGTTCAAACTAGCAATTCAACATGAGCAAGATAATGCGGAAGCACATTATCTTCTCGGCTACTACGATTCTGAGTTGTTTTACGCAGAGGGCACCCCGGAAAAGGCGAGTGCATCGATCGAAGAACGGGGTAAGCACATGTTTCAAGCTTACCAAAACGACAAGCGAAAATACCTCGAAATCCTTGTCTTTGAGACGTTAAGAAATCGTGAACCTGACGTTCAGAACGCAGCGTTAGATGCACTCAAGCGCATCTACCAACAAGCGGACCGAAAAAAGTTACTCAATTCCTTGAAAAAAGCAATCAAGTCTAAGGATAACCGTGACAGACACGATGCACAGTGGGTGTTAGCAGCCCTTGGTAGAGATCACCCTGAGGAAATTGTGCCGATTCTTATAGACTTGCTAGACCATAAACGCAGGGAAACCCGTCTGAACGTTATCAAGGCACTTGGTGCAATTGGGGATGAAAGCGCAATTCCGGTATTAGTCGAGGTGGTCAACTCTGGTGCAGCCAAGCGAGAAAAAGATAGGGAAGGCCCCGAAATACGTGGCCTTGCTGTCGAAGCATTGAGCAAAATCGGGGGGACTGCCGTAGAAAAATTAGTCGAGGTCGTCGAGAACAAAGGTTCCTCAATGCGTGTTGATGCGATTCAGGCGTTAGAACAACTCGGTGATGAACGGGCAGTTAAACCATTGCTAGAGGTGTTAAGCGAACAGGGCAACCGAGAGGTCGTTGTCAACTTCTGAACCGAAAATCAAAATTCTCCACGAGAACCTTTGGAAGAAATAGTTCTGACGACTTGACCGAAAGTTGTCCGGTACGATAAGCGTTCCGAAGGTTATTTCTAATCAATTTTTAACGTGTTGAGAATCTCTACTTGAAAATCTGTATGAAAGGGATCTTATGATTTGGAAAATACAACTTAGTTTTCTCTTAATAGTCACAATGCTATGCGTTGCTGGGTGCAGTGACAATCGGTATTACGACGATCGATTGCAAATGGAACTTCAGCAGTTGGACAGTGATCTCAACGATCGTTGGTCAACAACCGGGGTGGTTGTAATTGGCGTAAATGCAAACGGCCCCGCCAGCCAAGCCAATCTTGAGAAAGGCGAACTCATCTCCTATGTGATTGGCGAGCGAGCAATTCGCAGTACAGGAGACTATAAACAAGCGGTCAAGAACGCAATGAAAGAGGACAACAACTTTATCCTCAAACTGACGGATGGTCGAGAAATCCGGTTGGCTGTCCGAAGAAGAGGCGATCAAGTTGGCTTGGAAGTTGATGGGACGCGCGTTAGCAAGGTGACTTCAGGAAGTCCCGCTGACACAGGTAACATCAAAGTGGGTGACACGATCCAAAGCGTAATTGATGAGCGAAATGTCCAAACCATTAAAGACTATAAAAAAACACTCGACGAATTTGCAAAGCATGATTCTAAGGTTACATTCCGCACAATTGAATTGGTTGGCATTAAGATTGGCACCGTCAATGCGCTCGGTAACTTGGGAGATGTACGTGCGGTACAGCCGTTGACCGTGCTTCTGGAAAGCGAAGGCAGTACCTTGCGTCAACCGGCTGCCCTAGCCTTAGAACGTCTCGTTGCTTTGAGTCAATTGAATACTCTCTTCCAACAGTTTCAGCAAGCTAGCGTTGATGAGTTACCCGCCGATCAACTGAACCCACGGCAGCGTGAATCCGCCGAAATCTTGGGGCTGCTCACGAGCGATCTTGAGAACAACCGCGTTACCCTCAACGATCCATTCGGCACACAATTTCGGCATCGCTCCGAAGCTTTATACCAGAAGATAACTGATGGACAGATGGTAGAATTGGGACAGAAATATATTAAACGTGAGGTTGAACCGAATCAGGAGATCCGACGGGCTTGTATCTCCATTTTGGGGTATCTCAAACCGACCTCCGCTATTGAAGATCTGATTGACGTGATGGAAGACAGCCTGGAGATTCCCGGCATCCGCTTCAAGGCGGGGCTTGCGCTGAGTCAGATTGGTGAGGACTCTGTTGATGCACTCATTGCTGCCTTTGACCGTGGCGATGCGAGTGTTAAAGATATCGCTGCCTCGGCACTCGGCAACATCGGTGGAAACAAGGCACGAAACATGTTAATCAACGCTCTCAAAACGACAGACAACCCAACGATTAAATTGACTGTCGCCGATGCCGTTGCCAAAGTCGGTCGCTCCCCTTCAATTGAGGCACTTCGTCTTCAGAGGGAGGCACTTCCAGAGGGAAGCGGTTTAAGGACATTCCTCAACGAGCTGCAGGTATTGCTATTTAATGTTGAGTTAAAGTATCAAACGCATTTGAACAGTGAAAATATCTCAGTAGAGTTACGACAAGAGTTTAAGAATAATAAAATCCCACTTTCTCAAAATGCCATCCTTTCGATTCAAAAGAAAGATAGCGAGTGGTGGATAGATGATAAGGATAATCAACGAATGTACATTGTCCGTAAAGAAGCCCGCAAAAAAGAGGGTAGACTCAACATCTATGAACCGCTTGATGTACAATCAGTGTCGTATTCGCTCACAAACTGATAAACTGAAGTTTGGACAGCACCGCCAAGTATGAGAAAACGGAGGGCTGATCCAAGCGATAGATTCGAGTGCATTTTGAGGTTCAGGGCTGGTGGACAACGAGCTTGCCCTTTAAGGACATAATTACTAGCGGGCCCCGATGTTTCTATGATGCAAAGCATCATAGAAACAACGAGGATTCCGATAAATCGGAACAAGCTAACTCCCAACCAGATGAAAATTGGCGTTACCTCCGATCTGCATACCGATGTCACCCCGCTAAATAAACAGATTCTTCCGCATATCGTCAAAGCGGCAGAGAAAGCAGGCTTGGACATCTTCATCCTCGCTGGCGATTTATCGCCCAACCTGCTTGAACTTGCCAACATCCTGATTGCATTCACCGAATCCGACTTGAATTGCCCCAAGTTATTCGTTCCCGGAAACCACGATATTTGGGCTAGCGAACATCCCGATATTACGAGCGAGCAGAAATACGATGCCATCGCGGTAGTCTGTCGTGAGTGCGATTTCCATCCACTAGACACCGCACCCTTTGTTAAGAACGACGTCGGATTCTGTGGTACAATTGGGTGGTATGATTACTCATTTCGATGCAAGGAGTACGATTTTTCAGAGGAGGCATACGCGTCGAAACAGTTATCGGGATCCGTTTGGAATGATTCAAATTATGCAAAATGGGATGGAACAGACCCGGAAATCGCTCACCGATTTGAGAACAAGTTACGGAACCAGATCCGTTCAATCAAAGATTCCGTCTCGCAAATC
Organism: Candidatus Poribacteria bacterium; assembly: GCA_963667935.2. Taxonomy (GTDB): domain Bacteria; phylum Poribacteria; class WGA-4E; order WGA-4E; family PCPOR2b; genus PCPOR2b. Next base: position 3,524,255 of record OY764061.1, on the reverse strand, counting down.
GTTGTGACAACCCACCACGTCCCCTTCCAAGAGTGCGTCCACTCTCGTGGAACCTTGCCATGGGACTTCTTCAGTGCATACATGGGAAGTCAAGGACTCGGCAAGACATGCCTCGAAGAACAACTTGTCACGCACTCTCTCTTTGGACATACACACACTCCAATTTGCCAACAAGTTGGCAATGTCACTGCAATCTGTTCTCCGATCGGTTACCTACATCAGTCTCCCGCGTGTGATTTAGCCGTCTATGCACAGGAACGGCTTACCTGCTTCGAGCTTTGACTGTCGATAGCTGATAAGTAGTTTGTGAGCTAAGTTACAGAATCGCGGAATGGGGATTTGTACCATTCAAACAACGTGAAGAATCAAATCTTAACAGTCTACCAATATGATAATGTATAGCACACAGTTCATCACAACAATCCGCAACCCTAACAAGGAGGCAACACCCGCATGAACCGTCTGAGCCAACATATCAGTGATTCCACGATGCTGAATCGATGGGGTTCTTACGTTTTTTGCTTTATGCTTTACGCATTATGTTGCTTCCATCTGTTTGACACTTGGACCTTAGACGCTCGCGCAAATACAAATGCTATAACCAATCAGACCGGAATTACTGTCGAGTTTAATCTACCAAAACTTGGGATCTCGACGGTTAAACGGAATGGTATTCGATATCAGGCAGTCAGCTTTGAAGGAAGTGGGTTTACCAATGAAGTGGGAAATCCACAACTTCCCGTGTCGCGCGTAACACTTGGTGTGCCGCCAAACGTTAAGTTTCAGGTCGAAATCCTTCATACTACTACTGAAACACGGTCCGGTTATCGCATCCCGCCTGTACCACACCGTGTTCCTAAACCTCACAGCGAAAGCTCTTCTTCCTTTTCCAATCCTGAAAATTTCCAAACACTTGAAAAAGAATGGCGTGAAGATGCTCCCGCTTACAGGGCCAACAGCAATTATCCAAAAACCGCTGCACAGGTTATTTATGACGGTTATATCCGCTCCCAACGGGTGCTTTATCTAGAACTTCGTCCTGTGCAGTATCAACCAAAATCGAGAATGTTGCGGATTCATTCTCGTATGACCGTCCGCGTTCGTTTTATACATCAAGGTTCAAATAACAGATTTCAGAGCACTAGTACCTCATCTTCTCAATTTACGATCGCAGAGCCCGCTTCATTTGAACGGATGTATCAAAACTTCCTGTTAAACTACGATGAGGCTAAACATTGGCGCGTTCCAACGACGGGAACGGCTGCTGCGCCAGTCGCTTTGAATCCCGATCACAGTATCGGGGCGGGGCCCACAGTACAGGAACAAACGAATGGAGAACGGTATAAGATTCTGGTCGATAAAACCGGCATTTATCACCTGACGAGCGATGACTTGCGTCAAAAATGGGGGATTGATTTAAGCGGGGTTGATCCGCGGCACTTGCATCTTAGAACAAACGGCAGGGAGATTCCAATATACATTTATGGTGAAGAGGATGGGCGTTTTGACCGTGGCGATTTCATCGAATTCCTCGGTATAGATGCAAAGAACCGGTATACAAGGTGGAATGTCTATTGGCTCGGTGCTGAACGCACACGGGGGGCGCGTGTTTCCGAAATCCACGCCAGTCCTGATGATCCAACAGCAAAGCTGGTTCCTAGTTTCCGCTCGAAACTGTATTTTGAAGAGGACCATTTCCACAATAACTTGCGCCACGCTGAACCTCAAGATGTGTCGCCAGATGACAAGCACGGCTGGTTTGAAGCACTTGACTTCTGGTACTGGACCGGTGTCAAAAACTTGGCTGATGCAAATGAAGTGGATCTTGAATTTCCGCTTTACGATCTCACGCAGAGCTTCGATCCACCGAGTATCCGCGTTACTTTGCAAGGCGGAACACCGACCAATCACGAAGCTCTAGTTTCGATTAACAATATTCGGATTGATGAAGTGAAATGGCCGGACCAAGATGTTGTCACAGTTGATAAACAACTACGGGTCTGGAACAACTTTCGGGATGCAACCCAAGGCGAAAAGAATGTGATTACCCTCGCTCGAATTGATACCACAGAAGAAGAAAATACCCTAGCCTTTCCTCATCACATTTATATTAATTCTTTCGAGGTCGAGTATACGCGCCTGCTAAAAGCAGTCAACGATTCTCTTGAATTCACCACCCCTGCTACTACCGACCCATACAATGCCCGAAGGCAGCGTCGGTTGGAATACACTGTTCAGACCTTCCTTTCGCCAGATGTGGCAATCTTTGAACATGACGGTGAGGTATTGGTCTCAAAGTTCCATAATCTCAAGATTGAGCGTGTAGATTTGGACCGAGTTGAACGCAACCGTCTCCGCGAAATTTACCGTATCAATGCCGAGGCCAATGGCACAAGTCAACCTTCACTACAGGACATCCCGCGGGTTGCCTACAACGCAACGTTCCAGGTACGCGATGCACACGATGGGAAGTATATTGCGGCCTCTTCGGCGGGCGTACGTCAGCCAGTTCGCGTTGAGGCCGCGGTGCCGAGCGATCTGCTCTCCTCTAGCAATGGTGCGGATTACCTAATCATCAGCCATCCGGTATTCCTTGAACCATCGAAAAGGTTGGCACGATGGCGATCAACGCCAAAAGGCGGTGGATATCGAACGAAGGTCGTTGATGTTACACAGATTTATGACATCTTCAGTAATGGCATGGTTAATCCGCAAGCTATCAAGGACTTCCTGACCTATGCCTATAAAAATTGGCAATCACCTGCACTCTCTTATGTCACAATTATGGGAGATGGAACGTACGATCACCGTGGAATTGATAAGGAAGTCTATCCGGAACCTCCAGAATTGACAGGATATATTCCAACCCATTATATCTGGACCATCTCCTTCGGAAAGACCTCAGTTGATCACTGGTATACAACAGTAAACGGAATTGATGAACTGCCCGATTTCTACATCGGGAGATTGAGTGTGGAAACACTTGAGCAAGCCGAAACCGTTGTCGAGAAACTCATTAACTATGAAGACAAACGCCCGAACGGAGACTGGCGTCGCCGGATTATCTCCGTAGCAGATGACGAAATTAATAACTCCGGCGATGAGATTTTCAAAAAGAGTTTGACCGCGCTTTCAAAAAAACAGACGTTACTCGGTTACGAAAACGTACCCATCTATCTCGAAGACGTGAAGAACATGGTTGAAGCGAATAAGGCAGCTTACCCTGAACTGCCACAACGGGTGGCAAAGGACATGATTATTGACGCAATGAGTGATGGTGCGGTTATTGCCCAATATGCAGGGCATGGGGGTCGCATTGTATGGGCACATGAGGCAATCTTCGACAATCGGGCAATTGGTCAAGTGAGTGAGACAGATCACCTCCCATTCATGCTAGTGTTGAGCTGTTACAACGGCTATTTTGATGCGCCCGGCGAACCGAGCATGGCAGAGACATTACTCCGGAAAGAGAAAAGCGGAATTATCGCCATGTTGAGTGCCACACGCCTCACCTACGGCAGCGGTAACGATACACTCAATAATATCATTTTCGATATGATTTTCCAGCGAAACATACGGCAACTCGGACCAATCAGCTTCGACTCAAAGATCGAACAGTTAATAGAGGATGGCCGCGGGCAGCTCAATGTCATGCTTGAGTATACGCTCTTCGGTGATCCGGCGATGAACCTCGCTATGGCAGATTATGAGGTTGAGACGGATATTGAAACGCAAACCGTTACAGCCGGACAGCTTCTCAAAATCTCTCCGGGGCAGATTGGCGAAGTTACCTACGACCCTGCAATTAAGGGGAAAAGATTTACGCCAATTTCAAACTTCAATGGGCGGATCTATGCAAAAGCAGTTTTTCCCGGTACTTATTCAACCGTTGAGGGAGAAGAAGAACTCTTGAGGGTATACTCAGGTGGTGTTCCAGTAACTCAAGAGACAACTGTAGTAAACGGCAAATTCCCCGGACTTTCCATCCCTATACCCAAGGGAATTAGTGCAGGCGAGGGCCATGTTGAATTTTATGCTGAGAGTCCGACCCATATTGCTGCCAGTGGACGTTCATTTACCGTGCTTGTACCGAAGATTCTCGATATACAACCGGAACTCGTCGCTGGTAGTCCGGGCAGTGAGCCTTCTCAATTCCGTATATCTATACAGGTTTCCGATGAACTGAACGAACAAGGTATCAAATCAGTTATCCTACAGTGGCGAGACCCGGTGAAGCGAGAATCGTTTGAAGAAATAATGATACGGGATACATCACGTGGCAACGGTTGGTATACAACTCCCAAGCCATTACCTCTACCAGCCAACCGAGCCAGCATCCAATATGAGATTACAGTTATTGACATTGACAGTCGATATGTCACTTCCGGACGGCGGACATACCGCCCGTTTGTATTCCCTGACGTGCGAGTTACGCCCGGACTAGGATTTTCGGATCCGTTAATCTACTACGGCTATTCTCGCAAAGATGGTGCTTGGACGATTAACGCAGATATTGAACAGATTGAAGATATCGAACTAAAAGAGAATCTAGAGGTCGCTTTTTTTGAAGGCAATCCCGATCGCGATAGGGATGGCATTGTTGATGTGAGTGCAAAGCTGCTTGGCAGAACACAGATCGCCCCCAGCGCATGGCAGCGCAGAGATCCGGTAGAACCCCACAAAAATTCACTCAAAACCGAGGGCGAAACCGATAGGCTGCTTCGGCCCCGTGCTTTCAGGAATAGACCGCTCAACACCAACTGGATTGCAACAGCAATCCTTAAACATGAATTGTCAATCGGCAATCACGAGGTTTTCGTCTATGTTGATCCTGCCTTCAATTCCACCGAAATGCCTTATGGAAAACTGCGCGAAGGCGATGAGAAAGACAATATTACATCGCGCCTCATTCCAGTTCAGAGCCTCCTCATCGGTCAAAGAGATCAACATATTTTTAGTCAAGATGCAACAATTGATTTCCACATACCCGCTCACGCTGTTCCGCAACTTGCTGTTTTGACAATCACACCACTGAATAGCCAACAGCAGCCTAAATCGGTGAATCCATCGAGGCTTATTCCGGTCACCCTGCCAAACGGGGATGACACAGCAGCTTACAGTGCAGTGCTGGACATAACGTCTCTGAATCAAAAGCCGCTGCAACAGCCAATAACAGTGGAACTACGATTCGACCGACTGGCACTGCAAGAAACAATTAAGGACGAGTTAGGATTAGAAGAAATCTCAGATCCGGCTCCCGACCAGATTGTGACGATTGACGAAGGTGCAGAGGTAGTCGCAAAGGAGATTGGTATGTATTTGTGGGTAGATACGCTAAAAAACTGGGTTCGACTTGATTCAGAGTTGGTGACATCTTCTGACGGATTGATGCAAACTCAATCCACGCTCGCAAACATCAGTGCATCGAATCACAGTGATGGTGAAATCCACACAGTTAGAATTGAACCACCCGGCGCACGGGTGGGCAAGTGGGTGTTGCTGTTTACATCGTCCCACACTTACCGTGTGCTAATCAGCGAAGAGGAAAAACCGCTTGAACTTATTGACCCAAATCGGTTTGTGGACCCATCTGCCCAAACTCCAAGTATATTCAGCGACGGCGTTGCCATCGGAATAGAGTTAGGTGAGAATGAGTTCCAGTTTGGAGATGTCCTCACTTTTCAAATATTTGGCAATGTGTCCAGCGATTCCGATACAACATTCTTTGCCTCATCCTTCCGCGAGGAAAATATTGGGAGGGGCAGAATCCAATATGTTCATCTTGAGGAAAATTCGTCAATACCACCAGATCAGTGGGTTATTCTGTTCACTGATTCGGAACACTTCCAGATTGAAGGAAAAAAGAATGGGCTCCTATCACGGAACGGTCAACCCGTACGCGGTAAAGTTGGCAGCGAATTCGTTTATCCTGAATTCGATCTACGCCTTAAGATATCAGCCGGTGAGCGAGAATTTGAAGCAGGCGATAGCTTCCGGTTTAATACAAAAGAGACTGGACGCATCCGCGCTGAAGTCCCGATGCTTGGCACGTTGACACTGATGCAAAGTAACGATACCATTCCCCCCGACCTCCAGTTGACAGTTGGCAAACAGAATTTTATTGATGGCGATCCAGTGTCCTCAGAACCGTTTATCCAAGCGACACTTACGGATGACAATGGCATTGATTATATTACCCGGCCCGTCCATCTTGAAATCAGCCGGGATACTCAGCAATTCACGTTAATCTCAGAGGCGGAATATCGACTGATCAACGTTTCAGGGTCTAATCAGGTCAGTTTGAATTATCAATCGCCTGAGCTCGAACCGGGAACGTATCAGGTCCGCCTGAGTGCCAGCGATCTTGAGGGAAACAAATCTGAGGAAGATATTGAATTCCGTATCCACAAAATCCTTCAGCTGCTCAAAGCGATGAACTACCCTAACCCATTCGGCGATGAAACCGTAATCACCTGTGAGTTGACTGGAGCCGCCGATGAGATGACGGTTAAAATTTACAGCCTGTCGGGGCGGTTAGTCCGTGAGTTTTCCGAACCAGCACGGGCGGGATTCACGATGATACCTTGGGATGGGCAGGATAGGGATGGAGATGAAGTAGCAAACGGCGTATACTACTGCAAGATTCGCGTTAAAATGGCGGGAGAGAAGGATTTGACCGAATACATCAAGATGATGAAGTTAAAGTAGAGCGAGACGAAATGATGTCAAGAAAACCAACTTTCTCACTTTCCCACTTTTCCGCTTTTTGCATTCTAATCGCGCTCTGCTGCCATACCGTTGCCCACGGTGCGGAAAAGTATGCCGGCGATTTCTTAACACTCGGCGTCGGAGCGCGACCATTGGGGATGGGAGGCAGTTTTGCAGCTATCGCAGATGATTCTACTGCGACCTATTGGAATCCAGCTGGACTTGGGCGTTTGCGCCATTCCGAAGCAGCTTTTATGCACTCAAGTCTTGGCGAATTGGATAGTTACGATTTCGTCAACTATGTTCATCCAATCGGCGGGGCCGCATCGTTTGGGGTGAGTTGGCTACGGGTAGGGATTGACGATATTCCAATCACGACCCTACCCCGTCCTGGGAATCCGGTCAGCCCAGCCAATCGTCCTAGACAGGTCGACACGTTTAACAGCACTGACAATGCCTTCTTCCTATCCTACGGCAGGCAGGTCGGGTTTAATCTAGGATCAAAGCGGTTTAACATGTTCCTTGGCGGCAACGCTAAATTAATCTACATCACTGCGCTGGGCAACACAAACGCGCTTGGCGTCGGTGGGGATCTGGGCTGGCTCTGGACAACCCCGACCGACCGATCGCGCCAACTGTCGGTCGGGATCGTCGCACAGGATTTTTTCAGGACGAAGTTATACTGGAATACACCGCCCAAAAATCCGGGTGAAGCGTCCAATACAGACACGATTGAGCCCAACCTGAAGATCGGTCTCTCTTACAGACAATCGATCAAGCCGTTGAAAAGCCATTTGTTGTTGACACTTGATACTGATAGCTTATACGCTTTTGAAATGCACTACGGTGCGGAGTACGTTTTCGCAGAACTCTTGTCGTTACGGATTGGGATACAAGAGCGGAAAGGCATCAATACAATCCGTTTAATGACGGCTGGGGCAGGGTTACGACTTTCGTTTTTAACCGGTGCTGCTTTCTCCGTGGATTACGCCTTCTTGAACAACAGCGAGCTGGGAAATAGCAATCGAATCTCTTTGATGACACGGTTCTGATTTATTATACCGCGTTCTCACTCTCCGATCAACCAATGAACCCATGAACCAACAATGTTTCCTCAATTTTTTCTTACTTTGCACCCTTATTCTCAGTATGGCGATATCTTTGCCAAGCCACTCCAATGAGAATGATGATAGCGATCTTTTCACCTTTGTGAGGTTAAGGTACACTGGAAATAGTTGGTACGGTAACGGTTGGGATGTCGATTTGCCTGCCTCTGATCGAAATTTTATCCGAAAACTTGCACAAGCAACAGACATGCCCGTTGTCCAGCACGAAAAAATTATCTCTGTCGGGTCCCCGGAACTTTTCAACTATCCCTTTGCCTATATCTTGGAGGTTGGTACGCTTAACCTGACCAATGCGGAAGCGGTAAACCTCCGTGAGTATCTACTGCGCGGTGGCTTTATCATGGTTGATGACTTCCACGGGGGGGCGGAATGGCGCCATTTTTACCGCCAACTTAAGAAAATTTTCCCAGAACGCGAACCCGAAGATATTCCCATCACCCACCCGTTATTCCACTGTTTTTTCGATATCGACCAACTCCGTCAGATTCCCGGTCTGAGATCCATATTCAACGGACGTACCTACGAGCGGCGTGACGGCTACCCCGCTTATTGTCGCGGTGTTTATGATGAACACGGTCGTCTAATGATGATGATTAATTTCAATACGGATCTGGGGGATGCATGGGAACATGCAGCGGAGGGTTTTTATCCGCGCAAATACTCGGATTGGGCGTACCGTTTGGGAATCAACGCTGTGGTCTACGCATTAACACATTAGATGTAAAACGTAATACGTGAAATGTAAGAAGAAAGGAAGTCTGTTTCGTAAGGAACATCGCCTATATGTGGGGGCAGATTTCCCAATCTGCCTCATCAGAAGCGACCTATGAGCACCCCTCAGTATAATTGTCAGCGGGTTATTTCGGTGCGAGCGATCAAACGATCGGCAGGGATAGAGACGTGATAAGGCAAAGTCAGCCCCAAATATCCGAAATTCTCGATCTCTGATTAATATCAGATCTATAAAGTATAGGACTTACGCACTTCAGGCGGGAGTCGGAATTCCCTCTTACTGTGTAAGTCCTAAAGCGTTTTCCAAGCCAGACTCTTAAAGGGAATTATGAATCAAGTTGAGATAGGAGATTGTCTATGGAAACTAAAGACCAACTAGACAAAGTAGAGCAATTTTCCCCATCTTTGGTAAACGAGCGGATAGAAGGCTTAAAGAATCTATTTCCAGAGTGTTTTACTGAAGGTAAAATAGACTTTCAAAAGCTCCGTGAAGTCTTGGGGGAAAGCGTAGAAGAAGGGTCTGAACGCTATCATTTTACATGGGCAGGCAAGCGCGATGCAATTCAATTGCTTCAAAACCCTACGCGAGCAACGCTTGTGCCTTGCCCTGAAGAATCTATAGACTTTGAGACTACCGGGAATATCTTCATTGAAGGGGATAACTTAGAGGTCTTGAAACTTTTGTATAAGCCCTACTTCGGGCGGGTAAAGGCGATTTACATTGATCCGCCTTACAATACAGGGGGCGATTTTGTTTATCCTGATAACTATGCTGACCCACTGGATACCTATCTACAACTGACTGGACAAAAGGATGGGGACGGAAACCGCCTTACGAGCAACGTTGAAACGAGTGGCCGCTATCATTCGGCATGGCTGACAATGATGTACCCCCGTTTGTTTCTCGCGCGGCAGCTCTTGCAAGATGACGGAATCATATTTGTCAGTATTGACGACCATGAAGTTCACAACTTACGGCTGTTGATGAATGAGGTTTTTGGAGAAGAAAATTTTGTTTCAAACATAATCTGGCAAAAGAAGTATACAAGGAGTAATGATGCAAGATGGTTCTCAAATAATCATGATTATATCTTGGTTTTTGCGCGTAACAAAGAACTACTTCAGCTCAATTTACTGCCTCGTACTGATGATCAAAAGGCAACTTACACGAATCCTGATAATGACCCAAGAGGAGAATGGAAAGCGACTCCACTTCACGCCAAAAGCGGAAAAAATGGTTCTTTTGAATATAAGTTTAGGAATAAGGTCGTTTGGTCCCCACCGCCGGGCACATTTCCGCGTTACTCGAGAGAGACGTTTGCTAAACTTGATAAAAATAATGAGATATGGTTTGGTAAAGATGGGACATCTACGCCTGCAAGGAAAACCTACCTTTCCGAAGTCAAGCCTGGGATAACACCTGTCACTGTTTGGTTAAATGATGAGGTTGGCAACACCCATGAGGCAAATGAGGCATTAAAGGCAATTCTTGGAGGCGGAATTTTCGATAATCCTAAACCTACCGCCTTGATAAAGAGAATACTAGAACTTTCGACATCACCTTCCGAGGGGGATATCATTCTCGATTTTTTTGCGGGATCTTGTACAACAGCAGAAGCGGTGCTAGAACTGAACAAGGTAGACGGAGGAAGCCGCCGCTTCATGATGGTTCAGTTACCAGAACCAACGCCAGAAGGGTCTAAAGCGCGAAAATCAGGCTATGAGACGCTTGGCTCACCAGCGTCTAAAAATCATCTAACATAACCTTAGATACGCACATGGTGGTTAAAGAGCGAGCACGTCGGCAATCTGGTGCTCGCTATCAAATGATAAACAAGAAATTGGTAAAATGCGGCAAATGTGACTTAGACGCTTTTCCCCATCTGTGCTAAACGAACCAATGAAACTTATCAAACAAGAGGGCAAACGATTGATGATTCAGTTACCAGAACCAACGCCAGAAGGGTCTGCCCTGAAGCGCGAAAATCAGGCTATGAGACAATCTCGGATCCGGCAGGTGAATCCCGTGGATTTGACCAAGAAATTGCACTGGGGTTAGAGTTTTCAAATTAACAGAATCAAATTATCGGTTATGGGATGGAATTGAGGAAGATGCCTCGGACGCCTATGCAGAGCAGATGCAACTTTTTGCTGATAGCCCTTTAATCGAAGGTTGGATAGCGGAAAATGTGATCTATGAAGTTGCGGTTAAGGAAGGGTATAGACTTGATAGTTTTATAGAACCGGTTGTAGGCATTGAGAAAAACACCATTTTCCGGGTAGTTTCCGCTGATAAACAGCAGTCTTTCTTTATCTGTTTAGACGAAGAGCTCTTCCAAGACGAACTGAATAAACTAGAACTGGCAACTGACAATCTATTTGTCTGCCGTGATCAAGCGCTAGACGATACAAAAGCAGCCAACCTAGCTCTCCAGTGTCGCCTAAAAACTATTTGAGGGGGTGTTCATAAATATTCTCTGTGAGAGTGGCATCCTTGCCACGACTCTCCTCAATTTTGGAAACCATCGGGATCAGGAGATCCCTCTCACAGGTGTCTCTGTCCGCCGTATGCTATTGACTGAATTATGAACACCCTTGAACTATTTAAGCGGATCGGTTCGTAGTAGCGCAATTCATTGGCGCGTTCTTTGATGCAAGCCTAACAGGAGCCACAACCAATGCGGTTTAAATTTGAGTCCAATCAACCCTTCCAACTTCAGGCGATTGAGTCCGTTGCAAAGCTGTTTGATGGGCAATACCATACTGCACAACAATTAGATTTAACCGGGGAAGGGCTAGCAGCCATTCCGAACAACCTTGAAGTGGACGATGACACTATTCTACAGAACTTGAGGCGGGTGCAAGCAGATAATGACTTGCCCGCAGACGAAGATCTTCAATGTATTGAGGCAGACATTCCCTTACTCGGTGAAAACGCGAAGGTTCGTTTTCCTAATTTCTCTGTTGAAATGGAGACCGGTACAGGCAAAACCTATGTGTATCTTCGGACTATATTAGAACTGTTTCGACGGTACGGATTGAGAAAATTTATCATCGTTGTTCCATCCGTCGCTGTCCGAGAGGGTGTCCTCAAAACCCTTGAAATCACGCAGACACACCTGCGGCAACTTTATGATAACCCGCCTTACCGTTACTACGCGTATGATTCGGCAAAGTTATCTCAAGTACGTCAATTCGCGCTTTCAGACAGTGTAGAGATAATGGTTATGACGATCGACTCGTTTAACAAAGCTTCCAATGTGATTCATCAAACAACAGACCGGCTTCAGGGCGAGACACCCGTTCATCTTGTTCAAGCAACGCACCCTATCTTAATTTTAGATGAACCTCAGAACATGGTGAGTGAATTGCGCGTGAGAGCCCTCGCCGCACTCAACCCAATGTTCACACTGCGCTATAGTGCAACACATCGGAACCCATACAACTTGGTTTACCGTCTAACTCCTTTTGAAGCGTATCAACAAGGGTTGGTCAAACGGATAGAGGTGGCAGGCGTTGAACAAGCAGATGATGTGAATCAACCCTTTGTCAAAGTAAATGATATTCAAAGTCGAAAAAATATTGTAACTGCACGGTTCTCTGTGCACAAACTGATGCATAACGGAACGGTGAAGGAACAGCGTATAACAGGGAAGCTCGGAGATGACCTGACGGAGAAAACAAACCGCCCCGAGTATTACGGTTATATCGTAGACGAAATAAATCCGGGAGGTAATTTTGTTCGGTTTGCTAACGGTGTGGAACTCTCCACGGGTGAATCAATAGGCGAAAATAAAGAAGCGATTTTTGAGGCACAAATCCGTTATACGATAGAGGAACATTTTCTCAAGCAGAGACGACTCAAACCTCACGGTATTAAGGTACTATCGCTCTTTTTCATTGACCGAGTTGATAATTACGTGGGGGATGAAGGCATCATTCGATCCCTGTTTAGAAAGTGTTTTAATGAATTGAAACTGAAATACCCTAACTGGAAAGATGTAGATGTTGAGGAGGTACAAGCCGCTTACTTTGCACAACGACAGACGAGAAGTGGAGAAATTATTTACGAAGACAGCAAGACCGGAGAAGCACAGAGAGATGTTGAAGCTTACGACCTAATTATGAAAGATAAGGAACGACTGTTATCCTTTGAAGAACCAACCAGTTTTATTTTTTCGCACTCTGCTTTACGCGAGGGGTGGGACAGCCCCAATGTCTTTCAAATTTGTACACTCAACCAGACCGCCTCTGAAATGAAAAAGCGTCAAGAAATCGGGCGAGGCGTAAGATTGGCAGTGGATCAGGTAGGAAACCGTATTTATGAAGAAAAGGTAAACGTTCTAACAGTCATCGCAAATGAAAGCTACACAAGCTATGTAGAACGCCTTCAGACGGAAACGATCGAGGAATACGGGGACCAAGATTTAGCACCACGCCCCGCGAATGCCCGCAAGCGCGGTGTTGCAAAGTTACGGAAAGAATACACCCTGAAGCCAGAGTTCAAGGAATTGTGGGAACGGATTAAACATAAGACCCGCTATGCTGTCACTGTAGACACAGATCTATTAATCAAAGAAGTCGCTGCCGCATTAGACGAATCTGAAATCCGGCCACCTCGTATCGCTATAACGAAAGCGCAAGTACAGGTTGATGACGAGCAGATTTTTACCGCAATGCTATTAAATGAAAGGAAAACAGCATTAAACCTATCAGGACGCTATACGTTGCCAAACCTAGTTGATGTAATGATGCACATGCTAGAGAATACAACGCCCCCGATACGCCTCACGAGAAAAACACTCCTAGAAATTTTCATGCACACTAGAAAACAGCAAGCGGCACGAGACAATCCGCCCGAATTTGCTGCTGTTGCCGTACGTATTATCAAGGAAAAACTGACTGACCAACTAATAGACGGGATACAGTATGAAAAAATAGATGAGTGCTACGAGATGTGCCAGCTTGAGGCAAGCATAGAAAGTTGGGAGGAATATTTAATCCCTACTCAGCGTTCAGTTTATGACCATGTAATATTTGATGCGGATAATGAACGAAAATTTGTCGAAGGATTAGAAAAGCGGGATGATGTCAAGCTCTACCTAAAGTTACCTGCTTTCTTTACAGTACCCACTCCGATTGGGGAGTATAATCCCGATTGGGCAATTGTCGTAGAACCCCGCGACGTACACGGAGAGCCAACAGGGGAGCAAATGTTGTATCTTGTTCGTGAAACCAAAGGCACAACAAATTTAGACGATCTTCGGCCAGACGAAAAAAGAAAGGTTCTCTGTGGTGAGCAGCATTTCAAAAATGCGCTTGGTGTGGATTACAAAGTGGTAACAAGCGCAGAGGAATTGAGATAGGATTTTTAGGGGGTCAGGATTTGTGGATTCTTTTTTGCGTTATCTGCGATCGCAAATTAGAATTTGCCAAAAACACGCACAAAGGTTTCCATGTAATTATCATCGTTCACATCCGCGTTGGCGCGTTGATCGATGTATTGCGCGCCGATGTGGAGAAACAGCTCTTTTTCGTAGGCGACAAAGCTCTTTTCCATCTCCGCGAGGAGAGCTTGGCGAGTAAAATCGTTTCCATCATCACGCATATCGTTGAAGAATAGAACCTGCCCCCCTCCGGTGATTTTGATTGTCTTGGTGAATTGATAAACAACCTTGAGAATCAATGCAGCCGCCGCATCACGCACATCCGCCGCTTCAATTACGCGAAGTCGGATATTGCGTAAAGCCTCTTCACCATCAATCTCCCCAACCAATGAGAGATGTTCTAGACGGTCTTCTGCCATCTGAAAACCGTTGCGAATCGTGTACTTAAACATCGGCGTAATTTCGATCGATTTGGATGGACGGATGCGGTAGTTTGTTTTCAGGATGCCGACTTCGTAATGTTTATTATTCCGGTCAAAATCGAGATTGTATCGTAGTTTGAAACGTCCCGTTGTGACCATCTGCTTAATTCCCGAATACTCCCAAGTGAGTTTAGCGGTGTTGATGAGATCATTCTGCATCAATAATGGATCTTTGCGCCGCTTCTCGACCTCAACCCCCCCATCTATAGGAAAAAACGTTACCTCCCCTCGCGCTTCCATTCTTTGCACATCAGGTTGAGACCGGTAAAGTTGGCCTTCCTCCCGGCTTAAAAAACCGGCAAAGTACCAAGTCTCATCGGGAATGCGGTCTTTTACCCACTTCAATTCGTTCTCAACAATCAGGGTAGCCTCCTGAGAGAGATCCTTGTTGTAAACTACATTGGTGAACGCTTTTGTTGATGTCGAAGAATAGCGAAACGCTGTATCTCTGAGGTCTTTTTCAAACTGCAAGCCAACATCAAGGTCTGTGGAACTTCCACTACGATTTGTCTTCCGTTTCATCAGCAGCCGCAGACCTCGCAAGCCAGCATCAAATTCATAGTTCGGATCTTTATCGTTCTCTTCCTCGTCCCGGAGGCCATTGTTATTCTGATCTCTTTCGTCAAGGAAATCCTCATCGACATCAAAGAGCAGAATATCATCCTCATAATCGAAAGTACCGTTGTTGTTCTTATCGAGGTCACCGGGAATAATCAGAGAAGGCGGATCTAGCCACGTGTTATCAGTGTACCGATCCTGATCATCATTATCCCCAACAGAGCGGGAGGCATCGAAACGGGGGCCGACGCGGAAGGCTTCCCCCTGAAAGATTGTGTCCCCAACAGTTCGGAAGGCCTTAAACACTGTCGTTGTTGCCTCAAAACGTGACCTGAGATCCTTTCTTAATGCACTTTTTGGCGTTGTAGCAAACTCTGCTTTCAGACCGTAGTTGGCAAAGTTGGTTTCCATGTCTATAGCCCATACCGGCGTATCACGGAAGTACCAAGAAGCCCCCAACTTGGATTTTCCAAATTTTGTCACTTCACGTATGCCGATGCCAGATCCCTTGACATCTTCTTGACCGATTACCGGGTTGAGCAGACCGGGAACCATTAAGATCATCCAATCAGTGCGCTCGGAACGCACATCCCAGCGTACACCTGAAAGATCAATCTGATCGAAAGTAAACTTCGTAAAGGTGGTAGGAACCTCTCCCAAACTCAAGATATTTTTGACATTGCCAGCGGTTTCCTCAATAATCATCACACTGTGGAAGCCGCGCCGAAACACGCGGTCAAAATCGAACTCGTTCTGCCGGACTGAATCCTCCTCTGTATCTGCGAGAAAGTCGCGTTTATTGGTGAAATCATATTCCACACGCCCTGATAAAAAAAGCTTACCAAATAGACTGTAGACATCCTCCGCCTCCACCGGAAAGGTTAGAAAACTGAAGAGGAAAAAAAACACAAAGCCGGAAAGCGTAAAACGTGAAACGTGAAAACAGGACGAAAAAGAACGCAAAGACGCTAGGACGCAGAAACGCAAAGAAAAGAAAAATAATAAAAACAACTTTGCGACATCGCGACATTGCGATATTGCGTTAAAATTCTTTACGGCTTTGCGCCAATAATTAAGATAATTTGTGTTTTGCATTTCACCCCTTATATTCCGTCATGGTCAAACCGCTCAGTATAAACCGTCCACGTACCCATCAGAGAATCATATCGAGTCAATCCGCCATGTGTACCAAACCAGACGTAGCCGCCATCAATGGCAATTGATAGGATGCCATTATGGGGAAGTCCATCGGCTTTAGTGAAGGTCGTAAACTGTCCGGTGGTTTTGTCTAACACGGTAACCCCCTTGTCGAATGTACCGAACCAGACCTGATCTCCGCGGATTGCCATTGACGTAATCAGATTTGAACCCAAGCCATCGGCTTCCGTAAGTATCTTCCACGTTTCATTCACGGTGTCGTAAACTGTTACGCCTCGCCCACTTCCGAACCATACCTGCCCCTTGTCGATGGTAATACAACTGACCTCATCGCTGGCTAACCCCTCCTGTTGGGTAAAGGTGGCCCATGTCCCCTGTCTGAGTGTATAGAGCGAAACCCCTGTTTTTGTCCCTGCCCAAACGTGGCTGTCATTGACCGCTAAACATCGAACATCGTCATTTTTCAGACTCTTAGCGTATTTTCCTTCCACCGTTGGCAAGATCTCAATAGCGGCGTTATATGTTTCCCAAGCATTGCGATCCTCGGAAAGAATACTGTGCTTGCTAATACCGTTTTTCGTGCCAATCCACACATCGCTTCGATTCTCGACAATCGCTCGAATATCAACACTTGGTAGTTGATTCTCTTGGGTGTACGATTCAAACCGATCCGCGATTTTATCGTACCGACCAACACCACCTTCAGTAGCAATCCAAATATACCGCCTATCGACCGATAAATCAATGACATTGTTATCAACAAGTTCATTTTTCTCCTCCTCTTCGTCGTCCTCCTCTTCGTCTCCATTGTCTTCCTCGTCTCGCTCTTCCTCCGATTTCTGAAAATGTTTCCATTTATCGTACCGCTTATCGTATCGGCTCAAGCCGCGGTGTGTACCGACCCAAACATATCGGGAATCGGTAGCAACAGCTACCGCTCGCCGATCTGCCAAAGTTGTCGGTTTGGTAAAAGAGGTCCATATTCCTTTTTCCTTATCGTAACGGCTCAAGCCCCTCGATGTACCCACCCATACGTACTTTAAATCGGCTTTCAGTTGGTATCTCCAAACGCTATCATGAACGAGTCCATCCTCGACCGTGTAAATTGTCCATGCCCCGGATGCTTGTGAGTATTTTAGCACGCCTTTGCTACCTGTGCCGACCCAGAAGCCATCGCTATCCTCCGAAATCGCTTCAACTGATGATTCAGGAAGTCCATCACCGTGTGTGAAGGAGGTCCATGACTTGCCAGTTTTATCGTATCTGTTAATACCACTCCAACCGAAGCACCAAACGTAATCCTCGCTGACCTGCCCATACCGAGTCCAATTAACCCGCAGCCCTTTGCGTCTATCATAAATTGTCCAAGTATCGTCGGTGGACTGATAGTAACTCACACCGCTCGTTCCCCGGTCACTGACCCACGAGTAAGAACTTCCACCGCTAGTCCACACCCCCTCTTCGTCCGCCGCAATCCACTCGCCGGAACGCGAAGCCATACCTTGCGCCTCTGTGTATGACCGCCAAGTTTTCGTCGTCCGCTCATACCTCTTGACCCCAACGCCATTTGTCGAAAACCAGACGTAATCTTTCGTACAGGCAATGTCTTCGATGTACGTTCCGGGCCCCGCTTCTGTCACTTGCATTGACTCCCATTTTTCAGTTCGCGTATCATAGTGCGCCGCCACGCCCCCTAGAAAGGCGACCCAAACGCCATTTGGTTCGTCAATCTCGATTAGCGTGGCATGGTGTCCCGGTAGCCCCGATGACTTTGTAAAGTGGGTCCATGTATCAGATATTTTATTGTATCGCAGAACACCGCCATCCCCTGTAGCGCACCAGACATTTTCTGTGCTCACCGCCAGCCGGCGAACCGCGGTAATAAACGGGACTTCGGAGGAGAGTGGTAGTGCGTCCTTCGTGTACTCTATCCACGTATCGGTGCGGCGATCAAATTTCAAAATTGCACCATTTGGGGAAGCCGCCCAATTGAGGGCCCACAAGTGGTGCCCGTCTAACTCCATCCAACGTGCCTCATCTTCTCTCAAAATCTCTGTATCGTGATATGGTGTATGCTTCTCCCAGCGATTCTCCTCCATCTCGTAGACAGCAAGGCCAGCAACCGTACCGAAAAAAACCTGTTCACCCACGACAGCAATGCTCTGAACATTATCATGCAGCAAACCCTCCGGCTGCATCGTAACAACCTGTTGCACTCGGTTTCCATCAGAGCGTGCAATGCCAGCCGGTGTACCGATCCAGATGGTTTCTCTATCTACCGCAACAGCCCTAACATTCAGGTTCGGCAAATCCTCGGTGATGTGAGTTACCCCCCTTATCCCCCCGCTAGCGGGGGGATAAAAGGGAGGGCGAATAACCCACAATCCATTCCGTGTGCCGACGAGCAATCGCCCATCTGGGCTGAACACAAGTGTGTTGACATAATCTGTCACCATTGAAAAGGGTACAAATTTATCTATCGCCGCATCTCTCCGATATAATCCTTCAGTTGTTCCCGCCCAGACCTCCTCACCAATTGCAAACACCGCTGTCACCCATTTACCAGCGAGATAGGAATGTGATGCGTGAAAGGTCATGCGTGATGAGTTGGGATTCGAGGACTTCACCATTGACGAGTTTTGTTTGACTGTTGATTCGACGATTGTTTCAAGCCCCGATTGTGGGTGAGTTGATGGTTGCTCCATTAAGACACTCAATCCGCCTTTTGTCCCAACCCAAACGTGATTGGAGAGGCTAATGCAAGTAACGAAATTGTTTACTAGTCCATTTTGCTCGGTATAGAAACGCCACCGTTCCTTCTCTAGTTTCCCTAACCCCAAGGGCGTCCCCACCCATAGTGTTCCATCATTGGCATCACCCGCCAAAGCGGTAATATAGTTTGTCGTTAAACCATCTGCTTTGGTGTAGTTCCTCCACGTTTTTTCACGAAGCGCATAGCGGCTCAAACCTTTATTTGTACCAACCCAGAGTGCATCTCCAGTTGAAACCAGCGTCTTAATCTGATTCGACGCCAGCATATCCCGTTTGGAATACCATGTCCACCCATCTGTCACTTTATCGTATCGCCCCAAACCGTGCTCGTAAGTGCCAATCCAAATAGTCCTACCATCAATAACCAACGAAGTAATGTGATCGCTAACCAATCCCTGCGCTGTAGTGTACTTGAACCAAGTGTCCACTGTTGTGATGTACCGACGAATTCCACGGTCTGCCGAACCAAACCAGACATTGTCCCCATCAACCGCAATCGCCCTGATGAAATCGCTCTCTATGCGATCCGTTCGGGTATGGCTCTCGGTGAAGGTCTGATTGATTGTACTGTATTTGCTTACGCCCGATTTCTCTGTACCCACCCAAACAGCATCAGGGCTCAAAGCGATACAGCGAATATGGTTTTCTACCACTCCTTCCTCTGTTGTGTAAGTGTTCCATGCGTCCTTGGGCTTATCGTAGCGTCGCAGCCCGTCTTCTGTGCCGAACCAAATATATTCGGATTCGACAGCAATTTCGGTGATTGCGTTAAACCGATCTTTATCTTTCTCTTGTTGCAACGCCCACGCCTTGGTTGTCTTATCATAACGCGAAATACCTGCCTCGGTCCCAACCCAGATATAATTTCCGTCCACGACAATGGCGGTGACTTTGTTGCTCGCCAAGCCGTCGCGCCGCTGGAACTTTTTCCAACGTTTATTTTCCAATTCATAGAGACTAACCCCAAGAGTCGTACCTATCCAGACCGATTTTCCATCGGCGGCGATTGCAGTGACATCATCAGAGAGTAGCCCATCTTCCCGGTCTAATTTCGTCCAACGCTTATCTACTTTATGATAGACACTAACACCTCGATCTGTCCCTACCCAGACGTAGTCAACTGAAGTTGAGATACAACGGACATTATCGCTTACCAATACTTGTTCCGCTGCTGTTTGGGTTATCGCTGCTTTTTCCAGAGCCGCCGATTTTTTCTCCGACGAATCAATTTGAGTGAGACCACACCCAAGGTGAAATAGTAGGAGAAAAATGGGAAAACGGGATAACAGGAAAACGAGAAAACGAGTAGGCGAGGGAGCGAGTTTTTGAGGGGTGGACTGTTTTTCCCACACCCTCGCTTCCACGCTTCCACACGTACTTAAAAAAGGAGTGCATCGTCTCGTTTTCACGGCCTCTCGTCTTCCCGTGTTCTCATCCTTATTAATGTTCCGCATAACTTGTCCATGTCCCTGTTTCCTGATTGTACCGACACAAGCCCCGCTCCGTGCCAAACCAGAGTTGGTCACCGTCCAACGCAATTGCTTCGACCCGATTATGGGACAAGCCATCGTCTATATTAAAGACGCGCCAATCGCCCGTGGTTCTATCCAGTTGTGTGACTCCCGCATCTGCCGAACCGAACCAGATTTCCTCCCCGTTCAAGGCGATGCAGGTGACAACATCGCTTGCCAAACCGTCCGATCGCGTGTAGGTAACGAAATCCCCGGATTCGACGTTATACCTTGTCGCACCCTTATCCGTACCGAACCAAATATCTGCTTCATCAATAACGATGACACTAGTATCTGTCAGGTGGCTTTGAAGCCCGATCTTATCAAGAACAGAGCTATCTATGGTCAGGGCTTCCCATGTTTTTTTGTCTCTATCATATCGGCAAGGCCCTTTGTCCGTGCCAAACCACACCAACTTCTCGCCGACCGCAACGCAACGGACATCATCACTCAAAAGAGTCTGAGCGTATTTCTTATCATCACCCATGCCTTTGATTTCTAGTGCTTGTGTATGCGACTCCCAAGCATTCGGATCATCAGATAGACGATTGAAGGTTGCAACGCCGCGATCTGTCGAAATCCATAAGTCGTAGCCCCTTACATCCAAATCTCGGATAGTATTGGACGGCAAACCGTTTTCAACGGTATATCTTTCCCACCGATCTCCGGCTTTATCGTAGCGCAGGACGCCTTTGTTAGTGCCAAGCCAGACATATTTTTCGTCAATCGTCAGGCAAGTGATACTTGGGGTGTCATCCTCCTCATCAACCTCCTTCAGGCGAGGGGCAAACCAGCGATCTGTCTGTTTGTCATAGCGATGTAAACCGTTGGTTGTCCCCAACCACACATACCGCCCTTCGGCGGCAATTGCGTACACTTTCGACTCGCGGAGTGTCCGCGTTAGAGGCGACCGGGTGAAAGTGGTCCATACCTCTTTCTTTAGGTCATATCGGCTCAATCCCCCAGCTGTCCCTACCCAAGCATAATTGTCATCTACCACTAGGGAATGCTCAATGAGGTCGTTGCTTGCCAGACCATTCTCCTCACTGAAGAATGTCCAATCCTTTGCGGCTTTATTATACC
This sequence comes from Candidatus Poribacteria bacterium, assembly GCA_963667935.2. GTDB lineage: Bacteria > Poribacteria > WGA-4E > WGA-4E > PCPOR2b > PCPOR2b. The sequence goes on along the minus strand of OY764061.1, from coordinate 3,502,737 downwards.
GAGCCAGTCCCTGTCCGTCCGCTGTGAACCAAACAGCGTCGGTGGTCTCCACAACTTGCTTGGCGCGGTCAAAATCAACCCCTTCTATCTGTGGGAGTTTCAATGTCGTCCACGAATCGGTTTTATTGTGATACTTCGACGCGAGCGCGCCCCGCCCGCTCCATCCGGAGTATGTAAGCCAAACACCATCGATCCCCTTGTCGAGCCCAAAGTTCACGTCTGAAAGCACTCGCTGGCTTGAGAATATCTCCCATTCTTCGGTCCATTGATTATAACGGCTAGCATCTCCCCAGCCCGTGACCCAGACATGATCGCCATCAATGAGCAGGTCATTGGTTTCATTGTTTCCCAAGCCGTGCGCTTCCGTGATAGCTGTCCAAGTATCTGTTGATTTATCGTATCGCTTAATTCCTTCCCAAACCGTCGTCACCCAGACATATTGCGGATCGACGGCAATAGTTCCAATATTGCTCCATTCTACACTTGGCACGATTTCATACGTTTTCCATGTATCCAACTCAAGCGAATAACGGCTCACCACGCCGCCAATATGCGCCGTCCAGAGATATGGGGCATCGAGAACAGCAGTCCAGACTTCGTTGTTTGGCAGACCGTCCGCCACTGTATAATGACGCCACGTATCCGTCATTTTGTTATAGCGTAACAACCCGCTATTGGTGCCGACCCACACTTCATTTTCACCCACGGTCAGACCGTGTATGCGTGTGATTGGTCTCTCAATGGATTTCAATGGAAGGTCTTCTTTGCTGAAGAAGCGGAACGTGTCTGTTTGTCTATTATACCTTACAATTGCGCCCTCTGTGGAATCCTTCCAGTTACCGAACCAGAGCCTATCCCCATCTTCCGTCAGCTTGCTGACCCAATTCGAGTGCAGCACTTCTGTCGTTGTTGCTGCAACATGTTTCGACCACTTGCCTGTTTTTTTATCCAAACAACTGACACCGGCAGTTGTGCCAATCCAAACCTTGCCACTGTCTTTCAAAATGACTTTAACATTATTGGAAGCGAGTCCCCTGTTGGTGTTCTCACGGGTGTAATGCGTCCATAGATTTGCCGCAGTATCGTACTTTGCTAATCCCAACGGCGTACCGATCCAGACAGTATAATCATCAACGACAATCGCTCTAACGTTGGCGTCAAACGTGAAATCCCGCTCGTTCCGCAGAGCGGAAACCCGATGTGTCGGGACGAAAATCCTCAATATATCAGGACGTGAAACATGAGGCGTAGCCAGTGGCTTATCTAAGCGCGCTAAACCCGACTGGGTGCCTATCCAGATAGAGTTACCTCCTATTTCAAGGGCGTTAATTATCCTTGAAGGCAACCCATCTGTTTCGGTTAGTTTGCCTGATACGTCAGTGATCCGATCATAGTAAACAAGCCCATCAGCGGTAGCAATCCAAACAAAATTGCCATCTAGTTTGATGTCATTAATACGACCAGAAATTTGCAGCCCAGAGGGATGTGTATTCCATCTGCGGTTTTGAGGTTCATAAGTTGAAAGTCCTGCCTTCGTTCCAACCCATAGACGTGAAACGTGATTCGACTGGCTTGCGTATGGTGTATTGTTGTTCTTCCCTCCCTTCCATTCTTCCGTTCCTTCCCCTTGTCCCTGTCCCTCGGTGGCTCCATTCGCTGGCTCCCATGCAACGCAGGTGATAAAGTCATGCGCTAACCCATCTTTCGTTGTAAAAAACGTCCACCTGTTCTCGTTTTCATGTCGAGAGGCAAATTCCGCCACCTTGTTCTTTTTTAATTGTAGCGGAATTTGCCTCTTTCCTAAGCCGCGCGGCGTGCCGACCCAGAGATCCTCCCCCACTTCCGCAACAGTGGTAATGTAGTTATCCGCCAAACCTTCTGCCTTACTCAACGTCCGCCAATTAAGTTCCAACGAAAATTCCGTATCTGCGAGATAGGCTGCTTGATTCAATCCGGATCGCGTTGCCACCCAAATCGACTCATCCGTCGTTAAAATATCCTGCACATCATTGTCACTTAACGCCTTAATTTCGCTGTAAAGCCTCCACGTCTCACCGCGCAAGTCATACTGTGCTAACCCATGCTCATACGTACCAAGCCAGACCACATTCCCATCTGCGGCAATTGCTGTAATATGATTGGATGGCAATCCCGCTTCTGCTGTGTATTCCCGCCATGTATTAACAGATAAAATGTAGCGTTGCGCGCCGCTATCAGCAGTACCTAACCATAGCGACGTTCCATCCACTGCCAGTGCGTTTATCTGATCGCTCGTCAGTCGATCCCTTTTGGTATATGCCCTGACGAACTCTGAGTTCCGTTGGTCGTAGCGACTGAGTCCCTTATTCTCCGTACCGAACCAGACGGAGTCCTCGTCAACAGCAATTGCAGTCACACTGTTATCAATAAGTCCGTTGTCCTTGTCATAGTTGTTCCATGAATCGGTGAGCTTGTCATATCTAGAAACCCCGTTCTCTGTACCGACCCAAATATAATCATCATCAATCACGATCTGTGTAACAAAGTCACCCGCGAGCCCATCCTCCTCGCGCTTCCGCGCCCAACTATTCGTCTCTTTGTCGTAGCGAGAGAGTCCATTTGGCGTACCAAACCAGATGAATCTCGAATCAACGGCAACGGAAGAGACCTCTCGCCCCGCCAAGCCATCACGCGGCATGTAGCGTGTCCACGTACTTGTAGGGATCTCATAACGACTCACACCGTCGCGTGTGCCAATCCAGACCTGAAGATTGTCCAAAGCGATGGATAAAACGTGGTTGTGGGCCAAACCGTCTTTCACCGTGAAATTATCCCAGCACCCTTGCATTTTATCATACCGACTTAACCCCCGGTCGGTTCCGACCCACAAATAACGCGAATCGACAGCTAGGGATAAGACACGGTCACTGAGGAGTTGGCTGGTTGCGTCCCCTTCCTTATCAAGAAAAAAATCAGGGGGCATCTGCTGTGGATCATGTATGGAACAACCCGCCAAAGACAGGAGTATTATGAATCCCAAGATTATGCGAGCTTGATGCATCCTTGTGTACCCCTCTGTAGGGAAAGGGTGAAAGCAGAAAGTGAGATTGGTTTTGCTCACTTTCTCCTCTTCCCACTTTCACACTTTCTTGTCTTCCGCTGCGGTGATTTTTTTTCGTTTTCCTTTGTTCAAATCACCTTAGGTCTTCTTCCTCATCGAAATGTGTGGTAAAGATTGTCCATGTATCTGTCATTGCGTCATAACGACTCAGCCCGCGTTCCGTTCCTACCCAAAGGAAATCACCATCTACGGCAAGTACAAAGACCCGATTATGACTGAGCCCGTCTTTTTGCGTAAAGTGTTTCCACTCCGTTGTTACCTTATTGTAGCGCGACACTCCAGCATCGAAACTGCCGAACCAAACGAAATCATCTTCTGCAACAATACTAGTAATCTGATCGCTGGCTAAACCGTCAAATGATGTGAAGACACGCCATTCTTCCGTCTTCGTGTTTAACCTGCTGACGCCATCCTCCGTGCCAAACCACACCCAATCGCCATCAATGCAGATACTACTCACTTTGTTGTGGTGCAATCCCTCCTGCTTCGCATAAGTCACCCAGACCTCCTTCTTCATGTCATAGCGACTGATACCTCTCTCTGTCCCCACCCAGACGTAGCGATCTCCCACTGCTATACTGGTCACTCGATTATCTATGAGGCTATTGGCGTATTCTTGGGATAACAGCATTGTGTCCACATCGTCTGCACGCCTAAAGGTCTCCCAAGCATTGGGATCATCCGAGAGAGTATTGTATCTGCTCACCCCTTTATCCGTACCGATCCATAAGGTGCGTCCTTCCACATCGGCAACCTTAATAAATGTATCAGCCAAACCGTTTTCCGCTTCGTGCAGATCTGTCCAATGCGCCGATTTGTCAAACCGAGTAACGCCTTGAGCGGTTGCTATCCACAAGTATTTGTCGTCGGTAGCAAGCGCATTGACAGGCTCTTCTACAATACGTTTCTCCGACCATAAGTCATTCTGTTTATCGTACCGTCTTGCACCCTGATCTGTTCCACAATAAACATAGTGCGAATCAACGGCAATTGCATGTACCACGTCAGCGGGTACAGAGCGCATTCCCGTGTACACCGTCCAGCTATCTTTACGCATATCATAACGACTGATACCGTCGGGACAGCCCAGCCAAAGGAAGTTGCCATCGGTTTTCAAAGTTGGATAGTTTATACGATTGTTCAGCAGCCCATCCTCTTCTGTAAATACCGTCCAAGATGAGGCAGCCTTATCATATCGACTGATACCGTGCTCTCGGCTTCCGAACCACACAAATTCAGCCGTTTCTTGCACATCTCTGAAATTGTTTCCTACACTCTCTGGATGGCCTCGGAAGACCTGCCAAGTCTGATTGAATCTGTGGAATCCGCTTGCGGGGACGCTGTCGTCTCCTTCCCACCAACTTTGGTTATACAACACCCACATATAGTCCACTCCAGAGATAACTTCCCGTATCCGGTCAGCAACTAACCCCTTGCTGGAATCAATGATGACCCAGCTATCTGTATTCTCATCATATTTGCTCAAACCCTCACCCCAGCCGCCGTAAGCCCACACCTCATTGTTGTCCACGATAACAAAGCCGATGGTCACATCCAATAGACCATTCGCGGCAGTGTAACGTTTCCATGTTTCGTTCTGTTTGTCGTAACGTGCCACCCCCTCCATTTGTGCTGGAACCCAGACATAACGCCTGTCTGCCGCAAGCCGCGTACGGTATGATTCCATATCAGGAGAAATTTCCTTAAAGACCACTTGATGGGTCTCCCATTTATCCGTATCCCGCCGATAGCGACAGATACGATTATCCCTCAAAACGACCCATACATCATTTCCATCAACCATTAATGTCGTTGTTTTACTCGCTGCCAGCCCATCTTTGACAGTGTAGTGCCGCCACGTATCCGAATTTTTATAATAAGCAAGCACACCCCCATCCGTGGCAAACCACACACTATCATCAGTCACCTCCATCCAATCAATTTGGGTAATGAGAGGCAAGTTCCGCCAATTATTCCTCTGTTGATCATAGCGGAACTTGCCTCTTGGCGTCTCATCATTCGGGGTGAGTGGCTGTAAGGGTGCCTTACCAACCCCGGTCACGGTCCCCTCTCGGACTTGCCCTGAATCTCGGTCTGATTGGTGTGAACCCCTGTGGCGGATTTTCGTCACATCTTCCTTCATATACTGTGTCCAGGTCCCTGTGCGTCTGTCATACCGAACGATTTCTCCGTTAGAGGTGTTCTGCCATGCTAAAAACCACACCCAATCACCATCTATCTCTGTGCGTTGTATATCGCTGTGGCGCAGGACAACCGTCCGTTCCTGTGCGCGAATTGCTCGCCAAGAGTTAGCTTCGGGAAAGTAAACACCCAATCCGCCGATTGTCCCCAACCAGATTTTACCCTTTACTACGCAAATATCCCGTACGTTTTCGTGTCCCATCTCTATCCCTGGTTCAGTTAGGTCAAATTGTCGCCATCTAGCCGATCCTGCCACTGAGGAGCCCCATTCGTTGCGAGAAAGTACGCCTAACCCACCCGGTGTACCGACCCAAAGCGCATCTTTGGTGATTGCAAGTGTCCTCACGTTGTCATTCGGCAGCCCATCCTCCGTTGTGAAATTATCCCATCTGTCCTCACGTTTATCAAACATGGAAAGACCACCCCGTGTGCCGACCCAGAGTATATCCTCCTCGATCGCGATAGCGTTGACGTGATGCGTTAAACGGGATGTCCCGTTCCGAGGGGCCCGATTTATCGGGACGTGAAACGTGAGACGTTGATTGGTCAGTTGGGCTAGCCCTCGATCGGTTCCGAGCCATAGGGAATCATCGTCAACAACGATGGCATTTATCCAGGTTTCTTTCAGGCCTTCAAAAGTATGCCATTTATCGTTCTCTTGATTGTATTGGCAAAGCCCGTTGCGTGTACCAACCCAGACCGTTTGATCGACTACCGCCACATCGAGGACAAAATCGCTGGGAAGTCCGTGTTGATGTCGCCAGAATTTCCACCGATCATTCTGGTATCGTCCTACCCCCTTTGACGTTCCTACCCAGATTGCATCATCACCAGTCACAACACGGGTGATATAATTGGTCGTCAATCCCTGCGCTTTGGTGTAGGTTTTCCACGCCCCGGATTGCAAGTCAAATCGACTGAGTCCCATCGCCGTGCCAATCCAAAGGGCATCGTCCCGTTCTACAATCGATTTGATATTATCGCTCACCAAGCCTTCCGCCTTTTTAACGATACTCCAAAGCCCGCGAATCTTATCGAATCGTGCTAGCCCATCCTCGTAAGTACCGAACCAGACATACTTGCCATCAACTGCCATCGCTGTGATGTTTGACGATGGAAGCCCATCTTCTCTTTTGTAGTGAACCCATGTATCAACCGGTTTAATATATCTTTGAACACCCTCATTTGCCGTGCCGATCCACACATACAGCCCATCAACCAAGATGTAATTAATCTTATCCGTTTCAAGCAGATCGGTGCGTGTGTAAGTTTTTACAAATGTTTGCTCTGTGTTGCTGTATAAACTCACGCCGGCATTCTCTGTGCCGAACCAGATGAAATCTGCATCAATAGCGATAGTTGTGACATTGTCGTCCGCCAATCCCTCGCTTTTGGTCAACTGTGTCCATGAATCGATCTTCTTATCGTATCTGGATACACCTTTGTCGGTCGCAAACCAGACATATTCGTCCTCGACAGCGATAGCGGAAATCTCATTGCTGGTCAGACCGCCATCGTCGGTGGTGCGTAGTGCCCAAACGTCAATTGCTTTATTATATCGGCTCAAGCCTTTATCCGTGCCAAACCAGATGTAGTTCCCATCCACACCGATAGACATAACACGATTACTCGGTAAACCATCGTCGCGGGTGTAGGTCGTCCATTTATCAATTTTGGGGCGATATTTTGAAACACCAGCTTCTGTGCCAAACCAGACACCCTCCCCATCTACCGCCACGCTAGAGACCTTGTTATTCGCCAGCCCATCTTCGACGGTGTAGCTGATCCACAAATTTTCGTCTTTGTTGAAGCGATTAATCCCCTTGTCGGTTGCGACCCAGATATGGTTGGCATCTGCTGCGATAGCGTTGACCTGATCGCTTAAAAGCGCGGTTGATCTCCAAGGCACAGATGGATTCATCACTTCTGGTGCCTCGTCAGGCGCGGTAAAGGTACATCCGATAAAAGATAACAAAACAACAAACCATTGACAGTCTAATGTCATTTTTTGCATATCAAGCACCTGAAGTTTCCAAATCTGTGCACGTTTTTCTTGCCCCAGAGCGGATCTTTTCAGCAACGTTTTTCTTGAATTCATGATAGAATAATCTAATGCTTATTGAACTTAGAATTATACCACAGGCAGATAAAGCCTTCAAGCGGAGTAAAGTACCCTCTAAGGTCATTTATAGTGGACCTTAGAATTAATGGGACACTCCAATCTCCCATTAGGTAGTCCCTGTTGGAAACAGTGCCGATACGGTGCGGTTTGTCACCGCCCCTACCGTGGGGTGCAAATGTTTATTTATTTTTTGAATTCACTATAATTCTTCTGTGAGAGGGGTTTCCCAATCCCGATACTTCACTGTCCAAGCGATTCCCTCGTTGCACCTTTTCGCCCCAAATGGTTAAAAAGCCGAAAACTGAATAGCCCTAAGTAACCTCTGTGAATTTCCATTAATGATTTACCGGATGAAACTCCGAGGCGATCCGTTTTCTTCAGCATATTTTGGTAAGCCACAGAGAATCATCACACCAGTCGTCATTCACAATCCACAAAACCGTAAACATCTAACTCAACACACTCACGTCAGAGGAAAATTCACAATGATTAGAGTAGGATTTGGTCAACGTGTAATTACACCAGAAATCGGTGCAGAAATGCCCGGAAGTATTAGTAAGTGCTTTGCCCAAAGTGTGCATGATGACCTTCTTGTAAACGCAATGGTACTAGACGATGGCAATACACAACTTATCCTAGCAGGGCTTGATGCACTATCAATCAAACGCTCAACAATACTGAATGCACGGGGACAAATTGCAGATGCGACCGGTATTCTCGCTGATAATGTACTAATCGCGGCAAGCCACACACACAACGGCGGCCCTATTGCAGATGTCTTCATGAGCAAATCGGATGCGGTTTACTGTGACTTCGTTGCTGCACAGATAGCACAAGCAGCAATTGAGGGATACGAGAAACGGGAACCTGCCACGTTGGTCATTGGTGCAGGACACGAAGGAAGCGTTGCCTTCAACCGACGCTTCCGCATGAAAGATGGCTCAGAGCGTACGCATCCAGGAGTGGGTAACCCCGATATCGTTCACGTCGCAGGACCTATTGATCCAATGGTCGGGGTTATCGGTGCGATAAATCAATCGTGTAGATTTCTCGGCTGCTGGGTCAACTACTGTTGCCATGCCACACTGGGGGTCGGCGGAGGTGGGTTTTCTGCCGACTACATTTACTATCTGAGAAAAACCGTTCAGCAGGCAATGAGAGCTGACCATGCGATCGTCGTTTTCGGGAACGGAGCATCAGGCGATGTCACACAAGTCGATAATCTCAAGGATCGGGGGCAGCAATCTGGTGAATGCTGGGGCTGGCATGTCGGCACAACGGTTGGTGCGGAGGTCATCAAGGTATTAGCACGAATGGATTATACGGCTGAGGTTACGTTGACGTGCACAACTGACACGCTCGAACTTCCTTTACGCGACCTCGACGATGCGTCGCTCAACCAAGCACAGTCTTGGGGAGATCAAACAGTTTGGGCAAGGGAGCTCGAATTGCTCAAAGAGATCAAGGAAATCGAACCGAGTGTTACGGCAGAAGTACAAATGATGCGGATTGGACCTGCTGGACTGATCGCTGTGCCTGCGGAATACTTCTGTCAGTATGGGTTAGATATTCAGGAGTGTTCTCCCTTCGATCCGACGTTTATTGTTTCCCTTGCTAACGGTTGTGTAGGGTACGTTCCAACACCACAGGCATTTATCGGTGGGGGTTATGAACCCCGAACTGCGCGGTCTAGTAAGCTGTGTCCAGATGCCGGGGATCGAATTGCAGCGACAGCGGTTCGACTACTCCACGGTGCACATAGCTAAATACGAGGGAAAACGCTCGTCAAGAACCACAGCTTTGTGCCTCGCTAATCGCTGTGGCTGGCAAGACTTTCCTCATAAGGAGGGTGAGCGACGCCTTTTTCTGTGATGATTGCTGTAATGAGGTGGGCGGGGGTAACATCAAAGGCGGGACTATAGACTTTGACCCCTTCGGGTGCTGTCCTGCTACCGAAACCTTCTGTCACTTCTTCGGCAGCACGCTGTTCAATCGGAATCAGATTACCGGTTTCGAGAGAGAGGTCAAGCGTTGACGTTGGCGCAGCAACATAGAAAGGGATGTCGTGTGCCTTTGCCAATATCGCAACGTTATAGGTTCCAATTTTGTTGGCGGTGTCGCCGTTTGCGGCAATCCGATCTGCCCCAACAATGACGCACTGGATTTTTCCTTCCTTCATAACCTGTGCAGCCATGTTGTCACAAATCAACGTCACATCAATCCCCGCCTGCATAAGCTCCCACGCTGTCAAGCGCGCGCCTTGCAACAGCGGGCGAGTCTCATCGGCGTAAACACTGATGTTCTTTCCTGACTCGTGTGCAGAGAACATGACCGCTAGTGCTGTGCCGTAATCAGAGGTAGCGAGGCCTCCTGCATTGCAATGTGTCAAAATGGTGTCGCCATTACGGAGGAGATTTAACCCGTGTTGACCAATAGCGCGACATTTTGCTCGGTCCTCTTCAATAATGCTTTGCGCTTCATCAAGGAGAACACCTTTGAGTTGCTCAATCTCAAGGTTTTTATGCTTTTCCGCTGTATCCTCAATGCGCTCCAGTGCCCAAAATAGGTTCACTGCCGTCGGGCGTGAGGTCGCCAGATAATCCGTTACCTTTTTGAGTTCGGCTGCAAAGTCGGGGTAGTTCGTCGCCTTTGACTGCCAGATCCCCAGCACTGCCCCCAACGCACCTGCAATACCGATCGCAGGTGCACCACGAACTCGAAGTGACTTAATCGCCTCCCAAACGCTTTCTACATCGTCACAATAAATCCGGTTGAATTCATTTGGCAGCAGAGTCTGATCGATCAAGTGGATTCTACCATCAGCCCATTCAATTGTCGGAATCGGCATCTTCCGCCTCCCCTTGGTCGTCACGAGCTACCTGTTCAGCGTCCTCTTCTGCTACGCTGGTTTCTTCAAGATTTTCATTGATCCCTTCAGTATTCTCGTCATCTTCCGGATCTTTGTCTATTCGGGTATCGGGGCTACGAGGTTTAGGCCCCACAATGTATGCTTCGTGTGCTTCCTTAATTACCTCAATCGTCTCGGCACGATTTAGCCAACCGGATAATTCAAAATAGGGTTCAAAAAACTGCACAATTTTTTTGAGTAACTTAACGTCTAGGTCAGAAATATCCTTGACCGAAGTGTAACGTTCATCACCTAACATCACACAGATAACATGATGGTCTCTGTCTTTACGTTTTAGTACGCCAATGGGGCGCGCCTCACAGACATAACCGGGGTGGCTCGCGTTGGCAGCAATTACCATAGCATTCAGGAAATGTCCATCTTCAGCAACTGTTTCTGGAATCCAACCATACTCTGTTGGCACTGGCATGCTAAATTCATATGCTAATCGAAATTTTCTGCTTTTTGCATGGTAGCGATATTTTTTTCGGCTCCCCTTCGGGGCTTCGATAACAACATTGATGATTGAGGGTGCATGGCGTCCCAGAGAAATATCTCGCAAGTTCATTCTTCTTCCCTGTCTTTGAGTGTGTCCCCATGCAAGTGGGGCAAGGTTAACGGTGTCCGATAACCTTAAAGACCAAAAATTCAAAGGAGGTAATGCAGCCCCTCCATGATTGATGAGGAAGGGAATGAACTAGCCCATTCCTCAACTCTTGTTAAACAGGATAAATCCTAAATAATTCATCAATTGAATCCTGAAAATCCAGCAAACTTTAATCCAAAAGTTTCAAGTGCTACCGTTTTGATTGACCAATAGTTTGCCCATTATAGCACACCTCACATAACCTTGCAACGGAAAAAATGGTCAATTATCATTTCTCATCTAATCAACATTCACAGGTCCATAAGGTTTGTTTTCAAACCTATGTTAGGGTATAATATCCTATCAACCTGAGAAATTGTCTGTGATTTTATATCATTTATAGTGGACCTTAGAATTAATGAAACATTCCAATCTCCCGTTTGGTAGGCACCCCCCTTAATCCCCCCGCTAGCTTTCCCCCCTGCTTGCGGGGGGGACTAAGGGGGGGTAGAATAAAGGGGGGTGCCGATGCGGTTCGGTTAGCAACCGCCCCTACCGTAGGGCGCAAGTGTTCATTTATTTTTTGAATTCACTATATATTTATGAAAAGATTCAGATGAGATGCTCCTACTCTGTATATCCCTATTGAGTGTCACCTTTATGTCACAAGTCGCTTTGAACTCCGACGTAATCGGGACAACAGTGGATATACCTGATGCAAATCTGGAAAGTGCGCTTCGATCAAAGTTAGATATCTCCTCCGATCCGTTCACTGACAGCGATCTGGCAAGGGTCACACACCTGTCGGTGATACACGCAGAGATCGCTACTCTAGAGGGATTGGAGTATTGCAGGAACTTGGTGCATCTTAGCCTGATTGGCGCAAAAGTCAAAGATATTGGTCCAATCGCAAAGCTAAAAAATCTGAAGTGGCTTTATCTAGCAAAGAATCGGATCAGCGATGTGAGTGCTCTTAAAGAACTGGAAAACTTATATGAACTCGATCTGAAGGAGAATCAAATCCACGATATTTATCCATTAGTCAACAACCCCGGAATCGGACAAGGTGATGTCATCTCTGTGAAATCCAATCCCTTGAATGAAGTATCTATCAAAAATTATATTCATGGATTGAAAGCACGGGGGGTACATCTTTCTATGGATTAACCCAATGTAATATTAAACTGTTGAAAACAGCTTGGAGATTACAACATGGCTTACGATTTGCTAATCAAAGGCGGAACCCTGATTGATCCCGCACAAAATATTCACACAAACAAAGATGTAGCATTTTCAAACGGCGTTGTCACCGAAGTCGGTGATGATTTACCAAAAACAGATGCACAAGAGGTCCTGGACGCTAGTGGCTGCCTTGTCACGCCGGGTATGATTGATTTACACGTCCATGTGTTCTATGGTGTCAGTCATTTTGGCATTGAGCCAGACCCAACCTGTTTGGCAAAGGGGGCGACGACGGTAGTTGACGCAGGTTCGGCGGGTGCTGATATTTTTCCCGGCTTCCGCAAGTATGTGATTGATGTGAGTGAAACACGCATCCTGGCGCAAATCAATATTTCGTCACAGGGGATGCTAACACAAGAAATTGGCGAGTTTGAAATCCCTGAATACGCCGATGTGGATAAAGCCTGTGCGATGATTGAAAAGCATCGCGATATAATTTTGGGAGTGAAGGTGCGATTGACAAAGCACAGTATTGTCAGTGAGCGATCGGGGATGATTCCACTACACCATGCACGTGAAGCGGCAGACGCAGCAGGGCTACCCATTATGGTGCACCCGCAAGATGCTTGGTGCGATTCGATAGATGACATCTTGGCGGTTATGGGCGAGCGTGACATCGTGACTCACTGCTTCCATGGGAGTAGATGTGGTATCTTGGACGATGACAGGAAGGTTCGTAAATCAGTACACGAGGCGATGGAACGCGGGGTCATTTTTGATGTGGGTCACGGTGCGGGGTCTTTCTCATGGGATACCGTTGAAACCGCGCTGAGCCAAGGGGTTGCACCACAAACAATCTCGTCAGACCTACACATCTATAATGTCAACGGTCCCGTTTACGACTTGGCAAATGTTGTAACAAAATTTCTCCATCTCGGTATGCCGCTTGACGACGCTATCGCAAAGGTTACTTCAGTGCCGGCAGAGGTGATTCTGATGTCGGACAAAATCGGCACACTAGCACCCGGTGCTTGGGGAGACGCGATTATCTCCGAGCTGCGAGAAGGTGAATTCCAACTGATGGATTCGCGTGGCGCAACTCGTATCAGTAGACAGAACTTTGTGCCGGTTACCGTTGTCAAGGGCGGACGGGTGTATCGACAGAGGGCAAGCTAAGATAGAGTGTGTAAGATAGCAGGTTGAACAGCGTTCACAAAACTGTCCAATAACTTTTGATAATAGACATTACGAAAGCAGAAATAATATGGCATATTCTAGTCTGAGAGATTTTGTAAGAGAATTAGAACGAGCCGGCGAATTAAAGCGCATTACAGCCGAAGTCTCCCCAGATCTTGAGATTACACAGATCACGGATCGGGTGAGTAAGGAGGGAGGTCCGGCACTGCTGTTTGAAGAAGTTGATGGGAGCGATATGCCGCTGCTAATCAACGCGTTTGGTTCCTATCGGCGGATGGCGATGGCACTCGGCGTTGAAGATATGGACGAAATCGCCGATGAAATTGAAGGTATGATTCAGCTTGGTCCTCCAGAATCGCTGCTTGACAAGGTAAAACTTCTCGGCATTCTGAGCAAACTGACAAAATTCCCTCCGAAAACGGTCAAGCGTGGGGCGTGTCAGGATGTGGTTTTGACCGGCGACGAAATTTCATTAGATCGCATCCCGCTCATTAAATGCTGGCCCCTTGATGCAGATAAATATATTACCCTGCCACAGGTTTTCACGCATAGCCTGAAAACCGGTCAGCGCAATGTCGGCACTTATCGGTTACAAAAACTTGATGAACGGACATTGGCGATGCACTGGCAGATCCACCATGATGGTGCCGGACATCACCGCGAATACCGTGAGGCAGGTGAGCGGATGCCGGTTGCTGTCGCTATTGGGGGCGATCCAGTCATGTCTTATATCGGTACGGCTCCACTTCCAAGCGGTATTGACGAACTCCTGTTTGCAGGATTTCTCCGTGAAGCCAATGTGCCAATGGTTCCGTGCAAAACCATTGATATGCTAGTTCCCGCAGATGCAGACATCGTGATTGAAGGATATATCGAACCGGACGAAACCTGCATTGAAGGTCCCTTCGGTGATCACACCGGCTACTACTCCCTTGCTGACGAATATCCCGTCTTTCACATTACCGCTATCACGCATCGCAAACGCCCCATCTACCAGACAATTATTGTCGGCAAACCGCCGATGGAGGATTGTTACATGGGTAAAGCAACGGAGCGAATCTTCATGCCTCTGATCCGGACACAACTGCCGGAGTTGGTCGATATGAACCTGCCGTTATTCGGTGTATTCCACAACTTTGCTTTAATCTCCATCGACAAACGCTACCCCTACCATGCCAAGAAGATTATGCATAGCCTGTGGGGGCTTGGTCAACTGATGTTCAGCAAGATTATTGTCGTCGTTGATAAAGATGTTGATGTGCAGAATATAGACGAAGTCCTTTTCCGCGTTGGCAGCAACGTCGATCCCAAGCGCGATGTAACTATCGTTGAGGGGCCCGTTGATGTGCTTGATCACGCTGCGCCACTGATGGGAGCAGGATCGAAGATGGGAATTGATGCAACGACCAAATGGCGCGAGGAGGGTTATCAACGGGAGTGGCCCGACGAAATCACGATGTCTCAGGAAATTATAGATCTGGTGGACAAGCGGTGGAAGGAATATGGGATTGAATAAACTGCCAAACGTGTCCGCTTGCATGATTACTTGCAAGACAAAATCTTGATAAGACTCGTTATGGGAAAATACGTTTTACACTTTACAATGGAGGCAAAAGGATGAAAACTTACCGCGCTGCTGTCATCGGCTGTAGCCGAATGGGCGCATTTATTGACAATGAAGTGCCGGACTATCAGGCAATTCCGTTACCGTATTCACACGCGGCTGGCTTCTATGCCGAAGAACGAACAGATCTCGTCGCTTGTTCAGATCTGCGTCCAGATGTCATGGAGGTTTTCGGGGAACGATATGATGTGCCCAAAGAGCGGCAATATACCAACTACCGGGAACTCATCGACAAAGAGAACTTGGACATCGTAAGTGTGGCAACGCAGCCGGAACACCGCGCCGAAGTTGTCATCTATGCTGTGGAGCATGGGGTCAAGGCAATCTACGCGGAAAAGGCGATGGCGTCTTCCATGGACGAGGCGGACGCAATGGTGGAAGCAGTGGAACGCAACGGTGCTTTCTTCAACTTGGGTACAAACCGCCGTTGGCACACCGGCTTCGACAAGATGAAGGAGGTTATCGACAGCGGTGAATTGGGAGCCCTCAAGACCCTAATCATCTATGGAAACCATTCGCTTTTTAACGGTTCCAGCCATCAGTTCGACCTAATTTTGCGCCTGAATAGCGACCACCGCGCTTTATGGGCATCTGCACATATCACCGATGATGACAGCATTTTCGACGGTGATATTGTTCAAGAGGATCCGAATGGTCAGGGGATAATTCAGTTTGAAAATGGCGTTACAGCACACGCGCTTCTTTCTCCGCGCGGTAGCGAATGGGAGGCAATTTGTGACAGAGGGATTGTGACATGCTGGAACAATGGTTGGCAGTGGCACATCCGACGCGAAGCCGATGTTCCGGGGTGGCGTAACTGCTTTGTGCCGGAGCCTTTCCCTGAATTTGACCACAACAGCAGCACGGCAAATCTCATCAAAGATCTGGTTCATTCACTCGATACCGGCGAGCCGTCACGTTGCGGCGTCCGCGTGGCACACGCAAGCACGGAACTAATCTTTGCATTTATGGAATCGCACTTGCAGAATGGGGCAAGAGTTCAGCTACCGTTGAAGGGGTCAAAGCTGCGACTGGAGAGAGAACGTGCTCCAAGGCAACCGAGGTTCAAGTAGAGAAGCGATGGAAGTCACGTTGAGTTATAATTGAAGGCTCATGTAAGAATTAGTGCAACAGAGGACCGGGGCAGAAGAAAGAAACTGAATTTTGAAGAAAAAAAATTCGGTTTCCCTTTGTGCTTTGCACTTTCTTTTTATTATGATAACGCAAGTTGCTAGTAGCGGTCCTATTCAAACCAATAGCCCCTAATCCCTGTGCACATTGTATCATTTTTGTAGGTCGATTTTCCAAAATCGACGGTTTTGTGTCGAGATATGAATCTCGACCTACAGTTCTGACGGATTTTCAATAACTAGCAACTTAGGTTAAATATAGTAGAATTATAGTAGATTTTAGAATTAATGAGACACTCCAAATTGGTAGGCGCTGTTTCCAACTGCGCCGTTTCAGCCTACCACGGCACCTATGCGGTGCGGTTGGAAACCGCACCTACCGTGGGGCGAAAATTAAGTGCAACAGTAGGGACAGGTCTTGTGCCTGCCCAATCCCTTACTTTTAACTGAGCCTATCTCCCATGACAAGCCTCAATCTCAAACCCACCCACAAACCGGTCAAAGCCTACTACGACTCCCTACAACGTTTCGAGTCAATCGGCGTCTCCCACGAAACCGCTGTCCGTTCCGCATTCCAAGCCTTGCTTGAACACTGCGGACGGCAATTTAACTGGATCCTCGTGCCTGAGCACGCAATGACTCCTGATAAGGGGGCTAGGGGAGCTAAAAACAAAATGTCCCCCCTGACAAGGGGGGCTAGGGGGGTTAAAAGTAAGCGGATTGTCATTGATGGTGCGTTAATCGACACTTTCCAACTTCCCCACGGCTACTGGGAGGCGAAGGACATCCACGACGACCTGCCAGCCGAAGTGCTCCGCAAGTTTGAAATAGGCTACCCCCGCGATAACATCCTGTTCCAAACCCCACACCGCGCCATCCTTTGGCAGAACAATCAGCAGCGGCTCGATGCCGATCTGACCGACCCGACGCAACTGATACATACCCTCGAAACCTTCTTTTCTCACCGTCCGCAAGCGTACACCGAATGGGAGGAGGCGGTTGCACAGTTCAGAGATAGAGTGCCCGCGCTTGGGAACGGCTTGGCAGAACTAATCGAACAGGAACGGGGCGCGAACCGTGAGTTTACCGCTGCCTTTACTGCTTTCCATGAGAAGTGCCGTCAATCAATTAACCCGAACCTCTCCGAAGCCGCCGTTGAGGAGATGTTGATCCAGCATCTATTGACGGAGCGAATCTTCCAAACCGTGTTTAGTAACTCCGAATTCACCCGCCGCAACGTTATCGCCCGCGAAATCGAAACGGTCATCACCGCGCTGATGTCTCACGCTTTCAGCCGCGAAGATTTTCTGCGTAGCCTTGACCCTTTTTACATCGCAATCGAGCGCACCGCTGCGACCATTGGCGACTTCTCCCAGAAACAGGGGTTTCTCAACACGGTTTACGAGCAGTTTTTTCAAGGCTTTTCGGTGGAGGTCGCCGATACGCACGGGATTGTCTACACGCCGCAACCGATTGTCGATTTTATAGTGCGAAGCGTTGAGGAGATTCTAGGAGCGAATTCAATCGCTCGCTCTCCGATGCCGGTGTTCATATCATCGACCCGTTTGTTGGAACGGGCAATTTCATTGTGCGGACCATGCGGGAGATCCGTCTCACCGCACTTGAGGATAAATACACAACGGAACTCCACTGCAACGAGGTGATGCTGCTGCCGTACTACATCGCGTCGATGAACATCGAGCATGAATTTTATGAGGCGACGGGGGACTATCGTCCTTTTGAGGGTATCTGTCTCGTCGATACCTTTGATTTGGCAGAAGACCGACAGTTGCCGCTATTTGCCCCTGACAATACCCGCCGCGTTGAGGCACAGAAGGAAACGCCAATGTTTGTCGTCATCGGCAATCCGCCTTACAATGTCGGTCAGGTCAACGAGAACGACAACAACAAGAATCGGAAATATCCAACGATGGATGAGCGGGTTGCGGAGACCTATGCAAAAGACTCCACAGCGACACTCAAAAATAAACTCTCCGATCCCTATGTGAAAGCGATTCGGTGGGCATCGGACCGAATCGGGGAAGGGGGAGTTGTCGCCTTTGTAACGAACAACAGTTTTCTCGATAACGTAGCGTTTGATGGGATGAGAAAACATCTTGCGGACGATTTTGATGCAATTTACATTCTGGATCTAAGTGGCAATGTCCGCAAGAACCCAAAACTCTCAGGCACAACGCACAACGTCTTTGGGATTCAGGTCGGTGTGAGTATCAATTTCTTCGTTAAGCGCCACAGCAAGACAAAGTCCCAAGCCGAAATCTTCTACGCCCGTGTTGAGGAGTTGTGGCGCAAGGAGGACAAGTATCGCTATCTTGATACAAAGAAATATTACCGAAACATTGAATGGCAGGCGATAAGCCCCGACCAGCGATATACATGGCTGACAGAGGGGCTCCACACCGAATTTGAGACCTTTATCCCAATAGGGAACAAGGCAACGAAGGAGGCGAAAGATGAAGATGGGAAAGCAATTTTTCGTCTCTACTCTTTGGGAGTCGCTACAAACAGAGATATTTTAACTTACTCGTTTGATCTTGAATTGCTGCAAAAACGAGTTCGCACATTTATTGAAATATACAACAGTGCTGTTGACCGCAAGAAAAGATATGACTCTAACATCCCCGTTGAAAGTTACATTGATACGAGTGCCCCACGCATCAAATGGACCCATCGGGTTAAGGAGTCACTAAAAAAACTGGAGTTAAGCAATTATAGCGATTCACATTTTCGGACCTCGTTGTATCGTCCATTCACTCGGAAATATCTCTACTTTGATCATTTCTGGAATGAAAGGCGTTATCAACAGCATCGAATTTTTCCTACGCTTAAGACCGAAACAGAAAATCGGGTAATTATTGTTCCAAGTGTTGGGGGACGTTCTGATTATTGGTGTTTTTGCACAGACATCATTCCTAATCTAACATTAACCTCCATTGATGGTTCCCAATGTTTCCCCTTCTACACTTACGACGAGAACGGGAATAACCGCCGAGAGAATATCACCGATTGGGCGTTAGCACAATTCCGCACACACTACCGAGACGAGACCATCGGCAAATGGGACATCTTCCATTACGTCTACGCGCTCCTGCATCACCCCGATTATCGGGAGCGGTATCAGGCAAACCTCAAGCGGGATCTGCCGCGCCTGCCATACACACCGACTTTTGGGCTTTGCCAAAGCAGGGCAACGGTTGGGAGAAATCCACCTCGGCTATGAGGGGGTGGAGGAATATCCGCTTGCATTCATCGAAAATCGTGACGTGCCGATCGATCCTTCTCCCCGCCTGCGGGGCAGGGGGTTATGGCGCGTGGAGAAGATGAAGTTGTCCAAAGACAAAACGCAGCTGGTATACAACGATTTCCTGACCCTTGACGGAATACCCGCGAAGGCTTTCGATTATCGACTTGGGAATCGGTCGGCGTTGGAATGGGTGATAGATCAGTATCGCGTCAAGACAGACAAACGCAGCGGCCTCGTCAACGACCCGAACCGTGAGGACGATCCACGGTACATCGTCAAACTCATCGGGAAGGTGATTACGGTCAGTTTGGAGACGGTTGAGATTGTGGAGGGGTTGCCGGGGTTGGGGGTGTCCGTTCAATAAACATAACACAGAGGTAACGTCTTAATCAGGACTTACGCATTTCGGTTGTAGGGAACGGCAGATCTGCGTTCCCTACGATGAATGTCTATTTATTTTTAATGGCGGTGATTTGGGTAATATAAAACGAACGCTCATATTAAAAAAGAGTGCCAAGCACGAAGTGAAGGGCCCCTCCTTACTCCCCCTGAATCCCCCCGCAAGCGGTGGGGAAAGCGAGCAGGGGGAGAGGAACGCCCCGACAAGCCGGGAGACAAGCACCTGTGGCTTTTATTGCACTAATCTTTACATGACCCTATTGAAATATCCTCGGTCAACTGGATAATACGCTTGAGTTTGCTACTGTGTAATGCTATAATGTCAAGGAATTTCAAAAATAGTGGAAACATATACCGATCAAATTATTCAGGGCGATTGTCTCGAACTGTTTCGCCAAATTCCCAATAACAGCGTTGATATAACCTTCGCCGATCCACCCTTTAATCTGAAGAAGAAATATCATAGTACAAGAGATAGTCTCGAGTTGGAAGAATATCTACACTGGTGCGAAAAATGGATTTCGGAGATGGTACGTGTCACGAAGGAAACGGGGTCAATTTTTGTACATAACATCCCCAAATGGTTGACGTACTATGCGGGCTTTTTGAACAAACTCGCTGATTTTAAGCACTGGATTTCGTGGGATGCCCCCACAGCACCGATGGGGAAAACGCTTCAGCCTGCACATTACGGCATCCTATTTTATGCCAAAGATGCAAAGCAAAATAAATTTTACGAAATTCGTTATCCGCACAAACGTTGTCGTAAATGCAACTATTTGCATAAGGACTACGGCGGGAAGAAGGGACTGTTGCACCCTTTTGGCCCGCTTGTTCCAGATACATGGACAGATATTCATCGGATAAAGCACAACAAATATCGCGATCCGCATCCGTGTCAACTGCCGATTCATTTGTTAGAGCGTATCATCTTAATGTCCACTGATGAGGGTGATACAGTGCTTGACCCGTTTCTGGGGACAGGCACAACAGCAATAGCTGCAAAGCGGCTTGGACGGCACTACGTCGGTTTTGAACTCGATCAGACATACGCGATGATCGCACGCGATAAAGTGAAGCAACAAGTATCGAACTCCCGGATTGGAAATATATGGACGAGTGTTTACCTAGACGAAGTCGTCACACTCCGGGCCCAAGATTGGGAGGCGTTACAGGCAGAATTTCACAGTCCTGAGTCCCCCAAAGCAATTGATCACACCAAAATAGTGCTAAAAGGTAAAATATCGTCTATACCAACGATTAGCCAAGGGGAAACACACCAAAAGTCACAACTGCGATTACTAGAAAATCGTAAAAATCATTAGTCAGGAGGGTTTTTATGCCTACAGTTCATCATGATGTTTTAAGGAAATTTGTTTATGATATGTACATCGGTGCCGGAGGCGTTGAGGAAGACGCACGCATCGTCAGCGATCATGTCGTAGACTCCAACCTAATGGGGCACGATTCACACGGCGTAATCAATGCTCCCAACTACGCAGGCGGTATGAGCGGTGGTCCCTCAACGGATAAGATGGAAATTGTCCGTGAAACCCCTGCAACAGTGGTGATAAACGCCAACGGCGGGCTCGGCATGGTCATCGCTCAGAAAGCGATGGAGATGGCGATTGAAAAAGCGAAAACCCACACATTCGGCGGGGTTGGACTCCACCGTTGCGGACACGCCGGACGGATGGGAACGTATCCCACAATCGCCGCAAAAGAGGGGATGATTGGGCTCGTTTTCCTAAATGGCGGCGGACGCTTTATGCACCCCTTCGGCGGCACCTCCCGAAGACTCCCACCCAACCCAATTGCGATCGCAGTCCCTCGCAAAAACGGCGAACCGTTGATGCTTGATGCGACGATGAGTGTTGTTGCAGGCGGGAAGATACTGGTCCAGCGTGCACGTGATGAAGAGATGCCAGAAGGTTGGATGATTGACTCAGAAGGAAACACAGTTACTGATCCGAACGCTTTCATAGACCGTCATGATGATACAGCAGTAATGCCGGTGGGCGGTTTTCAGTTCGGGCACAAGGGTTTTGGTCTCGGATTTATGATTGATGCCATCGCCGGTGGGCTTTCGTGGGCAGGTTGCAGCCGTCAAGAACCCACCCGTGGGGCAAGCGGAATTGTGATGCTCGCTATCAAGATTCAGGATTTCATCGATCTTGATGTCTATCAAGAGGAGATTGAATACCTCACCGAATGGATAAAATCCTCCGAAAAACTGCCCGGTGTTGATGAAGTGTTTGCTCCCGGCGAGTTTGAGGAACGGAGCCGTGAACAACGTATGAAAGAGGGCATCCCAATCGAAGAGAAAACGTGGGATCGACTGGTTGAAGCAGCAGCATCTTATGGCGTTTCAGCACCAGAAGTATAGCGGTCCTCACATTGGGTGAACCGTGCGGAAATTTGAAATTTTCTAAGGCTCACCAATAGTAAAGTGATTAGCCAGCGTTCAGGCAGCATCAATTAGACAGGGAGATCTGACTCAACCTGACAACTATTCTGGAGACAGGAAAATGATTACGAAATTTGGTTCATTGCTAGTGAACGTGGACTTAACCTTATGGCAAAACATGGCATCAAGGGTATGATCGGCGGTGGTGCTGCTGCGGGTGGTGCTGCGGAAAAGGTAATACATGCTTGGCAGCAGGTGCAGGCGAGTCACGGTAGAGAAATGGAACTGGGTGGTGACCTTATTATCGGCTTCTCCTACCACATTGCCAATACGCAGGAAAAGGCGATCGAGGAGGCGAGTAGCTACTTTGAAGAGCACATGAAGATGTTCGCGCCTCTGGGGTTCGTGCGTGGATTGACGGACAAACAGATCGAAGCGATAGCAGATCCGCAGCTAGCGCGCACCGCTAGTTTACCAACGCTGCAGGACGCTGTGGAGGCAGGTTCGTGGCTGTGTGGACCGCCGGAATTAATCATTGAAAAACTGATGGACGTTCAGAAACGCTATCCCGGACTTGATCAAGTTACCGTCAACAACGCTGTAGGCACACCGGAGAGTGTAATATTGGAGCAACTCGACCAGTTCGCCGAAGAGATCATGCCTGCATTCAAAAACTAGTGTATCAGCCTACCCTACTTTTCCAGAACCATCCCTTCCCGCTCGATTCGCTCAAGCAGCTTCCTAAACGCCGGCGTACCATCGTCGTCCCAATACTCGGTTTCAATGGGCGCGTCATAACTCATTGGGACTAACCCACCACGCCAATCTGGCCTCACCATAAAATGACGAGTATTAGCAGGATCATAGCGATTATACATCATTGAACCGTTGGCAAAACGTGACTTGACAATCCACGGTGGCTGCGCTGGCAAATCCAAATTTTCTAGCCGTTCTAGCGCAGCGCGATCCAGTGTGAGCCCTAGCCCAGGTGCTTCCGGCACTCGCACAAATCCGTTGACCGGATCCAGTCTTTCCTTCACAACATCGCTCTTATAGATCTCCGTGGTGGTAACAAAGTGGAAGGTGGCTGTAGGAAAGACGGACATCATGTGCGTGGTCATCGCGCGCGTGATAGTGCCACCGACGTTCTGTAACATGAAGGGAATATTGCCCGCGGCAAAGAGACCAGCACAACGTATGGCTGCACCTATCTTCTGGTGGCCCCGCATATACACATCTCCAGCCCCCATCAGCACCTCATAGGTGGCTTCCAACGGTGCTTGGTGACGCACAATGGGCAGCGGTACTCGACGACACAAATCAATCGAAGCCAGCGTGTCCCCCGCATCAATACAATCCTCAAAGCAACCAGCAATGCGAGACTGTGCTAATTTTCCCAGCAATTCTGGCATGTAGTTATCTGTCCCGCCGCCGGTGAAGTCGTAATGAATCCTGAAACCCTTGGGGGCCACAGCCTCCATAGCCTCGGTCTGGTCAAAGACATTCTCAAAGGGCGACAGGTGGAATTTCATCCAAGTGTAACCCTGTGCTGCGTACCGATCGACAGCCTCTGCCATCCGTTGGGGATGCGTTGATACCGTCCAGCTGCTCACCGGCACCCATGAGCGAGTCTTCTGACCGAAGAGTTGGTAGACCGGCACACCGGCGGCTTGCCCCATTAAGTCGTACATGGCTGTTCCCAAAGCCAGCGAAGTTTCATCCCCGACCCATTTGAAGGGGTTAGTGCCGATGTACTGATCGATGACCTCCCGCGGTTCGAGTCTGCCGCTCTCCCCAAGTCCTACCCGTCCGTCATCTGTATGTACCACGTATATTGTGCGGCCTGCGGGACCCGAATAGTGGTTCATCTGATAGGCGATCCAGTCTTGGTATTCGGGGGTAATTTGATGGACTTCGATTTCGGTGATTTTCATACTGTCCTCCTTTCAGGGCGGTATCCATTGATTTCCAATGACAAATCTTCAACGGTTGTATGACAGCATAACACCTTATAATTGGTGTGTCACTAGAAAGTTGACAATAGACCATTCTTCTCTTGACGTTCAGATGAATTTTTGCGAAAATAGTATGAAAAATAATATAGTAAATGTCAAAAAGATAGTTTCGTAGTGACAACTTCAGTCACTCCTCATTTATGATCTCTAATATAATGCCCGAAAATTCGTATCAGAAAGATTGAGGTAATTCACCATGAACTACGATGCGACGAATCGAACCTTTGACTGCGAACCTACCCTCACCGACACGCAAGTTCTGCAATTCTGTCGAGAGGGTTTCCTGACATTGGAAGGCGTTGTCCCCGATGAAATCAACCAACGCGCCTGCGATTACTTGAGCGGAAAAATACCGGCTAACCCCTGTTTCATTCCTGAAGGACTTACCCAAGCGGATTTAGAACGAATCCGTAATTCTCATGAACCAAGCACAATCCTGCTTGAGGATTGGTTTATTGAGCATGTACTTCTTAATGAACAGCTTGCCGGTGCCCTGCGATCGCTGCTCGGTAAGAATGTAGGACTTCCAGTACTAGTGAGCGATCACAGCATTGAATGTCCCGCACCGCCTCAAGGATGGCATCAGGACGCCGATCACATCTTCGGACCGGAGGTTAATTTTATTGAGGCCTTTTATTTTCCACAAGATACACCGTTGGAGATGGGACCCACTGAGATTGTACCCGGAACGCATTTCGGGCCCGCCCAACGTGACGGAGAACACGAAGGGGTGCCAACCAGTGGGCCCGCTGGAACGTTTGCCCTTCACTCTCAAAGCATCCTACATCGGAGAGGTGAATCAACTGGAAAAGGGCTGCGCCACATGCTGAAATACAATTACTGGCGGACAGTGCCACCAGAGAGAGATTGGATTGTTGAACCGGACTTTGATTTCCAGCGCGCCTATTACGGTGGTCACCGCGTCGCCAGATACGTCGCTCACATGTTTTATTGGCTATGCGGAAAGGGTGACGAATTTCGGGTCATCGGGGGACAGGGATGGCCCTGGCGAACCGAAAACCAAATTGGACCATCTTATGGATTTGGCGTGGCAGGAGGGTATCTGCCGGATTGGCGTCAAAATAATCGTGACGGTTACGCAAATTAAAGTGGCTTACCTAACTACAAGGAGGAGAAAACATGTACGTCATAGTCGCACCCATTCAGATTAAGGAAGGACATAGGGAGGCATTCATCGAAGCTATGCTCGACGACGCCAAAGGCTCAGTGAAGGATGAGCCCGGCTGTCTAAGATTTGATGTAATTCAGGACGGTGGCGATCCCAACCGGATCTGGCTCTACGAGATTTACGTGGACGAGGCAGCTTTCCAAGCCCATCTGCAAGCACCCCACTTCATAAAGTGGCGGGATACCGTAAAGGACTGGTTTGCTGAAGGCCCCAAAGGTGCAGGCGGAGGAAGTTACAATATTTGGCCCCCCGATGATGAGTGGAAGTAGTGTCACACAGACTTGACGTACTATCAAGCATTGCTCTTGGAAGTACGTCAAGTTTTTTTATCACATGCGGATGGAATCACAGTAGAATCATTACCTAAACACCTTTCAAAGTTCCCGCTTCAACTCCTCAATTCCATCCCGCAACGTCGCCGCTTTTTCAAACTCCAGATTCGCCGCTGCCTCCTGCATCTGCTTCGTGAGATCAGCAATCAAAGTATGAATCTCTTCCTCAGAGGTCGCCTCCGAAATCTCGACCCCCAGAGCATCCGCCGGTTCTTCATCATTGTCAACAAGTGCACTGATGAGATCGCGAATTTCCTTGTCGATTGACGCTGGCGTGATACCATGTGCTTCATTATACGCCATCTGAATTGCGCGCCGTCGTTCCGTTTCGTTGATAGCACTGCGGATGGCATCGGTGATTCCATCGGCGTATAAGATGACTTCGCCGTCAAGATTTCGAGCCGCGCGCCCCGCAGTCTGGATTAACGACGTTTCGGATCGGAGGAAGCCCGCCCGGTCCGCATCAAGAATAGCAACTAACGACACCTCCGGCAGATCCAATCCCTCACGGAGGAGGTTAATCCCCACAAGAACATCAAAACTCCCCTGCCGGAGTTCTTTTAAGATCCGTGCTCGATCTAAAGTGTCAACGTCTGAATGGAGATACTCGGCTTTGACACCGGCTTCGGTGAGATAATCAGTCAAATCTTCAGCCATGCGCTTGGTGAGGGTTGTAACAAGGACACGCTGCCTTTGAACAACCCGTTCATTGATAACCCCAATGAGATGATCGATTTGTCCGTCAACCGGATAGACGGAAATCTTTGGATCAATTAACCCCGTGGGACGAATAATCTGTTCGACCACTTGCGTACTCTGTTCAAACTCATAAGGCCCCGGCGTCGCTGAAACAAACACCGCTCGATGGAGATACGATTCAAACTCCTCAAACTTGAGAGGACGGTTATCCAAAGCGGAGGGCAGGCGAAAACCGTAGTCAACCAATGTCAGCTTGCGAGCACGGTCGCCTCGATACATCCCACGAATTTGGGGCAAGGTTACGTGAGATTCATCGATGATCATGAGATAGTCATCAGAAAAGTAGTTGAGTAAACAGTAAGGTGGTTCGCCGGGGGCTAGCCCTGAGAAATGGCGCGAATAATTCTCAATGCCCTGACAATAGCCAATTTCCCGCATCATCTCAAGATCAAATCGGGTCCGTTGTTCAATCCGTTGGGCTTCCAACAGTTTATTGTTAGCAATGAAGTAATCAATCTGATCTTGCAGTTCGGTTTCAATATCTAACAACGCTTGTTCAAACCGTTCAGCATCCGTCATGAAATGTCTAGCAGGGAAAAGTTTGATTGATTCATGTTCTGTCAGGATCTCGCCCGTTAGTGTATCAATTTCAGTAATCCGTTCGACCTCGTCCCCGAAAAGTTCGATCCGGTAGGCAGTATCCGCATAGGCAGGAAAAACCTCGATCACATCGCCGCGCGCACGGAAACTCCCACGCGAAAAATCGATGTCATTCCGCTCATATCGAATATCCACAAACGCACGTAGGAGTTTATTCCTTTTGATGGTGTCTCCGCAGCTTACCTCAACTCGCTGGACATCGTACTCCTTGGGGGATCCAATACCGTAGATGCAAGAAACACTCGCAACGATGATAACGTCACGGCGTGTGAGCAGCGAGGCAGTCGAAGCGAGACGCAATCGATCTATCTCTTCGTTAATCTGTATATCTTTCTCTATGTAGGTATCTGTGGTCGGTAGATATGCTTCAGGTTGGTAGTAATCGTAGTAGCTGACAAAATAGTGGACAGCGTTGTGTGGGAAGAATTCTCGGAACTCGCTATATAACTGTGCGGCAAGGGTTTTGTTGTGCGAAATAACTAACGTAGGACGTTGCAAATTTGCGATGACGTGTGCCATCGTGAAGGTTTTTCCCGAACCCGTAACGCCCAACAACGTTTGAAGGTCGCTCTCTTTTCGCAGAAAATCTTCCGTAAGCATCTGGATTGCTTGCGGCTGATCCCCTTGCGGTGTATACTCCGAAACCAACTCAAATTTTTCCATATTTTTCACTTTCTTCACGTTTTACGTTTCACACATCACTGATGAGCATTACACAGCATCTTCGGTTCATGTCCAACGATGAAGGCTTCTTTTATAATATCTTCCTCCGGGCACTTCCCTTCGTATTTCAGTAGCCCTGTGTTTTTATCAACAGATCGCAAAACAATGTTGGGCGGTTTATCAAAATCCCTGACGGGGCCGCGGGCACCTTCAATCATAAATCGTGCCCAAATGGGTAAAGCACCTCGAGATCCTGGAAACGTTGTCTTCTGTTTTGGGTCATTATACCCAACCCAAACTCCAGCAGCGAGATTTTGAACATAACCGACAAACCAAGCATCTGTGTAATTGTCTGTTGTGCCAGTTTTGCCGGCTGCGGGACGTGTTAATCCCATCACACGCGCCCGCCTACCGGTACCATGGGAACTATCAATTACGCCTTTCAGGAGATGTGTCATGAGATAGGCAACCCCTGGGTCAATCGCCTGTTCCGATGGTGCTTGATTTTCAATCAAAATCTCTCCATACTGATCTTCGACATAATGAATGCCTATCGGTTTCCGGCGCACCCCACCATTGGCAAAAACAGAATAGGCACCAGTCATTTGGAGTAGCGGCAACCCACCCGCTCCTAGTGCAACTGACGGATATGCAGGTAAATTGGCATCAATACCTAGACGCTTGGCCATCGCAAGGGTTCGATTAAGACCAGCGGGCTTCTCGTTTTCTTCTATCGGTGTTTCCCACATCATTCTTGCCGTCGCAATGTTAATTGATTTCTCCAATACCGTTCGCGCAGTAATTTCCCCGTAGTAGCGCCGGCCATAGTTTCGCGGCCTCCATCTCCGCCGGGTTCCAACGTTAATAGACCACGCTTCATCGCGAACAATCGTTGCCGGTGTTATTAAAGGGGGAAGATCGAGCAGCGCTGCAAAGACTATTGGTTTGAAAGATGAACCGGGTTGGCGGTACGCATCGACAGATCGATTGAAAAAGTTAATCTCCTGCCGTGTGATATAAAAATCACGTCCCCCAACCATTGCCTTGATATGTCCCGTTTGCGGTTCAAGGGCAATCAGCCCCGCTTGCAAATAATTGGTAATTGGGTTGATGCCATTGGGATTATTTTTATTCTCGTCGTAGTCGGGCAGGTTTCTGTATCTACGATATCCCACCCTCAACTTCTGATCCAATTCTCGCAAGTGCTCAGCAACAGCTCTTTCTGCAATCTCCTGCATCGACGGATCGATTGTCGTATATACCCTCAACCCTTGATTGTACAGATGCCCTTCTAAGTCAGGTATCTCGATTAACTGTTCATGAACATATTCCAAAAAATGGGAGCCACCTGTGCCCTGCGCGCGTTTGGGCACCTCAATGACAATAGGTCTCTCGACATATGTATCGTGTTCCTCTGGGCTAATGAAACCTGCCTTTAGCATCAACCCAAGCACCAGATTGCGCCGTTCTTTTGAGCGATCTGGATGACGTACCGGCGAGTAGCGTGTTGGGGACTTCGGAATGCCCGCTAGTGTGGCACACTCATGGAGTTCTAACTCCCATACATTCTTTCCAAAATAGTTTTGGGCTGCCTCTTGGACGCCAAGCACTTCCTGCGAACCGTATCGCCCCAAGTTAATCAGGTTCAGATATCTTTCGAGAATTTCGTCCTTGGAAAATTGACGCTCAATGCGGACAGCAAGCAGGGCCTCCTTCACCTTTCGCAAAAGTCGTCTCTCACGGGTCAGATAGATATTGCGTGTGAGTTGCTGAGTAACGGTACTTGCGCCTTGTAGAGTGCCTTGGACCTGCCCTAGATATAACTGAGTATTGTGAATGGCTGCGCGGAGAATTCCTAGGAAATCTACACCCCAGTGATCATAGAATCGCTGATCTTCAACAGCGAGAAATGCCTGTAGCAGGGTGTCTGGCATCTGCACCAGTTTCACAATTTCTCGTGCCTCGGCTTCACCTTCTCTGTCATAAAGCGCGTTGAGCAACTCCGGCCTAAGATCAAAACTATCTATTTTTTCCTCGTCATCGTTTTGGATTGTCTCAATTTTTCCATCAACCACAGAAAGCTCGACCTGATATGGTTCCCGATCTTCACGTGGGAAATGGAAACCTTGGAGATAAATCCATAGTCTCTCAGGTTGCCCCTGTTCATTACGCCCGACGGAATATTGTCCAACGATACTTGGCTTAATGAATTCTCCGCTTTCTTGATACTCCAGGCGCTTCAATTTATCCAGCAGAAAATCAACAGAATCTCCCGGTTGGACTGTACAAAGCGAGGAATAAACTTCAAGGTGTTGTTTCCACGTGTCAACCTCACGGTATTCTAATTGGCCCAAGTCAATATGGTCGATCGAATCCCATGATTTGATGACAACACCTCCGACGAATCCAACGCCAACAAAGACCAACATCAGGACACAAATCGCAGCAATCAGTAACAATGTAAGTACGCCTCGAAGAAGTTTTTTAATCATCCAATTTTCCTTATCCTATATCTTGATTTTATCGGTCTCCCTGAAAAATTCAGAGATTAGTATTTACGGCGTGCGGGCCCGACTCGATTTTTTCCTGACACGTTTGATAGTGCAGCCAAACGCCTTTGTTTTCTTGCGGTCTTCAGGAATTTCTTTTCCGGCAACCACAAAGTCAAGCCTTTCGCGTAGATAGTGTGTTTCGGGATTCTTCTGGCTATTATCAATAGCACCACGATACCTAAGTATCCGCTTTTCGTCCAACAAGTAGACTTCAGGTGTACGCCTTGCTCCAAATTTATCCGCAATTTTATTCCCTAGATCTTTTAGGACGACGAAATCGAACTTGTTCGTTTTGTTATGTTCCGCTATCTCTTCGACCGATTCATTCCTGTTGGAGTTGATCCCAATGAACTGTACGCCTTGATCTTTGTAGCCAATATGTAATGCGACAATCCTCTCGCTGTAATCGCTAAAAACAGGACATTGGGTCGAAATGAACATCACAACGGTCGCTTTTTTTTCGTAGCTCAAATCCTTGAGTGAATGTTCTTTGTCCGTCGCATCTTTAAGCGTGAAGTTGGGAACTTCCTTATCCATCTTGACGATGTCATCAGCAGCAAACACACCAGAAAATAGGGTAAAAGCAAATAGTAAGGCAAGGATTTGAGCTAATAATTTCATCTGATTCCTCCTACGGTTGCAATTAATCTGCCAACTTTCTTAAATCCAAATAATATTATATTAAGACGTTTGATGTGCCGTTCCGTTTAGGACTGCTTTTATGTGCTTGGATAAATTTACATTCGTGCTGCTTAAATCACACAGATTTTGTAACTATAATCCTTAATATTTAGTCAACGTTCAAATTGAAACGAAGGTAACAGTTACCAAATAAAAATATAGCAATCTTCACCCAATGACAGACATTAACCTCTCGGTTGGTACCAAACTGCGGCTTTAGATTGCTATTTGATTGGTAACAATGACTTGAGAGGCAATTTTATCGCACAACGGTCCTCCGCCCTGTCTTTTGATAATCTCCCGCCTCCAGTGTGTAGAAATACACTCCACTACTGACCGCGCATCTATCCCAAGAAGAAGGCAAATCGGAGAAAGCTGGAGCACGCTTTGACAGACATATAGCGATGTTTCTAGTATCAATGGAGAGTTTTATCTGTCTTTAGTGAATACTCTTAATTTTTATTGATCCCGTACCATTTGCCGCCTGTCTGGTCGACTAACTGAATTTGTATCCTTTCGCTAATTCCAATGACATTGATCCGAATCTCATCTAGCTCACACCAATCCAAGATTTTCTTGACGACCTCATTTTTTTTCCGTCCGGTCTCCCAAGTTGTTTTCAACGTCGAGTTTGTCACAACAACGAAGTGTTTTTCGGCATCCCAGCGGAAACTGAGTTCTGTAAGGCCCTTCATAATCGCGTCGAGCCCATATCCGGCAACCGGACCCATAAATTTTGCCATCGAAGGTCTACGAAAGTTTTCTTGAATCGGAAGAAGTCCTCTCTGCAGCGGTTTGACTGTGATTTGTGGACTACCGCTGAAATTTTGATACCAAATAAGCGCGAACTGATAATCAATCGCTGATTCTTCAAAGACTCTTGCCATATCAGCAATCCGTTCTTCAACCTTTTTGCCCAGATCCTTCATGGTAAAACTTCCATCAATAACAAATACCAGATCAACTGCCTGATTGATGCTATCACGACTTGCACACTCTGCAATTTCGACAAGACTTTTACCGACATCAACGACTTCTTTGCCTTTTTTACGGCGCAGCGACTGTACTTCTGATGTTGTAACAGTTGCCATACCATCAAGACAACCCCAACTTACCAATATCGTCAACGCAATTAGGCATTTCCAAACCTGCGGTTTAGGCGATTTCATGACTGTCCTCCCATGTGGTATAAAGTACCAATATAGATTGAAACTGCGAAGTCTCGCGAACCCTAAAACTATGCAGTTACTGTAGGATCTCAGAGGAGAATGCACATAGTATGCCAAACTCGATAGAGGTTAGATTCGGCGTCTGTAGGCATATTTTTTATCATCTATGGCGAAATGAGAGCCATATATCGTTCACATTTTGAACACTCCTGTTCACAGAACTGATAATCCATGTTCCTTTTGGGGCATACTTTGTCCTTCTACTTCACACCTCAATGCGTTTCGTCACTGAGTGGGTTGGACCGCCCCATCTCGGAATCGCAACCGTCCATTGCCCCGCGGGGCCCCCAGCGACAACAATAATGACATTTTCAGGGAGTCGCTCTGTTTGTTGGTGAATATACGCCTGTATATCGCTCCTGCTAAAACCATTACCGGCGATTGTTTTCATGTGCTCGAGACTAAACACAAGAACAATCTCAGCGGATGGAGGTCCCAATGCTGAAATGCCGCTGCAGATTGTATCTAGGATGCTTTCTGCTGTGTTTCCGCTAGAACCGATGTGATATGGAGAGGAACCCGCATGGACTGTCACTGTGCTGTCAGCGGCATCGAATCCGCGTTCAACGTGTAAAGGCTCCCACAAACTTACCTCCTCCCGTTCAGCGATGCAGAAGGTGTATTTGCCCGCATGACCTAAAGTGGAGCGATCTAATTCGCCCGGCAAAGCACCACCGACATTCGTGCCGATGAGGCGGATTGTTCGCCCGATCGTTGCGTTCGCCCGCCACCCTTGTCCAAAAACGTTAAAACTATCGTTGACATCCAACTGCTTTCGGATGGGACCATTGATAATCAACAATGGGGTCGAGTCAGCGGTTGTCACCTGAACACCGTGCAGATTAAATGCTTCTTCGGTGACAGCTTCGACTGCTGCAATGACGACCGGCATATATTCCGGCATACAACCCGCCATCACTGCGTTAATAGCGATGCGTTCAATTGTCGCGTGTCCCCATTTTGGCGGGATGGCTGCGAGCAATTCATTCGGGTGTCTGTCCGTGCCGGCTAACATTTTTTCTACTCGATCCGGCGTCGGTGGAACAACTGGCAGACCATCAGTCCAACCGTTTTGATAACAGAATTCTATGAGGTCTGCGTCCTCAGCTGCTTCAATCTGATCTGACTGCCATTGGATTTGTGTCATCACAATTTTCCTTTCAATTTCTGATTTTTTGTGCTATCATGCGTAAAATATATAAGAAGCAATCATCTCACGTAGTGCGCTATACAAACGGAGATATACTTATGCGTATCGCAACGGGTTGCATCGGTCATGAAACAAACACATTTTCATCTGTGCCGACTTCAATTGACGACTTTAAGCGAAGTTATCACATCGGCGATGACATAATATCGACTTTCAGACAGACGAGTACGATTACCGGCGGGTTTATCGAGAATTCGGAGAAGTTAGGGATTCAGATTGTCCCGCTCCTATGGACGTTCGCAATGCCCTCTGGCGCAGTCGAGCAACGAGCGTACGACGCGCTTAAACGAGAGTTTCTCGACCGCTTGCGAAATGCTGGGCAGATTGACGGCGTTTTCCTAGATCTGCACGGAGCAATGGCAACGGAGGAGATCGAAGATGCCGAGGGCAATCTGATCCGATCGGTGCGCGAAATCGTCGGCTCCCTCCCAATTGTTGTGACGCTAGACCTCCACGCTAATATCACCGCTGATATGGCGGAATACAGTGATACAATTATCGGTTTCGACACCTATCCGCATGTCGATTGCTACGATCGCGGTGTTGAGGCAGCACAGGTAATATTTGATATAGTTCGAGGAAATATCCGCCCGACAATGGCGTATCGCCAACTGCCGCTGCTAACCTCGCCGCCGGCGCAATGTACGATGAAACCTCTGATGAGCAGGGTGATAGAACAGCTTCATGCCCTCGAAACGGAACCGGGGGTGGTAACAGCAACCCTATCAATGGGATTTCCTTTTGCAGATATACGCGATGCCGGGGTATCGGTGTTGGTGACAACCAACGGCGACCAGCAACTCGCTGAACAACATGCAGACAAGTTTACCCAATATATCTGGGACATGCGAGAGGAATTTAATCCAAATCTCGTTTCCGTTGAGAAAGCAATTGAGATTGCAAATCAGTCAGAAGGGCATCCCATCGTTCTTGCAGAAGGGGCGGATAACCCCGGTGGTGGCGGCCCCTGCGATGGAACAATGATACTGCGGAAATTCATTGAGGCTGATGTTCAAGATGCGGTCATTGCTATAATCGCTGATCCGGAGTCTGTAGCACTCGCGATCGAAGCAGGTGTCGGCAATACGGTAGCACTCAATGTCGGCGGAAAAACGATTCCGCTGCACGGCGATCCGGTCGCGTTGACGGGCTATGTGAAAACAATCTCTGATGGAAAATATGTGAATAAAGGACCGATGGCACGTGGAGTCAGAAACAGTTTGGGACAAACAGCTGTCGTCAAGGTCGGCGGTGTCGAAATCATCCTGACGGAACATCGGGTCCAACCCATTGACGCTGAAGTGCTTCGTAGTGTTGGGATTGAGCCGAGGGATCGGAAACTCATTGCACTCAAATCGGCTGTTCATTTCCGGGCAGACTATACGCCAATCGCCCATGAGATCTTGGAGGTAGACACCCCCGGCGTCCATAGCCCTGATCTCTTCTCCTACGATTATCAGAAAATTCGCCGACCCATTTATCCACTGGAAATAGACGTTGAATTTCGATAAGCGCGATCTAGGGAAACTCCTCCTTTTACAGTAGACCTATTTCAAACTCTGGAGACATCACCATGAGAACAATTCCACACATTACACCTATCTGGAGTACCGTTCTGCTCCTTCTGCTCGTTTTGGGAGGCGGTGCAGCGCACACCTCACCCGTTGCAATACTCGGCGCATTTGATGAAGAGGTCACAATCCTTGAGGGACAACTTGTAAATCCAAAGGTACATACGATTCAGGGAATACAATTCCTGTCAGGGACCCTCAACGAGCAAAACGTAGTTATCGCAAGGACGGGAGTTGGCAAAGTCAATGCAGCGATGACCGCTACACTGATTATTGAGCATTTTCGTCCGAATCGAGTCATCTTCACAGGGGTTGCTGGTGGACTCAATCCAGACTTGCAGATTGGAGATATTGTCATCGCCCAAAAAACAGCACAACACGATTTGGGCAGGTTGGAATCAACCGAGATTGAAAAAACAGGTGTCAGGAATCCTATCAACGGAAAACGAAATCCCGTCTTCTTTCCCGCTGACCCTGGACTCTTGCAGATAACAGAAACCGCTTTGGAGGGTATTGAACTCAACCCATTTCAAACCCCCCAAGGGCAACGACACCCACGCATCATCAGGGGAACAGTCGTAACTGGAGATGTGTTTGTCGCCACTGATGTCAAAAGGACAACCTTGCACAAAAATTTTGGTGCAGATGCGGTAGAGATGGAAGGGGCAGCGGTTGCCCAAATCTGCTGGCAACACAATGTCCCCTGCTTGGTCATACGCAGCCTGAGCGATAACGCTGGTGCAAACGCTTCAGAAGATTTTAAGAAATACTATAAAATCGCCGCCCGTAATTCTGCAACACTTGTTACTCGTGTTATCAGCCAACTTCATTCCGAGCAATCGCTGCAGCAGGACACGACAATCAATCCTGAGCAGACGCAGGAACCACCTATATCGCCACGGCAAAACGCGCTTAGTCCCAATGAACAGCGATTTCAAGAGATACTTTCAGGCGTTACACTCGTTGGTCACTTCACAATCGCAGGAGAAGCAGATTCGGGCACCCTGAGGGAAGAGAAGTATACCATCACAAAAGTCACCAAGTTGAGCGACGATTACTGGCTCTTCTTTGCACGCATCCAATATGGTGGGCGAGACGTAACTGTGCCATTGAAACTTGAGGTCAAATGGGCGGAGGATACCCCTATCATCACACTGACTGATCTGGAACTGCCAAACTTGGGAACCTTCACCGCAAGGGTGATAATTTATCGTGGACAATATGCTGGTACTTGGAGCAGCGATAAACACGGAGGGCATTTGTTTGGAATAATAAACAAGAATACGCCCGAATCAGATAATATTGACTCCCAACAGGACTAGTAGCAAATACAGGTCTATTATGATAGCACGTGGGCTCTATTTGAGTGATACTTAACTTAACCAACTGACAATGTAAGGAAATTCAACAGTGCAAATCAAAGGCGATTACACAATCTCTGCCCCGCGTGAAAGGGTTTGGGAATATTTCACAACTCCTGAACTTTTGCAGCAATGTATCCCCGGCTGCGAAGAGTTGAAACCGCTTGGCGATGATAGTTTCGAGGCAACAATCAAAGTAGGTGTTGCGACGATTAAGGGGGTCTATAAAGGCTCGGTCAAGATCGAAAATAAACAACCGCCCGCAGCTTATCGCCTAGGGGTCCAGGGTGAAAGCAAGATTGGATTTGTCAAGGGAGCGTGTGACTTCACGCTGGAAGAAGCCGGGGAGCATCAAACAGCAGTCAACTTGACTGGAGAATTAACAATCGGTGGAAAACTTGCCCGTGTGGGACAGCGGGTCATCGGCGGGGCATCTAAGATGATGATCGGTAAATTCTTCAACGAGATTGAACAGTTGGCAAAATCTGAAGCAGGAACTTAATAGCTTCAGAATTCAAGGGATTTGATGGATGTATATGTCAGCGTCTTTGCCTCGATAATCACTCCAAACGATAAAGGCACTGCCCCTGCCGTTGGCGATTGCACGCGGCGCAATCTGATCTCCATCAGCCGTACATACAGGCACCCCGTTGAACGTCCAGATAGATTTACCGCTCCCATCAACTCGTTGAGCATAGATCGCATCTGCAGTAACGTTCCCGTAATCCTCACGAAAATCTTTCCAGTAGATGATTGCGCCTTGTGACCCATCGGAAACGAGGTGCGGTTCACGTTGTACACCTGCTGCCACACAGATGGGAATCCCGTTATCCTGCCATATTGGCGTTCCGTCTGTGTCGATTCGCTGTGCATAAATATCGGCGAAAATATCACGGTCATCCCACCAAGTAACAATTAATCCACCTTTACCATCGCTGATTCCCTCGGGCTGCTGTTGATTTGACGGATCATTACAGAAATTGATACCATCCTTTTCCCAGAGTGCCTTTCCATTTGCATCAATTCGTTGAGCGTAAAGGTCTGCGCTGCTAAAAATATTCGGATCGTTGCGATAATCTGACCAGACAACAAACGCTCCTCCCGAACCATCGGCGACAACAAACGGACCTCCTTGATTGCCAGGGGCTACGCATACCGGAATCCCGCCATTTTCCCAAACCTGCTCACCTGTAGCATCCATCCGTTGGGCGTAGACATTCCAATCCGGCGTACTGATGTCCCACCATGCGATGATTGCACCCCCAGCAGCATCCGTCGTTAAGAACGGATCGTATTGATCGCCCTCGCCTTTATAGACAGGCACACCGTTGACTTCCCAGACAGGTTTTCCATCGCCATCAATCCGCTGGGCATAGATATCCAAATTGCCGTGCCGGGAATCTTCCCACACGACAATCGCCCCACCTCGCCCATCGGAAATGGCTTTGACATCTTCTTTCAGGAACGGGACGCTGCTCACGGGAACTCCATCTTCACCCCAGAGCAACTTGCCGTTTGCATCAATTCGTTGGGCGTAGATGTCCCGGTTCCGGTGACGAGAATCCCCAAAAACAAGGATTGCGCCTTCTCCTGCATCGGGAACAAGGAGAGGCCAACTCTGTGCATTGGGCTGTACGCAGATCGGAATACCATCGGTTTCCCATAACATCTCGCCGCTTGCGCTGATTCGTTGTGCGAACACATCCCGATTCCCGTTCCTCACATCGCGCCACGCAACAATAACGCCGCCCTGGTTATCAGAAATTATGTCAGGGAAATGCTGATCCTCCGCTGCGGTGCAGATTGGCAGATTTTGACTAGTATCTGTTATCCATTCGGCAGGGAGATACTGAAGGTACACCACCATAAGGAGAAAAGAGAAAACGAGAAGACAGTACTTCCGTCTCCCTTCCCATTCTTTCATTCTTGCTTTCCTTCCCGTTACGAGGAGAGAGTGTCAGGGCAAAAGGTTCCCGTTCAGGACTGACACATAAATCATTGGAGGTTATGAACCGTTATGAGTATGGAGGCCAGTGTCGAAGTATGGAGAGGTGGGAGCAAAGAGTGTGAGAGCAAGTTTTTGCTCTCATCTTTGCTATCATGGTTGGGTACTTAGAGGGCGTACACACTTAATTCGGAGGATTAGTAAGGATAATATGGTTTTTGGGATTCTGCCATTTACCGTTGGCATAGACACCGTAGTGCAAGTGAGGTCCGGTGCTTCTGCCACTATTCCCCATATAACCGATAATTTCGTCGCGCTTGACCTTTTGCCCGACTTGGAGCTCATCAGCATGATTTTGCAGGTGTCCGTATAGTGTCTTCATCTGTGAGGGCTTGTGTTCAATCTCGATCATATTACCAAAAAACGGATCTTTCGTCATTATAGTGATAACGCCATCAGCGGCAGCAATCACCGGCGTCCCCAAAGATGCCGCAATATCCAATCCGTTATGAAATTGAGGTTTGCCTGTCAACGGGTGTGAGCGGTACCCAAATCCGGAAGAGAACCAATAAGATGGAATTTCCTCATCCACCAAAAGTGGTAAAATCCAAGGCTTCGCACGTTCCGTTTCCTCGTTAGCTTTTACATGTTCATAGATCGGTGTAATCCTCTTTTTTACCTGAATAATCTGATCTATTAGGGAACCGTCTACTAGATTTGTAGAGATTGGCGTTGGAGCAGGTTGCGTGTCAATCACCGAATTGGTTAATTCGTTATCACTTTCTGTTTCGGCACTGAAGCCACCGCCACCTTGTCCGAGAAGACCTTGCCCTTTAATACCTAAAACACGACGTACCATCTCGCTCATGTCATGGACATCTTGGAGATCCTTCTGGATTTTTTGCCTCTCTGTTTCGTACCGTTCAACTGCGTTCTCAAGCTCCTCTCTACTTGCAACTTCACCCTGTAACTCAGCCCTATAACGGATACCATGTTGTATCCCCGAAACAGCATATTTGATCGTCAAAGAAAACACCAGTAAGAAAAACAGCCCTAGGGATAACGCAAGCCAGCGGTTAATCGAGAATTGCCGCACTGAATCTTGATTAGATGACATGAGTAGAATCGTATACGCGTTTTTCAATAGAATTCTCCCTTATATATTACATGGAATTTGAAGTATAATTGCATTATTATATATGAATAATAATAGTATAGCACAGATATTAAAGTAACGCAAGCGTATTGTTTATGTTTCTGCACCCTATTTTTATTAACTTAACGTAGTGCCTCGGATTTTATTGTAACCTTGCATCGGGATAAAATAATCTGGGCTCATAAATGTGACCGAAAGTTATTATCGGGGAAATATATCAACGAAACTTATACAAAAAGCGTTCCATAATTTTCACCCTAATTATACAATATCAATAGCTGAAATCATTTTGCCTCCGTTTTCAATTCAATTTTTATAGGACTTACGCAGTCGAACGCTTGAAGCCTTGTCGTTCGGCGATTCATCGCCGCTGGACACCGTTTCCAACGCCCGATGGATCGGGCAACTACAATCTGAAGTGCATAAGTCCTGTTTTATTGACGGAGCGTTCTGAGTTGCTCGTGAATATCTACCTGTACCTTCCAATTTCGGAATAACTCGAATCTGTAGGCGAGGCATCTTGCCCCGCTATAACCGTAACCGGGAAATCGATCTGCGGGAGAATTAAACGACCCTAATTCCCACAATCAATAATTGACATATCCGCCCATTTGTTGTATCATTAGCCTGTTGTCACTAGGTTTTATATCTTATCTTTTTGTCCGACAGACTACTCGGAGTCGTGCTAAACCGTGACCGCTTCCAAAACAGATACTTCCCAGACAACCAATCAATCAAAATCAGGGATACAATTCTGCCCAAAATGTACAAGTGCCCTTGAAGAACGAACCCTTGAAGGAAAGGCGCGTCAGGCATGCACGACCTGTGATTTCGTTTTCTATCGCGATCCGAAGCCTGTCGCCGGCGTCCTCGCATTCAAGGACGAAAAACTATTGCTGATACAGCGAGGGAATGAGCCGAAATTGGGGCTATGGAGTTTCCCGACAGGGTATGTCGATATTGGCGATACGCCGGCAGAGACAGCTGTGCGAGAAGCGAAAGAGGAAGCAGATGTTGATGTCGAATTGGATAGGCTGCTGGGGGTTTACTCCAACGATAACCGGACGGTTGTTCTTATTATTTATGTTGGACGAGTCATCGCAGGAACGCCGGTGGGGCGTGCAGAAGCGTTAGATGCACGCCTCTTTGCCCCCGATGCGCTGCCCGAATTGGCATTTAATCACGACTATCATATTTTAGAAGATCTTCATCGTTCAAATACAGATTGACAAAAGACAGGGCTCCCTATCAACAAAAGAGTATAGGGAGCCTTGTCTTCTACTCAGCATAAGGAGAAAAACGATGTCAACCAATACAATCCTAGAAAAATACCAGAAAACTTTTTCAAAGAACAGAGAATTCGCTCAACAAGCGGACTATATTTTCCCCGATGGTGTGACGCACGATAACCGGCATACTGAACCATTTCCAATTTATGTTAAGAGCGCACAGGGATCAAAAAAATGGAGTATTGACGAGATTGAATTAATTGATTACTGGTCGGGACACGGAGCGTTGCTACTCGGTCACAGCCCACCTAAAATTGTTGAAGCCGTCACGCAGCAGATGCCCCTCGGAACACACTATGGAGCCTGCCATGCACTTGAGGTAGAGTGGGGTAGTCTCGTGAAGGAATTGATCCCTTCAGCTGAACGGATACGATTCGTCAATTCCGGCACGGAAGCGACCCTAATGGCAATTCGGCTGTCACGGATGTATACAGGTAAAAACAAATTTCTGAAATTTGCGGGCCACTTTCACGGTTGGCACGATTCCGTTATTTTAGGCGTGAATCCGCCGTTTGAGACGCCTGTGCCCGGCATTCCAGACAGCATCATTGATACAACGGTTATCTGCCCGCCTAACGATATTAGCGCGGTTGAAAAGCAGCTAAAATCCGATCCGGACATCGCTTGTGTTATTTTAGAACCGACAGGCGGTGCCTTCGGCACCATCCCAACAAATGGTGAGTTCCTCCAACAGTTACGGCAGCTTACGCAGGATTACGGCGTTATTCTAATCTTCGACGAAGTAATCTCCGGTTTTCGTGTCTCTCCGGGCGGTGCTCAAGGCTATTACAACATCACGCCTGACATGACAACGCTCGCTAAAATCTTGGCAGGTGGTCTGCCGGGTGGAGCGGTTGCTGGAAAAGAGGAACTACTGGATCTCATCTCGATCAAAGCTTCAAAATCAAATTCACGCAGGCAACGGATGC
This sequence comes from Candidatus Poribacteria bacterium, assembly GCA_963667935.2. Classification (GTDB taxonomy): domain Bacteria; phylum Poribacteria; class WGA-4E; order WGA-4E; family PCPOR2b; genus PCPOR2b. Next base: position 3,461,134 of record OY764061.1, on the reverse strand, counting down.
CCCATCCCGGAACCTTTAACGCCAATCCACTGTCCGCTGCCGCTGGGATTGCAATGCTGAAACAGGTCAGGACAGGTATTCCACATGAAAAGGTCAACCGCAGTGCGAAAATGTTGCGGGAAGGACTGGTTGATGTGATTGATCAACACCAACTCGATTGGGCGGTCTACGGCGAGTTTTCTGGAGTGAAGTTTCTCATCGGGCACGGTGTTGATGGACTGCGTGCCGTCGATTTCAACCCTTACACTTGGGAGCCTCGCCAACTGAAAGGTGGTAGCAACCCGCAACTCACGATGAACTTGCGCTGTGGAATGTTGCTGAACGGAATTGACATCGCCGGCAATGGTGGGATGACGACGGCAGCACATAGCGACGAAGATATACAGCGGACGATTGCGGCGTTTGATCAGACAATTGGATGGATGAAAGCGGACGGGCTTTTGGACTAAATTATAGTGAATTCAAAAAATAAATAGACACTTTCGGACCTCGGTTTCGATCCCGATTTATCGGGTCCGGTAGGTGCGGTTTCCTAACTGCACCGGTTTGAAGTGTCTCATTAATTCTAAGGTCCACTATAATGGTCTAACAGGGTATACGAAAGGACAATCTCCTAATCCTCCTGTTCCACGCTATCTCCTTAGGACACATCCGCTCCTCAAGCTGCCTTGATTCAAGGGTGATTCTTTATGGCTATCCGCTCTCTTTCAACTTCTACCAGAACGTTTATCCACAATCTGAGCACCCTTCTTCAAGGTAGCTAACCAATTTCTGTAAATATCAGTTTGTTTGGTCTGCAGCAACGTTCTACGAATCTGGGCACGCTCTGCTGAATCATTCTCGAACTTTTCCATATCCGGTGCTTCGCGCTCAACCAACTGGATGATATAAGCACTGTTGTCCCCTTGGAGCGCACCTGATACCTCGTTTAGCTCCATGCTAAAAGCGGCAAACATGGCATCCCGGCACGTCCCTAGCCCTGAAATGAACCCACTGTTCGGTAAAAGGGCAAACACTTTACTCTCCTTAACTTCCCGTTCTTTATTGGTAACCTCTTCGGGTGCCTCATACCTTTTCACCAAATCTTCCAGTGATTCATCAGGGGTGCGAAGGGCTATCAGTTTCTGGGCATCCTCTAGTGCCAGCTGCTTTGCCTTCTCCCCTTTGATATCATCAATCACCTGTGCTTTGACTGTTTCAAATTCGGGGACTGTGGCGTGCTTCTTTTCAAGGACTTTCACCACAAAATAAGCAGCAATATCCCCACTTTGTTTCCTATTTGTACTGATCGCGCTGATATTCACCTCCATGTCGAAGGCCTGATCAATTACATCTTGATATGTCCACTTCCATCCAATTTCGGGGATGTTATTATCAGCCGCTGTAAAGAATCCTGTGTCCTGAACTGTAAGCGATAGATCTTTGTATCTATCCAGTTGAATTGCTTCTTGATAATCAAGAATCTCCACATCAAACAGGAGATTTTCTGCAACTGCTCTCGCCTGTTCTGCACCTACAATTTGAATCAGCTTATCATTGATTTCGCTTCTTGCTTGAGCAAAGGACTGAACTTCTTCCGATCGCTTTTCTTCCAGCTTGATGATATGGTATCCGAATCTGGATTCAACCAGATCGCTCACCTCGCCGGGGGCTAACTCGTCAAATGCTGCCTTCTCAAAGGGTTGCACCATTTCGCCGCGCGTAAAATAGTCTCCCTCTGGCAGGTTTGGATTTCTTCCGCGCAATGCTCCGCCCTGTGGTGCTGATCCGGCATCCTCAGAATGCTTCTTTGCAAGCTCCGCAAAATCCTCTCCCTCGGCAATCGCCGCGTTGACCGTTTCAAGCAATTTCTCCGCTTCTGCTTTTACCTCCGCCTTCTGTTCGTCGGTTGCATTATCTGGGAACTTTTTCAAGATATGGCGCGCTTTTACTGCTTCCGGTGTCTTAAATTCCTGTTGATGCTCATTATAATAGGCTTGCAGGTCCTCGCCCGAAATGAAGTTTTTCGGATCGAGTTTGACGAATCTTAGATTGACTGCCTCCCCCTTCTCATATTTTTCCTTGTGCGCTTCAAAATAGACTTGTGCCTCGGCATCATCGACTTTAGCGGCACCACTGTATCCGAAATGCTGGAATTGAATGTACTTGAGTTTGGCTTTTGTGTTCTGGCGGCGATATTCATTTTCCACTTCTGCATCCGTGACCAGTTCCAGCCCTTGAATCTGATTCAGCAGAACCTGATTAACTAGGAGTGAACGAACATATTCACGGAAATCATCTCCATTGCCACTCTGCTGGCTTGCATTATAGTTGGATAGTAAGTTGTCATCATTACGGATATATTGTTCGACCTCTGCATTACTAATCTGGACGCTACCAAGTAGTACCTGACGACTGATGAGCAAATCAAGGATCTGCTGTTCAATCTCCTCGCGTTCAATCTGAGAGCGGTTTTGGCTCTGTTGCTGTTGCCGGGTCATTTCACTGGACACAAGGTTTTCAAATTCGCGTTGTTGTATCTTGACACCATTGATTTCAAAAGCGACTGGGGTGTCTCTACCTCCGTCCAACGCACCGCCCCCGCCGACAATGTCAAAGAGCAGGAACGAGCCGATAATAAAAACAATGCCAACAACGATCAAGAAAAGCTGTGCAATAAATTTCTCCCGTAAAAAAACAATCATGAAATCTCTCCTGTTTGTATGTATATGGTCAATGCAACGTAACGGTTAGTATGATACTCGATCAATCTCAGTTTTGCAACTTGATTTTTTCTAAAGCTTACATTGTCTGTACGAGTTACGCGCTTCAGTAGTGAACAACGCTCGTTGTTCACTACGGGATCCTTGATGGTGTCCCTGCTGTAGTTGCCCGATTCATCGGGCGTTGAAAGTTGTGTCCTACGACGATGAATCGCCGAAAATACCAAGACTATTGCGCTATAGTCCTGGCTCAACCAGCCCGGTGTGTTGCGCGACCGTTTCTGGTGTTTGCTTTGAGCGTTCAACTGCGTAAGTCCTAATTGTCTGTTTAACCTGAAACGAAAAAAGGGGTGGGAATGACTATACCACCATCCCCACCCCTTCAGTCTCCCCAAATTTGTGATGCCCCCGACTGGACTCGAACCAGCATGCCAGTTAAGGCACAGGCCCTCAACCTGCTGTGTATACCAAATTCCACCACAGGGGCAGTTTAACGACCTAATTATACCTATCGGGAAAGAAAATTGTCAAGCGAAATTTCTGTCTCGACTCATCGCTTGGAACACACGGTAGCCGGCGATGTCGTGGAGCCCGTGTGCAATCATCGGAATCAATAGCGATCCAGTACCAATCATCAGAAGCCCGAACCAGATTCCCTCCAAAATCGCCCAAAACCAAAACAACAAAAACTCACGTCGTAACCAATGGCAAACGGCAAATAACACGCCTGTAATCGCAACTCCAAGGATACCACGGTCCATAGCCATTAACAGTGCACCCCGAAAGAGTGGCTCTTCAGCAAGGGCTGCCATCAATCCACCGGTGATGTACTCGGGCCAACGCATCCTGCCCAATACCACGCGCCCATAATGATTAAAGACTTCCAGATATGCCTGTCCCAGCGTTCGCTTGAAGATTTCATGTAATGCACCGTCGAATACTAACGACAGGATTCCAGCCACTAAACCAATTCCAATCTGAGTGACTAGTGACCATGGCCCCACCATCAGATATGTGAATGCGCCGAACTGCCAACTGAGCATTCCCCCGACTCCCATTGCCAGCAGAGCGATTTGCCATCGATGTTTGAGATAGAAGAACATAAGTGTGTGCGGTTAATACCGGTTTTCGGCAGAATGGCATAAAGTCGATTTTGAATACCATCGACTTACGAACGGTGCGATTCCGGTAAAAATGTCTGGCTGAATTGTGCAGCTTTTTCAACGCGCTCCAAGACCGGCTGATACCCTGTCCCAGCTGACTGCGACGGCGTAAATGTGCAGTCATCGTTCAAGACCAACTCCGTTTCCGTCAGATCTTGACGATAGAAGAAACTACTAGGGAAAAGATCGCCCGGATAGGTGAAGTTGTCTAATGTCGCTAACTCCACCAAAACACCGGCACCGATGCCGCTCTCTAACATACTACCCACCCAGCACGGGATGCCGGCATCACGCGCCATATTGTGCAGTCTGACCGCGACAGAAAGCCCGCCGACACGTCCTGTTTTGAGGTTGAGAATCTGACAAGATTTCAGCTTCAACGCCCATTCAAAGGTGTGCACCGATACTATTGACTCGTCCAGACAGACCGGTGTCTCAATTTGCCGCTGTAGCTCCGCATGTTCTAATAGATCATAGTGGTACAAAGGCTGCTCAATCATCGCCAACCCTAGCTCATCAACCCGCTTGAAGAAATCGAGGTCGTCCAGCGTATATCCTGAGTTACAGTCAATATGGAATGTTTGATGCGGAAAAGCCGCGCGGACCGCCCGTAACATCTCAAGATCCCAACCCGGTCGCACCTTGAGTTTGACCCGCTTGAAACCATCATCAACCGCGCCCTGAATCTTTTCCAACAACATATCAATGGAATCCTGTACACCAAAATCGGCACCGGCATCTACCTTCCTAAAGCTGCCACCCAGCAATTGGTGCAGCGGCACGCCTTCCATATTTGCTTTGAGTACCCACCAAGCAACCTCTGGACCCGCCTTAGCAAACGGGTTACCCTTGATCCACCTGTACGCAGCAAGTAATTCATCAGCCGTGTCAAATGTTTTCCCAACCAATAGCGGTGCAATAAACTCGGTTATCGTGTGGTATGCCGACATCGTGGATTCCGGTGAGTAGGCAGGTGCCTTCAGCGGCGTGGTCTCGCCCCAACCTTCATTTCCCTCTGATTCCATTCGGACAAGGACCGAATCGACAGCATGATCCTCGCCGTAAGCCGTGCGCCAAGGATAAATCAGGGGTAGACTGACATAGTAAACGTCAATGCGATCGATCTGCATGAGTAATTCCTCTCTATTGTGTACGTATATTTTGTTGTTGACGCCGATCTGAAAATGTCTATAATAGCAGCGAGCCTCAAAGCCAATTGTTTACGTAACTCCTACATAATTAAAAACTCACTCTAATTTTACCATATCAGAGGAAATCAAGGAAATAGAGAAATTAAGAAAAGAACTTCACCAAAGAGATAGATAGTTGCCATGAAATTGCCTCAACATTTTCACACACTTACTTGAAAGGATAATTGATGAAAGTTGTAGATGTAGAACGCATAATCGTTGATGTACCATTTACCCCAAGACAGCAAAAGATTACGGCACGAGAGGTATACAACTGGGCAGTTCTGGAACTGTGCAAAGTCACTACGGATACCGGACATGTCGGTTGGGGCGAAACTGTGATTCACTACACTTGGGCGCGGGTAACGGACGATGCCATCGAACGGGTGAAAGGGCAGAGCCCCGCAAAATTAATGAATGATGATTCACTCGGAGCAGGCTTACAGATGGCGTTGTTCGACGTGGTCGGCAAGGTATTAGAGGTGCCGGCTTACGAGTTGATGGGGACGCAGGTGCGCGACTGGGTGCCCATCTCTTGGTGGTGTATCGATGCCTCCCCTGAAGACTGGGCTGCCGAGGCTGCGGATGCCGTAGCAAAGGGGTACACCAGCATCAAACTCAAGCCCCGACCTTGGTGGGATATCGTTGCACAGGTCGATGCCATCGCTCAGGTCGTGCCACCACACTTTAAGCTAGATCTTGATGCCAACGGAACTTGGCAGAATGCAGCCGCAGCGATTCCAATCATCAAAAAACTAGAAAAATACACCAATGTGGCAATGTTTGAGACACCCATCCCGCAGAACGATGTGCTTGGAAATATGCAGATTCGTCAGGCAATTAATCGACCGATTGCGATGCACTTCGGATCGCCGCCCTATATCACCAATATCCGCGAAGGGGTCTGTGATGGATACGTTATCGGCGTTGGTAAGTCTGGCGTCATGCAGCAAGGAATTTTAAGTGCTGAGGCACAGATGCCTTTCTGGTTGCAATTAGTGGGCAATGGACTGACCACGACTTGGTCCGCCCACCTCGGTTCGGTTCTGACCCACGCCACTTGGCCCGCGATTAACTGCATAAATCTCTATAGCCACCAGTTGTTGAAGAAGGAGATCGAGGTTGTCGGCGGGTATCACAAAGTGCCGGATGGCCCAGGGCTAGGTGTTGAGGTTGATGAAGAAGCAGTTGAAAAGTACCGGGTCCCCGAGGATACACTCGCAGAATTGAAGAAAAGCGGCGAAATCTACGACCGCCCGAAACCACGTATCATTAATACGATTGTATACCCCGATGGCAGCTGCATTCACATGGGTTTCAGTAGTCAGGGATATGGCTACTTCAATGCGGGACATGGACCTGCCTATGTAGAGGGGGTGCGCCTGGAAGCGCAGCCGGACGATGGATCCGAAGCGTGGCGAGATCTGTTTGAGCGGGCGCAGCAGCACCCGGTACGAGGGCACTGGGAGGAGGCATGAAAATGAGCTATGAAGTTGTTGAATCGAAGTTTATCGCAACCGAGGAGCAGGGCGAGGTGTCGTCGTTGCTGATTCGTCCCGACGATGCACAGTGGCTGTTGGTGCTAGGGCATGGTGCTAGCACGAATATGCGGCACACAACCCTTCAAACCATCGCTGAACGGTTAGCAGACGTTGGCATCGCTACATTTCGTTACAACCTCCCCTATGCGGAACGTGGTGGTGGTCGAAATTCAAACGCTGTCTGTCAGGAAACCGTCCGTTCAGCGGTCACAGCAGCGCACACAGTGGCGAGTGATTTGTCAATTCTCGTCGGGGGTCATTCCTTCAGCGGACGGATGTCATCGATGGCTGCGGCAGAGGCACAGCTAGAGGGTGTGCGCGGTCTAGTGTTCTTCGCCTTTCCCTTGCATCCGTCTGGGAAACCTTCGACGGAACGCGCGGCGCATCTGAACGATGTCACGATACCAATGCTCTTCCTGTCTGGTACACGCGACAAATTAGGCGAATTGGACCTGCTGCAACCCACCTGTGATCAGATCGGCGATAAAGCGACGCTGCATCTTTTGGACACCGCTGACCACGGATTTAAGGTTCTCAAACGTTCTCGTAACACCGACGAAGATGTATTCGTGGAGATGGCGCGGATTATCAACGAATGGGTATCAGCCTTGGATTGAGGGCAACTATCGCTTACCGTCCATGAACAGTTTGTAAATCTAAACGCTGCTCAAGGTTATCTGAAACTGCGTTAGTCCACTCCACATCGTCGAGACTTTGCAGACTCATCAGCGCAACATCAACGAGGGGGTTGGAGAGGACATAATTGAGCAGAAAGCTGTCCAGATCAACCCCCTCCATCTGGGCAGGGAAGCACCGCTGCATCAGATTTTGGAAAGCGTTGCTTGTCGTCGAGCGCATCAACACAACTCCCATATCTTGAGCGACCGCCTCCGGGATCGTCCCACGATTGCCGAAGATGTCGCAGGTGCTCTGGTACATGAGGTTGTAATGAACCTGAATCATGTCGAATTCACCGGACGCAACCATTCGCTCAACGCCCCCGGAGGGACCATCCGCCGAGAACCCGATGAAACGGATTTTTCCTTGGTCTCGCAATTTCTGGTAGGTTTCTAACCCGCCTCGCTCTAAAATTTGGGTGGCATCCTCTCCCTGATGCCAACCGCCGTGAAACTGCAAGACGTCAATCACGTCTGCCCCCAGCCGTGTCAGGCTGCCTTCCACGTCGTCAAGGATGCCCTGCGGATCGAAAGCTTCCGTTTTGGTTGCGAGAATAAGCCCATCCTTACGTCCCTGAATCGCTTTCCCGATAACAGTTTCGCTCAAACCACTCCCGTAGGTCGGCGCGGTGTCAATGTAGTTGAGGCCCATGTCAAAGGCGCGATGGAGCATCTGGATGAGGGTTTGTTCGTCCTGATCGGCGCGCACACGCCCACCTCCGTATCCGATTTCCGAAACGCGCAGATGGGTGCGACCTAATGTTCGATACTGCATGGCAGAATCCTTTCACTTTTGATACAGTTATGGTGGCCTAACTAAAAATCAAACTCAATCTCCACCAACCGGTTCTCACGCGCGGCGGTCTCACAACCCTCAATACACTGGATAGTTCCCTTCGCCCACTCCGCCGTAATAAGTAGAGGCTGCCCGGAAAGCAGATGGTCTGAGACATTCTTGTAATATGTCTGCCAGCCTCGGTTCGTCACCGTCGGATAACTGGAAACCATTTTGCGCCCGTCCTCCATGATGGAGGTCACGGTTGTTTCGCCTTGGAAGCTCCCCACCACAATAGAGCCGTGTGTACCGATGACAGTCCAGAGCGGTTTTTCCGCCGCATGCAGATTCGACTGGATGAGTTGCGCTTCCAGGCCGCTGTCAAATCGCACATACGCCCGGCAGAAATCCTCAACCGAATTGGTTTGCCAATGCCGTTTGAGAAAATTGCCGTACAGCGTCGCACGTTTATTGATGCGGTTTCCGTTTCGGTCATGTTGCGGGACTAATTGTAAAATCTTCTCAAACTGATGCGCTCCCATATCGTATAACAACCCGCCCGAAATCTCCTTATGGTCTCGCCACATCTGCCCGGGTGGGCCGTAGCCGACCATGTTACACTCAATTGAATAGACTTCGCCAATCATACCCGATTCAAGTACATCACAGAGAGTGAGAATATCCGGATCCCAATGTCGATTGTGATAGACCGAGAGCATGACCCCCTTTTCGCGCGCGAGTGCAATCAACTCGTCCGCTTCCGAAACGTGGACGACAAACGGTTTTTCGGTGATGGTATGCAGCCCCGCTTCCAACATGATCTTCGCAACCGGTGCATGATAAACGTGCGGCACAATCACAATACCGAGATCGATTTGACCGCTTTCTGCCATCTCCTTTGCATCGGTGAAGGTAGCAATCCCCTCGCCTTGCTCCTCTTTCGCCGCACGGAGGCGTTCAGGATCTCTATCGCAGACAGCGGCTAACTCAAACCCGTGGGTCTGTGCAATCATACCGGCGTGATGGCTGCCCATATTGAACAGCGGACCGTAGCCCACCAAGCCGATGCGGATCGGTGGGTTATCCTTCAGGTTGGTCACATAGCGGAGCCCTTTGAGCAGTTGGTCTTGAAAGTCCGTATTGCCGAAGGCGCGTTTGTCGTGCCCAAGTGCAGTATAAAATACCTTCCCCTCACCGTAGGCCCGCACATAACCGAGCGGATATTTTTCGAGTCGCCACGCACCGTGTTGAAAATAGCGCAAAGGCGCGTCCGTGCGAACCTTCATCTGATAACACTCATCGACAATGCGAAACTGTTTGTTGAGGCGTGGCAGAATATCGTCAATCCCATCCGCTACTGTCACTTCAAAAGGTGCTAACGGGTCGTGTTCGATGAACTCCGTGCCGATGAGTTCGATGTAGTCATCATACCCCCCAAGTCCGGCGTTGGCACCGTGCACCGCAAGCAATCCACCACCATTTCTAACATACTCGGTCAACCCACGCTCAACCTCAGGTGTAATTTCGCCACCACCGATGTATAGTGCGACCGCATCGAAGGCAGAGGGATCCGTCAATCGGTTGCGGTCATCGCTGACCTCTACTTCAAACTGCCCAGCTCCTTCAACCAACGGCTTGAACATCTCCTCAAAATCACTAAATGGGGGATGCGGACCATTAATAATCAATAAGACTTTCTTCAATTTGCCCCTCCAAAAAAGACTACGGTTGCCAAGATAGGAGAAACCGAGTTTTTTAACCCCCCTACAACTCCCCTGACACGGGTTTCCCCCTGAACCCCCCATGATAAGGGGGGATGGCAAGGGGGGCAGTTTCTAGCCCCCCTTGTCAGGGGGGTTGGGGACTAAGGGGGTTAAGGGAAAGACTCCCCTTCGCTGCCCCCCTTGCCAGGGGGGGCAAACTCGGTTTCTGTTGCACAATCTCTTAACATGAACGATCCTGTTAATACGCCCAAGCGTCCTCTGTGAGTTCACCTGAATAGATGATTCGGGCATCCCCTTCCAGATACACATTTTCTGGTTCGCCGTTCACCAAGTCGAAATGGATGGTCAGCACCGAGCCGCTCGCGGTCTTTACGGCGACCGGGGACTGAACTTTTCCTAGCGCGGCAGAGACAACCGCAGCAGCAATAGAGCCTGTGCCACAAGCGAGGGTTTCATCTTCAACGCCACGCTCGTATGTGCGAATGTCAATCACTTGAGAATCTTTGATCCGCACAAAATTGGCGTTTGTGCCCGCGGGTTTGAAGTCGTCGTGGTAGCGCGTCTGCCTGCCAAGCCCGAACACATCCGTTCCCTCCAAATCTTCTGCGTAAAAGAGAACATGGGGAACACCGCTGTTGGCGAAAGAGATGTTATAGACACCATCTTCCAGCTGAAGCGGGAAGTTTAATCGGAGGTCTGTTGGATTGCTCATCCGGACCTTAACATCGGTGCCGACAATTTCGGATTCGTAGATCCCGGCTTGTGTCTCAAAGGACATCCGTTCCGAAACAATGCCGTTGATATAGGCGAACCTTGAGATACAACGTGCGCCGTTTCCGCAGGTCTCTGCCTCGCCGCCGTCCGCGTTGAAGTAACGCATCCGGAAATCTGCTTTAGCTGTATTTTCGACAAGCAGCACACCATCCGCACCGGCAGACATCCGGCGTTGGCAAACTTTTTCGACAAAATCAGTGTTTTCGTATTGGACAACGCCTTCGCGGTTATCAATGATAACGAAGTCATTCCCCGCACCACTCAGTTTCATGAAGGGTATTTTTTCAGCCATATCGGTTCTCCTTTTGTCAATATGAAGTTATTATATCACATCTTCCATCTGTTCACCACACAATGGTTCTATTTATTAGGGTCATTTAATTCTGCTGTGAGAGGGATTTCCCAATCCCGATACTTCACTGTCCAAGCGATTCCCTCGTTGTGCCTTTTCGCCCCAAATGGTTAAAAACCCGAAAACTGAATGCCCCTATCTATTTATTTATTAAGACTTTTTTTATAACATCCCCCTAACAAATTACAACCACAAATTCGGTCCTAAAAGTAAGTTGGAGTTAAATAAGATTCCGCGCTATCGCGATGTTCATCCTGGATTTGAACCGGTCCCAGTCACTGTTGACTTACATGAACCTACGGAAGCTCAAGCAGCATTTGAGTGAGAATGGTTGTGTTCTGTATAGGGTTATAGCACGACTCGCGACTGCTTCCCACCGTGGATGCTCGGCTCTGCACACAACCGCTCACGGAGGCGATGCAGGCCCGCATGAACCTCCGGATGCGTCGTCTCAGATATCCCAAGCACCTCAGATAATAGCCGCTGATCCAACTCCTGACGCACCACATCTTCAGACATCTGATTGAACGGAAGCATCTTTTTATCCTTCATCTCCTCAAAAATACGCTCGGCGTTCTGCAAGGCGGCTTGATCCAACTGACGCAGATCCAGCGTCGGCATTGAATGTAAAATTTTAAGAAACATCATACCACGCCCTGAATGTTGCTTGTTACAGTGCATCCAGTAGCATAACAATCCCAAAATTGAGTTGCCCCACAAAGTCCAGACGTATTCCCACAAGAGGTTATCAAACACGACATTGGGAAGTGAGTTTATACCGATAGTGGGCTTCTCTGTGAAGAGCACCGATAACGAATTTGCATTAAAACGTAGGAAGGCATTGTGGTGAGCTCGTCCAGTTCTTTCTAATATCTCTTGGGCTTTGTCCCAATAGTTGGAACGAATGAGGCCGTGACAATCCGGTTGCACAACCATGGCGCGTTGATTATCTGAATCGAGATGCCACAAACCGGGGTAGGAGGCCCCATCGGAGCATCCCATCTCTATGTCAAAGGCACCCCATGATGGGTCTTTAATAGTTCGATGGTCAAAACCGATTGTTGAAATCTCATCAACGCGACACATCGGAATGGCAATCGGTTTTTGCTGTTCTGGGAACCATAGCCGACCATTTGCTAAGTGATAGGTAGATTGAATCAACTCAAGTGCCCGAATCCGTGTTGTAACCCATACTCCTTGTAACGGACAATTTAAGGCAAATCCTACTATCTCATCCCCCACCTTGATAGGATTTCCACCGATCGGCGGGTCCTCGAACTTTCTGACATCTCGGAGACGCTGAATCCGCTTGGCTATTTCAACCGCTTCTAAATGACTGTCCGGACTGCGATGCAGACAGACAAAGGTGCCGCGGCCGGTGTTTTCCCTCCTGCCTTTGAGCGCGACGACGAGGCACTCCGCCATGTTTGTATCCGCGGAGAAGGCGCAGTTTTCCGTCTTGGCATCGGCAATGGTGACAATAATCATATTGTGGTACTCCTCCGCCCACAGATTTCGCACTTTCTGCCAGTCGGGAGAGGTGAGGACAGTCAGGGGAAGCACGAACCCCATCGTCGGCGGATACACCGATGCATCTCCATCACCATTTTTTAGCATCCGATCCGCAAGGTCAACGAAGTAGGAACCAAGCCCGGCTTTACCGTTTGCGATGGAGGTCTCTATATTTCGGAGTGCCGCTTTCATCGCCTTGGCGACACCTGCATCCCTATCCCCAAACACAGTTGTCGGAACATCGGGGTTATCGGAATTATTGTCCGCTCCCACCCGTGTAAAGGGTGGATTATCAATGATGATATCAAACTCGCCGTGCCGAAATTCTGATCTTTCGGTGTCGTCTTGGCTGTCATCGCCTTGAACCTGTTCCGTGTTTATTAACCCTAACGGCAACGTTGCCTCCGGATTCTCAAGTAGATCCAACGCTCCTATCGCATATTTGCCATCCGGTCGCTGTGTGCCGTATGCCATGGTGTGAATGCGGGTCTTTCCAATTTTGACATCGGGGTAGGTACTCGCAATAATTGAGGCGGTGAGGTGACTGGCGTTGGGCATGATATCAGCACCGACAAGGTGATTTTCTACTAGCTGCCGGTGAATGTTTCTCCCGATGCCACCCGCTTGTTCATGCAGCCCCAATATCCGCTGGTAAAGTCCGTTTAGTAACGCACCTGTGCCACAGGCGAAATCGGCAACCGTCGGGAACGTGCAGAGCCCTCTCCCGACTGCGGGGGACTTGGGAGGATCAGGTAAGACGAGGGCAGAGAGCAGCGCAACGGATTCGGGGCGCGTATAGTTCGCCTTGATGAATTTCCTATCGACAATTAACCGTTGAAAGACGATACCCGCTAACTCATGTACTTGGGCCAACCCTCTCGCTATTAGTTTCCGGGCGGTATCGCGTAATGTGTATAAAACCTGCCCGACCAGTCTGTCGTCTGTCGCCAATACCTCTTCCGTCAGGCGATAGGCGACATCAAAAATCGGGCGATAGTTGACCTGTCGAATGACATCCCACGCATTCAAGATTTCATTGACGTTAAGTTGGGCGTTCACCGGTTGGAGTTGACCCAGCGATGGCACCGCTTCCAGCTCCGGGGTTCCAGCGAGCGCACTCTGAAAAACGAAGGCGTTGGTGATAATCAACATCGCCATCCGATAGGTCTGTTCACCTGCTTCTTGATAGAGGATTTGCTCAACGGTTTCTGCGATGTGGGGCCGTGTCTTTACGGCGGCGGCGAGAAGGATTGCGGCTTCATTTATGCCGCCCTCTAAATCTTCGGCGGCTTGGACAACCTTGGAAATGGGGATAGCACCGATTCGGATAGCAGTGGCAACGTCACTGATATTGCCCGTAATCCAACCGCTATTGGGAAAACGGTGGGGTTCATCAACGCTGAAAAGGGCGTAATGGAGGTCATCGGCGTCTCGGAGTGCGTCGGGAATCTCACCACTGCTGAGTTGTCGAAACCGATAGGGCACCCGTAACGCCATCGCAGTTTTAACTGTATCGAACGATTCCAAACGCTTTCCGAGCCGTTTTTTTGCTTGTGCTTCGCCCTCCAAATTTGGTGAATGACGATGGTCTACCTTTACCTCTATAACTATTGCTTCTCTGCCAGTTTCTAGTACAGTTATATCAGGGCGTTTGCTTTCGCGTAGCAGTGTTTCTTGAGGTTCGACGCTCCAGGTATTTCTACGCTCTCGTAATATATCTGCTATGTAGACCGAGATTGTGTCCTCATTTCGCATCCGTATCCCCGCTGTTCTTTCCAATCGGTACAGACCTACAAACTATGGCGATTGCGATTGTTTGACTGCCAGAATCCTCACTTGAATCGCTGCGGTTTATCTCAACTGTAGTGTGATGTTGGGTTTCACTGTATCTAGTGGACCTTAGAATTAATGAGACACTCCAAGCTCCCGTTGGGTAGGCACCCCCCTTTATCCCCCCGCTTGCTTTCCCCCCTGCTTGCGGGGGGGACTAAGGGGGGGTAGAATAAAGGGGGGTGCCGATGCGGGGCGGTTCGCAACCGCCCCTACCGTGGGGCGCAAGTGTTCATTTATTTTTTGAATTCACTATAATTGCTTCAATTCGGGCAAAGCAGATGTAAATTGGATTTTAGCAGGTAGGTTTTCATCAAATAAAAAACCGTTCATATAATTTTTTGGATCTGGTAATGATTCGCCATTAATTTGGCGACGAATTGGAAACAGGCATAAATGTCCTCGCGTTTGATAGAAGGATATGCTTCAAGTACCTCATCTATGGAATCGCCTGCACCCAAGAACTCCATGATGGTTTGAACGGAGATGGGAGTTCCAGCAATAACGGGGCGGCCATTGCAAATGTCGGGGTGAATATTTTCGCGCTACCATGATAATCCTCCTTAGATAGATTGCATTAATAACTCTCAACACGCAATGAATCCTACACTTCGATGATTTCCACATTTGCGCGGGGTAGGACAACCCTGTTTCCATCTTCCAGTTCAACCTCTAGCACGCGCACCATCGCTTCCGTCTCAAGCTGTTGTAACTCGACTGGCAGGGCACACACGCGTCCCAATTGCCCGAAATAGGGTTCACGGATAATGCGAATCGGGGTGCCGATATTGAGCACGTCGCCTGTGCGTTCTGCCCCAACTGTCTCTTCCTGAGCTTCGACGGGGATGATGATTTCTGGACGCACAACACCGGCACGGATCTGTGTCGCGCCATTAATCGAGGTTATCATACCCTCCTGCGTTTTGAGCAGATCGAAGGTTCGCGCCGCCATGCTTATCTCCCCAAACCCTTCCGTGACAACCAGTGTCAAACCGAGCGACTCTGAACCTGTTATTGCGACCCCAAGTTCGTATCCTAATAGGGCACGGAGATCATCGTCGTGAATGCCACCCACAATTATCCCTTTAACGCCTTGCCGAATTGCTTCCTGGATAGCGTCATTCCCTATGACAGCACCGCCGCAGAGGATCTTGTCTCGCTGTGCAGGTTGGATGAGATCCTTCGTCAGTGCAGCATCTGCAGAATCTACGACAACCTCGAGCACTCCAACTGTCTCCCCACCGACCCCAAAGATCCCTTGGATATACGTCCCGTACGCTTCGACGATAGCACCTTCATTGGAGATAATTTCGACAATCGATCCGGAGATGTGGCCCCTCACATTGACCGGGATTGGGGCTTCACGAATGATGACCTGTCCCGTGACATCGGAGATGCTTTCGATGGTTCCATCAATCGGTGCTCGCGCTTGGGACTTAAACAGTCCAAACAAGCCCTTGGTTTCCCCTATGATTTCGTCCTTTCCGATAGGCTCTCCCTCTTTTTTGAGCATGTAGTCCCTTATATCTTCGGTAGGAATACTCAGTAAGTTTGCGATATTTACAAGTTGAACATTCCCCGGCAGAGATGCTTTTGCGACCACATCCTCCGCTTGGATGCTATCCCCTATTTGAACAGTCACCTCTCCCTCAATTGGGAGTCGGCGTTCGTTGCGTATTGTTGTGCCCGCCGCAACTTTGAGTCCGGGGGTGTATGCGTGTGCCATAAATTTGCCTTTTTGTGTAAGATCTTATCTATTCCAAGAATCGCAATTTATAGTGAATTCAAGAAACAAATAAATAGACACTTTCGCTCCCGGTAGGTGCGGTTAAAAACCGCACCGCAGCGGCACTGTTTCCAACAGGGACTACCAAACAGGAGAACGGTAGATGCGGTATCCTAACCGCCTCGGTTTGGAGTGTCTCATTAATTCTAAGATCCACTATAATTCGTTATAGGACGGACTTAATGATAACCTAAGTTGCTAGTTATTGGACACCTATCAGAATCTGTAGGTCGAGATTCACATCCCGACACCCAATCGTCGATTTTGGAAAATCGACCTACAGAAATGATACAATTTGCACAGGGATTAGGGGTTACTGGTTGGAATATGCTGGCTACTAGCAACTTGCGTTAATGATAGCAAATTTCCTTCCAAAAGACAATGTAAATCAAAAAGTCCACAAAGGTATTGACAATACAATTTCACCCCATTATAATGACAGAAAAGTGCCCACCGCAATATGTATCTACATATTCGGTCATCTGATTTCTTAACCGGAGACGTTTTATGGACGCGACCCCCGAAATCCTGAAGGGTAACAACCCGATGAAGGTGGAACAGATTTTCGGCCCCGACATCAAGCCTTATGAGGTGCTTGAATTTGAATCGATGCTACGGTATGAAGATTTTCAAATGTTCGGCGAGTATGGGTTTAAAAAAAATGGGCGGGTCATCATTACGAGGGCACCGGCACGACTAGATGTGATGGGTGGAATTGCGGCACACTGTGGGGCTAACGTCTTTGGATTGACACTTGAACGTTCTGCTGTGGTTGGTTGTCAGGCGAGGCAAGACCGTCGGTTGAGTGCCTTAAGTTTTGACGCGGGGCTACACGGATATCAGTCTGCCCTTCAGATTTCCGTTGACGATTTCTATGCAAATGGAAATCTAAAATCCTATGGGGAGGTTCAATCGCTTTTCGCGCAGAATCCACGAGTCACATGGGCAGGATATATCCTCGGCGGATTTTTCGCACTCCTGAAAGAGGGGCTGGTCAACTGTTTGCCGAACGGTGTGGCGGTTGTTATTAAGAGCAATATCCCGGTGGAGGCAGGGATCGGTTCTTCCGCAGCGATCGGCGTTGCAACGCTCACAGCGATCAACCATCTGTATGAACTCAATCTAAGTGCCCTCGACCTTGCTCGAATCGAGGGGATTGTTGAGAGCCGTATTGTCGGCGTGCCGTGTGAAACCGTAGATGCCATCACGGTTGCCGCCGGACAGAAGGATACCCCCCTCTCCATTCACCGTCAACCGGATCAGATACTTGAAGCTATTCCCCTGCCCCCGAATACAAGATTAATCGGCATTCACAGCAGAGCGCAACGGACCGCGATCAGTTCAGCCTATGTTGATGCACGTACTGCGGCGTTTATGGGATTGACAATTCTGCAGAAGAGTCTTAATTTGGACGAACTACGCGATAACTATCTATGTGGATTGTCCGCTAAGGACTTCCGTCAGAAGTGTTGGAAGGTCTTGCCGGCACGGATGAAAGGCGCGGATTTCCTTGACCGATATGGCGAGACGGTTGATTCCCTCACAGCAGTTGAGCCTCAAAAGGTGTACGGTGTGCGCAGCCGCGTCGAACATTCGATTTACGAACATGCCCGGGTAGAACGTTTTATTGAACACTTCAAAGAGGCGAATACCAATCCGCAGCACCTGCATCACCATCTCACGGAGGCGGGAAAGCTGATGTACGCATCCGATTGGAGCAATCGTTTCCGGGCCGGGCTAGGCTTACCCGAAATTGAGCAGATTGTTCGGTCTATTCGGAGGGTCGGAGTCCACGGCGGTCTCTACGGAGCGAAAATTACGAGCGGCGGCAGCACGGTCGCAGTCCTCTGCTACGGCGATGTTTCTAACGCTATGATTCAGATCCTTTCTGCCTATAAATTGGCGTGGGGGCTTGATGCAGAAGTGTTCGCTGGCTCATCGCCGGGCGCGTTTGAGTTTGGACATGTGGTGTTGCGACTTAGCAAGGAGTAGGGAAGGCGAAAACGAGAAGACGTTTACCGCAGAGACGTGGAGAACGCAGCGGAAAACAACAGGGCTTTGGGGGAAGGCGAAGGAAATGAGAGAACGAGAAGGTATGAATTGCTATGCCATGTTGTTCGGCTAGGGCGGATTATGAAAGTGAGCAGTTGAGAAAATAAAAAAGGGAGCCAAGACATAGTTTTGTGTACAGGTTGAGCGTAGCAAAATCCCGATCTATCGGGGCTGAAACCAATGAACCAACATAATGAAAACCCTGCCCTTGTTCACTGATATTATTATTGACGTGCCTGTTACGGAAGGGGTTAAGTATGCAGGTTCAAAGCTGAAACTCCTGCCTCACATATTGCAGCTGGCAAAGAAGACCAATGCCAAGACGGTTCTAGATGGTTTCTCTGGAACAACGCGAGTCTCCCAAGCATTTGCAAAGACAGGTTACCGAGTCCTCTGCAACGACATCGCTGCATGGTCTGAAGTGTTTGGGGTATGTTATCTGCTCAACCGCAAAGGCAAAGCAGATTACGTTGAACTCATCGAACACCTCAACGCATTGTCACCCAAGGATGGATGGTTCACAGCACACTATGGAGGAAACCCAACAGCAGTACAAGCGGACGGGCTAAAGAAACCGTGGCAGATCTATAACACGCGGAAATTGGATGCGATACGGGAGGAAATCGATCGGCTCACCTTGACGAGGGTTGAAAGGTCGGTTGCGCTCACAAGTCTCGTCCTCGCGCTTGATCGGGTTGATAGCACCCTTGGACATTTTGCTTCGTATCTCAAGGAGTGGTCGTCCCGATCTTTTAATGAGCTCGTGCTTGAAGTGCCAAATCTCTTTTGCACCGGCGAGCAGCATGAAGTGTCGCGTCAGGACATCTTTGACCTAGTAAACGATAGAGTCGTTGATCTGGCATACTACGATCCGCCTTACGGGTCTAATAATGAGAAGATGCCGCCCTCCAGAGTTAGATACGCCTCATATTACCATCTTTGGTCAACGGTATGCCTTAACGATGAGCCTGAGTTGTTTGGTAAGGTGTTGCGGCGAAAGGATACATCGGACACTTTGGCTTCGTCTGTCTTTGAGGAATTCCGAAAAAACGATCGTACAGGACGTTTCTTCGCAGTTGAGGCTATTGAGCGGTTGATTCGGAACACGCGCGCCCGGTGGATTATCCTTTCTTACAGTTCAGCTGGACGGGCAACCGCCGGTGAGATCAATGAAATCTTTCGGGATAACAGCTCTCTGGTTGAAACTGTAGTAATAGACTATAAGCGGAACGTGATGGCAGGGATGAAATGGACCCACGATTGGGTGCGGGATGCCGAGGTGCCAAATCGAGAATTTCTATTTCTGATTGAAACAGATACTAAAAATTAAGGAGATGTATGAATGTCCGAACAACCGATGCGTGGTATGTTTCCAGTCTTGGTAACACCTTTCGATGAGCAGGACCGTATTGATGAAGATAGCTTGAGGAGCGTTGTTGAATATAACATCAACGCCGGTGTCCACGGTGTGGTGATCGCGTTCGCCACAGAGATTATGAAGCTTACTGAAGCCGAACGATTGCAGATTGCCCAAGTGGTGGTTGATCAGACGCGCGGTAGGGTGCCGGTCGTTGTGAACACCGGCGCGGTGTCAACCGTTGCCACTGTGCAATATAGCCAGCAGACCGAAGACCTCGGCGTAACGGCGGTGATGTGCACTCCGCCCGCAGCGGATGTACCAGTGGACGAGAAAAAAGCGCACTTTAAAGCACTATCAGACGCCGTCAGGGTTCCAATTTTCGTTCAGGAGGCGGGTACGTCGCTCGGCGGAGCACTACTACGGCAAATCGCTGAAGAGACCGAGCGGGTCCGCTATGCCAAAGTCGAGAATGCGCCGCCAGTGCAGAAGGTCTACGAAGCGGTTCAGCACGGCGGCGATCTGGTCACAGTCTTCGGTGGCGCGAGTGGGTCTTTCCTCATTGAAGAACTGCGTCGTGGTTCACAAGGCACGATGCCTTGGCCCAGCCATCCCCACGCCTTCGTTCAGGTCTGGGACCACTGGCAGGCTGGCGACGAAACCGCAGCCCGCGAGGTTTGGGAACGGGAAATTGCCCCCATTCTTCGTGTGGGCGGGCTTGTCCACAAGGAGGTACTCTATCGCAAAGGTATTATCAAATCCCCACGCTGGCGTTCTCCGCAACCCGCTCTACTTGACGACGTAGGTCAACGGGAATTGGATGAGGTCTGTGAGCGGTTAAGGATTGGCTGATACATTCTGGTGCAAACTTTTTCGATAAGATGTCGTTATGTTACCATTGAACATTGACATCTGGGGAAAGTTAAAATATAATATAAAATTATCTACCATATTATCAACTCCGATTCTCTGTAGGTAAAAAGAGCAATGTCAGTGAAAATTACGGAAACAGACCTGAAAGCTGCCCTGCCCGACGTCACCACTACGATGTGTTTTGTGGGAATCCACAAACCTGTCGAAGTGTATCGGGACAGGTGGGGCATCCCTCACATTAAGGCGGAGAACGAAAACGATCTGTTTTTTGCACAAGGTTTTGTTACCGCTCAGGACCGGCTGTGGCACATGGATGCGGATCGGCATCGTGCGCTCGGCAGATGGGCGGAGTTCGCAGGACCGCATGGCGTGACTCAAGATCGGTTGTTACGAGCGGCGGGAATGGGGCGCACCGCAAAACTTGATTACGAAATCGTCAGTCCTGAAGCCAAGACTATGGTTGATGCTTACACGGCTGGTGTGAACGCGTACCTCGACACACTCCAAACCTTGCCGATTGAATACACAATTCTCGATCAAACCCCCGAACGATGGGAAAATTGGCACTGCCTCGCCGTTTACAAGATACGCAACACCCTCTTGGGAACGTTTGAACCGAAGCTCTATCGCATGCGCTTAGTGAAGGTGCTCGGTGCCGACAAGCTCGCTGGACTGATGAAAGGATACCCGAATGGCCACCTGCTCACGGTGCCGCCCGGCGAGATTTACGAGGGGGGGCCGCTCGATGGACTTGATGAATTGAGCGAGGCTGCCGAAGCTGCAAACTGGCTTAACGAGGTAGATGCGGGATCAAATGGTTGGTCAATCTCCGGTGAACTTACCGAGTCAGGGTTGCCACTGGTGGGCGGTGATTCACATCGTGCACTTGACACACCGAGCGTTTACTACCAAGTCCACCTATCGTGTCCCGAATTCACGGTGATTGGTCACGCTGTGCCGGGGATGCCGGGCGCGCTCCACTTCTGCCATAATGAATATGTGGCGTGGGGGATGACGCATGGTGGAGCGGATACACAAGATCTTTTCATCGAACGTTTCCGTGAGGGATCAAATGGTCGTGAGTATCTGTTCAAGGATGAATGGCGACCCGCCGAGGTACTTAACGAAACAATCGAGGTGCGTGGTGCGGACGCAGTACCGCTTGAGGTGACGATAACCCACCACGGTCCCGTTGTCGCTGGGAGCCCTGCATCGGGAATAGGTGTGGCGATTAGTGATCCGGGGCTAATTGACGGTTCCGAGTGGGTTGATGCCGCACGCGATGCCATGCGATCAAAGTCGGTAGATGAGTTGCATAACGCGTTCCGCAACTGGACAGACCGTGTGAATAACTACGCTGTCGCCGATGTGCACGGGAATTTTGGCTACCTGCACGAGGGCAAAATCCCGATTCGCCCCGAATCTAACGGCTGGCGAGCTGTGCCGGGCTGGACGGGTGAATATGAGTGGGAGGGCTATATCCCTCACGACGAGCTACCAAAAGCTATCAACCCTGACACCGGATACGCAATCACCTGCAACCAGCGTGTTGCCGATCATGACTATCCCTACTATGTGGGCTTGTCTTTCACACCTGAATATCGCGCCCGCCGCGTTCAAACACAAATCCTTTCGCTCGACCCTGAAACGGCGACCGTCGATGATATGGCGCGGATTCACGCCGAACGGATTTCAAATCCGGCGCGAGTTTTCACAGAAGCGTTGATCCGAACCACGCCGCTTGATGAGGATTCAGCGGAAGCGTTGGAATTGCTACGAACATGGAACTATAGCATGGATCGCGATCAAGCCCAACCGTTGATTTACGCTAAGACCAAGACATCTGTTATCCGATTCCTGCTAGATCAACTGATGGGAGATCTGGCAGCGGAGGTATTTTCCGGTGCTGCGGGCGGTGATGCCCATGCCCGTCAGATTGTGGTGAGGATGAACCAAGAACTTGGGGGAGGCGACAACTCTTTGCTGCCGCCCGGGCACGATTGGTCGGAGGTGTTGGCTTCTGCACTCCAGTCCGCGGTTGCAGATCTTAAGGCGCAGCTTGGTGATGATATGTTGAAGTGGAGGTGGGGACAACTCCACCGAACGCATCCACAACATCCCCTTTCGCCGGTGTTTCCGGAGTTTGCTGAACTCCTGGATCCGCCATCAGTTCCGACACATGGTGATGGCGATACGCCGCTCGCCGGAAGTTACGCCCTCCATAATGAATTTATTACCACAGGTATGTCTGTCAACCGTTACATCCACGATCCGTCAGACTGGACCAATTCACTGTGGATTGTACCGTTGGGTGCATCGGGTCACCCCGGCAGTCCACACTACGCGGATCAGGCAGAGATGTGGTCGAATGTCGAGTATATCCCACAACTTTGGGATTGGGATCAGATTTCGGTTGAAGCGGAATCGCAGCAACGCATTGAACCGGTAGAGTCAGGGTAGGTTGTCAATGACTGTGAAAGCATCGATTTTCCCTGTTCTTTCCCCACCAATACCAAAAAGAAAGGAAGGATGGAACAGATGGGAGGAAGTAAACGCCTGTCGCGCCTGAACTTCCGTCCCCGTCTGTACAAACAGTTATGAATAGCCGAAACAGCGCAGTTTCTAAATTCTTGGATGCCAAACAGAATCGGCGCAAGCTAGCTAGGTATCGCCAAAAGCGGTTGAACATGGGGTTGCCCGCTGCTGTACCGTTGAAACATGTTTCGCTCAATCAAGAGGAGAAGAAAGCGATTGTTTCCACGGAAGTGATCGGTACGGCAAAGCAGAAGAAGCTTTTTGTCACCCGGCACTTTGGTTGGCCCGTCTCGCTCGGTATTCATCTTCTTGCGGCGTTTCTGTTGACCCTCTACGCCGTTACTGAGCATATGCCCGAAGAGCCGCCTGTCTTTCTGGATTTCGTCGAGCCTCAGCGGCAACCCCGGCGGATAAGGAGTCGAGTTATAAAAAGTGTGAAACCTCCCGATTCAGTAGAAATTCAACCGCTACTTACACCTAAGCAAACGCCAACCGATGTTGAAATCCCAAGGGAGCGGGCACGCTTTTACACACCGACTGACGATCTGATTGATGCGGGGGATGCCCCAACCGGTAGTGGCATTTCGATACCAAAAGGGCTCGACGTTCAGGTGGAGCAGGGCCGTGTAAAAATCCCCACGGAAGTGCCGGGGGTCACAATTGAGCGCGACACATCAATTGCCCCGGAAGATGCTGATATAGATGATCTTCCCGATGCAGGTCTCGATGACCGGAGCATTGATGCACAGGTGGAGGTTCAAGTTGATCAGCGACCACGCGTCCTCAGAAAGGTTGACCCAAAGTACCCTGAAGTCGCGCGTCGCGCTGAGAGGGAAGGCCTCGTTGAGGTTGAATTTATTGTCGGTACGGACGGAAGAGCAACGGACATTACGGTGATAAAGGAAGAACCGAAGGGGTTCGGCTTCGGTGAAGCGGCGATTGATGCTGTGAAGAGATGGCGCTTTACTCCAGCCAAGAAGGGTAGCGAAAACGTTCCCATGCGGGTAAAAATTCCAATTCGGTTTACCTTGGATGATGACTAGTCCACAATAGCAATACGGGGAGCGTTGCTCATCTTTGTGTCGAGGCTTTCTTTCAATATGTTGCCCTACCGCCGCTCACATCGTAACATTGCCCGGTGACAAAACTGGCATCGTCCGACGCTAGGAAATGTACCACCGCCGCGACCTCCTCCGGCTTTCCGACCCGTCCTAGCGGAATCTTGCTGACCATATAATTGATAGTGGACTGCGACACCTGTTCCAGAATTGGGGTTTGGATAACCGCCGGTGAAACGCAGTTGACGTTGATGCCGGACTCGGTGACCTCTTTTGCCAAGGCTTTTGTCAGACAGATGACACCCGCTTTAGACGCAGAATACGGGATGAGTGTTGGATTGCCCTCCTTGCCCGCAATTGAGGCGACGCTGACAATCTTGCCATACTGCCTCTCGATCATGTGGTCAATCACCGCTTTGCAGCAGAGGAATACGCCCTTCAGGTTCACATCTATGACTGCATCCCAATCCGATTCATCCAGATCCGGTAGTGTCGCAGTTTTCCCTGCAATTCCGGCGTTGTTCACCAGAATATCGATCTGGTCAAAAGTCTCCAACGTTTGCTGCGCCATGCGTTGCGTCTGATCCCGCTTTGAGACATCTACCTCAATGACGAGGGACTTGCGTCCCAACGCTTCAATTTCTGTGGCAACTGCCTCACCGACTTTCCGGTTCAGTTCAGCTATGACAATCGTTGCGCCGGCACCTGCTAATCTTAGCGCAATCGCCCGACCGATTCCTTGTCCTGCGCCTGTCACAATTGCAACCTTATCCGTTAAATCCATATAAATCTCTCCTTGCTATTGTTTTTACGTTTCACGCATCACGTTTTACTGTCTTGGGCGTATTGCACCCAACCTGCGAAATATTGGGGTGCCCACCTGCGCGCTAGATAAAAGGTTTTGGCAGAATAGCGACCGTGTGGCGGGAGCAATTCAGCATCGATCCACGCCTCCGCTCCAGTCAGTGTTGGGAATTCGATTAGCCATGCCCGATGCCACGTATCTTGCGCCCCCACCAGTTTGAATGCTTCTAAGCGTATCAGTCCGTGTTCACGCGCGACCGACTGCATCAGCTCGATATGCTCGGCGTCACCCCGCGCCGCCGGTGTTGCTTCGCTCGCCTCTGGTCGCCAGCGTCCGAAAAGCAGAGCAACCACGATGTCCCTATCCACCTCAAGGGCGGGGACGTGATGCGGATCAGTTCCAGCCGGCACGACTAGTTCGGGAGAATGAGTCACCCACTGGGAAAAATGCTCCTGCCCCCACTGCCGCGCGGTGTAGTATTCGTAGTAACCATAGCGTCCGTAAGGGGGTGCCATTTCGGCATCGATCCACGCCTCTGCACCCTCTAGCGTGGGAAACTCGATAACCCAGAAACGTTCCCACGACTGCTGCGGTGTCATCAGCTTAAAGCCTTCCAGCCGCATCAGTCCATGTTCGCGGGCGACCGATAGCATCAGGTCAACATGTTCCTGCTGATACGCATCTCGCTGGACCGGCGTCAGATCGTGCCACGTGGGCAGCCGACCGCCCTTGTAGAGTATGATGACACTATCTTTGCTGACTTCTGGTGTTGTCGCCACGGAGGTATCCTCCTTTCCAAGGTGGACAAGAAATTCACCGAGAAGTGAGCCATTCGATGAGGAGATCAACTTGTCGCAAACCTCTATCGTCCAACACCTGCTGTTCGATAGCCTCATGCGTGATGCCCGCCACAGTGATAATCCCCGTCATTGTGGGATGCGGTGCTGCGACGCGGATGGTCTTGCTCTGTGAAGCAAGCTCATTTTTTTGCAGAAGTCCAAGGACAGGTAGCATTTTTGCCATCGGGATACGGACGATCCGAATATTGGTGTTTTTTCCAAAAACCCCCCACGCTGCTTCTCGCGTTACGGGTCCCTTGTCAAGTCCCTGCCTCGTGCCGACCAAAGCGAAGTCAACCCCCGTTCTTTCTTTTATCAGTTGTGAAAGCCCCCGCTCGATTTGCATGACTTCGAGCGGTTCACTGAGATTGGCAAGTGGCTTGTTGGTTTCATCGACGGCAGGTGGTCGGAGGTTGAGGTAACGCATCGGTCCATCCGTGGGTTTAAGCCAAGCAAAGCGTCCGCGTTGGAGACGACGCCCTGTCTGCGTGAGATCTATGTACTGTCCTACAACGCCCACCGATTCGATGAGATGGATTTCAACATAGCCGTTGGGGGTCATAGATCCCGGATAATTCACTGCGCCGGTGTTGATGCAGACTGCCTCTCCCGCTTCAAAGCCCTCCGGCACCCATGCCTCAAATCTGTGAGTTGTAGCAGAGAGCACCAGATCTACCTTGTTCAGCAAGAATTGGCGTCGTTCTTGAGAGAGCACCATATCCCACGACCCCGCCCGCGAATGCGCTGCCACGATAATCAGATCTTTATCCCCTTTTTCGATAACTTTGAGGGTTTCTAGCATCCACACTCGACTGCTTTCCGGGAACGCTACGGCTGCGTCCATTGGCTGGTCCGAGAAGTGCATCTGAATTAGGTGAACGGTATAATCACCGACTGAAATTTGGGCATAGTATTCCGATTTGTTTGGACGGATAACGCTTGCATGGGCTTCCAACGCTACTAGGTCAAGTATCGGTGCACCCTCGCCGTAGTCCGACTGTCTGTGGGTCGGGCTGTAGTATTCGTTCTCGCCATCCGCAACGTTGGGGTAGAAATGCTCACGCCACCAAGGATCGGATTGTAGCCAAGGGATAAAGGTATTTTCCCAGCGATGTTTGACGTGATCGCCCAAGCCGATCATAAAAGCGGGATTTCCCTGCTTAATCCAAGCGGTCATTCGGGCAAATTCCACGCTACTGAGGGGTGAGTCTCCCTTGTTATCGCTCATGATGGCGAAGTGGAGATCTGCCAGTCGGTCTAAATCCGCAATGGATTGGATCCCCGGCAGTCCTTCCGCGGCAGCCTGTGGGTTAGTGTTCTCGGCGTGTGTAATTTGTAAAATTGCCCTTGAAATCAGAAAGGTCAGCACGAGCAATTGTCTCAGCTTTTTCTTCATGGTTGCCTGTGTTGGTTTACTGGTTCATTAGTACAGTCACGGCATACGGCGTATACCTACTACCTTGGATCACATTAATATTTAGGTTTCCCAAATGGGCCAATCGGTTTCTTGGAGCCGCTGCCAGAGACTATTAAACCGTTCGCTTCCATCGTCCTCCCATTCGTCCAATCTGACGCCGGGTGCGAAGGATTCGTCTACCCCCTGTTTCATCAGTCGTTCTGCTTGCTGTAGGCTCTGGTAGTAGTGTTTTAAGCCGCCGGGGAGCGTAACGACAGAGATATGTCGAAGCCATTCCGGTGCTGACGTTTGAGAATAACGGCTGACAGCATCTTCATCCAATTCTACGCCCAGTCCCGGTCTCTCTGGGACTTTCATGAATCCCCGCTGAACCGTGTGTCCACCCACAATCAG
The DNA here is from genome assembly GCA_963667935.2 of Candidatus Poribacteria bacterium. Classification (GTDB taxonomy): domain Bacteria; phylum Poribacteria; class WGA-4E; order WGA-4E; family PCPOR2b; genus PCPOR2b. Next base: position 3,433,779 of record OY764061.1, on the reverse strand, counting down.
GTCATTTTCATAGGTATGGCTTGCCGTAACGCCCGGCAGGGTCGCTGTCGGCATCACTGCTCCCAGATGACAGGCGAACGCTGCGGTTATGCCGGTGCCGACGTACTGTAACAGGATTGGCGTGTTTGCAGCGGCAAAAGCCCAACTGGACGCCAACGCGCTTTTGATCGATTCATGGCTACACAGCGCGCCATCGAAATCGCCGGCGCGAAGCCCGATCCACGGTCCTGAAGGCTGGCGCGACGCGCCTTCTCGGATAACACCGACACCGTGTAGGTAAAATGGGATACGAATCTCCTGATGTAACCGACGCCATCCTTCAACGTCATAAGCGAAGATTGGTTCCTCCACACCTTTGACTATCGGAATCTTCTCCAATTCTCGCAGGATGGGCAGGGCTTTCTCTACGTTGGTCAATGCACCGTTAAAGTCGAACTCCACACGAAAGTCCGGCGGTGCGACCTCCTGCATTGCTTGTGATTGCTCGACGATGTCAAAGAATGCTCTGGCTTTGCATTTGAGTCCGCGATACCCGCGTTCAGCAGCCACCTGAACTTCGGCGGCACTATCTTCGGGTGACATGGAGGGCATCCACCACCCCATCGACACCCATTGACGAACCTGCTGTCCCATCAGCTTCCATGCGGGCAGGTCCAAGTGTTTGCCCATCAGGTCGTAGCACGCCATGTCGAGGTTGAATCGCCCCTCTCCCATGAGGTGATCGAACGGGTTCGTGCCGATGTATGCGTCGAGGAGTTCCCCCGCAAAGGGGGGACCAGGATTCTCTCCAAGCCCGATTAAGCCGGTATCTGTATGAAATTTATAGACCGTCGTCTGCTCGTCCAGCCCAAAATGATAGAATTGCTTGCGAATGCGTTCTTCGTAGGGAACCCGCAGGGCGATTGATTCAATCTCGGTGATTTTCATGGAAGGTTTCCTTTCGTTGCGGATTGTGAACCTACTCATGATAGCATAGGTCTGATTCTCGGACAATAGAAAGCGAAAAAATAATGCGTAATACTTAATGCGTAAAAAAATGTATCTATGGAAACCGTTCGATTAGAAGTTGCGTGATAGGGTTGGGACGGCTGTAGTACTGCCGTGTGATCTCATCCTTGCCCTCCCACAGCCGGCGTGGGAAAATCGTGTGATTGCTGAGGTATCGGTCTGTTGTCCTGCCACAGTAGATGTGGATGGTGCGGCGCTCGGAGGTGGTGCGTCGGACATTGCCGGCGTGGAAGGTTGCCGCGTTGAAGAGGATCGCTGTGCCAGCGGTACCGACGAGATGCTGCGCCGTGTTGAGGTCGTAAGCCTCAAGTGGGAGCCACTCTGTGGATTGCGCTGTGCCGGGTAGGACACTGAAGGTGTGCGTTGTGTCGTCCACATCTGTCAGGTAAAAGACAACCGATAGATACCGCGTGTAGTACGGAGGGGCTGCTTGCCCACTATTCTCACGACTCGCATCGCGGTGCCAGCGGCATTCGGTGTCGCCATCGGGGTTCGGTGCGCGGAGCATCACCGAATGTTCCTCCGCACAGATGTCTTTACCCATGATTGCGTTCATCAAGGGCAGCAACGTCGGTGGACGCATGGTCAGGTCCATCTCTGGGCAGGCGAGCAGGGCATGAACGTTCTGCCTTCGTCCCGTCTGTCCTCGATCTATCCACATCACCGAATTTTCAATGAGATCCCGATCGATTGCCTCGTTAATAGAGCGAACCTCTTCAGTGGATAGGGCGTCAGGCACGACGAGGTAACCGTTCTCCTTAAAAAAATCCAACTGTTCTTTCAGCATATCTTTCCTCGCAATGGTTTGGGGCGTGCTTACTAAAGTAGTAGGCACACGCCGTGTGCCGTAACTCTGCCAACCAATCATAATTGTGTTGAGAATTATAGTGGTAAGTGGTTCGATAGTCAAGCACAAAGGTGGAAATTTAGATTATTGTTTTTTTCTGTGGATATGCTATAATTGGGAAAGTTTATTTTCTGAATCAGGAGAGGAAATTTAACGCAAAGGCGCGAAGACGCAGAGAAGAAGAAGCAAAAACAAGGAGACATAGGAAACGATAAAATGGCTAGATATTTTGCATCTGCTATAGACAAACCCACGCTTGAACCTTACGAAATCTCGCAGACGTTACGCGGGCAACTCCACTACTTCACCGAAGGTGCGAGTGCTCGTCAATGGGAACATAGCGGCGATCCGAATGCGTTCTTCTTTCCGCTTGAACTTACCTCTGAGCTGTACGATGAAGGGGTTTTCTACGTGACCTCCCCGTTAGACGATCAGAACCGAGCCGAAATTGAGATCACGGAGGAACAGGAGGACTTTTTGGATTGGCTGATCTCGAATGGGGTTGAGAAGGTCAAGGTTTCAGAGGCGTAGACCAAAGGAGTTTCAGATGACCGTCACCACAAACAGAGTTGATCAGATGCAAGTGATCCCCACCGGCGGCGCGCTTGGGGCAGAGATTCAAGGAATACACATCGCACACCCGCTGCCCGAAGACACGATCCAACGCCTCCATCAAGCGTTGCTAGCGCACTCTGTCCTCCTCTTTCGTGGACAGCAGATTAGCGACGAAGACCAGGTCCGTTTCACCAACTACTTCGGTCAGGCGGTCGAGCATGTTCGTAAGCAGATGCCTCGTCCTGTCAAGGAGATCTTCTTCGTTTCCAATGTCGAGAAGGACGGTCAACCTATCGGCGCGCTCGGCAACGATGAGATCCCCTTCCACTCCGATCTGTCATACCTGCGGAAACCCGGAACGCTCTCCATTATCTACGCTGTTGAACTCCCTTCCACCGGTGGTGCCACGCGGTGGTGTAACTGCTATGCTGCCTACGAGGGACTTGACCCCGACCTCAAAGCGCGGCTCAAGGGGTTACGCGCTGTCCATCGCCATCACGTTGAAAGCCAGAACCCGCCGGAGCTGATAGACCATCCCGTTGTCTGCACCCACCCTGACACCGGGCGTAAAGCGTTGTATGTCGGTCCTCACCTGACTCGGCACATCGTCGGTTTTAGTGAATCGGAAAGCGGTGAACTGCTTGGCTCGCTCTTCGATCATCTGTCGCAGGATCGTTTTGTCTGGACGCACGATTGGCAGGTCGGCGATCTGGTGATATGGGACAACCGATGCACCATGCACCGCCGAGAGGGATTCCCATCGACTGAACGACGGATTATGAAACGAACACAGATTTTCAATGATGCGATACCGTATGAGTGAAACGTGAGAACGCAATAGGAGATTTTTTATGCGGATGATGCGATCTTGGATGTTCGTGCCCGGACATCAGCAGCGGAGGATTGATAAAGCCTACGGGCTGAAACTGGATGTGGCGATGTTTGATCTGGAGGACGGGGTACCGCCCGGCGAGAAGGGCACCGCCCGCGCTATGATGGCAGAGACGCTTGCCCGTCCGTCACCTGAAATGCGCCGTTTCGTGCGTATTCACCCCGCTGGGACCAAGGAGATCGAAGCAGACCTCCCTGCGGTGATTTGTCCCGGTATAGATGGACTCACGCTGACGAAGGTGCATTGTCCCGAAGATGTGTCCCAAGTCAGCGCGATGCTGGACGAGCGGGAAGATAGGGCTGGGCTCCGACGGGGCAGTGTTCGATTGCTCGCCACGATTGAGAGTGCGAAGGGACTGATCCAGGCGGCTGCGATTGCGGCATCTAGTCCTAGGCTTGTTGGGTTGATGTTCGGTGCGGAGGATTTCGCGATGGATCTGGGGATGTTTAACCTCCGTCAAGGGGAAGCGGGGGATTTCCTCTATGCCCGCTCCGCGCTCGTTGTCGCTGCTGCCAGTGAAGGGTTGCAGGCGATAGATCGGGTTTACCTTGATATTCGGAACCCGGCGGGGTTGGAACAGGACACACGGCTCGCCCGTGACCTTGGCTTTACCGGCAAAGCGTTGATCCACCCCGCCCAGATTGAGGTTGTGGAAACGGTTTTCCGTCCGACCGATGCGGAGGTCGAATATGCTCGGCGTGTGGTGGACTCCTTTGAGGCGGCGGAAGCTGCCGGTGCTGGGGCGGTTGCCCTCGATGGTGAGATGGTTGATTTGCCGGTTGTAGAGCGCGCCCGGCGGGTGCTACAGTTGGTAAAATGAAGGTAAACTCAGGCAGGTTTTGGAAAAGCGATGAGACTCCTTGAACATCAAAGCAAAAAGTTGCTCTCCAATTTCGGCTTGGTTTTCACGGAATCGACGCCGGTAGGTTCAATGGGTGAGGTGCGAGCAACCGTTGAGCGCGTTGGGTTGCCCGTTGTCCTGAAGGCGCAGACTCCTTTCGGTGGGCGTGGGAACATTGGGGCGGTGAAATTTGCGGAGACTGTGGATCAAGCCGTCATTGCGGCGGAGGTGCTGATCGGAATGACCGTACGCGGCACAACCGTTGATGTAATTTCGATTGAACCGAGGCTAAACTACGAATGTGAGTTTTACGTTGGGATCACATGGGATACGGTTGCAAAGTTGCCGGTTGCGTTACTCAGTCTCGCCGGTGGTGTGGACGTTGAATCTGCACAGAGCGATCAGGTCGCCCGTCAACCGTTCGATCCGTGGACGGGACTTGCACCCTATAAGGCGCGGGAGATGGCTGCCGAAGTCGGCTTAACTGGAAACATTCTCGTGGGGGTTGGGGCGGTCCTTACCAAATTATCCCAAGCGTTTCTCGCCTGCGATGGCGTTACAATGGAAATCAACCCACTAGTCCTTGCCCCAGACAAAATACCTATCGGACTTGATGCGCGGGTGGAGATTGAGGACGAGGCGGTCTATAGACAGCGGGAACGGTTGGAGCCGTTAGGCGAGTTGACGATGACTGCGGCGGGTCGTCCACCCACCCCGCTGGAGTTGGAGGCACAACGTATTGATGCGACAGACCATCGGGGCGTTGCCGGACGGGTTGTGGAATTTGACGGAGATCTCGCACTGCTAATTGGTGGTGGCGGCGCGAGCCTGACCGTTTTCGACGCAATCAAGGCGCACGGTGGGCATCCCGCAAACTACTGTGAGGTGGGCGGAAATCCAACCGAGGAGAAGGTTGCTGCCATAATGTCGCTCTTGTTGTCGAAGCCGGGCGTTAAGGGAGTGGCGGTTATCATGAATGTGGTGAACAATACCCGTGCAGATGTCATCGCTCGTGGTGTCCTCATGGGGGTTGAGGCTGCGGGCAAGAATCCCGCGGGGACAATCAGTCTTTTTCGCGTACCCGGTAACTGGGAAGCGGAGGCGCGGGAGATAATGGAGGCAGCCGGTGTGGAAGCCCATGGACGCGAAGTGTCGTTAGATGCGGCTGCGCGGTTGGCTGTGGAAAGGAATCGCGCCCATGTTATTTGACCCGAAGGGGGGCGTTCTCGTTCAGGGAATCACCGGCAGAGAGGCGAGCCGTATGGTCAAGGACTCGCTCGCTTACGGGAGTAACATCGTCGCCGGTGTGACGCCCGGCAAGGGTGGACAGCGCGTTCATGGGATACCGGTCTACAACACGGTTGCAGCGGCGGTTGAAGAACATCACCCGACCATCAGCATTATTTCTGTGCCTCCGCCTGCGGTGCTTGATGCTGCGTTGGAGTCCTTCAATGCCGGTATGCAGCTCTGCCTGATTATGACTGAACGGGTGCCGCAGTTGGACACCAGTAAATTGCTGGTTGCCGCCCGCCGTATCGGTTGCACCGTCATCGGTCCCAATTCGCTGGGGCTAATCCGCCCGGGTCTTGCCAAACTCGGCACCATCGGCGGGCGGGTGGACAATGTGCATCGCTCGTTTATGCCGGGGCGTGTGGCCGTGCTGTCCCGCAGCGGCGGGATGACTAGCGAAATCGCTAGCTATCTAACGAGCCGTGGAATTGGGCAGAGTATCGCCATCGGCGTGGGCGGAGATGCGATCGTCGGTTCTAATTTCACGGAATTGATCGAACGCCTCGAAGATGATTCCGCCACCGATGCTGTGGTCATCTATGGCGAGCCGGGCGGGGCTGCGGAGGAGCAACTCGCAGCGCGACTCAAGCAGAAGCCATCTCGACTCCGAATCGTTGCCTTTTTGTCGGGCAGATTCGTTGACGACCTTGAGGGGGTGCGGTTCGGTCATGCCGGGGTGATTGTCGAAGGGGGGCGCGGCTCGGTGCGTGGGAAGGTGAAAGCCTTGCGTGAAGCGGGGGTATATGTTGCGGAGACGTTTGAAGATATTTTGGAAGCACTTAAACGTGATGCGTAAGTCAGTTTATTGGTGCATGAATCAATAATGTACTGATGAACCTTACTTTTAATGAACTAGGGCCTGTTGACATTTTGGTGTCATCAATTTGGAAGGTATTATAATCATCCCAACCTATGGACTTTTCCTTAATGAATGAGTGAACGAATGAACTCTTGGTACGGTGTCAAAGGATTGGCTCGGTATCTATTCTGCCTCCTTCTATTTGCATTATTCATATATTCTCCTGCTGCACACTCCGAGCAATTCATTGCGGAAAATGGGGAGATCCGTGGCACCGTCTATGGTTATGAAACAGGCGATCCACTCACGAACGCCACGGTTCAATTGGTCGAAACAGAGCAACGTGCCTTGACCGATGAGAATGGTGAATTTCGATTCGAGGATCTGCCCCCCGGCGATTATACGCTGAATGTGATCGCCATCGGTTACCGCCTCCTTGAGGAGGGCAACGTCGCCATGGTGAAGGCGGGCGAAATTACTGAGGTCGAAATTTCGCTTGCCCCCGTAACTGTGACCTTGGAGGGGATTGAGGTCAAATCGAGTTCGATGCGAGCCACCGTCGGCAGGCAGACTGTGGGAGTTATGGAAATTCGCCGGATCCCCGGCAGCGCGGGAGACGCACTCCGAGCACTTCAAGCCTTGCCGGGAATTGGTGCTGCCAGCGATTTCGACGGTCAACTCTATATCCGCGGCGGTGCCCCTGCGGACAACCGTTTTTATCTGGATCGTGCGCCCCTCTTTTATCCCTATCATTTTGGCGGACTCGTCTCTACCGTAAATTCAGAAATTCTCAACAGGATTGATGTCTACGCGGGCGGGTTCGGTGCGGAGTTTGGCGCGGACGCACAAGCGGTAATTGACATCTATTCGCGGCGTGGCAGAAAAGATCGGATAGGCGGTAAATTTAACATAAACTTCATCTACTCGGAGGGACTACTTGAGGGACCGATCGGGAGTCGCGGCTCGTGGTATCTCGCAGGACGGCGGAGCTACATCGACCTTTTGCCGATAGAGGTTACGCGGATTACGGCATTCCCACGATTCTGGGATTATCAGGCGAAGGTCAGCTACGATTTCTCTGAAAACCATCAATTCAACGTCAAGGCGTTCGCTGCGGACGATCTCATGGGGTTTAAGCTGGGGTTGGCGGATGTGGAGTATGATCCGACACTCGCAGGGCGGTTCGACTTTGAAAGTCGTTTTAATGTACAAGCTGCGGATCTCAGATCTACACTGACAGACCGCCTCACTTCGCACCTCTCAATCTCGCGGGCGAGCTATCTCCAAGCCTTTAGCTTTGGTCAAGGACTTTTTCTGGAACTGGAGCCGGTCCAGCACGAAATTCGCGAGGATCTCACCTACCGTTTAAATCAGAAACATCGGCTCGAATCGGGATTACTTGTTTCGACGACGCAGTGGAATGGAGCTGCCAACTTCCCGCGCCTCCCCGATGAAGGGGATCCGACAGCGAGCGAGTCTCAATACTTCACCTTTGAGGAGAAGATTGCTGTAGACTTTGATCAAAGATTCAATTTTATTGAGGTGTATCTGCAGAATCGGTATGACCCCTATGCGTTCTTATCCGTTACGCTGGGACTGCGACTAGACTATTTTAATCTCACCGACCGCGTCTCGGTTGGACCGAGAGGCAGTCTTCAATTTAACATGCCGGGCGGTTCAGAGATCCGGTTCGCCTACGGCAGATACGAGATCAGCCCCTATCCGTGGCAGATCGCTCAGGGATTCGGAAATCCTGAAATAAAGGAGAATACCGCGACGCATTATATTGTAGAGTTAGAACGGGAAATCAGCCCCCAAACCCGCCTTAAAATTGCAGGCTATCAGAAAGATTTTAGAGACCTGATTACGCGTGACCAGCGGGAGGGCGATCTTAACGAGGTGTATCTTAACCAGGGACAGGGGTATGCGCGCGGCGTTGAGCTTTCCCTCAAGCATCGCGCTGGCGACCGATTTTTCAGTTGGGCGAACTATACCTACTCGGTTTCCAAACGTGAGGACCGTCCCGGTGATATGGAGCGGCTTTACTCGTTCGATCAACCCCATGTTGCAACAGTCACAGCGAGCTACATGCTCACACCGACATGGGAGATCGGTGCGAAGTGGCAGTATCGCACAGGCAATCCGTACACGCCAGTGACCGATGCCGAGATCGTGCGGCATCCCGATACAGGGAGCCCTCGCTACAGCCCCATCTACGGTGAGACCAACTCGGCACGGGTGCCGCCGTTCCACCGCTTAGACCTTCGGATCAGCAAATCGTTCATCTATCAGCGGTGGCGGTGGGGAATTTTCCTTGAGTTACTCAATGCCTATAATCGGAAGAATGTGTTGGATGTCGATTACAGCAGGGACTACGAGGAGGAGCGGAACGTCCACCAGTTGCCGATACTTCCGTATCTGGGATTGACGGTTGAGTTTTAGGCTAAACTAGCACCAAAGGTTATTTACTTCCGCGTATAGAAGGTTCTTTGCTTAACTTCATTCGGAGTAATTCAAGGGGGCCGTCAGAGGCGAGAATCGGCTCTGGCAATTTTAATACATTTCGTGCGAATGCTTCGTCTAACTTCTTCCTAATGGGATCGCTATCCATTTCATGTAGGGGCAAAAGTGGCTGTTCACACATAGCATCAAACAGCTTCACCGCCTCAGCAAGCAGCTTTGGTTCAAGGGCCGTTACGTCGAGAATGGGTAAAGTGTGCAGCATTATTTTTCCTATACGCCCTCTTCCCGCCTGTTGTTTATTGGCATGCCACCAGTGTAACAACAAACCGAGCGATGTGTTTGCCCATACAACGAGTGCCTTTTCCTGATCAACCGATGAAAGTTTAATCGACAACCAGGCATGACCACCGATGGTTTTCCGGGGCGTGAACTGCATCCCTGTTGATTGGCTGTTGAAACGGAAATCGCGGTTGAAATGACAATGTGATGCGGTATCCCAAACAGTTGCCACTTTAAGATCCACTATCGCTTGTTCCTCTGATGTGGAGACTTGTCGTGGAAAACCTTCACTATCCCCCTCAAATGACAGGGTTCGTTCTCTTTCTGCATCATGAGACCAAAGCACGGGGTAGGTTGGCACACTATTGGGCTTAATTGGAGAAATATCGAATGGCCCTCTGATGCCTCCTGTCGATGTATCACCGTTGATGTCCGCATGATAAGGTCCAATTTCTCCGATTTTCGCCGTCGTTGTCAGCGGTATATCAACAATCTCGGCCTTATCCATGGTGGGCAACCAGATGCTCTTTTTACTTCCAAGTTGATACGCTATTTGAGCCAGAGAAAGATCCGCAATACGCGATAAATTCCAGCCACCAGAAACGGGTAAAGGCGCGTCCAACGCCTGACCAATCGCCTCATCGCCAAAATGAAGCGGAGTGCCATTTACCGGGCCATCTTCAAGGCGACGGAGATGCTTACTCTCCATCAACCGACGAATCTGTTGTGCAGCAATCACTCCAAGCAACGGAAATTGTGGTCGTTTGTCCAGTATGATAAACGTCCCCCTTGTGCTTCCAGTCTCAGATTTACGTCCGATAATCAGGCATTCCCCCATATTTGTATCGGCTGAAAACGATAGGTCTGCACCAGCTGCCCCCGCTATTGAAATTACCACAAGATTACTGTACTGCTCAGCCAAAAGCGCGCGGGACTTCTTCCAAGCATCACCTGAAATGAGACTGAGCGGCATGACCAAAGCCAATACGCCGCCTAACTTCAACTTACGGTTAGCAAGGACCAGAAAAATGGAAGCCTCCCCAGCATTACCGTGAGCACTGCTCCCTTTCGTTAAATGTTTCGTCGCTTTGCTCATCAGGCGTTGTTCCTCATTACTTGAACTGAAAGCAGCAAACATCGGATTGGGAACACCAATCTTCTCGCCCTCATGGCCGGTGGGACGAGTAAAAGGCGGATTCATGATTGCAACGTCAAAAGACGCATGGGGAAGGGAACGCCAAGTGTCCTGATCAGCCTCTCCCATGCCCTCTATAGTTTTCGCGGTGATGGAGAGGATTTCAAACCTTCCTTGAGGTTCCAGCAGGTCCAATGAACCAAGTGCAACCTCACCATTCGGTTGCTTACCGTAAGCCACAGTTAGTATAGAGCTCTGTTTATACTTCACGCTTGGGTGTGCTCCTGCTAGCATTGATGCTGTTAGGTGTGTTGCTGCCGGCAGCACATCACAGCCAACAAGCGCAGTCGCCATCATGTCAGGGTGAAGTGCTTTAGCATCCCCACCGGCTAATTCGTGCAGTTGGCTTATACGTTGATAGGCGGTCGAAAGCAGGGTGCCGGTCCCACATGCAAAATCAGCGATGCGAAGTTTTTTTACATCATCCGCGCTCGACCATGATCCACTTTTTAGTGGTGTATCTGGAGTAATAGCCAACCCAACCAGTAACGCCGCTGCCCCCGGCGTCGTGTAGTAAGCCGCAAGGAATTTTCGATCGGCAATGAGGCGTTGGAAAACAACGCCAGTCAAATCATGAGAACGCATCAATCGCGCCTGTAAGAGTTTGTCAGCCGTTCCAGCGAGGCCTTCGATAAGCAGCTGGCTCTCCGCTGTTGGAATCACTTCAAGGATACGACGCGCAATGTCAAAAATAGGCCAGTAATTAACTTGGAGTATCTTCCGCCACTCAGCCAGGACAGCAGACTTGGTTAGGCCACTGTTTGAACCGAGCAGTTGTTCGAGCGAATTAACACTCCCTAATTCATCTGGGCCACCCGCTAAATTCTCATGAAATACGAAGGCATTCGCTAAAATTGTTGCGGCCATACGTCGTGTCTGGTCGCTGTCTGCCTGCCGCAATTCTTCACCTATCTTACGAATCGCTCCCGGGTGTGCTTCAAGCATTTCCTTGAGTAAGCCGGCCGCCTCACTCACCCCGGTAACCAATTGATCTGCAGCTTTTTCGATAACTTCGGGTGGCACTGACGCATACTGCACAAGAATTGAGAGATTGGAGACACCCCCAAGAATCCAACCAGAGCGCGGCCAACGAGAATGTGGGGACGGACCGTTACCGGTATAAAGTGCCATTTCTATGTCGGTCGCATTTTCTAATTCGCTTTGTAAAAAAGATCCCTCCTTCGTTCTCAGTTTCTGGGGCAAGCGTACGGCAATAGATGATAAAATTGTCTTTCCCGTAACCCGCATCTGTTTCCCAAGACGCGATATTGCGTCCTGCTCAACAGACGCTGCTGGCGATACCTCAGTTTCAATCACTACAGGAGAAACAGTGGATTCGATAACCAAGATATCGGGTCGTTCATTACTTCCTTTCAACATACCGGTGTTTTCTGAACGAACAACATTGGGTTGCTGCCAGGCGCGACGTGTGCCTCTCAATACTTCGGCAAGCGCATCATTGATTGTATGTTCAGTCGTTGCCATGATTCTCCTTTTCGACGGTTTGCGTAAGTCCTATAGACATTAAAAGTAGATAATCTGTTGTAGCACAATCTGTTAGATTGTAATCCCACCCCGCAAACTAACAGTTTGTGCTACATTACCGTGCTCATTCATAGTGTATAATTAATTCTAAAATCTACCATAAATGAGGTTTCAGAAAATACTTCGGTAATTGTATATTTTCCCCAGGCCCGGTAGGTGCGGTTGCTAACCGCACCGCATCGGCACCCCCCTTTATTCTACCCCCCCTTAGTCCCCCCCGCAAGCAGGGGGGAAAGCAAGCGGGGGGATTAAGGGGGGTGCCTACCAAACGGGAGAACAGTAGAGTAGGTTCAGTTTGCTAACCTCGCCGATTTGCAGTGTTCCATTAATTCTAAAATCTACCATATATGTCATATCCGCCCAGGAAATGGATAACGATATTCTGTCAGAAAAAAGAAAACCCTGTCAACACAAAAATTGGGTAGACAGGGTTCTTGCTGATTGGGTCTTTGTTGGTGCTGCGCGGGTGTGATACACATGTCGCCCCGCTGGGGCTTTCGGGTTTGGGTAGTGGATATTCTATATACATGTCGACCCGTCCCGATTCATCGGGATTCAAAGCAACTGGGGCTATGTTGGTTCATTGGTTCGTTAATGGAATTGTATTAGGCCCGCTGCACCGTGTCGTAGTTTGCACAAGAGTTGCAGCATACGAAGTTTGCGGAAAAATAATCCGTCTCCTGTACCCTGTTGTCAAATGCAAGGGCTTGTCAGGCAAATCTCAACATTTTGTTAGCATAGTCTTTTCCGGAGGTCGCTGAAGGCAGAGGTTTGCCGTCTCGCCGATATAGTTCGATGGTCTCTTCAACGATTTGACACAATTTTGCAAACACCTCTTGTTCATTATCGCCGTGACAACCACCATAAAAGAGTCCGGGCCAACTACCAACATAGCACCGGTCTTCATCAGACCATTCAACAATCTTCACGTAACGGCTGCTTGTGTTCATTGTACGTCTCACGATTCAGACAGGCATTAAAACAACAATTAGCAGCTTGTGTTATTTCAGGATAACCATCTTTCGGGTGGTGGAGTAATCTCCAGCACGTAGCTGGTAGAAATAGACGCCGCTCCCCACCGCTTCGCCTAAGCTGTTACGCCCATCCCAATAGGCTGCCCGCGCCCTATTCGTGTAGTATCCCGCCTGCTGATATCCCAGATCGAACTGACGCACCGACGCGCCTTGGGTGTCATAGATGGTAAGCGTCACCTCCGCGGCATGGGCGAGTTGATACGGAATCCATGTCTCTGGATTAAACGGATTCGGATAGTTGTGTAGTAATACTGTCTCCGCTGGTATCTCATAGGCGATCAACGCTGGCATCTGAATCCAACCCTGCCTTACATCTTCAGTCGTTACCGTATACTCCAACGGTTCCACACGGATTAACGGATCTGCGGATTGCGCCGAGATTTCAAGGATATCCCCGATCGTCGCCGCTTGTTTCGTCTCCAAATCAACGTCGGTGAGTTGATAGTCAATTCCCGCTGATCTCCACATATTCGAGCGAGAGAGGGGCTTACCTCCTGTTACAGTGGCGATGGATCTACCGGTTGATCTGTTCTTTACGGTGACGCGGAAGTTTGTGTGGGTCAAGCCTCTGTGTTCGTCAACGATTGAACCTCTCAACGCCAAAATAGGCGTTGCATCACCCACCTCAATACCTCGTATCGCCACCGAGGGCGCGCCGCCTATTTCTGGAACGCTAGTCCACCCTACACCAGAGATGGGGACCGTCGCTGCCTGTTGAGCGGTCATGATAAAGGATTGTCCGCCGGTGATGGTGCTATCACCCGGATCACCCGCCCGTCCAACCGCCTTGAAATCTTCGCCATCGGTGAGGACAATCACGGGGACGTTGCCGCTAATCCCTGGAAGCGTCAACAGGCTGCTCACGCGGGTTATTCTTGAATCATTCAACGGCAAGCCCACAAGATTGAGACCTTGGTTTAAGGAGATGGTGCTAGTTCCATTTGTCCCTAGCGCACTGCCGCGCAGCCGAACCGAGACAGGCATTTTCAGACTAGCGATAATTCCGGTTTCATCGGTCAACCCTACGTCTGCGGGACCACCTTGGTCCGAAGGGACGAAGTAGCTGCGCCATTTTTGAGCTCGGGGGGCATAGGTGATGAGGAAGTTGACGGTATTTGTGCCGCCGAGTGCGTCGTAGAGGTCGGATACAGATTCGATGGTCTTCGCCACGTTACCAACGACCGTCACCTTCAGAGGAACGTGGATTAGACTGATGCCCGCCGGTATTGACAGGCGATACTCTATGTCATCACCTGCGGCGGTTGGGGTGATAGTCGCGCCTGTAACCGATGTGAGTACAATGGGTTGTGCCGCTCGATCGCCGATCACAACATCTTCAAGTCCTATTGTCGTTTCTGTTTCAGCTAAGACCCTAAACTTGGCTACAGCGAGGGTCCCATCGCCATCGCCTGTCCCTGTCAGAGCGACCGCAGCAAATCGCACGTAACCGTTCCCGGGTTCGATTTCTGGTACAAACGGCTCTCCCGGAAGGTAGTTTGAATTGTCAATCCTTATAAATTCAAGTTGGGTCGAGTCAAACGTGAGCCTAAAATCATAGCCACCGACGTTAGATCCGCCAGCAATATTAATGGAGACCTCAATTTGGTAGCCCACAGCGGGATTATTTGCGCTGGGCACGGTTGAGATTTTCACTTGTGCTGCTGCCGTTGATGCAACTGAGAGACACATCAACAGGAATAAAGTGAAATGAAAAAATTGCTTGCTCATCGATTTTCTCCTTCAAAGCCCCAGCGGGGCGATATGTGTATCGTAAATTTGATTATCTCTGATAGGTACCGATCATATAGGCTGTCTAGCAACTTGCGTTAGTCTATCATGATTCTAAAACAATTCACAGTGTTTTTAGTCGCGCTACCGCTTCTGTATCTAGATCGCCTATTTCAACCGCCGATAGGTTCTCAGTCACTTCAGGCGGACTCTTCATTCCTACAACTGCGGCACTGACCCGCGGTTCTGATAAAACAAATTGTACCGCCAATCGTCGCAACGCCACAAGGTCATCGCCCACAAACTCGCGCAACTTCTCAAGCCGATTCAGCACGGATTCTCGTCGTGTCTCCGTCCAGTCCCAAGCCCATAGCAGCCCATTTTCGACCCGTTGTAGCACGAGTTCCAGTGGAAGCGACAGGAAGCCCTGATAAAACACACCGCCCATCGTTACACCGACGTTGTGGGCCTCCGCCTGGGGTAGCAGTGCTGCTTCTGCGCTCCAATCCAAGAGGTTAAAACGATTAAAACTGAGAGCGGCATCAAATTCTCCTGTTTGTACTGCTGCGGTTACCTCCGCAAGCCGACCGCTCACGCCGATGAATCGTACCCGCCCCTCCCGCTGTAATTGGCGAAAGCCGTCCACTGCTCCGCCGCGTTGGAGAATTGCCTCGACTGCGCCTACACCTTCGCCAAGATGTTGGATATCATGTGCGAGCAGCACATCCACATGGGAGCGTCGTAGGGTCGCCAAACTTTCTTCGACACCCGCTATAGTTTCGGCCGCTGTTGGTCTTTGGCGGGGTGAAATTTTTGTACAGATGATACAATCCCCTGTGTAGCCTGTCAGTGCCCGTCCGATAATTTCTTCGCTCGGTCCGTAGTGGCGTGAGGTGTCGATGTAGTTGACACCGTTTTCGAGTGCCGTGCGAATTGCGGCGATAGCATCCCCTTCATCAAAGGGACCGTGGCTAGTGCCCGCAAAGACTGCCCCGCCTAGTCCGATTTCCGACACCTCAAGTCCCGTCCGTCCCAATGTCCTGTAGCGCATGGATCTATCTCCTCTGCTTTGGGAGGGTTCATTAGCGAAAATCACTTTGGTCGGATAAATACGCCGGCTCGCGCAGCGATGGCGATCGCCTTGCGTGCGTCTATCACCCGTGGACCATTGGGGTTGAATTGTAATCGAGCGATCGCTCCGTGTCGCAGTTCAATTTCACGCTCACCATCAAGGGCAAGCACACAAGGTTGTTGATGTCTGACAGTGATCGTTTCGCCCGGCCCCAAGGGGCGGGATTCTGCCAAACTTACTTCTTGGAGGAGACCCGGGGCGATGGGAGCCAGCACCGGTTGCCCGTCCGATCCCAAACGAAGATACAGACCGTGTTCGGGAGAATCAACCCTATTCGGGGCATGAGCACCGATTGATGACAGCCCGATGCTACCCGGTTCAACGCGGGTCAAAACCAGTTCCTTTATTTTCGATGCATCCCAGATGGCACGAGAGGCGACAAATCGCTCATCATAGACAGCGACATCTACCAGAGCGATGTCATCTGGCGTTTCAGCGTTGCTAGAATCTTCCACCGGATCGCTCTCGTTGGGTTTGTCGCAAAAGATGTCCAGACGCGGTGCCCGCTGCACTGCCTTATCTGCTAGACCGCAGGTTACCAAACCCGCTGCCATCCCAGCGATCGTCCCCTCCAGCATTGTGGGAAAAACATTGTTCGTGCCGGTGGAGATCGGCATGAGAGGCACGTTATCGCACCCCTTGGCTACCGCGCGATTGGTGCCATCTCCGCCTAGCGTGACGATACAGCCGACCCCCTCTACCCCCATAAGCGCAGCTGCCTGTGTCGAGTCTGTTTGGCTGAATGTTTTTAACATTGGTAAGATCGACACATCAAGTTCCGTCTGTAGTCCATCAAGTGCCTTGAGACCGATGCTAAACGAGTCGGGCATCAAAAGCACGCGCTTAACGCCCACCGCTTCAAGTCCTAGCAACACGCGGCGGACGATGTTGACCTTCTCATCGTTATTGAACACCGCGCCGTGGGCAACGAGTCTGCGGATATCTCTGCCGGATGCTGGGTTTGCAATGATACCAACGCTGTTTGTGTTATTTATTGACATACTGGAAAGATTAGTGATAATGTTCACCCATTGCAATGTTGGAAGAAGTTGCTTGGGTCTGGGGATGCAAGAATAACCGTGAAAAAATTATACCATAATTCCGCTATATTTTGTGCTTATTTTTTTGCAGGCTTCATCCGAACTTTTTGGTTTCATTTATAGGGCAACCGTGCTACAATTTTGACAATTGTTGGAGCATATCCGTCCATTTGCGGATCCTCCCATCTTTCCACTTGCATCTAGGAGGTCAAACCGTGACTGTATCCGTATGGCAGGAAGTAACTGAACCAATTCAGGCAGAACACGACGATGTCGTTATCGGTGCCGGCATTGTAGGCTCCTATACCGCGACCCTA
Source organism: Candidatus Poribacteria bacterium (assembly GCA_963667935.2). GTDB lineage: Bacteria > Poribacteria > WGA-4E > WGA-4E > PCPOR2b > PCPOR2b. The sequence goes on along the minus strand of OY764061.1, from coordinate 3,416,814 downwards.
CTTCGTGAACGTGGGCGCGACGTTGCACTCGTGGATGCACGCTTTCCAGCCGCTGGTGCCTCAGGCCGAAACGCTGGATTTGTTTTAACGGGACAGCGCGAGCCGTATCCGGTTCTCATTGAGCAGGTAGGACAGGAAGCCGCCCGCGAAATCCTGACCATGGTGCGTGAGAACGTACTCCGAATGCGCTCCCTGGCGAACCACTTTGATGTCCCGCTTGAGGATGGCGCAGCCCATCTCGCTGAGACCCACGCCGAAGCTCGTGAATTGGAGCATTGGGCTCGCGCCCTTGAAGCCGACGGTGCGACGGTTGAATTTTCGTACAGCGACCCCTATGGATCATCGGGCTACGTTGCAATGATGCAGGTCGAAAACGATTTCATGGTGCAGCCTGCGCGGTTGACAGAAGCCATCGCTGCGACCGCTGGTGCCACACTTTATGATCACAACGAGGTCTACGATATTGAACCGGCAGGTGAATGCCTCCTTGTCCGTGGGCGTCGAGCAGATATCCGCTGTCGCAAGGTCTATGTCGCCACAAACGGGTATGGATGCGATCTGCACCCATATCTGCGCAGCATCGTGCGACCGGTGCGGGGACAGGTAACGGTGACGACACCGGTTGAGCGTTTAATCAATGTTGCAGGCATCACCGAGAACCATTATTTTCGTCAGTTTTCGGATGGGCGTCTGTTCATTGGAGGCGCGCGGGCGTTCTTTGAGGCGCAGGAGTACACCGCCGAAGATGCTATAACACCGGACTTACATGTAAATCTGGTGAACTATCTGCGTCTATGGTTTCCGGACGTTGAATTTGAGGTTGAACGGCAGTGGGCGGGTATTCATGGCTTCACGCCTGACCGTCGTGTGGCTGTGGGGTCCTTCCCGAACGAGGAGCGCATCGTTTTTGCGGTGGGATTCAGTGGCTACGGCAACTCGATTGGTCTTGTCGCTGCCGAGCGCATGACAGCGTTGGCGTTGGAGGGACGTGACCCTGGACCGCTCTCCGCCGCCCGGTTTGTGTAGTTCGTAGGGAACGCAGATCTGCGTTCCCTACAACCTGAAGCGTGTAAGGGCCGCTACACTTAACTTGTAGGTCGAGATTCATATCTCGGCATCTTCCTAGGCCACGATCGCAGGTTGGGAAAACTGTGACGACGAAGGACTGTCGATTTTGGAAAATCGACCTACAGTGGTCCGAAATCGGCTCAAGTGTATTGAGCTTGACTTATAGTGAATTCAAAAAATAAACAAACACTTGGGCACTCCGGTAGGGGCGGTTTCTAACCGCACCGCATCGGCACAGTTGGAAACAGTGCCTACCCAACGGGAGGTTGAAGTGTCCCATTAATTCTAAGGTCCACTATAATTTATCACATGTCAACAGAATCTAGTTAAAACGGCGATCCAACTGTCGTTCCTGTTGAAATCGTAGGAGGAAACGTTGGTGCAAACCCCAGACCGAGTCGATCCCATCACGTTTGAAGTTATCCGCAATGCGCTGTTAGAGGCAACAGAAGAGATGACAATCGCTTTGCGGCGCAGTGCCTACTCAACCAATATCAAGACCCGGGCGGACTTTTCCTGCGCCTTTTTCGACCGCGAGTTGCGGCTAGTGGTGCAATCGTTCGGTCAGCCCACCCACTTGGGATCCTTAGTTGAGTTGGTCCCGAAGGCTATCATTGACTACGGGATTGAAAACATCGGACCGGGCGATACACTCTTGGTCAATGATCCGTATGGCGGCGGCGGTCACCTCAACGATATCACCCTCATTACGCCCGTCTACTACAACGATGAGCCATTCGGTTATGTCGCCAACGTCGCCCATCATGTCGATGTAGGCGGCGGTGCGCCGGCGAGCGTCGGTGCATTCCGTGAAGTTTACCAAGAAGGTGTCATCATTCCGCCGGTGAAGTTGGTGCGCGGAGGCGAAATGCTGCCCGACATTTTTCGGTTGGTGCTGTCGCAGATTCGATCGAAGCGGGAGACGGGCGGTGACTTTCGGGCGCAGGTGGCGGCGAACACCACGGGAATGCGACGGTTGAGCACAATTATGGATCGGATGGGAGCAGAGACGTTTGCTTTTTATATTGACGAACTGATCGCTTATGCCGAACGACGCACGCGGGCGGAGGTTGCCAAGCTCCCTCAAGGTGTCTTTGTCGCCGACGGCTACGTTGATAACGATGGCTTTACTGATGAACCTGTCCATCTTGGGGCGAAGATGGTGATTGACGACGACGGTATCTTCTTTGATTTGACCGGCTGCGACCCCCAACGGCGAGCACCGGTGAACTCCACGTATGCCCAGACCTTCTCCGGCTGTGCGTATGTCCTCAAATGTTTAATTGACCCCGACATCCCGACAAATGCGGGTTTCTACGGATTTGTACGGATGCTCGCTCCCGAAGGGACAGTGGTCAATAGCACACCGCCTGCCCCGGTCGTGGGAGGCTGGGAAACACAGACTCGGCTAATCGACGTGATGTTCAAGGCACTGTCGTCGGTTATGCCGGACCGGGTGCCAGCGGGCACGAAAGCCATGATGTGTCACTCGGGTTTTGGTGGAACTGACCCACGCACGGGGGAGTATTACTGTTTTCTGGAGACGATGGCGGGTGGATTTGGGGGCCGGATTGCCAGCGACGGTCCGGACGCCGTGCAGACGCACGGACAGAATACCGAGAATGCGCCTATTGAGGAGACCGAAACGAACTACCCAGTGCGCATCACGCGCTACGAGTTAGTGGATGATTCGGATGGTGCGGGCAAATATCGCGGTGGACTCGGATTGCGCCGGGACTACGAATTTCTTGATCATGAACCCTCTTTCACTATCTTAGCAGATCGAGATCGGTGGGGACCGTGGGGATTGTTTGGTGGTCAAGCGGGTCTCAAAGCGAGTTACATCCTGAATCCCGACACCAATCCCGTTGAACTCATTTCCAAAGTAACCGTTCAACTCGAGCCGGGGGAGATAATGAGCTACCGCACCTGCGGCGGCGGCGGTTACGGCCCCCCTGAGGAACGGGACCCAAACTCGGTGTGCCAAGACGTACGTGAGGGGAAGGTGAGCCTTGGGCGAGCGAGGGAAGTTTATAAAGTCGTGGTTGATAACCAATCATGGACGGTGGATGAGGCGGAGACCGAGAAGCTACGTTCCAGTGGAGAGGAGGCATCCGAGCATGGGACTTAAACACGATGATGGATGGAATATACCGGCGGACAATCCCTTTTATCCGCCGCTGCCGTCGGTCTATCGAAATGTGAGATTTCAATTTGTCTTCTTCCACGCTGCGCCAACTGCTGTCCAAGACTTTCTCCCGGAGCCTCTGGAAGCAGCAGAGGACGGATTGTGCGTGGCTTCGGGGCTGGAGGTGCCTTTCTGCACACACTATGGTCCCTTCCAAGAGTCTTTTATTGTGATGAAGTGCCGTTTCAGGGATCAGACCGGATTTTACTGCTCCCACGTTTTTCACGACGGACCTGCTGGCATCGCTGCGGGCAGGGAAATTTACGGGACGCCGAAGGTGTACGCCGGGTTAAAGGTGACGCAAGCGGATCGGTGCATGGTGACGGAGACCACGCTCGGTGGTGTGCCGGTGCTGAATATCAGCTCCAGCATGGAAACGGATGTCTCCCACGATACGATGCCCTCCCTGACCCCAGCTTGGCGATTGAAGATTATTCCTAGAGCGGACGGACCAGGCCCCGCCCTCAAACAGTTAATCGATTGCAGCGAAACCACCCAAGATTTAGAGGTTCACTTCACCGCGAAGGGACAGGGCAGGATTGTCCTCGGTGCCTCCCCGTTGTGTGATCTTACCCCGCTATCACCGTTGGAATATGGTGATGCCTTCTACATGGAGAGCAGCTATTCCGAGGGGTACGCGCAAATTGTTTACGACTATTTGCAGGAGGAGCCGTAACAGATGGAAAACAATCTAAAAATTGGTATCCTCTATCCCCTTTACTCTGCGGAGGACGACTACCCCCGCCTTGCTGCCGCATTGAAGCCCCCGGTTGAGGTGCGGGTTATCCATACCGATAGTCCAAACCTGCATCGAATTGATGAAAGCCTTATCACCGGCAGTCGGGAATACCTGTTGGCGGGGGCGGAGGAGTTGCGTCCTCACAACGTCGCTGTCTGTTTATGGGCGTGCACAAGTGCCAGTTTTGCGTTTGGTGTGGAGGGGGCGCAGCGTCAAGCACAAAATCTGGTCGATGCGCTCGGCGTACCGGCATCAAGTACATCGCTAGCGTTCCTCAGTGCTAGCAAAACACTCGGCCTGAAGCGTGTTGCTGTCGCCGCAACCTACCCCGAAGAGCTGTCAAACGCCTTTCGCGCCTTTATGGAGACGGGTGGCGTGGAGGTGGTTCACATGGGTTGTCTCGGCGTCTGGACGGGCGACGAGGTCGCGCTTATTGAACGCGATGAGGTCTTGCGGTTTGCGTGTGCCAACGACCATCCCGATGCTGAAGCGGTCCTAATCCCCGATACCGCGTTGCATACCGTCGATTTTCTGCCCGAACTTGAAGCGGCGGTCGGCAAAACGGTCTTGACGGCGAATCAGGTGACAATGTGGGAAGCGTTGCGGCTTGCGAATTGTTTAACACCACAGTCCAATTTGGGACAGTTGATGGCGGTGGGGGGTGAAACGGGAAGACGGGAAGACGAGAAAATGAGAAAACGGGATTGATTGCAGGTTCGGAAACCTATGATATGTACAGGTTCGGAAACCTATAACCACTATTACAAGGTCGAAAACCCCGATTTCATTATGCACAGGCTCTGTGACGACGAAAGACTGTCGATTTTGGAAAATCGACCTACAGCTACAAACTGAACTGCGTAACTCCTACATCTTAAAAAATGTGATTTATCGTTAAAAAATCAAGGAGATTAGCATGGATCGATATATTGAAGTGACCCTCAGAAAACGTGGTGTGAGTTGTGTCGCGCGGATGCTTGATGACCTTGCGCCGAAGACGTGTGAGGCGGTGTGGAATGCACTGCCGCAGGAGAACGATGCGTTTCATGCCAAATATGCGAGCAACGAGGTTTATTGTCTGGTTCCGCCCTTTGCACCAAGTGAGATAGGTCTTGAGAATCCAACGATTATGCCAATCCCCGGCGACCTGCTCTACTTCTTCTTTCCGCCCGGCACTATTACCCTACCATCGGTGCGCGACGTTGCCTACAACACGGGCATGGTAGACCTTGCGATTTTCTACGGACGGGACAATCTGATCTTCTCACCCACGATGGGGCCTGTTCCCGGTAACCGGTTCGCTGAGGTTACGGAGAATCTTGCGGAGATGGCGGAGGCGTGTACCAGTATTTGGCGTGAGGGATTTGTCGGTGAGCGGTTGGCGTTTCGCCGGTTGGAGTAGATGGAATCGGTGAGAGGGAAATTTAACGCAAAGGCGCGAGGACGCAATGAAGCAATGAAGAAAACGAGAGGACAACAGAACGGGAAAACGAGAAAGAATGAAACACTCCAAACCGGTGCGGTTGGAAACCGCCCCTACCGTTGTCCCGTTTGGTAGGCACTTGTCCCGTTTGGTAGGCACTGTTTCTAACAGTGCCAATGCGGTGCGGTTGGAAACCGCCCCTACCGGACCCCGATAAATCGGGCCTGTACCGAGGTGTCGGGGATCAAAACCGGGGGGCGAAGGTGTCTACTTATTTCTCTAATTCGCCATAGTTAGCAACTTGAGTTAAGATAAACTATGAAACCAACATTTGATCCAATTAAGTTTGAAGTTATCCGTAATGCGTTGATCGAGGCGACGGAGGAGATGACAATCGCACTCCGCCGCAGTGCCTATTCAACCAACATCAAAACCCGCGCCGATTTTTCCTGCGCCTTCTTTGACAGGGAGTTGCAGCCTGTCGCGCAGTCGTTCACGCAGCCGGTGCATCTCGGCTCGTTGTCTCAGTCCGTGCCGCGGGTTATCCGGGAGTATGGACCAGAGAACTTGGGTCCGGGCGATGCGATTCTTTCCAACGATCCCTACCTCGGTGGCGTTCACCTCAACGACATCACCCTTATCTCGCCTGTATATTACAATGACGAACTCTTCGGCTATGTCGCTAATCTCGCTCACCATGTAGACGTGGGCGGCGGTGCGCCCGCGAGTATCGGTGCATTCCGCGAAGTTTTTCAGGAGGGAGTCATCATTTCTGCTGTGAAGATGGTGGAGGGCGGGGAGATTAACTCGGACGTTTTTCGTCTCGTGTTAGCGCAGATTCGATCTAAGCACGAGACCGCTGGCGATTTTCGAGCGCAGGTGGCGTCCAACAATACCGGTGTGCGTCGGTTGACTGCACTGCTGGATCGGATGGGAGCTGAAACGGTTCGCTTCTATATCGATCAACTGCTCGCCTACACCGAGCGTCGGACACGCGCAGAAATTGCCAAGCTGCCCCAAGGCGTTTTCACCGCCGACGGCTATGTTGACAACGACGGTTACACCGATAAGCCGGTGCATCTTGTAGGAAAGTTAGTCATCAATGACAATGGTGTTCTCTTCGATCTGAACGGTTCTGAACCCCAACGGCGGGCCCCTGTCAACTCCACGTATGCCCAGACCTTTTCCGCTTGTGCGTATGTCCTGAAAAGCCTGATCGACCCGGATATACCGGTCAACGCGGGTTTCTACCGTTTGGTTCAGATAGATGCGCCGCTAGGGACCGTGGTCAACTGTACGCCGCCGTTCCCTGTCGTCGGTGGCTGGGAGACACAGATACGGCTGAACGATGTCCTGCTGAAGGCACTTGCGCCTGCCATCCCTAACCGCATTCCGGCGGGGACCAAGGCGATGATGTGCCAGATGGGATTTGGGGGGACTTCGCCGCGCACGGGGGAACTGTACGCCTATTATGAGACGATGGCTGGCGGATATGGTGGACGGGTTGCCAGCGACGGACCCGATGCCGTGCAGTGCCACGGACAGAACACCGAGAACGCACCCATTGAGGAGACGGAGATTAACTACCCTGTGCATATCGCCCGCTATGAGTTAGTTGATGATTCGGACGGCGCGGGCAGATATCGCGGTGGGCTTGGGCTGCAGCGTGATTATTGTTTTGATCATGAGGTTTCGTTCACCATCTTGGCGGATCGGGACCGGTGGGGCCCTTGGGGCCTTTTCGGTGGAGAGGCCGGAGAGATTGCGCGTTACACACTGAACCCTGACGCTGAGGCGACCAAGCTTGGCTCCAAAGTTACCGTCCAACTGAAGCCGGGCGATATCATGCGGGTGCAGTCGTGCGGTGGTGGGGGGTACGGTCCCTCTGCGGAGCGGGATCCCGAATTGGTGTTACAGGATGTGCACGAGGGGAAGGTAAGTCTTGCGCGGGCGCGAGAGGTATACCGCGTGGCGATTGATCCGGACACTTGGACCGTGGATAGGGTGGAAACCAAAAGGTTACGGTCGGGGGACGGAAAATAGAGGAAAACACAATGTTTGGTATATCTGTAGGGAACGGTGATCTTTCGGATAGCTACCTGAAACGGATCACGCAGTTGGGAGTTGATTGCGTTGACTTTGGTTCGGGCGACTTTTTCCCCGGCGTCAAGGAACAGGGATACCCGGACCTGGACGAACTGCTCAAGATCAAAAAGAAAATCTACGCATGGGGTCTGCGAATCAATCGCGTGACCTTGCCCGATATCACGGAGAAGTTTATGGGGGATGCGGAGGGTAGCGAGGTGGAGTTGGAAAACACCGAGCAGGCGATGCGGGTATTCGGGGAGGCTGGCATGCCCATTGCCCGGCAACGCTTTGAAGGGGACACCTTCAATCACCTGATAACCTTCTATCGGTCAGAACATCGCGCCGGGTTTCTCGGCAGTGGGGGCAGCCGTTGGTTGACCGGCGACCAACCCAAGCCTCAAAGTGATGCGGAGTTAAAGTCGCGCAGATTCCACCATTGGCCGCCGTTTCCGGCGAGCGAGCCGCCGACCCGTGAGGAGCTGGACGATTGGTGGCGGCATTTCTGCCGAGTCTACGAGCGACTGGTGCCGATCGCTGAGGAATACGATATCAAACTTGCCATCCATCCGTCGGATATCCCCCTGCCAGACACACCGTTCGGTACATTGGGATTTCATCGGGTAATTGATGCGTTTCCCAGTCCCAATGTGGGGTATCTGTACTGTTGTGGGACACGTGCCGAAGCCGGTGGGCTACCCTTAGTGCTGGATGAAATTCAGAACTACGGACGCAAGGGGCGTATCTTCATGGTTCATTTCCGGAATGTGCGAGGCAGTCTAGCGACCGCGGGGGGTTACGAGGAGACGCTCTTGGACGATGGCGACATGAATATGTTCAGGATTGTGCTCGCGCTCAGAGAGGTGGGGTTTGATGGATGCTTGAATCCAGATCATATTTTCCCGATAGAAGGGGATGGATCTGATGCCGGGGGTGCTTTGGCGTATTCCGTCGGCTACATCAAGGCACTGTCGGCGGCACTTGCTGTAGTTTAACGGATTGATATGTCTATCCAAGTGGAGCGACAAAATGATAAGACACAAACGAAACCTATATCAACTGAGCACTTTTCGGAGAGCGTTCGTAATTTCGTAGAGAACCCCTACAGGTGTGTCGGTCGCGTCGATTTCTTGGATAACGTCCGGCGGGTAGTAGGTTAGCGTCGGCGCGGTTTGGGCCTCATACTCCTCAAGCCGATGTCTAATTACCTTCTCGTTGACATCGTCGAATCGCTTTTCGCGATGTGCGCGGCTTTTCATACGTTTCACAAGTATCTCTGGGTCCTGGCATCGTAAATAGATGATTTGACGCACATCGATATGACAATCCATCGCCCGCGCCTGCGGCAGATTGCGTGGAATACCATCTAGGAGTAAATAGTCCACCTGTGGTTGGAACCGTCTCTCCTGCACCAAATCATCGATATAATCACGCCATAACTGAATCGCTATATCGTCCGGGACAAACTCCCCCTTGCTGGAGTATTCTAGAAAAACTTTGCCGAGCCTGCTATGGAGATCTAGGGATCGGAGTACTTCTCCACAAGCGACATGGACAAAGTCCGGAATCTGGTTAAGAATTTTGCCTTGCGTTCCTTTTCCTGTGCCAGGGGCACCAAAGATTAAAACTGTTCGATATTTGGTTGCAGATTGCATCTGTGCGACTGTTTTCTCCTTCGTTTCAGGTTATTGATCGATCTGTTCCGTCCATTTGTTAGGTGCTGTATCAATTTCGTACTCAGCGAAGACGCGATCGATTTCCGCCTTCACATCGTCCGTCAGCTGCCAACCAATAGCACCCATGTTGTCTTCTACTTCCGAAGCCCGCCTTGCCCCGACGAGCGAAACGCTGACCGCTGGGTTGGAAATCACCCAGTTGAGTGCGAGATGCGGCAACTTTTTCCCAAGCCCTTCCGCAATTTCTTTGAGTTTGTTCACCGCTTGAACGTTACGCTGAAAAATCCCCGGCAGAAACAGCTTCAGCGACATGTTGCTGCCTCCCCTGCGTCGCCAATCATCCTCTTCAAATGTTGTTTCCTCGGTGAACGCTCCCGCCAACATACCGTAGGCGAGCGAGCCGTACGTCATCACGCCGATGCCGTTCTCTAGGGCGTAGGGGAAGATCCATTTCGCCATGCGCCGATCGAATAGGTTGCAGGCATATTGTAAAACATCAACACGCCGTGTTTCCATGCAGGTCTGGATTTCGTCTCTGGTGAAATTAGAAAGACCGACAAATCTCGCCTTGCCCTGCTGCACAATCTCCTCCAAAGCCTCCATTGTCTCATCGAACGGGGTGGTGCGGTCGGGCCAGTGAACGAGATACACATCGACATAGTCGGTGTTCAGTGCTTTCAGACGGCGATCGATTGCAGCGTGTGCCATTTCGCGGCGGCTGTCTCGGCCTTTTAGACGGTCGTTGTCGTAGTTAATGCCGAACTTTGAGACAACGATGACATCTTTGCGCCGGGCCCCCAAGGCCCGTGCTAACAGTTCTTCGGACTTGCCCATGCCGTAGGCTTCGGCGGTATCAAAGCAGTTAATGCCGAGGTCGAGCGCACAATGGATCGCCTTAATGACCTCCGTTTCCTCGATCGAACCGTAACCGCCGCCCATCTCCCAGCAACCGAATCCGATTGCTGAGACCTGCATCCCTGTCTGCCCAAACGCTTTATATTCCATGATCTGCCTCCCCTATTTCCGCTGTTAGCGATTGTCCACCTCATCATTGTATTATGTTATCTCGCAATTGTCAAGGATAGAAAACGCTTAGGGCGTGCTTGACATACCGCCTATGGTCTGATACACTGTGTGTTGTGGTTGATAATGTTGTTCATTAAACTCAAGAGGAAATCTGAAAAATGGCTTTCACTGTAGAAGATTATCGTGATTTGGTTCAACTGCTATCCGAACACCCAGAATGGCGATCGGAATTACGGCAGCTGCTACTCTCTGATGAGTTGCTGACTTTACCGGAGATTGTCAGAGAGTTGGCAAAAGCGCAGCAGCGCGCCGAAGAACGACTCGCCAATGTTGAAGAACGACTCGCTAACGTTGAAGATCGACTCGCTCGGATAGAAGCCGCAATACAACACCTGACTGAACAGGTAGCAGAGCTGACTCGAGAGGTAAGAGAACTGACCGAGAACCAACAGCGGATAGATAACACAGTTGGTAGACTAAAGGGTGAATCCCTAGAGTGGTCCTATCGCAACAAAATCCATGGGTACTTTGGGTATCTCATGCGCCGGCTGAAGGTTGTCGATCTGTCCACGATCGATGAAGCGTTAGAGACAACCCTCACATCTGGCGAATTTCGTGACGTTTTTCGTCTGGATCTGCTGGCTACTGGGCGATTGCGGGAGTCTCCGGGGGGACCTGAGGTCTGGTTGGCAATAGAAATTTCATCGGTGGTGGATAGCAATGATGTGGATCGGGCTTGGCGACGGGCAAGTCTGATTCGGCGGGCCGGACCGCTCGTTTTACCCGTCGCTGCTGGAGAACGGACGACAGCGGGAGCCGAAACCGCCGCCCGCAATCAGAATGTAGTGCTGATGACAGATGGACAGGCGGAGTTTTGGGACGCAGCCGTATCGGCATGGGTTCATCCTTCGTAAAACTCTATCTGTTTACATCGTTGATAAGCAACACGCTGGTTAAATCCATACAAAATATGAAAAAACTCCTACCTTGGGCTTTTACGTTACTATTGGCTTCCCTTCTATTCCTACCTATGAGGGTAGCGACTGCCCAACTCGTAGCGACCCTTGAAGGGCATACGGATAATGTCTGGAGTGTGGCATTTAGTCCAGATGGCCGAATGTTCGCCAGTGCAAGTTGGGATCAGACCGTCCGCTTGTGGGATGTAGAAACGGAACAATTCCTGCACACCCTCACCGGACACACAGATACGGTCAACAGCGTTGCCTTTAGCCCTGATGGGCAAACACTTGCTAGTAGGAGTGCGGACAATTTGGTTCGTCTGTTGGAGTCCACGCCCCCTGAGGTGCCCTTTGCCAACATTCCGTTTGATATTAACAACATCCCAGAACCTGTGCCACCTCCACAGGAGGTCCGTGATTTTTTCGATCTCGATCCATTTTATCAGCAGTGGATTAACATCAAAGGTTTTCCAGTCTTAGCATCGGCTAACGTGAATCCTTACGCCGTAAAAGAAAATGCCTGGGAGATCGGGCAGATAATCGGGCATCGCAGCGATATTCTAAACGCCTTGGGGCGAAACAGGGTTCGTTATGCGATAATCGCCCATAACGAGGTTAAAAGCGACCTCCCCGAACTCCGCGATGCTCCTCTCCGTTTTTATTACGATGTTCGCCAACGAGGGGGAGGGTGGGGTGGGGGGGTGCCGATCGTTTTTGGATCAGAGGAATGGACATTTCGCGGCACTTTTTGGGACGCTGCTACCCACGAGATGGCGCACGGAATCCATACAATCGTGAATCTTGAGATTAATCCAACATTTGATAACCGCTTAGAAGCAGTCTATAACGCGGCAATGGCTAAAGGACTGTGGCGTGGGAGTTGGCTTGCACAAAATAAGTATGAGTATTGGGCGGAAGGGGTAACCACTTGGTTTCACGCAAATCCACAGAGTCCTATCAAGACACGAGACGCTTTGAAAGCGTATGACCCAGATTTCGCGCAATTGATTACCGAAGTATTTGGTGATCGTGACTGGCGATATACGCCAATCCGAGATCGTCTCCATCTGCCTCACCTTCAGGAATTTGATCTGCAGGCAGCACCACGGGAGGTAGAATGGCCGCCCGGTGTGGAGGAGGCTTATGATGAATTGCGTGACCCAGCTATCAATGAACGTAGCGAGTGGGTGAACTTACCACCGTATGATCCCTCACTGTTACCTCGGCTAAATGAATTAAGAAACAGAAGTCAGACGGATAGATATTCGGCGGGTTGGACTGATATTCTTGTCGGCAGTCTTGTTGATGCTGAGATATTGTTTTATTGGGTGAACCCCGACAGCACAGAGACGCTTCATCATCGCTTTCCTCCCGGTCTTTGGTCTGTTGCTCATTTCCAATGTCGCGTGGGAGATCTCTTATTAGCTAAAGATACCACCGGCAGACCGCTTGCTGTATTTCAAGCCATTGAAAAGACAGGAAGGGTTCTTGTTGTTCCGATATTTCGTTTGCTGAAGCCTGGACTTTCAAAAGTTTCAGGTGATAACCAGACAGGCGTGCCCGGCGCGATTATAGCAAACCCATTTGTGGTTGAAGTACGGGAGGAGAACCTCTCAGTGCTTGAAGGGATTTCAGTCACATTTGCTGTCACCGCAGGCGATGGAACGCTCAGTGTCACCCACACCACAACTGATAAAAACGGTAGAGCAGAGAGTACATTCACACTGGGACCCAATTTGGGAGCAAACACTGTACAGGTGTCCGCCGCTGGAATTGAGGGGATGGTCTCCTTTAACGCCGTAGTAGAGGCCGCAGTGAACATTCCTGACCCTAACCTCCGCGCTGCGATTGAGACCGCTTTTGGGAAAGAAGAGAGCGATCCAATAACCCCGTCAGAGATGGCAGCGTTGACTCGCCTTGAAGCTAGAAACGCCAACATTAGCGATTTAACGGGGCTTGAATTTGCAACCAACTTGATACACCTGTATTTCCCTGAAAACTCGATATCCGACATCTCGCCTTTGGCGGGATTAACTAACCTGATATACCTGTCTCTTTGGGATAACTCCATCTTGGACATCTCGGCAGTGGAGAACTTAACCAATCTGACAGAACTGTCTCTTGGGGGCAACTCAGTAATGGACATATCGCCCGTAGCGGGCTTGACTCAACTGACACTATTGCATCTTCCCAGCAACAGCATCTCAGATATATCGGCGGTGGCAGATTTAACTAACTTGACACGGTTGAATTTTTGGAACAACTCAATGTCGAACATCTCAGCAGTAGCAGGATTAACAGAACTGCGAGACTTACATCTTGGGGAAAACAACATTTCGGATCTTTCGCTCCTAGTAGCAAATACAGGATTGGGAAATGGAGACAAAGTTTATGTACGAGGGAACCCCCTGAGTTACGAATCTATCCACACCCACATCCCAACTCTCCAAAACAGAGGGGTTACAGTAGAGTTTGACAACCGACCTCATCCCGCCCTCCTGAAAATCTCAGGCGATAACCAGAAAGGGTCATCCTTCGCACCACTATCTCAGCCATTTGTCGTTGAAGCACAAGACGCGAAAGGTTCTGCACTCGCAGGGATTTCGGTAAGGTTTGCTGTTACCGCGGGTGGTGGCACACTCAGTACCACAATCATAAGGACCGATACAAACGGCAGGGCACAAAGTACACTCACGCTAGGACCAAATCTGGGAAAGAACACCGTACAGGTATTTGCCGCTGGAATTGAGGGGCCAGCGACCTTCCACGCTATTTCCGATATGGAAGCACCACCTATTACGGCAGATGTCAACAACGACGGAAGCGTGAATATCTTGGATTTGATTGTGATTGCGTCCAAACTCGGGAATCAAGGATCAAATCTGGAGGCCGATGTCAACCGAGATGGGATTGTCAGTATTCTGGATCTGATATTGGTGGCAGGCATGTTTGACGGTGCGGCAGCCGCGCCGTCAGCGCAATCACAAGTTCCTGAGATACTCACGGCGGTAGAGGTTCAGTATTGGCTGACTGATGCGAGGGCACTTGAGGTCAGGGATCCAATCATGAAACGGGGATTTGCGGTGCTTGAACAGCTCTTGGGATCCCTCACCCCAAAAGAGACGGAACTGCTGTCAAACTACCCCAATCCGTTTAACCCGGAGACGTGGATACCGTATCGGTTGGCGGGGGACGCTTTTGTCACTTTGACCATCTATGACGAAGCGGGTCGGGTTGTCCGTACCCTTGACGTGGGGCATCGGATTGCATCCGCCTACGAGAGTCGGTCAAAGGCAATCTATTGGGATGGCAGAAATGATATGGGTGAGGGGGTAGCAAGCGGCATGTACTTTTGCACCCTGACAGCAGGGGATTATTCTGCCACACAGAAGATGGTGATACTCAAGTAGGAGAAGGGGGCTGTATACACCACGAGGGTGAATAATAGGAGTGAACCCAGACGAAGCCGTTGGTTTCTCTCTTTCTTCCGCTGAGCTTTAACGCAAGTTGCTAGACAGCCCGTAGGTCGATTTTCCAAAATCGACACGCCGAGTATTTTGTCGAGATGTGAATCTCGACCTACGAACCAATGAACTAAAATATGACAGGAGAAAAGCAAGCATGTATATGACTGGTGCCTCTCTCGTCGAATTAGCGTTTGGGGCGACCAATGACGAGGCAAGCGGTGTGGACTCTCGAACCGTTTTTGTTGAGAATGGCGTTCCCAAGAACATCCGGGAAATTGGGCTCGGTTGGGAGTTTGAAACGGGGTACATCGAGATTTATGGCAAAAAATCCCTGTTGTATGCGGGCTGCGGGATTGGTCGCAACGATTTTCATCTCAGAGCGAAACTCTCTATCCCCAGCGAAGACGATAAACCGAATTTTGTGGTTGGCACTCATAATATTGGAATCAGCGGTTTTCAGCGTCTGAGCTACGTTTTCTGGCCCCGCGAGGTACTTGGTCATCAGCAGATGGCATTCTCTTCCGATTGGATTACGCCGGGTGTGCCGTTTAACTTTGAGATTGTACGTAAGGGAACGCGGGTTGTGATCATCGTTGATGGAACAGCGGTGAAACATTTCCTGTTTGGCGGCGAGCTTACACGGGTTGGGTTCTGTTCCTATGAAGGGACTTTGCGGATACACGATTTTTCCGTTCGGGGTGAGACCATTCCGCTAGACTGGAATCGGACGCAACCGATTGACAGCCCCCTTCCGACGATTGATATTTCTGGTGAGGAGGGGCGGCAGGTTATTGTAGACAAGCAGGCGGGACAATATCTCGGCCATCCGGATACGGTATTGATGCCGGACAACCTAACGATATTCTGCACCTATCCACTCGGACATGGCGGACCCGCTTGCCTGCTGAAAAAGAGCATAGACGGCGGTCTGACTTGGAGCGATCGCCTACCTATACCCGATAATTGGAAGACCGCAAAGAACTGCCCATGTATTCATCGTCTCATCGGTCCGGACGGATTAGAACGCCTGATTGTTCTGGAGGGCAACGGCGATATGCGGCAGTCGATTTCGGTCGATAACGGTGAGACGTGGACACCGTTTGAGCCGAACGGATTGCATTGCATCGTCGTCCCCAATCGCGTCATACCGATTTCAGGCGGGCGATATATCGCGATATATGTAGACCATGGGACTAGAAGCCGCGGCGACCATGTCATCATGCAGAGTATCACCGCCGATGGTGGGTTGACGTGGGAGCAGCAGCGGTTAATCGTCCAGCACGAAGACGCGCTGCCGGACGAACCGGGCGTTATCCGTTCGCCGGACGGGAGACAGATTGCTGCGGTGATGCGCGAGCAGTCGCGGGCATACAACGCGATGGTTATTACCAGTGACGACGAGGGACAGACATGGTCGGAATGCCGGGAAGCAGCTGCCGGGGTCACTGGTGATCGACACAACCTCGCTTACGCGCCCGATGGTCGGTTGGTGGTTGTTTTCCGAGACACCGCACTCGCTAGCCCGACGAAATTCAACTTTGTCGCGTGGGTCGGTACTTACGATGATCTTGTTAACGGTCGAGAGGGGGAATATCGTGTGTTACTGCTGCGGCATCAGGGCAACTTTCCGCCCGAAGAATATGGGGACTGCGGGTATGCGGGTTTGGAGGTGCTGCGGGACGGCACATTTGTCGCTACCACCTACCTCATTCACAAGCCGGACGAGGAGCATTCCGTTGTCAGTGTACGCTTCAATCTGGAGGAGTTGGATGCGCGTGTGGCGGATTTGAGCTAAGATGAACCGCAGAGAAGAATAAAGAAAAATTAGGATTTTCTAGCCATATTTTTTACTGGCTCATGTTAGGTAAGCACGTAACTTGGGGTAAAGTGGACCCATTGTCCTGTCGAGGAGTTGGTCTATAGCTATTACCGCCTAATACCCCATCTTTTTACTTAAAAATATGCAGTAAGTAGATGATGACTTTCATCTGCTTACTCCGATTGTTTGTTATGTGCTTGTAGATGGTTGATATAATTCTGGTTTAGGTTCTCAATTCTGGTGGATTGTTTATCAAGTTGGCTTTCTATCCTATCCAGCCTATCATCTATTCTGTTACTAAGATTCTCAATATCGGATTTAGTTGCAAAGCCAGCGAAGAATCCATATATGAGAATCAGAGCAATAATAATCTGGACGGCAATGGTTATCTTGAACTGTTTATTACTCATGGCTTACCTCCTATTAACTTATCTTTTTTCTAACAATATATTCTATAAGGCATACATCTGATTGTCAATTAAAAAGATAGGTTTAACAAAATGCTAATACCTTCATGATACCTCCTTCTACACAAAGCCCTTTCATGTGGGTTACTCCGTTTTTTTATCGGTGAACGCCCTTTTCCCAGTGTCGCACCAGTGGAGCGAGATCGTCCCAGAACGCTTCGGGGATCTCTAACTCAGCGGCTTTCACATTTTCGACAGCTTCTTCGGGGGTTCGCGCCCCCGGAATCGCTGTTGTCACCTGTGGGTGGCGGGTGCACCACTGCAATGATGCGGCGAGGAGGGGAATCTCGTAGTCTTGGCAGAGCTGCTGGATCTTGGCGACGTGATCCAGACATTCTTGGCTGAAGTTTCGTCTGCCGTAATCCCTCCCCGGTATAGGGCCCGTCGCTAGTACGCCTACCTCAAGCGGTGTGGCACACGAGATCCCGATGTTATATTTTTGAGCGGCGGGCAGAATGCGTTCAGCAGCTTCTTGGTTCAGCAGGCTCCACGCATCGGGGACAACTGCCGCGTCAAATTCGCCGGTTTCGATATAGGGGGTGTTGGTCGGTGGATCGTTGGAGGCGGAGCCGATAAAACGGACGACTCCTTCGTTCTGAAGTCTCCGCAACGCTCCTAACGCGCCATTTTTGCTCATCACCTCTTCCATCGGTACGCCCATCGCATCGTGGATATAGACCAGATCAAGCCGTTCAAGTCCAAGCCGTTCAAGGCTAGCCTCTACGCTGCGTAAGGTGCCGTCAAAGGAATGGTCTTTCCCCTCCCGATAGGCACCCGTTTTGGTGACAACCGTGCATTTGGCGGCAAGGTCTGGACGGTTCCTGAGTGCGTTGCCGACAATCTTCTCAACGGTTGTCCCCCCATAGAGCGGGGCTGTGTCGATCAGCGTGCATCCCGCCTCAATCGCGGCTTGAACCGCTCGCCCCCCCATTTCTTCGTCTAAGCCCCCTGATGGCCCCGACGGCTGGCTGCCGATATATATGGTTCCAAGTCCGATGACAGTTACCTCAAGTCCTGTCCGTCCAAGAATTTTAGTTTTCATGGCGACCTCCTGAGCGTGAAACGTGATGCGTGAAGAGCATCTATTTGTTGGTGCGATAAGAAGCTCGACCAATTGCAGGTTGGGAAACCTGCACCACTTTTAAGTTAAACGCTTTGGGCGAGTTTATCTAGATAGTGTCGGGCGCGGTTGATCTCATCGGTTACCTCCGCTATCGAATCCAGAATGGGGATACCTCGCGGAACAGGATGCATAAATATTTCCGTCCAGCCGGTGTAGCTAATTTTTTTCAAGGCAGATAGGATCGGCGCGAAATCCAAGGTGCCCCGTCCCGGCATCTGCATCAATTCCTGTTCTTTGGGTAATTTTTCGTGGCAGCCCATGCCGTGTTGCCACGCATAGAATAGGGCTAATCCCTCCCCCAGATCTTCAATCAGCTGCGCCACGAGTTGGGCGTCGTCTGGAAGGTGGTAGGGTGCCAAGGCGATGCCGAGGTGCGGAGAATCGGTAAACTCGATCAGCCACCTCATTGAGTCCGGCGATTCGATCAACGCGCTGCTATGGTTTTCAATACTGATGGTGATATCGTGCTTCTCTGCAGCGGCGATGTGAGGCTTCAGTGCCTCAGCGAAATCGGCAACTGCCGCACGTAACTCCTCGCCCGTTAAATCCTTGGGACCTTTGCTGCCGGTCACGATGAGGGAAGCCCCAAATTCTTGGGCAAACGCCATCTCCTCCGCTAGCCCGAAGGCACCCAAATCGAAGCGGGTTGATATCCCTAACCCCACCCTGTGGGTCGCGAGTAACTCTGCGAAAGCGTCATTCCCCATAGACTCAACTTGCTCTCTTTGGTCCCCGTGGACGCGGGGCCAGATATCAATATGCGCTGCCCCAATCTTCTTTACTTGGGGAACAATCTCAGCCAATGGTAGCGTACCGTACATGCACGACGCGAGGATATAGTTTAGCTGAAACGGGTCCTTATTCATGGTTTGTCTACCTCCACAACTTCTCCGCTCTGCCCGGATTGGTATGCCCCCAAGACGATAGCCAAAACATGACGCCCTTCGGCGGCGGAAACTGGAACTTCCCCATCGTTCTCTATCGCTTCCACGAAGCTTCGCACTGCGACCGGCAAGCCGAGTTCGTCCCGTCCCTCTGTATCTACCGGCGGATGCGTCCATTCCCCGGTTTCCTTGCGCCATACCGACACAGGTGCGTCACCCCCGCCAAAGCGGATCTGTCCCTCGGTGCCTAGAATTTCATTCACACTGGTTCCCCCTGCCAAAGCCGACCAGCCAACCTGCAGCGAGGTTGTCGCGCCGTTAGCGTGTTCAATCAGAACCAGTGCCGTGTCTTCTACTTCGATATCCTGCACATAGCGACCAATCCGTGCGTAGACACGAACTGCTGGGGATCCAACATAATTAAGGGCGGTGTAGACTTGGTGATAGCCGTTGTCGATGAGGGGCCCTCCGCCCCCGGCTCTGGCTTGGGTGCGCCACTGCTGAGAGACGCCTCTGCCCACTACATGGGATCCGCTGAGCCCCTCGGTCCGCACTAGAAACACGGAGCCGATCGCGCCCGCCTGTATCTGTTCCATCGCTGCTCGATGCGCCGCTGAGAAGAGCTGATTATGCCCGACCGTCATCTTGCGACCAGTACGCTCTGACGCAGCCATCATCCTGTCGACTTCCTCTAGGCGTGTGGCAATCGGTTTTTCGAGGAATACGTGGGCACCCGCCTCCATCGCGGCGATGGCTTGCGGTTCATGCAGATGGTGGGGAGTGCAGATATGGACCAAGTCCAATTTCTCTTTGACAAGCATCTCCTCCCAATCGGTATAAAGATTTTCAGCTGCAACACCGAGTTTGCCACCCATCAAGTCAAGCCGTTCTTGGGCAAGATCTGCCAGGGCTGCAACCGTCACGCGATCGTTCAAACTTGCCAACATGGGCCCATGCCGCCGCTCAGTGATTCCGCCACAACCGATGATTCCTGCTTTTAACATAGATCGTCCTCCTCAATCCGATTATAACCAATACCATCTGTTCTGTCAATTGTCTTTATTGGTTCATTTATAGTAGATCTTAGAATTAATTGGACACTATGAACGAGCACGGTAATGTAGCGCAAGCTGTTAGTTTGCGGGGTGGGATCACAATCTAACAGATTGTGCTACAAAAGCCTATCTACTTTTAATGTCTATTTATTCTTAGAATTCGCTATAGATTAGTGCATTGGTTCATTGAACTTCCGAAAGATTTTGGAAAAATTTAGGTGCCCCCTTGAATTTTTGATAAAATTCCCCATTTTCTACGCCAAAACTAGTGCTTGAAATTCTATCTGTCGAAAGTTATAATTCTTAGGACTTATGCAGTTGAACGTTCAAAGCCAACACCGGAACGGTTGCACGATACTCCGATGCTACTTGGATTTAATGGGAAGGTGCTATAATGCTTGAGATGAATTTACCAGCGCATTGGAAAATGGCTAGGTTAGGAGAAGTTACCGACATTTTCAAGGGTGGCACGCCAAAGCGCAGTGTAGAGAAATATTTTCAAGGTAATATCGCTTGGGCAATACCCACTGACATCACTGCTTTGGATTCTGCCTTGTATATTGATGATACGGACACCCACGCCATGCTCGACGAACTGATGACCGGGAAAAGGTCTGCCGCGCCGCTGATTGATTCGGAAGTGTGATGGAAGGAGATCGGTTATCGGTCAGGAATAAGGTAGCCTTTCTTTTCCTTAGAGGACTTACGCATTTCGGATTGTAGGGAACGCAGATCTGCGTTCCCTACGAATTACAAGGGGACGCATTGTCATTACGAAGCATTAAGGTATCCAACTGCGTAAGCCCTAGTTTTATTAGAAATTGTGGATAACCTGTGGATAACTTGAATGCAACGTGAAAATCATTAGTTCATTGGTTCATTATGATGCAGGAGGAAATAATGAAATATGTGGAGCTTGGCACAACCGGAGAGCAGGTTTCCCTTGTCGCTTTGGGGTGTATGAGCCTGACCCCTAGCGCGAAGGAACGCAGCATTGCAACCGTCCATCGTGCTTATGAACTTGGCATTACTCTATATGATACCGCTGACATCTACGGCGATGGTGAATCCGAAAAGCTACTCGGAGAAGCCATCCGCGCTGGGAATATCCCGCGCGAAAAGGTGATTATCGCCTCCAAATGCGCCGCCTTGCGGTACGAAAATGTGTATACGTGGAATCTGTCTGCTGCCTATATCAAGGAGTGCTGTGAGGGATCGCTCAAGCGATTGGGTATGGAGTATATAGACCTCTATCAACCCCACCGTATTGACTATCTCGCACATCCGGAGGAAACCGCCCGCGCGCTGGAGGATTTGAAAGCAGCAGGAAAGATTCGACATGTCGGCGTGAGCAACTATTCGCCAGATGAGATCCGTGCCATCTCCGCTTATACCCGTGTGGAGGCGTTGCAGACGCTATTTCATCTGTTGATCCAAGAACCGTTAGAGGTCGGTTTAGCTGCTGTCTGTCTGGAAAAGAGGATGAATATGCTCTGCTACAGTCCGCTTGCCGGTGGGCTTCTCACCGGAAATAAACCGCTGCCGCACACCTTTGATCAGGGATACGGTGATTGGCAGGAGCAGCGGGAGCAGGGTGTGGTGGCGCAAGTGAAGCTAGTCGCTGAACGGTATGGCGTAACGCCGGGGCAGATCTCACTGGCGTGGTTGATGGCACTCCCCGGCGGGGTTATCCCACTTGTGGGCACGGGAAACCCCGACCACATTGAGGAGGGCGCGAAGGCTGCGGATGTCACGTTGGATCGCGATGACTGGTATGAACTGACGATCATTGGGCGAGGTCGACGGATGCGGTGGCGGGGACGGCCTTACGTTTATCTGAAGGATCGGTAGTGTTAGTTCACTGGTTCATTAAATTGGTAAACCCTTGAAAGGAGATACACCTTGATTGATTTTTCACGCTCAACGTTTACTTGGCATACACATCCGTGGCGTCCGGATCCCTACTATCGCTATGCCGGTGGTTTTGTGGGAGAGCAGGGGCAAGCGTATCATGTCCGATTCGGCCTGGAAGCCAGCTGCGAAATACGGGATGAAGCGAGTGGGCATGTTGCGAAACTGTTTGTAGGGGCACCGTGTCGGAGCGAGTACACGATCGCGGCCCGAAATATGTTCCAGATTCCGAGTGGTGAGTGGCGCATGGCTTTCAGCGGTGAATCCCAGTTGAGCATTGCGAAAAGACCGAGCAACGAATCGGAAGATGCCTCAACAAGAAAACTGAGTGAGATTTATCAGCGTTATAAGGTTGATGTGCGTTCGCATTCTAATTTCTCTGAACTGACGGATGTCAGCGAGGTCATTGATGCAACGCTGAACGGTGATCTGCTGAATGCAAAATCGACCTACCGCGATAACGCACGCAACCTCAGTATCTCGGTCGAGTATCCTGTGGATGTCATGAACCTCAATGCAGTGGATAAGGAATTCCAAGTCTGTACGGGGCCCATTATCCTGCCGGATCTCGCCACTTGGGACGGTCGGGACGTTAAACGGGTGTTTCTAGCGCAGGTCGCTATCTCCGCATTTGACTGGGTGGAATTCATCTTGCAACGGGAGATCGACGCATCGGCGGCAGAGCGGGAATGGTTAGATAAGCCGCGCGGTCGTGACCGTTTAGAATTGTGGGATCCGAACAATCCGCCGCCTGACTATCCGCCGCCTCGACCGCGCCCAACAGTTTATAACGAAGTTTGGGAGTTTGAAGCGAGCAATGTTGTGTTGCGGGCGGGGAATCCTGTTTAGCTCATTAATTCATTGTTTGTAGGGAACGCAGATCTGCGTTCCCTACTCAACCCAAAGAGTAAGAAACCAAGTTTTTGTCAAAAACTCGGTTTCTTTGCACGATTTTTTGACAAAAGAGGCATTTGATGCACGCAGAAATTGTTATGATTGGAACGGAGCTTCTGCTCGGAGAGATTGTCGATACAAATGCCAACAGATTGGCACTCGCACTCCGAGATATTGGACTAGATCTATACTACAAAACGACTGTCGGCGATAATCTCGCCCGGATTACCGAAGTCCTCGACTCGGCGTTGGATCGGTCAGATGTCATCATCACCTCCGGGGGCATCGGTCCAACGGTGGACGATGTTACACGCCAAGCGGTTGCCGATGCAACAGGGCGGAAACTGGTCTACAGCACGGAATTAGAGGCGGAGATTGCAGCGCGTTTCAGCCGTTTTGGTCGTCCGATGGCGGATAACAACAAGCGTCAAGCCTATATTCCCGAAGGGGCAACTCCGCTGACAAACCCTGTGGGTACAGCACCGTGCTATTTGAGCGAAGACGTAAATGGACGGGGGTGTATCATTTCGCTGCCGGGTGTTCCGAGAGAACTTGACCACATGATGGAAAACACCGTTATCCCGCTGCTGATTGAACGTATGGGTGGAATCAAGGTGACGCGGGTCCGTGTGCTACGCACATGCGCGGTGGGTGAGAGTAACATCGATCGAGGCATCGGCGACCTGATGATGACAGGGAATCCTACCGTTGGACTGGCAGCACATATCGGTCAGACTGATGTGCGAATCACCGCAAAGGCGGACACGGAGGAAGAAGCGGATACGCTGGTCGCTGGGATAGAAGAAAAACTCCGCGAGCGGTTAGGTGTCGCCGTTTATGGTGTGGGGAAGATAACGGTGGCGGAGGTTGTCGGCGATCTGATGCAGGAGAAATCACTCAAGTTAGGCGTGGTGGACACACTCACTGGCGGTCAACTTGCGCGGGATCTGGTTGAGTCCGGTTATTCGGACTTAGTTGTGACCGACTTGGCTCCGGCGAATTTAGCAGAGGCGTTAAAAGAATCGGATATCGATATTTCCAATCCTACAGATACTGAGGAGGCGCGTTCCCACGCTGTTTCTCTGGCGGAGCACGTAACACCGCCCGGTGGCATCGGACTTGCAATGATTGGACCCTATGAAGATTCGTCTACCTTTATTGCCATGAGTGGACCGGGGAAGGTTCGTCTTTTTGAACGGAGTCGCAACTATCAGGATAGCGATCATATTCGTCGGTGGCTGGTTGTCCAAGCGTTTGATTGGATTCGCCGGACGCTGCTGGGACAAATGAAGTCACCGGTGGATTGGAATTGACCGAGAGGAGATAGGGATAATGGAAAGACTTGGAGTTTTAACCAAAGTAGATATTCGGAAGTTTTGGGAGGATGAAGCGCGGAATTTCACCCCTTGGTTGGCCCGCAAGGAAAATATAGATCTGCTCGGAGAGACGATTGGGGTTGAGCTGGAAGTCGAGGCACAGGAGAGGAAGGTTGGTCCGTTCAGAGCCGATATTTTGTGTAAGGATATAGAAACAAACAAGTGGGTGGTGATTGAGAATCAGCTTGAACCGACAAATCACAAGCATCTCGGACAGTTATTGACCTACGCCGCTGGGTTGAACGCCGTAACGGTGGTCTGGATTGCAGAACGTTTTACAGAGGAGCATCGTGCTGCACTGGACTGGCTCAACGAGATTACAGATGAGGAGTTCAGCTTCTTTGGGTTGGAGATTGAATTGTGGCGGATTGGCAATTCACCGATGGCACCGAAGTTTAACGTAGTTTCACATCCCAATAACTGGCAGAAAACCGTTTCGAGAATATCACGAGGCGAATTAACCCCTACAAATCAGTTGTATCTCGAATACTGGACAGGGTTCCGAGATTTTCTAGAACAACGCAACGGTGTGATCAAGCCCGTCGAACCTTTACCGCAGAACTGGTTAAGTCCTTCGGTGTGGGGCGTTCACATTTCTCACTTGGAGCTACTATCAACAAACGTGAGAAATGGATTTGTGTTGATCTCACACTTAGAGCCCCAAACGCAAAACCTCATTTCTATCTTTTGGAACAAGATAAGGTAAATATTGAAGAGGAGATTGGTGCCGAATTGGAGTGGGAGGAAAGACCCGGGCGGAAGCAAAGTTACATAAGTCTCTCTGGAAGAAATCGATCTTGAAGACCGCCAAGACTGGAACAGACAGCACCAGTGGCTATGCGAAAAACTCGAAACCTTTCACAGGATTTTCTCGCCGCGGGTTAAAGCCCTTGATGCCAGCAATTATGTCCCTAAAGAGGATGGGACCGTCGAATAGACGGAAAAGGCGCATATAAAAAGAAAGTGCAGCGCACGCAGAGAAACCGAGTTTTTCCAACCCCCTGTAACTCCCCTGACACGGGTTTCCCCCTGAACCCCCCATGATAAGGGGGGATGGCAAGGGGGGCAGTTTCTAGCCCCCCTTGCCAGGGGGGTTGGGGACTAAGGGGGTTCAGGGAAAGACTCCCCTTGTTTTTCCCCTCTTATCAGAGGGGTTGGGGGGAAAGACAAGCCCGATTCATCGGGCCTTGTCAGGGGGGTCAAACTCGGTTTCTTTGCATGATTTCTTAGCATGAGCGAAATGGAAAATGAAATTGATACCGCCACACACCCCCCGCCCCGCAAGCGGGGAGAAAGCCCCACCACCTCCGAAGACCAGCAGCGCGTTACCCGATCTGCGGGGATCGTCAGTATCGCTGTGATGGCGTCGCGCCTGCTGGGGCTGGTCCGCGAGAAGGTGATTGCCTACTACTTTGCCGCCGGTGTCGGTGGCGATGCGTTCTATGCAGCGTTTCGGATTCCAAATCTGATGCGGGATCTGTTCGGCGAAGGCGCGTTGAGCAAGGCGTTTGTCACAACCTTTACGGCAACGGAATTAGAGGACGGTGAGGAAGCCGCTTGGCGACTGGCGAGCCGGGTTTTCAACGCGAGTTTCCTCCTGCTTACACTGATAACGGTCGTTGGGATTTTCGTTGCGCCGGCCATCGTTGATCTGATATTCACCGGCAAAGGGTTTCAGGAGGTGCCGCTCGATCCGTCGGAACACTTCGGCTTCGATTCCAAGCGCGATCTGACGATCTATCTGACGCAGATCATGTTTCCGTACCTGATACTAGTTTCGCTGGCTGCGGTGACGATGGGGCTTCTCAACAGCAAGGGCAAGTTTGGGTTGCCCGCCTCAGCGTCCTCTTTTTTTAACGTTGGATCGCTGATTGTTGGGGTGTGGGGCTACTATCTCGCACCGAGTTTTGACCTGCACCGGACAACAGGGATGGCGGCTGGCGTGCTCGTTGGGGGCGCGCTGCAATTCCTGATTCAGGTGCCTTCAATGCGGCGCGTCGGGTTCCGCTATCAGTCCCTCTTCAGTTTTCGCAATGAACGGGTGCGGCAGGTGATGCGGCTTATCGGTCCTGCGATCCTTGGGGTTGCTGCGCTACAGATAAACGTATTGGTCAACTCAATCTTTGCATCGGAGGGTGAGGGTTGGTTGACGTGGATTAACCGTGCGTTTCGGCTGATGCACCTGCCGATTGGTGTCTTTGGTGTTGCGATCTCGACGGTTGCCCTGCCGAATCTTGCGAAATTGGTCGCAGAGGAGGATATGGAGGCGTATCGCCGTTCTTTCTCGTATGCACTCCGTCTAATGTTTTTGCTGACGGTGCCTGCATCAATTGGGTTGATGGTGCTTGCCGAGCCGATCTGCCGCCTAATTTTTGAGGGAGGACAAGCGAGTCCGTTAGATACACAACAGACGGCGGTCGCACTGTTCTATTACGCTTTTGGTCTATGCGGTTTTTCGGCGGTCAAGATTGCGACGGACGGGTTTTATACCTTCAACGATACGCGCACACCGGCTGTGGTCAGTCTGTGCACCGTTGGACTCAATATCACCCTGAACTACCTTTTTATTTACCGACTCGGCTTTGACCACCGATCCCTTGCATTGTCGACCTCCTGCACGATTACGTTGAATTTTCTCACGCTGCTGTTTCTTCTGCGCGGGAAGGCTGGAGGTTTGGGGTTAAGCGGGATCTGGCTGCTGCTAATTAAACTCGCCCTTGCTTCCGCGGTTATGGGAGGTATCTGCTGGTGGGGATACACACAGATTGAGGGATGGCTTGGTGTAGAGCGCATTATCGCCCGGCTCATCGGTGTGTTTGTTCCAATTGGATTGGGAGTGGCGGTTTTGGTGGGTAGTGCTAAACTGATGCGGATCCGGGAGTTAGATCAGTTGTTAGGGGCAATCGCTCGACGGCTATAGTGGTCCATTAGGTAATTGGGGAATGGATTAGTAGGTCGAGATTCATATCTCGACGTAGCCTGTCGATTTTGGAAAATCGACCTACAGAAGCCTACAGCATACGGGAGTTACGGCATACGGAGTATGCCTACTACTTTAGTATTTTTCGTGTCGCACAACTGTTGAGGGGGGCAAGCGGACGGATTTACCTGTCGTTGCATCTAGGTAGCCGAGCCGTAGTAGAGTAATAATTTCGTGGGAATCGGGGATGTTGAAGCTTTCTTTAATACGCTCTCGGTCTTCGTGACACTCCAAGGGCGCGCTAACAAACTGGGTGCCGATGCCTAGCTCCGTTGCGGTCAGGAGCAGATTCTGGAGGGTGGCTCCCATACCTAGCCACATCCACCGATTTCCGCCTTCGCCGGGTGGGCGTCTTGTGGTATCCATCAGGAGGAGGATAAGCAGCGGCGCAGTGCGGACAAGCTCGGAGATCTCTTTGGCGGGCAGCTTACCTGCTCCCAGATGTCCCAGAATACTGAGATGTTTTGCATGTTTTAGCAGCGGCTTGAGTTTACTTGGATCTTTGCGGAACATGGGCGGGAGATCAACATGATCGGTCAGTAGCACACCATCGCCGCGTTCTTCCCATTCCGATTCTGTCAAGCGTATCCAACGGCTATTGTCGTCTAAAAAAGTGCTGTCTTTGAATTGCTCGATCACACACTGTGCGGTCAACTCGGCGAGGGCATTTTTCCCGGCAACTTCGCGGATGATGAGAAACTCCCAAGGCTGTGTGTTGAATGGGGAGGGTGCCCACTGCGCTGCTTGGATCAGTTGGTCAAGATGTTCTTGAGAAATCGCGTCCATGTGGAATTCTCCGCGATGGGTGCGGCGTTGGGTGATGGCGTCGAAAAGTTCCATAGCAATCTCCTGACATATTTGAGGAGGTTCATGTAAAAAGAAAGTGCAAAGGCACGAAGAGAAACCGAGTTTTTTCTTTAAAACTCGGTTTCTTTGTACTAAATCTTAATATGAGTGTTTGAGGAAAGAAGATGACACAACAAACAGAAGTTTTAATCGTCGGAGGCGGGATATGGGGCCTGAGTACTGCCTACCATCTGGCGAAGTTTGGACAAAAAGATGTTCTCGTTCTGGAGCGCAACGATGCAATCGCTGAAGAGACAACTCCTCAAGCTGCGGGGCTTGTCGGTCAGATTCGTCCCTCGGTTACGATGTTGCGGGCAATCCGATACGCGCTTGAACTGTTCTCTCAGTTTCCGAAGGAGACCGGACATGACCCCGGTCTGCGTCAGACTGGGAGCTTGATGGTGGCACTCACGCCAGAACGGATGGACGCCTATGCGCGTCAGATTGAACGGTCCCGCCTCAACGGAATCGAGGCGGACTTTGTTTCCCACGCGGAGATGGCTCGCCTTGCCCCCGCGTTGGATACGACCCAGATTGAGGGCGGTTATTTCGTTCCCAACGACGGATATGTCGATCCCCAGCAGTGCGCCCACGCTTATGCCGCCGCAGCGAGAGATTTGGGGGTTCAGATTCAGTTGAACACGCTTGTAACAGGGTTTCGGCAGCGCAATGGGGAGATCCTCGGTGTTGAGACAGAAAATGGCTTTATTGCATCGAATCACCTCGTAATCACTGCGGGACCGTGGGGGGCTGCACTCGCCAAAGAAGCTGGTGCGACCACAGCGGTACAACCGATTCGCCATCAACGGGCTCGCACAGTACCAACCCCCGGCGTCCCCGATCATCACCCTGCTGTGCGTGTTACCGATGTCAGTTGCTATCTGAGACCTGACAAGGGAGGCTATCTCTACGGGTTCTTTGAACCGACGCCGGTCAGCATTAATCTGGAAGCGATGCCCGCTGACTTCAGGACGGGAGATATTGAACCACCTGTAGAGGTCATGGCAGAGGCACAAAGGCGGCTTGCCCCAACCTTCCCGATTCTGAAGGGGCTTGAAATCGCCGAGTATCGACGCGGGATAACCACATTCGCGCCTGACGGTGCTTATCTGATTGGGCCCGTGCCGGAAATAGATCGACTCTACTTAGCCACCGGTTGTGCTGCCTTGGGAATTGCTGGCTCCCCCGCAATCGGTCGATGGCTGGCGAATTGGATAATTGATGGCGATCCCGGCGAAGATTTGGCTATTTTTTCACACCAACGGTTTGGGGCTCAAGCCGCTGATCTGGAATGGCTGCGTCGAGAGAGCGAACAGTTTTACGCGAATTATTACGGCATCCGATCCGACGAGTAGCATACCAACAGGCCCAACAGATTAGCGGGGCAAGATGCCCTGCCCACCTGGGGTAAAGCGTCCCATGGAACTAAAAGACACATCCAATTCTGGGACATATACGAAGGTCAACGATGACAAAACAGCAAAACGATGTGGACGAAACAACTTCTAGTATCGAACCTGTTGGACGTCAGCGAGCGATACGGGTTGATGTGCCAACGAACTTAGACAATATTCGGGTTATCCTGTTCGAGCCGCGTGAGCCGGGCAACATTGGATCCGCGGCGCGGGCGTTGAAGGGGATGGGGCTCTCCCAACTGTATCTTGTTAATCCTATCCCGTTTCTTGAGGCTAAACCGACATGGTATATGGCACACGGTGCGACGGAGGTTATTGAGAATTGCTGCGTCGTAGAGACGTTGGAAGATGCGCTCGAAGGAGTGCAGTTTCTCATCGGTACGACCCATCGGCGACGGGACCCCAGACTACCGCCCTCCGTCTCCGCAAGGGAAGCGGCACAGGAGATTTCCGTTATTTCGCAGCGTCAGCAGGTCGGGCTGCTATTCGGACGCGAGGACTTTGGGTTATCCACCTCTCAGATCAGCAGCTGTCAGTTGATAGCGAGTGTCCCGATGGCGGCGAAAAATCCCTCATTGAACCTAGCGCAGGCGGTGCAGGTTTTTGCTTACGAGGTTTTCCTTGCTAGTGCCGGTGATATTCCACCAGCGGAGTTAGCGTATGCCGACGTCAATCAGATTGAGGCGTTTTACGGACGAATTACAACCCTATTGCAACGGATCGGTGTTACGCCTTACAATCACGATTGGGAGACATTTTTGAAGTCGTTGCGGCGTGTGTTTTCGCGGACACGCTTGGAACAGCGGGACATCGCCACATTGGACATGATCTTCTCGACGACACTTCGTTACATCACACGGCTCAACCGTCGGCTCACAGATCAGTCAGATACCCCTTCCGTAGAACCCTCAGATGAGGGCGACCTCAACACTTGACCTTAATCTCATCTTCTTCAACAACCACTTCGTATGATCTGACGCGGAGCCGTTCATCCGTATAGCAGCGTCCGTTTGTGACATCGTATGCGTAGCCGTGAACCGGGCAGACAACTGCTCCATTCCTGACCCGCCCTCTGCCGAGTGGACCCAACGCATGGGCACACGCATTGTCCAAGGCGTAAAAATTCTCTTCGTCAGCATTAAAAACCGCAATCCGTTTTCCGTTGACGGTGAACGCCTTGCCCCGTCCCTGCCGAATATCTGACGTTTTTGCAACCGTTACAAAATCTGGCATGGTTCTCTCCTTTCTCCTCAGCTATATTCACCCAATTTGTAGGTCTATTTTCTAAAATCGACATGCCGTGTCGAGATATGAATCTCGACCTACACGCTGAGTGGTTCTCAATTATATTCGTCCCTGACGCTGGTCCAGAAGCAGCCGATAGATATCTTCAAACAGTCGTACATCGGTCAAGGTATCCTCACCGGAAGATCTGAATGGCGTATCGTTCCGAACATTTTCGATGAAATGTTCTGCCTCGCGCCGGTATGCCCACGTCCAGTTCGGTTTTGGGATTGGGCGTGAGATCTCCTGCGTCTCTCCAGCCCGGTAGATCTCGACTTCGGCGGGTGTGTTTTTCAGCAGGAGCGGCGGTGCCCATGTATGCACCCAACCGTCCTCAAAGTAAATCTGCGTATGCTCATCCCACCGATAGTGTGAAACTCTGCCCGTTTCGAGGGTTACACGCACACCCACCATGTCAAAGATGACGACCCCACTGTAACCGTTATCGTCAAGGTCAACGACTTTTACCTGCGCCTGATCGCCGGCATCTAAGAACCAGCGCAGCAGATTGATGTTGTGGGTGTATTGCTGTAAGTAGCTCAAGTAAGGGCGGCCCCATTCCGACGGCAGCCATTCAGGCGTTTGTGCGGGGGCATCCGGTTTCGGGACATCGCTCGTCACCATCGGTGTGTCGAGGTTGCAGATCCATTCCCCGCAGAAACCGTGATTTCGGACGTAGGTCATCCCTCCCAATTCGCCCGTTTCTCGAAACTGATCTACTTTAGACCTGACTAGCTCGTTGCCGGCGTCGTACCGTTTCATGTAGCCGACCATCAGTTTTGTGCCGGCGGCTTTTCCCGCGGCGACAATTGATTCCGCCTGCTCGACTGAGACCGCCATCGGTTTTTCCATGAAGACCTGCTTTCCCGCGCTGAGGAGATCTTTCGCAATCTCTCCCTGTAAGGCAAAGTCAGTGGACACCGCGACGGCTTCGATTTCGGGATCGGCTGCCAGTTCGGTGTGATCGGTGTAGAGACGGGGGATCCCCCATCGCTGCTGCACTTTACCACCGAGTACCGGGCGTACTTCCGCCAACCCGATGAGTTCGCAATTGGGGAGGCTAGTGAAGTTTGGGATATGTACCTTCTGCGCCATGAAACCGCAGCCTACATACCCCAGTTTGATAGGTTCCATTGTTTCAGTTTTCTCCCAAAGTAGAGTATCCGTGAGTCTTCACAGAAATTCATGAATGAATTAGGGCGGATTCGCGTAGATTCGTGGACAGATGTTAGGACGTGTTGACATTTCTCTGTCGCCTATGAGGTAAACGTTGTAATCATCGGCTGCTTCGAAAAAATGCAGTTGGCTTATATTTTTTTATTGAAGCTAACCAGATTGTCAGAAAGTTCGCGGCTAATCCCCAGACGCCGGCGTGGATGCCCATCGGTTTCGTTGCAACTCCCATTCCGGCAAGATTAGCAAACATGATTCCCAGTGCAATGCAGGTGCCAACAAGAAGCCCCGACAGAACAGCATCGGTACGGAGGGATTTCAGATGGACGCCGAGGAAGATGGCGGGTGCGACTTGGCATAGCAGTTCGAGCTTAATCTCTGTCAGTCGCCAGAGCGTTTGCGGGAGTTGGATTGCCAGAAAAACTAGCACTGCCATAAGTCCCCATGAGAAAACTTTCCCGGTTACGGTCAAGTGATGCTGAGATACGTCGGGACGCACCCGCTTATACAGGTCCTGCGTAAAAACAGAAGAGACGGAAAGTAACGCGGAGTCAACGGTGGACATAATCGCAGCAACGGCGGCGGAAAGAAAGAGAATCAACAGAATTCGGACGCCGGGGAGTCGTTCCGCCATGTCATTTAGCAGATACAGGGCAACCTGCTCGCTGCCGAGCCGATCCAATCCCGGAAACTGTGCTGCGCCGACGAGACCGACGACGAACATGAAGAAAGTGGTGAAAATTGGCATGAAGACCATGATTTGGAAGGAACGCCGCAGCGTCTGTTCGTCCTTCGCCGCATAGATGCGTTGGGTGGCGTGTGGGTAGATCGACGGTCCGAAAAAGACGATTGTCAATGTGCTCAGCCACGTGAGTTTTTGGTGCCCCGACAGCGGCTGCCAAAAGGCGGGTTGGGTCTCCATCAGTTTCTCCGCAGTAGCGGGTAAACCACCGTATTGATAACTGATTACACCAAAGATGAAGATACACCCTGCCAACAGTAGGACCCCTTGGATGGCATCTGTCCAGGCGACGCTTCGCAAACCGCCGAGTGTCTCGTAAATCAGCATGATTATCGACAATACAATCACGCCTTGGACAAACGTTACGTATCCTCCTGTTGATGCCTCAACGATGTAACCAATCGCTTTGAGGTTGCTTAGGATATAATTCCCGAGTGTGATAATGAAGAGAATTGTTGAAAGCACTGTCAGCGTGGTGGATCCGAACCGCTGCTGGATATAGTCGCCAACTGTGATATAGCCGTGCTGTCTAGAGAGTCGGTGAAATTTGGGTGCGTATACCAAATACGCCCCAAGGATTGACATCGAAAAGGTGACGCTTACTAAGAAGAAATATCCGGTTCGATATACGTTACCCACAAATCCGATAAATGTGAGACCGCTGTATTGCGTCGCATAGAGGGTGAGGAATAGGACAAACAGGCCGAGCCTCCGGTTGCCGAGATAGAAGTCAGCCATCGAATTCTCTCGCCGGGCAAATCGTCCGGCAAGACCGACCACGATGAGGGAGGTTAAATAGATCCCCATAAAGACAACACCACCGGGACCGAGCAATGCGGTTGTATTCATCTTATAACCATTTGTTCATTAGTTCATTGGCATCTGAGAATCGACGCGAATTTGTACAAAATCACTTGTGAGGATTCGTGAAGACTCGCAGATGATTTATGATTCAGGGTCATCATCATCTTTTGCGGACACAGACCAATAGCGGTGGAGACAGACAGCAACTATAACGGCGTACAGAATTGTCGTGCAAAAACTATAGAATGCCCATGGCGGGAACCCGAAAATTTGCACCGTTTGGGGTTTTGTGAAGAACCAAGGGACTGTTGCCACAAGGAAGAATGTCAAGAGGCAGTATAGTTTTGTTCGTGTCATCTGTTTTTTTTGTCCGCTTGTTGGACTATGTTCCGAGACTTGGATTGTCGGTTGGCTCAATGCGGACCGGACACACCTTGAGCTCCGCAGTCTCCGTAATTGGGTCGTAACCGGAGCCGGTGAGGATATTCACAGGCACATCGCTGAAGCTAAAACTGGCGAAGACCGTCCCCCGCGGGGAACGGTTGGTGGATTTCACCTTCACCTTTACGCTGCCGCGGACGCTCGATAACTCACACCAGCCACCGTCCCTGAGTCCCCAGCCCTCAACGTCTGCGGGATTCACCTCAAGGGCTTCTTCGGACAGCAGATAGTCGATGCCCTGCGCCCGACCGGTTTGTGTCCGGGTGTGGTAAGATTGGAGCCTGCGCCCAGTCGTTAGCCAGACGGGGAAATCGTCGCTGATAGTCTCTGCTGGATCTCGGTAGCGCACGATTGAGAAGATGCCACGCCCGTTCACAAACTCGCCTTCGTGCAATCGGGGGGTGCCGGGGTGATCTTTATCCGGCACGGGCCACTGGTACTCGCTCTTTTCGATACGTTCCCAATCGAGGCCCGCGTAAATCGGGGAGACACTGCACAATTCGTTGAAGATCTCTTTCGGTTCACTAAAGTCGAAACCCGTAAAGCCGAGCCGTTGGGCGAGTTGGCTGATAATCCACCAGTCAGGTTTTGCCTGACCCGGCGGCGGCACAGCTGCGCGGAGACGTTGGACGCGGCGCTCTGTGTTCGAGCAAACGCCGTCAGTTTCGCCAAAGGCGGTCGCGGGTAGGACGACATCCGCAAGTTCGGCGGTGTCGGTCAGGAAGATGTCGATGACGACGAGGTGGTCAAGACTCCTCAAGGCGTGTTCGCAGTGTACACGATCGGGATCAGAGAGTAGTGTGTTCTCACCGTCGATCAGCATAGCACGGATCTCCTCGCCGCAGAGGTCGAGCGCGGTGACTTTGGTTATCCCCTTATCAAGGTCAATCTCTCTGCCGTAGAGCTGCTTGAACTTGGCTTGATTCGCGGGATCTATGACGGGCTGAAAGCCGGGATAGTTGTTCGGGAGTGCACCGCTATCGCCTGCACCCTGAATGTTGTTCTGGCCACGCATCGGGTTGATGCCGGTGCCTTCGCGACCGATGTTGCCGGTCATGAGGACGAGGTTACAGAGGCTCTGCACATTATCAACACCGCAGATATGCTCAGTGATGCCGAGTGTGTAGTAGATTGCGGCTTTCGCCGATTCACCGTACCACATCGCGGCGGTCTCGATATCCTTCGCGGGCACTCCTGAAATTTCTTCCGCCCATGTTGGCGTAAATTCGACGAGGTGTTCGAGGAAGGCGTCGCTGTCCGTCGTCCGATTTGCGATAAAATCTCGGTCGATAAGCCCTTCACGGGCAATGACGTGCGCCATTCCGAGTAGCAGTGCTACATCTGACCCCACCCGAAGTGGTAGGTAGAGATCGGACATTTCTGCGAGACCGATGCGCCGCGGGTCAGCGACAATTAACTTCGCTCCGCCCGCGATTGCCTTTTTGAGGCGTGTCGCTGCAACGGGGTGGCACTCGGTCATATTTGTTCCGATGCAGAAGATCACATCCGGCTTCTCCATATCGACCAATGGGTTCGACATCGCACCGCGTCCGATTGTGGCTGCCAGACCGGCAACCGTTGGGGCATGTCAGGCACGACTACAGTTGTCGATGTAGTTCGTACCGAAGCCGACGCGGATAAATTTCTGCATGAGATATGCGGCTTCACTCGGTGCGCGCCCGGAGGCGACGCCGTAGATACTATGTCTGCCATGTTTCTCGTTCACCTGTCGGAAGCCTTCAGCTGCACGGTCCAGTGCCTCGTCCCAGCTTGCTTCGTGGAGTTCGCCGTCCTCGCCACGGACGAGTGGGGCTGTCAATCGGTCGGGGTGGT
Organism: Candidatus Poribacteria bacterium; assembly: GCA_963667935.2. Classification (GTDB taxonomy): domain Bacteria; phylum Poribacteria; class WGA-4E; order WGA-4E; family PCPOR2b; genus PCPOR2b. The sequence goes on along the minus strand of OY764061.1, from coordinate 3,381,136 downwards.
GCACGAAGTCGAAGGCGAACTGACCCTTAACGCAGAGGGCTCCTTCGTTTGCGGGCCCGTCCATCGCAGGGTGGATGCCGACTATCCTGTCTTTTTTGGTCAGGAGATCGATTGAGCAGCCGACACCGCAGTAGGGGCAGATGGTGCGAGTCTTCTCGATTTCGCCCGGTTGGTCGACTGCACGCATCGCTTTCTTGTCAGCGAGGGCACCCGTCGGGCAGGTCTGCACACATTGACCGCAGAAGGTGCACGCTGAGTCTCTTAGTTCTCCATTGAACTCGGTGGTGATTTGCGTGTGGAAGCCGCGGTTCATGACACTGATCGCATAATCGCCTTCTTGCTCGGCGCAGACGCGGACGCACCGGTAGCAGGAGATGCAGAGATCGTAGTCGCGCAGGATAAAGGGATTCTTATCGTCGGTATTGCTAGTTCCTGACTGTGCCCCGAGAAATCGTCCGGTGCGCGCCTCGTAACGGCTGACGAGGGTTGTCAGTTCCTGTGACGCATAGCCACGCAGCGAATCGACATCGAGTTCACGGTTTTCGGATGCCACCATTTCCAACAAGGTCTTTCGATATTTTTCGATCTCGTCAGTTGCAGTCCGGACAACCATGCCGGGCGTTGCCTTCGTCGTGCAGGACGCTACGGGATTTCGAGAGCCTTCCAGTTCAACAACGCAGAGGCGGCATCCGCCGAACGCTTCGAGGCGTGGGTCGTAACAGAGCGTAGGGACCTGCTTCCGATGCCGTTCCGCGATCTCGTAGAGGGTTTCCCCCTCGGTGAAGGCGACCTCCTCTCCGTCGAGCGTTATTGTGTCGGTGCGTTGGGCGTGGGGTGGGGTCATTGTGTTTTTCCTTCCTTTCCTTACAGTTTTTAACATTATACACATATCGCCCCTCTGGGACTTGAGGGTGATGTTTCTGCTTTGATTGTCAGGGGCCCCTTCCCTTATCTGAAGCTGATTCACTGTTTCGCTACGTCCCTTCATCACAATCGGGATACTTCAAGATACTAGAGAATAAGATAGCAGTCAATACTTTTTTTACTTTTTTCAGTTGGCTCTGATAAAATTCAAAATACCCTACATAGCAAGATCCTGACCTACGGCTGTCTTTAATCTTGCTCTACGACTGCACACGCTTCGACCTTCTCCAGCACGTCTTTGGGCTTGATCCGTGTTTTGAAAAAGAGCACTTCGCCGGGGATGTCTCGGAAATCTTCGGTCGAACAGTTTAGTTGATCTGACACAGCGGCGATCATGTTGGGCATGGCAGCGCGCTTCAGTTTCCACAGTTTTTTCTGGAGGTAATCCGGTGTCCAGAAGCCGACGATTTCCATTAACGCGCGTCGTCCGTCGGGATGTGAGAAGGCGAAGTCTGGAATCATCACGGTGTCTTTGAGATTGATGATGTCCGTCTCGCGCTCAAGCGTCCATTCTGTCTCGATTTCATCAAACTGTGTTGCGAAATGCCGCTCCAGCTCGCTGTCAAACTCGCCGGGATCACGATAGTGGGATCGCAGTCCAAATTCGTCGGTGAGCTTAAATTGGAGCCGGTCGTTTTTGTTCATGACGATTGTTGCGTCCAGCCACCATCGATCACAGTGCAATAAGGCAGGTAGAAACAGTGCCATCTGAATGCCGTACTTCTGCGACAGTCGGAACATTGATGCGGGCCCGTCGAGAACGATTTGATAGCCGTCCGCATTGTTCCCGGAGACGACGTGCATCAGTTTGAAAAACTTGATGAACTGGAACACTAACTTGTATTTTGTTGGGATATTGCGATAAATTCGGATTGTCATTTCGCTGGCACGGTAAAGCATCGCTTGTGCGAGTGCGACGTTATACCGGTCCAGTAGCCACTCGGCGGTCGGTGGCTCGAACCCTGTCAGGAGGCGATTCTCCTCTAGGTCCGCATACATGCCGTCTATCACTGCATCTGTCGAAATGTTAAGTTCATTGGCGATTTTCGTGAGTGCCTTTGGACGTGTATGCCGGTGGAGTCTATCTCTTTTAGTGACAACTGGATGGCATTTAGTCGTGTAGGCGAAGATTTTTTCTCGCAGCATTTCTGGCTCAATTGGGGCTTGAACCGTAAATTCCGAGCGATCTTCGAGCAGTTTGGCAAGCCCCCGCGTGGTGTGGTAATTGGTGTCAGCAGCCTCATAATCCGCTAGTGCGGCGGTGAGCGTTCCTTTGGTTCTATTGAGATGTGCCGTGTAAATCTCGATTAGATTTTTTGCGATTGCACGATACTTTTTATTCTTTGGGTTCACATAGCGGGGGTGAATCTCATCATCTTTAATTCGATAGCGAAGAAGGTCGAGTGGGAGCATCGGATTTTTTTGCAGGTTATGGTGTGTTAGTTTTTAACTGGGTTGGCGATGCGATTGAAGAAGTCAAGTTTATCACAAGATTGGCTTCGCGTCAAGACCTTCACACCGTGATTTAGGGGCATTTAATTCTTCTGTGAGAGGGATTTCCCAATCCCGATACTTTACTGGCAAAGCGATGCCCGAGTTGCGACGTTTCGACTCAAATGGTTAAAAATCCGAAAACTGAATAGCCCTAACCGCGATTAGAGACCTCTCATAATTCGCTTGATCCTTGTGCGAATGTTTGATACACTAAACGTGAAATATTTTGTCTGAATCGCAGATTAGGCGGATTAGGTTGGGTGAAGCCGGGAAAACCAGAATGAACTTGTCGCAGGGCCGTGGAGTGGGCGAAGGTAGAGTGCTTGGCGGGCGGGAAGACTCCGTCCCTACGGAAAGATCTATGGAGTTTTAAGGGGCAATGGCTCAGGTTAAAAATATAATTTATGATATGCTTCAAGGCTTTTAGGCATACTATAGTGAATTTAAAAAATAAATAGACACTTGCGCCCCACGGTAGGGACGGTTTGTAACCGCACCGCATCGCCCCCCCCTTAATCCCCCCGCTAGCGGGGGGATTAAGGGGGGGCCTACCCAACGGGAGATTGGAGTGTCTCATTAATTCTAAGGTCCGCTATAATGGGGAAAAATATGAGTGAAAACAGAAAGCCGAATATACTGCTAATTTTGAACGATGACATGGGCTATTCAGATCTCGGCTGTTACGGCGGGGAGATCCACAGTCTGAATCTGGACCGGCTGGCTAGCGGTGGATTGCGATTTACACAATTCTATAATACCGCCCGTTGCTGTCCTTCGCGGGCCTCGATGCTGACTGGACTTCACCCGCATCAGACTGGGGTTGGTCATATGATGTCAGACGACGGTTTGGAGGGGTATCGCGGAGATCTAAATAACCGCTGCGTCACTATCGCTGAAGCCCTCAAACCTGCGGGGTATCGGACCTATATGAGCGGGAAATGGCATATCTCCCGGCATACCGATCCAGACGGGCCGAAACACAGTTGGCCCCTGCAGCGGGGTTTTGATCGTTATTTCGGCATTATCACGGGAGCTGCCAACTATTGGAAGCCGAACACACTGACCCGCGATAACGAGCATATTCCGCACAACGAGCTGCCCGAAGGCTTTTTTCTGACCGACGCGATCAGCGATGAAGCGTCTGCTTTCATCCGAGATCATGCCGAGAAAACTGCCGATCAGCCGTTCTTTACCTATGTCGCCTACACTTCGCCTCATTGGCCCCTCCACGCCCATGACGAGGACATCGAGCGATACGAGGGTCGTTTTACAGCAGGGTGGGATCAACTCCGCTTGGAACGGTTGCAGCGGATGCGGGAGATGGGTATCCTTGATGAGGGCTGGACGTTGACAGATCGAGACTCGACGCAGCCGCCGTGGGAGGAAGCGGATCACAAAGAGTGGAATCAACGGCGCATGGAGGTCTACGCCGCTCAGATTGATCGGATGGATCAGGGAATTGGTCGGATCGTAACAGCGTTGGAGGAAACGGGTCAGTTGGACAACACGCTAATCCTTTTCTTAGCCGATAACGGTGGGTGCGCGGAGGAACTTCAGGGACCGGCAAATCGTGTTGGGAAGAACGGTCTGATTGAGACCGAAACGACGCACGACGGGCAACCGGTGTATCGGGGCAACGATCCGAGCCTCATGCCGGGGCCTGAAACCACATATCAGAGTTACGGTGTTCCTTGGGCGAACCTATCCAATACCCCTTTCCGTGAGTACAAGCATTGGGTACATGAGGGAGGCATTGCGACCCCGCTCATCGCGCATTGGCCCCAGCGGATTCAGGCAGCGGGAGCACTGCGTCATCAACCGGGGCAACTTCCCGACATCATGGCGACCTGCCTTGAGATCTCTGGGGCAACCTATCCCGACGAACACAATGGGACCCCAATCTATCCCTTGGAGGGGACAAGCCTCACACCTATCTTTGGTGGAGAAGAGAATGATAAAGAAGCACTTGTGTGGGAACATGAGGGCAACGCGGCAGTGCGAAAAGGGAAATGGAAATTGGTGTGTAAGTATCCGGGGGATTGGGAGCTTTACGACCTGGAGACAGATCGCACCGAGTGCAACAACTTGTCTGGACAGTTTCCAGAGCAGGTTAAGGAACTGAGTGACCTGTATCAAGCGTGGGCAGATCGCTGTTTTGTTGCGCCTTGGGGCGAAATTTTGGAAGGGAGAAAAACGGAGGCTTAAGATGATTCTTACAATGAATCAAAAAGAGATGGAATTGGGCGGAAAGTACCTCGGTTGGTTGCGTGAAGCGAACGATCTACTCGGCGACCGTGAGGCACTTCAAGACCGGCTTAAGGAGGACGGTTATTTGCTGATTCGCGGCTTGCACGATCCGGAGAAAGTCAAAGCAACCCGCCGATTCCTCCTCGAAAAATTGGACGAAAATGGGCAACTCGATCGAGCGTATCCGCTATTGGAGGGCGTGCCAGCAGAGGGCAAGCGCGGCATGTTTATGGGTGGCAACAAAGCCGTTACCCATGAACCTCCATTTCTGAATCTGGTCGAATCGCCGGAGGTTATGGACTTTTGTGAAGCCTTCTACGATGCGCCGGTCATCACCTACGATTATAAATGGTTGCGTGTGGTCGGCCCGGGCGGCTTCACCGGCGCACACTACGACATCGTCTACATGGGACGTGGCACGCAGCAGCTCGTCACCTGCTGGACGCCGCTCGGCGATGTACCACTCGACATGGGGCCGTTGGTGATTCTTGTGGGGTCCCACCGTTTTGAGGTACTCAAAGAAACTTACGGAAAAATGGACGTTGATCGTGACCATGTGACCGGTTCGTTCTCGTATGACCCGATCGAATTGGCAGATCGCTACGGCGGGCGGTGGGGTACGAGTTCGTTTGAGATGGGGGATGTACTAATCTTTGGTATGTTCACGATGCACGGGTCGCTGGATAATACAACCGATCGGTTTCGTCTCAGCACCGACACGCGCTATCAACGCGCCGATGAGGCGGTAGATGAACGCTGGATTGGCGATGACCCGATCGCACATTATGCTTGGACGAAGGGCGAGACGGTGCCGATGGAGGAGATGCGGAAACGGTGGGGAGTTTAATAACCTTTGGATAAAATTAAAAAGGAGTTGTATGACACTTGATGATATTCAACAGATTGCTGTGATTGGGGCGGGCCTGATGGGACATGGGATTGCCCAAGAATTTGCATTTGCCGGCTATCAGGTTCACCTGCACGATGTGAACCAGGCGCAGGTTGACGCTGGAATAGAGCGGGTGCGAGATAACCTTCAGGTGTTTGTAGAAAATGACCTTGCCAGACCGGATCAGATCGGTGAGACACTCAATCGGATTCATGGGTCAGCCCAGCTTGAAACCGTTGGGAGAGAGGCGGATTTTGTCATTGAAGCGGTGATTGAGAATCTGCCCCTCAAGCAGGAGGTGTTTCGGCAACTGGATCAGATCTGCCCACCGCACACGATCCTCGCAAGTAATACCACGGCACAGATGCCTTCACAGATTGGTGCATTTACCCAGCGTCAAGATAAGATTTTGAACACCCATTATTTCAATCCGCCCTATCTCATCCCTCTTGTTGAACTGATTCGCAGTCCGAAAACATCGGACGAAACATTGCAGGTGGCGTATGATCTGATGGTGAAGATCGGAAAGACACCGGCGGTTATCCAGAAGGAGGTTCCCGGCTTTGTGGGACCTCGGCTGCAAGCTGCTGTCATCCGCGAAGCATTCTCAATTGTTGAACGTGGTATTGCCACTGCGGAAGATGTCGATCTGGTGGTTCGCAACAGTTTTGGCCGTCGTTTGAGTGTTGCGGGACCGTTTCAGGTGTTTGAGTTGGCGGGGTGGGATCTCGTCCTCGCGGCGTTTGAAGAGCTATACAAAGATCTCAACAGTTCGTCAGAGATTAATCCTTTGCTCCGCGAAATGGTTGAGGACGACAAACTCGGTGTTAAGTCAGGAGAAGGGTTCTACGAGTGGACGCCTGAAAGGATTGAGGAGATTCGGGATAGGATGAATCGGGTGTTGATCGGGCGGATGAAGGAGGACGTAAAACGTGAAACGTAATGGGTTGAGCAGTCAGATATCCCAATAAGTACGGGTGTCTTGAATGTATAGAAAATTGGTTTAAGCTTGTGTCTAGAGTGCAAGGTAGGACCATTTTTTTGTAATTGCCGTTTGATAGATCTGTTTTCAAGAAAAAAAGACTTGCCTAAATTTAGAAAATTGCTTATAATAACCCTCGTTCTCTTAACATGGATAATAATGGAGAATGGTTTTGCCATATTGGCGACCTACAACACAACTAAAAATTAATTTCCACAAGGATGAAAGGAGTATCTGATGACATATCAGATTGTCAATCCAAGTAAGTTCTTTGTCATTTTAGCTGCACTTATGTTATTTGCAGTTCAAAGTATGACTTATGGTCAAACGATCTCGATAGATCCGGCTACGATAGAGTCTCCCGCCGCTGGAGAGCAATTAACCGTTAATATCAATATCGCGGACGGAGCGAATGTTGCTGGCTATCAAGTGACTGTGACCTTTGATTCAACCGCGCTCTCGAATGCTAGCATCGCAAACGGAGACTATCTGCCCGCCGGTGCGTTTGTCGCACCCATACCTGCTACCGATACAAGTGTAGGACTTGGTGCAACCGCTATCGGTGCCACATCTGATGGGGATGGCACACTTGCCACGGTCACCTTTACAGTTGTGGAAGCCAAGAGCTCGGCAATTGGGCTGGAAGCGATTATTTCTGACCCCGCGGCAGCTCCAATAGCCGTAACGGTTGAAGGCGGCATGGTTACCGGACCGGCATCGGAAATGCCTGAAACACCCGAAACACCTGAAATGCCTGAAATGCCCGCAGGGATCGAATTTAGCGTAACGCTAACAAACCTCACCATGGGGGTTCCAACTCAAGGTGGTCAGATTTTTTCACCACCGCTTTTTATGACACATACTGATCGGCTAGCATTTGAGGGACCAGCCAGCAATCAGCTCCGTATTTTGGCCGAGACTGGTAACAATCAACCATACGCTGAATTAGGTAGGGCATCAAGCCAGGTAGCTGATGTGGTCGCACTTGAAGGAATTGAGGGGGTAGTGGTGCCCGGAGCGTCCACCACGATAACGATTACCGCTAATATGGATGCTTCCTATCTCTCGCTAGTCGCAATGCTGGTACAAACTAACGATGGCATTGTTATGGGGGCAGGACTCCCACTTTTTGACGAAGACGGTAATCCACGCTCTTTTACAATGGATTTAATGGCGTATGATGCTGGTACAGAAGAGAACAATGAGTTGGCAACCCATGTTCCGGGCCCACCATTTGGGGGCAATGAAAGAGCACCGACCGAAGAGGATGTTCACCTGCACCCCGGAATTACCGGTGTTGGTGACGTAGGACCTGAATTTAACTGGACAGGACCTGTCGCAAGCGTAATTGTTGAAGCGGTAGTTGAGGTGCCCGAAGAGCCTGAAGTGCCCGAAGTACCTGTCGAACCTGTCATACCCCCGGAGCCTAAGAATATGTTTGAGATGGCGTTGGCACCCGGTTTGAACATGATTTCTTTGCCACTGATGCCGGCGGAACCTCACACAGCGAGTTCGTTTGCTGAGGCGATTGGTGCAACTATCGTGATTCGGTTTGACACGGCAATGCAAGAATTTGTCGGGTTCACCGCAGACCAAGAAGGCGATGGCTTTCTAATCGAAGGAGGTCAAGGTTATATCGTCAACGTCCCCGGTGGTGGCATGGTCACGTTTGAGGGAACGGCGTGGGATAACACGATGGAAGAAGACCCAGCAGCTGCACCGGGGATCGAACTGCCGAGCACGACCTGGGCGTTTGTTGTTAGCGGTGATTTGCTAGAGACTGAGGTGGGTGTATCCTACACGGTCGTTGCGAAAAATCGGCGCACCGGTGAAGGCACAACGAGACGGGTTTCGAGCGGCCACAGGGAGTTTGGCACAGTCTGGGCAGATCTGAGCCGAAACAGTGTCATCGAAGCTGGCGATACGCTAGAAGTTATGTTATTCGATGATATGGGAAATATCGTTTCAGGTCCCTTCACCCATAAGGTTGGGGTTGAAGACCTTCGGAAAGCTTACTTGAGTTTATCGCTGACTGTTGGCGATATGCATCCGGCAGAGACGATATTAGGACAGAACTTCCCGAATCCATTCAACCCAGAAACATGGATTCCGTACCAACTTGAACAATCGGCAGATATTGTTCTCCAGATTTACGACACGTCTGGTGGTATTGTGCGGACGATTGATCTCGGCTTTAAACCGCAAGGGTTCTACATGACGCGTTCGACGGCGGCGTACTGGGATGGTCGTAACAATATGGGTGAGCAGGTTGCTTCTGGAGTTTATTTCTACAGTTTGCAGACTCCTGACTTTTCGGCGACACGAAAGATGCTGATTTTGAAGTAGATCATTTAATCTATTCGTAAACGTAATTCATCTGGCGTGCAGGATTCGCTCCCTGAGGTGTAAGCGATTTGTACGCTATAAAACTTATATTTACCAAAACAATGGGAGCATCGGGCTATTGGACAAGATCTTATGCCCATGCTCCCATTTTTGTTTAGGGGATAGTTCATTTGGAGCGGACCCTAGATCTGTCACCCGGCTTTATCCCAATTCAAGATGCTCAGACAAGAATCTTCTACCAAAATTAGCAAACGTGCGGTGCTGATTGGTGTGGTGCTGATTATTGCCAACAGCTATTGGATTGCCTACATCGAGATGTTGTGGCATACCGCCCACCTGACAATCGTTACGTTGTCGGTCAATGTTATGTTTGCCCTCCTCGTAATTACGGGGTTGAACATCGTTGTCCGTCAGATTGCTCCGAGTGCTGCACTCAGTCGGCAAGATCTGCTGGTCGTCTACGGGATGCTGGCTGTGGGGAGCGCATTTTCTGGGCATGACTGTATGCCCCGCTTAATGGGACTTATCCCCTATGCCTTCCGTTTTGCCACCCCTGAAAACGATTGGGAGGCACTGCTATTCCGTCACCTGCCACCATGGTTAGTTGTCTCAGACTTGAGAGCGGTTACCGACTTCTTTGAGGGCGAGGTCGATTTCTTCAGAGATGGTTACTTTCGATATTGGATCACGCCCATCCTATCGTGGTCGATCGTTATCTTCTCGCTGATGCTGATTTTTCTGTGCTTGACCTCCCTGATCAGGCGGCAGTGGGTGGTGCACGAGAAATTGGCGTACCCCGTGATCCAAATCCCGCTGGAAATCACGGCGGACAACGGGGCAATCTTCAAAAACCGTCTACTCTGGATGGGCTTTGGGATTGCCGCGGGGATTAATCTGCTCAACGGGCTGCAGTATTTCTATCCCGCATTGCCCTCAATTCCTGTCAAGCAATACGACCTCAATATCTACTTTACGCAGAAGCCGTGGAATGCGCTGGGGAGTATGCCGTTGCGGCTTCACCCGTATATGATTGGGCTCGGTTTTATCCTTCCCTTGGACCTCTCTTTTTCCTGTGCATTTTTCTATCTTTTCGGCAAGATGCAACTGTTATACGGGAGCATGATGGGTATCATGCACCTACCGGGGTATCCTTTCTTCGGTGAGCAGGGCACCGGCGCACTGTTTGCCCTACTGCTTATCACATGCTGGAGCGGCAGAAGACATTTCTCGCAGGTTTTCTCTCGTGTGTTTCGCCCGGACCGCGAGGATGAAGCGGAAGAACCGATCTCTTATCGCGCAACGGTCATTATATTGGCTCTGTGCCTTTTGGTGTTGATGGGCTTTTGTATAAAGGGCGGTATGTCGATCTGGGGCTGTATAATTTTCATCTCCATCTATCTGCTGATTATTGTTGGATTGACACGCATGCGAGCGGAGCTGGGACCTCCCATTCAGGCGGTCGGCTATGTCACGCCTCAGTACCTGACAATCTCGATGTTCGGCACGCGCCGCCTCCGGGCAGGGAATCTGACGATGCTCTCCCTGCTGAATTGGTTGAGTGGCGCGAGTTACGCATCGTTTCGGACGCACCCAATGCCCGATCAGATGGAAGCGTTCAAACTCGCTGAGCGTACCGGCATCAGAAACCGGACAATGCTTATTGTGTTAATCATTGCTAGCATCGTGGGGATTGAATCGAGCCTCATCCTATATCCTTATACGATCTACAAGGAAGGGGTTGCGGCGGGCTCAGAGCAGATTCACTCCGGCGGTGCAGAGGCATATAATTTCCTGTCCTCTTGGTTGATTAATCCGAAGCCAACGGATTGGTTGGCAATGGCAGTTCTTGGCATAGGCTTTATGATGAACTTGGGCATTATGTTTCTGCGCGCCCGATTTGTTTGGTGTCCGCTTCACCCTGCTGGCTATATTGTCGGTGTCGCTCCCGGTACAATGAACCTCGTTTGGTTCCCCCTGCTGATAGGGATGATTGCGAAATGGGTGATCCTCAAGCATGGCGGCATCAAGGCGTATCGGCGTGGGATGCCTTTCTTTGTTGGGTTGGTACTCGGTGAGGCGTTGATAGGGTGTTTTTGGCCCATCATGAGCCTTGTGCTACGTTCAGCGGTGTATAGCTGGATTTGATAGGATTTCAACTGTCTCGTCTCTCCTAAATTAACCGCAGAGACACAGAGAATAAAAAAGCAGGCACAATCGCTTCCCTTCTAGTTGATTGATGTTTCCCAGTCAATATACTAAAGTTGACAAACCAATGTCGAGATGTGAATCTCGATTTACGGGAATTTGGCCCTTCTTTTCCCTCCAATCAAAAACTGTCCTGAGTTAATATTACATATTTTAGAAATTTGTTTCTATTTGTAAAGTTAAAATGGTAATTTATGTGATAATTTTCAAAAATATATTGATATTTTAATGAAAGAATGTTATATTTTTGCTATTGGTGTAGAAAATTAAACTGCGAAGGAGTGAGATAATTTTGCGAAAGGTACTAGAACGGTGTCCAACATGTGGGGGTGAACTGACAATAACGAATCTGCACTGCCGTTCTTGTCACACTCAGATTGAAAGCGAATATTCGACCTGTCGTTTCTGTCGCTTGTCCCAGGAGAACCTTGATTTCATTGAGATCTTTGTCAAGAATCGGGGCAATATCAGGGAGATGGAGCGTGAACTTGAGATCTCCTACCCGACCGTTCGTAGCCGGTTGAACGATGTGATCAAGGAGCTTGGTTATGAAGTTGAGGCGGAATCGGTTGATTCGGGTGAGGTAGCAGAGGAACGTCGTGCCATCCTCAAGCAACTCAATACAGGAGAAATCTCCGCAGCGGAGGCGACTGAGTTGATTAATCAATTAAGGGGGAAATAAGGATGAACGAGGAAAGAATGACCATTCTCAAAATGGTGGCTGAGGGGAAGGTCAGCGCGGAGGAGGCGGAGATGCTGTTAAGCGCGCTCGATGAGGCTGCGGCACCAGATGAACAAGCAGATACTGAAGCTGAAAAGCTTAAACAGGAGAAGGGCTTTGTGCAGGAGATGACAGAAATCTTTCAGGATGTTGGACGAGAGATCGAGCGTGAAGTGGGTAAAGCAGTTGAATCGGTGCAGCGGTCGGATGTGGGGAAAGTCGTCGACGAGGTGGTCGATCAGGTGAAGTCATCTGTTGATGGAGCTGTCACCGGTGCCGTTGATTCCGTCTCCGACATCGTTGACCTCCCCGAAGAGGACCGTGAAAAACGGCGGGTCAAGCAGCAGCTGGATGTATTTAAGGGCACCGGCATCACCAAGATTGATGCCCAAACCGCTAACGGGCAGATTACGCTCGAAGGTTCGGACCGGGATGGGGTGACTGTACGTGCATGGAAGGAGGTCCGCGGGAGAAGGGGTGCTGCAGCGGAATTTGCCGAAAAGGTCGAGGTCCGCGCGGAACAGGTTGGGGATGAGCTTCGGATTTTTACCAATCACCCGCCCGCTCCTTGGGGCGTCAGTCTCGCGATACGCTATGCGATTGAGGTGCCGCGAGCGGTCGATGTGAATCTCCGCACTGTCAACAGTAAGATTAAAGTGAGTGGGACCCGTGGATCGATTGATGCAACCACTGTTAATGGGCAGATAGCATTGGAGGGTGATGCGGGGCCGATTCGTGCGCGTGCAACCAACGGTACGATTAAAGCCGAAATCAATACCCTCACAGACGATGCGGAGTTTTCGACGACCAACGGCACGATAGGGGTGGCGGTGGACCGTTGCACTGGCTCTGTGGCTGTATTGACGACCAACGGCACCATCGCTTTAACGCTTCCCGCGGATTTCGCGGGACTGCTCGACGCTGAAGCTAGACGCGGACGCGTGCATTCCGACTTCCCTACTCCTGTTGTTGGAAAGCTCAAGAATCAGCTCAAAGGCGAAATTGGCGAGGGGGGTGAGGCTGTTATCAAGTTGCGGACTCAGAATGGGTCTATCCGCCTGAAACGGCAGGAACCTTGAAGCATGGAACGTGAGGTGTGAAGACGAGAAAGCGAGAAAACTATATTTAACTTACCGCAGAGACGCGGAGAGCACAGGGTAAAAAACTGATATTCGAGTATGGAAACTCGACCTACGAGCTGTTGAACTCCATACATTGCGCTCCGCTGGAGCGCGGTTATCAGCAATCTGGGTATTCTATAGACATGCCGCTCCTCTGGAGCGAAAGGAACGGATTGCTTTGCCTCCATGTTTCGGTGGGGCATTTCGTAGGGAACAACGATCCTCCGTTCCGCTTGTCCCGATTCCATCGGGGAGAGTCCAAGAGTTATTCCCTACACCTACTACCTTGTGGACGGCATACGGAGTATGCCTACTACTTCAGATTGTGCCGTCTTGGGGTTCGTAGCCGAGGATCTCACAGGTGTGGGATATGTCGAGGCGTGGGGTTTTATGGCGGCTCTGCCCGTGCACGATTGCGAAGTCAACCCCTTCGACATCAATGCAGCACCCAATCAGTTGTGCCAGATCGCGTTGACTGATCCAACCCTGCCCCATATCTCCTTGATTTCGAGCCGGTTCGCCTTCTCGCTTAATACCGCCGATTCGGATTGCGATTGAGGATAGCCCGTCGTGTGCGAAACAGCGTCCCAATGATTCGCCGAAGCATTTAGTCACGCCGTAGACGTTGGGTGGGTTGACCGGCATATCCCAAGTGACGGAAAGGTCCGGCGGATAGGCTAACATCGCATTGATGCTGCTGGCAAAGACGACGCGCTCGCAGCCTTGGTCTTTCGCGGCTTGGAAAACGTTGTATGTGCCGATAATGTTCAGCGACAACAGGGTTTCGTAGAAGTCCGCCATCGGACTGCGATCTGCGGCGAGGTGAACAACCGTGTCCATCCCCTCACAGGCGCGCTGTATCTGGTCGAGGTCGGCGATGTCTGCCTTCATCACCTCATGGCCCCCCGGATTTTCGATGTCGGCGATGTCTGCGAGTCGCATGATGTACCGATCGCCGTAATTTTGCCGAATATAGCTGCCGATGAATCCTGCTGCGCCTGTAATTAAAACTCGTTTACGTGCCATGTGGGTTGTTTCTCCTTGTTGATGTGTTTATGGGTGCAGTCGGGCTAGGAAGCCCGACCTACGGAGTTCATCTTGTTAAAACTCTTTTGCGTGCCCTGTTATTGTTGCTCCTTTTCTTTTGCTTCTTCCCAAATTAGATCTAATCCAGCCAAATCGTAGTCTTTGAAAGATTTACCGCGTCCTTCAAGTGTCTCCTCCATTTTTTGGAAGCGGGTAGTAAACTTGCGAACAGCTTGGCGTAAGGCTTCCTCTGCTTGTACATCCAAGAAACGGCACAGGTTCACCACGGAAAACAGGAGATCCCCAATCTCCATCTCGATCTCCCCCGTATCCCCCTTCTTTACGCTCACTTTTACCTCCTCAATCTCTTCCTCCAGCTTCGGCAGGACATCGGCAACGGTGTCCCAATCGAACCCGACACGGGCGGCTCTGTTCTGAATTTTCTGTGCCCTCAACAGGCTCGGCAGGGCGTCTGGCACGCCATCGAGGACGGATTTCCGATCTTCGTAGCCTGCCTCACTTCGCTTAATTGCCTCCCAATTTTGAAGCACTGTCTCGGTGTCGTTTGCATCAACATCGCCAAAGACGTGCGGGTGGCGGCGGATGAGTTTATCCGTTATAGAACGCACAACTTCGTTGATGCTGAAATCGCCTTGATCCTTTGCGATCTGTGCGTTGAGCATGACTTGTAGGAGAAGGTCGCCGAGTTCTTCTTGTAGCTTATCCGACGATTTCGCATCGATTGCCTCGATTACTTCGTAGGTTTCTTCAATGAGGTCTGATTTCAGGGTTTCGTGGGTCTGTGCTTTGTCCCATGGGCAGCCGTTTTCGCTGCGTAGTGCAGCGACAACTTGAACGAGTTGATCAAATAGTTCTTTGTGCATAGGTAGTAGCCTCCGATAGGTTGAGTATAGTGTATGTTTGTCCCTCCTGTCAAGTTGGAAAATGCTGTTGACACGCTAACGCGGTTACGGCACACGGCGTGCGCTGCCTACTTTATTGCCTACTATCTTAGGGTCATTTAATTCTCCTGTGAGAGGGATTTCCCAAGCCCGATACTTCACTGGCAAGGCGATGCCCTTGTTGCGACGTTTCGACCCAAATGGTTAAAAAGCCAAAAACTGAATAGCCCTACCTACTACCTTAAAAGCGATTGACGCACCACCCCCTACGTGCTATGATGGTTTAATCGTGAAACGTAATGGGTAAAGAATTCATCGGGTTCATAAGAGTATTTAGCCCCAGCGGGGCGACATGTGTTATAGAAGGCGAAGAATATAAAACATGGCTAGGTTCTGTTGACGTTTCATCGCAATTGGACAATCAAACGGGTGCACAAACGGATAATCCTTCGTAGGGGGTGGGTCTTCCAACCCGTTGTTCGCACCTCAGAACCGATTGTGGTCGTTGGACGGGGGGCGAGGCAACCAAGCCCCTACGATTGCAGATAACTTTACAAATGTCAACACGCCCTAGTAGATGGAGCGAAGTATGGAATACACAATCGAAAACTGTCAGAAATTGGTCGATGAATGGATTAAAACAGTTGGGATCCGTTATTTTTCTGAGTTGACGAATACCGCTATCCTGATGGAAGAGGTCGGGGAGATGGCGCGTATCATGGCGCGCCGGTACGGAGACCAGAGTTTCAAGGCATCGGATAGAGAGGTGGATCTCGCGGAGGAGATGGCGGACGTGCTGTTTGTGCTGATCTGTTTGGCGAATCAGACAGGGGTGGACCTAGAGGACGCTTTTCGGAAGTCGATCGAGAAAAAGACGAAGCGTGACCGGCAGCGGCATCAGGAGAATCCCAAGCTGTGAACCGACTACGGTAGGTTGACCTCTATTTCTATTGCTTCGTCGTAATCAATGCCATCGACATCAAAGCCGAACAGGTTGCGGAAGCTGCGTTGTAGACCGTTGTAGTCGGAGATTTCGCGGAAGTTATCGGTGTTGATTTGTTCCCACCGTTCGATAATTTCGGCGGTGACGTCGGCGCGGAGTTCTCGGTCATCGAGTCGGATGCGGCGTTCAGGGTCAAGCGTCGGGGATAGGTCGGGACCGAGGTGTTCTGTGAAAAGTCGTCCCATCTGCGCGATCGGATCTTCGTTGATCTCTTTTGCATCCATGATTTGGTTGAGGATGCTCATGTAGAGCGGGACGACTGGAATCGCCATTGATGCTTGTGAAACGATGGCTTTGTTGATGGAGAGGTAGACGTTCCCGCCGAGCTTGCCAGAGAGCGTTTTCTCCAGCTTGTTGACGCGGGTTTCGAGATCCTCCTTCGCTTTGCCAATTGTGCCGTCGCGGTAGATTGCCCATGTGAGTTCAGGACCGATGTAGGAATATGTTACCACGGTCGCGCCCTGTGCGAGTAGGTCTTCGGCGAGCAGCGCGTCCGTCCAGAATTCCAGATCTTCGCCTCCCATCACGGCAACGGTATCGGCGATCTCCTGTTCGCTTGCCGCTTCAAGGGTAACATCGGTAACTACCTCTCTATTCAGGTCGATCGTTTGGCTGGTGTAGGACTGACCGATCGGCTTCAACACGGAATTATGCTCTGCGCCGGTGTGTGGATGGATCCGCCGTGGGGCTGCGATGCTGTAAACGACCATATCGATCTTACCCATACTTTCTTTGATTCGATCGATTGTCTCACCCTTGATGTCATCGGAAAAGGCGTCACCGTTGATGCTTTCGGCGGAGAAGCCGTCTTGCGCTGCGAGTTGGTGGAAGGCGACGGAGTTATAGTAGCCGGCGGTGGCGGTCCGTTTTCCAGATGCGGGGCGTTCGTAGAAGATGCCTAGCGATTTCGCGCCGTAAGCCCAAGTGAGTGCAATGCGGGAGGCGAGGCCGTATCCGGTGGATGCGCCGACCACGAGGAGGTTGGGATTGCTGTGTTTGGTTGTGGCATTTGCTTTGATGTAGTTTACTTGGTTTTGGATATTTTGATGACACCCGACTGGATGGGCGTTTGTGCAGATAAAGCCTCGGATCCGAGGCTTAACGATTTCAACTGACATGGGTTTTCCTTCCTTTGTTGGTTTATTATAGTGAATTTAAAAAATAAATAGACACTTGCGCCCCACGGTAGGGGCAGTTTCCTAATCGCACCGCATCGGCACTGTTTCCAACAGGGACTACCCAACGGGAGATCAGTAGGTGCGGTTTCTAAACGCACCGGTTTGGAATGTCTCATTAATCCTAAAATCTACTATAGTTCACTGGTTCATTTGACTAGGGTTGTTAAGGGTATGGAGAATGCAAGTCAATCCGGATATCTTCAAAGCGAATGATATTCGTGGCACTTACCCCGATGCGTTGGACGATGCGGTTGCCTACGCGATCGGGCGCGCCTTTGTCACACTTCTCAAGGTGAATAAAGTTGTTGTTGGTCGGGATATCCGTCTCTCCAGTCCGCCGATGTTCCATGCGCTGACTCAAGGATTGATGGATGCCGGAGCAGATGTGCTCAACATCGGTATGGTCAGTACGGATCAGTATTACTACGCCTGTGCAACTCTTAATCAGGCTGGCATAATGGTGACAGCGTCGCACAACCCGCCCGAATATGGCGGGTTCAAGATGGTGAAGCAGATGCCTGAAATCTTGGGCGGTGATATGGTGCAAGACCTACGCAACATCGTCGAAACTGAAGACTTCGCACGCCTGAATCGTCATGGGAAAATGATTGAGAGGGCGCGAGAGATTGCCCTGCCCGAAGGTTTTACCGAAAAGGTTCTAAGCCTGATCGATGTAGATGCTTTGACCCCATTGAAGGTGATAATGGAGGAGATTGCCCACATTTTTGGCAAAGCGGGTGAAGTCGAATGGATGGACGGGGTATCAATCAGCTTTGACAACTTTTCAGTTCCCTCTTCATCGGGTCACAGATGGCATTTCAACGTCCGTCCATCCAACACCGAACCCCTGCTCCGTCTCAACGTTGAAGCAACGTCCAGGGAACTGATGGAACAGCAACGGGACGCGGTCTTGAAGGTGATTCGGAGGGAAAGTTAGCGGTAGAAGTCGCGATTTGAAAATCGATCCTACAATTTATTGGGAACGCAGATTTGCGTTCCCTACCAACCACCTTCCGGAAGTATCAGAAACCGAGTTTTTTCTTGAAAACTCGGTTTCTCCCGCTCGCCTCACTATTCGATTTCGACGACCAATTCGACTTCGACGGGGATGCTGCCGGGGAGTTGGACCATCCCAACCGCGGATCGTGCGTGCCTGCCGCTATCGCCGAACACCTCCACCAACAGATCAGATACGCCGTTGACGACAGCTGGCTGCTCGGTGAAGCTCGGGGCGGAATTGACAAAGCCGACCACTTTCACGACGCGCTTGACCCGATCCAGATCGCCGAGGGCGTTTTTGAGCGTGGCGAGCAGACATAAGCCGACCTGCCGTGCGGATGCATACCCTTCCTCGATTGTTAGATCGGTGCCCACCTGACCTTTATACAGGGGGCCCTCGCCCCTGCCGGGGCCGTGGCCTGATGTGAATATCAGGTTTCCTGTCTGGACGGTTGTTACGTAGTTCCCTATCGGTGTTGCTGCTGCGGGCAGCTCAATGCCGAGTTCTTCCAGTCGTTTTTCTGCTGACATAACGGATGTTTCCTCCTAAGAAATAGGTTAGATGTAATGCTGATAATGCAGTATAGCATAGTCTGGTTGGTCAGTCAATGAAACAATTTCTTTTCTCTTGTCCATTGTGGGGTTGTGTGCTAAAATTGCCTCTGTCTGAATCACGGATTAGGCGGATTAAGCGGAGAACGCGGATAAGCATAATTGGTTCATTAGTTAATTGAGGGGTGTTCATAAATATTCTCTGTGAGAGTGGCATCCTTGCCACGACTCCTCTCAATTTTGGAAACAATCGGGATCAGGAGATCTCTCTCACAGGGGTCTATGTCTGCATGGGCTATTGACTGAATTGTGAACGCCCTTGAGTTAATTAGTACATTGGTTCATTTAGCTCCAGCTGGACGATATGTGTATAGCACACACAACGGTCCGAACCCTAAAGCCCCAGCGGGACTATTCCCGTTCAACCCAACCTACGGCACGACGGAGCGTGCCTACTACTTTTAAGGTGTTTTGTGGCAAGCCTCAATCTTAGACCAACACACAAAATTATTAGAGACTACTACACCGAGTTAGATCAGTTTGATCGGCTTGGGGTAGTGCATGAGGGTGCCGTGCGATCCGCGTTCCAATCCCTTCTGCAAGGGTGTGCCCGCCAATTTGATTGGACGCTCGTTCCCGAACACTCAATGTCCCCCCTGACAAGGGGGGCTAGGGGGGTTAAAAACAGGCGGATTGTCGTTGACGGTGCGTTGATGGACAATTTCCGATTGACCCACGGCTATTGGGAGGCGAAAGATGAGGACGACGACCTGCCAGCCGAAGTGGTCCGCAAGTTTGAGAGCGGCTATCCCCGCGACAACATCCTTTTCCAAGAGCCACACCGCGCTATCCTTTGGCAGAACGAGCGGCAGACGCTTGATGCTAACCTGACCGACCCGACGGAACTGATAGGGACGCTCGAAACCTTCTTTTCCCACCAGCCACCGGAATACACCGAATGGGAGAATGCCGTATCGGAATTCAGGGACAGGGTGCCCGCACTTGGGGCGGGATTGGCGCAACGGATCCATCAAGAACGGGAGACGAACCAACCGTTTATCGCCGCTTTTGCTGATTTCCATGAGAAGTGTCGTCAGTCGATTAACCCGAACCTCTCGGAAGCCGCCGTTGAGGAGATGTTGATCCAGCACCTGTTGACCGAGCAGATCTTTCACACGGTTTTCTATAACCAAGACTTCACCCGCCGAAATGTTATCGCCAATGAGATAGAGAAGGTGATAGATGCCCTCACCAGCCAGTCGTTTAGTCGTCACGATTTTCTGGGGCACCTGAATCCGTTCTATACAGCAATCGAGCGCACCGCTGCGACCATTGATGACTTTTCGCAAAAGCAGGGGTTTCTCAACACCGTTTATGAGCAGTTTTTTCAGGGCTTTTCGGTGAAAGTTGCGGACACACACGGGATTGTCTACACGCCACAACCGATTGTCGATTTTATGGTGAGCAGCGTTGAGGAGATTCTACGGACCGAGTTCAATCGGTCGCTCTCCGATGCCGGCGTTCACATCATCGATCCGTTTGTGGGCACGGGCAATTTCATTGTGCGGACCATGCGCGAGATTCGCAAGACAGCGTTAAGGGAAAAATATACAACGGAATTGCACTGCAACGAGGTGATGCTGCTGCCGTATTACATCGCGTCGATGAACATTGAACATGAATTTTATGAGGTGACGGGCAGGTATCAACCTTTCGATGGGATCTGTCTTGTGGATACGTTTGAATTGGCAGAGGATACCCACTACTATGAGTCCTCGCTGTTTACGGAGGAGAACACGCGCCGCGTTGAAAGTCAGAAAGAGACACCGATGTTTGTGGTTATCGGCAACCCGCCGTATAACGTCGGTCAGGTCAACGAGAACGACAACAACAAGAATCGGGAATATAAGACGATGAATGGGCAAGTTAAAGAAACTTATTCGCAAGACTCCACAGCAAGCAATAAAAATAAACTCTCTGATCCGTATGTGAAGGCGATTCGGTGGGCGTCGGATCGGATAGGAGCGGAGGGGGTTATTGCCTTTGTAACGAATAACAGTTTTCTCGACGGTGTGGCGTTTGATGGGATGCGGAAACATCTCGCAGGCGATTTCGACGCGATTTATATTCTGGATTTGGGTGGGAATGCGCG
Organism: Candidatus Poribacteria bacterium; assembly: GCA_963667935.2. Classification (GTDB taxonomy): domain Bacteria; phylum Poribacteria; class WGA-4E; order WGA-4E; family PCPOR2b; genus PCPOR2b. The sequence continues at coordinate 3,360,395 of OY764061.1, read as the reverse complement.
GAAGGGATTGAAGGTCTCGGATGCCAATGTGTTCGGGATACGGGTCGGCGTGAGCATCAACCTATTTGTGAAAACCAGACGGGCGATAAATCTCCCGACTAGCTGTGAGAGAAGTGCCCCGATACCCCCTGCTAGCCGTGAGAGGAGCCTCCCTGCCCCGATACGTATCTTTTACTATCGCACCGATGATCTGTGGAACAAAAAACGGAAATTCGATTTTCTAAATGAACGCGAACACATCCGCAATATAGACTGGCAGCCCATTCAACCTGACGCACGTTACACATGGCTGGGAGAAGGGCTCCACGCCGAATTTGAGACCTTTATCCCGATGGGAGCTAAGGAGGCAGGTGATAAAGGGTGGAGCGGCAGGTGTAATTTTTAAGGCTTACAGTCTGGGTGTCAATACCAACCGTGATGCGTGGGCGCGTAACTTCAACCGAAATGCTCTCAGCGAAAACATGAACGGGATGATTGATACCTACAATGAGCAGGTGTTCAAATGGGCACAACAGGCAGCCCCGCCTGCAAATGTTGATAGTTTTGTGATTGCTGATAACACAAAAATCAGTTGGAGCGAATCACTGAAACACAACTTACAAAGAGGTAAAACCGCTGACTTTTCGCAGGAAAAAGTAAGAATCTCCCTCTATCGCCCCTTTACAAAATCAAACCTCTACTTTGACCGAATGATGGCCGAGCGTGTATACGTCTTTCCTTCCATCTTCCCTACACCGGAGACAGAAACGGAAAATCAGGTGATTTGTGTGGGGGGCTATGGTCGAAAAGAATTTGCTGTTTTGATGAGTAAATATATCCCTAATTTGAATTTCTATGGCGATCCAACAACAATCTTTTCCCTTTTACACCTACGACGAGGACGGGAGGAACCGCCGAGAGAACATCACCGATTGGGCGTTAGAGCAGTTCCGGGGACATTACCGAGACGGCTCCATCGGCAAATGGGATATCTTTCACTATGTCTATGGTCTGCTCCATCACCCGACCTATCGGGAGCGGTATCAGGCGAACCTCAAGCGAGACCTGCCGCACATACCTTATGTGCCGGATTTTTGGGCGTTTGCCACAGCGGGGGAGCGGTTGGGAGAGATTCACGTCGGCTATGAGGATGTGGACGCATACCCGCTCCGTTTTGTCGAAACACCGGATACACCGCTCGATTGGCGTGTGGAGAAGATGAAATTGTCCAAGGATAAGACGGGGGTAAAATATAACGATTTCTTGACGCTCGACGGGATACCCGCAAAGGCGTTTGACTATCGGCTTGGGAATCGGTCGGCGTTGGAGTGGGTGATAGATCAGTATCGCCTCAAGACGGACAAGCGGAGCGGTATCGTCAATGACCCGAACCGTGCGGATGATGAGGAGTATATTGTTAGGTTGATTGGGAAGGTGGTTGCGGTGAGTTTAGAGACGGTTGAGATTGTGGAGGAGTTGGCAGAGGTCAGTATTACGGATTAAACGTGAAACGTGAGGAGAAAAAGTGAACGCAAGGACGCGAAGACGCAAAGAAGAGGTCCAGTTGAATCCCTAGGTCCGGCCTCCCCGATACATCGGATTTTCAACCCCGGTCACGGAATCTTCTCAGACTTGCCCGACATCAACGTTTCAGCGAGGTTAATTCGTAGGGAACGCAGATCTGCGTTCCGTTTCATCTTGATTCCGCTCCAGCGGAGCGATATGTCTATAGAAAAGCGATACCTACTTAAAGCCCCAGCGGGGTGAATTGATTCATTGTTTCATGTTTGTTGGGTTTCAGATTTCGGTTCAATCCCACCGACGACTTGTTGACCTTTGTAGGGGCGAGGTTCCCTCGCCCAATCCCGATTGATTGATGATTCTCGTCCCGTTTAGCGAGGATTAGGGGAATCGGAACTTGCGGGATGGGTTGGGAGCCCCAACCCCTACGGGTTCTGATAGTGAAGTTTAGGTGGCTTTTAATCTGTGTAATCTTCTTCATCTGTGATTCAGACAATATGTGTTTGATACCCGATGTCGGCCCGCTGGGGCTTAGGGGTATGGGGATTCGGTGTTCTATAAACATGTCGTCCTTCTATACATATATCGCTCCGCTGGAGCGAAAGATATACTTATTGCCCTATTGGGGCTATAAAGAAACCGAGTTTTGAAGAAAAAACTCGGTTTCAAGGCAGAGCTTCTTGTGAAAGGGGATTTATGGAAAAAGCAGATATTAAAGCGTTGACATTCGATCTATTCGGTACGATTCTGGATCTTGGGGGAAGTTTGACACCCTATATCGCGGAATTTCTGAAGGCGAAAGGGGCGGATGTGTCGGCGGATCGATTTTGGGATCAGTGGCGGGCGCGGCAACGGATCGAGCAGTATCAGGACACTCTTGTGATGTTGGGGCATAGCGGGTATCTGGAGACGGTGCGCCGTGCGTTTGTTTATGTCCTGAACCTGAACGCGATTCAGACGACGAGCGATGAGGTGAAAGATTTCATGGGGGCGTGGGACCAGCTCTCTCCGTTTCCAGAGGTGCTTCCGGCCCTAGAACGGCTCAAATCCCACTACCAACTAGTAATCCTTTCCAACGGCGATCCCCACTTCCTCGATCATCTTGCGAAGAATCGGGTCCGATGGGATTTTGATGACATCATCTCGGTGACGGAGGTCGGGGCGTTCAAGCCGCACCCTGCTGTCTATCGTTATGCAGCACTCAGTCGGCTCCGCTTGGATGTGGAGGGGTGCCTGATGGTCTCCGCAAATTCGTTTGATGTGATGGGGGCGAAGGTGTGTGGTTACAAATCGGCGTTTGTAAATCGTTACGAGTTGCCGTATGAGGATTCGCCGTATTTGCCGGATGTGACGGTTGCGGATTTTACGGAATTGGCGGAGGTGTTGGTTGATTAGTTCATTGGTTCATTTGTTGGGTTTCACGCTTTCCGTTTAACCCAACCTACGGCACGATTATAGATTAGGAAATCTGTAGCTATTATGTTACAGCATAGGGAGGTTACGGCACGCGGAGCGTGCCTACTACTATAGGAGGTAATTGAATATGGCATTTCCATCACATGGTGTTACGCACCGTCCGACGGTGACAGGGACGCGGGGTATGGTTTCGAGCGCGCATCCACTCGCAAGTCTGGCGGGAGCGCAGATATTACTTCAGGGCGGCAACGCTTTTGATGCGGTGGTTGCGGTTGCGTCTACCCTCAATGTAACGGAACCGTATATGTCGGGTATTGCTGGATGCGGCTATATGTTGATTTACCACGCGGGGGAGGACACAATCCAGGTCCTCGACTATATGGGGACAAGTCCCTATCAGGCGACGCTTGATGCCTACTCAGAGCCGGGGTCGAATGAGGTTGGGATCCGGGCTGGCATGATTCCTGCCGCGTGTGGCGGTTGGTTGGCGCTGCTCGATCGGTACGGCAGCATGGATCGTGCGGACATCTTCGCACCAGCGATCGGATATGCGGAGAACGGCTATGCGGTCACGGCGAAGAACGCTGAGTTCATGGCAGGCGCAGGGCCCCGATTTTCGTCAACGGGAGCGAAGATTATCATGTCCCGCGGACGGACACCGCGTCCGGGCGAAGTGCTGGTGCAGAAAGAACTTGCACAGACGTTCCGTAAGGTGGTTGAAGGTGGAACGGAGGTGTTTTATCAGGGTGAGATTGCACAGCATATCGCTCAGTTCTTCCAAGAGAATGATGGGTTGATCACGGAGAAAGATCTTGCGGATTTTCAGGTGGATTGGCATGAGCCGATTTCGACGACGTTCAAGGATTTTGAGATTTTCTGTCCGCCGCCGCCGTGTTCAGGATTTCAGTATCTGGAGACGTTCAATATTTTAGAGAGCGATCCGCTCGCTGATCTGGGGCATAACTCGGCGGAATATCTCCATCTGTTGATCGAGGCGATAAAACTCGCCAGCGCAGATCGTGCGGAATACACCTGTGCGGAGAACCCACCCATCACCGGGCTGCTCTCGAAAGGCTACGCCGCCGAGCAACGGAAGCGGATCGGCTATCGTGCGGGAGTCGGTGGCGGTGAGCGTTACACGAAGGATAAGCTGCCGGGCGAGATTCTGCCGGGGAACGCTGCGGAATGGATTAACGAGTGCACAACCCATTTCGATGTAGTTGACGGTGAGGGCAATGCGGTTGCGGTGACGCAGAGTCTCGGATCCGGTTTCGGCTCTGGCGTCGCGCTCGGTGAGACTGGGATGTTCCTGAATAACTTTATGAACTGGTTTGATCTCCTGCCGGAGAGTCCAAACGCCATTGGACCGCACAAGCAGATTGAGATGTGTATGTCGCCATGCCAAGTCTGGAAGGACGGGAAGCTCTTCGCGGTGATTGGCACACCGGGGAGCCACGGCATCCTGCAGACGACGGCGCAGATGGTGTTAAACCTGATCGAGCACGGCATGAATATCCAAGCGGCGATCGAGGCACCGCGTGTGCGGGTTGAGAGTCCGGGAACTGCTGTGAGTATGGAGGGACGTATCCCCGCCGATGTCATAGCTCAACTTGAGGCGCGTGGGCATGAGCCGAATGTGATGCCTGAGTGGACGGCTGGTGTCGGCGGCGGTCAGGGTATTGCGGTTGATCAAGCGGAAGGTTCGCTCATGGGCGGTGCGGATCCACGGCGAGATGGGTATTCGATTGGGATCTAAAAAGAATGATTCATGTCAAAAGAAATTGTAAAATGTGAAGAGAAACCGAGTTTTTTCTTCAAAACTCGGTTTCTATTGCATGATTTCTTAACATGAGCGACGTGAAAATATTTCAATGGAGGTAGATATGAGTACGTTGATAATTGCGGTCTTGAGTTTTTTCGGTTTCATTATCGCCTATCATACCTATGGGCGGTGGTTGGCTAGGAAGATCTTTGGGATTGACCCGGAGGCGCGGGTACCGAGCCAAGAGTTACGCGATGATGTGGACTATGTTCCGACGAAGAAGGAGATTATCTTCGGACATCACTTCACAAGCATTGCAGGCACGGGTCCAATCGTTGGACCTGCGATTGCGGTTTTTTGGGGATGGCTGCCCGCGCTGTTGTGGGTCGTCCTCGGTTCAATTTTTATCGGTGCGGTACACGACTTCGGCGCGTTGGTGGTCTCACTCCGCAATCGTGGACAGACTGTCGGCGACATCGCGGGCCGGATGATTACACCGCGAGCGAAGTTACTGTTTTTGACCATTCTTTTCATGGCACTGATCGTTGTTTTGGCTATCTTCGGCTTGGTGATTGCAATCATCTTCGCGCTCTACCCGGAATCGGTGATCTCGGTTTGGATAGAGATTCCGTTGGCGGTCGGCATCGGGCTTTGGATCTATCGGCGGGGTGGAAACATCCTAATCCCTTCCATCATCGCGCTGGGGATAATGTACATTGGGATGTGGGTGGGGGCTTACCTGCTCCCGATTGACCTTTCGGCGTGGTTTGGCATCCCGCTGTTAGGGCAGACATTTGTAAATGCGGTGGTTATCTGGACGCTAATCCTGTTTGTGTATTGCTTCATTGCGTCTGTGCTGCCGGTGTGGACACTGCTCCAGCCTCGTGACTTTATCAATAGCCATGAGTTGATTGTAGCACTAGTCCTGCTGATTGTGGGGCTTGCTGTCGCGGGTTTAACGGGGAGAGCGGACCTCTTTGCCTCTGCGCCGGCGGTCGCGCCTGATATTCCACCCGATGCACCGCCAATTTGGCCCTTCCTGTTTATCACTATTGCCTGTGGTGCGATCAGCGGATTCCACTGTATGGTGAGTTCTGGCACTTCTAGTAAGCAGGTCGCTTCGGAGAAGGATGCACAATATGTCGGCTACGGTGCGATGCTGCTTGAAGGTGGACTCGCAGTTGTCGTCATCCTCGCCTGTTGCGCCGGGATTGGCATGGGTCTTTTTGAACGGAGCGGGACGGGCGCGAGCTATGCCTTTCAGCCAGTGATTAGTTATGAGACAGGGCAGCAGGTTCGGTATCAGGAGGCGTGGCGGACGCGCTATGCCACAAGCCAAACGGTGACGAACCCCGATGGCACAACGCTAACTGTTGGTGGTTGGGCTGGGCATAGCCTTGCGAAAAAGGTGAGTGCTTTTGTTGATGGGGGCGGGAATTTTCTCGCAAGCGTCGGTATCCCTCTGAAGATGGCTATCGCGATCATGGCGGTGTTGGTGGCAAGCTTTGCAGCGACGACCTTGGATACTGCGACACGACTGCAACGGTATGTCATCCAAGAGCTCGCGGGTACAATGGAGGTTAAGCCGCTCACCAATCGCTATGTGGCGACCGCGCTCGCGCTGTTCTTGGGCGGTGCTGTCGCGCTGATGCCGGGACCGAATGGACCCGGAAGTGGTGGCTTGATTCTATGGCCCCTTTTCGGTGCGGTGAACCAACTGTTAGCAGGGCTTGCCTTTATGGTGACGGTGTTCTATCTGCTCCGGCGTAATCTGCCGATCTGGTTCGCGGTGATTCCGATGATAGTGATGCTGATCATGCCGGCGTGGGCGATGCTGTGGCAGATGTTTAACCCCGATACAGGGTGGTTATTCACCGGGCAGTACCTGCTCTTGGCGTTCGGTATCGCTCTTGAAGCTGTGCAGGTGTGGATGATTGTTGAGGGGTTGATTACGTTGCGGACAGCGCGTGGGGACTATCCGGAGCTTCCGCCGCTGCAACCACAAGAACAGGGCCAACCGGCTAGTTAATTCATCGATTCATTGTTAAATATCTGTCGCCCCTCTGGGGCTATTTGGGTTTATTGATTTTGGCGGACGGCACAGCGGCGTGTGCCTACTACTATTTATAGTGAATTCAAAAAATAAATAGACACTTTCGCCCCTCGGTTTCGATCCCGTTTTATCGGGTACGGTAGGTGCGGTTTCCTAACCGCACCGGTTTGAAGTGTCTCATTAATTCTAAGGTCCACTATAATAAGAGGTGTAGAGGAGGTTTGTGATGCAAGACGAATCGCTTCGGTTTCTTGTGGTTAAAGCGCATCCACACGATTTTACTCACTGCGCTGGCACTTGTGGGGTTCATGCTGCTCAAGGGGACTCCATTACAGTTGTCAGTATGACTAACGGGGTCGGTACGCACAATGAACGGCTCCACGACGAGCTGCTCAAGCCGGAGGCGGAGCAGGATCCTGAGATCCTCAACCAGAGTGCTGATGATTACGCCCGGATCAAAGAGATAGAGTTTCGTAAGGTCTGTGCGCTATTCGGGGTGACGGATGTACGAATCCTTGACTTTCCGGATAAGCCGTTCCATAAGACGCCGGAGGCGGTGGAGACGCTACGACAGATTATCTATGATGTGCGTCCGCATGTGTTGATCACGCAGAGACCGCACCTGAGCGGACGGAACGGCATGGCTTCTGCTGCACACAACGATCACGACGAGACAGCGTTTGCCATTATGGAGGCGCAAGGGTTGGCGGGGACACCCGATTACGGCAGCCGTCAGCGACCGCACACGATTGCAGCGACCTATTATCCGGGTGTCTATTATATGCCGGACGAGATCGACTTCTATGTAGACATCTCAGACTGGAAGGAACAGCGGGTTCAGGCGGAAATCCTTTTCAGCAGCCAAGGGCATACCGAAACCTTTGCCCGTAAGCGGATTGAGATTCACACGGGTCATGCGGGTTGGTACGCTGGGACGGGATATGCTGAGGGGTTTGTTCGCGCCACCCCGGAGGTCTTGTCGCAGATTCATGTGCCAGAAACTGCGCTGCGGCGGGCCTCGGAGCCGCGTCAGAATCACCTGAAGCGTCTTGCGGGTGAGCTTTAAGAGGAGCAGAGGAGCACTGGTTCATTAGTTCACTACTGCAGATAGTGTTTAGGGGTTACAGGGCGCGGGAGTTACGGCACACGGAGGGTGCATACTGCTATGTTGGTTCATTGAGGAAATTTCGGATGCGGCTGATTTTCGATGGACATTTAGATTTGGCGTTGTTCGCGCTCTGCCATAACCGGGACCAGACTGAATCGGTTGCCCAGATAAATGCCCGTGAGGCTCATATGACGGACGCACTTGAACGGGGTGGGGCGAAGGTCAGTCTGCCGGAGATGCGTCGTGCGGGGGTGGCGGTTTGTCAATCTTCCATATCGGCGCGGGCGAAGCGCGAAGTCCAACCAGTTACCGGGCATCGCCGGATAGACCTTGATTACGGTACGCAACGGATGGCTTATGCTTGGGCGCAGGGACAGTTGGCGTATTACCGAATCCTTGAAGGGCAGGAGGAGATAAAACTGATTCGCACGTCCGGCGAGTTGGACACTCACTGGCAATATTGGGAGCAGAGGGACGGTGAGAGCGTTCCTGTTGGGGTGATTCTGTCCATGGAGTGCGCGGATCCGATTGTCGAACCGTCGCAGGCAGAGGCGTGGTGGGAGGACGGGCTGCGTAGCGTTATGTTGGCACACTTTGGGTTCAGCCATTACGCAGCTGGCACCGGTGTGAGTGGTCCTCTGACCTCCAAGGGGATTGAGTTGCTCAAGGAATTCGAGCGGGTTGGGATAATCCTCGACTTGACACATCTGTCCGAGCAGAGTTTCTATGACGCGCTTGACCGTTTCGATGGTCCTGTGATTGCTAGCCACAATAACTGTCGTGCACTGGTTCTCGGCGATCGGCAATTCTCCGATGAACAGATTCAACGACTCATCGAGCGTGGGGCGGTCATTGGTGCGGCACTAGATGCTTGGATGCTCGAACCGGATTGGGTACATGGTGAATCGTCAACGGAGCGGGTGAAGCTGACGACGGTGGTTGACCATATCGATCATGTCTGTCAACTGGCGGGGAATACGTTGCACGCTGCAATTGGTACGGATACGGGTGCGACGTACCACATGCCTTCTGATTTCAGGACGACGGAAGATTTGCGAAAGTTGGAGCCGATTCTTGCAGATCGTGGCTACAGGGATGTGGATATCGACAATATCTTCCACGCTAACTGGTGCCGGTTCTTCCGTCGGTGGCTGCCTCAATGAATATTGGCTTGACCCTGTTTATTAAGGGTGGTATAGTAGGTTCATTGGTGTTGGGTTTCGCGATTCCTGCTCAACCCAACCTACAATACTACGGATTGTCGTCATTGATGTGGGTTTGGGGTCGGGCAAGATGCCCGACCTACGGGAGTATGTCAAAGGTTCATTAGAAAGGATGGAAATATATTATGACAGGTAATCAAGCAATTGCTAAAATTCTTAAAGCCGAAGGGCTTGACTGGTTCGCCTGCTTCCCCCACCATACCCTGATAGATGCAGCTGCCAAAGAGGGGCTGAGACCGATCCTCTCGCGCCAAGAGCGGGCGGGTGTGAACATGGCTGACGGGTATAGTCGCATTATGTGTGGGAACCGCATTGGGGTCTTTATGATGCAAGAGGGACCGGGGGCTGAGAACGCCTTCGGGGGTGTCGCTCAGGCGTATGCCGATTCGGTGCCGATACTGCTCCTGCCCGGCGGACCGCGCCTTGGGAGCGTGGGAATGCACCCCGGCTTCGTTTCGCACCGGAACTATGGTGGGGTTACGAAGTGGACGGAATACATCAATCAGGCGGATCGCATCCCCCAACTGATGCGGATGGCATTCACTCGGTTAAAACATGGTAGACCTGGACCTGTGCTTTTGGAGATATCTTCAGATGCTGCGAGTCAGGAAATTCCGGATAGTGCCTTCAACTATGCGCCGGTGCAGGTGCACAAATCGGCAGCAGATCCTGATGATGTCTGTGACCTCGTGACCGCTTTGCTCAAAGCGTCATGTCCTGTTATCAGCGCAGGTAGGGGTATACTGTACGCTGAAGCGACGGACGAATTGGTAACGTTAGCGGAATTGACGAACATTCCGGTCATGACGACCCTACAGGGCAAGAGTGGTTTCCCTGAAAACCATCCGCTAGCATTGGGCACGGCTGGGAATTCTGGTGCGCGGATGGCGGGGCACTTCTTGGGGCAGGCGGACTTTGTGCTCGGAATTGCGACGACGCTCAGTGGCGGTTATAGTCCGCGGATACCTGCCGGTGTTACCCTCGCTCAGGTTACCAACTCGACCGATGACCTGAATGTGCATCATCGGTTGGCGCACGGTGCTGTCGGCGATGCGAAGTTGGTGTTGCAACAGATGATTGAAGAGGTGAAGCGGCAGATCGGTGAAGAGGGGAGAGCCGATGTCAACGGTGTAGCAAACGAGATTCGGAAGGTGAAGGCGGAGTGGATGGCAGAATGGCGTCCGCGACTCGAATCGGATGAAGTCCCGATGAATGAGTATCGTGTTCTCAACGAACTTCACAAAGCGGTGGATGTGTCGAATACGATTGCGACGCACGACGCGGGTTATCCGCGAGATCGGATGTGTCCGTTCTGGACGACCGATGCTCCAAATACCTATATCGGTTGGGGCAAATCGACGCAGTTGGGTTATGGTCTGGGATTGGCACTCGGTGCGAAGATGGCTGCACCTGAGAAACTAGTCGTCAATGTGATGGGCGATGCTGCCTTCGGTATGGCTGGCTTAGACATTGAGACAGCGGTACGATCTGAGATTCCGATATTAACTGTCGTTTTGAACAACGGTATAATGACTCACTACAATCAGAATATGCCGTATGCGTCAGAACACTGGGATAGCGACAAGTTGTCCGGGGATTATGCCAAGGTTGCCGAGAGTTTAGGTGCCTTTGCTGAGACGGTTGTGACACCGGACCAACTGCCCGGTGCGATTGCACGTGCTATTGCTGCTACGAAGGAGGGACGCCCTGCCTTGCTACAGACGATGACCTGTGGAGAGGAGACAGTTTCTCGCTACCAAGACTCGCCAGGTTATTAGAATTGAATACCTGACGCCTAACAATCAGGATAGACCTGAACTACGCAAAAGTCACAGCACAATTTAATCTGAACACTTGAGAAAGAGGTGGAAATGGCTGAACAACGGGAGAAGATTCTGGCACGCGGCAGCTATTTTCCCGGCGACTGGGTACGTCCACGGTACAATCCCGGTACATGGATGGCGATGGTGGATCTGGCAGAGATTTTCACGGGTCACCGTAGTATAACCAGTCAGGGAAACTACGAAATGTTCGATGCACCCATTGGTGTGGGGTTGCGGGTGGAAGAGGCGGACAAGTCTGAACCGTTTTTAACTCCTGAGAAGGAGTGGGAAACCGAGGACGTTGCCTACCCCGGCTATGTCTGGCATGAAAATGGGCGGCTCCACATGCTGTACAATGTTGGGAAAAGAACCTGTCTCGCTGTGAGTGATGATGGCTATCGCTGGGAGCGACCGGTGTTAGGACAGACTGAATTTAACGGTTCGACGGACAACAATATTCTCAAGACATCGTTGCAGGCGAGCATCTTTGAAGATCCGTCCGCACCGCCCGAAGAGCGGTATAAAGCGTTGGAGGCGAAGGGATTTTGGCTTGACCGAGAGACCGGTGAGGAGGTCGATCCCGATGAGGCGGACAGATGCTGGCGTGCTGAGCACTACGAGGGTCGATCCTATTCCGGGCGCAAGGTGGTTCTGAAGGGACAGTTACTCGGTCTAACCTCGCCCGATCGCCTGACTTGGACACGTCTGCCTGAGCCGCTCGCCAACTACTCGGTGAACGGTGGAATTTGCCCGGGGTACGACGTACACAATGGTGTCTATTATGCGTACATACAGCCCCAAGGGGTTGCGCCGTCAGAACCGCAAGCCTTGGGAGCCAGTATGCCTGAAACTGAGGTATTTCGCCGTGCTATCGGACTGACGCGGACACGGGACTTCCGCAAGTGGCCCGCGGCGAAATTGTTGATTTATCCTGATGCACAGGATCCTTTGGATATATCGTTCTATGGTGCGTGCTACTTCCCCTATCCAGGGCGGGATGAACTACACGCCATGGTCATTCCAGTATTCCATAACGCCACCGATCATGTCGACTTGCAACTCGCGTTCAGTCGCGACGGTCTGATTTGGACACGCCCGGAACGCCGAGCGGTTGCTGGGTTGGGACCCACAGGAAGTGGAGAAGAGGGGCAGATCCATGTCTGGCGAAACGGTCTAGTGAAGCTGCCTGATGGTAACTGGGCGGTGCCTTACCATGCGCGCTCGACGCTACACACTGTTAAAGAGCAGTATCAGGAAGCGATCTTTCCGGAGATGCAAGCCTCCCAGAATAGGTGGGCACGTTGGCGTCCGCATCGGCTCTGTGGTGTTGAAGCGGAAACAGAAGGGCGATTCACGATTCCCACGGTGTATCGACAAGGAAAGGAATTGCGCCTGAATTACCGCTGTGCGCCCGGTGGCTGGATCCGTATTGAATTGATGCAAAGGATACCGACCATGCAGTGCCCGGATGCTAACCCCCTTGAAGGCTTCACTTTCGAGATGTGCGATCCGCTGACAGGCGATCAGGAGGATCAGGTTGTCACTTGGCAGGGCAGCAGTGATATCACCGATGTTGGTGAGATGCTTGCCATTCGTGTGGAGATGTTTCAGGCGAAGTTGTTCGCCTATAAGGTTTAAAGTTCATGTCGGAACAAAAGCGTGAAACGCGATATTGAGGAACGGCACGCGGAGCGTGCCTACTACTTTATTTTTTTTAGGAGGAATATGTGAAAGCTGCACAAGTTGTTGCCCCGCGTCAGATTGAAATGATCGATATTGATAAGCCTGATATTTCATCTGACCCGGAGGGAGCTGTACTTATAAAGAATCAAATGAACGCTATTTGTGGCACTGATATGCCATCGTTTATCATGGAACACCCAGCCGATGCCTATCCACTATCGCCGGGGCTGACCATCCATGAATGTATCGGCGTAGTGGCTGCGAGTAAGTCAGATCGGTTTAAGGAAGGGGACGCGGTGCTTGCGCTGCCGGGGCGTCCCGGTGGACTTTCGGAATACTTTGTTGCCCACGAAGGCGTTACGGTCCCGTTGGTGGAATTTGAACGCAAGGATTGCATCCTGATGTCTCAACCGCTCGGCACGGTGATCTGGGCGTGTAGCAAGTTAGGAAACCTGCTGAATCAGGATGTTGTTGTGGTCGGACAGGGACCGATGGGATTGCTGTTTACGCACCTGTTGAGTAACTTGGGTGCGAAAACAGTCGTTGCAACGGATCTCGTTGATTTCCGTCTGGAAGCAGCAAAACAGATGCAAGCGACGCATACGATTAATGCCGCTGAGGTGGATACGGTCACTGCTGTTGAGGAGATCACGGACGGTCGGATGGCAGACTTGGTCGTTGAGGTGGTAGGACATCAGACGGGGACGATCAATCAGTGTATGGATCTCGTCAAGCGGGATGGGACGATTCTGGCGTTCGGTGTGCCTGATGACCCGACCTACCCTTTCCGTTTCGGTGACCTGTTCAGGAAAAATATCCGCTTGATCGGATCTGTGGGTCCCGATGCACAGAATAATTTCCCGTTGGCGATGGATATGATTGCACAGGGACGGATTGATGTTTCACCGATGATTACCCATCGTCTGCCGTTTACGGAGGTGCAGCGCGGGTTTGAGTTGTCGTTGTATAAGAAGGATGAGGCAATCAAGATCGTGTTAGCGTATGATTGATAAAACCCTCGCCTAAGCCCGCACAAGATTGATTAGCCCCAGAGAACCGCGTCCACATCTGTCACCTCTCTGGGGCTTTTTTTATTCGTAGGTTGAGAGGCATAGCCGATGCAACAGAGAGACACTCTCGCACATTTCATGTTAATCAGTGTTGTAGTGTTGGGTCTAACGCTGCCGATGGTAGTCGTTGAGGCACAGGCGCAGATTGCTTTCGTGTCTGATCGGAACGGGAACAGTGAGATTTATGTGATGGACGCCGATGGAGGCAACCAGCGAAGACTCACGAAGAATCGTCATGAAGATTTTTCACCGTCATGGTCGCCCGACGGCAGGCACATTGCTTTTGTTGCCGTTAGGGCTGAGAACGAGGAAATCTACGTGATGAACGCCAATGGAGGCAACCCTAAAAACCTCACCAAGAATCGCCACGATGACTATTCACCGTCATGGTCGCCCGACGGCAAGCGCATTGCCTTTGGCTCTAAGCGGAATGGAAACGGCGAAATCTACGTGATGGATGCCGATGGCGGGAATCCACGTAACCTCTCTAACAATCCCGTTAATGATAAGGATCCCTCATGGTCTCCTGACGGCAAACGGATTGCCTTTGTTTCCGTTAGGGATGGGGTCGAAATCTACGTGATGGATGCCGATGGCGGGAATCCTCAAAACCTTACCAATAATGGCTTTCATGACGAAAATCCCTCATGGTCGCCGGATGGTAAGCACATCGCCTTTGATTCCGTTAGGGGGGGTGGCTTGCACATCTATGTGATGGACGCCGATGGAAAGAATCAGCGTAGACTCTCTAACAATCCCTTTAAGGATATGAATCCCTCATGGTCGCCCGACGGTAAACGGATTGCCTTTGCTTCTAGCGAGGGTAGAAACTTCGCGGGTAGGAACTTTGAGATCTATGTGATGGACGTCGATGGTGGTAATGAGCGAAACCTCACCAATAATCGCCATCATGACACGGATCCTGCGTGGTTTGGCCCCGTTTTTTCGGTTGCTCCTGCTGGTAAGACCCTCACGATATGGGGGAGACTTAAACAGACCGACCGATAACTGTCATTGTTGAGAAAACAGTGTTTGCTGAGATGCGGGGCCGTATGGAGGGGAGTCATAAACGCTAAGGAGGGGCCGAAGACTTCAGGTGATAACTATCCGACTTACTAATTTATACTAAAGTTTGGACCATTTGTATTTGATTCATGCGACGTTATCAAGAGTTTGTTGAATATCGTGGATTTTGGTATCTTCATCGGTTGTAGCAGAAAATAACCGTCCCTCAATGCAGGCAGACAGATACTGAGCCATCAAGCCGCGTGTCAACTTCGTGGGTCGATACCAATCAATACCTAATGCTCGGCACACCTGCTGAACAGTTATTGCGCCGTCTGTGGCATTAGGGGTATAGAATAGCCATTGAGTCAAGCAGCTCGCCACGAAACTGAGTTGAACCAAATGATTGATACTTTGATGAGTGTACTGCCATCGGAAATTAGGGCCACAGTCTAAACCAAGATTGTGCTACCATATCAATTGAATTGAAAGGAGATTTCCGATGGCAGTACAAACAGTTGGTGGGTTTAATTCGGTTTCTGTTGGTGCACTCAACTGGACTTCAAGTCCTGCCAACTCCTCTCTCTTCCGTGCAAGATTCTGGGATCTCTGTTCGATTTCCCTTTCGTACTCACGTTCCTGTGCTTCCAATCCGCTTTTCTCGTTGAGCAAATCGTCAATCTCTGCTTGAAGTTGTTCTCGATGGGACTGTACCTGTAACTCCTCGTTAGAGATGATGCGTTTAACATGTTGCGGCACACACTCAGCTATTCCATGGTGGTTTGCCGCCCAATAAAAACCGCTAGCTTCGCTGTAATACGGCTTGCCGTTCAAACTGGGATCGAAATCTGTGTTATTACTATTTTGCAAAGATTGGTCTCCTCGTACATGGATAATGTGGGACGAATCGGGGCGAACGATTGGCGGGTCAAACGGTTCGGTAGGAGGTGATGTGGGGGGTGATGATACATCGGGCGGTCGCTGAAAAATTGACCGCACAAAATTACGCAACGGTTTAATGATGCCTCTTTTAAGAATCCGCGCTTCAAATCGGGAACGGTCAATCGGCTTAAACTGATTCCGCCCCAGGTTCTCATAAAATTTCCAAGAGGCTGGATCTGTTTCATTAGCAAATACGCCTAACGGTGCACCCGATGCAGTGAGATAGGATTTGAGTTGGTCAGGTCCACTGCCTGCATAGCCACTTCTTTTGCACTCTACGATAGCGGCGAGCGTTTCATCCGTATCAATCAGCGCGACATCCGCTCGCCCTCTGTAACTGCCTATTTGGATTGAGTATTCTTCTTTTTTAGAAAATCGCTTAAATCTAGGTGTGGAGAAGTAACGAACAACTTCCTGTACTACAACATCTTCAGGTCCCATATTCGGTTTCTGTGACTCCTTTTCTAAAGGGTGCGTCGCAGGCAGGCACCCCTTAACCCTACTGACTTTTTCCGCTCTAAATTTGCGCTGAGTCTTCTGACGCTGCAGGAGCATCATAATATTGGGCGGTTGCTGTTAGCTGTTCGGCGTAGTTATAAATATCGTCTATGCTGCTAATTTCAACCCGCTCGCGTTTCCCCTCCTCATTGATTAAACCGAGGTATTTTGTGGGACGGTTGAAGTAGAGACGGCATATCTGCTTTCGCCTACTATTATCCAGCACAACTGCCATATAGCTGATAGTGTCTCGGTGTACAATTCGGTCTGGGGCAACTACTTCGCGCACAATAGATTTGACAGTAAAGAACCCTTCCAACTCTTCTTCGGTCGTCACAATACGGGACTCAATCTCTTCGTCGCTCAACTCATCGGAATCTACCTCATCTACCTCAATCGGCGGATCAGCAGTGCTCCCTGTGGCGATTGCTGACTGCAAGCGTTGGTTAATCTGTTCATTCATAAACTGATTCAACGCGCGCTTAACAATATCTGTGAACTGCTGAATCACCGCTTGCGTTTTTACGCCGCTATAGACAGAGGAAAGGAAAAACCGAACGAAATCTTCGGCAGGTGATTCCAGTTGTTCCATCATGGTCTGCTTTATCTCTTTGGTATACTTCAAGTCGCTTGCAGCGGTAAGGGTTTCGTTTAAATTAAAGGCAGGCTTGGTAAACCGCTTGAGCTCATTGACCAACGGTGGTTGAATATCAAGCATGTCAAATTCAAGGAAAGGCTTGCTATCCATCTTATTTGCCTCTTCCAAATCGGTATAAAATCGGTACAATATACCGTCCGTCAATACAGCGATTCGAGCGTGAACCACTGAAAAGTAACGGTACAGTTGTGAAGTGTGAACGTCAGACAAATCTGCACCGCACCTTTTGCATTCGATCAGCATGATGACTTCATCATCTTTGAAAATGGCATAGTCAACCTTTTCACCCTGTTTTGTGCCAACATCAGCAGTAAATTCAGGTACTACCTCTGTCGGATTAAATACATCATAGCCCAAAAGATTGATGAAGGGCATGACAAAAGCGTTTTTCGTGGCTTCTTCGGTCTGAATTAAATCTTTCTGCTTTTCGATTCTAGCGGACAGATTTCTGAGTTCTTCAATAAAGTCCATTAATGCCTCCTTTTCCATTCTTCTCATGGATCACAGACCGAGCAGGGAGAATACTGTTGCTTCGCATCTGTCAATGAGATGGGGGTCTTACTATACCTCAAATAACTGCAACTGCCCCGATGGTACTTCTTTCCGGTTCGGGTAATGTAAACCGTGGACGCCGTGTCTGCGGAGGCACCTCCTGCCCTTTTGACTAGCTTTTGCACTGAAGCATCCAATGCTTCTACCGAGGCACGCAGTCTCTTCATCTCGCTCGCTAGTTCTGCGATTTCACTACTCTGTACCGCGCCACTCTGCCCTGCGCGACTCTGCGTTCTACTGCTTGGGGTTGGTCTAGAATAGGTCGATGTAGAGGATTTGGGGGTGCCGTGGTAGTGGTATGTCCCGGTACTACGGTTATAGTGTCCACCGCTGCTGTCCGTGCGACCGCTGTGGGAAAATACTCCACCTCCATCAAACAGGAGCATTAAAGCAACTATCACGGCTCCTATGCCGCAAAATAACAATATTTTTCCTGTGGGTCGTCGCATAAAGACCTCCTTTCCTCTTAATCCGCTAATCCTGTAGTTACTTGTTACGCCCAGCCTGCTGTGTTCGAGCCTGATCTTCTCTGTCCCACCCGATTAGCCAATCAACGTGGGCACGTTTCTGAGACTCGCTTGGGAACCACAAGTCATACGGGGAAGCACTCCTAGGTTTACCCTCTGCACGTGCAATTTCTCCTTGCCGTTCAGCTTTTGACTTAGGCATCTTAATCCCCCCTTTCTTTATTGAAGATATGCAGGGCTAAATCTCTACAAACTCTTGGTTTAACTTTGGCGATTTATGGGACAAATTAACGGGGGCAGTACACTCAGAATTAAAATGCATGGGTTCATTATTATATTCACTAAATCTCCAATTTGCCACCTTTATTCCTCCACTAGGTGGGTGGCCATCGGTGGTAAACCCCTCACGCAGAGGGGTGCCGAGTGATAGCAGTACCACCCAAAACTGGTCTGAATAATACACGAAAAAAGAGAGGGCATGTCAAAAGAAAATGCAAAATGTAAAGAGAAAACAGGTTTTGGGCAAAAACTCGGTTTCTGTTGCACAATTTCTTAACATGAGCCAAGAGAGACAAGATTACTTCAAAATGACCATCCGTCGCGTCGCTGAATAATTTCCTGCCTGCAAGTGATAGAGATACACACCACTGCCGACCTGCTCACCTAGCACATTACGACCATCCCAATAAATACTTTTGCTTCTGTCAATGTAATGTCCCGCAGGTTGCTGCC
Organism: Candidatus Poribacteria bacterium; assembly: GCA_963667935.2. GTDB lineage: Bacteria > Poribacteria > WGA-4E > WGA-4E > PCPOR2b > PCPOR2b. The sequence continues at coordinate 3,341,903 of OY764061.1, read as the reverse complement.
CCAAATCGAAGTGGCGCACCATTGTTCCCTTCACGTTATAAATTGTGAGATTCACATTGGCATCCTCAGCGAGGGAATAGGGAATCCATGTCTCCGGATTGAACGGGTTTGGGTAGTTCGGGAGCAGGGAGGTTTGATCCACAAGCGGGGCTGGGGAACGGCTGGAGCAAACCAAGCGGGCAGATGGTTCATAACTTCATACCTGCCGATTCCATCACGATTTACATCTCTGTTGTTCCCCAATTTAGGAACACTCATAGATCTGAGAGTTCTTGTCCATCTTGATTGACGTCCCATGGGAAACCCATCTCGGTAGAGATAAGGAATAGGATTTACAGTCTCGATTCAGCCTTCTTTGACAGGAACCAACTTCCCTTTTTGGACTTCAATATGCACATGCACTGGATTAAAAACATTCCCTTCTATTCCCAAAGGCTTCTCTAACCATGCCGTTTATCATTTACAAGGACATCACTGCATGTAAATACAGAAATTCAAACAGAAGCGATAGTGTTGGCATCGGAAGTTAACAAAAAGCTCAGTTAACGATCACCTGACGTCCCAGCCATGACCTTAAAGACCAGCCGACCAAGTATAACGAGATTGTATCTGTATATCATTCTTTTATACCTGTATTGCATCCTTCTGCTTGCTTCTAGAATCGTCAAATATTTTTGCCATCATTATTGCGCTCCACTGATAACCTAACGTGTAATCGGGTTTTTCCGGGTCCATTCGTCTATCTACGAGCATTTAATATGGACTCGGTAGTTCACATACGCTGGAGGCCATTGTCAACCGGCTTTTTTACTTCGGCACGAGACCATCCCATGCAGGTTTTGGTAGTTTGCAGACACTCAATTGGGCATGATTCATTTGCAATCAGCATTCCTCCCAACATTACCATAAGACAACAGGCTAATATCAACAAGGAACGCACCGAAAAGGTTACGCTTCCAAACAAAAAAGTTAATCATAATAGACTCCTTATTCAGGTTTATCATTTTTTTCTTATCCAAAATCTCTTTGGTCAGTTCTTCAATCATCTAATGTCCGATAACCGATTTTATCGGATATTGTTCGGCTTTCTGTAGGTGTACAAATTATATTGATGTGTTTTTTGATAGAAGCTAGGTTCTGTTGATATTTCATCAAACCAGAGAATCGTGGCAACGAGACTCAGAAATTCCAAAAAAGATCAGAAAATCCCACCCCTACCGGCGATACCGCACCTGCCTCCGAGGCGGCTTGGACTGGACCTCCTTATCCTCAAAGAACTCCTCCAGTATCTGGTTAATCAGCTCCGAGATACCGATCCGCTCCCAATGGGCGTATCCCCGAAGTTTCTCAAGCAGGTCCACGCGGACATAATAGGTGTGCCGCGTCACCTCATCTTTCAGAACCGAGCGTCTGAGATACGGTTTTGCATCAGATTGATTCCCATTTCCATTGGCAGAACGATTGTTTTTCTTCAAAGAGGTGGAGGAATTCATTTCAGGCTCCTATCGGGTTCAAGGGTTGATAAGTTTGAAATCGGCACATTGAACCAATTTCCTTTATACGATACTAAAGAATACAAGACGAGAGAAACAGAACGCAAATTTATTTTTCAAGGAGTTAAACTAATAGTTTAACTCTAAGAAAATAGATTTGCACATCAAAAAACGATTGGGTATTCTTTAGATTTGTAAACATGTAAACATTGTTTACAAACAGATCGGCTTTAGCCGATAAACCCTTATGTAACAACGATCCGGCGTCCATCGCCGAAGGAGGTTAATATGGCAGTTCAAGTCATCAACCCGGTAGATACCGAGTTCCCAATGAGTCCCTTGACAGTTGAGGCGGATACAGAAACCGAAGAAGAATTTGCGTGGATATCCCTCCTCTGCTGTTCGTATGGGCACTACGAAACAGGTATCGACACTGATTGGGAAGAAGATAGCGATGTGTGAGGAGGACAGATATAGTGGGTTAGGAGTATGAGGGAAACAGGGTTAATGCGTTTCACCTTCTCTGCTCCTATCCCACATCTTCAGGGAGAGAGGCAATGATTCCGGGCCTGGTGTCTGTGATTATTCCAACCTACAACCGTCCAGACTATCTGCGGGAGGCGGTCGAGAGCGTCCTCGCCCAGACCTACCCGCTCATCGAAATCCTGATTATCGATGACGGCTCTTCTGACGAGGGGGCCGTCACAAAATCGGCACTCAAGCAGTATCTGTCGACAGATTTCCAGCTACCCAAGGTCACCTATCTGTATCAGAAAAACAGTGGACTGGTCTCTGCTGTGAATCGCGGATTGGGATTGGCACAAGGGGAGTATATCCAACGCCTCGACGACGACGATCGACTCCTGCCGGAGAAGATTGCCAGATCTGTCGAACTGTTTCAAGCGTGTCCAGCGGTCGGACTGGTCGCAACCGGTTACTATCAGATTGATGCAACGGGGCGACGCATCCGCACCCGCTCACCTCGTCGATGCCCGGATTCCAGAAGGTTATTCAATATGCTGATGGGGTGTATCTCTGCCTGCGCGGGGGTGATGGTGCGTTCCCTGGTCCACCAAAAGGTCGGTGTGTATAGAGATATCAAGGCGCAGGATTATGAGATGTGGATTCGGGTTGCGAAGGAATTCAGGGTTGAGACGATCAACCTCCCTTTGGCAGAGTATCGTCAACATCCGGGGAGTTCGATAAACATCAAAGATAATCGTGCGAAGATGGAACGGGATATCCTGAATTTTACCCGCGAGCAGATAGAAGGCACCCCTTTGGACGAACTGATCCCCAATCTTCAATCCGAACCCCACGCCTACGCGTTGCGCGCTGCCATCTACCTACAGAAAGGTGGGGAGTACGGAAGGAGAGCACCGCTCGCCAAAGCGGAGTTGGAAAAGGGGTTGCAGCTCGCGCCGAGACGATCCATTGCTACGAGTCTGGGAGGGGGTGTTGGCTATCAATGAGGGCGGACCTTTTCCCCAAAGTGAGGATCTCCCCTCACCGTATCGAGAACAGGCAGCAGCCCTCGCCCAGCTCGGTGAGCAACACAAACGGCTTTCGGTGGGAGGCGTTCCCCCGTTGTCCCCGGAAGCGATAGATCTCCGTCGTCAATTCGGTAAGTTCTACTCCACCTTAACCCGACAGACATTTAATAGAGCAGTCGAAAGACGTGAAACGTGATTCGTAGGGAACGGAGATCTCCGTTCCGTTTATTCTTTTCGATCCAGTTTTGAATCCCAATCTCATCGGGAAGGAGCCAATAGAGTTTGTAGGTCGAGATTCACATCTCGACAAAATTCCGCCATGTCGCGCAATAATCGGGACTAGTTGAAAATACCCACTGAAACTTCCGTGAGAAGATGAGGAAACAGCAGCCTCAATAAGAATCTGTGCATCGTAGGGAACAACGATCGTTGTTCCCTACTAGTCAACAAATCAGGACTTACGCATTTCAGCACGAGCCCAAATGGCCCGTATTCAGACTTGTGCATCTTAGCATAGGTGGTGCGGGGCAAGATGCCCCGCCTACGGTTCGCTGCGTAAGTCCTATCAGTTCATTTTATTTGGAGGTCCTATGAAATTGTCCCAATTTACTGTCGTTGTGAACGATTATCCGAAACCAGGCCAACATCTACTGTACAACACGCTCTCCCGGGGGTTGATTCAGGTTGACAAAGCGGAATGGGATGTGCTACAAAACCTATCAAAGGACGTTCCGATTGAGGGGCAGGCCCGTGCACTCCTCAAACCGCTTAGGGATCAGGGCTTTCTCGTTCCAAAGGAGATCAAAGAGGGAGAGCGGTTTCTCGAATACCTCAACCGATCTCCTGACCAGAAAGGCGGTGAGGTCAGCGTCACGTTACTGACGAACCTGCAGCGGTGCCCCTTAGCGTGCGGATACTGCTACCAGCAGGGCACGCACGACGGGGGGCGTTTGGAGGGCGATCTTTCGGACGAATGTCTCGCATTCATCAAAGGACAGTGTGAAAAGGTGGAGGCGGAACGGCTGTTTATCAGTTACTACGGCAGCGAACCGCTCTCCAACTTGAAGGCGATCGTCTCCACTGCGGGGGAACTGAAGCAGTTCTGCGAGGAGAAGGGGATCCGTTTCCGTTTCGGGATGGTGACCAGCGGCGTGCTGTTGACGCGAGAAGGTTGTCGAAACGCTGCGCCCCCTCGGATTCGTCCAAGCGCAGATCACAATCGACGGGAATCAGCGTACGCACGACGCCTCCCGTCCATTCCAGAGCGGCAAAGGCACATACAGGACAATTATGAAAAACCTCGCCGAATACGCGGGGCTGATCCGTACCGATGTCCTCTGCGTCCTCGATGAATCGCGCGTGGATGCCGCTTATGAGCTGATTGACACCTTGGCGGATGACGGCTATGCGGACAGAAAAGTTCGTGTAACGTTTTCGCCGGTGATGGAGACCAACGACAACGAAACCATCGCAGCCTCTCAACTGTATGTCGATGAGGGGCAAAAGATGGCTGCGGAGAGAGAAATCCTCGTCGAGATTGCAAAACTCTCAATCTACGCCGCGGAGCGGGGGCTGCTTGAGGATCTCCTCCCGAAGGCACACATGGTGCGCGATGCAGCGGCACGACGGACGTAACTTTACCTTAGAACCTTCCGGCAAACTGTACACCTGTACCACCTTTATCGGTCGAGACGGACAATACGAGGCGGGCCATATCTCTACAGGTTTCGGCGGGATTGATACCCTCCTCAAGGAGAGTTATCAACGCTCGGAGCAGTGTCTCTCCTGTCGGTATCTCCCAATATGTTCTGACTGCCGCGCCGATGCCCTCCATCAAACGGGGAAAATTACCGAAGCAAATCCAAAGGAGGAGGAATATGATCTGATTGTGCCGGAACTGATTAAGGCACACTACAAAAGCAGCGTACGGGGGAAGGGTTAAGACAGGCTCCCCCTTCCCTTAACACCCAACACTTAAAGGGAAGGGAGACCTCTGAACAAAATGTCCAAAATTGATACCCTTATCAACCTCATTAACTATCAGAAACAACACCCTGAAGCGAATAAGACACAGCCGCCCGAGGCGTCGGAATCACGCCGCAATACTTGGGCCAATGCTTGGGAGAACTCAACCTCCTCAAGGAACATCTAACTCCGCCTCTGGATGCGGATCAGATCCGCTTTTTGTTGTCGGAACTTGACCAAAACGATCCCTACAAAAGAGAGATTCACAGACAACTCCAAGAATACCTGAATCCCTCCCCTTACACCGGGGCCATCCGTATGGCACGCCCTAACGAGCAGCTACCGGCGGACGAGCTTTCTATCGGGGAGTTTACCCGCTCTACTAATGGGGACATCCATCCAACAATCCAGTTTTCGCTAGATCGGCTCTGCTACGATTCCCTTTTTTGGGTAAATCGGAGTGGGGAAATTGAATGGCGACTCGCCACCGCGGTCGAACCGTCCGAGGATTTTTTAGCGTGGACAATCACTTTGAGATCCGACCTCCGCTGGAGCGATGGAAAACCGATTAGACGAAAGGATGTTATCCAGACAATTTCGGAAAGCCCCTCACAAAACTAATTGATGAGATAAAACCCGCTGGCAAAAACCGATTCCGTATCCAGTTGACAAAGGCGGAATCAACATTTCTGCGACACCTTGCGAGTCTTCCTATCCGCCCGTCCCATTCGCACCATCCGTATCGCGTGACGTCCGGTGCCTATCGCTTGAAGAAGAGTTTCAGTCCGAAGGCTATTACTTTCCGGCTCGTGCGTAACCCAGATTACTATCAAGAGAAAAGAGGCGGAATTGATTGGATCAATATCAGACGCTTCAAGCACGCCGCCCGTATGCAGTTGAAGCTGTCCTCAACCAGAAAATTGATCTTATACGCCTTGATGCGTTGCAACCTATGTACCAGATTTCAAACGACCTACCGCTGCAGCAGGCACCCTTTTTCGAAGAAGCCTACTATCTGATGTTCCTCAACCGTCGTCACGGATTGTTAAAAGATGAGAGCAACTGCCGCCGGCTGAAGGAAGCAATTGATTACCGGGGAATTAACCGCTATCTCCACGGCGGACAGCACCTTGACGAAAACGCGATGAAAGCCCACTCACTCTGCACTTAACTTGAAGATAATTTATCCCAGAGAAGTGTCAATGGCTCCCAATTTAGCGAATCTCAGTTGGAAAATCGGTAGGAGATCCGATTATTACTCCCATCTTTCCTTGAAGAAGATGCGCCGCAAAAGATGTGGGAAGAGGCGGACGTCCTTTTAAGCCGAATCTATTCTTGGTGCTCATTACAACCGATTGTCTCAATACTTCCATTCCCAGGGGAGAACTAACTCTTTTGGCTATACCAATCCCGAGGTGGATGCGCTGCTTTCTCAGTTGAGACGAAACGACAGATGTAGCACAAAGAAGGGTGATTGGACAGAAGGTTATGTCGATTTTACAGGAGGACTACGCAATGATTCTCCTCAGTCCCCTATTTGCAATACCTCCTCTCCCCTTTAGAAATCCAGTTTGACGCCAACCTGACGAGTCATGCAGACCTTATCGAAAACATGAAACACCTCGTCATTGAACGGAATTGACACTCAACAAGGTATAGACGTAAGGAGAAAGACTTGAAGGATCCCCCGAAGACGCAATCCAACAATAAGACGCCCCCAGAGGCAGTGGTTCAACTCGTCAGTCGAGAGTGTCTCGCGGCCTGCACAACAGATAACCCGGAGGTACTGCGTTCGGCATTCGATTATGCGGTTGACGCAGACACCCGTGCATGGTGGCTGCGTCAAGAGAATCGGCTGCAGGCGTTGGCTGGCTGGCGATTCCTGCCGTGGGATAGCCAAGTACTGGACCGTCCGTCAGGTTCAGTTGGGGGCCTGTGGGCGGACGGGGAGTACGCTGAACAGTGCCATCGACTTGATAGCGTTCTGAAGGCGTGTATTGCGGATGCGGAAGATCACAGCGTTCATTTTCTGTCAGTTCGGCTCCCTGAAGATAGGTTAGCCGCGCTCCACGCGGTCGAGGCGGTGGGGTTCAGGGTTATCGAATCGTTTCTGACCTTTGGTAGAAAGACCGCCGGTGAGATTCCGTTTAATGTTGCATCCGATTTTCATGTCCGCCCCGCGCAGTCAGAGGAAATGGAGACGGTCGCATCAATCGCCTACCGCGCTTTTCAATCGTTCCGCTTACGGGTCGATCCACAGATCCCTGAATCTCGCGCCCGTCATTCGCGGCGTGAATGGGTGCGTAACGGGTTCAAGGGACGCGCCGAAGCAATCTACGTCGCCGAAAGCAAAAACCGTATTGTCGGGTTTGCACTGCTCCGATCAAGAGCAAGTACAGAAAAGATAGGGGAAATTGAGTTGATTGCAGTTGATTCGGCGTTTCACGGCAGGGGAATCGGTAAGGCACTTGTCGCGGAGGCAATTCGACACTATCAAGGGAAGACATCAAAGATCCACGTCGGTACGCAAGCCAAGAACCTTCGGGCGATTGGGCTCTATACCGGTATGGGCTTTTCGGTCGTCCGCTCTGAGCTCTCGTTTCATCGGCACACCGAGACGGTTGCCTAAGAAAGCATTACGCAAATAGCGATTTGGAAGCAGGAGGAGTCGCGATTCGGAGATCGCTCCTACCGGCTATTCTGTGAAGCGTAGGAGCTGCGATTTGGAAGGCCAGCCCCTACCGATTGTCTTTTAACAGTAAGAGGGAATCCAATTCCCGACCCTTGCAGGGATCTCTGATATTTATAGTGGACCTTAGAATTAATGAGACACTCCAATCCCCCGTTGGGTAGGCACCCCCCTTAATCCCCCCGCTAGCGGGGGGATTAAGGGGGGTGCCGATGCGGTGCGGTTAGAAACCGCCCCTACCGGGGAGCGAAAGTGTTCATTTATTTTTTGAATTCACTATAGTTTATTAAATGGAAATTGAGGTTATATTTACACAAGTTGCCCCCTGAAGATTTCAATCCAATAATGGAGCAGGGCAAGATTCATATCTCGACACAAGACTGTCGATTTTGGAAAATCGACCTACAGGAGTCCGAAATCTGCTGTACGATTTCTTGACATAGACGCCAGCAGCAAGAAATCAGGAGATATAAAAGTATGGAGATGAAAGCTGCCATTCTCGCGGCGCAAGGAGAACCGTTGGTCATAGATTCGGTTCAGTTGCCGAGGGATCTGTCGCCGGGCCAAGTCCTCGTCAGAGTCCACTACACTAGCGTCTGTGGCTCACAGGTTGCCATGATTAACGGGAAGCGGGGAAAAGACCCGTATCTGCCACACCTGCTGGGTCATGAGGGATCAGGAACGGTTGAAGAAGTGGGGCCCGGTGTACGAACGGTGGCTGAAGGCGATTGTGTCGTCTTACACTGTGGAATCGGCGAGGGGATCGAATCGGAAACACCCAACTATCGGTGGAACGGAAAACACCTCAACGCAGGTTGGGTTACCACCTTCAACCAATACGCGGTGGTCTCCGAAAATCGGCTGACCCCCATCCCCGCAGATTTCGATCTGAAACTCGCGCCGCTGTTCGGGTGTGCCATCCTCACCGGGTTAGGAGCTATCAGCAAATTGGTTTCAATCCCAATTCTATCGGGGGCAGGAATTGAGCCGGGGAACTCTGTGGTGATTCTCGGAGCAGGCGGGGTAGGACTGAATTTGATTCAAGGTGCCGCTTTAGTCTCAGCTCACCCCATCGTCGCGGTTGATCTGTCCGACGAGAAACTTCACCTCGCCCGTCAACTCGGTGCCACTCACTGCGTCAACGCCAAGCAATGCGACCTAAGCCGTGAGATTCCCCGCATCGTTGGGGACGCCCTAGCCGATGCGGTCATTGACAGCACAGGAAATGTCGAAATGTTGGAAATGGCGTATCAATTCACCCGCACTGACGGTGTAACGATGCTGATTTCAGGCCCGAAAGCGAGTTACAACGTATCGTTGAATCCGGAGCCGCTGCACTTCGGGCGCACCGTGATGGGGTTTCAGGTGATTACCGAGAGTCGTCCCCATCACCAAATCCCACGCTATATCAAACTAGCGAACGCAGGGAAACTCAAACTCAAAGAGCTGATAACCGATTCCGCCTCACTCGACGATATCAATACAGTGGTGGAGAAGATGCGGAACGGGGAACTCACAGGGCGGTGTATCATTGAACTAGACGGGTGCTAAGGAGGAATGGATGAAAATTTTAGTGACCGGAGGGGCCGGGTTCATCGGATCGCATCTGACCGATCGGTTGCTCCAACTCGGACATGAGGTGGTCGTCGTTGACAACTTGGCGACCGGATACCGACACAATCTCAACCCGCGTGCAAGATTCTACGAAGTATCTCTCTTGGATTCGTCGCTCGGTGAGGTTTTTGAGCGTGAAAAGCCGGATATTGTCAACCACCATGCCGCGCAAAACGGCGTCCGCCAATCCAATGCCGATCCGGTTTTCGATGCACAACACAATATCATCGGCTCGATTCGTCTCATCCAGTGCTGCATTGAACACGACGTGAAAAAGGTGATTTACGCCTCCAGCGGTGGCACTGTCTACGGTGAACCGGTCTATCTCCCCGTTGATGAAGCGCACCTCATCGCTCCGATTTCCCCTTACGGGATCAGCAAACACACCGTAGAGCATTACCTGTTTCTCGCCGCCGCCAGCACGGGACTCAACTACACCGTCCTGCGCTACGCCAATATCTATGGTCCGCGTCAACATCCACACGGAGGTGCAGGGGTGGTGGCCATTTTCACAGAATCAATGCTCAAAGGGATTTCGCCAACAATCTTTGGGGATGGCAGCTCAACACGGGACTATCTTTTCATATCGGATGCGGTTGAGGCGAATCTGCTCGCGCTGACGGTCGGCGATCGGGAGATCTATCATGTGAGCAGCGGCATAGAAATTAGTCTCAACGAACTGTTTTGCCAATTGAAGCAGGCCCTCCGCTCCGTCATAGGCTGCAAGGAGGTGGTAAAAATGTCTCCGGTGTATGCCGATCCAAGACCCGGCGAAATTCATCGTATCGCACTTAACCCTGAGAAAATCGAGAAGGATTTGGGGTGGATACCACAGACCTCTCTCCAAGACGGTTTGGAACAGACCGTTTCGTACTGCCGTTCGCTGGTGGTATAATAACAAGGAATCCTGATGAAAGTCATTATCCCTACCGCTGGCAGTGGCACACGCCTCCGCCCCCACACCTTCACTTCCCCTAAGACGCTGATACATGTCGCAGGACGCCCTATCCTCGATTACATCCTCGAACCGCTTGCTGAAATTCCTGACCTCTCCGAACTGATTTTCATCGTTGGTGACAGCGGGGAACAGATCCGCGAATATGTCGAAACGGATTATAATTTACCGACGACGTATCTCTGGCAAAATGAACAGAAGGGGCTCGGACACGCTATCTCACTGGCAAAAGAATGCGACAACGGAGAACCACTTCTCATTCTGCTCGGCGATAAGATCTTTGAAGGTGGCTATCAAAAATTTGTCCAGAATCCCTACACGATTATCGGCGTTAAGATGGTCGAGAGCCCGCAAGTTGAAGCGCAGCGGAAATACCGACTCATCGGGGGAGTCGGTATTGTTGAGACGGATGGCGAATTTATTACGCGCCTCATTGAGAAACCCCAAAATCCACCAACAAACCTTGTTATTGAAGGAATATATTACATTCAAAATAGTGAGCTGCTGTTTCACTGCTTGGATGAAATTATTGAGAGAGATATTCGCACCCACGACGAATATCAGTTGACAGATGGGTTACAGTTGATGGTAGAATATGGCGAGCAGATGAAGGTTGAGTTCATCGACTCATTGCATTGTGGCACACCAGACCAACTGTTGGACGCCAATCAGTCTATTTTAGAAAAACGGGCACCGCAAATTTATCGCTGTCCCAATAGTGTGGTTATCCCACCCGTCTTTATCGGGGAAGGGACTGTCATTGAGGGTGCTATTATCGGTCCCTATGCCTCGATTGGGGCTAGAACGCGGGTTGTCAATGCGATTATCAAAGATGCGATTATCCACCCGAATGCAGAAGTACAAGATATCCTAATCCACAGATCAGTCATTAGTTCCGATGCAAGGGTATATGGGAGTTTCCATCAATTTAACATTGGCAGTTCAACACAGATTGATCTCTAAAACCTCACTTGATATAGGTATCCACACAGTCTCCGTCCCGATAGATTGGGATTTTGTTACGCTCAACCTGTATTCCTATGCCACGATCACAGGTTAGGAAACCTGTGCCTACGAAAGTGAAAAGGAGAAATTTTTGAACTCTGTTACATTTCAAGGCGTTTTGACTGCACGCCGCACCGTCTATCAGCACCTGAAGCCGACGCCGTTAATCCACTACCCAGAACTGTCAGAGCTATTCGGCTTTCAGGCTTACATCAAGCACGAAAACCATCAACCGACAGGGAGCTTTAAGATCCGTGGTGGCTTGAATTTTATGAGTCAACTTCCTGCGGATCAGCGTGAACGGGGCGTGATAACCGCAACGCGGGGGAATCATGGGGGATCGATCGCGTATGCAGCAAAACAGTTCGGTGTCCACGCCACGATTGTTGTCCCCCACGGCAACAATCTGGAGAAGAACAGCGCGATGCGCGCCTTCGGTGCAGAGTTAATCGAGCACGGCATCGATTTTGATGAATCGCGAGAATTGTGCGAAAAGTTACAAACCGAACGCGGCCTCCGTTATGTCCACCCAGCCAACGAACCACCCCTCCTCCACGGCGTCGGGACCTATTCCCTTGAGATCTTTGAAGACTTGCCGGAGGTGGATACGATCATCGTGCCGATCGGAGCGGGGAGTGGTGCGTGTGGGGCAATCACGGTGGTACAAGCGATTAATCCAAACGTAAAGGTCATCGGTGTACAAGCGGAAAATGCACCGTCGGTTTATCGCTCATGGAAATCAGGACAGAAGATTGAGACCGATTCAGCAAATACGGTTGCCGACGGCTTGGCAACTCGCGTGACATTCGATCTGCCGTTTTCGATTCTTAAAGATGGGATCAGCCAGATTCTGTTAGTGAGTGAGGAGGAGATTCGAGAGGCGATTCGGATGGCGTTACGGTATACACATAACCTCATAGAAGGCGCTGCCGCGGCCCCGATTGCCGCCGCCCGCAAGCTGAAGGCGGAACTCGCAGATCAAAACGTTGTGATGATTATGAGCGGTGCGAACCTAGATACCGAAACCCTCCGGTGGGTTTTGCGTGAAGAATAGCGCGCCAATAAGGTGTCCAACCTGTTTTTTTTCACGCATCAGAATGCTGTTTAATGGAGATAGCTAGCTTTTCTACCTCTTCAAATTTTGGGCGATACAGAAAGAGGCCAACGAGTGAAATCGCAAGGAATACCAAGAATGGACTCAAGTTACCATCCATGAAGAAGATCGTCAATCCGAAAGCCGCGATACTCTCCGCAATGGCAAGTGAAACAACCACAGCGGGCTTGTATCTGGCAATATACGGCGAAATTTGACCCGGCGCGTTTCTTGTCTCTTCGGGGAGCGGTTTGGAAGAAGCCCTATGTAACATATACTTCCGGATAAAATAAGCTAAGATTAATCCAACGATGGACACACCGTATAGGACCTGCGTTATCCGTGCAATATTACGTGGATGGTGCACTTGTTCAACATTTTTACCAAGCAGAAATGCAAATATCAACGCCAAAACGAGGGTCAAGAACATCGCGATCCAAACAGTCCAGACTTTGAACATCCCCGCCTTTAATTGCCTTACCTCCCTTGTAGGATCTAGCATAGTCCTCCCCTTCGATCAATGTCTCACAGAAATGGCACATTAGTTCAATAAATGAGTAAGTCTGCCAAGTTCGCTCGTTCATTCTTGGCTGAAGTGATTTGCCACAGCAACCAGATCCAAGATATTGACGGTTCCATTGCCATCAATATCTCCTGCTAGCCCGCTTCCAGTTTCTCCAAACTGGCTAGCGACATGAACAAGATCGAGGATATTGACCACCCCATCGCCGGTCACATCATAGGGCGCGGGTGTATATGTAAAACCACTCGCAAGCATATCCGATTTGCCATCAGGATTAGTGACAACAATATCGACATTACCTGCCTCGCCCGCTGGTACTTCGGCTGTCAACTCAGTTGGCGAAACAAAAACCACGTTAGCTGCAGCATTCCCGTCAATTGTAACGGTTGCCCCGTCCTGAAAATTTTCTCCGATTATCTGAACTATTGCTCCGCCGGTTGCTATGCCCTCGTCTGGTTCAACACGGGTGAGGGTTGGCGCGACTGATTGTGTAGACAATTGTGCTGCCTGTATCGGCGGCGCAGTAAACCACAATCCAATAAACACTAAACAGAAAAAATAGATTATGCGTTTTGTCAACTTCATCCTCCCGACAATTGAGAATCAACTTTGTACCCGTCTTTATCAACCATCTCTTGCAGCCTTCGTCAACTCAGCAAGCCGTTCAGCAAATCTGAGCGCACTATTGTCTTCAGGTTGATAGTCAATCACTTTCCGAGCGTTTACGATGCTCCAGAAACTGTGCGAATTGTCGCTGATTCCATAGACGATCTGAAACGGAACTCCATTTTCATCTTCGATGTTTGCGGTCTCAATGCTTTTGATGAACAGTTGGGTCTGATCCTTCGCACTCAAATAGGCACCAAGTTCCCGATGGATGTGCTTCAAGTCTTTTGGATCTGCGGCATCAAGAATTGTCTCACGCGGCGCACCAATACGGACCTGCACGTTTTCTAGCTTTTTCCCATCGACGTGTCCTGTCGCAAACACAAAGCCGAGATGTTCATACGTCTCTTTCGCCCAGCCGTAGAAGTTGTCAGACAACGGACGCATGTCGGGCGTCACCACATCCCACTTATCTCCCCAGATTAGGTTCTCATAGTAATCCGCCGCATGATTGGAGCTACAAACGACCGCCCGATGCACTCCCTCTTCAAGACAGGTCTGATAGAGGTTGTGCGCCATCTGGATATTCGCTAATTCGTTTTCAAAGCTACCGCCCTTAAAAGCACAATGAACGACAGCATCAACCCCTTTGAAATAAGCGCGGTATTTGTCTCGGTCCGGATCCGTCAAGTCCACAATCTGAATCCCATCAACTGTCTCACCCGCTCGATTCGTCGTTTTGACATCGAGCAGCACCAACTCATACCGTTCACGAAAAGTGGGTAACATCCTGCTTGCGATATATCCCGACGCCCCTGTAATAAGGACTTTTCTTTTATCAGCCATGTAGCGTATCCCTCCTTGATATGTGAAGCATAATAGCATAGTTAGCACTATCCGTCAAACAAAAAAGTCTCGACAAAATCCTTGACAGACGCATAATATCCTGTTATAATTTTGGTGATTGGTGTTGCCGGGTCGTCTAATGGTAGGACGCATGGTTCTGGCCCATGTTACGAGGGTTCGAGTCCTTCCCCGGCAGCCATCTAATGGCGCTATCGTCTAGGGGTTAGGACGGGTGGTTCTCAGCCATCAAACCGGGGTTCGATTCCCCGTAGCGCTATCGTTTAAAGAAGGTTTGAAAGCTACATTGAATCTCCAAAGCCGCGGTGGGGCGGACTATGATTTCTTCAATCAGTCCGTTGACCGCGGCTTTTTGCATTTCTGGGGTATCGAGGGCGTGGAGGAGCTCGCCTCGGAAGGTGGTAATGTCGGAAAGTTTGGGGAGAGGTTGGGTGTGGAGGCGGTCTCTGCCGGGGTTATAGCGTGCGTAGATGCCGCGATATTTTTCCATATCTGATATACTCCCATCCCGAATTTCTGTTCCCTATTATGGCTTGAAAGTCATCTTGCACTGAATCATTTACTTTTGATAAAAGAAAGGGCTTTAAATCTTTTTCACTACACCAATCCCTTAAAACTGCACCTCGCATAGCTTCATCGAAAACAGGCTCAGACATTTTGAGTCGGCCATTTCTGTAAGCTCTTCAACTTTAGCCCACAAGGAGGGAAAATTTTCCATTGGGTAAAGAACACCAGATGCCATAATTAGTGAACTTGTGTCGAAGCTATAAACGACCTGATCCGGATTAAACAGCGGATTCATGCGAAGATAATACTCTCAATTTCAAAAAGGTGTTTTGTATCACACTCTGGAAAAGGCGGAAGATAAGTTAGCGAGCGTGATCTTCTCTTCATAGTAAGCCGTAAAAGCAGTCCGCGCGAAGTGTTCGCCAGCAGCATTAAGAAGTCGATTATGATACGGTGCACCTCCGCCGGTTGATGCAGGCCTATCTTGATACTTTTCTAGTAGATCGTTTCTGTACGCTTGGTAATCTTTCAAAGAAATATAACGGAGTGTTAGCAATCGCCTCATAATGACTTCAGGGCTCACATGAAAGTGTTTGGAGATATGCGGGAGAGCTTTTTCAAGCGTATGCAGATTTACTCTTTCTAACAATTCATCTTTGGGGACCAAAACTTCACCAGCCACCTCATTGCAAAAAACTTCAGTTGGGTTATCAGGAGGAGAACCTTGTCTAATTCCCGAATTCTGAATGACACTTTTTCCAAGTCCGATATGAGCCAACTCGTGAACAATGGTAAAAATACGACCGTAGGGACTATCTTTGGGGTTTACCACAATCACCGGAAGCGGCTTCTGTGCGATACAGAACCCACGCACAGTTTCTAGTTCAAGGGATAGATGCGAATTGACTGAGGTCTGACAGACAAGAATCCCCTTCGCTTCGACGATTCGCCTCCAAAGTTTTAACGCAGACCGATCGTCGTTGCATTGTTGTAGTAATCCTGTATTAAGCTGAAGAAATTCCCGTATTTCTTGCGCGGCACGCTCCGGCGCATCAGTTTCATTTAGTGCCAATGTCACTTCAGGCGCGGACTCTTCCAATAATTCGTAAAATCCAATGAGCGTCTCTCGCCTTTCATATGTCTCAATGATATTGGCATTTAACCTATACACTTGGTCTGCATCAATTGTGAAAGGCTCTGGGAATCTTCGATGGTCTGCAAGCGGTCGAAAGTCAGTAGGCGGCTCCGACAAATAAAAAATAGAGAGGTGGGTTTTATAGAGCTTCGCAATTTTCTTTAATTGTGCAAAGGTGGGCTTATCCGTCCCAGCTTCCCACGCCTCAAGCCGTTCACGTTTTACATTTAATTTTTTCGCTGCATACTCAATAGATAGTCTGATACGTCTTTCGCGCGCCCACTTGAGAACTTCCGGCGTAATGAGTGCTTTCACAGACTTAGCCATGATATGTATCCCCCACGAATCAATTGTTGACAATTTCTGATCTGTAATCGCTTACTAGTTTGACAGATTTAGGCTGCCAACTCGCCATTGAATTGCTTTCATGCCTATCATTATACGCCAACATCGGCTTGTTAGTCAAGACCACCATCTGGCATAATTTACCCTTACTCCTTCTTCTGCGCGTACCTGACGCGTCGGACAACCTCCTGCGTCTGTTCTCTATATGAAGATTAAAAAAATAATTCGGTAATTTGCTATCGACACCAGCGCGGTTTCAAACCGCGTCTACCGTATGTTTCAAGGAAAATCGGGATTACCAATTTAAATACTTAAACTTCATTAAGAGAAAAAAACAGCATAAAATGAACCAATGAACTAATGAACTTTCCACAGCAGCACCGTCTTGTCCCAACTCCCGGTGGCGAGCACTTTCCCATCCGGACTGAATGCCACACTGTCGACCGTCGCCGTATGCCCGGTGAGCGTCCGTTTATGTTCACTCGTCGCCACATCCCACAGTCGCACGGTAGTGTCCCGACTCCCACTCGCAAGCGTCTTTCCATCCGGGCTGAACGCCACGCTATGGACATTATCTGTATGTCCAACAAGCCTTCCCTTCGGTTCCCACGTTTTCGGGTCTTTCAGCCATATAATTTCGCCCTGTCCCCCACTCGCAAGCGTCTTTCCATCTGGACTGAACGCCACGCTATGCACCATACCCCGATGCGCTATGGCTGTCCGTTTCTCTTCCCAGAACTCCGTCCCCCATAACCGCACTGAACAGTCTATATTCCCACTGGCAAGCAGGCTACCATCTGGGCTGAACGCGATGCTTACTCCCCAACCCGTATACCCGGTGAGTGTCCGCTGATGTGTCCACGTATCGACATCCCACAACCGCACCGCCCCATCCCAGCCCCCACTGGCAAACGTCTTTCCATCTGGGCTGAACGCCACGCTCAAGACGTGATCCGCGTGACCGGTGAGTGTCCGCAGGTGTACGCCTGTCTCGGTATCCCATAACCGCACTGTTCCGTCCAAACTCGCACTGACAATTAGCTCGCCATTCGGGCTGAACATTACTGCTGTGATCCCACCCTTATGCCCGGTGAGTCGCCCCTTCTCACGCCCTGTTTTAACCTCCCACAGCAACACTCTCTTGTCATAACTCCCACTGGCAAGCAGGCTACCATCTGGACTGAATGCGACACTCTTGACTCTATCCGTATGCCCGATCAGTTTCGCTGCGGGCGGCTCCGGGGCGGCGGGACCGTTCGGCGAAAACAGAACTAGAAGCATTAGGAATGTAGTCACGATTCTCATCTGAAATACTACCTTTCTGTAAGTGTGAATCTACAGTTTGCAGGGGCGAGGTCTCCTCGCTCGCACAGGGCATTGGTGTTGGGTTTCGCTAACGCTCTACCTAACCTACGAGGTAGAGACTGGACGCTTCAATCCGTTATCATCCGCCACAAAAGCACCGTGCCGTCTGCACCCCCACTGGCTAGTACATTACCATCGGGATCGAAAGCCACACTCGTCACCCAATCTCCATGGCCCGTAAGCCGCTGTATAGGTCCGCCCGTTTTGGCATCCCATAGTTGCACGGTCTTGTCCACACAGCCAGTGGCAAGCACACTACCTTTAGAACTGAACGCCACACTCGTCACATAGTCTTTATGACCGATGACCCGTCCCTTCGGTCTCCACGTTTTGGTATCCCACAGCCACACGATCCTGTCCGAACCCCCGCTGGCAAGCACCTTGTCATCCCGACTGAACGCTATGCCGTGAACCCCTTCCGTATGTCCAGTGAGTGTTTGTATCAGTTCACCCGTTTCGACATCCCACAGTCGGACTGTCTTATCCTTACTCCCACTGGCAAGCACACCCCTATCTCGACTGAACGCCACACTATGGATCGCGTCTGTATGACCGGTGAGTGTCTGTATCAGTTCTCCCGTTTCGGCATTCCACAGTCGGATTGTCTTGTCTACGCTCCCGGTGGCAAAGGTCTTCCCATCACGACTGAATGCCACACTTGTGACCGCGTCCGTATGACCGGTGAGCATCTGCTTCGGTGTGCCTCTCGCCGTGTCCCACAATCGGACTGTCTTGTCCGCGCTTCCACTAGCAAGCAACTTGCCCTCCGGGCTAAACGCCACGCTAATGACCGACGCCATGTGTCCAGTGAACAGCCACTTCTGTTCGCCCGTTTTGACAACCCACAGTTGCACCGTCTTGTCCCAACTCCCGCTAGCGAGCAGCTTGCCATCCGGACTAAATGCGACGCTATTAACGCCCTCAGGATGTCCGACGAATTCATCTTTGTATACCGCTGTGTTAGCGAGAACGTTTGATAAAAATAGAACCAAAAGCATAAGTAGTGTCATCGTAATTTTCATCTGAAATACTACCTTTCTGTAAGTGAATCCACAGTTTCGTAGGGGCGAAGTCTCCTTGCTCGATCCCGATTTCATCTTCAATGTGAGCGGTTCTGTCAAGTGTCGGCTCACACCTGCCAGCCTCTAACTACGCGGGTGAACACATCCATTAACACGAACACATAGACAAATTGTCCCTTGAGTCGGACATAGGTAATATCGCCAACCCACACCTGATTGGGTCGACAGATGTCAAGGTTCTCAATCCGATTGACCCATTGCCCTAACCCCGCAACCGATTGGGTGGTTTGACAAGCACGTTTGATGACCACTGACAGATTATTCAATTGCTATTGTATCACAATCTTGGTGTAGGGAGTGGACCTAATTTCCGGTGGCAGTACAGCTGACAACGCTGTGGGTTACTTGTTCTTAACCGCTTGACAACTTTCGGACGTATCCACTATAATAGCCAACGCACCCGCGGCTACACGGATTTACGATGTCCGCCCCGTGGGGATGGGATGAATTGGAGGGTGAATCGGAGCAAAGCTGTTTTCGGGGCGATTGCCTGTAGTGCAATAATTATATATACTGCCATCAACGATATATTCGATTTTCATAACTATATCCGGTCTGCCACTCCAGTTTACCCAACCGTGGTCCCCGCGTCGTATTGCATTGCCTACCGAATAATACGTGTCCAAGCGTCCAAGTGTCAAGATCTTATCACGGAGATACCCCAAATCTATTTATAGTAAGCATCTCTTAGCATCAGACAAGAAGGGAAATGCCATGAAAACCTTTGACATTGAGCGACATGCAACTGAATTGGAACAGGACGGCTACACTATCATGCACAGTGTGATGCCGCCTTCGGAAGTTGAAGCAACCAAGCAAGCAATCGAAGAGACATTGGATGCCGAAGAAGCCATTGGTCGCAAGTACGGCTTGCAGAACGAAAATCTTCGACATGCGTTCAACGTCCAAGGCAAGCATCCACATTTCTACGGGATGCTACTTCGTAATCCGGCACCGATCGAGGTAGCACGTCGCGTACTCGGCGAGGACATGTTCGCACATGATGTAGTGATACGGACTCCAATGCCGACCGGTAAGAAGGACGCAACCCGACTGGGAGGAAATCTACACGCTGACTGGGCAGACTTCACTGTGAAGCCTTTCATCGGTGGAGTGCACTATCCGATGGCAATTCAGTCCGTGTGGGCGATAGTCGACTTCACAGCGGAAACGGGCGGTCCAATGATCTGGCCCGGCTCGCACCTGTCCCTCGAAATCCCACCCGAAGAACCAGAAACCCTACCACCAGGAGGTATCATCGCTGAGGCACCGGCGGGATCGGTATTCCTGTGGGATTCGAGTCTATGGCATACCGGGGGGATCAATTCCAGCGATAGCCCACGATACTCGCTGATTTTTTATTTCCAGCGGTGGTGGATTAAGGGGTTCAACGATTCCTACCGCTATGTATCACCGGAGGTTCGCGCAGCGATGACCGAAGCCGAGCGGCGTATCTGGGGACTTGAGGCTGGGGTTCCGCCAAACACGCATTTCAGAGATATGACCGATGAGCAGATTGCCGCGCTGACGCCTGAAGAAAAGGCGGTGCTTAATATTGCACCTTTCTAGCTTTGTAGCACTATCTATCAAGGGCTTAGGAAAGTTCTGGCGTTTTTTAGAATTTACCGTGATGTCTGGATACCGGTAGCACCTAACCTCAATCAAGGAAGGTCTATGCCTAATGAGCCAAATACAATCACCACAATTAATCGAAGCACTGCGACAGTATGATAGCGCAACAGTTGCCAATGCAATTGAACACTTTGAAGTGCGCGACCCAACTATGGGCTATGCCAACAATGAATTGATTTGTCAGATGCCTGAAATCGCTGCACCGATGGTCGGCTACGCTGTCACGGTGACAGCCGATACCACCACACCCGGCGACACGAGGACCTCGCGCGTTGATGATCTGGTGGAGGCGATTGATGTCGCACCTAAGCCATCGGTACTCGTTGTTCAACACGTTGGGCATGACCGCAAGCGGTGCTGTCTGTTCGGCGATATGTTCTGCACGATTGCAAGCAAGCTGGGATGCGTGGGGTTTGTTACTGATGCCAACGGCCGTGACCGAAGTGCCATTCGTCAACGCACACCGGATTTTCATGTCTTTTCGACTGGCTGGGTCGTCTCGCACGGTTATGGTGTGTACATTGACTTCAATGTAACGGTGTCGGTCTGTGGTTTGACTATTTCACCGGGCGATCTGCTGCACGGCGATGAAAGTGGTCTGGTCTCCGTCCCAATCGGTATCGCTGCAGATGTGGTGAAACGGGCAGAGGCAGTTCGTGAAGAGGAAGCGGAGTATTTTGATTTTCTAGAGAGTGATCGTTTCAACATGGCAGAGCTGAAGCGCCGCATCATTCCTCATGAATAACCCTTTTCAAATACAAGTTTTTCTAACACAATGCCTCTCAAATCAAGTATAATGGCTGAATTATAGTGGACCTTAGAATTAATGAGACACGCCAAACCGGTACAGTTCGGATACCGCACCTACTGTTCTCCCGTTGGGTAGACACTCCCCGATAAATCAGGATCGCAGGCAGAGTTTCCAACTGTGCCTATCCGGTGCGGTTAGGAAACCGCACCTACCGGGGGGCGAAAGTGTCTATTTATTTTTTGAATTCACTATAAATCAAAGGAATAGAATCTTGAACTCCAAGATAATCTGCTTAAAGTCAAGATAACAAGGAGACGCAATATTGAAAATTACCGATGTTAAGACATTAGTCATGGGCACCAGTTGGCGCAACCTGACTTTTGTTAAAGTGGAAACTGACGAAGGGTTGACCGGTGTCAGTGAAGTACGGATGAACAACCGCACGGACGCACTGGTCGCATATCTCGATGGTGCAAAGAAGCGCCACGTTATCGGTAGTGATCCGTTCAATACCGAAGACCTCTACCTGCGGATGTTCCGTAACGATTATGGACGTGCTGGGGAGATTGTCGCAACAGGAATTAGTGTGGTCGAAATCGCGTGTTGGGATATCGTCGGCAAGGCACTCAACCAGCCGGTCTATCGACTGCTCGGAGGCGCGTGTCGGGATAAGATGAAGGCATACGCCAACGGTTGGTATAAGGTGGAACGCACCCCCGAAGAATTTCACGCCGCCGCCAAACAGGTACTTGAAAAAGACTATAAGGCACTCAAATTTGATCCATTCGGCGCGGGCTTTTATGAACTCTCGTATGAGGAAAGGCTAAGATCTGTCTCGCTGGTCGAAGCGGTACGTGATTCGGTGGGCCCCGAGGTAGAAATCCTGATTGAGATGCACGGCCGCTTCAGTCCCGCAATGGCTATCCAGATAGCGCGCGAATTAGAACCGTTCGAGCCAAGTTGGGTCGAAGAACCGGTCCCGCCCGATAATCTTGCGGCATTGGCAAAGGCAGAGGAAAGCATTAATATTCCTGTTGCCACCGGCGAACGACTCCACAACAAGTTTGAGTACCGTGAGCTGATCAATCTCCAAGCGGCGGATATCCTCCAGCCTGATATCACACAAACAGGCGGTTTTCTGGAGACGAAGAAAATCGCAGCGATTGGGGATATGTGTTATATGCTGGTTGCGCCGCACAATGTGGGTGGCCCCGTGTCTACCGCGATCGCGCTGCACTTTTCCGCTTGCACGCCTAATTTTAAGATTCAGGAACATTTCAATGACTTCTCAGAGGCGTGGGTCAAGGAGGCAGCGACTGGGTGTCCCGAAGTGATTGATGGCTATTTCAGTTTGCCAAATGGCCCCGGTCTCGGTATGACACTGAACGAAGATCTGATCGCCGAGCACCCTTATCGTGAGGGATCGTTTAACCTGTGGGAGGATGATTGGCATCGTCGCCAATATTGATGCGTGAGACGTGAAAAGATATCCAATGCAGTCAAATGAACTATGAAGAATGGGAAAATTCGGTTCCTGATGAAATCACCAACGATTCCTTGGGGATTGCGCGTGAAGCGGGGCACACCTACAAAATGTTCCTTTCTCCTAATCACGTATCACGCTTTTTGCACTTTCTCTTGACATGAGCCGAACACTTCACCCAACTAGTAAAAATGTTATCCCTCCGAGGGTTATCTGCTTTGTCCTTTTTCTAGCGATGCTTTGGGGCGGCAACGCTGTATCCCTCAAAATCGGACTACAAGAATTCTCTCCATTCGCCTCGGCGGGACTCCGGTTTACGATCGGGCTTGTCCTTATCGCAAGTTGGGCGTCAGCTAACGGCCTATCGATCAAGCCGCAGCGGCACGAGCTCCTGCGGCTGTTTTTGAGTGCCCTGTTATTTATAACGCAGATTGCTGCTCTTAATGTGGGAGCGGACTTTACACGCGCGGGTAGAACCGCTGTAATGACAAACACCTATCCGCTTTTTGTCGCCCTTATTGCACACTTCGTCGTTCCGGGTGATCACATGACACGCCGGAAGGCACTAGGATTAACCTTCGCCTTCGGTGGGATCTGTTTCGTGTTTCGCGATAATTTCATCGGCGGCACAGGAGAATTTTTGCTTGGCGATCTGCTGACGCTGCTCGGCGGTTTTCTGCTCGGACTCCTTATCGTCGTCACCAATCGCCTCATCCAGCATATCAATACCTACTGTGTATTGGTATCACAGATGGTCATCGGCGTTCCCATCTTTTTCACTCTGAGCGCAATTTTTGAGGGAAAAGCGGGCTACGGTTTTTCCTATCCCGCCCTATTCGCGATTTTGTATCAAGGGGCCGGAATCGCGGGATTCTGTTTCGTCGCATGGACGCTCTTGCTAAAGGATTATCCTCCGAGCCGCCTCTCCGTACTCTTTTTCACGACACCGCTCTGGGGAATCTTACTGAGCAATCTCCTCATCGGTGAACCAATTACTGCTGGTCTCACTATCGGGGCGGTGCTAGTTGCACTTGGTATCTACACCATTAATCGTTCGCCCAAACGTCAAGCAGCATTCCAGACACAACAGTAGTGATACCCTATTTTTTTCTTGACCTACATTCGGATTTGCTTATAATCAGAGCCACACCGGAAGACGGTGCTCAACAGATATTTATGAAGCATGGAGGAAAAACCGGTGCGTATCAAACATGTAGAATCTATCGTCCTGAAACACCCATTCGGGTTGCCTGAAACAGGGGTAACTAGAGATTGGATCAATGTTCTCATACACACCGATGAAGGTTTGACCGGCATCGGTCGAGGCGGAAACCCGCAACTGATTTCTTGTGACCTTGCTCCCGTTCTCATCGGTCAAGATCCGCGACAAATCGCCCGGCTCTGGGATCAGATGTATGAGTCGGCATGGCGATATCGTGGACCGGGACGCGCTGCTATGTCCTCAATAGGCGCGCTGGACATTGCGCTGTGGGATCTGTACGGAAAGGTGTGTGGTCAGCCGGTGTGGCGACTGCTTGGCGGTTACACGGATACAGTTCCCGCCTATGCTGATGGTATCGGCTACATTGATCAGTCTCCAGAAGCGGTTGCCGACGAGGTCAAAGAACACGCCGATTTGGGTTATGATGCGATCAAACTTCACTTCAACAGCTGCACACCCGAAGAGGTGTTGGACAAGGTACGCCTTTCGCGAGAGGCACTCGGACCCGATAAGAAACTGATGATAGATGTATCCCGCGCTTGGAGTGGTAAGGTAGCGGTAGAAACCGCCCGTCGGCTCGAATCTTATAAGCTGTATTGGATTGAGGAACCGGTTCGGCTCGACGATGAGCCCCTCTACATGCGAATGGTGCAGGAAGCCACGAGTGCTATCGTGGCTGGTGCGGAGGGCGAGGGAACCCTCTACGGCATAAGAAGACTCATCAATGAAGGTGCGCTCCAACTGGTACAGACGGACATCCTGATCGGCGGTGGTTATACCGGACTCATGCGAATCGCTGCGCTCTGCGAGGCGTACCACCTACCCATCGCACCGCACGGCGCACAGTTTCCGGATGTCAACTGCCACCTTGTCGCCGCAGTGCCGAACGGCCTGATGGTGCCTGCGTGTCCCAGTTGCGAACCGTTCCAGATCTGGTCGAAGCTGTATAATCCACCATTCCAGGTAGTGAACGGACAGATCACTATGACTGATAAACCGGGGTTGGGGCTAGAATTGGACTGGGATTTTATCAATCGGCACCGCGCTGATAGTGCATCGGTTCGTTAGTTGTTGGTTCATTGATTCGTGTGTAGTTCCTGTAGGTTGAGATTCATATCTTAACAACCAAATGGGGTTATTGGTGCATTGATGCAATTAATGAACTAGTGAACTCTTGAACTAATGAACTCTTGAGGTTACGGCATACGGCGTATACCCACTACTTTATTGTATACGGGAGAAAATAGCTATGGATCAGGAAGATATTAACTATTTTCAGCGGTTCGGATTTATTCAGTACAAGGGCTTGCTGTCGCCTGCGGAGATGGAGGCAATTTCCGACGCCTTCGACGAGGGGATGCGGTTGGCGCGCAAAGGTGCACCCCCACCACAAGCGGGAGAGAAAAGGCAACAGATTGTTCCTTTCTTTGACTACCACCCAGAAGTGCTTTACCCCCTGCTAGACCATGAGAAGATTGTAGATATTTTTGAGGGCTTGATGGGCGAAGACTTCATCCTAACTCTCAGCGAAGGGATTATCCATACCGGCGGCACCCGATGGCATCACGACGCCTACGCCCCGGAGGGTTACTTCAGTATGCGAGCGGCGATTTATCTTGATCCGCTCGGACCCGAAGATGGTTGTCTGACCGTTATCCCCGGCAGCCATTTCAAGGAGTTTGGGGAAGCAATTAACCAGATGAGAGATGAACTCGGTGCGCTTCCCGACGAAATGCCCGGGCGTTATCCGCTCTGCAATGAGCCGGGGGATGTGCTTTTCATGAATCACAAGACGTATCACGCTGCCCTGAGTGACAACTACGGCAGACGCGCTATCCATATCAACTGTGTCCCGAACGCGACATCTGAGAAGAATCAGGAACATTTTGATTGGCTTATGACCTTCCTCGCCGG
Organism: Candidatus Poribacteria bacterium; assembly: GCA_963667935.2. Taxonomy (GTDB): domain Bacteria; phylum Poribacteria; class WGA-4E; order WGA-4E; family PCPOR2b; genus PCPOR2b. Next base: position 3,316,167 of record OY764061.1, on the reverse strand, counting down.
GGAGACGAAGGGTTGGGGACGATTCTACAGTGATCGTTTGATTTCGACCGCAGGGCCCCGTCGCCAAAAAATGCTGGAACGAGCGATTGAACTCGGCTTTGGGAATACGGGGCCCATCACACAGTTGCAGGATTTGCGCTAAATCCCTCGTGGCTTGATGATTTAAGAAAAGGATTTTTATCATGACAAACGAAGAAAAATTCCTCGTCGATCTTGAAGGCTATCTGGTTATTAAAGATGTGCTGACACTCGACGAAGTCAACGAACTGAACAAGATTATTGATCAAGGGGATCGCTCTGGACATCCGACCCTCTGGGGTTCGCCCTTCAAAAAGCTAATTGACCATCCGAAAATCTTGCCATACCTCATTGAGTTACTGGGTCCCACGTTCCGCCTCGATCACGATTACGCTATCTTCATGAGTCAAGGTGAAAGTCGTGGGAGACTGCACGGCGGAGAGGATGGCGGGCGTGCTGGGGGGCCTGAGGGGGATCACTGGTACAAATACCGAGATGGGGTCATCCGAAATGGACTGATAGTGATGACCTACTGCCTATCGGAGGTAGGGGACGGCGATGGCGGCTTTTCGTGCATTCCGGGGAGTCACAAGAGTAACTTCGCCACCTGCCTGCCCACAGATGTACGCAATTTTGATCGACCCGCACATTATGTCGTCCAACCGGCTGCCACGGCTGGGGACGTGATTTTCTTCACCGAAGCTGTCATCCACGGAACGATGCCGTGGCGTGCTGTGCATGAACGCCGATCACTGCTCTACAAATACAGCCCCGGGCACTCGGCATGGTCTGGAAACTTCTATGACCTCAGCAAGCTTGGCGAGTTGACGGAGCAGCAAAAACGGATATTATCTCCGCCCTCTATCGGTAATCGACCCGATGTCGTTCAGGACGAAATAAACTATAGTGGACCTTAGAATTAATGAGACACTTCAAACCGGTGCGGTTAGGATAACGCCCCTACCGGCCCCGATAAATCGGGATCGAAACCGAGGGGCAAAAATGTCTATTTATTTTTTGAATTCACTATAATGAACTAATTTGTTACCCCCTCAGGCTCCCCGTAAGCAGGGGGAGAAGTTGGTTTGTAGCCCCCCTTGCGGGTGCCCATCTTGGGCAGGCACAAGACCTGCCTCTACCTATCCAAGGGAGAGAATTATGCGTTTTGGAATGAGCGGCACATTTCTGCCGAGCAATATGGATGACTTCACGCCGGAAATCGCACAGAAGGTCAAATCATTCGGATTTTCGGGTGTGTTCACCCGCTTTCGCGAGAATGATCCATTTGAAACAACAACCGCCCAATGCCACAGAGTCCGCGATATCCTAGCGGACGAAGGCATTCGGATGTATCAAACGACAGGCTATTGGCAGTGCTTGATTCACCCCGACGAGACGGAGCGCAAAAAAGCGGTGTGCACGGTACAGGAAGCACTCAGAGTTGCCGGCGATATTGGGGCGCGGGGCATCGACACGGGCCCGGGATCGATGAACCCAACGGGACCGTGGAATCCTCACCCTGATAACTGGAGTCAAAAAAGCAAGGCGCAGCTAATCAAGAGTTTGCGAGAGTGCGCGAAGGCGGCGGCGGATAATCAGGTTTATCTCAGTTTGGAGGGGCATCAGCTTGTCGTACTTGCAAATGAGAAGGTCACGAAGGAGATTCTTGATGCGGTAGATTCACCGTGGGTCAGATCTGATCTGGATCCAGCAAACTGGGTGACGCTCAAGACGGTCTACAGGACCGGCGAATACATTGATCAGATCTTCGACACCCTCGGCAGCCATATTGTAAGCGGACATGCAAAGGACATCACCCTCACCAACGAACATACCCTCCACCTGCCGACCCGCGCGCCCGGCAAGGGAATGCTGGATTTCAAAACTTACATCCGCCGAATGCACGCGCTTGATCCAGAGTATCCGTTGATTGTCGAAGGTGCCCAAGAGGAAGAATTGTCGGAGGTGAGCGATTTCCTGCACCGAACGGCAGCGGAGCTTGGGGTTCAGGTTATCCAGTAAGTTAGTTCACTGGTTCATTAGTTCATTGGTTCATTAGCCTGTAGGTCGGGATTCATATCTCGACACGAAACCGTCAATTTTGGAAAATTGACCTACAGCAGGGCAACCACAAGGGCTTGCATCCCGATCTATCGGGGGGTTGCCCCTACATTGAGTCAATTCCTGTAGGGGTTGGGTTTCCCAATCCGTTCCGCAACGCGATAATCCTCAAATCGGGATTGGGCGAGGGAACCTCGCCCCTACGATAGGGACTTATTGACGAATTATAGACACGCCTCACATAAATGTCAACGCGCCCTAGTTCGACTTTGAGAAATAGAATGACGGATATGGAAATGGTGTGATTTGTAGGTTGAAATGTTTTTTTACATCTAGTGCATTAGAGAAGATGCGGACAAATGTCCAACCTGAATGTTGGACTACAAAGAAGATGCGTTTGCCGTTTTCTGTGTTAAGAATATATACAGGTCGCCCATCGATCCAACTAAAGTCGGGCAGTTCCCGATAGCCTAACGCATAAATCGCCTCGTGCGGGGTGAGCCGTCTATGAGCATAGAACGAGAGCATTGCCACTTTGTCGTTCAGAATACCTGCGGTTAATCCTCTGAATCGATATTTATCCCCAAAGTCGTAAGTGGGCGTGTCGTTTTCTATCGTCTTCCGCGCTTCTCCCAGTATGGGCTCGATGTCGGCATGAAAGGTTAAGAAGTTTTCGCCAATCAAACGATCGATACCGTTCATCTGTTTGGGTGTCAGGTCAAGTTGAGGTATGGAGGCAGCACACCCGGATAGTAGGAGTGACAGGCACACAACACAGATAAAGCGCAGCATAATTGTCCCTCCTCCATTGTCAGAGCCCTTTGGATATGAGTGTAATGCGTAATGTGTCTGAATCACGGATCGACACGGATTAAAGGATTACACGAATTCAGGTTCGTGGCTATACACGTTGCGCTCCTCCCCGACAAGTCGGGGTTTCTTAATTCCAATTTATCGGGGATTCATCGGGCGTATCGGGGCAAGGAGGTCCCTCTCACATCCCCCTCAGTCTACCCCCCTTAGTCCCCCCGCAAGCAGGGGGAAGAGCAATGCTGTATCAAGATGTGAATCTAGACCTACTTGAAACCTGCCTTGGAGCGCGTCGATCAAAAATTACGAAACCCAATCGCGCGCGAATTGCACCAGTAGCCGCACACCGAAACCGGTGCCGCCCTTGCCGGGAATATATGACGAACCTTTGACATCCCATGCCGTACCTGCGATATCGAGATGTACCCACGGATAGCCTTCCGCAAATTTCTTCAGGAACGCCCCGCCGACGATGGTTCCCGCTGTTCCGTCTCCGATATTTTTGACGTCAGCCACATCGCTTTTGATTAGTTCGTCGTAATCGTCCCACAAGGGGAGTTCCCACACCCGTTCATGTGTTTTCTGTGCAGCGGCTCTGACTTTAGCCATCAGCGCGTTATCCGTTCCCATCATCCCGCAAGCGATATTTCCCAAAGCAGTGATGACAGCACCTGTCAGGGTTGCCAGATCTATCGCCGCTTTCGGGTTATACTGAGCGGCATAGCCCAACGCATCCGCCAATACCAACCGACCTTCTGCGTCCGTATTGAGGATTTCGATTGTTTTGCCGCCGTAGCTTTCGACAACATCTCCCGGCCGCTGGGCGGTGGCACTCGGCATGTTTTCGCTCGCTGCGATCAGTCCAACGACATGCAGGTCCGGTTTAAGACTGCCAACCACCTGCATCGCGCCAAGTACTGCCGCTGCGCCGGACATATCGTGCTTCATGTCCATCATACCGCTGCCGGATTTGAGCGACAATCCACCGCTATCAAAGGTGATGGCTTTTCCAACAAACGCAACGGTGTCCTTCCCCTCACCTTCGGGGATATGCTCTAAGACGATAAATCGCGGTTCTTCGGCACTTCCCTGAGACACGCCGAGTAAGGTGCGAAACCCCTTCTTTTGGAGTTGTGCTTGGTCAAAGACTTCGCATTTCAACCCGACCTCATTTGCGACCTCAACCGCTTTGTCAGCAAGCATCGTTGGGGTCAAGTGGTTCGGCGGTTGGTTGCTTAGATCGCGTGCGAGGTTGGTCCCGTTTGCAATCGCGTCGCCAACGACAACGCCTCCCTCAACCATAGACTTGGTCGCTTCGTCCGTTACGAGGAAGGTGATGGACTCAAGACTCTTGACCTTATCGAGTCCCTGCGTCTTGTGCTGATTGAATTGGTAGAGCGCGAGGCGACTGGCTTCGGCGGCAGCCTGTGCTATCTCTGGTGGGGTTTCCGGCGGCAACGCGACCACGACGGTTTTTAGTCCCAGATCCTGAAGTTCTTGGACAACTTTGCCCGCTGCCTGACGCACCTTCTCTGAATCTAACTCCTCACTTTTCCCCAGACCGACCAGCGAAATCCGTGAGGCGGTGAGCTTCCCTCTGGTGTAGAGCAGCGCGGTCTGTTTGTGCTCGCCTTTGAAATCGCCGGCGTCAATCAGTTCGCTAATTGCGCCATCCGTCGCTGCATCGGCGGCTTGCGCCACGCTGACGAGGGGTTCTCCTTCAAATATGCCGAATACGATCGCATCGGCAGCTTCTGTCCTGAAATCTCCAACTTTGACGTTAATCTGCATCCCATGATTTCCTTTCTACGTTGGTTCATTAGTTCATTGGTTTAACTGCGGTTACGGCATACGGAGTATGCCTACTACTATTTGTATCTTTCGCGGATTGTTTCGATGAGATCGGTGGTCGATTTGCCCGGCACGTTCAACCCAAGTATCACTTTGCCCCCGTTCGATTCGACCGCCTCCCGCTCGATAACCCGCTCGATTGTGTAATCGCCGCCTTTAACGTGGATGTTCGGCCTGAGGGCGGATAGTAGGTCGATTGGATCGAGTTCGGGGAAGATCGTGACGTAATCGACACACCCCAAGCCTGCGAGCATTTCGGCGCGTTCGTCTTCGGGGAGGAGGGGACGGTTTTCCCCTTTGAGGACACGGACCGAGTCGTCGCTGTTGACGCCAACCACAAGGATGTCACCGAGTGCCTGTGCGGCTTGCAGGTAGCGCAGATGACCGACGTGGAGCACATCGAAACAACCGTTGGTCGTCACGACAACTTTGCCGTCCGCTTTCAATTGCCGGACAATTTCGATCAGTTCATTCCGAGTATAGATCTTTTTGTTTGACATGGCTCGTAACCCGTAAATTGGTGATGCGTAAGAAGAAAAGTCTTAAAAATTGAGAAACCGAGTTTTTGACAAAAACTCGGTTTCTGATACCTACGTTTTCCCTATATCCGAGTTAGAAATCTGGCAGCGGGGTGTAGGTGTTGAAACCGTCCGTTCGATCCTGACCGCGCAGGAGATAGATGTCATGGGCGGGTCTTAATGAAGGGTCATTGCAGTGGACATCTGCCGGCATATAGCGCATCGTATAGCCGCATCGACGTTTTTGCGAGGTATTTGGAGCGGAACCGTGGATGGTAAACGCATCGTGGAAATGGCATTCGCCGGCCGCTAACTCCAGATCAATGATCCTCGATTCATCCAGATCCTCAGCGATGACCTCTCTGCCAAAGAGGTGCTTCTCCGGATTCACCTTCTCGTACCGCCGATCCCTGAGCTTATGACTACCGGCAATCACGCGCATACACCCGTTTTCGAGCGTTGATTCGTCGACTGCCAGCCACATTGTGATGACGCGCATCGGTTGCAACCGTTCGCCCCAGTAGACGCCGTCCTGATGCCACGGCACCGCGAGTCCGTCGCTTGTCCGTTTGCTGATAAAGTGGCTTGACCAGAGAAGGATATCGGGCCCGATAAACCGTTCAATCACATCTAACACACGCGGGTCTGCAAGGTATTTGAACAGATAGGGATGCTCGACATGTGGCACGTCCATCTGTTCTGGGCGTTTGCCTTCGGGTAGCGATGCGATCATGCCATCGACATAATCGCGCAGTTCGTCTAACTCTGGCTGGGTGAAGATCCTGCCAAATTTGAGGTAGCCGTTCTCATTGTAGAAGACCACCTGCTCATCGGTGACCGTCGTTTCGGTTTCCCAATTTTCGTTTGTGTTTGTAGGACTCATTTTTTTCTCCATTAGTCAAAGAAAACATTCCACAGTAACAACGCAATCACAATCACTGCCGTTCCCCCGGCTATCACAATATACCATTTCATCGTCGTGGTAAATCGATCTACCGAGTTTTCGAGTCGATCCATTGACTCGTTAAGGGAATCATTTAGGTCGGAGATATCGTCGCGCAATCCTGAAAAGCTGCTATCTATTTTGGATTGCATCGTATCCAATTTGTGGGTGAGTTGCGATTCCATTTCCAGGAGTCGATGCTCAAGCGGACTATCAATCACCTTCAGGTTTGGCGAATCTTGGTCAGGCTGCGCTTCGATTGGCTGAGCGGGGGTGGTATCCGGCAGCTGTGAAGTGGATTTGCTCGACTGCTCATCGGTTTGGGGTTCGGATCGGTTTTGTGTTGTCATGATTTTCCCGCCATGATGGTTAATTTCTTTGTCTGAATCGCGGATTGGCACGGATTTCAATCCGTCAACGTTAATACTGATCCCTAGGGTGTTAGCATCGCGGCAATGTCCGCCGGTAGCTTCACCCCATTTCTTCGCTCGAAGTCCGAAACGCTTGGGTATTCGTTACGAAATCCGTAGATAACATTTACTCCCATCGCCACAGCGACGATTAGATTTGATCTGGCGTTTTCCCATTCTCCGAGGTGTAACCACGCTTCGGCGCGATTATAATAGGCTTCCGCAAAATCGGGCTTGTGTTCTATCGCTTGGGTATAGTCCGCGATGGCACGGTCATAATCCCTTTTTTTATAGTAAGCCACACCGCGATTGTTATAGGATTGGGCAGCATCGGAATTCAGCGTTATCGCTCTGGTATAGTCTAGGATGGCACGGTCATAATCCCCTATGTTCGCGTAAGCACCCCCACGATTGCCGTAAGCCTCTGCAAGATCGGGTTTGAACGCTATCGCTTTGCTCAAGTCTTCAATGGCACGGTCATAATCCCCTTTGCGTTCGTAAGTGCTCCCACGATTGCTATACGCCATGGCAAGGTCAGGGTTCAACGCTATCGCTCTGGTACAATCTTCGATGGCACGGTCGTAGTCCCCTTTGTCGCGGTAAGCACCGCCACGATTGCTATATGCCATCGCAAGGTTCGGATTCAGTGTTATCGCATTGGTAAAAGCTTCAAACGCAAGGTCGTAATCCCCTTTGTTCGCGTAAGCCACCCCACGATTGTTATGGATGACGGCTTCGCGTCGTTTTTGACGCGCCTCCGGGCCCCGGTGGATTTCGTCGAGATCTGGCAGATTTTCTTTCATATACGTTTGATAATCAAATTCCACGTCTTTTTTCTTATTCACCGAGCCGTCTCCTTTCTGCATTGTCAGAATCGCGGATTGACGCGGATTAAAGGATTACACAGATAAAAAACATCGGCGGTGATGCTTATTGCTGGGGTGTCAGCATTTCGGCGAGGTCTTCCGGTAACTTAATCCCATTTCTACCCTCGAAGTGTGCAACGTTTTCGTAGTCATTTTGAAAAGAGCCAATGATATCCTGTCCCATATCTTTGGCAGTCGTCAAGTCTGACTTGGCTTCTTCCCATTCTCCGAGGTGTAACCACGCTTCACCGCGATTGTTATACGCCTCAACAAGGTCAGGTCTCAGTTCTATCGTTTTGGTATAATCTTTAATCGCCCGGTCAAAATTGCCTTTTTTACTGTAAGCATTACCACGGTTGTTATAAGCCTCGGCAAGGTCAGGTTTCAGTTCTATTGCTCTGTTATAATCTTCAATAGCATGGTCAAAATTGCCCTTTTTAACATAAGCTTCACCACGCTTGCTATAGGCCCCAACGAGATCACGTTTCAGTTCTATCGCCTTGGCATTGCCTACGATGGCACGGTCAAAATTGCCTTTTTTGATGTAAGCAATCGCGCGATTGTAGTATGCCTCGACAAAATCGGGTTTCAGTTCTATCGCCTTGTCATAGTCAGCAATCGCGCGATCCTCCTCGCCTTTTTCCCGATAAGCCGCACCACGATTGCTATAAGGCTCGGCGTAACTGGGATCAAGCACTATCGCCTTATTACAGTCTTCAATGGCCAGGTCATACTCACCTATGATGCGGTAAACAGTCCCACGATTGTTGTAGGCAATCGCATAGTCCGGTTTCAGCTTGATTGCCGCGTTAAAGTCTTCAACAGCAAGATCATACTCACCTTTATCAGCGTAAGCAATGCCGCGATTGTTGTAGGCGATGACAAAATTGGGTTGCATTGCTATTGCTGCGCTATAGTGCTCAATTGCCTTATTGTAATGTTCAAGTTTCGCTTGTGTCTGCATTCTCCGCGTCTCCTGTGTGTTGCTGGATTGACCCGACATAAAACGTTATAGAGGCAATCTGGTGCATGTCCTGATTTCTAATAAACCCATGGAGGTCGTTGTAGATGGTCTCTGCAGATATGCCGTGATGTTTGTCTAAGTAACCTAATATCGGTTGTTTGATGTGTGCTGGGATAGTAATTACATCGTCTGGCTCAACAACTCCCGTGGGCGGTCAAATGAATATACTCTTCTGGGCTATGATACGGTTTCGTGGATTTTGAGTTTTTTTCTCAACTCGATTCTCGTCCTGCGCTTCCTCTCCCAAAAAAACAACCCTGCCGGGTTTGTCAAAGAAGCGGTCGCAGGCGAAGAAGAGGGCTATATGGCTGTCGGTCGTAAAGTCTATCAGATTGGTGTGCCCTCCATAGTGTTGGAGTTCCGCCCAGATTTCAATCTCCTCTTGTTCGGAAGTATAGTTTTTAGCCGACTCCAGTATTGGGCCTTCAATAGCCTGTATATCAAAGTTCTCCGTCTTCATTTTACTCTTGCACACACGCCAAAGGCTTGACGACACTTTTCTATAGCGTCTGGGTTCACCCCGGTAGATATAATTGCCCCTCTCTGATTTTTCTGCTATCTTGCCGATGATTTCCAAAACTGCGTTTAGGGCGTCTTGGGGATTGGGTTGATTTTTCATGCTTATGATTTTTCCACTACAATGGTGATTTCTTCACTGTCTGAATGTTGTAATGCGTCGCTGCATCATTAGTGAGTTCTACATCAAACGTCCCGTCTAACATCGTCCCAACGTTTTAGCCTTCCCGCTTTTATATCTGCTTCTGCACGTTCTAAACTCTTGGCGATTTCTGGATCGCTTGCCAATTCGTGAGTCGCTTCCCACTCTTTCTTTTCTTGCTGATCGGTCAGATAGTGAAAGATCGCTTGCAGCTTTTCGGCCGAGAGTTGTTTGATTAACTCAACTGCTTGCTGTTGTAGATCTATTTTTCGCATGGTGTTCCCTTTCGTTTTGTTTGCCCTTTATTGTCAGAATCGCGAATTGACACAGATTGAAATGTTCGCTATCGGCTCTGCTATACGTGGGAGGGGCATCCTTGCCCCGATACACCCCTATATCCCCTTTGTCTGAATCAGGATTTACAGGATTCAAGGATTCTCAGGATTTTTGGACGCAGCCCTGCTTATCCTGTTTACCCTTCCTTCACAATCCCAATCCCCTCATTGTCAGAATCGCGGATTGTCGCAGATTAAAGGATTACACGGATTAAAAAATCCGCGATATCCGCTGAATCCGTCTAATCCGTGATTCAGACATTTTCCGCTCCCTCCACAATAGCAATTTCTTCATCGGTAAGGCCGTATAATAAGTATACTATCTGGTCAATCTTTTTTTCAAGTTCGGATACATTTGCATCTGGATCGGTGCGCTTGGCGGTGAGGATTTGATCGACGAAGTTGATGACAGACTCCTGAATAGAATCTTCTGAATCTGGGAACGGTAAGGCATTTAACTCCCCGGCAGCTACATGAGTGTTGCTATTGAGGTGTCGAAATATGAAATCAATGAACTTTGAGTTTAAAATTCCTAAAGCAAATTTCAAATGTATGCCTTTAGTTTCTTCCAGATAAGATGTGCCATTTTCTGCCTGAATAGGATATCCAAAACTGTCAGGCGCAAACAAGTGAGCAATGATGCGTCGCGGTTGCTCCACGGCGGTTGTTCTTTGTGCAATGATAGTATCATGAGTAATGGGCTGACATCTTTCTAATTGTGCATTGATATAAATCCTATCTGCTCGTTTTCTTGCGTCTAAATAACAATATCGTTGGACATTTTCAGCCCAAATGAGTCGTGTTGAAACAGGAGTTGGAACATTTCCCAAAGCAGATTTGTATAAATCCCATTGTATCTTTCCTGTCGTAAAAGATAAACCATACGTTTTGAGAGATTTGAGTGTTTTCAATTTCCTAAAAATATCATAGATTCGGTGATGATTTCCAACAATGAACAGTGGGCCGGCGTTTTGCTCAAATAGAAAATCGTCTTGTGAAATTTCTAGCCAATTTGTGTCTGAAATATCCTCCTTGCTAAAAATACTTTTGATTCTAATTGGATTGGTGATGCTCGTATTTTGAAAACTGTTTACAATACAAGCTTGCAATACAGATTCAAATACATTCCGCCGATCGATAATGTTCAAAACTGAACTAATCTGGCTGTGCTTCAAGACATAGGTCCGCAGTGCTGAACAATAAGCGTCTGTAAGCAACGTCCTTGGGTTAATGAAAGTCAAAATCCCATTGTCCGCTAGCAAGCCCTGCAATACACGGTGGATAAAATATCCGTAAAGGTTGGGCCGACCGTAGACACTTTCAATATAAATTTTGCGTAGCTGTTTGTCTTTGCTCACTACATACGGCGGGTTCCCAATCACCACATCAAACCCGTCCCTGACACCAAACATCCACTCCGGATCAAAGAAATCAGCGGAGGCATTTTGGTTGTATGGATCCCAGTTGGCGATTCTATCGGCATCATCATGGGAGAGCCCCTTGTGTTCTTCAAGCAGTTTACTGATTGCGGTGCGGATTTGAGCGTCGCGGGCCCGGTATTTGGCTTTGGTTCTTGGGGTGCGAGCGGTGAAAGTGCCTGCGGCGAACATCCTCAAGTTCCTTTTCTTTTCGGTCAATCTCTGTGTCACCGATTGCCATTTGTAACGGTTTATCTATACCGATGAGCGTATTCGCTGCGACAAACTTCGTTTCCAGGTTCGGCAGTGGACGCACGCCACGATTCTCCCGTGAATCGTCAATTTGTTGGTCTACGATGAGAGAGATAAAGCAGCGGAGTTTGGCAATCTGGGTGGCGATGGACTGAATATCCACGCCGTAGATACAGTTTTCAATCAGGTAGAGTTTTCGTCCGTAATCCAGTTCATTCCGTTCAAACGCCTCGTTGATGCTCTCAATTTCTCCCTCAAGGTCGCGGATGGCACTTTCACGAAATGCGCTATCGTCAATTTGCCCTGCGATCTCAATGGTGTTTTCGACTCTGTCAATTTGCCGTTGTTTCCACTGCTCGTTACGCGGGTCCAGTTTTCCGAGAATGAATACGAGCCTATGTAGTACCCCCATCGGGAAGGCACCCGAACCGACCGCCGGATCAAGAATTTTGAGGGTATCAATGGCTTTTATCAAGACCTCAACTTCCACTTCATTGAATTGGTGTGGCTTTTCATTATAGGCAAGCAGCCCACGAAGTTTCGCCTCGATTTCTGCTTTTTGTGCATCGGACAGCGACATCGTTTCTACATCAATAGGACTCATGAGCTCACTTTTCAGATAGGCAATCAACGACTCATCGGTCATGTAGTTGACAATCTCGCGAGGGGTGTAGAATGAGCCGGTCTGCTTGCGGGCGGTTGTTTCGGTTTCGGGGTTGTAGGCGGCGAGCAGGTTTTCAAAGACCTTGCCGAGTAGTTCGGGGTCTAGGGCGACCTCCTCCTCAATAGGTGTGTTTTCGGCAACCGTGAATTTGTAGCTGTCGAGAATATGAATGAGGCCGCGCACCTTATATCGTTTGCCCCTTGTGCCGTAAGCCTTATTGAGATCAATGGTTCTTTCGTTGGAAAAGAATAGCTCATTAGGAACTTGCAGCGGATTGTTATCTCGGTCAGAAAAGCCGTCCACCCGTAGAATTACCGTGGCATCTTCTTTAGATGGCCCATCCAGACACTCAAATAGACCGCCATTCAGAAAAGGGATTGTCTCAAACTGCCGTAGGGCATGGTCCGGATCAATAAAATAATTTTTGTAGCGATAGAGCGATGTGATGTTGTAGTGCTGTCGTCCTTCACCGCGAAATCTGCGGTTATTGGGATTCTGTGCGGTGTTCATCTCCTGATTGAGTGTCGCAAAAAACAGGTTCTGAAGAATCGCCTTGTAGTAGGAGCTTTCCTGCGGATCGAGATTGTTGAGAATGTCCTCAAGCTCGTTGGGTTAAAGAGCGCGTCCGGCACCAGTCCTTTTTCCTTGGTGAACCAGACAAAAATTAACCGGGTGAGCAGTCGGATCACGCTGGTCGCGTTGCGGACCTTGACATCTGCGCCCGCGTCGTCTGGGAATCTCACCTGATCGACAGCCCAGAAATACCAGTCGGCGATTTCGTTGAAGAAGCGTTTGTTGAGTTCAGAGGTATCCAGTCGGGCAAGCCACGCCGCGAGCAAGCCATCAAAGTTTTCCTCTTCCTTGTGATCAGCCATCCACTTCGCGCATTCCGCCAACGAAAGTTCAAACAGAATCTCTATATGCGCCCGGTGGGGCTGATCCAGACGGATGTCCTTGATCAACGTGACCTGTTCCAGCACGTCGCGGTCTGTGTCACGCCTGTGTTGACGACGACCGACAAAGCCGATGGTCAGACGGTCTTTCACGCGAAAGAATACCACAACCGGCATCACCAACCGTTTGTTGACTTCCCGTGTGAACTGGGCATATTTGCCTCGCGGGTAGTCTTTATCTTTCAATTCAACTGCAAAGAAGGTGAAACTTCTTACATATCCCTCATCGAAAGCAGGAGACTCAAAGAGTGTTGGCTGATCGTTAGGGGCAATTTCTTCGCTTGTAATCTGAAACACCAGCTCCACTGATTCTACGTTCTTGCGGAATTCCTGCTCTGTGTCGGTGTTTCTGTTCCGGGCTGGGAATCTCTGAATAAAGTCCTCCGCCGTTCCCGGGAGTTCCGCAGTCCGGTCGCTACGGTAGCCCAAAACCGCCAACAGATCCTTTGAGGTTTCCAAAAAACCGTCATCGGTCATTGCCGCCAAGGCGGATTCGATTTCTTCCTTTTTTTTAATTTCTTCGCTGTTCATCTGTTTCGTTCCTGTTTGTTGAGAGACCTTCAGGAGTTGTTCAGGTTGAGCAATGGTACAACAGCAACCGTAGGGAACAACGATCGTTGTTCCCTACACACATCTGATTCCTTACGCGCGTCAATTTGAGTCATATAGTCCTGTAAATCCTGATTCAGACAATAATTAAGTCAATGAACTCTTTACGTATCACGCATCAAGCCGACACATGTCGCCCCGCTGGGGCTTGGGATATTTGTTTATCCGGTATTCTATAAACATATCGCCCCGCTGGGGCTAAGAACTGGGATTCCCGTTTTCTTTGCCTTAGCCGCGTCATCTGTTAAATCCGTTTTAATCTGCGATTCAGACAAATGGCACAGGTCGCTCCGCCTCAATGAATCGGGATTCAAAGCAACTGGGGCTAAATGCACCGATAATCTTTTTCTCGGCTCGTTCCGCCTGTCCCGATTTTATCGGGGAGAGCAGGCAAGGTTCCTGAACTCGCCTCGTTCAGTGTCGGGATTGAGAAACCCCTCCTACAGTCAACAGAATGAGAGGTGTCGGGATTCGGAGATCTTTCCTACAGCCACGGCATTGCTATGACTGTGGAGTTGTGATCACTAACCATGTTACCAACTCAAAATCGCTGGTATCCCTCGGGGTTTCGGATGCCAGAGGGAGTTCAAAGTTGCGTGTGCCGCTAAGTCCCATATTGTTGGTTTGTGCCGTTGTATGTGCTCTCTTAACGTGGCCAATAACCGTTTTTAACAGGCCGTTATACAACCCCATGTTCTCGCCGTTTTGGGTTTCACTGTCAAATTGGATGCACAGCTTTTGCAGTGGTTCAGATTTTCCGACAGCCACTGAATCAAACAGATCCAGCACCTGTCGGGTGTTCGCACAACCGTAGCGGATGTCACCACTGTTACGGATATAGACCGCATAAAAGGGGTGAATGGGACTGGCTGCTTTTCTCTGTTTATCAGTGCTAGTGTTCAGTTGGCGGAGAAAAAAGATGACACCCCTCTCCATCGGACGATTTTCATCGTGGGTGACTGCATACACGCCGTTGGGAGTCGATTCCAATTTTCTTTTGTTGTCTTCCAGATACCGCAACAGTTGGGTGAAGAAGTAGTCGAGGGTAAAATCGCTCAGAACAATCCCATCGGAGAGATCGTCGAAGTCTAGCACTTCTTCGCGCAGCTGTTTCAGTTGCTGGTCACGGAAATTGAGTTCCATCTGGGCTTGTTCGTATGCCGATTCGTTCAAGGGATCTTCAGTGCCGGTAGCTGCCGCGTCCGCGAGTGCCATGCGGGCCTCCACACGGCTCTGCAAGCGTAGGTAGATTTCCATATCCTCGGTGGGCCAATAGTTAATCATTCGCACCTTCTTGTTGCGGCTGCCGATGCGGTCAATGCGGCCGAAGCGTTGGATGATACGGACTGGATTCCAGTGGATGTCGTAGTTCAATACCGTGTCGCAATCTTGTAGATTTTGCCCCTCCGATATACAATCGGTGGCGATTAATAGGTCAATTTCATCGTCCCCATCGTCGGCGCGTCCGCGTGCGCGTGGTGCGAAATTGGTCAGGATGGCGTTGAAGTTGTTTGGGCGGGATTGGGTTCGCGTCACATCGCCGGAGACCATCGCCACCTTCAGGTTCAGTTCCGCTGCCAGATCTGACAGGTTTTCATAGAGGTACTCCGCCGTGTCCTTGAAGGTGGTGAATACCAGCAGCTTGCGGTTGATCTCCCCGTCCTTGTTGGTCGGTGGGTGTTCTGCCTTGTCCCGAATATGGGTTTTAATCGCTTGAAGTTTGCCATCCCGCGCCGGCGTGATTGCTTTGACGCTGTCCCACGCCTCGGTCAACGTCGCTTTGTCCTTTATGAGATCTTTTTTCCAACGGACGCAATCCAATTCTTTCAAGTGATAAGGGTGGCGCGCCCGATTCACCAAAAATTCCTCATCGTCTTCGTCGTCCTCCGGCAGGATGTCGGTATCTAGCAGAAGGTCGGGCCCTGTTTGCGGCATCTGCTGATTTTGTTCGTAACGATCAATCTTTTCCAGTAAGTCATCAATTTTGCCGATTGTGCGTTCAAGCGTTTCGGTGAGGGAGTGTGCGGAGCTCTCCAAACGTTTCAGAAAGTTAGTTTGCATCATCCCAATTAGGAATTTCTCACGGTCTAACTGGTTGAATCGGAACGCTTCTTTTTCTCTTGCCAATCGTTGTTTTGCTTCTTCGCTGGTAACGTAACTCGATGGCGTGTAAACGGACAGGGAGAATTTCTCTATCTGATCCGCCAAGTATTTATAAGAGAGCACGCCATCTAGGTCGGTGGGTGGGTGATGGTTTTCTGGTTTCGGTTGTTCGGGGAACTCTCCAATTCTCTCTATTTCATCGGCGTAGAATTTCTCTATCTGATGCCGAGATCGGGCGATAGAAACGCCACCGAGTAGCTGGAAGAAATCGGCTCCCAATTCATTCAGTAATTTCAATTTATCTCTACCGCCGCCTTCGTCCGGGTTGTCCTCCCACGCCTTAAACGTTCTTTGTGCTTGCCCCAGTAAAGTGCGGATATTGCTAATTCCCAAACTTTTATCAAAGGCGGCCTCACGCTTTTCGGTCATCAGGTAGATCTGATTCCGCAGGTCAATGAGCGAGGTGTTGACCGGCGTCGCTGAAAGCATCAGTACCTTCGTTTGGGAACCTTCCTTGATAACCTCCTCCAACAACCGCGTGTAGCGACTGTGGCGGGTGATATTACCGGCATCATCACGCTTGGGTTTGGTGTCGTTGCGGAAGTTGTGCGATTCGTC
Organism: Candidatus Poribacteria bacterium; assembly: GCA_963667935.2. Lineage (GTDB taxonomy): Bacteria > Poribacteria > WGA-4E > WGA-4E > PCPOR2b > PCPOR2b. The sequence goes on along the minus strand of OY764061.1, from coordinate 3,300,056 downwards.
GATCACCACTAGGTCAAAATTGCTCCAATTAAAGCCTGCCAAATCAGTGCCATCGGCATCACCGCTGTAACGGGATAGGTCGGTATGCGATAGAAGTGAGTAACCGAATTTGTCGTCCTCGAAAGGGTTGTTGCGTTGGCTGTAATACACTGGATACAACGCCCAGTTTTCGCGTAACTTTTTGGGACACAATACCAGCACCCGGTCATTTCTTAATTCAAAGAACTTGATAACCGCCAATGCTGTGTAGGTTTTGCCCAATCCCACGCTATCGGCGAGGATGCAGCCGTTGTGCCGTAGAAGACGGGCGATAACGCTTTTGACGCCATCTTGCTGGAAGTTGTACAACTTCTTCCAAATTTTTGTGTCGTACAGGTGCGTGTCTTCCAGTTTCTGCTCGTTGTTCATTCGGGCTTCTAAGTCGTCCCGGAATAATTCGTAGAGCGTCTTGTAATAGATGAACTCTGGTGCTTGATCGTCCCCAAGTTTCTCTAACCTAGCAATTACCTTTTCTTTTACATCTTCGACCCGCTGTTTGTCATTCCAGAGGTCATCAAACCACGCTTTTAGGTCTTGACGGTCTTGGGAGTCCTCCACCTCAAGATTGAGTTCAATGTTATTGTTGGACTGACCCAAGCCGAGTCCCTGCACCGTAAAATTGGAACTGCCCATGATGGCTTTTTCCGCGCTGTTGTTGGCGATGTGATACATTTTCCCGTGGAGTAGATTCGATTGCCGGGTTGACTTAATCTCAACCCTATCTTTTATCCATTTAGCGCATTCTTGGGCAATGGGTCTCTGTTGAAGCGGCTTGTCAAGCTGCAACCCCTCGTCCTCAATTCTGAAGGCTTTCGGATCGGCGTTCCTTGCATCGAGATTTTTGATAAAGTCGGGTTCACCGAAAAGGAATCGCAGTCCGTCAATTTTCCACAGATACGCTTTGAGTGCTTCAAAGGCGTGGATCGTGAAGTATGCCGATACAACCGAGAGTGATGAACCGTCCTCAATGTTTGCCTTCAGAAAATCGCCGACCGTTCCTCGCTCGTGATTGTCTCGGATTCGGGTGTTGTGATTTGACATAGTTTACATTTCCCTAAGTTTAATCCTTGCGATTATTTTCTCAGCCAAAGCCTTGAAATCGTTGCCGGCAGTGTTGGCGGCTGCGGCATGGCTGCCAATTGCTCCATCGGCAGGGGTGAGATGAAAAATGGGTTTTCGTGCTTCCTGTGCCATCGGCACCAAACTTCGATAGTGTTTAACAGTCGCGAGGGCATGTTTATCATCTTGTTCCGGTGTCTCGGGATAAGGTCCGTCATTATCATCCAGTAGGTTCCGGGCATATTCCTCCGGCATACGGTTGACCCACTTGTCATAGGCGATTACCGGCCGATTCAAACGGACGCTGTGCTGCTGCATTACGTACCCGATAGGTTGCATATCTCCCTGTGGAAGTGGAAAATCCGGTGCGTCCCAATTCTCTCGTCTGCGTTTCCAATCTTGCCTCCATCGTTTGAGGGTAGGACCGAGATTGTGCAAACCCCGAAGCGAAAATAGATCTGCGCCCAGTGGAACGACGACGTAATCGGTTGCAATCAGCGCAGAGCGGTTAATAGCACCGAGGTTGGGGCCAACATCTACCAAGACGATGTCAGCACCACTATCGTTCGCTGCTGTTCGTAAAAGGCGCCATAGTGCTGAAATAACGCGGAAAGCCCGTGGACGTCGGTCAAGACACTCTTGCCATTGGATCGAAAACGCCTCCTCAGTAGCAGATAATGAGAGATCTCCGACGATAAGGCTCAGCTTCGGTGTTATCCGCTCCAGGTAAGGTTGCTTAACGTCTCCGGTCCCGTCCAAAAGCGGTTGAAGGGCATTATAGATGGTTTTCCTTGGTCCATCGTCAGGCCAAAGTATTTCTAGACGTTCCTCATTGATAAACATACGGGTGAGGTTCGCCTGCGGATCGAGGTCACAGGCAAGTACCTGGTAACCAATATCGGATATCATCCACGCTAGATGATAGACGAGGGATGTCTTGCCAGCACCGCTTTTATTATTAAAAAAGGTTAAAATTGGAATAGACATTGTCATCTCCTCTCAGGATTGGTTCATGTAAAAAGAGAACGCAAAACACGAATTTTGGTAGGGAACAACGATCGTTGTTCCCTACGAAACCCTTATGAAGTTTCTGTTGTAGTTGCCCGATTCATCGGGCGTTGGGAACGGTTTCCAACGGCGATAAATCGCCGAACTACAGTCCAAAGCCGATTTTGGAAAATTGACCTACAGAAGCCCTTACTGTTCCATTTCTGTCTCCTACAGAGGCCTAGGGCAACAAGCAGCTTCTCTGTTTTGGAAAACATCGTCCCACCACCCTGGGTATTCTACGGTTTCAGGCATATAAAATAAGGAAGCCTGTCTGTCATGTTCTTCGATGACGGTTGTCTGTCGATCAATAGCCTTCTGATATGCTTCAACAGCCTTTTGGTAGCGTCCGATTCTGTGCCATGCCTTTCCAAGGCGATAATGAAAATCAGGATAGTCATCAGTATACCTAACACGCCTATACCACAGGATTGCTAGCTCGTAACGCCCAGCTTCATCATTGGCAATAGCGAGATCGTAGTACACTGCATCGTAATGTGAATCCGCTATAATAGCACTATGATAACATTCAATTGCTTGTATGTAATTTCCATCAGCGAAGTTCTGTTTTCCCAAATCGTGGTACGCTTCTGCAAGGTTTCGGTGCACTTTCTCTTTTGTCACATCGTAGAAGTCCCAGCGCACTGTTTCTATATCGGTGCGTTCCAGTCTTCCCCGTGTTTTGTCAATGCGGGCAATATTACCAAGTACAATGGCTTGTTGGAAGGCTTGAATCGCTTCTTCAAATTGACCAATCCGTTGGCATGCTTCTCCTAATTCGTTATAGGCCTCCCCATAATTGGGCTTAATTCCTACGGCTGTGCGATACGCTTTTATTGCCGCGGTGAGAACCCCTTGAATTTCGGGATGTTTATCTTGCTTCATCGCCTCAATTTCGTCCCTCGATTCATCGCCATAGTTTTCAGCCATCGTAATGAAGGGGGCAATCCAACGCATGTGTGCTTTTCCCAATTCGTAGTATGCTTCGGCACTATCGGGTTGAATCTGAATGAGTTGTTGAAAGACCTCTATGCATTCCTCTGCGATGCCAAGGGTTCCGTCGAAGTTTATCTGATCTCTGATTTCGTAATCATCCCAATCTTCCATCAACAGAGTGTATATCTCGCCGATTTCGTGATAAGTGGTAACCCAATCATCACGAATTTCGACGGCTTGCTTATACCATTCAATAGCCTGTATGTAATGACGCGGATACTCTAATTCCTCCGATTGTCTTTGCCCCAGATCGAAGAACAATTCCGCTAAAGAGTCGCGCGCGTCTGCGTAATCAGACTGAAGTTCAATCGCCTTTTGGTAAGCCTCTATCGCGCCTTGATAACGCTCAGACACCTCATCAGTGTAGAGATATTCTTCAGTATTTTCGATTTCTCGTTGGACCAATTCAGAACGACAACGACCTACCTGAAACCACGCCTGGGCAAAATCGGGGTTTAGATCGATAGCCCGTTCAAAACAGGATAGGGCATTGGCATAGTATTTGTACTCCATCAAGGCTAGTCCGTCCTGATAAATTTGTTCAACTCTGTGTACTGCGTTCACCTTCTATTCTCCAAAGTCGAGGAAAGTTCCAACGCTTCCTCGGTAGCGATTGTTCCGGATTTTGGATTGAGATGTGTCCTGATTCGACATAATTTGCTCCTAGTTCATGTCGTTACTTATTTAGCTATGTAATTTTTTACGAGTTACACACATATCGCCCCGCTGGGGCTTTGACATGGGTGGCTTTGGTTTTTCTATATACATGTCGCCCCGCTGGGGCTATGGCGGATGCGCTCGGTCAGCTCGTCGTCAACCGTGATTGCCAGAGGCCCATCGGGACTGAGCATCCTGCTCACCATAAGTGACTCAAGCTCCCGCTTCTCAAGCTCGGTCAGTTTATCAACAAAGGGACCGTTGATGAATCGCTTGTACACACGGCTGGTGTCCCTGAACGGCAACATGTACATCGGGATCACCGCCTGTAACATGGCGGCGCGTTTATGTGGGGTGCGGTTCACGCCTGCACGATGCCATGTTCGGGAATCGTAGACGATATAACTGCCCGGCGGTGCTTCAACGACATCGGCATCGGGCCCGGTGTAGGGCAAACCCCTCGCTTCACGATGCCCCGGTTCCTTGTTTGCGTTTCCGGTGCCCCATTCGACTGGCGGTCCTTCGCCGAGTGCGTGTGAGCCGAGTTTGAAGCAGGTCGCCCCATTCTCCTTACGAAATTCGGATACGCACAGGTTGCGCTGGACCCCCATGGCGAACCCATCGACCTGATGCACAGGTATACGGTCCTTTGTTCTGCCGGCAATGCCCCAGAGGTACGGGAAATCGGAATGCCAGCCTTGGACGTTCCGTTTGCCATCGTCTTTGGGGAGTATGGCGAAGCCGGGCGAATGTCCGAGCCGAATGTCTTGGACCCCCATATATTCGCGCATCAGCCACAGGGAGACAGGTTCGGTCACGATTTTTGCGACTGCTGCGGTCTGGAGCATCGGCGCAACACTCCGATCAAACTCCCCACTTTCCTCCCATCGACCGGTGTAGCTCACCCGCTCCAACTCCTCAATGACATCGGGCGCGATGATCGCAGGCACACAGACCCAACCGTTCTCTCTGAACGATTTCAGATATGCTGACGGCAGGTGTGCCGGACCGTGTCCGGGGACGAACAGTGCGGCGACATCACCAAGGGCCCCGTCACTGGCGAGCCATCTCCCACCATGACGGAGGTAGCTTCCATCTTTGGAACGGGGCGATTCCGTTTCAACGACGAGACCGGTTGTTACGTGGCGATAGGTCTCTCCGTCGGAGTCCCATATTGCCTGATCGTCCACATAGTCAAAGGTCGCAAACCCATCATCGGACGCGCCGAGGTAATCCCCATTGGGCGCACGGAGTAACGTATAGTGGGATGACGGTTGTTCAACACGGGTAACAGTTTCCTGAAAAATTTCATCTTTTGGCATCGGTATTCCCTCCCAAAATGGCAACGCAAAACGTGATACGTGAAACGTAAAAAGGATATGCACCGCAGAGGCACAGAGGACGCGGAGAACAACATGAGAAATAAAATGACAGATTGGAACTCGGAGCAAGTTGGTTCGACGCTTCGCTGAAGTCGGGATTAGGAAATCCCTCCTACAGGAGAGCTAAATCATGACCAAAGGCTTCACGATAGTCGTCGTGGACCATACCCTCATAATTGGTGATTTCTGTTATCGGCAGATTGATAGGTGTCATCCCCGAAAGCGAGGATTCATATAGCGCGATGCACATCTCCACATCTTTCCGTCCGCCGATCCCGTACTCTGGCTCGCGGTCATATAGTGCTGCATTGGCGATGCTCATGATCTCCTCGGCGGTCCCGACATTCCAATCGTCTATCGCATACTCTCTGAACGGATTCTCATAGACAATCTGCGGATCGGTATGGACGACTATCCTTGACAGGACATCGACCCCATCGACGGTATGCCGTTCCCTCTCGATTGGGATATTCTTCATCTCGCCGTCTACCATCGCACGGAGTGGGAAATCGGAGGTCCAGTAGTTGGCGTTTGTCATTACCCCTTTTGTTCCCATAACTTGGCTGTACCGGATCGTTTCCTCGCCGACCTGCGACGCCTCATAGACACCGACCGCACCGCTTTCAAAGTCGATCAGCGCGTGCCCCCAATCTTCGTATACCCTGTCGGTGTTCGGGACGAACTGCTTGGTGATCCCCGCTATCCGTTTCGGATCACTTTGGGCATAAAACCGGAGTTGAGACATCCGATGTACGCCCATGTCGATGCAGACACCGGAGTGGGAGCCAAACGTCGAGACAGGACGAGCGATCCCTTGTGGCTTTGCCCCGTGCACAAACTGTTTACTCCGCGCAGACGGTTCAATGAAGTGGACTCGCATGATGTCACCGAGTACGCCTTCGGTAATCAACTTGATGAGGATTCGATCACCCGGCATCCGGAAATAGTTTTCTGCGACCTCGAAGTGGACGCCGTTTTTCTTGCAGGAGTTGATGATCACATCGCAGCAGGCTAGGGTGGGCGCCATCGGTTTTTCGACGATCGGGTGCGTCTTATGTTCCGCAGCAATTTTCGCCACCGTGTGATGCTCATAATCGCCGACACAGATGTCTACGACATCGATATCCTTGTGTTTCTCCAGCATCTCTTCGACATCGGTATAGTATGGCAGGCCGTACTGTTTCCCGGTTTCGCTCGCCTTGGTTGGGTCGATATCGCACACCGCGATGAAATTCAGATCTCCTTTTTTCGTTAATTCAGCGATGGTCGGTAGATGCCAGCGTTGTGCCACCGTGCCTAAACCGACCGATGCAATGTTAGCTTTTCGCATAGGTTCCACTCCTTAATGAAAAAAGCATAAAATTGAAGTTTATTATGATAATCCAAGTTGTCACATGTCGCCCCGCTGGGGCTAAAAAATAATGCGTAATGCGTGAGAATAATTGAACGCAAAAACGCTAGGATGCAGATCCCGCGTAGCGAGGACTCCGATAAATCCGAGGACGCAAAGAAAAACCGAAAACAGGGGAGGAAATTGTCTCGTTTTCTCGTTTTTTATCTTTTGCGTCGTTGCGCCTTGGCATCATTGCGTCAAATGTTTTGGCTCATGTTAAGAAATAGTGCAACAGAAACCAAGTTTTCACCCCCCTTTAATCTACCCCCCTTAATCCCCCCGCAAGCAGGGGGGAAAGCAAGCGGGGGGAGGGTCAGTTTCTTTTCGTGTTCCGCGGAGCGGAATCCTCGATGAATCGGGCCTTGCACTTTCTTTTTATATGAGCCAACGTTTTTATTGAACTAATGAACCACTCCGACCTGTTCGCGCCATGTATCCAACAGCCGCATATTTGAGAGCGTGTCGTCCCACGACATCGCGGGGGCTTGTCGGACATCGATGTGATTGGCTACCGTGTCTGCCTCGTAGGTGAAGAGATCGCGGTCAACAGGGACTTCAATCTCAGTGGGTTCGCCATCACCATGAGGTTGCACGATGATCGTTGATGATGGGAAGACGGTATCAAGTGGCAGCGGTTCTTTCGCACCCCGACACGGTGATGAGGGTAGCCACGGATTCGGGATAGTGATAACCCCCTCTGAGCCGTGGATGGAGATACCCCGCCCAACGCTACCCTCAACTGCAGCAACTATATCGGCGACGATGTTGTTCTCAAATTTGAGTGCGGCTGCGGCGATGTGGTCTACTCCTGTGGGGCCCACCTTCCCGGTCGCTTTTACCACAGTCGGATGCAGAAATAGCTTCCCTTCCACAGCACCGGCGAAGAGGCGGACAGCTGAAGCGGTATAGCACCCCAGATCGAGGATACCGCCGCCGCCCATTTCTCGGTTATAAATCCGGCTTTGCGGGTTGAAGCCGACCTGTCCACCGAACCTCGCCCGAACGATATGGACATCACCGATTGCGCCGTCCTGTATAAGTTGAACCACCCGTTGGATCTGCGGATGGCACCGATACATAAAGGCTTCCATCAGAAACACATCGTTTTCCCGCGCTGCGTCAACCATCGCCGCGGCTTCGGCGTAGTTCATGCTGATCGGTTTCTCAACGAGGAGGTGCTTGCCGGCTTCGGCACACTTAATCGCCCATTCGGCGTGGAGTGGGTGGATTGTTGCGATGTAGATGGCATCGATCTCGTCGTCCTCTAACAACGCCTCGTAGCTAGTGTATTGTCGGGGGATATTAAAATCGTTGATCAGGCGGTTTATACGGGATTGCGTGCGGCTTGCGACCGCAAGAATACCCCCGGAGTCTGTAAAACGCATCGCATTGCAGAAGACGTAGGCGATGCCGCCGGCACTCATAACGCCCCAGTTTAACATGGATTATCTCCTAAGTAAGTTTATTGGTGAATTAGTTCATGAGTTCATTAGTGACGTAGGTTAGATTGAGTGATAAGGGCAATCACAAGGGTTGCCCCTAAATCCCCCTTATCAGGGGGACTGCGGACCTGTTGGCGTATGCCTACTACTTTGCTGCTTCTTCGCGTGCGCTTGCCAGAGGGTGCATGATACCGGCACCGGGGGGCCAGACGCCCGGATCTGCCTTGATCCATTCGCACAACTTCTTGCCGTGCGGCGTCATCGTTTCCCACATTTCATGGGGCATAACCACCTTGAACCCGTCCTGCGTACGCCAAGGCGCGGCATACTCAACGTTTGGCAGTGCCCTGACCTCCTTGGATAGATTGGGGGTCGCGCCGTGCCATGCTCGGTTATCGCGGAAGACACCGGCACCGGCGGGAGCACCGACGAGCGTTGAATGCCGCATCCAATCGGGTTCATCGTCGGTTATCGGTGGAGGCTGTTGTGCGGTATGCGTACCCGGTATCTGACGAATCGGACCGTTCTCCCATGTGAGGTCTGCCATCAGGAAGTTGATGGTTACCGTCGGCGGTGTCATCTCCATAATCAGCTTGATTGTCGGCACGTCGAAGTTACCCGAACTGTCGGTATCAAACTCAACACCGACCCGTCTCGCCTGCTCAATACGCGCTTCCGAGAGGTGCTGTCCGTCTCTGCCATCGGAGTGCAGATGTTGATACTCGACCGCGCCCGGCAGACAGAGATCTCCGCCAGAACCCCAAACACGGTAATCGGAGGAGCCGAAGATCTCCGTGACAATAGGGGTGGTCGTCGGTAGGTCAATCATGTTCGCCCAAGCGGGATGGTGGAGCATCTGCCTTGAAGCGGAACAGGTACCGTAGCTATATCGGTGTGGCAGGCGTCCGGTTTCGGTCATGTATTTTCGCTCTCCCGGACCGGGGGTCTCTAAGATTTGCTTTAACGCTTCCGCACAGCTCGCTCTCCAAGTCTCTAGCTGCTCCGCATTGAGCAGGTCGCGCACCACCACAAAACCATCTCGACGGAAAATTCGGGCTGCGCGTTCCACCTCGCTCGGATCACAGATTTCGAGTCCGCGAATTCCGTTGTGCGCTTGTAGGTGTGCCCGTAAAGCTTCGACACCCGGATCATCATACACCCGACGCTTAGGGGATCGATTGTCCGGCACCGGCACCACCCCCCGATTTCTCGCCAAAAGGTTGCCGTACTGGTCTAGGGTTTCATTGGGCGGTGTATTTTCATCCCATCCGACCCGCGTTTCTTGATGAACAGTCATGCCCTCTAGTTCTGCTTGTCGCTCTCGTTTTCTTGATTCGGTCATTGCTACCCTCCCCTTATTTTGTTGGTTCCTGGTTTCCTTCACGTTTTACACGCATCGAGGATTAGTTTCAAAACCTGCTGCTGCTGTAACCAAGTGACGGTATGCGTCTCATAAGGCTGTGATGATCCCGGATAAGGGGTAGGGTTCATCGCTACGACAAGCCCGTAGCTCGGAAATACAACCACATAGTGTCCGCCCGCACCCCAAGCGGTATAGCCCTCCCTTGGAAGGTCGTGCCAAAGTTTGCCTTTCTGGTTTGTCCAAAATCCGTGTCCATATCGCCACATATTCTCCGGACTGTTTGCCAGAATATCGGGGGCGACCACCGTTGCTTCGCGTAGCCAACTTTCAGGGATTACAGATTTTCCGTCCCACTTGCCCCAGTTACACCAGAGCCACCCCAACCGTGCCAACGCTCGCAGACTGGTGAGAATCGCTGAACCCCACCCAAAGATGTGGAGCCGCGCCTTATCGTGCATCTGCTGAGATCTCGATGTGTATTCCCAATCCGCGCCGATCACATCGGCGATTTTCTCCTTGTAAAGTGGTGAGATCTTCGGCGATTCTTCTGGATAATTGACATCATACAACCCATACGCTTTCTCGATGCAGTGCGAAAGCACACACATCCCGTTGGTCTGATAATTAAACACCTGTCCCGGCACTTCACCCGGTTTCATATATCCCGACACATTGCAGATCAGATGTCGTAGCGTCATCCCACGATTCGCCTCAAATGCCCACCGCCCCTCTTTGGGACCTTCACCCTCCGGCACGTCCATCAGCTCAGGATAGTAGTCCATAGCGAGATCGTCGGCACTTCCGATTTTGCCCTCCTCAATCGCTATGCCCAGCATACTGGACAAGATCGACTTATTGGCGGAGGCGATGTGGTGCTTTTCGGCACTTGGGATATTATGCGTCCATTCTGCCACCAGATAGCCGTGCCGCACGATCGCTATGCGGTATCTGTCATCTGCAAATTTTGAATCGAGCCACACTTTGGCAAGGTTCAATTTTTCAGAATCTATCCCTACGTCGGAAGGGGGAGCGACCTGCCAGTCCGCTTTCGGAAATGTCTTCGCTGTCATAGTACAACCCCTTTTTGATCGTTGCCGCCGGAAGGGCGAACTATCCGAGTGTGATAACGCCTTTGATATAACTTGAATCGCCTGCTACAAGCCGTTGCATCAAGTCCGGGTACTCCTCCAGTGTCGCTGTGTGCGTGACCAACGGTTCCAGATCGAACACACCGTTGTGGATCATGCGAATCGCGGCTTCAAAGGTATCACGAATCTTCGATGATGGCGAGGAGTTCACAATTGTAAACCCGCCCATGTGCCACTTGGTCGGATCAAAGGTGGCAGTATCGCCCTTGAGCCATCCGAACAGATTGATCCGTCCGCCTCGCTTGACAATATCAGTGGCAAGGTCGAGCCCGCTCTGATGGCCCGATGTATCAACAACCACATCGATCTCCCGCGCTTTCAGGTCTGCCGCGAGCTCATCCCTATCAACTTCGGTTGTGTTATACACTTCGTCCACACCAAACTGCTTTGCCACATCCAGACGGTTCTGCACCACATCAATCGCAATTAGCTGGTCAAGCGGATGGTGCAGCAAGCCTTGCGTAATCAGTAAGCCCATAAACCCACAGCCGACGACCGCAACCCGATCTCCGCCCTTAATCTGACAGTGATCGACCCCTGTGACCGCACAAGACACAGGCTCCACAATCCAGTATTCATCGGACTTTTCAGATTCTGGAATCTTATACAATCGTTCCGCGGATAGATTTCGCACCGTTGCAAATCCGCCGCCTGCGACGCGGTCGCCCTCTTTCACGCCGGTCACCTCGGCACCGATCTTGCTCACATAACCGACCCCCTCGTGTCCGGGCGGTGCCATGGGGGACATCTGATCACCCAACTTGGCTGTCACCAAATCCCACGAACAGATTCCGCACGCGCCCCCTGTGACCTGTACTTCATTCGCGCCCGGGTCGGGCACGTCCTGTCCAAAAACCTCAATACGACCATCAGACAAATACCGCATTGTTTGACCCATGATTGTACTCCTTTGATGTTATACATAGTTGTTCATCGGTTCATTGGGATGGTGCATCTTATATATTGCACTCCTCTGGAGTGCTGGTTTTAGACACATCGTCCTTCTATAGACATATTGCTCCGCTGGAGCGAAAGGTTTTAACAGATAGCCGCTAGTAACTTGAATTATTTTACCCGTTTTACACGCGCTAGAGAAGCCTTCTTGCAGTGAGGGTATCATATCACGGTCTTAGCTCTTTTTCAAGAATGTATTTCGGGCCCGTGATGTTGTTTTCACCGAGCCATGTTTGACCGTGATCGTAGGATCGCTGGAGCAAGATCTTCGCCCGACCTTTGTAACCGGTTTGACCGTGTCGGATATTTTCCCACGTCTGATAGGCGGCGGGTCCGTGGTGGTGGATTACGACAATCTCGCCGTCCCCGTAATTGTAGATTGGGCACTGTCGGGGATGACCGCAGTATGCCTCTTTGCTGTAGCAGCGTTTGATATGGTGCAGGTCTGTCAGTTCTGGTGTGATGCGGTTCATTGAATGGATGAATGATATGTCCTCTCGTAGTTTCCCAACCTGTTGGGCGCGGGAACCTCGCCCCTACGATTGGATATACTTCACATAAATATCAATACGCCATAGTAGCTTACGGTTATCACTATGGATCAATGGTTATGGTGATGATACCGCTCTGGATGTCGGCGTGAGGGAAGCGGGCTTGCAGCGCGTGGGAGCCTGCGCGAAGCTGCCATCGGGTCGTGTAAGGATATGCTACTTTTTGAAAGGGTTCCCCATCCACATACCAGATAATCTCTGGAACAACGGGGGTAACGCTGGCTCTGAATGCAATGCTCTGCAACTGCTGTGGGGCATCTGGATGAAACCGAAAGACGCTTCCATCAATCGGCTCCTCAATGGCAATGCTAGCATACGGCGATTCGGTTGAGGGTGAGGGCGGGGGACCGTAGCCGTGCATTGCCCCCCAAGCGGCGAACTGTGGCGGTAGGACAGCATAACTTCTGATTGCTACCCGCTCTGGAGGTGTCATAGGATCTGCCAACGTTCCTGTTCGCCTGTCAACTGCAAATGACTGGTGGACGTGGCAGGAGGCTGTCGGCTCGGTTCCTAAGGAAAGATATTCCAAGACGGTCTCAGAACACGCCTCGATCGCGCGTTTTCCCGATAGCGGACAGAGTTCGATCAACTGATAACCCGCAGATTGATCGAATCCCCGATGCGACTGGGGCACTGAAAAAGACTTTTCGTCCACCCCCCGACGCTCCTTGGGGTGTAAAAAGAGTAGAATCTCTTTCAGCAACCGCGCTGCATCAAGTCCATTTACCTGCTTCATCCGTTCATGATCCGGGTGCCCAATCCATGCACCGACGATATATTTTGAACTGTAAGCTACCGCCCAAGCATCTCGGAATCCCTGAGATGTGCCGGTTTTCACAGCTACCGGAAAGGGATACTCCAACGGTCCCATGCGCGCGAAGGTGGGCAGCCGCGCCAGCGGATCAGAGAGAAAGAGGGTAATTTGTCGGGCGACATCTTCAGGGATAAGCTGTGCTGGGGTTTCTTCATCGGGAGGTTCAAACCAGTGCAACGTAAACGCCTTCCCGTCGTTACCCAACACGCCATAAGCGGCGACGAGGTCCTCCAAGGTCACATAGAGTCCACCAATTGCCAATCCAAGTCCATAAACGCTAGCGGATTTGTTATCCTTGGCAAGTCCCAATTGGCAAAACAGATCGTACGTCTTTGCTAACCCAATCGTTTTCAGAACATGAACAGCCGGGACATTTCGACTATTGGCAAGTGCCTTCCGATAAAGGAGTGGTCCGAGATAGCGTTCATCATAATTGGCGACGCTATATTGACCTCCCGGTCGCGACAGATTGAACGGTAGATCTGCTAGGACACTGGCGGGGGAAAATGCCCCGGTTTCCATACCCAAGGCATAGATGAAAGGCTTCAGGGTACTACCAGCAGACCGTGGGGTTGTCGCATAATTGATGGCGCCGGCGAAGTCTGTATCGGCGTAAAAATCGGAGCCTAGATAACTCCGAATCGCACCCGTCTCCCGTTCTACTACAATGACAGCCAAATTGCCTGCACCGCGCTGACGGAGCTGTCCCATCGCTTCACCGGCAATGCCATCCACAACTTTCTGAAGGGGAAGATCCAAACTGGTGGATACCGGTTTCGTATAGGAGGTAGTTCTATTGACCGACTCCTGTAGACGCAGAATAGCGTGGTAGCTATGGTAAGGTCGCGATTCCTTAATAGGGATTTGTAGGGAATTTAGTTGGCGTTGGCTGATTGCAACGGTCTCCTCATCGAGCGTCCCATTTTTGTGGAGTAGATTGAGAATTAGTTTCGCGCGTTCAAACGCCTTTCGACGCCCCTCAAACTGGTAAAGGTTCATTCTGCCCGGTGCTCTGGGGAGGCTCGCTAACACCGCCGCTTCCGCCCAACTCAGATCTGCCAAGGGCTTTTGGAAATATCGTCTCGCTGCGTAGGCGACGCCGCGAATACGATTGCCTTGGGGAACAATTTTTAGGTAGTGCCGAAGCACGCTTTCATGACCGTACTTTCGGTTGAGCCACACCGCTGTCCCCATTTCACACGCTTTCCTCCAGAGGGTTCGTTTTCCGGGGCGTTGTAGTCGCGCCACCTGCATGGCAATCGTTGATGCCCCCTGCCGCGGTCCACCGCTGAGGTTATTGACCAATGCCCGAAGAAGGGAGCGGAAATCGACGCCGAAATGCTCGTAGTACCGCTTGTCTTCAACCGCCAACAAGCACGAAACGATTCGTTCCGGCAAGACTTCTGGTGGATCCCAAAAACCGAGCGATGCGTCCTCGTCGGCAGTTCCCTCCGCTAAGAAAGTGCCGTATCGATCGGTGAAAATCGGTGTCGGCAGCGGTGAAATCAATCTGCCTCTATCTCGGATTTCGTGCAACAGCAGTAGGGCAAATCCTGTTATCAGGAGGCTTGTAACGATGATGAGGCTTTTCAAGATGGGTTTAAGGTGTTTTGAAAGATTTGATTTCATTGTTCTGACTTTTGTAAAAAGCACGTATTCGTAGGAAACAACGATCGTTGTTCCCTACGAATCATTTGCCGTAGAAGTAACGTTGAGCCTTTAGTTATGGTAATTCACGCTTGTTATATACATTGCGCTCCTCTGGAGCGCGGGGTTTGAACGCATTGTTATTCTATAGACATATCGCCCCTCTGGAGCGAAAGAGAACATTTCAGTCTTAATGACAACCCGATGGACTTTCAACGATTAGCAACTCGGTTTATTTTATCATACCTGATTTAAATTGTGTAGATGCCCTAATTTTTACATAGGGCTATTCAGTTTTCGGCTTCTTAACTATTTGGGGCGAAAAGGCGCAACTCGGGCATCGCTTGGCCAGTAAAGTATCGGGCTTGGGAAATCCCTCTCACAGAAGAATTAAATGCCCCTACTCTTTGCGTCAAAGCTGGGGATTAAACACTTCGACATTCTATGAATTTCTATCTTGCCAATATTCAGTGGATCGTTTATACTTAACGCTTGAAAGAATCATGCCATACTTCATTCGGAAGGAACTTTTGATGACCGATCTCCTCGAATCCTTGAATCCCGTTCAACGCAAAGCGGTCCAGCACACTGAGGGACCACTGCTCATCTTGTCTGGCGCGGGCAGCGGCAAAACCCGCGTGATTACGCATCGAATTGCTTACCTCATCCAGCACCATGGGGTTTCCCCGTATAATATTCTCGCGGTGACGTTCACGAACAAAGCCGCGGAAGAGATGAGAACCCGTCTTGAGAATCTCATCGGTCAGAGCCAGTTGTGGGTGGCAACCTTCCATTCGACATGCGCTCAGATTCTACGCAGAGACATCCACCATCTCGGTTATGAACGCTCGTTCACAATCTATGACACCTCAGACCAGCAAACTCTGATTAAGGAACTCATTAAAGCCCTTCAACTTCCACTGAATAATCCTGGACCCGTCATCGGTGAGATTAGTAAAGCCAAGAGCGACTTCGTCTCTCCTGAAGATTATGCGAAGCACCCAGTGGGATTCTTTGAGGAATCCGTCGCACAGATTTATCCGATGTATCAGGACTTCCTCCGTGAAAACAACGCCCTCGACTTTGACGACCTCATCAAGTTGACGGTCGAGTTGTTTGAGGCAAATCCGAATGTATTGGAATATTATCAGGACAAGTTCAGGTACATCCTCGTCGATGAGTATCAGGATACCAATCGCGGTCAGTATCTGCTTGTTAACGCCCTAGCGCAGAAGCACCAAAATATCTGCGTCGTGGGCGACGACGACCAATGTTTGCCCGCGGGAACGATGGTTCAGACCCCCGATGGATTAACTCCGATTGAAGAGCTACACTGGGAAGATAAGGTTGTCGGAGCGGCAGGCCGCGGGAAAACCCTTACAGCAGAAGTCAGCGGCATCCACCGAAAATGGTACGAAGGCAAATTGGTCAAAATCACAACCCAAAGTGGGGCGATATTGCGCGCGACACCGAATCATGTGCTTTTCTCGCGCCTTAGTAATGTGCCGGATCTACATCACGTTTATCTCATGTTCAGACAGGATCGCGGCTATCGCCTTGGTATCTCTAAGGGGACCCGTAGTGATGGATTCAAAGACCATCCACTAAAGACAGGAGTTCGTCAGCGATGTGTACAAGAGAAAGCAGAGAAAGTGTGGATTCTGAAAACCTGCCAAACTCGTGCTGAAGCGCAGATGTGGGAACAGTATTATGCCTTTGAGTACGGTATCCCTACAACTGTTTTCGATGCGGCTGGATATAACTCCCTGATGCAGGAGAATCACATCAATTTCATCTATAAACACATTGATACAGCATCAAACGCTAAACGTCTGATGCGCGAGCTCTATCTATTCCACGACTATCCAAGCTATCGTCCGAAACCTATTTCGGGGAATAAGTCTCCCGATCGGCAGATTGTTAATTTCACAATGTTCAGCGACAAACGAGTGAGCCAGCAAAGTCCTTGGCATCCACACCGTGTGTCACTGAACACCACCGATCGTGAATTAGAAAAACAGTTGCAATCGCAAGGACATAATACCAGGCCGGGGAGACGAAACACATGGCGGATTGAAAAGATGCGTTTGGATTATGAGGAAGCCATCAAATTAGCAAACCAAATCGCTCATGCAGGAGGCAGTTTAGAAATCCAATCTAGCGCATTTCTAGTTGACAATCGAAAATACGATTTTCAGCCAGCGAGCCAAATTCAACCTATGATGTACTTGGCAGTAGAACGAAGTGGCAAACTTGTTGAAGATCTGGTTGCATCGGTCGAATGGGAAGATTATCAAGGATATGTCTACGACTTAGACGTTGATTGTCTGCATAACTATATTGCAAATTCCATCTGCGTTCATAATTCAATCTACTCGTGGCGAGGGGCGGATATCAACAATATTCTTGACTTCGAGGAGGATTATCCAGATACGCAGGTCTTACGCTTGGTGCAAAACTACCGTTCAACGAAAAGTATTCTCGAAGCCGCCTACTATGTCATCCGTAACAACCAGAAGCGCAAGGAGAAACAGATCTGGACGGATAACAAAAGAGGAAACGCAATTACCCTTCATGAAGCGACAGACGACACCCGTGAGGCGGACTATGTGCTGCGACAGATTCGGGAGTGGCGGACGCGAGGGCGGAAGTACGGGGACTGCGTTATCTTTTATCGGATCAACGCCCAATCCCGTACCTTTGAGGATGCGCTGCGCGGCGCGAATATCCCGTATCAGATTGTGGGCGGCATCCGATTCTATGAACGGATGGAGGTCAAAGACATCATGGCTTACATGCGTGTGATTGTCAATCCCGCCGACACGGTTAGCATCAAGCGTATCATCAATGTGCCGCGCCGCGGGATCGGCGTTGCAACGGTACAGAAAATTGAGGATTTCGCTTACGAAGAGGGTATTCCCCTATTTGAAGCGATCCAGCGTGTCGGGGAGGTATCCACACTCAACAATGGCGCGAAAAACAAGGTGCGTGCATTCGCTGAACTGATTGCGTCGTTCAACCCAAACGATCCACCGGCGCGCACGGCGGAGGATTTGCTTGACCGCACTGACTACCTCCGAGTTTTGCGGAGCGAAGGCACAATTGAGGCACAGAGCCGCGAAGAGAATCTCCGAGAGTTGATTGCAGCGGTCACGGAATACGAAGAGAGTGAGCCCGAACCGACATTGGCGGGTTTCTTGGAAAAGATTACGTTGGCTTCCGATATCGACAGTATGGAAGATAAGAGCGATGTGGTAACGATGATGACGCTTCACAGTGCGAAGGGACTGGAATTTCCGATTGTCTTTATGGTCGGAATCGAGGAAGGGTTGTTACCCCATCAACGTTCTTACGACACCGAAGCGGAGCTTGAGGAAGAGCGGCGGCTGTGTTACGTTGGAATTACGCGCGCAGAGGAGCATGTTTATTTCACGTATGCCCGTTCACGGCGGTTATACCGCGACATCGATTATCGCATTCCTTCGCGCTTCATTGAGGAGATTCCGCCCGAACTAGTTGATCAAGGAATCCCCCATGAATCGGCTCGGAGGCCGGTGGTGTCGTCCTACGATCCCGATGAATCCAATTATGAGGACGAGGTTTCATTCCCTTACGACGTTGGGGACGTTGTATATCACGCGCAGTTTGGCAGGGGAAGGGTTACGGCTATCAGTGGGTATGGGTTTGATATGCGTATCACGGTACGGTTTGAACGTGGATCCGAGAAAGTTTTCGCAGCGGCACATGCGCGGCTGCAGCGGGTGGGTTGAAACAGGGAAGGCCTCCATTTAACCTAAATACAACTTAACAGGACAGGGAAAATCACATGGCAACAATTACAACTGACGATGTGCAACACGTTGCGACCCTTGCACGGCTTGAATTTAAGGAAGAAGAGATAGAGCAGTTCACGCATCAGCTCGCTCGGATTTTGGACTATATCGGAAAATTGAACGAATTGGATACGACGGATGTGCCGCCGACGTCGCACCCCCTCCCGCTCCGCAATGTCGTCAAAGAAGATGTCGCTAAGTCCTCATACGACCGAGACACTGTTTTGGAAGGGGCACCGAGTGTAGAGGAGGGATACTTTGAGGTGCCAAAGGTTATTGAGTAAAAGGAGTAAAATGTTTCATGCCGTTATATGAACTAACAGCCCACGAACTTCATGGGAAATTGAAAGCGCGGGAGATTACTGCCCTCGAACTGACGCAGGCTATGTATGACCGAATCGGCGCAGTCGAAGAGCAGATAAAAGGCTATCTGACACTGACCGAAGAAATCGCGCTTGAAAGTGCCGCAGCTGTGGACGCAGGCTTTCAACGGGGCGATGAGATGCCCCCGTTGGCAGGCATCCCGATCGCCATTAAGGATGTGATCTGCACCAAAGGCGTGTTGACGACGTGCGGCTCTGAGATTCTGGGAAACTTCGTCTCCCCCTACGACGCAACCGTGATGACGAAACTCCATCAACAGGGAACCGTGATGCTAGGCAAAACGAACATGGACGAGTTCGCGATGGGGTCATCGACGGAAAATTCGGCGTACCAGACGACGCGCAATCCGTGGAATCTGGAAACTATCCCCGGCGGATCAAGCGGCGGTTCCTCGGCGGTTGTCGCTGCGGGCGAAGCGATCTGCTCGCTCGGATCGGACACCGGCGGTTCAATTCGGCAACCTGCTGCCCTGTGCGGCGTTGTGGGGATGAAGCCAACCTACGGGCGCGTCTCGCGGTTCGGCTTGGTGGCGTTTGCATCGTCGTTGGATCAGATCGGACCGTTCTCAAAGGATGTGACCGACTGCGCTTTACTGCTCAACGCAATCTGCGGACATGATCCGATGGATTCGACCTCAGCCAATCTACCCGTTCCAGATTTTACCCAGTCTTTAATTAACGATCTCGAAGGGGTCAAAGTTGGTATTCCGAAAGAGTATTTTACGGCGGGTATTGATCCAGAGGTCGAGGAGAGTGTACGAGCTGCAATTGAGGTGCTTCAGGCGAATGGGGCAATTATTGAGGAGGTTTCCCTTCCCCATACCGACTACGCAATGGCAACATATTACATCATCGCCCCCGCTGAGGCGAGTGCGAATCTAGCGCGGTACGACGGTGTCCGGTACGGTTTCCGTGCAACAAACGCTGAAGAACTGGGTGATATGTATAAACAGACGCGGAGTCAAGGTTTCGGCGAAGAGGTCAAGCGACGTATCATGCTCGGCACTTACGCACTCAGTTCGGGATACTACGATGCCTACTACCTGAAGGCACAAAAGGTGAGGACGCTGATTAAGTCCGATTTTGATAACGCCTTCGAGAAGGTCGATGTAGTTGTAACGCCAACCTCACCGACGGCGGCGTTCAAAATTGGCGAGCGGACGGCAGATCCGTTGCAGATGTATCTCTCAGATGTCCTGACGACACCGGCGAGCCTCGCGGGGTTGCCGGGGCTTTCCATACCGTGTGGTCTGACGCAGGGCGATTTACCGATCGGCTTGCAAATCCTCGCCGCCCCATTTGAGGAGGAGAAAATCCTGCGGGTGGCGTATACGTTTGAGCAGAATACCGACCACCATCGAAAGCGACCAAATCTGTCCTCAACTTGATAAGGACTCTGTAAAACGTGGAGGGGACTCATGAATATCTTGAATAGTTATGATTTCAAACGAAAAAAATATATGCCGGTCTTTCCAAGAGCGACCGGAAAGCCCACGGTTTACATTGAGGGTTATCCCTCGGAGGACGATGAGCCAATGGCCGCAACCGGGTTCCACGGCGTGCAGATTCGGACCTTCAGCGACCAACTTGCGCGTTACTTCAACGCCGAACCGTCTGTCTACATCGGCATTGACAGTTTTATTTACTATTACGAAGGGGATCGAACGAAATTCGTCGCGCCTGACATCTACGTTGTCTTGGGTGCCGAAAAGTATCCAGAGCGACGCAGTTTTTATACTTGGGCAGAGGGTACTGTGCCTACGGTTGTGTTTGAGTTTCTCTCCGATTCTACAGCCGTCCACGACCGTGGGACAAAGCCGGAACAATACCTCATTGACATTGGAGTGGCGGAGTATTTCATCCATCAACCCGAAGGGGATAAACCGCCAGAATTTCATGGATGGCGACGGAGTCCTGTCGGTGAAATTGAGGGTATCTCCCCAGATGCCGAAGGGGGATTATTTAGTCATAGCCTGAACTTATGGCTCCGTTGGGAGGATTACGTCGGCAACGTGCGGCTTTTACGACCGTATCTACCTGATGGGACACCAATCCCCACCTCCGCAGAGGAGGTACAGCTGCGAGAGGAGGCCGAAGCATTTGCCCAAGCAGAAACTGAGCGCAGACGCGAAGCGGAACTTGCAGCGCGACACGCAGAAACACGCGCTCAACAGGAGGCACAACGGCGACAACAGGTAGAGTCCGAATTAGAACAACTCCGCGCCCAATTGGCTGCTTTAGAGGATGAGCGCAGCTAAATACATGGAATGGCAGGTTTGCGTATCTGTCTCCCTTCAGAAAGGTCAAACATTATGAACGGCACATATACATCCCCACGCCACCTCCCCTTCGCACCGTTGGGCGGGTTAATCGGTGCGCTGCTTGGAGGTGCGCTCTGGGCTAAATATATTCAATGGACCGGACTCACCGCCGGGTGGGTTGCGCTCGCTATTGGCATCTTCACAGGAATCGGCGTGTTACTGGTAGGCAGGTCGCGGCAGGTCTCTATCAGCCTAGTTGCTGCGTTGTTCGCTGTCATCGGAATCCTTTTCGGCAAATATCTTGATGTTCAATGGAATAAACCGGAAACAGTCACAGTCGCAATTATTGAGAAACATGATCCACCATCAGACCAATCAGAGGGCATAGGTAAGATGGTAGAGACACGCGGATTCGAGCCATCGGTCTGGCAATTCATGCGCCAACGTATGGAGTGGATCGATCTTCTTTTTTATGTGGTTTCGGCCTACATTGCGTTTCGCGTATCTTATAGCAGACGTTTATATCACTTTTTCTTCAGGACGGGATAACAATCACTATGAAAAAACAGAACTTGTATCAATGCTATAGATTCAAGTTAGTCGGGTGTTTCATCGCTTTAGTTTTCATGCTGTTCTTGCAACCCACCCTAGGGTTTACACAGGAGGAAAACGATGCCGCCAAAGATATACTAGATGACGAACTATTAGAAAATATATCGTTGTTCTCAGAAGTGTTGGCGCGCATCCAACAGAACCACTTGGATTCCCCTGATGCTGAACCACTTATATATGGTGCAATTCGAGGGATGTTGCGGACTCTGGATCCATATAGTCAATTTTTCTCGCCGGAAGATTATGCAGAGTTTCGCACCGAAAGTCGTGGCACTTACGGCGGACTCGGCATGGAGATCAGTATCCGCGATGCGCGATTAACGATCATCTCCCCCTTCAAAGGAACACCCGCCGATAAAGCGGGGCTTCAGAGCGGTGACATTATTAGCCACATCGAAGATAAATCGACAACGAACATGACAACAACTGACGCTGTTAAACTGCTTCGAGGTGAACCGGGAACGCAAGTCACCATCACGATCGTCCGCGAAGGTGAACCGAAACCGCTGGAAGTCACACTGACACGCGATGTTATCCAATTCCCGAGTGTCGAATCAAAGGTCCTCAAGGAAGATATCGGGTATATACGGATTAATCAATTCCGCGCTAACACCGCCGGCGATGTGGATAAGGTGTTTGAAGTCTTTAATCAACAGGAAATAGAGGGGCTTATTTTAGATCTCCGATCCAACCCAGGCGGCTTACTTACATCCGCAGTTGAGATTGCTAGTGATTTCTTGGAGCCGGAACAATTGATTGTGTATACGCAAGGCAAGACCCCACGCGACGAATACAGCGCAGAGAGAGGCAAACAACAAAAACGTTATCCCCTCATTGTCCTTGTCAACGCAGGCAGCGCAAGCGCGTCCGAAATTGTCGCCGGTGCGATCAAAGATCATGGACGTGGTTTAGTTATGGGAGAAAAGACGTTCGGGAAAGCCTCTGTACAGCAAGTTTTCTCACTGAATGGTGGTGCTGCTGTTAAGCTGACAGTGGCACACTACTATAGCCCAAACGGAGTTGATATTCACAAAATTGGTATTGTCCCAGACATTGAAGATTCATGGTTCAGTCGTTCAGAAATTCAGATGTTGCGGAAACTGCAAAACCGCAAGGAAATCCGGGACTTTATTGAAAAGAACGGGGATGACATCCTCTCTCAGTTGGAAAAGGCACGGCACGCCTCAAAAGAGGATACCGAAGCTGCTTCACTGTTGAGGAAATACCAAGGATTGGTCGATTCACTGACGACGGAAGGGATTATCTTAAGCGATGTTGGGTTGAAACTCGCAATCGCACGTGAGACGGAAAACGATATAGATGAGTATGAATATGATCCGCGGATTATCCGGGCTATTGACCAGCTGCGCGTGTTCAAAATTTATCAGTCAACATTGAAAACCGATAACTCAGAATAGCCAATCGGCAATTGAGAACTACTTCATGATTACCAAACGAATTATTCCGTGCCTCGATGTTCGAGCGGGCAAGGTCACAAAAGGAGTGGCTTTCCAAGGCAATATTGATGTCGGGGATCCAGTGGCAATGGCCCGCGCTTACTACGAAGGCGGGGTAGACGAACTTGTGTTTTATGACATCACCGCTAGCAACGAGAGACGCGACATTATGATTGATGTTGTCTCCGCGGTTGCAGCGGAGATCTTTATCCCTTTCTCGGTGGGCGGTGGACTACGAACCTTAGAGGATATGCGCCAAGTTCTCCTCGCAGGAGCGGAGAAGGTGAGTATCGACTCCGGTGCCGTGAGAAATCCACAACTCCTCGCAGAGGGGGCAAAGGCATTTGGGAGTCAGTGTGTTGTATTGAGTATGCAGGTCAAGCGGGTCTCGAAAAGCGATGAGATCCCAAGTGGATTTGAAATCTACATCGATGGCGGTCGTCGTCCGATGGGGTTAGATGCCCTCCAGTGGGCGCAACGTGGCGTGGAATTGGGGGCGGGTGAAATCGTGGTCAACAGTATTGATCAGGATGGAACGAAAGCGGGGTATGATATAGAGCTGACAGGAGCAATTGCGGCACTCGTTCCGGTCCCTGTTATTGCCTCCGGCGGGGCTGGCAATCCGCAACATATCCGCGATGTCTTCGTCGAAAGCAACGCCGATGCCGCCATTGTGGCTTCAATCACCCATTACGGCGAATTCTCAATTGAGTATATCAAGCGTTATCTTGAAAAAGAAGGGGTGCCAATCCGCAATACATGGTAGTTTATTGGTGCATTTCTGAAGAGGCACAACGCTATTGTAAGACTGCCAAACTGTATGGGCGAAAGGAGCGTTATCATGGTCGATCAGCGGTATCTTCTCAATGACAAAAGGGTACAGAACTTCATCAAAAATGGGTATATCACAGTCCATCCTGATTTACCCAATGTCCACGCAGAAATCTACCGGGAGACTGCAGCGATATTTGAGAAAGAGGGGGATCCGCGGAATCATATCCTTCAAAAAGTGCCTGCGCTGCATCAGGTTTTTGCCCATCCGACTGTTCGCGGTGTCCTGACCAGTCTTTTGGGACCGAATTACATGATGCACCCGCACCGTCATGCACATATGAAGCAGCCGGGACAGAAAGGCGGTGCTTGGCATCAGGATGGCAGATCGAAACATTTCACAACGAAGGACCACGGGTGGCTTTTTGAATGGAGACGACACCATCGCTTTCGATCTGTGTGGGCGTGGTATTATCCGCAGGAGGTCACCGAAGATATGGGACCGACAGCGGTTATACCGGGGGTGCAGTACTACGATCTGGAGAGTATGAGACATTACAACGATGCTTACAGCGATCCGGGGCTTGGCGCCTTGCTTTGTGGAAAGGCGGGCACGGTGACGATTGGCCATTATCATCAGTGGCATAGCAGTTGGGGAACGAATCACAGTGACAAGAATCGTTACATGATCAAGTTTCTCCTCACCCGCACGGAGGAGCCGCAACAGCCCTCTTGGAACGCCAATGACATAACCTCAACAGGGATCAACGAGTCACCTACCCCCGGTCAAGAAGCGGTCTGGAACCATGTGTGGGGTTGGTTAAATGGAGATCATGAAGCGATGCCAAAAAATGGGGGCAGGAATGGCAATCACATTTCTGAGTTGATTGGTATGTTGCATAATGCCTCTGCACCTGCTCGTCTGAATGCCGTTTATGCCCTCGGAGCGGTTGGTGAGCCTGCGGTCGATCCACTGATAGAAACACTACGGGGGGGCACTGAACCCGTTGAGATTACGGAGGAACCTATCTTAACCCATGCTGCGAATGCGTTGAGCGCGATTGGGCCCGCTGCTATTCCCGCCCTAACTTCTGTGCTGAATGACGATGCGATGTGGTGGGTGCGTGCAACCGCAGCGGATATCTTGGGAGATATCGGTAAACCTGCTGCAGAAGCGGTTCCCGCGTTAATTCAGGCTCTGGATGATCCGTCCGAGTGGGTCCGTCGTAATGCTGTGAATGCGTTGGGGACTATCGGTGAGGGGACAGAGGCATTGATAACAGCTTTGAAGGATGACCATCCGTTGGTTCGCTGCAATGCGGTGAATGCACTGGCTCGGACGTGCAAAGGGGCTGATGACGAAATTGACGCCGCTAGCCGTGCGCTATCAACGGTGATGTATGACGACGAGTACGCTATCATCCGTGAGTATGCGATTGGTGCGTTGGAAGAGATAGATCCACAGGCTAGTAATTAACATAAGCTGCTCCCTATTCCAGTAGGTCGAGATTCATATCTCGACACCGCAATGTTGATTTTGGAAAATCAACCTACTTTAGGATGAGCATCCGCCGCGTGGCAGAATAATCCCCCGCCGTCAGGGTGTAAAAGTACACACCGCTTGCTACGCGCTCACCCAACCCGTTTCTGCCATCCCAATAGATTGCCTTCGATTCACTTTCGTAGACCGCTGCGATCCGATTTCCAACGTTGAGTGTGCGGACGAGATGACCGGTCTGGTCATAGATGGTCAGGGTGACAAAGGCATCCTCTGCCAACCGATACGGTATCCACGTTTCTGGGGTGAATGGGTTGGGATAGTTCTGCAATAAACTCGTCTCCCATAGTATTTTGTAGATTACCAGTTCTGGCAGCTGAATCCGGCTCTGCTTCACATCGTCAGCGGTTACGATGTACTGCAACGGTTGCACACGAATTAACGGATCTAAGGATTGCACGGAGATTTCAAGGATATCCCCAATCATAGCTGCCCGTCCCGTCTGCGCGTCAACAACGGTGAGTTGGTATTCAACTTTCTTTGATTCCCATTTATCAGGGGAGAATTGATTTTCATCTCCTATGATGGTGGTAGTTACTTTGTCGGTTGAGAGGTTCTTGACAGTCACACTAAAGCCTTCTCTGTTCACATGTGTTTCTTGGTTGACAATTGAACCTTTCAACGCCAAAGCAGGAGTCGTATCTTCCACTTCAATCCCAGTGGTTGTCGGTAGTGGGACGGTGGTAATCATCTCCGAGAAGTTATAATACGGGTCTCCGGAGAAAACAACTGTCGCAGCCTCTCGAGCGTTTAGGAGGAAGGACTGCCCTCCAGTGATGGGAATATCACTGGCATCGCCTACCTGTCCAACTGTTTGGAACGCCCCGCTGTCTAAGACGATAACCGCACCTGACTGTCCAACCGTTTGAAATGTCCCGTTATCTGAGAAGATAACCACAGAGACGTTGCCTCCAACCCCTTCGAGCGCAAATAGGTCGGTCATACGCGCTATCCTTGAATCTCTCAACGGCAACCCCACCAAGTTTGTTCCCGGGTGCAGCGTTATCGAACTGCTTCCGTTGGTGCCAAGTGCGTCTCCTCCTAGACGAAGGGACACTGCGTTATGCATAACGGCGATAATACCTTTGTCGCCGGTCAAAACCGGATCGACGACTGTGCCTCGATTTATATTTCCCAAATAGCTGTGCCAACGCTGTGTTGTGGAATCATGAGTGATGAGGAGATTGACGTTATCCGCGCCACCGAGTACGTCGTAAAGATCTGCCACAGATGTGATGGTCTTTGGCACACCGTCAACGGTTGTGACTTTCAGGGGGATATGAATCAAGCTAATGCCCGCTGGTATCGCCAAGAGGTATTCGGTGGGAAGATAATCAGAGGTGGCATGGAAGCTGACTAGTCCCTCAATTCCAGTGGCAGATACAGAGATGGTATTTGTTCCTAGGTTCGGTCCCAGTGTGAGTGTACTCTGTGCCCTGCCGTTTTCATCGGTTGTTGTGCTTGTGGTACTGAGTGTACCACCGCCTGCGACAACGGCAAATGTGACCGAAACCCCTGCAAGTGCTGAACCGTTCGGGTCCCGCACTTCAACGATAAATGGATGAGACAGCGGGGCGAAGGACACGCCTTTCTGGTTATCACCTGAGACTTTCAAAATCGTCGGCTGCGGAACGTCATCTAACTGGATGGGGAAACGCGTCCAAGTGATGTTGCCACTCAAATCAATAAATTGAAGTGTTATTCTGCCTGCATCAATAACTTTAAGTGTTATTCTATGAACGAGTTCTGCTGTGCTAATAGCAAATTCGACGGTGCTCGTTTTGCCGTTTAACTGTTGACAATCGAACAAAATGGGACCTAATGAACCTTCTGGCAGCACCAACTGAGCGTGATGAAGCCCATCGGGATCTGTCGCCTTAAAGCGAAGACTTATTGCATCTTGGCTATGAGACTGTAACTCAAGAATCTGAATTTCCCCTGGCTCGTTGCGGAATAGTGATTTGGTATTAAAGAAACGGCTAGCAGACAACCATTCCGCAGCACACTTAGACAAACGGGTTTGAGGGCCGTAAGCCATGACGTAGTTACCGTTACGACCTTCCCGGAAATCGTGAGCCAATCCAAAGGCGTGCCCGAGTTCATGGGCAGTCAAACCTAATTTTTCAAAACAAGCACCAGAGGCAGGGATTACGGCACAACCGCCAATAGATTGTCCTTTTGGGTTCTCTCTATTTCTCAACCAGAGCCCTCTGTTACTGGAAAGGAAACTAACAGCACCCACCCCGCATGACTTTCCTCCGTAAAGGGTTTCGTTATTGAGATCTATAGCAACAAAATAAACGTGTTGAAAGTTATCAAAGTGTTCAAGAAGTTCTTCCCAAACTTTGAAATCAGTAGAATGACTGTAATAATATCCTTCTGTGAACTTTCCATTGACCTCATGAATTAGAGGTTCTCCAGCTGCATCAGTTTCAAGAGTAAAGGTTTTTCGAC
Organism: Candidatus Poribacteria bacterium; assembly: GCA_963667935.2. Classification (GTDB taxonomy): domain Bacteria; phylum Poribacteria; class WGA-4E; order WGA-4E; family PCPOR2b; genus PCPOR2b. The sequence continues at coordinate 3,272,235 of OY764061.1, read as the reverse complement.
CAAATCCGTGTCTGTGCATTTCGGCAGCGAAAAACTGTTGTGCGTCTTTAACCAACTGCCGGAGTGCTTCGATTCTATCTGGGCGGCGAGGGCGATCACTAGGGAGAAAATAAACCAACCGAACCATTCCGTTGGTGTTGACAGAAGGCGTAAAAATCGCTGGTTCAGAAATACCTTCAACACTTACGCGAACCGTGCTCGTGCCCCTATCAGAACCCAGCGTGAACCGACTTTCTGCTCTGCCATTTTCATCAGTCATGGTGCGTATGGCACTGAGCGTTCCACCACCAGAGGTGATGGTAAACGTGACCGGAACCCCTTCAAACACAAGACCTTTACTATCCCTGACTTCAACGATAAGCAAGCTATCTAACTCGGTAATCACGCTCAAGGTTTTTTGAAGTGTCGTAGGTGTTCGGTTGTCAAACTCAACTGTAACCCCTCTGTTTTTCAGAGCGGGAATGTGGGCCTTGATAGATACGAAACTGAGAGGGTTGTCATTTACAAAAACCCTGTCTCCACTCCCCAACCCTGTATTGGCTACGAGGGGTGAGATGTCCGATATAGTGTTATAGGCAAGCCACAGTCCTGTCAAGTTGGTTAAACCCGCGACCGGCGAGATGTCCGATATAGCGTTGCTCTGAAGTATCAGCTCTATCAGATTGGTTAATCCAGCTACAGGGGAGATGTCGGATATATTGTTGTCCCAAAGCCACAACTGTCTCAGGTTCGTTAAGCCTGCTACCGGCGAGATGTTCGAGAGATTATTGCCCCCAAGATTCAGTTCTGTCAGATTGGTTAAGCCAGCCAAAGGGGAGATATCCGTGAAGGCGTTACGCTCAAGCCACAGTCCTGTCAGGTTAGTTAATCCCGAGAGGGGCGAGATGTTGGATATCGAGTTTTGCGGAAGATACAGGTGTTTCAGGTTGGCTGCACTTTCAAGCCCGGTTAAATCGCTGATATTGGCGTTTCTGGCTTCAAGATGGGTCAAAGCTGCCATCTCTGCGGGTGCTATTGGGCTGCCCGGTGTCTTACCAAGCGCGTTCTCAATGGCGGTGCGTAGGTTGGGGTCGGGGATAGCTGCCTCAACGTTGCTGAAGGTTATCGACTCGGAGATCCCTTCGACACTCGCCCGAACCACATTCGTGCCCCCACCGGAACCCAACGTGAGCCGACTTTCTGCTCTGCCGTTTTCATCGGTTGTAGTGTGTGTGGTGCTGAGTGTCCCGCCACCGGAGGTAACAGTAAACGTAACTGGAACCCCTGCAAACACGAAATTGTTACTATCTCTCACTTCAACGATGAGCAAGTTATTTAACTCCGTAATCACGCCTGAGATAAGCAGAAGTGTCGTAGGGGTTCGGTCATCAAACTCGACTGTAACCCCTCTGCTTAGGAGGTCGGGGATGTGGGTGTTGATTGCTGAATAACTGAGAGGATTGGAATCCACCAAAAACTCATCTCCACTCCCCAATCCTGTATTTGCGACTAAGGCAGAGATGTTTGAGAGGTGATTGTGTCTAAGATCCAGCCGTGTCAAATTGGTTAAGCCTGCCAAAGGTGAAATGTCTGAGAGGCGATTGTGCCTAAGTCCCAGCCGTGTCAGGTTAGTTAAGCCCACCAAAGATGAGATGTCCGAGATATCGTTGTATGCAAGTCCCAGCGTCGCCAAGTTGGTTAATCCTGCCAAAGCCGAGATGTCTGACAGATTGTTCTGTGCAAGCCCCAGCCGTGTCAGGTTGGTTAAACTTGCCAAAGGTGAGATGTCTGAGAGACCGTTTCTCGTAAGAGTCAGCGTTGCCAAATTGGTTAAGCCCGCTAGAGGTGAGATGTCCAATATGGAGTTGCCAAAAAGCAATAGGTCTGTCAGGTTAGTTAATCCTGCCAAAGGCGAGATGTCCGATATGGAGGTGAACGCAAGATTCAACCATGTCAAATTGGTTAAGCCTGCCAAAGGCGAGATGTCCGATATGGTGTTTTCTCTAAGCCCCAACCGTGTCAGGTTGGTTAGTCCTGCCACGGGTGAGATGTCTGATACGGCGTTGCGCTGCAGCCACAGGCCTCTCAGTTTGGTTAAGCCCGAAATAGGCGAGAGATCTGACACCGAGTTGCTATTGATCCAACGCCTTTCTGCCTCCACATACTCATCGCTAAGATCCAGGTTTGTCAGGTTGGTTGCAAACTCAAGTCCGGTCAAATCGCTGATGTTAGCGTTTTTGGCTTCAAGGCGGGTCAAGTTTGCCATATCTGACACGGTGATAGTGGCACCTGACGCTTTGCCAAGAGCTTTTTCAATCGCGGTGCGGAGGTTGGGGTCGGGGATGTTTACTACTTGTGCGGCTGCAGTCAGCGGAAGGGTAAGACATATCAACAAGAAAAAGGTGAAGCGAAGAAATTGTTTGTTCATATTCCTCCTCAGGAAAGCGTGTTTGGCACAGAGAACCGAAGTTATCACCATGATAAGAACACGGAGCAGGATTCAAAGCAAGGTTGGGGTGTCGAGATATGAATCTCGATCTACTAAAGCACAAGAGACAAACGATTATCCTAATACAGATGGAACGGAGATCTCCGTTCCCTACGAATTACACTCGGTCCTACGTCTCGGTGGGGCTGTCGTAGTGAACAACGATCGTTGTTCACTACAACTCGTTCCAATTTACACTGCTGTCAAAATGCCAACACGCCCTAAGCGTGTTCTAAGAGGCCGCCGGCGTCTAGTACGCGCCAGAAGGTGTAATCCGCATGGTGGACGATTGTGTTCTCCAAGCTGCGGACAACTAACTCGCCCTCGCCTGAATGGGCACCCGCTGTGTGTGCGACGGCCTCGGGCAGTCCAACAGTCAGGCAGACGTGAACACCGTAGCCCGGATGCCGAATAGATGGGAACCCCGCAGCACTCGGCGATTCTCGCCAGCGGGCTTGGTTTTCCGGGTCAAACTCCCACGGCTTACCTACATCGTGGCATAATGCACAAGCAATCAAGAGGTCGCGATCCACTTCAAGTTCAGGAAACATCGCCGTCAGTTCGTCGTAGGTTCGCATGGCAAGCAGCGTGACTCCACGGATATGGTGGGTCTGCGTCCCTCGCTTGAGCGGGGGTGTGTCCGGGTTACCCGACGCACGAATTTCGTCAATGGATGTGAATGAACTTTTTCCAAGGGAGTAAGCCCACGCATTGATAACCTGATTTCGTAATGTTTCGTCGCTAATCTCGTTCACTTCGGGCAACGAGCGGATGACCGATTGTCGTAATTCTTCAGAAATTTGCATAATTTTCTCCTATAGAAGTTGTTAGATTCTGTTGACATTTTATCGCAATCAGATAATCGAGAGGTGTGCACAGACACATGGGCTTTCGTAGGGGTTGGGTTCCCCAACCCTTTGGCCACACATCAGAGACAATTTTGAGCTTCTGTAGGTCGATTTTCCAAAATCGACGTGTGCGGTCGAGATATGAATCTTGACCTACAATCCACTCAACTGTGTTGGTCAATGGGCGAGGGGACTCGCCCCTACGATTATGGACAATGTCACACAAATGTCATGCCAAAATCGTACTCTAGAACATGGAAAAGTCGATTTCCTTCGCCGTGATGAATTCCAACAAGGTTGGAACGCCTGCCTCTGTTTTCTGGATTCCACGTTTAATCGCGGGGATGATCTGGTCCGGGGTTTCCACCCGCTCGCCGTAGCCGCCGAATGCCTTTGCCATGTCCGCGTAGTTTCCAGATATGTCTGTGCTGCGGTATTTCTCGGTGGAGAGCTGCATAATCGGCAGTTCGATCGCCATGGAGAAGTTGTTAAACAGCACTGACAAGATGGGGATACCCGCTCTGACAGCGGTCTCGAAATCCATACCGGTGAAACCGATGGCAGCATCGCCCCAGATGTTGATGCACAGCTTGTTTGGTTCTGCCAGCTTCGCACCCATCATCAGGCCAAGTCCATATCCCAACTGTGTGGTTTTGCCCCAACCGATATAGGATAGCGGTGTGACCGATTCCCAGAAGGGTGAAAGCTGATCGCGTGGACTTCCGGCATCGTGGGTGATAATGGTGTTTGCCACGTCTACTGTAGCCATCAGATCCCGAATCACCCGGTAAGGAGAGAGGGGAACCTCGTTAGAGGTCAGTTTGGGATTCCACTGTGCTAGCCATTCCCCTTTGACCGTTTGAATCTCCTGTATCACACTTTCACGGCGACCGCGTGGGGTGCTGCCCAGACGCCCGCGGATTTCATCAACCAACGCCTCCAGCGTCAGGCGAGCGTCCCCAACTAGGGCGTGTTCCACCGGTACATCCTTGTTGAGGTCCGCTGCATCTAACGTGGCGTGAATAATTGTCTTGCCTTTTGGTATGGTTGGGGCGTAGTTGGTGATGCTGAAGCTGCACCCGATCCCGAAGATGACATCCGCATTTTGCAGAAAGTGATGTACAGGTTTCGGCAGGGATCGGCCGCCGGAGCCGAGGGACAGGGGATGATTTTCAGGAAAAGCACTCTTACCGCCGAGGCTGGTGGTCACGGGTGCCTCTAGGAGTTCTGCGAGTTCCCTTAAAGCGTTCCAGCCTTTGGCATAGTGGACCCCTTGACCGGCGTAAAGCACGGGGCGTTCTGCCTCCAGCAAGACATCGGCGATTTTTGGAATCGCGCTGGGGTCTGGTGCAGGGCGCGTGACCGGAGCGGGTTGGTAATTTAGGGGTTCGGAGATTTCCTCCTGAAACACATCGGTAGGAAACTCCACCAACGCCGGACGAGGTCTGCCGTTCTTGACCTGAGTGAAGGCGCGTCTCAAAGCTTCGGGTGTTGCTTGAGGTAGGATAACCTGCTCGCAGGACTTGGTAACGTTCTGGAAGTTCAGGAAGGAATTGAAGTTAGGGGGAACATTGGTCAAAGAGCGCGAGTAACCCATTGGCAACACCACGATTGGCACTGAGTCGCCGTAAGCCTGTGCAACGCCTCCGAAGGCGTTTTCTGAGCCGGGACCGCTCTGCATACAAAACACCCCAATCCGTTCGCCGGAGGACACACGACTGAACGCATCCGCCATGTGGAGCCCAATACGTTCTTGGCGGACGATGATTGGGCGGATTCCGACAGCAGCAGCCGCATCAATGATTGGATTAACCGGATAGGCAAATAGGTATTCCACACCCTCTGCTTTCAAAATGTGAGCAACAGCATCAGCAACTTTCATAAAATCTCCTTATGTTCAAAATGGGTTTATTTCGGAAAACCGTACGATTCTGATTTTCAAGTCGCTTTGATGATTTTGAATACTTAGGATTTACGCAGTTGAATGCCTTAATGCCTCGTAATAACGATTCCGCCACTGTAGTTCGTAGGGAACGCAGATCTGCGTTCCCTACAATCTGGTGGAGCGCGTAACTCCTAAGTGAATTTATTTCGGAAAATCATCTATTGAGATCCTCTGATTTTTCCGCTTGCGTCGGGTAAGGGGGATTGCGGATGCATCGCTCGCGCCCTCGCCCGGAAGTCGAGTCCTTTTTGACCCAATGCTTGCAATTCCTCTGAACTGCCGTCAAACCATTCCTTTAACCGTCGGCGGGCGATGTGGACATGCAGCACTTCGTCTGCCCAGTCGAAATCCTGAAGGGTTGTCATCAGGGGATGGCGAGCGGTATCGCGGCAAAACTCGAACTCCTCACGCTTGCCGGGTGGATATTTCATGAGCCCCGCCTCCACCCCGAAGAGCATGGCATATAACTCCAGAGGGTCCATTTTAAAGAGATAGGCAGACTCCCAATCACGTATTGGCATCGCGGAACGCTCATCGAAGATATCCTCTGCCGCTGCTTCACCAAAAACGGAATGGCGCATCTCATCCCAGAGGTGACGGGAAATATCGGCATAGAACTCCCACGGATGCCCTTTCATTTCATACAGCACAAAACCCAATGCTTCGGCAATCGTGGTTTCTCCGAGACGGGTGGCAATCATCTGCATCAATCGCTCTTCCACCCGCTCGTTGTCAACGTGGATAATATCCCACACACGCGGAAAGGTATCATCACGGGTAAGCTGCTTCGGAATCAGATATGGGGTTGTTGCTCGGATGGGTTGGAGTGCAGCGAGGTTGACTTCACCTATGCCGTCAATGCCTCCGGCAGCCGCAAGCAGGCGACGAAGTGTCCGGCTCCAAGCCTCCGCTTCGGCTTCTTTTTCCGGTGTATTGACAACGTCATGGTAGGCAGCTTCTAGCAGACGCAGCTCCTCTTCTACTTCAGTGATGACAGTTTTTAGGATGCGGACGGTGGGATAGTCTGCCAAACCGTTGGTCTCATTGACATACCTTTTATATACATCCAAAAGTGCGGGTTTGAACACTTTGGTCAATCCTGCCAACAGCTCAACGGTATTCGCCGCGTACATCCCCTCATCAAAAACGATTTGCAAGGACGCATCGGGGGCTTGATAGGTCTTTGTCCTAGAGACACGCAGTTCAGGCAGTCGGGCTTTGAACTGAGACGCATGTTGGGCGTTTTCGTATTGCAGCCTTGCCAACAATACCTTGACATCCCGCTCCGGCGTGCTGATGATATGGGCGGCTTGCAGAAACATCAATCGTTCTGCCGCGTAGGCGAATCGATGGATTCGTGCGGCGCATTGATCAACGCTGAATCCCTGCTGTGTTGCATTCTGCAAGCCTGCATATTGATAGAATCGCTTCATCCTGCTTACTCCTTGCTGTAATTATGGTAGATTTTAGAATTACTTAGACACTCCGGATGCACAGCCAACCCCCTAAATCCCCCTTATCAGGGGGACTTGAAAAACTTAGACACTCCGGATGCACAGCCAACCCCCCAAATCCCCCTTATCAGGGGGACTTGAAAAACTTCGTGAAGGTCGGAGTTATTTGGTAAATGTCTATTTATTTCTCTAATTCACCATAGATGGTCTTATGTTCGCCTTGACACTCCAAAAACGCATCCACTTCCTGACGGGTGGGCATGACGGGCAGCGTTCCCAAACGGGTGACAGCCAATGCACCGGCGGCGTTGGCACGACGGATGGCATCCACAAGCGGCAACCCTTCCGCTACGGCGACGGATAGTGCCCCGGAGAAAGCGTCTCCTGCGCCGGTTGTGTCTACCACGTCCACTGAGAAACTTGGAACATGAATTGTGTCGTCAGACGTTACGAGAAGGGCACCATGTGCCCCCCGATGTAGTACGATAGCACTCGGTCCCATTCCGAGCAGCTCACGCGCAGCCTGTTCCGCTGTCGCGTCATCCGAAACAGGATAACCCGCTAGCGTTTCTGTTTCCTGTTCGTTGGGCGTCAAAATCGTGCAGTTTTGCCAAGTTTCGGGCGCGTAGGGGCGGGCGGGGCCTGCGTCCACAATCACTGGAACGCCATAATCTACCCCCAGTTGTACGGCAGCTGCTACGGCGGGTTCGGGCACTTCAAAGTTGACCAAGATACTGTCCAACGTCTCCCGATGCAATGCCAGAGCTCGCCTCACATCATCGGGACTCAAGTAGTCGTTAGCTCCTAAGACCCCCAAAATGGTGTTTTCGCCGTCAGCGTCAATCATTGCGATGCCCACACCTGTCGATGCTTTTGGGTGGATTGCGACAGCATCCACATCAACACCTTCCGCTTGCAGCGCAGCCATCTCCATACGTCCAAAATCGTCGTCTCCTATGCAGCCGACTAGCACTGCTGCCCCTCCTGCCCGCTGCACAGCAACTGCGGCGTTAGCCCCTTTACCGCCGGGACCGATCTTAAAATTGTCCCCCAGCAGCGTTTCCCCTCTAGTGGGCAGGCGTGGGGTTTGCACCGCCAGATCTATGACAACGCTACCGATGACAGCAATCTGTTTCATGTGCTTATCTCCTGTCAGGTCACCTTTAGAACCTGTGCGACCACCTCATTGGGATGAATTTCTGTCATACACCGATGCGGCAGATCCTTCCGCATACAACTCCGCTTGTAACAGGGACGGCATTCCACCGATTTCTCAATGACCTCGTGGTTTTCGCCATACGGCCCGTGACGCGTTGGGCTAGTTGGACCAAACAGGGCTATTGTCGGTGTGCCTACCGCTGCTGCGATGTGCATCGGACCGCTGTCACAGGTCAAGTAAAGGGCGCAACTTTCGATTAGGGCACCGAGCTGCATCAGCGTTGTCTTTCCAATCAGGTTAATTGTTTCCACTTTTGCAATCCCCGCTAACCCTTCACCGAGTGGGATTTCGGCGGTTGAACCTGTGAGCAGTATGCGTGCCTCGAAATGTTTTTGCACCTGTGTTATCACTTCCGCAAAATTCTCTAGGGACCAACGTTTTGTACGCCATGTCGTTCCTAGGTTCACCCCGATCAGGTGTTCCTTGGAGGAGATGCCATGCGTTGCAAGTATCTGACGCGCTGCGTGACGGTCTGCATCTGTGTGCCAAAACTCCAGTTTTGCGTTTGGTTCGCGGATATCGATTAACTCCAGCACACGCAGATAACGATGGACTTCGTGGAGATCCGTTCGATCCGCACAAGTCCGCGTCAGCAGGATGCCCCGTCCGCTTATATTTGAGCCAATCCGCTCAGGGATGCCCGCTATAAATGGAATCAATGCGTTACGAAAGGAGGTTGGGTGAAGGACAACCGCAAGATCGAAGCCCGCCCGGCGAATCGCGTTCACCGACTTCCAGAAAGATGGCAAACGATTGAGTATGGTCTCCTTGTTGTCGATGATTACTTCATCGATGTATGGGTGAGTCGCCATCAAATCCGCAACGAGTGGGCGAATGAGTAGTGCCACGTGGGATTGGGGATACGCGATTTTCAGTGCTCTTAATGCCGGTGTGAGCAGCACCATGTCGCCGACCCAGCCGCCGGTTTGGGTGACAAGAATTCGATTTCTCAACGAATTGCCCTTTGCCGCGTTGATGGTTCGATTATGATCTTGCTTTCGCTTAGAAACTTGACACAGGGAACTGGAGGATCTCGGTGGACTCATTGAATTGGTACAGACCGACCGATCCGGGCGGACTCGTAGAGGGCATCGAAGATTTTCGCAACGAGTAGCACCTCTTCTGCGGAGACAGGTGACGGCAGTCCTTCACGAATCGCTTTGTGGAAGGACTCAAATTCCCCCAGTAGACCGGTAAGGAGTTCCGGTTCATAGTCGATCAGTTCGCCCTCTTTATCCATATAGATGCGTGTGGGGCTGTATGTCGCACCGGCTCTGTCACCCATGAAGAAGGTTTGTCCGGTATTTTCAATATGAGATGCCCACGCGGTTTCCAACGTCACGGTTAAGCCCCCTTCAAAGCGGACAGCACCCATCGCAAAATCTTCGACATCGAATTGGGCTGGGGTCCATGTCCCCCACGAGTTAATCACATTGGCTCGATTTCCAAATTTCTGCGCGACCGATCCAAATGCCTCGATCGGTTTCGGAACCCCAATCATCCACAACAACACATCAAGGATATGCACCCCGATGTCAATCAGGGGGCCGCCGCCCGCTATTGATTTCGTAATGAACGATGGTGTGGCAGGAATCCCGCGGCGTCGCATCGCCATTGCGCGAGCGTAGTAAATATCGCCGAAGAAACCGTCGTCATATAGCTTGCGTAATGTTTGTGCTTCTGCGCTAAATCGTGATTGTAACCCAATCTGCAAGACTTTTCCTGATGCCTTCTGGGCGTCGACCATCGCCTGACCGTCGATTGCATTCCCGGCGATCGGCTTTTCGCAGATCACATGCTTTCCCGCTTCAAGCGCAGCGATTGATGGAGGGGCGTGAAAGTTATTCGGCGTACAGACACTGACAGCATCCAATTCAGGCATTGCGACGAGTTGGTTGTAGTCGGTGAAGACATGCTTGATGTCGTGTTGTTTCGCAAAATTCTCCGCACGCTGCCGGTCAATATCACAGACAGCGATGATTGAAACACCTTCAACCTTTCGGTGTCCCGGCAGATGTTTGCCACCGGCAATTCCGCCCGCGCCGATGATACCAATCTTAATTTTTTGCATTATGATTTCCCTCTTTGGTGGTTCACACTTTGTAATTTCTCACATATTTTTCCATTAATCCGGAAGTTCTATCTATTTTGTGTTCTACAAATAAGAAGGATAATTTCGTATACGTAAATCCGGTGGCCACTCAGATATATCGCCGCCCTTTTTGTCTTTAGCCTTGCGCGTCTGTGCCCAAGCCGACCCCATCTGTTTTACAAACAATGGAACATCATAAACTTTGCACTGATCTCGAATATCAATGATCCATTCTTTTTGGATAGGTCTTGCCCCATAACCAGATTCTCCTCCCACAATAACCCAATCTATGGATTCTAAGTTAAGGTTTGACAAGGGACCGATCAAGGGTTCTAAGGATAGAAATTTGATGGCAGCCCCCGTCTTCCTCAAGCAATCAATACGGGAGGCACAGTCCTGATTTTCAACACTAACGCCCATCCATACATTCTTGGGCCAATGTATTTTGTCACTAAGCTCAGACAACCGTTGTGAACGCTTTGTGAGCACCTGAAATTGATGCCAGTGAGCCTGCTTCATGACATCAAAAACCTGAGAAATGAAAGACGGAGAAACATCTTCGTGAAAAAGGTCGCTCATAGAGTTGACGAAAATCAATTGAGGCTGTCTCCATTTCAGAGGGATTTCAAGCAATTCAGGGATTGTCTGTATCTTGCTTGTCCATTTCGGCCCGCTTTTAGTCCTTTTTACCAATCCCTCGTATGCCATACCCTTCCCGGAAAATCTGGCAGCAATTCGTTCAGCATAGCAGAAACGGCAGCCTTCGGAAACACGAGTGCAGCCCCGAACTGGGTTCCACGTTGATTGTGTCCATTCTATCTTTGATTTCGTTGCCATTTCTATTTACTCCTTGCTGGAAATGTTACGTCGACGTTATCCCCAAACGTCACTTTGTCATTTCGCTTAGGTCGTCTATCTGCAGGAGGATCTGCTTGAATCTTTCCTTCATCTTCAAGTTTTGCCAAGACATCTTTATAATTGGATTTAATATAAGGCGTACCTACATTGTGCTGTTCATAGATCTGTTTCATAGTCCTTCTTCTGCCCGCGAAATCCCTCAGCAGCATATCGGCTAAGTCATCAAGGGGACGTGACAACTCAAACAACAATGGCTGCTCAAAAGTGGCAGCAGGATTATACTCAAATGAAGGTACATCTTGTTCAGCATCTGAGCTTTCCTTTGCCATGATGTCCTTCATGATTTGGTAGCCTCTAATGTGTTTAGAAACAAAGATCAAATGATGACTAGAACGGCTCCCGCTCTGAGATTTGAAGCGGAATGGCAAAACGTACTCTCCACCTTCTTCTCTGAGAGCTTTGCTGATTGCTTCTACAATAGTCAATTCGCGTTTATTGGGATGCATATCTGGCAGTTGGGCGCGGAGTTCATTTGCTCGTTCTTCTCCAAACAGTGCATCCATATGTTCTTTAACAGCTTGGTTGTTTATCCCCATATTGATTCGGTTGTAATTAAAGAAGAAAATGCAGTCGCAGCCCCGGCTTTCCAGAAAAGAACTGATAAGTCGAAGTGATAATCCTTTATAGCCCCAAGGATCCACGAAGGATAAAGTGGGTATTGTGTTCATCTGTTCAAAAATCTCGACAATTTTCTCCCCCACTTCTTCATTTATGACAATCGGTTCATGTCTGAGATTTCCAATATCTGGAATTGAATCAATGGCACTTTGAAGCGATTCAGTATAGTCTTGATTAAGATCGTTGAACACGCTTACTAGCCTATCCCGTATGTTTTCTTCCTCTATCGCCCTCTCCAATACAAGGATTGGTGTAGATTTTGATCCATCGTCGTATCGTCCTGGACCCGCAAACAGATCTATATATCCAATTTTGCTATCTTGTCTACGAGTCCAGCTTGTGATTACCTTTGCCCAAGCCCAGAAATATTTCTCAACAATTCTGGATTTTACCTGAGATTGCTCTGTTGATTCATCGAAGAATGAGTTATCGTTCATGGTAGTATCCAATATTATACTATACAATAGTTAAGTATTTCAAATACTAAAGACAATGTCTTGGGAATCTACTGGTAATAAACCATGCCCCAAAGATTATGCAGACGCAATTTCAATCCGCTCTGTGCATGACCACACCCTTCGGATTCTCAAAAGCGTCAGTCCAGAGACGACACCACTCCGCATGATCGTGCATTACACTGTCCGGATCGCGTTGGCTGCGTACGACAAAGTCCGGATGTCCCGTGCGGCCCGTGTGATGACCGATTGGATGGTAGCGCAGATCCATCGACCAACGGCACTTGTCCGAACGGTTGGGCATCCCACGGTGCGGTGTGAAGCGGCTCATCAGTACCAGATCGCCCTTGTAGCAGACCATTGGCACTGGGTCAACTGCTGGCAGTTCTTCGGGATAGATGGTGGTTCCCCCTTCGGGTCTATGCCGCAGATACCCTCCTTTGACGACGCCGGGCAAAACCTCCAGACACCCCATCTCAGCGGTTGCATCCCCCAATGGCAGCCAGCAGGTGATAATATCGGAGCCTTCCGCCTCCGGCATGATAACTCCGGCATCTTGATGTAAGGGGCCAACGTGCGAAGCGGGGTTGCTGTCCTCATAATAACGGATCGGGGGAGTGGGGCGCAGGTGTTGAATCGGGTTGCAGATGATTTCTGGACCAACGAGCGATTCGATGATATCGAGTAGATTTTTGTTGTGCAGAAAATCAAAGACCGCTTTGCCCCGATAGTTCATAATGTCAAGCCCATTACCAATCTCTTTGCATTGTGCGAATAGGCGTCCGTACCGAGTTTCAAACGGCTCATTTTCACACAGGTCTTCGATCTTTCCCTCTGCCTTTAGTTCGATTGCCCGGCGATTGATGAACTCGGCTATCTCGTCAATTACCGGATGCAAGTCCTCATCGGTGAGGGCATTTTTGGCGATAAGGACGCCGCGGGTGTGAAATTCTTCAAGCTGTTCGGTTGTCAACTGCATCGTGCTCCCTCCAGATTTGAAAACATAGATGATATGGATTCTATAGTAGATTTTAGAATTATTTAGACATTACAGATGAGCACTTAACCCCCCTACCCCCCCTTATCAGGGGGGAATTAGCGGTCTTGATCAGGGGGGCATTAGCGGTCTTGTTAATGTCACATTTACTGATAAATACCTACTTATTTTTAGAATTCATTATAAATGCGATCCGCATTCCTTTCTAATGAACCTTGACCAACTTGCGAAAGCTGCGAACTTCTCTGGGAGGAGAGAGGTGTCGACCATAGGCGGCCCAGGAAACCTCACCCACGTATATGTCCCCGTGCGAATCAATTGCGATGCCGTGGGGGGAAATAAATTGTCCGGGCCCTTCTCCACGCCACACATCGCCCAATCGAGCGAGACGATGACCGTTTAGGTCGTGGATGGTAACGCAGCCGCCAAGGTTGGGATAGTCAGCGTTCACCTCAAGTTGGGTCGGCACTTGGCCGATATAGACCAAGTCATCTTCAATGTGCAATCCACAGGGACGGTGCAGATTGTTCCATTGATCTAGATAGCGACCACCCTCATCGAATATCTGTACACGATGGCTCTCTCGGTCAGCGATATATACGTTGCCGTTGCTGTCGGTGCAGACGCTATGCACCAAATTAAACTGTCCCGGATCAGTTCCGTACTCGCCCCAAGAAAAAAGATGTTTCCCGTCGGGTGAGTACTTGTGCACTCTAGCATTGCCGTATCCGTCCGATATGTAGAGTTCATCAGTTTTCGGGTCGAAGGCTACCTTAGTTGGTCGGTTAAACGGTTGCCCCCTATGCGCTGGCGCGGGTTCACCGGGCGTGCCGATAGTCATCAAGACTTCGCCATCGGGGGTGCATTTCCGAATTGAGTGGTCACCGTCGTCCACGCAATAGAGCATTCCATCGGGGCCCACAGTAACGCCGTGGGCGCGGCTAAATAGATTCTCGCCCCATGAGGCGACAAAGCTGCCATCCGATTCAAAGATTATCATGGGGTGCTCGCCCCGATTGAATACATAGACGCGGTCTTGTGCATCTACCACGACATCGGCGACCTCCTTAAAACTCCAACCTTCAGGTAACTGTGCCCAGTCCGCTAATTCTTCGTAGATATAATCTTCAGCACCAAGTCTTGTTGCCATGTTTCGCCTCCCTTATATATACGTTGTTGGAACCTTGTACGAACCTCAGAAATCTTCTAAACCGAAGCGATAACCACGAATCTGTGCCATCGGTGCATCGTCGTTAATGTAATTGACAGCTAAGAACTTACCCCGCTCGTACTCGACCCATGCAGCGTAACCGCTATCGGCACCGAGGTTATTGGCATCAAGGTCTAGCGGGAGCAGCAAACCCTTTTGGGTCGCTCTATCCGGATTGAGTGCGCTCTCCAGTGGCTCTAAAAATGCAAAAGTGTGCACCGATGAACCGCCTGCGGCGACAATCACCTCATCATCTGTTACCAACTCGCTGGGGCCCGGCTGTCTACGTGCGATGAATGCCTCGTTGGCGGGAACTCTTGGAATAACAATCGTTCGGCGTGCCAACCGTTCTCTCCAAGTCGCCTCGGACATGTCAACGCGCCAACAAGAGTGCAAACCAAAACGCCCGGTGATTAACATCAACCCGTCCTGCGTGAGACCTGCGACCGGCATCCCGTGGGCGGCCGGGTTTAAGGTGTCGTAGGGACCGTCCCAGCGGTAACCGCCATCCTCAGAAATCATCTTTTGTAATGGCTGTCCCAAATCCTCTCGCAGATAGACGACCAATTCTCCATCGGGACAAGGCACGATGGTGGCTTCGCCGAGCCCGTAATCGGGACTGTCGAAGATGGTCAGTGGAGCCTCCCATGTCTGTCCCTCACCGCGACTTGTTGTGATATTTTGGATACTCTGTCCAGTTTTCGGATTGGTGACGTTGCTCGGCAGCAGCCACCGTCCATCGTCCATCTCCGTAACTATGTCCGGGCAGATGCCTTTGACCGGGGTTGGGATCGGATCCGACCAGCTTTCCCCATCATCATCGCTGAACCAGAGCACAATGTGGCAGTTCGCTTCCCCTTCGCCCCACTCGCCCGGTGGAAAGAGGTAGGTATCGCAGAGCAACAGAATCCGTCCGTCTTTAAGTTGCTGGATTTTGGGACAGTTCCAGGTCGTCAGGACACCGGTCGATTTATCTTCATCGCGAATCACCCGTGCCTCTGACCAACTGTATCCCGCATCGTCGCTGACCCTGACGATTAAGCGGCAAAACTCGCTAGCGACGTGACCGTTACTTTCGCGATAGGTCAGGATGATCCTGCCGGTTCGGGAACGGCAGATATAGGGGAAGCATTCATAAATGTCATCGTTCCGTGCGATGGTGAATTTCTCAATTGCCATAGTTACTATCCTGTCCAACGACCCAGAATTTACGAAGAGTCGTCTGATTTAAGGCGCAGTATCTCCAGCAGTTTTTCATCTCGCTCAGCGATGAGTGCGCTCGCCTTGCCCGATGGATAGTCGTAGAAGCCGGAACCGGTCTTAGCACCCAATTTTCCCGCTGCGACTAAATCCTGAAGCACTTTCGGAGATTCGGTCGCATTGCTCATAGATTTGGCAAGATAGCTTCCAACCGTGTTGAAAATATCAAGCCCTCCGAGATCCGCAATCTCTAAGGGACCAAGCAACGCCCAACGCAATCCCAGTCCATGTTTCATCACCGCATCGATGTCGGCGGGTGATGCAATTCCTTCCTCGACGAGATGTAACGCTTCACGCACTACGGCAAACTGGAGCCGACTGGCAACAAATCCGGGGACATCTTTCTGCACCAGAATCGGCTGCTTCTGCATCTGTTTCAGCAGATCGGTTAGGGTTTCACAGGTTGCATCGGAGGTATCTGTCCCTTTGATAACCTCCACCGCCGGAACGATTTCGGGCGGATTGAAGAAGTGCACCCCTGCAAATCGTTCAGGATGAGAAACCGCTGTAGCAATTTGCGAAATGCTTAACCCCGAAGTGTTTGTTGTAAAAATTGTCTTTGCGTCGCAGATTTCATCTATTTTCCGAAAGATGTCCTGTTTTACTTCCAGATTTTCAGCGATCGATTCCGAAATGAGGTCAACCTGTGCGAGTGGTGTCAAATCATGGGTGGTATAAATTTTTGCCCCTGTGACATCTGTCTCTTCCTCGATAGGAGCAGGGGCCACGGCGATCTTAGATTGGAGACGCTCTACGGCGCGCTCCATTCCCGCTTTGCTCCTGTTGTACAGAATGACAGTGTAGCCAAATTGTGCAAAGATTTCCGCGACACCTGCCCCCATTGTGCCGGCACCGATAACACCAACCTTTTTAATACCTTCAATATTCATGCTTTATTCTCCCACTAGCACCGCTTCAATCGCTTGCAATTCTGTATCTGTCAACTGCCAGCCCTGTCCCCCGACATGTTCGGCGACCTGCTCGGGTGTTTTTGCACCGACAAGGACACAGGTGATCCCCGAAAGCCGCAACTGCCAGCCGATTGCGAGTTGAATGAGCGTGAGATTCCGTTCCTGAGCGATGGCTTGCAGCTTTTCTGCTGTCGCCAAGTTCCGCCGAAACTCCTCCCCTTGGAATCGGGCCATCCCTGAACGCTCGTCGTCTACTGAGAATTGGTGGTCTGGCGTGTATTTGCCGGTCAGTAACCCCTTGGCTAATGGACTGTATGGAAGAATGCCAATGCCATGTGCCTCGCAGTAGGGCAGTGTCTCTGCCTCGATCTCACGGTCGAGCAGGCTGTAGCGCGGTTGAAGGGAATGAAAGGATGCGGTTTGGGCGGCGAGTTCCATCTGCTCAACGTTGAAGTTGGAGACGCCGATGTAGCGCGTTTTGCCCTCTTGGCGTAACTTTTCCATCATCTCCATGCTGTCATCAACCGGGTACTGCGGATTCCAGCCGTGGATCTGATAGAGGTCTACGTGGTCTGTTTGTAAAGCACGGAGGCTATTTTCCATCGCACGCCGGATGGCGTCCGGCGAATAATCCCGACTGACCTTTGTGGCAAGAAAAACCTGCGCCCGTCGCCCGTTCTTTAATGCCTTGCCGATGATCGCCTCCGATACGCGGTATGATTGTGCGGTGTCGATGAGTGTTATTCCGTGGTCAAGCACCGCGTGCACTGTGGCAATTGCGGCTGCTTCATCGACTGCACCCATCGCCCCGCCAATGGGCCACGCCCCGAAACCGATTACAGATACATGGTCTCCATCTTTTCCCAGTTGTCGTTTTTCCATCTGTTTGCCTCCTGATTCAAAATAGGTTAAGTTCGGATAGGTCAATTACACCTCACGACTAGCCAAATCGAGAGAGAACATCTCCTAAATAGCGGAGCGAATTATTGCGTTGTAAGGTCTCTTGGTTAATCTCCACATGTTCAGCTACTTCGGGTGACATCGCTTCCCGATACCGCTGACGATTGACGTTCCTTGGTCTCATGTTTGGATTAAGGGCAAGCAAAATTTTTTCGGAGAACTCAGTCAGGTATTCTTTAGCACCCCTGCCCCCTATTTCCGCTTCGACGATCTTTTCCGTGTTGCCACTCTGATAACTCCTGACCAATTGCGCGAAAGATTGGTTTGTCGAAACGATTACGATCAATTTGCTCTATAGCGTGGGCTCTGGCTGGCAAAATAACAGAAAATTCCAAGACAATCAATCAGCAACCACGCTTCAAGCTCCTGAATAGCTTGTGCGAGAAATACTTTGCCAGCAAAACGGCGGTCCGTTAACAACCTGTTCAATCTGATTGATAAGCGAATTCGGTTCTTGCCGTCGTTGATGAGTTGACATTGGACTATCATGTCAATGACAAAAATAACACAAGCATCTTCCTCTAGGTAAATCTGAGTTGCTCTGGTCAGTGCATTATTCAAAGGGTTCCCGTTTCTATCTCGCGTCGGGAGTGCGTTTCCGCCAATGCTTGGATAGATAAATTTTCAAGCCGCAGATGTGCCACCAACTTATCTGCCAAACACTTGACTGCTTGGCATCGTTTTCTGATTCCAAAGTCCAGATTCTTACAGTTGGCATATAGGCTACCCCTCCATCAGATCTTGTAGAAGTTTGCTATCGAAAATGGCACTACCGATTCCGAAATCTGTCATCCAACCTCCAGTGCTGCTCGGTCGCTGAGGATATCCTCAAGGTTGATAACCTCTGTGCCTTGTCCGGGACGGTTACCCAAGAGTAACACACCGAGCGAATCCGACAGGTTCGGATAAGTTGGATTAAAGGCATCGAGGAGTTGGGAGCTATGGGTTGTGATAATTGCTTGGGTTCGTTCCGCAAGTTGCTCAAGGACATTTGCAATGTTTGTCAGTGCACCGGGGTGTAGATTGCGTTCCGGTTCTTCGATGGCGATGAGCGGCGGCAACTCAGGCTCGTTGAGTAAGATGTAATATGCAACAAGGCGCAATGTGCCATCAGATGCATTTTCTAGAGGGATTGGCTTCTTGTACCCTTCTAAGAGACAGAGCTGGGCATCTCCGTCAATTGTCTGTTGGTCTATTCTCAAATTTGTAGAAGCTGCAAGAGATTCGCTAACATGGCGGAAACGCTCCGGAATATTCTTATGCCAATACGAAAGTAACTCCGATAGGCTAACACCATGATGATCAAGCTGTGGAGACTCACTCAGTTCATTTATAACAGGAGTGAATTGCATGAGATAGTTTCGGATGGCTTCTGGCCGAAAGTTATAAAATTTCCAACCCTTAATAAACTCTGTTAAGGCACTAGTAACGGGCTTGTCTCCATAATCACCCGCGGATTTCAAAGCGAGTTTATTGGATCTATATCTTGTTTCATTCTTGCCATCCTCATCCTGAACTGTACCCTGTCCACCCTGAATTGAAATGATTCTCACAGCGTTGACTAGCAATTCTTCGGCGACAAAAGGATTTTCAGCATCCGCTTTAAGCACTAGTTCGTATAAAGCTTGGATTTCTTCCACTTCAGCGTGCAATTGGAAAGTGATATGACTTGCCTCACCTGCCCAAAGGGAATCTCGGATTATATTAACTGGAGGTAGTTGCTCAACAGTCATCATTCCGTTGAGAAGGTTCAAGGCACTCAAGATGTTTGATTTTCCACTTGCGTTGGGACCGACAAGAATTGTCAAAGGCTTTAGCGGAAGCTCAACATCACGCAAGCTGAGATAGTTTTCGATGTGAACGCTTTTTAAGAATTTTTGCATTTCAGACATGGTTGTTCACCTCTCCTTACCATTGTTTGATTGTAAGACCCATTTTAGCACACTACCAATTTTTATGTGGAAGAAAATCCATCGTTCGCTAGTGCTCAACGGCTCTATCAACGGATACGGGATTTCGATTCCCTTGCTCTCGGTCTATTCCGTCAGTGTCAATATCAAGTTCGGATACGTCAAGTTCACCGGAGATAAGTTTCGGGAGCAGCAAATCTCGGGTTTGGCGGAGGAGAGTATTTTTCTCCAAAAGATTGTTGAGTGCCTTTCTCAGCGGAACTATCATTATCTCAAAACGATCTCTTACCTTATCTGTTGGAACGATAAGGTCAAAACCGGTGATAACCCCTGCACTCGCACTTTTACGAGTCGTGCCAGTACTTACACCGTATATGTAGTTTTGATAACGCTCATCTAACAGCGCGTAAAATAGATAATACGGGGATAAGCGATTGGAAATCAATTTTAATCGAATCAGATAAGACGCAAAAACGGCATCAACTTCCTTTTCAATAATTGCAACCTTCCCCGGATCCGCCATACGGATTACAAGAATATCATTGGCATAAAGCTGATATTTTACATATTTTTCGGATTCAATTGGACAAAACGGAACCGTATCCCAATCAATGTATGGGTTTTTATTAATATCTTTACCTCTGACGAACTTCGGCCCCACTTCGTCTTCAGTAGCGGATTCGGTATAGCCGTACTGAGTTTCCACCAGATCTGAGAGCCGCTTTATCTCCCACCCCCGCGGTATCAATCCCAACTTCGACTCTACCATTTCCACTCCCTCATGCCCCGGAAAGCGGAATTCTACAAACCATTCTCGGTAGATTGCACGCGCCATCTCTTCAAGGATTTTGATGCGGCGGGTGTTATTCTCAATTAGGTTATCGTAGGCACTAAGGACTGCAGCGATTTTGCGTTGGGTGGGGAGAGGGGGAAGTGGGATTTCAAAATTACCAATAATCTCTTTCGTAAGAGCCTCTCTGGTTGTACCTCCCTGAGCTAGAGCTAGCAATTGGTGTTTATAAACGGGACTGTTTATGCAGTATAGCACGTAGTGGCAGTCTGCGTAGTTAGGATCAATACGTACAAGCGATACGTGCTGATTAACCCTAGCAGGAAGAAGATGTTCTGGAACCATACAACATCTAGCCACAGATGCCCCCGTTATGTTGAGAAGAATATCTTTGGGTTCGACGATTACCCTAGCAAGTCTTGTCTCCGATGCTTGTCCTTCAGTAATGAATGCCAACCCCTCGTAACTGAATTCAAAATCGTAAACATTCAGACTACGGATTAGTGTTATTCCTTCGGTTTTGTATGAGTTTTTGCCCCCTCTAGGAGTTGCACCACTGCCAATTTTAGTTGTGATTTGCTCTAAGGGAGTGAGTTCCCAAGTCATACTGTTGTCCCTAAAATTATCGCCGTATTCTGTCTGAATCTGGATTTACTGGATTTAAGGATTAGCAGGATTAATTTTAGCCGTTAGTGCTGATTATCCTGCGAATCCTGATTGATTCTGTTCCCATACCTATCTTATCATAACGCAAGTTGCTAGACAACCTATAGCCAAGTTTTCATCCCTCGACATCTATCAGAAATAATTAGATTTACGACACATCTATCGCCCCGTCTCGATTTATCGGAGAGCATCTGGACACTAATCCGCGCTATCTGTGTAATCCGTTTATAGTGGACCTTAGAATTAATGAGACACTCCAAGCTCCCGTTGGGTAGGCACCCCCCTTTATCCCCCCGCTTGCTTTCCCCTCTGCAAGCAGGGGGGGACTAAGGGGGGGTAGAATAAAGGGGGGTGCCGATGCGGTGCGGTTACAAACCGCCCCTACCGGTGGGCGCAAGTGTTCATTTCTTTTTTGAATTCACTATAATCTGCGATCCAGACAATAATTATGAGCACTCCCCATATATTTGAAAACCTGTGGATTTCTTTTGTATTCAGATCTGCGTTGGGGTATAATATTGGGCAATTTTGAGGAAGTGTTTCTTATTACATTTTATTTTTAGGCATTTACGGTTTTTGTTGGAGAGGCGATGAAAGTTAAAGTTAAATATTTTGCAGTTTTACATGAAGAGTTAGATAGAGATGAAGAAGATATGGACCTACCGGAGGGAGCGACCGTGAGGGTCATCTTGGACCGCCTTGAGGCGGAGTGGCCCGAAATCGCAGAATACTACGATGTGATGCAAACGTCTGTGAATTGGGAGTATGCCACGCCGGATAGCGAACTTTCTGATGGCGATGAGGTCGCCTTCATTCCACCGGTGACTGGAGGTCAAGATGTTTAAGATTACCAGTGAAGAGATTGAATTAGGAGATGTGATTCGTGCGGTCGAGGCAGGAGATGCTGGCGCGATTGTCCACTTCTTAGGCGTTGTTCGCAACAACACGGAAGGCAGGGCGGTCTCCTATCTCGAATACGAAGCTTATCCACCGATGGCAGAAAAGAAGATGGCGGAAATTGCACAGGAGATCCACGAAAAGTGGGGGCTAGACCGTGTCGCTATGATTCATCGCGTGGGACGATTGGAGATTGGTGAGGTCAGCGTTGCAGTCGCCGTTGCTTCTCCCCATCGCAAAGAGGCGTTTGAGGCCTGTCATTATGCGATGAATCGGCTCAAACAGGTTGTGCCCATCTGGAAGCGCGAGGTTTGGACGGATGGCGAGGAGGAATGGGTCAAGCCGGACCCTGTTTTCTTTCAGTCGAAAGCCTGAGGCTCACACTTAATCAAGCCTCCTTACAACTCCGCCACGACTTCCATCCCTACCCGGTGCTCTGGTTTGGTCTGTTTCGTTGAAAGTAGGCGATAATTGAATCGTAGTAGCAGATCTGTGATTTTCCGAACTTTATAATCCGCGGTGGTGCGGACTTCATGGCTCACCCCTTCGTAGAAGTTATATCGCGTAAAGGGGATGCCGCCTTCACTATTCCCGTGGCTGAGGCGATAGGTAAAGTCAAATCGTCCCTTGCTGATAAAGGAGTAGGTCAGCCGGTTTTCCAACGAAAAGGTTCGGGTTCGAGCTTCCGGTGTGTCGTCAAGATGTTCCCGATCGGCGGTAAATTCGTGGATGCCGGCAACGCCAAACTGGAAAACACGGCTGAGTTCGTAGTTGAATTCAAGCGCGTTTGTGCGCTCAAACTGTGTCAGATCGGAAATCGCTTCTGATGCATTCCCCTCTGGATCGAGTTCAGTAAACTGTTCATCCTCTCGCCGCTGTTCCCATCTTGTCTTGAGTGAGAGTTTCGATGTCGGGTTCAGCGTCAAATCTACCTCCCAATCGCGGCTGTGTCGTCGTCGCTCCCGGTTATTAATCCGCTTGTTAAGAAGACGATTGGTATCATATCCGAGGTCCAGACTCAATAGCGGTGAAGGAGAAAAGTCGAGTCGATATCGCTGATTGATTCGCCCAAAAATTGTGCGTTCGTTTCGTAGATTGCGTAACAGATAAAGACTTGCTGGATCTGGGTCTTCCTGCTCCTCCGTTATATTGACAACAGCCTGACCACGAATAGCATTTGCCAACCATACTAAGTTTCTCTGTGTTTCGGTTTGCTTAACGCCCGCAGTTATGTTGTTCCTCCGACGCACCGTGAAGCGTCGGGGCTGAAAACGCAGACTTAATTTCATATCAATCGCAGAAACGGGCTTGTCCTCGACATTCTGGATGAATTTGATATAGTCGCCCTCCTCGAAATCTTCCCTGTAGTGCAGATCGTCAATTTTAACATAATGTCCCTCACCCGGCTTAATTTCGCGTCCTGTAAACGGATTTATGTTTGTGAAAATTTCGCGCCGTTCTGTCGCCAATTTTTTGTCGAGTTCATAGGTGAGTTGCCCGTCCAACGCCCGGTTGAATGGCGTAAGGCGCATTTCAATATCCGCCAACTGTGTCCTTGAATCAGAACTTGGTCCTCGCTCCGCTTTGAACACTCGCTGGGAGATATTTGTTGAGACGTTTGCCCACTTGCGCGGTTGCGAAAAGAGCCCCACGGTCCAGGTCCTCGCCCTCGTCGTTGACTGCCAATCCGAGAAACCTAATGCCTTACCATCAAGGGTGAGCAGGGGTTCTTTATCGAAAGCCCTTTCGATCGCGTATTTTGTGTTAATTGACACCCATCGAAAGTCGACAAGATCGAGCCGTGCTGTTGAAATATTCCGTTTTCGGTTGAGGTTTACGGTATCGTCAAAATCTAGATCAATCGCTTCCAACTGTTCGATGGAGGTGTTTAGATTGAGCAGGCGAATGCGCTGGGAGAGCTGTCCGTGGATACGTGCTTTGCGGAATTGGTCCTGTCCCCTGACTGTCGAGGTGCTCCTTCGATAATCTGCTCTGAGACGGGGGAGGTATGAACGTTTCATCAGTCCTTCCCGTGGATTGAAATCGAACCCGCCGTTGAGGTTGTTGCGCCGGGTAACATCGGTGAATGGGGTAGCTGTATGGAAACCGTTGAGACTCTGTTGATTTGCTAATTTCTTGAAACGTTCCTCTGTGCGTCCTAAGCCGTAATCGAGTTTGAGCCAATTAACCGGCTTTACTTGTAGGTCAAGATCTACGGACTTCTCATCGGGGGTTTGGGCTGCACCCACGTCACCCAATAGATACAGGTCGTCGAACTGTTCATCGGTGTACTGTTCCTCGTATCGAAACCGTGTGCGGTTGGTACTCGACGCACCGACAGGTACGAAGTCCGCATTGAGAGATCGGAGTTCCAGATTCAACAACAGTTTTTCGGTGGATGAGTTGGCTAGGAGTTTCCAAGCCCTACTTAGTGTTTTGCGATCTCGGTTGGAGAAAGTGTTCTGATCCAATGCGCCGAAAGCAATCTGTCCTTCCAGTGTCGGGGCGTATTGCAGGAAACCTTGGCTTTCGGTGAAATCGAGGCGTCCGTTGATATCCCATACGGTACGTCGCTGTGGCGGGATAAGAAGGTTTCCATCTCCGTCTGCGTCCAACTCGTTTCTCTGGAGTTCTTTGAATTCTTCTTCATTTAGGATGATGAACGCATTTTCCGGATCATTTAGATCTGATTCAACGGCATAGCCGAATCCAACCGTGACACGCTCGCCGGGCAGATTCAGCGCACCACTGACGCCTTGTAGATTTCGCTGATACGCCAAGTCTTCGGGGATATATTCAAAATCGACGCGGATCACATCGTTACTTGTGATTAAGTGTTTGCTTGTGAATTCAATAATAGGGTCGCCGTAGTCACGGATCACGTAGTCATTGTTTTCTCCACGCCGCATCCGTTGACCGTTCAGCCAAACAATTTCGGTGCCCGCTTTCACGATGACAAATTCACCATTGGCATCAATGCGATATTCGCTGCGTCCCTCCTCGCCCCTAATTGTCTTGCTGGCAGACTGCCCCTTGGGGATAGCACTCGGTATGAGATGAAATTTTCCCCACTTAAAATCTCCTGAGACCTGCACCCCCTCTAGCGCACGGTTAAAGAATATATCCGTATCGCCAAGTGATCCCTCAAAATCGCCCAGCAATCCGGTGACATGTGGACTTGTGATGCGGATGAGTTTCTGATCGATATCTTGAATATCTTCGGTGGTGCCTTCGGGTTGGATGGGCAGGTCTTGGTCTGAGAGCAGTGCTGTGACGCTGACATTCTCCGAAACTTTGCCGTCAACACTGATTCGCAAGGCTCGTTCCGGGGACAATGCTCTATTGCTGCCAGCCGAGACACCGAATGTGTGAGTCCCTGTCACCTGCACTGGAGGCAGTGCTGATTCCGGTGGACGTTGTCGGGTCAGATCTGGACGGGGTTCAAGTTCAATTTCACTGGGCGGTTGCTCGAACGGTTGATCTTGTCGAAAGAGATCGCGTTTATACCCTTTTTTGATTGCGAAGGGCAAAGCCCGATAGATAATTTGAACGGTGGCTTCGGGCGGGTAGTCCTTCAGGAACCTGAGCGTTCCTGCGCTGTAATCAATGAGATAGTCCAAGTTTTTGGTGAGTCGCACACCGTTAATTGTTACGCTTTCACTGTCACGGATCGGGGGCCAATGCTTTAGAATAAAAGGATCAGAAAGATCTTTGAATCGGATAGATTCAGTTTTCTGCAAAAGGGAAAGGGGTGGCAATTGGAGCGGGGCGCCCTCGGACTTTGCGGTATAGGGCACAGAAATGAAAATGCCAATGAGTAAGAAATACGACGTTACGAGAAGTTTCCCCATGAACAGATACCGGGAGCCAAGAGAGGCGTGATAGCGGAGAAGTAGTCAGAGCTTTTGGATTAAGAATCACGTTGATGTTTTTTGAGTCTAACTTGCCTTGTTATCTCTTTGTTTACGCGATCCTTTTCTTTCTTCATGTTTTACGTTGCAAGGAATTTCCGATAGGTAAACACATCAGTCTACCCCTACACTTAGGGCTATTCAGTTTTCGGGTTTTTAACCATTTGGGGCGAAACGTCGTAATGAGGGAATCGCCTGGCCGGTGAAGTATCGGGATTGGGAAATCCCTCTCACAGCAGAATTAAATGACCCTACCCTTACATTCAAGAAATAATAGATACGCGGCACAAGATATGATATAATAACACGTTGCAAAATTCAGCAATAACTTTGAGCGAAAAAAGCATTTTTGCAAATATCACATCACTCGATGAGGAGGATTCACGATTGCCAGTTGCTTTGGATCCCGATGGAATCGGGACGAAAATTATTGATGGAAAACAGCTCGCCAGATCTGTTCGGCGCGAAATTAGACGCCAAGTGAAGAAACTCACATTTACTCCCGGACTTGCGGTGGTCCAAGTTGGAGACGACCCTGCTTCGACGGTCTATGTCAGCAACAAGGAGAAGGACTGTCGGTATGTTGGCTTTCATTCGGAGGTGCATCGAATGCCGGCAGAGACACCGCAGGCAGCGGTCATAGAGCGGATTCACACGCTGAACAGTCGAGAGGATATACACGGAATTATCGCTCAAATGCCAGTTCCTGACGCTATTGATGGGGATGCTATCATCAACGTGATTACACCTGAAAAGGATGCCGATGGGTTGACCCTTGTGAACTTAGGTAATCTCCTCATCAATCGTGAACAGACTGTTCCATGTACGCCGTCAGGAATTATTCGTCTCATCGAATCAACGGGTGTGGAGATTGAAGGGAGTCATGCCGTTTGTGTGGGGCGTAGCAGTTTGGTTGGCAAACCTGTTGGGTTGATGCTGCTCAACCGCAATGCAACAGTTACCTACTGTCACACGCGGACTCGTGAGCTTGCATCGGAAGCTCGGCAAGCAGACGTTCTGATTGCAGCAGCGGGCAGACCCCAGCTAATCACAGCGGATATGATAAAACCGGGGGCGGTCGTGATTGATGTGGGAATTACTATCGCTGAGAATGGCTTTGTCGGTGATGTTGATTATGAGGGTGTCAAGGAGGTTGCTGGCTTTATCACACCTGTCCCCGGGGGCGTCGGTCCGATGACACGCGCGATGCTATTAGAAAACACATTGAAGCTAGCTTTGGCTCAACAAGAGAAATAGGTTTATCAGTTGATGGATAGATTCAACGCTTGAACTTGCGTATTACGCATTATACAAAATGGAGGTTCATTATGGGGTTTCCCGGATTTGATCTTAACGGTAAGGTGATGTTGGTTACCGGTGCGGGTAAAGGTATAGGTCGAGGTCTCGCAATCGCTGCAGCACAGATGGGTGCCGATGTAATTTTGAATAGCCGGACGCTTTCCGATCTTGAAGAGGTTGCAGCGGAGATACGGGCAGCGGGAGGTAAGGCTGAACCGGTCGTTTTCGATGCGAGCAAAATGGATGAAATCGCTCGCGGTGCACAGGAGGCGATCGATATCTGGGGACGGGTTGATGTTCTTGTCAATAACGCCGGCACGAACCGCCCGAAGCCTGCGCTTGAGGTGACAGAAGACGATTGGGACACCGTTTACGATTTGAATCTCAAGGGGTTATTTTTCCTCACGCAGGCACTCGTCAAGCCGATGATCGAACGAGAGAACGGAAAGATTATTAACATCACTTCAACGATGGCACTGGTGGGCGGTCCGTTACGGACAATTTACTCCGGCAGCAAAGGTGGAGTTGTGGCATTGACAAAAGGACTCGCGGTCGAGTGGGCACCACACAATGTAACGGTAAATACTGTTGCTCCTGCATTTACACGAACACCGCTTGCCAATGAGCTCCTAAAGCGTAAAGAGTTCTACGAAGATGTTGTGCGTCGCATTCCGATGGGCCGAGTCGGTGAGGTCGAAGAGGTTGTCGGTGCAGTGCTGTATCTCGCTTCGGACGCTGCCAACTGGGTGACGGGCCAAACCATCGCTGTCGATGGCGGTTGGGTTGCTTGGTAGATGACTCAATTATACGAGGGGTGTTCATAAATATTCTCTGTGAGAGTGGCAGCCTTGCCACGACTCCCTTTCAATTTTGGAAACAATCGGGATCGGAAGATTCCTCTCACAGGGGGCTGTGTCTGCATAGGCTATTGACTGAATTATGAGCACCCTTGAATTATACAGACTGAGCTGGCACACGAACGGTGATTATCTCTTACATTTCCTTATGACCTTCAGCCAATCAATTACGAGTCGGAGAACTCTTTCCAACAGGAATAAAAATAGGAGTAAAGGATGACAACAAGCGTTTCTGCAAATGGAATCTCCATGCCTGAGATGGTTTCCATCAAGGCGACCGAAATTTCTGCACCACCCGGGTGGGCACTGATGGAGCGTAACTTGATTGACCTCATGGAGGAAGCGGCACCCATAATGGTCAAGAAGTACACGGAACCGGGGGGTGCACTCTACTTCGCAGAGGACTTCGATGACTTGTATGAGCAGTTCTACAACTGGTGCCTATTTTACGCAATCGGTGCCGATGAGAGTTTGCTAAACTTTGCGCTACAGGGGTGGAATGCAACGACCCGAATCAGCGATGACAGCTTCAATCATCGCCTTCGACATAACGATTTCACAAAAGTGTTCAGACCGTCGATGCACAACGAATTCTGGAATCTGGCGCAATCAACGGAATGGCATCATCTCGGCGAGGGCAACATGGCGTTCTACGATTTCGGTGTTGCCTGTCCTACAGTTTCGGAGAATGTCCGTCGAGCCCGAAGATTTGCTGCGATGTTTATCGGTGAAGATCCGGAAGCTCCTAATTATGACTCTGAGCATAAGATTCTCCGATCTCCGTTTCATTCGAGTCAGGGGCCGCGGTTACATGCAGATGCGAATTTCGTGAACACCATGCTGCTCGCCGGAAGATATCTAGGCGGGGAGGTCAATTATTACGGCGTACGTGCGAGCCTGTATCCAATCGTCGAAGATCTTGAACTGAATTGGTATGAAGATCCAAAGCGCAGGGAAGAGATTATCGCACTATTTAAGAAGATGGTCTTACAGTCCGACACTCCCAATAGTTTAGGTGCCACTGCGCTCGTCACCAATGCTTACCTGTATACAGGCGATGAGAAGTATAAGCGGTGGGTATTGGAATATACGGAAGCGTGGCTGGATCGGATGCGTCGCAATAACGGAATTATGCCCGACAATGTGGGACCTACTGGAAAGATTGGAGAGCACCGCAATGGTGTGTGGTGGGGTGGACAGTACGGCTGGAATCACTATCAAGGTTACAACATCATGTTCCACTCGCTCACCATCGCTGCAGAATGTGCTTTGCTGCTCACTGGTGATTTCGGTTATCTTGAGCTTCTCCGATCACAGATTCGGCTGCTATTGGAAAATTCGATAACACGGGAGGATGGGCAACTTATTATGCCGACGCGATACGGTCCCGACGGTTGGTGTTACGACCCGCCTGTCGGTCCTTCAAACGATGATATTCTGCCCAAGAGGGGTGTCTACACGGGACCGATTCCGTGGCGGATGCAGGAACTTGCCCACCTATATCACGCCTCAATGTCTACGGAAGATTATGAGCTGATTACGAAGATACGAGATGGGGAGGTCGAGCGCGATTGGAATGAAATTGGAGATAGGGGGGGCGAGAAGAACGGCGGCGAAACAGAATTTGCCCGTTTTCAATACTACGATGGGTTGAATCCCGATTGGCCCGAGAAGATCCTGAGTGCGGAGTACCGATGGGCGTTGGAGGCATTCGATAAAATCCGTCTTGACGATCGGACTGTCGAGGAAATTGTTACAACAAACTTTTTCCCGCCGAATCCTGTTTTCACGAAGGGCTTAACGCAACTCACGATGGGGGCACCGCAATCGGTTTACAATGGTGGACTGCTCCGAGCGACTGTGCGGTATTATGATCGGGACAACGCCCGCCCCGGCTTGCCGAGAGATGTTGCTGCCCTTGTCGATAAATTGGGGTCAGATAGTGTCGGAATTCAGTTGGTGAATCTCAGCACGACTGAAACGCGAAATGCCGTCGTGCAGGCGGGTGCTTTTGGAGAGCACCAGTTTACTGGACTCAAATACCGAGAGATGAATCAAGAGGAGTTACATCAGAATCCCTATGGATGGCTCCGGTCGGAACGGGAATACACGGGCAAAGAAGTTCCAATCAACGCTAAGTATTTTGAGGTCCAGCTGCCACCCTCAACTTCCATCCGGCTGGAGGTAGGGATGCGTCGTTTTGTGAACGATCCAAACTACGCCTTCCCGTGGCATGGGGAGACGATTCCGGTGCCGTTTCAATAGGTTCGTGGAAGATGTGATAAGCCCCATTATTGCTCTTTGTTTGACCTATCTTACCTATCATGGTGAATTCTAAAAACAAATAGATACTTGCACCCCCGGTAGGGGCGGTTTCTAACCGCACCGCATCTTGCACCCCCCATTTATCCCCCGCTAGCGGAGCGTGGAAATAGGGGGCCTACCCAACGGGAGAACAGTAGATGTGGTTTCCCAACCGCAATTTAGCGGACATATTACCCCGGCGGTTTAGAAAAATGGAACGGAGATCTCCGTTCCCTACGAATTATGCTTGTTTCTATGTTCCGGTGGGTACTATCGTAGGGAACAACGATTGTTGTTCCCTACCGCAATGCGTAAGTCCTAAAATAATCTCTTTTGAGAAGTATATCGTTCTATCCTGTTGTTTGAAAGTTCAACATATTTTTCTTCAATATCATAGCCGATATAGCTCCTACCTGATTTGAGTGCAGCTAAACAAGCTGTGCCGCTTCCACAAAACGGGTCTAAAACGACATCATCTTTGAATGTGTATAGCTGAATCAATCGATACGGCAATTCTTCAGGAAAAGGAGCAGGATGCCCAATACTCCTGGCGGATACTGCTGGAAATGTCCACACACTTTTCGTCCATTCTAAAAATTCTTCTCCCCTGATAGAATTCTCTTTCTGATTGCGTTTCCTTGAAAACGATCCTTTAGAAAAAACTAAGATATATTCATGAATATCCCTCAAAACAGGATTCGCTGCAGACATCCAGCTCCCCCACGCCGTCGAAGGACTGGCACTTGATGCTTTATTCCAGATAATTTCTCCCCGCATATAATAGCCAATTTCTAACATATCTTCAATAATGTGGCCGTGCAATGCAATATAGGGTTTGCGTCCTAAATTCGCAATATTAACACAAGCCCGGCCACCCGTCACCAATTTTTCATAAGTTTGGGTAAAGACGGTTCTAAGCAGGTCTCTGTAGTCGTTTAGGGATAAGTCTTGATCGTATTCTTTTTTTACATTATATGGCGGAGAAGTTACCATTAGATGTATACTCGAATCCGGTATCTCTGACATATTCTCACTTGATTTGCAATAAATCTGGTTGAGGATTTCATTGTCAATTGGGTTTTCTATGAATTCGACTTTTTCCGGGGGTGCCTGACCGGCATAGAGTTTGCTATCATAAAATTCGCTAGAATCATGGTTGACCCTGCCGGAAATTCCAAATTTACTTGTCTTTGTTCCGCCTTTTCGAGGGTTGGACCTGGTTTTATCCATTCTCTTCAGACTCCAATAATTTAAGAAATGTTTCTGCTTTCAGTTCATAGGTTGGCTCTTTATCTGCAATCTCAATCAATCGACCAAGTTCCTCTTTGCTTTTCATGCTGGAGAAAAAATTGAGCTTCATCGAAAGCAATTCAACTAAAGAACGCTTCAAAGATTCGTAAGTGTCAAATCTTATAAATCCTTTCTTCGTCGTAGTTTTTATAGTCTTCGCTCTATCAAGAGGTTTTGGGTTGATTGACAAAAATCCCTGAACGATTCCTGATGTTTTTAAATGGTCAACTTTACTCGAATAGCTATCTGTGATAGGGGTATTACCAAGCACAATAATAGGAATTGTAGATGCCTTGGGACTTGATATTCTGATATTAATTGCTTTACCAATTGCTTTTAGCATGGAATCCGATCTTAAAAGCCCCGGTTGACCTTGATGCGTTTTATAATCCCCCAAGCATATCAATTGATTATTTTGAAATTCCCAATTCCATACCACGGACATCTTCACTTCAAAGATCGTTAAAATATCTTCTGGGGCAAGTTCAGTCCTATTCTGTTTCGCAATAACGACATCCGCCGGAGATCCGGAGGACAAACCTAGCTCTTTACATACTGCTCCCTGAACTGCAAAAAGCTTTTCGGATTTTACACAATTTGCTAATAGTTCCCTTGTCCATGTTTCAGTAAATTTGCCAATAAGGGCATTTCTGCTCTGTAGAGTTGATTTCTGTCCCTGATAATTTTTCGGCCAGTAGGCAACATACCTATTATCGTCGGTTACGTAAAACAGCTGTTCAGGTGAAGCAAAACCGTGGATTGCTTTTTGAAAAAAATCTCGCTCTACCTCCTGATTCCACAAATCCATTTTCTCCCCCTAACATTGATAAGTTTCTATAGTGGAAGTTGCGAACTTCACCTAATCATCATAGCATTTTATGCACTTTGTGGCAATCTTTTTAGGGCTATTCAGTTTTCGGGTTTTTAACCATTTGGGTCGAAAAGGCGCAACTCGGACATCGCTTGGCCAGTTAAAGTATCGGGATTGGGAAATCCCTCTCACAGCAGAATTATAGTGGACATTAGAATTAATGAGACACGCCAAACCGGGGCAGTTCGGATACCGAACCTACCGTCCTCCCGTTGGGTAGCCCCCCTATTTCCCCCTGCTTGCGGGGGGGACTAAGGGGGGTAGAATAAAGGGGGGTGCCGATGCGGTGCGGTTAGCAAACCGCACCTACCGGAGGGCACAAGTGTTTATTTATTTTTTGAATTCACTATAAATGACCCTAGCAATCTTTTATTCACCTAACCGGGGCAATCGCATGTAAATATTGTGTAGGACTGACACACTTCGGTTTGAAAACCGTATCCTATTTTAACGGTTCCAGCGATGCACCGACAGGGCGCGTTCCCGTTGGACGCCACGGAATTGAATCGTAGGATCGGTATGCGATATCTAGGTGTGGCGTTTCGAGACGGACATAACCTTGATGGCGTGAGTCCAAGGCAGCTTCCAACACGCCTGACGTAAGCAATGTCCGCTCGACTGGATAGGTTGGCACCCCGGTAACAAACATTTCTTCGATATTCAAACTGAGGTAGCTGAAGTGGGGGTGTGGATCTCCGTGTAAATAGAATTCCGAGCCGTAGATACTGCCGTCAACCCTCCCGGCATAAGCCAAGTCAGTTACATAACCATTTAGCATCAGGGCAGCACCGCGAAATCCATCTCGATATTCTAGCAGAAAAAGTGCGGGATTTTCACAGTGATCCTCCATAGAGCCAGACGGTTTATTCTCAATAGGCGCGCAGGCAGCCTCTGCTATTTCCCGCCACCATGCTCCTGCTTTCCCTGCTTCCCATACCGCATCGCCCTCTAGGCAGGTAACAGCGGCGACACCGGTTTCGCCGCCAACCCGCCGCTCGACCATACACTGAAGCGTTTCCAGCGTATGAAAGCCGTAGATGTCCAACCCCGAATAGCCGATCGAGACTGCTTCTGTGATTGGGGTTTCCAGCGGGTGCTCCAACCACGGGTTTCGATAACCGAAAGGCAGCGATGAGCCTGCCATGAACGGTGCACCGAGCTGTGCCGCACGGTCAAACATCCATTTGGCATCGCGCCAGTTATAGGAGAGGTGTTTGTCATTAAAGACGGGGACACCTCTGCCGCTTGTCGAGAAAACGCCGCAGATTTGTTCCATGAAGTATTTACGGGGGTAGAGTTGCTGGTCTTTTTCGTTCCAGGCGTAATCGCCGTGTTCCCCGATTAGGAGGACACCATCGACAGCGAGTTCGCTTCCTCCGA
Organism: Candidatus Poribacteria bacterium; assembly: GCA_963667935.2. Taxonomy (GTDB): domain Bacteria; phylum Poribacteria; class WGA-4E; order WGA-4E; family PCPOR2b; genus PCPOR2b. The sequence goes on along the minus strand of OY764061.1, from coordinate 3,238,706 downwards.
GCGTCAACGCCTTGACGATACTCGGATAGATTGGCACGTTATGTGCTGCGGCGAACCCGCGACTCAGGTCGTTTTCGGGGAACTGATCGACATACATTGACGCAATTTCGACACGCGGTTGAATCAGTCCATCATCGGTTGGAATCCCTTTCAAGAACTTGGTGACGATGACATCGGCGTGCGACCCCGGACGGTACTCGGTAATGATTGCTGCAATTTTTTTGCGCTCAGACATTTCGCTATCTCCTTTTAGGTTTCATAAACCACACCCAGCTTGATACTTTTCTCCGGTGCTTCATCAATATCACGATAGGCTTCTGCCGACTCATTGAACGGGACAATCGGATGAACCAAGCCTTCTACCGAGAGTCGCCCCTCCTGCAACAGTGCGAATGCTTCCGTATGCAGCCGCTGTGTATCCCACAAGGGATGGCCAGGGATAGGTTGGCTCACATCACGGGTCGAAATCATCGTCAACCGATTTCGATGCCACTCCCCTTCAAGGCTTAATGCGCGGGCGTCGCCTGTATAATACGCCGAAGAGACGATGGTCCCCATGTAACCTGTGGCGCGCAGCGCATCGTTTAGGGCACCATAAATGCCACTTGTTTCCAAAGAGACATCGACGCCCACTGTGTCTGTTAGGTTTTTGATGATTAGTCCGGCATCTTCGGCGAGTGGATCGATGACTACATCTGCACCGTGCTGCTTGGCGAGCTCGCGACGGACAGGAATTGGGTCGGTTGCAGCAATCCACCGCGCGCCTTGAAGCCGTGCGATCTGCACCGCCATCTGTCCGATTGCGCCAAGCCCAAACACCGCCACACGGTCACCGAGACCGATTTTAGCATCCCGCACCGGGCTGAGTGCAACCCCTGTCGGGTCCGAATACACGATGGCTTCGGCGGACATATTCTCCGGGGCTTCGTCTAAACGATCTTCGTGAGCGGTGTGTGTTTCGCGGATAGGCAGGTGCCCGAAAACACGATCTCCTATTTGAAAACGTGTGACACCTTCACCGACTTCAATCACTTCGCCGACTGTCATGTTCCCTAACCGTGATGGGAATTTCGGGGGAGGGGCTTCACCGCCTCCGATTTCATCGGGATTCGGAGCAACATGCATCCGTCGTTCCCACTCAAAGGGTGAGGTGTGATCCTTCGTTTCGGCGCGATAGCCGCGCAGTTCTGATCCGTGTTTGGGTGCAGAAAAGCTACTTCGCAGTCGCACTTCTCCGGGATTGAGTGATGGCTCGTGGTATTCACGAAGCACAGGGGTTCGTGGCGCAATAGCAATGAGTTCTCTGGGCATTTTTGAATCCTTTTGAATTGTGTTGAAGCACATCAGCCCCCTCTCCTCACCAATTCTCTACATGGGTGTGGCAACGTGCTCCGTCCAAAAATAGAAGCTGCTTGAGATAAGCGGATATGAATCCCGATTTATCGGTGGAACCCCGATTCCTACCATCAGAGCGAAAGTCTGATTTGGGGTGCCCTAAGTAAACGATTTTCATTATAATTATTCCGCGGACAGTTGTCAACTAGGGCTATTCAGTTTTCGGGTTTTTAACCAGTTGGGGCGAAACGTCATAACTCAGGAATCGCTTGGACAGTGAAGTATCGGGATTGGGAAATCTCTCTCACAGGAGAATTTATAGTACCAATTTACAATTGACCCTATATTTGGGGCGTGATAAGATATGACTTGATGCCGCAGATACAGATGACTGTCAATGCCTGAAGTCTAAGTACATAATGCCAAAGTGCGGCACGGTTTGAATTGCTCCCATTCTAGTGCTTAACGAAAACATCTATGTCTACATCAACAATTCCTCGTTCGGTGCAGCAGCGAGTAACGGCAACGTTATTTATCTCGCAGAGTTTGTTCAGCGCATCGATGATTTTGTCGTTTACACTTTTGCCGATTATTTCTGCACGGCTAGGCGGGACAGATCGTGCTGCAGGATTACCGCCCACAATGATGATGTTGGGGCGTGCCGTTGCTGCCTACCCTGTGGGCTGGCTCATGGATCATATAGGGCGGCGGCCGGGGTTGGCACTGGGGTATCTATTTACTGCAGCCGGGTCAACACTCTGTGTGCTATCAATCAGCATATGGGAGTCGTTACCATGGCTCTGCGCTGGTGTGTTGTTGATGGGTATGGGCCGCGGGGTGAGCGAACAAGCACGTTTTATTGCGGCTGAGGTCTATCACCCGGTCAAACGAGCGGGGGTGATTGGTCTTATTGTTTTCGCGGGGACTATAGGTGCTGTAGGCGGTCCGCTGCTGGTAGCTCCTTCGACTTGGCTGGCGACATACTTTGGCTTGCATGCCCACGCGGGTCCTTATCTGGTATCAGTAGTGCTTGCTGCCCTCGCTCTAATGTTGACCCTTCTCTTGCTATACCCAGATCCCATGAAAGTTGGGAGGATGTTGTCAGGAAACCTGGGCGGGATAGACGAGAAGAACACCGGACGTAAGTTGTGGCAAATTTTTATTGACAGGACAGTGAGACTTGGCGTCACAGCGATGATAATTGGTCAGTTTGTTATGACGCTAATTATGGTGATTACACCGCTGCACATGAACCATCACGCCCATGGGGCACAGGCGATTTCGTGGGTGATAATGGCGCATACGTTGGGGATGTATGGGCTTTCGAGCTTGACAAGCCGTCTGGCAGACCGTTTAGGGCCAGTACTAATAATCGTCGCCGGTGCGTTGATACTGGGTATCTCCGCCGTACTAACGCCAATTTCCAATGAGGTTTCCATGCTTGCTTTCAGTCTATTCCTACTGGGACTGGGCTGGAATTTCTGCTTTATCGCGGGCTCTGCGCTGTTTTTCAGCGGTCTTTTGCCTGTCGAGCGTGGTCGGGCACAGGGTGCTAGTGAAATGATGGTGGCGTTGGCGGCGGGAACAGGCAGTTTAGGAACAGGTGCCGTGTTTGCGGAAGCCGGGATCGTAGCGGTGAGTGCAATGGGGCTTGCCTTTTCACTATTGTTAATCGTAGCGTCGGTTTGGCGGTTGTTCACGATGAGATGATATAATATCTATGGATATCTGGAATGATTCTGTATTGAATCTTATAGTGCTGGATAGATAGATTCTATTTTGCTAATACTGAGGATGGGATGGGACGCCACATTATGGCGAAACCGTCGTTACAGCGAGTGATATGGATCACCGAATCGACTTGCTAAAAAATAAAAAAACTAACGGAGGAAATGATGATTGGCGTATTAACTCACCATTGGGCAAAAGAGGAACAATTTGATGAGGCTCGCGAACTCTTAGACCGCAATGGGCTAGCACAGAGCAAAGCCCCCGGATTCATTAGTCGGGTGACGCTTGTCTCCACCACCGACCCGACAAAGATAACCTCGCTGGTGACGTGGGAGAGTAATGAAATCTACGACGCTTGGCGCGCTTCGCCGGAACGGGCAGCCGTAATGGATGGCGCATCAGTATTGTGGTCGAAGCCTACGGAATCAGAACGGTTTGAAGTTGTAGGTAGGTTGGACAAGTAACCCTCAACTGAGGAAAGGGTCAGTAGATCTTAACGGTATCTACGTCTTTCGACAAAGAAATTGTGGACAGCGATAACGGTTCTGGAGGTCGAGGTGAAAACCGCTGCCTCCAGAACCCTCGTTGCTGGTACAGGAGTCTTTGGAACTACTCGACAAATGACCCCTCCTGCTGCACCCTGTCGTAGATTCGGGCAAACTCCTCGGAGCCATCGTCGTCCCAAAGTTCCTGTTTGAGTCCTCGGATAGTACCTTCCTCTCGCCCTGTAAGTCTGCTTACCGGAGCGAAAGACGGGGTATAGATTTTATGACCGCCGGGCATATGCAGCACACCGACGTGCTTAGGGATCTCCGTCGGTTGGTTCGCTGCTACCCGCGCTAGGGCGTCTTCGTCCACCTCAATCCCCAATCCGGGCCCTTCTGGGACGGGCGAGAACCCTTCAATGATTGGAATCCGTTCTGTCGTGACGTCTTCCTCATACTGATCGTCGAGGGTTACTGTGTGACCTGTCATCGTGGGCAAAACAGCCCCCATGTGCAGTGCCAACGCTTTGGTAAGCGTGCCCCCGGTCAACTGTATAATCACCTGAAGATTTGCCTTCCCACACGCAAACCCTCGTATTAGACTATCACCGATACCGCTTTCCCCAACCATATAGGCATCTGCAAGTCCGTGGATGATTTCCTGTACACCGCCGAGTTGTGGGACGTGCATGATAATTGGGAGGCGACTCTGTTCCCGCAACCGCCGCCAACCGTCTATATCGTTCCGTACAATTGGATCTTCAATGTAGCCGACGATGGGATGGTTCTCCAATTCTCGCACGATGGGAAGCACTGCTGCCAAGCTGCGATTGCTGTTGAAGTCGTAGTGAATCTTAAATCCCTCCGGTGCCACCTCTTCTGCTAATCGTGTCTGCTCCATCACATCATAGTATTCACAGGTGTGCATCTTAAAGGTCATATACCCTTGGTCTGCTGCCCGCCGGATTTCATCGCGGAAAGCTTCTGGTGCTGCGGGTCTCGTCCATGCAGCGACAGAAATTGCATCTCGCACTTTCTGTCCCATCAGCTTGTAGGCAGGGACCTCTAAGTGTTTGCCCATTACATCATAAAGGGCACCGCACAGGCCTATATTCAAATTGTTGTTGATGAAGTCGAAGGGATTACAGCCGATGAGCGGTTCGACGGTTGACCGATCAGGTGCTGAACAACGATAATCGCCATAGCCGACTAATCCGTTGTCTGTGTGAACTTTGAAAATCGTGCGGTGGTTAATAGCCGAGAATCGAGCTTTGTAATCTGTATTGCGTGCGGCGATACGTGGATAAATCGGAATAATCTCAATGTCTGTGATTTTCATGGTCTGAACTCCTATCGCATTGGACAAATCGGTGCACAGCGTTGCGTCCGAGTTGGATGAATTCTTTAATCTGTTGCACGCTCACAAGGGGTTGTGCAACAGCTACCGATGAACCTTCATCGGCTTTCAACTATGGTAATTCTATGACAATTATTGCACTCAAAGCCGGTAAAGTCAAGTGCCTTTTCGCTTGAGAGTTCCCCGTTGCTTTGCTATAATTATAAAGTTTAGAATCACCGCCCCAATCCTTCATTGTGAAGTTACAGGTTTTAACCTTGAAGGCTGCAAATCCTTGCAACAATTTGACAATAGACGCATCATGGAGGAGAAGATGAGACGGGATACATCGATTTTTTACGACCATAAGATTGAGACTATGTTGAGAGGTGACTTGGACGCGTTACAACTTACAGGACTCAAGTGGCAGGTCGATCGATGTTATCACCGGAGCGACTTTTACCGAGAACGTTTTGATGCAGTGAGTGTATCGCCAGCAGATATCAAAACCCTAGATGATATTCGCAGGTTCCCGTTTGTCCACAAGGAGGAGTTACGCAAGGAACAGGTGCGACACCCGTTTTTGGGGAGATTTACCGTTGCATCGGAGGCAGAGCTCCGGGAGGTACACCCAAGCACCGGAACCACAGGCACACCTGTTAACACAATTTGGAGCGCAACAGACGTACAATATATCACGGAGGTGACAGCTAGAACACTCTGGAGTATCGGGGTCCGTCCGGGGGATATTTTGCAAAACGCTTTTGCGTATGGACTTTGGGTGGCAGGGTTGGCTGTGCACTATGCTGGGGCAAAAATCGGTTGCCTAGTAATTCCGATCGGCGCGGCGTTGACCGAAAGACAAATTGATTACATGGTGCGTCTCAAGAGCACTGTTCTCGTCGCTACTCCTTCTTATGCCATCTATCTCGCCGAACAACTGAAAGCACATAATTATAGCATCTCGGATATCAATCTCCGGATTGGATGCTTTGGTGGGGAGCCGGGGACGGAGGTGCCAGCGACACGCCGAACCATTGAGAGCGGTCTAGGCATTGACGCCTACGACTACTACGGGCTCGCCGAAATTGGTCCTACTTTTGCCAGCGAGTGCAGCCACAAAACGGGATTACATTGGAGTGAGGACCTACATTTGATTGAGGTCATTGATCCCGAAACGAAAGAACCTGTCCCGGCGGGGGAAGTAGGGGTTCTTGTCATCACACACCTTGAGCGGAGTGCCACGCCGATGATCCGGTACTGGACAAATGACCTCGTGCGGCTTGACCGATCTCCGTGTCCGTGTGGGCGCACTCATGCCCGGTCTCCTGAAGGTATATTGGGCAGGGCGGACGATATGATTGTCTTCATGGGGGTCAACTTTTATCCGATGCAGGTGGAGCAGGTGGTGCGTTCCTTTGAAGAACTGAGTCCCGAATACCGTATTCGGTTGACACACGACCCCTCAACGCATCGGGATATCTGTACTGTTTTGGTCGAGTTGGAACGAGAGGAAAAGCTTCAGGAACAGGGGTCAATCCTTCAGGTAAAGACTGCAAACGCGCTCCGAGAGACGTTGGGTTTCCGACCGGAGGTAGAATTTGTCCATCAAGGGACTCTAGAGCGCACTGCGTTTAAGGCGAAACGGGTGATAGAAGAGAGGCCCGCGTTTGCCAAAAAGTTGTAGCACTTTTGGGTTAATCGGTACATTAGGTTCATTTACAGGAGGCTTGAAAACAAGGATGAAAATAACCCGTCTCTATACTGGCTCCGATGGCGAGTCTCACTTTGAGGATATCGAGATTCCACTTGAAGATAGCGGCGACATCGGGGTGATGTCACAACTTCAAGATGCGACTGGGATAATCTTTCGGGAAACTGGGCCTGACTACGACTATGATTGGCATACCGTTCCACGAAGACAGTACGTCATCACGTTAAGCGGTGGGGTTGACATTGAGGTGGGTGACGGCACGATAAGGCGATTCGGTCCGGGAGATATCCTTTTGGCAGAAGATACTACTGGCAGAGGGCATCGTAGCCGGGCGGTCAACGCCCAACCAAGGAAGAGTGTTTTTGTGACGCTAGATTGAGATATTGGTAAATCGGAAAAAAGGAAACAAATCAGCAACACTCACGTTGTATATTAGGCTATGTTCCATTCAAATTGCAACCTTTCACTTGCTTTATTCGTTTTTATTGGCGAATTATCCAAAATCCTTATCTGGCTACTGCTGAAAACCGGAAAAGGAAAGATTATCTTATAGTGGACCTTAGAATTAATGAGACACTCCAAGCTCCCGTTGGGTAGCCCCCCTATTTCCCCCCCGCTTGCTCTCCCCCTTGCTTGCGGGGGGGACTAAGGGGGGATAGAATAAAGGGGGGTGCCGATGCGGGGCGATTACAAACCGCCCCTACCGTGGGGCGCAAGTGCCTATCTATTTTTTGAATTCACTATAAATCAGTTTGCACTCAGGAGTTAGGAAAATGAAAGTGCTCAGAGACAGAAGCGTAGGAAAACACGGATTGCTTAACACTCGGAGGAAAAATTGCTTCCATCATATATGGCTGTGTCTTCTACCGATGCTCCTCATTGCCTGCAGCGGTTCCCTTGGGAAGATCGAATTGGAAAACGTCAATACTGTTATTGCACAATCTGAAACGGCGATTGAACAGGCACACCTTGCAAACGCTCAGTACCTTGCGTCAGATACCTTGCAGCAGGCGGAAAATACCCTTGCAAGTGCGAAGGAAGCTGTGGGGGCAAAGGACGGCCTCGGAGCGATGTCCCTAGCGTATAACGCCTTGACCCAAGCACAAATAGCCGAACAAGAGGCGATGTATAAATCACAGGTGAATGGGCTAAATGCCCTCATTAAGCACAAGGAATCGAAAATCGTTGTGCTTGAAGCAGCTCTGGGAACAGCAGATGAGGCACTCGAAAAATCTCGAACGGCTGTCCAGCAGTTGGATATGCAAAAGGCTCAGCTACAAGCTGACATGGACCAAAAACTTCAAGCAGCTGAACAAGCAAATCGAGAGATATTGCAGGATTATAATAAAACCAAAACCGAATGCGGGGACCTTCAGTCAAAGCTGGATACGACCCAAACGCAACTGCACCAAGCGCAGGGGCAAGTGGAAGAACATGAGCGTCAGATTCATCAACTGCGTCGTGAATTGGCAGATGCTCAATCGTTGGTAGAGAAAGCTCGCAAGGCGGCGGCGAAAGCGCGAACGCGGGCAGCGGCGCAAGCGCAGCACTATTCAAAGCACATTGAACAACTAGATCAATCTAATGTGTTGAAACGACGGGGAGAGACGCTAGCTCGAAAAAAACGGGAAGCGAAGGCTTATGTTCAGCAGCAGCGCAAAAAACAAGCGGTTCGTACCAACAGTCACTCACTGACCCATGAACAGATTGCGATCGGCAGAGCAGTCATTAGCGATTGGGCCCTTGCATGGACAGCAAAAGATATACACCGACACTTGAGCAAGTATACTCAGGAAGCGACGCTAGATCAAACCGTTATCCGCTCTAGCAACGAAGAGCAGACCCATCTTAACCGTTTGCAAATGGTTGATGCTTTGAAAAAGATGGTGGACGCTGGGTGGCAAGAAACGGGTTCCAAGTTTGATGCAGACGGAGAGAGTGTCATTGCTGTCTATCGGTTCAGTCGTCTTTCACGGAATGCAGTGAGTGGAGGGGTGCCTGCTCTGCACGATTTGTGGACGCGGGAGGTGTGGGTGCGTCAAATTGGGGTTGAGTGGAAAATTTTCCGTGAAAGCTGGCGGATTTACGAGGCGGTGCCCCGGTATGGGGCCGCTGTTAATTAGGAGGGTAAATTGATACGATCCGACAAAACTGAATTTTCCGCCACATTTCCAAATCCCAACACTCGTTTCGGTGTGATCGGTATTATTGGAGCAGCTGTCATCCTTCTAGGGATGGTACTTGGGCTACAGGTTATTGAAGATACTGGGGCGATTGAACCCTTCCTCCAACAGTGGAAACAAGCTGTCGAATCAAAGCAACCGAGGTTATATCAGCAGCTATGGGATTCGACCGCACGAACCAAAAACCGGAATCAGTACGAACGCGCATTGAAACTTTTCAGTAGAGAAAAGGTTAAAGTGGACATAACTGGCCATCTTCCTCAAACAGATATCGGGGGCACGAATCGACGGCAGATTGAACGTATCCCTGTCACGCTCTACCAAGATGGCGAGGTTTTAGTTATGATCTATAGGGACCTAACTGTTGAAAAGCGAGGGCTCTTGCAACGTTGGAAACTGATAGACGATAGGATTCATGATGAGCTAGAATATCCCGAAACGACCGAGGAGTATATCGTTCAAGATCAAGAGATTGTTGCTCGCTCTGCCAATCCAACCCCCGAAAGGTCTCCATTACAGTCGCTTGATGCTCCAGTGCCTTCCAATAAAGTTGTTAGACCGCCTCAAGCCGCTGCACCAGAAAGCTCCTCGCCGATTGTCCGTGAGGCACCGCTCGATACCCGGCTTAAATTGAGTCAAGTTTTGGGGGAATGGCAGCAGGCTTGGCAGGGAAAGAACCTTAAAATCTATATGTCGAAGTATGCAGAAGACGCAGAGATTACAAGGGTCACTATTAACAAGGGGCGAGAATACCCGACTCGGTTAAATAAAAAACAGTTGCGCGAGAAAATGAAATCCCTTAATGAAAGGTATAGCAAAATTCAAGTGAATATTTTTCATCTGCAAATCGACGGAGATAGTGCCGTAGCGGATGTCAATTTCTTACAAGAATTTGTCGGCACTCGCGCCTCTGGAAATCAAGCGGTTTACTCGGATTTTGGCAAGAAAGAGTTGGTTTTTATGGTGGATCCCGCAGACGGTGTCTGGAAGATCTACGCTGAGAATTGGAAACATTATAAAAACGTTCCCAAGTATCCGAAACTCTAATCCTTTTGAATTATAGTGGACCTTAGAATTAATGAGACACTCCAAACCAGGGCAGTTCAGATACCGAACCTACCGGTCTCCCGTTGGGTAGCCCCCCTATTTCCCCCTGCTTGCGGGGGGGACTAAGGGGGGGTAGAATAAAGGGGCGTGCCGATGCGGTGCGGTTGCTAACCGCACCTACCGGGGGCGCACGTGTTTATTTATTTTTTGAATTCACTTTAAATCGTTATCACCGATTGCCTGAAACCGTGCATTCATCTCTACGTTTTTGTTAATGGAAAAATCTTGGCAGCCATCTTCGGCTGAATACACCCAAAATTTCAACCTAAAGGACAAGAACGATGATTAAAATGATACGTATAACACCAGTTCTGTCACCCATAGTTTTACTCACTATTGCCCTATGCTTGCTTGGTTGTGGCGGGAGTTCTGTTGAGAACCCGCTTCGAGAGTCGGCAGAAACTGATACTACACTTACACAGGTAGACCTAGAGAACCAATCGCTTAACGTCAAGGTCGAGGTAAGCAAAGATACCGTCCAAGCTGGTGAGACAGTGAACATGACAGCAACTGTTGACGAGCTTCGAGGTTCAAACATCATCTTTAATTGGATCAACACAACCGGTTACGGCACATTGGCCCCCATGGATGAAAATAAGGCGATTTGGTCTGCGCCAGAAAAGCTGGACGGTGCAGTCAAAGTTGAAGTGCTCCAGCTTGTTGTTACAGCTATCAGCCAAGTCGTTTCGGTGCAATCGTCAGGAGTCGATACTGATACTGAAGTGTTGACATCAACCCAAACCATACTACTCACTGTTACAAATTGACAACTGGTGCTCCTGCCTTGTCATAGCCAAAATTTTAGCTGATTCAGAACTGATATTATAGTGGACCTTAGAATTAATGAGACACTCCAAGCTCCCGTTGGGTAGCCCCCCTATTTCCCCCCGCTTGCTTTCCCCCCTGCTTGCGGGGGGACTAAGGGGGGGAGAATAAAGGGGGATGCCGATGCGGGGCGGTGACAAACCGCCCCTACCGGGGGGCAAAAGTGTTTATTTATTTTTTAAATTCACTATAAATGATTGAGTATTTGATTAGTTCTTTGCGGAGGAACGATAATGCGACAGGTCCCCACCTGTATTTTGAAATTGAATAGAAAGAGGACACGGCGCAGTATGCCAAGCACGGACGAACACCGTAGCCATTGGTGTCTGGTCTGGGTTGGGAGTGCAGTGTTGTGGTTGTTGTGCGTCTCCATAGCCTCGGCTTCTTTTCGACCTGTGGTTGGTGCAAGGGCACTTGGTATGAGTGGAGCGTTTATCAGCAGTACCAGTGACTCAACAGGGGCGCTCTGGAATCCCGCGGCCCTTGCAAGCCTTGAGCAAGGCAGTTTGGTGTACGATCTTTCTCAAGGCGCAGTTTCCTTCGGGTATCCGATTCACTACGTGGGAACCCTCGGCTTCAGTGCCTTAGATTTGAATAGCGAAGATCGCTTCTTCCACGACCATCGGCACAACCCGTTCGGAACATTTGAGAGAGGCTATAATCAAGTTCTGCTGTCTTATGCCCGATCAATTGGTAGCCGATTCCAGCTTGGTGGGAATCTTGGATACAATCGTGCCCCGAACCCCGACAGTCAATGGCGGCCAAGCTACGACCTCGGCGCTATTGTTAAGCTACCGTCCCATCTAGTCCTAGGGGCAAGATTGATAGATATATCTGGAGTGACCATTTCGGATCGGGGGGGCAGGCTCCTGAAGCAGTTCGATCAGAGATTTGCGGCTGGGGTCGCATGGAAACCGGTTCACCTGCTTCAGTTGAGCAGTGTGTTGGATACAGCGTTATGGCAACTCAGAGTGGGAGGTGAAGTCGGCGCGTATGGACTCGCGCTCCGGTTGGGAACAGCAATTGACCTGATAGGGCTCCAACCGGAACCTGACTGGAGTATGGGATTTTCTGTTGATGTCCACGGAAAGCATCTCCATTACGCCTATTTGAGCCAGCCAGACGTGGCATACAAACATCTTCTCGCCGTTGGTTTGACATTTGATTTATCTGACCGGGCAGTCTCGGCTTCCGTGAGTAAAAAGGGGACTTCTGTGAGGAGAAGTGAGAAAATCATAACGGAGAGTCGTCCCAAACCTGCGCCCGACAATACGAAGCGAATCGCCAATGATACAAAAGCTGCTAAAAATGCAAAATCTCCAACTGAGCAGATCGCGAAGCAGTATGGTGTCGAGGTTGATCTCCTCCTCGCTCTGGTCAAAAGGGAGTCAACCTTCAATCCCAAAGCAATTTCGCACAATGGTGCCGTTGGGCTGATGCAACTGATGCCGCCCGCGGCACAGGATCTCGGTCTCAAGGTGCCCTCCTATCAGAATGTAAGAAAGCCGACACCAAATTCCAGCGTTGATGAACGCTTCCACCCGTTTAAAAACCTAGACGCGGGAGTCAGATATCTGCGCGAAATGCTTAAAAAGTATGATGGGGACTACGGCCTCTCACTTGCTGCTTATCATGCGGGATCGGGAAACGTGCGGAAAAACGGCAAGCTCAGTCCTCAAACGGAGCAGCATGTTGGCAAAGTCCTCAAAAACTACTATCAATACAAGAGAGATACCGCATTGAAAAATACTGATCTTCGCAGATTAGATGCTGTTATTAGGTAGTAGTGATGGGGTTATATTCCGACTATATCCGCTATCAGTAGGGAACGCAGATCTGCGTTCCTTACATCAGCGAATCCAAGATCGCTTAAAGCCCCCAATGCTCATCAATCTCTTGTTGGTATCCACTGACCTTTCCATCAAGCACATCAGCGATAGTTACGACCTCTCCACAATGCCCTGACTCATAGATTGCGATTGAAATGGCTTTGGCTTGCAAACCGGTCCAGCCATCCACTTCCGGTGGCCTCCGATTCCGGATTGCGTCGATGAAGTCGTAGATCTCCAAGGCGAAACCGTCCTCAATTGCATGGGGGAAAAGTCGTGCTTTCTCTTCATCGGTCAACGTCCCAAGATACATTTCGCGGAGTTCCTGCATATTGTATCTTGTCCCATCCAGTCTCTCCGCTTCTCCTCGATCCTTAGCTGTAAACGGATGAAAGACATCGCCGCTATCACGGATGACACCCTCGGCACCGTAGAAAGCAACATTCAGATGGTTAGCGCACGGTGCAGCAACTGTCCAACTCCACGTCCCGACTACGCCGCTCTTGAAAGTGATGATCGCTACCCAAGTATCCTCATGGCAGGTGGGTACCTTCCCCTTTTCGGCGTGATTGGCGAATCGTCCATCAATTTGACGGACTTCGGCGTAAACCTTTTCGACATCACCGAAGAAGTAGCGGATGGTGTCCATCATATGCGCGCCGCTGTCCATCACCATACCGCCGCCGCTGAGCTCTTTGCCTAACCGCCAATGCCAATCCCCAATACCTGCTGGATCGTTCCAAGCCGCGGATTGTGCGAAGAACATTCGGGGTGTCCCGATAATGTTTCCTTCGTTAAGTGCCCATTTGACAGTTCGTTGTCCGGGTGTCCTGCGACAATTCTCTGCTGTAGCGGTAAGTCGTCCATGTTTCTCCGCGACTTCAATCATCTTCTGGCTTGCTTTGATTGTCACGCCAAACGGCTTCTCCGTCATAATATCAACTCCCGATTCGAGACACGGGATGGCGGAGATGTGGTGATAAGCATGTGACGTGCAGATATCCGCCCCATCCAAATCTTCTGCTTTTAGCATTTCTTCAACATCATCGTAAATACGGGGCATAGTTCCCTGCAATTCTGCAACCTGTTCCGCATAATTTTTTGCTGCTGCCCCACGCACATCACACGTTGCCGCAATTGAAAAGGTGTTAACCCCTTTTTCCAGGAGTGCTTGGTATCCTCGCAGATGTGCATTTGCGATTCCACCACAACCAATGACCGCTAAACGAACCTTATCTAACACAGCTTTCCCCCTATAATTCATGAACCTTGGATAGGCTTGGAATAAAATCTTGACTTTTTGACAGCTTCAGCTTACTATACCTATGTCCGTATAACTTTGTCAATAATGTTTTGATAACGCTAGGGCTATTCAGTTTTCGGCTTTTTAACTAGTTGGGTCGAAAAGGCGCAAATCGAGCATGGCTTGGCTGGTGAAGTATCGGGATTGGGAAATCCCTTTCACAGCAGAATTATAGTAGATGTTAGAATTAATGAGACACTCCAAATTGGTAGGTGCTGTTTCCAACTGCGCCGTTTCAGCCTACCACGGCACCTATGCGGTGCGGTTAAAAACCGCACCTACCGGGGGCGAAAGTGTTCTTTTATTTTTAGAATCCACTATAAATGACCCTAGATAACGCCTTATATTTTACACAATTTGCGCTTTTTGGAGTAAAAACAGACAGGGAAAGATTTCGCATGACGGTTGGAAAAGTTGTGGGAACTGTCGTTGCCACACGAAAAGATGAAAAACTGGTCGGTAGTAAGTTGCTGATTGTGCAGGATACCGAGCTAGATGGAACGCTCCTCAGTCGATATACGGTCGCTGTTGATGCTGTTGGTGCGGGCGTCGGCGAGTTGGTGCTCACCGCAACAGGAAGTTCAGCGCGCCAAACTGATGTCACCAAAAACAAGCCTATTGATGCAGTAATCATGGCAATTGTCGATTCGATCGAGGTGCACGGAGAGATCCAGTTTCAGAAGTAGCGATTACTATACTTCTTTAGGGGACGTCAGTTGTCCAGATTAACATGGTTGCAAATTCAACAGATTTACCTCTTGAAATTGAACTCATCAAGCGAATCCGCTGGCTTGTTAAGCTCCGCTGGACCGCCATAACGGGTGTCTTGCTGACTGTAAGCATTGCAAGCTGGGGGCTCCACATCATTGACAATCCAACGCCGTTGTATATCATCGCGGCATTGATGACCCTTTACAACTTTGAACCGCAAATCTATCCCAAACATCTTACAGAAAAGCCGCTCGTATCAATTCAGCGCCATGCGGGCAGACATATTATCTTAGATTTATTCTCTTTGACAGCACTCATCCACTTTAGCGGTGGCGTTGAGAACCCGTTTATTTTCTATTTTATCTTTCATCTCGTTATTGCGAGCATACTCCTCTCTAAAAAAGTCAGTTACATCCTTGCCACACTCAACACAATCCTTTTAAGTGCTCTCATTTTCTTGGAGTATTACTACGTCCTACCCCATTACCATCTACAGAATTTTCTGCCTGCAACCCTCTGGCGAGATCCGATTTACATTTCAAGTATGCTGTTTGTGTTTACCAGTACCCTGTTTTTCTCCGTTTATCTTGCAACATCAATTATGGACACCGCGAGGGCGCGTGAGGCAGAAACCCACGAATTGAAAGACAATCTTGAGGAGAAGGTCGCTGAATTAGAAGAGACCAGAGGGGCGGTGCTTTTCGAGCGAAATAAACTCACATCGATTATCGAATGTATGCAGGAGGGGGTTATCTTTGTCGATGACAAGAACCATGTGTCACTGTTTAATAAGGCGGGACAGCAGATTCAAAAGGAGCAATTCGGACTCGATACAGAAGCCCTCCAACCCCCAGAGGCTGACGGGGTACTTCTGCAAATCGCAGAGGGTTTATCGAAGGGACACGCGGTGATTGAAGAGCAGAGTCTACAGATTAAGGATAAATTCTTTGAAAACACGTATGCCGCCGTGCGTGACAGGGATGACAACTACTTAGGCACGGTTTTGGTTTGTCGCGACGTGACCGATCGGAAACGGATGGAGCAGCAGATGGTTCAATCGGAAAAGATGGCGGCGATAGGTGAGTTGGCATCAGGGGTTGCACATGAGATTAATAATCCCCTTGACGGTCTACTCAACTGCATCCTTCGGATAAAGCGTGATCCGCAAAACGAACGACAGACCAAAGAATACTTGGGGCTCATGGAGGAAGCACTCAGGCGGATTGAATCGACTGTCGGGCAGCTTCTCAATTTCTCACGTCAACGTGATTTGGAACTCACCTCAGTGTCCCTTAATGAGGTTGTCAACGAAGTTGTTGGCCTGATTGCGTACAGTGCTGACGAGAAGGGTATTCAGATTGAGAAGCATTTCCAAGAAGAACTGGAGCTAATCCGTGGGGACAAACATCTCTTAGAGCAGGTTGTCCTAAACCTTGCTCTAAATGCGATTGCGGCTATGCCCGATGGTGGTGTATTGTCCTTCAAAACTGGGGAGATCGACTTTGATGCACTACTTGGTAAATCGACGATTTTCGTTCAAGTAACGGACACAGGAATCGGCATCCCCACGTCCGTTCAAGATCGGATTTTCGATCCGTTTTATACCACGAAGATTACTGAGAAAGGCACGGGCCTGGGCCTCTCGGTATCCAACCGGATCATCAGACAACATGAAGGGGTCATCGAATTCGATAGTAAGATTGAGCGGGGGTCCGTGTTCACCGTCAAATTACCGATTAGGAGAGGGGTGGAAAAGGATTGAAAGTACTGGTTGTTGATGATGAAAAAATCAAACTAATTACACTACGAGATGATTTGCGCGAGGCGAACTACGATACTATTGCGGTCGAGTCTCCAGCGATTGGACTACAACTTGTACAGAATGAACATTTCGATGTGCTTGTTACCGATTTGCGCTTACCGAAGATGCACGGCATTGAATTTCTCAAGCGTGTCCAGAAGGAACAGCCCCATATTATTGTGATTGTCATGACCGCTTATGCGAGTGTTGAAACTGCTGTGGAAGCGATGAAATTCGGGGCGTATAACTATATCAAGAAGCCTTTTTCCAGCGAAGAACTGATTCAGATGCTGGATAAGCTGAAAATGCTGCACGGCAGAGATAAACAGCGTTCACAACTAAAAGTTCCTATGAAAGGACGGTCTCCATATCACTATATTATCGGGAAAAGTCAAGCGATACAAGACCTCTTTGACCTACTTGAAAATATCTCCGACACCCAGAGTACTGTGCTAATCTATGGGGAACATGGCACAGGAAAAACGCTCGTTGCAAAATCCATTCATTTTAACAGTGGGCGTAGACTCCACTCCTTTAGGATCGCAAACTGCTCAGGCGTGCCTACCGAAACGTTAGATCGAGAGCTATTTGGAGACAAGCAGACGGAAAACGAGTTTGGGCGTAGAGGGACACTCTTTCTTCAAGATATTGATGCCCTTCCCGTTGGACTACAGGTGAAATTCTTACGGGCACTAGAGGGGCACCTAGACAGAAGTACACAAAGAGAGGATGTGCGGATTATTGCTGCAACGACCAAGAATTTGCGTACGAAGGTTCAGAATGGGGAATTTCGAGACGATCTCTTCTACCGTTTAAACGTTGTCCCGATTTTTCTGCCGCCGTTACGTGAACGAGTTGAGGATATTCCACTTTTGGTTAATCATTTTTTAGATCTGTTTTCGCCCAATACCCCCATCCACATCGCTCCCGAAGCTATCGAGGTGCTCGCAGCATATCCATGGCCCGGCAATGTCCGCGAATTAGAAAACGTGATCGAACGGCTCGTAACGGTTGGAGACGGGGCAAATGTTACCGCCGATGATCTTCCGCTTGAGTTGAAGTTACCAGCACGGATCAGCTTAGATGAGACGTTGAGTGAGATTTCGTTCCAAGAGATTATCCGGTCAACAGAACGTGAACTCATCGGTTGGGCAATGAAAAAAGCAAAGGGGAACAAAACGCAAGCTGCAAAGCTGCTCAAAATGAAGCCCTCGACCTTCCGCGATACCCTTGCCAAGTATATTGACCAGATCGAATGGCAGGAGTGAAGGGGAGGTTTGCAAACCAAATGAACCAGAAACAGGAGCGCGAGCGGCTTCGGGCGGAAGTCCTCCGCAAACGGGACAGCATCCCACCAAGTGTGAGAGCGAAACTGAGCCGACGGATTGTTGACCGTGCAATCAACTGGATTGAGGTGAACCGAGCCAATGCGGTACTAATCTACCTCGGCATGCGAAGTGAGGTGGAGACCGGCGGCTTGCTTGATTATCTGTTGGTTCAGCATAAAATCGCGCTTGCCCCTGTGATGCGTGTAAAGCAGCGAGATCTTACCCCATATCGTATCGTAGATGCAAAAAAGGATCTTGTTCTCCATCCATACGGTATGTACCAGCCGAACCGGGCAACCTGTTCTCCCTTTCCTTTGAACCAGATCGACTTAATTTTTGTTCCCGGTGTCGCTTTTGACCTCAAGGGTTACCGGATCGGATACGGTGCCGGCTTCTATGATCGATTCCTACCGCAATGTCCACAAGCAGTTTGGATTGGGTTGGCTTACAAAGCCCAAATTGTGACAGATACCTTTCCGCAGACTTGGGACATCCCTCTCCATGAAATTATCACAGAGGAGGTGTGATATTTGCCGCCGATTTCTAATCCGTGGCAGATTGCTTGGATGTGCCTGCCTCCGTTTTTGTGCACCGTGCACCATGCCCAATTTTACGCTTGACATGGGATGCGTCTATGATATAATCCTTCTGTTTGGGATGAGCGGTTTAGCGAGCCCCTTCCCAAATCAGTGCAGGAAAGGAGGGGGGCATGATTGGGCGGAACGAAAACGAGGGACATTCAGAAAAAGATGGGTGGTGACCACATACCTGTTCTAGTCGATGAAGTGATTCAATTTTTACAACCGAAAAATCACGGTTTTTATGTGGATGGCACAGTTGGATTAGGTGGGCATGCCGCTGTTATCTTACAGCAGTCTGCGCCGAAAGGGTTTCTACTTGGGATTGATTTGGACTCGGAGGCGTTGGCTATTGCCAAGCAGAGGTTACATGAATACAAGGAACGGGTGACACTCGTTGATGGTAATTTTGCCCACTTGGATCGGCTGCACCAGTTGTCTCAGGGTTCGGGGGAAACGGAAGCGATAATTCCGCAAATTGATGGCATTTTACTAGACCTCGGAGTGTCATCTTTGCAACTTGATACGCCGGCGAGAGGGTTTAGTTTCACCCACTCTGGTCCCTTAGATATGCGGATGGATGCTAGCCAGTCTCTATCAGCGGCGCGCGTCGTAAACCGCCATCCGGAGGACGCGCTTGCAATGATTTTTACGCAATTCGGTCAAGAGCGTTGGGCGAAAAAAATTGCGCGCCGGATTGTCCACGCCCGAAAACGCAAGTCTATCTCAACAACCGGTCAACTGGCTGAAATCGTTCTGGATGCGATTCCTCCCAAATCGACGGGTTGGCGCATCCATCCCGCAACAAGGATTTTTCAGGCGTTACGAATCTTTATTAACGATGAGCTTAAAAACTTGCATTCCGGGATACATTGCGCTGCGTCCGCTTTGAAGCCCGGTGGACGCTTATGCATCATCTCTTTCCATTCTCTCGAAGATCGAATTGTTAAAGAACAGTTTCGCACTCTATCGCGTGACTGTATCTGCCCACCGAAGACTCCTATCTGTGTGTGTCAACATACACCTACTCTTCAAATACTAACCAAACGTCCAATAGTTCCAACGCCCGATGAAATTCGACACAATCCTCGGTCCCGAAGCGCAAAATTACGGGTTGCGATGAAGATCTACGAATCTAAAACGCAAGATTAAACGTTTCTTAAAAACCGGACGAGGCGGTTTGCAAAGGAACCATCGGAGACTATTATAATCATGAGATATCAAAAACCAGCTCCATCGTCAAAATTTCATCCCTTTGCGTACCTCGTGCTTGCCATTTATATTGGTATCTTTTTGTTAAGTGCATGGTTTGCGTCAAGCCAGCACAAGGTTGCGCTGCAAATGCGTGTGGAGTTTGAGCAGCGACGAGCTCAACTCCACAACGAAATCAATAGGCTCACAATAGAGGAAACGAAACTCACTTCGATTGAACGAATTCACGAAATCGCGAAAGATCTCCAAATGGTTCAACCTTCTAGGCAAGCCCATTCGCTGCGTGCTGATTAGAATCTGTGAATCAAGCGTTTATAGTGGACCTTAGAATTAATGAGACACTTCAAACCGGTGCGGTTAGGAAACCGCACCTACCGTTCTCCCGTTGGGTAGGCACTGTTGGAAACAGTGCCGATGCGGTGCGGTTAGGAAACCGCACCTACCGGACCCGATAAATCGGGATCGAAACCGAGGGGCGAAAGTGTCTATCTGTTTTTAGAATTCACTATAATTGTGCAGCTAACCTTTGGGGTATTCTGAAAGCCTCTCCTCGTTGGAGGCTGTCTCCTACAGCGTGGTTTATGAACGTGAAACGTAATGGGTGATATGCTGCACGTTTCAGGTAAGCAATTCAATCCTTGTGGGGCTCCTCACTAATATTGCACACTTTTACACTGCTGCATTGATTCCCTATGAACAATATACCTGTTTCCCGGATTACAATTGTATGGATCGGTTTGGAAATCTGCTTAGGATTATTGATAGGACGTTTGTTTCTAATCCAGTATGTACACGGTCAGGTGCTGCGCGAACGTTCTGAGAATCAGCGTAACACGCCAGTGAGTCAGGCAAAGCGCGCTACGATTTTAGATCGACACGGAAGCGTTTTTGCAATCAATCAGGACTTAATCTCAATCTATGCCGACCCAAAAGTGTTGAGAGATAAACCTGATGAGATTGCTCGTAAACTTGCGCCGTTACTTGATGTCTCAGAAGCTAGACTTTTGTCGGTCCTGCAGCAAAAGAAACGGCGTTTTGTTTGGCTAAAAAGGAACTTAGATTATGAACGTCTTAACGATATCCGCCAAGTCACTAGACGCATTTATGGGGTCGGATATCGAACCCATGGAAAACGGTCCTACCCAAAAGACGAGCTAGCGTCCCATATTATTGGATATACCAACTTTGAAAATAGAGGCATTGACGGGATTGAACACCAATACGACACCTACCTAAGTACCGCCAACAAAAGCGATCTTCCAGAATCACAGTCAAAAAGCAATCAAATTACTGCCGATGGTAAGAGACGCGCAATTCGTTCTCCGCAACTTTATCAACAAGGGGGGCGATATGGCCGTAGCATTGTCCTTACGCTTGATGAGTACCTCCAACATCTCACAGAAACAGAACTGACTGCCGGTTGCGAGGAGTGGCAAGCGAGAGCGGGGAGTGCAATCATCATGCATTCCAAAAGCGGCGAGATTTTGGCATTAGCAAATTATCCGAACTACAATCTCAATCACTATTCAGGGAGTAAAGAGTCATCCAAGCGAAATCGCGCCATCTGGATGCAATACGAACCCGGTTCTGTGTTTAAGATTGTTACTGCTGCTGCAGTCCTCAACGAGAAGCTGATGTCTCCGGACTCGCGTGAGTATTGCGAGATGGGGGAATATCGTTTGTCCAGTGGCCATGTCATTAACGATGTTAAGCCCAATGCGTGGTTAACACTCAGCGAAATTATCGCAAAATCGAGTAATATCGGCACCCTCAAGGCTGCAAGGCGTCTCAATAAAGAACAGTTAGAAACCTACACGCGCCAGTTCGGGTTTGGTGAAAAAACGGGGATCGATCTGCCTTACGAACGCGTCGGCAGCTTGAGAGGGATCCAGAAGTGGGATGACTACACGATTGCCTCTGTTCCGTTTGGGCAGGGGATTTCTGTGACCCCCATACAGATGTTGAATGCTATCAATGTTATTGCTACCGACGGTGTGCTGCTGCAACCGTATATTACTCGACAAATTATTGATAAGGAGGGCAGCCTGCTAGAACAATCATCCCCGCAGCCGATTCGTCGCGTCATTTCTGCAGAAACTGCACAGGCGATGACACAAATGCTTGTCGGGGTGACGGAAAGCGGCGGCGGGCTGAGGGCGCGCGTCGAAGGATATGCTGTTGCTGGCAAAACCGGCACAGCACAGAAAGCGGAACGAGGAAAGGGATACGTCGAAGGCAAAGTGGTCGCTACTTTTGCAGGGTTTCTTCCGGCGGAGGATGCGTTACTCTCAATTATCGTTGTCGTTGATGAGCCAGCCGACGCTCCGCTCAGCAGTCGTGTCACCGCACCGATGTTCCAAAGGATTGCGAGTGAAGCGATGCGCTATCTGAGTCAAAGGAATCTCTTTGTTGAGAAATCAACCCCAAGCTATGCAGCCCCCGAGTCAGCACTTCATTAATTGGTACTATAACCTAAGTTGCTAGACAATCTGTAGATCGGATTTTCATACCCGACACCTATCAGAAATAACCAAATTTACGATACACATATCGCCCCGCTGGGGCTTTTTGGATCGAGCAAGATGGTCGACCTACGGGCATAGCGGTCAATTTTATCGCATAGTACGTCACTAGCAACTTGCATTACTATAAAACTATTTTTAGTGGACCTTAGAATTAATGAGACACTCCAAACCGGTGCATTTCGGATACCGCCCCTACCGTTCTCCCGTTGGGTAGCCCCCCTATTTCCCCCTGCTTGCTTTCCCCCCTGCTTGCGGGGAGGACTAAGGGGGGGTACAATAAAGGGGGGTGCCTATGCGGGGCGGTTAGCAACCGAACCTACCGGAGGGCGCAAGTGTTTATTTATTTTTTGAATTCACTATTTATAGGATTTTCTGAGGATCGGAGGTGGAATAGATTGTGAACCTACATCGTTTACTCCAAGGGGTAGATATTCTCTCATCGATTGGGAAACTCGATAAAGAGATTGCTGGTATTGCGAGCGACAGTCGAGCTGTGGAGCCGGGGTATGCCTTTGTCTGCTATGAAGGGGTCAACGTTGACGGACACACCTTTATTCCACAAGCTATCCAAAATGGCGCAACAACGATTGTTGGAGAAAAACCGGAGTCGATCCCATCGGGTGTCACCTATATCCAAACGCCAAATGGACGCATCGCATTCTCGCTCATCGCAGCAAACTGGTACGGGAATCCGGCGGATCGCCTGAAACTGATAGGCATCACCGGCACGAACGGCAAAACCTCAACAGCACATTTAGCGCATTCGATCCTCAACGCTGCGGGCCTGAATTCGGGGCTCATGGGCACAGTGGGAACCCGTTACGCAGATGTCTTTGTGGAGCCAACGATTACGACCCTTGAGCCTTTGACGCTTCACGAACTGTTCCGAGACATTGCGGATGCTGGCGTGGATTATGTGATCATGGAAACCTCATCGCAAGGGCTTGCACAACACCGATTGGCTGGCCTCACTTTTGAAACGGCGGTTTTCACCAATCTGACACAAGATCATCTCGATTACCATGAAACGATGGAAGAATACCTGAACGCCAAGATGATGCTGTTTCAGCAACTCCATCCTGATAACGGCTTGGCAATCCTGAACGCAGACGATCCTGCCTCCGATTCAATTCGGCATCAAATCAATCCTCCAAGCCTCACTTTTGGGGTTGAACAACCGGCGGATTTGTCAGTCTCCAACGTCGAATCAACCCTCAAACGGCTCTCATTCGTCGCAAACACGCCAAAGGGAAACGTCTCAGCCCATCTGCGTCTGTTGGGTGATTACAACCTATATAACGCTCTCGCTGCGATTGGGATAGGGGTGCACCACGACTGTCCACTTGAGGCAATCCAAGCGGGATTGGAATCCACAGTTGTACCGGGACGATTTGAGCTGGTTGACCGAGGGCAGCCCTTCGCTGTCGTTGTGGACTATGCCCATACGCCTGACGGTTTGGAAAATCTGTTGACCGCTGCACGGAAGATTACGCAGGGCAATTTAATCTCCGTCTTCGGCTGCGGTGGGGATCGGGACCGTGGTAAGCGTCCGAAGATGGGTAATATCTCTGCAACCATTGCCGATCACAGTGTAATCACCTCCGACAACCCACGCACCGAAGAGCCGGACGCGATCCTTGCCGACATTGTGGCGGGTTTACCCAACGGCGCAAGTTACGACCTGATTCAGGACCGCCGGACTGCCATTGGTCATGCAATTGAGTTAGCAAAGGGGGGCGATCTTATCGCTATTGCGGGCAAGGGGCATGAACCGTATCAAGAAATCAACGGCGTGCGATTTGATTTCGATGACCGGGAAATCGCGGGCGAATTTCTTGAGTAGTTGAAGTGCACCAATGAAATAACTTTACCATGACTTACGCAGTTGAACGTTGAGGCTTTGTAGTTCAAGGCTTCAGTGCCGATGCGGTGCGGTTAGGAAACCGCATCTACCGTTCTCCCGTTGGGTAGCCCCCCTATTTCCCCCGCTTGCTTTCCCACCCGCTTGCGGGGGGACTAAGGGGGGGTAGAATAAAGGAGGGTGCCGATGCGGGGCGGTTAGCAACCGCCCCTACCGGAGGGCGAAAGTGTCTATTTATAGTGGACCTTAGAATTAATGGGACACCTCAAACCGGTGCGGTTAGGAAACCGCACCTACCGTCCTCCCGTTGGGTAGCCCCCTATTTCCCCCCGCTTGCTTTCCCACCCGCTTGCGGGGGGGACTAAGGGGGGGTAGAATAAAGGGGGGTGCCGATGCGGTGGGGTTAGAAACCGCCCCTACCGCGGGGCGCAAGTGTTTATTTATTTTTTGAATTCACTACAACTATAGCGTCGGAGGAGGTGAGATTCAATATGGACTTTGTCAGTGCTTTCTTTCCACTTGTATTGGCAGCACCCCTTTATATTCTCCCTTTCTGGCTTCTTCTCCGAGTTGTTCGCGCAATTGAAAAGATCGCAGACAAAATCGAGAAAATCGCAGACAACGAAGACACCAAAGAGTAGGAGCGAACTGATCTGTTCAACCGCAATCTGCTGCTATTGTCCATTCCAGTAGGCTGGATACAGGAAACAATTGCTCATAACCTACCCATCATTATGAATCTCACCATTACTGAAATCCTCCAGGCAACGCAGGGCAACCTCATCCAAGGTAATCCCAACACAGAAATCGCGCAAGTCTCGACAGACTCACGGACGCTCAAAGAGGGCGATCTCTTTGTCGCACTGGTTGGCGAGAAGTTCGATGGACATAACTTTCTAGAGGGCGTGTGTCAACAAGGGGCGATCGGTGTAGTCGTCTCGAAACCGGTAGTGGAGTTCTCCCAGCTTGTGCCGCCGATTATTGTGCAGGTAAACGACACGCTCGTTGCGTTGGGAGATATCGCCAACTGTCACCGCCGCAAGTTCGATCTGCCAATCGTTGCTATCACGGGCAGCAACGGCAAGACCACGACAAAGGACATAACAACTTCTGTGTTGGCACAGCGGTTTTCTGTCTTCAACTCCGAGAAAAGTTACAATAACCAGATTGGCATTCCCTCACGATTGATGCAACTTGGCGAAGCGGATGAGATTGCTGTGTTAGAGATTGGTACGAGTTGGCCCGGAGAGATTGAGCGGTTGTCGCAGATAACAGCACCGACCGTTGGTGTGATCACTAACATTGGACCGGCACACTTGGAGTTGCTGGGTTCAATTGAAGGGGTTGCGAAGGAGAAAGGGGCGTTGCTGACGCATGTCGAACATGCTATCCTTAACGCCGATGATCCGATGACGTCGGGGCTTGCCGGCCGTGTGTGTGGTCAAATCACCACATTTGGTTGGCGCAATGATGCGGATATTTCTGCGGGCGAAATTGAGATTGACAGTTTCGGGACACCTACATTCACGTTGAGAATTGGAGGGGACGAGATTGGCAGAGTACATTTACCCTGTCTAGGAAAACACAACATCTACAACGCCCTCGCTGCTGCTGGCGTTGGACTCTGGGCGGGCTTAACGCCGACAGAGATCTGTACCGGGCTAGAGGATTTTCAACCGGCAGACATGCGGATGCAGCCGATTGTGCACAAAGACCTACGCATCATCAACGATGCCTATAACTCAAACCCGGAGTCTCTCAAGTCCGCTTTGGCATTTCTCAGCCATATCGAAATAGCTGGCAAGCGAATTGCAATCCTTGGTGATATGCTTGAACTTGGCGAACATTCTCACACGCTCCACCTGAAAACGGGACAGACTATCCCGACCAACATCAGTTTATTGATTACTGTTGGGCCTCATAGCCGTGCGATTGCTGATGGGGCGGAAGGCATCGTTGAATCCATCATCTCCTGTGATACGCCACAGCAAGCGGCACAAGAACTGACCCAATATGCTCAGCCCGGCGATGCGGTGCTTATCAAGGGATCACGCGGGATAAAATTGGAGCAGGTTTTGGAAAAACTGATGCGTGACGCTTGAAATCTGATGTAAACTCTTTGGGCAGAATCTGGCTTGAAATTGTCGGTTAAGCGGAAGGAAGCGATTACTTTCTTTCCTTCCTCATTTTTCATTGCTTCCCGTTTCCAAAGGATAAACCTTAATCTCAGAAATTACCTATGCTCTACTATCTATTTTTTGAACAACTAACAGAGTTTTTTTCGCCGCTGAATGTTTTTCGTTATATCAGCTTTCGATCCATTTATGCCACAGTAACCGCGCTACTGATAGCCCTCATCTTAGGTCCATTCGTTATTCGACATCTGAGACGATTGAAGATTGGTCAGCATGTCCGGGATGATGGGCCCGAAACACATTTCAGCAAGGAGGGTACGCCGACAATGGGCGGCGTATTGATTATTACGTCCGTGCTGATTTCAATTTTTCTGTGGGCGCGCTTGGATCAACCCTATATTTTTGTCCTCACCTTTAGCCTTTTGTGGTTTGGCGGACTCGGCTTTCTGGACGATTACCGGAAGATTACCAAACAACAATCACTCGGATTAAAGGGTTGGCATAAGATCGCTTTACAAACAGTTGGCGCGCTTGCCATTGCCTATTTCCTCTACCAATGGGGACCTATTCCCAAAGACAGTTTGACCGAAAGAACCTCGATTATCATTCCTTTCTTTAAGCAACTTCGTCCGGATCTCGGCGTATTCTTTATTCCATTTGCGGCGTTTGTCATTGTCAGTGCATCGAACGCAGTGAATCTGACGGACGGGCTTGATGGTCTGGCAATCGGATGTACTCTGTTTGTCGCAGCCACATTTGGTGTGCTGGGCTACCTTACAAGTCACCAACAATTGGCAAATTACCTAGACATCGCCCATATTCCAGCTAGTGGAGAGGCTGCGACTATCTTCTGTGCTACGTTGATTGGCGCCGGTGTGGGCTTTTTATGGTATAATTGTCATCCGGCACAAGTTTTCATGGGAGATACCGGTTCGTTGGCACTCGGTGCGGCCCTTGGAACGATTTCAATCTTGATCAAAGAGGAGATTTTGCTTGTGATTGTCGGTGGAATCTTTGTCGTAGAAGCCCTCTCCGTCATCATCCAGGTTGTGTCTTATAAAACGCGAAAAAAGCGGGTGTTCAGGATGTCACCGCTCCATCACCATTTTGAGCAACTCGGTTGGCCCGAACCGAAGGTTGTGCTCCGTTTCTGGATTATTGGGTTGATTTTGATGCTCGTTGCGTTAAGTACCCTCAAATTACGATAATGGCAAAAGAGAGACGCAGAAAACGGTGAAGATCCAATAATTATAAGGTAGTTCAAATCTGTGTAAGGGGGAGACCATGCGACTACAGAATAAAATTGCCCTTGTCACCGGTGGGGCGACCGGTATCGGTGCCGCTACAGCCGTGATGTATGCAAGCGAGGGAGCAAAAGTTATCATCGCCGATCTGAATGAGGCAGATGGTAAGGCAACAGTCCAATCCATTGAAGCGGCGGGTGGCTCTGCCCAGTTTATACGGACAGATGTCTCTCAAGAGGCGGACGTTGCTGCAATGGTGGAATCGGTCGAACGGGACTTTGGGAGACTTGATGTGTTAGTAACTTGTGCTGGCATCCTGCTAGGTGCAGCGGTCCGTATTGATCAGTTTGACGTGGCAGCGTGGGATGCAGTCATCAGGGTCAACTTGAGGGGGACCTTCCTGTGCACTAAACATGCAGTCCCGTTAATGGAAAAAAGTGGCGGTGGGGTAATTGTGCTGATTGCGTCGGGAGCAGGAGTGACGGGTCCCAGTGCATCTGTCGCGTATGGTGCTAGCAAAGGTGGTGTGCGGGGCTTGGGATTTACCTTAAAAAACCAAGTCGAGCCGTTGAATATTCGAGTGCACGTCGTTTGTCCCGGCAACCTCAATACCCCCTTGAAACTCAGGGCGATCGCTGAAATTGCAGAAAGGGGTGGAGAATCACCAGAAGCTGCTGTCGCTGCTGCCCAATCTACTCTATTCAAGCCGGAAGAGGTCGCCAAGGTGCTGACAGATCTCGCTTCTGATGCGGGAGCCGATGCCGAGGAACTCGTATTTACGAAGTGACCCAAGCTGCCAACTGTTTTTTATTATCAAGTAACGCAAGTTGCTAGTAGCGGTTCTATTCCAACCAATAGCCCCTAATCCCTGTGCAAATTGTATCATTTTTGTAGGTCGATTTTCCAAAATCGACGGTTTTGTGTCGAGATATGAATCTCGACCTACAGTTCTGACGGATTTTCAATAACCAGCAACTTAGGTTATCAAGTAACACAAGTTGCTAGTTGATACTAAAGTTGGTACAAATTATAGTGGACCTTAGAATTAATGGGACATTCCAAACCGGGGCAGTTCGGATACCGCCCCTACCGTTCTCCCGTTGAGTAGCCCCCCTATTTCCCCCCGCTTGCGGGGGGGACTAAGGGGGGGTAGAATAAAGGGGGGTGCCGATGCGGTGCGGTTAGCAACCGCTCCTACCGTTCTCCTTTTGGGTAGGCACTGTTTCCAACTGTGCCGATGCGGTGCGGTTAGAAACAGCTCCTACCGTGGGGCGCAAGTGTTTATTTATTTTTTGAATTCACTATAAAAACCTGTATGGAAAAAATTGGTTTTTGTTGGCAGTAGCAATTCTCCGTTTACTTTTTGTAAATTTCTGCTGCGAGGAAATAACTCTTTACATTTTTAGTGACTTTAGTATATAATGAATCATACACTGCCGCAAAATAGAGTAAATTGAGCAGTAATGAAAAGGGAAGGCGGATGGTTTTATCAGATCAGGATATTATTCGTTATCAGGAAATGGGGAAAATCAAAATCACTCCTCCTCCGGATCTCGCTAAACAACTCGGCTCCTGTTCCATTGATTTTCGGTTAGGGAATACCTTCCGGCTGTTTGAGCACAGTAAGTACCCCTATATCGATCTTCGTGAAGAGATCAATCTCAACGAGCTGATGCACAAAGTAGAAGTCCCTGATGGTGAGGCATTTACCATGCAGCCGGGCGAATTTGTCCTTGCGGCAACGCTCGAGACCCTCGAACTCGCCGACGATGTGATGGCACGGCTCGAAGGTCGTAGTAGCCTTGGCAGACTTGGCATTATTGTCCACAGCACGGCGGGTCTTTTTGACCCGGGTTGGGTGGGGACTGCGACACTAGAACTGGGAAATCTGGGACGTATGCCCGTTAAGCTTTACCCCGGTATGCGGATCTGTGCGTTTACATTTGAAGAGTTATCGTCTCCTGCGAAAGTACCTTATCGTCGAAAACCGGGTAACAAGTATGCAGGACAAGTTGAACCGGAAGCCAGTCGTTTTGTGAGGGATTTGAACAGTAGGTAATGACATTGCTAAAAACTTTAGCAGTGATTTGCCCAATAATTCAGCATCTACGGATTAAGGCATTTATATCACTCCACTAATTTTTTGCTAAAAGGATACCTCATATAGTAAGACAATCAGGAGCAAACTACCTATCAGAACCAACTCTCTGCTACAAATAAGAAAAAACGAGGTAGAGAAAATTCGGTACTGACTTTTCATTTTGACAGCGATTTGATTATTGGCATATCGCTTGCTCTATATCTTTGAGGTGTCCCGTTTTCAAATTTCATTGTTTCCAATAATTCGTTGAGTAGGGTGTATGAAATGTGGCAAACATGTCTCGCCTTGGGAGGCTGTTCATACGCGTGCTTAGTGAGTCCGCTGGGTAGTACCAACCCTACTTAGTTTATTGTCATTGCTTGGTCCAATATTTTTAATGTTTAAGGAGAGTTTAGATGACACCAAGTGAAGTTGTAGAATTTGCAAGAGAAAAAGAGGTCAAAATTGTTGACTTTAAATTTACGGATCTGCCTGGCATGTGGCACCACTTTTCGATTCCCGCAACAGAGTTAGAGGAAGACCTGTTTGAAGATGGACTCGGTTTTGATGGTTCAAGTATTCGTGGTTTTCAAGCGATTAACGAAAGCGACATGCTCATTTTCCCGGATCCGGATACAGCCATTGTAGATCCGGTTTGCAAGATTCCGACGCTCAGTCTCATTGGCAATATTAAGGATCCAATTACCCTTGAAAGCTATAGCCGAGACGTGCGACATATCGCTCAAAAAGCGGAAGCTTATCTCAAAAGTACTGGGTTGGCGGATACCAGCTATTGGGGACCTGAAGCTGAATTTTTTGTGTTCAATGATGTTCGCTACGGTCAAGATCAGCATTCAGGCTTCTATTCTGTTGATTCGGTTGAAGGGAGTTGGAACACAGGGACCGATGAAGGTCCGAACCTCGGGTATAAACCGCGCTACAAGGAAGGGTATTTCCCCGTTCCGCCCTCGGATACGCTGCAAGACATCCGATCTGAGATGATTCTCAAGATGATCGATTGTGGGATTGATATAGAGCTTCACCACCATGAGGTCGGCACCGGTGGACAGGGTGAGATTGATGTGCGATTTGACACCATGACCCGGATGGGGGATAAGATGGCACTGTACAAATATATTATCAAGAATACAGCTCGCGCCCACAACATGACAGCGACCTTTATGCCCAAGCCGCTTTTTGAAGATAACGGTTCAGGCATGCACACCCATCAGAGTTTGTGGAAAGATGGGAAAAATATTTTCTATGATCCACAAGGATATGCTGGGTTAAGTGAAACTGCGTTGTATTACGCTGGCGGTCTCCTTAAACACTTACCGTCGCTGTGTGCTATCATTGCACCGACAACCAATTCTTACAAGCGGTTGGTCCCGGGTTATGAGGCCCCGGTGAATCTTGCGTATTCACAAAGAAACCGGAGTGCATGTGTCCGCATTCCTGTCTATTCTCAGAGCGAGAGAGGGAAGCGACTGGAACTCCGTACACCAGATCCTTCCTGTAACGCATATCTTGCTTTTAGTGCAATGTTGATGGCAGGTCTTGATGGTATCCGAAACCAGATTCACCCCGGTGAACCGTTTGATAAAGACTTGTATGATCTGGAGCCGGAGGAACTGGAAGAGATTGAATCGACGCCAGGGTCCTTAGCTGAAGCCCTTGATGCCTTAGAGGACGACCATGACTACTTGCTCGAAGGCGATGTAATCACGCAGGACGTGATTGATACATGGATAGAGTATAAACGTGAAAACGAAGTTGATGCAATCAATCTCCGTCCGCATCCACACGAATTTCATCTCTACTATGATATTTAATTGGTTGAATCTCTTGTCCAATTAGTAGGTGACAATGAGGGTAAAGCGTAAAGCGTAAACTGTTGTAGGTTTCTTACGTTTATACGCTTTACACTATTCACAGGGTTGAGGGGTTGTGAGCATCACTGTTTCAATAAAGGAGAAATAACTCATGAAAAAACTAGAGTGCATTATCCGTCCCTTTAAGCTTGAAGATGTCAAAGAGGCTTTGAACAATGTGGGTGTCCGTGGGATGACCGTTACTGAAGTCCGGGGATTCGGAAGAAGTCGAGGCCACACGGAGCTTTATCGAGGAAGCGAGTACACCATTGAATTTGTACCGAAATTAAAAATCGAAATCGTCGTTGCCGAAGATAATGTGGATCAGGTTGTAGATGCTGTACAACAATCGGCATCTACCGGAAAAATTGGTGATGGGAAGATTTTTGTCCTGCCAATTGAGGAAACGATTCGCATCCGCACCGGCGAAAAAGGACCCGCAGCAATCTAAACGCAAACCTCAATGTATACAACAGCACAATTATGGGGGACAATTCCTTGATCAGAGAGGGGTTGTTCCCTATATTTGTGCCCGCTAAAATGATTCATTATCTGCCCCTTTCTCTCTCTTTCCCTTCCGAAATTGAGGCAGATCCACTTTCGGATAGACTCCCTTCTACAGCAGAGCTATAGTGGACCTTAGAATTAATGAGACACTTCAAACCGGTGCGGTTAGGAAACCGCCCCTACCGTTTTCCCGTTGGGTAGCCCCCCTATTTCCCCCCTGCTTGCATCGGTTCCCCCTTGACAAGGGGGGCGAGGGGGGTTAGGGGGGGTAGAGTAAAGGGGGGTGCCGATGCGGTGCGGTTAGGAAACCGCCCCTACCGTTCTCCCGTTGGGTAGGCACTGTTTCCAACTGTGCTTATGCAGTGCGGTTGGGAAACCGCATCTACCGTTCTCCCGTTGGGTAGCCCCCCTATTTCCCCCCGCTTGCTTTCCCACCCGCTTGCGGGGGGACTAAGGGGGGGTAGAGTAAAGGGGGGTGCCGATGCGGTGCGGTTAGAAACCGCACCTACCGGACCCGATAAATCGGGATCGAAACCGAGGGGGCGAAAGTGTCTATCTGTTTTTAGTATTCACTATAAATGCGCCTCACTTATCTCCAATTTTTGCTTGACGTTTTTTGGATTGAAATGCTATTATTTGTCCTTGTCTTGCCAATAATCAATCTTAGAAACTCAAAGGAATAGAGGTGATTGTCGAGCATGATTGAAGTGATAAATTTGACGAAGCGGTATGGCTCCACCGTTGCAGTAAATAACGTCTCCTTTGATGCGAAAGCGGGGGAGGTCCTCGGCTTTCTAGGTCCAAACGGTGCGGGCAAAACTACAACGATGCGTATCTTAACCTGCTACCTCTCAGCAGACGAGGGAACTGCAAAAGTCGCTGGATATGATGTTTTTGAGGAGTCCTTTGAAGTCCGTAAACAGATTGGCTACCTGCCTGAAAGTGCACCCCTCTATACAGATATGGGAGTTATCGACTATCTTAAATTTATCGCCCAAGTCCGGGATATTCCAAAGAGTCAGTGCTCCCAGCGTATTAAAGATGTCGTTGACATCTGTGGGCTTGAGAAGATGATCCAAAAGGATATCGGTGAGCTCTCCAAAGGCTACCGCCAACGCCTAGGCTTGGCGCAAAGCTTGATTCATGACCCGCCGATCCTTGTGCTTGATGAGCCAACCTCCGGGCTTGACCCCAACCAAATTATCGAAATTCGGAATCTGATCCGAGAGATCGGCAAAGAGAAGATGATCATCTTCAGTACACACATCCTGTCTGAAGTCTCGGCGACCTGTAGCCGAATTTTGATTATTAATGATGGGCAGATCGTTGCAAACGGTACACCGGACGAGTTAGCGGGCCGAGCGCGGGGGGAAGAGGTGGTCCACATCTCCATCCGAGGTCCTCGCGAAGAAATCGAAGCAAAACTTGAAGCATTGAGCCTAGTCTCAGACTTCAAGCGGGTCAAATCCGATGATGGCGTGTGTGGCTATCAGATTGTGTCCCAAAAAGGGACGAATACCGCAGAAGAACTTTTCCATTTTGTGGTACAGAATCACTGGAGTTTAACAGAATTGCGTCAAGAAGCAATTAGCCTCGAAGATGTCTTCCGTGAACTGACTGGCAACGAATCGACGCCCCAGCCAACAGCAGCGTAAAGTCCATCCGTGCACTTTTCATATTGGACGGGGTTTATTATAGTGGACCTTAGAATTAATGAGACACTCCAAACCGGTGCGGTTGGGAAACCGCATCTACCGTTCTCCTTTTGGGTAGCCCCCCTATTTCCCCCCGCTTGCTTTCCACCCGCTTGCGGGGGGGACTAAGGGGGGGTAGAATAAAGGGGGGTGCCGATGCAGTGCGGTTGGGAAACCGCACCTACCGTTCTCCCGTTGGGTAGGCACTGTTTCCAACTGTGCCTATGCAGGGCGGTTAGAAACCGCACCTACCGTTCTCCCGTTGGGTAGGCACTGTTTCCAACTGTGCCTATGCGGTTGTGCCGATGGGTGCGGTTAGGAAACCGCACCTACCAGTGGGCGAAAGTGTCTATCTGTTTTTAGTATTCACTATAGATTCAAATCTCGACGAGGGATTTTTCTGTGTGCAGTAGCGCAATCCATGGCGCGTTCAACATTTGGAATGAGGAAATGAATAACATCGCAGCAATTTTCAAGAAAGAGTTTAGAAGCTACTTTAATTCGCCTATTGCGTATATTTTTATCACATTTTTTCTTGCACTTAGCGCTTGGTTTTTCTTTCGAGGTTTTTTCCTCGTGGGTCAAGCGGTAATGAGGGGTTTCTTCAGTTGGGTGCCGTGGATATTCCTGCTGTTCATTCCGGCGGTCACGATGAAGCTCTGGGCAGAGGAAAAGAAGATAGGCACCGTTGAAATTTTGATGACCCTTCCCATTAAGGATTATGAGGTGGTCATCGGAAAATATCTCGCTAGCTTTTGCCTGCTTGGGGTAACCATTCTGCTTTCCCTTTCCCTCCCCATTACTGTCGCTTACCTTGGGGAGCCGGATGGGGGTCCCATTCTCGGCGGCTACATCGGGCTATTCTTGATGGGCGGGGCTTACCTCTCTATTGGGATGTTCGCCTCTACCATTACGGAAAATCAGATTATCGCCTTCATCCTTGGGATTGTGATGTGCTTTGGGCTGCTTATCATCGGTGAAGACATTGTGCTTTTCAATGCACCGAACTGGATCGTTCCGATTTTCAGCTATCTTGGCTTGGGCGCTCATTTTACCAGCATTCTGAGAGGCGTTATCGATTCACGAGATCTCATCTATTACTTTTCCGTTATCGGCTTTTTTCTCTATCTAAGCGTCTTGATGGTTACAGTTCAGAAATGGAGATAGATCTATGGCTGCAAAAACATTAAAATATGGAGGCAATACACTTGCCTTTATTCTCGTCGTATTCGGCATTGTTGCGTTGGTCAATTTCCTATCAAGCCGTCGTTTTATTCGGGCAGACCTCACAGCGGAGAAGCGATATACAATTTCGCAATCGACCAAAAAAGTTCTCGATCGGCTAGACGACATTGTGACGATTGACGCCTATTTTTCACGGCAGCCGTCGCGGGTTGCCCAGATTCGCCAATCCGTCCGCGATATGCTTGAGGAATATCGTGCCTTTTCCAAAAATTTGCAGATTAACTTTATTGACCCTGCAGCGGAGGACGAAGCCGAAAAACAGAAGCTTCGGTTTATGGGAATCCCTGAAGTACAGGTGAACGTCATTGAGAAGGACAAAGCGGAAGTCGCCAACGTTTATATGGGGATCGCAGTCCTCTATGAGGATAAAAAAGAGGTGCTCCCGGTCGTCCAAACAACCGCCAACCTTGAGTACGACCTGACCTCTGCTATTCTTAAAGTAACGAGCGAAGAGGTAAAAACAGTCGGGTTTCTTTCAGGACATGATGAGATGGATGTTTTCGATCAGGCGTTTGGGCCGCTGCATCAAGAGTTGAGTAAGCAGTACGATGTGAGAAAAGTACCGATTGACGCTGGCAAAGCGATTGACCCCGATGTCGCAACACTAATTATCGCAGGCCCGAAAAAAGAGCTGACGGAACGTGAAAAATATGAGATTGATCAGTTCATCATGCGGGGTGGACGGGCACTTTTTCTAATCGATCCGATCCTTATCCAATACGAGGGTCTCAATGTAAGTCCTCTGAAAACAGGGTTGAACGATCTATTGGAACACTACGGTGTCAAACTCAACGATAACCTTGTGCTTGATGTTTCCATGGGTCAGCTCACCTATTCACAGGGTTTCATGACAGTAACAACGGGCTACGCTTATTTCATCAAGTTATTAAAGCAGTATCAATACCGCACAGGGGAAACCTCAGAGGGATTATCGAAGGACAGTATTATCACGAGCCAGTTGGAGAGCTTGACGTTGCCTTGGACGAGTTCGCTTGAACTGTTGCCTCAAGTGGACGCATCTGCTGAAGCGATCGCGCTTGCCAAAACCAGTAGGGGAGGTTGGACGGCGCAAAGTCCGTACAACATCAACCCGACGAACCGTCAATTCCAACCACCGGCTTCCATGCAGCGGGCGCATACCGTTGCGGTGTCGCTCTCAGGCACGTTCAAGAGTTTTTATGTGGGTAAAGATATCCCACCCGCCGAATCTAGCGAATCCAACGAAGCGGTGACGGCTCAACCGGCGGAGGAAGAGCGAACGACAAAGACCGACAGTGAAGCGACCCAGATCGTCGTGGTTGGAAGCTCCCAATTTTTACAACAGGGTCAACAGGACGGTCAACTCTTTTTCCTAAATACGGTAGACTGGCTTACTCTCGGCGAAGAACTGATTAACATAAGATCTCACGGTGCGACCAACCGGCCATTGAAAGAGATTTCCGAAAGTGAGAAGTTCTTCCTCAAGTTCATAAGCATTGCCGGTGTGCCGCTGCTTGTCATCGCCTTTGGACTGGTTCGATTTTTCTTAAGAAGGAGGGCGAAACGTTTGGTTGAAGCGTATGGATCAGTGTCATAAAATCCGGCTTCATCGTCAATTCAGGTGAGATTATGAAAATAAAACAACTTTTAGTCTTGATTGGTGTGCTTGTCGTTTTAGGTTTATTGGTCCTGATATTCGAGAATCCGTTCGGCAAAAGTGAGGAGCAGAAGAAGGTTGAGGAGGCTGGCCTGCTGTTTCCATACTTTAACAAGGAGAACGTTGCGAAAATCGAGATCATCTCCGCATTTGGGTTGACAACCACGATCCTCGTCACACAGAATAATCTGTGGCTTGTGGAAACAATGGATAACTATCCCGCTGATCAGACGGCTGTTAAGGAATTGCTTGATAAGGTTGCCGAGATGAAAACGGTTCAACGCGCCTCGTCAAACCCGGAGAAGCAAGCTGTGTTTCAGGTCGACAGTTCTGGGGTTGAGGCTAAACTCACCGACGCAAGTGGCAACGTCCTCGCACACCTGTTTGCCGGGAAGACAACCCCAGGAATCTTTTACAGCTATGTCCGGGCTGCAGATTCTAACGATGTCTACATCGTCAACGGTCATCTAAAATCTACCTTTGATAAAGGCTATCGCTCGTGGCGGGATCGGAACATTTTTTCTTTTCTTAAGGAGGATGTGACCCACTTGACAATCAGATCGGAGGCGGAAGAGGTTGAGCTTCAGATTGATGCTGCGGGCGCATGGCAGATGCTTAAGCCGACCGTCTCCGCTGCCGATGGAACGGAGGTTGAGGCAATCACAGAGTTGATGAGTTCGTTGGAAACTGACGATTTTGCAGAGCCGAAAGCACTTTCAGAGTACGGACTTGACGCACCAAAGATGTCAATCGCTGCCACGCTCAAGGATGGGTCGGCGAGAACACTCCTGATTGGGATGGAGGAGAGCGGGGCGTATTACGTGAAGCGCGAGGACAAAGCGCAGATCTTTGAACTGAACAAAACGAACGTAGACAAACTTCTCAAGAAGTCAGCGGATTTGAAATCTGAAACCCCCATCGTAGAATCTGACGGTGAAGCCGCTTCCGTGACGATAGACGGGGGAGGCGAGGAGTAAACCGCTCTATTTCTCATTCCATTGTACTTTGTTGACCAATGCACTAGCAACCGAGTTTTTGTCAAAAATTCGGTTGCTCTATCCCTTCGATCTGAAAATCTACAACAGCATCAAGACCTCTTCTTGAACGGGGAGGGTTGTCACAATCACACCCTCAGAAGTGAGATCTGCAATAAAGACATCAATCTCAGTCCTAACACCGAACTTGGGGAGGTAGATTCCCGGCTCAATCGAGAAGCAGACACCGGGGATTAACGCACGCTCGTCTTTCGTTTCCAGATTGTCGATATTGACGCCGTTGCCGTGTACCTCCGTCCCGAGGCTATGTCCGGTCCGGTGGATAAAAAACTCGCCATACCCCCTCTGCGTTATGTAGCTTCGCACCAAATCATCGACAGCATAGCCGTAAACCACTTCACCCGCCGCGAAGCTATCACGGATAAACGAAACGGCGAGATCCCGTGCATCGCGCACAACCTCGAATACTTCGATATAGCGTTGAGGGGCGTTCGTACCGGCGTAGGCAACCCATGTTGTGTCTGCATAGACGGCGTCCGGCGAGTTTTGCTTCGCCCATAAATCAATCAGGACAAAATCCCCCGGTTGGATAGGTTGGTGTTGATCCGCTGTCGGATAATAGTGTGGATCGCTGGCTTTTGCGTTGACCGCCACAATTGGGGGGTGGCCCGGGATCAGATCCTCAGCATCAAAGCGTTCCATCATGAAACTTTGGACATCATACTCGGTTACCGGGGTTCCAGCGCGTAACCGTTTTCCCAACCACGCAAACGCTTCGTCTTTGATCTCTAGGATTAAACGTGCTGTTTCCAGATGTCCGGCAAACTGATCATCGGTCCAGCGTGCTTCGGACTGTTGCACTAGATCCGCGGAGGAGACCACTTCAACCCCTAAGGAACGGATCAATTCAACTGTGCCGGCGTCCACCCTCGAAACGTAAGGGATAGCGGCGAAGGGAGAATACTCCATCGCCACTCGATTGCTATCCGCGAGGATGCTTTCCATCTCACGTTGCAGTTCACCCCAATGAGTGTAGGTCCTGACTTCGCCGAGGACATCGGTAAAATGGGAAGTTTCAATCCGGTGGACGAGCCATACCGGCATTCCCTCCAGTGGAATATAACAGAACCAACGTCGGGTGATACCGGGATCATCAATGCCAGCGACGTTTAGTGCAATTGGATTTGACCCCCGAAAATCGTACAGCAACCAACCGTCAAACCCCCTTGAATCACGGTCCTTGCGTCGAGAATGCTTTGGATTTCGCTGAGATCTGCCTCGCTTCTCGGTGAGAAAACGTTGAATTTCCTCGATGTTCATTAATCTCTCCTCTGTTGTCGCATCTGTTCCATGTACCATTCCCTACCCAAAATATTTTTCTTATAGTGCCATCGTGACCTCTGTGGATGCATGATAAGACTTCGATCCTCAATGGGAAACTTCACAGGGGTGTGTCCCCGACGGTGAGATTCCCTCAAGCCGATCGCTATCTCTAACGCATGGCGCAAGTCGTCCCCGGTGGTAATCTTGAGCGGAGCATCTGTTTCTAGCGAATCAACAATCGCCTGAACAATCCCTTTCATCGGTGTCCCCGGATCGAGCCACCCCTCGTCGTCGTAACCTCGATCCACCTCTCTGTATTCCTCAAACAAACCCTTGATTTCTCCGAGTTTGGCGGGTCCTCGTTGGGTGTTACTGTTCTTCAAGAGATGTAGCCCTAAGCCGGTGTTGTTCCAGTTATGTATCACTCCCTTGGAACCGATGATCTCGATCCCTTTCCACCCAATCTCCTTGTAGTTGCTGAAACACTCAACCCCGTTGGAGAAGCGGATGTAGCCGCCAATCTTTCCAAATCCGGTCTTAGCCTCGTCGTACGGCTCTTCGTGGTCGCTGAAGGGATCCCCGTCCACCCAGCCGACCACCCAATCAACGGGTGCCTTACCGGCAAACTTGCGGACTAAGTTAAGCCCGTGGCATCCGCCCTGATTGTTGGGGCTATACAGATCAATCCGCTGAATTTCGCCTATCTCACCCGCTGCGACCAATTCGTAGGCTTTCTGGTAATCTGGATGGCTTGAGATGACAAGCCCCGCGGCGAAGTGAATCCCACGCGAACGGCACGCCTCCACCATGCGGTCGGCGTCTGCGAGGCTCGCGGTGAGCGGCTTCTCACAGAAAATCGCTTTGACACCCGCCTCCGCCGAAGCGACGACGGCGTCGGCGTTGGGTCGTACCGGCAGGACCGGCATCGCAATATCGATCTGTTCGCTCTTGAACATCTCGTCGAAACTGCTATATCCGGGAACCTTGAAATGCTTACAGCCTAACGCCAGATTTTCGGGATCGGTGTCGGCAATGGCAACAACCCCGCACAACGGATGTAAATCAAAGGCACGGGCGCGGCCTGTGCCTGCCCTCCCGCAGCCGATGACGCCAACGCGATATTTAGGATTTTTGGAATTGGACATATTCTCTCCCCGATGTACTCGGTGCTAAACGCCTATAAATGCCTTGGGCTTGTCTTCCGATTGGGCGGATCGAGTCCGTTTTGCTTCCCGCTGTGGGAATTTTAGGTCTCCGCCAAGCCCTACCCCAAGGCCGCAGAGGATAACGGCACCGCCGATGATCTGCGCGGTCATCGGGATTTCGCCGAGTATCAGGAATGCGAAGATGACCCCAGCGATCGGTGAAAATGCGGAGGCTAATGAAATATCTGCCGGTGTGACCCGCTTGATCCCCGAAAACCAGCAGAGTTGACCGCCAACGACAATAACGCTCCCATACAACGCCATCCACCCCCAGAGGACGGGTCTGAAAAGATCCATAAAGTGTCCCGGTCCGAGCATAATCAGCACGACGACGAGAAAGATAATTGAGCCGACAAAATTGCGGAAAACGCTGAAGACGCCCAAAGGAATCGATCGAAGTTGCTTACGCCCGAGTTCTGCCCCAAGTACCAGCAGAAATGTGCCAGCCGTCGCGTAGATTTCGCCGCGTCCGATACCGCCACGCATCTGACCTTGCTGCATCATTTCATCGGGTTGACCCATCTCTAAATAGAGAGTTGTTGCGACACCGCACAGAGCTAGCAACGCACCGATGCCCGCGCTCCAACTGGATTTTTCCCGATACAGCAGCCACGCCAAGAACAGACCCAGTGGAATTTCGATCGTTTCAATCAGCACAATGTTTGTGACTGAGGTCCGTTCAATGGCGAGAAACATCAACGACGGTGCCAACGCACCCGAGGTCGCTGCCAACAGCAGCTGTATAAGCCACTGTTTGGGGGTCAGTTTTTTGAGTTCAGAAGGGCGCCAGTCTCTGTGGAAGATGATCAATAGCGTCAGCCCTGCGACGACGTTTCCCGCGAATAGCAGGTTGCAGAACGCTATCGGATTCCGTCCGTCTAGCAGCGCGCCCTCCCCAATCACTATCAACTTGGCGACCACCGCCGAGGCTGCACCGAATATCAGAATCGCAAGCCACAGATAGATTTTCCCTTTTCGGGATTCAGTGGAGTTAATTTCAGATTCCCCCCTTAATCCCCGCGCAAGCGAGGGGAGACTGCAAATTGAGCGTAGCGACATCCCGATTTATCGGGGCAGAGGGGAAAGCAACCTTCCCCAACCTTCAGATTTTTGTGTCATGGGGCCTATTATAACCTAAATCGTCAGTTTGGTAAAGCTGCAAAAAAATAGGGAACAACAGTTGTTGTTCCCTATAATATGTATTCCGACCCAGCGGGGTGGTATGTCTATAGCATAGTTGTCTGAATCGCAGATTACACGGATTCGCTCATATTAAAAAAGAGTGGAAAGCATGAAGTGAAGGGACCCTCTTACTTAATCTACCCCCCCTTAGTCCCCCCCGCAAGCGGTGGGGAAAGCAAGTTGAGCGTAGGGAAATCCCAATTCATATCGGGGCGGAGCGCAATGTATGTAGCAATTATAGCCCCAGCGGGGCGGTATGTTTATAGCAAATATGGGAACACCGACCCTCAAGCCCCAGCGGGGCGACATGTGTGTCGTTTTAGATGTCGAATATGGAAACCCACATTTTGGTAAAGTTGGGAAAAACGATCGTTGTTCCCTACGAACCGCTTATGGAATTTCTGTTGTAGTTGCCCGATTCATCGGGCGTATCGGGGCAGGGATGCCCCTCTCACATTCCCTTCAGTCTACCCCCCCTTAATCCCCCCGCAAGCAGGGGGGAAAGCAAGTTGAGCGTAGGGAAATCCCGATTCATCGGGGCGGAGCGCAATGTATGTAGCAATTATAGCCCCAGCGGGGCGGTATGTTTATAGCAAATATGGTAACACCGACCCTCAAGCCCCAGCGGGGCGACATGTGTGTCGTTTTAGATGTCGAATATGGAAACCCACATTTTGGTAAAGTTGGGAAAAACGATCGTTGTTCCCTACGAACTGCTTATGGAATTTCTGTTGTAGTTGCCCGATTCATCGGGCGTATCGGGGCAGGGATGCCCCTCTCACATTCCCTTCAGTCTACCCCCCCTTAATCCCCCCGCAAGCAGGGGGGAAAGCAAGTTGAGCGTAGGGAAATCCCAATTTATCGGGGCGGAGCGCAATGTAATAAGCAATAGGATTGTGTAGATATAGGCTTTTTTATAAAAAAAACACCAAAAAAGTTGAAACATTGCGAAAAAATGTAATTTAATCTACACAATAATCGTTGACATTAAAATATGGCTTGCTGTATTATACTTAGTAAATCGTTGTACTTTCTCCTTTTTTCGTGCCTCTAATTCGGGGGTGTCTAAGGGAAGATACCCCACTTAAACTGAACTCATAAGGATACTCATAACCAGATCGAGAAACTCACATTCAAGAGAAAGAAGTAAACATGAGAAAACGCCAATTCGGTTGACTTGCACTCCTTGTATTGGCACTTGAGCATCCTAATAATTGGATTCATATAAAATATGAATCATAGAAAGGATCAATTATACCGGTAGTTCTCAATTTCAGCCATAACAAAGGAGTGATAACAATGAGTGCGGCAGGTGCCGTTAATAATGAAAATCAGAAAGCTAAACGCGACTGGGTAAAAATTTGCCAAATAGTCGCAAGCATTGTCTTAGCTTTAGCTGCATTATTTTGGATTTCACAAGGTATTGTAACTAAAGATGACTTAATACCTATAAGGAACGAAATACAATCACTAAGAGATGATGTAAAATCGGTTAGAGAAGATATTACATATATCCGAAACAATATGATTATAAAGTCAGATATACAGCAGATTCAAGCAGATATAGCTCAAAACAAACAAAACCATGTTAACCATCTAACATATCAACATGGGGCTGCTAAGCCTTGATTCTAAACTCTCATGGGAAGACATTGGCATGTAAAATCAGCGAATATGTCAATGTCCTTTCTATTGAGCTTAAAGACTGAACTTACCCCCATCCTTTAGACAGAAAAGGGTGAGATATGCCCTGCTATACACATTGCGCTCCTCTGGAGCGCGGGAATTGGACATATCCCCCTTCTATAGACATATCGCTCCGCTGGAGCGGAAGACAAAAGACTTTGTACTACCAGCCCGAACTCAGTAACTGTTCCCGAAAGTGGCCTACCCCTCCGCATCACCCGTCAACGGCGAAGGCAGCCCCTCAATAATCCGAGTCGATTCTACGCTTACGTGGACGATGCGCTCGATTGCTGTGACCAGATCGCGCGGGTCTGCAAACCAACCGTTTGGGTCGTTGAGGATGCCGCTCTCCTTGTCTCGTTTGATTTTGTAACGGTCAATGAACCATTCTAACGGCGTTCTGCCGTTGACGACGTACCGATGCGCTGCTTGCGGGATGCCGGTCAGGGACACATACTCGTTAATGATAAGCGTCGTTTTTGCGGGGGTAGCGAAACGCATCGCCTTCTCGGTCAACAGGAAATGGTGCGGTTGCGGCTCGTGGGAGGGGCTTCCAAGCCCCGATAAGACAAGGGAAAGTCGGTACTGTTCGCAGGTTTCGTAACCGAGGTGGAGGGCTGCGAGTGCCTTCCCCGCTTCTGCAAAGGCGTGGAAATTGGGTGCGAACGGGATGCGCGGTATCTCTTTCGACAAATCATTTGCGAACTGCTCTCGATAGCTGGGCGCGTGCAGCACACCGTAAACGTAGTCGAAGATTGCATCCTTTGTAATCGTATTGTCGTGGTAGTGTTCACGAAAGGCACGCAACGCCGTGTCTGAAATGTTGTCAATACGATTCGGTGCGTAGCCAATCCCGGGAAGCGTATCCGCCGTGTCTACTATATCCGTTGACTTCGGATAAGAATATCGCGGGAAGCATTGAGCCCCAGCTTCATTAAGGTTCAAATCCGGGATTGTATCAACTATAAGCGCGGAGAATGGTTTTTGACCGCTGATACCGGGAACGCAGATAACGCGGTTTTCGCTAAAACTATCTGGGAAAATCCGATCCATCTGGTACTTTCTTGTATAAAAATATAGTCAACGTAACAATTCGTTGCTACAAATGGTCGGTACACAACTTTTCGGATGCATTCCTCATCAAAATTCGTTTTTTTCTTTGTCCTCAGATTTTCCTTGAGCGATCCATCCCATTTAAGATTTGATGAGTGAACACGCGCCGCTTCATCCACCCTGAGTTCGAGGGTTCGTTTCTACCTCAGAAAGCGCAGCGAGATAATCCTCTATCATTGCTGTGCGTTCTCGGCGCAAGCATCACGTGAGAAGTTATAGATGATATGCAGCCCTGCCGGTTGACAACCCTCTCGAATACAACCCAAATATCGTATCATCCGCCGCTCCCGCCTTTGCGTCCTTCGATCCGAGTGGATAGAACCGAGCGAATGCAGCGTTACGCTGTTCAATCCAATCGTAATGCTCGTCGGGCGTAATCTCCTGCCAATCGCTAACTCCTGAAATCGACACCGCCTTGCGTAGTTTCGTCAACTTCTCCTCACGGGTGAGATAGTCACCAATATCTTTGTAATGGATGCGGCATCCCTTGTGTGTAGTATTCGGATTCTTGACTAAAATCGTGATAGCGACAGGGTGCCCTTGACCCCTGAACCGAAACACTTTACCTCCCTCACGACGCGACTGTTCTCCCTGAGTTCGTTGATTCCCCCGTAGTTCAGGACGTAAACCGAACTGAACTCCTCCGCTAAACATGCACGAATCCCCGCATCAGCGTTCCCGTCAATCCATGAGCCGTTGGTGACAAAAGCAACGATTCCCTGCTCTTTAATCCTGTCCGATGCCCATCGGATCGCCATCTTGTATGTGTCGTAGAGGCCATCTTTATTGGTCACTGTAGAATACTCAACGTAGGTTTCTTTAATGCGTTGTTCAAGTTCAGGGTAATCAACGTTGGGATTGTCATCCGCTGCACTCCTCTGCTTCGCCGACCAGGGGGGTTGCCGACGATA
Source organism: Candidatus Poribacteria bacterium (assembly GCA_963667935.2). Taxonomy (GTDB): domain Bacteria; phylum Poribacteria; class WGA-4E; order WGA-4E; family PCPOR2b; genus PCPOR2b. Next base: position 3,194,015 of record OY764061.1, on the reverse strand, counting down.
ACCTGGATGGGAAGTTTCTGTTGACGCTCGGCGCGGGTGTTGTTGTCCGGCAGCCACTCTTTCGGGAAAAGGGTGGGCTCCCCCTCCTTATTCAGATTGAAAGTGTCGGTCAGGACAATACCACTAAATGGCGTGTAACTTTCTACATCATTATGACTGGCAAAATCATTGCGGGGGGGGGGGGGGGGCACGTTTCTTGCGATAGAGGAGTATGCTTCCTCTATATTGACCGCTGCAATGTAGTAGGCAAGCAGAACAATCTCGTTCGCGTGTAGCTCCTCCCGGTACTTCCGCTCAAGATCTGACGCTTGGATGAGGTCAGATTGAAGCAGGCGGGCGAGAAAAACCCCTGCACCGGTGAATGGATCAAGGACATGCACCCCCTCGTCGCTCAAGCTTCTGCCGAACTCTTTCCGCAACACCTCATCGGCACTGTGTAGGATGAAGTCCACAACCTCAACCGGTGTGTAGACGATACCGAGCCGCTCCGCGTCCTTTTTCAAGGCGGTGGCAAAAAACTTTTCGTAGAGCTCCAACAGTACCCGTTGCCGCCCTTCGCTGTTGTCAATGCCGCGGGCACGCATCCGGACACTTTCGTAGAACCCCTCCAAATCCCGCGTTTCGTTCTCAAGTCCGAATTCCCCAAAATCGTTTCGCAGGTTGTCCAGTGCGATTGATACAGGGTTGCCGGAAGCAAAGTCGTAGTTCTCAAAGAGTGCCTCAAAGACCGGGCGGGTCAGGAGGTGCTGCGCCATCATCTCAATCGCATCGTTCCGAGTAACGGATGGGTTGATTGAATCTTGCAGCTCCGCGTGGAAGGCGTCGAACCATTCACGCAGCGCATCGTTATCGGGGTTGTCTAAGAGATTTTCGATTCGGACGACGACCCGTTGGAAAATGTCTGCGACATCCTTCGCCCAACTCTCCCAGTATTTCCGATCACCACACCGCTCTACAATTTTGGCGTAAATGTCTTGGGGTGGAATTTGTGCCAGACCGAATGAGATTAGCTGTTGTAGGGGACCCTGGTCCCCGTCTCCATTTCCTTCACCACCGGGGAAGAGAATCCGATCGGTGGGGGCGTTGTTGAGGTCAATTTTGTTGATTTCAGCGTTGAGCCTGTCATCGTGGGAACGCAAAGCGCGTAGGACATTCCACACCGCGGCGAAACGTTCATTGTTGTTGAGGGCATCGGCGGGATCTGTGCCGGGCGGGATTGCCACCGGCAGTATGATGTAGCCGTACTGCTTGCCCTCTGTTTTTCGCATGACACGGCCCACCGCTTGCACGATGTCAACATGCGAGTTCTTAGGGGTCATAAAGATGACTGCGTCGAGTGCGGGCACGTCAATCCCTTCGGAGAGACAACGCGCATTTGAGAGGATGCGGCAAGCGTTAGGGGTATCGCCTTTTAACCATTCAATTCGGGTTTTCCGATCGAATGCGTTATGTTGTCCATCGACATGCTGCGTTTCGCATTCAAAATTGAGGGGACGTAGGTCTTCCGGCATCTGTCCGATGGCACTCTCAATCACTCCGTTCCAATGCTCGGCGAGCCGTTTTGAGTTGCGGATGGTGTTGTTGAATGCGATTGCGCGTTTCAGCGGTTTGATTGTTTCGTCCTCATCGGACTTGCCTTCCGGGTTTTGTAGGGCCCGCCAGCAGCCGACAAACTTGGTCGCATCGGTGATATTAATCTCGCTCCCGCCATTTCCGACATATCCTTGCAGCGTTGCGTCCGCGTCCGGCTCATACATGGTAAAAATCGCCACTTTGTAATCGGAGAGTAGGTTCTGCTCGACGGCTCTGGAGAAGGGGAGCCGGTGAAACTCATGTCCGTAGGTGGCGGGGTCGTCCATAGAGAACACTTCGATGTCATGACGGGCGGCTTTTGCTTTCGCGCCTTCGGTGTAAAGCCGTGGGGTCGCGGTCATGTAGAGCCGTTTCTTTGCCCGGATGCGGTCGGCGTTGTGCACCAGCACGAATGGGGATGTCTCGTCTCCAACCTCCTCAACCCCGGTGGTTCGGTGTGCCTCGTCGCAGAAAATGAGGTCAAACGCCGGGGCACCTTGATCCTGAGCGGTTTCGACAATGGGGAGCGAATGATAGGTGCAAAAAACCACTGTCATCGCGTCCTCGTCGGTTGCCCCCAGTGCTTCAGAAATTTTTTGCGGATCTGTGGTGACCGGTATTTCCAACTCCTGAATGGGCACATCCTCACTCTTTTTTCCCGCGCTTGTATCGGAGCAGATTCCGATATAACGATGCTGTACCCCCTGCTGCTCCGCCCATTCTCGCATCGCCTGTGAAAATAGTCCGATAGACGGAACGAGATAGAGTACCCGTCCACCGACACCCGCGGTCTCTTCAGCAATCCTCAAGGCGGTGAAGGTCTTGCCGGTCCCACACGCCATGATCAGTTTGCCCCGATCGGCATCTTTGAAGCCGTTGATAACATCACTGAACGCTTCTCGTTGATGGGGTCTCAGACTGAATCGCTCTATTCGATAGTCCAGTTGTTCCGGTGCCTCTTGGCGCAGGTCGGGCCAGTGAATCGGTCGGCTCGCAAGATGGCCGTAGCCGATCACTTGGAAATCGGAGCCCAATGGATCGATGGTTCGGCGCACATTCGATCCCAACTCGCCGCCGGTATGGACGAGCATTCGCCTTGCGAACCACTTGCCCGTTGAAGCCGCCATGAATGAGTCGATATCTTTCTTTGAAATCCGTGTCTGCTCCGCGTAAAACTTGCATTGGATCGCACAGTATTCGCCGTTGCCCTCTCGTGCAACGAGGTCAATTCCGGTATCGACACCGTCGTATTCTGTATGGAGTGCTGCCCACTCTTTCCACAGATAGACATCGGTGAACCGCTCTTTGTAAAGGGGGTCTACAGAGAAATACTGTTTCATGAGTCGTTCAAACTCATAACCTTTGTGGTATTCGGTAGGAGCAGATTCGCGAAGTTGGTTCAGGACGCCTTGGAATCCGGTCGCCGCCTCCCCGCTTTCCGCTTCTAGGCCTAAATAAAGTTGTGGTGTTTCTGGCATATCCATTTCCCTCGTGAAAGGTTTATAATAGCAGATGTTAGAATTAATGAGACACTCTTAATACACAGCCAACCCCCTAAATCCCCCAACTCCCCTGACAAGGGTTTCCCCCTGACAAGGGTTTCCCCCTGATAAGGGGGACTAAGGGGGTTAAGGGGAAAGGGTTTCTCCCCTTGTCTTTCCCCTCAACCCCCCTGGCAAGGGGGGCTAGAAACCGCCCCCCTTGCCATCCCCCAACCCCCTTGAACCCCCCTGACAAGGGGGGCTAGAAACTGCCCCCCTTGCCATCCCCCCTTATCATGGGGGGTTGGGGGGCAGGGGGGTTACATGGGGGGGTCAGATGGGTTCAGGGGAACTTTGAAGTTTTCGCGCCGGTTGAAATTATTGGTAAATGTATCCTTATTTCTCGTGTTTACTATAATTGGACACTATAAACGAGCACGGTCAGAAACTTGTTGGCAATTCTCTATTTTCCCCAGGTCCGGTAGGGGCGGTTTCTAACCGCACCGTATTGGCCCCCCTTTATTCTACCCCCCTAACCCCCCTCGCCCCCCTTGTCAAGGGGGAACCGATGCAAGCAGGGGGGAAAGCAAGCGGGGGGAAATAGGGGGGCTACCCAACGGGAGATTGGCGTGTCCCATTAATTCTAAGGTCCACTATAGTTTGCAGGATGGGATCACAATCTAACAGATTGTGGTACAAAAGCAGATTGTAGGGCGAGATTCATATCTCGACAAAATACACACCGGGGCGGACAACAAGCCGGGGTCATTGAGCACAAACTATCGCGCGATGTGCTAGGGGATGTCGATTTTGGAAAATCGACCTACAGAAATCCGAAGCTATCTCTTTTGAATCATTTGAATCTACTCCTTTCAACAAGTCGCGGGTTTAGCATAATGTAATCCTCTCGTTCAACACACTTTGAGTTTAATCCAATAGGACGTCAGGGTTAGAAAAAGGGGTTATGGACTTTTTCTTCGCCGACGGTTGTGGCGGGGCCGTGCCCGGGAAAGAGCTTTGTATCGTCGGGAAGTGAAAGGAGGTAGTTCCTGACACCGGAGAGCAGATCGGTGTATGAAATGTTCGCTCCGCCGACGGAACCCGCAAATAGCGCGTCACCGACGATCACTGTGGAACGGGTGTGGAAGCTGCAACCGCCGGGCGTGTGTCCCGGGGTGTCGAGCGTTTTCACAGAGAGTTGACCGACTGTCACATCATCCCCATGGTTGAGGAGTCGAAATTGTTGGGTGCTGCGCGGCTGTGGTTCCTGTGCGTGGATGTACGTCGGACAACCCGTTGCCCGTTCGATCTCCATCAACCCGTTGGCGTGATCGCCGTGTGCGTGTGTCAGCAGAATCGAAGTCGGGTTGACGCCGGTCTCTTCCACCTTCTGCAGCACATCGTCTGGGTGTGCAGCGGTGTCGATGATAGCAGCCTGATTGGTCGCCTTGCACACCAAGAGGTACGCATGGACGGGCCATCCGCCGACATCTGCGGTGATGGTGACGACCTCCAAGGCGTCATCGTAGCCGGGTGGGACCGGTTCGGGTCCCCAGCGTTCCATCGCAATGTCCGCCAACCGTGCGCCGTTGAGATTGAGGCATTTTGCGATTTTGTGGACTTGGTCCTCCGTCGGTTTCAGTGTGTAGTCTTCCATCTGGGACAGTTGCGCCTCTGTGATGCCTGCATCGGCAGCAACTTGACCGACGCTTAGACCGTTCCCACGTCTTGCCTTGCCAATGATGTCTCCAAATTCGTCTTCAAGTGTGTAAGCCATTGTTGATTATCTCCTTTGTTGGGTAGGATTTGTGCACTTCAATTCTAAAAGTAGATACGGACTTTCGCAGATTTTCGCAGATAAAAGTAGATACGGACAACAGATTTCGACAGATTTTCGACAGATAAAAATAGAAAAACGAAAGAAATCTATGCTTCTCCCGATATAATCGGGATTTAAAGCAACTTGTGGTTGCCCTATTGTAGGTCGATTTTCCAAAATTGACATTTGGGTGTCGAGATATGAATCTCGACCTACTAAAACCCAAAATATTCGGGCGGGGCCACCCCGCCCTACGGTCATTTTGGCGCATCCAATGCGGAAGTGTGCTCATGGATGCGCTGACGCTCGATATTCGCGTATGGATCAGCGCGACGGGTGATGCCGGTGATAGCGTCAACGGATTCATCCGCCTTAAACCGCGTATACAGTTTCCGCGACTTCGCTGCCATCACCTCATTTTTGAGTGCGCGATAACACAGCATCATGTTGTAGTGGGCGTCCAGATCCTCTGGATCGACCGCCAACGTTTTCTGAAATTCGGTAAGTGCTGCTTCGTACTTCCGCTGGAGGTAGAGCAGCCTGCCAATCTCATTGAGAATCCGTCGATCCCGTGGAAATTGGAGGGCAGCTGTTCGCAGGTGTTCAAGCGCATCGTCATATTTTCCGTACGCCTTTTGTACCAACGCGTAGAAGTAGTGCACCTTTGCTCGGTGTGGATTGTCGGGGGGCAGCTGCTTCTGAAGGGTCATCGCTTTTTCAAGCATCTCTTCAGCCCCTCTCATATCGCCCTCCTGAATGCGACACCGTGCGATGTTGACCCAACCGTCCATATAGCTCGGCTCAATCTCCGTGACTCTCTGGAACACCGCTTCCGCACCTTTGAGATCGCCCTGAAGGAGTAGCCCGATACCGTAGTCATTCCAACGTTCACGATGATTCGATTTCGGATTTTCTCCTGAATCCCCGATTATCGGCTCGCTCGATTTCTCTTGATTAATCACCTGTAAGGTTGCCCTATCCTCTGCCATAGAGACAATTGGGAGATTGGGGATCGCTTTGATCTGCCCGGCGACATCCGATGTGTCTCCTGTGAAAACCCAGCGTCCATCGTCATAGCCTTTATCCACCTGAAAATCGGTGTCCTCCGGGTCTCGCACACCCGCATACGCCCACTGTGTATGCCACCAGCTGAATTTGCGGTAATTTAGCTTTGCGTGCAGCTGAATCTCATCCCCACAGTCCGGTGGAATGGAGAGGCGATAGTGAACGGTGTCCGCAGCACCGGGGGGAATGGTGTTCGCATAGAGGACGGTCCGTGCCGCCCACGCATTGCGTTTATTAATGAGATTTCCGTGTTCGTCTAGCATATATGCCCGATAAAAATGTGCCCCCGGATCAACGGGTCCGTTTCCATCTTCCGCTTCGATCCGCCCGCTCCAGAAGATAATTTTTCCGTTTTCGTCCGTTGCCTTTAACTCCAACCAAATATCGAAGGCATCAATTGTACCGGCGGGGAATCGGTGTCCCACCCCTCTTGTCCGAACAACTACATCGACCCGAACCTCCTCGCCACGCCGAACCGTTGCGTTGGAATCGTTAATCGGTGCGATAATCTTCGTTATATCCGTGACTGTGCCGATAGCGTGCCCTTGACCTCCGCCCTCCATCATACTGAAGGCACGGAGTTGAGGGCTAGTGCCGGACGTACTGAAACCACCGGCTGACCCCCTATGAGATTGAGGCTGAATCGGCGTCGCGGGACTTAGCGCGAAGATATCCACGCTTACCTGATTGTTTTGGAGGAATTCGACTGTCGCTTTGAGTTGTTCGTCGTGCTTGTTCACGAAAGGGAGTGCCGTATTCGCCGCGGGAAAGCGGTGGCTGTGCACCTTGCCGTCGATATTCCCTGCATCTTTTGAGGGAACCAGTGGCATGTGGCAATCGACGCATTTCTTCGGTGCTTCGGGGTAGTAGAAAGACAACGCCCCCTGATGGGAGACACCGCTCATCTGCCATTGATCGTAGTCATCAAAGCCGCGGAACCATCGGAAGTTGTTGACCGGCACATCGAGGTGCACCTTGTGACAAGTGGAACAGAACTCTGCTGTGTTCTGACGGTGGAAGGGTTTGAGGAAACTCTTTTTATGGGGTTCGGGATCGAGGCGGATAAGATAATTGTGGAGTTTGCGGATTGCGGAATTTTCGCTGGCTGCCATTTCGTGTAGGGGTGGATACTTGATAACATATCCGCTGTTGCCCATCGTATCTTTGACCTTCTCCATTGAGTGGCACGCTGTACACGCGAGTCCGGCTTGGGCGGCGGGTGTATGCAAATTCTCTCGGATCGGTCGATCCATCACACCGTTGAGCAGGATGGCGGGGTCATGGCAGCCACCGCACCATTTGGACGGTTGAATCCCGTTGACGTCCTGCATATACATAACCGATTTGCGATACCACTGATTGTTGAAGGAGGCGAAGTGATGCGCTGATTCGTTCCACTGCTTATAAATATCCGGGTGGCATCCACTTTCAGCGCAGGTTTGGGAGGTCAGAAAGAAATCGGTGGGAATTAGGTCGCCGGTATAGGTTTCGACGGAGGCGGGGAAGAACGGGCCATCGGTGCCGCCGCCCTCCTCATACATGCTGGTCGGTGGAGAAAGTGGATTTTTCACCAAGTAGTCCGGGTTGGGGCGATAGTGTTGGATTAGCCTTGCTCCGACGGGAAACAATAGGCTGATGAGGAGAACAATCCCGGTGGCTTGCGCGGCTCTGCGTGAAAACTCGGTCTCTGCTCGTCTCCCCAAGATCAACAGGTGTCCGACAAATAGAATCGCCCCGACCGTCACTGCCACGATATGAAGGATAAGCAACCAGCGGTTGGGGGTTGTGGCACCGACAAACATCAGGTACACGCCCGAAATTACTCCGATTCCCAGAGAAATCACCCCGCCTTTGCCGATGATGGACATGCCCTCGAAACGCTTGCACACATAGACAATAAACGGTACGATCAGGGCAACGCCGAGGACGATGTGGATCAGGACATTCCCGATGTAGAATAGGGTCGGTTCGCCGAAGCTAATCAGATATGCGCTGTTAATCAGTAAGACAAGGAAACCGAGAAGTAGGAGTTTTGTCGAGAGTCGCATGGCTGGGGCTTTCTCTTGACTACAGTTTTGGATTTGACAAGGGTTTGGAAGGGTTGTATAATTAGATTATCAACTTTAATTTTATCAGGTTTTTCTGGCGGTTTCAACTGGAAAGTTTTGGCATTAGGGCTATTCAGTTTTCGGCTTTTTAACCATTTGGGGCTAAACGTCGCAATAAGGGAATCGCTTGGACAGTGAAGTATCGGGATTGGGAAATCCCTCTCACAGCAGAATTATAGTGAATTCAAAAAATAAATGAACACTTGCGCCCCACGGTAGGTGCGGTTACAAACCGCACCGCATCGCCCCCCCTTTATTCTACCCCCCTAACCCCCCTCGCCCCCCTTGTCAAGGGGGAACCGATGCAAGCAGGGTGGGAAAGCAAGCGGGGGCTACCCAACGGGAGAACGGTAGATGCGGTTTCCCAACCGCACCGGTTTGGAGTGTCTCATTAATTCTAAGGTCCGCTATAAATGACCCTAGGTCATTATAGTTTCAATTGCCAACATGATCGTAGGTGGTATCATAGGTTATTTCTTGAAGTACATCTTTGATCCATCGGAGAAACGCATATTAACGGTTACTGAAACTCAAACTGAAAACTTGTTGAATATAGATCGAAAGGGCCCGCTAAACGAGTCGCTGTGGATATTCGTAACTTATAGAATGTGACGGGTGAAAGGGCATGAACGTCAAACTATTCGATGGAGTTGCCCTCATAGGCGATTTGCCCGAATATAATCTCAGACGTGGACAAGTCGGCACAGTGGTTGAGATTCTTACAAACGGCAAAGCGTTTGAAGTCGAATTCAGTGACCGTGATGGGCGTACTTATGAGTCAGTGGGTTTGCGCCCTGATCAGATCATGGTACTCTACTATGAACCGATAAAAGTCCAGCCAATGTCTGCTATGAAATAGACCGAAGACGAAACGGAAAATTGAATCGTCTTCGTAAGACAGTAATGTTACGATTATGGAATTTGAGTCGGATCAAAACAAAGCAAGAACTAATCTATTGAAGCACGGGGTTTCGTTTGACGAAGCGAAAACTGTTTTTGATGATCTGTTCTATATTGATTTCTATGATCCTGACTACTCTGATGATGAGGACCGATATATCATTATTGGTGAGTCGCAACAACGTCGTTTATTGATTGTGTCATATACGGAACGCGAGGATAAGATTCGTTTAATCAGTGCAAGGGAAGTAACCAAAAGGGAAAGAGAAGATTATGAAGAAGGTTGATACCGAGATGGACGATGAGCTTCGTCCAGAGTACGATTTGAGGAACTTACGAGTGAGAAAGGTTGGTCCTAAGCGGAAGAGTTTCAGGGGACAAGCTATCCAGTTAGAACCGGATGTTGCTGCCGTATTTCCGGATTCTGAATCGGTGAATGAGGCACTGCGATTTTTAATCCGAATTACCCGAGAACATAAACCTACATTTACAAGTGCAAACAGTAACGACTAGCAACAGTAGTCCTAACCCGTTGATGTAGTTGACAACGGGAATTACTGTTAGGTTGATCATATGAAGGATCAACGAACTGTATGTGATACACCCAAGTGGCGCATCCGAGAGGCTTTGCCGAGCGAGGTCAAGCATTTGAGCGAACTCGCATTCCGGTCCAAGTCATACTGGGGGTACTCAGATCGATTTATGCAAGGGTGCCTTGAGGAGTTGACTCTTGATCAACATTACATTGAGAGCAATCCGACCTTTGTGATCGAAGTTGAAGGAAACACCATTGGATTCTATTCCCTAGAACATGTTTCCGCTTCTGAGGCAGAGCTCGGTTACCTGTTTGTCGAACCCACGTTTATCGGAAAAGGCTATGGACGAAAGCTAATGGCACACGCGCAACATAAGGCACGACATCTCGGATACAACCAAATAATCGTTCAAGGGGATCCAAACGCTGACCAATTCTATCGCGCAGCGGGTGGTTCAGTGGTCGGCACCAGAAAATCCACAAGTATTCCCGACCGTGAACTCCCTCTATTTCGCATCGATCTGAAAGAATCAGAAGAAGAAATCTAACAAGCCGTTGCAGTTTTCTGAGCTCGATCTATCGGGCTGACAGCGGACTTTTTTGGCTTTACCAATGTTTTAAAGAATAACCTATGAAGAAAGCAACAACTAATCAACAAGATCCGGATTTACTTGATGAGTATGATTTCAGTAAAGGGGTTCGGGGCAAATATGCCCAGAGATACCAAGAAGGCGCAAATATTGTATGGTAAGAGAGCATTCAAACCTAAGTTCCCGTTTCTTGATTAACGATGGATAAAAAAGAAAGCCAGTTTCCGCAATTTGGTCTATGTCTCAATAATGAGGGATACCCTGCTTCTCTAGAGGTAGGGAAATTGTATCGTGTGATCCCTGATGATGACGCTGCGATGCATGGCTACATTCGCGTTATAGATGAAAGTGGAGAAGACTATGCCTATACAGCGAGCCGTTTTCACCTGATGCAACTGCCTGCCGCTGTCGAAAAGGCCTTGTTGTCTGCTTCATAGACGTAGTTTCTGTTCAGTAATGAGTCTTGAATAAGTGGGGCTGTTACAAGCCTCCGAACCGATTACTATGGTAGATTGTAGAGCTGTTTAGACACTCCCAATGTACAGTCAACCCCTCAGGGGGACTTTTGGAACTTCGCTAGGGTCGGAGTTATTGGTGAATGTCTACTTATTTTTCTAGTTCACCATAAATTACAAGGAGATAACCACTATGCACTTGACAGAGACTCAAATTTCCTCGTTCCACGAGGATGGTTACTTACGGTTGGAAAATGTGTTGGATACGGACGACTTGCAGCCGGTCATTGACGAGTATTCCGATATTATTGAGGAGCGCGCACAGAAGCTGTACGCCGAAGGCAAGGTGAGTTCGCTGCATGAGGACGAATCCTTTACACGGCGGTTGCTGCTTCTAGCGAAGGAAGCTCCAGAAATTGCCACCAATCTGGACATCATGCAGGCACGCGGCGAGGCGACCTTTAACTTCCTGAAAAACCCGAAGATTCTGGACGTGGCGGAATCGCTCTGCGGTTCAGAGATTGTGTGTAATCCCATCCAGCATATTCGGGCGGTTTTGCCGCATCGTGCGACCGGTGGGTCTCCGACCCACTTCCATCAAGATATCGGCGTGTGTTGGCCCGACACTGATCCCTACTTTATGCTGACTGTCTGGGTGCCTGTCGTGGACGCAACGCTAGAGAACGGTTGTCTAGCGGTGCTGCCCGGCAGCCATAAGTACGGTCTCCGGCAACATGCGTACACGCCCGGGTTGGACATTCCCCCGGAAGAACGGCCGCCCATCAAGTCTAAGCCGCTGCCCGTACCCGCAGGTGGGCTGATCCTATTCCACAACTACACGTTGCATCACGCGCTCCCCAACGAGTCGGACGAGGTTCGTTGGAGCTTTGACCTGCGCTATCACGACGCTTATATGCCCTCGGGCCGTCCCTTCTACCCGACGTTCCTCATGCGCAGCAAATTCCGTCCGGATGCGTTGCAGACCGATTATGAGACATGGTGTCAACGGTGGGAATTTGCACTGATGGCGGGGAAAGATGCTGTGCGCTACCGCTGGAAACGCTAGCTGTGGCAACCCAAGTTACTGGAGGTGTTGGCATTTATAGTGGACCTTAGAATTAATGGGACACTCCAACCTCCCGTTGGGTAGGCACTGTTTCCAACTGTGCCGATGCGGTGCGGTTAGGAAACCGCACCTACCGTTGGGCGCAAGTGTTTGTTTATTTTTTGAATTCACTATAAGGTACGTCTGCCCAACGGATTGGGGACTCAACCCCTACGCATTCAACAGACTCAAGACAGCTTTTTTTACGTATCACGTATTATTCCTCATTTCCAAGTACGCTCCGTTCAGGCACGAAGCCCAACTCTTCCTCAATTCGGTGGATTTCGTATACGGGATCTCTTTCATGTCCGGGGCGTGTGTAGTGGGAAAGGTCTATCCGATCGGCATCCGCGCCATACCAGCCACGGATGATTTCGGGGACGGTATCCTCGGCGCAGGCTTGGGTCCCTACTGCGTTCAGGATGCGAACGCCCGGCTTATGTGCGGCTTCGGCGGCAAGCGTCAGGCAGCGAACGGTATCGCTGAGATACATGTACGAAATCGATCCCATCGACCATTGCCCTACCGGTCCCACCTTTTTGGGTGTCAATTCACGGTCATCGGGAGCGATGCTCGCTAGGCGGATGTTAATGAAGTCCAGATCCGCATTCTGACGCGCCAGATAGCGCGAGACCTCTTCCATCAGATACTTTGAGAAGCCGTATCCCATCCGATCAAGACATGGGTGTTCGTCGGGCATTGGGAGCTGCAACGGTCTGAACAGGGGAGACTGAAATCCGACCGCTGCGATTGAACTGGCGAGCACAAACTTCTTGCAGCCGCCGTCTAGGAAGTATCGCACGAGTTGGTAGGATCCCATAACATTGACCCGGAGTTGTTCCTCCTCACTCCCGCCGCCCGTTACCGCCGCAAGATGAACCACGACATCAATTTGGTTGGGGTCTAATTTTCGCAGGTCGTCGAGCGATGTAAAGTCCCCTTGAATCGCTGTTACGCCTTCTACTTCTGTTTGCTGCCTAGATATACAGAAAACTTCGTGGTCTTTTGCCATTGATTCAGCGAGTGCACGCCCGATAAATCCGCTGGTGCCGGTGATTAGTATTCCGCTCATTCTACGCTTCCTCCTTCCGAACTTATCCGTGGGGGTCAAGAATCAATCGTCCGACCATCGTATGACCGCACCGACTACATCTTTAGCGTTATCTTTGTTGATAGCGTCGTAAAAGGCTGGTGAGTCCTCCGATTCGACGCGATGTGTAATCGTGTGATGCCACGGCAGGACGCCTGTTGCCATATTCTTGAGCACAGCGCGTCGGCAAGGAGCGAAGCCATCATCACACGGATAGAACATCGTCAACCGTTTGCCGTGGGGCGGCGCAAATTGATAGGAGAGGGGTTCTGTGCCGTAATGCCCCTGATACACAAACTTGCCGTGTCGCCTACACAACTCGATTGCCGGGTCAACGCACGCAGGCACGCCGGTGGATTCAAAGACGACATCGGCACCTTCAGGCGCAATCTTTTGCAGTTCCGCCACCACGTTCTGGGTAGCACCGTTGATGAGGTAATCCGCGCCAAGTTTTTGAGCGACCTCCAGCCTGTTCTGCTCAAGGTCAATGGCAACAACGACGCAGCCCCGATGGCTACAGGCAGCCATAACGCCCAGTCCGACCAATCCAGCACCGTAAACCGCAACAACATCCCCCATTCGAGGGTTTGCTGTATCAACGCCGTTCAAGCCAACTGCTGGCATCACAAATAGGCTCGCAGCATCGTCGGGGACACCTTCGGGCAGCAATTCCAGTCCGTGCGTCGTTTGTGGATTGACAATGGCGGCAGAGCAATGAACGCCGGCTGCGGCTGAAACCTCCTGTCCATCGGGTAACCGCATCCCCTCCCGGTTATCGCGGTAATAGATTTTATCGCCGACCTTGAACACATCAACGTTATCGCCAACATACTCGATAATACCGACCCCTTGATAGCCGGTGCATATTGGATACTGTCCCCACGTAGATATCTTGTTGCGGATCAGGGCGAACTCCGTTCCAATGCTAACCCCGCTGTACAACGCTCGTATGAGGATATGTTCCGGTCCCGGATCAGGCAAGGTGACATCAGCGTAGTTAAAGTTCTGATTTTCGTCACTGACAAGTGCTTTGGCGTGCATTTTTCAACACCTCATGTAAGTATGCTGTCGAGATATGAATCTCGACCTACAATTTCTGTTGGCATTTGACTTAAAAACGTGGCAGCTCATGTGTCACGCGGCGCGTGTTGTATTCTAGTTGATAACGAAGGTGCTCTGGGGTCTCTGGGTATTTTTCCGCATCGGGATACGGATAGGCGGACATGTCGTGGAATGGCAGGGGCCCAACCGTCTGCGAAGACAGGGTATTGATGTCGCCATCCTTATCCCATCCATCACTGTAGAGGATAAAGTCCCGCTCCCATCCTTCTTCCAGCGGGGGCAATCCACCCGCATCAAACTCGACAGTCATCTCATCCCCTGCATTCAAGATAACGTACATATCGTCAATCTTCTCTAACAAAGGTGTTATCTCTCCGTACCGGGTATAATGCCCCGCCAAATCCCGCCACTGTTTTGCTGTTACAACTTCATTGTAATCAAATAGATGCGGCGCATGGGGAGTTGGACGATACATCTTAGAGAAGCCGCGGTAGTGGAGATCTGTGTGGTTCGGAGATAGCTCCGTAATACGGGTTGGCACATCCTTTCCACCGCTAGAGAAAAACGCTGCATCCCAGTAAATCTGCATATTGGTCGCAATTTTTACCCGCCGATCTGCCGAAAGGAATTTACCCGTCAGATCGATGCAGATAGTCTTATTTTTGCCAGCCGGAATGCCAATGGGATCGATGACCGTCTGCCACTTTCCAGTCTCATCACGCACCTGTAGGTAAGGAAAAACCGGGTTAATTGACGGATTCTGTGAGAGTGAAAGATTGATACTGGTATCTGTTGGGAAGATCCAGCCTGTGAGAAACAGAGTAAGTCCTAAACCATCAGGTACGTCCCCCAGATCGAGAACGATGAAGTGGGGATCAACGACACCTTGGAATACCCCCGGTTCGTGTTCAATCGCATAGTGATAATCGACCGCTTTGAGTGCTTCGGAGACATCGTATCCATGATGGTCGAGTGCTGTGCGTGGGTGATAAATCTCTTTCGTCGTGTAGATTTTGAACTCTGGAAATGGCGGTGGGGTGTATCTCTCATCGACGAAGATGTGTGTGCCGGTGGGGTGGTCTACGACAAGCAGTTTGACCAGATCGAAATAGGCGGTCTCCCACAGCTCCTCTGTAATCTGGAGAGAGTAGACACCCGCTTTCGGCTTCATGAGTTCACCGGAAATTTTGACGTAATCTGCGGTTTCAGCAGCCGCGAGAAATCCCATCGGTGTGACCATTCCAAGGGGGCTGCGCCACAGGAGATCTGTTACGAACTGATAACCACCACCGTCATAGACATAGAGGAATGGGCACGATCCCTTCAGCACCTGTTTTTCGAGGATTCGTTGGTTCGATTTGGGGGTGATGACATTTTGCGGAACGCCGTTTGTCCAAACAACCCGCAGTACATCCGCCTGTTTCTCTTTCCCCAAACCGAAATGCGTGACTGGGGCAGTAACGTATTTCATCTGGTAGAGTTCGCCAGCCTTGAGTTCTACTTTGGCACCGATGCCGTCAATGTTGTTCTTGTTGTTACCGGCGTTGACACCCTCCAACTTCACCTGTAGCCAACTGTTTTGGTCGCTGCCTTCGTTCCGCAGTGCGACCACCTTGCCATCGGAATCAATTAGGAAAAGGTCAAGATCTCCGTCGTTGTCATAATCGCCAACGGCTCCGTTACCTCCATTCCGAATCGCTACAGGCAGGAGATTTGAGGTATCGGTGAAACGTCCCGTTCCATCGTTCCGAAACAGGAAAACGCCACGTCCATCCCTTTCTTTCGGCGTGCCGATAAGCCATAGGTCCAAGAAACCGTCGTTGTCGTAATCGAGGAAATGGACATCTGAACCGCCCACACCATTTGCAGCGTTGCGGGCTGTCTCATGAGAACGCATATCAGGGGCAAAGGTGCCATCGCCGCGGTTTCGATAGAGCTGATGGGGTGTTTCACCATCGGTTGCTAGAAACAGGTCAATATCGCCATCGTTGTCGTAATCACCTGCCGCGACCGCCCTAAAAGTGTGGTTTTGGGAGACACCTATTTCATCGGTCAATGCCTGCATCTTTCCCTGACGCAGGTTGGTGTAGAGCGTGCAGCCTTTCCCATCATTTACGATTAATAGATCCATATCGCCATCATCGTCAAAATCGGCAGGTCCTGCGTCCCATGCGCTAGGGCGTTCCGGTGGGATGAACGTCTGATTGCTAACATCGCTGAAGGCACCATCGCCATTGTTGCGGTACATCTCCACCCAGTTCCCCGTTGTGAACAGATCCAGATCGCCGTCATGGTCATAATCAATGAACAGGCTTGCTCCTCTGTTTTTGCCCTTTGAACGCTGATCTGATTGGCTGCTCCCTAAGTCTCCCATCTCGGTGAAGTTACCCGCTCCGTTATTGCGGAGGAGGCGACTTCCCTCGTCTTCGGACAGATAGAGGTCTGGGTCGCCATCCTTGTCTAAATCAGCAAAAGCGGCGGTGTCTCCGCGGGTGCCGACTGTGGCGGCGGGGACAAAGTTTCCACCTTCATTCCGAAAGAGATTGGGGGCAGCGTCTAAAACAGCGGAGGTGGTATATAGGTCGAGATCGCTGTCGTTATCGTAATCTGTCAGCAGAATTTTGGAACGCCTTTCCTTCAAGTTGCCAAGCCCAACCTCCTGAGTCACATCGACAAAATTCGCTTCGATTGGTGGGGTTTGCTTTGCTTTGATTCGCGCTTTGAACCCAGAACTGAAATTCTCGATCGGATGCCCCAAGATGTTCGTCACCAACTCTCCAATCCCCTGTTGATAGCGGGGGCTTCGCTTTTGAACGTTCTCAAAAATCTGAATATATCGGGCTGCTCCTTTGATATCGTCTTGATCTATCAAAAGCAGTCCCTGTTTTAGATATTTCAGGAATTCTTCATCGGCATCCCACAGCAGGGCATTCAACTCCATGCAGATCCGCTTTGCTTCTTCAACCTGTTCTCGCCGTAAAAGCGCGTTTGCTAACTTGAGCAACACCACCACATTCGCAGGGGTTCGCTCACGCAATTCCCGCAGGTGGAAAATCGCCTCATCTGTCGCTTCTGGGTTGTTCCGCTGGCTCAGATAGTGGCGTGTCAATTTATATCGCGTTTCAAGGTCATCTGGCGCGAGTTTCACCGCGTCCTGAATTGCTGCAACCGCTTCCTCAGTTCTGCTCTGCGATTGATAGATTTCCGCCAAAATGAAATGTAACTGACTGTCCATCGGTTCAACTTCAAGCCCGCGTTTGACCCACCCTTCCGCCTCCTCACGCTGTTTGAGACGTAGGTGTGCAACAGCGAGGTTGCCGTAACCGATCGACTCATTGGGCGCTAAATTGACCAATCCCTGAAACTGCTCAATCGCTTGATGTGGTTGGGATTCTTCGAGATAGGCTAATCCAAGATTCTGGTGGCGTATTGCAGCCGAGACGATTTCTTCGCCAGTCTGTTGGGGGCTAGCGATGGGGATGTAGATGAGAAGTAAAACGTAAAACGTGAAACGTGATAAGAGGAATCTCATTCTTGATGCCCTCATCAATAACGCAGAGAACAGCTATAAAAAGATGCTTTCCTAAAATTGCCAGAAAATTTCCGAACAATCCACATCTTTGCGCCATTGCGGCTTTGCGTTAAATTTATTTGTAAGTTTTTTAGTGATCGCCTGTCAATTCGGCGCGGACGATACGGGTTCCAGCGACGAGATTTTGCAGTTTCAAACGGCATATCCAACGTGGAAGTTGAAAGAAACCACAGTCAGGCGAAATACTCAATCGTTCAGGCGGGCAGTGTTGTAAAACTTGGCGGATACGGTCCGCGACCTCTTCGGGCGGTTCGTTCCAAAAGCTCTTGATGTCCACAACACCCGCCATAAAGTCGAACTGTCCCTCGAATCTACTGTAGATGTCGTGCTCAACCATTTCGCGATTGGCAAACTCCATCGACAGACAGTCGACGTTCATATCTAACAACGCCGGGAACATCCAGTCGTACCGACGTTTGCCGCGGGGTCGGGAGCCCAAATTGCCGAAGCAGATGTGTAGGTTCTTTCGCACTGAAACCCCATCAAGTGCGCGATTGAGCAGTGCTACCCAATCTTCGATTTTGCCGGGGATAATGCCGAAGCTCGGTTCGTCAAGTTGGACTTCGGTACACCCCTCCGCTTCAAGGGCTTTCAATTCTTGGTTGATGACTTCGGCAAATTCGCCTCCAAGCTCGACGCGATCTTTATAAGGGTCGCCTTCCCGGATTTGGATGTGCATCGTCAGTGTCAAGGGCCCCGGGCAACATGCCTTGATGAGTTGTCCTTCGCCAGCGTTTGCTTTCAGGAACTGGAATTCCTCCACAATGCCCAAACCTGTCGGGATACGCACCCGATCCTCAAGATTGTAACGTGGGACGCTATCGTACGCATACAGTCCTGCTTGACGGAGGACAGGTCGTTCAACTAATCCCTCCATCCGTCCGTAGAAGTTTTGTACAAAATACCAGCGGCGCATTTCACCGTCCGTGATAGTGTCAATACCGGCCTCCTTCTGGTCCAAGATTGCTAGCCGTACAGCGTCATCATAAACCTCTTTTATGTCGGTCGGTCCGTACTCGCCGCGTTTTTCTGCCTCCATCGCCGTCCAAAACCAGCCCGGCATCGCATGGGAACCGATTACCGTCGTAGGAAGCAATTGTTCGTATGGCATGAGTTCTCCTCTATGAATCAGATAAAATTTAATGTGCCTAAAATGCCTAGTGAGTCTCAGAATTGCTGCTCCTAACTTTAGCACATTTTGCTTAACTTTAGCAACACTTTATCATGGCTACGTATCAATTACCTCTTGACAATATCACCGAATTAAGATAAATTGTTTGCTGTTTACAAGAAATTTTATCCTTACTATAGTGAATTCTAAAAACAGGTAGACACTTTTCCAGCCTGCCCTCGGACGGGATAGGCATTGTAGCAGAACCGCCTTGTAGGAGGGATTTCCGAATCCCGATACGTATAATCGGGGCTAGGAAGCCCCTCTCACAGTGTTCAAATAATTATGAAATTTACTATAATTCAAACACTCATGTTAAAATTTAGGCAAAGAACCCGAGTTTTAAAGAAAAAACTCGGGTTCTCTTCGTATTCCGCGTAGCGGAATCCTCGATGAATCGGGACTTGCACTTTCTTTTTATATGAGCCAATTCAAAAACCTGTTACCATTTACAGGGAAATTACCGGGGGATTCTATGAAATTTGTTCGATACCAATCTAATGGAAATGTAAGTTGCGGAACGCTTTCGGGCGATACTATTAATGAGATAGATGGCGATCCAATCACCGGATATAGTGAAACCGGGAATACGGTCGCATTGGGGGATGTGGAGCTGCTTGCGCCGGTCACGCCGGGAAAAGTGCTGGCGGTTGGACTGAACTATCGGAGCCATCTCGATGGTGCGCCGGAGCCAGCGAACCCGGAGATCTTCATCAAGACCCCCACTTGTCTAAACGATCCGGAGGGAAACATTATACTACCCTCTGGTGACGATAATGTTCACGCAGAGGGTGAATTGGTTGTTGTCATTAAGAACCGCACAAAGGGGGCAACTCCCGAAGAAGCCGCAGCGAACATCTTGGGGGTTACCTGCGGTAACGATGTAAGCGCGCGAACGTGGCAAAGCAATGACATGCAGTGGTGGCGTGCAAAAGCGTCCGATACATTTGGGCCGGTCGGTCCCGCCGTTGTGACTGGTCTCAACTACAACGCGCTGCAATTGGAGACACGAATCAACGGCGAGGTTGTGCAATCGCAGACCACCGCCGATCTGATTTTCCCTGTGGAGACAGTTGTCAGTTTTGTTTCGCAGGCGATGACGCTTGAACCGGGAGATGTTATCTTCACTGGAACCCCCGGAACAACATCAGCTTTAAGGGCTGGGGATGTGGTAGAGGTAGAGCTTGAAGGAATCGGCGTCCTGAAAAACACTGTCGTTGATGCGTAAGTCAACATATACCTCGAAGGCTCATGTTAGCAGAAAGTGCAAAATGCAAAGAGAAGCCGAGTTTAAGGGTTGGGCGGTGTGAACTATGAATGACCTGAATCCGGCAAATCCCTATTTTACTTTTCAAGATGGTTTTGTCCCGGTGAAGGTACTTGCTGGCAACCATATTTTTGAGCAGCTTGCGCCGCAGCGGACCAGTATCATCTTTGGGGTAACAGAACTGCCGTGGGCGGTTGCTGCGTATCGGATTAATGAACTCATTATACAGCTAGAGCCAAATCTTGACGAGGTGGACGCAATCGCTATTGAAAATTCAGGTAAAGCCCGACTTGTACGTGATAGTGTAGTTATTTACGAGTTAGATTGCATCATTCCGCCGGACATCACCGGATTGCACTCTAATTTCTTCTACCGTTGCCCTGAATGCAACGAGCACATTTACGAATGCACACATCTCCGAATCGGTGAACGAGATGAACGTGAAGCGTCTACCTCACCGTCTGTTGTCTTGGAAGTCACAACCTGTCCTATCTGTGACGGCAAGATCCAGCACCTTGCACAGGGGATAAGTTTTTGCCTCGACTGCGATTGGGAGCACGGCTTGGAACCGATCCGTCGATAAAAAGGTTGACAATCAGTTTTTTGAAATAACGGAGGACACCACCGGTTATGAAAATCACCCGTATCAAACTCTATATCGTCAACGTGCCCGAACGAAAATGGTGGTGGTCTGACGATTTTTATGGTCAGCCGGCACACCAACGGTCTGAGCATGGTATCGCTGAAGTCGAAACCAGCGAGGGACTGACAGGACTCACCCAAGTAGGGCGTGGTACGCCGACGGAAACTATGGCAGCAACGCTAAACAGTTGGTTGGATCAGGATGTTTTGGCGGTCAATCTCGCTAGTCTGACGACACCAATGGTGGGTGCTTTTGAACAGGCGGTACTTGATCTGCGCGGTCAGGCACTGGGTGTTCCGATCTGGAGTTTACTTGGCGGTAGACTCCGCGATCGGGTCTTTGTGACCCAATGTACCGGTTACAAGACGCCGCAGCACACAGCAGAGGATGCACAATGGGGGTGGGAACATGGCTTTCGGGCTTACAAGATGAAGTGTATCACTAGCAGAGAAACGACGCCGGAGGGACGCATCCGCTATGTCGCTGACCGTATTGAAGCTATCCACAAGGTCCTGCCGGATATGGCGGTGCGCCCTGATATTCGCTGGCGCCTTGAGGAGGTCTGGGTGGCGCAAGAACTTGCCCGTCGCTTGCAGGGGCATCGGGTGGAGAGTTTAGAAAGTCCGATAACTAAACGCGCGGCAGGGGGCACCTTTTCTGAGTGGCGTCGTCTGCGACAGACCATCCCCCTCCCTGTGGGAGACCACGTCTATAATAGTGAGGATCTTATCCAGCGGTTTCAGGCGGCTGCGCTTGATTACGCGATTGTTGGAGGTTCGACTGCTTTTGAGGCGATTAATCAATCACGGCTTGCCCATGAATTGGGTATGGGCGGTTGGTCACAAACGGTGGCGTACGGACCGGGGGCGGCTATGGGGTTGCATGTGGCTGCTTGCATGCCTCACCTGACACAGCCGTATGATATGGTTGGCCCCATGGCTTGGGAGGATACCCTAGTCAATGAGGATTTCCCGTTTGAAGATGGATGTTTTCTGGTGCCGGATCGCCCTGGATTGGGGTATACCCTGAATCACGATGCGGTTAAAAAGTATCTGGTTGCAAAACAGGATTTTGAATGAGCTATTTCCACAATTAGTCCCACCTGAAAATAGCCTACTTCTAGACAGAACAAGAAAGCCTATCAATGAAACCCGATGAAAAAACCGAAGGCGGGAACCTCCCGTATTTACGGCAGCCCTCCCTCTCTCCGGACGGGGGTAAAATTGCCTTCTGCTACGCGGGGGATGTCTGGATTGTCGCTGCAGGCGGCGGTGAGGCAAGCCGCATAACGTCTCACGCAGCCAACGATTCCAATCCAATCTTCTCGCCCGATGCAACGCGGTTGGCGTTTGCATCTCAGCGTACAGGTGGTGGAAATATCTACACCATCTCCCTCCAATCGAACCATCCACCGAAACGTTTGACCTATCACGACGAATCCGTCCCACCGGCTTGCTGGTCCCCCGATGGACAATGGCTCTACTTTACCTCTGATTATGATGGGATTCGAGGTGCAAGTTATAAGATTCATGTTGACGGAGGGACACCGATCCAAGTTGCTGGCGATCCACGAGAAACTTACTACAATTTAGCAATCTCACCCGATGGGAAGACGTTGGCTTTTAATAATAATGGGTCCCCATGGTGGCGGCGTGGACAGCATCCCTCTGGGCATTCTGACATCTGGATAGTCAGTGAAGCAGTTGAAGCGGACGATTACCGTCGCTTGACACAATACCTTGGCAAAAATCTGAGACCGATGTGGAACGCTGCCGGCACTGGGCTTTTCTACCTGAGCGATCATGACGATGAGGAAAACATCTGGTATATGACGCTGGCAGGTGATACGGAGCAGTTTACTCACTTTACCAACGGGCGAGTGTTGCGTCCCTCTATTTCCGCGGATGGAAAATGGATTGCCTTTGAACGCGACTTTCAGATTTGGCTGCTGAACCTTGAGAGCCGAACGTCTGAGCCGGTGGAGATTATCCTTCAGACCGACGAAAAATCGACTCCTATCCAGCATCATAGCTATATTTCAGGAATCAACGAATTTGAACTCGCCCCTGACGGTAGAAAGGTTGCTTTTATTGTTCATGGCGAGGTCTTCGCGGATTTGGCAGACAAAGGGGATAAGGTCAAAAAGGGTGGGGATTCGTTCAAGGTTACGGACACCCCTTTCCGCGAGAGCCAGTTGCAGTGGCACCCTGAAAGTGATCGTATCGTGTACATCTCGGATCGGACAGGACACAACGAAGTCTTTCAATACCATTTCAAAGAGCGGATGGAAACGCAACTGACGGATTCGCCAGAGCAGAAATACACACCAAAGTTTTCACCCGATGGGAAGTGGCTTGCTTATATTCAGGTCCCTATGAATCCCGATACAGCGGGGATTGAAGGCGAAATCTGGTTGATAGATACAGAAACGGAGGAGAAACGATCTTTCATCACCAATCAGGCTTTTATAGGTGTGCCTCAACCGACGGAGTTTGCGTGGTCGCCGGATAGCCAGTGGCTAGCCTTTATCGCAACGGATACCAACTTCTTCAGCAACCTCTATGTTCAGCATATCGAAGCGGATAGTCCCGAACAGCTGACCTTTTTGAGTAATATCAGTACAGGTGACATTCTCTGGTCGCCAGATGGAAAATTTATCGTGTTTAACACGGGACAATACCGCGCTGAGTCACAGATTGCGAGGGTAGATCTAAAGCGGATTCGACCGGTTTTCAAGGAAGAAGATTTTGATCAGCTATTTCAGGTTGAAGACTCTCAGAACGGAAAGAAGCAGCAGGACGAGCCGCTTCCGCCTGACGCGGAGTCGAGCGAAACGACGGAAACTGATTCAGAGCCCGAGAACTCGGACAAATCAGAAACCGAACAGGACGCTGAGAGCGAAAAGGGGAAGCATAAGAAGCCTAAAAAGAAGATTGAGCCGGTTGAGATTGAATTTGAAGGGATTAAACACCGGCTCCGTTTCCTCACGGACTTCAAACTTAATGCTGTGGCTGAAAGTATTCGTCCCAACAGCAAAACGCTGATCTTCCGTGCTGCCATGACTGGGCAGCCGAACCTGTGGAGCCTATCACTTGAGAAGGATAAACGCGGTGAACTACCCAAGCAGTTGACGGGGACCGCTAACGGAAAAGGGAATGTGCATTTCATACCGAATGGCAAAAAGTTTTATTATACCGATGGGGGACGCATCCATTCTGTGGGGATGGGTGAGGATGGTGCGAAAGAGGGGGAGGCAAGGGCATTGGAAACGAGAGCAGAGGTTGAGGTCAACTTTCATCTCGAAAAGATGCAAGCCTTCGACGAAGCGTGGGGGTTGATTCGAGACGGATTTTACGATCCACAGTTCCACGGTTGTGATTGGGAGCAGGTACACCGGATGTTTCGCCCGATGGTAGAGGGAGTACAAACGCAGGTAGAATTCCGTGAGCTATTGAATCTCATGGTTGGGGAATTGAACGCTTCCCATCTCGGTGCGGGCGGACGGACTGACAACGCACCGGATAGCTTTCTCGGTGCAGATTTTGATCGGGAGACGTTGGAAGGGGATGGGCACTTCAAGATTTCCGAGATTATCCCCGAATCTCCACTAACGCTTCCGCAAGAGCCTGCACAGGTTGGAGAGTATCTGGTTGCGGTCGATGGAGTTGCCCTCAACCGAAGGATCAACCTACCTGAACAACTCCAGCGAAAACAGGGGAAACGGGTGACTGTGAAACTCAACGATAAACCCCAGTTGGAGGGAGGTCGAGAACTGATTGTCCAGCCCGTTGACAGCGGTCAGCACCGAAACCTCCGTTACAAGGAATGGGTGCATTGGAATGAGGCATACGTCCACGAAAAGAGCAATCGACGGCTTGGATATGTTCACATCCGTGAGATGTCTTATGAAGCTTACCTCCAGTTCATCGCTGACCTCGATACTGAAACCCACGATAGAGAGGGCGTGGTGCTTGATGTCCGATTTAACCCCGGTGGACATATCGCGCCTTTCATCCTCGATGTTTTGCACCGCAGAGCCTATACCCAATCGAATTATCGTGGTTTAATCAGTACAACAGACACCAACCTCGCAGGCAATCGCATTTTGGAGCGGCCTGTTATCCTGATCACCAATGAACATTCTGGGAGCAATGCGGAGATGTTCAGCGAAGGGTTCCGAAAGTTGGGACTCGGTAAGGTGGTCGGTATGCCCACAGCTGGCGCGGTCATCTGGACCTGGGGTTGGGGTCTACTTGATGGCACAATCTTCCGTTTACCCCGGCTAAGGGTCTCAACCTTGGAGGGTGAGAATACGGAGGGCACCGCCCGCCCGGTTGACCTCCAAGTCGACCGTCCACTCGGCGAAGCTGCACAAGGGATAGATAGTCAACTTGATGTTGCTGTCGAGCAATTGCTAGCGCAAATTAATGAAGATGGTGGGAATACATAGAAGTGGATTCCAGTGTTGTTAGTTCGTCCGCGACTGACAGCAGGGAACGCAGATCCGCATTCCCTACCGGGGATTCCCTTCTATCCAAGTGTCTTCCAAACGAGTCGAATTGCAAACGCTAGCACAGCGACAACAAGAACAACCCGAATCCACTTATCCCCTTTTTCGACTGCCCAATGACTACCGATCCAAGCACCTGTGGCATTCCCAACGGCAAGCGTCAACCCAAAATACCAGTTGACATTTCCGCTCTCAATGAAGACAACTAGTGCGCTAATGGTGTAAAAAAAGACCACAAACAGTTTGATAGCATTGGTGCGAACCAGATCGAAACCGTTTGTCAGCGTTAGTGCTGCGATGATAATAAACCCTGCCCCTGCCTGAATAAAACCCCCGTAAATACCTACGAAAAAAAAGACGAACATCCCAATGATTTTGCGTATTAGGTCGTAGTAGGTATACCAGTTATTTCGTGCGCCTACGAAAAAAAAGACAACGCTCCCGATGATGTTACGAAGTAAACTCAAACCTTCAGGTCCATCTTGCAATTTCTTAGTAGGATTAAACAGGGTTATAATTAGCACGCCGACCATGATGCCGGCGAGAACGCGGTTAAAGATAACCTCATCCATATCAACGGCAATCTGTGCGCCTAACCATGCCCCGACAAGCGCGGGAAGGGTAAGGAGCGTGCTATATCCAAAATCAGAAACGCCCTTGCGGCGGAATCCCATAATTCCGCTGGCATTCTGGGCAAAAACTGCGACCCTGTTGGTGCCATTTGCTGTTGCTGGATGTAAACCGAGGAAAATTAGAACAGGGAGGGCAAGTAGTGAACCGCCGCCTGCAACGGTGTTGAGGAAACCGGCGAAGACACCGGTCACGAGAATTAACGGAATTTCCCAAATTTCCATGTATTGTTTTTGCAACTCCTCGTTGGTTGGATTGAAAAACTATAGCCACAATTATATCAGTTTTCAATCAATTGATCCAGCGAAAAACTGAGAATCTTCGACAAAAACTGCACAGGTTGACTTATTTGGGGATGGTGTGCTAAATTAAGGGGGTCTATTCTGGATTAACCCGTGCCGGGTGAATGGTTGTAAATCTCGGTTACAAAGAAGGAGCAACGATTGTTGTTCCCTACAGAATCCCGATTTTGTCGGGGTGCCCCCTCGTTAATTGGTTGTTTTCAGAACAGGAGGAGAGAAATATGTTATCCGTTAAAGAACTGGGCCATGTGGGAATCTACTGTACCGACCTGCAACGGTCCACAGATTTTTACACTCGCATCTTGGGACTCACAGTTACCGACGAAGACCCTGACGGTAATATCACCTTCCTCAGTGCACAGCCAGAGGAGGAACATCATGAAGTTGCCCTCTGCCCGGGCAGGGACGTGCCAGCGGGGGCGAAGGTTATTCAACAGGTGTCCTTCATCGTGGAAGATTTGCCCACACTGAAGCAGTTTTATTATCGATTGAAGGAAGAGGGCGTGCGTTTCCGTAGTATTGTCAGCCACGGCATCGCCCTTGCCATTTACTGCTACGACCCCGATGACAACGTTGTTGAAATCTATGCGAAAACGCCGTACAAGGTGGCACAACCGCTCTCCGAACCGGTCGATCTTGAGCTATCGGACGAGGAGTTGCTCGCCATCGCTGAAGGGGGCAAACAGTCGTAGCACCACTCAAACCGAACAGGAGATATTGCCATGCGTTACCACAATGACTTCCACCGTTACCTGTTACTTACCGTGATCGGTTGCATACTCACAACGCTTTGTATCTCTTCCGTTGATGCGTCTTCAATCAAAACCAGTTACAAGTATCAAGAGATTAAGCGGCTCCATAAAATGATTCTCCAAAACAACGAACCGGCAGGACTCAATATGCTGATTCAGAAATCACGGACGTTTATCGCGGAACATCCGAAATACAAACGGATTGATCAGGTCTACTATATCTTTGGTCACGCCCTCAGACAGGTAGGGGATGCCGAAGAAGCGGTTAAGGCTTATCAACAACTTGTGGAAAATTATCCAAAAGCCACCTATTTCGCGGCTGCGCTGTTAGAGATGGGATTAGCCTACGATCGGCTCGGCCAGCACGACAAAGCAGATGCAGCATATCATCAGTTGGTTGAACACCCAAAGTACGGTTCGCGTGCATCTGCGAAGACAGCGAAGCGATTGCTGGCACTAGAAAAGGAGAATCGTACCGGTGAACTCCCGGCAAGTCCTCCATACGGAGGTCGACCGGATGCACTGGTCGGCAAAAAAGCAATCGATTTCAATATGAAAGATCTTGACGGCAATGACCTATCGCTGGAGCAATATCGCGGCAAGGTGGTCCTGCTTGACTTCTGGGCGGTTTGGTGTAAACCGTGCATCGCTGAAATGCCTAACGTGAAGGAGGTATACGAGAAATATAAGGATGAAAACTTCCAAATCATTGGGGTTAGCCTCGATGAGAGTCGGGATACATTGGTGGGTTATCTAGAAAAAGAGGGAATTACGTGGCCCCAGGTTTTTGACGGAAATGGTTGGAAGAATCAGGTGGCGCAGATGTACGGCATCCGTGCCATTCCGCACATGTACCTCATTGATGGCGAAGGTGTGGTTCGGAAGTCAGATGTGCGGGGACACGCCCTTGAACCAGCGGTCGCTGAACTGGTCCAAGAAAACAACGCAAAATTACAGGGCGACAAGCCTGCTGGGAAATAGCGTCGGAAAAATCCGTAGATCTAGGTGAATCAACACCCTTAACAATTTGTGCGAGTCAGAAGCACTTGCCCATGTTCAAGACGGGCGATGAATTGCACCATCCCAAACGCCCGTTCGTAGTAGGGCGATTCATCGCCCGTCGGGGGCCCATCGTAGTCAAACAGGAGAACCAACTAATGAAAGCAATGCAATTTTCCATAACCGCACTTATTTTTAGGATGTTCCTGTTTTTACCAAACACCTTTACCCAAGATTACACGCGATGGGGTTTACCGGAAGGTGCCGAAGCCCGCCTTGGTAAAGGACGGATATCTGGTAATATTGCGTATTCTCCCGACGGCGCTCTGCTCGCTGTCGCGACTGGTATCGGTATTTGGCTCTATGATACGGGGCCCTATCGAGAGGTTGCCCTGCTCACGGGGCATACAGATGGGGTCAGTAACGTTGCATTTAGTCCGGATGGCACTACACTGGCAAGTGGAAGTCGAGATGGCACAGTGCTCTTGTGGGAACTTAGCCCTACACAAGAATCACCATTGCTCGGAGATGTCAATTACGATGGTGTGGTGAATGCTCAAGATTTAGTAATTGTTGCAGCACAGTTTGGCCAGAGAGTACAAAATGATGCCGATGTCAACGGGGATGGTGTTGTTAGTATTTTCGATCTCGTTACGGTTGCAGGTTTGCTTAGCAACGCGGCATCTGCGCCATGACCCCACGAACTCTTGCAATACTGGCTGCTACCGAGATAAAAGATTGGCTCGCCCAAGCACCGCAAATGGCACTAACAGATCCTGTCTATCTGCGGCGGCATTGCCGTGCTGGAATAACTTGTCCCTACAGAGACCCCGCCCCTACTGGCTCGATTTTACCCTCCCCTCGACCAGTGTGAGAATTTGATTCGGTTCAATTCCTTCAAGCCGTTCCCCTAGACCACTGGGCCATCGGATCTCAATTGAATCGATCTGGTGATGTGTCCCCAATCCAAAGTGCAACCGCATATCGTTCTGCGATAGGTAGCTGGAACCGCTCCGAACCTCTCGAATCTGTGTTAGGTTTCCAGTTGTCACCTTGACCCTTGCCCCAATCGCATCTCGATTGCTGCGTGTCCCAATTAGTTTGAGGATTAACCACCGATTCTGTCTACCCCTATTCTCCAATAGGTCCGGAGCCCCCTTCAGGTTCGTTACGAGTAGGTCGAGATCGCCGTCGTTGTCGTAATCAGCGTATGCGAAGCCACGACTGACCTTCTCTAAGCGCATACCGGATCCTGAATCAACGCCCACCTCGTCAAAGGTGCCATCTCGATTGTTACGGAAGAGCAGATTGGGCTGTTCATAAAAGCCGGTCGGGTTGAATGCCTGAACATTCTCGTCCAGATGGCCGTTGGCGATGAACAGGTCCTGATAACCGTCGCTGTCATAGTCGCAGAACCCCACCCCCCATGCCAAGTAGGACAAACTCATTGTCCCAATTCCTGACGCATAGCTTACATCCGAAAATAGTCCGTTCCCCTCGTTGTGGTAGAGGGTGTTTGTCTGGTCTTGGAAGTTGGTAACAACGAGATCTAAGTGCCCATCGTTATCGTAATCGCCGAAGTCGGCACCCATCCCGTTCTCCGCTTCCCCATCCTCGCTGAACCCTACGCCTGCGGTCAAGCTGACATCGGTAAAGGTGCCATCGCCGTTGTTGCGATAGAGGAAATTTTGGTCGGCGTCGTTGGCGATATAAACATCCATGTCATCGTCGTCATCGTAATCCCCCCAAGCGAGGGCAAGTCCGCGTCCGGTTGCCTCAGAGAAGCCTGCGGCCTCCGTCACATCGGTAAAGGTTCCGTCACCGTTGTTGTGATAGAGGATATCCAATTCCCCTTCGTAGAGGCGTGGGTCACAGTAAACACGCACCCCTTTATTCATGCAGACCCGATTGGATTCGATGTCATACTTCACATAGTTTGTCACATAGAGGTCTAAAAAGCTATCTTTGTCGTAATCAACGAAGGCGCAGCTGGCTCCCCAACGCGTGTCCCCGGTGCCTGTCTCTGCCGTGACATCGGTAAAGGTGCCATCCCCATTGTTACGGAAAAAGAGGTTTGCCCCAAAGTTTGTCACGTATAGGTCAGGGAATCCATCGTTGTCGTAATCTCCAACGGCACACCCCATGCCGTAGCCTGTATCGGCGACCCCTGCTGCTAGCGTGACATCGGTGAACGTGCCGTCACCGTTATTGCGATAGAGTGCATTTCGCGGTAGTTCAACCTCATCTGATTGCCCCCCCTTCTCCCCCTTGCTAGCGGGGGGGAAAGGGGGGGTAGGGAGATCTGCCCCATTGACAAAGTAGATATCCTGAAATCCGTCGTTGTTGTAGTCCAGAAATGCCGCGCCCCCACCGAGGGGTTCGATGAAGTGTTGCTGTCCACTCCTCCCATCGTAGTGTGTGAAGTGGATACCTGCTTCCTTTGTGACTGATATAAACTGGGGTGGGACTGTGAGGGAAGGATTGCTGATGAGAAGCAGTGGGAAACACGCGAGGAAAATAGACTTCATGCTATTTATGGTGGATTATATGGTGAATTAGAAAAAAGTAGACACTTTCGCCCCACGGCAGGGGCGGTTAGCAACCGCACCGCATCGGCACTGTTTCCAACAGGGACTATCAAACAGGAGAACGGTAGGTGCGGTTTTCTAACTGCACCGGTTTGGAATGTCCAATTAATTCTAAAATCTACCATAAACATAAATGGACATTAAAAGTAGTAAGCATACGTCGTATGCCTACTATAAGATTAATCAGTTGTCACATAGGTATGTGTCAACGGCTCCCAACCGAGCAATCGCTTGGCTTTGGACAGATTAATCTCTTGCTGTTCCTCGTCACCGGCGATGAAAACGGCGTCAAAGCCGGTATGTTCGACGGAAAGTCCTGCAAGGTAAGCCCGCGCAAGATCTTCCTCATCTGTCACCCAGAGATGGACAGGATTGGATTTGGGTTGCCCACGTTGCTCGATCCACTGCTGACGGGTGCGGGGTCCTGTGATGCGTAAGGCGATGATAGACATACCGTGTTCACGACAGAAGTAGCGACAGATCCGCTCCCCAAATCCTTTTGTCAAGCCGTACACGCCGGGGTTATCGAGTGGGACCTCCTCCTCAGATGGGAACTTACGGCGCGTCCGTTCATGGACGGTGAACGTGCTGGTATAAATACCGTGCTTGATCTCCTCTGCATTCGCCGCGTGCAGCAAAATATGGAGGCCCATTGCGTTCACTTGATAGTTAGCGATGACATCGTCAAAATCTGCTGATGATGAGGAATCACTGGTGGGACGCTGCATAACCATATAGATGAACGCGTCCATTCCCTTGATCGCCTGCTGAACGACCTCCGGGTCGGTCACCGAACCTTCAATATATTCGACGGTTGAATCTTTGGGCGGGGAGAGGTCGAGGATGCGAAACTGGTGATGCGATTTCATGTATGGCAGCGTCATGGTCCCGACATGGCCTGCTCCTCCAACGATTAGCACTTTCATGGTGAATCTTCTCCTATCCGTTCACAATCTCACTGAGCGGACGAGCATTGATGAAGAGTTTGGCACCGTGGCTGACATCTGGGGTTGTGTCGATCCCACATAACCAGTTCCATGTGCGTTGGCGGCGTGCCATATCGCGATAGGACTCCACTTCGTTGGCGTAAAGGTGTCGCTCTCGGTTGGCGTAAGGTGGTATATCTTCCGACGCTATCCGCCAATCCCGCTTCGGCGGCGAATTTCGGAAGTACGAAAATTTAATCATCCCGCGGCGTTTCGCGTTCAATTTTGGGCCCGCTTTGTGCCAGATGCCGTAGTGGGTCAAAACAACTGTCCCGGCGGGAACAGTCAAGGAGACCTGCCCCAAGATGTCGCCGTAATGGGCGATTGCCTCTCGGTCAACCAATCGATGCTGGGAGCCGGGAAGCACCATTGTGGGCCCGTCTTTTAGGGTTACGTTTTGAGGATAGTAGTAGCACTGAAGATGATTGACGCCGTAACCGTATTCGGAAAGGCCATCGGAGTGCCATGTCTGTCCGGGGTGTGCCTCTTCAAACAGATGATGGTGCGCGGTTATTGGAATGAAGAAATTTCGTCCGAGCAGGGAGCGAGCAACACCAGCAACTTCCGGATGTAAAAGCACCTCGTTCCGAAATCCGGGAGTACAAGCGAATTCGTTTATGCTGCCGCCCGGCAAAGTTTCGCACTGACGATTAAATTCGTCGGAGACGACCCCTTCCAGTACCACGGCACCTCTCGAAACAAAATCCATCACTTGGCTGTCGTCCATAGTGGGTTGAATAGCGTTCATCGGTTCCTCCTGTTACAAGTCTGAAGTCGATTTTTCCAAGATGAATTCGTAACCCAGATAGGTGTTGTCAATATCCGAAAATGGGTAGAGTTCTGCCCTCGGAAATTGAACAATCCGCCATCCGTCGTTGACCGCTTCAATAACCGAATCGTATGGTACGTCCTGTGAGGGCAGGGTGGGTTCATACGGCACGGTCGGATCATACAATGCCCAACTCGCAATCGCTGAACGCATATTTGTCGATTTTGAATAGAGATACAACACCATCTGCCTTGGTTCGGTCAGAAGCCCCTCTAGTTGCTGAAAGTCGTCTTCCGTGAATTCACCTGCTTGAAGTTTTTTACGGCTCTCGTCCAGCCACTGCCTGACTGTTGTTTCCATTACATTTACCCCTGTCTTCCAAAATCGCTCGCAATAAGTCAGCACAAGCTTTTGTTAAAACGGACGTAGCGGAGATCCACGCACAGTGGGAATAGAGAAAGCATTTTTAAGATTTCCTCTGCGTTCTCCGCGTCTCTGCGGTTAATTTATAGTGGACCTTAGAATTAATGAGACACTCTAAACCGGGACAGTTCGGATACCGCACCTACCGTCCTCCCGTTGGGTAGGCACTGTTTCCAACTGTGCCGATGCGGTGCGGTTAGAAACCGCCCCTACCGGGGGCGCAAGTGTTTATTTATTTTTTGAATTCACTATAAGCCCTACCGCTAATCCCAATCAAATACCACTTTACCGCATCTCGATTCGTCGGCGACGCGGAGCGCCTCGACGCCCTCTTCAACGCGGAAATGGTGCGTCACCGCAGGCTCAAACGTCAATCCTGTTTGGGCACAGTATCGCACAAAATCCTTCAGCCACCCAATTGGAAATACGACAGATCCCATTAGGGTGATTCGGCGATACACCATGTCACCCGGATTGATAACCTTGTCATCGCTTCCGACACCGACGAGCGCGGCTTTCCCCTCACGGCGCAACGACGGGATGATGCTGCTTCGGCCGCCGGTGCTGCCGGAAGTTTCGACAACGTAATCCACGCCTTCCGTTCCGCTGAACGCGACCACGGCTTCAACTGGATCTGCTGTTGCGGCATTGACGGTAGCATCCGCACCACACCTCTCGGCAACCTCGATGCGTTCCTCTATGACATCAACCCCGATAACCTTTGCTCCCATTGACTTCGCAATGCACACAGTGCTCAGTCCCACGGGTCCCAGACCGTATACGGCAATTGTTTGTGGGAAATACTGTTCCACTCCGAGTCGCCTCAAGGCGGCGTACGCTGTTGTTCCGACACAGGCGAAAAAGGGCCCGTCAATGAAGTTAATCTGATCCGGGAGTACCACACAATTCCGTTCATTTGCAACGACATACTCACCGAATGCCCCGCTAACTACCTTATCGTCCGGGCACCAGACGAAATCGCCCAACGAACAGTAGTAGCACTGTCCACACCCTTGATGGTGATGGACGGTCACCCTGTCCCCTACTTCGAGGTTGGTTACATTCGGTCCTAATTTTTCAACCACCCCGGATGATTCATGCCCTTGTACCCAATCTCTCGGCTCCGGAGGGCGATAGACGTGGAGATCGCTGCCGCAGATCCCCGATACCTTCATCTGAATCCGAACTTCTCCATTCCCCGGCTCCGGGGTAGGCACCTCTTTAACAGCACATTGGCGGTTACCTAGAAAAACAATCCCTTTCATCATTAATGCCCCAATCAACCCATTTTGTAGTAGGGAACAACGATCGTTGTTCCTTACAATCCCTTTCAAGATTCGTTCATGTTAAGAAATTGTACAACAGAAACCGAGTTTTTGACAAAAACTCGGTTTCTCTTCGTATCTTGTACTTTCTTGTTATATGAATCTTAAAATTATGTCGAAGTTGAACCGAACCAATAGGAGTAAAATTGTCCGTTGCGGAGGGTGAAGCGGAGGCGGATAGTTTGACCCATAAATTGGGAGATATCCCCCTCAGTCCATGCGATCCGCGCAGCGGGGTAATCACCGTGAAGTCGGGCGGAGGTGGTGAGCATCTCACCATCGATGGAAAGCATTTCAACGCCCAGTTCGCCGCTAGGCACATCGACATTGACGAAGAGGGCATCACCGTTCAAGGTAAAAGGCTCCGTACAAATAGTGCCAACCTCTTTCCCGGCATCAAGGGAGATGAATCCGTCGCGCCGTAGCACCGCCAAACAGACCGCGCCGGTGTCGGGATGGTAGTCGTCATACCCCGGCACGTCGCCGGAGGTGATGAAGGCGTACTGCTTGGTGCCTGTGTAGTAGAACCACAGTTCATCATCCCGCACAACAGCGTTAGAAGGACCGAGCAACCCTTGCAAATCGTAAGCACCACCGCCCAACGTTGAGGTTTCCATGAACGGTTTACGTTCGCCGAGACGCTCCCAGCTTTTCAAATCGCGGCTACAGACCATCTGAATATTGTAGAAGCCGGTATAATCTCCGTACTGTCTAACACACTCTAAGATATACGGCGACAAACGCAGCCGATCAAAACCGGGCCAGTCGGTAGGGACTTTGCCGGTATGATGATACATAGACGGCAACCCGATATATATCCCCTCGTAGCGAAATACCCCCATATTGTAGATCTGTACACTGTAGTGTTCGGGCGTGTTGTATTCCGTTTGCCGGAGGTTGGGGTTGGCGAGTCGCGCTGCGATGACGTCTCTGCCCATTTCTTGATCCACTTCGTCGGCGTGAAAAACAAGTCCATAATCCTCCCAGTTCTCAAAGTCCGTACTAGTCGCCATAGCAACTGATCTGCCGTAGGGGCCGGGACGCTTCACTGTGTGGATGAATAAGCCCTCCTGTTCGTTGTAGGAGAAGTTCCCTTCATCTGAGCTCGGCACGGGAGGGACATCTAACTTTGCCCAGTTCACGCCGTCCGGTGAGACTGCGAAACCTGCGTTGAGGAGCGCAGCTTTGTATCGCCTACTCGGATCCGGATCGCTTGGGTCACGAATCGCCATTGGTCCCCCGATGTTTGGTTCAGGTCCCGGCGTCCAGTGAAGTCCGTCCGTGCTAATACGGTAACTCTCGTCCGTCCCGATAACCCAGAATTTGTAAACCCCTTCCTCTGGCTCCCACACCGGTGCGGTGCGTGTTTGGATCGTTTGGGTCGGATTCGCACTCCGAACCACCGCCCCCTTCTTGGAAGGTTGGTGCAGCGTCCGGGTGAGATTTTCAAGGCGTTCAATCCCAATATCGTCGAGAAAGAGTTGCCGCTGGCCGCATGGGACGCTGAATTCCGTCGTATTGTTCATACAAGGCTTCTTTCTGTTCAGGAATCACGAAGCGAGATACGCTTCACATATCTATGATGAGGGTTCATTAATTGCCTGCATCAGGGCGTGAATATAACCGAAGCAATATCCGAAACCGACGCCCCCGGGGTTTTCGCCGGAAATGCCCGGCACATGGTCTGGCATCACCATGTAGGGGTAGTCAACCTCTTTGAGCGTACGTAACGCTTTGAGCATATCCACATCGCCCTCGTCTGGAAAGACTTCGACAAAATCGAGGAGACCGCCTTTGATGTTACGGAAGTGGATGTTAAACAGCTTTTTTCGCTCGCCGAAATAGCGGATAATATCGTAGATATCTTGACCTGGATCTTCGAGCGATTCCGACACCGTCCCGATACAGAAATTCAACCCGTGGTAAGGGCTCTCGTGCAGGTGGACGAATTTCTTGAGACCTTCAACCGTGCCCATCACTCTGGCAACGCCTCGATATAGCTGATCACCGATGCTCGGATCCTGTGGGTGGCAAGCGAGTCGTACCTTGTACTCTTCCGCCACGGGGACAACTCGCGAAAGGAAATGGTCGATTCGCTCCCACATTTCATCCGCATCGGCGGGTCCCTCTTCAAACTCGTCTAGCGTCTGATCAAGTTTGTGATACTCAAAGGACGACAGACTTGCGCCGCCCCGTCCAAACCGTCTTTCTGTCCGCAGATGACCGAGAATCGTGATGTTGTACCGCCCGGCTGGAATGCCTGCCCGTGACATATTGCGGAGCAGATCGCAGATTTGGTCAATCTCTCGATCTCGCTCTGAACTGGGGCCGAGGAAAACGTGAGGTGCGTCTTGGGTTCTCGCAGGGCCCGATGCCAGCGGCAGGATCATCATATCGAGCGAAATGTCTAGGGAGGCTAATTTCTCCTTGAACTGCGATAGAACGTCTGCATCCCAATCCTGCCAGTTACCGGGGGGGTTGGATGAAACATGATTGACACCCAACTGGGGAAGCACCTTGTAAGCGTCCCAGTTATCCCCTGAAAGGTGCTGTGTACCAACGTACATTTTGAACTCCTTTGGTTGTGGAAGATTCCGATATTATCGGGGGTGGTTACACAATTTCTGCTCCTTGCAAGGACAATATCCTCGTCAACTTACAATAAGAATTATAGTGGACCTTAGAATTAATGAGACACTTCAAGCCGGTGCGGTTAGGAAACCGCACCTACCGGACCCGATAAATCAGGATCGAAACCGAGGGGAAAAAGTGTCTATTTATTTTTTGAATTCACTATAATAACCTAAGTTGCTAGTTATTGAAAATCCGTCAGAACTGTAGGTCGAGATTCATATCTCGACACAAAACCGTCGATTTTGGAAAATCGACCTACAAAAATCCCATGTTTAGGGACGGGTCGGGCTGCCATCTGGCAGACGGGTCTGCGTCCACCACTCAACCTCATCTTGACACGGATATTTTGCTGCCAGATCTTCATTAATATCAATTCCCAAGCCCGGTTTGTCGCTGGGATACATGTACCCGTTACGAACTTCTGGTAGCCCGGGGAAAATTTCATACACATGCTCAGGGAAGTTACACCATTCCTGAATCCCAAAGTTCGGTGCCCATAGGTCGAGGTGCAAGTTTGCGGCGTGTCCCACCGGCGATGTGTCGCCGGGACCGTGCCACGCAGTACGGACACCGTACATGTTGGCAAACGCTGCGACATGACGTGCAGGCGTCAATCCACCCATCTGACTGACGTGCATCCGGATAAAGTCGACCAGGCGACCGGCGATTAACGGTTGCCATTCACGGGGATTATTGAATAGTTCACCCATCGCAATTGGGGTACAACACTGTTGGCGCATATTGACGAACCATTCCAGATCCTCCGGGGCAAGGGGATCCTCTAAAAAGAAGAGATTGAACGGCTCCACATCTTTAGCGAATTTGACTGCGTCGATGGGATGCAACCGTTCATGGATATCGTGCAATAGTTCAGCCTCATCCCCTACTTCAGCTCGGACATGCTCAATCATCCGCAATATATTTAGCGTGTACTCCCGCGGGTCAAAGTATGCCCCATCGGGCGCACCTTCTGGCTTAACGATTCGACTCGCCTCGCCCCCGTAACCGCCCATCTGAATCCGAATGTAGCGATAGCCGTTTTCCATGAATTGCCGGACGCTATCGGCGACCGCTTCAGGGGAATTGCCTCCCGCATGTCCGTAGACCGCAGCCGCTTCGCGACATTTTCCGCCCAAAAGTTCATAGACCGGCATCCCCGCCTGTTTTCCTTTGATGTCCCATAGTGCTTGATCGGCACCGGAAATCGCGTTGCTCAAAACAGGTCCGTTGCGCCAGTAGCTATGGACCATTCCCATCTGCCAGATCTCCTCGATGCGAGAGACATCGCGCCCGATCAGGAAGGGTTTCAGATGCTTTTCCATCGCGGTGACGACGGCGTGGAACCGCTGCGTAAATGTCGCACACCCCAAGCCGTACAGGCCCGGCTCCGAGGTGATAATTTTGACGATAACCAATCGTGAACCAGCCGGTTGCGTTGTGATTGTCTGAACATCTTTAATTGTTACTTTAGCCATATAAATCCCTTCTCCCTACTTGGGGATGAATGTGGTAAGGAACGCAGATCTGTGTTCCCTACATTTATCTAGTGAATCCCTTTGTGAGGATATAATCTTTTCGGTCATGTAAAGAATTAGTACAAGAGAAGCCCCGCATCGGGATTAGGAAATCCCTCCTACAGAAGAACTAGGGGTAAGGGGCACTTCACTGCGTGCTTTGCACTTTCTTTTAACATGAACCAATCTTTTTTCTGTTGCTCTAGTTAGACAGATTTGTTAAAATCCTCTCGCCACAAAACCATAACATTACACCAAGCACAATAACACTATACCAAAGAGAGGAATGAAATATGTTGAGTACCCAATCGCTTCAACTCAAGCGTTTCTGTTTTGCCTTTGTTCTAATCATCGGTTTTGCTGCCCCTGTAACAGGAATGGCTGATGCACACTCGTCGATGCCGAGCGGGGATGCAAGCATCGTTTCCCCAGACGCCAAACTGGAGGTGTTGTTCAGCGATGCGTTCTTCACAGAGGGAGCCGCTGTAGCACCGGATGGTAGCGTCTATTTCAGTGACATTACCTTTACGCATGGGTCAGACATGCAGGCGGGACACATCTGGAGATATGACCCGAAGACCGGAACCGCTTCTGTTTACCGCTCACCAAGCGGGATGTCCAACGGCATCAAGTTTGACGCCCAAGGGCGGATGATAGTCGCCGAAGGCGCGGACTTCGGTGGACGCCGTGTCACCCGGACGGACATGACGACAGGCAAGAGTGAGATCATTGCCGGTCTGTATGAGGGACACCCCTTCAATGCACCCAATGACATCACCATTGATGAAAAAGGGCGTATCTATTTTAGCGATCCCCGGTATCTGGGACATGAGCCGATAGATCAACCGATCATGGCGGTATACCGAATTGATCCCGACGGATCGATTCACCGCATTATCACCGATGCGGGGAAACCGAATGGTGTGGCGGTGTCGCCTGACCAAAAGTCACTCTACGTGGTCAGTAATGACAACGGGATGACCGGTATCGGTCGGCTGCCCGATGATACGCCGCTGCATAGGGGGCGTATGGCGTTGCTGGCGTACGATTTAGCGGCAGACGGAACTGCCACGTTTCGGAAAGTATTGGTTGACTACGCGCCACAGGATGGACCGGACGGACTGGTCGTTGATGTGGACGGCAACCTTTACGTCGCGGTACGTGATACCACTCGCCCCGGCATCTGTGTCTACTCACCTGAAGGAGAGGAGCTGGCGTATATCCCAACGACGCCGGAACTCCCGACCAACGTTGCGTTTGGTCGCGGAGATGAGAGCAAGACGTTGTATGTTACATCGGGGAATAGCCTCTACCAAATTAAGGTGATGAAAGATGGTTATCATCTACCCTCAAATTGAAACGTGAAACGTATTTCCACCGCAGAGACACAGAGAAAAACAATGACAAAAAACTCTGCGTCTCTGTGGTTGGTTTTCTCATCTTCCCGTTTTCTCGTTTTCTCCTTTTTACACGACTATCCAACCCCAAACAACTTCCCAATCAATCCCCATCCACTAATTCCGGCGAAAACAATCAGAATCGCCGCCGACACGATCGCACCGAGCAGCATCGGAAGCCGTGTTCGATAAACAGCGGGCAGTTTGAAATTCAGATATAGCGCACCAAGCATCATCAGGGCGATTGACAGGTTCGCCAAGATAAATCCGGCAATCTGCGTGAGAATATCGAACGGAATATTAAGCCAAACGATAACAAACGTGGTTATGAAGATGTAGACACAAATCCAGCGTCGAATTTTATCGTAATTCCATTCTCGGTTGGGCCAAATTGCTTGGAAAAATTCCTGCGACACACGCGCGTAGATTTCCGGCAGGGCTTGCAATGTTCCCCAAAGTGCGGCGATAATACAGATGTAATAGACCCAAATCAGCGAGCCGTGGATATTACTCCAGACATGGCGTTGTTCGGTGAGTAGGCTCCATCCTTTAAACTCACTTTCGAGTGGGTAAAGAACAGCGGCCCCGGACAGCATGAATGCTCCCGTTACAATGAACAACACAAGTGCCCCCATGCCAACGTCCCATCGCAACGGCGCAACAATTTTTCGCAAGCGGGATACCTGCTCCGGGTCATCGGGCAGGTAGTCAATCTTATCGTGTGTGAAAGCGTGCCGTTGAATCGCTTCAATTTTTTGGTGACCGGTCATCCCCCAACGGTGGATTCCCACCCAGTTGGCATAGACAATATAACCCATCACCGAGCCGCCGACGTAAGCGAACGCAGTCGCCATTGTAAGAAGTGGGTTTTGAACGGCATCTTGGGGAGCCCACTCAGGAAAGTCCGGCAGTCTTCCAAAGCTGAGGCTTCCGATGAACGCTCTACCCAAATCTGGCCGCACCATCAGGGTCCCGATAATGGTCCCTACCACGAGAATGGTGCAAATGATGAGCTGCTGTTTCTCTAACCGTTCAAACGAGAGCCGTAATCCAAATGCGAGGGCAAAGCCGATGAAGCAGCACGTGATGATGTTTTCATAGGTCACCTCTGAGAGAGACGCTGGCAACATGCCGCTAAGAAAGAAGTGGAACAGATCCCCGCACGGCTTCGCAATCGGCACCCAAGCCAATGGCGCGCCAATCATCTCCATCAACACGATTGCAATTAGCAGCCATCCACGCGGTCCCGGCAACCGTACAAGCCGATGTCCGATATATTCTCCACTGACCGCTGTATAGCGTCCGAGCAGGTAGGTGACAAAGACTCCCTTAACGACGCAGCTTAAAAGCACAAGCCATAGCAGTCCATACTGTGCCCACGCGCCCGCTCTGACGACGACAATCGTTTCGCCGGCACCGATGCTAACCGACGCTACGATCGCGGCAGGCCCAAAAACGGCGAACAACCCGAACACTTTATTCATCGACCACGGTTGGGCGAACACGCCGCTGACAGGTGGCACTTCAACTTTGTCCATATCTTCTTCGGTCTCCTGAACTGTTTCTCTATCGTCCATGTCCTTCCTTTCATTTCAAAGGCAACTTTCCTACTCCCTTCTTTTGTTATGTAGAAGGAGTTTATTTTGGATTTTGAAGACAAATGCTGTTGGCTATATTAGCATACATCCAAATCCGTGTCTATCAAAAAAGACCCCAAATCTCGCATTCACGGGAGACAATAGGGCTATTCAGTTTTCGGGTTTTTAACCATTTGGGGCGAAAAGGCGCAACGAGGGAATCGCTTGGCCGGTAAAGTATCGGGATTGGGAAATCCCTCTCACAGCAGAATTAAATGACCCTAGGGAGACAAGTTTTGGTGTCGATTTTGAACGTAACTTATGCTAAAATAGGATTATCGTTTGAGCATGTCCGGGTGAAACCTGTTTCAAATAGCATTTTCGGGGATAGGTTAAGCACGCGCATGGCATATATCAAGGAGCAGGAATTACGCAAATAGGAGAAATTTATGAACTGTCCTACCTATGAATCAATCGGTGTGCGACCACTGATCAATTGTCGTGGTACTTATACAATTATAAGCGGCTCAATCATTCTTCCCGAAGTCCGTGAAGCGATGGTCCTCGCTTCACAACGCTATGTCAATCTCGACGAACTGATGGATTGTGTTGGGGCACGAATTGCTGAATTGATGGATTGTGAATGGGGATTGGTCACTGATGGCTGTGCTGCGGCACTGTGTCAAGTGACAGCAGCTTGTGTGGCTGGAAGCGACCCAGAAAAGATGATCCGACTTCCCGACACCTCCGGAATGAAAAACGAGGTTATTGTCCAAACTTGCCATCGGAATGTCTACGACCATGCGATACGTATGGTCGGCGTTAAGATGATTGAGGTTGATACGAAAGACGAACTCAAAGCTGCCCTCAATGATCGGACGGCAATGCTCTTCGTTTTTGGAGATGCCGAAGAACGAGGACAGATAACGACGAAGGAAATGGCAGAAATTGGTCACGCACATGGCGTTCCGACCTTTGTGGACGCGGCGGCAGAACGGCCCGATGTGCCCAACTGGTATCTTGAGCAGGGTGCCGATGCTGTTGCCTATAGTGGTGGCAAATGTCTCCGAGGCCCTCAAGCCTCTGGTCTCGTTTTAGGACGCAAGGACTTACTCCAAGCAGCTTTTCTCAATGGTGCCCCCCATCACGCATTGGCACGTCCGATGAAAGCCGGTAAAGAGGAAATCATGGGACTCTTGGCAGCGGTGGAGCAGTGGGTATCAAGAGACCATAAGGCGGAGTGGAAAGAGTGGGAGCGACGATTGGCGGTTATAACGGAGGCTGTGAAAGATATTGATTCCGTAACGACTGGAATCCGTGAACCGGGCAGATCGAATGTCGCACCGGTGCTTGAGATTAACTGGGATGCTGAAACAGTAGGCATGAACGGCACAGATGCCGCAGATCAGTTGTCGGCGGGTGAGCCGCGCATTGAACTCCACAACAATGAAAACGGTATTTCTATCATGCCCTACATGATGGAAGCAGGCGAAGATAAAATAGTTGCAGCTCGGATCCGCGA
Source organism: Candidatus Poribacteria bacterium (assembly GCA_963667935.2). GTDB lineage: Bacteria > Poribacteria > WGA-4E > WGA-4E > PCPOR2b > PCPOR2b. The sequence continues at coordinate 3,151,632 of OY764061.1, read as the reverse complement.
GGTGCTCAATCCGTAACTAGGAGACCAATCCAATGCGTGAAATAGATCAGAATCTGTGGACAGATTCACGTTGCACCACCCTTTCGAGCGAGCGGGTCGGACCGTTTATTAAACTCGCTGATGGAAAGATCATGACGATAGAAGACAATGCAACCGTTATCAGCTCGGATAAAGGCGTGACTTGGTCGGCACCGCGCTTGATATATGAGGGTGTAGGTCCCGGCAAACCGAGTAGTAGCGGGGTGATGGTTCGGACACACGAGGGTGTTATCGTTTTCGTCTACATGGATATGGAGGGGTTCAAGTGGGGTTGGGATGATGACGTTCATCAAGCTGCTGAAGATGTCAATCTCAATGTGTGGGCGATTCGTAGCGAGGATGAAGGGCTAACTTGGACTGGACGGCAGCAGATTTTCGAGGGTTACTGTGGGGCACTAATTCACATGATTCAGACCTCCACCGGTGAGATTGTGGTGCCGATTCAGAGGCTGTTACGCGATCCGGACCGGCACGGCATCTGTGTCTATGTCTCTGTAGATAGCGGTGAGACTTGGCAGCACAGCAATATCATTGATCTCGGTGGTCACGGCCACCATGATGGCGCAATGGAGCCGACGTTGGTCGAATTATCTGATGGGCGGTTATGGTTGCTGATACGGACAAATCTTGGCAAGTTTTGGTCGGCATATTCGTCGGACAAGGGTTTGTCGTGGCGGGTGATACAGCCGACCAATATCGACGCTAGCAGTGCACCGGCGGCGATGCTTCGTCTCGCCAGCGGTCGATTGGCGTTGGTGTGGAACCGCTTTTACCCTGAGGGCAGGACAAGTTATCCCCTTCGCGGTGGTGACAACAATTTGTCTTCCGTGGTGACGAGTTGGCATCGTGAGGAGGTTTCGCTTGCATTTTCAGATGATGAAGGTGAAACTTGGTCTGACCCGGTCGTGATCCTACGCATGGAAGGCAGAGGCCCGTCGTATCCGCATCTCTTTGAACCGTCTCCCGGCGAACTTTGGGTGACGACACAGTTCAGGGATAAGACAGCAATGCGCTTGCGAGAATCTGATTTTGTGTAGTGTTTGTTATGAAAAAAAGTGAAAAGGTTGGCGACGACAAATCCCTGTCCGCCCCCTTTTAGTAAGGAGAGAAGAATTGATGAACAACAACAATATTAGTGAACCCACGCGCATCGCTGATGTGATTGGTGGGCACATTCATCCGGCAATCTGTATTACACAGAGTGGGAAGCTGCTTGCCGTCTACAATAAAGAGGGTGGCGGTGGGAGGGAACTGCTGTTAAGCCGATCTAACGATGGTGGCGTGACGTGGAGTCCTTCAGCCCCCATCCCTACCATCCGTAACTGTTCAATCTATCCTGGATCGCTGGCGACATTGAGCGATGGACGGGTTCTGCTCAATTGGTCCTGCTATCACAAAGCGGGGGAGAAACTCTGGCGGGAACCGCAATTTACGATTAGCAGCGATGAGGGCGAAACGTGGTCTGAATCGCGGGATTATCCTATCACTGACCACACCAACTATACCTGTATGCGCCATGCACCGGTCGAATGGTCAACCGATGCGTGGGTGTGTCCGTTCTATGACCGTACCGTGCTTTACGATATGGGAACGAATCAGATTCGGGCTTTTGGCGATGGGCGCAATCACGGCATGGTGCCGATTGTGTGCACTCCCAAAGGAACGCTAATCAGCGGTGCACCGCAGACAGTTGCGCCTGTGCCGGTGGGTGTGCCGGGGAACATGGTCAGAGGGCTTCGCTCAACGGATAACGGCAATACTTGGCACGCTTTGAATGTCTTTCCACATTTTGGGGTTGCTGGGTATGATCTCACTGTGTTGACAAACGGTTGGGTAGTCTTAACCTACGTCGTCTACGGCGTCGGTGTCGATGGGGAGTTTAGCTACGAACTGGTCGCGTCCCGTGATGATGGGGCAACGTGGGATATTAAAGGCGCAATTGAAGTCCACAATCCGGGCAGACGCATCATGGGCCGAGGTTGGCCCCGCACGGTGCAGATTGATGCCGAAACGCTTGGCACCCTCTTTTACGACCTCGACCAAGACCAGCCTGGAGGACCGGGGGTGTTCTTTGTTCGGATACCATTGGCGCGGTTAGGCGGTTGAAGCAAAATGCCTCGAACCAGGAAAGGTTTTTCATGTCTTCCAAGCATTCTTGGAAACGGTTCATCTTCATCTTAGTCGACGGTTCACCCTACGAAGTATTTAACGATTTAGTCCAAGATGGCACCCTCCCCAACATCAAGAAATATGTGATAGATCGAGGTGTATTCAAAAAAGCTGTTACCGCGTTTCCATCCACAACGGGTCCGGCCTTCATTCCATTTTTTACGGGACGCTTTCCGGGGCCTGCGAATATTCCCGGTATCCGTTGGCTATCTAAAAGGCAATTCCAAAACCCGCACCGATTCCGCAGTCCGGGGATATGCAGTTACATGGGAATGGAAGCCCTCTCTTTTTCAACAGACCTACCGGACAGTCCAACCTTATTCGATTTCTTCTCACCCGTGAATAATATTTATAATATATTGACGCGCGGCTGCCCATCATCGGGTGATTTAACCCGTTGGATTAAACCGTTGGCATACACTTATGCTCACTTCTCTGAGCGGTGGCGGTTTGTGAATACCATCGCCTCCCGAAAGTTGTTAAAAGCCGTTAAAGGGGACGCTGAATTTATAATGTGTCTCTTCCCGGCAGTGGATACGTTTTCACATCTGTCGCATACGCGATCTTCCAATGTCATTGAGGCATACCGAGCGGTGGATAGAACCGTTGGCGAGGTTTGTCAGATCTTGCAGGCTTCAAAAGACTTCGACAGTACCCTGATTATGATAACAAGCGATCACGGGATGAGCAACACACACACGCATATTGATCTTCCACGTCACTTGGATAATTTGGGTTGGCGTTGTCTCCACTATCCACGACTCTGGAGACAACGGGCTCGATCCGCCAGTATGGTTTCAGGGAACGGGATGGCGCATCTCTATTTTAAGGGTGAGGGGGGCGATAATGGGGGATCCACGTCCAAGCCTCAGAAAGGTTGGGGTGAGCATCTCTCTTTTGAGCAACTTAACCGGATGGGTGTCATCCAGTTGCTGTTAGAAATTGAAGGGTTGGCTTTTGTTGCGGGGCAAAGCGAGGATGGAGCCATCATCGTACAGAACAGAACTGGGGTCGGAAAAATCACCTGCGAAGCCGAAACTTTTTCGTATCAATTTCATGGGCGCGATCCACTGGGGGACGGAGCCTGTTGCCAGAACCAGTCTTCCCGTGATGTGCTCATTCAAACCTATGAATCCGAGTATCCAGATGGGTTGGTTCAACTCTGGCAAATTTTTCAAGGGGACCGAACAGGCGATCTGGTGCTGAGTGCCGACCCCGGATACGACTTGCGCGCCCGCTATGAATATCCTGAGCATCACGCAACTCACGGTGCGCTCAATGCGGAACAGATGTTCGTGCCGCTCGCGATTAATCTCCCCATCGAAACAGATTTTATCCGCACTGTTGATTTGTTCCCGACGGTTTTAAGTCAGTTCGGGCGTGCTATCGAACTAGGACAGATTGATGGACAAGTCCTTTGCTAAGTTAATTCTTCGTTATATGCGAACAGTGCCGGTGTGCCGCCGGTATGTAGGAAAATCACCGTTTCATCGGAGGAAATCCGACCTTTTCGGATGTGATCAACCAAGCCGGCGAACCCCTTACTTGTGTAGGATGGGTCAAGGAAGATTCCCTCTGTTCGCGCCACTAGTTTCAGGGCATCGACACATTCGGACGTGAGAATCCCGTAATCTTCTCCCACATAATCGTCGGTGTTACGCACATCGTCATCGTTAATAAGGATATCAATCCCCAAGATTTCTGCTGCATCGTTTGCAGCATTTCGGATACGCTCTGCCCTATCCGCCCAACCGATTGGGGCAATCCCAAAGGGTTTCAGGTTCATGCCTAGCACCTTTGTTCCAAGAATCAATCCGCCCTGTGTTCCGCCCGCGGAAGCCGCATAAATCCAATCGGCATCAATCCCCATCGCTTCCTGCTGTTCGTGGATTTCGGCGATGCACCACGAAAAGGCAACAGCGGCGAGGGCTGTCGATCTGGGGGCAGCGAGGACGTGAGGTTTAAGCCCTTTCGCCTTCAGCTCTTCAGCGAGGGCATATTTTACCGCGTCAAGTTCAGGACCCATAGGCGCGTCGACAAATTCGACATCCGCACCGGCCAAATCGTCCAGCAATACATTCCCCTGTCTTACACTTTTGTTGTCACGAGAGAGCCGAAGGTAGCACTTCAATCCAAGCTTTGCCGAAGCGGCGGCAGCTTGCCGACAATGGTTTGACTGTGAGGCAGCACCTTGAATGATTGTGTCCGCTCCCTGATTGACTCCATCACCGATTGTGAAGGTTAATTGGCGCACCTTGTTCCCCCCGAACGCAAGTCCTGAACAGTCCTCACGTTTGATGAGGATACGGGGACCGCCCAACGCCTCTGATAAGCGTGGACATTCCTCTAAGGGTGTTGGAAAATGGCCTATATTGACGTGCGGGAGTTGGTTTATTTTTTTACAAAGTTGCTCTCTCGTAATAACAGCATTTGATGAACTCATGATTTTTCCTCTTCAACCAACAATTCTTTCAATAAATTGGTCAACTCTTCGTTTCCTGATGTTAGCTCAAATACGCGTTTTATTTTATCTTCGCGGTCAGTCTTGGACAGCCCTCCCTCCGGCTCCCAGATGACCTCTAATTGCCTTGGGTTTAGGCGGTCATAGTTGACTTTGGCAATAGTGAGGGGATAGTTATCCGGCACCAGTATAATCCAATCAACGGTTTCACCCCGATCCGAATATTGACGATCCGTTGTCAACCGTCGATCGTTATGGGGAACCTCCCGCTTAATCCACTGTTTGCGCCCGAACGAGTCTGTTTCATAATGTCCCACTTCCAGCCAACTGCGTCCTGCACCGTTGGGTTTGGTTGTAACATTAATCTGTGGCACCGCTATCCTCCCCTTCCCATTTATAGTAAATTTCATAATTATTTGAACACTGTGGGAGGGGCTTCCTAGCCCCGATTATACGCATCGGGATTCGGAAATCCCTCCTACAAGACGGCTCTGCTACAATGCCTATCCCGGCCGGGGGCAGGCTGGAAAAGTGTCTATTTATTTTTAGAATTCACTATAGTTTCGTTTGATTTGAACTGAGGCACTCTGTCTGTGGCTATCGGCAATCGCTTGACAGATCCGCATCACTTCGCAAGCATCAGCAAGGCTTGCCCGGGGTTGTCTGCCAGAGAGGATTGACTGGGCAAAATGCTCCATCTGCTCAAGGTAGCCGTGGCGTCCGTAGCCACGATAATGTGTACCTTGATTCCATTCTAAGGTCGGGAAATCCCGATAGCCGCCAACTCCCCGCCACGCATCTGGCTTGAGATATTGAACCCGCTGCATGTTGTGCACATGGACTGCATGTCCACCGTCGCCGGCGACCATCACTGAGGTCTCTAGTGCTGGTGCTCCCGCAACCATGTTTAGGGTGCCGACTGCACCGCTTTCAAACTGGAGAGAAACCGAGAATGCCATTCTGCCTCCTGCACCGAAATGTTCAAAAGCGCGGAGTCTTGTGACATCACCCACCAGATATCTCATGCAATCCACAATATGAACACCTTGATCCAGCAGGTATGCCCACTCTAGCGTTTCATGGGCACCTCTGGGACTGGGTGCTAGGTATCGCCCTTCAAATAGGATAGGTTCTCCAAATTCTGCTTGCGTGATAATTTGCCTTGCCATCCGGTGTGCGGGTGCATGACGCCACATCGTTGCGACCATGCCAAATTTTCCTGTTCTCGTCGAGGTTTCGGAGAGCCGTTCAGCGTCTTCCACATTGATTGCAGGTGGCTTTTCAATGAAGACGTGCTTTCCGAGTTCCATGCAAGCAATCGCTATATCGGTGTGCATGGTCTTAGGGTGTCCAACAATTGCAATGACATCTAGTTCTTCTGTCTCAATCATCGCCCGGTAATCTGTATACCACTGTTTGGCACCAAAACGTTTGGCGTTGCTCTCAGCTTTCGCGGCTGATATATCACAGGTCGCAACAAAGTCAATTTCGGGGACCAACCGAACACACGGTTGTAGATTCCGGGTGGCATGTGACCCACAGCCGATAAAACCCAATTTAATCTGTGCCATAACAATCTCACCTATACCTTCAAACCCCTTTTCTCTGGTTCGCCTTGGAGAGGTTTCATTCCACCGTATATTCCAACGCCGTTTTGGCTCCGCTGTTTACGGCGGATTTGGCCGCCGCTTCAATAAAGGCAACAATTTCTATGCTCTCGGAGATATCGATTGGCGGCTTTCCGGTCTCGAACATCTGGACAATCTGCTTGAGAAGCTCACGGTAGATATAAGTTGCATTGATTGAGGTTCGCACGATGGATTTTTCACAATATGCGGTGAAACCGTATCCTTGAGTTCCCTTCCGGATGCCGCGCATTGTGCCGATTCGTCCATCTTTCCAACGCCCGGTCACGACATCCACATCATCGTTCGAGACAGACCAAACCGCTTCACACCCAGGGCCCATTAGCGCATATAGCGTTTCCACGCCGTGGAGTCCGTAATGGAATAACCCCGGATTGCGCGGCTGGAGCGGTGCTGGCGAGCTAACTTCCGCCCCGAGAATCCTTCCCGTTTCTTCCTCTTTGCTTTTGATTTCGACAACTTCTAGGCCGTAACGCAACGATGAAGAGGTGAAAATTGGGACATTTTTTGATTGAGCGAGTGCTGCCAGAGCCTGTGCCTCCGCTAAGTCACAAGTAAAGGGCTTATCCACAAATGCGGGCAATCCAGCTTCTAGAAATGGTGCTGTCTGTTTATAGTGGAAGCTACCTTCGACTGACTCGATGAGCACGGCATCGATCTGTCCAATCATTTCCTCCGGTTTCTCCACCAACGGTACGCCGTACTCCTGCATCTGCTTTGTAAATCCGGGAATACGTTCGGGCGACAACAGCGATTCCCCCGGACAACCGACCACAATTTTTGCCCCCTCCACCCACTGCTCCTCATCTACATCAATATGGTTAAGCCGTTTTGTGAATTCAACCACATGGGATGTATCAAAATCAACAATTCCGAGCCGGATCATTCATCCCTCCAAGCTATGTTACTAGTAGTTCTTTGGCTAATGATATAAACTCTCTTGAGGAAGTTCTTACTGACAATCACAATACAGAATTTTCGCTGATTTCCCACTATTTTGTCAAGGTATTTTTCTCTATACATGGTACTAGGGCTATGATACAATGTCAGAAATTGGCTAGCGTTTTTGAATTAGTCGGTGTTGGAGTGTATCATCTTTATTTTTTATGTAAAATGATGTCCCTAACGTCTCGGTTTTCCAATCTACTATGACATCAATATTGACGAAAAAGGTCATACGTTGGCGTAATTCTCAACCCTCCCCAGCTGAGGACTCTCTTGTAGTTGAGGAGCCGCTCGAAATTCGGGTGGGCGGACAGAGCCTGATAGTTGTGATGCGCACACCGGGACATGACTTTGATCTCGCTGCGGGATTTCTTTACACGGAAGGGCTGATAAAATCGTCCGATGATATTGGGACAATCGCCTACTGTGAGGAGGAGGATATCGAGGAGCCGGATCTGCAAAATATCATAAATGTTCATCTCACGAATGGACAAGTTCTCGAAGAACAGGAGGGGTGGCAACGGAACTTCCACGCGAATGCCAGTTGTGGGTTGTGCGGCAAAATGACTATCGAATCGGTTAAACAGGAGATTCCACCGATAACGTCAGAGGTCAAGATAGATTCAAGTGTTTTTTACCTGCTCAACGATCAGCTCCGATCGGCACAATCTGTCTTTGAAGCAACTGGCGGATTGCATGCCGCCGGATTATTTGATGAACGGGGTGAACTGCAAATTGTACGCGAGGATGTCGGGCGACACAATGCAGTGGATAAGGTGATTGGACAGGCGCTCTTGGTTGAGGAACTTCCATTAGATCGTCACATTTTGATGGTGAGTGGGCGAGCCAGTTTTGAAATTATTCAAAAGGCGTTATTCGCTCGCATACCAGTGATTGTAGCGGTTTCTGCGGCATCAAGCCTTGCTGTCGAAATGGCGCAAGAGGGTGAAATCACGTTGATTGGGTTTATGCGCGGCAAAGGCATGACTGTCTACAGTTATCCCGACCGGATTCGATGAACTGTGGCAGAATGGCAATAAAGTTATAGTCAAGTCTGGAACAGGCAGAAATGAACTCAATGCGAGTTTTTTTTAAAGTTTAGTCGTAGTCGAATTCAATTTCTCGATTTCTCATAAATTCAACTACGTTCAACGTATGTGGAAAAGGAGAATTATTCTAAATGGAAGCAATTTTTGGCGCGGCCCAATCACTGGTGAATTTTCTATTTTTAGCTGTTGTACTCGGTACGGCAGGAGTCTCGTGGTGGCTATCCACCAAATATCGCGAACGATACGCGGAATTTCCGTGGAATAAGGCGGCGATTGTTCTCGGAATTGAAGTCTTAGCTTGGATTGCGTTCAACATCTTCTGGAGCTGGGTCACACATAATTGGTGGATTGCCATTGTTCTCATCGTTATCATTATTATCGTGTTAAAAAAGCGGAGACGCGAATAAAAAAGAAAGGGAGTAAATCTCATGGGTAGAGTCAATCGTGCTATTGAACTCCTTGAGGGGCGACATACCCTCATTTACGGCGGCAGCGGAGATTTGTCATTCGAGGGCGGCGTTAACGCCTGTCATACTGATAACGATTTCCTCCTGCTCGAACAAGAGCATGTCGCGCTGAACATACTGGGCGTGCGGGAATTCATGAGGGGATTGGCAGCGGCGGGCCCCACAAGGAGCGGACATCCAACGCCAACCGTATTGATAACGCTGCCCATGCAAGGGACCGATGAGCATGTGGTGCGGGCAAACGCTTGGATGGTAACACACTACCTCGATTGCGGTGTTCACGGTTTCGTGCTCTGTCACGCCGAGACTCCGGGGGCGGTGAAGGCACTGATCGAATCCATGCGGTTCCCCTTCCATAACATTGGTGTAGGGGAAGGGCTGGACCAGGGACGGCGAGGCAGCGGTGGCGGTGCGGGGCATATCTGGGACATGGATCACTCGACATATCTGCAGAAGGCAGATGTCTGGCCCCTGAACCCGGAGGGCGAGTTAATCGTGGGGTTGAAAATCGAAAATCGCCGTGCCCTTGAGAATTGTGAAGCGACCTGCAAAGTGCCGGGGCTCACCTACGTCGAGTGGGGACCCGGTGACATGGGGTATTCTTTTGGTGATCCGGATGCACATGATCCACCGTATAGCCCTGAGATGGCTGGGGCGCGTGCGCGAGTAAATGCTGCCCGTAAAGCGGCAGGCATCGAGTTCTGTGATTCGATTAATGTTGATAACTACAAGGAACAGATCGACAACGACATCTTGATCTGCGGGGGCGGTCCCGAAATCGCAGCACTATGCCGAGAGTACACCAAGCGAACCATGCCGGCGTAGCATCCTTTCGCGAATGATCGCAGGCTGAACCTAACGAGGGAGGAATTTAATCTGAGTTTATTATGACAACCAAAGTACTTACAATGCACATGGACGATGCGTCCGCCGAACGGATCCGTGCGGTGTCCGACCAAGTTGAGCTTACAGTAGCCGGCTCTGAGGAGAAATTTGAGGAAGAACTTCCCCGAGCGGATATTCTGATTGGCGATGTGCGACCGAAATATTTCCCAAAAGCGAAGCGGGTGCGTTGGATAGCGTACTATTCCGCAGGGATTGACTTTCTGATGAGTTCGGAGATTGAAAAAAGCGACCTTATTATTACAACGGCAAAGGGCTTTGTGGGGATACACTTGGCAGAGCACGCATTCGCGCTCATCTTGGGTCTTACGCGAGATGTCGCAGTGGTGACCCGTAACGGCAGTTGGAGCAACAACTGTCTGATGGCGCGGGAACTGATTGGTAGCACCATGGGGATTATTGGACTGGGCGGATCCGGGCGTGAGACAGCGAAACGCGCTCACGCTTTCGGTATGCGGGTGTTTGCCGTTGACCCTGCCCCTGCCACCATCCCCGATTACGTTGAAGCATGCTGGGGGTTAGACCGCTTCCATGATCTACTTGAGGTCTCCGACGTAGTTGTAATCTGTGCACCGCTTACGTCAGAAACGGAAGAGATGTTCAATCGAGAAGCATTCCGCCACATGAAGTCCGACGCGTTACTGATCAACGTCAGTCGTGGCAAGATTATTAACGAAGCAGCACTAATGGAGGCACTGGAACAAGGCCTTATCGCTGGTGCCGGTCTGGATGTGCTACCTGTGGAACCGGTGGCGGATGATCATCCCCTGTGGAAGATGGAGAATGTGATTATTACCCCTCACATGGCCGGCAACTCGCCGATGCGGGGACCTCGGTGGCTGGACACCTTCTGTGAGAATCTGAAACGATTCCTGATGGGTGATGATGATCTACTCAGCCGTTTCGACCAGACCAAAGGATATTAACTATAGTGGACCTTAGAATTAATGAGACACGCCAAGCCCCCGTTGGGTAGGCACCCCCTTTATTCTCCCCTCCCTGAGTCCCCCCCGCAAGCAGGGGGGAAAACTAGCGGGGGGATTAAGGGGGGCGATGCGGTGCGGTTAGAAACCGCCCCTACCGTGGGGCACAAGTGTCTATTTATTTTTTAACTTCACTATAGTAGCCCTGCCCAGTTTGGATAGATATATCCAAGCCATGACCATGTAGATATGCAGTGGTTAATTCGATTATTGAATCAAGCGAGTGCTAGCAGGCAGTGATCGTCCAGCGGCTCGATTGGTGTAAAGTCGCGGTGGGCGATCCATTCTGGGCGCTTGAACCGGCGGATGTGATTATCCACATGGCAGAGGCTCAAGTATACAATCACTCTGTCCCACGGACTGATGTTCGGTGCAGAGGCATGCACCATGTTTGAGTGGAACATCAGCACGGTGCCCGGCACCCCCTTGGGTGCGATAATCCCGCCTTCGTCTGCCAGATCTCTGATCTTTTCCTTATCGAGTGTCCACAGTGGATAGGATGTCGTCAAGGTGTCATGCCCTGCTTCTATCACACCTTGCTTGTGGCTGCGTGGGATGAGGTAGAGAGGACCGTTGAATTCGGTCACCTCATCAAGGAACACTGCAATGTTCATCGCCCGTGGTTGTGGCATCAGGTCGTCGCGGGCCCATGTGCCGTAATCTTGATGCCACTGCCAGACATCGCCGTTGAACGCAGCCTTCCCGTTAATTTTGTACTGGTGCATGTACACGGGCCCATCGAGAAGCTGCATAACCGGCTCGATTAAGCGGGGATGTCGTCCCAAGCGGTCAAACGTCTCATTGTAGGTATGTGCGGCGAAGGCAGTACGGACCGCTTCTCCCTCCTTTTCACGCCAGACCTCCTCGCGCCGCATGGCGAAAATCTTCGGGAGTTCATTTTTGAGGACATCGATTTCTGCTTGGGAAAACCGGTTTTTCAGTAGCAACCAACCTTCGGTATCGAAATGAGCCAACTGATCCTTTGTTAATTTCATGGTGCGTTACCCTTTAAGCGTTTGGATTATTGAACCCTGTCTGACGATATTTCTATACACATAGCACTCCTCTGGCGCGCGAGGATTGGGCAGATCGCTCTCGCTATAGACATATCGCTCCTCTGGAGTGAAGGCTAGACCACTTCAGCTTTAACAGAAAACCGATGGCACTTCAATACCTAGCGTTATATTATTTGAATTGGAATGAGTAGAGTTTGGCGTTCTTGAAATAGAAACGTAGCTTTATCGGTTTGCCAGCCAGCGCACTCACGTCAGAATTACCGTTCCACGATACGGGGTGGGCGGTGCTACCCACTGTGATTGAATCTGCGTCGTTGAAGCTGAATCCGGGCAACTTCTTATGGTTTGCCCTCAAAATCTCTACCTTTACCTCGCCGGGACTTGGCCCCGCAGCAATCGGGGCCATGCTTGTGTTCAGATACAAGCGTGATCCGGAGAACCCGAATGGTCGAGTCGTCATCTGACCGAAGGATTCAGGTTCATTGAAGATTTGCCGCTCGCCATAGATGTGTCGCAGCTCCTCCTCAGACCTATCCTTGACCACCCAACCTTTCCCACTGTCGATAGATACGAACCCATCCAGACGTGAGACTGCCAGCCCGATGCCCTCCGCAGACTTGTCACCCAATTCTAGGGCAATTTCAGGGGATCGGCTGTTTGTGCCGATATAGTAGGTGAAGATGTTATCCCCGTGAACAATCATGGTTTCAGCATAAACGCTGCTGGAGTCGAAGTCCGCTCGGGCACCGCCGCGTGGGATGAAAGGCTCTCGGTAGTTCCGCTGAAAGTGAAACCCGTCCCGACTGAAAACAACCTCTGGATGATGGGTCACATTGGTGGTGCGGAAGATCCACAGCAACCCAACGTAGATACCCTCATAGGCGATGACCGGCAGGCTGTAGAATTCAGTGTCAGGAAAGTCATCCTTGTCCGGTACAAGGATAATTTCTGGTTCGCTCCAGTGGATCATGTCTGGACTCTCTGCCCTGCCGATCAGCCGTTTGCCGTAAGGGCCCCGCCAGTGGTGGCTGGCTTCCATGGTGACGTAGTATGTCTCGCGTATTGGGTCCCAGCCCTGGAAACGGCCCGCCCAACGTCCCAACTCCTGTCCGGTATCTATGACCGGGTTGCCTTCGTAGGGAGTCCAGTTAATCCCATCCGGGGAATAGAAGAGATCGTATTGCATCCCCCGTTTCTGTGTGTCGCCGATCATGATTAGTGCTTTATACCGTTTGGCAGGATCTTTCTCGTGCAGGTCTTGAAAGGCCGGTGCTGAGGGGAGCCCCTCTTTTGTGGGGAGGATGTTATTATCCGTTGAGCCGTCGAATTCAACGAGCCCCAGTGCTGGTCGCTCCCAGTAAATTCCATCTTCAGAGGTTGCCAAGCACATCACACTCCCTTGAGTGTCTAAGACAAGCCCCGCGGCTCCACCCGGGACCGGCTTCCCGTTTTCCAAGCGTACTGTGATGGTTGCGGAGGAATACCACATCTTGAAGATTTGGTCGATTGGGTCAAAAATTACCTTGTTGGGCCGCATGAAGTTTCCTTCCCACGGACGTTCCGGTCGGATAACAGGGTTGTCGTCCACCTTTACCGCGGGGTTCAGTCCCTGTTTTGCGTTGACCAAGCTCTCAATCAGATAATCATCAAAGAAGAGCTGCTTAGTCGATCCAATATTGAGCATCGGCATTGTTATTCTCCTTTACTAACTTTCGAGAAGTAGGCATTCATCCGGGATTCACACCCCTAAGATACTTACTATGACTTCATTTTCATAAAAAGCCCCTTGTAACCTCCCGTCCACAATAGCTCGGTTTTTCGCAGGATCATGGTTACGGAGTTCGTGACGTTTCACTGTTTTTAAGGCAACTGATGCACGTTTCCAGCTTTCAATCCATTGTTGGGCATTTTCTTGAGATGAAGCTTTCATCGTAATCTTCCTTTTTCCATCGGGATCAATGGCAATCAGTCTGGCGTAGAACCACCGCCACGAGTTTTCCGAAACGGCATCTAGGTCGGTTGAATCGTGACCGTTACACCTTGTCCCGGACGTTCCAGGTTGCCGCTGTCGTCGACGGCTCGGCTCAGGATGGTCACGCACCCCGGCTCTGCCGGCAGCCATTCATAGCTCCATGTCTCGCATCCACTTGCCGGATGCCAACTGAGGCCGTTATCTACGGAAACCTCAACCGCAGCGACTTGACCATCGGCATCTTGAGCGGTGCCGCTGACTTTCAAGGTTTCTAGAGGCAGTGTCGCACCGTCGGTTGGAAGGTGTACCGTTGAGGTTGGAGATTGCTCGTCGATGGACGCGCTCGCCGGCGTCAGGTCCGCTTGTAGCGTCTGAGGCTGTACGCCCATATCCGCAAACAGATTGACGGTCGCTTGTTGAATATTCCTATCGGGCCCGTTCGGATCCACACCTACCCGGGTAGAATTGGTATTCGCGCGCTCCGGCGGTATACCGGTCTCGGTATCGTGATGTGGGTCTAAGCCCCAAGCCCACTGCACTGTGCCTGCACCGAAGACCAACGCACCGCGGGGACTTCCACTCTCTTTATGTAAAGCGTGTTGGGGGGCCTTGGTGGACTCGTGGCGATAGAGCGTCAGGTGGTGTGTCGCGGTGCCTGAATCGTAAACCGAGCCGTGGTCCTGAATGTAGGGGACGTTGTCGATAGTCGTTTCTGATAGGTGAAACAGACCGGGTGGACGAAACCCGTTGTCTATATCTTCATCCCACTCATGACCGAGCAAGCCCTTCAGCAAAACCGCCTTCTCACCCGGCTTGAGTTTGGCAATCTCTGTGTTACGCCAGAACCGTAGGGCGGCGTATTTGGCAGGCACGATGAGTGGGTCATTGCGCCATGCGTTCACCGTGAAAATAGTGCCGGTTAGAGCGTTTTCGGGCTGCGGTCCCTCCGGATTGAAAGGGCGTGGGTCACGCCATGTCCCTGTCCAAACGTCAGCGACGGGATCGATCTTAGCGTTATCGTGTGTTTCCTTGTAGGTAACTAATGTCCGATGCGGAACCCCTTCCTCGTCGGTGGAAGGCTCCCATCGGGTTTTCCAAAAAACTTCATTGCCGCTGAAAAAGGCAAGATGAATGCCCGCATCGCGCGCTGCCTCGACATGCCGTCTCTGGTCGAGAGACCAGTATTCGTCGTGGCCGACTGACAGAAATAGTCGGTGTTTGCGAATTTCCTCGCCACGTCTATCGCTATCAACACCGGTGAAGTAGGTGACGTCATAGCCGTTAGATTCAAGCCAACGGACGAAAGGATACTCAGCGTTGAAAACCATATTGACCGCCCGGTAATCGCGCGTCTCGAGCGGGCGGTTGTAACTGACCTTGTAGGCACGGGGAGGAATACCGATTGACCGTGGGAAACCCGGGTTAACCCTGCCATAGGTGCAGTAACCACCGTAGGGGTTGTAAGCCTGCCAAGTAGTATCGGAAGTTTGGAAGAGAATGTCAGAGTGGCTGTCGTCGTGCCGCACAACGAAATAGATGTGACTTGCTCGCGGCTCACGCAGCGCATTGGCAAGCCGTCCATATCCCAACGCGCCGTAGGCGTGTGGTGAGGCAGACGGTGCCTCCGCTGGGCTTTCTTGGCTGTTGTCCGCCCGCCAACTTGCAGGGTTTGAGTCCTGTCGTACTAGACGTGCGAAATAGATTCCCGATGTCGCATCTGACGGTGCTTGCCAAGACGCTGAAACTTCCCAGTTGCCACAATCGTAGAGGTAAGTGGTCTCGTCCCTCAGACCGTCCGGCTGGTGCTGGGGGAGTTTGACCGATGGCTTGACCGTGTCGACGCGACGAGCACCCATCCCACCGTAGTAACCCATTCGGTAGATGTCTATCCGATAATCGGTCGAATCGGTTTTGATCTTGAAGAAGATTGTCCCACCGCGATTGATACTGATGTCGTGCCCGAAGCCTTGAATGGTCGGATCGCCCCAACCGTTAATGTCCCACTCGGTTGGCGGATCTCCCGGCAGTTGGTTTTCTCGGACGATGTCGTTGATGGGTTGGGTCTGGTAATCTATCGGTTCGAGGCTCATATTGCTTTCCTTCTACTTTTACCCATTTGTGCTGGGTATCAATCCGGCATAACGAGCAAGCGTTTTCATCGCTCGTGTGATTCCGCCCAGGCTCTCAATGGAACATCGTCCGGATTTTTTGTAATCCAGTATTGAGAGTGAGGTTGAAACTCAGGGGAAGTCCCCAACGGATTGTCCTTTGATGCCAACGCACCGAGTAATTGCTGTCGTATCGGTGAACTTTTGGCAATCAACTCCGGCGACTGCTCAATGTAATCCGCCGGACGGAGCCACCGGTAGTGGTAGCCGACGTGCATAATCTTGCGGGTTTTGTCCGAGAGGTTTGGGCCAACACAGTGCCAAGTCGCTGTGCGCCACAGGACCGCAGCTCCCGGTTTCAACCTGAGTTCAACTGCCTCGGAGAGATCAAGTTTACCTCGCGCTTCGCGCCATTCTTGTAGGGGGCGTTTGTGGCTACCCGGCATCAACCAGAGGTTGCCGGAATTGGACTCACTCAGATCAGAAAAGACATAGAACACCTTAATCTCCATAAAGGGCAACCGCCCGTCCAGTGAAGGACCCTCAAAAAGCTCTTTGCCCGACAGATCTGGATGCCAACCGAGGTTGTTGTACCCAGCTTTTTGGTCGTCTCCATCGGCAGCACCAATAGCACCGGGGTTCAGGCCTTTTGGGTAGGGCGGACGATAATCGAGGTGCGTGGTTCGGATCTGGATGTTCCAGCCGATGGCGTCAATGACCAGCGGCAACATCTTAGGGTGGTCAATCAGGTCGAGGAACGCTTCGTGCTGAGCTAACGCATTGCGGATAGTGAAGGGGTCGTTGGCAGCCCCGCCATCAGCGCGCCGAACCCTAGCTTTTACCTCATCAACAGCCGATAGTAATCGGTCTAGCTCTTCTTGGGTTAAAAAATCTTCGAGGATAATGTATCCCTTTTCGTCAAAGTCCTTTTCCTGCTGCTGCGTCATTGCTATTGCCATCGGTGTCTCTCCTTTTGATGGGATCATAAGATCTATAGTGAATTAAAATAAATAGACACTTGCGCCCTACGGTAGGGGCGGGGGGAAACCGCCCCGCATCGCCCCCCCTTTATCCCCCCGCTAGCGGGAGATAAAGGGGGGGCCTACCCAACGGGAGATTGGAATGTCTCATTAATTCTAAGATCCATTATAAATAACGATTCTACTACTCATTATAGCGTCAAATAGGTTAAGCGATAAATCCAAAGTCCAAAAACGAGAGCGATTCCGACCCCCGTGATGCAGTTTCGGATGGGAGCGGAGAGTTTTACCCAACTGTCTCGGAGTCGGGTTGGGGTCCATGAGATACCAACGGCTAACGGAACAATAAAAAATGCAAACGGATGATAACCCCATGCCGCAGCGAATTTACCTTGTGCCAGAGAGACACAGGCACGCGTCATGCCACAACCGGGACACGCTATATTCGTGATAAGGTGAAATAGACACGGAATGAGTTTCATCTTTTCGGGCAATATGCCTGACCATGCCGTGTATACACCAACGAGAGCAAGTCCGATCAGGAAAATTCGTGCGAGATGTATGTGATTAAACGTCTTCACGTGCATTGTAGAACTTGTTGATTTCCCACTGCTGGATTGTAAGTGATGCAATACCAACACCAAAAATCGCGAGTAAAACACAGATTATCGCTAAGTCAGTGCTCACGGTCGAACCCTCGTTTGCCTGAACCTCGTTGATTCCTTTTGCCATTTTGTATTCGTAATAAAGGCCAAAGATACCACACGTTATGATGCAGAGGAGTAACCATAGCCCAAAACGATACTCGGTTCGGCCTAACCAAGCATTGAGTGTTGCCATCTGTTTGTACTGCCAATATAGAGAGTAGATCCCACAAGTAAGAACGGTGAAAATGATTCCAGGAACAATACTTCTCACACCATCATCCATCGGATACGGATAATCTCGCACGATAAATCTCCTATAAAATTATGGTGAATTCTAAAAACAGATAGACATTTTCGCTCTCCCTGTATGGTAGGCACTGTTTCCAATCCCGACAGGTTCCGATTTATCGGAATGCTCCCCGATGAAATCGGGACAAGCCGGTTCACCCCTCCACTACGACGTTTATGCGGTGCGGTTAGAAACCCTGGTCACGATTTATCGGACCGCCCCTACCGGTGTGATCGCTCAGATTTTTCCATCCCCGGTAACGGTGTCAAAAACAGGAATTTAGCCCTTATCAGGGGATAAATTGACACACCTATATCTATGACGGTGTCCATGCCCGCGGGGCAATGCCTTCGACGTGCGTTTTGACATCAACGACCACTGGTCTCTCCGCCGAGAAAGCCTGATCCAGCGCGCTCGAAAGTTCGCTCGGTTTGTTGACTGTAATGCCGAGGCAGCCCATTGATTCAGCGATTTTAGCGAAATCGGCGTCGGGGAAGAGCCAGAGTTCATCGGAGCCTTTCGTCCGTCCACCGTATACAGATTCGACGCCGCCCTGTTCTTGGTTCAGGGAGTGATTGTTGTTGACCAAAATAACGGCATTAATTTCGGATTTTACAGCGGTTTCCAAATCGCCTAGATGATACCAGATGCCGCCGTCGCCGGTGAAGCAGAGCACGGGCCTATCAGGTTGTGCACATTTGGCACCCATCGCCGCAGGCAGCCCCCAACCGAGCGAACCGGAGCAACGAATGAATATCTGGTCGGGATGTTTGAGATCGAGCATTGTGCCGGTCCAGACCCCCGAATGCCCTGTGTCAGAGACCAGAATTGCGTCGGATGGCAGATAGTCGGTCAGTTCCTTGCAAAGGCGTTCAGGTCGCATCGGCACGATATCCGAGTTTGCCACGTCGCTGACGCTCTCTTTCCAGTTCCGAACCAACTCCTGCACTCGGTTAACCCATTCGGTTCGCGGCTCGGCAGTTTCTGCCTTCTCGATCATGCGGCGCAGCGAGTTTCTAATATCGCCCTGCATTCCTAACTGAATGGGGTAATTACGTCCTAGTTCCTCTGGGTTGATATCGAGTTGGATAATCGGCGTTCCCTGCGGTGGGATGCTGTATCCGTTGGTTACCTGTCCGCCGGTGTGACTCCCGATGAAGAACACCAAATCCGCCTCACAGACCGCTTGGTTGGCGCAAGCCCGCGAGTATGAACCGGGGACACCGACTGCCAACGGGTGGTTGTAGGGGAACATTGCCTTCGCGTTGAGAGCGGTGGCAACCGGTATGGAGAGTTTGTCTGCGAGGGCGATTAGTTCGGCGCGAGCCCCCGAAGCGGTTACTCCCCCACCGGCAACGATGATGGGACGTTTGGCGTTGGTGAGTAGTTGGATTGCTTCTGTTACCGCCTCAATCTCTGCTTCCGGTCGGAAAGGTGGCAGTTGGGCAAAGGATTCTTCAATGATGACTTCCAAATCCGCCTCGCGTTCTACAACCGCCTGACCGGCGAGACCTTCCAGATCCAGATGTGCCGGTCCCGGTGTGCCCGCCGTGGCGGCACGGAAGGCTTGACGCAAATAGACCGGGAGTTGTTCCGGTGTAGCGACAAACGCGCTATATTTGGTCACCGCCGAAAACGGGTTGACATGATCAACCTCTTGATACGCATGGCGTTGTTGGTTGATCTGGTTCTCCCGCCCGGTGATAGCGATGACCGGGGAGCAGGCGAGGTAGGCATCTTGCAGTCCAGCGGCGAGATTGACCGCCCCCACCGACTGCGCCATACAGAGGCTAGGTGCGCGTTTGACTCGGGCGTAGGCGTCTGCCATATATGCAGCCCCTTTCTCACCGTGGGTTTGGACGCGCTTGATTCCCAGTTTTTCCATTTCCATCAACGCCCTCGGTGCGATATAGGGCATAAAAAAGACGTGGGTAATTCCGTAACCGTGGACGGTATCTGCGATAAATTTACTTCCTGTCATTTTGGGCATACTGTTTTCTCCTATAGGAACGCTTTTCGCTCATGTGAAGAAATCGTGCGACAGAAACCGAGTTTTCAAAAAAAAACTCGGTTTCTTCTTCGTTCTTTGCACTTTCTGTTTACATGAGACACGATTTTTTTCTACAGCTTTCTTGGGGTGCCGCCATCGATGTTTATGATTTCGCCCGTTATGAATCGGGACTCATCGGAAACGAGGAAAAGGACTAGATTTGCGACATCTTCGGGATAGCCTGGACCGTCAAGGATCTGAGATAGATCGAAGATTGGCTTGAAGGAGTGATGTTCTCTGCCACCGGTTGCCATCGGGGTGAGAATTTGTCCGGGTCGAACACAGTTGACCCGAATATTATGCTGCCCACCCATACTCGATGTGTATCGAGTAAAGGCCTCGACGCCTGCTTTTGCAACGTAGTATGAGGATGACGGTGCTCTGCCGGTTATATCATACATATTTTTGCTAAATCCGATGACAGCGGCAATAGATGAATTGTTTACTATGGCACCGCTGCCTGCGTCCACCATGTGGGGCCAGACCGCTCGTGACATATAGAAGGTGCCGGATAGGTTGACGTTAATTACTCGATCCCAGCCTTCATCTCCTTCGTTTGGGAAATTCTCTCCGACCCCTCCACCTGCGTTATTGAAGAGAATATTGACCGTGCCGTATTTTGAGACAGCCTCTTCAACTGCCGAATCAACGGCACTGCTGTCGGAAACATCGCACGGGATGAATGTTGCTTCGCCGCCCTCGCTATTGATAGCTTCTTGAACTTGAGTGCCCTCCTCTGTCCTTCTTGCCATAATTGCGACTTTCGCGCCTTCTTGGGCAAAGAGGTGAGCGGTTGCTTTACCGATACCGCTATTTCCACCTGTGATAATTGCAACTTTACCTTCTAGCCTTCCTGACATGATTTTCTCCTTTGCAGACGATCCGCAGCTTATCTGTTTAACATCCTCCTAGTCCTCATATTCGACCACGATGTCATCCCCCTTAATTTTAACTGGGTAGGTTTTCGCTTGTATCTCTGGATCTACTAGACAACGTCCGGTCACAATATCGAACGCCCACTGATGCCATGGACAGCGTAGCACCTCGCCTAAGCCATCAACAGAGATTGTGGAGCCTCGGGTAGAGGGCGGTGCGTCGGTGCTAACCCGGCCACTGAGTTCGCCGGTACAGAGGGGACCGTTCTTGTGGGGACAGATGTTGCGGACAGCGTAAAACGATCCACTGACGTTAAAGACACCAATACCAGCTCTGCCCCGGAAGGGTACGACGATTTTACGTTCACCCGGTGGGATGTCCCCCACTTTACCGATAACAACGCTTGCCATGGCTAATTCCCTGTGTCTATTCGGAGCATATCGAGCGCATTACCGGCAAAGATTCGGTGGTGCAGATCGTCCTCAAGTTTGGGGAAAGTCGTTACCGGATCGTTCCAGTCGAAGTGCGGGAAGTCTGAGCAGAATATCAGCGTTTCGTCTGCGTGCAGCATCTCCAACATCTGGTACATCTGCTCCGGTTTCTCCGGCTCGTGCATCGGCTGTGAACCGATTCGGATGTGCTCGCGAAAATACTCGCTCGGCAGGCGTTTGAGCCATGGGGTCTGATCACGGATTGCTTTCCAGTCCGTATCCAGATGCCACATCACAGAAACCGCCCAGAGCTGCTGCACTTCGATGAGAGCAAACTTGAAATCTGGGAACTTCTCGAACACGCCCTCACAGATCAATGACGTTGCGTGTGCACTCGCGACGGTGGGTCGGCTCATCCGCGATTCCATATAGTAGGTGGGATAGCCAACTGGGGTTGGGGTGGTTCTGGTTGCGCCGCCGCCCCCGCCGATGTGGGCAACTACCGGCAGCCCGTGCTGTTCGCACGCCTCCCAGATGGGATGGTAGAAGCGATTGCCGAAGGGCATGCTTGTCCCCATCGGCACCATGACGGCAACGGTGTCCTTGCGGTCAGCTAACCGATTGATTTCCTCTACCGCTTGGGCGGGGTCTGAAGGTGAAACAAGGATGGCGTTGACGATACGCTCGTCGCGGTCGAGCCAATGTTCGATCGTCCAATCGTTGAACGCCCGGCACAGTGCGGCAGCCCAATCTGGATCGGGCAATCCCGAATATCCGTAAAAAACCGGGGGCCGGTCAGCAGCCCGTAGTCGATGTTCCAAGGGTCTAGGTGTTCCTCTTGCAGGAATTCCAGCGTGAAATTGAAGTCGCGTGGATCGCCGCCGGTATTTTTCTTTATTAGGTGGTCTCTGGACTTCAGGCGACCTTTCAGGTCTGTGCGGTTGGTCCGAATTGGGATGTTGGGATACCCACCTAGATGCAATCCTTGGTCGAGTAAATGCTCCTGATAGAACGTTGACAGGTACGGCAGTAATTGCTCGGGGTTACGAAAGTTGTGGTGGACATCGCAATCAACAACTGCGACACCGTTTTTGGGCTTGCCGGTCCAGCCCGGCGCAGTAATCGGTGCGGCTCCTATTTGGCTCATATAAATGCCTCCTTACTCTTAAACTCCGCCTGAAAAGATCTAATAGTTTTATTATAAGATACCATAGATGGATGAGCAGATCAACAATTTATTTTCGCGAAAAGTTGTTATAGGTTTAATTGACCGCAGAGACGCAGAGGACGCAGAGAAAGACATTTTTTTGTTTTCAATACCTTGGGGTGTCCTCTGCATTAAAATTTCAATCTATAACGACTATTTTAAGCGTGGAAAATTTGTGCTGAATTATAGTGGACCTTAGAATTAATGAGACATGCCAAGCTCCCGTTGGGTAGCCCCCCTATTTCCCCCCGCTAGCTTTCCCCCCTGCTTGCATCGGGGGGGGGCTAAGGGGGGGGAGAATAAAGAGGGGTGCCGATGCGGTGCGGTTAGAAACCGCACCTACCGGAGGGCGCAAGTGTTTGTTTATTTTTTGAATTCACTATAAATGACCCTAAGTGCAGTATCGGGCTTGGGAAATCCCTCTCACAGAAGAATTAAATGACCCTAGTGGACAGATGCGATATTTGACATTAGCGATAGATTTCAGGTAAAATAATAGGGACATTTGTACGACAATCCCACATCACCGTAGATCAAGAAGATATGAGCCCCGAAGACAGAGCAAGACAGCATATTGACAGACTACTCACCGCAGCGGGTTGGACGATCCAAGATCGAGCACAGATGAATCTCGGTGCATCGCAGGGTGTCACAGTGCGTGAATATCCGATGTCCTCTGGCCCCACAGACTATCTGCTATTTATTGACAGAAGGGCGGTCGGGGTGATCGAAGCCAAACCGGAGGGCACGACTCTGAGCGGTGTCTCTGAACAAACCGAGAAATACCTCAAGGGGATTCCAACACCCCTTCCACGCTATCGCAGTCCCTTACCTTTTGGCTATGAAAGTACGGGGGTTGAAACCTACTTCCGGGATCTCCGCGATCCGGATTCCCGCTCCCGCCCTGTTTTCGCCTTTCATAGACCGGAAATCCTGTTAAAGTGGATTCAGCAACCGCTAACATTGCGATACAACCTCCAACTGCTCCCTGAACTAGAGAAACAGGGGTTGCGAGACTGTCAAATCGGAGCAATAACCAAACTGGAGGCGTCGTTTGCCGCAGATCGCCCTCGCGCACTCATCCAGATGGCAACCGGCAGCGGGAAAACATATACCGCCGTAAGTTTCGCCTACCGGCTCATCAAGTTTGCTAGGGCGAAAAGGATACTGTTTCTCGTTGATCGTAGCAATCTCGGCAGACAGACCCTCAAAGAATTTCAGCAGTATACCACACCGGACGATGGCAGAAAATTCACCGAACTTTACAACGTACAACATCTCACCACCAACCGGATCGACGAGGTGAGCAACGTTTGTATCACCACGATTCAGCGGTTGTATTCAATGCTAAAAGGTGATTCAGATTTTGATGAGGAGAACGAGAGTGAATCACTGTTCAACCTCGGTTCAGGAAATCAACCCGCTGCAGAGGTGGAGTACAATCCCAATATTCCGATTTCAACCTTTGATTTTATCATCACTGACGAATGCCACCGCTCGATTTATAACCGATGGCGACCCGTGCTGGAATACTTTGACGCCTTTCTCGTCGGCCTCACCGCCACACCCTCAAAGCAGACACTCGGATTCTTCCATCAGAACCTGGTCACAGAGTATCCCCACGAGCGAGCGATTGCCGACGGTGTGAATGTGGGGTATGAGGTATATCGCATCAAGACAGAGATTACAGAGACAGGCAGTGAGATTGAGGCCGGCTTTTATGTTGACAAACGGGACAAGCTCACCCGCAAAATCCGATGGGAGCTGTTGGATGAGGAGATGGAATACAGCGCGAATCAACTTGACCGTGATGTGGTAGCAGAGGACCAGATCCGCAAGGTGATTCAAACCTTTCGAGATAATCTGTTCACAGAGATTTTTCCGGGCAGAACGGAGGTGCCAAAAACGCTCATCTTTGCCAAAGACGATTCCCACGCTGAGGATATACTGCACATCGTCCAAGAGGAGTTCGGAAAGGGCAACGATTTCTGTAAAAAAATTACATATCGCACCACGGGCGATACGGCGGAAAACCTGCTCGCTAGCTTCCGCAATTCATACAATCCGCGCATCGCCATAACGGTGGACATGGTCGCCACTGGCACGGATATCAAGCCGTTAGAGTGTATCATCTTCATGAGAAACATCCGATCACGGGTCTACTTTGAGCAGATGAAGGGCAGAGGTACGCGCACCATTTCATCAACGGATTTGCACGCGGTTACTCCTGACACCCATCACAAAACTCATTTCGTGATTGTTGATGCCGTGGGTGTTTGTGAGAATGACAAAACCGATTCCCGACCACTTGAGCGAAAGCGGAGCGTGCCGTTTGACAAATTGCTTGAGTCTGTGATGCTCGGCAATCGAGACCCCGATACCTTGAGCTCCTTGGCGGACAGGCTCGCCCAGCTTGACCGTGAGATTGCAGACGATGGGCGAAAACGAGTCACCGAAGTGTCAGGGGGAATCTCCTTACAGCGGATGATCCACACCCTGTTTGACGCGATGGATCCGGACATACACCACCCATTGATCCCATCACCTACGGATGCCCTTATACCGGAGGATATTCGGCTGTTGCTTGAATCCCCCGCAACATCTTTAACGCAGGAACAAATCCAGACGAAGACGAATTGGCTCATCTCTGAGGCGTGTAAACCCTTTGATAACCCGGATCTACGCAATACGCTCATTGACCTCAAAAGGCAGCAAGAGCAGACAATAGACACCGTAAGCCAAGATAACGTTACCTTTTCAGGATTTGATCAAGAGGCAGAGGCGTGGGCAGAGCAGCGCGTGGAGAGTTTCAAACAGTTTATCGAGGAAAACAGGGATGAACTGACAGCGATCCAGATCCTTTACAGCAAACCTTACGGCCAGCGGCATCTCACCTATCAACAGGTTCAACAGCTCGCCGAAGCGATCAAAAAGCCACCGTATCGCTTGACAACAGCGGAGCTATGGCGGGCGTACGAACAGTTGGATCAATTAAAAGTTAAGAGAGCGGGACCAGACAAGCTGTTGACGGACATCATCTCGTTGGTTCGGTTTGCAATTGACGATACCGCAACGCTTGAGCCTTACAAAGAGACTGTCAATCGACGGTTCCAGGAGTGGCTCAACAATCAAGAGAAGGAATTTTCAGCAGAGCAGTTGGCGTGGTTGGAGATGATAAAAGACCATATCGCTACCTCGCTACACATTGAAATCGATGATTTTGAGAACATACCGTTTCAAGCAAAGGGCGGGGCGATCAAGGTGTATCAGTTGTTTGGCGATGCGTTGGATACAATTCTTGAGACGTTGAATGAGGGTTTGGCGGCGTAAGCTTTATTAACGAAAACGCAAAAAAACTTGACAAAATGCTAATAACATCGTATTTTATTAGCGAAAGCAAAAATAAAACCTGACAAAACGTTAATAATACTGAATCTTATTAACAAGAAGTGATAAAAAATGAACCCAGAAGCCTTCAAAAATTCCACCGCTGGCAAATGTATTCGCACGATAGGCCGTCACCCATATTGGGCTTATGTGCCGAATCCACTCCCTCCAAAAATCGAAGTGGATTGGGAGTTGGCGAGTCTTCTATCAAAAGCAGACCGAAAGCTTGAAGAGTTGTCCGGTGCGGGTCAACTGCTTCCTAATGTGCATCTGTTGATTAAACCGCTGCTTATTCGACGTGAAGCGGTAACCAGTTCGAGAATTGAAAATACCCACTCCGGTTTAGATGATCTCTTTCTCTTTGAAGTGGATGAAACGCAGCTATTCTTTATGTCCGATGTCAAAGAGATTTTCAACTATGTTAGAGCCATGGAATATGGAATTAAACGGTTGGCGGATTTACCAATTAGCTCTCGGCTGATCTGTGAAACACACGAAATCCTAATGAAGGGAGTCCGGGGAGAATATGCAACCCCGGGTCTGCTACGGGCAAGCCAAAACTGGATTGGTGGCCGTACTCCAATGGACGCAATCTATGTTCCCCCACCGGTCCCAGAAATGCAACAGTGTTTTTCAGACTTGGAAAGATACATCCATTCCGACCCACAGGAACCGGCGTTGATTCAATGCGCGCTAGTTCACTATCAGTTTGAGGCGATTCACCCGTTTCTTGATGGCAATGGACGGATTGGTAGGCTTTTGATCACGTTTATGTTATTAGAAAGGAAATTGTTATCGCAGCCCCTTCTTTATCTCTCCGATTTTTTTGAGCAGTATAGAGATGAATATTATAGATTGCTGTTGAATGTAAGCCAAAAAGGGGACTGGAAGGCTTGGCTCACATTTTTCTTAAACGGGGTGCGTCAACAGTCAGAGGACGCCCTTTTGACGATCCAAAAATTGCTTGACTTACAAAACCGATACAGAAAGTTGGCAACCGGTCAAAGGGTGCCGAAGGTTGTAAACCGCTTGATTGACTATCTGTTTGCAAATCCTGCTATCTCAATTTCAGCATTATCGAAGGCTTGGGAAGTACACTTTCCTACCGTTCAGCGGGGGGTGGATTACCTTATCCAAAAAGGCGTGCTCAGGGAAATAACCGGACGGAGGCGAAACCGTCTGTTTGTTGCAAATGAAATACTCAATATCATCATGACAGAGAGAACAAGATCAATGAATCCAAGGCAGGATGTGATATGAGCGAAATGGGTGTAGGTTTATCTGAGCTGCCCGATGGATGGGTCTGGACGACTTTAGGTGAGGTCTCTCAGCCTCCTCAATATGGTTGGACTACGAGTGCCCAAAATAGAGGAAAGCTGCGTTTATTACGAACTACAGACATCACCTCTGGATCTATTGATTGGGAAACAGTCCCATTTTGTCAAAAAGAACCCGATGATAAGACAAAATATCTCCTGAAGGATGGAGATGTTGTTATCTCTCGTGCAGGTTCAGTTGGTTTTAGCTGTCTGATTAGAGAACCAGAGCAAGCGGTTTTTGCATCTTATTTGATTAGATTTAGGCCCGTAATAATTGATGAATTGTTTTTGTCTTATTTTCTCAAAAGCCCAGCGTATTGGCTCGCAATTTCAGAGAGTAAGCTTGGAATAGTAATACAAAACGTAAATGCAACGAAGCTGAAAAAGATTGCTCTTCCAATTGCCCCGCTTCCCGAACAACACCGTATCGTTGCCAAAATCGAAGAGCTTTTCACTAAACTTGACGCAGGCATAAACGAACTCTACAAGGCACAATCCCAACTCAAGCGGTATCGTCAATCTGTCCTGAAAGCCGCCTTTGAAGGAAAACTGACCGAATCGTGGCGGGCAGAGCATCAGGACGAGATTGAACCTGCTTCTGTACTACTTGCGCGTATTCTCAAAGCGCGGCGGAAGAAGTGGGAGGCAGAGCAGCTTGAACAGATGCAGGCAAGGGGAAAAATGCCCAAAGATAATAAATGGAAGGCGAGGTATAAAGAACCTATTGCGCCTGATATGAGTGAGCTGCCAAAATTACCAAGAGGGTGGATTTGGACAACTGTTGGAAGTATTGGTTTAGTTGCAAGCGGGCAAACACCTAAAGGAATCAATGATTTAAATTTGGACGGTGAAATCCCATTTTATAAAGTTAGCGACATGAATAAGCCGGGAAATGAGAGATTCATGCGAGCCGCAGAAATCACGCTTGACGACGACCAAACCGCAAGATTAGGAATTCATATCAGAGACCAAGGAACAGTGATTTTTCCTAAAAGGGGGGGCGCAATAGCCACAAACAAAAAGCGAATCTTGAGCTGTCCATCGGCTTACGACCTAAATATCATGGGAGTATTGCCTTACATTGTGCCAACGGATTTTTTTTATCAATGGCTACTATCAATTAACCTTGCTGCATTATCGGATGGATCGAATGTTCCTCAACTTAATCATAAGAATATAGATCCATTACCTTTTCCTCTCCCTCCACTTCCCGAACAACAAGCCATCGTCTCCGAGGTCGAGTCTCGGCTCTCCGTCGCCGACGCAGTGGAAAAAACCGTTACGGCAGAGCTGAAACGCGCCGAGCAATTACGGCAGTCAATTCTCAAAAACGCCTTCTCTGGGAAATTGGTGCCGCAAGACCCAAACGATGAGCCTGCCACCGCCCTGCTTGAACGGATTAAGGCAGAGAAACCGAAACACATTCAGAGGCAACGTCGGTTAAAATTGGTGTAACTCGGTAGTAATACCGGCAGTAGAATTTATTGTTTTAGGACTTACGCAGCTAAGGGCAGTTGCCTCCACACGAGCAAGTCTTAGCTCCCAGAGCAGATGTGCTGGAGAACCTAGTCCGGGGAGACATAATTGACCTTTTACTTGCAATATGTTATTTTGATGTGTTAAAATAATAATCACAAATTTATATTTGAGAATTTCAGAAAGGAATTTACAAATGCCATACCGAAATAAGACTTATGTGTGTTTTGATGCGGATAATGATATCCACTACTACCGCCTGATGCTTGCATGGAAGCAGAGCGATAACACTGATTTTCAATTTTACGACGCTCATGACCTAAATCGATTGTTACCCACTAGTAGTGAAAAAACCATCAAACGCAAGTTAAGAGAACGTTTGCTTAATACGAAGTTTTTCATTGTTCTTGTTGGTCAAAGCACGCGATATCTGTTTAAATTCGTGCGGTGGGAGATGGAACAAGCACTAGGGCTAAATATCCCGATCATTGCTGTAAACTTGAATGGTAAAAGGTATAGGGACGACGACCGATGCCCACCTATTATACGTGATGAGCTAGCTGTTCATATTAGTTTCAACGCACGAATAGTTCAATATGCGCTTGAAAACTGGGAAACGGAATATTATAACCTCAAGCGAGAGAATGAATCTGAAGCGCGGTCCTATCCTTCTGAAGTATATCGAAAATTGGGATTATGAAATTGCGGCACTACTTTTCTTTGGCTAAATATTATTTCTGGTCTCGTGATTGGTGGTTTGGTTTTGTTACATGCTTGCTTGCCTCATTTGGAGCACTTTGGTTAGTAACTGAAATCGTGTCCTTTTTTAATGATGATGTGGAGATGTTCCTGTCTACGAAGGGAGTTTGGTTTTGTACTCTTGGGTTTCTGGTGATGTTCCTGTTTCTTGAGTCGCCTGTTTCTTGAGTCGCCGAAAACGGGTTTTAGTTATCAACTTAGGGGTAGAGATGTCACAATAGAAATTCGCATCGCAGATGCTTTTGAGGTTATAGGTGATTTGGTTGTTCCTACTAACACTACGTTTGATACAGATTTAGACGGAAGAATTCCTAAAGCTCATAGCATACAGGGAGAGTTTACCCGGCGGTATTATGGTTCAGAAATCCGTCATCTTGATCTGGATATTGATGAAAAATTGGCTAAGGAGAATTACCACTATAAAGAGCTGTCTAAAAAGAAGCGTGGAAAAAAAAGACAATATCCTATTGGTACGGTAATTCAGTTGGAGAAAGCAGAACGGTTATTTTACTTGGTCGCTAATAGCCATATTAATGACAGTGGGGTTGCGAACACAAGCATAGAAAATTTGAGGGAATCACTGGCGAAACTTTGGTACTATATTAGCGAAAAAGGATCAAAAGGTGAAATTGTCATTCCCCTTGTGGGTACAGGAAAAGCTAGACTAGGCGATAAAAGAGAAGATATTTTCCTTGAAATTATTCGCTCTTTTATTGCCTCGTGTTCCTCAGGCACTTATTGCGATAAATTAATTGTCGCAATTTATCCCCCTGATGTTACAAATTATAAAATTGATGTGAATTATCTTCAAGAATTCCTAGAATACTCCTGTAAATATGCTAGGTTTGAATCATGAGTTTGTACTCGACTAATCTCGAAATTATATAATGGTCCCCAATATTCGGACCGGGAGTTAAGTACGACCTGTCCGAATCTCTGTATCGGGACAACAATCCGCGCTATCCGTGTCATCTGTTGAATCCGCGATTCAGACAATGATTATGAGCACCCCTCTTTTATTTGATAGCATAATCTTATTTTGACATAATAACGTTAGGAGTTACGCAGTTCAGTTTGTAGTAGCGCAATTCATTGCGCGTTCTTCCTTCCCCCCGCTTGCGGGGGGACTAAGGGGGGTAAAATAGAGGGGGGACGGGCGATAAATCACCCTACTACGAACCGAAGGCCTTAGTGTAGTTGCCCGATTTATCGGGCATTGAGAACGGTATCCATCGGGAGCAAATCGCCGAACTACAAAGGATTGAGCGTTCAACCGCGTAACTCCTA
This sequence comes from Candidatus Poribacteria bacterium, assembly GCA_963667935.2. Classification (GTDB taxonomy): domain Bacteria; phylum Poribacteria; class WGA-4E; order WGA-4E; family PCPOR2b; genus PCPOR2b. The sequence goes on along the minus strand of OY764061.1, from coordinate 3,121,166 downwards.
TTGCTTGTTAAAATCCCACATCACTTTTATTCGGAGCTATAAGGTATGAAGGCACGAGGAAAGCGGACCAATTTATCGCCCGAAATCACCTTAGAAGATATTCCAGAAAACGAGGAGCAATCCCGGGAAACACAAGGCACCGATCCCCTTTTTGCCCTAGCAGGAACGCTGGAATGTAAGGTAACAGATATAGACAACACGATGCCGCCGGAGATGCGAGAAACTAAGGTCGACCCATCCCAGGAAGTGCAGGCTGCCGATCCCCTCCTCGCATTGGCCGGTACATTGAAAGGTAACGCTACAGACATGGGCGAACGCCATGATGATTATATCGGAGATGCCCTGCTCGCAGAGTTACGAGGGGATAACGATGAATGAGGTCTTCGGAGATACCTTAAACGTTATAAAAGATGCGGATGGGCGAGTTTTTTTGATAGCACTGATCCCCATTATGCGAAAGCCTCTATATTAATGACACAGTGGCAACAACAAAACCGACATGTCGTCACAACAAACTATGTCCTAAGTGAATTAATCGCCCTATTAACCCGTTTCCGTGTACGGCGTTCGACAGTTTTGAATTATATTGAGACGATCCGATCGGCCTCCTGGATCGAAATCGTCCACATAGACGAAGCACTAGAAGCTGCAGCGTGGCAGTTACTCGCAAAGAGGTTAGATGAGGAGTGGAGGCTTGTCGATTGTGCTAGCTTTATTGTGATGGAAAAGCGTGGCTTGACTGAGGCACTGACGACGGATAAACACTTTGAACAGGCAGGCTTTGTACGGTTACTGCAATAATGTAGTCGTTTCTCATCCTTCTCTGAAAATGTGATACCCTATACAACCGTAGGAGAACCACCTCAAAAATGCAAAACGATTCATCAGCCATCGTACAAAAACTGTGGAACTATTGTAACGTCCTGCGCGACGATGGGATCAGCTACGGCGACTATGTGGAGCAGTTGACCTATCTTCTGTTTCTGAAAATGGCGGACGAGCAGACCAAACCGCCGTTTAGAAAGGAGTCTGTTGTCCCTGTGGGGTTAGACTGGGAAAGCTTGGTTGACAGGGAGGGGGCTGCCCTTGAAACGCACTACCGCCATATCCTCAACGAGTTGGCACTGGAGAGCGGCACGCTAGGGGTAATCTTCAGAAAATCCCAAAACAGGATTCAAGACCCCGCCAAACTCAAGCGAATCATTCAACTGATCAACGATGAGACGTGGATCGGGTTGGATATCGATGTGAAGGGAGATATCTACGAAGGATTGTTGCAGAAAAACGCAGAAGATATCAAAAGCGGTGCAGGACAATACTTCACGCCCCGTCCCTTGATCAAGGCAATCGTGGAGGTGATGCGGCCGGCACCGATGCAGACCATCTGCGATCCCGCGTGCGGCACCGGCGGTTTTTTCCTAGCAGCCCACGACTATCTGGCGAGCAGGAGTGCCCAACTTGATAGGGAACAAAAACAGTTTCTCAGAGACAGGACCTTTCACGGTGTAGATCTTGTGGACAGTGTGGTGAGGCTGTGTGTGATGAACCTACATCTTCACGGCATCGGCGGGGACAAGAGTCCTGTGGAGACGGGGGATAGCTTAATCTCGGATACGGGTCAACGTTTCGACATGGTGTTGACCAATCCACCCTTTGGCAAAAAGAGTAGTATCACGATCGTGGATGAAAAAGGAGGATCGGGAAAAGACGCGCTCATCTATGAAAGGGAGGATTTTTGGGCGACCACCTCCAACAAGCAGCTTAACTTCCTTCAGCACGTCAAAACGATTCTGAACATCAACGGCAGGGCGGCGATTGTCGTACCGGATAACGTCCTGTTTGAAGGGGGCGCGGGGGAGACCATCCGCAGAAAACTGCTGCACGAATGCGATCTCCACACACTGCTCCGACTCCCGACGGGCATCTTTTACGCGCAAGGCGTCAAGGCAAATGTGCTGTTCTTCGATCGCAAGCCCGCTAGCGAAACACCGTGGACAGAGAAATTGTGGATTTATGACCTACGCACCAACCAGCGGTTCACGCTGAAAACGAAACAGATGCGCTACAACGACCTGCACGATTTCATCGCCTGCTACAATCCCGATAATCGCCATAATCGGAAAGAGACCGAGCGGTTTAAGCCGTTCTCCTACGATGAACTAATGCAGCGGGACAAGGTCAGTCTCGACATCTTCTGGTTGCGAGACGAAAGCCTTGAAGATACCGAGGATCTGCCGGAACCTGATGAATTGGCGGAGGATATCGCCGCGAATCTGGCGGCGGCGTTAGAGCAATTTCAGGATATTTATGAGGGAGTCGCTCAGTAAACAGATTCGCTCATGTTAAGAAATCGTGCAAAGAAACCGAGTTTTGAAGAAAAAACTCGGTTTCTCTTCGCGCTTTGTACTTTCTTTTTACATGAATCCACAGTTTCTGTAGGTCAATTTTCCAAAATCGACAGTCTTTCGTAGGCATCCCAATACATCGGGATGATCATGATTTATGAAGATGTCGAGATATGAATCTCGACCTACAATCTAGGAGAAACAGAGTTTTTGGTAGGGAACAACGATCGTTGTTCCCTACGGTTTCTATAGTCAGTGCTCCTCTACCCGTCTAGGAAATTCCCCAACAGTTTTTTCCCCTCACTGGTCAAGATCGACTCAGGGTGGAACTGCACTCCCCAGATCGGATAATCCTTGTGCCGAACCCCCATAATTTCGTTTTGATCTGTCCACGCGGTAAGTTCAAGGCAGTCCGGCAGCGTCTCCTTTTTCACAATAAGGGAGTGGTAGCGTGTCGCTTCAAATGGATTCTCTAGGTGGTCGAAAATCTGCTCACCGTTGTGGTGAATCATTGACGTTTTGCCGTGCATCAGACGTCTCGCACGGACGACATCGCCGCCAAACACATCGCCGATGCACTGATGCCCCAAACAGACGCCGAGAAGGGGCACACGCCCGGCAAACTGACGGATTAGATCGCAGGAGATACCCGCTTCTCGTGGTGTGCAGGGCCCCGGCGATATGACGATCTTCTCAGGTGCGATGGCTTCGATCTGGTCAAGCGTGATTTTGTCGTTACGATGCACGATAAGATTCGCCCCCAACTCGCCGAGATATTGCACGAGGTTATAGGTGAATGAATCGTAATTGTCAATCATAAGTATCATGGGTTGTTCTCCTAACCGTTTTTGTGGATTTTCATCGCCTCGTTTCCGCCTTTACGACTCCAATCCCGCTTCAGCGATTTCAATGGCTCTTAACACCGCCCGCGCCTTGTTGACTGTTTCCTCGTATTCCGTTTCAGGCACAGAGTCTGCGACGATGCCACCGCCCGCTTGGATGTAGGCGATACCATCTTTGACGAGGAGCGTACGAATCGTAATCGCTGTATCTGTGCTGCCGGAGAAACTGAAGTAGCCAACGGCACCGCCGTAGGTCCCTCGCCGCGTCGGCTCAAGTTCATCGATGATTTCCATCGCTCGGATCTTGGGTGCTCCGGACAGTGTTCCGGCGGGCAAGCAGGCACGAATCACATCATAGGGGGTCTGCCCCTCACGCAATTCTCCGACAACGTGGGAGACGATGTGCATTACGTGCGAATAACGTTCAACCACCATCATCTCACTCACGCGCACCGTATGATATTCACAGACGCGCCCCAAGTCGTTGCGTCCGAGGTCAACGAGCATAACGTGTTCTGCCCGCTCCTTCGGATCGGCGATGAGCTCCGCTGCCAATGCCTCATCTTCGGTTGGCGTTGCGCCACGGGGGCGGGTGCCTGCGACTGGGTGAAGCTCCGCAATACCATCCTCAACGCGCACCATCATCTCAGGTGAAGCCCCAGCAATCTGGATGTCATCAAACTTGAGGTAATACATATAAGGCGATGGATTCACTGTACGTAAAGCACGATACACATCGAATGGATCGACCGATATCGGTACACTAAAACGCTGCGATGTCACAACCTGAATGATGTCTCCCGCAGCGATGTACTCCTTCGCCCGAAGGACAACCTGATGGTAATCCTCCTTCGTAAAGTTTGAAGTGACAGGCACATCGCTTGGACTTGTGCCCGGCTTACTGGTATAATTCATCAGCAACGGCTGCTTGAGTTTAGCAATCAGCTCGTCGATCTGATCAAGGGCGTGTTTGTAGGCTTGGTCGACATCGCCGTTAATATGGGCATTGGCGACTACCTTGATTTGATGATTCACATGGTCAAACACAAGCAGCGTATCGGTTACCATGAAAAAGCAATCGGGTAGTCCACGATCGTCTACGGTCGTGTCGGGGAGGTCTTCAACGAAACGCACTATATCGTAGTTCACGGAGCCGACCGCTCCACCGTGAAACCGCGGCAATCCCTCGACCGCAACGGGTTGGTAGCGAGCCATCAATTCTTCGAGCTCCGCTAACGGGTCTTCGGTTTCCTGTTCGACCGCTTCCCCGGTACGGAGGTTATCAATTTGGACCAGATTGCCCTTGCTTCTGAGTAGAATTGATGGGTCACTGCCGAGAAATGAATACCGGGCGACGTGTTCACCGCCTTCAACGCTCTCCAACAAAAATGCGTGATCACTGGCTCCAATTTTGTAAAACGCGGACACAGGTGTTTCCATATCCGCTAGCATCGTTTTGTAGACGGGAATCAAGTTTCCGTGCTGCGCTTTTTCTCGAAAATCTTCTAAGCTTGGGTAATACATGGGAGTCTCCTTAAATACTATCAGTATACTGCATCTGGGTCAAAAACCTTTTCACCAACAATGCGCGTAGTGTTACCATCGGGGGAGACTTCCCGAAAGAAACAGGAACGATAGCCGGCGTGGCACGCCCCGCCTTTCTGTTCGACTTTGATTAGCAGCGCATCGCCATCGCAATCAAAGGCGACCGATCGCACAGTTTGCGTGTGCCCTGAAGTCTCCCCCTTGATCCAGTATTCCTGACGGGAGCGGCTCCAGAAGCAGACACGTCCCGATTCTAATGTCTTCCGCACTGCCTCGTGGTTCATATAGCCAACCATGAGGACCTCTTTGTTCTCGTCGTCCTGTATAATAGCAGGAATTAAACCGTTCTGATCGGTCTTGAGTTGATTCAGAATTTCCATTTTTCCCTCGCTCCGCAGAAAATAGGCATAAAAAAAAGCCGTAGACAACGGGGCTCGTATGCCTACGGCTTTGCTTTCTAGATATGAGTCCAAAAATTTATCTCAGCAAAGGCACACTGCTCCCCTCAACACAACGCCACCAATGCCAATGATGAGATACGACTTGAAATTGTGGTTGTCTGTTCAGGGTTTGCATAGTACCTTTCAACTTCCTATTTTTTAGGATGCCTGAAGTGTATCACAATATTGGTTTCGGTGTCAAGAAAATTCCGGTGTAGAGATTTTACCCAACTAAGGGCTGCAAAAACTCGATGCTTCGACGCGCAATCGTCTCTGGATCTGGCTCAAAGTTGAAGACCTCGGTCGAAAGATAGCCGGTGTAATTAATCTCCTTCAATGCCGCAATGATTGGTGGATAATCCACATGACCGGAACCGGGGAGATATCCGTTATCGTCGTTGGTGTGAAAGTGCGCCACGTATTCGGCGTAATTGCGGATCTGTGTAGGCATGTCCAAGTTTTCGGCTGCTGTACTCGTTACATCAAGGATGATTTGGAAATTCGGATTATCGATTGCTTCGACCATCTCCACCGCTGCTGCCGGTGTATTGATGAAATTTGTTGCCTCGCTTGTCAACGGTTCCATGCACAAGATGACGTCCCGCTCCTGAGCAAATTCGGCGCACGCTGCGAAGATTTCTTGGGCGTAACTCCACGCTTGCTCCGGTGTCAGTGGATCCAGTATGTTGCGTTCATTGGGTGAACCGATGACCATGATCTTCCCACCCAGATCCGCACAACACGAGATCAGTTCAAAAAAATAGTCCCGTGTTTTCTCGCGGATCTCCCTGTCCGGGTGGTTGACATGCAATCCCTTTGGCGAGACCAGCAGCCAGTGAAGCCCAGCGATTTCGATCTTTGCTGTATCCGCTGCTTTTCGGATGCGATCCCTTTCGGTTTGGCTGATGTTCACCACCGATTCCGCGAGCGTGAAAGGGGCGAGCTCCACCGCATCGTAGCCGAGTTTGGCAGCACACAGAAAAACATCTTCGACCCTCCAATCCTCAAACATTTCGTTGCAGATAGCCAGTTTCATGGTCTACTCCTGATTCCGTTTGATTAAAGATCTTCCTTCCATCGCTGGATGAGATTTGTATCAATGTCGAACTGATCAAGGGCCTTCGTGATGACGAAATTAATCATATCATCAACCGTCTTGGGGAAGTGGTAAAAACCCGGCATAGCCGGCAGTACCACCACACCGAGTTGGGAGAGTTTGAGCATATTTTCGAGATGGATGGGACTGAGTGGTGTTTCTCGTGGCACAAGGACCAGTTTACGCCGCTCCTTGATACAGACATCGGCGGCGCGCTGGATGAGGTTTCGGGAAATGCCCGCCGCTATTGCGCCGATAGTTCCCATGCTGCACGGCACAACGACCATACCCGCAGTGCGGAAAGAACCGCTGGCAATTGACGCTCCGATGTCGGACTGATGGTGGTAAGTCACCTGATCTGACGGATAGCCGATTAGGGATTCAAGTCGGAAATTGTCCAAATCCACGCGGAGCTGCAATTCTTCCCACAACGCCCTTGCACCGGAGTCGGAAATCGTCAAGTGGATTTCATAGTCGTCGCATCGGATGAGAGTCTCCAACAGACGCACACCGTAGATGACAGCACTTGCCCCCGTTATCCCGACAATTATACGTTTCAAGCAATCCTCCTTTTTGTTCCCATTTTTACCGGTTCTGAACGTTCTTTATCCAGTTTCCCAAATTATTCTTCACTCGTATCAACCGGTCCGGAGAGATTTCGCCTATTGTTCCAATCAAAATCTCTCCTGAAACCACAGCGAGACGAGTTGTACGGATAACGCTCGCGGTTTTTAAACCGGAACAAACAAAGTCTGGAGAATCTTCATTGATAATTTCATCAAAACCTTCAACATATTGATTAAGATTTGATGAAATCATGCAAATTAACCAGTCATCATAATTACCGGGAAGTTGTGTCAGCAGGAGGACCGGACGTGGTTTTCCGACACCCAAATCAGTCTGTGGAAAGTTGAACAGAACAATCTGTCCTGCGCTTTTCACACCCATTTCTCCTTCAAGTCGGATTCATCATAGATTGGCACATTTTCGTCTTCAATATCACGCATCGCCGTAGCCAATGAAAGATGAGACCAATTCAAATCCTCTTGTCGTACGCTTTGACGCTGCATCAGAAATTCAATAAAATCCAATGCTTCTACTTGTAATGGTTCAGGTAATCTCTGAACTTGTTCGTGAATTCTTTCAGCAGTGGTCATAACAGCCTCCTGATAGAGGGCATATTACTCTGCATGGAACGCTGGCAGGTTGCCGTCGGCGTCAAACGCGAGTGGTTTCAGTTCGCCAACAACCTCCAGATCGGTGCGGAGTTTTGCATCTTCGAGTAGGGCTTCAGAGATGTCCACCTCTGCGAGCCCGAGGGTGCTTTCAATTCGGACCACTTTTGCCTCTTCAGGCGGGGTCAGTCCAACCGTGTTCAGTGCGATCTCAATAGCCTCTCTGTCTGTGTCGTAATAGAAGGGTGTTTTCGATTTCTGAGGGCCCATCCCGGTGATGCCATTCATATATGTCGCGTGCCGATCCATCTTTTCCACAAGACGCGTTGTGGTGAAGTCCGCCAACCCAACCCCTGTTGCGTTGCCGTCGCTATCGTCGGTCAGATCTCGGACGAAGATGCGCACGATCGCTGGTTTCTCTGGCTCTGGTTCAAGGATCTGCATCATACGACCGATGATGTTTGTATCCATGCCTGTCCCGCTGATATTCTTGCCCATCCAATCCACGATTAGAAGGTCAAAGGCATCAAACGGAAGGCGGCCCATCAGCGATTTAGATTCGACGAGGAGTTCGCGTTCGCGACGCATGATCTCGTCGGCGCGCATGGCGGCGACCTTCGCTGTTTGTTCGTGTGCGTTTTCGACCAGTCCGATGCCAAAACCAACCCTTCCGGCATCTATGAGCAAGCCGGTAACTGTCCGGATGATATGCTCAAATCCGTAGTGGAAGAAGGCGCGGTGGTACATATTTGCACCGTGCTGCTTGCCGAATCCAATCGTCAACATCTTCAGAGTACCGCTCTCAACCGTGCCTCTGAAATCGGTGTGTGCTTTGATCCGATTGACGGGGACAATGTGATCTGCGTTGGCAGCGTAGGTATCAAGGAATACCGGCAACCCGTCGGCAGTTTGACCAATTTCAACGACTTCCATCGTCGCCTTGATCGGTACACCGACCGTTTCTTCGGTGACACCGTAATGCTCCAGTACGGCTCGCTGTCCTTCTGCGGTTGCGCCGCCGTGGCTCCCCATCGCTGGCACAACAAACGGCTTTGCACCGATGTCCTTGAGGTAATCCGCTGTTGCTTTAATGACGATGGCAATGTTCGCAACCCCACGGCTGCCGCCACCGATAGCGACGCTATCCCCTTTACCGATAATTGATGCCGTACCGATTTGATCGAGTTCTGCTTTAACCGCTGCGGGCAAATCTGCGACGATAGGGGCATCAAAATGTTGCTTTATACGAACCATTCTTGGTAATGCCATTGATTCAGTCCTCCATATCTGTGAAATGTTGATACCATGTTACTAGAAATTAGGGTAAATAACAAGCGAGAAATGTGTGGTGCACAAAATGTAAGGAAAAATCAACCTATCAGGCTTATCACACTAGGGCTATTCAGTTTTCGGCGTTTTAACCAGTTGGGGCGAAAAGGCGCAATAAGGGCATCGCTTGGACAGTGAAGTATCGGGATTGGGAAATCCCTCTCACAGCAGAATTAAATGACCCTACTTATCACACATGCACTAAAATGTACGTCCACTTACCCCAATGAACGGTTTGAGTTCCTTGACCAATTGCCGGAATTTGTCTGGACGAAGCAGATAGTTGTTCCGCTCCTGCCTTCATAACGATAGTCATAATATGTCTCCTCGATCAATCCGTTTCACCTTCTAGGCAGAGGCTATTCTTCAGGCAGACTGACTCGCTTGATTTCTCCAGATTTAATACGCAGGTCCTTCCAATCTGGTTCTGCTTCCATGTCTGTTTTGGGTCGCCAAGAAAAGGATAACGTTGAATTGCCACCATTATAGAATACCACATCCCCGTAACCCTCCATAGACGGTCGTATTAGTGATAGAAGATTCTGAGGTAGGCAATGCTTACCGTCCTGCGTTCGCACTTCTAACGTCGGTACAACCGCGCTCTGAATCTCGCGTGTGCCAAGTAGGAGCGGTCCGTAGCACGAGGTAACAACTCCGTGTCCCCAATTCCGTCCATGTCCCGCTGCAACTGAGCAGACGGCCCCGCCCATATCCGCGTGTTCTCTGCCACCGCGAAGCACCCTCCGGGCTATCTTCAGGCGTGTCGATGCGCTTCGGAATGCCCGCGTCGCAAACTCCGGGTTACCGCTGAGCTGGTAAGCGAGGGTCATGGCTGCTGTCGAAGGTTCGCGGATTGGCTGTACCGAACCGTCGTCGGACCATTCACCCCAATACGCCATATCTGCTCGGCGGCCAACGCCCAATTCCCGTCGCCGGACCTCCTGCGGAAAGATGAGCGCGAGATGCTGCGGTACGGGCGGCATTCCTCCCAGTTGACTGCGAATAAACTGATCAAAGGTCGTGTCCTGAAATGTGCGGCGATAGTAACTAATTGCAGCTGCAGCAGGATCATGGTACGGGTCAAGTACGGATTCAACGAGTGGTTCGACAATTCGCTTTGCCGCATCTCTGAAAATTATATCCTCCGATAGATGGTAGAGATCGCCCAACGCATAAATAGCACCGGAGGCGAGCAGATTTTCAATTCCCGCCAACGGATCGCTTGAGAGGTGATGTGTACTGTGAGCGGCTATCCGGTGTAGTTTCTTCTCTTCAACTTCTGCTTCATTCACGCCATTACCATCCAAATCCCAGAGCAGCGGCATTGGTGATGCAGCAGCGGTGATCCGTTCTGCACGTTTCCGCCCATATCGCAATGACCAATCGAAGTAACGCTCCTCTCCCGTGATTCGATACGCCGCGAGGGCGATGTGGATAAATCGGAAGTGTTCGGCAATCTCGTATGCTGTCTCTGGTTCATTGTGAACCGTTCGACTTCCGATGTAGTAGCCGCAAAACGTGTCACGGTCATAATCGTACCAAGGGGGGATCTCCTCGACCCAATTCCCGATGTGTTCTGCGGCATCCATTAACATCGAGCGCGCTTCCTGATCGTCCGGCACAAGATCTATGTATCGTGGCAGAAATAGCAGAAACGGTTCTGTGCCGTGATGTGCTTCTGCCTCTGGCTCATAGCCGTGCAGACATTCTCGCTCAACCCAACCCGCCAATTCAGATTTCAGGTTCCCAAAATGTTTCAAAACGGTTGCATCACCGGTCACTAGGTAGTGTGGAAACCACGCTAGGGCGTAATTGGCTTCATCTTCACCGCCTCCGTTTGGTCCGGGCGGATCAAGTGCTATGCTCTGCTTCAGCCACTGATCCATCTCTTTGCGGAGATCTACATAGTATTTGTAACATTCTTGAAGGGTATTATTCATTAGGGCCTCTCTTAAGTTTAGGTCAAGCCTCTGACGGTGTCGGCAATTCAGGGAGGTATTGGTATTCCGGATCCGCCTTTTGTATCTTTAGGATTGTAATAATTTCCTTCCAAGTTTTATACAGGCCGACAGGGCAGTGGGGAAGTTCGTGCTTGATTAGCTTATGTAGCTTCCCTAGGTTGTAGCATGGCACTGCGGCATACATGTGGTGTTCTATGTGAAAATTCATGTGCCAGTATAGGAACTGAACCAATGGACTGAGGATAATCGTCCGGCAGCAGAGCCGGAAATCCGGCACATTATCCGTAAGCCCTACATGTTGGGTGGTGTTGCAGAGGAAAAGGAGCCAACCGCCATATGCCGGAGCCAGCGTGATAAGAACCGGCACCAACCAGAGACCGAAGTAGAGTGAGACACCAACGATTAGGACGTGACCCACGAGTTGGGTGCGAGCCCAGTTGAATAACTCCTGTCGTTTCTCCATATCCGATTCAGGGAACATAACTGTTGCTTCGTGATCGTCCAGCTTACCAAGGCTGAGTCGAATAATTGACTTCCATCGGGCGTAGAACCCCCATGGATTCACAACCGCACTTTTGAGGAAGCCGGTAAATGTCAATTTTACCGGGAACACGACTTCATAATCGTCCGGAGGGTGCAGGGTATATTTGTGATGCTCGGAATGGCTCGCCCAAAACCGAACGTGGTTATACGCCCCAAGAAAGCTGAAGATTCGGAGGAAGAAGGTATTCAGGAATCTCGTTTTAAAGACTGAGTTGTGACATAGTTCATGGAATCCATTCAGGAGGAATGCCCAGATGGTTCCATGGAGGAATAGAATCAGCAGCAATACCGGCAAGGGCAGGTGCGCTGCGGCGTAGAAAGCACCAGTTCCTGTCAACGTGAGCAATCCGAGATGGCCGAGGGTTTGGATCATTCCTTTCCAGTCGCTGCGTTGGTTAAGGGATCTAAACACTTCACGGTCTATCCGTGGTCTATACCAATTAATCTTTCGTTGATCTGGGCCGTTTTGCATACGATGTGTTTCCTTTCAATTTGGTGATCAGCTGGAACGTACAAATTTGCTTTTATAATCGCCTACAGTATCTTCTTTACCCGCCTGCTTCGACTTGTTCAATAAGCGGCTTGAGATTAGCAAAGTTAATTCGCATCGCGTCTGCGCCAGAGCCATTCGGTGGGAGATAGTGTGTGGCGACTGCAAACACGACATCACAGCGGTGGTCGCGGAGCTTGCGTAGCACTGTTAGGTAATCAACATCCCCTTCGCCCAACGGGCAGTACTCAAAATCAAGTTTTAAGCCATCATTGACGCGCAAATCCTTCACATGGAGTGAATGGAGATAAGGGCACACATTCATAAAGCCTGTTGTCGCCGAATCCAATTCCCCGGCGGTCAGGTTATCGGACGGATGCCACATAATTTTAATCCGTTCGGAGCCAACTCGTTCAACTAGCTCGCGACAGTGGCTGGTGGTGTTGGTATAGTGCCACGGCAGATTGGCGAGGACAACATCAATGTTATATTTTTCAGCTTGATCTGCCACGATTGTGAACACTCCGACCAATTTTTCCATGTCAACATTAGTGATGATACCTCCCCGTGTCAACCAACGCATGGGCCAAGTCGGCTTGCCAGCTGAATATTCGCCGGGCCAGGCGAAAGTGTAAGCCAACACCGAATCCGCACCGAGACGGTTGGCAGCTCGCATACTCTGAGTGAGGAGATTGAAGTCTTTTTGGAATTCAGGATGGTCCTGCAGCGTTTCCAACGCTAGATCTGCCAAGTGGATATGACCAAAAGCACCACCGGTGCCAATCATAAACAGTTCGACCCCGTGTCGAGCAGCTCGATCACCAAGCCTATCGACGCTGGCATCGGTTACTTCGCCGCCGATTGCCCAATCTAGATCAGTGAACCAACCATACTTTGCGCCGAGCTCCTCCGCGAGGGCAAGTTCTTGGTCAAAAGGTAAACCTGTCATTTGAAGGAACATCCCAATTTTGAATCGGTAGTCGGTCATCGGCTATCATCTCCTGTTTACGTTGTTGTGGTCGCTATATTGACAGACGCATTATACCACAAAATTCTCAAAAATTCCTCATCTCTATTGACATTTGACCTAATTTTATCCACCTGCTGCCTCATAGGGGTTAACTTTATAAACTAGCGACCGTAGGTTAGTATATAAACCCGTACATTCGTCTACCAAGTATAACACCCAGTATACTCCAGAAACTGGCAAGCGTGAACTCTCCTAAAATTAAACCAAGGAAGAAATATATTGCTCGGCGGTGTCCCTTCAATCCCCCGTACTTGAGAATGACCCATTTGGCGAACCAGCTAAGGAAAATGGAAAACCAGAAGGGATTTATTGCATAGCCAGCCGATATCACGTATCCTGCGGGGTGGAGTCCCCACCACAGAAATCTCATCCGCATCCCCATCAGGAAGATAACACTTACAAATCCGGTGAGCATACTCGCTAAGTCGCTTGTCCTACCTTCTGTGGGAAAGGTGAGCCACTGTTCAAGCCGGCGAAAACCATCTGCAGCAAAGCGCATCAGTGAGCTTCCGCCATCCTTATATCCGATATGCAGATAGATCCAGAAGAATATAGACGCACTGAATACCATCGCTATGAGTATGGCGGAAAGTAATATTCTATTGTTGAGTCTGGCTTCGTGTGCGAGTTTGAAGGACTCAAGTTGGTGCGGCATTGGATGTGGTCTGTAGGTACGGTTGAAGTAAAAGAAAAAGGAAAGTATCGTTAGATTGGCAGCTCCAATACTTCGTGTGCCAAGCGCATTAACCATCATGATTGGTGGATCACCATAAGCAAAGTCGTGTATGGGAGTCCCAAATTCCACGCGTATTCGGGTGATAGCTATTGAGAAGGCAAGGTATAGCAGAAAGAAAAGCAGAATAACCCCTATCGACATCCCGGCTCTGTAACAAAACAGGGTGATGAAAGCCATCCCACCGAAGATTCCACAGATCGCCCATCTGTACCGGATCGGTTCATGAGAATCATCAATTTCTGTTTTCCCGACGATTGTTTTGAAAACGCGCGCTAGGTGCCTTCGACTCAGCCAGAGTGCAATGACTGCTATCCCCATAGCACCTCCAAAGGTCTGCTGGTTCAGTTGTGCGAGATAGAAAGAGCCACTCAACCCAGCGACCCCGCGAAAACCGATCATGCTTCCGACAACCTTCTGAGTTTTCCAGAATAGATAGAAAAACCAGCAGGAAAAGGACATATCCAAAGGCATAAAGAAGGCAAGGCCCGCAATACAAGGGACAAGTCCTACGGGCATCCAGCCGACAGCGTTCCACGGCTTTTCTGTTAGATAGGCACCAATATTGTGGCGATAAGGGTTGAAACCGAGGTCGGGTATTACAGGATAGAGGTAGTTGAGTCCGTTGATAAGACTGATACTACCACCAACGGTAAATCCAATCCACATCAGCTTGTTAGCGAAAAAACCTTCGCCAACCTTTGTCATTTCGAGTGGCAACTGGATTATCGGATAGCTGAGTTTTTCTTCCTCAACCCACTGTCTCCTTATGACTACATTGATGCAAAGCATCACGAAAACCAAGACAATGGTAAAGCTGACCCACGACAATGCCGGTACAAACCATCCTTCAATGTACCGGAGGGTGTACAGACTGGAATCACCTTTGTAGTAGGGTTCCAGTATCCTCTTGTCGCTTACCGCTATCCAAGTGGGGATATATTTGTGAAAAAGGGTCCCCCAATCGTTCTCAATAGTTGCAAATCCAAATGCATGCTCTATGACGGGGGCGAGCGTCTGCATCATGTCAGTTGCACTTAAAGCCGACGCAATACTCAACATCGCGTAAACAACAATCAGGTCGCCTTGGGAGAGGGAAATTTTAGGCAGGTACTTTCTCAGCAGTAGGTTCAGAGCGGCGAGGATGCTGATGAACAAAATGACGTTGAAAAACAGCGCCATGTTTGTGGAAACGGCTTGGTATTGGTAGGGTTGTTTGGAGAGGACAAGCCAATAGCTGTTTAAGGGTATGAGAATCAACCCGATGGCGATTCCACGTAGCGTATTTCCCGATGATTTCTTCGTCACCATGTCTTCTTCCATAGAACCTAGGCAAACAAAAGTTTAGGTCCCCGGTTCTCGGATGAGCACGACAGAAATTTGCTCAACACCGCTGATTTCCAGCCTCAAATTCAACGGAGTATTAGCTCGTTATTCGTTTTTTCTGTATCTTCACCCTATCCGCAGACTCCGGTCTTCTAGTGGCAGGTCTACTCGCACATTACCACGTCGATGGGATTCGCGCATACCGATGGCAATCTCTAAAGCCTCTCTGCCAAACTCTCCCGGGCAGATTCGTTCTTCGCCGAGTTCGATAGATTTGCAAACCCCTTCCATAGCGTCAACCAGTGAACTGCGTGGATGCCAAGGATTGGGGAATTGACACTGAATGGGGCTGCCGTCTTCCGGATGCGTGCTCCAGAGCTCAAACTGTGCGTGGGCATTGCGCGAGACGATGCGTCCTTTATCCCCGAGAAATTCCAGCGTCCACCCAAACCTTGAAGCGTCAGTTCGGCTGTTCATATATGTCCGTATACCGTTCTCGTAAACGATGTATCCGGTTCCGGAAAGATCTTGATCGGCGGCGGCTGCTTCGTCGCTATCCATCACACCGAAAACCCACTTGGCGGGTGCACCGGCGAAGAGTCGGAGGAGGGCAAAGGTATGGCTGTGTAGATTTGACAGACTGGAGGTACTATGACAAATCATCGATCGCAGTTCACCGATTGCTCCGTCCGCGATCGCCTGTCGTGCGTTGGTATACCAGTTGTACCAGTTGAGGTGGCAAGCAATTGCCAGAATCGTGCCGTGTTTCTGACACGCTTCAATCATGGCATCTGCTTCGGCAAGGCTGGGACACATTGGCTTGGTGGCAAAGATTGCTTTGACGCCCAGCTCTGCCAAGCCTATGGTAACCTCTGCTCGCTCCGCGGGTCGGGTTGTTACGGAAACAATATCAGGTTGCTCTTTTTCGATCATCTCCCGATAGTCGGTATAAAGGGCTTCGACCCCCCAACGCCGTTTGAAATCATCGAGCTTTGATTGGTCAACATCCGCAGCGGCAATTAGGTCAACGTTCCTTGCCTCAAGCATCCCCGGTGCATGGGCAAAGGGCCAAGGATAGTGTGGGTTACCGATTACTTCATCGTCGATGGTGCTGCCCATCCTGCCACACCCAACAACGGCACCCCGGTAGAGACGTTTGGGTTCACTTTCGTTGATAACTCGAAATGCTGCTCCTATAGGTTGAGCCATACGATTCTTCCCTTCCTGATCTGAATTGGTTAGCAATTATATTTGATATGACTATCCACTACTTAGGCTTCGATCGGCTAGGGGCAGTTCAAGTTTCTCACCACCCCGCAGATGCGATTCTCGCATCGCGATACCGATTTCAAGGGCTTCACGCCCGTATTCCCCGGGACACAGCGTTTCTGTGCCTTCGTCGAGATCTTTGATGAGTGCCTCAATAGCGGCTTGCTGAGAACTAACAAAGCGCTTTGGGTTGGGAAATTGCCGGCGAACGGGTTCTCCGGTCTGAGTACTGATGGAGCGATCCGGATAGCGGGTCCACATCTCAAAGTCGGCGTGCTCGTTGCGGGAAGAGAGCCAACCGTCGCTTCCGATGAAATCGAATTGATGCCAGCCGCCGGTGGTGATAAACCCCCGGATATCATTTTCATAAAGAATCATGCCGCTCCGTCTATTATCACTGTCGATATGTCCAACGACCCACTTGGCGGGTGCCCCGGCAAACAGGCGAAACAGAGAAAGTGTGTGCCCTCCGTGGGTGTAGCTACAGAGCATTGATGTAAGCTTACCAATTTCTCCCGCTCGAATGGCTTCCAGACAGGCTAAGAACCAAGGACTCCAATTTTGGTGACAGGCAATTACTAGAAGGACGCCATGCTTGCGACACGCCTCGATCATCGCGTCAGCTTCAGCGAGACTTGGTGCTATCGGCTTGGTTGCATAGATTGCCTTTACCCCACCTGCTTCTGCTGTTCCGATAACAACCTCCGCTCGTTCCGCGGGTCTGGTGGTTACACTCACAATGTCAGGTTTTTCGTTGGCAAGCATTTGCCGGTAGTCGGTGTAGAGGGCATTGACGCTCCAACGGCGTTTAAAATCCTCCAACTGGTCCGGCAAGAGGTCTACTCCTGCGACCAATTCCACTCCCTTTGCTTCGACGTAGGCGGGCGCATGCGCCATCGGATAAAAAAAGTGGGGACGTACGTCGTCTTCGTCGTCGATAGTGCTTCCAATCCGTCCACAACCGATAACGGCTGCTCGATAAGCTGCCATATCAATTACCTCCTCAAAGTGCTTTGGGGGGCATCTTTTTGAAAGGGTCTGATAAACAAAGAGGGCAATCCCCTTTGTGTAGTGACGGGCTGTCACCGAAATAATCAGAAGATTACCCTCTCAGATTGCTACTTAGATTTCACGCACGGCATATATCCCGTGATTAGTGTGAGGCTTTAATTTGTCCCCAGGTTGTAGTAAGGCTGTTGGCAGGATTGACAGATAGGAATGCGTCTTGTCCTGTCTCCATATTTGCCTTAATCTCCTCTTCACTCAGCTGCCGCGTCCAGAATCGGAATTCGTCGAGGAGGCCCGCGTATGGGTTGTTCCCATCAACACGTTGTCCGAGATGAATACCGAAAGCCTGATTTCTGGTGACAGAAGCTTCGTCTCCCTTACTTGAGCCGACCTTTCTGCCATCAACATATATGTCGAGTGTAGCACCTCTGCGGACAAAAGCGTAATGGTGCCACTGACCATCGTTATACGCCTTTGGTGTTTCCACAATGGGACCATTCGGTTCTACACCATCCCAGAAGAGACATGTAATATTATTCGGGGGGTGCGTTCTGATCCAGAATTGCGGTTCGCCACCACCCACATTGAATCCCCATATTAAACTTCCGGCATTCGCCTGTTCGTCATAATTGAACCAAATTTCAGTGGAGAAGTCGTCAGCCCCAACATCCATGGAGTCATGCCATGGCATGTCCACAAAGCTGCCGCCTTTGCCATCCAGTTCAATTGCGCCGCCGTGCTTTCCGTTGGGAACAAACTTGGCAGCCTGAATTAACTTTCCGTCGTTTACCCCCAAGGGGCTCAAATCTTCTGCCACATTTCCCTTCCCTTCATCCATTGGAAGGTAGATAACCAAACCGTCAGTGTCTGCCGCGGTGTGTCCCACGATAGGTATTAACACAAGGACAATGACCAACAATGCTGCAGTGACATAGTTAAACATCAGTTGTTCCTCCTTTGACACATTCTCAAACCTAAAGGATTCAGACTCTTCAAAATCCGTTCGTTAGTGAGATTTTGTTATTGATAACATTTGCTATTCAAAGGTAGTTTGACGGCGCCTTCCCGATGTAAGGTTAGGACTGAGAAGCGTGCCATGGACAATATTCTGCCCACATTTATAAGAAGACATTGTAATCCCGGTTTTTATCCCTAGTGATTACAAACCATATTAACTACGACCCCCTTGTGAATACAAGGGGTCGGTTTCGTTGAGTTGTCGCTATCTCCGGCTCTTGACGGAGAAGCTAAGCCCTTACGAAACCTCCGGTTTAGTTGCATCGCACTGATGGCTACCAAACCGTGAATCCACGATTCTGTAAATGTTGTCACAACGCAACAGAATCGGGACTACAGCGAGTCTATCTCTCAAAGCTAAAGCATTGGGAAATAGACCTAAAGGAGTTTTTCTAGGTCCACGCTTTTGAGGGAGCAAACTGCAATAGAGATGATACCATTACACGATAGTTACTGCGATTGAGAACGTTTTGCCAGTTAATGCTATCAACCCGATTACTCAAATCGCGCTTTGATCTGTCCCCAAGTTGTGGTTAACCTTCCATTGGGAGAAACCCCCAGAAGCGGACCGAATCCTAGTTTCATGTTGTCTGAAATCTCATTCACAGGCAGCGCACGATTCCAGATGCGCACCTCATCGATGATGCCGTGGAAGTTTCTGAAGCCAGCAAAACTCCCACCGATTCGGAGGTCGTTGTCTACATCTTTCAATGGGAGTGCCTCATTTCCTTTATCCTCGAACACCAATTTTCCATTGAGGTAAACACGGTGCTCGCCCTCCTCCCAAGTCCCAGCGGCGTGATACCAGACATCGTTATTGACCTCAGCATCCGGGTTCGGGTCATTGTTTTTCCTTGATCCCTTTTCCACGCTGAGTTGGAGAGTAAGTTTTACACCGTGCTTTCTAAACTTGAGTGTAAAACCGCCCCTCAACGGGTCGCAGTCACAACTATCGTTAGTAATCGACTCCTTGGCGATGAGGCGAGGGGCGGTAGAGATTCCCTCCCCTTTCATAAGGAACCAACACTCCGCTGTGCCTGCGGATTCATGCAATTGAAGTTCCTTAGAATTTTTCGTTTCGATAATCACAACATCATCATCGCCATCAAATTCTATCGCCTTGCCATGTTTTCCTGCCACCCATTGTGGTCCCCCTTCGAGTTTTCCATGGTTGCCGAGTCTAGTGCGATCAAAAGCTGTATCACCCTCCCCTTCATTAAATGGCAGGTATAGGATCAAAGAGTCGTCATTAGCATATTTCTGGGCGTTGATCAAAGATGGAAGAATTAAAAGGGTGCTTATCGCCAAAGTGAGCAACAATATCCTCATGACCTTATCCTCCTATTCTTAGGTTTCGGTTAATTTCTAACTTTTGCGCTTTACGAGAAAATAGGGGAGATATACCCCAAAACGGTTAAGGAATGAGAATTTAACTACTGATACGTTTCGACTGACTCTTCCTCATTACTCCTTCGTAAGGAACAATTCTTCCGCTTGCGAAGGAGAAATCAGAGGAGGTTAATGATGGAGTTATTCGGTTGCCAGTCCCAAATAACTTCTAACCTCGCTGTGGATAGTATCCTTGATAGAGCTGCATGAATTGAAAACAAATAGGTTAAGCTCAAATAATATTATAGCACAGATTCTGGAAAAATAGAACATAAACTAGGGAATTTGTAGCTGCAACATACGAATATCTGCAAAATCCCAGCACAGTTTTGTCATATCCTTCTGAGATTTTACCATTTTTTTGTAACTGTTTTGAATCTGTGCTATAATATCGACGGTTCTGGTCCAAAAGTACAATTAGAAATTGTTCGACAGTTTTGAGTGATATCTTCCCCGTTTCATAGTGGGTTGTGTGTATGTTTTGGAAAGATTAAAATAGAGCGGTGCTAATAGTCCATTCAAACCGTAACGTTGGAGGTTGTGTTCTACAGCGATGAATCGCCGAAAATACCAAGACTATTGCGCTACAGTCCTGGCTCAATCAGCCCGGTGTGTTGCGCGACCGTTTCTGGTGTTTGCTTTGAGCGTCCAACTGCGTAAGTCCTAAATCAATAGGAGGACAAGGTTATGAAGACACTGTTTCTCGTTTTGGCGATAGCTAGTCTTTTGATGTTTCCGTCTTTAAGTCTTGGTCAGAAATATGCAAATGATGAATCTTTAATCCTGTACCTTCCATTTAATGAAGGGGAAGGCGATACAGCGTTAGATAGGTCCAGGTTTGGTCACCATGGTAAGTTAGATGCGCCCCAATGGGTTCCGGGCAAATTTGGCAAGGCATTAGAGTTTGATGGAGAAGATGATGTTGTGATTATCGAAACGAAAAATTCTAAGGAACTCCAGATGGAAGGATCAGACGGCACACTGGAGTGTTGGTTTATGATGAAAGGAGAGGGCAACGCAAATCTTCCTCGACTCATTGCCAAAGAATCAGTGACTAACGACTGGGTCGTTACGCATGGACGCGGCGGTTATACGCTTCGGTTTCAAAAGTATTCTAAGTTTAACCTCCAACTCAGTGTGGAGGAAGGATCGCGGGAGATCAATAAAGAGAAAAAGGAAGCTGGTGTAGATTTCAATGTCTGGTATCACGCCGCTGGCACGTGGAAGAAAGGCGAGCACCGTGTTTATCTCAATGGGAAGTTGGTAAATGAGGATAAGGCGGCAGATCTGACGTTTCCGGTGGAAGACAAGGAGAACGACCTGCGAATCGGCGGGACTTTCGCAGGCTTCAGAAACTTCCACGGCATCATCGATGAGGTGCGCATCTGGAATCGTGCGCTGCCTGTGAATGAGATTTCAGACAACATGAAACTAGGGATTGGTGCACTTCTAAGCGTTTCTCCGGCTGGACAGCTAACCACAGCTTGGGGCCGGATCAAAACGTGGCGGAAGTGATTCTGGCGTACTGCAAGCCCAAACGTCCTCGCCTGAATTTGCTATCAGACAAACAGAGAACGGATACACCGTATTAGAAGCGAATAAGTCCGCGTGCTACCTCCCCATTCAGCATGTCATTAAACGCTTCATTCACCTCTTCTAATTGATAGGTTCGGGTAATCAGTTCATCCAACTTGAGCATACCGGCGCGATAAAGTGCAAGTAGACGTGGCATGTCATAGCGGGGACGCGCTGAGCCGTAGTTACTGCCCATTATCGTTTTTTCACCCCAGAACACAATACTCGCGTCGAGGGACAGCGGTTCGAGAGGTGGAGCACCAACCCAGATTGCTTTCCCTCGATTGCGTATTGCCTGCACTGTTTGTTCATAGGTGGTGCGTGTGCCGATCGCCTCAAACGCATAATCTGCGCCCAATCCATCCGTCAAGGCTTGGATCTCCGGAATCGGATCGACTTTGCTGGCGTTGATTGTATGCGTGGCACCAAACTGGCGTGCCATTTCCAGCTTTGAGTCCACGAGATCAACTACAATAATTCGTTCAGCACCGGCAATGACTGCCCCTTGAACGACGTTTAAGCCGATGCCGCCGGCACCAAAAAGCACAACACTGCTTCCCGGACGCACTTGAGCGGTATTGGTTGCTGCACAAACCCCCGTTGTGACACTACATCCGATGAGGGCAGCCGTATCTAGCGGGATGTCATCATCGAGCGGAATCGCGCATTCTTGCGGTATCACGCTGTATTCTGCAAAGGACGCCACCATCCCAAAATGATGGATGGGCACCCCATTCTTTTTATAACGCGTTGTGCCGTCAAGTAGGTTTCCACGTCCACCCTGTCTCGACTTCATGCAGAGATTACCATATCCCTGCGTACAATAGCTACAGTGACCGCACGATGGCACCCACGAGAGAATTACGCGATCACCCGGTTTCACTAAAGTGACACCTGCACCAACCTCCTCGACCATACCTGCCCCTTCATCTCCCAACACGATAGGGAATGGGACCCCCAACATGCCAGTGATTGCGTGGTGGCAGCTATGACAGACGCCAGTCGCTGCAATCTTGACGACAATTTCGCCTGCTTTGGGCGCGTCCATCTCAATATCTTCAACGACAACCGGTTGGTTCAGTCCATATAAAACAGCAGCTTTCATAATTTTTTCTCCAATGGTTAAAATATTTTTCGGTCTTTGCTCATTTGTAACGGCGGCTTAGGAGCCAATGTAAGCAACTTGGTAAAGTCGAATAGACAGTAACCCTTCGTGTAGTTTCGGTATCATCGGTAGAAGTGTTCTCAACCGATTATTGGGCACAGCAAGCACGATCGCTGCAATATTAAAACGGTTGAAGTTCTGTTGGTATTCAATGTAAGGTATGCTCCGGTATCTACCTTGAGCCACCAAAGAAGATTCGCATATGGATGATGTCACCGACGATTGTCCAGAAGCCTCCGACCATATATCCGCCCAAAATCAATCCAAGGAAGAACGGGCGCGCCTGTCGATGGAGCTTGAGCCCGCCATATTTGAGAACAATCCACTTGGCGATAAAACCGATAAGAACGGAGAACCAGAAGACATTGATGTCATGACTATTTGAAATAGCATACCCCACCGGGTGAAACGGAAACCATAAAAATAACCGTCGCATTACAGTGAAGAAGAGGACAAACACAAAGCCAACCCCTATAGCCCCTGCCCCGGTATAATCAAATTCAGACGGATTAAGCATCCAGTTCTGTAAACGAACATACCCGGCGTTTGCAAATCGTTCAAGGGAGCTGCCTCCGGACTCGAAAGCGATATGCAAATAAACCCAGAAGAAGCTGAGGGAGCCTACAATCAAGGCGAGGGTCATAGCAATAACCAACCCGCTAGTACCTCTCCTTATTCGATTGGCTAAAGCGAATCCTTCGATTTGATGGGGCATCGGGTGAGCGCGGTAAGTAAAATTAAAAAAATTAAGCATCGTCAGCACTGTTAAGTTCCGAGCACCGAAACGACGAGACCCCAAAACATCGGGCAGTATTTGGTCGGGCCCTGTAAAAACAAAATCGTGGAACGGGGCACCGAATTCGGCTCGAATTCGTGTCACGCCAAGTGATACAAGGTAGTAGAGTAAAAAAAAAGTGATACCGATCCAAACAGCGAGGCCTGCTCGCCAGAGAAAAAGCGTGAGGAAGCCGATGCCCCCGATCGTGCCGAGGAGCGCGGTGCTATAGCGCATCGGTTCATGAGAATCGTCTAACCTACTGTCGCCTAGTATACGCTTAACAACCACGACAAGATGTCTCCGGTTCGACCACAACGCTACCAATACAATGCCGAGGAGCGCGCCAAATGATTGCTGAATCTGAACAACGGCGTAGGAACCCGCAACGAACTGAAGTCCCATTGCCACGACAATCACTTTCTGAAGCTTCCAGAACCAATAAAAAATCCAGCAAGAAAAGGACATCTCTAACGGCATAAAGAACGATAAACCAACCATCGGCAGGATGATGCCGGTTGGTATCCACCCCATTGCGCTCCACGGTTTGGCTGTGAAATATGTGCCCAAGTTGTGATAGTAAGGACTCCATTTAATGGACGGAATGGTCGGAAAAATCCAACCCAAACCGTTAATCAGCGCAACCCCGCCCGACATACCAACCCCAAGCCACAATCCCTTATTCCTGAAGATTGTGTACGTCGAATCTGTCATTTCTAGGGGGAGTTGAATAATCGGATACGATAGTTTCTCATTTTCAACCCATGCCCTTCTGACAATCACATTGATACAGATCATCACAAAAACTAGTACCACAACGAAAACCGACCACCACAGACAGGGCATCAGCCAACTGTTAATATGCTTGTCAATGTAGAGGGTTGAATCCCCTTTATAATATGTATCTAGTATATTTCTATCGCTGACCGAAAGCCATGACGGAATATGTCGCCAAAACAACTCTCTCCACTCATTTTCGGGCGTGGCGTGTCGGAAGGGGACCTCCATGATGGTGGTGAGCGTTTGCATCATTTGGAAAGATTGAATCGCAGAGGTCAAGCTTAATAGAATATAGATTGTTATCAATTCCCCCTGATTCAAAGCAAGCTGGGGTATAAATCGCCTTAAGGGAAAGTTTAGAAGCAGCAGCACGCCAATAATGAAGATGACATTAAAGAAAGGTGATATAATAGTGGGAACGGATTGATACTGGTAGGGTTGTCGAGAAATGACCAGCCAATAGGCATTGATGGGGATTAAAATCAGAGCTAGCCATACAGCGCGCGTAGAAATGATTGATGGCAAAGAGGCAGCTGATGAACGTTTTGGGCTCATAACTTCACCGAAAAAGGTGCCCTATGGTTGTGGGGCAGATTGGGAATCTGCCCCACAAAAGAGTTGCATCTATATCTTCAAGTAATATGAGGCGTACAGCCTATTTGATGATTATCATCTTCTTCGTTGTAGCAAAATCGCCTGCTTGCAGGTAATAAAAATAGATACCACTGGAAACAGGTTCACCTGTGTCGTTACGACCATCCCAGTAAATTGCTCTCTCTTTTGATGTATACATAGCGGCGGGTTGGTTTCCAACGTTGAATGTGCGGACAACGTAACCTGTCAAATCTGATATGGTCAAAGTAACGAAAGCATCTTCTGCCAACTGGTACGGAATCCATGTCTCGGGATTGAATGGATTTGGGAAGTTTTGGTACAGGGCATTTTTGCGTATTTGTCCCCACAAGATAACCTGCTGCTCAAAGGGTTCGACTGAAAGCGCAACGTCGAAGGCGTTATAGATATAGGCTGCACCCGTACCGCCGTCTTTCAAGCTAGAGCCGGTGAGGGCATGATTGGCACTGAGGGAGACGGAGACGCCGAATCTATCCCCTGCCTCTACGTCGCTAGCAGTTACCTTTGCCCTTTCAACCCAAGCTCCACCCTTGCGCAAAAAGGAATAGATTGCGCCGGAGTTGCTTCCTTTACCATCGTGCCGGTACGATCCCACGAGAGCACCAATATTTCCGGTGGTTCCATTGATGGAGACGGAAATTCCGAAGTCGTCCTTTGGTTGCCCGTCGCTGGCTGTAAGTTTCGCCTCTTCTTTCCATTTTTCTCCGTTGCGTACGAAGACATACGCTGCACCAGTACCGCTATTATGCCCATACGCCCCGACGATAGCGTATTTTCCACTGAGGTCAACGGAAAAGCCAAACTCGGCGTTCCTCGCTCCGTCACTAGCAACGAGCTTCGCTTCCTGTGTCCAAACCTGCCTGACGCGTTTGTAGACATACACCGAACCGGATCGATTTCCTTTATCATCGTCCCAAAGTGCTCCGATGATAGCGTGGTCCCCGTCAATGGCAACAGCAGAACCAAAGATGTCTCCTCCCTCCGCGTCGCGGGGTGTAAATTTTTGTTGCTCTACCCATTTGTCCTTAACGCGTACGTAGACATACACCGAGCCGGAGTCATCGCCTTTATCATTGTCTTGGGGCATTCCGGCAATGGCGGTGTCCCCGCTGATGGAGACAGAAAAACCGAAACTGTCATTTGCTTCCCCATCGTCGGGATCGAGTTTGCCGTGTTCTTTCCAATTTTTTCCGTCGCGCTTGTAGATATAGGCTGAACCAGACCACACATCATCATGATGAGAACTGACGATTGCCCAATCACCTTCGATGGAGACGGAACGCCCGAAGAAGTCTCCTCCCGCTCCATCTTTGGCAGTGAGCTTCGCCTGTTGAGCCCAAATCCCTCCATCGAGCGCGAAAATATAGGCTGAACCGGACCGGTCTCCATCATCATCGTTACCCGGAGCACCGACAATGGCGTAGTTTCCGCTGATGGAGACAGAAGTGCTAAAATTGTCAGCCGGTGCCGCATCACCGGCGGTCAGTTTGACTTCTTCGGTGTGGATTATAGTTGCTTGACACATTGCCAGCATGACAACAAACAGGATCGATAGTTTTTTCATGATTGTTTTCCTTTGGCTTGCCGCCTCACCTTAGATAGGTTAGAGAATTACGGCAGTTTGCGGGAATATGCGAATGAGTGGTTGAGCAAATAGACGGATCTGAGCCTTTAGGGTTTTGTGAATCTCCTTAGGCTGAACGAAGTGAAATCAGGGTTGATTGGGACAATTCAAATGGCAGATTGCTGAAGTGAAATTGACGCAACAGCAATCTTATTGTAGATTTTGACCTCTCTCACTTTCCACTCTTTTCGTGGTCAGCGAGTACTGCATGTGCAGCGTTGTGCTCGGGTGCGCCCCTTATTTCGCCGCCCAGATGCGTTCCAGCGCCGCACATATACATTCCCTCAATCGGTGTGCGATAGCCACCACGTGTGAACAACCGGTCACC
This sequence comes from Candidatus Poribacteria bacterium, assembly GCA_963667935.2. Taxonomy (GTDB): domain Bacteria; phylum Poribacteria; class WGA-4E; order WGA-4E; family PCPOR2b; genus PCPOR2b. The sequence continues at coordinate 3,094,748 of OY764061.1, read as the reverse complement.
CAATAATTGCCCGGGAACATGACTCGTGTGATGAATATTGCCGTCAGTCAGGTACAGTATCCCCCCAATTCAGTAGATAACGATTATCAGGTAATGGGAAAAATCGCCCTAGATCAAGCACCTATACATGGCATCCGTGTCTATAGAGGTTCAAGTCGCGTAAGATCTTATCTTGTAAGAGGTCAAGGATTACACCTCCGCATATACTACGCCTTCAATGTCGCGTGTCTCCGAGTCTTGGTTGCCTCCCCACGACATGAAGTAGAAGATCATAAAACGGTCATCATTTAGTGGGATAATGCTGGAATAGCCGCCGATTGTGCGCCCAAGGGTTACTGGTTCGTGGACAGAGCGGGTTGACCACACCAGTGTCGGTGAGTTACGCCATGTACCATTCCAGTCACCTTCGTGGGAGTAGTCGCTGAATCCAACGCCACACCAGCCTTGATCCAAATCGCCAACCCAACGGTATGAGCAGAGCAGTGTGCCTTTACGGGTGAGAAATAGTGTTGGTGAGTGTCCATAGATGGGATACATGGTCAGTTCCAAATCGGACCATGTGCGTCCTTTGTCTTCTGAGAAGGTCCAATAGAGGGGCATCATACCGTGACCCGCGGGGGAGTCGTCACTTGCGACCATTGCCATCAGTCTGCCGTCGGGCAGTTCAATTACCTCGTTTTGAGCGATGACACCGCGGCAGAGAACGACTCCTTCTTCCCAAGTGCGCCCGCCATCAATTGACCGTAGCTGGGCACTCGCTGCAACCCGTTCACCTCGAATGCGTCCCCACACCGGCATGAGCAATGTGCCGTCTGCCAACTCACGGATCTTACCGTAGGTATGCACGTCAGACCAATCAAGGTCAGCGATCTCTGCGCCGACAAGTTCAGGTTCCGACCAAGATTCGCCGGCGTCTGTAGATCTACATAGGTATACGCCTTGATGAGGTCCTCCAATGCCAGAAATGGGTAGTAATATTGTTCCGTCGCTCAGTTCCGCCATGCCATGATAGGCCAGAAATGAGGTTGGATGGTCAGGACGCGATGGGATAAATTGATGGATGGGACCTTCCCACGTTTTTCCATTGTCACGGGAACGCTTCATCCCGGAGATGGTCCGTGGCTGTTTTGCATGGGGATCTGGATAACGCGCGGTAATGAGGATATCGCCATTCTGCAATCGCTCTCCACCAGGTGTGGCGACATGACCCTCCCATACGACGACGCGACTTTCACGGTGAAATTGTGGCATGTCTGCCTCCTCAAGAGGTTATCACTGATCGAAAACATATTGATAGAACCATGTTATAGCAGAAATTCGAGTTTTTGTCACTATCAAAGTGCTAATGCTTCAACCGTGATAGAAAGTCTGTTAGCAGTATTCCAATTTTATTGACCTGCTACATTCGAGTAAATTGCTGTGGTTTGGACCTGCAGTCGTAGATTGAGTTTATAGTGTATCCTCTCTCACCCAATGCCGAAACAACGGTTTAACATCGCTGGGGAAAGCATCATAAACGTCCGGCGGGATGGGTGGCACATTGTTCTCCTTTCCACCAGTTTCGTCTACTATCCGGGTGCGTTCCTCCGAACCGTCCATTAGCACATCTAGGTTGAGCCACCACGGTGCGTAGCGCACCACCACCGAAGTCCGTGGCCGGTGAGTGTGATTTGGGGCGGTAGCATGCCACATACGGCTGTCCATCACAAGCACACTGCCTGCGGGCCCCGTTGCCTGCATTTCGGTTGGGTAGGGAGCATTCGGATCTACGCCGTTGTTTCCGGTCGGGTTGTTGTTCGATCTATGGCTGCCGGGGACGATGAGGGTGCCTCCATTTTCGCAGGTGAATGGTGAGAGCATCCACAGCGTCGTAATGTGCATCGCCGCGTCGGGATAGGGAGCGGGGATGTGACCGGCGTTATTCTGATTAAAGGGCCAGTCGCCGTGCCATCCTCCACGCTCGTTTCCCGGATAGTTGATTGTGCCGGTCGTAAAGGATACCCGCACATGGGGTCCTAACAGTGCTTCGACAAGGGCAAGCAGGCGTCGGGCAGCCAAGTATGGAGCGACTGATTGGTCATAGCGGATAAACCCCGGCACATGACCGATGCCATTAGGGGCGTTGGGATTGCGATGCACGATGGTCGATTGTTCGACACTCTCGCGTACGGCATCAACCTCGTTTTCTGGGATGACCCCTTCCATGACGTACCACCCATCAATTTTCAGGTGTTGCAAGGCTTGATCCAAGCTCATAGTGAACCCCTCCTACCAATCAGGCCGACCGACATATAGCCCTCGGTTGACCATCGGTAGCGATACGCGCATACCACCCAGACGGTCAGATTCGATCATTCCCATCAGCATTTCTTGGCTGCGACGTGCAAGTTGAATCGGTCCCTGTGTTTCCTCCCCGGTGTCCAACGCTTCTGCGAGGTTTTTAATGCCCATCTCTGTGCCGCTCTCGCGGGGTACTTCTGGAAAGGGCATTTCCTCTAGAATACGAGAGGAATCCGATGCTTTGCGAAACTGACAAGTCATTCCGTTGTTAATGGTACGCATCTTACCCTCTGTGCCGCATACCTCAAACTCAGGACCTGTGCCTGCTGTGTTGTAGCCGTGGACTCCGTTGGAAAAACGGACGTAACCGCCTGCGATTCTGGGGTCGGTATTGAGACGGTTTCCGTCCCAATCTTCGGGGTCGCAAATAATTGCGCCTTGAACGAAGTCAATTTCTACATCGCCCGCGAGATAGAGCAGCATATCGGCGGCATGGGTCAGCCCCCATAGGGCGGAAGTAGCACCGTATTGAGCGATAACGCACTGAACGTCGCCGATTTCGCCAGCATCGATTAATTCACGCATCTTGCGATAAAACGGCATGAAGCGTCGTTGCGTTCCGTAGTTGAATTTGGTGCCATTTCGCTCAACGGCGTCTACCATGGCATCGGCTTCCTCCATAGAGCAGCAGAGCGGTTTCTCGGCGTAGATACCTTTTACACCATGATCAGCGGCAAAGATTGCTACTTCAGCACGTTGCGGCGGACGGGTGGCGACGCACACGATGTCCGGTTTTTCCTTTTCAATCATTTCGCGGTAGTCGGTATAGGCGTATTGCGCGCCGTAGCGTTGGCGAGCGGTTTCCGCCTTCTCGGCGATTACGTCGGATACCGCTACCAGATTCGTTCGATCGCACGCCACGGCGGCCGCTGCGTGGGAGTAGGGAATCCAGAGAAAACGCTCCGGACGTCCCGCCATTTCGTCGTCAATTGTGGCCCCCATGCGACCGCATCCAATTAAACATGCACGGTATTGCTTTGCCATGATGTACTCCTTTCGTGGAATAATCTTTTGGTTGTCGCTCAGATTAAAAAAGAGTGCAAAGCACGAAGTGAAGGTGCCCTCCTTACCTCCCTTAATCCCCCGCAAGCAGGGGGAGAGTAACGCCCCGATAAGCCGGGAGACAAGCACCTGTGGCTTTTGTTGCACCAATTCTTTACATGAGCCTTGGTTGTTTACTTTTCTATACGCAACTGCTGTGTAGCAACCTCATCTACTCTGTATGTCTGTGGGTTAATGACTATACCATAGGCCTCACGGGCATGTGCGAGCGTAACTTTCTCTTCAAGAACATCGTTCAACACCGCTTGTGGGTCCCGTTCAAAAGGATTTCCCCACCCACCTGCCCCCGCAGCGATATGACGAAATACATCACCGCGTCGGATGGTCATCGTGGGCTTGGGCGGCAGTGCCCGGGCTTCGCCTTCAGGATTCAAGATATTTTGCGACGGGGCACCCGCAGCACCACCTTGCAGACCGTAGGGTTGATATTTTGTCCGATCTGCGCGAATTTGCAGCGTTGCTTCTTCAGCTAGTAAACGAAAATCTCGTACTAAACTCAGCCCTCCGCGGTAGATCCCCGCGCCGCCGGTGTCGGGAAGATAACTGTAGCTGTCAATGCGGAGTGGCAGCTCAACTTCTAGCACTTCAGCGGGATTGTTGGAAAAGTTGACTACACTGCTTGCCGCACCGTCAATCCCATCTTTATCGGAACGCCCGCCCCATGAGCCGTAGAGAAATTCAAGGAATACAAATCCGCGTAATTCGGTTTTTCCATCTTGTACGACACGCTCGTAACCGCCGATGCTAACACCGGTGTCGCCCCCGATTTCGCAAGCAGGAACCCGATCGGGTGCGGCTTGGGCGAGTGCACCAAAGACCACATTGGCGATGCGAAAACCGGTCAAGCCGCGTGCAGCGACGGGCCCCGGAGCTAGTGGATTAACAATCGTGCCCTCTGGAGCAATGACTGTAATTGGGCGGAAGTAGCCGCCATTGTTTGGAACATCCGCTCCCATCAAGCAACGCACACAGGCGTAGGCGGTCGATTGCGTAAATGAGAGCGGACAGTTGATACCGCCTCTAACCTGTGGTGATGAACCTGTGAAATCAACGGTCATTTGGTCGCCGGTAATGGTAATGGTGACCGCGATCGGAATCGGGTCGGGATCTATACCATCGTCGTCAAGATAGTCAGTAAACGAATAAGTCCCATCAGGCAGCCCCTCAATTTCTGCTTTCGCGGTTCGCTCGGCATAGTTAAGCAACTCTGCGAAATAAGCTGAGAGTTGTGCTGCACCGTATTTTTTGAATAACGCCCGGACTCCCTCCTGACCGACATGCAGACACGCCAATTCTGCCCGTAAATCGCCAAGGACCTGGCGCGGGATGCGGACGTTACGAGCGATGAAGTCGAAGACCGTTTGATTCGCTTCGCCCTCGTCGTAGAGTTTGAGCAGTGGGATGCACAAGCCTTCCTGATAAAGTTCTGTGGCGTCACAACCATTTCCGCCTGGCGTTTTGCCCCCGATGTCGGTGTGGTGTGCGATGCAAACGACGAAGGCGATAGGGGTTGGATCGTCAAGAAAGATGGGTTTGCACAGATACATGTCAGGTAGGTGCGATCCGCCTTCGTACGGGTCGTTGGTAATGTAGATGTCACCGTTCCGCATCTTCCCGCCGAACTTTGCGATGACCGCCCGCATAAATTCGGGTACGGAACCGAGATGCAGCGGCAACGTTAAGCCTTGTGCGATGAGTTGCCCCTCTGTGTCACACACCGCTGCGGACAGATCCATCGCATTTTTCAGATTGGATGAATACGCTGTACGTACCAACGTCAGTGCCATCTCATCTACCAGCGCGTCCAATGCGTTTTTAATGAGTTCTGATGTAATAGGATCAAGGGAATTTGCCGTGGTGTTCATCCAATCTTCTCTTTCTATCGTTTATTAAGGGTTAAGTTTGAGACTTGGCAGAGATTACGGTTCCCATTGGGTTTATAGTGGACCTTAGAATTAATAAGACACGCCAAACCGGGGCGGTTAGGAAAACGAAATTACCGTTCTCTCGTTGGGTAGGCACTCCCCGATAAATCGGGATCGCAAGCAGAGTTTCCAACTGTGCCGATGCGGTTGGAAACCGCACCTACCATGGTGCGAAATAGTAATCTGCCGAGAGTCCGAATCTAGGGCTATTTATGTCAGGCTGCGGAGATCCCTCCTACAGGAGAACTAAGTGCCCCTAGCGCGAACTAGGGCTATTCAGTTTTCGGGTTTTTAACCATTTGGGGCGAAACGTCGTAACGAGGGAATCGCTTGGCCGGTGAAGTATCGGGATTGGGAAATCCCTCTCACAGGAAAATTAAATGACCCTAAGCGCGAACCTTTCTGTATTGACATTACACCCTAATGGTGCTACACTGTATCGCAAAATCTGAGAAAAATCAAGATCAAAATCTAATCAAATGGGAAGAATTTTCTGTTAGTGTATCTATAGAACTAGCTTTACCATTTATCGACGGTGATACACCTGTTGAGAACTTTGGGATATGAGGGGAATTGAGAATGAAATGTATCTTTGCCATCTACCTGATTGGAGTAAGTGCTATTTTCATTTCCTGTGATGATGAAGAGGTTGCAGCGCACTACAATCGGGGAAATGCCTATCAGGAAGAAGGTAAATTTAATGAAGCGATTCTAGCGTACAAAAAGGCGATTGAGATAGACTCCAACTTTGCGGAAGCGCATTATAATCTGGGGAACGCCTACTATCGCCAAGGCCAAATTGATGAAGCGGCACTAGCGTATAAAAATGCGATCCGTATCCAGCCAGATTTTGTGGAGGCACGTAACAGCTTAGGACTTGTCTATCGTATACAAGAGAACAATGAGGCTGCGATAGTACAACTCAAAGAGGCAGTAAGAATTGCCCCGGATAACGCACAAGCACATAACCATCTGGGCCGCTCCTACATGGAGCAAGGTAACTTTGAGGCTGCTATTGTTGCTTTCGAGAAAACGCTTCAACTCAATCCGGATAGTGCATACGCTTACTACTATCTCGGAAATTCTTACAGATCGCAGGATAAACTTGACCAAGCCATCGCTGCATACAAAAAGGCTATCGCAATAAGTCCACACGACGCTTTATCGCATCATAATCTAGGAATCTCTCTTTATGATCAAAACCGGTTTGATGAAGCCGTAACCCACTTCAAAGCAGCGGTTCGCATTAGCCCGAGCTTGGCAAACCTACACAACAACCTAGGAAATGCGTACAAAGCACAGGGCAAACTTGATGAAGCTGTTGCTGCGTTCGAGAGGGCAGCGAGCGTCAACCCGGGTGATGCAAAGGCATATTACAATTTGGGGATTATCTACGCCGAACGAGGGGGCGATGAGGAGGCTATGACCCAGTACAAGCGGGCACTTCACCTCGCTCGTACCAATCCTGATCTACAGGAACTTATACCTGAGATAGAAGGTCGTATCAAAGCGTTAAAATAAAGCTAAACCCTTTCAGTGGCATCGGAGGAAAACATGCGCATTATTGCAATTGGTTGTGAATACACAGGTGTTACAACTTTACTTGAGGGACTGATGGACTGGGGGCATGAGCGAGACATCAACCATCACCTTGATGATCACTTTACTATTCCAGACCGTCAACATCTAGCTCCCGAAGATAAGGAGACGATGGTCAATCTCTCTCCTGCGCTCAAAGAGCGATTTCAGCGGATGCAGCTCGTTTACCATATCCGCCTGATGCATCGCCTTGACCATATCTTGTTAGGTGGTTTCCACATTGAGGAGGCGGTTTATGGTCCTCTCTACTACTATCCTGGTGGCGTAGCGAGTGAGATACGCCAGTATGAGGAGGAGATGCCCAAGAACGCAATTTTGGTGCATTTGACAGCTAGTGCAGAATTGATTCAGAAGCGTATGGAGACAGATCCTCACGAGTATTCCCTTATCAAGAAAGAGGATATTCCGATGCTTCTGGATCGTTTCCAAGAAGAATTTGACGCGTCTCTGATTCCGAACAAAATTCAGATTGATACCTCCGATTTGACACCGGAGGCACTTCTTCAGACTTTTTTAAGCGAATCCGCTCAATTTACAGAATAGAATCGCCTAACAGGCGGGCAACCACAAGTTTCTTAATCCCGATTTATCGGGGATTCAGCGGGTGTGTTCGGGGCAGGTCCCGATTTATCGGGATCCTCGTCCCGCGGAACGGGATTCTCGCTCTGCGGAACTTGCGGGAGATGCCCCTCCCACACCCCCTCAGTCCCCCCGCAAGCAGGGGGAAGGGCGATAAAGATAAAATTTCAGAGGTGCAATAGATGAAAACAATGAACGGTATCTTTGGGTTTGTGATAGCACTGATTCTGTTTTTCAGCGTTGCCCCCGCAACGCTTGGTTTCATGGCATTCGAGCATCAGGGTTTATTTGTCCAGAATATCTTGATACGCCATATCGACAAGGAGCAGTGGCAGATCGGTTATCGCTTTGCTACTACCTGTCCTGCGGAATTTCGAGAAAAGGAAAACGAGCTGAAAGAGCTAATCACAAAGTCCCTGCATGCTTGGCTACAACCACTGCGCGAGGAATTTCCAGCTGCAGTGATCACCAACAAGTTTAACCTCAGATTGCTGAAAGATGTCAAGAAGGGCGAAACCGATCAGCAGGTGCTTGCATTAAGACGACAGGTTCACAAAGAGCTCGATACCCGCATTACCTTCACCTGCGAGGAGGGCATGTCGTCTGTTGTATAGGCGGCGAATCGGGGCTCCCGATATATTTATACGGCAAGGAATTCTTATCGATGAAATCATGAAGGAACACTTGGTACACGAGTTAGGACATGCCTTTGGTATGGGCGATACTTATGTCAATCCCCAACCGAGAGGCCACCAGAAGTACCGGCGGGCTTAACCAAACCCGCGGCTTACAACCGACATCACTGATGGCCGGCCCATCGGGGGTGCATCCGCCTCGCGAAATGCCTTATATCAAGGAAGACGACAAGAAGGGCATCATCTGGCTCTATAAGCACATCTATGAGGGACAGCCACTCGAAGATTGTTTTTTCCCCGAATATGTCTTTCAGGAAGAGCCTGCGGGTTGTATTCCGAAACATCCGCTGATCTTTGAGATCAAATATGGAGGTAGGATCACCACAAGGGTATTTCTCCATCAAGACCAAACAGTGGATGTCAACGAGCAAGACGAACATGGTCTCACCGCCCTGCACTATGCAGTACTGCTGCATGGCCGTTGAGGTTAATCGGCTGCTACTTGCGCGAGCAAACATCAATCCTCTGATGCTCGATAAGCAGGGACGTCCCTTTTTTGACTGCTGCTTGGGAGAAGCGTATTTGGAATCCCCTGCTGCGAATGGATAAGCAGGGGCGTAGCCCTTTTGGACTATTCGCATGGGAGAGAGCAGGTGCAAGATATGACGGATGGAAGAAGTGGGAGCAGATACTTGGACCTATAGACCTGGTGGTTCACTTCCATAGCTCGAATTCTCGAACAAGACCCGCCGGTAGATGTCAGCGCACAAGATGCTCAGATTTTACTAGAGTCCGCGCTGATTTTGAACAGGCCAGAGCTTGTCAAAGGGTTGCTCGCTCACCCGGGGTCAGATGTCAGCTTACTCGCTCATCCGAAGCTAGATGTCAACGCACAAGACGCAAACGGTCAGACCTTACTGCACCACGCGGTGACTTTGAACAGGCCAGAACTTGTCAAAGGGTTACTCGCTCACAAGGACATCAAGCCCTACATTAGCGACAAGTCAGGCAATACCCCGCTCGCCCTAGCACATAAGTTAGGTCTGACGAGCATAGTAAAGCTGCTGACCGATCACCCCCGCGCCTTCATGGCCGTCGAGCCGCGTCGGAAAACAATGGCGGTCACTTGGGGAGAGTTGAAACGCAGCAATTAATTCCGCAGGAGAGGCATCCTGCCTCGATCCCATATTGGGTAAGCTGCCCGACCTACGGAAATCAGGACAATCTGCGAAATCCAATAATCCGTGCGAATCCGCGATTCAGATTTATGAGCACCTCCCAATGATTTGTGAACTGTCAAGAGGTTGATCAAAAGAATCGCGAAGAAATACCCGACATTGGGATTTAAGGGGTAAAGTTTGACCGATACGCATTATCGCCGAAAGGAGGCCGATATGCACGAAACACAGGATACCATGACGACCTCCCCAACGCGGGCGTTCCTTGTTGGGGTTAAGTTAAAGGATGAATTGCAGAGCGATGCGGAAAGCTCACTCGAAGAACTGAGACGGCTAGCAGAAACGGGTGGGATGGAAGTGCTAGCCGAAATTATACAACCGAGAGAGACGCCTGATCCCGCTTATTTTATCGGGCGAGGAAAGTTAGAAGAATTGGAGGCGATAGTCAGTGAACTCAAAGGGGAGGCGATAATTTTTGATAACGACCTCACCCCGGCCCAAACTCGTAACTTGGAAAAAGCCCTTGATATCATCGTTGTTGATCGAACCAGCTTGATTCTACAAATCTTCGCACAACGTGCACAGACCAAAGCCGCTAAATTGCAGGTAGACCTTGCCCAACTGCAATATGCCTTGCCGCGTTTGACCCGAATGTGGACACACCTCTCTCGACTTGGTACGGGCGCAGGCGGAACAGCAGGCGTAAGTGCTGGGCGTGCCGGTGGCGTGGTACGTGGTCCGGGCGAAACCCAACTTCAGATTGACCGCCGGTTGATTCACGCACAAATTTCACGTGTAAAAAAGGCACTCCAGAAAGTTGAAAAGCATCGTCGCGTACAGCGAAAGCAACGTCAGGAGCTGATTAATGTCTCACTTGTCGGTTACACCAATGCAGGGAAATCAACGCTCTTTAACGCTTTGACGAGTGAGAATCGGTTGGCTGAAGATAAGTTGTTTGCGACGTTAGATCCAACAACCCGCTTGCTCGATTTGCCGGATAACCAGCGCGTGCTATTGAGTGATACGGTAGGCTTTCTCAGAAAGCTGCCGCACCATTTGGTGGCTGCATTCAAGGCAACGTTAGAGGAGGTCGCGGAGGCGGATCTGCTGCTTCACGTTGTTGATGTAACCCATCCCGAAGCGGAGAGTCAGATTGACGCTGTCGATGAGGTGCTTAAAGAGTTGGGTGCCTTTGAGCAACCAACGCTTATGCTGCTCAACAAAATAGATCTGTTGGAGGAGGAAGGACATATCCAGCTATTCCAGAGTAAATATCCAGATAGCCTTGCAGTATCGGCGCAGAATGGTGTAGGGTTGGAGGCACTAAAAGACCGGCTCGCCCAACGGTTTTCGACTCAGGACGTAGATGTGTCGCTCGCTCTCTCCTATCAAGACGGAAAGGCACTAGATTATCTGTATAAGCATGGTGAGGTATTCGATACGGACTATCAAGGTGAGTCAATCCGAGTTAAAGCGAAACTCCCACAACGCTACCTGAAGGCGTTGGAACGTCTCACAACGAATTCGACCGCTGTTATACTAGATCCAGAAATTGATTCGTAGGGTAGTATTAGGAATGCTTCGACATCTTTCCCTACTTTTTCACGCGCTGCCCGCCCTCAATGGCAAGGAGAAACGCCTTCCCATCTTCAGACATCTCCGCCTCTTCGGGCGGCTCACCTTCAAGCTGCTTCTTTAACGCAGGATAAGCAGTGACGGTGGGGACTTCGTCAAGTTCTGTAAGCGGGGGGATACGAGACTCGGCGGCTTCAATGATGGGAGCAATTCTTTCCAGTTTTTGCTTCTTTTGTAATTCGTCCCGTTCTTTGAATTCAGGCATGACACGCGATGCGAGCAGTTCAAGGGCTTCGCAGATATGTTCGTGCCGATTGCGGCCTGCCTGCTGGATAAAGACCACCTGATCAACACCCATTGCCTCGTACTTCAATAGATGCTCGCGCAGTTGATCCGGCGTACCGATGCCGCCTCTCGCCTCACGGGGTGGCTCTGGAGCTGCCTGAAACGACTCCCAAACGTCCGTGTGACCGGGGACATGGGCCCCTATAACATAATAGTGTGAGAGGCCATGTGTGAAAAATCGTAAGCCCTCCAAGCCTCGCTCAATCGCCGTCTCCTCATCCTCATGGCAGGAAAAACCGCTCACCATTGCAACACTCAGATTCACCGCCTGACCGATGGGCTGACACTCCTTCTGAGCAATCTCATAATACTCCTCGACCCAAAACTTCGCGTCATCCGGATGGACGAACGCAAACGTCAGGGCACCCATACCGTTCCGTGCTGCGTACCGCATGGTATCCCGACTCGGACAGGCAACCCAGATAGGCGGGTGCGGTTTCTGAACTGGCTTCGGTAAGACGTTGCGGGGCGGCATCGAAAAATACTTCCCATCAAAACCGGCGTAAGGCGTTTGCACCATCATCTTAGCCGTTTCACGGGTACACTCCTCCCACATCTCACGTTTCTGCTCAGGTTCGACTCTGAAACCGCCAAGTTCTATGTGTGAAGCGGATTCGCCGGTGCCCCATTCCACCCGTCCGTTTGAGACAAGATCGAGCGTCGCAATCCGCTCGGCGACACGGGCGGGATGATTGTATGCGGGCGGCATCAACACAATGCCGTGACCGAGCCGAATCTGCTTCGTTCGCTGACTACACGCGGCGAGGAACACTTCAGGGGCGGAGGAGTGGGAATATTCCTCAAGGAAATGGTGTTCGACCTCCCACACGTAATCATAACCGAGCCGATCCGCAAGTTCGACCTGATCGAGTGCGTCCTGAAATAGCTTCAGTTCGTCGCCCTCGTTCCACGGGCGCGGGATCTGGTGTTCGTAGAATATACCAAATTGCACAGGTCACAACCTCCACTTAGTTCTCTGAAGATTTAGAGGGTGTTGAGCCTTCGTCCTGCCAAATGCCAATCTCCTTGTAATAGCGAATTGCACCGGGGTGAAACGGGGTGCCGGTATCCTTCACAACATTTTTGGGATTGATTGCCCTGCCCGCAGGGTGTATCTTCACAACTTCGGCACGCTGTTCGTAGAGGGTTTTAGTGAATTGATAAACGGTCTCTGCATTCAAGTTCGCAGCGGTAATCAGGTGCATGGCACCGACATTCATACCGTGGAAGGGTGCATCTTGCCCCCGATACGTCCCCGACGGGATAACAACAGCGTTAAAAAACGGGTAGTTTTCAAACAGACTCTGTTTCGCCGTTTCATCAAACGGGATGAAAAAGATGTTCTGGGACGCGCTGGCTCGCGTAATCGATGCAGTCGGGACTGCGCCACCCAAGAACGCAGCAGCAGCGGAACCATCAGCGAGCATATCAACAGCACCGGCTTGGGTGTTGTTGAGTGGCGTAAAATCTTCGTAACTTACACCGTGTGCAACAAGAATCGGCTCCAGAAAATACTCAAATCCTGCGCCTGCGGGACCGACTACTGCGCGCTTCCCCTTTAGATCTGACAACGTCTTTACGCCGGAAGATTGTTGGGTAATGAAAAGGGCAACATTGGGAGCGAGGGTCATCACCGCTCGAATGGGTTGCTCCCCTTTCCACGCCCCTTCCCCGCGAACTGCGAAGTAGGAGATCGCGGCGTTGGCGAGGGCAAATTCTAACTCAGCCTTGGCGAGGCGCCGGATATTCTCCTGTGTACCTTTGGTTGCCTCAGCGGAAACTTCCCAATTCATGTCTCCTGTGTGGTTGCTAACGACCTGCGCGATCGCACCACCGACGACGAAGAATGCCCCCCCCGGCGGTGCGGTGCCTACGCTGAGAAATTTACGTTTTTGCGCGCTGGTGTTGGAGGTAACTAAACCCAATGAAACAATAAGTCCAATAATCACAAGGAGGGTCCGGTTAATTCGTTTACTTTTTTTCGTTAAATTCATCTTTTTGTTCCTTTTCAGGTTACGGCATACGGAGTAGGCCTACTACTATAGCAACTTGGGTTATATTAACCAACCCGATACCGTTCGACCGCATCCATATCGAGCCCCACTCCCAATCCTGGGCTCTCTGGGACACTTGCCATTCCGTCCTTAATATCCAGCGGTTCAGCGAGAAGTGAATGCTCTAGCAGTATATAAAGGGAAACATGACTCAACGATGCATTCGGCAGCGCGGCGGCGAGATGCACCATAAAGGCCGCAGAGACACCTGTAAAACCCATCTGGAGCCAGAACGGCATGTTCGCAGCGGAGGCAATGTTGGCACATCGCAGAATGCCAGCGAACCATCCACCCACCACGTAATAGTCGTAGGCGGGCGAGGGAAGCGAAATCGTTGGGGACGGTGAGCCAAAGTGGATTGCCAGTGGGAGACCAAGTTCTTTCTTGATCCGCAGATATCCCTCAACATCAGCCTGAACGATTGGTGATTCCAAACACTTGACGTGGGGGTATTCTTTCAACTTCCGACCGAAGGAGAGCGCGCGCTCTACAGTTCCAAAAGTAGTGTTGGCGTCAATCGTAAGTTCATAATTATCCGGGACTACCTCCGCGATGGCTTGTACCTGCTCGACCACATCGGTGTGGGCACGGCGTTTGAATTTATGCACTCGGAAACCGCTTTCTAGCGCAATTTTTACCTCTTCCTGCATCACCTCCGGTGGGAAACACTGCGACCAATATGCGATTGGAGCACTCTCCTGACAGGGACCGAACATCCGCGCCATCGGCAGTCCGACCGCCTGACCCATCAGGTCATAAAAAGCGATTTGAAGGGGTCCTGCCGAATCGTCCATAATAAACTCAAAAGGGCTTCTGCCCAGATAGGTCTGGAGTTTCGCTTTGGGGATGCCTGCGCCTTCACCGATCCCCACGTTGCCTTCATCGGTGTGTACACGATAGATCGACGTTTCCACAGTAGGCGGCGACGATTCACGCCACTGTCTTTCATGCTCGCTTCTGTTTGCTTGAAGTTCATCATCTGTTGCGCGATTACCGAAGTTCCAACCTTTCCGGAGGTGTTCCCGTACACGCTCCAGATAAGGAATCTCCACAGTGATCTGTTCAATTTGGGTAATTTTCACGGTTTTTCCTTTCGCCTGGTTACTCTTATAGGACTTATGTGTTTCAGCGCGGGGCAAGATGCCCCGCCTACAGTTGGCTGTGTAAGTCCTATTTTATAGATCCTGATGAACCTTACATCACGCGCTCTTATCCCTCCAATACGCTAACTGTTCTTCATCCAACTCGACACCCAATCCAGGACCTTCAGGGATACGAGCGACTTCAGGTCCGAGAGTGAGTGACTCCTTCAGCAGATCTGCCTCATGATAAAGCGGTCCAATGAGGTCCGCTGGATAAGTTTCACTGTCAATGGTGGGTATCGCGGCTGCAATGTGCAGCATCGCGGCAGTCCCAATTCCCAATTCCAGATTGCTTCCGATACACCCAACCGCGCCGGCAGCCTTTGCGAGGTGTACAATTTCGAGGGTGGCACTCAACCCGCCGTGCTTACCGGGATACACGCTGAAGATATCAGCAGCGCGTGCGTTGGCTAGCAGCCATGCGTCCGCAAGTGTAAAGAGGCTCTCATCCGCCATGATTGGAATGTGCGTTGCTTCCCTGAGTTGCGCGAGCGATTTCGGATCATCGGGAGAGATGGGTTGCTCCGCAAACAGTATATCGTAAGGTTCAAGTTTGGGGAGCATACGACGGGCGGTATCTAGGCTCCAGCCACAATTAACATCAATGCCAATCGGAATCGTTGGACCGGCGGCATCCCGCACAGCTTTAACGCGCTGCAGATCTGTCGCCGGATCGAGTCCAACCTTGACTTTCAGGCAACGGACTCCCCAATCGAGGAATCGTTCCGCCAGACTGACAGCTTGGGGAACCTCAAACGCACCGACAACCATCTTGATCGGGATTTCGTCGCGGACCTGTCCGCCGAGCAGTTGATGAACGGGAACCCCTGCCGCTTTGCCAGCTAAATCCCACAATGCCATATCTACGGCTGCCTTTGTGAACGGGTTGAGTTTAATTTCTCTGTCCATAACGGCTCGCAGCGAATTGATCTGGGTGGGGTCAGCACCGACTAGCGCAGGGGCAATCAGTTCCTCAATGGCGGCGACACAGCCGCGACTAGTTTCACCGCTCCAGCGAGGGGCGACCGTTGCTTCGCCTAGACCGACCCAGTCTGTATCGGTGTGAATGCGAACAATGACGTAAGGCGAATCGATATGTTCGCCGTGGGCAGTCTTTGTTGTCAATCCCGCCTTCAGGGGAACTCGGACAGGGACCGGTTCAATCTGTGTAATTCTCACGGGGAGCCTCTGTTTGCGCCATTCGTAGTGAACGCAGATCTGCGTTCACTACAATCTGGAAGTGCGTAAATTCTACAAGATGCACAGCAAAATTATGTCCTGTCGGGAATCAATCGAGCTAAATGAATTGTCTACATTCAATCCGAATCATTCATCTTGTCCCTCTGCTTCCCACGATAACCTTTCGGCTATTGCTCTTTATCCTTATCCATGTAATGAGTAAGGAGAACCTCATATAGTTTGTCTACCTTCTTATCAACTCCGTCTATTTGAGTTGAGAGATTTGTTTCAACTCTATCCGCTTTCTTATCAACTTTATCTATCTGAGTTGAGAGGTTTGTTTCAATTCTATCCACTTTCTTATCAACTCTATCTATCTGAGTTGAGAGGTTTGTTTCAATTCCATCCACTTTCTTATCAACTCTATCTATCTGAGTTGAGAGATTTATTTCAACTCTATCCATTCTCTCATCAACTCCGTCTATCTGAGTTGAGAGATTTGTTTCAACTCTATCCACTTTCTTATCAACTCCATCTATTTGAGTTGAGAGATTTGTTTCAACTCTATCCATTCTCTTGTCAACTCCGTCTATTCTCTTATCAACTCCGTCTATCCTCTTATCAAGGGGTTCTTTAACAAACTTGACCATAAGCAAAAATAGGGTTATTACTGAAACAGCGACCCCTATGACTGTAAGGATTATTGGTGCTACCATTGTAATCTCCAATTAGATCAGGATGTTGGTGTGAATTGTATCACAGACCTTGATATAACTATAAACATGTTTTGAAGGTTCAGAAATCATGAGACAGTATCGCAAATGGATTGCTATAGATGGATGTGAACCATCATTGTCTCACAGTACATTGAGTTGCTCCCAATTCTCGTAGATAATGTTGTGAATTGCTTCTTCGGGGAACTTCGGGAAGTTAGTTCCCTCGACAATATCGTTCACCTTATACTGCCCGGCGATAACCTGTTCTGGGGTAGCCGAGGGAAAATCGGAACCGAAAATCAGTTTATGCTCCACCCCGTACTCAAGTGCTGTAATGAACGCTTGATAGTGGCGCCACGGACGATAATGGAGTGCGGAGATATCGACGTACAGATTGGGATGCTTGCGAATCAGTACCACGCAATCGGTTTCCCACGGATGCCCCATGTGTGCGATAATCATGCGAAGATTAGGACAGGCGACTGCGATGTCCTCCAGCATAACAGGGTTCGAGTATTTCAATGGTCCGGGGCGAACAAAGGAGGTGCCTTGATGCCAGATCACCGGGATGTCCAACGCCTCAGCTTTTTTGAAAAGCGGCAGGTGTTTCGTATCTTGCGGATCAAAGTTCTGGTAAATAGGTGCGACTTTCAGCCCGCGAAGCCCAAGTTTTTCGACGTTGTAGACAAGTTGATCCACACAATCTTCATCGTTTGGATCGACCGAACACCAACCGATAAATCGGTCTGAATGCAGGTTGACAAAATCTGCGACCATCTCCTGCGGGATATTGATGCCGCAGAAGGGCGCTTTCAGCCCGAACACAACAATCTTATCGCAATTCTTGGTTGCTTCGAGTAGTGTTTCAGGTGTAGAATCGAAGGCATTTTTTTCCTCTTCCTCTTCACCGGCGAAGTAGACGTCTGGCGTAATCCGCATCTTTGCTTTCTTGGCGGCAAGCGCGAATTCGACAAATTCGTCGGAGTAGTGGTCGGGATACCAACCGAGATTCGTGTGGATGTCAACAAGCATTAAAACACTCCTTTTATTTAGGATTTTTTAGCCGATCCTGCCTAAAACGACGATGCGCTGAATTGAAGGGCTATGCTATCACACCGCCTTGAGGAAGTCAATTGATAAAATCGGAGGCCTAGGGCTATTCAGTTTTCGGCTTTTTAACCAGTTGGGGCGAAAAGGCACAACGAGGGAATCGCTTGGCTGGTGAAGTATCGGGATTGGGAAATCCCTCTCACAGCAGAATTATAGTGGACCTTAGAATTAATGGGACACTCCAAGCTCCCGTTGGGTAGCCCCCCTATTTCCCCCCGCTTGCTTTCCCCCTGCTTGCGGGGGGGACTAAGGGGGGGTAGAATAAAGGGGGATGCCGATGCGTTGCGGTTAGAAACCGCCCCTACCGTGGGGCGCAAGTGTTTATTTATTTTTTGAATTCACTATAAATGACCCTATCGGAGGCCCATGCTAAGAAATTGTGCAACAGAAACCGAGTTTTGAAGAAAAAACTCGGTTTCTCTGTGTCTGAGTTGGGATTTGGAAATCCCTTTTACAGGGGAACTACCTGCACATGTCTGGTTGAATCACAAACGTGCCACCCAGCGGCGTAGTTGCAACTCCAAATCGTCCGCAACACCCCCATAATCTGTTACCACATCCCGCTGGTCATACGGATCTGATCCTCGATCGTACAGTTCAGCGGGAGCGTTGTCTTCTAACGGAACGTGCAACCGCCACGCTGTATCCTGGATCGACCACGAACGATCATGGTGACCTGTGTAGGCGTAATCGCGCACACGGTCTGTCTCACCACGGATCAATGGCATGAGGCTATGACCATGCAAGGTAACTGTCTCTGTTCCTAGTTGCATGTCTTGCGGGAAGAGCTCCGCGGTCGGACGCGGTCCTGTGCGAGACAAGGTCAGGTTTTTGCCGATGCCGAGAAGGTCTAGGATAGTAGGAAACAGATCGGTCGGTTGAACAAGCATATCAATCACGCCTTGATACGAGTTGGGAGCCCCTATGGCCTCCGGCAAACGAAACACCATCGGAATTCTCACTAACTCTTCATAGTTCCATGGTCTCGCCTTACGGATGATTCCATGCTCCCCAAACGGTTCGCCGTGATCGCTTAACCAGACGATCAGCGTATTTTCGAGCAATCCCAAATCTCGCACATGGTCCACCAATACCCCTACCCATTTGTCAGTGAACGTAACCTCCCCTGCGTAGAGCGAGCGGACACGAACGATCTCATCGGGTGTGAGATAGTCGTGTTCACTCTTGGCTTGTGGCTCCTCAGTCGAGGGACTACCGATATTTGTACAGGGACCTGCCACGGGGTCGATGATGTCTTGTCCAGAATAGTCGGCGGCTTTGTACATAGACCAGAACGGTTCGGGTGGATCCCACGGTTCGTGTGGATCGAAGTAATCCACCCAGAGGAAAAGCTTATCTTTTTTGCCTTGTTGGTTCACCATGGCGTCGAGCCAGCGGATTGCTTCATGGGTCACACGCGGGGCAAAAAAGTCCTCCTCGGTCTGGCATGTGGAACGGTTTTTCATGTATTGCTCGAATCGAGGTGCCCAGAGTAGATCGGTATCATCTCCGCGTAGGCGGTGCCAGATATCCGTGTCAACAGTGCGGTCATCAATAATCCACGGGTCATACTCCTGTCCGCGCACAAAAACCGTCGTATCGAAACCGCGCCCTATGTTGTACACCGGCTTATGCCCATGGTAGACGTCGGTGACCAAGGCACTGGTGTACCCGTGGCTCCACAGGACTTCTGCAAGCAGATAATCCGATTCCTGAAAAGGCTGCCAAGGTTTGAACGGAAAACCGACACGTCCCGTCCACCATGTGGTACGAGTCGGTATTGTAGGTAGGCTCTCGGCATAGCAATGCGAAAAGAGAACCCCTTCCGCCGCGAGTCGGTCAAGGTTAGGGGTGGCAGTCTTCTTTATACCCTCGGCTGTCCGATATTGAACGGCGTTGATCCCCCCCACGCCGTTATAGCAACCACAGTGATCTGCCCGTAGTGAATCGTTGACAATACAGATGATGTTCATTTTTATCTCCCATCTATAACCTAAGTTGCTAGTGTGGGGCGGATTCCATGTTCGATAACTACTATCTTGCTATACAGCACTCCGCTGGATCACAGAGATTGCCCCGATCGCTTTCTATAGACATATCGCTCCGCTGGAGCGAAAGGCGGACAAGATGCCCGCCCTACGGGTATAGAGGTCAGTTTTATCGCTCCGCCCATAACTAGCAACTTGCACATATATATCGAATAGTGTTGTCTATAGGTATGGCGGCCACTGCCAACCCCGTTTTGTGGCAAACCAGAGTTCTTCTGGGTCCGGTTTCGGGGCTGTCCGTAGTTTCCTGAGAACATCTTCGTCGTATTGGATCCCGAAGCCGGGCCTTTTCGGAGGCGAGATCTCGCCATTTTTTGGAAGAATCGGGTCTATGACAGCCGACGAACCTTTGGGAGGCGGCGCGAACCTGAAGCATTCCACGAACAGCCCATTGGGAACAGCCGCCACCAGCGACGCTGCAATCTCGGTGGTCGCATGGGGACACATAGGCAGACCGTATGAATCGGCAATAGCGGCGATTTTCACCCACTCGGTGACGCCACCGGTCCGGACGATGTCTGCTTGGACAAACTGCACTGCTCCCTGTTCCATCAATTCCCTGAACTCCCACTTCGTTGCGTGCGTTTCACCAAGGGCTATTGGGATGCTTATCTCCGCAGCAAGTTTGACATGATTGTCTAGCTCATCGGGAGGCAGTGGCTCCTCAAGCCAGTAAATGTTATATTTCTCCAGTTTCGCCGCCATTCGTATTGCCGTATTGAGACTCCAGCCAGAGTTGACATCTATTGCAAGATCTGCATTGGTACCAATGGTGTCCCTCACCAGCTTGACCCGCTCCACGTCTTCGTTCGGATTTCTCCTGCCGACCTTCATCTTCACCATCTTGAACCCAGCTTCGACGAACCCGGAATAGATTTCGACAAGTTCTTCCTCGCTAGCGAGGAGACTGACGCTGCTGCCGTACGCCGCCACCGTGTCCCTGTGGGCACCGAGCAGTTTGTGAACAGGTTGATTGAGAATCTTCCCTTTCAGGTCCCACAGGGCGATATCTATCCCGCCAATTACCGATAGAACGACACCCCTTCTGCCCCACCGCACGCTGCCCCAGTACATCTTGTCCCAGATCCGTTCGGTATCGAGGGGATCCTCACCGACAACTAGCGGTTTGAACATGTGCTCAATGAGCAGCTTGTTCAATGAGACACCTTCGGGCCCCACCTGCGGTTCACCAATCGAGGCAAACCCTGTTATACCTTCGTCGGTGGATATTTGCACGAGTGAACTCGCACGAATCGCGGGATTCACCACCGTAGCGTCGGTGCTCTGCTTGACGCTAGCGTACACAGGGTCGGATAATTTTACATCTGTGATTTTCATTTGATTCCCTCCTGTCTGGTTTCGTTTATGTAAGCCCCAATAGATCGGGACAACACAATCGGGACTAGCACCATTAACTCATATTGTAGAGGGAGGCGTAATTTCAGTCAACCTAAAAGCCAGTCTGGACAAAAATCCATGCAATTGGCGTCAGCCGTATTCCAGATTTGACACAGTTCTTTGTGTCCAGTATAATAACCATATAGCCTATCTTTACCTGTTTTACGGAAGGAGGATGAGCCAGAATGTACAAAAAACAGTATCCAGGACCCAATCCGGAGGTCGAGGAAGCCTTGGCACGAGTTTGCACCGGACCGCACCAGACCCGCCCCTTGGGGGCAAAGCCGGACGATCCAATCAGACCATCGGCGATCCTTGAGACCATTCTGCGGTCGGTCAAGGGTGAGTTGCCGGAAGATCAAGCGGTCTCAGAGGCGCAGATGGGGGCGTTTTTCGCCGGGATGACGATTCGGAAGGGTTTCCCGAAAAAGACGCAGTGGAGCGAAGCCGAGATCGCGGCTTTCGACAAGTACCGCCCGGATTTGGAACGACTGATGCCTCCAGAGATTAGGTTTATCATGCAGCCGGAGTTGGGACATACTGGTACAAATCCCGATGAAGCGGTCGTTGTAGAAGTCCTCGAAAAGATTTTGAGAGGCGGTCATTTGACCTACGATGAAACGCGCCAAATGGGAAAGGCTATCCTGAATGGAGATATGAGCGGCACCTTGAAGGGAGCTGCCCTCATCGGTCAGCGCATGAACCTTGAGAGTTACGATGAGGTGCGTGGGTATCTAGATGCAACTTTCGGTCCAGAGCAAGTGTGCGCTGTTTCCGTTGAGTCGTTGACACATTTCGGTCAACCGTTCGATGGTGCGACGCGGTACTTCAGACCGACGCTGTTTATCGCAGCGGTGCGCGCTGCCCTGGGTGAGCCATCGGTGCTACACGGCGTTGATGAGATGCCCCCGAAAAGCGGAATCACGGAGGAGCAGGTTCTGGGTGTGCTTGGTGCTCGCACAGATCTTTCCCTCGATGCAGCGGCCCGTTTAATCGAGGATCCAGCGGTTGGGTTTGCTTACGTGAGTCAGCGAGAATATGCACCCGGCGCATACGATGTCCGAGAGTTACGGGTGCATATCAAAAAGCGTCCCCCTTGGGCAGCGACGGAAAAAGCGCAGCAACTGTTCACCGCTTCCGATGCAAACTATATGGTGATTGGCTACTACCACCCCGGCTATGAAACGCCGTTGCTGCAGTTGATATGGGAGCGCGGCTTTCGTGCAGGGCTTGTGGTCAAGGGTGAGGAGGGAACGAGCCACTACGCTTTGCGTTTGGGGAATCCCTCAACGGCAGAGCGACAAGCGATAAACTATTCCCAAGGGTTTCGGCGTGTCGGTGGGCGGCGTGAAGATTTTTCGTTGGACATAGACCCATCGGAATTCGGATTCAATTACGAGAAAAACCCGCGCATAGAAACGATAAGCCCTGAAGCGTTTGCATCGGCAGGGATGGAGGCGTTAGCCGGACAGAAAGGGCAGATATATGATCGGTTGGTACTCAATACAGCGATGACCGATTACCTGCTGGGGTTTTGCTCAGATCCGCACGAAGCCATTGAGCGGACAAAGGAAGTGATTGATAGCGGACGTGCCTTGGCGCATCTGAAAACGTATATTGCGAAAAGCCATCTTTGAGACTGATTCCGATCGTTTCACCATTTCACCTGATAGGGTAGGGTATCAGCAGCTTCCTCGTTCAATTCGTCGGCAAATCGGTTTAGAATCTCAAGTTCTTTTGTCGTATCGAACCTTCGTGCTTTTGCAGCTAGAAAATCACGCAGAACCTGTTCCACAAACGCCGACCAATTCCCGGATTGCCCCAATAATGTATCAATTTCTTTGATTAAGTCCTCGGATAAAGTGATTGATGTTTTGACCTTCATACGGTTCGTATAACCGATCAATCTTCGTATTGTCAAATAGTGATTAAAGCTGAAACTTGGGTTATTCAGCGAGAGTATAGCCGATCAACCTTTATGTTTACATCTCGACGACCCAGGGGGGGCGTGCCGGATTGACGCCGTGATGTTCTGCCCAATCTGTCAAGGCTTGGGGCGGTGTGTCAACGTCCCGATATGCGCCCAGAAGCTGTTTGTCAATATCGTCCTCCACTCGTTCTATTACCCGTTCATCGGGCGGATCCAAATTGACATCGACCTTCATCCATCGATAGGCGTAGCCGTAGATTATCACCTTTGAGATGGAATTGCTCAGGTTGGGTGCTGCGGTATGGAAGATCCGATTTTCAAAAAAGATGGCATCGCCGGCGCGTAAACATGGATCAACCACCGTCGGTGGATCGGGTTCGCCCTTGCGAATAGCCAACGGCTCGGGGCTCTGATGGCTGCCGCGTGCCATCAACGTCATACCGGAGTTAGGTTCAGGAAAGTCTGTCAGGCAGTAGCAGACCTTTATTCCGACTCGCGGCAAGCCTATGTGTCCGAGATCCTCTGCAATACCGATGTCGCGATGCCAACCACGACCGGGAGGCGTTGTGTCGGGAGGTTGGGGCTTTTTGTAGATTAGTGAAGCTGTGTGAAGATGGATATTGGGACTGAGTAGCTGAACAACTCGTGAAACAGTGGTCGAGTTAGAGACGAGCGAGTCGAATGCTTTTTCCTGCACGATTCCGTCGCGGCGTTGCAGATAGACGCTTTTCGGATCGTCCATGAACGGTTTCATCAATCGGTCCCCCGCTTCGGTTAGGCGGGTGACGGTCTCGGCATCAATAGCTTGCGGAATAATAAGAAAACCGTCCGCATCAAAGTCCCGGCGTTGCGCCTCAGTCAGTTGAAAGAAATCCATTAAGTGATAAGCCTCCTCTAATCATGATGTGCATACCAAGTAGCGTGCCCCGCTCCAGTACGAAATTTTTCCAATGTTATCACTAGGCTTCAGCGGTGTCAAGCGAATTTGAGGGTTTGCTATGAGCCGCAGAACAATTGTCGATTTTGGAAAATCGACCTACAGACATCCTTAGCTCGTTGGGTTTCTTTGCTTTTAACCGTTCAACCCAACCTACGGTCAAATGGTAACAAAACTAACGACTTTTATAAATCTCTGTTGGCTTCACGAAAATCTTGACTTTTCTACTAATCTTTGCTATGCTAGTGCCCAATGTGGTTTAATTTGTATTAAGTTCCTTCTAAGACAGTACAGATCAATGTCTGCCTTACTTCTATATGCAATCAAGGTTTGCGTTTGGTCCAGCGAACGCTGAGACAGAATCTGCGACCCCAACAACGAGGAAAGAGGTAGTAATGCGAAAACGTATTCTGCTTACCACTTCCGTACTTGCTATATTGCTTCCGCTATCCGCTTGGATTGGCTGTGCCACTACAAGTGGTGGTGGTAACATGGTGGAGGAAGAGGAGCAGGTTGTTGTGATAACAACGGATAAAGGAAAAGTTGTAATAGAATTGTATTCGGACGCAGCACCTGCTACTGTTGATAACTTTAAGAAACTCACTAAGAAGAAATTCTACGATTGGCTAACATTTCATCGTAGAGTGGATAAACCAGGCCTGAATATTATTCAGGGAGGCGATCCGAACGGGGATGGGACAGGTGGTCCCGGGTATACTATCATTGATGAGCATAGCAACCCGAACCAAGCTCCTCATCAACGAGGGACAATTGCCATGGCAAACACAGGCACCCCCAACTCGGCAGGAAGTCAGTTTTATATCTGTCTAATAGCGCAACCGAATTTAGACGGTCGGTACACAACGTTTGGTCAAGTGATTCAGGGTATGGCAGTCGTAGATCTGTTAAGGGTCGGCGACGTAATGAAAAAAGTTCGATTGGAGGCGAAGTCAAAATATGTTACTTCAGAATAAAAACAGACGAAGCTACATTGAACGTTTTACTGTGATGCTTCTCGCAGCATTGTTTACTGTATACCTTGTCAGCTGTTCGCAGGAACAGAAGGGTCCACCCAAGCCGAAGGCGCGTCCGACAGTATCGGCTGACACGACACAAACAGTCAAAAAAGAAATTGACATCCACAACGCTATGGCTGTCATTGAGACAGCCAAAGGGGAAATTGAGGTCGAGTTTTTTGCGGAAGATGCGCCCAATACTGTAGAAAACTTCCTTAAGAATGCGCGGCTGGAGTATTATAATCGTGGGGAATTCCATCGCGTTGAACCCGGAGAACTGATTCAAGCTAAAGCACGCTTTCCTATTGAAGACACGATAGCGATCGAGACAAGTGATCGTCAACCGGTGAGAGGGATCCTCGCTATGGCAAAAGAGGAAGGGGCGACTGTTGCAGATGCCACCGTATTCTTCATTTGCCTCGACACGCTTATCTTGGACAGCGACTACACCCTGTTTGGGCAGGTCACGAAGGGGCTGGAGGTGATCGATAGCATTGCGGTGGGGGATCTGATCATGACAGTCAAAGTTCGTGAAAAGGGTTAAAAATAAGCAATAGTGCAAATGAGCAATGAAGACGGGGTATCGGCTGTCTTTATTGCTCATTTGCATTTTTATAGATTCGCTCATCTCTTCTTGAAACCCATATTGATTAAAGGAAAGGATTTTTTATGGCATTAACTATTATTCATACAGCCCGTCCGAGTCCGGTCTGGCAAGAGACTTATGTTCGCGTTAAAAAAGGGCAACGCATGGTCATTGATGCACAGGGTGCATGGTCACCAGATACACAGAATCGAATTTGCTGGTGCGGTGCCGATGGTATCGCCAATCTACCGGCTGAAGAGGGTTTCCTGATGCCCGGTGCCAACGTCGGCGCATTAATCGCAAAAATTGATGATATGGTGTTTGCGGTTGGGTCACGGTACGACAACGCCGCGCCGGCTGAAGGTGTAATTTTTCTTGCAATGAATGAGAATCCGGAACACAACAATCAAGCCGGATCGCTGCCTGCACAAATCATTATCTTCGACGAATAGGCAATATTACTATCACTGTATTCACGATGCGCTGTGACTACCACCACGACTGAAGAATCGTGATAAGGAGGTGTGTAGATGGCAGAAGAATCGAAGGAATCCACTTCAGATAGCTCTCAATCCACCGACCAAGAAAGACCCAAACTGCCGCCTGTCGATTTTTCCGCATTCATTGCAGAGCTTGGGACGACTGCGTTTGCTTATCTCGGTGGGCTTCAGAATCCGGAGACAAAAGAGGTCTTCGTCGATCTCGAAATGGCAAAGCGGACAATCGACACGATCGATCTCCTCAAGGAGAAGACAAAGGGTAACTTAACCGCACCCGAAAGCAACTTGTTGGACAATACCCTGTACAACCTCCGGATGACCTACATACGGATAGCAAATAACTCATCACCTCCCCCGACGCAGGAAGCCTCAGGATCGGGGAGCGAAGAACCATCGGAAGATACGAAATCTGAGAGTGAATAGAGGGAGGGCAAAATGGATATCGGTTGGAAGTGGAAGGCTGTACAGACTGAAACCGTTCGCTCCCCCGCTGTTGCTGGCAGTTTCTATCCGGATTCGCCGCAGGTCCTATCCGCACAGGTACAAAAATTCATCCATCCAATCATTGCTTGTCGTTCAGTATCCCTATGAAGCCTTGTCTTTCGGCAATTTATCGCCCGTCCCCTCTCTATCTCCCAGCAAGTAGGGGGAGAGAAGGACGTTCAATGAACGCGCTACTATGAACTGAGGTGCGTAAGTCCTAAGTAAGATTCCGGCAATCAAGCCACCAGAAGCGCAATCGCCATAGTTTGTAGGTCTGTACCGATTGGAAAGAACAGCGGGGATACGGATGCGAAATGAGGACACAATCTCGGTCTACATAGCAGATATATTACGAGAGCGTAGAAATACCTGGAGCGTCGAACCTCAAGAAACACTGCTACGCGAAAGCAAACGCCCTGATATAACTGTACTAGAAACTGGCAGAGAAGCAATAGTTATAGAGGTAAAGGTAGACCATCGTCATTCACCAAATTTGGAGGGCGAAGCACAAGCAAAAAAACGGCTCGGAAAGCGTTTGGAATCGTTCGATACAGTTAAAACTGCGATGGCGTTACGGGTGCCCTATCGGTTTCGACAACTCAGCAGTGGTGAGATTCCCGACGCACTCCGAGACGCCGATGACCTCCATTACGCCCTTTTCAGCGTTGATGAACCCCACCGTTTTCCCAATAGCGGTTGGATTACGGGCAATATCAGTGACGTTGCTACTGCTATCCGAATCGGTGCTATCCCCATTTCCAAGGTTGTCCAAGCCGCCGAAGATTTAGAGGGCGGCATAAATGAAGCCGCAATCCTTCTCGCCGCCGCCGTAAAGACACGGCCCCACATCGCAGAAACCGTTGAGCAAATCCTCTATCAAGAAGCAGGTGAACAGACCTATCGGATGGCGATGTTGATTATCACCAACGCCTTCGTTTTTCAGAGTGCGCTCGCTGGAACCCCGGAGCTGGAAGCGGTGCCATCGCTGGGTCAACTCCAACCGGTGAACGCCCAACTTAACGTCAATGAAATCTTGAATGCGTGGGATGTCATTCGACAGGTCAACTATCGCCCGATTTTTGATGTCGCCTATCGCCTGACGGAAGAGGTATTGGCGACAGACGACAGACTGGTCGGGCAGGTTTTATACACATTACGCGATACCGCCCGGAAACTAATAGCGAGAGGGTTGGCCCAAGTACATGAGTTAGCGGGTATCGTCTTTCAACGGTTAATTGTCGATAGGAAATTCATCAAGGCGAACTATACGCGCCCCGAATCCGTTGCGCTGCTCTCTGCCCTCGTCTTACCTGATCCTCCCAAGTCCCCCGCAGTCGGGAGAGGGCTCTGCACGTTCCCGACGGTTGCCGATTTCGCCTGTGGCACAGGTGCGTTACTAAACGGACTTTACCAGCGGATATTGGGGCTGCATGAACAAGCGGGTGGCATCGGGAGAAACATTCACCGGCAGCTAGTAGAAAATCACCTTGTCGGTGCTGATATCATGCCCAACGCCAGTCACCTCACCGCCTCAATTATTGCGAGTACCTACCCCGATGTCAAAATTGGAAAGACCCGCATTCACACCATGGCATACGGCACACAGCGACCGGATGGCAAATATGCGATAGGAGCGTTGGATCTACTTGAGAATCCGGAGGCAACGTTGCCGTTAGGGTTAATAAACACGGAACAGGTTCAAGGCGATGACAGCCAAGACGACACCGAAAGATCAGAATTTCGGCATGGCGAGTTTGATATCGTCATTGATAATCCACCCTTTACACGGGTGGGAGCGGACAATAATTCCGATAACCCCGATGTTCCGACAACTGTGTTTGGGGATAGGGATGCAGGTGTCGCCAAGGCGATGAAAGCGGCACTCCGAAATATAGAGACCTCCATCGCAAACGGTAAAGCCGGGCTTGGTTCCTACTTCGTTGACCTTGCGGATCGGATGCTAAAAAATGGTGATGGAGATGCATCGGTGTATCCGCCGACGATGGGGTTCGTGCTTCCCCTGACTGTCCTCACCTCTCCCGACTGGCAGAAAGTGCGAAATCTGTGGGCGGAGGAGTACCACAATATGATTATTGTCACCATTGCCGATGCCAAGACGGAAAACTGCGCCTTCTCCGCGGATACAAACATGGCGGAGTGCCTCGTCGTCGCGCTCAAAGGCAGGAGGGAAAACACCGGCCGCGGCACCTTTGTCTGTCTGCATCGCAGTCCGGACAGTCATTTAGAAGCGGTTGAAATAGCCAAGCGGATTCAGCGTCTCCGAGATGTCAGAAAGTTCGAGGACCCGCCGATCGGTGGAAATCCTATCAAGGTGGGGGATGAGATAGTGGGGTACGCCTTAAACTGTTCATTAGAAAAAATATGGAGCACTTCACGTATTAAAGATCTTGCGTTGATGCAATCCGCCTACCATTTAGCGAATGGGAATATCTGGTTACCGGGACAGCGCGAACCTCTCGAAATTTCGATGAATTCTGTCGGTGAAATTGCGATAATCGGTTTTAACCATCGAACTATTAAGGACCCATCATGGGGTGCCTTTAACATAGAAATGGGGTGCTCCGATACAGATTTATATCCGGTGCTGTGGCACGTCAAGTCAGATAATCAACGCGCCATGGTTGTGCAACCGGATTGTCACGGCCTCATTCGTTCCAACTATTGGGACAAAGCCCAACAGATATTGGAAAGAAGTGGACGCGTCCATCACAATTTAGATTTACGGTTTAATGCAAATTCGCTATCGGTGCTCTTCACAGAAAAGCCTGCGATTGGTATCGGTTTACCTAATGTTGTATTTGAAAATCTGTTGCATGACTACGTTTTCTCTTTGTGGGGGAACTCAACCTTGGGATTGTTATGCCACTGGATGCACTGTAACAAACAGCACGCGGGACGCGGAAGGGTTAGCTTGGTGGCTCTAGAGTCAATGCCAACATTGGATGTGCATCAATTAGATCAAACTGCCTTGCAGAATGCGGAGCGGATCTTCGAGGAGATGAAGCATCAGCGAATGCTCCCGTTCAATCAGATGTCTGAAGATGTGGTGCGTCAGGAGTTGGATCAGCGGCTATTATCTGAGGTGCTTGGGATATCTGAGACGACGCATCCGGAGGTTCATGCGGGCCTGCATCGTCTCCGTGAGCGGTTGTGTGCAGAGCCGAGCATCCACGGTGGGAAGCAGTCGCGAGTCGTGCTGTAGCTGCCTCACCGTTGTTCACACATTAGGAACGCTTTTGAATTTCCGTAGGTCGATTTTCCAAAATCGACATGCTTTGTCGAGATATAAATCTCAACCTACAATTGACTCAACCTGTAATTTGGTAGATTTTCCCCGTTATAAGTGGTATCATAATACCAATATTGTGATATTATGGTGTTGCAATATAACAGGATTAACCTCAAGGAGAAAAAATGATGCACTATAGGATAACAGTGATTTTATCTCCACAGCCGGAGGGTGGTTACACCGTAACATGCGAAGAATTACCCGGTCTAGTCACCGAAGGCGATTCGGTAGAAGAAGCATTAGAGAATGTCGAGGATGCCTTTGTTACAACACTTGAGTTGTATCAGGATTTGGGGCACTCACTGCCTGAGGGCATTCAGGTCTCCGATGAAGATATGCCTACTCCAATAACCTCTTTTTGGTTTGAAACAATGACCCCTAGGGCACAATCTCGTTTCAATGAGGACGAACTTGTTACGAAAAGCCCTTTCTGGTTTCAAGCGATAGGCCCCGCCCTAGAATCTAGGTCCCCTGCTTTATGAAATACCGACAGGTTGCAAAAAAGCTAAGAGCACTCGGTTGTCATGAAATAGTTAAAAAAAAGCGCAAGCGTGGATCTCATAGGAAATGGTACAATCCCGCCACCGGCGGTTTTGCTTCCATACCAGATCACCCCGGCAAAGACGTAAAGCACGGAACTCTTCGTGCTATCGTCGGCTACTTAAAAATTGATTGGAAAGATTTCAATAACGCATGAGAAATCAGGCTGACTATATACGAAAGGCGAGCGTCAAAATCAGTATGATAATCCCAATCTGCCTCCCGCCCAATCCGTTCAAGTCTTAAAAGGAAAAACCTATAAGGTCAAGTTAAGATTTAGTGTAAAGAAGCTGAGTTTTCACCCCCCCTTATCCCCCCCGCAAGCAGGGGGGAAAGCAAGCGGGGGGAGGGGCGGTTTATCTTCGTACTTTGTACTTTCTTTTTATATGAGCCAAACCTATAAGGTCAAGTTATCTTTCACGTTTCACCCACCCGCTTCAGCCACTCCTGAAAATTGGTCGTATGGCTGCCCGCCCAAAAAAGCTTATCACACGTCGGACATCGATGAAACTGATCCTGTGTGCGATAGACGTAGTCCGGGACAACTGATTGCACCTCCGCTTTGGGAACGGACTCAATGGGGGTATTGCAATCGAGGCATCGCGTAAAAAAGGAATTACGATCGAGTTTCAAGTGAAACGTCTGAATGACCTGCTTGAGCTGCTCAATCGGATCTTGGCTGGTGAGTAGGAGGTATCGCTCGACCATGCGCCGCTCCACAAATTCCCGATCCCGCGTCAAGATTATCCGATTCTCACGCAACGCTTTGAGCGCGAGCTGCCCATCGAGCGCGGGAGATTGGTAGGCGACATCGTATCCTAAAATCCGCAGCCACCTACCAAGCTTCCCCACATTTTCATCGGCAAGAAATTTCGGATCTGAAGCGTCTGGCATGATTGGGATTTCCGCCGAGGATTACTCAAAAACTACAAAATCGCCGTTTTCGACGGTAAGGACTATCGGGTCATAAACCGCCTCTCCGTTGGGGTCAAAAGAGAATTTACCCAAAACGGTATCCAGGTCCGTAGTCCTCGCTAGCGCGTCCCGAATCGCAGTTGCATTGACGGATTGCGCGTTTGCAATTGCCATGGCGAGAATATGGAAGGCGGCATGTGACTGCGCCGCCCACGCAGCCGGTTCTTCCGCGTATGTCCTGATATAACTCTCGACGAACGCTCGACTCAATGGCATGTCAGCCGTGCTGAGCCAACCGATAGAAGTAACTGCCCCCTCGGCAGCACCCCCTGCGGCTTCCACCTCAATACTGGTCAGTTCGGGAACAATAACGTGTATATCAGGCATGAGCGCGCGCGCTTGAATCAGAACCGGAGGTATGTGGGATCCTAAAGCGGAGATAAAAAGGGCATCAGGATTTAACTTCATGATTCGAGTTAATTGCGCCGAAAAGTCAGTTTCGTCACCTTCGTAGATCTCTGTGGCCACAATCTGGACACCGCTTTCGACAAGTGCGGCCCTGAACGCTTCATCGCTCCGCGTAGAGTAGGTATCGCGGTGATGATATATTGTAGCTGCCCGCTTGTAACTGTATTTCTTGTGAGTTGCCTTGACCGCAGCGGGATTAAGCACGCCTGAGTTAAGCCCTGAGCGGAAGATAAAATCACCACGCGCACTCAGACCTGGGGCAGACGAGACCGAGCTAACAATGATAACCCTGTGTTCCTGAGCAATTGGAATGACCTGTTCGAGCTGCGTTGAAATAGCAAAACCAACGATAGCGGGCACTCCATCTTGATGAATCAATTTATTGACCGCTTCAACCGCGCTCACGCTCTGATCATCCTCAACGATGAAGGTGATTTTGGTATTACCGAGGATTCCTGAATTGTTCATCTGTTTGCGGGCTAGTTCAAAGCCATCTAGCATGGCTAGACCATACGGGGAAGCGAATTGCCCCGTTTGAGCTATAATAACGCCAATAGGAATCTCTCTCTCTACATCTTCCATTTCGGATGGTGCGGCGACGACAAGTTGCCGAATTGGGTTATAGACGGAAAGCCCCACGATGAGTGCGACAATCGTCAAGAGAGACGCGAATTTAGTAAACTGTCTGATGTTCATTTTGAACCTCCTGTGATTGTTAAAGGAAAAAATAGGTGATTTGATAGCTTCATCGGCAACGGAGGTCGGCTGCTCTATTAGCCTAAGTTGCCAGTGATGTGCGGTGCAAAAAAATTGCCCCTTATTGTCCTTTTTGTTCATGAACTCTCGACAATATCCCCCGTGGATTTGTGGACCGCCTTCCGCGTTCTCTTTTCAGTATCCACAACTAATCCCCGGTTAGGTTAGATGCTGCAATAACACAGTTTATATGCACTTTATATGCTAAAAGGTAAGATAAAATATTATACGTCTGCACCTCAACAGAAGTCAAAAAATGTCAATCCTAGAACGTCTATCATGATTGAGATTTCCGTAAAGTTGTTGTGCTCCTCTAAAGGGGGTATGGATGCCGACTAACCACCCTGTCCCACAGTCAGCAGCCGGTGGAGGGAATCACCGAGAATCTTCGTCTTATCGGCCTCCGGGATAAAGGTACAGTGCGTGCGAAACGCTTCGAGGGAGTGTTGGTAGGTCATGTAGGAACGAACTACAGGGTAGTCGGACCCCCAGCAGAGGCGATCCGGACCAAAATGTTCGTAGAGTGCACGAACAATCCAGCCGGTATCCGAATAAGGATAGCCCCACGGGACCTGGGAGACATACCCAAATCCAGACATCTTAATATTGATATTCGACACTTTCGCTGACGCAAGGATCTCGTTTAAGTTCGGGTAAGGGGGCTCTTCCCCGGCTCTTGCGCCGCCCATGTGGTGACAGAGAAAGGTGACGGACGGGAACTGCGCCGCCAGTTTGCGTAATGGAGCTTGCAGTTGAGGTCCCATTGCGAGGCTGGAAATCAACCCACGATCCGCGGTCGTCTGAAAGAATCGCTGCCCTTCATCTGTAAAGAACCAACTGCCATCGTCGTCGCCCCTGAAATAGTGTGTATACCCTTTCAGCGCGTATTTATCTGCCGCCTCAGCGAGCCGATCTGCCGCACCGGGGGTATGGTAAGTATCCGTCCACGAACAATCGACGTCAGCAAATTGGATGATACGGTCTGAATACCGTTGGGCACACTCGAAAATATAGTCGTTATTATCCGGGTTGTGATCTATTCGCGCACAAACCAGAACGGCTTGATCAACGCTGTGCCGATCCATTTCGTGGAGCAATTGCTCAATCCTGCCACGGCTGTCGCCATCTGGAACAGGGGGTTGGTAGGGCCAACGTGGCCATGCGTGACTGTGCGAATCAATAATCATAGAATTTTCCTCAATTGATAGTGGTATAATCCGAGTTATCGCCCAAAACCCCAATGAGATAAGGCATAGCGTTCAGAAGCTCAATGAACCCATGAATCCATGAACTAAAACGTTGCACGTCCAACACCTGTATTTCCCGCTGCATCGGTGACGCGAATGGTGATGGTGTGTTCACCGGCGGGCAGAGAGTTGGTGTGAAGTAATAAAGCTTCGCGCTTGGAGTCGAAGATGCCGTCGTCGGGGAAGATGACCTGCCAATGTTCATCGCTGTCGATTTTGTAAACCGCTTTCTGGATGTAACTGAACGAATCCACCGCCGTACAGGTGATCTGATAGGTTTGATTTTCATTCGCTGTCGCAGCTATATCAGTGACCATCGGCTGGCTGTTATCGATATCGAAGGGATCGCTAATCTTCTCAGTAGATTTCGCAAAGTTGGGCGGATTGCTGAGTTTGTCCGTCGCACTGACTTTGATGACATAACGTCCGTCAGACATTAAGGTAGTATCCAAAGCATAGCTGGTTTGCTTCAACTCGTCCTTGAGGAGTTTCCAGTTTGTTTCATCAACCCCCCGATAATAGACGTTAAACTGCAACGTATCATTATTGTCGTCCTTCACCTTCCACGAGGCAGTGTATTTTGTACTGTCTCCTTCCGAATTGGGATTGGAGGAGGTCCGACTTTCTCGCGGTCTACGAACGCCTTCGGGCGGACTAGAACTTTCCGGGGCACTGCCTCGCCGGACTTCAATCGCGGTAAATCGTGGCTCGGTATTGGCTTGAACAGAAGCGACGATCACTTTTTTGAGGACAGGTGTCACGGCCATCTCACTCGTTGTGAATTTGGCACGCCACTGAATGTACCGAGCGGAGGGACTGGTAATTTGGGACCCTTCTGAGGCCGTCAGTTCTTCTGACCAGTCATTCCATGTGCTATTCGGTTTCTCTGTGTTACCAGTACGAGTGGCAAAAGAGATAGCCGTTCCTTCGGGGGTGATACCCTCCCACGATAACTTACCCCATCGCGAAACGACTTTTGTATCCTGCGCCTTGGATTCAAGCGTTCCCTCAGCGAGGTAATCCGATTTCAGTTCAAAAATCTTCCCAGCGTTTCCTGTGGCAAGCAAGAGCCGCTCTGAATTTGCTATGCGATGAATCGCCACGATTTGGCTCGCGCTGCATTTGCCCTTCAGCACAGAATCGCCCTCTGTGTTGACCCAGTATAACTTACCACTATCCCCTGTACCGATATAAAGACCTGCCTCCGAATCAAATACCATCGACAGAATCAGGGGTTCAGGTGCCTCCCAAATGACAGATACAATGCCATCCTGCTGAATCTTATAGACCTTCGATTTCTTTTCCTCGGTGTTACGACCGCCGGGAGCCGGAGGCCCGGGAGGCGGCGGCGGACCGCCGGGCTGCGGTGCCGCTGTCGTGATAGTTCCTGCATAGATTGACCCCTGCGCTCCCACGACAAGCCTGCGTACCTCTCTCTGCCCCGTTTGGTAAATCACAGTTGCCGCTCCGTCCTCTGTTTTGACGCTATAAATAGTCCCTTTGCCATCGCTACCGGCATACAACATTCCCTGATGATAGAGCAAACATAAAATGTTGGTTTCGTCGGCATCATAGAGGACACTCGTCTGTCCGTCGGGCGTAACCTTGTAAATTTTCCCGCTGGTGCCGGTCGCTGCGTATAGGTTCCCCGCATCATCAAAGGTCATCGCCCAAACGTATTTTTCCTCTGAACTGAGTATTGTTGTCGGCGGGGTGCTGCTGTCAGTGAGCTTGTAGATTAACCCGTCCGGGCCCGTGCCGGCGTAGATGTTGTCATTGGGGTCGATAGCGAGCGTGAAGATTGAAACTTCTGGTGAATCATAAAAGAGCGATGACTCGCCATCGGGAGTAATTCGATAAATCTTGCCCGCATTTCCTGTACCTGCGTAAATGTTACCTTTGGAGTCCTCCGCGAGACACCAGACATATATCTCCTTGGTATCCTCAAAAAAGGTGTCCAATTTAGGAGCCAACATAAGCTCGCCTTTACTTGAAACTGAAACATTTTCGAGCTTACCAGATTCAAAATCCTTTTGGTGCTGCTGTTCCCAGATCTGCGTCGTCACCCCGAACGCTGGTAGGAGATGAATCGAAAAGAAAACGACAGCAATACTAAAAATATGAAAAGTACGGTAAAACGCCATGAAAGAGAAATCCTCCGTTGAGTTGGTTCATTAGTTCATTGATCCATTTATCTGTAGAGAAAAATTCATAACTGTCGAAAACAGCGTGTAGTTTGCAAAATCGAGTTTTTTCTTACGCATCCCGTTTTACGTTTCACGCATCCCGTATCCGCAAGACTTGTTGATCGAGCAATCACGGGGCATTGCGGTCAACTGTAAACCGCAAAAATCGACTGCCAGAGACTACATAGGGCGTGGTAACCTTTTCAAAATGCAGCGTTGTGCCGCGAGTGGGTCCACCTTCGCCAGATTGCGTAGGTGTGCTCATCACTGAGAGCATCGACACCGGCAGCTCAGGAAATTCTTCTCCCTGAACGGTCATACCGACCTTGGGCACAAACAGTTCCAAGATGATGTCACTGTTGTTTTCTTCCCGCTGCAATAATTTAATCAATTGATTGATGTTTGTCGGTTGATAGTTTAAGGGCGCCCTTGCCCGCTGCCAACCTTCATATAAGTTCGGACTGATAGCGAGTAGGGTTGTTGTGCCTTCAGGAGCATCTTCCGGAATCGTAATCGTACCGGTCTGGATGATCGGCTCTTCGAGATATGGACGCAGGCGCATGGTCACTTCAATTTTCTCGCCGGGGCGATAGCGATCCTTGTCGATCCGTACCGCTTCGATGACCGCTGTTTTCCGCTTGTCCTCCATTCTGACATCAAGGTCTATACGTTCCACCTCAATCTTTTCGTATTGATTCCCAATTAAGCTAAACAGCGGAGTAAGTGCGCGTGTCGCCTGAAAGCCCGGTGAGCCGCTAGAGGAATATACGTTTTTCCGCACAATTTCACGCGATAGCAGATTTGGCTGATCTTTCAGCACAATTTTCGCGTCAACGTTGACCGAGTGGTCACCGCTGTAGATTTCGATGCCATCAATAATGTACCAAAGCGGGATGAGGGTGTATAGCGTCGAGAAATCTCGATGGCGGATTACTTCATAGGGGGTTGAATGGACCTTCCCATCCATTGTCTGGATGTTGGCATTAACGGGAATGAAACTCGGATGGGAACCAATCAAGCCAGCAATCGCCGCCTGACGGTCTTGGACAAGTGTGCCCATAGGTTGTGTTGGAGAGGCTATCTTGGAAGATCTGGACGTACTTGGTAAAATGAAGTGGACATAACCGCCGGACATCGGTAGATTGACATTGCCCTCGCCAAACATCGAATGACCAAAGCCCAAAAGCTGATCGCCTTCAATATAGGTCATGGTGCCATATCCGAAAGCGGTGAAAGCTCCACGGACAAACTCAAGCCCCACAATCTGTCCCGGCTCAATCGGTGTCCTTTCCACTGGTGAACCTCCGCCCGCGCCTTGTATCGGACTAAGATGATATGCGTTAAAAAACTGTTTGAAATATCCGACTGCACCTGTCGGCAATCCTGAGAACGCAACAGGCATCTGAAGATGTGGAGACTTCTCAAACCGATTGGGAGTCGCTGAAGTTCCTATTCCTGTTTTAGGGACGTGTCTTGTATCTGGAGTCAGGGGCAACATCTCAATGCCCTTCGAGACCGTGTCCGCCCCAAAGTTAAAACGCGTTCCACCTCGATAGCTCAAATTGGGTTGCATCCCCCGCTGCGTCACCTCAATCATTAACTCAATCGGCGTTACTCCCATGAGATTTGCATGTTCGCGCTGATTAAAGTAACCAAGAGAAATCGCACCAATGAGCCGTCCGTTAATGTACATCGGACTCCCGCTCATGCCACCGGCGACACCCGTCTTTTCAAAGTTCTCGCCGCTGCCTTTGACCCATATCACATCCCAGTTGGGATAGAAGTTGTACTCAATGCTGATAACCTCAAAGCTGAATTTCTCAACAGTTGTGCCAGAAAAGACAGTATATCCTTCTCCTTTCATGCCGGGCACAATCTCTACTAACGGCATAAATTTCGATGAATCCCATTTAACTTCTGCACTCGCTTGAAGGACAATCAAGCAGAGGATACTAATTATCAATACAAAACAGCTTCTTTTCAAAGTCCACCTCGTTCAATTTTTCAATTGCGGAATTTTAATTCACTTGACGTGTAATAGAAATCCGATCTCCCATTGCCAAAATCAGGGTTATGATAACAGTTTATTTTCAACGATGTCAAGTGTAATAATTTTACACCACCGTTAGTTTTCGCAGTGTCGAGATATGAATCTCGACCTACAGGAAGAGTATGTTTGTAGAAAAATACTTCTGAACCAATGAATTTATATCCTGCTAATCCTTGAATCCTGTAAATCGTGATTCAGACAACAAGATGCCTAAACACAAAAAGCCGGGTGAGGAGCTATACCCCTTCCCGGCTTTTTTCATTTCAATCAAGGATCTAATCAATGTGTATATTTTGAATCTTAGGTACGAAGCTTTCGATAGAGGTACACGATCGCAAAACCGATTGCACCGAGCACGATGAGGGTAAAAGCGAGTTCAAACGCCCAAGCAATAACAGGCAAAATAGCCCTCAATGCAATCAAAATCAGTAAGAATATCAACACAAGGATGACGAGGTTTTTTAGTAATCCCATTGGATGCAGCTCCTTCTCATTTTCACTCTTTTAAGCGGGCTTTGAGTTTGGCGAGTTCATCATCAATTTCGTCTTTCTTGTCGAGCTTATCGAACTCCTCCTCCAAACTGGGTTGACGCATTTCGCCCAGTGCTTCGGCCTCTGCTTCCGTGTCAAGGACTCGATCCTGTATGCGATTAAAAGCGTTCAACGCACTGGAATCCGAAATATCCGACACGGTTTGATGGATTGCCCGTTCCGCCTCTGCCCGTCTTTGGCGAGCAATCAGCAAGGCACGTTTGCTCTTTGCCTCTTCAATTTTTTGTACTAAGGTTGCCAACCCATCTTTAAGCACGGAAACGCTCTCTTGCTGCGCCTCAAATTGTTCACGAAAACTCGCTGCCAAATCGTCGGCAGACCGCTTGCGGCGCAGGGCTTCTTTCGCGCGGACATCATCGCTGTTCTGGATAAACACGATGGCACGTTTTTCCCACTTCTCAGCGCTCTCTAAATTCTCTTTATACTGCGCTTCAAACTTGTTTGCATCCCGAATTGCCGCAGCAACTTGAATTTTTACCTCTTTGAGTTCGTGCTGCATATCCTCCAAGAGTTGATTCAAGATCTTTTCCGGATCTTCAACCCGATCTAGTAGGTCGTTTATGTTTGAATTGAATATCCGCCTGAGTTTCTCAAAGATCGGCATCGGTAATCACTCCCTTACCACTCTCAATGACTATACAGTATATCTTCCCAGCGTTTCCTCATCCAGATGCTCCAACTCGTCTCTGGACTGCTGTCGCTCGGCTTCTCTCAACTCCGTCTCAGGGAAGCCAATCTCTTGAACAATCGATTCTGCCACATAGATGGGCACCCCCAATCTCAAGGCAAGAGCAATCGAATCACTCGGACGCGCATCAATCTCCAGCGTCTTGCCGTTGGCTACCATATTAATCTGCCCGAAATAGGTTGAGTCCTTCATGGTATGTACGTAGACTGCATCAACGGTCGCATCAAGGCTGTCAATGATGTTTTTCATCAGATCATGCGTCATCGGACGTAGCGGCTCTTCACCCTTGAGCTGGAATTGAATCGAGAGTGCCTCTCCTTGTCCGATCCATATAGGTAACACCAACTTTGGATCGCCTTCTGTCTCTCTCAAAAAGAGGATTGGTGCACCGCTACTCGCATCGATAGAAATGAACGCTACTTCCACCGCGATCATGTTCTTTCCGTCCATTTGGAGGTGTTCATCGGCTTGTTCTTTCATCTTAGACTCCTTCGTTGCTAAATTGAAATTCACTTGGAGCCGACGATGGTGCAAGGAATGTTACAAGAATATTGCCATTCACGTCATCATCGACAACCCTTGATTGTCTACTATACCGCCTCAGTTTTGTTATCATAACCCTGCATAATCACAATGAAATGCGCGAAGTATCCGCTTTTGTCACATCGAAAATTTCTCCCCGCAAATCGTAGGCAACGAGAATTACCGTGTCACCCTTTAACGGAACATCATCACCATCACGAACACGACAACTAACGGTCAACTCGGAGCCATTCGGTGCCGAGACACGCACTGTCCCAAAGGTGGTTGTGACCCGACCGCTAATCACTCGCCCCTTCAAACCAACCAGTTGATTATCGGTCACGGAGCGTCCCTTTCTGGGAAATAGCTTTGAAAGCCCGAGTGCAATGTAATTAAGAAAATCACCCATATCTGCTCCCGCTCACAAGTTATTCGTGGCAAGCGGAAATCAATGCTATTGCGCGTTTAGCATCGCGGTAGCTGATGTTGTCAATCAGATGTTTATCCCCATTCACTGTAATTTCAAGGGCAGCTTGACCAAAGATGCGGTGTTTGAGACTCTGATCCAGTTTGACCTCAGTAATCTGAGTAAACGAGAGGTTGCACCGAATGTTGATGTAGGAAGCACTCAGACTCCCCATCTGACGCTCCTCTAACACCAACACTCGATTAGAAGTGATAATCACAAAATCGGGATTCAGCAGGCTAGACCTTCCAAGGGTGCATAACCGGACCTGCTCATCCGCCCCTAACTGGTCTTGGGTTGTCTCCTGAATGCGAGACGGTAACCGATGAAAATCAGCCATCCGCATCACTCCGTTGTGGGTGCACTCCCTTGATTCTCAGGATGGACTTTGGTTTTTAATGCCGCAAGGGCCGCCTCGACCTTTTCGCTGTTCTCAAGTTCATGAAATTTCTGCTCAAGGTCATCGCTTTGCGTCAACTCCGCTAACGCCTCTGCATGTACTTCGAGATCGCGGACGCGCTCAACTAACCGATCGTAGGCATCAAACGCAGTCGTATCAATCACTATATCAGCCGATGGCGTTGCGCCGCCGGTGGGCGACAATGCTCCTAAACTTTCAGCGGCAGCCAATTTCGCAGTTTGAAAGCGCATCGTATCTAGCTTGGTTTCCAGCATTTTCAAACTAGACTTGAGGGAGTCGATCATCTCCTGCTGTGTATCAATTTGCTCACGATATAGGTCTGCTTTTTTGATATGCTCACCTTTGCGGGCGAGTGCACGACGGGCGAGGTCTTCCTCCCCTTTTTTCAGGGCGAAAACCGCCTTATTTTCCCACCTATTGGCTTCAGTACCATGTGCGTCGATCTCCCGTTCGATCAGCTTGAGATCTGTAATCGCATCTGCAATTAAAGCCTTGATATGATGCACGTTTTGGCGCATTTCTTCTACCATAAGACCTCGCGTTTTACGCGTATCTTCTGTTTTCTCTAGGAGATCGTTCACATGCGATCTCACGAGGAGTTTGGCTCGGTTTAACGTTTGCACGGTTCAGTTCCTCCTTGTAACACTGTTAGGGTTCAAAATCATTAACTCAATTATGCCTAACAGGAGGTTACAAGGATTTTGCCATTTATGGAAGAAATGACGGGCGGAGGTACAACCAATACATCTGAAACGTGAAAGTGGATCACAATGTACATCAGTGCAATGAGCTAATGAACCAGTCAACCAAAAAGCCCCAGCGGGGCGGTATGTATATAGAACACCAGTTCAATGAGCCAAAATCTTAAAAAGATGGAGGTGGCGGGAATCGAACCCGCGTCCGAGAGCATTTCAATAAAGGCTACTACATGCTTAGCATAAGCTTTGGTGTTTCGTCCATAGGACTCCCTTATGCCGGATTCACTGCGGACTATCTCAAGTTAATTTTCGCGCCATGCCCCTTGAGAACAAGTAAGGCGCATAGCCCGTTTGTTGACGTCGGGCTAATTCGACGGGACCGCAAATTAGCCGGACGAGCCGCTTTTATTAAGCAGCTAGAGCCAATTCTTCATCGGCAATTAAATTGTTTCCGCCTGTTTAACGAGGCCTGCGGAGACCTCGGCATGCAACCTTTACATCATCTACTCTCGTCGAAACCTTTTCACCCCCGTATGTAAGTAGGTAATTATCCCTACTTTTCTATTTGTTCAACAATTCAATAACCTTGGCAATACCTAAGCAAATCACACCAAGCGTGCAAAAATAAAACGTCATACCAAGTGCTGTTACAACGCCGCCAAGAGACAAGCCCGCCGTTGGAGTGGAAGCACTGGAGGATACAGATTGACTGAATAAGATAAGCATAGATATTCCTGCAATAACCCCAAAGCCTATTGACAGTGTACCGATTATGCGTAATGCTTTCGCTATAGGTTCATTTTTTGTGGCTTCATCACCAATGCTTTTCGCTGCTTCAGAAACAGGAGCCTTGATTATACTTTCTGCAGCTACATCACTAATCTCTTCCGCTGAGTCGGGAACAGAATTACTTGCTCCACAGTTTCTGCATTCGGCAGCCTCACCCACTTTCAAATACTTAACGGCGATAGTTTTCCCACACTTTTCACACCGAAATTTCAAAGCCATAATGGTTCTTGTTCCTAACTTATAATCGGTATGTGCAGATGCTATCTCATATACGACTGAATCGCCCGTTGATCTGCTTCCCGCCGCATATCTTCGCGTTTATCGTAATCGTGCTTACCACGCGCCACCGCGATTTCGACTTTCACCTTACCGTTGCTGAAATAAGCCTTCGTCGGTACGATTGTCATGCCGGTGGGTCGGGTTTTCCCTTCAATACGCTTAATCTCCCGACGGTTCAACAGGAGTTTCCGCTTCCGCTTCGGCTCATGGTTCTCGCGATTGCCTTGCTCGTAGGGACCGATATGGGCATCAATCAAAAAGACCTCTCCGTCGTCAACGCGAGCGTAGCTATCGGTCAAATTCATCCTGCCCGCACGTATCGCCTTGACCTCTGTTCCTTGAAGGGCAATTCCAGCCTCGAAACGATCCATCAAGTGATAATCGTACCGCGCTTTCTTATTTCTAGCAACTGGTGTTTTCATAATTCGTGAATTATAGCATAAACACGAAGGTGGTGCAAGGGCAAAAAGGCTTGATTATTCCTCGCAT
This sequence comes from Candidatus Poribacteria bacterium, assembly GCA_963667935.2. Classification (GTDB taxonomy): domain Bacteria; phylum Poribacteria; class WGA-4E; order WGA-4E; family PCPOR2b; genus PCPOR2b. The sequence goes on along the minus strand of OY764061.1, from coordinate 3,052,035 downwards.
CCGTTGTAAAGTTATAGACAATACCTGAAACGTGAATAAACCAAAGGAGTGGGCACACGCCGTGTGCCGTAATCGCAGTTGAAACAGTGAACTAATGAACAAATGAGCTAACAACAGGAGAAATAGATGCCAAAACCCAAGGATAAAATTCAAACAGGCTGGGAGGGGCGGTTCTACGAAGATTTTGAGGTCGGAGATGTCTATCGAAGCAGGTTCGGACACACGGTCACGGAAGCAGATAACGCCCTATTCACCCAGCTCACTCATAACACCAACCCACTACACTTTGATCAACACTACGCCCACCAGACAAAGTGGGGCCAAATCCTCGTCAACAGCACCTTCACGTTGGCACTGATCACCGGCATGAGCGTTCCAGATGTCAGTGAAAACGCAATGGCGAATCTAGGTTGGGAAGAAGTAAAGCTGCCAAACCCCGTCTTTATCGGAGACACCCTCTACTGCGAAACCGAGGTGCTATCGAAGCGCGAGTCGAACTCATATCCCGAAGCGGGTATTGTCCGGGTCTGCTCACGGGGGATTAATCAGGACGGGATAGTGGTCATTGACCTGGTGCGCGCTATCATGGTCTACAAACGACACAGCGCGCCTAAAAGAAATCTTTTCCCCAAAACAGCTTAGAAACTGCGTTTTTGACAAAAACTCGATTTTTCTACCCATAGCATGTGAAGCGTGTGCCGTAACCACAAATGAACTAATAAACCTTTGAACCCTAAAAGATTGTGCTACAACAAGCTGAAATGAAGGAAAACAGATGACAGAAATTCAAAGCAACACCGACGCTCGTCAACCTCTGGAAGGGGTGCGGATTCTTTCGGTCGAACAGTTCGGGGCGGGTCCTTGGGGGACGATGATGCTCGCAGATTTGGGGGCGGAGATCCTCAAAATTGAAAATCCTGAAACAGGCGGAGATGTGGCGCGCTATGTTCCGCCCTACACCGTTGAGAACGATAGCGTCTATTTTCAGAGTTTCAACCGAAATAAAAAGAGCATCACCTTGAATCTGCAACATTCCGATACAACCGAGGTATTCCACCGACTGGTCTCCATTTCGGACGGCGTTTTCAACAACCTGCGCGGTGACCTGCCTGCCAAACTCGGCGTGGACTATGCGGCTCTCGGAAAAGTGAAGCCGTCAATTGTGTGCTGCTCCCTCTCCGCCTTCGGACGCAGCGGTTCCCGTGCCGCGGAACCGGGATATGATTATTTAATGCAAGGGTATGCCGGCTGGATGAGCATAACAGGTGAACCTGATACCCCACCGCAGAAGACGGGGCTATCACTGGTAGATCTGAGTGCAGGTGTGATGGCAGCACTCGGCTTAATGAGTGCCATCCTACGGGCGCGGGACAGCGGTGTGGGATGCGATGTGGATGTGAGCTTGTTCGACACCGCCCTGTCGCAACTGGGTTATGTGGGAGCTTGGCATCTGACCAAGGGCTATCGGCCGCAACGGATGGCGGATTCCTCACACCCGTCTCAGGTGCCGTTTCAAGTAATGCCCACAAAGGATAGCTGGATTGTCGTGGCGTGTGCAAAAGAGAACTTCTACCGAAGTCTGGTGCGAATTCTGGGCGCACCCGAACTGGCTGACGACCCGCGTTTTCGGGGGTTCGCAGATCGGTTGGCAAACCGTGAAATCTTGGTGCCGATCCTGAAAAACCTGTTTCGCCAACGAACAACCGCTGACTGGTTAGAACGGTTCAAAGGTGAAGTCCCCTGCGCTCCTGTGAACACAGTCGAGGAGGCGTTCCGTGATCCGCAGGTAACCGAAGACGAAATGATTCTTGAGATTCCGCATCCGGAATTTGGTGCTGCCCGTCAGGTAGCGAGTCCGATTAAAATTAGCAATTCCAAAATTGAACATCGCCGCGGACCGAAGCTGGGCGAACATACAGGCGAAGTGCTTAGAGATTATCTCAACATGTCACCGCAAGAGATTGAGACGCTCCGTCGAAAGGGTGCTCTTTAGGTACAACATCTAAAACCAAAACCTGATGCGTGAAACGTGAATGAACTAATGAACCCATGAACCCATAATGAACGGAGCCATAATGCCATGACCAACAAAACAACAAAACCCGTAAATCAAACACTCCCCCTCTTTGAACCCCGTGGCGAGCGAAGACTCATCTACACAAGCGATCCGTCCAATCTCGCATTCTATCAGGTAGGGCAACAGGTCGCTCACACGCCAGATGCACTCACAGCGAGGAACGACTCCGCTCGACGGGAAGATCTGGTCGAATGGGTTGACAGCTTAGCGCATCACGGCGTGGATACCTACGCACAAGCAATCTACGCACAGGGGTGGACAGTCTTTTTTCGCTCAGATCGGTTTGAATACGACGCGAGACCCCAACATCAACGTTTCGTTTCGATGATGGACGCCGGTATCACCCCATTAGAGGTACTGATTGAACAAACGCACAAACGGGGGATGGCATTCATCGCAAAGTTTCGCATGAACGACCGTCACGGCAACGGTGGGCAGGGCGCGCGGTTTATACTGGACAACCCGTCGTGGCAGCTAGCGGAATTTCCCGGCGGTCAGGACTTTAGCTTTGAACCGGTACGGGATTACGGCTTCTCCGTCGCCGACGAGGTGATAGAGCGGTTTGATGTCGACGGTTTGCTGTTCAACTATATTCGACACGGGCACTGTTTCCCCACCGAGGTTGCCCGGGCCCGTCAACCGGTGATGACCGAGTTTTTGCGACGAGTACGCGAGATGCTGGACCGGCGGGGCGCGCAGCAACGGAAAACCCTGACGCTGGGGGTGATGATTCCACAAAGGTTGGAGGAGTGCTATAACCTAGGGTTCGACATCTCCACATGGATTCAGGAAGGTCTCATTGACTACATCTGTCCCTGCGACTTCGGTTATGCCGATTTCAACGCACCCTACGAAGAATTCAGTCAACTGACACGGGCATCGGATTGTATGTTGTACCCCACGCTGAGTCCCATGCTGTGCCGCGGAGATGCTACAACGCTGCTCACACCTGAAAACTACCGTGCACTCGCACAAAATTTCTATGGCGCGGGTGCCGACGGCGTTTCTGTCTTCAACTACCAGTATCACTGGGCCCGAAAGGGAGGCACCGCCCGCTATCCGGGACCGGTCGAAGGTTATCCACTCTCATTGAGTTATCTGAGCGATCTGCGTAACCCAAAAACCGTAGCAAATCGGACGCGCCACTACCGCTACCATTCTCTATGGGGCGGTGCAGCGCCTACCGGAGATCTGAAGGACGATAAGTTAACCTTGACCCATGAGGTCGGCTCCAGCGGAGAATACCGTTTCCGCCTCTGTAAGCAATTCGCTCAAGGAACACGAGTCGTCTTATACTTCAGCGCGCGGGGACTGCTCCCCAAAGATGAAATTACCGTGGAACTTAACGGGACTGAAATCCGAGATTTTCAGCGCGTCTTTCATCCAGACGGCCGATTGGAAACATTTGGACGACCACTGCCGCCGTTTTCGAGCGTGTGGTTCAACCTGAATCAGGAATCGCTTAACAACGGAGACAACCATCTAAAGGTAGGGCTCATACACAGTGCCCCCGACACAGACGAAGAGGTTGTCATTGACGAAGTTGAAGTAGTGGTGATGCCTGCATAGTACGCTTGTGAAAAGTCAACCTATTTTCATTTCTCACTTTTTCAGGAATCGTGCTATAATTTTGGTGGTTGTCCCTCAGTCTTAACCTAGCACAGAATTTCAATAAATTGGAGGTAACGACAAATGGAAATGAGGAGTTGGCTACAATCCCCCTCAAGTCTCACACACGGTAACATCATCAGGCGAGAAATCTTCTCCAAGAAGGATCCGGACGATCCTCACAAGCCGGGGGCAATCCTTAACTCTATTGATAGCTTCTCCCGGTGCTATCTTGAATCACGAATCGCCTCAATACCGACATCTTTCGACGATCGGCAACTGATTTTCTACATCGTTGATGGGGGGGCAATTTTTGAAGGTGGCGACCTCAAGCAGGAGGTCCGCGAAGGCGACGGCATTATCGTACCGCCGGGGACGTCGCACGTTCTAAACAACGAGGCAAATACCACGCCCTTAGAATTTCTGATATTAGAAGAAACCCTTGCCGATGCTCCAGGAACACCCCGCGAAGATGTACTTATCAGAAACTACCGGGAGCAACACCTGACTCAAGGGCATTGGACGCATCTCGTCCACCCCATCTTCAAAGAGGCTGATGGACTTGCGAAGCTGCATTTCGTCCTAATGGTAACAATCGACGCAATGCAGACCCCCGATACCCACGGACACGCCGATGACATGGATGAGGTGTGGTATATGCTCGAAGGCAACGGCATCCACGTGGTAAGCCAGAATGTCTACCGGCAACGTCCCGGCGATGCTGTCTCTGTCGCACCGTCAAACCCAGGGCATACCCTCATCAACGATACGGAGGAACCGCTCAAGACGTTCTACTTTCGACGCAGTGCAGCCCCCTGATACCCATAGGCATGCCGACGATATGGATGAGGTGTGGTATATGCTCGAAAGCAACGGCATCCACGTGGTAAGCTAGAGTGTCTACCGGCAGGTTCCGGACGATGCGGTTTCTGTCGCCCCCTCAAACCCAGGGCATACTTTCATCAACGATACGGAGGAGCCCCTCAAGACGTTCTACTTTGCCCGCTACACGCGGTGACGTGAAACGTGAAAGCAATTTGAACTAATGAACTCAATCGGTTTCTATTGCACAATTTCTTAACATGAGCTAAAGGAGAAAATAATGGCTAGGCTAAAAGCCGGTGCCGCCCAGACCAACATCACGCCGCCACTCGGTACATATCTTGCGGGTTCACTCAAGGCACGCCATGCGAAGGAAGTCCACGACGAACTCCACGCGAAGGCACTGGTGTTTGATGACAGGGGCACGCAACTCGCCTTTGTCATTTGTGATGTCATCTGCATCCCCCGCGAAGTATGTGATACCGCCAAAACGTTGATTACGGATCGCACCGGGATTCCGAACGATGGGGTGCTGATAGCGGGAACGCACACGCACTCCGCTCCTGCGATGAAACCGGGGTTTGAAACCGTTCCCGACCAAAGTTACCTCGATTTCTTTTCGGTACGCGTCGCTGATGCTGTCCAGTTGGCGGCAGGACGGGCGCAGCCGGCGAAACTCGGTTACGGTGTTGGAAAAGAGCCGCGTTGCGTGTTCAATCGGCGGTTCCGCATGAAGGATGGCACGGTGAAGATGAATCCGGGTTATAACAATCCTGACATCGTTGAAACCGTCGGACCGACCGATTCAGATATCGCCGCCCTCTTCGTTGAGACAGTCGATGGTGAACCGATAGCCGTCCTCGCCAACTATGCCCTGCACTATGTTGGTGTGCCGGGACACATGATCTCGGCAGACTATTTCGGGCTATTTGCCGAAGAGATTCAAAAGATGGCAGGCGCGGAATTTGTTGCGATGCTCTCCAACGGTTGTTCAGGCGACATCAATAACATCGATGTCTATCACCCGCCGACAGATCGACGTCCCTTTGCCCAAACACGGAAGGTCGCTCGGATAGTTGCAGCAGAGGTATGGCGAACATGGCAAACCACCCCGATGAGTGATGACGTAGGGCTTTCAGCGGCGCAGACGGAAATCACCTGTGGCATACGCAAGCCGACCAGCGCAGAACTCACCGAGTATGAAGCAAAATGGGCAAACGCAAGCGATGATCCGACTGTCGATGAACTCTACGCGCGTGAACGGATTCTCGTCAACGGGTGGGAAGATACCCGCACGACCCCAATCCAAGCGTTCCGCATCGGAGATTGTGGGGTTGTCGCGCTGACGGGGGAGATTTTCTGCCAATTCGGTATTGACCTCAAGGCTGCCTCACCGCTCAACCCCACATTTATCATTGAACTTGCCAACGACTACACCGGCTACGTCCCAACCCCACTTGGGCATGAGCACGGCGGTTATGAGACATGGCTAGCACGGAGCAGCTATCTCGCACCGGACGCCGGAGGCCAAATGGTCAATGCAGCATTGAAATTACTGAACGGCTTCGCCGCCGCCTAAATTAGAAATAACCCGGGCGGGTTATAGTCGTGGCGCAACTTCCCGTTGTAGCCACAGGTTCCCTAACCTGTGATCGTGCCGTAGGCTAGGTCGAACGTTAGTGAACCCCAACACAATGAACCAATGAACCAACATAGAAAGGAAAAATATGGCTAAATACAAAATTGCAATAATTCGAGGGGACGGGATTGGGATCGAGGTGATGGAGGAAGGTCTCAAGGTCCTCAACGCTGTCGCTGATAGATATGACATCACATGGGACTTCGTCGAGTTCCCTTGGGGCTCAGACTACTATTTCAAACATGGTCACATGATGCCCCCTGATGCCCTTGATACGCTAGCGGAGTTCGACCAGATCTATCTCGGTGCAGTCGGACACCCCGATATCCAAGACCACCTGACCCTCAACGGACTTTTGCTGCCGATCCGGCGCAGATTCGATCAGTACGTCTGCGAGCGGCCCAACGTCCTCTATCCCGGCATCAACGCACCACTGAAAGATAAGGAACCTTGGGACATCGATCTGGTGGTGATACGGGAGAATACAGAGGGCGAATATGCCAACGTCGGCGGGTTTCAGTATCAAGGGTTCCCCGAAGAGATCGGCGTGCAGGTCGGCGTATTCACCCGTCATGGCAGCGAGCGCGTCATCACCTACGCCTTCGAGCAAGCGCAGGCACGGAATAAGAAGCGCAAAGTCACTTCGGTCACCAAGTCCAACGCACAAGGCTACGGCATGATTGTATGGGATACCGCCTTCGAGCGAGTTGCGGAAAAGTACCCCGACATAGAGACCGAATCGCTGCTTGTGGACGCAGCGTGTATGGATTTCGTCCGCAGACCGGAGGCCTTCGATGTGGTGGTCGCTAGCAACCTGTTTGGAGATATCCTCACGGACATCGGCGCGATTATCAGCGGGAGCATGGGGTTAGCACCAAGCGGCAACCTTGATCCACAACGCCGTTACCCATCAATGTTTGAACCTGTCCACGGCAGCGCACCGGATATTATGGGACAAGGCCTCGCCAATCCGTTGGCGGCAATCACCTCCGGTGCCATGATGCTGCGCTTCGTCGGCGAGACGGAAGCAGCGGACGCTATAGATACAGCCGTACTAAAGGTGGTTGAAAAGGGCGACACCCTGCCCCCTGACCTCGGTGGTCAAGCCACGACATCACAGGTCGGCAACGCTGTTGTGAGTGCGCTCGGTTAATCATTGGTACTCCTGATTATTTCCCCCAAAAGCACGAGATCTCTGATATCAACGACTCCATCTCCGTTCAGGTCCGCTGCATTCTCACCAGACTGCCCGAGTTGCGCTGAAAGCAGCATAAGATCCAAAACGTTGACAACACCATCACCATTCAGATCTCCCTGTAACGTTCCGGAGGAGGTCGCCTGATATATTGGAACCGACCAGAGGCTGTTTCCGCTTTCGCTGAGTGCCCGTACGCCAATCTCATAACTAGTGTTTGGTTTCAGGTCTGTGAGTTCAATGGCGGTCTCTACACCTGTCGGGCTCACTTCAATGTAAGGGGATGGAGCGTTCTGTCCAAAGACTGTCGGCCGATATCTCACCTTGTACCCCGTAACAGTGATGCCTTCGGCTGCTTTCGGCACCTTCCAACTCACCCGAAGACTGGTAGAATCCTTCTCAGATGCAGTGATGCCGGTTGGTGGATCAATCGGGAAGGGACTATATGTGACTGCGTATGTTGAATTCGACCAGAAACTGTTTCCGTTTGTGCCAAGTGCCTGCAAGCCAATCTCATAACCGGAGCTCGGTGTCAGGTCTGTGAGTTCAATCGTCGTCTCTTTGCCAGTGGTGCTCACTTCAATGTAAGGGGATGGAGCGTTCTGTCCAAAGACTGTCGGCCGATATCTCACCTTGTATCCCGTAACGATGATGCCTTCGGCGTCTTTCGGCACCTTCCAGCTCAATCGAAGACTGGTAGAAGTTCTCTCGGATACAGAGGGTGGATCGATCCGGAAGGTATCGCGGGTCGCCACATACATTGCCGGGGACCAGATACTTTTTGAGTCCACAACGACTGTTCGCACAGTAATCCTATAACTGGTGCTTGGTGTCAAGCCCGTGAGTTCAAGCGTCGTCTCTGCACCAACAGTGCTCACTTCAACGAAAGGAGACACTTGGGGATTGCCGTTAACCCAACGAATCTCAGGGGAGCGATATTTCACATCGTATCCCGTGATGGGGCGGTCATCGGGGGTCTGAGGGGCGTTCCACTTGAGCCGAATACTTATGGGAGTCCTCTCAGCAGTGATTCCGGATGGTGGGAGTGGTCGAAAGCCAGATGTGGTCACAAATAGATGGGGTGAGTAGTGATGTTTTCCATCTGAGGTGAGGGCCACCACCTGAACACTATAAATCGTCTCTGCATTCAGTCCTGTGATCACAATAAACGGATCGGTGCCGGTATGGCCCGCGTCAATACGGGGCTCCAAAACACCAGCCACGACGGCATAAAGCTGATATGTCACCTTGTAGCCTGTGAGGGTTGCACCGCCTACAGTATGAGGGGGTATCCAACTCACTCGAAAACTGGTGTCAGTTATTCCTGATGCTGCAAGGCCCGATGGAAAACTCAACTGTGGGGCGAACCTACCCAGCGTATGTGTAAACTCTGAACCTGACCAGACGCTGTTTCCATCTGCACTGACTGCGCTGACTTGAACCTCATAGCTCGTATTTAGGTTCAAGCCATCGAGTTCAACCGTCGTATCAGTCGTGTGGATCATGTGGGGCCAAACATGAAAATCTTCAACACGGGAGGGAACAATTCTATACCTCACATCGTAACCTGTGATAGGGGCACCGCTTCCGGTGTCGGGGGCGTTCCACCTCACTTGAAAACTGACGTGACTTCTATCAAATAGTATGAGGCCTGACGGTGGGTTCGGGGGTGCCTGCCCCCCCGCTTCGGCGACCAGTAAGGTCAAACTGACGTTTAGCACTAAATAAAAAATTAGCGAAAAAAGCAAGTTTCCCTTCATCGTTTACTCCTTGTGAGGGTCAAACTCTGTGTAAGTTCCATATTTAGACAGTGTAATGTAGACTCATTTGCTTTGTCAAGACCTGATTTTTACCTTATAGGGTCATTTATAGTGGACCTTAGAATTAATGGGACACTCCAATCCCCCGTTGGGTAGGCACTGTTTCCAACTGTGCCGATGCGGGGCGGTTTGTAACCGCACCTACCGTGGGGCGCAAGTGTTTATTTATTTCTTGAATTCACTATAGTTTTAGATTTTTTAACCATTTCGTTTGAGAAGTTGTAATCGGGAAATCGCCCTTAGAGTGAGGTGTCGGGATTCGGAGACCCCTCCTATAGGAGAATTAAATGACCCTTTTTGCCTTGACCTGTTAATGCTTTTCTGATATAATTATATTTATTCAGTAATAGGAATTATTACTAATAATGTAGTAGTCATACTCTGTATGCCGTAACCGCCGTATGAAGAACGCAATGTATATTGTTCGTCAGTTCAATGAACTAATGAACCAAGCGTGCCAATATGAAAGAGTTAAGTGAAGGGCTCAGGCAAGAAGGCTATCGCTTTACCCGTCAACGCCAGATTGTCCTTGAAGAGATACAAAAGCAGCAATACCACCCAAGCGCGAAAGAGATTTATGATGTGGTAAAGATTCGTCTGCCCAACATCAGCCTAGGCACTGTCTATCGAAGCCTCGGCGTGTTGGTCGAACTCGGATTGATCCGGAAGGTGGAGCACGGCGAATACGCTCGCTTTGACGCAAACCTCGCAGAGCATCACCACCTAATCTGCACGGATTGTAATCAGCTACTCGATGTTGACGCAACTCTCTCTGAACCACTTAACACACAGCAGTTCAAAGCGAGGGGGTTTGAAGTACAAGGGTACAAACTGGAGTTATACGGCTTGTGCCCGACATGTGCGACCAACCAAAGTTGATCCAAACTTTGAACAAAAGCCTGTGACGCTTCAGGTGCTACAAATTAACACCCGTGCGACCGCTTTCTATCAAAGGTTGGGATTCACGATCGTCGATAAAAATTCTACACATTTTCAGATGAAAAGAGACGCTGACTAAACCGTAGGGACATTTGGTTCCTCTGTAGGTTGAAAACTCTCGGAACAGAGAGAAATCTCCAAATCCCGACCCCGAACACATTCAGTGATTGAGTGGAAAGCCCAAACATCGCTATAATCGGTGATAAATCACAGGCTGGAACCTATATCCTGCGGATTCGCCTCAAAAAGGATAACACATTACGATTCGGGCGTTTTAAGAAAGGAAAGTTGATTTCACTGCCCGCCGGTGAATACGCCTATGTCGGCTCCGCACTCGCAGAGAAGGGAGCAACCACGTTGGCGCGGCGGCTCGTTCGGCACGCAACGCGCAGCGGCGATCAACGTCCACACCGCATCCGCGAGACAATGCTCCGTCAATTTGCCGAATCCGGTTTGGGTGACGCGAATCTATTGCCTAGACAAGGCAAAACCTTGCATTGGAACGTTGATTTCCTTTTGGATCTGCCTTCAGTGGAACTTGTGGGCATATTCGCAATCCGCTCACGCAAACGATTGGAAGATAGACTCGCCAAGCAGCTAGAGGAGGATTCACATACGGGCGTTATCGAACGCGGCTTAGGCGCGAACGATGTGCCGGGCAATACCCACCTGTTGCGCGTCAGTGCAACGGAGGCATGGTGGACATCACTCCCGACGCTGCTTGTTAGCATGGTTGAAGAAAAATCACCGTAGGCGGGGCATTTTGCCCCGCCTACCCACAATACTGCATCTACAAGGATATTTACAGAAGTCCGGCAGTCACCTTGCTGTCGGAGTAACCCTTTGCCGTTACACCTTCGAGCGCAAACGGCAAGAATACATGGAGGCTGCCCCATATTTGTTTTTGAAATCCACTTTGAGGATTCGCAAATTGTGGAAATGTTAGCCGAAATTATAGTTATTGGTTGTTTAATTAAACTATCCTAACCACCTCGTCGCGTAAACGTGCCTGAAGGTGTGATAGCCAACAGGGTATGAACCATAAACGCACGAGTAGAATACACTTGGAGGAAATATGAGCAACGAAAGTAAGTGCCCAGTGATGGGCCATTCCCATGCAGGCACCATAGCGAACCAACGCTGGTGGCCCAATCAGTTGAATCTGAAGGTGCTCCACCAGAACCCACCGGCGGGCGATCCTATGGGCAACGATTTCAATTACGCCGAGGAGTTCAAGACCCTTGACTTGGAAGCTCTGCAGCAAGACATTGAGAAGGTGATGACGACGTCGCAAGAATGGTGGCCCGCCGACTACGGTCATTATGGTCCGCTCTTCATTCGGATGGCGTGGCATAGTGCCGGCACGTACCGCATTCACGACGGACGCGGCGGTGGTGCTTCTGGCACAATGCGTTTCGCGCCCCTCAACAGTTGGCCCGACAACGCAAGCCTCGACAAGGCACGCCGGTTGCTCTGGCCCATCAAGCAGAAGTACGGCAGGAAGCTCTCGTGGGCGGACCTGATGATCTTCGCCGGGAACTGTGCAATTGAATCGATGGGCCTCAAGACCCTCGGATTCGCCGGTGGACGCGAGGACATCTGGGAGCCCGAAGAAGACATCTATTGGGGATCAGAGACCACGTGGCTGGGAGACGAACGTTACACAGGAGACAGAGAACTGGAGAATCCCCTCGGTGCCGTTCAGATGGGCTTAATCTATGTGAATCCGCAGGGACCAAACGGTAACCCGGATCCAGTCGCTGCAGCGAGAGACATTAGAGAGACGTTCCGTCGCATGGCAATGAACGACGAGGAGACAGTCGCGCTCATCGCCGGTGGACACACGTTCGGTAAAACACACGGTGCTGCTGATGCGGATCAGTACGTCGGGCCCGAACCTGAAGGAGCCTCCCTTGAGGAGCAAGGGCTCGGCTGGAAGAACACCTTCGGCAGCGGGGTGGGTGCCGACACTATCACCAGCGGATTGGAGGGTGCCTGGACCACCGAACCAGCCAAGTGGGACAACAACTTCTTCGAGAATCTGTTTAACTACGAGTGGGAGCTGGAGAAAGGGCCCGGCGGTGCGTGGCAGTGGACTCCTAAAGACGAATCTGCACAGGGCACCGTGCCGGACGCTCACGATCCCTCGAAGAAGCACGCCCCGATGATGCTCACGACGGACCTGTCTCTGCGGATGGATCCAAGCTATGAGAAGATTTCGAGACGCTTCTACGAAAATCCAGAGGAGTTCGGGGACGCCTTTGCCAAGGCATGGTACAAACTGACCCACCGCGACATGGGACCTCGCACACGGTGTCTCGGTTCGTTGGTTCCCGCGGAACCGCAGTTATGGCAAGACCCCGTCCCGGACGTTGATCATGAATTGATTGAGGAACAAAACATCGCCGCACTCAAGGGTAAGTGCCTCGAATCAGGACTGTCCATCTCCCAACTGGTCTCGACCGCTTGGGCGTCTGCGGCAACATTCCGCGGCACCGACAAGCGTGGTGGTGCCAACGGGGCACGCATCCGCCTCGCACCGCAGAAGGATTGGGAAGTCAACAATCCGCCCGAACTGGACAAGGTACTTCAGACCCTGGAGGGGATTCAAGCGGAATTCAATGGATCGCAGTCCGACGGAAAGCGGGTCTCCCTCGCTGACCTAATCGTTCTCGGTGGGTGTGCAGCGGTCGAAGCAGCTGCGAAGAACGCCGGTATCGACGCAGAGGTTCCTTTCGCCCCGGGCCGCACGGACGCGGTGCAGGAGCATACCGATGTGGAGTCATTCGCTGTGCTTGAACCGACCGCCGACGGATTCCGCAACTACGTCGCAAACGGGCACCAGAGAACAGGCGAAGAGCTGCTAGTGAATCGCGCACAGATGCTGACACTAACCGCTCCTGAGATGACAGTTCTCGTCGGAGGTTTGCGTGTCCTGAATGCAAACATCGGTCAGTCTGAACTCGGCGTCTTCACCAAGCGACCTGAGACGTTGACCACCGATTTCTTCGTCAACCTGCTTGACATGAACATCGAGTGGACCTCGTCCTCTACAGTCGAGAATGTGTTCGAGGGACGCAATCGCCTGACAGGCGAGATTCAGTGGACCTGCACCGGTGTTGACCTTGTATTCGGTTCAAACTCGCAGCTCCGAGCCATTGCGGAAGTCTACGGGTGCGAAGACTCGCAGGAAGCATTTGTGCGTGACTTCGTGGCTGCGTGGAACAAGGTCATGAATCTCGATCGCTTCGACCTTGCCTAATCTCGGCAAGGCTCGGAACGATACAAGCAAATGTTTAACAGACTGGGGGTGTATCTTCGGATGCACCCCCTTTTTTCTGCCCTGCCAGCGCGTTAAAGTAACCTAAATTACTAGGGCGTGTTGATATTTGTATCTGCGATCGTAGGGAAGAGGTTCCCTTCGCCCATTGACTAGTGCGGGTTGGAAAATCCAAACCGGACAGGTTAAATTGATTGTAGACTGTACCGATTCATCGGGAGGCGCGGAACGGCATAGGTCGAGATTCATATCTCGACAAAACACCCGGTGTGTCGCTCTATGTTATAGGTGTGTTCGATTGTAGAAAATCCACAGCCCGATTTACCGCCGGCGTCCACGGACTGTACCATCACGACCAATAGGAATCGAATCCGCAGCGGGAGTGGCTCCCGGCTCCGGCATCTCCCACGGTGAAAGGGACGCGCCGGTTGGGCGAGTACTTATGGGGCGTCGAGGTTGGGATTCGGCGGAAGCATAACGTATCGCCAAGTGAGGAGTTGCAATCCGCCCGCTAGCACTTCCGTGGGAGCGCATCGCCGCCTCCAAGATGCCAGTCGTTAGATAGGTTCGCTCGACCGGGCTAGGCGGGAGGCCGGTCAGGAAAAAATCCTCGATATTCAGGCCCATATAGCTGAAAACCGCATGCGTCGCCCCCGAATCCGTGTGGTATTCCATCGCATCAATCACATTGCCGCGCTTGGCTGCGTAGGCGAACTTTCGGACATACCCGTTATCGCCGAGCATCAACGCCGCACCTTTCAATCCGTCACAATACTCAACCAGAAAGACGTGTGGATCTTCTACCTGTGACGGATCGAGGCACTCGGGGCCGTCCTCAATCGTGTCGAGGGCATAGTCAGCGAGTTCAAACGACCACCGTCCTTCATCGGCGGCACGCCAAACTGCATCACCGGACAAACATTGGACAGAACGGACACCTGTTTCGCCCTCGTGCCGCCGCTCCACCTGACACTGTAGGCTTTCCAAGGCGTGGAAGCCGTAGCGTTCAATCATGTGAAACCCGATGGACAATGCTTCGTCGATCGGTGCGTCAAACGGATGCTCAAAGTTTGGACGACGCCAAGCCACCGGCAGTGCCGATCCCGCCCAGAGCGGTATATCGAGCTGCTTGGCGGTCGTATACATCCAGTGGGCATCATCCCACCGATAGGATAGATGCTTGTCATTGTAGATAGGGATGGGACGACCTGACTCAGCAATAACGCCGCAGATCTGCTCAAAGAAATACCGCCGCGGCAGCATCTCTTGACCTAAGGCGGAGCGTGGATAGTCCCCGTGTTCACCGATGAGTAGCACAGCATCCACAGATAGACTATCTCCACCGAGAGTAAGCGCAGCACGAATGCTCTCGTAGATGGGAATATCGTATTCGTGAGCGATCTGCCGCCCGACATCATTTTGGTGGATTTGGTCAATGAAGAGTGACGCGAGTTGAGTGCGCGGCGCAACCAGCCCATCGTCGGTAGGAAAGCCACGCAGGAATTTAGGAACTATCACGCCGGCATGACTGTTTGGAAAAAAAGTGGTTACGATAGCGGCAATGCGAAGAGGGTTTACCATCGAATATCTCCTCAAGTGGCCCGCACATCACGTTATGACTTACGACTTCAGGGCAAGTCGGGCAACCAAAGAAACGAGAGCACCTGGTTCATGCGGGGCAATCGGCGGGCCTGCTCAATGAGGGGTTGATCTGATTGCGTCGAACACCAATGGGACAACGGAACTTTCCGCCGGTGCTCTTTGACCTCTTTCGATTTGCCTTTGTCAAGCAGGGCTGCAGCCGAGTCGGGATGGAGGGGGTTATTTTTCGCGAGATAGCAATCGCTATTCTGACGAAAGCCCTCTGAATAGGCAAAGTATTTAATCTGTCCCCCTTCAGACAGTACAATCGCGCAGATATGCGAATTCAAACGGGTGTAACGGATGGCTGTGCTGGTCAAAGAGGTAGAATACTTAGCAGCGAGGGCGTCAATCGCCGGCAACCCGATTTCAGGCAGATCGGCAGCGTCCACTCGAAAAATGGGGGAAGGCATCAGCAGCTCAACTGCAAACTGATTGGCGCGTTGCTCTTCCAATTGGTGCGAATCAAATGCACGCAGATCTTCGCACTGACAACGGTGTTGAGGGACAAATTCCACCGCCTTATGCTCTTCATCTGTAGCGGAATTTTGCCTCTCGGTTCGTCCCCCATCCAAGTAGTAATGCCCCAGTTCGTGAGCGATTGTAAAGTTCTTTCGGGACTCTGATTGAATCAGATCGTTGAGCAGGATGCCCCAAGTGTCGCCGACCCGCATCAAGCAGCCATCGTACTGGCTTTCCATTTCTCGTTCCCAAACGACGATTTGTAGCTGTTCCGCAATTTTTCGCGGCTGGATCGGGATGTCCTGAACATTTAGTTCACGCAACAACTGTCGCGCACCCTCGGCAGGTTCCAGAGCGGGGTTAGAGGACGCCTGTTCTGCAATCTGATGTTTTTGGGATGATCTCTGGTTCATGTTAAAGCAGCAGATCCATCAAATTGTGTTATCTTATGTTTTTATGGTTTTTATCTTTAAGAAATTGGTAGAACTCGATTAGCGTTTCCTTATCTTCCTCGGAAAGCTCCATGATCCCTCTAAACATAACACTGACTTTCGGATCCGCTAAGAGATCGTCGTAGTCGTGCGCCTTTTTGCCAAGCAGATAATCCGTGGTAACTTTTAACGCATCGGCAAGGCTCGAAAGTGTG
Source organism: Candidatus Poribacteria bacterium (assembly GCA_963667935.2). Taxonomy (GTDB): domain Bacteria; phylum Poribacteria; class WGA-4E; order WGA-4E; family PCPOR2b; genus PCPOR2b. The sequence continues at coordinate 3,035,906 of OY764061.1, read as the reverse complement.
TCGAATGCCGGTTTCCGGGCACCGGACTCAAACTGTGAAATCGCTGCGGGAGTTAACTTTGCCGCTTTGGCGAGTTGTGTTTGTGTCATTCCGAGTTTATCACGACGTTCCTTAATACGTACTGAAACAGACATAATCACATACCTCCTTATGGGGTTAGGGTAAAAAAAAGGGTACAATCGCAGAAAAGCGTGTCTATTGCACCTTCTAACGATTGTGATTTCTATTTTAACATATTACGTCGTTTCAATGCAAGGTCTAAAACAAAAATAACGAAAATTTATCTGAAAACGATTCACTCATCACATTTCATAGATGAATCAGCGCACCAATCGCGGATATAAATTTCAATAAAAACATACTGTCCATAACTCTCACTTTTGTGAATTAGATCCGTTTTGCGTCTTGACAAGACTTTGCGACTATGATAGAATCTGACAAATCTAAACACGATAGCACACTATGCGCCGGTCAGCCTATTAACAAATTCGGAGGAATCACTATGATCATCAAGAGATATTATTACATCAGTCTATGGCTCTGCATTCTCGCGCTACTATCTCCGCACGGCGGTTTCGCTGTTGACGAACAGCTGTCTGTCGGGCTGTCGGAGGTTGCAGTCAAAATCAGAGACAAAGTCGATATCGGTCGAATGCGAAAAGACATCGCTAGACTTTCCAATCTTCCCACCCGCGTCACTGGTTACGATGAAGCGGCATCAGGCAGCAAGTACATCTTTGACCAATTTGTCGAGATCGGCTTACAAAACGTCGAGAGCCGCGAGTTTCCCGTTTCTGTTCCAATAGATCACGGTGATGGAAAGGTAGAAATTCTCTCTGAAGATCAAACACTTCTGAAGACGTACCGAATCTGGTCAATCTGGCCCAACCTTGTTCGCACCTCCTTCCTCCCCAACGGTGTCTCTCACGTAGTCGTTCAAGGTGAAACCTTTGACGGAATTGCTAAATCTTATCAAGTTGAACCGCAAGCTATCTTGGCTGACCCGCATAACCAATACCTCCGTGACCAAGCTACCGATGGCAGCGATAACGATGATGATGGTGAAATCGATGAGCCGGGCGAGTTGGTGCTGGTCGAAGGCAACTCGCTCTTTATCCCTACCGGTGGACTGACTGCGCCCCTCTTTTACGGGGGAAGTGGCGAGCTCTCCGCGTTCAACGGCAAAGATATCGGCGGTTTCTGGCACAAAGTTCAACCTGACGATACTTTGGAAGACCTTGCCCACCGTTTCCGTATTGGTGTCGGTAGCATCACTGATGACGTTCTTAACGGTCATCTCCAAAAGACGCAAGACGGCATTGATAACAATGAAGACGGACAGATTGACGAATACGGTGAGATTCCCCCACTAACTGAGATCTTGCAATGGGACACCGACGGCATTGACAACGATGGTGACGGCTTTGTAGATGAACGCCCCGGCGACGCAACTGATGGTATCGATAACAACAATAATGGACAAATTGACGAAGAAGGCGAGTTTGTTGCCGCTTATGAATCCAGCATCTTTATTCCTCAAGGCAGCGTTACACTGGTTGACTTCAACTCCAGCACCAAATGGATTAACGCCGCCATGCTTGGCGCGAAAGCTGTCCTCTTCATCGAGCCGGAGACTACTATCCGCGGTGAGGCTGAGAACAAATTCCTGACGGTCCCCGCCAACATCCCCCGCTTCTGGATTGCTAAAAAGGATGCCGATGAACTCTTAGCGATGCTTGGCGAAGGGGACACGCAAATCGAAGACTCTCGGTTTATCGGAGCGGAATCGTCTCCTCAGAAACTTTACGCACGTCTCACTAGTACCATTACTTGGGAACAGCGTATTGGGCAGAACATTCGCGGTTTCCTTGAAGGGGGCGACCCAACCCTAAAGGACGAATTGGTTGTTGTCACCGGCTATTACGACTCAATGTCTGTCGTTCCCGCAATGGCACCCGGTGCCGATCCCACCGGAGGCATTGCCACACTGTTGGAACTTGCTCGCATCTTTAGCCAAGAAGAATTCCGCCCGGGTCGTTCCCTTCTGTTTGTCGCAACAGATGCCCACTTTCAAGGACTGGGGGGGATGCGCGCATTTATGGAGGGGATTGGTCAAGATATTGTCGGACGAGAAGCGGATTCTCCCGGCACACCGACAATGCGCGGGCTGCGTCGCGGCTTAAGTACCGACCTCTTTGAGTTTGAGGAATTAGGACGTAAGCTACTGCTATCGATCGACCGGAATGTGCTGGTAGATCTACCCCCTAACTTCTTCCACGATGTCCACGAACTCAAAGCGGATGTCGCCTCCCTAGCAACAACCCTGTCCGATCTGCAAACGACAAAGGGAAACATTGACTCGTTGCGTAACGCCCAGCGCGAAGCAAAAGAGAAAGAGAAGAAGAAACTCGAAACAACTAAAAAACGGGAGAAGCAAGGATTCACCGAAGAGGAAAAATCACGACTGGAGGTCAACCTTGCGAAGTTCAAGAAAGACGCGCTACAGACCACTCAATTCCTTCGCTCAATGCTTAACCGTACCCTAAAACTGCGTACACAAGCATTAGCTGAATGCCGTGACACCCAACGTGAATTGATTGAACAGATTGCCTTACCGATGGCTCGGTTGGACATTTGGGCAATCGATAAACTGGAAGCGGATTTAAGGGCAGAACGGATTGAAGGGAAATATGTACAAACGCCAGACAGCAGCTATCTCGTACCGAAGGAACGGGGGGAGGGAAGTTATTATTTACCGGCACCGAGTGACCTACCATCGTATCTGGAGGTAGATGTTCAGCGACTCTCGGAAAACTTGCAGAACTGGGAATTTGAAGATCCACGGAAATTCACCCTCCAGTATGCCCAAGAGAAGTTGTTAGACCGCCATCTTGACTTTAAGGGTTTGGAACGAATCAAGGCAGCCCGTAGGGTTGTCAACCGCGCTGAAAAATCTCTGGAAGCCTACATCGAAGAGGAACGGCAACTCCTTGAACGAACGCTCGCAAATATTCCCGCAGGCAGCGCTGCGGAGGATAGTATCAAAAACGCTATCACCCAGTTAAGCTCTAAACCGGATCACATCCCGGAAGGCTTTGCTGATGAGCTAAAACTCTTCCTCAATGAGGCAACCCTCAAGCAGTTTGAGATTGTCCAGACTCAACTCCACCAGAAGTTGGAGATGATGGACCCGACAACGGGAACAGCAACCTCACGAGAATTAGACCAAATTTTGGTTGATGACCTGACCAGAGATAAACAGAGTATCCTCGAAACCGCGATGCGTAACGCTCGCCTTGAGCGCTATCGAATTGAATCCCTCCTTGAACGCCATGCGTCGCTGAATCGTCCCTACCTCGCCGAAGAGGCACTCGTCCTCCGCCACTATCTTCCTGAAGATGCAGCAGACAGAGCGAGAGCTGTCCGAGAGCAGATCTTCGGTCAGCTTGAAGAACAGCATCTACTAGAGATGGTGAAGCGGCGAGCCAAGAACGATATTGTCGAACTCCAGAACCTGCTGAACATCCTTGACCGCCTTGATCGCGATCCGGACGAGGAGACCAAGATCCTCCTCCGTGATAACCTGCTCACGATGCGAAACGCTCGATTTCGCAATCTACAGAAACGGGTGGAGAAAATTGCACGTATCAGTGAATCAGAATACACACGGAAGATACGTTCCATCGAACAAGCGATTGCACTGCAAGACATCTTCAATCGTTACTACACTTCTCTCTTTATCTCCATCGACCTCTCCAGCCAGAACGACCAATTTGGCGTATTCAACAAAGGGTGGTTCTATGACCAACAGCCCGAATTTGTCCTCCGCCGCGAGTTCGCTTCCATCGGAAATAAACTCGCAGAGTACGCACAGGGTGCCGATTTCGGTGAACGTATCCAGAAATTATGGACCTTCACCGACGATCAGATTCGCCAAGCGGTGATGAATACTCAATGGGCAGTTGCAGCTGGCATCGATCCGAAAAAAGCCATCGAGGGCAAGAGCCTTGAAAGCTTAGTTACTGAGCATTACGCAACGTTGGTCGGGCTATCTGGAGTTTCTCGATTGATGAAGATGCAGTTTGAGCAGATGAAAAATCAGGGCGAACCTTCCGAGGATATGCTCAAGGATATGGACTATATCCGTAAGGAGGTCGAACGATTCATCCGAAACGATATCCGGGAAGCGCGGAAGAACCGCAAGAATAAGGTGCGGCTGCTCAATCGAATGGATGCGATGCTTGCCCTGCGCTATGAGGACCCGTCCGAATTTACACAAGAGGAAGTCGATGATATTAAGGCACTCATTGATATCGCCGGGTTCGGTGGTGAGACCAACTTTGTCAACGCAATCTCCGCCAGCGGTGGTAAGATCTGGAAGACCTACATCCCCGGTAAGATTGCTTTTGATAGCGAAGTGGCAACCCTGACCGGCTTTACCGGAATTGCTTTTGCTACAATTGACGATGCACGGGTGTTGACCGATACCCCGCTCGATACAATTGATCGAATGGACTTGAGCCAAGATGGTGCGTTGCATAAGCAGGCAAAAACCCTTGCCGCCATTCTTATCCAAGCGATGCGCGATCCGAAGATGCCCACCGCCGCACGGGTAGGGAACTTCTACTGCAACCTGTTTGGCGATGTAGTCGAGTATGATGCCCGTGAGAGCGCGCTACCAAACAAACCGGTGGAGTATCCTATTCTCGCCTTGCGGAATCAGCACAAAACCATGATGGGGGTACGAGGCGATCTCATCGCAATGGGAGATAATAAAGGAAACTTTGAGGTCGCAGGACTCGCGATGGAGGGACGTGCTACCATCCGCCTCAAAGGAACGCAAGAGGTAGAAGCCTATATCCTCCACCCGGATTCCGGTGATATTGTCTACGCACCGGATCTCGGTAACTTCGGTGCAAAACTCTTGCCTAACCTGATACCGATTAACACGCACCGTCGTGGGTGTCGTATCGTGGTTTTCCCCTGTGTGTCCACTACCATCTACGATCTCGTGGATCAGCGATACCTACGAACGCTTCGTGAACTGGAAGTTTTTGATGCCGCAAGCGATAGCCCACCAGAAAAGTATGGTGTGTCGAAGCCGTGGCAGCAGGAAGGCATCTCGGCAACTGAGCCTATCGCGCTCGTTTATTCGGAGCCTAACAGTCGTATCAAGGTCGGCATGGCGTATGGGCAAATTGGCAAAAGGTTACTATTAATCAAGGCAAGTAAGAGCGGAACGAAGAACCCGACACTCTATACCGGAGAAGGGTTTGTTGTCCGCGAGAACGGTAGCATTCGCGTAACCCCATATGTTGTTGTCCGCGATATGTGGTGGCTCGATGAGAACCGGGCGAGTCTGTATAAACGGTTCGGTATCAGTAGTGATCGGCTCGATCAGCTCCACCAATTCGCCAACGAACATCTAGATCAAGCGGAGGCTGCCCTCACCCAAAAAGACTATCAGCAGGCACTCAAACTTGCCCGCGCCGCTTGGGGATACGAATCCCGCGCCTATCCCGATGTGAAGAAAACAGGTAATGACGTGGTCAACGGTGTGATGTTCTATCTCGCGCTCCTGATCCCGTTCGCCTACTTCATGGAACGGTTGATATTCGCCTTCCCAACTGTTCAAAAACAGATTATGGGTACAGCCGCGATCTTCCTCGTTGTCTTTTTCTTCTTGGCGCAGGTGCACCCCGCATTCCAGATTACCACGACGCCGGTTATCATCCTGATTGCGTTCGTCGTCCTTGCGTTGACGGCAATCGTGATCAGCATCATCGTCCGGAAGTTTGAAGAACAGGTGGAAAAAATTAAACAGGAGGGATCAAAAGTGTACAAGGCAGACGTGGGACGTTTGTCTGCCTCCGCTGCCGCTTTCAGCTTGGGTATTTCCAATATGCGTAAGCGGAAGGGACGCACCATCCTCACTTGTAGCACATTGGTTATTCTCACCTTTACGGTCATCTCCTTTACATCGGTGCGTACCTTTATGCACCCCAACAGCACCAACCTACCTTCCGTAACGCCTCGGTACACCGGGATGCTTATCCGAGATCAGTATTGGAATCCGCTTGAGGAACCCGTTGTCAATTCAATCACAAATGATCTGCGGAAAACACAAATCCCTGAGAAAGACCTACGGCTACTGCTGAAGAAACGATTGGGGCAGCAAGGTAAATCGACAGAACAGGCTGATGCGGAAATTGAAGCAACTATAGCCCAATTACGTCAGCAAGGATCGTTAATTGAACTCGGTGAAGATTCCGTCCTGCGAGTGCATAACATCGTCGCACCACGCGCTTGGTATCAGTCCGCGGGAACCGGTGATCAGTCGTTTGTGCAGCTAGAACGCACCCCCAACCTGCAAGATCCCGTCCCCCCTGTCAATACCACCACCGGTCAGCCAAAGACCTACTCCGCTACCATGTTGGTTGGGATGAGTCAAAATGAACCCGGTGTAACAGGAATTGATCGTTACCTCCAGTATGGTCGATGGTATCACCCCGACGATGAAGCGGAGTGGCCCACACAATGGCCCTATGCTTGCGTCCTCCCCAAAGGTATGGCGGATCTGCTCGGCATCACCGAAGCCGATATGGGCAAAGCGACGGTATCTGTATACGGCGCAAACTTCACTGTTACGGGTGTTCTCGGCATCGGTTTCAAAGACTTACAGGATAACGATGGCGAAGAACTGACACCTGTTGACTACCAACTGATGCAGCAGCAGGAAGCGCGAGGCGGTGGCGCCCAAGGACAGAACCAAGCTATGGAAGGAGAGTTGGAGAAATATATCCATCTACCTCCCGATGCTGTGGCAATCCTGCCATATGATGTAGTCATGAATCAGGGCGGGACTTTACGCTCCGTCGCTGTCAACATGGAAGCACAGCCCGGCGATCCAACAATCTTCAGCGCGGCAGATAAACTGGACCTGATCATGGCACCGCTGATGAACCGAATCGCACTCGACTTCTTCGTTGGAAAAGATCGGGACACCTATCTCTACAGTTCAATCGGAATGACCTCTTTCTCTGGTATGGGTAACCTGTTCATACCAATTTTAATTGCGTCGCTGATCGTTCTGAACACGATGCTCGGTGCGGTCTACGAACGGGTCCGTGAAATCGGCATCTACAGTTCTGTCGGGCTTGCCCCTGTGCATATCGCCTTCCTGTTCCTCGCGGAAGCGTGTGTGTATGCGATTGTCGGTGCTGTGCTCGGCTACTTGCTCGGTCAGGCTGTCGCAACCGTTCTGGTCAAATTCGGATTACTCGCTGGCCTGACCCTCAACTACTCGTCAATGTCAACAGTGGTAGCAACCATCATTGTGATGATTGTCGTTATTGGAAGCACGCTGTACCCCGCAATTAAAGCCAGTCGCATGGCGGTGCCTGACATCGAACGAAAATGGCAGCTGCCGGAACCTGAAGGCGACGAATGGCACTTCGATCTGCCCTTCACAGTGTTGGCAGAAGAATCGCTCGGCTTGAATATCTTTATGCGCGATTACTTTGAGGCACACGCCGACGAATCTGCAAGCGACTTCTACACGGATCAGGTCGCCTTCGGTCGAACGCCTGTAGTAGTAGAAGGGAAAGAGGAAGAAGCCTACAACATCAGTATGATGGTGTGGCTCGCCCCCTACGATCTCGGGGTCAGCCAATCCATTCGGCTTGTCACCTCACCGGTCGGCGGGGAAGAGGAAGAGTTGTATAAAATTCACCTCGATGTCCACCGTGAGAGCGGGGAGATTGCCTCATGGAAGCGCGTCAACCGCCGCTTCTTGAACCTTGTCCGAAAACAGTTACTGATTTGGCGGACGTTTAGTGCTGATATCCGCGGTGAGTTCCATGAGCGTGGACGGCAAGAGAACGAGACAGAAGATGCTCCGGGCGTCGGCGGTCTGGCTGCTCAACCAGCACCAGCAGATTAAAAGGAGAAAACAGAATCAATGGAAAAACTAGCGTATGTCTTAATTTTTATCGGTGCGATTTTTTGGGTATTTTCAATTTTTGCTATGCAAGGCAGATGGCAGGCACAGCTGCTCGCTGCCTTAATTCTCATTGTTGGAATTATCATCGCCCACGTTTGGGAAGAGCTTTTTCGAGAAAAAAAATAGCGGGCTCGTGAAAGGAGCATAAATTTGGCAAGAGAAAGGGTGTCGCAAGCAGAAGAATGGCAAGCTTGGGCACAACGTTATGATGTTGAAGGTGGTTTAAGAACCTTTGAGTCCGGCTTAACCCTGAAAGTCTTTCTAGGGGCAATCTTCATCGGACTGTTGATGATGCCGGGTTCAATCTATCTGACACTCGTTGCAGGTCAATCGGGTGCAGGTGCTGCGCCTTGGGTGGCAGTTATTCTGTTTACAGAATTGGCACGCCGCTCTTTCACAACTGCGAGGAGACAAGAACTTTACATTTTGCTGGGGTTAACCGGCATGGCGGTCGGCTCTGGCATCCAATATCGTGCCTATCCATTTGTCTGGTACGCCTACTTTATCAACACGCCGCAAGCACAGTCGTATGAAATCGCGGACAAAGTCCCTTATTGGGTCGCCCCCGCAAAAGACGCGGTGGCGATTGCAGAGCGTTCGCTGTTGCACATGGATTGGTTCTGGCCCCTTGCGATCTTTTTAGTCATGAAGTTGCTGGCGGAGGTGCGCTATATCAGCGCGAGCTATTTTCTGTTCCGTCTGACAGCAGATCTGGAACGCCTCCCCTACCCGCTGGCACCGATTCAGGCACAGGGGGCGACCGCATTAGCCGAAACCACCGGACAGGGCGAAACATGGCGTTGGCGTGTCTTTTCGATTGGATCCATGGCGGGACTGTTCTGGGGGTTTTTCTATATCGGTATTCCTGCGCTCACAGGCGTGATGATGTCAACACCGATACAGATTCTGAAAATCCCATTTATAGATTTCACCCCGAGCATCGAAAGCTTTGCACCATCGGGTATGTTTGCCCTATGGACAGATTTTGGACTGATGCTACAGGGGTTCGTGCTGCCGTTTCCACTCATTATAAGCGAGTTCGCTGCGGCGATGTTCACGCAATTTATTCTGAATCCACGATTCCTTTATCCATTGGAGATTTTACATCAGTGGCGTCCGGGCTTGGATATGCGTGGGGTTAAGCTGTTTAATGACCTTGATTTCTGGTTGAGTTTCGACATGGGTAAATCCTTTAGTTTTGCCGCTGTTGGTTTGGCAGCGTCCATCCCAATCATGTTGAGCCTCAGAAAAACAAAACAACAACAGACTGGGGCGCGAGGCTCGCTGCAGACGCCGCCGGGACGTGGCGACTTTCCCATCTGGTTGATGGGCGGTTTGTGGGGTCTCAGCATGGTGATATATGTATGGATTGTGCATCGGATGGTGCCAAACTTCCCCGTTTCTTTCCTCCTCGGCTTTGCCTTTCTGTATACCCCTTTGCACTCCTATATCAACGCACGAACATTCGGGGTGTTAGGGCGCCCCCTCTTCGTGCTGCCCTACATCCATCAAGCAACTTTTATTTTGAGTCGCTATGAAGAAATCGATATCTGGTTTGTCCACCTACCAGATGAAGATTATGGCGCGGGTACACAGCATTGGCGTGTGCTTGAACTGACCGGCACAACCTTCAGGAGCGATGTCCTGGGGCGCGCCTTAATGGTACCGCTCCTGATCGTCGCAACAATCGTGGTCTGGCATTTCATCTGGCAGATCGCGCCTATCCCGTCCTCACAGTATCCTTTTGCACAGACATGGTGGCCCCTCTACGCAACCGACGAATGTCTCTGGAAAACCTCACTCCGAGATGGAAATAGCCAGATGCTACAAGCCATTCGCGGCGATTACGTGTCTGCCGGCTTTACCTCCTCAGTGGCAATTTACGGCATTCTCTGGATGGCAAAGGCACCAAGTATGTGGTTCTACGGAATTGTTGGGGGGATCGGTCAAGACCCAGGGATGATGGTTCCAAAAGTGGTGGGCGCACTCATCGGGCGGTTTTACATGATCAAACAGTTCGGTCTGAAACGATGGTTCATGTATAATCCCGTGTTGGCGGCAGGCTTCATCTGTGGTGTTGGACTTGTTGGCATGGGAACGGTTGCGATCGCGCTGGTCTCCAAAGCGGTCATTGTCAAGCCGTTCTAAAGTAGTAGGCACACTTCGTGTGCCGTAACCAGTACCAATCAGCAGGTCCCGTAGGTCAAGATTCATATCTCGACACCCAACTGAGCATAACCGAGACTCCCTACGGTCATGATAGTTTGGAGAATCTTCTTCTCATTTCAAGGCAGAATCAGCCGGGGTGCCTATTGGTGGGCGACTATGGTGCGTACAGTAGTTTCCTGTATTTGCGCGCTTGTTTTGGGTGCTACTATTGAGTCACCATACCTTAGTGCTATCAGTTTGTTTGCTTTAATGTTGTTCATATTCACAATCCACTGCGGCTATCCAATAGCCGTGAAACGTTGGCATGACAGAGATAAATCAGGTTGGTGGGTATTGATTGAATGGATTCCAATTATAGGGTCTTTCTGGACAATTATTGAATGTGGTTTTCTGAAAGGTACTGACGGACCGAATCGTTTCGGACTGAGCCCTCTAATGTAACTAACTTATCAGCTACGAACCAATGAACTAATGAACATGGTTTGTTATGGCAAGAGAACGCGTTACACAAGCAGAAGAATGGCAAGTCTGGGCGCAGCGCTACGACATCGATGGCGGTATCCGCACTTTTGAATCGGGTCTAACGCTGAAGGTCTTTCTGGGGGCACTTTTTGTCGGCTTACTGATGATGCCGGGGTCAATCTACCTGACCTTAGTATCCGGTCAGTCCGGCGCGGGGGCAGCACCGTGGGTCGCAGTCATCCTGTTCACGGAGTTAGCCCGTCGATCTTTCACAACCGCTCGGCGACAAGAGCTTTATATGTTACTTGGACTCACCGGTGCAGCGGTCGGGTCCGGAGGTCAGTATCGCGGCTTTATCTGGTACGCATACTTTATCAATACGCCACAAGCCGCGTCGTACGAAATTGCGGATAAGATCCCTTTCTGGATCGTGCCCCCGAAAGATGCGCTAGCGATTGCAGAGCGTTCGCTGTTGCACATGGATTGGTTCTGGCCCATCGCATTCTTTCTGATATTCAAGTTTTTGGGCGAGATCCGCTATATCAGTGCAGGCTACTTTCTGTTTCGCTTGACAGCGGACATGGAGCGGCTGCCCTACCCAATGGCACCCATCGAAGCACAAGGCGCGACTGCCTTAGCAGAAACCACCGGGCGCGTGGAAACGTGGCGTTGGCGGGTTTTTTCGGTCGGATCTATGGCGGGGTTGATCTGGGGGTTTATTTATATCGGCATCCCCTCACTCACAGGTGTGATGATGACAACCCCGATCCAGCTTCTGAAGATTCCATTTATTGATTTTACTAACGTAATCGAAGAGGTCGCGCCAACAGGTGTGTTAGCACTATCGACCGACTTCGGAGCGATACTCACCGGTTTTGTGCTGCCCTTCCCAATCATCATGACGGAACTGGCAGGGGCGATTTTCACCCAGTTTATTCTGAATCCACGAATCCTCTATCCAGCGGAGATTTTACATCAGTGGCGTCCCGGGTTAGATGTTCGCGGTGTGGGCTTATACAATGGTCTCGACTTCTGGATCAGCTTCGGGATGGGAAAATCTTTCAGCTTCGCCCTCGTTGGCATGGCAGCTTCAATTCCGATGGTGATAAAGTTTAAGCAAGCCCGACAGGAACAGGAAGGGGTAGGCAGATCGTTAAGAGAACCACCACCGGGACGCGGCGACTTTCCGCTCTGGTTGATGGCAATCCTGTGGCTCTTTGGGATGACGACTTTCATCTATATCGTTCATACCTATATGGCACCGAACTTCCCGTTGATTTTTCTTATCGGTTTCGCCTTTTTGTATACCCCTGTCAATTCATACATCACCGCGCGAACGTACGGGATACTCGGTCGCGACCTTTTCGAGATCCCCTACCTCCACGAAACCACATTTATCCTGAGTCGTTACGAGGAGATTGACATCTGGTTCGTCCCGCTGCCGGACGAAGACTACGGCCGTGGCACACAAAGTTGGCGAGTCCTTGAATTGACAGGGACCACCTTTACCAGTAGTATCGCCGCACGATTGCTGCTTATGCCGATCTTGATCGTCTCCGGCATTGTGGTCTGGCATTTTGTCTGGAAAGTTGCGCCGATTCCGTCGGCGCAATACCCATTTGCACAGACGTGGTGGCCCCTGTATGCAACCAACGAATGCCTGTGGAAAACCTCGCTACGGGACGGAAACAGCCAGATGCTGCAAGCCATTCGCGGCAACTACGTAGCAGCAGGTTTCGTCTCCTCGCTAGCAATCTACGGTGTGCTCTGGGTGGCGAAGATGCCAAGCATGTGGTTTTATGGAATTGTGGGAGGCATCGGTGCGGATCCCGGAATGATGCTTCCAAAAGTGATGGGCGCAATTATCGGTCGATTTTACATGATTAAGAAATTTGGACTGAAACGATGGTTCATGTTTAATCCAGTTTTAGCAGCAGGCTTCGTCTGTGGTGTCGGACTGATCGGAATGGGAACGGTTGCAATTGCGTTAGTTTCCAAAGCCGTAATCGTTAAGCCGTTCTAAAGTAGTAGGTACACTCCGTGTGCCGTAACAGTGGTTGTACCAATGAACTAATGAACCAATTATGAAATGGACAACTTTAGGGTGGGGCGGCATTACTCTTGAACTACCCGCAGATTGGGAATTGAGCGGATTATCTGGCGACGATAAGAGCGGATATTTGCGCCTAGAGGACGCTGGACATGCCGCGCCTTGAGTTAAAATGGTCAGAGTCAAAGCAGAAGAAACCAGATCTCCAGCGCGTTCTCGACGACTATTTCAAACTCGTCCGCAAAAATTACAAACGCAAAGACACAAACCTGCACATCCAACGTAATGTCAATCTAATTAAGGATGAGGAGTTTTTCGAGGACAGAGAGGTTGTTTTCTTCAGCTGGAAGGGAGAATTTCGAGCGAGCGGCGTAATCTTCCACTGCCACACCTGCAAACGAATTACGATCGTGCAGGTGATGGGACATCTCAAGGAAAATATTAAGGAGACAACTAGCCGAATATTTAGGTCGGTTCAAGATCACCCTGTAGGACAGACAACGCTCTGGAGTGCCTACCAACTCAATGCAGAAGTTCCGCGGCGCTACCGCCTCGACAAGCATAAACTATTGTCCGGCTACCTGCTCTTCTCATTCGTAGATGGCAGCCGAAAAGTTAGCATCGAACGGTATGGAGTCGCAGATGTTACCCTGAAGGAACAGGACCTTGAGGAGTGGTTTCGAGGTAGATATGCCAAAGCCATCCGCGGATACGGCTTCTCAATTGAATCCAGCAACGGCGATGCAGAAGAACGGCTAACGCTAATCGGCGAGGAAACCCGTCTCATAGACCGCGTTCCTTTTGCACCTGCTCTGGTTATCGACAAAGTTATGCGTCGCAAAACCTTTGCTGTTAACCTCTGGCACTGTCATCACTCCAATCGGATTTATGTCGTCCAAGCGATTGCCAAACAGGATGCAGCGAGAACAGCCGAAGAGATTGCGGCGAGTATTCAGTGTCATCAGAACGTGAAAGCAGGGAGTAACGTATATCGTCTATCCATCCAATGAACCAACGCACGGCAACTGTGGCACAAGGGGGAAGATATATGAAGTGGTACGACTCTGGTCCCGTATGGTTCTTGGGATGTACTCTCTGTGGTTTGCTGGCGTACTTCATTGGAGAACTCGGCATTCCAAGTACGGTGCATCTTAGCTTGATGCTAACATTTTCTGCAGCGATTGTAGTGTATAGTGCAACGGATTTCAAAAGAAAGTTTCCCGATTGCAATTCAAAAATTGGTTATGCCATACTTTTCGTCCTCTTTACTCTTGCCTACGCGATGGCACAGATTACGCTATAGCGTAGGTATCGAACTAATAAAGCAAATAAGTCGAATGATTAATACAATCCTTTATAAACTCAGGCTCAAGAAACGTCCAGAATCCGAACTGAATCGAGGGGACATCTTAAAATCATTGCCGCTACGCAACCAGTTAATCGAATGGGAGGTCGATGACAAGGGGGAAGTTGCATTAGTTATTCCCCAAAAGGAGACGCTGTGGTTAAAGTTGGTAGCAAAGCTGTTTATGCTGCCTCCCAACCGTGTGGTTGTCTTGGACGATGTCGGAGGCTTTGTGTGGCAATTGTGTGATGGTCATAATTCTGTTGGTCATATTGTAAAACAACTTTGTGGAAAATATCGCATGACGAGAAAAGAGGCGGAGACATCGCTGTTCACGTTTATGCGGCAGTTAGGTAAGCGGGGAATGGTAGGATTTGCGATTCCCCAAAAAACGAAGAAAGGAAAGTCGTAAAATGGCAGAATTAGAAGGATTAACTCCGGAAACGGCAGGGCAGACCGCCGTACCGACGGAAACCCCCGCCCGATTTGCAAGGGATCTACCCAAGGAAAATACGGTACGGGTCAGAAACCTGATCAAGAAATACGAGATGGGCACCACCGTCGTTGAGGCGTTGCGAGGCACAAACTTTGAGATCCGCCGCGGCGAGTATATTTCGATTATGGGCCCATCAGGCTCCGGTAAGTCAACGCTTTTCAATATGATTGGTGGCTTAGACAAGCCGACAGAAGGCAGGGTCTACATCGATGAGGTGGACATCGCGCAACTGGATGCCTACGAATTAGCGTGGCTGCGCTGTCGTAAAATCGGTTACATTTTCCAGTCGTTCAACCTCATCCCTGTGATGACCGCCCTCGAAAATGTCTCTCTCCCCATGATTTTTGCTGGGATGACCGCTGACGATAGCCGCACAAAAGCGGTCGAATTGCTAACCACTGTGGGGTTAGGAGAACGGGTCCAGCATAAGCCGCTCGAACTCTCCGGTGGTCAACAACAGCGTGTCGCCGTTGCGCGTTCTCTTGCAAACGATCCCGCGATTGTACTTGCAGATGAACCAACGGGAAACCTAGATACACGAACCGGGCTTGAGATTATTGACCTCCTGAAAAACCTAAATGAGGAGAATGGGGTCACGATTATCACAGCCACTCACGATACAAAGATGCTCGACGTGTCAGATCGAATTTTCTACATGGCGGACGGCAAAATCGATAAAATGGAGACCCGCGATGAAATCGATCTGCAAGTTGGTAGGCTTGATGGTGAGGAAGTCGGGTAAACGCGGATTGAAACGTGAAATTTCACAGCAGATCCGGGAGTATTGTTCAAAATTTCAAACGAGGGGCTTGATTGGATTGGCGATTGATACGAGATTTTGATGCCGATTTTCAAATGACGACAGTTTCTATGAAATGTTCCCTTCTCTTAATCACGTTTCAATAGGTCTCTTTGAACAACCGTGCTTTATCTCGCGCCCTCTCAATCTTTGACCATTCCGGAGCATCACGGGACAACCCCTCGATGTCCGCTACGGTCAGACCGTCTGGAAGCCTGACAAGATTCGACCCTATCCGATAGAGCCACGGATAGATGCCATACTCCATGCCCTTTAGCCCACACATATAAAACAGGGTATCCGGCTGCGCTATCAGGGGAATGAGCCCGTCCTGATGCTCTTCGAGGCGGTCTTGTACATACATCTTGCCGCCGCGAGCATTGGTCTGTTCCCGGCTAATTGCAGTGGCATAATGAAAATTTGGATGGCGTTCTGCGAAATAAAGAAATTCTTCGTTATACATGATGTCTGTGGAATATGGAACGCCAAAGACAAGCCAAACCTCCCGCTCAAAGCCCTGATTGAATAACTCGACGAGCATCCCGACAAACGGAGCAATCCCGGTCCCTGTCGCCGTAAAGACGTAATTGTAATCGAGCGGGTTATCCGGTAGTAGGAAACTTTTACCGACGGGTCCCGTGATGAGCATCTCATCGCCGGGCTTTGCATCACAGATATAGTTTGAATCCACGCCCAAAACCAATTCGCCTGTTTCTGCATCCTCTGCGATTTCGCGTTTTACACATAGTGATACGGTTTCTCCGTTCCAATCATCGCCCCAACAGGCAGAAGTGATTGAATACAGGCGGATCTTATCGTTCAGTGCCTCATGTGCATAATTGAACTCAGCGTCATTGAAGCGTCCGGTCGGCACCACGCCGATACTCTGACCGATGCGATATTTTCCCACCATTTTGCTTCCCTTCAGATTAAGAACGACATGCCAACCGTAGTTCGGACTGGAAGTATCTGTAATCCGATATTTACTCACGACTTCTGCTGGAAAGGGATTTTTTGGCGTATAAATATTTACCGCTGTTTCTGGAATTGGCATAAGCGGTGAATCAGCAGGTTTTTCTAAGAAAGACGTTATCACGGTCCGCCTCCCGTCTATTTAATGATGAAAATTCTGAGCATAGATCAGTCTTATTTTTTAGATATAAGTTCGGCGTACTAATCTAACTCTGATTTGCACATTATAGCACTGACCCAAGTTGCTGTCAATACAATTTCCGCTACTCTCGCTACTTTGAAAGATAGTTGACATTTACGCGCAATCCCTTTATACTTAGCGGATGGCTTTTGATTATAATCTTTTTGGTGTTATAAAAATTTATAACACTGACAATAAACATTCGCGCCAGTTAGTAAAGATTTGTGGCTAAAAATAAGCGTCCGTGAATCCACGCGAATAAGAACCAGAGTTTTATTGGAGCAAAGCATGGCATCTGTAGATGAACTGATCGATGCAATTGAAAATGGGGATGAACGAACTGCACAAGCACTGATCGAACAACAACCGGCACTCGCCACCGGCGAATCGATCAGAGAAGGTATACTCCGAGGGGCAACACCACTGCATTGGGCAGTCCACAGAAATATGACCGACCTGTGTGAGCGACTCATTCAATCGGGGGCAGACATCAACGCACGTCGTGCCCAATGGTGGCGAACCCCGCTCGCTTGGGCAGCCGATGCAGGGTGTGCTGAAGCCGTGGAATTGCTCCTCAGAAATGGAGCAGATGTCAACGGGGATGCGTTCGGTATGACAACAGCACTCCACGCCGCAGCTCAAGGCGGCTCAACAAGCGGACAGGAAAACTCAGATGCCTATCGTAGGACTGCTCTGTTGCTTATAACACACGGAGTAGATATTAATCGCCGGGCAACGGGGGATCGTGACCAAACCGCGTTAGACGATGCAATTCGGAAAGACAATGAAGCCGTTATTGAGGCGCTTGTCGAACACGGCGGGAAGTCAACCGCAGAACTACAATTGGCGAACCCTTAAACTCACGTTTCACGTATCACGCACCACGCATGAACCAATAAGGAAACTTATATGTTCCCTTCTGTCTTTAGTTTTCCTAACAAAATTATCTTCGGCGTCGGGACAATTAACACACTCGCCGAGCAGCTCTCGGTGTTCTCTCCCCAGAAAGTTTTATTGGTAACAGACAAGGGGATCCGCCAAGTAGGATTAGCAGATGAGGTAACACAGCGGCTCGAATCGGCTCGAATCGACCACGTAATCTTCGATGGTGTCCACGGCAATCCGGTCGAAACGGATGTGTTCGACGGTGTGGAGGTTTTCCAGAAGGAGGGCTGCGATTTTGTAATTGGCATGGGCGGCGGGAGTCCGATCGATGTCGCTAAACTGATCTGTTTGAAGGTGACCCATCCCCTACCGCTAGCGGAATACGAAGTCCTGAACGGCGGATTGGAGAAAATTTCAGCCGACCTTCCATCAATGCTTGCCATTCCAACCGCCGCGGGAACTGGGAGTGAAGTTGGGCGGGGGGCAGTTGTAACAATAAAATCGCTGGGCCGCAAGGCGTTGGTGTTTAGCCCCCATTTGCTACCCAAAACCGCAATCGTAGATCCGGAATTGACCGTCGGATTACCCAAAACTTTGACAGCTGCGACAGGAATGGACGCGCTTACCCACAACCTTGAATCCTACCTCTCCACCGTCTATCACCCGATTTGCGATGGAATTGCGCTTGCCGGTGTAAAACTGGTTGCTCAAAACCTGAAGTGTGCCGTTGACAATGGCAGCGACCTCGAAGCGCGTGGTGCAATGATGATGGCGGCGATGATGGGCGCAATTGCGTTTCAGAAAGAACTAGGTGTCACCCATTCACTAGCACACCCCCTTTCCACCATTGCTGACCTACATCACGGGCTTGCAAACGCGATCCTCCTTCCATACACAATGACGTTCAACAAGGAGGCAGCGACAGATCAACTCAAGGATATCGCTGCAACATTTGGCGTGAATATCCACGCCCTATCGCCGGAGGAAGCCGCACAAGCCGCAATAGATCGGGTCACGCAATTGTGCAAGGATATTGGGATTCCGTCACACTTGCGGCAGGTAAATGTAAAGGCAGAGATGATTCCTCAACTCGCCCAGCAGGCAATGGCGGATCAGTGTCACCTGACCAACCCCCGTCCTTGCACTGAGAGAGACATGATCAACCTGTATCAACAGGCATTCTAGTCCGTTACGTTTTACATTCAGCATAGATTCTGTTGACATGTATTTGAGGCGCGTTCGTCATTCGCCAATCAGAACCTAATTATAGGGGTGAGGCTGCCTCGCCAAATACCCAATGTGTTGCGCTATCGTTCTAGGTTCATTGAGCCAGGATTATTGCATAACATTGTTGGTATCTTGGAAAATCCAACCCCTATAGGTTGGTGCTAACCGTTCAATCCAACTTACATTACTCCTTTTTTATTCGAGAAAATTGGCAGAGATCCGCGGAGTTTTTTTTACGTTTCACGCTTAAAAATATGCGATTTTATTTCTCCCTTTTCTCAATTGTCCTCAGCTTTCTGAGTGCCGGTGAATTAGCAGCTCGGACTAATCTCTCTATTTTCAACCCGACTACCGATTTCACGACAAACAATCAAATAGTAGAAATCAGAGGAATCATTGAGTCTTCAGTCGGAGGGGAAGTTATCGTTTCGACCAATACGCCCGGCGGTATCCCAGATCTCGCACAACTGACACACTCCATTTATGGAGTCATCGTAGATCTTGGAAGCACACAGGAACTCAAGGGAATGCTGATTCGACATGTAGTTGATCGGGGGTTTCCACGCGGTCCGCGGTTGGCACACCTTGCGTTCTCTGAAGCTGGCACCAATTTTTCTCCAAGTCAACCCTTCAACATTCCATCGGGCATAGATCCCAATTTCGATACCACTGTAGTTGACTTAACATCAGCCATCTCCGCACAATTCATTCAAATTGAGATGCTAGAAGGATGGCAGATTGAACCAATTGCGATTGAGTCAATTCAGTTTCTGGATACGAACGATCGGGTTATACAAGGGCAGATCCAATCCATCGCAATTCGACTCCCCCTAACAGATGCCTGTCCCCCAAATTTGACTGGTTCCCACTGTGCAAACTTTTCTATAAAGGTGATGCTAGAAGCCGGTGTCAACCGACTTTCGGTAACTGCTAGGGAACTAGCGCCCTCGGATCCCGATTCACCGAACGCTGTGGACCGAGAAATGATCTCCCTCTCTTATCTTCCGGAGTTAACACCTGAGGCAGCTGCAGGAGGGGTTTTCACCTTGAGCGATGGCGACCGAGCAACTATTGTCGTTCCGGCGGTGGCTTTTGACGAACATATCACAAAACTACAATTTTTTTCGGTGCCACCTGAAGCGGTAGATCCGCTATCCTACTGGCGAAACAGCCGCATTGTTAAAGGAACAGCACCGGCGGTTGTATACCGTTTTGAAGCACTTCGTCAAGGCGTGTTTGCTGCTAAAGCGACAAGCGCATTGCCTGATCAACCCCCAACTTTCGCCGTGGATGGCATCTTGGAACCGCCGTCAACGTGGGTTGCCGGTCTTGTACCGCTACCTGTCAGCTTGACAATTGATCTTGAGGTGCGACGTACTGTCAGCCGTATTGTTGTGCACGCTAACGTAGCAGGAGGAACCTCCTTTGGGCCACAACGTGCAACGCTCCTCACATCAGACGACAACGAAAATTTCACAAGCGTTCTTGATGTCACGGCCTTCGACGATCAAGTCACGGCCATTGAACTACCAACCCGACCTTCTGCTCGTTACTTTCGCCTCGAAATCACGGAGAGCAAGCAGGCGAATAATCTCCAACTCAACGAAGTCGAGTTTTTTGATGTATCGGGCGCGAAAATTGTGTCATTTGACGCCTTTGAGCATCTTATTCTTGAACGTCCTGCGCTGCTTGAATTAGCCTATCACCCTTCTGATCTGATAGTCGCAAATATTACGCGAGCAGCAGATCTGAAAGTCTTTGCTTGGGATGCGTCCGCGCAAGAATGGCAGTTGGTGGGCGGCGAAATTGACTTGAATCAACAGGTCGTCCGTATGGAACTTAACTTCATCTCTCAAGTTGCGTTGTTTCAAGCGGTTCCATCACAGGTCCAGGCGGTGTGGAGCTTTAACCCATTCTCACCCGACGGAAATGGGATCGCCGATCGAACGCGTTTAACAATCGTGAATCACAATACCTCCCATATCGGAGGCACAGAACCGGTCGTTGAAATTTTTGATCTTCATAATAAACTCATCCGAACCTTAGTGAATCAAACAGTTATGAGTTCCAACACAATGAGTATCGAATGGGACGGTAGAGATGAGGCGGGAGAAATCGTGAACATCGGTCCCTATATCTACCAGATTCGGCTGAAATCTGGCGATCAGGTCGAAGTCCGCAACGGCGTTATTGTAGTAGGAAAATGAGAGACAACAACATTTCGCTGTCAATCCAATTTCACATTTGGACGTTTTTTCTTCTTTTTATTGATTTTTAACAAATGTTATGTTATAATTAACTTGTTAAAACGATTCTAATTCATAACAAGGAGAATTATCAACATGGAATTGAGTACAGACAAGCAGAAAGCGATAGATCTGGCAGTTTCTCAAATTGAGCGGCAGCACGGCAAAGGCTCGATTATGCGGCTTGATAGCGATGAGGTGATTCCTGTCGCGGTTGTCCCGACAGGTTCGATAGCGTTAGATATTGCGCTAGGGGTTGGTGGCGTTCCCTGCGGGCGAATTGTTGAAATCTTTGGTCACGAAGCGAGTGGCAAAACCACGCTTGCACTTCACATCATCGCAGAGGCACAGAAGCAGGGCGGTGTCGCAGCGTTTGTCGATGTCGAACATGCACTAGATCCAGTGTATGCCAAGCAGATTGGCGTGAACATGGAAAACATCCTAATCTCCCAACCTGATACCGGGGAACAGGCACTCGATATTGTTGAGACCTTAATTCGTAGCGGGGCTGTTGATGTTGTGGTTGTCGATTCTGTTGCAGCACTGACCCCTCATGCGGAGATTGAGGGTAGCATGGAGGACGCCCACGTTGGACTGTTGCCGCGTTTAATGTCTAAAGCCTTACGCAAATTGTCTAGCGTCACCAATAAGTCCAAAGCCTGTGTCATCTTCACCAATCAGATCCGACAGAAGATTGGCGTCATGTTTGGGAATCCAGAAACGACACCCGGTGGATTGGCCCTCAAATTTCACGCTTCGGTTCGATTGGAGATACGTCGGACAGACCGTCTGAAGGATGGCAACGAGATAGTCGGAAACCGCATCCGTGTGAAAGTCGCCAAAAACAAGGTCGCTCCGCCATTCCGCCAAGCTGAATTCGACGTTATCTTTGGCGAAGGCATCTGTAAAACCGGGGAAATCCTGGATGTGGGTGTGGAAGCGGGAATTGTTCAGAAAAGTGGTCCTTGGTTCTCCTATAACAATGAACGACTTGGACAGGGTAAGAACAACGCTAAAGATTTTCTAGTGGAACACCCTGAAATCGCCGCCGAGATTGGAGCGAAGATTCGTGCTAATCTTGGCATCCAGCCCCCATCTGGCACCGCTTCATTGTCGGAAGCTGAGACTCCAGTTGACAACAACGAAGGAAATGAAGTCAAGGTTGAGTAGTTATCTCTTTGATACTTGACGGTAGACATTTCAGATGTTACTATAACGCAAGTTGTAGGGAACAACTCTCGGACTCTCGGGCGTAGACCGGAGGATCGTTATTCCCTACTAGCCAAAAAACTTTAAGGGCAAAACAGCGTTATAAAAGAAGAGGAGTGTTCTCTGAACAGAGACCTGCGACAATTTTATGGGAAAACTGGTTGGTGTGGATATTGGCGGTACTTTCACCGATATTGTTGTCTTAGATGAAAAACAAAAACACCTACAGATTGGGAAAGCCTCGACCACACCCCGCGAGCTATCTGTCGGCTTAATTGCTGGCTTGGATGCGCTTGAGATTTCCTATCCTGACATCGAACTGGTCATCCACGGCACCACTGTGGCGACCAACGCCATCTTGGAGCGCAAAGGTGTACGCTGCGGTCTGATTGCAACGCGCGGTTTTCGGGATATTTTGGAACTGAGGCGCCGTGATCGACCGCACCTTTACGGGCTCACCGGATCTTATGAACCGCTAGTTCCACGAGATCGACGCAAAGAGGCCTCCGAACGTGTCTCGGCAGAAGGCGAAATTCTCGTCCCGTTAGCGGAGGAGGAGGTCCTCGCAGCTGCCGAAGAACTAGTTACCGACGGTGTCGAGGCCATTGTCATCAGTTTCCTGAACGCTTACATCAATCCCACGAACGAACGCAGTGCCAAAGCCCTCCTCGAAACACGCTTCCCTAATCTTTATATTGTTGCTTCCGTAGATATCCTCCCGCTCTTCCGCGAATTTGAACGCACTAGCACCGCGACTGTGAATGCCTACGTCCAACCTATAGTAAGTCGTTATTTAGCTCGGCTTGAGGGGCGCTTAGAAGAACGCGGTTACGACGGAAATCTTCTCATTATGCAGTCGAACGGTGGGATGATGTCGGTAGAAGCCGCTCAAGACTTCTCAGTAAACACCATCCTATCGGGCCCCGCAGCTGGGGTCATCGCTGCCACCAAGATCGCCGCAGAAAGTGGTTTTCAGAACCTGATTGGCTACGATATGGGAGGTACGAGCCTTGATGTGTCCCTAGTAACGGAGGGTAAACCGGTCGTGTCAAACGGGATAGAACCGGAGTTTGGCATTCCGATCATGGTGTCAATGATTGATATTCATACCATCGGCGCGGGTGGCGGCAGTATCGCCCGAATTGATGAAGGCGGGCTTCTCCAAGTGGGCCCCGAAAGTGCCGGTGCTGAACCAGGGCCTGTCTGCTATGGACTGGGTGGCACCGAGCCCACCGTCACCGATGCGAACGTGATTCTCGGACGAATTAACCCGGACTATCCCATCGCCAGAGCAGCAGATTTTTCGTTTGACCTTGATACCGGCCGGTCTGTTCTCACCGAGAAAATCGGCAAACCACTCGGTCTATCCCTAGAAGAAGCGGCACTAGCAATCCTCACCATCGCAAATAACCGAATCGCCGGTAGCATCCGGCGCATCTCCATTGACCGTGGGTATGATCCGCGTGACTTTGTGCTCTTCTCTTTTGGCGGGGGCGGCCCATTGATGGTCAGTTTCCTCTTACGCGAACTTGGTGTTTCACAGGCACTTGTCCCCTACTATCCCGGCATCGCCTCCGCTTGGGGGTGTGTCATCGCTGATCTCCAGCACGATTTTGTGACCATGATCAACCATCGCCTCTCCGAACTCGACCCAACCGATGCAGAGGCAATTTTTGCTGACCATCTCGCACAAGGAGAACGACTCATCAAGAGCGAGCAGATTCCGCTGACACAGGTGAGTGTTTTGCGAGAAGCGGAGATCTCCTATGAAGGACAAACCCATGTTATACGGACACCGCTACCGGCGGGATCTGTATCTTCCGGTGTTATCGCAGAAAGTTTTCGTCGCGCATATCTCCGTCAATACGGGCAGGTCGACGAGACATTCAGCGGATTAGAAACGCTGCTAGAGAGCATTCCTATTCGGTTACTAAACCTTCGCACCTCTGTAATTGGTGTGCGCCCGGACCTATCCCTGAAAAACTTTATCGCCAATCCCAAAACTACCCTGCAAGACGCCCAGAAAGGCACCAGACCTGTCTATGTGGAAGATCGGTTTGTGACCTGTCCCATCTATGATCGTGCGCTCCTCCCGTGGGGATGCGAGTTTTCCGGTCCTGCCGTCATCGAGCAGCCAGACACAACCATCTGGATTGAAACTTGGGTGCGTGTGCATGTGGACGAAGGCGGGAATCTTTTTCTAAGTATAGCGTAGCTAAAATCTGAGGATATTCAATCATATCTGCTGTCAAAACCCTCGTTCCTTCCGTTCTGCCCCTTCCTATCACCCTTTCTACCGCATCTCCTGTCAAAAAACTTGTAATTCCAACGAAAATATGCTACGATTCTTTGCGCGGAATGTAGGTGCAAGTGCTGTCCTCCCCAAGCGGGAAGATAACAGCATCGAGCAGCCACGATTTCGTAAGCATTGGAACAACACGGCAGTAACAAAAAGAATGGGTGGGGCCTCAGCTATACCACCCACTCAGATAGCAGAATATATCAATTTTCAAATTAAGGTAGGAGGTTCTTTTAATTATGGCAGGCTATGCTCACCCTGAAGTATTAGTGACCACCGATTGGGTTGCCCAGCACGGTAGCGACGCAGGCATCTGTTTGGTAGAGGTCGATGTAGATACAGCGGCTTACGACGAAGGACATATCAGCGGTGCTATTGGGCTTAACTGGCAAACCCAACTGTGTGACCAAGTGCGGCGAGATATCTTAACAAAAGATCAGTTTGAACAGCTGTGTCAGGATAACGGTATCAGCAACGATACCACAGTTATCTTCTACGGCGACAATAACAATTGGTTCGCTACCTATGCGTTATGGCAATTCCGCTATTACGGGCATGACGAAAGCAATCTGAAGGTGATGGATGGTGGACGCCAGAAGTGGATCGATGAGGGTCGCGATTTAGTCACAGATACGCCTTCGCCCGCTGCTTCCGACTACAAAGCAAAATTCCCCGATGACAACGTCCGGGCGACAAAAGATCACGTTCTGCCAACGTTAGAACAGGGAGTGGTTAACCTTGTAGACGTACGTTCGCCGGCGGAGTTCAGCGGCGAGATTATCGCGCCCCCAGGATTGCCCGAAACGGCACAACGTCCGGGGCGTATTCCGGGCGCAGCGAATATCCCATGGGCAACCGCAGTGGCCGACGACGGCACCTTCAAATCTTACGACGAGTTGAAGGAAATCTACGAAGGTGCAGGGGTAGATCCAGACAAAGAGACGGTCGCTTACTGCCGAATCGGAGAACGTTCCTCGCACACATGGTTCGCGCTCAAGTACCTCCTGGGCTACGAAAAGGTCCGCAACTACGACGGCAGCTGGACAGAGTGGGGTAATCTTGTCGGCGCACCCATTGCAAAAGGGTAGCCAATAGTCATACCGAGTTAGTAGGGGACGCAAATGTGCGCCCCTACTACTCCAGTCCAAAAGAGATACGCGATTAATTAATTGCCAATGCCGAACAGATCACACCACAATGGCTGACGAAGTGCTTCCAACAGAAGGGGTGCCTATCTACTGCATCGTAGGGAACAACAATCGTTGTTCCTTACAACCTGTATGCCCACTACTAGCAACTTGCGTTACATTAGTTCACTGAATGAACCAATGAACTAACGGTTTTGTCATCTTATATTGGAGTCAAATATGCCCAAATTTGTTTCTGCTCATATCATCGCCTGCATGACACGACAGGATGTAGAAAGGCTCGCCAAACGATTCATTGATGAAGAGAGCGACGGAGTCAAGAGTCTGAAAGTGCAGTGTGATACAGTCCTTGGTCGAATGGTCTGCGAATGGGAAGCACCGGATCGATATGCGCTCGTAGAATGGCTGAAGAAGCGGCATGTGCATTTTCGCGGCGGTGGGGAGTGGGTCATGCGTGTGCAGCTCGAAACGGCAGGCAATACGGTTGCTAGGCTGTGATAGGGGTCAATAACGTGATGGCTGAATAACGCATCTTGTCTTACGGATAAGGAATTTCATCGTGCACTACCTTACGCGTCAAATTGCTTTTGAAGCCTCACACTACTATCATATTCCTGAACTCAGCAATGTAGAGAATTACGCCCTGTTTGGAGCGACCACCAATCCAAATAGTCATGGGCATAACTATGTCTTGGAAGCAACAGTCAAGGGTAGACTTAAGCCTGAAAATGGGATGGTCATCAACATCACAGATTTGGACCAAGTTCTCAAGAAAGAGGTTGTTGCCTACTATGATCATAAGCATATTAACCTACAACACCCCACCTTTGCGAATGACCCGCACCTGCAACCGACAAGCGAGAATGTAGCGATTCAGATCTGGTCTGCGATTGAACCGCATCTAAAAGGGACAATTTTACATCGCATCAGGTTGTATGAGGAGTCAACCCTATTTGCTGACTATTATGGAGAGGGACAGATGGTCTATCTCACAAAAGTTTACGAATTTAGTGCATCACACCGATTGCACAGTCCGCAACTCAGTGATGTGGAAAACCGAGAGATCTTCGGAAAATGTAACAATTTCTACGGTCACGGGCACAACTATGCACTTGAAGTGACAATAAAGGGTGAGGTGGATCCAAGAACCGGGATGGTTGTGGATCTACACCACCTTGATGAAACAATCCAGAAGCAGGTCTACGGACGGTTTGATCATAAACATCTTAACTTGGACACCACTGAGTTTGAGAACCTCAATCCAACTTCAGAAAACTTTGTGAAGGTACTCTGGGAAATTATCGAACCAAATCTGAAGCCGATTCAGCTACATCGGCTTCGATTGAAAGAAACGCCTAAGAACCACTTTGATTACTACGGGGACGAAACCAGTTAATGAAAATTTACCACGCAGATTCAATTGACAACGGAACAACTACCGCTGATCCGAAACTTGAATATACCTATACGCAGATATTGGAGAGTATTGGTGAAGACCTGACAAGGGAAGGTGTCCTAAAAACACCGCAACGTGCAGCGAAAGCCCTCCAATTTTTGACGCAGGGATACAGCCAGAATGTTGAAGACGTTGTAAACGATGCTATCTTCAACGAAGAATACGACGAAATGGTCATCGTCAAAGACATTGAGTGTTACAGCCTTTGTGAACACCATCTTTTACCGTTTTTCGGCAAGTGTCATGTTGGGTATATCCCTCGCAAAAAAATCATCGGGCTCAGTAAAATTCCACGGATTGTGGATATGTTCGCCCGCCGCTTGCAAGTGCAAGAGAGACTGACGAAGCAGATTGCGGAAGCATTACAGGATGTCTTGAACCCTGCTGGGGTCGCTGTTGTCATTGAAGCACAGCATCTGTGCATGATGGTTCGCGGCGTACAGAAGCAGCATTCGCAAACGATGACCAACGTGATGCTCGGCGAGTTTCGAGATAAAATTTCGACCCGGACGGAGTTCATGCGATGTATTTAGATGGGACCTAGTCGCGAGAACGCAGCACTTTCAGGGGAATCGAGATGCTGAAGGACAAAGTTGCAATTATAACAGGGGCATCACGGGGTATCGGGCGCGCAACCGCTTTGGCGTTTGCACAGGCAGGTGCGAAAATTGTCCTCGCATCTCGGACACAACATGACCTCGAAACAGTTGCCGATCTGATCTGCACAGATGGCGGGGAAGCCCTCGTTGCCCCGACGGATGTGACACGGCCGGACGCGGTGGAAACTATGGTCAATCGGACGTTAGCAGCGTATGGTCAAATAGACCTCCTTGTGAACAATGCAGGAATCGGTGTCTTCGAGACCATCGCCGATTCAGATCCGGAGGTGTGGACTCAAGTGGTCGCCTCCAACCTCAAAAGCACCTATCTCTGTTCCAAATACGTGCTACCCTCTATGCTAGAACGTCAATCCGGTCAAATTATCAATGTGCTGTCAATTGCCGCAAAAGTTGCATTTAAAGCCTCAAGCGCATATTGTGCAGCAAAGGCGGGCGCACTAGCGTTTACAAAGGTTTTGGCAGAGGAGGTCCGGAGTGAGAATATCCGCGTCACGGCGGTCTCCCCCGGCTCGGTCAACACGCCATTCTGGACTGAGATTGAGGGACACCCCGACCTGAATTTGATGTTGAAACCAGAACACGTTGCAGAGACTATTCTCTTTGTTGCGACGCAGCCGGCTGGTATAGTTACTGACGAAATTATCGTAACACCTCCGCTTGGCGTTCTGTGAAGGAAAATACTGGATACAAATACATACGACAGAAAAGCAAGGCTTTGAGTATATTAGATGATTTTTACTGATTTATTGTGATTGAGGTAGATAATGACTAAACTGGAACAGATGCAACGGGTCGAATCCTGTGGAGTTGTCGCCATCATTCGTGCGAACAGTTCCGCTGAATTAATTGAAGTTGCAGCAGCAATCAAAGCGGGTGGCGTCGACCTGATTGAAGTAACGATGACAACACCGAATGCGTTAAGCGTTATCAGTGATGTCGCTGCCCAATACGGTGATGAAGTGCTAGTAGGCGTTGGGTCGGTACTCGATGCTGAAACTGCGCGGGCAGCAATGCTGGCAGGTGCGGAGTTTGTTGTCAGTCCCGTGACAAAACCGGATGTTATCGAAATCTGCAACCGATATAGTAAAATTGTGATGCCGGGGGCATTTACGCCGACGGAGATTTTGGCTGCATGGGAGGCCGGGGCGGACTATGTTAAGGTTTTCCCATCAAGTGGTGTCGGACCCAGCTACATCAAAGATGTGAAAGCACCGTTGCCGCATATCCCAATGATTCCTACTGGAGGTGTGAGTGTGGAGAATGCCGGCGACTTCATCAAGGCAGGTTCAGCCGCGCTTGGGGTTGGCAGCGCACTCGTCAACAATCAAGTGATTGCTGATGGGCGGTTCGATCTCCTGACAGAGAACGCGAAAAAGTTGGTAGAAGCCGTGCAAATCGCCAAAGCAGATCAATAACTGTAGGTATCCCCTGCCTCACAGATGCGTGCATATTTGTATATTGACAGTTGCTTCGGTTTGTGATAGTCTCTCAAGCTACCATATCCAGCCAGTAATAAGGATTGTGTATATGCAGATAAACGGACTGGTCTTAGGAAAATATCGTATTGAGAAACTGATTAACAACGGTAGTTTCGCCTCCGTTTTTCGAGCGAAAGAAGAGTTTACGAACCGTACCGTTGCGATCAAAGTGTTGCCCAAATCGATCTACCCCACGGGACGGATGCGTTACTTGCTTACCGAGTTGAGTGCGATGGGGCGGAATTGGGGACATTCCAACATTGTTTCCATCCATACCGTTGAACCTGGCGATGATGAATACGTCGCCTATATTGTCATGGAGTACGTTGACGGACCCAGTTTACGTCAATTACTCACTGCGACGCCTCTTCGCCGCAATTTAGCAATCAATATTGCGCTCGATATCTGCCGAGGCCTCATCGCCGCCCATGAGCAGAACATTATCCATCGAGACATTAAGCCCCAGAATGTCTTGCTGACTTCTGACGAAACGGCCAAAATTTCTGACTTCGGTGTCGCCCGTATCCTTGAAGCCAGCACCGACTATGCAGGAACGATCACGGGCACCCGAAGATACATGGCACCTGAACAGTACGAAGGAAGTTACGATTATCGGGCGGATCTCTACGCGACAGGGCTAATTCTCTACGAAATGTTTATGGGGAAATTCCCATTTCGCGGAAAAACGCAAGCTGAAATTCAGGTAAGAAAACAGAGCGAAGAAATTGAAATCGACTACAAACTGCCCGAAGCTATGCGTGAAATCTTACAGAGAGCATTGCATCGCGATGCACAGGCTCGGTATCAAACCGCCTCAGAATTGTATAATGACTTGGATCATATCCGTAAAAAATGGTATGCCGACGCAGTGCGGCAGGTAATGACGAGCCAATCAAATCCAGCGATACAAGGTGCAATGCTATCCGAACACAGAAAGGATTTACGCGTTTTTGCTGAGGTAGCAGAGAAAATTGAATCCGAAATATCTGAGGAACAAAAAGCAAAAGTAGAAAAACAGAGCCACCTTCAACTTGAAACACAAGTCAATCTACACTACGATAAAGCCATCCAACTCATCGGTGGCACACAGTCACAACAGGCATTACAAGAAGTGCAACAGGCACACCGCCTCTACTTGAGTAGTGTCAAAGCAACCAAAAAAGCGGATTGGATATTTCGGCATTTATCGGATTTGATGAGTCCTACCCAACCCCCTTCGACAGCAAAAGATATGATTGAGTTAATTGACCAGTTGTCGGCTGACGAGGTCTCGCAACTCAGAACTTTGCTTAACAATCGTTTCTCTACTAGTGCCTCCACCGATGTGCTTTCTGCCGCAGATTCAGAGCAACCTCCTACAGACGGTGGCACCGGCTCCGATCTGACATTTCAACCGCTCAATCCACAGGAGACTGCTCCGGAATTTGTGCTCCGAAAACTCCACGAGGTGGTTCAGGTCCCCCATGAGAGGATTGCCGCCCAGATCCGTCAATCAGCCGAAGAATATGCACAAGAGGGGAAAAGTCGACGGAGCCGCGTGGAGTACAAAAAACTAGGAGAGTTTTATAGACAATCCGCGGAGAGTTTGATTGGGTCCGAGAATTGGGAATTGGGCGCAGATTGTTACGCGCGAGCACGACTTGCCTACACAGCCAGCCGTCGTTACGGTCGTGCACGACAGTGTGCACAGGAAGCGGGGACCTACTATGCCATGCGAGCGGATGCCTTGGAAAGAGAACAGGCTTGGGCTGACGCCGGCAGACTATACGCGCTTTCAGCGGACAATTACGCTCACGCCAATCTATGGGATGCCGCGAACCAAAGTCTATCACGCACAACAATTTGTTATTTCAATGTCGCAGAAAATGCCCGTGCCGTAGGAGATTTGAGTCTGTCATACGATTATTGTGACAGAATTTTAAGGATTTCAAAAAGGATGAAAAGAACTACCAATGCTGAGGTGGGTGCGCGAAAACTGCTACAGGAAATAGAGGCTCTTTTCACAACAAGGTAACAAGATATCTGATGTCAAGGAGATTTTTTTGCCGAGCATCCCGTCAAAAATCTATTCTGCACTTATCGGAGATCTCTTTCCCAAAAGCACGATTTCTAATGGTGATGGTATAATAAAAAAATGAGAGCGAAACAGATTAAATCAACTTTACGAAGCGGAGAAGTCATCGTCGGGACCTTTGTGATGGAGTTTGCGGTGCCATCAATTGCAACAATCCTAGCAAGTGCCGGGGCGGATTTCATCATCGTGGACATGGAACACACAACCTTCACGATGGAAACGGTTGGGCGTATTGTCAGAGCGGCGAGGGGATCAGACCTCCCCAGTATCGTGCGTGTGCCAGACAAGGAGCGGCAATTTATCTCCCGCGCCCTTGATGCCGGTGCTTCCGGCGTGATGATTCCGCGTGTGGAATCCCGCAAAGATATCGAAAATGTCGTAGAGTGGGCGAAATACGCGCCTGACGGAGATAGGGGAGTCGCATTTGGCATAGGACACACCGATTACGGCGATTTTCGGAAACTAGACGGTGTGCAATATACCCTTCAGGCAAATGAGGAAATTTTTATCATCGGGCAGATTGAAACCGCGAAATCGGTGGAGAATATTGATGAAATTCTTTCGACTGATGGCCTCGACGCAATCTTTCTCGGACCGTATGACCTCTCGACATCACTCGGTATATCTGGTCAACTGGACCACCCGTTGATTGTCGATAGTATCGAAAAGGTGATCGCCAAGGCAAAGGAATCTCAAATCGTGCTTGGCAGTTACGTCAACGATTTTGAGAGTGGTAAACGGTGGGCGGATGCAGGCGTTCAGCTAATCGCTTGTGGAAACGATGCTTTTCTGATCACCTGCCGATTTGCGGAACAAAGTGAGAAATTCAAGGATTACGTATCAGGGTGATTTGATGAGTGAACGAACTTATGATATTTTATCAATTGGACGCAGTTCAATAGATCTTTACTCCAACGACATCGGCACACCCTTTCCCGAAATCGGTAGCTTTGGCGCGTTTGTCGGTGGATGCCCAACGAACATCAGCGTTGGGACACGGCGGCTTGGACTCCGATCCGCCGTTCTCACCGCGCTCGGCGAAGATCCGGTGGGTGACTTCATCCTCAAATTCCTGAATGACGAAGATGTTGAAACAAAGTTTGTCTGTCACAAACCGGGATATCGAACCAGTGCAGTTGTGCTTGGAATTGAGCCGCCGGACCGATTTCCGCTCGTCTACTATCGCGACAACTGTGCTGACATCGAACTCACCATCAACGATGTCCTCGCTGCGCCAATTGCCGATAGTCGCGCCCTGCTTATTTCTGGCACCGGATTGAGCAAAGAGCCGAGTCGAAGCGCGAATCTCTTTGCCGCTGAATACGCCCAATCCATTGGAACGACCGTGTTCTTCGACCTTGACTTCCGCGCAGACCAATGGCATGATCCGCGTGCTTTTGGGGTGGTCGCTAGATCCGCGCTGCGATTGGTCGATATCGCACTCGGAACGGAAGAGGAAGTCAAAGCGGCAAGCCTCTCCGACGTTTCACAACTCTCGATTACCCATTCCCAAATCTCCAACCCAGATATCGAAGGCGACGTGAACGCAGCGATTGAGACAATTTTGGGCGGCGGTCCAAAGGCACTGGTGATGAAACGCGGAGTTGAGGGGGCAGATGTTCATCTGTCCGGCGGAGAAATTATTAACGCCGATCCATTTCCCGTCGATGTCTATAACACACTTGGTGCAGGGGATGCCTTTGCCAGTGGTTTCATTTACGGTCACCTGAAAGCCTGGGGCTGGGAACGGGCCGCTCGCTTGGGCAATGCGACCGGTGCGATTGTCGTCACACGGCACGGATGCGCGAACTTTATGCCCACGATGCGCGAGGTCGAGGATTTTGTTGACGAAAGAGGGGGCTGGTAAGTGGATGCAGATCGCTTAGCCCATCGGCATCAAGAGGCACTTTCCATCGCCGACCATTGTGCGGAGGTCTTACAGAAACGGTTCGGCGCGAAGCAGGTCATCCCCTTCGGTTCGCTTGTCGGAGATAGCCCTTGGCATGAGACTTCCGATCTCGATCTGGCTATTGAAGGCCTATCAAGCGAGGTGTGTTGGGAAGCGGAAGCTGCCCTGGAAGCGATAATACCACCGTGGCTGTCTGTCCATCTGGTGCTTTTGGAATCAGCTCCCGTAGAAATCCGTGAACGCATTTTGGAGGGGAAACCGATGGCTGAAAATCCTCACGCTGCATTGAAATCGAGATTAACAGCTGAAATTGCTGCGCTTGAGCCAATCACTTCAGGACTTGCAGAAGCTCTGGACAGAGCAGGCGAGGAACCGGACCAATTCGCTACCCGTGCGTTGGCGAGCTATGTGGACGATTTTTATTCAGGCATTGAACGCATCTGTGAAAGGGTTGCGGTCACACTGGATGGTGACTTGCCCACGGGTGAACAGTGGCATCGGGCTCTCCTTTACCAAATGGGACAATCACGAGATGACCGCCCACCCCTATTTTCGCAGAACCTATTATCCGACACAGATGAATACCGCCGCTTTCGTCACAGGCTGCGCCACATTTACGGATACGAGTTGGAGCCAGCGCGGGTGGTGACACTGGCACAAAAAGCGATCCCGCTGTCTGAAGACATTCGAGAGGCGGTAGTAGCATTCTGCGATTGGCTCGAAGATCCGAAGCTATAAAGCAGCCTGCGCGTTGATTTTCGCTGTGTCCATTTATGAAACAACGGTGTTCAAAATTTGAACATCCAACCTAAACTACCTCCCACACGCGTAGGTCGGGCAGCGCGTGTATAATCATGCCCTCTCCCTACAACCCCAAGCCTCAATCGAACCTTCCCTTCACGGTCCCTAGACTCCGAACAAATCGGTCAAATCTTTACGCCAATTGGATACACTTCCTCTAGCAACGATTCGATAGATACTTTGCACACTAAAGGTTAAAAGTAACCACCGGTGTGTACGATGTCGGGCAATCTCCTGCCCGTCCGCAAGCGAAATGCGTCCCCATTCCGAGACGGTTTTAACGTTACGCGCTATGGGGTGTCAATCCACAACCCTTTCTTTAACTTCATAGGTATTTCGTGGGCAGCAACTTCTATTCAGTCTAGCAGGGACATCTACTAGTTCAAGCCTTTCACAAATCGCTAGTACTCCATTTTTCGTTGTTGGCAGAAGTTTGGCACAAAAATTGATAGACACCCATAGGCAAGTTGTTTCTGCCGGATTTGTTTCCATAGCCATACGATGACTCAGAAAGGAGGAGGATTCCTATGAAAAAGGAATTGTTTTTTGGCTGCAACCTACTATTAGCCTTCATTCTTTTTGTATCAAGTACCCTCGCCCAAGATTCCCCGCAGTGGCATCTACCCGAAGGAGTCAAAGTGCGCCTCGGTAAAGGCGGCATAAATGATACGGCGTATTCACCGGACGGGAATCTCTTAGCAGTGGGAACTTCTGTCGGGATCTGGATCTATGATGTCCGCACCGGGGCAGAACTCACTCTGCTTACAGAGCATACCGCCGAAGTCGAGAGTGTCGCGTTCAGCCCGGATGGCAACACGCTTGCAAGTAGTAGTTCAGACAGAACAGTGCGACTATGGGAGGTTGCAACATGGAACCCCAAAAACACCCTCACCGGACATACAAGCAGCGTCTCAAGTGTCGCGTTCAGCCCGGATGGCAACACGCTTGCAAGTAGTAGTTCAGACAGAACAGTGCGACTGTGGGAGGTACGGACAGGGAAGCACAAAGCTACGCTTACGGGGCATGCAGGCACTGTCTACGGTGTAGCATTTAGCCCCGATGGTATCACGCTGGCAAGCGCAGGAGGTTATAATGACCACACAGTGCGACTGTGGTATGTGAGCACGGGGGAGATAAAAACAATCCTTACGGGGCATACAAGCCACGTCTTAAGTGTCGCGTTTAGTCCGGATGGCACTATGCTGGCAAGCGGGGGAAGTCGTAACGAAGGAACGGTGCGGCTATGGGATGCGCGGACAGGAGAGTCCATATCCACCCTTACAGGGCATACGAATTGGGGGTCAAAGATAGCGTTTAGTCCGGATGGCAAGACACTCGCAACCGGAGGAGGTGATAACGACAAGACGATACAACTATGGGATTCAACCGGCAAGCTAAAAGCCACGCTTAGTGGGCATACGGGAGGTATTGAAAGCCTAACCTTCAGTCCCGATAGCACAACACTCGCGAGTAGCGATGCGGGAGAGGTATGGTTGTGGGATGTTGCCACAGGAAAATTCAGAGCCACCTTTGCAAACCATAGGGGTGGAGGTTACAGTGTCGTGTTTAGTCCGGATGGAAACGCATTGGCAAGTGGGAGCGGCAATGTCGTGCGGCTATGGGATACTGCGACATGGCAACCCAAAGGTATCCTCACGGGACATACGGACACTGTTTGGACGATAGCGTTCAGTCCGGATGGCAACACGCTGGCGACTGGCAGTGTAGACTACACGGCACGGCTGTGGAACGTTCCCACTCAGCAACTCAAAACTGTCCTTATCGGGCATACGTAGCTCCTATGGAATCTCGGACCTGCAACGGATACACCTTCTCCGCTCTCCATCTACGATATCAACCAAGACGGCACTGTGAACCTCGTCGATTTGGCAACAGTTGGAGTAATGTTTGGGCAAGCAGGAATTGGCTTATCGGGAGACATCAACAGCGATGGTATCGTCAACATCCTGGATCTGGTTGCGGTCAGTGCTCATCTTGATGACATAACGACTTTCGCAGCACCCCTGACCCGTAGAGAATACTGGTCAGCCTTCTCCATACCGATGGGGGGTCGTATCACTCCTGAAAAAGTTCAGAAATGGATTGATATGGCGTATACAGCAGATGACAATTCGCTCACGTTTCGGCGCGGTATCACTAACCTCAAAACGGTGTTAGCTACGCTCACTCCTGCTGAAACTGCACTCCTTCCAAACTATCCCAACCCATTCAATCCGGAGACATGGATACCGTATCGCCTCGCGGATTCTGCCGATGTAACCCTCACGATTTATGATACTAAGGGCGTACTGGTGCGCCAGTTCGATCTGGGGTATCAGCCTGCCGGATATTACACGAATCGGGCAAAGGCAGCCTATTGGGACGATCGTAACGACAGCTGCGAATCGGTAGCGAGTGGGGTCTATTTCTATCAACTACGCGCCGATGATTATACTGCCCTACGACGGATGGTCATCCTCAAGTAGCACCTCTTCACTTCCCACCTAATCTTTCGCTTCCTTACCAAATATGCCTAGAGCCAACAGAACCCGTAGGTCGAGATTCATATCTCGCCATCGAAATGTCGATTGGTGGTTGGCTTGAGTATATCTCTCTTTTTTACTGTCGTGTGAGTTTATCTTCTACCCAATAGAACAATTGTGTGATACAATTTATGGCGATCGTCAATTGAGAGTTGGTCTGTTAATCGAATGCAATCTTCCAGCCTAATTAACAGTAGAATTGAGGGAACCGTCTCAAGCCCTCAAATCAAACCATCGTCAGTTCAAAAACGGAGTATCTTACATGAAAACAACTGTCACGCTGCTTGTTCTCTTTACCCTCTGTTTACTTAACGCCTTCGCCCAAGATGCCCCGCAGTGGGGTCTACCTGATGGTGCTACAGCACGTCTCGGTAAAGGCTGGATAAGTGATATGCAGTATTCGCCGGACGGCAGTCGTCTCGCAGTTGCAAGTTCGATTGGAGTCTGGCTCTATGATGTCGAAACCCATCAAGAACTTACGCTGCTCACTGGACATACAGCGGGTGTCACCGGTGTATCGTTCAGTCCTGATGGAAGTACGCTTGTAAGTGGGAGCGAGGACAATACTATCCGCCTATGGGATACAACCACAGGTAAACATCGCGCAACGCTCGCTGGGCATTGGTCCGCTGTTACCAGCGTATCGTTCAGTCCTGATGGAAGTACGCTTGCAAGTGGAAGTGAGGACGACACTATTCGCCTATGGGATGCAAACACCGGTCAGTCCAAAGGAACACTCATCGGACATACCTCTTATGTGACTAGTGTCTCATTCAGTTCTGATGGGAGCACGCTTGCCAGTGGAAGTGGAGACGGCACAGTGCGTTTGTGGGACGTTGCTACCGGGGTGCTTAAACATACTCTCACTGGTCATACGGTGGATGTCACTAGCGTATCATTCGGTCTTGATGGCACACTTGCCAGTGGAAGTGGAGACAGCAGGGTACGACTGTGGGACGCTGCTACGGGGGCACTTAAACATACTCTCACTGGTCATACGGTGGATGTCACTAGCGTATCATTCGGTCTCGATGGCACACTTGCCAGTGGAAGTGGAGACGGCACAGTGCGTTTGTGGGAGGCAGCCACCGGTGACCTCAAAGGGACACTCACCGGACATGCAGCGGATGTCGTGAGTGTATCATTCAACTCCGATGGCACGCTCGCAAGTGGGAGCGGTGATGGTACGGTGCATCTCTGGGAAGCTGCGACCGGTGCCCTTAAAGGAACACTCACCGGGCATATCGCCGATATCTATAGCATTGCGTTCAGTTCCGATGGCACGCTAGCGACTGGAGGGTGGGATGACACGGTGCGGCTGTGGGATGTCGTTACCCGCCAGCCTACAAGGGAATTGGTCGGACATACGGCAGATGTCAGGAGCATCGCCTTCAACCCCGATGGAGATACACTCGCAAGTGGAAGTATCAACGGCACCATCCGTCTGTGGAACACCGCCACCGGTCAACCTGGAGGGACACTCACCGGACATACCGATTGGGTCAGAAGTATCGCGTTCAATCTTGATGGAACTACGCTCGCAAGTGGAAGTAGGGATGGCACCGTCCGTCTGTGGGATACTGGCACAGGTCAACTCAAACGGACGCTCATCGGGCATACAGCTTCTGTGTGGAGTGTGGCGTTCAGTCCTGATGGAGGCACGCTAGCAAGTGGGGCTTCAGACGACACAGTGCGTCTGTGGGATGCTGTCACCGGTGTGCATATAGACACCCTCACCGGGCATACAGATGATATCTTGAGCGTTGCGTTCAGTCCCGATGGAAATACAATTGTAGCCGGAAGTGACGACGATACCATCCGCCCGTGGGATGTTGCCGCTGGCGAGCCCAAACCGAGACTTGAGGGACACACAGATTGGGTCAATAGCGTTACGTTTAGTGCTGATGGAACGACACTCGCAAGCGGAAGTTCGGACGGTAGTATCCGTCTGTGGGATGCCGTTACAGGTGAGCCAATGCGAACCTTCAGGGGGCATACCAACCGGGTTTGGAGTATATCGTTCACCCCCGATGGAACCATGCTCGCAAGTGGGAGCGAGGACGGCACCGTTCTCTTGTGGCAGGTTGCACCACCAATAGAGCCTGGGATAGAACCACCGCCACCACCGATACTCGCAGAGGATGTCAACAAGAATGGAGTGGTGAACATTTTAGACTTAACATTGGTTGCCTTGCGATTGGGGCAGACGGGACAAAACGATGCTGATGTCAACGAGGATGGTGTTGTGAATATTGCCGACTTGGTTCAGGTCGCCGGCGCAATCGGTAACACGGCTGCCGCGCCTGCCATACAGCCTTTAGCCCTAGAAACCCTCACGGCCACTAATGTGGAGAACTGGCTCACCCAAGCCCAAGGGTTAAATCTCACGAATCCAAGATTGCAAAGGGGCATTCTTTTCCTCGAACAACTCCTCGCAGCATTGACACCGGAAGAAACAACCCTACTGCCCAACTATCCCAACCCGTTCAACCCGGAGACGTGGATACCGTATCATCTCGCCCATCCTGCCGATGTAACACTCACGATTTACGATACTAATGGCACGCTGGTGCGTCAGTTCAATTTAGGGTATCAGCCTGCGGGATATTATGCAGATCGGGCAAAGGCAGCCTATTGGGATGGTCGTAACAACAGTGGAGAATCAGTGTCAAGTGGAGTCTATTTCTATCAACTCCGTGCGGGTGAATATACCGCCCTACGACGAATGGTGATTCTAAAATAAAAGGAGGCACCTATGAAAACTCGAAGATTGACGATGGGACAAGCTGTCGTCGAATTTCTCAAAAACCAATATGTCGAACGCGATGGCGTCGAACATCAGTTTTTCGCGGGTATGTTTGGCATCTTTGGACACGGTAACGTCGCTGGAGTGGGTCAAGCACTGCATCAATATGCGGATTCATTCCGGTTCTATCAGACCCGCAATGAACAAGCGATGGTGCATACCGCCGCGGCATTTGCGAAGATGACCAACCGCCTACGCACCTTTGCGTGTACCTCCTCAATTGGACCTGGGGCAACTAACATGGTTACCGCCGCTGCGGGTGCGACAATCAATCGGATACCTATCCTATTGTTGCCGGGCGACATCTTCTCAACACGGCTTGTCGCTCCTGTCCTACAACAGCTTGAATCCCCTAGTTCACAGGATATCTCGGTGAACGATTGCTTCAAACCAATTTCGCGCTACTGGGATCGAATCAACCGCCCAGAACAGATTATCACCGCACTGCCGGAAGTGATGCGTGTGCTGACCTCGCCGGCAGAAACAGGGGTCGTCACAGTGGCATTGCCGCAGGACGTGCAAGCTGAAGCGTATGATTATCCGGCTGCGCTGTTTGAGAAACGGGTCCAGACGATTCCACGCCCACGCTCCGACATCAATGCGGTAAAGAAAGCCGTTGAATGGATCCGTGCCAGCAAACGACCCTTTATCATCGCGGGCGGTGGCGTCAAATACAGCGAGGCAACCGCCGCGCTCGCTCGTTTCGCCGAACAGACCGGCATCCCTGTCGCCGAAACGTTTGCAGGCAAAGGCTCACTTCGCTATGACCATCCACAATGTCTAGGTGGGATGGGTGTCTCCGGTACGCTCGGTGCAAATACTATCGCCCGCGACGCGGATCTCATCATCGTGGTGGGTTCCCGCTTGAGTGATTTCATTACCGCCTCGAAGACCGCGTTCCAAGACCCAGATGTGCGCTTCATCACTATCAATGTGGCGGAGTTTGACGCCGCCAAGCACGCGGCGCTACCACTGACTGCGGATGCGCGTGTAACACTTGAGGAACTCGGTGACGCCATCCAAGGCTACCATGTCAATCTGGACTATGCCGCCCAAATCGCAAAATTGCGCGAGGAATGGGACGCCGAAGTAGACCGAATCTATCATCCGGATCACAGCGAGATCCTTAGTCAAGGCGAGGTCATCGGCGTGGTGAACGAGTTCTCAGATCCGAAGGATGTGCTTATCGGTGCGGCGGGCAGTCTACCGGGCGATCTCCAGAAGCTGTGGCGCACTCGCGATCCCAAGGGGTATGATGTGGAGTTCGGCTACTCCTGCATGGGTTACGAGGTTGCAGGCGGTCTGGGAATCAAGATGGCAGACCCAAGTCGCGAGGTCTACGTACTGGTCGGCGATGGCTCTTATCTGCTGATGGGGCAGGAGATTATGACAGCGGTTCAGGAAGGGTACAAACTGACCATCGTGCTGGTGAACAACTACGGTCACAGCAGCATCGGTGGGCTTTCTGAGGCGACCGGCGCGCAGGGATTTGGAACAAAATTCCTCTATCGTAACGATGCAACGGGGCAACTTGACGGAGGAGTGCTGCCGGTGGATTTGGTAGCGAACGCTGCAAGCCTTGGCGCACAGGTCATTGAGGCGGATTCGGCAACGAGCCTGAAAACAGCACTCGGAGAGGCAAAAGCATCGAATCGCACAACAGTGATTAAGGTCGATGTCGATTTCGAGAAGCGCGTCCCCAGTTACGAATCGTGGTGGGATGTGCCGATTGCCGAAGTCTCTGAGGTGGATACCGTGCAGCAGGCTTACGAGGAATATGAGACTGCAAAGCAGAAGGAGCGTTACTTTCTGTAAAACTCAAATCTGCTCATTCGTTTTTTGCGGCTAATTTTATCTCGTTTCACATTTCACGCTTTACCATATAGGGAGATTTTATCCATGAAAATTAAATTTATCTATTCTCTCGTCTGTCTGATGATATTGTTGGGTGGATGTGCTGCAGATGAAGGAACTAAACCTGAAGAAGATTTTGAACTCACTGCTGCTGAATTGACGCCACTTCTAAATACTCAGGCGGGACTTGATTTTGCTGCCTCCCCGCGGGATGTGAATCAGGATGGGAGTATAGACCTGTTCGACTTGGTAATCGTAGCAGGTAGCTTAGGCAACGATGTGGAGGTTTCGGTTGAATCGGGAGAACGTACCATAGAGGTTATCAATCAGGAGAAAACAGAAAAGACGGTGCGAGTGACCGGCACCGGTATAGTCGCGGGAACCCCCGATATGGTCGTCCTGAGTATCGGAGTTTCGGTCGAAAGGGACTCTGTGAAACAGGCACGGACAGAAGCCGCGGAAGCAATGGCGGGGGTAATCGAATCGCTAAAAGGCAATGGTCTCCTTGATACGGACATTCAGACCCAGTATTTCAGCATTCACCAGCAGTTTGACTATAGCAAAGGTCGGCGAGAGTTTCGGGGATATAACGTTACAAATACTGTCTCTGCCAAGATTCGTGATCTGGACACTG
This sequence comes from Candidatus Poribacteria bacterium, assembly GCA_963667935.2. Classification (GTDB taxonomy): domain Bacteria; phylum Poribacteria; class WGA-4E; order WGA-4E; family PCPOR2b; genus PCPOR2b. The sequence goes on along the minus strand of OY764061.1, from coordinate 2,994,241 downwards.
TTGGGAATGTAATTGATGATGCAGCAGAAGCCGGCGGGGATTTGGTGGAGATTAACGCGATTCAGTTTACAATTGATGACACTACAAAATTAAAAATGCAGGCTCGCGTGAAGGCAATGCAGGATGCACAAGCAAAAGCACAGACGTTAGCAAACGAAGGTGGAGTCAGGCTTGGGAAACCGATTTCTATCTCCGAGTCAGAGGGTTTTTATGGACCTCAACCCCTCCATTTTGACTTTGCATTTGCTGAAGATAGAGCAGCGTCGGTGGAAACCCCCATCCAATCTGGGCGACTCCAGATCACGGTAACAGTGAACGTCATCTATGAAATTGAGTGATTTATATGCTGTTACCGAATGTTGTTGGCGTGGATTTTTCTGATTCAGGACCAGATTTACCTTCTACAGCTTTCTCAAGCTCCTCGATCATGCGATGGATCGATTGTTGGAAACGTTTCTGATCTTCGCACATCTGCGCCGCAATTTGTAACGCAACCATGATCGCGATGTCGAACTTATCACGCGAGGTTTTTCGACTCATTTCGTGCAGCCGCCCATCCACGTAGGCAGCCAACTCACGAATGTCTTCCGCTGGTAAATGTTCAGTCGGTTGTATAAGATACTGCGAATGAAAAATATCCACCTTAATTGGCGCGGATGTCGGGGTTCCCGGAGAAAAAGAATTTTCGATACTCATAGTTGACCTCTCACTTCTAATCGAATGCACCTTGGAGTGCTTGCCGCATGGTTTCGACAGGCGGATTCACGCCGGTCCATCTTTCAAAAGCAATCGCTCCTTGATGGATAAGCATACCTAAGCCGCCGATTGTGTGACAGTCCTTCTCCGCCGCAACTTGTAGAAGGCGCGTTTCGGGAGGCGTGTAGACAATATCGTAAACGATGGATTGTGGTGCTAACCACTCAGGATCATCAACAACGGGTGCGAAATATCCATACTAGTGGATGCTGTATTGACAATTAACTGACTCGTTCCCACAGCGTTTGGTAGCATGGGATCGTCAAGCCCTATTCCGTAGATTGATGCGTCTGTTTTCTCTGAAAGATCCGTGGCAAGTGCAACCGCTCTTGAAACGGTACGATTGGCAATGTAAATCGTCCGTACCCCAGCAAGGGCAAGGGCAACAACAACTGCGCGTGCTGACCCACCCGCTCCAATGATGGCAGCCGAACCCCCTTGAGGCACATCGAATCCCTCTTCCTGCATCGCTTCTAAAAAACCGGGGGCGTCTGTATTTTCGCCGCTAATTGCTCCATCTTTGAAAATCAGCGTATTAACGGCCCCGATAAGTGTCGCTTCCCTTGATATCTCATCAAGGTACGGGATTACGTTCTGTTTGTGCGGAATCGTTACGTTAATACCGACTACATTGGCTGCCTTGAACCCTTCAATCGCTGCGCCTAAACTGTCAGGCTGAACATGAAAGGGGACATACACATAATCCAAGCTTAGGGCGTCAATTGCTGCGTTGTGTATCTGCGGAGAACGGCTATGTTCGATCGGGGCACCGATAATGCCAACGATTTTCGTGTGACCTGTGATTTGCATGGCATGTGAAGTGAAACGTGAAAACCTTACGCGTTCCGTAACAGTGCTTCAACTTTTTTTCTAGCGTTTTCCATCGTTGGATAACGCACCTCTCGATATCCACGCACCTCTTCAGGGACTTCTATCGCACTGACATGATCTGCATAGCTCTCTCTATCGTGTGGTGCAAAGGTATCAATCACTTCAGCGATATACCAATCTCGAAACACTTTTTCTAGTTTATGCCACTGCGATAGCAAACGTCTGAGAAACCTCATCCGTTTCATTAATCTTAGCTGCCAGTTTTTGGTATTCATGTCCCACTGAAGATCTCGCCCCATAATGGTGAAACGGGGACGGTTGAGGTGGACGTACTTAATTTTATCCCCATTCAATTCATCAACGTTGTACAATTCCTTGTCACGCCTTAATTTAGTCTCGCTGGTCAGCAGGTGAGCCACATACACTTCGTCCTTGATGAGCATGACCTTATGTAAATATTTGATCGCAGCTTTCGTTGCACGGTAGGCCATATTAGCCAAATCTTTGGCGTGAATCTGTTTAATCTTTTCAACGTATAGACGCGCATACTCCAAATTCTCAAATTGGATGAGGTCATACACATACAGCGCGAAACTTCGATTGGTTTCGTCATCTAATTCCAGCCCTTCTACCGTCTGCTGAACAAGCACTTCATATTTGTAAGCGAGTGCTTCACCGCGTCGCTTGCGGGCTAAACTTTCGCATTTCTCTCGGAGTAAAGTTTTGTACGTTTGCCGCTGCGATACCATCGCAAAAGCATCTGGATCCGCAGCGAGACGTCTGCCCATGTTAAAAGCGCGCTGATTCTTTTCTAAGTCCGCGGGTCTTACAGCCAATTTTAACGCCGATTGAATAGCTTCAAGTTCAAGTGGCAGATGCCCTCCCTGAAAAGCAGCACCGAGCAGCATCATGTTAGCATAGAGTTTATTTCCAAGATATCTTTCGGAAATCTCGAACACATCCACCCCAAAATAGGCATCTGCGTCGGTGTAGCACTGTAACCAGTTCTCTAAATCCGCGAGTTTGAAATCATCCTGACCGATGAGGGTCGTCACCGTATCTGTTTTAGCAGTATTAACGATAGCAGCCGTTCGATCGATTGAAGCAACACAGAATCCGGCTTGGGAATCAAGCCCACGTACAGCTTCCAACATATCCATACCGATCAGTAGATCCGCTTTCCCATACGGAATAATCGGGGAGAGTTCTACTTTTGTCTTTGAATAAATAAGGTTTGTGTAAACTCCTCCATTACGAATTGCCAATCCTTTCTTGTCGAAGAATTTTACATAATACCCTTGCGCCTGTCCTGCAAGTACCAGAACCTTGGAGATTGTACCAATCCCCATCCCGCCAACGCCTGCGGCATGGACACTCCATGTCTGGTCGAACGTTCGTGCCGGCGGTGGTAAAAGATTCGCGGGATCGGTTGACATGATATCCAATTCGACCTGTTGGCGTGGCGGCCGATTGCGGGTGATTGTCACCTCCTCGAAGGAGGGACACGCCCACTTGATCCGCGCACAAGCACCATCAGATACACAGTTCGACTGATCAACCCCAATCTTCGGTCCGTAGTCCGTTTCGGTTATTTTTAAGCCGGGACAACCTGTCGCGTTGGTACACTCAAGGCAAAATTCGCAGACTTCAGGGGTAATATTGATATGCTTTTCGACCGAAAGGAAACCACGTTCTTTGATTGTCTGTTGATGCTCACGCCGCAGCCGACGGTGGTAGGTGATGCCGCACTCCTTATCGGCGATGAGAATTTTGACGCCCGGCTTGAGAACCGTCTCTTCAACCAGTTTCTTGTACTCTACACGGTTCTCCGGGTTGGTTCGGATGATAAAGAGATCTGCATCGCCCGCGAGTCCCTCAACCACCTTTTCGATGTCCTGTGCAAACGTCGGATTGCCGAGGATGTCATCCTCCGTCGATGGTGTGGGTTGATGCCCTGTCATCCCGGTCGTCTGATTGTCCAAGATGACATAGGTTAGATCTTGACCATTTTTAATCGAATCGGAAATCGCTGACATCCCGCCGTGGAAGAATGTGGAATCCCCCATAAAGACAATCTGCTTATTCGTGATGAATGGATCAATCCCGGCACCTGCCCCACCGCCGAGTGCCATCGCTGAGAGGTTGTGCATCAAGCGCGGAAACGGCTCATACTTGAGCATTGAGTAACAACCGATATCCCCATGAAAGACGAGGTCAACGGGAGACCGGGCGTGATACCGCTCCATATATTTTGTATCCATAAACTGATCGGCAATCTCTTTGAAAACACTCGCGGAGTCGCGATGTGGACAACCCGGACAGAAAGTGGGCGTTCGTGCGGGAATGTCAACTTGATGTGCCTTGACCTGTTCGAGGTGCCGTTCCTCACGGAAAAACACATCCGAATCAATTGCAATAGATTTGTCTTTGCCTCCGAACTTATGCCGAAGAAGCGGAATCAGTTGTTGTATCAGTATTGTCGGGTTGAGTCCGAGCGAATCCGGAATTCCCTCCAAGCCGTCCGGAAATTCCTTGCCCCACACCTGCACAAGCCTGTCCATTTCGCCATTTTGATAAAAACGACCGACAATTGCCTTGATGTCCTTCTCAAGTAACGGTCGCTTCTCCTCAACAACGTAGATTTCGCGCACACGCGATGCAAATTCGCGCACAATCTCTTCATCAACTGGATGCGTCAACCCAAGCTTTAGGATTGGAATCCGTTCTTGGAACTCCAGTTCGTACAGCGCGTGTTCAAGATAGGAATACCCTAACCCGGAGGCGATAAAGCCTATCTCATGTTCCGAATCGCTTAGGTAGTAGATCTGATTCAGGTTATGTTCTCGGGCACTCTTAACCGCATTGGGGAATCGTTCCGTTAAGGTTTCAATTTCAACCCGAGGGGTGTCGGGCGGCAGGATGATCCGGTTTGAACCGTTGATCAATGCTGTATCGATCACTGTCTGATTTTTCGTGGAGGTCTCAGGATAACGGTTCGGACGCACTTCCACACTGCCGCCACCCTCCGCTTGATTGAGCGTTACAATATAGGTGACATACAGGTTGGATCTGGCAGAGATTTCAAAGGCAGCACTTAACCAATCTTTGATTTCCTGAAATGTGCTCGGTTCAATAACCGGCGTGTAGAGGTGACGGGCTAAAAAGCGTGAATCCGCTGGCACCTGCGTGCTTGATCCCCATGTGTCATCCCCGACGACGACAACCGCACCGCCCGTTGTCCCCGCTAAATTGCTAATCGCTAACGCATCCGATGCCACATGCAGCCCGACGTTCTTCATAAAGGCAGCGGCGCGCAAATTCGCCATTTGTGAGCCGTTGAGCCTTGCGACGCTGAGGGCTTCGTTGTTCCCAATCTGCGCGAGGATACCGTGTTCCTTGAGGAGTGCTGCGTTGGCTTTCATTACGTCAAACACCTCTGCCAACGGTGAACCGGGGTATCCCGTGAGCAAATTGACCTGTCCTTCGAGGACACCTTTGACTAGCAATTCACAACCGGTATAAACATTCGTACCACTCTCTTGTATAAATCTATCTTCCATACGTTATTTTCCCTCCAACAACTCCCTCGCATGGGCGAGCGTCGTTACTGTCGCTTCGCCCCCGTGCATCCGAGCCATCTCCTCAATCCGCTCTTCCGGGGTCAGGAGTTTTGCCGTGATTGTTGTGCGATTCCCTTCTACACCCTTTTCAACCCGAAAATGTTGATCCGCGAAACGCGCAATCTGTGGAAGATGCGTGATACAAAAGACTTGACGGAAACGCGATAGTTCCTTCAGTTTCTGTCCCACGATATCCGCAGTGCGCCCCCCGATGCCTGCATCAATTTCGTCAAAGATCATCGTCGGGATTAGATCAACTTGGGCAAGCACAGTTTTCAATGCTAACATCACGCGCGAGATTTCTCCGCCCGACGCTATCTTTGCCAACGGCTTCGGCTCGGATCCAACGTTGGGAGAAATGAGGAATTCAATTTCATCCATCCCGGCAGCCCGCAGGTCATACCGTTTTCCTTCGATCTCTAAGGGCCCTTCAGCGGACTCAATAGGGGACACCAGGATCTGGAAAACCGCTTTTTCCATTCCCAGTGTCTGGAGTTCACGCTCAATCAAAGCCTCAAGTTGGGTCGCTGTTTCTTTCCGTTTTTTGGAAAGTTCAATCGCAAGTTTTTGGGCAGCCTGTGTCACAAGGTGAATCTGATCCTTCAACTCTTCAATTCGCTCGGAACCGAATTGGAGATCCTCAAGTTTCTGCGAGGCTTGTGCTTGATAGGCTAAAATTTCTGCGACTGAATCGCCGTACTTTCGCTTGAGGCGATGGATGAGATCTAGCCGTTCCTCAACCTCTGAAAGACGATGTGGATTAAACTCAATTTTATCACGATAATCACGAATCTGATAGGCGATATCCTCTAACTCATACAGGGCGGACTCGAAATGCCCATTCAATTCTGACAGGCTGCCATCCAGTTCGCAGAGTTTAGAAATAGTGCGATTCGCTATTTTGAGCTCGTCTAGCGTCGCAGATTCCGATAGGTCGCCGCCGTAGAGTTGTTCGTAGAGCTGATTGGCTGATTCAAAGAGGGTTTCTGCATTGCTGAGGAGATGCCGCTCGTTAATAAGATCTTCCTCCTCTCCCTCTTGGAGTTGAGCATCTTCTAGCTCTTCAAGTTGAAATTCCAGCAGATCCTTCTCCTGCATCGCTTCACGGAGTGTTTGGGAGAAATCAGCCAGTTGTGCTTGGGCAGCGTGGAGTTCGTCGTACTTTTTACCGACTCCTGCCTTCAGTGTTTCATGCTTGCCAAACGTATCGAGGAGATCGAGATGGGTTTCAGACCGGAAGAGCGATTGGTGTGCATGCTGCCCGTGAATATCAACGAGCAGATCGCCGATTGCGCTCAAGAATGTCAAACTCACTAGCTGTCCATTGGTGTGGCAACGACTGCGCCCGCTTGCATTAATCTGTCGGGATAAAACTAAGGTTTCCTCTGCTTCCAAAGTGTCAGCAAACTCTGAATCGTTAAAACCGTCCCACACGGGATGATCCGGGGGCAGCGCAACCGCAATCTGAATTTTGGCGTTGGTCGCCCCATCTCTGACAAGCCCAGCGGTGCCACGCTCGCCGAGTGCAAGTCCCACAGCGTTTAAGATCACAGATTTACCGGCCCCTGTCTCCCCGGTAAAGATATTGAGACCGGAGGAACACTCCAACTGAAGCTCATCAATAAGGGCAACATTGTTTATGTAAAGTTCTTCAATCATGACAATATTTAATCTCTTGATTCAGTGGGATGGCTTGTTGGTTGATAAAGATGGTTTTGCACCTTTATCTATGGCTCAATTTACTCTCTTAACTAGCACCCAAAGTTATTATTCAGGACTTACGCACTTCAGATTACGGAGCTCACGGAAAGCGACCTAGGTGTGACGAGTTGTGCGTATGTAGGGAACGCAGATCTGCGTTCCCTACGATGACTACAATACAGATTTCCGGAGCGTTCAAACCGCTTTAGTTTTCCGCTTCGTTCCTTCTCCTAACATTAATTTTGTTTGTAAGACTTCGTAATTGCTCTGGTGGTGAGAACGAATCAGCTGGATTGTCTTATTCGCTTTACGCACACGAATTAAGGAATTGGGAGCGACCGTGTGTGTCTCGCGGGGACCATCAACAAGCAGGCTGACGCTACTATAATCGGATTGCATAACCACCGTAATCTCTGAATTCCCATGTGCAATAAAGGGGCGCATCGTTAATGAATGGGGCGAAATCGGTGTCAGGAGAATTGCGTTGAGATGCGGTTCAACAATTGGGCCCCCACACGCCAAAGAGTAGGCGGTTGATCCGCTTGATGTGGCGATAATCAATCCGTCAGCGTTGTAGGTGACGAATGGCTCACTGTCAATGTACGTCTCCAGTTCGATGAGCTGCGTATAGTGGCGAATCACAACATCGTTCAGTGCAAAAGAATTGGCAAACTCCCCCTCATGGTTATCGACGCTGACCTCTAACATCATCCGCCGATCTATTTTGTAGTCACCGTTGAAAACGTTGGTCAAGGCAGCGTAAAGCTGGTCGCGGGGAACATCGGTCAGAAAACCGAGGCTACCGAGATTCACAGCGAGGATTGGAACCTTCTCGATTTCGGGTATATGGGCAGCGTCAAGTAGCGTCCCGTCGCCACCGAGGACCAACAATAGATCACATCGGGCAGCCAGTTCACGCCGATTACAACCTGCACCTACCAGACCAAGTAGTGCAGCTTCCGCATCGGGAACTAGCGGTTTTGCCCCGTACTTTCGGAGCCAATCGCAAGCCTCCGTAGCAACCTGTAGCGCGTGGGGTTTGGCAGTATTAACGAAGAAACCAACTGTTTTCATAAATTATAATCTGCTCTAGAAAAATCCTTTCAATCGGTTTTCATGTGGAATGACTTCGCACTCCTTACAAACAATGATAATTCTAACCTAAGTTGCAACTCAGCCGTGGTCAATCCAGTCGCGATTCGGAGGGTACGCCCCCTACAGTATATTTTTTGTAGGAGGGAATTCCAATACCCGACTCTTGCGCCGGTTTCTGGTGCTTGGTTTATCAACTAGCAGCTTGCGTTAATTCTATCAAAACAAAATTGGTTTTGTCCGATTCTCGTTTCTTGAGTGCTTCCAACATTTTTTTCCCAATTGCCGTGACAACAGGAATAGCAACACTATTCCCTGTTTGTTTACGAAGCTGCGTAATGTTTACGACAATCTTAAAATCTTCTGGAAACCCCTGTAGACGCAATAGTTCTCGTCCTGATGGGCGTCTAATACCGTTTACTAAGAGATAATTATAAGACGCCCCCGCCCGTAAAGCACATGAAAAAGGTAATAACGAGATATTGCCTCCCTTGTTTTCATGCCAGATAGAGGGATAAAACGGCTTGACCTTACATTTTTCCAGTCGGGATTTTTGGATTTTTTCCGACGCGAATAAGCTAGGGTCCACCTTGTCATCTGGCTCAAGAATCTCTGAAAGAGACTTATACTCCCCGTTTCCTCTAGGAAAAGCGAACGCTATTGGTTCACGAAATCCAATGATAAATACCCGTTCTCTCTTTTGAGGCAAGCCAAAATTAAGAGCGTTTAGAATTCCGTAGTAAACCGTATACCCAAGGTTGAGAAGTCGGGATTGAATCACAGTGAAGGTTCTTCCGCTATCGTGGGATGCAAGTTGTTTTACATTTTCAAGAAGGAACGTACTTGGTTTCTTTTCTGCAAGAATCCGTTCTATGTCAAAAAACAGTGTTCCCCGCGTGTCTGCAAAGCCTTGTTTTTCACCGATGATGCTAAACGGCTGACAAGGAAAACCTGCAAGTAAAATATCGTGGTCTGGAATGTCTCGCTCATCAATTTTGGTGATGTCTCCTTTTGGCATTTCTCTAAAGTTATGATAATAGGTCTGCTGGGCATGTTCGTCCCATTCCGAGCTGAAAACACACTCTCCACCCAATCTTTCAAACGGAATGCGCATGCCGCCAATTCCAGCAAATAAATCAATAAACCTAAAATTGCTCATGTTGTTCATTCCCATCAGGACAAGTGTATGTAAGGGGTGCTAGGGAGTGTTGACATTTCGCTGCACGAATATAGGAAACGCTGTTATCATCGCTCTACGAAAGAAAACTATACAGTAGTCCAAAATCGCCTCAAGGCACATCGAGACTAGTTTAATCCGTCAACTTTTAATAAACTCCACCCAGTTAGTATCGGTCTCTTTTACCTTCCAGACGATAAAATAGGAGAACCACTCCGCAACCGATTAGAAACGCTAAAACCGTGATAGCCAGATTCATGTTAGCCTGTGGCAGAATATGAGTGACGTCAATACGTTTCCCACCAACCATTGCATAACTGCGGAAGGGCCAAAGCCCGTATAGCGACGCGAGCATCAATCCAATTAAGAAGGATACCGTCACATCGTGATGGCGTTCAAGGACATAATTTAGTAACCGGGTGAACGCCAACAGTCCGACGATGCCACCCAGAGCAACAAACCCAATCACAATCCAGTCCCGATTATTCACCGCCGCCAGTACGTCGAAATAAACACCCAATAAGAGAAAAATGAAAGAGCCGCTGATGCCGGGAAGGATCATTGCAGAAACCGCAATAGCACTACAGAGAAACAGATAAAGCAGCATCCCAACCGCGTGATTAGCGTTTTTTGAAGCCCCCTGCGGCCTCGCTGTAGAAGCCTCCGAGCCTGTGATTGCATTTCCGCTGAGCTGAACCTCCTTCCCTGGTCTCAATTTATCGGACAGCTCATGTTTCCGTTGCTCATTCTCCAGCCTTTTCTCTCCGCTTATGCTCAGTGTTAATCCCACCGTCAACACAGCCGCAAGGAGAAGGGAAACAACCTCTTTAACGGTAAAGTGTTTTAGCATTTTGACTGGAATGATAACAGAGGTCAGCACCAATCCTAAAAAGAAACCGTAGGTCGGATCATGTCGCTCATTCAGCAGATAAATGATTAATCTAGCTGACGCGACAACAGCGAGCAGTGCCCCAAAAGTAATGGCTATCAAAAATCCGAAATCAATACGATGTAACTCCGTACGCGCTTTAGATATTGCCCCCTTTTTTAGCGTGAAAATTGCCAAGAGTTTTCTAGCAGTTGAAAATCCAATATGGTGCAAGGCACGAATCAGTCGTTCATAGATGCCAAGCATGACTGCCATCGTGCCGCCGCTCACACCGGGAATAATATTTGCCACCCCGATACAACAGCCCTTGAGAACAAGAATTAAATAGCGCAAGCCTCCTCCTCGTTTTCAGGTTAGAGCTGCATGTTCTCATCATCTAGCCAAGCTTTCAGTGGTGTGATGAGGGTGTGGTCTGTAAAGTCAAGCTGCACAGGCGTAATCGAAACACGTCGATTGTGAATCGCATGGAGATCTGTATCTCCTCCAAAGTCGATCTGGGTGCGCTCGCCGCCGATCCAGTAGTAGGGTCGTCCGCCCCGATCCAGCCGTGTGACGGCATTTATACTGTAGTTCCCTCGATCTTGCCGTGTTATTTTAATGCCTCTGACCTCTGAAAGTCGACAATTCGGCACGTTGACGTTGAGCAGGATATGGCTTGGCATTCCCTTCTCGATTACCTGCTTGGCAACGCGACACGCAATCGTCCCCGCCGTTCTGTAGTGGAAGTCAGATTGTTCCCCTGCCCCCTCCAAAGCGAGGGAAACCGCAATCGACGGAATCCCTGAAAGCGTTCCTTTTTTCGCCGCTCCAACCGTGCCTGAAAAGTGGATATCAGCCCCAAGATTCTGCCCCCGATTGATACCAGAGACCAGCAATTTTGGCGGTTCGGGAAGCAGCGTACCCAGCGCAAGGTCTACGCAATCGACTGGTGTCCCATCAACCGCGTAGGCGCGAGTCCAAGCCTGTTTGGCTCTGAGCGGCTGATGAAGCGTGATTGCCATGCCGACAGCACTCCGTTCCCGATCTGGTGCCACAACATAGACCTCATCAAGGGTTTCGAGTGCCTCTGCGAGAACTTTTAAGCCCGGTGCGTCAATCCCATCGTCGTTGGTCACAAAAATCATACTTTAACCTAAGTCTTATGTCGAGATATGAACCCTAACCGACACGCTTCTACCACCCAATCGAATACAAAATAACGCTAAATGATTACCTTTGCAAACCGCCGCTTCCCAACTTGCAGGATGGCTCCCCCCTGCAAACAGACTTCCAACCCTGGATCGGTGATTCTGTCGCCATCGAGGCGCACCCCTCCTTGCTGCACCAATCGTCTCGCTTCGCTAGAACTCTTGGCAAAACCGGCTTGCTGCATCAGATGGGCAATCCATATCTTGCCATCGGTGAGAGAAGATTCTGGAATAACGACTTCAGGCAGATCGTCCGGAAGTTGTCGATCGCGATGCACCCGATCAAACTCTGCTTCCGCCGCGTGCGCTGCATCAGCGTTATGGTAGATTGTCACAATCTCGCGAGCGAGCCGCTGTTTGACTGTCTTAGGGTGAATACTACCACCTGCCAATTGCTCCTCATACGCATGAATCTCGTCGAGCGGCACATCTGTTGCCAACTCAAAGTAGGTAAACATCAATTCATCGGAGATGGACATTAACTTGGCATACATTTCGGACGGCGGTTCGTAGATCCCAACGTAGTTACCCAACGATTTGCTCATTTTCTCAGCTCCATCAAGACCAACGAGTAGGGGCATTAGCAGCGTCACTTGAGGTTCTTGATCGTAGGCGCGTTGGAGGTCACGTCCCATCAGGATATTGAATTTCTGATCCGTCCCGCCCATCTCTACATCTGCTTCCAAGACAACAGAATCGTAGCCTTGACAAATTGGATAAAGGAGCTCATGCATCCCAATCGAAGCACCGTCTTGAAGCCGATTTGTAAAGTCGTCGCGTTCTAGGATTCGCGCTACCGTTGTTTGGGCACTCAGTCTAATGATATCTGCGAAGGACATCTCGTCCAGCCATTCGCTGTTGAAAACAACGCGGGTTTTGTCTTCATCCAAAATCATGCAATACTGGTCTGCATAGGTTTTGGCGTTATGTTTAACCTCCGCCGCCGTTAGCTGTGGTCGTGTTTTCGATTTGCCGCTCGGATCGCCGATTGTTGCCGTAAAATCGCCGATGATAAGGATTACCTGATGGCCCAGATCCTGAAACTGGCGCAGCTTGCGTAAGACAACTGCAATGCCGAGGTGGATATCCGGTGCTGTCGGATCCAATCCCAGTTTGATACGAAGGGGCCGTTCCTGTGTTCTGGCGGTCTCCAATTTTTGAGCGAGTTCTCCCTCAGAGATAATCTCCGCCGTCCCCCTGCGTATGAGTGCCACCTGTTCGTCGATACTCAATTCTGCCTGCACGTTGTATTCCCCAATACCTCCCCCGATAAAGCGTCGGGCCTAAAAAGTTTGTTGTTTAGAAGTAATATCAATCATATAATGCGTCGGCTAATTATACTACAGATTGAAAGATTGCGTCAACAGATAAACAGGGACAATTCCCCTATCTGCCTCCTTTATAGAATTACCATTTCCAAATCAAGATTTGCGTGCTATAATGTGATTGGAGTGTCGCTTTTGTGAACTTTTAAAACCTTTCCCCAACTTCGGAGATTTTCAAGTTGTGATTCGCGTCCAAGAATTGTGCAAATCTTTTCAGCAGAAACCGATTCTCACAGATCTGAATTTTCATTTGGAAGCTGGGGATCGTCTGGCACTGTTGGGTCCAAACGGTTCAGGCAAGACGCTTCTCATAAAGATTCTAGCGACGCTGATTAAGCCGACCTCTGGTTCTATAGAGATTGCTGGATACGATGCAAGAAAGGACGTTCGCGCTGTCCGTCCACTCATCGGCTATATTCCCCAAACCTTTGAGGGGTATCCCGCACTTTCTGTTCAGGAATATCTTGAGTTTTTCGCTGCGGCATACAAATTAGAAAAAGGGCAACGTACGACGGGCATCCAAGACGTTCTAGATTTAATGGATCTGGCGACACGGCGAGATGAAAAGATCGAACACTTGTCACAGGGCCGGAAACAGCGATTGTGTTTAGCCAAAACCTTCCTGTACGATCCGTTGGTCTGGTTGATTGACGGACCGATTTCACTTTTAGATCCGCAGGGGCAAACGGAAATGGGAGCATTAATCCAAGAACTCGGCGCGATGGGTAAAGCGGTAATTCTGGCGACAAACAGTCTGACCGATGTGATGGCCTCATGCACCCATGTTGGCATCTTGACAGAGGGTCGCTTTGGGTTTTATGGAGAGATGAGCGACATCTTCAAACGGTATGGCAATCGGCATCAACTAGAAATTGAAGTCGCATCGGGCATGGAGGCGGCTCAAGCGATTCTGGATGAAAGATTGAATATAATTTCTCTACAAATAACGGACGCGCTCATCCAGATTGAATCACAGATGACGGAGGCAGAAACCACTAACTTACTGAAAGATTTGATCTGTGGAGATGTTGCGGTTTCACGTTTTCAAAGAATTGAATACGGACTAGCGGATCTATTTCTGGAGGTTACGAGCCCCACGGCTTCTGACGGAGGAACTTCACAGGGATAACGGTATGACAGAATATGGATATCAAAGAACGTCCAAATCATAAGCAATATATTGAGATCCTTCGGCGCATGACGCCCGAACAACGGTTGATGAAAGCATTTGAACTATCCAAGTTTAGCAAGAAACTGTTCATTCACGGTCTGCGGAAAAGATTTCCAGATCTGGATGAGGAAGAATTCCATAAACTCTATATGGAGCGTCTTGAAAAATGCTACAACCGGAAAGATTGATACGGCAGGTAATTCAAACGCTCGAAGATGCCGGTATCGAATATATGGTGACCGGTTCTGTGGTTTCAAGTCTGCAAGGTGAACCCCGGTCTACCCATGCTATAGATTTGGTTGTTGTGCTTCAGAGATCAATGGTAGAAAAACTAGTTGAGGCTTTTCCATCTCCCGATTTTTATCTGTCAGAAGCCAGTATCCTTGAAGCAATTGACACGGGAGGCATGTTCAACATAATTGATGCCAACGAAGGAGATAAGATTGACTTTTGGATGTTAACCGACGAGCCGTTCGATCAATCCCGTTTTTCGCGAAAATATGCTGAAGATGTTATGGGGTTCAGTATACAGATCTCAAGCCCCGAAGACACCATTTTAGCGAAGTTAAGATGGGCACATCTCTCTGGCGGTAGCGAAAAACAGTTTGCCGATGCCCTACGGGTCTATGAAGTCCAATATGCAAAACTGGATCTGGATTATTTGACGAATTGGGCAGAAACGCTAAATGTTGAATTAGTATTGAAAAGATTGCAGGAGGCAGCACACGTTTTGTAAAGCAGTTATGCTTACCCCCAGATTGAGAATTGTTAAGGAGTTATAATATGATCAAAATCGCCAAACTCAGTTTCGCCCATGTTCACGCAAGAGGATATGCCAACCAGATTCGGGAAAATCCAGAAACCGAATTGGTCGCCGTTTGGGACGAAGAGGAATACGGCGGGAAACAGGCTGCCGAAGAATATAATGTTCCCTTTTATTCGGATCTCGCCCAAGTTCTCGATCGAGATGATATCGACGCAGTTGTCGTTGATGCTATAACCTCAGATCACCCCAGAGTGATGATTGCAGCGGCGGAAGCGGGCAAACACATCTTCACCGAAAAAGCACTCGCCATCACTGTCGGTGAGTGCGATCGGATCATCGACGCCGTAGAGAAGGCAGGGGTAAAGTTTATGATTTCGCTGCCATCACGTTGTAACCCTGATCTGGTGTTTGCGAAGAAAGCCCTTGACGATGGTCTCTTGGGTGATCTCACCTTTGGTCGTGGGCGTGTGGCACACTCGGCGGGATTGGATAAATGGTTCAAAGGTCCCAGTCTCTGGTTTGGGGATGCAAAGCGGGCGGGCGGCGGTGCTTTGTTCGATCTCGGTTGTCACCGGGTGGACATTATCCGCTGGCTCATGGGCGAACCGAAGAGCACCATCTCCAAGATTAACAACTTCACAGGCAACTACCCAATTGATGACAATAGTGTGTCGGTGGTCGAGTTTGCGAACAAGGCACTTGGCATCATTGATGTGTCATGGACACACCGTTCAGGTCCCAACATGCTTGAGCTCTACGGAACGGAAGGTTCAATTGTTCTTGATCACGGTGATATGTACTTTGAAACGCGCAAACTCTCGGACGAAGAAAAGGCGGAATACATCGCCCATCGTCCTGAACCACCACCCTCGGCGATGCAGCAGTGGGTCAACAGCATTTTGCGTGATGAACCGATGCACATCACGATTCAGGATGGTCGTAACCTCACTGAACTGATGCAGGCGTTTTATATGTCCGCTGATCAAGGATGTGCAATAGACCTGCCTTTGTGAAAAAGAGGGCCTGAAAACCGGAGAGGGAAAGAGATAGGAGGGTTTCGTGGAGAATTTGTCTCTTCTATCTTTTTTGCTTGCAATCGTTTTCAGTATCTGTCATAATATCGGAACGATACGGCAATTCCAACGTTAGAATCAATAAATAACGGCTTGCAATCATACCTTACTTATCCGATGTGTTGGGGTTGTCTTTACTGAAGGAGTCGAAAGCATGTTCAACTGTGATTATCACATACATACCAGACTTTCCCCCTGCGCCGCTAGGGATTTCGATCTAAAGAAAATTATTAAAGTCCAACAAGAACGTGGAGTAAAGGAAATTGGTATCACCGATCACGATTATGCGTATGGCTATAAAACCAAGAACATTGAAGCGGTCAGAAAAATTATTCAGAAATGTGAGTCGCCAATTCCGATCCACTTCGGCGTTGAAGCACACATCTTAGAATACCGTGTTGCTTCCATCAATGTCCAACTAGCATCATACTTTGATTATGTCTTGATGGCACCCAACCATTACCATCTGCGCGGCGTTGCGCTCCCCTCAGATCTCGGTAATCCAAGAAGAGTTGCGAACCATGAACTCTACATGTTTGAAGCCGCTATTGCGTGTCCATTGACCGATGCCGTTGCCCATCCATTTGTTCTGACACCGAATGTCTTTCGTTTGTCCAACGAGGAGGTTTCAGCATTCGGGAGTGAGATGATGCGACACATCGATCAGAAACGACTGATCCACCAGTTAGACCTCGCCTCTCAGCGTGAAATTGCCATCGAGATTAGCCCGAAGTTTATCCGGTACAATCAGCGGCACTTAGTTGATTTTTACCAGTTGTGCCTGGAACGGGAAGTGAAACTGCTTATTGGTAGCGACGCACATAACGCTGAAGAACTAGCGGCATTATCGGAACTTGAGCCGATACTAGAGGAATTGGGGGTACAAGAAGCACATCTGTGGCGTCCCAAAGAGTGGCAATGGTAGCAGTAGGCGCGTAATCGAAGGGATACGAACACCGTTTGTAGGCATATATTCGGCCTGAATTAGGAACGAAGCAGGCACTCAATACCGAGGTGGAGCAGCTAATCCTCGCTCTGCATCCCTCTCACCATTCCCAACAGATGTCAACCTTCAACTCTTCCGCAAGATTCGCCAAATCCCGTAGATGGTCGATATGAAGCGGAATGGCACTGTCGACCCACGCTTCGCGTTTACGCCACTCGATCTCGCCGGGCAGATACACCTGATCCACCCCCTCAACAGGTTTTGCCGCCTGAATGGTGCGGATGCCCTGATCTATCGCTGCGGCGTACTCATTATAATCCGTGAAACTTGCGACATTGATTGCGATGAAAAAGTGTTCGGAGGTAGCGTCGCCCTGTTTTGCGGTTGCCATCAAACCACCCACCAAAGGACCGGCTAAAATACCCATAGTCAGTGCCAAGCCGTACCCTCTCGGCCCGCCTGCCGGTGTCAGTATCTTCCCCTCGTTAGGGTCCTGGGTCGGCTTCCCGTCGGTGGTTAATAGCCACCCCGGTGGAATTGGAATCCCGTACATTTGCAGGGTGCGAACCTTGCCCCACGCCGAAGCACCACACGCCATGTCCAACACGATGGGACGTTCTTCGCCGGCGGGGAGGGCATAGCTGAGTGGGTTATTTGTAACCACAGGTTCCGCCGCCCCCGGCGCAGCGACAGAGGGGCCGCCTGTGTTCGTTGTTGAGAAGCCGATCATCTTCGCTTCGACCGCCATCATCGTGTAACAGGCGGCGGCACCGAAGTGGCCCGCATTGCGGACCCCCGCTGCGGCAATGCCCGTCAAGCGTGCTTTTTCGATTGCCATCTGCATCGCCAAGGTGCTTGGTGGATGTCCTAACCCGTTATCTCCATCAATGACGGCGAAGCCGGGCCCTTCTTGGACAACGCGAATATCCGGACTGGGGTTCATCGCGCCATCAAGAATGCTGCGCAGATACCAAGGTATCATGCGCGTACCGTGTGAGTGGACGCTCCGTAAATCAGTTTCGACTTGGAGGTCTGCCATCAACTGTGCATGTTCCTGACTAACGCCCGCCTTTTGGTAGAGTGCTATCGCAAATTCATGAAGTGGTTCAGCTTGAACGAGAATATCTTGTCCCTCTTGGTTCATGGGGTCTCCTTTCTCATGTAACGGTACATTAGTTCATTAATGAACTAGTGAATAATGTGCCAATGAACATGAATCCTTCTCTAATATCCCTTCTGCTTATCGATCGTATTGACCAACGGTTCGCCGTTAACGTCGTGGTGCAGGTTCTCAATAAATAGACTCATGGCACGTTTACCAATGTTCTGTGATCCACCGGCGGTATGAGATGCCAAAATCACATTTGGTCTCATCCATAACGGTCCATCTTCCGGATACGGTTCCGTGTAGGTGACATCCAAACCCGCACCCGCCAATTTACCACTATCAAGGGCAGCGAGCATAGCGTCTTCGTCAACTACCTTACCACGGCTGACATTGACGATGTAACTGCCTTCCGGCATCGCATTAAACTGATCGTGCGATAGAAGTTTATGCGTCTCCGGCGTGATCGGACAGCAGACCATTAGAATGTCGGTTTGGGATAGAAAATCGAGCAGCGAATCCATCTGACCGAGCTGATCTACTGTATCCGGTTTTTCAACAAGCTCTTTGTCAACGGCGATGACTTTGCAGTCGAACGCCTTCGCTCTGACAGCAACAGCACGACCGATGCCGCCAAGCCCAAGAATGCACATGGTCATGCCTGCGATTTCGATGGATGGCGTCCATTCCCAGTGCTTGTGTCTCATGAAGTCGAGTTGAGTGATAATGCCTCGCGTCAGTGAGAGCAGAAGCGCGAAGGCGTGCTCGGCAATCTGCGGACCGTACAATACGCGGCTGTTGACGAGGCTTACATCGCTTTCCATGAAGGCGGGGAACCTCGCCCATTCAACGCCGACAAAGGGTTGCTGTATCCAACGCAACGCTTTCGCCTTGGGAAAATCTGACTCACTGACGGTGCCGTAGACAATTTCGACATCCGAGACATGATCACCGAGTTTTTCGCCTTCGGGCAAGAATTGGATATCAAGTTCTGAGGGTGCATCTGCGAGCATGGCTTCAATTTCTGGTCCTGGTCGGTGTGCAATTAAGACTTTTGGTTTGGGCATTACGGTTTCCTTTCTCAAATTTTGTGAAATGTGACATAATACATGATGTGCAAAAGACCTAACATAGTGTATAATATCACAGATTGATTATTCATGACAATCATCTATTTTATAATAGAGGTTGGTCCATAGCTGCTCCTGAAAATCAACGACTCCGTTCATTTTGAATCAACCGACTAGACTTAAATATAGTCAAACGGTTACATTAAGAATTCATCCCCGTTCATTTGAACTATAGATCTTGCTCCATATTTCGAGGTTTAAGGTAAACCAAACACACCATGAAAATTGCTTCAACTGATACGCTTGAAACAGAGTCTCAGGGTGGAGAAGAAAAAGCCAAAGAGCAGAAACGTACCTTTTTGCTCGCTGTCGCTCAAGGCACATTTATACGAATTTCTTTCGCTTTTGCTGATTCGACTACTGTTCTCTCTGCTTTTGTTTATAGACTCACCAACTCAAATACCCTCGTTGGTTTGGTCGGCTCAATCGGCACCGCCGGTTGGATGTGGCCCCAGCTACTTATCTCAAATCTTCTGGAACATCGCCCCCGCAAGATGCCCTTCTACGCGCTCGGTATGGGTATCCGTACTTTCGCATGGGTCGCAATTTTTCTGTCCACGCTGCTAATCGGTCCTCGTGACTTTGGGCTGCTTGCCGCCTGTCTTCTCTGTTTTTATTTCGTCGGTTCTTCGTCAATGGGTGTTTCGACGATTCCGTACATGGATATTATTTCCAAGGCAATAGGACCGCATCGGCGCGCCCGATTTTTCAGCTTGCGTAACATCACGGGCGGGATCTGTAGCTTCTTCATCGGTTTTCTGGTCCGATATGTCTTGGACGATGATTTCGGGTTAGCGTTTCCACATAACTACGCAATCCTGTTTGCCTGTGGTGCCATCTCCGTTGGCATGGCGTGCGCTATTTTCCTGAGAATCCGCGAACCCATTCGCCCGGTCGAATCCACGCGCCGCACCCTTCGACAACACCTGAAACAGGGTCCGCAATTTATTCGGACAGACCAAAACTATCGATTATTCCTGTATTTTCGGATTTTCGGGCATGCGGCAGGAATGTGTGGCCCCTTCTACGTTCCGTACGCGCTGAACAAATTAGCAATTCCAGAATCGACGATTGGATTGTTCATTGCTGTCAGCGCAGCCAGCGGTGTCATCTCAAACTTTTTATGGATCTATGCCGCAGAAAAATATGGCGAACGGTGGATCCTGATTCTCACATCAGCAATGGCTTGGGCATCGCCCTTAATTGTTATTTTTGTACAGTACTTGTCGCCGGCGTGGCGGGTGCCAGTCTACCTGTCAATTTTTGCCCTCAACGGCGGGGCAATGAGCGGCATGATGGTCGGCTTTATGACGTATATGATCAATATCGCACCCCCTCGCGTTCGTCCGACCTATCTCGGTTTTATGAACACGATACTATTTCCTTGTGGCTTCATGCCAGTATTAGCAGGTAGACTGGTAGGACTACTGAGTTACGAAGGGATATTCTTGATGTCCGTGGGAATGGGGGTTTTTGGGTTTTTAATAGCAACACGGTTGAAGGATGTGTATTATGAGGAGGAAACCGCTTAGTAAGGAAGCCGAAACCAGCTATGAAAACCGCTTCAACGGACATGCCAGAATCACAGCCCCAAGAGGAAGAAAACAAAACGCGAGAACAGAACCGCAACTTTTGGATCGCTATATTTCAAGGTATATTTGGGCGAATATCTTTCTCCTTATCAGATAGCACGACGGTGCTTTCTGCTTTTATCTATAAACTTACCGCCTCCAATACCCTCGTCGGCTTGACCGGCTCGCTTATGTCAGTAGGGTGGATGTGGCCCCAGCTGCTGATTTCAAATCTGCTGGAACACAAACCCCGCAAGATGCCGTTCTATATCCTCGGCATGAGTGTGCACACCGTTGTATGGCTCGCAGCTACGGTATGTACGGTGTGGATTGGCGCACGTAATTACGGTCTACTCGCTGCAGGTTTTATCTTCCTTTATTTCGCCGGGACCTCGTCGATGGGCGCGTCATCCGTCGCGTATATGGACATCATCTCTAAAACGATTGAACCGCTACGGCGTGCGCGATTTTTCAGTTTGGGAAATTTCATCGGCGGGTTTTTCACTATATTCATCGGTTTTCTGGTTCGCTACATTTTGAGTGACGCCTCCGGATTCGTCTTTCCAAATAACTACGCGCTTCTGTTCTTCGGCGTCGCGCTTATGGCGGTAATTTCGCTGTTAGTCTTTCTTAAAATCCGTGAGCCAATTCGTCCCGTTCAAACCGAACGCAAAACGTTCTGGCAGCACATCAAACAGGGACCGCATTTCCTCAAGACGGATCGGAACTATCGAGATTTCATCGTGTACCGAATCTTCGTCAATGTCGGACGGATGTGCATGCCCTTCTACGTCCCTTATGCCCTGGACAAATTGAGCATTTCAGATGCAACGATTGGGCTGTTCCTTGCGGTCGGTGCTGTGAGCGGGGTTCTGTCGAACATTCTGTGGGGCTACATGAGTGGACGGTACGGTGTTCGATGGATACTAATCTGCACCGCATTGCTCGCCTGCACGGCACCAGTGGTGGCAATCTGTATCCGGTTTATTCCATCGGCGTGGCAGTTGCCGTGCTATTTTCTGACGTTTGTCCTCGGCGGCGCATCAATGAGCGGTATGATGGTCGGATTCATGACATATATGATTAATATAGCACCCCCACTGAATCGTCCCACCTATATCGGTTTCATGAACACATTGGTATTCCCCTTCGGTTTTATGCCGGTGGTTGCGGGTCAGCTTATCCAATGGATCGGGTATGAATATACCTTTTCGATTGCGTTGGGCGTGGGATTCTTCGCATTCATTACATCAACCCGCTTAGAAGAGGTATATCATGATGAAGAGTTCAGATAGACTCTGTTGACGTTGCACGAATGAACCAATGAACTAATGGACCAATGGACAAACAAGCAGCCCTCAAAAAAGGGATTCAAGAGTTTAATGCTGGTGATTACTTCGAGTGCCACGAAACTTTAGAGGACGTATGGATGATTGAAGTCGGACCTGACCGTTCCTTTTATCAAGGATTGCTCCAACTGAGCGTCGGGTGTTTTCATCTCTTGAACCGAAATTATGTGGGGGCGGAGAGCCAATGGTCGAAAGCCCATACCAAGCTGAAAGCCTTTGGAGATCAGCATTTGGGGGTTGAGCTCCAATCACTGATCGAAGGGATTCTTCACTGTCAGGAAATGCTAGCGATGGTTCAGAATGGACAGAGACAAAGGTTTGACCTTTCGATCATTCCCCATATTCAGTGTACCTGAACTGTCTCTTTTGGGTTGGGAGACCCAACCCCTACGAAAGAATATATCGCCTCCAGCTCAATGAACCAATAGACTAATGCACCAATGAACCGACACAATTAAGGAGATAAATTATGCCGATACCAAACGTGAATAGAAACACGCTTACGATAGATACATCCCTTCCACCGCCAACTTGGGCACTGTTGGAACGGGAACTTATCCGCGCCCAAACCCTCGCCTGTGAGGCATTTTTCGATCGCTATTTTGACGAGCGCGGTTATCTGATCTGCATCCCGCGCTGGGGTGGGAACGACGGCCCGGACGATGCCATCGAAAACCTCACAGGTTGGCCCATTTTGCACGCCCTTGGTGCCTCGGATAGCATCTTGGAGATGTATAAACTGGCATGGGAGGGACACCTGCTGCAATATACAGAAGCGAAAACGGTGGAGGTCCCGATCGCCCGCGAGGGGATGTATTATAAGGAATTTTCCGTCATGTTTGACTGGTTTCATCACGGCGAGGGACTTGCGGTCTTTAACTTGCAGGGACTGTCGGATCCCTATGATCGCACCTTTCAGAATCGGGTGAGGCGTTTCGCCGGTCTCTACATGAACGAAGATTCGCAGGCTCCGAACTACGACCCGGAGCATAGGATTATTCGGAGTATGTTCAACGGCAGTCGAGGGCCTCTCCTACGCAAAGCGACCGCTCTGGATTGGGCGGGTGATCCTATCGAAGTCGAGGGCCGTTTCGATGCAAAACACGGCGAGCGCAACTTTGAGGAGATGTTAGCGCATTTCAAGGACTATACGGACATCGTCGGCGACCATCCGCTGAATCTTGCTTCGACCACCCTTGCAATCAATGCCTACATGCTCACCGGTGAAGAGAAATATAAGGCGTGGCTCCTTGAATACGTTGACGCTTGGGCGGAGCGGACCGCTGCCAACGGCGGCATTATTCCATCTAATATCGGTCTGGATGGCACAATAGGCGGGGAGTGCGATGGTAAATGGTACGGCGGGTGCTACGGTTGGGGATTCACCGTCGTTGTTCCGCAAACGGGCGCGTTGGCTGATCGTAACGCCCATGTGCGAGGGGTTGCCGGTTTCGGGAATGCCTTACTCGCTACCGGCGACCAAAGCTATGTCGATGTGTGGAGGAAGATGATTGAAACGATCAATTCAAACCAGAAGCCCATCAACGGGCAGGTGATGTACCCCAGTATGTACGGAGATAACGGTTGGTATAGCTACACGCCGCAGCCGTACAATCAGGGCGCGTTGGATGTCTACTACTGGTCTATGAACCGTGATGTTCTCAAGTGGCTGCCCACAGAGGGTTGGATCGAATTTTTGGAAGGGAACAACCCGGACTTTCCAGCAGAGGCGTTCCAACGCGACTTCGGCACGCTGCGCCGAAAAATGCAGGGGATGCATGAAGATACCACAACGCCGGATACGCGACTGTCTGACGACACTTTGGCTTTCAACCCTGCGGTGGGCAGCAGTTTAATTGAGCTGATGCTCGGTGGCATCACACCGCGATTCGGCGAACCGCTACACTGTCGCGTCCGCTATTTCGATCCTACGAACCGTCGCGCCGGGATACCGGAAGATGTCGCCGCACTCGTCGAGAGACTGACCGATGATGAAACGACGCTCTCGCTTGTCAACATCAACCCTATCGAAGAGCGGACGGTCATCGTTCAGGGCGGGGCTTATGCCGAACATCAGCTTGTCAGTGCTTCCATCAACGACAAAACGCTGCCGATAGATAAATCCGCTTTCACCGTTCGGCTGGCTCCCGGTGCGGGTAGTCGTATCGTTCTCAAGATGAAACGTTATGCGAATCAACCAACCCTTGCATTCCCTTGGGACAGGGATTAAACTCCACGCTTGCCTCAAAAACCGTAGGCGGGGCATCTTGCCCCGCCCTCAACGCCTTCACCGTAATTGCACTCTGTTTCTACGTAAGCCAAATCAGAAAGGATAATCCAATGAAAGTAACAGATGTCGAACGTATTGTTGTTGATGTGCCTTTTACTCCACGGCAGCAGAAGATTACCCGCACCAGTATTTCGTCGGTTTACAACTGGTCGGTTTTGGAATTGTGCAAGGTTACAGCAGACACCGGGCACGTCGGTTGGGGCGAAACCGTTATCCGCTACACTTACGGCAGAGTGACTGACCAGACGGTAGCAAGGGTCATGGGGCAGCGTCCCGCCGAGCTGATGAACGATGATTCCCTCGGTGCCGGTTTGCAGATGGCACTCTTTGACCTCGTCGGTAAGATCCTTGAGGTGCCGGTCTATGAACTGATTGGTACAAAGGTGCGCGATTGGACACCAATCTCTTGGTGGTGCGTTGATTCTTCCCCCGAAGATTGGGCTGCCGAAGCGCAGGACGCTGTGGCAAACGGCTACACCAGTCTCAAGAATAAGCCGCGTCCGTGGTGGGACATCGTCGCCCAAGTCGAGGCGGTCTCCGAGAGTGTGCAGCCGCATTTCAAGTTAGACCTCGATCCGAACGGTTCGCTCCAGAACGCGTCCGCTGCGATTCCGGTGATGAAAAAACTGGAGCAGTGCCATAACGTCGCCATGTTTGAAACGCCGATTCCACAGGACGATATATTGGGCAACAAACAGATCCGCCAATCCGTTAATCGGCCGATTGCCATGCACTTCGGAAACCCACCTTACATCACTAGCATCCGTGAGCGGGTATGCGATGGATTCGTTATTGGCGGCGGGAAATCCGAAGTTGTGAGGCAAGGTGCCTTGAGCGCAGAAGCACAGATGCCCTTCTGGTTGCAGTTGGTGGGCAATGGCTTAACGACAACGTGGGCTGCCCACTTGGGCGCGATCCTGACGCACGCGACTTGGCCCACAATAAGCTGTATCAACATCTACAGCGAGAATCTCCTGAAAAAGCCGATCAAGGTGGTAGGCGGCTATCAGCAAGTCCCCGATGGACCTGGACTCGGTGTTGAGGTAGATGAGGACGCGGTCGAGAAATATCGGGTTTCTCAAGAGCGGTTGGACGGCTTTGAGAACCGTGGAGAACCGATTCACCCGGAACCGGAGGTTATCAAGACGGTGGTCTATCCAGACGGAAGCTGCGTCCACATGGTTGACCAAGGACTTGGGTACTTCAACGCAGGCAACGGGCCCGCCTATGTGGAGGGTGTGCGTCTGGAGATTCGAGAAAACGATGGATCCAGTGAGTGGAGCGATTTATTCTCTAGAGCGCAGAAACAGCCGGTGCGCGATCGCTGGAGATAATTAAAACGCGAGGCTTATGCAAAAAGAAAGTACAAAGAACGAAGAGAAACCGAGTTTTTTCTTGAAAACTTGGTTTCTTTGTACTATATTCTTAGCATGAGCTATAGTGGACCTTAGCATTAATGAGACACTCCAATCGCCCGTTTGGTAGTCCCTGTTGGAAACAGTGCCGATGCGGTTCGTTTTTTCCCCGCCCCTACCGGAGGGCGCAAGTGTCTATTTATTTTTTAAATTCACTATAAATTAGATCATCGCTGACAACCCAAGGAGGCATCCCATGTCATCGGTTGCTGAACGGATAGACGATCCTTTACTTTGTGTGGTACATATCGGGAAGGGAGAGCGAATTACCGGATTGTTGGGGGAATTGCTGAACCCCGTCAATTCAGAAAGCTTTCACGAATACCGTTTGCCCCCAAACTCAGATGTTGAACTTCACTATCACGATTACGATGAATATTGGCTGTTTACGGCGGGGACTCCCAAGGTGACGCTGCGCCTCCCGACGGGAATTGCGAAGATGGTGCAGCTTGAGCCGGGAGATATGGTGGCGTGTGTGCGGGGTGTCGAGCATACGCTATGGGCGGATCATGAACTGGTCTATTTCCAGTTTTGCAGTGTCCTTGAGGGTGCTGAGCGG
This sequence comes from Candidatus Poribacteria bacterium, assembly GCA_963667935.2. GTDB lineage: Bacteria > Poribacteria > WGA-4E > WGA-4E > PCPOR2b > PCPOR2b. Next base: position 2,968,288 of record OY764061.1, on the reverse strand, counting down.
CGTGGGCATCTGATTCGATCCGATTCTGCGTAGGGTCTCCGTTGAGAAATCGGTAGTTAGCGGAGGGAGCTGACCCTGATCAGAGAGTTGCTGTCCACAACCTGCGGGGGTTGCCTCTCAATGAACGGTTCAGTTTCCTTCACTTTTAATGATTTGGCTACCTTTGGGTTCAAAGTGGAACGCCAATCGCGAAAGTCCCAACTCAGAAAGTGCAGATGTTACAGTCCCCTGTTTCTCCTTGGGGACATAGAACAAAAAGTATCCGCCCCCTCCCGCTCCCAGAATCTTGCCGCCCAATGCACCCGCAGCGATAGCACGCTCATAGATGGTATCTAGAATCGGGTTTGAAATGCTATCGCAGAGAGAGCGTTTCAGCTGCCAAGCATGATGTAACAAATACCCAACTTCGGAGAGGCAGCCTCCATGATTGCCCTTTATGAGAGCATCGTAAAGTGCTGGCACGAGCTCCTTGATTTGCAGAAGTGTCTGGAGATTTGCGGAGCGTTTCTGTTGATGCAGGACAGTCTCGGCGCGTCGTTGAATCCCTGTGTAGAATAGGGTGAGATTTTCTTCCAAACGCGCTACTGTTTCGGGGGTTACTGGGATTTCTTGTGTGTGGACACTCTCATCCTTGTTGAACTGAATGCGCCGCAACCCACCGTAGGCGGCGATATATTGATCTTGTTTCCCGATGGGCTGGTTCAGGCGATCTATCTCAATCCCACACGCTTGCTGCGCGAGGGTTTCCGAGGGCATTTCGATCCCTCGATAGGCGTAGAGAGCATTGAGCAGTCCGACGATTAACGCGCTTGACGACCCCAACCCGCAGCCGCGCGAGGGGATATCGGAGGTTACTGTGATGGATATGCCACCCCCCTTAACTCCTCTGCTATCACCCCCTCTAACCTCTCCGTCCCGCGAAGCGAGGGGGAAGGAAGGATAGGTTTTTCGCACGGCTTCTCGGATCAAGGGGTGTTGAATGTGACTCGGATCGGAAACCGTTTCATGGTGGTCTGGAGTGTCGATTGCAATTTGAGAGTTTCGCTGCCTTGTGATACGGACAGAGATGTATTTATCGATAGAAGTGCTGATGACCTCTCCCCCATATCCCCGATAAAAGTTGGCGATGTCGGTGCTGCCTCCCACCAAACTGATTCGTATCGGTGTGCGTGAAATAATCATGAGTTCCTCCTATACGGTTTGGGAAAGACTGAAATGGTTTTCCTGCGAAAAAATCAGGCAATTAAAGTTAAACTATACTTACTAAAGTTAGTACAATTTGTTTATGCTTCATGCAGCCTTATCAAGAGTTTGTTGAATATCGTGGATTTTGGTATCTTCATCGGTTGTAGCAGAAAATAACCGTCCCTTAATTAAGGCAGCGAGATATTTGACCATCAACCCGCGCGTGAGTTTATCGGGTCGATACCAATCAATGCCCAAAACGCGGCACACTTTTTCAATTGTTATTTGCCCCATGGCACGAGTCTTGTTGACTAGTACTTGTGTCAGGCAAGTTGCGACGAAACTGAGTTGTACCAATTGATTGATACTTTGATGGGATTTGACGCGATAGGTGTCAAAACCGAAATTCTGTTTGACATCTCCAAACGCGGTCTCAATCAACCATCTTTGGCGGTAGTATCGAACTATTTGACAAACGTCAAGTGTTAGGTCAGGGGTGAACACACAGAAGTATCAAAACGCCTTTGCCTTTTGCTGTCGGGTTCGTATCACCCCGAGCCGTACTTTTGTGGAAAACATTTTCGTCTGAACCACCACCGATGCCATGGCATACCGTTTGTTGTCAATGTCAAATGGTTTATACCTCAACCGTTGCACATCAAGGCGTTTGCTATATTTCTTAGGGCGGCCCCGTTTGAGTCGCTTGCAAACTGGAGGTAGCCGGTAAAAGACAGCATTCGACTTGGCACGATATAAGATATGATGCCCCAACTCAAGCAAGCCTGTAAACACTTTTCGCCGATTGAACCCCCGGTCAAAGAGAATCCGTCCGGGTGGGATTTGGGAGCCAATCTGCTTCAAAACCGATAGGCTATTGGTTTGATTTGTCTTAGGACATATCAACTTCACCCAAACCGGAAACAGCATCGTCTCGGTGACGATGCTACAAAGCAAGCCCAACGCTCCAAACTGATAACCGAAGTGACACTTCGACTGATTCCTATTCCGTGTTTGGTATCTATGATTTCTAAAAAAGTGGAGTCTGAATTGTTTGTTGCCTGTCTTTATCGCTTGGGGCTCATCGTAAACGCAGACCCAGTTATCAAATCGCCCTTGGAGTAACTGCATCAATCGTTTGGCGACTGCATCGGCGTCCCATTTGCCACGGGAGAGGAATTTCACCAATAAACCATATCCAGCCTTGGGGCGAACTGCTTGATAAATGCCTGTCACCATGGCGCAGTGGCGGTGGGTGATCAGACCGACAATGCATATACAAAACAGCGTGAAGTTTTGACGGTTGAATAACGGACGAAAGTCAGTTAAAATATGGGTGAGGCAGAATATGAGGCACATAAAATCTCCTTTCAAAATGGTGATGCGTTTCTGAAAGGATAACCTCTTTTCTGCCTCTTTTCACCTAAAATTTGTCCAAACTTTCGTAATTTATAGTGAATTCAAAAAAATAAATAGACACTTGCGCTCCCGGTAGGTTCGTTTTTTCCCCGCCCCGCATCGGCACAGTTGGAAACAGTGCCTACCCAACGGGAGAACGGTAGGTTCGGTATCCGAACTGCCCCGGTTTGGCGTGTCTCATTAATTCTAAGGTCCACTATATTTGAGAACTTCTAGTAGGAATTTGTGTCTATATTATAACTATAATTGTAAAGGAGTTGCCAAGCCAAGTTGACCTCTATCAAGCCAAAAAATAATAAACCGATTTGAAAATGGAGGAGGAGAGACAGATGCAACGGAGAACCAGTCTTACTCATTTGATTTTAGCTGGCGTTGTCGTGTTAGGTTTAATGCTGCTGACAGTGGATGTTGACGCACAGGCACAGATTGCTTTTGCGTCTGAGAGAAATGGAAACTTTGAAATCTACGTGATGGAAGCTGATGGGAAGAATCAGCGAAGGCTCACTAACAATGACTTTCCTGATACAAACCCCTCATGGTCCCCGGATGGCAAGCGGATTATCTTTGTGTCTGAAAGGAATAAGAACATTGCGGCTGAGGAGGGACCCATCATGGTTGATGGTGGCATCATCATTGGTGATATGCGTAAACGTCCGCAAATCTATGTGATGGAAGCCGATGGGAAGAATCAACAAAGACTCTCTAACGAATTTGTTGCTGAATGGCAGCCTGCATGGGCACCGGACGGCAGACGTATTGCCTTTACTTCTAGCGGGGCTATGGACGTTGCGGGTGGACGCTGGCGAATCTACGTGATGGATGCCGATGGACGCAATAAGCAAAACCTCTCTAACGAGGGCGCGGATGATTACTATCCTTCATGGTCCCCAGACGGTAAACGCATCGCCTTTGTTTCTATTAGGGATGGAAGAGGAGACTTGGATATCTACCTGATGAACGTGGATGGGAGTAATCAACAAAGACTCACTGAAAATCCCGATCATGAATGGGAACCCTCATGGTCACCGGACGGTGAACGCATTGCTTTTACTTCTAGTAGGCTGCCGGACGTTATGCCTGCGGACTCGGACATCTACGTGATAGATGCCGATGGGAAGAATCGACGAAAACTTACTAAAAATCGCTCTCGTAATACAGATCCCTCGTGGTCGCCAGACGGTAAACGGATTGTCTTTGTTTCCAATAGGGACGGGAACTATGAAATCTATGTGATGAATGCCGATGGCGCGCGACAGGTGCGAAGACGTACTAAAGATGGTAGTGAAGACACCGATCCTACATGGTTTGATCCTGCTTTTGCAGTTGAAGTTGCTCCTTTTGCAGTTGCACCCGCGGGCAAAAAGTTTACAATGTGGGCGGGGCTCAAACAGGTTGACCGCTAACTGCCACTGTTGAGAGAATGGTGTTTGCTGAGGCAACTGTAGGCCGAGATTCATATCTCGACATCAAATTATCGATTTTGGAAAATCAACCTACAGAAGTGCTTTTCTCACTCTCACACTTTCCCACTTTCAACTTCACGCCTATCGCCCCGCTGAAGCTTTGGAGGGTAATTTGCGTTCGTTTAAGGATTAGAGTGGTAATTCGACCATCCGGCCCTCTTGGCTGGATTTGTAGATAGCGAGGATGATCTCGACCGCTTTGCGCCCCTCACGACCATCGACGAGATGTGGCGTCCCGTTTTCGATGGCGTCGATGAAGTTTTGCATTTGTAGACGGTGATTCTCATGACTGATAGCGCGGGGATCTGCTGCACCGCCCCCACCTGACCGTGTCTCTGCGAATTGCTCACGGATTTCGGCATCTTCGGGTAGATATGGATCGAACTCCCACCTGATAATATCTTCATCTTCAAGGGTAACAGTGCCTTTATTGCCGGAGATTTCGAGTTTTTTTAGTAAACCGGGATAAACGGTTGTAGTACCTTCGATCACGCCTAACGCGCCATTCTCAAAGCGGAGTGCTGCAACGGCGACATCTTCGACTTCGATGCGCTCATGCGTCATTGTGTCAGTAAAAGCTTGCACAGCTTTTACGGGACCCATGAAGTATTGGAGGAGATCGATGGCGTGGATCGACTGGTTCATCAACGCGCCGCCGCCGTCGAGTGCCCATGTGCCGCGCCATCCCCCGCTGTCGTAATACTCCTGTGTACGAAACCATTTGATATAGGCATCGCCTAAGGTAAGGACGCCGAAACGACCGCTCTCGATGGTTTTTTTGACCAGTTGGCTGCCTTCGGTGAAGCGCGAGTTGAAGATTGCACATAGACGCACGCCCGACTCGTCACACGCTTGGATGATATCGTCGCAGCGGTCTAGGGTAATCTCAAGTGGTTTTTCGACGATGACATGTTTTCCCGCCTTTGCTGCAGCGACCGCTGGATCTCGATGTGCGCCGCTCGGTGTACAAATGCAGACGACGTCCAGATCGGGCCGCTTGAGCATCTCATTGTAGTCGGGATACGAGTCCACATTGTAACGATCCGCCACCCGTCTTGCGTTTTCTTCGTTCCTTGAACTGACAGCGACCAATTTTCCACCGTCAAGCTCTGCAATCGCCGCTGAGTGGAAATCGGAGATCATGCCGCAACCGATAATTCCAAATCCGTAAGTTTTCATAAGGTAGTAACACCTCCATCCAATAAGGTTGAATTATGACAACGTCATTATATATCTGCGTTGGGTGTGTGTCAAGTTCAAACCTTCCTCATTTTTTGGTAGTATTTCCCACGCAATCTGTGATAAAATCCTTTTCCATATATTTGATGTATCAAGTCGTTGGAGGTTGTGCATGAACGAAGCAATCCAACACGCCCGCGAAGTGGCGTTGGACATCTTGAAACCGAGTCCGCGTGATATAGAACACGGTATGGAACTCCACCAGAACTCGATTGTCTGTGATTCATACGGGTTTGCGCCGCGTGCTGCTGTTGATGGGAAAGCTGTGGCAGCCGCTATCGAAGCCGGTGCATCCGAAATCGAGGTGCGGGACATGCTGGAAGATATGTCGATGACCCGGTTTGTCACCGATGAGTGGGAAAAGCAGGAGTTTATGGCGGCGTGGGAAGCCGCAGGAGTAACCTGTATCGTCCAGAACGCGGGGGAGGAAGGGCAATCGGCACTCCGTCTCGTCAAGCGTTTGGCGCGTTTCACTTATACCACGGACATGATGCGTGACTTTATCCAGAAAGCGGTTACGCCAGATGATATTGTCGCTGCGAAGGAGCAAAATAGACACTGCCTCTATTTCAGTGGAAACGGGGTCCCCCTGCCTCAAGACTGGGTTTCGGTCGAGGAGGAGTTGCGGTATATCCGAATCTTTTTCCAGCTCGGTATCCGTATCATGCACCTGACTTACAATCGGCGTAACATGATTGGTGATGGCTGTGCGGAACCTGCGAACGGGGGATTAAGTGACTTCGGTAGGGCGGTTGTTGCGGAGATGAATCGGGTTGGTGTGATCGTGGATGTAGCGCATTCTGGATGGCAAACGAGTCTTGAAGCGGCGCAGGCATCGGTGCGTCCGATGGTAGCGAGTCATTCCGGGTGTTGTGCGGTGAACGTGCATGATCGGTGCAAGCCGGACGAGGTAATCCGTGCGATTGTGGATACCGGCGGTTATATTGGTATCTGTGCGATTCCGGCGTTTTTGGGCGGGAGCGGTAACATCAGCGCGCTGCTGACGCATATTGATTATGTTGCTAAGACTTTCGGTGTAGACCATGTTGCGATTGGCACGGATGTGGCTTACACCTCCTCTGCAGCGCGACAAGCGCAGCAACGGATTCCGAAACGGCGTTCAGGACGGGAGCGGTGGGAGTATTTCTGGGATAACAATGATCCAATGTTTTCGCCACAGTTCCAGCAGCCAAGTCAGAAACAGAGCTTGGCATGGACGAATTGGCCCGTTTTTACGATTGGTCTGGTTCAGCGTGGGTATTCGGATAGCGAGATTCAGAAGATTCTTGGTGGCAATGTGCTTCGGGTTGCGCGTGCGGTGTTAGGGCGTTAGTGCATTGGTTGATTGGACTGCCGAAACCTGTTCGATCCGACGGACGATGCTAATTTACCGCAGAGACGCGGAGAGCGCAGAAAAAAGCAAGGAAATTTTTGAATATAGGTTGGAGATGTGATTGGTTATGTTCGGAAGAACACCTAAGTCATTTCGATTTTTTCGTTTTCTTTATCACCTGCCAAATTTCGTGCGATTGACGTGGCGGCTATTTTGGGATGCGCGTGTCCCGATTTATCGGAAAGCAATTCTCATCATCTTTGAGGTGCTTGCGATCGCGTTTGCGGTGGGTTACTTCCTATTTCTGCGTTTAGATTTTCTTCCTGATATCTTCCCGATTCTCGGATATACCGATGACCTAATTATTGGGTTATTCCTGATACTTGTCCCCGGTGCGTGGCTGTTCATCAAATTTGCGCCGGAAGATATTGTGCAGGAGCATGTTGAGCGGATCTCACAGGGCAATTAACGTGTTAGCCATCAACGGTTCGGGCATTCTCCATTAGCCGGTCTAGCTTCTGCTGATCACGAACTCCTTTCGATGCTTCAACCCCCGAACAGAGATCTACCCCATAGGGACGGACAGTTTCGATCGCCCTCCGGACGTTCTCCGGACGGATCCCGCCGGATAGGAACGCTGGCACCTTACAGTCTTGGATGAGTTGCGCGCTCAGATTCCAATCGCTCTGCTTGCCGGTGCCGCCGAACCGGGCTTTCCCATTACTGAATTCTGCGGTGTCGAACAATAGGGCCTCTGTGCCTGCGCTGATGTATGCCTCTATCTGTGCGGAGATGGCTTTTACATCTGCCGCGGGATCGTTTTCGGTGGGTAGGAACAGCGACTTCCACACTTCGCAGGATAAGGTCCCCTTGAGTTCTGCCACTTGAGTGGGCGGCTCGTGCCCGAGCAGTTGGATTGCGAACGGCTTAATCTGCGCTGCTGCTTCTTTGACCCAATCTGTTGAGCGGTTGAACACAAGGATAACCGTCGAGATTGGTGTTTGGTGTGCGATTTCTGCTGCAAAATTGATGGGTACAGATCGCTCAGAAAAAGGGACTTCAACGACGACGCCTGAATAATCTGCGCCGGCATCTGCTGCCATTCGCGCATCAGCAACGCTTGTCGTCCCACAAATCTTGATCTTGCATCGGTTGGGAATCATGGGTGTCTGCCCTGAACAGGGATAGAAATCTACGCTATTCGTCTTCGACGAAAATGGTTTGCCGATTGCCTGTGGAATAGCAGATAATCATCATGACGGGCTGCCAACCGGTGTTGACGGCGTTATGCTTCACATCTTGTGGAATCCGCAACATCGATCCTTCTTTCAGCGGAATAACTTCGTCGCCGAGTTGATGGTCGCATTGTCCCGAAAGGACGTAGATCAACTCCTCACAGTTTGGGTGGTAGTGGAGCGGATTGCCCTCGCCTGCATTGAGATAAACGAGTCCGAAGGTCATTTCTGCGTCCGGATCGATCTGGTCGTTGCAGAGCCATTTAATCGCACCCCAAGGGAATTGAAGTGCTTCGCCTTCGTTAGCGTTGGTAACTGTTACCGAGCTCATGGTATTCTCCTTAATTGGTTTATTATAGTGAATTTAAAAAATAAATAGACACTTTCGCCCTCCGGTAGGTTCGGTTTTTCCCCGCCCCGCATCGGCACAGTTGGAAACAGTGCCTACCCAACGGGAGAACGGTAGGTTCGATATCCGAACTGCCCCGGTTTGGAGTGTCTCATTAATGCTAAGGTCCACTATAGTTTATTGGTTCATTTTCTTTTTTCGCTCATATTGAGAAATCGTGCAACAGAAACCGAGTTTTTGACAAAAACTCGGTTTCTATTAGCGGCTTGTACTTTCTTTTTAGATGCGCCTCTTTTTTTATGTTTTACGCATCACCTTATTAGCAGTTGCAAAATAGTATCATTGGGTATTAGATTCCTAAAGTTTGGCGCATGTACTGACAGCTCATGGTGGCACTTTCTTTTGGTGTTTTGTCCGTCCTGTCTTGTTCGACCGTCAACCACTCTGCGTTGATTCCGCTGACCGCTTCCATGATACTTGCCCAGTCAAGGATCCCGTGTCCGACTTCTCCAAAGGAGCCGTCGGGGTTCATGTCCTTGAAGTGGAGATAGGCAACCCGATCAGCGTATTGGTTCAGGAAGGCGGTGGGATCTTCGCCACCGTGCTGGACCCAATAGGTATCCACACAGGCGTGAACGAGTTTCGGATCGGTTGAGTCATAGAGCGTAACGAGTCCGTTGGTTCCGCCGAAGTCTTTGAATTCCCAACTGTGGTTGTGGTAGCAGAACTTGATTCCTGCGTCGTTACAGCGACGCCCAACCTCGTTAAAGATGTCCGCTGAACGTTGGTAATCTTCGAGCGTATCTTGTCCACCGACCCCGGAGACCATTAGGTAACTAGATCCCATCGCTTCGGTGAACCGAACAGTTTCCTCAAACTGCTCGATGCTGCCGTAGCCTGTATGGACACCTGCCAGTTCCAAATTGTGTGATGCTAGCAGTGCTTTTGTATCTTCAGGGGTGCGGCTGCCGTCATTGAGATTGCCGGCTTCTATTCCGTCGTAGCCTGCCGCCGCCAGTTCGGCGAGGACGCCGGGGAGATCGGTGTTCTGGCGGGAGCCGTAGATAATTAAACCACAACCGATTTTGTATTTGCTCATGTTTACCTCCGGATTTGGTTCATTGGTGTGTTGAGCAGATGAACACTTTTCTGGATTAAAATTAACAGGAGGAGGGGCGCATTGGTTCATAATACTTCAGAAGACAGGTTGCTTGCAAAACTTAAAAGGCTTGTGGATCGGACGAGTAGGCAACTGCAATGGAGCAACTTAACCGTTTGGGAAGCCTGCGAACAGATACGACAGACACGCACACAAGCAGAAGCATTGATACCGGATCAGATGGAATTGTATCAGCGCATCTATGAGGCGCGATTTCAACGCTTGCTTGAGCAGTTTGTTCTACCGAGGCAGTCACAATGCAATCGGCATAAACCGTACTGATTGGCTTGACCGCTGCAGCGCGTGACGCACGGAAACTACGGATTCATCACTGTTACTTCTTCGCTGTCCTTGAGGGTGTGCTGTCCAGCGATGACCACCTGTTCACCTTCAGAGAGGCCATTGGTAATCTCCACGCGGCTGCCTTCAGCCAAGCCCATCTCGACCTGCCTGCGCTTACTGTGTCCATCGGCTACCACGAACACGATTTGGACGTTTCTGATGCTATCTTCAATCACCGCAGAACGCGGGAGTAGGATGGCGTTTTCGTGAATTTCTACCGGAATCCTAACCTTCGCAAACATGCCCGGCTTCAAACGCAGATCTGTGTTGTCAATTGCAATTTCGACCTTTGCCGATCTACTTGCCTGATCGAGGATGGGACTGATGAGGGAGATTTTTCCGGTGACAGGTTGTGTCAACGCATCGACCTCGATCCACGCCTCCTGATTTTCGGGATCGAGTTTGCCGAGATCCGCTTCGATGACGCTGACCGCCGCTTTCACGGTATCCATATCAACGATCTCGAATATTGGGCCAGTCGGAGATGCCAGCCCACCCAGATCCAGATAACGCATAGACAGGATGCCATCAATCGGTGCGGTGATTGTTGCATCACTGAGCCGTTCTTTCGCGAGATCGAGCGCGACCTTTGCTTGTTCCATTGCGGTTTCGGCGGCAATAATTTCTGCTTCCCAGCTTTTTGCAGCTGCTAGTGCCTCGGCGGCTTCGAAAGTCGCACGCGCCCCCTCCACTTGAGACTGCGCTAATGCTTTATCTTTTTCCCATGTTTTCGTGTCCGCTTGGGCGTAAGCGAGTTTGAGGGTGGCTTCAGCCTGTGCTACTTGTGCCTCCATTGCTTGGATGTCTTCTTCCCGGGCGCCGTTCTGGATAAGTGTACGTTGTTCGTTAGCGACCTCGTATTGCGATTTGGCGATATCGAGTTGGGTTTTTGCAGATTCAAAGGATTGTTTGCTGATTGCGCCGTTCTCAAAGAGCTGTTTCATGCGTTTGTGGTTGTTCTGTGCATTGGTGAGGCTTGCCTTTGCTCCAGCCAACGCGGCTTCTGACTGCCTGAGATCTTCAGCTCTCGCGCCACGCCTAATCTTTTCCAAATTTGCCTTGAGGGATTCCAAGCCAGCCCGTGCCTGTTCGACCTGTGAGGTGGTGCGGGTTTGCGATAGATCTTCCACCTGCTGTAGAGCAACGACAGCAGATTTCAGCTGCGCGCTTGCCTGATCGATTTGGGATTGGACCCGAATTTTGGCTAACTTCTGTGCTTGATCCAAAGCGGTTTGAGCAGCCCGATGTGCTGCTTCGGCTTGACGCACTTGAAGCACTAACTCTGCATGTTCAATGACTGCAAGCGTTTGCCCTTTTGCGACTCGTGCCCCTTCGTCAACACCCATTTTGATAATTTTCCCGGGGACTTCGGGAAAGACAGTCACCCGTGAGTTTGCTTCAATCGTGCCAGACAGTTGCAGCTCGGAACGGATTTCGCCGCGAGGTGCTTTTATGACCTCAACTGCTTTGGTTGCTGCAGCGACCGCTTCGGTATCACTGTTTTGTTGCCTAGTGGCAGATCTAATGAAAATCGCTGCGAGAGCGATTACGATTATTAGTATGATAATCCCGAATTTTTTCACTTTCTAGCCTCCGTGCTAATTCATTGGTTCACTGGTTCATTGGTTCGTTTGTGCTGGGTTTCACTATCGTTCAACCCAACCTATAATACTCCTTAATGTGGTGTGTGAAACGTGATTTAGAAAATGGTTACGGCATACGGCGTATGCCTACTACCTTGCAATCCAATGGACAATGCGCTCTGTTTATTGAGTGGGCTGGGGGAACATATCTGAGATGAGGGTTTGGACCTCCGTTTCCAATTCTAGCGTGATATCCTGTACTGTCTGTTTTTTGTTCTTTTTGTAGGTTTCGTAGCGGTCAAGCAAGTTCTTGGGGCTCCCAAAACGCATGAACGCTATCCGGGGGCCCCTCGGCTTTGAATCCCCGAAAACTTCTCTTTCTATCCGGGTGATGACTTCCAAGAACCGTTCCGGAGATTGCGTCTCACCGACGTAACCGTCGTAGATGGCGATAAAATTAATCAGGCGGTTTAGGTCCGGATAGAACTCTTGAAATGTTTCTAAGCGCTGTTCGTGTATCTGCCTTTCATAAGCGGAGATTTCTTCCGTTTCCCTGTAAATCTCTGCATCAATAAGGTTCTTCAAGCCACGGATTCGCACCCTAGAAAGGGCTTCTGTTTGCGGCGTAACTCCCATAAACTCCTCTATCTGTGAGAGGATATGTTCGCGTAACTGTTCAATCCGCTCATTCAACGACCTGTTTTTATCCGCTTTAAGTTTATACTCCCGCTCTAGTGTTGACACGATCGCAGCACCAATCCGGCGCAGCCGTCCATACAGATCTTCAGTGGTGGGTGAGTCTTGGGATAGAATTTCTCGCTCCAATCTGGTGAGTGCCTCCTCAATTTCGTCCCACATCTCTTTGTCGTAAATGTACTTAATTCCGACCGGAACAGCGTAGAGGGGTTTGACTGTTCCTGCCTTTGCCATGTCGTCCAATGCCCAGAAGCAGAGTTGGACAACGCCGCTTTCAAAAGGTAGCACCGTATCGTTCTGGCGTGAGATTTCGCCTTCGGCAAAGATGACCAACGGGTGTTTTCCGTCTGTCAGAAGACTGCGTGTCGTCCGAAACGCTTCTCGATCGATACTACCGCGTACTACGGAGTATACCCCAAACCGCTGCATGAGATAACTTCTGATTCGGCCTTTGAATGTTTCCCGCGCACACATATAGTGAAACTGGTCTCCCAACTGTTTCGATAGGGCGAACATGATGGAAGCATCGGCGTAGTCTGCGTGGTTGGGTACCAAGACCATTGGGTGGTTTGCGATGGATCTTAACTGTTCTAGCGTTTCAGGGTCGATAACCAATTTAGAGATTTTTAGCGGACCTCTTAGCACAAGAGGCACCAGCCATTGGGCTACCCTGATGAAAAGTGAGTTTGGTTTGGGTGGCTTGAAATCTAGCATTTTAATTGGTTCATTAGGTCACTGGTTCATTGGTTCAGTTGTCTATTGGTATTTTTTGACCGATTGCTTTTTCCAGTCGAGCGAGCCCCACGGCGTAGTCATGCAAGGATTGGAGACGGTTTACCTCCGCTTGTGAAAGTGCGAGTTGAGCGTCGGTCAGTTCAACGCTGGTGATCATCCCGTTTTCATAACGCAAGTTTGCAATTCGTACGCTCTCTTGGGCTTGCTCAACCGTTTCGCGCTGGACATCGATTAATGTCTTTGCTTCGAGCAGATTGAGGTAAGCGGATCTGACCTCAAGTTCGATGACGTCGGTCATTTGTTGCTTTCCAAGCTGTGTCTGTTTCAGACCGGATTCTGCCTGCTTCATGGCAGCCCGTGTCGCCAAACCGTCAAAGATCGGGACATTGAGTGCGAACCCGACGTTCCAGACCCGGTTCATCTCTATGAGTCTTTCGTTGTGGTCAAGCTGATAGTTGGTAAAGAAGGAGAGAGCGGGCCGGCTGCGGGTCTTGGCGACATCAACCTGTTTTTTTGCGGCACCCTCGGTGAATTGAAGCTGATGGAGTTCTGGTCGTTTTTCCATCGCCTGTTGGATGAGTTGCTCAAGGTCAAATTCGAGGATCGGCTGCTCCAAATTACCTTGCACCTCGATTGCGTTGTTTAGGTCGATATTCAGTACATTTTTATAGATATCTATAGCGACCCGTTCACCATTTTTGGCACGGATCAGGTTGGATCTGGCGTTGGCTAACAACACCTCTGCACGCAGGATATCAAAATTAGTAGATGCACCCGCTTCAAAGAGGTTTTGAGCAATCTTTAACTGTTTGTCGACAAGTTCGACGGTCTGTTCGGAAACTTTGACAAACTCAACCGACAGGAGGACGCGGTAAAAAGCTTCGGAAACGTCAAGCACCAACTGGTTGTAAGCTGCGTCTAATTCCTTGTGTACCGCCTTCAAATTGAGTTTCGCGCTTTGATAGTTTTTGTAATAGCGTCCCCATGCAAAGATCGGTTGGTTCAGGCTCAACTCCGCCTGAAAGTTGTGGTGCGCCCCAAATTCCAGTTCGATGACATTTTCGCTGTCATCACCCACGCTAGAGAAAGGGGACATCTCTCCCCCTGCACCGGGCGGTCCAAATGCACCGCTCGCTTCAAGGACGGATTTTGGGAGAACCCCGGCATATCTATAGCTGCTGTTGAGGGAAACATTCGGCAGCAATCCTGCGTGTGCAGCACGGACTTGTGCTTCCGCAGATTTCACGCGCTCCTGAGTTGTTTGGATCGACAGATTGGTTTGTCGGGCGATTTGGATGCTATCGTCAAGCGTCAAGATTTTTGACTTTTGTGCGGATACGGTGCCGGTCAATAGCAGTATTAATACAGATATTCCGATGAAAAAATGTTGTTGGATTATTCGTGAAGTGTGAAACGTGAAACGTGAAGGACGTTCCCCCATTCTTTTCTCCTCTGTTAAATTTTCAGTATGCTAGGTAAGTTCTAATTATAGTGGATCTTAGGATTAACGAGACACTCCACACCAGTGCGGTTTTCCCCCGCCCCTACCGGCCCCGATAAATCGAGATCGAAGCCGAGTGGCGAAAGTGTCTATCTGTTTTTAGAATTCACTATAGATAGGACTTAGGCAGTTGAACTTTCAATGTCGTTCGCTGGGTTGAACCACCCCCCTCTAACTCGCCCTTGTGAAGGAGGCAAACCTGTAGTTCGGCGATTCATCTCAATGCCCGATGTACCCCCGATTATCGGGACAGGCGGGCAACTACAAACTGAAGTGTGTAACTTCTATTAGATATTTTGACTACATTAGGCAGAACGTGGATTAGGCGATTTCTTCTTACACGAATCTGTCCGATCTCCCGAAAAAATTGGCGTATGCCTAACTATTCAAGCCGTGCCTCGATCCGTTTGATGATATCTTCTTTTGTGAGGGATTGCCCTAAGTTCATCACATAGATGCCAAGGTTTTCGGAGCTGTCGCTTTGCCCAACAAATACAATTCGTGTGCCATCGGGAGTAAAGATTGGATCAGTATTGATGAGTTCATTGTTAGTAAGTTGCCTCTGATTTTTACCGTCTGTGTCCATCATGATAATTTCGGTATCGCCATCTCTATAGGAGTCAAAAATTATCTGTGTGCCATCGGGAGAAAAGGCGGGGTGTGCATTAATCGCTGGATCATCGGTTAATTTTGTGAAGTCGCTCCCATCACTGTCAATCATACAGATTTGGCTGGAAATGCCGAGGGGTCCACCTACGGCATAGGCGGCAAATGCGATACGCGCTCCATCCGGCGAAAATGCTGGACCGTGATTATTGGTTTGGGTCTGGGTTAATTGCTTTTGATTCGCGCCATCTGCGTCCATGATATAGATTTCGCTATTTATGCCAGCTCTGTTCGATTCAAAGGCGATTTTGCTGCCGTCGGGTGAAAAGGTCGGATTGCTATCCGTGGCGGTATTGGCTGTTAAGCGCTCATTCGATTTTGTGTCAATATCTATGACGAAAATTTCGTCGTTGGGGTTGTGCCAACGGATAAAAGAGACATAGGCGACTTTTTTGCCATCGGGGGATAAAGCGGGATTGTAATCGGCGGTATCGTTGAAGGTCAGCCGCTGCCTGTTTTCGCCATTAATATCAGCGATGTTCATTACATAAATTTCGTTGTTGTCGTCAACGTATGCGGTGAAGGCAAGCGTGTCGGCAGCGGTTGAGACATCATGGATTTGAACATAGTTGGGGGTCAAGCGGATGCTTGGGTGGGAGTCGCCGGTGAGTTTACCAATCTTTTGTATCCAATCTTCTTGTTGTGCATTCTGTAAAATATTCAAAAACGCACTCAGCGCAAACCCCTCGTGTCCGGCCTCCATGTATGCTTCTCCCAACGCCAGTTGGATATCCATGCGTTTCGGTGCGGCCCTTGCAGCGGTTCTCAAGGATTCGATTGCCTCAGTGTGTTGGCCTAGCTTCAGATGTGTCAGTCCCAGTTGATAATGGGCTTCTGGGTTCTCCGGTTGTGTTGTTACCAATTGTTGAAAATATGCTGCTGCGCCCTGATAGTCGCCGGATGCAATTAGTCCTTTGCCTTTTCTGATGGAGGCGTCTTCTCCACAGCCCACTACCAAGATCAAAAGAGTCAGACATACTAGAATTGGTATCCACCTGCCCTTGATAATGGATTTTGAGGATATGGCTCTGATTAAAGCCTTTG
The DNA here is from genome assembly GCA_963667935.2 of Candidatus Poribacteria bacterium. Taxonomy (GTDB): domain Bacteria; phylum Poribacteria; class WGA-4E; order WGA-4E; family PCPOR2b; genus PCPOR2b. Next base: position 2,952,342 of record OY764061.1, on the reverse strand, counting down.
GAGATAGGCTTAAATGAAGTTGATCCATCGTTTGTCACACATGTCGCCCCGCTGGGGCTTTGGGTTTATGGGGATTCGGCGTTTCTATATGCCTACCGCCCCGCTGGGGCTAATAAAGAATAACGCTCATGTTAATAAAGCGTGCAACAGAAACCGGGTTTGTAGCAAGTACGGGCGGGGAAGCCAGATGCCCCACCTACGGTTTCTCTTCGTACTTTGTACTTTTTTTAATAGAGCCAAGAATAGTATGTAATACATAAAAATCGAACGCAGATCTGCATTCCCTATGAATTACATTTATTACGCTAAACTGCCTGATAAGCATAGTGGCTGCTTCTTACTGTTCGGCTGCAAGTTCGTTCTGCCCGATAACGCAGCGGAATCCTGCTATATAGGAGAGGTGGTCCTCTGTACCTACATCACGCGAGGAGGTTCGGGCACCGATCGGTCCGAGGTTGTCGTAATAGTACCATGAGCCACCGCGCAGGACGCGGTATTTTTGCCCAAATTCTTCCGCTGTGAAAGTGCTCCCCGGATACGCGTCATACCAGCTGCTCGTCCACTCCCATACGTTTCCACCCATGTCGTAAACACCGTAAGGACTGACGCCTTGCGGATAGCTTCCCACAGGTTTAGATCCTGATCCGTCCCATGATTCTACGTTACATTTTGTTATATCAAATACGTCTCCCCAGGGCCAAATTCTTGCGTCAGTACCTCTGGCGGCTTTTTCCCACTCAATCTCTGTTGGAAGCCGTTTGCCCGCCCATTGACAGTACGCGTTGGCATCCTTCCAATTGACGTACACGATAGGCAGGTTATCTTCTCCTTCACGGTATTTTCGGTTTGCCCAATGTCTGGGCGCAGTATATCCGGTGGCATCAATGAATTTTTGGTAGTCGGCATTGGTCACTTCAAACTTGTCGATGTAGAAGGATTCTACATGAATCTTCTGCTGAGGTTTTTCCGACGAAAACCACCTAGGGTATTCCCCAAGTTCGCCCCCTCCCAGTTGACGTATGACGAGTTGTTCTTGTTCGTCACTGGTTCCCATGGTGAACTCACCTGCGGGTATCAAAATCATATCTGATAGGCTAATTTTCTTCAGTGGAAAGGAGCGTGAGAGTTTTTTGTCTTTGTACTTCAGTTCTGCTATTGCCGTGTGATAGCCTCGTTTACTAACAGACACTCGGTACGGCGTTTCTGGAGTCACTTCTCTTTTATAGGGTGTAGTCCCAACTTCTACACCATCTATAAAAACTATTGCAGCAGACGGAGTTGAAGTAATTTCGATTATTGGAATCCTTTCACAACCTGTGTTCACAAACACAGCAATGAACAGAAAAATGGCAAAGAAACGCATAGATGTCGGTTATCTCCTTGAGGATGGAGGGTTTGAAATTGTTCCCTGCACAGTTCGTTCGCACTATCCCTACTGCTGCGATTGAAACATGACGGAGTCTGGGCGAGAAAATTGAGGGTGGTTTGGGCTGTAAGTTGCGACATAGGAGAAACGGGTGGGATCGCTGACTTACAACCCAAATAATGACTTAATATCGTAAGATGGTGCCCCATTCGCCAACAACCCATAGGGTGCCATCTGCAGATTGGGTGATGTCGCTCAGACTATTACGGGTGGGACTCTGCTGATTAAGCCATGTTACGCCTCCGTCGGTGGTATACAGGATAGTTCCCCCTTCGCCAACAGTCCATCCCTCGTTAGCGTTGGTGAAGCATATTCCCTGCAGTGTTTCGTCGGTTGGTGTAACCTGTTGACTCCACTCCGTACCCCCATCCGTAGTGGCATAAATCGCGCCCCCGGATCCAACAGTCCAAGCGGTTTGAGCATCAATGGCGTAAATCGATCTTAGCTCATCGGGTCCTATTATTTTCGCTTCCCATGTTTGACCACCATCCATGGTTTTTATAACGGTTCCACTCGCCCCGACTGCCCAACCGATGTTGGCATCAACAGAATGGACGCCATACAGGTTGTTGAAAGCGACCATCATGTCCCCGGAGTCTTGACCGTTCCATGTCTGACCGCCATCGTTTGTATATGCGATTTTACCGACTTCACCGACTCCCCAACCGTGTTGTGGGGTTGAGAAGTGGAGATCATAGTAGCCAAGTGCACTCTTCCAACTGGTTGCCGGATCGGAGAAGACAATCCGTTTCGCCGTGCCGTGTCCTTCGTCCGATGGGTCGCTGACACTGTGCCAATCTGATCCGCTGTCGAGTGCTTCAAGTAGGGTCGCATTGCTACCGACGATGTAACCTCTCTTTGGGTCAACGAAATGGATGCCGAAAAGTTCAAACACATTTCCACTGTATTGGGCTTGCCATGTCTGGCCGCCATCGTTGGTGTGCAGCACGGTTCCCGATAAACCCACTGCCCATCCCAATTTATCATCGTAGAAATGGACTTTGGTTAGATGATTACTCATCGAGATGTTTTCCCACGATGCACCGCCATCGGTACTATGCAGCACGGTCGCAAATGCACCGACCGCCCAAACCTCTTGATCTGTGACGTATTGGACAGCATAGAGGCGGTTTGGTGCGGGTCGGGGTTCGAGCGGTGTCCACGTTTTACCACCGTCGGAGGTCTTCAGAATAACGCCAAATTCTGCTGCGCTGAGTCCGTTGTTCGCATCAGTAAAATGGATGCCCCAGATCGGTTCGGGCATACCGTTGGAGTGAGGTACATTGCTCTCTTGGGTTGCCCAAGTTTCGCCAGCGTCGGCTGTATGAATCAGCGCACCGTTACCGCCGACCGCCCAGCCCATCTGATCGTTGAGCATATAGAGCCCATCGAGGCTGGCAGCGACACCACCCTGTTGGGCTACCCACGTCATGCCCCCATCTTTGGTGCCGATCACGGTGCCGGCGTCGCCGACCGCCCAGCCCATTTCAGGACTGGCGAATTGAACGCCGCGGATCGCATTATTGGTTCCAGTCTCCTGTCGTGTCCATGTCATACCGCCATCTGTGGAGTGAATGATAAGACCTCCGTCGCCGCCCGCCCAACCGTGTCGGTCATCAATAAAAAAAATGGTTGACAATGCTGCACGTGTACCGGTGGAAAGTTTCATCCATGTTGCGCCCCCATCAACTGTTTTCAGGATAGTGCCTTCCTCGCCTGCAATCCAGCCGATTTGTGGGTTGATAAACCGGACTTTGTGGAACTCGTTTTTGAACGGAAGGGGTTGGCTCGGTTGATTGACCCATGTCTGACCGCCATCACTCGTATGCAGGATTGTGGATTGCGCCCCGACAATCCAGCCGTGCTGCTGATCTACGAAGAAAATATCTATCAATGCTCCTTGCCATTCTGATTCACGGACAGCTGCCCATGAATGCTCTGACGCGAAGGTGTTCGCCACAGAGATGAGTAAAAGCCCTATAGCGACTAGCGTCGTAGTATACCATCGCTTGTTCATTTTCATTGTTGGTTCCTCCTGTATATAAAATCGTTGTCTGTTGTGGAAACAAATATATTATACAACGGTGGGTTAATGCCGTCAAGCAGTTCTTTGCAGTTTGTGGGTCTCCAATCCCATCTTGACAGACCATGTATCTGATGATATGATAATGGATTGATGGCTGAAGATGGGAAAACGAGAAAACGGGAAGACCAAATCTCATTTGCCGCAGGGGCAGGCAGTGGGGTTTTTGGTTGATTCATTGCAGGTTTTAATGATATGGACAAGCTGGTAGGTATCCTTGAACGGATCGTTTTTGAGAATGCGGAGACGGGTTATACCATCGCTCGATTGACTTCGCGTGATTATCCGACAGAACTAATCACCGTTGTGGGGAATCTTGCCACCGCGAGTGCCGGTGAGAGTCTCGCTCTCACCGGGGCGTGGGTCAATAACCCACAGTACGGCAGGCAGTTCAAGATCGAAGGGTATGAGACGGTGCTGCCTGCAACTGTCGTCGGGTTGCGAAAGTATCTCGGTTCGGGGATGATCAAGGGTGTCGGACCGGTGATGGCGGCGCGAATTGTCAATAAGTTCGGGATGGATACGATGGATGTGATCGAACAGACACCTGAAAAGCTGCGGGAGGTTCAGGGGATCGGGAAAAAGCGGGTCGATACGATTAAGGAGGCGTGGGCAGCGCAACGCGAGATTAAGAACGTGATGCTTTTTCTGCAATCCAACAACGTCAGCACCGCCCATGCGGTCAAAATCTATAAAACGTATGAAAGCGATGCGATCCCAATTGTCCGTGAAAATCCGTATCGCCTTGCCGATGACATCTATGGGATAGGCTTCAAAACGGCGGATACCATTTCGCAGAATCTTGGCATTGCGCCTGAATCTCCGCATCGGGTGATGGCAGGCATAAAATATGTGCTGAGCCATAAAGCGGATGACGGTCACGTTTTTCTGTATCGGGAGGAGTTGCTTGCTGCGTGTGAGGAGATTTTAGAGCTGCCGGCCGATGTGATTGAAGAGGGGCTCGCGGAATTGAATGCGAAGGAGGAGATTCTTTCCGAAAACACACCGGAGGGTGAGGCGATTTACCTCGCCCCATTTTACTATGCGGAAATTGGTGTAACAAATGCAGTTTCAAGACTATTGCAAACCTCTGCCAGTCCTATCGCGGTTGATTTCGTTGACAGATCTATTGACCGGCTTGAAAGACAGATGGGGCTTCAGTTCGCTGCCAATCAGCGGGAGGCGGTGAAAACTGCGTTGACCGCCAGGGTGATGCTCTTGACGGGTGGGCCGGGAACGGGAAAAACGACGACAACCATCGGTATGCTCCACCTCTTTGAAGCACTTGAAAAGAGAGTCCTGTTGGCTGCACCGACTGGACGGGCGGCGAAACGTATTAGCGAGACGACCGGACGTGAAGCGAAGACTATCCACCGTCTCTTGGAATTCTCGCCGCAGGATAACGGTTTCAAACGGAATCAGGATAATCCGCTGGAAGCGGATGTGGTTATTATTGATGAGATGTCGATGGTTGATCTGATTCTGATGAACAACCTGATGAAGGCTATACCGTTTAACGCGACATTAATCATGATCGGTGATGTGGATCAACTGCCGTCGGTCGGCGCGGGGAATGTGCTGACAGACCTCATCGCTTCTGGGGAGGTTACGGTTGTCACGTTGACTGAGATTTTCCGTCAAGCGCAGGAGAGCTACATCGTTACCAATGCACACCGTATCAATCGTGGCGATTTTCCACAGACCACTGGTCCCGCTGATCGTAATTTCTTTTTTATTGAGGAGGAGGATCCGGATCGGGCGGCGGATCTGATTTGCGACCTTGTGGGGAAGCGTCTGCCCAAGCATTACGGCTATCACCCGATGGACGATATTCAGGTGCTCTGCCCGATGCGACGCGGCACGGTTGGCTCTGAAAACTTTAATAAGCGGTTGCAGGAAATTCTCAACACTTCGTCGGAGGAGGCGATTCGGGGTGGGCGAAACTTTCGGGTCGGGGATAAGGTGATGCAGGTTCGGAACAACTACGACTATGAGGTTTTTAACGGCGATATTGGGCGTATCACCGATGTAGATCTTGTTGATAAATTAGTCACGATCCAGTTCCCTGAAAAGCGGGTTGCTTTTGACATGGCGGATCTGAACGAATTGGTGTTGGCTTACGGTATCACCGTTCACAAGGCGCAGGGTAGCGAGTATCCTGCCGTCGTCATACCGTTGATGACGCAGCACTATTTGATGCTGCAACGGAATCTCCTATATACCGGTATTACGCGGGCGAAGGAGTTGGTTGTCCTCGTTGGCACGAAGAAGGCACTCGGCATGGCGATTCGGAATAACAGGGTTGTTGAGCGGAATAGTTTTCTTGCGGAAAGGCTTCAGGGAGTATTAACGGATTAATACTATTAATCGCTCTTTTCTCTTCTTGTTGCCCATTTTAAGTTATTACTCGTTTCTCTATGTCTGTGGTTTCAACGCGTACTCCGCGCCACTGACGGATGTCGTCGCTGATTGCGTAGAATGCGGGAATTACGAACAGGGTCAGGAGGGTTGCCACCGACAGCCCCCAAACGATGGTGCTCGCCATCGGCATCCATGTCGCTGACCTACCACCGATCCCTAACGCCATCGGCAGCAGACCGCTTACAGTAGTAATTGAGGTGAGTAGGATCGGGCGTAAGCGTGTGCGGCCGCCATTGATGATCGCTTGCCATTTGCCAACTCCTGCTGTCCGTTGACGATTGATAAACTCCACTAGTACAATCGAGTCATTGACGACGATGCCAGCCAGTGCGACGAGTCCGTATGTGGAAGCGATGCTCAGCGGGTTTCCAGAGGTAATCAGTCCCACCATCGCGCCGATGAATGCAAAGGGAACGGTCATCAGAATAATCAGTGGTTGGAGGAAGGATCTAAACTGCGTTCCTAGTATGAAATAGACCAGCATAATCCCAAAGGCGAAAAAGATGGGGATGTCCCTAAAAGCTTGCTGAAATTCGGCAAACTCGCCGCCAAATTCAAGTGTGTAGCCCTGATAGCGCGGACTGATCTTATCGAAACGCCCACGGAGTCTCTGATTCACTCCGACCGTTGAATTCACGTCCTCATCAATGTTGGCGGTGATTGTGATAGCCCTCTCCTGCTTATAGCGGCGAATTGTGGAATAACCTTGCACCACATTTATCTGGGCGACATCTCGGAGAGGCACCGGCACCCCCGTTGTTCCTATCAATTTCAGGTTCTCCACATCTTGGAGCGTCGTACGTGCGGATTCACTGAATTTGACAACGACATCGATCTCCTCATCACCATCGCGGAATACAGTTGCCTTTGTGCCTTCAAACGCATTGCGGGCGGTGAACGCAATCTGCTGGAGCGTCAATCCATATTCGTTAGCCTTATCCTCATTGATGTGCAGTTTGATTTCCTCTTGACCTAGGGCGTAGTTGTCGCCGATGTCAGTGACCCCGGGCGTCTTAGCGAGTTCCGCTTTCAGTTCCTCGGTGATCGCTTCCAGTTCTGCGAAGTATTTTCCTTTCACTATGACTTCGACATCCTTACCGGCGGGAGGGCCCTCTTCCCTTGTCTGAAATCCAATTCGCTCAGGTCCCGTAATACGGTTGAATTTCTGGCGGAGTTCCGCGATAATTTCATCAAGAGTCCGCTCACGATCCTTGGCTTCGGCGACTTCAACATGAAGCATTCCGAGGTTGCCGTTACGTTCATTAAAGTTGTTATCTATTTCGTGTAATCCTACTCTGGCGATGACTGCCTTAATTTCAGATTGGGGCATCGCAAGTGCGACCGCCTCAAACTGCCGGATGACCTCATCCGTCATCTCCAAGCGGGTGCCCAAAGGCATCGTGACGTGAACAAGAAACATCGGGAACTCGTCACCTTGGAACATATCCACCTCAACCAGTCCAAAGCGGATGGGAAGAAAGCTCAGGAACAGACATACGATAATACCGGCCATCACCCAGTATCGACGGCGTAGTGCGAATTTCAGGAGTCTGGTGTAGGGCTTTAGGAGGTGGCGCATCAACCTATCTTGGGATTTGGGACGCCCAACTTTTCCCCAATCTGCGATGTGGGATGGCAAGATAAAGAAGCATTCAAACAGAGATGCGGCGAGCGTCAAAGCGACGATAATTGGGATAATTTTCATGAATTTGCCAACAATCCCCGGTAGTAGAGCGAGTGGGAGGAAGATGGCGGCTGTCGTTAAGGAAGCGGTTATCACAGGCCAAGCGACTTCATACGCGCCATTAATAGCAGCTTGGATCGGCGATTCTCCTTCCTGCATCCGACGATAAACATTTTCCATCACAATAATCGCATCGTCCACAATAATGCCGAGCACCAACACCAACCCAAACAGCGACATGCCATTGATTGATTCGTTGGCGACTCCCATGAGCCCGAAAGTGATTAGAAGTGTCAAAGGGATGCCGATGGCGACAAAAATTGCGTTCCTCAGTCCCATGAAGAGGTATAAGACTAGAAGCACAAGGAGTACGCCGAAAAGTGCGTTATATTGCAGCTTGCCGAGCGAATTACGGATATGGATTGAACTATCGTTCACCAACGAGATTTCCGCGCCGGCCGGCAGTCGATTGGTCCGATATTTCGCCGCTATGGTTCGGACTGTATTGACAATTTGGATCGTACTGCCTTCGCCCCGTTTTGCCACGGAGAGCGTAATTGCTGGCTTGCCGTTCAGTCGGGAAATTATAGTCGGATCTTCGTAGGTATCGCGAACCTGTGCAATGTCCCTGATGCGGATCTTGCCACCGCCGGGAATCTGTTGCACAATCACATTTTGGATTTGGTCAATTGAATCAAACTCGCCGACGGTACGCAGCAGGTATTCCAGCCGCCCGATTTTCAACTCCCCTGCAGGGACGTTCATATTCTTGGCTGCCAGCGCGCCGCCAACTTGCTGCAGCGTCAATGAATACCGATCGAGGCGATCGGGATCTACCTCGACCCAGATCTGGCGATCACGAATCCCTTGGATCGAAACCTCCAAGACATCCTCAACGGCTTCAATTTCATCTTGGAGTTCCTCCGCCACTTTCCGTCTCTCTTTTTCAGGGAAGTCCCCTGCTACCACGACATCGATCACCGGCGTTAATGTATTTGATTCTAGTTTGAACATGGCGGGATCTTCCGCATCTTCAGGCAGATTTTGGACTTTATCTAATTCAGTGCGGAGATCTTGATAGAGCTTGTCAAATTCGTAGCGTGAGATATTCTGATCGAATTTGACGCTGATGCCGGTGAAACCTTCGGCGGCGATTGAAGTGATAGACTCAATTTTATTGACATCAGCGATCTCGTCCTCAATCGGTTTGGCAACCAGCTTTTCCATCTCTTCAGGCGAGACACCGGGATAGGTCACCCAAATAGTTACCCAGTTGAAGGACATATCGCGGTCGAGTTCGCGTGGCATGTTAATGAGCATGTATGATCCCAAAACAATCACGGCTATGGAGATCATGTGAACCAATACAGGGTTGTTGATGGACAGTCTGAATACGGATTTCATTAGGGTTTTCCTAGTTGATTGCGCTGTGTTACGGCACGCGGAGCGTGCCTACTACTTTATGCACTTCTGGACTTGACGTTATTGACGTTTTCGGGTATGCTTTCGTTGAAGCGATCGGAAAGGCACACTGTAGTTAAATTGAACGACAATCAGGGTTGGTGGCGTTGACCACTGGGGGGCAAATTTGAATTATGGGTTGGATTAAATACGCAGTGGTCACCGCATGTGCATTGGCTGCTGCAGATCTTTGTGTGAAGCTAGCAGCGAACAGGATTTCTAGCAGTCTGTTGATGTTGATATACGGCTGCTGTACATTCTCGACTGGACTGGTTTGGGTACTATGGCAATGGGCACGTGGCATACCGCAACATGCCCAACTCTCAGGTATTTTAGCGAGTACGGGTATGGGATTTGCGTTCAGTGGGGTGACTCTTGGATTGTATGTCACCTTTAGCGCAGGAGCCCCAATTTCTCTCGGATCACCCGTTATCCGTTTTGGAGGGATATTATTGACGAGTATAGCTGGCATGATATTATTACGGGAGCCGCTTACGTTACGATATGTTATCGGCATACTTTTGGTCTGTAGCGGTATGTATCTGATTATTACAAGATAAGTTGTTGCAATTGGTTCATTAGTTCATTGGTACATTGGTTGATTGAACGGATGAATCTTCTACTTTCCGTTCTTTTTCTAGGTCAGTTCATGCTGATAACATAATTCCCGCTCCGAATCTCCCCGTCTTTCCCTTTTGGTGTCGTTCAGAAAAGAAAAGATGTGCATTACAATAGGTGCATATCTGAGCGACCTCTATGTTTCGCGCTGGGATACCCGCCTCTATGAGCTGCTGCTTGTTCGCTTCCCACAGGTTAAAATACCCTTTGCCATCGGGGGTTTCGTTGTTGATGTAGCTGTCGGTGCTACCGAAGGTATCTTCGACTTGTGAAATGACTTCGGGCCCGACTTCGTAGTGACAGGGACCGATGGAGGGCCCGATCCCTGCGAGAATGTCGGTCGGATTGCAGTTGAATTTTTGCTTTAAGGTTTTTACCGTTTTTTGCGCCGCCAATTTGACAGTGCCGCGCCATCCGGCATGTACGGCGGCTATCACTCGCTTTTGGGGATCGAAGAACAGAACTAGCACACAGTCCGCCGCAAGAACCGTTAGGCACAAGCGAGGCACCTCGGTTATCATTCCATCTGTCGTTTCAACCGCGGTGGCGAGATCCGCTGCGCCGCAGCCCCTCAGTCCCTCTGTTACGATTGTCACCGTACCGCTATGAACCTGTTTTGGAATTGTAAAATCGGAGAGCGGAATTCCGATATTGGCTGCCAACCGTTCGCGATTCTGTAGGACAGTTTCAGGGGTGTCTCCGACATGAAACCCCAGATTGAGGGATTCGTAGGGCGATGGACTTAAACCACCGATGCGGGTCGAAACAAAGTGGTCTACCCCACTCTGTTTCGACAGATTCTGGAATTGGAATGTTGACAGTGATTGAAGGCGGGTTTCTAACATAGCACTAGGAATTACTCTCAAGTGCCTGAAGCAAACCGCGCATGTGCCCGACACAGTAAGCGATGTACTCCCTGCCTTCTGGCCCGTCTGTAGTGAGTCGCATGATGTGGTCGTAGTCGATGACGGCGTTATAACCCACATCGTGCAAGGCTTTCGCCACGCGATACATATCCATGTCGCCGGCGTCGGGGATTACCTCTTCGTATGCCTTCCTTTCGGGGATTTTTCCACGCACGTTGCGGAAGTGGACGTGGAAGATTTTGCCCTGTTCCCCGAAGTGTCGAATTCCCTCAAAAACATCTTCACCTGATTCATAGCGGGTGCCTACGCAGAAGGTCATGCCGTTGTTTGGGGACGGCACTTCGGAAAAGAGGCGGTCGAAAGCGGCGAAGTTGTAGAGAACCTGCGGCACACCGTAAAGACTGGGAACGGGTGGGTCATTGCCGTGCATGGCGATCTTGACGCCGGCACTCTCCGCCACGGGTACAACGCTCCTGAAGATTTTTAAGGTACGCTCCCAGATCTCGTCGTGGGTCGGCGCGCCTTCTGGCGGGGGTTGGTCGAGGGCCTCGGTCAGGTCCACTTTCAGGTGGCTATATCCGCCCCGGCCCTCAATGAAGCTATGCATAGATTCGGGGAAGTGACCGAATTGCCCCGCTTGAAAACATTGGATACCCATCACCGGCAGGTCAAACTCGCCGCAGAGTTCAGCGTTGACGATTAGATTGTCGATTTCTTCTTCGGAGCCGGGCTGACCGAGGAAGGTTTTGATGCAGTTAGAGTTAGCGGTGTTGGCGCGCTCGATTTTTAAACCTGCTTTGTCGATAGCTTCTACCACTTTTTCGAGTCCCTCGCGATTTGCGCGACCACCGGCTTCTGCATAGCCGGGGCAGATGTCCAAAGTAATGTCCACGCAATCGACGCCGATCTGTTTGAGAAAGGCAAGGTCGTCGGGACGATTCAACCAATCAGGGCTGATACGGGTGCCAATTTTCATCATTTTTTATTCTCCTTTCGATATACGAGGAAAGAGTCGCGATTCGGAGATTGCTCCTACAGGGCCTGTGTTTGTACAGCGGCTTAGCTGAATGATGAGCACGGCTCAAATATATGAGCACTCTGCTCTATTTGAATTATCGGTAAACTGCTTGGATCATCGATCGAATGTAACCAACGGCGAAAGCGCGTCCTGCCCATTGGGCGTTTTCTTGAGGGAAGCTGGGGGTGTGATCCATCATGAAGGGGCCCTCAAAACCGACTTCCCGATAGGTTTGCATCGCTTGATACATATCCACGTCTCCCTCATCCACAAAAACCTCCTGAAATCTGTCTGGGGTGCCCCGAAGGTTTCGGAAATGGACGGCAGCAATTTTGTTTTGAGTACCGATGCGCCGGATAGCGGCTGGCACATCTTCTCCCATTTCGCGGACACACCCTTGACAAAATAGCATGGCGTTCACATGGCTGGGAACTTCCCTGAACATGTGCTCGAAATCATCGAGGGTCGACAGGATTCGAGCTGCACCGCCGAGCGGCTCCGGGCGCGGTGGGTCATCCGGGTGCATGGTGAGTTGTACGTCTGCCTCTTCAGCAACCGGTACAATGTGTTCAAGGAAGTGCTTTAGATTTGCGCGGAGTTTTTCTTCGGAGATGTGGTGATCGGGGTAATCGGGCGATGCCTTCATGAACTCATCATAATTGAATGTGCTGTAACTTGCTCCGCCTCTGCCAATGGTTCGCGCTGTCCGAAAATTCCCGATACCTCTGAAGTTGTAACACAGCGTCGGGACACCGGCTTCTCCCATGTTCCGTATCAAGGTACACCAGCCCTCGATATGTTCATCTCTGCCCGGTTTGCCGAGTGTAATCTCTTTTGCGGGTCTGAGTCCGACGTTGTTGAATTTCATTCCGTGGGATTCGACTTTTGTGCGGACCTCTTTCCAGATATCGGCACGGTCGCCCTGCTTGGGAGGTGGTGGGTGCATGACAGCGACGTAGTCCACACCGATTGCCTTGAAAATGCTGAGGTTATCGTCGTTAATTCCCTCTAGCGAAAGGTGATCTTGTATTTTCATGGTAGGCGTCTCCGATTTTTCTATACACATGGTGCTCCTCCCCGATAAATCGGGATTCAAAACTGGAGCGAAAGGAACAAACGGAACGGAGATCTCCGTTCCCTACGGATAAACCGCACTTGCAGATCTGCTGAGACTAATGAACCTGTCCACGGGCGGCGATGTCCCATTGGTCGGTGATTTGGCCGTCCTTTAGAACTGTGTAGGTGTTTAATAGGTTTGCAACGACACATGAGTGGTTCGGTATTAACCGAACTTTGGAACCTATCGCCAAATCGAAATCGTTGCGTATTACAATTCCATGCTCTTCCGATAACCTAGTGACTATCATCTCGTAGTTTGTATCCTCGAAATGATCTAGGGGGTATGCAAGTCCGAATCCTTCCATCCCCGACATGCCGTGCGCGCCTTGATCCGAACTCAAGGTTTTGGATCCTGAGTCGATAATAAAGTAATCCGCGTTTTTACTCACCACCGTCGCTAGCACTGAAAGCGCAATCTGGCTTAACTTAATGACCTTGAGGCGCAGCGGCATTCTGTCCATGAAGATGTAGTTACCGGGTCGAATTTCGGTGATACCTTCGTAGCTATCGCTGGCAAGGGTGCCGGGTGTGGATCCAACAGATACCTCCGCGACTTCAATGCCGTTGCTCTCCAGTCTTTTCCGCACGCGGTTCATAATGCCGCACTCTTCTTGGGCGATTTTTCGCGCTGCTTCAGCATCATCTGCGCCATAGGTATGCCCAGCATGGGATAGCAGCCCAACAAAATTGAGATTGGGTTCTCGGATAATTTTTTGCACCAACTCGACTAAGCCGGGATCATCTTCGTTAAGTCCGCAACGGTGTAGACCTACGTCTATTTTCAAAAAGATGCTAATCTGTTTCTGGTGTCTCCCCGCTACTTGAGCGATTGCATCTATTCCCGCAGGGCTGTCAACGATGAGGCGTAGATCAACGTCATGGGCGCGTGCAGCGGCGATAAGGCGGTCAAGTTTTGAATTGACGACCAAGGGGTACGCCACAGTGACGGAACGGATTCCGTTTTTAATAAAAACGAGTGCCTCGTCTACCTTTGAGGAGGTAATTCCGACCGCACCTGCGCCTATCTGTTGCCGGGCGAGTTCAATGCACTTGTGGGTTTTGATGTGCGGGCGTACATTGACACCATGAGTATTGCCGATGTCCTGAATCAATTGGATGTTGGCTTGTAGTCTGTCTTGATCCAACAAAATATGAGGGGTTTCTAGTTCCAAAAGTGATGTATCTATCTGTCCCATATATTTGCCTCCAAGTGTGGGCGGGCTAACTCCGCCCCTACGGTTAAATGGATTATATTGTTACATAGATGGGGCTTGCCCATGCCTTTGCTCCATCTGTCTGCAGCACTCGAACCCAATAGGGATGGCAGCCCGTGGGCAACGCTGCCTCCCGAAACGTAAACGCCACTTCTCTGTCAACACCGAGCGGCAGCCGTTCAAACGCGACCTTCATATCAATTCCACCGGCATTGACGACAACCGGTAAATCGTCAATTTCCTGAAGCGAGATGGTCCTATTCAGCACTGAGGTCCTAAAATCGAGGGTTGTTTCAGGCGGGGCGTCGAGTCTCAGAATCACACCATCGGCATCTCCGGTTGTTACGGATTTCCAAGAGACGGTTCGCTTAGTGATTGCCTCGATTCCTTCGGCCGGGGTATCGAAAGCGTAACCTTCTGCACGGAGAATCTGTCCCTTATCTATTTCAAGGCTACCGTCCCATCGCACGAGTCGGTTTCGCGCTCGGATGCGCTGTCCGGACCACGCCACACGGATCTGGTCCCTCGATCGTTCGGTTATCGCGGGGAAGGTGTAGATCTGTTCCAACCCTCGGAAAATGTCCACCCGTTCGATGGGTGCGGTGCCAATTACGTTCACGGAGATCTCCGGCGGTTGACACGCTTGATACGTTGCCCCCATCAGTTGACCGTCTGCTGTAACGTCAAGCAGGATGCGCTGTCCCGTCGTTCCGTAACAGCGACGGGCTTTGAGGGCTTCCCACAATCCTTCTCGCGTCAACTCTGTTGCATAGATGCAGGTCAATCCGCCGTAGACACCGAACGAACCGCTGCCCGGTGGAGCGGCACCGGGCCGTCCCTTGTGGTCGTCGCTCCCGGCGGTGAAACCGACTTGGTAACCTTTTTCCAATGCTTCTCGCAGAAACCACTCGAACTCGCCCCATTCGGAGTAAACTTCGATAAGCGGCTCTAATTCCGGGTCGTGCCAGTTGAGATTGGCGTAGCGTCCTCCGACATGGGGCAGCAGGAGAACCTCCTTTCCGCGCAGTGTATCGTAGAGTGCTGTGACATGGGTGCAGTCAGTATCAATGTCCGATTCATCAGGAATCAACACATGGCTGGAGCGGTGCAGGGCACCATCGTTTCCCGGGTAGTAGACGTTGTGATCGCCTCCCAGCGGTGTATTCGCTGACCACTCGTATCCGACAAAGGTGACAAAGCGGCCGGGGTCGTATTGGAGGTTTGCCTGCTTTCGGATTTCCTTCCAGATCGCTTCGGTGATTTGGAAGTCGTTGCCCTGATGTCCGGCGAAGTCGACCAGTGCTGCCTCCCGCGCAAAGCGAAAATAGGAGGAGACCGGGTTTGTGCCGACGGTTTCTTCGCTCTGCCCGTGGAGATCGCCCCAGAAGGGTTGATGTGTGCCCCGATCCGCCACGCAACGAAGTGGATTTCCCTCCGCTTCCAACCCATTTTCTGCGTCTGTTGCGTTCACCTGATAAATCCCGGTCTTAAGTGGCTTCACACCTTCAAAACGGTGGACACCTCGGTCTGGGGGTTGGAACTGATACGTCTCCGGCAAACCGGTCAGTCCATCGGCGTTGATTTGGACGATTCCGCTATATCCGGTGCTCGGATTGCCCCAGAGGTCTTCAGCTTTGATCCCGATCCATGTTTCTTCATCGGGTGTGGTTTCCGAAGGACCTAATACCACCAACCGCTGGGGTGGACCGCTGATAATTGGGATCTTTGGCGATGGTACTTCCGTGTACACCCATGTCCCGCACCAATCGACTGCGACACGAAATTCAAACGCCTCTTTGCAAAAGGTCTGCGCTCGACTTCCCGGACTCCCGCCGGAAGTGTCTCCGAGTGTTAGGGTGATAGTGTTCCCTTCGGAGAGGGAATCGTCAAACACATCAACGGTTACACAGAGCCGCCAAGGCCGGATATAGCGTTGTTTCTCAAAGCTTGCCCGTAGGGAGGCGGGACCTGTCGTGGAGACGGTAGCATATTCCGGTGCGGAAGGATCTTCAAATTGGGGTGCCGCCCAATCGCTGACATCGCGCCAAGCGAATTTAATGACGCCGCCGTCATCAATTCCGTAGCGACCGGCGTGGTAGGTGATACGCCATGTGCCGACCGATCCCGCCACGATAGGCGCAACCGGGTCGAGCTCCGCCCAACCGTATAAGGCACAAATTTCTGATTCCATCATAGGTTATTTCTCCGCGAAATACCAGCGCAGTCGCGTTACCGATTCTGGTGGATTGAGCCTATAACTATAGCGCAACGTTGTTGGTATCTTCGAGATTCTAGTACCACCCTGCTTTGTTGACCACATTGCGTAACGGCTCACCGGCAGCGAACCGCCGAGCGTTTTCGAGGAGTACCTCGAATCGGCGTTCGGGGACGTTTTCGGCATCCTTGACGGCGATGTGGGGTGTGAGCAGAACGTTGGGCAAATTCCACAAGCGGTGATCTGATGGCAGCGGTTCTACTTCAAATACATCGAGACCGCATCCCGCGATTACACCGTTTTCGACCGCGTCTGCGAGGTCGTCAATTTTCATGGTTTTACCGCGGCCGATATTGATGAAGTAAGCGGTATGCTTCATCAAGCGGAAACGTTCGGCATTCCATATCCCCTCAGTTTCGGGTGTGTGTGGCGTTGTTGCTATCACGAAGTCGGCACGCGGCAGCAGGGCATCCAGATCCGCCGGCGGGTGCATTTCGACGTATGGGAGGTCATATTCGGGTCTCGGCTCTACACCGATTATCTTCATGCCAAATTCCGCACATAGCCTCGCTGTTTCATGGCCGATGCCGCCTACGCCGAAGATTAGCGCGGTGGATACAGCAAGATCTACGTAATTTTTACGAGCGTCCGGGTCCCATCTGCGTTCTCGTTGTGCTTCGACGTAGTAGGGCAGTCCGCGCGAGAGTCCGAGTAGGAACATCATGATATGGTGGCTGATGTGATCATAGTAGATACCACGTGGGTTACCGATCACCACGGGGTGCTCAATTAATTCCTTGTAGTAGTAGCCCGGAAAGGGACCTGCATCGGGATTTTGCAGCCACCGCAATTTTGTTGCGCCCTTCAGTGCTTCAGGCGGTATCCAACCGTATGCTGCATCGGCATCGACAATTTCACGGCGTGCCTCTTCGTCGGTTTCTGGGACAGCAACGCGATATTCAGGGAGGTTTGCCTCCAGACGCGGGGCAAACTCGCGTTTGAGTTCGTCCAACGGCGGCATCATGACAAGTTTGATCATAGTGTGTGCCTCCACAATTGTTATAAACAAAGGTGATTCATATCAAAGGAAAGTGTAGAGCAAATCAGAGAAACCGAGTTTTTTCGGAAAAACTCGGTTTCTTTGCACTGTTCCTTGACATTAAAGACAAAGGCTAATGTCAAGGATGGTGAACGGAATTTAACTGAAACGAGATCTGCGAGACTCCATGTTGGTGTGCACATCGAGCAGTACCGTGCGACCGTCCGCGTTTAGTTGTTGTGCCTGCTCAAGTGCGGGAACCATTTCACTCGGCTTAATCACGGTGATACCGACCGCGCCCATGCCTTCGGCAATCTTGGCATAATCGCCTGTCATTTCCGTTGTGCCAAACTGCTCACGGGCTGTTGGATAGCCGCCGGGGTAGGTCGACATGCCGCCGTTATTGAGGACAACGGTAGTGATAGGTGCCCCGGCGCGAACGGAAGTTTCGATGTCTAAGCCGGACATGCCGAAAGCACCATCGCCCATGAAGTTCAAGCAGAACTTATCGGGTTTTGCAATCTTCGCCCCGATCATCAATGGTATGCCGAAACCGAGGTGGGTGGTCTTGCCCCAACCGATGTAGCTGTGTGGCACGGTTCCAGGGTAGAAAGGCATAATTGAATCACGCGGAGCACCGGCATCGTGGGTGACGATGCTATTTTCCAGATCCATTGCCTTGACCATATCGCCAATTACACGGTAGGTATTGATCGGTTCTTCATCGGAGTTGAGCAGGGGTGCCCATTCATCCATCCACGTTTTCTTGAGTATGGCAATATCTGTGGCGACTTGCGTTTTGCCCCTTCTTCCGCTTTCGCCGAGTTGGGCTTTGGCTTCCTCGATCATCGCCTCTAGCGTCAGTTTGGCATCGCCGGGTAGCCCGATGTCAACAGAGAAGTCTTTGTTGATATCTTCGATACTTTCAGCGTTGTGGATGATGACCTTGCCATCTGGGATCGGTTGACCGTAATGGGTGTGGGTCAGACTTGAACCGATAGCGAGTAGTACGTCCGATTCCTGTAACCACGTCCGTGCGGGGAGAGTTGTCGCGCCGCTGCCGGAGCCGACAGAAAGGGGATGACGTTCGTCGAAGGAGGATTTACCGGGCATAGTGCAGTACACCGGGATCTCGGTCAATTCAGCAAATTCTGTGAGCGTCTCGGTCGCTCCGGAGAGCAGCACCCCCATACCCGACCAGATGACGGGTTTCTCCGCGCTAAGTAGTGCCTTAACAGCGTCTTTGATATCACTGGGGGAAGGAAGCTGAAGTGCTCGTTTCGGTGACTTGTAGTTGAGGGCATCGTCTGGGACTTCCTGTAATCCGACATCACTCGGTGTCTCGACAATCACGGGCCCGGGACGTCCATTCCGCAGGTGGTGGAAAGCCCGTCGCATAACAGTTGCAACTTGATCCGGTTTTGTAATGACTTCGCCGTATTTCGACACAGTCTGATATGTACGGACGGGTGAGAAGGACGGACGAACCGCATATTCGCTAATTGAGGGTCCGCCTGGCAGATACAAAATTGGGACGTTGTCGGCAAAAGCCTGTGCGATACCGCCCATAGAGTTTTCGGCACCGGGCCCACCTTGTGTGATGATGACGCCAAATTTGTCGCGGTTGTTGACGCGACTGTATCCGTCGGCTGCCATGACAGCACCGCGTTCGTGTCGGAACATGATGGTCCGGATACCTTCTTGGGCGACCGCTTCAATAAGTTGGTTGGAGGGAAAGCAGGATATCCATTCAACGCCTTCGATTTTCAAGATTCGCGCTACAGCTTGTGTTGTATCCATTTATAGAATCCTTCCTTTGGTTGTGGGTTGATTGGTTCATTAGTTCATTGATTCATTGAACGGCGACTGTGGATGAGATCTTAAAACAGCTGAGATTGTTAAAGGACTCCTAATAATCTACTCGTGGTGCGTTAAATGTTCAATATAATTCTGATTGAGTTTGCTCATCTCCGATCTCACATCACGGATTTCCGCTTGCATATCCGAAAGCCGTTGATTCATTTCAGTAAAGCGATGATTCATATCATCACGCACATTTTCGATTTGCTGATTCATCTCCGATCTGACATCAGAGAAACCCTGATTCATCACCGATCACAAGCCGTCAATTCGCTGATTGACTTCTGTGATTCGCTGATCGATCATAGCGAATAATTCCGTATCCCGTTTTTCAGCGCGTTCCTCACTGCGTGCCTGACGCTCCTCCGCTTGCCCCATACGAGGGAACCAGATCGCCACTTGCCCAATAAAACTGGCAATGATAAATAGAGCCAATCTCGTGTGACTTGGACTCCAGTCCGTAAACCCCATCTATTTCACCTCCTCTCGTCTTTGAACCGGGCGACAGCCCCCCGCTCTGCGAACTCTACTTTGGCATAATCCCTGCCCCTAAGAGTGTATATCCCAACTTTTGCTTATTATTCGTAACCTTCTCCTGTCGTCCTCGGAATGAATACCGCATCGCTGGGGACAAGGTGAAAAAGGCATTAATGTTCGGTAACCGTGATTGCTGAACATTATACATACTGTCCCGTTAGGGCTTTAGATGATAGCTTGGGTTATTATAACGGATTCGCTACACTTTCGCAAGGGTTTGATTTCCGCTATGCCTGCTTGACAACCTACCGAAAACTGGATAAAATAGGTTTTATATGCAGTTGTCGGGTATGTATACAATTTGGTGATAGGTTGCTACTGACTTTTCTATGTTTTCCTAAAAAAACAGGGCGTAATGCGTAATATTAAAAATTTCCTTCTTACATATTATTCGTTACGCATCATTCTTCTGTATGGCTAAGAAAATTGAACGACCAACACGCCTCTAACGAAGCGCGATCCCATGACATCAGTGACCATGAGCTCGTCCGCCGATGTCAGGACGGTGACAAGCGAGCCATGGAAATCCTTATGCGTCAATATCAGCAGTGGGTCTATAATATCGCTTACGGGATGCTCGCAAGTCCTGAAGATGCTAGCGATGTGGCGCAGGATGTTTTTCTTTGGCTTTGGGAAAATATTGGGCAATTTCGATTCAAATCTCAGTTTTCGACATGGCTCTACCGGATTGTTACTAACAGATGTCTCAATTTGAAGGATCAGCGACAGCGGCGTAAAACCGAGCCAATGGAAATTGATGACTCGCAGCCGTGGGCACCGCTCGATACGACGACTCCGGAAAAGACGGCCTTGTTGGCGGAGCAGCGGGAGATTCTGCAGAAGGCACTTGCTGATCTCAAAGACGATTACCGAAAGATACTAATCCTCCGCGAGATGCAAGACCTGTCCTATGAGGAGCTGGCGGAGGTGCTTGGTTGTTCTGTTGGGCGTGTTAGATCGCGGCTGCATGAAGCGCGACAGGCGTTGCGAAAGGCGATACAACGGCTTGAGTGATAGCAGAATTAATGAAGGCCAACCCGTGTAGGGAACGCAGATCTGCGTTCCCTACGAAAGAAGAAAAAACCGGTATTTTTCTTGTCCTTATGTTTGTTTGAACATTCCTATGTACAAACACTAGCTCGAAAGGATCTATGCTATGTCATTTCCACTTGCCTACAGTGCCCTCCGCTGGGAAAACCCCAATCTGGAACAGACACTTGTGCAGCTCCGAGAGGCGGGTTGGGACGGTTGGGAAGCCCGTCAGTCGCTCGATTGGCTCGGTTCGGCGCGTCGCGTTAGCCAAATCTGTGACGCTGTCGGTATACAGGTCGCTGCGATTTGTGGTCCTAACGTCACACTCGATGTAACGCATCCAACCCATGAAATCAACAAACGGCGGATTGAATTCGCTTCCGACCTTGAGGTTCCTACCTTTATGACCAAGGGGCCGGGCCGTCTTGAGCGTCAAACAACGGACATCGATCTGGATCGCATGGCGGTCGTCTATGATGATCTCGCTGCCTATGGCGAACCGCTCGGCGTTACTGTTACCTTCCACCCCCATACAGGACATGTGGTGGACAGTGCCGATGAGTGGAAGCGGTTCATGACGCGTCTCCACCGATGCCGTCTCTGTCTCGATATGTCTCACGCTGTCCATTGGGGTTACGATCCTATTCAGGCGGTTTACGATTATCGGGATCGCATCTCCTATGTCCACCTTCACGACCATAAAGATGGCGGCAATGTTGAATTGGGCGAGGGGCTCATGTGCGATTACCCCGCCTTTCTGAAAGCGTTAGAGGATGTTGGCTACAGCGATTGGATAACCGCTTGTCCGGGAGCGACGGAACGTACCGACGAGGCGAAGATCCGAATCAATCGTGCTTATCTGAAAAGCATCGGTTATTAATGTTGGTTCACTGGTTCATTGAACGGACAAAGGTTATACATTGTGTTTCGCTGTTCCGTAGTAGGCACAAGGGTTACGGCACACGACGTGTGCCTACTACTTTATTCGTTTGTCTCCATTTCTCTTCTCACTCTAAATCAGTATTATGGAGGGACGAAGTCACGTGCCTCGCCCGGCTCTCCGCACACTCGTTCCGTATACGCTCGGCATTGTTATCGCAGGGTTCCTACCTATCCCTCTCTTTTGGATTTGGCTGATTGCGCTGATCTGCCTTATCGGTGGTGTTGGATTCGCCTATCTGTGGAAAACGGATGCGCGTACAGCGAGAATAGGGTGGGTGTTCCTGTTAGGGGCCCTCTGCGCCTGTGGTCTGTTCCGTATGAAGGTTGCGCTGACTTCGCCCATTCCCCCGGACTTCTATGATCAGCGGGTGTATTTCTCAGGGGAGATGGCGTATCAACCAGAGCGGGGTGAACAGTGGGAGGCTGGCTACGCAAACGGAACTATCCGGTCGATGGAGAACCCAGATTTAGCGGTGGAGGCAAAGCTGCTGATTCGATTTCGCAAGCCGATTCCTTTGCGGTACGGCGATCGGATTGAGGTCGAAGGGGTGTTACGCCAGCCAAACGGGCAACGGAATCCGGGGGGCTTTGATTACCGTTCCTATCTTGCCCGTCGAGGGGTCTTCGGTATTCTCTATCCACAGCAAGGACAGGAGATTGTTCCAACAGGTAGATCAGGCTTCCCGCTATTCCACTGGACGGAAAAGCTGCGCCGACGGGTTGAATCCGTCATTGACAAAGTCTATCACGAGCGTCCAATTCACTCCCAAGTTCTCAAGGGGATGTTCTTGGGGCAACAGGGCGAACTGTCGCCTGATATTCTCGACGCATTCCGCAATAGTGGGAGTCTACATATTCTCGCTGTGTCGGGATTGCACGTTGGACTGATTGCGACTGCCTGCTTTTTCGGATTTTCACTTTTGCGCCTGCCTGGAAAGGCCACCGACCTACTGACGATTGCCGTTGTGGTTCTCTATGCCTGCCTTGTCGGTTTTCGCCCATCGGTCTTCCGGGCGTCGCTGATGGCGGTTATCTACCTAATCTCACGAATTATAGAACGGGATAGAGATCTGTTCAATCTGCTGGCGTTTGCTGCACTTGCCTTGTTGTTGATTAACCCTGCACAGCTGTGGGACATCGGTTTCCAACTCTCCTTTGCTGCTGTGGCAGCTATTGTTTATCTCGCGCCCAAGTGGGAGGGCTTTATCGCCCGTATCGTCAGATTGGGCAGAACTGATCCAACGGTTGATCCCGATAACGCAATGCCTCCTCTCTCTATATGGGAGCAGGCGGTCTGGTGGTTGACGATGGGATTTGGGGTGACGTTATCCGCACAAGTAGGTACGACTCTAATCATCGCAGGGCACTTCCATCGGATCTACCCAATCGGGCTTGTTGCCGGAATTTTTACTGTCGGCCTTGCTGGGCTCTTAGTCAACATAACGTTGGTCTCGGTCTTGCTCGGCTTAATCTGGATGCCCCTTGCAACGCCGCTTGCCTATGCCAACCATTTTATACTCTGGATTTTCCTAGAGTTGATCGAATTTTTCGGTCAATCGTGGACGGTCCTAAAGACGCCGACACCAAGTTTCGGCTTTATCGTTTTTTACATCGTTGGTTGTTTCGCGGTTGTGCATTGGGTATGGGTGTGGATGCACCGAAAGCAAGCTCTGATAATTGGGTTGACGGTCCTGTCAATCTGGATCTGGGACACCGCTTGGCATGAGCGGGGCAGCCTATTAGAGGTTACGTTCCTTGATGTCGGGCAGGGGGACGCGGCGTTTGTCCGATTCCCCGACGGAAAGGCTATGTTGGTTGATGGGGGTGCTAATTCATTGCGGATTGAGACGACTAAAGCGGAAACGACGCGGCGGGTGGGTTATGACCATGGCGAGCGGACCCTTGACCCGTTCTTGTGCCACGAAGGTGTTTTTAGGTTAGACCTGCTCCTGTTGAGCCATCCGGACAATGACCACGGCGGTGGGTTTGCACACATTTTGGGTGAGTTTGATGTCAAGCGTACCTTGGGGATACCACATCAGGATTTATCGAAATTGACCCATCAAATCTTGCATAAGATTGTCGATGCAAAGGGTATTCCTCATGCCCTCGGATACGCCGGGACAGTTGACCTGACCGCTACGGCAAAGTTGGAACTGCTACACCCATTCGATGCAGCCTCAACAAATTTGCACGATAGAGATGTCAACAACGATTCGCTTGTCCTAAAGTTGACCTACGGCGATCTGCGGATCTTGTTCACAGGGGACATCCAACGAAAAACCGAATTGAGATTGATTGAAGCGGGGGCGGATTTGCGGGCGGAGATTGTTAAAGTGCCGCATCATGGGAGTAAAACTTCTAGCAGCGCGGAGTTCCTCGATGCTGTGCGTCCGAAGTACGCGATTTTCTCATTAGGGCAGCGGAATCGATACCGCTTCCCGTCTGAAGCGGTCCTTGAACGGTATCGTGAACGGGGGTGCCGTATATTGCGGACAGATCGGCTTGGGGCTATCCGTTTGCGAACCGATGGACGGCGGTGTTGGATTACCCATCATGTGGAGAAACAGTGAGAATCGTAGTTTCAGAAACCCCTTGCAATGTGGTGGGGTTTATGATACTATCGCAGCAGAGCAATAACGCGCCCGTTGGTCGGGTCTCTTGCTCGACCCAAAGCCCTAGCGGGGTGATAGTTGCATAAAAAAACACAAAAATTGGTAGGGAACGCAGATCTGCGTTCCCTACCAATCGCTCTACTCCGTTAGGGCTATGTTGATTGATTAAATTGGTAAATCCCATACATTGCGCTCCGCTGGAGCGCGGGGATTGGAGGTGTCAACCTTCTATAGACATCTCGCTCCTCTGGAGCGAAAAGTCGAAACCTTCAGCTTTAACGGAAAACCGATGGAAGTTCAACAACTAGCACCTCAGGGTTATTCCGAAAGCGTTGCTCACTCTGATTAACATTTTTTATCCTGTAAATCCTTGAATCCTGAAAATCCTGATTCAGACAAAAATCCGCGCAATTTGTTTCATCTGTTTTAATCCGCGATTCAGACAACTATTAACCAATGGTGAGAGTTTACAACATTTTCACGGAGTGTCTAAAATGCCAATCTTAGACCACTTAACCCCCGAAATTAGTGACATTGCCCCTTTCGAGTCTTTTCATAGCGCGTGGACGACCTATATTGTTGAACACTTGAATGAAATACTGCCGGAAGGTTTTTTAGCCATACCACAGACAAGCATCGGGGCGCGAGAAGTTGATGTCAGAGCGGACAAAATTCGAGGCAGGGGGCAACCCCTGAAAGGGGCATATCAGCCGCAGCTGCCAGTCACAACGCGGGCGGAATTCCCGTCAACCTTTGAAGTATTCGTTGATTACATTGACCGAGGCAAACATATCACCGTGGGGGCGATTGAGATTTTGAACCGTGCCAACCGAGACAGTTTTGTTGCCAAATGCGAAAACCTGATAGCCAGAAATGTCTCATTGATTATTGTTGATGTCCTTGAACTGCCTTTTTTTAACCTCCACAATCAGTTGCTTCGGGCGGTCAAAGCGACAGCAGGGTATATAGCGGAGAATCCAGAAAATCCACTCTATTGTGCCGCCTACCGAAAGCAGCCTCATGGCGAATCTAATGTAGGGATAGTGGACATCTGGCATAGCCCGTTAAAGATCGGAGATACGTTGCCGGAGCTGCCGTTGTATATTACTTCCGAAGTTGCAGTACCTGTAAATTTTGAGGAATCCTATATGAAGGTTTGTAAAGTCTTCAGACTATTATCCCTGTAATAAAAACAAAGCAGAGGAAATCATGGCTCATTCAAATTCAAAACTGATTTTGGCAGGTCTATTGGCAGACGGTCTTGGTGGGGAATCCATAGCCGATCAAGCGATTCTCGTGACGGGCGATCGTATCATCGCGGTGGGACCGCGGCGGGAGATTCGGCGGCAGGCACCGCGGGATGCCGAGCAGATCGACTTGAGTCGTACTTGTGTGACTCCCGGTCTAATTGATGGGCATACCCATCTGAGTCTGGCAGGCGATGGACGTAGCTACGTTGAGATGTTTTCTGAGACCGATGAGATGATGGTGCTCGCCGGGGCGATGAATCTGCGGCGACATCTCGCTGCGGGGATTACCACGATCCGAGAACATGGCGCGCGGAACCGGGTGGGATTTACGATTAAGGAAGGGCTTGCGCGCGGATACATCCCGGGACCGCGTATGCTGGTAAGTGGACGCCCTATCACCTGTACCGGCGGGCATTTTCACATGTGTAATGAGGTCGCTGATGGCGAGGCGGAGATGCGCCGTTCTGTCCGTCGCTTGGTGCACGAGGGCGCGGACTACATCAAAATTATGGCTTCCGGCGGCGGAACTGCAGGCACGATTCCCGGCCGTGCGAGTTATACCGTTACGGAACTCCACGCGGCTGTCCATGAGGCGCACCACTTTCATCGTTTGACGGCGGCGCACTGTCGTGCAAAAGAGTCGATGGTACGAGCTGTTGAAGCGGGGGTCGATCTGATGGAACATGCGGAATTTCTCGACCCGGATGATCAACTGCGCTTTGACCCGAAGGTCGCTGAGATGATGGCGGAATCGGGGATCTGGATCAGTCCAACGCTCCAGGCGTGGACCGGTTATCCTGCGATTGTCAGGCTCACCGAGCAACGGGATGCGGGCACAATTACTCCTGAAGCTGAGGCGGAATTGGATCGACTTGAGGAGCGGGCAGAGGTGCGCTTGGATGTGATGCGGCGTATGTTGGACTACGGTATGCGGGATCGGATCGTGCCGGGGACGGACTCCGGCGTCGGCGATCTCGCTTTTGGGCATATAGATTACGATTTGCAGTTACTGGCTCGTGTCGGCTTTACCCCCGCCGAGGTGCTTGTCTCCGCTACAAGCATATCTGCGGAGGCGATCGGTATGAGGGATCAGATTGGCGTTATTGCGCCGGGCAGGGTTGCTGACCTCGCTGCCTTTGACGGCGATCCAACGATTGATGTTTCTGCTTTCAGTCGTGTCGTGGCGGTGTTCCAGGGTGGTCAAAGGGTTCATTAGTGCATTGGTTCACTAGCACATTAAAGTGACATGAACAATATGCCTACTACCATAGGAATGGCGAATATCTTGCAACCTAATTTCAATATTACATTGGGCTTTGGTATTGGGGTCATAAAACGATAGGAGAAATTGGATATGGCAAATCAACCCGCAGTCACAATTGAAAAGTGGTTTACTGAAGGCTGGCAGCTGTACAAACGGTATCCAGCCACTTTTTCCTTTGCAAGTTTTGTTGGTGGGTTAATTTGTGTCCCACTGGCGTTTCTGCTTTCAGCTATCCCAATCTTCCCGGATATAGTGAGAAATGCCGCGTTGTTTCTTTTCGCTGCACCGCTTTATGCGGGCTTGCATTATATGGCGTTGAAAGCAATGCGTGGAGAGGAGCCGCGTATTCCTGATATTTTCGAGGGATTTCGCCAATATTGGCGTATCGCATACCTATGGTGTTTGTTAGCTCTGATTGCGTTTATCATGCTGGGTATAACACAAGTTGGCGTCTTGGTGGTGCCACTGCTCTGGGCGATTGCGTTGTTGGCGTTTCCACTATTAATCGACGAAGGACAAGATATCGGTTCCGCCTTTAGTTCCGCGTTCAATGCTATGTTTGCATTTACAGCGCAGGATTGGCAGGAGTCATTGAAGAATTGTGCGCGATTTTGGTTATACGGCTTGGTTGTTGTTCTTGTTTCGTGCGTCGGCATCTTGGGGGTCTTCTTCGGCCTCTTTATCACAGTTCCCTTCGCTGTCTGTGTCCAAGTGATTGCCTATCGCGACATCTTTAAGGATGCACCTCAACCGCAGCAGGAATATTCTTACACACCCAAAGCCCAAAATATTGGACCTATCTCACAAATTCGTGAACTCCGTAACCAAATTTTTGAACAGATCCGCTCTGCCAGCAATGAGGTCAAACCGCTGCTTGAGGATTCAATCGGAGCTGTCGATAATGTTTTTGAGAAAGCCGATCGCCTCAGTCAACGCTTACAAGAGATCGATGCCTACTTAAAAACAACCAACATGCAGACACTGAACGCTGAAAAAGTAGAGATCTCGGGAAAACTAGCAGAGGCACCCAACCCTGCGATATCCGCTCAATATCAGGAGGCATTACACACCCTTGATGAACGGATTGAAAATCATGGGCGGCTTGAGGAATTAAAGGAACAGATCAATGCCCAATTAGTAACCATTCGTATGTCGCTTGGCAATATGCAAGCCAAAATTATCCGAATTAAGACCACAGAGATAAGTAATGCCCGCCTTGAAAGTAATGATGTTTCTCAAACCTTGCAAAATTTACAGATTGAGACCGACGCGCTATTGGAGAGCCTAGATGAGGTATCGGAGACAGCGTCATAGGGTGTTGAGCGCGTAAAACGATAGGAGAAATTAGACATGGTAAGTCGACCCAGGGCCACGACTCAGGAAGATAAGATGCGGACAAGCACCTCCGGTCAATCCTCCCCTAGGTTCACGACCAAGGGGTATCAGGAGGATGGCTTGGATCTATTCCTAAGTTACCCAATCACCTTTGCCTGCGCGAGTTTTGTCGGTGCCTTAATTTGTGTCCTGCCACTTTATCTTTTTGATGCTGTCGAGGGCCTGCTTTATGTGAACTTTCAGGTCGAAAATCTATTGTCGGGTTTTTTAGATGGCTTATACGGCACCGTCCGGCAATCAGTGATTCATGCTTTCCCCGGCTCGTACAGCACCCTCAGGAAGCTTCAGAATTATTCGTTCCTCTTTAATCCAGTGTTTCTGTTTTTTCTGCCCCCGGTTTATGCAGGCTTGCATTATATGGCATTGAAACCAGAGAAGCCGCGGATTCGCGACATTTTCAAGGGATTTCGCCGATATGGGAGCATCTTGGTCCTATGGTGGTCGTTATACCTAATTCCACTGCTCATGCTGTTCATAACGTGGAAGAGCATCTTGGTGGCACCACTATTGTCGGCAATTGCGCTGTTGGCGTTTCCAATATTCATTGACGAGCAAAAAACCGTCGCCTCCGCCTATGGTGCCGCGATCAAAGCTATATTTACATTTACATGGCACGATTGGCAGGGGTCATTGAAGAAGTTTGGGTTCTGGTGGCCATATGGCTTGCTTGCTCCTATTGTTGCACATGTCGGTATCTGGGTGCTTGGCATCGGTGTCTTTTTCACAGTTCCGTTTGTCGTCTGTTTCCAGGTAAGTACCTATCGCGACATCTTCGAGCCCAATACGCCTCCTGATACCTTCGAGCCTGACGAGGCCTTCCAACAAGAGGTGCTTGAACCGTGGCAGGAATATCCCTTCAACATCAAAGCCAAATATGTAGAACCTCTCTCCCGAATTCGGGCCCGCCATTACCAAATTATTGGACAGATTCGTTCTGCCAACGATAGTATCAAACCGCTGCTAGAGGATTCAATCGAAAGCATCAATAATGTTTGTACAAAAGCGGTCCACCTCAGCCAGCACCTACAACAGATTGGCGACTATCTGGAAACAACAGATAAACAAACCCTGAACAACGAAAAGATAGAAATCATGAGAAGAAAATTGGAAGAGCCACCCAACACTGAGGTCTATGCTCAATATGAGGAGGCACTACGCAACCTTGAAGAACAGATCGGAAATCAGAGGCGGCTTGAGGAGTTAAGGGAACAGATTGATGCTCAGTTAGTGACAATTCGCACATCGCTTGGCAATACCCATGCCAAAATTATGCGAATCAGAGCGACAGAGATAAGTGACACTCGCCTTGAAAGTAGTGACGTTTCTACAGATTTGCAAGATTTACAGATTGAAATAGACTCGCTATTAGAGAGCCTAGATGGGATAGAGGAGACAGCGTAACCGAAGAGAAACCGAGTTTTTCCAACTCCCCTGCAACTCCCCTGACACGGGTTTCCCCCCTGATAAGGGGGGCTAGGGGATCTTTTCCTTTGTCAGGGAGTCAAACTCGGTTTCTGTTGCACGGTTGCTTAACATGTGCCTATTATGGTGAATTCTAAAAACAAATAGACACTTTGCCATCCTGCCCCCGGCCGGGATAGGCATTGTAGCAGAGCCGCCTTGTGGGAGGGATTTCCGAATCCCGATAGGTATAATCGGGGTTAGGAAACCCCTCCCACAGTGTTCAAATAATTATGAAATTTACTATAAGATGTCAGACACATAAAATGATAGGAGAAATTGGACATGGCAAGTCAACCCACAATGACGATTGACGAACGGCTCAGTGCAGGTTGGGGATTGTGCAAACGAGGGTGGGAACTATGCAAACGGCAGCCAATCCTCTCTTTCCTTCCGAGTGTTGTTGGGGTGCTCATTTATATCCCGCCGCCTTTTCTGTTTTTTACTGCCCCGCTTTATGGGGTTGCCTGTTATATGACGGTCAAAGCGAAGCGTGGAGAGAAGCCACGGATTCGCGATATTTTCAAGGAGCTTCATCGGTATTGGGGCGCGTTATTGCTATGGTTATTTCTGATCGCGCTTATCATGCTGTGTACAATGATGATTAGCCGTTGGATAACACTACTCGCCTGGACAATTCTGATGTTGGTATTTCCACCGTTGATTGATGAACGGAAAGACATCGGCTCTGCCCCGGATCCTGCGTTAAAGACTGTATTTACGTGGGAGAATTGGGCGCGATTCTGGCTGTATGGCTTGATGATCCCCCTTGTTTCGTTCAGGTTCTTCCTTTTTGACTTGGGTTTCTTCCTCCAGTGGCAGGCGCCTGGGCTTCTCCTCGGTCTCTGTACCACGGTTCCACTTGCTGTCTGTATTCGCGTGATTGCCTATGGTGACACCTTCAAGCCCACGGAAAGGTTCCAACAAGAGCACCCTGAACCGTCGCAGGAGGGCCCTTTCACAACCGAGTATATTGGACCTATCGCGCGAATTCATGAACTCCACAACCAAATTATTGAACAGATTCGCTCCGCCAACGATAGGGTTAAACCGCTGCTGGAGGGTTCGATCGAATATATCGATAATGTTTTTGGGAAAGCGGTCCACCTCAACCAGCACCTACAACAGATTGACGCCTATTTAGAAACAACGAACATGCAAAGGCTACAAACTGAAAAAACAGATATCACGAGAAGACTAAGAGAGGCATCCAACACTACGGTATCCGCTCAATATGAGGAGGCATTACGCGCCCTTGAAGAACGTATCGAAAATCATGGGCGGCTTGAGGAATTAAGGGTACAGATTGACGCCCGATTACTGACAATTCGTATATCACTTGACAACACACTGGCCAAAATTATCCAAATTAAAACCACAGAGGTAAGTAACGCCCGCCTCGAAAGTCATAATGTTTCTGAAGCCTTACAAGATTTACAGATTGAGATAGACGTGCTATTGGAGAGCCTAGATGAGATGTCGAACACGTAAAACGATAGGAGAAATTGGACATGGCAAATCAGCCCACTGTCACGATTGAACAATGGTTTATCGAAGGTTGGAAACTGTACAAACAGCAGCCAGTCGCTTTTTTCTTTGCGAGTTTTATTGGAGCGTTAATTTGTATTCCGCCGGCGTTTCTGTTTTTCGCTGCCCCATTTTATGCGGGTTTGTATTATATGGCGTTGAAATCAATGCGTGGAGAGAAGGTACGGATTCGTGATATTTTTACGGGATTTCACCGATATTGGGCTGCCGTATTCCTGTGGTGGTTATTCCTGATTGCATTTATTGTCCTCTGTACAACGGCGATTGGTATCTTGGTAACGCCGCTGCTCTGGGCAATTTCGATGTTGGCATTTCCATTACTGCTCGATGAGCGAAAAAATGTTGGATCCGCCTTCGGTGCTGCGTTCAAGACTGTGTTTACATGGAAGAATTGTGCACGGTTTTGGCTATACGGCTTGGTTGTCCCCTTTGTTGCGTGTCTCGGCGTTTTGGGATTTTTCTTTGGTCTCTTCATCACGGTTCCGCTTGCCGTTTGTATCCAAGTGATCGCCTATCGCGACATCTTCACGCCTGACGAGGCCTTCCAACAAGAGGTGCTCGAACCGTGGCAGGGATATCCATTCAAACTCAAAGCCAAGTATATCGGACCTATCTCACAAATTCGTGAACTCCGTAACCAAATTTTTGAACAGATTCACGCTGCCAATGATAGTGTCAAACCGCTGCTTGAGGATTCAATAGAACATATCGATAATGTTTGTACGAAAGCTGCCCATCTCAGCGGCCATTTACGACAGATTGACACCTACTTAGAAACAACGAATATGCAAACACTGCACACTGAAAAAATAGAAATCACGAGAAAACTGGCAGAGTCACCCAACATTGCGATATACGCTCAATATGAAGAGGTATTACACGCCCTTGAAGAACGGATTGAAAACCGTGGGAGGCTTGAGGAATTGAAGGAGCAGATCGATGCCCGATTAATGATGATTCGTGCATCGCTTGACAACACACATGCCAAAATTATCCGAATCAAAACGGCAGAGATAAGTAACGCTCACCTTGAAAGTGATGATGTTTCCAGAGCCTTACAAAATTTACAAATTGAGATAGACGCGCTGTTGAAGAGCCTAAATGAGGTGTCGGCATCGGCTTGATAGGATATTCTATTGGTTCATCGGTTCATTGAATTGATGAACCCTATTCCTTGTGCCTCCTTCTCAATAAGATTGGTCCTGACTTGATAGATGGTGACTTGGGTATTATAGTGAATTCAAAAAATAAATAAACACTTGCGCCCCCGGTAGGGGCGGTTTGTAACCGCCCCGCATCGGCACCCCCTTTATTCTACCCCCCCGCAAGCAGGGGGGAAATAGGGGGGCTACCCAACGGGAGAACGGTAGGTTCGGTATCCGAACTGCCCCGGTTTGGCGTGTCTCATTAATTCTAAGGTCCACTATAGTAGGAGAGAAAGTGTGGAAAGGGAGAAAAACTATCGGATTGGAAAGATTTGTCTACTCGCTCTTTGTGGGGCGTTGTTTTGTTGGATAACCGTCACGGCTGAGTCCGCGCCGCCTCCAAGATTTGGTGGTACATTGCAGGGGGCAATTTTTCAACCAGTAACAACGCTTGATGCGGTCAACTATCTCAATTTTGCGGAGTTACAAATTGCCTCAAACTTGTACGAAGGATTGGTGAAACGGGATCGCTTCGGGCGGATTAGCCCTGCAATTGCACAGAGTTGGAATCATTCCAATGACTACCGCATCTGGACATTTGCAATCGCGCAAGGGATAACGTTTCACAACGGTAAACCGGTGACAGCGACTGATGTGAAATTGGCTTGGGAGCGGTTTGTGCGAGAGGGGGCGTGGCTGGTTTCGCCGCACCCCCTCTCGCAGATTTGGGGAGCCGCAGTCTATCGAAGCGGAGCGGTGACACAGATTGTGGGGATTCTCGTCCTTGATGACCTCCGCGTCCAAATTACACTGCGAGCCGGTGATCCGAACTTTCTGGAGAAACTGACCTCGCCTGCAGCGTGGGTGACGACACGAGGCGATTCGCAGCCGATTGGTACGGGACAGTTTCGCTTGGAGTCCTTCACTAGGACAGAGGTGCAATTGACGTCGAACTCGGATTACCTTTGGGGCAGACCCTATTTGGAAAAACTGACTTTCCGTTATTATGCAAATTTAGATGAAGCCCTATTTGAGTTTGAATCGGGGGTCTTAGATGCTTTGCCACTTCCTATTATGGAGGTGGAAAGACGGCAGCGTAAAGGGCTTGATGACATTTTAATCCGAACAGATGCGGCAGTGCTCGTATATCTTCGCCTCCCTGAAAAGATTAAAATCTCCGAGTTATCGCAAACCTCGCCTGTCCCGACTTGGTACAACGTGCTCAGATATGCGGTTGACCCGGAGACGCTCTTGCGTTTACAATACGGTGAAAATCCTTCCAAAATGGTATGCGTTCCTTTTGTGTTTTCCCACGATCCTGTAAAGGCGGGCAGACGAATGAAACATGCGGACTGGCGGGGTTCGCTCAATTTGGTCTATACGCAGCTGCCGGACAACACGGGCAATGCGATTGCGAGGTGGTTGGAACGTGACGCTCTTTCTCAGATTGGGTTGCAGGTAGAGATTAGAGCGGCCGATGCGGATAATTTGCGGGGAGAATTCAGTGAAGATACACCGACCCTTGCCCTGCTATCCATGCCGATTGCACCAGATAGCGATATTGCATCTTTGGACATCGATCAATCTAGTTCTCTTATTCCGCTTTATCTTTTGCCTTCCAGTTTTCTGTGTCAGCCCAAGGTCCGTGGGATAAAGATTGGATCGGGAGGCGTTTTGGCATTGGGGCGTACATGGTTGGCAGAGTGAGGCGTGAAACATGATTCCAAATTCTTAATGGAGGATATACTTTATGGGTGGACTAAATTCTGAACAGATTGCGTTTTATAAAGATCAGGGCTACCTCTTGGTGGAGGATGTGATTCCTATTGAGGATCTGCGGCAACTGATTTCGGAGTTAAACGAGACGGTGGACCAGAACGCTCGAAAAGCACAAGCGAAGGGAGAGTTGTCTGAGCTATTTGAAGATGAGCCTTTCGAGCGGCGCTTGGCGCGGATTGTGGAGTCCGTCGCTGATCCGTCTGATACTTCATTTAGTGATACTTTCTTTGAGGGATTGCACGGTAAATTGAAGACCGAGGGGATGTTCGCCGTGCAAACGCACCCAGCCATCTTGGATATTGTTGAATCGTTGATTGGTCCAGAAATTTTGGCACATCCGCAATTCAATATCCGTCCGAAACTGCCCAATCAAGATACCTCTGTGGTTCCTTGGCACCAAGACTTGGGGTACTTACAACCGGACGCCTCAGAAACTTTCATGGTCAACTTTTGGATTCCGCTTGTGGATGCAACGGTGGAGAATGGTTGTATGGAAGTGATTGCGGAAAGCCACAAAGTACCGTTGATTAACCATGTTACGGGACTTGGACCGGGGCGTAACTTTAAGGGGATTGTTGATGGGGCGTTGCCCGATGGCGAGCAGGTACAGTGTCCGGTCCCCTTAGGGGGTGTGTTGCTCATCCAGCATAAAACCATTCATCGCTCGGTCCCGAACCACTCCGATCACATCCGCTGGAGCATGGATATACGCTATAGCGACCCTCGAATGCCTACTGGGCGCGATGGGGTGCCGGGATTTATCGCGAGAAGTGAGGCACAACCAGCGTCTGTGGCGAATAACCTTGAGGATTGGTTGAGGCTGTTCGAGTCGGTGTAACCGGCTAGCCATGTGCATCTAAGAATCGGATAGCAGCTACGAGCACACATCAAACGGGAGGTTATGACCATGAACGCGCAAGAAAAATACCCAACCATGGGAGAGCGAGAAAAATACCTGTTCGATCTCCAAGGTTTTTTGTTGGTCAGAACTTTTCTTTCGACCGTTGAGGTAAAAGTCCTGAACGAGTCCCTTGACGCCAACCTGGATAAACGTGGAGAATACGGCGAGCCGAATGTGCTCAGTGGACAATGGCAGGGAAGGCCCCTTGAGGGTCAGTTCAGTCCATTTCGACATTACAGCGGCATGTTGACGTGGCAGCCACCTTGGTGTCAGCCCTTCCGCGACCTATTAGCGCACCCCAAGCTCATCCCGTATCTCAATACCTTGATGGGCCGCGGCTGGAAGCTAGACCACGGCGTCGATGTTTTGAGCTCCACAGCCGGCTGCGAAGGATTAAAACTGCACGGTTCGGGCAATACCACTTTCAACGGCTCTCGCTTCTACGCCTACCAAAACGGGACAATGCGTTGCGGGCTAATCGTTTGTCAATATTCCTTGACCGATGTGAATCCCGGCGATGGCGGGTTGTGCGTGATACCCGGCAGCCACAAAGCAAATTTCTCCTGTCCCGAAGATATTCTGACGCTTGAAGCCAACGAGGAAGTCGTCTATCACATTCCCCTCTCGGCGGGCGATTTGGTGATCTTCAACGAGGCGACCACCCACGGAACCCTCCCTTGGAGAGGAGAAGGAGAGAGGCGCACGGTACTCTACCGCTACACTCCCAAGTATCTCCACTATGCCGGGGGGCTTTACCAGACGCGCCTACCGGAGTGGGTTTCCGAACTCACCGAAGCCCAGCAGGCGGTGCTGGAGCCGCCCTATATCTACAATCGACCGCTGATTGAGGCGGATGGCGAAACTTTAGTACAGCCCCGACGAGAGGGTGAGTAATTAGGATGTGGTAACGCGCATCTTCCAACTTGGTACTCAAAAAATTTTAGGAAATGATAAGAAAAATAAGCATGACGTTTTGCCTCATCGTGACGGTTCTGTTCATTTGGGTTTGGCATCATCAGAGCCAGTTTAATGACCATTCGCGTAAGGGTTTTTTTCATCTGAGGAATGGCGAATTAGATCAAGCAGTTGAGGCGTATACCAAAGCGATTAGGAACAAAGAGCGGACAATCTTTTTTGCTCAAGCACCTTCAGCGTATAATAACCTCGGTCAAGCTTACCTGCGTAAAGAGGAATACGCTCCGGCAATTACCGCCTTTCAAAAAACGCTTGAGATGAGTCCAGATGCGGTAGGGGCTTATATCAATCTAGCGACGGCTTACTTAAAACAGGACTTACCAGATTTGGCGATCGAATCTTGTGAGACAGCAATTCAGGTCTCTCCAGATGTTGCACACCTCCACTATAACTTGGCTTGTGCATACGCTCTAAAGAAAGAGGATCAGAAATCGATTGATTCGCTCCAGAGAGCGATTGAGCTTGATGGGCGGATGAGAGCATTTGCGCGGGAGGAAAATGTATTTGATCGCCTCCGGGCGCATCCTGTGTTTTCTGCTGCGTCTGAATAGATAACCAGCGACGCTCCGCTGGAGCATTAGGTTCATTAAGCTGCTGAACCTGATACATTGCACTCCGCTGGAATGCTGGAATTAGATGCCTCCTCCTATAGACATATCGCTCCGCTGGAGCGAAAGTACACCTGTTGCCCTGCCCCGACGGGAAAATCGATAGATTTTCGGGAGAGGGCGACTGGCGTTAAAAAGGGTAATTCCTGCCGTTGCAAATTTCTGCTTGACAATTTGAAGGTTGGCATGTATAATTCACCGTTGCGTTTGCTGGCGTAGCTCAGTTGGTAGAGCGAGTGATTTGTAATCACTTAGTCGGGGGTTCAAGTCCTCTCGCCAGCTTTCATTCAAGTGGGCGGATACCCAAGTGGTCAACGGGAGCAGACTGTAAATCTGTTGGCTAAGCCTGCGGAGGTTCAAATCCTTCTCCGCCCATCATACCAAAGCGTCGGAGACGTGTTCCTGTGGCGTCCCAAGCAAAACGCGGGAGTAGCTCAGCTGGTAGAGCATTGGCCTTCCAAGCCAATTGTCGCGGGTTCAAGTCCCGTCTCCCGCTTTTCGGTTTTGCTGCCGATCGTGTGTTCCCTAGTTATGCCGACGTAGCTCAGTAGGTAGAGCGCGTCCTTGGTAAGGACGAGGTCACCGGTTCAATCCCGGTCGTCGGCTCCATCCTATTTTTTGACTCGGTGTAGTCAAACGAAATTGAGTGAGTATTATGCCAAGAGATATTGTGACGTTGGCGTGTGATGATTGCAAACAGCGAAATTATGCGACGACCAGAAACAAGAGGACGCAGCAAGAGCGTTTTGAGCTAAAGAAATATTGTCGCTATTGTCGTAAGCACACATCGCACAAGGAGATTCGATAGTATTTGTGGCTTGCAGGCCAGTAGCTCGAACGGCTAGAGCGTCGGTCTCCAAAACCGAATGTTGGGGGTTCGAATCCCTCCTGGCCTGTTTTTTTACTTTTAAAAACCTATGATAACACGTATAAAAACATTTATTCGAGACATTCGGGCTGAATGGGATAAAGTCTCCAAGCCGGACCGGAAGGAAGTACAAGGCAATACACTTGTAGTAATTGTGGCTTGTGCAATTTTAGGGGTTTTCCTCTGGATAGTTGATGGCAATACGGAATATCCCGGCTGGGTTTCTATCCACGGTATAATTTTGCTAATCGCAATTATCGTGTGTATAACCGTGATTGCAAGGCGCTATACGCCAAAATGGCAGCTCGCGTTTTTAGTTTCCCTGATTCCATTGATAGTGGTGGCTGTTGCCTATTTTGTCCTTGGCTACTCCGTTGAAGGTTTCGGGTTCGCTTTGTTACGCAGCCTATTTATTAAGACAGGCTAATCCGCAGATAAGTCTAACTGATTTCAAATATAGGTGCATTATGGACGGTTTTTGGTATATTCTTCATATCTATTCTGGGCATGAAAAGAAGGTAAAACTCAACCTTGAGCAGCGGGCGCGAGCCTTGAGGTTAGATGAGGAAGTTCGCCAAGTAATTGTTCCGACCAAAGAGGTTGTAGAAATCAAAAATGGCAAGAAACGGACGTTTGAGCGTCCATCTTACCCCGGATATCTCCTCGTCCAGACGGCACACGAACTTCGCGCAGATGCTCCAAACGAGGCGAGTCAGCAGAGTTGGCACCTTATCCAAGATACACCGAGTGTTATGGATATTATCGCCCCGCTTACTGAGGAAGAGGTTCAACACATTCTGGAGCTGTCAACGGATGAAGAGAAAAAGCCAGCAGCTCCTATGGTGGAGCACGCAATTGGCGATAAGGTCCGTGTGATTGATGGTCCGTTTAAGGAATTTCCGGCGGAGATTAATGGGATTGACGAAGCTAGACAACGCCTACATTTGACGATTTCTATCTTAGGCAGGTCTACACCGATTGAACTGGATCATTTCCAAGTAGAGAAGATATAGAATTAAGGAGATATAGATGGCTAAGAAGGTTGCCGGGGTTGTTAAACTTCAACTGATATCTGGGCAGGCGACACCAAACCCCCCAGTGGGTCCAAGTCTTGCCCCTTATATGATTAATATCCCGGAATTTATCAAATCCTTTAACGGTCGGACGCAAGATCAACAGGGGTTGGTGGTTACGACTATTGTTACCTGTTACGCAGATCGTTCATTTACTTTTGATGTTAAATCGCCCCCGACAGCGGTGTTGTTGAAAGAGGCGGCGAAGTTGGCAAAAGGGTCCGGCGAGCCTCACCGAAATAAGGTTGCCTCCATAACGGCGGCACAGGTTGAAGAGATAGCTCAAACGAAGTTGCCAGATCTGAATACAACCAGCTTGGAGTCTGCGATGCGAATGGTTGCAGGAACTGCACGGAGCATGGGAATTACTGTTGATCAATAGTTGCTGAGGAGGATACGAATGGGCAAAAGAGGAAAAAGATACAGCGAAGGCGCGCAATTGGTCGATCGTATGAAGTTATACGATCTTGATGAGGGTGTGCAATTATTAAAGAAGTCTGCGTCAGCAAAGTTTGAAGAGACGGTAGATTTGGCGGTCCATCTTGGTGTGGATCCCCGTCATGCGGATCAGAATATCCGTGGCACGGTTTCTTTGCCACATGGCACCGGTCAGGAGATACGGGTTGCTGTTTTCGCGCAAGGGGATAAGGCGCGAGAGGCGGAAGAGGCTGGTGCTGATGCGGTTGGTGCGGAGGATCTCGTCGAAAAGATTGTCGATGGCTGGATGGACTTTGACGCGACGATTGCGACGCCTGACTTGATGCGGACAATCATGCCGAAGTTGGGACGTATTCTCGGACCGAGAGGCTTAATGCCCAATGCGAAAACGGGAACTGTCACGATGGATGTGGCGGATACCATTCGCACCATTAAGGCTGGGCAGATTGAGTATCGGGTCGAGAAGCAATCTGGCGTGATTCAAGCCCCTGTTGGCAGGGCTTCATTTGATGAAAATCAAATCAAAGAGAACATTGAAGCGGTGATGGGTGCTTTGGTGCGGGCACGTCCGTCTTCTATCAAAGGTAGATATTTGAAGACTATTGCTATTTCATCAACGATGGGCGTTGGAATTCGTCTGGAACCAGCGCAGTTTAGCTAAATTATGGTGAATCCTAAAAATAAATAGACACTTTCGCCTCCCGGTAGGGGCGGTTTTCCCCCACACCGCATAGGCACAGTTGGAAACTCTGCTTGCGCTCCCGATTTATCGGGGAGTGCCTACCAAACGGTAGAGGCGGCATCCTAACCGTACCGGTTTGGCGTGTCTCATTAATTCTAAGGTCCACTATAAATACATCATATTGATTTTGGATGTCGTCGTAGACAGTGGGTGCAATTTTGCTTAAATGAATATTCAGCCTACCGAGGCGGACTTGATACGTGCCAATTTCTGCTTGTGCACCAGAATTGACAGAGATTGGTGGGTATGTTCCATAAATGTGGAAATAAAGCCTCCTATACGACAGGAGGTTTTTTTTTGCATATATGGTGCGAATGATTGATTGAAGGGAGAGGGCATCGAATGCCTAACGAGAAAAATATCCAACAGGTGGAACGCATTCGAGAGGATTTCCAGAACTCGGAAGTTATCATCTTGACAGAATATCAAGGATTGACTGTCGAGGAGATGACCGAGTTGCGCGATAAGTGTCGTGAGGCGGAAGTCCAATATAAGGTTTATAAGAATACACTTATCAATGTTGTCGCTGAAGAGTTGGAGATTGAAGGTTTAGCACCTTACCTTCAGGGAACAACCGCCGTTGCATTGAGCAACGACCCGGCTGCATCTGCAAAGATTTTAAAGGATTTTAGCGGCGACCATGAGAATCTGAAGATTAAGGGCGGGATACTTGGCAAGAGAGCGATTGACGGCGCAGCAGCTGAAAAGTTAGTTGATATGCCATCAAGGGAACAACTGATTGCTACGGCTGTTGGCGGTCTGAAGGCACCCATTTCCGGGTTCGTTAGTGTTTTACACCAGGGTTCTCCGTTGACTGGATTTGTTAATGTTTTGAATGGTTCACTTCGTCAAGTGACGACGGTATTACAGGCAGTCGCTGATCAGAAGAAAGCAGCTGAATCAGCTTAACTTAGGTTAAACATGGTCTTCAGCAATCGGATAAAGGGCGAATGCTGATGGACTCTATTTTTTTCCAAGAAAGGAACGAAACAATGGCTGATATTGAAAAACTAATTGATGAGATTAGTAATATGACAGTTTTAGAGCTTTCCGAATTGGTAAAAGCACTTGAAGATAAGTTTGGGGTGAGTGCTGCCGCTGCTGCGCCAATGATGATGGCACCCGGCATGATGCCAGGAGTCGCAGAAGGTGACGCAGCTGAGGCCGCACCCGCGGAAGAGGAGAAGACCGAGTTTGATGTCCAGTTGAAAGAGATTGGACCGAATAAGATTCCGGTCATTAAAGAGGTGCGTGCGGTCACCGGACTCGGACTCAAAGAAGCCAAAGAGGCGGTTGAGTCTGTGCCCAACGTTATTAAAGAGGGTGTTAGCAAAGAAGAGGCTGAGGAGATTAAGGGTAAGTTGGAAGCTGTCAATGCAGTCGTAGAAATTCTCTAATCCTCAGTTTTTTCTCAACCTACACAAACCCATTGTGGTCTTATGACTACAATGGGTTTTTCTTTTTACACATTAGGTGTCACTGTTCAGATATTCGGTGCGGGGAGCTAAGTAGAATGCTTCTTATCTTTTATATTGTTTTCAGCCAACTGGCGGTCGGCGGTCTTACGCTGCTGTTGATTATTCCCAAAGACTTGGTGGGACGCGGATTTTACCGACTCATGGGGTTGATTTATCTACTTGTGATGGTGTTTGCGCGTTGTGCGAACTTAGCGATCAATGGCAATCCTATCAGTTTCGGCAATTTCTTCCTCGCATGGGAGGGGCACGATTCCGTTTTTGTGCTTGCCTTCTGTGGACTGCTCCTTTTGTATACGATAAGTCTGTGGTTGAAACAGTCTCTGATTAACCGCCTCTTATTAACTGGGGGTGCGATCTGCGGCGTGATCTGGACTATATACAGTGCACAGTCGTATGGCGAGTTGATTGACCTTCCTGCTGGCAAATTTCTGTTGTCTGCACAATTTCTGATTTCTGCTGTTTTATTGGGTGCTGTGAATAGCGGGATGTGGTTTGGGCACTGGTATCTTGTGACTCCCAACCTACCCGTCATCCACCTGAAACGGTTTAATCAAATCTTCTTGGTATCGCTCCTGCTGTCAATCGCGTTTTTCGGACTGAATGTGTTCTTTCGGTGGCAGGCGGCGGAGGTGAGTCCATTCAATTTTTTTCATCAGGTTGCGTTTTGGCTGCGGCTTCTCATTGGATTTGGTGGATCCGCGCTGCTGTATATCATAATTTGGGATTGTCTGCGTGATAAGTCAACGCAGCGGGATGTTGTTG
This sequence comes from Candidatus Poribacteria bacterium, assembly GCA_963667935.2. GTDB lineage: Bacteria > Poribacteria > WGA-4E > WGA-4E > PCPOR2b > PCPOR2b. Next base: position 2,910,505 of record OY764061.1, on the reverse strand, counting down.
GGGCGACACGCGCTGCAACGGGATTTCTCTACATTGCGATGTTGACGGTGTTTATAGGTGAATTCTGCGGACGGTTGCTGCTTTTGGAAGTACGATTTATCTTGTAATTTTGGAAAGGTAAGGTCATTTAATTCTTCTGTAGGAGGGATTTCCAAATCCCGATCCCTCACTAAATGACCTTATTGGAAAGGGAACAGACCTTGCAGAAGATATATAATGCAATTTTCATTGGATTTTTCGGTTTACTGCTGATAACGATTTCAGTGGAGGCACAGATTATCAGTCCGGAGGAAGCGATCGGCTTCCCCGTGGGTGCGGATTACAAGTTAGCGCGTTGGGAGACCATCACGGGCTATCTGCGATTACTGGCTGCGAGTTCGGATCGAGTGGTCTTGGAGGAGCGTGGTAAAACGACTGAGGGGCTCGATTTTGTGCTAGGCCTGATATCTGCGCCGGAAAATTTAGCGAAGCTCGACCACTACAAAGCGATTCAGCAAAAACTTGCAAATCCGCAGGAACACGACGTGACGGAGTTGGAGCGGCTGACACAAGAGGGAAAAGCGGTTGTCATGATTAGCTGCAACATCCATTCAACGGAGGTCGCTTCGTCTCAGATGTCAATGGAGCTAGCTTATCAGCTAGCGACCAAGAACACACCGAAGGTTGAGGAAATTTTAGAAAATACAATCCTTTTGCTGATTCCGTCCGCAAACCCTGACGGATTAAACATGGTGGTTGATTGGTATGAGCGCACCGTCAATACACCGTATGAAGGCGCACGGATGCCTTGGCTCTACCACAAATACACCGGACACGATAACAACCGAGACTGGTTCATGCTGACGCAGGTTGAAACGCAGTTGGTGACCCGGATTCTCTACGAGGAGTGGTTTCCCCAAGTGGTCTACGATGTACATCAGATGGGGAACCGGGGGGCGCGGTTCGTGATTCCGCCCTATTTTCATCCCGTCAACCCGAATATCCCGCCGTTGTTGCAGCGTGAACTCGCCCTAATCGGCGCACAGATGGCACTAGATCTCACATCGCAGGGGTTCACCGGTGTGCTGTCGAACGCGGTATACGATATGTGGTGGCATGGTGGTTTTCGCACTGTACCGTATCGCCACAACATGATAGGCATTTTGACGGAGGCTGCCAGCGTCAATATCGCTTCGCCAATCTTTCAGCGGAAATCGGGTCTGTGGGGGCATCGACGGGGGTTGAGCGAATATGCACAGCAGACCAACTTTCCTGAACCGTGGCCCGGCGGTTGGTGGCGGATGCGCGACATTATCGAATATGAGAAAGCAGCAGCGTATTCAATCTTGTTGATTGTCGCCAAACAGAGGAAGATGTTTCTCACCAATTTCTATAAGATGGGATTAAACGCCGTTGAAAAGGGAAAGGAGGAACCGCCACGTGCATTTCTTGTGCCGACAAATCAACGGGATACGGATACCGCACTCAAAATGCTGCAGATTCTACAACGTGGTGGTGTAAAAATTCATCGGGCAAACACAAATTTCACGGCTGATGGTGTCGAATACCCGGCGGGTACCTACGTGGTTTCGATGGCGCAGCCGTTTCGAGCACACGCCAAAGATCTCCTTGAAGTGCAACACTATCCTCGACGAATCCCTGCGCCCGGCGCACCGCCGGAACGTCCGTATGACATCGCGGGTTGGACGTTACCGTTACAGATGGGCGTTAAAGTCATCAAGGTGGTCAACGCATTTGAGGCGGATCTAATGCTCGTTGAAGAAACCCCAATAGCGGCGGGCAAACTCCAGGTTGATGGGGTTGATTTCCAAGACGCGGTTGTCTACGTTTTCAAAAATCGGACGAACTTAGAAACCGTAGCACTGAATCGGTTACTCCAAGAGGGCAAATTTACAGTTTATCAACAGCAGAAAGAAACCACGTGGAAGAACTTGCGTCTGCCCCGCGGGACAATTATCCTTAAATCAGACCGAATACCGGGGAGCGATTCCGCCGAATTCCGCCGTTTTGCTGAATCGCTTGGGATTGAAATCTACGCGCTAAATCAACGTTTCGTAGACCTCAAAGTAGAGTTGACACAGCCACGCTTAGGGCTCTATAAGCCGTGGGTGGCGAACATGGATGAAGGGTGGACTCGCTGGGTGCTGGAGGAGCATGAGTTTCCCTATCGCAATTTAACGGATGCAGAGATCCGTGCCGGAGATTTAGCTGAGTGGTATGACGCGATCATCCTACCCGATATGAGGGCATCACGGATGATTAAAGGACACGCAGAAGGCAGCCTCCCACCGGAGTATGTGGGCGGCATTGGGTTGGAGGGTGTAGCGAACCTTCGCACCTTTGTTGAACAGGGTGGTACGCTTATCTGTTTGAACTGGGCGACAGAGGTGCCAATGAAACATTTTGGATTGGAGATCACCGATGCCTTAGAATTAAATCAATCGAGTTCGCAAAAATCGGCTGGGTCGCAGTTTTTCTGCCCCGGCTCACTGCTGCGCGTTTTCGTTGAAACTACCCATCCAATCGGTTACGGTTTGGAGCGTGAGATGGCGGTTTTTTTCAAGTCGGGACCGGCATTTGAGGCGAGAGGTGGAAAACGGGTGGCGGCTTATCCCAACTTCAATCCACTCATGAGCGGCTGGATCGAGGGGGAGAAACGGATCCGTCAGAAAGGTGCACTTTGGGATGTCAAGCTGGGGCGGGGGCATGTGATTCTGTTCGGCTTCAAGCCGCAGCACCGGGCGCAATCGCACGGAACGTTTAAGCTGCTGTTCAATGCGATTTATTACAGTGTTGTTGGGAAGTAGATATGCTCTATTGCCCTACTGTTAGACCGGCATAGATTTTTCGTCCTTCATGAAATAGGTGCAGAATTTCCTCTCGTTGCTCATCTTTGGTGAATTTGCCGATTCGACTGATCCAATCGATAGAATCGTCAATTGAGCGGACGAAAAACGCTGCGGAATCCTGCGCGATGCCCGGAGGACGTCCGGTGCCAATTTGCACTGGACTGGTATGTGCGTATATCGCCTGTGCAAAGCTATCCCGTGCGTCGCCATAGGCGCGTGCGGCAATCCATCCGTCTGCTTCGATTTCGAGATCAAACCCCCACTCACCATTCTGTTGCGGCACTTCATTGAACTCTTTGCGTTGCGCGAGACTGCCGTTGTGAATTAACTCTACACGATTAATCGGATAGTGTGAATTCCACGAAATCTGTCCCGATAGCTTGCGGGGTGTTCCATTCGGGGAATCAATCTGTCCCCCGGGCATTGTGCCGTCAACGGTGAGAAATAGTGCTGGTCCGTTTGTGATGAATGTGTTTCCCGCTTGTAGCCCCTGCAGCCAGTTATCGTAGGTAAATTCCTGGTCTGTTTGAACGTAGACACGATTGTTTGAGCAGATAAACCAATCGGTGCCGGTTGATGCTGGCAGCGAAATGCCACAGTTGAGCAGGTGATACCAGATGTCATATTCCGGATCCATCCAGTATGGATCGAAGAGGTTAAAGGCATCTAGCTTGCCCAACGCTGCTGCGACCGGTGCCTCCATTCCAATCCCGTTGTGGCACCATAGCACGATACCCCCCTGCCGTTTTGCATCGTCGCAGGCGTAGCAGAGCGGTGGATAATCTGGATCGAAATCGCTGACAAGATCGCCTCGGCTGACCGGTTCCACCACATTGCGGATACGCAGGAGCATGATGTGTCCGTAAGCCATTCCTCCCCGTCGGTAGTTGTGCCGATTCTCTTCTCCACAGTCTACAAGATGGTGTGCAGTCGAGTAGTCCGTCATAAACCCGATCGGGTATTTGTTGCTGGCATAGGGCAACTCACGCCGCTGCAGGATACTAACCACAGTGACGCTCAGATCATGCACTTTTGGGTCGAGGTTCAGACGGGCGTCGGGCTGCATCTCGTTCTCACTGTAGTGGAGGTGTGTGTTGCCCGGATACCAACTTTGCGCCGGGAGATCCGTCCACCGTTTGAGTGCTAACTCGACGTCAACGTGCCCTTTTTGAGGGGCTGAGACTACTTTCCGCAACGGCTCGTACTCTGTTCCTCGTTCAACGATGATATCCGTTGAGCCGCGAGGGACGTTCACCGTAAACTCTCCTGCGCTGTAAAAGAATGGGGTGCCGGGCCCCACTTTCAAGATGCTGTCAACGGGATGCACAAAATTTCCGCTGCTCGTCAGCACATGCACTTTTGCCTCGACCGACTCACCTGAAACGCTATCTCGGATGACCCCGTGTAGTGTTCCCATCAGTTCTCTCCTTCGTCGTAATGATGCAACACAGTCGTTTCCGAATGGATTAGGATGCGGACGATTATAGCATTATGCATCATTTTGGTCAAGCCGGTTACGGCATTGGTGCTACGGTTGGGATTCGGAGATCCCTCCTACGGGGGGCCGGAGAACCCTAACAGACCTGCCGAAATAAAAAATTTGAGTCAAGCGAACCTTTCCGCTCTGAGCAACGCCTATTAAGGTGAAAGGATAACAGAATGAATCAAATACCAGATACAGAGCTTATCAGAAAAAGTATTGACGGCGATGGTCAAGCCTTCGCAACCTTAATAAAGCGCGTTGAAACACGACTTTTACGGCTTGTTAGATCTGAAATAGCGGATTTGACATACGCCGAAGATGTTTTGCAAGAGGTGCTGTTGGACGTATGGCGTGGCTTGAGGCATCTGCGGGATTGGGAACGCTGGGAGGCATGGGTGCTGCAGATTGCCCGACACCGGTGTTACGACTTTTTTGGGTCGGCGCAGCGTCGGGAGGAGCCGATGGCGCACAGCGATCTTGAACCCATAATCGACAGGCAGAGAGGGCACAGTGGCCTTGAGTCTGAATTGCTCGATTCGGTGCTAAATGTACTGTCTGAAGCACCACCCGACCAAGCCGAAGCCGCCCGTTTATTCTATGTTGAAGGCTTGACCATCAGACAAATTGCGGTGGACTTGGGACGACCGGAAGGAACTATCAAGCGATGGCTTTCCAACGCCCGCAGTTTTGTCAGGACTCGTCTCGGACTGAGGAAAATAAAAACTCAAAGGAGAAAGAATATGATTTCAGATGCATACGAACGCAACTACTATCAGCGCGAAAACTTGCGCACAATTACTGCCTGTCGTGAAGATAACTCAATGTTGCTTCACCTGAAAAATCCCTCTAAGCTGAAAACGATTCCCAGCGAGCTATGGACACTGACTCAGTTGAAAGAGCTCTGGTTGACTTGGGGCGCGCTTGAGACTATCCCAAAGGAGATTGGTCAATTGAAGGAACTGGAAAATCTCCTGATAGTGAGTAACCAACTTCAAAGGTTACCCGACGAGATTGTATCCCTGTCGCGCCTGCGGCATCTAGAATTGACCGATAGCCAAGTTACAGAGTTGCCAGAGAATCTTGGTCGTCTTGGTGCGTTGCGGGTGATTATTCTCCACAAAAACCAACTTCAGAAACTACCTGATAGTTTTGGGCAGATGAACCGGCTTGAAATCGCTGAAATAGACCTCAACAAGATAGAGCGGTTGCCGGAGGATCTGAGTGGTCTAACCAATCTTCGCGTTCTAGGCCTGGGCGACAGCGAGCTCTCAGCATTGCCGCAATCAATAGGTGAACTCACTGCTATGGAAGAGCTGTACTTCGGAGCGAATCAGTTGACTGAGGTGCCCGACGAAATCGGCAATCTTGAGAGGCTTGAGACGTTGGACTTGGTAAGGAATCAGATTCGGACGTTGCCATCAACGATTGGTGGTTTGAGAAATCTGCGACACCTCGCCCTGTATTCCAATCAGCTGACTGAGATTCCGCCGGAGGTTGGCCAAATGACGGAGCTGATAGAGCTCGGCGTTAGTAACAACCAGCTCCGTTTTTTACCGAAAGAACTGGCAGATTTGCCGAACTTGGAGGTTGTGAAGATACATGACAACCCGCTTCCCGAACGGTTAATCGAGGCGGCAAAAACGGGAGTCGATGAATTCCGTCAGGTGTTATCAGATATGTGATGAAACGAGAGAGGATTAAAAAATACCCGCCCTCAGTTCTCCAATTGCTGGGGGCTTTTTTCTGGTTGCTGTATTCACGATTGGTTCGCAGCTGCTAGCGGGATATTTCTGATATATTGCTCGATCCCTTTGGCAATTGATGTTGCAAGTTGACGCTGATACGCCTTTGTCGTAAGTTTTTTGCCTTCCGTTGGGTTTGAGATGAAACCGACCTCAACAAGTACTGCGGGCACTTTTGTGCCGATGAGGACTACAAAAGGTGCGTGTTTGACCCCGCGGTTCTTCACCTGTTTGTCTGACGTCAGCTGCGCTTGAATCAGTTCTGCCAGCCGGCGGCTCTCCGTACGCTTGCTCTCCTTGAGGATTCTGCCCACAAGTGCATCGAGTGCCTTCATGTTGTACTCTGCCCCTGCGTTTTCGCGCATGGCGGTGATTCGGGCGGATTCGTCGGAGGCGAGGGCGAGGTAGTAGGTTTCTATGCCGGCCGCCGAGCGGATGATGCTGGCGTTGGTGTGGATGCTGATAAACAGATCGGCTTTTTGGTTTGTTGCAAATTGTGTACGTGTCCTGAGTGGAAGAAAAACATCGGTCTCACGCGTCAGCCGGACGTTATACCCTTTCTTAACGAGGAGGTCGCGCAGCGTTTTTGACAGGCTGAGCACAATCTGTTTTTCTTGCCGCTTTTGACTCACGGCACCGGGATCTTTGCCGCCGTGTCCTGGATCAATAACGATGGTTTTAACGCTCAAGCCCAGTTGTTGTGCCAACGACGGGGCGGGGACGGGTTGTGGCGTTTTCGGTGGTTCAGGTACAGGTTTGGTAGGCCGCCTCGGCGGTGGGACCGACTTCTCTTCAGCGGGAGGCTTATGAGGTTTAGCCTCGCTTGCTGGACGGACGGTTTTGGGTTTGGCATCGCCTTTTTTCGGTGGTCGCACATTAGTGACAGGTTGCGGTGCTTTTGGTAGTTTAGGAGGTGGGGGCTTGGTCACTTCCAGCGGCGTTTTCGGTCGATTCGGTTGAGCGACTTGGGGAGATTCCGGCGGTGCGGTTTCAGGTGTAAGACCCGCGGAGGCTCCCTCCTCCGTTTGTTCGGTATCAAGGCGTGAAGCCCACTTTTCGGCTTGGGCGGCGATCTGGAGATCTTGGCTTCGCTGGGAAAGTGCTTCGTAGGTAATACGCGCCAACGTGAAGTATCCTTGTGCTTCGTAGGCTCTGCCGAGCCGCAACTGTGCCTTGTCGGCGATTGCGTGGTTGGGATAGCGACTGATGACGGTTTGATAGTGTGGTGCTGCCTTGCCATGATTTTGAAGCCGATCATAGCAATCTCCTAGCCAGTAGTATGCTTCTGCTGCGTGTGGTGAATCGGGATAATCTTGGAGCAGTCTCTGGAGTGCAGTGATTGCGTTGTCAAGTGCAGACTGTTCGTTTCGTTGTCCCAGCCAGAGCCAGCAAGAGGCAATTGCGTATTGGGCATCGTCTGCCCATTCCCCTTCTGTATCTGCATCTATGGTCCCCCGAAATTCTTCAATCAAGGACTCCCATTTTGCTTTAGTAGATGGAGTCTCCCCGTGTGCCAGTTGGTAATGCTTGGCTGCAGCTGCACGATAAAGCGATGAAGCGTCAGGTGGCACCGGTGCAGGCGGCATTGCGGGTGAGCAAGCAAGCAGCAGGGATCCGAGTAAGATCAGTGTGTATGTATGTATTTTCATAGCATTCTCTAAAATGTGCTAGTTGTGAGCGTTGGCTTTCACTATTTTCAAATGTTCAACCCAGCCTACAGTACTAATTTGCTCATGTGTTGGTGTAAACCGTTCGCAAGCGCAGCAAACTCGGCGATGTTCAGCGTTTCTCCGCGTCGCCGTGGATCGATGGCAAGTTGATCGCAAACGGTATTAAGTACGTCAGCAGAGATAGAAACGCCATTTTTCAGGAGTGCGTTTCGTAACATTTTGCGCCGAGACTGGAACGCAGCGCGGACAATCCGAAAGAATAGTGCTTCATTTGCAACTGTAACTTGAGGGGTATCGCGCATCTGCAGCCTTAACACAGAGGAATCGACTTGCGGTGAGGGGAAAAATTGATTTGGTGGGATTCTGTGCATAATTTCAGCCTCGGCGTAGTAGGAGACACCGATGGAGAGGGCACCGTAGCGTTTGCTGCCGGGCGGTGAGATGATGCGTTCGGCGACTTCTGTCTGCATCGTCAAGACACAAGAACCGATTTTCTGATGATGTTTCAGTAACTCCCATAGCACCGGTGTGGTGATGTAGTAGGGTAGGTTAGCGACAATTTTGATGTTCTGGGGTGGAAAGTCATTTAGCAGGGTGCGAAGGTGCTGTTTGAGGATATCGCCTTGGATCAGGGAGATATGAGGTGTTTTTGAGAATTTGAGCTGCAATTCGGCGTATAGAAATTCATCGATTTCAATCGCAACGACCCTTTTGGCGGTGGCTGCTAGCACCGATGTCAGAAAGCCGAGTCCCGCCCCAATCTCCAAGACGAAATCGGCATCACTCAATTTTGCGGCCCAAGCTATCTCCTGTAAGGCGTGTGGATCGATCAGGAAGTGCTGCCCGAGTTTCTGGTTGGCGTTTCTGCCAGTTCGTTTGAGGAATTCATGGACCTGTTGGCGGAGCGTCATTTCTGAGGATTTCGCCTTTGAGGGGAAGAGAGGAATCGCAGTTTTCTGTTGATATATACATTGTGCTCCTCCGGAGCACAGACATCAGAGATGTCGGTATTCTATAGATATCTCGCTCCTCTGAAGCGAAGGGCAAAGCGCATCAGTTTTAACAGAAAACCGGTGGATTCTCAATATGTAGTGGACACGCCGCATCCTACTGTAATGTGCATGGAGGTTACGGCATACGGAGTATGCCTACTACTTTTAGTGTATAATCACGCCAATTTCTCGTGCGACGTGCCGGATATATTGCTGCCCTGCGATGGTGTCTTCGTATGGGAAGTGTTCCACATAGAGCGTGACATCGTGGTTTAACTCATCCAACCGTCGCAGGATAGTGGCATAGTCCATGACGCCGGATTCATAACGGTGCTCCGCTGCTTTTGCTCCCGGCACGGCTTCGTCTATGTGCACGACTGATAAGCGTCCGCTCTCGTTCGGGCGCACCGCCGATATGGACAAGTCTTTCGCGTGGAGTGCGGTGATTTTATCGCCTATCTCATTGAAGATCTGATTCACCAATTCCGTTGTCCTATAGAACAGATGGGGCCAGGTCAGGTTTACGCAGTCCATCAGTGCCTTCATTCGGGGTGAGGCTGCTGCGTCAAACATCTCTTTGTACCGTTCCACAGAGCAGAGCGGACTCATGATATGGGGGTGTGCAGCAACGTCCATCTCCGCTGTCTCTGCCTCCCTTGCCAAATCCACCGCAGCGTCGAGGCATCGTTTCCATGCGTCGTCAGTCCACATTTGAGGGGTGCATCTGTAGGTTAATCCGACATTGAACCCGACACAGTGCGCGCCTAAGATCCGAGCGTGGTGTAGTTGGCGGCGATAGTGTTCGATGGCTGATTGGTATTCGGCTTCATCTGCTGCGCCAAACCCACTATGAAACGCGCTAAACTCGCCAGGTCGGATGCCGTAATCTTCGAGAAATTTCCTTGCATCTTCAACATCCGCATCGCTCCAATCAGCGGGTGTACTCATGGAGACCGTTTTCACCTCCATGATGCCGACTGTCCGGAGAAATGCCTTCCGTTCCTGCGCTGTTTTTCCCGGGTGTATGTTTGGACTCATTAAAATCATCTGGCCCTCCTCTGCAAAAGAAAAGCCTCTTGATACTGATAGGAACATGCGTCAATCTAATTCTAAGCATCAAGAGGCACGTGAGATAGTTCTAACAATCTGCCTCACAGATTTTGTTTTATGGCACCCCATTTTGTGGCGAGTTTTTGATACGGTTCTACGCCGAGGAACTGATCCCCGGGTGCCAGCATAATCGTTTGGATTTCTTCCTCCGTGAAGGCAACCTTCCAGATCATGACCTCATCAATAGCACCTTGGAACGTTTCACCAAATGCTCCGTATCCGCCAATCGTGATGGGACCCTTGGCGGGCATGGGCGGTTTGGAGCCGTCACCTTTAGACCAGTCCTTCGCTTCATGCCCTTTATTAATGCCGCCATCTCGGCTCGATTTCTGATTTTTTCCATTCAGATAAATTTTCATCGCATCGGGATTCCCAAAAGTATTGGTAGCAGCGATATGGGTCCACGTATCTATCGGTACAGAGTCCCATATTCCCGTCACACGATGAAAGTCCCGATCCCCTTCATCTCGATAAAAGAAAGATGGATCCACTGTCTCCAAGCGAATTGCATAATTCGCTTTGATTCCGTTAGGGCTATTATAGAGAATCCCGCGGGCCCCAGGCCTTGCGACATCCATACTAACCCAAGCCATAATCGTGATTTCGTCCCCGCCTTCAAAGGCGAATACGTCATCTACTGGTGTGCGGACGATACCGGGGTCATTGATGGCAAAACGTATGGCTTTTCCAAATTTCCCATCATCCCACTTCCAGTTTCCTTCCAATTTGCCGTGATTTTCAAATTGAGACACGTCCGCCGCTGTTTTTCCTTTTCCTTCGTCAAAAGGGATATACAGAACTAAGTCCTTCGGATCTCGTTTCCCGTGGACCGAGGAGGGCGAAGTCAGGAGTAAAAGGACACCTGCTATAAACAGAAAAGAGCTCTTCGCTTTCATCAGCAATCTCCTTAACCATGCCAAAGGTTCGATGGATTCTTAAAAGATTCGTTTCAGGGACTTTGTTTTAGCGTTCCCCATGTCGTCGCTAGCTTGTCACGGGGGTCGACACTGAGAAACTCGCTTCCCGGTGCCAGCATAATTTCTTGGATTTCTTCCTCTGTGAAGGTTCCCTTCCAAATCATCACCTCATCGATGAGACCTTGGAACGGGTCGAGAAATTTCCCATAGCTACCGATCGTAACAGGACCTTCGGTTACCATGGGCGGTTTCGTCCCGTCGCCTAGGGACCAATCATCAGGTTTGGTGCCTCCGTTCATGTTCGTGCGTTGTAGTTTCCCATCTAGGTAGATTTTCATCGTTTCAGGGGTTCCAAAGGTACTGGTAGCAGCGATATGGACCCACTTATCTAGCGGTATTGCATCCCATATCCCTGTGACGCGATGAAAGTCCACATCTTCATTGTCTCGATAAAAAAAAGATGGATCCACACGATCCATCCGAAGTCCGTAATTTGCTTGTGTGTCTCGGGGGCGATTATAGATAATCGCACGCGCCCCAAATAGTTTCTCTCCGACATTAGCGGGATCGACATTTATCCACGCCATGAGGGTTATTTCGTCCCCCGCTTCAAAAGCAAAGATTTCGTGCTGTGGGGTTTGGACAATACCCGGGTCAGCACCACAAGCCACTTCTCTACAGAAATAGACAGCGTGTCCGAATTTCCCTTTGCGCCATGCCCCTTTACCGTGCAGCTTCCCGTCATTTCTAAATCGAGATAGGTCTTTTGTCGTTCTTCCTTTTACTTCATCAAAGGGATAATAGAGGGCTAGCTCCAATCCGCGACGCTGTTTCCCGCTGACTAGGGACGGTATGAAGAACAAAAGAAAGCCTGCTATAAGTGCCAATGCTTTCATGTTTCGTACCCCCTTTTAGTCAACCGATCACAAATAAGATATTGGTTCACTAGTACATTCATGAACTATTGAACCAATGCACTCTTGAGCTCAATATCCTCACCAATTCGCACCAAAGGTTTATAGCCAAGTCTCAATTGAAAAAGCCCCCTGATGCTGATAAGAAAGTGTATCTATTTGATATAAACATCAGGGGGCAATATTGTGATTGCGGGTTTAAGTTTATTAATTAGAGCTTCGTTTTAGGGTTGCCCACGTTGTAGCGAGCTTTCCACGGGGTTGAACAGTGAGGAATTCGTCACCAGGTGCCGACATAATCTCTTTGATTTCATCGGCTTCAAATACTCCCTTCCAGATCATAACTTCATCTAGCGAGCCGTGAAAGAGATGTTTGCCTTGGCCGCCCCAACGGGAGCCGATATCGATAGGACCTGGTACCGCAATCGCCTTAAAGTTCCCGTTGCCATGACTCCATCCACTGGGACGCTCTTCCCCATCTACATAGAACTTCATGGTATCTCCCTTGCCCAAAATAGCGGTGCAAGCGACATGCACCCACTGCTTCGTTGGTAAGGGGTCACCTCTTGATGTTTTACGATGCCAGTCCGCATCCGCTGCATCTCGATAAAATAGGGCGGGGTGGCCCGGGTCTTCTATCCGAAAACCGTAGTTTGTGAAATTTCCTTCAGGACGGTTATAGATAACTACAAACTGATTAATCCCAGCCCAAGCCCAATGGTCGGTTTCATTTTTGATCCATGCCATCAGGGTGATTTCCGCATTTCCCTTAAAGGCAAAGGCTTCATTTTCTCGGGTTCGGATATTACTAGTACCTTCAGGATCACCGTCTCCATCCTTCATGTTAAACCGAACGGCTTTCCCATATTTGCCATCAACCCATTCTCCCGCCGATAATTTGCCGTCGGCTTCGCTTTCGGATTTGTCCTCCACGGTTCTGCCGCCGCCTTCATCAAGGGGATAATAAAGCATTAATTCTAATCCAGGGCGCTGTTTCCCGTCGCCCAATGGGGTAAGGATTAAAAGGACAGCTGCTATAAGCAGAACAGAAATGGTTGCTTTAATTTTCATTGTTCCTTTCTCCTTTGCTATTGTTCTGTACATACGGTTAAGATAAAGCGTGCTGGTCGTCCGTTCATTATTTTGCGGCAAGGCACCCATGAACTAGCCAGTGCCAGGCTTTACCAACGCATTGGGATTGATTGTACAACCGGTTTTGAACACCTCCCTATCATATCGGATTCTGATCCCCATGGTTGGGGATTGGGAATCTTACGAATTCTACTATCTAGTATATCACAGAATCCAAATGGATACAAAACTAAAACAGATTTGTATTCCAAAGATAGACAGGACTTACTCACTCCACCGGATTGTAGTGAACGCAGATCTGCGTTCACTACGAACTACAGTGGATGAATCGCTATTATGAGACATTAAGGCATTCAACTCTGAATTAACTGAGGGGTGTTCATAAATATTCTCTGTGAGAGTGGCATCCTTGCCACGACTCCTCTCAATTTGGGAAACAATCGGGATCAGGAGATCCCTCTCACAGGTGTCTGTGTCTGCCGTATGCTATTGACTGAATTATGAACACCCTTGAATTAACTCAACCACGCGGTCTAAAATCCGATCGGCGACTTGGCGTTTGGAGAGCAGGGGGAGTTGCTCGCAGTTTCCGCCTTGGTCCAACAGAGTAACGATGTTAGTGTCGCCTTCAAATCCTGCGCCTTCTGCCAATACGTCGTTTGCTACGATGAGGTCGCAGTTTTTCTTAATCAATTTCTTTTGGGCGTTCTCTAGAAGATCATTCGTCTCGGCGGCGAAACCGACTGTGATTTGCCCCTCTCGCTTGCGTTCGCCTAGGGCTTGTGCAATGTCCGGGTTCTGTGCGAGTGAGAGGGTCAGTTGATCGGTGGTTTTCTTGAGTTTGTTCGAGGAAAACGCTTGTGGACGGTAATCGGCGACGGCTGCTGCCATCACCACAATGTCAATCTGATCGAACCTTTCAAGTAGCGCGTCCTGCAGCTCCAGTGTGGTTTCAATATATCGGGTCTCGATGCCTGTGGGCGGTGCTGCGGTCGCAGGTCCGCTAATAAGAAGCACCTCTGCCCCGCGATCTCGTGCGGCTTCGGCGACCGCGTATCCCATCTTTCCGCTGGATCGGTTGCTGATAAAGCGGACTGGATCGAGATATTCCCGTGTGGGGCCTGCTGTGACAACCACCCGTTTTCCATCTAGGTCCTTGCGTGTTGTCAACATCTGGGTGATGCGTCCAAGTATCTCCTCGACACTGTTCAACCGTCCCATGCCTTGTTTGCCGGAGGCGAGGGCGCCACTGACCGGTTCGACAAATTCTACGCCGTGTGTTTTCAGGCTTTGGAGGTTTGCCGCGACAAACGGGTTTTCCAGCATGTGCTGTTCCATCGCCGGCGCGATCAGGATTGGGCAGTGGACGGAGATTGCGACCGTGGAGAGTGCGTTGTCAGCGATACCGTTCGCCATCTTCCCGATGATGTTTGCGGTAGCGGGAACAATTGCCAACAGGTCGGCTCTGTCAGCGAGGTCAATATGTACCGGTTTCCAATCGGAGCCGAGATCGAAAAGGTCAAGTAGCACAGGATTTCGGGAGATGACCTGGAATTGGATCGGCTGCACTAGACGGGTAGCGTTTTCTGTCATGACCACGTGCACGGAATGTCCCCGCTTCACCAGTTGGCTCGCTAGGTCGATAGATTTATGGATGGCGATCCCACCGGTAACGCCGAGGATGATGGTTTTGTTGTTTTGTTTCATTGTACTGTCTTTTTGTGCTGATAAGGAACTATGGTAGATTTGAGCATCACTTAGACACTCCCAATGGACAACCAACCCCCTAAATCCCCCTTATCAGGGGGACTTTAGAAACTTGGCATAGGTTAGAGTTATTGGTAAATGTCCACTTATTTCTCTGATTCACTATAAATCGTTGTAAATTGCCACAGCGGTATCATGATGTTGGTCTCTCCGATCCACGAGAGCAATCCAAGCACCGCTATCAACAAAAATCATGGCTTTGAATCCAACTCATAGATAACCTCATCGTGATTGACAGATCCATCGGTTGGATCGAAGTCTGCGATTCCAATCATTTGACTAAGAATCGCGTATCCTTTTTCTCTCTCATTTCGTTTAATGATTTCACGGCTGATTTGGCTGCTCCGTATAAGAAAGATGAAGTAATCGAGAACATCCAAAGCTTTTGAGAGAATGCCAGCGAACACTGTCCGCAAACTCTGGCTCTCAATGCCGAAGTCCTTAGCAATCTTTTGATAGCTGCTCCCTTTGCGGTGTGCGCTGCCGGTTGAACGCAAACTTTGAAGTTTTCGCAGAAAAGCGATGTGCTCCGCGGCATCTTCAATACCACAGCAACTGAGGGCGATTTCAAGGCATCCGATACTCCCTTTAAGACGCTCCTGCTGATTGGGACTAAGATTCTCCTCCTGTTTTAGCGAAATCAGTTTTTTCAATTCTTTTTGGTTTAGGGAGTCAATTAGTATCTTTGTGAGACTCAAAACCAACGCATCAAAATCACGCTGCTCATCAGTAGACGGAACTCTCAAGCCTTTGAGGTGATGCTCATCGCGGGGCTCCAACGGGCACAACAGCTGCCAACCGAGATATTTTTCAGATTCCTTTCGTAGATGTTCATACCTTTGTTTGAATAGATGCTCAGGTTGATCTGAAGTCGCTGTGAACGATCCTTTGAGGTAACGCTCAAAATAGGTCTTACTCAGACCACCTTCGGGTAGGATATTGTGGGTTCGCCAGTGTAACTGTTCTTTGTAAGGCAGTGAGGAGAGCTCTCTCAGCCACACGATGACTTTGGCGTTGTGGTGGTTGTTAATACGAATTCCCCACCAAGGGCAGCTCACCCGCGAATCTTCTACCGAGTACATCCTGGGTTTTTCGTAGTATTTATCTAAAACCTGTTTATGGAAATGTACAGGAGTTATGTCATAGATGGCACCCGGGTTATTGCCATAACGATTTAGTTTGGTAGGATTGCAGGTGTGGTAAATCTTCTCCTCATTTTCGTCAATACCGACGATGAATTTGACGTGCTTTTTCTTTGGTTCTTCAGCAAATCCGGGGAAACCGCTCTTGGACTTCGGTAGGGGTTCAATAAGTCGCTTTCCCTCTAGCACACTAACGCTTGCTCGCTCTCATGGATTTCCGTGTAGTAGGAGTGTTCCCAACATATTTCACCATCCGTTGTGGTTTCTCTCCGCTTCTTTATTTTATCCTCGATAGCCCCGAGTGCTCCGAGTGAATATTTTGAAAATTCGTAATAGCGGAATTGAATTGATAGATACATCTCTTTGATTGCCAAGAACTGACGAAGCTCCTTGAACCGTATCTGGATATGGTTCGGTTCAACGACAATCACTCGGTGTTCATTACCTTCGTCATCGATCTTGATGTATTTATCCTTCTCTTTGTCATGATAGAGGTTGTGAAAAAGACGGAATTCCTCAGATATCTCGCTATATTCTGTTCTCTTGCCATAGTTAATTTGTGATTCGTTGAATTCTCGGTTAATGACCAAAGGCTCAATCTGGCTGTCGTTTCCATAGCGTAGGTATTGAAATTGTCCTACATCCACAGCACTGGGTGTGCCCTGATAAAAATGCAAGTCCCAATCTACTGGGTCGGAAAGTGCACCCTCAATCTTATAGGATGGGATTAAAGCGCAGTAGATAGCGTACTCGTGGGAGCTGTTCTTAACCCACCGATGTACAGTAATCATCTCAGCCGGCTTCATATCGCGTAACAGCCATTCCAGTGATTTTTCTTGTGCTAATCGTTGTCGGTCTAAATAGATACTCATAGTTTCCTCCTCACCCATTCTAACCCCAACTTTAGACGTTTCTTCATGGCCTATGTTTAATGGGTAGGCACTCCTACCCCCCTAGCCCCCCGCAAGCGTGGGGAAAGCTTCAGATCCCTACCCTCCAATAAATCAGGATGCAAGCACCGGCAGCCCCTCCACAATCTCCACTGTATCCAAACTAACAGTAATCACCTTCCCAATCAGCTTGACGATGTACTCTGGATCGTCTGCACGGTTTGGGTCGTTGACGATGCCGCTCCGTTTGTCTGTCTTGACGCGATACTGATCTATCACCCATTCCAACGCGGACCGATTCCCAAGCCGATATTCAAACGCCTTCGCCGGTATTCCGTCGAGGGTCAGGAAATCGTTGTATTTTATTTGCGCTTTGTCTTTCGACAATCTCATCTTTTCGACGCGCCAATCGAGGGATTTTCCCGGCGTTTCGATTAATGTGAGTGGATATTCCTCTATATCTTCATAGCCGATGTGAATTTCTCCCAACCGCTGCCCTGCTTTTGCAAATCCCCAGAAATCCGGCGCATACGGCAGGCGTGGCAGGTCCCGCTTGAGGTTCGCCTGATATCGCTCCCTATATGTCGGGTGCTGGAGCAGACCGTAAACGTAATGGAAGATGTCCCACTTCGTGATTGCCTCGTCTCGGTAATGTTCCCGGAATTGTGCCAATGCCCAATTGGTGATGTTTTCCCTGCGATTCCTCCCATCCTCGTCGTAGGTGTAGAAGGGAAAGCATTGCGTTTTTTCAAGTATGTCAAAACACGGAATTATTTTTGTCATCAAGGTCTGAAAAGGTTTGTTACTTCCGAGCCCACTGACGCAAATTACCCGATTTTTCGTCTCTGTCTCTGGTGTAGGAAAGATGGATGGAAACACATACACGCAATTGTTCATGATACGATCAAAGTATAGGTTTGATTTTATGAACGGACGGTAGAATGAACTTCTCAGCATTTCTTCATCATATTCGGCAATTCTACCTCGTTTTAAGTGTTGTCTTAATTGTCGATCCCACTTAATTTTCGCATCATCATAAACCACAAAACCATTGACATCTGTGTCCCGATTTTCTCGACGTTTCCATCTATCGACCTCTGCGTTATAAGTTTCGATCAGCCGATTCATGTTATCAGTGAGGGTGTTGGAATTGAAATTGTAAGCCCACATATCACGGGCGGTTATGATGCCGTTGCTATAAATCTTAAAAATCACATTCACTACTTCACCCTTTGTCGCCTTTGTTTTCTTAGTTCCCATCGGAATAAAGGTTTCAAACTCGGCGCGGAGACCCTCTGTCAGCCATGTGTATCGCTGATCAGGCGTTATAAACTTCCATTCAATGTTTCGGTAATACTCCTTTGAATCGAGATAGCGATACTTGTCCTCTTTTCGCCAAAATTCCTCAACCCGGGTATAGAAGATTGCTGCTTGGGAATTTGTCTCGCCGCGCCGCTTGATGAAGAAATTGATGCTCACACCGACCTGAATTCCAAAGACGTTGTGTGTTGTACCTGAGAGTTTTGGGTTCTTGCGGACATTCCCACTTAGATCCAGAATATAAATCGCATCAAAATCGGCCGCGAGGTGTTTCCGCATCCCATCAAACGCCACGTTGTCAAGAAAACTGTTGTTTGTTACAAAGGCGACAACCCCTTCGTCTCCTATCCGATTTGATGCCCACCGAATTGCCTTCACATAAGGATCGGAGAGTTTATTTTTAAGCGTCGCTGTGGAATCTTTTGCATAGGTGTCCGCAACCTGTTGGTCCATTGTCTCGTACTTCCTGTTCCTATTGTTGTCGCTATCATTAACCTGACCCATGTTGTAAGGCGGATTGCCGATAACGACAAACATCGGTGCCTGTTTCTGTTCCTCAACGCGGCGCGTGTTCTCCTCTGTAAACAACGAATCTGCATAGTAGTGGGAGTCCTCTGCCAGTTCAAATGTGTCGACGAGGCAGATGCCATCAAACGGTTGATACTGTCCTGTCGTCTCGTAAAACTGATGCTCAATGTTCATTGAAGCGATATAGTAGGGCAGCAGCATCACCTCGTTGCAGTGCAATTCTGTCGTGTACTTTTTCGCTAGGGCGGTTTTGCGAATTTCGCGCATGGTCCGCACGATAAAATTGCCGGTCCCCACAAACGGGTCGATGATGTGAACATTGGAATCGGAGAGGGAGCGATTAAATTCAGACTGTAGTATCTGATCTACGCTTCTCACCATAAAATCGACAATCGGCTGCGGTGTGTAGACCACTCCGTGTGTATCGGCGACCTCTACCGAAAAGCCTTGAAAAAACTGCTCATAAACGGTGTTGAGGAATCCCTGTTTTTGGGAAAAATCGTTGATTGTATCGGCGGTGCGTTCAATTGCTGCATAGAACGGGTCAAGGCTGCGGAGAAAATCATCACGGCTAAACGACTGGCTTGTGAGTGCGTCTATCACCTTCTCAATTTCGTTGGCGATGACATTGCGGCGTGTGAAGTCGGGGTTATTGAAGACGGTGCGGAATAGCCGCTCGGTCAAGAGGTGCTGGATCAGCATCTCCTCGACGGCAGCTTCAGAGAGATTGGGATTAATTGATTGACAACATTTCTCGTGAAAAGCTTTAAACGCCCCGGTAAAGCGGAGGTTGGTATCTCGTTCTTTTTGGATTAAATCCGCCAACCCGCTCCCGATGTCGGGGACTCTGTCTTTGAAATGCGCGACCGCCTCCTCCCATTCGGTGTATTCTGGTGGACGGTAGGCAAAAAAGGTGTCGAGAATCTTTATCAGTTGTGTCGGGTCGGTCAGGGCTGCATCGTGTACCTGCTGACCGTTCTGCCAAAGGATGGCGCGGTGTGGGGTTTGGAAGAGGATGTTGTTGCGGGGATAGCCTTTCTCAAACTTGCGTACCACTTCGGTGGGTAGGTCGTCGTGGATATCCTTCGCCTCCCAATAGCCGTGAATCAGCCTGAAACCGTCAATCAATGCACCATCAAGGACAATCCGCTTGTTTTTAACCCCCCTAGCCCCCCTTGTCAGGGGGGACATTGAGTGTTCAGGGACGAGTGTCCAATCAAACTGTCGTCCACACGATTCGAGCAGGAATTGGAACGCCGAGCGGACGGCAGTCTCATGCGTGACACCGAGTTGAGCGTATCGGTTGAGTGCGGTGTAATATTCTCTGACGGGCTTGTGTGTGGGTTTGAGGGTGAGGGTTGGCATTGTGTTTAAGAGGGTAGATCCTGTAATGGGTTTGTGGAGAGTGAAAGTTAATCTGGCTCAGATAAAGCTCTCACTAGATTCTCGCTTTTTCCGCATCTTCCTACCCGAATCCGCAGCTTGTTGCCGCGAAAGTTCACGTTGAACTGTTTTGTCCCTCTGGGGTTGGTCCATTTAATACCCCGCCCTTGGAACAGAATTGGTCTGTAAACGGTTGTCAAAGGCCTCATTCCTGGAACGATGGTGGCGGCAAAGCGAAAGCTGTTTTGCAACTTTTCAGTGACTTCCGCCTGTTCGGCTTTGCCGCTCTTGAGCTCAATGGGGGCCGCAACGAGGTTGTTTCCGTCAATATAGAGGAGAAGACGGTCACATCTTTTTTCTGTTCTGTTACGCGAGTCGAATTCACATTCAACATGTATCACAACCCGCTCCGATGGTATGCCGGTCATATCCACGCGACATCCTTCGCCGCTACATGAATCGGTAAGACTCCCCCCATCCACCTGCGCCCGGATGTGGTCGAGAACCCTATTCGCATTGATGTTCACTCTCGTCTTTCAGCTCCTCAATTCGGTTCTGGAGACCTGCCCAACGGTTGTAGAGGGATTCAGCCACATCTTCATAATCCTCCGGCTCTATGCCTACAGTGTGATCAAATTGGATTTCCTTCACCGGCTGATTTTTTTGAAAATGCCACGCTCCTACTTCCTCCGGTGACAACCAATCGTTGGTCTCTTTCTTCAGCGCGTCTTTTTCCTTGAGTATACCGACACGCATCAAGTTTCCAATCTCTTGGAGCATGAAGTCGCTATGCGTTGTTACCAGCACCCTGACTCCGGCGCGGACCAAACGGGCGAGGGTCGCTGCCATTTGAGTTTGAGCGGCGGGATGTAGATGGGCTTCGGGTTCTTCGATAATGAGTGTGTCGCCGGGGCGGACGAGACCGCGGATGAACAGCACAAGGGGCGCGAGTTCAGACACCATTGACGAGGAGCGGGTCAGACGTATATCCTCGTCCATTCCCCGCGGGCGGTAGAGAAACTCTGGATACCCTGTCGGTGAGGGTTTCATGATTATCTGTCCGTCTAGCACGTTGGACTCCAGAGCGTCGGGAATGTGATTCATTCCATCATCTGGTCTTGGATCTTGTTTGTAGAGTATAAGCTCTTGCATGAAGTCTGCTACTACTCCCGAAAGTGTTGGAATCTCCAATGTTTCTAACCCGGCACGGGTGGAGCGTGCGACAAGGGAGCTGGCAATTACCCGATGGCTCTGCATGATACCGCTCCGGGCGGCTGGCAGATAATGCCGCTGTGCTAGGATTTTACTAGGCCCAAAAAAAGGTTGAGAAGGATCTTGGGGAATAACCATCTCCCTGTTGAGACCTCCATCTACGGTGACCTCTGATTTGGAAACCCTTATGTCAAAATTACAGAGATTTTGATTTGGCTCATTGACTTTGAATGAAATTTTTATTTCATTATGCGGTTCACCGGTTAATCGTATCAGCTCCGAAACTGAATCGAGATCAAAACAACGTTTGAGTTCAGTCTCCAAGGTATCACTGTGCCCCTTTAGATTATTGAGACTAGATTGTGTAGGTTCGCGCACCACCTTAGGTAGATCCGAAAATTTGAGCGGTTGTCCCTTGTGCAGCTTGTTGAATACCTCCCGAAGTTCTTTTTCCAACTCAATATTATCTGTCGAAGAAGCGGATCCCAACCCATACCCTAGGAGCCATATAATGTCCAGTCTAGGAAACCTTGAGAATCCCTCAAAGACTCGATGCAGTGCATAGATCAGCACAGAGAGATAAGTCTTGCCGGTGTTGCTAGGACCGACAAACACTGTTAGCGGACGCAAATCAAGATCTGCTTCTGCAATCGGTCCGAAGTTGCGGACTGAGATTTCAACCTTTGGTGTATTGTGGGTTTTTGCCCTGTCATCTCCGGTCATGTCAATTTTCCTTTTCATGGGAGTGGGGGCTAGCCTTCCCGATAAGGTTACTAGCGGCAAAACTCTTGGGAGATTGCATCGAGAAGCTGGTCGTCGATTCGACAGCGTTCTGCGGAGATGATGTTGCGGATTTGAGTTACAGCTTCTTCGACATTATGGTCCGGATTCACGATACAATAATTGTACTCTTTAACACAACCGAATTCTGATTTCGATGTCAGCAAACGTTGTTGAAGTTCCGAATCGGATTCTGTCTTGCGGTTGCGAAGCCGCTTCTCTAAACTTTCGAGGGAGGGAGGTAAGAGAAAGATACTCGTATAGCGGATGCCAAGATCTTTTATCTTTTTGGCACCGTGCACATCAATTTCTAAAATCAGATCCTTACCGCTTTCGATGGTTGATTCTATTGTAGATTTCAAGGTGCCGTAGTAGTGTCCGCCATATTTCACCCATTCCAGAAAGCCGTTGCACTGAATTAGATCTTCAAATTTGTTTTGATCTAAAAAGTGGTAGTCAACGCCATCAACCTCGTCGGAACGGGGGGGGCGAGTCGTTGCGGAGATCGAAAACGCTAACGTTGTGTCGCCTTCGCAGAGTGCTTTGATAACGCTCGTTTTGCCGGTTCCAGAGGGGCCCGATATAAGAATGAATAATCCCTTCTGGGAGGGTGGTTTATTCCACATTCTGAACCAATTCTCGAATTTTTTCGATCTCTGTTTTTAGGGCAACGGTGGCGTAGGAGATGGAGGATCGAGACGCTTTGGCGGAGATGGTGTTTACCTCTCGATTCATCTCTTGCAGCAGAAAGTCGAGTTGTCTGCCGATGGGTTGGGTTGATTGCAGATATTCATCAAACTGAGAGCAGTGGCTATCGAGCCTCACCAGTTCTTCCGTGATGTCCGAACGGGAGGCAATGACACCAGCCTCCATCGTGAGACGGTGTGAATCAATCTTAACGCGTCCCTCAAGAAGCTCGTTCAAACGCGCTTCGAGTCGTGTATGCGTGGATTCGACGAGATCTGCACTTGCTGCCTTTATCTTCCGGGTCAGGAGTTGGATGGAGTGGAGGGTTCCTTTGATTTCTTCAAGCATCGCAGCCCCTTCTGCCCGCTTGGTTGTTTCCAATCTATCCAGAGCGGTTTCTAGGTGAGATTGTAACACCTTCCAGACCGCTTCTTCGTCCAGATCGGCTTTCGGTGCAGTTAGGACGCCGGGAAGCTGCACTAGCAAGGAAAGTGAAATCTCGCCCCCGAATTGCAGCCTATTTTGTAACTTTACAAGCGACTGATGATATTGCTCTGCCAGCTTAGAGTTGAGAACGGGGAGTTGGTTTGAAGTCGAAGCGTCTTCAGTCCACTCGACTGTGGCTTGGATTTGCCCTCTCGAAACCCGATTCCGGATGGCACTGTGAATCTGATGATCGAATCTGGATAGAAACTCTGGGGTGCGAACGGTTACTTTACAGTAGCGAGCGTTCCACGATTTGATCTCAATAATCAACTGGCCAAAAGGTGCTTCTGCTTTATGCCGGCTGTAGCCCGTCATACTTCTAATCATAATTAATCCGCCGCTTCTTGCCATTCAACTAAAATTGGGGACTCAACACGGATAGCATCTTTGATACAGACCTCCTCACAGAGTTTGCATCCGACACAATCTCTCGGTTTCACAAGTTCGCAGATACCGAAGAAACTCTCGGCGTGTTCGCCGGTCGCTGGATCTTTTAGCTCTAGACAATCCCACGGACAGATGTGGACACAGAAATCACAGCCAGAGCAGAGTTCCTCGTAGATGACGGCGATCGGGCGGTCCTTGGGACGCTTGATAAACTTAGCGACATCTCCATTCTGATCATGGATGGCTTCGACCGGACAGACCATGCCGCACGCACTACAGTCGATGCAGATATCTGGGTCGATAATATGAAGCATTTTGCGATCACCGGTGATGGCATCAACGGGACAATTTGTTAGACATGCCATGCAACCGACACATTCTTCTGTTATATAGTAAGCCATTAAGAACGCGCTCCCTCCTTTGAATTAAAGAGCTCTTTCAGCTGGAATGAGTGGCGGAAATCAGCGGTCAATGGGGATAAGTTAGGGACAAACAACTGATTACCCATAATTATAACACGGATGCTAGGGGTAAATCAACAGAGAACGTCATTTGATTTTGAGTAAATTAATTTAGGTTACTTCGTAGGTCAATTTTCCAAAATTCACATTTGCATGTCGAGATCTAACATCGACCTATGCCTTACCTACTATGGTGAATTCTAAAAACAGATAGACACTTTCGCCCCCCGGTAGGTGCGGTTGCTAACCGCTCCGGTCTGGAGTGTCTCATTAATTCTAAAATCCACTATTGAGTATAACATACTCCAACACACTAAAGTGTCGGGATTCCGCACCTGAAAGAATTTTTTGTTGACAGCGTTCCTACAAAACGGTATGATGAAAAATCAGGAAATAGGGCTAGAAATAGATCGCCTATCCTCAATAACCGCTTCATGTTCGACGGAGGTATCGGAGGATGTATTCACCAAATGACATTCGGGAGTTCTGGGAAGGGACACACGCCGTACTCAATGAAATTCCGATGGAACCTGAACTCTCACCTGCGCCTGAATTGAGCGGTAGAGAGTTCGACACCTATAACGTGACGTTGACCAGTTTTGGCGGGATCAAACTCCGGGGTTGGTACTCGGTGCCGAAGGATAATCCGCGGGGCAAATGTTCCGCGATTCTGGCTGTTCCCGGCTATAGCGGGAGCAAGCAGATCCCAACGCATCTTGTGCTTCAGGGATACGCTGTCCTCACGTTGTTTCCGCGAAGCCAAGGCGAGAGCAAGACGGAGTGGCAAATTGAATCGGGGACGTACCTCACCTATCATATTACAGATCGAGACAGATATTTTTATCGTGGGGCGTATATGGATTGTGTGCGGGGCATCGATTTTTTGGTGAGGCGTTCCGAAGTTGATGCGGATCGAATTGGGATGTGGAGCCGGAGTCAGGGCGGAGGATTGACGCTTGCAACGAGTTCTTTAGATGGACGAGTCAAGGCTGGCGTTGCCGAAGAACCGTTTTTGTGTAACTATCCGCTCGCGATTGAGGTGACAACGAACCCGTATGTGGAGTTAGGCGAATATCTGAATCAACACCCCGACCAGAAAGAGGTCGTTCTCGAAACACTCGCCTATTTTGATCCGCTCAATCTGGTAGAAATGATTACCCGTCCGATGCTGGTCAATATCGGCATGAAAGACGACGTTTGCCCGTACCACACGATTGTTCCGGTGTTTGAACGGATCGTAAGCCATAAAGCGTTGATGATCTACCCCGATTTGGGGCATTCATCATGCGCTGATTTCAATAACCATGCGAAAAATTGGTTGGATTTGTATTTGTAGTTGGCTGATGTATCGCCCGTCTGGCCGCGCAATGAACGCGCTACTACAAACTCAAGTGCATAATTTTATTTGTAGTCAAGAGATTTATTAGGAGGGATTCAATGCTAACGTATCAAGATATAGGTATCAAACCTTTTATTAACGCAAGTGGGACTATCACGACACTCGGCGGCAGCATCATGCCGACAGAGGTGGTCGAATCCATGAGCGAGGCAGCAAATTCGTTTATCCATCTCAATGAACTCCATGAGAGAGTGGGTGACAAACTAGCGGAGATGATCGGGGTCGAAGCTGCGTTCGTTTCTTGTGGAGCAGCGAGTGGTGTACAGGTCTCTGCTGCTGCGTGTCTGACTGGCACAGATATGGATCGCGTTCACAAGCTACCGGACACGAGCGGTGCAAAAAACGAGTTTATTATTAGCTTGGTTGATTCACATTTTTATATCCATCAGGGAATTGAGGCTGTTGGTGGGACGTTGGTCAAGGTCGGCACCCGCGAAGCGGTTACGGCAGCGGACATGATAGATGCGATTGGTCCGAATACCGCGGCAATTGTCTTCTTCTTTGGTGCACAGCCGAAGGAGCAGCTTGCAGAAATTATCCCCGAAGCGACAGCGCGTGGCGTGCCTGTGGTGGTTGATGCTGCGGCACAGTTGCCGCCCCGGTCAAACCTGACAGAGATTGCTGGTTTGGGTGCGTCGTTGGTCAATTTCAGCGGCGGGAAAGGGATGCGTGGCCCTCAAAATTCGGGATTGGTCATCGGGAAACAGGAGTTTGTCGAGGCAGCGCGGCTCAACTCCAACCCACACAGCGCGATTGGACGTGGCATGAAGGTCGGCAAAGAGGAGGTCATGGGACTACTTACAGCTGTTGAGATCTTCCTTGCGAAGGATGAAAAAGAGGAGTATGCCGAATGGCGTGCACAGATGGAACATATCGCGCAAGCCGCAGACTCGATTGATGGGGTTCATGCAGTGGTGGTTGATGCCAAGCAGCATCCATCGGTACAAATCACCCTTGACGCCTCGTCTGGAAAAACTGCGGCACAGGTGAACAGTGAGTTGAGAGACGGATCTCCTTCCATCGTGAACGGTGGCGGCGCGGACAATGTGGTGTTCAATCCGATGACGTTGATGCCGGGCGAGGAGAAAGCAATCGCCAAGCGCTTGGTTGAAGTGTTGACATAAGATGTGATGCGTGAAACGTGAGAAGATAGAACGGCAGTGCCGAGGAGGGACGTGATGGACCGAGAGCAAATGAGCAGTGAGGAGAACTATTGCTTTGATGTCGCTGGCTATCTAATTGTTCCAGATGTCTTGACAGGAGAGGAGATCGAGGCGTGTAATAGCGATCTTGATGAAAAAGGGGCTTCTCCGCTTTCAGACTCTTTAGCAAAATTGCGCGACCATCCCTTACTAGTATGGTATCTCAACCAGATTTGTGGGGAAGAGTTCCGTCTTGACCGGGAGCCACGTCTCCTCGGAGCAGCGGGGGAGGAAGTAGACAGTCCGCTAATCGGCGGCAACGAACCTCGGGACATGGCTCGCGGCTACTATCAACAGAACGATGCCCGGTTCTGTCAGGGAGTACTTGCAGTTTGGGCATTGGCAGACGTAGAAGAAGGTGATGGTGGTTTTGTCCTGATCCCAGCCAGCCACAAGAACTACGTCGAAACGCCGCAAGATGTACTGACCGGCGTGGATGATATGGGCCTGACCGTCCAGCCATCTCTTAAAGCGGGGGACCTACTGCTCTGCGCCGAGACCATGCTGCACGGGATGAGACCGTGGAAGGGGAAGGGGCCGCAGCGACTGCTCGCATACGGATATATCGCCCAAAACGCGCGGCAATCAATTGTGGCTGATACCACATGTGAGAAGGAATCGCCTCCTGAGTGGATGGCGGAGTTGACGCCGGTTCAACGGGCGGTTATGCAGGGACAGAATTTCCATCGTGTCTACCCGCCACCTGTGGTGAAATCGGATGGGGAGACCTGTCGAATTGACGAATCGTCCGAAGTGTATCACCCATCGATCTATATCCGTGATCCGGAATCGGAGATTGATGAGAAGGAGCTCTACTTCTGGGATCTGTGCGGACACCTTGTGATTCGGAATGTGATGGATACGGCGTGGCTTGAAGCAGCAAACGAAGCAATCGACAAGTTTGCGGATCGGATTGTGGTGGGTGGAGCCCCTGACAAAGGCTCAAAAACGCTCGCGGGGACAGGGAGACCTGATCTCGGAGGCCTGTTTGAACTACCGAAGCCGTATTGCGATCCTTTCCGAGAGATGATTGCCCATCCCGCGGTGATACGTCGATTAAACTGGATGGAGGGGAGTGGATTCCGCTGTGGCAACGCCACAGCGATATGCTCGGTGAAGGGGACTGCTGGGCACGCGCTGCATAGTGGCAGCGATCCTGCGAGGCCGGGAAATAGCTACATCTTCCAGAATGGACGAACCTACTGTGACTCGGTGAATGTGGCGTGGCAACTGCGCGATGTGACGGAAGCGGATGGCGGGTTTGTTTGCCTTCCGGGTAGCCATAAGGCGCGGTATCCTATGCCGCCGGGGGTCCAATCCTGCGATGAACCTATGGGACTGGTCCGCCATGTGTCAATGAAAGCGGGGGATGTGCTTATGTTCATGGCAGGCGCACAGACACATGGTGCTTATCCGTGGAGGAGCGATACCCAGCGGCGTACTGTCCTGATGAACTATATGTCCAAACATATTTCTTTGTGATGCGGTTTTTGAGTTGTGGGAGAATAGCACCATGGATCGACGTGTACATGTATACAAAGGGGCACCGCCGAATCACTGTGTTTGCGATCAGGCACTGCGTCAACTCCCCAATGGCGACTGGGGCATCATTTTCATGACCGGGGGGACGCACGAGCCGGAGATAGAGAATCATATAGCGATGTGTCGATCGACGGATCAGGGAGCGACTTGGAGTGCACCGGAAACTGTCCTCCGTTTCGATGATCGTGCTTGTCTTCTCTCTGAGGTCATTGTCCACGGCGAAAAGATTCGCATCCTCGGCGAGAGTCATCTCGGTCGGTTTGAAGATTGGCAAGTTTTTGTTCTAACCAGTGGGGATAGTGGCGAAACGTGGGAGGATCCAGTTCCTTCCATGCTGCTGCCGAGGAGGGCTTTCATACGGAACCTGTACATCAGCAGCTGGGGTGAGTGGTTTCTGCCGTTTCAAAGCTACGATACGGTGGCTGATCCGGTTGCTTCTCCGTTAGCGGATGGATCGTTCAATAGTGCGGTCAACGGTGTGCTAATCAGTAGTGATAAGGGACAGACATGGGAGAAATCTGCCGAAACCGGACCGACTGCGGGTTGGGCGGAAAACAACCTCGTCGAATTGCGAGACGGTCGGTTGGTGATGCTGATTCGTGCTGATCGCACCGGTTATTTGAAACGGAGCGAGTCTACAGACTGGGGACGGACGTGGTCCTCACCGGTAGCTACCGACATCCCGAACCCCGGCACAAAGTTTCGGCTGCACCGCCTTAGCACCGGACGAATTGTCTTGATCCATAACCCGAATCCGAAGCCGGGCGTCCGAAATCCTTTGGCGTTGTGGGCTTCCGACGATGACATGGAAACATGGCCACACCAGCGGACGCTGATTGATTTTCCGGGGCAACTGCAATATCCAGATGGTTTTGTGGATGCAGCGGAGGAGTATGTCCACTTTGCTTTTGACTATAATCGGCATGATCTGATTTATGTTGGGGCGAAATTGCCGACTTGATTTTTGTAGTTGTTTGTAATTGGAGGAATTATGAGCAAAATTAAGACAGCGGTGATCACTGGGCAACATGCCTTTGATGTGCCGGGATTTCACGGGTTGTTCAGGAGTATTCCCGAAATAGATTTTTACCTGCAAGATCTGGAGAACTTTGCAGCCGATGCCGGCAAAGTCCGCGAGCAGTATGATGTTTTTGTGTTCTATAACTTTCATCGGCAGATGCCCGAGGACGGGAGAGTCAAGGAAACCATTGAAGCGTTGGGCGAAAATGGGACGGGCATATTGGTGCTGCACCACGCGATCCTTGCGTTTCCACAGTGGCAGCTGTGGTCTGACCTATGCGGCATCCAAGATCGCAGTTTCGGGGTCCAAATTGACCAAGACGTGCCTGTTGACGTCGTGAATTCACAGCATCCGATAACACAGGGATTGAACCCGTGGGAGATGGTGGATGAGATTTATATCATGGCAGGTCCGGGGGAGGATAGTGAATTGCTGTTGACCACCGATCACCCCGATAGTATGAAAACGTTAGCGTGGGCTCGACGGTACAGGAACGCGCGTGTGTTCTGTTGTCAGTCAGGACACGACGATCAGGTTTTTTCTGACCCAAATTTCCGCACGGTGATTTCACAGGGAATTCAGTGGTTGGCGGGAAGGATTTAGGGGGCAAGAATCAATGCGTACGTTGAGTATTCAAGGCTTACCTGACAAGAGACGGCAGAAAGTGCTTGTCGATGATTGGCCCGAACCGGAAGGACCAACTGGTAACGAAGTCAAAACCGAGACAATCTATTCCGGGATAACAAACGGCACGGAACGAAATCAACTGATTGGCGGGAACTACGCTCCCAAAGATGAACAGTTGCCCACCGGCGGGAACGGCTACCAAAATGTGGGACGGGTGATTGAGGTGGGGCCCGATGTCAGCGAATTGCAGATTGGGGATGTGCTGTATATGAGTGCTATCCATGCGGAGTACATTGTAATGGCAGAAGATGATCTGCTCATCAAGTTGCCCGACTCGATTGACCGCACAGAGGCTGCGCTTTTTGGAATGACTAGTGTCGCTATGCGTACCTGTCGCAATACCGAATTGAAAATGGGGGAGCGGGTGCTGATTGTGGGAGCTGGCATCATCGGTCAGGTCGCTGCACAGATTGCAGCCGTTATGGGTGCCCGCCCCACGCTCTGCGATATCAACCCCAACCGTCTGGAGCTTGCTAGGGAGATCGGTGCGGCTGAAACCGTTCTGGATGTTTCGGGGGATGGCTGGGAAAGAGGAGTCGCTGATGGGACGTTTGATGCAGTGATTGACTTTGCCGGTGTGCCGGGTATGGAGGACCAACTCATAAGTGCTGTGCGCCGACGTGGCAGGGTGATATTCATCGCTGGACGGGGCAAAGTGACCTATACCTTTAACCTCGGTCAGGGACAGGAGATTCAACTCAAACAGAACAGCCATTTTGATCGTGATGATTTGGCGAATCTGTGTCGTCTGGTCGATCGGGGGGCGGTGAAAATTGCGCCCTTAATCCGCGATGTCGTTCCGGTGAGCGAAGCGAAACGGATCTATGATACATTGCGGGATAACCCCACTGAACTGTTGGGGACAGTGTTTGTATGGTAAGCGAATGTGATTAGTCCCGATTTGTCGGGGACATGATGGCATTCGGAATCTGTGCCCCGTTCAATCCAACCTACAGCAGACGCCGAAAATCGCGAATCTGATGGAACGTAATCCGATTGGCATCGTGATGGTTATGTGCGCCATCGTAAGCGGTGCGAACGATGTAGAAAATGTCGTCGCCGTCAAACTGCCAATCCACATACTGGAAGCCGGTCAACTGAACGGATTGCTCATGTGGTAAGCCCTGATCGTCCTCTAACAGCGTGAGTTTGTGATCCCAATGGAGGAGGTCTTCCGAGGTGTGCAACGACAGCACGGTGCGGCGAGAGGGTTGACTTGGGTTGGGATTGTTGTTGCTAAGGGTCAGGTAAAGGCCAGTCTCCGAGTCAAAACGGATGGTGAACTTTGTCATTCCGCCGGGAAAGTCGATGAACCCCGTCTCTGGGTTGAAGGTGATGGTCTTGCCATCGTCGTGAATTTTAACGATTGCTGCTTTGTCCCACAGCGGAAGCGAGTTGAAGCGGAGGATATTCCAAATTTCCCCGTTCTTTGTTGCTACCATATTCCCTTCTAACCAGCCCGGACGCTCCAATTCTCCCCAGTTCTCTGGAACCCATGCCGGATCGAAGGGGAGTTTGTTGCTCATCGTCCAGTTCGCAGCGTCTAGTAGATCTGCGTCCGCGTCGGTGGAAATAACAAGGGATTGAAAGCCGATGCCCCAGACACATGGATCGCAGTCCTCGAATGCCCGATACAGCCTGCCATCTTTCAGAAGGATTGGCATGGGGGCACAGTGGTAATTGGGAGATTCACGGAAAGGACCGCCCCGAAACAGTAAGCCAGATTTCTCGTCTTTGGGATGGGTCCATGTATATCCGCCATCGCAGCTGCGTCGGATCACAATCGATCCGTATTGCTGCGATATGCCGAGCAGGTAGACGCTGCCGTTATGGGTAAAGAGCGAGCTCCAGAATGCGTTAGCGATGTGGGTAAGGTTGCTCCACGTCTCTCCGTTATCGTCAGAGCGGTAGACGCTGGTCAGGTGTTCCTCATTTTCGTGGTTCAGGGGGCAGCCTTTCCCGAAATAGTCGTGTGTTGCGAGCAGCGTTCCATCCGCAAGGCGGACGATGCTTGGACTGCCGAGGTAGGTTTGTGTTTTTGCGTCCTGAAACTTGATTTCGTTAAAGTCCATAGATTTCCTTTCATTTAGGGGTAAATTAGTTGAAAGCATACGATAATCTCTTTCAGTTTACCAAAGTTGGGGGATTAGGGCAACGAAAAGGAGTTGGAAATGCAGATTCTCGTCACCGGTGCGAGTGGCCGCATCAGTTGTTATGTTGTGAAGGAATTGGTGAATGCGGGCCACAGTGTTACCGGCGTTGACATATTATCTTCTGAAGAGAGAATGTCTCGTTTCTTGCGCGTTGATCTGACCGATGCCGGTGAGGTATATCAAGCGTTAGTGGGTGTGCAGGCGGAGGCGGTTGTCCACTTGGGCGCGTGGGCGAATGCGGGGGTTGTCCCCGATACGCGCACTTACGGGGATAACGTTCAAGGTGCCTTTAATGTACTCCAGGCGTGTGCGGATTTGGGGATTCAACGTTGAGTTGCGCCAAGGCAGAAGCAGCTTTCGGTTATCAGCCGCAATTTGTGTGGTCTGTGTCGGAAAGGTATTTGGAATAAAGTTGATTCATTAGCTCATGGGTTCATTAGGATTTTGTTGGGTTTCACGACTTCCGTTCAATCCAACCGCTATCTCTGTGGTTACGGCACGCGGAGCCCCGATCGGGATTCAAAGCAACGTGCCTACTACTTTGTGGAGGGAACTGTGCTTATTCATAATCCGAAAGGTCATTATCATTTCCTTAAGGGTATAGATCCGTATTCCTGCGGTGTTATCGCCGATCCCGGTTACGAGATCGTCAATGTTACGTTGAAACCTCCCATTCCATGGCGTGAGGGATTTACGCGCCTTGATGCGTATTTGAAGTCCCAGGGATGTGGACGGACAGCGTTGTGTGCGATGCAACTCCGCAGTCCGGCACCTTTCACTATGGAGGGATTCATTGACTTTAATCGTGGGTACTGCGAAGTTTTGCAGGAGTGGGGGCTTTATGTGGATGAACTCAATCCGTTGGCACGTACAAATGTGGCACCGGTGGTAGAGCCACCGGCAGCCCCGATGCTCTACGGCTTTTCGTATGTGCTCCCTTGCGATAATGCAGCACAATCAACCTTTATCATTGCGGGTGCCGGTGAACTTTTGGAAGCGGCACTGAACTCCGACGGCATTGTTCGACGCGGGGAAACCGATAGAGATGCCATACGAGAGAAGGCAACTTATGTTGTCGAAGTGATGGAGGAAAGACTCTTGGGATTGGGCGGAACTTGGGAAGCGGTGAATCGGATCAACATCTATACCGTGCATCCGATCAGCGGTCTCGTCGAAGATATTGTGCTTCCGAAGCTAGTCACAGCAAAGGGGCATGGCATCCATTGGTATCCGTCCCGTCCGCCGATTGTGGATATAGAATACGAGATGGATATGCGGGGAGTAATGCGAGAGCATTTTGTCGAGATATGAATCTCGACCTACAAGTTACTTCGATACCTCGGCTAATGCCAAGGCGCGCGAGTGGGTGGGGTTAAATGTGATGCGTGATGGTTTGCTGAATGCCCCGCCACGCATCATAAAAACTGTTTTTAACCGCCATTGATGGCAGAGACAATCTGTCCTGTGGTTGGGTACTCTCCCGTTTCCAACTTGGAATAAATCAGCTTTCCGTTCAGGGAGACTTCAAAGCATCCACCACCACTGGGAACGAGGGTAAGTCCTTTAACGTCTGTTTTGAATTTGCTCAATAAATCGTCCGTCAAACTGACGGCTCTGGGTAGGTAGTTTCAAGCAGAGCAGTATTCCACTCGTAGTTCCATGGTTAGTCCTCCTAAGCGTATCAGAATTTCCCAGAGATTTGATTTATAGTGAATTCAAAAAATAAATAGACACTTTTGCCCCTCGGTTTCGATCCCGATTTATCGGGGCCAGTAGGTGCGGTTTGTAACCGCACCGGTTTGAAGTGTCTCATTAATTCTAAGGTCCACTATAGTATGACGTTCTCCTCTCCGGGCGAGTGATTTGGTTGCATGATAGCACGGATTAGATTCGTATTTACGCGAATCAACATTGGATTCCTTAAATTTTACAAGAAAAACTATGGACTCGGCAAGTTTTTTTTAGGGAATAGAGGGACATAATCAGAAATTAGACAAAAAATAAGGAGTTGAAGATTAGTGAGATTTGGCGTTGTGACCCACGCAGTCGGATATCATATGTCGTTTGAAAAAACTTTAGCGGCGATTAAGGGACTCGGTTTTGATTTCATCTTATTGCTAACGAGTCGGGTAACCGAACCTGTCAATGCGGAAGGTAGGAGTGAAAGCCCATTTCCCAATGTTCTCGATTCTGATCCTGAACATGTCCGCAAGGCGATACGTGACGCCGGATTAGAAATCGGCGCACTCCATTTTTCTGGGGACATTGATATTGGCAGCGACGCGGGGATTGAACCGACGGTTGCGGCATTAAAAGTGTATGCGGCTTACGCATTGGCATTGGGGTGCAAATACTTAACGCATCCTGTTCCCAGCTGTGGCAGATCTAAGGTGCCTACTGCAGAAAAAGCGACGGAGATCAGACGGCTTGCTACCTGCATGAACGCGGTGGCAGAGACCTTTATGGATGAAGGTCTTCGGATTGGGGTTGATATTCACCATACTGCGTGGGTGGAGGGTTTGGACGATTGCCGTCTACTGCTCGACTCCATGTCGTGCGAGAACGCCGGTATTATCCTTAACATCGGACACATGACCAGCGCAGAGGGTTACGGCTGGTTGCTTGTTGATGAGTATCCCAATCGGATACCGGTTGTAGGTTGGAAAGACCACAGTCTGGCAAAGGATCGCCCGCGTCCCATGTGGTCGATTGAGTTAGGGACGGGACACAGCCCATTTGAACTGTATATCAAGGCGTTCAAACGGAATGTGGGTGCCCGCGTCCATCTGATTAACTGCGAAAATGTCCCAGCCGATGAGCGGCCCGCTGTCCTGCAAAGGAGTCGTGAATACCTGACGACGCTTTGGGATGCAGTTAGATGAAGAGGAAAGGAAGTTCTCAATGTTCAAGGTCGCGATTCTTGGGTATCGTGCACAGGGTTCTAATCACCATGCGCCGTCATTTGCCAGGCTGACTGATTGCCAGATTGTCGCTGTGTGCGACATTGTTAAAGAGCGGGCGAGGGCGGGCGCGGACCGATACGGTGTATCAGCCTATACCAATGTGGATGAGATGCTGGACGCTGAAGAGATCGACATCGTGGCTATCCCTGTCGGTGAAAGGGATCGTTATGAACTTGTCATGAAATGTCTAAAGCGGGGGTTGCATGTCTTTACCGAAAAGCCGTTGGCGGGGGCGGATGGACAATACAAAATCCAACCCTCCGATGTGCCGATCGCTCAAAAGATGATCGACGAATGGAGACAGCACGGCGTACACTTTGGTATCTGTTTCTGCCTCCACACCTCACGCAATGTTAAACGGGTGAAGGGGGTTATTCAGAGCGGTCAACTGGGGCAACTTCGACAGATTCAAGTCCGCACTGCGCTGGGGTCTTGGAATCACATCATTGATATGGTTCGGTTTCTGAGCGGGGAGGTTGAGGAGGTTTTCGCTTATGCGGACGAGGAGATGGGAAACAAGGCGGCATGTCTGAAGTTTGAGAGTGGTGCGGTAGGGACATTGGCGGTATCACAGGATTTGGGCCTGCAATTTCAGATTAAGTGGATCGGTGAGTTGGGAGAGGCAACAATTGACAACATCGCCGGCACCGCTTTTTGGCATCTACACGGTTCGCATGATGTGACCCATTGGAGCGATGCGCGACAGTTAGATGGGGGCACGTATGCTACCCAGTTTGAGGATCTAATCGCTGAATTTGTCGCTTCCATTAAGGAGGGGAGACCTTTCGTTGCAGACGGTTGGGCGGGGCTGCGTCACATGGAGATTGATGCAGCAATTACGGAATCGATTAGGACTGGCAAGTCGATCCCTATTCACCGATATATGCCGGATCAGGGACGCACCATTTTAACTTTGACTTAGATAACTTCTTGAAGGAGACAAATTGATGGAATATCGCAACTTTGGTGTGGCAGGCGTTCAGGTTTCACCCATCTGTCTGGGGGTTGCCTTTCGTGGACGACCCAATAAAGCAATTCAACAGGCAACAATTGAACGTGCAATCGAGGGCGGTGTCAATTTCATCGACTGTGCGAACACCTATCAGCGCGGAGACTCTGAACGCATCCTTGGCGAAACTATTAAGGGACGACGGGATCAGTTCGTTATTACCACCAAAGTCTGCGAGCCTATCAACAAGGGATCGAATGACCGAATGGGACCGAATGACCGGGGGCTATCACGTTTTCATATCATGCGGGAAGTCGAGAAAAGCCTGTCACGCCTGCAGACGGACTACATCGATATCTATCTGCTCCATCATGTGGACCCAACGACGCCGATAGAGGAAACGCTGCGGACGTTAGATGATTTGGTGCGGCAGGGGAAGGTGCGGTATGTCGGCTGCGCCAACTTTGCTGCATGGCAGGTGTGTAAAGGGTTGTGGATCAGCGATCGTCGCAACCTTGCTCCCTTTATCTGTGTGCAGAATCATTATAACTTGCTTGACCGCTCTCCTGAACGGGAGATAATGCCTTTCTGTCATACGGAAGGGTTGGGAATGATGACGTATAGCCCGCTTGCGGTCGGATTATTGACGGGACGGTTTCGGCACGGTGTGGTGCCGCCGCCCGATACGCCGTGGGGACAGGGACGGCTGGGATTCGAGAAAGTCATGTCGCCTGACGCTGACCGTGTGGTGGAAACATTAATCAGTATTGGGACAGCGCGGGGGAAGACGCCTGTACAGGTCGCTATTGCGTGGGTGCTGTCACACCCTGAGATTTCTGCAGCGATGATTGGTCCGGACAGTCCAGAGCAGGTTGAGGAAAACTTGGGTGGCGCGGGGTGGGAGTTGACCGACGATGAACGTGCCGCGTTGGACGAAGCGTCGGTGTGGGCACTTGCCGGTGATAATGTAGTTTGATGCGATGGTGCAGGCTATTTAGTGTTTAAGTGCCAGCCGCTATTTTTCTGTTTTTAATCCAAATCTTTTGAGGTATTCGATGAATGTTAAACAGATTTCAATCTTAAACGCCGATGCCGCTGAACTATCACGCATCAGTCAGGAGGGTTTGCTTTCGCTGAATCTCGCCGAAATGCAGGCGATTCAAGCGCACTTCGCCAAGTTGGAGCGTAATCCTACCGATGTCGAACTTGAAACAATCGCCCAAACTTGGTCTGAGCATTGTGTTCACAAGACGTTTAAGAGCATGGTTGAGTATGCTGAAAAAGGGCGGGAACCGGAGATGATTGATGGACTGTTCAAGACGTTCATCCAACGGGCGACGGAGGAAATCGGGGCGGAGTGGTGTGTCTCCGTTTTCACGGACAATGCGGGTATTATTGAGTTTGATGATAGGTATAATATCGTTTTCAAGGTCGAAACGCACAATCATCCCTCCGCAATCGAGCCGTATGGCGGTGCAGGTACGGGAATTGGGGGCGTGATCCGGGACTCGCTCGGTACGGGGCTTGGTGCAAAGCCTATTCTGAACACAGACGTTTTCTGCTTCGGGCTCCCCGATCTTAGCTATGACGAACTTCCCAAAGGCGCGCTCCATCCAAAACGGATTTTCAAGGGCGTTGTATCGGGTGTGCGGGACTATGGCAATCGCATGGGGATTCCGACGGCGAACGGTGCAATCTTATTTGACCCACGTTATACGGGAAATCCGCTTGTCTATTGCGGCAACGTCGGTCTGATTCCCAAGGATCGGTGCGATAAAACGGTAGAACCCGGCGATCTGATCGTCGCCGTTGGTGGGCGCACCGGACGCGATGGTATTCACGGGGCGACGTTCTCCTCTCTGGAGTTGGATGACACCTCCGAAAGCCTCGGCAGCGTCGTGCAGATCGGGAACCCGATTATGGAGAAGAAAATCGTTGATGCTCTGATGCAAGCGCGGGATCGGCAGCTTTATCGCAATATCACAGATTGTGGTGCCGGTGGGTTTTCATCTGCTGTCGGTGAGATGGGTCAGGAGATAGGAGCAGATGTGCATCTGGAAAACATACCGCTCAAATACACCGCCCTTGATCCGTGGGAGATCTGGCTTTCGGAAGCGCAAGAACGGATGGTAATCGCTGCACCGCCTGAGAATCTGGATGATTTGATGGCAATCTGTGAGGCGGAATCGGTTGAAGCCACTGTGCTCGGTACGTTTACCGATACCCACAGGCTGCGTGTGTTCTACCGTGAAGAGGTCGTAGCGGACCTCGATATGGACTTCCTCCACAACGGCTTGCCCCGGCACACGAAAAAGGCGGTTTGGGATCCACCACAACACCCTGAGCCTACGTTGGGGCAAGTTGATTCTGCACAACTCACCGAAGACCTCTGTCGTGTCCTTGCAAGTCCTAATGTTGCAAGCAAGGAGTGGGTTATCCGACAGTACGACCATGAGGTTCAGGGCGGGTTGGTTCTCAAACCGCTCGTTGGGCGTGAAAATGATGGGCCCGGTGACGCTTGCATCACAACGCCTGTTCTCGGTTCCCGAAAAGGGGTCATTGTGGGGAACGGCATCAACCCGAAATATGGTGACATTGATCCGTACCACAGCGCAGCTGCAGCGATTGATGAGGCATTGCGAAATATCATTGCTGTGGGTGGGAATTTAGAGCAGACTGCACTGCTTGACAACTTCAGTTGGGGCAATCCCGACAAACATGACCGTCTTGGCGGCTTGGTGCGCGCAGCGAGAGCATGTTACGACATCGCTGTTGCCTACGGTACGCCCTTCATCTCCGGTAAGGATAGCCTTTACAACGAATACCGCGACACCACCACCGGCGAGCAGCTTGCGATTCCGCCGACCCTGCTCATCTCTGCGATCTGTGTTATGCCAGATGTGAGCAAAGCGGTCTCGATGGACGTGAAATCGCCCGGCAACCGGATCTATGTCATCGGTAAGACCTACGCTGAACTTGGTGGTTCGCACTACTATGCGATTCACGGCTTCATCGGAAACGTTGCCCCGAAGGTACGACCCGCTGAAGGGAGGCGGACGATGGAGGCGTTGAGTCTTGCGATGGATCAGGGGCTTGTCCGTTCCTGCCACGATTGCTCTGAGGGTGGGATTGGTGCGGCTGCGGCGGAAATGGCGTTTGCAGGCGGGCTTGGTATCCAGCTTTCGCTCACGGGTGTGCCCCGCGATGCCGATGTTACAGCGGATGATGTGTTACTTTTCTCGGAGTCTAACAGTCGATTCATCGTGGAAGTCGCGCCGGAGAAACAGGAAGCGTTTGAGAGGTGTATGGCGGGTATCCCGATCGGTTGCATCGGCACCGTGGTCGAGAGTGCGGATTTTGTTGTCAACGGCACCAATGGAAGTGCGGTTGTGGAGACGACAATCGATCGGCTCAAGGAAAGTTGGCAAGGAACGTTTCGATGGTAAAATCCCTCGGCTTAAGATCTTTAGTATAGGAGAAAATTGAGATGAAACCGAAGGTCCTCATTCTTCGCACCGCAGGTACTAACTGCGATTATGAAACAGATCACGCCTTTCAACTTGTGGGCGGGGAGACATCGCTGGTTCACGTCAACCGACTGATTGCGGGTGAGGTTGATCTCATGGATTATCAGATTATGGCGATTCCGGGCGGTTTCTCTTACGGTGATGACGTTGCCGCCGGTATACTGTTAGCAAACGAGATGCGATACAAGCTCGCCGATTCCCTCACCGCTTATGTCGAATCAGGAAGGCTGATGATCGGTATCTGCAATGGGTTTCAGGTGCTTGTGCGCGCCGGTTTATTGCCTCGCATCGCTTCGCAGCATGGGCAACAGACCACCCTTGCTATGAACACCTCTGCAAAGTTTGAGTGTCGTTGGATTCAGTTGGATTCTCAAGAAAGTAATTGCATCTTTACACAGGGGTTGAAGCCTCGCATTTACCTGCCCGTTGCCCATGCGGAGGGACGATTCACCGCACCGCAACCGATACTTGACCAGATTGAAGCCAATGGACAAGTCGTGTTTCGCTACGCCTCAAGCAATGGGGGCACACCGGAATATCCTGATAATCCAAATGGTTCTGATCGCCACATCGCTGGAATCTGCGATCCCACCGGCAGGATTTTCGGCATGATGCCGCATCCGGAACGCTTTCTGACACGCCTTAACCATCCCCGCTGGACACGGGAGGATTTACCGGAAGAAGGTGACGGTCTGGCGATTTTTCAAAATGCCGTTGATTATGTATCGGAGCTTTCTTGATCCGTTATCTAGATTATCATTGAATCCTGATTAGAAAGTGAGTTGAATGAATGAACCTTCGCCCATTTTTGCGAGACGATCTCGCGGCCCTCACCCCCTACCATGTTGCTCAACCGCCCCACCGAGTTAAGGCGGACGCGAATGAATCTCCCTTTGATCTACCACCGGAGATTCGACAGGAGTTGGCCGAAGCCCTCGACCAACTCAATTTTAATCGCTACCCGGATCCGAGTTCAGACCTGCTACGAACACAACTTTGTGAACAGTTAGGGGTTGATAAAACAGAGATTGTCGTTGGCAATGGATCTGATGAGTTGATCGGCAATTTTATGTTGGCTTTCGGCAGACCGGAGGCGTGTGTCTCTTTTCCGACCCCAACATTTTCGATGTTTGGGATTCTCGCACAAGTTGCGCGGCTTGAAGCGGTCGGATTGCCGCTTAATGACGAGTTTGATCTGGACTCGGAGGCGTGGACTGCTCATCTTGATGCCCACGCGCTTAACCTTGTGTTCCTCTCATATCCCAACAATCCGACAGGCACCAATTTCTCGGCAGAAGTGATTCACGAGATGCTTTCCCGGCCCGATACGCTTGTGCTCCTCGATGAAGCATATTACGAGTTTTCTGGGCAGTCTCTTATGGAGGAGCGGGAGCGGTATCCCAATCTAGTCATCACGCGCACCTTCTCCAAGGCGTATGGGCTTGCGGGCTTACGGGTCGGCTACGTCGTTGCACATCCAGAGGTCGTTGATGAGCTTAACAAGGTCCGCCTGCCGTATAATCTCAACCGTTTTTCACAGATTGCTGCAACGCTTTTGCTCAAACGTCCCGAACGATTGGCTCAACATCTGCAACTGATTCGGGGCGAGCGAGAACGGGTTTTCAACGCGCTTAAAGCTATAGATGGCATCCACCCATTCCCAACGGATGCGAACTTCGTCCTCTTTCGGACAGATCAATCTTGCCATGAAGTGTTTCAACGTTTGCTCGATCACGGTGTGCTTGTCCGTAACCTCGATCGTCCGGGACCGTTGCAGAATTGTTTGCGAATAACAATCGGGACACCGGAAGATAATGATATGTTCCTTGAAGGTTTGCGGGTGTAACTTCCTCTGTTTTGTCATCTATAACAGGGTGATTAGGTGTTTGTATGGGCAGCTGCTACAAAACACCTGTGGAGAGGAGGCGGGCAACTTGGATTATTGTGTTTGGCGTTCCATCCCAGAAAGAAGTCCAGTGAATATTTCCCTTAAAAAAACAGAGAAACGTCGACCTGACAAACTATATCGCCGCTTGCTACCGTTCTACATGAGGCCCTTCATTTTGATTGCTTTTATGGTAATTTCGCTGGTGGGGCAGCTTACATGGACAACGGCTATGGCAATGGCTGAAAGTATAGATGTGCGATGGTGTGGTGCTGGTTTTGCCGTTGGGATTATTCTCGGTTACATTCAAGGCGGGTGGATATCGCGAATGTGGGCGCGCGATTATTTGCGTGTGCTGAAACGCGAAATTACATTTTGGGAGGCGAAGGGTGCCACGGGGACAACTGTATTCGTAATTCTTGCGCTGGGCATTCCGATCGTGGCTGGGCTATCTTTGAGGCAGGCGCATCAGATGTTGGTGGGGATTCAATCGTATATCTTCGGTTTTATTGGTGGGATGAACCTTGCGCTCTTTCTATGGGTACGGCGGTTGCCGAAGTAATGCGAGTTGGTTCATTATAGTGAATTCTAAAAATAAGTAGACACTTTTCCAGCCTGCCCCCGGCCGGGATAGGCATTGTAGCACAACCGCCTTGTAGGAGGGATTTCCGAATCCCGATACGTATAATCGGGGCTAGGAAGCCCCTCCCACAGTGTTCAAATAATTATGAAATTTACTATAGTTTATTGGTTCAATTTGCTAAGTGTTGACAGAACCCAGCTTGGGTGGACGGCACGCGGAGCGTGCTTACTACTATTTTGCTCCGTAGACTTTTGCAGGATTCTCGTGAAATGCGGCTTGCGCGACGTCAAGGGCAACGGATTCTGAAATCAATCCTTCGCTTATCATTTTGGCAAGTGCGAGTGCGAAATTCTGACGTGCTATTTTAAGGTGTCCATAGACTGCTTCCACATACTGCAGGTCATCACCGAAAGCAATAATTTTATTATAAGGCACCATTTGAAGCCACTCCCTCAAATCCAGTCGCGAACCTATCGGCGAGATAATATGGATCCAAGACATGTTCAGATAGACATTGCTGAATGTCTTGCCGAGCACGGCCCCTTCTCGAAGGTAGGGATAACCGGCGTGAGAGAGATCGAAACGGGCGTCTCGGAAGGTCTGAAACAGTTCGGCGAGCGGTGCAGGGGTGCACCCTTCCATGCTTCCGTAATTTCCAGCCCGTATGCCTTGATGGAACTGGACAGTCAGATCGGCATCGGAGGCTGCACGACAGCATTCAAAAACGAGGTAGTCTTCCAAGAGGATACCTTCTGCGGAATCTAGCCCAGCGTACTCCCCGCACATCAATCCATCAAAGACTTTTGCAGCATCTTCCTTCTGACGTGCCGTGAAATCCATGCGGCGATGGTAGGACTGAGACATCTTCACCCCTGCAACGGTTGCTCGTTTCCAATCGCGACATACCTGCTGAATGACTTCGACGTGTTGGGCGAGGTTCGTGATAGCAACATCATAGTCCTTTTCAATAGCTTGAACTTGGGTGGCAGAATGAAGCATACTGAAACGATTCAGTCGTGGCAATGGTAGGAACAGTGTTCGATCCACTTCGATAAGGTCTTCCATGTTGATTACTGTGAGTTCGATGTTAGACCGTCGCTGCAGCACGTCATGATAGAACCCCGGCTTGCTGTGCTCACGGAGCGCATCTGAAATGGATTCAACCGTCTCGGCAGTCAAGTCTGGGAATCCGAGTAGATCTCGGAAGCCTTCGACGATGCACTGCGAAAATCCAGTCAGACGGGTGTATCGAAAATACGGCTCGAAAATCTTCCAGCGTTCTGCAAGCGGAAGCCCCGGTTCCAAGGCTGCTGTCATCTGATCGTTGGGCATCCCTGCTGAGACCAAATCAGAGCGGGGATAGGTATGTTTGAAGAAGGCGAGGGCGTCGGGTGCTTCTGCGATCCGGTCTATTTCAGGACTGATGTGGGAGTGGGAGTTAATACACGGAATTTTTGAGATTTCATCAAACAGTTCTGTCGAAAGG
This sequence comes from Candidatus Poribacteria bacterium, assembly GCA_963667935.2. GTDB lineage: Bacteria > Poribacteria > WGA-4E > WGA-4E > PCPOR2b > PCPOR2b. Next base: position 2,867,296 of record OY764061.1, on the reverse strand, counting down.
GTATCCATTGAGAGTGCCTCCTTGAAGTCTGTTTGGTTCATTAGTTCATTGGGCTGATAAATCCTATACATTTTCTATTTTGGCACAAAAACCTCGTAAATTCAAATAGAAATAGGGCTGCGTTGAGGTAAGATTGGTTAGCGAAATCTATAAGTAAATGCTTACTCTGTATGTATGATTCATCCATATCTTTTGATATTTGCTATTTTGTTTGTTTCGACTTTTATACATTCAACCCTTGGCTTTGGTCAGGCGTTGATCGCCATGCCGCTGTTAGCGATGGTTGTCGAACTAAAGACCGCTACCCCGTTGGTGGCGTTTGTCTTAATGACGATTGCAGCTATTATTCTGTTGCGGAATTGGCGTGTTGTAGATCTGAATGCGGTGTGGCGTTTGGTGCTATCGTCATGTTTCGGTATACCTGTGGGGCTTTTTCTGTTAAAAGGTGTTCCCGAAGGACTGATGAAAATATTTCTGGGGATATTGGTTATCCTATTTAGTCTTTACAATTTGGCAAACCGTCATCTGAAGATAATCGATCTGCGCCGAGTGAGTAGTGGGTCTGTACTCGCTTATCTGTTTGGATTAGTTGCTGGGGTTCTCGGCGCGGCTTACAACACAAGCGGAGTGGTGATTACGATTTATGCGACACTTCGTGATTGGTCGCCGGATCGTTTTCGATCCACATTGCAGAGTTACTTTGTGTTTACAGGCCTTCTAATTTTGGCGAGTCATAGGTTAGTGGGTCTGTGGACGCCTGATGTGTTAAGGCTTTATGTGACTTCCTTGCCGCTAATTTTGGCGGGGATATTCCTCGGCGGTAAATTGAACAGATTTATCCCCCAAGGGCAGTTCGATGGGTATGTCAATGTGGGGTTGCTGGTCATGGGACTCTTGTTATTCCGTTGATTATGCTGGTTCGCTAGTTCATTCGTTTTTCGTTGTAGAGGCGGTGAAACTTTGGTATGATATAATTGTTGGATTTATTTTTCGATAAGGAGGTGCGGTGCCTCGACAGTAAAGTGAGGTCTACCGCCGATTTTCGATGCAAAGCAGGATTCGTGAGAAATTGTCGAGTGGAGGGGTATCCATTGGGTCATGGCTGAATCTCGGTTCGCCACAAGCGGCGGAGGTGATGGCGTCTGCCGGGTTTGATTGGCTTGCCGTTGATGCCGAACATTCGCCGGTGGGGATCACAGAGATTGCGAATATGTTCCGAGCGATTGAATCGCGTGGGGCGACACCAATTGTGCGCGTATGGGACCACGCACCGGAGACCATTGGGCGTGTGTTGGATGCCGGCGCATTCGGGGTTGTTCCCCCGCATGTCAGCACGCCGGCGCAGGCGGCGCAGATTGCCCAAGCCTGCCGCTACCCGCCACGGGGGAGACGATCTTCGGGATCAGGGCGGGCGGTGACATGGGGACCCGATTACAGGACGTGGATCGACGATGAGGTGGTGGTTATACCGCAGATTGAGGACAGGGAAGGGATTCGGAATGCGGAAGCCATTATGAAGATCGAAGGCGTTGATATTGGCTTTCTCGGACCCGGTGACCTATCCCTTGAAATGGGGGTCGCGGCTGGGAGCCCCGAACATGAGGAGGCAATTCAACACTTTCTGGACACCTGCAACCGGGTTGGCAAGCCGTGCGGGATTCCCGTTAGTTCTGGCGAGGACCTTCTGAAACGGAAGGAACAGGGGTTTGTGTTCTTTGACTTGAGCAATGATATGAGTTTCTTGGCTGCCGAAGCAGGTCGGCAGGTGAGAGAAGCGAGGGGGAATGAAAATGGCAAGCAATGATAGGTTCGGTTGGGCACTTATCGGGTGTGGCGGTGCGGGCAATGGTCACGCGCGGTATGCATCGGACACACCGGACGTTGAAATGCGTGGCTTCTGTGATGTTCGATCCGATTCAGCGAAGAATTTTCACGAACAGTACGGCGGCGATTACTATACCACCGATCCGGAGCGGGTTTTCGCTGATCCATCGGTGGACATTGTCTCAATCGCCACGTCCCACAGTTCCCACGCCAACTTGGCGGTTGCTGCCTTCAATGCCGGAAAACATCTCTATCTAGAGAAACCGATGGCGATGACAACAGCGGATTGTCTGCGTATCTATGAGGCGATGAGGTCCGCTGATCGGAAACTGATGATTAACTTTTCGATTCGGTTCTCTGGCGCTGCGCGGGAGATTAAGAAACGGATACGCTCTCCGAAGGTGAGCCATGGTCAGTGTATGATGGGACCAGCGGATCTGAGTCGGTGGCGTTGGCACGCCGAGGAGGGCGGCGGCCCACTCTATGATGTCGGTGTCCATGCCGTAGATCTGCTCTGTTGGATTCACGGTGCAGATCCGGTGGAGGTCTACGCAACAGGGGGACAGATTACTCATCCCGATGGGGAGTTAGACAGCCCTGATACGGTGGACACAGCCGCGGCGACGATCCGTTTTGCCAACGATTCGGTCGCGACGTTTCTGATGAGCGATGCAGGTAGCAACACGGTCATTTCTAAGTGGTTTTTTGAATTCTTTGATGGTGAGCAATCTGCGGTACTGTATGAGCATTTCAGCAAGGTCACTTTTGGGAGCGATGAAACCCTGAAACCTGGACCTATTGAGCGGCTGCCGTTGTTGGTGGAAGCCATCCGTAACGACACCGATTCTTACGTGCCAGCACGTCCCGGTATCGTTTCTACCCTGTTAGTAGAAAAAATTACGGAGTCTATCCACACCGGACGGCCGCAGAAGATAGAGATACCGCTATAACTTGCTTATGCCGATGCCAATTTCTCTCATAGTTGATGACAGTTGTCCGCTGATTCACGTTTATCATTTCCATAGGGAGGATGTGCATGGCAGCTGTCCCTATACCAGTGATGGGCGATTGTTGTTGGACACCATTCTGAATGCATTCTTGAATCGTTTTTGCGATGTGGTTGAGGTACATGGTATCGCTGGCAAGTTCTCAATTATACCTGTGCCCGCGGGGCGTGGAGATATTTTATCGGGGATTGAGGGGCATGATCCGGCAATCACCCGCGAATGGTTGGGGACAGTGAAGCGTTGGTTGAGTGACCGGTTCGATTTCTGCCCAGAGATGCTTACCCACAATCTCGCTATGAACCTATGAAAACCAAGACAGTCTTGACAGGCTTTCGGATAATATGTTATATTTACCCCGTTTTGAAGGTAGTTTGTTTAAATCAATCACACTTCTTGATTTACACAGAGGGTTCTCTCTTTTTTTGAGAGTCTGATGTAAATGTGAGAGGAGTGGCAGCAAAAACCTAAAGGTTAGGTAAGGAGGTTCTTTTGAGAACAGTTACAATGAAAGAGCTTTTGGAGGCGGGCGTTCATTTCGGGCATCAGTCACGACGCTGGAACCCGAAGATGGCACCGTACATTTTTGCGGAACGGAATGGGATTTATATCATAGATCTCCAGAAAACGTTGCGTCAACTCCAGACAGCTTATGAATTTGTGCAAGATGTTGCGGCACGGGGCGGAGCGGTCCTCTTTGTCGGAACGAAGAAGCAGACCCAAGAGACGGTTGCAGAAGAAGCTGCCAGATGTCAGATGTTTCATGTAAACCATCGTTGGTTGGGTGGGATGTTGACGAACTACGAGACGATTAAGCGTAGTATCAACCGGTTGACGAAGATAGAGGCAGACGAAGCGAACGGAGTCTTTGAGCAGCTTCCTAAAAAGGAAGTGATGAGCCTCAGACGTGAGAAGACCAAGTTGGATAATAACCTTGCAGGCATCAAAGCGATGGGGCAACTTCCTGAAGCTGTTATTATTACGGATACGCGTAAGGAGCATATTGCGGTCAAAGAGGCGAATAAGCTAGGGGTTCCAGTTGTTGCAATTGTTGACACTAACTGTGATCCGGACCCGATTGATTATCCGATTCCTGCGAATGATGATGCAATCCGGGCGATTAAGCTAATCTGTTCTGTGCTTGCAACGGCAGTTATTGAAGGGCGGGCGAGTGCGCTAGAGGGGGCAGATGATGCAGAACCGCCATTAGAAGAGGCGAGCGAACCGGAAGCATCGGAATCAGAGTCCGCAACCGATGAAGGTGAGGTCGAGAATCAAGAATCAGAGGATTCTCAGGAAGATAGTCAAGAAAATTCACAGGCAGAGGATCAGGAGGATAACAGTTAATGGAAATTACTGCGAAGATGGTTAGTGAGTTGCGTGGACGCACAAGTGCTGGGATTATGGACTGTAAGAAAGCCCTCACCGAGACGGGTGGCGATTTAGAGGCAGCAATTCAGCTTCTGCGCGAAAAGGGATTGAAGGCTTCAGAGCTCAAAGGCGGACGTACCACGTCTGAGGGAGTGATTGCCTCGTATATTCACCCCGGCAGCCGAATTGGTGTGTTGGTTGAGGTCAACTGTGAAACAGATTTTGTTGCCCGAACGGAACAATTTCAGGCGTTGACGAAAGAGATTGCGATGCAGGTTGCCGCCGCAAAGCCTAAGTACGTTAGCGAAGAAGAAGTGCCAGCAAGTGTGTTAGAATCAGAGAAAGAGATTTTGAGGAGACAGACACTTGACGAGGGCAAACCGGAGCATATCGTTGATAAAATCGTTGACGGCAGACTCTCTAAATTTTATGCTGAGTCTTGTCTACTTGAACAACCTTATATCCGGGAAATGGATAAAACGGTTAAGCAGCTCATCCAAGATGCCATCGCTCAGCTTGGGGAAAACATTGTTGTGAAACGGTTTTCGCTCTATGTGTTAGGACAAGATTAGAGATTATAGGACTGAAGATTGTCTGTGGTTGATGGACAATCTAAAAGGAGTTTTCAAAATGCCTCAAACAATTCTTCGTGATGCAGAGACGCGAATGCAGAAGGCTGTGGAAGCGACAGCAAGAGATTTTTCGCATGTACGCACCGGGAGAGCCTCGGCTACTCTATTGGATAACATTCATGTCGATTATTACGGCACTAAGAGTCCAATTAATCAAGTTGCGACAATTACTATCCCTGAACCTCGCCTAATTGTCATCCAACCGTGGGATAAGACGGTTATGAAGGATATTGAAAGAGCGATTGCTCAATCTGACTTGGGTTTGAATCCGAACAGTGACGGCAACGTGATTCGCATCCAGATCCCTGAGTTGACAACGGAACGTCGGCAAGAACTGACCCGATATGTCGCTAAGTTAGCCGAAGAGGGGCGCGTGGCTATCAGGAACATCCGACGTGATGCAAATGATGCGCTGCAGAAGTTAGAGAAGTCGAAAAAGATTTCTCAGGATGAGCGACATACCTATGCGGCAGAGGTTCAAGACTGCACAGATCTATACACCGAACAGACTAACGAGTTGTTAAAATCAAAGGAAGAAGAGCTACTCGAACTGTAATCAGTGACCGAGGCATGATCTTCGATCCATAAATTCGTCCGTCCCCGAGCCAATGTTTTGGAAGCGAGTTATTAGTGCGATCATCCTAATACCTGTGATTATCTTCCTTGTTTGGTGGGGAGGGTATCCCTATTCAGCAACAATTGTTTTGGTTGCCGGTTTGATGCTGATTGAGTTTTGGGGGCTTTCCCAATCAATTGGGGGAAGGGGCGGGCGAATTTTCACTGTCGTATGTGGCATCCTGTTCTGTTTATCGGCAGTTGATTCGATCGGTTTCAGAATTCCTGTTGAACTTGCTCTTACCTTAACGGTTCTGCTTCCGTTCTCCTACCAGATCTTCCGTGATCAGGTCAACGTTGCCTTCCTTTCTGTTGCTAGTACGCTACTGGGAGCTGTCTATATCGGTTGGGCTTTTGGGTATCACCTGATTCTGCTGCGCGACATCAGCGGTGCTGGCAGGGGATTAATCTTCTTCTTGCTGGTGACTATTTGGCTTGGTGATACGGCGGCATATCTTTTCGGCAAGCGGTTCGGGAGACACAAGCTCCGTCCGACGATTAGTCCCGCTAAAACTATTGAAGGGGCAATTGCAGGGATAGTATTTGGGACACTCGGCGGGCTTGGTGTCTGTTTTCTTTTCTTGCAAGACATACTGAGTTTTCCACACGCGCTGGTTCTTGGGGTTCTGTTAGGCATCGTTGGTCAGTTGAGCGACTTGAGCGAGTCTGTTATCAAACGGAGTGCTGATGTTAAGGATTCAGGGGACTTAATTCCGGGCCACGGTGGATTGCTGGATCGATGCGACAGTTTGATTCTTTCGGCACCTGCGCTTTATTACTATTTTACTTTTGTGGTAAGCCCGGTGTGATGGAGTTATTTGGTTTCGATTTTCTCCCTGTTCGAGCTATGTGCCGAGATTCGGCGATCCCTCTCCGCTCCGAGAGTCTTCGACCTACAGGAGAAGTAAATCCCCTTATCCAACATGATGGAGTTATTGCCTTTTCCGATTTAGAGTTGGGTTGCACTCTATTTTTGAGATTTCAATCGAAATTGAACTCCGGAATAGTGATGGGGTGCTTGTTTTTTTATTGATTCCGTTCAACCCAACCTACGTGCTAATACGTCCAACTGAAATAGGAAACATAAGTGACGGCACATGAAGTCCCGATAAGATCGGGATTCAGAACAATATGCCTACTATTTTAGACGATAGGGTCTAAAATTTGCTGTACTCTTATTTGTGAATTCGCTATGAAATACCTCGCTATCCTTGGTTCCACGGGGTCTATTGGGCAAAACGCGCTATCGGTCGTGGAGACTCATTCTGATGAATTTATTATCGCTGGGCTTGCTGTCAATACATCGATTGACCGAATTGAACAGCAAGTGCGTCAATTTCGCCCGCGGCTTGTAGCGGTAAGGGATGGAGAAGCTGCTAACCAATTGAGGAAACGGTTGAAGGATGTCCCAACCGTTGAAGTCCTTTCAGGCTCCGAAGGGGTTTCAGCAGTTGCGACGATGGCGGAGGTTGACCTTGTCCTTGAAGCAATGGGTGGCAGTGCAGGACTCCTGCCCACGTTAGAGGCGATCCGATCCGGAAAAGATCTCGCGTTCGTCAACAAAGAGGTGTTGGTCATGTGCGGATCGCTGATTATGGAGGCGGCTAAGGAATATGATGTCCGCCTTTTACCTGTGGACAGCGAAATCAGTGCAATCTTTCAGTGCCTTTGCGACGTTAATGGGGATGATTGTAAGCAGGCCGAAATTCACCGACTGATTCTCACGGGGTCCGGCGGTCCTTTCCGTGAAACACCTTTGGAACGGCTCGACTCGGTGACGCCGCAACAGGCTTTGAGGCATCCAAATTGGAAGATGGGGGAAAAAGTTACAATTGACTCGGCGACAATGATGAACAAGGGGTTTGAGGTTATCGAGTCGAAATGGTTTTTTGATGTGGAATTATCTCAAATCGAGGTGGTTATTCATCCGGAAAGCATTATTCATTCAATGGTTGAATTTGTTGATGGTTCGTTGTTAGCGCAGTTAGGGGTATCGGATATGCGTTTGCCGATCCAATATGCGTTGACCTATCCGTACCGTTTGCCTACCTCCGTTCCGCGTCTTGATCTGTCTGAGATTGGTGCGCTCCACATGGAGCCGGTTGATTCTGAAAAGTTTCCGTGCCTAGAACTTGCTTATAGTGCTGCGAAAGTTGGCGGCACCTTACCGACGGTGCTCAGCAGTGCCGATGAAGTAGTTGTACAGGCATTCCTGAACCGACGAATCGGATTTATGGACATCCCGAACTATCTTGAGGAAGTGATGACTCGACATGATGTAACACTTCAGCCAACGCTTGATGATATTCTCGCCGCTGATCGGTGGGCGAGATCAGTCGCACACGAATTAATCCAAAGAAAAAGGTGACATTGATGATTCATTCTGCTACTATTATTCTCGCAATCCTCGCCCTTGGTTTTCTAATTTTTATTCATGAACTTGGTCATTTCTTTGCGGCAAAACGGTGTGGGATTCGAGTGGAGAAATTTTCAATCGGTTTCGGCCCGAGACTCATCGGTTTTCGACGGGGAGAGACGGAGTACTGTATATCTGCCTTGCCGTTTGGTGGATTTGTGAAGATGGCGGGGGAAAGCCCCGATGAACAGAAGGGCGAAGTGGGTGAATTCGCTTCAGCCCCTGTTGGGCATCGTATCTTTGTGGCAATCGCGGGCCCCGCAATGAACTTGATAATGGGTGTTATTCTCTTTTCATTTGTGTATCTCGTTGGGTTGGACCAGGGCACGATGTGGTTGATGGAGATGCTGATTGGGCGGTCAGATCGGATGGCTCAAATTGGCTTGGTGGCGGATGATAGCCCCGCGAAGAAGGGGGGCATCGAGCCGGGCGACACTATTGTTTCTATCAATAATCGGAAGATTAAAAATTGGCAGGACTTCAACACAACGATCCTTACCCACCCCGATGAGGAACTGAAGGTTGTTGTTTCCCGTGACGGTCAACCCAAGACGCTCTATGTGACACCGAGAAGTCTTGACAGGAGTGGAATTGGGCAGATTCGGGTCTCTGCTCGACAATCAGCGATGGTTGAAAGTATCACCGAGAACAGTGCGGCGGCGAAAGCGGGTGTCCAAGCGAGAGACGTGATAGAAAGTATCAACGGACGAAAGATTTATCATGTGCCCGAATTCAATTCAGTTATTTGGGACCCTTCTAATCCCTTTGGATCAGCCCATCGAAGATTTTACGAGGAGATTAACGAAAGCCAAAGCGGCGAGATCTCATTGGGGATTCAACGTGGTTCCGAGTCTTTGACTGTTGGTTTTCCGATTAATTGGGTGGTCAATGCCGTTGTTGAAGAGGGCAGCGAAGCAGAAAAAGCAGGGATTCAAAGCGGAGATGAGATTGTTGCAGTTAATGGGAAATCTATCAAGAATTTCGAGTTATACCCGAAACTGCGCGAGTTAGCTGCCGCAAATCCCGATCAACCCGTTGAAATTGGATTACTCCGCGATGGGGAGCAACTGAACGCCCCCCTGACCTTCGCTATTGGCGACGATGGGAATCAACTTAACCTCCAGGGGTTACATTGGAGATTGTCGTTGGATGGACTTGCGCTTGCCGTGCCCTCTGTGCCAATTCCGAAATATAATGTCGTTACGGCTGTGGGGGAGGGTGTCCAAACGAATTGGTTGATTTTGGAGATGGTTGTGAAGGTGCTCAAGCGCCTCGTTACTCGTGAAGTTAAGACGAAACACCTCACGGGACCGATTGGGATTGTGGATGCAACGCGCCGAGTTGTGGAGTTTGGTCTAAGAAGTTTGCTCTTTTTCGTAGGCTTCATCAGTGTTAATCTCGCCATCGTGAATTTATTGCCCATTCCGATTGCAGATGGCGGTCAAATCCTTTTCTTTACCCTTGAGAAGTTGCGCGGCAGACCTTTGAGTATCCGTAAGCAGATGATTATCCAGCAGGTCAGCATTGTCTTGCTAGCGGGTCTATTTTTGTATATCACATTCTACGATATCCTACGCGTCTTTTTTGTTTGATCCCGAAGCCAGGATTGGTTCATTGGTTAATTAGTGCATTGGTTTATTAAATGAATTAATGAACAAGCGAACGGATGAACTCGTATTAAAAGATGACAACCCTGAATCTCGCTCAAATCAAGCAACATGATCCTGAGGATATGCTTCACCTGCTTTCCAGCTTCTCTGGGCAGTGTAAGCATGGTTGGGAGCTTGGCGAGGCTCTCAAATTGGAGGGGTGTGATGAGCGGATTCCCAACAACATTGTGATTGCTGGGATGGGCGGTTCTGGGATTGGCGGAGACCTTGTGAAAGTGCTGGTTGGGAGCCAATTTCCGTGTCCAATTATCGTCCACCGGGGCTATACCCTTCCTGCGTTTGTTACATCTCAAACGTTTTTCATCGCTGTCAGCTATTCCGGCAACACCGAAGAAACCCTCCTGTCTGTTGAGAAAGCTTTTGCACAGGGGGCGAACATTCTAGCGGTTACCAGCGGCGGGAAATTGAAAGCATTTGCGGATACACACAATCTTCCCTGTGTGATAATTCCAGCCGGACAACCGCCGAGAGCGTCACTCGGTTATCTGCTCATACCGATCTTATCAGTCCTTGCCCGCTCGGATTTGCGCCAGCCCTCGATTTCCAGAGCGATATAGAGGAGGCAGTTGCCCTGTTAGGGAAGTTGGCAGCAGATTTTCAGCCCGACACCCCAGAAAGTCAACCTAAACGGCTTGCACAGGCGTTGCGCGAGAAATTACCTGTCATCTATGCCCCTCAGGAAATTGAGGCGATTGCGATGCGATGGAAGGGGCAGATGAATGAGAACAGCAAATCGCTCGCTTATTATAGTGTGTATCCTGAGATGAATCACAATGAAATCGAGGGTTGGAAGCATCCGTCAGCGTTGACGCAGCAGTGTCACGTTATCCAGCTCCGCGACCCGATTGCTCCGTTTCAGACGCAGCGTCGAATGGACATCACAGCAGAACTAATTCAACCGCATACCGCCGGCATTACGCAGGTGCATTCAGAAGGCAGATCATTACTCGCCCGTTTGTTATCGTTGGTTGCGATTGGGGATTGGACCAGCTTTTATCTCGCAATTTTATACGATCAAAATCCAACGCCCGTTGGGCGAATTGAAGAACTTAAACGCCGATTGGAGACGTGAAACGCAAGGCGTTTTGCGTTAGGTCCCATGTCAGATCAGAATGAAGTGGTCGAAGGATATTTAGAGGTTGTTGCAACAGTGAGGGAATACGTGGAAGAACAAATGCAACTTGGTTTTACAGAATTGTTTGAACCAGAATCAGAACCCGAATCCGAATTTGCCGAGTTTGATATAGGGCAGTTGCGCGATGAAGCGATGGATTGTGAGCGGTGCGAACTGCATCAGGAACGAAACACAGTCGTTTTCGGAACGGGAGATGAAAACGCAGATCTTATGTTTGTCGGTGAAGCCCCCGGTGCGGATGAAGATCGGCAGGGCGTGCCCTTCGTAGGCCGGGCGGGTCAACTGCTCACACGGATTATTGAGGCGATGGAGTTGAAGCGTGAAGATGTTTATATTGCCAACGTGATTAAGTGCCGTCCGCCCGGCAATCGGAACCCGAAACCGATTGAGATTGAAACCTGTGAACCTTTCCTGCTCAGACAGATTGAGCTAATCAAGCCGAAGGTGATTTGTGCCCTTGGCACCTTTGCTGCACAAACGCTACTCAGCACCAACCAGAGTATTTCGTCGTTGCGTGGTAGTTTCCACGACTATCACGGCTGCAAACTGATGGCAACCTACCACCCCGCCTACCTGCTCCGAAATCCGCATGGCAAACGAGATGTCTGGGAAGATATGCAGAAAATAATGGCGGAACTAAAAACTAATTAGTACATTGATTTATTACAGTAAATTTCATAATTATTTGAACACTGTGAGAGGGGCTTCCTAGCCCCGATTATACGTATCGGGATTCGGAAATCCCTCCTACAAGGCGGTTCTGCTACAATGCCTATCCCGGCCGGGGGCAGGCTGGAAAAGTGTTTACTTATTTTTAGAATTCACTATAGTTCACTTGTTTATTAATAAACCAATGTACTAATGAACCAATGAATCGCTAATCTTTCACGCCATGGAATATGCTCGCGTTGCTTTCCCACTCCCCCAAGATCTCACCTTCTCTTACGCCATTCCAGTCCGTCTTCAATCCGTTGTGCAGCGTGGCAGCCGTGTCCTCGCGCCTTTGGGAGAGGGGACACGCGAAGGGGTCATCGTTGATTTGATGGATGAGCCTGACCTGCCTGATGACTCGATACAAATCAAGAATCTCACCGACTGTCTGGATGATACCCCCACCTTCTCCGACGAGCTGCTTACATTGACGAAATGGATGTCGGAATATTACCTGTCTTCATGGGGTGAGGCGTTGCGGTGTGCCGCCCCTGCGGCAGTCAGAACCCGTCAAAATAGAGTTGTGTATTTGCTTGCAACCGATGAACAGATTGCGGATATGCGGCAGTCGCGTCAAACGGAGATTTTGTCGATACTCAGTGAGGAGGATGGATTATCGCTTCACCAGATTGCGCGGCGCATGGGGGTTGAAGTTTCAAAGCTGCGCCAGGCGTTGTCTGCTCTACAAGAAAAGGGGTTTGTCGAACTGCGGGCAAACATCCGATCCAAAGCAAGACCCCAAACTATCTCAGTTGTTTTGCTTGCCAAGCCAGTTTCGGATGTTGAAGAACAGATCCCCAAATTGGAAAGTCGTGCCCCGAAACAGGCAGAGATGCTCCGTATCCTCCTCGATTGTAACAATGAAACGTTGACGACGACGGAGCTGACCAAACGCGCTAACACATCTCTATCTGGATTACAATCCCTTGAGGGGAAAGGGTTAATCTGTCTGGAGTCGGTCCAAATTGTGCGGAATCCGCTGAGTTTGGATCCGGTGCCTTCCACGCAGCCGCTCACGCTCAATCCGGATCAGACAACTGCCTTGCAGGCGATTCAAGGGGTGATCAACTCGGCTCGGCGGGAGCTGTTTCTGCTACACGGTGTCACGGGCAGCGGCAAGACGGAAGTTTATATGCAGGCGATCGCTTCCGTTTTGGATCTGGGCAAACGGGTGATTGTGCTTGTTCCCGAAATTTCCCTGACTCCCCAAACGGTCTCGCGGTTTGTTGGACGTTTTGGGGCGCGAGTCGCTGTCCTCCACAGCAATCTTTCGGACGGGGAGCGGTATGACCAGTGGCAGCAGATTAAAGCCGGAGCGGCGGACATCGTTGTGGGACCCAGATCTGCCATCTTCGCACCCTTTCCGAACCTTGGGTTGATTGTAATCGATGAGGAACATGAGACATCGTACAAGCAGGATGCCGCGCATCCATTCTATCATGCACGAGAGGTTGCAGTGAAGCGATCTGAGTTGGTCAACTGTCCGTTGATTCTCGGCAGCGCAACGCCGTCATTGGAGAGCTTTTATCATGCACAGCAGGAGGAGTATACCCTCTTGAGACTTCCCTCCCGCGTGTCGAATATTGAGATGCCGCCTGTTGAGGTCGTGGATATGCGCTTGGAGTTACAAAGAGGCAATCGCACGATTTTTTCGACAGCCCTCCGAACAAGTATTGAGGAACGGCTTGCTAAGAAAGAACAGATTATCCTGTTCCTGAATCGGCGGGGGTTCTCCACTCACGTCTTTTGTAGAACTTGTGGCTATGTTGAACGGTGCGATCACTGCTCAATCTCGCTAACATTCCATTTTCATACCAAACGGATGGGGTGTCGTCACTGCGGTTATGAACGCGCAACGCCTCAAGTCTGTCCGGAGTGTGGCAGCGTGTACATCCGCTATTTTGGGCTTGGTACTGAGCAGGTTGAGCAGGAGGTGGGCAAGGCGTTTCCGAAAGCAAGGGTCAAACGGATGGACGCCGATTCAACGACGCGCAAAAACGCCCACCAGCAGATCCTAGACGTTTTCAGATCCGGGGAAATTGATATTTTGGTGGGAACGCAGATGATAGCGAAAGGGTTAGACTTCCCGAACGTAACCCTTGTCGGTGTGATCTCTGCGGATACTGCACTCAATCTACCAGATTTTCGTGCAGGTGAGCGGTCGTTTAATCTGCTGACGCAGGTTGCTGGGCGATCTGGTCGTAGCGAGGCGGGTGGGGACGTCATCATTCAGACCTACATGCCGGAACACTATAGCATCCAAGCAGCGGAAGGGCACGACTATCTCCGTTTCTACCATGAAGAGATCGGTTATCGGGAAGCACTGCTTTATCCGCCGTTGAGTCACGCCGCAACCATTTTGCTCCGTGGGGAGGTTGAGACTGAGGTAGTTCAGACCGCGAATCACCTGCTTGATCAGCTTGAAGTCTTCAAGGCGGATCGCTTTCCTACGGTTGAGATTCGGGGGCCCGTTCCTGCGCCGCTTGCCAAGATCCGAAATAAATTTCGGTGGCATTTTCTGTTGAGATCTAAGGATGTGGAGGAGCTGCGTGAACTGATTCGGTGTGCGGTTGCCGAGACATCATCCGCGAGTATTGATCTGATTGTGGATATTGACCCAATCAGTGTGTTGTAGGGTAGACTACAATCTAACTCCCGTGATTAGCCTGTAATATGATAAAAAGATTCGCTAGAATTTCACCTTAATCTGTAACCTCATTTTATGCTGATAGGGGGGCGCGTCAGATGCGATAAGATCCTTGGTGATAAAATATAGCACTTCTACCTAAGAAAAGGGAGTCTTATGCAATTAACTACCGTCGAATCTAGTATGCTCCACGCTGTGGGCTACAATTCTAAGACCCGGACGCTTGAAGTTGTCTTTAACAACGGCGGCATATACCAGTACCATGATGTACCTCCAGAGGAGTATGAAGGATTGATGGAGGCTGAATCGAAGGGGCGTTATATGCACGAATACATCATTGATGTATACCCTTGGTCACAAATCAAATGATGCCGACAATAACCGAGCGGCGACTCGATTGCGAGATTACTCCCCAATTGCTTCCCTCATCTTCTCCAATCCGATTCGTGCGACTTCCTGCGGATCCTCTTCCCAATAGTTGGGGTTGAACAGCTCTAAGGAGATTACCCCCTGATAGTCTGCTTCCTTTAGGATTGTGATCATGGCTTTTAGATCGAGGATGCCATCGCCGGGGTAGACGCGATCGGCGTCGGTCTGCTCTGCACGGGGCGGTGAGGCGGGTGCATCGTTGAAATGGAACACGGCGATTTTGTCGGCGGGGATTCCGCGCATGTCGTCGGTTTCACCGCCGCCGCGAAAGATGTGGAATGGATCGAGGACAATGGTGCTGTCGGGGTGGTCGGCAACCTCCATGACTTTCCAAGCGTGCTTGACCTGATTGATGCCGTCCACGAAGCCCAAAAACTCCATCGCGGGTTTGACACCAAACTCACGCCCCAGTTCGAGGAGTTCGCGGTAGTTTTGTCCGCCCAGTTCTAGGTCGGCGACTCCACGAGGGGGGCTTGCGACGCTGTAGGTTGATCCGACGTCGGCGGCTTGCGCCATACGTCGTTTCGCTTCTTCGAGTGCCTCTTGATGTTCTGCGCCGGTGGTATCCAACCAACTGTGTAGAGCGATGACGGTTGTCACGGGAAGCCCGTGGTCGTCAAGGGCGCGTTTCACGTCTGCGAGTGAGCCGTTTTGTTCTTCATAGGCGGTGAGGTCGTCGTTCCAGAGTTCGATGGCTTCGTAACCTGTTTCACCGGCAATCCGAATCTTGTCCATTAGGCTTGCCGGTCGAATTGTGCTGGTATTCAATGCGAGTGTAAATTGGCTCATCCGGTCTCTCCCTCCTAGTTTCCGTTTTGTTCGAGTAAGGCGTTGATGAATCGGACATCAATCCGTGCAAGATCAATGACGGTATCTACTGGCTCTCCGCTATATTCGCTGTGGAAGCTGACGGGCCCATCGAAATTCATCTCCGTTAAGGTGCTGACCGCTGTTTCCCAATCGACGAAACCGTATCCCATTCGGACGACTCGTGTGCCGCCGCCCGGCGGTCGCATCATATCCTTAAATGACATTACTGCAAGGTAATCTTTCACGATGTCAAGTGCCATATCGATCGGTTCCCCGACAATCGAGAGGTGCCCCGGATCCGCGAATACGCCGACATGCTGCGGATCGAATCCTTTGACAAGGTTCATCACAGCGGATGAGTTCAGTCCCATTGAAGTGCCCGAATGGTTGTGGAGGCAGGTGCGGACGCCGTGTTTCGCGGAGAGGACTTGGAATCCGTCGAGGGCTTGGCGGATGCGATCGACCTGCGCCCAATACCCCCCATCTTCTTTGGACCAGTGCCAATAGCCGACCTTGAGATTGGCGACACCTGCTTCCCCACATGCCGCATATACCCGTTGCACATCGGGATCCTCTGGATACAGAAAACTGGTAGGGGTTGTCACAAGCGGGATTGACAACCCCTCATCGGCGAACTGCTTGGCGGCCGCTGGCAGCTGTGTGGCGGCATTTTCGGGATTGACAGGATAACCGGGGCGTACACATAGGTCTGCGCCCTCCACGCCGACCGATTTCAGAGCGTCCATAATACCTGCGATATCTAGACCTTCCAAGTGTTTCGTGAACATGATGTATTTCATCGGGAATGATTCCTTTCTGTAAAGTAGCAGGCATACTCCGTATGCCCTAGCCTCCCATTCTAAAGTGGCAATTTAGGTTATCATAAAACCGTCAGAGAGTCAAACGCTTGATGGCAGATTAACAAAAACCTCCCTACGACTGCGAGCCGTGGGAGGTTTTATAACGGGAGTTGCTACCTTAATCAGAGACAAGTTTCCGTGGGGAACGCAGATCTGCATTCCCTACACAGATTGACATTCATCAGGTCCAAGGGGGTTTGGCTTAAATTGGCTTTATTGCGCTAAGAAGCGTAAAATCAGTAATACGACGAGCGCAATGGACGAAAGGGCTATCCCAATATATGGAACCGGCTTCAACCACGGTCGTATTTTTTCCTTGACGAAGGGTGTGTTTTCAAACAGCGTCAGGCCCACCGCTATAATCAACACTACAGAGCCTACAACTACCCACGTTGTATTCCCATCCATGAAATCCTGATAAATGAATCGCCCCATGATAATGAGGACGACTGCATTTACTATAAGAGATCTGACGCGGGGTTGTAATCTTGCGAGCACAAATATGGCAGCACTGGCTAGGATAAAGATGGTACCCGTCCGAATTGCACCATTTATATCTCCATCATCGTATCTTAAATAAGCAGATATACCTCCAAAGATTAAGAGAAACAGAGCTGCAACGTGATGGCGTTTCATTGGTCATTAATCTCCTTTCAATTGGATGGCTATTGTATCACAATCTTGGTTTGGATAATAATCTAAATTTCCGTCAGCATTCTATAGACGTATTGATTCTCTGAAGCGAAAGACAGAGAGCTGCGATAGCTAAGGGGATGATGCAGTTACCCGTTACGATCAGCGGCGATCAGCAGCCCACCAATCTCGCATAACGGTGTGAGCAGTTCCACCTCCCGCTCTGAGTATCCGCCCGGACGGTCGCCTAGCGAAGTGGCACCGACCAGATCATCGTCCACGAGAAAGGGCAGTCCGAGGAATGCATTAAGACCTGCGTGACCGAAAGGAAGACCCCCACTGCGTGGGTCATTCGGTGGATCGTTGGTCAGTACAGGACATCGCCCGGTCATGATTGCTCCGTTTAACGTGTCAAGATTATGGAACTGGAGATCGGTAACGATATCGTACAAGCCAAAGCCGGGTTTGTAGATGTCTGTTACCGCATGTGAGTATAGGTACGGCTTGTTCATCGTGCTATAACGGACTTCTGCGAGGAAACCGAACGGACTTTGAGAAACACGGAGCACCTCCGGCAGTAAGTGGACAAATGCTTTTGTGACTGATTCGGTGGTGGAGTAAACCGTCAACGACTGTGCTAGCGCAGAGAGTAACGCTGCCGATGATTCGTCGTTCTGGCTCGTCACGCGCTGCTCCCAGAGCGATTCCAATCGCGATACAGCTTTTCGGAAAAAGGGAGCTCCTCGGTCCTCAGCAGTGGCATTGAGGTTTTCAATGAGTTCCACCCATTGGGTATCAAGGGAATTTGAGTGGTTACTGGACATCTATCATCCTTTCAAGGGGGACTTCAGACATAATCTATGGGTTCATCTCGATCCACGCTTGATACTCGTTCCACGCATCTTCAGGACTGACGAAGGGTTTGAATACGACGCGACCGTTGAAATGATACGGTTTTAACACTTCGCAGTCCCTGATAACCAGCGCGAAATCCCATGCAGGATTGTTCAAGCCGCCGCCCGTTGGTTGGATGGCGAATCGCAGATCTTCCTCGTTCTTGAACATCATTCCGAGCATCATGTTACGCCAACGTCCGTAAAATATTGGATCAGCGTAGCGAATAGGACGGATGTTGTGAAACAATCTACCACCTGGGTTGGGTTCGGTTGGTAGTAGAGGGTCAGTTTCGCTAGCAAAAACACGTGGGTTGGGTGGGCTTTCTTCCAAAGATGCGATCCATTCCACTGGAGCGTCTTTGTTTCGATGACCGCGAAAGTAGGTTGTTTTGTTTTCAGGGGCGTGGATATAGCTTGCCCAGAACAGTCCGAGCCAGTCTCCCTCAAAACCGTTGGACCGCGCCACAATGGTTGTTTCCCAATCGATGTAATAAGGTGGGACAAGTGTGAAGGTGGTGCTCACGTCAACGCGGCGGGGTTCGGGGACAAATGTTTCTAAACGAACCGAATTATCGGTCAGCCGAGTTAGGCGGCTTGGTGTCGGTGGGCTTCCATTTTTTCCGTCAAGCCAACGTGGTGTCATCGCTGCACCTGAAACGTCGAAAACAAATTCAAAATTGAGGCTGCTGCCCCAGCCGGAGCGAAAGATGTTCTCCTGCGGTCCCTTTTGACTGTAGAGCTGACGCACGCCGTTATATCCGTTGGAACGCTCGAATGGGAAGGCGGTGGTGTCAAAAGTGCCGTCCCGATGTGCTTGGCTGAGTGTTTGGAGGCGTTTGGGCGGGATGCCTCCGCCGTCGTTGTTATCCACTACTTCGACAAATAGATCGCCGTCCACAAGAAATTCACTTGCCATGGGGTAATTCCTTTTTGATTTTTCAATTCAACTTCTTCACGCCTCGCGCTTCCGGCTCAAAAATGCTTCTAATCCCTCTTGAACCTCCGGCGTTGTGAAACAGGTCGATAAGGCTAGTGCTTCGTAGGAAATCTCAAACCCGTTTTCCGGCATCGGATTTCGTGTCAACGCGGCTTTAGCAGCCCTTACGGCAACCGGACTTTTCTGAGCGAGTGATTCGGCGATCTGTTGTACTTCGTCTGCAAGATTTTCCGTGGGCACGACGCGATTCACCAATCCTAAGCCGTGTGCAGTGTGGGCATCAATCCGCTCACCGAGAAGGACCATCTCTTTCGCTTTTGCTTCGCCGATGACGTTCAGCAGCCGATGGATGCCGCCCCATCCCGGAAACCAGCCGTGCGTAATCTCCGGCAACCCAAAACTTGAATCTTCTGACGCGATCCGTAGGTCACACGCCAGCGCGAATTCCAGCCCACCTCCGACCGTGTAACCGTCGATTGATGCAATGACAGGGACAGGGAGATTGGCAAGCCGACTGAGGACGCGATTCCCATCGTTGACCCACCTGCGGATATCAGGAGGCGCAAAGGTTGCGATATGGTTGAGGTCTGCCCCAACGCAGAATGCACGTTCTCCGCTTCCTGCTAACACAACGACGCGCACCGAATCGTCTTGATGCAAACGGTTCACCTCTGCGTCAAGCATATCTAGCATTTCACGGTCAACGGCGTTGAGTTTTTCGGGGCGATTCAATTGGATCGTGGTTATCGCCTCCGTTTGATGAACGGCGATTTTCCTATCTGTTTCAGACATCTATTCTTTTCCTGCTTCGTTTTGTACTTGTTGTGCTGCCTCTAAGAGTGCGCTTGCGAGAAACTGTGGGTTGACTTCAGCCTTTCCACGAAACGTCCTGACCTTCTCGCCGCGAATCTTCAGCACGGCGAGTTCTTTGCCGCCCAAGTGAATCCCGACCTCTGCATTTCGGGTTTCGCCCGGTCCATTCACCTCGCATCCCATGACAGCGACAGGGATCTTGATATTGTACTTTTCCAATAGCTCTTCTGCAACGGCAACGATACCTTCGTAATCCGCCTCTGCATCGCCACGTCCGCAAAACGGGCAGGAGACGACATCAAGGAGGTTATCCGCCAAGCCGAGTGTACGAAGCAGTTCCTTCGCTGTCAGGACTTCCTCCGCCGGATCGCCGGTGATCGAGATGCGGATAGTGTCACCGATGCCCTCCATCAACAGCGTGCCGATGCCAATCGTAGATTTGACGTGCGCTCGACGCGGCGTGCCTGCCTCCGTTACACCAAGATGGAGCGGATAGCGGACTTTGGTGGAGAGGAGCCGATTTGCCTCAATCATCCGTAAAGGATCGCTGGATTTGACGGAGATGATAACGTCTGTAAAGCCGTGGTCTTCGCAGATTTTGACGTGTCGCATCGCACTTTCAACGAGTGCTGCGGCTGTGGGCGAAGGATATTTATCCAACAGGTCTTTTTCGAGAGATCCTTCGTTGACGCCGATACGGATCGGAATATGTGCAGCTTTGGCAGCGGAGAGGACTTGTGCGATCCGTTTTTCAACGCCGATGTTGCCGGGGTTGATTCGGACTTTCGCAACGCCAGCATCGACAGCTGCGAGTGCGTACCGATAGTTGAAATGGATGTCTGCAACGATCGGTACAGGGGCACGTTTGACGAGTTCAGGTAGTGCTTTGGCATCTCGCTCTTCCGGGACAGCAACGCGTACAATCTGTGCACCGGCTTCGACGCACCTTTCGGTTTGGCGCAGTGTGGCGTTAATATCGTGGGTCAGCGTGGTGGTCATCGTTTGGATCGAGATCGGGGTCCGATTGCCGATCAATACATCTCCGACATTGACCTGCTTTGTGGGTTTTCGATTGTTGATTTCTAGTAGATTTTTCATGGTATGCTTTCTGCTGTCAAAGGGGATCTCCTGAAGCCGCTTGTTCCAAATCGTCCACAAACTGTTCCACCAGATCTCGGCAACGCTGAAATTCTTCGTCAACATCATCTATGGGATAATTGCCGTCATAGCCATAGTTGATCTGAAGGGGATCAATAATTTCTCTAAAACGTTCCGAGAAGGGTTGGGGCAACGCGCGGCGTAACTGTCCCCATCTTGTTTGTTCGCTGTTTAGATACGCCATAGCAGCATTACGGGCGATGTCAAACAGTTTATTGAAAGTATCTCGATATTTGTCATCCTTTAGAAAGGGATTATGTTCCTGTTTGGCACTTTCCCAATTTTCATCTGCTCTAATGAATAACTGTCGAACATTCTCAAAAGTGGGAGCGGGCCCTTCCATCACCTCCGCTAGCGTTTGTCCATCCCCCGCGAGAACTTGCCCGACAGCCTTTATACTCCAAGCGATGCGGTCACCAATTCTCTCCCCCGGCTGTCGTGCGATCACATCCACATTTATCGGGAAGTCTGCCACCGCATCGAGATAAACGCCGTAATCTTTCCGCTTGGTTGTCGTGACGACCAAATCGATGTCTCGCGCCAAAGAGGGGGCATAGACAAAGGATCCAAACATCACAATGTCGCGAATATCGGCATCTACGGCGTATAGGGTTTCGCAGAGGTTGTCAAGTTCGCGTCTGGTAATGTGAGCCATTTCGCACCTCACTATCCCTTGCCTTCGTTGCGTATGGATTGCCCGATCTAAAGATTCGTAAGCACGTCTTGGAATGTCTCGAAAATCCGATCCGCTTCGTCAATTGTCAAGATCAGGGGCGGGGCAAGGAAGATGATATTCTCTGGTTCGTCCACAGTCTGCCCAATCCGTCCAACGATGATGCCTTTCTTCAGGATTTCCGCGCAGATCGCTTTCGTCGTGGCGGTGTCCAGTTGTGTCCCCTCGTTATCTGCAACCAGTTCTACACCGATCATCAGTCCCTTCCCTCTGACATCACCGACAATCGGGAGGCTTTCTAGAGTCTTCAGGTTTTTGAGGAGGTAGCTTCCGACACGATCGGCATTTTCTGCCAGTCGTTCCTCTGTGAGGATCTCCAAGTTTGCCAGTCCTGCTGCACATGCGACGGGGTGGCCGCCGTAGGTGCAGACCTGTGCGAACTCTCGGCTTTCCTCCGGCTCACCGAGAAATTCTTCAAAGACAGCATCGTTTGCCACACATGCTCCCAACGGAATGTAGCCGCTGGTGAGCCCTTTGGCAAGGGTGATGATGTCTGGTTCGACATCCCAATGTTCGCAGCCGAACAATCTTCCCGTTCTGCCGAAACCGGTGATCACTTCGTCGGCGATTAGCAGGAGGCCATATTTATCACAGATCTCTCTGACTCTTGGGAGATAGGTGTCCGGTGGCACAAGCACCCCGCCTCCACCGATGATAGGCTCGGCAATTACGGCTATCACCGTCTCTACCCCTTCCCACTGAACGACTTTCTCTATTTCGTTGGCGCAAGCGATGCCGAAATCTGCTTCGCTGCATCCCTGACCATAGCGATAGGTGTAGGGCGGGTGAACATGGTGGAAACCGGGGACAAGCGGCTCAAACGCTTTGCGACGACGGGTTTGCCCTGTTGCGGACATTGCCCCGTATGTGAACCCGTGATAACCGCGGTAGCGACTGACGATCTTGTAGCGATTGTCGCCGGGGTATTTCTGCCGACCGTATTGCCTCGCCATTTTTATCGCGGTCTCATTGGCTTCTGAGCCGCTGTTGCAGAAATAGACGTGGTTCAGATCGCCCGGCAAGAGACTTGTGAGTTTTTCAGCGAGGAGTGTTGCGGGAATATTAATCTGTGCGTGTGGGTAGTACGGTAACTTCTGGATCTGTTCGTAAACGGCATCGGCGATCTCCTGCCGCCCGTAGCCGACGTTGACATTCCACAGTGCTGAGTAGGCGTCTAGGTATTCGTTTCCGTCTGCGTCGATGATTGTTGTTCCGCTGGCACTTTCAAAGACGAGGAGATCCGACTGATCTAGGAGTTGATGTTGGAAGAGCGGATGCCATGCGTGTGCTTGATCGATTTTGCGGTAGTCTTGTGTTGATAAGTCTTTTGGGGCATTTGCCATCATTGTTTGATATTCTCCGGATGATTATGTCCGAAGCCTTAGCGAGGCTCTCGAACAGTGAAATGTATTGGTTCATTGGTGCAATGGTTACGGCACACGGAGTGTGCCTACTACTTTATGGGGCATTCTAAATTAATGCGAGGGCTTTTGTCATGCCTGCTGTCCAACCGCCGTCTACGGTGTAAGCGGCTCCTGTGACAAACCGTGAGGCATCGCTAGCTAGGAACAGTGCCACCTCTGCGACGTCGTCAGGTTGACCGATGCGTCCCATCGGAGCGATGGTGCCTGCGAACTCTCGACCTTCGGGGTTTTCCTCCAAAAAGGGTTGTGACATCGCCGTTTCGATCCAGCCGGGACAGATGCAGTTGACGCGTATTCCTTCGGGACCGTGGTCTATTGCCATGGCTCGCGTGAGTTGCAGGACAGCCCCTTTGGTGGCGCAATAGCCTGCGATGTCTGACTCGGCATAGAAGCTATTTACCGATGCTGTGATGATAAACGACCCGCCACCGGTTTGACGCATGGCGGGGATGCCGTATTTTCCACAGAGAAACGCCCCTTTAACATTGGCGTCAAAGAGTGCATCCCAATCTTCTTCGGGGAGATCGATGACTGAACCGTCCCGCATGATGGCGGCGTTACTGAAGATGATGTCGAGTTTGCCAAAATGTGACGCTGTCTCTGAGATAAGTCGCGCTACTTGGTCTCCTTGACTGACATCAACCGTCTGTGCAATGACTGCGTCGGGATAATCTGCGCTTGCGATATGGGCTGTTTCCTCGGCCCCTTCCCCCTGAATGTCAGCAGCGACAACCTTTGCCCCTTCGCCCACAAATCGAAGGACTGTGGCCCGACCGATACCGCCTGCCGCTCCCGTAATAATTGCTGTTTTGTCTTTAAGTTGCATCTCTTACTGCCTCCAACAGAAAAATCAGTCTATACCGAGTAGGTTTGCCACGTGCCCAGACAACCGTGTTCTTGACGAACGTGCAACACCCTCTTTGCCGGTTCGGCGATGTAGCCGGAGATTGAGTGCATGTTCTTTTCGCCGTGCCGACAGATACCGCCCGGATCGCCTTCGTGGTCTGCAAGGGTACCCTCATGTCCTTTCCTTTGGAAATAGGCGGAGGGGCGAATGGTAGAATCTACCAAAAGGATAACCGATTTTGGGTGTAAGGGCAAGGAATTTTCTATTGACCTGATGCAAGATTTTTATAAATCATCAATACGGCAACATACCACCGGATACGTTGAGAGCTTGGGCGGTGATGTAACTTGCGTCCTCTGAGACGAGATAGGCGATTAGGTTGGCGACATCTTCCGGTTGCTGGATGCGTCCAACGGGGATGCGGGCTGCGGCTCGCGCTTTCACCGAACCGACCGGTGCACCTTCCAGCCGTGCGACTTCACGATCAATGAGCTCCCACATCGATGTGTCCACAATACCGGGACACACACAGTTGACGAGAATCCCGTGCTCTGACAACTCTAAGCCAAACTGTTTGGTGAGTGCGACAACGGCGTGTTTGGTGGCAGCATAGGCACCGAGCGGTGTGCCTTTGCCGGGAGCGATTTTACCTGCGCCGGAGGCGTTATTGATGATGCGCCCCCCGTCCCCCTGAGCGATCATCTGCTGGGCCGCCGCTTGTGAACAGAGCAACACGCCTTTTGCGTTTACGTTCATCAGTGCATCCCATGTGGCCTCATCGGTGTCCATAAGCGATGCGATGATTGCGATACCTGCGTTATTTACCAGAATATCTAACTTGCCAAACCGCGCAACTGTCTCGGAGACCATTCGCTCGGTATCGGCTTTGTTTGTCACGTCCACTATGAGGGGGTGGGCGGTTCCGGCGGCTGACTCAATTTCTTGGGCGACCGCTTTCGCATTCGATTCATTGATGTCCGCAACGGTGACACTCGCGCCTTCACGAGCCAATCGTAGAGCGGTCGCTCTGCCGATGCCGCGTCCTGCACCCGTTACAACTGCTACCTGTCCATCGAGTTCGTACCTTGGCACTGTTTACCTCCTTGTTGGGGGGTTGATTTTGTAGTGTCTGACCTACATGTAACGTAAGTTGCTAGTTGTCCTTTGGGATTGGTAAATGTTCATTTGCGTAGTGAACGCAGATCTGCGTTCACTACGAACCCCTTTTCCAACCCAACTCAAGCATGAAAGGTAGGCTTAACAACACTGATGGGTTTGGTGATTCACCCTGCCATACACATCCCGCTCCTCTGGATCGCAGGGATTGCCCTCATCGCCGTTCTATAGACATATCGCCCCTCCCCGATAAATCGGGATTCAAAACTGGAGCGAAAGGTAGAATCCCTCAACTTTAACGATAGACCGATGGATTTTCAACACTAGCAACTTAGGTTATTATAACCTATTTTTTAACTATATGCGTAAATTCTCATACGTTTTCTTTTTTAGGGGATGTGTGAAAAATAGTCTGTTGCTGCTCGATTTGTGCCAACTATAGCAGGGGCCGGTCCCCTAACAGGGATGGAGGTTGGCTTGGCGATGCTTTTTTGACTGTGTGCGAATATTTTCTACACAACGAAACAATTGTGTGATAAAATCTATAATGATCATGACCTTGGATTTTCTTCCATTAATGAAAAACTATCTGGCATTGAGATTAACGGTAGAATTTGTGCTATTTGTCTGAATCGCGGATTAAAACGGATTTAGCTGATTACGCGGATAAATGCAGGTTAGGTTGAGCGGTTAAGCCTGAACCACAGATTCAGCAGAGGCCGCAGAAAGGTAAATCAGATGAATAATCGCCACAAGGTTTTTGTCAGCTATCATCATGAGAATGACCAAGAATACAGGAATTTATTTGAAGAGTTATTTTCAGATATCTTTGACATCATGGTTTCAAAATCTGTCCAAGTTGGCGATCTCGATCCAAACCTCAAGACAGACACTATTCGTCAAAAAATCCGGGACGAATATCTTCGAGATTCAACTGTCACAGTTGTCTTAATTGGTGCGAAAACATGGAAAAGAAAGCATGTGGATTGGGAAATCGGGGCAAGCATACGTGACACAGAGTACAATCCCCGTTCCGGGCTCATTGGTATTTTCTTACCTACCCATCCCGATTACGGTAGGGACAAATATAACCCCTACATCATACCTCCACGTCTTTATTATAATGTAAAATGTAAATTTGCAAAGGTGTATGATTGGAACACCGATCCGAATCCTGTACAATCGTGGATACATGAGGCTTTCGATCAGAGAAACAAGATAATTCCCGATAATTCTTACCCTTCGTTTGTAAATAACCGTTCTGGAGAAAGGTGGTCCTAATGAAACTCTTAGATGTCCTTGAAAAATCGGGCATGACGAGCCTGAAGATTACCCCTCCTTTTTTGCAAATGGAGTGGAGTCCAAAAACAGCTGATAAAGATGCTGCTTGGGCGTTGTACATTGAATTGCTTACAAGAATCACCACACAGCCATTGCCTACCGAGCACGGTGATGAGCAAACAGCATTGGACAGTGTCTATTCGCTTTTTGCAGTAACGAGAGAAGTCATTAAAGAACAGGGACCGGATTGCATCAACTTCACAAAAATTGCAATTGTTGTTCTGAACCAAGTCATTCGTCCGTTTACTGCAAAGTGGCATCGAAAGAGCTTAGCAGGTGATTTTGAACAGGAATCGGAACGCGCCGCTTTCCGCGAAGAACTTGCTGCTCTCCAAGTGGAATTACGCAAATATTCTCAAATGCTAGCAGATATCGTTGGAGTCGAAGATTTAACCGACTTAGAGGCGGCAGAGTAGTAGGGCACAAAGTATTCAGTAACGGTTTGCTGTGACAACAATAGGGAAGTACACCTTAACAAGAAAATAGGGGATACCATGGGACAAAAAATACGCCATATCCTCGGTCTTTCCGGTGGCAAAGATAGTTCGGCACTCGCGATTTATATGCGAGACAAAGTGCCGGAGATGGAATACGCCTTCTGTGATACGGGAAAGGAGTTGCCGGAGACGTATGAATTTCTCGATCGGTTGGAAGCCTTTCTGGGAAAAAAGATTGAACGATTAAACGCCGAACGCGAATTTGACCATTGGCTTTCGGTTTTCGGCGGATTGCTGCCCTCAGCGCAGGTGCGGTGGTGTACTCGCCTCCTCAAAATCAAACCCTTTGAGGATTTTGTCGGTGAGGCTAAGGCTTACAACTACATCGCTATCCGCGCCGATGAGGACCGTGTTGGCTATAAGCCCCTGAAAAATGTTGAGGCGCGAAATATCGAACCCAAGTATCCCTTCAAAGAGGACGGCATCACCGAGCGGGATGTCTATCGGATTTTGGAGGAGAGCGGTCTCGGCTTACCGGAGTATTACCAGTGGCGAACCCGCTCTGGCTGCTACTTCTGTTTCTACCAACGCAAAGCGGAGTGGATCGGATTGAAGAAGAACCACCCCGACCTCTTTGAACTCGCCAAGGATTACGAGAAAATCGATAAAGAGACGGGCGAGCAGTATACCTGGAGTCAAAGTGAAAGTTTAGAGGAACTGTCCGATCCTGAACGGGTACAGCAGATTGAGGAAAATTATGCGAAGGCACTGGCGCGAGAAAAGGACGCTCAACCGAATCGTCCGTTGCTTGAAATCTTCGGGGATGTCCTTAATGATGAGGACGATGAGGAGCCGTGCCTAGTTTGTGATTTGTGATATTGTCTACATTGTGGCAGATTAAGCTGAGGGTTTGCTGATCAGTTATCTACTAAGCTCGTTTTCAGCCAAAGACGATTCAATACATCATGAAAATATATGAATTTCAAGGCAGTGATATATTCGACACCCCGGAACTTCCTGGTATTTATGCGTGGTATTATCGACCACATATGTTCAGAGATCAAGAAGCTAAAACATTAGGTAAATTGATAACAAGTCCCTCCAGCATAAAAACCGAGATTGTTATGCGGTATGGATTAATGTGGGAAGTTGACTCAGATGTCAATATCTTACATGGCGGGAAAAATAACCGTCAACCAGCCGATAAAGTTGTTTCGGAGGCGGTGATTGATGAAAGCGATTTAATTACACCTTTTCTTCAAAGTTTGATGGTTCCTTACTTTGCAATACCCCTCTATATCGGAATTCACAGGAAGAGCTTACGGGTAAGAGTTAAGGAACACTACGATTCACTTACTCAACTCTGGGAACCAGAGGAACCAATCAGTAAATATCTTGGGAACCATCCTGACGCGGATGTGGAAGAGGTGTTGAATCAGCTTGGATTAACTCATTCTTTTGCCATCAACGCTAGGGTGAAGGGGATAGCCCCGAGAGATCTAGTAGTTTGTGTTTGTCCAATTGAAATTCCAGGGAAGTTGAGAGATTTAGAACGAATTCTTCAGATTCTAGTGGATCCGATTTGTGGGAGGAAATAAGGTAATGTCAGCAATGTTCCATGTACAAAAAACGCCAATTTATGGATTATCTGGCGAATTTACTATTGGAGATGGCGCAAACACCATTCGTGCAAAATATATTCTTACTAAAATTAAGCCTGGCGATGATGGATCATGGGAATGTGAGCTAGCATCTCAAATGAAGCCTTGGCGTGAAGTATTTGATGTCGAAGAGTTGACTTTCGATGAGTTATTACAGCGCGATCTGGACGATTCACGAGTCGCTCATGATCTCATCCCCTATTTACTCGGAGCATCAGGAAGCAGGGCAAAATTCTTCCCGCCGATCCTAGCGGTAATTGTTCCCCGTAAGCAGGGAAACACAGGGATTGAAGAATTTTATCCAACACCGAACATCCAAAATGGATTGATCGAGGAGTACGGAGCTCTATTTAATTTCGAGCAAATTACGTGGCAAGACAGTCCTACTCCAGTAGCAAGTTTGAGTTATAATCGGCAGCGTTCTGCTTTCATAATTGTTGATGGACAACACCGCGCAATGGCAGTACTAGCTTTACATCGCCAATTGAGTGACAATTGGGGTGACAATGCCTTTGCATCTTATTATGACCATATTCCGGTAACTCCCGAACAAGTTAAAAACATTGAACTACCGACATGTATTATATATTTTCCTGATTTACATGAAGGTAATTCGGAATTACAGGAGCAGGGTATCAATTTAACTTCTGTTTGTCGGGAGATTTTTCTCGTTGTAAATCGGAGTGCTAAACCTGTGAGTGAAGCTCGAGCACTCTTACTCGACGACTCAGATATCGCTGCTCGTCTTATGCGTAGAACCCTTTCCACTTTAAAAAATCGCGACGATGATCAGATAGAATTAGCCCGGATTTATACAATTTCTTATGGGGATTCAGACACGGAGGTTGGACAAAAAGAAGTTATTTCAGGTCAACTTGAATATAGTAGTGCAGTTGCCCTGCATAAGGTCCATAGTGCACTCTCTTTTGGAGTTGAAGGAGCATTTAGATTAAATAGTTATGACGATATTTCAGATGGTCGCAAGACAAGAAATAGCAATCGGCCGGCCGAAATCTTGCTTGGGACGAATGCTGAGAAACATTCGATTGTACCTCGTAATTCTGGAAAATTGCTCCCGCCGGACGAAATGGACGAAGTAATTGAAAAACTCGGCACCTTAGCAGACAAGGCACTGATGGGGCTTTTCGACCAATTTCGTCCGTTTACAGTTCATAATTCTGAACTTCGGAATTTGAGAATACGGCTTTCAGATGTTCATGCCCGAACTCAAATTGAACAGAAGAAGGCGTATACTCTGATTTTCGAGGGACGCGGGGTTCGGAATGTCTTTGAATCACATTTTGAGAGGCTGAAGGATGAGAGAGATGAATTGAAACGTGAAGGGAAAACGGTCCCCGGTCATCTACAGAGTCAGATTGAATTTTGCGAATCTGTCATGAGAACATTAGGTAATCACGAACGCGAATTCCAGCGCCGTCGTGCCTGCAGATTTTTCAGCATAAACCAAGGCTTATTTGATAGAGACGATAATCAGGAGGCTCAAATAGTTCTAATTCAAAAAGCCCGAATCCTCTTCCAAAGTTTAGCAACTCAAGCTTTTCAACTCGGTTACACCATGGCGATTTTTACGATTGTTGAAGAGTTAAAGCACGGCAAATCAACTGCACTTGCTTTCCAGTATCAGACAAGACTGCAACTTGTCGAATTTGTGACAGAAATCTATCTAACGGCCCTCAACACATACTTTTCGCCAAAGGGAGATACAATTCATCGTACCCTGACCGGCTACATAGGCGAACCACGAGCATGGGTTTTTGATGCAAATTCTCCGGGGCTTCGTGGACTCTTGGCAATGAGTGTCAATGAATTAAATGAACGACAGTGGAGATTTTTCCGCTATGCGATTTTAGAGATTGTTCACTCTCCTTTTTGCTGGCATTTTGTACGAGAAAAGATGATACAGATGGACAGTAAATGGCCACTAGAGTGGTACAAGGAAGCCATCCCTAGACTCGTCGACGGAATTATCTCAGAACGTAAAAAGTATGTCGAGGATGCTGTTGAAGCAAGTGTAAAAAATCGGGAGTTCGAGTTGCTTAAAATGCGCACGGAATCTGAGGCACAAGGTGCTAGAAAGAGCATGAAACAAATCCAGACAATCCTTAATGACCTTGAGACTGACCGTAGGGAAAATGCAAAAAAAAGTGCAATTAGTCACTTGAGGGCCAGCTTGAAAATTGTCGAAGAAAAAGAAGATATGGTCAAACGTTTAAGCGACGGACTATAGGAAGTTAGTAAAAGATTTGAGCCTATGAAAATGAGTATGGAACAACTTTTCAAAGAGCTATACTTTGCCCAGACCGAAGATGATGTTGATAAAGTAATCAACAATCACCCTGATATTTTCAAGCGGGAAAATTGGTATCCCCTCGGCGGCAATGAAAACAATTTCGGGGTCATCGAAAATCAACAATCAAATCCCATTGCTGCATTAATAGAAAAGATCACAAATTCGATTGATGCTGTTTTAATGAAGAAATGTTTGGCAGTAGCCATTGATCCCAAATCTGAACAAGCTCCCCAATCCATGGAGGAAGCAAAAGCAAGATTTTTTAAAAATCACGGGAACTGGGATCTGCCAAGATACAGAAAGCAACAAGCACAAAGTATTCAAATTATCGCTGATGGGCCAAAGTTGAATACTTCTCTGATTATTTATGACGCTGGTGAAGGGCAACACCCTGAAGACTTTGAAAACACTTTCCTGTCGCTGCTGTACGGCAACAAGAATGAAATCCACTTTGTACAAGGCAAATACAATATGGGTGGGAGCGGCGCAATTGTGTTTTGTGGTAAAAAGCGTTACCAGTTAATCGGTTCAAAGAGATATGACGATACAGGTAAGTTTGGTTTCACACTAATTAGGCAACACCCATTGAGTAAAGAGGAAGAAAAGATCAAAAAGAATACATGGTACGAATATTTGAAAATTGATGAAGATATTCCTGCTTTTGATGTCGTGCAACAGGATTTGGGTCTGTGTAACAGAAAGTTTACGACAGGCACGGTTATCAAACTGTATTCTTATGATTTGCCAGCAGGGAGCCGTTCCGTTATTTCTAGGGATTTGAATCAAAGCATCAATGAATATCTATTTGAACCTGTTTTGCCCGTGATTACGGTTGATAAAAAAGAACGCTATCCTGACGACCGCAATTTGGAAAGGGATTTATACGGCTTAAAGCGGAGATTGGAGCAGGATGACAATAAGTATGTAGATAAGAATTTCTCCGAAGATTTTGATAATGCACTCTTCGGAAAAATGAAAGTAACCTGCTATGTCTTCGGAACAAAAATTGACGATAGATCTGTAAAAGAAACTAAAGAAACAATTCGTAGGGAGTTCTTTAAAAATAATATGTCTGTACTGTTTTCAGTCAACGGACAGGTACACGGGCACTACACCTCTGAATTTATAACCCGTTCTCTAAAATTGAACCTACTCAAGCAACATCTCCTCATTCACGTTGATTGTACCAAAATGGACTATGATTTTCGTAAAGAGTTGTTTATGGCTTCCCGGGACAGATTGAAGGATGGCGAGGAAACAAGGGAATTGCGGAAATTTCTGGCTGAAAGACTTGGCGATAAAAATGGCTATTTGGCTGAAATTCAGAAACGACGGAAAGACTCCATAGCAGTGGAAAGTGAAGATGCGAAAGAGTTGCTAAAATCCTTGACACAGAGTTTACCAATGGATGGCGACTTGATGAAATTGTTATCCCAAACCCTAAAATTAGATCAACAAACCAACGGAAACTCCCCAAAAAAGAAGCGTCCAAAGGCAAAGAAAAAACGAAACGACTCGCAACCCTTTAACCCTCAAAGATTTCCATCGTTTTTTAAGCGTCGTGCACAGGGTTCTGTTGAAAAAGCGGTGGCAATACCGATTGATGGTGAAAAAACAATTTATTTTGACACTGACGTAGAAGACCACTACTTTGACCGTATTGAAGAACCGGGGGAATTAAAAATTGCTCTTCTTGATTTCAAAACGAATGAAACGCAAGGCGGCAATGCACTAGGACAAGTTGATCGAATTGACGATGTACTGGATATACAGACAAGCAGTCCACAAGAAGGCACAATCAAACTTCATCTAAGTCCGAAAGAAGCTGCATGTATCGGAGATGCAGCGCGGATTAAAGCGAGCCTGGGCGACCCAAGTGGAGAATTGGAACCGGAAATCTTCTTGGTAAAAATAAGCGATCCTAAAGCTCCTAAGCCACCTTCAAAGGCAACGGAAAAAGCCGAAATCCCGAACCTAGGTTTGCCTGAACCACGTTTAGCTTATCAAGAAAAAAGAAAAGGGGGAACAACTTGGGAGGAAGTCGAAAAAGCCACAGGCAAAACAATGGATTATTCCACCGTCATGTACCCCATGGTCAATGGCGAAAAGTTAGAGGCAATCTATATCAATATGGATAGCACTGTATTGAAGAATTTCAAGTCTAAAACTCGAAATCCAAATGAGGAGCAATTAGGGTTAGCTGACCAAAAATATATCGCTCCCGTGTATTTTCACACACTGTTTCTCTACACCATCACGAAAAATCTCAAATACAAGTTCACGCAGGAAGAAGATACTGACGATTCCGATGTTGAACTAGACGATTATCTCACAGATTTATTTGAAAGCCACTACGCAGAATTCCTGATAAACTTCAGTATATCAGATGGATTTATGCAGTTCTTGGAAGATTAATTGAATAAATGCTAAAGAAATCTAACGTCAGTTGTCGATCTAATTGATGACTTCGCAGGGTAGAGCAAGCATCCTTCTAAAACTAGCAACTTGAAATAGAAGTGCCATAAGGAAATCAGTCGAGAACATTACACATGACTCCTTCAGCTAAAATCAACGCTTCCTTCTCAGGACATGAAACCTTTCCTTTTCGTTATACATGGCTAAAGAAAGGGGTTGATGCGATTAAAGGGAAGCCAATCATTTTTACCGATGACTCTGCGCCGATCACTTTAGGTGTTGGAAAGAATATGGTCCGTTCGATCCATCATTGGTGTCAGGCTGCTCAACTCATTAAAGGTGATGGGATGGCCCCCGATCACCGTAGGCAGTTTGTTCTAACTGAATTTGGGAATGGAATTTTTGCCGATGACGGATTTGATCCGTATCTTGAAGATACAGCGACGTTGTGGTTCATCCATTGGAAACTTGCAACAAATGCCAACCGAGCGACTACATGGTTTTGGGCGTTCAACATTTTCGGTCAGAATGAGTTTAGCAAGGACACATTTATCTCTGAACTGATTAATTGGGTTGAAAAATCTACACAGAATCGAATCTCAGAAAATTCGATTGAACGGGATGTTGATTGTTTTCTCCGGACGTACGTTCCTTCTCGCCTGACAAAGAACACTATTATGGAAGATACCTTCGATTGTCCACTCGTTGAGTTGGCCTTAATTTCTAATTCACCTGACGGAAACACCTACCGATTTCAGCGCGGTCCAAAACCCTCTCTGCCGATCGAGATTTTTGCCGCTGCTTTTTCTGAGTTTTGGGATTCCCGCTTTTCCGAAAACAATACACTCGCATTTGCGAACATCGCCTATTCGGAAAAAAGCCCTGGCCGAACTTTTCAGTTGGATGAGGACACCCTCGTTGAGTATCTCGACAGACTGGACAATCTTACGAAGGGCGCGTTGCGTTACGATGAAACGGCGGGGATGAAACAGGTTTACCGGGAGCGACAGATTAACCTGATGGAACTACTCGATAGCTACTACGAAAGTAACTCCTCTGTGTATTAATCCGAAAATAGGTTCAACCCCAAAAAGATCCATGAACAAAACCATTCTACTTTCCGAACTATTTCACGTTACTAGTCGTTTTCACCGCTCGGTTCATCTTGAACGCGATTTTTATGGGGAGAACCCACTGGAGGGGTACGTCCTAACGGTCACGGCACGGGAAATACTGCAACGGCTAATTACAGCCCTTGAGGGTGAATCGACATCGAAAGTGTGGTCACTCACCGGACCCTACGGGTCGGGCAAATCGGCGTTTGCCCTCTTTGCTGCGAAGTTGCTCGGTGATTCCGAATCACCGACGACACAGGCAGCGATGAAGCTCCTAAAGCACGGAGATGCCTCCTTATGGCATCAATTCACCGGTTTGGATCTGCACGGGGGTAGAGGATTTTGTCCTGTCCTAATCTCTGGTGAACGTTCACCGATTTCGTTTGCTTTGCTGCGTGGATTGGAGCGAGGTCTCAACGTTTTTAGCGATTCCTCAATTCGGCATACGTCTTTCCATCCACTTCTTTCAGATATCCAAAGCCGGTTGGATGCAGCGGAAAATGGTAACCTTCCCCATGCGTCTGAAATCACAGACCTGTTTGAATCCGCAACACACCAGATTGGTGCGGAAGGCGGCGCAGGGTTGTTATTGGTCATTGATGAACTCGGAAAGTTTCTCGAATATGCGGCGCATGATCCGGCGTACGGCGATCTATTTGTGCTTCAAAGCCTGGCGGAATTTGCCACTAGGAGCGGGGAAACGCCTCTGCTGATGGTGACAATCCTCCATCAAGCGTTTGAGCAGTACGCGCAACGGTTGGCAACATCTCAACGTGAGGAGTGGGCGAAAGTGCAGGGGCGTTTTGAGGATGTCTCCTTTATAGAACCGACTGAGCAGGTGCTTCGCCTAATTGGGAGTGCAATCGAAAAGACCGCAGCAGTTGAGAATCCCAACCTTTCTGTTGCGGTTGACCTCGAACTTAAACCACGCCAACTTGATAAGAGCGAATTTGTGTCGCTGCTTGAAAGTTGTTTGCCTCTCCATCCGACGGTCGCTCTGATTGTTAGTTCCCTTTTCCGCCGATTCGCTCAAAATGAACGCTCTCTTTTCGCCTTACTCAACTCTAGCGAACCGCACGGACTCCAAGATTTTCTCTCTAAGCAGACCTACGATGGGTGGTGCCTGCCAACATTTAGGTTGTCCAACCTGTACGATTACATTTACAACGCTTTGGGGAGCAGTCTGTATACCTCAAGGGACGGGGCAAAGTGGGCGGAAATCGAGTCCGCAATTGAACGACTGCCAGACCCATCTTCGATGACAGTGAAATTGATTAAAACTATCGGTCTGCTCGGTATTGTGGGGGAGGTAAGTGTAAATCTGAAAGCTTCAAAGGCTTTACTCCATTACGCCCTCGACGAGGGCACGGAAATGTTCCAGAACAAAGTTAATGAGTCTGTCGAATCGTCGTTGGCGATGTTAGAGGGACGTTCTATTGTTATCTACCGCCGCTACAACGATGCGTATGCCCTGTGGGCGGGGAGCGATATCGACATTGAAGCGAGGCTCCGGGAGGCAAGGGTGCACCTTGACCCGAATCTGCGCCTACCATCTGCCCTCTCGACGCTGATGCAACCGCGACCCCTTATTGCCCGACGGCACCTCTTTGTGACCGGTACGTTGCGATACTTCGCTGTCCGATATACCGACCTTGAGGGCTTTGATGTAGACCTACAAATGCCAGCCGATGAGGCCGACGGGCTTGTACTTTACGCCCTACCCGCAAGCGAACTTGAGGCAGAACAGCTTGTTGCAAAAGCTACCGAGGCATTAGCCGCGGATCGAGAAGGTGTACTTATTGCGATTCCCCAATCAATAGACTCTTTGCGCGATGCTGTCCTTGAACTTTGGTGTTTGGAATGGGTTGAGGAAAACACACCGGAACTCACTGGCGATGCAACAGCACGGCGTGAATTAGGGGCGCGACGCGGTGAAGCCGAGCAAGAAGTATCCGAGCAATTGACTTCTCTTTTTGGTGGAAACCTAGCTGCCCCTCAAGTCGGGACAGGTTTTATATCTAATAGTAAGAGCAATGCCGAGGATTGCTTATGGTATCATAACGGACAACCGATACAGATTACATCAAGAAGGGGACTTAATAAATATCTCTCGGAAATCTGTGATTTCGTTTATCACAAAACGCCAATCCTTCGTAATGAACTGATCAATCGGAGACAAATCTCCTCACAAGCAGCGGCTGCAAGGCGGAGACTCATTGGAGGGATGCTTGAGTCCCAACATCTAGAAAAATTGAATATTGACGGCTATCCCCCCGAAATGAGCATCTACCTCTCCTTACTATTCGACACCGGGATACACCGTTGTATTTCGGGGATTTGGGGGTTTCATCCACCGAACACCGATGATAAAAACCAAATCTCTCTCACTTGGTTAGAGATTGAGAGATTTCTTAGCAAATGTGAGGAGAGAAGGCAATCTGTTGAAAAACTCTATAGGCAGTTGGAGCAACCGCCCTTCGGATTGAGAAGGGGTCCCATGCCCCTCCTTTTATGCGCGGTGTTGCTACATTACGAATCAGAAATTGCCCTATACGAAGACGGCTCCTTTGTCGCGGACATCTCAATGCCGGTTTTTGAGCGGTTGATTAGGGCTCCTGAGAAATTTGAAATCAAACGTTTCCGAATGGAAGGTATCCGCGCAGAGGTGTTTGAGCAATTTACAGGAATGATTTCTAAACCGGTGTCAACGATGGGGAAAGCCCCAAATCTTCTAGTAATTGTCAGACCGCTCATCAGTTTTATACATAAACTGCCCCGTTATACGATGCTCACGCAGGATTTAAGCGATGCAGCAATCGCTTTACGCAAGACTATCAGCGATGCACGAGAGCCGGACGCGCTTCTTTTTCAACAACTGCCTCAAGCACTCGGCTTTGACCCTTTCGGTCCATTGGCAGAGACAGATTCAAAAACGGTTGATGCGTTTTTCAATACCTTGCGAAGCGCACTGTCCGAGCTAAATCGAGCCTATGATGAACTGCTATCTTTCATTGAGGAGATGCTTGTTTCTGCATTTTCTTTGCAATCGAATGGTGATTCGCCCCACATTGAACTGATTAACAGAGCACGACCCCTGCTCAATTGGGCAATTGATACGAAGCTCAAGGGGTTTTTGATTCGCATCTGTGACGAGGAACTTGATTTCAAGGAATGGGTTGAGGCAATTGGGACCTATATCGCCAACAAACCCCCCGCCTCGTGGAACGATTCAGATAAAGCCCATTTTGAGATGAACCTCTCCGAACTTGCGAGAAAGTTTCATCATTTTGAAGCGTTGTCATTTGAGAGACAGAACCAATCTGAAGAATCTGTTGACGGTGCAGGTGAGGTGATTCGGGTTGGTATTACTACTTTTTCCGAAACAGAGCGGGAACGGGTTGTTGCTGTGCCGCCAACTGCTGAAGAACAAATGGACAACATTGAACGCAGAATTGAGAAGATCCTCAAGTCAGCGGAGAATCCTGAACTTCGCCTTGCTATCTTAGCCCGCCTGTCACAGAAGTTGATGGAACAGCTTGAGGAATAAATTAAAGAGACAGGACTTATGTACTTTAGATTGTAGTTGCCCGATTCATCCCTGATAAATCGGAATTCAGAGCAACAGGCGTATCGGGGCAGGGATGCCCCTCTCACACCCCCCTCAGTCTACCTCTCTTAGGCCCCCCGCAAGCAGGAGGAAAGCAAGTAGGGGAAAGGGCTTTGACCATTCGGCTGCGTAAGTCCTAAGAGAGAAGGAGAAATCGGTGAAAAAATTGACGATTTTCTTATTTATCTTTATACTAACAGCGTCTCTTTGGGCGGAGGAGGATGTGAAAGAAACGGAAGCTGAGAAACCGAGCGAAAGCGGTGTTTTTGGGGGACCTGTATTAAAAGTGACGCGGATCAACGATGTATTCGGCTTGATGGTTGGGGGGCGAGCGGGTTGGATTTACAAGCATAAGTATGCGATTGGAGGCGGCTTTTACGGCTTGCTCAGAGACATAAAACCGTCTGATTCTGAACGTGAATTTGAGTTTGTTTATAGTGGTTTGGAGTTGGAATATATTATCGCGCCTCGTCAAAATGTCCACCTTTCCGCTCACACTTTGATTGGGTTTGGCGGGTTGACGGATCGGTATCAACGGGCGATTCCATACTACGGATACGATGAATATGGTAGATTCGGCGGGCCCGACGACAGTTTTTTTATTATTGAACCGGGCCTCAATATCGTATGGAATATGAATACTTATCTCCAGATCTATTTTGGAGGAAGTTACCGCTATATCCGTGGCGTTGGCGTAGAGGGGCTCCATAACTCAGATCTGAACGGTTACTCAGTCGTGGTGACCTTTAAGTTTGGTCGGAATGCGAAGGTAGAACCGCCGGATCAATCTGAATTTGAAGGCACATACATATTCTGAAGGTTCATGTAAAAAGAAAGTGCAAAATGCGAAGAGAAGCCGAGCTTTTTCGGGAAAACTCGGTTTCTTAACATGAGCTATTCTGAAAATTGAGTGTTCTACATCATGACCTCATTGGCATATTTCTCTCCTGACCGGTTATACACGCCCTAGCTTTGAATTCCCGCCAAATTATAGTGGACCTTAGAATTAATGGGACACTCCAACCTCCCGTTGGGTAGGCACTGTTTCCAACTGTGCTGATGCGGTGCGGTTAGGAAACCGCACCTACCGGAGGGCCCAAGTGTTTATTTTTTGAATTCACTATAAGTGCTTCCTCCTTACGAACTTGGGAATCCCTTTCGCGTTGTTATCCGCTGAGGACTTCGCGTTCACGGTCTGAACCCGACAACGGGAGTTCTGTCCACGCGGCATTGCGAGCGTGTGAAGCGTGAAAACCGACAATGGCTTCCAGTGTATCGACAGCTTCGGAGGCAGGGTATGGAAATTCGGTTCCGCCATCGAGCCACTCTACGATCTCTGAGACTGCGCGGTCCATTCCCGACACGCCATCGTTGGTGCTGCCCCAATATTCCTGACGTCCGTCCCAGTATTCGAGGGTTATATTGCTGCCATCAGAGATAGCGCGCCCCTCAGTGCCGTTGAGGATGATCTGTCCCGGCACTGTGGCGTAGTCCCCTGCATCTACTGTAACCATAACCCCACCTTCCAATCTGATGATGCCCCACCCACCGGGGTCACGAAAGTCGGGTCCACGGCAGTCAGGTTTGCCCGCGAGGTCGAGCGTGGCGGAGATCGCTTCGATCTTTCGACCGGTGAGCATAAGGAGTGCATCAATCATATGGGTGCCGACGTTTCCCAGTCTACCGGATCCCCACTGCAAGGACGCGGAGGTTAATTCTCCCAGACCGTCTGCGGCAATCAGTGCTCGCAGCCGTCGGTGGTTGAGATTAAACCGTCGTTGGTGGTTGAGTACCAGAAGGGCACCCGTTTCGTTACACGCCTCAAGCATCTGTGCTGCATCTGGGAGTCGCGTTGCTATCGGCTTTTCACAGTAGATAGCGCGGATCCCCTGTTTAGCGCACGCAACGGTGATTTCTGCATGTACCGGCGCATAGGTTGCTACACTTACAATGTCGAGTGACTCTTGAGCCAGCATTTTCTCCCAGTTAGCGTAGGTCGTTGTGCTTGCGCGTTGTGCAAACCGTTCTCGCCGGCCGGGATCGCGGCTGCTGCCTGCAACTAGATTGACACGGGGATGGTTGGACAGAGCGTCGAAGTGTGTGCCGTCGAGACCGCTGACCTGCTGGCCGAGGGCATCGCCGGAGACCTGATCCGCCCCGCCGATAAAACCGAGTCCGATAATGCCTGCCCGGTAGGTTGCGTTGGTCATGGGTTTATTCTCCTGAATTGGTTCATTGATTCATCGGTCCGCTGATTGTGGGCTTCACGGTTCCCGTTCAACCCAACCTACGATGCTGAGGCGGCTGCGGAATGGTTACGGCATACAGAGTATGCCTACTACTTTTTATGGGCGTTCACCGCGTTGTAGTTTTTCGTCGATCAGATCGAGAATTGGTGGCACATCCCAGATGCCATCTACCACATAGTGGGCACCGGTCTGATACATCCGCGTATATGCTTGTGCTAGCTTGGCTTCCTGCACATCTTGGGGTAGGGCTGCGATCTCCTGTTCGTTAAGTCCGATTTCATTGCCCGTTTTGGCGAGACCGATGGTCCACATGCCTGCGTTGAGTCCTTCTTCAATGTCTGGGAGGGTATCACCCACTTTGACAATTGCTTCCATCGGATAGATTCCGAGATTCATCGCATTTTGGAGGCACATCCACGGTTCTGGACGACCTGCTGGCACGTCGCTCGCGCAGACCGTAGCGTCCGGTGTGTAGCCGCGATTCCCTGCCTCTTTGAGGAGGAGTTCCATCATCTCGCGGAGGTAGCCGGTGGTGGATCCGATTTTTAATCCTCGACTGCGGAACTCCGCGATAGCTTCTAAGGTGCCGGGTATCAGATCTGCGTAGTCGGCGAGGCAGGCGAGTTGGAGTGGGATAAACTCTTGGAACATGGCTTCAACATCGTCTTCGTTGGGATTACGCCTATGGACATCTTGCCATCGTTGTGCCACAGATTCAATCTGTGAGATCTTCCGAATATGTACTTTTTTGTGCGCTCCCATCGGGACGCGCGCTTCTTCGATGGTGATTGGAACGTCCTTGCGTTTGTAGACTTCAACGAACACAACGGCGGGGGCATAGCAGCCATAGTCCATGGTGGTTCCCGCCCAGTCTAGAATGATTGCTTTTAACGGACCGCGATAGGTTCGCTGATAGGTATATTCGAGTGTTGTCAATGTGTAGTCTCCTCCATAAGGGTGAAATAGTAGGATTATGTTAAAGGAACGTGAAATGTGATGCCCCGACAAATCGGGACAGGCTGTAAAACGTAAAAAATGAACTAATGTACAAATGAACCAATGAACTATAGTGAATTCAAAAAATAGATAGACACTTTCGCCCCACGGTGGGTGCGGTTTGTAACCGCACCGCATCGGTGCCCCCCTTTATTGTACCCCCCCTTAGTCCCCCCCCGCAAGCAGGGGGGAAAGCAAGCGGGGGGATTAAGGGGGGTGCCTACCCAACGGGAGATTGGCGTGTCTCATTAATTCTAAGGTCCACTATAAATCGGTTTCTATCGCAAATCAATCTCTTTTCTCTGTTCGGCAGATTGGTACATCGCCTCGGTGATGCGAGCGACGGTCAGACCGATTGCACCGGTATCGATCATTGCAACGCGCCCCAACAAGCTCCAGACAACATGCTGCTGTGGATTTTCGTAACCATCCCCCGTGTATCCGAGGGACCGCATCCGCCTTGCGTAGGCGTCGATATCAAAGGTTACATCGGCATCCATGTCGTAAAGGTCCGTGTAAAAGGTAAACGGATTTAGCTTGAGTCCACCCTTTGAACCCATGATGCGATCGCCCTCACCGCCGTCCATGTTG
Organism: Candidatus Poribacteria bacterium; assembly: GCA_963667935.2. Classification (GTDB taxonomy): domain Bacteria; phylum Poribacteria; class WGA-4E; order WGA-4E; family PCPOR2b; genus PCPOR2b. The sequence continues at coordinate 2,825,892 of OY764061.1, read as the reverse complement.
GCTGCCCACGCCTCTTCGACAAACATGGTGATCCCCCCTGTGAGACGAACAAAACCTGTGCCGAGTTCCTCGACATCGTAGCCGCTGTCCTGGCGACGTTCTTCGTCCATATCGAGTTCCTGGAAGGTAGACGCACTGACAGTTTCGATTTCGGGATTATCGAGTATATAAACCATGCGTGCCATATTATAGATGGCTGTGTCCAACAGGGTTCCACCCCCAGCTTTCTCTTTTTGAACGAAGTGGGGAGTAGCGTAGCCATCAACATAGGGGCGTCCACGACGGCGGTAATGACTTGTTTTGACATAGTAAACATTGCCAAGGGCATCTGCTTTAACTAGGTATTTGGCTATCTGTGTTTCTTTGTTGAAGACCGTTGCCATTTGTACTGACAGCTTTTTTCCAGTTCTTTGCGCTGCCTCATACATCGCGATGGCTTCTGGGCCTGTTTTTGCCATCGGTTTTTCGCAGTAGACATGTTTTCCCGCTTCGAGTGCTGCGATGGTGACAGGGGCGTGCAGGAAGTTGGGAAGGCAGACATCTACACTGTCGATTTCGTCAATTTTTAGCAGGTCGCGATAATCGGAAAAGACGTATGGGATATCATGTTCTTGCGCGACCCGTTGCGCTTCAGCTTCATCGATGTCTGCGACGGCGACGATTTCGACATCGTTCTGCATGGACTGATAACCCCGTACGTGACTTTTGCCGATAATTCCGGTGCCAATAATGCCGACTTTGAGTTTATTTGACATGGTTTGCTCCTGAGAGTGGATAGGGTATAGGGAATGAAATGTAAAGCTTATTTAGGACGGGGCATCCTTCTCCTTTTACTCGTCTAAAATTGTGTTTCGTGTGCGTTCAAAGATTTCGATGGCGTATTCCAGATGGGTTTGGGATCTGATGTTGAACGAAATCCCATATCTCTTGGGCGTTACATCGGGGAGATTCGATCGACACTCGGCGATGTGTCTTGGCGTGAAATCGCCGTGGGCATCGATTCGGAAGTGGTTCGCTCGTTTTGATGGATATGACCCCATCCACCACCTGCCGCCGATTGTCATGCGGATCTGGGCAATCCGTGGGCGGAGAATCGCACCGCAGGACTCCACGTAATCGAAGAATTGTTGGGCAACCTGATGAAGTTCTTGATTCTCAGTCAGTGTATCGAGGAAACGTTTGCGGGTTAGAAATTGACGGGGTGTGTATTGATAGTTGGCACGGGATTCCTCAATGACAGAGGTGCCGAGTATTGTCTTTGTAGCAATCAGGATTTCATCGGGTGCTTGGTAGGAGAAGTAGGAGATGTAGGTCAGGTCGATGCCGACGCGTCGTAGGTATTCGGCGATATCGAGGACACGCACATCAACCCCTTCGGAGACGAGAACCATCCGCTGCCTGCGATTGAAGGCAGCCGTTCTCATACCACCGAGATCATAGCCGAAGAATGCGCTGTGGAGTGCCAGCAGGGAGGTAAACTCGCGCCCCTGTCCTTGAAACCATCGGCCAGCAAAACGTTCGAGATCGGCGAAGGAGAATTTAGCGACAGCCGCAGCGTATTCTAGGATTTGTGCAATCGCTGCGCGGGAGGCTTTGCCCCGCTTGAGTTCGATGACGATGGAATTTCCCTGACGGTCAAGTGCGAGGAGATCAACTTTTTGAGATTTTCCGATGGGGACCTGTCGGCTGATGATGCAGACGCGCTCATTTCCTAGAAGCAGGTTGGGATCTTGCTCAAGCAGATCTTCTAGATCGCGTTCTTCTTCAAAGCGCAGCGGATCCAGTTGTCGAAAGCCCTTTCCTTCCCATCGGTAGATTTCCATTGAACTATCCTTTCAGGTTCAGGGAATTTTTCGCAGGCGAGTATTTGACAGGGTAATCTCTATCATCAACAGGAGTGTTGCGAGGATTAGGGGGTACGCGGCGAGTTCCTTATAACGAGTGTATTCCATGACCTCAATTTTCGTTGTTTCAAGTTGGTTAATCTCTTGATAAGTCTCGGCTAGTTTCTGATTATCGGTCGCCCGGAAATAGCGTCCGTCTGTAATCTCTGCGATCTGTTTAAGCGTTTCTTCATCAACATACGTGCGATTCGGACTATACTGTAGACCGAAAATCGGATCATGATATGGAATGAATGCGCCGCCCTCTTTTCCCATACCGATAGTATACACCTTGATGTCAAGTGCCTTGGCAGCCTGAGCAGCGGTCAATGGATCAATGGTTCCGGCGTTATTCTCGCCATCGGTCAGCAAAATCGCAATTTTGCTTTTGGCTGTTGAATGACGCAATCTATTGGTCGCGTTGGCAAGGGCATCTCCGATAGCAGTGCCATCTTCAAGCATACCGATTTCGACATTGAGGAGCAGCTTTGCAAGGACCCGGTAATCGAGCGTGAGGGGGCATTGTGTGAAACTTTCGCCGGCGAAAACAACCAATCCGATACGGTCGTTCTGTCGGTCATCTAGAAAGTCGTGGATGACTGCTTTTGCTGCGTGTAAGCGATTATCAGGCTTGAAGTCTTCAGCGCGCATACTTCCAGAAATGTCGAGGATTAGCAGAATATCAATGCCTTCAGAGGTAATCTGTTGACGACTGTGGGACGATTGCGGACGTGCGAGGGCAAAAATCATTAGGACAATAACAAGAAATCGCACAAAATTTAGGACCGGCAGGCATCGGACCCAAAAGCTAGGCACAATCTGGCGACTGATACTGAGATCTGAAAAGCGGATTCGCCCGTTGTTTTTTTGACTCAGATACCAAAGAAGGAACGGCAGAAGCAATAGTAAGCAGAGAAATCCGGGATGGTCCAATCGCAAGAGCACACCTCAAACTCTAAATAGCACGCTGAAACGTTATGTTAGTTCATTGGTTCATTAGTGCAATTATAGTGAATTCAAAAAATAAATAAACACTTGCGCTCTCCGGTAGGGGCGGTTTGTAACCGCACCGCATCGGCACCCCCCTTTATCCCCCCGCTAGCGGGGGGATAAAGGGGGGTGCCTACAAACAGGGGAACAGTAGGGGCGGTATCCGAACTGCACCGGTTTGGAGTGTCCCCTTAATTCTAAGGTCCACTATAATGAGCTTTTCAACGAATAAACTCTTGAGGCTATGGGATACAGAGTGTGTCTACTACTTAATAGCATACAACCCCTGCATATTTCAATCATTATTGGCGATACTGTGGAGAAGCATATTCCCTGCGTTGGCTATTCCCAGGACGAGTTGGTTTCTGCCCAAACAGGGTTCGGAGGCTAACACCGATCCCGATAGTGCTTGCGATAATGAAAGTTGGAATACTTAGGTAGGGAATCACCGTTGCCATTCGGTAAATCCAGTATCCAACAACGACCGCAACAACATTTGATTGTTGTGGGAAAATTGTGCCTCCGATCGATAGAAAAATTGCAGTTTTCCCGTAAATTGCTATTGGCAACAAGATGGCACCTAACAGCATTGCGAATGGGATACCTGCAATCGAGAGAATGAGTAGGATTGACAAATAAGGCACAATTATCAGAACGATCAATCCGAGGAGTGTACTTCCAATCGGACGATGAGAAATGGTAGATGCCATATTGTTGATCTGTTGTGGAAATATCAGCACGAGTAGCAGATGGATGAGTGTCAATGTGATGAAGGTCATCAGTTCCCAACCAAACCATGCGTATTGCCGATCGCCCCATACTTCTTTTGGTATTCCTTCCATCATTAACGAAGCGGCTGTGGTTGCCAATTTCAAGCCGTTAATTTCTTCGTAGGCATCGGTTTCATGCTTGGTATTGTTGCGTAAACCTGCTTTACCGATAATTTCGCCCAAAACTACTGTGACTTTGCCTGTGATTTGTGCGCCTTGTTCAATTTTAACATCTCCACCAAACACAAAGACATAGCCCTTTACACGTCCTTGAATCTTTGCGTCTCCGGCGATTAAAATAATATCATTAACAACTTCTGTGTTTGCGATATTGACTCTGCCACCGATTTGCGTGATTCGGGATACATCTTCTGGGTCGGTTGACAGGGTTGCTTTCTTAGGTGGGGAAGCTGTTACCGGTTCGATTGGACTGGGTTGTTCTGCCTGCTCGTCGGAATTTATCTCACTGCCTTCAATTTGGGCGAGAACGGAATGGGAGGTGAGTGTTCCAAGACTAAGATATAGGATTAGAACTAAATAGACTATTTTTCTCATTGAAGGGCCTCAAAGGGGGAAGGATGATATAATAGATATAATATGTTTTTGAACACTGTTTCCGATATGTATCAACCTAAGTTTGAACCTAAGAAAGGGTAGGCTGCGGATAGTGTGTTTCTTCACCGATTTCTCGGTGTGATGTTTCACGCTGCGGAAAAGAGACCTTGATTAACGGTTCAGAATTGGTTAGATATTAGGTCGAAGCGTAGGTTATATATGTATGTCAGGCGAAATGACAATTGTTCATTTTTGCTCGCACAAGATATTGTATGAAAGTTGCATATTCTACAGGATATATAGTAGGATACTATAAGGTATTTCAGCGGGTTTGTCAATAAAAATTTACGGATAGGGTCTAATTTACAACGCAGTTTGTCACTTTTCTTTGACGGTCTGAAGATTCATCTGACTAAGCCGCAACTATAGTGGACCTGAGAATTAATGAGACACGCCAAACTGGAGCGGTTAGAAACCGCCCCTACCGTTCTCCCGTATGGTAGTCCCTGTTGGAAACAGTGCCGATACGGTGCGGTTAGGAAACCGCCCCTACCGGGGTGCGAAAATGTCTATTTATTTTTAGAATTTACCATAATATCTTGCTAAGATCCCGTGATATAGGGTAAAATTATGGCTAAATATCCTCTGCCTCAATAAAAGGCTGAATCTACCACCGGAGTTAAACGGGCTTGAAAATTTTAACAAGATACACCCTCAAAGAATTTTTCCCTCCTTTTCTTCTAGCACTTATCTGCTTTACCTCCATTCTACTGTTGGAAGAGATCTTCAGATTGACCAAGCTCTTCGTTAGCAAAGGTGTAAGTCCCTTCTATCTGTTTCAACTGTTGATTTATGTGCTGCCGGCGACGCTTGTTGTGACCATCCCGATGGCTACGCTCGTGGGGATCTTGCTCTCACTTGGCAGATTTTCAACGGATAATGAGATTACTGCCATGAAATCCCACGGTATTGGTTTCCATCAAATCCTTTTACCTCTGCTAGTTGTCTCTAGTTTACTAAGTATTTTCGATTTCTTTTTTATGGATTATGCGCTTCCACGTGGTAATATTGCTTACGTTTCGTTGAAGCATGATATAAGTAGGCGGCACTCTGCCTTTGTTCTTGAAGAGGGAGTGGTTATGAAAGAGTTAGAGCGTGAGGGGAAGCTCTGGCTATATGAATCAACTCATCCGGAAACGGGACGTTTACAGGATGTGAAGGTATGGGATTCGATATGGCCGGGGCAGCCACGTTTTGTGAATGCAAGGGAGGCGACAATCGGATTTAGGGATGGGCAGGCGTGGTTGACGCTTTATGATGGGTTTACTTATGAGCCGGTTGCCGATAGCGACAACGGTTTTCGGGTAACCACTTTTGCGGAAGATCAGATCGCCCTTGACTTTACGGAAACGTTAGAACGGACAGAATATGAATCTAAGAGTACCCGAAACATGCCGCTTGCCAAGCTGAAAACCCATATCGGCAAACTTCAGGATCATGTGACCCAAAAACAATCGAAACCTCGCTTGGATAAATTGCGATATGCACAGGTTGAATATTACAAGAAGTTTTCGATCCCGTTTGCCTGTTTTGTTTTCGGTTTAATTGGTGTACCGCTTGGCTTGGTTGTGAAACGAAGTGGCAAGATGGTGGGTTTCGGGATCGGACTGGGGCTTGTGCTTGTATACTACTTGCTGCTACAGGTTGGACAGGATATGGGGCGAAGTGGTGTGGTTCCCCCCGGCTTCGCGGTGTGGCTGCCAAACCTCGTTATAGGGTTACTGGGTTTGGGATTTGCGTTGCGAGTTATCTTGGAAGGCAAACTGGAGACGCAACAGCATCGAGAACAGAAACCGCCGTCTTCTTTTGAAAGGACAGAAGCGCGAGAGGTTGGGGGATCGGATTAGGTTCATTAGGGCTTACGCAACCAACTGTAGGCAGGGCATCTTGCCCCGCGCTAACTGTGCTGAGATGCGTAAGTCCTATTCACGTAAACAGAGAGTGCAAAGCGCGAAGAGAAACCGAGTTTTTTCAACCCCCCTGCAACTCCCCTGACACGGGTTTCCCCCTGAACCCCCCATGATAAGGGGGGATGGCAAGGGGGGCAGTTTCTAGCCCCCCTTGTCAGGGGGTTGGGGACTAAGGGGGTTAAGGGGATCTTCTCCCTTGTCTTTCCCCTCTTATCAGAGGGGTTAGAGGAAAGATAATCCCGATGAATCGGGACTTGTCAGGGAGGGTAAACTCGGTTTCTTTGCACTAAATCTTAACATGAGCGAACATTTTAAGTTGAATCTAGTATGAGAATTCTTGAGCGATATGTTTTAATTGAATACCTCAGAACTTTTGTGTTGGCACTAGCCTTTTTTATTGCGCTGGTCATTATTGTTCGGTTGCTTGACAAGGATATTAAGCGATTTGATGATGAGGTGTCTTATTTCACAGCGGTTCAGATTGTACTGTTTCAAGCTCCTCGAAGGATAATGGAGGTTATTCCGTTGGCGAGTTTTCTTGCCATATTCTTTGTTTTGGGACGAAAGGTACAAAACAACGAGTTGGCTGCTATGCAGACCGCCGGTATTAGCGTTTATCGCCTGCTCACTCCAATTCTTGTGTCCATGCTTTTGGTCTGCATGGCTTTTGTGATTTTCTATGATCAAGTTGCTTCGCCTGCGTATCATCGCGCCAATCAGTTACAGAAGAGGATCCGTTTGCGTCGGAGTCGAAATGTTGTCTTCAAGGGGCAGCATAATCGCTTGTTCTACATCCAGAACCTTGACTTGGAAAATAGAACGATAGATCGGATGACAATTTACGAATTGGACCAGGATGACAAGGTCACTCGGCAGATCTTTGCCGATTCAGCGACTTGGTCGCTGAACCAGTGGCATTTGTCGAAGGGATATGTTCGTCATTTTGATGGAGCGTCCGAAAGTGCCTTTGAACCGTTTGCAACCAAACAGATCGAGCGAGCAGAGGAACCGGAGCGTTTCGCCGGGAGCAATAAACGCCTGCCGGCGATGACAATAGGAGAACTACGGCAGCAGATACAATACAAACAGACTGCGGGCCAAGCGACACGGCGCGAGGAGGTCAAATTGCACCATAAAATGGCCTACCCGTTTGCGGCGTTTGTCGTGATCCTGATTGGCGCACCGATTTCGATTCGCTTTGGCGGGGCTGGATTTTTTGCTGGGCTACTTGTTGCCTTCTTCCTCGTCTTTATATATTGGGGAATTTCACTGGCAACGCTTGAAGGACTCGGTGAAAATGGGAAATTGCCACCGATTGTTGCCTGTTGGGGTGCGAATGTGCTTTACGCGATTGTCGGAGGCGTTCTGATTTGGAAGATGCCTAAGTGAGTTGAGAGAGTGAGATGTTCAGGCTGGTCAAATCTATCACGTTTCACATCTTACGCTTCACTCCCGCGATTGGTCGCCTGCTCTTTCGGCTGCGCAGCCTCACAGCCATCCCGTTCATATTAATCGTAATCTATTTTTCCCGCCCTACATTCACTTCCGGGCTGATAGGTGCGATCCCTCTAATTCTCGGTGAGTTCTTACGTCTGTGGGCGGTGGGCTATGCCGGTGGTGCGACTCGTTCGCGGACCTTAGGGGCTGCCAGCGATCTTGTGACGACGGGTCCCTACGCGCATGTCCGTAATCCGCTCTATTTGGGGAACCTGCTACTCAGTCTCGGTGTCTGTGTCATTGCTAACGTTTACTGGATGATTATTGTGCTGCTGGTAGGATATTTTATTCAGTACCTCCCGATTATCGTTTCTGAAGAAGCATACCTACGAGACTTTTGTGGGGCAGCGTATCGGACCTACTGGACAGCTGTTCCCAGATTCATTCCCCGCCCTCGCAGCTATGTCAATCCTTCTGCACACAGTTTTTCTTTCTCTCGGGCACTCAAAGCTGAAAAACGCACGCTAACGGCAATTGCTTGTGTGATTGGGCTGATTGTGGGGAAGGCTATGTTGGTTCATTAGGTCATTAAGATGGTGTTGGGTGCACTGTTCCCATTCAACCCAGTCTACACTCACTATTGCTCTACTGAAGCTTTAGGTATTGGCTCGGGTTGTAATATCATCAGGACTTACGCAGTTGAACCCTCAAAGTAAACACCAGAAATCATCAGGACTTACGCAGTTGAACCCTCAAAGTAAACACCAAAATGGTCACGCAACACACCGGGCTGGTTGAGCCGAGACTATAGTACAATAGTCTTGGTATTTTCGGCGATTTATTGCCGTTGGCCACCGTTCCCAACACCCGATGAATCGGGCAACTACAGCAGAGGCTCCATTCCGTAGGCCCTAGTCATATCATTTGGTTGTCAATAGGATGCTTAGTTCCGTAGCAAAATCGTATATCTGAAAAATAGTTAGTCAAAAGTTATAGATTTTTTCTGTTGACATTTTAGAGACTTTTGATTAAGATAAAGTGTGCAATAACTATTTGCCAATTTTTGCAATACCTGTGTAAGGTATTTAGTCTGATAAAATTCCTCACTTTGAAAGGAGATTGATGCTTTGCGAGCGTTTGAATATGTTCCCGCAAAAACTGTAGCTGAAGCTACCTCCTTGCTCGCCGAAAAAGGTGATCAAGCAAAGCCCTTGGCCGGCGGAACAGATCTCATCGTTATGGTTCGGGAGAACCGGCGGCAGTTGGAACGGATGGTGGACATCAAGGACCTTCCTGAGACTAACGTGCTTTCATATTCCCCTGACACCGGTTTAGATCTCGGTGCGGCTGTTCCCTGTCATAAAATCTACGCGGACGATACCATCTCTGCCGCATATCCTAGCCTGATTGATGCTGCTAAAATTATTGGTGGAACCGCGATTCAAGGCAGGGCAAGTGTTGGCGGTAATCTGTGCAATGCCTCACCCGCTGCGGATACGATCCCGCCGTTGATAGTGTTGGGTGCCATCTGCGTAATTGCTGGTGCAAACGGATCGACGCGCGAAGTTCCTGTTGAGCAGTTCTGCACAGCACCGGGACAAACCGTCTTGGAAAAGGGAGAGCTTCTTGTGTCGCTCAAGATGCCCGCCCCACCGACAAATTCGAGTTCGTTTTACCTCCGTTTTATCCCACGCAATGAAATGGATATCGCTGTGGTGGGTGCCGGTGCGTCAGTTATTCTCAACGACACGAAGACCTCCATTGTCTCGGCGCGAATCGGTCTCGCTGCTGTAGCACCAACCCCGTTGCTGGCTGAGGAAGCTGGCGCGTCACTCGCCGGAAAGGAAATTTCCGACGAAGCCATTAACGTTGCTGCAGAAGCGGCGCAGGCAATTGCGAGTCCGATCAGCGATATGCGTGGAACGGCTGAACAAAGAACACATCTTGTCGGTGTGTTGACCCGTCGTGCCTTAAACGGTGCAATTCAAAGAGTGAAGGAGGCATAAAAATAGATGCCTGGAAAAGTCCACGTTCAAACAACGATTAACGGTGAAGCAGTTGAATATTTATGTGAACCTCGCCAGAGCTTGCTTGAAGTCTTGCGAGATGTACTTTATTTGACGGGTGCTAAAGAAGGTTGTAATAATGGTAACTGCGGTGCCTGTAGCGTGATTCTTGATGGGCGTCTGGTGAATTCGTGTTTGGTGCTTGGTGCTGAACTCGAAGGTAAATCGCTTGAAACGATTGAGGGGCTCGCCGAGCCGGACCAGCTTCATCCCATTCAAGATGCGTTTTTAGAAAATGCTGCCCTGCAGTGTGGTATTTGTACGCCCGGTTTTATCATGGCGGCAAAGGCATTGTTAGATCAAAATCCGAATCCAACCGAACACGAGATCCGCTATTGGCTAGCGGGCAATCTGTGTCGTTGTACAGGATACGATAAAATTGTACGTGCTGTCCAAGATGCAGCGCAAACTACGTCTTAGGAGGTAAGTGCATAATGGCAGAAAAGAAAGACTATAAAGTGGTCGGGACTCGTCCCATTCGCCACGATGGCCTCGATAAGGTTACTGGTCGCGCCCTCTATGGCGCAGATTTCCAAACTGTAGGACTGTTACACGGCAAAGTCCTGCGTAGTCCCCACGCCCATGCGCGGATTCAGTCGATTGATACGAGCCGTGCGGAAGCCTATCCCGGCGTGCGTGCGGTTGTAACAGCGAAAGATTTTCCTGCTGTCGAAGATAAAATTGCCGATCTTGGAGAGGGCGCAGCCAATGTGAAAGACCTCCAAGATAACGTGCTAGCTGGCGACAAGGTTCTCTACAAAGGGCATCAGGTCGCAGCAGTTGCGGCAATCGATCCCCATACTGCTGAAGAGGCACTTGAACTCATTGATGTCGAGTATGAAGTGCTGCCGCCGGTGATCAAAGTGCGTGACGCGATGGAGGCAGACGCACCGCTTCTGCACGAGGAGATGCGAACCGATGAGATGGGGGAAAAGTCCGAGCAGCCGAGCAACATTGCGGCTCACTTCCAGCACAAGCAGGGAGATCCCGAAAAAGGCTATGCCGAAGCCGATGTTGTCGTTGAGCAGGAATATACGACGGAGACCGTGCATCAAGGTTATATTGAGCCTCACAATGCAACTGCGCTGTACAATCCCGATGGTCAATTAACAATCTGGTGCAGTACGCAGGGTGCATTCGCTGTCCGGGGGCAAGTATCTGAAATTCTTGATATACCTGTCTCAAAGATTAAAGTTGTGCCGATGGAAATTGGCGGTGGCTTTGGTGGGAAGATTAATGTTTACATCAAGCCGATTGCCGCTATGCTTTCCAAGAAAACGGGCAAACCTGTCAAGGTTTTGATGAGTCGGGCGGATGTTTTTGAAGGCACAGGCCCCACACCGGGTTCTTACGTGCGTGTGAAGATGGGTGCAACGAAGGATGGGCGCATCACCGGGGCGGAAGCCTATCTCGCATTTGAGGCTGGTGCATACCCCGGTTCACCTGTCGGAGCAGCGGCATTCTGTGTTTTTTCGCCTTACAAGATTGAAAATGCACAGGTTGATGGATATGATGTGGTCGTTAATAAACCGAAGACCGCCGCATATCGTGCACCCGGGGCGACAAATGCTGCGTTCGCTGCAGAAACTGTCATTGATGAGATTTGTGAGAAGATCGGGATGGACCCGCTTGAATTCCGTATCCTCAATAGCGCGACAGAGGGGGATATTCGTGTTGATGGTCCACCGACTCCGCGCGTTGGTTTCGTCGAAACGGTTGAAGCTGCAAAGGATCACCCACACTACTCTGCACCGCTTGAAGGAGAGAATGTAGGGCGTGGTGTTGCTTCCGGCTATTGGCCCAACTTCGGTATGAAATCGAGTGTTTCGATTAACGTAACTTCGGATGGAACGATTAGTCTTGTCGAAGGGTCAACCGATATCGGTGGCACACGTGCATCAGTTGCGATGCAAGCGGCAGAAGTGCTGGGTATTTCCGCTGAATCTGTGACGCCTACCGTGGCTGATACTGACTCCGTTGGTTACACAGATGTAACAGGTGGAAGCCGTACCGCGTTTGCTACTGGATACGCCGCTTACGAAGCCGCACAGGATGTCAAGGGGCAAATGATTGAACGTGCTGCAAAACTGTGGGAAGTCGATGCGGAAGAGGTGCAATTTGCCGATGGCGTATTTAGCACTGTTAATGGACAGGAACACGAGATTGACTTCAAAGGGCTAGCAGCGAGGTTAGATGAGACCGGCGGTCCCGTCGTTGGACGCGGCACTGCGGATCCCAATCAACCCGGTCCTTCAATCGGCTTACACGTTGTTGATGTCGAGGTTGATCCGGATACCGGCAAGATTCAAATCTTGCGTTATACGGCGACCCAAGATGCGGGCAAGGCTATCCACCCCAGCTATGTCGAAGGACAGATCCAGGGTGGTGCTGTCCAAGGGATCGGTTGGGCGTTGAACGAGGAATACATCTACAATGAAAAAGGTGAAATGACCAACGCTAGTTTCCTTGATTACCGTATACCGACCTGTCTTGATCTGCCGATGATTGACGCTGTCATCGTTGAAGTGCCGAACCCCGGTCATCCGTATGGGGTTAGGGGTGTCGGTGAAACGCCAATTATCGCGCCCCCTGCTGCGATTGCAAATGCGGTCTATCGTGCGATCGGCGTTCGGATGAACGAGTTGCCGATGTCGCCGGGCCGCGTTCTCAAAGCAATGGGCAAGATTTAAGTATATAGCCGTAAATTTTAGCATTTCAAATCCGCCCGGTTTCTCGAACTTGGTGGATCTAAAACTACAATCAGGGATATGGGGTTCTTATTAGAGCCTCATATCCCTGATTCATTTTAATTCACGGAAGGTGTATCGTGCTATGGCAACGATTGCAATTCCCTCACTCATGCAAAAATTAACCGACGGCGCAAACCAGGTGGTTGTGGAAGGGGCAACGCTACGGGAAGTCGTCAACAACCTTGAAGCAGCCTATCCCGGTTTCAAAGATCGTCTCTGTGATGGAGATCGGATTCATCCGAGTATCTCAGTATACATTGATGGTGTTATGACTCGTGAAGGGATGCATCAACCGGTAGGTGAGTCGGCGAACATCCATTTTGTGCCAGCGGTCAGCGGCGGTTCATCCGCTCGCGAAAAGGATATGTATTAATAAATCAGGAAAAATGTATCTTTTCTCTTGACAGGGTGGGAAGGGTATGTTATAATTCCGCTCACCTCCGTTGAGGAGGGTCAAAAGATGCTCTTTGAAAGCTAAATAGTTTCTGTTACGCGCTACGTTTTTTGATAGCATTTGATAGGGCTTGTATATTGTACAAAGTCCTCCTGTCGACTTAGAAGATCCTCCCCTAATCTTAATGATAGGGTTGGTTTTTCTTTAAGACTTATTGGAGAGTATGATACCGGCTCAGGACGAACGCTAGCGGCGTGGATTAGGCATGCAAGTCGTACGAGAATCAGTGGCTTCGGCCGCTGAGGAAAGTGGCGAAAGGGTGAGTAACGCGTAGGTAATCTACCTTTGAGATAGGGATAACGGTTTGAAAGGGCCGCTAATACCGTATACGATTGGAGTTCCTTCGGGATATCCAATGAAAGGTGGGTCTTCGGATCTGTCGCTCAAAGATGAGCCTGCGTCCTATTAGCTAGTTGGTGAGGTAACGGCTCACCAAGGCTACGATGGGTAGCTAGTCTGAGAGGATGATTAGCCACATTGGGACTGAGACACTGCCCAAACTCCTACGGGAGGCTGCAGTCGAGAATATTTCGCAATGGGGGCAACCCTGACGATGCGACGCCGCGTGGGGGATGAAGGTCTTCGGATTGTAAACCTCTGTGTTATGGGAAGAATCGCTGGCGGGTGATAAGCCTGCTAGCTTGACGGTACCATAGTAGAAAGCCCCAGCTAACTGCGTGCCAGCAGCTGCGGTAATACGTGGGGGGCAAGCGTTGTCCGGATTTACTGGGCGTAAAGCGTGTGTAGGCGGTTATATAAGTCGAGTGTGAAATGGCTTGGCTCAACCAAGCAACTGCGCTCGATACTGTATGGCTTGAGTACGGAAGAGGAAAGTGGAATGTAAGGTGTAGCGGTGAAATGCGTAGATATCTTATAGAACACCTATGGCGAAGGCAGCTTTCTGGTCCGATACTGACGCTGAGTACACGAAAGCTTGGGGAGCGAACGGGATTAGATACCCCGGTAGTCCAAGCCGTAAACGATGGGTACTAAGTGTAGGGGGTATTGATTCCTCCTGTGCTGTAGCTAACGCATTAAGTACCCCGCCTGGGGAGTACGGCCACAAGGTTAAAACTCAAGGTAATTGACGGGGGGCCGCACAAGCGGTGGAGCATGTCGCTCAATTCGAAGCAACGCGAAGAACCTTATCCAGGGCTTGACATCGCGCTGACCGCCATAGAAATATGGCTTTCCTTTTGGACAGCGTGACAGGTGCTGCATGGCTGTCGTCAGCTCGTGTCGTGAGATGTTGGGTTAAGTCCCGCAACGAGCGCAACCCCTGTCGCTAGTTACCATCAGGTAATGCTGGGGACTCTAGCGAGACCGCTGGTGACGAGCCAGAGGAAGGTGGGGATGACGTCAAGTCCGCATGGCCCTTATGCCCTGGGCTGCACACGTGCTACAATGGTCGGTACAGAGGGAAGCAAGACCGCGAGGTGGAGCAAATCCCAAAAAGCCGACCTCAGTTAGGATTGTAGTCTGCAACTCGACTGCATGAATTTGGAATCGCTAGTAATCGCGAATCAGCAGGTCGCGGTGAATATGTTCCCGGCCCTTGTACACACCGCCCGTCACGCCATGGAAGTCGGTAGCGCTCGAAGACGGTGGGCTAACCTTCGGGAGGCAGCTGGCGAAAGCGAGACCGATGACTGGGGCGAAGTCGTAACAAGGTAGCCGTAGGGGAACCTGCGGCTGGATCACCTCCTTTCTAAGGAGTCAAGGGCATCTTCAATGCCCGAGCTCGTTAACTTGCGTATATCGGAAATCTATTTAGCTTTCTTAGACCGCATCTTTTCTGTTTGTAGGGGCTTATAGCTCAGGCGGTTAGAGCGCGCGCCTGATAAGCGCGAGGTCTCTGGTTCGATTCCAGATAAGCCCACCACATCTATGTGGGGGTGTAGCTCAGTTTGGGAGAGCGTCTGCTTTGCACGCAGAAGGCCAGCGGTTCGACTCCGCTCATCTCCACTAAGCGTAACAGCTTCTGATCTTTGACAATTGTATAGATTTGAGAATTCGGCTTCTAAAGAATTTATCAAGCTACTAAGGGCTTACGGTGGATGCCTTGGCGCCAGGTAGCGATGAAGGGCGTGACAAACTGCGATAAGCTTCGGGTAGTTGTTTAGTAAACATTGATCCGGAGATCCCCGAATCGGGCAACCGGGCAGGCTTTGCCTGTCATCCCGGCGTATGCCGGGAGGCTAACCAGGAGAAGTGAAACATCTCAGTAACCTGAGGAACAGAAAGAAAACTCGATTCCCCCAGTAGTGGCGAGCGAAAAGGGAAGAGCCCAAACTGGGTATATGTTAAAGTCCATATACGTTGTATACCTGGGGTTGTGGGGTAATGTTGGGCTTGAATATGGTCAAGCCGGGAAGTTACAAACCAAGTTTTTAGCTTAATGCTTCTGGAATAGAGCAACCAAAGCGGGTAACAGTCCCGTGAGCGAAAAGGACTTGGCTTCCTGAACATTATTCCCAAGTACTATGGGATAGCCTAAACCTGTAGGAATCTAGGAGGACCACCTCCTAAGGCTAAATATGACTTGGCGACCGATAGTGAAGAAGTACTGTGAAGGAAAGGTGAAAAGTCCCCCCGCTAGGGAAGTGAAATAGTCCCTGAAACCGTACAGCCTACAAGCTGTGGAAGTGCTAAGTCTCGATGCGTCGGGACATGCATGACTGCGTGCCTTTTGCATAATGAGCCGGTGACTTACTCTGTGTAGCAAGGTTAAGCTTCTCTGAAGCGTAGCCGTAGCGAAAGCGAGTCTGAATAGGGCGAGGTAGTTGCATGGAGTAGACCCGAAACTGGGTGATCTATCCATGGGCAAGGTGAAGCATACGTAAAAGTATGTGGAGGCCTGAACCCACCAAGGCTGAAAACTTGGGGGATGACCTGTGGATCGGAGTGAAAGGCTAATCAAACCCAGTGATAGCTGGTTCTCCCCGAAATAGCTTTAGGGCTAGCCTCATGTGTTTGGCAGTGGTGGTAGAGCTCTGATTGGACTAGCGGCCCCACCAGGTTAGCAACTCCAGTTAAACTGCAAATGCCATTGTCTTAAAGCATGGGAGTCAGTCAGTAGGGGATAAGCTCTACTGACAAAAGGGATAAGAGCCCAGATCGCCAGCTAAGGTCCCCAAATACAGGCTAAGTGGTAAAGGATGTGTCGTTGCCCAGACAGCCAGGATGTTGGCTTAGAAGCAGCCATTCATTTAAAGAGTGCGTAATAGCTCACTGGTCAAGTGGCTTTGCACCGAAAATTCTCGGGGCTTAAGCCTGTTACCGAAGCTGCGGATTTTGACCCACGTGCCGGTTCGCCGACAGCGGGGTCGAAGTGGTAGGGGAGCGTTCTATAGTAGGAAGAAGGTAAATCGAAAGATGTGCTGGACCAATTAGAAGTGATTATGCCGGCATGAGTAGCGATAAAACAAGTTAGAAGCTTGTTCGCCGAAAGCCTAAGGGTTCCTGGGCAAGGCAATTCCACCCAGGGTTAGTCGGATCCTAAGCTGAGGCCGAAAGGCGTAAGCGATGGGTAGCAGGCATAATATTCCTGCACCACCATTACAAGGACGAAGCTAGGGGAGACGCAGGCATTAGGACCTACCAGCGGATGGATGTGCTGGGCTAAGCCCGACAGAGGTGACTTCAGGTAAATCCGAAGTCTCACGACTCTGAGAGGTGATAGGGATTCCGTAAGGATACAAACTGGTCTAGTTGTCTGCCAAGAAAAGAACCTCGAGTGGACGCGTAATGGTGTCCGTACCGCAAACCGACACAGGTAGGCGAGGAGAGAATCCTAAGGCGCTCGAGAGAACTCTCGCTAAGGAACTCGGCAAAATGACCCCGTAACTTCGGGAGAAGGGGTGCTTTTAGTAGGAGAAGCATCTTGCATGCGAATCCGAAAGAAGCCGCAGTGAAGTGGCCCGTGCGACTGTTTACTAAAAACACAGGTCTCTGCAAAATCGTAAGATGATGTATAGGGACTGACGCCTGCCCGGTGCCATATGGTTAAGGGGAAGAGTCAAGGGTTCGCCCGGCAGCTCTGAACCGAAGCTTCAGGTAAACGGCGGCGGTAACTATAACCGTCCTAAGGTAGCGAAATTCCTCGTCGGGTAAAATCCGACCTGCACGAATGGCGTAACGACATGGGCACTGTCTCGGCGAGAGACTCGGCGAAATTGTAATACCGGTGAAGATGCCGGTTACCCGTAACAGGACGGAAAGACCCCGTGAACCTTTACTACAGCCTGATATTGGGTTTTAATGTAGCTTATGTAGGATAGGTGGGAGACTGTGAAACTGGGGCGCCAGCTTCAGTGGAGTCGATCTTGAAATACCACTTTTGTTGCATTGAGATTCTAACTCTGGTTCGTTATCCGAATCGAAGACAGTGTCAGGTGGGTAGTTTGACTGGGGCGGTCGCCTCCTAAAATGTAACGGAGGCGCCCTAAGGTTCCCTCAGCGCGATTGGAAACCGTGCGTAGAGTGTAAAGGCAGAAGGGAGCTTGACTGCGAGACAGACATGTCGAGCAGGTGCGAAAGCAGGGCTTAGTGATCTTGCGGTTCTGTGTGGAAAGGCCGTGACTCAACGGATAAAAGGTACTCCGGGGATAACAGGCTGGTCGCGCCCAAGCGTTCACAGCGACGGCGCGGTTCGGCACCTCGATGTCGGCTCATCACATCCTGGGGCTGCAGCAGGTCCCAAGGGTTGGGCTGTTCGCCCATTAAAGTGGTACGTGAGCTGGGTTTAGAACGTCGCAAGACAGTTCGGTCCCTATCCGTTACGGGCGTAGGATATTTGAGAGGACCTGCCGCTAGTATGAGAAGACCGTGGTGGACGAACCTCTAGTGTACCAGTTGTCGCGCCAGCGGCACCGCTGGGTAGCTATGTTCGGAAGAGATAAACGCTGAAAGCATCTAAGCGTGAAGCTCGCCTCAAGATAAGATATGCTGCAGAGTTAATCTGGTAAGGCTCCTCTGAGACTAAGAGGTTGATAGGCCAGAGGTGTAAGCAGTGTGAACTGTTTAGCTGACTGGTACTAATAAGCCGAGGGCTTGATAACTCTATTCTATAGCTTAATATTCAAATCTATACAGTTGTCAAATATTTTGGAATCATAGATTCTCATATTTTCCGGTGACAAAAGCGGAGGGGACACACCCGTACCCATTCCGAACACGGCAGTTAAGCCCTTCAGCGCTGATGATACTTCGAGGGTGACCTCGTGGGAAAGTAGGTCGTTGCCGGAAAGCTAAAATAAAGCCTCAACCTTCAGGTTGGGGCTTTTTTCATGTCGCAAAAAGGTCTTTAACAATTCACAAGACAATTTTCTTGCATCTGGTTTACCTGTATGCTAAAATACGCTAGAATCTATGAATAGGAGTGGAAGAAATGTCAGGTCATTCAAAATGGTCATCAATTAAACACCGTAAGGCCGCTGTTGATACGAAGCGTGGAAAGCTTTTCTCGAAATTGATTAAGGAGATCACGGTTGCAGCGCGAATCGGCGGTTCCGATACCCAAGTGAATCCGCGTTTGAGGTCTGCGGTGATAGCTGCACGATCCAAGAATGTTCCGAATGATAACATTGAAAAGGCGATTCTACGCGGCACCGGTGAACTTGATGGCGTGGATTATGAAGAAATTTTATATGAGGGATATGGGCCCGGTGGAGTTGCGATCATGATCGATGTCTTGACCGATAACAGGAACCGAGCGATTGCGGATGTCAGGCATATTTTAGCCAAACATGGTGGCAATATGGGTGAGCGGGGCTGCGTTTCATGGCTGTTCGATAAGCGCGGTTGGATGATTATTGAGAAGGGTAGTATTGACGAAGACGAGCTTTTTATGATTGCGCTGGATTCGGGGGCGGAGGATTTAACGGTTCAGGATGACAACCTTGAAATTATCACGTCTCCTGAGAATTTTGAGGCGGTTAGAGAAGCGGTTGAGGCATCCGGTGCGACGATTCTGGAAGCCGAGTTGACGATGCTCCCCCAGAATACGGTGAAATCGGAAGGTAAGGCAGCGGAGCGGATGCTACGATTGATGGAGGCTTTGGAAGATAGCGACGATGTCCAGAAGGTTTATGCAAACTTTGATATTCCTGATGATATTTTGGAAGCTGCAGCTTGATTCTATTGCTTCATGTAAACAGACACTGCAAAATGCACAGAGCGTGGAACGTAATGCGTAGAAGTGTGGGGGTTCGTTACAGGGGTATTGGCACTAGTCTGTTGGTGCAGTTGGGATAGGAAGTTCAACCTACGGGCCTTAAAAAAAGACCGAGTAAAACGTACAGAGAAAACGGAACCATTTTATCTTACTTAACAATGATTGTTCTTGGCATAGACCCTGGAATTGCAAATACTGGCTATGGTGTTATTAAAGCCGAGTCATCAACGTTCACCCCGCTCGGTTTCGGCTGCATTCGGACAGCGGCAACGGATGAATCTGCACAACGTTTGAAAATTATCTATGACGAACTGATTCAGTTGGCTACCGAATATCAACCGGAGTTATTTGTACTTGAGGATGTTATCTTTAGCAAGAATGTGACTAGTGCGTTTGCTGTGGGAGAGGCAAGAGGTGTCACGAAACTAGTTGCTGCAAGTACAAATCGACAGGTCTACAGTTATCCGGCCGCCCAGGTCAAGCAAGCGGTTGTTGGATATGGTAAAGCGAGTAAGCGTCAAGTTCAAGAGATGGTCAAGATTTTGCTCAGGCTCAGGGAGATTCCGCGGCCAGATCACGCGGCAGACGCGCTTGCAATAGCAATTTGTCATGTACGTTCCCATAGGGTACTTCAACTGCGCGAAAGGCACCTCAAGTCATGATTGCGTTCGTAAAAGGCATCTTAGCGGTCAATGGATCAAAACAGGTGATTGTTGATGTTAACGGCGTCGGATACAGTGTTGAGATTCCAGAGAGTGCGAAGACTCAATTGCCGGAAGTCGGGGCCGATATCACACTTTACACGCATTATCATTGCCGAGAAAACGAAGTCAAGCTTTATGGATTTGCATCACAGGATGACCTTACAGTGTTTGAAACCGCCTTGGTGGTAAAAGGGGTGGGGCCCTCCTTAGCATTAAATATCGTTTCCAAGCTCTCTCCCGCGGATTTTCAGCGCGCGATCCGTGATGGCGATCACGCCACTCTAATGCGGGTGCCGCGTCTCAATAAAGAACTCGCACAACTGATGATAATGAAACTGAAGAACACCGTTCGTAAGATTCACTTTGATGCCAAAGTTGATGAAGCGGGCAGTGGCGAACATACAGACGCGGGTGTGAAGGTTTTGGTGGGCTTGGGTGCTTCTGAGCCCGCAGCGGAGCGGGCAATCGCGGATGCCCAGAAAATCTTGGGACCTACAGCAAAACGCGAAGAGTTGGTTCGATTGGCTCTTGCTCGACTAAATCAGTGAATCTAAGCTCATGAATCAAGATAAAGAGATGCAAACCCTTCTCAACGAGTCGGATATCGAGGGACTGGAGGAGAACCAATACAACCTCCGACCACAGACCCTCGATGAATTCATCGGGCAGGAGCGAATCAAGGAGCAGCTACGCATTCACATCGAAGCCGCTAAAAGTAGAGAACAGGCATTAGCGCATATTCTCTTTGTGGGCCCGCCCGGACTAGGCAAAACAACATTGGCTCGGATTGTTGCCAATGAAATGGGGAGCAACTTTAAGTCAGCTGTTGGTCCCATGATGGAACGCCTTGACCTAGCGACAATGTTAACCACCCTTGAAGAAAGAGCAATCTTTTTTATTGATGAAATCCACCGGATGAAGGGCTATGTTCAGGAATCGATGTATCCTGCGATGGAGGATTATAAGATAGATTTGCCCATCGGTCAGGGACCTGCCGCAGATATTATTACCGTGCCACTTGCCCATTTCACCCTTGTCGGGGCAACAACTCGTGAAGGCTTATTGGGGGGGCCATTTCGAGATCGCTTTGGCAATCGCATCCATCTTGATTATTACACACCGGCGGAGATTCAGATCGCTATCAACCGACTCAGCCAGCGGATGCACCCACCCGTTAAAATTGAAGAAGATGCGGAATACGAGTTGGCTTGTCGTTCAAGAGGTACCATGCGTATTGCGGAGAATATGTTGAGAAAAGTCAGGGATTACGCAACCGTTAAATTCGACGGAATTATCACCTGTGAAATCGCTCAAGAAGCACTGGACTTTTTCAAGATTGACGAACTTGGCTTAGACGACAACGATAGAGCCTATCTGCGGACGATGATTGAGAAATTTCGTGGACGGGCGGGGCTGAAGGCGATGGCGGTCGCGGTCAGCGAAGATGAGCGTACCATTGAAGAGGTCTACGAACCCTTCTTAATTAAACTCGGCTTTTTGACTCTGACACCGATGGGACGCGTTGCAACGGATGCGGCTTATCAGCACCTCGGCTATCCAACGCCTGAGTATCAGCCGACGCTTTTCTAAGCAAACCTAGGATCGGATCGCGATTCAGAGGGTACGTCCCCTATTGTGTGTTTCTTGTAGGAGGGAATTCCACTTCCCGACTGTTGCGATGATCCCTAAGAGGGCTGCCAATCCAATCTTTCTGTAAGTATAACAAGTATGAAACTCACCGATTATGACTATGCCCTACCCGAAGCCCTAATTGCCCAGCAGCCCTGCCCACAAAGGGATGCGTCCCGCTTGATGGTCTTGGATCGGGGGGCACGCAAAATTCACCACACACAATTCTCCCAGATTGGCGAGTTTCTCCCTACTCGTTCCTTGCTTATCGTTAACAACACCAAAGTCATTCCAGCCCGACTCATAGGGCGGAAACTGCCGACGGGTGGAAAAATTGAGTTGCTTTTAACCCGTCAGAAGGGGAGGAATACTTGGGAGGCACTGGTAAAGCCGGGCAGACGTGTCACGCATGGGACGCGTATCGTCTTTGGGGAGGGAATCCTGACAGGAAAAGTTCTTGCCAAATCGTCGATCGGTCTTTATACTGTCCGATTCAGGTATAACGGTGATTTCGAGGAGATTCTCGCACAAATCGGCAAAGTTCCCTTGCCGCCCTACATCAAACGTGAACCGAACCGAACTGACAAAGAGGAGTATCAATGCGTTTATGCGAAGGAGGCGGGGGCAATCGCTGCACCAACGGCGGGGTTACATTTTACGTTGGATTTGATGGATAACCTCAAGCGAGAGGGCATTAACCGTGTAACTCTCACACTACATGTTGGACTCGGCACGTTCCAACCGGTCAAAGTGGAAGATATTGAGATGCACAAGATGCACTCGGAGTATTTTGAGCTTTCTCAAACCAGTGCTAATCAGATCAATGCGGCAAAGGAGGAAGGGCGAAAAATCGTTGCGGTCGGGACCACTTCCGTTCGCGCCCTTGAAACGGTTGCCTCGAATTGTAGCGTTGACCCGTATCGGGGATATACGGATATCTTTATATATCCCGGTTATCAGTTCAAAGTTGTCGATGCTTTGGTAACTAATTTTCATTTACCGAAGTCAACTTTGCTCATGCTTGTTAGCGCGTTTGCTGGGCATGAATTTATTTTTGAAGCTTACCAAGAAGCAATTGCACAGAAATATCGCTTTTATAGCTATGGCGATGCAATGCTTATTCTTTAATTTGGAGGATATGAATTATGGATTTTCTCGGTGCTTTCTTTCCGATTCTGCTGATGATACCCATTTTGTACTTTCTGATTTTACGTCCTGAACAGTTGAAGCGCAAAAAACATCAAGCGATGTTGAGTAACCTAACGAAGGCGGACGAAGTTGTTACGACAGGTGGGTTGCATGGGAAGATTGTGGGTGTAGATAAAGAAATTGTCGTTTTGACAATTGCAGAAAATGTGAAGGTTGAAGTGTCACGAAGCGCGATCGCTTTCAAAAAGAAGGCAGGGGAGTTGATTGAAGGCGAATAGGCATCCGGATTACCTTGTTTCCACGAGGGAGCCCCTCGTCATTTCAAACGCCGTCAACAGTAGGTCGAGATTCATATCTCGACGCAAGATTGTCGATTTTGGAAAATCGACCTACAGAAATCCGAAATCGTCTTTAGCCAGCAATTAAGGTTATGCGAATTTTACGAGAGATGTGACAATATGAAAAAGATTGGTAGACTTCATGTTATCACTGATACAACCATCCAATCTCGATTTACGCATACGGAGTTGGCAGAGATGGCGATTGCGGGGGGTGCTGACGCCATCCAGTTTCGCCAGAAGGATGGGAGCACACGCGAATTGGTCGAATCTGCACAGATGGTGCAAGCTGTTTGTGCAGCGCATGGAGTTTCCTTGATTGTCAACGATCGAGCGGATATTGCCCTCGCTACCGGTGCAGCGGGTGCTCATTTTGGGCAGGATGATCTACCAATTACGCTTGGACGGCGTATCCTTCCCGCAGAAATGATTATTGGGGCTTCTGCGCGGACGGAGGAGAAGATTCTAGAAGCGATTTCTGCGGGGGCAGATTATATCGGGTTCGGGCCGATCTATCAGACATCCTCCAAACCGGATGCGGAGATGCCAAAGGGGTTGGAAGCGCTGCGACGGATGTCCGAAATCGCACAATGTCCCGTCATTGCCATTGGTGGTATTACGGTTGAAACTGCATATGAGGTCATCCGCGCTGGTGCTCACGGGATTGCTGTCATTTCAGCGGTTTGTGGACAAGCAGATCCGGCGGCTGCAACTCGTCGCTTATGTTATGAGATTCAACGTGCTAAGGTGAGTCTAGGTGTGTAGTTTTTTGGCTGATAACAATCTTATAGTGAATTCAAAAAATAAATAAACACTTGCGCCCTCCGGTAGGTGCGGTTTCTAACCACACTGCATCGGCACCCCCCTTAATCCCCCCGCTAGCGGGGGGATTAAGGGGGGTGCCTACCCAACGGGGGATTGGAGTGTCCCATTAATTCTAAGGTCCACTATAAAAAACAGTAATGCCGGTTGTAAACCGTCCCGGCACACACACCGTTTAGACAAAAAATTTTGCTCACCTTATCAATCACGGGAAGTTGATCATGGACAGAATCGTTGAAGATGAAATATTAGTTGCACAGTTTCAAGCGGGTCGCCCCGATGCGTTCGATGATCTGATGAAGCGGTACAAAGGACAGATTTACGCCTATCTGCTCAGGTCTGTGAAAAATTATGAAGATGCTGAGGAGTTGACGATCGAGGTCTTTTTTAAGGCGTATCGCGCACTGGATACTTGGAAACCGCAAGCCCGTTTTTCAACTTGGCTTTATAAAATTGCTCATAATTTGTCCATTGATTTTCATCGTGCAAAATCGCGGCGGCAGACCTATTCGCTCGATGATGACGAGTTTTCTATTAATGAGCCGACCGCCGCTGATTTGTGGAGTAATCCCGAATGGGAGATTGAGGAAAAAGATCGGCATCGGGTTATTCGTGAGGCAATAGATCAACTTTCGCCAAAACAGAAAGCCGTTTTTATGTTGAATCGCTACCAAGGATTGCAGATTAAAGAGATTACTGAAGTGCTTGGTATGGCAGAAGGAACAGTGAAGATTCACCTGCATCGTGCGGTAAAAAAACTGCAAACTTTGTTACTACCCCTCTGGGAGACAAATGATATTTGACCAAAGGAGTTTGCCGAATGAAACAATGCAAACAGTTAGAAAAATTCTACACCGAATATGTTTGTGACCTCCTCAATGAGGAGCAGATTGCACGTATTGAGGGACATTTACGCGGTTGCCCTACCTGTACCCGCGAAGTTGAAGTCTTGCAAAAAACTTTGCGCTTGACTGAAGAAGTGGAGGAGCTACCAACCCCGCCCGTCGTTCTCGACAACATTGAGATGAATGTCTACAAACGGCTAGCGACAGAATCTCCGTCCACTAAACAAGCACATTTCTTCTCGAAACTCTTTGCTGCCTTTCGATTGACTCCAGTGAAGCGGGGACCTGCTTGGATCTTTCGCAGCGTACTAGCGACCCTTGCGGTAGTGATTAGTATTTCAATTGCCACAGTTTTTATCAACCAAAATCAATCGTCAGATGTTTCAATCAGTGCCATTCCGATACAATCTCCTCACGAAAGGCTTAAATTGTATCACCAAGCAGAGATTCGGAACAACCAAACTGAAGCGCTTGAAACGAGACATTTGAAGGGTGATGACCGGTTGGCAACGCTCCAGCTGCTGGTGCTGAGGGAGCAGGGTCCCTAAAACAGGAGGGATGGAAGGATGGAAAGATGGAAGGCTGGAAACCTAGCGAGGACGTATGATACAATGTGCAATACACACCGTATTTTACGTCTTACGTTTTATGCTTCACGTTTCACGCTTCACGTTTCATGCCTGAAATGGTTCTTTTGTGCTGCGACTTTTTGTCTGACACTGTTCGCTGGCGTGGAAACGCGAGCTCAGAATGTAACCACGCTCCTTGAACGGGGTAAGTATCATGAGGCAGCACAGTTCCTTGAGAAACTCGCTGATTCGACAGAAAGTGTTGAACAACTTTGCGGCATTTACGAAAAGTTGGGTGATATTTATTATGCCTACACCCATCAATATCCGCAGGCATTAGAGGTTTATGACAAGATTATCCAATTGAGCCCCAAAGGGGCGACAGCAGAAGATCTATTCCTCGGTTATATCAAGAAAGGCGATGTGTATTGTCGCATGGGAAAATACGAGGAAGCGATTCAGACCTATCAGACTTTTGTTGATCAGTTCCCTGCCACCCACCTCGCCCATAAAACCGGCTTGCGAAAGATTCATTCCATTCAAACTGCCCTTGATGATTTGCGGGAGCAACAGCGTGTCATCCAAGACCATCAGTCAACCCCCCTTGCGCTTGAAGCGAAATTCCATATTGCGGAACTGTATCGTAGTCCCTATCAACTGAACCAGCCGGAACGAGCAATTGAGGTTTATGAAGAGATCTTGCAGCGACGTGGGGGCACCAAACTCGCCTCTGAAGCGCAGTGGCGCATTGGAAATCTACGAGATAAAGTATTGAATCAGCCGGAGCTGGCGATCGAGGCATATCAGAAGGTTTTGGACCACTATCATGGGGTGAGTCTTTTTGCAGCGGAGGCACTTTTTCAAATTGGACGCATTCATCAGGAGCAGGGACGATATGATAGTGCTGTGCAGGCTTTTGAGCAGCTCCCACAACAGCATCCGGACTTCTGGAAGATGCACGCAGCTTTCTATTGGTCGGGGGTCTGTTATGAAAATTTGCGGGACTATCGGCGGGCAATTGATGCGTTCCAGACATTCCTGTATACTTATCTGCCTAACTTGGACCCTATCTACCTGGGCGCAATCGGAAAATATGACCAGGATCCAGTTCGCGTCAAAACGGAATTAGAAGCAAAGATTCGGCAACTGGAGTTAGATTTTCCAAGCGTTGAATGGGATCGCATAACACAACTGATTGCTGCAAACAACTATGTTGATGCCCTTCCGCTCACACGGCAGTATATCATTGATGTTCCCGACAGTGAGCAGGTACAGCAGGCGCGCTCTGAACTGCGCGTTATTGAACTGCGCGCGACCATTCAGAAATTGCAGTCAATGAACGGTGCACTGACCCCTTACGCGCTATTTCGTGCAGGTAAAATTTATGAGCGTGAGTTGAAGGATTTTGAGCAGGCGATTGCTGTTTACCGCCAATTGATTGAGGCACATCCCCAATCCCTGTGGGCGGCTGAAGCTGTGTGTCGAACCGGGGTCATCTATGCTGAACATCTTAATGATACGGAAAAGGCAATTGAATCTTATCAAACCCTTATCGCGGATTATCCGTCTTCCTCGCAAACGATGATGGCACATTTCCAGTTGGGCGAAATGTATCGTACACTCGACCAATATGATGAGGCTGTGAAAGCCTATAAGACCACAATTGCTTACCCGAAACAGGCACAATACCTTGCCCAAGGTTATAAAGACAGTTTCGCAGATCAGGCGCGATTCCGGATTGGTCATGTCCACTATGAAAACCAACGCTATGACGCTGCTTTTACCACTTTCCAAGAGTTTATCGCAAGCCGACCATACTCACCGCGGCTTGCAGCTGCATACGCCTTTCTGGGGGACATCAGCCACAAGCGCGGCGATTCCAAAAACGCGTTAGATGCCTACGATAACGCGATGCGCTTGCTTGAAGGCAGCCCGATTCAATCAACAATGATGCTTGATGAGGCGTATGAGCTCGGTTTTCAGGAAACAGATCCAACGGCTGTCCTTCAGCACCTAAATGAACTCCGCCAACGGGTGCAGGCGAAATAGGTGTAACGAATTGGCGAGCAACCCTCCCCCGATTCCCTCCTGCCCTTCTTTTATGGATGGATTGAAACCAATCTAACCATACCGTTCACTGGATGATGATTTTGTTTTTCTTGTTTTATAGTGAATTTAAAAAATAAATAGACACTTTCGCCCTCCGGTAGGTGCGGTTTGTAACCGCACCGCATAGGCCCCCCCTTTATTCTACCCCCCCCCTTAGTCCCCCCCGCAAGCAGGGGGGAAAGCTAGCGGGGGGATAAAGAGAGGTGCCTACCCAACGGGAAATTGGAGTGTCTCATTAATTCTAAGGTCCACTATAGTTGGGATGATATAATCAGCTTTGTCCACTATTAACTATGCAAATTTGAGGGAGGAGTGTATCTTCGATGGCACATCAAAACCCAACCATATCTGATCGCCTTCACGCTGGCGCAGCCCAAGCTGACATAACTCCACAGACCGACATCCATCTCGCCGGAGCCGTTGGATCATTTCGACCTGCTCAGTATGTTTACGATCCGCTTTATGCCAGAGCATTGGTGTTGGAAAACAGCGGGAAGAAAATCTGTTTTGTAAGCTTGGATCTCACCATCATTACGGAGGAGTGGACAGCAGAAATTCGTCAGGCGGTTGCAGATGAATGTGGACTTGCTCCGGAGGCGGTCATGGTACATGTAACACAGACGCATTCGGCACCGTCACTAGGACATTTCATGTTTGATGAGAGTTTTCAGGGGACACCACCGGAGATGGAGTGGCTGCGTGGCGGTGATCCACGGTACTTCGATTTTGCATTTGAACGGATCGTCAAGGCTATCAAACGGGCAAATAGTTCTTTGCAGCCGGTTCAACTCCGGGTCGGCAGCGGGGTCGAGGGACGGGTTGCTTTTAACCGAAGGGCGATCATGAATGACGACAAGGTGCGTATGCCGGGTCCAAAATGGCAGGATCCGTTGGGACCTTCTTATATTCGTTATATGGAGGGACCGATTGATCCGGAGGTTGGGGTGATGTGCTTTCAAACGGATTCGGTGGAGATGCTTGCTATGTTGCTGCACCACACCTGCCATCCGGTGAACATCTTTCCGAGACCGATTGTCTCCGCGGACTGGCCTGGGGCGTGGTCGGACGCGATGCGTGAAACCTTCGGTGGCAGTTGTGTGCCCCTCGTTCTCAACGGTTGTTGTGGCAACATCAATCCGTGGGATCCGTTCAATCCGGACTACGTTCCCGATCACCAACGCATGGGCAGCCTCCTCGCTAAAACAACCCAGACGGTGATTGAAGCTTTGCCCTATGAGGACGATTTGTCCCTAGATTGGAAAATGCGCCACGTAAAACTACCCATTCGCGATGTTGAACCTGAGTTGCTCGCGCAGTCGCAGAAGATCTTGGCGGAAAATCCAGAGCCGAGATGGTCGGAGCAGAATCCGAAGCAGATTGATCCAGAGTGGATAAGGGCGGGTTCTATCCTGAGTGTGCATCTCCGAAAGGAGCGAGCACCGGAACTGGATTACGAGATTCAGGTGCTTCGAGTAGGGAAAACGGCGTTTGTCGGTCTGCCGGGTGAGCCGTTTGTTGAAGGGCAGCTACAGCTCAAGATGGCTTCTCCGACCTATCCAACGTATATCGCACATTGTACAAGCCACTATGTCGGCTACCTGCCTGTCCCCGATGCTTTTCCTCGTGGTGGGCATGAGGTTGAGACACGGTTTTGGGCGAAGTTAGAGCCGGAGGCGCTGGAGAGGGTCGTTGATGCGGCAACTGAAGTGCTTCATGAGATTTTTGAGAGTTGAGGCATTTCCTGATGATGGTTTCTGCATGGGGGGCGGTGTTATAGAATCGGGGTCGCTGTGCGAGACAATCTTCAAGGTGGTGCTAAGAAAGGAGCATATCAATGAGAATTATTGATGAAAGGGAAGCGTGGATTCATACCCATTTTTTCGTTGATAGCGCGTTAGTTACATCGCAGGAACGGAAGCTCATCTCGATGCGCGTTGAGCCTGAGCTGAGACAGATGGGGATTCAATACGGGTTACGCTACGAGAAGCCGGTCAACCCCGAACACTCGCTCATCGTTTTGGAGTGTATTCCCTTTGAAAACACCAGAGAAGTGATTAAGGATCTCATCAATGAAACGATTAAGGATTTTCCGAGTCGCAGCGCAACCCTACCACGCAACGTTGTAACAAAGATAACTGTTGAAGGGGCAGAGTCAGGGCAATCGTCGTGAATATGTTTCAATTGCATTCATTGAAAACGGAAAGGAAGGTGCCTTCATGACATTACGCGCAGGGATTGTTGGCTGCGGTGGAATCAGCCGGAGTCATGCAACTGCATACGCAAATCTGAAAGATGTAGCACTTGTCGCCTTGTGCGATATTCAGCCCACGGTACTCAACATGCGAGCGGACGAGTATGCGGTGTCCAACCGCTATACTGATTTCCTAGAGATGTTTGAAAAGGAAACGTTGGATATCGTCAGTGTCTGCACCCATGCGCCGCTGCACGCGCCGGTTGCGATTGCTGCTGCGGAGGCGGGTATAAATGTCCTGAGTGAAAAGCCACTTTCCACCGATCTAGAAAGTGCCGATCGGATGGTCAGGGCTTGTAAAGAAGCTGGGGTGCGGCTTGCGGTAAGTCATCAATATCGATTTACACCGTTATTCCGCCACGCGAAGGAGTGGATTGAATCGGGACGGATTGGCGATTTTCGTTCCATTCGTGAGGTGGGCAAGGGCCGTGAAGCGGGATTTGAGTTGATGGAAATGGGTGTCCACTACTTTGATGAGATGGATTTCTTCATGGATGGCATTGAGTGGGTTCACGCACAGGCTACCTATCGAGGACACGCCGTCGGTGTTGGGGACATTATGCACAGTAGTGAGCTTTGCAAAACGGATCGGCGCGACAATGGAATGGTGGCAGGCGACATAATGATGATTCATCTCGGCGGGAAGCGGGGTGCGAGTGGTTTGGTTGAACTCTATTACCGTAACCCACTACAGGGTTGGATGATGGGCCCCCACATTTTAGGGAGTGAGGGGCAACTGATGATTAAGCCGAATCCCCAAACTGGGGTAGATGAGATGTGGCATTGCCCGTTTGATGTTTCGTTTGCTGCACACACGCCCCAATGGAAGCGTGTTTTGCTTCCGCAAGAGGACTTTGTCATTGACGGTCGGTCGTGGTCGGGTAGGCATTCGATTTGGAGTGTGCGGGATATGGTAAACGCGATCCGCGAAAACCGGCAGCCGGAGCTTGGTGGCTCCCAAGCACTGACCTCTTTGGAGTGCGTCAGCGCGGTCTATGAGTCTCATTTTACTGAGGCGAGAGCCTATCTGCCGTTGGAGGACCGCCGTCATCCGCTCATCAAGCGGCTGAACGGGGGATCTTAAAGCTAGAGCCAGAAGAGGTGGCCACGGGTTGGTTCTCTTGACCAAATTAGGATGATCGCGGGTTAGGAAACCTATGCCACGATTGAATCGTTGAAGTCGGGTAAGATGCCTTGAGTAAGGCGCGATCGTCGAAAAACCTCGGCTGAGTAAGATGGCCAGCCTACGGGTTTGGATTGTTGAGGTCGGACACGATGCCCGACCTACGGGTAGATTTATACAAGAGTTGCGGCATACGGAGTATACCTACTACTAGAGACTTGGGTTATTGTGAACTCATTGCTGCTTTTTCCACATCAGCCAACCACACTCGTTCGCCGTTGTTTAATGCTGATCGATGGACTGCGCCCTCGAATACTAGTTCATTCCAGGCGGCTTCCCCATCTGCTGGGAACGATTCGTCTGTGTGCATGGCTTTAATTACGCCGTCAGCCATGCGGGGGAAGGATGTTTGATAGCTGTTCTCGTCCTCGTTTTCCCAAAGTTCTTCGTCTTCAGAGGTATTGGCTTCGCGCCGACGATACCACCCCTCTAAACCGCGGGCTTCGGCGTACCGTTCGTCGCCGACAATCATGACGCGCAGTGGATGGTCGTCGTAACCCCATAGGTTGCTCCCCGCCAGTGAACCGATTACGCCGTTTGCCCACTCCATCTGAATCATGCGCTGCCATCCTCCCTCTTCGCTTGGATTGCCCATGACGCTGACCCATTCGGGGCGGCCCATGTTCCAGAGGATTTGATCAATGACGTGCGACCAGCAGTTGAAATGCGCGCGGGCGCGCACCATCCGTATTTCACCCAATTGCCCTTCTACTACATCATCGTGAAGTTTTCGGAAGTGGGTCATGAAACGGTAGTTGAAGTCGATGCCAAATTTTAGACCTGAATCTCGCCACTCAGAGATTGCTTCTGCTGCGATGGGGAGGTCATCCTCTCTGACGCGGAATTGCCCCTCCAGACCGCAGAGGGGTTTCTCGGTGAATACATTCTGACCTGCTGCGAGCAGCTGCCGCAGCGGTGGGATACGTCGGGTTTCATTGACAATCAGCAGCATCAGATCCACATCGCAGTTCGCGAGCAGCTCTTCAATGCTCGAATATCCGGGGGCACCAAACTTTTCTGTGGCTTCGGCGAGCAGTTCGGGATCCATGTCGCAGACAGCGACAACTTCGGCGTCTGGATGGCTGTGGAAATTTCCGCCGTGCATCAAGCCCATACCTCTACCGCTGATGAGTGCACATTTTATCATGGTTGCATTCCTTTCTGCTGGAGATTAGCGATATACAGCACTATTTTTGATAGCGTTCTTCTTATATCTTTTAGGTAAGGATTGTCTCTCACTGAAGGGGCACCTTGGGAAGGTGGGAAATCCGCATGTTGGATATGGCGTGAGATGGAATCGGACTGGCGCAGGAGTCCCACCAACCGAACTCCTACGTTACACTGCTATGTATCCTCCGATTTGTCGTCGCTTGCGTTAAGTTGCACTTCCAGTTGAGTAACCCGTTCCTGGAGCCGCGTAAACGCTTGCAACATTTCTGGCATTCGACGCAAGGAGGCTTGGATACGCAGTTGCTGTGCGTGCTTTTCTGCGGGGAAACCGGATACGTAACTTCCTGCGGGGAGATCTTTGGTCACTGCTGATTTGGCAAAAACGGTACTATCTGCGCCAATGGTGATGTGCCCAACGGCCCCAGAATGTCCCGCCATCGTCACGCGATCTTTCAATTCGGCGCTTCCGGCGATGCCGGTCTGAGCGGCGATGCAGCAATCTTCGCCAATTACCACATTATGCGCGATCTGTATGAGGTTATCAAGTTTTGTGCCTCGTTTAATGACTGTTGCCCCGTTAGTCATCGTAGCGCGATCAACCGTTGTGTTAGCACCGATTTCGACATCATCTTCGATGATTACCGTGCCAATCTGTGGTATTTTATGGTGACGGTCGCTGACCGAAGCAAACCCGAAGCCATCGCTACCGATGACGACCCCGCAGTGCAGGATAACCCGATTGCCAATCTCGACATCCTCACGAATTGTTACATTGGGATAAATGAGCGTTTCGTTGCCAATTGTCGTGTCATCGCCGATATAGACAAAGGGACTGATAATGGTTCCATCACCGATTTGGACATTATCGCCAATATAGGTGTAGGCTTGAATGGAGACCATCTCGCCGATCTGGACATTATCGCCAATAATTGCGGTTTCATGGATGCCATAGGTGGTTTTCCGTTTGCGCCATGCAAACAGCTCGAGGACTTTGACAAAGGCAAAGTACGGATTCTCAACGCGAATAAGCGGTTTGCCACTGTAGGGGATGTCCTGACCAACAATAATCGCAGAAGCCTGTGTCCGTTCTATTTCACGCAGGTACTTTGAGTTCGCGACAAACGTGAGGTCATGCTCTCTCGCCTCTTTAATCCCGGAGACGCCGATAATCTCAATCTCGCCATCCCCTAATAACTCCCCGTCGATTAATTCACAAATCTCTTTCAGTGTTTTTACCATAATTGCTTGAGGGGAGATTGCCCTCTGGTATCAGCCGTTTTTCTCCGGCATCGGAGCCAGCGGACAATCATTGGTTACTGTTGTCCCCTTCCTTTCCCGTCTCTGTTTCAGGGGGAGGCGTCGATTGTTGAGCGTCCTTCAACTTTTCCTTTTCGTATGCATCGTTTAGTAGCTTGAGGACTCTCTCGGTCAAATCATACCTTGGATCGACATAAAGTGTCACCAAACGTTTTTCAAGGATAAGGCTATATCCTTCGCTCTCACCAACCTGTTGAAGCAGGCTCTCAATTTCTTGTGTAAGTGGTGCAAGCAATTCCTCGCGTTTCGCCATAATTGATTCTTGGCCAATTTCCAAGTCGCGTTGGAGTTCTTGTCTTTTGAGACGAATATCAGCTTCCAGCTTCTGAGTTTCGGGGGCGTCAAGAAACAGCCTCTGCTTCGTCAGGCGGTCCTCCATCGTGTCGATTTCTTGCTGAAGGCCTTTGAGTTCGTTTGTCAACTTATCTTGGGCTCTTTTCAGGACCTCATTGGCTTCTTGGGCTTTTGTAAAATTCTCAAATACCCTTTGTGTGTCAACGACACCTAGCTTAAAGTTATTTTCTGCTGTGGCACCAAACCCCAAACAGAATGATCCAAATAAGATAGCACTGAGTCCTAGGTAAAACTTCAAAATTCGAGTCATAAAACCTCCGTGTGGCGGAGACCCCGATGTGAGGTCTCCGCTATTTTAAGTATCTTAATACGTCACATTTGCTAAAAACCCGGTCCAATTGTGAAGTGGAATTTCCCGTTACCGCCTTCAATTTCTCGATCAAACCCGTAGCCCCATTCTAGGCGTGCCAACATGCCCATCAGATCAAAGCGAACGCCGACGCCCGCGCCTTTCTTGAGTGTAAAATCGTTGAAGACGTTCGTAATGCTTTCGTCCCATACCTGTCCTACATCAAAGAACGCGACGGCGGTCAACTGATTTGCAAGTGGAATGCGATATTCCAGATTTGCATAGAGGACTTTGTTACCGCCATTAAAGTTAATTTCGCCGTTCGCGTTTCTGGGAAAGATTTCAAAGTCCTCATAACCGCGGACTGTGTCGATACCGCCGAGCCGGTAGCGCTCATAGTATAGGAATCTCCAATCGGTACTTTCACTATTGAGGTATGATGCCCGCACGTGGCCGGCTAGGACATGGTTAAACCAACTTCTAAAGAACCAACTTGAATCCGCAGAATACCTCTGAAACTTATTGTCCGCACCGAAGAATCCACCGGCGTATTCATAAGAGAGGCTATTATGTGAGCCGGATACAGGTTCATGGAGACTTCGTTGATAGTCGCGTGTGTCTCTGGCGAGGCTGAAAGTTATACTGCGGGTGAGGCGATCTTCGATAGTTGTGACACCCGATCCGTGTGCGTCGACAGATTCATTTTTGAGACGCATTGATAGGTCTGTGTTTTTGGATAGCGGACGCCCAAACGTCAGAGAACCACCGACACGTTTATAGGTATATCGATCGTAACCGCGGTCACGGAAGACTGAACCATAGTATCGATGTGTGCGCTGGGTGTTGTATAGACTCGTACTGAAACGGGTTGGTGTCCCCAAGATCCAGGGGGTACTGAAACGCAGTTCGCCGGTATGTCGATCGCGCGCCCCGAGTTCACCTTTCAGATGTACCCGGTAGGCGCGGCCCCAGAGATTGTTTTCACCAATCTGTGCTACCCCAAAGATGCCGCCTTCTGTGCCGTAGCCTCCGCCAAGGCTGAGCAGACCGGTACGTGGTGATTCTGTGATGGTGACAATTAGATCTCGGATAGCACCTTCGGAATTGCTTGGCACGAACTCTACGTTGCGAATAAACGATCCCATCCGAAAGATTCGCTGTCGTGCTTTCCGTAGTGCCTGCACGTCGTAAAATTCTCCGGGTTTGATATCCAGTTGGTCCAACTCGCGTCGAATAACGTAGTCCTTTGTTTTTTCTAACCCGTTGATGTGAACATCGCCAATGATGATAACATCGCCTTCGGTGATGTTTAGCGTCAGGTCCACAATACCGTTGATTTCATCAAAATCGGGAGCTGCGTCCACTCGTGACAGCAGGTATCCTTTGTTTTGGTATTCTCCCTCAATCTTCGCAAGTGTCTCCTCAAACTCTCCGCGATTAAAAATTTCTCCCTCAGTTGGGCTCAACATATCGCGAATCTTTTCTTCAGAAAATGCGGGTTTTTCGGAGTGCGTGAGGTTAACCGTATACTCCCCAACAATAAACTGTGGACCTTCATCAATAGCGATGTCGAGCATTAGTTCCGTTTTATCATCGGAAAATCGTTTTTCATGTTTAGTAATTCTTGCTTGGTTGAATCCCGCGTCTTGATAGTATCGCACTAAAGTGGTCAAATCTTCCTCGAAGAAATTCTCATCAAAATGCTTACTTGTGCGGGTTTTCATCTGCTTGCTCAGTGATTTTGGTGAAAGATTATCGTTACCGATGAAGTTGATTTCTTGGACTTTAATCCGTTGCCCTTCCGTGATCTCAAATGTTACAGCTATTGTGTTGGTGTCGGAATCAATATCCTTATGCGTTTGGACCTCTGCCAAAAAGTAACCTGCTTCTTTGTACGTTTTCAGGATATTCTGTTTGCTTTTCCACAGCCGTTGCTCATTGAAAAGTTCCCCCGGCTTCAGACTGATTGCTTCTTTTATTTTTTTATATTTCAACTGCTCGTTGCCAATAATGTTGATGTTGCCATCGATTTTAGGGTTTGGGATGAGTCGATAAATAACCTTCAATCCGCTCCCTTCAGCTGGTTCGACATCAACGAGAATGTTCTCGAAAAAGCCGGTATCCTTATAGAGGTTTTTGCTATCCTGTGATAACTGGTAAGGAGAGATTTCCTCACCAACACGGGTTTGTATGATACTTTTAATTAAACCCTCTGAGTCCTCCATTATCCCCTCAAACTCAATCTCTTTTATCTGTAATGTCTCGTCAACTGTTTTTGTGGGTTGCGGTTCTTCATCGGCAGCAGCGCGGATTGTCGATAGCATGAGACACACCAACCCTAATAAACCGATTCGCCAGCATATCACTTTCATTGCTTTCCTCCTCCGTTTTCTCGGTGGTACAAATTATCTGACGTTTACGATGTACCTCATTCGGGGTAAATACGGGTTCCCAATACATCCGTAACGTGGTGAAATTCTTCAATCAGCTTCTGCGTAACGGTGCCCGGAGAGCCATTGCCAACGGTGCGTTGATCTATTTTGACAACAGGAATGACTTCTGCAGCAGTTCCCGTTAGAAAACATTCTTCGGCGGTATAGAGGTCGTGCCGGGTAAACACCTTTTCTTCAACAGTGATGCCCAATTCGCGCGCCAAGTTGATGACGGTATTGCGGGTGACTCCCTCCAAAATGCCGAGATGGGTGGGCGGTGTGACAATCACATTATCTTTAAGAAAAAAGATGTTGTCGCCGCTGCATTCGACAACATATCCCTCCGCATTCAGCATGAGCACCTCTTCGACACCTGCTTGTTTGCCTTCTATCTTTGCCAAGATGTTATTGAGATAATTCAATGACTTAATGCGAGGACTGACGGCTTCAGCATAATTTCGGCGTACAGAAACGGTAACGATTTCTAAACCATCCTCGTAAAAATTCGGGGGGTAGAGTGTAATTTTATCCGTGATAATGATAATGGTCGGTACGGGACACTTATCCGGATCCAAACCGAGATCGCCGACACCGCGAGTGACCACCAGACGGATATAAGCATCATGCAGCTGATTCCGGCGGAGCGTCTCTAATACCGCTCCTTCCATGCTCTCAATGGAGATGGGGATTTCGAGCATAATAGCTTTTGCCGAATCGTAGAGACGTTGTAGGTGCTCATCGAGCTTGAATACACGCCCCTTGTAAGATCGGATGCCCTCAAAGACCCCGTCTCCGTAGAGTAGACCGTGATCAAAAACAGAAATCTTTGCTTCTTCTTGCGGAAGGTATTCCCCATCAATATAAACCAACATAGCATTTTCCTCAAATCTACGACTCGCTGAATCTGCGAATCGTGCATTGCAGATCACATATTTAGAAATGTAACAGTTACATCGGGTCAAATACTTGACCATCCACGAGCTGAATCAACCGGTCGGCGCGTTGGGCGAGTGTCTGGTTATGCGTCACGATGATAAACGTCTGGTTGAATTGGTCATTAAGCGTCCAGAGTAAGTCGTGCGCCGCTTCACTCGTTTTTTGGTCAAGATTGCCCGTTGGCTCATCCGCCAACACAACTTTTGGCTGATTGACTAAAGCACGCGCAATGGCAACGCGTTGTCGTTCACCGCCGGAAAGCTCAGATGGGCGGTGTTCGAGTCGCTCCCCCAAACCGACATATTCTAGCAACGCTTTGGCTCGATTCTGAGCGACGTCGGGCGTTTGCCGGGCAATCAACCCTGGCATCGCAACGTTTTCAAGCGCAGTGAACTCTGGTAAGAGGTGATGAAACTGAAAAACAAAACCGATTTCTTCGTTGCGGAACCGATCCAGTTCCTGATCGTTCAACGCGAAGATATCTGCTCCTTCATAGAAAATTGTTCCCTCTGTTGGACGGTCCAACCCACCAAGTAGATGAAGCAGCGTGCTTTTCCCGACACCAGAGGCCCCGACAATTGCGACAATCTCTGCTTTTTTGACCTCCAGATCGACTCCTTTCAGTACAGGAAGTTCTGTTGAGCCGTCGTAGTAAGACTTATATAGGTCAACAATGCGGATAAGGTTATTCATGTCGGAGTGCCTCAACAGGGTTCAGATCGGCTGCTTTTCGTGCTGGATACAATGCCGCAAGCCAACAGGTTCCGATTGACAAGAGGTTCATAAGAATAACGAAGATCCAGCTAATTCTGACTGGCAATCGGTTAAGCTGATAGACACCGCTCAAATTCTTTCCGAGAATATCATTGAGGTAGATAGGTTGTGCGATGAAATAGAGGGATAACGCGGCTGCGATGCACCAGATTAAAAGAAACCCTGTTGCGTTAATAGTCAGCGGTAAGATACGGCGGCACACATGCAGCACAACTGGGACTAACAGAATTAGAAGACCGTACCAGCGTGGGACATTGCCGATTTGGAACTCAAGTCGCCAGCAGACATACACACCGAGTGCCGTTCCCAAAATAGATCCCAATATACCGATAATCCCCCCTTGGAGGATGAAAAGTTTTCTGATTCCTTTTTTTGATGCTCCCATTGCCCTGAGAATGCCGATGTCCTGTGTTTTTTCCATCACCATCATGATGAGTGTGCTTGCGATATTGAATACCGCCACGAGAATGATGAGCGCGACGACAACCATTGTCGCAACTTTTTCGAGTTGGAGGGCTTCAAAAAACTCCGCGCGCGATTCCATCCATGTCGTTGTTATCGGCATTGCGCCTAAGC
The DNA here is from genome assembly GCA_963667935.2 of Candidatus Poribacteria bacterium. Classification (GTDB taxonomy): domain Bacteria; phylum Poribacteria; class WGA-4E; order WGA-4E; family PCPOR2b; genus PCPOR2b. Next base: position 2,787,395 of record OY764061.1, on the reverse strand, counting down.
CTGTGTCAAAACGGATCTCTTGTTTAATACGGTCCCTGACCTTTGACGCCATATCTGCATGAACGAGGCGAACCTCAATAAGGTTGATCTGATCCGGTTTTTGGTAGAGCGTCTGAGCGGTTTGTAAGTCGATAAAGCCATATACGTTGTCGTGGAGATAAAGCCCCGATTGGTAAAGCCCGACGACCACAAAATTCCGCATCAATGGAACAAAAGCCTCAGGATTGACGGGACTTTGCACCATCTTAGAGATAAGGCGGAGAACGTCCCCCGGAACAACGCCTATTCTCCGGGCGACATGGTAGCCCAGAACAATACCGCCTGTGATTGTCTCCTTTCCAGCCAAACGCTGTCGTGCTTCATTGATGAACCTCGATTGATTAAACGACTCAAAATCCTTTACATAATTTGAAAATCCTGTGACATTATCTTCTTGTTGTCGGTCAATCCCTTTTACAGGAATCACCGTTTCAAGCGATTCGCTGCCTTGGGATTGAATGGCAAGTGCTCTAAAAATCACAGGGGAAGCGGCGACGACCCCTTCGATCCCTTCAATCTGCTCAATTTTTTCCTGATAATTTGGAAAATGACCGTGTGCTGATTGGACGGTTATATGCGCTTCATTGACAAGAAATTTCTCTTTAATCTCGTGTCCAAAACCCTCCAAGGTGGATACCACGATAATGACAGCGGCAATGCCGAGAGTAACCCCACTCACAGAGATGATGCTAATAATGGAGATAAAGGCTTGTTTTCGCCGTGATTTCAGATAGCGGGATGCGATAAACCATTCGTATTTCATAGAGCGTGAAACTTAAGTTAGTGCCCAGGCAAACTTAATTGCCTGTTCTACGGTTTGCATCTTCCCTGTAGTCAGTGTGCAAATATGGGATTGGAGCAAACTCTTAGGAATAGTAAACAGATTATCACAGTTCACAACGCAAGCAGTAGACATTCCGTCTCTTTGATCGAGTGAGACTTCTACAGGGATGTGCCAGAGTGTGCGAGTAATAGGCGCAACAGTCAGAAGATTTTATGCTTCACGTATCAGTCTGATCGTTCCGGACGCATCTGTGGGAATAAAATCACATCGCGGATTGAGGTCTGATCTGTGAGCAACATGGCGAGTCGATCGATGCCGAAGCCGAGTCCACCTGTCGGCGGCATGCCGTACTCTAACGCTCGCAGATAATCCTCATCTATCATCAGGGCATCTTCAGCCCCGTCTTCCCCCTTCTTGGCGCCCTCGATAAATCGTTCACGCTGGTCTATTGGATCGTTTAGCTCACTGAAGGCGTTGCCCATTTCCATGCGAGCAATAAAGAACTCGAACCGTTCAACGAAGCGGTCGCTCCCACGTTTCTTTTTGGCAAATGGGGAAATCTCGATGGGATAATCGTAAATGAACGTCGGTTGCACGAGATTTGGTTCGACGTGCGCTTCAAAGAGTTCGGCAATAAGTTTTCCTCTAGGGGCTGCGCCTTCTAGTTCAACGCCAGCATCCAATACCGCATTGTGCAACTCCTCATCGTTCAATTCGTCAACGTCAATCCCCGTCTGTTCCTTTATTGATTCGATCATTGTCAGTCTACGCCACGGCGGATCAAGTGAAATCGAATCGCCTTTATAGGTGATTTGTGTTGTGCCGAGGACTATTTGCGCGGTGTGTGCGAGTAGGTTTTCGGTCAAACACATCATATCTTCATAGTCCGCGTATGCTTGATACAGCTCAATCATCGTAAATTCGGGGCTGTGGTCGTGATCTATTCCCTCGTTCCGAAAATCCCTCGAAAATTCATAAACGCGATCGAACCCGCCGACGATGAGCCGTTTGAGATACAACTCGTTCGCAATACGGAGGTAGAGCGGCATATCCAATGCGTTGTGGTGCGTGGTGAAGGGACGCGCTGTTGCTCCTCCATAGATTGGTTGAAGGATGGGTGTCTCTACTTCAATAAAACCGTCCTGATTGAGGTATTCGCGGATAGCTTGGATCATCCGTGTGCGGTTGATGAAAACCTCCATAACTTCGGGATTCATCATCAAATCCGCGTACCGTTGGCGATACCGTGTCTCCTTATTTTGTAAGCCGTGCCATTTTTCGGGAGGAGGACGGAGGGATTTGGCGAGGAGTTCAACTTCGTTCACCAACACCGTGATTTCGCCGGTGCGGGTGCGGAAAACGGCTCCATCAACACCGATAACGTCGCCAACATCAAGCTTTCTGTAGACCTGATAAGCTGCTTCTCCGACGGCATTTTGACGGACATAGATCTGGAGACGACCACTCGCATCTTGCAGATGTGCAAATCCACTTTTGCCGTGGTCACGCTTGGTCATAATCCGTCCGGCAAGGCGAACCGATTTCGTTTCGTCCGGCTGATCTCCGACCTCCGCAAATTGTTCACGGATTTCTTGGGTTGTATGGGTCGGTGAATATTTGTAAGCGTACGGATCCACGCCGAGCTGCCGAATCTCTTCCAGTTTTTCTCGACGCTGATCCATCAATGTACTTGAATCTTCCAATTGTATGTTCCTTTACAGAGATTGCTAACAAACTAGTATAGCATTTCTATAGGGTTTCGGCAATAAAAAACTACTATCGCTCGGGATGCGCTTCCCTCACTTCTTGTCGGTTTTCGCATCTTTTAGGTAGCTTTCGATAAACTGATCTAGTTCCCCATCCATAACGGCGTCGATATTTCCAGTTTCAACCCCCGTTCGCAAATCCTTCACGAGACGGTAGGGGTGAAACACATAGGAGCGGATCTGGCTACCGAAGTTGATACCGAGTCTATCGCCTTGCAGCTTTGAAATCTCTTCGCTACGTTGGGCTTGATAGTGCTCATAGACCCGTGACCGTAAAACCTTCATCGCCATCTCACGGTTCTTGTGTTGCGACCTTTCGTTTTGGCACTGTGCGACAATTCCGGTGGGTAGATGGGTCATTCGGACGGCTGAGTCGGTGCGGTTGACATGCTGCCCACCGGCGCCGCCCGATCTGTAGGTTTCGACGCGCAGATCTGCCGGATCGATTTCAACGTCAATGTTATCGCTAATTTCGGGGGAGACAGCGACAGCTGCAAATGAGGTATGACGGCGATTATTAAAATCGAAGGGGGAGAGACGCACGAGACGATGGATGCCTGCTTCCGCACGAAGATAGCCGTAGGCATACTCACCTGTGACCAAGACGGTCGCGCTCTTGATACCGGCTTCCTCGCCGGGCAAGAGTTCGATGGTTTCGGTTTTGTAGTTATGCGCTTCGCACCAGCGGAGATGCATCCGCATCAGCATGGCTGCCCAGTCTTGGGATTCGGTGCCACCTGCGCCGGGGTGGATGCTCAAGATTGCATTATTCGGATCGTGATCGCCACTGAGCATCAGCTTAAATTCAATAGCTTCAACCTCTGCCGCGATCCCTTTCAGATCCGCTTGAATTTCGTCGCTTACGGTCTGGTCATCTTCCTCGATTGCAAGCCCAAGCAGCAGTTGCAAATCTTCAAGTTGGGCGTGGAGTTTTCGATATCTCTCTACATCTTCTCGCAGGTTGGAGGCCCGTTGTGTAATTTTTAGGGCATTCTGGGGATCATTCCAAAATTCGGGCTTTGCCGTTTCTTCTTGAAGGGTTTCGAGTTCTTTTTCCTTATTCGTTAAGTCAAAGATGCCCCCTAAGTTCAAGGAGTCGAGCGGTCATTCTTTCAACTTCAGATTTTAAGTCTGCGAGCATTGTTTATTTCCTTTCTGGTCTTGAGTAGAGATATATAGGACTTCCGCAGTTGAATAATCAAAGCTTCGTGGTTAGGTGATTCAGTACCGCTTAAACTTAGAGGCGAACCAAGCTCGATGGTAGTAGAGAATCAGGAGGACGCTCACAAGAAAACATAAAATCGGGAACCAATCGCCGTAGCGCGTATAAACGGTTCCCCCGTGATTGGTCAATGGAATCCGCCCTACTAGGAAGTTTTCTGTATCATTAGCTTGAATCGGCTGTGTGGTTATCCTGCCGAGCGCATCAATTATACACGATATGCCTCCGTTGGCGCAACGGAAAACGGTTACACGGTTTTCGACTGCGCGGAAGGGTGCCATGGCAAGATGCTGTTCTGGGGCTGCTGTTCCGTCGAACCAAGCATCGTTAGTAAGTATTCCCATTGCGGACGCCCCTTTTTTGACAAATTTACGGAAGAGGTCCGGGAACACGGATTCAAAGCAGATAACAACGCCCATCTGACTGTTTTTAGTGTGAGGAATCGGAAAGAGATCGATTGATTTGCCGGGCTCAAATCCGGAGGAGAGTTGGATAAAGTTGGGGAGGTGACGGGTGATCGGGACGTATTCACCAAAAGGGACCAGGTGAATCTTGGAATAGCTGCCGAGTCTTTTGCTGGTCGGAGCTAACAGATACACGCTGTTATATATTTTCGGTGCCGTTGTATAGTCAGCAAGGCCTGTGAGCAGGTATATCTGCTGATTGGCTAATATCTCCTTCAGTTTTTTGATATAGACGTTCCCTTCCAAGACGAAGATTTCGCCACGCAGGGCAGTTTCGGGTAAGACGATGAGGGCGGGAGCTTCGGCGTCTGCTGCTTTTACCAGATTCATATATCTCTCGAAGATTTGGGACCAGTATGCAGTATCCCACTTTTCGAGCTGCGGCACATTGCCGGGAGCAAGGGCAATCTTGATACTCCCCCCTTCCCCCCCCGCTAGCGGGGGGGCAGGGGGGGAATCAACGGGCTTGGACAGGGTATGTGCACCGTAGGCGAGGCAGACGATGACGATCGCAATGGGTATGAGGCGTGAAACGTGAGACGTGAAACGTGAAGCAGATTCTTTCCAAGCAAGGTAGGTACGGAGGATATCTGCGATTGTTGCGTTGAGGAGGACAACGATGAAACTGACGCCGTGCACACCTGTGATTGATGCAATCTGGATTGCTGGTAGATTGTTCCATTGTGTATAGCCCATGCTACCCCACGGAAATCCCGTCAGAAACCAGCTTCGCACCCATTCTAACCCTATCCAGATTGCAGGCACGATGAAGATGAAGGACAGACCGAATTTCCATGGGAGTCCATGTAGCAGCGCGGAAAAGATACCGAAGTACACTGCGAGATAACCAGCTAGCAGCAGACAGGCGAATGTGGTCAGGAGGATGTTTGCGAAGGGATAGAGCAGGGCGATCCAGTAGATCAGTCCGAGGAAGAAGATCGCCCCGGTGAGGTAGCCGTGTAGAAAAGCAGACTTCCAACTATATGTCGCTTGTAGGGCGATCAGCAGCGGGATGAGGCTGATCCACCCAAGCGCGTAAAGGTTGAAACTTGGGAAGCTGAGGATGAGTAAGAGGCCGGATATACCGGCGAGGATCCAAGTTTGATAGCGTTTTATGTGCATGATAGGTTAATGGAATATCTAGGGTTTACTTTTCTTCCTTTGGTTTAATCCGTTTTAGGAGTCTTCATAAAATGCCTGATTCAACGCCTTATCTTCCTCACTAACACCAAAATCCTCGTCCTCTATCTCCGAAAGGTTGACATACAACTGGTTCTTATCCAGCAGTTCCGCTAAGAGTTTTTTCTGTTTTTCCAGTCCATTTTCGCCCTGACCGATTTCGATAAAATCTTCCACCGCATCTTCTGGGATTTCCGGGTTGACGTACCAGTTCAGGAAAGAGTTTTCGGCGATATCCCGCCAGAGTGTTACAAGTGTTTCGGAGGATTCTGCTGCTTGAATTTTGTCCATAAAGACTTGGTTGTATGGCATCAGTTCACAATAGATAAAGTCCCCACCACCCTGATAGTTGACAGATTTGGAAATGCCGCCGGTGTCGTAGTCAATTTCTTCAATTAGCTTTCCCTCTGCCTTAACTTTTTTGCCGACGACCTTTTTGAGCCTCTCCATTGTGATGGTTTCCACGTAAGCCATCTGTTCAATGGTAATCCATTGTCTGTTCATTTTGTGAGCGACTGCAGCTGTGGTAGCGGAACCAGCGAAAAAATCTAGAATAATGTCTCCGGGTTTTGTGGTAATCTCTAATACATCCCGTATTACATAGGGAGACTTCGGGTAACTAAACACCCGATTGCCAAACAGTGTTTTTATCCCTTGTGTCGCGGTTTGGCCGGAATAGTATGGTTTGTTCCATATAGACTTGGCTTTTTCGCCCTCGTATTCAGTTTCATACAGTTTGGAATAGAGAACGTAACCGGCTTTTGTTTTTCTGACCTCAATATATTTGGCGTTCCTTTGAGCAAAAGTATCCCTCCCCCAACGCCAGCATTTTTCTGTGCCTTGATCGTCAATGGGCAGAATTTCAATGTCATTATCTGATTGACTTTCTAGATAGGTCTGATTGGTAATGCTATTATAGAAAATTGGATAAAATAAATTGGGACGATCTTCTTTTCTGACATTATCCCCCCGTCTCATAAATCCATTCAGTTTATAGTTGCCGTATACATCCCTGTGTGTGAAGGTCCGTCGGTTTTCATCAGTTAAAGACAGTCTGCCTAACTCAGTTATCTCAATATTCTTAGCATAAAAAAGCATGTTCTCGTGTGCAGTAGGAAAAAACTTGGCATCTTGTCTTCCGGCCGGATTATTCACTACAGAAATAATTCCCATCCGATTTTCTGCATTAAATATCTCATCAAGTAATACACCAAGATAGAAAAGTTCATGATGATCAATGGCAACTACCAAGATGCCATCTTCAGTCAAAATTGATTTGGCAACTTCCAACCGGTTTTTCATAAAAGTCAACCAAGAACTGTGATTGAAGTTATTGTTATAGGCGAATGTATTGGCCGCAGATTTTGTGTTATACGGCGGGTCAATGTAAATCAGTTTGACTTTTCCGCGAAACTGAGTTTTCAGCGTGTGCAATGCCAGCAGGTTGTTCCCCTTGATGAGCAGATTTTCCCGAATTAAACCGTTGTCATCCCGTTCAATCTCAGTCACCTCTCCCTCACCGTCAACTGTATGGCGTTTCCAATCGGTCAACACCTTCGGGTCAAAGAGGCGATCAATCTCGTCCTGTGCCAGAATTTCGTTGAAAAATATCTCCTTGCGCTTCTCCTCCTCCTTCGTCTGACCGCCTTCCAATACGCAATCTTTGTAGGGCCAGACCAGAGACACCTCGCCCCGTTCCGGTAGAAATTTATCTTCGATGTTCAAGCCGATTTTGTTGCGGAAGCGGGTGTAGGAATCGGCGAGGAAATTTTTGTCGGAGATATAGTCGATGAAGGTGTTGACGTTGAAAACCCAGTGCCCTTCGATTTCGTCAAAGAATTTTGCCTTTATATTCGGTTCACGGAGCAGCAGCCTCACGAGGTCGTGGTCCATCTTCCACGCCCGATCCATCACCGCCGCCTTGACCAATTCGTCTTCGTCGTCAACGAAGCGGGAGTCGGTTTTGAGGAGATTGGTTAGTTTTTCGTGAAAATGCTTTGACATGGGGTGCTCCTTGCTGCGTGGCTGGAGTCTTGAAAAACAGTCTGACACTCCAAAACCTACAAGGGGAGTTGTTTGATGCACATAGAGTGCCTTGAGTGTGCCCTTTTTTGGGCTTCAAAGGCTAATGACGGATTGAGCCCTGTGTTTTTTGAGATTGTTTATTCGTCATAAAACACCCGATTCAACATCTTATCTTCCTCGCGGACACCAAAATCCTCGTCCTCTATCTCCGAAAGGTTGACATATAACTGGTTCTTATCCAGCAGTTCCGCTAAGAGTTTTTTCTGCTTTTCCAGTCCATTTTCGCCTTGACCGATTTCGATGAAATCTTCTACCGCATCTTCTGGGATTTCTGCGTTGACGTACCAGTTCAGGAATGAGTTTTCGGCGATATCCCGCCAGAGTGCCACAAGTGCTTCGGAAAATTCTGCTGCTTGAATTTTGTCTATGAAGGCTTGGTTGTATGGCATCAGTTCGCAATAGATGAAGTTACCGTTATTATTTTGCTCAAGGACCTTTTTGATACGCTCCCTTGTTACTGTTTCAACATAGTGCATTTGCTCACAAATAATGAATTTTCGGTTGCCTCCGTCTTTATTTAGCTCCAATACAGCGTGGGCAGTTGTACCACTCCCACCGAAGAAATCCAAGATGATGGCATCTTTATCATTGGCTACCACTGAATACAAACAGTCATAAACATTCCAAAGCGACTTTGGAAAAGCGAAATCACAGTCAGGCACAAGTGACTTTACAATTTGCGTCCCGTAGATATTGGCATCGTATCTGCTATCCTCCCAAACGGTGCGATATGCGCCAAAATCTTTTCCTATCTCAATTTCATAGCCTGTTTTTGTTTTTTTTGCTCTGAGTAAATGCCTAACTTCATCGACACTTTGTCGTGCATATCTCCATTTGCGTTCAATCATATTCGGATCGATTGGATACACAAAATCTCTTTTTCCCTGTGGGGTTGTTTGAGCAAAAGGATGTTCATCGCTATCAAGAACCTCCCCAAACCCAACGACCTTGCCATCCTCTACAATAATCGGATAAAAGCAGTTTTTGGCATTTTCGCGTCTTGATTCTCCGCCCCAATTTCTGAAGTTGGACCAAGCAATATCTTCAGGCGGAATCTTTCTATTGCCAATAACCTTTCTCCCTTGTGGAATAACAAAAAGCGCATATTCGTGAGTATATGAGAAATTTGCTCCTTGAACGCCACGAGGATTGTGTACAATCGTAATACAGTGGATTTCATACTCGCTAAATACCGCCATGAGCAGAACGCTAAGATATGCTTGTTCATTTTCATCAATGGCTACGATGAGGGCACCGTCTTTGGTCAGCAACTCTTTCGCCACTTCCAACCGATTCTTCATAAAAGTCAGCCAAGATGAATGATTGAAATTGTTGTTATACGTAAAAGTATTAGATGGACTATCGGGGTTATACGGCGGATCAATGTAAATCAGTTTAACCTTCCCGCGAAACTGCTGTTTAAGGGTGTGCAACGCCAGCAGGTTGTTCCCCTTGATGAGCAGATTTTCCCGAATTACGCCGTTGTCGTCCCGCTTAATTTTTGTCACCTCTCCCTCGCCGTCAACTGTGTAGCGTTTCCAACCGGTCAACACCTTCGGATCAAAGAGGCGGTCAATCTCATCCTGTGCCAGGATTTCATTAAAAAATATCTCTTTACGCTTCTCCTCCTCCTTTGTCTGTCCGCCTTCTAACACGCAATCCTTGTAGGGCCAAACTAGAGACACCTCACCCCGTTGCTGTAGAAATTTGTCCTCGATATTCAAGCCGATTTTGTTGCGGAAACGGGTGTAGGAATCGGCGAGGAAACTTTTGTTGGAGATGTAATCAATGAAGGTGTTGGTGTTGAAGATATAGTGCCCTTCGATTTCGTCAAAGAATTTTGCCTTTATATTCGGTTCACGGAGCAGCAGCCTCACGAGGTCATGGTCCATCTTCCACGCTCGATCCATCACCGCCGCTCTGACTAGCTCGCCTTCATCGTCAACAAAACGGCTGTCGGTTTTGAGGAGGTTGATTAGTTTTTCGTGAAAATGCTTTGGCATGATGGGGGGCCTCGCGATGTCGTTTGAATTTTGCAGTCAAGTGGAGCGGCTTGACGTGCTTTAGACCTTCTAGTTAGGCGGAGCGTGCTCCGCGATTGTACGCTTTATCTTACCTATCAACTGATTCATCAACTTATGGGGAGTTGTCATCTTAAAAGCAATTTCGTGTAGATCCAAAGTGCTATGTTTGGCATCACGGTCCGGGGCACTCAGAAAACAGACAAGTACTTGGAAAAGCGATTTTCCTCTCAGCTGAAGCCGGTATGCGGTTTTTATTTGTTGATGGAGCACCTGAGCGGGCGGCCGAAATCCGCGGCTTCGGCGGAAACCTTGATCCATTTCGGTCTCACCAATTGGGACAATTTCGTTGCAGTGTTTATCAACTTGTGCCTCCCTTCCAGCTAAATACTCTTCAACTTCAAATGCAAACCATTCGATGATTGAATCTAGTAACTGTTGGTGTTCATTAATTTCATCGGCATTTAACATGTTTTCCAACTCGGCCCCCGCGTACAGATCATTCTCAATGCTATACCCTTGTGTCCAGATAATATCATGGTAGATTGGCGGAATCCCTGAAAACAACCACAGATCCCTATCGGCTACAAAAGCAACCGGCAAATAGGGGTATTCGTTTCTCCTTTGGTAAACAGATAGGAGATTATTTCTGCCACCCGCGGGCAGTACATTTGCGTTTTGGCTGCCGACACGCTCCTCTACCCACCGATAAATCCGCATATCATCTTTACCTTCAACAATAACCGTTGGGAGGTCAGATCGACCAAGGGTCGCCACTAACTCATCTACCGTTGGATCCGGGACTGGCATTAGTTTCCTCCCCGATCTTCCCCTAACAGAATCTCTTTATCGGGATACTTGGCATAGATGAAGGGTGAATGTGTGGCGACAAAAAATTGGTTTCCTGTCTCCTGTTCAAGCAAGGTTGGTAGTAGGAGCCGCTGCCAGTCTACGTGGAGGCTCAACTCCGGCTCGTCGATGAAAATGGCAGTGTTTTCACTAAATGCGTTGTAGCACAAGAAACTGAGCATCTGTTTCTCTCCAGATGATAGTTTGTTAGATTTGATAGCTTCCTCTGGTTCCCCAAGGGTAATTTCCTCGGTGACACAAATTCCTTCGTAGTGAAGAATGTCAAGAATCTGTTTACCTAACATTGCAAACGGTCTAAATAACGACTTTCGCTCCTTGGCAAGCTCCGCAACCTGCTCTTGAATGCCTGCTAGTGTGGGGGGGGACTCCTCAAGTGGATTTATTTCAGAAATTTTCTGTTTAATTTCTTTCGATAGATTTGCATGAAGCTCATCAGTCTTTTTTGAAATCTCGGTGTATTTTTCCTTTAGTAGTTCGACTATATCATGGGTTGAAATTGAAGCGATGAGTTTATGGTTAGAGGCCGAGACCTCATTTGAAAATTGTGACAGTGCCTCTTGAAGTATTGCTGCCTCTGCATTCTCAAATTCGATCCATGTCTGTATGTTAAAGTTACTATGAGGCGTGAATGTGGAAATTTTGGTAAAACCACCTTCAATTCTTCTAAATGACGGAAAGAATAAGCTACCGTACGTCGTCCGGGCAAGTTGTTGACTAAACTTATGTCTCCTCTCAATATTTTCAGTTCCAATATTTTCAATTTGTAATAGTATATCAAAATTCATAGTCTGATTATCTTCATTGGTAAATTCACAGTAAAGTTCACACTTGCCAGATTCAATTTGCATAGACAGAGAAAACGAGTCGGTTTCAATTGAAACTAAACGCAACGGAATTTCGAGAAGAATCCGCTCGATATTTCCGCTGATTACATACCAAATTAGTTTCAGTAGTGTTGTTTTGCCTGAGCCGTTTCTTCCGGTGATAATGTTTAGATCTTCGTTGAACTCCCAAGCACCGTCAACGCGGTTATTCAGCCCCTTTACTTCAAGCGTTCGTATCATGCCTTTGCGTCTCCTTTTGTGTGGGGTATGAATCCAGTCATACATCTTGTTAGGCGATTTGGACAGGTGTTAAGCGCGGTTGCCGCCGTACGTGGAAGATAGCTGCGTATCTTCTGTGAAGCGCGTTGCTCGCAACGGCGTGATGTCCACCGTGCTAGCGGTGCCGTCTGAGATGAGTTCTGCCATACAGAGTCCAATGGCTGGCGAGATCTTGAAGGAGTGTCCACTGCCGCCTACGGCAAGGTAGAGCCCATCGACATCAGGGCTTTTGTCCAAGATCATGTTCCAGTCGGGGGTAACGGTATACAAACCGCTCCATCCCTTAACGAACATTGCACTTTCCATTGATGGTAGACGGTGACTCAGGCGACGAGCGATGTCCTCAACGAAATCGCGGGAAACGTCGCGCGAATATTGGTCGGGGTCCGTCAATTCGTTCTCCTTGGGGTGGCCGACACCGACGAGGAGCCTCCCGCGCTGCTCAGGACGCCAGTAGGTCCGATCTACCATATTGGAAACCGAGTGACGCATAGGCGGTATATCCGCAGGTATTCGAGCGACGACTTCTGATTCGCGTGTAACTTCGAGAGGTAGGTCTAATCCCACCCACTGTCCCACCGATTTCGCCCAAGGTCCGGCGGCATTGACGACAACGGGTGTGCTAATCTCGCCGTAATCCGTGGCTACGGCAGAAACGCGCCCATCCCTCAGTTTAATATCGCGAGCGGGGGTCTGGAGGTAGACTTTCGCGCCGTTGCTTTGGGCTTTGGCGGCGAAAGCACTCACCATGCCGTGGGGATCTACATAGCCGGAATCAGGCTCGTGAGCCACGCAGCCGATGCCTTCCATATTTAAGCCCGGTAGTGCTTCGGCGGCGTCTTCCAATGAAACCTCCCAAGTTCGCACACCCAACCGCTTCAGTTGTGCCATGTTGTCATGGAAAAGGGCGGCAGCCTCCGGTGGTACCAAGAAATACCAACCGACGTTGTGAAGGACTTCCGTGCCATCAAACATTTCGGGAAAGTGCTGGAAGATTTCGAGGCTCTTCTTAACGAGACGGATACTGACTTCGTTGGAGTAGTGCTGACGCATAATTGCCGCTGAATCGCCTGTTGAACCGGCACAGAGCAGTCCCTTCTCTAAGAGTACGACGTTTTGCACGCCTTTAGCGGTTAGATGATACAGAAGGCTTGTGCCGATTGCGCCTCCTCCGATGATGACTACATCGGCTGTCTTAACCATTGATATTTCTCCTTTACCAGCAACCTCTATCTCCGAAAGATGGACGTAGAGTTGATTCTTGTTAAATTCTGCACACAATCAAAATAACGACAGAATAATTTATGGTATTGCCTGAAAGCATCTTCTTTCAAGGTGCCCTATTTTTTAATGACTACTGATTTTGACACAACAAAAGTCTTCCTGACCATTACCTTGGATGTTTTCGGAAGCCCTCCCGCACTAAATTGTGAAGATTGGTTGTATTCCTTTAACTCATACGCTCATATCAGAAGAGAGTGCAAAGCACTCCGGAGAAACTGAAGTTTTGACAAAGGTTCAATAGGTGGGGCAACCAGAGGGCCCGCCTACGGCAGATTTTCTGTTGCACTAATTCTTTACATGAGCGAAGTCATAAATAGACAAAGTTTTCTGTATAGCTTAACTCAAGTTGCTACTTACCGCTCATGTTTTATGCCTCCGGGCTTGGGTTAATCCCGTGTACCATCAGCCCGTGTCCGGGGGAGATGTGGAGATCCTTGAGCCGTTGATCTGTGGCGGAGCAGTATTGGAATAGGACGATGCGTCTTGGGTGATCTGTTCGATTTGGATATGAACCGTGTGGGGTCAGGTAGCTAAAGAGCAGCACATCGCCCGCTTTCCCTTCGCACGGTGTTGCGTTTTCGATGGGGTATTTTTGTGGTGAGAGGTAAAGTCCATCGGGTTCGTGCGGCAAAACTCCCTGTTTATGGACGCCCGGCATCACACATAGGCAGCCGCTTTCGACCGTTGCATCTTCAAGATAGATTACGGCAGCGATCATCGAGTCTTTTTCATAGGGGAAGTAGTGATAGTCTTGGTGCATCGGAAAAGGCGAGCCTTTTTCGGGGGGCTTGACGTGTAGTTTTGTGTGATGCAGTTGGACATTGGGCCCAATCAAATCAGCGACAATTTGAGCTAACTTCGGATTAACCAGCATCCTGGTGAAAACTGCGGAATGGTATTGCATATTATGGATACTGAGGACCGATGTCTTGCCGAGTTCTTCTTTGGGAATCTGGGCTTCCCGCCATTTGCCGCCCCATGTGGCTTCAAGGCGGCGTCCGCCCTGCTGGACGCGGTCAAACATCGCATCGGTTTCGCGGACGCATTCCTCAATCTCTTCGGGTATGAAGACCCCTTCGGCAAGGAGGTAGCCGTTATCTTGGTAAAATTGAATCTGTTCGGGTGTCAACATAGGCTCACTCCATGTTGGTTTATTAGTTCATTGGTTATAAGTGCTGGTTTCAATCGTTTTGAGTTATGTTTCAGATCTGTTCCGACTCAATCATCAGCAATGGAACATAATCACCGTCGCTTAAATCTGTTTTCCAGCTCATTTCGATGCATCTCGACAATGATAGGGCGTGCGTGTGGACAGTTGAACGGAAGCTTTGCTTGAGAGAGATCTTTGATTAGGTTAACCATCTCCTCCATCGTCAGCACATCCCCGGCTTTCACGGCGGACTTGCAGGCGAGCATGATGAGTGCCTTATCTTGGACTTCGAGATGTTCTAGGTTTGGTGCTGTGGCATTCCCAATCCCATCTAGCAGATCTGTGACTGTCGCGCTGACAAGCCCGGTGGGTAGCGTTGCGGGGATAGATCTGACAAGGATTGTTCTTCCACCGAATCGCTCTACATCGAAACCGATTTTTTTAAACATTTCGCTGTGGACATCAAGTGTTGTCAGTTGTTGGGGTGTTGCTTCGATGGTGACAGGCAGCAACAGTCCCTGTACAGGAATGTTGTCTGTTTTTAGTTGTTCGACAAAACGTTCATACAACACGCGCTCGGCTGCAACGTGTTGGTCAATCAGGAATACCCGATCTCCGCCTTCTGCAACGATGTAGGTATTAAACAGATTGGTTTTTAGTTGAACACCTTCAAAGTCGAGGAGCTGAAGTTCTGTCCCGTCGGGAATTGGGTGTTGTGGTAGCTGTACTGATTCGACCTGAAGGGGTTCACCCTGTAGATCAGGTTGTTCGGGTTGTAACGGTGTAGTGGTCGGATCGGAGGTTGGCACTGGTTGTATAGATTCACTCCGTTCCCTAGGGAAGATGGAGGTGCGTGCATCCGCCTCTATTCGCGGTCGTTGAGGTGGGAAAGTTGTGGGGCCATCTTTGCTTTCAGCCGTTGAATCTTGTGCCGATTCGATTTTCCCCGCTTGGGTTTCCATTTTGGGAATATATTTGTTCTTGTAGATGCTGCTATGTAGCAGACGCACCACCCCGCTGTAAAGGCTGCGCTCGTTCTGGAATCGTACCTCAATCTTGGCTGGGTGGACATTTACATCAACGTGCTGTCCATTCATTGTCAAGAACAGAAACGCGACGACATACCGATCCTTCGGCACCATAGATCGCATCGCCTCGTTAAGGGCTGCGCCAAGCACTTTGCTCCGGATAGGGCGCCGGTTCAAGAAAAAGAGTTGATAGTTACGGTTTGCCTTCGTGAAATCGGGTTTGCCGATAAAGCAGTGGAGATGAAGGTTTGGAAGATCGGCATCAAACTCGATCAGGTTTTCTGCGAACTCTTTCCCATATAGGAGACGGATGCGTTCGATATAAGATTCACACGCTCGAACATCAATTAGAGAGCGGTTGTTGTGCGAGAGAGAAAACTGGGTTTGCGGGTTAGCAAGTGCTGCCCACATCACCTGATTTGTGATGTGATTCAACTCTGTCGCATCACTCTTGAGGAATTTCAGTCGTGCTGGTACGTTGAAAAAGAGGTTATTAACCGTGATGTGTGTCCCCGGTGAACAACCGCTTGCCTGTACAGGGCGAATCACACCACCTTCGACGGAGAGCTTTGTGCCCTCCACCGCATCGGGGGTTCGTGTCAGCAGTTCAAACTGGGATACCGATGCTATACTCGGAAGTGCTTCCCCACGAAATCCGAACGTTTGGATGGTTTCTAAATCTTCAACACTGCTGATTTTACTGGTTGCGTGGCGTTCTATAGCGATGAGCGCGTCCTCACGGCTCATGCCTGCACCATTATCTGAAACTGAGATGATTCGCTTTCCGCCCGCCCGGATTTCGACATTGATTTTCGTGCTCTCAGCGTCGATTGCATTTTCGACTAACTCCTTAATCACAGAGGCCGGACGTTCAACGACCTCGCCGGCGGCGATTTTGTTGGAGATGTCGGGGGGTAAGATCCTGATTGGCATGACTAGCTCCTGATGCGCGAAACGTGAAGCGTAGAGAGTGTATTATAGTGAATTCAATAAATAAACACGTGCGTCCCCCGGTAGGGGCGGTTTGTAACCGCCCCGCATCGGCACCCCCCTTTATCCCCCCGCTAGCGGGGGGATAAAGGGGGGTGCCTACCCACAGGAGAACGGTAGGGGCGGTATCCTGATTGCCCCGGTTTGGAGTGTCTCATTAATTCTAAGGTCCACTATAAATGGCGGGAGAGGGTGGGAGTCGAACCCACCTACCCACTTGCATGGGCAAGCTGGTTTTGAAGACCAGTAGAGCCACCGGACCCTATCCCCTCCCAGACAAAAATTTACGCAAAATTTGTTTGATTCGCCTGATTTTTCGCTTTTTTCCCAATTGAAAGAAGATGCTTGCTACGCCCGACGTTGAGATTTCCGTAGCCGTCGGTGGTTCCCTTCGCGGATTGTCAATCCCTGCCCGTCGCAATATTCGAGAAACGGCACAGCGTATTTCCTGCTGGTTTGTGCAAGTTCTCGGAATTCGGCAACGGTTATTATATCATTTTTCTGGAGGTAATCGGTAAGCGAATTCACAATTTCTTCAAAAATTTGGGTATGAATAAATAGGTCATCTGCAATTCTAATGAATCGTCCGAGGTTCATCAGCGCGTAAAAGGTCTGCTGTACTGACTGCGGCGGATATTCGGACAACTGGGCGGTCAATTCAATTATGGCTGGGGTGTTGATACCAGCGTCAAGGAATATTCCTTCAACCTTTTCTTTGATATCTTCTTCTTCGGCTGAGAATTGGATTTGGTGCGATGATAAGCGCAGCAGATTCCCATCGGGGGCAATCTCTTTCTGACGAATTAGTTGATCGACAATTTTCTCAAAGCCAATTTCGTCGAGCTTGAGTTGGAGACGGAGTTGTGCTGTATTTTGACCGGGGGCGAGCGGTTGATCTTCATGGAAATTTGCTAGCGCGTTAGTCAGACTTGCTTGTGCTTGTTCTGTCCGATCCATCGCAGAAACAAGCGGCGTGGCTCCCGCCCAACGCACAATTTCTTGATGCCCCTCAAGATCTTTTAGTAATGCTCTGAAATCTGCATCGGCATAAGGTAGGTAGTAGCGAAGCAATTCTTCTGGCACGCAGAGTTCACGGCTTTGTGCTAATACCAGTCTCACAACTTCTGCATCATCTGCGTCTTCCCACACTGTTAGGGTTTCCAGCGTTTCTTCCGTGAATCGTTTGTGGCGTGGTGCGAATGGGTTAATCACCCGTCCACCGCCGACCGTATGTTGGGCAGAGAAATCGCGCACGATAAACCGATCTCCCTTGAAGGTCAAAATCGGTTTCTCAAGGCGTAACTGGAGCTGCGTCGAATCTCCCGGCAAGACTGCTTCGTCCATCAGTAGGATTGCGCGGCAAAATGTCTCGCTTGTTCCAAGATAAAACCGTAGGCGCGTCCAGTGTTCAAGCATTCTTGGGAAGGATGACAGGAGGTCAAGTGACACGTCGATATTATCCGTCACTTTCGCAAATCCGCTTGGACAGAGTACATTTCCACGTTCGATTTGGTCCTTGGTGATGCCTGACAGATTCAATGCTGTCCGTTGTCCTGATTGTGCGTTTTCAGCTTGTTCGTTGTGAACTTGGACGCCGCGGACGCGTACTTCTTGCCCTTGGGGTAACATGACTAGCCGTTGCTCGCGTTGGATTGCGCCGCCCATCAACGTTCCTGTCACTACCCCGCCGAATCCTGTCATCGAAAAGACACGGTCCACATATAGGCGTGGGATTCCATTATGCCGCTCTGCTCGCGCTTCCGTATTAACACAAGCCACGATTGTACTCTTGAGTTTATCTAAGCCTTCGCCTGTTATCGCTGAGACATCGACGGTAGGTGATCCTTCGAGGGTTGTTCCGACCAACATCTCTTGGGACATCTCGGCGGATTCCACCAACTGGTCGGATGTCACCAGATCCACCTTCGTCATCACAAGGATACCGGTCGAAATTCCGAGTAGATCGAGGATCTCCAGATGCTCCAGCGTCTGCTCCTGCACGCCTTCTTTTGCGTCAACGACAAGCAGCACCATGTCCATCCCGTACGCACCTGAAAGCATGTTTCGGATGAACCGCTCATGACCGGGAACATCGACAATTCCGGCACGCGAACCGTCCGGCAGATCGAAGTAGGCGAAACCCAACTCGATTGACAGACCGCGTTCTTTCTCCTCTTTGAGCCGATCGGTTTCGATGCCGGTGAGGGCGCGTATCAGTGCAGATTTTCCGTGATCAACGTGTCCTGCGGTGCCGATGATGACATGTCGCATAATACCTTGTCCCTTCTAAGTCGAAAGGTTCAATTCTGCTTGAAGTTGTTCCATCACACCCTCTGCTGCATTGCCAATCCATGTCAATTCCCTCTCAAACACCGTCCGAACATCGAATCGAAGCCGCTCATCCTGTACGCGACCAATCACGGGGCTCAGTTGTGACCGGAAGTGTGTGGCGAGGGTTTCTGCGGAGATTTGCGGGGCGTGTAGGCTGACAGCTAGACTCGGTAATGTATCGACGGGGAGTGAACCGCTGCCAATCTGTGCAGTGCTTTCTTCAATCGTTACTTGGATTGTGTCGCCGAAGATGTGCCGGAGATGGTTGGCAAGTTTTTCAGCGACCTCACGGAGCTCAGCTATTGGGCGCGTGTAACACTGAAGCATTGGTAGTTTTTCGATCAGTTCCTTTTCGTTAAGGTAGAGCCGTAGGGTGGCTTCGAGTGCAGCGATGGTAAGCTTTCCGACGCGCAACGCTCGCATCAGTGGATTTTTGCGAATTTGCTCGATTGCGTCCAACCGACCCACAATAATCCCCGCCTGCGATCCTCCGAGCAGCTTGTCGCCACTGAATGTGACAATATTGACACCGGCATCTACCCGCTCGCGTACCACCGGCTCATAGGGCAAACCGTAACGGGTCAGATCAATCAACGAACCGCTTCCGAGGTCCTCCATCGTTGGTATGCTGTGCTGACGTCCAAGTTCGGTGATTTCTTCCATTGTGGGGGTTGAAGCGAATCCGACTACCTTGTAGTTGCTTGGATGTACCTTTAGCATCAATGCTGTGTTTTCGTTGATTGCGTTCTCGTAGTCTTGAAGATGTGTTCGGTTTGTTGTTCCTACCTCGCGCAGGATGGCTCCGCTTGCCTCCATCACATCGGGGATGCGGAATGCCCCACCGATTTCAATGAGTTCGCCGCGGGATACAATGACCTCTTTGTCGCCTGCTAAGGTATTCAACGCAAGTAGCACTGCTGCTGCGTTGTTGTTTACTATAGTTGAGGCTTCGCATCCCGTCAATCGCTTCAACAGGGGTTCAGTGATTCGATCCCGATGTCCACGCTCTCCAGTATCCAGATCATACTCCAGATTCACATAGTTAGCAGCGGCTTGAGCGAGGCTTTCAGATGCCGAAGCACTGAGCAGCGATCTGCCTAGATTGGTGTGTGTGATTGTGCCGCTGGCGTTGACAATTGAACGGAGCGCAGGAGCGGTTAAGGATTCGAGTTCTGCACGGACGAGTGCTGCATACGCCGATTCATCCGGAGTTTCCACAGTATTCGTACTGTCAAGGATTTGCCCCCGGATCTTTGCAGTGATGGTCCGCAACGCTTCCGTTATAAGATCGCGCGGATACTCTTCCTGCATCAGGAGAAACGGTTCGCGGGAGAGCAACTGTTCAATGGCGGGGATGCGGCGTAAAGCCTCACCCTGTTCTGGGGTTAATTTTTTTACCGGCATGGGTTTTTCTAGTCCGAGGATAATTTCTATGTTAAATCTACCGCAGAGGCGCAGCGTGCACAGAGTTTTTTTTCTCTGTTTGCTCGCTAAGATTGTTGTCTTTATTCATCGAACTGGTTGATGATTTTCACTGGTTTTCCTATCTCGGCGGATTCTACACCTGCGACCAAACTTGAAATGGTTTTTGCGCCTTCTCGCACATCAATCAGTGGTTGTGTCTGATTAATCACGCAGTCAACGAAATGAGCAACTGTTTCCTGAATTGCGCTTCCGTCCTCTGCTACAATTTCTTCTGTGCGCCCATCGGGATGGTGGATACGGTTTTTCCAGATTGTGCCTTCTGTGCCGTAGATAGAGAGGAAGCCTTCGCCCATCCCGTGACCTTTGCAGCCGCTGGTAACAAGCACTTTGCCGATGCAACCGTTTTCAAACTGAAAGGTGAAGATGTAACAGTCATCAAGCGGAAAATCTTGGGCGGCGTATCCGTTGGAATAAGCGTGAACCTCTGTAACGTCGGCTCCGACTGTCCACCGGAGTAGATCGAAGGGGTGGCAACCGCCCCCGATCAGAATGTTCTGTGCGGTCTGTGGATGAGATCGCCAGGTTACCGGATTGTAGAGGGAGCGCATATCGTGGATGTAGCTGCCTTCAACAAAAAAAGCATGTCCGATCCCTTTGGCGTCGTAGATCTGTTTAATCCGCTTATAGATAGGTTCAAACCGCATGAACTGACTCGCCATGAACGTGAGTCCGGTTTCGTCCACTGTTTGCACCAATTTTCGGCAGCTTTCTATATCAACTGCCATCGGTTTCTCGCATAGGACGTGCTTTCCTGATCGAAGGGCCGCGATAGCGTGTTCAGCGTGAAAGAGATCTGGGCTACAAACCAAGATAATCTGGATGTCTGCATCGTCCAATAGTTGCTGGTAGTCGGTCGTGGCATACTTCATTTGACCCTGACGACACAGATCTTGTGCTATCTGTTGGTTATTATCGGCAACGCCGATTAATTCAACGTTAGGGCAAGCGGTAAATGCTTCGATATATCCAGATACATGGACATCACTGCCAATCAGTCCGACGCCTAGTGTGTTCATCTGCGTATCCTTTTAGAATCCGGCGCTCTTGTCAACCTGGTTACGCAACGGTAATTCTCCGCGCACGAAGCGTCCGATATTCTCGCCGAAGATTTCGAGAACGTGTTGTCCCTCAAACTGTGTGCCGCCGGAAACGTGCGGTGCGATTAAGACATTTTCCATTTCCCACAGTTCACTATCTTCGGGCAGCGGTTCCGTTGCAAATACATCCATTGCCGCTGCGGTTAACCGGCCCTCACGCAACGCCGTTGCCATCGCTGCTTCGTCAACGATGCCGCCCCGTGACATAGGAACTAGCATCGCCGTGGGTTTCATCAGTGCTATCTGTTCTGCGCCGATCATGCCGCGCGTCTCTGGCGTGCGGGGAACAGCGATTAACAGATAGTCGGATTCGCGTAACAGGTCGTCGATTCGATCAAACCCCCATACGTCGCTGACGTAGTCCGGCTTGTCGCCCGGATAGAGGTCTACAGCGATGATTCGCATGTCGAAGGCACTTCCCCGTTTGGCAATCTCGCGTCCGATATTTCCAAATCCGATGATCCCCATCGTGCTGTTGGTCAACTCTACCATCTTGGGTCGAATTTTGCCTATTGCCCACTGCTTTTGTTGTTGCGCCAAGATAGAATCTCTGATGCCACGGGTAAAGGCGAGGATCATGGCGATCGCGCTTTCTGCGACGCACGCAGCGTGGGTGCCGCTTGCGCTTGTAAGCAGGACATCGCTCTCCACCAGTTCGGGGATGGAGACAAAATAGTCTACCCCGGAGCTGGGGGACTGAATCCATTTGATGTTTTTAGCCGCTAGGAAAAGATCGCGGTTGAGCCACCCGATATAAACATCGGCATCGACGATAAGCCTTGGTGCATCTTCTGGTTTGCCACAGTGGACAAATTCTACGTCAGGATATGCTTTCTCAAATTCGGGGATCCCGTCTTCGAGTTTCATGTGGTTGGGTCCGACCAAAATCTTCATCTACAGTCTATTCTCCTTTGTGTATGTGAACACAATTCGCTGAAAAACATGGTTTCTGAGAATCGCAGCATGGTATACTTAACATCGTAAAAGATTGCGATTTGAATCGCCCGATTTGTCGGGGAGTTAATCCGCCAGAAATTCGATTTCTAACGGCAGGCAGTATATCATATCTATCCCTAATCTGACACCTCTTTTTTTTAAAGTAAGCTCCTGTTGTGAGGACTTCAATGGTTTCTAGCTGCTTGTTTCTTAAATTCGGCTACGTTTGTATATAACTGAAAAGGAGATAAAGATGAGCAAAGATTTGGATCGGCGTTTAGAAGAATACGAGGCAAATGGTTTCACTGTTTTTGAAGGATTATTCACCGAGGCGCAGATGCAGCGTTGGCGTGAGAGGCATCAGGAGTTAATGGAGGATTATGACGGGCAGTCTTGGTTTGGTAATATGCTCGAATATGCGCCGAAGTTGATGTGGCCCGCGGTAAAACATCCAACGATACTCGACTTTTTGGAGTTGGTGATGGGCCCGTTTGTACAACTCGATAATCTCACCCTTGCTGCTTTTCCGAGCCTGCCCAAGGATCAAGCTGAGGGACGGGCTTCAGGTTGGCACCGAGATCGGTGGGCAAAGCTGCCGCAAAAGGATATCTACGAGCGTCCGCTCGCTGCGAATGCAATCAGTTATTTGCAGGACTTAACGGACGAATACGGCCCGTTGCGGGTGATTGTGGGGTCGCATCGGCAGCCGATTACGATAGAAATCGAAGATCGGCATAAACCGCATCCGGACGAGACTTTGCTCTATATGAAAGCTGGTGATGTCGTTGTGACGCACAACCATCTAATCCATTCGGGAACACCGAATACCGCCGATGGTTTGCGTTACTTTTTCAGTATTTACTACAATTCGACGTGGCTCAAGCATACGGATAATCATAGTGGGCCGCTGACGCAACGCCTCCTTGAGGAAGCACAGGCGCGTGATGATTATCGGCTGATGCGACTTCTGGGGGTTGATACCCAGCTGCAGCCTCGCTGCAATTCCGGGTTTCTGGCACCGGATGAGGATCGGTGGGAAGAATGGATTGCTGCAGATCGCGCAGCGGTTAAGGCCGAGTAGTTCATTGGTTCATTGAATTGCTGCTATTTATAGATCGCGCTCCTCCCCGATAAATCGGGATTCAAAACACCTGGAGCATGGGAGAGGGCATATCGTCTTGCTATAGACATATCGCTCCTCTGGAGCGAACGGTCGAAGATGTCACAGTGTAAATCCTGTTAGAAACCGAGCGAGGCTGCGACGCCGTACTCCTCCGCCAAGGAGTTTAGGGTATTCCATGTGGCATCTTCGATGAAAATGCCTTCCTGCAACTTCTGCTGGGTTCGTAGATGTTCCAACTCGCCGGGATAGAAAACTTCTGTGAAACCCTTCGCCGGTGGGCAGCTCTTTAGATAGGCAGCGAATTCCGCGACCTCTTTCTTGAATTCAGCGAGGGGACGGAAGGCATCTACATTGAAAGCTGCCATGAAACAACCATCGTTGTGTTTGCCCGCCGGATCATGCCCAAAACCGAGACCGGTGAGGATACCTGAAAAGATTTCAACCATCACCGAGAGTCCGTATCCCTTGTGCCCCTCTGGTCCCCCTAGAGGAAGTTGAACGCCGCCGCGTCCTAAATCTTCGGGATCCGTGGTCTGGCTGCCCTCCTTATCAAGAATCCAACCTTCTGGAATTTCAACTCCGCGCGCACGCGCTACACTGATTTTACCTCCCGCAACAGCACTGGTAGCCATATCTATGAACAGGACGCCCTCTAGATCGCTGGGCATCGCGATACAGATGGGATTGGTGCCGAGGCGTGCCTCTCTGCCGCCAAATGGCGCGACTGATTTGCTGGTACGTCCGGAATCAGCGGTCATCATACCAATAAGATCCGCGTTGGCTGCCATGATGGGGTAGTCTGCTACCCGTCCGACGTGGCTTTGCTGGTAGACTGTGGTGGCTGCGACACCGTGTTGTTTGGCTTTGTTGATAGTGATTTGCATTGCCTGCTCGGAGACCACGTATCCGAATCCCCAGTTGCCGTTGATGACTGTGGTGGCACCGGTTTCGCGGATGATCTCGAAAGGCGCGCCCGGTACAATGTGTCCCCGTTTTATCCGATCGATGTAGCCGGGAATTGCAATAATGCCGTGTGAATCGTGGCCCGCTAGATTGGCACCCATGGAGTGACGGGAAATGATTGACGCTTCCTCTGCGCTGGCCCCGGCTCCCTGCAGGAGTTGGGAAGCAATTTCTCGCAGTTGTTTGGCTGGAATGGTTGGCATGGTATCCTCCTGATTCGGTATGTGATGCCGTTTGTGTCTAATTTTTCTTCTCGACTGATGCCGTGGCTCTAATCTAGCAAAATCGGGATACTATGTCAAGTTGAAATTGAACGTGATAGGGTCATTTAATTTTCCTGTGAGAGGGATTTCCCAATCCCGATACTTCACTGGCAAGGCGATTCCTGAGTTATGACTTTTCGCCCCAAATGGTTAAAAAGCCGAAAACTGAATAGCCCTAGAACGTGAAGCGTAAGCAGACAGAGACAGATTGGTTGATTGGTTTGGACAGCTGAACCCTATACATTACGTTCCGCTAGAGCGCGAGAAATGGACGTAGCGCGTTCTATAAACATATCGCTCCTCTGGAGCGAAATTAATTTCGCCGATGGGGTTAGATTTCAGAGTTCCCGTTCAACCCAACCTACAGCATTAACATATTTTATTGGGGTCATTGTCTGCTTAAAATTTAGGTATTTTGCTGCTTGAATTTTGAGCAGACTGCTGAAAACCGTGTCAGTTTTTCAGCAATAAGAAACCGAACTAATCATCTTAAAAGATGAATCTGTCTGCCGTTTCTGCCTACTTTGCATAGGTTTTTATCGATAAAAAAGTACGTCGGTTAATCTTTGGCATCTTTTTTGCCAATACTTCTCAATGTATTCTTTTCAGGCCGTTGACGAAGGTGCTCGTATGAAGAGCGGGATGTCTGGTTCGGCGATAGACTGGTTGAAAGCAAACGTAGACGAAATCCTATCCGAGGCTTTCAACATCATTCCAAAATGGAGGTTAATTGATGATTTTAGCAAAGTTAAACACCAGAGGTATACAGTCGTTATGTGTTTTCACGATGTTAGCTCTGATTTTCGCGTTCGGTTCCGCTTCTGCGGAGATTAAACTGAACGATAACTTATCGGTCTCAGGTTTTCTGGATATGTCTACCGTAACGACTATAGGTGATGAGACCGAAACAAGCCTATCTTTTGACCAGTTTGAGATGGACTTCCATCTGAACTACGGTTCAGTTACGGGACAGGTTGATATTGATAGCACCGATATGGATCAGGGAATCAAACTAGAACAGGGGTTTGTGACATACACGCCTAAAGATATGCTGCCCGGTGTGAGCGTTACTGCGGGTCGCTTCCTGAGCTCCTTGGGTTTTGAGGCGGCAGAGCCGACAGGGCTCTATCAATACTCTTTTTCTGAGGGCATTCCCTATCCTGGGTATCAGAACGGTGTTGCAGTCAATGTGAAACCGATGAAAGAGGCGGGACTTTACGTTGCGTTTGTGTCAAGCGTTTGGGATGTGAACGAAACAGATGCAGGAACCCCTGGCATCGAAGCCCAACTTGCGTTGACCCCAATTGAGCAGATTACTGCGAAGGTTGGCTACGCGTTAGATGCGATGGACGACTATACACAGACCGAGCTGAACGCTTGGGTGTCATTCGCGCAGGGACCGCTGACCCTCGCTGGAGAATTTGACTTGTTGGGTAACTGGGGTGCTGACGGTAATAGCGGCATTCACTTTTTGGGCATGGCGAATGTTTCGCTGGCGGATATAATCTCAGTACCTGTTGGTGTCACGCTCCGTTTCAGTGGTATCGACACTGATGATGAAGGTACCTCTACAGAGTTCACGTTTAGTCCCTCTTATACAGCGACAGACAACTGGTTACTTCTCGCTGAATTCAAACAACGGCTTGACGCTGAAGAGACAATCATTGCAGTTGAATCCCTTTTTACATTTTAATTTTATTGAAAACTCATAAACACAAATTTTTAAGGAGGTTATTAAATGTTTCGATTGTACAGTATTGTTACGATAGGTTTAGTGCTTTTAGCTGTAGGCGTGCTTGGTGTTGAAGAGGCAAACGCTGGGCACCATGAAGTGAAAATTGGTGTGTTACATTCTTTGAGTGGCACAATGGCAATCTCTGAGACCTCTCTCAAGGACGTTGTGCTGATGGCGGTCGAAGAGATTAACGCTGCCGGTGGAGTAATGGGGAAACAGATTGAACCGGTTGTTGTTGATCCTGCCAGTGACTGGGATCTTTTCGCAGAAAAGGCGAAAGATTTAATCATTAAGGAAGAGACTGCCGCGGTCTTTGGTTGCTGGACTTCTGTGAGCCGGAAGTCTGTTCTGCCTGTTTTTGAGGAACATAACTCCCTGCTTTTCTACCCGGTACAGTATGAAGGTGAGGAGCAGTCGCTCAACGTTTTCTATACCGCCGCAACCCCGAACCAACAGCTGATTCCTGCGGCTGAGTATATGATGGAAGAGGTTGGTGCCAAGAAGTTCTACTTGTTGGGAACGGACTATGTTTTCCCACGCACGGCAAACAAGGTGTTGAAGGCTTATCTGAAGACGAAGGGTGTGCCGGACAAAAATATCGTCGAAGAGTATACGCCGTTCCACCATCAGGATTATCAGACCATCGTTGGAAAAATTAAGAAGTTTGCCGCCGGGGGCGACGCTTGTGTGCTGTCCACGATTAACGGCGACAGCAATGTGCCTTTTTACAAAGAGTTTGCTAATCAGGGCTTGACCTCCGATGATTGCCCGATTATGGCGTTCTCTGTTGCAGAAGATGAGTTGCGTGCGATGGATGTGCCTCCGCTCGTTGGCCACCTCGCCGCTTGGAATTATTTTCAGAGCATCAATACGCCAGAGAATAAGCAGTTTGTGAAAAACTTCAAGACGTTTTGTGAGCAAAATGGTTTGCCCGGCGGTTCAAAACGTGTCACGGACGATCCGATTGAAGCGGCATACTTTGGCGTTTATGTCTGGAAAGCAGCCGTTGAGAAAGCGGGCTCCTTCGATGTCGATAAGGTGCGGGAAGCGGTCTACGGACTGGAATTTGACGCGCCCGGCGGCAAGAAGATGATGCACGCAAGCAACCAGCATACGCTGAAACCGGTTTACATCGGTGAAATTAAGAAGAATGGTCAGTTCAAGATTATTTATAAGTCAGATGGACTGGTTTCGCCCGATTCGTTTAGCAGGTATCTCCACCCGGATGGCAACTACCCTGCGCCGACCGGCGGTCCAAAGGAAAAAGTTGGGATGTAGTTGACAGAGGGGAAAACGAGTAAACATGGAAGCGGGGGAGCGAGCAAAAGATACACTCCCTCCCTCACTTGCACTTTCTCCCTTTTCTTCGTTTTCTGGTCTTCCCTTTTTCTCACCCGCTGCATTTTTCCGTTTCACACTTCACGTTTCACACAATGAACTAATGAACCCTCCCTATAGTCCCATGCCGAGAATCTGCATAATCAGTGCCCTCATCTTATTACAAATAATTGGTATTCTATATCCTTGCCTAGCCGAAATAGACGATGTATTCATCCGATCTGAAGTCCACAAACTTGCCGGCGAAGATGCCGCAGCCCGCAAAGCTGCTATCATGGCATTGGCACAGTCCAGGGACCTGCGCGTAGAAGCGATCCTTGAGTCGTATAAATTGGGCGAGTTCTACCTCTGGAATGGAGAGGTGGTGCTTTGCAAAGAAACCGTCGAGGACGAGGATTTCAACGAATTTTGCCTCCTTTCAGATTTATTGACTGGTGAATCAATTCTGGCTGCGGACGGAAAACAGGCTCAAATCGCATTGGAGGAGTTAGAAGAGATCGCTCCATCGAGGGCTGAGCGCAAGCTCACAAACAGCGCGAAGTTTCTGGTCAGACTTGCATCGCCGGATCCTGATGTTCGGATGTCAGGTGTTAAGAAATGCGGTGACCCGCCGGGGATTATCGAGGCTGTTCCTCAACTTGAGGAGATGTCTCAAAACGACCCGGTCAAGAAAATTCAATATATTGCCAAGGAGAGTCTACTCCTCATCCGCTTGAGCCGGACATCTCTAAAACAAGACCCGGACGCACATCTTGAGATTGTTCGCGAGTTGGGGAGCATGAAAAGCCTGCGAGGACTTCCCCGGTTACAGGAGATGTTTGATGAGTTGATGGTAAAGGTCGAAGCCTTGCCGGACTTTGAGGAAGGGACAGACATTGAGCACCTTGAACCGGCTGATGAAGAAGCACTAGGTATCTATAAATACGCGATTGCGTATAAATACGCAATGAACCAGATTAATAACTACCAAGGTTTTGTAGATGGTGTCGGCAATATATTCCGAGGGCTTTCGCTTGGATCTGTTCTCATTCTTATGGCGTTGGGACTTGCGATTACGTTTGGTCTGATGGGCGTAATCAACATGGCGCATGGTGAGCTGATGATGATTGGGGCTTATGCGACCTTTGAGATGCAAAGGTTGTTCGGTCATACGCCGGACAATCCATCTGACTGGTATTATGTTGCGGCCCTGCCTGTGTCATTTTTGACGGCGGCTTTTGTCGGTTATCTTATTGAGGTTTTAGTCGTCCGCCATCTGTATCGACGCCCGCTAGAGTCACTACTCGCGACGTGGGGAATTGGACTGGTCCTGATTCAACTGGTGCGAATTCGTTACGGCGACAATATCGGGGTGAATGCACCGACTTGGGCGCGTGGAGGGCTTGAAGTTGTGCAAGATCTCATTGTTCCCTACAGCCGCTGCTTTATTATTCTCTTGTGTGCTTTGTGTGTACTGCTAATTTATTACTTGATGAACTACACCAAGCTGGGCTTGCGGATGCGAGCGACTATGCAGAATCGGAATATGGCGAACAGCATGGGCGTGAACACACAGCGAGTGGACCGCTATACCTTTGCTTTCGGCTCTGGAATTGCTGGAATCGCGGGCTGTGCGTGGACCCTTATCGGCGGTGTTACACCTGACATGGGACAAAATAACTTTATTATTGATTCATTTCTGGTTGTTGTTACAGGGGGAGTGGGCGAATTGATTGGTGTTATCTGTGCAGGGTTGGGGATTGGCGTATTGATGAAGGTGATTGAGCCGTTGGGAATTGGTTCTATGGTGGTTGGCGCAATTTGGGCGAAAATCTTACTCTTAATTATTATTGTTGGGTTCATCCAGTTTAAGCCTGCGGGCTTGTTCGCACCGAAAGGCAGGCTCAGTGATGTTTAGAAAAACTGGAATTACACAAATGAGCGATCAGGGTGCGAACGAAGTGAGTTCCCAATCTATCGAGAGAAATGAACAGGAATTATGGCAGGATAAAAAAATCGAATCGGAGAGAAGTCTAGTCAACGGCCAATTGTCAATTTTTCTTCGTCGCTATATGTCATGGGTGCTGTTTTTCATAGGCTTGGTTGTCATTCCAGCTTTGTACTACATGGGACTGATTACTCTCGGAACGGTAAACATGCTCGGGCGGTACATGGCGTTTGCGATTGTTGCGGTCGGGCTTGATCTTATCTGGGGCTACACCGGCATTTTGAGCATGTGCCAAGCTTTCTTTTTCGCGTTGGGCGGTTATGCGATGGGGATGTATTTGGCGCACCACGGCGGTCCGGAGGGGATTATAGACGCGAACAACTGGAAAATCCCTGCCTGCCTATATGTGGTTTATCCGTATAAAGTTGGCGAAGCACCGGGAGATGCTCTCGTTCCATGGTTCTGGAAGCCGTTCTATACACTTCCAGTCACAGTGATTTTGGGATTACTGATACCGGGTGCAGCGGCTTTGGCCATCGGCTATTTCGGTTTTAAGAGTCGGGTTCGTGGGGTCTACTTTGCCATCTTGACGCAGGCGATTACGGTTGCCGGGTGGTTGGTGTTCTGTATGAATAACATGAAGTTGTGCGGTACTAATGGCTTGACGCGATTCGACCGAATCGCGGGGTTTAAGCTAACAACCCCTCATGTCAAAGTGAGCCTGTATATCATCACACTCCTCGCACTTGTTGGGGTCTATGCGTTGTGCAAGCAGGTGGTTAAATCTCGTCTGGGACGGGTTCTCATCGCAATCCGAGATGATGAGACCACCTTGCGATTTTCGGGCTATAAGCCCTACATCTATAAGCTCTTCGCTTTTAGCCTTGCGGGAATGATTGCTGGACTCGGTGGGATGCTTTACGCACCGCAGATGGGTATTTTTACACCGACGAACATGGAAGCAGGTGCCTCTATTTTGGTAGTCGTCTGGGTCGCGGTTGGCGGGCGTGGTGCGCTGTCCGGAGCGATTCTTGGCACATTAGCGGTAAATCTGCTTTATAACTTTTTTACCTCTGAAAAGAATCTTTTGCTGTTTACCTGGCGGGCGGAGTATTGGCAGTTTATTTTAGGTGGACTATTTATTGGAGTGGTTTTGCTATTCCCTGGGGGGCTGATTGATCTGTGGCATCGCTTGGTGGGTAAGACGAAATGAGGATAATCATTGAGGAGGAGTACTGTCAATATGAACCAAGCCCAACGGATTGCTGAATACAAGGAATATAGTCCACGCGACAGTCGATTCACCGAGGAGCGGTATCTGCTCTTTTTGGAAGATATTACCGCTGTCTTTGATGGGTTCAAGGCACTGGACATAGCGGCTTTGGGAATTGAATATAATGAACTCCGCGTGATCATTGGTCCCAACGGTGCGGGCAAAACGACGCTCTGCGATGTCGTGAGCGGTAAAACCCGACCGACGACAGGATCTGTGTTTTTCGATGGTGCCGATATTACCCAGCAGACAGAAGCGGAGATTGCCCTGCGGGGAATTGGCAGGAAATTTCAGACGCCGACTGTTTTCGACAGTCTCACGACTTACGAGAATATGGAGCTTGCCCTGCCGGGTCACTACCGCCTGTGGTCGAATTTGTTTGGCGGCACGACTAACGCGCAGCGTGAGCGGATTATGGAGATTTTGAAGCGGGTTGGACTTGCCGATGAGCTACACCGCGAAGCGAAGTATCTGAGTCATGGGCAGCGTCAGTGGCTGGCGATTAGCACGCTGATCCTCTCGGATCCCAAGCTGCTTCTTGTTGATGAACCTGCCGCGGGTTTGACAGACGCAGAAACGGCGTTGACTGCTGAACTTCTCCTTGAATTGAAGACGGACCACACGCTCATCGTCATCGAACACGATATGGATTTTGTACGCCAACTGGATTCATTGGTGACTGTGCTGAATGAGGGGGTTATCATGGCGGAAGGAATTATGCACGAAGTTCAGCAGAACGAGGAGGTTATTGAGGCGTATCTCGGCCGGTAAAACCAAAATATTATGCTAACAGTCTCAAATCTTTCATTTTCATACGGGGAAGTTCACGTGTTGCGCGGAGTTGACGTTCATGTGCCCGCTGAGACCATTGTCTCTATGATGGGGCGCAATGGGGTGGGCAAAACGACGTTGATGAACAACATCGTTGGATTGCTCAAGCCGTCAGCCGGTTCAATTCAGATTGAGGAACAGGAGCTCGTGGGAGTTGCGGCGTATCGTCGGATTCGTACAGGATTGGCTTATGTGCCGCAAGGACGGATGATCTTTCCGAGGTTGACTGTTGAGGAGAATTTAAGGGTTGGACTCTCGGCGCGGGCAGACAAACAGACGCAGATTCCTGACGAGATATATGAACTTTTCCCGATTCTCAGGGAGATGGGGAGCCGTATGGGCGGCGATCTCTCCGGGGGGCAACAGCAGCAGCTCGCTATTGGACGTGCCCTTGTCACCGATCCGAAGGTGTTGATCCTCGACGAACCGACCGAAGGGATTCAACCGAACATCATACAACAGATTGGGACGGTACTGCGCCAGTTGGTTGAAACCAAGCGGATGACAATCCTCATCGTTGAGCAATATCTCGATTTTGTTCGCGAGTTCTGTCAGCAATTTTACATTATGAACCGCGGTGAGATTGTCGCAGATGGTGAGACCAGCGCGCTCAACGAAAACATGATCCGGGAGTACCTTAGCGTTTAGCATGTCACGCATTGACTCTAGTGCCGGGCGTCACGGCGAACTGAAACTCTCTTTTGCACAGCAGAACGATCGAACCGTGATGGCGGAGAGTTTCTTTCGGGTCCCGTTGCAGGTGATGAAGCCACGTTACGATGAGTCGGGTTGTGCTTGTGTGTACCTTTTGAGTCCGACAGGCGGTGTGGTTCAGGGGGACGACTACCAGATTGAGGTGACACTTGCGCCCAACACTCACGCGACTCTGACGACGCAAGCATCGACAAAAGTGTATGCCATGCCCCGTCAGGGTGCTACGCAATCAATGCGGGTTCGGGTCGGGAAAGATGCAACCTTTGAATACCTGCCTGATTCGACAATTCTGTTTCGAGATGCGAACTATAGTCAGGGTATCTCTCTCTTTTTGGAGCGTGGGGGAAAGGCCGCCTTGCAGGAGATTGTCATGCCGGGGCGATTGGCGCGGGGCGAGACGTTGGTATTTAGGCAATATCAGAGTCGCATTGAGATGTCGGATTCGGATGGGCTGTTGCTTTACGATACCTGTTGTCTCCAACCGAAGTGCCAGCCTTACCTCACTGGACCCGGTGTGTTGGAAGGGTATGCGTGTTGGGGGAGTTGGTATCTGGTCGGTGATTTTGAGATGGTTTGGTGGGAGATGCTCTGTGAATTTGCGGGGCCAGTCCTCAATCAACCACCAAAATTGATTGGTGGACTGTCCCAACTACATCGGGGTGGTATTGCTATCCGGTTACTTGCTCACAACGCAGCGGTGATTCAATCTGCCTTTCAAACAATCTGGAATTGGTTGAAAACAGAGCACTTGGGACTCGAAACAGTTGATTTGCGAAAGTATTAGACTTGGAGGAAATTACCTATGAACCTAACGCCGCGTGAACAAGAGAAATTGATGATTTATGTTGCTGCACAGCTTGCCAAGGATCGGCAGGCGCGTGGTTTAACGCTGAACTATCCTGAAGCGGTTGCTATTATCACAGCCGAAATCTTGGAGGGCATCCGTGACGGGAAATCGGTTGCAGACTTGATGCAGTACGGCACGACACTACTGACCCGTGCTGATGTGATGGAAGGAGTGCCAGAGATGCTGCATGAGGTGCAGGTCGAAGGGACTTTTCCCGATGGCACAAAGCTTGTTACTGTCCACAACCCGATTCGGTAGGAATGGCTATCGGAGGAATAGAGATGATTCCCGGAGAATATATACTTGCGGAAGGGAGTATCACCGCCAACGACGGGCGTGAGATTGTCGAATTGACGGTCGCTAACACCGGTGACAGACCGATACAGGTCGGCTCGCACTTCCACTTTTTTGAGGTGAACACTGCGCTCCAATTTGAGCGGGAGAAGGCGTTTGGGATGCGGTTGAATATCCCCTCCGGTGTCGCTGTCCGCTTTGAACCGGGGGACGAAAAAACGGTGACGCTCACAGAGCTAAAGGGCAGACGGATTGTACACGGATTGAACAATCGAACCGATGGACCGCTTGATAAAGAATGAGAGACCTGTCCTCTATTGGTGCATATTTCAAATTGGAATCCTAAAATCAGATATGAGGAAAGACAATGGCACTTAACATTCCGCGACGAACATATACAGATATCTACGGCCCCACCGTCGGCGATAAGGTGCGCCTTGCAGATACAGGGTTGTTTATTGAGGTTGAAAAAGACCACACAGTCTACGGCGATGAGTCGAAATTTGGGGGCGGCAAGACGCTGCGCGACGGCATGGGACAGATGCCCGGTGCTACGGGTACGGAAGGCGTTCTTGATCTTGTCCTGACCAACGCTCTAATTTTGGACTATTGGGGAATCGTCAAGGCGGACATCGGCGTGCGTGACGGAAAGATTGTCGGGATTGGCAAGTCGGGGAATCCAAACATTATGGAGGGTGTCAGCGACAATATGGTTGTCGGTGCGGGAACGGAAGTCATTGCCGCCGAGGGGCTGATTGTGACGCCGGGAGGGCTTGATGTCCATATCCACTTCATCTGTCCACAGCAGATTGATGAAGCACTTTCGTCAGGAGTCACAACGATGATTGGGGGCGGAACCGGACCCGCAACCGGCACAAACGCCACTACCTGTACCCCCGGCGTGTGGAACATCGAGCGGATGTTGGAAGCCGCTGACGGGTTCCCAATTAACCTCGGCTTTCTGGGCAAGGGAAACTCATCGCTGCCGGAGTCGCTCAACGAACAGATTGAGGCAGGCGCGCTGGGGCTAAAACTTCATGAGGATTGGGGAACAACGCCCGCTGCGATTGATTGTTGTCTATCTGTCGCAGATCAGTACGATGTGCAGGTCGCCATCCACACCGACACGCTTAACGAGGCGGGCTTTGTCGAAGATTCGATTGCTGCGTTCAAGGGGCGAACGATTCATACCTACCACACGGAGGGAGCAGGGGGCGGACATGCACCGGACATCATCAAAGTCTGCGGTCAGCGCAACGTGTTGCCCTCTTCGACCAATCCCACGCGACCGTTCACAGTCAACACGATCGATGAGCACCTCGACATGTTGATGGTTTGTCACCACCTCGATGCCTCTATTCCGGAAGATCTCGCCTTCGCAGAGTCGCGGATTCGACCGGAGACCATCGCTGCTGAGGATATTCTGCACGATCTCGGCGCGTTTAGCATGATGGCGTCAGATTCACAGGCGATGGGACGTGTTGGTGAGGTTATTCTCCGCACATGGCAGACCGCACACAAGATGCGAGAGCAGCGGGGGCGCCTCCCTGAAGAGACAGGGGACAACGATAATGTCCGTGCAAAACGGTACGTCGCCAAGTATGCGATAAATCCGGCAATCACCCACGGTATCAGTGACTATGTTGGGTCGGTTGAGGTGGGTAAGTTAGCGGATCTTGTTATCTGGGATCCGGCATTTTTCGGTGTCAAGCCACAATTGGTGTTAAAGGGTGGATTCCTTGTCTGGGCGGCGATGGGTGATGCAAATGCCTCGATTCCGACACCGCAGCCAGTTTTAGGTCGTCCGATGTTCGGCGCGTTTGGACGCGTACCTTATTCCGCCTCGTATACTTTTGTTTCACAGGCGGGTGCTGGGAGAAAAATTGGGAATCGTCTCGGTCTGCAAAAGCCGACCGTCCCTGTGAAAAACTGCCGCGCAGTAGATAAATCGTTGATGATAAACAATACCTACCTACCACAAATTGAGGTAAACCCCGAAACCTACGAAGTCCGCGCTGGCGGTGAACTCCTCACCTGTGAACCTGCCGAAGTCCTTCCGATGGCGCAGCGTTACTTCCTGTTTTGAAACATTCGATAGTTTCCTCTATTAGCGTTGCTGTGTACACCTTACAATCCTATCAAGAAATTTCCTAGAATTTTTGATTCCCAATCCATCTCCAACTATATGCTTGACTGAAATCCTGCTATGATACTATAATTATCGGTAGATTTCTGAATTGGGGCATTTAATCCTATTGTAGGAATAAGGGCAACCGATCATTGGACGAGATTTAACGGAGGACTATTGCAAAGAATTGAAATTAACTCAAGACTTTCTCCACATGCGCCACAGGCCTGACCGCGCCAAAATTAAGATGGAATGGATTGAAGAAACTATCAAGAATCTCCTCTATGTCAATCGACATTTGATCTCACCGGAGAGGAAGTTGCTTCTACCTTCTCACTTTTTGCTGAGGTTAAAACGTTGATTGATGCTGAATACAATCAGGAATCTAATCGGCGTAGTACCTAACAAACCGTTGTCCTTGAATACAAGTTCAAGTTAGCCGGACGGTTGTCAGAAAATCCGCACCGTCTTGATCGCGTGTGATGGCTTACTCAACTTTTTCATGGAGAGGAGCTGGCAGCAATGAGAACAATTGTCATACTAGGGGTGGTGTTATTTGCTGTTATTGGCTGTGGTAATGATGAGATTCGCAATAGCCTACCTGTTGTTGATCACTTAATTATTCCGGAGGAGGTTGGTCCGGGTGATAGCGTCGAATTGCAAGTTGTTACACATGATGGGGATGGCGATGTGTTAATCTATGTCTGGGAATCGGTCTTGTCGAAGGTCTATCTATAAGGGAACCCAATACAGCGAAAACGGCGGGTGGGGTTGGTATCGGAAGCACGCTCAAGCGTGTGGAGGAGGAATTTGGGATTGCAGAGAAGGTTGAAGAGGGTGGAGAGGTGCACTGGTATTGGAAAAAGGGCATTGAGTTTAGTTACGATGCTGATGCCAAAGTCGAGCGCATTTTCGTGTTTAAGCCGGTCGGGTCCGCCCCTGCAGGATTCGACGATTCGTTACAGCCTGAACAGGTGTTGGAACATAGAGCTGCGTTGGAGAGATATTATTCACGGAGTAGATTTCAGAGACGATGAGAGGTTGTTATACACAACCGGAAGGTTCCGTTAGCGATTGCAACCCTATTGGTTGTGATCGTGGTAGTGGTTAGCACAATCTCAAATAACGTCATGAACTCAATCAAAGCGATAGATGATTCGCACAACGATCCTGCGATTACTCACATAATTGGTAAGGAGGTTAAAAGGGATTGGACAAATGGGAACCGATTATGCTATTATTATGGTCAAATAATAGATTGTTCCCACAAGGTGGGATTCAATCAGGAATGGAGGTGATCTGAATTGCCCACAAGAAAGTCTGGTATGAAGCATGTCCGTGCGGATCAGAAGAAACGAGATCGGAACCTGCGGCGCAAGTCTGCGTTAAGAACGATGCTCAAACAGACCGAAGCTGCGATCGCAGATGGAGAGATCGAACAAGCACAGGAATTGTATCGTCAAGCGGCGAGCCAACTGGATAAAGCTGCGGGGAAAGGGATTATTAAGAAGGGCATGGCAAATCGAAAAAAATCCCGTCTAGCACACGACATCAACAAAATAGCGGCTGCGTGAGTTCAAGAGTGCACTGGTATATGTGAAGCGTAAAACGTAACAAAGTTTAGGGTTGTTTCCCTCGCGTTTTACGCTTTTTATTTTACCCCTTTTTGTTAGGGAAGTTGTCCTGTCAATTTCCAGTTTTTGTCAATAACTAATGATGTGAACTTGAAGCCATAGCTTAAAGAGTCATGAACTGGCCCCCCCGTGTAAAACCTATCAAGATCCGCCGTCTTTACCGTGCGGCTCGATTGGGTCTCCACGATGACGATTTGTTACAGACTGTCGGTTGGGAGCTCTATGGCCGCTGTGCTGCCATCGCAGCGGTCGCCGATGTTTACCGAGACGGACTGGTTCCCTGCCCCCAATGCAGCACAAAGATAAAGCGTCGAATTGATCCACTGTTTCAGTCTAGCGACGGTGGCACGCACGAGAACTGGTTTCACTGTCCACACTGTACCCAGCGATTGCTCTGGCGCGACTGTCGTGAATCCCTCCGTGAAAGTCCGCGCTGCTTTGACTGTCATAGCTTGCTGAGGGGCGCAGAGGAGTTGCAATGCCGTTGCGGTAGAGTGTGGGATCGAAAAGCTTACCATCGGTCAGTGAGAACCCGCATCCGTCTGCCTTGCCCTCACTGTGGTCTGATGATACGCAAACCAGTTTTTGAAGCGACGAGGCAACGCGTCAGACACCGGCGGTCTCGCCCTGAAATACAATGCCCCAAATGCGAAGCGGTTGCGTTTCATGTGCACGGCAATATCGAGTGTACTGTGTGCGGCTACAAACGGCGATGGCGGGATTACCGCAAAAACCTAAAAAAGCGAGATGAAAGACTTGAGTGTGCAAGCTGTGGGCACAGCTTTAAATGGCAGGTATGGCGTAAACACGCCAGATCTTTGAGGACCGGTAATCCGAAACCCGCGCGTGAATTTGTTGAACGGTGGCCCAAGTGCCGGACACCTCAAGCCCGTATGATTCAGATTGATCGCCTACTTCAGGCTCTGCACGGCCGGGGTGCCTTAGCACCCCTGTTCATTGTTGGTGATGCGCGCAATATCCGCCAGATGCTCGATGAGTTCGCCTCACAGGTTTGAATTGAGCACCGTTGTTTCCAACTTCAATTTATTTCAGGGTGAAAGCCGTTGACCGGTTTCACCTGAATGAAATCACCTTCCAACGCTATCAACTTCACCGGCAAAATCCGATTCACCGCTGAATCAGGGACATCCATCAGCACCCGCAGATAATTTTCCGTGAAACCTGCCAGGTGTCCGTCCTCACCTTCGTGACTGTCCTCAACCAATACGTTCATTGTTTTGCCTAACATACGCTTCCGAAATTCGACACCGAGACGTTTCCCCGACGCAATCATCGCTTTGCTGCGTTCAGCGGAGACGTGGGGCGGTACGTGATCCGCGTAATCCGCTGCGGGGGTGCCGCGTCGGGGGGAGTAGCGGAAAACGTGCAACTGACTGAAACCGATTTCTTCAACAAATTGTAGCGAGTCCTCAAAATCGGAATCGGTCTCGCCCGGGAAGCCGACCATGATATCGGTAGTGATTCCAACATCCGGGAACGAGGCGCGGAGTTTTTCGACGAGGCGTGAAAATTCTGTTCTTGTATAGCGACGGCGCATTTGACGCAAAATTTTATCGCTGCCTGCCTGTAACGGTAGATGGAAGTGGGGCATACACTTGGGCAGTGCTGCGATCCGATCGACCAGATCGGGTGGAAAATTCATTGCCTCAATTGAACTGAAGCGAATGCGCTTGATGCCATCAATGGGGTGGATGTGCTCCAAAATGTCTGCGATAGTTGTTTGACGACCGATATCCAATCCGTAAGCCCCCAGATGGACGCCGGTAATAACAATCTCCTTGTATCCGTTTGCGGCGATTTGTTTCGCTTCTTGCACGATGTCAGGGAGGGAACGGCTCGTCATACGTCCCCGGACATAGGGGATAATGCAGTAAGTACAGAAGGCACTGCATCCATCTTGTACCTTGATGAGTGCGCGTGTGTGTTTGCCCGCTTCAGTCACCGACATGCTGAAATTTGCGTGTTCGCGGACGGCATCGTGATGGATAGGTTCAATCTGCAGCAGCGGTGAACGATCCTTTTCTTTCCATGATTCGTGAACCAGATCCAGATACTTCTGAAGGTCCGCCTTTTCACGATTACCGAAGACGAGCGATACGCCCGGAATCGCCTCAATTGCTTTCCGATCACTCTCAGCGTAACAACCCGTGACGAGGACTTCGGTCTCAGGATTTTTCCGAACGGCTCGCCGGATGACTTGACGGGCTTTTTGGTCTGCGGCATTGGTCACGGTGCAGGTGTTGATGATGCAAACGTCCGCGGGATCGTTTTCCCCTACGACGGTATATCCGTTACGAAGCATCACCTCCTGCATAGCTTGTGTGTCGTATTGGTTCACCTTGCATCCCAAGGTGATGAGTGCCGCTGTTGGCATTTTGGTTCTCCTTCGATGGCTTAATTCAACATTCGGAGGGCTTCAGTGCATTTTTGCCGAAAATCACCGGGAACGTTTCGCCCGTTGTCACATGTTTTGTCCCTGCATCCATATAGGCAGCACTGAATGCGCGTCGCTGTTTTCCCGTTGGATTTACCCCGGAACGATGTAGCAGGAGGTTATTCAGCAGGACGACTTCGCCCTCTTCCACCTCCAGATCGATGGCATTCTCCTCCAACTCATATTTTTCGGCATCCGCCTCGGTGGCGAAATGTCCCTCATTTATCACGCCGTGTTTGTGGATGCCGGGCACGATTTGCATGCACCCGTTTTCTACTGTTGCGTCGTCTAACGCCATCCAGACGGTAATAATTGGGTTGCGGTCTAGGCCCCAGCCTACCCCAACATCTTGATGCCACGGCAGGACTGTGCCTTGATTGGCAGGTTTATTCATAAACATCGCCCGGTAGATCGAAACATCTTCGCCGATATAACGTCGTGTGATGTCACGCAGGAGCGGATGCTGCATGTAGGAGAGAAACAAGGGATCCTGTTCAAGGTCCATAATCTTCCGATATTGGAGCGTGGCACCTTTGTGTCCGATACTCTCTGGAGGTGCTTCGCGGTAGACGCCTGTGGTGCTATCGAGTTGGAACCGCATATTTTCGTAGGGTATAACCCCTAGCATAATGTCATCAATTCGCCGCTGTAACGCAGCTAACTCTTTACTTGACAGGAGGTGTCCGAGTCTGACGTATCCCTCCTCCATAAACTGGGTGTGTTCCTGATGCCCAAATTTAACGGGTGACTTCGTTGACATGGGTATGGTCTCCTTTGGTTTATGTTAAAAGAAAGTGCAAAACGCAACGAGCATGAATCGTGATGCCCCGATAAATCGGGACAGGCTGTGAAATGTAAAAGCACCTTTTAGGTGTTGGGTTGACAAGCGGGATTAGAACTCTTGTGCCTCTGTCTGTTTCGGTGGCATCACAATAATTTCGATTCGACGATTTCGCGCTTTTCCTTTGGAGGTTTTGTTTGTGTCGATTGGACGGTAGTAGGCATAGCCAACCGCTGCCAAACGGGCGGGGTCGACACCCGCACGTGTCTGTAGATAGCGGACGGCAGAAATCGCCCGTTCTGTGGATAGGTTCCAATTGTTTAAGACTGAACCTCTGAACGGGACGTTGTCCGTATGACCTTCGACCCGAATCTCTCGATCCGGAAAACGGTTTAAGAAAGTCCGCGCAATCTTGTCCAAGACACGTTTTCCATCAGCCTTAATCTCGGCTTTTCCGGAGGCGAACAGAATCTTATCCATTAGGTTGACTGTTAATTGTCCTTTGAGTGTGGTGATAGTGATTTCTTTCGCTTCGATTTCCTTTTGGAGTTCCTCGCGAAGGTCCCGGAATTCTTCCTCTTTCCGTTTGAGTTCCTCTTGTCTACGCTGCTTCTCTGACAGTAGTTTCAGTGCTTCCGCTTCTGCCTTGGCTTTGGCTTCCGTCAAATTGGTGGCGCGGGCTTGTACCTCGTCGATTGTGTCCTCTAAGAGGTTGATCTTGTTTTTCTTTGCTTCAAGTTCTGCTTGGGTTGTAGTCAATTCATTTTGTAACTGTTCAGACTTTTTTTCGTAGGTAATCCGATTTTCCTGTTCTGCTTCAAAGTTATTCTTAAATTTGAATATGTAGTAGCTCATAATGGTGACAAGTAGGAACAAAATAGTCCCTACAATGCCGCTAATGAGATACAGCTGTTTTTTCATTCGTTTCTCTCCCCTAATCCTGCTTTCGCTAGTTCATTGATTCATTGCTTGATCGAATTGATGAATCCTATACACGGGGTTCCTTCCCGATAAAATTGAGATTCAAAGTAATCTGAATCACGAATTAAAACAGGTGACTTAGATAACACAGATAATCTAAAATCCGTGCGAATCTATGATTCAAATGCTTTACAAGCCCGCTAACTTTTCAGAAATATAGCACATCTGATAACACTATTTCGGTCGTTTGATTTATGAACAACCCTTATTATAAATGGTAGCATAAAGTGGGATTAAATCTCAATGAATTTTCTCCTTACAGAAAGTCGTTGACACTTTGGGTGGCTCTGCTATAATTAAATTCATGGTCCATGTCTAATGTTTATCGCGTTGGAGGTTCACCGATGAGAACATTTCCGCTTTTTCTCCTAATTTTCGTCCTTTTTTTAAGTTGCCAACCTGCTGAGAAGAAGCCAGAGCGAAAAGAGGAACTGAGTCGTGAAGCGACCCGACTTCGGTTGGGCATGGCGATGACGCCGGAAGATCCAACGGGTTATCTGGAACTCGGTGAAGTTTACCACGAGATGGGGGAATATGAGCAAGCGATTGAGCAATTTCAGGAGGCGTTGGCGATTGATGAGGAAAACGCGCAGGTGCACAACGCGCTCGGTTTAGTCTATATAGACATGCTACTAACGGATCCGGCGATCAAAGCATTTCAAAAGGCGACCGAACTCTCTCCCGATAATCCAGCTTTCCTCAACAATTTGGCTTATACTTATGACACCGCCGATCAGTTTGGTGAAGCAATCGAAGGCTATCGCAAGGCAATTAAGGCAGATCCTACCTTTCAGGATGCTTACTTCAATCTGGCTGCCGCTTATCAGGCCCGCGATCAGTTTGAGGAAGCGATTGACTATTATCAGCAAGCCATTGCGTTAGATGAGAGCGATTCGGATGCACACTATAACCTCGCCCATGTCTATCAAGAGACGGAACAGGTGGATCTCGCGATCCGTGCATACGAAAAGTCTCGGTCGCTTAACCCTGATGATACGGAGGTGTATTACCACCTTGCGCGGATGTACGAAAAGCGGGGTGATCGCCTCACGATGAAACGCTATTTGGATATCTTCCTAGAACGGGCGGCAGATTTACCCCAGTTTCAAGATGAGATTGAGGTTGCCAAGCAGATGTCGGATCAGTAGTAGGGTTGTTAGTTGATTCATGTGAATGATTACAAGGGTTTACAGGCAATAGGATGTTAGACAATCTCTCCAAACTTATCACAGAGCAACGAAACCCGAACTCAGCCGATATTGACCTAAAATCGAGTGAAGCGATTTTGCAGATTTTTCATGAGGAAGACCGAAAAGCCGTTGAGGCTGTGGAAGCTGAATCCGCATCAATCGCGCAGGGGATAACACTCATCACAGAAGCGTTTCGTCTAGGTGGACGACTTTTTTATATCGGTGCGGGGACAAGTGGTAGGCTTGGTGTCCTTGA
The DNA here is from genome assembly GCA_963667935.2 of Candidatus Poribacteria bacterium. Classification (GTDB taxonomy): domain Bacteria; phylum Poribacteria; class WGA-4E; order WGA-4E; family PCPOR2b; genus PCPOR2b. The sequence goes on along the minus strand of OY764061.1, from coordinate 2,744,828 downwards.
TGCCTCTGAATGCCCACCGACGTTTAGCACGCCGCCCAGTATGGTACAGGGAATTATCGCCGGTGGGGCCCGGGCATTGCGTCGCTCTGTTGAGGCTGCGGAGGATAAACCTGACGGTGGAGCACAAGCCCTGCGAGATCATGGTGTTACCGATCGGGATGTGGTAGTAGGTATTGCTGGTAGTGGTCGCACGCCTTATGTGCTTGGCGCGTTGGAGGAAGCGCATCAAATCGGTGCCAAGACGATTTTCCTCTGCTGCACTCCGCCCGCTGACAACCTTAAAGCGTTTGTAGATGTCTTTATCGTGCCGGTGGTCGGACCGGAGATTATCACCGGTTCTACGCGGTTGAAAACTGGGACGGCGACGAAGTTGGTGCTGAACATGCTTACCACTGTCTCGATGATCCAGATTGGTAAAGTTTACAACAACTTGATGGTTGATATTCAGGCATCGAACGCAAAACTTGTTGATCGTGGGGCGCGTATTATTATGGAAATTGCGGATGTGGATTATGCGACAGCACAGACGGCCTTGGAATGCGCCGGCGGTAGTGCGAAAACCGCGATTGTTATGCTTTTGAAGGGGATAGATCGGCGGGAAGCCGTGGCGTTATTAGAGAAAAATGATGGCTTTCTGCGGCGGGTGCTAGAGGACATCTCGTGACCGGGATATGAATCTTTTATCAGGAGGGATACTAATGAAAAATATCATCGCATGTAATTTGAATAGCTATGGGCAATTTCGTGAAGGTGCGTATGTGCATCTTGCGAAGATTGGGTTGACGAACGTTGAAATTGCTGCGCCTGCGCCGGGGGATGTCGATAACGTGCTGGCGGAGTTGAGGTCCCACGGACTTACAGCAACCAGCGTTGCTGCGGGTTGCAATGTTCAGGATGAAAACGTCGTCTCGGACTTTCAGGTGTGCTTGAACGCGGCAGACCGAATCGGCGTGAAGGTCATCTTTACCAGTGCTCACGCCGGCGACCACGATCGAAATGTCATCTATGAACGGTTAAGGCAGATTGGTGAAAACGCTGCCCCACTTGGGATCAAGGTCTGTTTGGAAACACACCTTGATTTGGCGCACAATGCCGATGTTGCACTTGAAACAATGCAAGGGGTCAATCACCCGAACATCTGTATTAACTTCGACACCGGCAATGTTTACTTCTACAACCATAACGTCACCGCTGTCGGGGAGCTTGGGAAGATTATCGAGCATGTTGGTGCTGTTCATCTCAAAGATACGAATGGTGGGTATCGGACGTGGCACTTTCCTGCGCTCGGTGAGGGTGTGGTTGATTTCAAAGGCGTGTTTCAGATCTTGAACGATGCCGGGTTCTATGGTCCCTGCGCGATGGAGTTGGAAGGGATTGAAGGCGAAGATATAGATGAGGTGGGGGTACAAGCCCGAATGGAGGAGTCTGTGGCTTATCTCAAGTGTATTGGGATAATGGATTGATTTGGGCTGCATTACCGTTCCCTCAGAAAAGTGTTGACACGACGTGGTGGAGTCGGTAAAATCAGCGGTAATTTTTGGTATGATTTTATTCATTTTAACACAAATTGTGACACTGGTTGCGGCATACGGAGTATGCCTACTACTATAGGATGGGAGGAATGAGTAGATGGCTGATGCACTACCACTTATTGCATATCCAGATTTAGAGAGTCGAGTGAAGGCTGTAGAGGAAGATGGCTTTGTCTATTTCCCTGGGGTTCTCAACGCCAAGGAAATTGCTGAACTGCGAGATGCCATGGACCGGTTGACGCAGATCCCGGAAAGTTTCGATAAACATAGTACCCCTGAAAATGGTGGTTTTCTCAATAAACATATCAACAATGCGTTCAATCGGGATGTCGTTTTTCTGCAATATCTTGATAAGCCGGAGATTATTGAGTTGGAGGAAGCGATCCACGGCGAGGATTGCCATGTTATTGGAATGACAGCGTGGACGACGGGCCCCGGGCGTCCGGATCAAGGTTTACATACTGATTGGCTGCCGATTAGCCTGCCAGCGGATGTGTTGGCAGATCCACGGGTGAAGGTTCCAATTTTTATCACCACCGCCCATTTTTATCTTGATGACCTATACGAAGAATTGGGTCCGACGAAGTTTATCCCGGGGAGCCATCAGGCGGGCCGCAGCCCAAACGGCGATGTTGAGTGGCGGGGGGTTGGCGATCACAGTATCCTGTGTAATGCTGGTGATGTCGTTGTTTTCCGAAGCGAGGTATGGCATCGTGGTTCGGCGAATACGAGCGACCAGAACCGTTATCTATTGCAGGTACATTATGCCAAGCGGATGATTACGCAGAAGTTTCCGCCCTATCTCAATAAGTTTCAGTTTGACGCGGCGATTCTCTCGCAGGCAACGCCGCGACAGCGACGGCTGCTTGGGGACCACCGCCCCAGTAATTATGATTGAGAAATATTCAGGATAGAAAACGGAACGAGAAACGGGAGGCGTTGCATTGTAGCCCCAGCGGGGCACCATGTCTATAGTCGGGCGATAGGCACCTTCCTCCAAGCCCCAGCGGGGCGACATATGCCCTATGTCTGAATCGCTAGAGCGTGTTGACATTTGTAAAGTTATCTGCAATCGTAGGGGCGAGGTTGCCTCGCCCCCGTCCAACGACCACAATCGGTTCTGAGGTGCGAACAACGGGTTGGGAGCCCCCCCTACGAAGGATTGTCCGTTTGTGCACCCGTTTGATTGGCTAATTACGATGAAATGTCAACAGAACCTAATTAGATCGATGGCGTATCCATCGAGGCTAGTCCCGATGGAATCGGGATCCTCGCAAAGCGGGAGATACCTCTCCCACTGTGGGTTTGGGCTGCGGAGATCCTTCTCCTGATGCGCGAACGGATTGAAAGTTATTTATGAGTACCCCTCAAATAAATGGGGCCGGAAGGAAAGGATGGGGACGTGCCTGCGAAAAAATGAGTGAAAAACCTGAAATCGCTACCGACCAACCGAGTGCCAAGATCATTGCATTGGTGCTGTTGCTTGGCCTGCTCTGGGGCGGGAACTCAGTTTCGATTAAAATTGGGCTACAAGGAGTTCCGCCGTTTGCGCTCGCGACGATGCGTTTTCTGCTCGGATTTGCGGCGATTACGCTCTGGTCGTTACATCAGCGGGTGCGACTCCGAATGCATCCGGGCGAGTGGCTCCCACTGATTTCTGTGTCAGTGATTTTCACGCTGCAAATTGCCACGCTGAACCTCGGAACGCAAATCACAGAGGCGTCACGATCGACCGTTTTCATCAGCACATACCCATTCTTTACTGCGTTATTCGCCCATTTCTGGGTGCCGGGTGATCGGCTTTCAGTCAGGAAAACAGTTGGAATTACCCTTGCGTTCGGTGGTGTCCTACTGACTTTCGGGGGTAATCTGAAATTTGACTCGCACGATTACCTGCGCGGAGATCTCATCGTCTTGCTGAGTGGGTGTCTGTTAGGTCTTCGGACGGTGGTCACCAAACTCATCATCCAATCCATCCACCCATATCGACTGTTGTTCTGGCTAATGATTTTTAGCATCCCATGTTTTGTCATTTCGAGCGTGTTCTCGGAGAGGGGAGCTAACTTTCACTTTTCGATTTCCGGCGTGACCGCAATTCTCTATCAAGGCATTGTTATTGCTGGATTTTGCTTTGTCTCTTGGACATCAATCCTTGAGAAGTACAGTCCGAGCAGGTTGGTTGTTCTGTTCTTTCTGACACCGCTGTTTGGTGTGTTGTTAAGCTATCTGCTCTTGGGCGACGAAATTGGTTTCGCATTAGTTATTGGTGCCTGCTTGGTCGCTTACGGTATCTATCTTGTCAACAAAAATTGAGCCTTTCAGCCTGTAGGTGCTCCGTTCCGAGAGTTTTCAACTTACATCCCGATTTATCGGGACGGGGCATCTTGCCCCGCTTGAAGCATTAAATGCCCCTACCTAGCAACTTGCGTTATAGTCCGCAATAGAAAGAGCCGATGGAACAGGAACGTGCTATCGGCTCTTTTTTGTTTTAACGCCACAAGGAGACCATTGATTGGAAAGGGTCAAGATTTACCAGATGATATCATGCAGATCCCAGAGATCATCCCAGGCAATATCACCATCACTGTTGACATCGTAGATATACGAGTCTTTGAGTAGAGAGTAGTATCCATTCAGGCGATCAACCATCAGCCACCAATCATAGGTAGTGATGAAACCGTCTATACTGAGATCGCCACGAGGGAAACCGATGAAACGGTAGGTCATCGTGTACGTTGTGACTGACGAACCAATCTTGATGGTAACATCCCTTGAAATAGGAGATGGCTGTTCACCTCTATAATATTTTCTATAGAATTATTAGGAAGCTTGCGGACGTTGATTGGGCGTTGATCTTTTTTCCGCATCGTGGTATGATTGAAAAATAAGGATAAGGATGCGATATTTCAGAGAGGGGAACGCTATGCAGACAGACAAAGTTAGATTGGCTATCATAGGTTGTGGTGGGATGGCAGGGGCACATCTGAACGCATACATTGGACTCAAAAATCGTGGTATTGATATTTTCGATTTTGTGGCGATGTGTGATGTTGACATGGATCGCGCGAAGGGCTTTGCTACGAGAGCTGCTGAAGTCCAAGGGGGTGTAGAACCCAAGGTTTACGATGACATTGATAAGATGCTAGCGCAGGAGACATTGACTGCCGCTGATATCTGTGGGCCCCATTTCCTACATCATACACTTGCGATTGCTTGCTTTGAAGCGGAGGTCGATGTAATCGTTGAAAAGCCGCTTGGAGTGACAGTCCGTGCGGGGCACAAGATGATTGAGACCGCAGCAGCCCACGATCGCATCCTCGCCACCGCAGAGCAGGTGCGCCGATGGGTGGGGCCGCGCACCGTTGAGTGGCTGATTAACAAGGAAAAACGGATCGGTCAGCCTCGCATGTTTTTCCGACAGAGTGTCGGTGGTACTAACCAAGATCCCGAAAACCTCTTGCGCGATGAGATGACGACATGGCGGAAAGACAAACTCACGAGCGGCGGAAATGGAATCATTGATGGTGGGGTCCACTACATAGATCTCCTTATCTATTTCTACGGTGAACCCGATGAGATCTATGCCAGATCAGAGAACTTGAACCAATACCAGTTCAAAGATTCGGACAGTAACTACATACCCCAGACCGTTGAGGATACCGCGCTCGCAACAATCACATTCAAGAGTGGTGTGATCGGTCAATGGGTCAACACCGGTGCTGCCCCGGGACGCGGTATTGGCTATAACAGCTATCATGGGAGTGTGGGTTCTATTTACAGCCCCGGCGGCTACCCGCAATCGCCTGAGTTGCAGCTATGGGATGGGAGTACCCAAGATTCAGATACCTTGCAAAGCACCTACATGGCGCACCTCAGGCCCGAAGAGAAGGAGCGGTTATTCCCACACGGCATCACGGAAGGGGTGATGCTTGAGGTCTATGATTTTTTGGACGCGGTTCGTAGGCGGCGTAGACCGGAGCTGGATGGGGTTGATGGCTTGAAGGCACAAGCGGTTTGCAACGCTATTTATGAATCGGGGTGGATCGGTCAAGCGGTGAAATTCGATGATGTCTATAATGACAGGGTGACAGGGTATCAGGACGAGATCAACGAACGATGGGGGCTGTAAGCATCTATTTGGGTGTCTATGGTGAATTCTGAAAACAGATAGACACCTTCGCTCCCCGGTAGGGGCGGTTAGCAACCGCCCCGGTTTGGAGTGTCTCATTAATTCTAAGATCCACTATAAATATAATCTGAGACAATTTTTGAAAAAAAGGAAACGTATGGAGTGGAAATTTACGCTCGGTGTTGGTGGGGCGGTTGTCCGGGATGGGCAGCTACTCTTGGTTCATCATGCCTACGGTGCCAAGATGTGGCAGATTCCGGGCGGATATGTCAAACCGGAAGAGTGCGCCCATGAGGGCGTTGTGCGGGAGGTCTACGAAGAAACCGGCATCCGCACAGCAGTCGATGGCTTGCTTGGGGTGCGCCACCGCGTGAAGGAGGGTGATAACTCGACCTACCTCATTTTCAGACTAACGCCAGTCGAATCGCACGATCCCATTCCCGATGGGCGTGAGGTTGATGCCGCTGGATACTTTACCTTTGAGGAGATTGAAGCATTTTCACCAGACGAAATTCCTGCACTCAATCAGTGGGTGGCTCAGTGTGTTTTGGGGAAACCACCAACCATGCTATTGGATCAGGGCGACCCCGATGGGCTAAATCGACCGTATAACCTTTACATTTGTTCTTGAACTTTCTACATTTCATGCATGTTGCTTTGAATCTCCCGATTTCATCGAGGATTCTCGGAACGGAACCGATCTTATCGGGGAGGAGATTGAGATGAATCAACGCGAACAGGAAACAATTGTCAACGCAGACCAACTCCAACAGGTCTGTAGTCAACTGTACCAAAAGGCGGGTGTCGCACGAGAGTATGCCGACACCATCGCTCAAATGCAGGTATTGATGGATCTGCGAGGCGTTCCATCACACGCCACACGTGGCGTGCCGGGGTATGTGCGCGGGATGATAAACGGTGACACCAACCCGAATCCTGACATTAAAACGCTTGAAGATAACCCCGCGTCTGCCCTGCTTGACGGCGATCGTGGCTTGGGGCACCTGGTTGCTATCCACGGCATGAACCTTGCCATCGAAAAAGCGAAGGCGACTTCGATCGGGGTTGTGGTTGTTCGCAACAGCAAACATTTTGGGGCTGCCTCTAGTCATGCGATACGTGCGCTTGAACACGACATGATCGGTTTTGCCACTACCAATGGAGGGGGTGTGAACGTAGCGGTCTTTGGTGCGAGGACTAACTCAATTGGTAACAACGCGCTTGCTTTTGCCATCCCCGCTGGCGAAGAATCGCCGATTGTGTTGGATATGGCGTGCGGTGCTGCTGCGGCCGGTAGAATTGGGACCGCGCGGATGTATAATCAGAAGATTCCTTTGGGATGGGGACTTGACGAGAATGGGGAGGAGACCGACGATCCGTCAAAGGTGGCAGCGATCCTGCCCGCTGCGGGCCCGAAAGGCTCTGCACTCGCCATTATTATGGATGTGTTGTGTGGACCGTTGGGCGGCGGACTAATGGGAATCAATAAAGCGTACAATCAACGGAACGCACCGCCTGAAAAAATTGCGACCGCTCACTTTTTCTTTGCTATCAATGTTGCTAGCTTGACCTCGGTGGATCAATTTAAGGAAGAAATGGACGAACAGATTCGCACGACCCGCAAAGCGGAACCGCGGGGGGGATTTGATCGAGTTACGCTTCCCGGCGAAATCGAGTGGGAGCTCACCCAAGAACGCCGTGCGAACGGTATTCCGCTCCACAAGTCTCAGGTACAAACCCTTGAGGAATTGGCGGATGAGCTTGGGGTGCCGGTGCCGTGGAAGTAATGGAGAGTCTTTCAATTAATCTCCTTCGGTGATGACAAGCAACTGATTTGCTTCAACGTCCGCGAGCGTTTGTTCTGCACCGCTGGGCCAAGTGATTTTTACCATTTCTGCTATTGTTTCTGTGCCTAGTCCAAAGAGGAGCCGCAGATCGTGTCCCGAAAGATAACTCGATCCGGCTTGTACCTCTTTCATCTGGGAATGGGAGCGGGTGACAACTTCGACGCGTGTCCCTACCCCATCCCGATTGCTGTTGACTCCAACAGCCTTTATCATTAGCCAGTTGCGTTTGTTGCCGCCTTCGTTGCGGAGCAGTGCCCCTTCCTGATTGAGATTCACCACGAAAATGTCGGTATCGCCGTCGTTATCGTAATCGCCAAAGGCGGCACCACGCCCCACCTTTTTGATTGAGAAATACTCACCTGATTGATCGGAGGCATCCACGAAAGTTGCCTCCCCTGTGTTGATGAAAAGCTGGTCGGTTTGTGCGTATTCGAGCGCGTCGGATTCCGTTGGATAGAGGTGACCGTTGGCAACAAAGAGATCTAATGTGCCGTCGTTGTTCGCATCGAAAAACTTTGTTCCGAAAGCCAATTTCAGGAAACTGACCTCCCCCAGACCTGCAATGTTTGTGAAGTCGATTAGAGCACCGTCTGCGGTGTTATGATACAGTGTATTTGTTTCGTTGGAGAAGTTAGTGACGAAAATATCCAGAGTGCCATCGTTGTTGTAATCCCCGAAATCGACTCCCATCCCACCTTCCGCAACGCCGTGCTCGTTATATGCTGCACCCGCAAAAGGACCGATATCCACAAAACGTCCATCGCCAACATTACGGTAGAGAAAATTGGGTGTTGTGTCGTTGGCGACGTAGATATCGGGAATGCCATCGTTGTCATAATCCCCACAGGTGACGCCGAGTCCTTTGCCATTGCTGTTATAAACACCCGCTTGCCTCGTTACATCGGTAAATGTCCCATCGCCATTGTTTTTGTAAAGGGTATCTGATACACCTTCGTAGACCTGTGGATTGGAATAAATCCGCCGCCCACGGGGACCATACCAATCCCGATCTTTGGCTATATCATAATCGAGGTAGTTGACGACGTAGAGGTCTAGGTTGCCATCATGATCGTAATCCACGAATGCACAGCTTGAACTCCATTTTTCTCCATTTCCCACACCAGCGTGGGCCGTAGCATCTGTGAATGTGCCATCCCCGTTGTTCCGATACAGAAGATTTTCCCCGAAATTGGTCACGTATAGATCGGCATCGCTGTCGTTGTCGTAATCTGCGGCAATACAGCCCATACCGTAGCCGGTGTCGCCTACCCCTGCCACTGCGGTAACATCGGAAAATCTCCCGTTCCCGTCGTTTTGATAGAGGACGTTCATGGGTGGGGTAGCTGTCTCAAAGCCGGGCAGCAGCGCGCCGTTGACTATGTAAAGGTCTAAATCACCATCGTTATCATAGTCCAAGAAAGTCGCCCCGGACCCCATTGTTTCCAGATAGAACTTGCGATCGCTGGCACCATTAACGTGCTTGAACGTAACCCCCGCCTCTGTGGTGACATCAACGAATTGAACCGCCTTTTGTGCACAGCCAGGGACAATCAGAAAATTGAGTATCAGGAAAAACCAATGTTTTAGCTTTCGTTCCATCGGTCCATCTGTTATTTTGTTCGGAGTTGCCGGGCGATGCCGAATTCTTGAGCGGCTTTTTTTAGTTCTCCCAACCGCCTATACGTTTCACCAAGATTTTCGTGGAACTCCGGGTTGTGTGGGTCAAGCCGAATAGCAGTGGTAAATGACTGTGTCGCATCGGAATACCTTCTCTGTAGAAAATAGCTCATCCCAAGACTATTATGTGCTTTGGGTTCATTGGGAGCAAGGCGGACAGCAGTTTCACACACATGCTGCATGTTGTTCAGTTGATTGAGTCTCATGTGGCAAACGGCAAGTATATTGTAAACTTCCCAGTTATCCGGACTAAGTTTGATGGATTGCTCTAAAGGCATGGTAGCTTTTTCAAACCTACCGTATTGTGCGTGAAGGCGTCCTAGCTGATGCCACCGTTCGGGGTTGTCTGGGTTCTGTTGGAGGGCGATTTCCAGCTGTGATACAAAATTCATATAAGGTTTGAGACTTTGATACTTCCTAATCAGTTCGGCACCTTTCTGGACGTTCCCTTGTCGGATATATGTGTTCCCCAGACTGTAGTACGCTCGGATCTGATCTGGATCCAGTTCAATTGCTCGTTCAAAACAGCTAATCGCATCATCAAAATTGCCCTGTTTCAGATAGGCCATGCCGAGGTCATAGTAGGGATGGTAGGGATAATCCGGGGAGACTTTAGGATTCAGCTCGATAGCTCGGCGCAAGGCTTGAATCGCTTCTGGATACTGATTTCGTCTGAAGTAAGCGATACCAAGCATCTGGTATGTGGTGGGATTGTCGGGGTCTAACTTGATTGCGGTTTGAAGATATTTGATTGCCGCTGTGGTTTTGGCGAGATAAAACAGGTAGATGCGTCCAAGGAGACGGGGCACTTCCGCACGGTTGGGGTCGATTTGAATGGCTTTTTTGAGCGATTCCACAGCGAGCAGATAATTCTCATTTTTACTTAGATCTAACCCACGATTGTAATGTTCCACAAAGGCAGAGGGCTCGCTGTCTTCCGAAGCACGCTGCAGCACCTGTGTGGAATGAACCTCGTGATGCATCTGAAACACTTCAGATCCTTTGTCCTCTATCTGAGTCTCTGCCCCTAATTTTAATTTTTTGAGTTCGATAATTGTGTATTGCGTTTCACCTTCGGTAATCTGAATGAAGTGATCGAGGGGCACGTCATGGAACTTCTGTGTGATCCCGTTGGTGTGCCAGAAGATTTCGAGCCTCACGATTTTTTCCGCCTGTCCTAAGCCGATTGTTTGTCGAAGTGGGTTGGCACCGAAGCTGCCCCCGCTGTTGACATACTTATAAATCGAACGCCGCTCCCCATTTTCGAGGATCTCGGCGTGGATACGCGCCCCGATTGCTGACCTGTTGGAGCGCACACCGACGAGCTTGATTGTAAGAAAATGGTTTCCGAAGCCGGGGTTTTTATACAAGACGTTGCTGGATCCATCGCCCGGAAAAGCACCACCCATCTGCTCGAAGATGTCTTGGTCACCATCGTTGTCGAGGTCCCCGAAGACGACGGCGTGTCCTTTCTGCAGATGCCCAAATCCTCCAGCGTAGGTCACGTCCACGAAGTCTATGCCCCGTCGATTGCGATACATGACACTTGGCATTAGGTTTTTATAGTCCGGGTATCCGGTGCCCAGATAAAAATCGAGGTAACCGTCATTGTCGAGGTCGCCGAAGTTTGATCCCATGGGCGCGTTGGGGCGTACTAGATTATGTTGGTGTGCAACTTGGTTGAAACCCCCCTGCCCATCCCCGCGATACAGATGTGATAATCCGCCCTCATTGAGATCCGGACGGTTATGATATGTTGTCCTCGATTCTGTCCCCGCCGCAGAAGGTGGGGCACCTATGGAGATGCCGAGGGCGTTTGCTGCGAGATGTGAGATGCCAGCAGAATAGGCGGACACATATAGATCCAATGCTCCATCGTTGTTGAAGTCCCAGAACCAAGCGGGGAAGCTGCGTATCGGCAGGTCAATATTGAGTTGTTTTGCCACATCGGTGAAAGTGCCGTCCCCGTTATTGTGAAAGAGACGGTTGACACCTTTGAAATTGGACACATATAGGTCGAGGAACCGATCTGCATTGTAATCGCCCCAGATCACTGACTTGGTAAAACCGTGGTTTTGGACACCGGCTTCCGCAGCTACATCGGAGAAAGTGCCATTGCCGTTGTTGCGGAATAGCTGACAAGGGGCGTTGAAGGTTTCGGTAGATTCGTTTCCGATGTATAGATCGAGATCGCCGTCGTTATCGTAGTCGCTCCAAGATGCTGTTTGAGTGGGATAGTGCACCTCACCTAAACCGGCATCAAAGGTTACATCTGTGAAGGTGCCGTTGCCATTATTACGCAATAGGGAGTTTGGATGTTGGCCTGCTGCCTCGAGCCAAGCACCTCGCAATACAAGGATATCGACATTGTCGTCGTTGTCGTAGTCCGCTTGGAGGAGGTTCAATCCGCCGTACATACCTAGAAGCCCTGCCTGTTCGGTTCGCTCTGAGAAGGTGCCATCTTGGTTGTTCTGGAAAAAGCGGATTTGTCCGGCGGGATCCCACGTTGAAACGACGAGATCTAGGTAGTTATCGTTATCGAAGTCATCAACGATCGCGCCGCCGGATAGATCGAATGTATCAAGTTCCAGACGTGGTGCAATATTAGTGAAACGCGGCATTTCTTCTGCGGATTGGAATGTTTCTGGGGGCAGGAGATATCGCTTGGGAACCTGTTCTGGATAGCCTCCGATCGTCATGTAAGCGATGTTGAGCAGCCATCTCGCTTCCAGATGGAGCGGCAATTCAACCGTTGTGTTTCGCAGCACTTCCGTGAGGTGGGTTATCGCCTGTAGTGACCCCTCTTTCTGGGTGTGAATCCCGCTATCTCGTAACGGCAGAATACAGCTGTCGGGGTTGCTCGCAGCTCCGATTTCGCTGGGGCAGCAATTCTGTGTTTCGCCCTTTCGCATATATGCGACGCCGAGGCGAAAGAGGGTTTGATTCGCCATCAACGGGGAGAGTTGGCCCCTTAATCGGGGCAGCAGTTTTCCTGCTTGTGTGAGCTGATCGATTGCCGCCTCTTCATTACCGAGCCGAAGTTCTGCCTCACCGAGTTCTGTATGGAGACGCCATCGGTTAAGATTTGAAGCCTCGACAGGTAAGTTGGCGAGATGTCTACGCAGCTGGCGTGCCAGTCCCTCGCCTAGGTAATTGTTTGTTTCGGCAGTTTGATCAGCGATTTGTTTGAGAAGAGTGAGCATCCTTTCATGGCTGGCTGTCGCCGTGTGTGTGTCAGCAGCAACGTTCCCTATCATAGCGATAGATATTCCCACAACGGTTAGGGCAACCACAGCTTGGATTGTCCAATCCAAGCCCCCGTGATAGCGTACCGCGGTGTTAGCGTTTATTTGAAAAGGTATTAGCATACCCAAAATCCTTAATACGAAATTTCGCTTGATAATTGGCATTGGTGATGCTACCCTAAAGGCGTGATGAACTGCAACTCTCGGTATTCAATCGAGATTGGCTTACGGAGGAATTTAGTTTTGGGAAACATTCAAACGTCCAAACATTCCGAGGAGCAGGGTCGTCTGGAAAGACTTATTGATCAGCTAGATCCCAACGGCGCGCCCCAAATTCGCTGGGTTTACCGCGCGACTCAACGTATCAGGGCGGCCGGCCGGAAACTCGGTATCTTTTCCGGGTCTTTCAACCCGCTCACCGTTGCCCACATCAAAATGATCGAGGCAGCACAAAAAAAATATGATCTGGATGAAATTTTGCTAATTTTGGCAAGGGCGAATGTTGACAAGGGTGTGTTCGGTCTCTCTCTTGCCGACCGTTTGTTGATGCTGAAAGAATACACCGTGAACCGTGAGGATTTTTCTGTTGCCGCTTGCAGCCACGGCAAATTCATTGAGAAAGTTGAAGCGTTAAAATCTGCGTATCCCCCCGACTCACACTTTTCGTTCATTGTTGGATATGATACGTTCATTCGCCTATTCGACCCGAAATATTATACCGATTTACACAGCGCATTGGAAGCCCTTTTCGATCAATGTCGCTTCATCGTTGCAAACCGCCAAGACTATGATGCGGATGCAGTGAGGCAGGTGATGGAATCGCCGGACTACCGTCGTTACTCGAGCGGAATTGATCTGATCGAGTTGCCAGATTTTTATGCGGAGATTTCTTCGACGGATATCCGAGCGCAGATTCAGGCGGGAAATTCGGTGGATCACCTTGTGCCATCGGAAGTGCAGGGATTCCTCAAGGCAGTTCAGGCTTATCAGGCTTGAACGCTGATTCGGACCGGGGTTGTCCACTCGTAATGAGTGACGACCCGGTTGGTCCTTGGACAGATGTAAACCTGTCGATCTAGATGGTTACAGTGCTGACATGTGCGGGACCAACTCCTTGACTGCATTGGTGAAAAAAACTCGCATTTTGTGGCAATCTGTTTCATCTGCTTGTGATTTGCCGTGGTCAGATGGAACGCCTCAACTGACCCTCCTACGAGATTGATTGCGCGATCTGTCCGTCCTTCTCCTTGCCATATCTCGTTAATCAGTTCTTCCAAAATAGCGCGATAGGTCTGTTCTCCACTTGGCTCTGGTGAATGGAGGGTGATATCGTTTTCTAGGCTATATTGTATCAGATGTTTTAATCGACTTTCCTCCTTACAATATTCTGCTCTCATTTCGGTCATAAAGTTTTTACGAAATTCTTCCCAACCAATTTCTCTGGATTCCCACTGGGTAAGCAATGCTTTTGATGGTGCTAATTCTATGATATTCTGCATGGCGGGAATTTTTTCGTAACAGATCGCGTATTTTTTGTCCGTTTTGCTGGCTGCGGCGTTTTCTACTGAGTTCAGGTATAGCATGATTTTGCCTCTCTTCTGTTAAGGGTTATTTTATGTTGTTAGGACTTACGCAGCTGAACGGTCATAGCAAACACCAGAAACGGTCGTGCAACACACCTGGTTGAGCCAAGACTATAGCGCAATAGTCATGGTATTTTCGGCGACTCATCGCCGTAGGATACCGTTTCCAACGCCCGATGAATCCCCGATAAATCGGAATTAAGAAACGGGCAACTGTAATCTGAAGTACGTAAATCCTGATTGTTAAAGGAAATGCGGGGCTCCGCCCCGGTGTAGCGATGGGAGATTTTTCTGAATCCACTTTAAGAACGGCAAGATCGCTAATCTTGATACAAAAACTATAGAGAACACCTATTCATTGATCTGATGAGTGTTATACATTGCGCTCCTCTGGAGCGGAGGTGAGCACTCAACGGGCGGAACCCCCGCCCCTACAGGAAAAACGTTGGATTTTTTGGTAGTGTAGTAACTTGAGCTGTTTTGGGCATAATTGGCATTACATTTGCACGGAGGAATACAATGACACGAACGGGTACACAAGTTGTTGTTAGACCGGACAATAGCGTAGAAACAAAAACGACTGAGATTGGCTCGCCAGGAAGAGGTGAGGTGCTTGTCGAGACAGTATGTACGCTGATTAGCGCAGGCACTGAACTCGGTACGCAAGAGCAGCGACGGACAGACGATTTTACCCCCGGCTACTCAAACACCGGACGGATTATCGAAATCGGTGAAGGGGTAGAGGACTACGAAATCGGAGACCGCGTATTGTCGTTGGGACGTCACGCAAGTCATGTAACTGTGTCTGCTGCACCACAATCGTTGGCGAAGCTGCCGGGTAGTGTGCCATTTGATGAGGGCACTTTCGGCGTGCTTGGAAGTGTCTCGATGCACGGCGTCCGAAAAGCACGAATTGAGCTTGGGGAGTTCGCCTGTATTACGGGGATGGGACTCGTCGGCCAATTGGCGTTACAACTCGCAGCCCAAACAGGTGCTGAATTGCTCTTTGCGATTGATTTAAGTGATCCGCGGTTGGAGATAGCACAGGCTTCGGGAGCAACACATGTCCTGAATCCGAGTCGCTGTGATCTCCAGTCCGAAGTTGAAATCATCACCGAAGCACGCGGATTGGATGTCACCATTGAAGCGTCCGGTTATCCGGAGCTGCTACCGATGGCATTCGACATGGCGCGAATCGGTGGGCGGATTATGGCGTTGGGATCTATCTGGCACCGAAAGGTCGATGTGGATTTTATGGACTTCCACCTGAAGGAACTGACCTTAGTTGGGTGTCATCAGCCGAAGTGTCCGACGGTTGCGACGCCTGCGTTTCCTTGGACACAGCAATATAACCGGCTTCAAATTTTGAAGATGATTGAGTGCGGTGAAATCAACGTAGATCGTTTAATCACGCACCGATTGCCTTATACGGAAGCGGGTGAAGCTTACCGGCTGCTGCGCGATGAGCGGGATAAATCGTTGGGGGTTGTGTTGACTTGGTAATGAAAAAAATAATACGTAACGAGTAATGCCTAAGAGTATTTTTTTACGTCAGGACTTACGCCCCTCAGATGACGCGGCTCATGGAAAAGGACATCGGCGTGACGAACTGCGTAAGTCCTAACTCAAGGTCATCATGACAGAGAGAACCAAATCAATGAATCCAGGGACAAAGTGTGATATGAGCGAAACGGATGCAGGTTTACCCCACTGCCCAATGGGTGGGTCCGGACGACGTTAGCGGCGATTAGCGAAATCATATTGGGACAATCGTCACCATCATCAACTTATAATACTAATGGAAAAAGATTTCCTTTTTATCAGGGTAAACTCGAATTTGGAGAGACTTATCCAACGCCACGAAAATGGTGTACTGCGCCGAAAAAATCGCTGAAAAAGGAGATATATTTATCTCTGTTCGTGCACCCATTGGGCCGACGAACGTATGTCCTGAAAAATCGTGCATTGGTAGAGGGCTTGCAGCAATTCGTGGGTTAAGTGGCATTGAGCCATTTTTCATTCTCCATTTAATGCGTGCTTATAAAAATGTGCTTGCGGGCAAAGGTTATGTGATTTAAGCCTAACCATTCGGAGGATAGCAGTATGAAGCACACAAACATCACAGGGCGGGAAATTCGATTACTCGCAGTGCTCTCGCTCATAGCGGGGATCGTTTTTGACTACCTGTTTTATGGAAAGGCGATCGGGGTCTCATATCCGTTGTTTGCAGTCATTTTCTACTGTCTATTTTGGGTGGCTTCACGCAGGCAGGTTTCGTTCCAGATTGACTTTGGTTGGTTTCTGTTTATCCCCATTGTTCTGCTCTCGGCTGCATTCGCCATCCGTTCAAATCCGGTGTTATTGGTCCTCAATTTTATCTTAATTCCACCGCTCTTGTTCCTTCAGACAATGCTACTGGTCTATAGATATGAGTGGTCTGGCGTTCGATTCATCCTCCGTTTTTTAGGAAAATTACTCCGTCAAATTTTTGACAATGCGCCCAAGGCATTCTTGGAGGTTATTTCGCTAGCGAAAGTCGCGGATAAAATTGTGCCTGAGAAGCGTAAAACCCTCAAAAACATCTTCATCGGCTTGGTAATCTCTGTACCTTTGTTAGCGATTGTCATTGCATTGCTTGCGGAGGCAGATACGGTGTTTCAAAATCTGATTGTCAATGTGCTCAAGCCTTTGGAAGTTATTGGTTCTATCCCTTTCGCCCAACATGTGGGGGTTATTGGGATTATCACAGTGTTACTATTCGGTTATCTGGCGGTTGTATTAAAGGCAAAAGTGGAAGGGGTATCAGCACCTACTGAGAGAGGAAGAGGGGGTTGGGACGCTACCATCGTTGCTACGGTTTTGGTGATGGTGAATGCCGTCTACATTCTGTTCTGTGTGATTCAGTTCACGTATCTTTTTGGTGGTGAAGAAGTGATCCGCTCTATCCCTGATTACACTTACGCGGAATACGCGAGACGGGGTTTTTCCGAGTTAATTGTTGTTACCGTAATTAACTTAAGCATATTGCTGATAGGTTTGCGCTTCACGAAAAATGACGGAAAGTTGAATCGCTTAGTTCGTGGGCTCCGCTGCTTGCTTGTGCTTTGCACCGTAATTATACTCTATTCCGCACATTTGAGGTTGAAGTTGTATGAGGAGGCGTATGGCTACACCTATGCACGGATCTTCGCCCACACGTTTATTGGTTTTCTTTTTATTCTCTTTCTGCTCACCCTTTACAAGCTGTGGCGGAGAGAATTCCCTTTGGTCAGAGCGTTTGCTATCGCGGCGTTGCTTGCCTATACTGCCCTGAACTATATCAATGTTGACGCAATCATTGCACAGAAGAACATTGATAGATATTTTAGGATCGGTAAGATAGATCTTGACTATTTGCAGGAGTTATCCGACGATGCGATCCCGGAATTAACACGTTTGAGGACTGCCGGTGATGACGATATGGCTGCAAAAACAATAGCGGTGTTTCTTCGTGATAAACAGGCGGAACTACGTTCAGAAAGTCCTTGGCAGTCTTACAATTTCTCAAAAGCGAGGGCGAGGCGAATCTTGTCTGAAATTCATTAATGATTTTTATGGATAAGTTGCTATCTAAAATCGATCGCAGAGACATAGAGAGCGCAAAAAACAAAAAAGCAGGAAAAACATCGAGGCTCGTGTTAAGAGATCGTGCAACAGAAGGGGTCTGCACTTTTTTATATAAATCTCAATCTTTATCGTTGATGAAGCCGTGTGTCTTACCGTAGCGGGGCAGCCAATAGTCGAACCATGTCTGTTCGCACCGCTCATCGCAAAACTTTAAGGATTTGTCGTTGTATTCTACACGCCATAGGTGTCTGACCAACATCTTTCCACAGAGATCGCAGTGGTAGATTTGTGTGGCGTATAGTGCATCAGAAATTGGTTCCCACTGAGCCATTAGGATACCTCCTCTATTCCGGAAGACTTCGACCTTCCACGGCGCAGGTCAGTTGTCAGACCTTCATCAACACGCCAGTCTTCTGCCTCCTGAACAAGGGCCACGGCATATATATCGCGTGCTTCTTCGGGGGATACCAAGCCTTCATGGACATCAGCCAGTACCTTGCTGGGCTCCCGATTTTCAGGAGGTCCATACCCACCGCCCCCCGGGCTGACAATCCTAATTTCATCACCGGCTTGGATTTGAATGTCCGCGAATTTGTTGGGTGAGGCCGTTCCGTAGACTTCGGAGAATGTCCGCCAACGGTCATCTCCATTTTTCCGAATTCGCACTGCGCCGCTTGCTCCTTCTTTTCCGCCAAACAGCCCCCACGCCCCTGTCTCATGCCGGTCCATAAAGCTCGAAACCGTGATTTCCGGTGCGAGTGCTTCGATAACTCTTTCACTGCCACAACCCCCGCGGTGTTCACCGTGCCCACCCGAATCCTCGACGATGCGATATGTTTTCGTCAGCCAAGGGTAACGTGTTTCAAAGACCTCTACCGGGGTATTCCTACAATTGCCGTTGATCGGACACTGTGTGTGATTGCCGTCGCCGGTTGCCTTGCCACCCCAGCCACAGCCATCGATGTGGTAGTTTGCGTAATACTGTCCCGTATTTGGGTGTATTCCTCCGAAAAGGAAGTTGCATGAACTGGCACCTGTCGCTGCAGCGACGCGCTCCGGCACTGCGCCTGATAGACATCCAAACAGGACATCGACGATCCGTTCGTGGATCTCGGAGTTGCCGCCGACACTGGGACCGGGGTGTTTCACGTTCACGACGGTGCCAGGGGGGACAATCAGTTGAATGGGGCGATAACAACCTGAGTTGCGGGGAATGGTCTGATCTGTGATATTGAGCATTGCGTTGAACGTCGCAGATGCGGTTACGCCGTAGGTGCAGTTACAGGGACCGCGCGCTTGGGGACTTGAGCCGGTGTAATCAAAGAGGATATTTTCGTCGTCCACAATGGCTGTGCAGTTAATTCGATACCGTTTGTCGGGAACTACGCCGTCATTTTCGATCCAATCATCGAATTGGTATTCGCCGTTGGGGATGTCTCGAATCTCTGCACGCATCCGTGCTTCGGAGTAGTCCATGAGCTGTTTTCCGGCGGAGAGGATTTCATCGAATCCGTAGCGATCGAGCAGTTCGTGGAGTCGTCGCTCTGCTACGTTGAGGGATCCGAGCATCGCGTGAAAATCGCCCCATGAGGTGCGGGGAGTCCGATGGTTTTCCAGAATAATTTTCCAGATGTCCTCAACGGGTTTGCCTTCTCGGATAATTTTAACCGGTGGTAATCGGAGTCCTTCTTGGTACACCTCCTTAGCATCCGCTGCAAAACCGCCCACCGCTTTCCCACCAATCTCTGTGACGTGGGCGATGTTGCCGATGAATCCGTATAATTCACCTTTGTGGTAGACCGCTTGAATCACTGTATGCTCCGGCATGTGGCATCCGCCGCGATAGGGGTCGTTGTGCATCACCACATCGCCGGGCTTGAAGTTCTCCAGGCCGATTTCGGCGATTGTCCACTGCATGGTGTAGAGAATCGCGCCGATCTGGGCGGGACAAAACTCTGCATAAGCCACCATCTCCCCGTCACGGTCGAAGATGACACAGGAGAAGTCCAATCCCTCATTAAAGATGGAGGAGTATGAGGTCTTCATCATCGCTAATCCCATCTCACGACAGGTGTTGACGAGGTAGTTGTTGATGATGGTGAGCGTGACGCTGTCGATTGATTTTTCGGTTTGCATTTTTTCCCTTTAATCAGAAATTTATAGTAGCGTAGTTGATTGCCTGTCTGCCAGAAATTGAATCCTTCAGAAAAACTCGGTTTCTTGAATAAGTACCTATTTGGGAGAGTCATCAGCGAGTTTACCTGCCAAAGGTGTTGACCCGATTAGACTTTATTTCTTTTTGAGGACGATGGTACTACCATTATCACTGTTGAGTGTGAGGGTATTACCTGCTCTATACCATGCACCGGTGCTTTCTTTAAGAGCATTGATAGGAATATCTTCCAGTGTGAGAGTATAACTGGATCCAGATAGGACGTAAGTACCCGTTGTTTTAGTTGAACTCGTTATTGCAATTGCGGAGTCCCCGCCTTGATTTCCAAGTTTAAAACTGATCTCTGCTTCCAACGTTCCATCGTCATTAAATGTCCAGTTGTTGGCAACAATGGAAACAGTTACTCCCTCTGTTCCCAATTCTTGTTCCCAAACTTGTTCCAGAGTCTGACCATCAAAGGTTTCGAGACTCCAAGTCCCGCCCCAGTCGTTATCATCAACCCCATTATCATCACCGCCGCAACCGATAATTCCGATAATAAAAACTGTACAAAGGCTAGCTAACCGCAAAAACGGACAAGGAATTACTAGCTGAAACATTTTTTCTCCTTTTAAGTTGGAATAAACTTACGTTTTAACCTCGAAGGGTTTCGCTTTGGGTAGCTACTGCTGAATGGCTGCTGTCGTGACCATATCAAGGGCTTGTGGGTGTGTTCAAGGTGCTGTCGCTGCATCCCCAAACGCATCTGCAACCCACACCAGATCTAGAATATTGACTTCCCTATCTCCATTAACATCTGTTGCCAAATCCGGTCCTTCACTGCCGAATGCGGACGCAACCAAAACCAAATCTAGAATATTCACGATTCCATCGCCGTTGACATCTGTCGCAATCGGTGGTGGTTCCGTATCGGAGATAACGTTAAAGATTGCTGGATCATCTATAACCCATCCCGCAGCGGTTGCAGAGACAGTGTGTACTCCCAGATTCTGCCCTAGCGTAAGCGTGCTCTGCGCCCTGCCATTTTCATCGGTGGTTGTGTGGGTTACACTGAGCGTTCCACCGCCGGCAGTCACAGCAAACGTGACCGGAACCCCCTCAAACGCGGCCCCGTACTCGTCTCGCACTTCAACGACAAATGGGTTCAGCGTTGTAGAGGGGGAACCGCGCTGGTAACCTGACATTTTCAAGATTGTTGTTGGGGTACGGTGGCGAAAACGTAATCTAACTCCTCTCTCCTTTAGTGTTGGGATGTGTGTGCTGATGGATTGGTAGCTCAGGGGATTACCTCGCAGCACAACCACGTCTTCATCTCCCAATCCCGTATTTGCTACTAAGATCGCGAGGTCCGATATCAAGTTGTTTGAGATATGCAATTCTCGCAGATTGGTTAAGTCCGTTAGGGGCGAAATATCGGATATCAAGTTATCCATAAGATAGAGCCGTTCCAGATTGATCAAGTTTGCTAGAGGTGAAATATCGGATATTGGATTGCCGGCAAGTTCTAAGCCTGTCAGGTTGGTTAAGCCTAATACCGCTGAAACATCCGATATTGAGTTGGTGCCAATATAAAGGGACCTCAGGTTAGTTAATCCCGCCAGCGGCGAAATATCCGATATTGAGTTGAGTCCAAGATAAAGATATGTCAAACTGGTTAATTCCGCTAAAGGTGAGATATCGGATATTGGATTATCCACAAGACGTAGTGCTCTTAGGTCGGTAAAGCCCGACACGACCGAAATGTCCGAAACAGAGTTGTAATCAAGATCTAAGTATTTCAGGCCAGCTAATCCTGCTAGAGGCGAGACATCGGATATCGAGTTGTACTGAAGGGCTAACTGTGTCAGCCTAGTCAATCCTGCTAGAGTGGAGATCTCTGAAACGGAGTTGTAATCAAGATTCAGTTCTATCAGGTTAGTTAATCCCACCATAGGTGCAATATCGGATATCAAGTTATCGTAAAGATTTAGTTGTGTCAAATTAGTCAATTCCGCTAGAGACGAAATATCGGATATGGAGTTTCCGGAGAGATTCAGTTGTGTTAGACCAGTCAATCGGACCAGCGGCGAAATGTCAGATATTACGTTTTCTCCAAGAACCAGTTGTGTCAGGTCAGTCAATTTCGCTAGGGGCGAAATATCGGATATCGAGTTGTCCCAAAGGTCCAGTTCTATCAGGTTGATTGCGAGCTCAAGCCCGGTCAAATCGCTTATGCTAGCGTTGTCTCCTTCAAGCCCTGTCAAGGTCTCCATCTCGGCCACGGTGATTGTGTCACCTGACGCTTTGCCAAGGGCAGTTTCAATGACAGCGCGGAAGTTGGGGTCGGGGATGTCCACCGTTTGTGCCGTTGTCGTCAACGGAATCGAGACGCAGATTAACAAAAAAAAAGTGAGACGAAAAAATTGTGTTCTTATGGGGTTATCTCCTCTGCGATTGGAAATGCGCGTGAGGTCTCTATAGATTGATTTCCTATTCCGCCTATCCGAGCAGGGATCTCGGTTTCACTAGAAAATGTTATACCGATCAGCATACTACAAGATAAGGGGGTGAGTCAACGTTTTTTTACGATTCAGTGTTTTTGGAGAGGTAATTTCCGCTCAGGTTTTTTGGTTTACAGAGACCTTCTGTCATGCTATAATTACTCACCTAACCCATAACCAACATCCCCGATAAAAATATTGGGGGGCAGGTCTTAAAACGAGATTGGAACCAAAACAGATAGCTTATGTTCACAGGAATCGTTGCGGAGTTGGGAACCGTAAAGGAAATTCAGCGAAGCTCACAGGCAGGAGTGCTAACTATTGCAGCCTCTCAAGTAGTATCGGATGGCAATGTCGGGGATAGTATTGCGATAGATGGGGTCTGTCTGACAATCACTGACCTGACGCACGGCGATTTCACGGCAGATGTTTCTGCTGAAACGTTACGTCGGACAACATTGGGTTCCCTCAAGCCGGGCGATTCGGTCAATCTTGAGAGCGCGTTGCGCTTGGCGGATCGATTGGGGGGACATCTGGTTTTGGGGCATGTTGACGAGGTTGGGACCATCAGCGGTTGGCAGGATGAGGGCACATCATCTTTAATGCGTGTCTCGATTTCTCAGGAGGCAATGCGGTATGTGGTGTATAAGGGATCTGTCTGTGTTGACGGTATCAGTCTGACAATCTCAAATCTGTTTGACGATAGCTTTGAAGTCGCGCTTATCCCCCACACTAAGCAGGTGACGACGTTAGGACGTAAACAGGTTGGTGCTCATGTGAATATCGAGGTAGATCTGTTGGGGCGTTATATCGAACGATTGCTGACCTTCCCATCCACTGAGAGCTCATCAATCAATTTGGATTTCTTAGCAGAACACGGGTATATTTGAAATCAAAATTTCGACTAAATGAAGGCATCACCTATGAAGTTTAACACAATTCCAGAAGCGATTGAAGCGATACGAGATGGAGAGCTAATTATTGTCTCCGATGATCCGGATCGGGAGAATGAAGGTGATTTAATCATGGCAGCGGAGAAAGCCACGCCGGAGGCAATTAATTTTATGGCAAAGTACGGGCGTGGTATGATATGTCTTCCCGCAACTGCGGAACGTCTTTCAGAATTGAACCTCCCGTTGATGGTCTCGGAAAACACTGCACAACTGCATACGGCGTTTACGGTAACAATTGATGCCAAGGATGTGACCACCGGCATCTCCGCCTACGAGCGGGCGCATACGATTCAGACGTTTGTCCAGCCAGAGACGACAGCGGAGGATTTCGTCCGTCCGGGCCATATCTTCCCGTTACAGGCGAAGGAGGGTGGGGTTTTGCGGCGTGCCGGTCATACGGAGGCGACAGTTGATTTGGCACGTTTGGCAGGACTCTATCCGGCGGGAGTTCTCTGCGAAATCCTGAATGAAGATGGCACGATGGCACGCCTGCCGCAGCTCTTTGAATTCGCTCAGAAATACAGGTTAAAGTTCATCACCATTGCGGACCTAATCGCTTACCGACGGCAAACGGAAACGCTTATCAAGCGGGTTGCCGAGGCAGACCTCCAAACGAAACACGGCTACTTCAGACTCCATTCCTACCAGAGTGCTGATGATCAGAAAACCCACATCGCCTTGATTAAGGGCGACATTTCGGACGGCGAGCCGGTGTTGGTGCGGATGCACTCACAATGTTTTACTGGAGATGTATTCGGTTCGCTACGCTGCGATTGTGGTGAACAGTTGGAGAAAGCGATGATGCTCATCGAAAAGGAGGGACGGGGCATCTTAGTCTATATGCGCCAGGAGGGACGGGGGATGGGACTCGGAAATAAGATTCGCGCCTACCGATTGCAAGACAGTGAAGGGCTTGACACCGTCGAAGCGAATGAGCGGCTCGGTTTTCCTCCAGATTTGCGGGATTATGGTGTGGGTGCCCAGATCTTGACAGACCTCGGTGTGCAGAAGATGCGTTTATTGACAAATAACCCGCGTAAGGTGAGTGGTTTGGTGGGGCATAACCTTGAGATTGTCGAGCGGATTCCGCTGCAAACCAGACCCCACGAATTTAATCGTCACTATTTGGAGACGAAGCGGACAAAGCTAGGACATTTGTTGTTGGATACTATCAACGAGGAGAAGGAGGAGACGGTGCACGGTTATGATGGCCTGATGGTTCAGGGTTAGACAGCCGGCGCTGGGGGATAATGCCAAATATCTACGAAGGCAATCTTATCGGTACTGATCTGAAAATTGGGATTGTGGTCAGTCGGTTTAATAGTTTTATTACCACCAAATTATTAGATGGGGCACTTGACGGGCTCAAACGCCACGGTGTAGACGAGGAAGATGTGGACATCTGCTGGACACCCGGTTCATTTGAAATTCCCACTACGGCAGAGCGTCTTGCTAAAAAGGGACGATACGATGCGATTATCTGTATCGGTGCGGTGATTCGGGGTGCGACCCCTCACTTCGACTATGTTGCCAACGAAAGTGCGAAGGGAATCGCACAGGTCTCTTTGAATACAGGCATACCGGTGATTTACGGCGTTATCACGACCGATACGATTGAGCAGGCGATTGAACGCGCTGGCACGAAGGCGGGAAATAAAGGGGCGGAGGCGGCGGTCACAGCGATCGAGATGGCGAACCTGTATCGGCAGATTGACGGATAGAGAAATTGATAGATGCTTTAAGCTTATGGCAGCCTTAGAAGAAATCAAAATCGGCAATGGGCGGATTATCAAAGGGGATTGTCTCTCAGTGATGGACAATTTTCCCGACAACCATTTTATGCTTGGGTTCACCTCGCCTCCCTACCTAAACGCAATCAATTACGAGGAGCATATTGAAAAACTGCACGGGGCCAAAGCGCGATGGGAACGAGAAGATATATCCTACGAGGAATATCGGCTTTTTCTGGAGAATCGGTTCAAAGCGTTGCTGCGAATTACAAAGCCGGGGGGACACAATGTCGTAAATATTGCTCCGGTCTTATGGAATGGCACGCGGACTGCGCTCCCATTTCATTTTGTCAGTTGGCTTGAGGATATTGGGTGGCAATTCAAAGAGGATATTATCTGGGAAAAGCCGGTTGCGAGGGATAGGCGATCAGGGGTTTTGTTGCAGCATCCCTATCCCGGATATTACTATCCCAGCTTGGTTGCCGAATATGTATTCGTCTTTCAGAAACCTGCTGATAAGAAAAGTCGAAACAACATTTATTGGGATAGAAGTGATGAAGAGAAAACAAAGAATGAAATTGATCTGAAGGACTATCAAGGCGAGAAGAGCAAAAACGTCTGGAAAATCCGTCCACTAGCCCCTCAAGAGAATCTGCATCCGTGTCCATTTCCGTTAGAACTTGCGGAACGGGTTATTCAGTTTTACTCTTATACGGGGGATTCGGTGATTGACATCTTTGCCGGAAGTGGGCAGACAAATTGTGCTGCGGAGAAACTAGGCAGGGCGCATGTCGGAATTGAGACACAGCAAAAATATATAGATTATGCGGTTGACCAACTGAATCAGACGTCATACGAATCAAAGAGCACTTATTTTCAGAGCACTTGGGGGAATCAAAGGGAAGCTAACCATCAAAAATTATGATTGCTTTTTGAGGAATAGGTGATGATTCAAATCTTACATCAAGGGGGAGCAACTGAAATGCTTGTTATGAAAATTATGGAAAATGGGCAAATAACGATTCCGAAGAAAATCCGTGATGAATTGGGACTTAAAAAAGGAGGCCTCGTTGAGGCGGAGCGAAAGGATAATCAAATTTTGATCACACCGAAAAAATTAGGGGGTAAGGTATTTCAAAAGGTGTTAGCAGTCATGGACCGGGTGAATGAAAAAAAATAAGGGCGTAAATGAAGAAACAGTTGTAAAGTATGCCACCCAAGCTATTCGTGAAGAAGAATATGCCAAATCATGCGGAACTCATACGGTTGAACAATATCATCAAATTTCGGACAACGAGACATAGAATGAAAACAACTGTGCTACATGGAGATTGCGCTTCGCTATTAGACCAACAGAACGCTACTTTTGGGCATGTTGATCTCACCTTTCTCGATCCGCCTTTTAATCAAGACAAAGGTTACAATGAGTGGGATGATAACTTGCCTGAAGCGCATTATTGGAGATGGATGGGGGATGTGTGCACAAAGGTTTACCGCCAGACCACTTCGGGCGGCGCAATCTATTTTATGCAGCGGGAGAAAAAAACTGAGTCTGTGCTACGGTGTCTACGCGAATCTGGATGGGTGTTTCAAAACCTGATCATTTGGAAAAAGAAAACGTCTGCTGTCCCCGGAATGAATCGTTTTGGCAAACATTATCAGATTATCGCGTTTGCAACAAAAGGGGAGCGGCCGCGGGTCTTTCACCGCCTGCGAATCAATCCGCCACTCCCTGCGGGCTACAAATATGAACGGGAAAACGGCATGTTCCTCACCGATGTGTGGGACGATATTCGTGAGTTGACATCGGGCTATTTTGCCGGTGATGAAGCCCTGCGCGATACGGAAGGCAATCGCTTGCACAAGCAGCAGACACCGATTCAACTCCTCCTTCGGATAATTCTTTCTTCGACAAAACCCGGTGATATTGTATTAGACCCGTTTGCAGGTTCAGGGACAACGTTGGTCGTTGCAGAGCAGTTAGGGCGAAAATCAATCGGGGTTGAACTCGATCAGATCAATGTCGAAATCATCCGAGAAAGGCTTGTTAAAAAAAGGGAGGCAGATGATATTTCAAATTTATTCAAAGCCTATGAATGCACCCCGGATCTAGAAGCGATATGGGGACGATCTAAATCGACAGTTGCGGCGACTCCCAAACAAGCAGAACTTTTTGAGTCAAATCAATAGATGGCTTACTCAATCTACCACTTCTTTGCTGACTTGTGCGAAAAAAAAGGGAAATTCACATCCCAAAATCCGCTTGATACTTTTCCGTTCAATGAAGAAATGCTTTCATGTATCAATGAGGGTAGGTTTCCTGATTTGGCTATCAAACTTAATCACAATGACTCAACTTTTAGTGGCGGAGAGTTGATCGAACTGAAAGATAGCAAAAGCTATTCAGTTGCCTCTTTCAACTCGACGATTCCGACAGGTGAAAAAGATGTCCAGAAGTTAATCGAGGGGCTAGAAAACATCGTTCGGACACGGATGCAAGAAGCAGGCGATGATATTCTTTCCTTACCAATTCGGCAAGTGTTCTATTTGATTCGGGGTAGAAATAGGTCAAACGTGAAAGTTTGCCTAGCTCATGGAAAATTCTTTGAGACGATTCCTGTTCCAACGCTGATCTCTGAGTCGTTTGGACAAGCCCTCGAAGAACGACTTAATGAACTTGGGACATCATTGTCGGTTTCAATGAAACAGAAACTGCTGAATCTGTTCAGTGAGCAGGAAACTTTCAGTAGAACAAGAAGCGTTGACAATGCATCGGTTCGGCTGCGTTTCCGCGTGATGACTGAAGTTAAAGCGGGAGGAAACATCCTAAATCAAAACCAATATCCCCAGATCGATGACAATACGCTGAGCTTTGCCATCCCTTGTCACAGTGGGGAAGAGCGGAAACTACACACTGATAGAATGAAGGTAGCATTTGAGCAGATGAATGTCTTGAACCTATTTTCACAAGTCAGCGATTTCACACTACAGCATCATTTCAATGGTCCCTTTTTAATTTTTCAAATGAATCTTTTATAGACATGAGTGTTTAATGATTGCGATCATCGATTACGGCGCGGGCAACCTGACGAGCGTTGAGCGTGCTGTCCAATACTTAGGCTACGACGGAAAAATTACCGCCGATCCCCAAACCATTTTGGGTGCAGAGAAAGTTATCTTTCCCGGCGTGGGTGCGGCGCGGGCAACGATGGATAACCTGAACGCGGCTGGGCTTGCCGAGATATTATGGGAGATTTATAAATCCGGTAAGCCGATGTTGGGAATCTGCATCGGTATCCAGATCTTGTTCCAGCACAGTGAGGAGGAGGATACCAATTGTCTCGGGATCTTGCCCGGCGTTGTCAAAAAGTATGATGCTTCCCCGACCCAAAAGGTGCCGCAAATCGGCTGGAATGAGGTGTATCAGACGCAGACACACCCAATTTTTCAAGATGTTCCGAATCCGGCTCATTTCTATTTTGTGAACTCGTACTACCCGATTCCGCAGGACGATTCCTATATCGTCGGTAGGACCACTTATGGCGTTGAATTTTCCAGTGTCGTTGCCCATCAGAACCTAATCGCCACGCAGTTCCATTTGGAGAAAAGCGGTCGGATTGGACTCAAGATGCTGGATAATTTCTTGCGAAATGGACAGTGAGTCTCTTTGGGATTCAGACTTTTGGGTACTTGGTGCTGCATCGGAAGTAATTTTTGAAACTGTGAATTGCTCATGCTAACTTTCTTCCTGATATTTGTCGTTCTACTGATTAACCTGTTTGTTTACGGCTTGGATAGCCCGCAGAACTATGGTGTTGTCTCACATCTGTACTATGGGGTTATAATCCTCGCAGGGATATACGACAATCGGCGCGGGCAGTATCTATTGCTTGTATGCACGACGCTAGCCAATTGGATACATGCCGGGGTTTACTATGAGCAGATCCATTTGGGCGTGGTTGCGATCTTATATCCTATCATTGCGTATTTCATCGTCCGCACCATCCAGCTTTTCAAGGCACAACGCACCACTATGGAGGAGCAGCTTGAACAGATAGATCAAGCCAACACAGGTTTGGAAAAACGGGTGCGCGATCTGTCTACGCTTTTTGAGATCGGTGATACCGCGAACACTGCCTTGGAATTGGACGAACTGTTCCAAAAAATTATCAAGACACTTGCCAACCGGATGGGGGTATACCGGGGTGCACTGAGAATTTGGGAGGGTGGTGAGCTAGTCAAAGAGGTCGAGGCAGTTTTTGGACTGACAGAGGCGGAACTTCGACGCGGAACGGACAGTCAGATCGATCTTATCCAACAACAGGTGCTTCAATCCGGTAATCCAATTGGTGTGCCTCATAGTCGTACGCCTCTTGAGCAGATTGAGTTTCCAGATGCGAAGCTAGTGCAGTCTAAGGATCCGATAGCGTTCTGGTGCGTTCCGGTGGTTGTTGATGAAAAAGTGGTCGGCACGCTGACAATTGATAAGGCATCGGACGAATTTTCGATTGAGGACGATATCCGTATCTTGACGATTATCGCTGCAATTGTGGCACAGCGTGTCAAGATTCAGCAGATGATTGACTCGCTGGTGCAATCCGAGAGGCTTGCAACGCTGGGTAAACTTGCGACGACGGTAGCTCACGAGGTGAGAAATCCGCTTGGTGGAATCCGTGGGGCGGCGCAATTGCTCCAGTTTGAGGGCAAATCGAATTCAGAGATTCAAGAGTATATTCAGGTCATTATCAGAGAGGTCGATCGGCTGAATCGTGTGGTTGAGCAGCTTCTTGTGTCTGGTAACCCGCGTACTGCCGGTGTCAAGTTGGGTAATATGAGTGACTTAATTGACAATAGCCTCTCGATCTGTCAGCCGGAGTTAGATCGGGACAATATCCACGTTGAGAAGAATTTTGACGAAAATTGTCCGCTGGTTTCTGTGAACGCCGATGGAATAACGCAGGTATTGTTGAACCTATTTCGGAATGCAATTGAGTCGATGGAAGATGGGGGCGTCTTGACGATTCAAACCGCCTATAGTTCCGTGACTCAGATGGTTCAAATTTATATCAAGGATACCGGACGTGGTATACCGCCGGATGTTGCCTCCCGTCTGTTTGATCCGTTCTACACAACGAAGCAGAAAGGCACAGGACTTGGGCTGGCGATTAGCCAGCAAATCGTTGAAGAACATGGAGGTGCCATTGAAGTTGATATAACAGAAACTCCAGGGACAACGTTTATTGTTACATTGCCGGTTTGAGTAAATTTAACGGATACAGATATGACAAACGGAAAAAACATGTCACTAACCGAAGAAGAAATTCGCCAATTAATCGCTAATGAATTTCCACGCCTGATAACCCAAAATCCCGAGATTCGTTATGAGTTGATCGGTGTTATGTCGGAGACTTTTGCCAAAAAAGAGAATATAACAGCGATTTTGAACGAGCTCAAGCAGATGCGTGAGGAATCTGAAAGGCAGCGGGTTGAATTCCGGCAGGAGATGCAAGTTCTACGTGAAGAGTCCAATCGGTTGCGCGAGGAGTCCGAGCAGCGGTGGGTTGAATTCCGGCAGGAGATGCAAGTTCTACGTGAAGAATCTAATCGGTTGCGCGAGGAGTCCGAGCAGCGGTGGGTTGAATTCCGGCAGGAGATGCAAGTTCTACGTGAAGAATCTAATCGGTTGCGCGAGGAGTCCGAGCAGCGGTGGGTTGAATTCCGGCAGGAGATGCAAGTTCTACGTGAAGAGTCCAATCGGTTGCGCGAGGAGTCCGAGCAACGGTGGGTTGAATTCCGGCAGGAGATAAAGGTTCTACGCGAAGAATCCAGCGCGTCACGTGCATATATAGATGATGAATTAAGGCGATTTCACCATACTGTTCAAGGTCTGGGAGCGCGATGGGGCTTGCAGTCTGAAGAGGCATTCCGCAATGGGCTCGCTGCAATTTTGACCGATGAACTCGGTTTCCGGGTGGAACGGTACGAAGGTTATGACGATGCTGGATCGGTTTTCGGACAGCCGGAACAGGTGGAGATGGATGTAATCATCCGGAATAGCTCAGTCATTGCAATTGAAATTAAATCATCAATCAGCCGCGGCGACCTTGCCCTCTTTCAAAGGAAAGTGGCATTCTTTGAACAGACAGAAAATGTAACGGTAAATCGAAGATTCTTCATATCTCCGTTTGTGGATCCCAATGCTGTTGGATTGGCGGTAGGGATGGGCATCGAACTCTACACCCACAGCTTAGATATCATGATATAGACACTGCGCTTAGTATTGATGCTGCTTTTGCAGCTGCCGGTCTCGGTTCAAATAACCATCATTAGGTCTCTATGACACACACAATTCTCATCGCTGACGACGACGATAGTATCCGCTTTGTGTTGGAGAAAGCACTTCAGAAGGAAGGGTATCACACATTCTCCGCACGAAACGGGAAAGAAACGGTTGATCTCCTCCAGTCAGAAACGATTGACACGATTTTCCTCGATATCTTTATGCCTGATGTCAACGGGCTAGAGTTGATTGAAGAGCTGCAGGAGATCAATAAAGCTGCATCGATTATTGTCATCACCGCTCACGGCACAACGCAGACAGCGATTGAAGCTGCGAAGCGACACGCTTATGACTATGTGACGAAGCCGTTTGACCTCCAAGAAATCATACCCTTGGTATCTCGTGCGGTGTATGCAGCGAATCAAACAAAGACGGCAATGGCGGAAGATTCGCCAGCGAAAGATAGTGATGTGCCACAACACGGAGAGGATGCAGGTACTCAGATTGTTGGAGAGAGCGATGCGATGCACGCGATCTACCTGACGATCGGACGGGCGGCGATCAGCGACGAAACAGTTCTAATTATGGGGGAGAGTGGCACCGGTAAAGAATCGATTGCCAAGGCGATCCATCAAAACGGCAAGAGAGCGGAGGAGGCGTTTGTGGTGGTGGATTGCAGCGCGATTCCCTCGGACTTGATTGAGAGTGCACTGTTTGGGCATGTTAAAGGGGCGTATACGGGGGCCGACACAGCGCGCCAAGGAAAATTTGAGCAGGCGGACCGGGGAACGATTTTTCTGGACGAGGTTGGTGAATTGCCGATAGAGGTGCAGATGAAACTGTTGCGTGTTCTGCAAGAGCGGGAGGTCGAGCCGATTGGGTCAAATGAGATTCGCAGAGTTGATGTGCGAGTGGTTGCTGCGACAAATCGACGCCTTGATTTGGCAATTCAGGACGGATCGTTTCGGGAAGATCTGTTTTATCGGCTCAATGTAGTGCCAATCTTTTTGCCTCCGTTGCGTGAACGGAAAGAAGATATCCCCGATTTAGTGGATTTTTTTATGGCCCGTTATGCTCGGGATTACGACCAGCCTAAAGGGACAATTTCGCCGGAAGCGTTCAAGCTGCTGATGGTTCATGATTGGCCCGGAAACGTCCGCGAACTTGAAAACAGTTTGAAGCGTGCGCTCGTGATGTGTGCCGGTCAGGTACTCCTCCCAGAACATTTCCCAGAACTATCTGGAAACCCAACTGTTTCTGCTACAAAGGCACCGACAGGCTTTGATAGTCGCCTTGCTTCGCTTATGTCGGAGCGCGTAGATGAATTTATAGAATCGGGAGCACCTGCTGGATCGCTTCATGCAGAGATTCGCATTGCCGTTGAGAAACCGCTCTTTGAATTTATTCTCCAGCGCACTGGCTGGAATCGTAGGAAAGCCGCTGAAATCCTTGGAATTAATCGGAATACACTCCATTCTAAGATGGAGGAGTATGGGATTCAAAAGCGTTAGGTGGGAGTGCGTTTTATTGCCCTATGGATATTGCAAAGGTCATCGGGACCATCGTCGCAACTCGAAAAGATCCGAGCTTGGTTGGCTATCGTCTGCTAGTTGTACAACCCCTTGATGCGGAGGGGGAATCCATTGGTGATCCGGTCACCGCTGTTGATATACAAGGGGCGGCTGGGTATGGCGAGTTGGTGTATATCGTCACCGGTGGAGACGCCGCATTTGTATCAGCGGAACGTGTAATACCTGTTGATGTCGCTGTAGTTGGCATTGTTGATTCAATCACTGTAACCGAAAAAGCGGAGGGGTGATGTACATCGCAAAGGTTATTGGTAAAGTGGTTTCGGTTATTAAGCACCCCGCCTATGACAATCGAACCCTTCTGCTTGTTCAACCGTTGAGTTTGAAATCGCAGTTGGTACGAACTCCGACGATTGCTGTTGACTATGTTGGGGCGGGAGAGAACGATATTGTGCTGGTTGGGGCGGGGCCGGGCGTTGCCCAGGAGGTCTTTGAAATCGAAACTGCCCCCATAAGGGAGTTGGTTATGGGAATCATTGATCGGTTTGATGTGTCGAATGAGGCGTAAAACGTGAAACGTAAAGTGTCATGTGTCGTAGTTAATGTGTGACATTATCGCAGATTTGTCTATCTGCTCACTTGTCGAAAGGACCCGACACTTTGTTTATTCCACTGCCGAGCATACCATTAACACAGAAATCTTTTAAGCCGCGTGCGGTCCAATTTTTAATCGTTACAAATGTCTTGGTTTTTGTATATCAGCTTTATGCATTTTATCAAGGGGTGTCGTTGGCAGAAGTATCCGGTGCAGTTCCCAGCCAGATTGCACGCCGCTATTCGTTCCTACCACCGCTTCCAAACCTGTCTGATAAGACACTGCTCACCTCCCTATTTTTACACGATGTCCATATTTTGCAGGGCGGATTTATCCACATTATTGGTAACATGCTGTATCTCTCTGCTTTTGGTCCGACCCTTGAAAGTATGATTGGGAGTCTGAAATTTCTCATGTTCTACCTGTTATGCGGTGTGTTGGCAACGCTCTGTTACGTAATGATCTACTACGATTCTAGCTTGCCCTTGATTGGCGCGAGCGGCGCAATCGCCGGCGTAATGGGAGCGCACTTTATCGCCTGTCCTAAGGCGCGCGTTCGATGCCTTCTCTTTATCTATATTATCTCTGTACCCGCGATTGTTTTGCTGTTACCTTGGATCGCCATCCAGCTAGTTAATGTCTACTTTTCGTTCCAAAATGCGTCTATTGCTTGGGTGGCGCATGTCGGTGGGTTTGGGGTGGGGATGTTTCTTATCGGAAAATTCCAACGAACTTGGTTTCGTCCTAAACAAGAAGTGTATAGAATTCGTCCTTAGGTTCGATAGTAGTGGTCTGTTTGAAAAGGTATCCCAATGTGCGACAGCGGGGGAAATACTCCGCTTACGGCGCGTAAATAAAGTTGTGGCGTGGCAAGACGCGCCACTTATGGTGTTACTTGCTGTTTCAAACGGGTTCTACTGGGTACAATTCTGTGGTATACGATTGCGAGGTAGAAAGATGACCGCCCTAAAACAGTTTGGGATTTTCTTGTTGTTATTTGTCTGTGTTAGTTTGTCCGGTTGCGTTTGGTCTGCTCTATTAGCGAATTCATGGAGTGAGAACTTCGCGTTGGCGAGCTATGGGTCAAAGGCGAACCATCCAGCACTCAACGATGGGAGGTTAGACACCGTTGCTGCTCTGGCGGCGAAAAATGAACGGATCTTTACGTTACGATTCGCGGAGGTTAAGCCCGTTCGGAAGATCATCATCCATAACGTTAATCTGTTTTGGTTTCATGTGGACTATTGGGATCTAGATAAGTTTGAGTGGAAAACGATCCACTCTGTACGTCAGTTGCGGGATATTGGCGAAGGTCGGGCGCAGTCCGAAATTGTCATTGATCGATTGAACTGTAGGACGAATACTATCCGTATTAACGTTTCCCGTACGGTCGATGATAATGTTGTCACGAAGGTGTTGTTATCGCCCGGTGACAAGGTTGTGGATCGAAGGACTACACTTGCGGGGGCGTATTATCCCCACTTCCGTGTTATTCAGCCGGCGTGGGCGCAGGTCCGTGAGATTGAGGTTTATCATCTGGCATCGAAGTAAGGCTGATGCCAAAAAATTGAATTAACGTTTTATTGCAACTGATACCCCATCGCGGAGCGGAATGATTGTTGTGAACACATCGGGGGAATTGTAAAGCAGCCGTGTTAACTCTTTGACCCCTACTGTCGTATTGTGCACCCATTGTTCCTCTTCATCAAGTCCTTGTACATCTCCTTCGGTATCGTATGTGACGACGCGCCCCAGCCACAGCATGTTGTCGGTGATAAACAACCCACCACTCCTGAGCCGTGGAATCGCCTTGCGAAACGCTTCGGGATATCCGTCCTTATCGATATCGTTGTAGATGATGTCAAACTCGCCTTCTGTTTCGTCAATAATCTCAAGCGCATTGCCGACGCGATAATTGATTCGATCTGCCACTCCGCCTCGCGCAAGATAAGCCGCTGCGCGATTAGCGTTCTCCTGTGAGCCATCGGTACATATAATACGGGCTTCCGGCTGTCGCAGTGCTTTTGCCATCCAATACACCGAATAGCCGAAGCCGGATCCCATCTCGAAGATTCGCGTTGGGTTCGTCAGCAGCACCAATTGATGTAACACGCGCCCAACAAGCGGACCTACGATCGGGAAACGATTTTCCCGTGCGTATGCCTCCATCTCCGTTAGCACTTCGTCGCGTTCGGGAATAATGTCGAGTAGGTATTCGTTAATTGACGGGTGAAGCACATCCAAACGTTCCATAAATCGCTCCTATTCTGTCTATGAAAAAAGTAAAACATAACGAGTAATGTATAACATCTTTGCTTTGCATATGACGTGCTACTCGTTAAGGTAGTTTATTCATTTCGATTTAAGCTGCTAATAATTTATTTCCTATTTTTTATTTGATGGTGACTCTATGTGTAATCGCCTATTTTAGGGGCTTCAGACTAAAAAGTGTTCGGAGTTTTGCTGATTTTTTTAAAGATGGCTATTTTTTCCAGAATCCGCCAACAAAGATTATTTCGTTTTGACTTTTTTAATTTCAATAGCGTAAAATTCTGTTGAAAACATGGCGAATCATTCGAGCAGAATAATGAGCGGTTTTAAATCGCCGTCATAAAGGATTTGAAAATGGAACAAGGACAGTGTAATCTTTGGGCAAAATCCTATATCAATGATGGATATTTAATGCTTCCAGCTCTCATTACACCGGAAGAATGTAACGAGTTGAAAGCAGAGATGCTAAAGATTTTTCGAGGGGATTATCCGTGCGAGGCAATCCCACCGATGCCGGGAACAGCAAGCGAGACGGAAGTATTGGATAGAATTATGTGTGTCGGCGAACCGCATGTTTTTAGCCCTTTGGTTCGGCGTTACATTGAACATCCAAAAATCTGCGAAGTACTCCGAGAGATTGTAGGGGCACACATCCCATTTTGGGAGGGCGGCGTGAAGTGTATGCAGTCAATGATGTTGAGCAAAGTCCCTGGGCATACCGGTAACCCATGGCACCAGGACGAACATCCGATTCCGACACGGGACCGGTCGCTGATTGGTGTGTGGATTACATTGGATGATGCCACAATTGAGAACGGCTGCCTTTGGGTTTTACCGAACAGCCATTGTTTGGGTATAATTTATGATCGCGTGCCGCACAACAAACGCGATGAATTCGACAGCTGCCAAGAAGCTGTCGGTTTTGATGACACTGACGAGATTCCGATCGAGATGTCGGCTGGCAGTGTCCTCTTTTTCAACGGTTACCTCTTGCACCGCTCTAAAAAGAATCGAAGCGATACATTTCGGCGTATCCTTGTGAGCCATTATTGCTCAACAGCATCGTGGTTGGGCTGGAAGGGGCAGCGAAATTACCGCGGTATTGTCACTGTTGCTGGTGAAGATCCATACATTGACGAAGGGCATATCACCCCGAACGTCTGGGCACGATGGGAGTAAGGACTCTGTTGCGCCACACAAGCAGATGGCGAAGCAGGTCGCTTTGAATCTCCCGATACATCGGGATTCACGGAACGGGACCGGTCCTATTGTGGAGGTCCCGCCTACAACTCTAATGGTGAGTAGACTGTAATCCTACCTTTACGATTGTCTGCTTCAAGGTTCCCCAGAGCGTTGTCTGCATGTGTGTTTTTGGCGAAAGGGATAGCCCTAATGGTACCCATTCAGGGGAGAATTCTACTCCCGGATCTTGTGTCAGTTGTTGGATCGTCCCGTCCACCACACGGATGAGATGGATGTCTTTGTTACCGCCCTGAGTTGACACATAGGCAATCCATTGCCCATCAGGCGACTCGGCAGGTTCTTCGCAAGCGTGTGCGGCGTTCACCAACTTCCGGACATTTCTCCCGTTGATGTCCATGGCGAACAGGGTGGGCATCTCTACATTGTCGAGCATATCGCTAGACAAGTAGATCTCTTTGCCGTTAGCTGCCCAAGTGGGATTTGTCGCGGATACTTGTGTGAGAGCTCGCTGTTTTTTGCCATTTGCGTTCATCAGATGGATGGCACCGAAACCGTCCAGTGTGGTACGAAACGCGATCCACTGTCCGTCCGGCGACCACGCCGGTGTTGAATTGTGTCCACCCTTGTTTGTGAGTTGTTGTGCCTTCTTGCCGTTTGGGTTCATTATGTAGATGTCAGTGTCTGCTGCATGCTCTCTGTGCTGGTTGGATGCAAATGCAATCCAGCGTCCATCCGGCGACCAAGCGGGATCGATGTCCGTTGCGCCATTTTCGGTTAGTCGCCGAGATTCGTTGTTCTTCATCTCCATCACGTAAATCTCTGGATTTCCATCCCTATGCGAAACATAAGCGAAAGCACTGCCATCGGGTGCCCACGTCGGGGAAGAGTCCTCCGCCGGATGGTTTGTTAAATTGACGGGATTCTTGCGATTGATATCCATGATGTAGATATCGAGGTTTCCGGTCAGATCAGCGGTGAAGGAAATCGTCTTACTACTCGAAGCGTTTATCGTCAACAGACTGCTCCCTATCAGCAACACTGTCCAAACCAATTTGCGTTTCATGGATAAATCTTTCCTGTTTTCTGGCACTTTCTGGTCAATTGAGATGTACTGCTATACACATTTCAGCGCGGGGTAAGATACCCCGCCTACAGTTAGCTGCGTAAGCCCTATGCTCTGTTAAAACGTGACCGAAATACCCAATGTCGGCAGCATCGGCAGCATCGGTTCCTCATCAATCTCACACCCGAGCAGCACACCCGTTTCCTCATCTCGCCTCTCACTGAACGCATATTGGTCGATGTTAGAACGATTGTAGAGATTTAAGATTTGGAAATACCATGTGAGTTCCCACCGGCTGTATGGATTCCGTTTCGTAAACCGAAAATCGAGACTGTGATAAGGTGGTAGTCGCTCTGAGTGTGTTTCACCAAACTGTCGGTCGCACGCGATACCACCTCTCGGCTGCGAAACTAGCACATGCGTCAACGGCGTTCTCGGTTCCCCGGTGTGGAAACGCCAAGTCAGGTAGAGATGCCATCCCCGTGAAAGTTGATGACTGCTGCTGAGCGCGAGGGAATGCCGTCGTTCGGACTGCCGAAAAAATGTCTCACCGCCTGCATTTTCTTTTGCAACGGCGTACGCATAGCCGACTCCCCACGTCAACCGATCTGAAACTGCATGTGTCACGAAAACATCCACCCCTTTTGCCTCTCCAGATTCCGGTGGAACGAAAATCTGTGTCTGTCGTCCGAACTCCCGGAGCCGTCCGGAGAGATTGTCCAATGTTTTGTAATACGCCTCCAAACGGAGCAAGAAATTAGCATTTGGCTGGTATTCACCGCCGAGAATGTAGTGAACCGCCTGTTCGGCACGCCCGACGGTCTGAACGTTATCCTCCACAGGAATATTCATCATTAGGATGGGTTGGTGATAGATTCCCCACGCGCCGCGCAACACCAATTTCTCTGTTGGGCGTACCGCAACTGCAACCCGAGGTCCAATCTCATAGTGCTGGATATCGGCGACGCGATATGCCTGAAACACGTATCGCCCTCCCACGTTGAGCGCGAGTTTCGGATGTAGCTGCCACTCGTCTTGAAGAAACGCCCTGATTTCACTGTCGCTGTCTTCAAAATCTGCGAGAATTTGTGTGTACTGGTCTATTCCGGGCTGCCGTTCTTGAACATCGTAATCGTATTGCGCCGCCATCCAACGCCATTCTATACCGCTCCGAAACAGATGTTTATCCAGAAAACCGGCTGTAAATTCCGCTTTGGTGCCGAGGACGCGGGACGAACGGACATCAAAATTTGACGCTCCGGTCTGGCGATCATGCGCTGCTATTCCGCCAAAAACAAACACATCAGACCAGTTTGCGGTACTGAAGTGATGCCGCCATCGTGTCCAAACGGTTAAGTTATCATAGCGCGAATCTAGGTTATTATCAACATCCTCTTGTCGAATTCGGTTCTTATCCCAGCCATAGAGCCCGTTGAGCGTGAGTGTATCTGCCTGTGTCGGCGCGTAAGTCAGTTTACCATAGACATCCGCGTATTGTGGCTTGTAGTCCTCATCGAGATCAATCAGTGCAAGGATTAGGTCAACATAACCTCGGCGTGCTGATAGAAGCCATGATCCTTTTTCTGATAAGGGGCCCTCCACCATTGCGGTTGTATTGATAAGGTCAAGCCCAAAGTT
Organism: Candidatus Poribacteria bacterium; assembly: GCA_963667935.2. Lineage (GTDB taxonomy): Bacteria > Poribacteria > WGA-4E > WGA-4E > PCPOR2b > PCPOR2b. Next base: position 2,705,294 of record OY764061.1, on the reverse strand, counting down.
AGCGGAAACCTTCTCAATGTCTCCCTCTTTTGTTGTGATGTCAAACACCCCGGACATTTTATCCCCGTACTCCGCCGGGAAGCCACCCATCAACAGTTGGACGCGCTGGATTAAATCAAGCCCAACGAGTGAAACAGCACCGCCAAAGTCTTGTAGGTGGTACGGGTTGAAAAGTTCCATCCCGTCTAATCGGACCAAAATGTCATCTTTTTCACCGCCACGCACGCTGAATCGTGCGCTGTAGTCGCTCGCAACGACCCCCGGAAAAATATGTGCAGACCGCATCGCATCGTTACCAATCAACGGAAACTGCTCGATCCGCTGCTTTGAAAGCGATAACTTTGAAGGTGTACCATCATCAATCGCGAACCGACCGGGTGTCACCACAATTTCGTCGAATTCAACAGGTTCTGTGTCGTCTTGGACTGAAGCACTAAGGCAACTTACAATCCCAAAGGATAGCAGATATAGACAGATTGTGCAGGGGGATTTGACCATGGATTTGGACCTCACAATGTTTAAGTGCTTCTTCGATTATAGCACAGAGTGGGCAAGCAGGCAACATTAGCTAAGAATCAGTTCACTTCAATATCAGCATTTTGCGGACGAAAGACTCACTACCTGCTTGTAATTGGTAAAAATAAAGACCACTACCGACTGTCTGATCCAACGAATCCCTACCATCCCAATAGGCAGCCCGACGCTTGCTCGTATAATATCCTCTTGCCTGATGACCGAGTACTAAAAGCCGAACCAGATGCCCATTCGCATCGTAGATGCTAATCTGCACATGACCCGCGTTTGCCAAACGATACGGTATCCACGTCTCAGGGTTGAACGGATTCGGATAATTGGGCAGCAACGCCGTCGTTTGTGGAAGCAATTCCCTCAGCATTTGCTTTAACACCTGAAGCCCATGATTGTAATCAGATTCACGCACAGCGACTGAACCTTGAGTTGGGAGAGACAGCTGCTGCTCAGCCAAGTCAAGCCAGTGCTGCACCTGTACTACCGTTAAGGTTCCGTCAGCAGCCGGCGCACTCGAAGCACCATTGAGGGCAGCTGCAACCAAAATCAGGTCCTGAACATCAACGATACCATCCGTGTTTATATCGGCATTGGTCGTGCCAGACACCCCCAGTTGTATTACGACTAACAGCATATCCACAATGTCGACAACCCCGTCATCGTTCACATCACCTCTTAAGGACGCCTGTTTCTCACTATTGGTACTCTGCGCGCTATTCACTGTAACAATGAATGTTTGGGTAGCAGTCAAGCCACCGGGGTCAGTCGCTGTGGCACTTATCTGAGCGATTCCCGTCGCTACGCCGTTGATGGTTAAAGTTGAACCTGACACACTGACGGTTGCCCTGCTGAGGTAAAACGATGTAGCGGTGTAGGTCAACGTATCGCCGTCAGGGTCGCTGAAGTAACTTCCAAGATTCACAGTGACACTCGACCCGACATTCACCGTTTGGTTGGGAATGGTTCCCACAGTAACGGGAGACCTGTTCCGCGGTCTATGGTCATCATTATCGTCGTCATCATCGTGGTAGTCATCATCATCGTCATCATCGTCATCATCGTCATCGTCGTAGTAGTCATCATCATCGTCATCGTCGTGGTAGTCATCGTGGTAGTCATCGTCGTGGTCATCGTTATCATCGCTATCTTGTGCACGCTGACTATACATATTATAACCCGGCTTTTGGACTGTTGGGTAAATCACTGCCCTATTGCTAGAATCACTTAGACTAACGTCTATTGCTCCGTTTACACCGAAGTGGTGCTGCTCCCCCCCAGCCTTTTCAAGACCTTTTGTGTTACCGGGCTTCTTTAGATTTTCAGCGTCGAAAGTATCCAAGCCGGCATCGTAAGTTGAGGCGTTACGCGGCTCACCCCTCTCATTTGTATCCAAACGGTCAAATCCTTGGGGTTTGGTTGTGCAACCTATCACGACAAGGAAAAACAGACAGGTTGTAATACTTACATATTTCTTCAATCTTGTAGACATCAACTATTTCCTCCAGTTAGTTAGCTGCTTCGCATTCCATCTGCCAGCGATTCGTAGAAGCGAAGCGAGTTTGATAAAATTTAATTGTTTTTAGCACCTTCATTGATCCAATCAATGATAAGCTGAATTTGGGCTGCCTCCAAAGGCGGTCCATTAGGAGGCATTTCACCCTCAACGATTTGTTCCACCAATTCACTCTCTCTCGCATGGCCGGCAATGACGGTATCGTCATCTTCTCCGCCGGCGATCACGGCGTCATACGTACGGAGATCTATACCGTCCGGTCCCCCAGCGACATGACACCCTGCAAATGCACATCGGCTCGTAAGGATAGGCAGGATATCCGCGTTAAAAGAGGGACTCGGCCTGCCAGCATGTGCGGGATTGTCAAATACAACGCCGAGATTATTGGCAGCCCTTCTATCGTCATCATATTCATCATCGCCGTCATGGTCATTATCATCATGGTCATCGTCGTAGTCATCGTCGTTGTAGTCTTCACCACAACCAATCAGACCAATCGGAATCAGTAGTGCAATCAAAAATAAAATTTTAGGAACTTGTAATAGTTTCATGCTTTGAATTTCCTTTGAGAATTTCCTTGACGATTATTGTGAATTCGATTATCTTAATTAATGCAGAAAAGGCGCAGACACAAACACCCCTCTACGAGAAACCGGAGATAGGTGTGTTGAGTCAATTATCACCTAGGAATTTGCTAACAATTGGCGTTGGGAGCGTTTCCTGTGTGACTTTCGGTGCCTTTTCTGCAATTATACCGAACCGTCTTGGATTCGACTTTCTGAATAAAATCGGGATTTTACCACGTTTAATATGATGATAACGAGGTGATAGGTTAATCTCTGCTGATTGTCACCATCGGTATCCATCACATACACCTTCCAATGATTCTCACCGTTCCGGACGATTAAAATCGGTTATCAAGACTAGCGATCACGTTGAATCCCGGTGCATTAATGCCGGAGCCGTGTTCACGATACCGCTGATCAAGCAGGTTCTCAAGCGCGAGGGTGAACCGATTGTATTGGGTCACCTGAACGCCGCCGCGCAGGTTAAGCGTTACCCAACCCGGTGAACCTTGCCCGATCGCTGCGCCGTTGGCATCAAACTCAACTTCACCTGTATCACGGGTGGTTCCCGGAATCCGGGGATCCCGAATATCGCTTCGATTTAATCGTCTCTGCTCGGTTGCGCCGCGGACGAAAAATTCCGCCCAAAATCGCTGCGCGGGCGGCTCCCAGCGTAAACCGACCATGCCGTTTAGTGGTGGTTCACGCCGAATCCGTTCTTCCCAAGGCTTGTCGGGATCCGGTGCTGCGCCATTAATGGTCAGTACCTTTCCACGCGTGAGCATCGCATTACCGTAGAGCGACAAACTGCTTTGAATCGGAATCATTCCAGCGAACTCAACGCCTCGGATTTGTACTTCATCCACGTTGTCGAATACATAGACATCAACGCCCGGATTGTTTTGCTGGATTTCCTGAATCAGGTCTGGCAGCGGTTGGTCTTTGTAAGCATCTTCGACAGGAACGCGGGTGACCAGATCTTTGACGATGCCGTGAAAGACGGTGAGCGAACCGGAGAACATCGGGAAACGTGCTTTAAATCCACCCTCTGCCGTCCACGCTGTCTCTGATTCAAGATCGGGCGAAGGCGAGTCGATACCTTCATTGGTGACCTCGACAGCGGTTGTGTCGTTCAAGGAAGGTGCACGGAACGCTGTCGAGTAATTAGCGACGATATTCAGTCCCTCAATGACACTTGCCACTAGACCTGCGCTATAGGTCAAAGCACTACCAGATTCGTTAAAATCGCTAAACTGATCAGAACGCACGGAGAGATCTGCGTTCGTATTGTAAAGGGTAAATCGCCCGCCGAGGGTGAGTTCAAGCATTTTATGGAGTCTGATTTCGTCCTGAAGGTAGAAATTAGCATCCCAGAACTGTGAGCCGTCGATAAACCTAGCTTTTTTGCCATCAACGCTTTCAGCACCGGTTACAAGGTCAGTCTTGACCGTCTGGCTTGAAACGGTATCGAAGTAGAATTCACCACCTGCGACGACGCGCTGCTTCGGCATTGACGCATTGACCGCTTGTGCGCTGAGCCCCAATGTGTTGACGGTATCGAACCGCTCGCGACGTTCCGTTGCATCGCGTAGAAGTTCATTTCGGCCCTCTTTCTGACGATGAAGTGAGGTGGTGAATCGAATCTGGTCAATTGCGGCGTTTTCTGGTTTGGACAGGTAGGTGGCGTAGAGTAGGTCTCGGTCTTGGGGTTGAAAGAAAAACTCGTCAAACTCACGCGGTGCAATTTTGTCGTAACGCGGGGTTTGCGGTTGCCGCCAGAGTTGGTAGGTGAAGTTGACTGTGTTAGCATCATTGAGTTTGTAAGTGAGTTTAGCGTCGCCGTCATAAGCATTCCAACCGAGTGGGCCCTCGGAATCAACTAGCCAGCGGTCAGGAACATCTTTGGGAGGACCATCAGAGAGTTGCACACCGTTTGGTTTGTCAGTGATGATTTCAAATTTACGGTTTTTATAGTGTAGGTCGTAGCCGCTGCCTGGATTAATGTTGCCGAACCATCGGGCGGATGCACCGACCGAAAATCCGAGATGCTTTTGACCGCCGACCACCTCAAGCCGTCCGAGTCTCTCAGCACTCCCCGAAGCGATTCGGGTGAACGCCCGGGACTCGATGTTCCACTCTTCTGTCGCACCGTCGAGGATAGTGTCTTTGGTAAACATGCTGATAACGCCGCCCATCGCACCGCTGCCGTATAACATCGAACCAGCACCACGCAGCACTTCAACTCGATCGAGATTGTCCGGGCTAATTGTCGCCAAATATTGATTGGGTCCTGAGCGGAAGGTAGAATTGTTGAGTCGAACTCCATCAATTGCAAGAAAAGCTTGATAGCCGGTGAGTCCCCGCAGCAATGGTGAACCTTGACCGACCGTTGTTTGCTGTGCCCAGACCCCCTCTGTTTCGCGCAGGATTCGGGGTGTTGTTGGGGCATTCATGCGTTCGATCTGTTCCCTGTCAATTACAGAGACTGCGTTCGGGGTTCGGAAGGTGTCTTTCTCGACGCGGGTTATGACAGTGACCTCTTCAAGTTCAACAATCGAGGATTCAGCCTCATCTTCTTGGGAATGAACGAGGTTGATACTAATCAGGAAAAGACTCAAACATATCCATAGGTGTTTCTGTCTAGTCTTCATAAGATTGCTCCTTTTTCAAGATGGTTTTCGGATTACTGAATTTTTGAGACCGTATGTCAGTTAAATGGCAATTTTTGTGCCAAAAGGATTAAAGCCAGAGTGTGCGTCTATATGCGGATGCCTGACCGATTTTGTCCGTTGATGTGCCGCCTATTGTTCAATTTCTGAACAGTTGTGTTTGGCTTTTGGACAGTTGTGTTTGGTATAGAAGCGCGAGTTGATTTGGGGTATAATAGCAAGGGCAATAGTCTCTACTACTAGCATCCCTGTGTTTTTGTTGAGGCAATAATGCGTAAGACATAATGCGTAAAAAAACATATCTACGACTTATTGTGATGCTAAATAAAGTTGACATATCCCCCAACCTAGTGGCACAATAACTACAAAACCATTCTTAGGTGACAGAAAGGTTGTAGAAATAATGAAGCGAGCAAATCCGAGCAGGGTGCAAGCCGTTGTATGTAACCTGTTGTTGCTACCACTTATTATGATGTTGGGGTGCACAACATTGGTTCCCGATGCTCCCAATGTGCCGTTGGAAGATTTCGATTCAAGTTCTCGTGCTGAAAAGACATTGCGGGTAGAACAGAGGCTCGTCAGTAACGAGGTCAACTGTATTGCTGCTGACACGCACAATGTGTGGTTTGCAACGCAAGCCGGTGTTTCGCGTTGGGATCGAGACCAAAACCAATGGTTCCACTACACGATGGAAGATGGGCTGTCGAACGATGCAGTAAACGCCGTTGCAATTGATGGGCAATGGGTCTGGTTCGCCACGGAGGAGGGGGTGAGCCGCTACGACACACAGACGAATACCTTTTCGACGTACCGAACCATTGATGGGTTGGCGAGCGATCAGGTATCGTCCATTGCGGTGGATGGGAACTATGTTTGGTTTGGGACATCTAACGGGTTAAATCGTTACGACAAAACCATTGACAGTTGGGCGGTGCGTACCCGTAAGGATGGCCTGGTCAGCAAGGTGATTACAACGATTGCGGTTGAACCAGAATATGTGTGGGTTGGTACGGATAAGGAGATAAATCCGGATCCCCATGGCTGGGAGGATGACCCTCGGTTTAGCAAAGGTGGGGTGAGCCGATACCATCGAGATACCGATTCTTGGAATAATTATAAAAAATCGGATGGCTTGATAGACAATGAGATTGCTACCATTGCGGTGGATGAGAATAGTGTTTGGTTTGGGACGCAGGACGAAGGTGTGAGTCAGTACAATCAGGTTGATCAAGCTTTCATTAAGACGTTTACAAAGACCGATCTGCTGAAAAGCAATATGATTTCTTGTATCCGCGCAGATGGATTTCAGGTATGGTTTGGTACTGCCAATTCCGGTGTGCATCGTTACATCAAGCCGGTCAACACTTGGGTGCATTACACAAAATCAGATGGACTAGCAAGCAATCATGTGAGCTGGATTACAACGCAGGGCAATGATGTCTGGTTTGCGAGTAAAGAGGATGGGGTGAGTCGCTTTGATAAGGTGACAGGCGAATGGACTCTTTACAAACAAGCCGATTTTCTCGCGGATAACGACGTCCGGGATATAACGCGTGATGTGGATGGCAATCTTTGGCTGGCGACATCATCGGGAATTTCGATTTACCGTTTCCAAACACGCACTTGGGAAATCATTTCTAAGGAGGATGGTCTGCCGACCCCGTATGTTACGAGGATAGATGTTATGTCTCAACTGCGAGAATCGGAGCAAAGCGACGTGATCGAAATATCGAGCGGCGGGTTGACTGATACACAGGTCTGGATCGGTACAGATAGAGGCTTAGGTACACGCCCATACTCCGGCGGCGAATGGGCGTTTTATTCTCCGCCCCGATCTGCGATGAACGAAGAGGCTTTTGTGACGGCGCTCAATGCCGATGGAGATATACTCTGGCTCGGCACAAGTTTGGGACCCTTCATGTATGACACAACTTCTCAAGAGTGGACGCAGCTTGAGACACCGGATAATCGATCAAATGCGATTGTGCTATCGGTACTTGTTCAGGATGGAACGGTCTGGTTTGGTGGAGCGGCGGGTGTTTGGCGATATTCAGTTGCGGATAAAAAGATGTATCGCGCTACCGAAGGACTTCCCGACATCTACGTTAATGTGCTATTTTCCACAGAGGATACCCTCTGGGCGGGGACTCGTCAAGGACTTGCACAATATGACGTTGTTCAGGGACATTGGATACCAATGCCGTTTAACGCCCAATTGCCTGTTTCTAATGTGACTGCACTCGATTTTCGAGATGGGGTCCTTTGGGTAGGTACACCACAAGGGTTGGGAAACTATGCACTTGCTTCCGATTCTTGGAGCCTTATCTCGAATGTGCCATATAACATTCGGGACATCTTGTTTGGTGCGGATGAAACGCTGTGGTTAGCAACGTCGGTCGGTCTTGTCGAATATAGCATTCCGAATGGAGGGAAAGTGCGACACCAATCGCGCCCAGTGCGAGAACCTTTCCTTGAAACGAAGGTCTCAAATATTAAATTTGATGGAGATTACATCTGGTTCAATAATTGGGCTTCTTCACCGAACGGAGGAATTATACAGTTTCATCGTCCCACCGGAACGTGGCGACGTTTCACGCGTTTAGATATTCTCCAATCAACTCAGAAAAGGTCTATGACCTTGGTGCGCTGGAGCTATGTGGATACGGACGCGGTCTGGTTCACCACGGACTACGGAGTCCTTCGGTACGATAAAATGGCGGATACGTGGCAACATTTTACAATAACGGATGGGCTCTCCACGAACGATGTGGACAAGATTGCTGTGAGCGAATACAGTGTCTGGGTGATTCCAATGATCGGTGTCGAATTGAGCCATTATAGTAAAAAGACTGGAAAATGGAACATAATTACCCCTGAAAAAGAGACGCAGATTGAGCGGTTGAACGCGCTGGCGGTTGATGGATCGGAGGTCTGGTTCGGTTCGGGTCGTGGACTTCACCGTTACAATGAATTTACCAGTGAATGGCGTAATTTCACGCCGCGGGATGGACTGGCGGGCAGAGGTGCTGAGTGGATTACAGCAGATGAGGATTTCATTTGGGTGGCGCGCTCGGAGTGGGATAGAGACAGTAACCGCCCGTTGTCACGATACAATAAAAAAACGGAGAAGTGGGATACATTTTCAACGAGTGACGTGCTTGCTTCAGATACCATTAGACGAATTATTGCCACAAAGGACGATGTTTGGATACTCTACAGACCTTGGACTAAGAAAGGGGTCACCCGATACGATAGGCGCACCGGAGAGTGGACGACAATCAAGTCAGGGCGCGGAACGCTTGAGCTAGCTGCGGACGACGATTACCTCTGGTTAGCCGTACCCAACAATGGGCTCAGGCGATTTCACTTCGCATCTGGCACTTGGACGGTGTTCAGAGATCTCAAAGGGTTGCTGCATAACCATGTAGATGAGTATGGGCTTGCCGTTGATGATCGGTATGTATGGGTGGGGACGTTGCGCGGGCTTTCTCGTTATGACAAACAGAGGGAATCTTGGACTCCCTTCACAGCGGTGCCAACCCTTTCTGGCCGTACCATACGGACGGTGGACACAGATGAGCGGTTTGTCTGGGTTGGCACTGACAACGGTTTGTCTCGTTATGATAAGGAATTGGGCACTTGGAAGCGGTATCAGCAGGAGGGTGGTTCCGAGGAGATAGCCACCCACGGTGGCCATTGGCACCGGTGGCGTCCCAAAAGGAAAGATACACTGTCCGATAATTCGGTAAGTTCAATTGTGGTTGATGACCAGTACGTCTGGGTTGGGACTCGAGATGGGGCGAATCGCTTTGATAAACTCGCCCTGCGCTGGGATCAGTATAAAACCGAGCACGGTTTGCCCGCTAATAATGTAACTTCTGTCAGCAACGATGGTAATAATATTTGGGTTGGCACCAACTCCGGGATTGGCAAGTATCCCCGAACCGCAGATGACCTCAACGCTTGGATCGCTTATACCTCCGGCACGGAGATTCAACCTGCCTCTGTCTCCAAAGAGTTCGCTGAGTCGTTGGTTACGGATGAGATCTGGTGTATCGCTAGCAGCAAAAAAAATGTTTGGGTCGGTACGCGACGGGGTGTGAGCAAATATGATATCGGTAAGGACACGTGGAAAACTATCACAACAGAAGATGGCTTGGCGAGTGATGAAATCAGTTGTATTGCTATTGCTGGGGAGCGTGTTTGGTTCGGCACAGATCGTGGTGCGACTGTCTACAATGAGGCAACAGAGGCTTGGACTTCCTATACAACGAAAGATGGACTTGCTAGCAACAAGGTGACTTCGATTGATGTTGATGGCACAGAGGTGTGGATCGGGACGTATAATGCAGGGGTAAGCCGATTCGATCCGTCAGCGAATAGTTGGATAACATATACCCGAGAGGAGGGCTTGGCTCATAATGGAATTCTCTCTATCTCAGTAGGAGATACTTATGTGTGGTTCGGTACCTATCGTGGCTTGAGTCGCTTTGATAAACATACAGGCATCTGGACAACCTTCACAGAATCTTACGGACCTGAGGATCTCTAAAGCGGATGGATTTGAAGTTTTTCTGCTGGGAGGTTGAATTTATCTTCTGCGATTTTATAGATGGGCGCGATACTTTTTCTAACCAATTCACGTTATGCAGATTTCCTTAGGCTAAAGGAGAAGTCATTTTAATGTTTTCAAATGCAGCGCAACAATCCGGGTTGACCTCCAGCAGCGGTATTTCACATTCCCAAGATGGGCACGGCTTCGGTACTGCACCAGTATTCCTCACCTCAATCTGTACGATTCTGGGTGCAATTCTTTTTTTGCGGTTTGGCTACGCTGTCGGTCATGTAGGACTTTGGGGCAGCTTGGCGATTATTGCTCTTGGACATTTGGTGACTATTCCCACCGTTCTAGCGGTCTCTGAGATAGCAACAAACCGCCGCGTAGCAGGAGGCGGCGCATACTACATAGTTAGCCGTTCCTTTGGACCAACCATCGGCGGCACGATTGGCATTACCCTATACCTTTCCCAAGCAATCTCGATTGCCTTCTATATGGTTGCATTTGCAGAGGCATTGCAACCCATCTATGAATGGGTGGCTGTTACATACGAATTAAAACTTGATACCCGCTGGGTGAGTCTTACCGGCACGCTCCTCCTTATCGCGCTGATGCTAACTAAAGGAGCCGATATGGGCGTCTGGGCACTGTGGGCGGTCAGTGCAATCCTAGCGGCCTCAATCGGTGCGTTTCTTTTGGGTACGGGCCCCGAGGATATACGCCCGGAAGGATTGAACATCACGGCACGTATCGAAGGGGGTGACAGTTTCGGCACAGTTTTCGCCATCTGCTTTCCTGCCTTCACCGGTATGATTGCAGGACTTGGGCTATCCGGTGACCTAAAAAACCCTCAAAGGAGTATACCACTTGGCACAATAGGCGCGACGTTAGCGGGAATGGTCATATACGCGCTTGTTGCCGTCAAGCTTGCCCAAAGTGCTACGCCCGAGGCACTCGCCGCTGATCAGTTTGTTATGACAAAGATTGCCCTATGGGGCCCCGCAATCTACATTGGGTTGGGCGCAGCGGCGTTGTCTTCTGCTCTTGGCTCGATCTTGGTTGCCCCCAGAACGCTCCAGATGCTTGGTCGTGACAATGTTTTACCGTTTTCTCAGTTGAACCGTCTGATGGAAAAAGGGGTAGGTCAGACGCAGGAGCCGGTATATGCAACTTGCGTATCAGGTGCCATAGCGATTGTGTTCATCGTGGCTGGCGATGTAGACTTTATCGCCCGCATCCTCACCATGTTCTTCATTGTGACGTATGGTGTCCTCTGTGCGGTGTCTTTCCTGGAGCACTTCGCGGGTAATCCATCCTATCGTCCCACGTTTCATTCCCGTTGGTATTTGTCATTGGTTGGCACCGTGATGTGCGGCTTGATGATGATTCAGATAAACGTGCTGTACGCGTTCCTCTCAATCATTCTCATGCTAACAATCTATCTCGGACTTCGCCATACCCATCGTGGGCAGCGCGACTTAACGGCGATTTTCCAAGGAACTATGTTCCAACTAACCCGGTGGTTGCAGATTACCCTACAGAAGAACCGTGTAATTTCATCTGAAGGAGGGTGGCGTCCATCGATTATCGCGGTCACCCAATTTGGTGAACGTCGGCTTGGGCATTTCGATCTGCTCCGTTGGATTTGCCATCGGCACGGATTCGGTCACTTCCTCCAGTTCTTCCACGGCGATTATTCGTTCCCTGATGAGATTGATGCGCGCGTCCATGTTGACGAATTAATCCAACGGACAGAGGTCAGCAGGGCGGGCATCTTTGTTGATACCCTGATTTGTCCGACGTTCCAACTCGCTGTCGCACAGACGCTGCAGATGCCGGGGATTTCCGGCTTGCCGAACAACTCCATCCTCTTTGAGTTTGATCAGGAAAATATTGATGAGATTAATGATGTTGGTCAAGGGGCTCGGCTCGCTATGAATTCGATGTTCAATGTCCTTATCTTGCGATCGACGAAATACCGATTCGGCTATCGCTCTTCAATCCATGTATGGGTAACTGAGGATAACTTGATGAATGCTCCGATGATGCTATTGCTCGCGTATATTATTGTAGGACACCCGGAATGGAGGCGTGCTGAGATTCAACTTTTTGCGTGTTTTGAATCCGAGGATGCTGAACGTGAGACGGACAGACTCTCAGCGTGGATGCAGGAAGGACGGCTGCCGATTTCAGCACAGAACGTGACTTCTGTTTCGTGCAGCAACGGAGAAGCCTTGGAGGAAGAGGTGTCCCAGTACTCTTCTCAAGCTGACTTGGTTATTGCGGGTTTAGTAGCGGAGGATCTCGAACCGGAGGCAGTGATCCAAGCCCTGCGGCGTTACGCGGGTGCGAATGATGTGCTCTTCGTCGACTCAATTGAGCGAATTGCAATTGATTAGATGAGAGCATAATACGTAAGAATACACGACATGTTGGAAAGGATATAAACCGTGCAAGAGCATGTGATACTTGTTGACCCTATGGGCAGAGAAATCGGTACTGAAGAAAAGCTAAAGGCACATCGCGAGGGGAAGCTGCATCGCGCTTTTTCGGTTTTCGTTTTCAACACTTCAGGGGAATTGCTGCTTCAGAAACGGTCAGAGACAAAGTATCACTCCGGGGGGTTGTGGACGAATACTTGCTGCAGTCATCCACGTCTTGGTGAAAGTCATTCTTGTGCGGCGAGACAGCGTCTCAATGAAGAAATGGGTTTCGATTGTGAATTGACTGAGCTCTTCAGCTTTATCTATCATGCCAAACTGGAGAATAACTTATTTGAGCATGAATTAGACCATGTTTTTGTTGGACACTATGACGGTCAACCGGTGCCAAATTCTGACGAAGTTGATGATTGGAAATGGATGGATATTAAAAAATTGAAGCGAAATGTTGAGGAAAACCCTGAGCATTATACGTACTGGTTCAAACTGATACTTAATCGCGTCCTTAAACAGTACGAGAAAATTAGTTCTCAAAATGAAACTTAATCAATTTGTTCATATAAATTCCATAGTGGTACTACTACTCCTGTTGTGTATTAGCAGAGCGATAGCTAGTGAGCCGGTAGAAGAAACACTGAAAAGTGCGCGCAAGCAATTTTATGCTGCTATTGAAGACAAAAAGCAGATTGAACCAACAATCAAGCTGTTCGAGCTAATTGCACAGGTAAAACCGAGTTACACTGGGCGTACGCAAGTCTACATTGGAGCACTTGTTGCTCTCAAAGGAAAACATGCGTTTTTTCCGTATACCAAGCTCAAGTGGACCAAGCGCGGCCTAGCAATCATGGATAACGGTTTAGAGAAAAGCCCAAATGACATTGAAGCATTATTCATCCATGGCACGACCTGCTACTACCTTCCTTTTTTTTTCAAACGTTCTGATGGTGCCCAGCGAGCCTTCAAGGAGATTATCAAGCGGTTGCCACTAGAGCAATATACCTATAATCAGCAGCTAATCGCACATGTCGTTGAGTTCTTGCTTGAAAAGGCAAAACTGACGAGCGATGAGAAAACATATCTCCAAATACTCAAAGGTAAATTGGAATTCCAGCCTCCAGTTGTGGATTAATGAAAGTCGAATATCTTTTATTTAATCTCGTCGTTATTGCCGGACCCATAGCCTCCCAATTCAATCGCCAGATTAAGCAGGTTTCCCATTGGAAATTGAAATTACTGACGAGTGTAATTGTCATGATTCCTTATATCATTTGGGATGTGCTCGTCACCGGTTCGCATTGGTGGTTCAATACAGCATATACGCTCGACTTTCGATTATTCGGGTTGCCGATTGAAGAGTGGCTTTTTTTTATCACGGTTCCATTTGGATGTTTGTTAGTATGGGAAACCCTGCCTCAAGCAAACAAGGTGACACAGGTGAAACCCCTTCGGTACGTCAGATCTATTTTATACATGCTGTTGTTGGGGGGAGTATTGGTTTTTAGCATGGGTAAGCAGTATACAGGGTTGGTGCTATTTTGTTTGGGGCTCGTTGGATTGGCAGATAGGTTGTTAAGAGTTGACATGCTTCTGCAACCGAGGACTTATCTCTATCTTACAGTTGTCGCTGGTCTAGTTTTGGTGTTTAACGGCTATCTCACAGCTCGCCCGGTTGTTCTATATGGTGAGTCATATCAGATTGGCTACCGAATTTTGTCAATTCCTGTCGAGGATTTTGGATACGGATTCGCGCTGATGCTTTTTAACGCAATTCTCTATGAAAAGTTGAGGAAAACTTGGCATGGAACGTAAGAGAGTGGCGGTCATTGGTGGTGGGCTCGGTGCGTTAAGTGGGGCGATTCGTCTCGCGCGGCTAGGATTCTCTGTGCAACTATTCGAGAAGAATCTGACAATTGGTGGGAAGATCAACGAGGTGGTTTTGGAGGGCTACCGGTTTGATACTGGGGCATCTTTATTGACGATGCCTTTTGTTATTGACGAATTATTTGATTTCGCTGGATTCAATCGGTCAGATTATCTAGACTTTATACCAATTGACCCGATATGCCGATACTTCTTTGCCGATGGTTCAGTGATGGATGCAAGTGCTGACAAAGCGAAGATGAAAGCTGCGATCAAACAGTTATCGCCCATTGATGCGGAAGCATATGAAGGTTTCTTGGAATATGCGGAACGGATACACACTCTGACAGCTGAAATCTTTATGTTTACACCGATTCATGAGTTCAAGCAACTGATGAAGGTCCGTTATTTGCGGACGCTATTTAGACTTCATCAAATTGACCCATTTCGGACGATACATCAGAGTGTGTCAGGTTTTTTTTCAGATTCGCGCCTGATCCAACTTTTCGACCGGTACGCTACGTACACCGGCTCAGATCCGTTTCAAGCCCCTGCAACCCTGAATATAATTCCGTATGTTGAATACGGCTTGGGTGGTTACTACATCAAAGGTGGCATGTATCGCTTGGTCAATGCTTTGGAAATGATAGCTCGCGAGCAAGGGGTCGAGATTCATACATCGGTCAAGATTGAAAAAATTTGTCAAGATGGTAAACAGGTCAGTGGGGTGCGAGCCAACGGTCAGAAGGTTCCTGCGGATTATGTGCTGTGCGGTGCAGATGCTATCATAGCACATGACGAATTGATTGGCGGGCCTCCAAATCAGCGTGAGAAACTGAATCGATTGGAACCATCGTTGTCGGGAATGGTATTCCTTTGGGGAGTTAGAAGTAATCACTCACAATTAGCGCACCACAACATTATCTTCTCTAGTGACTACGAAGCGGAATTTCGGCAGATTTTCAAGCATAGACAAGTGCCGGATGAACCGACTATTTACATCGCCATAACAAGTAAGGCGGATGCAGCGCATGCCCCTGTTGGTGGGGAAAATTGGTTTGTGTTGTTGAACATGCCTTATCTCGCACCGGGCCAGATGTGGAAAAAAGAAAAAGTTCGGATGCGAAACTTTGTGCTGGGTAGGTTAAGAGAAATTGGGCTCGATATCGAAGATCGAATCGAAGTGGAGCAGGTCTACACACCGCAGGATTTTTCTGAGCTTTATGCCAGCAATCAGGGAAGCATCTACGGCATTTCGTCCAATAGCAAAACTACTGCGTTCAAACGTTTACCGAATCGGAGTCGTGCCCTTAATGGACTCTACTTTGCAGGTGGTTCCGTGCATCCGGGGGGTGGCATTCCTCTGGTTGTATTGTCAGGGAAAATGGCTGCAGCATTGATTGCTGCGGATCACGGGTTGAAAGCTGAAAACATCGTTGGTCCGCAGGAGCGGATATGAAACAGAAAATCGTCATCATTGGTTCAGGATTTGGTGGGATCGCAGCGGCGATTCGACTCCAAGCCCAAGGGCTCCAAGTTACGATTTTGGAGAAGAACGCGAAAGTTGGTGGTCACGCCTATCAATTGGTTAGGAACGGCTATACTTTCGACATGGGACCATCAATTATCACCGCGCCTGACCTGATTCGGCGTGTCTTTAGATGCGCTGGTGTACGGTTGGAAGATTACCTTGATTTAGTCAAACTGGATCCATTTTATCGCATCTATTTCCATGATGGTTCCTCCCTTGATTATACAGATAATACCGAACGGATGAAACAGCAGATGGCGGAGTTCAATATGGCAGATGCTAGGAACTACGACCGTTTCATGGCGCATACCCGTCAACTCTACAATGCTGTTATCACAGACGGTTTAGGCTCAATTCCGTTTGATTTGCAAACAATGCTTGGTTTTCTGCCGCGTGCTTTACAACTGCGAGCATTGATGCCTGCTTACAACTTCGTTAAGAGGTATTTTGATGACCCACGTCACCGCTTCGCCTTCTCTTTTCATCCGTTGTTTATAGGTGGTAATCCGTTCCGGGCACCAGCTATTTACCTAATGATTCCTTATCTTGAGAAGACAGGGGGGGTCTGGTTCTGCAAAGGTGGAATGTACAATCTCGTGCGGGCATTAGAGAGCGTGTTCAAAGAACTTGGCGGTGTGGTTGAAACCGATGCAGAGGTGGAACAGATTGTTGTTGAGGATCGGCAAGCAAAAGGCGTTCTAGCAAAGGGACAATTTTACAAGGCAGATAGTATTATTTCCAACGCCGATTTGGTGCACACCTACGGAGAACTTATTGAACCCGAACATCGTAGGAGATGGTCTTACAAGAAACTCAGGAAAACTCAATATTCGATGAGTGCATTTTTGCTCTACCTCGGTGTTCGTAAAAAGTATCCACAGCTGCAGCATCACACGCTTATTCTTTCTGAAAGGTACAAAGGGTTGGTAGATGACATTTTTGATAATAAGATTCTTCCAGATGATTTTTCGATGTATTTACACATTCCATCACAAACGGATCCGTTGATGGCGCCGGAGGATTGTGAGAGCATATATGTACTGATTCCAGTACCGAATTTGGAGAGTGAGATCAACTGGAAAAAGACGGAGAAAGTGTATATTAACAAGATATTGACTTTTTTGGAGAACGATTTTGGATTGACAGATTTGGGTGCCTCGATTGAGGTAATTGAAACGTTCACACCTTTGGATTTTAAACAACATCGGAATAGTCATCTTGGCAGCGCATGGGGAGTTGAGCCAAAACTAACGCAGACAGCGTATTTCCGGCCACATAACCGAAGTGAAGATATAGAAAAACTTTACTTCGTTGGAGCAAGCACCCATCCCGGTGCAGGGGTGCCTGGTGTGCTGCTGACAGCAGAAACAACGGTAAAGTTGGTTATCAAGGATTTGATAGGATAGATTGGGGTTCCCCCCTATTTTGGCATATTGTGTCCTGATGGCTGGTGAGACGAATTTCTAACCCAACTCATTCTCTTGATCCAATACCTGTAGGTTTGTCTAAGATACTTGTACTGCCATCGGAAATTAGGGCCACCGTCTAAACCAAGATTGTGCTACCATATCAATTGAATTGAAAGGAGATTTCCGATGGCAAAACGGAGGCGATTCACCCCTCAATTTAAGGCAGAAGTGGTTATAGAAGCCCTTAGGGGTCACAGTTCGCAAGCAGAACTGTGTCGCAAACACAACCTCAGTGCTGACCAACTGTCAAAGTGGAAACACCAGTTGGTTGACAACGCGGCGAGTTTGTTTGAATCGACTGACAAGCACTCTAACGACCATAACCAACGGATTGCTCAACTCGAACAGCTGGTCGGTCGCTTGACCATAGCGTTAGACATCCAAAAAAAAACCTCGACTTGGCTCAATTAAAGCGGTCACAAAAGCAACAGATGGTTCAAGCGTTGCAACCCGAATACTCGGTTCGACAGATTTGTGATGTCTTGGGGTTGCATCGGAGCAGTCTCTATTATCAACCGAAAACTGACCCCTTTGAACAACAGTTACAACAGGAGATAGAGAAACTGGCTGCCTCCCACATACGGCTATAGGCGTATCACCCAGTTGCTGAAGCGTATGGGATATACCGTCGGCACCCCCCGGATCGCCCGATTGATGAGAGAACAAAAGCTTTCGGTTGCCATCAAGCGTGCGTGTCAAACCCCTCAATCGGTTGCCGGTTTAGGTCAATGGGTCAATCGGATTGAGAATCTTGACATCTGCCGCCCCAATCAGGTATGGGTCGGTGATATTACCTATGTCCGACTCAAAGGACAATTCATCTATGTGGCGGTGTTAATGGATGTGTTTACTCGAATGATAAGAGGCTGGCAGGTGAGCCTGCACTTGACACAACCGCTCACCTTGAGACCTTACGGCACGCATTAACCCAAAGTGTGCCAGAGATGCATCATAGCGACCAGGGGGTTCAATACCTATCAACTGCCTATATTTCGACGCTCACCCGTCATGGAATTGAGATTTCCTTAGCCCAGAGAGGACGCCCGTGGGACAACGGCTATGCCGAAAGACTCATACGCACCCTCAAAGAAGAAGAGGTCTATCTCAATGAATATGACGATATTATCGACGCCAGAGCCAGAATTGACCAGTTTATCTTACAGGTGTATAATCAAAAAAGACCCCATTCAGCGTTAGGCTATTTAACGCCTATTGAATTTGAACAAAAACTCTTAGTTTAACTTTAACAATTTATGGCCCAAATTAACGCAGGCAGTACAACTAGCAACTTGGATTAAGATAGTCTTCGGCGTTTAGGAATTAATTGAGAGAGGAGATTATATCATGAGACCGTGGAAGCTAACAGACGAAGATCGAGCTGCATTTGAGTACGCTCGTAGAATAACTGCATACTATTCAAAAAGTTTTTACGTCTCAGCACGAATACTGCCCGCTGATCGGCGGTGGGCAACATACGCGTTGTACGGTTTCTGCCGACACTGTGACAATCTGATCGACACACCACGTCAGCGAACTCGATCGGAAATCTTTGGAGAGATCGAATTCTTGACAGAAGAGTTGCAAATTGCCTATAACACCGGCGAGTCCGAGCACCCGGTCGTTCGTGCCTTTATTTTTGTTGCCAAGCGGTATGGGATTCCCATCGAATACCCCCTCGATCTACTCAAGGGGGTTGCTATGGATATCCAACAGGCACGGTACATAACATTTGATGAACTCACTTTTTTTTGTTATCGGGTTGCCTCCGTTGTTGGACTGATGATGACACATATCCTTGGGTATAAAGACAAACGTGCTTTTGAATACGCGAAGTTACTCGGGATTGCGATGCAACTGACCAATATTCTGCGAGATATCAAAGAGGATAAGCAGATGGGACGGATCTATCTGCCACAGGCGGATTTATCGGTATTTGGTGTATCGAATCAAGACATCTTAAATGAGAAGATGACGCCTCAATTGCGTGCCCTTATGAAGTTCCAAATTAAACGGGCAGATCGTTATTATTCTGAAGCGATACCCGGAATCTCTCTGCTCAAAACGGAATCACAGTATGCAATCTATTCGGCTGCTAAAATTTACCGTGGTATCTTAAGGCAAATTGAAGCACGAAACTATAATCCATTCACAAGCCGAGTATTTGTGCCACCAATTCAAAAAATTGGGATTCTGTTACACGAGGTGCTTAGGATGAAGGTTCTATCGGCGCAGGAGAAACTATGCCCGATGCACTCTGGAATAAATAGATGATTCGAGCACAGCACCGCCTTTGGGCGGACCTCATCTTCCATCCCTACCTTGTTTGGCTATTCAAGCGGCATTTTGATGCGATTCAGCTTTTGGGGACACCGCCGGAAATTCCCAACGATTTACCGTTGCTGTTGTTACCAAACCACAGTACATGGTGGGACGGATTCTTTGTGTATCTGCTTAACAAACGAATTTTTCGTCGTACCGCCTATCTGATGATGCTTGAGGAACAGCTATCTAAATACTGGTTCTTCTCGAAGATTGGTGCTTATTCAATCGAGCCGGACCATCGGCGGGGTATCGTCGAATCGCTGGCATACACCGTTGAGTTATTGAATCAACGGAGGTCACTGGTCTCTGTTTTTCCTCAAGGTGAACTGTTACCATGGCATACGCGGCCCCTCGGTTACAAGCGAGGCGTTGAATGGATTTTACAAAAGTACGGCAAGCAGGTCGCTGTCCTTCCATTGGCAATTCGTACGGAATTTCTCGGTGAAAGATGTCCAAGCGCCTTTTTTCTTTGCGGGGAGGTAAATCTATTTGACGCAGAAACATTTCGCGGGATGGATTGGCTTGAAAAGACTGAAACAGTATTATTGGATGACTTGGCATTACGGATTCTTTGTGAAGAAGAGGGACTGAATCTGCTTTCCTGAAAGGTAGATATGATACTATTTACATGGCTGATTATCTCAGCTGGACTGCTACTGATCTGCTTGATAGTGACTTTGTTCAATGCCGTAACTGCACCGATGCTCAAAAGAGCCAATAACTACCGGCACGAACTCCGTGTTTCAGTACTGATTCCCGCTCGAAACGAGGAAGTCAACATCGGTGCTTGTATCGAAGGATTTTTGGCTCAAAAGTACGATAACTTTGAGATTCTCGTTCTTGATGATCAGTCGACAGATCACACGGAATCGATCATCAAGGAGTTAAGTCAACGATATGCTAACATTCAAGCAATTCAGGGGCAACCCCTGCCATCGGGTTGGACGGGAAAAAACTGGGCGTGCCATCAATTGAGTCAGTATGCGAGCGGAGATATACTCATCTTCACCGATGCTGATAACCGTCCCGCTCCAAATGCGATTGCGAATAGTATCGCTTATATGCAGAAGTTAAAGCTTGGACTATTGTCAGCGTTTCCACAGAAGGTGACACGGACCTTGGCAGAAAAACTTGTGATTCCGGTGGTTGATATGTTCGTTTACGCTGGACTTCCGCTATGGCTTACATATTTGAGTCGTTCACCGTCGCTTGCTGCCGCAAGTGGTCTATGGATTGTTTTCACTCGTGAAGCGTATCAACGAGTTGGTGGGCATGAGGCATTATCGAATCGAATTGTTGAAGACGTTGAGTTAAGTCGATTGGCAAAAAAGAAAGGTATTAAAATCTTAACATTGGCGGGCACTCAGATGGTATCTTGCAGAATGTATCATTCGTTCAGTGAAGTATGGAACGGATTTTCCAAGAATCTTTTTGGATTGGTAAGCTACCGGGCGATCCCGTTTTTTGTCTTAATTCTGCTGCTGTCTACCATGTGTGTTCTGCCCTACGGTACTGTCTGGTTTGCGCCATTTACAGCGCTTTCCCTCGTTGCCATCCTTATGAATGTTGCTGTGCGCTTGATATTATCCATCAAATACAAACACCCTTTCTTTACAAGCGTGATTTTGCATCCATTTGGTGTTTTGCTAACGTTGCTGATTGGAATTAATTCATTCTATCAAGCTAGACGAGGTCGCTTGGAGTGGAAGGGACGGCAGATTGATTTGCAGTTGATCAAATAGATATGATAAATTGTGAAAAGCAAGTAAATACACATTATTATTACACAATATAGGTTTAGGCATCCGGTGCCGTAGTGAACAGAGTAAAAATAGGGGTGCTATATCTACTTTTAGGAGCAGGTGGACTGTGGCACCTGCTCAACGTTTTCCAAGAGGTTATGCGAGCACTTGCTTCGCCAATCATGTTTGGCTTAGGTGTTTGGCTATTTTGGGAATGTTGGCGGATATATTCACAGCGTGAAAGGCTAAAGCTTGCCCTCTGGAGTGTAGGTATTATTATCGCTAGTTTTGGAATTGAATGGCTTGGTGTACGGTCAGGTAAGATTTTTGGTTCGTATGTATATGGACAAACATTACGGCCGTCAATTGATGGTGTGCCAATCTCTATTGGCTGTGCTTGGTTTGTGATGCTTATTGCTTCAATGGCTGTTGCCCAAGCAGTTGCACCGAAATTCGTCGCTAGGAGTCTTGTTAAGTTGGCGTGTTTCGTTGCATTATTGATGGTTTGCTTTGACTTATTGCTGGAACCTGCAGCAGTAAAATTAAACTATTGGATATGGGTGAATAACCACATCCCTTTGCAGAATTATCTAGCGTGGTTTGGATTGAGTTTTATCTTTACGACGATCGGTTTACGAGTTGGTTTGTTCCATCGTTCGCTACCCCGAATCGCATTTCATTTTTATTTTGCTCAACTCGCTTATTTCGGATTGGTATACTTGAAAAGCTAGAAATATGAAATCAACAAACAAAGGCTTATTCATTGGGTTAACGATTATAGGACTATGGGGATTGAGTCTCTCAATGTTACTCACGTTCAATGTGGTTGATATCAACATTGCGCTAATACCTGTGTGCATAGTTTGTCAGACATTTCTTTATACCGGTCTGTTCATCACGGCACACGATGCCATGCACGGTACAGTTTGTCCGACCCTACCACGGATTAACAATATAATCGGTGCAATTGCTGTCGGGCTATACGCACTATTCTCGTATCGCAAATTACAAGAAAAGCATTGGGAACACCATCGAGCACCCGCAAGTGACACGGACCCAGATTTTCACGATGGACAACATAGTAGTTTCTTGGCGTGGTATCTCTGTTTTATGAAGGCCTACCTCAATTGGAAACAGTTGATCGGCATGGCGATTGTATTTCAAATCATGAAATATGGTTTGGTCATCTCTAGCTTCAACTTGGTTCTGTTTTGGGTTTCTCCTGCGTTACTTAGCACGTTGCAATTATTCTATTTCGGGACATATTTACCACACCGAATGCCGGCAGGTGGATATAACAATCCGCACCGTGCCCAGAGCAATGCGTATTCCGCCTGCTGTTCGTTTATCACCTGCTATCACTTCGGATACCATTGGGAACATCACGAGTATCCATACATTCCGTGGTGGCAGCTGCCAACAATACAAAAGATGAAATCTATTAATCGTGTACATCGTTTTAACCGTCCCGTTGGATAATCCTCGATTTTGGGTAAAGAGAAAATGTCTCCTATGAGTTTAGTAATCACTGCTGTGGTAGGAATTGTAGCGATGATGTTACTGCGGCTTTTCTTTAAGCCGCCATTTGGGAAGAATGTTATTCGTTTGGATACGGAGCAACGGGTAGTTGCGCTCACCTTCGATGACGGGCCTAATCCGCCCTACACCGATCGGTTACTTGATGTGCTTGCCAAACATAACATCAAAGCTACATTCTTCATGATTGGAAATCGAATCGAAAAATATCCCCAAACGGTGCACCGCGTTATCGTTGAGGGACATCAAATTGGCAATCATTCCTATAGCCATCCTGTGTTAGGTTTCCGGTTGCCTGCTCGTATTCGACGAGAAATTGAACGCACGGACAGTCTTCTTCGACAGTTAGGTGCTGCGGGTGAAATTGCGTTTCGTGCACCGATGTTGACAAGATTTCTGCCAGTCGCATGGTTTCTTGCGAAAGTTGATAGAGCACATATTAGTTGTGATGTGTGGAGTTGGGATTGGACTACCCAGAATCCGGATAGAATTGCCCAAAGGGTACTAAAAAAAACAGGGCCCGGTTCAATTATTATATTACATGATGGAAAAGCGGAAAATGCACATGCGGCCCGTGCGGGTACAATCGAAGCAACAGACCGAATTATCACGAAACTCAAACGCAAGAAATACCAGTTTTGTACAATTAGGGACGGTTTAAGGGCAGACATCTGTTAAGATATGGTTCCAGGAAATTGTGGCAGAGACCTATTTCCGCAGGACTTCTTTACGAAAAAGTCCTTTAGATCTATACATCTGATTTTCTTGAGATTTCAATTGGTGCAAAGGAGAAAGATCGAATGAGCTGGCGCGTTGCAGAGCATTTTACGATTTACCGTGAAGAGGGGTGGTACGGTGCCCACCCCAATCTTGTGCGCACCCCCGGTGGAGATCTGTTAGTTCTATTTCATCGCTCACCATTCGTGGGGTATTCCCACCATAGCCACCCGTTATTTGATGTCCGTGCCTGTTGCTCGGAGGATGAAGGACAAACTTGGAGTGACCAACGCTTGGTTACCGTCGATCCGTTGGGGGGTGTGCTTGACTTTGGCACGCATACACTTGCCGATGGGAGCATCTTCCTTCACGCTTCCAATGTCGCGCTAGTTCCCGAAGATGAAGAGCACGAAGGTGGTGAATGGGCTGCTCATGCAGGTATTCCCTTCTGGGTGCGTTCCCATGACGATGGCCGCACTTGGACGGAACCTGTGCGTTTCCCGCCACTACCTGATGCTGTATGGGGACATCCTGCCTCTCATTCGGGGGTTGCCCGAAGTGGATTAATACAGATGCCCGACGGACGTTTACTTTTACCAAGCAAGGCGACCGATCATCCTGACGGCTCAATGCCTTTCTTTGGTATGTTGCGGGTGTCAACAGATATGGGGAAGACGTGGGAGTACGCTGGACGGATTGCGGAAGATCCCGTTACCCACTTCAGCGAGCCTGCCATCCATCTCACCCCTAGTGAAAAGATTATTGTTCTCTTTCGGTGCCACCCCGCCCCCGGCGCAACGAGCCGCGAGGTTTGCCTTGCGTTAGTGGAATCGACCGACGATGGGGAAACATGGTCTCCGTGGCGACAAACGACAATCCGCGGCTGCCCCGGTCACATGCTTGGACTGCGGGATGGACGAATCTTTACCACTGTCGGCACACGATGGCCCGGCCAACGGGGATGTTTAGCGCGTATCCTTGAACCGGAGGGAAGCGATTTGGATACCGCGCCAGTGCTGGTCATCCGAAGTGATTCGCACGATTCCGATTGTGGTTATCCTTGGTCGGTTGAGCTCGAAGATGGTCGTGTGTTGGTGGTGTATTATTATGTCTATTCGGATGGTCATCGGGGTATTGAAGGATCGATTGTCGAAGAGGTGTCGTGATAAAAAGTTGTGATCGGACAATTTATTTTAATCCAATCCGAACCACCGTACCGATAGGAGCAGATATGAGCGAAACAGTTGATATTAAACTCGCATGTATGAGTCTGATGTGGGGTGGGGATCTACCCAACGAAGATATGCCTGCTTGGATTGACGATGTGGCAGCGGCGGGTTATGCGGGTGTTGCTACATTTGAGAGGGTGCTGCTTCGGTTTATTGAAGAGACAGATTTTGTCGATCGGATAGCAGATTGTGGACTTCCATTGGTAAGCGTTGATCTCATCATAGACCGTGACTTCGATAGGATTAATCGTGTCTGTGAGGTTATGCAGCAGCTCGGTGCAAAGCATTTGGTGACGATAGGTGGCTTGGCACAGAAGGGGGCAGACATGAACGAGATCGCTGATCTGCTGAACCAAATTGGAGAGATTTCACTGACCTATGACGTCCGTGCCTGCTTTCACAACCACACCCACCACACCGGCGAGACGTTGGAGGAGACTGAGGAACTATTGTGCAAAACAGATTTCACCAAGTTCTTCGGTTTCTTGGATGTCGGACACGCAACAAAGGATTTTGTGGGGCACCCAGTGGAACAGCGCGCATCAATCTTCCTTGAGCGAAACTGGGATCGAATTGATTTTCTGGAGTTTAAGGACTGGTGTGAAGGTTCCGACTTAAGAACAGAGGTTGGGGCTGGTGACTGCGACTATAAAAGCGTGTTTCGGATTCTGAAGGAGAAACGCTATTCGGGCTGGATTACGGTAGAGCAGAATGGTCCAACTGGAGACAAAACGCCATTGGAATGCGCTAGAGCGAGTCGGGATTTTATCCGGCAAGGCCTAGGTGTTTGATTTTTCGCCGACCAGTTCATAGACTGTGATGTTTTCCCATTTTCGCTTCGTTCTATGAGTTGCCACTCGTTCTTTGAATCGGTTCAAGACGGTTAAACCCGCAGCGTCGATCATCGCCTCTAGGCGAACCACCGCTTTTTCGCCGGAAGCGTCCGCATACCCGATGAGCAGGTGCCCGCTAGGATTGAGGTAACTTGGGAGGTTGTCGAAAAAACGTTGAAGGGTCTGTTGTTTTTCGTCGTGGATGGCAATTTCTGCGCGGTTCCGTGCCCGTGAAACCACCCACGGTGCATTGAAAATTATCAGATCGAAGCGTTGTCCCAATACCGGCTGGAAGAGATCCCCCGCCGACATGAGATGCATCTGCGGCAGCTCGCTGGGTGCCTCGGCAAAACGTAAGAGATTGAGCCGGGTGGTGGCAACTGCTTCAGGCAGTAGATCCGATGCGTAAATTTTCACCCCCAAATTCCCCACTTCCTGCGCGGCGAGCAGTGTAAGACACCCGCACCCACACCCCAGATCGAGCACCGTTGCGCTGCGCGGCAGATGCGGTTTGACGCTTTGCAAGCCCTGTTGGAATAGTTCGATCGTCTCCTGAGAATGGGGTGGAAGCACGTTGTCGGAGACAATCAGTGACATACCGAGTGCACGAATCGGATAAGTCTCTGCGAGTGCCCTTTGAATCTCCTGAATCTTGGTAATGGGTATTAGAAACGCTCGTCCTTCATTTACCTCCTGATTTTCGCCAACCCACTCAAGTAGGTAGGGTAGATTTGGTGGTGGAGTTACTTGTAAGATGCCGGTTGAATCTGCCCAGCACATCAAGCATGATAGCGGATGTGTCCTTTCTCGCGTGGGATTTACATCCGCCATTCCTGAATCGGATTTACGTTTGTCAACCCCCGTTCGACGTTGCCATCTGTCTTTGTCTCGCCCCGACCTTTTACTGTTACGCCTACCCTCGTGGGCTGGGCGAATCAACTCGTCCTTTTTCCGTTCGATGTACCCCATCACCTCCGTCACTTGCTCCCAGTCGCCGGACAGGATTGCCACGCCACCGCGGCGTAGGTAAGTAAAAATTCGATTGAACTGTCCCAACTCGCTATCTGTGAATAACTTCCACGAAGCGTTCTCTCCGGCAATTTCTCGAAATTGGGTCGGCACGTAAACATCACCGATGCCGTTTACCCGGCGAAATGAGGACATAGTGGTTAAGGGTGGTTGAATTGTGTCTTTTTTCTAGGGGTTACATAAGCCAGATATATCGAGCTACGAAAAGCGCAGCAAACAGGTAAATCAGCCAGTGCACCTGTCTCCCTTGACGGGTGACCAGTTTTAGTAGGGCGTAGGAGATGAATCCAAACGCGATCCCTTCCGTGATACTGATAGTAAGAGGCATCAGCAGCAGGGTCAGAAATGCAGGGATAGACTCCGTTACGTCGTCCCAATCAATGGAGATGACATTTTTAAGCATTAGGCTTCCAACGATAATCAATGCTGGAGCAACTATGGGATAGAGGAACGTATTTTCACCGACAGGGTAGCCTGCCCCTACCATCTTGATTAGTGGGTTGAAGAATAGGGCGAGCAGCATCAGAACTGCTGTCACGATATTGGTTAAACCGGTGCGTCCACCTGCGGATATGCCGGACGCACTCTCAATATAGCTGGTGACCGTTGATGTGCCGAGCAGTGCCCCGGCACTTGTAGCGACCGCATCGGAGAGCAGTGCCTGCCGCGCCTTCGGCAGCTTCCCATCAACCATAAACCCGCCTTGTTGCCCCACGCCGACCAACGTTCCAACGGTATCGAACAGATCGAGGAAGATGAAAATGAAAATTACCGAAATCATTTTCGGATCTACGAGAATGTTCGGAATTTGGAGTTGGAGGAAGGTAGGAGTAATGGACGGTGGTGCGGAGACAATCCCTTGAAATTTGACCATGCCAGTAATGAGCCCAACAATGGTTGAAGCAAGGATGCCGATCAAGATGGCACCACGTACATTAAGAGCAAACAGAATAGCAATCACAATCACTCCGAACAATGAGAGGAGTGCCGGGGGTGATTTTAGATCGCCGAGGGTGACATAGGTCGCCGGATGGTCAACGATAAGCCCCGCCCATTCCAACCCCACTAACGCGATGAGCAATCCAATTCCAGCAGGAATGGCGTTTCTCAACGAGACAGGCAGAATCGTCATCACCTTTTCGCGCAAACCGACAAAGAAAAGCAGGATAAACAGCACTCCTGCAATGAAAACAGCACCGAGCGCGTTCTGCCATGAGACACCGAGGGTGAGACAGACGGTGAAGGTGAAGTAGAAGTTATGTCCCATCCCGGGCGCAAGGGCGATGGGATAGTTGGCGAGGAATGCCATCAACACCATCGCAAGTGCACTTGTGATGCAGGTAGCCGCCATCACTGCGCCGGAATCCATCCCCGCTGCTGATAGCACCGCCGGTTGGACGAAGATAATATACGACAGTGTCATGAACGTTGTGCAGCCTGCGACAATTTCACGTCTAACAGTTGTTCCTGATTCTTGTAAACGGAACAATTTTTCGAGCATTGATTACCTCCTTGATGATTATTCGAGAATCATCTTTCTAAATGTTAGCGATACCCTACGCCGCCTCTCAGACTTTTGGCCAGCCCATGTATCTGATTTTCGGGCAGCGATACCGTGTAACCACTTATATCTCGCTTCATCTATCAATTGTAGATTTTCACTGAATGTATATCTATTGCCTGAACGATGTTGTATATAGCACATATTCTTTAAGGTTATCTATTTTGCGTCGATTGCTCCAATAAAGCTGCCAATCCCGAACTTAAAACAACAGGATATTTTTCCGCATCCGTCAGCCTTTTATGAGATTCGGGCAACAGTGTCAATTCAGCCTTTGCTTTCGCCTGCATCGCAGCCAAGTCAGGGAACGAATAGACTAACTCTCCATTACGAACCACTGGCACAAGCAGCGGCTCGCCTTCTTGTTGATCTTCCTTCCAGAGACTAATCATATCCTTAACATAATTTCCATCATTATCGTATAGACGATAGAGCTGCTTTCTGCCGGGAAGGGTTGATTTGCCTGTTTCCTCGCTTAACTTCATGGTGACAGTAACCTTCTCGTCCTCGATTCGCTCGATATGCTTGTAGACGCCGGGCAGTGCCGAAGGACCGCCTTCACCCGTCAGCGGGTTGAAATTTGCCCCCGTCGCCAAACGGGTGCCGACGCCAAAACCGTCAATCGGGGCACCTGCAGCCAACAGTTGGTCAATCTGAAATTCGTCGAGATCATTGCTGGCGAAGATCTGTACATCGTGCAGCCCTACTTCGTCGAAAATTTCTCTGACGGCTTTGCTCAGGGCGAGTAGATCACCACTATCAAGGCGAACCCCTTTCAGTTGTGCGCCGCTTGCCTGCATCTCTTTTCCAACAATACAGGCGTTTCTTGCTCCCTGAATGGTGTCGTAGGTGTCGATCAGGAGGAGGGTGTTGTGGGGGAAAGATTTTGCATAGTCTCGAAATGCCGCTAGTTCAGACGAACGGTCCATGATGAACTTGTGTGCAGTTGTCCCGACATAGGGAATGTTGAAGTATTGCCCTGCAATAACGAGGGAGGTGCCGGCAGCACCGCCAATGAATGAAGCCCGTGCAGCCAAAATACCGGCATCTCGTCCATGTGCCCTTCGGGCACCGAAATCAAAACAGGGGCGTCCACGTGCGGCATGAACAATCCGCGCTGTTTTCGTGGCGATTAACGTCTGGAAATTCATCACGTTGAGGAGATAGGTCTCAAAGATCTGGATGTCGATTGATCGACCTGTTACATTGATCAGTGGCTCGTTTGCGAAGACGGGGGTTCCTTCAGGCACTGCATAGACATCGCCGTCGAATTTGAAGTGACGCAGGTAATCCAGGAAGTCATCGCTCATATCCGGCGGCGGCTTGCTTTGCTTCAGCCATTTGAGGTCTGCATCGGTAAAGCGCAGGCTCAAGATGTAGTGGATAACCTGCTCCAATCCTGCCGCAATCATATACTCGCCTTGTGGGATGAATCGGACAAAGTAGTTCTCGGTACAGATTGCGTTGTTCCCGCTATCAAAATCTGCCTTGCCCATCGTAAGCTCGTAATAGTCAGCGAACAACGCCATATTTGATTCGGTGAGGAGGCCCGATTGGGGGGCTTTGGTCATGGTTCCGTTTCCTTAGCTTTTGATAACGCTAGCATTCAGCTTCCTCCCATGCACGGCGGACGAAGGGGACAGCTTTTTCAAATCCCGCTTCTCCTGTACGGCTCGCCTCCTCAATGCTTAACCAGCCATCGTAGCCATTTCGTTTCAAAATGGAGAAGACTTGTTTTATAGGGGACGCTCCCGTGCCAACAAGGACTGTCTCGAATTCACCCGGGGTGCGGATGTCAAACACATGAACGACCGCTATCCTGTCTATTACAGCTTCTAGCAACGCTATCGGATCTTCTCGGAGAACTAGGGAATTTGCAGTATCAAAGCAGACCTTGAGCGAGGTGTCCGCGAGACTGTTGAGAATTTCCAAGAAGATATCGCTCGGTTGTGAGAAGTCCCAATAGTGCCAAGGTGCCCCTTTGGTGTGATTTTCGTAGACCAGGGTTATTCCTAATTTGTCTGCTTCATCAAGGACTTGGCGAAGCCCAGCCACTGCCCATCGGATTCCTTGTGTTCGATCCGTGCCGGGGTGGTTCTGTCCGGCGGTCACACGGGCGTATTTAGCACCAAGTGCCGCTGTCAGTTGCACGTCCGCTTTCATCTGTTCAATCTCTAGGGCACGTTGATCGGGGTCCGGATGTGTGAAATCAGGATAACATGCCAATGCACAAAACTCAATACCAATCTTTTGCCCTTCCTCAGATATGGCATTAAGGGTATCTTCGTCTCGGATTGGGAAGAATTTTACGCTGAAGTCAACCCCCTCCAGTCCTAGGGAATCGGCAAAATGAATCCAATTGATAACCGATTTCTTGCCACTGAAAATATCTTCGTAGAGTGAAACAGGTATACAACTTAGCTTCATGGCTACACCTTCGTTTCTGCTGAATTTGTATAGAACGAACAATGAACTAGGGGAAAAATTGGTATAAGGGGGTATTGGTCAGAATGCTTAAAATTCCCCAGATATTGCTTAACAGATAATCCCCCAACGCCACACCCAAAAAACAGGGAATAGCACGTCGATAGCCGTTGAGACCCCCGTAGCGCAGAATAACTGCCTTGCACGCCCAAGCGACAAATAGGCAACTCCACAGGTTGTACATCCCCCAGCTATCCGCCATTGCATAGCCGAGAGGGTGGAGCGACCACCACAAAAAATGTCCTCTCAGCAACATCAGGACCACTGCTATACCGAGTCCGCCACCCATGAAGGCAAGTGCTGGTTCATCTCGCTCTTGAGGGGAGTTCAGCCAGCTTTCAAGTCGGTGATAAATCCAGCCCCGTCCTGTGGTTGGTCCCATGTAGTATCCCGATTCGGCACCGTGTCGATAGTAGTTGTCCAACAAAAGCCAGTACGTTGCGATTGCCCCAATGAGTGTTGCGAGCACGATAGCGATAACGATATGGCGGGGATTAATATTTCGCCGTTCCGAAATCTTGAAGGCTTCTAGTTGCTGCGGCATCAGATTGGTACGGTTTGCGAAAGTAACGTGCATGTACAACGTAAAAACGGTGAGGGCACCAGCACCCAGGCGGCGGGTCCCGAAGGCGTCGATAATCATGTGATGCGGATCGACACCGTTTTGAAAATCGTGGCACAAGAATCCCATTTCCGCACGCAGCCGCGCAATCATCGTCCCTAGTAAAAAGTAAATCCCAAAGAATAGTGGTATTACCCATAGGGGCATACCTGCTTTATAGGAAAAGACTGTTAAGAAAATCATGCCAAATACCACACACGTAAATGCCAACCGATATCGTATCGGTTCATAGGAGTCATCCAGTTGTGACGTGGAGGTGGTACTGCTGAACAGATGGCGTCCTAATCTTGTAAAATGCGCCCTTCCTGTCCACAATGCAACCGCGAATAGCCCAATATACACGCCGAAACTCTGTTCAGCGATATATGGAAATCGTGGTAGCCCCTGCCAACCCATGATGTTCCCGACCATCAGCTCAATTTTGTAAACCCAATAAAACACCCAGCATGAAAGTAGGAGATCAAGTGGCATAAGAAAACTGATGCCAATAACAAAAGGGTAGAAAGAGAGCCTTACGCTGCCCATTGCGTTCCAAGGTCGCTCCGTGAAAAACTGATGGATGTTCTGACGTTTGACGGGGATGTAGGGGAATGCGGGGTAAATTGAATTGAGCAGATTTTCGATACTGATTAAGGCTGCGATGCCGAAGCCAAACCACATCAGTCTGTTTTTGAAAAAGCTAGATCTAGGATTGGTCATCTCTAGCGGGAGTTGGATCAGCGGATATGTCAATCGCTCGTGTTCCGTCCACTGCTTCCGCAACAGGGTGGTGAGTCCCAACATCACAACCATCAGTGCAAATAGGAATGCGATCCAAGCAACGCCGGGGATGAGCCATGCCTTAAAATACCCCTCTTCGTAGAGAGTTGTGCCTCCTTTATAAAATGGTGTCAGGGCTTTTTCATCCCGCACAGTAAGCCATTCGGGAAGATGTTTGAAAAGCAGTTCTCGCCAACCGTTTTCGGGAGTTGCAAACCGAAACGGGTGTCCCAAGATTGGGACTAAGATCTCCATCATGTCATACGAACAGAGACAGGAAACAAACCCCAACATGATGTAGATGGTGAGAAGTTCCTGCTGGGAGAGACCAAGTGTTGGAGAGATTTTGACAAGTATGTGCCGAATCAGCAGGAGCCAAAAAATGACGAAAATAACATTTGAAAACGGATGGATAATTGTCGGGAAGGTATAGCGAACGACTTCAAGCTCGATAAGCCAATACGCAGTGATTGGCATGAGCAACAGGGCGATCAGACAAGATTTGAGCGTCAAGCCCCTCTGAAAGGTGGTAGGTGCGTCTGGCATTGGGCTATCGCTTCGTATTGTCAAGAAATGGAAATAAAAGAAATCACCACTTTTTCCTCGAAGATGTGCTATACTGCTTCTTTGATTTTAGTGATACAGCAAGTCCATTGTGAGATATTTAAGAGCATTTTACAACTACATTCCCTAACCACAGCCGATCTCGGCGATTGCTTCAACCTCAACAAGCAGATCGCTATTAACCAGTGTCGGCGTGGCGACTGTGGCACTGGCTGGTATGTTGTTTGGGAATGCTTCGGTACGCGCTGCTGCATATTCTGCGTACCGGCTCATATCGGTAAGAAACGCGGTGATCTTTACCACGTCCTCCATAGTGGCTCCGGCTTCGGCGAGGACTGCTTGGATATTGACGAAAACTTGTCGTGACTGCGCGCCCATGTCATCCCCACCGACTAAATTGCCCTGTGGATCGAAAGCGACCTGTCCTGATACATACACGGTATTTCCCACTTGTACTCCTTGAGCAATCCGGAATTGGCTCGCCCAGGGCCAAGGTGGATTCAGTTCGACTCGTTCTGGCATCTTGTATCTCCTAATATTTTGGCTGGTGATTATAATTTGTTGAAGACTGCATACAGACGGGCCAGTTCAGTACATCGAGCCTGTGTCCCTTTATTGTGTGATGAGATTTTATCACAGATTACAGCGGAAGGCTATGAAAAAATTCTTTACCGGGGCGGATCAACCGTGATAAGAACAGCGTTAAGGACATCGCGCTCACGCTGTCCGGAGGGACGATTGACGACTTCTCCATCGACAACAAAGGTGCTTGATGAGCCGCCGTCCAAATTGATGGCTTCTGTTGCACCGAGCTCAATAAGGAGGGTTGCGAGCCGATATAGGGACAACCCCGTACTATACCCCGCCCGTCGTCCGTCTGCCACGATTAAAATCAATTTCTGTTTGTTGTAACCGAGGGCGGTGCGCGGTTCGTAACTCAATGCTAAGTCGCGCTGCCGTTTTCCGGAGGTGTGATTTTTCTGGGCATAGTGATGCTTTGCTAGGATTTCGTTGACTCTTCCATTTTTCACCAGCCGTATCCGCCCACCAATTGATTGTATTGCGTGATTCCAGATAGCTGGCTTGAGACCGATTTCTATCTGTCCCCTCTTTCCCTCGCCTAACTGTGTTTCCAACTTTTTATCGATTCGTGAGCGGAAGGAGATCACCGCACCGTTTTCAGGGATTGGGTTGTTACCACCTCTCCCAAACCGATCAATGATGAAGTCGCTTTCGTATTTGCCTGTGATTGGTAGCTGAAGTCCGGCCAGAATAATCTCATAAGCCCGCCTACGGTTTGTGTGCGTCGAATCGCCCATGCGGGGGGTATAGAGGATAGATTGACAGCCATCGAGAAATCTCTGGTTGATGCACTCAAGCGGAAAGCGATATGTTCCCACCGTCACGGCAGCCTCCATTTCAACCGGTCCAATCAAGAACTCGCCCTCCGATGTCACGCCGAAACACGCCGCTCTATCCGAAGCGGGTTGCGTCATCAATTCTCCTGCTTGGATATGCAGATTTTCTAACGCACCACCGTATCCTTTCATATCACCGAGAACACCAAATCCACCGTTGATGGCAATCAAAACGCGGCGGTCACCGCGCTGTGAGCGTCGATTTGCTATGGATCTGACGGTCTCCTTGCCTAATATTTGATCCTTCGCGATTGCCGCTTCAAAATGAAGGTCGGTATGGGAACGATCCATTTCGGCGACGTAGAGGACACACCCCTCTTGATGCCAATCGTATCGGTAGATATGAACGCCCGGATGCAGATCGCCAAACAGATCTGTGCGAGTTGGTTTGGGATTCGGTGGGAACGCAGGCGCGTCGCTGCCTATAACAAGTTGGCAGGTGATTAGTAGAAAACAGATGCTGAGAATGAAACAACTCCCCTGACAAGGGTTTACGTGAAACCTGAAACCCCGATAGGGCGAAGCCGGCTGTGATGTCTGATGCAGGGATGGATTTACGTGGTTATCCATTTGGCTCTCGCTTCCTATAGATCTCAACGCCTGCATAGGTGAGGGTTGGTTCAATAGGAGGGGATAATTTTTTGACAGCGATTCGGACTTCCTCGATTTGGAATTGAGCGAGGATTGCCTCTGCAATCGTTTCGGCGAGGGCTTCAAAGAGTTGAAATGACTGCTGTGTTCCAATTTTAATTGCCAGTTGGACGACTTGGGCGTAGTCGATCGTGTGGGTGAGGTCATCGGTTCTGCCGGCGGCGGAGAGATCGATCATCAGCTCAAGGTCTATTTCATACTTCTGCCCAAGCTGACGTTCTGCCTCTGCGACGCCGTGATAGCCGTGAAATTGAATCCCTTTGAGAATGATTTTGTCCATAGATTCCCATTATATGTTAATCCATTCCTTGCCATGCTACCTACTTCAATATCACCATCCGCCGCGTGGCAGAAAAATCTCCTGCGGTCAGGGTGTAAAAGTAAATTCCACTTGCCACTGGTTCGCCAAGGTCGTTTCTGCCATCCCAATAGATTGCCTTTGACCGACTCTCGTAAGCTGCTGCAATCCGATGTCCAACGTCAAGGGTACGGGCAAGATGACCATTTAGGTCGTAGATGGTCAAAGTGACGAAAGCGTCCTCCGCCAAACGATACGGTATCCATGTTTCAGGGTTGAACGGATTCGGGTAGTTTGCTAACAACTCCGTCTCTGCAGGTATCTCATAGGCGACCAACGCCGGCAACTGAATCCAACTTTGCCTCACATCTTCCGCCGTTACCGTATATCGCAACGGTGTCACATCGATAAACGGATCCAGGGCCTGTGCAGAGATTTCAAGGGTGTCTCCAATCGCAGCTGCCCGTCCTTTTTCTATGTCAACGACGGTGAGCCGATAGCCCGACCCTTCATCTTTGGTCATACCGGTGACCGTTCTGCCGCTTGAAAGATTCTTGACAGTTACACGGAAGCCTAGCGTATTTAAGGCCGCTTCTTCGTCAACAACCGAACCTCTCAACGCTAAAACAGGCGTAGCATCCCCCACTTTGATACCTTTGCGTGTTACTAGTGGAGCGGCGGCTGTCTCTGAAACGCTAGTCCACGCTTCACCTGAGATTGTAATCTGCGCCGCTTGTTGAGCCATCAGGATAAAGCCTTGTCCCCCTGTGATAGGAACATCGCCCGGATCCCCCGCGTGTCCAACGGATTGGAAGTCTCCGTCCTCAGTGAGGATAATCATAGAGACGTTCCCCCAAATCCCATCGAGCCTGAGTAGATCACTCACGCGGTTGATCCTTTCATCTCTCAATGGGATCCCCACCAGGTTGAGACCTGGGGTCAAGGTGATGGTGCTGTTTCCATTTGTTCCCAGGGCGGTGCCACTCAGACGAAGCGACACCGGGGCTTTTATACCAGCGATGATCCCTATGTCATCGGTCAAAGTTCTGTCGGCGGGTGTGCCTGCATCCGAAGCCCCCCAATAGCCGATCCAACCTTGTTGGGAGTCATAGGTCATAAGGAAGTTAACGGTCAACACACCGCCGAGTGCATCGTAGAGATTCGAGATAGTTGTGACGGTCTTGGCTACCCCGTCAACCGCTGTTACCTTCAACGGGACGTGAATCAAGCTAGTGCCCGCCGGTATCGACAGGGTGTATTCTGATGTCGTAGGCTTTAGGTTCTTAAATATAACCTCAACCCCTCTTCGCTGGAGGGTGGGTATGTGGGTGTTAATTGATTGGTAACTCAGGGGGTTTTCGCTTACATCAACCGTATCTCCCTTCCCCAATCCTGTATTTGCAACTAAAGGCGAAAGATCCGAGATATTGTTATCCATAAGCCACAGGACTGTTAGGTTCGTTAAGCTCGACAATACTGAGATGTCTGTGATGTTGTTGTCCCAAAGAAACAGCTCTGTCAGGTTGGTCGCATGTTCAAGTCCAGTTAAATCGCTGATGTTTGTGTTTTGTGCCTCAAGGCGGGTTAATTTCGCCATGTCTGATGCGGTGATTGTGTCCCCCGATGCCTTGCCCAATGCTTTCTCAATCGCAGCACGGAGGTTGGGGTCAGGGATATTGACCGGTTCGGGTATTGACACTGTCTTCGGTGTCAATGGTTTACCACCCTCAAGATAAATCTTGAGATCGGGATTCTGACGCAGCAGTGCATACAACGGACTAATATCACTGACAGGGTTTCCTGCAAGGTGCAATTCTTTCAACGCGGTCAATCCTACTAAAGGAGAGACATCAGAAATGTTGTTCCCTTGAAGGTGCAGTCGCTGCAGCATAGTCAGATGCTTGAGAGGGCTGATATCTCCGATATTGTTATGGCCGAGATACAGCTCTCTCATTCGTGTCAGATGTGCAAGAAATCCAATGTCACTGATATGATTATCGCGAAGAGACAGCGTGCGCAATCCCACAACACTCGCAAGATGGCTGACACCCTCGTCACCAAGCCCATTCTCGCCAAGAAATAGCTCCTCTAAGCGTACAAGACGCGAAAGCGGCTGAACACTGCGAACTTGATTTCCGTCAAGTGCCAAAACTTTAACTTCGTCAAACCTGAAAGCGGAACGAGATTGCTGATTCGGTTCCCGCCAAGAAACAGGCGGACGAGATTGCCTGCATACTCCAGTCCCCCGAGGTCTCTTATCTCACGCTCATCAGCACGCAGATCCTTAATACCAATCATGTGCCGATCCACAATGCCATCATTAGCACCAAAACCCAGCACCTCGCGTATCGCCGCCGCCAAGTTCTGATCAGGGATTGAGACATTTTGTGGGGGTGGCAGCACAGCAGCAACATCAATTGGAATCGTTACCCGAGTAACATTCCCACGATTATCCATAAATTGAAAAATGACGCTATCAGCGTCTATCAACTCCGTAGTCACAAATTCAATCGTCTGTGTTTCCCCAACCAACTCCTTACAGCCGATCAGGTGTGAATCTTCCCATGGATCATGCTTCACTACCGACAACTGCGCTTGATGCAACCCGTCAGGGTCGCTAACCTGAAAACGCAGATGCAGTTCATTTCGCACAGAGGCACGAATCTCAAGCAGCGCAACAGAGCCGGGTGACCCGCCAACAGAATGTGTGTTAAAAAACGAACTCATAGACAACCATTCCGCGGCACATGCCGACAACTGATAACCTGCCCCACCGACAACAGCATCACCGTCACGGTAGTCATGCCCGAGCCCAAAGGCATGCCCGAGCTCGTGCGTTGCCGCCCGCAATGGATGCACAACATTTTTGGTGTCATAAAAACAGAAACCGGATGCGGGAATAAGGGCAAAGCTCCCGGCCGATTCACCACTGCTGGGTAGAAAATCAGCCTTCCCCACGCCACAGGCAATTCCGTCATCAAGTGCTTCATAGCTCAAATCTATTGCGATGAAATGAATATGCTCAGAGATAGGAAGGTTCTCATAGACCTCCTTCAAAATTTTAGGGCTACCGGGTAGTTGGTAGTAATGCAGCTCACCAAATCGTCCATCAATCTGATGCACAATAGGGTCACCACCTGCATCGGTCTCAATGCGAAAAGTTTTTCTGCCGAAACCATGCCGTTCCATTTCATCGGCATAAAATACCTGCACATCTTGTATCAACTCTTTGAGCGCAGCAATGCGATCAGGGCGGGCGGGGCGGTCGTTAGGCAGAAAGTAAACCAGTCGAACCATGCCGTTAGTATTGATAGAAGGTCTGTTGGAATCTGCTTTCCCTTGTTGAGTAATTGCTATAAATAGGTTGAAAGCCAATAGCAGCGTAAAAGTCCAAAATTGTAGTTTTTTCATATTTCACACGGTTTTTTTTAACAACCCAAACAAGATCTTGAACACCGACGAAAATCTGCTAACGGTTCTCGTCCAGAAAATGTTAATAAAGTCAAGGGTGTTCATAATTCAGTCAATAGCATAATGCAGACACAGACACCTGTGAGAGGGATCTCCTGATCCCGATTGTTTCCCAAATTGAGGGAAGTCGTGGCAAGGATGCCACTCTCACAGGGAATATTTATGAACACCCCTCAATAAAGTTAGGTGATACTAATGTATAAACTTTTGCCTAGTGCATCAGCATATTGCTTGATCAGAGATAATCGAACTTCCTCTGTACGGTTTTCGACCTTAGCAATTGCAGATCGTGACATGCGAAGTTGACGTGCCATGTCTTCTTGCGTCATTCCTGCTGCTTCGCGTCCTTGACGTAGTAAAATTCCTACCTTAAAACTCTCGTAGCCTTCAAAAAAATTGTCCGCAAATTCAGGGTCTGACTGAACACGCTTATTAACGTATTTTTGCAGATCACTCATGTTACTCTCTCCACCGATGAGTCGGGCGACTATAATCAATCCGTAGGCACCTGGTCTGGTTTGTAGGGAACAACGATCGTTGTTCCCTACGAAAGGACTAACTCCTTATGGGAGGTAATTTTCCTAAAATTCTACCAATCCTCATCATAAAAGGATGTGCTTGGATAGCTGTAGGTGTTGCCCTCGTAGTTTTTCAATCGGATCTCCTCATCGTCAAAGGATACGACGGGATTGGGGATGAGCGCGATTTTGCCGCCGCCACCGGGTGCATCAACCACGTAGTGCGGTACGCCGAGCCCAGAGATATGCCCGCGTAACGCCGAGACGATTTCCAGGCCTGTTTTGATTGATGTGCGGAAGTGGTCTGTCCCGTAAACGAGGTCTGCCTGGTAGATGTAGTAGGGTCTGACGCGGATTTTGAGGAGTTTTTTCATTAAATCGACCATGACTGCGGGATCGTCGTTGACGCCTTTGAGCAGGACCGCCTGATTGCCGACGGGGATACCGGCATCCACCAACAGGCCACACGCTTTCTCGGTTTCCGGCGTAACTTCGCGAGGGTGGTTGAAGTGGGTGTTAATGTAAAAGGGGTGATACTGCTTGAGGATTGCACATAGTTCTGGCGTGATGCGTTGCGGTAGGGTAACGGGGACCCGCGAGCCGATTCGGATAATTTCGAGGTGTTTGATGTCGCGGAGGCTGCCGACGATATAGTCGATTTTTCGATCCGTCAACATCAGTGAATCACCGCCGGAGATAATCACGTCACGGATTTCAGGGTGACTTCGGATATAGTCCAAACCCATTTCGATATTGTTATCAGGGATGGAGTCCGGATCTCCCACTTTGCGTTTTCGGGTGCAGAATCGGCAGTAGATCGGACACATGTAGTTGACATAGAACAGGACCCGATCCGGATAACGGTGCGTGACGTTGGGGACCAGGCTATCATCCTCTTCACCAAGTGGATCATCTTCCTCAAAACCGGTTCTGATCAGTTCCTTTGGGTCTGGCACAACCTGTTTCCAGATTGGGTCCCCCGGCTCCTCGATCAGGCTTAGATAGTAGGGATTGATACGGATAGGGAATACTTCGTGAACGCGCTTTATCTCGTCGAGATCGACATCGAAGACAGCGGCGAGTTTTTCAGGTGTATTAACCGTATCCCGAACGAGTTTTTTCCATTCTTCCATGAGATTTATTTGCCTTTCGCGTAAAGTTATTAGTTCATGTCAAAAGAAAGTGCAAAGCAGCTCAGAGAAACCGAGTTTTTTCTTCAAAACTCGGTTTCTTTGCACGAATTCTTAACATGATTGAAGTCATTTTTTGCTTTCTGTTGTTGGCGGTTGGTAGCCCTCGAGTGTGACTTTATTCATCCTATCACCTTGGCGGAGTTGATCGACCACCTCTAACCCTTCGATGACGCGCCCAAAGGCGGTGTAATCGCCTTCGAGGTGCTGATACCCATTGGGGTCTGGATTCAAGCAGATGTAGAATTGGCTGCCCGCAGAATTTGGTTGTTGCGTTCGCGCCATTGCGACAGTGCCTTTCTCGTGCTTGGGCATTTTAGACCTAAGTTCGGGGTCTTGGAATTCGCCGTAGATCATCCACCCGGGTCCTCCAGTGCCGTCACCCGCTGGGTCACCGCCTTGAATTACAAAGTCAGGCACATAGCGGTGGAAGGAGAGTCCGTCGTAGAACCCTTGTTGGATGAGGGTTGCGAAGTTATCCACTGTTTTCGGTGCGGCATCGGAATAGAGTTCGATAACGATTCGTCCTTTGCTAGTTTCTAAAACTGCATTGGGTTTGGATTTGTCACACCCGTTGCAGGTGGTGAGGATGATAGCCCCCAACCATAACAAAGATTTTGTAGTTGGCATGAGTATTATAGAAAGACTCTGCACTTTTGAGTCTTAGTTTTTCTCCTATGTGTAGAAACCGAGTTTTTACTCAAAACTCGGTTTCTGGTTCTGTTTAACGAGTAAATTATGTTGCTGTCAGCACTAGACAGTTTCAGCGAGCGATTTCTCGACGATCGAAACCGCTTCGTCAACATGTGCAGTCGTGATATTGAGCGGCGGTAAAAAGCGAAGAACATAATCGTTAGTGCAGATCGTAATTAAGCCGTTTTCGATACACTTGGCAGCGAGTGCGTTGGCATCGACAGATAGCACCAACCCTTGCAGCAAGCCTTTGCCGCGTACCTCTTTAATCGGGTATCGGTCTTTAAGTGCCATCAGTTTGCTCTCCAGATAGTCACCCATCTTGACAGCATTTTCGCCGAGGTTTTCATCGAGGATGGTTTTTACTGTTGCACACGCTGCGGCAGTCACCAGCGGATTCCCTCCAAACGTCGCCGCGTGGGTGCCGGGGACGAAACTGTCCGCAATATCCCCCTTAGCGAGCATCGCACCGATTGGGGCCCCTCCACCGAGGGATTTTGCCATCGTGATGATGTCGGGGATAATGCCATAACTTTGATACCCAAACAGTGGACCGAGCCGCCCCATCGCCGTTTGTACTTCGTCAAGGATGAGCACCAAACTGTGTTTGTCGCATAGTTCGCGCAGCCCTTCGATGTAACCGCTGGCCGGTGTGTTGACGCCGCCTTCGGACTGGATTGTTTCTACAAGGATGCCGCAGGTCTTGTCACTGATTGCGGCTTCCACAGCCGAAAGGTCATCATACGGAACATAGCTGAATCCCGGTACCATCGGCTCAAATCCCTTGTGGTATTTGGTTTGAGCGGTTGCCGTTATTGTTGCCATTGTACGCCCATGAAACGAGTTGTCCATTGTGATAATCTCGTAGGCGTCTTCTCTACCTTGGTCTTTGGTGAATTTCCGTGCAAGTTTAATCCCGGCTTCGTTGGCTTCGGCACCGCTATTACAGAAAAAGCACTGATCCATATCAGAGTTATCAATAAGTAGTTTTGCCAACTGCGCTTGCGGTTCAATGTAGTAGAGATTGGAGACATGCAGGAGTTTTCCCGCTTGCTCACGGATGGCTGCGACTACGTTGGGATGGCAATGTCCCAAACCGTTGACGGCTAAACCGCCTAGGAAATCGAGGTACTTTTTCCCATCTGCATCCCAAAGATAAGCTCCTTCTCCACGGACAAACGCCAGTGAGCGTTCCCCGTAGGTGTTCATGATATACTCTGTAGCCATTGCTTTAATTTCAGTAGTTGTCATTTTGCGTTCTCCTTTTGGGGCTCGCGTGTGTCTACTGTCCCCTCGAACCCCTGACTGCCCTTTGGCAATCGGTTAAGTAGTGTAAAGATTCAATGATGCAGCGCATATCCACCTAACCTTACAATTTTTTTCTTCTATTTAAGAATGAGACCCCCATCTGGAAGTAAGTTTAATAGGTTGATATAGCACCAAATATTATAAAGGAAACGTGGCTGATATTCAAGATCAAAGTCATCAAGAATAGGAAAATTCCGATGGAATCCTGGACTATGTTAGTCTGCCTCTAAACGAGCCGCTCCCCACTCTTTTCCTTCCAACTCGCGTAACTGAACTTCAACTATCGCCCCTCACGGTACTTTAGGTGGTGTGTTATCAACGCGTTTCCGGCTGAAATAGGGAAAGATATGATATAGTAGATTGGACATGCCGCTCCTCTGGAACGGAGGCAGCCATCAATCCCTTTTTATAGACATATCACTCCTCTGGAGCGAAAATATTTGTCATTTTGTGGAGAGATCTCACTATTGGTATTTAATTGGTAACTTGAATTATGATATGAGATACTTTATTTTGTCAAGCATTTTAGTCACGCTATAGGGCTATTCAGTTTTCGGCTTTTTAACCATTTGGGTCGAAAAGACGTAACGAGGGGATCGCTTGGCTGGTGAAGTATCGGGCTTGGGAAATCCCTCTCACAGGAGAATTAAATGACCCTAGTCACGCTATGTAACCAAATCAAAAAGGGTGGAGGTGTATACTGCCGACACTTAGAAAATTGGATTTATAGTGGACCTTAGAATTAATGAGACACTCCAAACCGGTGCGGTTTCCAACCGCATCTACCGGGGGGCGCAAGTGTCTATTTATTTTTAGAATTCACTATAGTCTCTGATTTGACGTTGAAAAATAGATGTTGATGTGAGATAATGGCCCTCCTTGCGGTGTGGTTAGGACAGGCGATCGGGATGGAACCGTTCCTTGCCTACCTATTTCTTTCTTTGGGAGTTGAACGATGGCAGGCCCAAACTTATCAGAAAATATAGTTTCTATAAAGGCGACAGAGATCTCTTCGCCGCCGGCGTGGGCACTCATGGAGCGTCAACTTATCCGCCTCATGGAGAAAGCGGTGGATTTGGCGGCGCAGAAGTATAGTCGTCTTGATGGAACCCCTTATAACGCGAACGATGTCGATGACATATACGAAGCGCATTCATACAAAGGACTTCTCTACGCCCTCGGGGCGGATGAGAGGGTACTCGAGATCGGTCTCCAAGAGTGGAATGCAATCACCCGGTTTTATAATGATGGTGTTGTACGCCGGGACGATGATCCACAACACCCGGAATTTCGGGTACAACTCCACAATGAATACTACAACCTAAACGGTCCTGCAGACTGGTTTCACATGGGCGAAGGAAATCAGTCTTTTTATTGCTTTGGACTGGCAGATCCCACCCACCCGGAAAATATCCGACGTGCCAAGCGGTTCGCGGCGATGTATATGGCTGAAGATCCCGAAGCACCCAACTATGACCCTGAGTATAGAATTATTCGCTCACCTTTCCACGGCAGCGTTGGTCCTCGTTTTCATGCGGACCTTGCGATGGCGAAGGTGCTGTTGGATCCGATTTACTATCCGGGCGGTGTTGCCCATGGGCACGCTCAACGGTCAAACCTCTATCCGGTCGTTAAGGATTTGGAGGCGGACTGGTTTGAGAACCCGGAACGGGTGGAAGATATTCTAAAGATCTTTGATAATGTTATTCTTAACGGTGACATCCCCGACAATTTAGCAGCTACGGGTCTCATCACCAATGCGTATCTCTACACCGGTGAGGAGAAATATAAGCGATGGGTTCTTGAATATACGGAAGCATGGATGGATCGGACGCGAGAGAACAACGGGATTATTCCTGATAACGTCGGACCTACGGGGAAGGTAGGGGAACAGCGCAACGGTCAGTGGTGGGGTGGATTTTACGGCTGGAACAGTCGCAACTCTGCCCGCAATGCGTTTTTGGCAGCAACCATCGCCTCCGAATGCGCTCTGTTGCTTACGGGTGACTTTGGCTATTTGGAGTTCATCCGTTCACAGATTGAATTTCTGTTGAGCCTTGCTAAGACACGGGAAGATGGTCAGTTGCTTGTCCCGACACGGATTACACCTAACGGTTGGGAGGGGTATCAACCGCGGGGGATTCAATGGTTGGCGCGGGTGTACCATGCATCGATGGGGGTAAGGGATTATGAGCTAATCGCACAACTGCGTGCTGGTGAGAGGGAAAGCGATTGGAATGAAGTCGAGGTCGCAGGTGACCGGAGCGGTGGGAATCTGGAAGCACGCTTTAACTATTACGACGGTGTAAACCCCGATTGGCCCGAGAAACGGTTACAGACGGAATATCAGTATGTCTTGGGGATGTATGAGTTTATGCGTCATGATTCACGCGATACCGCGCAGATTATTGCTGAAAACCGGTGGCCCCCCAACCCTGTTGTTACCAAGGGACTTACGCAGGTCACGATGGGGTCGCCGCAACCTATCTACAACGGTGGATTGTTGCGTGCAACGGTGCGTTATTT
The DNA here is from genome assembly GCA_963667935.2 of Candidatus Poribacteria bacterium. Classification (GTDB taxonomy): domain Bacteria; phylum Poribacteria; class WGA-4E; order WGA-4E; family PCPOR2b; genus PCPOR2b. The sequence goes on along the minus strand of OY764061.1, from coordinate 2,660,688 downwards.
CGACATGGACCGTGCTCGTCCCGGACTTCCGAAAGATGTCGCCGCGTTAGTTGATAAATTGGAAGCGGATCGGGTGGGCATTCAGCTTGTGAACCTCAGTCGAACTGAGATCCGAAATGTGATTGTGCAGGCGGGTGCTTTTGGAGAACATCAATTCAATCAAGTCCAGTTTCGGACGATTGAACAAGAAGGGGCGTCGGAGAGGACGATTCCTGTTGATAGCAAGTATTTCGTAGTCGAACTGCCTCCCTCCACGAGTATTCGACTAGAGGGAGGGATGGGACGTTTTGTGAATCAGCCGAGCTATGCTTTTCCTTGGCATGGTGACAGGGTGCCGGTGCCGTTTTAGTGGAGGAGCGTTCATAAGATAACGCGAGCCAATGCTTGTTGTCCCGTCAAGACTATGTTAGTTCATCATTCATTAGGATTGATTTGGGTTTCACAGTTCCTATTCAACCCAACTTACATTACTACAAACCCTATGTTTCAAGTTTGGGGAGTTGACATGGATTCAAAAAGGTAATGATATGGAAAGACAGACTGCTGTAAGTATTGCTGACGATGCGTTTTACATCAATGGAAAAATAACCTATCCCGGTCGATATTATAACGGGCATAAGGTTGAAGGATTGCTCCTCAATTCGCGGATGGTGCAGGGGGTTTTCGACGATCGGAACCCCGAGACTGTCGGTATGTGGGCATATCCTGACACAGGCGAATGGGATGCAGAAAGGAACACGCTTGAGTTTCTGGAGGCAATGCCTGAATGGAGATCTTACGGTTTATTGGCATTCACAATCAATCTTCAAGGCGGCAGTCCCGAAGGATACTCGAAGGGGCAGCCGTGGCACAATACAGGGATTGAAGCCGATGGGAGCTTGAACGCTGATTATATGGATCGATTGACTCGCATCATCGATCGTGCCGATGCGCTTGGCATGGTTGTGATTCTGGGTTATTTCTATTTTGGGCAAGATGAGCGTGTCCACGACGAAGCAGCGGTTGTTCGTGCTGTGGATAATGTTACACATTGGATCTTTAATCAGGGATATACGAATGTCCTCGTTGAGGTCAACAATGAATGTAACGTTCAGCGATATCTCCATGATATTTTGAAACCGGACCGCGTTCATGAGTTAATTGAACGGATTAAAGGGATAACCCACGACGGACGGCGGCTGCTTGTTGGAACAAGCTACGGCGGGGGAAGAGTCTCGCGGGAGAACGTCGTGCGAACATCAGACTTTCTGCTGATGCACGGCAATGGTGTCCGCGACCCCAACCGCATCGCGGAGATGGTTCAGCAGGCGCGACAGGTGCCCGGCTACCGCCCAATACCAATCCTGTTCAACGAAGATGATCACTTTGATTTCGACAAGCCGCTTAATAACTTCGTTGCTGCGATTAATGAGTATGCGTCATGGGGTTATTTCGATCCGGGGGAGAACAACTACTGCGACGGTTACCAGAGTGTGCCGGTGCAGTGGGGACTCAATACGGAACGTAAACAGGCTTTCTTCGAGAAGGTCCGAGAAATCGCAGGCGATAGCGCGTAAATGGATGTCGATCTGTTTCTGAACTAGCGTTAAAAGACAGGAGAATAGTATGAGATTTGGCGTATGTGCTCCGCTCGAAAAAATTGATAGGCTCGCAGCGGTTGGCTATGATTACATTGAATTGGGAGTGAGAAACGCGCTCATTCCGGAAGCAAGCGATGCAGACTTTCAGGAAATTCAGGAACGTGTGGCACAGGCAACTTTGAAGCCCGAAGCGTACTCAGGTTTTATTCCTGGCGATCTGCGTGTTGTCGGGGACGCGGTTGATTTCCCACGATTGTCGCGTTATGTTGAAACCGCATGTCGGCGGGCGAAGGGGATTGGTGGAGAGATTATCGTCTACGGTAGCAGCGGATCCCGCAATCTTGAGGGAGATTATTCGGAAGAGAGAGCGTTGGATCAGATTGCGGAATTTCTGGACATGGCTGCGGATCACGCTGAAGCGCACGATATTACAATCGTAATAGAACCCATTTGTCACCGAGAGGGCAATATCCTCCGCACCGTTGCTGACGGATTGGAGATGGCGCAACGGGTCAACCGGGAAGGGATTCAGTTGTTAGCAGACCTCTACCATGTCTGGCAAGAGGACGAGCCGACGCAGAATATCATTGATGCGGCGGAGTGGTTGGCGCATGTCCACATCGCTGAGCCTGCTAAACGCTCGTATCCGGGCAACGATGACTTCGATTTCGAGGAGTTCTTTACCGCCCTTGAGGGTGCTGGCTACGATGGGCGTGTCTCATGCGAATGCAGTTTTGATGATTTTGATGCGGATGTGGAGACTGCACTCCAGACGATGAGAGCGTACGTCTAGACCGATTCTCTATGTTAGGTATAAACTAAAGGGTTGCTGATATTAGTGTGGGGTTTCAGTCTAAAATCTTCGGTTACAGTTGGTTGTGTGCTTTCTGCTGGTATGTGGTACGGTTTAATCCTTGAACAACGGGTGAGGTAACCTCGTCCCTACGGAGATGGGGCTGGACTTTACAGAAGGGTTACGGCATATGGAGTATGCCTACTGCTAGTAAATTGCGTTATGGATACGATTCAAGGCAGAGTTATTCGAGCTAGAACCAGTTTCTATGATGTTCAGGACAGTGACGCGGTGCTTCGTTGCCAGCTGCGTGGGCGTATCAAGCGTGCCCAGAGGTCTGTGGAGGGAAAGCAAATCTACGCGGATCCTGTTGCTGTTGGGGATGAGGTGATTGTGACACCGCTCGATAATGGTGAGGGGGTTATTGAGGAGATTTTGCCGCGGCGGACAAAATTTTCACGCAGATACCCCGGCAAGCGGGATGCAATTGAACAGATTGTTGTTGCAAATGCAGATCAGGTAGTTACTGTTCTCTCAACTCGTTTGCCTAATCTCAATCTTCGTTTCTTGGATCGATTCCTGATATTAGCGGAAGTAGGCGAGATGGATGCCGTTGTTTGCCTGAATAAAATCGATCTCGTTGACTCAGCAGAACAGCGAAAATTGGGTGTAATCCTGAGTGCATATAAGCGACTCGGCTATCCGGTGATTTTTACTAGCATCCATCGGCCGCAGACCATTGAAGTTTTTCAGGAAGCACTGCGAGATAAATTCAGCGTCATTGTCGGTGCGTCAGGCGTGGGAAAGTCGAGCCTGCTGAATGCAGTTCATCCGGGGTTGGACTTGCGTGTTGGTGAAGTGGGACTAAAAACGCAGAAGGGTAGGCATACAACAACACTGGTTGAGCTTTTTTGCTTGGATTTTGGGGGTGAGGTAGCGGATACGCCGGGTATTCGAGAGGTCGGCTTATGGGGAGTTGATACAGAGAACCTTGACCTCTATTTTCCGGAGATGGAGAGTTATCTTGGCAAATGCAAATACACAGATTGTATCCATCTATCTGAGCCCGGGTGTGCGGTTATTGAGGCGGTCAACACAGGTGAAATTAGCGATGTTCGGTATCTGAGTTACGTTTCGCTGCGAAATGATGCAAAAATAGAGAACTCGGTTCCTGTATCATAACACTGTTCTCTTATGTGCAGTGAAGTGGGTCAAGAGTCATGTTTCGGAGGCGCACATCCGTTAAAACGGTTCATTGCCGTTTGAATGCCCTCTGTGACAAATGTTTCAATTGCGTCAGCTGCACAGGGGATTGCCCAACTGATATCTTCTCTCTCGGCAGCAGAAAATTCGTTGAGAACATGATTCATCCAATCTCCTTCTACCTTTCCAATTCCTACACGCAAACGCGGAAAATCCTGTGTTCCAAGGTGATGGATAATTGATTTCATTCCGTTATGTCCACCGTCACTTCCCGCCTTTCTTATCCGTAGCACACCGATATCTAGGTTCAGGTCGTCATAAACCACGCATAGATCGTGTGGGAAAATGTCAAATTTCTGAACGAGCATATTGACAGCCTGTCCGCTTTTGTTCATATAGGTCATCGGTTTGGCAAAGATAACCTTCGAGTCGTGCCATTCTGTTCGAGCGACGAGTGATCTACACAGGGGCACTAGCCGATTTAGCTGGAGTCTCAGGAGGAGTTCGTTGACAACCCAAAATCCGAGATTATGCTTGGTGTTTTCGTATCGGGGACCTGGGTTTCCGAGTCCAATGATCAGTTTTGTTGATGTGAACATTATTCGTGCCTAATTTTAGGAAACCTTTGGAAGGTTCATTCTGCTTTGGGAGCTGGCTTTATTGATCTGTTCCCTGCGTGCTGGTTTGGTCTGCTTCCAGTGTCTCGGCTTCTGTCTGTTCCGTTGATTCTGGTTCTGTTGATTTCACTTCTGTTAATGCTGCTTGCCTACTCACGACTTCCAAATCCAATGAGAGATTCAACGGCTTTGAAATATCAACGTGCCCTCCAATTGTATCCGTCTCAAGCCCTTCAGTAAGAATCTGCACCTTCCTAATCTCCGCCGGAAAGTTAATCTTAACAGTTCGCAGAATTGCGGCTATGGTAAGGGCTTCGCTGGTTGTGCCGCCGATGTGTTCGTCTTTGAGATGGTGTGAGAAATCTAAATACGCTGTTGATTGTTCATCAATGTAGACTTCATAGAGGAGGGTCCCTTTGGGAATGGTTTGGTATAAACCACTGATGGAGTCACTAAGGAGTTCGGTGATAGTCTGTTTGAGGCGTGCAGTGACATCTTGGGATAGTTCCAACTCTCGCTCTTCACCGGCGAGTCTGAGCGAATTGGTATCAAAGAAGAAGAGCGTGCATTTTTGAATTTGTGTCTGCGCCGGTTCGGAGATGACAATAGGTGAGGGGGGCGGGACTGGCGTTGGATCGGGCTGTTTAGAATCACATGATATAAATATCGCTAAGATAGCAATAGTGACTGTGAGCGTAACGGTTGAAATCCCAACTTGCCAGATTTGCTTGGATTTCAGATTTGAGTGCATCGCATTATCTGCCATTTGCAGTTTCCTCTGCCCCATTTGATTCTGCGACATACGTTTGGATTGCCTGCACTATCCCTCTTGCGATGAAGGCAAGGTTGTCGGGATCAGTGAGTCGCGCTTCATCGGCTTCGTTGGATAGATAGCCGATTTCAATAAGAACTGCCGGCATGTAGACTGCCGCCAGCGTTGCCAACGGTATCTCATTCAGGGGAATTGGTGCAGGCGAGAGTTTTTCCAATTCTGTCTGGAGAATTGCAGCGAACTTCCGACTCTGTATTAGGAAGTCTTCTTGTGAGAGAGTCTCGATAGTTATGCTCTGTTGTGAAGTGTCGTTTGGATTGGTTGGTGGGCGGTCGAATTGGGTAATGCTCAAGGAATTACTAACGTAGAGGTGGATACCAGCTGCACGATCTGAAAAAGAGGCGTTACAGTGTAAGCTCAGAAAGAGTTTCCCTTGATTATTTTGTGCAATATCGATTCGCTCTTTCGGCCGCTGCTCAAAATCTGCATCCCGCGTCAACAGAACCGCCACCTGATTCTGACGGGCAACCTCCTCAATTTGTTTGGCAAGTTCAAGAACAATATCCTTCTCTGTTCGCAGTGTACTTCCTTGATAGCCTGTATCTGCACCGCCGTGTCCGGGGTCGAGGATGACCAAAAATTTTGCCGGACCTTCCTTAGCTGTATCGGGGGAAAGATCGGGGAGCGGTGCAGTTTTTTCAGTAATGTGTATCATCTGTATTACAGGATTATGGGTCACCCGAAAATCGTAAAGTTTGGGGAGAAGATCGGTAAAAAATATGAGGGGAAGCATCAGTTGCCCCTCGATGATTAGTGGAGGATGAGAGAGCGACAATTTCGTTTCGTCCGAATCAGCACTCACAGCTAGTGATCCAATCCGTAGAAGGAGCTGCTTCTCTCTGAGGTTCAAGGTTAGCCGCTTCGTCGGGGAGCTATACTGTTGCGTCATCCCCGGATCGAATGCTTCCCGCAAGGCCTGTACTGGCAGATACAATCCACCACTCTGTTCAATCATCTGCGCTTGGGCAAGGGTCTTGCCGCTTCCATCAACAAAACGGATTAGTGAGGATTGAGCAAAGCTATGACCGATACAACTGGATAACAGAATGGCAATGGATAGAATGAATTGACGCATCATTAAGCACCTGACTACAGGATTGTAGTAGTGTGTTTCCGATGATTGGGTTATATTCCGTCCGGATCTATCGAGAGTCTACTCCACTGATTGCTATATGTTCTGCCGACTTATTGTGGCGCATATAGAGGGAATATGTAGTCTATCAAACGCCAAAAAGTAGTGGAAAGCTTGCAGGCAAAATTCCACATACTTATTGCTCATCCTCTTCGTCATCAGCACCACGGCGAGAGATGACCTCTGGCTCCGCATCCTCGTCGACTGCTACTTCTACCTCCATACCTTCCTCTGCTTCCACTTCTGGTTCTTCCTCGATCCTCGGTGGTACAACAGCGACGATTCGTGTGTTCGGGTCATCGAGGACTTCAATTCCTTCAGGAAGCGAGACATCTTCCACAGAGACCCTATCGTCGATCTCCAATCCGTTGATATCGACCTCAATTTCCTCAGGTAGAAGGGTTGGAAGACAGTGCAGCGTTAATTGCCGGTGTGGAAACTCAAGGATTCCTCCCTCTCGGATTCCCGGGGCGGATCCAACTAGGGTAATCGGTACCGGTGAGGTGATTGGTTCGTCCATTGAGATACGGAGGAGGTCTGTGTGAAGCAGTTGATTGCTTACTGGATCCCTCTGAATTTCTTTGACCATCACGTTTTCAGTGCCGTGATCCGCAATTTCCAAATTGATAAAAGCGTTTTCCCCGTAATTGTGCAGAAAATCCTGAAATCCTCGTACATCAATTTGGATGGGGATAACTTCGTTCTTGCGACCATACAGGACGCCGGGAAGGTTCCCTGCACGTCTCATGCCACGCGCGGCACCTTTGCCGGAAGCCTCCCGTTTCTGGGCTTCAAGTCTAACTTGTTGCATGTTATATTCCTCCAAGACAAAAGAAAGCCGTAGCTGTGACGATAGCTACGGCTTATAAAAATGCTGGGCGGGTAGGGATCGAACCTACGCATGCGGGTGCCAAAGACCCGTGCCTTACCGCTTGGCGACCGCCCATCAAGAGATACGCACTCCCACGCTACTCATGGGGGTTGCACTGCAAAAAGCGAAGTCGTTCTCGAAATTCGCGGCAGCCAGGTTCGCCTGATCTTGATTTTGCATGAACGCAAACACCGTTGCGCCGCTTCCTGACATGAGCACCCCACAGCTGCTTGGGTATTTGTTGAGTTGGGTTTTTATCTCAGCGACAGCGGGGTATTTCGATAGAACAGGTACTTCTAAGCCGTTATAGAGATGGCACATGATGTTGAAAAACTCGCCATTCTGCAAACAACGAGTGAGAATTGTAACATTTTTTTTGGGTGGAGTCAATGATAAATTGATTTGCTGATAAACCCAAGCGGTAGAAATTTCAAAGCCGGGATTTGCCAGCAAGATCGCCGCTTCCTCCATGGGAGGTAATGGCGTTAAGATTTCACCGATGCCGCGTCCGAGGGCGGCACCACCCAGTATACAAAACGGCACATCTGCGCCAAGTTGGACGCCCAGCTTCATTAAATCTGTCTGTGTCAAACCGAGATCAAATAGGGCATTCATCCCACAAAGCACTGCGGCAGCGTCCGCACTGCCGCCACCAAGCCCTGCCGCAACCGGGATCCGTTTCAGGATTGTAATTTCGACACCGCTCAGATTAGGAGTATCGTCAAGCAGCACCTTTGCAGCGCGGTAGGCAAGGTTGCGTGGGTCGCGCGGCACATGTGGGTGTTCGCAGTGCACGATGATTTGTCTGTCGGCGCGTTTGCGGAGGTAGATATTGTCATGCAGCCCGATAGAATGAAAAATTGTTTCGATTTCGTGATATCCGTCCGGGCGTTTCCCAACAACGTCGAGGTACAGGTTAATCTTCGCATGTGCCTGCACGCGCAAGTCAAAATCTGCCATGCTATTTCCCCAAAGATCGGCGTTTGGTGCCTGCCTGTAAAAACCGCTCAAACTCAAACTTACTGTCGTTGATATCAAGGTTGATTTCGGGTTTTATGATTTTCAGTTCGACTTGCGTCTTTTCGATTGGTCGCTCGATCTCAATTTTATGGGGGCGGAGGATACCGCCGACCTCTCGATAGTCTGACAACTTTGCTCTTTGAATGGTCGTACCACTGGTATCCCGCACTTCCCAATTGGTGACCTGTGGTCCGGAGTCGCGCACAAAGATTGTGATTTCCTCAATCTGATCTGTTCCGATGCCGGGGCGTCTCACCACATATTTTGCGCCGGAGTGTGCTAGAGATAACTCGCTGGTCCGTCCATCAAGGAAGGGGTTGGCGAAAATCGCGCTGCGAGCATCAGAAACACGAAGGTCTACCCCAAAAATTTCTTGGAGCACCTGATCCTCCAACGGTTCAAAAATAACTTCTTCCTCATTGACGAGATAAAGCAGAAACTGGTCTCGTGCAGCGATAGCAACCACGCGTGGTTCATTTAGGGGACCCATTGCTTGGATGTGGAGCAGATCGCCGTCTGTCTCGGATTTTTTGTACCAGAGGGATTCCCGGACTTCCTCCTTTTTACCTTCTTCCTCAATGGTGACGATGAGCTGCAGAATTCTTAAGGTCGAAGTCAGATCGTAGCTCAGTTGAAGTTCTGCGAGGATTGGATTCAATTTTTCGGCGTCAGCGGGGGATAATTGAAAACTTGTCGCTTTGCCTCCGCATCCATTGAGCACGACCAGAAAACAGAGAACGGCCGGTAAGAGATGGGACATGAAAGCTCGGCAGATTGGGGTAAAGAAACTATGTGTTGGGAAGCGGACTCCGATTCTTGGACTTTCGGAGCGAATCCGTGGGACGTCAAGCATAATACACAGGTGTCTAAGGTTCATGTCATTGTCCTTGGGTGTTGATTCTTGAAATCTGCCACCCATTTTTGGACTCAATCAATGTAAAAAACAGTTTACCCGAAAGCGTTAGAGGGGGGCTTCCTGCCGAAGTGAGGACAGCCGTGTAATCTGCATCAACCGTTGCTGTTCGGGTTTCGCCTTGAACACGCAATCTTTGCACCGAAAAATCGAGCTGTGTATATCTTCGGAATACACCCGCCATCTTTTCTTGCAGTTGCTTATAATTTTCGCCATCTCTTGAGTAGTTAGGCGATATGGTCGCCATCAATGCAGATAGATCGCGATTGGTGTAAGCAGAGGTATACCTATGGATAACAGCTTCAATAGATCCCTGTGGATTGACCAGCGCACCCGTTTCGGCAAGGGGAAATTCCTCGACAGCCGATGCGGAAGAATCCGAGGACGACACAGGCGCGCTAGAATCTATCGCGAAAATCTCGTCAAGTAGTTGTTCATTAGTGTCATCTTGGCTCGATGTCATTGATGCGACTTCGTCTTTCCTTTCAAGTCCATAAATCTCGATTTCGGTGAGGCGAATGGTGCCACGCATAGAACGGAGGCGGATGCGACTGAGCATTCCGCGGACGTAACCTATGGAACGCCTTCTGGCGTAGGTCTCGGTGTCGTTTGTCAAGCGAATAAGTAGACGAATCTTTGAAGTCCGTACCGGTTTGAAACGCACGACGACTCGTCCCTGTATGTTGTTACGGATGCTGTTGTGTTGATCTCCGATTTTTTTCCCGATCCGATCAACGTGCTTCCATGCGTTTGCGTGAGGTGTCCAATATTGCACAGCAAAATCGCTGATGCCGTACTGGCTAGCGGGATACTTCTCCGAATCGACGGTGTGGACGATGACGCGGGTTACCAGTTCTTCCTCTGCAAATTGAATAACAGCCCAGCCTACCGCCGAAGAAGCAGTACCCTGTATCCCACCGCCGTAAAGGTCTCCGCTATTGTAATCTATCTGATTTATATCTTCATTCCGACGTGTTGTGCCGCCGCCCTGACTGAAGACTGCCAGCTGCTCACGTTCGCCAGGTTCTATGTATCCACCATATTCATAATCACCATCAAACTTCGATTCCCAACCTTCGCCTTTATCCCAATTTTCGGAGCTAGTAATCCCGTTCGTCAAGGTTGAGGCGGGATGATTAGAGTTATTTTGAGAGACATAAACCCTACCTCCATTTTCGGGGAGGGCATAGTTGACAAGCTGTTTGTCGATTTCACTTGCTTCAGTAAAAACCTGTTTGAATGATTGTTGGCATCCACAGATTAGTGCTAGGTATGCGCTAATGAAAGTTACGGCTGTCAGATGTTTCATGGACTTTTTCATGGCAGAACCCTCGACTTGGTTTGTGGGTATAGAGCCGCCCCTTAATCGGCATTTGGGTGTCAACACATGAATTTCAATCTACGCGCTATCTCCTGTCTTGGGCCAAGCGAGAGGGTCAGGCTAGGAAACCCAACCTACGAAATACATGGTTACGGCATACGGCGTATGCCTACTACCATATACAACCTCTATTAGAGTTTCTCAACTATATCTACTGTCTTGGCAACGATTAGGGCCTCAATCTCCTTTGCAAAAGGGGCAGGACGCAGGAAGTAGAAGTGAGAGCCATCTACTTCGTATCCGCCGAGGTCATACGTTTCCCTACTCGGCACGTAGGCGATCAAGCCGTTGCTGTAAGCGACTGTAATCGTTGTCGCAGGTTGGAGCGCGCTTTTGATATGTAGACCTATTTCTGTTAGCACCTCACCGCCGAGGAAGATAGCTCGTATCGCTTCGTTGAATTGTATCACCTGAATCTCTTGTGGACAGCTGTTGGGCAATCCGCCTGTTTCAGATAGCTTGAGCATCTCTGATGCCCAATGTCTTATTAGTGGATTGGTGTGGTTTTCCGCCGTGTCACGGAGCGTTGCGTTATCGGGTAGTTCGGCATAAGGTAGATGATGGAATTCACTTGTGACGCACAATCCTTCAGCGGTCACTGGCGTGGCGTCTTGTCGGGACTGTATCACTTCATCCGCAATTCGTCGGGAGGCGGTTTCCAGTTCTTCGAGGGATGGCGTGTTAAAGCCGTTGTTTTCGCCCTTAAACCATGGACGAATGTTTCCGGCACAGCCTGTCGCGAAAAATGAGGGTGCCTGTGTCTGTTCGCTTAACGCGCAGCAGAGAAAACCGGGGTAATCGCCACCAAGCATATATCCGCCTCGACTTGTTGGGTGGCAGCCGAAAACTGTCAGACTACCGATCAATTTTTCGTCCGCATTGCTGAACCAGAGGGTGTCCAGATCTCGATCCATCGGTCCGTCTGGATTGGGTGCAAATAGAACGCCACCCTCTCCGTCGGGTAGGCGGCGACTGACCCCAAATTCGGAGTGCCCTCTCGAAAACGCTACCGTTCCTTCAACTTGCTGATTTTTTGCTGAAACTGCCACTTGGACGAGTTGGTTCAGGAGAAATTCGGCGTACTCCTCCTCAACCTCGCCCGGCATCGCCATTGGATAAAAGAACGGAGCACAATGCGTGTGTGTCGCTGTCAAAACGACTTGACGCGGCAGCAAACCGGTGAATTCAGCAATCCGATTCTTTGCGGCCGCTGCGTAGGCGAGATCGTATCCGATGAGGTCTGCGGTTAAAATTAGTACCTCGTCTGTGTCACCGGTGATGGAGATAGCCCCAGCGGTGAGCGGTTGGTAGACACCTTCGGATCTGTGGTCGCGATTCCCGTAGCCCGTTAGCCAGACAGGTTGCTGGGGTGTTATGTCGATGCTCGCAATACCGATTTTTGTCATGAATTCTCTCGTTTTATTGGGTGCTCGTACGGGTTCTGGATTATCGTGTTCATTTATTTTACCATAATTAAGAATGCCAGACAAGTATGAAGCACCGCAAAGCCAATGTATGATTTTGTTAGTTTCCATATTTCCATGTGCTTATGGTATTGCACAGGAGAGGAAAAATCGGGTATACTAAAATATAGTAGATGTTAGAATTAATGAGACACTCCAAATTGGTAGGCGCTGTTTCCAACTGCGCCGTTTCAGCCTACCACGGCACCTATGCGGTGCGGTTAGCAACCGCCCCTACCGGGGGCGAAAGTGTTCTTTTATTTTTAGAATCCACTATAAATGGAAATCAAAACGAACTTTCATAAGCTGTCCATAGGTAGGAGAGATAAATGACACCGAAAACGATGTTTGAGAAAATTTGGGATGCCCACATCGTCCACGAAATACCGGGCGAAACAACGATTCTCTATATTGACACGCATCTCGTTCATGAAATTACCTCTGCACAGGCGTTTGAGGGGCTCCGGCTTGCGGGACGAAAGGTGCGCCGCCCGGATCTGACTTTTGCGACCATGGATCACAATGTTCCAACCACGGATCGAACCCTTCCAATCCTGGACGAGATTGCCGCCAAGCAGATGGAGATATTGGCACAGAATTGTGCCGAGACTGGCATCACCTTATATGATTTGCATAGCCCCAATCAGGGCATCGTGCATGTGATTGGACCTGAACTCGGTATCACCCAACCGGGGAAGACAATCGTTTGTGGGGATAGTCACACCTCTACACATGGGGCGCTAGGCGCGCTCGCTATCGGTATTGGAACCAGTGAGGTGGAGCATGTGCTAGCGACCCAGTGCCTCTTGCAGCAACGTCCCCTAACCTTCAAGATTGAGGTTGATGGGAAATTGGGGCGCGGGGTTACTGCAAAGGATATTATTTTGGGGATTATCGGTCGGATCGGGACCGCTGGCGGAACGGGCTCGGTGGTTGAATACACTGGATCTGCCATTCGGGCATTGAGCGTTGAGGAACGGATGACGGTTTGCAATATGTCCATTGAAGCGGGTGCCCGTGCCGGCATGATTGCCCCTGATGACAAGACTTACGAGTACCTCGCAGGCCGTGAATTTTGTCCGCAGGGTGAGGCGTTTGATCAGGCGGTCGAAAAGTGGAAACAGTTGCCGACGGATGAGGGGGCGGTCTACGACAAGTCGATTACGATTGACGCTGCGACGCTCGCGCCCCAAGTGACGTGGGGAACGAATCCGGGGATGGTGACTGAGGTGACGGGACAGGTGCCGGATCCGGATCGGATGCCAACGCAGGATGAGAGACAGGCAGCGGAACACGCATTGGAGTACATGGACCTGAAACCCCTGACACCGATTGAGGATATTCAGATAGATAAAGTATTCATTGGAAGTTGTACCAATTCTCGAATCGATGACCTCCGTGTTGCTGCCGAAGTTGCTAAGGGACGCAAGGTTGCCCCATCGGTCAATGCACTTGTCGTGCCGGGATCACAGGCGATAAAACGACAAGCGGAAGTAGAAGGCTTGGACGAAATTTTCCGCGAGGCAGGGTTTGAGTGGCGTGAGTCTGGTTGTAGTATGTGTCTCGGTATGAATCCGGATATCCTGATGCCGGGTGAACGGTGTGCGAGCACGTCGAATCGGAACTTTGAGGGCAGACAGGGCAAAGGGGGCCGGACGCATCTGGTCAGTCCACAGATGGCGGCGGGTGCTGCGATCGCTGGTCATTTTGTGGATATTCGGAAGTGGGAGTAGATTGGGGTGAATTAAGCTATGTTGGCTCAATGCCCCTACCATGTTGGCACATCCAATCTAGATTGTCCTGAGCTGCGGAATAGCCACCCTCAGCGGCTTTTCGATACCACCTGATTGCCTCTTCATCATTTTGCTGGACACCTCTGCCGTGCTGATGCATCCAACCAAGGTTATCCTGAGCTTTCGCAAGAGAGCCGTCCTCAGCGGCTTTTCGATACCACTTAACCGCCATCACATCGTCTTGCTGGACACCCCTGCCGTTCTGATACATCCAGCCGAGGTTGTCTTGGGCGATGGCATAACCTTGTTGGGAGGCTTTACGATACCATTTGACAGCTTCCACATCGTCCTGCGAGACCCCCTTACCATTTTGATACATCCAACCGAGGTCATTTTGGGCTGCGGGGTCGCCACTTTCGGCAAGTTCTTGCAATTGTGCTAATGTTTCTGTTTTCGGTGTTTGTCCTTCGGCTTCAACCTGTTGATATTCGGATAATGTGTGACCATCTGGCATAAGACTTTTCCTTAAAATTTGTTACAATTATTCTTGACCAATCATACCTTCCAAGGGGCTCGATGCCGTCGCGTAGAGTTTTCTCGGAATGCGTCCCGCAAGAAATGCCTCCCTGCCTGCCTCGACCGCCTTTCGCATGGCGGTTGCCATCAGTACCGGCTGACGCGCCTTGGCGACCGCGGTGCTGAGTAGAACGCCATCGCAGCCCAGTTCCATCGCAATCGCTGCGTCGGAGGCGGTTCCGACCCCTGCATCGATGATCACGGGGACGCCGACGAGGTCGCGGATGATCTGGATATTGTACGGGTTGCGGATGCCCATGCCCGATCCGATCGGTGCCCCCAGCGGCATCACTGTCGCACACCCGATGTCTTCTAACTTCTTACAGGTGATTGGATCGTCGTTGCAGTAGGGCATCACGGTGAACCCATCTTTGACCAGTGTTGCGGCTGCGGGTAACAACTGCTCAACATCGGGAAACAGGGTTTGGTCGTCGCCTATGACCTCCAACTTGATGAGTGAGGTGTCAAGTGCCTCACGGGCGAGTTGCGCTGTCAACACAGCGTCCTTTGCCGTGAAGCAGCCTGAGGTATTCGGTAAAATTGTATAGCCCTTCTCACGGAGGAGGTTGAACAGATTTTCTCCTGAAGCGTCGCTGAGTTTCACTCTACGCATGGCAACGGTAGCGATTTCTGCACCACTCGCTTCGAGTGATCGCATCATCAAATCGAAATTGGGGTAACCGGCTGTGCCGATTAGCAGTCGTGATTGATAAACGGTATCACCAATTTTTAGTCCTTCCATCTTTTTCCTCTTTCTGATTCTTTTGCTACTATTTGAAGTCTTCTCAATCCAATTTTGACGTAATCTTCTTCTATCTCTATCCCAATTGATTGACGCCCTAATTTTTTCGCGACGAAGCATGTCGTGAATGTGCCAGCGAAAGGGTCCAGAACAAGATCGCCGGGGTTTGAACTTGCGCGAACAATTCGTTCAAGCAAAGCAATAGGCTTCTGGGTCGGATGTTTTTCGTACTCAGCCATCCTATAGCGGACACGCGGAAATTCCCAAACATTCCCCGGCACTTTTCTTGAACTGTATTGTGTGGGGACCGGCTTTCGGTAATCGATTAATTTACGCTTTGCCCCTGTCTTTGCCTCAACAAGGATGTCGTCTGCGTTGAAGGTGTACCGCTGCTTATCTTTTACACAGAAAAGAATCGGTTCATATAGAGAACCGTAATACTTTTTGGCTTGGACCCCCGAACTATCGTACGACCAAACAATACGGGAAAGAATACAAATTTTGTCCCGAAGATAGATATCAAAGAAGGGCATATTTTGGGTGGCAGCCATGAGATAAAAACTACCTGTGTCTTTCAGCTTACGGAGGCAAAGGTCAATCCAATTATAGCACCATTCAAGGTACACTTTTTCAGAAGTCCATTTATCCTTTCTACCATTGAAGTCCTTACCGATGTTGTAGGGAGGGTCTACAAAAATTAAGTCAACTGAGTTGTCAGGAATTTTGCTAGACAAGGCTTCAAGTATATCCCCCCAGATTATCAGATGATTTCCTTTTCCCAAAGCTTCCATAACTTCCTCATTACGGATTGAGTGCCTAGCCTCCCTGAGCTGCCCGAATAATCTCGATTTCGTTGTCCGATTGAATCTCCGTTTCCTCCCACTGTGTTCTGAGAACCACTTCTTGGTTGATTGCAACAGCAATCCCTGGTCGGTAGGGATCTATGTCCAGATCCAAAAGCAGCTGATGGAGAGTCAAGCCCGATGAAACCTCCTTGGCTTCGCCGTTTACTTTTATGGTCATGTGCTTCCCTCCGGCATTACAAAAATCGAGATAGTTGAAAAGGTGCGATGGTTTCTGAATTTTCGCCCCTCAAGATGAGTGAAGCGATTTCACGGGCGGTGACGGGGGTGAGTAAGATGCCGTTGCGGTAGTGTCCGGTTGCCATGATAAGATTTTCGACACTTGTTTCGCCAAGAATCGGTGCGTTGTCTCGACTACCGGGGCGCAAGCCGGTCCATGTCTCCAAAACGGGGAGATCATATATACCCGGCACCGCTTCCCAAGTGCCTCGGAGGAGTTCAAATAAGCCACCCGCTGTGAGTCGCGTGTCGAATTCCATTTCTTCATTCGTTGCGCCGATCACCAAACGGCCGTCATCTTTTGGAACCAAATAGACATCTGTTGGATACTTAGCACGCGGTGCACGGATAACTTTTTCCAGAACAATTCCTTCTTCCATTTGCAATGCAAGCATTTGTCCTTTGACTGGACGGACAGGTGGTTGCACGGCTTTTGGCAAGCCGTCAATATCGCTCGACCAGCAGCCCGCCGCTAGCACAATGACATCGGCTTCTTCTAAATTGTTTTTGACCCAAATGCCCTTTGCTTTTCCGTTGACGACCTCAATTTTGTCGACAGGTGTGTTTTCGTGAAGTATCCCGTCCGCGTTTCGATATGCCTCAATCAATGCATCAACCATTGCTCGATTGTCAACTTGATGATCATCCCTACTCCAAATGGCCGCGGTAATTTTAGGGGAGAGCAGCGGCTCCATCTCCCGCGCTTCCGGGCCGGTGATCCACTCGACTTTCAGGTCTAGGAGTTGTTGAGATTCGTAGAGGTGTTCTAACTCACGGGCGTCGTCGCGATCTACTCCGACGATGAGTGTTCCTTCTGCCCGGTAACCGACGCTCATCTGACTGTCTGTTTCTAACTCGGCGACCCACTCTGGATACATTCGGCAACTTTGAACGCCCAATCTGAGAAGTGCGCGTTCCTCAAAATGGACTTCCGCGTGAGGTGCTAGCATTCCCGCTGCCGCCCACGACGCGGCACGTCCGGCTTGATCGCGTTCATAAATTGAGACGGTACAGCCTGACTTTGCTAGCTGCCAGCCGATACCGAGTCCGATTACCCCGCCGCCAACGATGATGATCCGTTTATTTGAGTGTGGGTTGTAGATTGGTATAGTCATAGACAGAAGTCCAAGCCGTTTTTTAATCAGAAGGAGATGTCCCCGAAAAGGGGTTTATTGCAGATGACAGTCTGTCTAATTTTAGCGCACTTTTACCCCCTCTGCAATGAAAAAATATCTATTTGGAAATTCCGTTGCGTCTTTTTGCCATTTGTGCTATACTATATATGTTTAACCTATGTCAGAAATTTGATCTATCTAGGTCATTAGTCACCTTGAAAAAGGAGGAGCTGGTGAATCAAATCTATCGAATCTAATGCCGTCATCGGGTTTTGAATAGAGCCAGTTACGTGATGAACGAGGATTCAAAAAAGGAACAGGAAACAACAGATCAGCCCACAGCCGAAGTGGAAGTCACCGATGCAGTTGAGACTGAAGAGGAGTTGGACTCTTCTCCAGTGGATGACAACGACACTCAGTCAGATGAGCAACCTGCGGAAGCGGATGATCAGGCACAGGGGGCACAACCAACAGAGGAGACGGGGGAAAGTGGCGAGGAGATTCCTCTGTCTGAAGGCGAATCGGGCGAAACCGAGGCGACCGATGAGACTTCCTCTGTTGATGAATCGACAACAGCAGAAGCATCTGCCGATGCGCCGGAAGCGACACCGGAGCTTACAGAAATCGAATCCCTTGAAGAGGCTTATGATAATTCTCTTAAAGCTTTTTCGGAAGGAGAAATTGTCAAGGGAACGGTGATTAATGTCGATCATGACGAAGTTATGGTTGATATTGGATTCAAGTCAGAGGGATATATCCCGATATCGGAATTTCCAGTTAGTGACGCCAGGACACCCACTGTAGATGTTGGGGACCAGATTGATGTGTACATTGTCCGTAGAGAAGATTCCGAAGGTCAGCTGGTTTTATCCAAAGAGATTGCTGACCAAAAATTGGTTTGGGATGAAATCACTGTGGCTTACGAAGCGGGACGAGTTGTAGCAGGAACCGTCGTGCAGCGCATTAAGGGCGGGCTGCAGGTAGACCTTGGTAAGTTACGGGCTTTCCTGCCGGCGTCTCAAGTTGAATTGCGGCCTCCACAAAATTTTGAGCAATATATCGGTCAGACGCTTGAGGCGAAAGTTGTTAAACTGAGCAAGCGTCGCCGCAATATTGTCTTGTCACGCCGTGTGATTCTCGAAGAGGAGTTAGCCGCACAAAAGACTGCTCTCTTTGAGAACATTGAAACGAACCAAATCCGATCCGGGGTTGTAAAGAGCATCACGACTTTTGGTGCGTTTGTTGATCTCGGTGGTATTGATGGATTGCTCCATAAAACAGATATGTCGTGGCGTCGAGTGAACCATCCGTCCGAAGTCGTTACCGTCGGAGATGAGATAGAGGTGATGGTTATCTCTGTTGACCGTGACACGGAGAAGGTCTCTCTCGGATTAAAGCAGAAGACGCTGGATCCATGGGAATCGGTTGAAGAGAAATACCCCATTGGTTCGACCGTTACAGGAAAAGTGGTAGGCATTGTCAACTATGGGGCATTTCTGGAGTTGGAAGAGGGCGTTGAAGGACTCATCCATATATCGGAGATGTCGTGGACACGGCGAAACATCGCGCCGTCAAAAGTTGTTGCAAAAGACGATGTCATTGACGCAGTTGTTCTGGATATCGACAAAGGCAACCAGAAGCTATCCCTTGGATTGAAGCAACTCCATCCCAACCCCTGGGAGCTTTTGGAGACAAAATATCCTGTCGGTACAAAACTCACGGGGCGTGTACGCAATCTGACCAATTTTGGTGCGTTCGTTGAAATTGAAGAGGGAATCGATGGCTTGATCCATATTTCTGATCTTTCTTGGCTAAAGCGAATTGTTGATCCGCGCGAGGTTCTTAGGGAAGGTGATGAAGTGGAGGTCATGGTCTTAAGCATTGATTCAGCACAACAGAAGATTTCCTTAGGGCTCAAACAGATCGAACCTGATCCATGGATAGAAGTGCCGAATAAGTACAAAGTTGGATCTGTGGTTCGTGGCAAAGTTGTGAATATCACCAGTTTTGGTGTGTTTGCACAGCTCGAAGGTGATATTGAAGGCTTAATCCATATTTCTGAGCTCGCTGAACAGCGCATTGAAAAGCCAGAAGATATCGTTTCGGTCGGAGAGGAATTGAATCTGAAGGTGATTCACTTAGATCCGACTGAACGGCGAATTGGTTTGTCTTTGAAAGCCGCGCAGGCTGAACAAGAGCGTGCAACCATTACTCAGTATCAACAGGAACAGGAAGAACGTTCCGAGCCTCAACAAAAAGACCGGGAGGAACTAACAGCGTTTGGAGGCTTATTAAGGCAAGAACTAAATAAATCGGGTTCTGAAGAGACCTCTGAAGAAGTTGCTGAGGAAAGCCCTGAAGAGGACTCTGAAGAGAAGTGACATGTAAGTGTTTGGGAAGATTAGATTCCTTACTGTTATCTTTCCCCTGATGCTTAAAGCCTTTCGTGGCTAGTGACAAGTGGTTCTCATCGCTTTACCATGGTACGCGCTTGTTGATGCGTATTGCTTATCACGCCTCATGCTAGTCCGTCTGTGTGCTAGACTAATCGGGCAAGACAACGGATGCAGAATTGGCAAACTTCCTCAAGGGTTGAGCGATAGGGTGCTATCCTCAGCAGTACCCGATAAAATTCTTGGAAATCCCTAATAATTGATAAGGATTTTCCATGCCTCCAGACCGGAAAGGAAGAATGTATTTAGCAGGGGCACAGATTAGGTATGGTTAGGCTGAACCTTTGTGCTGCTTAAAAACAGGTCTTGTGAAAGATTTTTCATGCATTGAGAGGGGGTTGACTTCGTTAGACTTCGGACAAGATTTTCGCTCACAATGACAAGTTGAATCTTAGCCCAATTTCTTCCCTTTTGCAGTGTATAATGGTATTTAATCAGGAGAAACTCAATTGGCTCAAAACTATGTATTTACATCTGAATCTGTAACTGAAGGACACCCTGATAAGCTGGCAGATCAGATTTCTGATGCCGTGCTTGACGCGGTTATGGAAGAAGATCCGATGGGGCGTGTCGCCTGTGAAACGTTGGTGACAACGGGACTCGCGCTCATCACTGGTGAAATGACGACCTCTGCGAATTTTATTGATATTCCCGCACTGGTTCGTCACACTATCCAACAGGTTGGCTATATCAGGGCAACTTATGGATTTGACTATGAACACTGCGCGCTCCTGACTGCAATTGACGAGCAATCAGCCGATATTGCGATGGGAGTGGATCGGCTCGGTGCTGGCGATCAAGGGATGATGTTCGGCTATGCGTGTCGTGAGACGCCGGAGCTAATGCCAATGCCAATTATATTGGCGCATAGACTGACGCGCCGGCTTGCACAGGCACGGAAAGAAGATATATTGGACTTCCTAAGACCTGATGGCAAGTCGCAGGTAACTGTTGAATATGCTGATGGACAACCTGTAGGTGTTGATGCCGTTGTGATTTCGACCCAACATGATCCTGAAGTTACGAATGAAGAGTTAAAAGAAGCTATCATCGAAGAAATTATCAAACCTATCATTCCTGAGGCACTGCGTCAAAAGCAATCCGACATCACCTACCATGTCAATCCAACAGGGCGTTTTGTTGTCGGTGGACCGCAAGGCGATTGTGGATTAACGGGTCGAAAGATTATTGCTGACACGTATGGCGGGATGGGCCGGCACGGTGGCGGGGCATTTTCTGGCAAAGATCCGACGAAGGTGGATCGCAGTGCTGCGTATGCAGCGAGGCACGTGGCGAAAAACATCGTTGCCGCCGAATTGGCAGATCGATGTGAAGTCCAACTCTCTTATGCAATTGGTGTCGTTGAGCCGATTTCAATTATGCTTGATACTTTTGGCACAGGTATAATCCCCGATGAGAAGCTGACGCAGCTTGTGACGAAGCATTTTGATCTGACACCAGCCGGGATTATAGAACGTCTCGAACTCCGGAAACCGATTTACTCAGCGACGGCGGCTTATGGGCATTTCGGACGTGAAGAGCCGGGCTTCACATGGGAGTTGACGGACTATGCAGACTTGCTGAAGTCAGAGGCAGGGGTGTAGGAGGTGAAGCTATGAATCACGATATCAAAGACCAAGAACTCGCAGACGATGGAAAGCGGCGGATTGACTGGGCAGACCGTTTTATGCCTGTACTGCGTTTGATTCGCCAACGGTTTGAGGAGGAACGGCCACTCGAAGGTGTGCGAATTTCTGCCTGTTTGCATGTTACTACGGAAACAGCGAACTTAGTCCGAGCACTGAAAGCGGGTGGTGCGGAGGTCCTCCTGTGTGCCTCTAACCCCCTGAGTACGCAGGACGATGTTGCCGCGTCGCTTGTGGTCCATGATGGCATCCCCATTTTTGCAATCAAAGGGGAGGATACCGAAACCTATTACCAACATATTGATGAAGCGGTCAACTTCAAACCGGCGATCACCATGGATGATGGCGCGGATTTGGTTTCTCGGCTGCACGCTGAAGATGCCAATCCTTCTTACGTGGAAAATGTGCTCGCTGGAACAGAGGAAACAACAACGGGAGTTATTCGTCTCAGGAGCATGGCAGCCGAAGGCGTGTTAAGGTATCCAATCATCGCTGTAAACGATGCCAAAACCAAGCATTTTTTTGATAATCGCTACGGGACCGGGCAGAGCACACTGGATGGCATCATTCGTGCGACAAATCTGCTCGTTGCCGGTACGACTGTTGCGGTCGCAGGCTACGGCTGGTGCGGACGTGGTTTTGCTGATCGGGCGCGGGGATTAGGCGCGAATGTCATCGTTACGGAGATTGATCCGCTAAACGCATTGGAAGCGGTGATGGACGGCTTCCGCGTTTTACCTATGATCCAAGCGGTTGCTGAAGCCGATCTCGTTGTTACGTTAACGGGCAATATTCATGTCTTGCGCCGTGAGCATTTTGAGGCAATGAAGGATGGCGCGATTATCTGTAATTCGGGGCATTTCAATGTCGAAATTAACATCCCTGATCTCAAGGATTTGAGCACCGAGGTGAGAACGACACGGGAGTTGGTTGAGGAATACTCTCTCGAGGATGGGCGCAAGCTTTATCTGCTCGGTGAAGGACGACTTATCAATCTCGCTTCGGCGGAGGGACACCCCGCTAGCGTCATGGATATGAGTTTTGCGAATCAGGCGTTGTCTGCGGAGTATGTTGTGAAAAACCACGAGCAGATGGAAAACCGCGTGTATGACGTGCCAGAGGCACTGGATGACTCTATCGCAACGCTGAAACTACAAGCACTCGGGGTTTCAATCGATGACTTGACAGAAGAACAGCAGACCTATCTCAACTCTTGGACCATGGGAACTTGAGCTAAAGGCATTGACTCATGAAAAATACGGATCTCTGGGAAAATATCATTTTGCTCTTGTCAGCGATTTTACTCGTACCGATTTGGATGTACGCTTCCAAACAACACGCATTATCTGACGGGCCCCTCAGATTTCTCCAAATCCTGCAATTTGTGTTAGTGGTCGTCCTTGTAACTATCTTCGTTCGGCGGGTTCGGCGCGTGATCGCCGCCCTACGTGAAAACAAAAACCGTCAGGGACCCTTTCCTTTCTAGATCTACCCTCACATACTAGCTCAGTTTTTATCAGATGTGGTTACGAGGTTGATATGAGTATTTTAGTCGTCGGATCCGTGGGGTTGGACGATGTTAAAACCCACGCCGGGGAAGTCGAAAATGTGCTTGGTGGATCGGCTATCTACTTTGCGACTGCGGCGAGTTTCTTCTACGATTCTATCCGGTTGGTCGCTGTGGTTGGAGATGATTTTCCCCAAGCGCATCTCGATTTCCTAGAAGCCAGAGGAATTGGACTCGAAGGTTTAGAGCAGATCCAAGGTGGTAAAACCTTCCGTTGGGGCGGGGATTATACCAGCGATCTCAACGCTGCGACCACACTCTTTACCGATCTGAACGTCTATGGCGACTTCGATCCGAAACTGCCAGAAACGTATAAAGACACCCCCTACGTTTTCTTAGCTAACATCAATCCTGAATTGCAACTGAATGTGCTTCGGCAGGCGACAACGCCAAAGCTAATCGTATGCGATACGATGAACCTCTGGATCAATAACAGCCTTGAGGCCCTGATGCAGACGCTAAACGAAGTAGACATCCTGATTCTCAATGATGGGGAAGCGCGTCTATTGACCGGAGAAAGTAACCTGATCCGCGCTGGAAAACAGATTCTCACCTATGGCCCAGATCGGGTTGTCATCAAAAAAGGGGAACATGGGGCGATTACCCTGACCGATTCTACATTTTTTGCTGCTCCCGCTTATCCGTTGGAATCGGTATCGGATCCAACCGGGGCGGGTGACAGCTTCGCTGGCGGATTTTTGGGGTATCTCGCCTCTGTCGGTGAGACCTCAGAGGCGGCGATCCGCAAAGCGATTATCTACGGAACAGTTATTGCGTCCTTCAATGTTGAAGATTTCAGTTTGAACCGTCAACGTCGGCTGACGCAATCTGAGATTGAAGATCGCTATCGTCAATTATACGAAGCTGCCCTATTCTGAACCCGCTACCCTTGTATTGTACCTCGCTATAGTAACAAGCGATTTGACTGCTAACCAGCCCCTTCCACAATAAGCACCCACCACGGTTCCTTACCCACGTCATAAGTTTCCAACGGATAGAGATAACCGCGCTCCGCATCAATGCGATACGCTATTAGCCGGTCCGCAGATTGACCTGCACTAATCAAAAATTTGCCATTCGGGTCGATTCTGAAGGAGCGTGGAGTCTTTTCTGTCGGGAAGTAGCCGATCGAGTTCAATGAGCCATCGGAATTGATGGCGTAGCCGGCGATGCTATCATGACCACGATTCGCAGCGTACAAGAATTTTCCGGACGGGTGCATTTCCAAACGAGCGCAGGAATTACTGCCATCGTAACCTTCAGGCAGCGTTGAGAGCGTTTGGAAAGTATTGAGTGTACCATCGGCTGCATTGAATTTATAAGCGGTTACACTGCTGCCCTGTTCGTTATCAGAATAGACGAGGGGGTGGCTTGGATGGAAGCAGATGTGACGAGGTCCATCTTCGCCTTCTGGAATAACTTGGGGTGTCGCATTGGGTGAGAGGGTGCCAGCACTGGGATCAAACTGGAATTGAAAAATCGAATTGGTCGGGCAGGTATGGGACACAAATACGGATCTGTTTGACCGATCGATAGCGACGCCGTGTGCGTGTTCACCGGTCGAGTGTGTATCGCTCGGTTCGCTTTGAAGCGTTCCATCGCTCCGAAGGGGGTAAACGGTTACCTTACCGGGAACGTAGTAGGGGATTATCAAAAAGTTTCCCGTCTTATCTATCTCAAGGTATGCCGGATCTTCCCAACCTGTCACCCTTGTATCTATCAATTCAAGTTGACCTGTGCCTCGGTCAATCCGGAAACTGATAATGTCCCCGGTGGCTCGAATGGCAGCGTAAAGCATATCCCGCGTTGGATGGACGGTGAGTATACTAGGGGGACTGTAGACCGAGACCTCCCCGTGGCGAGTCAGTGCCGCTGTTTCAGAGGACATCTTGAAGATAGAAATTTTGTTCTCGCCTGCGATGGAAACGTAAACATAAAGATCCGATTGTGTTGAATCCATTGTGTTCCTCGTTAATCCGGAGATGTGTTGTTTTGGTAAGTTGGTATGATAATACAGCAAAGCGATGTTGGGATTTTATTCAATTCTGCTATGCCTGTCAAGTATTTTCACATGGGATTTTAGGGCTATTCAGTTTTCGGGTTTTTAACCATTTGGGGCGAAAAGGCGCAAATCGGGCATCGCTTTGCCGGTGAAATATCGGGATTGGGAAATCCCTCTCACAGGAGAATTATAGTAAATTTCATAATTACTTGAACACTGTGGGAGGGGCTTCCTAGCCCCGATTATACCTATCGGGATTGGGAAATCCCTCCTACAAGATGGCTCTGCTACAATGCCTATCCCGGCCGGGGGCAGGCTGGAAAAGTGTCTATTTATTTTTTAAATTCACTATAAATGACCCTACATGGGGTTTTTACATTTCTTGTTTACTGCGGAATCTAGTGGTATAATTATGACAGAAATCAAGTCACTATTGAGGGAGTATCAACCATGAATGCAAAATCCGTCACCCTCGAAGAATTCTTGGCAAACGACTATGAATCTTATGAAGACATAAAGGGATGCCTTGTACCGATTTTGCGAAAACAAGTTACCTCCGGGGAGTGCAATGAAAGCAGCACAATTTTATGGTGGGAAAGATATACGACTTGAGACGCTGCCCAATCCAATACCGGGACCGGGCGAAGTGTTGGTTCAGGTGGAGGCAACGGGTATCTGCGGCAGCGACCTGCACGGCTACCATGCGGAAAATCCGAGGGCGGTTTCACCTCGAATAGCGGGACATGAATTAACGGGTCAGGTGGTTGACCTCGGAAAAGGGGAGGCCAAACATGAGGTCGGGGCCCGTGTTGCTATTGAACCGACCATTCCTTGTAACGAGTGTCCAGAATGTCTCAGCGGCAACTATAATATCTGTTCCACATTGGTACATATCGGTGGTACGGCTCGCGGAGGCGGATTTGCTGAATACATGGTAGCTCCTGAGGATAATGTTTATACCCTCCCGGACAATGTCTCCTTTGAAGCCGGTGCACTCGCAGAAGTTTACGCTGTGGCTGTCCATGCGTTGTCAATAGTTCCGGTGCAGCCCGGCGATCAGGTTGCTGTGATCGGGAGCGGACCTATCGGACTAACTATTGCTCAGATGGCAGATTTGGCAGGCGCGGAATCGGTTGCCATTTTGGGCAAGCCCGACGGTCCCTTGCAGATTGCACAACAGATGCTTGGTGCGATTCCGATAAATGTTGATGTGACCGATCCAGTTGAGGAGGTCAAGGCGTGGACCAATGGTCGGGGTGCACCCGTTGTCTTTGAAGCGGTGGGTGGTCGGTCAAACACGTTGATGCAGGCGACTGAAATCGCTGCCAAGCGCGGGAAAATCTGTATGGTGGGTGGTCATGTTGCCCCTTTTACGTTAGATGCTCGCTACGCTCGTAGCCGTGAGTTGACGGTCACATGGGCTTTCTGTTATGGGCGACGTGAGGGGGAGAAGGAGTTCCAGATTGCCCTGAACCTAATGGGTGCCGGCAAACTTGACCCTGCACCGTTGATCACCCATCGTTTTCCTCTCGATGAGATTAGGGAGGCGTTTGCCGTTGCGGCTGGGCGGGAGACACACGGTTCGGTGAAGGTGTTGGTGCTGCCGTAAAGAGCGCGACTATAGTGAATTCAAAAAATAAATAAACACTTGCGCCCCCCGGTAGGTGCGGTTTCCTAACCGCACCGCATCGGCACCTCCCTTTATTCTACCCTCCCTTAGTCCCCCCCGCAAGCGGGTGGGAAAGCAAGCGGGGGGATAAAGGGGGGGCCTACCCAACGGGAGATTGGAGTGTCCCATTAATTCTAAGGTCCACTATAATTTACCCATTTTACACACGTTATACAGAACGTGATGGGTGAAACGTAATACGTAAATACTCGAATCCATACACATGTCGGCCCGCCTGAAGTTTAGGTATTAACTTAGATGATATTAATCTCATCACAGTCGAACGGCTGATCCCTCTGCTCCGACTAGTGCTGCCTTTTGTAACAACCAGCCACGCTCGACGGCGTTTACAACAACCAAAGTCAATGTTACTTCATACGATCCCTGCCCTGTAATAACTGCGGACACGTCAACTTTTCTCGTGATGACTATCCTTTCGGGAGGATCTGCCGATCCGATTGCCTCTTCTTCGACAAGTAAAACTCCGTTGATATCAACACTCAGAAAAGCACCGGTTCTAGCCTCATCCTGAACGATGTCATATTGTAGTATTAGGGGCTGATGCAAGATCTGCGTCACGTTGACCCGGTATTTCAACACGAGTGATGTACCTTGACCCGCCCAAGAGGTGTCAGTATCTATTAGGAGTGATTGTTGGGCAAGCACCTCAACTGTGATGGCGTGTTCAGCCGTTGCGAACCCGTCGGTCAACTGCAGCATGACTGTGTGTGTGCCGGGTGTGTCCGACGCAACGTAGGTCACGGTTGACGCTTCCCCAATGATCTGTCCGCTGCTTGTTTCCCATCTAAAAATTAAATCTGCCTCGTCACCCGAATAATCAAAGGTTGCAGTAATCGTGGCGGTGCCCCCCGCTTCTAGCGTCTGATTTGTCAGATTTAGTTCGCTGATTTCTACGGTATGCTGTATCGGAGGGGCGAGGGTTTGATCTGTCTCGCAGCCGATTAATATCAAGATGAGAGTGCAGATTAGGAAGAGCCATATCCAGCCTGTGAACGACTTAAAACGCTTGAGGAATTTCAGCCGGTTTGGTGCTAGCCTCTTTCTGCAATACGTTGTTTCGGAATACATATCTTCGGTTCCCATACCATTCGATTCGCCACTGATCAAAACCACGCTCAAACTTGGTGACACGCGCCGGGGCACCAAGTTTGGCGTGAAGTGATTCGACAGTCCTTTGATCCCGCCCAACGAGGTATTTTGTCAGGATTGCAACACCGCCTAGAATTGCTACAAGTGCCAATTTTCCCTGTGTCTTCACACTGATACTGTGTACGTTTGAAATGGGGTTCAGCAATAAAACAGCCACCACTAGGCAGCAGATAAGTTTTTTCATGGGATTGAAATGCACTATTCTAGGAGAAATAGCGCATTTCAATCCAGTATCTCTACTGTTCATACAGATCCACCGCTGTTTCACCCCGTGCGAATCGCTGTGCAGTTCTTGCAGCAGAATCGCTATTGGTATTTTTGCGCACATCGGTTGTCCAACGTGCCAATCCAACGAGTAACTGATTTCGAGCAGGATGTCCTTCGCACAGTTTCCACTCATCAAAGGTGGTCCGCAGTGTGTTGAGGATATCCCAACCGTTGTCGTCTTTGAGGATGCTTTGTCCCAGTTCAGACAATAGCCGATCATCGGAAAAACTACTGTTGAGGTATTGTCGCGTCATGCGCCCAATCTCCTGAATCTGAATCGTTTCGATAGCGTTGATGACGTTTGCAATTGCCTCATCTTCGTTTGAGGCATCTGATGGGGTTGTACTTCTCTGCGTACTGAGCGGCATCTGTCTGATGTTGAGCCAGCGGTCGCTGAAGAATTGCCATGCTACGTGATAGAGTGATTTGGCGGCAACCTGAAAGCCGGCGAATCGCAATGCTGTGCGAATGGACGAGGCAAGAGAAATCTCCCGTCCTAACTCCCACCAACCCGGGCTCATACTTGCTGGGGTACGTGCCATCCGATCTGCGCCTATAAGCACCATCGTCGAAGCGATACGGTTTATCTCAACGCCGTTTTTCAGCGCATTGGTGATAGTATCGAATGTGTCGTCAAGATCGCCGCTGACAAGACCTGCAGCGAATGCGTCTTCGTCGAAATCGGGCGTTTGATTTGGTGGATTGGCGGCTAAATCCGCGATAAAAGCCTCCAGCGACTCCAGTTTGCTGATTGCCTCCCGCCGAATTTCGTCCGGAGCCCCGCGCCCTCGACCGAGTATTTTCGCCGTGAGATTGCAAACCAACTCCTCGGCAACCTCCCAACCGAACTGTTCGAGCAATTCGGCGATATAACCGATGTAGAGTAGGCTATCGTTATGTCCCAAGAAGAACGGCTCAACAACGCATTCATACGCTAGCGGAATGATTTTATCGTCGTGCCCGCCGAGCCGCCGGGCACTGATGAGGCATTTTTCGATACCTTCCCACTCTCGGTCAGCAGAGAAGACGCGAATCCATCGCTCCAGCTTCTCCCATGTGATTTCTCCGGGCAAGGCCGCGATAGCCGGACGGTCACCTGCCCGTCCCGATGCACCCGACGACGCCATCATCAGTGGGATGAGCCTGTCTTCCGGTTCATACTGACTGGCGACTTTCACACCGTTAACTAGATATGCAAGTTGCCATCCGCCCTCTCCCGCATCAAGTTCGGTCACAAAGTGTCGGCCTCCATGTCGCACCAATCGGTTTAGGACATCGGCTTCGGAAACGCCTCTCGCGAGCATAATTGCAACCGCCTTTGAGAGGGTCCAATTATCGCCATTCAACAACCCTTCTTGGAGTAGCAGAAAGTGGGCATCGTCCCGCTTGTTTCCACCCCCGGCAATATCAATATATATTTCGTCCTTGCGTACTTTGACAGGGAAGGTTGATAGGTCGTCGCAACCGCCGGTAAAGCAGCCACCGCCTCCCATATCGTAACTCCAGCCGTGCCAATCACAGGTGAGCACACCACCACGAACACGCCCACGCGTTAGCGGATAGCCCATGTGTGGACACTGATTATCGGTAGCGTAGACGTTCCCGTTGTGTTTAAATAGGGCAACGCTCTGCCCTTCGACTCTAACAGCCCTTGGCTTTCCTTCAGCCAGCTCCTCCAGATTAGCGACTTTGACAAAGTTGGATGATATGTTTGACATGATTAATCTCCATTGTTGTTCTGTGTGAAGCGTTTTTCAAGAAGTTTCATGACTGTTTGAAAAATTGACCTAATCCTCAAATACCTCTACCGTCGTTCGGCCTTCCGCAAAGCGCATCGCTGTGGTTGTAGCGGATTCGCTATCCTTGTTGGTGCGGATGTCGGTGGCGTAGCGGGCAAGTGCAACGAGTAGTTGATTACGAGCGGGGTGTTCAGCGCAGTTGTTCCACTCATCAAAAACGGTGCGGAGCGTAGGGAGGATTTCGGTGGCGGTATCGTTCCAAAGGATGGCTTTACCGAGCGCGTGTAGCAAGGTATCACCGGAATAGCCAGCATTCAGATACGCGAGCACCTGTCCACCGATCGATTGAACATTGAGGGTCTCAATGGTATTGATAATTTGTTGGATGCCTGCTTCCTCGTTGGCAGCATTGAACGTCCCTTCGACCGGTGGTGGGGTCAGTGTGCGTGACGGGATGTTGAGCCAACGGTCGTCGAAAATAAGCCACGCTGCGTGGAAGATTCCCTTTACGACAGCATCCTCACCGGCGATGCGTTCTACCGTGCGGAGCGAGGCAGCGAGGTTGAGCTCTGTTGTCAAACACTCCCATCCGGCATCTACGTTCACCGGGGTCCGTGCCATCCGGTCGGCGGCGAGGATCACTAGCGTTGAGATAAGTTGGTCAATTGGAACGCCCCCTTTTAGGACTGCCGCCACAGCGTCGAATGATTTCTGAATATCTACACTTGTCAATGCGCTGACTAAGGCATCTTCATCGTAATCTGTTGCTGTGTTATCCCCGGCATCCAGTTCGCTGAGTTTTTCCCGCATGATACCAATGGCGTCTCGACGGAATCGTTGAGGCTCACCTCGTCTGCGCCCAACTAGCTTCGCACCGAGATTAAAGACCAGCTCAAAGGCTTTCTCCCAGCCAAATTCATCGACTGCTTCGGAGAGGTAGCCAAGCGAGATGAGGTTATCCGGGAAGCCGAGAAAATGTGGCTCAACGGTACATTCAAGGAGGAGGGGCAGAATTTTATCCGCATCACCGAGCGTGTAGGCAGTGAAGAGGCACCGCTCGATGCGCCCGGAGTGACCGTCACGCGAGAAACTGCGCACCCACGGTTCAATATTCTCCCAAGCCACCGGCTTCGGCAACGGGACGACCTCAAGGCGTTCAGCAGCACCACCAGAAGCGGCACAAGCCGCGGTCGTCATTGCAATCAGCCGATCGGCATCGTTGTATCGTCGTCCAACCGAAAGCCCGTTCATCAATCGAGCGACATCCCAACCCGCCTCAGAGCCGTGCGAGCTAGCGATATGTCGCCCAAGATGGCGCAGAACTAACTCGACAATTTCTCCCTCTGGTACGCCTCCTTTGAGGAGTAGGGCAATCGCCTTTGACATTGTCCAACGGTCGCCACTCAGAAGTCCTTCCCACAGTAGGCTGAGATGTTCTGCCTTTCGTCTGTAGGTTAAATCACCGAGTTGGACCCAGATCTCGTCGTCTCGTACTTCCGCCGGGAAGGTTTGTAGGTCATCGCACTCGACGTTAAAGCATCCGCCGCCTTCAAGGTCGAAACTTCGCTCATGCCAATCGCAGGTGAGGATACCGTGTCGAATGCGCCCACGTGTCAGTGGATAGCCCATGTGGGGACATTGGTTGTCGGTTGCGTAGAGTTTCCCGGCGACGTTGAACAGTGCAATACTCCGTCCTTCTCCCATCCGCACCGCCTTGGCTTCCCCGATGGGGACTTCACTCAAATCCGCCAATTTTGTCCAGTTTGCTTCTTGGGTTGCCATACGTTATTTTTCCTTTTGAATGATATCGCGTTCCAAAGCTACCATAAATTAAGTCGTCCTCACAAATGAGATTATGAATATTATTTTATCATAACATATGTTAAGTATCAAGGGCAAATTTCAGAAAAGATTCGTTTAGCATCATTTTTTAGACATTTAACGTTGATATGGCTTTAGATATTGGCTCATATACAAAAAAAGTGCAAAGCACGAGGATAAACCGAGTTTGCCCCCCTTGTCAGGGGAGTTGAAAAAACTCGGGTTCTTTGCACTAAATCTTAACATGAACGTAGATATTTAGGTGTATGAAATAGTTTACCAAGAAGGTCAACAAAGTTGATACGTCCAAAATAGGGAAGGATCAAATCTCAATCCACAAAATGCTAGAGCATATGAAGTCCAGAAACCGATTGACAATACGGCATAAATTCGCTATTATTATTGTCAAGAGGGTAAACCCAAAATCTCTTGAAGTAAATAAAATAACAACTGCGATATTCTATTGCCTATAAAAGGAGCACTGAATGATTAAACCACACGGTTCTGATACTTTGAATCCACTTTACGTTGCCGATGATGCCGAGCGTGCAGCGTTAATTAAAGAAGCTGAAAACTTACCTGCTATCCTAATTTCTTCGGGCGCTGCTGCATCTGCGGTCATGCTCGGTTCGGGTTATTTTAATCCACTCACCGGTTATATGAACCTCGCTGAAGCCACGAGTGTCGCTCAAAATATGACGCTGCCGAACGGTCAATTTTGGCCCGTACCGGTGATGAATATTGTCAAATCGGAACAGGTCACTGATGCAATTAAAAATGCTGAACGGATTGCGTTGCTCGATCCGAATGTAGACGGGCAGCCGCCCATCGCTGTCATGGAGGTAGCAGGGATTGAAGAGATCTCCGATGAACAGAGAACGTACCTGATAGAGCAGATTTTTCGGACGACGGATCCGACACACCCCGGGGTGGAAGCCTTTACTGAGATGGGAGATCAGGTTATTTCTGGTTCTATCCAAGTTCTCAACTATTCCTATTTCAGATCTGATTTCCCTGACACTTTCCGCACTGCCTCTGAGATCCGAGCGGATATTGAGGAGCGGGGTTGGAATACGGTTGTTGCCTTCCAGACACGGAACCCGATGCATCGCGCACATGAGGAGCTATGCAAAATAGCACAAAATGAGGTTGGTGCTGACGGAATTCTGATTCACATGCTGCTTGGCAAGCTGAAGCCGGGGGATATTCCTGCCGATGTCCGCGACGCTTCCATCCGCAAAATGGTTGAGTTGTATTTCCCTAAAAATACCGTTTCAATTACCGGTTACGGCTTTGATATGCTCTACGCCGGGCCCCGCGAGGCTGTGTTGCACGCGGTGTTCCGGCAGAATTGTGGTTCTACACATCTGATTGTTGGGCGTGATCACGCGGGGGTTGGAGACTATTATGGGCCCTTTGATGCACAAACAATTTTTGATGAGATCCCTGAAGGCGCACTCGAAATCGAAATCTTTCGGGGGGATCATACCGTTTGGTGTAACCAGTGTGATGAGATCGTGATGATGCGTGATTGTCCACACGGACCGGAAGACTACCTATTCCTGTCAGGGACCAAGGTCAGGGATATGTTGGCAGCGGGTGAGATGTTGCCACCGGAGTTTTCGCGCCCTGAAGTCGCCGAAATCTTGATGAAGTTTTATCAAGAGGAGGGGTAGCCCCGCGATCCCCTTAAACAATTAGCAGTCCTGAAGGTCTTCGTTACCATTTCATATTCAGCGCAAATCGCGGTTGATTGCTTACATTCTTACTTCCTGAATGGATGCACAGATTATGTAGGAATAGCACATCGCCACGCCGAAGGGTCATGCCAACTGGGTCGCCGAGATCGAGATCGGGGAGATCGGCATTCAGCGTGTTGCGGTATTCGTAACGGACTGGATTCTTCCGTGCTACGCGCTCTAGTTCGTGATGCGATCCGGGCCAGACGAATGTGCCACCGCCGTGCGGATCGATGTCGTTCAGATAAATCAGCGCACCGATTCGGAATACGGGTGGGAAGGTTTTGTGATAGTGTTCCTCAAGGGAGTGGTCTAGGTGCCCTCCCGATGTGATTGTTGGGGATTCCCATTCATCAGGGGTTGGATAGATATTGATGGTGTAGGCACAATCCCATCTGAAGAACTTCGAGATGTCTTCTTTTGCCTCTTGCGCTGCTACGAAGTCAGGAGCACAATACGTCTTCGGGTGTCGATGTAACTTGCTAAACGTGGACGGGTCCTCGCCGGTCAACTGCGCTGCTGCAGCAAGGCAGTCCGGGGTGAAGCAGTTGACGAGATCCGCACTGTTGTATAGACAAATTCCCCCTTGGATATGTTCCCAAGAGGAGGGCGGATTACCGGGGGAAATTCCCACACAATGCCACATTGCAGCCTCCGCCTTTGCAGCGATGTCTTCAGGAATCAACCCAGAAATGAGCAGGTAGCCGTCACGGTCATATTGCTCAATTTGTGCTTCTGAGATGGGAGAACCGTTTTTACTTGGGTTTGTCATGTCGATTCCTCCGTAGAGTCTTCAATCATTTCAATTAACCACTATCAAGCAAGATAACACATTTTCGGAAGTTAGGCAATACAAAAAAACGAGATTGCTAGGGCCATTTATAGTGAATTCAAAAAATAAATGAACACTTTCGCGCCCCGGTAGGGGCGGTTTCTAACCGCACCGCATCGGCACCCCCCTTAATCCTCCCGCTAGTTTTCCCCCCTGCTTGCGGGGGGGACTCAGGGAGGGTAGAATAAAGGGAGGTGCCTACCCAACGGGGGATTGGAGTGTCTCATTAATTCTAAGGTCCACTATAATTTTCCTGTGAGAGGGATTTCCCAATCCCGATACTTCACCGGCAAAGCGATTCCCTCATTACGACGTTTCGCCCCAAATGGTTAAAAAGCCGAAAACTGAATAGCCCTAACGAGATTGCATAATTGATGAAACCGTATCTTCTTATTCTTTTGGGTTTTGCTTGTCTGTTTATTGGGTGTTCGAGCGAGGAGTTATTTATCTTTGGTGCGATGAGCCTGACAGACGCGCTTACAGAAGTTAGCCAGCGTTTTGGCGAAGCGCAGAATGTCAAAGTATATTGTAATTTTGCCGGTTCCTCGACCCTACAACGTCAAATCGAGAAAGGTGCACCGGCGGATGTGTTCATCTCTGCCAGTCCCAAGCAGATTGACGCCTTGCAACAGATGGGATTTCTCTATGACGGGTCGCGTCGAGCA
The DNA here is from genome assembly GCA_963667935.2 of Candidatus Poribacteria bacterium. Taxonomy (GTDB): domain Bacteria; phylum Poribacteria; class WGA-4E; order WGA-4E; family PCPOR2b; genus PCPOR2b. The sequence continues at coordinate 2,626,065 of OY764061.1, read as the reverse complement.
ATCTTAAACAACCGGTTGGTGTTGATCGCGCCTGTCAATAGCTCGCTTTCCGTGGCTGATGTGGATATGCTCTCCCAAGACTCGATTCGACGGATTGCTATCGGTGAGCCAAATTCAGTCCCCGCCGGCATTTATGGGAGAGAGGCTTTGACACACTTGGGAATCTGGGACGCTGTACAGCCCAAATTAATCCCGAGTGCCGATGTTCGATCCACTTTGGCGTATGTGGAATCCGGCGGGGTTGACCTCGGTATTGTCTATCAAACGGACGCTGCGATGAGTAAAAAGGTCAGAATTATCTACCCATTTCCTGATTCAAGTCATTCCCCAATTGTGTATCCTGCAGCGGTACTCCGAAACACCGGACGTAAGGTTCTCGCTCAAGCGTTTCTGGATTACCTACAAACCACCGAAGTGACAGCAATCTTTGAAAAATACGGTTTCTCTGTGGTGAAATAATGCTAACAGCAGCAGAAGTCAGTGCGCTGATTTTATCTATCAAAGCTGCCTCGTTGAGTCTGCTTTTCATCCTGCCTCCGGGACTCCTCATCGGTTGGATCCTCGCCAAGTTCTCATTCCCCGGCAAATCGTTCCTCAATACCGTTGTCATGCTGCCGATGGTATTGCCGCCGGTTGTCAGCGGATTTTTTCTTCTGATCCTCCTCAGCAAGCGCGGACCGATCGGGGGGCTGCTGTTCCGTCTTTTCGGGCTTGAAATTGTCTTTTCGTGGTTGGCTGTGGTGTTAGCGATCTCTGTGCTTTCGTTCCCGCTATTGGTACGCGGCATTGTCACGGCGATGGAGGCGGTGAACCCACAACTGGAGAATGCTGCAAGAACACTCGGTGCCTCGCCGCTGAAGGTGTTTTTTACTGTCACGCTGCCTCTATCTTATCGTGGAATTATCGGCGGAGCGATCATGGGTTTTTCTCGGAGTCTCGGTGAATTCGGTGCGACCATGATGGTGGCGGGAAACATTCCGGGAAAAACACAGACACTACCGCTGGCAATCTATAATTTTGTGCAGATCGGTCAGGATATGAGCGCGTACCGTCTAGTGTTTCTATCTACCCTCATCGCCTTCGCTACGCTCTGGATAGCGGAACGGTTGTATATTAAGAAATAGGCATTACCTCTCATGTTAAAACTCAGTTTTCGTAAACGACTTGGCAATTTTCAGCTTGAAATTGATCACACCATTACGGAGAAGGTAACGGCGTTTCTGGGACCGTCGGGAAGCGGTAAAAGTACACTGCTCAACTGTATTAGCGGCATCCTGCACCCCGACGAAGGAGAACTCCTATTTTCCGGTCAAACGTTGTATTCCTCCCAGCAGAAGAGGTGCCTGCCACCGGAGAAACGTCATTTCGGATATGTCTTTCAGGAAGGGTATCTTTTTCCGCACCTGACGGTTCGACAGAACATCTCCTACGGCCGTCCCCGCCGCGACAGTGCGATACAGATTGACACAGATACAATTATTGACATCCTCGAAATCGGGGAGTTGATGGATCGTTATCCGAACCAACTTTCTGGTGGCCAACGGCAGCGGGTCGCCATTGCCCGCGCTTTGGGGATGTCGCCGCGCCTGCTGTTAATGGATGAGCCGCTTACCTCTCTGGATGCCGGCTTGAAAAACCGCATCCTGCCCTACCTGCATCACATCAAGGGAGCGTTTGATATCCCCCTCCTTTACGTCACGCATTCCATTTCAGAGGTGATGGCACTGGCAGACGAAGCGTTCTTGCTCTCCGAAGGTCGGATCACGGCGCGTGGAGAACCCCACCAACTACTCACTTCTCCCTCGGCGTTACCTGTTGCCCAGATGACGGGGGTGGAGAACATCCTCGCTTTGCCGGTGGTCGTTGCATCCGAAGAGCGCGGTGTGACAGAATTAGCACTTGGCGAGCAGCGATTGATGGTTTCGTATACGGAGACGGAGCCCGGCGCAACGATGCCGATCGCTATCCGGGCGCGGGATATTATCGTTGCGATGGATCCGGATCTGCGGATGAGTGCGCGGAATATTTTGCGCGGAACAATCCGGGGGATCGCTGTCCAAGCGGGGCGTGTGATGCTATCGGTCGATATTGAGGGGCATCTGTTGTCAGTGGAAGTTACGAGCGATGCCCGCGAGCAGCTCGGACTTGCGAAGGGGACGGTGTGCTATTTTATCATCAAGGCGAGTGCGGTTAATTTGCTCTGGGAGGGTTGATCTGTCCTTCTACACCCATTGTGCTCCGCCCCGATAAATCGGGATTCAAAACTGGAGCGCGAGCATTTAACACAGCGGCATTCTATAGACATATCGCTCCTCTGAAGCGAAAATACCCCCGTTGTCCTGTTGGGGTTATGGGGCGAGCTACATTCAATCTGTAGGTCGAGATTCATATCTCGACACGAGAATGTCGATTTTGGAAAATCGACCTACAGGAGGGCAACCACCAGGGTTGCCCCTACAGAAATCTGAGACCGTCTCAAAGCTTTATCACTTCACAGCTTTCTTTGCTTCCTTAAATTTCTCTTTGGCAAACGCCCTCCATTCCTTCAGTTTCTGGTTTCGGAAGTCTGGCATTTGCCACTTCGCTTGAGACAATTCTAGTGCTTCCGCTTCGGTAATTGGGACCTGACCCAAGATCTGAATCGCGGCGGCGCGTTTCGCTGGATCTTTGCTTTTATTGATGGCTTTCCATGTGCTCACCAGATCTTTGTGCGGCTCAATGACAAGTGCTCCGATGAGATCGCCGACGATATCCCATCGTATCCCACCTTTTACCGCATCGTAGTCAATGGGCGTCAGATCCAGCTCAAATGGATTGGCAGCAACACAGCGGTCTCCAAGTGCATCGTAGAGAGCCGGGATAACGCTGCTGCGGTTCAACCCCCCTTTCCACTTCGGGCCCTCGGGATCGGTGTCGCGTAACACCCACAGTTTTTGGGCTTCATCTGAAAGGACAAAATCGAGGAATTTTTGGGCGACCGCCATATTGGGCGCGCCTTTGAGAATGGCGATCGAGTCAGGACTGACGACCGCAGCATCTGGCGGTACGACGTATTTAATTTTATCTGGACCGATTTCGGCAATTTTACCGAAGGCGTAGAAGTCAATTGCCATCCCGTAGATGACCTGCCCCATCCCAACATCAGCAGGGATTGCATTTGATCCTGCGGAAAATCCCCTGACATTCGCACCGAGCTGTGTAATTAACTCAAAGCCTTCCTCCCAGCCGTAGCCTTGCAGAATAAGTTCATACATCATGTGTGCACTCCCACTTTCACGGGGGTCTGCTGCGCCGACGCGATTCATAAGTTGCGGGTGTGTCAAATCGTTCCATGTGTGGACTTCGGGTAGATTAAAAAGGGCACGTAACTCCTCATTGTACATAATTCCAAAACTTGACAGGGCTGCACCGTACCAACGGTATTCTGGGTCATAGACGGGAATGCCAAAAATTTCTTTCGGGATTCGTGCCAACTGAGTTTCTGAGAGTTTGTAGGGAGCTAGCAAACCTTTCGCAGCGAGCTTGAGGTAGTTGTCTGTCCCGCCGCCGAAAAAGAGATCTATCCCGATACCGTCGGGCAGCCGTTTGAACTCCGATTCAATGAAACGGAAGTCGGAAGAAGATCCGCCCTGATCCAGCCAATCTACAGTGAGCTGACGTCCCGTCTCCTTGGCATACCACGCCTTAAACGCGGTATCGAACTCTGTCTCGATCCCTTCCCAGTGTGGCGATATAATGACGAGTTTATCTTGAGCGGATGCGGTTTGTCCGCCGATCAGCGCGATGATACTACAGAGGGTGATGAGGGTTGCAAAAGTTAATCTATTCTTAAATTTTGACATAGTGATATATCCTTGTTAGTGAGGTTGTCAGTTATGAGGGTTTCACAAATCGTGTGGATTTGAATCCACCTTTATCAGGTGAATCGGCGGTAACAGTTAGATGGGCAGCCAGCGAACAATTGCTGACATCTTCCACATCACAATCAGAATTATTGCTAGCAAAATAAGATACCATACTATACGCTTCCATGAACCCCTGCGTCGAACGGGACGATCTGAAAGTCTCATCTTATCGGTGCACCTCCTGTGCATTGTTGTTATCATATGAAGCGAGGGCAGGACTACTGATTTGCCGCTGCCATTGTGATCCATTCGGTTTCTGGTGTTGCCGGTGTTAGACGATAAAGTAACTTCGCTTCAATCTTTTCCGTGTCGTTGAGTGTGGACACAAACTCTCGCGTTTCGCCGGGTGATATGCGGTTGGTTTCGGGCTTTTCCGATGCGGCGGAGATGAAAACTTGCTCATGGCGATTCACTGCCCCATTAGCATCGGAGATTTTTATGTCGAGGATAATCACGCGTAAGGCTTCACCCGGAAGCAGATGTCCCGCCTTATTGGTCAGGCGAACCGTCGCTTTGCCCTCCTTACGGACGATTTTCAAGTTTGCTGCACTTCTGAGTTTATTAACGCTACGACTGCCAGCCCATGTGTGCTTCCGGACTGTGACCGTCTCGTAGGTATGGACGCTTAGCGTCCGTTTAACGGCGGGCATGTGGCAGGAGGCACAGTTCAACCCCTTTGCTGCTGCGGGGCTATTTCTGAAACTAGCAACCTGATTGTGTTCAGGCACATTCGGTTGACCGTGACAGGTCGCGCACAGTTCAGTTGGCGTAGCGTGAGCCTCGGAAGTCACATTTGCATGATACATTGGATTGGCACTTTTGTGTGGTCCGTGCATAGCGCCGTGTGCGTCGATATGGCATACGATACAAGAAACGCCGTACTTCCGATCTTTGGCTCGCAGCTTCGGCATTTTACCGATACCGGTGATCAAGATCGGTTCGGGGGCGTGGCACGGATCACACTTCTTCTCCCGATCTTTGACCTGACTTGCGGCTTCTTGGTAGATTGGATCCTCCCACGCTTTAGCGTGCATCGATCTTTCCCATTCACGCCAGATTGCCGGGTGACATCGCTTGCACATTTTTTTCTGTGTAAAATCTCGGTAGATGTCATCGTAGTTGAGATAGCTAGGCTCGAAGATTGATTCCTCTTCCATGTCGTCAGCAGTCTCTACCTGTGCACAGAACATTATGAGTGCAAGTAGTAGACAGATCAGTGCTATTCGTATAATTAAAGCCGATGTCATTTTAATGCTTGTTCCAGAAGAAGGGATGCCGCTTGCTCCCCGCTGTTGATACAATCGGGGATGCCGATTCCGTGATAGGCGTTTCCGGCGAGTGCAAAACCGGGCAGTTTTTTCGCCTGCGCTTCGATTTCTGCGACCAGATCCAGATGCCCCAGATGGTATTGCGCCATTGCGTTCGGATGTTTGTACACAAGGGCTAGCTGCGGATCGCTTTTGAGTCCCAGTAGTTCGTGCAGTTCTTGGAGCACTAATTCGACTATCTCCGATTCCGAACGGTTGAAATACGCTTCTCCCTTTCTGCCTGCTCCACCCACATAGGCGCGTAATAGGGCATGATCCTCTGGTGCACGGCCCTCAAATTTAACGCTGCTGAATGTGCATCCGATAATCGAGCGTTCCTCAACCGCGGGCACCACAAAGCCCATTCCATTGAGAGGGTGTTCAATATCCGCGCGGCGGAAAGCGAGGCTCACACTGGCAGATGAAGCGTAGGGAATAGAGGCGAGAGATTCTGACAAGTTCGGTGTGACCGTTTTGACCAAGCCCGCTGCACGGTGTGCAGGGAGGGCAACACAAACCAGATCGCTTTCCATCTGTTCCCCATTTGCTAGATGGATGTCCCATTTTTGATTTTGGTAATCCAGAGAACTAACTTTCGTTCCGAGTTGTATACATTCGTCGGGCAGACGCTCAGCTAGGGTATCGGTCAGGGTCTGCATCCCATCTTTGAAAGAGAGGAACAGGCTGTAGCGGGGACCGCTTGTACCGCTAGCCCCACCTTGGGATTCCTTCTTCCGTGCCACTAAAGCTTTGATGATGCTGCCATGCTTCTTCTCCATCTCAAGGAATTGTGGCATTGTGGCTTTGAGGCTGAGGTTTTTTCCATCTGCGGTGTAGATGCCGCCTATCATCGGCTGTGCTATCCGTGTGAATGCTTCCTTTCCCAACCGACGCGTGATGAAACCTTCCAGCGATTCGTCATCATCGCTCCGACGGCGCGGTATGACCCAATCTAACCCCATCCGCAGTTTTCCGCCCCAACTGAAGATTGGTGTCTTGACAAAGGGCATAAAGGAAGCGGGTGCCATTAGGTAAAAGCCATCGGGGACAGGATATAGCTTTCCCTTTCGTAAAACGAAGCTGCGGCGTTCCGTCGGATTTGTGCCGAGAAACTGATCGGCGATGCCCAACTCTTCGGACAGGGCTTTTGCCCACGGCTTTGTGGATATGAAAACGTCGGGTCCGTGTTCGATGACAAAGCTGGCCTGTTTGGACGTGTGGATTGCGCCCCCGACGCGATCTCCTGCTTCGAGCAGCTTCACATCGAGGGGAATGCCGCGCTTGGCTGATTCAGTGACCAAGCGGTAACAGGTCGTCAGCCCGGCGATACCGCCGCCGATAACGATAGCCTGTTTGCGGTGTGAATTGTCTGACATTTTCTACCATCCAATTGCATAAGATGTTGATCTTGGATCCGCTCCACCTGCACGGACGCCGGTATCGGGATCGATGGTGATGGCGCAGACACAACTGACGGATCCCCAGTCCTGATTATCGTGGACGATATGTCCGCGTTCTCTTAAAATCTCGCGTACTTGTGGATTGACACGCGCCTCAACGGTTACCTCACCGGGTTGGATACCGTGGGGCCAGAAGGAGTTGGGAAAACTGTGCGTGATAGCGCGAGGTGCTTCGATAGCCTCCTGCGGTTCCATCCCGAATTCGACGATATTGAGGAAGACCTGTAACATCCCCTGAACCTGTGCATCGCCGCCGGGGCAGCCGAAAGGCATGAACGGTCTTCCATCTTTGAGAGCCAACGCGGGGTTTGGAGTGAGGCGTGGACGTTTCCACGGCTGCAGGCAACAGGGATGGTCTGGATCAAGCCACGTCTGTGTGCCGCGCGACGAGATTGGAAAGCCCAAGCCCGGAACGACTGGCGTGCCGCCAACGCCGTCAGACGGTGTCGCTGAAAAAGCATTGCCGGCTTCATCTACCACGCAGATGTAGCTGGTATCTGTCTCCCATTCCGATGTGTATTCCGGTTTGTACCGGTCTGGATCTAAAGTTGGGAACGGACCATTTTCGCCGCGGGGTTCGGGATGGAATCGCCACGGATTACCGGGAGCCGGCATATCGGGTGCGGCGTGCTGTGGGTCAATAGCGGCACGTCGTTCGGCAGCGTATCTTCCATCTAACAATCCCGCCATCGGCACCTGTACAAAATCGGGGTCGCCAAAGTAGGCATGCCGATCTGCAAAGGCGAGTTTGAGAGATTCAACCACGGTGTGGAGATAGTCTGCTGTGTTATGTCCAATCTCCTTTAGGTCAAAACCTTCGACAATTTTCAGTGCCATGTTTAGCGTCGGACCTTGGCACCAAGGGCCGCAGGTGTAAACGTCATAGCCTTTGTAGGTGATATGCTCCGGTGGTTCGACGCGCACCGAGAACGATGCGAGATCCTCGTAGGTCAACAGACCGCCTTCCGCCCGATAGAAATCAGCGATTTCGTGGGCGATTTCACCTTTGTAGATTAAGTCGCGCGCTGCACGGAGGCCTGCCTGTCGGTCTCCGCTGGCTTTGCGCTCGGCTGCAATCATCCGTTTGAAGGTTTCCGCGTGGTCTTTCTGAACGAAAATTTCCCCAATTTGTGGCACCTGTCCACCGGGGTTGTACACTGCGGCGGTTGTGGGACAATTTCTAACGCCATCTCCACTGACAAGTCCATAGAACTGGTCATCGACAGGTCTTCCGTTTTCAACGAGGTCTAGGGCGGGTTGGATGACCTCTTCAAATGTCATTGTGCCGAATCGCGCAAGGGCCGTCAACCACCCATCAGGGGCTGCGGGAGTGACCGTACGCAGGATCCCCGCGGGTAAGTCGCCGTTATGATTCTTGTGGAAGTAATCCATCGTCGCAGCTTTGGGCCATCGTCCAAGTCCGCTAACCGTTTCAACGGGGCCCCCTGACGCCGGACAGTAAATAATGGGTGCAACCCCTCCAAAGTGTGCGGATCCGGGCTGCAGGACATTGATACAGATTCCGGTTGCGACACCGGCGTCGGCGGCGTTGCCTCCACTTTCGAGGATGCGAACTCCCGCCATCGTTGCGAGATAGTGAAGCGATGAGACAAGATAACGTTTTCCTCGGAATGAGGGGCGGTGACTGTTTGGCATAGGTATTTCTCCTCTCTCAAGAAATCAGCACTTGCTACGATAAGCGTATAAAATCTTTGCGACTTCGTGCCCTTGCGTCTTTGCGTTCTATTTTTAGAAATGGACTTCTTGGGCTAAATCAAGCGTCTACTTCCCAATCAAGTAGTACGCCTAACGCTTCATTCATTCGGGTGTAGAGCAGGTCAAATGCAGCGGCAGCTTCGGTGTAAGGAAAGCGGTGGGTGGTCATCTTCTCTGTCTGGATAGCACCCGAACCGAGCAGCTGCATTGCTCGCAGTGCGACGCCAGCGGGGACGACTTGGCCATAATAACCGCCGAGAAGTTTCCGCCGTTGAATCTTGCCTGACATGAGTGGCAACGGTTGATGTTCATATAAGCCAATCAGATGCAACAATCCACCGACCGCTAGCATATCCAAGCCCTGATCGAACGCTTTCGGGCCCGCCGGTCCACCGACGGCATAAGCCACTATGTTCGCACCGACCCCGTTGGTGAGTTTTCGGACGGCTCGGACGGGATCTTCGTCGGCAGCGTTGATAACAGCGTCTGCACCCAATTCTTCAGATAGCGCGCATCGGCTGTCAAGGGCATCCACCGTAATGATGCGTCCGCGTCCATTGGTTTTTGCAACCTGCATCAGAAGGCTACCGACTAGCCCCTGCCCGATGATGACAACTGTATCATAAGGCTGGATGTCCTCAATGTCTATCCAAGACACTGCCCCGGAGGTCAACGGGTAGTAGGGTGCTTGGTCGAAATTTACCGATGGTAGCATGGGGACGACCTGGGCTTGGTCGTTGGGCGAGCTCAAACGGACCGGACGGACGGTGTATTGTGCATGGGGTGCTGAAGCAACGACTCGATCGCCGATAGCGTAGTGTTCAACATCATCGCCGACGGCGTCAACGATTCCTGCGAGTGAATACCCCATACTTTCGGGATTGACCGCATATTCGCGGGTATACCGTCCTCCCATCTCCGAACCGCGGCTGATGAGGCTCCGCACCGCTTTGACACGGACCTCGCCGGGGCCGGGTTCCGGCATGGGTGCGTCTTCAATGACAACGTTAAATTTCCCTTCTGGCTTGGCGACTCGTTTCATTCAACAGTCCTTTCTAGACCGCGTTAGTGTTTATCCGTTAGTCTGTCTTCTTTGGTTTCCATTCACGCGCCCGACGTTGGGCTTTGGCAATTTGGTCGAGGGTCATTTTTTCGGCAACTCTATTGCGATGCTTACGAGCAGACTCAAGTCCGTGTGTTTGGGAGGCGAGATGATACCATCTGACTGCTTTCTCTTCATCTTGAGGGACGCCCCAGCCATAGTCCAAGAACAAATTGGGCTATGGTATTACTGCTTTCGGCGAATTTTCTGTACAATTTTGCTGCTTTTTCGTCATCTTGAGGGACACCATTTCCGCGTGCATACATCCGCCCAAGATGGAATTGGGCTTTAGGGTTGCCATTCTCAGCGAGGGGTTGCCATTCTTGTAATGCGATATGGTAGTCTCCTCGTTCATAAGCATCCATACCCACCTGATAGTCTGCCCGCGTTAACCCAACGGTGAGCAGGCACATTATCAGAGCGAACAGAGTAACTTGCAGAGTTGGATGGCACACTATTTGCTCAACACGCCAATGGGATTGAGGAGGTCGTGACCACCCCTTCGCAGCCTCAGTTCTCCACACATTTTCGGTCATCGTGAATCACCTTTCTTTTTGATAGTAACACAGACTGGCACCGAATAATAGTGTTGGGCAAATTGCCGAAACCTGATACAATACAAATATATCATGACGCATAAACTGAGTCAATTGAAATATCTAAGTTATGGAGGAGGGAATTTGATGAAAATTACCGATATAAAGGCGTTTCCGGTAGCGGTAGGTGGCACCCAACTTGTTGTGAAAGTGGAGACCGATGCCGGCATTTATGGAGTGGGTGAGGCCGGTATACCGAGCCGGGCCTTGGCTGTCGTTGGAGCGATTCGGCATTACCGCGAATTTCTGATCGGTCAGGACCCCATGCGTATCGGTGCATTGTGGCAGGAGATGTATCGGAGCCAGTATTTTGAGGGCGGACGTATTCTCACCGCCGCCATCGCTGCGATTGACATCGCGCTTCACGACATTGTCGGTAAAGCGTTGGGGGTTCCGGTTTATCAGTTGCTTGGCGGGAAACAGCGGGATTACGTCCCCTGTTTTGCGACGACGCACGCCCAATCGGCGGAGCAGCTAATCGCGGACGCCAATCTGCTGCTCGAAAATGGATGGAACGTTATCCGGACATGGATAGCGCAGGGAGCGCAAGGACCCCATGGAGATATTTTCGAGCCACGTGAGTCAATTGCCCTGACCGCGACGTGGCTGACGCAGTTGCGGGAGGCCATCGGTCCTGAACCTGTCCTCGGCGTTGACTATCATCACCGTCTCAGTGTTGCGGAAGCGGCTTCATTCTGTCAGCGAATGCCGCCCGGAACACTTGACTTTTTGGAGGAACCGATCCGCGATGAGACGCCGGAGGCTTATGAATCGTTGCGGACGATGGTGGATGTACCTTTCGCCATTGGGGAGGAAATCTCGAGCAAGTGGGATTTTCTGCCTTATATTGAACGAGGTATCACCAATTTTGTTCGGCTTGATGTCTGCAATGTTGGGGGATTGACGGAAGCGATGAAGGTCGCTAGTTTGGCGGAAGCACACTATATCGACCTCATGCCGCATAATCCGTTGGGAACGGTTTGTACCGCGGCGACGATTCACTTGGCGGCGGCGGTGCCCAACTTTGCGTGGTTAGAGATAAGGGAATCGCCGACAGAACATTTGGGCCGCTATGATACGGACCTGTTTCCTGTCCAACCGCAGGCTGAAGGTTCGCGCTTCCCAGTTCCTGAATTGCCGGGACTTGGGGTTGAGTTCAATGAGGAGTTGGCACTTGCCAATCCTGCAGGGATTGGCCAGGGGCCTTTCCTCCGCCGACGGGATGGATCGATTACCAATGCATGAATTATTAGGGCTATTCAGTTTTCGGGTTTTTAACCATTTGAGTCGAAACGTCGCAATTCAGGCAGTGCTTGGCCAGTTATAGTGGACCTTAGAATTAATGGGACATTCCAATTTCCCGTTGGGTAGGCCCCCCCTTAATCCCCCCGCTAGCGGGGGGATTACAGGGGGGGGCCGCTGCGGTGCGGTTAGAAACCGCCCCTACCGTGGGGCGCAAGTGTTTATTTATTTTTTGAATTCACTATAAAGTATCGGGATTGGGAAATCCCTCTCACAGGAGAATTAAATGACCCTAATGAATTATTGATGCACATAGATTTACCGGTTAGGGTGTGATAGAATACTCAAGTTGCCGTGCACCGTTGGGGGTGTGCAACGTGAAACGTGAGGCGCTATTCTATACCAGTGGGTTGACATTTTTTTAATTAAGCTACGTTTTCTCAGAGAAAGGATTATCATGAACACGAGTCCAATTTTACCGGGTGAACCGTTCAACGAAGAAAAAACACAACAGATTGTCAAACAGTTCCATCGTGATGGCTTCGTGCACATCCCCGGTGTGCTGACGCCTGCGGAGATTACCGCGCTACGCAACACAACCGATAGACTCTTTGCGGACGAATCCCTCGCCGAAAGGACGAACCCACACCTCGCCGATACGAGATACATCCAGGTCAGGCCGCACGATGAATCGGGAGAAGAGCTGCCGTTCATTTTGAGGAATACAATCGAGCTGGATCCAATCTTTCGGGAGATGCTCCTCCGGGAGCCGATTCTCAGTTTGGCTGAGGCTATTGTCGGGGAAGGTTGTAAATTCTGCGGTCAAAATGTGCTGCGGAATCTGCCCGGTTTGTCAATTGAGCGATGGCATGTCGATGGTCAAGTGCATTTCCCGCTCCCCGATGATGTGCCTCGCTTCGATCCACGGATTCAGATGCAGGTCTTGTGGATTACTGTCCAGATGGCGTTGACGGACATTGAGACGATTGATCAGGGACCCACGCAGTACGTCCCCGGCAGCCACTATTCTGGACGTGGACCGAATGATCAGGATCACCCGGAGTTTGACGGCCACGGTCCCACGTCGGTCTTCTGTAAGGCTGGGGATATCTACTTGCAAGACCCCCAGTGTTGGCATCGCGGTGCACCCAACCGATCAAATCGGACACGCTATATCTTACAATCACAGTACGCCGCGCGCTGGGCATATTGGCGTTTTAACTTGTGCAATCAAGTTCCTGTTCCCGAAGATTATTTGCAAACCGCTGATAATCGCCTGTTGAGTCTATTGGGTCGAAGTCGCCCGGATAGCAGCCAGAATTAATCGTTCTTGGAATGGATAGGACAACTTTGAGTAGCTGAAAGGAAGAGCGAGTTATGAAAACGAAAGCCACAATCATCGCTAGTTTAACCCTGGTGCTAAATATTGTCTGGGGTGCCTTTGGTCAGGAAAGGGTGTCCGTTGTTCCGGAAATCTTCCTGAGAGGCTACGATCCTGTCACCGTCTTCTTCCCTGAAGAGAGTAGACCGAACACCGATGAACCGGCGGATGCCCTCGGCGAGATGCTTCAGATTGAGCCCGATCATCCCGGCGAGTATCGATGGCTGGATGCCAAAACCCTACAGTTTTTTCCGACGGTGCGCTGGCCCGCCATGCGGCGATTTACAATAACCGTCAACGGAGTACCGCACACGCTTGTTACGTTGATGGCAGCACCGAAAAATATCTCACCCTCCGCCGGGAACGAAGAGCTAGAACCGATTCAGGAGATACAATTGTCCTTTGCGGATCGGCTAAATATTGAAGAGTTAAGTGGAATGCTTCACTTTGAGGTGCGTCCAACGCCGGGGCTAGAAGCTATCGGCGATGGGACAATACCAGCGTCTGTCCAACTGACCGATCGAGACTTTACTATCAAAGAGATTGAGCGGACATCAATTCAGGATGCAGTCCAGTACCAGATAACTTTTGACGAGCCGATTCCTTATGGCAGGGTAGTGACCATGACGTTGCAGCTTTCATTAGATGAGCGTGTAACAGGGACACTCGTCCGTCACACTTTTGCGACCCAGACTCCCTTTCGGTTGGCTGGCATCGGTTGCGGGCGGGTGGTGTTTCCCGTTGCCGCCAAGGGCAGCGTGTATCCGGTGGAGCAACCGCTTCAAGGGGGAGATAGTGATGAGCCACTTTTCCTTGAATTCAGCCACGAGTTGGGACCAGTTTCGATGGCAATAGTGAAGCGATTGGTACGATTTGAGCCCGCTGTGAAGAATTTCCGTTTTGAAGTTTCTGGAAAACGGCTCCATCTCCATTTTAGTCCTGAAAGGGATCAGACCTACCGATTAACCCTTCAAGAAACCAGCTTAACGGACAAAAACGGCAGAGATCTATCCACATTTGGTGAGACTGCCCTCTATTTTTACTATTCACATGCCGATCCCTATCTGCGGTGGCGGCAGAGTAGCGGGATCCTTGAACGCTACGGGGCGCAAAAATTTCCGATGGAAGGCCGCGGTGAAGAACAGGTGGATTTGCGGATTTATAAGCTAGATCCCTTGGATCGAAATTTTTGGCCCTTCCCGGATAGACCTGTGGCAGTCAATGAAGAATCTCGTCCACCGGGTCCCGGCGAAGAACCCGCTTTTGCCACAAATATGCCAAAACAGATTCAGCTGCTCGGAAGTCCACTCGTTTCCCGATTGGTTCCGCTACCGATGAAAGATCGAATGGGTAACCTTCGATTTGGTCTCGATCTCAAAGCGTTACTGATGAAAATTTCCGGTGAGGCCCAGCCGGGGACATACCTTCTCGGTTACCGTAAAATAGGCAGCAGCACCCAACGAAATTACGCCCGGATTCAGGTGACAGATTTGAGCCTTAGCACGGTTGAGGAGGATTCAGCGGTGAACTTTGTTGTGACCTCCCTGAGCACCGGCGAGCCTATGGTTGGGGCACAGGTAATCGTCGAAGGGCGATATTCTAGCGACTCAGAAAAGGTTTGGAATTCGATTATTTCGGGAGTCACCGACAGCACGGGGCAGTACCGTTATGTGCACGGAAAGGAGATTAAGGCAGGGCTACGCCGCATCGTGGTCAGTCACGAGGGGGATGTGCTGACCCTCAATCCTGCTAAACCGCCGCCCCATTTTCTGGACAACCACTGGTATAGCTCACGCAGAGGTTGGCTCGCTTGGTTAGGGCAAGATCCACGTCACATCAAAGACCAGCCGGTGCGGAAAGCGCATATTTTTACAGAACGCCCGGTGTATCGCCCGGAGGAACCTGTTCACATTAAAGGATATATAAGACTGCGACAAATGGGCAACCTCGTATATGAGCTCATGTCTGAGAAGGATCGCCGCAGAAGTTTAGTAGTGAAAGGACCAGGAGATAAAAAGTGGACATATCCGCTCACCTTGACTGAGATCGGCAGCTTTTATCACAAATTTGACGAAAAAGATCTGCCTACAGGATACTATCAGGCGAGCGTTTTCGACGATGTTGATCAGGAGCGGCTTGCTTCTGTGAGTTTCGAGAAGGAGAGTTATCGTATCCCTCGCTTTGAAATTCAACTGTTTGGACCAGATACCGTTCCGACAGATAGAGCTTTCACGTTGACGATGACCGCTGACTACTATGCCGGCGGCAGAGTGGTTGGTCAGGAACTCACTTGGCAGGTTACACAGTATTCTGATAGCTTTGGTGTGCCAACCGAATATGCCGGGTTTCTGTTTTCAACAGATCAACGTTTTAGCGACAGTACTCCTTTCCGCGCAACAGGTATTACAAAAAAGGAGTTTACAGATGAAAACGGTTCTGCAATGCTAGAACTTAACCCTGCCTTGGAACCGGATGGCAGCCCGCGGCGTTACGTGGTGGAAGCCACGGTGCGCGGGGCCGATGAACAGTCCGTTACAGCCGCTAAAAGCGTATTGGCAGCTCCCGCTTTTGTATTGGGATTAAAATTGGAACGATTTCTCAAAAATACACTGATTATCAACCCGGAAGTGTTGGTGCTAGATCATGCTGGAAAACCGCTGGAAGGATTAGAATTCCAGCTGAGGTTGATGCACCGTCAGTGGCATTCGTATCTCAAGGAGAGCGACTTCACGACGGGAAAGGCGGAGTATGTAACCGATGTGGTCGATGTTCCCCTTATGCAACAGAGGTTGACTTCAACCGCTGAACCGATGACAGTATCACTGCCTGTTGCGGCGGCAGGTGTTTACATTGTTGAAATTGCGGCTCAGGATAGGCTCGGCAGGCGACAAAACGTGTCCGCTGATCTTTACGTTGCAGGTGATACGGCCGTAGCGTGGGAGCAACCGAAGGCGAATATCTTTGAAACTACACCGGACAAGACCGCATACAATCCGGGTGAGGTCGCCAACCTGCTCCTGAAAAGTCCGTTTCAGAAGGCACGTGCTCTGATTGTTGTGGAAGGACCGAAAGCCAATCAATATCATTGGGTTGATATTGAAAATGGTCAGGGAGTATTTCCTATACCGATCAGCGGAGACATGACGCCGCGTCTACCGGTACATGCGCTGCTGTTGCGTGGCCGACTAGTAGATGTGAAGAGGGATGATGAGAGTTCAGTTGATGTTGGCAAACCGATTACCATGGCGAGCACCGCTTGGATACGAGTCAACCCGCGGGATAATCAGCTCAAGATTGAATTGAATCATCCTGCCCAAGCCCTGCCGGGTGCATCTATACCGATGACGATCAGGCTCAGCGATCTTGATGATAAGCCATTAAATGGTGAAGTCACCCTCTGGTTGGTAGATCGAGCGGTTTTTGCCCTCGGTCGGGAACGGCACCTAGATCCTGTACCTTCCTTCATGGACGAAGTGAAAGCGCACATCCGTATCCACGACACTAGAAACGAGCTTGTGGGCGATTTGACTGTGAACGAAAACCCCGGCGGGGATGGGAAGCTGGCGATGCGAACCACATTTGCTGCTGAAGTGACGGTACGAAGAAATTTTAGGCCTGTTCCCTATTACAATCCCCTCGTACGGGTGGTCAATGGTGTCGCAACACTTACCATTGATCTGCCGGATAACCTGACGGACTTCGCTGTACGAGCAGTGGCGACCGATGGGGCTGCCCGTTTCGGTTACGCCAAATCCGTCCTCTCCATTCGGCTGCCGCTGATTGTTCAATCTGCGCTGCCGCGTTTTGTGCGTCCGGGCGATAGCTTTGTTGCGGGTGGCATTGGGCGCGTCGTCGAAGGCGAAGGCGGCCCGGGACAGGTGGAGCTTCAGGTGGAAGGGTTAGCGGTGGACGGTGAGATGCGTCGTTCGGTCAATTGGGTGAAAGATCAGCCCGAACAGCTCTATTTTCCGATGAAGGTTACCACGTCCGCACTCGCTGATAGCGAAACTGGTCAGGTGAAAGTTCAACTCGCCGTCAAGCGAGAAATTGATGGGGCGATGGACGCCTTTGAAGTAACGTTGCCGGTCAAGAATGACCGTGAAAGCCGCCGCTTGGAAACCTTTGTACCGATCAAACCGGAGGAGACAATCTCCTTTCCAGCCCTTCAAGAAGAACCGAGACCGGGAACTGTTCGTCAATCTGTGATGTTGACTTATCAACCCGCGTTGGTGAAGATGTTGGCGGGACTTGATTACTTGGCACGTTATCAATATGGGTGTGTGGAGCAGCGCATCAGCCAATTGATGCCTGAACTCGCATTAAAAGATCTGCTCGATCAGATTGGTCGAGGAGCTAGAGCCGAAGCCAGTAATCTGTCGATACGAGAGATTTTCACCTTTCTAGAGAGTGTGCAGCATGCCAACGGACTTTACAGCTATTGGCCCGGGTCCGACAGTTATGTTAGCTTAACCGCTTATGTGGTAGAGTTTCTGCTGATGGCAAAGGCAGAGGGATACGAATTTGATGAGAAGCTCTTGGAGAGGGGACTTAGTGGGCTGAGGGCCTCCCTGCGATCGGATTATAGCAATTTTATTGATGGCAGTGCCTATGTTGAGCGTGCCGAAGCCCTTAATGCGTTGGCGATGGCGGATGATTTTCAGGCTTCCTACGCGCATGACATGCTTGCTAGCGCCTTGACAATGGATCTCTACAGCAAGGCTAAAATCCTGTATGTTTTTCTCACAAAGGCATCAGATGAAACGGAGTCGATTAATCGGCTCAACGAAAATCTCTTGGAAAGCTTGGTCTTCGCGCTCCGGAACGGAGAGGAAGTTTATCAGGGGTTGCAGTATCGGACAAGAAGTTGGGGTGGTTTGATCAATTCCAGCGAGGTCAAGACGCTCGCCAGCGTTGCCAGATCGCTTTATGCCGCCTCGCCAGCAGATCCGAAAACGCAGCTGCTCATCGACGACCTGATTTCCCGTGGGGAAGCGAACGGGTGGGGCAGCACCAACGCCAACGCCGCTGCTTTGCTCACTTTGGGCGAAGTAGTGCGACTGCAAACGCCGTCGTCAGGGGGTCATCAATTTGTTCTGCAATTTGGGGATGAATCTATAGAAATGGACACGGCTGGAAAGACGGTCAGTCAGGTTGAGACCGTTGCCGCTAGTCCCGGTGGATTGATGTGGAAATCGGGGCCTACTGATAACCTGCCCTATGCGCGGTTGACGCTGGACTATGTGCCAGCAGCGAGTGGAGATCAGGTCGTTGGGAAAAACGAAGGCTTTGTCGTCGAGCGGCGAATTCAGATTGTCCGTGAAGATGGTGAGCCGCCCGTCGTGCGTCCGGTCAAAACGGGAAAAGCCCTTGAACTAGAGATGGGAACTATCGTAGAGGAGCATATCCGCGTGGTGAACCCGGAGGTGCGGCATTATGTCGCTGTAGCTGCGCCGTTTGCCGCCGGCTTTGAGCCGATGAATCCGAAGCTTGCCACTGCTCCGAAAGCAGCCAAACCCGCAGGAACGATGACGCTAGCACCTGATTATGCACAGTATCAGGATGATCAGGTCATTTTCTATTACGATACCCTCCCAAAGGGAACCTATGACTTTTACTTCAGGCTGAAGACGGGCATTGCGGGGAGTTTCGTCCATCCACCAGCGAAGGTAGAGATGATGTACAGAGAAACCGTCCGAGGTCGATCTGATGGCACGCGCATCATCGTCAAATCCGATCAAGATTAAAGACTTAAAATTTAAGTGGAGAACACAAAAAAATCCGGCTGGAAGAATGGAGCGGCAAAAGAAAAGATTGGTGCACCCTATCCTTCCAACCCTCCATCTAGCTAGTTACCTGAATCAATCTTATGCAAAATATGCCCCGACACGCCAGGATTCAGAAACCTGTCACCTACCAAAGCGGCTTAACAGTCAAATCCTTCCTGCTTGCCCTTGTCCTCATTCCGTTCAATGTCTGGTGGCTCATTGAACTTGAGGTGGTTCGCGTTGGCTACCCAACCATCATCCATCCACAAGCGAATGTCATTTTCATCATTTTTTGGCTCCTCTTGATTGGGTATGTACTCCACAAACTCTCGCCGCAACTTGGCATTTCTCAGCAGGAGCTATTGACCGTCCATTTCATGTTGTGCATTGTCTCTTGTCTCTGTTCGTGGGATATGCTGCAGATTTTAATGCCAATCATGAGTTATCCGTTTCGATTTGCCACCCCTGAAAATGACTGGCGCAACCTATTTTGGCGGAATATCCCGGAATGGCTCACTGTTTCTGACGAGAAAACCCTACTCGGCTACTATGAAGGGGATTCAAGCCTGTACAGCCCCGTTTATTTGAAAGCATGGCTCACGCCAATTATCGCCTGGAGTTCGTTCATCTTTGTGTTGATGCTTGTGCTACTGTGCATTAACACACTCTTGCGGATTCAGTGGACTGAGCACGAGCGGTTAAGTTACCCCCTGACACAACTGCCATTAGAGATGACCAATCCTCGGTTGCGTTTCTTCAGGAATCGACTGATGTGGATTGGTTTTAGTATCGCCGCGCTGATTAGTATTGTTAATCTGCTGCATTCGATCTACCCTGTCATCCCGTACATCCCTGTCAAACGGCAGGGGATAGGTGGAGGCATCCGAGTCTCTTTCTACCCGTTCGTTATTGGTATGAGCTTCATGATGCCGCGAGATCTCCTGTTCTCATGCTGGGTATTTTTCTGGCTCTACAAGATTGAACTGATGGTCGGCGATATGATGGGTTGGCAAAATCTTCCACGTTTTCCTTATGCAGCTGAACAAGGTTTTGGCGTGTATATGGGGTTGTTAATATTCGCGCTCTGGATCGGCAGGTCGCATTTCATAGGGCTAGTGCGTCATCTCTTTACCTCTTCCCGATCCCGCTTTCAACTGGACGATTCCCGCGAGCCGATGCCGTATCGATTGGCGGTGATAGGTATTGTGTTTGGTATGATCTTTTTGACGGTCTTTTCCTACAAAGCGGGTATGTCGTTGTGGGTGATACCTATTTTCTTTGGGATTTATTTTCTATTATCAATCATGATCACCCGGTTGCGTGCAGAGTTGGGGTTCATCGTCCACGGACACGGTTATCGTCCGGGCATCGATCCGCACACCATGATTGTTACTGGTTTTGGCACTTGGCAACTCACGACTAATACACTCACCGTTTTTTCGATGTACATGTTTTTCAATCGTGCCTATTGGGTCAATCCAATGCCAGAGCACCTAGAAGCGTTCAAAATGTCGGAAAGGCGAAATATCAATCTGCGTCACACATCAATTGCTATTCTGCTTGCGACAGCAATCGGAGTGGTCGTGAGTTTTTGGTTTCTGCTAGACGCCTTCTACCGACATGGCCATGATTCTGCACATTTCCATCCACATTCGTTATGGTATGGGCGTATGGCATACGGTCAACTTGAAAATTGGCTAAATTACCCGCGTGAGGCTGACGGACCAGCACTTGCATTTATGGGCGGTGGATTTGGGTTGACAGCCGTATTAATGTTCTTGCGAACACGGTTTCTGTGGTGGCCCCTGCACCCCCTTGGCTATGTGACAGCGGATAGTTGGGGAATGTTCAACCTATGGTCCTGTATCTTTGTCGCTTGGATGATTAAGACAATTATATTGCGTTATGGTGGGCTTGGATCGTATCGTCGGGCAGTGCCTTTCTTTTTAGGCGTCGCGCTCGGAGACTATATTGTGGGGTTTATCTGGAGCATTTTGAGTATTTTTACCAACACTCCGCTGTATAACTTTTTTCCCTAAAAAGCTATGGTCGGTAACCAGGTGTTGGAGTTATTAAAGGAGGTTTTGTATGGGTAAGCTAGATGGTAAAATTGCGCTCGTCACAGGAGGCAATAAAGGGATTGGTCGGGGAATCGCACGCGGCTTGGCAGAGGAAGGGGCGACCCTTGTATTGGCTGCGCGGGGGGTTGAGGAGTTGAATCGGACGTCCGAAGAATTGAAAGAGGGGGGCGCGACTGTACTCGCTGTTCCGACTGATGTTACCGATGAGGCACAGATTGAAGCGTTGTTTGAGCGCACGATGGAGAGGTTCAATCGGTTGGATATTTTGGTCAATAATTCGGGGGCGTTTGATGGCGGTCCGCTGGATGAACTTTCGACGGAAGCGTTGGACAATGTGCTTTCCGTCAATCTGCGTGCGCCGTTCCTGTGTACACGTGCAGCGATGCAGATTATGAAGCAGCAAGGTGGCGGACGGATCATCAACATTGGGAGTATATCCGCGCAGCGTGTACGGCCGGGAGCAGGACCTTACTGCGCCAGCAAATTTGGTATTTGGGGGTTGACGCAGGTGACAGCATTGGAGGGGCGTCCGCATGGAATCGTCGCGAGTTGTCTGCATCCGGGGACTACACAAGTT
Source organism: Candidatus Poribacteria bacterium (assembly GCA_963667935.2). Taxonomy (GTDB): domain Bacteria; phylum Poribacteria; class WGA-4E; order WGA-4E; family PCPOR2b; genus PCPOR2b. Next base: position 2,604,933 of record OY764061.1, on the reverse strand, counting down.
AGGGAGTTACCAGAGGGCGATGAACGGACAGACCTGATGCAGGTGGAGGAATTGGCTCAAGCGGCGGTACTTATGGCGACATTACCGCCGCATGTGAATATGCTTGAAGCGAAGGTTCTGCCAGTGGAGCAGCCCTATCTTGGTCGAGGCTGATAACCTTTGCGTTCTTAGCGTAGGTGGCTTTTCGTCAATAGTGCTTCTGTTAGAAATCTTATCATAGTTCTTTAGCCACGGCGGCAACGGCTGCGATGGTTTTGTCAATTGCCGTATCGTCATGGACGGTGGAGAGGAACCACGCCCCACGTTCGAGCGCGCGGACGCCGTGGGAAAGTAGAGCGGTCGTAAAATTAACATAACGCGCCTTGTCTGCTGCTAAGGAGTCGCGGTAGTTAGAAAATGGTGAACTAGTACCCAAAGCGACGTGGAAGATTTGGGGAAAACCTTGTACCTGCGCCTCGACATTGGCATCAGCGAGGGCATCTTTTATGCCGGACATCAGTTTTTTGCCCTGTTTTTCGAGGAGGCTAGAGGGCCCCGGTTGGTTCAGTTCGTTCAGCGTTGCAACGACAGCTGCCATCGCCGCCGGCAATGCGTTGTAACTGCCGCCGTGCAAGACGCCGCCGGTCGCCATCTGATCCATCAAATCTCGCCGTCCCGCTAACGCCGAGACTGGAAAACCGTTGGCGATAGCTTTGCCAAAGGTCGCTAGGTCAGGGATTACGCCGAAACGCTGCTGCGCTCCACCGGGTGCTAGCCGGAACCCTGTAATGATTTCATCGAAGATGAGGACGGTTTCCGTTTCAGAGCAAACCTTACGCACTCCCTCCAGATAGCCTTGTGCGGGCGCGATTGCGCTAGTGTTGCACATCGCTGGTTCCATAATGACCGCTGCCACATCACCCCGTCTCAAACGAGCCTCCAATATAGAGAGATTATTCCAAGGCAGCACTTCGGTGTGTTGACCGGCGGGTAGGTCCTGTCCGGCACTCGCGGGAATCGGTGTCGGTGAGGTTTCGGGCCCGAACTGATCCGGTGTGGGGGCGATGCTCCAAAGTACATTGTCGAGCCAACCGTGGTAGTGCCCCTCGAACTTGACAATGATGGAACGACCTGTGGCAGCGCGAGCCACCCGCAGTGCTGCCTGAACCACTTCGCTCCCCGCACAGTTGAAGCGCACCATCTCCGCACACGGCACAATTTCACAGAACAGGCGCGCCGCTTCAAACTCGATTTCGCTCTGACCTGCATAGAGGATTCCGTATTTGAGCTGCTCTGCCACCGCTTTGAGGACCGGTTCAGGATTATGACCTAGGATTATGGGGCCCATCCCCAGATAGTAATCGATTAGCCGGTTGCCATCGACATCGTAGAGGTAGGGTCCCTCTGCTCGTTCAAAAACAAGCGGGGTCGGGGAGATGCCCATCCGGAAGTTGCTGTTGACTCCTCCGGGTAGATATTTCGCAAAGTTAGCAAGACGTTTCTTAGATTGATCAAATCTTTTCATGGTTAGTCCTTTAGCGGGTGAGAGCGTATGTGACAACGTTCATCCCCTGCTCAAATGCCCACCGCCGCTGTTCCTCGCCACCCGGTTCGCACACTCTCCCCTCCCACGCGCAGTTGAGATCACTTGGACAGAAATAGACAGCGATCCGATCATCGATCATGATTGCTTCGTCGAAATCTCCATAAGGTGTGACCAGTTTGTCGCCCCCAAGATATTCATCGTGGTCGTAGATGGTGTGGTAGATTGGGTGACTCATATCAAGTCGTTCAAACTTTTTATCTGGAAAAATGCGTTGCATCAGGCGATACACCGCCGGGCGCATTCGATCGATGCGGATATCGCAATCTTCAACGTGGAGGAAACCACCGCGCTCCAAATATTCCCGTAATTTTCGGACATCCTCCTCCGAAAAACGGACGCCCAGGTGCCCTGTCATAAAAATAAAGGGGTAGCTGCAGAGGCGATCGATGTCATCTTCTTCGATTGACACGTATTGTGGATTCTCGTGGAGTTCGACGTCAACGGAGGTGTATCTCGATAGCATCTCTGTAAACTTTGTATCAGCGGGCCAGCGGTAGTAGTTCACCGCGTTTGTGAACCAATCTCCACCCGGATATTTGAGGCGGACAAAGACAAACTTTTGACCGATTGATTCCGGCGACAAGTGGTGATGTTCGATCCAACCGAAGTGGTGACCGTAGTGGGCATCTCGTGCGGCATCATATGGGATGTATTCCCTAAACGGAACCGCTTGACACCAACCGGCAAACTGATCCATGGCGAGGGCTGATGCTGCAATTCCTGTTGCACCCTTGAGAAACGCTCGACGCGACAAATGGGAACGAGACAGACGCCTTGCCTCTTGTTCCTGAAGACGGAGGGGTTTGCCCTTGAATGTAGCTCCATTTTCCTTATTGCTATCTTCCATGGATATATCCTCCCAAGTTGGGATCGGTGCTATCTCAACACCAGCGGCCCTTGTCTACTACATTTCGTACTGGTTCACCGGCGACGAATCTGCGAAGGTTTGCTGTTACAACTGTGATGCGTCGTTCTGCTGTATGGGGGCCCGCTCCCGCGGTATGAGGCGTGATAATGACATTCTCCATGCTCCAGAGTGGATGGCCGGCGGGGAGTGGTTCGGTTTCAAACACATCGAGCCCGGCACCGGCGATTTCACCCGCTGCTAGCGCAGTGGTCAAGGCAGCTAGGTCTACGACAACTCCCCGCGAGATATTAATGAGATACCCCGTCTTTTTCATCTGTTTGAACTGATCGCTGTTAATCAGCTTGAAGGTTTCAGGAGTATGAGGCACACAACTGACAACGAAATCGGCTTCCGCTAGGAGGTCGTCCAGCCGATCGATACCCCACAATGCATCAACAAAATCGGGTTGTTCGATGTCCACTGCGTTGGTTGCAATGACGCGCATCTCCGCTGCTGCGCCCCGTTTTGCCACTGCTGTCCCAATCCCACCAAGTCCGATGACGCCAAGCGTTGTATCTGCAAGATGAAGGACGGGGACATCTTTTGCCCAGTTGCGTTCAAGCTGCCGACGCAGGAAGACATGAAAACCGCGCGCAAACATCAGGATATATCCCATTACATGATCTGCGATGTTATCACTGTAGATACCCTGCATGTTGGACAGGGTTACCTCACTTTCTGCCAGTGCGGGGAACATATAGTGTTCAAGCCCTGCCATCGGGGTCTGGATCCAGCGCAGTTTTTTCGCCCGCGCTAACAACTCCGGGGTGATTCGACCGTACATGGCGTCGACTTCGCCAATGACCTCAAGGGCTTGATCTTCGGTTTCAACGTTCTGAACATCAACTTCATCTGAAACGGATTGAATTGCTCGTAGTTCGCTTTCATCAACTGCGGGATAAATTAGGAATTTCATCGAATACCACCGTATTCTGTATTCTTAAATCATGCGAGAATTTATATTGATAGTACACTTGCATAATAGTATAGCATTTCACCGTTACGCTGTAAAGGGCAGGAGGGAATTTTCCCATTAATACTGCTTGGTTTATGCTTTGATTTTTTCCTTGATCTTCGTTTTTCTATCCCTTATAATCTTCTTTGATTATAGGTCATGGGAATACTTTCAAAAATAAAGAAGAGTTAATACCTCTGAAATTTTCGACACGCACGGAGGCGACTATGCCAGCAAATCTCCCTCCCGAATATTACAAATTGAAGCACGAACTTGAAGCTGCACGGACCGATGAGGAACGACTCCAACTATTGGAGGAGATGACGCGAATCACGCCTAAGCATAAAGGCACCGAAAAGGTTCGCGCTGATCTGCGGTCTCGGATTTCAAAGTTGAGAAAATCCGCTGGGAAGAAGCAGTCGAAGAAAGGACACAGTTATCATGTCCCCAAACAGGGTGCGGGTCAACTCGTGCTGATTGGCACCCCTAATGTCGGTAAGTCGCAGATTATTGCTAGTTTCACGAAAGCAAAGCCAAGTGTCTCCCCAACACCGTATACGACTCAGGAGCCTAGCGTCGGGATGTTGGCTTATGAGAACATCCAATTCCAGTTGGTTGATACACCCCCGATCACGCAGGACTTCGTGCATCCGTGGGTATTTGACCTCGTGAGGAACGCCGATCTCGTTCTGCTTGTCGTCAGCCTTGCCAGCGATGAAATCTTGGATCAGGTTGAAATCGTTAAATCGAGGTTGACCGAAGCCAAGATTCAAATTGCGGAAATCGAAGAGCCGCAGGGCCAAGCGGAGGAAGAGTTTAGCGCGAATTTCACAAAAACAGTTCTGCTCATCCCCAACCAAGCGGATGAGGAGGGGGCCGCAGATCGATTAGAGATATTACGCGAATTTTATTCTGAGGATTTCCAGATCTACCCCCTTTCTGCTATCACCGGCGAAGGGCTTGATCGGTTGCAAGAAGTAGTGTATCAGCAACTTGGGATCTCCCGTGTGTACACGAAATCTCCAGCTAAACCTGTTGATTACGAAGATCCGATCGTGCTTCCGAATGGCAGCAAGGTTATTGAGGCAGCGATGGCACTGCACAAAGAGTTCGCTCAAGATTTCAAGTCGGCACGGATTTGGGGGGCTAACTGGTATGACGGACAGACCGTTAGTCGCGATGATGTAATTTACGATGGGGATGTTCTGGAGTTTCATGTGTAGTTTAGACGAATTATAGTGAATTCAAAAAATAAACAAACACTTGCGCCCTCCGGTAGGTGTGGTTTCTAACCGCACCGTATCGCCCCCCCTTAGTCCCCCCCCGCAAGCAGGGGGGAAAGCAAGCGGGGGGATAAAGGGGGGGCGACCCAACGGGAGATTGGAGTGTCCCATTAATTCTAAGGTCCACTATAAAAACTCACTTGGCTCATGTTAAGAATTAGTGCAACAGAGGCCCGGGGCAGAAGAAGGAAACCGAATTTTCAAGAAAAAAAATTCGGTTTCCCTTTGTGTTTTGCACCTTCTTTTTATATGAACTAACATTTTTATTTAGATGGACATTTATACGGAAATGTTTCACATGACAACCCTCAATCTCAAACCAACCCACAAACCGGTCAAAGCCTACTACGAATCCCTGCAACGGTTCGAGTCAATCGGCGTCTCCCACGAAACCGCTGTCCGTTCCGCATTCCAAACCCTGCTTGAACACTGTGGACGACAATTTAACTGGATTCTCGTGCCGGAGCACGCAATGACCCCTCTGATAAGGGAAGCTAGGGGGGCTAAAAACAAAATGTCCCCCCTGACAAGGGGGGCTAGGGGGGTTAAAAATAAACGAATTGTGATTGATGGTGCGTTAATTGACACTTTCCAACTTCCCCACGGCTATTGGGAGGCGAAGGATATCCACGACGACCTGCCGACCGAAGTGCTACACAAGTTTGAAACAGGCTACCCCCGCGACAATATCCTTTTCCAAACCCCACACCGTGCCATCCTTTGGCAGAACAATCAGCAGAGGCTCGATGCCGACCTGACCGACCCTAAGCAGCTGATACATACCCTCGAAACCTTCTTTTCGCACCGTCCGCAAGCGTACACCGAATGGGAGGATGCGGTTGCACAGTTCAAAGACAGGGTGCCCGCGCTTGGGAACGGCTTGGCAGAGCTGATCGAACAGGAACGGGGGGCTAACCGTCAGTTTGCCACCGCCTTTAGGGCTTTTCATGAGAAATGTTGTCAGTCAATTAACCCCGACCTCTCCGAAGCCGCTGTTGAGGAGATGCTGATCCAGCACCTCTTGACCGAGCGGTTATTCCGCACCGTTTTTGATAACCCTGACTTTACCCGTCGCAATGTCATCGCCAATGAGATTGAGAAGGTGATAGACGCGCTCACATCCCATGCGTTCAGTCGTGACGGTTTTTTGAGTAGCCTCGATCTCTTCTACATTGCCATTGAGGACACGGCACGGACCATCAGCGATTTCTCCCAAAAACAGAGTTTCCTCAACACCGTTTACGAGCAGTTTTTTCAAGGCTTTTCGGTGGAGGTCGCCGATACACACGGGGTTGTCTACACACCACAACCGATTGTTGATTTCATGGTGAGAAGTGTCGAGGAGATTCTACAGAGCGAATTCAATCGCTCGCTCTCCGATGCCGGTGTTCACATCATCGACCCATTTGTAGGGACCGGCAATTTTATTGTGCGGACCATGCGCGAAATCCGCCCCACCGCATTTGAGGATAAGTATCAATCTGAACTCCACTGTAATGAGGTGATGTTGCTGCCATACTACATCGCGTCGATGAACATCGAACACGAGTTTTTCGAGGCCACAGGGGGCTATCAACCCTTTGATGGGATCTGCCTTGTGGATACGTTTGAGTTAGCGGAAGACCGACAGTTACCCCTTTTCGCACCCGAAAACACCCGCCGCGTTGAGGCACAGAAGGAAACCCCGATGTTTGTGGTTATCGGCAATCCGCCCTACAACGTCGGTCAGGTCAACGAGAACGATAACAACAAAAATCGGAAGTATGAAACCATGGATGCGCGGGTTGCGGAGACTTATGCAAAAGATTCCAAAGCATCGCTCAGAAATAAACTCTCCGATCCGTATGTGAAAGCAATCCGATGGGCCTCCGATCGGATTGGAGAGGAAGGGGTCATCGCTTTTGTAACGAACAACAGCTTTCTTGAAGGTGTGGCGTTTGATGGAATGCGAAAACACCTTCATCAAGATTTTAACCGTATCTACATTTGGGATTTGAAAGGTAATGTCCGAAAAGACTCAATGCGAGAGGGGATTCCCATTGGAGAAAAGCATACCGTATTCGGGCTTGTGGCAATGGTTGGGATTGCTGTAACCTTCTTTGTGAAAAGTCACCAGCATCAAGATCACAAGATTTATTATAGCGAAGTGGATTGGAAAGCCACGAGGCAAGAAAAATTCAATCTAATCCAAAATGCAGATTTGATTAACGAAATTAAGTGGAAAGAATTGACGCCAGATAAACACCACACATGGCTAACAGAAGGGCTCCACGCCGAGTTTGAAACTTTTATCCCAATGGGAAGCAAACAAGCAAAGGCACGAAACCCTAGAGAAGAGAATGTAATTTTTCAGATTTACAGTCTCGGTGTTGGCACCAATCGCGATGCGTGGGTTTACAACTTCAGTCAAAAGGCTCTTACTGCGAACATGAACAGGATGATTGATACCTACAGTGAACAAGTGTTCAGGTGGGAACGGCGGAGGGATCGGAATGCAAACATTGATGACTTTGTTGTTCATGATGAAAAGAAAATCAAGTGGACAGATAGACTCAAACAGGATTTGAAAAGAGGGATAACCTTAGATTTTTCACAAGAAAAAGTGAGGATGGCTCTCTATCGTCCATTTACGAAATCGAACCTTTACTTTGACCGAATGATGAACCAGAGAGTGTACGTCTTTCCATCTATCTTCCCCACACCCGAAACAGAAGTGGAGAATCGTGTTATTTGTGTTGGAGGCTATGGTCGAAAAGAATTCGCTGTTTTAATGAACAAATCTATTCCTGATTTGAACTTCTATGCTGATCCACAGCAGTCTTTTCCCTTCTACACCTACGACGAAGACGGAGGGAACCGCCGTGAAAACATAACCGATTGGGCGTTGGAACAATTCCGGGGATATTATCAAGACGAGACAATCACAAAATTAGACATCTTTCATTACGTTTACGCCCTCCTGCATCACCCCGACTATCGGGAGCGGTATCAGGCGAACCTCAAGCGAGACCTGCCGCGCCTGCCATACACGCCCGATTTTTGGGACTTTGCCAAAGCAGGTAAACAGTTGGGAGAAATCCATATCGGCTATGAGGAAGTGTCCGAATATCCGCTACATTTCATCGAAAACCGTGAGGTGCCGATCGATCCTTCTCCCCGCCTGCGGGGCAGGGGGTTATGGCGTGTGGAGAAGATGAAGCTGTCCAAAGACAAAACGCAACTTGTCTACAACGATTTCCTGACCCTTGACGGAATACCCGCAAAGGCGTTTAGCTATCGGCTTGGGAATCGGTCGGCGTTGGAATGGGTGATAGACCAGTATCGCGTCAAGACAGACAAACGCAGCGGCCTCGTCAACGACCCGAACCGTGAGGACGATCCGCGGTACATCGTTAAATTGATTGGGAAGGTGATTACGGTCAGCTTGGAGACGGTTGAGATTGTGGAAGGATTGCCGGGGTTAGGAGTAATATATAGTGAATTCAAAAAATAAACAAACACTTGCGCCCAACGGTAGGTGCGGTTTCTAACCGCACCGCATAGGCACCCCCCTTAATCCCCCCGCTAGCGGGGGGATTAAGGGGGGGCTACCCAACGGGAGGTTGGAGTGTCCCATTAATTCTAAGGTCCACTATAATATATAATAGGCAATTATGGTATAATACTTAGACTACTAACCTAACGCAAGTTGCTAGTAGCGGTCCTATTCCAATCAATAGCCCCTAATCCCTGTGCAAATTGTATCATTTTTGTAGGTCGATTTTCCAAAATCGACAGTTTTGTGTCGAGATATGAATCTCGCCCTACTAGGGTCATTTAATTTTTCTGTGAGAGGGATTTCCCAATCCCGATACTTTACTGTTCAAATTGAATCATTATAACATATCTTGAATCCCAAAGAGATTACACTATTTCGTAAAGACCTGCTTGCTTGGTTTGAGACCCATAGCCGCCAACTCCCCTGGCGCGAAACAGAAGATCCCTATTGTATCTGGGTTTCGGAGGTGATGCTTCAGCAAACGCAGGTCAAAAAGGTGTTGGAGTATTATCAGCAGTTTGTGAAAAGATTTCCCGATGTAGAGAGTCTAGCGGGCGCTGCCCTACAAGATCTACTGAAAACGTGGGAGGGATTGGGATACTATGCCAGAGCGCGGAATCTCCACAAAGCTGCCCAAGTGGTTGTAGGAGATTTGGCGGGTGAGATACCTGCGGATTATGCCGGGTTCCGAAAGCTGCCCGGTGTAGGGGACTATATCGCCGCCGCGGTGCAGAGCATTGCGTTTAACCGTCCCTATGCCGTTGTGGATGGCAACGTTAAACGGGTTCTTGCAAGGCTGTTTTTGATTGACGCGCCTATCAATCAATCCGCTTCGGGGCAGATTTTTCAGGAGAAGGCGGATCTCTTGCTCGACCAAACTGCGCCGGGGATTTTTAATCAGGCGATGATGGAATTGGGGGCAACTGTTTGTCGTCCGCAATCACCGACCTGTATCGTTTGTCCGGTGAATACGGCTTGTCGCGCATTTCAGACGGTTCGACAAGAGGATTTTCCTGTCAGACAGAAACCGAAACCCCTTCCGGAGTATTATACCGTCGCAGGGGTCATCCGCAAAGGAGATCAGATTTTAATCACCCAACGCAAACTGGAGGGTTTACTTGGCGGGTTGTGGGAGTTTCCCGGCGGAAAGATTCAGGTGAAAGAAACCGCTGAACAGGCTTGTGTTCGTGCAATCCGAGAAGAGACAAATCTTCTCGTTGAACCGACCGAATACCTGACCCGCGTCAAACATGCTTACACCCATTTTAAGATTGTGATGGACGTTTTTCATTGTAATTATCAATCTGGTGAAATTGTTTTGAATGAGGCGGTAGACTATCGTTGGATTACCGCTGATCAGATCGATCAATTTCCTTTTCCACGTTCCAACCATAAATTTATTCCCCTATTGATACAGGGTAAGGAGGAGATTAATGAGTAACGATGGTCTTACAGTTTACCGAGATTTAGGCGTCAAGCCTGTCATCAATGCGATGGGTTTCATGACGGTATATGGCGGTTCCCGTCCGTCACCGGGGGTTCAAGCGGCGATGAATCATGCCAGCCGGTACTTTGCTGATATGGAGGATCTTCTGAAGAAAACGGGTAACATTATCGCAAATCTGTTAGGAGGCGAAGCAGCGTTGGTGACACCGGGTTGTGCCGCTGCGCTCGCACTGAGTTCAGCGACGTGCATGGCTGGAGAGGATCCCGATAAGATTCAACAGCTGCCGGATACAACCGGTATGAAAGACGAAATCATCATCCAAAAATCACAGCGATACCACTACGACCGATGTATAACCGTTTTTGGTGCCAAGATGATTGAGGCGGGCGATGAGCATACCACCGCGGAGCAGGTGGAAGCTACCATCAACGAGAAAACTGCCGCTATCCACTACGTCGCGCCCGGAGGTGGCGCAGGGGTTGTGTCGTTAGAAGAGGTGATTAGTATTGCCCATTCCCACGGTATTCCGGTGATCGTTGACGCGGCAAGCCAGGTTTATCCGCTGGATCAGATGCGTCGTTATCCTGCTGCTGGGGCAGACCTGATTGGGTACGGTGCGAAATACTTCGGTGCGTGTAATTCGACAGGGGTACTGTGTGGTCGGAAGGAGCTGATAGACGCTGCTTTCGTGCATAGTTTCATCGGTTATGAAACACAACTGTCCCGGTCGGTTGGCAGACCACTGAAACTTGATCGTCAGGAGATTGTCGCTGTCGTCGCTGCGTTACGCGAATGGTTTTCCATGGACCATGCCGCACGTATCGCCGAACACGGGTGGAAAGCGCGTGCCATTCAGGATGCACTTGAGGACGTTCCTCATGTCACTTGTCAACCGGTGACGGATGAACGGACGCTGGGTAATGGGCTTGTGGTAAGTTTGGACGAAGGGGCGTTGGGTAAAACCGCTAGCGAGATAGCCTCTACCCTGCTTGATGGCGATCCAAGCATCGTTCTGCACGGGGGTAATGGTTCGCTGCACGTCGCCGTATCGAATCTGATCGATGATGACCTACAGGTAGTTGCAGACCGGTTGAGAGAGGTCCTGACAGCCTAGAGAAATCGGTTACTGTAACGACAGGGAACAGCGATTATTGTTCCCTGCATAGTGTACAACAATACTTGTAATAGCTGACAAACCGGCAACCTGTCCTCACCACCCTTTTGCATAGGGGGGTGGGTGCTTGTTGTTCGGTACAAGGAGATTATTTATGCCACTATGGGAACGCCAAGTCAACGAATGGCTTGCCGAGAAACCGCAACGCACGGCGGCGGCTGATTTTGACGCGTTCTGGGACGAGACACAATCGCTGGCTCAATCCCAGCCGCTGAATGCAGAGGTCGTCTCTGTGGAATACCCCTCAAAGAAGTTGTCCGCTTATCAGGTCTCGTTCGATGCCTTTGATCGTGGTCGGATTCAGGCATGGCTTCTCGTACCTACTAGCTCTACATCGGAGAAGCTACCCGCACTGATTCGTTGGCACGACTACCTCGGTTTTCGCGGACGTATCTGTACACATTTGACGTGGGCACTTCAAGGATTTGTCGTGCTCGTTCCAGATATTCGGGGACACGGAGATTCTTCCGACCTGACTCATTACTCGTGGGGCAACAACAAGGGCTATTTCCCTCAAGGGATCCAGGATCCGCACGAATACTATTTGCGCGGCTGCATCGCCGATGGACTCCGAGCGGTTCAGTTTCTCAACGGTTGTGAGGAGGTTGATTCAGATCGGGTTGGGATCATTGGAGATGGGCTAGGCGGGTTTATTAGTTTATGGACAGCAGCATTTAATTCGCAGATCAACACGATTGCGCCAGTCGGCCCGTATCCTTGCAATTGGGAGCGACACGTTATCAGTGCCAGCAGCATTGCCGCAGATGAGGTTAAAATTTACCTGACACGCTATCCTGAGCAGGAAGAGACGGTCTGGAATACGTTGAACTACTTTGACCCGGTCAATATTGCCCACCGTGTCGAATGTCCTTCATTCTTCCCGCTTGGTTTACAGGGGAATACCGCTCCGCCTCAAGACTCTGTGGGAATCTACAACCTGATTGATGGCGAAAAGGAGTTAAAGGTGCTGCCCTACGATGGACATGGCGCAGGTATTGAAGAATTAATTTGCTGGATGCAAGAGCGATTAAAGCCGTAGGGCGTTAGGGAGCAATAGGCGTTATTACCGACTTTCAGTTTGTGCGATAACAGGAGACCTATAAGATGTGGACATTTGATTTGCCGTTAGAGGAGTTGGAAAATTACAAACCGCCGCGTACTGCACAGCCGGACTTTGAAGAGTTTTGGGAACGCACGAAAGCGGAGAGTATGGCACAACCGCTGAATCCCGAACTGGTTCCTATTGACTATCCTGTAAAACGGGTTCAGGTGTTTTCTGCGACGTTTGATGGGCTTGCGGGTGAAAGTGACCAGCCACCACGGGCGGGCGGTTGGTTTTTCATCCCCGAAGAACCCGCCCCGCGCCCGGCATTGGTAATTTACCACGGTTATCACGGCTATCGCGATAGGATCTCGACCCATTTGCCTTGGGCGTTAATGGGGTTCGTGGTGTTAGCGATGGATGTGCGCGGACGTGGCGAGGCACCGGACTGGACTGAATATGAAGGGGGACATGGGCTTGGCTGGATGACGCGAGGTATCATGAACAAGGAGGAATATCTCTACCGCTTCGCCTATATGGACTGTGTGCGCGGCGTCGAATTTATCGCGGAGCGTCCGGAGGTAGATCCCGATCGGATCGGCGTGCTAGGTGGTTCACAGGGCGGTGCCTTGAGCCTTGCTGTTGCAGCCCTGAGCGATCGACCCGCCATTGCGATGCCGATGGTTCCCTTCCTATGCTACTATCCTGATGCTGTCAAGATGGCACGAGAGAACCAATACGGCGAACTGAACAACTACTTCATTCGTTATCCTGAACGGGAAGAGCAAGGGATGAAGACGTTGAGCTATGTTGACAATATGAACCTTGCGCCGTGGATAACCTGTCCGACGCTAATCTCCGTTGGCTTGCGGGACACAACCTGTCCGCCCTCTACTGTTTATGCTACCTATAACCATCTCACCTGTGAGAAGGAGATTTTGTATTATCCCTACGATATGCACAGCGGTGGCGGTGATGCACATAGAGAACGGGTAATTGAGTGGGCACATCGGTTGAATCCGTAGGCTGTTGTGCAGCTGTGACAATAGTATACCAATTTCAAAAAATAATCTGGGAAAGCGAGAAAACGAAAAGGCGATAGCCCCCTGTTTTCTCGCTTTTTTTTCGTGGCGCATGTAAAAAGAAAGTGCAAAGCCGGGGTCTCCCCGCCCTTATTTGCGAGGGCGGGTCGGGTGACCCGACCCCTACGCAGTTTCTGTTGTACGCTTTCTTTACATGAGCCTTTTTCGTTAGAACCATGTTGTATACAAGGGGGTTTTAAAAATAATGCTCATCAGCCCCCAATAAGTACCAACAATGAAATCTCCGACCACCAGTCCCATGAAAAACGGGACAACCTTCCGATAGGTTGTCGCCCCGCCATGTTTTAAGATCAGCAGTTTTATCGCCCAGCAGACGAAGAGCGCGAACCAGTAGACATCAATGGTGCCTGAACTGATGCCCAGAATATATCCTGCCGGGTGAAATGGGAACCATATAAAGCGCATCCGCATCCATCCCATCACGATTGAAAAAATAACCGAGCCACCGATAATACCTGCACCTAGCGTATCGGGCTCCTTCGGATTCTGTAACCAGCCGCTTAGGCTATTGCATGCTTGGGCGCCTGCTGCTAACAACTCTCCGGCAGTTGAGGCTCCGTACCGGTAAAGCATGACCGGAAAGATCCAGAATGCCAGAAGAACGCCGAAAATTAGAGAGAGCATCATTGCCCAAGTGAGTCGATGGGTATTGACACCGGTGCCTTCAGCGGACTTGAATGCTTCCAATTGATGGGGCATGGGATGGCTTCGATTTAACCGATTGAACCAATAAAAAAGCGAGAACATAGTCAGATTTGGCGCACCGATTTTGCGCGTCCCGAACGCAGAAACGAGCACCACTTGTGGGTTCACGAGGACGATTGCGTGTAAAGGGGGACCCAATTCTGCCCGCATTCGCGTGAGGGCCGTAGCAATCATGAAGTAGAGACCGAAAAATGTCGGCACAAGCCATAGGGACATTCCCAAACTGTTGCAATAGAACATCAGGGCGATCATCCCGCCGATAAAGCAGAGGGCTGCTGTCCGATAACGCAGTGGTTCGCCGGAATCATCAAGCGTTGATTTTAGGTTAATGACCTTCTTAAAGACTTCCCAAAAATACCGACGACCCATATAGAGCGTCATCAGACATAGCCCGATCATTGCCCCGGTGGCTTGTTCTCCAAAGAAGGGATAACGTGGGAAGGTATTCCAACCCATCATCGCGCCGACCAATCGCTCCATTTTGCGAAATAGGAAGAAGAACCAAGTCGAAAAGGTGAGGTCTAGAGGTATCAGGAAAGAGAGTCCAATAAGAAACGGATAGAACCGCATTGGCAACGCGCCGATGGCATTCCACGGTTCTTCTGTGAAAAGGACGCCCAGATTGTAAGAGGGCTCCTTGATTGGGATACGGGGAATCTTCGGATATAGGAAACTCACGCCGTTGATAAGGCTGATGACGCCTGCAACGCTGAAACCTATCCACATGAGCCGATTGCGAAAGAACCCGTGGGTGGGATTGGTCATTTCCATGGGGATCTGGATAATCGGATAGGCGAGCCTCTCATTTTCGACCCACTGTTTGCGAAGGATAGCGTTGAGACAGATGAGCATAAAGAAGAGGACAGAAATCAGGAATGACCATGCAATAGCGGGGCGAATCCAGAATCGGTAGAAACCTGTCGCCCAGAAGGCAGATTCGCCTTTGTAGAAATACTCGACAGCGTCCGGGTCTCGGACGAGCAGCACATCGGGAAGGTATCGGTGAAAGAGATTTGCCCAGTCGTTTGCAGGTGTCGCGTAAAAATAGGCGTGGGGTATAACCCCCATCATGCAGACCATATTATCGTGGGCGGTGACTGCCGTTGTTGCGGAAACGGTGGTGTAGATCATTAGCAGTTCCGCTTGCGAAAGGGGTTCCTTCGCCATGAACCTGCCACCGATTTTGTTGAGCAAAATCAGAAAAAACAGGAAAAAAATTGAAAGCTGCGGAAGGGACATGGATGTCCAGTGGAGGGAGTGCCAAATCATCTCCTCAAGTGACACAAGGTAGAGGCACAGGGGCATGAGCAGCAACCCAAACAGGATTGCTTTGACTGAGAGGCGGGAAGTTTCGACCTGTTTCATTATATTTTGTTCATGAGTTCATTGGTTCAATAGTTCATTGCTATACACCTATTACCATGCTGGGGTTATGTCGAAAACTCGGTTTCTAAGCTTTCTTGCTATATAAAATAAACTGCTGAAATGCAGAAAACGGGAAAGCCGAAAAACAGAAAAGTGAATTATCTCCTGTTTGTTGTATCTTCGCGCCATGGTGTCTTTTTGTTAAACACCATTCGTTCTCCGGTTTTTCGGCGCGATTTCTCGGTCAGAACCATGTTGTGTACAGGGGGGTTCCGAGGATGATACTCAGCAATCCCCAATAGGTGCCGACGATGAAATCTCCGACCACAAGTCCCATGAAGAAGGGCAGAATCTTCCGATAGGTTTTTACGCCGCCGTGTCTGAGTACCAGCAGCTTTATCAGCCAACAGACGAAAAGCGCGAACCAATAGACGTCGATTGTGCCGGAACTGACACCTAGAATATATCCGCCCGGGTGGAAGGGGAACCATAGAAAACGCATTCGCATCCATGACATCCACATGGAAAAGAGGAGTGACGCGCCAATGATACTGCCGCCGACCGGGTCTGGTGGGCGTGGGTACTGTAACCATCCGCCGAGGCTATTGTATGCCTGCCAACCTGCCCCTAGCAATTCACCAGCCGTTGATGCGCCGTATTGGTAGAGGACGACGGGGAAGATCCAAAATGAAACTATCAGACCGACAATCAGAGAGATCATCATCGCCCAGAAAAGGCGGCTGGTGTTGGCGTGGGTACGTTCTGCCGACTTGAACGCTTCCAATTGATGGGGCATTGGGTGGCTGCGATTGTATCGGTTGAACCAAAAGAGCAGGGAAAACATGGTCAGGTTGGCTGTGCCGAGTCTTCGGGTCCCAAGTGCTGCGACAAGGATAACTTGCGGGTTCACCAGTCTGATTGGGTGCAGGGGCGGCCCCAATTCCGCTCGCATCCGCGTCAGGGCGGTGGCGATCATGAAGTAAAGCGCGAAGAAGAGCGGCACAAGCCACTGCGACATACCCAAATGGCTACAGAATATCATCAGAGCAATCATGCCGCCGATTAAGCAGAGCACCGCAGTGCGATAGCGCATCGGTTCGTTTGAGTCGTCAAGCGTAGATTGGAGACCGACTACTTTTCTGAAGACTTCGGCGAAATGGCGGCGCCCTAGGTAGAGTGCTGTGACGCAAAGCCCAATCATGGCACCGGTGGCTTGTTCGCCGAAGAATGGATATTGTGGGATGGTGCTCCAGCCAACCATCGCGCCGACCAATCGCTCCAATTTACGGAATAGGAAGAAAAACCAAGTCGAAAAGGTGAGATCTAAGGGGATTAGGAACGAGAGACCAATTAGGAACGGATAAAATCGCAGGGGCAGTGTGCCGATGGCGTTCCACGGTTCCTCGTTGAAATAGACACCTAGGTCGTAGTTTGGCTCTTTTATCGGTATACGGGGCACGCTCGGATAAAGGAAGTTGAGACCGTTGAGCAGGCTTATCACGCCAGCCACGGTGAATCCGATCCACATCATCCGGTTGCGGAAGAAACCGGAGCGCAAATCGGTCATCTCCAGCGGAATCTGAATGATTGGATAAGCGAGTCGCTCGTTTTCAATCCACTGCTTCCGGAGGATGACATTGATGCAGAGCAGCATGAAAAACAGGACAGCAAGCAGAAAGGACCAACCGATGGCGGGCTTAATCCAGAATCGATAGTAGCCTGTCGCAAAGAAAGCGGATTCGCCTCTGTAGAAATAGTTCACCGCATTGGGATCGCGGATAACGAGCAGGTCAGGGAGGTGTTTGTGGAAGAGGGCTGCCCACTCGTTTTCTGGGGTCGCATAGAAAAAGGCGTGGGTAAGAACCCCCATCATGCAAACCATGTTGTCATGTGCGGTGTATGCTGTGGTGGCAGAAAGGGTTGTATAAATCATCAACAATTCTGCTTGTGAGAACGGGTCTCTTGATAGCAACCGTCCGGCACCTTTGTTGAGGAGAATTAAGAAAAAGAGGAAAAAGATCGAGAGTTGCGGCAGGGACATAGATGTCCAGTGGAGGGAATGCCATATCATCTCCTCAAGCGCGACCAGATACGCACACAATGGCATCAGCAACAATCCAAACAGGATTGATTTTATGGAAATACGAGAGGCGGCTGGCTGTCTAGCCTCGCCTTTTTCGTTAGAATTCATCACTTCCTTGTTGTCGTATGGGGATTCACATGGTAGAATGGGTTTGAATAACCAAAAATCGGCAGGTTAGAGCGGGCAGATATAAATCAAAGATGGATGTAGGGTTCAACGATCGTTGAACCCTACGGCATCCGAATCTTATCGAGGAAATCCCCTCATTGTGCGCGACGCCCTAAGGGCGTTTCAGTTTGCCCCACACCGTCGTTAGCTTGTCTTGTGGAGAAACAGACAGAGATCCGGGTGTATATTCGTAAATTGATGGGAACGATTGTACCCCAGCCCGGCCGCCCGGCACATAAATCTTACCTCCTGCTACGGTGGCAGGAACCCCGGCTCTGCCTCGTGGTAGTGGAATGGCTTCATCGATGACCCATTCGTCGTTGGCTGGGTTGTAAACATCTACTCTTTTAAGGACCTCATCGTTGCCACCATCGCTGAATGTAGCAAGGCCACCGATTGCGAAGATTCGACCGCTCAAAGTTGTAATGCCAAAAAGAGCTCTGCTGACTGGCATCGGTTTCTTTTCTTCCCATTTATCTGTCGCGGGATCGTACACTTCAACAATGTTTAGTACTCCTTCTTCAAAATCCCAACCGCCGATTGCGTAAATCTTGCCCTGAAACGCGGCGACACCAAGCCCGCCTCTTGGTGTCGGCATATCCCTTTTCCGATCAAATTTATCTTCTTTCGGATCATACTCGAAAACGGTGCCGTACACCTCTTTCTGCGCGCCTCTGTCCCAACCGCCGATTACATAGATCTTGTCACCGACCACAGCCGCCGAAGCCGCCGAAAGTGCTTGAGGTAGCTTTGCTAGCTTCTTCCACGCGCCTCGCTCTCCTGCTTCAGGGTTGAACACTTCTACTGCATCAAGGACCTTACCGCTCCGCCTTTCAGCACCTCCAAACACATAAATCATGCCATCAAAGGTAACAGCCGTCATGCGTGCTCTTCTTGTTGGCATATCCCTCTTTGGTGCCCATGTATCGGTCGCAGGGTCATACGCTTGGACGCGGTCTAGCGTCATGTCACCGGGGTTTGGAATGTGCGGTGCTCGGTTGACTTCGATGCCACCGATAAAGTAGACTTTTCCACCGATGGTGGCAGCAGCCGCGCAACACCTTGATGACTCTGGCATGTTTTCTTTTCTTTCCCATTTGTCATCTGCTGCCAAACTACTGCCGGTTATGGCTAACAGACCAATTAGGATTAAACCTATGACTTTGATGTAAGGTGTTAGTTTGTTAGTTACCATATTGATTGTTTTCCTTTCTCTCGATTGGTGCTAAATTGAGCACAACCCTATTTCTTACATTTGCTTCATCAGTGCCATTTGTGCACAAAAACACCCGCAACAGATGATGCGATTTCTATGCTTTTGGGATACAATCCTAAAGGGAACTATCGCTAATTTTCCGGTAGTGCGCTGCGCTTGACCTCGCCAAGCGTTGTAAAAAGCTTCTGACGTGGTTCAACGGAACGGAGTTCAAAGAAGGGATTCCATCTGGGATGGGTATCGGTGCCGCCGGGGTTATTACTGAGATTCTTCAGTTCACCGCCATTGGCATCCATAACATATATATCTCGTTTTCCGCCTCGTTTGGACTCAAACAAGATTCTTCTGCCTTTGGGGGACCAGATGGCTCCATTATCGCCCTTTGGATCGTTTGTAAGATTGACTTTGTTATTCCCGTCGGGATCCATGCGGTAAATTTCCCAGTTGCCATCCCGCTGGGTTTCAAAGGCAATGATGCCGCTTGATGACCATTCGGCTCGTCTATCGGTTTTCTCGTGGTTGGTCAACCGCGCCAGGTTTTTTCCCTCAGTATCCATAACGTAAATTTCCGAATTACCGTCTCGCTTCGACTGAAAAACGATCTGCGTACCATCAGGAGAGAAACGTGCCCACTCGTCCGGTGCAATATGATTGGTGAGATTGACCTGATTTTTACCGGCACCTCGTCCTTCAGCGTCAGCAATAAAGATATCAAATTGGGATTTGTCGTCGATCAGATCACGGTTACTCTCAAACACAATTTTTGTGCCGTCAGGGGACCAAGAACCTTTCTGGTCCTTGTTGACGCCTTCACCTTCCGCATTTGTGATAT
Source organism: Candidatus Poribacteria bacterium (assembly GCA_963667935.2). GTDB lineage: Bacteria > Poribacteria > WGA-4E > WGA-4E > PCPOR2b > PCPOR2b. Next base: position 2,585,530 of record OY764061.1, on the reverse strand, counting down.
TAACCAGGTTGCCGGGCTTCATACCTTTTTCCAAGGTCAAAAAGCCAACATCCCAACTTGCGCCTTGCGGCAATGTCTGAGCATACACAAGGATGCGCGGGTCCCCTGCCGGTGCGAATTGGGGTTCATTCAATTTCACACCGAGATCTTTTCCTGTCAAGTCCCTGTCTTTTGGCTTCGCTGGGTCTGTCAGATCTATGATACGCAAATCAAAGAGCTCTCCACCTCGAGGATTTGCAGCGTAGACGATGTAATTACCATCGGGTGACCAAGTAGGGGTTAGGACCTTCGACTTAAGATCTGTGACTTTCTTAACCTCACCATCATTGTATGCTATACAGACTTGAGGCCCGTCACCTTGGTCACAAATAAAAGATGCCATAGGCACCTGTGCTGATATGTTGTTGACGCTCAAGGAGACAAGAAGAGCCAATAGAATGCCTCCCCATAATATTATAGAGTTTTTACCAAACATTGTTTTCTCCTTTCGATTAGGTTGGGAGTTTAGAGTCTGGAGGAAAAAATTGAACTGTAAAGGAACGGTAGTGGAAGGAGGGCGGGGCCCCAATGTGAAAAGTGTTGACTATCGCAGCACAGGCGATAAGTTTGACGAAGGGAGAGGTAGAAGCGTGTCTTTCTCTTCCCCTTTTCTCCTTCCAGACGCTCCAAGGTGATTTTATTTTATCACTACCATTCGTCGAGTTTCGGAAAAATCATCAGCGAGAAGTTGATAGAAATAAACTCCGCTAGCCACGGATTGTCCTGTGTCGTCTTTACCATCCCAGTAGACCGCACGCTGCCGGTGTGTATAAGCCCCCGCTGCCTGTTTCCCAACATCGATGGACCGCATCAACTCTCCCTTAACGTTGTAGATCCGCACGGTGACAGTAGCGGCTTCGGCGAGATAATAAGGTAGCCACGTTTCAGGATTGAAAGGATTAGGGAAATTTTGCATCAAGCTGGTGCGTTTGATGTGGCCGAGGGTTGTGAAGTATTTACTTTGTGGTTCCACCGAACGAAGTTCAAACTGAGGATTCCATCTGGCATCCGTGTCGTTCTCAGGATGATTGGTGAGATTCTTCAGACCCGCGCCATCGGCTAGCATGAAGTATATCTCTCGCTTTCCGTCCCGTTTGGATTCAAATAAAATTCGCCTCCCTTTAGGCGACCAGATAGGCTTCTGATCGCTTTTGGGATCATTGCTGAGATTAACCTGATTGTTTCCGTCGGGGTCAGATTTATAAATCTCCCAATTACCATCACGTTGGCTTTCAAAGACAATGCCGCCGGGAGACCATTCAGCGTTACGATCCGTCTTTTCATTTTCAGTGATCCGCGTCAGATTTTCCCCATCAATGCCGACGGTGTAGATTTCCCAATTGCCGTCCCGCTTCGATTCAAAAACGACCGATTTGCTATCAGGCGACCAGCGCGCCCGTCGATCTGCCGCCTCATGATCGCTAAGATTTAGCTGATTTTTTCCGATACTTCGTTTTTCAACGTCAGCGATGAAAATATCGAACTGAGCTCGCTCTAAGATTTTCTTGCGCTCACTTTCAAAAACGACCTTGGTTCCGTCAGGGGACCAAGAGGCTTCCAGATCTTGTCCGTCCGCTTCGCCATCTACGTTTGTGATGTTAATTAGCTCATCCAGTTTACCTCTTGCATCTAAGGTCAGAAGGCCTATATCCCAACCGTTGGCGTTTGGTAAACCTGCAGCGTAGACAATAAGCCGTGGCTCACCGGCGGGTGCCCATTGGGGGCCAGACAATTTCAGTCCCGGTCCGTCGGGCGGACCTGTCAGGTTTATCTGTTTCGGTTTGTCAGGCTCGGTGAGATCGATTAGAAATACGTCAAAGTTCTCTTCGCCGCGCACATTGGCATCGAAGGCGATGAATTTGCCGTCAGGCGACCATTCAGGGGTAAACACCTTGGATTTGTTCTTTGTAAGTTGCCGAATATCGCCGTTATCATAGACGAGATAAACCTCATCATCACCAGTGCGGTCAGAGAGGAAAGATGCCATTGGCACCTGCGCGTATGTTGAATTGATGAACAGGAGAAGTAAGTTTCCTAATAGAGCGACAATCCCTTTGCGTGACATTGTTAGACTCCTTTGCAAGTGCTCCTACCCCATCCTTTGCAGCCCTCCTATTTCAAAATCAGCATCTTCCGTGTCGCCGAAAAGTCAGGGGTATGCAGACTGTAGAAGTAAACCCCAGAGGCAACCTGTTCACCCATGTTGTTACGCCCATCCCAGTACGCCGCGGTGGAGCGCGTCATATAGAACCCTTGCGGCTTGAAACCGAGATCCAGCGTCCGCACGATACCACCCGTTGTGTCGTAAATATAGAGCGTGATATCTGCTGATGTTTCAAGCTGGTACGGAATCCATGTCTCTGGGTTGAACGGATTGGGGAAGTTCTGCAACAACTGCGTCAACTTCGGTTTGCCGATATCGTCAAGCCTGACGGACAAAACCGCGTCAGCTATGCTCTCAGGGGTCACTTTATAACTGTGGGTATCTGATTCAACATTTCCATTCGGACCGATAACCCGGACTTCCATCACATCTCCCACTTGGACGATGCTGCGCCGTGCCAAGTCGGCGTTTGCCGCGGCGAAGTAATCGCCTTGCACCGCAGCAGTTACGGTGCTATCTGTTCTCAGGTTACGGACGATGACTTGGTAACCATCAAACGCGGGTTTACCCGCTAAATGTCCACCGACAACAAACGCCCACGCTTCTTGGAGTGGTTCCACGGATATAGCGGGGGCCGCTGCAGCACGTTCCGTTTGATTTGTCCACTGTGAACCGACGAAGGCAAATTGCTGGGCTTCCGAGACATTGACGATATAGCCCTGGCCACCTTCAATAGCAAAGCCGTCATCCGGTGCGCTTGGCGTCCACCCGACGAACTGCTGGTTTGCCGCATCAAGCGTGATGACGGTTGTCGCACCTGTCAGCGCAGCAAGTGACTTGGCGGTCATTGGGGTTGGGGGTGCCAACGGCACAGAAATCATGTTCAACCCTTTAGCGAGCTTAATGTTAAAGACGTTGCCAAAATAATCGCTCACCGCCTCGGTGGTAGGTCTGGCGATAAATCCGTGCCTCCGCCCGTCCGGGGTGTCATAGTGTCCGACGACAGAGCCGTCCTGATTGATATTCCAACCCTCCGTGCTAACGCTGCCCGGGAATTTAAGCTGATGTAGTCCATGCTGGAGTGAGCCAACAGAGGTGCGCGGAACATCACCCACCCTTTTAGATCTGCCAACGAGAATCCCCGCATCGTTGATACCGTGCAGGAAAAAGTACTCAAACTGTGCTGCTTGTGGAAGGTCGAAAGACAAAAACCGGCCTTCCCGGGTACGTGCGTATGGATGGTATACCCCTTCCGCATCTATGTAACTACCCACCATACGACCGCTCGCATTCACAAAATCGGCGAATGTCTCCGGTGCCCCGGGTGCCTCAACTGTTTCGTCTCCTGAAAATCCCCGGCGAATGCCAGAATCGTCTATATAATTCCCCGTCAGTGCGCCGGTCGCATCACTGATACCGTATATCTCCGTTTGGACGGAACCGTCAAAATCAAATTGCTGCAACTCGCCATTTCTCAAGACTACTCCCCGGTGATGCCCGTCGCTATCCACGTAGTAGCCGGCGGCGTCCCCATTGTTACCGAGTGCGTAGAAACGCGTCTCCTGTGAGCCGGGGAAATCATAAGTTGTAAAAACGCCATCAATGAGTGTAAAGGCGATTACTTTTCCATCATCAGGACTGCGCGTGTAGCCCGCATAATCCTCAAAATCGCTACTCGCGGTCAACGCTAGAAACGCTACACCGGGAACGTCAATACTCTCAAAGATATAGTTGAAGTCCGTGGGGGTGGCAACGGGTTCCTCGTCGTCCGGTACAGCAGGTCTAGCGATAAACCCATGTGTCCGTCCAGCCGCTGATTCATAATACCCGACGATAGAACCGTCCTGATTGATATTCCATCCCTCCGTGCTGACACTGCCCGGCACCTTAAATTCCTCTAACCCGTCTTGGAATGTGCCGACGTATGTGCGCGGGACATCATCTACCGGTTTGGCTCGGGAAACGACAACCCTTGCATCATTGATACCGTGCACAAAATAGAATTCTAGGCTTTCTGCACGAGGAAGGTCGAGAGATACAAACCTGCCAGCCGGGGTACGCACATAAGGATGATATATCCCTTCTGCATCAACGTAGCTGCCCACCATACCACCGCTCGCGTTCACAAAATGGGCGTGTGTTTCCGATGCTCCGGGGAACTCAATTATTTCGTCCCCTGAGAATCCGCGGTGGACGCCAGACGCATCTATCCAATTGCCCGTCAGTGCGCCGGTCGCATCACTAATACCGTATATGAACGTTTGGATGGCATCCCGAAAATCGTATTGCCTCAACTCGCCATTTTCCAAGATAACACCGTGGTATAGCCCGTTGCTATCTTGGTAGTGTCCGGCAGCTCGCCCATCATTACCGAGTGCATAGAAATGCGTTTTCTGTGAGCCCGGGAAATCATGCCTCTCAAAATCACCGTCAATGATAGTAAAGGCGACCTCTTTTTCGCCATCCGCACTCAACGTGTAGCCCGCATAATCCCCAAAGTCGCTACTCGCTGTCACCGCTAAATAATCGACACCGGAAACATCTATCGTCTCATAAGTGTAGTTATCGTCGGAGGTGACAACGGGGTCAGTGACGACTGGTTCATCGGTGTCCGCTGCGAGTCTGGCGATGAATCCGTGTACGCGTCCATCGGATGATTCATAGTGCCCCACGATAGAATGGTCCTGATTGATATTCCACCCCTCGGTGCTCACGCTACCCGGAAACTGTAATTGCTGTAACCCGCGCCGGAATGTGCCGACATAGGTGCGCGGGACCTCCCCCATCCTTTTGGCCCTGCCCACAAGAGTCCCTATATCGTTGATACCGTGCAGAAAAAAGTACTCCAATTTTGCTGCGCTCTGAAGGTCGAAAGATGTAAACCTGTTATCCGAATTACGCGCGTAGGCGTGGTATATCCCTTCCGCATCGACGTAGCTGCCTACCATACGACCGCTCGCGTTCACGAAATCGGCATAAGTTTCGGCCGCCCCGGGATACTCAACGATTATGTCCCCTGAGAATCCGCGGCGAACGCCGGAAGCATCTATAAAATTACCCGTCAGCACCCCTGTCGCATCACTGATACCGTATATCTCCGTTTGGACGGAACCGGGAAAATCAAATTGTCGCAATTCGCCATCTTCCAAAATGACACCGTGGTATAGCCCCTCGCTATCTTGGTAGTGTCCGGCGGCACGTCCATCATTACCGAGCGCGTAGAAATGCGTTTTTTGGGAGCCGGGGAAATCGTGGGTACTAAAAACGCCGTCAATGAGGGTAAAGGCGACCTCCTTTCCGCTCTCAGGATCTAGGGTGTAGCCCGCGTAATCCTCAAAATCGCTACTCGCTGTCACCGCTAAAAAGTCTGCTCCCGGAACATCAATCGTCTCAAAGGTATAGTTGAAGACGGTAGGTGGAACAACGGGGTCAGTGTCAACTGGGGGGACGGTAGCCCCTGCGGGTCTAGCGATAAACCCGTGTCTACCTCCATCGGGTGTATCATAGTGCCCGACGATGGAGCCATCCTGATTAATATTATAGCCATCCGTGCTAACGCTATCCGGAACCTGAAATGCCTTTAACCCGTCGTCTTGGAATGTGCCGACATAAGTGAGCGAGACATCACTCCGTTTAACTTTAGTTCGAGCAACCATAGTCTGTGCATCGTTGATACCGTGCACGAAAAAGTATTCCAGTCTTGCTGCTTGTGGAAAGTCAATAGATACAAACCTGCCAGTGGGGGTACGTATGTAGGGCTGGTATATTCCTTCCGCATTAACGTAGCTGCCCACCATACCTCCCTGTGAGTTCACGAAATCGGCATAAGTTTCGGATGCCCCGGGAAACTCAATGATTTCGTCCCCTGAAAATCCCCGGCGAATGCCAGAATCGTCTATATAATTCCCCGTCAGTGTGCCGGTCGCATCACTGATACCGTATATCTCCGTTTGGACGGAACCGTCAAAATCAAATTGCTGCAACTCGCCATTTCTCAAGACCACTCCCCGGTGATGCCCGTCGCTATCCACGTAGTAGCCGGCGGCGTCCCCATTATTACCGAGTGCGTAGAAACGCGTCTCCTGTGAGCCGGGGAAATCGTAGGTCATAAAAACCCCATCAATGATAGTAAAGGCGACTACTTTTCCATCATCAGGGCTCCGGGTGTAGCCTGCGTAATCCTCAAAGTCGCTACTCGCTGTCAACGCTAAAAAGTCTACACCTTCAACTTCAATACTTTCATAAGTATAGGCGGAGTCTGCGGGCACAGCAACCGGTGTAGTGTTGACTTCTTGGGCCGCGGTGTCTCCTAGGCAAAACAAATTGAGGCATACGAATAGTGTAAATGTGTAAAACAGAAAACTGGCTTTAGTTTGATTGTGCATTAAGAAAACCTCACTTACGGTGAAATATATTGGACAATGTTAACCGATTTTTCGGAAAATCCTACGATTGAATATCGTGTTTATGTGGATTCATCCACAACAAACACGACAAAAACTCAAAAAAATGTTCGACCCGCGCTTAACCCCATGGTGGAAGGGGATTAACGCGGATCGATATGCGGGTGTGAACGCAAAGTATTTAGGGTGAGAACCGGGCCCGATGCCGTGCCAGTGAAAAACCTCGAAATACGCTACTTCATGACGACCATCCGTCGAGTTTCGGAGAAATCGTCAGCCAAAAGCTGATAGAAATACACTCCACTTGCTACGGATTGGCCTGTGTCGTCTTTACCATCCCAGTAAGCTGCGCTCTGTCTGTTCGTGTAAGCTCCTGCCGCCTGTTTTCCAACATCAATGGCCCGAATTAACTCACCCTTGACATTGTAGATTCGCACGGTTACAGTAGCATCTTCTGCGAGATAGTAGGGGATCCATGTTTCAGGGTTGAACGGATTGGGGAAATTCTGCATCAAGCTCGTGCGTTTGATGCCCCCAAGGGTAGTGAAGTATTTGCTTTGTGGCTCAACCGAACGAAGTTCATACTGAGGATTCCATCGGGCATCCCTGTCATTGCCGGGATCGTTGGTGAGATTCTTCAGACCCGCACCGTCGCCGAATACAAGGTAGATCTCTCGCTTTCCATCCCGTCTGGACTCGAATAAGATTCGCCTCCCTTTGACGGACCAGATGGGCTTCTGATCGCTTTTCTCGTGATTGCTGAGATTGACTTGGTTGTTCCCATCGGGGTCGGACCTATAAACCTCCCAGTTGCCGTCGCGTTTGCTCTGAAAGGCGATGCCCCCGGGGGACCAGACAGCTTTTCGGTCATCCGCATCATTTTCAGTGATTCGTGTCAGATTTTGCCCATCAATGCCTACGGTATAAATTTCCCAGTTACCGTCTCGCTTCGATTCAAACACCACTGCTGTCCCATCTGGAGACCAGCTTGGAAACAGATCCTCTGCTTCATGGTTGCTAAGGTTTATCTGATTTTTGCCGATAGTTCGTTTTTCTGCGTCGCCAATGTAAATATCCATCTGGGCTCGATCGTTGATTTTGTTGCGTTCGCTCTGAAAAGCGATCTTGGTCCCGTCAGGAGACCATACTCCTGCCTGATCTTGACCAACCCCTTCGCCGTCTGCATTTGTAATATTAACTAAGGCACCTGCTTTGCCTCTTGCATCTATCGTGAGGATCCCTATATCCCAGTTATCCGCGTTTGGGAATCCTGTGGAGTAAAGTAGAATCCGCGGCTCACCGGCAGGAGCCCATCGGGGTTCAGACAATTTTGTGCCCGGACCATCGGGCGGACCTGTCAAGTTCGACTGTTTCGGCTTCGCAGGGTCAGTGAGATCAACGATAAAGATATCAAAGCTCTCGCCCCCGCGCACGTTGGCATCAAAAACGATGAATTTACCATCCGGTGACCATTCGGGGGTGAACACCTTGGCTTTGTTCTTTGTGAGTTGCTTAATCTCGCCGTCGTCATACAACAAATGCACCTCATCATCACCAGAGCGGTCCGAAATAAAAGATGCCATAGGCACCTGTGCGTATACCGAACCGATGAACAGGAGGGCTAAGCTTCCTAATAGGGTAATAATAATACCTTTCCGTGACATTGTTAGCTCCTTTCCAAAGATAATAAGCTCCTTTCAACAAAGATCATAGATTTAGACAAATGATGGTGAAAGTGTAATGGAGGATAGCAGTAGATCTGATGCTCCACTACACTTCACCACACAATGGTTTTATTGAGTAACTGCCGGGGTTCCACCACTTTTTAGTATGCCCCAAGTGGTTGCGAGTTTCCCCTTGCTCTCAACAGATCGCGGATCTTTTCTGGGAAATTCGGTGGGCCAGGGATCGTCATCCGGTTGCTCATCTTGGTCTTGACTGAGCAGCAGCTGATCAAGGTTATGCGGCTGCTGCCTCGGCTGTGAACGTATGGTGTGGAGACCGCGTTCTTTTGCTTCCCACTCAACAACGGTCAGGGGTGGAACGCCTTGGCTGAGCCATTTGTAAATACCGGCATCGAAAACATCACGCCAATTGCCCAATCCACGCCCCATAAAGTCTGGATCGGCGGTGTGCTCTGTGGACCCGATTTGGTCGTTAAACTGGAGCCAAAAAGCGTCAGTACCGGTGTTTCCGTCACTTTTGCCTCTTGCCCAGATGTAATAGGTGCCCTCGTCGCACCAAAACTCAACTTGCCAGTATGCCGTTGGGTCCGCAACCGGTGGATTGGCTGCGCCACCGATAAATTGAAAGGCAAGGCCATTGGACGCGTCGGCATCTCGTGCGAATGCAGTATTCTCTGGCGATGTTTCGCCAAAATCTCTGATAGTCTCTGCGCTGATGACAACCTCAGTGATTGCGGCAAAGCTGCTCGAAGCCATACCGATAACGCAAAGTGCCATAAGGGTGCAGATTAATAAACTTGGTACTCTCATTATTAAACAACCTCCTAGATAGGTTATTAGGTGTATACAAATACAAATGAACTGTCGTCCCTGCGAATCTCCGCCCGGCCAATTTTATCAGGACTGAACCCTCATAAAATTGGGATTTCAAGCGGGATCGCTGCAGAGATTCCTAGCACCTTTGTAAAATCAGTGTAACATTAAAAACTACATTTTATCAAAAATTTCCGAATAATGCAACCCTTAAAATGAATGAAATTCTCAGAATAGCTATGAAAACCTACATAAACAATCCTCAATAGTCGTAAATTTAACCTTTGGATCCTAGTATTTCTGATTGAATATTTCCCTTCACTTATAGTGAGTTCTACAAATAAATAGACACTTTCGCCCGGTAGGTGCGGTTTCTAACCGCCCCGTGGTGCGGTTTGAAACTAACCGCTCATTAATTCCGCATAGGTGCCGTGGTATGCTGAAACGGCGCAGTTGGAAACAGTGCCTACCAATTTGGCGTGTCTTATTAATTCTAACGGTTTTTGATACATTTACTATAAATAGACACTTTCACCCTCCGGTAGGTGCGGTTTCTAACCGCACCGGTGCCGATTCATCGGCATCCTCGACAAGTCGGGATTTGGCGTGTCTCATTAATCTAGGGTCATAGTTTGCTGAACAGATGCTTGCGCTGCGAATACGGCGGAATCAGAACGAAAATTACTTGAGTTTGTTGTCGGTTTTTGATACACTACAACGAGGTTGAAACAGGTAGGGACGAATCTATCCGTTCGCCCTGTCAGGGGGTATACATAGGCACACCACCACTTTGGGAGGTTTGAATGTCAGAAGCGGTCAGTGACACGACGGTTGAAAACTACAAAGGGCTCTTGCAACAGTATTGTCAACGGCGAGCGTTAGGGGACTTAATCTATGAAACGGATCAACAGGGAACGCCCAATGAGCCGAGTTGGACTGTCACGGTTAAGTATGGAGAGACGACCTACACCACGCCCGCGCCAATTCGTGGGTCCAAACGCTGGGCAGAAAAGATAGCAGCCAAGCAGGTCCTAGAACAGATAGAATCCCACCAAGAAGCATTTCTGGCGGGGCGGTCCGACTCCCAATCGCATCGGATTGATTCCGTTGTGACACTTGAGATGCAGGAACAGCCAACAGAAGTATCGTCCCCAGACTCCCTCTATGTACCGATTGAGCTTGTTACCACGGCACTTGGCATTGCTAACCATCGCTTGGCAGGACTGCAGCGCGGCACTCGCTACCGTGACTCGGCAGAATCCAATCGAGGTAACGAAGTGTTTGCACAGCACCTAGCAGAACTCACAATGCAGATTGTACGTGAGATTGCTGCCGCTGCAGAGGCTTCCGGCGTGAAGTTTGGTGACACATCGCAACCCGAATCTGATAAATATAACCTAAGTTGCTAGTTATTGGAAACCTATCAGAATCTGTAGGTCGAGATTCACATCTCGACACCCAATCGTCGATTTTGGAAAATCGACCTACATCAATGATACAATTTGCACAGGGATTAGGGGGTATTGGTTGGAATATGCTGGCTACTAGCAACTTGCGTTAAATATAGTGAATTCAAAAAATAAACAAACACGTGCGCCCCACGGTAGGGGCGGTTTGTAACCGCCCCGCATCGGCACCCCCCTTTATTCTACCCCCCCTGAGTCCCCCCGCAAGCAGGTGGAAATAGGGGGGCGACCCAACGGGAGAACGGTAGGTTCGGTATCCGAACTGCACCGGTTTAGAGTGTCTCATTAATTCTAAGGTCCACTATAGCCCCAACGGGGCGACATGTTTATAGCATCAAAAGGAAGGATAAATAATGTCTGATAACCCGAAGCATACTAACCGACTCGTCAACGAAACGAGCCCTTACCTTCTGCAACACGCCCATAATCCTGTTGATTGGTATCCGTGGGGCGAGGAAGCACTCGCACAAGCCAAGCAGCAGGACATGCCCATCCTATTGAGCATCGGTTACGCTGCCTGCCACTGGTGTCATGTCATGGAGCACGAATCTTTCGAGAACGAACAGATTGCCGCGATCATGAATGAGTATTTCATTAATATTAAGGTTGATCGTGAAGAACGCCCTGACTTGGACGAAATTTACATGAACGCAGTCCAGATGCTTACGGGCCAGGGCGGTTGGCCCATGACCATGTTTCTGACACCGGATCTAAAACCGTTTTACGGCGGCACCTACTTCCCTCCCGATAACCGATACGGCCGTCCGGGGTTTCCGCGCGTGCTACTTGGCGTTGCAGAGGCGTACAGGGAGCGTCGTGATGCAGTCGGGGAACAGGCGGACCAGATTATCGCCAACCTGAATCAGTTGTCGGCAATGGAGGGGCATGGCCATCAGTTGACAACTGACATGTTGGATCAGGCGTATCAGGATTATCTGTCACGGTTCGACCATCATGATGGAGGGTTTGGGAACGCCCCTAAGTTTCCACCGAGTATGGGACTCTTGTTCTTGTTGCGGCATTGGCATCGTACAGGTAACGCCAACGCCCTGAATATGGTCGAAGTGACATTGGAAAAGATGGCACGGGGTGGGATGTACGATCAGCTGGGGGGCGGATTCCATCGCTATTCGGTTGATGAAAGGTGGCTTGTTCCGCACTTTGAGAAGATGCTGTACGACAACGCTCTGTTAAGCGTCGCTTATTTGGAAGCGTATCAGGCGACGGGGAAAGCCTTTTATCGCCAAATCGCCACGGAGACGCTAGACTACGTTTTGGCTGAGATGTATGATGCGGAAAATGGCGGATTTTATTCAACACAGGATGCAGACAGTGAAGGCGTCGAGGGCAAATTCTTCGTTTGGGAGCAAGACGAGGTAGAAGGTCTCCTTGGGTCGGAGAAAGCCAAGATCTTCTGTGAGTATTACGATATTACTGAGCATGGCAATTTTGAGCACAAAAATATCTTGCATGTTCAGACGCCGGTAGATCTTTTTGCCAGAAAATTAGGTATGGATCTGGGTGAGCTAACGGAACTACTCGCCGAAGGCAAGCAGAAACTCTTTGAAGTCCGCGAGGAACGGATTAAACCCGGTCTGGACGACAAGATCCTTACCAGTTGGAACGGTTTGATGATTCGGAGCATGGCGATGGGCTATCAGGTCCTCGGCGATGAGTGTTATCGGGATGCCGCAGAAAAGTCTGTGAGATTTGTGCTATCGGAACTTTCCCAAGATGACGGCCTGTTGCTCCGTACACACCGTGCAGGCAAAAGTCACTTGAATGCGTACCTTGAGGATTACTCTTACTTCGTTGCCGGTTTGATCAATCTTTATGAAGCGACCTTCGTAGTTGAGTGGCTGAAGGAGGCGGAACGGCTGAACCAAATCATGATTGAGCAGTTTTGGGATCACGCAAACGGTAGTTTCTTCTTTACAAGCAAGAACCATGAAACCCTCATCGTCCGATCGAAGACGGGCTACGACGGCGCAACCCCTGCCGGTGTGTCGATGGCTATCCATAATTTGCTGCGGCTCGATAAACTGCTCAATCGACCTGATTTCACGCGAAAGGTGGAGGCAACGCTTGATGTCTATTATCATCAGATTGAACATTCGCCCAGCGGATCAGCACAGATGCTGTGCGAACTTGATTTTCTGCTGTCCACTCCCAAAGAGATTGCGATCGCTGGTCAGCAGGAAAATGAGGATACTCAGACTGCGTTGGCAGCTGTTCATAGCCGCTATATTCCCAATAAGGTGCTCGCTTTGGCTAGCGATGGAGAAGATGTCAGCGATTTGATTCCGCTCCTTGAAGCCAAGACACAGGTTGATGGGAAGGCGACGATCTATGTGTGTGAGAACTATGCCTGCCAAGCCCCGACGACGGATGTGGACGAATTGGCAGCGCTGCTTCAGTAAGAGAACTGTCATAGGAACCTAACCTATTAACCCAAGTTGCTAGTCGTTGAAAGTCCATCATTTTAGAATTTACCATACTAAGCCCCAGCGGGGCGACATGTGACTATCTAACTTGCGTTTCAATACGAGGAATCTGACCTACAGATGACACAAGGAGCCTACTGTGAACGAAGATGAACTTGAACGGAGAGAACAAGCACTGCTTTACCTGCTTGAGGGAGAAGCACACCAGATGCGTGGTGAGTTTGGACATGCAATTGCGTTGTACATGAAGTCGATTGCCCTCTATCCTACAGCGAAAGCGCACACATGGCTTGGCTGGACCTACAGCATGATGGGGCGTTTCCAAGACTCGATTGATGAATGTCACAAAGCGATCCGCTTGGACGCCGATTTTGGGAATCCCTACAACGACATCGGGGCGTGTCTAATTCAACTCGGCGAATATGATGCCGCTATCCCTTGGTTGGAAAAAGCGATTGAAGCACCAGACTATGAGGCGCGGTGCCATCCCCACATGAATCTGGGGCGTGTCTGGGAGCATCGGTTGGAGTGGGATAAAGCGATCGAAAGCTACAAACGTGCTTTATATGAAAGTCCTGATTATGAACCTGCGTTTGTCGCGCTCAGAAAATTACGGGCGAAGTTGAATTAGGTGAGGGAGGTTCATAAGTGTTGTCTGAATCGGGATTTTCAGGATTTAAGGATTTACAGGATAAGACTTACGCAGTTGAATGCTCAAAGCCAACCCCCCTGCCCCCCTTATCAGGGGGTAGTTCGGCGATTCATCGCAGCAGAACACCATTTCCAACGCCCGCTGAATCGGGCAACTACAATAAGGTCTTAGGTTTGTAGTAGGGCGATTTATCACCCGTCCCCCCTTAGTCCCCCCGCAAGCAGAGGGAGGGAAGCACGCGCAATGAACGCGCTACTACAAACTGAACTGCGTAAGTCCTATTCAATAAAATAACCCATATTCATCCGTTTAATGAACAAATGAACCTACCCGACGCTGTTAAAAACCGATCCCTTTTCTCAAACTACTACCTCGATGCCCTCATCGTCGAACAACCCCAGTGGGCACAGACGCCCGACATCGAATCGGACTACGCCGCAATCAAAGACCTCTTCACCGCCGTCGTCCCCAACGCAGCACACCTTAACGAAGCGCAAACCGAACGCGAATTCATCCAACCACTCCTTGAACAGTTAGGGCACGTTTTCGAGGTACAACCCGCACTTCAAACAGCGCAGGGAACCAAACGCCCCGATTATGCTTTCTTCACATCAAGTGAGATGCACAACGCAGCGCAGCCTCATATTAACACCAACCAGTTCTTCACAACCGCCCTCGCCGTCGGTGATGCCAAAGCGTGGTCACGCAACCTAGACCGGAAAGCGCAGGGTGGAGGGGACCCATTCACCAATCAAAATCCGAACTACCAAATTGACTGCTATCTGCGGGGCGCGGATAAGGATTGGGGCATCTTGACCAATGGGGCGCAATGGCGACTCTACCATCGTCAGACCAGTTACCGGCTCGATAGCTTCTACGAGGTAGACCTCGCCGCGCTGCTCTCCGAAAATGGAGACTTAGAGGCCTTCCGCTACTTCTACTGCTTTTTCCGCCGTGATGCCTTCACGCCGGGCGATAATGAAAAATCATTCCTTGATACGGTATTGGAAGGGAGTCAGCAGTACACCGTCGGCATTTCCGACGATTTGAAAAACCGCGTCTACGATGCCCTACGTCTACTCATCGGTGGATTCCTCGATTTCCCCTACAACCGTTTCGACACAGCCAACCCGCCGCTTGGTGAAATTCAGGCAAACTGCCTAATCCTGCTGTACCGTATCCTGTTTATCCTCTACGCCGAAAGTCGGGACTTGCTGCCCCTTGACAATCGCGATTACGCAATGCAGTATAGCCTCAACCATTTGGCAACCGTCATCCATGAAAACATAGATGACGGTATCGCCTTCGCACCGGGAGCAAGCCTCTATTGGACCGGATTACGGCAGCTATTTAGGCTCATCAACGACGGGTGGGACGACCATATCCCACAGTATAACGGCGGACTTTTCAATCCGAACCAGCATCCGTTCCTTGAACGTTATGGGATTGGTGACGATGTACTGGCACAGGTTATTGAACTCTTGACACGGACAGAAAAAGGGGAACGCATCGCCTACCGGGACCTTGACGTGCGCCATCTCGGAAACATCTACGAAGGTTTACTCGAATATCAACCCCAAATCGCCGACCAAGATTTGGTCATCGTGTCAAAGAAGGGAAGCGAGACGGTCGCGCCGAAATCCTCCCTCAATCAAGAGGTCGCCTATCGAGGGGGGGATGTCTACCTCCTGACCGACAAGGGTGAGCGGAAGGCGACGGGGAGCTACTACACCCCCGATTACATCGTCCGCTACATCGTCGAAAACACGCTCGCACCGCTCTGTGATGGCAAAACGGTTGATGAGATTCTATCGCTCAAAATCCTCGATCCCGCCACAGGGAGCGGTCACTTCCTCGTCGGTGTTGTTGATTATCTCGCTGAAGAACTGATTACCCACCCGAGCGCGCCCCATATCACCGAAACGGGGAGCGAGGATACAGAACTCACCTATTGGCGACGGCGGGTTGTGGAGTCCTGTGTCTACGGTGTGGACCTGAACCCGATGGCGGTGGAGTTGGCGAAACTCTCCCTCTGGCTCCACACGGTGGCAAAGGGAGAACCGCTTTCGTTCCTCGACCATCACCTCCGTTGTGGCAATTCCCTCATCGGTGCAAGAATTGAGAACCTATCGAACCTGCCGGAGTTGAAGAAAACCCGCCGCAACGTGAACGAAACCCAGACAGAGATTCCGATGGAATTTCCCTTCACCGACACCGTTGCCAATGCCATCGGGCACTACCTGCTAATCGAGGAGACCGAGAGCCGCACCGCCGATCAGATTCACGCGAAGGAACGCGAGTTAGACATCGCCCAACAGATGCTCCGCTCTCACAAAGGGGTGGCAGATCTCTGGACAAGCGTTTACTTCGGAAACGAAGTCTCTCGCGCTGTCTATCATCAAGCGTTGAATTCCCTCCGCTCCAGAGACACGGTTGCCCTTGAAGACCTGTCCTCCTATCGTCGGGCACAGGAGATAGGAGCGGAAAAGCGATTCTTCCATTGGGAGGTAGAGTTCCCGGAGGTGTTTCGTGACAGGTATGGACGGAAGAAGGACAATCCGGGCTTTGATGCGGTGATAGGCAATCCGCCGTATGTCAAATGTTACCAAGAATGAATCGATGACATTCGCAGTAGCTACGTAGAATTGATCTCATCTTTATCCCAGAACACTTAGACACATGTGGGATCTGTATATCAGCTTTTGTGGAATCAGGCATTTCAATTGCTACGTGAAAAGCGGAATGGTTTTGTGTCTGTTATCCATTCCGATTAAATTTGCGATTTATGCTACATGGCAAAATACTTATTCCTTGCTAGGACCATTAACACAGATCGAGAAGTATCTCGGTCGTATGCATGTCATTGAGGTTTCACACTTCCCTGATGTTGAGATTTTTCCCGGGGTGGGAGTACACAATATTATTTTGATTGTTCAAGTTCCGCCGAATGTACCGGAGCTAATCAGCGATAGCAACAGAAAATTATTCATTCAGGATTAGTCACCTCAAGCCCCACGTTTTTAGTGAACGTGCCCAATAACAGTCGCGAGTTATATTCAGCAACAGATTTAGGGCCAACTGATGCTATAAATTATGAATCAGTATCTGAACCCTGGGGACATCTATGTTATGTAACTTATGGATTGAGGCTTAACAGCAGTGAACATGGCAGTCGAGGAGCATTTACCAAAGAAGACCTCTTAGCAGATTCTATAGATCAAGTTCATTCTCGTACCTTCGTCGAAGGAAGTTCACTAGAACGTTATGGTATTACCTACACGCGATTTCTAGAGTGGGGCACAGAACGCTGTCCCAAGAATCTAGTACGGCCAACCTTTCCCGAATTATATAAACCAACTAAGCTTCTTCTTGGCAGGCAGACACGCGCAGTTACTTTTGATGATAACCAAATGAGGTCTGTGATAATACTGTTATGGTTTGTTTCCCTTATGTTGCTCTCCATGAAGAACAATTCAAACATTGGAAGGTATTTCAGTGGTTTGGAACTTCCCCGACATGAGTTAGAAGAACGTTCAAAATGGTTTGCTTGCATTTCCTCATTGGTATTCTGAACTCAACGCTTGGCCAAAAAATGCTAGACTCCTTTCGCCCCGGAACCCTTGATGCGTATCCAGATGATTGGAAGAAACTTCCCATCCGCCGCATCAACTTCATCACGCCTACCGACGAACGCAACCGCCAACTTGAAAATGCCAAAACTCTCTATCAACGCTGCCTCGACAAAGGGAGCACCGACTCCGTCCAAGACTTCGTGAAAAACCATCTCACCGCCGATCCAGAACGTTCCGATATCGTCCACGACCTGCTCGCCTTTCTCGCGGAGGGGATGATTGAGATGAACAAAACGAAAGGGGAGGAGATTCGCGGCTTCCTACGTTGGCTGGAACGAGAAATCAGGGTCGAAATTGATACCCTCAAAAACAAGACCGCGATTCAGGGTTACTTCGACCTGTCATTTGAAAGACTACTTGAGATCCTCAAGCGAAACCGTCGATCCATCCCAGTTAATCTATCAGACCGAAATTTCCAAGAATCGTTGGATCGCGAATTTACAAATAGCCTTGCCAAACTCAACCCCTTGCTCACTCGTATCCAACAAACCGACGCGCTGATTGATCAGGTGGTCTATCAACTCTACGGCTTAACTGACAAAGAAATCGCCGTTGTAGAAGGCAAAAAAGTTTGATTGAAACACACCACGTTTCAGGCTTTACATCTCCACACCAAATGTCAACGGCACCTAGCAACTTATTAGGGCTATTCAGTTTTCGGGTTTTTAACCATTTGGGGCGAAAAATCGCAACTCGGACATCGCTTGGCCAATAAAGTATCGGGACTAAAAAGAGATGAATAATCTCTTTCTTTATGGACACCGCAACTCGATAAAGGGCGATAGATCAAAGTCCTCTGGCAATTATATCTTTGGACGTTTTTTAAGGTAAGCTGTGATGCTTAGGGTTTAGAAACTGCGTGTAAATCTGATACATGATTAATCATTGTTTGGTTCGTATTGTCTTTGTGTGATTGAAACTCTTTGCGAACTGCGCTAATTATTCTGGTTTCCATTAACTGCATTTGCATTTCTAGTTTTGTCTCTAGTTCGTGTAAGTCTGTTTTTGTGGGTGTTTCTCTTACTAAGTGAACAGAAGCGTATCCGACGGCGACAAGCACGGCGACAGCAGTTAAGAAGAACATTACGAACGTAAGTCCAAACGCCCACTTCTCTATGCGAGAGCTCATGGTAAATACTCCTTTTGGTGGGTGGATAGTGATATTTTAACAAGCTTTGCAACACAATGCAATAAAAAAGTTGGTAATTGAGTAGTGCTTTTTCTTGTCTAATAGCCTAATTAATAATTACAGGACTTACGTACTCTAGATTAGATTGTAGTTGCCCGATTCATCGGGCGTATCGGGGCAGGGATGCCCCTCCTACACCTCCCTCAGTCTACCCCCCCTTAGTCCCCCCGCAAGCGAGGGGGAAAGCAAGTTGAGTGCAGCGAAAGCCCGATTTATCGGGGCAGGGGGAAGGGTTTTGACCGTTCGGCTGAGTAAGTCCTAAATTGGTTAAAAAACGGAAAACTATAGTGAATTCAAAAAATAAACAAACACTTGGGCCCTCCGGTAGGTGCGGTTTGTAACCGCACCGCATCGGCACCCCCCTTTATTCTACCCCCCCTTAGTCCCCCCGCAAGCAGGGGGGAAAGCAAGCGGGGGGAAATAGGGGGGCTACCCAACGGGAGAGCGGTAGGTGCGGTTTCTAACCGCACCGATTTGCAGTGGCCAATTAATTCTAATGTCCACTATAAATAGCCCTAGTTTCCTACGAAAAGGTATTGATAAATTGTCTAACCCGTGATACCATATAGCAACACGCTCTCAAAAGAGGGGACCCCCTATGAGAATCATAGCAATCCTATTCCTACTCTTGTTAACCTCCCCCGCGTTTAGCGAACTGACGAAAGAAGATCTGCGCACCATCCTCAAAGAAGAGGTCACTGCGTCCGAAAAGCGCATGAGGGAATATATCGATCTCAAGATTGATAGCGTGGAAAAAAGTCTGAACGCCCGAATTGATGCGACAAACGCCCGAATTGATGCCCTAGACAAACGCCTGAATGCCCGAATTGATTCATTAGAGAAGAACGTGGATGACAGATTTGATGCTGTGGATAAAACCTTGGATCGTATGTGGTGGCTGATAATTGGGCTTATTGGGTTGATAACCGGTGCTATTGCTGTACCTCAAATTATCATTGCCTACAGAGATAGAGGGCAGAAGGAGATGCAAACCGAAATCCAACAACTGCGCGAAAGACTTGAGGCACTGGAAAACACCCCATCATAATCCCAGCCCCGGTGTCCCTCCGCTTCCGTATCTATTTCTTTCATATCCCCAATCACCACCTGTCGTCCCTCCGCGCAGGCGGGATTCAGAGCAACGGGGGCTTTGGGGAATTTGTTATCCCGCGTGCTGCACCATATCTGAAATTGGACGAGGGAACCTCGCCCCTACGATATGCTGTTTTCCCGCCTTCTCCTGTTTTTCCCCGCGTCGTTGTGTTAAATATTCCTGCCCGTTTTCCCGTTTCCTGCTAGGGTGATTTATAGTGAATTTAAAAAATAAATAGACACTTTCGCGCCCCGGTAGGTGCGGTTTCCTAACCGCACCGGGCATCGCTCGGAAATTACCGAATTAAAAAATTAAACTTCATCCAGCCCGACTTTCGTTCTAATGAACCGATGAACCCCATACACTGCAACCTGAGTTAAAAATAAGGAGGAAACTATGGCAATTTTGGAAGGTGGTCAGATTATTACAAAGGTCCTGAAGCAAGAGAATGTGGAATATCTATTTACACTCTGTGGCGGGACAATCGAATCAATCTACGAAGGGTGCCTGAACGACGGCATCAAGATCATTGACACGCGCGTGGATCCATCTGCGACAATGATGGCGGATGCGTATGCACGGGTCACCGGCGGCGTCGGTGTCAGCGGTGTTACACGCGGTCCGGGACACGCTGCCATGATCTACGGGCTAGCGACGGCACACATGATGGGCAGCCCACTCTACTCGATAAGCGGTAACAGCGATGCGGATCAGATTGACATGGGCGGTTCTCAAGAATACAACCAGACCGGATTAGTTAAACCGATTACCAAGTGGGCGCGGCTGGTCGCACAGACCGAACGGTTACCGGAGTATGTTGGCACAGGATTCCGTAAGGCGTTGGGCGGGCGTCCGGGCCCTGTCCACCTGAACGTGCCTTACGATGTGTTATACGACAAGATTGACGATGCGAACATTGCTTATCCTGAACCGGGGAACTCTCGTGCGAACGGTAGGGTCCACGGCGATCCGGAGCAGATAGACCGCGCATTGAAGTTGCTGGCGGGTGCAGAGAGCCCGGTCATAATCGCCGCGGGCGCGACTCACTGGCAGAACGCTGCTGGCGCACTCTTAGATTTTGTAGAGGCGACGGGCATACCGTTCTTCTCAAGGGGGGCTGATGTCAACGCAATTACTCGCCCGCATCCCCTCTTTTTTGGGATGGCGAGCACCCGATTTGGGAACGCCTCAAAGGAACTGCGTAATGCCGATGTGGTGCTTACCTTGGGGGTTAAATTCGACACAAACATCAGCTACGGCAAACCTCCACTTTTTCACGAGGAGGCTAAGTTTATCTGCGTCGATATTGACGCTGAAGAGATGGGCAAGAATCGTCCCTTTGATGTCGGCATCATCGGCGATTTACAACCCGTCCTGAACGAGATGACAAACGGCCTTTCCCGACACGATTTTCACAAACCTACAGATTGGGTTGAGCGGCTGAATCTCGTCCGTCAAGGTTTTCGGCAGCGACTCGCCGAAGCAGAAAACTCCGACGGCGTTCCCGTTCATCCGCTGCGTATCTGCAAGGAGGTTCGTGAACTCTTCGGAGATGATGCTACAATTTCTCTTGATGGTGGGGATGCCTCACTCTTTTCGCACATGGCACTTGACCATTATCACCCCCCCTACCTACTATTCACAGGGCCCATCGGTGGGATCGGGCAGGGCGTGCCTTTCGCGTTGGCTGGCAAGGTGGCAAGGCCTGACCACCCCAGCGTCTTGATCACCGGCGATGGTTCCTTCGGTTACGGAATCATCGAGTATGATACCGCACTCAAGCATGACTTGCCGATTATTTCAGTCGTCTCAAGTGACGAGGCGTGGGGCATTGTCAGACACCCACAAATCCAGCGCTACGGTTTGGATCGTGCCGTTGCGACAGATCTCCGGGCGGTCAGTTATGAACGGGTTGCTGAAGCATTGGATTGTTATGGAGAGCTTGTCACGAGCCCCGATGAAATCCGCCCAGCACTGCAGCGCGCTGCCGACTCCGGCAGACCGGCGGTGATTAATGTCCCGACGATCTTTACGAGTGCGGCAGCGTATTGTCCGCAATAGGCACTTATCTCATGTAAAAAGAAGTACAAAGTGCGAAGAGAAATCGTAGGGACGGGGGCTCCCCGTCCGCAGTAAGGGTTGGGCAACCCAACTCCTACAAAAACTCGGTTTCTGTTGCACTATTTCTTAACATGAGCCAAACTCTTAATGCGCTTGCCACGATGTCCGCTTCAGGGGATCATGCACGCTAATTGTCAGCGAAGGGCCAAAACCCTCAATCTCAAGACGCAGGTTATCTCCGTCCTGAATTGGTGCCAAGGCGTAGTGATGGGTTCCCGTGGATACGACGTTCCCGGGTTCAAGCGTTATAACTTTAGTGACCTCTTCTAACACTTCCGGTATGAAGCGCGCCATCGAGTTAGAAGAGAAGTCGTGCCGAAGCTCATCATTCACCCAGAGTTTAATTCCAAGTTCGTTCGGGTCGGAGACCTCGTCAGCGGTGACCAATGCGGGTCCCATCGGAGCGAAGGTATGCCAGCTTTTTCCGAGGAAAAAGCCACCGGGCAGACCGCGGGCGGACACATCAATAAATTGGGTATAGCCGAAGACATGATCCATTGCTTCAGCTTGTGAGAGATGGCTCGCTGTTTTACCGATGACTACGCTGAGCTCCGGCTCGAAGTGGAAAACGGTCGCGTCTGTCTCAGGGAGTTGAACAGTATCGCCTTTTCCAATGATGCCGGTGGGTGATTTGAGAAAGGCGTTAAATTCTCCCCGATCGGGGGCTGCAGGTTCTATGTAATTGCCGGCGAGACAGACCAATTGATTGGGTCTAGGCAGCGGTGCCCTGAGACGAACACTATCGAGCCCTATCCCTGTATTTTCTTCGGCAGCCTGCGCGATCTGGGGTTGTAGGTTGTCCCAATCTGTGATAAGTTTTTCAATAAGCCCTTGGGAACTGTGGTAGGAAATACCTTCCAACGCCGAAGCGACATCAACGATTTGATCGCCGTTGATTACGCCCAGTTGATAGTCGTTGAAAAATGCAAGTTTCATCTGATATTTTTCCTTTCGATTTTTGATGATAGTACAGTTGTTAAATTATCTAGATAATCGCTCTGCTGACACGAACGAAAAAGATGAAGAAGTAAAGATTCAAAGGGTTACTCAGCCCTCGCACAACGAAAACCGTAGTTGCCGTATGTGTTCGAGGGTAAAGCCCAGTTGCGAAGGGCAACGCGCATGAGTCTCGGCCCATAGTTCCACGAGCCACCGCGCAACACGCGAGCTGTGCTAGCACTTGTAAAATAATCTGTAATAC
This sequence comes from Candidatus Poribacteria bacterium, assembly GCA_963667935.2. Classification (GTDB taxonomy): domain Bacteria; phylum Poribacteria; class WGA-4E; order WGA-4E; family PCPOR2b; genus PCPOR2b. Next base: position 2,562,688 of record OY764061.1, on the reverse strand, counting down.
TTGTTATCGTGCCGCCTGCAATTGGGTTGGCACGCGGAGAATGCACGTAGAAGTCCTCTTGATATTCGTCTAAGCACCACTCCCATACATTGCCCGCCATGTCATACAGACCGTACCCGTTGGGCGGATACTTACTCACAGGTGTCGTATTACCAACATTTCTCCCGTAGTTCGCTTTACTGCTATCAATGCCCCCCTCCCACGGATACACTTCACCCGACAAACCACCCCGCGCCGTATACTCCCACTCTGCCTCTGTCGGCAGTCGTTTCCCTGCCCACTGGGCATAAGCCATCGCTGCATACCAACTCACGTACATAACCGGGTGACTCACTTTCTCGCTGGGATAGTCATCCCCACTCCAGTGTCTCAAGTACCCTCCATCGTGGAACCGTTTATCAATGCGATCTTTTTGCCACTGCGGGTTGGCATCAACGAATTGCTTATATTGTGCATTGGTCACCTCATATTTGTCCATATAGAACCCATCAATATAGACCGTGTGCGGTGACCGTTCATCGTTATCTCCCTCCGGGTCGTTGCTCCCCATCTGAAATTCACCGTCGGGGATCCACACCATCCCTTCAGGAGGCAGCTCTTTGATCTCCGGTAAATTGGTTTTCACAAAGAAAATTCCTCAACTAAAAATTTTTTAGCCGAACTACAAAGCGCACATGCTCTCAACGATGATTTTCATTATAGCACGAGTTGTGCGGCTGTCAAGACGCTTTCCAAACATCTGAGGTTCATGTCAAGATTTAGTGCAACAGAAACCGAAGTTTTTTCAACCCCCCTGCAACTCCCCTGACAAGGGTTTCCCCCTGAACCCCCCTTGTCAGGGGGGGCAAACTCGGTTTCTCTTCGCGTCTTGCACTTTCTTGTTACATGAGCCATATTTAATATTTCAATCCACGCTATTCAATCGGTGAAGGTGGGAGGTTTCTTCCTTGCCCTATGCTACATACAGAACATCTCAATCATCTGTTGATACACACCGACAGCTTCTGAAAGTTGTGCAATGTCAATCCATTCTCCGACCGTATGTGCCTGGACGATATCGCCGGGACCGAGAATAACGAGTTGTAAATGATGCTTGAAAGCGTGTGCATCTGTACCGAATGGCACTGTCCCGGCTTTCGTCGTACCGGTAGCTTTCAGCCCCGCTTGCACAATCTCAGCATCGGGTGAGACGTAGAACGGTGTGCCCTTCTGCGAGGTGGCTTCGAGATTATACTTCTCGGCGATTTCCGTTATCATTGCAATTACATCGTCGCTACGGTCATTTGGCATTGGTCTAAAGCTGAGGGTACAGGTTGTTTTCGCTGCGGCGACGTTTGGTCGGCAGCCACCGTCATCAAGCACCATATTGAATCCATTTGTCGGTGGGTTGAACTCTTTATTCATGAAAGACTCGTCGGTTTTAAATAACTTTGCCAATTCCGCCATCTCCGCGAGGAAAGGCGCAATTAGGAAGTTTGCCGAAACCCCTTTGTCTGTGCTTGTATGTGCCGCTCTGCCTTTCGCTGTTACGAAGACCCGTCCGCCGCCCTTGTGTGCATAGACAGGCGTCAATCGTGTCGGCTCGGCGATGACACCGTGTTTAGGGCGTTCCGCTTTGAAGAATTCCGATTCTTCTGCAACTTGGCGCGCGCCCCTGCCGCTAATCTCTTCGTCCGCCGTCACGACAATAAAGAGCGGTTTCTTCAAATCGGTGGCGTTGACGTTCGCGCCCGCAGCAATTGTCGCAGCTAGTGGTCCTTTCATATCGCAGCTGCCGCGACCAAAAAGACGGCCATCTTGAATCACTGGGTCGAATGGGTCCCACTCTCCCTCCAAGCCGGGAACGGTATCGGAGTGGGAAAAGAGTCCGAAACCATCGGAACCCGCTCCCTTCTTACCTACTAGACTCACCTTTTGCTCACCATTGTCATCGACGTATTCTAGACGCTCCACCTCAAACTCACAGGCCTTTAGCGTATCTTCAAGGAGATCCGAGACCTCCTTATTGCTCCGTTGGCTGACGGAGTTAATCGCTACAATATCCCTAGTCAGTTGAACAACATCAAGTCCCATCAAAAATGAACTCCTATCCAAAATTTGACTCATTCTAAAAAATAAACGATCACTTGTCGTGTAGTTAGAATGCGTAATATGCTTTGCGAAATTTATTTTTTGAGAACAGATGCGGTGATCCCAATAGATTACAAAGGTTGGATTAGATTCTCAAGCGGGGGTGCTAGTCCCTAGGGTCATTTAATTCTTCTGTGAGAGGGATTTCCCAATCCCGATACTTTACTGTCCAAGCGATTCCCTTGTTGCGCCTTTTCGCCCCAAATGGTTAACAAGCCGAAAACTGAATAGCCCTAGCTAGTCCCATCGTGTTACGAATGATACGGTAACGGTCCATGTCAATCGCCTGCAATATCGGTTTACTGCCTCCGAACGGTCTAGCCCCTATCTTGTCGCTCTGCACTTTCTCAAAACCGTGTTATGCTACCACATATTTAACAAGAGGTCTACAAAAAAACAGTCTCTTTAGGGCTATTTAGTTTTCCGTTTTTTGACCGATTTTGGAATAACTCGAATCCGTAGTCGGGGCATCTTGCCCCGCTATAACCTTGACCGGGAGATCGATCTACGGGAGAATTATAGTGAATTTAAAAAATAAATAGACACTTTCGCTCCCCGGTAGGTACGGTTAGGAAACCGCCCCGCATCGGCCCCCCCTTAATCCCCCTGCTAGCTTTCCCCCCTGCTTGCGGGGGGGACTCAGGGGGGGGAGAATAAAGGGGGGTGCCTACCCAACGGGAGCTTGGAGTGTCTCATTAATTCTAAGGTCCACTATAAATGACCCTACAGTCTCTTGATTTTCGTTGACTTTTCATTAAAATACGGGTAAAATGGCCGATGTCGAATATCCCTAGACTTGGCTTGTTTACAGAATTTCTTTGGGGATAGGACAATTTTCAGGACCGTAGTGCATTGTTTGCTAACAACATGATCGCAGGAGGGAAACAATAATGAAATGGAAGGCTAAGACTTACTTAATCTGCGTACTGTTTTTCTTGGGCTTTATTGCTTGCGGTGGGGACTCGGACGACGACGCAGATAAGCAGCCCGCAAAGCCCGCAACATCGAGCGGGGGCGGTGAAGCCATACAAATTATAGTTGATTTTGCAGCCGAAGAAACGGCAATTCAAGAGGCTTTTACCCTCCATGCCGGAGCTATCGAATCGAAGGACCCTGACGAGTTTATGCCGTATTGGTTGAAAAGCAAGAGCGAAGATGTCTTTGCTGCTTGGGATTTTTGGGCAGGAGCATTTGAGAAACATCTCGGCTGGGAAGGGGTTAAAACTGGATGGGTAGGTATTTTTCGCATCCGTAGCGGCAAAATGACTGTTGACATTGAGAGCGTTGCAATTGATAAAACTGGCAAAAATGCCACGTTACGGGGTCGCTATCAATGGGCAGTCAGTGGCGGTTTCATTGCGTTAATGATAAAGGACCGCGAGGAGGGATGGAAAATTAAACAGGTTGATTATACGAATGGCAAGTTTGGAAAACAGGTCGATGAACTTAAAGATCCAGCCTATGTGAATCCTCCGCCCGAAGCTGAGCAGAAGTGAACATGGGTTGAATTACCTATGGATAGGGGACAGTTTGCTAACAACATGACCGCAGGAAGGAGAAAACAATGATACGGAACTTTAAAACTTACCTAATCTGTGCGCTATTTGTCGTGGGTTTCATCGCTTGCGGCGGGGATTCGGACGATAACGCAGATAAGCAGCCCACGCAGCCGTCCACCCAGCCATCGACATCGGGAGACAGCGAAGTACTAGAAATTACAGTCGATTATCCGGCCGAAGAAGCAGCGATTATTGAAGCTTTTACCCTGCACGGCGAAGCCATTGGAACGGAGGACTCCAACGAATTTATGCCCTACTGGCTGCGAAGCGAAAGCGAAGATGTCTTTGTCGCTTGGGTTTTTTGGGCGGGCGCGTTTGAGAAACACCTCGGCTGGCAAGCGGTCAAAAAGGCATGGGAAGGTATTTTTCACCTGCGCAAGGGCAAAATGACCGTTGAAATTGATAGCGTCGCAATCAATAAAACCGGCAGAAAAGCCAGTTTACGTGGCAGATATCGATGGGCGGTCAACGGTAATCTGATCGCATTAATGGTAAAAGAACGCGAAGAGGGGTGGAAAATTAAACAAGTTGATTACACAGGTGAAAAATTTGGTAAACAGGTGGAAGAACTTGAAAAGCCCGCCTATGTGAATCCTCCACCCGAAGATGACTAGAAGTGACCCCCGGCTGAGTTACTTATGGAAGATACCAGAAACCGAGTTTTTGTCAAAAACTCGGTTTCTCTATCCTTAATTTCTATGCTCTCGTGTTTCTAATGTGGGACTAGTTGCTGTGAAGGGTAAGTTCGGGGAGGTAATCTGGTGTAATCTCATCACCCTCGCAGAGCACTACTGCCCTTGATATTACACCGTACAATTCTCGGACGTTTTCTGGCCAATCATATTTGCAAAGCAGGTTCATTGCTGTGTCAGATACCTTGGGCGGCTTCTTGCCGTCTAATTCTGCTTGCTGTTCAACAAAATGTTGTACTAGCGCAGGAAGATCCTCAAGCCGTTCTCGGAGCGGTGGAGATTGTACCACACAGATACTCAGACGATAATATAGATCTGATCTAAACTTCTTCTGATCGACAAACTGCTTGAGATCGCCATGGGTTGTGCCGATAATACGGACATTGGCATAAATCGGTTTTGTCCCGCCAACACGGGTAAAATATCCGCTTACCAGAAAATCGTGCAATCGACTTTGGGTTTCGAGCGGTAGTGCATCAATTTTATCAAGGCATACCGTGCCGTCATTTGCTATTTCGAGCATCCCTTTTTTCTGATTAATCGCTCCTGTGAAAGCGCCCTGCTCATGCCCAAATATCTCACTATTGATGAGCGATGTGCCAGTTGATGTTGTATGAAAAGGGACAAAGGGACCGCTTGCAAATTTGCTATTATAGTGGATTATCCGGGCGATAAGTTCCTTTCCGGTTCCCGTTTCCCCCTGAACGAGGACAGGTGATTGCGTCCCGGCAATCTTTTGCAGGTTTACGCGAAACTGTTGCGTCCACTTGCTTGTGCCGACTAACTCAACTTTGGGAATTGATGACACTATTGATCGCTGTGGGGTTTCCATTGCGCTCAAGAGTTCTTCAGCTTCATTAACAGTGATTTTGTGATCGTGAAGCAGGGTGAGTACCTTTCGTTGTGCTGCGTACATGATAATCCCTCCGATTTTTCAACAGTTGTTTGGTTAAATTCGGTTGTGTTCAGCTCTATTCGGGTTTTTCAGGGACACCGCTAAGTGTTTGTATGGCAGCGATGCCTTCCTGTGTGGACATCTCGCCCCGTTCGATTGCCTCGAGGATTTCGAGTTGTTCCCGCCGTTTTGCGTGAGGCGCGTATCCTAGTGTGCTGATGACCTCATCGAGTTTTTTTCGTACCGTTGGGTATGAGATTCCCAGTTCTTTTTCCACCTCCTTGATGTTCCCCCTCGCAACGAGGAACGCTTCAACGAATTGCTGCTGATCTGATGGTAACAGGCCAAGTTTGGAGATTGGAAAACGCCCCTCCATTACCATTTCGCAGGAAGTGCATTTCAGTTTGACAGGTTCGAGCCGTCCGTCGCAGATTGGACAGTTGCTGATTGGTTTACGCATAGTTATTTTCCCTATCCTTCAGTTGTTTAATTCTATGGAAATTTTTTTAGTAGGACTTACGCAGTTGGATACCTTAATGCTTCGTAATGACGATTCACCCCTTGTAATTCGTAGGGAACAACTCTCGGATTCTCGGAACGGCGGATCGTTGTTCCCTACACCCATCTGACTCCTTACTCTTTGTTCCTTTCTATGAATTATAGTGAATTCAAAAAATAAATAAACACTTTCGCCCTCCGGTAGGTGCGGTTTGTAACCGCACCGCATCGGCACCCCCCTTTATTGTACCCCCCCTTAGTCCCCCCGCAAGCGGGGGGATAAAGGGGGTGCCTACCCAACGGGCGATTGGAGTGTCCCATTAATTCTAAGGTCCACTATAAGTCAGTAGGGAACGCAGATCTGCGTTCCCTACAATCTGGAGTGTGTAAGTCCTGATTAGGGCACATTCCGAAAGTCGACAACGTGACGTAAGGGCGAGGTCAGGTGGAAGACAAAGGAAAAGAATGTCACGACAGCACCGATATTGGAATTGTGAACATCTCGACTTCGGCTGCTAACGGCACAATCCCCATCCCAATGCCCATAAGCAATGTGCTACTGATAAGCATTAACTCCTCTCCTGCACCATTTTGCGAGCTGATTTCAATAGTGTGCCTGCGGCAGAGTAACATGGAATCGCACAGCAATATACCAGAACAGTTTGGATATTATATTATGAAAAATTAGTTTTGACAATACAAAAATTACATTATTTTAATAAATTTGGATATTTAGTTAATATTATCAACTTTTTTAATCGTTAATCTAACGTTGGCTGAGAACCCCTTTGAACCGTCCAAAACCTATAGACGTTATCTGGAATTATCCCTCAACTGTTGCCGAACTGTCTGTGGTGTGAGTTTATAATCTACCCAACGAAACAATTGTGTGATAAAATCTATAATGGCCGTCAGTTTGGGTGCCTCCAGTTAATCGAGTATGATTCGTCAACCCGATTAACAATAGAATTGAGGGAACTGTCTTATGATTCCGAAATTAAACTAGCACCATTGGTTAGGAAAAATCAACTTGCCAAGGGGACACACCCATGAAAGACACGCCTACCGCCTTCCAAAGTGGTTTAACGCTCAAATCCTTTGTCGTTGCTCTGGTGCTCACGCCGCTCAATGTGTATTGGATCATCGAACTTGAAGTGGTTCGATACACATTTCCCACCTGGACACACCCGTTGTTTAATGTGATTTTCATACTCTTCTGGCTCCTCCTCATTGGACGCGCTCTTGGCAAAATTTCCCCGATGCTTACTCTTTCTCAGCAAGAGTTTTTCACCGTCTATTTTATGTTATGTATTGTCACTTGTCTCTGCTCCTACGACATCATGGAAATCTTGATTCCGATCTTGGGGCATCCCTTTCGGTTTGCTACGCCCGAAAACGACTGGCGGGAACTGTTTTGGAAACACCTGCCGCAATGGCTCACCGTGCGGGATGAAGAAACCCTAATCGGCTTCTATGAGGGAAAATCAAGCCTCTATGTTGATGACAATTTTAAAGCATGGATTATCCCTGCTGTTGCGTGGATCTCATTTCTTTTTGTATTGATGGTTGTAATGTTGTGCATCATAACTTTATTGCGGGTGCAATGGACTGAGCATGAGCGATTGACCTACCCGCTCATCCAGCTCCCCATGGAAATGACAAATCCCAGATCGAGGTTTTTCAAAAATCGACTGATGTGGATTGGTTTTGGTATCGCTGTGTTAATCAGTACCATCAACCTACTCAATTCAATCTATCCTTTCCTTCCCTATCTCCCCGTCAAGCGTCAAGACATCCATCACTATTTTACTGAGCGTCCATGGGACGCTATGGGAAGTATACGAATCTCTTTCTATCCCTTCGCAATAGGGATCAGCTTTCTCATACCGCTCGATTTACTGTTTTCATGCTGGGTATTTTATTGGGTCTACAAGGCCGAGTTGATAGTCGGCAGCATCATGGGTTGGAAAAGTCTCCCGAAGTTTCCTTATGCCGGCGAACAGGGTTTCGGCGTCTATGTGGGGCTGTTAGGATTTGCCCTTTGGACCGGTAGGGCTCACTTCAGACGGTTGATGCGCCATCTGGTCCGACCTCAGAATGCTGCGTCACAACTGGAAGACGCACGTGAAGCGATGCCCTATCGTCTTGCATTCGCCGGAATTTTCTTTGGCATGCTCTTCTTGATGGTTTTTTCCTACAGAGCTGGCATGTCGTTGTGGGTAGTTCCTATTTTTTTCGGGATTTATCTGTTGTTAGGGACGATGATTGCACGCCTCCGGGCCGAATTGGGCTTCTTGGTTCACGATTTTCACTGGGCCCAGATCGATCCCCACCACCTAATCGTTGCTGCCTTTGGGACGCGCCGCCTCGGTGCCGGCACCCTCACCGTCTTTACGTTGTACATGCATTTCAGTCGCGCCAATCGAACTCATCCGATGCCAGAGCAACTGGAAGCGTTGAAAATCTCGGAGCGACAGAATATCAACCCACGTCACACAGCCGTTGCAATTCTGCTGGCAACACTAATTGGAGCGGTAACGATTTTTTGGCTCTTATTGGATAACTATTACCGACATGGTGCCGAATCGGGATATTATATGGGGCCAACCATACAGTGGGGACATTTTTATAACCGACTTGAAGGTTGGTTGACAGCTCCCCAAGAACCAGATCAGTCCGCTCTCGCGTTTATGGGCGGTGGACTTGGAGTGACTGTCTTGCTAATGTTTTTGCGAGCGCGCTTTATTTGGTGGTCCCTTCATCCCCTCGGCTATGTGATGGCGAGTAGTTGGGGAATGTGGAATCTGTGGTGCTGCTTATTTGTTACTTGGGGATTGAAGGCTGCTATCCTGCGTTATGGAGGTCTCAACGCATATCGTCGCGCAATTCCATTCTTTTTGGGGCTTGCACTAGGAGACTATATGGCGGGTAGCCTCTGGAGCATTTTAAGTATTCTGACCGATACCCCCTTATATCAGTTTTTTCCTTAAACGACCTCGTCATCTCGCCGCGTATTGAGCCATTTGCTTGATTACATCAGGAATTACGCACTCCAGATTGTAGTTGCCCGATTCATCGGGCGTTGGCAACGGTGTCCAGCGGCGATGAATCGCCGAAAATACCAAGACTATTGTGCTATAGTCTTGGCTCAACCAGCCCGGTGTATTGCGCGCCCGTTTCTGGTGTTTGCTTTGACCGTTCAACTGCGTAAGTCCTATACATATTTCTATTCTGCCGTTGATGGAGTTGTGCTATAATTGTTGGTCGATGCTGAAAATTTCACCTTCCAAAACAGAGGAGAAACCCATGAAAATCGGAATTGGTGCCTCAACTGATGTACAAGGGACTGTTGAACGTTGCAAACGACTCGGCGTAGAACGCGTTTTTATCAGTTGTGCTTCCCTGCCCGGATATGAGGAAAATGGGTATCCGGCCACAGACCATCTGCGGGAGTTGAAGGGCAGATTGGAAGATAATGGTCTCGAAGTGCCGAGTGCCACCTATTGGTTTGCGAAGTGGCCCCCGCGACCTTGGCGTGACGGCTCGACGAATCCAGACATATTGCTGAATCGCGACCGGCGTTGCATTGATGCCATGCTGCGGATGATCGAGATTCTGGGAGAAGTTGGTATCACATCGGTGTTGCACTACGTTGATATTGGCAAACCGCTGGATCCCACACAGGAAGAGGCTTGCTGGGAGGGGTTGATTGACATCTACCGTGAACTGATGTCGGTGGCGGAAGCCAGCGGTGTTAGTATTGGAAATCACAGCCTTCACCGGCTCTTGCAGGATGGTGTACGTGAACGAGCGGTTGCGGAAGGCATAGGACTTGAAGATTACGGAAGGTATATGACAGAGGGCTGGGGAGGGCCTTTCTTGGTCGGTACTTGGAAGGAGTTGCGTCGATTAATCAATACGGTTCTAAGCCCATCGAATGGTGTGACGTTGTGTACTGGTATGGACATCCCCGGCGGGAATGTACCGGCACTAGTAGCCGAGTTTACGGATAAGATTCATTTCTGCCAGCTGCGAGATCACTCTGATCGCTGGCCTGCCGGACAGGAGGGGCCTCTTGGTGAGGGGCGGGTCGATCTCCCCACCATAATCGCTGCTTTGCGAGATGCTAACTATCAGGGCATTCTACATCCAGAACACTTGGGTCAACCGAGATATCCGGGGGAGGATTTGGAAGCAAAGGCGGTTGCTTACGTTAAATCTTTACTCGCATCGTTGGACAATGAGTGATTGAATTTTCCAAGATTAAGTTGATTTTGTGTGAAATATGGTGTAAAATTTAATGTATTATGTGGATTGAAGTTGAGCTTTAGGAGCCTACAAACTTACGCGGAACGAAATTTAGATTCGAGTTCAGACAGACGATTGAACTATTCTGAGGAGCCAACACCAAAAGCAGATGCGGAGTTTTCCAAAGCTATGCTGAAGCGATATACAAAGGTGCTTAGCTCGATCTCCAACACCATTAAAGGAGGAAAATGAGATGAAACCCTTCAGACAGTTCACCATTAGTTGCCTGGTCGTATTCGTTTGTATAGGTCTTCTTCCAGCCGTGGGATATAGTGCTGCGGACTGGGAAGATGTCATATTCTACTACCCCATGAATGAAGGAGCAGGGAATGTAGCTAAACAACATCCTAAGGCTCCCAACCAGTTTCCTGCAAAACTAGACAATAGTCCCAAATGGGTTACAGACGATATACCAGACACACAAGGAAACAAGGCTGCCCTTGAGTTCCTTATTGAAAAAGAACAGGGGTTGACAATATTTGACCATCCTGCATTGGATCTGGGGACGGGAGATGTTACTCTTGAAGCCTGGGCGAAAACCGAGATAGGCGACCAGGATCACAAAATGATAATAACTACCTGGGGAGAGAATGGTAGTGGATACTATCTCAAGATAAGTCAGGGTTTGCTCTTAACTCGATATAATGACATCAATAGAGTTGGTCCTGAGGTAAAAAGCGTAACGAACGTTGCTGATGGGAAGTGGCACCATATGGCATCTACTCGGAAAAATAGAACCGAGGTTAAGATATATATTGATGGCAAACTGGATGTCGAAACGAATGATGGCGCAGGGCCAGGAGCGGTGGACCCCGACGCCAACTTCTACATTGGTTGGCAGGTAAATCGACCGACCCGTTTCTTTGAGGGACGAATTGACGAAGCCCGCATTTGGTCGAGAGCCTTAACGGCTGAGGAAATCCTAGAGGCAATGAACGGAGGGATATTAAGCGCCGAATCCGCGGGTAAACTTCCTCTTAGCTGGGGTCGTATCAAGTCCAGCTATTAATTTGATTACTATAATTCTGAAAGTGGGTGTTCTGGGTTTCTATGAGTTCATCGCTCTTCGCTGTCTAGGGATTCTTGCACCGGACGGTAGAAGATCTCCAATCCACATGATTAAGGTAGGGGCGAAATTAACCTCGTCCCTACCTTTTTTTGTTTGTTAAGGACACGATATGATAACAAAATATCTCGTTATTTTCTGTGTCGTTTTCGTCCTGATAGCGGTGTCTTTAGTCCAGGGAAAAGAAGCAGGGCTCCTAGATCCCAATCCCATCGAATCCGACTTTTCACCTGAGTTCGTCAAATGTTATAACCGCGGATTGAAGCTTATCAGGAACGAGAATTACTTGGGTGCTGTCGCAGCATTCAAGGAGGCCATCCAAATCGACCCGAGTCGTGAAGAAGCTTATGATGCGCTTGGAACAATTTATTTAACAGAGCTTGCCCAAACAACAGAAGCAATTGAAGCATTTCAAACCGTTATCCAATTGGTTCCTAATCAGGCCCGTGCACATCAGATGCTCGGTATCGCCTATTCCAGACAGAATGCGTATCAGAAGGCAATACGGGCATTGCGTCGTGCCATTGAGCTTGAACCTACTGACTTGGATAATGACTATCATCCATATTACGACCTCGGAATGGTTTATCTGAAGCAGAGCAAGTTTGACCAGGCGATTGAGTTATTCCAACAGGCAATTCAATTGAATCCAGACCATATCCGTGCATACTACGGTCTGAGTAGTGCCTATATCCGAGTAGGGGATGTTGAAAAGGGCCTTGAGCAGATTAAGAAGTATGAAGCACTCAAACCTTATGCGAATCGTGTGTCACAGCTCGAAACATCTATTCAAAGATCCCCTAAAAATCCTGAACTCTGGTATCAGCTTGGGTTGGTCCAACTACGATACAATAAGTTTGAACTTGCCATCACATCTCTGGAAAAATCCATTGAACAGAACCCGAACAACAGGGAGGTTTACAATACGCTTGCGGCATGCTATATGAGACTCAACCATCTTGAAAAAATGCAGCAAGTGTGTGAAGCGGCTGTCCGTCTTGCTCCGAACGAGGCGAACGGACATAACAACCTCGGCATGAGCTATTCGCTCCAAGGAAAATATCGTGAAGCAATGAGTTCATTCTTAATGGCGATTCAACTGGATGCGGAGAACCCTAAATTCCATCAAAATCTCGGAAAAGTGTATGAAAGGTTAGGAGATATGGAGAAAGCCGCTCATGAATTCAAAACAGCTCGGCAACTCCAAGCAAGGCAGAAGGAGGAAGCGATAGATGGAAGAAGGAAGGAAAATCAATGAACCCCTACGCAATACGCAATACGCTCTACGTTTTATGTCGTATTGGATAGTGTTCACTCTGAATGCCTTCGGCACTTCTCCTCATGCACAAACGACTGTTCAATTTGTTGATGTTGCCAAAGCGTCGGATATTACATTTAAGCATGTCAATGGGGAGAGTGGGAGGTTATATTATCTGGAAACCATGGGGTCTGGCGCAGCTTTCCTCGACTATGACAACGATGGGGACCTCGATCTCTACATCGTCAACAGTGCTCCCCTACCGGGCTTTGTGACAGATACACCGCCCATAAATATACTTTATCGGAACGATGGGGACGAAGGCTTTACCGATGTTGCCGACGAAGCGGGCGTTGGGCATCTGGGCTATGGGATGGGATGTGGCACTGCCGATTATGACAACGACGGGGATCCAGATCTGTACGTGACGAATTTTGGGGAGAATGTGTTATATAGGAACAATGGCGACGGAACTTTTACCGATGTGACGGTACATGCCGGTGTAGGTAACGGTGACAAGTGGAGTTCGAGTTGCGCCTTTGTGGATTATGATCATGACGGTAATTTAGATCTTTATGTTGTTAATTATCTTGATTACGATATTGTTGAGGACGGCGAATGGTATGATACGAACGGGAGGCGGATTTATAGCAATCCACGAGTCTATAAAGGGGTCTCGGATACCCTATACAGAAACAATGGAGATGGCACGTTTACCGATGTAACTCAATGGGCAGGCGTTTACAACGATACTGGGAAAGGGCTCGGTATCACCTGCGGGGACTATGATAATGATGGGCGCATAGACATCTATGTCGCTAATGACACAACACCGAATTTTCTCTACCGTAACATGGGAGATGGGACGTTTATGGACCTCGGCACTATTGCCGGGGTTGCGTATAACGAGGAGGGAGTCGCGGAAGGTGGGATGGGGGTTGATTTTGGCGACTATAACAACGACGGTCTTCTGGACATCTTCGTGACAAACTTTTCCCGCGAAACGAACACGTTATATCTCAACAATCCAAACGGTATCTTCACTGATGTAACATATCTTGTGCATCTGGGAGATTCAAGCTTCCTGAAGCTGGGATTTGGAACGAAGTTTTTCGACGCCGACAATGATGGCGATATGGATCTCTTTGTCGCAAACGGGCATGTCTATTCGACGGTCGAATCACAGTCCGATACCATCGAATATGCCCAAACTGACCAACTTTTCCTGAATATGGGGGAATCCTCCTTTCTTGATGTCTCCGAGGAGTATGGTGCCTATTTCTCAGTGAAACGGGTCAGTCGAGGGGCTGCCTTTGGTGATTATGATAATGATGGCGATACTGACATTTTTGTGGTAAATTTGAATAAGAAAGCGGCCCTGCTTCGCAACGACGGAGGCAACAGAAACAATTGGCTAAAGATCAAAACTGTTGGTGTCAAAAGCAACCGAGATGGTATTGGAGCGCGTATTAAAGTTGTCACTCGTTCTCACACCCAGGTTAAAGAAGTACAAGCTGGCTCCAGTTACCTTTCGGGGCAAGACTTGCGCCTCATCTTTGGGCTGGGTGCCGAAACCAGAGCAAAGAAAGTGATAATCACATGGCCCAGTGGCTTGGACCAGACGCTAATGGATGTGGTGGCGAATCAGTTTCTTATCATCACTGAGGGATCGGGTGCACAGACGCAGCGGTTATCAAAGTGATATGGTTCCTAAGAACCGTAAACGAGGCTACAGATTTTGTTGTAATTCTCAAACCCTGTCTTTTGGTTGAAATATACAACAGCATCGTGTATAATCTAGTTTATGAAGCGGGTAAATGTCTATCTTACAGACAGTGTGTTGCACAGGCCACTCAGCAAATGTTAAGCATTTCTTTCAAGGGAGGTAATAGAAATGTACGGCAAACGCCATAAGTTAGTGAGTGTGATTGTGATGACCGTCGTGTTCACTTCTATTCCGCTGCTCAACGCATATTCCAAACGGCTATTCTACAATTCGTTGGACGGCCCGGAGGCGGTTGAAGAGGGCGGTGGAACGATTTTTCCCATAGAAAAGAAGGACAAGCGCGCCCTCTTTGAAGACGCCCAAATCGAGAAGGGGTTTTTTGCAAGTGAGGCTGGTCAAGCCATTTCGTTTCCCACTGAAGATAATAAGGGTCAACCGTATATTAAGCCGGAGGCAGGTACGATTGCGTTTTGGGTAGATGTACGGCATCCTGTGGGTGAATGGGGCGGCGATGGAGGCGTTGCGCAATGCTGGATATTTTACTCCCGTAATTCCACTAAGACAGATGCTTGGGCTATCGCTCACAGTCATCCGAATGAGCGCTATGGCATAACGTATCTGATAAAGCAAAATCGTTTCGACCATTTTGTTCTCGCCCAAGTCGACAAAAGGGCGTGGAGAAAGGATCTCCATCATATCGCTGCAACGTGGGGCCCAAAAGGGATGCAGCTTTATTTAGATGGAGAGCCATCAGGTATTGCATTCCCCGACGAGTTCAAAGAGGGTCCCAGTCAATTGGACAATGACTTCTGGATTGGAAATCGAGATATAGATCTGGACCCAGCAGGCAATGTAACCCTATTTGCAAGGTGGGTTATGGATGAATTTTATATCTTCGATACCCAACTAGAACAAGAACAGGTTAAGAGGGTTATGGATTCGCCCGGACCCCAGGCGGTAGATCCTGTTGACGTACTCTCCGTGACTTGGGGCTCGCTCAAAAGCCAGATGCTTGAGTAATGCTAGGTTAAGCTGTCCTATTTAATCTAGAAAGTCAACTTTTCCCTCTGACAAAGTAATTATAGTGAATTTAAAAAATAAATAGACACTTGCGCCCCCCGGTAGGTGCGGTTTCCAACCGCACCGCATCGGCACCCCCCTTTATCCCCCCGCTAGCGGGGGGAAATAGGGTGCCTACCCAACGGGAGCTTGGCGTGTCTCATTAATGCTAAGGTCCACTATAAGTGAAGCATCGGCTTTGCGCCGATGCTTCTTTTTTTCAATACGCCGGAATCGAGTGATATTGGTGTCACCCTCGCCGGCAGTAGTAAGGGTTATGCTCTTGAGATAGGTTAACAACTTAGGTTACTACAATAACAAGGGCTATTGTTTTTTGAAACGGAGGAGCACCCTATGAAAGTTGGAATTCGCGCATCGTCCGATGTGCAAGCGACTGTTGATCGTTGCAGAAAACTTGGCGTCGAATGTGTTTATATCGGTTCTCTTCCTGGAGATCAGGACAACGGGTATCCGGATGCAGACCGCCTACGGGAACTGAAGGGGAGATTAGAGGACAATGGCCTTGAAGTGCCGGGTGTCACTTACCATTTTGCGCGGTGGCCCTCACGTCCTTGGCGGACGGAACGCTCAATGAATCCAGACATCTTGTTGACTCGTGACCGTCGCTGCATTGATGCCATGTTGCGCACACTTGAAGTGTTAGGAGAGGTTGGGATTACCTCAGTGTTGCACTACGTGAGTTTGGGCAAACCGATGAATCCTGCACAAGAGGAGGCATGCTGGGAGGGGCTCATCGACATCTACCGGGAACTTATCCCGGTGGCAGAAGCAAATAGGGTTAATATAGCAAATCACAGCCTCCATCGGATTTTGCCGGATGATGTGCGTGAATGGGCTGTCGCAGCAGACGTACGTATCGAAGATTACGGGAATTTTAGGTCAGATACTTGGGGAGGTCCCTTCTTGGTAGGGACTTGGAAGGAATTGCGCCGATTGGTTAATGCGATTCCAAGTCCGTCGAATGGAGTCGCGCTATGTACTGGCATGGATATCCCAGGCGGGGATGTGCCGGCACTGGTAGCAGAATTTGCAGGTAAGATTCACTTCTGCCAACTTCGAGACCATTCGGAGCGATGGCCTGCCGGACGGGAGGTTCCACTTGGTGAGGGTAGGGTCGATCTCCGCGCCGTTGTCGCTGCTTTGCGGGAGGTTGGCTACCAAGGTATTCTGAATCCAGAGCATCTAGGTCAACCAAGGTATCCGGGTGAGGATTTGGAGGCGAAGGCAGTTGCCTATATTCAATCCATATTAGCTGGACTTTGAGGGATTAGGTAACCAATCATCAGAGGAACGATGGTATGCAGACACGGAAACTGGCAACGCTTCAGGTGCCGCCTATCGGAATGGGCACCTGGAAGACGTTTGATGTCCACTCAAAGGCGGAAATCACTGTTCGCAAGGAGATTATCGCAGCTTGCCTCTCGGAGGGTGTTGCCTTGCTCGACTCGTCGCCGATGTATGGCGAAAGTGAAAGTGTCGTTGGCGTAACGACCGAGGGCAAGCGAGAACGGTTTCAGCTGGCGACAAAGGTTTGGTGTACGGGGTTGTCACAGGGTAAAGTTGAAATTGCCCGATCCTTTGAACGGTTTCGGACCGATTATATTGATGTTTTTCAGATTCATAATCTCTTGGATTGGCAAACCCACCTGTCAACGCTAGAACGGTTGAAGGCGGAAGGGAGAATCGGTCTTATCGGAATCACGCACTATATGACCGAGGCTTACCCTGAGATGATCCGAATCATGAAAGGCGGACGGATCAGTACGATTCAAATCCCTTATAACGTATTGGAACGAACGTGCGAACAGGAAATTTTGCCGCTTGCCGAGGAACTCGGTATCGGCGTGATTGTGATGCAGCCGCTCGGCGTGGGGAGATTGGTGACGGGACTCAGAAGAGAGCCGGATCTCGCGCCACTTCGAGCGCATGGGATAGAGACATGGGCACAGGCATTATTGGCGTGGATTCTCGCGGATATGAGGACAAGTGTAGTGATTCCGGCGACATCAAAACCGGAACGGATTCGAGAGAATGCTGCGGTGGGAGCATCGCCTGTGCTACCGAAGGAGTTAAGGAAGTATATTGAGCAGGAAGCACAACGATGCCTCTGACCAATTTTTTTTGCAAGCTATAACTTGACTTTGCATGAAAGGAGTTTTATATGCTGACTCAAGAGCAGGTCGACTTCTATCACACCAACGGTTATATCGTCGTTGAAAACGTGATTTCAGCGGACGATATTGCAGAACTCCGCAAGATTACCGATGATTTTGTTGATAAATCCCGCGAGGTGACTGAGCATACCGATATTTTTGACCTTGAGCCCGGACACACGCCAAAAACGCCTCAGTTACGGCGTCTCAAAAATCCGGTGGTCCTGCATCCAATTTACGACAAGATGCTTCGCCATGATTATATTCTCGACAGCGTTGCCCAACTGATTGGACCGAATATTCGGTATGACACATCCAAACTTAACATGAAATCCGCTGGGTTTGGTAGTCCCGTTGAATGGCATCAGGATTTTGCGTTTGCGACGCCAGTAACCAACGATGATATGTTGTCGGTCGGGCTAGCGCTTGACGATATGACGCAGGAAAACGGCTGCCTATTGTTTATCCCAGGTTCGCATAAAGGTCCAATTTACGACCATTACCAGAACGATGTTTTTGTTGGTGGAATTACTGACCCCAATTTCAGACCGGATAACGCCGTTCCTATTGAGGTAAAAGCTGGCGGAATCACTATCCATCACACCTGTACCTTACACGCCTCTGCCCCTAACCTGAGTGGGCAGTCACGCCGTTTGTTACTGCTCCAATACGCTGCAGCTGACACGCTGCCTAAACGTCCCATTACTGACTGGGCTGCCTTAGACGCTGCCATACTACGTGGTGAACAGGTCCGCGCACCCCGCTATACCGACACCCCTCCCGTTCCTCGTCCCGACAAGCCTCGGTCTGGGGGGCGTGGTGGGTCTATCTACGAAATACAGACACTCTTGGCGAGGAAGCGAGTTTCCGAAAGTGTGTCTAAGTAGGAAGGTGACTCGAAAGCAGTAGAAAACTGTTGAAAGCTGGATGGATATCGACTGACTAGGGAAGCCATGGCTTGTCTTTTGCTTGACACTTCAAGCGGGGATTTGCTATGATTCCCACATATCTTCGTAATAACCTTTGGAGCGGGCAAATAAGGATGAGCTCCTGATTGCACCGGTGGTTTGTCACACAATGATCCGCGATTTGGATTAAACCAGGGGGCATTATTCGATGAAATCTAATTGTGTCCTATCAATAGCTCTCGTGCAGATTGTCGTTTTGATGTATGGAAACATCGGCTTCGCAGGTACGTGGCGCGACGATTTCGAGGACAGAATTACTAGGGAATGGAAAATCTATAATTTAGACCGTCAGGTTGAAAATTGGTGGGTCAATCAGGGCGAAGCAGTCGGACGAATTTTTAAGCGTGGGTTCATGAGTTTGTGGTTGACGGGAGAGTTGGACTGGGAGAACTACTCGGTTTCATGTCAAGCCAAATTGGTCAAGGAGCGAAGCGACCCTGCGTACGTAGGACTCTCGTTATACGACAGAGGGGATGAGCACACCCGTTATCTATTTTTTATTAATTTCTTTTTTAGCACTGTGTCAATCACCAAGGCATCTCCAAATGTCTGGTCTACCCGAGAATTTCCTTTTGTCTCAGACATTGACACGTGGTATCGACTAAGGGCAACCGTTAATGACGGCCAACTTGAGTTTCAGGTCAACAATCAGGTTTTCGTATCGGAAGATTTGAACCAATCTCTCAAGCCCGGTCAAGCAGGGCTTGTGGTCGGTAATGCAGAGGGCCGCTTTGATGATGTCGCAATTACAGGTGTAAACATTAAGAACGGTGGACCGGGGCGTCCACGTGCCGTAGACACGCAACAGGCACTTACGACGACCTGGGGACGAATCAAACAGGACAGGTGAACGTAGGGGTCATCTTTGGTTCGTTGACGATCTTCGTCTGAATTGGGGGCTGAAGGAACGTGTATCAGATTGTACTTGCGCCCACTGAGGGATTGTGCTACAATGAGACAGATCTTTTAATGAAGGAGGCTATTATTTGAGAAACATTGATAATCAACCGTCTGGTTTTACATCTACACAACTGCTCATTGTGATTGTTATTATCGGGATTGTGGTTGCCGTTGTGCTAGCATCGGGCTTATTGGGGCAGGCAGGAAAAGCAGATCAAGCCCAAGCAGCGGAAGAGATTGAAACTATCGGCATCGCACTGGATACCTATGCGAAAGATAATGGAGATTATCCCTCGACTGAACAAGGACTGGCAGCGCTCTGGGAGAAGCCTGAACAGCCGCCAGTTCCTGTCAATTGGTTGGGTCCATATTTGAAGGTTCCTATCACAGAGGATCCGTGGGGAAACACTTATATCTACATCCGTCCCGGTGTGCATGACCGATACGGTTACGACCTGGTCTCTTTCGGCAGCGATGGACGCGAAGGGGGCACCGGCGACGCAGAGGATGTCGTTAGTTGGATTCGCCCGGATGAGTAAAGTGTAGAGTGAAAAATCTAAGGTGTGTTGTTCATTCGTGGCTAACGGGCAGTGGAAATCGCGACCCTCAGATCTAAGGTGCCGGTGTAAAGTGCTCGACCAACGATAGCGCCGTGAACCTCTATTGCTTTGAGGGCTTCAACATCTTGAATTGATGTGACCCCACCGGAGGCGATGACATTTACCGAAACGGCGTCAGTGATGGCTTCCGTAGTTTCCAAGTTGGGTCCTTGGAGCATGCCATCGCTTTTGATGTCTGTGTAGATAATGGTTTGAACCCCACAATCTTCCATCTCTTGAGCGAATGCGAGGGCGGATTTTTCAGAGACATCAAGCCAGCCTTCTGTGGCAACCATCCCATCTTTTGCATCGATACCGACGGCGATTCGAGAGCCGTACTTTTTGCATGCGGACTCGACCAACGACGGATTTTTGAGGGCAGCCGTACCCAGAATTGCCCTTGTTACACCGAGTGCTAGAACGTCGTCTAGCTTTTCCATTGTCCGGATGCCTCCACCCAATTGGACAGGGATCTGAAGCATTCCGACAATCTCCTTGACGATGAGGAGATTATCGGATACTGTGCCGAATGCACCATCAAGGTCTACAAGGTGTAGGTATTCGGCACCGCCCTGTTGCCATTGCTGTGCCATTTCCACAGGTTGGTCTGAGAAGATTGTTTCCTCCCCCGCTCGTCCCTGCACTAGATTTACACATTTTCCATTTCGGAGATCAATTGCTGGTAAAATTAACACGATTGTTAGAACTCCCTGTCTTGGAGTGAAATGGTAACCGTTCAGTTAGTATTGATTGTGTGGATTTGAATCATTCGATGAAAGAAAGGAATCGCAGATGCGTCCAGTTATTGGCATCACCTGCAGCTTAACGGCAAGTCCTATCGGCGACTCCATATATGCCCTTGAACGCAACATCATCGCGCGCGACTATGCTCGTGCGATTGAATACGTTGGGGGCACCCCGCTCCTCGTGCCACACGTTGAAGATATGGAGTGCATTGACCGATACTTGGCGGTGCTCGACGGGCTCGTTCTCTCCGGCGGCGGTGACATTGATCCATTACTGTTTGGTCAGGAGCCGCATCAAAATATGGGCAGCGTTGACCGTGTGCGCGATGAGATGGAACTGCAGCTTACTCAAAAAGCATTAGACCAAGATCTGCCGATACTCGCAATTTGTCGTGGGATCCAGATGCTGAATGTTGCGGCAGGCGGCACAATTTACCAAGATATTGCCGCTGAGATGCCGCAGCCAACTTTGCGCCACTCGCAGACGGGCGCAGGCTCGTATGCATCCCATACAATCGACATTCTATCCGATAGCCGTCTGTTTCAGATTTTCGGCAGTCCAACTACCCGCGTCAATTCCTTCCACCACCAAGCGGTGCGAGAGGTTGCCGACGGTTTTATTGTAACCGCCAAAGCGAAAGATAACGTCGTTGAGGCCATTGAAAGCCTAACTCACCGATTCGCGCTTGGTGTGCAGTGCCACCCTGAGATGATGTGGGAACGCCATCCGGAAGCCCTGAATCTGTTCACGGCATTTCTGAAAGCGTGCCAATGACCGGTGTGTAGGATAGCTCGATAGATGTTGATTGGCTATTCATTCGGGAATTCTGCACAGATTTCTCAGGTTTGTTCAGCTGCTCAACTACCTATTTTTTTACGCCCAGATCTTACTTTCACGCCCTTCCACCCGGTGATCATACAGTAATTTTGTCTCCTCTGGGAACGTATCAAACACGTCCGCCGGGATCGGTGCAGTATTGACGCCGAAGAATTCCAGATTGAGCCACCACGGTGCATAACGCACCACCACTGCGGTTCGCGGCTTTTTACTGGGACTTGCTGCATTTGAGTGCCAGATACGGCTATCCATTATCAGCACGCTGCCGGCATCGCCGGTCGCTTGCAACTCGCCCGGAATTGGCGCGAACTCATCGATCCCGTCATTTTCGCCCCTCGGGTTTTTCTGGCTTACGTGGGTGCCGGGCACTACCCATGTACCGCCGTTGCTGGTTGTGAATGGAGTGAGCATCCACAAGGTTGTGATGCCGATCACCGCTCTGGGAAAGGGTTGGCTGACGTGCCACGGTTGTTTGAGGTCGTGTGGGAAGTCCGAGTGGTAGGCGCGGTTCAACTCGTAATGTGGCGGGCGAATCTTGTACTCGGTTTGGGAGATTCGCACTTGCGGGCCCAATATCGTTTTAACGACGTTTAACAGACGTTTGTTCGATAGATGGGGTGCCAGCGATGGAAAAAAGGCGATGACGTTTTTTGACCATCGATCATGCTCTTCGCTGAACTTCTTGTACGAAGGCTCAGATGTCTCTACCTCTTCGCGCACGGCATCCACTTCATCTGCGGGGATGATACCATCCATTACGCACCATCCCTCTTGTTCCAATTGTGTGACATACTTATCGGTTGCCCGATCTAATCTCTCCATACGATTTACTCTCCTTTGTGCAAGTTGGCTGGAAAACTTCAACGATATGTCAAGTGCGGTTCTTCACGTCGCTTCTTTAAGCGGCTTCCTGCGTGAAGAGGCCCTCAACCCTGAGATAACCGTCTCGTTTATATGCTTCGGACTTGCTTTTCAGTCAGTATCTTTTCTCTTCCTCGCTTGCGAAGTAGTGGTTACGCTGCGAGTGCTTCCATCTGCTGGGTATACTCGCCATAACGCGCAGCACTGTTGCACTTTGCTCGATGGTAAAAGATTTTCTGCGCTTTGGAAGCATTGGCAGCTCTTCCACCCCATGCTTCAAGTGTTGGTCCCTGTAATGCCCGCCCGTAGGAGAAGCTAAGTTCCCATGGGCAATTACCTAGGGCATTCATGGCGTTAAGATGCTCTGTTGCTAGTTTAGCACTTTGACCACCGGAAAGGAAGACTATTCCGGGCACCGCTGCGGGCACGGCTCGGCGGAAACAACGTACGGTTGCCTCGGCGACCTCTTGGACACTTGCCTGCACGGGGCAATCTGTTCCTGACAAAACCATGTTCGGCTTGAGCAGGGTTCCCTCAAGGATGACTCGATGTGCATGGAGTTCAAAATAGACACGTTTCAGGGTTGCTTCCGTTATCTCCTCACAACGTTCGATGGTATGCGTTCCCTCCATAAATACCTCTGGTTCGACGATGGGAACCAGTCCCACCTCTTGGCATATCGCTGCGTAGCGTGCTAGCGCGTGGGCATTGGCATCGATGCCAGATTGTGTCGGGAAACCATCACCGACGTTGATAACAGCTCGCCACTTACCAAACTTTGCTCCCAGTTCCCTGTATTCGGTGAGGCGTTCACGGAGTCCGTCAAGCCCCTCTGTCACTGTTTCGCCGGGGCAACCGGCGAGATCTTTAGGGCCTGTGTCAGCCTTGATGCCAGATATGATGCCTTTGTTCGCGAGCAGCTCAGGAAAAGGTGTACCGTCTTGTGTTGCCTGACGGAGGGTCTCTTCAAACAGGATAATACCACTGATAAATTCTTCTGTTCCCGGGGTAGTAAACAGCATCTCGCGGTAGGCGCGACGGTTTGCTTCAGTGCATTCGACGTTGATACTATCGAATCGTCTTTTGATGGTAGCATCCCCTTCATCCGCGGCAAGAATGCCTTTGCCTGCTGGCACGAGGGCTTGGGCGGTGGATTCGAGTTCGTGTGTTTTCATAGATTGTAAACTCCTTTTAATGATGTGAAGTACGCAGATAGATTCATGGTTAATATTCTCGTTCAATTAAAAAATGAACCAGTTGTAGAAAAATATCTTTGGCTTGAGTTGCCGGTAGGGGATCGAATACCTGATTAAACTGCGTATATGCCTGCTGTGCCAGCGTTTTAGCGTGTTGCTGGGCGTATTGGATTGATTTATATTTCTCCATTAGTGCTAACACCTCTTGAATTTCGTCCTGATGTTTGTCCTCACGTCGCTGCCCCATAATTTCAGTGACACGGTTTGCTTCCGTCTGTGAGCAGGTGTTCAGCAGATGGATGAGGATAAGGGTGCGCTTCCCTTCGCTGATGTCTCCCCCAATCTCCTTACCATATAGCCTCTCTTCACCGATGAGGTTGAGGACATCATCCTGAATCTGGAAAGCAACCCCAAGATTTTTACCCATATCGACGAATAGATCCAACTGATTATTGGACGCTCCCGCAATGAGCGCACCGACGCGACAGGGGGTGATGCAGGTGTACGAAGCTGTCTTTCTCACACACATCGTCCAGTAGTCCGACTCCGCTAAATCCCAGCGGTTATTCTCAACCCAACTCAACTCAATGTGTTGTCCTTCGACAATGCTGTTGCTGAGTTGTACAAATTCCGACGCTATCTCAAACGCGAGTTCATATCCGAGCAGATCTGCGTTTCGGTTCAGCATCTCCCACATCTTGCAGTGGAGCCCGTCGCCCACATTAATGGCAATCGGAATCCCATGTTTCTGGTGGAGGCACGGCTCGCCGCGACGGAGGTCAGAACCGTCTTCAATGTCATCGTGGATGAGTGCCCAGTTCTGCAGGAGTTCAAGCGCAGCAGCGGTATTGATAGCCTTCCGCGTATCTCCACCGAACGCCTCACAGATCAGCAGACAAATTGCTGGGCGTAACCCCTTGCCGGCGCGAAGCGGGTAATCCAACATCATTTGATAGAACTGATGCACTTCAGGGTGATCGTGCTCGCTGGGTAGAAAATCAAAGATATGTGCATCAATTTGCTTTTTTATCTCTTTGAGAAATTCGAGAGGTTGGACTTTTGACATAATGAGTTATTGCCTTCTCAAAGGGGGTTTGATATAATGTTGGATAGGGAGTAAATTGTGTACATAAAATTGCCTTGATGTCGCTCCCTGAAATTATAACCTATATCTCCTCAGTTTTTCAATATCTGAATCCTCTTCTCATAAGAAATTATGGTGACAGTTTTAGGCAGGAATGGTATACTATTTTTGACAAAACTGAAGATAACATTAAAATCCTCATCAACGACATCAGAATAACCAAATGTCTGTGCTGCCATCGGAAATTAGGGCCACTGTCTAAACCAAGATTGTGCTACCATATCAATTGAATTGAAAGGAGATTTCCGATGGCAGTACAGAGTAGATGACAGGCTGGATCAGTTAATGGAAACGGAGGGAAAGCTCGAATGCGATCGTTCAAGATTATTGTTGAAAAGCATACGGATGGTTATGTCGCCTATCCACTTGGTTTGAAGGGGGTCGTGGTTGGTGAAGGTGACACCTATCAGCAAGCCATAGCTGATGTAACCTCTGCGATCGAATTTCACATTGAAACATTCGGTGCTGAAGTGCTTGAGAGTGAGGAACCTGTCTTAGACGTATTCATAGCAGAAACAGGAGTTGCTGTCTAATGCGGTGCTTTCCAGTTGATGTTCCCAAGCCCCAAGCGATTAAAACGTTAGAAAAATTAGGTTTTCGTGTAATTCGTGAAGGGAATCATATTTCAATGATACGGGAAAATCCAGATGGCAGTCGAACCCCATTGACTATGCCGAATCATCGTCGCATCAAAGGCTCGGCTCAACCCTACGCCGCATCTGTAACCAGTCAGGGATTTCTAGAAATGACTTTCTAGAAGCTTATAGCCAAGTATAGGCCTACCGACCTATTACTTATCAAGTAACTGTTGTTGACGGTAGGGGTTTTCGTCTTAAAATAGCTTGAGTTACTATTTTATGTTTTATTACAAATGGTTTCAGGAGAAGAATAATGCCGAACGTAATGCCCGACCGATTGCGTAAAATCGCGGCGGATATTTTTGAAGCAACAAATGTCCCTGCCGAAGAAGCACAGATTATTAGTGAAATCCTTGTAGATGCCAATCTTGCAGGACACGATTCACACGGAGTGATCCGTATTCCGCAGTATATGGGTTTCATAGAAGCCGGGCAGATTGACCCTCGTGCCACGATGGAGATCGAGCGTGAATCTCCGTCACATGCCCTGATTAACGGTAATTGGGGGTTTGGGCATGTCATCGCGCAACGGTCGATGTCGTTAGCGATCCGCAAGGCGCAATCGAGTACGGTCAGTGCCGTTAGCATCTATAACTGCAATCATATCGGTAGGATCGGTAGCTATGCCATGATGGCAGCGAAAGCGGGTTTGATCGGAATAGTGATGGTCAACGCGGGAGGGGCCGCGCTCTACGTCGCACCGTTTGGCGGCAGCGACGGACGGCTTGCGACCAACCCTATTGCGATTGCTTCCCCAACACGAGGCGATGAGCCTATTGTGCTCGACATCACGAGCAGCGTGGTGGCGCAAGGGAAGATTCGTGTTGCGTTGAACCGCAACGATAGCATTCCGCTAGGTTGGTTGATTAACGGTAAAGGTGAACCGACCACAGATCCACGCGACCTCAATGGTCCACCGCCCGGTGCATTACTGCCACTTGGAGGCATTGCGGGACATAAAGGATTCGCGCTTGGCTTGATGATTGATGTGCTGGGCGGGGCGCTATCAGGTGCTGGTTGTAGCGGTTCCGGCACAACAAAGGTCCAAAACGGAGTGCTGATGATGGCGATTAACATTGCACAATTTACGCCGATGGAGGATTTCTACGGACGGGTTGATGCGCTTGTCGAGCATGTGAAAGCGTCGCCGCCTGCTCCCGGTTTCGATGAGATCCTCGTCCCCGGCGAAATTGAGTCGCGTCAAACGAAACAGCGTTCAAGCGAGGGGATTCCTGTTGATGATGAAACATGGCGACAAATCCAAGAGACCGCAGCAGCGGTCGGGGTTTCGGAGCTTTAGATAGTATCTGGAAAGTTGAGTAGAGGGGTATTATGGCGAGAAAATCGAAACTTTCCCCTTTGATGGAACAGTACAGGCAATCAAAAAAACAATATCCGGATTCGATTCTGCTTTGTCGTGTCGGAGACTTCTACGAAGCATTCTACGACGATGCTGAACTGATTGCTCGTGTTCTGGAAATTACGCTGACATCAAGAGATAAGGACAGCGTGGGAGGTGCAATCCCGATGGCGGGTGTCCCGCATCACGCGCTGGATTCATATCTTTACAAGTTGGTAAATTCGGGCTATAAAGTCGCAATTTTAGAACAGGTCGAAGATGCAAAAAAAGCGAGGGAAGAGAATCGACTGGTCAAACGCAATCTTGTCCGTATTGTAACCGCCGGGACCGTCACGGATCCAAAGGTGCTAGATGGAAAAACGAATAATTATCTGATCAGCGTTTATCTCCTAAAAGACAGTTACGGCTTGGCAGCTGTAGATCTTTCGACCGGAGAATTTACGGTAACGGAACTAGAAAGCTTAGCAAAACTCTGGTCAGAAATTCATCGGCTCGCCCCGAAAGAGTGCCTGTTTTCCGAGGATTTCGATGACCCGGAAATAGTCGCGCAGATTGAAACGGACCTGAAAGCGGTTGTAAACTATCTCCCGGATTGGCGTTTCTCGTTTGATACGGCACGGGCTGAACTTCTCCAGCATTTTAACACACTTTCCTTAGATGGCTTTGGGTGCGAACATCTGCCCGCTGCGATCTGTGCAGCGGGCGCGTTGGTTTACTACCTCTACGAAACCCAAAAACAGGAGGTAAAACATATTGTTTCCCTCCACACCTACACCATTTCAGACTTTATGCTTCTGGAAGCGGATACGCAGCGGAATTTGGAGTTGACAACCTCGATCCGCGACGGTTCGTCGAAAGGAACGCTGCTAGAAATGATGGACGAAACTGTGACACCGATGGGAGCGCGAAAACTCCGTCAGTGCATCTTACAACCGCTGCTGCGACCAGCAGAGATTAACTCACGTTTGGACGCTGTTGATGAGTTGAAAAATCGCATTGGGTTACAGGAGGAGTTACGGGAGCGGTTGAGTAAGGTGTACGACATGGAACGACTGATTTCTCGCATCAGTCTAGGTTCGGCGAATGCCCGAGATCTCATCGCGCTGAGAGACTCCCTGCGCCTGCTTCCGGATATCAAAGTACAACTCAACGACTGCGGAACTTCGCTGTTACAGACCTTGAATGAAAATCTTGACCCGCTGACAGAATTAGGGGGGGTGATCGAATCCTCCATCCACCCCGACCCACCGGCGACGATTCGTGAAGGTAGATTAATCAACGATGGCTACAACGAACAGTTAGATGAGTTGCGTGAAATCACCAGCGAAGGAAAAAACTGGATCGCGGACCTTCAACAGAAAGAGCGTGATCGGGTAAACATTCCTTCGCTGAAGATCGGATTCAATCAGGTCTTCGGATACTATATTGAGGTTACCAAGCCGAACCTACATCTTGTCCCAGAATATTATATCCGTAAACAGACATTGACCAATGCCGAGCGGTTTATCACGCCGGAACTCAAGGAGCGAGAATCACAGATTCTGAACGCACAAGATCAGATTCAGACGCTTGAATATGATCTCTTCTGCGAGGTGCGTGCCCAAGTTGCAGCTGAAACTGAAGGGATACAGAAAGCCGCTGCCGTAGTTGCCATGATTGATGTCGCTGCCGGGCTTGCTTACATCGCGTCCAAATACGATTACGCCAAGCCGATTATTGATGAGAGTGACGAGCTTATCATCAGAAACGGGCGGCACCCCGTCGTGGAACGCCTTTTTACGAAGGAAGGGTTTGTACCTAATGACACAGGATTGAACTGCCGGGACCAGCAGATGCACATTATTACTGGTCCGAATATGAGTGGCAAAAGTACATTTCTCCGTCAGACGGCACTCATCACCTTGATGGCGCAGATGGGCAGCTTTGTTCCCGCGTCCGCAGCGAAGGTCGGCATTGTAGACCGAATTTTCACCCGCGTCGGTGCCTCTGATAACTTGGTGATGGGGCAGAGTACCTTCCTCGTGGAGATGAACGAAACGGCAAATATCCTGAACAACGCAACGCGCAAGAGCCTGATTATCCTTGACGAGATCGGGCGCGGCACTAGTACATTTGATGGACTGAGCATTGCGTGGGCGGTCGCGGAGTACATTTTGGACGAGAAGCGAATCGGTGCAAAAACACTGTTTGCGACCCACTATCATGAATTGATTGAACTCGCCGGCAGATATAAGAACGTAAAAAATTACAATGTTGCTGTCCATGAAGATGGCGAAACGGTGACTTTTTTGCGGAAGGTTGTGGAGGGCGGAACGGACCAGAGTTATGGTATCCACGTTGCACGCCTCGCCGGATTGCCGCAGGCAGTTATTGAGCGGGCGAACCAAATCCTAGAGGTCCTCGAACAGCACAATCTGAGTATTGAAGGCGAGGAATCAGATCGGGCTTCACCAAAATCGGTTCCGAAAGCCCCACGTCCTCGTCGTCGAATGTCGCAGTCTACCTTCCAAGGAGATTCTTTGCAACTCGCCCTGTTTACGCCGAAGACGCATCCCATTATTGAGGAGCTTCGGAATACTGAACTTAATCAGATGACTCCGATGGATGCGTTGAATCTGATCTATCATCTGAAGGCAAAAGCGGAGGAGTGAGGTTTTATCCTAGCTGATTATTTTACAAGGAGCCAACTATGTCTAAAATCCGATTGGGGATTATCGGTTGTGGCGGAAATTCGTCGGGTCATGCCCGCCGTATGAATGAAAATCCCGATGTCCAGATTATCGGCACCTGTGATTTGAACACTGACATCGCTAACAGTTATATCGATCGTAACTTACCAGAGTTGAATCCGCGTCCAGCTGCCCACGATAATATCCCAACAATGCTCGCCGAAACAACACCCGATGCTGTGGTTATTTCTACACCGCACACCCTCCACTTTAATCACAGTATGCACGCCCTCAATGCCGGTTGTCATGTATTGGTAGAAAAGCCGATGGTGACAGCAGCGCGGGACGCATATACATTAGCTGAGAAGGTCAAAGAGACGGGTAAGATATTTACCATTGGTTATAATACGCCTTGCTCGGCGAACTTTTACTATGTGCGTGAATGTATACGAAATCAGACATTTGGTAAGCTGGAGTTGGTAACAGGCTATATCACACAGAACTGGCTACGCGCAACAAAGGGGGCGTGGCGACAGGTTCCTGAGTTGTCTGGCGGTGGGCAAGCGTATGACAGTGGAGCGCATCTGTTTAACAGCCTATGCTGGTCTGTTGAATCCAATGTTGCTGAGGTCCATTCCTTTATCGACAATTGTGGCGCAGCGGTTGATATCAACAGTTCAACCAACATTCGGTTTGAGAACGGGGTTTTCGCGAGTATTGTTGTCAGCGGCAACTGCCCAAGTCCGGGTGGCACCCACATGGCGTTGATTTTTGATAATGGTCGAATCGAAGTTGACGGTTGGGGCGGTGGTTGGATTCGGGTCTATGAAGGTGGAGAACAGCTTGACCCACCGCCAATTACCGAGGAGATGTCGGCGGGGTCGCCGGACGACAATTTCATTGATGCCATTCTAGGTCGCGCTGAACCGCGTACCAGTCCGATGAACGGGATTATCCAATCGGAGTTGATGGACGCTATCTACGAATCGGGACGCACCGGGCAACCTGCCAAGCCTGTACGGAGATAATATACCGACTGCGTTTCACGTTTTGAGGAACGGAGGACACCAATGCAAACATATCGTGCTGCGGTTATCGGCTGTAGCCGGATGGGTGCCTTTATCGACAACGAGAGGGTTGGACATCTTGCGTCTGAGGTGGCAAGCTACCTAGCGCATAATTTTCCGGTATCACATGCTGCCAGTTTTTTTGCAGAGGAGCGGACAGACCTTATCGCTTGCTCCGACCTCCGTACCGAGGTGATGGTAGAATTCGGAAAGCGATACAACGTCCCGACTGAACGGCAGTATACCGATTATCGGGAGATGCTTGAAAAGGAGCAGCCGGACATCGTTAGTGTTGCGACGCAGCCCGAACACCGTGCGGAAGTTGTTATCTACGCTGCGGAACACGGCGTAAAAGCCATCTATGCGGAAAAAGCGATGGCAGCATCGATGGATGAAGCGGATGCGATGGTAGAGGCGGTCGAACGCAACGGCGTCGCGTTTAATTTAGGCACCAACCGTCGTTGGGACACCGGCTTCGACAAGATGAAAGAGATTATTGATAGTGGCGAGTTGGGCGCGCTGCGAACGTTGATTATTTACGGCAATGGATCGCTTTTCAACACCGCCAGCCATAACTTTGACCTCATCCTGCGGCTCAACAGCGACATGCCTGCGTCTTGGGTCTCGGCACACCTTCCGGACGGGGACTCAATCATTGATGGGAATATCGTCCGAGAAGATCCAAGCGGACAAGGCATGATCCAGTTCTCAAACGGTGTCACGGCGCACGCCCTCCTCGCGCAGCTCGGTTGGGAAGCAATCTGTGATAAGGGAAGCATCGCTAGCTCCAGAGATGGTGCGATGTGGCAAATCCGTCGTCAAAATAGGCTTGAATCGTTCCCCAGATATGAACGTACCAGCAGTGGCGCGAATATCGTCAAAGACCTTGTTCATGCGTTGGATACGGGTGAACCGACACGCGGCGGAGTTCGTGTCGCCCACGCAAGCACGGAGTTGATTTTTGCGTTTATGGAATCCCATTTGCGGAATGGTGAGCGGGTTGAGCTCCCGCTAAAGGGAAGTAAGCTGCGGTTACAACGAGACCGTGGGCCGAGACAGCCGAAATTTCAACCATAATAAACAACCGTTGCAAGGAGGAGACCCTATGGCAGAAGAAACGATTTTTAGCAAAATTATCCGGAAAGAAATTCCTTCCGACATCGTGTATCAAGATGATTTGGTAACCGCCTTTCGAGACATAAAACCTCAGACCCCCACACATATCTTAATTATTCCGAACAAACTGATTCCTACTTCTAACGACGTGACCTCTGAAGACGAGCCTGCTTTGGGACGAATGTTCACAGTGGCGGCGAAGATTGCTAGAGAAGAAGGAATTGCTGAAGATGGTTACCGTTTAATTATCAATTGCCGACAGCATGGGCTGCAGGAGATTTATCATCTGCACATGCACCTCGTCGGTGGTCGTCAGTTGGGGAGAATGCTGTCGGGATAGTGATGCTTGGTTTCACGCTCGCAGATCGAAGATAGTTTTCACCGCACCGGACCTCCCTGTGGACATCGCAGCTTGGATAGCTTGGCGATACTCTTTGAGTGAAAACCGTTCGCCGATTAGCGGAAGTAGTTTATCCCTCATCTGCTCTAGCAATCTAATGCCGAGTGTAAAGGTCCGAATCTCCTCGCCCGCGTAGCTTTCCATCCCGTAGGTATAGGCACCGCTGACATGCAATTCCTTATACCAAATTGATGTCCAATCGATATTTTTCGGGATGGCGGGCATTCCCACAAGCATAACGCGCCCTTGGGCTCGCGTAAAGCGCAGAGCGTCGTCAATCGTCGTAGCAGACGCGACGCAATCAAATGTAACGTCAACACCGCCGAGCAGAACAGGTTTACCGAGTTCCGGCTGATAGCTTTCCGCGCCTGTTAAGCCGCAGAAATTTGCATAGAGCGACTTATCGGAGGAGAGGATTTCATCTGCACCGAGTTCGCGTGCGAGTTGACGCTGATGCGGGTATTTGGCAACAATTAGGATGCGGTTCTGGTTCCCAATTGCGCGGATTGCCGCAACGGTAAGTAGCCCGACCGTCCCCGCGCCGATGATTAGGACTTCGTCTGTGTCTTTGAGGTTGGCTTTCAAAACACCATGCAAGGCACAGGCAAACGGTTCCAGAAGCACAGCAATTTCATCGGAAAGGGAGTCTGGTACGCGATGGATCTGGTTCTTATGTGCGAGGAAGTAAGGACTCCAGCCCCCGCCGGTGTCACGGCAGTATCCTGTCTGAATGCCTGAGGAAATATTCCCTTGCGTGATATTCTCGCAGTTCGCAAAATGCCCTTGGCTGCACTGGTGACAGACAGGACCGATGCCGCGGATTTCGCACGATAACACAGGCTCTATCACAACACGGTCTCCAGTCCCATATCCCTCAACCCGATCCCCTAGCTCCGCAAGTTCTCCCACTACCTCATGTCCAAGCACAAATGGACATGAAGTGAAGGGCGAGAAATATGGGCTGCCCTTTGCCATGATGGTGGCAAGATCTGAGCCGCATATTCCGCTCAACCGTGTTCTGATCTTCACCCAATCCGGAGTCGGCAGTTGTGGCTCATCAATCTCAGCCAGACGGATACATGAAGCACCGGAGGTGTAAAGCGACTTCCAGTGTTTGCCTAAGAGACGTACCATCAGGTAGCGCGGCACGCTTTTGATATATTGAATTGCTTGCATGTTTTTGTGAAATGGTAGTGGGTGCGTGTAAACTGCTACTCAAATGCTACGCCCAGCTTGACGCTCTTTTCGGGATGGAGATCCATCTCCTTATACGCTTGGGCCGATTCGTCGAATGGCACTACCGGGGAAACAATCTCCTCACAATCAAACCGTCCTTCAGAAAGCCACTGCCAGCAGTGGTCCGTAATGCGCCCGAAATCCCATCGCGGGTGATCGCGATTGGGATCGCTGCACGCACGGGCGAATATTAGATTCGGAATATCGAAATGTGCGACAGCACCGAGGTCAAGTCCGCCCTTACACTCCTTCATCCAGCCGACGACCGCGACGTTACCGCCATACGCTAACCCACGGATTGCACCGTCCAACGCTTGATAGTTTGCGCTTGTCTCGATCGCTACATCGATACCAAGTCCGCCGGTCGCTTTCTTCAGTTCCTCCCCGACATTGACAGCGGTCGGATCGAGTGAGAGGTCTATCCCGATGTTTTCAACGACTGCACGTCGATTGGCGATCGGGTCCACGGCAGCAACAAAGGACGCCCCAGCCATCTTTGCCATCTGTACAGTCATTTGACCGATGGCGCCAAGTCCAAAGACTGCAACCCTGTCCCCAAGGCGGACTTGACCATCCCGAATTCCGGCGAGGGCAAAATGCGCTGGATCGTAACAGACCGCTTCTTTCCACGTCATTCGATCGCTCATGTGCAAGGCGCGTGCAGCTTGCCACGTATGTGTCTCCCGAAGGTTTCCATATCCGGCGACCCGATCGCCGATCGAAAACCCCTCGACACCTTCGCCAATTTCAATGACTCGACCAACGCACATATTTCCTAGACCCATTGGAAATGACGCACCGCGAAATCCGTGATACCCTGTCAACTCTGTGCCCCGTTTAGGCGCACCAAAGTCCACTTTGATACGGATATTTCCTGCTGGCACAGGTCCCTCTTCGTAATCCTGTAAAACAGGTTGCTGCACAGCGATTGCGACTAATTCTTTCGGCATTTTGCGCTCCTTATCTTGATTTGAGTCCAATCACCCTTCTAGGACTTTATAGGTAGCAATTTATGTTATTGTAACATTGTGTACAAATTAAATACAGTGAATTGTGCATAGGGTAGGGTCATTTATAGTGGACCTTAGAATTAATGAGACACTCCAATCTCCCGTTTGGTAGTCCCTGTTGGAAACAGTGCCGATACGGTGCGGTTAGAAATCGCCCCTACCGTGGGGCGCAAGTGTTTATTTATTTTTTGAATTCACTATAGTTCTTCTGTAGAAGGGATTTCCCAATCCCGACTTCCTACTCGTAGCCCTATGCCTAGGGCATTCCGGTTTCAACAATAACCTTTGGTATCATGTTGGCGAGGATGTTATTTCCACATCATTCAATTGTTTTCACGTTTTACGCTTATCGCATATTTCTATGTTGACGCCTTGCAGAAAATCTGCTAAAATCACGAGCGTGGACAATAGGCGTCTTATGCCGATTTGTTCGCACTACTCGATCCCACAGACAGGAGAAACTATGATAACCACGCCAGACATTGAACGGCCGCCTAAACAACTTATTGAAACCCTCTCCTCTATCAGCAGTGCTACCGCTGCCGGTGAGCTTTGCCGCCTCGGTATCCGTGACCCTCAAATCGTGGGTCCCGTTCCTCGCACCCCCGGCAAGGCGGTTGTGGGTCCAGCACTCACCCTGCAGTTTATGCCCAAACGCGAAGACATCTACGCTGTCGATGAATATAACGATCCCGAAAAACAGCTGCATCGCCATGCACTCTATCACACGCAGCCCGGCGATATCATCGTTGTTGACGCTAGAGGTGACATGAGCAGCGGTGTTTTCGGGGAGATGATGTTGACCTTCTTCAAGGGGCGCGGCGGCATCGGGGCCATCATAGATGGTTGTATCCGGGACTTTCCCTATGCACAGACTCTGGGGTTGGGGTTATGGTTGAAGGGAACGACCCCCAATTTCCATACGCAAACGAACATCTATCCCTTCGCGGTTAATGTGCCTATCGCCTGTGGAGACACCTTGGTTATGCCGGGGGATATCATTGTGGCTGACGATGACGGTGCCGTTGTGGTTCCGATTAAACTAGCACCGGAGTTATGTGAAAAAGCTACCGCCCACTCGGAATGGGAGGATTTCAGCCGCATGAAACTCGCGGAAGGCGGTCACTTACGCAAATACTATCCCCTTAACGATGAGGCGCGGGCAGAGTACGAAGAATGGCGTAAAGCCCAAAGGAAATAACGAGTCAACAGATCGGGTATCAAAGAAGATTGGTTTGATGTGATGGATTAGCTGACAGTGATCTCAATACGGCAATCTCAGAATTCTCTATTTCTCGATGTCTAGGTGCTGGGTACCCAGATCAAGTACTGATTCAAACAGCCACAGGCATCCGTATCCCGCTCGAGGTAAAAGCAACTCAGTAACTGGGATGAAAGTGATTCCAATAGGAGAGTGCTGATTTTCTCCTCAAAGAAGCTACAAGCTCAATTTAGAGACCCTATTTATCACTTACTCTTAACAATTTTCTATTCAGAGAACCAAGATTTCGTGTCCATTAACGCAATTCGTCTTGATTTTCTTGAGCCAATGACTCCAGTCAATGTCAGACTTGAAGCCTCCGTTAATCACAAAATCCTTGCAGAAGGCCATCACCACAGCAAGATCATTTAAGGAGGAAAACTGAGGGTGCCAACAATGCAAATCCCTACCCAGATAGGCGAGTTTTGGACATCTAAACAGCGCGCGGGGCACTCCCTACATGAAATTTCATACCGTGCATGTTATAAGCCTCAGTTGCCTGCGTTTTTTATCAACCGTTTCTGCCAAGTGGATGATGTTGTTTATGACCCGTTTATGGGCCGGGGAACCACATTGGTTGAGGCACAACTTCATGGCTGCCGTGCCTATGGAAACGATATAAACCCTTTGTCCGAGATCCTAACAGGACCTCGACTCGCACCGCCACCCTTAGCGCATATTAAACATCGATTGCAAGAGGTAAATCTATCAACTAATGAAACAGTAGATCCCGATCTATTGGTGTTCTTTGAAAGCGGTACCCTTCAGGAGTTGTATGGATGGCGACAATACTTCCGCCAAAAACAGGAAGGTAACATCAGTTCGATAAAACGGACGCGTGGCTACAGATGGTTGCGTGTAACCGTCTAACTGGACATTCGAAGGGGTTCTTTTCTGTTTACACGCTTCCACCTAATCAAGCGACCTCGATGTACAGGCGCAGCGAAAGATTAATCAGAAGCGAGATCAAATACCGGAGTATAGAGACACAAAACAGCTTATATTCAAGAAATCTAAGCAATTGCTTAGGCATGATATTCCATATCATTTTTGGCGAGATGATGCCTGTCTATTTACTGAATCTGCGGATCAAACGGCACAGATTCATAACGATTCTGTTAATCTCGTTGTAACGTCCCCGCCGTTTCTTGATACGGTCAATTATATTCAGGATAACTGGCTGCGAATGTGGTTTTGCGATATAGAAATGGAAACCGGCAAGATTTGGCAATTAAAACGTCTGGAAGATTGGATGTTACGGATGAAGAAAGTGTTTATTGAATTACGAAGAGTTCTTAAACCTACGGGGTGGATCGCTTTTGAGGTAGGTGAGGTACGCAGTGGATCCGTATTGTTAGAAGAGGTGGTTGTCGAGGCAGCATCAGCAGCGGGGTTGATAGCGGAAGGTATATTCATCAATACTCAGCACTTTACAAAAACTGCAAACTGTTGGGGAGTGTCGAATAATAGCAAGGGCACAAATAGCAATCGTATTGTGATCCTGAAAAAGGAAACGTCCATTTAAGCTCTCATCTATTCGTAAGGAGAAAATCAATGCCAGATACAAGTAAGATAGGTTGGAACGCTGTCAGCAAGACAGGTGCCGTAGCTGCAGGCGGTGCTGGTGCTGTTGCCGCCGGGATTGAAATTCTGGAGGCAGGCGGAAATGCAGCAGACGCAGCAGCAGGAACGATCCTCGCGCTAAATGTCACAGACCATATTGCTTGCTCTATCGGTGGTGAAGTGCCGGTGCTTATTTTTGATGCAGAGAAGCGAGAGGTAAAATCGCTTTCTGGTCAGGGGCGGGCCCCGCTTTCACAAGAAGCCATCGATTGGTATATGAAAAACGGCATCCCGGCTGGTGATATGAAAATGGCCCCTGTGCCCTCGGTTGTTGACCTGTGTATTACCACACTTCAGCGGTATGGAACAAAGACATTTGAGGAGATTGTTGCTCCCACACTTGCCCTGCTAGACGCTGGCGACGAGGATTGGCATCCCAATCTCGCGGTCACGTTACGCCGGATGGTTGAGGAGGAACAGATCACGGACGGAGATCGTAAGACGAAGCTGCAAGCGGCAACCGACCGATTTTATGGACGGAACAAGTATCGTAACGACATTGCGGAGGAGTTAGAAGCCTTTTATATCAAAAAGGGCGGATTCCTTCGTAGGGAGGATCTTGCGGCTCACACCACCCTAATTGAAGAACCTGTGAAGGTGGATTACCGAGGGTATACGGTATACAAGTGTGGCACGTGGACGCAGGGACCTTATCTCTGTCAAGCGTTGCGCTTGCTCGAAGGCTTTGATTTGGAGGGTATGGGACACTTCTCGGCAGATTATGTCCATGTAGTCACGGAGGCGATCAAATTGGCGATGGCGGATCGCGACGAATACTACGGCGATCCGGTCTTTGTAGATGTTCCGATGGAAGGGTTACTTTCCGATGCCTATACCGAGATTCGTCGTCCGCTGATCGATATGCAAAAAGCATCGCTGGAAGCCCGTCCGGGCGATATAGAGAACATGAAACCGCTGAAAGAAGGTGGTGTGTTTCGACCGGGAGTTGGTGGAACGACAACCTGTGTCGTTGCTGATCGCTGGGGCAATGTGGTTGCTGCCACACCTTCTGCCAACGTCTATCGTGAAGAAGGTATGGGTGGGTCAACGGGCGTCAGCTTTGGAAACCGCCTGCGGAGTCTCAATACAGTTCCGGGACATCCAAATTGTATCCAACCCGGAAAACGGCCTCGCATCACGCTGACACCCACGCTTGTGCTGAAAGATGGTAGTCCAATTTTGGCGATTAGCGTCGCCGGCGGTGACTTGCAGGATCAAGCAACCCTGAATTTGCTCCTTGATTTTATCGAATTTGATATGCAGCCTGAAGATGCCGTTATTGCGCCACGCTTTGCCACGGCGCATCACCAAGATTCGTTCGATCCAAATCCCAACCGTGAAGAGGCATTCATTCGGGCAGGAGCCTTGACTGTCAGTGATACGGTGGATTTGAGCGTTCAGCAAGAGTTGATTCGGCGCGGACATCAGTTAGAGGCAAGGTCAGGTGCAATTGCGACGCCTGTGATGCTCTCCATTGACCAAGATAGTGGAACGCTCTATGCTGCTGGCGATCCAGCTGCAAATCGTCATGCAGCGGGGTTAGACGACTAATGAGAGGAAATCGTATGGCTGAACGACTAACTGTGCTGTTTTTGCCCCATCCGCTCGGCCCCTCAATGTTCAAGCCATCGGGGGAGGATGTCGTGGCTGCAATTGGTGACCGCCACGATTTGCGTATTTTGGATTATGACCACCCCATCGCCCCGCAGTTTGATGGGGTTGATGTGGTCATTGATCACGGCGGTTCAGCGGGCACACGAGAGATGGCTGATGCGGCGGCGGGAACGGCGCGTCTCTGGCAGATTCTTGGAACCGGTTTTGACCACTTTGATCTGGAGTATTGGCGGTCGAAAAACTTACCTGTTGCGAACTGTCCGGGGGTTTTCAGTGCTGTGGCGTTGGGTGAATGCGCGATAATGTTCATGCTGATGCTTGCGCGGCAATATCCGGTCACACAAACGAATCTGAAGCAAGGAGAACTGTATAGACCGTTTGGACTGGAGCTTGACGGATTGAACTTGGGCATCGTGGGTTTCGGCGCGAGCGGGATAGAATTGGCGCGTCGAGCTGCACCCTTTGGCTTAAAAATGTCGGCGATTGATATCCGAGATATTGGCGGGGAGGAGGTGCGCGAATTCGGTTTAGAATTTGTTGGAAAACCGGAGGCTTTGGATTCCGTCGTCGCTACGTCCGATTTTCTATCGCTGCATCTGCATCTCAACGATGAGACACGCCATATCATTGACGCGCGTCGCTTGGGGTTGATGAAACCGACAGCGTTTCTGATCAATGTCGCACGGGGAGCATTGGTGGATG
Source organism: Candidatus Poribacteria bacterium (assembly GCA_963667935.2). Lineage (GTDB taxonomy): Bacteria > Poribacteria > WGA-4E > WGA-4E > PCPOR2b > PCPOR2b. Next base: position 2,523,375 of record OY764061.1, on the reverse strand, counting down.
AAGCAGCCTTAGTTGAAGCGTTGACGAAAGGCAAAATCGCCGGCGCAGGGTTGGATGTTTTTGGTCAGGAGCCGCCGGATCTAAAGTCGGTTATCTTCAATCTGCCAAATGTGATTGCGACACCCCATATCTCAGGAACAACTGATGGCACCTCACGGAAACGGGCGGGTGCGGCGGCGGAGAATGTTGACAGGATAGCGACAGGTTTAGAACCGTTGTACCTCATATCTTGAGATTTTTTTTTATGCGTGATGCGTGCAAGGAAACCGAGTCGCTCCGATGTCATGAACTACAAAGGGTTTGAATGTTTACGAGGAACCCAGAAAATCGTATCCTGAACAAGCGAATTCTCAGCCTTGCTATCCCCAACATTATCAGCAATTTGTCGGTGCCGATGCTGAGTGCCGTTGACACCGCGCTGATGGGGCGGTTAGAAAATGAGCAGTATCTTGGTGCCATCGCCATCGGCGGCATTATTTTCGGGTTCGTGTATTGGGGGTTCAGTTTCCTGCGGATGGGGGTCACAGGGTTGACCGCACAAGCCTATGGGGCGCGAGATTCTGAGGAAAGTACGCTCATCCTGAAGCGAGGAATAATCGTCGCACTACTGATCGCGCTGCTGCTCCTTCTGCTTCAACCATTAATTGCAGCACTCAGTTTTTATCTGATGGACGCTGGTCCTGAAGTCGAAAAACTTGCGCGTTCCTATTTCCATATCCGCCTCTGTGCTGCGCCAGCTACCTTAACCCTGCATGTTTTTCACGGCTGGTTTCTAGGTATGCAAAATGCCAAATATCCGATGCTTATCACCATCGTGGTGAATCTTTTGAACCTTGCGTTGAACTTCTTTTTTGTAAAGGTTCTGATGATGACCTCCGATGGCGTTGCCCTTGGAACGGTGATCGCCCAGTATCTTGGGTTGTTATGCACCATTGGCTTATTTTTGAAGAGATATAGACATCTGTGGGACGGGTGGCATCTAAAAGGGGTGTTGCATCTCCCAGCCCTGAAGCACTTTTTCAGAATAGGCGGTGATATCTTAATTCGCACGTTTGCCGTGCTTTTCTGCCATGCGTTTTTCACGTCAAAGGCTGCGGCGTTGAGTGATACTGCGCTCGCCATCAATACCATTCTGTTGCAGTTTATCCACATCTTGGCGTATGGTATTGACGGTTTTGCTTTTGCAGCGGAAAGCCTTGTTGGCAGGTACAAGGGCGCGCGGGAGATAGCTACCCTAAAACGTGCTGTGCGATATTCGTTCTGGTGGGCACTTTTCCTTTCGGTAGGGTTTAGTTTAGTTTTCGGATTACTTGGAGCGAAGTTGCTGTACCTATTCACAGACAAAACTGATCTGCTGATCGGTGCACGTCCCTACCTAATCTGGATTGCGGTAGCACCGCCCATCAATTCTGTTGCATATATTTGGGATGGAGTTTTTGTCGGTGCTACTGCCTCCGCCGCTATGCGAAACTCGATGCTGGCTTCGATGGTGGTCTTTCTGTTGGCATATTTCCTGTTGCAAGGATTGGGAAATCATGGACTTTGGATGACGTTGACGTTGTTTTCAATTGCACGCGGTGCAACGCTAACCTTTTTTGCACCCAAGCACATCTTTTCTTTAAATTTGCCGCAAAAACGAGGTTTGAAGTAAAAAATCTACCGAGGAGTTCGTAGGGAACGACGATCGTTGCTCCCTACCGCGGGGCGTAAGTCATACATATCATTATTTTACATTAGACGCATACTTGGAGGAAGTTCACAATGGTATTAAAAGACCGAGTTGCCATTGTCACTGGTGCGAGTTCTGGCATCGGACGAGGTATTGCAGTTGAGTTTGCTCGTGAGGGAGCTAAGGTCATTGTTGCCGATGTTCAAGAAGTGCCCAAACGTGGCAAATACCATGAGCAAGACACAACAACCCCAACGGTTGAGGAAATTGAGAGGTTGGGCACCCAAGGGTTGTTCGTTCAAACCGATATGTCGGATGACTCGCAGGTCGAACGACTAGTTCAGGAGGCGGTTTCACACTTTGGCGAGGTGGATATCCTTGTCAACAACGCTGGCATCCATATCCCCGGTACTAGCCAAGAAATTACGATAGCCGATTGGGACAAAGTGGTTGGTGTGAACCTGCGCGGCATTTTTGTGGCAACCAAACTCGCTATCCCCCACTTGACAAAATCGCAGTATGGGCGTATCATCCAAATCGCTTCCGTTCACGCTTTCGGTGGTGGCGGTGGTCCAGCTTACGCCTCCGCGAAAGCTGCCCTTGTCAACATGGTGAGAGACACCGCACTGGAGGTCGGGGGCTACGGCGTGACTGTCAACGCGATCTGCCCCGGCTATATTGAGACCGCCATCCAAGATTACCTGACACCGGAGCAAATTCAGGAAGCGAGCGAGAGAACGGCAATGCCGCGTTTCGGTGTACCGCGCGACATCGGCAGAGCCTCAGTCTTTCTAGCATCGGATGACGCGGAGTGGATCACTGGTGCCTCGTTGTTAGTTGATGGTGGATATATCGCTGCACTTTAGCAGTGCAAAGAGAAACCGAGTTTTTTCTTGAAAACTCGGTTTCTGTTGTACAATTTCCTGGCATGAGTCACACTTTTTATACCGTAAATCAAACTGGAAGAAGGAGAATTTCATGAGTCAAAAAACGTATCGTGCTGCTGCGATCGGCCACACCGGTGCTGGAAACTATGGACACGGACTTCATTTGCCGTTTCAGGAGTTAGATAACATTGAGTTTGTCGCCATCGCCGATCCAGATGAAGCAGGTCGGGGTGAGGAGATGGAAAAGACAGGCGTAGACCGGGGTTATGCCGATTACCGTGAAATGCTTGATAAAGAAGAATTGGACATCGTCAGTATGGGCCCTCGCTGGACAACTGACCACCTTGAGATGCTGTTGGCTTGTATCAACGCCGGTTGCCACGTCTACAGTGAAAAACCGATGACCGCAACCCTCGCCGAAGGGGATCAAGTCGTGGAAGCGGCAAGGCAGGCAGGGAGAAAAGTCGCTATCGCACATCAGGCGGTCTATCTGCCATCAATTCAGGCAGTCAAGGGGATGCTGCACGACGGGACGATCGGAACAGTGCAAGCGATTCACGCACACGGCAAGCAGGACCGACGCGGCGGTGGTGAGGATATGATTGTGCTCGGCACGCACCTTTTTAACATGATGCGTTTCTTCGTCGGAGATGTTGCATGGATGCAAGCGCATGTCACAGAAAACGGAAAAGAGGTCACAATTGACGATGCACGCGATGCCACCGAGCCTGTGGGGCTCATCGCTGGCGATTGTGTCAACAGCTACTTTGCCTTTGAAAGTGGTGTTTCTGGATTGTTTGATTCCCGAAAGCACGAGGTGAGCGGTGATTACTACGGTATGGAAATTATCGGCGACGAAGGCAGGATATCGATGCGCGGCGGTGGTGGGGACAGCTTGGTCATCTATCCACATCCGTGCTGGTCACCAGCCAATGCCTCTCAGAACTGGGAAGTGCTGGAGGTTGACGACACACCTTTTTCGAGTGGTAATAACCTTGCAGTCATTGATTTAATTGATGCGATCGAAAATGACCGTAAGCCGATTTCCGCTGCGGAAGATGCCGTTGCGGCGTTGGAGATGATTCTCGGTGCTTACGAATCGCAACTTACAGGAGAGCGTGTTTCGTTTCCGATTGCCAATCGGGAACATCCACTAAAAAGATAGCTGCGGATGCGGTTTAGGCGTTAGGCTATGGATTGTAGGGTCATTTAATTCTTCTGTGAGAGGGATTTCCCAATCCCGATACTTTACTGGCAAGGCGATGCCCGAGTTGCGCCTTTTCGCCCCAAATGGTTAACAAGCCGAAAGCTGAATAGCCCTCTGTGGATTGTGTTTGATATTGACGTTACTCGTTTTTCGTGTTAGAATGAGAAGGTAGACCATCCCGTAGCTAAGTTATTGTATTGTCTCACAAAATTGCGTGGCTTGTAAACCATCTAAATGCTTTAGTGGTTTCTCCAAAGGGGTACATCCTATGAAATCCAAAAGACGCATTTTCAGCGTTGTGTTAATACTACTTGGCAGCCTGTCTTGGTTCGCGGCACTATCGTCCAATGACGCGCTTGTCTACGTTATCAATATACGGAATGAGATTGGGAATGGACTCCGCGTCTATATTGATAACGGAATTAAGCGGGCAGCGGAGGCGGAAGCGGACGCAATTATTTTTGACGTTCATACACCCGGAGGTGCCGTTGGTGCCGCGCGAGATATTATTGATGCGATCCAGCGGACAGAGCTTCCTACAATTGCTTACGTCAACACGGAAGCAATCTCTGCGGGGGCGATGATTTCCTTGTCGTGTGATCAGATTGTCATGAGGAACGGCGGTGCCATTGGCGATTCCGCCCCAGTCTCAATTCAAGGGGAGGAACTGAATGAAAAGGCAGTCTCTTATATCCGCGGCAAGATTCGTGCAACAGCAGAACGAGGTGGCAGAAACCCTGACATCGCCGCTGCCATGGTAGACAAACGACTCTATCTCGTTAGACTTATGGGGGGCGAAATTGTTACGCTCAGAGAGGAAGAGTATATCGAAAGGAAGGGCCTTGGAGAGGAGATGGACATTATCGCCGCTGGGGGCCCCGAAGGGGAGCTGCTGACTCTAACAACGGAAGAGGCGTTGGAGTATAACCTAGCAGATGACGTGGCTGATTCCGTTGGAGATCTGTTGGCACTATATCAGATTGTCGAGGTTGATGGGGAGCGCAAAGCCTTAACGGAAGAGGGAATTGCACAGAAGCGGCTGGAATTTGGTGATGATAATGTCAAACCAATTAAGTCCCTAAAAGACGCAACGCAGGAAGCAGTTTTGGTAACAGTGGCAGATCGGTTTGTCTTCTTTGTTACCAGCCCACTTATTAGTGGGCTGCTGCTTACATTGGGTGGACTCGGATTATTTGTGGAGATTCGGACTCCCGGTTTTGGTGTTCCGGGGATAGCAGGACTTATTTGTCTTGGACTATTTTTCTGGGGTCACAGGCTGCTGAATATTAGCGCGGATTATGCAGCGCTCGCATTCATCGTTGGCGTAGCACTGCTTCTGATAGAGTTGTTTGTGATACCGGGGTTTGGCCTTGCAGGTATCGCTGGCATTGGGTTGATGTTGGGCAGCGTCTTTTTTGTATTCCGAAGCGCATATAAATTCGAGACAGCAATGTTTACAATGTCATCCGCGATTATCCTTGCCTTCGTGCTTGCAATTGGGCTGTCTTACCTTTTGCCCAAAACCCGCGCGTGGAATCATCTCGTCTTGAGTGCCGCAATGGATTCGGGCTCGGGGTTTCATTCCGCACCACGGGAGGATTTTCAGGTGTACGTGGGTAAGACAGGGGTTGCTCTTACACCATTGCGTCCTGCCGGTACGGTTCGTGTTGACGACACACGACTCGATGTAGTCACTGCCGGTGATTTTATCGTGCGCGACACGCCTGTGAAAATCATCAATGTTGAGGGCTCGAAAATATTCGTCGAAGCGATTGATGAAACATAGGATATTATCTAATCCCATGTCATGGTTTCTGATTTTTCTTATCGGTCTAGGGGTTTTATTGCTTTTCATTGAGATTGCCTTGCTGCCCGGCTTTGGGGCGGCAGGCATCCCTGGATTAGTGCTAATTATCGCTGGTGTCGGGCTCGCATGGATGCAGTTTGGATTGAGAACCGGCTTGATTTATGGAAGTGCTACAGTTGCGTTGACCATTCCGCTGGCGATTCTGGCACTTTGGCTTTTCCGACGTACCAAGCTTGGAGCGGCATTTATCCTCAATATCGCCGCCAATCGTACGGATGGGTTTCAAGCACCGCCTCAAGAATTAGTCAACTTGGTCGGTAAATCGGGTCAATCGATCACTCCCTTACGTCCTGCCGGTACTGCGTTGATTAACGATCAGCGGGTTGATGTCGTTACACTCGGTGATTTCATAGATGCCGCGGTTGAAATTGAAGTGATTCTCGTTGAAGGAAATCGTGTTGTCGTTCGGAGTTTGTAAAAATAGATATATGAAATACAAAAAGGAGGTCAAGAATGGCTCCAGAACAGATGTCTCTCCTGTTTCTTGCTATTGTAATTATCGTTGGGTTGCTAGTTATCTTCTGGGTTGTGCCTGTTGGGTTATGGATCGCTGCAATTTTCGCGGGTGTACGGGTGCACATTATTGAATTGATTGGTATGCGTCTCCGGCGGGTCAGTCCCCCGGTGATCGTGAACGCACAGATCAGTGCCCATAAAGCAGGATTGACCATTGATATGGAACGATTGGAAGCTCACTACCTCGCGCGTGGCAATGTCATTCGTGTGGTTAACGCCTTGATTGCCGCCGACAAGGCAAAAATCGATCTCAGTCTCCAGCAAGCAACGGCGATTGATTTAGCGGGACGCGACGTGCTTGATGCCGTTCAGGTGAGCGTGAATCCGCGAGTCATTACAACGCCCAAGATTACGGCGGTCGCGCTTGATGGGGTCCAACTCATTGCTACGGTACGGATCACCGTGAGAGCAAACATCAACCGCCTTGTCGGGGGTGCCGGTGAGGAGACAATTATCGCACGCGTTGGTGAGGGAATCGTTAGCGCGATTGGTGCTTCAGAGACGTACGAGGATGTTCTGGAGAATCCCGACATCATCTCTAGAACTGTGTTAGATCGAGGTCTTGATTCAGGAACAGCCTTTGATATTCTTTCCATCGACATCGCCGATGTGAATGTTGGGAAAAATATTGGTGCCGAACTACAAGCAGAGCAAGCGGAAGCAGATCTCGTTGTTGCACAAGCCAAAGCGGAGGAACGTCGTGCCATGGCGGTTGCACGCAAACAGGAAATGACAGCGAACGTACAAGAGATGCGTTCTAGAGTTGTTGAGGCGGAAGCGGGAGTTCCCCGCGCCATTGCCGGTGCATTTCGGGACGGAAATCTAATCGGTCAGAATTAAGAGTTAGTACCGATAAGTCGGGATTTACATTCTAATTCCCAAAGGAGGTTTCAGATGGCTATTCCATACATCATTCCAGCGATTGTTGTAATCATTTTTGTACTCTGGTTGGCTTGGTTCGTGCCGCTAGGACTCTGGATTGCTGCCCTTGCAGCAGGGGTGCGTATCCGAATTTTCGGTGATCTCGTCGCAATGCGTCTGCGAAGGGTTCCCCCTAAGGCGATTGTGGAGCCCCAAATCGAGGCGACGAAGGCTGGGCTGCAGCTCAGAGTTGATAATCTTGAGGCACATTTTCTCGCCGGAGGCAATGTGACAGACGTTGTGCGTGCACTTATTGCTGCGGATAAAGCGAACATCAAGTTGGACTTTGCCCAAGCCGCTGCAATTGATTTGGCGGGCAGAGATGTATTACAGGCGGTACAGATGAGCGTCAATCCACAGATTATTGATGTCCCTGCTAAAGGCGACGTTAGCCCCGGCATTACTGCTGTTGCACGCGATGGGATTCAACTGATTGCCAGAGCTAGGGTCACGGTGCGAGCTAATATTGATAGACTCGTCGGCGGGGCGGGAGAAGCAACTGTTATCGCACGGGTTGGTGAGGGGATCATTACAACGATCGGTTCGTCCGCGAGCCACAAAGCGGTCTTGGAAAATCCTGCACAGATTTCAGAGGTCGTACTAGAAAAAGGCTTGGCGGCGGGCACAGCTTTTGAGATCCTGTCCATCGATATTGCAGACATCGATATCGGTGAAAACGTGGGTGCCAAACTGCAAACGGATCAAGCCGAAGCGGAGTTGAAAATCGCCCGCGCTAAAGCGGAGGAGAGACGCGCACTCGCCCAAGCACAAGAAGAGGAAAATAAGGCTTTGGTCGAAGAGATGACCGTGAACCTTGTTGAAGCGGACGCCGAGGTGCCTCGCGCAATTGCGGATTCTTTTGCATCTGGTAGGATTAGTGTAATGGACTACTACCAACTGCGGAATATCATTGCAGATACGGAAATGCGCCAATCGATTGCAGTGCCTACCGGTGATGGAAGCACAACCCGTTCAGCCCACGCGGTAGGTTTGTCGTAGAAAATTAGGACGGCTGCAAAAAGGGGATACCGATGGAAGAATGGATTCAACTAATTCTTTTTTTGATTTTTGGGACTGTGGCACTGCTTTCAAGGGTGTTGAGTCGGCGCGGCTCGAAAGAGGAGCCTGACGCTCTACCGGAAGAAGAGGAAGTAACTTTGCCGCCTTGGGGAAACGTGCCCATGGAGGAAGAAGAGTTCCCGCTTCCTGAGTTCGTTGAGGAAGAGGCAACACCCGCTGTTCCATCAGAGCCATCGCCTGTCGCTGAGGTTGCTACAGAGCGTCCGCCAGTAGAAGAGGAATCTCAAGCCCAATCCTCTCCTCCTATACCGACAATTGCAGGAATCCCGCTGACACCCCAGACATTTCGGCAAGGGATTATCCTTGCGGAGATTTTGCGTCCTCCCAAATCGCTCCGTGAACCTCGTCAGTAGGTTGTGCTACAATCGAAAGATAATTACATTCTCAAAATAACGACAGTAGTCGGAGTCCAAGGGTTCAGGTGGCCGAAAATTGCCTGAACCCTTATTTTATGTCTATATTTCCTCTCTTAGTTCGACCGGTGTCTCATCTTCGCTAGTTGTTGCACAACGCTTCCCACAAGGCGCGGTAATAGTTCATCATACGCACCGGATCCGAACTTTCCGGAATTTCAGCCAGTGTATAGCCTGTATATCCAGATGCCTTCAAGAGGGTAAAGAGTTCGCGCCACGGGTATTCCCGCCGATACAACTCATTAACGTGAACCAATCTGATCCACTCCTTGACTAGATTAAAATTGTTCTTAACAGACCCGTCCTCGACTTCCCCCGGATTGGAGTTCCAGCAGACAAATACATTATCGTGTTCGGCAATCTCCATGATTGTTCGGATATGTGGGGGGTGCGACGTTTCCCTACCGTGTACTTCAAGGCGAATCTGAACGCCTAGGTTATTGGCAAACTCACCGCATTCGCGCAGGGATAGCCCGATCTGCGTTAGCGTTTTTTCCACAGGAACGCCCTCAGGGAGGCCATTGGGTCGAACCTTCACGCCGGGCGCGCCGACATCTGCTGCGAGTTGCGCGTATTCTTTTGTACCTTCGATATTTTGGCGTACTTCCTCGGCATCTGTCGAGTGATAGTCGAAAGCACTTCCCAATCCCGCTAGTTCAATTGGCGAATCCTCAAACTGCTTCCGGACTTCTTGACGCTCATTCGCGGAAAGATTCACCTCAACATTATGAGCGTGGGTGGTGCGGAGTTCAACGCCTTGGAAGCCGGTCGCCGCACAATTTTCGATAATTGTTGGCACGTCCCAATCCTTTGCCATATTATATGTTACAAGTCCCAATTTCATTACGTCTCTCCTTCGTCTGTAGTGAGGGTATATCCTCCTGTAACGCTGCTATCTTTCTGGCTGCTCTAATCATGATTGGCTTAATCCGTCTAGCATACTGTGAAATAAAGTGTATTCTGATAACGGAAAACATTTGATCTCAGTTGGTTTTTATATTACAATACCTTTTCATCAGATGCAAAGGCAAAAGAGAGGGTTGTAAACAGATGGAACGCAGATTTTATGATGAACTTGCCCAAGCAGGTTTGCGGGGAGATATGCTCTCCGACGGATTATGTCTGGACATATTGACTTCGTCGGCGATTGAACTCCTCCCGTTGCTTGATGCGGCCTATCAGGTGCGCAAAAAATATACCGGCAACGAAGTACAATTACATATCATCAATAACGCCCAAAATGGCTATTGTCCCGAAGATTGTTATTATTGTGCACAAGCGAAGCCATCAGATGCAGATATCGAGGCGTATGCGATGAAGTCCGACGCAGAGATGTTAGCCGAAGCGAAAGGTGCTTATGAATCGGGAGCGTATCGCTATTGTATGGTGTTTGCTGGGCGAGGTCCGTCCAAAAAGCGCGTTGAGCATCTCGCCAGATTGATTGGGGAAATTAAATCTCGCTATCCAATCCAAGTCTGCCTTAGCGCAGGACTAATCGATAGTGAGGACGCGCAAACACTTAAAGCAGCTGGATTGGATCGACTCAACCACAATCTCAATACATCAGAAAGACACTATCCCAAGATCTGTACGACCCATACATACCAGGACCGACTGGAAACACTGCATGCCGCGCAGACGGCGAGTCTTGAATTGTGTGCCGGAATCATTGTCGGGATGGGAGAAGTGGAAAAAGATGTGATAGCGGTCGCCAAGACCCTACGGGAACTAGAGGTTCAGTCGCTACCTGTCAATTTCCTGATTCCGATTCCGGGGAATACTCTGTCAGAAGCATCGAATCTCAGTCCAGAGTATTGCTTACGGGTGCTGTGCCTGTATCGCTTCCTAAACCCAAAGGCAGAAATCCGAATCGCAGCGGGCAGGGAGGTGCATCTGCGAAACATGGAGGTTATGGCACTCTATCCGGCAAATTCACTCTTTGTTGATGGTTACTTGAACACGAGGGGTGAATCGAGAAAAAAAACGTTACAGATGATCAAAGATGCAGGCTTTACCATTAAAGCGGATCGCGCCCTAGAAGGACTGTTGAAACAGGAAGACAAGGCGCGAAACCTGCTAACCATTGATGACCGCAAAACATTGCTGAAAGACATTAAGGATTTGAGACCGCAGATCTAATTTGAGGGAATACCCCGATGAGATTGGAGCCAAAGTTGTGCGAGATTTAGCACACAATACTCTTTTGTAGGTATAAGGAGGTTCAACAGATGGTTCGATTATCTAATGAAGATATTCTGTTTTTCAAGCGGGAAGGCTATCTGGTTAAGCGGAAAGTTCTGGATCCGGAGCTCATGGCGCGGGCGAGGGATCGACTGTGGGACGGTGCACCGCCCTCCATGGACCGGTATGCTCCCGATACTTGGGTGGGGCCCATTAAAAAAGAGGAAGAATGCCAAGATACGATGAATGCGAAACGGGGCTTCCGATGGAACTTCCGCGAGCCGGGGATCGAGGATTGGATGGTTCGGCTACTTGCCACAGATCCAAATGTGTGGGGGATGGCAGAGCAGTTACTGGGTGAAGGGAATCTACGGACTCCCAATGGGATTCGAGGCATCTATTGCACGCTTCCTTACGGCGATGAGCCTGAAAAACCGACTACCTGCCATGTGGATGGACATCCTTTCCACCTAGGAGTTGTCGGGTACATTGACCACGTTCCGCCACGGGGCGGCGGATTTACGGTTTGGCCCAAAAGCCACCTGAAGTTCTATTATGAATTCCATTCACAATACAAGCATGAGCGAACTGATGGATATGACGATGTGCTAGCAGCAATTAACCAGACACCCTACGTCGAAACCCACGGTGGACCGGGCGATATCGTTTTTTGGCATCACCGCATCGGTCATGCGGCGGGGCAGAATTTCTCCAAGCAGATCCGACAAGCAGTGCTATACGATTTCTGTAAAAAAGACTTGGAGCAGACGCAAGAGGAGCCGCCATGTGCGGACATGTGGCGGGATTGGCCCGGGATTCAAGCACTGAAGACTCAGGATTAATGAGGAGAGAAAATGGACAAAATTAGACTTGGATTGGTAGGCTGCGGCGGCATGGGAACCCGGCATCTCTACGGTCTGCGAGAGCTGACACAAACCCCATTCAACAATGTCGAATTATGTGCCCTGTGTGACATTCGCCGCGAAAACGCTGAACTCGCCGCCGCCGAGGCGGAAAAGCTGCTAGGGGTGCAGCCGGCAATCTTCACTGATCTGGAAGAGATGGCACGTCAGACACCGGATCTCACTGCTGTGGATGTGGTGACAGATCCGTCGGTACACCACACCGTCGTCTGTCAAGCACTGGACTTAGGACTGCATGTGATGGTCGAGAAACCGATGGCGATCACAGTTGGGGCGTGTCTGGCAATGATTGACGCCGCGGAACGGAATAACCGCAAGCTCTCGGTGGCAGAGAACTACCGACGTGATCCCTCCGCGCGGTTGGTTAATCATCTACTGAAAATAGGTGCCATTGGTACGCCCTATATGGGGCTTTTCCACTCGCTCAGTGCCGGCAATGACATTTTTATTACCCCGTGGCGGCACCTCAAGGACAAGGGCGGCCCCATCGTTGATATGGGCGTCCACATGGCAGACCAGATCCGTTATCAACTCGGAGATATCGCGGAGGTCTACGGCGATGTGTGGCTGATCGAGCCGGTGAGACGCAAGGCGGACAGTATTGGCGACACCTACACCTTTTATCAGAATCGGCATCGGGCGATGGATGCTGAGGTGCCGGCGACAGCGGAGGACACCTCGATGGCGATATTCAAGATGGAGAATGGTGCGACTGTGAACTGGTTAATCAGCAGGGGCGGCACAGGCAGCTATGGTGGCCAACTCATTTTGGGAGATCAGGGATGCATCAACGGTTTTGGCGCGCGTGGCAGCCGAGTCAGTATGAAACGGCGAGGCGAGGAAGAGATAGCTCAAGAGGATATGCTTGCATCCGTGGATGGATTTGCCCTTGAACCTCTGGCAGAACATCTCTTTCCCACCCGAATCACCGATAAAGACAGCAAGGTAGATTGGAAAATTATCGCCCTTGAGTATTTTGAATTGGCTGAGGCCATCCTAAATGGACGGGAGATAGAGGTGGATGGGCTTGAAGGGATGAAGGATGTGGCTGCTATCTATGCTATATTTGAATCGGCTAGAGCCGGACGGGCAGTGAAAATGAGTGAAGTAGAAAGCTGCCAAGTTTACGAATATCAATCCGAGATTGACGAAGTGCTGGGGCTTATGTAAGGAGAAACCATGGAGTATCGACACATAGGAAAGACCGGTGTCAAGGTGTCTAGTATCTGTCTAGGGACAGCGTTTCGTGGTCAGGCAGACGAAAAGACCTGCATACGGGTGATAGATCGGGCGATAGATCTCGGGTGCAATTTTATTGATACCGCCCTATACGGTGCGGGCCGATCCGAGATCATCGTGGGTAAGGCGATTAAGGAGAAACGCGACGATATTGTGCTGTGCACCAAGGTCTTTGGGACGCTTGGGGATAGCCCGAACCACACCGGCTCATCGCGCGTCAATCTGATACGGGGCGTTGACGCAAGCCTTGATCGACTTCAGGTTGACCATATTGACCTTTACCTTCTCCACAGCTTTGATCCCAAAACCCCGCTCGAAGAAACCATGCGTGCGTTGGACGATATGGTACGGGCAGGAAAGGTGCGGTATATCGGTTGTAGCAATTTTCGAGCGTGGAAAGTTATGGAGGCTCTCGGAATTAGTGCGCTTCGGAGCTTAGAGTCTTTTGTCTGCATTCAGAACCAGTACAACCTACTGAATCGTTGGGAAATTGAGCCGGACCTGATGCCGCTGTGCCACGAACAGGGTATAGGGATTATGACCTTCAGTCCACTCGCCATTGGACTATTGAGCGGACTTTTTCGGCGTGGGCAGGAGCCACCGGCGAACACCCCTTGGGGGAAAGGAGCTGAGTGGGGCTTGAGTCCGCATAAGTATAACTTTGAAGAGGCGATGACGGAGAGAGTTGATAGGATTGTTCAGACACTGATTGACATCGGTTCAGAACACAATCGAACCCCCGCACAGGTAGCGGTGGCGTGGATTTTAGACCACCCAGAGATTACCGCCCCCATTCACGGTGCGGACTTCCCCGAACATGTGGACGAGGTTTTCGGATCGGCGGACTGGCGATTACCCCCAGAGGCGCGGGATACCTTAGATGAGGTGTCGAAGATCGAAGAATTGAGGAGATACGCCTAAAATTGGAACGGAGGTTAACCTGTGTGTAGGGAACGCAGATCTGCGTTCCCTACGACTCTTCCTAATCAGAGAAAACTTATAATCAGACTGGAACGAAATATTATCGGAGGACAAATCTATGTCAACCTATCGTGCCGCAGTGATTGGTCTAGGCAGAATGGGCAGCACCTTTGACGACGAAATCACACAAGGTGGTTCGCTTTTCCTGCCCTATTGCCATGGGCCTAGTTATCACGCAGCGCCCAACGTCGAATTGGTAGCCGGGGCGGATCTCCACGAAGAGCAGGCATCTATCTTTGGAGAGCGTTGGGGTATAAGCCCTGACCATCTGTATAGCGATTATCGGGAAATGTTAACCGAAGAACAGTTAGACCTCGTCAGCATATGCACAACGGCACGGGTCCGCGCAGCCATTGTACAGGATGTCGCTCGTGCAGGCGTTAAAGCCATCTGGGCGGAAAAACCGATTGCTTTGACCCTAGAAGAAGCAGATACGATGGTAAATGTCTGCCGTGAGAACGGTGTTGCATTGGCTGTCAACTGCGCCCGCCGCTGGAATCCGTTCTTCAGTGAAGCCCGGCGACTCATTGATGCTGGCGAGCTTGGCGAACTTTTACAGGTGACTGTTTATGCACAATGTGGCTTGTCCCATAACGGCAGTCATGCCATTGATATTTTGCGCTACATGGCTGGAGGCAATGTCGAATGGGTTTTCGGAGAGATGGAATCGGACGAAGCCGCCGCCGGTGAAAACGACCTGATGGGCAACGGATACCTCGCTTTTGATAATGGGGTGCGTGCGTATCTTAGGAGTATGTCCACTGGTGCTGCCTCTTGGGAGGTCGATGTTATTGGTACAGAGGGACGTATCCGTTCCTTGAACAATGCAGAGGAGTTTGAATTTATCCTCACTGTACCCGGTGGTCGTCGGGGGCGCCCCAGACCGGCAAAGGTTCCATTTCCTTGGCCCGTGCGGATGCAAGGCATGGGACTGACAATCGTCGCCGACCTGATTAATGCAGCTGAAACAGGCCAGCCCCCCAAATGTTCGGGAGATGATGGACGGGCGGCGTTGGAAGTCGCTGTGGGATTACGGGAATCGCACCGGCGTGGTGGGGCCAAGGTTAATCTGCCATTGGCAGACCGCGGCTTGGGCATTCAATCTATAGAAATCGCCAACGATAGTGTACCTGCGCGGATTCGACGGCTACAGCAGGAAGGTTCCTAGGAATTTTGGCGCGAAAGTAGTGGACTCCCAATTTTCGTTGATCCATACTGCAGGTTTCAGTCGTAAGTCTGGATTCGTAGAAGGAGAACTATTGACATGAAAATTACGCGAGTGGATCTTTACGAGGTCGAAATCCCACCAATCCCACCGATTGCTAAATACGTTCCCAAGATTTACGACATCACGCTCTGTCGCGTTCGGACCGACGAAGGCATAGAGGGTTGGGGTGAATACCTAGGTACTCGATCTACTCACGAGGGAGCGGCACAGTCTTACATCGGTCAAGAGGTGTTGACATTAGACCCATTCGCCCAACCCGATGCGTTCGCCTGCGCGCTTTTGGACATTACCGGTCAAATGCACGGCATTCCTGTTCACCGCTTTTTCGGTCAAAAAGTGCGCGATGAGGTGCCGGTCTCCTACTGGTCTACCACAATGGAACCACACGAAACGGCTGCGGAGGCAGAAGTAGGTGCACGCTTGGGATTTACAAACCACAAACTCAAGGCGCGTGCTTCGGACATCGTGGAAACGGTACGCCTCATAAAGCAAGTAGCAGGACCCGATTACACCGTCGGCGTGGATCCCAATATGGGATTCAAATACGTACATATCGCCACGCGCTTGGCAGAACAACTTGAACCTTTTGGAACGGTCGCCAATTTTGAAGACCCGGTCCTAACAAATAACTTAGATTGGTATCGCTTGTTGCGTGAGAAAACGCACATCCCCCAAGCACTGCACTTGGGCCCGCCGGACAAAGTGCTGGCAGCCCTCAAGGCGGAGTGCATCGACTACCTGAACTTGGGCGGCCCTGTCCAACAGGTCCGCAAATCTGCTGCACTGGCTGAAGCCGCAGATGTGCCTTACTGGGTACAGATTGGAGGGCTCTGCTTGAGCATTCTAGCTGCCTATTCCGTCCATGTGCAATGCACCTTGCCCAACGCGACCCTACCTTGTGACGAGTTGCCCCACATCCGCATCGCCGACGTTGTGACAGAGGGATTAACAATCAAAGCGGGGCACTTTCTCGTGCCGGAGGGACCAGGGCTTGGTATCACGGTAGATATGGACGTGATTGAAAAGTATCGGGTAGCGTGAAACCTGAAACGAAGGAGAACTATTGACATGAAAATTACGCAAGTCGATCTCTACGAGGTAGAAATTCCCCCAATTCCGCCGATTGCCAAATATATGCCCAAAATCTACGACATCACGCTCTGTCGCGTTCAGACAGACGAAGGCATAGCGGGTTGGGGAGAGTACCAAGGCGCACGATCCTCACATGAGAGTACGGCACAGTCTTACATCGGTCAAGAGGTGTTGGCATTAGACCCATTTGCCCAACCCGATGCGTTTACCTGCGCGCTTTTGGACATCACCGGTCAAATGCACGGCATTCCTGTTCACCGCTTTTTCGGTCAAAAAGTGCGCGATGAGGTGCCGGTCTCCTACTGGTCCTGTCCCATGGAACCGCACGAAACAGCTGTGGAAGCAGAGGTGGGAGCGCGTCTGGGATTCACCAACCACAAACTGAAGGCACGTTCCTGGAACATCGTGGAAACGGTCCGCCTCATAAAAGAAGCAGCGGGCCCCAATTACACCGTCGGCGTAGATCCAAATACGGAGTTCAAATACCTCCATATTGCCACGCGCTTGGCAGAACAACTTGAACCTTTTGGAACGGTCGCCAATTTTGAAGACCCGGTCCTCAAAACTAACTTGGATTGGTATCGCCTGTTGCGTGAGAAAACCCATATTCCTCAAGCCTTGCACCTTGGACCACCGGGCGGGGTTCTCGCAGCACTCAAGGCGGAGTGCATCGACTACGTGAACTTGGGTGGTTCTGCCCAAAGTGTGCAAAAATCCGCTGCATTAGCCGAAGCTGCAGATGTGCCTTGTTGGGTACAGATGGGGGGGCTCTGTTTGAGTATTCTGGCTGCCTATTCTGTGCATCTGCAATGCACTTTGCCCAACGCGACCCTACCTTGTGACGAGTTGCCCCACATGCGCATTGCCGACGTTGCGAAAGAGGGATTAACAATCAAAGCGGGGCACTTTCTCGTGCCGGAGGGGCCAGGACTTGGTATCACAGTGGATATGGATGTAGTTGAAAGATACCGTGTAGCATGAAACGTGAAACGTCGGAAAAGGAATGTGAGAAATAGAGTGGACATCGCTGGTAATCGTACACTGTCGTCTATCTTTAGTCAATTCGCATCATACCATCCCGACAAGACCTATCTGATTTTCGAGGACTTGGAAGGGCAGTGTCAACAGTGGAGTTTTGCACAGTTTGAGGAACGGGTAAATCAGACCGCTAGGTGGTTGCTAGAGATAGGGATTAAGCGGGGTGAATCGTTCGCCTTCCATGCTCCCAATTCACCCATTTTCGTGACACTCGCCATCGCTGCGAGTCGCATTGGCGCGGTCATGGTGCCGACTGATCACCGCGCTACGATTGATGAGCTTGTCTATATCCTCGATAACTCGGAATCACGGCTTGTTGTCACAGAGTTTGATCAACTGATGCTTACACAGGCGGCAGCATCAGCGACCTCTTGCGTCCAGGAGGTTGTGGTGTCTCGATGTGAACATCCGAGCGGGCATCCGATATTTGAACGTGAGATTGCGCGTCAGGATACCTCCGCACCCAATGTTGAGATTTCCCCCGACGATGTAGTGCATATGATCTATACCTCCGGCACGACTAGCAAACCCAAAGGCGTACTGATGACCAACAGAGCGTTGATTTACGGGGCGGAAGTCTTCGTGCGTGGCAGTGGTCTGCGGAACGAGGACCGGCACCTCATCACACTGCCTGTTTTTCATGCTGCTGCACACTGCCACGCCTTTTGGCCCTCTCTGGTTTGTGGTGCTAGCATCGTTGTGTCTCCGAGATTTAGTCCGTCCCGATTCTTTGGATTGGCGGTCCGGCATCAATGCACGATGGCGGCGTTGTTCTCTGCGCCGCTCCGTCTGTTGCTCGCCCAACCTCCGAATGAAGGCTGGCGATCTCATCGCCTGAGAAACGTCACCTTTGCCATTGCGCTAACCGATGAGCAGTTTGCCGAGTGGGATACGCGCTTCGGTGCGCCGCTCCAGCACCTGTGGGGTATGACTGAAACGGTGGGACTGCCGCTGATGAGTCCGCTCTACGGTCCGCGCAACTTGCCCTCAATGGGAAAACCGGTTCTCGGTTACGATGTGCGAATCTTGGACGACGCGGGCAACGAAACGGCGCCGGGAGAGATTGGGCAAATTGTAATAGGAGCAGAGCCCGGCCGCACGGTGATGAAGGGGTATTTCAAAAATCCGAAGGCGACGGAGGAGACCATGCGGGATGGCTGGCTGTATACCGGCGATAACGCCTATTACGATGAGCAAGGGTATTTCTATTTTGTTGATCGGGGCAAGGATATAATCAAGCGCGGTGGGGAAAATGTCGCACCTAGCGAAATCGAGTTGGTGATTAAGGGGGTGGATGGTGTTGCTGATGTCGCGGTCGTCGGTATGCCCGACGAGATGTTCGACGAAGTGCCTCAGGCGTTTGTAATTCCCCGACCGGGTGCAACACTGACCGAAGAGGGGATTATAGAGCGGTGTCGCCAATCACTTACACGGTTCAAAGTGCCTGTGGCTGTTACGTTTTGCGACGAGTTTCCCAGAACTTCTGTGGGGAAGATTCAGAAACATCTGTTGCGGGATCAGGCGTTGAAGTCAGTTCAATAACTTTTCTGATGTAAAACTGAAAGGTTCAATTCGGGGAGAAGTCAAGAGAATTTCAATTCTCAACTTTTATGTTTTTTGGTTGACATGCCGCTCAACCTGTGTCGGGAAATACTTCATCAAGCTTTCGGTGATATTTGGCGCAGCGGTTCCAAGACTACACGCACTAGTTGCCTGCATAGCCTTGCCGATGTCGCTGACCTCACTCCTCCATTTCGCTAAATCGCTCGGTCCCGCCTCACCAGCGAGCCGTTCGGTGAGCCGTTGCGTGCCGATACGACAAGGGAAACACTTGCCACACGACTCCTCAGCGAAAAATTCCATTGCGCCATGTGCCATTTCGATTATGTCTCGGCTGTCATCGAACACTATAATGCCGGCGGCACCGAGCATAGCCCCCACCTTTCCAATACTCGGCTCATCGAGCGTTACGTTCAGGTCATCTCCAGCGAGGAAGCCGCCGGATAAGCCCGCCATTGTGACTGCTTGAATCGAACGCCCTTTGTGCGCGCCGCCTGCCCAATCGTAGAGCAGCGTCGGCAGCGGTAATCCAAATGGGACTTCGTAATTACCCGGTTTCTGGATATCCCCGGAGAGGCTGATCACCTTCGTGCCAGCGTGACCGTTCATTCCGAGATTGCGATACCAATCTGCGCCCCGGCGCATAATCTGCGCCGCAGCCGCAAGGGTTTCGACATTGTTGACAACCGTTGGGAGGTTGTCGTAGCCGTGGGTTACAGGGTAAGGAGGACGATTGCGCGGGAAGGGATGCTTGCCTTCAAGGCTATTCAGCAGCGAGCCTTCCTCACCGCAGATATAGGCACCGGCACCGCGCCGCAGATAGAGTTGGAAGTTAAAGTTTGCCTCAAGAATCCGCTCACCGAGGAATCCTGCTTCCTCCGCTTCCGCGATTACCCGCGCTAACGTGTTGAGGGTTTCGGGATACTCATATCGGAGGTAGATAAAGCCGCGTGTCGCACCAGTAGCGTAGGCTGCAAGAACCATCGCTTCTATTACCGCATGTGGATCGTGGTCGAGGATTGCACGATCTTTGAAACATCCGGGCTCCCCTTCGTCCGCATTACAGACAATGGTTTTCGGATTGCCCTGAGCTTCGGCGACTGCCTGCCACTTGAGCCCGGTGGGAAAGCCAGCCCCTCCACGCCCCGCCAGCTTGCTCTCTGTGATGACTTCGACTACTTCTGTTGGTTGCATTTCCTGCACTGCGCGTGTAAGTCCCTCATATCCGCCGGTGCGACGATACCCCTCAATGCTAGCTCGATCCGGTTCACGGATAGCGGCGAAGACACACTCATCAATATCACCCGGATTTGGTGGTGGCAGGGGAGAGGGTTTGGCTTCAAGCCCATCCGGATCCACACCGATTAGCACTTTATGTCTTTTGAGCACTGGGACGAAATCATCACAGCGACCGGCACACGGCATCGGCGTCGCACCAGCTTCCTTGAACGCAGCAAGGATTTCATTTCCACCGACCAAGCAGCATACGGGTCCTGTGCAAACGCGGGGTGCACTTTGCCCCGGTGCTGCGCGGGAGAAGTGGTGGTAGAACGTGACGGTTCCAAAGAGATCTGCGAGCGAAATCCTGAGCCCCACGGCTATGTCCCGGAGAGCGTCTTCGGAAATGAAACCGTCTCGATCATGGAATGCGTGGAGCAGTGGGAGCAGTGGTGCTGGCTCGTCGCGCCAACGCTCGATCAGCTCTTGGTTTGTTGGGATTGCCATGGATACCTATCTCCGTCAATAGCCTGCTAATAGTGCGCGCAATTGGCTAGCGGCTTTCCGTACCTGATCAATTCGATCCGGATGTTCGCCTTCGTAGACAATGGAGATGCAGCCGTTGTAGTTGACACTTTTCAGAATCCCTGCGATTCGTTCATAATCTAGCCACTCTTCCGTGCCACTTTCGACTTTGTAAAATTTTGTGCGGACATACAGGGCGTATGGCACAGTCTGTTCCATGAACCCGTAAAAGTCAATGTCCGGATCTGTTTCGCCGCGTGGACCGGATCCGGGTGAGCCGACCCATTGCCCGGTATCCATGATAAAGGAGAAGTTCTCTCGATTGGTTTCGCTCCTGATACGCAGCATATCGTCACCTGTCGAGGGATGATTCTGCAATCCCACGGCGACACCTTTCGCCGCTGCATAATCGGCAACCTCTTGGTAACCACGAATCATCGCGGGCCAAGGATCGTCACCATCGCCATTCTTTTCTGGTATCACGGCGCAGAACACACGGATCAGTGGTGAACCGAGAAACGCAGCGAGGTCAATCGCGTCCCTACAATTTTGAGCGTGTTCCTCTCTTTCTGCTGCATTCCCAACGAACAGACCGCTCACACCGATGTAACCAATAGGCATACCGTATTGGAGGCACTTCAGTTTTATGCTTGCGAGATATTCTGGATCCGTCGAAGGGAAAGCCCTGTAGTGAAAGTCAACGATATCCATCCTTAAATCGTGGGCGACATCGAGGAAGGTTTCAACATCCGTATTTTGCAAACTCAGGAAGTTACAGCCAATTTTGATCATGTGTATTAATGTCCTTTCATTTTGGTGGTTGCTATCGCAGCCAATAAAATTATTAAAGATTTCCTCAATCTGAAACCTAATAATGTCACAGAGCTTCAAATCGAAAAACTATGCTACTATACATACAAGCAGGAAGTCAACATCAATTCTCCCACGAATAGCTGAACAACTTTGCATTCTGAAGCGTGAAGCGGAGTTTTACTTTTTGACCGATCAAATCGGCGAGCGGTTTTGGGAAGGACACAGCGGCCTCAATGTGGTCGCCCCGCATCGGCTGGGACTGCTCGTAACCTTTCAGCGGTCGTCCCCGTTCCGTCAGTAAACTAACGACCAACTCGCCATCTATGGCATCTAGATTGACCGCCAGACGACTGCCGCTCACAGTCAACTCTTTCGTGATCACGCGCCCGATACGCTGGCCCGCCTCCAAGGAGATGTAGCGGTCCGGTCGAAAGCGCACACAGCCGATAGCTTGTAACGGGTGTCGTTTTCCCGCTTCAATCAGCTTTTGCTGCTCATATAGCCACTGCTGATCGACAGAAGGGTGTGGAAGATTACCAGAGGAATAATACTGGTACATCCAATCCCCCACACGTATCGGCACACTGTCGAAGTGTATCATCGCACAATCCTGTTCACCGGCTCCACCCCTCCCAATCCATGGTTGGCGATCCCCGAGCCGATCCCAATGCACCAGATCGCGGCTGTATACCAGTTGGGTCTCCATTATACCGTGTTGGTTCCACATGCTGTGTTTGTACATATCCATACTGACATCGAAGATATAAAGAGCACCAAGAAAGACGTTGCCTACTGTCCACGGCTGCATAGTGTAGAATTCGCAGTGCTGATCTACCGGATCGTTGTAGTGGATGATTCCGGCTGCGTACGCTTTATCCAAGCGTTCACGAGCCATCTCATCGTCAAGTAGATCCGGCGCAAGAACAAGGTTAGGACGGGGCCAATCCAGCATCAATCGAGCGCGATTGGGTAAGGAATTGGCAAATGTCATCCCCACAGCCCGTCGACGGAAATGACCGACAGTCGCATGGAGGCGTGGGAAAGCGATATAGCGGCCGGGCACATCTTCGCGCATCATGGGAAAGGCCTCATCGGCAACCAAAAAGGTGCCGGTGTCGCCCACGCCATCGCTGATGCCGGGTTCATCGTCCGCGTTTTCCGCTGTGTGCCAAGTGAATCCGTCCGGGCTAAAAATTGGCAGGTATCGTTGGCACCAGTCGCCGCCGGGGATCCATGACACTGTTCGGTATAGCGTATCTTCACCTTCGGAAAGGATGGATTCAGGACAGAAAAAAACTGCGCCCGGTCCAATCCGTCCTGGTGTCTTAACCTTGTTGTTCTCGGTGCTACCATCGATCTCTGCTAGATGGAGAATCGGTTTCTCCCAATGAAGACCATCCTCGCTTGTTGCGTAAAGGTCGTTAAGATCGCCTTTTGAGTTCCAATACCACATCTTGAGTGTCCCGTCCAGATTACGGATGACCATTGGACAGGCGCATCCAGACTTATCTTCCCACGGCTGATCCGGTTGGAGCACTGTGCCAATCTTTTCTGGTGGATGGAACCTGCGCTTGAGGTGCTGCTTCGCTTCAATCTCGAAATCGTCGATGAAGAGACGTTTGTTTTCCATTCCGCTCCCTTTCTACTTTCCTTTGCGCCATATTATAGCATGTTTGACTTTTAATGACAGCTACTTCTAAAAAATATCTGGCATTGTTCTCCTATATCGGGTATCCTCTTAATAGGGATTGTCTATACGACCTACACATTCAAGAATTGGAGGGAGAAATGTCAGTTCAAAACGATTTGACCGGCTACGCGGTCTTGACTCCAGAACAACAGGAGTTCGTCGAAAACAACGGATATCTTGTGATTGAGAATGCGCTAGAACCGGATGTAGTCGCGGAAATTGACGCAGCGATTGATGAACTTCACGAACGCGAAGAAAAGGCAGGGCATCTGGAAGCTGATGGCAGGCTGAATATGCGTAACTGCATCACTGAGCACGATGCCTTTTTCCAACTCCTCGATTGGCCCAAAACGGCACCACTCGCTTGGGGCATCCTGAATTGGAATATTCAGATGATTACCTCACATCTGCTTGTACTTCCATCGAAAGATGAACCGCCGCCGAAGGTCAAGGACAGAATTGGGCTACACCGCGATGGCGGTACATCGCCTAGTGAAATGCAAGAGCCCCATCCCAGAATTCTACTCAAGATTGCATATGCCATCAGCGATCAATCGGATCCGGCTTCAGGCGCGACGGTACTCGTTCCCGGTAGCAACCGGCTCACCGGCACCCCGCCCGTGGATACGGAAACTGGGAATGCAAGGGGAGCTATCTCCATGAATGTGAAGGCCGGAGATGCCTTCATCTTTGAGCAACGGACTTGGCATGGACCAGGACATAACTGGTCTGGCAAACCGCGAAAGACAATTTTTATCGGATACGCTTACCGGTGGGTCAAACCGATGGACTACATTGCGATGCCAGATGAATTGATTGCTAAGTGCACAACACCCCTACAGAAACAGCTGCTCGGCGTGGTCAGTGATCCATTGAGTTATTATCTTCCAAAGGATGAAGATGTGCCTTTGCGGGCGTTGTTGAGTTGAAGAGGATTCTCGATTTATATGCCGCTGGAATCTATTGATTCCTATTCAGCAGTGTGCCCAGAAAGGTGTAACGCAGGAAGAATTGGTGAATTAACAACAGAATCCCCGTTACCGCAAAACATATTAGACCGAACTTAACAACTGCAGGCAGGTCCCATGTTCGCATCATTTCTTGCACTGCAAGAAGTAAGGGGAGGTGCGCGAGGTATAACCAGTAGGCGACATCCGAAATGTATCGCCATATCCTACTCTCTCTTGATATCAATTCACGCGAAATACCAATAAGAGAAAAAACCATCAGCCACGCGTACATCGCCTTCAAGACTAGCAAAACGGGTTGACGATAGCCCCCCAGCGAGTTCGTGCTAAGTCCTAATATGAGCGCGACCGGAAAGATAACCAACAGAGCCACGGGCATAGTAATTATCCACTGTTTTCCAACTTTTGCGTCGCTATCGTCACAATCGTAGTAGAATGCGCCGAAAAAGAAGAAGATACCGTAATAAATAGGAATATACGGCATGGGTATAATGCAGATGAAAGTATCTGGGCCAAAGTTCGGTATCGCACCTCTCGCCGCCATAAACCATTGCGGCACCATGGTTAGGGGAATCAGCCAAAGATAGCGGAACGGCGAAAGTATGATTTTTTGGGGTGGACCCCGCCACAACCTCCGTTCGGCAATTGCGGCATATAAGGCAAAAGCGAGAACCAACCAACAGAGAAGCCAGAATAACCAGAGGTGTGCAAATACACTCCCTGTTGTGAGTATCCGCCATAAACGGCTCTGTTTCTTTACGCTAGGAATCGTTCCCGTTGACTCATATTGAGTGAGGATTGTAGCGATGCGGGTTCTGCCGTAAAAGGCTTTTACCGGATCTAGCTTCACTTGTAATTCCCGGACCCTCACGTATATATGGTTCCAATCTGTTTGTGCAAGGTTCAATGGGGTTTGACCGTCATTATTCCTCGCCTCCACATCGGCAGCGTTTTGAAGGAGGATTCTAGCAATCCGATCCTGTCCCATAAAGGCGGCTTCGTGTAAAGGTGTGCCGCCATCTCTGTTTTTTCGATTTACGTCTGCTCCCGCTTTGATAAGTCGCTCAGCAATTTCGACTTCCCCTGTAAAAACAGTCCACGATAAAGGGGTTAGCCCGGATTGCGGATCTTGGATATTGGGATCTACTCTATTCGCCAAGTGCGTCTTGAGAGCTTCACGGTTTCCGGTTTTGACTGCAACCCAAATATTTGCCAGCGAATCTTCTGAAGGAGCCGGAGCAGCGTCTCTCGTACGTTGCAGCGTCGCATCAATTAATGTTTCGTTGATCCAGTATGTAAGTGGGGCGATAGTGACAAGCCCGAACACCAACGGCATGAAGACACGCCGGAATCGATATTCTAACAACCCCCTTACCCCGCGCGTGCGCCACAGCATCGCAGTGAAGAAGCCGCTTGTCATAAAGAAAAGTGGCATTTGAAACCCGTGTATGACAAGAAAAAAAACGCCAAATCCTTCGTTTCTTTGCACATCCCGAACGGGCCAAGGAACATTGAAAAACGCTAGAGAGCCATGAAAAACGATGACTAATAACATGGCTAAAGCGCGGAGAGCCTCTAGGTCGTGTCTATGATCGGAGGGGGTGCGTATATCCATATAACGTTGTTTGTCCTACCCTTTTGTTATCTGCAATATGTCGTTAATTCAGGAGGTTTCTCCCGATATATTTCTTACCCGTTTCTGAATGAAATACACAGCCCCAAATAATCCAAGTGCAATTGCGAAAGTATAGATATTATAAATATACGCTAAGAAAGCAGCGACCGCGAGGATAATCCACTCTACCCATGTGGTTTTTCGGAGGAAGTACCCCATCGTAACGATCGAAAAGATGAACGTGCCTACCACAGCAGTCACAACCGACAGGACATTCTGCAGTAGGGTGCCATCAAACAGGATGTGGGTATAAGCGAACAGCAGCGGCATGATATACAGGAACTTAGCGAATTTGAAACATGCCCAACCTGTTCTCCACGGATCTGCACGCGCTACTGCGGCCCCAGCATACGCGCCGAGTGCGACAGGTGGTGTGATATTAGAATCTTGACTAAGCCAAAAGACAATCAGATGTGCCGCAATTAAGGAAACTCCCATCTGATCGCTTGTGAGAATGGGAACAGCGAGTTCGGAGGTAATCAGATAGGCGGCGGTAACGGGGATGCCCATCCCCAAGATGAGGGATGCGCCGGCGAGCAGTAAGATAGCAATTGCACGACTATCTCCAGCGACGGAGAGGACTAGGTCGGGAAAGATCCTGCCAAGTCCAGTAAGATCGATTACGGCAATGATGATTCCAATGCTGCCAACTGCTCCGCCGATGGCGAGGGAATTTTTCGCTCCACCGACCATTGCTTCCCAAAGACGTTGGGGGGTGAGGCGTGTTTCTAGTCGAAGGTAACTGATGCCAATCGTAGTCAGGATAGCGAAGAACGCCGCTTGGGATGCTGTCTGTCCCACAACCAGAGTGGCGACCAGCACAACTAAAGGAATCAAGCAGTACCACTGACTTTTGAGCAGTGTGCCCAGGTGTGGCAATTCAACTTTAGGCAGCCCTTCGATGCCCTCCTTTTTTGCCTCAAGGTGTATCATCACCCACACTGAGAAAAAATACAGTAGTGCCGGGATGACCGATAGCATCGCGATGTGGCTATATGGCAGCTCAGTGCGTTCCGCCATGATAAACGCGCCGGCACCCATCACCGGCGGCAGGAATTGTCCTCCGACCGATGCTGTCGCTTCAACGGCACCAGCGATGTGAGATCGAAAACCGGTGCGTTTCATCAACGGTACGGTAAATGCACCGGTCGCGACTGTGTTTGCGATTGCACTCCCTGCCACCGAACCGAAGAATCCGGAGGCGACGACTGCTACTTTCGCGGGCCCGCCCACTAGTCGTCCTGCTATAGCCATCGGCAGATCAATGAAAAACTGTCCTACCCCCGATTTTTCCAAGAATGCGCCGAAGAAGATAAACAGAACAACATACGTTGCCATGACGTTTGCCATGATGCCGAAGATACCCGCTTGGCTGAAGAAACTGTATTCAAAAATCCGGCGTAACGGGAATCCCTTGTGGGCGATGACAGACGGCATTGACTGACCGAACAGGGCGTACATAATCCCGACCGCAGCGATTATGGTCAGGGCCCAACCAACTGTCCGACGACTATACTCAAGGCTCAAAATCACCGCCACTGCCCCAACGCATACATCGAGTTGGCTGTATGCTCCCGCCCGATCTGCGAGCGTTTTATACTCGACAATCCAATATCCAATCACGAAGATGGTTAAACAAACCAGTATCAAGTCGGTTACCGACGGACGAGATTCAGGTGAGCCACGCCTGAACTGATGGAACATACCGGTCAAAACGAATGTGAGGAGCAAGTACAATCCGACGTGATACTGTTCACCCGATGTTCCAAAACCTGCGCCGTAGATATAAAAGCACACAAAGCCGACAGCAATAATCTCAAAAATCCATTTCCAGATACCTTTCAGATCTCGACCTTGGCGTTCAAGTTTTTTTAATGTTTGTGCTTCTGTGTCTCCCATCTCCTCCCATACCTCTCAAACTGACAAGTGCAAAAATTTGCATTACATAACGCTATCACGATGTACGCCGCCGTAATTCAGCTTCAAGTTGGCGAATTCGTTCCTCCGCCTCAATGCGGGCTTGGGCTTCTTCGGCAGCACGGTTGTCTGCTTCAATGCGGGCTTGAGCTTCTTCGGCAGCACGGTTGTCTGCTTCAATGCGGGCTTGAGCTTCTTCGATAGCACGAGCCGATACATCAACATAGTTTTGTATCAGATTGCCCACTTCATCATAACAAACGAGATTTTCGTCCTCCAAGTTCAACCAGATGTTGACAGGTTCAATCCAGAGCCAGCCATCCGCATTGGGACGCAATTCCTCATAGCCATCCGGTGTGAGTCGGTATCCCACTAACTCTCGCACCATCACCCCCCGTCGCTCAAATCGATCTACGATGATGTAATTCGGTACGCCGACCCTCGCATAGTGGTCAACCTTTGTGACAACATCAGTTGAGCGGGTTGAAGGCGAGACGATTTCGATAATTAGGCTTGGTTTGGTTTCCTCCTCTACCTCCGAAAAGGTACTCCAATTAATGCGCCGCCGGAGGTCGAAAATTACCGAAATGTCGGGCCCGTGGGCTCTCAGATCGGGCAGTGCCCACGCTACGCGCACATCGTGCAAAACTATAGCATTAGGTCGATCTGCCAATCGAGCGGATAGCACATTGTAGAGATAGTTACAAAATCGTTCATGTTCTTCATCGTGCATTCGGTAATCTCCCACCTGTGGGTGAAGGATATCCTCAAGTGTTAGAGGCGTCCGTTCCAGCACCTCCTCTCCGTCTGGCAAAGTACGTATTGCTTCACGCCACCCGTAGGGATAGGGGTCTTTCGTATCAAGAATCTCCCCGTTGGTTGGAATGGTTACTATTTTCATGGCAATCTCCTTCCCTCAGCGGGTAATAACTCAGAAGCTTGTCAGTGATAATAAATTGAAACCGTCACATCCTTCAATACCAACGGTTCACCCCTTATCGGCTGGGGATTGACCTGTCGAATCTCTAGTTCGTTTATCCCCTGTTTCAGCGGTGGGCTGCCGACGGCAAATTCGATGGTAGCACCGAGGATTGATACCTCTTGGATTCGAGATGGGTATTGATTCCACCCTTGTTCATACTCCATGCGAGTCTTGTTATCTGAAGCATCATCGCCGGTACTCCAAGGGATTGGTGTTTGGTTCAGGCATATTTCAAACACGCCTTCAATCATCAAACCCTCAAAACTGAGTCCGAGCACACATCTGTTCAAAGCACCGTCAGCAACGGCTGTTTCTACGTCGTCTGCGATATCTAGATGGAGCCTTATACCACGATCATAGAAGGTCTGATTAAACTGGACGGGAAGTTGCGCCGCAGGGATGGCGTTAAGGAAGGAATAGCCAAGTTGGGAGGTCGGTTGATGTCGATTGGAGTGGTCTAACTCGTAGTGCTTGTCGAGCCGTCGTAGCACTATAGGATCAGCCAGTTGATTCAGGACATTTCGCTTCCAGTCGTTGGACATGCTGTAATAGTTAAAAAAGTAGATGCCATCTACGCCAGCTTCCCAATACCGCAGAGCAAGTGCCCTGAGCGATTTTTCGTTTAGCAGTGGTCTTAGTCCCTCGAAACAGCCGTATATTTTGCAACCGGTGCCTGCGGCGGTTTCGACCCAGTCCCGGATTGGCATTTCAAACGGGATAAATCCGCCGCCTGCGATGAGCATATCAACCAGGCCCGCTTTCATCCACACCTCGACGTCGAGTCCGATTCTTTTGGAATCTGCCAGCGTCGGTGGTACACGCACGGCGAGATTGAGCGGCTTCCCCTTTTCCTGACTGACTTCGTCTAATTTTGTCCGAACACCGTGTACAAAGTCTGTCATTAGGTATCGGTATTGGTATGCTTCTGGGACTCGGAAGAAAGCGGGATGGCGCATAAAGTCCAGTTCGATGCCATCAATGTCGAAGCTTTCAATTAGCTCAAAGATAATCCTTGACATGTGGGTGCGCACCTCTGGAAATGCGTAGTTTAATCCAGTCCGTATGCCCCATTCGAGGCAGCCGTGCGGTATGGATTCTCCGGGGCGCCCGATACACAGCTCCGGGTGGTCACGGCGAAGGCGTCCGTAATTCGGAGCTGCTTCCTCCATGTCGTAATGCTCGTTCATTCTGATGGACGGGAAAAACGCCATACCCGCCTCATGACACAGCTGCGAAATTACCGTCACCGGACCGCCGTAGGCCCTAATCATTTGGCGCAGATTTTCAGCCTTCCGCTGTTGCCCGGCGTCAAGGTCTTCATACCCGTCACCGAATCGTTCTCCAACTTTGGTTTCGTAGTCGTAGACTTCGTGTCCTCCGATAGACCAGAGAAAAACATCAACCGGCGATCCAGCATAAGGGGCAATCATTTTGTCGCGCATATCGTCCGGGGTCAGCGGTGGCCCGTAGGTGCCCATTATCCAACCATCATCATTGCTGAGTACCCGCCAATATCTCTGCGATGTTGTCATGTGAGGGTCTCCTTGAACGGCAATTCCTGTGTTTCTGTGTGCTTTGTAAATCAGTCCGAGGGTCGGTCAATTATAACACGCGCTCAGTATTCCATCCATGAAAAAATGGAGATTCAACAAGAGGGTAATGTGTTTGCGAACTGCTTTGGGAAGGATTGAACATGGGGTACTGATTGTGATATACTCATTGTTGTTGTAGAAGATCTGAAGTTATTCGAGAATCGTGAGTTAGATGAAGTTGGTTCGCCCCTTCTTGTGAAACTACCGATGACCTAGGCCGTTTTTGAAGTGGAGGTGCTTCAAGAAGGTCCATTTAGTCTGTTATGCCCTATATTTTTCGTTGATGGGAGAGTGAATAGATAACGATGAAACCCTTTATGGAAACCTTGCCTCCTGAAGTAGATGTTAAACTGCAACGGATAAAACCGCCGGAGGAACAGGTCCTTTTCCAAGTTGCTACGGATCTCATCAACGAGCAAGCATTTGGAGAAAAATGGCTGATTGCCACGGATCGACACTTGTTGTTTATACCGACTGAGGGTGTAGATGGCACTGTGGAAGTTCCGCTTTCAGCCGTGCAGGAAGCTAGAACAGAGGAACTCGTTGGGGGAGGGTGTCTCGCGGTAGAACGTAAGGAAGGGGAACCGGTCTATCTACATTATTCTAGTTCATTGGCATCCAAGTTTGCTGAGATCGCCGCCGGTATTCAGCAGCTCTCCAAAGGGGAAATGCTCGAATTGCCTACGGAGACGGAGCGCACACGGTGTGAAAAGTGTGGACGCCTGCTCGCCGAGAAGGATGGCAGATGTATTAGCTGCACGAAGAAGCGAGACACATTCTGGCGGATTGTCAGCTATGTTAAACCCTATCGCGTTCAACTTATACTCGTTTTTGTAATCACCACAGTTGCTGCACTGATCGAGTTATTACCCCCCCTTATCACACAGCGCATTATTGACGATGTTCTCACGCCGAAATCAAACTTTGGGCTTTTGGTTTGGCTTGCATTGGCACTTTTGGGGATTCGTCTATTGATATGGCTATCCCAAGTGGGTCGTACAGCGATAAGTAGTTGGCTAGGGTTTCGAGCAGCAGAAGACATTCGCACTGAACTCTATCGTGTGTTACAGTTCACACCGCTGAGATTCTACGATAAGCGAAAAGTCGGGAACCTCATATCTCGGATGACTAACGATGCAGAACTTCTGGAGGAATACCTAATCTATGACCTTCCTTTCATCCTGTCGAATGTGCTGTTGTTACTCGGTATTTTGACGTTGCTGTTATATAAAAGCTGGATTCTCACGATATATGTGCTGATGCCTGTGCCGCTGATTGTCTTGGGTGGGGCACTAATCTGGAATCGTATGGAGCGTTACTGGCGTCGTTGGTCTGTTAAGTGGGGACGGTTTTCCTCCCATCTAAACGAGTCAATCACCGGCATCCGATTGGTCAAAGCTTTTGCCCAAGAGCAGCGAGAAGGGGTTCGTTTTAATCGCCGGAATGACGAACTGCGGCAGGTGAGCGTAAGTGCAGATCGGGCGTGGTTCGTCTTTTTCACGGTGATGAACTTTCTAATGAGTTTCGGCGTGTTCTTTATCTGGTATTTTGGCGGACGACAGATCCTCGGCGGAGAATTGACACTCGGAGAATTGACTGCGTTTATCAGTTACCTCTGGATGCTCTACCGACCCCTCAGGTGGCTCGGTGACTTCTACAACTTTATGATCCGTGCCTATGCGGGTGCAGAGCGAATCTTTGAGGTGATGGACACACCTGTTGAGCCGTTCAACTCTCCGGAGGCGAAGGCCATGCCCCAACTCGAAGGACGGATATCCTTCAAAGATGTTACATTTGGTTACGATCCGGGCAAGCCAATTCTCAGGGGAATTAACCTGGAGGTAACGCCCGGTGAGATGATTGGCTTGGTCGGTAAATCGGGAGTCGGCAAAAGCACTTTCATTAACCTAATCTGCCGATTCTACGATGCCAATCGGGGTCGTTTAGATGTTGACGGTGAGGATAGTCGGGCCATCCGACTTGAAGATTTGCGTGGGCAGATCGGAATGGTCCATCAGGAACCGACGTTATTTAATGTTACAATTACTGAAAATATCCGCTACGGCAAACCGGACGCAACGTTTGCTGAGGTGATTCGTGCAGCGATAGCAGCGGAAGCGCATGATTTTATCGTTGCCAAGCCAGATGGTTATGACACAAAGGTTGGCGAACGCGGTGGAAAACTCTCCGGTGGAGAAAAGCAGCGCATCGCTATTGCACGCGCCATTCTGCATGATCCCAAAATTCTCATCCTTGATGAAGCGACCTCCTCGCTTGATACACCGACTGAGAAAAAGATTCAGATAGCGATTGCGCGGCTGGTCAAAGGACGAACCACCTTTGCGATTGCCCACCGGCTCTCAACCCTGCGAAACGCAGACCGGCTGGTCGTTTTAGACGAAGGTAAAATCGGAGAGGTTGGTACACATGCAGAGTTGATGGCGCGGAAGGGGATCTTCTACAAGCTGGTTCATACACAGCAGGCAACGACAGCGATTATGGCGGTCGGCGGTGGAAAGCACGATTCAGAAGAGAACTCGGAGGACGATGATGAATAGCGTCATCGTGTGTAGGGTCATTTAATTCTCCTGTGAGAGGGATTTCCCAATCCCGATACTTCACCGGCCAAGCGATGTCCGGGTTGCGCCTTTTCGCCCCAAATGGTTAAAAAGCCAAAAACTGAATAGCCCTACATCGTGTGAAAGCCGTTTGACTTTTTTATGGGGCACGGAGTATAATGTGAAGCCTTGCTTACATGCCGCAAATTAATATGGAGATATTGTGTAATGCCTTACGAATCGTTGAGTGCTAGGCACATTTGGATAGCAATTTAGATTACTTGATTGGAGAATGCAATGGCATCTGAAAATGAAAAAGCAAAAACGGAGAGGACAATCACGCCCATTCAGGTAACCCATCCGGAGCATGTTAAGCCTGAAGCGATCCGCCTATTCCGCGAGCCGCCGTGGGTATTGCGGTTGACGATTGAGGGAGACCGTTCCTATATTAAGGTTCGGGTGGTGTGTGCTGCGCCGTTATCCCAACCCGATCGGTACATCTGTTTCTTAGACGAGAAGAATGAGGTAATCTGTACGGTCGAAGATCCAATTGTTTTGGACGCTACGTCTCAACGCATGATTAAGGAGGAGATTGAGCAGCGGTACATGACCGCTATTATCAAGCGGGTCGACTCGCTCAAGAGTGAGTTTGGTGTCTCTTATTGGGAAGTTGAGACTGACCGGGGTAACCGAGAGTTTGTCGTGCGCAACGTCTCCGAGAACGCACAGTGGATTACAGATCGCCGGTTGCTGTTGCTCGATGTGGACGGCAACCGCTTTGAGATCTCTAACTTGGAGGTACTTGATAAAAAGAGCCGTGGGCTAATCCAGATGGTGCTTTAGCGAGCGAAAATGACCGGATTTGAACGTAGTATGTAAAAGGCGAGCGCGGCACCTATGTAAACTGAGAGCACTGCTATTGTGAGATAGATGATAAGCATTGAATCTTTGGTATAAACTCCCTCCCTTAAAAAGGAAAAGAAATCCCAATCCTTTGTGTGTTGAGGTAATCTATGCTATATTACGTTTCACGCATCACGCACTGCATCAGCCAAAACTTCGATCAGATGCCTCGCCTCTTTTCCCGTTCCCTGCTTGACCTGTTCGCGGCAAGAGACTCCCGCCACCGCTACCTCAAAATCGCCGTCCTTTTGATTGATTGCTTTGAATAGTTGACGCTCACCAACCTTCATTGACACATCGTAGTGTTCGGCTTCATAACCGAACGAACCTGCCATGCCGCAACACCCGGAATCAACGACATTGACATTATAACCCGATGGCAAGCTCAGAACCTGTTCGGAAGGTTTCACACCGACAATAGCTTTCTGGTGGCAATGTCCGTGCAACAGGATCTCTTTCTCTGTATCCTCAAAATTCAGGTCTAATTCCCCCTTTTCGTGGAGAGAGAGCAGGAACTCCTCAAGCATAAATGTGTGCTGTGCAACGAGATCTGTATCTGCACTGGGGATAAGATCCACATAATCATCGCGCAACGCCAAGAGGCAGCTTGGCTCGCAACCGACGATGGGGATGCCTTTGGCGGCGTAGGGGAGGAGATGTTCAACGTTGTAGCGTGCATTCTCAATGGCATCCTCAAGCATACCCTTAGAGATCATTGGGCGACCACAACACCGCTTGTCTGGCAGAATCACCTCGAATCCCGCAGCTTCAAGCACAGCGGTAGCAGCTTTCCCGATACTGGGATAGTTGTAGTTCATGAAGGTATCGTGGAAAAGCACAACCTGCTTCCGTGTCTCGTTCCCGTGGTCGGTGTGGGAATCCTGATGTTTCTGAAACCATTTCTCAAAGGTTTCGCGGACAAAGTTGGGCAGCGATCTGCGTCGATCAATTCCCGCAACCTTTTCCATCGCCCATTTGGAGATACCGCTGTTCATGAACCAATTCGACATCGGCGCAAACGCAGAGCCGATCTCGCTGAGCTCGGCGATATTGCCGAACAACCGATTCCGCAGGGGCAGACCGTTTTCCTTGTAGTAGTGGGCGAGGAATTCGTACTTCAGCTTCGCCATATCTACGTTGGACGGACACTCTGCCTTACAGGCTTTACATTCCAAGCAGAGGTCTAACACTTCGTAGAGCCGTTTGCCTTTAAAGTGATCATGCGGCAACGTTCCAGAGAGCACATTTCTCAGGGCATTTGCCCGTCCGCGTGTTGAATGCTCCTCTTCCAGCGTCGCCATGTAGGATGGGCACATCGTGCCGGTCAGTTTCTTGCGGCATGCACCAACGCCGTTACACATCTCGATAGCAGCACCGAATCCCCCCTGACTGGAAAAGTCGAAATAGGTGTCGATCTTGATTGCGTTGTATTTGGGACCAAAGCGCAAATTCTCCGTCATCGGTGGTGGGTCTATGATCTTGCCGGGGTTCATGATGCCCGTTGGATCGAATGCGGCTTTGACTTCGCGGAACGCCTGATAAATCTGGGATCCGAACATGCTCTCTATCCACTCGCTTCGCACCAGTCCGTCACCGTGCTCACCGCTCATTGCACCGCCGAGTTCCATCAGCAAATCTCGGACATGGCGCGCGATGGAGTGCATCTTTTGAATATCTTCTTCTTTCTTGAGATTAATCACGGGACGGTTATGCAATAATCCGACGCTAGCGTGCGCGTAGTAGGAAGCCGTTGTGTCGTGGTCGGCAACAATTTTCTCGAAGCGGCGAACGTATTCCGGCAGATTTTCAATCGAAACTGCTGCGTCCTCCACAAACCCGACCGGCTTATAGTCGCTTCGTGCGCCCATAAGCAAGCCCAGGCCTGCTTTCCGCGTGTCCCATACCCGCGCTTTTTCGTCTGCTGTCATACAGCGCACGAAGGCGTAGCCGAGGCCGACAGATTTCATTTTTCGTTCGAGGGCATCTAGTTGATCAAACAGTTCGTCCTCTGATTCGCCGTAGAATTCTACAGCGAGAATTGCTCCCGGACTGCCTTGGATAAAGGTACTGATCCGGGAAAACTCTAACGACTGTTTTGTCATATCAATGATGGTCTTGTCGATGAGCTCAACAGCGGTGGGATTGCATTCTAGGATTGGCTGCATCGCTTCCATCGACTCGATTAGCGTGTGAAAGTGAATCACAGTGAGCGCGGTCATCTTGGGAGTCGGCACGAGGTTAATTTTTGCTTCGACTGTTGTTGCAAGGGTTCCCTCTGATCCGACGATGATTTTCGCAAGGCTGAAGGGGCGATCGACATCGCAGCCATCTCTGCGGTAAGGGGTCAGATCCCTTGATCCTGCATTGGTGACGAACTCATCGAGATTGTATCCGGCAACGCGGCGTAGGACCCGTGGGAATCGTCTCCGAATCTCATCTTCATTTTCTGCTGCGATTCGGCATATCTCTCGGTAGATATGGCTTTCGTGGGAATTGCCCCGCTTTTTGGCGGCGAGGGCATCGAGCGAGATTGGTTCAACAAAAATCGCTTCTCCGTTGGATAACCGTAGATCCAGTGACATCGTGTGGTCGACGGTTTTCCCGTAAATCAGGGAATGTGCGCCCGCCGAATTGTTGCCGATTGTGCCCCCGATATTTGCCCGACTGCTCGTTGCTACATCGGCGGAATACATCAGATTATGCGGTTTCAGATACTCGTTCAATTCATCGATAACAACCCCCGGTTCCACCCGAGCCCAATGCTCCTCGACGTTGACCTCGATGATCTCGTTCATATATTTGGACATGTCAATGACAATTGCTTGTCCCACCGTCTGGCCCGCCAAGCTTGTTCCGCCGCCACGAGGCAGGATCGGCAGGTTGCGGTCATAAGCGATCTGGATGCTCCTTGTCACGTCCTCTTTGTGTCGTGGAACAACAACGCCGATGGGCTCCATCTGATACAGACTTGCGTCGGTGCTGTATAAGACTTTGGAATACGGATCGAATCGTACCTCACCTTCGATCTCTTTTCTTAATACCTGTTCCAGTTCGTTGTCGGAATTGTGCATATTTATTGTGGCTCACTTTCTATTGGAACGTTGTGCTTTTGACTTACTAGATTAACCCTGAATCTTAACATAGTAGACCAGAAAAGTCTATCAAAATCTTTTCCTGACTCAGGGTCATTTATAGTGAATTCAAAAAATAAATGAACACTTGCGCCCCCCGGTAGGTGCGGTTTCTAACCGCACCGCATCGGCACCCCCCTTAGTCCCCCCCGCAAGCAGGGGGGAAAGCTAGCAGGGGGATTAAGGGGGGCCTACCCAACGGAGGATTGGAGTGTCTCATTAATTCTAAGGTCCACTATAAATGCCCCTAATCTATCTCTTATTGTTAACCTAAGTTGCTAGTTATTGAAAATCCATCAGAACTGCAGGTCGAGATTCATATCTCGACACCCAACCGTCGATTTTGGAAAATCGACCTACAGAAATGATACAATTTGCACAGGGATTAGGGGCTATTGGTTTGAATAGGACCGCTACTAGCAACTTGCGTTATTGTTAGCAATCAGCGCAGGGCTTGTTTTTGCAATTCTGTTCAGCATCATTGCCACCAATGTTACCACGAAACCGATTCGGGATTTGACTCAAGCCACAAAATCACTTGCGATTGGCGAATTGAACTCGCGTGTCTCCGTTGCTGCATCGGGTGAGCTTGGCGGTTTATCGAATCACCTCAATCAGATGGCGAATCGGATTGAAACACAGATTCATGAGATTTCCCGAGAGCGCAATCTAAGGGCCAGCATCCTATCAAAGATGGTCGAGGGGGTGCTCTTAATTGATGCAAAGTTTGCCATCACGTATGCCAATTCGGCAGCGATCACAATGTTAGACTTTCCTGTCCATTATCAGGTGCTCTCTTTGGTCGAAATCATCCCTGATCCAGCATTGAAACCTCTCTTAAGGCGGGTGACGGGTATGGGGGAAGCCGGGTTCGCAGAAATTACGCTGGTCGGGGCAACCGAGCGTGAGACGGAAGTTATCGTTTGACAATCTATAAGACGTGCAAAATAAAAAAGCCCTGTTCGGCAAAAATACCGAACAGAGCTTGGAATAACTCTCCCGGACGGATTCGAACCGCCGACAAAGTGGTTAACAGCCACCTGCTCTACCAGCTGAGCTACGGGAGATTATTGTGCCAAAAATCGCTGGCAACGCGTTACAGCACAACGAGGGGTAATTATACATAATCGTTTACGGAATTGCAAGGAAAATTGGATCACGGGAGGGAGAACGCAGGAAATAAATTTATGAAGATGGTTAGGGCGCGTTCTCGCGGCTAAACCAAGATCTGCCAGCCAAATCTCAGCGGGATACGGGTTCATCGAGTAGATTCAAAACCTCCTGTTTTACGAAACGTGATTGCATTATATCTAATACATCATGGTCTGCAAGATCAATAATTTCTGCGATTCGTTCCCTGACCTCCGCTACAGTATTTGGTTCCCATTCGCGTAATTTCGCGTCCAATCTTTCAGCTAACGCATCCATTGATTTCCCTCCATTGGTTCATTGCTTCCAAAAACCTATCAACGATAACATTCTGTGAAAGCAGATAAATATTTCCCTAAGAGCAAACACGATAACACAAGCTGCCTTCTATGTCAAGTTGAAATTGACGGGCATAATTCCTTGACGATATTCTTCATCATCTGATATAATCCGGGCGAAATCCGCTTGAGGTGCGCGTTTGTTAAGGCCCATGACTTGACAAACCGCTATCCGTAATGGGAGAAACTGATGTCGCAATCTGAACAAATTCGTATTGGTCATAGCCCCGATTCTGATGATGCCTTTATGTTCTACCCCCTCGCTAACGGGTTAATTCCAACCGATGGTTTTGAGATTGTCCAAGTTGCTGAGGACATTGAGAGTTTGAACCGACGGGCGGTCAATGGGGAATTGGAGGTGACAGCCATATCGGTGCACGCCTACGCCTACGTCGCCCAACATTATGCGCTAATGCCTTGTGGAGCGAGCATCGGTGATCGGTATGGTCCACTCGTTGTATCCAAAGAGCCGATGCAGCGAGAAGCCCTCGCAGGCAAAAAAATCGCAATCCCCGGTGAGATGACGACCGCCTACCTGACGTTGCGGCTTTGCCAACCTGACTTTGAGCCTGAAGTTGTTCAGTTTGATCAGATCTTGCCGTATGTTCAGGCGGGCAACGCAGACGCGGGATTGATCATCCACGAGGGACAGCTCACCTACGGTCGTGCGGGGCTGCATAAGGTGGTCGATCTGGGAGAATGGTGGTATGAGGAAACTGGATTACCGCTGCCACTTGGGGCGAATGCCATCCGCCGAGACCTCGGAACGGAAAAAATCCGCCGCATCACCTCCCTCCTCAAGCAGAGCATTCAGTATTCGCTGGAGCACCGCGAGAAGGGCTTGGCTTACGCCATGAACTATGCGCGTGATATGGAGACCGAATTGGCAGACCGATTCGTCGGCATGTACGTGAACGACTACACCCTCGACTACGGTGAAAAAGGCAGAACAGGGGTTAGGGCGTTAATGGAACGTGGGTATCAGTCTGGTGTTATTCCGCATCCAGTCGATGTCGAATTTGCAACGGGATAGTTGCTCGTAGGTAGGTTATGCAAACACAACAGATTTTACAGCTATTTAATGAAAAACAGATTGATAAAGGCTGGGCTTTTGCGGGGTGCAAGCCATCGGAAACAGGTAAGTGGACGCACGATTATCATCGTTACCCTGCCAAGTTTATCCCCCAGTTGGTTGAAAAATTGATTGCCGAATATATAATTGATGGCCATGCCCACATTAACGATCCATTTATGGGCAGCGGTACGACTATTGTTACTGCTATATCAAAAGGTTTTCAGGCAAGTGGAACTGATATCAATAAAATATCTTACCTAGTAACGAAGGTAAAATCCAAGCCGATTGAACCAATTTACCTTGAGAAAAAAGTAAATCAATTTCTGTCGGTGCTGAGTTT
This sequence comes from Candidatus Poribacteria bacterium, assembly GCA_963667935.2. Taxonomy (GTDB): domain Bacteria; phylum Poribacteria; class WGA-4E; order WGA-4E; family PCPOR2b; genus PCPOR2b. The sequence goes on along the minus strand of OY764061.1, from coordinate 2,483,699 downwards.
TTTAGATCCATCCCAAAACGAGCTATATGATACACCAATTAAGCCAATAATTCCTGAAAAACACATTGAGAAGATTGACTATTGGTTTTCAACAGAGCATAAGAATCAACTTGGTACAATCTTAACTGTAATCTCTAATCAGGATGACCAAACGTTCCGAGATTTCCTTCGTGTTGCTTTCAGTAATATTCTCAAAAATTGTTCAATATGGAACAAAGGTTACACAAAACCAACAAGGGATTTTAAAAAGAAGCCCACAACTCCGTCCACTGCAATTCGGAGACATTTGATGAAGATGCAGAGAGGAAATGAACAGTTTTATAATGCTGTTCCCTACCTCGACAAATGTGAAAAACACTTAAATATTCAAGTTGGTGATGCAAAAGAGCAACCTGTTCCTGATAACTCTGTTGATTTAATTGTTAGCTCAAGCCCGTATGTGACTAGCTATGAATATGCAGACCTGCATCAACTTTCGACAATCTGGCTTGACTTAACAGATGATTTAAATGAGTACAAAAAAGAGTTCATTGGAACCTCGTTCAAACAGTATGAGGATAAACAATTAAACAGTCAAATTGCCACGGAAATCGTTGATAAGATGTCAAGTAAAAGTCCAAAAAAGGCAAAGGAAATTTCAGCTTTTTTTATTGATATAGAGGAAGTCTTTGATGAGAGTTTCAGAATTCTAAAGCGTGGCGGCCGATGTTGCTATGTGATTGGAAATACGCGGTTAAGGGGCGTGGACATTCTCAATGCTGAGGTTTTCGCTGAAAGTTTGCAATATGCAGGATTCAAACTCGATCGAATCATTAAAAGGGAAATCCCGTTGAAGATACTTCCGCAAAAACGAGATGAAAAAACGGGTCGGTTTGCTAGTAACGACAAGGCAAATTCTGAGGCGTATCCGACGGAATATATTGTAATTGGCTTAAAGGAGTGATTATTATGCGTTTTGAAGATTTGCAAGGCCTATACATTGCATGGAACGTGGATATAGATCTGGTATTATTCCCTATCCAGTTGATGTCGAATTTGCAACGGGATAGTTGCTTGGAGGTAGGTCAATATGAAAAATCCAAAATTGGATATACCCACTCACTTCAAGGCTGATCCTTTCTTTGAAGAAAAGGGCGTTTATATTATCAATAGCGACGTTTGTAAACCCGATCTGTTTACGGGTGAATTTATTGACCTGATTGTTACCTCTCCTCCGTATAATGTCGGCATTGATTACGATTCTAATGATGATACGCTAAGTTATGAGGATTACCTTGATTTTAGCAGAGAATGGATACAAAATTGTTACGCATGGAGTAAGTCACACGCTCGCCTGCTTCTGAACATTCCGCTCGATAAGAACAAGGGTGGGCATCGAAGCGTCGGTGCGGATCTCACGAGAATTGCACAAGCGGTAGATTGGAAATACCACGCCACAATCATCTGGAATGAAGGAAATATCTCCCGCCGAACCGCGTGGGGGTCTTGGATGTCCGCATCTGCACCTTATGTCATTGCCCCTGTCGAGCTAATTGTCATTTTGTATAAGGATTCTTGGAAGAAACAGCTCGGAAGTAAAGAATCGGACATCACACGCGATGAATTTATGGCGTGGACAAATGGGGTATGGACATTTAACGGAGAGAGTAAAAAACGAATAGGACATCCCGCCCCCTTTCCGCGGGAATTACCGTATCGTTGCATCAAGTTATTCAGCTACGTCGGGGATGTTGTATTTGACCCATTTTTGGGAAGTGGGACAACCTTAATAGAAGCACAGAACAATGACCGGTTTGGTGTGGGCGTTGAAATTGACAGAGGCTATTGCGACTTGGCTCAGAAGCGGATTATGAATAATCGAAGTCTGTTTGCAACGTTAAAGGAATCAAAAAAATGCCCCAGAAAATCACTCAATTAGCGTTGATAATGGAATATTTTATGAAGCACCCGAATCGTGCCATCGAGCACCCCGAAGTCGTTGACTGGGCTACAAAAGAATACCAAGAAAGAACGGGCAAAGTCTTTCGAGATACGGACCGAGCAATTCGCAAATTGGCGCAAGAGGGAAAACTGATAAAGCTCGGAAAAGGTGTTTATAAATACGATCCCGATTTCATTGCAAATCCTGATCTAGAAGATTTTACCCCCACCCAAAGGGAACAGATTTTCAAGCGAGACGGCTATCGTTGTGTGATATGCGGCAAAGGACAACGCGATGGTGTCGAAATTCAGGCGGATCATATCAAACCGAAGGACTTAGGCGGCAAAGCAACAATCGAAAATGGGCAAACGCTTTGTGCACCTCACAATTTCCGTAAGAAAAACCTGAAACAGACGGAAACAGGGAAAAAGATGTTTATTCGTTTATACAAACTTTCAGAATCCACTGGAGATCATGAGACGCGAGATTTTTGTCGTGATATTCTTGAAGTTTTTGAAAAACACAACATGAACGATCACGTTAAATGGAAACGCTGATACGACAGGATTGATAAAAGCATGATTTTCACGGGAAATTGGGGAAATTTCACAGTAAAGACGCGAGTATTTTTACACTAACATGGAAGATCTAAAACGATGAATTACACCATTAAAGCTGTCAAAACCGATCACAGCCTTGCTGAAAAGAAAAACCTTCTTACCGATACTCTATACGAAATGGGTTATGTTCATAATGAAAACTTGGTAAACGCATTGATAGCGAAAAATGTTATTGATTTCAGTTCGGCCTGGTACACAAGCCACGTTATCGATGAGCTCATTGAACCCTATGAAGAAGAGGTGTTATCTGGTGGCCTGGTACAGGCTGTTGTACGCGAGGGCTTGACAACTGAGTTGAGAAATGCTAATGGACAAAGTTGGCAATCTTTGAGGTGGGAGAGTTTAAAAAAGTTCGTCCCATATATCATTGTTGATGAGGTCAAATCACTTGGCTTGAACGTTGCACATGGTCATACTCTAAAAGCAGCTATAAACTTATCGAAGCAACTCAGTCAAGTCAAGCGGAATTTACTAATCAACTATGGAGGTCAATTGGGTTGTCACATGCCTGATGTTGATATCGTTATCTACCATCCTGATACTTCCAAAGTTTTAGCTGTCGTTTCAGGTAGAGTTACCTCAAATCGAATTGATCAAACTATCAAACTTTCGCAAGACGAGGTAACAAAACATATTAAGGTTTATTTCATTGGGGCCGATGAAGATGACGTATTAAGTGATAATAATCCTCTTGAAAACGACGGGGCAATCATTGAAACTGAATTAGATGGGAGCTACGTTTTAACGGAAGCAGATACTGAAGATAGCGAAAAAGCCAAACTATTTGAGCGTTTTATCGCAGATTTGAAAGAGGCGATCAATTCAGACATCAACCGCGATGCGCTGTTAGCCGATACCCGTAACAGATGTGCGGCAAACGTCCACGCCAAACCGAAAGACCTCGGCACGACAAACGCTTTGTGCTTCCCGTAACAGAAAGCAGACGCATCATCGTCGACGCCAGATAGGAGAAGCACAATGACAGCCTTCTGATTATAGCGGTGTCGCGACAATCAAGGTTCACCCGCACGTCCAATCGGCAACAAGCTCCTCCGCCCATCGCTCAAGCGTGCTTTGTCGGTCAGCATCAGAGGAAACAATCATCGGTGTCGCCGTTGGACCGGGACAGACTGCATTGACGCGAATTCCCCCCGCTTGTGTTTTGCGAAATCGAGAGCCATGCACTGCGTCAACAGAATAATGGCTGCTTTCGACGCGCCGTAGACAGAATAACCACCGCCGCCGGACATACCGGCTGTGGAAGCCGTATTGATAATCACGCCGCCTGTCTGTTGCATTGCTGGGACAGCGTATTTGGAGACGAGGTAGACACTTTTCAAGTTAATGTTGATACACCGGTCCCAATCGGCTTCAGGTATTGTGGTAACGTCGCCGACAACTAAAATCCCCGCGTTATTGTGCAGGATGTCTAACTGGCCGTGTTGGCGAAGGGTTTCTTGGATGAGACGGTCTGCATCTTCCGCTTTTGAAACGTCGGTCTGGACAAAGGATATGTTTGTTTGGGTTTCTTGACCGATCTGCTCGGCAACGGCTTGACCATCAGGGTTTACGTCGGCGATGACGACATTTGCTCCTTCGGAGGCAAACTGTTTGGCAGTTGCCTTTCCGATGCCTGAGGCTCCACCTGTTATAACGATTGATTTTCCCTGAAATCTCATCTGTTCCCCCTATCGTAGTTGGGTTTATTGAATGTGGCGCAATTGTACATTACCCTGAAAGTTAAGTCAACTCTCCTTACGTCTAGGGTTAGGATCATTTAGTGAGGTGCGGGCTTCGGAGATCCCTCCTATTATCTGCGACAATCAGCGAAATCTGCGTCCCTATCTGCTCTTAGAATTGAGGCGCGTAAGTCCTATTCTTTTTATACAATGGACACCTAGAAAGGCGGCTTGATAAATGAAAATTGGGGTTGTTGGGCTACCTTATGTTGGAAAAACCTCTCTGTTCAATGCACTGACACAATCCGAAGCAGAAACGGGGACCTACGCTGGTAAAAAGGGGTGGAATGCCGGTTCGGTTAAAGTTCCCGATGAGCGGTTGGCAGCATTGACGGAGGTATTCACCCCTAACAGGGTAACTCCAACAAGCATTGATTATGTGGATATCGCTGGCGTTTCCAAGGGGGATATTGCGCTTCAGGGATTGGAAGCGGGGATTATCGCTGAACTCCGAGAGGTTGATGCACTCGCACATATTGTGCGTGTATTTGAAGATGATGCTGTGCCGCACGTTGACGGAGATGTAGACCCAAAGCGGGATATCGAAACGATTGACATTGAGCTCGCCTTCGCAGATTTAGGAATTATTGACAATCGGTTAGATCGGCTGAGTCGAGAACTTCGGACACAGAAAATTCCAACGTTAGAGCATGAGCGTGCCGTTTTGGAACAATGCAAGGCCTCACTGGAAGGGGGAAACGCCATTCGGGAGTTATCGCTTTCCCTTGAAGATGAACGTACGATACGCGGTTACGGACTTTTGACACAAAAGCCGTTGTTATTGATTCTCAATATTGGCGAGGATCGGCTGGAAAGGGCAGAGGAGGTACGCTCCAATTTTGCAGAGTACGCCCAAAAGCGGCAAATTGAAATCATCACGCTTTCCGCAAGATTGGAGATGGAGTTGGCACAGCTCGACGCGGAGGATGCGGAAATCTTCCGGACTGAGATGGGGCTCAACGAGTCCGCGCTGGCGTGGGTGATTGATGCTTCGTATCGCGCCCTCGGGCTGATAACCTTTTTCACTGTCGTTTCGGATGAGTTGCGAGCTTGGACGCTCAAAGAAGGCATGACCGCCCTTGATGCAGCGGCGGCAATCCATACGGACATGGCGCGAGGATTTATCCGAGCGGAAGCCATCCACTGGGCGGATCTGGTGGATTGTGGGGGCTTAATAGAGGCGCGGGACAACGGATTGCTACGACTTGAAGGGAGGGATTATCTTGTATCGGATGGCGATGTATTAACGATACGATTCAATGTCTAAGGGGTTAGGACTCTTTGACATATAAGACGCCATCCTCCACTTTGGCCGGCAGTTTCTCTATCGGTTCAGGCGGTGGACCCGCAACGACATTACCTACGCTGTCAAATATCCCACCATGGCAAGGGCAGAAGAACTGATCTTTCCCCTCATCCCATCGCACAAGGCAACCGAGATGGGAGCAGATACGCGAATAGACCACGAAAGTTCCATCCCCCTGATCCGTGACATAGACAGAACGTTTTTTGTTGGCCTCAACCCAACCATCTTTGGCTTGGAAGACGTAGTTGATTTTTTTATAGCGGCTCCCCTTGAGCAAATCAACGATACCGAGATCCACCCACTTCTTTGATGCTTTCCTGAAAGCGGGTGAGATGGCAAATCCGATCAACGGGACACCCATCGCTAGACTGATTAGACCGCCAATAACTGCCATACAAGCCTTGAAGAATGTGCGTCGTTTCTGCCCTTCCTTTGGGACGTTTGTCATACCTAGCCCTCCTAATTTATAGTGACTTCAAAAAACAGATAGACACTTTCGCCCCTCGGTTTCGATCCCGATTTATCGGGTCCGGTAGGTGCGGTTTCCTAACCGCACCAGTTTGAAGTGTCTCATTAATTCTAAGGTCCACTATAAGTCCTCATCTAGGTCAACCTCCTCCACGCTGAAGCGGAGATGTGCTTTATTGACCACATCAATGATTCCCTGCCACTGTTTTTGGGTTTTCTCAGAGATGCCCTCTGCTTCAAGGGTTTGGGCAAATTCATTGAGGGCACTGTGGAACTGTTGTTGAAAATAGGTATATTCTTCTGTTTCATTTGGATTTTTAGGGGGCTCAAAATAGTCGATTAATTCAGTATACTTGCCAAGCCGTTTTGCTGCCTGCACTGCTGCTGCTTTATCATTATCCTTTGATTCTACCCCCTTTTGGAAATACGCCCGGATAAGGTCATATTCGTCTTTCATCATCGCCATGACCTCTTTAAGATCCTCCGGTTCAATCATTTCTGGGGCTTCTTCTTCAGCCTTCGCAGGCCTTTTCAAAAACAGGGCATAACTGATAGCAAGGGTTTTTTGCGGGATGAGTGCAACGGCTTGGGAGCCCGCTTGCGCTCCAGCAAGAGGTTCGATATCGTCGCCAACTTTGAATTTACCTTCGATTCCCTTACCCTTGAACTGGTTGAGGAATTTGTCGTCGGCGATTCCAGCCGCTTCCTTGTGCTTATAGACTGCGACTTTGACTATTTTCCCTGTCATATCGAGTCCTACGCCCCCGCTGATAGTACCGTTCGGTCCTTTGACCGCTAGAAACAGTGCTAACCCCATTGGCTTACTGTTCTCATTGACAGCGATGTAAAATGTCGGTTTAAGATCTTCGGGACGCAGCGCGGTTCCGATTTCTTCTTCGATGGAAGCAACCTTTTCGGGCGTTAAGTCCGCCTTTTTTTCTAAGAAGTTCGCTGCATTTGGAAAAATGGAAGCCAATTTCTCATTGGGCAGGGTTGTTTCCTGCCCCCAAGCGAAAGTGGCAGAGACAGCAATTAAGGCACTTAAAAGAGCGATTCGGCAGGATACAACGGCTTTGGGTTTCATCGGTTTTTCTCCCTTGCAAATTAGGCTTGTGTATCAGTATAACTGCCACATATAGCAACTGTCAAGACAATCAAGGAAAGATTTAGGGTCATTTAATTCTGCTGTGAGAGGGATTTCCCTATCCCGATACTTTACTGGCCAAGCGATGTCCGGGTTGCGACGTTTCGCCCCAAATGGTTAACAAGCCGAAAGCTGAATAGCCCTAGGAAAGATAGAGGTGAGTTTAGTGCATCGGCTGTGACTGTTGGATTTCACTCTCGCTGCCTGTGAAAATATAATGTTGACAGACAAACCCCCTACTGTCCTTGATAGCGATGTGTTTTCAAGCGTTTCAACCCAACCTACGATGCCAATAAGAGTCCGTATGGTAGGGAACAACTCTTAGACTCTCGGAACGGAGGCTCGTTGTTCCCTACAACTCGTCGTTATCTGTCCGATTTCCTAACTGCCCCCCGTTTTTCCCAAATCGCGGCGCAGTTCCTCTGTTGAAGCAACGTCTGCAACCGTGCCCGGGGGATGCTTATACCACCCCGGATCGTCATAGCTGGCAAGCTGCTCCCGAACCTTTAGGAGGGTAAACATACCGCCCATTGTGATGTAGTCGAAGGGACCCCTTGCACCCACCATAGGGATGCTGTTCTTTGGCACTGGCATGTGTCCCGCTTCAACGTGAATCCCGTGTTCTCCCATGCCGTGCTCTCCCATCATCATATACGCCGGCAGCAGGTGACGAACTTTCTGATCGAACCCCTCTTTCTGAACCCCTACAACATTCGGAAAGTCATGCCCCATCTGATTCATGACATGGTGGGTCATGTGGCAGTGTATTCCCCAATCCCCCGGTTCACTGGCAATAAACTCAATATCCTGCGTGTCACCGACAGGGACAAAGAGAGTGCTGCCCGGATGCTGCGCTGCAACAGGAATGCTGCCTCCGTTTGTCGCAGTAATTTTGAAGTAGTGGCCATGGAGGTGAATCGAATGGTGGTCCATCGCAGAGAGATTGCCAAAGCGAATCCGCACCCGATCCCCCATTTTGGCGACTAACGGCTCGGTTCCGGGATAACACTTCGCATTCATCGTCAGAACGTTAAAGTCGTTCATCTCGTTGGGATTGGGCGTGGAAGTTCCGGGATCAATTCGCCACTCACTCAACATGATAGCGAAGTCCCGATCTACCTTATAATCGGACGAGGCTTTTCTGGGGTGGAAAACGACCATTCCCATCATGCCCATCGCCATCTGCGTCATTTCGTCATGGTGGGAATGGTACATATAGGTGCCCGATTGGCGCACCGTCCACTCATATTTGAAGGTTTCACCCGGTTGGATAGCGCGCTGGGTTAGCCCTCCGACCCCGTCCATCCCGTTTGGGAGAAAGACGCCGTGCCAGTGGACAGACGTGGGAGCTTTGAGTTTGTTGGTGACGTAGATACGGATACGCTCCCCCTCCACCGCTTCAATGGTGGGACCGTGAACCCGTCCATTATAACCCCAACACTTCGCTTTCAGACCGGGGGCGAAAGTGTGCCATAACTCCTCGGCGACCAAGTGAAAGACTTTAACGCCATCAACAATTTTCCACGGTAAAGCGGAGATGTTGGGCGTGATGACCGGCGTGTAGTCCTTACCGGGCAACCCCGGTGCTAACGCGGGGCGTTGTACTTCACCCGCATAAGATTTCTCCCATTGGGATTCTGCCGCGCTGGACTTGGCTGCGCCTAGAGCTACGGCACCACCAACCAACGCTCCTGTTTTGAGCATATCTCTTCGATTCATTTTAATGACCTCCTCCTGTGTTTGCGTTTTCAAGATGCTCAACAACACTGGTCCCTTGTGATAAAGACATATCTGCCTGTGCATCCATGACTAGCCGGCCGTTAAGAATCTGATCAAACTCGGCGCGTGCAACATGATAACTGTAGAGTTCTTGGATGTAATTTCGACCGGCATCGATCTGTTGCTGTTTCGCTAGCAGCAGCTGTGGTGTCCCTACCTGCATTGCATTGTACTGTAGCTGGACCTGTTCGAGGATCTTCTCTTGGAGCGGAAGAATCTCATTCTGATAAGACAGCGCGTTTTGTCGAGCATTTAGTAAACGACGCTGCGCTGCGCGAACCGCAGAACGAATCTCAACCGCTAGGGCGTAGTATTCCTCTTGCCGTCGGCGCAATTTTGCGACTGCCGCCGCTCGCTGACCTTGTTTTCGATTAAACAAGGGGATCTCAAATCCGAGTGCGGGTCCCACTGACCACGCGCCTGCTTCCTGTTCAAGCTCTCCACCAATTTCTAACCGTGGAACTAGGGATATCGCCTTTGCCACACCAAGTTGTTTTCCTAGAGCCACAATCTCTCCTCGTGCGATCGCGAGGTCTATGCTCTTTTCAATAGCAATCTGCTCAACATTATCAAGGGTCATGGGGTCCGTTGATATGTCTGGCAGCCGAGCCTCAACTGTCCAAGCTGTCTCTTGACCCCACACACCCATCAACCGGTTGAGTTGTTCACGATTTTCGGCAAGTGTTACCTCTGCAGTAGTAAGGGCTAGCTTTGATCGTTCATAAAGCGTGCGTTGAAGCAGCAGATCTAGTTCTGGGATATTCCCGGCTTCGTAGAGTTCACTAGCAAATTGATATCCCGCTTCGCTCGCCAACACAACCTGCTGCAACATTTCTAGCATCTGCTGTTCAGACTGAACACGATAAAATGCCCTGCGTGTCTGGCCTGCCAAATCCATCACGGCCGCTGTCACGCGGAGTTTTGCTGTCTCGAACTCCGATTCCGCAGCTGACTTTCGCATTGAGCCATACAGAAACGACAGGAAATTCATCTCAATCTGAAACACATAGTGGGCGTGAGCGGGATGTGCTTTATCTGGATCCTGTGGCAGTCCAAACGTTGCATCTCCATGAAAAGCAGGATTTGAGGGAGTACCCGCTTCAACGACAGCAGCGTGTGCGATACCGAGTTCCTCATAGGTTGCCTGTAGACGACGGTTGTTCAACAGCGCAATTTTCACAGCGGCATCAGCGACCAACGGTTTGCCTAGCAATTCTTTAATCGTTTGCGCTGCTTTATCGGCTGGATCGGTATTCGCATTCCAATGAACAGGGAAACCGATACGCTCATCTACCTGCTGCTGGACTTCACTGAAAGCCACTCTTTTTGATACGCCAGCGCAGCCGGTTAGTGTGAATAACGCCGCGAAAAATAACGCGGCGCATCTCATTTTCTCGTTCATTTGTCAAACTCCTCACCTGTGTTAATGACTATGCTTGTGCGATTCCATCTCCTTGGCCCCGGACCTATCGGCACTAGAGACAGACATCTGCGCTTTAGCGGTATGACATCTGAGCATCGCACTCCCGAAATACGGATTGCGAACAGTCTCGTCAGTTTGCATCCAAATCCCTGCTTCAGGGACATCGGGTGCCATCCCGCACACATAGCTGTAGATAGGTTTCCCGTAATTTACAGGCACACCCACAGCCGCAATAAAGTGCTTGAAGCTATTGCTCAATGAACCGTAGGCGATTCGAGCAGCTTTGATGTCCGAGAGGTTGCCAAGTTCATGTCCTATGTCGCGTATCATCTTGGTATGGGCTTCGTGAAGATTCCACAGTTCAGCAGAGGCTTCGCCCTCGACGGTATGGAAGGCTTCAATCATTGCATGTGCCTTCGCATTGACATCGTCCATCGTATCGGAAGCCAGTTGGTCTCCAATAGCGATGTAGGCATCAAGCATCGCTCCCAATGCTTCTGCGCCATCAGGAGAGAGTGCTGCGCCCCGATGACCTGCATCCCCTTCGTGCGTTTCTGCCATCGGCATATCCGCTTTGTGCATCTTTGCTAGCGGCATATTGTCATGGTCGACGGGGGTTCCCTGTTGGGCGTTGGGATTTGCCGGGTGATCTTGTGAGGTGGTGAGGTCAACGGTTTTGCTACCGCAACCAATAGAAACCGATAAAAATACAACGATGAATATAGATAGGGCTTGTTGATTAAAAAGTCTAGATAACATGAGAATAACCTCCGTTTTGAATAAAAAATAATCACAGCTAGACCGGTGGCATAACAAAATGGGTGCACAGACCAACCGATCAATCGGTACATTTCAGAATTGGAAAAATTAGACAAGAAAAAACGGAGGTGCCCGCGGAGACAGCTGTAGGAGGGGAGGATCCGTGCGGGGATCGTGGGGAAGTTGAAGATAAGCGGTGAAAGAGACAGAATCAAAAGAAACTCTGGGCGTTTTGGGGATTAGAACAACAGATAAAAATGTGTCTTTTTGGATTTGCGAGGCGAGTTGGGGTTCACTTGTTCCAAGTGATTCCCACTGGTTGAAGCAACAATATCCCTCTTCCTCCTCTTGACGTTCATGGGGAAGGGTTGGTTGATTTTCAGACTCACAGCAAGTGGATTGATTCGTTTCATCAGCGGCTTGTGAATCAATCCGATGCTGATGATGACTTGAAACCTCATCGGAGTCAGCGTTTTCACCTGCTTCTTGGATTGCTGCACATTGTACTGGGCAGATGAAGTAAACCGAAGCGAGTGAGAGTAAGAAAAGCGCGCAAAGATTTTTGAATGTCATTAGATTGCTACCTCCCATGCGGTTATCTACCGATGCAATGGGAAAAATTATTGTTTGTTCGTAGAACCTTCAAAAGATTGAGGGCGACTATATATATTCTTCTTCATCATCTTCAGCGGGGTAGATGTTGACATCGGATATTGAGATTGATTCACCGACATAGAAGGTCAACCAATTCCCGACTAGCTCGACAGACATCATCTCATCATCTTCGCTGGTGTATTCGTGCAATTCTGCCTCGAATGTTTCCATCTCTAGGAGATTTACAACGGCCATCTCCGCCGGAACAATCTCCTGACGCACATATTCAACAGAAATTTCAGCGTCTTCGTCATCAGGATCGGGGTAGTGGAGCGTGATTACATCAGGAAGGTCCTCAGCCAACTCCTCTTCGCCGTCAATGATCCAGCGGGAGATCTCATATTCGTTTGTGCCGCCGATCCGATCTACCCCCAAAACCACGACTTCATCTTCGTCTTCAAGACGATACATATAGCGCAGTAAGCTGCTGCCTTCATACTTTTTCCGTTCCGTCAACTCAAACGTGCGGGAAGCTGCGTCGCTGATTTCAAACGTGATCGAATCAGAAAGCTCAATCATGCTTCCAAGTGGAATATCCAACAATTGGTGCCGCTTCGGTTTTTCATCTCTTGATTTGCGGCGAAATAGTGCCATTGCATTTACCTCTATTTAACAACGAATGATTCAAGGATCTGGTTTATACATTGTGGTATATTAACCTAAGTTGCTAGTTATTGAAAATCCGTCAGAACTGTAGGTCGAGATTCATATCTCGACACAAAACCGTCGATTTTGGAAAATCGACCTACAAAAATGATACAATTTGCACAGGGATTAGGGGCTATTGGTTTGAATAGGACCGCTACTAGCAACTTGCGTTATATTAGTTTTTGGAAGACATTTGGTGTGCACCACGTAGCACCCCATGCCGATTTAGAAGTAACCTTTGTTGTACATTATCAAAACGACGACGCCAATAATTAGGATGCTCCCAAAAACAAGAACGAACCAAGTGCCCCCAGAGGTTTTTTTCTGAACAACAATTTTTTGGGGTTGTGTTTGCACTTGAGACTGTGTTTGCACCGCAGCGGTTGATGAAGTTTGGCTGTCGCCCCCTAAAACAATGTTACTGAGTGCCTTTTCGTCTGGGAGTTCTTCAACCGTCACCGTTTCTTCAGCATTTTCACCATAAAACTTGTCGGCGTTCTTCTCGACGTGCGCCTCAATGTAGTCCTCGTCTCGATTTGTTCCCGGATCGACATAGCGCGAATCGGGCTTGATCCCTTGGCTGTCATAGTAGGCTCGCCACTTTTCGTATTCCATCTGTCGCTCACGGGACCAATGCGATCTGTCGTAGTTCGGATGATGATAGTACCACAGCCAACTATGGTGGATTCGGTGATTGTAGTAATCGTGGAAGTAAATCCCCGAAATCATATTTGCGAATACCATACTGGCGGTTAGACTATAGATGGAGTAACCTGCCATTGGATAATACATACCGAAATTATTGACGGTGATCGGGGACTGTGCTTCACGCGCTTGGCGACGGGCGCGGGCGGTATCTCGCTCTGCGCGTCTGACTTGACGTTTGAGGCTACGATTTTCCGCCTTGAGGTTTCGAGTTTGCTGCCGTTGTTGCGATTGTAGTGACCGTTTCTGGCTGCTGGTCATGTTTCTCGTGGAGACGGCGGAACCGGTTTTTGCGCTGCTCATCGCGCTCTGTCTTTGCCGTACTGCACTGCTTGACCGTGCTGCACTCGATCGTGATGAGCTAGCGGCACTACTGCCGTAGCTTCTGCTGGTGCTTGCCCTAGCCGTTCGGGAGCTTGAGCGTACTGACGAACTGCCATAAGTCCTTGATGACGAGGTGCTGCTTCGGGTTGATCTTGTATAACTTCGACTACTACTGTAACTTCTGCTACCGTAGCTTCTTCCACTGGATCTGAAGCCTTTGGAAAAAACGTCAGAACCTATGCTAAATGCGAATAAAATAAGAACTGCCGCAATTGACACTTTTTGGAAAGAACGTCTCATATTAACTGCCTCCTTGGGAAGTTGGGGGAATCTCTCTTACTTCATTGAACACACTTGTCCCTGTAGAAGTTCCCTACACATGGGAAATAACAAAAAATCGGTATACCTAGAATTTGCTTGACAAAATATAGTTTGCTTGACAAAATATAATATGTGAATTATTATTACAATCTAGAGTGTGCCTGTAGCTCAACTGGATAGAGCGTTAGCCTCCGGAGCTAAAGGTTGGGCGTTCGAGTCGCCCCAGGCACACCAACCTACCTCGTTTCTTTTTCTCTTCTATACTTCCGACGGGGAATTACTATCAGTTTGCACATCCGACAAGAAAATTATACTTGCTATCTATTCTTTCTGTCAATAATTTGTTTGCTTTCTGTCCATGTTTTTTGTATTCTTCCAAAATAGCAACTAACTGCTACGATTTTGCCATTATTGAACCGTAGCTTTCGTAGGAACAAAAGTCAAATGTCTTCCTCCATCTATGCACACCTACTTCTAACAACGCAATCAATATATCTGAACCATTTTTTTATTTCTGGTGTGACCGGGAGTGTGATACTTTATCACATATGTACTTGGCATAATAACCTCAAACTTTCACATTTTACACATAACATTTCACGTCTGCTGTGCTGCTATGGCAAGTAGAATATCTGTTGCGGTGGCATACCCAAGACAAAGGAGGCGTATATGAGTCTTGATGTTCGATCCCCAAAATTATTAGACCTGATTGATGCTGACGCAGAACTAGAGCAACTTGGCAGTGGTTGCGAATTCACAGAGGGACCTGTCTGGCATGCTGAAGGTAAGTTTCTGTTGTTCAGCGACATCCCTGCAAATCAGATGAAAAAGTGGACGGCGGAGGAAGGCATCACCAACTTCCGCGTTCCTTCGGGTAAATCCAACGGCTTGACCTACGATAAACAGGGTAGGCTTGTAACATGTGAACATGCCAATCGGCGAGTTTCTCGGACCGAACCTGATGGCACAGTTGTTACGATTGCATCACATTATGAGGGCAAACGATTGAACAGTCCGAATGATGTGATTGTGAAGTCGGATGGCAGCATCTATTTCTCCGATCCGCCCTACGGTCTGACAGCCGATTACGGTGTTGAGGGGGAGCAGGATCTCGACTTTCAAGGTGTCTATCGTCTTTCCCCTGACGGTCAAACGTTGACACTATTGATTGATGATTTTGATCGCCCGAATGGTCTCTGCTTTTCACCGGACGAGTCAATTCTTTATATTGACGACACTGAACGTCTGCACATCCGCGCGTTTGATGTTCAACCGGATGGCACCATTGCGAATGGTCGGATTTTTGCCGAAGAAGAAGGCGACGATGGCGTGCCAGATGGTATGAAAATTGACACGCATGGGAATGTCTATCTCACCGGCCCAGGTGGTATCTGGATTTTTGATGCGTCCGGGGAGCATCTTGGTGTCCTCCAAACCCCTGAGCGAGCTGCTAATCTCGGTTGGGGTGGTGATGACTGGAGCACACTCTTCATCACGGCAAGCACTTCGCTGTATAGTATTCAGTGCAAGGTCGCAGGAATTCCTGTTCCATAACCCCTGTGATTAACTGAAGAGTAAGACTTATGCAGCCAATTGTAGGCGGGGCATCTTGCCCCGCGCTGATATGCGTAAGTCCTGAGGAGATGACAAAAATGAAAAAGTTGACACGGTTGGCGATTCTGATTGCTGTCCTTTCTGTTTTGATATTCAGTGCAAATACACCGATAAGCCCACAAATGGGTTCGAGCCCCGATCCAGTCGGGGAGGAGGGAAATAAGATGGAGATGAAAATTTGGAAAATCGCGCTATTGATGAGCGATATGGAAAAAGCGGAAGATCTGTATGTCAACAAGCTAGGTCTTAAAGTACTAGACCGCCTTGATCTCGGTGAACTTGGTGAAGCGATTTTCTTGGATGCAGGTAACGTGAATCTAGAACTCATCCCTGCGGCTGCATTTGAGGGGGTCTGGGGTTTAGACCGTCCGGGCGTCCATCATATCTCGTTCAAGTCTGACGATGTTGAGGGCGGCACGGAAGTGCTCCGCGAAAAGGGCGTTACTGTCAAAAAAGAGCCTTTCCAACCGCTTGAGGGGATGACCCTTGCCTTCTTTGACGGACTTGATGGGGTCAATCTGCAGCTCTACCGTCACGATAAGGGCGAAGAATAAGGGCTAGCATCACTCCTATGCTGATTGAGAACCTAAAATGGGAAGACGGGAAGATTGCAAGTTTTCTCGTCTTCGCCCGTTCTTCCCTTCTTTCTTCCTGATGAACAATTTCGTTACAGATTGGCGCACGTATGAGAGTCAAAATCAAACGCTTTGATAAAGATTTGCCGCTGCCAAGGTATGAAACGGATGGCTCTGTCGGCTTTGATCTGCTGTGCCGTGAATCGGTGACTATCGCGCCACAGACAGTGGCGTTGATTCCGGCAAACGTTATCATCGAAACGCCGCCGGGATATATGTTAATGGTGACGCTGCGCAGCAGCACGCCTCGCAAACTAGGACTGCTGATCCCGCACGGTGTTGGGGTTATTGATATAGACTACTGCGGCGAAGGTGACGAGATTCAGATCCAGACCTATAATTTCACAGACCAACCCGTTTCAATCGAGCGCGGCGATAAGATCGCACAAGGCATCTTCGTGCGAGTGGATACTGCGGAATGGTCAGAGGTGTCCGCAATGGATGCAGAGACACGCGGTGGGTTTGGCAGCACGGACAACAAGAATTAAAATTGGTTCATGTAAAAAGAGAATGCATAGCACTCAGAGAAACCGAGTTTGCCCCCCTTGTCAGGGGAGTTGCAGGGGGGTTAAAAAAACTTGGTTTCTTTCCACTAAATCTTAACATGAGCGTAAAATTTTATCCTTGAAACCTTGTTTCATTGGAAAGGCTAGGTGATGAAACAGTATTTAGATGCGCTGAAACAGATTATAGAATCAGGTGTAGACCGTGACGGACGTAACGGTTTCACCCGTGCACTGTTCGGCATGCAGATGCGCTATAACATGGCAGATGGGTTTCCGGCCGTCACGACCAAAAAGCTAGCGTTCAAGGTCATGAAAGCCGAACTTTTGGGGTTTTTGAGAGCCTACTCCAATGTTAAAGACTTCCAGAAGTTGGGGTGTCATGTCTGGGATGCCAATGCGGATGCGGATTACTGGAAACCGAGAGCGCGGTCCGAGGGCGATCTCGGACGCCTTTACGGTGTACAGTGGCGGTCCTGGCAGTCACCCGATGGGCAAATTGTAGACCAGCTTGCTAATGCTATTGAAGGGATAAAGACGCAACCCTACAGCCGTCGCCATGTCGTAACGGCGTGGAATCCGGGGGAATTAGATCAGATGGCACTTGAGCCTTGCCATACGTTTTTCCAGTTTTTTGTCGGTGAAGGAAAGCTGTCGTTACAAATGTATCAACGCAGTTGTGACATGTTTTTCGGTGTACCGTTCAATATTGCATCATACTCCCTGCTACTGCACATGGTCGCGCAAATAACGGACTTGGTGCCGGGCGAGTTTATCCACACCTTGGGCGATGCACATATCTATCATATTCATTTCGATCAGGTGGAAACACAGTTGCAGCGGGAACCGTTTGAACTTCCCGAACTTTATCTGAATCCGGAGGTAAAGTCGATTGACGATTTCAAGATGCAGGACATCAAGCTTCACAACTACAAACACCACGGTACGATTAAAGCACCGATGGCCGTGTGAAAGAACGTACAGATGATTATCTCCATCATTGCAGGTATGGATAAAAATCGCCTGATTGGTCAAGGCAACCGGTTGCCGTGGAAATTGCCAGCCGACATGAAACACTTCCGGCGATACACATTGGGCAAGCCTGTTTTGATGGGACGCAAAACCTTTGAGTCCATTGGCAAACCGTTGCCAAAACGCACCAATATCATACTGACACATGACCGCGGTTACCAAGCGGAGGACTGCATCGTGAGCCATTCCATTGAGGAAGCGTTGGATACGGCTAGCGGTTGTGCAGAAATTATGATAATTGGCGGTGCGTCGATTTATGAACTGCTTTTACCGCGGACAGATCGTCTTTATTTAACATATATCCACGATTGCTTTGAAGGCGATGTTTACTTCCCGGCATTTGACCTAGCGGACTGGCATGAGGTCAAACGGGTTGACTGCCAGCCGGACAAAAAAAACCCGCATCCATACAGTTTTCTCTTCCTGCACAGAAGGAGCGAAGATGCCCGATAATCGGTTAAAGCTCTGTATGCTCTCTGGTTCTTTTGAGTATGATTCGGAAGTATCGCTTGCCGTTTTCCAAGACTATGTTGAGAAAAATCACCCTGTCCAAGCAACACAGATTATTTATCAAAATGAAGACGACGATCAATCTCTTGAACCGTTGCAGGACACGGATGTGCTGTTAGTATTCACGCGGCGACTCAATACCACGGGTGAAGAGCTTGACCGTTTCAAAGCGTATTGTGACGCAGGTAAACCCATCGTGGGGGTTCGGACAGCAAGTCACGCCTATCAGAATTGGCTCGACTTTGATAAAAAGGTTCTCGGCGGGGATTACCAAGGGCACTATGGCGCAGGTCCCATTGCCAACGCCGAAATCCATCCGAAAGCAAAAGACCATCCCATCTTACAGGGCATCTCAAACTTTGACGCTTATGGCAGCCTTTACAAAAATCCTTCCATTGCGACCGATACTACATTGCTATTAACGGGAAAAACTGAAGAACACACGGAACCGGTAGCATGGACGCGCAGCCATCACGGTGGACCTGTTTTCTATACCTCACTCGGACATCAGAGAGATTTTGAGGTTGAGATGTTTTTGCGCTTGCTTGCGAATGCGGTACTTTGGGCGGCTGGTCAGTTGAATACGATATGCTGATATAATCCAAGTTACCTGCTGTTAAATTATAGTGGACCTTAGAATTAATGAGACACTCCAATCTCCCGTTGGGTAGTCCCCCCCTTAATCCCCCCGCTAGCGGGGGGATTAAGGGGGGGCGCTGCGGTGCGGTTTGTAACCGCACCTACCGTTGGGCGCAAGTGTTTATTTATTTTTTAAATTCACTATAAGGTGCTAATTAAAGCCCCAGAAGGACGACATGTGCCGCAACAATTAACGAAGGTAAAACCCATGGTAAACATTGATTACAGAGACTTTGACCGTGACATCTGGGAAAAGGAGTTGGAGGATTTCGTGCCCACCGTGGTCTACGACATGCACACCCACATGTGGTCGGAGGCACACAAAGGCGCACTGACAGGGCCAGCCACCGGGCTCCGTTGGGAGATTGACTATCAGGACCATCTGGCGTGGGCGGCGAAACTGTACCCGGGACGCGAGATGCACTATCTTGTTTTGGGCACTCCGATGCCGGGCATGGATGCAGAGGGGCACAACGACTGGATGGCAGCGGAGATGGCGGCAGACTCGCAATCAGAAGTAAACATGATGGTCACGCCAGACATGACGCCGGACTATGTCGCGGCCCAAGTAAAAAAGCACGACTTTTTTGGACTAAAGCCGTATCGCACGTTTGCACCGGATCCGGCAAACGCTCGGATTCAGGATTTTCTGCCAGAGTCCTTTATTGAGGTCGCCCATGACATGGGACTAGCGATTACCATGCACCTTGCCAAGAAAACGGGGCCGGCCGACCCCGAAAACATTAAAGATTTACAATACTACACGAAACAATATCCGCGAGCCCAATGGATCCTCGCACACTGCGCTCGTGCCTTCAACGCATTTATGATGGAGGCGGCAATTCATATCCTCAAAGATATGCCGAATATCTGGTATGACACATCAGCGGTAAACGATATCTACTCTCACTTTCTATTGATGAAACATGAAGATCGCAAACGGGTTATGTTCGGTTCGGACAATATCGTGGCGGGGTGTGCACGCGGCAAATATATCACCTATGGTCGGGCGTGGGAATATTATGGCGGTTTTCCAGATCTGCCACACTGCGATCCCACCCCAACCTTTGTGATTTACGAGCAGTTACGCCAAGAACGGCAGGTAGCCGATATGCTTGGATTGACGCCGGGTGAGATTAAAGATCATTTTTCTGGAAATGCGATACAGTTCATCGAGCAGGTGAGAGCGGGACGTGACTGGAGAAAGGAAGGTAACCGATGAAAAGAACGCCACTTTATGAAATCCATCGCGCACTTGGGGCAACTTTTACGGCGGGCGATGGAGATTGGCAACTGATTGGACATTTTACTGACCCCGACCGAGAACATTGTGCAGTGAGACAGGGTGTCGGTATTATAGACCTCTCGCATCGTGGAAGGCTTCGCCTTACCGGGAGCGACAGAGCAGCATACCTCCACCGCATCATCTCGAACGATGTTGAGCGACTTTCGGTTGGAGAAGGAAACTATGCAACCATTCTGACGAATCGTGGGAAGATCATCGCGGACATGAAAGTGTACGTTTTCGAGGACTCCATCGGTATTGAGACCAATGCTGAAACGACATCAATCCTCTATCAGGAGCTAGACAAATACCTGATTGCCGACGATGTGACAATTGAATACTTCACTGAGCGCACCGGTGCTATTGGCGTCCACGGGCCAAAATCCGCTGAATTGCTTCAAGTGGTCTATGGATTTGATGTTCGGGATCTCCCGGAATATCACAGTATTGTCGGTGAAATTGACGGACGATGGATCGTCTGTGTTCGTGCCAACGAGACCGGCGAGGTTGGATACAATCTGTGCACCGCATCTGAATCGATGGAGTGGCTGTGGGATGCTATCCTGACAAAAGGACGCACATTTGCTGCAGAGCCGGTGGGCTTAACCGCCTTGAATAGCCTCCGAATTGAGGCAGGTATCCCTCGATACGGAGCGGAATTGGACGATTCTATTTTCCCTGGGGAAGCGGAGTTGGAAGGTGCAATTAGTTTTGAGAAAGGCTGCTATATCGGTCAGGAGATTGTTGCGCGCATGAAGTATCGGGGCCACCCGAACCGTCTGCTACGGGGGGTTGAAATCACGGACGACACTCTACCCCAGAGCGGTGACCGTCTCTTTGATGGGGACAAAGAGATAGGTTGGATAACCAGTGCCGTTGTTTCGCCCACACTTGGAAAGACAGTTGGGATGGGGTATGTCCGAACCGCGTTTACCGATGAAGGCAGCGAAGTGACAGTCGAAACGGCGGAAGGTCGAGTAAATACGACAGTTCGGTTGCTGCCTTTTTATCAGTGTGATGTGTGATTCCGAGGCTAGGCGGATTTCACATCGGAAGCCTCCGGTGCCAAACAAGCTACCGCTTTGAAGTCACCTTTTAGTTGACAAAGATATACCTTTTTGTTAAACTTTGTGCCAATTTGGAGCCAGTCATCTTGGCGTCTATCACGAGAACCCATAGTGAGGGAGGAGAATATGACAAGAAACGATAAAAACCGTGCCTATTGGAAAAAGAATCTGCAGTACCTTGGCACTTTATTAGCGGTATGGGTCATCGTCTCTTACGGCTGCGCTATCGTGTTTGTCAACCATCTCGACAAAATTAAAATTGGTGGTTTTCGTCTCGGTTTCTGGTTCGCACAACAAGGATCGATTTATGTCTTTGTCGTGTTGATCTTCATCTATGTTTGTTTGATGAACCGCCTTGATAAACAGCACGGTGCCTCCGAAAGAGAGGAGGAGGAATGAGCGTACAGGCATGGACATTTGTGATGGTTGGCTTATCCTTCGCAATCTATATCGGTGTGGCGATCTGGTCGCGGGCAAGTTCAACTGGGGAATTCTATATCGCAGGTGCGGGGGTGCCGCCAGTTGTCAACGGTATGGCGACGGCAGCTGATTGGATGAGTGCCGCATCGTTTATTTCGATGGCAGGCCTCATCTCATTCATGGGGCGCGATGGATCGGTCTATCTCATGGGCTGGACAGGTGGCTATGTATTGTTAGCCTTATTGTTGGCACCGTATTTGCGGAAGTTCGGCAAGTACACTGTGCCTGATTTTGTCGGTGACCGATACTACTCGCGGACAGCCCGTATCGTTGCGGTTATCTGTGCAATTTTTGTTTCCTTCACGTATGTCGCAGGACAGATGCGCGGTGTCGGCATCGTCTTTTCAAGATTCCTGAACGTTGACATCACCTTTGGTGTACTGATCGGCATGGGCATCGTGTTCTTTTACGCTGTGCTCGGCGGTATGAAGGGGATTACCTATACGCAGGTAGCGCAATATTGTGTTTTAATCTTTGCCTACCTTGTGCCAGCAATCTTTATATCGTTGTTGATGACAGGCAACATCATCCCCCAGCTCGGCTTTGGTGGGGTGCTGGCGGACGGTTCGGGGGAATTCTTGCTTGACAAGCTTAACGGATTGAGTAAGGAGCTGGGCTTCGACGCATACACCGATGGACGCAAGGCGACAATTGATGTCTTCTTTATCACAGCGGCACTGATGATTGGCACAGCTGGTCTCCCCCATGTCATTGTGCGTTTTTACACTGTGCCGAGAGTTTCTGCGGCGCGAAGTTCTGCGGGTTGGGCGTTGTTGTTCATTGCTATTCTTTATACAACCGCTCCCGCGGTAGCAGCATTCGCCCGAACGAATCTGTTGAATACGGTTTCCGATACGAAATACACGGAAGTTCCGAGCTGGTTCAAGAACTGGGAAACAACAGGACTCATCAAATTTGATGACAAGAACGGGGACGGTAGCATTCAGTATCGAGGACGGCACTCAGAAATTGATAATGAGTTGACCATCGACCGCGACATTATGGTGCTTGCGAACCCTGAAATCGCCAAGCTGCCAAACTGGGTTGTGGGGTTGGTTGCCGCAGGTGGATTGGCGGCTGCACTCTCAACAGCGGCGGGCTTATTGTTAGTAATTTCAACTTCGATTGCCCACGATCTATTGAAGCGAGAGCTAGTCCAAGAGATTAGTGAGAAAGGTGAATTAATCGCCGCACGTATCGCAGCAGGTGTTGCCGTTTGCATTGCGGGCTATTTTGGCATCAATCCACCCGGCTTCGTTGGACAGGTGGTTGCATTCGCATTCGGCTTGGCTGCTGCCTCATTCTTCCCGGCAATCATTATGGGTATTTTCTGGAAACGGATGAACAACATCGGCGCGATCAGTGGCATGATTGTTGGCATTACCTTCACAGCGGCCTATATCATTTTCTTTAAGTTCATCAGTCCTGAACTGAATGTTCCCGCACACTGGTTGTTCGGCATATCCCCAGAAGGCATTGGAACGCTTGGCATGGTACTCAACTTTTTGGTGTCAGTTCCCGTTTCTTTACTTACCGCACCACCACCGTCTGAAGTCCAAGAGCTTGTTGACAATATCCGCAGCCCTCAAGATGCAGGACCGCCCCACGAATTATCTGTTTGATTGACGTTTTCTCACAAACAATCGGAGGTACGCTCGTCAATTCATTGGTGTTAGACGGGAACCGAAATTCGGACAATTACAACAACAGGAAAATAGGAACGTGAATGGTCTCGTTTTCACGTTTTCTTTTCCTTGTGTCTCTGCGCCATTGCGACTTTGCGTTACATTTTCTGTTGGTTTAGATAAGGACCTCTATGCTACCTTGGCTATCTTGGAATCGTAATTTTCGATTATTGGCAATAGCCATCTTCGGAGCTGGCATCTTTTTTGGCATTAATTCCTCGCTTTTCCATAATTTTATCGTCGAGGAAATCGGCATGGAAGCCCATGAGTTGGGCTATATGGAATCGCTGCGAGAAGTTCCCGGTTTTCTTAACGCCCTCTTTATCGCGGTGACAGTGCTTTTGTCACCGCCGCTGCTTGGTGGGGTTTCACTCATTGTGATGGGATTGGGATTAGCGTTATACTCGCAAGCAAACAGTTTTGTAGCGGTGCTTATCTATTCATTTGTGTGGAGTATTGGGTTTCATGCCTGGTTGCCGTTGCGAGGGACAATGTCAATCTTCTATTCAGAAGGAGAGGAGAAAGGAAAGTGGCTTGGCGGCTTGAGGAGCGTTGAGGGGCTTTCGATGCTAGCCGCAATTATCCTGTGCAAGTTGACCGTGGATGTGTTAGAATTTGGAGGTTTATTCCAAATCGGTGGTACAATGGCTGCCATTGGAGGTATTGCGTTAATGTTTGCCTCACGTCAGTTGCAGACTGAGCGTGAAAATCGTTTTGTGCTGAGAAAACGCTACTGGCTCTACTATCTGTTATCTTTTCTACAAGGCTGGCGCAGACAAATTTTCATCATCTTTGCCGTTTTCACCCTTGTGAAAGTACACCACACCGATCGGGACACAATTATCAAGCTCGTTTTGATTAATCAATTTGTTGTATTGCTCTTTTCACCGTTAATGGGTTGGCTCGTGGATAAACTCGGTGAGCGTATTATGTTGAGCGCGAGCTATATCGGTTTAACTTTTATATTCATTGGATACGCGCTGCTGAAAAACCCAAATCATTTATATGTTCTCTACTGTCTTGATAATTTCCTGTTTGTCGGTGGGATCGCAATGACGACTTACGTGAACAAAATTGCACCTAGAAGCGACCTCAAGCCGACGCTGGCGATGGGGATTACCATGAACCACATTGCATCGGTGGGTGCCCCGTTAATCGGGGGATTGGTATGGATAAAACTCGGTTACGAGATTATCTTTCTCAGCGGAGGGGCTATCGCTTTTATCACGCTAATCGTCACGCAGTGGATGAAGACTCAGCCTTTACTCGCCGGTACCGAACCGGAAGTGGCTGCAGATTAGAGCATATAACAATCGAGAAACTCCTATTTTATACATTACGTAATATCACAATGCGTTTTACTGATTTCAATTATTCTCTGGAGTATTTATAATGTCTAAATCATTGGTTGTCGTTGAGTCTCCCGCGAAAGCGAAGACAATCAACAAGTTACTTGGTCGAAATTACGTTGTGCGTTCTTCGGTGGGGCACATTCGTGATTTACCTGCGAAAAAGCTGGGGGTGGATGTTGAAAACGGATTTTCTCCGGAATATATCACCATCCGGGGCAAAGGTGAGGTAATCAAGAAAATTAAGGCTGAGGCAAAGAAAACTGATGCGATCTACCTCGCTGCCGATCCTGACCGAGAAGGTGAAGCAATCTGCTGGCATATTGCGGAAACGTTAAAGAGCGCGAAAAAGCCAATCTACCGGGTAACCTATAACGAGATTACGGAAAGTGCAATCCGAGCGGCGATGGAGAATCCCAGTAAAATTGATCAGCGGTTGGTGGACTCCCAACAAGCTCGGCGTGTCTTGGATCGGTTGGTTGGCTATCAAATCAGCCCAATCTTGTGGCGCAATGTGAAGCCGGGGTTAAGTGCCGGACGGGTGCAATCTGTCGCTGTGCGGCTTATATGTGAGCGGGAAGCGGAGATTGAGGCCTTTGTCCCCCAAGAGTATTGGACGATTACGGCGAATCTGGCAGGGAAAATTCCACCGCCGCTTAATGCAAAGTTGCTTCAGATCGGATCGGAGAAGGGGACTATCAGCACCTACGGCTTCCCCATTGATGAAGCACGGGCAGCAGCAATCGTCGAAGATGCGAGAACAAAGCCATTTATTGTCAAAGATATCAAGAAACAGGAGCGTAAACGGAGACCTGTTCCACCATTCATCACGAGTACGTTACAACAGGAGGCAGCGCGCAAACTCCGATTTACCGCCAAACGCACAATGTCAGTAGCCCAACAGCTTTATGAAGGGTTGAATGTGGGAACGGAGGGAGCTGTGGGTTTGATTACCTACATGCGGACTGATTCAACTCGCGTTGCGGAGGAAGCACTCGAAGAAGCGCGAGAATACATCAGGAAAACTTACGGGGCAGACTATCTTCCGAAGAACGCTGTGCGTTACAGGAGCAAAGGGGGAGCGCAGGATGCACACGAAGCGATTCGTCCAACTTCGGTTGAACGAACGCCTCAATCGCTAAAGGCGTATCTTTCTCCGGAACAACATCGACTGTATGATCTGATTTGGAAACGGTTCGTCGCTAGTCAGATAAACCCCGCTATTTTGGATGTGACGACGATTGATATTTCCGCGGAGCAATATCTGTTCCGTGCAACCGGGTCAATCCTCAAGTTCGATGGATTCATGCGGCTCTACCGAGAAGGGCATGACGATAACAACACGGAATCCAATAGAGATGCTGAGACTGATGCCATCCTACCTGTGCTGGAGGTTGGCGAGCGGCTTGACCTGCAAAAGCTTACACCCAAACAGCACTATACGCAGCCACCGCCTCGGTACGCCGAGGCGACTTTGGTCAAAACCTTGGAGGAGAAAGGAATTGGTCGTCCGAGCACGTACGCAGCGATCATCTCGACAATCCAAGATCGGGAGTATGTAGTCAAGGAGGAACGGCGTTTTCAACCGACAGATATAGGCAAGTTGGTCAACCAACTGTTAATTAAAGGTTTCCCTGATATCCTCGACACGCAATTTACGGCAAAGTTGGAAGATCAACTTGATGAGATTGCCGAAGGCAAGTCGAACTGGGTGGGTGTTCTGAGTGCGTTTTACGAGCCTTTTAATCATGCGTTAGAGGCGGCACCGGATGTGATGTATGAAGCGCGCAAAGAGATGGAAGAAGAGTCTGATGAAGTTTGCGATAAGTGCAACAGCAAGATGGTAATTAAGTGGGGGAGATATGGTCGTTTCCTCGGTTGTTCAAATTTTCCGGAGTGCCGGAACATCAAACGTTTAACAGAGGACGACGCACCCCCGCCCGCGGAAACAGAACCTACCGATGAAGCCTGTGATAAATGTGGCAGTCCAATGGTGATTAAAACCAGTCGTGCCGGTGGTAAATTCCTCGCCTGTACAGGGTATCCCCAGTGCAGAAATGCAAAGCCAATCAACATCGGTGTGGATTGCCCTGAGGCTAGCTGTGACGGTTATATCGGTGAGCGGCGCAGTAAACGCGGTAACGTTTTTTATGGTTGTAGCAACTATCCGAAATGTAACTTCGTTTCGTGGGATAGGCCGGTGAACAAGGAATGTCCAGAGTGCCAAGCACCATTCCTCGTCGAAAGGACAGCGAAAACGAAGAAGCCTTACCGTGCTTGTAACGATAAAGCATGCGGCTACACAGAACCCTTGAACGACTGAGGTGTCAAAACGAGATAGCGTTCAGTCAATTGCATTCAACAACGTAGAGGTTATTTTAATTGAAATGATCCAAGCTTATAATGTCTCAATGAGTTATAAAGAGGATATTGAAGTCCTTCACGAAATCAACTTAAACGTCAAGAAAGGGGAGTTTGTTTTCCTCGTTGGCACTAGTGGGGCAGGAAAAACAACGATTCTCCGACTCTTGTACCGGGAGCTAGTCCCTACCTCAGGACACATTGTCCTTGCGGGTCAAAACCTGTCCCAAATTTCTCGATCGCAAATACCCTATCTGCGTCGAAGAATGGGCGTTATCTTTCAGGATTTTAAGCTGCTGCCGAATAAAACGGTTCAAGAAAACATTGCGCTTGCCATGAAAGTAACGGGAGCCAAGCGGCCTCAAATTCGTCAGCAGGTTGATCAGCTCCTCCATCAGATGAGCTTGGTCCATCGGAAGGACGCGCTGCCAGAGGATATTTCAGGCGGAGAGCAGCAGCGTGTCGCTATCGCTAGGGCGATGGCAAACGATCCAATAGTTCTCCTTGCTGACGAGCCGACAGGTAATTTGGATCCAAAACTGTCGCTTGAAATTATGCATCTCTTTGAGAGTTTCAATTTCCGCGGGACAACGGTGATGGTTGCAACGCATGATCTCTCACTCGTCCAGCAACTCGGAAAGCGTGTGATACGTATTGAAGATGGTAGAAATGTTGAAGAGTGATGATGCGTAAAAGGAGCAGCCCTCCCAGACCTGGCAAGTTAGTCTCTAAAGTTGTGTTCCAAGGTGCAGTTGCCCACTGCTTTGAAGACAGTTCCCGCAAGCCAAGGATATAATCGCTGCAGCCAAATTACTCGGATAGATTGGGGTTCCACTACGCTCAACATGACATTGCAATTCTTCAGTCCGACAGAAGCGAAGATTCTTACAGTTCTCACCGAACGCATGGTGGGGACAGATTTCCCCGATGTAGAGCACTCTCCCACGGTGACGACTATTGATGCTTTCGTTGCCGGGCTACCATTAAACTTACGAGTCCAACTCCGCCGAGCACTTCATCTCTTTCAATGGTGCCCGATTTTGTTTGCCGGAAAGCTGCGTCCCTTCACCCGGCTCTCACCGGATGATGCAGAAATCTATATCCAATCTTGGGCGCAAAGTCGTATTGGGCTACGACGACGTCTCTTTCGAGGCTTGCGAGATCTAACATTTCTCGGCTATTACAGCCAATTCGCTGCCGACATCTACCAAACCTCAGCTGACAATCCAGAGAGAAGATGATTATCCAAGGGCGTACCGTAAGCCAAGATCTCCGCGAAACAGTTGATGTCTGCGTGATTGGATCAGGAGCAGGGGGTGCTGTGGCTGCCAAGGAACTCGCCCAAGCCGGACTTTCGGTGGTCATGCTAGAGGCGGGCGAAAATCATGATTCAACGACATTCAGTCGGCATACACCGGAGATGATGCTTCGTCTGTTTTGGGATGGGGGTATGCGAGCTACCCACGATGGCTCGGTGTTAATCTCTCAAGGACGGGGTGTAGGGGGGTCTACTGTCCATAATCTATGCTATGCGGTGCGTACCCCCGACCCAATTTTGGAGAGATGGGAAGCCGAGTTCGGGATTCAGGATCTGTCGCCGAACGATCTCAGTCCTTCCCTCGACCGGGTGGAGGCGACCTTAGAGGTGGAACATATTCGGGAGGAGGAGGTCAATAGTCTTAACCGGATCGTTCAGCGAGGCTGCCTAGCCATGGGTTGGCAAGGGACTATACAGCGACACAATCGTGGCCCCTGTCCAGATTGTTCGGCGGATTGTCTGCTTGGGTGTCCCGCTTCTCAGCCGGGAATTGGGAAGCAGAGCATGGCGGTCAGCTATATTCCCAAAGCGCTGGAAGCAGCGGCTCGCCTCTACACCGATTGCCTCACCGAAGATATCGTTGTGGAAAACGGCCGCGTGGTCGGAGTGACTGCCAGCTTTCTGTCAAGGGATGCGGGGCTGCCTAGCCGAGATGATACGAAAACTGACAGTTCCGAGGCTTCAGAGAACAAGCGCAGGCGCGAAGTCTACCGACTCACTGTTCGTAGCAAAGCGGTGCTTCTAGCAGCCGGAGCAATCAACTCACCTCAACTCTGGTTGAACAGCCGCCTTCCCGATCCGGGAAAGCAGGTGGGACGTAATTTGCACCTCCATCCTGCTATCTTTGTAGGCGGCCTTTTCGATGAGGAAGTTGATGCCTATCAGGGCATTCCGCAAAGTTTTTACGTTGACCATTTTCTGGATCTGGCGCGTACCCCTGATAGTGGTTATCTACTCATGCCTGCTTTCGGCCCGATGGCACTAGTGGCAGCCAGCATGCCATCCTTCGGGAGAGAACACAAGGATCTGATGCGTTCTTACCGCAATATCGCTGGACTGCTTGTGTTACTTCATGATCGTTCTTCAGGACGGGTAACGGTGAATCGAAAAGGGAACCCGGTGATTCGCTACCGTCTCAGTCGCACCGACCGAGCATCATTAATCGAAGGTTTGATACACGGTGCCCAACTTCTTTTTGCCGCCGGCGCAAAGGAGATTACACTTCCATATACGCAACGAATCACTATCAAACGGGAGAGTGACCTTGAGATAATTCGTCAACGCGGTATTGTCGAGAACGATATTCTGATTGCCTCTAGCCATCCCCAGGGTACGTTACGGATGGGGAGTAATCCGCATAAAAGTGTGGTAGATTTTTGTGGGGAAGCACATGCTGTCAAGGGATTATTCGTGGCTGATGCGAGTCTGTTGCCGACCTCAGTTGGCATTCCACCAATGTTGACGATTGCTGCCATGGCTGACCGAATCGCCCGGCGAATGGCTGCAAACTGGCTGTCCTGACTATGTCCCAATCAACTAACCTACCAATCATATTTCAGAAGTATCCATACCTCAACAAAAACATCGCTTGGTTTCCGATCGAAACTACTCATGCTGGAAGGACACTGACCGGACTTATTCACTACGTTCAAGCGTATTGGCGTGAAGATCAGCCGATTCCGTCTTGTAATCCGTATGGACGGATGTGGTGCTATATCCAATAACTAGGAGGTTTCAATGGAAAAGTTAAAAGTTGGAATTATTGGGTTGGGTGGAATCGCCCGTTCTCATTGTGATGCGATTGCAACACTCGACAACGTAGAGGTTGTAGCGGTTGCTGACCTCTTTGAGGCAAAACGTCGCGAATACATGGAGAAATATAATATCCCAAGGGGGTATGAAACTCACACGGAACTGTTGGGGGACGATGAAGTTGATGCCGTAGCAGTTGTCCTCGGTCATCAACTCCATCATCGGCTTACTGTGGAC
Organism: Candidatus Poribacteria bacterium; assembly: GCA_963667935.2. GTDB lineage: Bacteria > Poribacteria > WGA-4E > WGA-4E > PCPOR2b > PCPOR2b. The sequence continues at coordinate 2,453,421 of OY764061.1, read as the reverse complement.
TCCTGCAACGCTGGTAAGCATGTTTTGGTAGAAAAGCCGATGGCAATCAACCTGCAGCAATGTGACGATATGATAGCGGCGGCTGCTGCTAACAATGTCAAGTTGATGGTTGGGTATAGCCAGCACTATTACGCCACAAGTGTAAAGGCGAAGGAGATTCTCGATTCGGGCGATCTAGGACCGCTCATAACAGCGGTGTGCTATATGTCCAAGAATTGGGGGTATTCAGGCCGCCGTCCGCAATACCGCAGTCGTTACCACGGCGGTGGTATGTGGCTGACCAACGGTGTTCATGTTGTAGACCGGCTCACATGGGTGATGGCGTCACAAGCTGCATCGGTATCAGCATCTATCGGTGCACGTGCACATTACCAAGCAGGTGATGATTCTGCCACTGCCTTTATTCGCTACAAAAATGGACTTGCCGGTGTTGCTGTGGCTATTGGATACGCCGATGGCGCGCCAGATTTTAGTTGCCAAGTGATTTGTGCCAATGGCACGTTGCGGTTCAGTCAACACGGCGAAAAATATGTCAGAGTAGGTAAGGGAGATAAATGGGAAGATGTGCCCTTCAATGATACGCCGGTTGAGATGCACAACGAGTGGAAGTTTTTTGCTGAAGCAATTGAAAAGGATATCGAGCCACCGACGCACGGAGAATGGGGACGCCATATTATGGAAATCCTGTTTGCCGCTGAGCAGTCCGCCATCACCGGCCGGGAGGTAGTGTTAGATAGCGGTCTCGGTTGGACGAATCAGACGTCTGGCTCTCCTATCACGATTGATCACGGCTGGGTTTAAAGGCATAGTGATAGAAGGGTCCGAATCGCTGACGGAAGACATGGAGACAAAAATGTCCAATTCGATCTTGCAGGAGAATTTTGCACACAGCAATATAGGTAAAAATGTCTTTCTACTCTCGGAGCACGGTTGTGGTCGCGCCACTGCATACGGCGATTGCAACAAAATTATCACGCTTCAGGAAAAGACGCATGTGGCATGGCTCGATTCAATCACTGAAGGCTTTCGTGTACGCGCCCGAACACTAGACCGAAAAACGAACCAATGGTCTCCGACATATACCGTCGGAGAAGCGTACGATAATCACGGCGGGCCTGCATTGACCGTAGACAGTCTAGGATACCTTCATATCGTTTATTACCCGCACCATCATCCCTTCCGATACCGGCGTTCGGTTCGTCCAAACGACGCGTCCGAATGGGGAGAGGAAATTGAATTTGGTGAACGGTGCACTTATCCCACGATGGTCTGCGGTTCGGACGACACCCTATACCTAACAGGCAGAGAAAACCGAGGATCTGAACCGTGGTATATGAACCTTTATATCAAACCGCCTAACACACCTTGGCAAGAACCTATCGCTATTTTTCGAGATGATAAGGGTGGGTATGTTCGCTATCAGGGAGCGTTGGCATGGGGACGAGACCATCGGACGTTGCATATAACCCTCTTGATTTTTGATGAAAATCGGTCATATACTGTCGGTTATCTGTGCAGTCCTGATAGTGGTAGAACGTGGGAACGAGCCGATGGCACCCCTGTTTCACTTCCTGCCACCCGCGAGACAGTCACACTCATTGATGCCAAACATAGGGATTTGCGTTTCGGTTCTATCGCTATTGATGGGGAGAGTACCCCTCATGTCCTCTACAGCACCTGTCCTTCCTTTTCCATACCGTCCTACGCATGGCTGGTGTGGCTGGATGAAGCTGGTAAATGGTGCCGCCGCTCACTCACCGACGAACTTCCCACGGAATGGAAGGGTTGGAGTCTCGCTATGGATGGTGCCCTGCACATCGCCCCTGATGGTCGGATTTTCGCTGTGCTGGCACTGATGAAGCCCGAAACTGTCAGTGAGGGAAATTGGGGACACAAAAGTGCCGAGATCATTGGGTTGCAAGCCCCGGATATCGGTGGGAAATTTAGCGTTGAGTTACTTTCCAAACCCGATATGACGGTGCCGCATTGGCTTCCGAGCTTGGAGCGTCCTACAGGACACAACCACGTCGATGTTCCCTGCGTGATGTATACTGCGGGTGTTACGGGGGAGGGGTGTCATGATATTCTTTCCAATAGTGTTTATTGGATGGACATGCAGCCGCAGTAATAGTCTGTTTTCTCAAATTTTCGTAGGAAAGATCTCCCCTTGAAAAGAGCAGGTTAGGAGAAGTAGTGAAAATCATGAATATTTCTCAATGGATTAAATCAAGGTAGGTGGTCACAGGAAATTTACGGTGCACAAAAGCGGTCAAAAAAGTATCTATCAGATATTAACCCCCATTCTGTTTCTTGCTGGGATTCTCTTTTTCACGTTTCTTTCGCGTGTGGTCTTTTCACCGCTGCTGGTGCTCATTGAGGAAGAGCTTCACCTGTCCCATGCGAAATCGGGAAGTCTGTTTCTCCTCATCTCTATCGGATTTGCTCCGGTAATGTTGGGGTCAGGTTTTGTCTCCCAAAGGCTTACACATCGGGGGACAATCTTGCTTTCGTCAATAACGTGTGGGTTGGCAGTCCTTCTAATCGCTTTCAGCCGTTCGCTAATGGGCATTCAAATTGGTATGGTCGTACTTGGCATGGGATCTGGCCTCTATTTTCCATCGGCGATGGCGACGATGACACGTCTAGTCGATCCAGAACATTGGGGAAAAGCGATTTCGCTGCATGAAGCGGGACCCACGATGGGATATGTTCTCGCGCCTATCGTTGCAGAGTTGGGATTAAGGTTTACATCGTGGCGGGGTGTCCTGATAATTGTTGGTGTTGCAGGTTTAATGATGGCAGCGACATTCGCGCTGTTTGGCAAGGGCGGCAGATTTGCCGGTGAGCCTCCACGCTTAGATAACGTCGGACAAATCTTTTACCAACCCTCATTTTGGATCATTGCTATCTTGATGAGTTTGGCTTGCGGGGCAAGTGTCGGGGTTTACTCAATTCTACCAGTCTATCTTATCAGCGAACAGGGCCTAGACCAAGGGTTGGTGAATACCCTCGTAGGAGTCTCACGGCTATCTGGGCTCGTTGCTGTTTTTCTTGCCGGTTGGCTGGCGGATCACTTTGGTGCAAAGCGGGTCATGGGAGGAATTTATACCGCAACCGCTATGCTGACGGGATTGCTGGGCTTTGGTCAAAAGATTATCCTAGTGATTGTGGTTTTTCTTCAACCGGCGGTCGTTGCTGCTTTTTTTCCGGTGGCGTTGGTGGGGTTGGCAAATGTGGGACCGCCCCGCACCCGAAACGTTGCTGTTTCGCTGATGATTCCCTTTGTTTATCTATTTGGCGGCGGTATTGTCCCCGCTGGCATGGGGGTAATGGGGGAATACTACGGATTTGCACTCGGCTTTCTTTTGATGGGAGGGCTGCTGTTAGCTAGCTTATGTCTCTTACTGTTTTTGCGTGACCGGCCAGAACCCGTGCCTAATCTTAACAGATAGAGGAAAGCCTATCAATGTAGCAGTTAGATATGAGCATACGATATTTCTACATGGAGTAGATATTGTAAATCTTTACCGGTATCGGTAGACAGAGAAAACCAATGCCGAAATGAGGTCAGAAACGATGAAGATTCGACATATTCAAGCCTTTCCGCTTGCCTATCCAGAGCCACATTACAAAGGCATTGAACGGTATATCACGCTTGCCCGTGTAGAGACAGAAGATGGAGTGGTCGGCTGGGGCGAATGTATTTCACAGTTCCGAGAGGCAGCATTGGCAACCAAGATCATTATTGAGCAGGGGCTTGCACCCTTGCTGATCGGTGAAGATGCGATAGATGTTGACCGGCTCTGGCACATAATGCAGTCTCGTATCTGGTGGTATGGGCCCGAAGGGATTGCTGCCTTTGGGGTGAGTGCCTTGGACATGGCACTTTGGGATGTCAAGGGGAAAGCACTGGGGTTGCCTGTTTGCCGATTGCTGGGAGGACAGTTGCACGACAAAGTAGTAGCGATGGCGTCCTTTATCTTTGATATGGAGGATTTTGACTGGACGCTCAATGAATTTCGTTTTCTCCGTGAGGAGGGGTATCAGGTTGTCAAAGCTGGATGGGGTATGCGGCCTGAGGCACTCTTCGGTCAAAATCGGCAGCGTGACATTGAGATTGTTCGGCAGGTGCGAGAGGTTATCGGCGATGACTTGGAGCTAATTGTTGACACACCTGGACATCACCGGCTTTGGGATGTCCCTACGGCGATTCAGCGTTTCCGAGACCTGGAGCCGTATCGACTCAGATGGATCGAGCAACCACTCGCACCCCACGACCTTGAAGGACATGCGCGCCTCCGGTCAGCGGTTTCCACTCCCATCGGCACGGGTGAGGATGAGTGGAACGTCGAGAGTTACCGGCGTCTGATTCAGTCAGGGGGTATTGACGTAGTGCAGATAGACCCGGGGCGTTGTCATGGCATCACTGGTTCTCTTCACGTCATCAAACTTATCGAGGCAGAAAATCTGGAGTTCAGTTTTCATACGTGGAGCAGTGCGCTTAACACGGCTGCTAGCTTACACCTGCTTGCCGGTTCGACGCATGGTGTGGCAATGGATTTCAAGCCGCATGAATCACCAATGCAACACGAGTTGGTCAGCGATCCATGGGGTCAGGAGGATGGTTATCTCGCCGTGCGGGAAACCCCTGGCTTGGGGGTTCAGGTACGCGAAGATACTGTACAGAAATATTTATTTGGCTGAGAGCGTTTACAGATGGGTTCATACGTCGTCGGTATTGACATCGGTGGGACAAAACTTGCCACCGTTGTTGCTGATAAAGATGGAAACATTCTTCAAAAGGTGCGGAAGCCTACTGAGTCAAAAAAGGGGCCTCACCACGCCGTACAGCTGCTTTTAGAGATGGTTAATGAGCTACTTGATATAGCAGGATTGCGGCGCGAAGATATCTCAGGGATTGGTGTGAGCTGCGGTGGCCCCCTTGACACGAAAACCGGCATTATCTATTCTCCGCCAAATCTGCCGGGGTGGGATGCACTGCCGTTAAAAAAGATGATCGAGTCGGAATTTCATACTCCGACAGTCGTTGAGAATGATGCGAATGCCAGCGCACTTGCGGAAGCGCGATTTGGTGGTGGACGTGGCTACGACTATGTCCTCTATATGACGATGAGCACAGGCATCGGCGGCGGCATCGTTGCAAATGGAAAAATCTATCACGGCGCAAATGACAGCGCGGGAGAGGTTGGGCATCAGATCTTGCTGCCCGATGGCCCGCTCTGTGGTTGTGGTCAGTATGGATGTCTGGAAGCCCTGTGTTCAGGACCTGCAATTGCGCGTCGCGCACAGGAGGCGATTGGAGATCAATCGCACACAAAGATTTTAGCACTCGCGGACGGACACATCGATCACGTCAGATCGGAGCATGTGCTCCAAGCTGCGCGGGATGGTGATGCGTTGGCAATCGCTTTAGTGGAGGAGACAGCGTACTACATGGGTTGGGGGATTGCGAATCTCGTCAATATCTTGAACCCCCAAATCGTTTTGCTCGGAACAATTGCGGTTGCTGCCGGTGACTTGTTACTAGACCCAATTCGACGCACCGTAACGGAAATGGCAATGCAGCGTCCCTTAGAAACTGTTAAAATTATGCCAGCGGAATTGGGTGATGCCATCGGTGACCTTGCTGCAATTTCGTTGGTGATTGAAAATTAGGCCTGAAGGAATTGACGCAACCGTTACCGACAAAAACTCATTCGCTCATGTTAAGAAATCGGTTTATCTTCGCGCTTTGCACTTTCTTTTTATATGAGCCAACTCATTTAGTAGCATTACGCGCCTTCTGATTAAATTTTTGGAGATAATTCATGGAGCGTATTCAAGGATATATTTCGCATCTACAGGGTGTGTTGGAACGTCTCTCTTTAACCGATGTTCGTCAATCCATTGATCTTGTGATGGAGGCATATCAGGCGGATCGGCAAATTTTCGTCATCGGCAACGGCGGCAGCGCATCCACTGCATCACACATTGCCAATGACTTGAACAAAGGAACGAGTATACCCGGAAGGCGTCGCTTTCGGGTGATTAGTCTAACCGATAATGTTGCCACGATGACGGCATGGTCAAACGATGTCTGTTACGATGATGTGTTTGTCGAGCAACTTAAAAACTTCGTCAACCCTGGCGATCTGGTGATTGCCATCAGCGCGAGCGGTAACTCCGAAAACATCGTTCGGGCGATTCGCCACGCTAAGGCTACTGGTTGTAAAACCATCGGTTGGACAGGGTTCGGTGGCGGAAAGCTCCGGGAGATGGCAGATGTCAGTGTCGTTGTGGACAGCCATGACTACGGACCTGTTGAAGATGTGCATCTCATCCTCAACCATATCCTTCATTCTTGGATTCGGAAAGAGCTTACAGATTAAGAATTGAAGTTGGGTTAAAATAAAAAAGGAGAAAGAACGTGCACTATCGGAGACTTGGACGCACCGAGCTACAGCCGTCGGAACTCGGTTTCGGTGCATGGCACATCGGCTGGACACCGCCGGAAGAGGGAGATGAAGTCGGACGGCTCCTCAACTGGACTTAAAGAAAGGAACGCAAGGACGCCATGAGACTAAGACGCAAAGAAGATAAATAGAGAAAAACTTTGCGCCTTTGTGTCTTTGCGTTGATATAAAAATATGCTACGATATGTTTTCGCTGTGATGTTTTTGGTATTTACGGTGTCAATCTCGCAAGGCTTGGAGGTGGGCGATAGTGTTTTAGAAACCCCCTTCACGTCTGGTGACAAGCAGCTTAAATTCGCTGATTTTCATGGGAAATCCAACCTCATCATTGTAGGAGATGCAGCGAAACATCCGCAATTTATTTCCCAGCTAGAGCGGAAATCAGAAGAATTCAAAACTGCGTATGACGCAACAGCCTTGCGTGTACAAGAGGAGATTGGAATCTTTGTCATTGATAAGTCGGGATATGTGCGTTGGAAGTTTCTCACCGATGCCGGTTTGGCGCAATCTGCAATTGGAGAGATTGAATCCGAATTGGCAAAACTCAAACGCGACGAGCCCCTGCCGATTGGTTCACCGGCACCGGATTTCCAACTTGTGGATGTAGAAAATGGCCTTCTTTTTAGTCTTTCCAAATACAAAGGGAAAAAGCATGTATTGGTTACGTTGTTGCTGCAAACCTACTGACCAAGTTGTGCCAATTTCACGTCGCAGTTTGCGACGAATCGTCAGTTATTTGATGAGAAGTATGATACCGTTGTTGTCGCTATCAAGCCCGAACCACAACCGGTTGTCTCGCGCTTCAAAGATCCAGTGACGATGGACGTACCGCTGTTAGCCGATCCCGGATCCTCCATTCACGAAGCATACGGAATCGTCAAACCATATCATTTTCACAACCGGGATATGTATCTACCAGCGACACTCCTCATAGACAAACAGGGCGTTTTGAAATGGATGTATATCAGCAAGAGAAACTCTGATCGCCCCAGTTTAGATTTGATTGTTGAACAACTTGAGAAATTAAACGCTGAATGAATCGTAGGAGTATACCATGACCTCAAAAGATTTTATTGTCAAAGACGTAGAACGAATTGTGCTAAACATCCCTTTCCACCCACGGTGTGCTCATGTAAAGGAGGTACGGGTCTCCGACTGGTCGGTCGTGGAATTATGCAAGGTGACCACAGCTTCGGGAGTTGTTGGAATCGGGGAGACGCTTCCGCATTACACATGGGGCAGATCAGGATATGAGCAGTTTAATCGGGTCCGCGATCGGAATATCTTTGAATTTCTCATGGACGACAGTCTAGGTGCTGGACTACAGATGGCATTATTCGATGCCGCTGGCAAACTGCTGGATGTGCCGTGCCATCGCCTGATGGGATCGCAGTATCGCGAGACCTGTCCGGTCTCTTGGTGGGCCCAAGACATGAAACCCGAAGAGTGGGCAGCCGAAGCAAAAACAGCGGAAGCACACGGCTTTACAAATATTAAGGTGAAAGCGCGTCCGTGGTTTGACATTGACCAACAGTTAGGGGCGGTCTGTGAGGCGGTATCACCCCACTTTAAGCTGGACGCAGATTTCAATGGATTGTTGTTGGGTATAGATTTGGCTGCGCCGTTAATCAACCGTCTAGAACAGAAATACAGCAATCTAGCGATTGTGGAATCCCCTATTCCACAAGAAGATGTGGAGGGAAATGCGCTGCTGCGGCAAAAAATCCAAACCCCGATTGCTATGCACATGGGTAACCCGCCGGTTATGACCGCGATCCGGGAGGGGGTGTGTGACGGATTTGTCATTGGCGGCGGTGTCAATCGCACCTTGAAGGATGGCATTCTGGCAGAGCGGGCGCAGATGCCGTTCTGGTTGCAGATGGTAGGGACCGGGTTGACCACGATGTTCTCTGTCCACTTGGGAGCGGTGTTGGAGAGTGCTCGTTGGCCCGCCATCCCATGTATCAATATTTTCTCGCACAACTTGCTCAAGGAATTTAAGGTGGAGGGTGGGCATGTTAAGGTTCCGGATGCACCGGGGCTGGGCGTTGAACTCAATTGGAATACGATCGAGCAGTTTCGTGTTGAAAAGGACTTCAAGAAACCCGTTGCACGTCAGATTCACACTATTTTGTGGCCCGATGGACGGCAAACGCACTATCCGGATGGTGGCTATCGATCGGTTTTTCTTGCGGGCAAACTTCCGCCGTTCCTACCGGGTGTTTCCTTAGAACGCCGCTTGGATGACGGATCGGAAGCGTTTGATCGGGAGTATCGGGAACTATTCCCCGAAACAGGTTGACAACACCTACCTCACTGGCTTTAGCCAAAGGAGCGGCGATGAATTTTTCAAATTCGGGGGTATCTTCCTTTACAATTCCGCCGACCGTTATCACCGGTATCGGTGCGGCGGAGCAGGTCGGCGAGCAAGCGAAACGCTTGGGCGGAGAGAAGGCGTTAGTTGTGACAGATCCGGGGATTTCCAAACTCGGTTATGTCGATGGGACCGTAAAACAGCTGAACGCCATGGGGATTGACGCGTCCATTTTTGAGGACGTGACACCGGATCCAACGCTGCAAAACGTCAATGACGGTTGGGAGTTGTACCGTAGCGATGGTTGTAATCTGATTGTCAGCATCGGCGGAGGTAGCGCGATTGACTGCGGGAAAGGGATCGCTGTAAAATTAACCAACGATGCCCCCCTTGCAGAGTATATGGGTGTGAACAAGATTCCCAATCCGGGTGCACCGCTCATCGCTATCCCAACAACAGCCGGGACAGGCAGCGAGTGTACAAAAGTTACAGTGCTCACCGACACTGAGCGGAACGTGAAGATGATGCTCAGTAGCCCATGCCTGCTGGCGCAGGTCGCGCTAATCGATCCGTTGTTGTCGTTGACGACACCGCCACATCTGACTGCGGCGGTCGGGGTTGACGCGTTGACCCATGCTATTGAAGCTTACATTTCCAAACGCGCTCAACCAATCACTGACGCACTGGCACTGAAGGCGGTTCGTCTAATCTCCGGCTCAATGCGCCAAGCGTGGGCAAATGGTGAGAATATTGAGGCGCGAACGGATATGATGATTGGAGCTTCCATTGCCGGTATGGCGTTTAGCAATTCATCTGTGGCGTTGGTGCACGGGATGTCCCGCCCGATCGGGGCATACTTCCACATCCATCACGGCTTATCAAATTCCGTTTTGCTGTTAGATGCTATGGAATTCAGCGTTGTTGGCACCCCTACCCGCTTTGCTGATATCGCCCGGGCAATGGGTGAACCGACTGAGGGGTTGTCACTGATGGGGCAGGCGGATCGCGCGATCGCAGCGGTGGAGCGGCTGATTAACGATATTCAGATGCCGCGCCTGGGAGCAATTGGCATTGATCCAAACAGGTTTGAGGCGGTCGTGGATCAGATGGCAGCGGACGCCATTGCGAGCGGCAGTCCCGCCAATAACCCGCGCCAGCCAACCCACGAAGAGATTGTCGCGCTGTATCGGAGATGTTTCGCAGAACGGAAGTAGTAGCTTTCAAACGGCTAAGATAAATCTTTGCGCCTCGCTCAGTCGAGCGTGTGTTTCCGGATGGATAAACTTGCGTTGGTCGGTCAACTGCTTGTGATCACGACGACAGTAGTAGGCGAGCATCCCGTGGCGCCGAGAATCAGTTTGATTCAAGCCGCCTGCATGCCAGAGATGCGAATTAAAAATAATGACAGTTCCCGCCGGGGCTATCAATTGAATTTCCTTCTGGTGCTGCTGTGCTGCATCTTCTAGCGCGTCCTTGGGGTGCTTACCGCTACGATGGGAACCCGGTACGACTCGCGTTGCGCCATTCTCCACCGTAAAATCGTCAAGTAACCACATGGAGTTACAAACGTAGTAATCACCCGGCTCCACCCCCGAACGCCAATCCGCGTGAAACGCTTGGTGCCCTTGTCCGGGCAGTGCCATCCGGCAATCCAGAGAGGACAACTTGAACCTAGGCCCTATGACATGCCGTATGGCAGCAAGTACGCGCGGGTGTGAAAAACCTATCTCGAACATTGAACCTTTATTGACGAGGTTGCTCACCCGGATTGTACCTCCCTCCTGATGGAGTTCTTTACCGGCGTCCTCTCCTTCCAATTCCGCCAATTTATCCAACCGACGAATCATATTCTGAATCTGGTCTTGGGTGAGGATATTCTCAAGCGCGAGATACCCCTTCACGTCCAAAAAGTGCTTATCTTCTGATGATAGTGTATCGTCCCGAACGCCGAGTTCGTGTAGGGCTTGGTCCATGTTCATTATAGATTTCCCCTGTTTCAACTTTTCACTGTCCGTTTTCAGGTTTTCTCGTTTTCCCGTTATCCTGTTTTATCTAAAGGAGTTCTCTTTGCCTCCCACATTTCCCAAGATTCGACCGTTTCCGGCTGCCGCTGGCTGCGTGCGATAAAACCGGGCCACTTCTGAAGCAACCATTCCAATGGGCTACCGGTTGGACTGTAGCGCAGGTCAATGCTCCAGCGAATGTCGTCACTGGTATTCTCTAGGGAACGGTGAAAGGTAAGATTGCCAAACACGAAAACATCCCCTACCTTCATGCGTACGTTTTGTACCTCACCCCAACTCTCAACATCCTCTATGGGAACAAGTCGCCCATTTTCGTCACGGCGTGGTGGTCGAAGCCCCTGTTTGTGGCTTCCAGGAATTACTTGCAGGCAGCCGTTGCGTTCATCAACATCTACCATTGGAATCCATACCGTCAGAATTTGGCTCTCCTCCGAAAAAGTGACTTGCTGCCCTGGATTAGCATTGCCATTGTAGTAGATACTGTCTTGGTGCCACGGAAAAACGGACTCCCCTCCGGTCGGCATCTTGAAGCGAATCCAGTAATCACCATTGACGGTAATCTCCGGACCAATTAACGAGTCGACGATATCCAAGATTTTCGGATGGGTCAATAGTTCGTAAACCTCGCGGCTGAAAACCTCTTTATTCCAATTCCAACCCAAGAGCGGTCCCTTCTGAGACTCACGCTGAATTTGTGTTAGTCGATGGTAAAAGGACAGATTTTGATACAGACTTGAGATTTTGCCTTGGTCGTAGAGCTCTCTGGCGCGATGGTCAATGGCAGATGAAATGACCCGGCGAAGTGGATCGAAGTCCTGTTCTTCGAGCACACCACAGACCAACAGATATCCCTGCTCGTCGAATGCTTGGCGTTGCGCTATAGCTATAGTTGACAAATTATTCATAAAAAAACCTTCTGTTCCGATTAGATCGGGATTCAAGTAAAGAGACATCCCGCTATCCCCAACGCTGCTCCGGCGGGTCAAATAGGAAACCGTGAAAGAGCTTACGTTGTTCTGGGGAAAGACGGTTGTTGTAGAACCCTTTGGAATAGCCCCAATGTTCTTGGGAGGCAATCATCCACGGATGCTCATAGGCATAGTAGAGCATGAATCGGAAGCCGCCTGCTTGGGTAAACGGGCCCGCCGAATGCCAGAGGGCGTTGTGGAACAGAATGGCTGTCCCCGCGGGGGCGCAGATCTGCACCGCACCAGGAAAAAGGTCAGGTTGCTGCAAGTCATCTTGAGGTGGCTCGTGGGTTGCTTTGTGGCTCGCAGGTATGACGCAGAGATTTCCCTGTCCGGGGGATGTCATATCGTTCAAGTAGTAGCCAATCTTGAGTTGGAGAAAGGGAATCGGTGCCCCAAGCCCACGGTATCCCTGATCGTGACCATCGATATGCCACCCCATCCCTCGCGCTGTGAGGTCGGTTTCATACTCGACGATAGCGTCGGAAGCGTGATGGTGCGGCATTTCATTGAGCAGCCCTTTGACGTAAGACATCATGGGAGGCCAATCCAGCATATCAAGGAACCGTGGATCGTCGTCTAGGATATAGAAGATGCGGGTACTTTTCTCTCCTTTGATATCTGTTTTGCCGGTGTGGGGGATGTCGTTTTCCTGTTTTTCGCGCCGTCGGGCGATTGTGCGGAACAGTGCCTCTCGGAGCTCGTTGACGTGGGGTTCCGCCAAGAAGTTTTCCAGCACCAGATAGCCGTTATTGTCGAAGAAGAAGCACTCTGATGGCGTTGGTCCTGCTTCCTCCGTTGGGAACGATGTATGCATTACATCCTTTTCTGACATGATATAAGCACCTCTAATTTCGTGGTTATATGAATTGTAAATTCGTTAAAGCGATTCGCGCGCTCAAATCAGCAACTGAACACGCGACCGGTCTTCCGGTGAAAGCACGGCGTGAATCCGTGTTCGTATCATTTCAGGGGAGTAACGCCGCGAAAAATGGGTTAAGATAATGTGTTCACTCTCAAATATTTCTAACAGTGTAGGCAACGCATCTAGGTGCAGGTGCATCGTTTGTGCTGCCCGTTCTTGATGTTCAGGCAAGAGGAAGGTGCACTCACAAATTAACACTTGACACTGTTTTAGGGACGGATGAGAGTCAATAGGGACGGTACGGGTGTCTCCTAGATAAGCAATGAGTGGCAATTCTACTCGGTTTGTTACTGTTACACCGTTGCGTCGCAGCCGAGCAATCTCAGGGCCCGGCAAATCGAAAAACTCGGATTTGAGTTTGTCCCGTGTCTCGCAAATAAGATATCCTACCGATGGTACACGGTGATCGAGCGGTAGAACATGCGCCACAAGGTTCTCACGAAATGGAATAGCATCACCCGCTTCCACCGGGGTCAAATGATAATCCCACACTTTTCCGCAATCCAACAGCGAAATCCGTTCGATGAGGTCTCGTAGTCGATCTGCTCCTTCCTTGGGGACGTAGATATTCCCTGGCGGTATGCCGTTAAGCCATCGCTGGCTGACATAAATTGGGATTCCAAAGTAATGGTCTAGATGGAAGTGGGAGATGAACACGTGGCCGGTGCCGATAAAACTCATCGGGCATCTGCCGAGATCAAAGATGAGATCAAGCACTTTGACCCGCAGATAGGTCGCTACGGCGGAGCTTGATTCACCTTCAATCGCTAGATTTCCACAACGCAATGAGACCATCTGAAACACCAGATATTATAGCACGACAGTCCGGGCTGATTGAGCCAGGGCTATCGCGCAATGTAATAGGTATCTCTCCCTAAACCAGGGCACCGGTACAGGATGACCCGCTCCCCGCTGTACAACCGAAACAGTAATTTCCGGTGACGATTCTTCGACGCGCAAATCGGTCCGGATCGAAATCTTTTATATGTTGCGGCAGCCCTTTTGCCACTGGCAACTTGAGTGCTAAGTTGAAATCACAGTCGTACAGGTTCCCATTCCAGCCAATATTAATCTGATGGCGACACATCAGTCCATCCAGTGTTGCTGAATTAAAGGAATCTTGGAGGAGTTGATTATATACTTCAAGCCGGTTCTCTCGCTTCAGATCGCTACGAAATCGACCGATAGGCATATTGGCGATTGTCAGTAGCTGGGTAAATTCTATCCCGTATTTTGAGCGCAATTCCTCTCTATAGTCTACTTCTAGCTCGGATTGATCGGCAGGCAGCACAGGACCGATAGGATTGTATACGAGGTTCAGGGGCAGCTGGGGTAAGATTCCATATCCGAGGCTATTAAGACGTTTTAATGCTTTGATACTTTCCTCAAAAACGCCTGTGCCGCGTTGCGTGTCAACATTCTCTTCGAGGTAACAGGGCAAAGACGCACAGAGTTGGACTGATTGTTCCTGAAAGAAGGTAGGGAAGGACTCAAAGCCCGGCTGGAGCAGAATCGTGAGGTTAGTTCTCACCATGACGGGGAACCCTTTTTGCCGAACTGTTTTCACAAACCGACGAAACTGTGGGTGCATTTCTGGTGCGCCGCCAGTAATATCGACCAGTTTTGCGTTTGTTTTTTCTGCAGCAGCTATCACATGCTCCATCGTTTCCCAATCCATCATCTCTCTCCTTCTCGGCGAAGAGACCACATGACAATGGACGCACTCCAGATTACACTTGAGTCCAATATTAACCTGAATTGTCTCGACATCTAAGCTGTGTAACCCTTCTCCATTGTATCGTGCAATCGCCTTTTCAAACCCATTCATGATCCGAATCTCCTTATTCGCTGAAAATCGGTTGAAAACAGTATGCCGATCTGATAAAATAGCCAATCATTTTTACTTTATTGCGGAATACCTCCGGGTTTGTCAACGATAGGAAGCGTACTGATTTAAATGGAATGGGCAACTTGATAGTTTACACTTTCCCAATTCATTGAATAGAATGGAGAATTTATGAGTGTTAAAATCGGCGTGATCGGCGGTTCAGGATTTTACCAGATGGAAGGACTGACAGATGTTGCAGAGATTGAGGTTGAGACCCCCTTTGGAAAACCGAGTGATTCGTTAGTTTTAGGTACAATTGAAGGCACACGCATTGTATTTCTACCGCGTCACGGCGTCGGGCATCGGCTGCTTCCGTCAGAGATCAATGTTCGGGCCAACATCTATGCCTTAAAAAACTTAGGGGTAGAGTGGATTATCTCTGTCAGCGCAGTCGGTAGCTTGAGAGCCGAGATCGAGCCACGTCACTTTGTTGTTCCGGATCAACTTTATGACCACACCAAGAATCGGGTGAGTACCTTTTTCGGTGAAGGACTTTCCGCCCACGTCAGTCTCGCCCACCCGTTTTGTCCTATATTGAGTCAACTGTTGCATGACGGTACTAGCAACGTTGGCGCAACCGTTCATAAAGGCGGCACATATATCTGTATGGAGGGCCCCGCCTTCTCTACGGAAGCTGAGTCGAATGTTTATAGACAGCTTGGATTCGATGTCATTGGTATGACGGCTGCGCCGGAGGCGAAGCTTACCCGCGAGGCAGAAATCTGCTACGGTGTCCTCGCCTGTTCAACCGATTACGACTGTTGGCACCCCGATCATGACGCCGTCACGGCAGAGATGATTTTCCAAAACTTGTCAGCAAATGTGGAAACCGCGAAACGCATCGTCCGCGATGTGATCTCCAAGATTCCTGAAAAACGCGCTGGCTGCCCTTGTCCCCAAGCACTTGCGAAGTCTATTGCCACAGATCCAACGCGAACGCCTGCAGCAACGAAGCAGAAACTCGATCTGCTGATCGGTAAATATCTAAGGTGACCTCACAGGTTTATTGTGCTTCCAGTGTTGCAAGTAGGTCGGCTGCCCGCTTCCGTTTCGCCGGATCGGTGTCGCGCGCGACGACCCGTTGGAGCACCGAGATCGAGCGTTTGTCGCCTTTTTCCGCCATCTCGAATCCCATCTCATCCCGTTTTTCGTGGTAGCTATTATCGTATTCCTTGACCTCCATATTCCACTTCTGCCAGTAGTATTTCAGATCGTCCCGATCCCAATCCGGATCTGCGTAAATCTCATCCCAAGTGGCCGGCTGAGCGTGTGGTAGCAAGCTGCCCGGCGCAATCGGGTCACTGATTTTCTGGTATCTGGCGTCAATCGACATCCGTAGTCGGTCACTGGAGTTGGACACGCCTTTGTGCACCGCCATACTATGAAATATTAGCACATCCCCCTGCTCAAACGGATTGTTTACCCAAGTCCCTTCAAGGGGGTTGGTGACTGCAATGCCGCCGGCACCCATCGCGGGCTGAAATTCGTAGATGCCGTACCGATGCGAGCCGGACGCAATCTGGAGTCCACCTAGTTCCGGCGGTATGTCGTTTAACGGTATCCATGCGGTGTAGGTGTCAGCGGTGCCTTGGATAGGGATAAAGTCTTGATGCGGCGGAGTGGTAAACACCTCCCGTTGCGGAAAAATTGTTCGTCCAATGATGCGTGCGTGGGGCATCACTGGCTCGCCCAATATTCCTTCCATTACCCCAATCAGGTTTGGGTGATGCTGTAACGCCTGAAACTCTGGCAGTTTGTACATTTGGTAATATACCCCCATGTACTCCGGCTGCGGTTCGACGCAAAAACCGTCCAGATCTGCGATGGCGTCTTTCAGCGGGGCACCCTTCTTAACCCAACCTGCGTCACGCGCGATCTCAAGGCACTGAAGTCGTAGACTTTCCAACACGTCGGTGGGCAGCAGCCCACGAATGAACAGATATCCATCTCGCTCTGCACGTGCTCGCAGTTCAAGCTTATCATTCACAACGTCTGTCGAATCGAGAAAAGGTTGCATCTGGTTCCCTCCTTAAAGATTCCTTATAGAAAAGGTTATCATGAATCCTAAAGCGTGTCAACTTCCTTTTTAACACGAAAGAGGGGTAGCTGGCAGGTTCCTTACGGTCTAACCATCTTCATTGGTCAAGTTGGTGAAGGTCTCGTATTCTACCATTTTTTCTATAAGCGTTAATTGTTCAGGTTGTTCAATTGAATCTTTATGCAAGTGTTTAGGGGCAAAGCTTGTTACCAATGCCTCAAGCATCGGTTTTCTATTGGCTTCCTTTGCACCGACGTGATAAAAGTGTTCCTTAGTAAGGATATTAAACTTTGACCAGAGTGTACTGAGGAAGACGTTCTCTCGGTGCTGGTTACTATGCCACGTCGATAAAATAAAATTACACGGACACTGATTCAGAATCGTAAACAGTTGTCGCTCATCCTCTTCACTCCAGCTATCAAAGTAATCAACATGCCTTCCAACGTAAGGTGGATCACAATATACAAAATCGCCCTCAGAAATTTCGCTCAGCGTGTCCCTAAAGTCTTGGCATACAAATGACCAGTTGAAATTTTGTGAAATGGTGTGAACGAAGTCAACCTGATTCACAATTTTGGTAATATATGCCTTGGAAAATCGCTGTGGCTTGTGGCCGAAGGGCACATTGAAACCGCCCTTACTGTTAAACCGAATCACGCCGTTGAAGCAGGATCGATTAAGGAACAGAAAATCCAAGGGCTCGTGATACTTATTGAATCGGGCCCGCACCTCATAATAGTAATCTTTACCCCGCTGAGACAGGGTTTCGCCTTCACGTTCAAGAAAACGCCTCACTTTCAAACCATTGAGGTCTCCGCTATTAATTGCACTATAGAAGTTAATTAAATGCGGGTTACTATCCGCAAACAGCGCATTGCGCGGCCTGATATTGAAACCGACGACTCCTGATCCCATAAAGGGTTCGATCCACCGCCCATCGAAAGACCAATCCACAGTCCGCTTAATCAAAGGTATAAGCTTGCTCTTTATCCCTTGACACTTAATAGGTGGAACCATAAATTTCATGAAAGCTCCCAAATTAAGAATAAGTCAAGGTTTCACCTGTTCCAAGGCATCTATCAGGCTTTTTTCAATCAGGTCGCACAGTTCATCTATATCCGATTTTTCCGCGATTAATGCCGGTGCCACTGCGAACCAAGTCGGATCAACACGGATAACCAGACCGTTTTTGAGCGCAGTCCGCTTCAACGCACTTCCCAATTCAGGATATGGGTGCATGGTTTGGATGTCCTTCACCAACTCCACGCCGCGCAAAACACCTTTGCCACGTACTTCACGGACAACGCCGTACTGTTTCAATTCCTCAAGTCTTGCTGCGAGGTAATCTCCCAGTTCACGCGCTTTCTGGTCGAGTTGTCTCTCCAGAATTTCATCAATGACGGCGAGACCTACAGCACATGCGAGCGGGTTGCCTGCAAATGTATGACCATGTGCAAAATTCACGTCATCTACTACGGGCCCGTAGAAAGCCTCGCCCATGTCCTCCCGCGCCATCATTGCGCCCAGAGGAATCGCACCGCTCGACAATCCTTTCCCACCGCAGATAATATCCGGCGTTACTCCGAAGGTGTGCGCTGCGAACATGGATCCCGTTCGGGCGAATCCGGTGATGATTTCGTCGTAGATTAGGATGACATTATAGCGGTCGCAGATTTCACGAACTATTTGAAAATACTCTGTTGTTGGGGTGATAATGCCCCCTGTATTACCGATTGGCTCAATGATAACGCCAGCAACGGTATCCGGATCCTCATTGATGATCACGTCCTCGAACATCCGTGCACAGAAGCGGTTGCACTCCTCCCAAGAAGCGAAGCGGTCACGGTAATAGGTTGGCGGAAAAACCTTGAGAAAGCCCCCCATCTGCGGCTCAAACGCAGTTTTGCGCTTACCAGTACCACTCGCAGACATAGCACCAAAGGTTGCGCCGTGATACCCGAAGTATCGACTGATAAATTTGTATTTTCCCGGCTGTCCGCTCTGCTTGAAATACTGACGGGTGAACTTCATCGCGGACTCAATTGACTCCGAGCCGCCGCTATAAGGTTTGATATAGTTCAAATTACCGGGGGTGACTTCACCCAACTTCTCGATAAAATCTAACGTGATATCCGCAATCCCGTGCATCGAAGGAACAAAACTCAACGTTTCCATCTGCCGCTGCATCGCTGCCATAAGGCGCGGGTGTTTGTGTCCAAGTGTCGCGACGAATATCCCGCCGATACCGTCGAAATAACGCTTGCCTTCTATGTCCCAATAGTAAAGCCCTTCCGCGCGCTGGACAATGAGCGGATTTTTGAAAAATTCAGCTGTCTGTTGGTAATCTAGAAAGGTACGCTTGAGTACTTTCTTTTGACGTTCGCTAAGATTCACACGGTTTTCCTTTCTTGGTTCAAGAACTGTCGCTGGCTGCTGAGTGCAAAAGATTTGTCGTCGATTGCTCGTTGTACCGCCAATATACCATCGAGATGATCGACCTCGTGCTGTAAGAGTTCCGAGAGGTCTCCCTCAAGTGTCATACTTTGTTCCTCCCAATTCTCATTCCTATACGTAATCCGACACCGTTGATGGCGATACACCTTTACGAGGAGATCGGGGAAGCTCATACAGTCATCCCACAGTTCCATCAGCTCCCTACTTTTGAGATCCAGGACCGGATTGATGAAGACCACCGGCTCCCCAATGTGCATATACACCATCCGCTTCATTGCGCCAATCTGTGGTGCGGCGATGGCTCGCCCGGCGTTGTATTTTTCCCTGAAAGCCATCAGTGTATCGTGCAGATCTCGGATGATGGGTTTAATCTGTTCTATCTGCCCCTCTTGCACCGGCTGACACATCTCAAAAAGTTTAGGGTTTCCCAGCAGTAAAATTGCTCTAACTGCCATTTTCGCACCTCGCTTCACGGTTAGGAGTGGTCTAACTCCCAGATCAAGTTGTGGAAACCTCATCGGGGGATGAGCGGCAGGATGAGTCGAGACGGATACTCTACATTGTGGAATACGGTTTGGTGTGCAATCCGCAGTGCTGTATCTGCTCAGAAATCCGTGCCGATGTTGTAGCTGTGGTCAACGTTGGGGAAATCAGAACTTGACACATCAAGACGAATTCGATGCCCCCGTCGGAACAAAATTCCGGTAGAATTGAGGCGGCGTGTCTTGCAAGTTACACTCGCTCTGCTACAGTGGCATTCTCGCGATACCGGGACTTACCGGTTCTACGCCAAGCACTTTGGCAATGGTGTACACATCCTTATCTCCACGCCCGGAGAGACAAAGGACGATAATCTGGTCTCGATTGAGGGTTGGTGCGAGTTTACGGATGTAAGCCATTGCGTGAGCCGCTTCTAGCGCGGGGATGATCCCTTCCGTTTCTGATAGTAGCTTGAACCCTTCGATCGACTCCTCATCAGTGACGGAGACATATTCGGCCCGACCCGTTGCCTTGTAAAAGCTATGTTCGGGCCCCACACCGGGGTAATCCAACCCCGCTGAGATGGAGTGTGCAGGTGTGATTTGCCCGTCCTCTTCCTGTAGCACGTAGCATTTCGCACCGTGAAACACGCCAACGCTGCCTGCACTAATGGTCGCCGCATGTTTGCCGCTAAGTATGCTCTCGCCTGCCGCTTCAACACCGACTAGCTTTACACTGCTATCTGCATAAAACGGGTAAAACATGCCTATCGAATTGCTGCCGCCACCGACACAGGCGACCACGTAATCTGGCAACTGGCCCGCCTGTTCAAGGGTCTGCGATCTGGTTTCCTGACCGATGACCGCTTGAAAATCTCGGACGATCATCGGATATGGGTGGGGACCCACGACGGATCCGATCAGATAGTATGTCGTTCGAACATTAGTCACCCAATCGCGGAAAGCGGCGTTGATCGCATCCTTGAGGGTGCGCGAGCCGGAGTCCACCGGGACCACCGTTGTACCCAGCAATTTCATGCGAAAAACGTTCAAAGCTTGCCGTTCTATGTCTTCTTCGCCCATGTATACTTCGCATTCCATGTCGAACTTTGCTGCTACGGTTGCGGTCGCGACACCATGTTGTCCTGCACCTGTCTCGGCGATGATTCGATTTTTGCCCATCCGTCGTGCAAGGAGAATCTGTCCGATGGTATTATTGATTTTGTGTGCACCCGTGTGATTGAGATCCTCCCGTTTGAGGTAGATTTTTGCCCCACCGAGTGCCTGAGTCAGTCGCTCGGCGTAGTACAGCGGGTTGGGACGTCCGACATATTCGCGGAGATAGTATTGAAATTCCTCTTGGAAGTCGGCATCCTCTCTCAGAGACATATAAGCGTCTTCTAGTTCTAATAGTGGGGACATTAACGTCTCCGGGGCGTATCTGCCGCCGAATTGTCCGAAATGCCCTGTTGCGTCAGGTAGATTCTGATTCAATTTGTAACTCCTTTCTTATCTCAACGCAATGACGCTGGGACGCAGAGAAAAACAGTAAAATTCTCTTTGCGTCACTGCGTTCCTTTCTATCATGCCAAACCTCGTCGTTTGCGTAAAAACCACTCCAGTCCCAAAAGCAGGATAACGATTGCAAAAATGAGCGGCATGTCCCAAACATCCTCGTCAACGAGACGCGATGTTGCACTCTCGACTAAGGGGATGTGGTTTGCCATCTGTGAGGCATCTTCGAGGGTATAATACCTGCCACCGCTGGTGTTGGCAAGCGTTTGCAGCAATTGTGCGTTCATCTCTGCATTTGTAAACTCAGCGTAGGACTCGGCGACCTCAAAGAGACCGCTCTGCTCACCGAGACTTTTGCCGCCTAATGCTCCAACCAGAGTGACCCGATACTCGCCGCGCCGAGGTGGAATATATCGCACCGTATACAGCCCGTCTTGCCCAAGCACCTGCTCAAGCGACAGCTCCCGCTTTCTGCCATTTTCGTCTGTAACGACAGCGCGCACTTTTGCCTGATTGGTCAATTCAAATTGGTGATTGTAGGCGGTTGCGTTGATAATCACCGCTTCCTTCAGGGCATAAGAGGTTTTTGGGATATCCAGCTTGAGTTGATCTTTCTGAATGGTTGTCAGCCACTTCGCGGTCTGACGCCAGAAACGTTCATGACTATCATCCTCATGTGATATGTGCATCTGCCAATTCCACGGACTGACGGGCGTGAAGACCATGACCCGACCGGCATTGTAGTTGTGGGTTGCGATGAGGATGCGATTACCGAATTCATTGCGGTCTGTGGGATGCACAGCGAGTACCGTTGCACCCGCTTTGGCACGCTGCACTCGGCTGTAGCCAGCTAAAGTGGGCAATAATTCCCAGCGTTTTATGTTCTCGCGTGGCTCGTCCGCCAGAGCCATCAACGGATCTGCCTTCCCTTCAGCGGTCAACTGTAAAGCATATTTCGGGATCGAGCTCCTCTGACTGCGGCGTTGAGGGGTTGCAAAGCGTCGTATCGGAGGGGCTGGCGGCGTTCCCAACTCAAGTTCAACCGGAAGAACCTGCGCTATCGGTGTATTGATATAGGAATCCTCCATATTATGATTGCCCAGCGAATGTTTCCCACCAAGCATCAGAAATCCGCCGCCTCGTGTGCGGATGAACTCTACCGTATTTTCAAGTTGTTGTCTCGTAAATTTTGATGACGCTATATTTCCAATAATAATTGCGTCGTAATCAAAGAGCACCTCTTTCGATGTTGGATAGAGATCGAACTGGTGTCCAGTACCGTCACTCGCTCCTCCGATGGTGGTTTCAGAAGTGAAGTATCGAAGTGTCAGTTGGATATTGGGGTCGTTCTCCAAAGCACGCCTGATGATTCCAATTTCCCTACGTAGTCCGCCCTCAACGTACAAAATTTTGACGCGCTTGCTGGGTGCGACTTTTAACAGAAACTTCTTGGTATTGTTTTGCGGGACAGCCTCGTCGGGCTCGACTGGGATTTCTACCATATATTTCTGCGTCCCCGGATTCCGGGGAATAAACTTGATTCGTATGCGGCGGGTCGGCCGTTCTTTGTTAAGATTAACGTTGAACGTCTTGACGACACGATTTTCATCCCTGAGCCTCAACGTTATCTCCCTTGGTCCGTAGCCTTTGCGGCGGATGGTTGCCCAGATCTCCACCGGGAAATCCTCTTCTGCCGTCCGTGGCGCATCAACTTTCACCACCTCAATATCTTTGATTCCTTCCGGCGAACCAATTCCGACGGTGTGCACCGGCACCTTCCGATCGCGCATCCGAAACGCAAGTTTGGTGATGTCTTGGCCACTCGCATCTGCGCCATCGGAGAATATTACGATACCCGACAGCGGCACGCCTTGCAGGTTGTCCAACGTCTCATTCAGTGCGGCGGGAATATCCGTAGTTTCGCCGTCTGCTTCGGTCAATGCAATAGGCGTCATTCGTCTAAGCGCATCTGAAAAGGAGAACAGCCGTGTTTTGAACTTCTCATTGAGCGAATTGAGTATTCCGCCTTCAGCGTCAAAGAGCAGCGTGTTCACACTGCTCAGACGGGATTCCTGATTCACGGAATCGGTTACCTGCATACTTTTCGATTCATCCAACAACACCGCGAGGTAGGAGTCGTCCGGACTGGTTTGGTAGATCGTCATAAAGGGCTTGAGTAGACAGAATGCCAACGCACAAAGCGCGAGGGCACGCAAGAAGATAAGAAAGCCGCGGAACCCCCGATGTGTCCGTCCCTGCGTCGTTCGATACGCCCAGATTGACCCTGCAATCAGGACAACGCAGATCAGGAATAGAATGAGGCCCGGTAGGCGGATCCCAAAATAGAAATCACCCTGCCGAAAGATGTCGATTGGGTATTTTAGGAGTTGTTCAAACATCTAGGAGTCCTTGTCGCGTACTAAAAAAGCCAATTCGTGCCGTAGCCGTTGAGGGTCTTTACAAGGATAAAACTCCCATTTTCCAAGTCGTGCCCAGTTACTGACCGCGGATGCCCACCGTCTAGCGGCGGTGTGTTTGGCACGATCTTGCTCAGTTTCAAAGCCCTTGATTTCCAGAATCAGGTTGACATCGTTCTTGAGGCGGACGATAAAATCCGGTTCGTAGCTGTGAGAAACACCGGTAAACTCATACGGAATGCCGAACCCCAGATGATCGTTCCGAACATAGTGCGCCACAACCTCAGATTGCTCTAGTCCAAAGCAAGCGGCGCGTTCCCATGTCTGAGTGTCCAGTGCGACTTGGTTAATATGACTCCGTTGTGTTCCCTGACAAGGACGCGCGGTCATAAAGTCTACTTCTGATGATGAACCAATCGGTTTGTAGCGGTTCAAAATCGGCATTAGTGGGATTTCGCCCTGCGTTTGATTGGGTTGGATTGCAGCAATAAGCCGTTCAACGATGCGTATTACATATTTCTCTTGTCCGAGTTCGCACGGATGACAGTTGCGAAAATCTACCTGTGTGTCCACATATTTATCGACCAACCTGAATACTTGAGGGAACAGCCGGTGTCGGGATTGCAACCGAAGGTTAGGATTGCTATTTGGATCTGGCTGGTTTTCACGATCGCCAACCAATGCCGTAATGATCCGACGGGAGATCTCGAACTTGATGGCTTGAAGGTGTGTTATCTTGTAATATTCTTCGCGGTCCTGCAGTATAGCTGGACCGGGGCGTAAGGTAGTTGGTAAACCGATTTCATAGCCGGCGGTTGGTTTGACAAAAACGGCGGTCGGTGTGTATTCCGGTTCAAGGATCAGCGGTTCAATCGCTTTGATATCTGCCTTGATTTCATCTTTTTGAAGTGCGAAAACGTATCTTTCAACAATGGGAAATCTTATCTCAAAATCCTTTTCTCGCTCTGGCATCGCCCGGACGTGGTTTTTCGGTTTGTCAATGGGCTCACGCTTGTTTTTAGGGCGTCCCTTGAACGGAATCACAGAAAATGGGATGCCGTATACATCGACATATTCCTCGGTCAGCAGCCCGGTTTCTGGGTCCGGTGTGTAGTTCATGCGGCGCAAGCCACGCCCAACTACCTGCTCACAAAGCAGCTGGCTGCTGAAGGCGCGCATCCCCAAAATATGGGTGACGTTATTCGCGTCCCATCCCTCGTTCAGCATCGCCACAGAGACGACACATCGGATCTGTGCTCCGGGCTGCCCCGGCTTGCCAATTGTTGCGACAACCTGACGCAAATCCTCCGCTGCTTGTGTCCTGTTCTTTTGCGGGTCTTCGCTCTCCGCTTCCGCCAGCATTTTGCTGTCGATTCGCAGGGTGCGTGAACTGTTTTCCGTGTTCGATAGCATATCAGGAAACACCGCTCCACCCCCATAGACAACCTCAGTCTGTCTTCTCCGTCTCCCTCTACCCCTGCTGCCATTATCGTCCACCACTTCACGGGTCTCCTCACCAGAGATCTTTTCAAAGAAATGCGCTGCGATATCGGTGTTGTCACAGACAATAATCATCACGGGAGGCGTTTTATCTTGGGCGTCCGATGCCTCCTCGATGTATTCAAACCGCTCTTTCCACTGGCTAGCGAGGGTGTTAAGTGCATCCTCCGCCTCGCGATAGACCGCCTCCGGTTTCGGTTTTCGAGCCCTGCCCGGCAATCGATCTGCTGGCAGAATCGCCGCCTGAATCGCTTCCCAGAGTCGGAAGAATTTCGGTTCGGGTCTGCCCGTCGTATCGCTCACCGGCAATCGAGGGATCTTCGTGATACCGCTCTCGATTGCGTCTACCAATCCGAAATCGCTGACCAGCCACGGGAAGGGAGATCCCTCCGGGTGGCCACTGCCCTGAATGTAAAACGGTGTGGCGGAGAGATCAACGCAAAAGCGAATGCCACACGCCCGGTTAATCGTGTCTAAGCCCTCAATCCAGACGGTGGCTTCTTCGCGTTCCTTTTTGGCATCAGCGGATAGGCCTTCATCATCAGATACAGGACGATAGGCGTGATGCCCCTCATCGTTTAGCACCATGATCGGGGCGCGTTCATGTAGTTCGCCCAACACACGCTTGGCAAAGGCGTCCGGCGTTTCCTCACCTTTGTTCACCACCGTGTAGCTTTGACCGCCTTCGCTGTGCTCGGACTCCGGTGCGAATTGATGCCAGTTGGTGACAAGCACCTTCCCTTTGTTGAGCAGCGGTCGGAGTTTTGTCGGGATGAGTTCAAACGCATCGTAATAATTGTCCGGGGATTCGGGGCGCAGGACTTGAAGCCGTTCTTTGATTGTCAGGTTTGGACAAACAACCAACGCCGCCGCGGGGAAACGCTCATCGGAAGGCACTTTCCCGCGATTGCAGAACGCCCACGCAATCAGCATCGCCATCACCACCGTCTTACCGCTGCCGGTCGCCATTTTGCAACCGTATCGGATAAGATCCGGGAGGTCGGGGGTGTTAGGGGAATCAATCAGTTCAGCGAGATTCGCATCTGAAAATTGTGGTCTAGGACGAACCTCCTTACGCGCTCGACGAATCTCGGCGATGTATATAATCGTTTCAACCGCTTCGCGTTGGCAGAAAAAGAGGCGGCGTTCCTTATCTTCTCGCTCCCAGTGGCGCAGCAGTTCCCGCGTCACCCTGGTTGCGTTTCGGTAATTTGATGCTCGCCATCTCCTGACATCCTCCCGCAGTGCATTCACCAACGGCAAGTCGTCTCGCTGCTCCTCCTGAACGAAGCGCATTTGAATCTGAGCACTGCCTGTCCGCTGCGTTTTGTACCAATACCCTGCGGAACGTCTACCCGGTTGCTGTTTTGCTTCACCGGTCTCGGTGTCGTAAACCCAATGTGCGTCCGGTTCTGCGTAGGGGTTGCACAGGATGGGGCGTTCAACGGGTTGGATGGGAATTTCGAGTTGGTCTTGATTCATGGAGATTCCTTGTTCATGGGTTGATTGTATGTGTCTGAATCGCGGATTTACGCGGATTATTGGATTGCACGGATTTTTTAGCCGAATTAAGAGGTCAGCAGTTAAAGTGTAGGCTCATATAAAAAGAAAGTGCAAGATGCTAAGAGAAACCGAGTTTTTTTTCTTGAAAACTCGGTTTCTGTTGTACAATTTTTGACAGCAGCACACTATTCACGGGCTGCTTGCGGATTAGAATCTAACTGCGGGGGCGACGGCGGCGGCTCATCAAAGGGAAGATTCCGCGCCTCTGCCTCAAGGCGGCGGTTATTCCACGCTGCCCACAACTCGTAATTCTTAGCTATGCCAGCGGCTTCGCCCTCAGTTCTGCCTTTGGCTATTCCCTCGGTTCTACCCTCGGCCATTCCCTCGGTTCTCGCCTCAATTTTGGCTTGCTCAATTGCCTCTTCTAACCTTCGCTGATACAAACGCCACAGTATCATAATCAGAAAACCTCCTATTTCAAAGATAAGCGTCAAGACAACCGCCATAGGCTATTACAAGTGCAAAGTATTATATGAGAAATTGGCGGACTTGGCAATTGTCTGAATCGCGGATTTACGCGGATTATTGGATTTCGCGGATTTTGCCTCCGAACCTTCAATCAGTACTTATGGTAGATTTTATAGTGAATTCAAAAAATAAATAGACACTTTCGCCCCCCGGTTTCGATCCCGATTTATCGGATCCGGTAGGTGCGGTTTCCTAACCGCACCTGTTTGAAGTGTCTCATTAATTCTAAGGTCCACTATAGAATTACTTGGACACTGCAAATAAGTTTCCTAACCGCACTTACCAGTGAGCGAAGTCGTCTGCGTCATGCAAATCAAGCGTATCGTTTTTCCCGTAAATTGTGCACCCGCATCACCTCGTTTCCCCGCGGGTCAATGACCTTGACTGCGACGCGCTGATGTTCACCCGCAGGAAAAGGCAGCGATTCAGTCCCACTAAATTTCTCAAACCGCTCTGTGTCAATAACGCCTTTGAGTGCCCTCGCTATCTTGTCCCACGCCTTTTTGTCGGGGAAAAACGCTTGGGTGATGCAGAAGGTTCGACCGTCGTAGTCGCTGTCAAGGAACCACGCCGCCACCTTATCACCGCCTGCGGAGCTCACCGTGTTATCTACCGGATTGTAGATGTCCACCCCCTCCATCTTGACGATATACTCCCCGTCCTCCGTTGTTTCGATTTCGGTGCGCGGTGCACCGAATACGGTGAACAGTTGGCTAGAAGGTGTCTCCTTGAGTAGGTCGCCCATCGTTACATCGGGGTTGATGTGTGCTATATGGATACGAACCCTCGGATGCGGGTCGTCTTGGATAATTGCTTGCGCCGTCCCGTCGAAACTGAAGCCAGCAAAAATCAGTTCAGCGTACCCGCGCCGCGCTGCGATCGGTAAACATTCCTCAACCTGCAGTGCTGTCACGGGGCCGTGTTGCGGACCGAACACCACTGCTACGTTTCGCTCTTCGTCGTTACCTTCCCAATTCCCTTCAGCGTGCAGGATATCCTCCCTCAAGCGGATCGAGTGCTGCAAATTTCATCGTTTGGTTATCGGGGAAGCGTACACCGTCATTTCGCAGCAGCCGAATCATCTGATCAAGATACGCTTCGGCGTTGGTGGGTTCGCCCTCGAATGTATCCAGATCTTCTTCCATCTCGCCGCCGATGGGTGAATCAGAGTCAAGCGACGCTTCAGCGGGTTGAACCGCCTCAACGGTGAAAGGTCCACTCACCCGCAGCTTCTTTCTGTCCACCTCCGGTTGATCGACCAACTCCTCGCCATCGGAAGCTGCGGCGATGCAGCCGTTCACCTCGTCCATCTTTGCTCGGAACGCCTCGCGATAATCGGTTAAGGCATCGCGTAACGCTTGGGGCCAATCGGGGTCAGTATCAAACGGCACCTCCCACTCCGGCCACCCCCCTTTGGGGAGTTGCCAACGCCGTCGATCCGCCTCCGTTATAGATTTTCTTCCTTCGCGCCGTTCCTTTTCTGCCAGCTTGGTAAGTAGCCTTGTCCGAATCTCTGGCGTAACTTCCCCTAAGGCTTGGTTGAGCGTTTCTAACTTTTCTGCGAGCATCGGTTCATGTTTTGCGAAGATGGGATCCAGGGCGGTGTTTTGGGCGATGCTTCTGAGAGTGATGTGCGGAACTATTTTGTTGATAAAGCCACCCCCAACCCCTTCCGATTCATCCCTGAGTTTGTAGTAGTCGAAGGTTCCCGTCAAGAGGCGTTGACGGGCTAAGGCAACTGCGACGCGGCTGGTATCAATGGTTATCCAGCGTCTGCCCCAATTCTCTGCGACGTAGGCGGTGGTGCCACTGCCACAGGTGGGGTCAAGTACCAGATCTCCGGGGTCGGTGGTCATGAGTAGACAGCGTTCGATGACTTTTGTGTGCGTTTGTACAACGTAATGTTTGTCACCACCAAATTGTGTATCATCCCATCTGTTATGGATCGGAGAGACAGGAAAATCATCTTTGTAAGCTTTTGCCCTAACATAATTGCCCTGAATTTCAATTCTCTCTTTTGGCAATCTGTTTGGATTTGTGCTCCAATGTCTTCTAGATGGCGGTGTGAAAACTCTGCCCCTGAATTCAAAAGGTTCTATATTTCCTCCACCTTGGGAAGATAAATCTCTAAGATAGTAAGATCTACCTTCCTCATCTCTCTTATTGAAATGACTATCCTGATTAATCTTTTTGGAAAACAACTGTTGATATTTCAAGTTGCTCAGGTCTTTGGAATACCAAACTAGATAATCACAAATTTGATTAAGATATTTTGCTGTTCTAGCTGTTGTTGTATTGAAAGTTATTAAGCTAACAAAGTTCTCACTTCCAAACACCTCATCCATCAGGTTTCGCACCCGATGCACATTCTCATCACTAATCTGTACAAAGATGCTGCCGCTATCTGTCAGCAGTTCTTTGGCAACAATCAGTCGGTCACGGAGATACGCGAGATACGAGTGGATGCCGAGGGTCCACGTATCGCGGTAGGCTTTAATCTGCTCCGGTTCACGGGTCAGATCGCCTGCTCTGTCCTTCACATCGCGTTGAAAAACGGTGGGCTGGAAGTTTGAGGCGAACCTGATGCCGTAGGGCGGATCGATATAAATCATCTGGACTTTACCCGCAAGGTCTTCGCGTTGTGAGAGTGAACTCATCACGGTCAGGCTATCGCCTAAGATGAGGCGGTTCGTCCAATCCACATCGTGCTGGTAGAATTGCACCGCCTCTCGGTATTCTTGCTGTGGGTCGGCAAAGAGTTCGCGTTGGATATTTTCCCGCTCTGCTATCTTCACAATGGCTTTCGCACTCACCCGCTCGTGGATATGCAGCGCGACCGGATCGACGGCGAACGATTCTGCTTCCTGTTTGCCCGCCCATTCGAGCCATGGGTTATGGTTTCTCAACGCTTCTGCAAGGATTTGCACCTCATCGGCGGAGAGTGCTTGCTGCTGCGCTTTTTGAAGCAGTTCGGGCAGTTGGTCAGCGTCGCCGTTTTCGTCGAATCGTAGACTCGGTGGCAGGTGGGGGTTGTAGGCATATTCCTGCTTCGGTTGTTCGTGGACTCGCCCATGGGAGGCGATGCCTGCGGGTGGGTTGTTCCTTCGGGTGGCGGTGTCGTGCCGGTAATCTTGGACATCTCTTTCGTTTCTTCTTCGCATTAAATTGTTTCCTTATAGGGCAAGGGGGACCACGCCCTGAAGTGGTGTTATATACTAAGTTATGAATATAGAATTTTCAATTATTGCAAATATTGCAAAAAATATGTACTTTATGGTATAATAATCCCATTACACTATTACACCATTATACCATATAAATCCCTTAAATCTAAGGAGGCGATTTAGCCCAATCAGACAGACTATGGCGACAATACGTCCAGTCGATCACCACACGAATACCCAACTCAATGAATATCTCGGCAAGATTGAAGCAATTCTTGAAGCAGACGCGCTCACAATCTTCAGTTCGATATTGTACGGTTTAGAGAACCGAGTAAAAGATGCTGTTGAATTGTTCCAAAAACGAAAGGCCCGAATAGCAGTTATCTTAGACACACCCGGTGGTGTTGTCGAAGTAGTTGAACGTATCGTGTCTGTTATCCGCCATTACTATGATGCAGTTGATTTCCTGATTCCTGATCGAGCTATGTCCGCTGGAACCGTTCTTGTGATGTCAGGTGATCGAATCTTCATGGGATACTTTTCGTGTTTGGGCCCTATCGATCCCCAAATTGAGAAAGATGGGAAGCTTGTACCAGCCTTGTCGTATTTGAACCAGTATCAGAGGCTACACGCAAAAGCGGAAGCTGGTCAACTGAACACCGCTGAACTAGTACTTCTCAACAAACTTGACTTGGGTGAACTTGACCAGTTTGAACAGGCCCGCCAGTTGTCGCACGACCTTCTGACTCAATGGCTTTCTACCTATAAGTTCAAGAATTGGCACACTCACAGTTCAACTGGAGCAAATGTGATTGAAGATGAAAAGAAACAAAGAGCAAAAGAAATCGCAGCTGTACTGAGCAACAACGAACGTTGGCACTCTCATGCACGCACGATTTCTAGAGACACGCTAATCTCGGATCCGGACCTAAACCTGAAAATCGAGAAATTGGAAGATACGCTTGGTCTTTCCCCAGCTCTCGATGACTACGTTGGGTTACTTAAAGATTATATTGAGAAAGAGCAGCTTCCCTGGTTCGTACACACTCGTGAATACTTCTTGTAAAAAAGGGAGGACACAATGAAGAACTCACGCCAAATCCTTATCTCCTTTTCAGTAGAGAAGGTTAGAGATAAGACTTCCGAGAAAATTGCAGAGGGTTCTACGCTGCACAAACAAAAGGTTAACACAATTACTGTTGAAAACAATCCGAAAGTCGATCGTCAACTTTTATCGGAATTTTACCGGGTGACTGAGGAATATGAACGTCTTGTTGCTGCTTCAAAAGGCGTTGTCCGCGTCAAACAAGGTGCGGATTACAACATAGCGCACCCACTCGCCTCCAAGGATAGACCTACAGATGCCTATCACCGTGGGCAAAGCGTGGGTACAAACAAGAAAATCTGATCGTTACTAAGCCCCAACTTCACTTCACTAAACACAATCCTCTCAAGCCTCCTCCGCAAGGATTTACACCCAATCGGATGAGGCTTTTTTATTTGATATCGGTTGCCTACTATGACAGCCCTATATCCAGTCACTGTCATTATTCGTTTGCCTTTCGCTGCTACATTTCAACTTTGTTTTTTTTGATTATAGTAAATTTCATAATTATTTGAACACTGTGGGAGGGGCTTCCTAGCCCCGATACTTTACTGGCCAAGCGATGCCCGATTTGCGCTTTTTCACCCCAAATGGTTAACAAGCCGAAAACTGAATAGCCCTACCCCCGGTAGGTGCGGTTTCTAACCGCACCGCATCGGCCCCCCCTTTATCCCCCCGCTAGCGGGGGGATAAAGGGGGGGCCTACCCAACGGGAGAACGGTAGGTTCGGTATCCGAACTGCACTGATTTGGCGTGTCTCATTAATTCTAAGTTCCACTATATTTTTTGAATTCACTATAATTCTCCTGTTACATCCCCGAAGAAATCTTGTGGCATATTCGTAATGTTGCCGTATTCGTCCATGTTGAGGCGTTCAATTTCGGATGTGCCATCGTTGGCTTGGCAAAAATAGAGTGCCGTATCAGTCGCCGAAATCTCCGCCTCGGCGATACGTCGTTGCAAACGGCTCAGCAAATACTCGCTGTGGGTCTCAAGAATAATCTGGATATTCCGATTTTTTACGACATCAATGAGTACATCCGTCAGATCTGCCTGCGCTTTCGGATGGAGATATGCCTCCGGTTGCTCAAGGATAAGGATTGAACCTTCAGGGGCGTAATAGCAGAGCGCAAGTATCGGCAGGATTTGGAAGACACCCAAACCGATGTCAGTGAGCCGGACTTCGGGACCGTCCTTGTACTGTTTGAGGCGAAATTCGTAGTCCTTTTCCCCATCGGGATCAGCTTGGAGACGGTAGGAATCAATCAATTCTAGTCGCTTCAACCATTTCAGTATCTGCTCGTCGATCGAGAGAAGTTGAATCCGCCCGGAAAGCAGTGCGGCAATTGCCTGTTCCCCGTACTGTCCGACACCTTTCGGATGCTCGCCGCCGTATACGTAGCGGTGCCGAGGCGGTTCGCGTAGCGGACTGAGGTGATGGATTCGAGAAAAGAGGTCCTTGAAAACCCGCTCAAACGACAAGAAAGGGGTATCTGGCACGCTAGCTGATCCGTCCCGAATTCCGTAACATCGAAATGGCAGCGAGGAGAGGGCACCCTGAAATCGATGATTGGGGGGACATATCAGTTTGTACTGACTGTCAGAATCCCGCACTATCCCAAAAAAATCGTACCCATCGGACATATAACCGAAGCCATCGACGGCAACCGAATCATTTCCTGCGTTGATGATGGTAGTTGAAAAGGAGAGCGCGCTAATTTCAAGGCGGTTGGAACTCCGAGAGGGGCGCGGGAGTGCCTGTCCGGGGGGCATCCCTCCTCCAATAATCAGCTTTTCAGGCAACTGCCACGACACAGAGATGTCGAGACTTAAACCCGATTTGTGTCGATGGATGACCTCATTAAAGCGAGATAAGTTGACCGCCGATCCCTCATCGCCGAAGTCAATCACCCCATTCCAATCCGGCGGACGCTCCGCAGTCTGCTTGAGCATGAGCAGCGTTTGAAAAATGCTGGTTTTGCCGGAGCTATTCGCGCCGAAGACCCCGGTCAATGGGGCAATCTGCAACCGCCCTGTATTTTCCCACGACTTGAAGTTCTGCGCGCTGAGTTCGGTAATCATAGCTTACACCTCGCTTACTATTTTTTACGCATTACATTGCCTATACACAGTGCACTCCTCTGGAGCGCGGTCCCCTAGGTATTAGCATTCTATAGATATATCGCTCCTCTAGAGCGAAAGATAAAACACTTCGGTTTTAACAGAGAACCGATGGATTTTCAATACGTAGGGCGTGTTGACATTTGTAAAGTTATCTGCCATCGTAGGGGCGAAGTTGCCTCGCCCCCGTCCAACGGCCGCAATCGGTTCTGATGTGCGAACAACGGGCTGGGAGACCCACCCCCTACGAAGGATTATCCGTTTATACACCCATTTGATTGGCTAATTACGATGAAATGTCAACAGAACCTAGCAATTTGGTTTATTTTTTAGTGAATTCAAAAAATAAATAGACACTTTCGCCCTCCGGTAGGTTCGGTTTGTAACCGCCCCGCATCGCCCCCCCCTTTATCCTCCCGCTAGCTTTCCCCCCTGCTTGCATCGGTTCCCCCTTGACAAGGGGGGCGAGGGGGGTTAGGGGGGGGAGAATAAAGGGGGGCTACCCAACGGGAGCTTGGAGTGTCTCATTAATTCTAAGTTCCACTATAATTCAACACGCAGGCCTGTGTGGGCTGACTCATGCAATCCATCAATCACCCGCATGTTTCCAAGCGCGTCTGATATGGGCAAGAGCGGTGGCTTCCCGGTGGATATGGCTTCGCATAGACTCAAGAGTTCAGCCGCATACGGATTTACCCCTTCGACTGTCACCGTCTCGGTTTTACCGTCCCGAATCAACGTGAAACTACACTCACCCTCGCTGTTCCCCCATGCCTTGGGTGCGACAATTGTTCCTTCCGTGCCAGCCACCTCATAGGACTCACGCCATGTCCAACCAAAACTGCAATCGAATTGTCCAGTAATGCCATCGCCGAAGTCGAGCGTTCCAATCAGCGTGTCCCACACATCGCTAATCGGTTCAAACTTGCCTGTCGCCCAGACAGCTTGCGGCTCTGCCCCAACCATGTAGCGAATAACATTGATGCAGTAACAGCCCAAATCCATCACCGCGCCGCCGCCCTGATCGCCGCGCAGCCGCCAGTTTGTTCGATCTGTCAATCCAGTCGAAAAGGAGGATCCGGCAAAACGGACATCGCCGATCGCACCGTCGAGGATATGCTGCTTGACAGAAAGCGTCAGGGGGTGGTGGCGATACATAAACCCTTCCATCAACAGGACATCCGCTGACGAGGTTACTTGGATCATCTGTTCAAGTTGAGTTGCGTTGACAGCAATCGGCTTTTCGCAAAGGATTGCCTTCACTCCACCGCGGACCCCTTCCAAGATATGTTTCAGATGAAGCGTGGGCCAAGTTGCGACTATTAATACATCTGGCTCCTGCTGCTCAAGCATCCGTCTCAAGTCGTTGTAAGTATTTTTAACATTGAACTGCTCTGCGAAGTTTTTGACCGCCTCAAATTTGACATCACAGGCACCGACGAAGTCAATCTCCGGAAGGTTCTGTGAGGCACTCCCGTGCGCTCTGGAAATCCCGCCGCAACCGACTATAGCAACCTTATACTTTTCGCTCATGGTTTCTCCTTACTAACCTAGTAGGGAACGCAGATCTGCGTTCCCTACACTGACACCCTTCATCCTATAGAGGCTATCGACACCGGTTTTCCAGTCTCACTTGACTGGATCGCTGCAAGTGAAATTGCCAAACTCCTAACGGCATCGCTGTAGGGACTCAAAATCTTGGATGCATCCTTGTTTCGGATAGCATCGACAAATACCTCGTCAATGCTCGGGCCTGGGGCGGTTTTTGTGATAACCTCTCCAGCTTCCCTCACATCTAAACCACCAACACCCCAGTGGATATGTTGATTCTCATACAAAATATCTAGCACGTTTGCATGTGACCAATCCCCCGGATCGTAAGACCAAGAGGTAGTCAACGATCCAACCGCTCCGTTGATGAACTTCATTGTCACGCAGTTATTGTCCGGGCAATCAATCGCCTTCAGAACGCGGTTTGCGCTGATTGCGTAGACCTCCTCCACCTCGCCGACGAGGTAACGCATCATGTCAACGGTATGGGTTGCTTGTTCTAACATCTGCCCGCCCGATTTGCTCATCTGCCGCTGCCAAGAGTTGGGGTCACCGCGCCCGCTGCCAGACCAATATTTGCCGATGGCTATGTTGACCACTTTCTCACTGAGTGCCTGACGCGCCAATTGCGTTGAGCCTAGATAGCGCAGCTGATAGCCGACACAGGTGATGATGCTCGCGGCATTCACGGCTTCCTCAATCCGCCGTGCTATCTCCATGTTGACCGCCACCGGTTTCTCAACAAGAAACGGCAATCCGCGCTCGATTACGTCCAACTCCGGCGGTCCGTGTGCGAACACCGGAAGGCTCAGGTAGATGCCATCCAGATCATCACGTTCCAGCATGAGGTTGTGATTGGTGTAAGGTTGGGCATTGTAACTCTCGGCGGCGTTTTGCGCGCGTTCTGCCTGAACATCGCATGTCCCAACGATACGGACGCCTTCCAGATCGGACAACCGTTGCATGTGTCCATTAGCGTTGCCGCCACAGCCGATAAAACCGATTCTGACTTCTTGCATTGCCTTCCTCTTCTAATTTATAATTGAGTTTTTCTTCTCAAATTGTAGCAAATCAGAGCGTGTCCGTCAATCTCTTTATAGTTAAGTATGTCTTGTAACCCTTCTGTCTGCCAGACACCGCTGTAACATGCAAGCAGAAGTTGAATGAACCTAGAAGTTTCGCTTGAGCAGAAAAAACTGCGACACAATAGGCAATCAATCAGATTTTCACTGTTTTTGATTAGACGTTTTATCTCAGTTTCCGTCATAGGAATTAATTATGAATTTCAACGGACATAAAAAAGAGACGCTCATGTTGAGACTTAGTGCAAAGAACCCGGGTTTTTTTCACCCCCCATGCAACTCCCCTGACAAGGGAACTCCCCCTGATAAGGGGGACTAAGGGGGTTAAGGGGAAAGACTCCCCCTGATAAGGGGGACTAAGGGGGTTAAGGGGAAAGACTCCCCCTGATAAGGGGGACTAAGGGGGTTAAGGGAAAGACTCCCCTTGTCAGGGGGTTTTTATTATAGGATGTGCAAGCAAGGCTTTGGCAAGGTTAAGGGAAAGACTCCCCCTGATAAGGGGGGGTCAAACTCGATTTCTCTTTGTGCTTTGCACTTTCTTTTTACATGAACCTAGGGTCATTTATAGTGAATTCAAAAAATAAATAAACACTTGCGCCCAACGGTAGTTCCTGTTGGAAACAGTGCCGATGCGGTGCGGTTGGAAACCGCCCCTACCGGGGTTAGGGTCATTTAATTCTGCTGTGAGAGGGATTTCCCAATCCCGATACTTTACTGGCCAAGCGATGCCCAATTTGCGATTTTTCGACCCAACTGGTTAAAAAGCCGAAAACTGAATAGCCCTATACATGAACCAAAAGAGAATTGACAAGAGTCAACTTGAAAGATAATATTTGGCTTTAGATTACTTTTATGAGAAACGAGGAAGCAAGCCTGTGACGCAAAAGAAAAAAGCAGGTAGGAAACTCAATCTTCAATCTATATTGATTGGCAGCCTGTCTCGACTGTTCGGTTGGATTGGTCTGTTGTTATGTTATCTGGCGGTGGGCAATGCCTACACAGATGACTATTTTGATAGGATAACGGTTGCCTCTAATGGTCGTCTGACGCGGTTTGATCGCGATCCCATTACGGTCTATACGGATACTATTCCATTTGAATCTGCGGTTTGCGAGGAGGCATTGCGCCAATCGCTGTCGATATGGGAAAAGAAAACCGAAGGACAATTGCAATTTGAATTGACCCCGGATGCTGCCACAGCAGACATTCGGATAAAGTGGGCATATCAGCAGGACAGGCGACAAAGCAACGAATATATCGGCGAGGCGACCTTGATTCGAGAAGGCGAGGGATTTCATGTAGAAATTGAGGTTGCTCTGCGTGACCGAACATCGCTGAAGCCTCACTCATCTGACGTTATTCAAACCGCCTTGCTGCATGAGATTGGACACGCCATCGGGCTATGGGGCCACAGCGATGATCCGCACGATGTAATGTATTTTGCTGCAACAGCGAAAGCACCGACAGCGCGAGATATTGCAACGTGGACGAAGGTGAGCGAAACGCCGATTGATGCCCCCTTTCACAAACGTGCCCTTCAGGTGCTAAAGGCTGAAATTGAGCAGGATCCGAAGGGTGGCGGCAACCACTATCTCATCGGTATGGTTTACGCGGATTTGGGCGATTATCACTTGGCGATTAACGCTTTCCAGCGCGCCCTTGAGATAGAGCCGCAGCTCGGTGTCTCATCGGTGCAAATCGGCCGTATCTTCCAGGAAAAGGGGATATATGATCAAGCGATTAGGCATTACACACAGGCGTTGAAAACAGCACCTTCAGCCGAGGTATTTGGTGCTTTAGGGACCCTTTGGCTGCTTCAGAATGAGTTTGACCAAGCGGTGAACGCTCTCCAACGCGCTCTCGCTTTTGCCCCGGATTCTACAACGTTGGCCCAAAATCTTCTAGCAGCATACCACCGGTGGGGCATCCACTACATGAAGAAAGCGCAGCTTTCTGAGGCGTTTAAGTGTTTTGAGCGCGGCTTAAAGCGATTCCCATTTTCTGAGATCCTACTTTCCGATCTCGCTGCGGCACACACCGCCGCGGCGGACTACCAAAAAGCGTTGGACATCTATCAGCGGGTCCTCCAGATTAATCCTGAATATACCGCTGCAAGAATTGGGATGGGAACCACCTTAAACAACTGGGGATCACAACACGCCCGTAACAAAGATTGGGAGCAGGCACTTGCTTGTTATGAACAGGCGTTGGGATACGATCCAGCGTGTCGACCAGCACTTCAGAATCTGGGCGAGACACTGATGCGAATCGGTTGGGAGCAGGGAGCAAACGGAGATACAGAGGGGGCGATCGGTACATATCAAAAGTTGATAGCAGTTGCCCCCGATAATGCGGAAGTTCACAATAATTTAGGCGTCATCCACTTCAGAAAGCGAGAATACAGCAAGGCCAAAACCTACTTTGAAACTGCACTCGCATTGGACGCGAACTATGATGAAGCACACGCCAATTTGAGTTATGTCCGGCGGGAACGGGTCTATAGCATAATCAAACGGTGGGTTGTACCGGTGGCGTTTGTTTTGCTAGTCGGGTTTGCCTGTGTAAAAGTGATAAATAGGCACCGGAAAATGATGCGTCTAAAACCGATGTAGGACAACTCCTGTGTTCCTCGCTTTGGGGTGTTCAATTTATAGTGAATCATAAAAATAAATAGGTACTTTCGCCCCCCGGTAGATGCGGTTTCCTAACCGCACCGGCACAGTTAGAAACAGTGCCTACCAAACTGGTGTTTCTCGCTTTGGGGTGTTCAATTTATAGTGAATCATAAAAATAAATAGGTACTTTCGCCCCCCGGTAGGTGCGGTTTCCTAACCGCACCGGCACAGTTAGAAACAGTGCCTACCAAACTGGTATTTCTCGCTTTGGGGTGTTTAATTTACATTTGAAATCACCACTGGTTCGATGCCCAATTCTACTACTTGACTGATGAGTTCTGCGGCATCTTCTCTGTTGTGGAATCCTCCGATTGTTACACGATACCACAGTCTCGATCGGACTACTACCTCGGCGAGATGAGTTTTCGTCCCTAATTCCAATGCTTCCAATGAATCAACAAGCGATTCGGCGTTCTTGCGATTTTGGAATGAACCGACCATTATGGTGTATTTTGGCGGCGTACGGGAAACCTCCACATCTGCCCGCTTTTCCTCACTTGATGTTGCTACAACCTTGTCTTTCCTGTTGTCTAAATCTTCTTTATCAACTCTGATGGTTGAAAATGATGCTTCGCCGGTGCTGCGATTGCCCGCAATATCGTGGACTGTCAGTACACAGCGGTAGGTAGCTTTTTGAGTGTTATCCGATTGCTCCCAGTTGTTCCAAACAACGGTATCGGACGGTTCGCCCTCTTCAGCGATGCGATGAACCAATTTTTGATCTGCAT
This sequence comes from Candidatus Poribacteria bacterium, assembly GCA_963667935.2. Classification (GTDB taxonomy): domain Bacteria; phylum Poribacteria; class WGA-4E; order WGA-4E; family PCPOR2b; genus PCPOR2b. The sequence goes on along the minus strand of OY764061.1, from coordinate 2,413,969 downwards.
CGAAAAATTGTAGTTGCCAACGGGCGAGTGAATTCAGATCTGACGCTTGGAGATGCACCTCCGGCATTTGGAGAACGGTTTTCGTGTCATAGGACGCAAAGATAGGTGGTTCTGCTGATATCTCAAGTGAGGCGGGTGTCGTATCAACGATAATTGGTACTTCACTTTGTAACTGGCGGTCACCGGCAGCATCAATGGTGAACCACTGGACAGTGTATGTGCCGTCACTCACCCGTTTACCTGCATCATCTTCCCCTTCCCATACTATCTTTGTCGATGGCAAGCCAATGCCGGAATAGCGCTGGAGGATCTTATTCAGTTTATCCTTCTCAGTGCGCTTCTGAATCTCTAGTTCCCACGCTACTTCTTCGCCAACTTCCAGATCGAAAGTGACTTGGTCTTTCACGCCATCTCTGTTTGGAGAGATTATTTTCTCTGGGATGTGCAGCTCAGCGAGAATCGGCTTGGGCATAACAATCGGCACCGGCCGAGTTGACGTAGCAGGCGGTACTTCGACGACTGGAGGAATTGAGACCTTAATCCCCGCGTCACTTTCTCCCCAGCGTAGGGTGGCAGAGATCCAGTGCATCGCGCCCTCCAACTCATTGCCTCTGACATAAGCGTAATCAACCTGTCCGGAGGAACTCTGAATGCTTAAACCGGTTGACCATTCCCCCGTTGTGAGGCGGCTGGGAACCGCTGTGTATCCGAGCCGCAGCCCCAATCCTTTCCTAAACAGCCAACGTTCGACACCGAGGTGGGTGCGTAGGCGTTCTCCGAAGTCAATACGTGTGTCGTTGTGTAGTACAAAATCTCCAGATAGGGTTGTATACTGATTAAAAGAGTGGGCTGCGCCAAGGCGAGCCACAGTGGGTATTCTCGCGATGGTTTCGGCGTTCTCCCAGATGTGTCCAGCGAGATCTTCCAGAGCCAAGCCGAATGTGATTTCCTCCCCGGGCCGATCCAGTTCACGAACGAAGCGGATACCCAAGTCGAAGCTCCAAGCATACCGGGGACTAACAGAACTTCTGTGGCGGTAGTGCCGAAGGTTCGTACCGGCAGCGATACCTTTCCCCAAGGAAGCCCCGTATCCTACAAGCATCATTCGGTTCTTTTCGGCGTCATTTCCCCAGCCATCAAACCAAGAAGATATTGAGAAATTCCCTACATTTGTTGATGCGATTCCGAGCTGCTGCGGATTTAACCCCAGCGAGAACGCCCCTTCTCGATCATCGGCGGAGGCCGGGAAAGGGAGCCCAATGAGAGAGAGTTCTGTTGAGTCCAACAATCCGAGCGATGAGGGGTTCCAAAATGAACTATCACTTGATGCGGGCCCCGCCGTGAACGCGCCTCCCATTCCTATCGCGCGCGCGCTTGTTCCGACGAAGACCTGTCGGTTCTTGATGCCCGATTCTGCTCCAGCGAACGATATACTGAAGAGAATGAGAGCGAGTATGATCGACCCTGTGATTATGAGATTTTTCCGTGTTTTCATGCCGTGACACTCCATATAGTTTGTTTTTTTGAAGCAAGCGATTAACTATCGGTTAGAATTAACGCCTATTTCCTAATAATTGATACAGAAAATAGAAGCCGAAAAGAAAGCAATCGCCGGGCCGCTGGGCGGTTTTGGCTCATTTTACGCCGCTGCTATTGAATAAATTGGATTCTGTTTTGGGCATAAAAAAAGCGAGGGCAGCCAAGCATCTCATGCTCAACGAGGCCCTCGCTTTTGAGGCAAATTTCATTAAGTGTAGCGATTCAGAGTATTTCCGTTAAACTCACTGGAAACCGTTATGGCTTGATTATATTCTTATATTGCTCAAAATAGGTTCGTGTCGCCTGCATCACTTTTGGTGCTAGCAGAATTGTGGAGATCATCGTTGGGATTGCCATGAGGGCGAAAGCACCGTCAATGAGGCTGATTGCTGCGTCCAAAGAAACTATGGCGGCGACGACCATCAGTGCTACATAAAAGTAGTTATAGATATGCTGACGCTCTGCACCGATTAAGAAGCCCATACATTTCGCGCCGTAGTAGGAGTAGGCAAACATGGTGCTAGTGCTGAAACAGACAACACAAAGGGTGAGCAGATACGGTCCGATGCCGGGCATCGCTTTGCCGAAAGCCATCGCTGTCAGTGTGATGCCATTGGCTTCACTGCTCTGCCATACCCCCGATGTGAGGATAATGAGTGCTGTGATGGTACAGACAATAAGCGTGTCGATCGCAGGACCAAGCATAGCGATAAGCCCTTCCCGGACCGGCTCGGTGGTCTTGGCTGCCCCGTGAGCCAACGCTGCCGTGCCGATTCCCGCCTCGTTAGAATAGGCCGCTCGGCGTATACCGGTCATGATAACAGCACCAATCGCTCCACCGGCGGCAGCTTTGCCAGAAAAAGCATTTGTGATAATCAACCAGAGGCATTTCGGGATATTGGCGTAATTAACAGCAAGAATCCACACAGCAGCTGCCATATAGAGAATCAACATCCCCGGCACCAGCTTTGAGGCGACCGTGCCAATCCGTAGAATACCGCCAAATATGATCAACGCAACCAGACCAGCAATGATGATGCCAGCTATCAAATTAAAGGTGAAGGGTGACTCACCGATCCAACCGTTTGGGACAAAGATAACATCGCGAAGAATCTGAACAAGTTGATTCACCTGGAACGCAGGCAAGCCGCCTATCAGCGCGGCCACACAGAAGAAAGTCGCTAGAGGTTTCCATTTTTTTCCCAGGCCCTCTACGATTGCATACATCGGGCCGCCCTGCGTCGTTCCGCGGCTGTCTGTCCCTCGATACATGATGGCTAGGGTGCACGTAAAAAACTTTGTTGCCATCCCCACCACAGCACTGAGCCACATCCAGAAGATCGCACCCGGTCCACCGACCGTTACAGCGACTGCCACACCGGCGATATTTCCTACTCCAATCGTTGCTGCCAAGGCACTAGATAGTGCCGCAAAGTGCGAAATTTCCCCCGGATCGTTGGGGTCATCGTATTTACCACGCAAGATGTCAATGGCATGCCTAATAAACCGAAACGGCAAAAACCGGGAATAGCACAGAAAAAAAGCACCGCCTCCCAAGAGCAAGACCAGTAGCCACGGTCCCCAAGCAACATCAGCAAAGCCAATTATAAGCTTCTCAATTTTTTGCATATTGTCAATCCTTTTTCATATTGGGTTTAATTCTTAAAATCTGTTTTCCCGCGCATTTCCCACGCCTAAAGATAAAAATTGACACGCCGTTCCATCTATGCTACGATAAAAAAATGGCTGATGGTAAGATATGCGGGCGGCTGTCCTACTGCTTATCTGTCTCATCCCCTTTTTCAGTCGGTAGCCCCGCCGCTTTCCAGCCTCGGAATCCTCCCGTCAAAACGGAGGCGTTCTTGTATCCCATAATTTGCAAGGTGTGTGCGGACAGCGAACCGCGGGTGTTACCGCCACAATGCGCGACAAGGTGCGTGTCCTGATCGGGAACGAGTTCATCAATTTCCAGCTCAATGGCTGCACGGGGCAGTGAGATGGCACCGGGTAGATGTTCGGCATCATACAGTTCTTTATCACGCACATCTAAGATAACAACAGGTTCGTTGTTATCAATAGCTGTTTTCAGTGTTTCTGCAGCGGTATGTCCAATCTGTGTTTGGGCATCGGCGAGGAGTTGTTCTAAGGTTTTTCCACGCATAATTCTCATCTCCTTATGTGAAAATGTCCTACGCCTTGAGACACATCAAGCGCGTAGATATGAAGGCTGAAATAATTCCATTTTATTTTGCAACGATAAATGACCGCATTTTAGCACAGGTCTTAAATATGGTCAAGCAAGCCCTAACATTTTTCACTTCTTTGATTGGGTAGAGATTTCGGATTCAGTTCGCGGGGGATTCCTACCGTGCCGGATCCTGCGTTAATGACATTGCTATTAATGGAGGTTTTTTTATGATACAATCACTTCAACAATCCGTGCAATCGGTCATCGATGAGGGACGAATTGGCAGCCCTGTGTTTTTACGCTGCATCGTGCACGCACCGATCGAAGCGGCAGACACAGTGGCAGGGATTGCCGCCTTGACTGGTGTTGCTAATAATTGGATGCCCGATCTGCCAGAACAGGTCTACGCTGTGGACAATGCGGACAAAACACAAATTACCGCTATGGTGAAGTATGCCGGCGGACAGTCTGCGCTGCTAAGTGTGAATCGCCTTCCTGCGGGTGGAGAGGTAACTGTCGATTTAAGATTAGTTGGAAACAACGGGATCATCTACCATGAAACGCCTACAGGTCCGTATCGCCTCATGAATGAGCCACTCACCTTCAGTGGTGGGGAAGGTCTGGTAGATGCAATTCGTCAAGGATTAGAAACAAAACAGCCGATCAGCGTGACGGAGGATTAAAATGAAACACGGAAGATATGGCGTATTGGTGCTCGGCGGACGACGAACGCATCAGGAGAGCTATGCCAGCTGCTTTGCCGAGGATGAGCGGTGTGAACTCATCGCAGCGTCAGATGAACTTGATGCACCCCCCGAATATGTTAAATTGAATCGACAGCTTGCTGAAGATTTGCAGATCCCTTATATTCCGGATTTGAATGAGGCACTGGCGCGTGATGATATCGATATCGTCAGCTCGTGTGTCCAGAACGAGCGACGGGGACGTGTGAACGTGAAATGTGCAGAGGCGGGAAAACATCTCTATCTGGATAAACCGCTAGCGATGAGTGTTGAGGATGCCCAAGCGATTACAGCGGCGGTGCAGAAGGCAGGTATTTGTAACCAGATGTTCAGCAACATGCACACCCCTTGGGCGCAGGCTGCCAAAAGGGCCTTGGACGACGGTGAAATCGGAGAGCTTCGCGCCATCCACTGTGACGTCCTTTTCGCTAAAGGGCATGTTGGTACGGCACCGGTGGGTCACAAAAGAGTGGAAAAACCGACCGTTGAGAGATACACCTTCATTGAGGCGAAACGGGAGATGTTTGATGTTGGCGTCTATCCTGTATCACTGATTAATTGGTTGACGCAGAAACGGGTTAAAACAGTTTTTGGCACAACCGCCAACTTCTTCTTTGAAGAACATATCGCATGTGATATCGAGGACTTTGGCGCAATAATGATGACGCTGGAAGATGGCGTTGTAGCAACAATCATCGGTGGACGTGCGGGGTGGATGAGCCATCCGAAAGGCGGGGTTCAGCGGCTGCATCTCATCGGTACGCGGGGCACATTGGCATTTGACGGGGCGCAACCGCGTCTCGAAGTGTTCGCTGACGAGGAACCTTTCCAACAAACGCCGCCGCATCCGATGGATCCAATGGGCATGTGGTCGAGCACACAGACCGAATCGGGGATGATCCCTAAACGTCAGTGGATCGGCGTGAATCCAGCCGGCGAACAGCAGGGGCCAGATATGAGAGGATTTGTGGACTGCATCGAAGCGGGAAGAGAGAGCGAAATGAACGCCGCAGTTGCCGCACAATCGGTCGCTGTCATTCGTGCCGGATACGAATCGGCAGCCAGTGGCGAAATTATCACGCTTTGAAATTCAACCGTTTGTTCGCCCGTAGAATCTCACAAACAACTAAATTTGTATTTCGCACACTGTCTTTTACGTTTTACTTATAGTAGATTTTAGCATTACTTGAACACTGCAAATCGGCTTGGTTAGCAAACCGTACCTATCATTCTCCCGTTTGGTAGCCCCCCTTTATCCCCCCGCTAGCTTTCCCCCCTGCTTGCGGGGGGGATTGAGGGGGGGTAGAATAAAGGGAAGTGCCGATGCGGTGCGGTTGGAAACCGCCCCTACCGGGGTTAGGGTCATTTAATTCTGCTGTGAGAGGGATTTTCCAATCCCGATACTTCACCGGCAAAGCGATGCCCGAGTTGCGCCTTTTCGACCCAAATGGTTAAAAAGTCGAAAACTGAATAGCCCTATACCGGGGTGTGAAAGTGTCTATTTATTTTTACAATTCACTATAATATGGAGTATAGCCATGCGAACTTTTGGTCCCAATGTTAATGGTTACCACGACGTTTCAGACCAGATGATTGATAATCTGCGTCGCCGGGCAGAAGCGCACTTCCGTCGGCAGGAAGTAGAAAAAGCAGGGTTGACATCGATTGCTGCTTTTGAGGAACACCGCAAACGGGTGCGCGATCACTTTATGACCGCTATCGGTGGATTGCCGGAAGAACGCACACCGTTGAACGCGCAATGTACAGGTAGCGTCGATCGCGGTGGATTTACAATTGAGAAGTTAATCTATGAAAGCCTGCCCGAATTTTATGTTACGGCCGCATTGTATGTCCCGAAAGGCATCGTCTCTCCCCAACCCGCCGTTGTGTTTGTGCATGGACATAGTGATCTCGGAAAGTCTTATCCGGTCTATCAGGCGGTGTGCGTTGACCTTGCTGCGAACGGCTTTGTCGTGCTTGCTGTCGATCCACCGGGTCAGGGTGAGCGATTTCAGTATTTCGATCCAGAGAAGGGTGAGCGGATTATTGGTGGCTGCACAACAGAGCACACCTACGCTGGACTACAATTTACACTCGGCGGTGCTAGCATCGGTCGGCATTTCATTTGGGACGTTATGCGCGGCATTGATTACCTGGAAACGCGTCCAGAGATTGACCCGACGCGCATCGGCTTAACTGGCAATTCGGGTGGAGGCACCCAATCCTGCTTGCTGATGATGAGCGAGCCGCGCTTTGCGATATCTGTGCCGTGTACTTTCGTTATGACGTTGGAGGCTTACATGAAAACGGGACAGGCGCAGGACAGCGAACAGATTGTGCCGGGGTGTTTCGTCAACGGACCTGACCATGACGATTATATCACCGCTATGGCACCGAAGCCGGTACTCGTCGGTGCGGCAGCTTACGACTACTTCCCAATTGAAGGCGCGATCGAAGCTGTGGAAAGAGCCAAGCGAATCTATGCCCTCTACGGTGCCGAAGATAAAGTTGACATCGCAATTGCCCCGACGCGGCATGAGTATTCCTCATATCTGCGTGAAGCGTGTGTCAACTGGTACAAGCGGCATTTTCGAGGTGAGTCGCCCGACTTTACAACCCGCGAACCGGAAACTTTGCCTGATGAAGCACTCTGGGCAACACCGAACGGGCAGGTCCTTGATCTGTATCCGAACAGCAAAACGGTGTTCGACCTCAACAGGGAACGATTGGAGGGATCACATGCTCCCCAATTTGTTATTAACGGCGGTACAGGTCAGGCGGGGTGCGACACCGTCCAAATGCGCGAGACAATCACGCAAGTTCTTGGGATCCCGGAGGGGCGCAATCAAAAAATCTATCCTCGCATTATCGCTGAAAATGTCGTTGACGGTTACCAGACGGAGGAGATTTTTTTCTTTAGCGAACCCAATATGGTGGTCACAGGGACCTTCATCCACCCGCTTGAGGGAACTGCCGTTAAACAGACCGACTTGATTCTGTTTGAAAATGGCACAAACGACAACCCCGACAAACGGGAATGGCTCGAAGCGCGGCTTGCAGCCGGTCGACAGTTGTTTGTCTTTGACCCGCGTGGCATCGGCGGTGTGCAGGTGCGCCCATTCAATCGGGGCGTTCATCCACATGACGGTGAATTTAAACTTGGCTCGGATGCAATGATGCTTGGTATCTCGACGATGGGTTTACGCGTCTTTGACATCCTGCGTGGATATGATTATCTCCGTACACGGGCAGATGTTGATCAGATTGGGCTATACGGGATCGGCAAAAGTGCACTTTACGCTTACTTTGTTGGAGCGTTAGAGGAAGGATTTGTATCCCTCGAATTTGAAGATTTACTCTACTCGTATCGCAATTTGACGGACACACACTATTACGACCAAGAACACTACGACCTTGAAGTGATGGCGTGGGGGCTCCTGCGACACTTCGATCTGGTGGAATTGGCAGCGTGCTTTGGAAATCGGCCCGTCCAATGGGTTGCACCGAGAAATGCTAGAGGAGAAATTTTGACAAATGAAGTGTTTGATCGAGAATTTCTTGCTGTTGCGAGGGAGCGGGGATATTTGGGTGAAGGGACAAGGGTGTGAATATTTCGACGAGAGATAGGTGCACTGAATAAAGGTTCACTTTTTTATTTTGCTATTGACGCTCGCTTAGGGGAATGTTATACTGCTTTAAATCGCTAAATTAAAAATGGAAAACCGTTATCAGTCTTTTGCTGCACAAACGAATTCAGGACTGCCACGAAGCGGAGGATGTATGAACTGGAAGTTTATCCTGCTTTTAATCAGTTTTTTCCTGTTATCGGGATGTCAGTCCCAAGATCAGAATACACAGCCAACCTCGAAACCGAAATCTCAACCGGAATCCCAGCCAAAAAGCCCACCTGTCGTTCCTGCGGTGCAGACCCGTCCCGAAGATTGGCCCATGTTCATGTACGATTTGCACTTTTCTGGTAGAAGTCCGGATCAAACACTCAAACCCCCGCTCCAGCTACTTTGGAAATATAAAACCGGTGGCCCAATTCAAGCCAGTCCTGTTGTTGCCAACGGCACGGTGTACGTCGCCTCCACAGATCGGTGGCTTTATGCGCTCGACGCAAAGCAATGGGAAATCAAATGGAAGTTTGAAGCTGGTGGTATAATCCGATACGCGCCAGCAGTCTGGAATAACCGTGTCTATTTCAGTGCACGAAACAACCATATCTACGCCCTCAATGCCGAAACCGGTGAGTGGCTTTGGGAATTTCGATCCGAAACATGGATGGATTCTCCGCCAATCTTGTCGAAGGGAAGACTATATATTGGGGCGTATACCAAGAAGATCCACGTTATTAATGCGACAACCGGTGAACTGGAATCGCAACCACGAGGACGGGTATATATTGATGGAATTGAATACGTATGTTCTCAAGGCCAGCTGCGTCCCATCTCACCACAGCATAACGTCAACGCTTGGCGAGAGCTCACACCGCTAACTTACAGCTATCCCGCAACCGCCAACGGTGTGGTGTATATCGGGGCGCGGGACAATCAGATTCATGCCTTAGATATTGAATCGCGTGAGGAGATCTGGTCTTATCCGACCAAAGGTTTTATTGATGCTGCGCCCGCTATTTCCGACGGGGTACTTTATGTAACTTCGGATGATGGGTATGTGTATGCTTTTACCAATCAGGAAGGTGAGGATCCCCAAGCTGTACCACCTGAAAGTAGTTCCGCTCAAGTTCCACCGCCGGAGGTAGATCCAGTTGGCATAGTGGTGCACGATCAAGCTCCCGTTTATACGGAAAGGGATGCAAAATCTCCTATCAAACTGACCCTCAACGACGGGGTGGTGCTACCAATCCTGAATCAAATAGAGGGGTGGTATCAGATTGAACTTCCAAACGGCGAGGTGGGTTGGATGGACAGGGGCGGGTTGGGTGAGTTTCTAGAAACAGATGGCATTCATTTCAATATAGCGATCTGTAAGCACAACCGGACATTGGCACTGATTCAAGGTGCAGAATATCCCCACTGGTCTCCTCGTGGAAAAAGGCTTGCGTTTTTGAAGCGAACCAACCTGTCCGGGCAGTATTGGCAGGCGAGCGAGCTGTGGATTTCTGATGCTTGGGCAAAGCAAGCTCGGCCGTTGCATAAAGGTGTCTTTTTCAATCCCCATCTTTCGTGGTCACTTGATTCTAATTTTATTGCTTTTGAGGCTTACGATGAGTCGAATGAGAGTTATATCTGGGCAATTGATTGGCAAACGTTGCGCCTGATTAAGTTAGTCCGAGGCGACGCACCTGCCTGGTCGCCAACTGCTAATCAGATTGCATTCAGACGCTGGGAAGACGGGACAGATGTCGTTTATCGAATTAATATCGACAAAACGGGCCTTACGGCAATGGCGCGAGTTCCAATTGATGGACGAGTTGTACCGTTCAGCTATTTGGATCCGCCGTTGTGGTCTCCCGATGGCAAGCGTATCGCAGTTGGGCTAGACCACCAGCACTATCAGTCCGGGCATTCTCGGATTCGGATTCATAATCTGGATGGAACCAAGTTCGGGGAGATCCCCACCCAATCTCAGCGCGTTACAGAGATCGCATGGTCGCCGGATGGTTCACATCTAGCTTACGTGCTCCGCGGCAATCCAACACCGGATCCTGCGCTTGATAAACAGCTGCATATTGTTGATGTATCCGCGATGGAATCTGCTAATGCTTTCGGCAGTACACAAATTCTGAAGCATACTTCTCCCGCATGGTCGCCGCAAGGAGATCGGCTCGCATACATGGAACGCGAGGATTGTATGGGGCTGCGCTGGAAAGTGTGGGTTCTGGACCGGGAAACGAACCGTACCCTGCCGGTGGCGCGGACAACACTCTCTTTGACTGCTGTTACCTGGTTGCCGGATGGTCAACGTCTGTGTTTATGGCATACGTCAGAGTATTTGCGCGGTGGAGAGTACAAACCCGCCAAGACGAGAGGCTGGATTGTGGAAATCAATCAATGAGCGGATTGTGGGAGATTTAAAGAATTAGCAACTCCGGTGACGGAAAGGAATCACAATGAAACAACTCATCTTCGATGACATCTACAGTTGGTCAATTTTCAGCGATATGCGTCAAGTTGATTTCAACGGGCATTTATGGGTTCGTCCTGATGGCAACATTCTCATAGATCCTGTCCCCATGATTGATTCGGATTTGAATCAGTTTGATAAACTCGGTGGTGCGCGGCTAATCGTGCTTACCAATGCTGACCATGAGCGGGAAGCGGAGTTCTTCCGGCAGCGCACAGGGGCGGATATTGTAATCCATGAGGCGGATGCAGCTGCATTAGAGGTTGCGGCGGACCATCAAATCATTGATGGTGAGGAGATTGTGCCGGGGTTGAAGGCAATCCATCTGCCTTACGGAAAGAGTCCGGGTGAGATTGCGCTCTACTTCCCCGAAAAGCGTGCAGTGCTGTCGGGTGATTTCATTGTTGGATCCCCAATTGGCGCGTTGACGCTGCTAGCAGATGAAAAGTTAGCGATCCACCGAAAGCCGCGTTGGAACTGCGAAAAATCCTCGCTTTGCCCTTTGACGCGATTTTGGTTGGAGATGGTCAATCAATTCTTCAAGATGGTCGGCAGCGATTGGTTGAATGCCTCCAACGACGCACAGATATTTACGTTAATCGGATCAATATTGATGAAATTGACTGGGTTAAACGCGATGCCCCCGAACCCTACGACTTTGATGACAAAGACATCGATCCGCTCATTGGAGCGCAGTTGTTGGGCTATCGGCTTATCCGCTTACAGCCCAATAACGCTAGTTTCCCGATGCACTTCCATCATTTTAGCGAGGAGATGTTCTATGTAATGGAGGGAGCGTGTACCCTCAAAACCCCGCGGGGCGATTTGACGATTACAACAGGTGATTTTATTGCCTTTCCGCCGGGGGAAGCGGGGGCCCACAAAATAGTCAATACAGGGCATGCACCGTGCACAGTACTGGCAGTGGGGATGAATCAACCACACGGCGTCAGCGAATATCCCGATTCCAACAAAGTTTTCCCCTACGTTTCTAGACGACTGTTCCGCAAAGATGATAATGTGAGTTACTGGAACGGTGAGGCGGAAGAATAAGTACCCACTCAGAAGAGTAGGTTTTAGCCCTTTGGAACGGTGTTTGCTATGGATCAGGTGTTGCGTTCCGTTTTGTCCATTGGCTGTGCGGAGAGGTCGGTTCGCGGGGGAATATCCCACGAGATATGACCACATACCGGACACTCGAGCTCTGCTTCAACAAGATTCCTAAATTTTCCTGTTTTTCGCGGCTTTCGTTGGGTGTTGCACTGTGGGCAGCGAACAGATCGTAAATCATAAGATTCACCGCGCCCGAAACGGGTTAAAAGATAGAAAAGCCCCCAAATCGCTCCAACGATAGCAATACAGCAGAGGATAAAAAGTAGGAAAGGGACAATCTCCATTCTCTCAAACCTTCTGTAAGTGCAGCACGCTCAAGCCGTAAACAATCACGCTTGGGATTGTGAAGTGGATCCGATCGCCACGCGTTTCGTGAGGTAGGGTAGCCGATTCGCTCTTCTCCGGATAGAGCCACTCGACCTTATTTACCAGCCAGCCCCTTGGCACCTTACACTCTACTTGAAGGGGACCTGTTGGTTGCGGTGTTTCAATGTCCACCTCCTCATCCTGCCGGTAATTGACCCAGTGCAGTACCAAAGCATCATGCCCTTCGGGCATCCAAGCCCGGACACGGACAAACCAAGGTGCATCGGTCTCTAAGTAGACTTCCCCAAGCAAATCTTCCAAATCCCTCAGAAAATTTTGTCCGAAGGAATCGTTTTCTATGAATGGATATACCAGTAATTGTGCGCCACGCACCTCTATTGAATCAGCTTTCCATTGTCCCTCTGCGATATGGTACACTCGCTCCAGTTTTGTTTCGTTGCGGTCCGCATCCGTTAGTTCCCAATCTGCTAACAGACCTTCAGCGTAGGGTTGTCCGTCAAGTTGATGTTTTCCAGTATCCCCTGTAAAGACGAGTTTTCCACCATTTTCGACGAACTGCTTGAGGTGTGCGCCCTCCTGCGGGGATAGACGTTTTACATCGGGCAGGATGAGCGTGTCGTAGTTAGGGGTGCAATCAAGGAGTTGTTCATCGAGAATAATGTCGAAGAGTAGATGCCTGTCCTCCAACAACCGACCAATCCGCTTGAGCGGTTCTAGACAATCCGATTCGTCTGCTAATTCAGCGCGGCGCGGATAGACCAGGGCTAGCTGTGCCCAAGGTTGGGCGGGATGTAGAAGGGGTTCGTGATCAGCGAGAAAACGTTGATACCGGATAACGGGCGCGTAGTAATCCTCCACAGCAAAATCCGGGTTTTCATCATAGCCCCAATGATATGCGAGTGCTGCAGCGTGGTTTGCTGCGGCTTCGGCAATCGACAGTCGCAAGCGACGAAAATCGTATTTGTTAATTACAAAAGGCTTGCCGCCGCCAGCCGCATAGATGAATCGAGCGGGCAGCCCCATATCCGCCAGATAACCGTGCTTGATGAAACTCATCCCCTTATATCCGCCCTGACTGTACCAGATATAATCCTCGTTTTTTGCCCATAGCTCACTCGGCAGAAGGCTACGCTCGTCGTGGGGCATGAAATCGTACTTGTGATACCACTGTGCTAGCAGGAGATCCGGCTTCAGTGAGCGACCGTGAGCGATATATATTTCGTCCAGTGCCTCTTTGCGACGCAGGTGGGTCGCACGATTGAGGGTTAGCTGAAACCGTTGTCGTAGATCTTCCGGACATTCTGAGGACGGGGTTAGGCGATCTGTGACTTCGGTGAGGTCATGCCCCCCAAAAATCCGTCGTAGGTCGGTAGGGTCGAAGGCTTCCTGTAGTTTGTCTCGCACATAATCTTGGCAATAGCCGCATCGGCAAAAGTTCTCGAAGTTATGATGCACATTGAATCCGTCTATCCCCAAGTCGATGGCTTTTTTCACCATCGGTTTCAGGGTAGCCAACCAGTGCGGATTACACATACAACCGCTATACGTTAGATACGGACGACCTTCGATGTCCCATCGTCGCAATGTCCCGTCTGCGAGCCGTTGTTGGGTATCCTCCGCACTAGCACAGGGGGCAGCCCCTAGCAGGTCCTCCGTCCAGATTCGCTCCCAAGCACCAAACAGCCCCTGCCCTTTTTCGTGGTTTCCATAGTTCCATGCCATGCTCATCTGTCCTACAACCCGTGCGCCAGCTTCTTGGAGTTGGGGGATGAGTTCTGCTGCACAGGCAAGGTTTTCTCTTATGCCAACTAGCGGCATGCCCACCCAGTGGCGATTGACTTCGGGGTCGTCTGCCAAACTGTAGAACATTGGTCCAAAGGTTCCCACCTGCACAACTTGCAGTTTTGCCCGGCTCACATGCTCCACTAGATCTAACCGCTGTGGGAAACTCCAATGTTCAGCCATACGATTAAACCAGAAATTTTCTGCCATAGTTCCTCCTCGATCAAATCTTGTTTGTGCAAAAAGAAACGCAATAAGTCCTGATAAAAGCCCTCAACAAATTATTCTCATTCCCGCTTTGTACCAATTATGCGAGTGCTTCCAACAGCCGAGAGACATCTTCTTGGTTATTAAAAACAGAAGGAGAGATTCGCATCTTGTTGCCGTGGCGCATTGCGACATGAACGCCTGCATTTCTGAGCTTCTCGATTGTCGTTCCTGGATCTGGCACCAGAAAAGTCACAATGGGGCTTTCGTTTCCCTTAGGGGTGATAGTAGGATAGCCGATGGCGGGCAGTTCCTCCATCAGCCGATCGGTGAGTGTGCGTACATGGTTGCGAATGTTGTGAACACCCAACCGGAGAATATACTTCAGGCTCTCTTGTGCACAGATGGCACCCTCATAGGACGGATAGCTAACTTCGTAACAGGTGGGGCCGGGGGTTGGTGTAAAGACGTACTCCGTGATATCTGGATCAGGTTCTCCAACCCAAGGAGGGTAATTAAAACTTATACCTCCGCAGTGCTGGGTGGGCTTCACCACAGTTCCTTGGAGGGCCGAGCGCACGTAGAGGAAACCGAACCCCTTGACACCCATTAGCCACTTAAAGGTAGAACAGGCAGCGAAGTCGATGCCCATCGCTTGTACGTCTACCGGCACAGCCCCTACGCCCTGAATAATATCGACATAGAGATAGGCACCGTGCGCGTGGGCGAGATCACTGATGGCTTTCACGTCCGAGAGATAGCCGTTGACGTTCGATACCAGCGTTATGGAGACCAATTTGGTGTTGTGATCAATCGCACGCTCCATGTCGCGATAGTCGATCTGCCAATCGCGGTGTTTGACGATGCGGAGGATCTCACCGTTCCTGCTGCAAAAGAGTGGCGATTCCTGTTCCCGCATCTTATAGTTGTAAAGGGACGCGGCATAGTGCAAGTCGTGGGTGACGATGTTGCCACCGGATAGATGTTCCTGCATACCGTTGATTAGATTACTCTCCGCTTCAACGGCACTGCGGGCAAAGGCGATATCTTCCGGTTGGGCGTTGATGAGTTTGGCGAAGAGACGTTTGGATTCATCCCGGGGTGCTGCCCAACGGGGCCACCACGGCTCGCCGACCTCGTGCGTGACCCAGTCGATATAGCGGTGTAGGGCAGCGGCAGAGTGAACACTGAGTGGGTGTGATGAGGCATTATCGAAGTACGCCGCGGTCCTCGCCCGCGGAAAGTCGTTGCGAACTGCGTCGAAGTCAGGCGTTTCACTCGGAGACGCAACGGTTGTCGCTTGTTCGTTCATAACAGCTCTCCAACGCTGGGTTGAGGAAATATCTGAAATCTCCACACTTATCTTATCAGTGTTTTATCAACTTTACAACAAAAATACAATTAGCCTGTCCTCCCATAGGGTCATTTAATTCTGCTGTGAGAGGGATTTCCCAATCCCGATACTTCACTGTCCAAGCGATGCCCTCGTTGCGCCTTTTCGCCCCAAATGGTTAAAACACCGAAAACTGAATAGCTCTATGCCCTCCCACTGTTTTTTCGCCATATATTAGGAAAGAGTGGTATAATAAATATTTAGAACTCCTCAACTGACACCTAAACTGGTGTCTATTCATCATAAATAACTCAGTAGATCATCACGGAGGTGCTTTTATGCCATTTGGAGGCAATGACTGGCTTGCTTTAACCCCGGAACCGACCTTAGAGCCGGAGATTCCTATCTGTGACCCCCATCATCACTTCTGGGATTTTCGGACAGAGCGGGTTCCTTATCAGCGGTATCTGCTTCACGAGCTAGCCGCTGACGTGAACAGTGGTCACAATGTGCGTTCGACAGTGTTTGTTGAAGCAAGAGCGATGTACCGCGCTGACGGGCCGGAGGAGATGCGTCCCGTGGGCGAGGTTGAATTTGTGCAAGGGTTGGCAGCTGCCAGCGCGAGCGGGCTATACGGACCTTGTCGGGCCGCAGCGGCAATTGTTGGACACGCCAACCTGAACCTAGGGGAACGCGTTGAGCCAGTGCTTCAAGCATTGCAGGCAGCGAGTCCGAATCGCTTTCGTGGTATCCGCCATGCGGTAACTTGGGATCCCCATCCAGAAGTAGAAAACACGAGTGCTCACAGGATGGAGGGGCAATTGGCTACTGACAACTTTCGGGCTGGTGCACGGGTGTTGGCAGGTATGGGGCTGTCCTTTGAGGCTTGGATGTACTTCCCGCAGCTGCCCGAATTGGCGGATTTTGCCAAGGCAGTGCCTGACCTGACGATTATTCTTAACCATATTGGTGGCTTGCTACGGGTCGGTCCTTATGCCAACCGAGACGACGAGGTGCTCGCCACTTGGCGGAGCGGCATCGCTGCTGCGGCAGAATGCCCGAATATCAACGTCAAACTAGGGGGCATCGGAATGCCCCGCACAGGTTTTGATTGGCACGCCCGAACCACACCCGCTGGCTCGGAAGAGCTTGCATCAGATATGGCACCCTTGATGAATTACTGTATTGAGCAGTTCGGTCCTGACCGGTGTATGTTTGAGAGCAATTTCCCGGTGGATAAGGTCTCTTATTCCTACCACGTAATGTATAATGCGTTCAAACGTTTGTCATCGGGTTACTCGACTGACGAGCGTGCTGCTATGTTTCATGATACCGCCGTGCGCGTTTACCGGGTAGATCTATAGCCCGCCTGTGCTAGAGGATAAAATTACATATTTTACCCATACTGTTCGGTGTTGTAAAAGAGAGGTATGAAGAAATAGTGCAAACAAAAATTCCATCAGGCATCAAAAGAGACTTAACAAACTACGGGGATCCGGAGTTCAGCGTCTACATCCGTAAAGCGTTTGCGAAAGCGATGGGATATTCGGATCAGGAGTTGGAACGTCCGATTGTTGGCATCATCAACACCTTCAGCGGTTTCAATAGCTGCCACCACAATTTTGCCGACCTTATTGAAGCGGTGAAGCGGGGCGTGTTGTCTCACGGTGGGCTGCCGATTGAATTCCCGACGATTTCGCTTGGCGAGATGTTTACAGCACCTACCACCATGATGTTCCGCAACCTGATGGCGATAGATACAGAGGAGATGATCCGCGCCCAACCGATGGACGGGGTTGTTCTGCTAGGTGGGTGCGATAAGACAGTGCCCGCGCAGTTGATGGGGGCGGTGAGCGCAGACCGTCCGGCAATCTGTCTGGTTGCGGGCCCGATGATCACCGGAGATTATCAGGGACAACGACTTGGGGCGTGCACCGACTGCCGTCGATTCTGGGGTGAATATCGCGCTGGACGTTTGAACGAAGACGAGCTGGCTGAGGTTGAGAGTCGGTTGTGTTCTAGCACAGGGACCTGTATGGTGATGGGCACAGCCAGCACGATGGCTGCGCTGGCGGAGGCACTCGGACTGATGTTGCCCGGCGGTGCCGCTATCCCTGCGGTGATGTCGGAACGGCGGCGTCATGCGGAAGCAGCGGGGAGGACGATTGTCTCAATGATTGAAAATGATCTCCGCCCCTCGAAGCTTTTGACGGAACAGTCTTTTGAGAACGCGATCCGTCTTCTGATGGCGATTGGTGGTTCAACAAATGGTGTCATCCACTTGACAGCGATTGCGCGGCGACTCGGCATTAAGCTTGAACTCACGGATTTTGATCGGATCAGCGATGAAACGCCGGTCATAGTCAATCTCAAGCCGAGCGGTGAATATTATATGGAAGATCTCTTTAAGGCGGGCGGAATTCCTGCGGTGATGAAGGCACTCGAAGATGGGCTCCACCGAGATGCCCAGACGGTGTTGGGGAGCACCATCGGGGAAAATCTCTCGACGGCACCTTATCCTGCAGCGTGGCAGGATGTTATCAAGCCGAGAAACGCACCGCTGTTTGAATCTGGAACGCTTGCCAGCCTCTTTGGGAACTTGGCACCGCAAGGGGCAGTGATTAAGCGTTCAGCTGCCTCGCCCAATCTACTGATACATCGAGGACCGGCGGTCGTCTTTAAGTCATTGGCAGATCTACATAACCGTATTGATGATCCCAACTTACCTGTGACCCCAGAGCATGTCATCGTTCTGCAGAACGCGGGACCTATCGGTGGACCGGGGATGCCGGAGGCAGGCTATCTCCCAATTCCGAAAAAACTCTTGCGGGCTGGCGTTAAAGATATGGTTCGCATCTCCGACGCTCGGATGAGTGGAACGGCATTCGGCACGATTGTACTCCACATCGCTCCTGAAGCGGCTATCGGTGGACCGCTCGCGCTGGTGGAAGAGGGTGATCTGATTGAGTTGGATGCCCCAAACAAACGCTTGGAACTGTTAGTAGACGAAGCAGTATTGGCAAAGCGAAGGGAACAGCTCGTTCTGCCTGAGCCGCACTTCGATCGAGGCTATGGGTTGCTATACACCCAGCACATTGAACAAGCACACTTGGGATGTGACTTTGATTTCCTTTAGTTATACCGTTGCTATCAAATTATTGCAGGAGAAAAGCAAAATGCTTGAAGAACAGTATCAAAAAGGTGTTGAACAGTTTTCAAAAATGATTGGTACTCATAAAATAGACGAGTTGAGGGAGAAATTTAGGGCGTTATCTCCGGATTTTGAAAGGTGTGTGATGGGCGTTGTTGGTGGTGAGATTTGGAGTCGGCCCAACTTAGATTTAAGAACACGGAGTCTTTGTAGCATTGCGATTTTAGCAGCGTTGGGCCGAGTGAATGCCCTAGAACTGAACGTTCAAATGGCATTGAATAACGGTGCAACGAAAGCTGAAATCGTTGAAGTCTTTTTTCAAGTTGCCGCGTATGCTGGTTTTGCGGCCGCATGGGACGGGTTAGAAAAAGTCAATGAGATCTTCAAAGGATAGATTATCTATTTTTAGGGAAAGGGAATTGTGATGAGCCGACCAATTCGTGTTGCGATCCTCGGCCTCGGACAACGCGGACTTCAGCATTTGAAAGCCCTTTGGAAACTCCAAGACGAGGGGCTTGCCAAAATTGCGGCGTTGATCGACGTTTTTGCGGAAAACCTTGCGGAGACGAAAATCCAGAGGTATGTGGAGGGATTTCAGATTGATGGCATCCACACCTCGACAGATTTCGGGGAAACTCTCGCAGAACTATCATTAGATGTGACCTATTTCGCCTTACCGCCGGGCGTACACAACGGCGAGATCCTCCAAGCGGCGAATGCAGGGGTGCATATTTTCGCTGAGAAGCCGATGAGCCTATTCCTGAATGAAGCCGCTGACATGGAGCGTGCAATACAGGAGAACGGTGTGATTTCCACAGCAGGATTCCAACAGCGGTACGATGCGCGTTATGAAGCTGTGCACGACTTTCTCGCCGATAAACAGCCGGTAATGACCACCATGATAGTGAATGGCGCGCTTGAGGGGCATTCCATCAAGCATACCAAAACCGAAACGCTGGGGGGGCCTGCCAATCGTGTCTGGACGGCAAACTATGAGTGGTCTGGTGCGACCGTTGTGGAAGGCGGAATTCACCAAACAGATCTGATGCGGTATTGGTTCGGCGACATCGCATGGGTTGAAGCGAATTATATCCACCGCGACGCGTCGGACATCGTTGATGGAGGGGATAATCCGTATGCCTATAGTGTAAGATACGGCTTTGAGCGCGGCTGCATCGCCAATCTCATCCTGTCCCGTCTGCGCCAAACCTACTATAGCGATGGCTACGAGAGCATACTCTGGACGCACGGACACCTGAAGTTTGAGGGAAATGATGTGGTCGCTTACTACTATGATGGTCCATATCCACCGGCAGAAACACCACCAACAGAGGCAGTTCGTCATCTACTTCCGACGCCTCCGCACGTAGATCCCACAGAGCAGATCAGCCGTGCTTTTCTCGGCGCGATTGGGGCGGGCAATTCCGATCAACTTCGGAGCACCTTCGCGAGTAGCATGAATAGCCTTGCCGCCGTGCTCGGTGCAAACGCCTCCGATCAGCTTGAGGGGGAGCGGATATATCTCAAGGATTTTCTGGTGGATACGAAGTACGATCGTTTCCGTCGCAAACCTGCTAGGTGAAAACCAAAAAAGGCATATACATCTACCCAATAGAAGATCCGTAGATAATCCGTTGAGGTAAAAATATATGCCTTCTAAGTTTAGACGTGGATGGCAAAATATGCCAATGCCACTACAATCACTATCGCAACGCTAATCAGGTCAATTCAGTATCCCATTCCGAGGATTCTTGACCTATCGTTGTCTAGAGTGAAAAGTGCGAATTTTATTTTTCCGTTGCCGTTTCAGCTCTAAGCGGCGTCGTTTTTCGCTCGGCTTCTCGTAGAAGCTGCGTCGTCTGATTTCCGTGACGATACCTGCCTTGCCGCAGATCTTCTTGAAGCGGGCTAACGCTCTATCAAGTGTTTCATCCGGTTCTACTCTAACATGGATCATTGTATCAAACCTATCCCCCTTTCGCCCCTTGGGATTTTAGTAACTAGTAACAGGGCGTGCAGAAAGTGTAACGCAGATGATCATGAATGCAAAATATCCTGCGTACCTATCTTACCAAAATCTCAAGTACAGTTTCTTAAAGTTCTGTTTCCTATTATACCAATTTATTTCCTGATTCTCAATAGAAAAATTTGATACAGGCAATATTAATTCCAAAAATCGGGACGGGACACACCGGCAGCTAAAATTTACGGTGAATCATAAAAACAGATAGACACTTTCGCCCCTCGGTTTCGATCCCGATTCATCGGAGCCGGTAGATGCGGTCTCTAACCGCACCGATTTGCAGTGTCCAATTAATGCTAAAATCTACCATAGATTCGATTTTCAATGGGATGTGAGTGGTTTCCAATCTTTTGGATTGCGTGATTATTGAGGAGTACAACATGGCACTAAAATGGGGAGTGCTTGGCGCGGGAAGCGTTGCACAACGCCGGGCTATGCCGGCGATAACTAAAGCTGGAGATGCAGAACTCCATGCTCTTCTTTCTAGAGATACAGAACGTGCCCAGCGGCTTGCGATAGCGTATGGTGCAAAAAACTACTACATAACGGTCGATGAGCTGCTGTCAGACGAAGTGTTGGATGCGATCTATGTGTCTACACCTGTGTATTTACATTGTGAGCAGGTCGTCGCGGCTGCGGAACGCGGTTTCCATGTCCTCTGTGATAAACCGATGGCAATGAATACGGCGGAGTGCCAACGGATGATCGATGCTTGCCAAGCGAACGGTGTGCATCTACAAATCTGTTTCCTATTCCGCTTCCACTCCTGTTTTCAGCAGATAAGAAGCTGGACAGCGGAGGACCGTTTGGGGCAAATTGTCCAAGGACGAGTGCCGTTTCTCAAGCCTTTTCCGGTCCCGACGGGGGCGTGGCGTGGGAACCCGAATCAGGGCGGCGGTGGCTCGCTGATGGATCTCGGATCGCACGGAGTGGATCTCTTACGTTATATCCTCGGAGAAGTGAGTCAGGTAAGCGCATTCTGTAATAGTGTGGTCCATGGGTACGATGTTGAAGAGACCGGGACGATTATGATGCGTTTTGAGAGCGGTGCTCAGGGATTCGTTGACACTAGTTTCGCTGCTGCGGGGTGTGATCTCGTCATCGAAATCTACGGAACGGATGGGGGGGTGTGGGTCTACAATGATGATGGCTGGAAGATTAAACTCTCCGTCAACGGTGAATCGCAGATTATTGACTCTCAATTTGAAGATCTTTACCAATTGCAATTTGAGCATTTTGCACAGTGTGTGACGGAGGGGGAACAGCCGATTGTAACGGGGGTGGATGGACTGCGTACCAATGAAATTCTTGCAGCTGCCTACGAATCGGATCGGACAGGGAGAGCTGTTTCATGTTCTGATTTTATAGTAAATTCAAAAAATAAATAAACACTTGCGCCCAACGGTAGGGGCGGTTGCTAACCGCACTGCATCGGCATCCCCCTTAATCCTCCCGCTAGTTTTCCCCCCTGCTTGCATCGGTTCCCCCTTGACAAGGGGGGCGAGGGGGGTTAGGGGGGGTACAATAAAGGGAGGGGCCTACCCAACGGGAGATTGGAGTGTCTCATTAATTCTAAGGTCCGCTATAATTAGAAGTGACAAAATGACACCTAGATAACAAAAAGAGGGGTGCGATGACATTTTGTCCCGATTTTGAGGGTGTCAAAATGTCATTGAGGGGCGAATAACCCAGTAATAGCGGGGTGGCATATCTATTGCATACTTTATATGTGTTGTATCAGTTTATTGATTCACACCTTAACGAAAAGGAGATTACGATATGGCACTCACGCCGTTAGGCGATCGGATTTTAATCCGACGCACTGAAGAAGATGAGCAGACAACCAGTGGCGGGATTATTATCCCTGACACTGCGAAAGAGAAACCTCAAGAAGGCGAAGTTATCGCTGTTGGGCAAGGCCGCTTGCTTGACAATGGCGATCGGCAACCCATTGACGTTGCAGCTGGAGACAAGATTCTATTTGGGAAATACTCCGGCACAGAAGTGACGTATGAAAGTGAAGAGCTGCTGATTCTACGCGAAGATGATATCTTGGCAAAAATTAGCTAATTTTGGAAGTTAAGAGAACTAGGAGGAATAACAATGGCGGCAAAACAACTCGCATTTGATGAAAGCGCGCGTAACCAGATTAAAGGTGGCGTTGACGCGCTTGCGAATGCCGTAAAAGTGACTTTGGGCCCAAAGGGCAGAAATGTTGTTCTCGATAAGAAATTTGGCGCGCCGACAATCACCAAAGACGGTGTGACCGTTGCAAAAGAGATCGAACTTGAAGATCCGTATGAAAATATGGGTGCCCAGATGGTAAAGGAAGTTGCCTCCAAGACCAGCGATGTTGCTGGCGATGGAACAACAACGGCTACCATTTTGGCGCAAGCGATCTACCGTGAAGGCTTGAAGAACGTTGCTGCAGGGCGCAACCCGATGGCACTCAAACGTGGCGTCGAGAAAGCAGTTGAGGCAGTTGTAGACAGTCTGCAGGGCGTGAGTCGAGAGACTTCCGAGAAAACAGAAATCGCGCAGGTCGCTGCTATCTCTGCCAATAACGATGGTGAGATTGGAAACCTGATCGCAGACGCGATGGAAAAAGTTGGCAAAGACGGCGTTATTACCGTCGAGGAAGCCAAGAGCCTTGAAACTACCCTTGATGTGGTCGAAGGTATGCAGTTTGATCGTGGCTATCTGTCACCTTACTTTGTCACCGATCCTGACCGCATGGAGACGGTCCTTGAGGACGTATATATCCTCATCCATGAGAAGAAGATTAGCGCGCTCAAAGATCTCGTACCGATGCTTGAGCGGGTTGCTCAACAAGGCAGACCCTTCCTTATCATCGCAGAAGATGTTGAAGGCGAAGCGCTAGCCACCATCGTGGTCAACAAAATCCGTGGAACCATCCGTGGCGCAGCTGTCAAAGCACCGGGATACGGCGACCGCCGGACCGCCATGCTTGAAGATCTCGCTGTCCTCACGAATGGACGGGTCATCTCCGAAGACCTCGGCATTAAGCTCGAGAACGTGAACATAAACGATCTCGGTCAAGCAAAGCGTGTTGTCATCGACAAAGACAACACAACCGTTATCGAAGGCGCGGGCAGCACCGAAGCGATCCAAGGTCGGATCAATCAGATCCGCAAGCAGATTGACGATACCACCTCCGACTATGACCGCGAAAAACTGCAAGAACGCCTTGCGAAACTCGCCGGTGGCGTTGCCGTCATCAATGTTGGCGCAGCGACGGAAGTTGAGATGAAAGAGAAGAAAGCGCGCGTTGAAGACGCTATGCACGCAACCCGGGCAGCCGTTGAGGAAGGTATTGTTGCAGGCGGCGGCGTCGCGCTTGTCCGTGCAACATCTGCACTCGATAGTATCAATCTCGAGGACGAAACCGAGCAGGTCGGTGTTGATATTGTACGCCGTGCGCTCGAAGAACCGCTTCGTCAGATCGCACACAATGCGGGTCAAGAAGATTCGGTCATCCTCGCGAAGGTGAGAGATGAAGCCGACAGTGTTGGTTACGATGCCCTGAAAGATGAATTCAGCGATATGTTCAGCGCAGGTGTCATTGATCCAACCAAAGTGGTCCGTGTTGCCCTTCAGAATGCGTCCAGCATCGCTGGGTTGATGATCACCACAGAGGCGTTGGTCGCAGATATTCCTGAGAAGGAACCGCCGATGCCAGCAGGACCTCCCGGTGGTGAGATGGGCGGTATGTACTAAACGTCTGAAATTACAGGCAGATATGGAGGGCAGAGATTTTCTCTGCCCTCTTTTTTTCTTTCCTTCCGCTATTTCCAGATCTTTTTCCAAATTTACGTAGATAAAAATAAAAAAATAGTTTGCAATCTTAGTAGAGAACAACGATCGTTGTTCCCCACAAGTTCCTGAGTGGATCCCCTGCTGTAGTTGCCCAATTCATCAGGCGTCAGGTTGTTTTGAATCCCGATGAAAGGAAGGATCAGAACAATATGAAAATTTTTGACACTTTCTAAACGCCAGAAACAGCTTAGGGGCGAAGCTCCTGATGTGTACCAGCACGAACCATTCCCGACGAATTACGGATTCAGGTTATCTATATCTGGGAAGATGCTTTGGGAGAACTTTACAATGATGACTTGGGATTCCGCTACCCGCCGGTGCTGCTGAAGTATACGAGTCCATCCACGCCTTTGCATCGCGAATATGGCGTGCGTAGTCTTGACTCCCGGGATTCTGCTGTTGAATCAATTTGCAATTTCTTTCTTGATACAGAAGATACAGAAAAGGCAATTGATGTCATAGAACTTGCATTTAAGTTTATAGATAAAATTGTCCGCAGTCAAACCAATAAATTCCGTCAGCGGGAAATTTCCCCCGATGAGGCAATTACTGAACTGACGATTTCGCGAACACGGTGTGGGCTATCAGTATGAATCTGGTCAAATAAACCGAATGATTCTCAGTTTATCCATTCTGAAGTGGTAAAGCCAGCACTGAGTATGCTAGCCCAGTCAATGTACGAAGGCGCAAACGAGGAGTTTCTTAAAGCGCACGAGCACTATCGAGCGAGAAGGTACAAAGAATGTATGAACGAATGTCTCAAAACATTTGAGAGTTGTATCAAAGCAATTTGCATAGAGGCGGTGGGGTTGCAACGAAACGATACCATCAACCGTCTAATTGAGATTGTATTTGATCAAGGATTAGTTCCAGCTTTCATGCAATCCCACTTTTCAGGGCTCAGGAGTACGTTGGAAGCGGGGGTTCCCACTGCTCGCAAAATCAGGGCATGGACAGGGGGCAAATATAATCCCCGTTCCAGAATACATGGCCGCATACGCCCTTCACTTGACCGCGTCAAACATTCTGTTTTTGGTAAAAGCTAATGATGAGATGAAATGGGGTGCCAACATTGAAGCGTTTAGTTGAATCCGGCTTTTTACGGCAGATAAACCATACCTAAAGATGTCCGTCACTATTTTGTATTAGATAGGACTTACGCAGTGGAATCCTCAAAGCCTCATAGTTTGGTGATGAATCACTGAACTATGAGGTTCACGCCCCCAATGAATCCCCGACTTATCGGGACAGGCAGGGAACTACAGTAAATTCGTAGGTTTGTAGTAGGGCGATTTATCGCCCGTAGTGACGCACAATGAATTCCGCTACTACAAACTGAAGCGCGTAACTCCTAATTGGATTAGGAATTTAATCAAACATCATCCCCGGACACGTTAAAAAAGTTGAACAGATCGTAGGTTTTATATATCGTTTTTTTGATTAGGAATGCGCATTTCAGCTTGTAAGGACAGAGGCACCACGCCCTTACTGTAATTGACCGATTCATCAGGTATTGTGAATTGAGTAGCCCGGAGGCACCGCGCCGAACTACAAGGCTTTGAACGTTTAACCGTGTAAGTCCTACCCTTAATTAGAATTAATCGAGACAACTGGAGGTTATCCAAAATATGGATGTATTGACGATAGTATTGGTGGTTGTTGCGTTAGTATTCGCGTTACTAGCATTCATAGCGTATCGAGCAAATTCGTAACGCTGAAGCATTGGTAAAAATGAGTGCTGACAAATCAACAGCAGAGAGTGAACTTCAAATTGTCCGTGATAAGTTGAAAAGCCGAAAAGAACCAAGTTGATGTACGCCAGGTTGATCAATGCAAAACTTCAAGAGAACCTGTCCAGCATGGGCAAACTACAAACGCAGGTAACAGAAGAATTAAACTTGACACGTGAGAGGCGGGATGAGTTGCAAGAGCGTGTACAGGAACTTACTGCGAATGTGTCAAGGCTCGATGCGGAACTCAAAAGTAACACCGAGGCATTACAAAAAGAATCTAGTGAAAAGGCTGCACTGTCAGTTAAATATGATAATCTACAACAGCAACACCAGAAACTGACGAAAGAGCGAACACAACTAGATGAAAAGGTGAAGAGTGTTGAAGAACAACTGACGGAACGCAATGGGTTGGAAAAACGTTTTTCAGATGCGTTCAAAACGTTGTCATCGGATGTCCTGAAAGCTCAGGGGGAGTCGTTCAAGTCAAATGCGGAAGAGTCGCTAAAAGCACGAGAAGAGGCTGTTGCCCAGCTAGTTAAACCCCTATCGGAGAAGATTGAAAAATTGGACAGGGCAAGGGTGGATAGTGCCGTGGCCCTACGCGAGCAAATTGCAACGCTTACACAAGCCAACAAAGACTTGACCTCTGAGACAAACAAATTGTCATCTGCACTGACCAAAGGGCCGCAGGCACGCGGCAGATGGGGTGAGATGCAGGTTGAACGTGCGTTAGAATTGTCAGGTTTGACGAAAGGCTCCACTACACGGTGCAGGACTCTGACCAACAAGGCGGACGAACTGACTTTATCGTGCACCTACCGCACGAACGTGACATCATCATAGTGATTCAAAAGTATCTATGGTAGCCTATCTTGATGCCGAAAACGCGACTGATGACGAGGAACGCACTAACCATCTTGTCCGTCATGCTAAGTCCATGAAGGATCACGTGGACGATTTGGCTAAAAAAGAGTACTGGCAAAATCTGCCATCCACAGCGGATTTTGTAGTGATGGCATTCCCGACTTTGCCTTACCGCCTGCGGTGCAACATGCCCCATTTGATTGATCACGCATTATCAAAACAAGTGGTATTAGTGACCTTCTCTACTCTCGTGCCATTGTTGAAATGCGTTGCGCTGGCAGGAGAGAATTTGAACGTGGGGCTCTGAAAATTGCTGAAATCGGCAGGGAGCTCCACAATCGCCTGGGCATTTTTGCTGGACACTTGAGAGATGTTGGAAATGCACTTCGAGCTGTTGGCAAGTATAATGATAGTGTAGGCTCATTTGATTCGCGCGTTCTAGTACAAGCGCGCCGCTTTGAAGAATTGGGTGTGCAAACAACCCGTTCATTGCCGGAACCCGAAAAATCGATCTTTCTTGGATCGACTTGATACTCGTCCGTTGCGAAATCAGCCATCAGATATAGATGAGACTGAAACCGATGCGCCTATCATGGAATGAAATTCGTGCCCGCGCCGCTGCATTCGCGCAGGAATGGGCAGATGCAGGCTACGAAAGAGGACAAACCCAACTTTTCTACCAAGAATTTTTCGCTATCTTCGATCTGCCCGTGCGACGGGTCGCAGCGTTTGAGGAGCCCGTTAAGCTGCTCGGTGATAGACGTGGCTTTATTGATCTTTTTTGGAAAGGCGTGCTCCTCGTTGAACAGAAAAGTGTGGGACGCGACTTAACACAAGCCAGAACCCAAGCACTCTCTTATTTCCCCGGTATCAACGACGCTGACCTACCACGCTATCTCTTATTAAGCGATTTTCAGACCTTTGAACTGTGCGACCTCGACGAAGACGAGAGCGTTACTTTTGATCTTGCCGACCTGCCTCAACATATCGAAAAATTCAGTTTTATCCTGGGTGTGCAGAAGCGGTCCTTCAAGGATCAAGATCCGGTCAACATCGAAGCCTCCGAGCGTGTCGGGCAACTCCACGACGCATTGGATGAATCCGGCTACACGGGACACGATCTGGAACAGTTCCTGGTCCGCATCGTCTTCTGTTTCTTCGCGGACGACACCGGCATCTTTGAGCCACGCGATATTTTTCTCGATCTGTTAGAGAGCCGGACGCGGGAAGATGGCTCAGACCTCGGCGGCTGGTTAGAGCAACTGTTTCAAGTGCTCAACACACCGATAGATGCCCGTTCCAGACACCTTGATGATGATCTCGCCCGCTTCCCTTACGTCAACGGCGAGCTGTTCCGCGAAAGACTACTCATCCCGTCGTTTGATTCTGAAATGCGCCAACGGCTTATTGATGCCTGTCACTTCAATTGGTCAGAAATCTCCCCAGCGATTTTCGGCTCACTATTTCAGTCGGTGATGGAGGTGGATGAACGCCGCGCCCAAGGCGCACACTACACCACCGAAAAGAACATCCTCAAGGTAATTGAACCGTTGTTCCTCGACGAGTTACGCGCTGAGTTCCAACGCCTCCGAGCCCGCAGGGACAACCGTCGCCTCCCCGCACTAATTGCCTTTCAGCAGAAACTTGGGCGGTTGCGCTTTCTTGACCCCGCGTGCGGCTGCGGTAACTTCCTAATTATCGCCTACCGTGAGCTGCGGGGGTTGGAAATAGAGGTGTTAAAAGAGATGCGGCCCCATGGTCAGCTGGATCTGCTCGCACAATCGCTTTCGGTGGTCGATGTGGATGCGTTTTATGGGATTGAGTTGGGAGAGTTCCCCGCACATATCGCCGAGGTTGCCCTGTGGATGATGGACCACATCATGAACAACCGCTTGAGTTTGGAGTTCGGTCAGACTTATGCGCGTATTCCATTAGAGAAATCGCCACATATCAGACACGGTGATGCCTTGGAAACGGATTGGACGACGCTGCTACCGCCAGAAGAATGCTCCTACGTGCTCGGCAATCCGCCGTTTGTGGGTGCGAAGTTTCAATCGACAGCGCAGCGCGAACAGGTACGTAACATCGCTGCGCTGGGCAGAAACGGCGGCACCCTTGACTATGTGAGCGCGTGGTTTATCAAGGCAGGTGAATACATCTATCAAAGCGAGGCGCGGATCGGGTTTGTAGCGACCAATTCCATCACCCAAGGCGAACAGGTGGCGCAGCTGTGGCCCCTCCTGTTTGACCGTTGCACCCTAGAGATTGCGTTTGCCCACCGCACCTTTGCATGGGGTTCGGACGCCCGCGGCATGGCGCACGTTCACGTTGTTATCATTGGGTTGGTGAAACGGGAGGCTGCGATACGGGAGAAACGGCTGTTTTCTTACGAAACTGTTACAAGCGAACCACATGAGAGTCGCCACACCGCGCTTTCACCCTATCTATTCGACGCTAGTGGATTGACGGATGCGCGGATTGTGGTAAAGGAGGAATCCCAGCAGATCAATGGACTGCCGAAGCTAATCATCGGCTCCAAACCGATTGATGGCGGACACTACATTTTCAAAGCAGATGAACGCGCTGCGTTTTTGCAAGCGGAACCCGACGCCGATCCGTATCTACGCCCCTTCGTGGGGAGCCGTGAGTTTCTACAGGGTGGAGAGCGGTGGATACTGTGCTTGGCTAATGTACCACCCCAAGTGTTGGGAACGCTGCCGAAGGTCCGTGAGCGTATTGCCGCTGTCCGTGCCTATCGGTTGGCGAGCAAGAGCAAACCTACCCAAGCACTTGCCGAGACACCGACGCTCTATCACGTCAACGTCGTTCCAGACGCACCGTTTTTGATCATACCGAGGGTCAGTTCAGAACGACGCGAATACGTTCCCATTGCTTGGCTGGAACCGCCGACCATCCCGAGTGATGCTGTAGAAGTAGTAGAAGCAGCGAGCAAGCCTCTATTCGCGCTGCTTACTTCAGCTATGCACATGACTTGGCTGCGCCATATCGGTGGACGGTTGAAAAGCGATTACCGTTACTCCATCGGTCTTGTGTACAACACCTTCCCGGTGCCCCCTGTCCCTACGGAACGGATGCAACGTCTCGAACCTTACGCCGATGCCGTTCTCGCCGCTCGCTCCGCACATCCCAACGCAACCTTAGCCGATCTCTATGACCCTGACCTGATGCCGGTCAATCTCCGCAGGGCGCACCGTGCCTTGGACGGGGCCGTTGATAGGCTTTATCGGCGTTCTCCATTTTCCTCCGACCGCGAGCGCGTTGAACACCTGCTCGGCTTGTACGAAAAGATGATGGTGCCATTGGCAGCAAAGACTAAGCCGCGACGACGGCGGCGGAGATAGGAGAGCAAACTGTGTCATCGTTGGTTTAGAATGTTAGCCCAACCTATTTTTAACTTGATGGTCAATTGTTAAGATGGTATAATCAATAAACAAGCTAAAAAGGAGATTGGGATGGACGCCACGATAATAACCATAATATCAACAATTATTGGATCAGTAGTAACTGTAACTGCCATGTTTATCCTAATGCTAAAATTTGTTAAAGAACCATTGGACAAACGCATTGATAGGCTGGAAAGACGGCTTGATGATTTATATCAGATGCTACTTGCCCACTTCATGAGTGTCCAATCAAAAGATCCTCGTGGAAAATCAGAACGGCACGATGAATGATTTAGGGTATTTATAAAGTAGGACTTACGCACTTCAGGTTGTAGTGAACGCAGATCTGCGTTCACTACGCACCTAACAATGGGAATCCAATATATTACAAAATTAAGTGAGGGTAATACCTTATATCAACTGCGTAAGTCCTATAAAGTATATCCCATCCTTCCCCAGTTACTTAGTAAGAAATAAAGAAATGAGATTTTTACTGATTCTTGCGCTACTATTTCTATCCGCTTGTGATGCGGAAAATACATTGCTCCCGCTTTTCCACGACGAGAAGCATATTGAGATTATCGCGATTGGTCCTTACGTCCAGACATGTTACGGTGCTCATGGGGAACGGGATTGTTTGATGGAGTACAATGAGGATTCAGATGAATGGGAGTTCTTCTATGAGGGTATTCAGGGCTTTGATTTTGAGCCGGGGTTCATTTACACGCTTGAGGTTAGATTGGAAGATCGGGGGCCCGACATACAGGATGTAGGACGATATGCCTATCATCTCGTCAAAATAATCGAAAAGCAGCAGGCACCGGACGATTTTAGTTACGGCTGGTAAGATTTAGCAGAGAGACGACTTGAGGCTTTGTAAGTCGGGCTAGGAAGCCCGACCTACTATGGTGGATTTTACAATTATAGTGGGCCTTAGAATTAATGAGACACCCCAATCTCCCATTTGGTAGCCCCCCTTAATCCTCCCGCTAGTTTTCCCCCCTGCTTGCATCGGTTCCCCCTTGACAAGGGGGGCGAGGGGGGTTAGGGGGGGTACAATAAAGGGAGGGGCCGATGCGATGCGGTTAGAAACCGCACCTACCGTGGGTCGCAAGTGTTCATTTATTTTTTAACATCTACTATAATTACATATTATGAATTCACTATAATTAACGCAAGTTGCTAGTAGCGGTTCTATTCCAATCAATAGCCCCTAATCCCTGTGCAAATTATATCATTTTTGTAGGTCGATTTTCCAAAATCGACGGTTGGTGTGTCGAGATGTGAATCTCGACCTACTAACGGATTTTCAATAACTATTATGACTTACTTTTAATGTCTATTTATCTTTAGAATCCACTATAGTTACCCCATTCGGAGACTCCGATCCACCAACGGCAGATCTATTCGCATATTGCCCCTACGATGGGATTCGCGTAGCGCGATAGCAATCTCCAACGCCTCCCTACCAAATTCGCCCGGACAGATTAACTCTTCTCCAGCCTCAAGTGATCTACAGACCCCTTCGATTGCATCCACCATCGAGCTGCGTGGATGCCAAGGGTTGGGAAACTGGCACTGAATAGGTCCACCCGTCTCTGGATGGGTGCTCCACAGCTCAAACTGAGCGTGGGCATTGCGTGAAACGATACGCCCCTTGTTACCGATAAATTCGAGCGTCCATGTCTCCCCAGAAGTTTCGGATCGGGTATTCATGATGGCGCGGACACCGTTCTCGTAGACGATATATCCCGATCCCGCGAGGTCGCTATCTCCGGCAGCACTTTCTTCGTTGTCCATTACGCCAAACACCCATTTTGCAGGGGCATCGGCAAACAAGCGTAAGAGCGCGAACGTATGGCTGTGAAGATTCGAGAGGCTAGCAGGGCTATGACAGACCATCGATCTCAACGTGCCGATGAATCCGTCAGCGATTGCTTGACGGGCATTTGTGTACCAATTGTACCAGTTGAGGTGGCACGCAATAGCGAGGATGGTCCCGTGCTTGTGACAGGCATCAATCATCGCGTCCGCCTCGGCGAGGGTGCGACACATCGGTTTGGTGGCGTAGATCGCCTTTACACCTGCCTCCGCTAAACCGATGGTGACCTCCGCACGAGGTTCGGGACGGGTTGTTAGGCAGACGATGTCGGGCTGTTCCTTCTCCACCATCTCTCGATAATCTGTATAAAGGGCTTCGACGCCCCAACGCCGCTTGAAGTCATCTAATTTTGCCTGATCTACATCGGCTGCGGCGATGAGGTCTACCCCTCGCGCCTCGATCATTGCCGGGGCATGTGCCCAGGGCCAGGGGTAGTGTGGCATTCCGATATGCTCATCGTCGATTGTGCTACCCATCCTGCCACATCCGACAACTGCACCGCGATAGGTGTGTTTGGGTTTGGTTTCGTGGACGACACGAAATGCTTCGCCTTTGGGTTCAGCCATGAAATTTTCCTTTCGGTATCAGTTTTGGAAACCGATGCGTAAAGTGTGAACCCAAAACGCGAAGTACCCATTTCTTACGTTTCACGGTCCACATTTGACGCCTTTTCTGACTCGTTCTCGTTTCCGACTTTTGCTTTCAACGCTGCGAGATCATCTTCAACGTTGCCCTTCGTCTCTAACGCTGCAAACTCCTCTTCGAGTGGATCCTTTTCAAGGTCAGCCATTTCGGCAGCAGCATCAGCCCTGGCTTCCATATCACCGACCTTCTCCTCCATCCGATCGAAGGTGTTAAAGGCACTAGTATCCTTCATACCTGCCATCGTTTCATGGATCTGCTTTTGCGCTTTAGCTCGCTTCTGGCGCGCGATCAACAGATGCTTCTTACGGTCCGCTTCACCAATTTTCAGTTCCAGTGCTTTCAGATGTTCCTTGAGTTGATCAACTGCTTGTCGCTGTTTGTCCCACTGGATCTTGTACTCATCTGCGAGTTGCTGCGCCTCATTTCGTCGGGCTAATGCCTCTCGCGCCAAGTCGTCGCGTTCTTTCTGAACAGCGGTGGTGGCTTTCTGTTCCCACCCCTTGGCTTGTTCGGCAGTTTCCCGATACTGTCTCTGAAGACGCTTTTCATCGGCAATGGCGGCAGCTACCTTCTGTTTCGTATCAATAAGCTGCTCGTTCATTTCGATGGTAAGTTGATTGAGAACCTTTTCCGGGTCCTCTGCCTTGGCCAACGCTTCATTCACATTGGCTTTGAAGATTGTGGAGATTCGACTGAATACACTCATTTGACTATCCCTCCGTATTATAGGCTGCGATGTAAGTGAATTGAACCGTTGGAGCGGTTCATGAAATCGCTTTTGATGATGCAAGGGAATTGCCATTCAGTCTCATCGAATCTAAAGATACCACAGCAGCTTACGCTTCGTTGCTTCCAGAGGGCTGTAGCTCCAATCGCCCTAGGTCAATCAGACTTTCTAAGTCCTGCATGTCTTCGGGGGCGTGTTGGGCAAATAGCATACGCACCGCATCCAATGTTACCTCTCCCGCCTGTCCCAACATTCGGGTCACATCGGCAATATCTTGAACCCGCCCCGCCCGAAGTTTTATGAGAACGAGGTAGGGTAACGGAACAATTGGCAAGCCCTGGCCATCCCGGTTCGCTTATGCATCGGTGATGGCCTCTATCCACCATACATCGTTGCCCTCTAATATGTATACTAATTCTCCGTCGGGAGTCAGCCATGATGAGCCCCCAATGCTCAACTCCCCTTGGTAGATGAACCCAGCCTCGGTAAGTTTTTGGCGCACTTGTGAACCATCAACAGACCGAATCACGATATCCAAATCCTGAGTCATTCGCTCTGGCATATACAACCGTGTTGCCACCGCACCGACCACCGCCCATCGAATGGGTGATAAAATTGAGGTGAGATCTGGCCACATCATTTGTGTTGTTCGTCCTCTAAGGAAGTGGAGAGGGCTGCCTGTGCCTCGCTTCCGCTGGGCAATTTTGATCAGAATCTGCCGGGAGTGTTTGGGAATGTTGGTTTTCATAACAATATTACCAAGGGCACCGTTGTTATCTATAGTGACTTCAAAAAATAAACAAACACTTGCGCCCAACGGTAGGTGCGGTTTCTAACCGCACTGCATAGGCCCCCCCTTAATCCCCCTGCTAGTTTTCCCCCCTGCTTGCATCGGTTCCCCCTTGACAAGGGGGGCGAGGGGGGTTAGGGGGGGGTAGAATAAAGGGGGAGCCTACCCAACGGGAGGTTGGAGTGTCCCCTTAATTCTAAGGTCCACTATAAATTTCAGATGAATGGTATTATACAACCAAATCCCGTGTATGTAAAGGGCATCATGATTTTGGCTAGGGTCATTTATAGTGACTTCAAAAAATAAATAAACACTTGCGCCCAACGGTAGGTGCGGTTTCTAACCGCACCGCATCGCCCCCCCTTAATCCTCCCGCTAGCTTTCCCCCCTGCTTGCATCGGTTCCCCCTTGACAAGGGGGGCGAGGGGGGTTAGGGGGGGTACAATAAATTACGGTTGACTCTTTAACTTTTTTGGTATATCATTTTTGGCATGTGGCCCTTTGAATTTTATACTAAAAAATAGCGATAGAACGAATGAAAACCGACCAACAACGGAAAGCAGGTTAGAACATGACAGCAAAAAAAATAGATGCCCAGATGTTCCTTGAAGAGCAATTGCAAGATCCTGAAACGGCAGAATCATTCTACGAAGGAATTGATGAACTGCTAATCTTTCACACGGAGAATAAATATGCCACGCGATTCAATCCACAATGCAGCAGCCAACGGTAACCTTGATGCTGTAAAGAAAATCCTTGAGCAAGATCCATCATTGGTTAATCAAGATGATGAATATGAATGGCGTCCGATATTTCACGCCGGATTAAGGCGGCATTATGAGGTTGTTAAGTATCTGATAGACTGTGGCGCGGACTTAGCAGCGCACGATGGATATGTGATTCACTACGCTGGAGAGGTGCCAAACAATAAGGAGGTCGTATCGCTGCTCATTGCGTATGGGGGATTGGACGCCCATACTAAACCAGCAAGCGAAATTGCGCGCCAGTTCATATACGCTGTTTTCTTAGCCAACGTGGAGCGGGTGAACGCAATGCTTCGTGATAACTCAGAGCTCGTCCAAGAGTGCTATGCCCGTGGCGACACAGCTTTACATCATGCTGCTCGGAATGGTGACTTGGAGATTGTAAAGCAGTTGGTTAGTGGCGGTGCAGATGTCAACGCAACAACGGATCATAACCATTTTCCGTTGTACTGTGCCGCCGGTCATGGACATGTAGAAACAACGCGGTATCTGGTAGAAAATGGTGCGGATATAGCAGCGAAACTCTCGGACGGGAAAACGGTCACTGAATGGCTAAAACAGTATGCGGATCACGACCGTCGCTTGAAATTGACTCTCGATGTATTGGAGAAGTGATTTGCCGTCTCTCCAAGCATCAGTGCCCCTAGCTGTGTCTCGTCTGTCTCCGACGGCTGAAGAATACCGGCAATTCTTCCGTTATACATGACAGCAATACGGTCGCTCAAACTCAAGAGTTCTTCCAAATCGACGGAGATTAGTAGAATTGCCTTGGATCGGTTGCGGGCGTCGATTAATTGTTGATAAACAAACTGGGCGGCATGAATGTCCAAACCGCGCGTTGGGTGTGCGGCAATGATGAGTTCGGGATCACTTTCCAGCTCACGCGCCACAACTACTTTTTGCTGATTGCCGCCGGAGAGGGTCCGAATTGGGAGATTGATACCGCCGGCACGGATTTCATACTTTTTGATCACATCATTTGCGAATTGATGAGCGGTTTTCCACTTCAACAATCCATGTCGGCAGAATGGGGGCTGACTGTGGCTGCCGAGAATCAGGTTTTCATCGACCCGGTCATCGAGACTGATGCCCTGGCGATGTCGGTCAGCGGGTAGATGCACCACGCGCTTCCGCCGAATCTCAGCCGGTGATCGATTCACGATAGACTCGTTATTGAGGGTGATGGTGCCACTCTCGCTTTTCTGCAATCCTGTTAGCACCTCAATGAGTTCATTTTGTCCGTTTCCCTCCACCCCGGCGATCCCTAAAATTTCCCCCGCGAAAACGTCGAGATCAATCCCGTCCAGCAGGGCCCGTCCGTTCTTGGCGCGGAGTGTAACATCTTCCAGATGTAGCATGGATGCGCTAGGTTTAGCGAATCTTCTCTGGTATGTGCTATCGTTGACAGTTTTTTTGCCGATCATCAACTCAGACAGTTCAGCCCCATCTGTCCCTGTGCTGGGAAGTGAGGCAACGGATTTTCCACTACGCATCACTGTAACTGTATCAGCAACTGCCATTACTTCACTGAGTTTATGCGTAATCAGAATAACACTTTTTCCCTCTGCTTTCAACCCGTGCAGACAGTCAAATAGCCCGGCGACTTCCTGCGGCGCAAGCACGGCTGTTGGTTCATCAAGGATTAAGACCTCTGCGCCATGATAGAGGGCTTTGAGGATTTCCGCATACTGTTGCGCGCCAATCGGGAGGGATTCCACCTTGGCATTCAGATCGAGATGGAAACCGAGTTGATCAGCGAGGACTGTGATCATACGGTGCGCTGTTGCAGTATCCAGAAGGGTTTTGAATCGGCGCGGCTCTTTCGCTAGGATTATATTTTCGAGCGCAGTCAGTGCAGGGATGAGGGTGAAGTGCTGCTGCACCATACCAATGCCGAGTTGAATGGCGGTGCGAGGGTTGTTGATATGAACCCGCTCATCTTGGAAGTAAATCTCTCCCTCGTTCGGCTGGTAAAGCCCGTAGAGGATCTTCATTAATGTTGATTTCCCTGCACCGTTTTCTCCGACGATGGCGTGGATTTCGCCGCCCTGTAGCGAGAAATGCGCTCGGTTATTCGCCAGAACTTTGCCGAACCGTTTGGTGATACCCTGCATTTCGATGAGTGGTGGGTTAATCATGAGGAGAGTTCACAGGTCTAAGGGATGAACGGGTGAGACTTTATCCACTACGTCTCATACCACGATGCCAATGTTTGATGAGATTGGATGGGATTTCACGTAGGAACATCGAGCTACCACGCTCATAGTCCCCCTTGCGACGACTAGCAGACGTTAAGTAAAGCCGCTCTTGGGCACGAGTCATACCGACGTAGAAGAGGCGACGTTCCTCTTCAAACTCTGAGAGTCGTTGATCGGGTCGCCGAATCGGAAATGTCCCGTCCTCCATGCCTAGGATAATAACGACGGGAAACTCTGTTCCCTTTGCTGCATGTAGCGTCATCAACGTAATCTTATCCGTTTCAACTTCCACTTCATCGGCACTGTTAATTAGCTTCTGATAATCGAGAAAATTAGTGAGACGTTTTTCGACACTGATGTTTTCAAAGTGTAAAACGCTATTCATAAATCGGGAGCGTTTCGCCTCCCAATCCCTATCTTCCGGCGATTCTTCAAGTTGTGTCCGAGCCAATGTATCGATGAACGCTTGAACCGATTGTTGATCCGTAGGTTGCAAATCTGCCGTGAGCCAATCCAGCTCTGGACGATGTGTCTGAACATAGCGCGCAGCAGTTTGAAAATACATCTTTATTCCACCTTCTGTTTCTTCGCTTATTCCGACGTCCTGTCGGTCTTCTTGTGCAGCAAGGATTCCAATACCGACCAATGGTAAGAGTTCGGGTAGAGATTTAAGTTCCCGACGGCGCAGATCTTCTTTGATTAATTCATCAAACACTTGGCGATTGATCTGTACGTCCTCAAGGGCTCGGTGCATAGTCTCGTGTTCGATCTTGAATTTAGCGGCAAGAGCTTCCAAACTGCAGCTTTCGCGTGGATAGAGACGGCGCGCCGTGGCAAGGGTATCGTAGTAGGGATTGGAAAATCCACGTCTCAGATAGCGTCCGAGGTCGCGTTCAAGCACAAGGTTATCGAAATCGGTGATATTGTGTCCGATTAGAATGCGATCTTGGATGAAACTCAAGAACTGTGGTAGCACCATCTCAATCCCCGGCTCATCTGCCACGGTCTCATTGTTAATGCCGTGGATGTGCGTACTCGATTGCGGAATCCTGCCCGTCGGTTTGACAAACTGATGGTAGCTTTCAAGATCACTGCCGATTGTGCTCAACCGATTTGCACAGATTTCAATAATCTCGGCAGTTTTCGGATTATTATCAATTGTTTCGAGGTCGTAGACGATCATGTCCGCGCGGTTTGGCTGTTCAAAATTGCTCAAAAGTCGCTGGCACAGTTTCAATGCGGTAACACTGCGAGATTGGCTGAGTTGCGATCTGTTGAGTTGGATGACGTTTGCATCTGTGCTGATCGCGGAGCCGAGTAGAATGGTTGTCCCTTTGCGTTCAAGCAGCTCTCCAAAATCTCCAATGAGGATATTCGCTCCACTTTCTTCCATCGTCGGATTCAGGGGCGAGTCAAGAGGGAGTAAGTCTATATCAACCGAGAGATTGAGGTATCGCGCTAGCGTCAGCCGAATGACGTGGGCAGCGCAGTAGGAATCGATCCCGTGGCTTGCAATCAGGTGGATACGTTCCCCGCGATCAATTACGCTATACAGGGTATCTGTCGCAGCGCGGAGTCCGGGGATTTCTGGCTGATTTTCTATCTCGCGTATATCTTCGGATTGGTACGGGCTGCGTCTATTTGAAAGGAGATCGAAGAGCTTATTTGCAGTTGTGTGGATCTGTTCTTCCTCAATCCCCGTACTAAAATCATCAATTTGTTGGAAGAATTGACGCACGTTCCAACGGGTCAAGGGACCCGCATCGGACGGATAGTCATCAATCTTTCTGAGCAGCTCAATGAGTGTTATATTCTTCTGTTGTGCGAGCCATTTCAACCGGACCAGTGTTAAATCGTCGATTAGCTGCTGGGGAAAATTGACTGCTTTTTCCGTGTCACGAGGGAGGTGCCACTGGATGAAACCCAAATAGGAGAGGATTCCTTGTGCATACTCCTCTTGAAAGGAGTTCGTTCGTCCAATACGTTGAAACCCAACGCGCTCCTGATGCAGCCGATCTACTAACGGTTCTGCTAATTGGTGCGTACGGTAGAATACAGCGATGTCCCCGTAGGAGTAGTGTCTGCCCTCCACAAGTTTCCGAATTAACGTAATAACCACGTTTGCCTCTGCATCAGGGGTGTCTAATGCGTAATGATAGAGTGTGTTGCCGGCACCTTTGTGTGTTTTGAGAACACTCTCTTTCTGGCGTGTGTTTTTGGCGATCACCGCTCCCGCAGATCGCAGGATCCGCTCACTGCACCGATAATGTTCCTCTAATTCGACTACTGCCGGCTTGAAATCTTTCTTGAATTGTTCGATATATCTGGGGTCAGACCCCCGCCAGCTATAGATGGACTGATCCTCATCCGCAACGACCATCACGTTATGTTGAGGTTCGCGAGCAAGGAGTTTGAGCAGGGCATATTGTGCGGCGTTGATATCTTGGTATTCATCAACAAGGATGAAGTGGAGGTCGTTGTGATACTTTGCTCGCACGATGGGCACCTGCTCAAGCACTTCAACAGATTTGGAGATCAGATCGTCAAAATCGAGAGCATTGTGAGAAGCAAGCTTTGTTTGGTAGGCTTTGAGCAGGTCTAGAATATCTCGTACTTCCGCTGGATTGTTGATAACTGTCCCATCGTCCAGCAGAATTTCATCTCGATTGGCGGTTGGATCTTCCAATTTCACCTTGTACGCGCCGATGATGTTACGCAGCATCCACGGAGGATAGGTGAGCCGGTTTTGACCAAGTTCACGCAGACACTCGATTAGCACCTCGTCCTGTGTCTCCTGACTAAAAATCGCGAAGTTCGCCCCCAACCCAGTTTCTTCTGAGTGCTGACGGAGCAGGCGGACGCAAAAAGCGTGGAATGTATGGATACGAACCTCTAACCCTTGCGTTGTGCCGAGCAATTCTTTGATTCGCTCAAGCATTTCCTGTGCAGCCTTATTCGTGAAGGTAACGGCAAAAATCTGTTGAGGTGCTACCTGATGGTTTCGGATAAGATGTGCAATTCGGTGGGTAATGACATTCGTCTTGCCCGTGCCCGGTCCTGCTACCACCAGCATCGCACCGTCGGTATGAGCAGCGGCTTGCTGTTGTTGCTCATTCAGGTCTTGTAGAATTTCCATAGCCATTACCTCATTCCAATATGTTTTTGGTTAATTATATTTTAACATATTGATAAAAATAAAGCAACCAAGAATGTCCGAAAAAGGGGCTTAGAGCGATTAGTTTTTTGCTAAAGCCTCAAGAGCGTTTAACTGCCAGTCCGGATCCTCTAATGCTTCATACACAACGCCGCCTTCGACGTTCCGAGGCACGGGGAGACCCAACAGATGGCAGAGCGTCGGCGCGACATCAATGACCCGCACCTGCCTTTGGAGTGCTACACCTTGACGGACGCCCGCGCCGGAGAGAATAAACGTCGAGTGCTGTCCGCCGATACCGAAACTGACGGACGGGAGTTGTTTGCCGTGTGCGCCATCGAACTCCGGGCGTAAAGCGTAGACCACATCACCTACGAGGTTACTGGTGAGATTAACCATCTCGGCATCTGCGTGGGTCAGTGCGAGGGTGAAAGGATGTCTACCGGTTTCCGAATCTTTATAGGCATGAAGAGCAGCGATAATCTCGCGCTGAGTTGCCTCATAGTCAGCGGGGTCAACAATCCCATCAGGTTCACGCCCTTTGAGGTTGATGAAAACGTGCACCAAGCCAACATCAACAGCGCGGGTCTTTGACCAATCAATTTCTCGGGTTCCCTCCTTGTAGACAATGAAGCCAGCCTCTTCCAACACTTCGGAGATATTCACGGAACGGAATTGGTTTGGTGTCCCGCCGTGATCAGAGCAGACAAGGATAACCGTATCATCGTCCGCAAGTTCCATCACACGCCCAATCATCCGATCTACTGAGGCGTAAGTCCGAATGACACCATCTCGGCACCGTTGGATTGTTTCGGGGGGTGCACCACTTACCTCGTCGGCCTGACTCAGGAAAAAGTGGCTCGTGTAATCTGGCGCATGGGTCTCCACCATGAGAACATCCCACTCCCGTGTTTGTGTCAAATGGGTTGCGACATCAGCAAGTCGTTGGTGATGGTATTCTAACGACTCAAAGTAGGTGTCGTCGTCTATTACACCCAACGCATCGCGGCCGGGGTTTTGAAGAAAAGTGCCGATTTCCTGATCTATCTCCCGTGCAATTTCGTCGGGGACGGTATAACCTTTTGGAGGCCAGATCTGCGGGACAAATAGTTCAAACGCATCGGCACTTGGGGTGAGCGTAATCAATTTCATGCGGACATATCCCTCCACATCAACCCCATCGATCTCGAAGGTATCCAGCCAAAAATCGCTCCAAGCTCCCACACTCAACTCTGTAACGGTATCAGTACCGGATCGGCTTCGGCATATCCGCACGCGATCATAGCCGCATTCACCTGTCGCATAGATCAGTCCGAAGAAGGGTTTGGGCGTCCCCTGTTTTCCCCGGTTCATATCTGCCCGTCCTCGTGTGAGGGGTTGGAGGGGCAATTCAACTTCGCGCGGCGGTTGTGTCGAATCGGGTAGATCCGTCCATCCCTTTCCATCAACCGATGCTACCGTGACTGGGTCGATGGCACTAACATCCTGTAATCCGCTTGGATCCAACGTCTCTGGATCTCGCTCCCCACCGATCGGACGGGGTGTCCATTTTCCGCTAACGAAGAGGTGATAGCCGGCAACCTGATGGTGGTTTGATACGCCCGGGCCTGTTCCCTCCACTTGGATGCCGGTGGTCACGGTCGGGGGCCAAGACATCTCCCATTTGACAAGGATCGGTTTTCGGCCAGCGCGCTCCGCCAGATTCCAGAGATATTCGGATTGACATAGCCCTGTATTGATGCCCCAAACGGTTTTATCCAACCGTTCCCCTAAAGCACGAATATTAAAATCCATAACACGGTGGGTGCCGGGCCAGGAGCCGGTGCTGAGTGCCGTCCACCCCGGCGGGGTCAAGGTTGGAAAAACACCAATCATGGGGCGAAAAACCCCTTGCTCTCGCAATTTCCCCATATTCGGGGCGTGTCCCCAATCGATCACATTGTTGACTAGCTCCATGCTCGCGCCGTCCATGCCGATCACAATCGCACGTTTCGATCACTAGAGATTGACAATTTAAGATCGCCGGA
This sequence comes from Candidatus Poribacteria bacterium, assembly GCA_963667935.2. Classification (GTDB taxonomy): domain Bacteria; phylum Poribacteria; class WGA-4E; order WGA-4E; family PCPOR2b; genus PCPOR2b. The sequence continues at coordinate 2,371,448 of OY764061.1, read as the reverse complement.
GACAGGGTTGATATGTTAGAATTCGTAGGCATTATAAGTCCCTTTCTTTTGAGATTTCCAGATTTCTTGATGATTTAGGCTGATTTTATCACAACTCTGTCAATCCGTCGATCACTAGAGATTGACAATTTAAGATTTACTACTTGTCAAGAATGGGGCAGATCAAGTATATTATCATAATGTAATCTATAATCCGAATGTTGCTGTAAGCTGCGTCTCTAAATTTATGTTTTCACAGCCTTATGGATTGATTTCCAGTCAAGTGTTATAATAGGTTTCGCCCGAGCTACGAATTATAGTGAATTCAAAAAATAAATGAACACTTGCGCTCCCCGGTAGGTGCGGTTTCTAACCGCACCGCATCGGCACAGTTGGAAACAGTGCCTACCAAACGGGGGATTGGAGTGTCTCATTAATTCTAAGGTCCACTATAACTAACTGAGGGGTGTTCATAAATATTCTCTGTGAGAGTGGCAGCCTTGCCACGACTCCCCTCAATTTTGGAAACCATCGGGATCAGGAAATCCCTCTCACAAGGGTCTACATCTGCATAGGCTATTGACTGAATTATGAACACCCTTGAACTAACTATGGAGAAAAACTATGAATGTAGTTCCAGACGAATTTATCCGCGTCATGCCAGATGCACTTCGAGCCTTTATCAGTGAAGCTTTCCAGAAGGCAGGTACTTCGGAAGAGGACGCTGCACACATGGCACACTTACTAGTGCTCACGGATCTGCGCGGCGTGTTCAGTCACGGCACACGCCAGACACCGGGATATGTGGATATGATGCTTGAGGGCAAAGTAAATCCACAGCCAACCGTCCGCTGCATTGATGAATCGCCGACGACAGCAATCTACGATGGCGACGGCGGCATGGGACACTTCGCCTCGTATCACGCTGCAAAGGCAGCTGTCAAAAAAGCCAAAGAGATGGGGCTAGGTGCCGCAACGAGTCGTAATCATTTCCATTTTGGGAGTGCCGGCAAGTATTCACGGCTCGCGCTTGAAGTGGATTGCGCGGGATTTGCGGTCTCTTGCCACCGTTTTCGACACAGCCCTGATAGCGTGATTGCCACCGCAACGGGGGCTTCGCCGATGAGTTTTGCGATTCCGGCGGGCAACCAACCGCCGATAGTCGCAGATATGGCAACCGGCATTGATGCTAAGCTGCCGTTGGAACAGGCGTTTGAACAGAGCCCCGCTGCTTTCTTCAAGATGTTGGGTTTGAGTCATGTGAGTCATGCGCTCGGTGGGTTTATGGCAGGTATTTGGCTATTTGATAAGCCGCCGGATCCGCCGACAATCTGGGAAGGTGCCAATCAAGGTGCTTTCATCGCAGCTATTGACATCTCGCGGTTCCGACCGATTGATGAATTCAAAGCAGAGATTGACCAACATATCCACGATGCACAACAGATGCAACCTGCACCGGGTTATGACCGATCGGATCTGCCCGGCGGCTTAGAGTGGGAACGCGAACGGGAGTGGGCAGAAATTGGCATCCCGGTCGGCGAAGCACATCAGGAACAGTTGCAAATAGTTGCTGAACGAGTCGGTATTCCTCTGCCATTCTAATGACCTCAGTTTTATTAATCCGATATAGGTTGATAGTAGTAGGCATACTCCGTATGCCGTAACCGCTGTCTTATTGAGCTTAGAGTCGCGATTTGGAACGTACGTCTCCTACCGGGTGTTTTTCTAGGAGGGAATTCCAATTCCCGACTATTACTTGGGTAATCTTACTCAAATTTAATGGGGGCATCCCGATAGAGTGGGATTTACAGCCGCTGCCCCAAATAGCAAAAGGAGCATTCACATGTCTCAGATTAAATCTGTTCTATTGTGGGAAAATCCCCGACGATATATCCGCGAAGCTATTGATGCCGGAACGCTCAGAGGCGCGATAATCCCAACAGGCAGCACTGAGCAACATAACGAACATCTGGCAATGATTCACGATACAGCAAGTGCAGTGCATGTCTCAAAGTTGGCTGCACAAAAGTTATTTCCCGAAGTAATTGTGACCACGCCGCTGGCGATTGGCGTCTCAGAGCACTGGATGGATCACAAGGGAACGCTGACACTTCGCGCTGAAGTATTCGGACAGGTTCTGTATGACGTGGCAGATAGTATGCGTCGTCACGGAATTACAAATATATTGATTATCAACGGACATGCCGGCAACGCGAGTCCCGTAAATGAGCGGCTCGATGGCTACCGCGAACAACTCGGTATTAATATTGACTTTCACTCATATTGGGAAGCGTATTCCCCAGATTTTGTCCAAGAGCAGATGGAGACAGGCAGATGCCCCGGTCATGCCGCAGAGTTTGAAACGGCGTTTGCATGGGCTGCTTTTCCAGAAAATGTCGATTGGGACGGTGTGGACTATGACAGTGCCAAGTTGACTATCTCCAATCCGGATCAGGCTGAAGCTGATCGGATGTATCATCATGATGCGAAACTGGCAACCGCCGAAAAAGGGCAGGCGATGATCGATGTCGCTGTCGATTGGGTTGCCGACAGGATGCAGCAGATGATGAGCTAGCCTTCAACCTGGCGCGGGTTTAATACCTTCGCAAGGTGTAGCTACTGAGGTGAAAACTATGCAAACCAAAATTCTGGGCAGAACTGGACTGGAAGTGCCGATTGTGGGTTTGGGGGCTGCGTTTATTGGGATTCCGACCCCTAATCAGGCTGCTGAAGAATACCCTGAAGATCCCAATAATCTTCGAGGGGACGAATTCCTTACCAGCTACATGCAGGAAGATCTCGGTGTGCAAACCATCCATGCCGCGATCGAGGCTGGCAGTACACTAATTGACACCGCTCCCCTTTACGGTGGGACCCGAAGCGAAACAACAATTGGGCGCGCGCTCCAAGCGCGTCCAGATTTGGCTGCCAAGTGTACCGTCACCACCAAGGTCGGACAAATCACGATGGATGCGAAGGACTATAGCTTTGATGCAATCCTGCGTGATGTGGAAGCTAGCCAGAAACGTCTGGGCATCGAACAGTTTGATGTGCTCTATATCCATGATCCCATGGATATTCCGATACAGCAGGTGATGGGACAAGATGGTGCGCTAGGAGCGTTACGCAAACTCCAGAAAGAGGGAACTGTTCGATGTGTCGGTGCCGCGGCGAACGATCCCCAAACGAATGCGCCCTACATCGAAACTGGGGAATTTGATGCTGCTGTATTGCCAGAGGCTTGGAGCCTTCTGAATCAGCTGGCAGCGGAACGCATCCTACCCGCTGCGGAGAAACACAACGTCGGGCTTGTTGTTGCGACGCCGCTTGAACGCGGGCTGCTTGCAACAGGGCCCATAGCGGATATCAACTATCTAGCACGGAACTTCAGTCAGGGCTGCCTAGACCACGTTTCCAAAATCCAGACCCTCTGCCGAGAATATAACGTTCCGATGGTCGCTGCTTCTCTTCAGTGGTGCACCCGTCATCCACAGGTCGCTGCCACTATACCGGGGGCTCGTACTCCGGAAGAAGCTGTTGAGAACGCAAAGGCTGGGGCGGTTGAAATTCCGGAGGCTTTCTGGAAAGATTTGGCACCTCTCGTTCGACATTTTGAAATCGGGGTTGATCGTTAAGTAAGTTGAGAATTCGCATTTGATGTTTGCCTTAATATCGTGGGAACTCAAATCCTTTTTCGCTTTTAGGAGCAGTGCGATGAAACAGACATTAATGATGATGGCTGCCAGCTTAATCATTGTTCTGATGAATCTTGGCTGTGGTTCGACAAATCAGCTAGCTACGGAAATCATATACGATGCGAAAGTGCAAGTAGAAGCAGCCAAAGCAGCGAAAGCTCAAAATCTTGCATCTCAAGAATTGACGGATGCAGAGAAGATGCTTGCCCGGTCAGAAGAGGTGTTGGACATGGGCAAAGAGACCGAGGCATATCGGTTAGGGCTGCGCGCTCACTTGAAGGCTAAAATTGCGGAAGCTATGGCTATTGCAAGTCAGATGGAAGCAAAAGCTAGCAGGTCAGAAAGGGCGTTGGAATTGAAATTAAGGGACGCAGAAGCCGCACATAGAAATTTGAAACAGGCAGAGCAGGAATTAGAAGAATTGCAATCAACGCCTGAAGATTAGTGTTCTGCCTAAGTAAACGCAAGTTGCTAGTAGCGGTCCTATTCCAACCAATAGCCCCTAATCCCTGTGCAAATTGTATCATTTTTGTAGGTCGATTTTCCAAAATCGACATGCTTTGTCGAGATGTGAATCTCGACCTACAGTTCTGATGGATTTTCAATAACTAGCAACTTAGGTTAAGTAAGGGGGAGATTCTCCCATGATGGAAAGGGAATAGCTCTTAATGGTAGTCACTGGAGGGATAGATTGAATCAATTCGTGCGACACACAGTGCGGAATGCGCGATATGCACCTTATTTGGGAGGTATTGCGTTTCATGTTTTCATGGTATTTGGATTTGTGAGTTGCGCCGGAACAGTAGATCCGATCCTGCTCGAATCAAGCTTGAATGACACGCAGAATGCTATCTCCGAAGCGCGGCGGTTAGGGGCGGACGAGTATGCTACAGAGACATTTAATAAAGCGACCCGACTCTTCGAGGGGGCGCAGCAAGCCCAACGTGATGGCGATGGAATTCTGAGCATAGAGTTGGCGGTCTGGGCAGCGATGGAATCTCAGATCGCAGGTGCACAGGCGCGTCAACGAATCGCTCAGAATCGGATTGACGAAGCAGACGCGGAATCACTGAGAGCTGTGATTCAGGAGATGGAGTATAAAACCCAATCGGCACAAGTCCGTCAGTTGATTGCCGAAGAAAAGACGAGGCGAGCTTTGGTTAGGGCACTCCGGGCGGAACGGCAAGCGATAGCTGCTCACGAGGAATCAATTCAAGCCAGGAAAGATGCCCAAAATGCCCTGCTCCGATCACAGATACAGGTTGGTATTGATAAGGTAGAGCTTGTACTGGATGATGCAAAGGAAACAGGTGCGCTCACGTATGCTTCAGCTAACTACCAAACAGCGAGGAATCTGATTGCTCAAACGCGTGCTGCGCTCGCACAAGATAATTTTGATGAGGCGAAATCGCTCGTAACAGAAGCGGAAAGCTACGCAAACAGGGCGAGGATTGCAGCCGTTGCCGGAAAGAATGCCGCTGCCAGTGAATCACAGGCGGCAAAGCTGGAAGCACACACAAATGCAAAGGTAGCAATTGCCCGGGCACAGTTTGAAATCGATCGGGCTGAGAAGGTCAGTGCATTTGAACATGCAGCGGAACTCTTTCAACGCGCCATCACCAGCCTTAAAGAGGCAAATATGGCACTCGCGGGAGAGCAGTATGATCGAGCAGCGCGACTCGCAGCGCAGGCTGAAAGCAGTGCCCACGATGCATTCACCACCGCAGAACCGATTGCGCGCGAAGACCTCGCAAAGGAAGCATTAGAGGAGCAAATCGCTCAAGCCAAAGATACAGTCTTCCGAGCAGAAGAGGCACTGAATCAGCAAGCATCGGCAGCGACAACGCTCATCCCTGTGCTACACGAACAGGCGAAAACGCTGCTTGCAGATGCCAAACAGGCGGTTTTGGAAGAAAACTACGCTCACGCGATCACGGTTGGGCAACAAAGCTATGAGTACCTGATGGCCGCAATTGAAAAGGGGAAAGAGGTAGAAGCGGTCGAGACCCAGATTCTGGAGGCAGCTACGGCTGTTCCTGACGCAGAAACGGGGCGCACTGAAAAGGGTGCACTCATCCGATTCAGCGGAGCCCTGTTCCAACAAGGAAGTTCGAGAATCAACCCGAAATTCTTCCCCAAAATTGGTCAACTGGCTGAGGTTCTCAAGACGTATGTTGACTACAGCGTGCGAATCGAAGGGCATAGCGACAGTAGTGGAGGAACGGATGTGAATTTGAGGTTGACGCAGAGACGGGCCGATGCATTCATGAAGTACCTCGCTGAAAAATGCGGCGTGCCCTTGGAACGAATGACTGCCATCGGTTTGGGTGAGGATCATCCTATTGCAGACAATAATTTTCAGGTAGGTAGAGATAGGAACCGACGGATTGATACGATCCTTCTGACGAGGGAGGTAGAAATCCAAGAATAAGGGTAGCTGCCGAATTTACACATCTTCACGGAGGCTTAGAAACACGTGTCAAAGCGAGATACATTTCAAAAGATTGAACCGTTTATCGTCCACCAAATCGCGCTAAGTCTGTTCGGAGATCGGTATATCATCATTTACGATAACACAATTCAATTTCATAGCCATTGCTATCATGTCAAGCAGATCGAGGATACAACGCACCTATACACCGGACACTATTATCTGATGGACGCAAATACACGGTTGGCAATGCAGACAGATGAGGATTTCGCCACACCGGGCAGTTACGGGGCAATCTTTGACTCGGCGACAGGTGAAATTGTTGGTTACGATGGCGAGGGGTAGTCATAAACGTGACTGCATGAATCTCAGTAAGTTCGCACTTTTTAGTTGACAAATGGGGGTGTGTTTGATACACTTAAAGATACTCTCGCGGGAGTAGCTCAGTGGTAGAGCTCTACCTTGCCAAGGTAGAGGTCGCGGGTTCAAATCCCGTCTCCCGCTCCAATGTGGCGGCGTAGCCAAGTGGTAAGGCCGGAGTCTGCAAAACTCCTATGCGTCGGTTCAATTCCGACCGCCGCCTCCATTTCTTCATACGGGCGGTTAGCTCAGGTGGTTAGAGTGCTTGCTTGACATGCAAGAGGTCACTGGTTCAAATCCAGTATCGCCCATCCATACCAGCGTAACATTAAAGAGCCGAAAGGCTCTTTTTTTATTGAAGAATCCTTGAGGAACGGGAGTTTGCACGGATTAAGCAGTAGTGAGGCTAACGCAGGAGACGATAAACACTGGAGAGAATTATGGAAAATTCAGAAAAAGATTTGCTTTATAAAATCAGACACAGTACCGCGCATGTGATGGCACAAGCGGTCATGGAACTTTATCCAGACGCCAAACTCGCCATTGGACCACCGATTGAAAACGGGTTCTATTACGATTTCGATCTCGGAAGCGATAGCGACGGTAAGCCGATCGCATTTTCGCCGGAAGACTTAGAGAAAATTGAGAAACGTATGCGGCAAATCGTCACCGGCAAACATGCGTTTAATTATCGAGAAATCGGTACTGATGAGGCACGCGAGTTATTCAAAGATCAGCCTTATAAGTTGGAATTGATAGACGGACTTATCGAGGGTAATGTAGATGAACATGGAGCAGCAATCGATGAAACACCGGTTTTGAGTACCTATCGACAGGACACCTTTGAAGACCTCTGCCGCGGTCCCCACGTCGGAGACACAGGCGAGATTCGACCGGATGCCTTTAAACTTTTGACTGTCGCCGGGGCGTATTGGCGGGGCGATGAAAACAGTGCCATGCTTCAACGCATCTACGGCACGGCGTGGCACACCAGAGACGAACTCAAGCAGCACCTTCAAATGCTCGAGGAAGCGAAAAAGCGAGACCATCGAAGACTGGGCAGGGACCTAGAAATTTTTATTTTTGACGAGGATGTTGGTCCGGGGCTTCCCTTGTGGCTGCCAAATGGCGGCATCGTTATTGAAGAGCTAGAAGCACTTGCCAAAGAGATGGAAGAGAAACGGGGATATGATCGGGTCAGGACGCCTCACCTTGCCAAAGATGCGCTGTTTGAGCAGACAGGTCACCTCTCACACTATGCTGAGAGTATGTATCCGCCGATGGAGATGGAGGGGGTGCGTTACTACATGAAACCGATGAACTGCCCATTCCATCACAAGATTTTTGATAGCAAGCCACGTAGCTATCGAGATCTGCCGCTTCGCTTGGGCGAATATGGCACCTGCTATCGTTTTGAAAAGAGTGGCGAACTCTTTGGGCTCATGCGGGTGCGGTCCATGCAGATGAACGATGCACACATCTACTGCTCAGAGGATCAGTTTGAAGAAGAGTTTATGGGGGTTGTTGACCTATACCTCGAATATTTCCGAATCTTCGATGTCGAGAAATATGTGATGCGTTTGAGTACACATCACAAAGCTGGGCTCGGCAAAAAGTATATCGACAATGAACCGATGTGGCTCAAAACCGAAGAGATGGTCCGTAACGCAATGCGGAATGGTGATGTGCCTTTTGTCGAGGTTCCAGATGAAGCCGCTTTCTATGGTCCCAAGATTGACGTGCAAATTTGGAGTGCCATCGGTCGGGAATTTAGTCTTGCCACGAATCAGGTTGATTTTGCTGTGCCGGCGCGATGTAATCTGAGTTTTGTTAATAGTGCCGGCGAGTCTGAAATCCCAATATGTCTCCATCGTGCGCCGCTGGGCACGCACGAGCGGATGATCGGTTTCCTGCTTGAGCATTATGCCGGTAAATTTCCCGTTTGGCTCTCACCGGAACATGCGCGGGTAATTCCAATCAACGACAGCCACAACGACTATACCCAGAAAATTGCTGAACGGCTGAGAGAAGCAAAAATTCGTGCACAAGCAGATCTGGGACCTGACCGCATGAACGCAAAAATTCGTCAAGCCCAGCTGATGCAGGTGCCGTATATGCTCGTGGTTGGAGACAGGGAGATTGAAAACAGCACTGTTTCGCTCCGCAAACGAGATGGAGCACGTCAGAACGGCTTGCCTGTGGAAGAATTTATAGCTGTTGTCCAAGAGCGCATTGCAACACGGTCTAATCAGCTTTAGGAAGATAAAGGTTGCTTTTAATCATTGAAATCGGAGGATTCTTGCATGGCAACCGAAAACGTTGAAATAACTCTCGAACTCCCTAAATCAATTTTAGCTGTCATGGATTCGACGGAAGCGGACGTAGGACAGAGTATCCTAGAAACCGTTGCTGTTGCTCTGTATCACCGCCGTCAGATTTCACTTGGAAAAGCCGCAGAAATCGCAGGAATACCTGTAGAGCAGATGAACCAAATTTTGGCGAAACACGGTGTCTCGCTAGATTATACCGTCGAAGACGCAGCACAGGATTGGAATGCACTACGGGAGATATGGTGAAAATCATGAAACGTATTTATCTCGACCATAACGCAACGACCCCAGTCCACCCGCAGGTGCTTGATGCGATGCTCCCGTTTATGATTGATCAATTCGGCAACGGTTCGAGCATCCATACCTACGGACGTGAGGCACGCAATGCGATTGATGATTCACGTGAACAGGTCGCAGCCCTTATCAATGCCAAAAGCCCAAGCGAAATCGTTTTCACAAGCACCGGGACAGAGGCTGACAATTACGCTATCAAAGGGGTTGCCGAGTTGCAGCAAAGTCGCAATAGCGGTAATCATATTATTACCTCTTCAATCGAGCATCACGCTGTGTTGCATACGTGCCAATATCTAGAAAAACGTGGATTTGAAGTAACGTATCTCCCCGTGGATCGGTACGGACAGATTCAACTTGACGACCTGCGCGAAGCAATTCGGGCCGAGACAATCCTTATCTCGATTATGCACGCCAATAATGAAACCGGGGCGATTGAACCGATTGCGGAGATTTGCGAAATTGCTCAAGAACATCGTATCCCGGTCCATACAGATGCGGTGCAATCGGTGGGCAAACTGCCAGTTGATGTTCAGGCACTAGGGGTGAGTATGCTTTCGCTTTCGGCGCACAAGATCTATGGGCCCAAAGGCATCGGTGTGTTATATCTTCGGCGTGGCACACGGTTAGAGAACCTACTTCACGGGGGTTCACATGAGCGGAATCGGCGGGCAGGTTCAGAGAACGTCCCTTCGATTGTTGGGATCGGTGAGGCAGCAACATTGGCGAAGAAAGATCGGGAAGTGAATGTTGAACATCTGAATCATTTAACGGATAAGTTACGCAAAGGATTGCATGAAGGCATTGATTATATCCATGAGAACAGTGATCCTGACAACAGCTTGCCCGGAACATTGAATATCTCATTTGAATACATTGAAGGAGAGAGTCTCATTTTACGGTTGGATATGGAAGGTATCTGCGTTTCAACCGGATCTGCCTGTACATCCGGATCGATGGAGCCGTCTCACGTTTTGGCTGCGCTCGGTCTCCAACCACAGGTGGCGCAAGGCACCGTCCGGTTTTCACTCGGTAAAGATAACACCGAAGCGGAAATCGATGAGGTCATTGAGAAAGTTCCGAAGGTTGTTGAGCAGATGCGGGGGATGTCACCAATGTACAAGAAACGCTAGGCTCAACCACTCAGCCGGTTGACGGAGAATTATATTTTTGAAAAACTGATTTTTCTAGCTATAGTGGACCTTAGAATTACTGAGACACTCCAATCTCCCATTTGGTAGGCACCCCCCTTTATCCCCCCGCTTGCTTTCCCCCCTGCTTGCGGGGGGGACTAAGGGGGGGTAGAATAAAGGGGGGTGCCGATGCGGGGCGGTTTTCAACCGCCCCTACCGTGGGGCGCAAGTGTTCATTTATTTTTTGAATTCACTATAATGGGGAATAAGTCAATGGCAAAAAAACGGGCAAAAAATAAATATCAGAAGAGACATCACCGCCGCGGCGAAGACCGTTTGCGCGGCGACAAAATTGACTTTTACCTTTCGATGGCATATTCAGATGATCCGGAGGACAGAATTGCTGCGATGGAAAATCTGTGTCCATGTCACGTTCGCAGACGAATCGATGCTGTGTGGGAAGCACTATACCGTGGACTGCAAGACCCCAATCTCCGAGTTCGCCGAGCGGCATGGCATACCCTAGACGATGGTGGACGACCGAACGATCCACAGCTGCAGCCAGTCCTTGAGAAGATTGCAAAGAAAGAAACGGACCCAAAGCTGCGCCAACGTGCAATCGATCTCATCCAGTCTGCCAGACGGTTGGAGGATGAACATCGAGAGCTGGTAGCACAGGGAGCGGATTATTTTCTTGGGAAATGTGACTGGTGTGGTGAGGCAAACGTGCAGGTAACTTACGATTATGAGACGGAGTTTGAGGGTACTAGCGGACAGAAAAGATTCGCCCTGATGTGTTCTGATTGTGCGGGCACCTCGTCTTAATGCGCTGCGGGCTACCACATAACCCGACCGTCACAATTGATATCCTGCCCCGTCATGCTCGCTGAATCATCGGAGGCGAGAAAGAGTGCCAAGCCAGCCATCTCTTCCGAGCCCGATCCTTTCTCACGGTAACCTTCATCGCTGCACCATCTGCCTGCGAGAACACCCTTCGGATCCGGATGTCTGATCCGCTCACGAAACACTTCCTCATCAAAGGACTGGTTCATATATTCCGCTCGCCCTCTCGCCAATTCGACGCTCCTCTCCTCATGTCCTCCCGGACAGATCGCATTGACATTGATATTGTAACGCCCAACATCGGCGGCGAGTGTTCGTGTGAAACCGATGACCCCCATTTTTGAGGTGGCATACGGTGCTCTATGGGAAAGTGGCTGTTTACCCGTGCCCGAACTAAAATTTATGATTTTTCCATATCGCTTCTTTATCATTTCGGGTAAGACTGCTTTGCAACAGAGGAAATGCGAATCGAGGTTGACGGAGATTGTCTGTTTCCACTCCGCTAAGGTCATATCCCAGACATCTTTAGTGGGACCGGCGATGCCGACTACGTTAGCAAGGATATCGACCGTACCCAAGGTTGCGATGGTTTCCTGTGCCATCTGGTTTACCTGATCTTCATCTGAAACGTCTGCCTGAAAGCAGAGAACCTGTCCACCAGCGGCTCTTATCTTTGAGCCGACCTTCTCCTCCAACGCTGTTACTGGAACTACATCGCATATAGAAACCGCTGCACCCTCTTCTGCGAATCGCAGGGCGATTGCCTCGGCATGGCCTCTGGCAGCCCCCGTAATCATTGCGACTTTACCATCCAATTTTCCCATCAAAACTCTCCCCCCTTCTGATTATTCCGGCTGGAGACAAACCTTGCCAAAATTTGCTCGCGCTTCTATGATTCGATGTGCCTCCGCTGCTGCTTGTAATGGTAATACTTGAGAGATGATCGGCGTCAATTTTCCCTGATCGGCAAGGCGGACAATAGTCTGAAGCTCAGATGTCGTTCCCAACGCTGATCCCATCAGCGTCAATTGCTTCTGATACATCTTGCGGATATTAATCTCGCCAATATTTCCCGTCGTAACACCGCACGAAACAAGGCGTCCTTTTTTTGCGAGGCTTGCCACGCTCTGATCCCATGTTGCCGCTCCAACGTGCTCAAAGACAACATCAACCCCTCGTCCATCTGTCGCATCGTGAACGGCTTCGCTGAAATCGGTTTGTGTGTAGTTGATTGTGAGATCTGCTCCCATCTGGCGAGCACGTTCCAGTTTCTCATGGGTGCTGGCGGTCGCAAAAACTCTTGCGCCGCACAGTTTGGCAATTTGCAAGCCTGCACTCCCAACACCGCTACCAGCAGATAAGACCAGTACATCATCGCCGGGACGAACTTGTGCCCGTGCTACAAGCATGTGCCACGCGGTAAGGTAGGCGATCGGGATGGCAGCAGCATCAACGTATGAGAGATTAGGGGAAATCTGAATGGCGTTTTTGGCCGGTGCTTTGACGTATTCCGCGTAACCACCGTTGGTTTGAAAGCCCAAAAGTTCTTGGAAGTCACACATATTTTCGTCGCCGTTGAGACAATCTGGACACCGTTCGCAGGGGATGCAGGGTGCGAGGACCACCCGGTCACCGACAGCCACATTCTGAACTTCCGTTCCAACTTCGACCACCTCCCCGGAGATGTCAGATCCGAGAATGTGCGGAAATGGCTGTACTTCGGGACGATCTCGTCGGGCGCGGATATCAAGGTGATTTACTGCACACGCCTTGACTTGGAGCAATACTTCCGAGGGGGCAATGACCGGGACGGGGACTTCTTCGTAGCGGAGTTTATCAATTCCGCCTTGTTCATGGAAAATAATCGCTTTCATGGAGCTCCTTCGCTCGGTTTGGAGTCGGGGGGATATGTTTTCTTATCACGATTAACCGTATGCCCCATGCTCAAGGAATCCTAGCAAGCGTCGTAACCTTGGATTGGCGTTTTTGTAAATATGTTCTGGCATGGTGTAGTTCATGAACGGATAATATTTGTGTCCAATCATGCGGCGGGCGTAGGTAATCTGTGTAATATAGCGTGTTCGGTCACTGCGGTTAAGCCCCCCATGGTGCCACACCTGATTGTTGAACATAACCACGCTACCCGCTTTCCCCAAATTGTAGCGAATTTTGCTCTCCCACTCCGTTCCTTCAATTTCAGGCGGTGGACCCGTGCCAAGTAGGTGTGTGCCGGGAATCACCTCTGTGCCGCCGTATTTGGCTTCGGTCACATCCGTCAGATAGTAGTTCGCGGTGAAAAACATAACAGACAAACGGATATTCTTCGGTGGTTCGCCATCTGTAACCGTGAAGTGGGGGGCATCATCTTGATGCCATCGCGTTATACCACCGCCCGGAAAACTCTGGAATGAGTTGTTGTGAATGACGTGACAATTCGGGGCGATCAGGGCTTCGGCAAAGCTGACAATGGGCTCCAAGTCGAATAGCTTGAGGTTGGTTTTGCTGGTCTCGAACATCCGGTGGGCGAGTGCGGTACGCTCATTTACACCGTTGAGACCGTTCGGATTTTCCTTTAACGCCCAATCCAAATCTTCACGCATCTGGGCACACCAATCTGGTGGTAACACGTCTTGCAAAAACAGGAAACCATCCCGATGGAACTGTTCCACCCATTCCTGAATCTGTTCTTCACTCACAACTTGATTGGCTAAATAGTCTCCATTTTCTGAAGTGTGGCTCATAAGCGATCTCCTTGTCAAATCCGGAATATGGGTATGAGCGGTTATGGTATACCGATACTATAGGTTTGTCAATATCGAATTCCGTTGATAGAAATAGATCTGATATCGATGTGTGTAGGTTTAGAAGAGTAATGCCCAATTATAACTGAACTGAGATAATCTCACTATCTTGCAACGGTTCTGGCAGATCATCTGGAAAACGCTGAATCTCCCGGAAATCAGGCACGGGCAGCGGAATCCCACCTTGATTGATTGATGCCTCCGAAACCAAGCCCGGCACTGTCATATCGAGAGATTCATAAACATCAATTGGGGGCTTTGCGTCGTTGATAATTGAATCAGCAAACTCTCGGATCTCAAAATAGTCGCCACCGCCGTGTCCGGCGCGTAAGGCTTCTTCCGGTGGATTGCGCCACATCTGGGGCATAAACTTCTCCTCAAGATCCCACAACGAACGCCACTCCATCTTTTCGCCATAGTCTGCCAGCCAGATCTTGGGGGCATCCCCGAAGCCGCGTGGCGCCTCGTAGCAGCCCCGCGTCCCTTGCAAGCTATAATAGGTGAGGTTGTGCGGACGGTTAGACAGCATATCAACGCGGATTTCGATAAGTCCACCGTTCGTCGTCTGACACATCATCGTGGTACTGTCTTCGTTTTCGTAATGGGCACCGCGCGGATCACGATAATGGTGACCTGTGCCAAAGCAAGAGACGGTGCAGACGCGTTCGTCGAACCACTGTAGCACGGGCCCAAGGCTGTGCGTTGAATAGGTTGACCCATTGCGTCCGGTTTGCCATTTACGCCGCCATTTTGTTCTCTCGTTGCCTGCCTTCAGTTCATGAATATACGCGCCTTCGCCGAAGTAGATTTCGCCGAATAACCCACGCCGAGCGAGTTCACGCACTAGCACATTCGGTTTCATGTAGGTATAATTTTCCGCCATCATGTACTTTTTCCCACTCCGTTTGACGGTGTCAACGAGGTGCCAGCACTGTTCAAGGTCTGTTGCGGCGGGGACTTCGGAGAGCACATGCTTTCCTTCCGAAAGTGCGATAACGGCTTGGGGAACATGCAAGGGCATCGGTGTAGAGACGAGAATCACATCGAGGTCCGACTTTGCCATTTTTTCAAAGTCTGTGTATCGCTCTTCTATCCCGTGCCGATCACCTACCTGATTTAGGATTTCGGTGTCAATATCACAAATAGCAACGAGAGCAGTTTCATTCACAGTTTGGAATGCCCGGATAAACCCTGAACCGCGTGGGACTCCTACCAAGCCGACTTTCAGTTCGCTTGTCATAGATTTACCTTTCAGATGTAGTTGACCGATCTACTTTGAGACTTATGCCCTGTTTTTTATTCATCTGATTCATGCGCTTCCTGTTCGTATACCAGCGGTTTTCCAACAATCTGTGCTAATTCCCTACCCTGTCCCTCAATCTGATTTATCTGATAGGCGCGGGTGATGGAAAGTCGTGAGCCATCAACGAGAAGAAAATAAAGATGCAAAATTTTAAGGAACTTCCCACGAGCCCTAATCCGTACAGAGCGGATGCCTGAAAATGGTATTGGGTGCTGATTGGGAAAAAGGAATAGAATACGCCGTTGCCACAGAATATCGCGTAACGGAAGCCGGATATCAATCCTCACGGTGTAAGTCAAAAGATGTAGCCCCATGAGTAAGCAGGGGACTGCAACCCATATCCGGTCATCCATCTTCAACTCTAACATGAGCAATCCAGCTATTCCAAACCAAATCAGACTAGAAAGTCGGGAGGCAAGGCTGCGTCTAAGAATAATTGTGTCTGGATTGGGTTTCTTGAGAATAAGAGCCATGGGTAAAACTTACGCCGAATATTCTGTATTACATCTGCGGATACGTCCGCGGATATTGTCGCACCGAGATAACTGATGTGTCTATGATCTTGGAAGTTTCATCATTGAGTTCTGCCTTGACAGTATCAAGATTTTCTTTTAATCCGTAGATCTTAATCTGCAACATTAATTTTCCTTTTAATGAATTAGGCCGTCAGGATTTCGACACCGGTTTCCGTCACACGCACAGTATGCTCCCATTGTGCTGACAGCGAACCATCAACGGTGACGACTGTCCAGCCATCTGACAGTGTCGTGCATTCACAGCGACCGGCGTTAATCATCGGCTCAATTGTAAACACCATGTTCGGCATCATTGGCGGGCCATCGTTTCTTTTCCCGTAGTGGGGAACCTGAGGGGCTTCCCAGAACTCTAAACCCGTGCCGTGCCCGCACAATTCACGCACGACAGAATATCCGAGCCTCTCGGCATGCTGCTGGATTGTGTAGCCGATGTCGCCAATCGTGTTGCCGGGTTTCACTACATCAATACCAAAGTACATACACGCTTTCGTGTCCTCGACTAACCTTAGAGCTGCCTCTGATGCTTCACCGATTACGAACATACGGCTGGTGTCGCCAAAATATCCATCCAGAATTGGAGTAACATCGACATTAATGATATCCCCGTCCTTCAAGACCGTATCATCGGGAATCCCGTGACAGATAACATTGTTGATTGAAGTACAGCAGCTTTTATTAAATCCCTTTACATCGAGGGTCGCGGGATATCCGCCGTGGTCGCAGGTGTATTCGTAGACCCAGTGGTCAATATCCTTGGTTGCTATGCCGGCCTCAACTCGCCCTTCTAGCATGTCCAAGGTTTTCCGCGCCAATTGACTACTTCTGCGAATGCCTTCAATCTGTTCTTCAGTTTTGATAATAATTCCTGAAGCCATTCGTGGTTGAGATGTTCCTGATTTTTTATCCTGCTTGAGGTGGCAATTTTTATATCTTCTACCACTCCCACACCAGCAAGGTTCATTTCGTGATAGTCTTCTCATTGTTATCAATCTTATTAAAACCCTGTTTGGACCAAAACGGTTGAATCTTGTACGCTGTGAAAGGTTGTGAATCATAGAAATCGACAATATAAAATCTTTCTTGGATTATCTATCTACCACGTCTCGAAATCCTTGATGCAGGCTACAACCTCATTCGTGATGGCGTTAAGTAACGATTCTCCTTTTTCCGGCGTGGCGTGTTGCGGTTTCCCCATCGCCCCGGTCGGTGCCCACGTGACTAGCCGCTTGCCGACATTGATACGTCCACCGCGCTCACTGTGGTAAAATGGTGAATCTATCAGCGGGGGACTGGACGTTACCCGGTCCATTCGCATGATCTCACCGTGCAAAAACAACATCATCGAGGTTTCGTACTCACAAGCGTGCGTCAGCTGCGGTGTCTCCATTCCATGAAGTTCTGGTGCCATCGCCGGTTCAGCCACTGTCCAATAGGAGGATAACGCAATCCACATATTGTTATAAATTTCCGATTCGTTCGCTAGCTCCGTGATTGCCTGCGTGCCGGGAACGACATTTCCTCCGTGACCGTTGAGCAAAAACACACGTTGAAATCCTGCCTTGGCGATCGACCTGACAACGTTTTTGAGCATCAACGTGTAAATGTGATTGGGGACACTCACAGTGCCGGGACGATCTAGATGATGGTCTGACGCACCAAGCCATAACGTCGGCAACAGATAGACCCCCTCATTGAGTTGTTTTTCGACGCGTTGTGCCACTGCGGTTACAAGATAGGTATCCGTCAGCAGAGGAGAGTGATGGCCATGCTGCTCCAGTGATCCGAGTGGAAGAACGACGACTTTCTCTTTGTCTGCCTGCTGCATATCAACCCAACAGTTGTCTCCATATTGCATATGAATGTGTCCTCCTGAATATAATCCCTGATCTACAATTTATGTTTCAACCTGATGCTGTATGGCGGTTAAAAAGTTCATAGCAAACCGCTATTAATCGCTCAACTGATATAGAGCCTTTGCCAGCCGCTCTATCCCCGTGTTGATTGTTTCGAGGCTCACCGCATAAGCAAAGCGAAGATGCCCTGGACGCTGAAACTTGCTCCCCGGCACTGTTACGACATTCGCGCTTTCAATTAGGTAGAGAGCTAACTCTTCGTCCGTGTTGAGGAATTGTCCTTTCAGTGTCCGGCGACCACAGTAGAGGCGCATATCGGGGAAAAAATAGAACGTCCCCGATGGACGCTCCCAAGCTGCATCTGTTACTAGTTCGCTAAAGCGTTCCATCAATGCCTCTCGTCGTACCGAAAGTGCATCCCGAATTTGGTGTCGCAGGTGCAAATTTGCATCTTTCCGTAAAAAATGGGCGTACCCCTTCTGTGTAGGTAGGTTGACACAGGAGGATGTATTTCCCTCAACATTTGCTATGGCCCCCATCACCGCTTCCGGTCCTGCAATGAATCCTAGGCGAAGCCCTGTGCCCGACACCTCCTTGGACATGCCCCCAACGAGCAGGGTCTGATTGGAAAGGTATGATGCAATACTCACATGTTCAAGACCATCATAGACTACGGTGCGATAAACTTCATCAGACAGAACACAGATCTGTTCGTGCTTTCCAATGATTTCGGCAAGTTCCCGTAACAGTGAAGGGGGATAGATGGCCCCTGTTGGATTATTTGGCGAATTTAGCACAATCAGCGCAATCGTGTCATCTTGGCTTAGGAGATCTGATAATTGATTTGGATCCGGTAGGAAATGTGCATCGGTCTGCAAAACAATCGGGGGTTTACCCGTCAGCAGGATAGGGAGGTTCTCGAAAGATTCATAGGTCGGGGCAAACGTGACCAATCGGTTCCGGCGAGAAGTCGGATTCAGCATCGTCACGCAGATTTTGAAGACAGCATCTTTGGGTCCAGGACAAACGACAATCTCTGACGGGGAATAGCTTAATCCGAACAGACGAAGGTCGGCATGGATGGCTTCGAGCAATTCTGAATCGCCTGCCGCCGGAGAATAGTGTGTCTCATCATCCATTACGGCTTGGGAGATTGCGGTTTTCAAGAAGTGAGGTGCCGGAACCTCTGGATTCATTTCACCAATTCCGAAATCGTAAATCTGCTTTCCTTCTAGTCGCAATCTATCCGCTATAGATTTTATTTCCAGCGTCGGTGATGGTTTGATCTGTTGCGCCCAAGCTGATGGCATTAGACCCATAGAAAAATTTCCTCGTGATTTGTGATTTCTGGAATAGTGTGTTGATGAGTTCACTGTGCCTGAAGCCAATCGAAATAATATCATGAACCGTACAAGGACGTCAATCCCAAACTTGTATTGGGTAGGGTCATTTAATTCTCCTGTGAGAGGGATTTCCCAATCTGTGATCGCCCGCAGATTAGGAAATCTACGCTACGAGGGAGTGCAATCCCAGATTCTGATTGCTCACCTGCCTAATTAGACAGATGCGATTGCCATCAACCTCCTCCAAAAAAACTTGCAACGAAAAATCGGATCAGGTATAATCAGATGCTAAGAACCCAAGCAGCACGAGATCCTTAAATAGACGTATACCTGAAGGGAAATAGTCCGCATGTATTCATACCAAAATCACAAACTTGGGTTGCGATTCGTGATCTGCTGCGTCGCAATCCTGATGGCAACTGTTTCTCCCGCGCAATCTGCCGATCGGTCGCGTATATTGACGATTGGGCTGTTTACCTCTGGGGTTGCGCTAAAATTTGGAAGCATCTTTGTCGCCAATTCAGCGCAGGACACGTACGATAAATACCTATCCACCGGAATCCAGAGCGACATTACAAAGCATCGGGACGATTACGAGACCCAACGCAGCCTGACCATTGGGATGTCCCGCACAGGGATCGGATTTGTTGGGTTTGCAGTGTTAATCTCGGTTTTTGACCAATTGGATGTTATTTCAGAATCATCTGCTGCCCGTGTAGCCCAGTTAAGCCTCAAGCCAAGTTATAATCCAATAACAGGTGACGCTGCTCTCGCCCTTCAACGGAAATTCTGAAACCATGATATCATCTCCATTACGCACCGCAGCTATGTTTATATTTCTCATTGCAGCGGGATTCTCCGCCGGTTGTACGGGTAATGAAGATTTCGCCAATCCACTTGACCCTCAAAACCTGCGTACGGCCGGATCGCCTGTCGGTTTAGAACTCCTGCCCGGCGATGAACAGGTAACGGTGTCGTGGGCAGACAACGGGCACGAAGGGATTATCGGATATCGAATTTATCGACGATTCACCGGTGACGCGGATCCAACCTTTGAGTTTGTTGGTGAGATCCTTGGGGAGAACGGCGAGCGGCCAGCGACAGAGTTTATTGATACACAGAACCTAAAAAACGACCAATTTAATGATGTCAGTGGGGAGCGTCACCGTTATATCTATCGGGTTTCTTATATTGATGCAAACGGGGTAGAAGTCCCCGATCCAAATGCGCCCCCGACCGCCAGCGAAGATCCGCGTCGCATGTGGCAAACAGCCAGCACAACGCCGAGCATTGCTCCACCTGTTCCCAATGTTATCGTTGGCGATGATTTAGACGATTTGACCGTTAAACTGTTCTGGCAGGACTATCAGGCACCCAACGATTTTGAGCAATTCCGCGTAATTGTGTCCCAACAAAGTTTGAACGGCGAATTCTTACCATTTCGCCTCCGTGCCGAGCTCCCGAAAGACCAGCCATATTTCTTTGATAAGGAATTTACTCGGGATAACACCACCAAAATTTACCGTGTCGTTGCTATTGACCGGTTTGGCGTTGAAGGGGTAAAAGTGATTCAAGCGACTTCCCCTAATCTGCCACCGTCACGGCCTCAAAATGTCCGAATACGCTTTGGTCTCCGAAATGCTCGGTATGATGTATACATATCTTGGTCAAAGAACAGGGAACCGGACATTGCCGGTTATCTGATCTACGCCACCAAAGAGGCTAAAATCGATCCTATTCTTAAGAAAGATTTGATTCCCCGACGGAGAACGGATGCGAAAGATACGAGCATAACGCTCACCGGTGAAGAGTTTATTCTAGATGGGCAAGACCTTGCGCCCCGGCGATACTTTATCACAGCGTTTGATGATACGCCTCAAGACAACAGGGACTCGCGACGAAAGCGAGATGGTTGAGGCACGGTAATAACACTAATCTTTTCCAAAATACAATCTACTTTTAAGGATAACCATGCACCTTTTTCAGATAACGCAGGTCCGCATTTTATTGATTTTCTCCATTTTTTTTGCAATAATAGGAACCCCTCTCTTTGCACAAAGTCCACCGGTGACGCAGCTCGGTGTGATGCAAACTGCTGATACCTTGGGTAAAGGTGGTTACACAACCGCTGTGGGGATGTTTCAGGTCGATAGGATAAAATTGGATGAGGCACCCAAGCAGCCACAGCGGGTGGTTGTCGGTAATTTTGAAGGGTTGCATAATGTTGAGTTTGAAGTTAATACCTTCTTGATACCTGCTCAATTGACCTACGGCATTGGTGAACGACTAGATCTCCTCCTCGGAGCGACCTTTTCAACCGGCGGCGTACGCAAGATTGTTCCCGACTTTTATCGGATAGGTGACACCTATGATCCAGAGGCATCGCCGGAACCTACGCAAGATCGCCGAGTTTATGAGCAGTCCATCTTCGATATCGTCATCGGGTTGAAGCACAATATCAAACCGGACCAACAGGACGGTTTGCCCGGTATATCAATCGGCGGCGACGTACAGATCGGGTTCACCGCGGACGATCAGCTTAACTCCGACAAGGAGTTCGTTGACGCTTCGCCTGCGGATAGTTTTCCGTTTATGGGTATTAACACCTATCTGGTCGGAACACAGCGGTTTGGTCAGTTTATGCGGGTACATGCGGGCGTCGGGAGCTATCTCTCCTCCAAATCGCTCAAATCAACAGATTCATTTCAGCTGCTCTGGCAGCTTGGGGCTGAATTTGCGTTCTCGAATAATTTCTGGCTGGTGGGCGATTTTTCGCGAAGACGTGTCTTCAGTGGTATCGCCATCAACGACCTCATCAGTATCGGATTTCGATACAGACTTTCTGATACCGCGGCTTTTAATATCGGTTTTGTTACCGAACCGGGCTTTCAATTCTATCTCACGGTTGGGGGTGGCGAGGAAGGCGTGGTTGCGCCAGAAGAGGGCGGAGACGATTTGTTGTTTTAGCCAAGATTATGTAAGTTGCTAGGGCGTGTTTATATTTTCCTGTCGTTAATTCGAGAAACGATCGGGTAATCCATTAAAAACTGTATTGATATACATGGCACCCCGCTGGGGCTATGGGTGTGTAAGGATTCGGCATTGCTATAGACATATCGCCCCGCTGGGGCTTTGTAATCAGTTCAAAGGAGAGGCCAATGCCAATGCTATTCAAATTCTGGTTTCGCCGGTTTCGCCGGGTGAGCCGTAACCGTCATATTCAGCGCATCACGGTGGCGGGATTAATCGTTCTGTTCGCCATCGTTCTTAACTCTGCCTGCTTCTACTTTTTTGAAAAAGCAGCGAAGTCAGAACTGACACTTTGGGATTCCTTCTGGCTCAGTTTTACGACCATAACCACCGTCGGTTATGGAGATTATTCCGCATCGACGGTTGGGGGGAGGGTAGCAACAATGGTGCTGCTATACGGGGTTGGATTAGCGACATTCCCCTACGTGATTACTCAGATTGTGGACACAACTGTGGAGAGAAATAACGATCGACGTCGGGGGTTGATTGATTGCCGTGACCTTGTTGAAAATCATATCATCATCGTCAATTATCCCTCCGAATTGAGGGTCACTTCAATCATAGAACAACTTTCCTCGGATGTAGTGACAGCACACCGCCCTATCGTTGTCTTGGCGGACAACGTAGATGAGTTACACTTCAACCGTTCCGATGTTTACTTTGTGCGCGGTGCGCCATTGGAAGAAGAATCGTGGAAACGTGCGAACATTGAAATGGCGTACTCGGTCCTTATCCTTGCCCCGCGAACCGAGGAACACGTGGCAGATGCGATTACCGCATCAACGATTTCACTCATTGAAACACTCCATCCGAATATCCGGACAATTGCTGAATGTACCAGCATTCAACACTTGGCGATTTTCCGATCTTTCCGATGCGATGCCGTCATTCCAACGAATAATATTGCTGCGAAAGTATTGGCGCAAGAGGTGCGTGACCGTGGACTCGCTCTCGCGGTCCGCGAGTTGTTAACCGAAGCAGAGGGTAGTGAGTTATATAGCGAAACTGTTGATATTGATGGAATAAACTTTGGTGAGCTGCAATCGCTACTTCTGAAATTAAAAGCCGAAGTTATTCTCATTGGTATCCTGAGAGCCAACCAGCATTTGATTAATCCGCCCCTAGACCTCCAGATCCAAGGGACAGACCGGCTCATCCTTATCGGTAACCGTCGTAGTGATTGGGAACAGATCCACGATCAGTTGTTAAGTGTCAAACCTCCAGTATGAATAGAGCCGCATTTTAGCATTACATTTGACATCAAACGGTGAAACATTTAGCTAAATTTGTTTTCGGCCTTTTCCTTGATATCCTCACACAGCTCTAAACAATCCTCCACACAATTTTTAGCATATTCCGGAGCAAGTGTGCCTTTTTTTGAATTATGTGCATATTCTCCACGTTCGCTAGCAAGTTTGTGTAGCGAATTCTTTAGCTTAATGTCCTCCTTGATATCAATTGCAACCGGTATCAATAAGCGTCTAAGATACTTTAGCG
Source organism: Candidatus Poribacteria bacterium (assembly GCA_963667935.2). Classification (GTDB taxonomy): domain Bacteria; phylum Poribacteria; class WGA-4E; order WGA-4E; family PCPOR2b; genus PCPOR2b. The sequence continues at coordinate 2,348,023 of OY764061.1, read as the reverse complement.
ATATGCCATGATTGTTATTTACATCGGCTGAGAACTTTCGTTTAACCTCATCAAAAATATATCTCAGATGATCAAAGACTCTGGTTTCATCGGCATTCTCATTGAGATCGATTACAAGTTTCTGTTCATAATATGACACGAGTGTCACTAAAGTATCCGTATATTTTTTCAAACGTATCCGTTCATCCAAACATCGGTCCATGACTTTTAGCACAAGATTCTCGAAATACTTCTCAAATGCCGCATGGCATAGCACACAATAAGCCTTGACATGATGTTCATACTCGTCTGGCTGTGCCATGCGATTCGCTATAAACTGATGAATAAAGGTTTCCTCTAACTCATCAATGTGTTCCCTTAACTCAACCAGCAACTTTTCAAACTCGTTCATTTTTTTGGTAGTGGAAGCACCGGTATATTGGTCCCAAAGGTGTTGTTGATAAACTCACAAAAGAGTCTATATCGAGTTGCGTACTGTTCGGGATTGGATGTAGATATCCGAATTGAATCTTTGAATTCAAGATTCTTTTCGTAGAATTTTTCAAATTCTGTTGTAAATTGTTCTTTCTTGTTTTTTATGATCTCATCATCTAGATGCCTGAAGTAATATGCCTCAACCTCGAAAAGTGCTTTGTTGAATCTTCCCCCCCGTTTGCCGGAGGGAGATATGCGACCAATGTTTTCGCTCCCAAGAGTCTCCCCCAGCCTTTCAATTGCTTGATTAAAATCTGAGTATACCTGCTTTACCACCTCATTGTACTTTTCCCAGTGTTCAGTGATATATCCCATTTTTTTATCAAGGAACCTTTGGAGGGTACCATCATACTCATCACTGAACATCACAAAAACCATAAATCTCAGTATCATTTCCACATCTCTCAATCGCGGATCTGGCTCGTCGCGCTTTAGAACTCTATGAATTGGTTGCAGCTCACTGGTAATCTCCATGAGGTAGTCTGCAAACGGTCCCTTATTCAGGACCTGTCTGAGCTCTTGTGAGCTGAGAGGCACGGACCCTGTATTCAGTCTGTAGAAAATATTGTAAAAGATATCCCAAGATTGGCCCTTGGAAACAACAACAGTACACCGGACATCTGCATTCTGAAACGCTCGGAGTTCGTTTAGGTAGGTTGAGTCGTTTTCCATCTGATTAAAAGTCAGTCCATCTAGATCAGCGCGTAAAGAGAGTTCTTCTCCGATAAGTGCCGGTTTTCTCCAGTATCCGATTTCAGGATTCATAAATCCCGCGATGGTTAGAAGTCGCTGTTTGCCATCAATGACGATAAATGATCTCTTTTTTTCCGGGTGTTCTGCAAACACAATTTCTGGAACAGGCATACCAGTGATTAAGGATTCAATGAGCCGTGTCTTTTTATCATCATTCCACGCATTTCGTCGCTGGAACTGCGGATTGAGATCAATATTTCCCTGTTGAATCTGGTTGTATACCGTTTCAACTGTCCAATCACGGGAATAAACTATCAACGAATTAAAATCTGGAGATGTCCCTGTTTGGGTCAAATCCTCGATCATATCGTCATTCCAATCTTCCATATCGTCATTTTCTCTAACATATTCTTCTGCCATTAGGTTCCCTCCTTAATAAGCATCGCTACGATCCCGGTCTAAAAAGTGTTACCAAGCAACCGCCAACCGCTGCTAATATAATGCCGAGGACAAATGGCCAACGTAAAGCACCCCAGCCTCCTGCAGGGGGATGTAACGCGGTTGCTACTAGCGCGTTGACGATCGGTGCACCGGCGAAAACGATGGACATTACCACAGGCGGGGTGCCTTTTGCCCCAAATGCTAAGAGTACACCGAACGCCCCGATCGCACCCACAAGCCCCGCAAGCGTTGACCAGACCAACCCCTTCGCGGGAAAACTCCATTGAGCACCGTTGACAGCCAACATGATTGCTGAACCGATGACCGCCGTCAATAGGTAGGCAATCCCGACGAAAAGAAACGCTTTGTACCGTCCATGCACCGGATCACTCATCGATATCTGTCCTGTATGCAGAAAGACACCATAAAGTCCCCACGATGCAACAGTCATGAGTGCAAATATTAACCAAGTCATACGCATCAAAATCCTCCTATATTCCCACCTCAATGAGCGATTATAGTGAATTTAAAAATAAATAAACACTTTTGCCCTCCGGTAGGTGCGGTTAGCAACCGCCCCGCATTGCCCCCCCTATTTTCCCCCGCTCGCATCCCACCCCGCTTGCGGGGGGGCTACCCAACGGGAGCTTGGAGTGTCTCAGTAATTCTAAGGTCCACTATAAGTTGGGAAAGTTTTGTTACATCACCGGCCGATAAATTGTTACCATACAACTCCCAGCTATTGTTAATTGGATCCCGACAATAAACTGCCACCGTAAGCCGCCCGGTTGCGGTGTATCTATCGCCATAGAGACAACTGCATTGATAATCGGCACACCGGTGAAAAAGATGGACATGACCACAACCGGTATCCCTTGCGCCCCAAATGCCAAGAGGAGACCAACCGCACCCATCGCGCTAACGACTCCCGCCAAAGTTGCGAAAATGATTCCTTTCGTTGGGAAACGCCATTGGGCACCACGGATCACCAACATGCTTATCGAGACAATGACTGCTATCAATAGATAGGTAATCCCGGCGAAAAGAAGCACTTTGTGGCGTCCATTGATCGGATCTGCCATGGCTATCCGGCTCGCGTGAAGAATGACACCGTAGAATCCAAGTGCCATAACCTTTATCAGCGAAAACAGTAACCAAGGTCTACGAAATATTAACAAACGTCTACGACGCATCTACACCCCTCCTATGTTCCGGGTCTATAAACTGTCACCATATAACCCCCAATCGTTGCTGCTGCAATGCCGAAGATAAATTCCCACCGCAAACTGCCTGGGGGCGGTGGAAATAAAGCCAAAGCGATAATTGCATTCACAACTGGGGCTCCTGCGGAACCGATAGACATTACAACAACCGGTGCGCCTCGTGCCGCAAATGCCAAGAGGTTGCTCAACATCACCATAACAATAGCAGCCCCCACTAAGGCTGCTAAGCCAAGTCCTTTCGTCGGGAAATTCCATTCAGCACCATTGGCTAGTAACATAGATCCTGAACCAACAATCGCCACCAGTGAATAGCCGATCCCGGCAAAAAGTAGTGCTTTGTATCGTCCATTATCTGGATCTTCCATACCTCTTCGACCCGCATGAGTAAAGACACCTAAGAATCCCACGGACGTCATCGCTATAAGTGTGTATATTAACCAAGCCATACGTGTCTAAATCCTCCTATCGGTTGGTATATTTTCGATAAACTGCCAGAGTTGCTTCAGCCATCACATCATCGCTAAACCCGCGATGGACTGCTTCCTTGCCCCGCTGTCCCAGTTGTTCCCGGTAGCCTCGATCTGTCATGAGTTGGGATATTCCCTCTGCAATAGCGTCGGGCGATTCCACGTCCACCAATATGCCACCGCCTGTCGCCGCTATCAATTCGGGGAAGGTCCCGTGTCGTGGTTGAATGACCGGAACGCCGTTGGCAAGTGCCTCTAAAATGAAAAGCCCCTTTGATTCCTTGTATGTTGTCGGCACGGATAAGACGTGGAGCCCGTTGAGGAAGTCAATTTTTTGATGTCGATCGACTTCGCCCCAATAGTCAAAGGCTTCTGATAACCCCCACGCATTGATCTGCTTTATGAGTTGCTCAAGATACGCTTCATCCTTTTTACCGAGGTAGCCAGCCACCTTGAGTTGAATGTTATCCGTCCCGAATCGGTTTGTCAAGCGGTGGAACGCGTCAACTAGCAGATGAAGTCCTTTCTCAGGACAGATGCGGGCTAGATAACCGATGACAAATGGCGTTTCGGCAAGGTCTTTTTGACCGATTCCGTGCTCACTTAGATTCAAACCGAGAGGCACAACATCAATTTTGTTCGGTGGAATATCTAGATAATCAGCCATGAAATCCGTATAGTATTGGCAAGGGGCGATGTATCCATCCACCTCTGCGGCCCGCGCTTGCAGCAGCTTCAAGGCTTGCGATTTATACGGCTCGATGAGATCTTCAAGAAAGATGTCCTCTCCCTGAAGAGCGCAGAGGATTGGAACGTCTAGTACTTTCTTCATCTCCCTTGCGAATCCCACGAACATAGAGTTGGTGAGTTGAACCAGATCGGGTTGATACGAATCTTTCAGCCATTTGACCAGTTTCGCCAGCTCCTTTTTTTGCTGTCCTTCCTCTCCTTGAAGCACCGAGATAGTAAGGGCACCGAGATCTTTCGCGCTGGTAGACGCACTCAAACGGGATAATCCGTTTAACAGTGAAAGATTATCGAATAACCGATCAAACATCCAAGGGGTATGACGGAATAGTGCGGACTTCTGCTGGAGATATACATTAATTCCGCCGTAAAAAACGCGATCGATGCTAACATCAGCTTCATCGGTGCGGATAGGCGTGTAGGTTGGAATCAGGGCAACGTCGTGCCCCTTCTTCTGCAACGCTGCGGCAAGTGTATTATCGTGAATACAGGTGCCACAGTACATGCCAGCAGCACCTGCAGCGATATAGGCGATTTTCATGATGGGGCGAGCGTGAAATGTGAAACGTGAAACATAAATGCCTTCATAAACTTATTTTAGGTTCTGATTGCTCTGAACTGCCAAATCCAAAGCAATCTTTGGAGGTGCTAATTCAACGAACCGATCCTAAGGAATCAACAGAACTTTACCCGTTGTCTGTCTGCCTTCTAGCGCACGGTGTGCATCAGCGGCATCTTGGAGCGGAAACGTCCTATCAATACGCAGCTTCAATGCGCCAGCAGCGATCCATTCAAAAAGGTCCCCCGTCCGTTCCATTAGTTCTTCCCAATTGGCAGCGTAGTGTGTCAACATCGGGCGCGTTATAAACAATGAGCCACGCGACAGACGACTCAAATCCAAGGGTGACGCAGTTCCACTCGACTGACCGAACAGGACCAGATAACCGCGGGGGCGAAGACTGTTAAGACTTTTATCAAAAGTAGTTCTAGCGACCGAATCGTAGACCACATCAACCCCCCGTCCATCGGTTAGGCGTTTAACTTCGGCTTCAAAGTCGGTCCGGGCGTAGAGGATGACTTCATCGGCACCAGCTTCCTTGGCGAGTTGTGCTTTCTCCGGTGTGGAGACTGTGCCCAATACACGCGCTCCCAACGTTTTAGCCATCTGAATAAGCAGCAGCCCGACCCCGCCGGCGGCTGCGTGCACTAGTGCTGTGTCGCCGGTACTGAGTGGATAAGTGCTGTGGGTCAGATAGTGCGCTGCCATACCTTGCAGTATCGCCGCTGCCGCCGACTGTGTGTCAATCGAATCGGGCAAAGGGACAAGTGCCTCAGATGGCACGGTTGCCACTTCGGTGTAGGAACCTTCGTGTGTTGCGTAAGCGACACGGGCCCCCACATTGACCTCGGTGACACCGGGTCCAATTGCCTCGACCACGCCTGCGCCTTCCCTCCCCGGCGTGAAGGGCATGTTGGGGCTCGGATAGAGTCCCGTGCGGTGGTAAACATCGATATAATTCAGTCCCGCTGCTTCGATACGCACCCGCGCTTCACCCGCACCGGGCTCACTAGTAGACACCTCTTCATAACGGAGCACTTCTGGGCCACCATATTCGTGAATACGAATAGCGTGCATTTTTCTATCTCCTATTTTTGTAGGGGGATTATCCCACGATTGCTAAAAAATCTGAAGTCTAACTATCTAGGACTTACGCACTTCAGTAGGGAACAATGGCGGTTGTTTCCCGCGGGCTCCTTGATGAAACCTCTGTTATAATTGCCCATTTCATCTAAGCAATAATAGTGAATTCAAAAAATAAATAGACACTTGCGTCCCTCGGTTTCGATCCCGATTTATCGGGTCCGGTAGGTGCGGTTGCTAATCGCACCGGTTTGAAATGTCTCATTAATTCTAAGGTCCACTAAAATTAACATAACGCAAATTGCTAGTTGAATATCCATGGAATTTCCGTTAGAGTATTTGTTAGCGACAACAAACCTCATAAACAGGAGAATCTCATGAACTTAATTATCATAGCATTTTATACACTTTGTGACAATCTTTTAATTCAAAGCCGTAGGGTCATTTAATTTTCCTGTGAGAGGGATTTCCCAATCCCGATACTTCGCCGGCCAAGCGATTCCCTCATTACGACGTTTCGCCCCAAATGGTTAAAAAGCCGAAAACTAGCCCTATTCAAAGCCGAGATTACACATTACTACTCGGAATCACACATAGCAACTTAGGTTTTGAATCTGATGCTGTAACCGCTGACGCTGTAAAGGCATCTTAGATGTAGGGCGTGCGTGCATATCAACTTGTAACTCTGCTAGCAGATGTGCGTATGAGACAAGTTTTTGAGGATTGGCGATGATATCTTCCGCCATGGTTACACCGTGCACTCTTTCAAAAATGACACCTTGACGGTTATCAATGTTGATGGTATCAATAACTGCGGGTGTGTTCAGACCTGCGTCATATGCGATAGAAGCGCAGACAGCTTCTTTTTCAGCTTCCCTCGGCGAAGCCCCCTCATGGTACAGTTTGAGAATCTTATCCTCATCCCATAGGAAAATTTCGCCTGTTGCTCCTTCACCAAGGCGTGGGCCCTTAATCGTAGATAAGACTATCTCTTTGTCACAATCTGTGCAATGATTCCTAGATAAAGGATTACTGGTATTCCAATAGAGAATTTCTTGAGTGCCAGTTGAAAAAACCGATAGCTACAAGGAGAATAAACGCGATTAACTGTCCCCAGCCGGAATGGGTGAGGAAGAATGCCGCAGCGGCAGCCAGCAATCCTGCCCTTTTCCAAAAATTAAGCGGTGCAAACCAGTAGCCTGAAACGCTTGCAGCCAATGATATAATTCCGAAGACAGCAATCAGGATACTTGCTGCGATAGCAAAAAAACTGGCGGTACCACCGTTTGGGGATAAAAGCAATAGCTCTGGCTTTAGGACGAAGGCGTAAGGCAGCGCGAATCCGACCAACGCAAATCGAAACGCAGCGACCCCCGTCTGCATGATACCGGTGCCCGCGATGGCTGCCGCTGTATATGCCGCCAAAGCAACCGGTGGCGTCACCATCGCCATCATACCAAAATAAAAGATAAACAGATGAGCGGCAAGCGGAACCAATCCCAGTTCGCTCAATACCGGGCCGACCAATGTCGCCATGAGTAGATAGCACACCGATGACGGTAATCCCATCCCAAGGATGATTGTTGAAATCATCAAGAGGGCAAGTGCTAAGATGCGGCTATTTTCTGCAAGCGGTAAAAGGGTTCCCGGTAGTTTCGATCCAATTCCTGTCAAAGTGACCACACCGAGAATTAGCCCTACACACGAAGCCGCCGCAATCAGCGAAACCCCTCCATGTGCTGCTCTTTCCATCACTTCGATTATTCGACGAATCCCGATCCAGATCTGTCTAGTGAAAATCAGGAGCGTCTTCCTGATTGATGTCCCGGTTGATGAAGTGCCACTGTGGGTAACCTGTCTGAAAATATCCCAAATCCCACGAATGCCTATCAAGATCAGGATAAAAAACAAGCTGAGACTGACCGCTCGAAACGGCGTATAACCAAACAGCAGAAAAAGGATAAGTGTAATAAACGCCACCAAAAAGACGAATCCCTCTATCCCGCTTTTCGACTGAGGGGTTTCGGCTATGCTTTCTTGGGGAACTTCGGTTGATGCACCCACGCGCTTGGCATAAAAATGGACAATCAAGAGGAGTGCCATATAGTAGAGAATTGCAGGAACCAGTGCAGCTTTGATGATTTGCAAATAGGTCACTGCGGGCTCAACAATTTCGAGCATCATGTAGGCACCCGCGCCCATAATCGGCGGAACCAACGCGCCGCCTGAGCTCGCTGCGGCTTCTATGCCTCCAGCAACTGTCGGCCTGAACCCGGAACTTCGCATCATCGGGATAGTGAAGGTGCCGGTGGTGGCGGTATTGGCGACAGCACTTCCCGAAAGTGACCCCATCGCCCCGCTGCTGACGACAGCAACTTTGGCGGGGCCACCAACGCTCGAACGAAACAGACGCCTTGCAAAATCAATAATATAGCCGGTGGCTCCCGTCTGTTCTAGCAATGCGCCAAATAGGACAAAGAGAAACACATAGGTGAACATCACTTTTAGGGCGATGCCAAACACGCCTTGGCTATGGAGAAAGGTTTGGCTGACAATGCGTTCCCAAGAATAGCCCCTGTGCGGAAATAACCAGTCGGGCATTGATTGACCGAAAACTGCATACGCTAAGAAAGCCAGAGAAAGGATGCAAAGGGTTAAGCCGATAGCGCGGCGCGTTCCTTCCAGGACAAGTAACAATCCCAATAGTCCGATGACGTAATCCGTGGTGGTTCCCATCCCTGCCCGATCCCCAAGCCGTTGACCGTCAATCCAAAACCGTTTGAACACAGGCTCCGTTTGAATGAGGATATAACCGAAGCAAATCACCACTGCGAAAGCGAAAACAGAATCTATACTTTGGAAAACGATATGTCCTTCAAACCGGCGGTGGATGGGATATTTGAGGAAAACTAGGACTAAGCCCAACATGGCGAAGATTGCCAATTGGGCTTGGGGCGAGAGTTGGGGATAGTTGACCTCTATTAGAATAAATACGCTGAGAAGGACGGCGCACGTCCGAAAAAGGATTCGCCGAATACGTTGGAACATAATGGTAGAAGTTGGAGGCGGTGTTGCGATCCACTAAAGGGTACGAATCCAAATGTTACGGTATCGGACAGGATCGCCGTGGTCTTGGAGCATTATCGGTCCTTGAGCGGGATGCGGCTCTTCATAGGAGGGAGCCCGTCTGTGCCCTGTTGGTCCCATAGCTGCTCGGTGGTTTTGCACCAATACGCCGTTGTGAACGACAGTGATGTACGCCGGACTGATCAATTTCTGTCCTCCAAAGCGCGGTGCTGTAAAGAAAATATCGTATGTTTGCCATTCGCCGGGCTTGCGGCAGGCATTGACCAGCGGCGGATGCTGTCCGTAAATTGCCGAGGTAATTCCATCTGCATAGGTGGGATTGTCGTAACCGTCAAGTACCTGAATCTCATAGTTGCCCATCAGAAATACACCGCTATTGCCGCGTCCCTGACTGTCTCCCTTCACCTCTGCCGGTGCAGTCCATTCAAGGTGCAGTTGGCAGTCACCAAAGTGTTCCTTGGTCTCTATGTTACCGGTGCGAGTGACTTCCATATAACCGTTTTCGACCTTCCATTCGGCATCCCCATCACGCCCCGTCCATTTTGATAGATCCGTGCCATCAAAGAGAACGATTGCATCTGACGACGGTTCACCCGCCGAACTTTCAGCACTAGGGGTAATAATTCGTGGTTGAGGTCGGGTACCATCATGCACCCGCCATTTTGAGCCCGGTATCATCGATGTGTCGTCATAACCGATAGGGGCTTTGGTTGCCGGTGATTGCTGTGCCATAGTTAAATCTCCTCATATTGTTATCTATAAGTTTCAAAACTACTGTATTGTTGCTCTTTATGATTTTCAGCTTCGCGATTGCTGCACCCACATATTAAGCTGGCGTAAAGCGGGTTCCGATTTTTCCCACATCGCTCGTTTAATCGGAGAGTGGATCTTGATGTAGCTAGCGAAATGTGACCGTTCTGCTCCAAACGCCTCCTTGAAGGCAATCAGTCCGGAATTGTCAGAGGGCGATGCCCCAAAATCAATCCACCTATAGCCCCCGTCACACGCCCATTTAATAATATGATGCACAAGCGCATTATTCGGACGGTATTCCCAGAACTCAGGGACAGAGGCACCAACCCACAGAGTTACGGTACGGTTGAAATGGAGATAAAGCAGGCCCCCAATGATCAGTCCGCTATATTTAGCGATGGCAAGTTGTGAGATGTTACTGTGTAAGAGAGACTTGAGCAAGGACAGTGGTTTGGGAGTTTCTCTTAAACGTTTCTGTGTTGCAAGGTAAATTTCATAGAAAGATTCAAGATCGCTGATGCTGTATGTGTCGTAAACCGTCACTCCGGTTCTAGACGCTTTCCTGATAGCCCCACGTATGCGCTTATCGTAAGCTGCCCAGATGAGATCAGAGTCTGAATAGATCTTCAACAGATGTGTGAAGCAATCTTCGTGCTTCTCATACCCTGCTGCAACCAGTTTCTGTCCGTAAAATTCTGTCTGGCTTGGCGACAGGGTAAAAACCGTTGCACATAGATTCTCGTCAGCCACGAATGGAGCCAACTGTGTATCAACATCTTCGATCAAGCGACCGAAATCCACTGATGACTCGCGGTGGAGTTGGATTCCCCCAAATAGATTCCATGGCATCGAATGCAGCATCTTAATCCCACGAATCGGCTGGAATACGAAAGCAGGCAGCCCACCGGCTATCACATCATTTTCTGTAATCAGGAAATAAATGGGGGTTAACTGCTTAAATGTATTTGATAGTGCCTCACGCCACGCAATTGAGTGAAATGGAAGGCTATCGGGACACGCTTTGAGGGTTTCATCCCACACGTCTGCGTTCTCATGATTTAGCAGTTTAAGTGAATACATAACGCTACCAGCACCAATGATAATACCCTGCTTTACATTTATGGCGGAACGTATAATCCATTATATCTCAAACAGATAGATTGTGCAAGACTTCTATCGTGTAAATTGAAACTCGTAACCGGCAGAAATTCTGACTGTGATTCTGTATTCCACTAACTTTTACCTTGTTATTACGGTTGGCGTGTGATAAGATGAGGAAACTGTATTTAGCAAAAAAATCCAGCCAATTGAGGGTTCGGTCATGGCAAAACGCAATGGGTTTTCAGAACTTGCAAAACTACTCGTTCGTTATCCCACCCAAGGACAGAGAGAAAAACTGAAACAGCTGTTACTACAAGATTATACACAAGAAAACCTCATTGATTACCTAACAAATGAAGTTGCTCCAACACGACAGGCAGCGGCTTACGCGCTCGGTATCATTGGCGACACGGCAGCAATCCCTCCTTTAGTGAAAGCACTTCAGCACACTGATCCGGATATGCGCTCCAATGCAGAGCAGGCGTTGTGGGCTATTTGGTTTCGCTCCAGCGATAAATCCGTTGATGATATGCTTCAAAAAGGTGCCGAATATATCAAGAAAGAACAGTATGCAGAAGCTATTGATCTCTTGACAGAAGTTACTCAAATAGCACCCAAATTCCCTGAAGGATACAATCAAAGAGCAATCGCATACTTTATGTTGGAAGAGTGGGAACAATCTATTGATGATTGCAAGAAGGTCATTACGCTCAATCCTGTACATTTCGGCGCGTTTGCTGGAATGGGGCAATGCTATCTACGACTCGGCAATCTCCGTGAAGCACTAAAAGCATTTCAGCGGGCACTAGAGATTCATCCAGGCCTTTATGGGGTCGCGCATACGGTTCTGCAAATTCAGGACGCGTTGCAAGAACAGGCTAGGCGGAGGCGCTAGGAAATGAAATGCACCACATACACCGCTTTGCAAATCCAATCCTCACTCAAGTGATACGCCAGCAGTGGAAAGTCAGCAGCGTCTGTTTCGCCCTTATCGTACAGAGTGTGCTGTTGCTAGTCATCTGTCAACTCCTGTTTCTCGCAAAATTGGGGCGGTATACAGATCTCATCTTCCTGTCAGAAGCCTTGATCCTTTTGATTATCCCACCATATCTAGCATGTAGCGGACTCAATAGACATTTTGCACCTCTCCTGTCAACAAATCTTTTACCATTGAGTGGGATGCACCCCCGCCAAGTCGGGTTAAGCATCGTATTTGGGAGTCAGATTTACACCTTTTGCTTCCTTAGCCTCGCATCAATTGTCTTTACAATTCTGATACCATCAATCAGCAACATCACCCACCTTCAAGTGGTTCAATTGCAACTAATTTTTGGACTTTACATCATTGTATCAGCCTTAGTTGGCGGATTGTGGTGGCGCGTGTTTCGCCATGAAGTCTTTGCAACAGAGCTAACATATCTAGGCTGGAGTCTCCTAATCGGCGGTGTGTTCTTGTTAGCCCCCCTAGATCGTTATCTGGAAAATCTCGAACCTATCATCCCACCGTTTCTACATCTCAATCCACTGATGGCTGTGTGTCACCTACTTGAGATCGATGTGTTTAGAACACCACACTTATACGAATTAACACCAATTCCGTCCTACAGGGTCGCCTATCCGTCATGGCGCATTGTTTGCGGTTGGCAGATACTGATTGGAATCTGCTGTGTTGTACTAGCACGGTGGAATCGAGTCTGACTTTTTGAAAAACAGGAGTTTGTAGATTGGACGAAGCGAAATCTCATGAAGATCTTATTGTCAGCGTCTCCGGGGTTAGGGGAACAGTTGGAAGTGCATTGGATCCCAGCCAATTAACCCGATTTGCAGCCGCATTTGGGACGTTAATTAAGGGACAACCTGTCGTGGTCGGGAGAGATACACGGACATCGGGGCCGATGGCGCGTCATGCTATCTTCGCTGGACTCATTGCGACCGGCTGTAAGGTGATTGACGTAGGGGTATGTCCAACACCAACTGTTTTACTTGTATCGAAGAAATTGAGTGCCGGTGGAAGTCTCGTGATTACAGCGAGCCACAATCCAATTGATTGGAATGGCATCGAATTTGCGTCTGAATCTGGTCGACTGCTGAGTGAGTCAGAACGTGTACGTCTGATGGAGATTTACGAGTCCGGAGACTTTCAGCTAGCAACTTGGGACAAACAGGGAAATGTTGAGTTACTAGACACCGCCGTGCACCAGCATATCGCTAGCGTGCTCAACTGTGATTGGATTGTACGTGGTCAAACGCAGTCTCATGCGCTAAAGGTGGTCATTGACTGCGGGAACGGCGCGGGAAGCGTGATTAGTCCACATTTGCTGAGAGCGTTGGGATGTGAGGTGGTTGAACTGAACTGTGTGCCTAACGGCTATTTTCCTCGCCCGGCTGAACCAACACCGGATGCGTTAGATCAACTCTGTGAAGCCGTGAAATCGGAAGGTGCGAATCTCGGTTTCGCACACGACGGTGATGCGGACCGACTGGTCCTTGTCTCAGAGGAAGGCACGCCGTTGAGCAGCGAATACACCTTCGCCCTTGCAGCGAATTTTCTGCTGAATAAGCGCAAAGGGGATATCGTTGCCACAGTATCAACTAGCCGTATGTTAGATGATGTAGCAGATCGGCACGGCGTCCAACTGCACCGGACGCCGGTGGGCGTCGGATTCGTCGTTGAGAAGATGCGAGAAACAGGTGCCATCATCGGCGGTGAAGGAACGGGCGGCGTGATTTATCCAGAACTCCAATACACGACTGACGGGATTGCCTCGATAGCTGTAATTGTCCAACTTCTCTCTGAATCAAGCGCATCGACGATTTCGGAGATTATCGCCTCAATCCCAAGTTATGCGATATGTAAGGAGAAATTGGAAGTGCCCTCCCAGCAAATCGCGGATGCGGTGCTTCAACTTGCGATTAAAACCTATACAAATGAGACACTTGATCTGGCTGATGGGATAAAACGGGTTTGGGAAGACCGATGGGTTAATATTCGGAAGTCCGGCACAGAGCCGGTCATTCGCGTTTTTAGCGAAGCACACACCCTTAAAGAGGCACAGGAACTTTGCAATTCAACGCTTGATACACTGAAATCTTTGATACAGCAAGTTTCCAAGTAATCGTCAAATGCCGTTTCTGATCGTGAGGAGCTTCACGCACCACAATTTTTCTTGAAACGCAAACGCCCTCGCAGCGTCAATTTTAATAGATTATTGTTGTGTTGTATTGATGGAGGTTTATCATGGTAGATGCACTAAAACTAGTCTGTATAGGTGGCGGCACAGGCTTATCATCCCTACTGAGCGGTATTAAACAACACACGAGCAACAGACGCTCAGGTTCAGAGATTATTGATATAGATAATCTGGCGGCGATCGTTTCCGTATCTGACGACGGAGGCAGTTCTGGACGATTGGTCGAAGAGTTCGATGTGATTCCACCGGGCGACATACGCCAACTACTAGTCGCCCTCTCTAACGATGATGGGTTACTAGCCAAACTCTTTGGCTATCGCTTTTCAAGCGACGGTGATCTCGGTGGGCATACGGTTGGAAATCTCCTTCTCATTGCACTCACCGAATTAAATAACGGCAGCTTTCCCAAAGCTATCCAGGAGGCGTCCAGATTGCTCTCCACGCGGGGAAGGATCATACCAGTCAGCCTAGATGGCACCACATTATGCGCTCAACTAGTCGGTGGTGATATTGTGTGCGGTGAGTCCAACATCCCAGAACGATCCAATCGAGAACCGATTCAACGCGTCTTTCTGAAACCGCGTGAGAATGGCAAACAGCATCGCGACGAACCTTATGAATGTGCTGCACATACGGAGGCTGTGGAGGCAATCGCCAATGCAGACGCTATCATCATCGGACCCGGAAGTTTATACACCAGCATTATGCCTAACCTTGTAATCAACGAAATCGCTGAAACGATCCAGTCGTCAGATGCGATAAAAATCTATATCTGCAACGTGATGTCGCAGCCCGGTGAAACGGATGGATATTCTGTGACCGACCATGTCGAAGCAATCTTCGCTCACGCCCCCGGAATATCATTAGACTATGTCATCGTAAACAATCAGCCTGCACCCGAAAAAATCATCGAACGGTATAGACAGAAAGAACTATCAGGTAAGTTTGCACAGATGAAAATGCTTATGGAGGACGTGCTCTCGATGCTTGAGACGAAACAGGTGGAAGATTTCGCCGAGGGAAAAACTGTGGATTCCGTGTTATATCAAGCGGAGCATATCTCTCAGCTTACCAATGAAATCAAGCAGATGGCAGGTCCCACCAATGTGCAAATCTTCTATAATCCGGGACGGGATAATCTCGGTGACATGCGGATGGTAGAGGCAGAGCTCATTCGGGAAGTCAAGCTCATTGATAGCGGGGAACCCCAACCCGTGATCCGTCACCATCCCGAAAAGCTCGCACAAACGTTAGTCAAGGTATTGAGCGATCATCCAAAGTTTCATGAACCCATCTCGTAACAGAGAAATACCTCGTTTTCACCCCTTCCCCGACCAAACATACCCTTGATGCAAAATTGAGAAAGGAAAAACTGAAAAACTTATGTGTGGAATTGTCGGATACATCGGAGATAAATACGCTGACTCTGTCTTGTGGACAGGATTGGAACGACTTCAGTACCGGGGATATGATTCAGCGGGTATGGCTGTCATCAGTGATGGGGAGCTAGATCTACGGAAACGAGCGGGCAAATTACGTGAATTGGACGCCTGCTTGCGTCAGAACCCGATGCGGGGTGCAATCGGTATCGGTCATACCCGATGGGCAACACACGGGGAACCGAATGAACGCAATGCCCATCCACACACCGACGAGGACAAGACCTTGGCAGTTGTGCATAACGGAATCATTGAGAACTATCTCCCCCTCAAGCGAGAACTGCAAGGGCGAGGACACCTGTTTGAATCTGATACCGATACAGAAGTGCTAGCACACCTTGTTGAGGAAGCCATGGAGGCGGATTTTCTTGATGCTGTCTGTAGTGCGCTCCAGCGGGTCGATGGCACATTTTCCGCTGCTTTTATTCATCAACAATTTCCGGATTGCATCGTGGTTGCACGGCGCGGCAGCCCGCTCATCTTGGGGCTTGGAGGCAGAGAGAACTTCGTCGCTTCAGATGTGCCGGCATTGCTGCCGCACACCCAACGGATGGTCTATCTAGAGGACGATCAGATTGCGGTGCTTACACGGGAACAGGTAGGGATCCAAACCATGGATGGCGAGCAGGTTGAACCGCGCATCCATCAGATCGGCTTAAACCCTGACGTGGCTGATAAGGGGGACCATCCCCACTTCATGCTCAAGGAGATCCACGAACAACCCAATGTCTTACAGCGTTTACACAATATCTATGTCACCGATGAGATGGAGGTCGATTTCGGCGAATTGGGATTGAGCGATGAGTTTCTCGCCCGTGTGAATCGGATCGTCATCCAAGCGTGTGGCACCTCGTGGCACGCTGGACTGATCGGCAAATATCTGCTAGAACAGTATGCCTACATCCACACCGAAGTGGATATCTCCTCAGAGTTTCGCTACCGCAACCCAGTTTTGGAGGGAGATACGCTGGTAATCGCTATCTCTCAATCCGGTGAGACCGCTGATACGCTTGAAGGACTACGCAAAGCAAAGAGCAAATTTATGCGTGTGTTAGCCTTATGCAACGCGATCAACAGCACCATTGCACGAGAGGCGGATGCGGTCATTGAACTTCACGCCGGATTGGAGATTGGTGTTGCTTCCACCAAAGCTTATACCGCACAGATCGCGGTGCTTGGCTTACTTGCGATGCACCTAGGCAAACTAAAGGGGATATTAGCACCTAAAGATATTCAGGGATTTCTCCAGACCCTTAAAAAGGCACCCTCCCTTATGGAACGAACCATTCAGCGGCAGCAGATCTGTGCCTGTGCGGAAAAATATAGCGATGTAGGCGCATTCATGTTTATCGGACGAAGCTACAACTATCCTAACGCCCTAGAAGGTGCACTGAAACTCAAGGAAATCTCATACATCCACGCAGCAGGACATCCAGCAGGCGAATTAAAACACGGCCCCATCGCTTTGATTAACGAAGATGTACCGGTTGTTTGCATTGCTACCAATAGCAGCATTTACCCGAAAATTGTGAGCGCGATCCAAGAGATTCGTGCTCGCGATGGGATTGTCATTGCCATTGCGACTGAGGGAAATACAGAAATCCAAGAGTGCGCCCAAGAGGTGCTTTACATCCCAGATATTGCTGAGGAACTTTCCCCACTACTTGCTGCGATCCCGCTTCAACTACTTGCCTATTATACCGCTGTGCATCGAGGCTGCGATGTTGACCAACCCCGCAACCTCGCAAAAAGTGTCACCGTTGAGTAGATGAATGATAGATGCTAGAAATTGGGGGAATTTTAGCGCAGCGAATTCCACGGTGCTTCGTCGGCAACATCAACCAACTGATACCCCTCGTCACTAACACATGGCCCCAAGATAGCCAGCAGTTTCGCAGAAGCGGACGAGGTGTTGAACGAAGCGTGTACCACGTCAGCGGGAATGAATATGGAGTCCCCTGAACTCAGCGTCCGTTTTTCGTCGCGAAGCCACTGCTCTACGGTCCCCTCAATGACGTAAATAACCTCTTCCTGTTCCGGATGCTTGTGGAAGTTGTGTCCACCGCCGGGCGATAGGCTTACTTCGATAACCACCAGATCCTTTGCACCTGTTGTTTCGGGACGACTCAACCATGCCAAGGCACCCCAATCTAGTTGTTCGCGTTCTGCTTCTGCCGCAGGGATAAATTTTCCACTCATGATTAATTCTCCTTCAAAATTATGTTTACGTATTACGCATTACGTATTATCCTAATTATAGCGTTCTTTCCGTATCTATGTCCACAGTTTAATTGCGAAAAGAAAGGAAGGTTGACATGACCGATAATGAGAAATTTCTGTTTGACCTCTGGGGTTACGTCGTGATTGAGGATGTACTTACACCGGATGAAGTCGCGCTGGCAAATGAAGCGGTTGAGCGTCACACACATCTTATCGCCAACCGAGATCCGGGCTTATCCCACGGATCCAAACATTTGAAAGGGGCTACAGGGCGCGGCGAATTCCATCAAAATCCATTGACCTTTGATCGACCGTGGTGTGAGCCGTTTCGACGGATGTTGACGCATCCACGGGTTATTAGTATCTTCAATGAGATATTAGGACCCGGCTTTCGGCTTGATCACGGTCCGGGGCTTATTCAGATGGTCAAGGGGACTGAAGGTCACTGGCTGCACGGCGGGATGACGTTCGATCCAAGCCAATATCACCGATTTGAGCATGGCCGGATGCAGTGCGGACTCTGTGTCGCTGCGTGGCAGTTGACGGAGGTCCGTGACGGGGACGGTGGATTTGCGTGTGTGCCGGGCAGCCACAAATCAAATTACCGTCCGCCTCAGCATGTTCTGTCCACAGAGCATGGGATGGGGTGTATTCGACAAGTAGTCGCGGGATCGGGTTCTGTCGTCATCTTTAATGAAGCATTGGTGCACGGCACGCTTCCATGGCAGCCAACCGACCGCGAGCGTCGCTCAATCCTGTTCAAATGTTCACCCGGGTTCCTATCGTGGGGTTCACCGCACGCCGAATGCCCAATCCCTGATCCGACACCGGAGGAACTAGCAATCTACGAGCCACCCCACCGCACCGGACGCACCACGTTAGGGGAGGGTGCTGATTGATGCATGAAACGGGATGTGTAGATGTTCATTGATTCATTAGTTCATTGAGGTAATTTATAGCAGCGGAACACGAAGAGAAACCGAGTTTGCCCCCCCTTGTCGGGGGAATTGCAGGGGGGTTGGAAAAACTCGGTTTCTGTTGCACGATTTCTTAACATGAGCCATAGCATTTTAGGAGATAGTATGAGAAAAATCATTTTTGCAGCAATAGCACTCAGTTTATCGCTACTGTTTTTGACAGATAGCAATGCTCAAAACGCAGATGTCAATGGCGATGGTGTTGTGAATATCCTCGATTTAACGCTTGTTGCTTCACACTTTGGTGAGCGTATTGACTCCGCGCAGGTGTCAAATATAGATGTCAATAGTGACGGCATCGTGGATGCCCTAGATTTAGTGATCGTTGCCAACGTTATGGGTCGAGGTGATATTGGCCCCACAGGTAGCACCCTGATTTTTGGGCGCGGCGGCGATTCGCTGACCCTTGATCCGGCACTCGTCCTTGATGGGGAATCTGTAAAGGTTTGTGACATGCTGTACGATACGCTTATCCAGTATCGAGAGGATACAACCGATCTTGAACCCGCCTTAGCGGAAGCGTGGGAGAGCTCCGCTGACGGCTTGGTGTGGACATTTCACTTGCGGCAAGGGGTTCAATTCCACGATGGCACCCCCTTAAACGCAGACGCTGTTGTCTTTTCACTTACCCGTCCAGAGGGGGTATATCGTGACTTTCAGGCAGAATTTATCAACCAGATTACTGCCCTAGATCCGTTTACGGTACAGATTACGCTCAAAATGCCATTCGCGCCCTTTATCAACACGTTGACGGGATTTTCATATTCTATCGTGAGTCCGACAGCGGTTAAACACCTTGGGGTTAATTTTGCCAATAACCCTGTCGGCACTGGTCCTTTCAAGTTTGTTCGGTGGGATCGAGGCGACAAAATTGTGCTAGAAGCAAACGATGCACATTGGGCGGGGAAGCCCTCACTCGATAGGCTTATCTTCCGTTCTATTCCTGACAACTCGGTACGGCTTATGGAACTGCAGCAGGGCAGGCTCCACGCGATGGAATTTCCGAATCCTGACGAAATCCCGATCATCCGAGGCGATGGACGACTTGAACTCCTGATGCAACCGAGCCTAAATGTCGGGTATGTGGCGATGAACATGGACAAACCGCCGTTTGATAATCTCAAGGTGCGACGTGCGATTAACCATGCGATTAACAAAGCCGATATTATTGAACACCTGTATCAAGGCACGGCTATCCCCGCGAAGGGGCCGATCCCGCCGACGCTCTGGAGTTATGATGATACCATTGAGGATTACGAATACAATCCAGCACTGGCGAAACAACTCCTCGCCGAGGCAGGCTATCCCGATGGGTTTGAGACAACGCTTTGGGCACTGCCAGTGCCGCGTCCTTACATCCCGGACGGACGTGCTCTCGCAGAAATTCTACAATCCGAACTCCGACACATCGGCGTCGAGGCAAAAATCGTAACCTATGACTGGGGCACCTATCTTGATAAAACGGATAATGGGGAACACGATATGGCAATGTTGGGGTGGATTTCCGATGCGGATCCGGACAACTTTTTCTACTATCTTTTAAGCAAAACCCACGCGGAGAAGCCTGCATTTAATATCGCCTTTTATCGAAGCGATGAGATGCAAGATGTTCTAGATCGAGCCAGAACAAGCACCGATCGAAACGAGCGGATTGAGCTTTATCGGCAGGCGCAGGCGATTTTCCACAGGGATGCGCCGTGGGTGCCGTTGGCGCACGCGCAACAGCTGTTGGTCGTTGATAGAAGAGTGAGGAATCTTAGGCTCGCGCCAATAGGGTGGAAATACCTCCGCAGCGCATCGTTAGCACCGGAGTAGGGGTTGATATCCTTTAATCAAAACACACCACACCCGTGGGTCGGGCATCCCCGATAAATCGGGACCCAAAGCGGTTTGCCCGATCCACTCCTCCCATCCAATACCCGTAGGTCGAGATTCATATCTCGACACTTTTGAAGGTCCGATTTTCCCCCTGGACATCCTCTTGTTCAATTTGTAATTGCATCACCCTCCCCAATAATTGTATAATAAAAATGAAATTCTATTTATGCCTACCTCTCAAATGACCAAGGAGGTTGATTATGAGATGGTTTACCATTGGCGTGTTACTCAATTTTGTACTTGCTGCCCCCGCTCTCAGCGAACTAACGAAGGAGGATTTACAAGCGATTCGCGCCATTGTTAAAGAAGAAATCGCAGAATCTGAAACCCGTACCGATCTCAAACTCCAGTCATTGATCACCCGAATTGATGAAATGGACAAACGTTTGACCGCTAGTATCGCCGACGTAGATAAGAGACTGACCAATAGTATCAATAGCGTGGATGAGAAGTTCACTAATAGTATCAGTAGCGTGGATAAGAGACTTGGATTTTTACAAGCCCTTATCGTTGTGTTAATTACCGCCGTAATTGGTGTCCCAACAGTAATTTTCATTTATTTTGAAAGAAGGACAGCCAAAGGAAATAAAGAATCTCAAGAGGAAGATGGTTCTCGCTTTCAAGAGATTTTTGCATATATGCGAGGGAGATAGTCATATAGAAATACAACAATCAGGAAAGATAAGCTCATCTAACTCAATCTGAGTAGGCTTTAATTCCTTTGTTCTCTGCTACTAGAAAGGAAATTCCTATGTCCCCTTTAATGCCCTCAAATGCTCAGGATTATTACAAGCGTGGGCGAGACTACCATCGCGAAGCCAATTATGACCGTGCTATCAAAGATTATACCCAAGCAATAGAGTTGAAGCCTAATTATATTGATGCCTATGCTTGGCGGGCGTTGGCTTACTTTGACAAAAGAGATAATCTTCGTGCAATCGCAAATTGGACCATAGTCATAGGGCTTAATCCCAATCAGGCCTACGGTTATGTAGGGCGTGCGGTATCTTGCTATTACACAGAAGATTATGATCGTGCCATCGAAGATTTGACTATAGCAATAGAACTGAAGCCGGATAATGCTGATGCCTATCGCAATCGAGGTAGGGTTTACTTAATGAAAGAAAATTATGACTTGGCGATTGCAGATCTTACTCGAACAATAGAACTGGAACCGGATAATGCCTTCGCTTATGAGTCGCGCGGGAAAGCCTACCAGAAAAAAGGAGATCTTAACCGTGCTGAAGCAGATTTGGCCAGATCAGAGCAGCTCCGAAAGAAGGATGAGAAAAAATAATATCCGATAAAATGAACTGGAAAGACAAAACCATCTTCATCGGTGATAACCTACACATCATGCGGGGGATGAATAGTGCGAGCGTTGATCTCATCTACCTCGATCCGCCGTTCAATTCTAACCGAGACTATGCCGCCCCCATCGGTAGCCGAGCCGCCGGGGCCGCCTTCAAAGACACCTGGACACTAAGCGATGTTGATCTCGCCGAACACGGCGAGTTAGCCGAGCAATCCCCACCCCTGCACACCGTTATACAAGCAGCGCGAGAGGCACATGGGAAGGGAATGCAGAGTTACCTCATCATGATGTCCATCCGCCTGCTGGAAATGCAACGCATTTTGAAAGATACCGGCAGCATCTACCTCCATTGCGATCCAACCGCGAGCCATTATCTGAAGTTGGTGATGGATAGTATATTTGGGAAAAACAATTTCAGGAATGAACTCAATTGGAAAAGGAAAACCGGTCGAGCAGGTAAGACCAACCGTTTTGGCACCTCTTGCGATGTCATTTTTTGGTATTCAAAATCAAGCACATACACCCTTAACGTGCAATATCGAGAAAGCAACCCCGAATATATTAGAAAGATGTTTCGCTATAGTGACGAAAATGGGCGTCGTTATCGAATAGATAATCTTGCAAGCCCTAACCCTCGACCGAATCTAACGTATGAATACAAAGGCTATCAGCCACCGGAAAAGGGGTGGGCAATTTCCTTTGAAAAAATGGAACAGTGGGATAGAGAAGGACGCCTCCACTTTCCGAAGTCTCCTAACGGACGGATTCAGCGGAAACGTTACTTAGATGAACTCAAAGGTGAGGAAGTACCAAGCCTTTGGGACGATATTCCTTCCATCGGTTCTCGATCTAAAGAACGCACCGGCTACCCCACGCAGAAGCCTCTCGCCTTGCTAGAACGCATCATCAAAGCAAGCAGTAACCCCGGCGATGTTGTGTTTGACCCGTTCTGTGGCTGTGCGACGACATTGGTCGCAGCGGACCGGTTGCAGCGGTCATGGATAGGGATCGACATTTCACCGAAAGCGGCAGAGTTGGTGGTAGAGCGAATAAAGGCAGATCAAGGCTTATTCCCAGAGGTTGTCCACCGCGACGACTATCCAAAGCGCACAGACCTGGGGCACACACCGCCCGCACGGACCCATAAGCACACGCTTTTCGGATTACAGGAAGGGTTATGCGGGGGCTGTGGGATTTTCTTCCCGTTTCGGAATTTGACCATTGATCACAAAATCCCTCGCAGTAAAGGGGGGACAGATCATTTTGAAAACC
The DNA here is from genome assembly GCA_963667935.2 of Candidatus Poribacteria bacterium. Classification (GTDB taxonomy): domain Bacteria; phylum Poribacteria; class WGA-4E; order WGA-4E; family PCPOR2b; genus PCPOR2b. Next base: position 2,325,103 of record OY764061.1, on the reverse strand, counting down.
TGTGGCTATTGTGTGGGGCTTGTAATTCGATGAAGGGCACCGGCACCGTTGCAGAGCTCAGAGCAAAATTAAAAAAGGAGAACTTTAATTATGTTACACAATGAAGATTGGACTATTGAGAATTGGACAGAAAAGATAAATTCACTCACAAGTGAATTGGATCTTGCAGATTGAAACATCTGCTTGCTGATGCCTATTACCATCGCGGTACGACATACCAAAGACAAGATGATATTCACAATGCTTTTGCAGATTACGCTAAAGTAAAAGAAGTTGATCCTGATTATATTTCGCCCGTTGAAAAATACTTTAAAAAAGATAACTCTGGCAGCACTATCGCAGATTCGACTCAAGCTATACAACAGAATCCAAACGATGCTGATGCCTATATGAATCGAGGCGTCGCTTACTGTGTTAAAGGCAATTACAATGCTGGTTTTACGGACCTAAACAAAGCTGTAGAACTAAATCCCAATGATGTTAATGTGTATCTGCACCGTGGAACAGCTTACCAGCTAAAGGCGATTATAACAAGGCTATCTTAGATTATACCAAAGCAATACAACTGGAGCCCGATAATATCTTTACCTATTTAGTACGCGCGAATACTTACCAGAAAAAAGGCAATTATGCCCGTGCTGCCGCAGACCGTGCCAAATACTCGGAGGTCCTAAATGTTCAATAATGTGTCTTATCGTGTGGGTGAACATAGACACCCAACCGTTGATTCTAAATCCGTGATTCAGACAATATTTTCTCGCCCGCCTACCCAACAAGCGCGTTGAAAAACAGCTTAAAGGTCCCATGCGTTTGCGCCCGATGTTGCGGTCTGAATCCGAAAAGGACAACCGAACCTTCGCCATACCCCACTGAAATCATGCCAGCGGTCCCCGCAATCTGGTCCTCACCGACAAGCCATCCACTCTGTAAGATATCCCGCTCAGGATATTGGACGAGAATCTCACACCGCTCATTGGAAAAAGAGGGCTGGACGCGGAAACTAGGACCGCTCCAGAAGAATATGAGTCCTTCGTCTGGCATTCCGTAGGTAAGCCGATGCGTCGTGTCAATATTGGCGTATAGGGTGGAACCGGGGCAGTAGAATTCCTTGGCCAACTTACCTGCGAGGACGTTTTGCACCGGCAGATTCAGTTTCTCAATCGCAAAATTGCAGGTTTGGTTGAGCGTTACCAACGTACCGCCGCCTTCGACAAATGCTTTTATCGTTTCAACCCCTTCCTCTCCGATACCGCTGCGATATTCCGATGGAACGGGGTTTTCTCTGAGTCGATCCTCTATTTTATCGCCAATAATCATGTCGGTGGAATCATCGGGCAGTATAAGGACATCAATGTGTTGACCTAAGCTGCCAGCTTTCATCTCTGCATCTCTCAGCGTCTGGTACGGGAATCCATACTGTTCCAGGACCAACCGCGTCCAACCTTCATCCATGTTACCACCCCAGTATCGCTGATACATACCAATCCGCGCTCGCCGGACTTCGTGTTGCTTTATCTCTACGCTTTCCTCAAGCGCGTGGAAGGCAACGCCACAATCTTGAGCGATCCCCGTGAGCAGATTTTCAGATTCAGCGGCAGCCACAAACGCGCCCGCCGGAAATGTTTCGTCTCCCACTGACACCATCTCGTGCAAGCGGGTCACTTCTACACCCTGATCGAACAACCGATTGAGGGCTTTGAAGCTATCGTTGAGTCTGCCATCGAATAGATAACCGATTTGCGAAGTGCCAACGACCTTTCCGGTAAGGGGTTCAGGGGCAGTAACAGTCTCAAAACTCCCCTCAATATTCCCTTCTACCGGTACAACATTGACTCCCATGAACTCCGCCATAGTGTCCGTTGTGGTATCGTAGGGTCGCTGCGGTGTGCCATCGGGTTGGCGTGTCCAAGCGTCGTCCGGGTATAGGGTGCGTCCCAACAACGTCTTGATGACCCCCATCTTTGGTTGATTGAGAGGAATGCAGTAGGTGCCCGCGGGGTAATTTAAGCCGTTGACGGTAAAATCTTGGGTAGCTTTCTGTATGTCTATCCCCTGAACCAGTAGCTTATTGATCGCAGTTAAGACGGTCAGCGAATCGTGTTGGTCTGGACGGATGAGGTATACGGTGGGTGTACCGGACGCGCCGAGTGCAGTCTGTCGTTTCGCCTTCAGATACGCATTTCGCAGGATCGTATCCTTATTCCGTGCCGCCATGTCAAGTAATCCCCACGCGGAGATCTTTTGTTGTTCAACGATGTCACGAACCCGCCACCAACCGCCTTCCCATGGGTGCGGAAAGTTGGTCTGAGCCTTGTAATGTGGAAATGCCCTTAATGTGTTACCACCTTCGTCTAGCAGCTGTTTTCTGTCATCCTCACCTTTCAGTTGGCTTTTGTGGATATACATTGGGGTCGCCAACTTAGCGTGCGCCGATTCTGTCAACATACTGGCGATGTTGTGATAATTGCCCATCCAGTGGAAGCCGAGGTGACTCCACGCCGGGAACAACGAAGCATTGAGGACGCCGGTCTTACTCGCTTCCTCTAACTTATACGCCATGTGCGCCCCGTACCAGCTTATCTCCCGCCAAACCAACGGATCGCCGTGCGGGTGCAATGGCTCCGAATAAGGACACACCCATAAGCGCGCACCGTAGCAGCCCATCTCGTGATGGTCTTGGTAGGCGTGGGGCTGCCACTCTTTATACATAATCTGCGCCATATATTGGGATTCGATCAAATTAAAGGTGAAAGCATCGCGGTTGTTGTCATGCCCGGCATACTTGTGATACAGCCACGGTGGCGTAGAGCCTTCGTACTCCGTGCCGACATATCTGTTGTACCAATCGGTCACCATAATCTGACCATCTGGGTTGAAGCACGGCACCATCAGTGAAATGACGTTATCCAGAATGCGCGTCGCTTCGTCATCGGTCCGCGTAATCTGATTGTAAGCCAACTCTGAAACCATCTGTGTGCTGCCGATCTCTGTTGCGTGCAGCCCCATCGATTGAAGGATAATTGCTTTCCCTTCCCCCACGAGCGAATTTATGACCTCCGCTGATACGCCACGTGGATCCTTGATCTGTGCATTCACCTCCCGCAGACGCGCCAGATTCGCTAGATTCTCCGGCGAGGAAATAATCACAAATAGGAACGGGTGCCCCTCTGTAGAGGGTCCCATATCAATAACTTGGATCTTATCGCTCTGTTCCTCCAATAACCGGAAGTAATCGACAATCCGATTCCACCGCGCCATTTTCCGATCGCTTCCGAGTTGGAAGCCAAAGAATGCTTCGGGGGACGTTATCTGTTGATTCATTATTATCTCCTATTTACAATTTATGCAATCCCCAACTTCTTATTAATCTCACCTTGATACCCTTCCAGCTCACAGCTTTCGACCTCCGCCAACGTCACCGGGCGGCCATGCCAACCGGATTCGTAAATCGCCATGCAGATCGCTTCGGACTTCATGCCCTCAATGCCATCGACCTCCGGTTTACCACCGGTAGTGATAGCATCCGCAAAGTACTTGAGTTCTATGGCAACAGTATCCTCGATACCGCTTGGGAAGTAATATTCGCGTTCATCGTCGCTGGTGTGTGCCAGAAATTCTTGGAATAGTGCCTCGTTGCTGATGGTTTCGCCACCGCGAGGGGTGAGCCCTGTCTCGAAGTCTAAACTACCTTCGCTGCCGTAAAGGGTTCTGCGACTGATACCGTTCCCCGGGCCCGAACCGACCCATGTCCATTGGGCAGAGATGCCGCGCTCAAATTTGATTGCGGAGATCATCGCGTCCTCAACATCAACATCGTAGCCGCCCTGCCGCGCTAGCGGGTCGTCATAGCGGTAGGGTTCGTAAGCCTTATTAATTGCATACACCTCCACTGCCTCCGCATCAAGGATAAAGCGCATAAGATCTGTAAAATGGACACCACCATCAAGCACCCAACCGCCTCCGGCGTCCATCTTGAAGTTACGCCAACTCCACTTCCCCAGACCTTCGCTGACCTCTATCCAGAAAAACATCCGTGGATCGCCAATCCGCCCTTGACGCACCGCCCACCGCCGGGCTCGTTGGATCCGGTCCAGACGATAATTTTCTGCGACAGACAGAACGCGTCCGTTCTTCTCCGCAGCATCGAGAATGAGCTTACAGGCACGCATGGTGATACCGAGCGGTTTTTCGATGATGACATGTTTTCCTGCTTCCAGCGCGGTAACGGCAAGGGTATGATGTGCGCTGTGGAGAGCACAGATATCCACACAGTCTATATCTGAATGTTTCGCGAGCATATCTTCCACATCCGTATAAACTGACGGTTCTATACCCCCTTGAAATTCATGCGCTTGGGTCGCCCGTTTTGCTGCACGGTTGGCATCAATATCACAAGCAGCAACGATATCAAAGGACTTGATCCCCTTCGACCGAAGCTCTTGATACCCCCGCATGTGGGCACCGGACATACCTCCACAACCAATTAACCCCATTTTGAGTTGATCTGACATGATTTATCCTTGCATTTTTTTTGAAATTATACAAAGAAACCGAGTTTTTCCGAAAAACTCGGTTTCTCTTCATGTATCATGGGCGGATTATAGTTCCATCTGCCAGCCTGACATTGCCCCACGACCAGTTAGAACTCGCAGGTTCTGTGATAGGATATTTCGCCGCTAACGCCTCATCTATATCTATGCCTAAACCCGGTTTACCGTTAGCCCACATATACCCGTTGCGGACTTCAGGCGTTCCGGGGAACACCTCCTTCAGCAGATCAGTCTGGTAGGGACCTGCCTCTTGGATGCCGAAATTCCACACATTTAGGTCTAGCATCAGTTGTGCAGCATGACCTACCGGGGAAACATCTGTGGGACCGTGCCAAGCAGTGCGAACGTTAAAGGCTTCGCAGAGTGCTGCCAACTTCCGCGCTGGTGTTAGTCCACCGATTTGAGAGACGTGGACACGCATGAAATCCAGTAACCGATCTTTGACCATCGGGATAATCTCGTGCGGATTGTTGTACAACTCACCCATGGCAATCGGCGTACTTGTCTGCTCCCGCACTAGCCGGAAGTAGTCGTTATCCTCCGGCGCGAAAAGGTCCTCCAAGAAAAAGAGTCTAAACGGCTCAAGCTCTTTCGCCAAACCGAGTCCAATGATAGGCGGCAGGCGTTCATGAACATCGTAGATAACCTCGACATCCCAACCGAAAGTGGAGCGGAAATGCTCAAAGGCACGCACAATTCCGCGAACCGATTTTACTGGATCGTAGATACTGCCGCTCGATTCGGAAACTTTGTTGGTGATGACAGGCTTTTCACTATGGGGTGTATCGTCTGCAAAAAGGCGGTCTGCGCCCCCGAGTTTGAAGTGACGAAAACCGTCTTCAATAAGTGCCCAGACATTTTCTTCATACGCTTTAAGCTCGCTACCCCCCGGGACAACATATACAGCCGCCGCCTCCCTCGATTTCCCCCCAAAAAGGTCATAAACAGGCATTCCTGCGGATTTGCCTTTGATGTCCCACAGTGCTTGGTCGACGCCGCTGATGGCGTTGTTGAGGATAGGTCCGTTCCGCCAGTATGCAGATACATTGCACGACTGCCAGATGTCTTCAATGTCAGCGGGATCCTTACCGATGAGAAATGGACGAAGGTAATCGTTGACAGCGGCTTCAACAACGAGGGCACGCTGGGTAAAAGTAGCACAACCCAAGCCGTACAATTCCGGCTCATTTGTCTCTATTTTCACCACGTTTAGGTTCGCCGTCGGTTGCGTCACAATGACGCGCACATCACGAATTTTTAGGTTGCTCATAGATTCTCCTTTAGTCTAAAATGCCTATCACATTTTAAGGACACCGCAATAGGCACAAGTAGAAAACGGTGTGGATCCGGCGAGTATCTCTGTCTCAGGTTCCAGGTAACGTTCATGATTGCTAACACAGTTCGGATTCCCACATACCTGTTGATCCGATACCATTTTTCGCATAGGTGGTCGCGTCAAAACCAACTGTTCAAGTCCCAATAAACTTGCGAGCAACGCCATCCGAACCGGTACGGCATTTGCCGATTGGTCAAAATATGCCGCACGTTCATCTTCATCTAGCTCATAAGCCAACTCGTTGACACGCGGCAGTGGATGCATGATCATCGCATCGGGTTTGGCGTAATCCATTATTGCGACATCCACAAGGTAACTTCCCCGCGCATCTTCCGGAGAGATCTCCGGCGGCAGGCGCTCCTCCTGAAGCCGATTCACATAGATGACATCAAGTTCACCAATCACGTCACTGAGCTGATTCGTTTCAGCCGGTTCCTGAGCGTAGAGATGTTTCAATCGGGTAGAGACCCATTCGGGCATCTGAAATCCATCGGGCGAAATGTGGAGGAGTTTCCCGCCGAATCGTGCAACACCGAGCGCGAGCGAATGCGCTGCACGTCCGTATCGCAGATCTCCACAAATGCCAACCGTCAGTCCTTCTATCTCCCCTTTCCGTTGGAGGATCGTGTATAGGTCTGTGAGTGCCTGTGTGGGATGCCTATGGCTCCCATCGCCGCCGTTAATCACCGGGATATTAGAATAGCGAGCCATAACGTGGGCTGCGCCAGCCCAACTGTGGCGGACCACGATTAGGTCTGAGTAGTTAGTGACCATGCGAGCGGTGTCCGCGATGGTTTCCCCCTTTGCGACGGAAGCAGCGTCAGGGTCTGCGAAGCCGAGGGCACGTCCATCGAGCCGTCCTATCGCGCTTTCAAAGGAGAGGCGCGTCCGTGTGCTCGGTTCGTAAAAGAGCGTTGCTAGCAGCTTGCCTTTACAGAAGCCAGACCATGTAGCTAGCTCCGTCCGCATCTGATCCGCAAGTCGAAAAATCTGTTCAATTTCAAAGTTGGATAAGTCATCAAGTGTGATGAGGTGTCTCATAGGCAATCCTTACTGATGATATTGAATTGATTTATAGGTTTAGTGGAGTAACTCAAGTTGCTAGTTATTGAAAATCCATCGGTCTTCCGTTAAAGTTGAAGTCCTCAACCTCTCACTCCAGTTGTAATGAACCAATTACGTTTCCAGACTTCCCACCAATTCCACGATTGAACACATCTCATGCCGTTCGAGATATTCTTGAATGCCGTCAACTACCTCCAAGGAGGCATGTGGCTTGATGAAGTTTGCCGTCCCGACCGCAACCGCAGCAGCGCCCGCGATAAAAAACTCGATAGCGTCATCACCCGTCATGATCCCACCCATTCCAATAATCGGAATATTGGCAGCATTGTAGACCTGCCAAACCATACGAAGTGCGATTGGCTTGATTGCGGGCCCCGAAAGTCCTCCGGTAACATTGGCGAGCTGTGGACGACGGGTGTTGATGTCAATTGCCATTCCCAGGGCGGTATTAATCACGGAAAGCCCGTCAGCACCGGCACCCTCAGCAGCACGGGCAATGACGGTGATATCTGTAACATTCGGTGAGAGTTTGACAAGTAGCGGTAAGGCAGTTTTCTCTCTAACACCTCTAACGAGTTCATCAGTCAACTTTGGGTCAACGCCAAAACTCATCCCGCCACAATGGAGATTTGGGCAGGAGATGTTGAGCTCGATTGCCGCAACCCCGGCGGCAGCGTCCAACTTCTCCGTTACTTCTAGATACTCTTCCACCTGCTCGCCGCAGATATTCACAATTACGGGGACATTGAAGTCGCGGAGGTAGGGCAGTTTTTTATCGATAAACCCATCCACGCCAACGTTCTGCAACCCGATTGCGTTGAGCATCCCCGACGGCGTTTCAAAGATTCGCGGCATTGAATTTCCCGCCCACGGCACACTCGTGATCCCTTTGACAACGATCGCCCCAAGCTGGTTCAGGTCAATGAAGTCCACGTATTCGCTGCCATAGCCAAAAGTCCCTGACGCGGTCATAACGGGATTTTTCATCTGGATACCGGCAATTTCAACTCCAAGTGAAGGCTGAATACCATTCATTTTCCCACCCTCATTCCGCGTATAGCGCGTCCGTTTTTGCCGCCATGATGAAGTCGTTCCGATGCAGCCCTCGGATTTTGTGCGTCCACCACGTGACAGTTACTCTTCCCCACTCGGTCAAGAGCGCGGGATGATGACCTTCCTCCTCTGCTAATTCCCCCACCCGGTTTGTGAACGCCAACGCTTGTGCAAAACCATCAAACCGGAAAAGCCGTTCCAGCCGCTTAATCTCATCTCGTTCAATCAACTCCCAGTCGGAAACTTGCGGGTGATATTCCGCAATCTCTGCCTCAGTAACCTTCGGGGCATCCCGACGGCAGGCAACACATTTCATCCTTGTTAATGTCTCCATGATTAAATCTCCTTTCAAATTCTTTTTTCCATTTTACCAAATAATATCTTCGGCGTTAAACACGGGGCCCTCTGTACATACCCGCTGATACTCAAACCCACCGTCCGGCATTTGCACCTTGCAGACGCAACCGAGACAGACTCCCAACGCACACCCCATCCGATTCTCCATCGCCAGCTGTGTGGGAACACGATAATCCAGTGCAATTTTAGTAACGGCACGCAGCATGCCGTCGGGGCCACAAGCGTAGATTATAGGATTTTTCAGATCACGAGTTTCGAGGATGTGCGTGAGCAGTTCGGTGACAAAACCGTGATGCCCCACACTCCCATCATCGGTTGCAACGTGTGTCTCAACGCCGATAGCTTTCAAATCCTCCACGCTTAACAACCGAGCTCTATTCATCGATCCAACTAAGCCTATTGCCCACACATCTTCCTCCCTCAACGCAGCAGCAAGTAACATCAATGATGCTATACCAGCTCCACCACCAACAATTATCGCGGGATCGGGGGCTGGTGAAATCTCAAAGGTATTTCCAAGTGGTCCCAGCACTCGAATCAAATCACCCCGCTGCAAACGTGACAGCACATATGTCCCCTCACCAATAAGCTGATAAAGCATTGTGATCTGATCGCCCTCAACAGTATAGATTGTAAATGGACGGCGCAGGAGTAATCCACTACCTTGCGGGATGAGCACGTGGATGAACTGTCCGGGGAGTGCGTTCGTGGCAATCTCTGGACACGAACAGCGCAACAGATAGTGGTTTTCGGAGATCAGCTGGTTCGAGATAACTTCTGTGGGAAGGTCGAATTTTTTAGCGGGAGTCAGCATCAGATTTATATGGTTGCCAGTCAAACGTACGAGTTTCTTTTTACGCTTTATCAGGGTAAGTTTCGACATCAAGCACAAAGCACACTGATAATTTTACCCTGTTTCAAAAATAAACGCAACCGTTTTCCCAAACCACTTAGGATCATTTAATTCCTCTGTGAGAGGGATTTCCGAATCCCGATACTTTACTGGCAAGGCGATTCCCTTATTGCGCCTTTTCGCCCCAAATGGTTAAAACACCGAAAACTGAATAGCCCTACAAATCATTAGAAATATGCAATTTGAATTTCAATCTTATCCGAAAACACTTTACCACAGAGACACGGAGAACGCGGAGAAATACAGAGAAAAATTAGAGGAAGCAAGGAGGTGAGGGGACGAGTTGTCATACGCTTCCGCGCTCCCTCGTTTCCTAGTTCTTTCAAAAATAAAAAAACTCTGTGCGCTCTGCGCCTTTGCGGTTAGGTTTAAATAAAAACATACAATGACTTACTGTAATGGATTTTAGGTTATATGGAAATTTTGTTGTATTTTTGGAAAATCTGCTCTATAATTTCTAGCGGTTATTGATACATCAGTTTGATTATAAAGGAAGGAGAAACAGATGAGTAGAAAAATTGAGAAGTTATTTCGCGCACCTTACGGTGTACCCAACGGCTTGCAAGTGACAGATGAAGGTCTGTGGATTGCAGACCAGATCACCGATCGGGTCGCGTTGGTAGAAATTAGCGATGCCTCAGATTACGGAGTCACCAAGATGATCCGGGATATTCCGAGCGACTGCTCCAATACCAGTGGAATGTGTTATGGCGATGGCGCACTCTGGTTAGCAGCGAATGGTCCCGGAGACCGGTGGCGGCCACAACGAGCAAACGATGCCAAACCGGGGATGGGAGAAATCATAAAGACCGATCCACACACAGGAGAATGCCTCGGTCGGTATCCGATACCGGATGGCGGCGGCACACATGGTGTGGAATACGATCATTATGAAGAGGGATATATGTGGGTCGAGACGCTGAAAAACCAGATCATGCACAAGGTGCGGATTTCGGATTGGTCTGTGCAGCACTCGATTCCCCTGCCATATGGACGGGGACACGGCGTTGTGCGAGTAGAGGACGGCATTTGGGTCGTACACACCTCCGACCGGGTAATTGTCAAACTCGATCTGGATAGCGGTGAGGAGTTGGATAGGATTGAAGTGCCGGAGGAAGATCCTGAACCGCACGGACTGTCGGCCTTTGGAGATGATTTCCTCTACTGCGACGCCACCTCTGGTTGGATAACAAAAATTACCGTATAAACGGGGGGCTACAGTTCGGGCAATTTTCGGTTAAATCGTCCCTTTAAGCCTTTCGAGAAAGGTCTCCAGATCCCCCAGTGCTCGTTCTGCATAAGCGGCAGCGCGTTTGCGCTTGTTTAGCCGTTTGCTTGTGTTCAGCGGAGGCAAGATCCCGAAATTCGCCTTCATCGGTTGAAAATCAGCCGGACTAGCGTGCGTCACATAATGGCACAGAGAACCGAGAATGGTGGTAGGTGGCAAAGAGACTGGGGCTTGATCATGCAGCAGGCGTGCGGCGTTCCAACCAGCGAGTAAGCCTGTTGCGATGTTGCCCATGTAGCTTTCGACGCCTGTGATCTGCCCCGCAAAAAAGAGGTTTTCTCGTTCACAGAACTGAAGCGTAGGACATAACAGGCTTGGTGCATCGATAAAGGTGTTGCGATGCATCTGTCCATAGCGGACGAACTCAGCTTTTTCAAGCCCAGGTATCATGCGGAAAACGCGATTCTGCTCAGGAAATTTCAGGTTCGTTTGAAAACCGACCATGTTATAGAGCGTGCCGGCAAGGTTGTCTTGGCGCAGTTGCACCACTGCGTAAGGACGCCGCCCGGTACGCGGGTCGATCAATCCCACTGGACGCATCGGACCGAAAGCCAAACTCTCATGACCGCGTCGCGCTATAATTTCAACCGGTAAACACCCTTCAAAGAATTGATGCCAACCTGCCCTGACTCCCTGCTCTAACTCCTGTTCAAAAGATTCCAACCTAATGCGTTCCGCACTGATTAGCACAGCAACGAAAGCATCGTATACATCGCGGCTCATCGGGCAGTTGATGTAATCACCCTCCACCTGTTCGCCGTGCCCATAACGTGAAGCGCGGAAAGCGACCTCCATATTAATGGTTTCTAGGCTTACAATCGGTGCAATCGCGTCGAAGAAGTAAAGGTGTTCCTGCCCGCTTAAAGCAGCGAGGGCATCTGAGAGACTTGGTGAAGTCAGTGGACCGGAGGCAATGACAGTAGGTTCGTCGGGGAGGATGGTAACCTCTTCGCGCACCACTTCAATCTTGGGGTGATTTGAGATTCGCGTCGTCACGAGTTGAGCGAAAGCCTCGCGATCTACCGCTAACGCACTCCCCGCAGGCACCGCCGTTTTATAGGCACATTCCAGCAACGTCGATCCCAGTCGGCGCAGTTCTGCCTTGAGAACACCGGAAGCGCGATCTGGAAGATCAGATCCAAGTGAGTTGGAACAGACCAACTCCGCAAGATTACCGGTGAGATGGGCACCTGTCGCAGTAAACGGACGCATCTCATAAAGATGAACTTGGACGCCGCGTTCAGCCGCTTGCCATGCTGCTTCACTGCCGGCTAGCCCACCGCCGATGATAATTAGATCTTTCATAAGTGTTAGGAATTAAGAGGCGGTCAAGCAAAATCGCCAATTGTGAGATGTTTGCACTGAAATCTAAAAAGGTCTTCCCATACGATTGAGTGCTACAGGCACATCGTTCTTGACAGGTTTGATAGTTTTCAGGTAAGCCCACATCGCCTTGAGGTCTTCATCGCTCATATTCGCATAAGCGTTCTTAATTGGCATCGGTGGCAGGAGTTTTCGATTGCTCGTATCGCCTTGATGGTACCCGGTTCGCATTGTATCGACGAACATTTTTTCCGTCCACTGACCGAGGCCCGTCTCTTTGTCAGGCGTTAGGTTTGCAGCAAACGTCGTCCCAAAAGGCATCGAAAACGCTGCGAGGGTCGGTGCTGCAACCATAAAAATCCCCCGCTGCATCATGCTCATATCGAATTTAGGGTATGGCGCATTCGCAGGATGACCCGCGAGATACATGCTCATATCCATCTCCGCACCTTTGCGCGGCGTGTGACACTGACCACAAGCCCCAGCTGCATCAACGAGATATTTTCCGCGTTTGACTAAATCACTCTGGCTTTCCGCATAGTTTAAACAAAGCAATATAAAAATCAATATCGAAGAAATTGCCATTCCGATAATCCACTGTTTTCTCCTCATTGCACTAAATCTCCTTCAGATTGTGGTAGGGTAAGCGTAACTATCTTATATCGCTGCGCGTCTGCGTTTGCGGCTTGAAGAATCTGCGCGTGACTTATATTGCACGTTACGTGAATTCTCCTTTTCCGTTTCTTTCTGCTCAGGTTTCTGCCCACGCTGCATCAATTCCCCAATATTCGCCTTCAGACGGGCGAATGTGCCGTCTAAAACCGCTTGACGAATACCTCGCATCAGGCTCAGATAAAAATGCAAATTGTGAAGCGTGAGCAGCCGATGTGCGAGGATCTCGTTTTCTAGATGCAAGTGTCGGAGATAAGCGCGTGTAAAATTCTGGCAGGTGTCGCAGATACAGTTCGGATCTAGCGGCGTAAAATCTGTCTTGTACTTCGCGTTGCGGATTTTAACTGTACCGAGCGTCGTAAAGAGCGAGCCGTTTCGTGCGTTGCGCGTCGGCATCACGCAATCGAACATATCTACCCCGCAGCTTACGCCGTAGACCAAATCTTCCGGCGTTCCGACACCCATCAGATAATGCGGCGAATCTTTTGGCAACAGCGGCGCGGTGTAGGCTAATGTTTCATACATCAACGGTTTTTCCTCCCCAACACTAAGCCCACCAATGGCATAGCCAGGGAAACCAATCTCCACTGTCTTTTCCACACTAATTTTTCGCAGCGATTTTTCCATTCCACCCTGTACAATGCCAAATAACTGTTGATTCCGGTTTCGATGCGCCTTCTTGCAGCGTTTCGCCCAACGCAGCGTCATTTCCATTGACTGCTTCAGATACTCGTAATCGCTGGGTAGCGGCGGGCATTCATCAAAGACCATAATGATATCCGCACCGAGTGCGTTTTGGATTTCAATGGAACGCTCCGGACTGATAAAGTGTTTCGACCCGTCAATTTCAGAGCGGAACTCCACGCCTTCCTCAGTGATTGTGCGGAGTGGTCCCAAGCTAAATACTTGAAAACCACCGCTGTCTGTGAGGATGGGTTTCTTCCACGCCATAAATTTGTGCAATCCACCCGCCTGTTGGACGATTCGGTGCCCCGGACGTAGATAGAGATGGTAAGTATTCCCAAGAACAATCTCTGTCCCAATTTCAACTAGATCGTGAGGGGTGCACGTTTTGACCGTGCCACGTGTGCCAACAGGCATAAAGATAGGCGTATTGATAACGCCGTGCGCTGTCCGCAACTGCCCGACTCTGGCTTGCGTCTGAGAATCTGTGTGGATAAGTGTGAATTTGCTATCTGCCATTAAGTTGGAATTTTATTTTTAATAAAATCAAGCACTTCGGATCGGTTCGCACCAAAACGGACATAGACACCACGAAAATTTTCAAGTCGAGAGGGTTTGGTGAATGGACTTAATAGCACACCGTTATTGTCAACGTAGAAGCTGCGATATGTATCCCAAGGTTTTGTTAAGCGATAAAATGGTGCTGCGACCACCAGCTGGTGCTCGTATAGCTCATACCGGAAGGGCACAAAATACCGATATAAAGACCCAGTCACAAAGATTGCTGAGAGAAGGGTAATAAAAACCGACTGGAAAAGCCAGTAGATGCCTGAAAAAAGGAGGAGGAGAAAGAGGAAGAGCAGGGTTGATCGCGTCCAGTTTTCACGGAACGGATGAACCCTCCAAGTGTGTTGAGCAATAGGCTGATTGGACATTGGTGAATTCGCAGCATCAAGCGGATTCAGTGTGCCGTGTTGGATGTGTAACTTGTTTCAGAAAATAATGATAATCCGCTTTATGGTATTTTAAGAAGGCACTTTCCAGCGTTTCAAACATCAGAACGAGTGAAGCATAAGGGGAGGTATACTCATGTAGATTCCGGTTTAGGTTCCACGTGAGCACACCTGCCGGATTTTAAGTTCACTCATTACTGTTCTACTTCCCAGCACTTTCCTCAATATCATCTGCGCTATCAGATGACGAATCAGTTCCAGCTGTCTCCGTGGTAGCAGCCGCCTCGCCCGTCTCCGTTGTTTCATCTGGCGGTGTAATCGTGACTTCAGCCTGCGCTGCTTCTTCCTGAAGCGGTTTTAATTCGCCGCCCGTTTCACCGTAGAAACGCATCAAAAACAGTGCCATTACCATGAATCCGATAGCGAGCCACGTTGTGACCTTGGAAAGGAAAGTTGCGGCACCTTGTCCCCCTAAAACGGATTGCATGCTGCTGCCCGCTCCACCAAACGCACTTGATGAAAGCCCTTCCCCTTTGCTATCTTGCAACAGAATAACGATGGGTAGCAAAATACAGGCGGGTACAAAAAGAATAAGAATAAAACCAACGATGATTTCCATGATACTTCCTCACTTTCGTAATAGTTATAGGACTTACGCAGTTGAACGTTCAAACCCCCGTAGTTCGGCGATTTATCGCCGCAGAACACAATGTCCAACCCCGATGAATCGGGCAACTACAGTGGGGCACCATCAAGGATCCTGTAGGGAATAACGACCGTTATTCCCTACGGAAGGGCGTAACTCCTAAGTTATTTATTTTTCGCTCATGTTAAAACTTAGTGCAAAGAAACCGAGTTTTTTTCGGCAAAACTCGGTTTCTCTTTGTGCTTTGCACCTTCTTTTTACATGAACCTTATTTTTTACTGATTGAACAAACATCGTACACAGCTTTAACAATTTGGGCAAACGATTCCGCCTCCCAGCTTGCTGTACCAACCAATGCGCCATCTACATCGGGCTGTGCAATCAACGCAGCAGCATTGTCCGGTTTGACGCTGCCACCATACTGAATCCGGACTCGTGATGCCACATCAACCGAATAGATTTCTGATAAGAGCGATCTGATAAGTGCGTGAACCTCTTGGGCTTGGTCTGGGGTTGCATTGCGTCCCGTCCCGATTGCCCAAACGGGTTCATAAGCGATAACCGTCGACACAATCTGATCTGCGGATAACCCGAGGATTCCGTTGAGAACATGGTCCTTAACCACTGCTGGAGTTTTCCCTGCCTCGCGCTCTTTAAGGCTTTCGCCTGCACAGATTATCGGTATCAAGCCGTGCGCGTGTGCTGCCTTCGCTTTGCGGTTGACACCTTCATTTGTCTCATTGAAATATTGCCGGCGTTCGGAGTGACCGATGATTACGTAGTCGCAACCCACATCCTTGAGCATCCCCGGCGACACTTCTCCCGTGAATGCACCGTTGTCCTCCCAAAAGACATCCTGCGCTGCAAGTCGAATATCTCCGTTCACTAGTGTCTGCGCTACTACAGAAAGCCCCGTAAAAACAGGGGCAACAACAATTTCGACATCGGTGACATCAGCGACCAATGGCTGAAGTGAGGTGACAAGGGCTACCGCTTCACGGACGGTCTTGTTGAGTTTCCAGTTACCGACAATGATTGGTGTGCGCATGTTCTCCTATTATGACCTAAGTTGCTAGATGGTTGCAGTCAAGCTAGTCGCGATTCG
Organism: Candidatus Poribacteria bacterium; assembly: GCA_963667935.2. Classification (GTDB taxonomy): domain Bacteria; phylum Poribacteria; class WGA-4E; order WGA-4E; family PCPOR2b; genus PCPOR2b. The sequence goes on along the minus strand of OY764061.1, from coordinate 2,309,158 downwards.
GAGGGTACGCCGTGTAGGAGGGAATTCCAATTCCCGACTCTTACATAGGTTTCTAGTGCTTGGTTTATTGACTAGCAACTTGCGTTATTATGAGTTGCCCTACGGAAACAAGATTCAGTTAAGTTATAAACGAATTGGGATAGACTGAGCTTATTACAACACACGTGCAGCCAATTCAACCAAACGGTTGGAATATCCCCACTCGTTATCGTACCAAGAGAGAACTTTCACCAATTCGCCATCAATCACTCTTGTGAACTCAGCATCAAAAATTGACGAATGGGGGTTACCCTTGAAGTCAACCGATACCAGCGGAAGTTCCGAATAACTTAAGATGCCTCGCTGTTCTCCCTCTGCAGCTTTTTTTACCACCGCATTAATCTCTGCTACACTTGCTTTCTTTTCTATATCAACGGTGAGATCCACCACTGAAACATTCGGCGTTGGAACCCGAATCGCCATCCCATCAAATTTTCCTTCGAGTTCAGGGATAACCAACGAAATAGCACTTGCTGCGCCTGTGGATGTCGGAATCATCGAAAGTGCAGCCGCACGCGCCCGGCGTATATCTTCATGCGGGAGATCCAACACTTGCTGATCGTTCGTATACGAATGGATGGTAGTCATTAGACCACTATGGATACCAAAGTTTTCCAAGAGCACCTTTGCAATCGGCGCGAGGCAGTTTGTCGTGCAGGAAGCGTTAGAGATGATATGATGCTTCGCTTTATCGTATTTACCCTCGTTGACACCTAGCACGATAGTGATATCTTCATTCTTGGCGGGTGCGGAGATAATCACTTTTTTTGCTCCTGCGTCCAGATGCTTGGAGGCGTCCTTCCCATCTGTAAAAAAGCCCGTCGATTCAATCACAACATCAATTCCTAAAGTGTTCCAAGGCAGCGCAGCTGGATCCCGCTCAGAAAAGACGAGTGTCTTTTTACCGTTGACAATAAGTCCGTTATTTGTTGGTTCGACATCGGCGTCAAGTTCCCCAAGCACCGAATCGTATTTGAGCAAGTGTGCAAGTGTTTCAGGGTCTGTTAAATCGTTAATTGCCACAAAATCAAGGGCAATATTTTTGTTTTTTAATGCAGCTCTTAATGCGTTGCGTCCAATTCGACCAAAGCCATTAATTCCAACTCTTAGCATATCCAATCATCCTCCATATTCTTAGCACAGGCCTAAAATTATTCCACACAACCCCTCAATTCGTCAAGTCTCAAATTTTTGAACACTTATCCCTTACTCCGTTTCAGGGAACGAACTTAATCGTCATACAGATTCTAGAATCAAGTACAGCAAGGCATTTTCCCGCTTAATTACCTCAAAAAAGACTTGCATTGGGGACGGTATCTTGTTTATAATGTTATAACAAGTATATATAAAGCCTCCTAACCCTAAAGTCAGCATACTGAGGTGAATTCTAATGCGAGTTGGCATAAAATACGGACGAGATCTGCTGGAAGTCGAAATCCCTGACCAAAATTTGGCAGGTGTGCTAACCCTCCAGAAATCTGTCCCAATCGAGCAGCCGGAACGCGCAGTTTGGGACGCCATCGAGTCACCAATTCACTCCGCGCCGCTAGCCGCGTTGGTGAAGAATCGGACTTCTGCCTGCGTTGTCATTTCCGACATAACACGTCCCGTCCCCAATAAGCTAATCCTCCCACCAATCCTGCAAACGCTGGAATCCGGAGGCATTCCGCGCGAAAAAATCACAATTCTGATTGCGACGGGCATCCATCGCCCCAACCAAGGAAAAGAACTCGAAGAAATGGTCGGCACCGAGATTATGAGTAATTATCGAATCGTCAACCATTTTTCGCAAGATCTCGAAACGCACAAATATCTCGGTTTAACACAGGGCGGTGCTCCGGTTTATATTGATAACACCTATCTGGAATCGGATTTGAAGGTCACGACCGCTTTAATTGAACCCCATCTGATGGCAGGATATTCCGGCGGACGCAAATCGATCTGCCCCGGACTAGCTTCAATTGAGACGATGAAAGTGCTGCACGGCCCTCAGATCCTTGAACATCCGAAAGCTTCGGTCGGCAACCTCGAAGGCAACCCACTTCATATTGAAGCCACTGAAATCGCCTTGATGGCAGGCGTAGATTTTAACGTGAACGTCACAATTGATGACCAACGTAGACTAACCGGTATATTTGCTGGTGATATTGTCGAATCTCATTTAGAAGGCGTCAGGTTCGTCGAAAGACAGGTGAAGGTAACATTGCCGAAACCTGTCGATGCTGTCCTCGTGTCAAGTGCAGGCTATCCACTCGATACCACGTTTTATCAAGCAGTCAAAGGGATGCTGGCAGCAGTGGAAATCGTTAAACAGAATGGAAGCATTATTCTAGTTGCGGAGTGCAGCCAAGGAATTGGGAGCGGCCCTTTCACCGATCTCATCTTGAAAACAAAAGACCTGAAGCAATTTATTCATGATATTTACGACCCAGACAACTTTGTTATTGACCAATGGCAGCTGGAGGAGTTAGCAAAAGCCGCCAAAAAAGCTGAAATATACTGCTATGCTGATGGCATACCTCATGATCAACTGAAAGATCTATTTGTGCAGCCAATCCGAACTCCGCAAGAAGGGATTGAGCGTGTCCTTGCCAAACATGGAACTGATGCCCAAATTGCTGCGCTTCCCGACGGCCCCTATGTTTTAGCAAAAATTGAAAACTAGGTGCTAGGTCTATTATTCTATAAGAGGAGTGAAATGCAGAACGAATCACAGCCGACCGTTGAACTCAAAGGCTTCCGCGATGGGATGCGCCTGATTATTGATCCCGAAGCCTCAATGGAGCAGATTGAACAAGCGATTGTAGAACGAATGGCAAACTTAGGGGATTCATTATCAGGCTTGACAATGAACATAGATCTCGGAAGTAGATCGTTAAACGATGAAGAATTAGTCCGCCTGAAAAAGTTATTGAACGAAAATTATGGACTTGAAGTCAAGCAAATCATTGGTGATTCCCAAGACGGACCAGAGAGAACCGAATCAGTCCAGATTGCAGGTGTGCCAGCCCTCCATAGCGAAGAACGTGTTTATAATCAGCTTGCTCAGATAAATGAGGAGACGCGATTTATCCGTCACACATTACGTTCTGGTCAAATTGAACGTGCTTTGGAAGGGAATATGGTCATCCTAGGCGATGTGAATCCGGGAGCAGAAGTGGTCGCTGCCGGAGATATTATAGTCCTGGGCACCTTGCGGGGCGTTGCTCACGCTGGCGCGCTTGGTAATATATCATCAATAATTTTCGCGTTGAACCTGCTGCCGACTCAATTGAGAATTGGGCGTTTTATCACCCGCGCACCTGCTGAACAACAACAGCACCAAAGAGCAGAAATTGCGCGCGTCCTAGAAGATGCCATTATCGTCGAAGAATACGATTGACTCTAACCCGGACTAAAAAAATACAAACGGGTGTAGACTCCTCTCACCATCTTCAAATTTTTTCAATTACCGAATCATAATAAAGCATTATCGCTCGCCAGTCAATTGTCCTTGGCTGGCGAGACTATAACCGGTTGGTAGCTAGGAGTAGTTACTACCGAGACTAAAGACAGCCCAGGTGACAAGTCTCTGGACGTTGTTCCTAGTCAGAACTGGTACGATTTTTAAATTCTTTATGAGGGAAGGATGACCAGAAAAATGGGAAAAGTGATCGTCGTTACGTCTGGAAAAGGCGGGGTTGGTAAAAGCACTTCCACGGCGAATCTTGGAACGGCCCTAGCTGTGCTGGGTAAAAAGGTCGTTGTCGTTGATGCGGATGTGGGATTGAGAAACCTTGATGTCATTATGGGGCTGGAAAGTCGCGTTGTGTACACATCAATGGATGTCCTGGAAGGTGTTTGTGAACTGGAACAAGCATTGGTTAAAGATCGAAGGACGAAAGATCTCTATCTCCTTGCAGCCTCGCAGAGAAATAACAAAAGCGATATTCAGCCGGAACAGATGAAAAAACTCTGCCTAGAACTGAAAGAGACGCACGACTACGTTTTGGTCGATTCACCTGCCGGCATTGAGCAGGGGTTTCAAAACGCAGCTGCAGGGGCGGATGAAGCACTGATTGTGACAACGCCAGAGGTCGCAGCGGTCAGAGATGCGGATCGAATCATCGGTTTGTTGCAGAACATGACCATTAGTAACTTGCACCTCATTATCAATCGACTTGCGCCGGAGATGGTCAAGGCAGGCGACATGATGGCACCGACAGACGTCATAGACATCTTGTCAATCAATCTGATCGGCGTCATCCCAGAGGATAAGGAAATTCTTATTTCAACGAACCGAGGTATGCCATCAACGTACAATCACAGGTCCAATGCTGGGCAGGCTTACAAACGTATCGCGCAAAGGCTTGAAGGGGAAGAGGTTCCAATCCCAGAGTTTAAGGCGGGAGGTTTGTTCGGTAACTGGTTTGGGAAACTGTTTAATAGTTAAAAGGAGAAGATAAATGTTCAAACAATTAATGCAGTTACTAAATCGGGAGCAGAAGAGCAAAAGTGTCGCAAAAAGTCGGTTACAACTCATCCTTGTCCAAGACCGCACTGGAATTGATGAAGATATAATGGAAAGCCTGCAAGCAGAGCTGACTGAAGTTCTGTCGAAGTATTTCATACTCGAGCAGGAACAGGTCGAAATGGAGCTTGAGCGTGAACAAGACTCAATGGCACTTGTTGCAAATATCCCAGTCCTCGGAACGAAGGTCCGCCATCCCATACAGGCATAAGCCAGTGCGAGTATGACCACCTTCAAAGCAGCAGATGCTCGACCGCTAGGGCAACACCATCGTTCTGGTTGGTGTCCGTTGTATAATCGGCGATAGCTTTAATTTCATCGACGGAGTTGCCCATGGCGACCCGGAAGCCGGAGATTTCCATCATGCTCTCGTCGTTGTATCCATCGCCAAATGTAACAATCAGATTGTTAGGGATGTTAAGTTGGTCAGCCAAGGCTTGTAATGCTCGTCCCTTCGATACCTGTGGATTCATAAACTCAATGTATTCAACCTGTGTCCGCGTGACATACAATCGCTCACCAAATTCGGTTTTGCACTCAGTGAGGAGCAGATCGATTTTTTGAGCTGTGTCCAAGATCTGCATCTTCGTGGGTTCTTGCCCATCTAACTCGTGAAGATCGCCGAGTGCCGTTGCCGGGACCCCCGTCCTCATCTCATATAGTTCACTCCACTGATTATATTCCTTGATGAATAACTGGTCATTCAAACAGAAGTTAAGATGCAATCCCTTCTGATCCCCGTATTCTATCAATGCCATTGCATCCACCGCCGGAATGGGGGTATGGTAAATTACTTCCCCTGACTGAGGGTGTTTGACCAGCCCGCCGTTGTATGAAATTATCGGATTTTCCAATCCAATCTGATCACTGATCGGTAAGATGGCTCGATGCATTCTCCCCGAAATTAGCACGACTACAACACCTTGCGCCGATAATTTCTGGAGGGCTTCGCAGCTCCGATCTGTCACGATATGTTCATCATTTAGCAGAGTCCCATCTAAATCCAACGCCGCCAAACGGCACGGCACATTTGCCATATCTTTCTCCCTTTTGACTCCGGTTTTCCTCCGGATAGTTCAATATCTATTTTTTATTTTTGCTGATGTCAACTTTTCCAGCGTGCGGACAATTACCACTGTGTCCTGATATGGACCGATGAGCTGCCAATTTGCAGCTACATTTTCAACAACTGGATTCGATTCCAGATAGTTCGCCATGTAGTCGATATAGCGCTGGAATGGTTCCGTCTGGATTTCCGCCTCACTATAAGGACAGATCATGTCAACGCCCAAGACAACCTGCGTTTGGTCCTGATTGTACATTAGAGCGAAAGGATAGATCTGGCAGTCCAGCGGACGAATCGGGTAGATTGTACACTCGCTCGTTTCAGAATCAAAAAAGGGACAGATGTACATATCCCCATCCGGTATAAGTTTAATCTGTGCACTGCTCCCATCAGACGTGGTACGAAAGAGATTAGGATTCACCCCGCTCGCAATCGCCTTTCGCATTTCAGTTTGCGTGAAGATGGGAGCAAGGAAGCTATCTTGGTCGAGGAATTGACAGCAAACATCGCATGAAAAACAGACCTTACTAGGTATAATTTGTTCAAGTTGAATCAAAGTTCATCTCACTTAATAACTTTCTCGCTTTATCCAACGCCTTCGCACGGTGGCTGATTTGATTCTTAATCTCGTCGCCCAACTCCGCAAAGGTCTTGTCATAGCCCACAGGGACAAAAACTGGATCATATCCAAAGCCACTCTCTCCTCGCGACGTACGAATAATTCGTCCCTCACAGACACCCCGGACAACCTGTACCTGAGCGAGAGGGTCGGCGACAGCGACAGCACAGATGAAACGTCCCGACCGCCGGTCATCAGGAACATTCTGAAGCGCGTCAAGTAGCTTGTCAATACGATCTTGGTCTGAAGCGTTCTCGCCGGCATAGCGTGCGGAACGAATGCCGGGGGCTCCGTCAAGTGCATCTACCGCCAAACCGGAGTCATCTCCGATGGTTAAATGTCCAGTATGTTCAGCAAGGGCGGCAGCTTTTTTAATAGCGTTCTCCTCATAGGTCTTGCCATCCTCAACGACATCTGGTGCATCCGGGTAATTGCGGAGCGACAACAGTTCGATCTCGTTTTGGTCTCTAAGTATTTCGCCGATTTCTCGCACTTTACCCTGATTCCGGGTTGCCAATACTAACTTCATCTCTATTCTCAATGATTATCTGTTTTTGAAGGCGGATCAATTGTTCAATCCCGCTGACTGCCAGATTGAGCAGCTGATCCGCTTCCTCCTTGGAGAAAGGGGCTTCTTCCGCAGTGCCTTGAATCTCCACAAATTTCCCCGCGCCTGTCATAACAACATTCATATCGACATCCGCACTAGAATCTTCTGTGTAACAGAGGTCCAGCATGGGTGTGCCATCAATAATGCCGACGCTGGTCGCTGCCACATGTTCGATGATTGGGATTGTTCTTATCAACTTGCGATCCATCAGCCATTGGCAGGCGTCCCAAAGCGCAACAAAGGCGCCCGTAATTGATGCAGTACGTGTACCACCGTCCGCTTGGATAACGTCGCAATCAATCCAGATTGTGCGTTCGCCAAGGGCTTTGAAATCTACGACCGCTCGCAAAGATCTACCGATGAGTCGCTGGATCTCTTGGGTTCTTCCGCCGGGCGATCCACGGGTAACTTCACGTCGCATCCGGTCGGAAGTAGAACGGGGCAGCATTGAATATTCCGCGGTGACCCAACCTCGATTTCGGAGGTTCTGCTCACGCATGAAACGCGGTTGCGACTCCTCCACCGATGCCGTACAGACAACTTTTGTATCACCGACAGCAATCAGGACAGATCCTTCTGGGTGTTTAATGTAATTCCGAACAATACGGGTTGGGCGCATCTGACTCGGTGTGCGCCCATCTTCTCTTGCCATTTTAGTGCCTCTTTTTCTTTTTTGACTTTCAATCATCTACCACAGGTTCGCTCATGCTTGTAGTGTAGTTGTAAACATTAAATGTTCGGGATATAACTTTGCCTCCCCTGAGAAAGGTGCAAGCAAGCGTTCTGGCGCGACCGCCAACCTCGGATAACAGATGGATTATTCTTATAGTACCAAGTGAGCCATGCGACAAGGTGATACTCAGTTGGTATACGGTTAAAATACTGAGCTATTATCTCGGGAAAACCCCACAAAAACAGATGATCGGAGATACCAACTAGAGCTTCAAGTATAGATATGACAAAATCATCGTAATCAGTTCTTATTTCTCCAAAACCTTTGTTATACCATGGATCAAGCATTGTGACGCGCGGCTTAATGCCGGATGATTTAATCAACTCAATGGACTCAAATATATCCATCGGTGTTAGTATAACAGCATTCCTGCATTTATCGCCATTATTACGCGTAACTTCATCGAGTTTCGCGAAAGTCAGTTGCGCCATATCTACTCCCTTTCCAATTTCTCGTCGTGTGGACGAACCCTCTTGTTAGTTTGCGGTCTTTTCTCAGGAGTAGGCACAAGGTATTCTTGAAGATTTAGATCGCCTCGATTGCGCCATGACAAAATTGTGTATCCCTCATCAGTTCGCAACTCCGATAATCTCTGATGCCAATTTTCAGGGTCCTTTTGAGTTATCGGATCTCTAGCGGCTTCGATGATCTGTTCTCGCATTAGAATCCTGCCGAGGGTTGTCTAGAAAGAGGGCCTCGATTCTTTTTTTTATGCTCTTTTGGTTATAAGGTCCCTTTACTTCACCGCAGATTTTCTCTGATTCTGACTCAAAGTAGTTTTCTTTTTTCTTTTGCATTATCCTAACGCATGGAAGAATGGTTTAAGGTCTGCATCGCATTTCAGTTGCGGTTTCGGTGTATTAGGCCTGATTCCAATCCGAATCAGCAGCAAAGTCGTACTTCAGAAAATTGAGGGCTTTGATATAACTTCGGCGTTGCAGGTAGTGGCGTAGCGTCGGTGGGGCAGTCGCTCCAATTTCCTGAAACCAACGCTCAATCTGCTCAAGGTCTTCCACTATGCTCTCTTTTTGGGCGATGTGCTCAAACATTGACTCTAAAGTTGTTTGTAGAGTTGTCACTTGTTCCGTTGTCATGGGATTCTCCTATTATTATATGTCCGTAACGGCTAATAAGCTCTATGCTTCAGTTTATCATCCTTCCGTCCTGATGTCAAACCCTTATGGTTCCCGATTCATGTAAGTCCGAGAGACTCTTTTCCCGATTCCTGTCAGAATCTCATATGAGATGGTTCCCGCCTTCTCTGCGATCTGATCGACGGCAACCTCCAAGTTTCCCTGCTTCCCAATCAATACCGCTTCATCGCCAATGCGTAAGGGACGATCCTCTTTCGGTGCGTCAATCCGAAAGACGGTCCCATCCATACAGACTGATCCCACCTGTTGACACTTTGATCCACCAATCAACGCTTCACCACGGTTCGAGATGGCGCGCGAATAGCCATCGGCATAGCCAACAGGCAGCGTGGCTAACCATGTCGGTTGATCGACCATATAGGTGCGCCCGTAGCTGACTCCTTCTCCTTCCATCGACTGACGCAAAGAAATAATACGTGCTTTCCAGTTCAAGGCAGGACGCAACGATACAGGACTCGTTCCTTTGACATTGGACGATGGGTAGACACCGTATAAACTCAAACCTACACGAACAGCATCAAAATGGGTGTCGGAAAGGGTTAATGCAGCTGCACTATTAGCAGCATGGACAATCGGAGGACGAAGATTGAGTTTGGTAATGGTGGAAAGCACCGACTTAAACCGCTCTAGCTGAAGATCTGTATGGCTTTTATCGGTCTCGTCCGCAGTGGCAAAGTGGGTAAAAATCCCTTCAATCTCTATCCCCTCTAGCGATGTTAGCCATTTCAGGAAATCCACCGCCTCCGTATGCCATATCCCTCCACGATTCATCCCGGTATCCACATCAAGATGCACGTTAATTGATGTTCCTTTTGCTTGCGCTGTACAGGATAACTCGTTGCAAAGTGTCGGTTCATACACCGCTGCTGTCAGTTGATAGTCAACAATTGTTTCCGCTTGGCCCGCCAGCGCGTTACGCAGCACCAGTACCGGTTTCCTGACGCCAGCAGTGCGCAGCTCTGCAGCTTCCTCTACAGTAGCGACGGCGTACATTGCTGCTTCCTTACACAACGCTTCGGCGACCGGAATAGCACCGTGTCCATAGGCATCAGCCTTGATTACAGCAATCAGCGCGCTGCCTTGAGCGAATGCCTTGATTGCCTGTACGTTAGATCGAATTGCAGAGAGGTCTACTTCCACCCATGTTGTCGCTGTCATTTTTGGTTTTCATTTCTTCTTGCGTGTGCTAAAATACAAAGAATGGCAGAGATTAAACTTGAACACATCACAAAACGTTTTGCAGAGGTCGTCGCCGTCGACGACGTGAATCTTGAAATCCACGATCAAGAATTTGTTGTTTTCTTAGGTCCTTCGGGGTGTGGAAAAACAACCACGCTTAGAGCCATCGCCGGATTAGAATGTCCCGACGAAGGAGACATTTTCATTGATGGAACGCGAGTAAACGCGCTACCCCCGGCTGATCGAGATATTGCATTTGTCTTCCAATTTTACGCGCTCTATCCCCACCTGACCGTTTATGATAACATCGCATTTCCGCTCAAGGCGGTAAAAGTACCGAAATCCGAAATTCAGGAACGGGTCAAAGAGGTTGCAACAATCCTGCAAATTCAGGCGATGCTTGATCGGAAGCCGAGTCATCTAAGTGGCGGCGAAATGCAGCGCGTCGCCCTCGGACGGGCTATGGTCCGCAGACCCAAGGCATTCCTGATGGATGAACCGATGTCGAACCTAGATGCAAAGTTGAGGGTAGACATGCGGGCGGAACTGAAACGCTTGCAGCGCAGACTAGGAGCAACCACCATTTTCGTTACCCATGACCAAGTTGAAGCGATGTCGATGGCAGATCGTATCGTCATCATGGACCAAGGACGTTTGCAACAGATCGGAACACCCCAAGAGGTATATAACCAGCCACAAACCATTTTCGTCGCTCAATTCATGGGAAGCCCATCAATGAACCTAATCAGGGGCACGGTTCGGTCACAAGCCGCTTTGAATTCTGATTCCACCGGGGGCAGAAAACCCGTCTTGCATCTGACCACACAGATGTCTGGATTGAATTATCGGCAGAACAGATCTCGCGGATCGGTCAGGCGGAGGAAATCATCTTTGGTGTTAGACCGGAGCATATTGTCGTCTCGAAGGAACCGATTGAAAAAGGATTCACAGCTACCGTGCACCTAGTAGAAGCGTTGGGGTCGGTCAATATTATTGATATATTTCTGGGTGAAAATGCAGATCCCGGAGATCTGATCCTCCTCAGAGGCCGTACACATCCCGCATTCAAAGCCGATGTGGGACAGTCCGTTTGGTTTGATTTTGATGCCAAGCAGGTTCATCTGTTCGATAACCACACTGAACAAGTCATCACTTGAAGATTGCCTGACATATCAAAGAACCTACAACCCCTCACGTTAAAAGATAAACTCCTTTTCGATCGATATGCTTGCCAAATGCAGGCGGAACTGTCGCGTTATGCCTTTGCACCACACTATATATGGCGCAACTTTTTCGATTTTTACTGGACAGTAATTGATGACCACTTCTGTCTCTTCGCCAATCAGGATGGCGATTACTTCATGCCGATCCCCCCGATGGCGGTATCACTGAGTCAAAAGGTGGTCCATCAAGTGTATGGGTTCACCCTTGAAGCCAATCGTTCAAAGTTGATTGCACGGATCGAAAACGTTCCACCATGTCTTATTTCTTTTTTTCAGGAGATGGGTTTCCGCGCCGTTCAGAAAGAGACGGAATATCTGTACGAAACGGATGCCCTCATCCAACTTAAGGGAAATCGTTACAAGGGCAAGCGAGCTGCTTACAACATCCTGATTCGCAACTATCCTGACGCACAGTTGCAGACGTACCAACCTTCCCATCTTGCAGATTGTCTCGTACTTTATGAATTGTGGCAACGGGAACGAGGGGCGCAGTCCCCTGATGATTTTTATCAAGCGATGTTGGAGGATTCTCGGTATTCCCATCGCATAGGGCTGATGAACTATGCGGAGTTGGGTTTGGTCGGCAGGGTCGTCTTCATTGATGGACTCCTGAAAGGATACACCTTTGGATACCCTCTCAACAGCGATATTTTCTGTATCCTCCTTGAGGTGACAGATCTCCGAATCAAGGGGTTAGCACAATTTCTCTTTAGATCATTTTGTCGAGAACAGGCAGCCTATAAATGGATTAACACAATGGACGACTCCGGCTTAGAGAACCTCAAACGTGTGAAACTCTCATATCGTCCTGCCAAGCAGCTCTCATCCTACAATCTTTTTCTCGCGTAACCGATTACTGATTTAGATGTTATGAAATCTGTTTTAATTTTCCTCAATGGACATTATGACCTCCGTTACCCTCAATTCTATAAGAAGACGCTGACGTGGGCAGTAGAACACAACCATCCACTCATCTGCGCTGATGGGGGCATCCGTTTATTCACTGAACTCAACCGGGCCAACGAAGTCCCAATTCTCCCCAATGTCCTAATCGGCGACCTGGATTCCGTCGAGGAAATGTCGGCGGATACCGTTGAACAGTTGGAGCGGTCTGGCACGCATATCGTCCGTGAGTGGATCGGACGCGGGGACAAAGATGACACCGACGGACAGTTGGCGGTCGCTTATGCAATTGCGGAATATGGCTGCCAAAGAATTCTGCTCTACGGTGGACTTCCTCGCCCTAACGGCTATGAAATAGATCACTTTCTCGGCAATCTGCGGTTAATGCGCTTAGGGCTCCGACTATTTCAGGAGAGTCCACATGCAGATAAATGCAGCTGGCAAGCAGAGATGCGAGATTCACTTCAAACAATTCACTTCGTCATATCAGAGGTAACTTTAGAACGAAAAAACGAGGGTGTACAACGGGTATCCCTCATCTCCGAGGATCCCAATGTCACCGTCGAAAGCAGCACAAACCTGCGATGGTGTTTGGACGGGCTGCACGTGGATCCGATCAGAACAAATACCCTGCGGAACGAGTTTGTGGCAGGAGCAGATCAGGCAACCATCTGCCTCGCGGAAGGATCGGATCCGGTCTATGTCATCCATAATTGGTACGAATAGCCAACTGCATCTTACTGCCCCGTCGATCGAATTTCAACATTATCAAGCCCTTCCGTCAACGGCAAAGGCACCTGCGTCCCGGTTTTGTGTGAGATATGCATGGCGGTGATAACTTCCAACGCTTTTAGGCCATCTCGCCCGGTTGAGACGCTTTCTCGATCGTCCAGCAGACAGTCCACCGCTTCCCGCGCTGCGCTGTAGAAATAGTCATCGAGGATGAGATTTTCAGGCATATCCGGGAGGGGCTCAAAGTCGTAGCGTGAACCATACCCTTCGCTCGCTTCAACAAGGGGACCATACTCCCAGATACCACGCCGTTCACAGAAATGGATCTGTCCTGCTGTGCCCCCGATAATGACATCGCTGAGAGATTCTTTGCGCGTCGGGATACAGTTGATGAAGATAACCACACCGCCCTCACAGACAATCATCCCTCCGCCGCCCGGATCGGCGACGGGTTCATCGCTGAGAAAACCGGATACTAACTTGGGTTGCGCCGATGTGAAGTAGAAAGCGTAGTCCACCGTATGTGTGCCGTTGTGCAGTAGAGGACGGGCACCGGAGTAGGTGATGGTTCGCACATCTCCCACCGCTCCGTCATCGACCATCTTTTTCAGCCGTCGGTAATGGGGCAGGAAACGGCGCGTGTGATCCACAGCCAACCGACACCCATTTGCTTCGCAGGCTTCGACCATCTTCCGGCCCCATTCGACGCTGATAGCGAGCGGCTTCTCCACCATAATCACCTTAATTCCCGCCTCCGCAGCCTCAATGACTGGTTCGTGATGATGAAAGTTATGGGTGGTCACGCTCACGATGTCCAGACCCGCTTTTTCGTACATCTCTTGTGCGGTGTTGTAGCGATGTTCCGATGCGATTGCCCATTCATCGCCGAACTGTTGTAGACGTTCATTATTAATGTCAGCGACAGCTGCCAGTTCAACCTCCTCGCACCGCCGGTAGCCACCGGCATGGGAATTGTCTCTGCCGCCAAGTCCACCGACACCGCCAGCCCCAACGATACCAACTCTGATCTTCGATTTTAACATTGTGATATCCCCTCTTAGTTTGGATATGCCTATCTATTTCTCTGTTCGTTGTGATCAGCATTAACCCGTTCTGTCTGCCACAGTTTTCTGTTACCGTAATAATCCTCTTCGCTCCTCAATGGGGAGACATCAGGCATCCACAAGGTGTAGACTAACATATCGATCCAGCCTTCTCCATCATACAGTCGATTCTGCAAACGCGCTTCTTCAACAAATCCTGCCTGTTTCACTATCTCTTTTTGGTCATCATCACAGTCAGCGATGTAGATTTGTAACCCCTGAATTGAGAGGGCTTTCGCTTTTTCCGCAGCGGCAGTTAAAAGTTCAGTTCCTTGCTCAAAGTAGCTGAGGCAAACACGAAAACTGAGGGTGGCGATATGCTGTTCGTGGAAGGTGTCAAACCGTTTCAATACAGCAGTCCCAACGATCCGTTGCTCACGGTTTTCCAACACCACAAACGCGCCGTTCTGATCTTCGATCTGCCGCATCAATCTCACGAAATGGCTCTCAAAACGGGTCTCGCGGAACGTCTGCGTGAAATAGTCCTTGATGAGCCAGCGCGGTTCACGATGATTGTAGAGCACAGAGGCACGAGGCAGATCCGCCCACGTGGCATCTCGGAGGTGCGCTGGTCCGCAGTACGCCAGATAGGTCTGGTCAAAGTCCCCGGCATCGGGCGCGAGATAGCGCATCCCATCCCCTAGGTGATACCAGAAGCCATGTTTTTCATACAAACTGCCGGCGATGGGATTGGTGGTACAGAGATAGAGTGCTGTTCCGTCATCGACACGAAACCTTCGGATAAGGCCATCCATGAGTGCCGAGGCAATGCCTTTGCTTCGATGTTCCTCCGCTGTTTGTACAAATTCCACAACACCGACATCGCGTGTGTCCGTCGGTGTATAATAGCTCATACTGCCGACAACCTCTCCGTCAATCTCGCCCACAAAGTAGGGTGTGAAAAGCCATTCTGTCAACTTTCCGTTGAGCAGGTCGTCGCGTATATCACCCCAACAACCGACTTTACTGACGTAGTCGTGGAGCGGTGGGTGTAAGGTCTTGATGACAAGTTGCTCGCCGGTTTTTAATCGCACTGTTTCTGTTGTCATAGTACCTTCCTCGATCTTATCGAATATCAATGCGTTTGCATTGTAGCACAATACCGTTCCTGTGGTCAATCCAGTTTCTCCTTCGTTGAATCTGTAGGAGGGATTTCCGAATCCCGACCTAAATAGCCAATCCGCCGTGAGTTCCTTTTGCACATAGGGTCATTTATAGTGGACCTTAGAATTAATGAGACACTCCAAACTGGTGCGGTTAGAAAACCGCATCTACCGTTCTCCCATTGGGTAGCCCCCCTATTTCCCCCCGCTTGCGGGGGGACTAAGGGGGGTAGGATAAAGGGGGGCGATGCGGTGCGGTTAGGAAACCGCACCTACCGGGGGGCGAAAGTGTCTAGGTAGTGTTTACATTTTTTTAGTGGTGATAAGTAAAGCTGCGAAATAGAGGAATCCGAGGTATCGGTCAGCATATTTATCATAGCGGGTAGCCACCCTGCGATACTGCTTCAACCGATGGAAAAACCGCTCTATAACGTTGCGCCGTTTATACACCTCTTTATCATAAGGACGGTGTTCAACGCGGTTGTTGCGGGGCCGGATTACCGCAACCGCCCCTTGAGCACCAATCATTTCTCGCAGCGCATCGGCGTCATAAGCTGCATCGGCAATAATATATTGGCACGTGTAGCCGGTAATCAACGCCGGGGCTTGTGTCACATCATGACACGCCCCTGCTGTCAAGGTAAAACGCAAAGGGACAAACGCATCAGTTACCGCAGCATTGAGTTTCGTGGTAAAGCCGCCTTTACTCCGACCGAGGGCTGCTGATGGCTGACCTTCGTTTTTTTCGGGGCACCCGCTGCAGCAGCATGGGCCCGCACAATCGTTGAATCTATGAGGAGCGCGGAGAACTCACCTGCCTCATGGAAATGTTGATGGAGTTTTTCAAAGACCCCGGCATCGCACCATCTGCCGAAACGTCTATAGATGGCATTCCAATATCCGTAAACTTTCGGCAGCGACCGCCAGGTGGCACCTTCTTTTGTTATCCAGATGAGGGCCGAAAGGAAACGTCTACAATCGGCAGGGGTGCCGACATAGACGTTTGGCAATGTTTTGAGAAACGGGTGTATGCTCTGCCAAGCTGCATCACTAAGCATCACAGGCAAGTCTTGAGGGGCATCTAGCTGTTGAGTTTTCATGCAACACAGCTTACAAAGACTTACTGAAAATGTCAATAACCTTACACAATGTAAACACAACCTATTTATTTTTTGAATTCACTATAATTCTTCTGTGAGAGGGATTTCCGAATCCCGATACTTTACTGGCCAAGCGATTCCCTCGTTGCGCCTTTTCGACCCAAGTGGTTAAAAACCCGAAAACTGAATGGCCCTATTTTGCACAGAGATAGGATTGACACGCCTATTGTCCTGTGGTATAAACTCCAAAAAGTGATAGAGGAGGAATATAAATGTCCGGGGAGATAGTGATACGTTTTGCGCGGCTTGATGACTTGGACTTTGCCTATCAGGACGGATACATTCCCGCTGAAGTGTTGAAGCGAAAAATTGAGGCGCAAACTGTTTTGAATCCTGATCGGATTGAGGATGTCGTGATTGCTGAGTGGAACGGCAAACGGGTGGGGTATGTGCGACTTGAGTATTTGTGGTCAATCGTGCCGTATATCGCCCTGCTTCAAGTGTTGCCCCAATATCGTCGGCGAGGGGTCGGTAAAGCCTTGCTTCGGTTCATCGAAACCTTTCTCCGCGATGTAGGGCACGAGGCACTCTACAGTTCATCGCAGACTGACGAACCTGAACCTCAAGCGTGGCATCGGCATGTGGGGTTTGCAGAGTGTGGATTTATTGCTGGGATTAATGACGGTGTCGGTGAGGTATTTTTCTATAAAAGCCTTCGGTAGGTTAAAGTACGTCTTGAAAAGCAGCATTACTGCCGCTCCGTATATTATTATAAACCTAAGTTGCTAGTTATTGAAAATCCATCAGAACTGTAGGTCGAGATTCACATCTCGACACAAAACCGTCGATTTTGGAAAATCGACCTACAAAAATGATACAATTTGCACAGGGATTAGGGGCTATTGGTTTGAATAGAACCGCTACTAGCAACTTGCGTTATTATAACGTTGTTATTCTTTATTTACACAGGCATGAATATCTGATATAATATGCTATAATGAAAATCTGCCGAACTCAGAATCTAGGAAACAGTAGAGGAGGTATATATGGATACTGCATGTTTGGATTATTGCTTGACGCATGAGGAACGGCTCCTATTTGACAAGAACGGTTTCTTCATTGTTGAGGACGCATTGCCCCCGAAATTGGTCAATGACCTTAACGCCGTGCTAGATCGGCTTGAGGCGAAATATCGCCCCGAGCAAAATTTGGGACCCCATGAACGCTGTAACATATTCGACTTCATCGGGAAGGATGATCTCTTCCTAGAGTTACTAGATTGGCACAAGACATTTCCGAAGGTGTGGGGGATCTTGGGCTGGCATATCCAGCTGTACCACTCCCACTTGGGGATCACGCCACCAGTACCACCCGAGGAAAGATCGGAGGAGGGGCGTTTGGGATGGCACCAAGACAGCGGACGTTTGAACATGGATTTGGAAAGTAACCCCCGCCCGCGAATTTCCCTTAAAATCGGTTACTTTTTGACAGATACAACCGTAGAGGGAAGTGGAAACTTCTATGTCATTCCCGGCAGCCATCTGTGGAACAAATTAGAGTTGCCCGACGAGGAGGACTCAAACCCTGAAGGCACAACGGCGGTGAAGGTGCCGCCCGGTACTGCGGTATTTTTCGATCGGCGGATCTGGCATTCCGCAAGTCCCAATCATTCTAATATCACCCGAAAGGTGCTGTTCTACGGTTATAGCTATCGGTGGCTACGACCGAGAGACAATATGACCGTTGACCACTATATGGAGCGCAGCGATCCCATTCGGCGGCAGCTGCTGGGTGCTAGCACGGGCGGATTGGGATACACCTCCCCAAAAGATGAGGATGTGCCCCTCCGAGACTGGATCCAGGAACACCTCGGAGAAGATGCGGTTATCCCTTAACCCGATTTGTGTTTTAGTAGGGAACAACGATTGTTGTTCCCTACAACTATTCCCACCCCACCTACTTTTTCCACGTCATCAACGGTTCAAGCCGTGCGAGGATTTCATCGAGGTATTTTGAGGCGATCTCGTCTAACGGCATCTTTCCGTTACGTTTGAGCGGACAATCAATAATCCCACGCCGATACAGGACCTCCTTGTAACAGCCGGGGAGTTGATGCTCAAAGAGAAAAAGCGGGGCCATCTCTTTGTAAATGTAGGTTGATCGCCCTTCGTCACCTGCCTCCAAGGCGTTCCACAAAGCCGACCACGACATCGGTGACATGGCTAGCTGGCATTTGGCCTGCACTCCCACGTCTATATTCCTCAATCAGATAACGTCCACCTGCTCCGCCGAATACCCCCTTACACGAGCCATCATTCCCTTGGATCACAGCGGTCAGTTTTACCGTGCTGGGCAGGGTCTCCTCCTTAATATATTCCACATGCTCAATCTCCCGACAGAGCTTGAGCAAGCACTCTGCCGACAGATTTGATCCGATAGGTGGCATATTGTTCTGGATGAAAACCGGCATCTGTGCTGCGTCTGAGATTGCTTGGTAATAGTCAAAGGTGAGACTCTCAGAGATATGATGGATGTACGGCGGCATAGCAATGACACCGTCCGCGCCAATATCGTAGGCATGCTTGGCGAACACTTCCGCGACCTCCTGCGTCACTCCCGCGACGCCGATAATCGCTGGCAACTGACCGGCGTTCTGCTTAATGAGCACCTCCGACATCTGAAACCGTTCCGCATCGCTGAGGGCGGTAAACTCACTGGCGTTCACGGGATAAACCAAGCCGTGTGACCCACACTCAATGCAGAAATCGATCATGCGTTGGAAACTGGAAACATCAATCTCTCCGTTCTCTTGGAAGGGTGTGGATGGGATGGTAAATACACCACGATAACTGTTTGAGGGCATTAAATTCTCCTTTGGAAATTAGCGTTATTAATTCAATATTCTTGTCGGTGTGGAAAGGTCTGTTCGACGGGAATGGTCATTGTTGTGATTTTGGGGGTTGGAACACAGCTACTCGGTGGGATTAGTATCTGAACAACGGTATTGCCAATCAGCAGAAGTCCCACTGATTGGCAACATTGGGAGCCGCAGAACCGTTTCTTATAGCGTTCTACCTATTTCCATTCTTGTGGAGATCTATTTGCACACCTCCATTCAACTCGTACTATACGCCGGTTCGATACCGTATAGCCGCGGCAGCCCGAGCATAATATTCATGTTCTCAACCGCTTGGCTAGCGGCCCCTTTGCCAAGGTTGTCCTCAAGAGAACAGATGTAGGCAAATCCCTCATCAACTCGGACTTTGACGAGAAGTTTATGTGTGTCAGCAATATCTCGTGTGCCCCACTGTTTATCAGTGGTGTCCTCCACAATAAATACCAGATCCTCCGGTCGATAGGCGTTTTGGATGGTCTGACTCAACTGCTCAACTGCTGCTTCTTCAGATAGATTTTTCAGCGGCTCCGTCAATTCAATCCTGATATTCGTGTTAATTCCCCTGAAAACGGATTGGAGAACGATGGGGGTAAAGTTTACACGAAAACCAGAGTATAGCTCCATCTCCGGGATGTGCTTGTGTCTTCTGCCGTAGGCGTACGTAATTTCATTGGGCACCTCTTCAACGTCTTTTCGGGCACCGGAAATTCCCGACGTTGCTACAATTGTCGCTTCTCCTTGGACAAGCCCCTTAAGCGGTCTTAAAGCCAAAACTACGCTCGTCGGGTAACAGCCCGGATTCCCCACTAGCCGTGCCTGGGCGATCTGATCTTGCAGCAGTGCTGGCATCCCATAAACGGCTTCCGCTAGCAATTCCGGAACGTAATCCGTTGATTCATAGGGATTCAATCCAATTCGCGGCGCGTACTCTTCTTCAAATTCCGCTCTGGGAAATCTGAAAGCACCGCTCATATCAATCACTTTCTTGTCAAGTTCAAAAATTGGCGGTGCAAACGTCATTGATTCTGGATCTTTCGTCGCAAGAAAGACCAGTTCGCAGGAGTTCAACGCTCCTTCTTCTCTTCTTGAATTTTTTCTGAAGCAGACTTCAACCTGATCGTGATTTTCCAAGACTTTTTCAATCTCTTGGCCCACCATGCCCGTGTCGCCGTATATGCCGATGCTGTACATAATCTGCCTCCTTTTGTAGATTCTGATTCAAGAACGACCGAATACTGTGATTAGCCCTTGCAACTCATAGCAAGAAGTATAATCCTTCATTTTTCCACTGTCAATGTTTTTTTCTTCGCGATCAACTCGACAGATTGATGGCACAAACAGAATAGGAGAATTCAGTGATAGGGTGAGTATGGGGCGGTCGCATCTAACCCTCCACGATCATCAACCTATTTCTGTATGTATACCGTTCAGTCTATCAGGGCAATAGGTTACGCTGCCCGAACATCAAACCCCCTCTCTTTGACGGCGCGGACATAGATCTCCTCATCCAAATTGAGACCGAAACCGGGTGAATTCGGGACACTGACCAGCCCATCAGAAATTGAATACCCGGAGCCGTCCAAGCCGGGGGTGTCGGCTTCGTCCCATTCGGTGAACTCAAAGCCTTGGATTGCGGCAGAGAGGTGGCAGGACACATAGTTGCCGTAATGACCGCCGTAATGGTGCGGTGCGGATCCGACGTTCCACTCATCGAGTTGGGGACCGAGCTCTAGCCAACGGGAGAAACCGGGGTGGAAGATATCGTACTGGATAATATCGACCAATCCCTCCTCAGCCCACTGGAGCAGATTGAGCGAGGCACCGCCCTCCCCATCAGCGATTTTGGTCCCGATCCCCTCCGCATTGAGCCATTCCTTCAGATTGGCATAGAAGCTGCCATCTTCGTGGAAAGCTTCCTCCATCCAATACACCTTTGCTTCAGCTGTCTCACCCAACACCTGCTTTGTCAGGTTTAGGTTGTAGCCGTTGTTGGCATCAATCAGGATCGTCGCATCGGGGCCGACCGCGTTCCGGACAGCACGGATCACTAGAATATCGCGATGTGTTCCTTGTTGGAGCGGCATGTGCATCGCGCCGCGCCCGACCTTAATCTTGTATGCTTTGTGTCCCCGCGCTTTGCCCTCTAACGCTTCGGAAGCAATCAATGCAGCGGCTCCATTGTCATCTGCTAAATGCAGGTCGTCAATGTATAGCGATGTATCATAACAACGCGTGCGGAAAACGCCATCCGCATCGAGCTCGCCGCCGAGCATCTCATACACCGGTTTCCCAACTAATTTTCCGGCGAGATCCCAGAGCGGATATTCAAGCGCACGGAAATGCTCACTGACACCGTTTTCCAGATCGAACGCCTCACTCAAGGGCGCACCGACGAGCCCCGCGGCATCCTCCTCAGACATACGCGATAGACCGAAGCCGGTTGCGCCATCATCGGTGGTGATGCGTGCAATAGGCGGTCTGACATGCAGCCCATGTACTTGTAGGCGTGAGTTACACCCCGCCTGCCGCGGACGTGTACCGATAAGTGGTACACATTCAATACGATCTATTTTTGAGTTGTTCATGTTTGCTCCTTATTTGGATTGTGAATTAAAATGCCCAATAAATCGGGCAATTACCATATAACCTGACCGAGAGTCTGCGACTCGGTAGGGAACAACGATCGTTGTTCCCTACATAGGCATGGCTTCTTACGCGGGTGTGCTTCTCCATGGATTAGGTAACTAGGAAACGCAGGTTTTCTAGAAAAGGTAAAAACCATCGCTTAAGATTTTGTGCGTTTTGTTTGCGACTCCCAAAGCGGCTCCGATTCACCCAACCGGTAATTGATTAATCGAGCAAGTACAAACAGCAGGTCGGAGAGCCGGTTCAGGTAAATAAGTACCTCTGGATTCACCACTTCTGCCTTGGCAAGGCTGACAACACAACGTTCGGCACGACGGCAGACAGTTCGGGCGAGATGAATTGCCGCGCCCCCGGTTGAACCACCGGGTAGAATAAAATTTTTCAGCGGCGGGAGTTGTTCTTCAAACCGGTCAATCGCCTTTTCCAGTTCGGGGGTCAAGGTTGGCGGAATTCTCAGACTTGCCGCTTTCGGGTGCGCGTCTAATGTTGCGAGATCCGCTCCAATATCAAAGAGTTCGTTTTGGATGCGATGGAGGACGACATCAATTTCAGTATCCTGAATTTGAGATCTCATGAATCCGATCCAGGCATTGAGTTCATCAATCGTTCCACAAGCCTCAACACGCATCGCGTCTTTGGGGACTCGCATCCCACCGTACAATCCTGTCTCGCCGGTGTCTCCAGTTTTGGTATAGATTTTCATTTGTAGCTTTAATCCCTTTTTCGGTCATTATAGCAAATCTGACGAAAACCTGCAACGCAAAGATGTATCCGAGAGAAATAAAGTAGTAGGCATATTGCTTTGAATCTCGGTCTTATTGAGACTCCGTATGCTTTAACCTCTGTTCTCCCGTTTTCCATCTTCGCACTTTCTTTTTCATACGGCTGCTTGGGGGATTGTGCTATAATGTCGATCAATCCTAATCATGACTATCCGCAAAAGGAGAAAGTCAGTATGCACGAAAGCAGACGCAAGGCATTTATGGAAAAAATAGCGGGAGGTGTTGCAATCTTTCCGAGCGCATTACAAGCGATGCGTACCCACTCGACCGAATATAGATATCGTCAAGACGCCAATTTCTACTATTTAACCGGCTTTGAAGAACCGGAAGCAGTATGCGTGATTGCCCCAGATCACCCTGAACATCAGTATGTTTTGTTCGTCCGGCCCCGCGCCCCTGAACAGGAGGTATGGACTGGCAAGCGCGCCGGCGTTGAAGGTGCAAAAGAACACTTCGGCGCAGATGAAGCCTATCCCATTGAGGAATTTGACGAAAAGATCTCCGAATATATCGGGACATCAGAACGACTCTACTACGGGTTTGGTGCGGACGAAGCCTTTAATCAGAAGATTATTGAACTCCTCAAAGGATATAGGCGACAGCGTATGCGAGAAGGAACCGGACCAAACGTCTTAATTGACCCCACTGACCTCCTTGCAGAGATGCGCCTCGTCAAAGATGAGGTTGAACTCGAACGAATTCGCAAAGCGGTAGATATCAGTGTTAAAGCACATACGGCAGCGATGCAGGCGGTGCGCCCCGGCATGTACGAATATGAGTTGGAAAGCCTGATAGACTCAATCTATCGGAAAAATGGCGGCACAGGGCCCGCATTCCTCACGATTGTAGCGAAAGGTGCAAACGCGACGACGCTACACTATACGACAAACAACTGCCAGATCGATGATGGCGATTTGGTACTTATCGATGCGGGGTGCGAATACCAATGCTATTGCGGCGATATAACTCGGACATTTCCCGCCAATGGCAAGTTTACGGACGTGCAACGCGCAGTCTACCAATCGGTGCTTGATGTCCAGTGTGCGATTATCGAAAGCATTCGCCCCGGCGTTTCGATTGGAGATCCCGTTCAAAATGCGGTGGAGATGCTAACTCAAGCAATGCTGAAATTGGGGCTATTGGTCGGAGAGAAGGAAAAGCTAATTGAGGAACAGGAACATCGAAAGTTTTATATGCACAGTGTCGGACACATGCTGGGAGTGGAAGTTCACGACGTGACGAAGACACGGGAGGGGGAGGAATACAAAACCTTCCAACCGGGAATGGTGATGACTGTCGAACCGGGACTGTACATTGATCCTCACAGCGAAAATGTGCCGTCAGAGTATCTAGGAATCGGAGTGCGGATTGAGGACAATATCCTAGTCACCGAGTCCGGCTGCGAAGTGCTGACAGCAGCCGTGCCGAAAACAATTGATGAGATTGAAAAGCTAATGGTGTAAACCGTGTTAGTTAAGTGGACCCAACTGGTCCTGTGTTGGCTCGGCTCAGCAGAACCAATCTTCAGTCAAGCGAGGCGGTCGCCTCCGATCAGATTCAAAATTCAATGGAAACGCGATGGACGATTCTTCTCTACCGATTGCAGCATATGCAAGGTTACGCACTCGATGGAAGGTAACAACAGCATCCTCACCAATCTGCGATGCGCTCTCTACGGCAACAGTGACCGCTTTGTGGAGCTCATCCATGCGCGGATCGGGGTGTGTCCAACGATAGGTGAAGGATTCCTGATCCAGCACCCCAAGGGAGGATTGGATAGACGGTTGGGAAAGCAGCGAAGAACCGGGCGGAACAAGCAACCGAATGGTGTACTGCACTGGATCGATGTGATCAATTAACCCTTTCTTTTGAACACAGTCGAGGATATACAGATAGCTATCGAGTGTCTCCCACGGTGTGAAAGGGACGAGTGAGGGGCGCATGGCAATCCCAACCTCCTTCAAAAGATCGATGACGGCAAAAACATCGGCGCGTGTATGACCTTTTTGGAGGTTTTCAAGCACCCGGTCGTTGAGCGATTCAACGGCAGAAACAATGAAGATACAACCACAGTTGCGGAGCTCAGGCAGGATGGAACGGTGCTTCAGGAGGTGCTCGATTTTAGTTGTGCAATCAAAGGTCAGGTTTGGGAAGGCTTCGTGCATGGCTTGAACAATCCGAATCGCGTGTTTGGGACCATTGAGGAAATCGGGATCACCGAATGTGATGTGAGCTGCCCCTGCATTAACTTGTGCCCGAATATCCGCTAGCACAACCTCCTTCGGCACAACGGAGAATTTGCCCTCATAAACTGGTGGAATGGGGCAGTGGAAGCAGAGGTGTTTGCAGCCACGACTTGCTTCTACATAACCGGCGAGATGCGCTACACCATCCTGTTCAAGGTGTGCATACTTATCGAGTGGTGGTAGTTGTTTTCGGCTCGGAACGGTGAGGTGCTCGCTAGGCAGATCGTTGCGTGGTTTATAAACGCTTATCCTATTGTACGAAGGTCTCAGGAAGGGTTTGGATTTCGGGGTATTTTGACGGGAATCGAGCCCCTCGCATCGGAGGACACCCGCTATCTCGATATGTATTCCATCTGTAACCGAGTCAACCAATTTGACCAATGGTGTTTCATATTCGCCGCCGATGACTGAATCGGCGTGATTCTGGAGCAGATATTCAGCGTTCAGTGAGGCGTAAAGACCGTAAAAACAGATGTGACAGGTCGGATTGATTTTGCGGAGGCGGGTTGCCACATGGACACCCAGACGGAGGGCAGTGTGCATCGGCACACAGATCCCGACAAATTCTGCGCGGGCAACTTTTTCCACATCTAGCGTTTCAACGGCGATATCTATCACGTCCGGTGTATATCCAGCGCGTTCCAGGAATCCAAGTGGGGAAGCGAGCCCAATCGGCTGATGCCCCAGCTCGTAGCAAGAAATGAGTAATATTGCGCCCGGACGTTTCATTATTAATTTGACCTTTGAGAAAAAAGGGGTAGACAAATCAGTCTACCCCTAGAAATAGTCATTGCTCTGATACGCTACCATCAGAATCGTTTTCAAGTATGTTGTACCCCTTCTATCCCTTGCTCGGTTGATAGTAGGGATTATCGCCGGAGGCGTGGTCGGTGGTGTCAATAATATGCTTGATTTCGGGGAAATGCTCCTGAATCATCCCCTCAATGCCGTGCTTCAAGGTGACATTTGCCATGCCACACCCTTGGCAGCCGCCTCCCATGTGGATGTAGATTGAATCATCTGTAACATCCAGCAAATCAATGTGCCCACCGTGCGATGCGACCGCGGGATTAATCCGTTCGTCGATAAGTTGCTGAATCGCTTGGGCTTGAGGATTATCCCATGTCGGTGTGTTCGGGTTATCAATCTTGAAACCGCTCGAATTCAGGTCTTCCACATAATCAATGGTTGCTCCCTTTAGGTTTTTTGCGCTTTCCGGATCAACCAAAACCTTAAAATCGCCGCAGTCAACCACGACATCATCTGGATTGGGTTCAACTTCGAGCCCCAGCCCATACTCAAACGCTGAAGCGGAACGGCCATTGATACTAACGCGCAACCCTTCAACTTCCATCCCTTGGTCTTCAATCACCGATTGAATCTTCTCTTTGGCAGCTTCAGTGACAGTAAGCAGTGTGGCCCCCTCTACAGTTTGAGGTTGTTTCTGTTTTAATTTATTCAATATACTCTTCATTTCTTCCCCTTAGTGTTGGTAGGTGCTACGCAGCCGGACAACTTGATGCCTCTTTCGGCAGCCGAAGTTCCCCCGCCTCGTCGTACAAACGTTTTATACGAGCGATTGCCTCAATTTCCAATTGTCGGATCCGTTCCCTCGTGACATCCATCTTCTCCCCAATCTCACGCAAAGTCTTTTCTTCCCCATCTTCAAGCCCATAGCGCATCTTAATCACTTCCCGCTCTCTCGCTTTTAATTTACTGAGGAGTGTGTCCACTAAATCACCGTCGACTAGATCCGCAATCGGACCGTCTTCTGGATTCGCTTTCGGATCTTCGATCAGGTCGCTCAAGGTTGTTGCGTTCTTTCCATCGTTGAGGGGTAACTCCAACGAGACCGTCCCCGAATTGAGAACCAACAAATCTTCGATCTGTTTATCAGTCAACCCAAGCACCTCGGATAGTTCCTCAATTGTGGGTTCACGGTGAAGTGTTTGGCTGAGATGGGCATAAACCGAATCAAACTTGCTCGCCTTCGCGACGACATAAGACGGTAGCCGGATTGAACGCGAACAGTTATCGAGGGTTCTCATGATTGCCTGCCGAATCCACCAAATGGCATAGGTCTTAAATCCCTTCCGATAGTCGAACTTACTCACTGCACGCATCAATCCGATATTCCCCTCTTGAATGAGATCTTCGAGAGGAACATTATGTCCTTGATACTTCATTGCGACTGAAATCACTAAGCGTAAGTTCGCTTGGACCAACTCATCGCGGGCACTTTCATCGTTCTGCTCGATCCGCTTGGCAAGCTCAACCTCTTGTTCCCTAGACAGAAGTCTGTGCGTTGAAACCTTCTGCAGCCAAGTGCTTAACGCATCAATTTGAAACGTTCGCGTCTCATCTTCTGGCAGCGTCGCCCACTCGCTGTTACCTTCATAGCTCTCTGTATCTTCGATCGGTGCTTCAACAAGGTTCCGGTTGAACGTTCCACCGACCGTTTCATTTGCCCTTGTTGTCATTTACCTCGCTCTCCTAAAAGGCTGTTAAACTAACGTATCGTAACAGGGTTTAGCATCAGATTAATGGAATAGTAACACGATATTTTATGTTTTGTCAAGTAAATAACTTAAAAAACCTATTTTGACTTGTAAATACGTTATTTTTCTGATATAATTTTGTCAAAATTGTACTGGGAGGGCTTGTTAGCCAATATTTTTGCCTAATCAGGGAATTTTGAAGAAATAGCAATACGCAGGAGTTAAGGCGTGTTCGCTGCCAAAGCCGGGAAGGTAAAACGATGAAATTAGTACCAAAAGATACACGCGGCGCGATCGTTGAACTTTTGAAAAAAAATAACGGTATGACAGCCGGTGAACTTGCGAAGCAACTAGACCTCCATTCGATGACAGTTCGCCAGCATCTGTCTATCTTGGAGCGGGAAGGCTATATTCAACACTATCGCGAAAAAATTAGCCGGGGTAGACCCGTCTACATATATAAACTCACCTCGGAGGCAAAGGAGAGTTTATTTCCGAACGACTACCCACGATTTGCGTTGGGGACTCTGGACGCTCTAGTGGTTATTGACGGCGCAGAAAAGGTCAACCAACTTCTCGAATATCAGATGGAAGCAAAGGTCGCGATGTGTCTCAACGATATTGAGGGTAAGAATTTAGCGGAAAAGATTAAAGTGCTTGCCGCGTTTTTGGACGAAGAGGGCTATCAGGTGGAGATTGCAGAAACGCCAAACGCCTACATCCTTAAAGAACACAACTGTGCTCTTGAATCTATTGCACAGAAATACCCTCAACTTTGTCAACTCGAATTGTCCCTGTTGCAGCGGTTACTTGATGTGCCAGTTGAGCGAGAATGTCACATGCCCTCCGGGGATTCGGTGTGTAGCTATAAAGTCCTGAAAACCGGTACTGCCCAGGAGTTGAGACAATAGGGCAGGCATAATCAAACTTGCTATTACCCGCCCCTTCCGAATCCCCTTCAAAATGATAGAAGTACAACCCCCTGCTACAGTTTTATCAGTTCAACGCTTTTTTGATCCGATCTAGTGCCTCGTCCAACCTGTCATCCGGTACGGTCAAGACCAGTCGGAAATACCCCTCTCCATATTCACCGTACGACGCCCCCGGCGCAATCACAACCGCTGCTTTTTCAAACATCAACGTTGCAAAATCTACCGAGTTCATCCCATCAGGGGTTGGCAGCCAGAGGTAGAATGTCCCCTTCGGGGTATCATAATCAGCCCAACCGAGTTCCTTGAAGGTGTTAAGCACCCTCTCACGACGGTCTGTGTAGATGGGCAGCATTTTGTCAATGTTATTTCGGCATTCCGTCAAAGCGGCAATACCAGCATATTGAATCGCATTGAAAATTCCCGAATCGGTATTCCCCTTGACCTTTGCCATCCCCGTGATCAGTTCCGCATTCCCCATCGCCATCCCAATCCGCCATCCTGTCATGTTGAACGGCTTGGACAGGGAATTGAGTTCAACGCCGACCTCCTTCGCTCCCGGTGTCGAAAGAAAACTCAACGGCTCTTCGCCTTCAAAGACGATCTCGCTATACGGGTTATCGTGGCACACAGCAATGTCGTAATTTTTGGCAAACTCAACCACCCCTGCAAAGAATTCAGGCGTTGCGGTCGCCCCCGTTGGGTTATTGGGATAGTTCAGGAACATCGCCGTTGCTTGATTGGCGACATCCGACGGAATATCGGCGAGCTTGGGCAGGAAGCCGTTATCCCCTGTGATTGGGACATTGTAAGGTTCCCCTTCCGC
Source organism: Candidatus Poribacteria bacterium (assembly GCA_963667935.2). Lineage (GTDB taxonomy): Bacteria > Poribacteria > WGA-4E > WGA-4E > PCPOR2b > PCPOR2b. The sequence continues at coordinate 2,280,261 of OY764061.1, read as the reverse complement.
CATAAAGATACTTGCCCGGTATGCAGGATAGCCCGGATCCGTCATTAAAACTGTCTCTCCGGGATTCACAACTGCGAGAATAAAATGATGACACCCCTCCTTGGATCCGATTAATCCGAGTACTTCTTCCTCCGGATCCAATTCAACGTTGTACCGTTCAGCATACCAATCGGCAACCTCCTTCCGAAATGCAAACATCCCTTTCTCTTCGTCCGTTGGGTAGCGATGGTTTGCTGGGTCCGCTGCAGTGCGGCAGAGCTCGTCGATAACGGGCTGCGGCGTTGGTTCAACAGGGTCACCGATTCCCAAGCTGATAACATCAATGCCATCGGCAATTGCTTGGTTAATTTTATTCCGTAGTTCGATGAACAGATAGGGTGGAATCCTCTTGAGTCTATTTGCGATCTGCATCTTTTCTCCTAATATATAGAGTTTCAAAATACCGTTTCTTAAACGTTGGGGATTGTATCAGAAAGGTCGTGGATTTTCAAGTGCTTTTAAGATGACATGAACATCCCGCCGTTGACGTTAAGCGTGAAGCCCGTCACGTACGATCCTTCATCGGAAGCTAGGAATAGGATCGCATTTGCAACTTCCACCGGCTCGGCAACCCGACCAAGTACCATCTGTGCCGTCAAGTCGGGATGGTTCGTCGTCATATCCGTTGCGGCGACGCCGGGAGCGATAGCATTGACGGTAATGTTGTGCGGTCCGAGGGCACGCGCTAGAGACTTTGTAAGACACATAACACCCGCTTTGGAAGCAGCATAGGGTGCAGATGAAACTAGTCCACCGACCTGACCCGCTAAGGAACCGAGACTGATAATTCTGCCGGACTTCTGTTTTTTCATTGTATTGATAACTGCTTGTGAGCAGAGGAAGGGTCCCTTGAGGTTGACCGCCATTATTCTGTCCCATTCCTCTTCGGTGCACTCTTCGATTTGTGTATAGCTAAAAATCCCGGCGTTATTGACCAAAATATCGATCCGTCTAAAAACATCAAGGGTCTGAGCTACCATTGAACGGACAGACTCACCATCTGAGACATCGGTTTGGAGGACAAGACTCCGCACACCGAGTCCTTCAATCTCCTTCCCCACGGCTTCAGCTGTGGTTGGGTTGTGTTCCGCAATAACGATATTCGCACCTTCTTTGGCAAGCAGCAGGCAGGTTGCCCGTCCAATTCCCTGTCCACCGCCGGTTATAATTGCAACACGGTCCTGCAGCCTCATTATGTTTCCTCCTGCGTGAACTATTTTTTGTGTTGAGAATCCTTATAGGCTTATGATAGAATTAAATCTTGATGAATACCTATTATCGCAAAAAGTATCCTGTAAGTCAACAGCAAATGGGATTTCACCCTATTCCACCTGGGAGGGATATCATGCCGCAAAAGCGGATAAGAATCACCGCTGCACCTGTTGTCATGGAAGCCGAGTTGAATCAATCGCAAACGGCACAGCAGATTTGGGATGTGCTGCCGATTGAGGCGCGTGGGAATATGTGGGGTGACGAAATCTACTTTTCCATCCCTGTAGAAGCGGAGACAGATAATGCACATGAGGTAGTCGAGTTGGGCGAACTTGCCTATTGGCCTCCCGGTACGGCGTTCTGTATTTTCTTTGGACCCACCCCGATGAGTCGAGGCGCAGAGATTCGTCCCGCGAGTCCGGTCAATGTCGTCGGTAAACTGATCGGCGAGCCAACGGCGTTCAAACAGGTCAAGGATGGAACTGTTGTTAAGATCGAAAAAATCTCCGACGAATAACGGAGAGTAAAGCGAGTAATTCTCAGGAGGTAACCGTTGTGCAGCTGAGTGAAAAAGACAAACAGGCATTGCAGGAAAAATATAAAGAGCAACGTCAAGCAATGTGGTCAGGAAAACAGTCAACATCGCAAGAATCTGAGGAAAAAACAGTGGAGGCAGATCAGGGTGATGCAGCAGATAAAACAATGGATTCAACCGATGCCATATCATCAGATGTGCAATCCGATCCTTCAGCCACAGCAGCGGATCAACCTGCATCCACGGAAACTATGAACGAAGAAACGAACCAAGCTAGGTCAAACGTTCAGACAGAATCGGATGATGCGTCCGCCCCCGTCACGGAGGAAACCAGAAAGCAACAAGAGGAAGAAGAAGCGAGGGAAGATGAGAGGGTATTCTGGGAAACATCGGATCGGGAAGGAGGACCAATCGCTTTGACGTGGAAACTTGTGCTAACTGTTATCAGCGTAGCGATCATTTTAGTCGGAGTCGGCGTTTACCTAGGGTTTTTGTTCGCTGGCTAAACTGTAATCATCGAAGAAACTTTCTTAGGACTTACGGAATCCACCGGGTTGTAGTGAACGCAGATCTGCGTTCACTACGAACTACAGGGGCTGAAATGCTATTACGAGACATTGAGGCATTCAACTGCGTAAGTCCTGTTTCTATTTTATCATGCAGCTACAAGATACAAGCTTAGGAGAACGAATATTATGAGCCAAGCAATTCAGGAGATGATCCGTTCAAAAGCCCAAACTGCCAAAGCTGCCAAGCGCACGTTGTCCAAAACTTCCGTTGATGTCCGTAACGGAGCACTGCTAGCGATGGCGGATAGTGTCCTGACATTCCAGAGCAAGATCCAAGAAGCAAATCAAATCGATCTGGAGGAAGGTCAAAAGACAGGGCTTGCCGAGCCACTGATGCAGCGCCTGGAGTTAGATGAGAAGAAAATTGCACGGATGGCGGATAATTTAAGGCAGGTTGCCGCATTGCCAGATCCGATCGGAGAGGTCTCACATATCCACGAACGCCCCAACGGTCTGCAGATAGGGCGCGTCAGCGTGCCAATCGGTGTGGTCGGCGTCGTCTATGAATCGCGTCCGGAAGTCACCGTCGAGGTTTCTGCACTGTGTATCAAGTCCGGCAACGGCGTTATCCTACGCGGCGGATCGGAGGCGATCCACTCAAATACCGCGCTTGCCAATATCTTGAGTGAGACCGCTGAAAGAGAGGGGATACCGGGTGCCGTTCAGTTTGTAGATATTACCGATCGGCAGGCTGTCCACGAAATGATTGCGCTGCCCGACCTGATTGACCTTATTGTGCCGCGCGGAAGCTATGAGCTAGTCCGTTACCTCATGAAGCAGTCGGAGATTCCGGTGCTCGGTCACGCGGACGGGATCTGTCATGTCTACGTTGATCAGGCAGCCGATATCGAGATGGCAGAGGAGATCTGCATCAACGCAAAGAGCGGTTACAAGGTCGCTGTCTGTAACGCAATGGAGACGCTACTCGTCCACGAAAAAATCGCTCCCAACTTTCTCCCGTCGATGTGCGAAAAATTCGCCGCTGAGGAGATTGAACTCCGAGGCTGTGAGAAAACGCGGGAGGTATGTCCAGACCTGCTTCCCGCTACCGAGGAAGATTGGAGAACGGAATACCTCGACTACATCCTATCCATCCGGATCGTCTCGGACTTCAACGCAGCGGTAGAGCATATTGAAACCTACGGCTCACACCACTCGGATACGATTGTGACGGAGAACTACACAGCAGCACAACGTTTTCTCAAGGAGGTTGATTCCGCAGCAGTTTATGTTAATGCGAGCACCTGCTTCACCGACGGTTACGAATTTGGACTCGGTGCAGAGGTTGGCATCAGCACACAAAAGCTGCACTGCCGGGGTCCCATGGGACTTGAGGGGCTAACCAGCTATAAGTACATCGTCTACGGGAATGGGCAGCTGCGGACGTAGTTAGCCTCCCATTTTCACTATGATTTTTGTCGGGACTGTGCTAAACTTTTTTATCTCTCAAGCATATTCAAACGATAGGAGGAAAACATGGCAAACTCAGATTACAAAATCGGCGTTGTAGGCGTAGGCAGGATGGGAGCAAACATCGCCCGCCACTTAAATGATGAGGGATTTTCAGTCGTCGCTGTTTACGATGCGGACGGAGAGCGAGCGACGTCGCTCGGCGAGGAGATTGGTGCGGAAGCAACAGGGCAGCTCGCACGGGTGACCGAGCTTTCGGATTACATCATCACCGTTGTTACGGACGATAACGCGATGCGGCAAATCTTCTCAGAGGAGGCGGAAGATAGCCTGCTCAAAGGCGCGAGCGGAACGACATTTATCAACTGTGCGACAATCTCACCGCAGGTGCATGTGGATGTTGAACAGTTGGCAGAAAAACACGGCGCATCAAGCCTTGAGGGGTGTATGGCGAGTAGTATCACCCAAGCACGGGAAGGCACACTGTATCTGATGTGCGGCGGGAAAGAGGATACCTTCAACGATACCAAACCAATTCTCGATTCAATGAGTGTCTCTCTCCGTTACATCGGTGAGGCGGGACGGGCTGCCCAGGTCAAAGCACTAGTGAATATGGTGATGAACATCAACACAGCAGGCTTGGCGGAAGGGCTTGGACTGGGTGCTGCGCTCGGGTTGGATCTGGGGATGCTGCAAGAGGTTTTCGCCCAAACAGGGGCGAACTCTCGCGTCCTAGAAACCGACGGCGAAGACATGGAAGCTCGTGATCACGAATGTTATTTCTCTGCGGCACATGCGTCGAAGGATTCAGGGATTGCACTTGACCTCGCCAAAGATGCTGGCTTAAACCTCCCACTCGCCGAAGCGACCAAGAATCAGTATGATAGGATGATTGAACTTGGCAAAGGGGAGTTGGATAAATCTGGCGTTGCGGAACTCACCTTCCCCGGTAGGGGTTGAACAGCAGCCGTTAGAAATCTCGGTTCATAGAAAAAGGCAGCGTAACACACAAATAGAAACCGAGTTTTTTCGGCAAAACTCGGTTTCTGTTACACCATTTCTTAATCGCAAGGTTCAAGCAGGGAAAATCTCGATAAGATTGGGATTCCAAGTTTCTCGGAAGGAGGTGAAGTAGATGGATTTTGGCTCTTGGTCTCCATCACACACGATACTAGCTCTATTCATCGTCGCCGGTTTCATTGGGCAGGTGGCGGTCTTGTTCTATCGCGTGGGGCAAACCGAGAAATGGTTGGAACGTAGTGAGGAACGCGCCGAAAAGCGGGACGCGGCATTACTCGCTATGATCGACAAGCGAATCACAGAAGTCAATCAGCGAATTGACGGCTTGCGCTCGGAGATGAATCAACGGTTTACTGAGATGAATGCTGAAATATTTGATGTGCGCTCAGAAATGCGACAACTCAATCAGAATCATATTGAGCACTTGAATCGGCATCATGACTGACGCTTTGCCGCGTGACCGCCTATGTTAGGAGTGAATGTCCCGAGCACCATCGGTCGTGATGCCCCTGTGACCTGCGGCAGGTTCGTCGGATGTCCATGAATCGCCTCGGTGGCGAGGACAGCAAAAGCTATCGCTTCCTTTGCATCGCTTGAGAAGCCGATAGAATCAATCGGTAGGAGTGGAATTGGTTGGAATAGCCTCTCAAGGTGTCCCATCAACGTGAGATTATGACTGCCTCCCCCACTGATATAGATTTCATTGACGGAATAGTGCGGAAATAGAAATTGACGATAGTAATCACAAATTGTCTCCGCTGTAAACGCTGTCAAGGTGGCAACCAGATCCGCCTGTCCCACGTTCCGGTTTTGTGCCTGTTCTAGTGCCTGATTTGCAAATTGCCTACCAAACGCTTCACGTCCCGTTGTCTTAGGGGGGGCTGCCTTGATAAAAGGGTGTCCCAACCACTCCCTTAGCAGCGACTCACAAACGTTCCCCTGTGCCGCAAACTGACCTGCATTATCATACCTTTCCGCTCCATCCGTAAGTATCTCCATAACCGAATCAATAATCATGTTCCCCGGGCCCGTGTCGGAGGCCTGGACATCGGATGCCGACGCGCCTGCGGGTATAAGCGTCACATTGGAAATACCGCCGATATTTTGTAGCGCAACCGTCCGATCCGCCCGCCGAAACAGCAGAAAATCGACATACGGTACAAGCGGTGCCCCCTGTCCACCTGCCGCGAGGTCAGCGACTCTGAAGTTTGCGATTGTCGGGATACCTGTACGATATGCAATAACCGCTGGCTCACCGATCTGCAATGTAGAAGGCACGTACTCCGCCCCCGCTTGCGGCGGCAGATGATAGACAGTCTGCCCGTGTGAACCGATAAGATCTATTTCTTCCACCGCTAACTCCGCCTCACGAATTACCGATAGTGCTGCCTCCGCAAAAATCTCCCCGATGAGGAAGTTCATCTGACAAAGTTCGTCAACACGGCTGGTCTCTGGTTGAAAGAGATCAAAGATGCGATATCGGACATCCGCCTCGAAGGGATGCGAATGGAATGCGAGCAGTTCAACCTGCGTCTCTAAACCATGTTCCCGAATCTCGACGAGGGCAGCATCAACACCATCCACAGAGGTGCCGGACATTAAGCCGATAACTCTTTTCGTCGATTTTTGAGCGAGTTGATGGAAGGATTTCATTTGTGTAAGCCCTTATTCTTCTCAATCGTAAAGCAGATACGGTTTGCACTGCTCGGTAAAATTCTCCACCTCTGCCTCCCAGGATCGAACGATTTCCGTCGGTGGTTCGCGCTTCATGAGCCTCAGTCGTAGTTCATCGGTGCCAGCCAAGAGATCGAAGAAATACCGTCCCCTGTTCTTCAGAAGCTTAAATCGATCAAGATAGTCTTGTCGAGCCGTTGCGATAAGATGTAAGCCGACATCAACCGGTTTGAATTGATCTCGATCTGTGACATGAACCTGTATGCCGTGACATTCTTGTCCCGCGTATTTGGAAAAGGTAGGGGTGAAGTGGATTGGACGGAAGTGGGTGCCGGGGAGTTCTAAATTATTGAGCGTGTCCCCCCACCTCTCTGAATCTATCCACGGTGCCCCTATCCACTCAAACGGTTTGGTCGTCCCGCGTCCTTCAGATAGGTTTGTGCCTTCGATTAGGCAGGTGCCGGGATATAGCGTCGCGGTCTCGACGGTCGGCATGTTTGGTGAGGGTGGCACCCACGGCAGCCCGGTCTGATCATACCACATCGCCCGCCGCCAACCGTGCATAGGGACCACATACAATCGAGAGGAAACACAATTAAGCTCCGCCTTGCAAAATTGCGCGAGTTCACCGACAGTCATGCCGTGACGGATTGGAATCGCGGTCTCCCCGACAAAAGAGCGGAATGCCGGTTGGAGTTGGTTTCCTTCAACCCGATCGCCGCGGATCGGGTTCGGCCGATCAAGCACGATGAAGTCTACATTGTTCGCTACAGCTACGTTCATCGATCGGAGCAACGTTGAGATATAGGTGTAAAAACGGGAACCGACATCTTGGATATCGTATACCAACGTATCAATGTCAGCAAGCAGCTCCGGCGTTGGCTGCCGCGTCTCGCCGTAGAGGCTATGGATCGGGACTTGCCTCCCCTTGCCGATTGCGGAGGCGATCTGGATTCCAGCTTGCACGCCCCCTGATATGCCATGTTCCGGGCTGAAGAGTGCTGCAAGTCGAACTTTTGGGTGTTCAGCGAACAGCGTCAGGTTACTCCGAAATTGCCGGTCAATTCCGGTCTGGTTGGTGATTAGACCGATGGATTTACCCTCAACAAGTACCAGCCGCTCTCTGAATAAAACGCTTAAACCGACTTCTGTCATGGTGAGGTTAAGCTTATTCAAGCCTGTTTCTTTGGCTAAACTCCAGTGGTATTGCACTTTGGATGTGCAAATCTCGCTGCGGGAATGGGATAGTAATACCTTGCTCTCGAAACGCTTTTACAACAGCAAAATTCAGTTCACTCCTTATGATATACTGGCGGGATGCATCATTGACCCAAACCAGCAAATCAAAGTTAAGCGAACTGTCGCCAAACTCTAAAAACTGTACCGTCGGTTCGGGATTCAACAACACCTCTTCATGGGCACGCCCCACCTGAAGCAAGGTTTTTTCGACCAGATCAACATCCGCACCGTAAGATACACCGACAAGTATATGGATACGTACTTTTGAATCTCGATAGCTCCAGTTTGTCACATTTTCAGTGATGAAATTTGAATTGGGCACAATAATAGCCACATTGTCTAGCGTTTCAACGATTGAACTGCGGGTTTTTATCGCACGAATACGGCCTTGTACACCACCGACCTCAACAAAATCGCTCACCTGCACAGGCCGCTCAAACAGCAGAATGAGCGCGCTGATGAAATTGCTGGTGATATTTTGTAGCCCCAAACCGATCCCAACCATCAATACCGCACCTATCGCAGCCAGAGTTGTTAAATCAATCCCAATCTGTTGTATGGCAATAAACGAGCCTATTAACATTATAATATAGTGCAATATACGGGAGATGGTCTCCTGTATGCCTATGTTTAGGTGGGTTCGTCTGAATACATTGCGCTGCAACATGCTCCGCAAAAAGCGCGACGCCCAAAATGCCCCCAGCATAATCAACACAACTGTTATCAAAACGGCTGGTGTTATGGTCACATCTCCTAAAGAAACGAGTTTTTTCCTTAATACTTCAAGAATCTCTTGCCAGTTGTTCATGCTGCAGCCTCCCGAACCAATACAATCAGATCATCCGGTTCCTTCAATATGTAGGTTTTATTATGCGCCGGATTCAGTTCAATGGAACCGTTTGCCAAGCGCACCCCCAGTGCGATTTCACCGTGGTCTGCCGATATATCCATAAGTTTTCCAAAACTCACCTTTTGCCCCACTATACTGTAATCTGCCACCGGGTGAAAACAGATCTCTGCACCGCCAGCACCAAACAGTTCTGCATAAACGACATTGAGTTCCCTACGCAACGCAACTTGTGCCAGCACGTGGCTGGCTATCATCGGTGCAACTAGTACTTCGGTATCTTCGTCTTGAAACAGTTTAACATTCGCCGCCTCCATCAAATCGACCAAAACCTCCGGTTTCTGCGTGTATCCTTCGAGTATATTCTTCAACACTAGATGTCCCACAATGGTTCGTGCATCCGACGCCTCCTGTGTCTCTAGCCAATCACTCCCCAAAATCACGACATTATCATAACGGCTCGGATGGATAGCTTCCAAATCGGAGAGAGAGGTGTGATCGCCTTCGTGATGGATTATCTTCACGCGGTGTTGATCAATTCCTTTCTGGCCCAATTCAGTTTCCCGCTCCGCCAAAGGTTTAAGAGCCAAAATTGCGATTTCAAACTGTTCATGCAGATAAGCGTCCAATTCTTTGATTAACGCTGCAACTTTGTGATTCCAACCCAAAATTAAGATGCATCGCTCACTTTTTACCTGAATATGAGACATCTGCTGAGATTGGGATCGAGATTGAGGTAGTGATTTTTTCGACGGAAGCTCCCTCGGTATTTCGCAATCTTCGTACTCCTGCGCCAGAAAGACCAAGCGATCTTTTGATTCTACAGTTAGACCTTCGGGCGGATTGAGCATGGAGCGAAACGCTTCACCGTGGGGGCGCACTACGCCTAGCAAAATCGCTTTTGGGTACACCCCTATTAAATCTCCAAAACGAGAACCGGCAAATGATTCAAAAGCGCGGATGTAGATTGAATTCCCATGGCCGTGGGATAAGATTTGGTGAAACAGATGGGACAATCCCGGATGCCGTACGTTTTGCACCATACAGCGCGTGATAAACACATCAGTCGCCAGAATTTCTAAAATGCCTTGATAAGCCCGCTGTGCCATGAGCACTTTGTCGGGATCGAAAATCTCTGTGACTAACAAGGGCAAAGTTCGATTCTCATTCGCTCGCCGTTGATTTGCTATTGATAGTACCGTTTTAAGGATGCGCGTATCCGATTCGGTTGCGCCGCCATAGGCAAAATCAGCCCCCGGTAAAATAATGACACTTGCATTTCGGAAATCTACCCGTTCCAAATGCTCTAGCCGTAGCGGTATTCCTGATCGAAATGTGATCTTTTGAGCGTCCCACAGGGATCCGAGGGCGTTACGCAATTCCATTGTGCGCTCCAAACTTACATCTTCGGATAGGATAACCACATGTAATCCACGTGCACCAAACCGTTCTAGAAATCGCCGTACGCGTCCCTCAGAGCGCATCAGTTCTTCGACAATGGCGGGTGTACGGTTAGTCCAACCCAAAATCAAAATGTGGTTGCGCCGCGCAATGGGAGTCAGCCCGCGCTCAAAATTGCGGATCTTCTGATTGAGCCACTGCGTCAGAATCGCGATTAGCGACCCCATAAAAAGAACGTATCCAAGCACCGTCAACACCGTTGAAATCACGCGCCGCGCTACCCCTTCGTCGTCTCCCAAATATCCCGGATCGGTCAGACGCAAAAATGCCCACCAGATTGCTGTTTCGTTGCCATCAAAGGGGGCGTCCGTCGCCTGTATCAGCAATCCACCCCCGATAGCGACTATGCCAACCAGTGATGCGATAAATAGCAATCGAGCGTGTGCACCGCGTAATAGTAGTTGTTCAATCTGAAACTTCAGTCTGTTTTTCAGACGGTCAAGCATAGGGGGATCTTCTCATTTACGGTAATGTCTGCTGAGCGGTTACCTGTTCTGCAATAAACATGCTGCCTCATTAGTATCTTTCTTTTTATTGCTTGGGGGGGCGTTCACGAACGCATCTGAAGCCAAGCGTTGGATTAGTCGATTTTCTTGTGTTAGCATTGCGTGTGAAAACTTTTAGTGTCCCACGCCAATCTGCATAACTTCCACCCCGAATGACCACCCGGGTCTCCCCATCAAGATTTGTAAAATTATCCTTATCCGCTAGCCATTGGAGATCTATCCCTGCATTCGTTGCCAACGGATTATTCTTTTCCGGTTTCTTATAGTAGTGATCGCGATCATAGTCATCCAAACACCATTCCCACACATTACCTACTATATTATACAAACGGCTACTTGGGTCGTAATAACTCTTAGCCGTTGCTAGGGCCGGCGCATAATGCCTGTCAAAAGATCGATAATTCGCCTGCTTGTCAGTAATAGAATTGCCCCATGGATAATCTTGATTTTCTAAATTTCCACGCGCCGCTTTTTCCCACTCAGCTTCTGTGGGCAACCGCTTTCCTAACCATTGTGCATACGCCATTGCCGCATACCAACTCACGTAGACCACAGGATGCTTACCTTTTCCTTTCGGGTAGTCATTCCCTGCCCAAAGAGATAAATAATGTGTATCATAATAGGGGTTAGAATCCTTTTTTTGCGACTCCGGCGGTTTTCGCCACTCCGGATTGGCAAGAACAAATGCTTGATATTCCTCGTTGGTTACTGCCCACTGGTCTATAGAAAACCCCTCCAGATAGACGCGATGCTGTGGTCTTGCGTCCTCCTCAGTCTCTTCAGTGTTACTTCCCATGTAGAAATCGCCGGCCGGGATCTGCACCATATTCTCATATGCTGTATACTCATTAATGTAGTTCTCAACGCTGTCTTGTATTGCTATATTGCTGCGTGGCTCCCCTTCATCAAGCTGCTCTGCAAAAAAACGGTTATAAGTATCTTGTGAGGGATAGTCCATCTCTGAGTCCGGCAGCAATTTTAGATCGTCCCAATTGTAACCGTACTTGGCTATGTAATAATAGGTGCCTAGGATATTTTCGATTTCTATAGGCGGCCGACCTCGCCTTCGGTTCTTGGGCCCCTGCCTCTGGTTATTGAGAAAGTCCCTGATTGCCTTGAACTCCTCTGTCAGTTCGTCTAGTAAATCGTTTGGCATTGAAATCGGGGTTGGCATTATTCTACTTTGGTCTGAAGCATCTTCTGAAGAATCTGGATTTCCTATAGTTGATGATAACATAGCTGCCGCAGTACGAATATGAAATAGCTGCTCTACCTCGGATAATCTGTCAAATTCACGTGCCGGAAAATCCTGATGTAAACTTAACCAAAGCTCTTTTGGAGACAAGTTCCCCCATAAAAGTTGTATCTTTTCCTTTGTTTGGGGCTGCATGTACTCCGGGAGGTCTCCGTATTTGACCATGTAAAACGCGAGCTCTACAGCTCGTGCATCCAATTCTATATTTTCTGAAGCGGCCACGATATGAGCCTGATTAATTATCTTTTTTAGCTCGCGGATATTACCGTCCCACTCTCGATCGTTAAGTTCACTAAGAGCGTCCGGCGTAATATTAATGTTAGTCTTATGCAGATCGTTGTGGCTCTTCATAAAGTTTCGTATCAGTTCTGGAATGTCTTCTGGTCGCTCCCGCAAGGGCGGGATATGAATGTGAGCTTGCATCAATCTCTGACGAAAATCCATTGGGCCTAATGCCTCGTGGGGATCTTGGTTTGTCGCTGCAATGATTTGGATGTTGACCTTTCGCTGATGTTGGTGCCCTCCACTAAGCGGTCGGAACGCATAAGAGTCTAGAAAAACAAGTAATTGTGATCGAACAACTAAAGGCAAAGTGTGAATTTCATCAAGAAATAAGATACCACCCTCCTCGCCTTTCGGCGATTTATACCACACCTGTTCTTCGTCAAGGATTAGGTCCTGATCCATAGTTTCGAGAATGAGTCCGGGGTTTGCTCTATCTGCGCCGGTATATGCCCCTCTTATGTGGCCAAAGATCTGACTAAGGGCCAACTGTTCGTTATTCTGAAAACTCGCGCAGTTTACTGCGGTGAAGGGCTTCCCTTTTCGAGGACCAAGTTTATAAATGAGCTGTGCAATCCCTTCTTTCCCAACGCCGCTCTCTCCACTAAGTACTATAGTCGTATTTGGAGATTGGGCAACCATATGAGCAAGTTTATAAACTCGCGCCATGTCCTCAGATGGTAGGAAAGCGACATTGGAGGGTAGTGCCTCTGCTATTTCTTCTAAGATGCTAGGGTCGTCTACATCTAGAAAATTTGATGCGTGTTTCGGGGGATTATCGTTCATAATTATTTCCAAATGGGTGGAGGTGGTAGACAATGGAATTAAGTTGAGGGGTGCTGTAACGGACTCCTGATGGAGCCTCTACTGTAGTTGCCCGATTTATCGGGCGTTGGTAACGGTGGCCAGCAGCGATAAATCGTCGAACCACAGGATCTGGGCGTTCAACTGCGTAAGTTCTATAATTATATTTTACTTGAGACATCAGAGAAAATCAATGCTTTTTGCCGATTTTTTCAGGGGATAGTAGCTAGCCCTTTCAAGCCTCTGAAAAATCGGTCAAAATAATAATCGCCTATATGTAATATTGTTTTGATATGGGGAGAGATATTATCAGTTCAGATTTGATAGGGCTTTCCGTCAATTTAACAACAGTTAAGCATAAGGCGGATCTCTTTGCTGGCATAGTACTTGCACCATATTGTGAGTTGTATTTTAATTTTTTTCTGGTTTGAATTACCGTTAGCAGTTTATTGACTGTCAAAACACTCACACAAAGGAGAGCTGTTATGTTAAAAAGATGTGCGTATGTCCTTTTAGGAGTTTCACTTGCTTTACTTGGAGGGTTTAGCCTTATTGTGAGCAATGTGTCTGCACAAGAGGTATCTGTTACTGACTACGAAGTTCCAATCAGTGCTGCGGATCGACTCCTCATCGATTTTTCCATGAACCATGCAATGGCAGGATCGGAGGCGACAACTAGCAAAGGAAACATCGGCGGTATTTACAAAAGGTTCTATGATTCGTTGCCGTTTGGCTATTCCATCGACATTATTGGATCTGGTTTGCTGGATAAGAACATACAGACGGATGAGTATGAAAGCAATTACCAAGTCAACGGAGATGCCGGTGTCAAAAAATATCTCATGGAAAACAATCCGTTGCTTAGAGATAGCTTCGGTTCTATCCGTGCCAGTTCAGACATGCAGCAGGTATATGACCGCCCCGCTTCCGCTGTGACTGTTGGACTGGGATATGGACGATTTATTGAGGCGACTGCGCTGGCAAAAGCAGTTCGTATTGAAGAATTTCTCATTAGCGAGGGAGAGCTTAACGGTCATCTGCCCAAAGACGCGATTCTTGAGTTGAGTAAGATTATCAATCGTGAAAACGAATATAGGGATAGATATAGCGAAACCTACGAAAAAGAATGGTATAGAGACATGGAAGCGGTTATGCGTGAATCAGGACTGCTCAAAGAAGATGGGCTTGGTGCAATTGGGATTCTTCGCATCGAAGAGGTCCTGGAGCGCGAGGATATCGCAGATCGGTTCTACGGTTGGGACGTGGCACTTGGCACCAAATTCGATATTACCACCCCTTATGAAGGCCAAGACCGTCCAATTGCAAATCTTGATGTAACTGCGAGCTATGCCCGTCCAATCGCGTGGCGATGGCAAATCAGTGAGCGGATTTCAATGAACACGCCGTTTGATAGCTTCGGATCTGCATACGCGTTGTCCTTGTCAAGCGATATTTCCTACGAGTTGTCCAACCGTATTGACCTTCGTCTTAGACATCTGTTTCAGTTGTTCAAACCTGAAGAGGGGGAGGCGGAGAATAGCCAGGCATTAGGGATCTCGTTCATCTACTACATTGAGAATAACCTCAACCTAGTGGCAACAGAGCAGATTGAAATTGTGTCCAATGAAGACATCACCAGCAATTTTACCGTTGTGCTCAACTACCGCGTCTTCTAAAGAGACAAAGTGTGAATACTATGGGATTTACAGCGACCTCGTAAAGCGTAAGATATTTTCTTACACTTTACGAAGTACCCCATACCCCTCTATTGAGACATATCACCAGAATGGACATGATTTAATCCAAGTTGCCAGGGCGTGTTGATGTGTTACTTTCGCCAATTCGGTCAATGCCGGAAGCATTGGATAATCTGCCAAAAAACGAGGCGATTATCTGAACTTGCTTCAAGGCATATAAGGTTGGAGACTCTCCAAGCGGTGATGAAATAAATCTGTTAAGTATCAATACACCTTGTTTCTGTAAGGAGTAAATATGGATATCTTGCTTAATATGAAGCCTTCCCTTTATTGGCAAATCCCTCTGGGTTTATTGTTATTGGTGCTTTCTATCTTTTTTACATGGCTAGCATTTCGGATTGGGAAGATCTTAAAATCCGTAGAGGCCCTGCTAGATGGAAACGTTTTCAACCTTCTCAAGGCGATTGAGGAGTTAGCTGTTATACATAAAGACGTGAGCAACGTTGCACGTTCTTTACTGAAATCTCTGGATAGAACTGCTACAGCGTTGAATCAAGAGCTCCCGCAGTTGCTCGAGACTACCAAGCGCATTGCTGCGTCTATTCGGCAGATTAGTGACTCCGAGATTCAACCGACAATGCATAATATTCAAAAAATAACAGAAACCGTCAACCAAAACATTGCAAAAATTGATGGATTGGTTGACACCGTCAAAGATGCTTCGCAAACAACAATCAAGCATGCGGAATACTATCGTGATCGACTTTCTGGATCTGTCACAGATATTATCAGCACATGGAGTGCGATTAAGGCAGGCTGGGAGGTATTCAGGGGGCCTCGGCAATCACACACATCAGATTCAGAAGATACAACTCTGACAGCACAAAACGGGTAGATCTCTGTTCTGCAGTATTTCTTTGGATTATTCATGAAATTAGGCGTAAATATTCGTCTAAACGTTTAACTATAACTAAGGAGGTTATGCAAATGAGTAGTGAAAAACAAGGCAATAGGTTTGGTGCACTTTTGGCATTCCTTTCGGGAGGCTTAGTCGGTTCAGCTCTCGGTTTGCTCTTTGCACCCATGAGCGGTAGAAAGACACGGCGGAAGATTCGCGAGGCTTCTACGGCCGTCAAGGAAAAAGCTATCAGCACTACCCATCGCGTGAAAGATACTACAACCGAAACGGTTACTGATTTGGTTAACAAGGGGAAAGTGCGCGTGGACGATACGACGGAAAGCGTGAAAGCAGCTGTCGAGGCTGGGAAAACTGCTTTTGCCGAAAAGAAGTCGGAACTAACTAATATCCGCTCCCGTGATAAGAAGGAAGAAGGCGAATAAACAAGTTAGGACGCGTTGATATTTTGATGAAGGAGAAATCATTTTAATGTTTTCAAATGCGACACAACAATCCGGGTTGACCTCTAGCAGCGGTGTCTCACATACCCAAGATGGGCACGGCTTTGGCACCGCACCTGTTTTCCTCACCTCAATCTGTACAATTCTGGGTGCAATTCTTTTCTTGCGGTTCGGTTATGCTGTCGGTCATGTAGGACTTTGGGGCAGCTTGGCAATCATCGCTCTCGGACATTTGGTGACCATTCCCACAGTGTTGGCGGTGTCCGAGATTGCAACAAACCGCCGCGTGGCGGGCGGCGGCGCGTATTACATAGTCAGCCGTTCCTTTGGACCAACCATCGGTGGCACGATTGGCATTACCCTATATCTTTCCCAAGCAATCTCGATTGCCTTCTATATGGTTGCGTTCGCAGAGGCATTGCAACCGCTCTATGAATGGGTGGCTGCCACATACGAATTCAAACTTGATGCCCGCTGGGTAAGTCTCACCGGCACGCTCCTCCTTATCGCGCTGATGTTAACTAAGGGAGCCGATATGGGAATATGGGCACTGTGGGCGGTCAGTGCAATCCTAGCGGCCTCAATCGGTGCGTTCTTTTTGGGAGAAGCACCCGCAGATATACGCCCGGAAGGCCTGAACATCACCGCCCGTATTGAAGGGGGTGATAGCTTCGGCACGGTTTTCGCCATCTGCTTTCCTGCCTTCACCGGTATGATTGCAGGACTTGGGCTATCCGGCGATCTGAAGAATCCCCAAAGGAGCATACCGCTCGGTACAATAGGCGCGACGATTGCAGGAATGGTCATATACGCGCTCGTCGCTGTTAAGCTTGCCCAAAGTGCTACGCCCGAGGCACTCGCCGCTGATCAGTTTGTTATGACAAAGATTGCCCTGTGGGGCCCCGCAATCTACATTGGGTTGGGCGCAGCGGCGTTGTCTTCTGCTCTTGGCTCGATCTTGGTTGCCCCCAGAACGCTCCAGATGCTTGGTCGTGACAATGTTTTACCGTTTTCTCAGTTGAACCGTCTGATGGAAAAAGGGGTAGGTCAGACGCAGGAGCCGGTATATGCAACTTGCGTATCAGGTGCCATAGCGATTGTGTTCATCGTGGCTGGCGATGTAGACTTTATCGCCCGCATCCTCACCATGTTCTTCATTGTGACGTATGGTGTCCTCTGTGCGGTGTCTTTCCTGGAGCACTTCGCGGGTAATCCATCCTATCGTCCCACGTTTCATTCCCGTTGGTATTTGTCATTGGTTGGCACCGTGATGTGCGGCTTGATGATGATTCAGATAAACGTGCTGTACGCGTTCCTCTCAATCATTCTCATGCTAACAATCTATCTCGGACTTCGCCATACCCATCGTGGGCAGCGCGACTTAACGGCGATTTTCCAAGGAACTATGTTCCAACTAACCCGGTGGTTGCAGATTACCCTACAGAAGAACCGTGTAATTTCATCTGAAGGAGGGTGGCGTCCATCGATCATCGCGGTAACCCAATTTGGTGAACGTCGGCTTGGGCATTTCGATCTGCTCCGTTGGATTTGCCATCGGCACGGATTCGGTCACTTCCTCCAGTTCTTCCACGGCGATTATTCGTTCCCTGATGAGATTGATGCGCGCGTCCATGTTGACGAATTAATCCAACGGACAGAGGTCAGCAGGGCGGGCATCTTTGTTGATACCCTGATTTGTCCGACGTTCCAACTCGCTGTCGCACAGACGCTGCAGATGCCGGGGATTTCCGGCTTGCCGAACAACTCCATCCTCTTTGAGTTTGATCAGGAAAATATTGATGAGATTAATGATGTTGGTCAAGGGGCTCGGCTCGCTATGAATTCGATGTTCAATGTCCTTATCTTGCGATCGACGAAATACCGATTCGGCTATCGCTCTTCAATCCATGTATGGGTAACTGAGGAGAACTTGATGAACGCTCCGATGATGTTGTTGCTGGCGTATATCATTGTAGGACACCCGGAATGGAGACGTGCCGAGATTCAGCTTTTTGTGTGCTTTGATTCTGTGGACGCGGAACGGGAGGCGGACAGACTCTCAGCATGGATGAGGGAAGGACGGTTGCCGATTTCAGCGCAGAATGTAACTTCTGTTTCGTGCAGCAATGGAGAAGCCTTGGAGGAAGAGGTGTCCCACCACTCTTCGCAGGCTGATTTAGTTATTGCAGGTGTAATAGGGGAAAATCTCGAACCGGAAGCAGTGACCCAAACGCTGCGGCGTTACGCGGGTGCGAATGATGTGCTCTTTGTCCATTCAATTGAGCGGATTGCAATTGATTAGGTGGATATGATGACAGCGTTTGCTGAATTAGCAACATCAAAATGTCAACGCGCCCTAGCAACAGGCATTAGGTTAATTTATTCGTCGCTTTGGTCAAGGGCTGCTTGCTCCTCCTCAACCAGCTCTGAAGGAGCTGCCTGATCGGAAGCACTTGAAGAATCTAGTTTAACCTCGCAGCGAAGTTCCCCCTCTAAATGGAAGGGAATACGGACGCCTTCTGGGGTTAGATGAAGTGCTTCCGGGGTAATTGTCTCCACGGTTCCATGTAAGCGGATATAGGGGCCAATCGCCCGATTTTCAATCGCCACTTGAAGTTTTTCCCGCAGCTGCATCAACCGCTCTTCCAATGAAAAGACAAGCTTCGACTCCACTTTCTCACGTAGATGAAGAAATGTTCCTCCACCCATATTCTCTGCCATCCCTAAAAGTAGACTTTGCGTTGTGAGCGAATAGTCAAAGGCGGTAACTGAAAGCGTCATTTCCTCTGGATGGTAGTGAGGGGTGCCGAGGAGATACACCTGTCCGTTTGCGCGAAGTTTTGGCATCCGAAAAGATAGCCCAGCAACGAGTTTCGTTTGACTTCCATAGATGGTTAAGCTATCAACAAACGTTTCAATTCCTTTAATCTGGTGTGCTTTCTCTACATGGGGGCGCGCTAGCTGTTCAATGGTCGCATAAGTCACTAGGAGGGGCGCGGTAATACTGTATCCCGACTCAAGCGAGTCAACAAAATGGAGGTTCGGTATCGCTTTCTTCTTTCCCTCTCTATCTTCCGTAACTGGAATCTCTGTATGCGTTGCATCGCTTACAATCGAAGATTTCTCTCCGATGTTTGCCCTAATATAGGTTTTAATTCCAAAATTGAGGTAGAGTGTTTCTGCATCGCTTGAGGGTTGCCGCGCGAGGATTTCTAGCGGTTCTATTGAAAGGAAGATGGGTGGCACCGAATTGACGACTATCGGTTCATAGAGTCGCGCCCACAAACTGGAGACGCTGCTTTTTATCTCTATCTGGGTGATATATCTAACAATTTTAGATTCTAATTTAGGGAGGACCGTCTCCTTTATCAATTTTGTAAGCGGCTTGCGTATTGAGACTGTTAAGCCCAAAATCTCAATGTCTGCCTGTTGAATGAGAAGGTCCGAGTGCGCTGTTGCTGTAACGCTCCAATCTAGATTAAATGTTAATCCAAGTTGTAATTTGGCAACTGCATTACCGGTAACATCTTCCCGTTTTTGAAGCGTTTTTCCGAAAATTCGCTTAGAGACGCGTGCCCAACCGTTAAAATCAAGCAGCAACTCCCCTTCAATTATTTTTTCGGCAAAATTATATCCTTGCGGTGAACCTTCTACACCTTTCATGGTGATTTCACGTAACCGTAGCGTCACAGAATATTCCAGCGATTCATTTTTTGCATGGATAGGGTTACGCAAATAATCATCAAGTGTCGATGAAGCGAGGTTCTCAAGGTCTGCGATTGGCAGCGTTGCCCTAACCGCAAGAGTCGAGGGTATAGGCGGTGGCAATGGGACAAGTGTAACATCGCGCGGTGGAGCAGGCGGCATAATCGAGGTGTCCAAGTCTTTTGGCCGGCGCAAAAAGAAATAAACTCACTCGAGAAACATAACAGAATAAATACAACTCCACCTACAACGCCAAGGATAAGTTTCGTCTGTCTGTTCATATTTTTTTTATCTTTCCTCCGCTGCATTTGGGCTTAGAATTAAGGACAATTCCCTTTGGTGTCACAACACCTAAAACTGAACACCGGCAAAGACTCCGGGCCAAAGCCGGATTTTCACGTCGCCCCATTCGGTTAAGTAATCTAGTCCATAAGCGAAGTCAGATGCCTCACCTGCACCCGACAGAAAGATATTCAGTGCAATCCCACCAAAGACGCTCAAGCGCTCATACTGCTCCCAACCGATAGCGACACGCAGTTTAGTGAGAAAGTTGCCCTGCTCATCCTTATCCCACACACCGTAGTGAACATGCCGGACAACTCCATCAATGTTCATAAAGAAATGCTCGCTAAGCGGAGTATGCCCACCCATACCGATTCCGTAAGACCACCGCATTGGATCCACGTTCTGTTGCCCCCCCACTATCAGTAGATTGTAGCTGCGGCTACCGCCGAATCGCAGCCCTACGTTCGCATTTTCGGTGTCGCTGCTCCAGAGGTGGAGATGCAAGAGCTTGCTCTTGGTAAAACTGAATAGCCCAACAGAATTGCCGGTGTTGCTTCCAGATATATTAATGACACCCAACTGGAAGCCTGTCATTCTCCGGGCGATATTGATAACACCAATCTGCGTTCCACCGACACGCCCACGAGCAATATTGAGTGCACTGAGTTGCAGACCGTGGATATCGCTACCAAGGTTGAGTCCGTAGGCCCCCTGGAATCCCCTAACACTCCCACCGACAATATTCGCACCTCTTGAAACCTGTAATCCCTTGAGATCACCACGGGCGACGTTGAATCCATAGGAGCCCTGCGCTCCTTCAACGTATCCGTCAACGATATTTGCAGCTCGTGAGATCTGGATTCCATCAAGGTTGCTCCCTGCCAAGTTGAGTCCATAGGCAGCTTGGAAGCCCTCAACATTTCCAGGGACAATGTTCGCACCGAGTGCAACCTGTAATCCCTTGAGATCTGTACGGATAAGATTAAGGCCAACCGCAGCCTGGACTCCCTTAACGTTCCCACCAACAACGTTTGTCAGGCCCGCAAGTTGCACACCGTATACTTCCTCGGTCTCCAAGTTAGCGAGCCCTCCCAATTCAAACCCATCCAGTTTGGCATAGTATCCAGCGAGCAGATTAAAGGACAGATGAGGCACCTCGTTCGGCTCGTACTCAACGGAACTTATTTGCGGGACAATTGAGAGCGCAAGGGGTAGGTAGACATATTCTTTTTCTGGCTTCGGGGTTGATTGATCTGCCGAGATAATGAGCGTGTTTGAAAAGACCAATAGGAAGCTGCATGTTAAGAAAATATAGCAACTATACACAGATCTATCTTTAATTTTGAGCATTCCAATTTTCCCTTTATTTTAAATTCAAAACTTATAGCTCAACCCATTGACAATTTCTAAATCGTGTTCCTCAACACCAGCCGGTGGCTCACTGTCGTAGCGAATATTCAACCGAGTGTTGATCGATACTGTTTTCGTTACATGAAATTCAAAACGGCTTTCAGAGAGAACGCGAAAATCAGAAAAACGTCGGGTATAAGGTTGGTAGTAGCCGGTTACGACGACAGAAAATCGTTTATCAATTCGCCATGCTGCAGAGATGTAATTGGTAGAACGGATAATATTCGTCTCGACCTCACCATGTCCCTTGTCATTTATGGTCTCATTTTCCCACATTCCTCCAATACCGAGATAGAGATTTACTCCCGTATTTTTCTTATCCGTACGTTGCTTGAGGGCGGAGATACGAAGCCCACCGCCAGCCAAATTTCGGTCTCGTAACAGAATCGACTCATTGAACTGTTTCTGAAGAAATATCTCTATACTTAGATGCTCGATGATAGAACGGGCACCGCGTAGATGAATGAACCCCTTATCAGTGTACAACTTTCCGCCTTGCTTACCTTGTTGCAAGGTAGCAATGCCGAAAGTGTGATACTTGCCAAACCAGTAATCAGATCGCAAACTGCTCTTGAATCTGAGTAGGTCTGTATTTCCGGATTGGTATGTTAAACTTAAAGTAATATTGTTATACCAGCCCGGCTTTGAGTCCAGCCTCCGCAATGTCTCAATATTGACCTGTGCTCTCGCACTTACGACGAGAAAAAACAGACAAGTCAAGCCCACAACATATCTTATTATCTGCATGTTCGTTATCTTCATATCTGCGTGTCGCTTTGACTCAAAAATCAATATTGGAGTTTAACTCAATTTCAGTCAACTTCTTGATTGAGAGGAACCTCCTTGTACATTGGTGGTAGAGATGCCACGTCAGACAACTTATACTCTATGGCAGAATGGGGGTAGGCAAAACCAAGTTCATCACTTTCGCTAAAGGCTTCCACAATCTTTGCAACGATCGCAGTCGATATTTTCTGCCTATCCACAGCAATTGATTGATAGCGCAGGCGCATCCTGACCCCTGAATCAAAGAACTCGGCGCGCACTTCGGGATCTTGTCCTGTCTCTTCTACAATTTCTTTTGTTGCTTCTTGAGCGCAATTAATCAATGTCTGCTCTGCCAATTTATAATCCGAATCGTAGGACACCCTGACAGGGACCTCATCCAAGATATACTTCGTATCGTCAGAAACGGCATAGTTGATTACCATCTGATCAAACAACACCGCATTTGGAATCAAAATACCGCGATTGGAAGACTCCTCACCACCCACTGTGCCGCCGACTTCGCCGAGCAGAATATGTGTGGGCGAGATTTCCAAGACATCCCCTCGTACCCCTTGAATAATAATACGATCGCCAATCATAAAGGGACGCTTAATCATTACCATCAACCAGGCCGCGACACCGGTTACAGGTCGTTGGAGGGACCAACCCAAAATCATACTGACAAAAGCCACTGTCAATCCCATTGCAGCCAGTGACCCTGACATACTTACAACGACAAAAACAATAGCTGCCAACAAAAACCCATATCTCCACATTGCCATAAACTGACGAACTTGATTATCGGTACGATCCTGAATATGCATCGCACCGATAATCAATCGCTTCGATACTTTATAGGCAATTAGTAACCCAATTAAAATTATAAACGCATATAGGACATTAACTATAGATTCTCCTAATACCCTTATCAATAGCTCCGTGATACTAGCTATAAACCCTCTTAACGTCTCTTGCATGTTTTTTACCTGCCTTTCGAGATAAAAAAATAGATTGATGAAACTTGGATCGAAAGTCGATGATGCCGGGGCGAGACGCGTCGGGATGCACCCGGTTTGTCAGTAGGATAGCAAACATTTTTCTTTTTAGGTTGATTCGGATTGAAGTTCCAGTAAACCCAGTATGATAGAGCGAACCATCTGCTAGGATAATCCAGCCAATGCCGCGCGACTCATTTAACCCTGTTGTCTGGATGGTCGCCATCTGGCTGATGCTCTCGGTCGTCAAGACGCCATCTCCACCGTCTATCAGCATCTGGCAAAATTTGCCAATATCCGTAGCGATTGAAAACAGTCCGGCGTTCCCTGAAACACCGCCAAGAAAATGGGCATTTTCGTCGTGTACTTCGCCCACGATGATTCCTTCCCGCCAATCGTGTGGTTGATAGTCTACCATCCGTTTTTCAAAGCTGTTGGAATCCTCTGTCGCCGCGCACTGATCTGTCCAGGCCGATGGTGGATTATAGCGGGTCCATTTCATTTCAAGTGGCTGAAAAATCCGTTTCTGTGCGAGTGCATCTAGCACTTCGCCTGTGAGGCGTTCAAGCAATTTTCCAAGAAGAATATATCCCAAACAGCTATAAACCACCTGCGTTCCCGTCGGATAATCCAATCGGATTTTGCTCAGATAGTTGACAATTCCGTCCTTGTTTTTTGATTCTAGATAGGTTGCACGCCACGCTGGAAGGCCAGAGGTATGGGTCAAGAGATGAAAAACGGTTACTTGTGGATGGCTGAATTCAGGAAGATAATTTTGAAGTGGCTCATTGAGCTCAACAGCTCCCTCCTCAACACAGCGCATGATGAGTGTCGCGGTCACAATCGGTTTGGTGAGGGAGGCGAGGTCAAAGATTGTGTCGCACTGCATCGGTTTAATTTTAGGGGTGCACATTCGGCAGCCAAATGCCTCGCAATATGGGATTGCATCACCTGCTGCGATATATGCAACGGCACCGGGGAAGATTTTCTCAGAGATTCCATGCTGTATGAGTTCGTCAATTTCGCGATTAAGCGGTTTCATCTATGTTGTGGAGGGGGTTTTGAGTTTTTTGCTTTCGTAAAGAGGAACCGGACTTTCAACAATCTACCTTGACAATCTCTCCCGGTTCGTTTTCGACTCCATTCACCTCAAATTGAACGGGTAAAAATTGCTGGGCCAACCAGATGTTTGTTGTGAGATGTCGCGTGATTTGAGAGGTGGTAAAGCGAGATTCTCCCTTTGCAAGTGCCATCGGGAGAATGAGTTGATCCGCAAGGTGCGGTTCAATCGCTGCGTCTGATACCAGAAAATCTGCCAACGCTTGGCAGGCTTCATCGGCAACGCGCTCTGCCCGCTTACCGCGCGCACCAAGCGCGGAGAACCCAGCTTGGGTATTTTCAAATTCTGCCTTTAAAAAAACAAGCGTTCCCTGGCCGATCGATTCCCCGTTTACTCGCTCTATGTTGACCGGCGCATTGAATTTTTGCAATCGTCTTTCGATCTGGTTGTGCTGCCGATTGATGATATGTTCAGGGAGATTGGAAGCAGCGCAAATGCCGTGGATTGCTTGCAATTTTCCACGATTTCTGAATTCAACACCATGCCAATCTACGGTTGGCTGCACTCCTGCGATCGCCTCTCCACCGCCCTTGGGATACCAACCCCACCGGTTCAACTGAATCGAACCCTGAAACCCGAACTTTGCTGCCATCGGTATGAAAATTTCTTGTAGAAAATGGACGGTGGGACTCCAAGAGACATGGGTTCCACCGCGCAAAGTTACAGTTGAGGAGACTTTAGCAAAGGACAACGGCAGTGCTACCGCTTGGAAAACTAACGATAACGCCCCAGCACTCGGCCGAATTTCTGCGACATCAAAGGTATGGTTTCCGCCGGTAATCTCTTGAGGGTGAAACGTCAACGTTTGGGAACCGAGTTGTCCGCCGGTTACTTCAGCATTGGTAATCGCAGCCACTGCATTAACACTGGTGAGATGCTGTGGAGCGAGTCCCGACTTTTTTCGTCCTGCGCGTATGCGGTTGATACGGATGGGGCGATTAAGAATCGCAGACAAACTAAGACTTGAGCGTAGGATTTGACCGCCGCCCTCGCCGTAATTTCCGTCTATTTCAAGCATGTCCATGGAATTAATAGCGAATCGGACTTACTCCTTATCAGATGCGTCAGAATTGACACCGGCAATCGATGCAGGGGCGGATTGGGCATAAATACCAAGGTTCTCACGAATTTTAGTTTCAATTTCGTCAATGATCTCAGGGTGTTGAATCAGATATTCTTTGGCATTGTTTCTACCTTGACCGAGACGCTCGTTGTTATAAGAGAACCATGCACCGCTCTTATTCACAATATCTTGATCCGTTGCTACGTCGAGCAGATCGCCTAGCCTAGAAATACCCTCCCCGAATGTCATTTCAAATTCAGCTTGTGTAAAGGGAGGTGCCACTTTATTCTTGGCAACTTTAA
The DNA here is from genome assembly GCA_963667935.2 of Candidatus Poribacteria bacterium. Classification (GTDB taxonomy): domain Bacteria; phylum Poribacteria; class WGA-4E; order WGA-4E; family PCPOR2b; genus PCPOR2b. The sequence goes on along the minus strand of OY764061.1, from coordinate 2,254,704 downwards.
CCCGGATACGGTTGCCAACCATCTCGTCCCCTTCCTTGAGGGTTTCCGCCCGTCGGATTTCAAGGCGGACAGAAGCGTGGAATTTAAGGGCGAGTCCACCCGGTGTAGTTTCTGGATTACCAAACATAACGCCAATCTTTTGACGAATCTGATTCGTGAAAATGATGCACGATTTCGATTTGCTTGCCACTCCAGAGAGTTTGCGCAATGCTTTGGACATCAAACGCGGCAATAACCCCACATGTGCATCGCCCATTTCACCCTCGATTTCCGCTTGAGGTGTGAGAGCTGCCACAGAGTCGATTACAACCACATCAATAGCACTGCTACGCACTAGCGTTTCAACAATCTCTAGCGCCTGTTCACCTGTATCCGGTTGGGATATAAGTAGGTGTTCCATATTGACACCGATGCGTTTAGCATACATTGGATCAATCGCGTGTTCAACATCGACGAACGCAGCGGTCCCACCCATTTTTTGAGCCTCAGCGATGATGTGTAAAGCGAGTGTCGTTTTACCGCTAGATTCATGTCCAAAAATCTCTACAATTCGTCCCCGAGGCACACCGCCAACGCCAAGTGCAATGTCTAGGGCGAGTGAGCCGGTTGGAATTACTTCGACGGGCAGGATATCTTCACTGCTAAAGCGCATAATCGCGCCTTTGCCGTGCTGCCGCTCAATTTGCGAAATTGTAAGATCAATGACTTTATTCTTATCGTCTGCTGCCATACTAAATCTCCTTTGATACCATTTTCGATGTTACGTGAGTGAATAGGATTGTAAAGTTGAGTAAATCGCGCCTGTGGGGTGAAGTTGACTTTGGATAAGCGAGATTGTATTGACGCTCATCTCTGCCCCATCAATGCGATCATATTGACGATACTGATTCGTGAAAGGCCGAAGGTCGATTCGCTCTTTCAGTCGGGCGATTGTTAAATGGGGATTGAACGTCTTGGTGTCGATCGAAAATCCACAATCAGTTAATGCCACATTGAGGTCTCGAACAAGGGCAGATACCCGCTCACTTCCAACCTTTACGCCAGTCCACAGGACTCGTGGGCGTGCGAAATTGGGGAATGCCCCGAAACCGCCGAGGCACAATGAAAAACTGCGGTGACGTATGACCGCCCCTTCGATTGCCTCTCCGATGGACTCAAGATCTTCTGGGTCAACATCCCCTAAGAACTTCAACGTCAAATGAATGTTGCCTGGTTTCACCCAAGATGCTTTTTGAATCTGCTTTCGTAGAGTGCTTTGGATACGTGCCAACTGATTTTGGATCGTCTCTGGTATTTCGATTGCGATGAAACATCGAATGGGTTGGGTCATCAGTTCATTAGCTCAATGGTTTATTGCTTCATTCTGCCTTTCGGGTCTTCATATTTCACTTTCGGTCTGTGCCCGGAGAGCGTATCAACAGTTGTAAACTAGCGTCATTGCTTATTAGATGTCATCATCTGTATAAGTGTCCGGGGATCGCATCAATTCATAGATCCCTTTGCGGTTGTTATATAAGAATTCTAATCCTGAAATAACCGTAAGAACCAAGGGAATGTACATCATAAAGTAAATGGGTCCTGGGAGTTGAATAACAAAATCCATGTCTATATTCAGTAAATGACTATATTCGTGGCTGACAAGTAAAACGAGGCTAATAATAATGACAACCATCTGTGAAGATGTCTTATATTTTCCCCACTTGCTCGCTGCGACCACCGTGCCATATCGTCCAACAAAGACTAGGCGGAGTGTCGTGACAACAACCTCACGCCCCATAATGATTAGCACCATCCACCCCGGAATCAATCCCCCCTTAAAGCGTGTCAAACATATCAATGCCGCACCAACAAGGAGTTTATCTGCAAGCGGATCCATAAACTTCCCAAAACTGGTCGTCCCCTGTTTGCGGGCGATGACTCCGTCGAAATAATCTGTGATAGCTGCCACGCAGAAAATAATGAGTGCCGGCAACATGCGTTCATATCGGAAAGAGAGCATGAAGAAAGGGATAAGAAGCATGCGTGCAATCGTCAAATAATTTGCTAGGCGCATCACATTGTGGAAATCCATCTACTTTATCCCTGCTTTAATGGGTGGAGATTTGCATATTAGGTATTGTGTTTAATGTTTCACTGATTGGCTGAAAGATCAATCACTTCAACCCCATCAGGAATAACAAATTTAAATAAATCAGCGTTCATCTCTATATCCCGCTGGATGTTCGCAAACGCAACAATAACGCTCATACTGCCGTCATTATCGCTTTCAGTTTGATAACCAAATTGGACGGGTAACCAATTATCAGATTTGACCCATATTTCAATAATCTCGCGGGGCTCATTGGTTTCCAGATTAGGCGGTATCTGTGGCTTGGGAACCAGCTTGATACGGTAGATACCCTTCGGATTTGCCACTTCGTCCGGCACTAGCTCCATGTTAAATTTTTCGGCAGCTTCATCTAGGGACGCTCCCAACCCCGGCAATAGCTCTTTGCGGTTGGCTCTGCCCCATTTCATCTTATTAACCTGACTGAGTAGTGGCGTATATGACCAAGAATATTCACCGTCAAGCACAATGAGTTGTGCGAGTTGTGTCGGATCTTTGTGGCTGACATATTTCTTGCGTAACAGATTCGGTTTACTGAACATTAATCGTCCGCGCGCGATACTTTTGTTTCCTGCCCGCAATGTGGTCTCCTCAAATTCAGCACTAAAGTTTTTAGATTTTTCGTAAGCTGCTTTGAAGTTCTGAAACACTCTGTCGATAGTATCCGCAGACCCATTGCTTACAGTGATAGCTAATAGGAACGTAAGAGTGTGAAGAGAGTGGAATCGGTTCATTATCTCTTTGCGGCGTAGAGTTCAGCCAAGCCGCGCTCCTTTGTGATTCGGATAAAGACTCAATGATTTCTTGTTACACGTTTCGATAGATGCGAGAAATACAGCTAGCAGTATAGCATTTGCGGTATGGTTTGTCAACGCCGTTTTAACCGCTACACAGCGGTTAATCTGATAGAATGGCGTTCCTCCTCGGCAGCCTGTTGCATTTCCCCTTCCGTTACATGAATCCGTGCCCAATCGAGTAGAGTGACCTCTATTTCATCGGGGTCTTCAAGCGCGTGTCTAACAAAACGCTCTAGCAGATCAATAATCCGCTCATCTCTAAAAAATGCTTGAAACCAGATAGAAAATGCCTTAATTGCGTCGGGTTCGTCGGAAAAAGTCCAGAAGGTCACTTGACAGAAATCGAGCCCTTCTTCAACGGCTTGCTGCGAAATCCAGACAGCCTCCGGAAAACCTTCAAAGAGGGGCAAAAATTCAGGGAGTAGTCGGGGGAGTGAATCATTCAGATAAGATATTTCTGGAGAAATATCAAACTGGATGCTATATTTGTGTGCCTGAAGGTCAGGATCAGGCACTTCAGTTTTTCGATTGGTAGGTGATGGGTTGCTTCCAGTTTCCTCTTTGCGCCGAAATCGCACGGTTTATACTCCCCTGTTTTGATATGTCGAATTTGTCGAGTATTATACTCAAGATCTCCACTCCCTGCAACTACAATTCCAAGATACGCCAAGCGATAATTCTCATCGATTCTATCTGGCACATCTACGGCATCTCCTCGATTCAAAGAGGATCGCTCAACATAAGGGACGTTTTTTCGTCCAATCTGCGTATAACGCGATATGAAGGAGGCATAACATGATTAATTCTGTCAACATTCTGGACCATGTATCGGTAACAGTCAGCGATATGGAACGCTCGCTGAGGTTCTATTGCGATCTGCTCGGACTCAAAGAGGTAGAACGGCATCGCTTAGAGGGCGAAACTATCTCAAAGATGGCAGGCAAACCGGATGTGATTATGGAAGTGGTGAGGTTGGAAGCCCCCGAAACGCCGGGGGTTATGCTTGACTTGCAGCAATACGTCGTACCTGAAGGTAAAGTGTCTGATGCACAATTAGGTGATGTCGCTCACTCGCATCTCTGCTTCGGTGTGCCGGATGTGTGGGCTGCTTATCAAGATCTGACGGCAAAAGGTGTCGAATTTGTGTCGGAGCCGGTTAGCTTTGATTTGGAATGGGGCATCGTGTATGTAGTATTCTTCAAGGATCCAGATGGCTTTATCTTAGAATTGATGCAGGTCCCGATCGAGAAAAAGGAAGCCAGTAATTAACCTAAAGTTCGCTTTTATAGTGAATTCAAAAAATAAATAAACACTTGCGTCCCCGGTATGGGCGTTTTCTAACCGCCCCGCATCGGCACCCCCCTTTATTCTACCCCCCCTTAGTCCCTCCCGCAAGCAGGGGGGAAAACTAGCGGGGGGAAATAGGGGGGCTACCCAACGGGAGAACGGTAGGTTCGGTATCCGAACTGCCCCGGTTTGGCGTGTCCCATTAATTCTAAGGTCCACTATAAATGACCCTAGATAGTTGCAAAAGTTGGCTTTACATCATGTGTAAATTCGTGATAAAATGTCCGCATTCAGCTTGGGTGAGGGCTGTTCATGTGTGATGTCTGAACCCATGCATCTATCGCGAAAGGAAATCTGATGGACAATTCATCGAACAAACATGCTCCCGCTCGCGAGCAATATGAACGCGATGGTTACGCGATTTTTCGAGACGTTCTCGATGCAGAGTTGGTTCAAGAGACCAGCAATCACGTTGATTGGCTGCTTGAGAAGAATCCGGATTTACGCCCCGAACATTTACACCATCGTCTTGTCAGAGAAGATCCATTCTGGGTCCGACTAATTAGCGATGCTCGCCTACTTGATATTGCGGAAATTTTTGTTGGTCCCAACATTGCTCTGTTTGCTTCACACTATATCAGCAAACCACCTACCGATGGAAGACCGGTGCTTTGGCATCAGGACGGTAGCTATTGGCCCCTCGCACCGATGGAGGTCGTTACACTGTGGCTCGCTGTCGATGATTCGACCCCAGCGAATGGCTGTATGCGCGTTATCCCCGGCACACAGCGAATGGAACTCCATGAAATGCACCGTAGCGTTGATGTTCCTAACGTCCTCAGTTCACACATGGATCCCGCATTGGTTGATGAGTCCAAAGCGGTTGACTTTGTACTGAGAGCTGGCGATGTTTCTGTACATCACCCGAACATTATTCATGGCTCCAACCCAAATACTTCCGCTCAACGGCGCTGTGGCTTGACTATTCGCTATATTCCCACAAGCACACGAATTACCTCAAAGGAGCCTTGGCCTTGTGCGTTTCTATTGCGCGGAGAAGGGGTTCCTGATGTGAACGACTACGCACCGCGTCCGAAATATGTAGACGGATTCCACATGCCTTTCCGAGGGTGCGAAAATTGGACCGGCTAACCTCCACCGGTGAGAGTTAGCGAAAGCGAAATATTCCAATGGCAATAGGGGTATATTGAAAAAAATGAACGATGAAAGTAGGCAATTTTGCAAAGAGGAGTACACATGATAGATCCGCCGGTAAAGGTTGGTGTAATTGGTTGCGGTGCACAGGGCAAGAACCACCTAAGCGTTATTAAAAAATTAGGGGCAGAAACCGCTGTCGTAAGTGCATTCTGCGATCTCAGTCCTGAACGGTTGCAGAACGCAAAAGAGGAGTGGCCCCAAGCGCAGGCAACAGAGAGCGTTAAAGAGATGCTCGCACCCGGTGAACTTGATCTAGTGATCGTCGCCACGATGCCGAACACCCATATGCAGATGGCACTTGCGGCACTAGAAGCGGGGGCGGATGTACTTTGCGAGAAACCGTTCATGAGGAATTTGGATGAGGCGATCGCGGTGCTTGATGCAGCGGAGCGGCTGGGTCGTCAGATCCAACTGGGCACGAATATGCGATATATGCCGACCTCCCGCTACCTCCACGATTTGATGGCGTCCGGCGGGATTGGGAAACCGGTGCTTAGTAAAGTTTGGGGATGTCACGTCAATCCGCCTTGGTGGGGACCTCACTATTATCTGAGCAGCTCTGCTGGGGGTGTCCTCGCATCTACACTGATACACGCACTTGATCTTGCCATCTGGGTGGCTGGTTGTCCGAATCCTGTCTCAGTGACTGCCTCAATGCGTCGCCTGTTTCCCGGAAAACGCGGGTCACTCGCTTCACCGGAGATAAGGGAACGGTTTAATGTCGAGGATCTATTGACTGCCTTTGTTCGATTTGACGATGGTTCCACCTGTATATTAGAGGGTAATTGGTGCGATGATTCTCCGCCCCCTCACCATTTCGAGATGGTCACGACCAAAGGCAAGCTCAACAGCGATCCGTTCACCGTGACGGTGGACGAGGACGGCGAAGTCGTCGATAAAACTCCAGAATTGCGGGAAAGCAGTGGCTGGGGCGAGAGCATCCGAAACCAAGATGCCGATGTTATTCAGCGTTTGCGGCAGGGCACCCCTTGGGTAATGCAGGAACGCCGGCAACTGCTGAATTTACAGCGATTAATCGATGGCTGCTACGAATCAGCAAAAACTGAACGGGAGGTCGTTTTTTAGCGGCAAACGTAAATTTGACACATCTTACACACGCATAGGGATAAAAAAGCATGAGTAAATCAACTATCATTGACGAAATCTTTGAAGCGTTTCAGAACTATGGTGATCAACTCTATGAAGGGGGCGAACAGGTCACACAACAACAACACGCCCTACAGACTGCCCACGCTGCCGAGAAGGATGGTGCCAGCGATACACTGATAGCCGCAGCTATCTTGCACGACTACGGTCATCTGGTTCATGATTTACCCCAAGCGATTGTGGCGCAAGGAATAGATGATAAACATGAAGAACTTGTTGCAGCACTTTTGGAACCGTATTTTGTTTCAGCGGTTACCGAACCTGCTCGGTTGCATGTGCCTGCGAAACGCTATCTCTGTGCTGTGGAGGCGAGCTATTTTGACAAGCTATCTCCTGTTTCAGTTCGGAGTTTGGAACGCCAAGGCGGGCCACTAACGGAAACCGAAGTCGAAGCATTTGAAGCCTTACCTCACTTTGCTGACGCAGTGCGGTTGCGTCGCTATGATGAGATGGGGAAAGATCCAGACGCTGTAACACCCAATCTTGCGTATTACCGTCCCTATCTGGAAGCAGGGCTAAAAAAATGATGTAGGTTTCTACCTACCACTTCGCTTGAATAAATGCTAAAAGGGTTTGAATGAGAATCCAGCGTGACCTGACCACAACTCTCTATATTCTTGCGTCGGGTATATACCTCATTGTTGGAGCACGGAGCTTCGCCAGAGCACCGGATACGCCGGAGACCGGCTACTTCTATCTGATAGGGCTCATCACATGGGTGGTCGCAACGCTCGTATGGATGCAACAATCGCAAAGCCAAGTTTCTTCCGAATCTGATGCAAAAAACAGAAGTGAAGAAAACCTGGGATCGTATCGCGCAGTACGAATCTCCTACCTAATGAGCATCGGTTTCATGAGCATATGCTCTGTTGACGCTACCTTCTCAATTACTGAGGGAACGTGGAGCAGTCGGATTGTGCCGATTTGTCAGTTCGTAACGGCGACAATGACCCCCTGCCTTTTCCTTCACTGTTTTCTCATCTTTCCTGCTGAAAAACAGCTCATCCAGCACCGCCTGTGGTTGTTGAAACTCCTCTACGGTCCGGGGGTTGCTTTGTGCTTGGCAATCTCCTTCTTCTATCTGCGTGGACATGACTATACTCGCGAGTTTTTTCTGATAAAACTGTCACCTCTTGAGAACATTACACCCGGGTTTCTTTTCGCTTATTCGATCGCCGGACAGTTATTACTCCTGCATACCTGTTTTGCTGCCCCCTCCGCCTCTCAACGCCGTCAAGCCCGCTGGTTGTTGCTCGGTATTGTTGCAGGGACCTTCCCACTAGCTATCTGTACGACAATTTCGAGGTTTTGGGATGTCTCGATCCCTTACGCTCGCTTTTCGGCCTATACGTTATGCCTTATCCCGATCTGTTATGTCATCGCGATCATCCGACACCGGTTGATGAATATAGAACTCATTATCAATCGCAGCGTTGTGTATACGCTTGTCAGCGGTTTCGCACTCGGTATTTATCTGTTAAGCATTCAAGGGCTCACTATGTTTTTCCATACAGCCGCACGTTCTCGGACAGTGACCGCAATCTCGGTCCTTATTGCTGCTGTGCTGTTTGCACCCGCCAAGACACGCATTCAAAAGCTGATCGATCGGGCATTTGATCGCGAGGCGTACAACTACCGTCAGACCCTCTTGGCGTTGAGCCAGACCCTCCACTCGATTCTCGATCTGGAAATTTTAGTGGATACGTTGCTCCACCAAGTAACGAAAGCGATACATATCAGTCGTGGGGTTGTGATGTATCGCGTATCAGGTTATTTGGAATCCAAATACAATCAGGAAGGTGAATCCAATCCTTTTTCAGAGGAGGGGGCACAGTTTGTTCCGGAAGCGGCTATCGGAGTTGATGCACCCCCCAATGGATTGCCGCTGACGCTATCTACGTCTCTGCTCCAGCGGCTGCAAAAAGCGGAGAAACCACTTGATTTTTCAGATCAACCCCTTGACCCGGATCTGATTCACGTTCCAACATCCGAATGGTCAGAGACTTTTATTAACTTTCTTCAGTCCGCGGTGTGGATTCCGTTTGTGACCCGGACGAAAGAAAACGAGAATCTAGTGGGTTTGCTTGTACTCGGTCAAAAGTCATCGGAGGAGCCGTACACGCAAGCCGATTTGGCACTACTCGGTACGCTTGCACATCAAGGGGCGACCGCAATTGAAAATGCAATGCTTTACGCTCAGCTAAGTGCACGAACAGAAGCGATGGAAACCGCACGGCAACAACTGATGGTGACATATTTGGACACTTATGGTGGTACAATACCCGAAGGGACAAGTGGGGAGTTAGTATCGGACTTTAATAACATTGCCACTGCTCTCAAGGAGACGTATGATCAACTTAAGCAATTAGACACACTCAAATCTCAATTTTTGGATAATGTGTCCCACGAGCTACGGACGCCGTTGACGCACATCAAAGGATTTGTGGACAATCTGCTTGACGGGGTAGGCGGCGGGCTTTCAAATAAACAGGCGAGCTATCTGTTCCGCGTAAAGGACAACTGCGACAGGCTCATCCGGCTGATCAATGACCTACTAGATCTCTCTCAAATCGAGTCAGGTAAGGTTTCCTTGCAGCTTGAACCAACGGAACTATATCCCATTCTTGATGAAGTAATGGCGGGGATTCAACCGATAGCAGATAGAAAAGGGATTCAAGTGAATCTGGATTGTGCCCGAGATGTGGTTGCGTTTGTGGACCCTGACAAGATGGGACAGATTATAACAAACTTGCTGGATAACGCTATCAAGTATACTGAAAACGGTAGGTATGTCGGGGTCAGGGTGACAACACTCTCGGATCAGATGCTCCAAGTTTGTGTTGAAGACATGGGCGTCGGTATTAGCCGGACAGAACTGGATTTCATTTTCGATCGTTTCCATCGAGTTGCGGACTCGAAGAGCGGGGGCATCGGCTTGGGACTACCGATAGTGAAAAATCTCGTCGAGCTCCACGGCGGTGAGGTCTGGGCAGAAAGTCAGCTAGGTAAAGGCAGCCGCTTTTATCTTACACTAAAACGTCGTGCATGAGAACTACGCTGTACCCGCTGCAACTGTATTATGAACCTCTTTGTCTATGGCACCTTGAAAGATAGAGAATTGATTCAATCGCTACTTAAACGTCCCCTCGGCGATCCAAGTGTGGTGATAATGCCTGAATGCACAACCGTTATCTCGCAGTGGGGATATCCGGTGTTGATCCCAAGCGAGCATTCGAGCGTCGAAGGGGTTGTCTGGCGAGGATTGACAGATCAAGATTTTGCTATCTTGGATAGATACGAAGGTTGTCATGTCGAAACACCTATATACCAGCGGGAGAAGCGGCAGGTCATTATTGAGGGCAAAACGGAAGATGTGTGGATGTATTTTGGCACTTCGACGTTTATAATTTCAATCAGAAAGGGAAGCGATGAGCGAAACATCGGTTGAGCTACTTATAGAACTCACTCAAGCGGATGCAATCCCCGGACACGAGGACGAGGTCAGGCAGATCTTTCATTCGCACCTGGAAGGGGTAGGAGATATCCAGAAAGATCGGTTGGGAAGCATTTTTTGCACAAAGAACGGGAACGCTGCAACCCCGCGTATCCTGCTCGATTCACACATGGATGAGGTCGGATTTATTGTTCAGAATGTGACAGGGGCGGGCTACGTCAAATTTCTCACGGTCGGCGGTTGGTGGGCGCACACACTGCTTGCACAGCGCGTTAATATTGTGACGAAACAGGGGAAAATTTCTGGCGTGATTGGTTCTACGCCTCCTCATCTTCTAAGTGCTGGCTCGCGTGATAAGGTGATGGATATTAAAGACCTATACATCGATATTGGGGCGGAAAACGCTGAACAGGCAATGGAAGAGTATGGGGTGAAGCCCGGCTGTCCAATCGTGCCTTATGGTCCGTTCATGCCGATGAAAAATCCCAAGCTGTTCTCCGCGAAGGCATTTGATAATCGTGTCGGGGTGGGATTAGTTATCGAAACCCTCCAGCAACTTGGTGACCATCCAAACACGGTTATCGGCACTGGGAGCGTACAGGAGGAGGTTGGGCTGCGTGGTGCGCGAACAGTTGCTGCTGCAGCGGAGCCAGATGTGGCGATTGTGCTGGAAGGACCGCCCGCAGACGATCTACCGGGTTCCAGTAGTGATACCTTGCAGGGGAAATTAGGTGGTGGTGTGCAGATTCGGTTGTATGATCCATCTATGATTGCCAATCCACGTTTGACGGAACTTACGATTGAAACCGCAACCGCCCACCAGATTCCACATCAGATTGCTGTGCGTACTTCCGGTGGAACAGATGCCGGGGCAATCCACCAAATCGGGCGGGGCGTACCATCAATTGTGTTGGGCGTGCCGGCCCGCTATGTTCACAGCCATGTGTCTATCATCAATATAGACGATTACCGAGCGACGTTAGACCTGCTACTACATCTAATTCCGCAGCTCAATGCGTCCACAATAGATAATCTTGTGTAGCATTTGGGCTTTAAGAACGCTCTGCCTTATAGCTGATTGCCTTGTTCACTAGATACATCAATTCGACAGTCTGCTCACTATCAATTTCAGGGAAGGCATCCTTAACGACCTGATGGACAGACTCTAAACTGCCCTCCTTTGCCCAATAGCTTTCGCGCAGGATTTCAGCAAATTCTGCCACGGCAGCGGCTAATCGTAACGTTGCAGGAGCCGTATCAAAGGATGCGTGGAGCTGCGATACGGAGATGTCTTCGCTAACCTCGTTGACCCTATGATCATCTGGATCTCCATATCGAAGCGAAACAGTTGCCATCTTTCCGGTTGCCTCTGGATGCAGTTTCATCTCATACAGGGCTGTCACCTGGTGACCGGATCCAACTTCGCCGGCATCAACGGTATCATCTCGAAATTGCTCATGATCGAGACGGCGGTTCTCATAGCCGAGCAATCGAAAACGGCTGACAACGTCGGGATTAAAATCAACTTGAATCTTCGCATCTTTTGCAATTAACTGTAGCGTCCCCGTTAAATTTTCAACGAATATCCGCTTGGCTTCGGAGAGTGTGTCAACATACGCATAGCTGCCGTTGCCGGTGTTGGCGAGGCGTTCCATGAGAACATCGTTGTAGTTTCCCATACCGAAACCGACCGTTGAGAGTGTAATTCCTTTTTGGACGTAAGCGCGAACCTTTTTAAGAATTTCATCGGGGCCTGTGTTACCAACATTGGCAACCCCATCTGAGCAGAGAATCACCCGGTTGATGTGATTGACACTTGCATTTTGCCAAGCCAGATCATATCCGATTCGTAGCCCCTCTTCAGCGTTGGTTGATCCGCCCGGTCTAAGGGCATTGATAGCTGCCAAGATTTCGCTGCGTTGCTCGATTCCTGTGTGTGGCAGCACGAGCCTGCCGTGAGAACCGTACACCACAATTCCCACCTTGTCGGTGGGACGCAGTTGGTCAACGAGTAGGGTTAACGCTTTCTTTACTAACTCCAAACGATTTTCCATATCCATTGAGCCGGATACATCAATAACGAATGTAAGGATAGCATCTTTTCGATGTTCGTCTGGAATCACACGCCCTCGCAATCCAATGCGTAACAGTTGAAGTCGTTTTCCTTCACCAAATTTTGATGGGGCACCGTCGATGTGGATAGCAAATGCCTCCTCCGTCGGGGGGACATAGTTGTAATCAAAGGAATTGACAAATTCCTCGACACGGACCGCTTCCGGTGGCGGCAAATGCCCAGCCGTCAGGTATCGGCGCGTTATCGCATAGGAGCCTGTATCAACGTCCATCGCAAACGTCGAAAGGTGGTCATCTTCGGTGTCAATAAACGGATTGGTGCCAGCTCCTTTGAAATACATATCGTGATACGCTTCATCGTTTGCGGGATTCAGTGGTTTCGGTTGAGCACTCCCAAATTGAAGGCTATTAAAACGCTCACTATCAAGCTGACCGGTCCAACCGACAATCAGCTCGCCTGAAGCCTGGGCACGAAAAGAATAAACGTCGGTGAGAGTTTTCGAGTTCGCCACGCCTGCCCCGGAGGCCTTCGCGGGTGCTAAATTCGCCGCAGCATCTGCTAAACCGTTTCTTACGCCGTTAACAGGCTTAACTTGAGGGGGCGGAGGTTCCTTTGATTGCAGAACCTCTGCAATTATTACCTCCTTGAACTGCTCGGTTCGGGTTATGTAGAATGTACTCGCAATCAACAAGAGAACGCTGTGAATCATCAAAGATATCATTAACGCTCCTGAAATTCTCTTGGCGTTCATTTTATTCCTCCCAATGTGATATTTATGATACAAGGGTGGTATTTGTGATACAGGGACGAGTAATCTATCGGACAAGTACCCTGTACTTGAGACAATTAATAGTTATCCACGCCGGAGGTAAAGGCAAATTATGTGCCAACAGGTATTTGTGAATATAACCCCTAAAATCGCTATTTCCTGTAATCATAGAATCTGTCGAATGCCCGGAACGGTTTAGATAACCCAAGCTCGTATGCCCTAACTGGTGCAAAACCTCAGAGTGAGAACCGATGCTCCCAAACATACTACAAAAGATTTTAGATCGGTATATCGGCAGTTTCCTTTGCTTGCTGATTGGTGGATTTCAATCTCCCCAGGCTGTTGGACAGCGGCGTGCCCCGCAGCGGATCCTGCTCATTCAGCTGTCCGCGATTGGCGATACCATCCTGACAATTCCGACAATCCGGGCTATTCGGAATCGCTTCCCAAATACACACTTGGCGATGATTGCCTCGTCTATCAATCTACAATATTTGGAAAACTGTCCCTATATCGATCAGCACATCCCTTGCCGGTTAGAGGAAGTGATGAAATCGCCGCGGAAACTGATTGGATTTATTATGGGGTTGCGTCGTCAAAAGTTTGATTGGGCAATTGACTTTGAACATTGGCCCCGGCTCAGTCCGTTAATCGCTTACGGGAGCGGTGCATTGAGACGCATTGGATTTCGATCGGCGGACCAACATCGACACTACCTTTTTACAGAGGTCGTCGAACATGTGCCGGGACAGCACGAGGTAGTCAACTTTCTGCAGATAGCACGGTTATTAGGGTGTCCGATTAGGGAAACAGGTCTGGAGGTATGGTTAAAAAGGGAAGATCGGGATTGGGCGAAAGAATTCTTTGATGAAATGGGTATTGATCCGAATAGACCGGTCATTGCTATTCATCCGGAAGCAGGCAGGCGTGGTGAACCGAGAAGGCGATTCCCTCAAGATAGATTTGTGTCGGTCGCCGATGCGCTAGTGGAACGGTATCAGGCGCAGATTATCTTGACAGGTGCTCCCTCAGAAGTGGAGCTCTCACAACAAATTGCCTCACAAACTCGATCCGCTTGCGTTGTCGCAGCCGGCAAAACCCACATCAATCAACTCGCTGCACTATTCGCCAACGTTGATTTGGTTATCTGTGGGAACTGTGGACCGATGCACCTTGCTGCTGCCGCTGGTACGCCGGTCATTGCGCTACATGGTCCGACAAACCCCTTGCAATGGGCACCGTGGGGGAATGGGCATACAATTCTTCATGTGGATGTACCGTGCAGCCCCTGCCTCAATCTCGGCTTTGAATACGGTTGTTCAGCACTTTCTGACGGAACTTCGCCCTGCATGCATACAATACAGGTTGACGAAGTCCTTAAAGCCTGTGAAAGGTATCTGACTAATGAACGAAGGGCGGACGTACGATTAGGCGAGGGAAGCGGCATCAAGACAGAGATGCTAAAATGCAAACAGACCACTTTGCCTGCCGTTTTGAGCGAACGACACGTTACCCGAATCACACCCTCGTAAGGGGTTATGGGGGTAATTAACAAACGCACTGTTTCGTGGTTCATCGTCCAATCGTCATCAGAGCTATAGATCTGGTGTGCGGTGCCACCACCATAAATGAAGAGTGAAGCTGGTCATTGCCGCAAAAATTTTACACGCTGCCTATTTGGATATACAGAGCTGATTGATCAACGACGCGCTATAGCCCCCTCCAAATCCGTTGTCGATGTTCACAGCAGTTACGCCTGAAGCACAACTATTCAACATACTCAACAAGGCTGCAACGCCGCCGAAGCTCGCTCCGTAGCCGATACTTGTCGGCACGGCGACGACAGGCTTATCCACCAATCCGCCGACCACACTTGCTAACGCTCCCTCCATGCCTGCCACGACGACGAGCACACGGGCTTGAGTCAGTTTTTCATGATTGTTGAGTAGACGATGCAATCCAGCAACGCCGACATCATATAGCCGCTCCACCCGGTTACCCATAATGTGTGCGGTCTCCACTGCCTCCTCAGCGACAGGGATGTCGGACGTGCCAGCGGATACAACTAAGATGCCATCAAGTAATTCGCCGGAGGGTTCTCCAATCGTGATAGTACGTCCCAATTCATTGAAGCGAGCTGATGAATCGAGAGATGCTAATGCGTCGTAAATTTCGGGAGTAGCGCGGGTAGCGAGGAGGAGATGACCGGCGTCGAGGATACGTTTGCTAATTTCCTTTACCTGATCGACCGTTTTGCCCTGACAAAAGATAACTTCCGGAAAACCTGTGCGTAGTTGTCTATGATGATCGACTTTGGAAAAGCCTAGGTCTTCAAATGGCAGATGACGTAGAGATTGTATTGCCTCGTCAATATCAACTTCACCGCGTTTAACATCCTCCAAGAGCACGCGTAATCTGTCGAGGTTCATTGAACGTCTGCTCCAGATAAAGAAACCACAGGTGTCTAGCTGTTCCACCTGTGGTTTCTGTGGTGAGACAGGTTGTAGACTGTAGAAAAACAGATCTCGAACCTGTGTGTTCAGGATAAATTTTAACTTTCGACTTCTTCCTCGTCTTTCTCGTGAGAAAGGATATTGGCCAGTTCCGATTTCTTTTCGACAAAAGCAGATTTACCCGCTTCGACAGCAGCTCTCACGCTCTCCGTCGCGTCATCTACTCGTGCCTTCCCTTTATCGACCAGATCAGTAACCCTTTCGGTTGTTACGTCCTTCGCTCGATGGGCGGTGCTGATTGTCCGATCTTTGACATCTGTAGAAGCATCGCGAATTTTCTCCCGCGTTTCTCTACCAGCCATGGGTGCAAAGAGCAAACCGAGAAGTGAACCGATTAAGCCTCCCGTAAAGAACGCCAAGAGTACGACAAGCCCATTGCCTTGTTTTTCGCTGTCCATTTGAATTACCTCCATAGTTATAGTTAAGTGTTTAGGCAACATTTACGCCTATTGTCACTATTTTTCCGATAATAATGCGTTAATGAATCTGATATGTGAGAAGTGTAACAGTCTATCGTTCGTCGTGTTGCACACTCTCATTAATTCAGTAACGCATAGACCCCTTAATCGACATCATAAAATACGCATTTATCCGCTCTGTTCATTCTCAGTTGTATCTTCTGAATCTGATGTGCTCGATTTCCGAGACTGGCTGAATACATCCCAGCTTCTTTTAAGCGCGCTCCATGCGCTGATAACATCTGTGACGGGAACGGAAAGCTGATCCCTATAATGTTCAACCTGCTTGATTGTTGTTTGCGAAAAACCTGTGACAGTGTTAACTAACTCATCAATTTTCGCAATGTTTTGGTTCACAGTTTCCGTTATTTCTTGGATATTGTGTGTCGTTGATCGAATCTCGGACTCACTAATCTGCTGAATGGAAGCGGTAATTCCATTGATATTCTCAAGCAGCTGAGGCAGCCTTTGGTTCAATTCTGTAACAGTTCCGTCTATAGATGTGAGTAGAGTGCTGATATCTCTGTGTACGCCAACGAGCTGCTCGGTTGCTTTGAGTAGGCTAGGAATGCTTTTGTCTAGCAGGTTTTCCACAGATTTTAACGTCTTCCCGATCCGAGATGCCAACCATATAAAAAAGATAGCAAGCACCAATAACAGTAGACCTAAAGGAATTTGCCAGTAAAGTGCAGCCAAATTAAGTAGAGTATCCATATTTCATTCCTTCTAGAGCTATGTCCACCCCGATTTTATGGGGGCGGTTCAGTCAATGTTTAAGCCTGATCCACCACGATTTTTGTGACAGCATCAATTGCTTCTTTTATCTTGTTTGGGTTTTTAGCTCCCCCTTGGGCAAGCTCAGGACGGCCTCCACCGCGACCATCAGCAAGACGAGTCACCGCTTGAATAATTTTTCCGGCTTGTAAGCCACGTGTTTGCACAAGATCTGACGTAACACCGGCAGCAAACGCCACATCGTTACCCATAGCCGAGGCAAGCACAACAACACCAGTCCCAATCCGATTTTTCAAATCATCTACAAGTTCTCGAAGCCTATTCCGATCGGTGTTTTCGAGGGCAGCGGCAATGACACGAAAACCGTCAATAGTAACAGCACTGTTCACCAGATCCGCAACCCGCGATTGAGCCATCTGCGATTGAAGCGCGTCAATCTGTCGTTCAAATTCTCGATTGGTTTGAAGCAGCACTTCAATACGTTCAGGTGCTAATTGCTTTGGTGTTTTGAGCAGATTTGCTATAGCAGTAAGGGTTTCATCTTCGGCGCGGATATGTTGATAGGCTGCCGCTCCGGTCAACGCCTCAATACGACGTACACCGGCGGCAATGCTGCTCTCACTGGTAATCTTTACAAGCCCGATTTCGCCCGCCGCATGGACATGGGTGCCACCGCACAGTTCCTGGCTGTAGTCGCCGATTTGCACAAAGCGCACAATTTCACCATACTTCTCGCCGAAAAAGGCAAGTGCACCACGGTCCTTTGCTGCTTGCAGCGGGAGATACTCGGTCTCAACATCGTTGTTCAGACGAACCTTGTCGTTGATATCGGTCTCTATTTCGTGTAGGTGTTCCGGAGTGACAGCTTCATAGTGCGTGAAATCGAATCGCAGCCGCCCCGACTCAACGAGTGACCCCGCCTGACCGACATGCGTCCCAAGAACAGACCGCAAGGCATGATGAAGGATATGCGTCGCTGTGTGGCTGACGGCTATATGTTGGCGACGTTCTCCGTCAATCTTTGCTTCCACTGTTGTCTGTGGAGTAATCTCCCCTTCAATCACCTTACATCTATGAACGAAAAGATCTGGAACGGGTTTTACAGTGTCAATAACTTTAAGTTTCGCACTTTCGCTTGTGATAACACCAATATCGCCGACCTGACCACCGGAGTCTCCATAAAAAGGTGTTTGATTCAGGATGACGGATACTTCCTCTCCCTCATGAGCACCCGATGCCAACTCATCTCCTCGGATGAGAGCGATAACCTCTGCTTCTGCATAGGATTTGTCATAGCCCAAAAACTCCGTGGTACTATATTCTTTGAGGAGATCAGCATAGATTACCTCGCCCGCGTCCCCACCACCGGCAGCTTTCCAATCCGCACGGCTACGCTCTCGCTGCTGCGACATACTTGCGGTAAATCCATCCTCATCGACGGTGAAGTTACGCTCTCGCGCAAGCATTTGTGTCAGATCCAGTGGGAATCCAAAGGTGTCGTACAGTTCAAAGGCTCGATGCCCCGACAGAACAGATTGATTCTGCGTTTCAAGTTCGTCAAGGGAGCCGCGGAGAATCTCCAGTCCACGATCAAGGGTTTGATGGAACCGCCCCTCTTCACCTTGAATAATCCGTTTGATAAAATCGTGACGGGGCAGCACATCGGGAAAAACAGTACCGAGTTGGCCAATCACCTTATCCACAAGGTTGTAGATGAACGGTGCCTCCATCCCTAGCCGTTTGCCGTATAGCACAGCACGCCGAAGGATGCGGCGGATGACATAGCCGCGCCCTTCATTAGAAGGCATCACGCCATCGCCGATCGCAAACGTGAGGCATCGAATATGATCCGCGATAACGCGGTGGGGCACGCCACGCTCGTCATCAAAATAATCCCGATCGGTTATGTTAGAGATTTCATCAAGAATTGGGATAAATACGTCCGTTTTATAGTTAGAATCAACGCCTTGCATGATAGCAACTATCCGCTCGAAACCCATACCGGTATCGACATGTTTTTCCGGTAACGGGTGAAGCTCACCTGCTGCATCGCGGTTGTATTGAATAAACACCAGATTCCAAATCTCGCGAAATCGATCACTAATATTGGGACCCGTATTGGGGTCGCCAACCGATGCCGGATCCGTCTCAGGACCGAGGTCGACAAAAAGTTCGGAGCAAGGACCACAGGGACCTGTATCTCCCATCTCCCAGAAATTGTCTTTGTCGAATCGACGGATGCGATCAAGCGGGATATCGGTCTCTTCAAGCCACAGTTTTTCAGATTCATCGTCGGTGTCGTGAACCGTTGCCCAGAGGAGTTCCTTGGGGACCTTCCAAATTTCTGCAACTAATTCCCAAGCGTAGGCAATCGCTTCACGCTTGTAGTAATCCCCGAATGACCAATTGCCCAACATTTCAAAGAAGGTGTGGTGTCCTGGGGAATAGCCGACCTCTTCCAAATCGTTATGCTTTCCACTGACGCGCAGCACCTTTTGGGTATCAGCAGCCCGTGTGTACTCGCGTCGGCCTGTTCCGAGAAACACGTCCTTAAACTGGTTCATCCCGGCGTTTGTGAACAGCAAGGTTGGGTCGTCGGCAGGTATTAGCGGGGCACTCGGAACGATTGTATGCCCCCGTTTTCGGAAGTATTCTAGAAAATTCGATCTGATTTCATCTGATGTCATTGTCCATTTCCTTTGATCAACACTTGCGTGATTACACTCTGGATCGTCTCATAGTCAAATCCGCGCCTGAGTAGAAAACCGTGCAGCCGGCGTTTCGCAACTTCTGGGGCGAGTGAGTGGTAGTGCTTTACCTGTTTTCGCGCCAATTGCAATGCTATGTCTGTCTCCTCCGTATCGTGAATCCCCGCAAGCACACGATCTACGGTGGTTTTGTCTATGCTTTGATTCGTTAATTCGTGTTCCAACATCTTTTTGCCTTTTGGCTTTGAACGTTGACGGCGTGTTACCCACTTTTTAGCGAAGTTCTCGTCTTTGATATGACCAAGCTGCTCTAGGTCTTCCAACGTTATGTCAATTGCCTCTGTACTAAAGCCTTTCTGCCCAAGTTGATAGATCATCTGACTTTTGCTATAGCTCTGGCTTGATAACAGCTCCAGTGCGTAGTTTTTCGCTCGCATTCCCTCATCTGCCGCAATTAATTTCTGAAGTACATCCTCCTCAATCTCTAGTCCAATTCGCAAGCCGAGTTTGGGGATGCAGCTCGCATCAACGCTGTCAAAATACGCTCCGTCAAGCAAAAGGATTCGGCGTGAAGGCGTTTCCTCATCTATTTGGATATCCGTGAGCCGTTTTTTCATCAGAATAGATAGACAAAACGAGTCTACAAGATAGCTTCCGGCGGCAATCAACTATGTAAAACACCAACCCGCTCATTTCGGCGTTCAAGGACTATGCTGATGATTCCCCCAGTGTTCCTGCCCAGAGTGCGCCTCGCTGCAGAAGCGTCCCAAATATCTCATGTTCGCAAGCTTTGGCGTCGTGTCCTAGCGCTAGATAAAATACACGCCCATCTCCCCAGCTTTTTGTCCATGCGACAGGCACTGCGTCGCCCTGCCACAACGCTGACGCGAGTACGTGGTTACGGGGATCGTAATCGAGGATATATTGTTCATCCGTGACCATTGTTTCGTCGAGACCTTCGGTGATTGGATGCTCGGTATCTACGATGCTTACCTGATAATCCCGATAGCGCGGGTGTGTAACAAAATAGCCGCCGACCATTGCCCTATATTCCGGACACCCTCGAAACGAATCGGCTGCGGAGTGTACTCCGACGTAACCTTTGCCCGAAGCGATATGATTTAGCAAACCGTTCTTTTGTGCGTCTGTGATTTCTCCGATTGTGTAATAGAAAACAATTAGGTCATACGGATCAAGATTTGGGGCGACCAACGCATCGAGGTCTTCTTCTACCTTAGTAATCTCAAATTCCTCCCGTTGCGATAAGTAGCCAATTATCGCTTCGCTGCACCCTTTCCAATCGTGAACAGCACCGCCAGCAAACACCAGTGTATTGATCTTTCCCATTGACTTCCTCCCCATAAAAGGTTGAATAAATTATTCATTACCAATAATTACGATGTGAATATAGGTTTATAGTATCATAAGTCTGTGGAAAACACAAGTTATCATTCAAGGAAATAAAAGCAGATTTCCCTACCTTGCACTTTTTATTCTGCAGGCCTTACGCAGTTGGTTCATAAGTCCCCCTGAACCCCTCTGAACCCCTCTGATAAGAGGGGAAAGACAAGGGGGACCTCTTATCTTCTCCCCTTGTCAGGGGAGTTGAGGGGAAAGACAAGGGAGAAGATCCCCTAACCCCCTGCCCCCCTTATCAGGGGGCTTCCCTTGTCAGGGGAGTTGGGGGATTTAGGGGGTTAAAAATCAAAAAATCTCGCGGCGCGTGCTAAATTTGCGTAATTCCTAGATTCAAATGGACGCTGATAAACACAGATGAACGCAGATTTCTATCCTTTTTTCTCTTTTTATCTGCGACAATCAGCGCAATCTGCGTCCCCATCTGCTCTTAGAACTGAAGTGAGTAAGTCCTAATTCTGTAACAGAATTTGTAGGGTCATTTATAGTGAATTCAAAAAATAAATAAACACGTGCGCCCCACGGTAGGGGCGGTTGCTAACCGCACCGCATCGGCACCCCCCTTTATTCTACCCCCCCTTAGTCCCCCCCGCAAGCAGGGGGGAAAACTAGCGGGAGGATTAAGGGGGGCTACCCAACGGGACAACGGTAGGTTCGGTATCCGAACTGCACCGGTTTGGCGTGTCTCATTAATTCTAAGGTCCACTATAATTCTGCTGTGAGAGGGATTTCCCAATCCCGATACTTCACTGTCCAAGCGATTCCCGGGTTGCGCCTTTTCGCCCCAAATGGTTAAAAAGCCGAAAACTGAATAGCCCTAACAGAATTTGGCTTTCGGATTGACAGAAATCCGCCACAATGCTATCTTATTTGGGGGAACGAGGTGGTTATGATGGAACTGTGGTTTAAGCGGACAATGTGGCTATTGATTTTATTTTTTCTAGGCTGCGGGGCAGCATATCAATCAGAACCAACAAGAAAACCTCAGATTACGAATCGCGGCAACCCATACTTTGAACAGGGGAATATCTATCTGAAACAAAAGAGGTATCGCGAAGCGATTGAGCAGTATCAGCAGGCGTTGCACTTAGATCCAGATGCTGCGATTATCCATGCAGCACTCGGTTGGGCGTATTACAATGTTGGAATGCTGGATGCAGCGATTGCTGCAGGCGAAGAAGTAATGCGCTTGGAGCCGGATAACCTTGACGTGCCAAAATTGATGGAGCTGCTTTATCAGGAACGGAATCGTCGCCGATAAAAATCTGAAGCGGTAGTTTTTTCGGTCAGTTTCTCAGGCGGTGAGTGTTTTGACAAAGTGATCCATGAACCGAATTGCATCAACCGAGGTGCAGACAGAGGTATTCGGTTCACCACCGATCGGGACGGTTGCGCCGCGTAGATGGTCTCCTCGCGTTTCAACCTCAATCCGCATCTCGCGTGTTTCGCAGAGGGTGGGATCGATTAGGGCTGCCACGGCTAACGGGTCATGGAGGGTTGGACGCGGCTGCGGATTATCGCCGCCCCATAAATGGATGAGTTCAAAGCAAATTTGGTTAATCGGACGGTCTACTGCCCCTACCGCCCTGACCTGTTCGTAGCTCATGACACACTTCGTCGTAACATCAAGCCCAACCATCGTAATTGGCACTCCTGTACCAAAAACGATCCGTGTCGCTTCAGGGTCGCAGAGCGCGTTCCACTCCGGACGCACACGGTCGGTCGCGCCGCCCATCATGCAGATCTTCGCTTTCTGGGATAGACGTGGTTCCAAAGTGAATGCCGCTGCAATGTTTGTAAAGGGACCGATAGGCACAAGCGTGATGTCCCCATCGCTTGCCATCACTGTATCGACAATAAAATCAACGGCACTACCCGGCTTCGGCTGAATTGATGGCTGCTGTTTCTTTAGAACTTCCATTTGACGCGGACGATGATCAGCTGCAATCTGTTCCCAATCTGGAATAGATTGCAGCAGGGTCTTGCCGATCCCCGCATAAACAGGGATATCTGTTCGCCCTAACGCTTCCAGCAGACAGCACGCCAATTCTGCGCGCTGCACTGCATTTTTAAACACTGTTGTCACGCCGAGTATATCAATTTTTCCGCTCATGATTGCAAAAGCCAAAGCGAGTGCATCGTCAATATCATCGCCAATATCTGTATCGAGTATAATTTTCTGCATGGGGCCTCCAATATACACCACATTCCCAAAGGTTTTGATATTATGGACAGCGCAATGATTGGGTGAAGTTTAACAGAAATTGATTCAATAATCCAGTAATAACTGCAGCATTGACACCGAGAATCCACAACCAAATAGCCAAACAAGTAGTGAGTTCTAAAAACAGATAGACACTTTCGCCCCCCGGTTTCGATCCCGATTTATCGGGTCCGGTAGGGGCGGTTTCCTAACCGCACCGGTTTGGAGTGTCTCATTAATTTTAAGCTTCGCTAAGGAAAGGAAAATCGCTATGAAGATTGGTGCTTCAACGATATTGCATCGGGACCGTCCGCTAAACTGGACACTGTTTCATGAGTTCCAGCAGGCAGGCATTGAGTCTTTGGAATTGACAGACTATCACCCTGATTTTTCGTATACGGATCTTGAGACGTTTACGGCGTTGCGTTTAGCGATGGAAGATCTATCGTTGCATCTCAATTCGCTCCACATCCATCTGGAGATATTCGATGATTATGACTTTGCAACGCTCGACGCTACGCAGCGAGATAAAACGCTGATTGCGTATCGTCAGGCGGTGGATGCCATGGAGGTATTAGGCGGTGGCATCCTCGTGACACATCATATCCAGATCCCTGAGCCGGACGAACCATTCCACTCGGAAAAGCGAACGGCATTTCTCGATAACCTCCGCACCGTCGCAGAATACGCTGCCTCTAGGGCGGTTTCCTTTGCGTTAGAAAACGTACCGCGTGGCTATACCCGTGAGCCGGCCCGCCTTGTCGAACTTATGAATGATTTGGGTGCTCCGAATGTAGGTGTTGTTATTGATACAGGACATCGCAATATCGGGGGTGATCCGGTGGAAGCCTTGCGAACTATCGGTGGGCATCTGATTACCTTACACCTGCACGACAATCACGGTGAGCGGGACGAACATCTCCTGCCGGGGCGCGGCACCGTTGATTGGAATGGCGTTGTGGCTGCCTTAGATGAGATTGAGTATCCTGGGGTGTTCATGTACGAACTTAGTCGCCCGGAAGACTTGACACAAATCCGTCCAAACGCAGATGAACTCCTAAAGCGTGGAGGGTGATTCGTGGGGCGGTTGCCTAGGGTCATTTAATTCTGCTGTGAGAGGGATTTCCCAATCCCGATACTTCACCAGCCAAGCGATGCTCGATTTGCGCCTTTTCGACCCAAATGGTTAAAAAACCGAAAACTGAATAGCCCTAGGCGGTTGCCCATTTGCTCTTGACCAACGGGCTAACAGTTGATACAATGCAGCCCGTCGAAAGGAGGCTTATATGAACACAAATCCCGAAATCACAGAAATCAAAAATATCGTTCAACAGAACAGAGATATTCTCCAACAGCACAGTATAACACTCCAGCAACATGGTGAAGTACTTCAACGACATGGGGTAATCCTCCAACAACACGGTGAAATATTGTTGGAGGTTGTCAAAGAACAGAATTACTTGCGCGGAGCACTGGATCAGGTAAACGAGCGGTTTAGTACACTCGATGCACGTATGAACTCAATGGAGAATCGCATTGTTTCTGTAGAGAATCGCATTGTTTCTGTAGAAAATCGAATGATTTCACTTGAAGAGCGGATGGGATCGCTTGATGCTCGACTCACTGATACTTATGCTAGCTTGAGCAAAGACATTCGAGATAACTTCAAGTGGACCATTGGGCTGATGATTCCGGTTTGGTTTGGTATACTTGCTGCCATCGCCGTTGAATTGATTAAGGGCTAATGGAGGTCCGAATGGACGATATTCTTCACGCATCAATCGCTCAAATTGCGGCGCAGATCCGCAAAGGTGAAATCTCTCCCGTCGAACTCATCAAGATGACGCTTGAAGCAATCGATCAGTGCGAGCCGCAGCTGAATGCTTTTATCACACTGTTTCATGAGGAAAGTCTCCAAAGTGCTAGACAGGCGGAGGCAGAGATGAGAAACGGCACGGATCTCGGTCCGCTGCACGGAATGCCAATCGCCCTCAAGGATATAATCTATGTTGAGGGCACCCGTAGTACAGCCGGTTCCAACTTCTTTTCGCAGGAATCGCCCCAGTTTGATGCCGCGCTAGTCTCCAAGCTGAGAAGTGCCGGGGCAATTATCATCGGGAAAACCAATTTGCATGAATTTGCATTCGGGGTAACGACGGAAAATCCGCACTTTGGTGCGACTGCGAATCCGTGGGATACTGCACGGGTACCGGGGGGGTCGAGTGGCGGATCAGCGGCAGCCGTTGTAGCGGGTTGTTGTGCCGGTGCATTGGGCAGCGATACCGGCGGGTCAATCCGTATCCCAGCAGCGGTCTGTGGGCATGTGGGGTTGAAACCTACTTACGGACGTATCAGCGTTCACGGCGTACTTGAACTCGCGCAGTCTCTTGATACTGTCGGTCCAATGTGCCGCTATGTTCACGATGTCGCACTGATGATGAATGTCCTTGCTGGTTACGATCCCCGCGATGTACATAGCGAAGATCAACCTGTGCCGGACTACACGGAGGGACTAGACGAATCCCTCCGTGGGCGTAGAGCAGGGGTTCCGAAACCGCATTTCTTTGATAACCTTGATTCAGAGGTCGAGCGAACCGTCCGCGAAGCGATTAAAGTCCTAGAGGGATTGGGAGTAGATATTATTGAACTCGATCTGCCCTCTGCGGAGGCGGGGCATGAGGTAACGTTGACACTTTTGACCGCGGAAGCCGGTCAATCTCATCAGCAGCGTCTCGCAGCGCATCGGGAGAATTACGGGGTTGATGTGCGCGAACTACTTGAAGACGGGCTATCACTGTCGGCGGCAGACTATGTGAAAGCGGTTCGCGTGCGGGAAATCGTCAAACGCGAATTTGTGGGTGCGTTTGAAAGGGTTGATTGCATATTATCACCGACTGCTCCTATTCCTGCACCACTTAGGAGTACCCATGATCTGTCCGGCGGCAGCGAATCCAATCGCATCCGTCCACGCTTGACCCGGAACACCCGTCTGATTAACCTACTCGGTTTGCCGTCAATCTCCGTCCCGTGTGGCTTTGCACAGGTTGACGATTCCGATAGCGAAAAGGGCTTGCCCGTTGGGTTACAGATTACCGGTCCGTGGTGGTCTGAACAAACGCTGCTTCAAGTCGCCCACGCTTATGAACGCGCTACCCTTTGGCATACTATGAAGGTGAAACACGGAACGTTTTCAATGGATAATTAACTATTGTTATGATATAATTAACAACGAATAATGCGTAAAAGAAAAGCCTCTACGCATTACTCGTTATGCACCGTTTTTGAATGACCTTCGCTACAGTTAAGAGAGGGATGTCCATAAATATTCTCTGTGAGAGTGGCAGCCTTGCCACGACTCCCCCTCACTTTTGGGAACAATCGGGATCAGGAGATCCCTCTCACCGGTGTCTGCTGTATGCTATTGACTGAATTATGAACACCCTTGAGTTAAGACAGGGAACTGTTATAAGCGACAGCTTGCATCATTTTTAAGGAGACTATCATGTGCGGACGATTCACATTGAAAACAGACCCTGAGACTTTGACAGGAACTTTTCCCGGCTTCACAACCCCTGCCGCCGATGAAATGAGGCCCCGTTACAATATTGCTCCCTCTCAACCTGTTGCTGTTGTGCCGAACAACGGTGAGAACAACGTGGAATTTTTCCAGTGGGGACTGATTCCGTCTTGGGCAAAGGATCCCAAGATCGGCAATCGCATGATTAATGCGCGTGCCGAAACCTTGGCGGAGAAACCTTCGTTTCGGACACCATACAAACGACGACGGTGCCTCATCCTTACCGACGGGTTTTATGAGTGGAAGGCTGAACCCGGGAGCAAGACCAAAACCCCATTCTATATTCGCCTCAAATCGGAAAAGCCGTTTGCGTTCGCGGGACTCTGGGAAGCATGGTCCCCGAATATAGATGATGATCCGCTGCTCTCCTGCACAATCATCACGACCTCCCCGAACGCACTCATGCAGCCTATCCACCGGCGGATGCCGGTCATTCTTGAACCCAATGCCTATGATCAGTGGTTAGATCCAAGCGATCAATCCCCTAAGCAGTTGGATGGGCTCCTTCAGCCGTACCCCGCTATGGAGATGGAGGCTTACCCGGTTTCGCGCCTTGTCAATCGACCCAGTAACGACTCCTCCGACTGCATTGCACCTGCTACTGGGTAAAGGTGAGAACACGGGAGGCTGCATTCGTAGGGGTTGGGTTCCCCAACCCGTTTTCGCTCCAGAGGAACGATATATCTATAGAAAGGTAATGGAGCCAATCCCCGCGCTCTAGAGGAGCGCAATGTGTAATTACCGATGTGCTGTAGGTCGAGATTCATATCTCGACTTCATAATCACCGAACTACAAAACTTTGAGCGTTCAAGGACTTAGCTCGTAGACAAATTCAATTTCAAAAAAGGAAACAAATGGCAAACTATCAAGAACTCGCAAATCTGGTTTGGAATGTGGCGGACGATGTGCTGCGGGGGCTGTTCAAACCTCACGAATACGGCGACATCACCCTCCCGTTTCTGGTGCTGCGCCGATTGGACTGCCTCTTAGACGAGGACGGACGAAAAGAGAAAACCATCAATACCTACAATCAGTTTAGGGACAAGGTGTCCGAAGACGCGCTATCACCGATTATCCTGAGAGAGACAAAAACCAGCTTCTACAACACCTCCCAATACGACCTATCCCGACTGAAAGCGGATCCGAACAACATCCGCCTCAACTTTGAGAACTACCTCAACGGATTCAGTCAGGATGTGCGCGACATCATCGAAAACTTCAATCTCGATCGATTTATAGAGCGACTCGACAATAACAACCGGCTGTTCATCTTCTGCGATAAATTCACCGAAGTCGATCTCCACCCAGATAAGGTGGACAACCACACGATGGGACAGGTCTTTGAGGAGCTACTCCGCCGATTCTCTGAGATGTCCAACGAAACCAGCGGGGAACACTACACGCCGCGCGATGTGGTGCGGTTATTGGTCTCATTGCTGTTTGCGGAACACCGCGAAGATTTGGGCGGTCAGGGGGTTATACGCAGTATCTTCGATCCGTGTTGCGGGACCGGCGGCATGTTGACAATCGGAAAGGAATACTTCCGTGAACACATTAACCCGGATGCCACTATCCGGCTGTCAGGTCAGGAATTGAACGCGCAGACCTACGCAATCTGCAAGTCGGATATGTTGATCACCGATGAAAACCCCGGTGCTATCCGACATGGATCCAGTCTCTCTAATGACCAATTCCAAGGGGAACGATTCGATTATATGATAACCAATCCGCCCTTCGGTGTCAGTTGGAAATCCGATGAAGCGGCGGTGAAAGCGGAAGCGCGGAACGCCAACGGCAGATTTTCAACAGGTACGCCGCGCTCCTCTGATGGGGCGTTACTATTTCTACAACATATGCTCTCCAAGATGGAGGATCGCGGCAGTCGGGTCGGCATCGTCTTTAACGGGTCGCCGCTCTTTACAGGCGACGCCGGCAGCGGTGAGAGCGAAATCCGACGCTGGATTATCGAAAACGACTGGCTGGAGTGTATTATCGCACTGCCCGATACGCTGTTCTTCAACACCAGTATCTCCACCTATATCTGGATCTTAGCGAACCGAAAATCGGAGGCACGACAGGGCAAGATACAACTGATTAACGCCGTTGACTTTTTTGATAAGATGAAACGGAACCTCGGAGACAAGGGAGTTTTCATCTCCGACAGCCATATCCGTCAAATAGCCGAATTGTACACCAACTTTGAGGAGACCGAACACTCCAAAATCTATCCAAACGACTTTTTCGGCTATACAAAAGTGCAGGTTGAGAGACCATTAATCGACGCAGAGACGGGAGACATCCTCCGGGACAAGCGAGGAAATCCGAAACCGGATACCACACTGCGAGACTATGAGCGCGTCCCCCGCACTGAGGAGATTGATGCTTACTACCAACGCGAGGTCAAACCACACCTGCCGGACAGTTGGATTGACAGAAAGAAGGACAAGGTAGGCTACGAGATCAACTTCAATCGGTATTTCTACCAGTACACGCCGCTACGCTCACCCAAGGAGATTGCCGATGAAATGCTGGCATTTGAACGGAAAAGCGAAGGTTTGCTGAATGAAGTTTTGGGATTATGATTAATAGTCTAAACATTAAAAACGGAAATGTTACAACCGGGCATGAACGGGCAGAGCCAAACCGTCTAAACCCGCTTGTCGCCTAATGTTGATAAATGCCCGGAGACCCCTTTTCCGTTCCGAGAGTCCCAGACCGACGACAAACCTAAGACCTTAACTGTAGGGGCAGGTCTTGTGCCTGTCCGCAACAACTCAGCCAATTGCACATCGTTGTACCGATTCAACAGTAGGTCGAGATTCATATCTCGACACAAAACCGTCGATTTTCCAAAATCGACTCACTTAAACGAAAGGAGGGATAGATTATGATTACCGAACTCAGGGCACAAAATTTCAAGTCATGGCAAGATACCGACACACTACAATTCGCCCCATTAACAGGATTTTTCGGCGCGAATAGCTCCGGCAAAACCAGCATCTTACAAGTACTACTAATGCTCAAGCAGACCGTGGAGCAGCCATCGGATTGGAATGAACCGCTCTACTTTGGTGACGAACAATCGCTGGTCAACCTAGGTAACTTCGATGCTGTTATCTACAACCACAAACCGGATTTAAGTCTTGACATTTCTGTGTCGTGGCAAATACCTAAACAAATAGATATTAGAGGCAACTTAACCGATTTCCTTTCTCTCTCAACAGCCATTGTTAATAATAAATATGAGGATACGGAGTTGAAAGGTTTCCATTATACATTTGATGAATACGACTTGGGGATAGAATGGACACCACAAGGATACAAGACCATAAATAATAATATATTAGCGGCTTCGTTTCGATGCTATGGACTTGCTAGCCCAAGTAATTATGGAGAAGATTATTCGTCTCTTCAGAATGCCTTTGAAAACCTATTCTCCCGAATCCTCTACCTTGGTCCACTCCGTGAACATCCCCGACGCCGTTACCCTTGGGGGGGCGACCATCCAAAAGGGATTGGACAGTATGGAGAAAAGACAACTTCCGCCCTGCTCTCCGGGCGCATCCGACGCCTTCCTACCGATGAGCAGATACCGAAATGGTTACAACGATTAGAACTGATAGATTCCTATGACGTGCGCCCTCTCTCTGATACAGGAGGGGATTACGAATTACTTGTTAAACAGCACAAAGGTGGTCCCGAAGTTCCACTAACAGATGTCGGTTTCGGCGTTTCTCAAGTCCTGCCGGTGCTAATTCTCTGCTATTACGCCCCCGAAGGTTCAATCCTCATCCTTGAACAACCAGAGGCACACCTGCATCCGAAAGTGCAATCAGAGTTGGCGGATGTGCTGATTGATGTCGTGAAAAATCGGAAGGTGCAGGTTATCCTTGAAAGTCACAGCGAGCATCTGTTGCTACGCTTGATGCGTCGAATCGCCGAGGAGAAGATGTCAGCAGAGGACACAGCACTCTATTTCTGTCAAATCAACGACGGCACATCCGAAATTGAACGACTCGACATGGACCAATACGGCAACATCCGGAATTGGCCTCAAGACTTCTTTGGCAATAGTACAAGCGAGTTAATTAAAAAGACAAAAGCTGAAATGCAGCGGCGGAAAGTAATCGAATAATGGCGGTGATTGTAGACACAAATGTCGTAGTGGTCGCCAACGGACGATCAGAACAAGCCTCCACCGATTGCGTGGAAACCTGCGGAGAGAAACTTGAGGAAATTATGCGCGGCGAGGTGAAATTGGCTCTTGATAATGGATGGATAATTCTTCGCGAGTACATACGAAATCTCCAATCCAATGATGTCGATGTCGGCGATAGGTTTCTTGGGTGGATCTTAGCAAACAGGGATACACAGTGCAATTTGGTTCCGATTACACCCGTCAATGGTTCAGAAAATGCGTTTGAAGAGTTCCCAGTCGACCCGGCGTTGGATGGTTTCGATTCAGATGACCGAAAATTTCTCGCGGTTGCAGTTGCCCATTCAGAGAAACCACCTATCCTGCAAGCGGTAGATAGCCAGTGGTGGGATTTCCGCGACGTATTCCGTCGAAATGGTGTGAGGGTGGAGTTTATTTGCGAGGAGGATATTCAACGATTGCGTGGAGAAACTTAGATTTTTTTTCAAAGTGTGCATGTCCAACAACGGAAATGGTATCATATACGTGAAAATAAAAAAGAACGTGAAATGGGATGCGGTGCATGGGTGTATTTAGCCCCAGAGGGGCGACATGTGTGTCGTGAATTTGGTTATTTCTGATATGTGTTGAAATATGAGTTTCGACACCGATTTACTCACACAACGTAAACGGTTTTGTTAAGGAGAGAGTCACTATGCCATATACCAATTATACCTCCAAAGAGGTTGCATCGCAGGGTGAGGCAATCTATAGGCGAGAGATACGCCATAAAGTTGAGCCGAAACACAAAGGCAAGTTTTTGGTCATTGACATCGAAACGGGTGAATACGAAATGAACGCCGACGATTTGGTAGCCACGAAACGCCTTCTTGCTAAGCATCCCAACGCTATCGTTTACGGTTTACAAATCGGCTTTCCAACCGCTTATCGAATCGGCGGATACTTTTCGGCCCAAACACAATGATAATTGGAAAAATTACCGCCAATCGAGAAGCTATCAGCGAATTAGAAGTTATTGGCTCAAACCAGAAAAAAGAAAAAGTTGAGGCAGTCATTGATACAGGCTTCAATGGCTATCTAACGCTACCAAATGATTTAATCAATTACCTCAACCTTCAGCCCAGTCGGCACGTTACTCTCGGTGATGGAAATGTGGTAGTGTTAGATATGTATTTTGCAAAAGTGTTATGGCATGGGCAGGATCGGGAAGTACTTGCTCTGCAAGCAGACGGTGGACCACTGATTGGTATGTCATTGCCCATCCGTTTGGTGTTAGAGGTTACCAACCTAATGGCTGTAACCATTGAGTCTCTGATGTAGATAAAAAGAAAATCAGTTTGAAGAGGGATTCCCAGCCGACCCGGCGTTGAATGACTTCGATCGATGATCGGAAATTTATCGGTTTGCCCATCCAGAGGTGACCCCCTATCCTACAAGCGGTAGAGGCCAGGAGTGGGATTTCAACGGACGCTTTCCGCGAAATGGTATAATAGTGGAGTTTATTTGTGAAAGGATATTCAACGGTTGCGCGAGGGCAATTGAACAAAGGTTTGTTAAATAAAGGTAGGAGCTAGTGTGCTTCAGTTTGTAGTAGCGCGTTCATTGCGCGTCTTTCCCTCCCTCTGCTTGCGGGGGGGCCTAAGGTGGGACGGGCGATAAATCGCCCTACTACAAACCTACGGATTGACTGTAGTTGTCCTATTCATCGGGTGTCACAAGCCTTGTCGTGCGGTGATGAATCACCAAACTACGAGAGTTTGAACGTTCAACTGCGAAATTTCTATCCGTTTGCGAAAGGAGGGATAAATTATGGTTACCGACCACTATCCATCCCAAGCTCACGTTAAATTCCGATGCCCCTTTACCATAAAATTTTGAATCTCGCAGCTTAATCATGTACAATTAACATTAACATAATCCTTACTACAGAGGCATCAGATGAAAAAGCCAAAACTTGTCGTTGGACACCTCATGAACGACCAATTACTCGTAAAATCTGTTGCGACCTCAAAGTCCTTTGATTGGCTTAAATGGTTAGAGACAGAAGAACTTGTCGAATTTTTTGCTGAATTGTTCAAGCTGCTAACACAAATCTCAGACGGCAAAAAAGACGCTGAACGACTTTCAATTTTTCTCTCCGAATGGCGTGAAACCGCCTTGATTAATTCAGAACCGGATGTCTTAGCAGATATTGTTGAAGCACAGCAAGAATTAGCCACAGGCGGCGGCAAGGAGTGGACACAGGTCAAAAAGGAAATTGGACTGTGAATTCCATACCTTATACACTTGCTCCACTTCCAAGAAAGGTGGAAAATTTTATCAGAAGGTTGGAACAAGAAACACAAGTGCGAATTAGTACTGCTTTTGAGTACATCCTTAGATCTCCCTTTCGGCACGAAAATCCTACAACCATCAAACCATTACATGGAAAGAAGAAAGGACTTTATCGTTATCGAATAGGGAATCTCCGTTTCATTTATCAGGTTGACAGAGAAGAACGTATAATCCGTATCGTACAAATTGACAATCGTGGTGATATTTATTAAGCAGGACTGATGTAAGCTCTAATTCACATACTCCAAAACATCAGTATTGTGGAATTGGGTTTTTCCACAATTTTGTGATCAAAGTGATAAGAAGAGAACAATGATCTTTAGAAATTTCTATCCTAAAAAATTAGCAATAATACTACTCTTTGCTGTGGTTGTTTAAAGTGGCCCAAATTAGCGGTGGCACTTCACCTGACTGTAGTTCCCCGATTCATCGGGGGCGTGAGACGTGTTGGAGGGTGATGAATCACCGAACTATGAGGCTTTTATAATGCTTTGTAATGGCGATTCATCCCCATAATTCGTAGTGAATGCAGATCTGCGTTCCCTACAATCTGGAGAGCATAAGTCCTGTTTAAGTTCGGCCTCCATTGCTGTGTTCACTGAAAGCGGTCACCAGCGCGTTGCTAGCACCTGAACGGAAAAGCGAAGGCTGCCTGAGAGAGATTAAGACTATGAAGCAGTACAAGCCTTATCCTGAATATAAAGACAGCACCATAGATTGGATTGACAAAATTCCTAAACATTGGCAGGTTCTTAGAAATTTTGCTATATTCGCAGACCGCAGTGATAGAGGATATCCGCATCTTCCTCCTTTTTCAGTAACTCAACGGGAGGGGGTTATCCCTCAAGCATATACTGCAGATCAGATCGTCAGATCCTCTAGTAAAAAAGAAAACGGTAAACGCATTTGCAAAGGGGATTTAGTTTATAACAAAATGCGAATGTGGCAGGGCGCAGTCGGAATTGCACCGGCAGAAGGTAGAGTCAGTACCGCATACGTCGTATGCCAACCGATACGAGATTTAATTCCAGCATTCTTTGAATATTTGTACCGAACCCCGCTTTATATGGGCCAATCGTTTCGATTTTCCTATGGAGGTTGTAAGGACCAATATTGCTTGTATCCAAAAGACTTCAAAAATATCTACACCATTTTCCCTCCCAAACAGGAACAAGCCCAAATTGTCAACTTTCTAGACCACAAAACGGAACAAATCAACGAGCTCACCCGCATCAAAGAACGACAGATAGAACTGTTGCACGAATACCGAGCCTCCCTGATAAATCAGACAGTGACAAAGGGACTTGACCCGAATGTGGAGATGAAACCGTCGGGGGTAGAGTGGATTGGGGAAATTCCAGCGCATTGGGAAATAAGAAAAATAAAATATATCGCAACTCTTGTAAGTCAGAAATCAACTCCTGAGACAGATGCTATAAAAATTTCACCTGAAAATGTTGAATCGGAAACAGGCAAAGTCCTTGATTTTTACAGTCCCTATGATTCGGATGGTGTGAAATTCCAAGCTGGCGATGTGTTGTTCAACAAGCTTCGTGTTTACCTCAGCAAGGTGGTTTTTGCAGAATATAGTGGTTACTCCCTCGGCGAAATGATAGTAATAAGACCATCTCTACAACACGCTGGTAAATATTTATTCTATCTGATGCTATCTTGTCGTTTCCTTGAATACTGCAATTCTATTTCTTACGGTGTCAAAATGCCACGAACAGATGTTGATGATATTTTGAATGCACAAATCCCTATGACTTCATATCAAGAACAAGCCCAAATTGCCGACTTTCTCGATTGGAAGACAGGACAGATTGACGAACTGATAGCCATAGAGGGGCGAAAAGTCGAGCTCCTCAAGGAATACCGTCAATCCTTGATATCCCACGTGGTGACCGGCAAGATAGATATCCGAAACGAGGTGTAGATCATGCCAGCGTATGACGAAAAAGATTTTGAAGATCATATTGAAGCGCGCCTAAATCGGTCAGGCTACCGGTCCCGACGAACTGTCCACTATAACAAACGCCTTTGCCTGATACACGATGAGACGCTGGGTTTTATTCAGGACACGCAGCCAAAGGAGTATCAGAAACTAGAACGCCAGTATAGGGAAGATACATCGGTTAAACTTCTCAACCGTATAAGTAGAGAAATTGGACGGCGCGGGGTGCTAGACGTGCTGCGGAAAGGGATTAAAGACAGAGGCTGTCACTTTGATCTGACCTACTTCCAACCGTCAAGCGGCATGAACCCCGACCATCACGAGCTCTATGATAAGAACCGATTCTCCCTAATTCGGCAGTTGAAGTATTCACAGAAAAACGAAAAATCGGTTGATATGGGGTTGTTCCTCAACGGTCTGCCGTTGGTGACAATGGAGCTGAAAAATAGCCTCACCGGGCAGACGGTGACCGATGCAGAGAAGCAGTATCGGACCGACCGGGATCCGCGAGAGCCGTTGTTCAAATTCCGGCGGTGTCTGGTGCACTTTGCGGTGGGTAATGAAAAGGTGTCGATGACAACCCACCTGCAAGGGGATGGGACACGCTTCTTTCCGTTTAACAAGGGGGTTGAAAACCCGGTGAATCCAAACGGCCACAAGACCGCCTACCTGTGGGAGGATATCCTACAGCCCGATAACCTGATGGAGTTGATCGATAACTTCATCCATGAACAGGAGACCACAGAAAAGGTTTACGACCCCGACATCGGTGGGGTGAGCGATGTGAAACACACCGCCCTCGTTTTCCCACGCTACCATCAACTTGACGTGATCCGCAAATTGAAAGAGTCCATCGTGGAGAAAGGGGTTGGACATAACCACCTGATCCAACACGCCACAGGGAGCGGCAAATCCAACTCCATCGCATGGTTAGCGCACCTGCTCACGCATCTGTACCGCTCCCCGACCGATACCAAGCGCGTCTTTGACTCTATAATCGTCGTGACGGATCGGCGCGTGCTTGACAAGCAGCTTCAGGATACGATTAAACAGGTCGCACAAGTTGACGGCGTGGTGCATCCCGTTGATGCAACTTCAGCACAACTCAGGGGGTATCTTGAATCCGGCAAAGATATCATCATCTCAACGATTCAGAAGTTCAGCGTGATTGCCGAGGAGATTGGCAAACTTAAAAGCAAGACCTTCGCCGTGATTATCGACGAAGCGCACTCCTCGCAGAGCGGAGAGGCCGCCAGAAACCTCAGAGTTTCGCTCTCAAAAGGGATTGAGGAAGGGGAGACAGAAGATGACCCCAACGAAGTATCGGATATAGACGCTCGCATTATTGAGGAGATGGAGGGGCGCAGGATGCAGGATCATATCTCCTATTTCGGTTTCAGCGGCACACCCAAGAACAAGACCCTCGAACTGTTCGGACAGAAGGATGCAGATGGGAAATTTGTCCCGTTCCACGTCTATTCGATGCGCCAGAGTATCAGCGAAGGTTTCACACTGGACGTGTTGCAAAACTATACCACCTTTCAGCGGTATTTCCAACTGGTCAAGAGTGTGCCGGAGGACAAAGAGTACGAGAAAGCGCGGACGTTGCGGGCACTGACCAACTATGTTGACCTACAACCCCACAGCATTGAGACCAAGACCCGGATTATCCTAGAACACTTCACCGCACGGACTGCAAAGACAATCGAAGGGAACGGGCGGGCGATGTTAGTCACGCCGTCCCGGTTGCACTGCGTCAGATATAAGCAGGAGTTCGATAAGCAGATGCAGGAGATGGGGCTCCCCTACGGTTGTCTGGTGGCGTTCAGCAGCACGGTGCACGACACCGACAATGGGCGGGACTACACGGAAGATGGGATGAACGGCTTACCGCCGCGCGTTTCGATTGCAGACAGCTTCAAGAGTCCTGAATATCGGATTCTGATTGTGTCGAATAAGTTCCAAACCGGTTTTGATGAGCCGATGCTACAGACGATGTATGTCGATAAGCGGTTAGACGGGCTACAATGTGTCCAGAGCTTGAGCCGTCTAAACCGCGTCGCCAAAGGCAAAACGGATACGCTGGTACTCGACTTTGTGAATGAGCCGGATCAGATACAGGAGGCGTTTCAGGATTACTATCAAACGACAATACTCACGGAGGAAACCGACCCGAATCGGTTGTATGACCTACAGAGCCAGTTGCAGGATTTCGACCTCTACGATGAGGATGCCATCGATCAATTCTGCCGTATCTTTTACGATTCAAATCAATTGGATGAGTTTCTACAAAGCATCCTTGATACCGTTGTCAAGAGGTGGTTGGATCTCGAAATGAATGAGCGGGAAGATTTTCGCTCTGCCTTGCTAAGTTACATCCGACTCTACGGATACATCTCACAGCTGATTACCTTCACCGATGTGGCGTTGGAAAAGCTGTACATCTTCGGGCGCAGTCTAAACAAGAAGCTGCCGAAACGGGATCACCCCGACGTGCACGATGTTTTGGCATCTGTGGACCTGGATTCGTTTCGGGTGCAGAGAACGCATGACAGCCTACAACTGTCCCTTGAAGCGAGGGATAGCGAGGTTGAAGGGATTGGCAGCGATGTCGCCACAATCAGAGACCCTGAACACGATCTCCTCTCTAATATCATTCAGGCTCTGAACGATACCTATCAGACAGATTTTACGACAGAAGATAAGGTTGATATCGAAACCGTTTACCAAAAGGTTCGCGAGCACGAAGAACTTCGACAGGTGATTCAGGGGGATAATACGGAGACTAACAAAAGGTATAAATTTGATCAGGTATTTGATGAAATTTTATTGGATTTCGTCAATAGTAGACTAGATCTCTATACGAAATTATCCCAGGAGGAGCTCAACGCAGATCTCAAGCGTCAACTCTATCAAGCCTATTGTAAGCAACCAGCACCCTCCTATAGTGGACCTTAGAATTAATGAGACACTCCAATCCCCCGTTGGGTAGGCACCCCCCTTAATCCCCCCGCTAGCGGGGGGATTAAGGGGGGTGCCGATGCGGTGCGGTTAGAAACCGCACCTACCGGGGCGCGAAAGTGTTCATTTATTTTTTGAATTCACTATAAATGGGAAACCCCTCTTTTGACGGGCAAACAACAAAGTAGTAGGCATACTCCGTATGCCGTAACCAATTAAGAGTGGGTTGGGTTGAACAGTTAGAGGTTGGGGCTCCCAACCCTTTGTTCGCACGTCAGAGACCATTTCGGGCTTCTGTAGGTTGATTTTCCAAAATCGACAATACCTAGAGAACATTGCACAATATTCCGGGTATTCCGTGGCGCAACACGCTGGATATTTTTTTAAGATAACGCAAGTTGCTAGTAGCCAGCATATTCCAACCAATAGCCCCTAATCGCTGTGCAAATTGTATCATTTTTGTAGGTCGATTTTCCAAAATCGACGATTTTGTGTCGAGATGTGAATCTCGACCTACAGATTCTGATAGGTTTCCAATAACTAGCAACTTAGGTTAAGATATGAATCTCGACCTACAAGAATCAATAGCTGTCCGCCCCGCCGGGGCTAAATAAGGAGATAATTCAATGGCAGACCCGAAGATTACCAAAATTGAAACAGTAATTTTTGAATACGATATTCAGGACATGGGCACCGATTACAACGGCTTCAACCTCGTCTACGAGAAGGGCAATGTGCACAAGATGCAGTCATCAATTCTCCGAATTCATACCAGTACCGGGGTAATCGGTGAATCTACCGGACGGCACATACTCCCAAATGTCGCCAACTACGTGCTAGGAAAGAATCCCTTTGAGCGTGAAAAGATATACAATGATGTCAAGCGGGGATTGCGGCATACCGGTGTCACCGCCCTCAGTGGGCTCGATGTTGCGTTGTGGGATTTTGCGGGCAAGGTATACAATGCCCCGATTTATCAACTGCTTGGTGGCTGGAGAAAAACTATCCCCGCGTATGCCAGTACCTACCACGGCGATGAGAACGGTGGACTGAGCACACCGGAAGCCTTTGCTGATTTTGCCGAGCAGTGTGCTGAGTTGGGCTACCCTGCGTTTAAGATTCACGGTTGGGGCAACGCCCCCATTGAGCGGGAGGTGGCAAATATCCATGCAGTCGGGCAGCGTGTGGGGGATCGGATGGATCTGATGGTCGATCCTGCCTGTGAGCTAGAGACTTGGGCGGACGCGCTCAAATTAGGCAGAGCGTGCGACGACGAGAATTTCTTCTGGTTGGAGGATGCGTATAAAGATGGCGGTGTTTCAGTCTTTGGTCACAAGAAACTGCGGGAGCTGATTAAGACACCGCTGTTGCAGACGGAGCACATCTTTGGATTGGAGCAGCATGTCGACTTTATTGTTAATGGCGGCACAGATTTTGTGCGGACTGGCACTTACGAGGACGGCGGTATCACCGGCGCGATAAAGGTGGCACGCGCTGCTGAAGGGTTTGGCTTGGATGTAGAGTTCCACGGCGGAAGTATACCCCACCGCCACTGTATCGCTGCTATCCGTAACACCAATTACTACGAACTTGGGCTGCTACATCCGCTAATCAAGAATACAAAACCGCCTATCCATCCGCCCGAATTCACGGATGAACTGGAGAACATTGATTCCAATGGGCATGTGCCGGTGCCGCAGGGACCGGGGCTGGGGGTGGAATTGGATTGGGACTATATTAATGCCCACCGTGTTGATACGATCGTCCATGAGTGATGATGTGAGTTTTAGGGAAAGGTCTGGCATGAGTGCAACTATTTTAAGCATTTTTTTCCGCTAGAAAAAATTGGCAGCCTACACACAGGCGTGTTAAAATGTAGGTAAAATCCCATCATGCGATTAGGAGCGGTCACATGAACATAGGAAGCATCATACTCTTTGTTAAAAATATGCGAGCTGTTACTGCATTTTATAGGGATATTCTCGGATTGCAACCCGACGAAGAGCAGCCCTTCCCTGCACACCGCTTTTTTCGCTTTGACACCGGGCAGTGTAAACTCTGTTTGCACAGCGCAAGTAAACCGAACGGTGGAAGACAGAAGGTCGGCTTTCACGTCGATAGCGTAAAAGCCGTTCACGATGCCCTCAAGGCGAAGGGGTTACGATTGAGACCGTTAAAGAACGATGATGGATTAGCATGTTTCGATATATCAGACCCTGAAAGCAACAAAATTCAGTTCTGGGGAAACTACTGATTATAGAAGTTCCCGATTAAAGAATTCAAAATATTTGAGATAGGTTTTAAGTGCCACTGCAACTTTTAATTCAACCACATTTTTCGGAGGAATTCGATGTATAAAATTGCCCTCATCCCCGGCGATGGGATTGGCCCAGAAGTAACAGACGAAGCGATGAAGGTCTTCGGGGCTGCTGCGGACAAAACAGGCTTTAAATATGAGACCGTTGAATACGACTTCGGCGGCGATCGCTACCTCGAAACTGGAGAGATCCTGCCAAACAGTGCGCTCGATGAGTTTCGGCAGACGGATGCAATCTTTTTGGGTGCCATCGGTCACCCCGATGTCACACCGGGTATCTTGGAAAAAGGGATTCTATTGCGGACTCGTTTTGAATTGGATCTGTATATCAACCTTAGGCCCGTCAAGCTTTACCCCGGCGTTTGGACACCCATCAAAGACAAGGGACCTGAAGAGATAGACTTTATCATTGTACGGGAGAACACAGAAGGTTTATACGCTGGCATTGGTGGATTCTTGAAGCATGGAACGCCCGATGAAGTTGCCATTCAGGAGATGATCAACACGCGCAAAGGGGTGGAGCGCTGCGTTCGTTACGCCTTTGAATTGACCCGCAAACGGAACAGGGCGAAACAGCTGACCTTATGCGATAAGGCGAATGTCCTGACGTATGCACACGATCTCTGGCGGCGTGTTTTCGATGAGGTAAGTGCCGAATATAGCGACATCGAAACGGACTACGCCTTCGTTGATGCAACAACGATGTGGATGGTGAAAAATCCCGAATGGTTTGATGTTATTGTGACCTGCAACATGTTCGGGGACATCATTACAGACCTTGGTGCGATGATTCAAGGCGGCATGGGGATTGCTGCGTCAGGAAATCTGAATCCGGAGAGCGTTGCGATGTTTGAACCGATTCACGGGTCTGCGCCACGGTACACGGGCAAAAACCAGATTAACCCGATTGCAGCAATTGCTGCTGCTGGTATGATGCTCGAACATCTTGGTGAGACAGAAGGCGCAGCTTTGGTTGATGGAGCTGTCAGCGACCTGCTTGCTAGTGGACAAATTAAGGACCTCGCGGCGGGACGGATGGGGTTCACAACGTCAGCAATCGGAGACATGATAGCGGAATCAGTCGCCAATTGAGTTATAGTAACGCAAGTTGCTAGTAGCGGTCCTATTCAAACCAATAGCCCCTAATCCCTGTGCAAATTGTATCATTTTTGTAGGTCGATTTTCCAAAATCGACGGTTTTGTGTCGAGATATGAATCTCGACCTACAGTTCTGATGGATTTTCAATAACTAGCAACTTAGGTTATAGTAGTAGGCATACTCCGTATGCCGTAACCCTTGTAGAGTATCAGACGATGAGAAGATCTCAACTATTTGGGCGCACCCTCAGAGAAATTCCATCGGAGGCGGAAATCCCTAGCCATCAACTGCTCCTACAGGCTGGTATGATTCGCCGTCTGGTCGTGGGCATGTATAGCTACCTGCCGCTCGCCCACCGCGCCTTACGCAAGATTGAAAATATCATCCGCGACGAAATGGACGCCATCGGTGGGCAAGAGATTGATATGCCGCTTGTCCAACCTGCCGGGTTATGGCAAGAAACCGGACGCTGGGAGATGCTTGTCGGTAGGGAGTTGGCTGGCTTTGCGGATCGATTTGGTCGGAGGCTAGTGCTTGCAATGACCCATGAGGAGGCGGTCACCGACTTAGTTAGGAATCAGACCAATTCCTATCGGCAGTTACCACTGATGCTCTATCAGATTAAGCTAAAGTTTCGTGACGAACCGCGTCCACGTGCTGGCTTGATTCGGGTCCGTGAATTTGCCATGAAAGATGCGTATAGCTTCCATGCGGATGAAGCAGATCTAGATAGATACTATGTCGAGATGCATCAGGTGTATCTCAACATTTTTCATCGTACAGGCATTGATGTCGTTGTGGTAGAATCTGATCCAGGGATAATTGGGGGAACAGAGGCACACGAGTTCATGCTGATTGCTGATGCCGGCGAGGATAGAATTATCTCTTGCAACAGTTGTGATTATCGGGCAAATGCAGATGTTGCTGTGATGCAGAAACCGCAGGTTGATAATGGCGAACCTGAACCCATTGAGGAACTTGAGACGCCAGACCAAAGCACAATCGAAGATGTTGCAAATTATCTCGGCGTCGAAAAAGAACAGACGCTCAAGGCAGTATTCTATTCGACAGACGAAAGTCTTATTTTCGCGGCTATCCGCGGCGATATTGAGGTGAACGAGACCAAACTCAAAAAGGCCGTGGGAGCCACACATCTTTGGTTTTCAACCGATGACGAGCTGCGAAGATACGGATTGGTCGCTGGTTATGCGTCACCGATTGATGTGAAAGGTGTTACGGTGGTCGTCGATGATTCAGTCGCATCTACGACGAATCTGATCGCTGGTGCCAATAAACCAGGATACCATCTGAAAAACATGAATTATCCGCGTGATTTTAAGGCGGATGTCGTCACCGATATTTCGCTAGCGCGTGATGGAATGACCTGCGTTCACTGTGGGGGAACGTTGACGGAGCAACGCGGGATTGAAGTCGGCAACATCTTTAAGCTGGGCACAAAGTACAGTGAGGCAATGAACGCGACCTATCTTAGTCAGAAAGGGCGACCGCAGCTGCTTTTCATGGGCTGCTATGGGATTGGGATCGGGCGCCTGCTTGCCAGTATTGTTGAGGCAAACCATGATGAGGACGGTATTATTTGGCCCCCTGCTGTATCGCCATATCAGGTTCATCTAATGTCTATCGGCAAAGGGGATGAGGTGCGCCAACGGACTGAGTCCCTCTATACGGAGCTGCGTGCAAAGGGGTATGAAGTGCTCTACGATGATCGGCAAGAAAGCCCAGGCGTTAAGTTCAAGGAGGCAGATCTGTTGGGGATGCCTTTGCGACTCACGATTAGCCAACGCACGCTCGAAACCGATTCGGTGGAAATCAAACGCCGCACGGAGAGGGAAAAAGATCTGGTGAAGCTGGCTGAATTAGATCCGCAGCTTTATCTGTCATGAAAACTGTGGAGAGATACCTAACTATGTTTGGTGAAATTAGGAATAGACACGCTGAAAAACTAGACTACACCTTTCATGAAGGTGAAAGGGAGACTAAAAACATCGTTGTCCTTGGACACGGTGTAACCGGGAACAAAGATCGCCCTTTTGTCGTGGCGTTGGGCGAGGGATTGGCTGCGGCGGGGATTCCTGCATTGCGATTCTCCTTCTCTGGAAATGGTGAATCAGAAGGTAAATTTACCGATTCCACCATCTCCAAAGAGGTTGAGGACCTCGGTGCTGTGCTTGATCATCTTAAAGAGCACACAGTATGCTATGTGGGTCACAGCATGGGTGGAGCGGTTGGAGTGCTGCGCGCTAGCAAGGACAATCGAATTCGATTACTGGTTTCTCTCGCGGGCATGGTGCACACCAAAGCTTTCGCACAACGCGAATTCGGCGATGTCACGCCCGATGAAGGATTCATGTGGGACGA
This sequence comes from Candidatus Poribacteria bacterium, assembly GCA_963667935.2. Classification (GTDB taxonomy): domain Bacteria; phylum Poribacteria; class WGA-4E; order WGA-4E; family PCPOR2b; genus PCPOR2b. Next base: position 2,211,020 of record OY764061.1, on the reverse strand, counting down.
ACCGGATTGTCCACTTTCGCAGGTGTACATGGATGACCTGACGCAGATCAACACGGTGGTAGATCTTGGGCTGGAAATCACTGTTCCTTGGCTCTTGGTCCACGGCGACGAAGATGACGTTGTACCGATTGCAGATTCCCATGATATTCTAGCCACAGCCAATAATCGGGCGCAACTCGTCACAATTGAAGGGGCGAACCACGTTTTCAGTGATGAGTATACGTCTGTGATGGTCGAGAAGGTGATTGCGTGGATAAAGACGCAGCTTGCGAACTTGACTCCATAGATGTGGGAACCTGTCCTCTGTGCCACTCTGATCTGATTCGGCAACTTGCTGTCGTTGATTCTAAGACTTTTTGGCGTTGCGATATGTGCCACCTGACGTTTCTCTCGCCAGAGTCCTATCTCTCTCCGGATGATGAACTTGCCCGGTATCTGTTGCACGAAAACAGTCCTGAAGATGGCCGCTATCGGCAGTTTCTCAGCCGGTTGACCGACCATCTGATACCCAAACTACAGCCGGGAGCGAAAGGGCTTGATTTCGGTTCGGGTCCGGGGCCCACGCTTTCGGTTATGCTTGAAGAGGTGGGGTTTCCCATGGCTATCTACGATCCCTACTTCGCACCGGATACCGCTCCTCTTGAGCGCGAATACGATTTTATCACTTGTACCGAAACGGTTGAGCATTTCTATTGCCCCGCGAAAGAATTCCATCGCTTCAACCGATTGCTCCGGTGTAATGGATGGTTGGGGATTATGACAGAAATGCTAGCGTCAGATAAGGATTTTGCCAAATGGTGGTATCATCGTGAACCCACACATGTCTGTTTTTACAAACGAGAGACGATGGCGTGGATCGCAGCCCAGTACGGCTGGAGAGTGGAATATCCGCGAAAGAATATTACGCTGTTTTACAAACCTGAAAAACTGCCAGACTAATTTGGTCTTAGGAGAGATGAAATGAACAATACTAGCAAAAACAGTCAAGGGCCTCGACTGTCGATCTCGACGTGGAGTCTGCACAGGCAACTCGGCCGCCCCGATTTTTATGGGCCTGAGGATGGACAGCAAATCCCCGTTGCCACGCACGGCAGGGGTGATCTTGCGCTTCTGGAAGTCCCCGCCCGCGTCGCGGAATTCGGTATCAACACCCTAGAGCTTTGTCACTTCCATATACCGACTCTGGATAAAGGATATCTCAATGAGCTGCGCGGCGCATTGGAGGCGTCAGGGGTCGAGTTGTTTTCCGTATTGATCGATCACGGCGATATTACCCATCCTGATTATGCGGATCGAGACCTCGTCTGGATAGGTGAGTGGATTGAGATCGCGGGGCTGCTAGGTGCCACTTGTGCTCGCGCGATCGCTGGAAAAGCGGCTCCCTCCACGCACGCACTGGAGATGAGCCGAAATGGGCTGCAGAAATTGGCAGAGCGCGCCGAGGCAAACGGCGTCCGCTTGATGACAGAAAATTGGTTTTCCATCCTTTCAACCCCAGAAAACGTAGTGACGCTGCTCGACCGTTTAGACGGAGCGGTTGGGTTCTGCCTCGATTTTGGCAATTGGGCGGGGGCAACCAAGTACACAGATCTTGAGGCAATTGCGCCACGGGCGGACTCTTGCCACACCAAAGCCCATTTTCTGGCACCCGGTGAAATGGACAAAGATGATTATATCCGGTGCCTAGATCTAACACAGGACGCTGGTTTCTCTGGTCCGCATACGCTTATCTACGACGGGCCCGGCGACGATGAATGGGAAGGGTTGACTATCGAGCGAGAGGTCGTCCAACCCTATCTGAAATAATCTTGAAATTTTAGAATTGTCACATTTCTAATAATGGGACTTACGTAGCGCGTTCATAAGTCCCCCTGAACCCCTCTGAACCCCCCATGTAACCCCCCTGCCCCCCAACCCCCCATGATAAGGGGGGATGGCAAGGGGGGCAGTTTCTAGCCCCCCTTGTCAGGGGGGTTCAGGGGGGGGGGATGAGGGGAAAGACAAGGGAGAAGATCCCCTAACCCCCTGCCCCCCTTATCAGGGGGCTTCCCTTGTCAGGGGAGTTGGGGTTAGGGGGTTAAAAATAAAAAAATCGCTCCGCGTGCTAAATTTGCGTAAGTCGTATAATAAGCAGGAATAGAGGAGAATAATATGGCCCGAATTAAGCAATCCGCAACAGGTTGGAGTTTTATTCAAGGCGATTTGACCCCTGAAGGATTTATCAGGGGAGCAGCCGAAGTTGGTTTGGCAGCAGTCGAACTAGTCGATCAGCAGTATTGGTCCCTGGTGAAAGAGTTGGGGCTCGATATCGCCACGTTCGTCGGGCATAGCTCACTGACCGATGGACTCAACAAGCGCGAAAACCACGATCGAATCGAGGATGAACTCCTTGCAAATATCGAAATTGCTGCCGCAAATGACATTCCCGGACTCATCACCTTCTCAGGTAACCGCTATGAAGGCTTATCCGACGAAGAGGGCATCGATATTGTTGCAGAAGGACTCAGGCGCGTCACAAAGGCTGCTGAGGAGAAAGGGATCAATCTCTGTTTGGAGCTGCTCAACAGCAAGGTGAATCATCCTGATTATCAGTGCGACAGCACCGCGTGGGGGGTAGAGGTGTGCAAGCGCGTCAACTCACCGCGGGCGAAGCTGCTCTACGATATCTACCACATGCAGATTATGGAGGGCGATATTATCCGCACGCTCCAAGACAATATCGAGTATATTGGACACTTTCATACAGCGGGCAACCCCGGTCGCCACGACTTGGATGAAGAGCAAGAAATTAACTACCCGCCCATCATGCGAGCAATTGCAGAGACGGGTTATACGCTTTATGTAGGTCACGAGTTTATCCCAAAAGGCGATCCGATTGAAGGGTTACGTACAGCGGCCCAACTTTGTGATGTCGGTTGAGCTCGTTAATTTCACCTCCTAATGGTGCTTCATTTCACAACCGAACGTCTTATCATGGTCAGAAAAAGGGCAAGTCTTGTACTTGTCCTTTTTCTTTTCCGTTCTCAGCGTAAGCGAAAAACCGCGTCATTCAGGAACAACCATACCTTTTATTGCACTCCCGGTTCTAGTAAGAATATCCTTGACTCCACAATGGAATTAGGGTAGAGTTGCAGTTACCATTTTGAGTTCAATTACCAGAAATATATCCGAATGCTTTACAGATTTTAAGGGAAGGAATAAACATGGGACTGAGTGAAACACAGAGAGAGCTGTTTTTTCGAGATGGCTATATCGTCGTCAAGAATCTAATCTCCTCCGATGAAATTGAGACGTTACAGGAACACTACGCCAACCTCGTATTGGGGGGCATCCCCGGTTTTCCTGAACGGCACATCTCTCGCCACAACCCGCAACAGACGCAGACGTTGGAACCAGCCACACCGCACGGAGCGCGGCACGATCGCCGGGGCACCCAAGTTTTTCCGAAAGGCGAAGAGGATTACGCAGCACAGCGCACAGCACCGGTCAAAGATCCGCTTGACGCTATTAACAAGGTCAATGTACCTTCCCGTCATGACCCTGTCTTTGATGCCTTCGTTCGTTCACCGAAGATTGTTGATATCATTGCTGACCTGATGGGATCTAATATTAAGCTCTATTACGATCAGGTGTTTGCCAAACCGCCTTATGCACGAGCTAATCGTTACCATCAGGATTCTGTGTTCTGGGGCTTTTTTGCGAGTGATTTCCAGATTACCTGTCAGCTTCTCCTAGACGATGCAACTGTGGAAAATGGGTGCGTTCGCTTTATTCCGGGCAGCCACAATTTTGGTCTGGTCAACTGGGATCATCTACCTTACATGTTGACGGAAGATGTCCTTGAACAAGAGGTGCCGGTGCCGCTTGAAGCGGGCGACGCCACCTTCCATCATAGCTTGGCGTTGCATTGCAGCGGGCCCAATACAACACCGCATCGTCGGCGGGGGTGGTCTATCCACTATGTTTCAGCTGAAACACGCTATATCGGCACGCCGGAGGAAACTGAACATATTAAGCAGTTAGGCTGCCTTGTGGCAGCAGAACCGGTCAACGGTTGGCCCCTTATTCGTGGAGACGAGTTCCCCGGTTGTGTCTAGGCGAAAGCTGTAGAGCTAACGGAATTTTCCAATAAAATAGAACTTATGCAGCCAAATGTAGGCGGGGCATCTTGCCCCGCTGAAACGCGTAAATCCTATAAAAATCAGGTGTACAAAATGAGCAATCTAAAAATTCGCGATGTTCGAGCGATTATCACGCAGCCACCGGGCGCACGCACGCTTATCGTCGTAAAAGTGGAAACCAATGAACCTGAATTGCACGGTCTAGGGTGTGCATCATTTTTCTCAAGGCCTACTGCCGTGGCAGCAGCGGTGGATGACTATCTCGCGCCGTTTCTTATAGGCAAAGATCCGGCTGATATTGAGGATATATGGCAGTCGTGTAATGTATCCGCCTATTGGCGTTATGGACCTGTTCTCAACAACGCGATAAGCGGTGTAGATCAAGCACTGTGGGACATCAAAGGCAAGGCGGCGGGGATGCCGGTGTATGAGTTATTCGGCGGTAAGTCTAGAGAGGCGGCGGCGGTATACATCATCCCTAACGGACGTGATCTTGTCGAATACGAAGAACACATCCACGAACTCCAAGAGCGAGGGTTTCGCCACTTCAAGCTGGGTGCGATGCATCCCTCAACATCACAGGCTGATCCGCATCAGGAGCCAGTTGTCATCACGCATAAAGTCTCGGATAGCAGGGTGAGTATCTTCGAGCCAGTGCCGTATGCTCAAGAGGTGGTGGCTGCTTTTGACCATTTCCGCACAACCTTTGGACCAGCCCCAGAGATTTTGTACGATCTCCACGAGCGTATGCCACCTATCCAAGGGCTTGGTTTGGCAAAAGAATTGGAACAATTTAGACCGTTTTTCCTTGAGGATCTTTTTGCACCAGAAGACAATGACTATTTTCGCCTCGTCCGTCAACAGACCAGCGTCCCCATCGCTATGGGCGAGTTGTATAGCAACCCCCAAGAGATTGTCCCGATGATTAAGGATCGGCTGATCGACTTCATTCGAGTACATGTTTCTACCATAGGCGGCTTGACACCGGCGCGTAAGTTGGCAGCGTTGTGCGAAGCCTTCAATGTTCGCACCGCTTGGCATGGATCTGCCGATGTTTCTCCTGTTGGGCACGCAGCCAACCTGATGCTGGATATGAATGTTTGGAATTTCGGTATTCAGGAGGCTTCCGTTTACTTAAACACCCATGAGACGTTGAAGGAGGTGTTCCCCGGAACGCCTGAACTGCACAATGGCTATATGTGGCCCAACGGCAAACCCGGAATAGGGGTGGATATAAACGAAGAGTTAGCAGCTCGCTTTCCTGCCAAAGATGTGGGAGGTCCCAAACTGTGGGGCGATGCGCGACGCGCTGATGGTACGGTGATCCGACCATAAACTGTAAATCCTCTCAGTATCAAACAATGCCGACAATAAAACCACGAAAATGAAGATTGAACACATAATCTTTTTAATCCATCCGGGCTGCTACGAGAACATCGAGCCCGATGTGATCCGTAGGGATAACCTTTATCTCTTTGTTGAGAGAGAGGAAGAGGTAAAGCAGCGATGGCTGGAAGTGCTAGACAAACGGCCGGCAAATACCCTATTTCTCCAATTGGGCGGCCCTGAATATCTACGAGAGACTGCCACGGCGAATCTTGGCGACGCTGCTGTTTTCTATCCCCGTACTCCGTTTCCCAACAGTGGTAATCTGCGTGAGTACTACCGTCGTCTTGCGTCCGATTTCCATGATCATATCTCAGCACACCAGCTGCAATTAGAAACAGCTACGGTAACATCTGAGCTTTGGGGTGAATCCTTTGAAGGATGTGTTCCCGGATATGGGGGTGCATTTGCCGAATACCTTGGTTTGCGCTGCCCGCCCCAGATGCGATTTGAAATGACTGTTTACGATTCTCGATTCTTGTACGGCACCCGACGGTGGGAAGTTATCCCGATTGATGGATGCGATGTAGAAGCGTGGCTTTTTGGGTGTCACGATGGGACTGCAGCTGCTATTTTTCAGTCGCGTCTGACAGCGCAATGGGTTGATAAGCGATGCCTACATCTCCGACTTGATGACCGACGTTTACAGGTCTGCACCAAGAATGGACACACAATTTGGCCCCATACACCGTGGGAAAAAGAGAAGCCGGAGCGTGTAGATGCGTATAGTATGACACTTGCAGATTGTAACTGGCGATGGATTCGGGCGGTAGGTATGGCAATTGATGACTTCCGGAAGGTGATAGGTGCTGCTCGCGTTACCGCTTATAAGGACGGGAACTAGTTGAACTACGGAAATGGAGACCTTCGCTCCCTACAAGGAGAGTAGGGGCATTTAATTTTCCTGTGAGAGGGATGTCCCAATCCCGATACTTCACCAGCCAAGCGATGCCCGATTTGCGACGTTTCGCCCCAAATGGTTAAAAACCCGAAAACTGAATAGCCCTACAAGGAGAGTATATCAAGTTGAAGTTCTATCTTAAGAATGCGAAGCTGTTTGCTTTTCAGTTTGTGGAATAGTTGTCTCGGTACAGGGATTTAGGAATGCTACCGGCAAAAGATTGATTGGTTTTTGATTACTTTGAAATGATACAATTTGTGTGTATGTATGCTTAAATTGAGAGGAGAAAGAAGATGACAGACGCAGAAAAATACCTGTTCGATGTGCACGGTTATTTGGTGGTCGAAGGTGCTTTATCACCCGAAGAGGTGGCCGCGGCGAATGCCGCCGTCGATCACCACGCAGATGAGATCAGTATCCGTCCAAACGATCTTGCCAACGAATCTACAACGCTGCGAGGTAAGACTGGACGTGGTGACCTTGGGGGCATGTTGACGTGGGAAACGCCACATTGCGATGTGTTCCGCCAGATGATTGCTCACCCCAGACTTATGCCCTATCTGGAGGAGCTGCTGGGAGCCGGACCCCGATTGGAGGGGCTTAGTATCATCACGATGGACGAGGGTGCAGAAGGCTTCTGGTTCCACGAAGGTGCTGAACCTTTTGATCGTTCGCGCGGGTTTCTCTATCGTAATGGCCGCATGTATTGTGGCATGACGAACTTTGCCGTTCAACTGACCGATGTGGGACCCGAAGACGGCGGTTTCGCCTGTTTGCCCGGCAGCCACAAGGCGAACTATCCATGCCCAGACGATATCCGGCTCTATCATACATACCAAGATCGAATTGTGACTCTTCCGGCGAAGGCGGGCGATGCTATCCTGTTTGTCGAATGTCTAATGCACGGTGGGTTGCCGTGGGTCGCCAAGCACCAACGCCGTTCGGTGATTATCCGCTATAACTCTGGCGTTATGGGTGAGTCATTGATGGGGAACTACACACCACCACCGTTTTATGATGAACTGACCGAGGATCAAAAGGCAGTTATCTCTGCACCGCACTACCGCAGAGAGGACAAAGGTTCAAGACTCTACCGAACACCATAGAGGAGAATAATATGGGAAATTCTGAACATTGGATTGTATATGAAGGCAACGAAGGACCGGGCACGGGGAAACACATTGTGTTCGTCAGCGGCGATGAGGAATATCGCTCTGAAGAAGCCCTACCACTGCTCGCAAAAATTTTAGCTGTCCATCACGGTTTCAAATGCACGGTGCTTTTCGCAATCGATCCAGAAACCGGAGAAATCGATCCAGAAGAGCAGACCAATATTCCCGGACTGCACAATCTCGAAACCGCAGACATGATGGTGCTTTTCACCCGTTTCCGTGAACTGCCCGATGACCAGATGAAATATATTGTTGATTATACCAATTCGGGGCAGCCGGTAATGGGATTGAGGACAGCAACACACGCTTTCAGCTACAGTAGGAATCTACAAAGCCCCTATGCTAAATACAGTTTCAACAGTGAGGAGTTTGATGGTGGATACGGCCGCCAAGTTTTGGGAGAAACGTGGATTAACCATCATGGCCACCACGGCAAAGAGAGCACACGCGGTGCCATCAACGCAGAGATGAAAGAGCATCCCATTCTGAAAGGGGTTGACGATGTCTGGGGACCCACCGATGTTTATGGCACCACAACATTGGCGGGCGATCCGCAAGTGCTTCTCCACGGTCACGTACTTATCGGGATGGAGCCATCGGATCCACCCAAGCCTAACACCGCTACGATGCCGTTGGCATGGATTAAGAGCTACACAGGTGAGCAGGGGACAGCAGCGCGGGTATTCTGCACTACGATGGGAGCCTCAGTAGATTTGGAAAGCGCAGGCTTGCGGCGGTTATTGGTAAACGCTTGTTACTGGTGCATGGGGTTGGAAAATCAGATCCCCGATAACAGTCCAGTTGATTATGTGGACGAATATAACCCCACTTTTTTCGGTTTCGGAACTTTCAAGAGGGGAATGCGTCCCTCCGACTTTAGCCTCTGATTTGCGGTCGAGCAAGTCGTTGTCCATTTGTTAGCAATTACAGTTTATAGGGGAGATTCGATGAAACTAAGCACCGAAGAACGCGAAGCGAAGACCCTGAATCTGGAGACATTTGATGCTGCCATTCAGCAGATCAAGATGAACGGTTACGTTGTTTTCGAGTCCGTCCTATCCCAAGATCTGGTCGATGAACTTCGCGCACATTATATGGAACTTTTGAATGAAAATATTGCCAAAAACGAACCTAACCGAGGGGCAAAACGGTGGCAGATGCACCTGCCGTTTCGAGCACCGTTTAATGATCCGGACGTGATAAGCCATCCATTCGTTCTGTCGGTAATTGACCATTTACTCGGTGAAAACTGTATCTGTCATTATCTAGGAAACAACACACCGCTTCCGGGATCGGACTATCAACCTACACATTCTGATATTCATCAACTTTTTCCAGAGGTAGATGCTCCATCACCGGTGTATTGTATCGTTTTGGATATTCCATTGGTCGAATTTCGGAAAGAAAATGGTGCAATGGAGATCTGGCCCGGTGGAACACATTTGATGCCGAGTGGAATTGATATCGAAAACATATCTAAAATTATGCACTCGGAGCAGATACTCATGCCGGCGGGCTCTCTACTCATTCGAGACGCGCGGATGTGGCATCGTGGTACGCCCAATGTCTCTGACGAACCGCGTCCGAATATCGCTCTGATGTATGCACGGTCTTGGTTCAAAACGATGTACCCACAGATCGGGATTCGACAGGACATCTATGATTCACTATCGGATCGTGCCAAACAGCTATTCCGTCATGAGGAGATTGGCAGCGGAGCAGACCCACGCGCCAAGATGACAACTCGTTGGACGTAGACAGTGAAACGTGAGGCGTGAAAACAACTAGTTCATTCGCTCATTTAGCTCCAAGAGGGTAAGCGATTTATAGTGGACCTTGGAATTGATGGGACACGCCAAACCTGTGCAGTTCGGATACCGCACCTACCGTTGTCCCGTTTGGTAGCCCCCCTTTATCCCCCCGCTTGCTTTCCCCCCTGCTTGCGGGGGGGACTAAGGGGGGGTAGAATAAAGGGGGGGCGCTGCGGGGCGGTTAGCAACCGCCCCTACGGTGGGCGCAAGTGTTTATTTATTTTTTGAATTCACTATGGATTCTCAATACATATTTGAGAAAGGAAACGCCGGATATGGCGGATAAGCCAAATGTCATTTTCATCTACGGTGATGACCTCGGACGCGGGATGCTCAGTTGCTACGGACAGCAGCACTTCGAGACACCGAACATCGACCGTCTCGCCAACGAGGGTATGCGATTTAGGCAAGCCTACGGTTGTGCATTCTGTGCACCGTCCCGTGCCAGCCTGATGACAGGGCTTCACGACTGCCATCAAGGTACTTGGACCTATACGCAAGGGAGTATCTATAACAGACTCAGCACTGGTGAGATGACACTGGCACAGGTTACAGAGTTGATTCATACAACCGGTCTCCAAGCGCATCCCGAAATCGTTGATAGATTGAATATGTGGCTGCTCAACGCTTGTGATGGGAATTATCACCATGGGACTCCGGGCGCACCTCTCGCTACCTATCCTAGATAACCGCTCGGAGATTATCATGGACCAAATATATCGATTGATAGACATCGGACACGGCAACGAAATTGGCATAATTACCGAAGATCAGGTGCAGTTTCTTATCGATAACCTGGAAGAGGAAGGTTTTGAGGACCATGATTATTATATCGATTCAGAATCCCTGAGTTTTTTTGCGGAGAATGACTGTGATGATGAATTGCTCGCAATGCTAACGGACGCACTGGAGGGCAGGGTTAACATCGATGTTCGTTACGAAGTGATTGAGTGAGTATAGCCTCTGTCTTTTCATCGGTTCATTAAGGGCCTTCGGAGTTCCTTGGAGTATTCAGGGTAAATCCTTATTCATCCCGCTTTAAGCAGTAGATGGAGATTTTGAAAACTACTCCGTCCACCCCCACAACATCATCAGTCTGGGTCGTGTATGTAAACCCATAACGACTAATCCGTTCAAGGAAGCCGGGGGCACTAGTTCGGTTAGGCTCAGAAAAGATAGCCTCTCCGTCAGGGGCTAGATGCTTTTGAAGTAGTGATAGAATTGGATTCCAATGTGTGTCTTCATAAATTACATCTGAGGCGAGAATGCGCGAAAATTTGCCTTTCAGGCAGGAACTGTTCCAGTCCATCTGGACAAAGGCTGCTCGATCAGCACACCCGTTTTGTAAGGCGTTATATCGAGCAAAAGTGAGCGTATCTCGTTCATAGTCTGTGAACAGAACGATGCCGCCCTTTTGACACGCCACAATTCCGGCGAGTCCAAACCCACAACCAATCTCTAAGATCTGCTGCCCTTCAAAACCGTGACTTAGGTCAAGATATCGTGCCAGACCGATTGCAGAAGGCCATAGATAAGTCCAATAAGGGAGATGAAGCAGCCCACACTGATCTTCCTTACTCAACGTATCAAGCAACTGGTCCGGATCATCAATTATTGTCATGCAGATTTGGTTGGTGATCAGGGGGATGGTTTTTTCCGCAACAGGATAGCACCTTTTAATCTGCTGGAGTAGTATTTGAGGGGACATCGTTTCAACCCACATCCGATAATGGGATCATCCAAGCTCTTACTCGCCCATCTCTGCAAGCAACCGACTCACCACCCGCTTTTGATGTTGGAAACCTGCCACCTGGAGTAGTTCATGCACCTCCTCTGACAGCTTGTCTCGATGTTCCTCAATGGGGCCATATCCGGGCGACCAAGAGGCATAGGAAGTGCTGTAACGGACAAAGACGGTGCGACGTGGATCGTCGAGTGTCCAGCGCCGTGCACCGTGACAGAGTGCCTCTGTGAACAGAACCACATCTCCAGCATTCACGCTGACGTTTGCAACTGTCGGTGGACCGTCGTAGATGTTCACATGGTCGGGCTTGGAGAAATTCGACTTATGGCTACCGGGAACGCACACAAATCCTGTACCGGCAGGCACATCCACCAAGGAAACACCGGCATTAAGGAAAGTTGCGAAGACTTCGCCATTGGCAGCTTGGTAATCGTTCGCTGGATTGCGGATACCCCCGGAGAAACCACCATGGAAGCCAATATCGTCGGATGCCTTCGTGTTACGCACGAGCGCGACTGAAAGCAACTGTGGGGAGTTTCCTGTCAGTGCAAGCACGACACGCATAATCTCCCGATTGAGAACGAGCCGTTGAAAAACTTCGTCCGCATACGGAACGTTATTAATCGAGCGCGGTGTAGTCGGCTTGGTGTTCGCATCATGATAGCTCTTTAACGGTGGTGGTAGTTCACTATCATCAAGGGTATGCCAAGTATCGCACAATTCAACCATTTGTTTTATGTCTGTTTGTGGGACGGCACCCTTGAGTACTAGATAGCCGTGCAGGTCAAACGCCCATTTTTCTTCTTCGGTCAGCATGAAATATTTCTCCTTTTGCTCAATCAGATTGTGAGAATACAACTAAGAGGGCAGTCCTGTAACTTTGCGGAACCGTTCGTAGGCTTCATCCCACCCTGTTGAGTGCTGCGGCTCGTAAGTGATAACGTCGAAAGACCGGCGGACAACCTCCCGCGCCTCAGAAATGGATCCGATTGAGCCAGATGCAATCGCCTGAACTGCGATATTTCCAATTGCCGTTGCCTCAACGGGCCCTGCGATAACCGGCGTCCCTGTTGCGTCTGCGGTGAACTGGCAAAGAATTCGATTCTGTGCTCCCCCACCGACAATATGGATGACGTCAATTGCTCTGCCACGGACAACTTCCAGTCTCTCCAGAACCCAGCGATATTTGAGTGCAAGGCTTTCTAAGGCACACCGGAGAATCTCTCCTGTGGTAGACGGAGGGGGTTGTCCGGTGTGTTTGCAGTAGTCAGTGATGCGAGTGGGCATGTCGCCGGGAGGCAGAAAGGTATCGTCGTCAGGATCAATCAATGCTGTGAAAGGCTTCGCCCTCTCAGCAAGCTGTGTTATCTGGGTATAAGACATTTCATCGCCGGCTTGTGCCCATGTCCGCCGGCACTCTTGCACAAGCCAGAGCCCCGTGATATTTTTGAGGAAACGGAATGTGTTCTCTACCCCTCCCTCATTCGTAAAGTTGAGGGTAAGTGCTTGATCGGTAACAATCGGTTCAGGAACTTCAATCCCCATCAGCGACCATGTGCCGGAGCTAATATATGCCCAATTATCCTTTTGCGCCGGCACTGCAGCGACGGCTGAACCGGTGTCGTGGCAAGCCGGGGCGATAACAGGTATTTTAGGCAATCCTGTTTCTGCTGCAACAGAGGGGAGTAACGTCCCCAGCTGCGTCCCCGGTTGTACAATCTCTGGCAGGATTTCGGCTGGCAAATTGAGCGCGGTGCAGATTTCTGTAGACCAATCCTTGCTTCGCGGATCATAAAATTGGGTCGTTGTTGCGTCGGTAAATTCACACACTTTCTGACCTGTCAGCCAGAAGTTGAAAAGGTCCGGAATCATCAAGAATGTCTCAGCAACCTCAAGTAGCGGGGACCTGTCCACAACCATTGACAACAATTGATAAAGTGTGTTAATCTGAAGGAACTGACAGCCACTTCGCTCAAAGAGTGTTGCCCGGGGCAGATGACGGAAAGCCTCTTCCAACATACCATCTGTACGGGAATCACGATAGTGATATGGGAAACCGAGCAGCACATCACCTTTGCCGAGTAAGCTGAAATCGACACCCCATGTGTCAATTCCAATTCCGGCGAGGTCTTTGCTTTTTTGTGCACATATTGAAAGGGCCGCTTTTATATCGCTCCAGAGGCTTAAAATATCCCAGTGTAGGCTATCTAGTACACGGATACCCCCATTTGGAAAGCGATGGAGTTCTTCTAGATTGAGCCGTTCCCCATTGAAGTGTCCCAACACACCGCGTCCACTTTCTGCGCCGAGATCGAATGCTAAGAATTGTTGTGCTGCTCCCATTTCATGCCTCGCTGTACAATTCCGGGTTCAGTTCAAAGTCGGTATTATATGACGCGCTCGGAGGGATGTCAAATTTTTGTTTTGTTCTCGGCTTTGTTGGTGTATAATATGTTAGAGGAAAAAGATGTAGGTGTCCCTTTTATAATACTTAGGATTTTAATGGTGATGGAAAGATAAATGCTTAGAAATTTATTCAATCGGAAAACAGATGATTTATCAGAAGAACAACAAATCGAGGTTGAGGAACCTGCACCTGAACCGCTGACATCTGAAGCAACACCAGAGAAAGAAGGTAGCTGGTTTAGTCGCCTCAGAGAGGGATTATCCAAAACCCGAAATAACATACTTGGGCAGATCTCCGGATTGCTGCGCGTTGGTAGAACAATTGATGAAGAGTTGATGGAGGAGATTGAGGAAATTTTAATCCAAGCGGATGTTGGTGTTAACACCACGCTCGAACTAATGGACAATGTCCGGGAGGTCGTCAGGGAGCAAGGACTCAACGATGCATCTGAATTGGTAGAGATTCTCAAGCGGGAGATGTTGAATGTGCTTGGGGAAGATGCTCCCATCAGCGTTGAAGGAGGGCAACCGTATACGATTTTGGTGCTCGGAATTAATGGTGCTGGAAAAACAACGACCATCGGTAAGTTAGCACACCGTTTCAGATCCGAGGGCAATCGGGTGGTTGTCGCTGCGGGAGATACCTTTCGGGCAGCGGCGGCAGATCAGTTGGCAATCTGGTGTGATCGCGCCGGTGTAGAACTAATCCAAGGTGGTGAAGGAGCAGATCCGGCATCGGTTGTCTTTGATGCCATTGAAGCGGCAAAATCTCGTCAGGCGAATCTACTCATCGTTGATACTGCTGGTAGGCTTCACACAAAAAAGCCGTTGATGGATGAGTTATCGAAGATTGGACGGGTGATGGGGCGTGCAATTCCAGAGGCACCGCATGAAGTGCTGCTTGTCCTTGATGGAACAGCAGGACAGAATGCAATTATGCAGGCAAAGGTTTTCAATGAAGCAGTGCCGATCACCGGTGTGGCTGTGACCAAGCTAGATGGCACAGCAAAGGGTGGAATTGTTATTGCCGTAAAACAGGAGATTGGTGCGCCGGTAAGATTAATTGGGATTGGTGAAAAGCTGGATGACCTCCGCGATTTTGTTGGGCGTGATTTTGTTGAAGCTCTGTTTGAACGGCGAGAAACCACGGAGAGTTAAATAGAAATAGACCCGCCGCATAGACTCAGAGACCACAAAAATCGTTTTGGAAAACTAAAAAAAACACAATGAAATTATGAATAGAGAATCTGAATTATGCGAAGTCTTTTAGATTTTGAACAACCGTTGCTTGAATTGAATCAATATGCCGCTCAGTTGAAGGCATTTGCTGAAATACATCCTGAATTGGATCTCACAAAGGCGATTGCAGCCCTTGACGATAACACAAAAGATCTCACAAGGCAAGCCTTTCAGAAGGTGTCGCGGTGGGATAAAGTGTGGCTGTCCAGACATGCAGAGCGTCCACAAGCACCCGTCTATATTGAGGCAATGCTTGAGGACCCGATTGAGTTACGTGGTGACAGGCTGTATGCTGATGATAGAGCTTTGATTGGTGGATTCGCTTGGTTCGACAGTCGGCCCATTGTTTATCTCGCCCAACAGAAAGGGACGAACATCAAGGAACGTCAAGAGATGAACTTTGGGTATACCCGTCCGGAGGGATACCGCAAGGCACGACGTTTGATGCTGCTCGCGGAAAAATTCAATCGTCCGCTAATCTGTTTTGTCGACACGCGTGGTGCACATTACGATGCGGAATCGGAGGAACGCGGACAATCAATAGCAATCGCTGAGAATCTCGCTCAGATGTGCACATTGCGCGTCCCGATTATCGTCGTGGTAATTGGTGAAGGCGGAAGCGGCGGCGCGTTAGCCATCGCTATTGGAGATCGTGTCCTGATGATGGAGTACGCTATTTATTGTGTCGCCGCCCCTGAGGTATGTAGTAGTATTGTGTGGAAAGATGAGGGGGAGCGCGCCCCAGAAGCAACGGAAGGTTACAAACCAACAGCCGAAGATCTATTGAAATTTGGCGTCATTGACGAAGTTATCCGCGAACCGCTTGGTGGAGCCCACCGTGATATCCCGTTGGCTGCCAGACGTGTTAAAACTGCGATCCGAAAGCATCTGAAAGAGTTGCTAGAAATTGACTCAGCCCTCTTGGTTGAACAACGTTGTGAACGTTACCGGAAAATTGGAGTTTATGGTGAATCATGAACCCCTTTTGGGGCAAACGGAGGTCAACAGCGGATCAGGGAGGAACTCACTTTTGCGACTGAGAAAGGTAAAGCACCACCCTACATGAACGAAAAAGAAAAACAATCAAAAACAGAGACGGGAACGAGTTACCAAGTTGGCCAGAATAATCTCCAGCTATTTGGTTTGGATATCAACGCGCCGGTATTTCTTACTTCCAGCTTCACTATCACCGTTTTTGTCCTCGGGACTCTCCTGTTTCAAGAAAGGGCAACAATCCTTTTTGAGAACCTCCGGGTGTGGATGACCACGCACTTAGATTGGGTATTCATGCTTACCTGTAGCCTTCTCGTGCTGTTTTGCCTCTACTTGATTGTCTCACCGCTGGGTAAGGTTCGTATTGGTGGACGAGATGCGGTCCCTGATTATTCCACTTTCACATGGATTGCTATGCTCTTTTCAGCAGGACTGGCTATCGGGCTCGTATATTTTGGTGTCGTGGAGCCGGTTCACCATTTTCAGAATCCACCGTTTAACATGACGCGGGTTTACGATGCTCAACACCCCCCGCCCGATATAAATGACCCTGCCACCAAAGCGGTATGGGATATGAGTCTTGCAGCGATAGCTTTCCACTGGGGGCTCCATGGGTGGGCGGGGTACGCTATTGTTGGGTTGGCCCTCGCGTTTTTCACCTATAATCGGGGCTTGCCGCTCGCGCTGCGTTCAGCGTTTTACCCCTTGCTCGGGGAGCGTATTTGGGGTTGGCCTGGTCACATTATTGATACGCTCGCTATCTTCGCGACACTGTTCGGGCTCGCGCCTTCACTCGGACTGGGCTCAGAGCAGGTAGCTGCAGGGCTCAATTACCTATTCAATATCCCCGCAACCGATACCACTGGGGTGGTGCTCATCCTGCTAATTACCGTTATCGCTACAGCTTCGGTGTTGAGCGGACTTAATGTCGGTATTAAACGGTTGAGCCAAATAAATATCGGCATCACAATGGGGTTATTTTTATTTGTCATTATTGTTGGTCCGACAGTTGCGATCTTCAGTAGTTTCTTCAGAGGGCTCGGCACCTATATCATTAAAATTGTACCGTTGAGCAACTGGGTGGGGCGCACGGATTCCTACTTTATACACGACTGGACAGCATTCCACTTGGCATGGTGGCTCGCTTGGGGCCCGTTCGTCGGCTCGTTCATCGCCCGCATTTCAAAAGGGCGCACGGTTCGTGAGTTCATGTGTTGTGTGCTGATCCTGCCAATGCTGCTGATTTTGTTGTGCATGAGTACTTTTGGAGGAACTGCCATCCACCAGTTTCTTGCCGACGGGTACACCGGCGTGATGGAGAGTGTTGAAACACAGCTGCCGGAACTCGCATTATTCAAAATGCTCGAGCAACTACCGCTGACACGTATAACTTCTTTGGTCAGCATTGTCTTACTCATCATCTTTTTCATCACTTCGTCGGACTCCGGTTCGCTAGTCGTTGATACCATCGCCTCAGGCGGCAAGTTCGACGCGCCGGTTATGCAACGTGTGTTTTGGTGCTCTGCTGAAGGGTTAGTTGCTATTGCACTCCTACTCGGCGGAGGGTTAAGGTCGTTGCAGGCAGCCGCGGTGGCATCAGGTTTCCCCTTCGCCTTTATAGTCATTGGAATGGGCCTCTGCACATGGATCGGCCTTAGGAGAGAAACACGCTGATTTGTTATGAGAATAGCGGATCTAGTTCCCGCTAGCGAGGCCCAAAGCGACAATGGGAATTTTCCACTGATCCGCCTGTTCACAAAGAGCGGGTTGATTCATAACAAACGTCCGTCCTGCTTCAACAGCGAGTACACTTCCGCCAACTGCTTGCAGGGTTTCTAACGTTTGATCTCCAACCGTTGGCACATCAACGCGAAAATCGTGGTCTGTCGCCGCAGCTTTTGCAACAACAACTCCTTTACCGCCGAGTGTGCCCCCCCGTTTTATCGCTTCATCCGTCCCCTCAATGGCTTCAATCGCGACTGCCATCATATTTTTCACGACAACGGTCTGTCCAATCCCCAAATCTGCTGTTTGACGCGCAAGTTGCATCCCGTACTTTACATCCCTCCACTGGGATTGGGTCGGCTGCTTTTTTGTCAACACACCTTCCTTTGGCATCAACTCACTCAGAAAGCGATGCTGTTCAATCACGCAAATTCCTTTTGCTTCAAAGTGTTCAATCACTGCAGCAACGATTGAGCGAGTGCCTTTGTTGCGATTTCGCGCTAGAATCTTGACAGCCGTAGGGTCTACTAGAAAGGGACGAAACAGGATACTTGTATCAATTTTTCCAATAATTGCCAGTTCTTGGACACCTGAATCGAGCAGCGTTTTTGTGATCTTCTGAACCTGACCAATACCGAACGAATACGTCTTTGAGGCAATACTTTCAAGCTGTTCGGATGCGGGTTGAGTTATCTGAATAACAATCGGCATCCGGCCTTGTTCTAATGCTGCTTGTGCGAGTAGTAACGGTAAATCGCCAGCCCCAGCAATAAGTCCCAGTTTTTCCAATACTGTCCTCTTGCATCTATTTTCTGTTAAACACCGATTCCACGATTGGAATTCTCAACAAAATTCAGCAGATATTCGACTTCTACGTCCAGTCCACCCTCGTTTCTCACCTCTGCGACCGCTTCTGTGAGATTGACTTTGCTGCGGAATAGTATGCGGTAGGCACTTTTGAGATGGCTAATGGTTTCAGACGAGAGCGATGCCATTGGGTGAACTTGTGAGGTGCCAAGCCCAACAATATTTAAGCTACGCACGCGGGCGGGATGTCCATCAGCTATAGTGAACGGCGGTACATCCTGCACAAATTTCGAGCAGGCTCCAACCATTGCCATTTTGCCAACGCGAACGAACTGGTGAATTGCAGCATGAGCCCCAATCCGTACATCGTCCTCAATGAGGACATGTCCCGCAATTGTCGCGAAGTTCGCCATAATGATTCGACTTCCGACAACTGTATCGTGGGCGATATTGACCCAGTTCATGAGCAGGTTATTATCGCCGATAATTGTTGCACCGTCCTCCATTGTGGCTCTAGAAATCGAAACGTATTCGCGTAGGACATTTCGATCGCCAATTCGGGTATAACTTCGCCAACCGCCATACTTAAGATCTTTTGAAGGGTTCCCGATTGTAGAGCCAAAGAAGATTTGGCAATCTTCGCCGATGGTCGTCCACCGGTCAATTTGGACATGCGGTCCGACTACGGTGCCCCGACCAATCTGTACATCCTCGCTGATAATCGAGAAGGGGCCGACTTCAACGTTTTGGTCTAGTTCGGCTTTCGGATGGATGATGGCAGTTTCATGAACCTTTGTCACCGCTGCCCTCCTTTTTTAGTATACGGCTCCATAAATCACTGAGAAATACCGGAACGCGATAGATTCAATCCGACTGAGTACACCAATCAGTTGTTTGCTTATCCCGCTGATCCCTGTCCTAGGGCGATTGACAATTCTCCTTCCGCTGCAAGTTGATTGCCGACATACGCTTTGCCGCCAAGCCGCGCCCATGTCCGGCGCCTGCGAAGGATTTCGATTTCTAGCCGAAGCTGATCGCCCGGTACAACCGGTCGTCTAAACTTCGCTTCCTTAATTGACACAAAATATCCGACTTGCCCTTCAGCCCCGAGCTCTTTTAACAGTAACCATGCTCCAAGTTGTGCCAATGCCTCCATCTGTAGGACGCCGGGCATGACGGGTTGTTCCGGAAAATGCCCTTGAAAAAAAGGCTCGTTAAAACTAAGATTCTTGATACCGACCGCCCGTTTGCCTTGCTCGACTTCGATAATTCGATCCAACATACACATCGGATAGCGGTGAGGCAATACTTCCAAGATATCCATAATTTCAATAGGCTCTTGCTGTTGTATCAGCCCTTTCTCCACCATTGATAGGATTAGTTGTGCGTGAAGTGTATGCCCCGACTTTAGCGCAACGACTTGGGCTTGGGGTAATTTTCCGACTAAGTAAAGGTCACCAATCAAGTCTAGCATTTTATGGCGGACAAACTCATTTGCAAACCTCAACTTGCTACTGGTACGTCCATCATCTTCAATAACAAGGACGTTATCATAACTTGCGCCCTTGCCGATCCCTTGGCCTCTAAGTAATTCGATTTCGTCAGCAAAGCAAAAACTGCGTGCAGGCGCAATTTCAGTCACGTAGGTTTCTGGATCTATCGTGAGGTTCGCAACTTGAGCAGGAAGTTTCGGATGATCGTATACAAAAGATATTTGAAAGGAATCCGCGGGGAGTAGGATGAGCTGTTTGTCTTCGTCATAAGCGGCGAACGGGTCCGTCAACTCAATGGGGGCGCGTGGAACATCTTGTTGGACTACCTCTGCCCGCTGCAGGATCTGGACATACGGTAATGCACTGCCATCTAACGCTGGACACTCTGGCGCATCGATATCGACTTGCAGGTTATCAATGCCCATACCAGCTAATGCGGACAACAGATGTTCAACGCTGTTGACCGCCGCATCCCCGGCGCGGAGGCTTGTACAGCGGGGAATGATTGCTTCATAGTTATCGGGGCAGACTTGGATTATTGGTTCATCAGGCAGATCTATCCGATGAAACACAATGCCCTGATCTGCTGGTGCCGGCTTGAATGTGAGGTTGACTGGCTCGCCAAGCATCAAACCGGTTCCTGAGATAGTTACCTCATTTTGAATAGTCTGTTGTGAAGCCAAAAGGTGTATACCCTTTCGTGTGGTTGGAGAATTAATAATTGTCAGTTGAAGCGTTCATGTCCTCTTGGACGACATCTAATCTGGAGTTGTAGGCGTGTGGTCTACATATTCAGATTTTTTTCAATCGGCAATCAGTTTGCGATTCCGCCTTATTTTATTGATCATGTTTTGGTGTTCCCTTAATGTCTTAGAAAAATGATGCCTGCCATCACCTATAGCAACGAAGTACATGTAGTCAACTGAACTAGGACGGAGTGCTGCTAAAATTGAAGCCATACCCGGATTGCAGATAGGCCCCGGTGGTAACCCCTTATGAATATAAGTGTTATAAGGTGAATCGACTCTAAGGTCTGCTGCTCTGGGCGGTCGATCCGGATTTCCCAAACCGTAGAGCGCAGTTGGATCCGCTTGAAGTTTCCAGCCGTGACGCAGGCGATTGTGAAAAACAGCAGAAACTAAAGGACGTTCATCTGGGACTCGTGCCTCTGCCTCAATAATAGAAGCCAGTGTAATAATCTGATGTTTGGAGAATCCGAGTGCCTTGGCTTCTTCAGTGAACTCAACCGTCCATCGTCGGTCAAATTCATCCAGCATTATCTGGATGATCACCTGCGGTGTTGCTCCATCAGGAAATTGGTATGTATTTGGAAATAGGTAGCCCTCCAGTGTTTTTCCTTCAATCCTATATTTGTGCAGCCACTTTGGGTCGCTCGCGGCCTGGTTGAACACTGCCGCCGTTCCAAATCCAGCTTTTTCCCAAAGTTTTCCAATTTGCATAACCGTTAAACCCTCAGGTACCACAAATTGTTGCGTGACTACTTTCCCAGTTTTGAGGTGGTCAATAATCTGTGGTATACTCATTGCCCCGCTGAGACGATAAGTTCCTACCTGTAATCGGTGACTTGCATCACTGAGATGAGAAACAAACAGGAAAGCCCATGGATTGTGAATTAACTTATTATGGGCAAGCTGATCCGCTATCGCCTGTGAACTCATGCCACGAACAATTTTTAACTCCACAGGTTTGGCATTTGCATCAACAGGCATTAAATAGCGTACCATGTAGAAGGTTGTGATTAAAATTGCGAAACCACTGAAGATTGATATGCTAAAGAGAATGATCGAAATATACCACGGCACGTTTTTGCGAAAATTTGGTGATTTCATTGAGGTCTATTCCAAAAAAGTCAAGTAATTTAAAATCGGTGTATGGGTTGGAGCATATGTGCAACAATCTGTTAATGACATGATTCACACTCGTCGACTTGACCTTTCCCGCGTGAATTGCGTAATTCCTCCAAATATCCCTCAAGAATCAGTACAGCGGCAACCTGATCGACAACCTGCTTCCGTTTCTTCCGCCGTTTTTTGGTCCTCCGCAAGATCTGTACAGCTTCAACGGTGGTAAAACTTTCGTCCCAGAAAACAACTGGCAGATTGACTTGCTGCTTTAATTTTTCTGCAAACCGTTTTATCTTTTTTGCTTGCGTCCCCGTTTCACCATCGAGTCGAAGTGGCAACCCTACGACAATCCGCTCGGCTTTGTGGGCAGTAACCAATTCCTGTAACTCTGCTAGCACGGCGTTTCTACTTTTGCGTTGAATTGTGCAGAGTGGATGGGCAGCAATACCTAATTCATCACTGATGGCTACGCCAGTTCGTGCATCACCAATATCTAACCCAAGAATGATCGACATAATAGTGAAACATGATTCACAGTTCTGAGAGTTAATATAACCACTATCATCCCTCGCGTTCGCTTGCGGGAGCAGTAATGGTTCTATCTGTTCATCAAGGTACTTGATATTTGGATGATAGCATTCATCGAATTTGATGTCAAGTCCAAACACACGAACAAATAGGGCTATTCAGTTTTCGGCTTTTTAACGATTTGGGTCGAAACGTCGTAACGAGGGCATCGCTTGGCCAGTAAAGTATCGGGATTTGGAAATCCCTCTCACAGAAGGATTAAATGACCCTACACGAACAAACGAACTTGTGAATGAGTGACGAGAAAAGTGTTGATGCGGAATCGAAGTTACGATAAAATTACAAAATAAGCCATTTTAATGATAACTACCACCCTTCTTCCGTAAAATGTCCGATAACTAATCTTATCGGACATTATTTCCCCATAAAATATCCGATAAGTGAAACGCATCCCAAATGTGCGACGTTCTAACCCGCATAAACACTGAATTCTTAAAAAAAATGTCCGATAAGGAGACACAAAAAATGGATGGTTTATTACAGGATTATCGCGATTATCTATATGATCAGGATAAGTCTGAGCAGACTATCAAGGCGTACATGGCAGATCTCAACTCATTTTCACGGTGGTTCCAACACACCGCCGGGGAACCACTTAATCTTGAAAATGTTACGCCGTTGGAAATAATTGATTACCGAAATGCAATGCTGGACTGGGATAAGAAGCCATCAACGATTAATCGTAGCTTGATTAGTATTTCCAGCTTCTGCCAGTGGGCCCAGCAAAATGACCTCATTGTAAATAACCCCGCTGAAGGTATACGGAGTGTTGCCGAGGAGCCGCTCGCTCCACGGGCACTCGAACGCAAAGAGCAACTGGGATTACTAAGAGCTGTGCGTAGATCGGGAAATATGAGAGATTTGGCAATTATTACAACGCTGTTGCATACCGGTATGCGTGTTAGCGAACTTTGTAATTTAAGAGTTTCTGATATTAGAATATCAACACATAGTAATATGGTTATCGTTCGTGAGGGCAAGGGAACGAAACGGCGTAATATCCCATTAAACTCAACGGCCATAGGTGTGCTGAAGGATTATCTGAAGTCACTTGATAACAACGGAGCGGTGACATTGGTAGCTGGCTCAAATCCTGAACGGGACCGTTTTCTGTTTTACGGACAGAAACGGATGCCCTTGACGGATCGTGGTGTTCGTTACATTATAAAAAAATATGCCTATAATGCAAAAATAGATCACCTATCTCCACATGTTTTTAGGCATACCTGTGCCAAAAATCTTATTGATGCTGGACAATCAATTGATAGAGTCGCTAAAATATTAGGGCATTCAAATGTTAACACAACATCTATTTATACTATTCCTACTGAACGAGATTTACATATTACTATGGAAAGCATTTCATGGGAGTAGTATTTATATAAATAGAACATGCCTTTATGTTGGCAATAATTTCACTGGACATTTGCACCTATGAATGATATACTATGCCTAATGATTTACATGTTCTTTTTCGCACAGATTTTTACTGTTAATATATTCGAGGGTTTTAATGAAAGAATATCGCCAACCTAAAGATTCTCTAAAAAAACAGATAAGCCTATTACTTCCTCTTGATATTTATGATGGCGCAAAACGGGATTCTCAGAAGTATAACCGTTCCATGGCATATCATATCGTTGAAACACTTCGGGTTACGTTTGACAAATCAATACAGGAAGTGCAAGCAGAACGAGAAGCAGCAGCTAAGATGACAATCCTTCAACAGATGAAGCAGCGGGCGGAAGATGAAGGGTTGTCAGAGGAATTCCTCCAAGCGTTAGAAACAGTATTCAACCGGTTTGCAGAAAAAAAACGAGCGGAAGATTTTACGGAGGCTTTCCAAGAAGATGTTATGACCTTTGCTGCCATGATGCTAGAGGCAGAAGATGAAACATAAAGATTAGTAGTATACTACAAGGAGAACCAAGTATGGCAAAATATCGTGCAGGAGTCATTGGTCTCGGTTGGATGGGAATGCTTTACGATATGGCGGAACGGATTGGCGATTTTTTTAACATTGATGACGTTGATCGCCCTACACCAGAACTGGCAATTCATCGCAAAATCTACCACCATGTCCATCCCGGCAAAGAAGGCTTACCTACTAGTTACTCAGAGGCGTTCTGGGACCGTCCGGAGGTAGATTTGGTCGCTGCAGCTGATCGCGACCAAAAACGGTTAAAAGCATTTAAGGAACGCTACGATATCAGTGCGCTCTACACCGATGCGGTTGAAATGCTGCGTACTGAAAAGCTTGATATCGTCGCTGTAGCCACGAACGTCAAAGGGCGCGCTGACCTGACTTGTTTAGCGGTTGAGAACGGCGCAAAGGGGATCGTAACAGCAAAGCCAATGGCACACACCCTTGCGGAGGCTGACCGGATGGTCAACGTATGTGCCGATGCCGGTGTGCCCCTCAACTGTGGTTCTATTTCAACGACTCATCCTTCGTTTGCGAAAGCAAAGGAATTGGCTGCCAATGGCGCAATTGGCAATCTGATTTCCATCGAAGCACCGCGCCCCGGCGCACAACATCAGAGTTGGTCTTACTTTTTGGATAGCTCCCCTGCATGGGTTATCGGTATTGGCGATCAGGAACGGCGTGGTACTGGCACCGATGAATTCAGCGGCCCTGGCGGTAGCGACGAATTCACAGGTCAAGGGATGATGGTTACGGAAAGTGAATTGGCAGTTTATTTTCGGCCGGGTGCACCGCATCTGCGCTTAACCGGCACGAGCGGTGAGATAGTTATTCCCACGATGGCGACCGGATTTAAGTTATGGCAAGATATCGAAACAGCTTCCGGCGTCAGCCGGGTGGAGACACCGTGGCCTGATCCACAGTTTGTTGGTCCCTACGGATCAATCTACGGATTAGCAGATGTGATAGATTGCATGGAGGGCAGGCTAGACGAGCCTAAAAACTCTGGCAGAAGGGTCGCCGTAGCGATTGAAGTCGAAATCGCGCTTAAACAGTCCTCGGCACGGGGCGGGGTCCGAGTAGATTTACCGTTGGCAGACAGATCTCTGGGGCTCAATTATGACTGGTTCCGGTAGGCTATACGCAGAAAAGGCGGGCAGATTCTAAAGCAGGGCTTACGCATTCAGGTTGTAGGGAATGCAGATCTGCGTTCCCTACGCATATAACAATGGGAATTCAATATGTTACAAAATTAAGTGAGGATAATACTTCATATCAGCTGCGTAAGTCCTATACAGGTTTTTGTGGGCGGATCAGCGGGTTATCGCTCGCGTAGGTATCTGTGACCAAAGAACGCACCGACACCGATAAGTATCCCGGCAATTACGACTTTCACCGGCCACAGCCGCGGTGTATAAAGGATGGAGATCAGCAGCAAAATCGCCACGAGCAGCACAAGGATGACTGTGTACAACCGTTCAAATTGTTTGGCTTTCTTAGTGTATTCCGAATTTTCCATTGCGGCTCCTTTCACCAGAGCAGGATAAAGAGCAGATAACAAGCGATGGCGAGGTAGATAATTGCCCACACCCCCGGCCGTTGGAACCAACGTAGACCTGTATCTGGTACTTCAAACGGGTATTTTGGTCGAATTGGTGCTTCTCGCAATGTTTTTTGCAACCATGTACCTTCAAGCACTTTTAAACGATTCGCCATCAGTTCTCGGAGATCCGCCGTTGCTTCGTCGTGGGCATAGATCAAACCCTTTATTTCTTCTTCCTTGATAGGGCCACGCAACAGATCCATCACCTTTGAAGCAATCAGCATACTCCCCGCCGGCAGTACCAGATTCCACAAATAAGCCCACCAAGTGTTGGTATACCAAACAGGTAGTGCCCAACCCTTCGCGTCCGCTATAATCGCCGAGATACCGTAAATCAACCCTATTGCAAGCCCGATGATGCCTGTCCCCCGATGAACCCGTGTAAAAACTCCCATCAGAATAACGGTCATGAGCGGCACTTGAATCGCGCCAGCCAGACGCAGATAGAACAGTACCATTCCCCCTTTAAGAAACGGTACATACAGAAACCCAAGTAGAATGATGAAAGGAACGGTTATTCTGCCGACTCGCGTATAGTGAGCATCGGAACCATTTTTTACGATGAAGCGGGCATAGATGTCCCGGACAAAAAGACTTGAGATACCGATGCCGATAGAATCAAAGGTTGAGTATCCTCCAGCTACCAACCCGGCAAGCACCAAACCGATTAAGCCCGTAGGAAGATAACTTTTGAGCATCAGGGGATAGGCTTGATCGCTCATCTCCAATGCGGGGAAATCTGCTCGTGCGAGAGGACCTAAGCTCACGTTAAACCACAGACAGACCGCCGTTGCGACGCTGGCAACTAGGGCTGCCATCTTGAAATCCCATTCGGAACGTGCCCCCAAAAATCGGATAGTTTCGTATTGATTAATCAACACATACATTGTTAATACCACGATAAGCCCAAAGACGACTAGAAAGGGAGGCACCCCAGGCGGCGAATATCCACCGACATGTAGTAGGGTTTCAGGCAGGTTCGCATCTATCTTAGCAAGTTTTTGATTTAGTCCCTTCCAGCCCCCGGCATTCACCCACACCACACCCCAAAGGACAAAAGCTGCAACGATCATGCTAACACTCTGCAGCGCGTCGGTAACAACTCCCGCCTTTAAGCCGCCCCGGACGATATACAGAATTGCGGTAAACGCAACGGCAACCACAATCAGCCAACTCCAGACTTTCTCGATATCTGCCACGATATTAAGGACCAGAAAGGTGGAAAAGAAGATATTACCCAACACATTCGTCCGGGATTGAATATTGATCAGGACGGAGAGAAATCGGGCTGCGGGACCGAAACGAAATTCAAGCCACTCCGCATTGGTGAATACGCCAGATCGATACATCGGCACAATGGCGAAGAAACTTAGGACGAACCACCCCACGGCAATCCCCAGCCACCATTGGGACAGCTGGGATAGTCCGAGCGTGTAGGAGCCGCCGACAATCGCCACGTAATCACCGCTATCTACCGCCGTCGAGAAAGCAGATAGCCCGATAATCCACCACGGCATGGATTTGGCTGCTAGATACCAGTCAAAGCTCTCGCGCTGTCCCCTGAAGACAATGATTCCATACAGGACGATGCCACCGTTGATTACGAGGACGAGCAGCCAGTCGATTAAGGTCATAAAGCTTCTCTCCCTAGGACTTACACAGTTGAACAGTCAACCCCCCTCTCCACTTGCTTTCCCCCTGCTTGCGGGGGGACTAAGGGAGGTAGGATTGAGGGGAGTGTGGGAGGGGCCTCCCTGCCCCGATACGCCCGATGCTCTGAATCCCGATTTATCGGGGATGAATCGGGCAACTACAATCTGGAGTAAGTCCTGACTAACGAACAACACCAGATGCAACCACGTTGGAAACCCGCCGGAGCAGACTCCCGTTATCCACCATCTGATTTGTCAAAATCACACATAGCAGCTCCTGTTCGGGATCTGCCCATGCTACCGTGCCGGTTGCACCTGTGTGCCCGAAAGTTGTCCGGGAAACTAGTTCACCGAAGTAATTCCACGCCTTTGAACCCGTCAATCCCCAACCCAGTCCCCACGGTGCATTTAGCGTTCCATTCTGATCCATTGTCATTGCTTTGACCGCAGCCGCGCTGAAGACACGTTTTCCGGCGTATCCACCGCCATTGAGCATCGTCTGTAGTAGGATAGCGAGGTCTGGTCCGGTGCTGTGTATCCCACCCCACGGATTACCCAAATCGCGCCAATAAGGACTATTCGGCCCGAACCGCTGCTGGTCTTCGGTCTCTTCCATAGATGTTCCACACCACACTGTTTCGGGAATTTTAAACCGTCCAAGCCCCAATGCGGTATCCATCATTCCAAGTGGCTGGAAGATTTCTTCCTCTTCAAAATCTCGCAGGCGTTTTCCTGTAACCCGTTCTACAATCTCCGACGCCAGCAGGATACCTTTGCTTTGGTAACTAAAATCTGTATTGGGTGAGTAGAGTAATGGGGTTTGAGTCGCACGGCGGACGAACTCGCTTAACGGCGCGTGGGCACGCCGTAACTCTGTATTCTCAGGCAGCATATCAGGCATACCCGAAATGTGTGACAGCAGATAGCGGACTAGCACCTTATCCCGTTCTCCGCCTTGAAACTCTGGCAAATAAAGGGAAACCGGATCGTCAAGCGAAACCTGTCCTCTATCAACTAGTAACATCAAGGCACAAACTGTAACCGGCTTGGTAATTGATGCCAGCAGGAAAATGGAATCTGGCTTGACTGGATCTGCATCCGCTTCAGGTGCCAGATGTCCATAGCCTTTTGAGTGGACGAGTGTTTGATTGCGCGCCACGGTCAATGCTGCTGCGGTGATTCGCCGATTTGTAATTTCAGATTGGAGAATGGCTTCTGCCTGCAAGAGAGTATCCTGCGACATTCCAACATCTGAGGCAGCACCGATTTTGAGTTTAGTGTGGATTGTTGACATAGTTTCCTCTTTTCGAGAAGCGATTCGTATGTTTATAACCAATGGTGCTAGTTTGCAGTTGTTGATAACGTGAAACGTGAAATCATTATAGCGGACCTTAGAATTAATAAGACACCCCAAAACGGTGCGGTTAGCAACCGCCCCTACCGTTCCACCATTTGGTAGGCACTGTTTCCAACTGTGCCGGGCGGTGCGGTTGGAAACCGCCCCTACCGGGTAGGATTGAATGCGGTGCGGTTGGAAACCGCACCTACCGGAGGCAAAAGGGTCTATTTATTTTTAGAATTCACCATAAATGATCCTAATAAGCGGTGCTTGCCGCACGACCTCCACCCTGTCGGATTATCTGGATTTTCGGGGAACGGTTGCTTCCCATTTTCCCTTGACGACATAGGCTTCACATTCACCGGGCCAGGGGGGCATCGTTACTCCGATTGCTGCCAAAGGTTCCTGACCAAAGACTCTGAATTGGAAGTGAGTCCCAAGGGGTATTGTAATACAGATACCAGCGTGTACCGGGATCACCTCTTCGCTTTGGTTTTGCTTTCTCCACATTTCACCACGACCGCCTAAGAAAAACCAGATTTCTTCGACCGTCCGGTGGGTGACCGCAGTTGATATTTCTCCCGGCGCAAGCTCAAAGTGGGCCATCCCACCTCCTGCAAGGGTCAGCAAAAGGCGGACATCTGAGCCATCCGGGGCGATAGCATCAGGGGTGTCAGGCAAACATTTTGTACTAAAATCGGTCATTTTTTCGTGTTCCTCACACGCTGTGGAAAATGACTCACAATCCGGTCTGTCCTTACAGACTAATACGCATATCTCTCAATGAGTACCTTGCTTTTGAGCACCCCCGCGTGATCGTCTGTTTGACCTTCGTATTCAATACCAAAGGGATTGGTGTAGCCCGCCGCCTTGAAGATTTCCATGACACTTTTGCAGTCAATTTCGTTGGACTCCCCATTTTCGTCAAAACTGAGAAATTTCGCATGGGTTGCCCAAGTATAGGGCGCGACCGCTCTTAAGTTCTCTACTTTATCGTCCTCCGGTCTCCAGTTCAGGAAATCCGCTAACACACGACAATATGCGCTGTCCACCGCTTCAATGACCTGCACAATGTTATCCGGTGAGACTGATACACCGCCATGATTTTCCATCATTACGCGGATGCCGGTATCTTCCCCAATAGCCGCGAGCTCTCGAAAACTCTTGATGCACTGACCAATCTCCGTCTCTGTTGCATCGGCACCGTGGCTGCCACCGCTGTTGGCTCGAAAAGCGTTGCAGCCCAGTTTCTGACAAATCTCAAACCATTTTTTGTGGTTCTGCACTGCTTGCTCTCGTTCATCTTCGTCGAGGGCGGATAGGTTGCCGTGACCATCGACAGCAATACTGAGCGACCTCACGCCAACACTATCGGCTCGGCGGCGTAACTCATTGACATACGCATCGGAAATTCCGCTTTGTGCGGGATTGTCCGGGTCTTCATAGCTAAAGAAGGGACTGTTTAGCTCCACTGCATTGATGCCGAACTCATCGCGTGAAAGTTGTGGATAGTCGAGTAGAGAAAGCGGGTTCTCTTGATCTCTGAAACGGCGGTTGATACTCCAACCTGCAAGGGAAATTTCCATAGTTAAACTCCTAATCTATTTTTTTTATGAGTATGTATTGTCAGAATCGCGGATTGTCACGGATTCAGGGATTACACGGAGGAGAACGAGAAAACGAGAAAACCTGAAAACGGGAAACAGATAAAGATTTTTGTAGGTTGATTTTCCAAAATCGACAATACCTAGACGATAACGTAAGTTGCTAGTTATGGGCACTGCCTGTCTGAATCAAGATTTACGGGATTCAAGGATTTTCAGGATTTTGGGGCGGCGGTTTCTCCATAAGGGCGATTTCTGCGTTGTCTGAATCGCTGATTATCGCAAATTATAGTAGACCTTAGAATTAATGAGACACGCCAAACCGGGGCAGTTCGGATACCGAACCTACCGTCCTCCCGTTGGGTAGCCCCCCTATTTCCCCCCGCTTGCTTTCCCACCCGCTTGCGGGGGGGACTAAGGGGGGGTAGAATAAAGGGGGGGCCGCTGCGGTGCGGTTTGTAACCGCACCTACCGGAGGGCGCAAGTGTTTATTTATTTTTAGAATTCACTATAAAGGATTACACGGATTAAAAAATCCGCGCAATCTGTATAATCTTCTTAATCCGTGATTCAGACAGTTTCCGCTCCCTCCACAATAGCGATTTCTTCATCGGTGAGATCGTATAACAAGTATACCATCTGATCAATCTCATCTTCAAGGGTAGATACATCCATGTCCGGGTCGGTGTCTTTGGCGGTGAGGATTTGGTCAACTCGCGTTTCTATCTGTGTGGCAAGGTGTTGATTTGCATCTGTAATCAAAGGTACAGGAAAAGGTTTCATGAACTCGCTCTTAAATCTAACTCCTCTCGAACCCAAATGCCCGCCCGCATAATAGCTCTTAAACGCGAAAAGAAAAAACTGTGAATTTAAGATCCCAACCAAGTAGGTTAGGTTTTGACCAGTTAATATCCGTGTCGTATCAAGCGAATAGAATCGGCTTCTATCAATAAGAAATGCCCCTTCCGTTACCATTTCTTGCCAAATAATCTTTTCCCTTTCAAATTCAGGGTAGTAAGCACAAGCTCTGAGATTCCACCAATTCGCGCCTTGGTCGTCCCTATTGAATAAACCTTTACCTCTTGTTCTTATTACTTCCATTTGTGTTCCTGTGGTTTCAAGATAATCGTAGATAGCAGGATACATGTTTGGAATATCCAGATCGTAACCGGTTGCTAGCAAGTAAGATCTTGCCCATTGAGCATGATAGCGTTTGATGTCTCGTCCGCGCAGAAGCGGTTTGATGATTTCGGCAGACCTTGGGTCTTGTGCTATTAGCTCTTCGCGTTTAACTTCATCTACAACAAATGCTTCATTGCAACCTGTTATAATTCCGCGATAGATGTTTATATCCCACTCCTCGAGCGGTTTGCCAACATCTTCTATTTTGCGTTTCAGGGCAAGTTCAGCAGGTGAAAGTATCGCCCACGGTTCACCTTCAGTAGGCATCTCCATTGCTACGCCGTTATCGCTTAAGTATCGAGCTATGTTGCCTGCGTGTGTATCAAAATTAGATTTGATGGTTGTTGCTGTAAAGGTCTGGCGAATATTAGACGCGGCGTTTTGCAACAGTAGGATGTTGGTGTCCACGGTGGCATCAAAAACGTCAGGTCCCATGTCCAGTAGTTGAACGGGTTGGGTGTGTGCTATGAAATAATTCCTCAACTTTTTGCCATAAGCGGTACGCATCCATTTGTTGGAAGTAATAAAACAGATATGGCCCCCCGTTCTCAACAGCTGATTCGCTTTTTCATAGAATAGGCAATAAACATCCCCTGTCCTAGTAAAGCTGTCAAAATTGCACGGCGCATACAAACGCCCCAATCTTCCACCGTCTTTTTGCAGTTGGATATACGGCGGGTTCCCAATCACCACATCAAACCCCTCTGTAACACCAAACATCCACTCCGAATCAAACCAATCCGCACTTGCATTCTGGTCGTAAGGATCCCACGCGGCGACCTTATTCGCATCATCGGCGGGCATCCCGATATCCTGTAATTCCGTCGCCAACGCTTGACGCAACTCCTTGTCCGCCCGCTTACACGCCAGTTTCTGCGAGCGCGTCGTGGCGTGGAAATGACGCTCACGGTTATCGCCCAATTCTACCTCTAACGCTTTCGCTTGGGGACTGGTCAGGGTCCGCTCTCCCTCAAGACCGATGAGCGTGTTCGCTGCGATAAACCGTGTCTCCAGATTCGGTAACGGCTTAATCCCAAAGTTGTTGTGCGCCGATTTGGTCGGCTCCTGCTCAATGGCGAGCGAGATAAAGAAGCGGAGCTTGGCAATTTGGCAGGCGATGGATTGAATATCCAAACCGAAGATACTGTTCTGAATCAGGTATAACTTCCGCCCGAAGTCACCCGAATAGTTTTCAAAGATTCGGCTAATCTCCGTCAACTCCTCGTCCCGGGTCTCTCTATCCTTTGTATCAAACGCAACCGCCGCCCGATCGATGGCGCGTTCCTTCTGCAGCTGCGACCACCGGACGTTATCGGGGTCAAGCCGACGCAGGGCAAGGGTCAGTTTGTGCAGAACACCCATCGGAAACGCACCCGACCCCACCGCAGGATCCAGTATCTTCAACCCTGAAATGGCCCGCACCACCGCGTCTGATTCACGACTATCGAACCATTCACTCGCATCGTCAAACGTCTTGGCGTAGTCGAACAGGTAGCGCAACCGCTCCTCCCAAAACTTCCCATCTCCGTCCGTTGGGGAGACCTGCCCTGCGAGTGCTGCCACTAACGCCTCCTCCACCATGTAGTCCACAATCGGGCGTGGGGTGTAGTAGGAGCCGGTCTGCTTCCGCGCCGTTGCGCCGGTTTCGGGGTTATACGCGGCGAGGAGGTTCTCAAACACCTTGCCGAGCAGTTCGGGGTCCAACGCCACCTCCTGCTCTATCGGTGTGTTCTCTTCAACGGTGAACTTGTAGCCTTTCAACAGCGGAATCAGACCACGAGCCTCATCAAAGAAGATACGGTTGGGGAGGCTTAACTTCTTGTAGCCTTCATCGGAGAAGCAGTCAACCCGATAGCCACCGTCCCGCCTCGCCTCTTCGCTGTCGAGGCAGTCGAATAACCCACCGTTGATAAATGGCGTTTGCTCAAATAGGCTTAGGAGTGTATCGGGATCGGTCAGCTGAGCCTTGTAGCGATACAGTGAGAAATTGCGATGCCCGGTGTTGCCCCCTTTGCTAAAACGACGCTGCTCTATCTCGGTGTTCAGCGTCGCAAAAAACAGGTTCTGCAGCACGGCACGGTAGTAGGAATCGCCTGTGCCCCGATCGTAATCCTTCAGCAAGGGGGCAATTTGCGACTCGGTGAACAACGCATCGGCGATAAGTCCCTTCTCTTTGATAAACCAGACGAACAGCAGGCGTGTGATTAAGCGGATGATGTGCTCTTCTGGCTTCAAGGTGCGATTTTTGTCTGTGGGGAATTTCCCTTCAGCAACCGCCCATTCAAACCAGGCGAACAGCTCCCGATAGAATCGCTTGTTGAGCGCTTCGGTGTCCAGTGTCTTTTCCCACGCACGATGCAGCTCGACAAAGTTGCCGACACCGTGCGTTTGGTGCAACGGGTCAAGGGCAAGGTCGAAGAGGATGTCGATGTGGGCACGGTGGGGCTCTTTGAAATCAATATCTTTGATGAGGGTGACTTTTTCAAGGACATCGCGGGATGGAGCGGTTGCGTGCAGACGGCGATTGATAATTGATAACGTGAGGGTCTCACCGTGCTGAAAGAGCAGCATCGCGGGCATCATGAACAATTTGTTGATTTCGCGGGTGATTTGTGACAGTTGGGTGCGGTTGTAATGGCTGCCTTCTAACCGAATTGCAAAGAACAGGTAGGAGTGGATGATGGTGTTATCCACCTGGGTCTGGGTTGTATCTATGAGTGTCAGGTCAGCACCGCTGAGTTGGAAAAGCAGGTCAATGGAGGTCCACGCTGCTGTCAATGCTCTATCGCGATTGAGTTTGCCTTGCCGGTCATACGCGGCGATAAAGGGCTCGGCGGTGTTTGATTCAAGGGTGAGGGTCCTTTGGCTCTGATAGCCGAGTGTGTTAAGGAGGTTTCGGCTGTTTTCGACGAGGGCTCCTGTGGTGAAGCGGTTTAGGGCGTCCTTGATGGCGGATTTGGGTTGCGGGACGTTCATTGGAAAACTCCTTGGCTCATTTCAACTCAGGACTTATACAGATTGAGTATGGGGAGCGAGATTTATTTATTAGGACTTACGCCCTTGAATGCTCAAATATTTGTAGTTCGGCGATTCATCGCCGCAGAACACCATTTCCAATGCCCGATTTATCGCCCGGCCCACCTTAGTCCCCCCCGCAAGCAGGGGGGAAAGCAAGCAGGGGGAGGGAAGCACGCGCAATGAACGCGCTACTACAAACTGAACTGCGTAACTCCTATTTATAGTGGATCTTAGAATTAATGAGACACTCCAATCTCCCGTTGGGTAGGCACTGTTTCCAACTGTGCCGATGCGGTGCGGTTAGAAACCGCACCTACCGGAGGGCGCAAGTGTTTATTTATTTTTTGAATTCACTATAATTATAAAATTTACCATAGTTTTAGGCTTTTTAACCATTTTGTTTGAAAAGTTGTAATCGGGAGGCCACTCCTAGCGTGAGATGTCGGGATTCGGAGATCCCTCCTGCAGGAGAATTGAATGACCCTAGCGCATAAAAGGGGCCAGTTGATCCATCGAAATGCCGCCCTGTCGTCGGATTTGCGGTGGCGACACGGCAAGGTCTAAAACAGTCGAAGCAATTCTGGTAGCAGTTGGCCCACCGTCAAGGATGATATTGACTAGTCCACCAAGTTCGGATTGGACCTCTTCCGCTGAAGTGGCTGGCGGTTCATCAGATCTGTTTGCACTCGTTGTCGCGATCGCACCGCCGAAACGCTGAAGAAGTGCAAGTGCTAGTGGGTGATCTGGCATACGGACACCAACTGTATTCCCACCAGCTGTAACTTCAGATGGCAGTGATTTAGCTTCAACAATCAACGTCAATCCTCCGGGCCAGAATTGTTCGGCAAGTTGGGAAAAGGTTGGCTGCAGATTTTGAGCGACGCGCTCAACGTCGCCGACGGATCCAACCAAGATTGGAATCGGTTTGTCGATGGGTCTACCTTTAATCTGGTATAGCTTTCGCACGGCTTCCGGTTGGAAAGGATCCACGCCAACCCCGTACACTGTATCGGTTGGGAAGGCTACGACACCACCATCTTTCAAAATTGTGATGGCTTGGTTGATGCGTAAATCATCGGATGGGTTCATAGGATTCAAAGGTTCAAGAATTGAGGTTTAAGATTTTGGACATTAAATTTTATATTTCCAAGACTTACGCAATCCACCGGGTTGTAGTAAACGCAGATCTGCGTTCCTTACGAACTACAGGGGGTGAACTGCTATTACGAGGCATTAAGGGGTTCAACGGCGTAAGTCCTAATCTCACACAATAGATCCAGAAGCAGATGCGTTCAGGTCAAGGGCATCTCTTAACCCCTCTTGATACTTATGGTAAGCAACTCCGGCAATCATCGCACCGTTGTCAGTGCAGAGCTGAATCGGCGGATAATAAACTTCCGCACCAATTTCTGCGCCCGCCTCGCGCATCGATTCGCGCAGTTGACGGTTCGCTGCGACCCCTCCCGTCAAAGTAATTGCCTTAAGGTTCTTCGCTTTCGCCGCTCGGATGGTTTTCCCGACGAGCACATCCACAACCGCTGCCTGAAAACTCGCTGCGATGTCCGCAATCGGTGGCAAAGCTCCCGCCGCCTTCGCCTTTTCTACAAAGAAGCGAACAGCAGTTTTAATTCCACTGAAGCTAAATTGGTAGTTGTCACGATCAAGCATCGGACGTGGAAACTGGATTGCGTTGCGATCACCCTCTTTCGCTAAATCATCAATTATCTTACCGCCGGGGAAGCCAAGTCCGAGATATTGGGCGACCTTATCGTACGCTTCACCGGCAGCATCATCTTGGGTTGTGCCGAGAATCTCATATTTCCAACCCTCTTGAACCTCCACCAAAAGGGTGTGTCCCCCCGAAACGGTGAGACAGACGTGCGGGAAAGGTAAAGTTTCATGTTCCATGAAGTTTGCATAGATATGCCCCTCAATGTGGTTGATCCCCAGAAGTGGTAGATTGTGGCAGTATGCCAGCGATTTTGCGGCGGCGACTCCGACAAGAAGTGCGCCAATCAAGCCGGGGCGGTTTGTCACGGCAATTGCCTCAAGCCCGTCAAACCGCAAGCCTGCTTCAGCCATTGATTGATCGACGATATAGTTAATCGCTTCGACATGTTTCCGAGAGGCGAGTTCGGGCACAATCCCACCATACTTTGCGTGGAGCTCTATCTGTGAGGCAACAATATTAGATCGGATTTTTCTGCCATCGGTGACGACTGCCGCCGCGGTTTCATCACACGAGGTTTCGATTCCGAGTATGTTCATCTGTATTCCTTATGGTTTCCGAAATATCTATTGGATTCTCTTACCGAGCTTGTTCAAGATTATCACACAATCACTGAGTTTTCCAAGCAAAATCAGTCCTTACACACCACTTTCAACTCGAATTGCGCTAGGCAGAACTTTTTACCTGACTAAACCAATTTTTCCAATTTCCTGAACCGTCTTTTCGCCTTGAATCGCGGAGATAACAAAAATATAAATCCCGGTAGCGAGTGTCTCATTACCCACCTTCTTGCTATTCCAACGAAATTGACCAGATCCGATGACATTCTGGCGGACCTCCGCGTGAACCAGATCGCCAGCGATATTGTAGATTTCTAGTTCGA
Source organism: Candidatus Poribacteria bacterium (assembly GCA_963667935.2). Lineage (GTDB taxonomy): Bacteria > Poribacteria > WGA-4E > WGA-4E > PCPOR2b > PCPOR2b. The sequence goes on along the minus strand of OY764061.1, from coordinate 2,173,835 downwards.
CTTCTTCAGCCAGTTGGAAGTCAGGGATTGTGTAGGAGAAGATTATTTCACGGTGCCCCACACGCATCGGATTCGGAAAGGCACGGACTTTTGTCAATTTTAGCAGCCCAGACCGCGTTTCAACCACATCGACAGTCAAGCGATATGAATCCACTTCGCTGAATCCAGATCGGGATTCAACCGAAACAAAATATGTATCTGCACTCTCTGGCTGGAAGACAACCTGTAGTTCTGTGGCTTCAACCCACTCTGCAGCAGCAATATACTGCCCGCTTCTATCAAGTATAGACAATTGATAATCAACCGTATCGGAATTAGTGGTCACGGTGGCTACAATTGCTTCTCCCGGTATCGCATTGAATTGATAGAGATCTCGCTTATCTTTTTCGTCGGCGATAAAGGACTCATAGATTTGGTCAAATTCAATGGGAAAAGCCTCGGTCAAATCATCGTTCGGTTCGTAGGTATCTCGAAACGCAACAGAGATTGTCATTTCCTGTCCCTCAAAACCGATATTCGTGATAGAGATTTTCGAGATTGTCCCGTCATTTGCGTTGCTGTTAGGGCGGGTCGCAGGGGTAAAAGAGGTTTCTTTGTCGTTAGCGGAATATGCCGCGCCGTCCGTAATGGTGCGGATATCTAAGCTATCCGGATTGCCAGGAGGGATACCAAAATGCTTAGGATCGTTTGGATCTTCCAGCCAGATCTGACTCGCGGCGTCGATAATACCGGGGGGACGTACCTCTGTTTCATCAATATGCCAGATGAGAATTCCGGATTCGGGCAAACGGGTATCAAACAGTGCTCCCGACTCCCGATAACGGTTTTCAATCAGGAAAAATTCTGTACTGTCTCCAAATTGGTTAACTTTTTCGGGAATATCAATTTTGAAGAGCTTGTTGTCGTATGGTGGCAACTCAAAGCTCGGGATGGACAGGTTGGAAACATTCTCCTTAATCTCAACAGGTTGAATCCAGCCGAGTCGTCCGTTTTCAGGACGTGCATCAAAATCCCATTTCAGGTAGCCGCTGATATGACTCGGTTGCAATCCATTCCCAATTCCATCAACGATTTCACCCTGATAGGGACCAAACTGTCCCATTAGTCCCCACTTATGATCCCGGGGCCCGGTAAAGTTACCGCCGTACACATCAGGTGCACCAAAGTCGTGGAAGAACTCATGGAAATAGATGCCAAGATGTGGTGCATCAAAACTCGGCTCCTCGGCGACCAGAACGGCCGTACTTACAAGTACACCGTCAAACTCTCTGTTGATGCTCGGGGTTAAAATTGACCAGATATCATTCATTTCTAACGTTGAGGCTTGATCATCCCCGGAGTGGATAACGAAAACGTGGTCAACCACCCCATTTTTGTCACGGTCATACGCCGAGAAATCCACAACATCATCCACCGATGCACAGGCTTGACGTACCAATTCTTGGGAACGCCTAACGTTAATTTGCCCCTCACCGTAATAACTCATCGGATGTTGTGCACGAACCCACCGGTTCCCTCTCGGAACAACTCCCCCCATCGGTCCGGGCTGGACATCCATCTGTCCGTAAGAAACTTCTCTGTAGTAAGTTTTCAGCGAAACACCTTCGTCCCCAAACAGGTACTGATCAAACGCTGCCCCCGGTCGCTGCCCGGGTTGATCCGAAAAATCAATCTTAATTGCCAGCACGAACTCGATCCCATCTGATTGTAAAACGCTCTGTTCACGAGCGAAACAACAGTGCTCTAACGCATTGCGGAATTGATTTTCACTTGTGGGTGCCTTCGGTATCCAACCTCCTGTAACAGAATTGTAGTTGTAGAAAAGATAGGGGTTCGGGGGTGCGGCTGCACAAGCCTGAATGAAATAGAAAAAAGAGATAATACCTAGTATAAAAAATCTGAAATATGCAGATCTAACTTCCAATCAACACTTCCTCCCTTGTATGCTAGGTGCAGCTTCCTTGAATTAACTTTCTTAAACGTCTTATATTTTAACATCCCTACCATTGGCTTTGCCCGTAAATTTTCGTGTGTTTCATTTCCGGTTTGACAAACCGCTGATAAGTCCTTATAATTTGATAGCCTTTTTCAACCAGATTGAAGTTTCGCATGATGCTGCCGTGTAGAGAAAATATGAACTGGAGATGATTCAGATTATGATAAAAATTGGCGATATAGCTTTAGGAGATTTTCCGTTGTTATTAGCTCCTATGGAAGATGTGAGCGATCCGCCTTTTCGCGCAGTGTGCAAAGTGGGTGGCGTGGACTTGATGTACACGGAATTTATCTCTTCTGAGGGGCTTATCCGAAACGCTCGGCAAAGCGTCATGAAACTGGATATCTTTGAATCTGAACGCCCGATAGGCATTCAGATTTTTGGTAGCGATGTTGAGTCAATGAAAGCAGCAGTTGGGATTGCGGAACAGGTGAATCCAGATTTAATTGATATCAATTACGGCTGCCCTGTCAAGAAAATTACTTGCAAAGGCGCGGGAGCAGGGATACTGCGCGATATTCCGAAGATGGTTAAGATGACCCGCGAAATAGTCAAATCGACGACTCTGCCCGTCACTGTCAAAACTCGACTTGGCTGGGATGAAAAAACACAATACATTGTTGAGGTGGCGGAAAGATTACAAGATGTGGGGATCCAAGCGATTACAATTCATGGACGAACCCGCGTACAGATGTATAAAGGAAGTGCTGACTGGACACTAATCGGAGAAATTAAAGACAACCCGCGCATGACAATTCCCGTTTTTGGAAATGGGGATGTGGATTCTCCGCAAAAGGCACGCAGGATGCGTCAAGAATACGGCGTTGATGGGATAATGGTCGGACGAGCTGCTATCGGTTACCCATGGATCTTTAGAGAGATTAAACACTGTTTTTTGACCGGACAACTGCTTGACCCTCCTTCTATCAGAGAGCGGTTGGCCATCTTAAAACAGCATTTAGAACTCTCCATTAAATGGAAGGGAACGAGGCATGGCGTTTTAGAGATGAGAAGGCACTATAAAAACTATCTAAAAGGCATCCCAAACGTCAAAGCATATAGAGAACAGCTAGTGACCCTTAAAAGTTACGATGAAATTGTTGAAGTTATAAATGACGTACAAAGGCACGTCGAATCTATGATGTTCGTTTTCAATCCTGTTGGGCGAGGAGAACAGAAATTCACGAGAGTTTCTTTTTGATGCCAATTTTGGTTAGCGGTAAACATTATTGGCGTTATTGAAGTTATCTATAACAAACGCAGCTATAGTAAATTTCATAATTATTTGAACACTGTGAGAGGGGCATCTCCCGCTTTGCGAGGATCCCGATTCCATCGGGACTAGCCCCGATTATAGGTATCGGGATTCGGAAATCCCTCCTACAAAGCGGCTTCGCTACAATGCCTATCCCGGCCGGGGGCAGGCTGGAAAAGCGTCTATTTATTTTTTGAATTCACTATAATAACGCAAGCTGCTAGTAGTGGTCCTATTCAAACCAATAGCCCCTAATCCCTGTGCAAATTGTATCATTTCTGTAGGTCGATTTTCCAAAATCTCGACAGTTTTGTGTCGAGATGTGAATCTCGACCTACAGTTCTGATAGGTTTCCAATAACTAGCAACTTAGGTTATAATATGTCATTATCAAATAGAATTGTTCAAGAACCAGTTTTGTGTGAGTATGTGATTGCGAGATGTGAATCTCGACCTACAGTTCTGATAGGTTTCCAATAACTAGCAACTTAGGTTATATATGTCATTATCAAATAGAATTGTTCAAGAACCAATCTGGAGGTATTTATATATATAATGTCTGAAAACCGAGACGCAGGTGTGTCGATTGTTCCTATCGGTGGATTAGGGGAGTTCGGCTTAAACATGATGGTATACCAATATGGCGACGACATCATCGTCGTGGATGCCGGGCTAATGTTCCCGGAAGCCGATATGCCCGGCGTAGATCTAGTTTTTCCGGACATCACATATCTGCGCGAGAACCGAAATAAAATTAAGGGGATCATCATCACCCATGCACATGAAGACCATGTCGGCGGACTTGCATTCTTCCTCCGCCAGATTAACGTGCCTATTTATGGTACTGAATTAACACTTGCTTTCGCTAAAGGAAGGCTACGCGAATATGGTGTGTTGGGCATGGCAGAGCTGAACGTCATAGATTTTGATGAGACGCTGCAGCTAGGCTGTTTCAACTTAGAGTTTATCTATGTTGCACACAGTATCCCCGATACTGTTGCGGTCGCCATTCATACTCCTGTCGGAATTATTGTGCACGCCAGTGATTTCAAGTTCGATCAAACCCCCGTTGATAATCGCCTGACTGAGATTCACAAACTCGCTGCGCTCGGCGAAAAGGGTGTGTTACTGCTCATATCTGATAGCACCAATGCAGATCGACCCGGGTTCACTCCGTCCGAAAGATCAATCTATGCCGACTTGAATGGAGTATTTCAACGAACAACGGGCGGGCTTTTCTTTGCCACCTTTTCGTCGAGTCTGCATCGCGTCCAACAGTTCATAGATCTCGCCGTTGAATACCGCCGTTTGATAGCGGTCTCTGGACGTTCAATGATTAATAACATCCGGACGGCCTCGGAGTTGGGATATTTAGATGTCCCGCACAATCTCTTGATTGATGCGCGTGAAGCGAATCGTTTCGCGCCCCATGAGGTTGTGGTGCTCAGTACCGGCAGCCAGGGTGAGCCGAGGTCCGCAATGGCACTCATTGCAAAGGATGACCATGCGTTTCTGCATATTGAGCCGGGGGATACTGTTGTGATTTCCGCGAGAATCATCCCGGGCAACGAGCTATCTGTCCGGCACATGATTAACCACCTGCTGCGTCGTGGTGCACATGTCCTACACGAAAGAAATGCCAACATCCACGTTTCGGGGCATGGCGCGCAGGAAGACCTTAAATTGATGATGAATCTTGTTCGTCCTAAGTTCTTTATTCCGGCGCACGGTGAATACAGCAATCTTGTGCAACACGCGGAACTTGCAGAGGGAGTTGGAATTTCTTCAGAAAATATTACCGTCGCTGAAGATGGCGATTTAATCACTTTGACCCCTGATTTCTGTGGTGTTCAGGGAAAGGTGCCGGCGGGGCGAGTTCTAGTGGATGGGAAGATTGATATGGGCGTTGAGAACATCGTGGTGCATGACCGTCAGCAACTTGCCCAAGATGGCATGGTCATTCCGATTGTCGTTCTCAACAGTAACAGCGGTGAAGTTACCGCGGGGCCGGATATGGTTTCGAGAGGGTTTGTCCACATGGATGAATCCGAGGATTTGATGAATGAAGCCAAAGAGATTGTTATCCACGCAATCAACCATCTGAGTCCGGGGAGCAAGAGCGAACCGGAAGCAGTACAAGAAGAGATTCGGATTGTTTTGCGGCGGTTTTTTAGAAAGAAAACGGACCGTCGTCCGATGGTACTTCCTGTGGTTATGCGGGTTTGATAGCGGTTTGATAAGCTTAAACCGCTAACCCCACGATGAGAGCTAGATAAACCACTACAGATCGAAAATCACCTGTGCCATCCACCGATCGGTCGGGGTTTGCTCAACAATTAGTTGATGATAGGTGATGCTCTTAATCTCTGTGTAGACAACGTGTTTCGTAAAATCCACCGGCTCGCCATAGGCAACTGCTACTAGCCGGTACGGTGCTTGTGAGATTTCTCGAATCTCAACCCGCCGAAAGAAAATCTCCTCGACCTCGTGTCGAAAATTCAACTCATCTAGCCACGCTACCATCAATTCGTCAAGGGATTCCGCCGATACCTCGATTTCAGTTTGTGTCGTTGTACCAACCGTGCTGAGATCTGCGATAGCCTCAAGTAGCCCTTGCGCTGCGTTGATGAATAGTTCCTCCAGCGTGCCCCCATACGCTCGGATTCCGATATCGCCGGTATGCTCTAGATATTCGTATCTTTTCATCAACTTCTCTTCCTTTGGAAAACACTACGACAAATATCCTTCAATCAGGAAATCTGCCCCGATATGGGAGGTTTTTACGTCACGAAGTTCAAAAGCCTCAGCCAAACGAACAATTCCTACACCCCCAATCGGACCGGGTGCATTTTTACCGCCTATAAGTTTTGGTGCAACAAAGAACATCAGTTTATCAACAATTCCTGCCTGTAGGGCAGCGGCATTGATTTCTCCTCCACCTTCAATCAGCACGCTTGTAATTTCCCTTCGTCCAAGTGCTTGCATTAACGCGCTTAAACAAACCCGTCCTTCTTTCTCTTCAATTATGAGCACATCGGCACCGGCGGATTTCAAAGCCTCGATTTTTGCTAGGGGGGCATTTTCTGTGACGGCAATTAGTGTGCCCGCATTGCTGTCCGGATTAAAAACTTTTGCTCCAAGGGGCGTGCGACCATGCGAATCAACGACCACGCGAGTCGGATCTTCGTTTTGCTTCTCCGGGAGGCGCGCAGTCAACGCTGGGTTGTCTTGCAGCACGGTCCCAACGCCGACGAGAATCGCGTCAACCTGAGCACGGACCTGATGCCCCTTCAACCGCGATGCTTCTGAAGTAATCCACTGGGATTCGCCTGAAGCGGTAGCGATCTTTCCATCTAAACTGATTGCGGATTTAAGAATGACAAAGGGACGTTGGGTGGTGATGTATTTGATAAAGACTTCGTTAAGCTGCCGTGATTCCTCCTCACAAATGCCTACCTGAACGGGTATTCCAGCTGCTTCAAGTTGACGTATGCCGTTGCCAGCAACCTGTGGGTTCGGATCTTTCATCGCAACAAAAAGGTTGGCTAGCTTCGCATGAATGACCGATTCAGTGCAGGGCGGCGTCCGCCCCCAATGACAACACGGCTCAAGCGTGACATACATTGTCGCGCCCTCCGCAAGTTTTTTTGCTTGATTCAACGCATGAATCTCTGCATGGGCATCCCCAGCCTTTCGGTGATACCCTTCGCCAACGATTTCACCATCCCGGACTATCACTGCGCCAACCAGTGGATTCGGACTGGTGCGTCCACGTGCCTTCGATGCTAACGCCAAGGCGTGTTCCATAAATCTTCGATCTGTCGCTGACCATTGGCTGTGTTTAGACAAGGGGGGCTCCGTCAATCTTTCAGTGGGGCTAAAATACTTCCACTACAACTTACTATCTCATAATTATATCACGACCCATTTTACAAAGCAAAAGGAACCGGAAAGACCTAGGAGAATTTATTACGCACCTAGTTGCTTAGAAATGGTATAATTTCAATGTAACGAATTCAAAGAAGGGCCTAACACTTTTGGGTGAAGAAATCTGGCGATAACGGATTATAGTGGAGCTTAGAATTAATGAGACCCTCCAATCTCCCGTTGGGTAGGCCCCCCCTTTATTGTACCCCCCCTTAGTCCCCCCCGCAAGCAGGGGGGAAAGCTAGCGGGAGGATTAAGGGGGGGACGATGCGGTGCGGTTACAAACTGCCCCTACCGGGGGCAAAAGTGTCTATCTGTTTTTAGAATTCGCCATAAGTAAGATTGTGATATCTACCCAAATATACAGTTGATGTAACGTTATGAAAATGACATTACTTGAATCAATGCCACATTCAGTTAGAGCAAAGATAAGAGGGCTGCTCCCCACAGGAGAGGAGGAACTTATCCGTGTGTCCACTGACCTAAATCAGGAAGGAGCGTTTGGAATACAGTGGGTGATTGTTACAGATAAACGACTCCTGATTGTCCCAATGACCGAGCTTGACAGCGTTGCTGATGTGCCCATTGAAGATATAATCTTTGTGCAGACTGAAGCCCTAGTAGGTGGAGGCCGCTTGAATATTGAACGGAAGGATAGACCGACTATCACAGTTCCCTACTCCAGTTCTTTAGCGGAAAAGTTTTCTGAGGTCACACGAGGACTTGAGCAGCTCCGCAAGGGAGAACCATTCTTAGTCAACACGCAACTTGATCGCACGCGATGCGAAAAGTGTGGTAAGCTGCTCCCTGAAAAGAACGGAATCTGCCCTAACTGTATCCGGCGGCTAGCAACACTACAGCGTATTGCTAGTTATCTGAAACCCTACAAAGGGCTCGCCATCCTCTTAGTGGTTATCTCTCTGATAGAGGCGGCTATGGGAGTGATCCCACCCATGCTTTACCGAGAAATAGTGGATGGTGTCTTCGTTCAGAAAGAGGGAAACACCGACGGTATGTCTGATCGGTTGACACTGCTCGGTTTATTGGTGCTTGGTTTGGTCGGTATACGTGTGTTAAGCTGGGGGCTGGAATGGACACACGGTTGGACGGTGAGTTGGTTGGGAGCGCGTATGACTGCTGATATCCGAAACCGGCTTTATCAACAACTTGAGCTGCTTTCGCTGCAATTCTATGACAGACGGCAGGTCGGCGCGGTGATGTCCCGCGTGACCAGAGATGCTGGTAGATTGCAAGAGTTTCTGGTGGAGGGACTCCCCTACCTAGTCAACAATGCCTTAAGGATTATTGCCATTTTAGGCATTTTATTTTGGATGCACTGGCTGTTAGCCCTGCTTATTCTTGTCCCAATCCCTTTTTTGATGGGGTGGGGTGTTATCTTCTGGAAACGGATGCGACTCTACTTCAACAAGTGGGATCAGGCTTGGTCAGATATCATGGCAACGGTGAATGAAGCGTTATCCGGTATTCGAGTGGTCAAAGCTTTTGCCCAAGAAACAAGGGAAATTGCCACGTTTGGGATCCGGAATAAGAAGATCCGGCAACTCGCCATTCGGACGGAAATTAACTGGGAGATTTTCTTCGCCACAACAACCCTCTTGACTAGTTTTGGGATGCTAATTGTGTGGCTTATCGGGGGACGCGAGGTAATTAGAGATATGCTGACCTTAGGGACGCTATTGGCATTCTATGCTTACATGTGGATGCTCTATGAGCCGATAGAATGGTTTGGACAGGTCAACAACTGGATGACACGGGCATTCGCCGGTGCAGAGCGTATTTTCGAGGTCATTGACACCCCTGCTGAAGCATACAAAGACCCCGATGCACATTCAATATCGAATATCAGGGGAGAGGTTAGTTTCAAAGATGTCACATTTGGTTACGACAAGAGCAAGCCTGTGCTTCACAAGATCAACCTCGATGTCGCGCCGGGTGAGATGGTAGGGCTTGTAGGAAAATCCGGGGTTGGCAAGACGACTACCGTGAATTTGATCTGTCGATTCTACGATGTTGATCAAGGCATAATTGAGATTGATGGTGTACCTATTCAGAAGATTCGCCTTGAGGATTTACGGAGTCAAATCGGCATCGTGCCGCAGGAGCCATTTCTGTTCAGTGGCACTGTTGCGGAGAACATAAGCTACGGCAAACCCGGTGCGAGTTTTGAGGAGATTATGGAGGCGGCGATCGCAGCAAATGCCCACAACTTTATTGTCGGCAAACCCGATGGTTATGATAGCCAAGTCGGAGAGCGAGGAGGTGAGCTATCGGGCGGCGAAAAACAACGTGTCGCTATCGCCCGTGCTATCCTCCACAACCCTAAAATTCTCATCCTTGATGAAGCGACCTCGTCGGTGGATGTGGAGACAGAGAAACAAATTCAGGAAGCCATCGCTCAGTTGATTCAGGGACGCACCACGTTCGCAATTGCCCATCGCTTATCGACCCTCCGGAATGCAGACCGGCTGGTGATACTCGAAGGGGGACGTATTGCTGAGATAGGAACTCATAGCGAATTGATGGAGAAAAAAGGAGTTTTCTATGAGTTAGTGCAGCTGCAACAGCAGACTTCAGAGATTATCGCAGTTAACGATTAATCGCCCAGATAATGTTCGGGGTCGATTGCTAAATCCACATCAAGATAGCGATTAGAGCAAGGAGGCAGAAATGGCGCAATATCGAGGCGCAGTCATAGGACTCGGATGGATGGGGATGCTCTACGATTTGGCACAACGCATGGGAGTGTGGCATGTTGATGATATCGACCGTCCCACACCCGAATTGGACATCCACCGCAAGTTCTACTACCACGATCGACATTTGCCGAGAAAGTCGATACCGACCAGCTATGCGGAGGCACTGTCAGATCGACCGGAAATAGAATTGGTCGCCGCTGCCGAACGTGACCGCAAACGACTCGCAGCTTTCGGTGAACGATACGGTGTGCAAGCACTATACACTGACGCTAAAGAAATGCTGCGACAGGAACAGCCAGATATCGTTGCTATTTCTACTAATACCAAGGGGCGGGCTGACCTAACCTGTTACGCCGTGGAGAGCGGCGCAAAAGGGATTGTGACAGAGAAACCGATGGCTTACACCCTTGAGGAGGCGGACCACATGGTAAAAACGTGTGCCGATGCCGGTGTACCTCTCTGCTGCGGTGCTATTTCGGCCAGCCATCCCGCCTTTGGAACAGCCAAGGATTTGATAACAGGTGGTACGATTGGAGAGGTGCTTTCCATTGAGGCAGAATCGGACAAAAACCTGTCTCAGCACCAAAACTGGTCTTACTTTGTTGACAGCTCACCTGCTTGGGTCGTTGGATTGGGAGACCTACCCAAACGCGAATCGGGTAGTAACGAGTTCCGTGGTCAAGGCATGATGGTCACCGATACAGGGCTTGTCGTGCATTTCAGGAAAGGGGCCCCAGCTGTACGGATTACTGGCACGGAAGGCGAACTTTTTCATCCAGAGCATTACTCCGACTGGACGCTGTTTCAGGATGTAGATACTCCTGCCGGGCGGCACCGGATGAAGATGCCGTGGACCGGAGCTAAGATGCTAGTTGGCGGCGGTTCGATCAACGGATTAGCAGATGTAATGGACTGCTTGGCAGGCAAACTTGACGAACCAAAAAATTCGGGCAGACGGGTTGCTGTCGCCCTCGAAGTCGAGATTGCCATAAAGTTATCTTCGGCTCAAGCCGGTCAGCGGATTGACCTGCCCCTAGAAGACCGTTCTCTCGGTCTTGAGTACGACTGGCATAGATAAGGTTTGACTGGCCTGTTCACCTATTTCTGGCATCGCTAATTTCCGTTGACACCACCCGACAAATCTGTATACTATTCGGCGACAAATGTGCTAAATCACTGAACCAATCTTAATGGAAATAAGGTTAAAACAGCGAAAACATGACACAGGCGAAAGCATTCGCACCCGGCAACCTCTCTTGCGTATTCAAGATCATTCCTCATCTAGAAGCAACCAAGATGCACTCGCTCGGCATGGGGTTCACCATTACAGAAGGCGTTGTTGTAACGGTTTCCCAGCATAGCAGCCAGACCACCGTCCAATTTAATAACAGCGAGATCCATTTCCCCACCGTTATATCAGTTGTCCAAAAATTGACACATCACCCAATGCAGATAGAAATCCATTCTCCCCTACCGCTTGGATGCGGGTTTGGTTTGAGTGGAGCGGCCTCGCTCGCCACAACGTATGCACTCAATGACCTACTAGAATTAGGCAAATCTGAGGCAGAATTGGCGATGACCGCCCACGTGGCGGAAGTGGAAAACCGAACAGGGTTGGGAGATGTTTGCGCCCAATACCACGGTGGTTGTCTTGTTAAATTGAAGAGAGGCTATCCTCTCGCTGCGGAACGCCTGCCGATTCCAGCACAACCGATCTACTACCGATATTTCAGCTCTATCCAGACGAAAACTATTCTCGAAAGTGCCGAGCGAAGAGAACGCATTAACAGAGCAGCAGATGAAACATTGCAGGCTTTAGAAAAACTGACGAAATCAGACACGGTTGACTTTAACGCCTGTATTCGGTTGTCCAAACAGTTTTCCCTTAATAGCGGGTTGTTAGAAGATAAGCGTGTACAGGGAACCATCCGCGAGATCGAGGAGGCAGGCGGCGTTGCGTCTATGATTATGTTGGGAAATGCAGTATTTAGCACCCATCCTTTTGAAGGAGCGACCAAAACAACGCTGTCTGAAGGCGAAAAGGGGAGGCTATTATGAGCGATGTTCCTGAGAGCCATCCTCGGTATGTGTCGCTGAAACTGCGAGATAGCATTGTCGCCGGGGTGGAGAGTGGGGTGACCTCCATCCACGGCTTGATGGCGCATGGACGTGGTGAAGCCTTCGATTATCTCATAGGTGAACAGACACAACCTTTCGCGCTGGATGCGATTCGTGCAGGAGCAGCTACCCTGCTGCTTGCTGAACATCCTGTAATCTCGGTTAATGGAAATGTCGCGGCACTGACACCCGGTGAAATGGTAGCGTTTTCAAACACCCTCAAAGCCCCGTTAGAGGTGAATATCTTCCACGCCTCGAAAGCACGAGAGGACGCGATACAGAAGCATCTCAAGAAACATGGAGCGGATCAAGTATTAATGCCCACAATAGACGCACAACTGTCGTTTATTGACTCAAACCGGAAGTTCGTCCATCCGGAGGGGATCTTTCGCGCCGATGTGGTGTTCGTCCCTCTTGAAGATGGCGATCGTTGTGAAGCGTTGCAGCAAATGGGCAAAACAGTGATAACAGTTGACCTCAATCCGATGTCGCGAACTGCTAAACGCGCAGGTGTAACCATTGTGGACAATGTAGTGCGGGCTTTGCCGCTGCTGATTCAGGAGGTGCAGAGGTTGCAAACAGCATCTCCCACTGTGTCAAAGGAAATCATCTCTCAATACAGCAACGACAAGACCCTGCAGGCGGCAGTCCAATGGATTCGCCGAGAACGATAAACTATGCTCCACCAACCTCCTCATTTGCCCGTTTGACGAGTGCATTCATGTAGGCGATGGTGTAGGCTGTTCCGCTTCGATCGCCCACCATAGACGGGATGTGGTCAGGAATCGCAACGCCCTTGAAGTCTACCTCACGCATCACCTTCATCACTTGGTACATGTCCTGATAACCGTTGTCCACAAAGGTCTCAACAAAGTGCGGCAGCGGCTGGTCTACATTGCGGAAGTGTACCTTGAAAACCTTACCCCATTCGCCGAAGAAGCGCATGGATTCTAGGACATCCTTGCCCATCAGCTCCCCTCCCTCTAACCAACAACCGACACAGAGACACATGCCAACGTTGGGACTGTCAGCGATTTCAAGTGCTCGTTTGTAGCCTTCAAAACTACTGAAGATGCAGCGCGGGATACCGGCTAGTCTTGGCACGGGTGGATCATCGGGGTGGATGCCAATCATGACTCCGGCTTCCTCCGCCACCGGTGCGGCTTCCTTGATGAAATGGGTGTAGTTATCCCAGATCTCCTGTTCCGAATATTCGCGTCCGTGTGAAAGCGGCATCTGATAGGTTTTCTCTCGCCAGTGCCCCTCTTGCGCTTTGTCTAGGTCAAATCCCCTCGCACTTGCACCGCCACGGGTTGTTTCGCGTTCCGTGCTCCAGATACCATTGCCCATGTGGGCGTAGGTGGTGTAGGGAATCCCGGCACGACCAAGATCGCGGATATATCGTTTGTACTGCTCTATTTTTGCATCGCGGTTGGGTAGGTTCAGCACAATCGCGTCCTGATTGTGGACATCACTGTTACCGAAGCCGTAGATTTTTAAGCCTGCGTTCTCGAAAATCTCCCGACGACTCATAAAGTAGTCGTAATTGGCGTGTTCGCCGTCGGTCCAGAGTACCACATATTCGACCCCCATCTGCCTAGTGAATTGTAAATCCTCCTCGGTCGGTTCGGGGGACATCTGTGCGGTTACTTTAATACCCGGTTCGATGTTGTCCATTGGGTGTTTTGCCATGATTACATTCTCCTATATTTGAGATGTGAAGTGAAAAACCGTCGGTACGGTATTTTAACAGAAAGCAAAGGGAGCGTCAATAGCGATTGAGATTTTCGTTGCTGTGCCTTAATCAGTATTTTCGAGGGGCACCAAGGTCAGCGCATTTTCACAGAAAATCTTGTTCGCTACTTCGGCGGGAAGATCTAGTCCCCGCAGAAAAAGTTGGAGGGCTTGACCGTGTTGATCACGACCAAATAGCAAACGGTCTGCATAACGAGTGAGAAATTCCTGTGCGTGTTCTATATCTCGCTGCAATGCACCTAATCCAGATCCGGCAGACAGATCTGCATAGAGATTAGGATAGGTATCGAGGAGCCGTTGGACTTGGCCGCCGGGGGTTATAGGTCCACGTGGGTATGTCGCCGGATCTGCCTCAGCATCGCCGCTGATATACCGCCAGAAACCGGGGGCATGTCCAATGAAAGTCGTTTCGGGACAAGCCTGCAAGGCGCGTTCCAAAGGACCTATCCCACCGCCGTACCAGTAAGTTCGGTAAACTTGCTTACCGCTCTCGTCCGGCAAATAGGGCACATCCAAATGTAACACGACAGGACACTTGAGTTCGCCAGCTTTGTGGAATAGTTCCAATGCGCGTGGGTCGTCCAACAACATGCGATAGCTCCACTCTCCACAGACCCGCACCCCGTGCATGTGATAGGCGGCTTCAAAAAGTGCCGGTGCATCTCCTTCAGATGGGCATGGACAATAGCCGGCGATAAAGCGATCTGTATATCGATCTCGCGCATCTAGTAATTCATCTAACGTAGCGCCTGCATGTGTGCCATCCGGTCGGATATTACGGGGATTGAAGGCACGGCAACTTCCCGGCGCATTTTCCGCCGGTGGATGATACCAAGTCAGCAGCCAAGTTACATCAATCCCAAATTTATCCATTTCCGAGATCACCCCTGCGGGATTGAGACCGTGGTAGTATGCGTGTTGGTGTGAGTCAATAATCATGTCGTCCTCCCTCCATACTGGTTCAAGGTTGGAATAGAATAAATACCTGCGTTGTGTCACTTTTTTGTTGTTCTAAAAAACAACCTATGATAAGATGGTAACATAGCTGGAGTAAACTACCATCAAATTTTTTCCACCGGTCCCTATTTTCATGGAGATTGGTCCTTTAGGAAACAAGCATGAGAATACTGATTCATTTTTCCTTCGACGAAGCGCAGATCAAAACTTTCCAACAGATTGCACAAAAATATGGCGGCCATGAAGTTTGCCACGCCACCAGCGAGGAGGAAGCCCTTCAGTTTGCATCGGAGACAGAGATCATATTGGGGCTTTTTCTTCCCTCAGTGTGTGCGGCTGCCCCGAATCTGCGCTGGATTCAATCCAATAGCGCAGGCATGGATAACTTTCTGTTTCCAGCAATCATTGAGAGAGATGATGTGACAGTTACCAACATGGCAGGACTCTACGCAAGCCAAGGTGGTGAACACGCATGGGCGTTGCTTTTATCTCTAGCGCGAGGTATCCCGAATGTCATGGGGAGTGAGGGACGTCGGGCATGGCAGATGCCAGCGGTTGAACTGACCGGTAGCACGCTTGGTATTATCGGTTTGGGTGGCTTTGGCATGGAGATGGTACAGCGGGCTCGCGGTTATGAAATGACCATCTTGGCAATCGATCCGGTGCGCCAAGACAAGCCGGACGAAGTCGCTGAACTGAAACCTGCAACGCGCGAAAATCTGCACGACCTACTTAGGCGTTCTGACGCTGTCATGCTCGCTTGCCCCAAAACCCCGGAGACCTATCATCTGATTGGGTGCGAAGAGCTCGCCGCTATGAAACAGACTGCCTACTTAGTCAACGTTACTCGTGGTGGTATTATCGACGAAGATGCCCTCGTTGACGCACTGAAAAGTGGTGAAATTGCTGGTGCCGGCTTAGACGTGACCGAAATTGAACCGCCCCCGCCGGAGAGCCCCCTCTGGGATGCCCCGAACCTGATTATTACCCCGCACCGCGCTGGTTCCTCTCAGCATCGTCCACGTAAAACTTTTGAATTTTTCTGTGAAAACTTGGAACGTTATCTGAAAGGGGAACCGCTGCGAAATGTTGTCGGTAAGAGGCGTGGATTCTGATCCTCGCTTATTTTGGCAGCACCTCAAAAAGCGAATCAATATCCATTCAGAAAAGTTGTCGCATCCTGTTTTCCTTTGACAGCCTTGGGATATGGTGCTATAATCGCATTTATTCATGATATTCTCAGCCACGGAAATAGATGTATCGAACCAAAAGACTGGAGGTTATAAAATGAAGGGACAAAAATTCTTTTGTCCGTCACCGGTGGTTCAAGGGTTGGTTATACTGCTTTTTGTGCTTGGGGGTAGCCTCAATGCCTTTGCACAAGAGGCAACTACATCCGAAGATACTCGATTATTTGACACCGCGAAAATATGGATTTTCCTCGCCGTGATCCTGTACTCAGCTACGGTAGTTTATTGTATCTATCATGCCCGGAGTGGAAAGGAATTTTTCATCCGTCGTATTCCCGGACTTGAGGCGGTAGACGAGGCGATTGGTCGAGCGACGGAGATGGGGCGTTCGATTATGTACATCCTCGGCTTGGGAGGGGTCAGCAATGTTGCAACCATCGCGAGTATGAATATCCTCAGCCAAGTGGCACAGAAGACCGCGGACTACGAAACGCCGCTACGAGTTCCGTGCAATGATCCGATTGTGATGAATGTGGTGCGGGAGATGGTGAGAACCGCTTATCTCAATGAAGGCAGACCGGATGCTTATAACGAGGAAAATATCTTCTTCCTCACCGAAAGCCAGTTTGCTTACGCAGCGGGGGTTGATGGGATGATGGTACGGGAAAAACCGGCGGCGGTTTTCCTACAAGGTTCATTTTTCGCTGAATCGTTGATTTTGGCGGAAACCGGCAATTCCATCGGTGCAATCCAAATTGCAGGAACTGATAAAGAGCACCAACTACCGTTCTTCATCGCTGCATGTGACTATACTCTGATTGGCGAAGAACTATACGCAGCTAGCGCGTACCTGTCTCGTGAACCGATGCTACTCGGCAGCCTCAAGGGACAGGATTACGGCAAGGTAATGATTTTTGGTGCAATCGTAATTGGCGTCATACTCGAACTCTTCGGGATTACTTGGATGACGACCTTCTTTCAGCGAGTTAAGTAGCGTTTTACGTTTCACGCTTCAGGAGGCTTTATGAGACGACAAGTTCCGTTAATCCTTTGTTTCGCATTTGGTATCGTGATGGCACTCACCGAATTTAGCCCACACCCATTTTCTCAAGGGCTTAACAAGGAGGTCATCGATTGGGCACTGGTTATCGGCCCGTTCGCGCTCGTATTGGCTATTGCAACATTGGTGCAGACCCATTGGATCCGCATCCGTCGGCGTAGCGAATATTGGCGATATAGCTTTCTGGTCTTCATCGGAATGGTTATCATGGTTGCGATTGGCATTCCGTTTGGTCAGCAGCATCCAGCGTTTGAATGGTTATTTGAATATGTACAAGTGCCAATGGATGCCACCATGTTTTCACTGCTCGCCTTTTTTATCGCTTCCGCCGCTTATCGTGCTTTTCGGGCTCGCACCCTTGAGGCGACCCTGCTACTCGCTGCGGCACTAATTGTCATGATTGGGAACGCACCGGTTGGAGACCTCATCTGGAACACTGTGATACCATTTGGAGATAATTTGCCTTCTGCTGCGCGGCAGTGGATTTTAGATAATCCGAATCTCTCTGCACGGCGGGGTATTATTTTGGGCATCAGCCTCGGTGTTATTTCTCAGTCAATTCGTATTATCTTGGGAATTGAACGTTCCTATCTCGGAGGCGTAGAAGGAGATTAAAAAATGATTGAAAAATTGATGAACATTGACCGACGAATTGTCTTCATTCTGGTAGCATTGGCGGTGATTATTCCCTCCCTGCTGAACGTCAGTTTTCCCATCACTGTTTCGCAACCGACACGCAGTACATACGACTATATCGAAGCTATGCCCGCCGGCTCAACCCTCATGATTGGATTTAACTACGGTCCTTCGTCGTTCGCAGAGCTCCATCCGATGGCAAAAGCGGTGATACACCACTGTTTTCGGAAAAAGATTCGGGTGATTGGCATGACGCTTATAGCAGAAGGGGCAACCTTGGGCGACAAGATGCTGAAAGGAGTCGCGGAAGAAGCCGGAGCGGTTTATGGTGAAGATTACGTTTATCTCGGCTTTCGACCAGGAGCAACACAAGTGCTTCTCGGCATGGGCACAGCGATTGATTCCGTCTATGAAGCCGATTATGCTAAAACCCCGCTCGCTGAAATTCCCATGATGGCGGATATCAAAAATTATGAGCAGATTGATTTGGTGCTCGACTTGGCATCAGGTAGCTCGACGGAATGGTGGATTGTCTACACGAACACAAGGTATAACCAGCAGATTGCTGCGGGGGTGACCGGCGTGATTGTGTCACAGATGTACCCGTACCTACAGACAAAGCAGTTGATCGGTTTGATGCCCGGACTGTTGGGTGCTGCAGAGTATGAGAAACTAATTAAGAAACCCGCAAAAGGGACCGAAGGCATGAGCATCCAGTCCTTTGCACATCTGCTAGTTGTCGGGCTTGTAATTCTGGGCAATATTGCCTTCTTTATCCAACGGCGTCGTGCTGAATAAAACAGGAGGTTTCATACATGGTGGAATTAATTGGTATCTGGGTGGCTGCACTTCTTACACTCTGCATCTATAGTTTTCTCTATCGAGATAATCCATTTTACCGATTTGCGGAACACCTGTTTGTGGGGGTCTCGGTGGGCTACGGTATTGTACTTACAATCCACCAAGGCTTTATCCCATTCGCGTGGAAACCGATTGCACAAGCAGTCACGCAGCAACAGTGGGTTGGCTTGTGGAGGCTTATTCCCATCGGTATTGGTGCATTATTCTTTACTCGTCTTGTCCCGACACACGCTTGGTTAATTCGCTATCCAATTGCTATCCTCATCGGGGTGGGATCCGGTTTAGCAATTCCAAATGTGATGCGAGCTGACATTTTTCAACAGGTGCATGGGACATTAGCTCCGTTTGCACAAATTCATGCTGGCGAGTTAGGCCCATTTCAAATCTTTGGTGTTGTTCTGATGCTGATTGGCGTCATCTCAACGCTGACCTATTTTTTCTTCTCGGTCGAACATCGGGGGATGGTTGGTGGTGTCTCGAAGATTGGCATTGTCTTTCTGATGATTGGATTCGGTTCCGCATTCGGCAATACGGTGATGGGGCGTGTGTCCCTGCTGATTCAACGAGTCGATTTTCTTCTAAACGACTGGCCCGGAACCTTGTTTTAGCGACTTTAGAGATAGCTGGAAACGTACCATCTAATCTGTAAAAAGTGTCAAGTATCAGATAGACTGAGTATCACTGTCTGTATTTCAACCGTAATTATCATGACGATACAACATAACAAGGAAAGAATCATTAGAACTGGCATTGTCGGCCTTCAGAGCGTTTATTGGCCCAATGCCTTCGCAAACTGTCTGAGTGCTATTTCCCACGCTGAACTTGTGGCATGTGCCGATCTGGACTACGATCCAAATCTGATATCTATCTCCCTCGGTAAAACACCAACGGAATATGCCGAAACCTTCGACCTCGAACTGTATCATGACCCGGTAGAGATGATTCAGCAGGAGGGATTGCAGGCAGTCTGCATTTGTGCCAAGAATACTGAAGCGGTTAGCCTTGTCGAACAGGTTGCCCCTTTGGGTGTGGATATCTACATCGCCAAGCCGATGGCGACTAGCGTCGATGCAGCGGAACGTATCGTAAAAGCGGTGCGGGAGCACGGCGTGATTGCTACCTCCGGCACAACGGAGCGTTTCGACGGGGGTATCCGCGAAGCATATCAGCGTTTCAAAAACGGGGCGATTGGCGAACTGATTTCGATTCGGGCGTTGCATCAACACGGAAACATAAATAGTTTTCCAAAGGATGATTGGTATTGGGAGGAAGCACAAGGGGGTCCGGAACTATCTCTGATTTGGTACGCTGCCGATGTGATTAGATGGTTCGTAGGCTCAGAAGTAACAAGGGTTTATGCAGAATATGACAATTACCTTTCAGATCGTTCACCCTTTATGGACAATGGTAAGATTATCCTACGATTTGAAAATCGGGTCATGGGCTCGATTGACATCTATTTTTCTGTTGACGGTTTTCGGCTGCCCGCTTATGAGGTTGAGTTAATCGGCACAGCAGGTGCGATTCGGACGCAACAAAGCGTGTATGAAGGAACGCTTTTCACAAAAGAGGGGGTCAGTAATTTTTACCGAATCCAAAATAACAACCTGCTCGACGAAATGACCCATTGGGTGGAATGTTGCCAGAACAAAACAGACCCGGATTTGACGATTGAGGATGCCCTGCGCGTGATTGAGTTATGTCTCGCCTGTCGCCAATCAGCACGGACTAATATGCCGATTGCTCTGCCCTTAGCCGAAATGATAAAGGCGAGCTGCGAATCATACCTCACCGAATCTATACGATTATGAAAAGTCGTTTTCTATGACTATCAATATTAAGCCCAAAACCATTTTCACAGGTGATAATCTTCCTATAATGCGCGGGATAAATAGTGAGTCCATTGATCTCATATATTTAGACCCACCATTTAATAGCAAGACTAACTACGCAGCCCCTATAGGTTCAAAAGCTGCTGGTGCTGAATTCAAAGATACGTGGACACTTTCAGATGTAGACAACGCATGGCTTGATCTAATTGAGGCGAAACACCCTGCTCTGAACCGAGTTATCCATGCTGCAATGACAAACAGCGATAAATCTTATCTCATTTACATGGCTGCTCGGTTACTGGAAATGAAGCGCATTCTAAAAGATACAGGGTCTATCTATCTTCATTGCGATCCGACAATGAGCCACTATCTCAAGTTGGTTATGGATGCTATTTTCGGTAAAGACAACTTTCGGAATGAGGTTGTCTGGCATTATTACAATGTTGCCTCAACGTCAAGAAAATTTATTGGTCGCAAACATGACACAATCTTCTTTTATGCCAAAAGTGACGCAGCGTCTTTTAATTGGGATAGTATGCGCGAGCCATATTCGCCAGATAGTAATTGGATAAAAGCCTCTGACAGCTATAGTGACCCGCGATATAGCCCAAACGAGAAGGGCAAACTCATGCACGACGTTTGGAGAATACCAACAATAAATAACATGGCAAAAGAGCGAACAGGCTACCCAACACAAAAGCCTCTCACTATATTAGAACGCGTTATCAAAGCGTCATCTAACGAAGGTAATGTAGTGCTTGACCCGTTTTGCGGGTGTGCTACAACATGCGTGGCAGCAGATAGACTTCAACGAGATTGGATAGGTATTGACATATCAGAAAAAGCAGCTGAATTAGTTGTTGAACGTATCAAAGCAGATCAGGGATTGTTTCAGAAAATTATTGCACGCACAGATATTCCCAAACGCACAGATTTAGGTAATGTTTCACGATACAATGCACCTGAAAACAAAATCCAATTATATGGAGAACAAAGCGGGTATTGTAACGGGTGTGGCACACATTTTCAGAAACAACACCTTGAAGTTGACCATATTATCGCAGAAAATGTTGGAGGAACTGACCATATTGAGAATCTTCAATTGCTTTGTAGTCATTGTAACAGAGTTAAAGGTGAACGTGGGCACGAATATCTTATCTCAAGACTGAATCAGGAGTAATATTTGCTAAGTTCATTCTACTGGTTGCGGAATAAAACATAAAATTCAATTTAACCAACCCCAAAACTACTAATAGCGTTAAATTATGAGCCCCATATTTCGCATCGATGCGCCTTCGCAAGAAAATCTGGAAGACTTCCACAGAGATGGCTACGTTGCCATATCCGAAGTTTTTACGGAAGAGGCACTTTCGGGATTGACCGATGAGGTCCTCAATATGGAGGGTGCTCGTGAATATCTCCGCACTTTAGATAAAGAGGAGGGCAGACCGAGCGATCCAACCGTATATTTCGTTAGACCGTGGAACGACAGAGGACCGTGGGCCGACCGGCTTATTGACGCACCGCTTGTCACAGCACTGCTCCAAGCCACAATCGGTCCCGATTATCACTTCTGCCATTCTGCATTGAATATCGCCCCTCGCGGTGCAGGACGACTCGGCTTTCATCAAGATCACCACCATTGGCGTCATGCGAACCCCGTCAATCTTGCTGAGAGGGACAAGTGGTACATCCAGATACTCTATTATCCTAATGGATTCGCACGAGGAGACAGGAATCTTGCGGTCATTCCGGGGAGCCACCGGGTTCCACCAACGGAGGATGTTACGCCGGAAAGGCTGCTTGCGGGAGAATTTGACAATGTTGCCGGTCGTAAACTTGAGGCGAGACATCTAGAACTGCCGCCGGGGAGCATGGTCTATCTTAACGCTCGGATGTTTCACGGGGTTGAACCGAAGCCACTGGACTCACCGCAGCCGTTTAGACTTTTTTTGATTGATATCTTCAAGGAGGTGGGCCCACCGCATCGCTACACACAGGAAATTCCACCAGAATGGATTGAACGCGCAGATCCCGCCCGGAAAAAGATGTTCTTGCGCGAAGCCTACACACCGGAGTGTTGGCTTAACTGATTCGGAGCGCAAGGGTAGTTATCACATGGCCGCCACTGTAAAAAAATCAATGGCTTCCAACTCTGATCGCAACTCGTCACGTCTCTCCTCGGCGAAAGGGAGTTGAGGTAGACGTGGTTTTCCACAGTCGAAGCCCAACATTTGCATTACTGCTTTGAGCGCACCAAAGAAACCGAAAGAAAACAACACACGTGTTATTTGGTTGGCACAAACTTGTAAGTCTTGTCCTTGAGCGATATTTCCCTTCCCATAACTGCTGTGTATCTCACGATAGATTCCGGGGATGTAATTGAGCGTTGAACCAATATTACCGCACGCGCCTTGCATCGCGGCGTAAATACATTGCTCATCCATACCCGAAAAGATGCTCCAGTTATCGCCTCGCAATTCCACAATTTCTCTAAATTCGTACATATTCGGACCCGTGTACTTCGCACCGGCAACGGTAGGGATGTCCATCAACCACCGCATCAGCGCAACGGCGTCCGTGGGACCACCAAATATGTAAGTCAGCAGCGGTATATCGGGGGCAGCAGCACCAACCCGCGCGAAGTACGTATACAAACTCTCACTGTTCTGAAACATCGGTGGGATAACACTACTTATCCCCGCAACCCCTGTCTCGTGCGCGTGTTCCGCCAGCTGGACTGCATCACTGATAATCATGCTACCGATATGTGCAATGATAGGCACGCGTCCATTCACTTGGTCAACGACGGTTTCAGTGACTATCTTGCGCTCCTCTGGCGACATGAAAAGCCCTTCTCCGGTGCCTCCACAGACGTAAAATCCTCCAACCCGCTTATCGATCAGATACTCCACCAGTTCCCTTAATACCCCTACATTCACCTTATCTTCGGGTGTGAAAGGTGTGACCAAAGCGGGCCATGCACCATTAAAATTGGACATAAACTCCCTCCATTTTTGACTATGATTTACATGAAAAATAATCGCATGAAACCGACCTCGCAATTAATCTGTCCGGTGCATCGTTACCCCTCTGGGATGCTCAAGGGCATCAATCCAAAGCCGGCACCATTCATCATAATCACGCAAAACACTCGCAGGATTGCTTGGAGAACGCACGACGAATTCTGGGTAGGCTGTCCTACCCGTGTGATGCCCGGTGGTCTGGTAACGCAGATCTAGAGACCAGCGGCATTTGTTCGAGACATTGGGAACTGAACGGTGTGGGGTGAATTTATTCAACAGAACCACATCTCCCTTATAACACACAAGATCCATCGGCTCGACCGATGGTAGCACTTCGGGCCGGATCGTAACGGTTGCTGCTTCCTCCTTAAAATGGCTCAGATAGCCATGATTGAAGCCCCCTGGGAGTGCTTGCATACATCCGGTTTCGATCGTTGCATCTCCCAAGGGCAGCCAGCAGGTTACGATGTTTGACACTTCAGCTTCGGGCATCATTACACCGGCGTCTTGGTGCCAAGGGACGACATGGAATGAGGGGCCAGTGTGTCCATCGTATGCTGTCGGTGGCTTAGTCCGCGCATGTTGAATAGGATTACAAGTGATTTCTGAACCAACAAGTGATTCTACGGTATCAAGCAGGTTCTTATTATGTAGAAACTCAAACATCGCCTGACCGCGAGATGCACTGATGTCGAGGCCATCACCAACCTCTTTGCACTGCTTATAAAGGAGCCCAAAACGTGTATCGAAGGGAGCATCAGGATAAAGTTTCTCAATTTTCCCCGCAGCGTGTAGTTCACATGCACGTCTATTGACCCAAGCCACAAGTTCGTCAATCACAGGATCTAATTCGGTTTCATGCATGGCATTCTTGACGATTAACACTCCATTCGTTCTAAATTCTTCAATTTGTTCGTTTGTCAATTTCATCTAATTGCACCTCAATCCTCTATTGATATGAACCACAATTGCTATAGACGCACATCAAATCAAAGCACAAGCAGCAGGATATCCAGATGTTTTTTCGTGTCGTTGACTTCGCGCTTAAAATGCCTGACCTAACTGGAGGTAAAAGATGGGGTTAAATTCCCTCATTAACGGTACTCCCATGTCAACACGGGCAGGTCCGAGCGGGGTTTCTAGGCGCACACCCGAGCCTATTGCCGCCCGTGGGAGGGCCTCCTTAATATCCGAAAATTTATCCCATACATTGCCTGTATCCAAAAATACGGCACCACCAATGAACCTATAGATTGGAAAACGGAGTTCCGTGTTCAAAATGAATAACACATCGCCACGATGATTGCCGAATTCATCTTCCGGTCCAAGGCCCCGCTCCGGGTACCCCCTAACCGTATTTGATCCACCGGCATAGAAACGCTCAAAGGAGATGATCTCCCGGTCCCGGTTCCCTCTTAGTCCTTTTTCATACCCAAGACGAATTGCGCCAGCAACGACAGCATCTCCCCAAAACTGCCAATAGTAGCGATGATCGGTTGTAAATTTGAAGAAACTGGTTTCCCCTCTGAGAAATCCACCCGCATACTCAATCGCAACTTCATTGAACCAGCCGTTTTTCGGGTTCAGGAAATGATCTCGGCTGTCTCGATGGAATTCGATACCGAGACTGCTCACTGTGGTCTGAATTTTAGGTGGGTCGTCACGGTCACGTAGGTCTTGAGATTTGTACTGTAATGCAAGATTGCTGTATTGCCCCAACCGTTTGGCAAGGTTCGCCGTTCCACCCTGCGCCCGTATATCTTCATATTCCTCAAGATTATCGTTGAATAGGCGAAAAGTTCCTATTGTCGGTCCGATGAGTTTATTGAGGGGCGCAAGGTTGAACCACGGTTCAACCAACGTTATTTCATACAAATCACCTCTTGTGCCTCGACTCACCTTGCCACTGATTTTCATGTTGCGTTTAAACAAGTTGTTATGGGCGAGCCCCAATGTGCCGCGAATACCCTCAGAGGAGATATATCCCCCGCTCACGCTGATTGCTCCAGGTTTCTTTACCTTAACGCCCACCTCAACATCAATAATCTTCGTATTTTCAATATAATCAGATGTTTTGATATTAACTTCTTCAAAAAGCCCTGCGGTAGATAAACGTCGTCGAGGTTCTGCCACTAATCGTTCTTCGTTGAAAACCGCTCCTTCAACCAAGCCGAGGTTTTCAAATTCTCGCTCCAAAACATGCAGTTTAACTTTTCCTCCACCATTAAATCTAAATTTGCCGAATTTGACTTGAATCCCTTCAACAATCTCATAAATAAGTGTGCGCGTTTCCGGGCGATAGATGTGGCTGATACGCGCATAAATATACCCCTTCTCATTGTAAAGGGCATCAAGCTGCCGCTCACCGTGTTTCGCAATATCTTCGCTGTAAGGCGTTCCGGGTTTTGTGTCAAGTTTTGCATATAATTCAGCCGTTTCAAAAATTGTTACCCCTTCGATTGAAACGCTGTCTATACGCTGCTGTTTCCCTTCGCGAATTTTTATATACAAAATGAGTCGGTTATCATTATCAATCTCTGGATTACCGGTTGTAATCACTACGTTTGGATATCCTGCTTTTCTATAAGAGCGTTCCAATGCACGCCTGTCCATTTCAAGTATTGCCGGGTTATAAATACCTCTGGACAACAACCATCCAAATCCCGGGACTACAAACCTACTGCGAGGTTGGGTTTCCATCAGATCTAGTAAGAAGACATCTGTAAATGCCGTGTTCCCCTCGAAGTTGATATGCCGAATTGGTGGGGCTTGCCCTAGCTGAACCTCGAAATAGATAACCACTTCTTGACCCGATTTTTCCTCCCTCCTATGGCTTACTTTCGGCTCGTAATACCCTTTCTCCTGATAGATTTGAAGTATTTGTTGTTCTGTACTTTTAAGGATTGTTTCCGAAAAGTTCTCCCGCTTGAATAGAGTTAGCTTTTGCTGGAGTTCCGATTCATCAATACCATCACCAACAAATTTGATTTCGATCTTTTTTCCTTCAATAATTTCATAGTTCAGGGCAACTGTACCGGTTGCGTCATCGTAGTTACGACGAGGTATGACTTTTACAGTAAGATACTCATTTTTCCTGTATAATTCTCGAATGCGGTTGGCATCGGCTTCAACAGATTGCTTTTGATAGGTTTTACCTCTTTCGCCTTTAATGGTTTCTTCTAGCTTCTCAATATCAATTGACTTGACGCCTTCAAATCGGATGTCCTGAATAAGTGCTCGGTTACCCTCATCAATATTATATAACAAGTCAATCTGACGCGAGGAGTTGGGATTAGGGGTTAGACGAATTTCTGTCTGAAAATATCCGTAATCTTTGTATAAATCGAGAATTTTACGCCGATCATCTTCTGCAATCTCAAAGGAATATTCCTTTTTTGGACGAGAGACTACCACGTCAAGCAGCAGACTTTCATTTAGACTGTTTCCCTTAAACTCGATTTTTCCGATTCGTATCTTGCCGGTAAGATTGAACCTCAATCGTACCCCGTTTGGACCAAGCATTTCGATTGCTGTAATCTGAGAAAAGAGACCAATTGTATAGATTCCTTCAATGCTTTTTCGGATCTGATAAGGCGAAGCGATACTTCCAACTTGTACCCGTGTCTTACGTTTCACATCCGCATATAGTGAACCTGAATTGAGGGGTTCGCCATCCAGTCTGTAGTCAATTTCAATCACGGAGGGACTTTCAGATTGGCTCCAAGCCAAATTGAGGAAAATAGCTGGGAAGAAAAGTATCACATGAAGCGATAAAGGAAAAAGATAAGACATGAAAAATGGATTACCGAGGAGTTGATTCGTCGGTTGATGAATTCGCTGATTTCTCCATGTACCCATTGGTATATTTTCACCTCCTCCCTTTCCTTGCAGCTCAGTTGGCGGGGAAGGAGCTACACCGTTGAAGATTCCAAAATCAAGGATTCTGGGGTATTAGGTTCCTTTTGCTTTCCACGAAATGCCGCTTGCACGCGGATTTGGAACTGGGGGGTGATAGCCCACGTTTCCCATCATTGGGGCAGACGACACGCTCAAGGTCGTCGATCGAGTAAGCGATGCTTCAGTGAACGGTGTCAACATCCGTAAATTGGTAGCAAAAACCTATTCGGGCGTTCAACTCACGCCGACTTCGGGAGAAGCAACCGTGATTTTTTCAATCTACTTCAGCAAGAAGTCGTCTCAACTCTCCTTTAACCATCTCATGTGTCTCAGTCTGTTTTAGGTATTGATCAAGGTCGTACACCAACTGCGGATTGACCAATGCCGTCACTTTAATTTGCCTCATCAGTGGCTCTTTCCGCAGCAGTTGAAGAATGCGTAGTCGATCTTCTGCGCTCGTAATTGTGCCAGAAATCAACGCCTTAATAAGCTGGGCGGTTAACCCCTTTGTCAACTTCTGTTCTGCATGAATACGCAATGCGTCAGAAGCTGCCTGTTTTGCAGTGTTATCGGCTGTGCCCGTGAGGACTTCGGTGAGGGGTATAACTGCTTGTGCGTCCGGTCGATTTTGAAACGCTAGAGCTGCATAGGTAACAACCTGATCATCGGTATCCTGAAGTGCTTTGAGCACTTTGCCTACCGGATAATCACTAAGATGTATCATTGCCCCTGCAGAGGCACGACGTACATTCACATCGTCGTCGTCCAATCCTCTAATAATTTCCGCCGAGTATTCCTGCTTTCCAAGCCTGTAGAGAGTAACACTGATTTCCATCTTCAGTCCGGCATCCTCAGTATCGTTGTGGATTGTCTCCAAATCCTCAAGCCCCTGTGGCTCACCGATCCGTCCGATAAGGCGTACGAGTGCAACTTTGACAGTCGTTGATGTATCAGCGTTCTGAATAGCGTCAACCATTAAACCAAGTCCATCGCTTCCAGTTTGATACATCATCTCTACAATGTCACCATGCAGGCTCAGAAAGTCAGCCTGACCTAACGCACTAATCAGCACAGGGAGTGCGTCTACACCCTTGTCGATGACTACCTGCATCACATCTTTCTGAAGGCGAGAACGTCTAACCAAAAGTTGAAGGAGGTATTCAATTTCGTCATTTCCTAATGCAGCTAACCGCTGTGTTCGTTCTCTTTCAAACTCAGGTTCCAATCCTTGTGTTTTTGCAGCTCCCGTTGAGAGACCGTGTGTGTATGCGAGGACTAACAACACACGAGGCGGGGTCTTGTCTAACTCATCTATTTCGGCTTGTTTCAGATGCTTAACTGCGTCAATGACAAGCCCCGAATTTAGCAGTTGCTGCCGTCCAATTTTCAAGTGATCGATTTGCTGTTTCGGTTCGCATCCAATCAGCAAAATCAATAACGTTAATCCGACCCAAAGCACCGTCGTAAGTAAAGTGAAGGATTTTTGAATGATTGCAGTCGAGAGATCTCTCGGCCCGATTGGGCGATTTGTTTCTTCACCATTCAAGATGGGAGAAGGATAATCTGATCGAGGAGTAGCAGGCGTGGTGGCTACATGTTTCTTCATAGAATTTTGTTCTCCTGATTTCTTCTAGTTTCTTTAGTGTGATAGTTATGCACTGACATCACGATCTAGTATACAAGTAGTCTGCCCCCAAAGATGCAGGCAACTGTTCAAAGATAAGGCATAAAAAAGGTAGTCGTAACAGGGAGATGTTACAAGATTATGGCAATTTCGTTAGGTTTTTGTATCATGGGTGTCAATCAGTAAGCATCTAGTAGAAAGCACTCCATGTCATGATTCAGCGAATACGTTGAGAACTCAGAGGCACTATTTAAAACCGCTGTTCTAGCTTGAGGTCTACGCCGTATTTTCCACGCTCATTCCGTTCTCCTTTGATATAAAAGTGTCGGTTAATTTGATATTCAACCTCAATGCGAGGTTCTGTGTGAAGTTGAAAGGTAGAAGAGTAAGTCAACGAAAGGCTATCTGAAAGTTCTTTCGTCAAAAGGAATCGCGACTGTTCAAAATTATCCGGACTCAAATCGAAATGGGTTTTGCTAAACCCCATTGCTTTTGCGAATCGGTTACCTAGATACCCTTGAACGAGATCGGCTGGCGTATAAGCTTCAGAATCAAGCAGATCGACCCCACCGACAGTCAAAATAGAAAAGATTTGGTGTTGGGTCAAAGCATAGTCTTCGTTGGCACCTCTTCTAAGGACTTCCGCTTCAAATACCGGATTATGTTTATCCTTGAGATAGCCATTCAATTGCATAACAACTCTGAGGTCCCTCGTATGAAATTCTCCGTCTGTAGATGGAACTTGAACACTCCGAATTGGTTCAACCGTCTCAGCGGTAATTTCATACCACGGGTTAAATTCCAGTGTATTTTTGTTTTCTACGTACGAGCCCTCCCGAATCTCGAATTGATGACCGCCAGAGAGGGACAACTCGCCTTCTAACAAATCCGCGCGCCCACTAAAAATAGGCTTCTGAATCGGTCCAACAAGTTCACCGTTGATTGATGTTTCAATCTCGATTTCTCCGAAATTTGTAATAACTTCTCCCAGATTTGATTCTACAAAAAAATTGTTCGGGGCAATGATATCAAGATCTAATTGGAGATTACGCACGATGGGATAATCGAACCAGACCTCAAACTGTACCTCTGCTGTCTTATCGACCAAATCCTGAACTAACTGCTTCCAGTCTTGCTTGTATCGACCTGCCTTGACGCGAACCGGCCCCTTTAACGGCGGAAGTGTGAGATTGCCATCTGTCGTAATATTCCCTTTCATCTGTACGTTGACACTCTGGCACTCAAGCTGATAAAGCCCGGGTTTTTCAAATATGGTTCCTTCGCTCAATTCTGCAACGACATCTATATATTGCACATCGAACCAGTCGGATTGTATCACACCATTAATTTCAAAGGTGCCACCATTCATATCCCCTGTAATGCGCTGGATACTCACACCCTTCTCAGTCAAATTGAGATGTGCTGTTCCATTTGCTAAACTGATGTGTGAGTACGGCAGCTCGAACGCAAACCCTTTCAAATTTGTAGATCCTTTAAGCATGGGTGAATCAAACTGACCGCCAAGCGTGGCATTAACGACACCCATGCCTTCGGTAAAGGCAAATTGCGGAAAAATAAGGGATAAAAATTCTAGATCTTCGATAGCTATATCTAATCCACCCTCAATATCCTCTGACAACGGTTCTGCTTTGAATTCTAATAAAGACAGGTGAAATGGAATTAACACGGACAGGGCGGCACGATTTTTTCCAATAGATAGATAGGCATCACTGCCTTGTTTACCACTAATTCGGATCTGCCGATCCTTGTACGCGATATTCCCGGTAAATTGATCGACCTCTGCTTGATTTATCCACAGTTCAGGGGTTTCCCACGTAAAGGAGATTCTCGGTTCCGCATCCGTTCCACGTATATCAAGCGAGGAATTCAGGGTGCCACGGATGGAATAGGCGTCAGGAAGGAAGCCCGAAATAAAGCCGAGATCCAGATTATTCATTTCAACGTGAAAGAGTAACTTTTTCCCAAGTTCCCAACTTCCAAATCCCATCACCCGAAGGCGTTTTGCGTCGTCTACCGTTGACGCTTGATCCTCTAAGCTGAATCCGTTTTCTAGGCTGAGTTTTTGGTTTGTAAGTTGGATTTCAATTGGGCTATGGTTACGAATTTTATAGCCTAAGCCTTCGATCAGAATATCCTGAATATTTAGCTGACCTGTTACATATTTAATCATATTTGGTAGGTTGAATGGCTTAATGAGTTGTGGAATCCATGCGGTTTCGCCGGGGATGAGAAATTGATTTATTGGAATTTTCAAACTGGCTTCCGCCGTAATATATCCATTCAAGACTTCGGTGGGTTTCACCTCTGTCCCCATTGCTTTGGGATTTAAAACCCTTGAGACAGTCGGATTAAGAAATCGTGACTGATCCCCGATAAAATCAGCAATTCTTGCTTTATGGACTCTGAATCGACTAATTTCAAAATCAGTTGCGATGATCCCCTCCAACGCACAGTTGATTTCCGCTGTATACTCTCCTTGACCTATCTGAAAACTGAGTGTGCTAATACGAATTTTCCCCTTATCTGCCTTCAATTCAAACGTCCCATTTGAAATTGGCATATCAAAGTTTGCCAACTTCAGCGTACCCTGTCGCACCGAAAATTTCCCTTGCGGATAAGGGGACCGTGTTGTTCCTTGTATTCTGAGATCTATGTCAGCAATGCCATCGGCATGTTCGATTAACGGATGAAGTAGTAAGCCTAGAGGTGCCAAGGAAATTTGTGGTCCTTGGAGTTTCAAGTCAATGGGTAGATCTAGGAATCGGTCCTCAAGAGCTAGTGGTTGAAAGGCGAGATTAATCGGGATCGTGCCGGACATTTCCAACTGTTTGCTTACTCCAACAATCCGTTGGGTATTCTGGATGGAAAGCAATTGTTCCTGATAGTCCGCCCTTCCACTATCTTTAATATTAGCATTTCCAACGTGACCGTCTGACTCCCATTTTGCGGTTATGATTGGATTCGCAATATTACCACGAACACCGATGTGGCTCGTCAGAAAACCATTAAACTGAAGGAAAGATTGATCGAGCAGTGTTAGGGTTATCGCGGGTACGAGTACGCCGTAGGGCAGCTGATCTAATCCTAAACTGAGATCCATATTACCATCAAGGTCTAGGGTGCCCGCAGCGTTGACCCAAGCAGTATCTCCCTCACCTAATTGGGTTTGCACAAGTGTGAGTTTCTTAGCTGCAAAGTGAAGCTGAATCTCATTTATATTTCTCATATCACGGTTGTTGACCTTGATATGCAATTTATCGCACATGAGAGTTGCCGACATCTGGTTAGGATGGTAGCCATTGCCCTTTAGGTCTAGCATTACATTAGCTCGACTTTCGATATCGGGGAATTGACGTTTCATTATGTAACTCAAAGGCGTGACAAGATTTACATCTACCCCATTGACGCGCAGTTGAAAGCGGGCTAAGTCGTTTTGTTCCAAAACCTCTATAATTGAAGTCAGGGGTAAGGCTTCGTTCGCTTTAGGCAAACTCCAAACCCCCGATGCCCGATAGCGTCCACCATCGAACAACCAATCCGCTGATCTTAGATTCATTGTAATCAAGTCAGGTGATGCTTTCTGTCCAACCGCGATCTGAAGCGCAACTTTTAAGTCTTCGATAGGTTGGGGCAGATCCAGGAGTTGTAGTGTCTTTTGTGTCGCATCAATTGAAGCGGTCAATTCTGGTTGAGCCAGATTACCAGTAATCTGTGCCTCTAGATCGAACAAGATTAAATGATTATTCAGGTAATCCGGCAAATTTTGGAAATCGCGAGTATCTAACCTAAAATTTGGGCATGAGGCATGGAACTTAAGATGTGAAGATGGAAAAGCCTCAAGATCAATCTGTAGGTTCCCCTCTACTTTAATGGGATTGCCAAGTAAGAGTAGATCGAAAGACTCAACGTTAAGCCTTCCGTCCTTATAGATGAGGCCGCCCACAGCTTCACGAATTGGGATTTGCCCAATGGGTGTTTGAAGCACTAGATCCGGAATGTTCCAATTAAGTTCTAACTGTGGAGCTTCATAAGTCCCTCCGCCAGTGAATTTATAGCTGACGTTTCCTGAGAAAAGTGGTGGTAGTCCCAACAGGTACGATAATCCCTCAAGCGGAAATCCATCGGATTCTACTGTGAAACTGAATGTATTGGTCGTCTCTGACTCCCGATCCGATTGGGGAGCATCTATCGCGCTCTGAATGGGGAAAGTACCTTCCGCATTTAGGAATGGGCTGCCATCCCGCTTATCAGCGAGCACCAAGGATTGAACATGCCACAGGTTATCCACAAAGGAAACGCGAATCGGAGCGGGGTTAGTCAGCGGACGGCCATTAACATCAAGCGCAGCCTTGGACAGGAACATCCGGAACTTAAATTCTGACAAATCTTCTAGCATTCCTTCAATCTCAACGGTGCCATCGGTTGTACCTGTGAAATAGTCTGCTACATTAAAGATTCGTAGGAATGGGGATAGATCGACTCCCATACCATCAACAGCAATCTGATAGGGGCTGCCTTTAACTGATTCCAAAACTCCGCGAATCTGACAGGTATTATTAAAGCCCACGCCTTCAAAATTCAGGGCATTGTTTCTGTAGATGCCGGTTATGTAAACATCTTCTAGTCGATTGCCTGCGTAAGTAACATTTGAGAAGTCGAAGGTTACATCTACAAGTGGATCCGCCGCGTTTGCTTGCCCCTTGGCTGTTACAACCAAATCGGCATCCAGCAAGAAATCGGTCATTCCGCGTGCAATCGCAATCTCTGCTAGTCGCATTGACTCACTTTGAAAGTCAATTATATAGTCTTGATTAGGATCAATTTGTGCGTTGAGAATACCTTTCTGACCACGGGTTAACAGTTCAAAATCTGAAATTTTCACGACATAATTTTCAATCTCTAGTGGTAGTGTTAATGGATCCAGTGCCAGATCCCACGCCTTGCCATCATCGATCCGAAGCGTGCCACGACCATTAAGATGCACTAACGTTCCATCCAATACTAGTTCCCCCGTTGCAATCCCTTCGATTGGGTAATCATCGCCTGCTAGCCTCACATAGTCTGCAATCTGGATCGGTTGGGCACGTACCTTAAGATCGATCGGCGTATCCCCCTCCATACGGGCCACCCCATCGGCAATCAATACGCTCTCCCCTTTGACAAGACGTATTGGGTTCAGAAAAACCTTATTCTCCGTATAATGAAAATCCGTCGTCAACACACCAATGGGCACATCGTACAGTGTTGCTTCTGGAATTTTGAGGAAACCTTGCAAGGAATACAGTGGATTATCCCCTACACCTGCACTACTTTTCCCAGTAAGCGTGCCTTCGCCAGCAAGATCTGGCATTTGCAAGATTCGGGAAATTTTACCTATGTCAATTTTTGTGATACGCAGATCCATATCTAATCCGGGGTTACCATTGATTTCAATCTGTGCATCGTCAAGATTCGCTGTAATTGATAGATGTTGGTCATTGAGTTGGTAGCGCGCTGCTGAAAGGCGAATTGGTACTCCATTTAAACTCGCATCGTCCAGTTGCAAGTTGCCATCAAGATTTATTTTGCGGAGGTCTGAACTCTTACCACTAAATTGGACTTCACCGTCCAAAACCGCCTTAACATCCAAAAGATCTTGCGGAAAATCTATAATTGGTAGTAGTTGCTCTGTCCGAAGGGAGTTAAGTTGTACCCAACCTTTGTAGGCGGCGGGACGTCGCGAATCTTCTTGTGTGGGAGGAAGGTCAATTTCTGCCGCTCCTGTCAGCTTTCCCGAAGCGAATAGTGCATCAATATTGGTAACTCGGACGTTACGCGGTGTGAACTCGGCTTGGAGGGTAAGATTCTCAAATTGGAGTGCATTTAACTGGACAGACGGAAGGTTAATCCCGATGCTGCCGACCATTTCCGAAATTGGACCACTGGCTTCGACATCCACTTCTGCCACTCCTTCTATTTCCCCTGGAGCAGATAGTATCTTTTGCACGTCACGGAAGTCGAGAATCATTTGGATTTGTGTCTTGACCTGTGGAGATTGTTTACCAAGATTGTTTACCTCACCAGCGACAGTCAGCAGGGAATTTCCCAGCACGAAACGCAACGAGTGCAATGCACCTCGATTTTTCTGTAACTCAAAGTCAGTTTTGAATTCATTAATCTGTGTTTCAACGCCGTTCAGTTCAAAACGTCCATCTCGCACTTCCAAATGACTACGGTACTTCCAGTTGCTCAGAGGCCCGTCAACGCTACCCCGACTGTCAATACCGCCGATTGCAACCTTGAGGGAACCACTTTCATCTTCAAAATTGATGATGCCATTTTCAATACTAATATCTTCGATACTGATATCAGAGATTAACAGTTGAACTGGCACTTTAGCACTCGTTTCGGCCCCGTCTTTCGGAATTAGCTTTGCTAAATTGATAGTTCCGTCTGCCCCCATGCGTGTATTAACCTGGGGCTGGTTGAAGTGCAGTTGAGTGATGAGGAATTTCCCCTGCGCCAAACTCCATAATCTATATCTTATCCGGATTTCGTCTAGAGTTATTAGAGGAGAGTTTTCCGAATCTGCATCTGCGATTTCAACCCCTCTAATATCCAAGCCGGTAAACACATTTCCTTCAATTTTATTGATGGTGACTGAATGTTCTAAGTGCTTTTGGAGCTCAGACTCTAATACTAGGCGCACCCGGTTAAGCACATAGGAGGAGCGCAAAAACAGAAAACCTCCAAGGATTAAAATCACTCCAAGACAGAAAAATAGGATTAAGCGTTTGTTTTGTCTGTGCATAGAATTTATCTCAATCTTTTTTTATTTCAAGTGCTGCAACCGCATAAAACGCCACCAGAACGAGCCGCGATTCGCTCCAACTTATATCATAGCAAATTTAGAGGTAAACGTCAGTAAGATATAGGAAAAATAGGCGAGGATTCAGATTTAATGCAGTGACCGTTTCGGTTGGCAGTATGCACTTCAAAGTTGAGAGCTGAACCGTATAATGGAAGGAGAGGGGACTAGTAGGCTATCCTTAATCTACTGTTGGATATATGTATTGTCACCACAGATTTTCTCAAATTATAGCATTTGAAAACGGATTCGAGCACTTAGGACCTATTGCTGTTAAGTGTTGTTAAGGATAACTGCTGGTTTGGGTTGTGATACAACCACACCTCCATGTTCTTTTTAATATCAGCCCACTCATTGTCCAATATTGAATACCAAGCAGTATCCCGATTTCGACCTTTTACGATCATATGCTGTCTAAAAACACCTTCAAACTGAAAACCGAGACGTAGAGCAGCTAATCGTGACTGCTCATTCAAGGAATCACATTTCCACTCAACTCGACGGTATTTTAGTCTACCAAACGCCTCGCAGAGCATTAGATATACGGATTCCGTATTTACGTTTGATCTTTGAACATTGAGCGAATACCAAATGTGTCCCAGCTCGAGTCGCCGCATATCACAGATGATGTTTAGAAAACTCACCAGCCCCACTCGGCATTTCGATTCACGATGGTGTACCGTAAAGAAAAGTGGATCTTCCGATTTTGATCCAACTTCAAGCCACTGTCGCATGCTGTGTACGTTGTCAAAGGGTCCGTAACTCATGTAGGTCCATATTTGCTCCTTCTCATCTGAGCCGTGGGTGCACTTGTAAAGTTCTTCAGCATCAGCTTGTGGATTGATTGGTGACAGTACAATGAACTTACCCTCGTAGTTCGTCTGTCGGGGCACGTCTATATGGGTAAGTGGTTTTACGGCAGTGCCGAATGGAGGAGATAAATGCGACATAGTCTGCCTACTTCCAGCCGCTGTCTGGGGTACAGAAGTTGGAATATTTCCAACTTCTATTGTCGGGATGCTAGAAATATAGGGATGACCATGCAAGTGTAAATCTCAGTAGATTTAAATTTTACAAATCCCTATATTGTCGTGATTCAAAGATCTTCTACTAGGCAACATTGACGGAGATTCATCGACTTTACAAACTTCCACACATACGCTACTACACCGCATCTTACACGGTTAGGTGGTAAACCATTTTACCCAATCAATGGTAAGAGTTAGATATTCGCTGCTTTAGCCGTTATCTCCAGTATCTTGTATCAGCTCACACAGACGACCGAGAACATCGTGGCAATTTCAGCCGATCGGAAAAACTCTCAACGGCCTAGATCGTTCAACAGCATATTGAGCTCTTCTTTAACCATATCGTTTTGTTCTTTGTTCTGAAAATAGTAATAGATATCGAGTTCAATATTGTCATCATGTTCTTTGGGAGCATTCTTAATCTGCTTTATAAGTGCATCTTTTTTAAGGACCAAGACAATCCGTATCCTATCTTTTGGATCACTCACAGTCGGTAACGTCTTAATGAGCTGCCTCGCGATGCCTTGTCCAAAATCTTGTCCGGCATGAACGATTAAAGCCTTCGCTGCCGCTTCTCTCGCGTTCTCATTTTCATCATTTGCCACGATTTCAACGAGCCGATTGATAGCTTTTTCACTTGGATACTGTTCAAGTGTTTGACCTGCATACATCCGCACCCACGCATCGGAATCACTGAGGGCACTGACAACTTCATCCACGGGCGGATTATCAAGTCGCAACATTGCCTGTGCCGCTGCACGGCGAACCGAAACATCGTTATCGCTTAACCCATCGATAATTTCTGTCCTATATTCTTGCTTGCCAAGGTTATAAAGTGCGATGTTGACTTCCATCTTCAATCCTGGGGTGCTCCCACTTTGGATTGCTTCTAAAGCCGGAATTGCGCGTGGATCGTTTATCCGTCCAATCAATCGTGCCAAGGTCGATTTCATTTCTGGAGAGGTTTGGGCATCACCGAGTGCGGCGGTTAAATAGTCTAGACCTTCGGAACCAATTTGATATAGCATTTCAATCAACTCGGGTCTAAGAACCATATATCTTCTTATACCGAGATATTCGATTAATACGGGGACAGCATCTGCTCCTTTATCGACCAAGATCTGTATAGTTGCATCTTGGGTGCGATGTCTTTCAGCAAGCAGTTGAAGCATTTTTTTCATTTCAGTATTGCTTAATGCCGCAATCCTTTCATTCCGCGCCTGCTTATACTCGGCTTCAAGCCCCGGAATTTCAACCTCTTGAGTTTTAGCATCTCCAGTAGCGATGGCATATGAGTAGGCAATCAATAACAATGCTCGTGGTTCCACTTTTTGGGCGGCGGTTTCGGCTTCCTCAATTTCCGCTCTTTTTAGATGGTTAACGGCTTCGATTGCTAAACCTGCACCGAGCAGCTTGTTTCTACCAACTTCCAGTTGTGTAATCGGTTGGTCCTGTTCACACCCGACACTAACAGCCAAAATAAGAAATATCAGTAGGGTTGAAAACTTTTTCATATCTAACTCTTTTTCTCCTCTTTCGTTTAAGGGATTTATTGGGTAGAACGTCCTTTTCAGCGCATGTATCTTTTGCGTAGAATTTAAGTTTACAAAATATTCGTTCTTCTGTCAAGGGAATTATCAGCAAAAATTTCAGCATCAGTAACTGATATCTTAACTCAGTCATAATCATAGATGAAGTTCTTGATTTCATTTGCCTTTTGTCATACGGTGTGCTACAATACGATCTTATGTTAGGCTTGAAAAATCAGCAGGAGTTAATGGATGCGCGTTGAGAACAATAATCGTTGTTTTGCATGTGGTGAGGAAAACCCCTTTGGGTTACAAGTTAATCCAGATATCACCCCCGATGGAACACGGGTCAAGATTGAGTGTACACCCCCCGGTCATTTTCAAGGCTGGGCAAATGTAATTCACGGTGGAATCTTGAGTACACTCCTCGATGAAGCGATTACCTATGTGGGTATCGCCAGCTTTGATGGACCTGCGGTAACAGCACAACTTGAGGTCCGATTCAAGAAGCCAGCGATGGCAGGCGATAAATTAATCGTTACAGCCAATCGAGTTAAAATGGGTAAGCGTCTCATTGAAGTTGAAGCACACATCAATTCAGAAGATGGCGAACTAATTGTCGAAGGGAGCGGGAAGGTGATGAAAGTCGCTGGCGATTTTTAACGCCTACTCGATGTCCTGTCGCCTTGGCCAATATTTTCACCTATCAAAGTCAGACGACAATCCTCTGTGTATAAAACAAGGCTTTGTTCAAGAAGGGAGGATATGCACAAACCTCGTGACTCTATCAAATCCACAATGAATCACCGATATATCGTCCAATTTGATTCAGCCAAATTACCAAGAATCAACACCGATTTCTTAGTAATCGGGGATGGAAACGCCGGGTTAAGCGCAGCGATGGCAGCTAGTCCACATGGTGATGTCTTGCTGATTACTAAGTCTGCCATAAAAGAAAATGGCTTGTCTCATGCACAAGGTGGAATCACTGCCGTCACGAGCGAAGTTGATACTATCGCTTCCCATGTTGAAAAAACTCTAAAAATGGGAAAGGGGCTCTGCAAGGAAACAGCAGTTGAGATGATGGTTGAAAAAGGTGTTCAACAGACCTCAGAACTGGTTCAAGATGGAACGAGCCGTGACAAAGAGGAAGATACGATATTAGCTAATCACTTCAAAAAGCAGGGGAATGTGCAGGTCATCGAACAAGCCTTTGCAATTGATTTTATGACCCAAGGGGATAGATGCTATGGGGTGGTTGCCCTCATTAACGATGCCCCTCACTGTATTTTTGCCAAAGCTACCATCCTTGCGTCGGGCGGACTTGGACACATCTATCAATCTACGTCGAACCCGGCAATTGCAACAGGCGATGGTTTCGCGGCAGCTTGGCGAGCGGGCTGTAAGATGATCGACATGGAGTTTATCCAATTTCATCCGACGATACTGTTTCTGATGGAGGCACCGCACTGCTTGATAGGTGACAGGGTCCGTGAGGAAGGCGGCATCTTAATTAATTCGCGTGGGGAACGATTTATGGGAAAATACCACGATATGGAGGAATTGGCTCCGTGTGATGTTGTAGGGCGTGCAATTCTGAATGAAATGGAATTAACCGGAAGTCTATGCGTTTA
Organism: Candidatus Poribacteria bacterium; assembly: GCA_963667935.2. Taxonomy (GTDB): domain Bacteria; phylum Poribacteria; class WGA-4E; order WGA-4E; family PCPOR2b; genus PCPOR2b. Next base: position 2,133,926 of record OY764061.1, on the reverse strand, counting down.
TCTAGACATAACCCATCTGTCATCTGATTTCATACGCAGCCGCTTTTCAAGTATCTATCAGTTTTGCCATCAGTTTGGAATTGATATTACTACCGATGTTATCCCTGTTAGATCCGGCGCACACTTTATGATAGGCGGTGTTTACACGAACCTAAACGCAGAGACAACCCTACGCGGCCTTTATGCCTGCGGCGAGGTTGCTTGTACCGGTGCTCACGGGGCAAGTCAATTAGCAAACAATTCTTTACTTGAATGTATTGTGTTTGGCACACGCGCTGGGAATGCGAGTGCCGAATATGCAGGGACAATTCAATCGGACAATTATGCGAACCTCCAAATTTCCTCTGATGATGACTTTTCTCACTCTCAAACAACACCTCAGAATATTGATATTGAAGCAGCAAAGGCACTCGTTCAAGAGATAATGTGGCAGCACGTTGGACTGATTAGGCGTGGTGAAGATTTAGAGACGATACTCAATGAATTGAAAGCACTGAACCGGGACTGCTATTGGGATAGTGTCAAAGCATTTGAGTTTCAAAACATGTGCGATGTTGCGGCATTGATAACGGAGGCGGCAATTCTACGCACGGAGAGTCGTGGCACACATTATCGAGAAGATTTCCCTGAACAGGACAATATTAAATGGAAAAAGCATATTGTCCTTCAGCGAGGAGATGCAGCACGAATTGTAGCGTGATTTACGTAGGGAGACGACTTTTGCCTGTAAAACTAGAGGAAAGACATTTTACATAAGGAACGCAGATCTGCGTTCCCTACGAAATATAAGCGATTCTACGGCCCACATTCGTAGTGAACAACGATCGTTGTTCACTACCAATCCTTGCGTTTTTTTAGGATATTGTCGGGTTTCACGGTTCCCTGTTCAACCCAACCTACGTGCTGCCAAATGTCAACACACCCTAGCATGTTCCCAAGAATTTATTTCAAAGGAGAAATATAGCGATGCAGAAACCCCGCTTAATTTATTACAACGATGCCCACCATTTCAACGCAAAGCGAATTGAACCGCCTGCTTCCATCCATAAGCTCCAATGGCCCGTTGATGAGGTACTTGGCACTGGGGTAGATCTCCTGGTTTTAGGACTCGGATATGCTGATGTCTATTTCCATAACAGCAAGGTTGGACGTGTTGTGGGGCAGATGAAAGAGGTTTGGGACAACTACATCGACTGGCGAATTATGCGGATGGTGGAGGAAGCCCAGAAGATGGGGACCGACCAGGTCCGCGAAGTCATCAACCGAGGTCGTCAAATGGGATTGGCTGTATTTCCTTCCCTAAAATTACAAGCAAGTTCGCCGCCGGGCAGCGAGCGGTGTGGTTTACTGAAATGGAACCATGGTGCCGAAGTATGTATCGGAGAGGAAGGACGGGCGGAATGGTGTTACGATTTTGCTCACGAGTTAGTACGACAGGACAAACTTGCTGTGCTCAGGGAGATTTTGGAGGACTACGAGGCTGACGGGCTAGAGCTAGACTTTATGTTCGATTCATATTATTTCAAGCGGGATGAGATAGAGAAAAACATCCCGTTGATGAATCGCTTCGTTGCTGAAATCCGGGATATGGCAAACGCTATCGGAAGTCAACAGGGAAGAGAAATCCCCATTATGGCGCGCGTTGATCTTGAGCAAGAAAAAAATCTGTCGATGGGACTGGACGTGGAAACATGGCTCAAGGAGGGCAGCATCAATTACGTTGTCGGACAAGATCCGTATGTGTTGACCGACACGCAGCCAAAGCCTCGCTGGATGCCGGAGGCTGCTAACGCTGCTGGTGCTGCAGCTTACTATCGTCCACCCAGACGCGTCTACGACGAGCGAGTCGGTCTGCCGAGTATTGAAATGTACAACGCATTAGCGCAGACACTTCGCTGGGATGGTTGGGCTGGAATGTATGACGGTTACCTATCTTGGCCCTTCAGCGAAAGGGAATACCAGATTCTGCGAGAGGTGGCTTATCCTGAAGTCCATGCACGGAGTGATAAACGCTATCTACTCCAACCACGAGAGGGAGAGCTAGATAAACCGACAACCACACCAAAGCGCCAACTACCATTGCAAATTAAGGAAGGGGAAACCGCTGCTATCAATATCTGGGTTGCTGATGACATCGACAGTGCCCAGAAAGACGGAGAGGTGCGTAACCCTATTCTCACCCTTCGCTTCTCCTTCTTCTGTATTGAGGACGATATTGAATTCCGCTTCAATGGCAGGGTATTGCCTTGGGAGGATGCGGAGATTACTGACGAACGTGCCTTAACGATTCCAGTAAAACTCGCGGGTTCGATGCACATCCAAGCACCGCTCGGTATGTCCGCTCACTGGTTTCGGTACAAACTGGAATTGAACGATCTCACACGAGGGAAGAATACCCTTGAAATCGAAACAAAGCATTTGACAAAGACAGCAGGCTTTACCCGTAGTCTCAACGGTGTCGAGCTACAGACCCGTTATAAGGACTTCCTCCGCCCAGAGGGATTGGAGGTAGAGCGGATTGCACCACCCGGCGGATAGCACCGCAATTATCAGTTCTTTAACCTTCCACGACGACGGGTCGCCCAGATAAGCACTCTGGACATCAGTCTCAGTTGGGTATTGAATTGAGAAGATTCAATCCAGTAAACACAAAAAAACTTGCATTTCAGCAGGGGCATATGATATGTTAAATAGGTTACACTACGAATAAAGGAGGTGGTTCAATTGGCTCGAGTTTGCCATGTTTGCGGAAAAAAGCCGATGGCAGGTAATAAAATTGCCCGAACCCGTGGGCAGATTAGTAAGCGTTCAAAACATAGACAACTCCCCAACCTACAACGAGTCCGTGTTCAAACGGAAAGCGGGAGTCAACGAGTTCGTGTATGCGTGCGATGTCTTCGTACCGGGAAAGTTATCAAAGCGATTTCTGGCGGGGCACAAGTTGCCTACGGTAATTGAACGGAATAGATAATCTCAGATTTTGAGTCTCTTTATAGGCTTCTGCGCTTATCAGACGGGAAAGATATAATCCGGGAGACACTTCGTACCCCTTTTAAGTAACGAATTGACTCCATGATAGCTTCTAACTGTTCAATTCCATTAACTTCTAAAGTGAATTGATCATGACCAGTTTCCTTATTAAACCTGTGAGAACCGATTGTATCAATATTAACTTTGTATTGGGCGATTAATGTTGTAATCTCTGCTAGCATTCCGGGCCGGTTGTCACACTCAACGGTAATCGTTGCCGGATAGGTGACATTCTCAACGGCCGTCCATTCAATATCAAAAATTCTCTCTGGCTCATTAATAATTCGAGGGCAGTCTGCTCTGTGGACAGAAATGCCGCGTCCCCGCGTGAGATACCCGATGATTTCATCTCCCGGAATAGGATGACAACACTTCATAATACGCGCCAGATCCAAATCAATACCTTCCATTTCAATTGATGGTGCGGATTGGGGAGGCCGCGTAGTCGTTTCTTTTTTCTCCGTGGTCGGAGGCGGTTCAAGTGCCAATAAGTTGGCGATATGTGTAGCTGACTCCTTACCATTGCCAATCTGTCTAAAAATCTCGTCAATTAGCGGTAGTTGTGCTTTTTTCTTCGATACGAGTTTCGCCGCTATGTCAAGTAGTTCTGATGATTTGAGATAGTCTTTCAGATTCAGTTGGCGTTGTCGCATTTCAATTTCAAGCAGTCGTTTTCCCAAATCAATTGCCTGTGCACGGTTCTGTTCGTTGAGCCAAGACTGGACTTTATTGCGTGCCCGCGCTGTTTTGACCCACCGCAGCCAGTCACGGCTCGGGTGTCCATTCGCCCGTGTCTGAATGTTTACCCTATCCCCATTCTGTAGCCGGTACTTAAAGGGAACTATCGCGCCATTAACCTCCGCCCCAGAACAGGTCTGTCCAATATCGGTGTGTATCTTGTACGCAAAATCAATTGGGGTTGAGCCCGCTGGCAAGCTGTGCAGATCTCCTTTAGGCGTAAACACAAACACCTCGTCTGGAAACAACTCACCTTTCATAGAACGGATAAACTGAAACGGATCTTTGAACTCTTGAATCTCTGCAAGCATTTCTCTGAACCAAGCAAAAATTCTTTCGTTATCTGTTTCCGATGGCATCCCTTCCTTATACCGCCAATGTGCAGCAATTCCATATTCCGCGATCTGGTGCATTTCATGGGTCCGAATCTGAATTTCTACAGGCTGCCCGCGGTCTAAAATTGTTGTGTGTAAAGACCGATAGCCATTCGCCTTCGGAAGACCAATAAAATCCTTAAATTGCTCAGGAATATGATTCCACTTGTTGTGTAGAATTCCAATCACGGCATAACAGTCTCCCACGCTGTTGACTAGCACACGAAGTCCGAATAGATCTCGAATCTGCTCAAATGGGACTCCTCTTTGATGAATTTTCTGATAGATACTGTAGATATGCTTAGGACGACCGTAAACCCTCGCTTTGACGCCCATCAGATCTAATTCCTGTTGAACAACATCGACCATCCACTTCGTATACGCTTCCCGTTCACCTAACTTCGCCGCAAGCAAATCGGCAATCTCTCTATATTCGATGGCGTGCAGATATTTGAACGCCAAATCCTCAAGTCTGCTTTTAATCCGAGCAATACCCAATCGGTGGGCGAGCGGAGCATAAACCTCAAAAGTTTGCTTGGCAATACGTTCCTGTTTATGTGGTGGCAATGAATCAAGCGTTCGCATATTATGCAACCGATCTGCCAACTTGATAAGGATTACCCGTGTATCCTTCGCTGTCGCCAGAAGCAACCTCAAGTAATTTTCTGCCTGCCTTTGTTGGACTCCACCCCTGAATTTATATTTACCGATATTGGTAACGCCTTCAACTAATTCGGTAATTGTGTCTCCAAACTGATCCACAAGTTCATCACGGGTGGCTGATGTATCTTCGAGTACGTCATGTAGTAGCCCGGCGCAGATAGTATCCGTGTCCAATTTCAATTCAACTAATGTCTTAGCCGTCTCAAAGCAGTGGGTAAAATAAGCATGTCCGGATATCCGCTGCTGACCATGATGAGAGGCTTGGCTAAATTCATAGCTTCTTCGCAAAGGATCGCAATCCGCATCGGGGTTATATGCTTGGATTTGGCGAATTAGATAGTTGACACTCATACGACACTCGCTCCCAAATCTGTTTGACATTCTGCCGCAATTGAAATTCCGAAAACCAGTGGCTCGTTTGTTTCATCTGTTCGCCGTTTAGATAGGTTTCGGATTCATGGAGTTGACGCTTCTTCGATGGCGGTGGTAAAAGTTGAATTTCTTGTTTTGAGAAATTTGGATATTGCGTCAAAAGCTGCAATTCCTCAAGGATTGAAAGGCCATTTTTAACAGCAGACACTGGGATTGAATCAGTCTGTGCACTAACTATGACCGATTCAAGTGTGAGTCGGTGCCTGTTGTTCTGACTGAGTGCTTGTAAGCATTTATAGAGTTTTTGTAGAATCTGCTTATCTGGATATTCCCAAGAGACACATTGGCGCATCCACTCTATATCCTTGGATTGATAAATGAGGTGGATATAGGTCGTCTCAGGATGTCTAAATGCGGACTGACATCGATTGAAGAAAGTTAAGTGTTGAGGAATTGGGTGGCAAAACACTATATGGTTAATGTGAGGCAGCTGGGTTAATGTGCAATTTGAAGCGATCGCAAGTAATTCTCCACGTGCCAATTTGTCTGTGACTTGCGCTTTATCCGCTTCCGACATATCGGTTTCGCAGCGCCCAATCTTTTCCGTTGAACCGAGCATCTCGAAGAGTTGGTCCAGGGCTTTTTCGGCCCGGACATATAGTAATGTTGGTTCTCTCTGTTCAAGGAGGTTAAGCAGAAAATCCTGTTTGTTGTCCAAAACTCTGTGGTCAACAATTTTAACAGCACTTTTTTCCTCTGCTGTGGGAAACATCCTCCCAACGGTGCTTCGTTCAAGTGTGTGGATGTGCAAATCTTCAATCTTTAGTTGAACACGACGGGTATTATCCCACTCGTTAATCTCTGGCTCAAAAGCCAAGTCTAATCGAATGTTCTTGTTCTTCAGCGCAATGAAGCGATCCGCCATCCCCCACCCAACGGCTTCAAGCGGCTGTCCTCCATCCGTGACAAATAGTTTGAGATGGTTCTTTTCCTTGCCTATTACGCTTGGTGGTTTCTGGAGGCGGAGATTGCACAGTGCAAGGTGTGGTGGTGAATTGTCCTTGCCAAACGGCTCAAGCAGCTGCAACTCTTCTATGGCTTGCAGCGTCAAAAAAGAAGCTTGGACCTCAAGATCCAATTTTAGCTTGGGGATTAGATCTTCATCAGAGAGGTGTTGACGCGCATATTGATCAAATCGGGCAGCAAATTCACCAATGTTCTCCGTTTTGATTGTCAGTCCTGCCGCCGCCTGATGTCCACCATGTTTGACTAATAGATCGCTACATGCGTTTAAGCTGTCAGCGAGATTCATCCCCTCGATGCAGCGTCCCGAACCGCGTGCTTCGTCCCCATTAATTGCTAGTATAAACACCGGGCGATAATACCGTTCAAGAATCCGTGAAGCGACAATCCCAACGACTCCCTGATGCCAGTCTTCGTGGGCAACAACCAGTCCTTTCTTTTTCTTATAATCGTCGTCTTTTTCAATCTTAGCGGTCGCTTGCTCCCGAATTCTGTTCTCTACTTCCCTCCGTTTCTGGTTGTAGTCATCAAGTTCCTTGGCGATTGGTATTATTTTATCATAGGACTCACCCGTTAGTAATTTGACTACCTTGTCCGCCGTCTCCATTCGGCCAGCCGCGTTAATTCGAGGTCCCAAGATAAACCCCAATGTGTGTCCAACAATCTGCTTGCCAGCACCATGGTTTGCGACATCACAAAGTGCCTTGATCCCCGGGCGCTCACGTTTATTGATTTCCGTTAAGCCAAGACTTGTGAGGACTCGATTTTCTCCCACTAGCTGTGCAATGTCTACAACTGTGCCGAGTGCAACTAGATCTAGTTGAGATCGCAGAAACGGGTCCAGATCGCCACCACCCATCAACCCGTGCGCCAACTTGAACGCCAGCCCGACCCCTGCAAGTCCATCGAAGGGATATTCGCTTTCCGGCATTTTGGGAGTGATGAGACCAATTGCTGGCGGTAGTGCATCGGGGCGTGGTTGATGGTGATCGGTGATAATGACATCCATACCGAGTGTGTTGGCAAACTCTACTGCTTCAATCGAGGTAATACCACAGTCAACAGTAATTAACAGATCACATCCATGCTCCCTCAACTTCCGAATCGCTTCTTTGTTGAGACCGTACCCTTCCTCAAAACGGTTGGGAATATAAGATTTTACTGGAAAGTCAAGGTGCCGGAAAGTACTTATCAACAACGCAGTCGCGGTCGTACCATCTACGTCATAGTCTCCGAAAATCCAGATCTGCTCGCCACGCTTCATCGCTGAACGGATGCGCTCAACTACTTGCTCCATCCCGTACATTAGAAAGGGGGAATGCAGCTGATCGAGCGTTGGATATAAATACGCATGCGCTGCTTCTTCCGTTTCAAGGCCCCGATTGATGAGAAGCTGTGCCACTAATTGTGAAATCCCAAGCCTCACTGCCAACCGGGAACTCTTCTCGATGTCAGGTGTTCTAGGTTCCCAGATCTTTTGCTGCTGTCTGTTCATGGTGGATTCTGTTAAGATTTGACGGTTTTAACCAATGTTCGTTCCAAGAATTTTCGACTTAATCTCCCTTGAGACGATTTCAGGTGACTGTTGATTAGAGTGCTCACCGAATTGTACAGTAGAAAGTCAACGCGTCCTAGTTATATTATCACGAATCCCATTTCTGGTCAAGAGAAGATTGGTGTTGAAAATTTACAGAAATCCATAAATCACTTGGAAAAACAGACCAAATTTCGACCTAATATAGTGGACCTTAGAATTAATGAGACACTCCAATCCCCCGTTGGGTAGCCCCCCCTTAATCCCCCCGCTAGCGGGGGGATTAAGGGGGGGCTATCGCGGTGCGGTTAGAAACCGCACCTACCGTGGGGCGCAAGTGTTCATTTATTTTTTGAATTCACTATAAATCGGATCTATGAGGGTTGATAGTACTAGTCAGTATAGATCGGCAAATCCAATATACCGTACCAATCAACGATTCCAACCTCTTTGAATATATCACACCCAAAAACCGTAGGTTGACATTTTTGCTAGAATACCGAAGATTGTCCAGAGACTACCAACGGTGAACTCCCCCAGAATAAGCCCCAAAAAGAAAGGGGCAACACGACGATGCAGCCCAATTCCACCGTGTCGCAGCAATAGCCACTTGATGAGCCAACTGACAAAAAGGCAACTCCATGTCACCCTCATTCCCCAACTTGTTGAGATGGCAAAACCGGCGGGGTGGAAGGGCCACCACACAAATCGCATACGGAAGAACATCAGAACGCTAGCGATGATAAAACCGCAAACCATAAACCCGCTTTCAGCCATTAATGTGTCTGTGGGCGTACTCAACCAACGGTCAAGCCGTCGATATGGCTCGATGCCGAATGCACTTAATGAAGGCCGGGGGGCACGCGTCTCCATCCCCAGTTGATAGCCACGATCGATCAATGCCCAAAAACCGGAGAGTGAGCCGAGAAATGCGGCAAGCATAAGGGCGAGCATGAGATGCCGTAGGTTCATGCGCGTCCGCTCTGCCATTTTGAACCCCTCTAGTTGATGCGGCATCGGGTGACTACGGTAGGCACGATTGATGAACCAAAACATTGAGAACATCACTAGATTCCCACGTCCCAGTTTTCGGGTGCCGATTGTCCGTGTGAGGATTTCGTCAGGACCGGAATAGTGCAGGTCATGGACGGGCGTCCCCAACTCTGCTCGCATACGGGTTATGGCGATGGAGATAGCGTAATAGAGGGCGAAGAAAGCGATCGTGATCCCCACCGTTGCCCCACCGCGATAGCAGAAACAGACAAGAAACACCATCACACCGATAAGCCCCAATACCGCGGTGTGATACTTCATCGGTTCATCTGAATCGTCGAGATCTTCAGCTCCACCAAACACCTTTCTGGCAATCATTATCAGGTGTCTTCGACTCGCCCAGAGCGCGATGACGGCAAGTGCGATATATCCCCCCGATGCCTGTTCTCTCATGTAAGGGAAGTGCGGCAGGCCGCGCAAGCCCATTGCGGCACCAGCAACGCGCATCAACCGCCAGAACCAGAAGAAAAACCAACAAGAGAAAGATAGGTCAAGCGGAATGAAAAATCCGAGTCCAATAGCAAATGGGTAAAACGAGAGCGGAATTCGCCCCATGGCGTTCCATGGACTATCAGTAAAAAGATAAAAACTCCGAATCCGCGTCCGAAGTTCGGGGATAACGGGAAAGATGAAACTCAAACCGTTCAGCAGTGCTAAGGTTCCCGCGAGGGCAAATCCGACCCACATCACTCGGTTACGAAAGAACGCTTGGCGTTGCGTTTCCGTCATCTGGAGTGGGAGTTGAATAATCGGATAACTAAGTTTCTCATGCTCAATCCACTGTTTACGGATGATGACGTTAATGCAGAACATCCCGAAGACAAGCACGAAGATAAATGCTGTCCACCACAGCACGGGCGAAACCCAGCCGATCAGCTGTTCAGCGGTGTAGAGATTCACCTCCCCTTCGTAGTACCCATGGGCAACTTTGCTGTCGCTGACGGTCAGCCATTGTGGAAGGTAGGGCAGAAATAATTCACGCCATTCGTTCTCCGGGGTAGCAAAACGGAAGGCGTGTCCCAACATCGGTACAAGGATTTCTAGCATGTCGTGCCCTGTGATGCCAGACGCGATGGAGAGCATCAGGTAGATGATGATAAGCTCTCCCTGATTGAGTGCAGCGCGGGGTGAAAACCACTTGAGAAGCTGGTTGGCTCCGATAATTACAAAAAGGCTGAAAATGACGTTGAAGAAGAGGGAGATGGTGACCGGATGGCCTGAGTATCGGATGATCTCCATCTCAATGACCCAGTAGCAGTTAATTGGGATGAGTAGGGCGGCGATGAGAATGGATTTAACAGTGACACCTTCGATCGGTTGCTGCCTCGTTTTTGAGAGGAATGAATCTGTCGTTGCCATAGAAAAGATAACTTATATCGCGGGGGTTCAGGTTAAATCGGGAAAAGGGACACATCCCTTTATTCTGTCTCATTCAGTTGATAATGTTTCAGAAATCGTAAACAATACTAAATCGATGGCTGCCTGCTGTGCCCCTGATCCCACCTATAGGGAAAAGGAAGCCGTAGTCGATTCTGAGGCTGCTGAACGGACGATAACCACCACCAAGTGTCAGGTTTGTTCCCCATGCCAGATTTTCCAATCGGAATCCGCCGCGTAGGATTAAACTTTCATCATAAAATTGAGACTCAATGCCAACCTTGACATCGACCTCGCTCTGTTTGAAAACAAGATCCATCCCCCATGTGAAGTTCTTGGCAACAATACCCATACCGAGCATTACTTGCAGTGGGAGATTTTCGGTGGCGATCGAACTGGCAGAAGCAATATTAGGTGTGTTGAGATTCTGGAGAGAAAGTGCTATCGGAATATTTGGGGATGGATGAAAGATCATGCCAACATCGAAAGTCAACTGACTTCGCCCCGGTAAGTCTTCCACAACGGCACCATCTGCCCCAATTGTGGGTGCTGTATCCCAATTCAATAGCTTAATAGCACCTCCAAGCGAGACGCGTCGTTTCTCTTTCGCTCCGAAGTCGTAACTCTTGCTCAACCCAATAAGGAGGTAATTTTCGGAATACAACTCACCGACATTCAACCGCTTCCAGAGTAGTCCTAAGGCTCCTTGCGTTGGTCGGGAATAGGCATAGCTAATCAGATTTTGTGTAATCGAGGTCTTATCGCTCAATCCGAGATGTAGCCTCGCCATTGTTGCTGATAGCTGTTGTGCGGATTGGCGTGATTTGGGTTGATGCGTCAAGTTAGCAATTGATGCGGGATTAACTAACAATCCATCTGATTCCTCCCCGATAGCTGAAAATGCTCCGCCCATAGCGAAAGCACGTGCACCGATAAACCCGTCTTCATATGCGGCATGCGTTTCCACAGACAAATCCGCCACGCCCGCTCTAATCAGTATGAGAAAAAGTATCAGCTTGAGAAGAGGAGATGAATAGCAAAAGGAAGGAAGCGAGGGCTGGCAGGTTAGGGCACATGGACGGGAAGAATGCGAGATTAGGAGATCGGAACAGCGGCAAGTGACAGAAATCCACAACCTGCCCCTACTTCTGCTCCTACTTCCAACTGAAAAATTACTCATCGGTAAATTTGTAGCCAACTCCCCAGACAGTTATAATGTATTGGGGGTGGCTCGCATCTGTCTCTATCTGTTCCCGCAAACGCCGGATGTGTACATCAACAGTACGCGCTCCCACGAAGCTATCCTGCCCCCACACATAATCGAGTAAATGATCGCGCGAATAGACATGTCCTGGGTTTTGCATTAAGAATAGTAGAAGATTGAACTCTTTCACTGTGAGTTCTAATTGCTTATGCCCAAGGTTGGCTGCCCGGCGTTCAGTATCAATAAACAGATCTTTATATTTTAGTGTTACCGTCTGGTTACGGGGTTGATAATCTTGGCGGTAGGTCCTTCGCAAGATCGCTTTGACCCGTGCTACCAATTCACGCGGATTGAACGGTTTGGGCATATAATCATCCGCGCCAATTTCCAATCCGACAATTTTATCCACATCGGTATCTTTCGCTGTAAGCATCAAAATTGGCACAGCGGATTCTGTCCGCATTTGCTTACAGACTTCAAAGCCATCCAATCCCGGCAACATAATGTCGAGGACAACGAGATCGGGGAAGTCTTGTCGCATTTTATCAAGTGCTTGCACCCCATCGTAAGCCGTGATAACCTCATATCCTTCTCCCGTCAGATAATCATCAATAAAATCAACGATATCTACTTCATCATCGACCACTAGGATTTTATAAGTTTTCATTGTCATTGCCTGCCTTGGAATCACCTACAGTTTTATGATTCTCTGAGTTGATGTTGTAGGCATACAGTGTTGGAAATGATTTTATCACTAGTTCCAAAGAAGATCCAGCCGCGCTAAGGGATAAAAACTCTACAATATCGGACATGACGCCTAAAACGCGAGAGTAATTCTCTCTATGTTTCGGTTGCTGTTATTATACTTGATGTCCAGATCACTGTCAAATCTCATACTGAACAGTAATCGGCTAAACCAGACCAAAGTTAGCAGATTTGTTTGTAAAATTCATGAAATTGAGATATAATCATAATTGTCAGCGAGTTAACGATGCGGGGTTGTCTGGTAGAGAATTCAATTTTGTTGCCTAACATAAGCATAAGCACTTGATCTATGCTTTCTTTTTTGTTATAATATATTGTATGATCTTTATTAAAAAAGATATAGAAACCGATTTTTCACGGCTAAGAGGAAAGATGGGGCAGACAATTCGACCCATGGGACGAAAATCTAGAGGAAAGTGAACGAGAAATCAGGTTTCCCAAAAATAGGTAGCGACTTGAACCGTAACGGCTCATCGTAGAATCATAATTAAGAACAGTGTAACGGATTAGAATACTAACCCCCATCAGAGATGGCGTTGTTTATACGAACCCCAACCCCAATTTGGAAGGAGCCAATAATGGCGACAGAGAGTTTAGCACCTTTTAACGCGGAGGCAATAGAGCCGGAGGAAGCCCGCGCAATTGAAATTTATGAGATGCAGCTGGGTCGCGTTCAGGCAGGTCAGATGCCCGAAGAGATCTTCCTCGAATTTAGACTGCGTCACGGCGTTTATGGACAACGTGATGAAGGTTCGCAGATGATTCGTGTAAAAATTCCGTTCGGCGGTCTAAACGCAGGACAGCTGGAAATGCTCGCGGATGTTGCCGAAGAATTCTCGGACAATATCATTCATATCACGACCCGTCAAGATGTGCAATATCACTATGTGGATATTAACAATACGCCAGAGTTAATGCGTCGCTTGGCGTCCGTTGGCATAACAACCAAGGAAGCGTGTGGAAATGTGGTTCGGAATGTCACTGCTTGTCCACTTTCTGGCGTGTGTAATGACGAACCGTTTGATGTAACACCTCACTCCAAAGCGTTGTCCGCTTTCCTGTTGGGCCATCAGGATGCACAAGACTTCGGACGCAAGTTCAAGATAGCCTTTTCTGGCTGCCATGAACACGCTTGTGGCTTGGGATACATGCACGATATCGGCGCAGTTGCAGCAATTAAAGAGGGCGATGGCAAACCCAAGCGCGGGTTTAAGTTGCTAGTTGGTGGTGGCCTGGGTGCCGTGCCGCATCAGGCAAAGGTATTTGATGAGTTTGTGCCTGAAGAGGAATTGTTGCCGATTTCGCAAGCAATTTCGAGGGTATTCACCCGTCTTGGAGAACGTAAGAATCGCAACAAGGCGCGGATGAAGTTTGTTGTGGCAAAACTTGGCATCGAAGAATTTCGTCGTCTTGTATTGGAGGAACGGGAACAGTTGCGCCATGATCCTGCATGGACGGCTCATCTTGACAACCTAGATGCGTATGACGAAACGCCGCTGAAACCGCCGACGCAGCTGAACGGTGCATCGAAACCGGAAGGATTTGATGAATGGCATGCCACCAACGTGCGTTTGCAGCGACAGCCGGGTTACGCAGTTGTCAATATCACGTTGCCGCTCGGAGACATCACCGCGGATCAGACACGGGCCTTGGCGGATATCTCACGGAAGTATGTGAAGGATACCATCCGCACAACTGTCGAGCAGAATCTTGTTTTGCGCTGGGTCAGCCTGAGCGATTTACCCGCACTGTATCAGGAACTCGATGCTATCGGTTTAGGTGCATCAGGTGCTGAAAGCACAGTTGATATTACAGCCTGCCCCGGCACCGATTCCTGCAAACTGGGTATTTCATCTTCTCGTGGGTTAGCTGCTTACTTGAGGAACTATTTCATCGAAACCGGCGTGAAGGAAGGGATTCAAGACCTGCGGATCAAGATCAGCGGTTGCCCGAATTCATGCGGTCAGCACCATATCGCAAACATTGGATTCTTTGGCTCATCACGACGTATGGGGAAACATATCGCCCCGTATTATCAGGTTCTGTTGGGCGGTCATGCTATCGAGAATGCAAGTGCTTATGGACTTGCCGCCGGAAAGATTCACGGCAAGAACATCCCGCAATTCATCGAGCACCTGACCGGAAGATACATTGATGAACGAGACACCGATGAATCTTTCACCGACTACATCGCGAGACTCGGCAAGGTCGAGATTAAGGCAATCCTCCGCGAGTATGATAAGATTCCTTCCTTCGAGGAAGATCCCAGCTACTATATCGACACCGGCGACACGAAGGAGTTTCAACTCAAAACAGGTGTCGGCGAGTGTGCGGGGGCATTGGTCGAGTTGGTTTCGTTCATACTTGAAGAGGCGGACCGGCTGATCTATGAGGCAGGAATCGATCTGGAACGCGACCAATATGTGGATTCCGCTGAACACGCTTTTGAAGCGATGATCAAAGCCGCAGACGCACTGCTGACGACCGAGGGACAGCAACACATTGACAATGAAACGACGGTCAGGGAGTTCCGAAGTCGGTTCTTTGAACCGGGAATTGTCTTCCCCGGTTTTGGAGCGCATATATTTAAGGCGGCCGAGGAGGATGCTAGCACCTTTGATAGGGAACTCACCCACCGCCGCGTTGAAGAAGCGACTCTCTTCGTTGAGGAAGCACATAACGTCTACGGACGGATGCGGATTCGGCAGGAGGAGGAATCAAGCACGAAGAAACGGGAAGCCAGACCGGCGCGTATCCCCAAGGCACCGCCGAAAGCAGAGCCTGTTGAAGAGATCGTTGACAGTCTCGACCTCAAAGGCGTGGCGTGTCCGTTCAACTACGTGCAAGCCAAAATCCGGTTGGAGACGATGAATGTTGGTCAGCTGCTGGAAATCACGATTGACGATGGCGAACCGATTGAAAACGTTCCCAAGAGCCTCACGAATGATGGGCATGAGATTACTGATACCAAGAAGGTTGGTCAGCACTATCGACTCGTGATTCGTAAAGGTGAATAACGGATAAGGGGTTGTCAAATAAAGCGTGATGGACTGCAGCAGGGTTCGTCACGCTTTATTTTTTGGTAGGCGCGAATAACCGAATTTATCCAACAGTAAGGAATTATGGAGAATTTGAAAGAGCGAATTACAAAAATTATTGAAAACCTGAATGAAGGACTTCATGAAAGAGAAGAAACAATCGCCGTTTCGTTTTTGGCTGCTTTATCGAATCAGAATGTTTTCTTGTTTGGTCCACCTGGGACAGCAAAAAGTCTGATAGCCCGCCGTTTGTCCCATACCTTTGAAACCAATAGTTACTTTGAATACCTAATGCACCGTTTTAGTACGCCGGAGGAAGTATTTGGACCTGTCTCGATTACTGAACTAAAAAAAGATAATTTTTTCCGAAAAACGGAAGGGTTTCTGCCCCAAGCTGATTTTGCGTTTTTAGATGAAATTTGGAAATCAAGTCCTGCTATCCTAAATACACTGCTAACCATTATCAATGAAAAGCTATTTCGCAATGGCACAGAGGTAGAACCGACTCCGCTGAAGGCACTGATTACCGCCTCAAACGAAACGCCACCTCCGGGACAAGGACTGGAAGCACTATATGACCGTTTTCTTGTTCGGTTGAATGTTCTGCCGATGGAGGTAAAGGACAGTTTTGAAGCCTTGCTAAACTCTCAACCCACCCGTGCAAAAGTAAAATTACCTGATGGCTTGACTATAAAACATGAAGAGTGGGAGAAGTGGTGTAATGCTATCCACTCAATTACACTGTCGAAGGAAACCCTGAACATCATACACGATATTCGACTCTCTTTTGAGGAAAAGGGAGAAGAACTCGATGTATATGTTTCAGACCGGCGTTGGCAAAAAGCTGCAATTTTGCTTAAAGCCGCAGCATTCTTTTGTAATAGAAAAGAAACAAATTTAGTTGATACTTTATTGCTGCGCCACTGCTTGTGGACAACGAAAGATAATCATACAGAAGTAGTAAAAACAGTTGAGAATGCCGTGAGAAACTGTGGTTTTGAAACGGGTTTCAGTCCGTATGGGATTGACTCTGAAAAACAGGATTTAGAGAACGAAATTAACAAAGACCTTTACCACAGTGAAGACGTTTATGAAACTGAAAACCTTAGTGGTCAGGCCTATTTCAAACATACTCTAACAATATCTAGTAGTCCCCAGACTTTTTATATTCCAGTAAACAAGATGAAAAGCACGGATGAGTTCTATCCAATAGACGAAATGGGAAACGAACTTAGCCGGATTAGTTGTTGCTTTGACGGTCAAGGAACTTGCTCAATCATATATAGGGATAGGTGGGGCGATAGGGTTACTGGAAACAGTTTCACTCCTCAAATATTATTCCACAAAGGAGACAAAAAACCAGATGTCAACCCAAAGTTTCTTGAATTATTCAAGACAGAAGTACAGAAATTAATCCATCAGATTGAGGAAATTATAGGGCAAATTGAAGCTAAGTTAGGCCAGTTTAAGACAGAATTGGAAACACCTTTTGTCCCAGAAAGCATACAGAATATTGCTTTAGAAGGTGTAGAGGAGCAGTTACAGGATATGCTGTTGCGACGTAAGGACTGTGACCGATTAATGAGTTTAATAGGATGAGTATGAAGAAAAAATCAACTGAAGATGAAATAGAAGAAATAGTGGAAGCATTGTCTCAAGAATTCTCCGTACTAAAAGAGGGGTCCATCAAAGAACAACTATCGTCAGAAATTGAAACTGAACAGAGGAATATTCACAAGCATTTAAGACGAGATAATCCATTTAGGGAAAACCAGATCGTCCTGCGACGTGCGGAGAACGAGTTAGAAACAAAAAATACCGCAACGATAGAGCAGATAGAGCAAGACTTTCAGCATTTCCAAGCGTTGGCAAAGCAAACAAACTCAAGAATTGATGAAAAGTATTGGTTGTCGGAGTTCCAGAAACTCAAAGAAAGTCAGGAGCATCAAGCCAATCTACAAGCCCTTGTTAAAAAATATAGTTCAAGCGACAAAAATAAAAACGAAAATGATTTAAGGAAAGCACACGAGGAGCAGGTCATCTGCCGTAAACTGTTACTGCAACAGTGGAGAAAATTGTTAGACGCACAATTTGCCAAATGGGAAATAGAGACAATCCAAAAATTTAGGCAAAGATTATTGAACCGATTAAAGGAATGGCTAAAAAACCTCCAATTGCTTGCAGACACATTGGACGAGCTATCTATTGAACCGGGCTTACTGTTTGATTTATCAAAGGACAATCTGTCACTATCAAATATTGAACAACTGAGGAAATGGGTATCATATATTTCAAAAGATGAAGGGGTAAAAGAATTATGTGATATGCTGGGTCGCCTCCGCCGAGCTGAGAAAGCAATGCGGCAAGAACTCGTTAAGAACTTATTGACCATGACAGAATACGTTCCAGACATAAATTCAAGGGAAGAAATAGTAGGCGTTTATTTAGGCAAAGATATTGAACACGCCCTGCCCCAAGAAATTGCATTGCTCGCCGATGATGAGACCTCAGTATTGTTTGACATGAAATTTGTGGAAGGGCGCTTGATGTGTTTTGATATGGAAGGCCTGCGGCCGAGTTCCTATGAGGTTGAAGAAGAACATATAACTGAGGTTGAGGAGGAAGAAAAGTTAGGACCTATCATAATCTGCGTTGATACCAGCGGTTCAATGCAGGGCTCACCTGAAACTATAGCCAAGGCTGTCACCTTATTTATGGCAACTCGCGCCATATCACAGAAACGGGATTGTCTCTTAATCAATTTTTCAACAGTTATAGAGACTTTAGATTTGTCGGGACAAATTGGTATGACAAAAGTGATTGAGTTTTTACAGCGTTCTTTTCATGGTAGAACAGACGCAGGCCCTGCATTTACTCAGGCCCTTGATATGATGAACCACGAAAAATATAACCAGTCTGATCTGCTTATCATTTCAGATTTTATGATGGACTCATTGCCTGAATCATTGTATGAAAAAATCTCAAATGCCAAAGAAAATAAAAACCGATTTTATTCGTTGTCCATAGGGGACCTATTCTTGAGTGAAAGGCTACAGGAGATATTCGACAATGAATGGGTTTATAATCCGAGCAATTCCAGTATTAGTTCAATTCAAAATATTGTAAGATCAATTTAAGATATAGCAAATCCTCCCCTGCGCTCGAATGGGAAAATGAGAAAGAATCGTAAAGCATAATACAGGATTCGTGATTCAATGAGAATCGAGTGGACAGATTATATGAAGTATAAAGCAAGGTTACGTGGATTTGATCTTGCTAGGATTGAGGAGATTGTGAAACATTCGGTAGAACGATACTTTGATACCGAAACGGAACGTCGGGTTGTGATAGGACATCACGACAGAATACTGGTTGTAGTTCCTTATGAAACCAACCGAGATTTAATCACGCCGGTAACGATTCATGCAACAACACGTCAACAGATTCGATTCCGGATTCAGACTGGGAGGTATACTTTTGAATAAGACAAAAATGGCATATTTTGAGCAAGAGGACATATTGCATTTGGAGATCTCTGATGAACCAGAAAGGGGAAGCATTGAACTGAATCCCAATATTATAGTAGAATTAAATGACAACGGAGAACTCATCGGCATCGAAATTCTAAATGCCAGCACTTTCATTCGAGATTCAATTTTGGAATCTGTACAAGCAAAGATACTTTCGCTCGTCAAAGTTCAAACTGCTTGAGATAAAGCCAATTCGGAGCCTGCTATGCAACAAATAATTGATGATAAAAATCAACTCAAGGAAGTATTCAAACAAGCATTCGCTGAATTGCTACAGGAACGGAGAGATCTGTTGTATGATGTTTTTACTGAAGTTCTTGAAGATATAGCTTTGGCAAATGCGATCAGAGAAGGGGAAAAAACTGAGATTGTCTCCAGAGAGCAGGTCTTTGAACTTTGAGAGATGGCAATTCTTGATGAAATCCGCATGAAAATCAGAAACGGTCAGTTTGAATTTTCACAACATGCAACACAGCAAAGTATTATTCGTCATATCAGTGTGCAAGAGGTCCGTGAAGACATTGAAGACAGCGAAGTGATTGAAGGCTATCCAAATGACAGGTAATGAAGCGCGGAATGAAACATTGGTGGAGAAAAAGGTAACGTATAGCGTTGAAGTTGATGGGCACTTCGTTATTATTAAAGATGTGCCTGCCCGCGTAAATATTGAAACCGGAGAAAAGTACTTTTCCCCAGAAACCGTTGAACGTTTACAACAAGCTGTCTGGGAACAGTATCGCCCCGTTCGTACTATTGAGACGCCTGTGTATGAATACTCCGCATTTGTGTCTCAAAAGAACTCAAACCTTGAAAAATGGCTCAGATGGATGGAGATTATTCAGGGTGAGATTCAGACGCTTCTGCGGGATACCAATATGTTCTGGGAAGTCCAAGACATCATCCGTGAGAATCCGCGCATCCAAAAGCCGAGTGCTTTTTATAGCTATCTTGGGAGGACCTATCTTTCCCATGCGCTAGCGGGGTTGCGGCGGCAAATCAAACCGCAAAAGGACAGTATATCTTTTGTAGGTTTGCTTGAGGAAATTGCTAAAAACCCTGAAGAGTTGTCCCGAAGCTACTACCATTCCCTCTGTGCTAATCCTGATGGACCTGATATGGGCCAAATTGAGATAGAGGGTAAAGAAGGGCTTGAAGAGGTGGGAATTACTGACACTTCCCAACTGAAGGATTTGATACAAATGGACGACTTCGCGCGATATGCAGACGCCAGCGGAGAGCATGTTTGTCCCAAGATGGTAAAAGACGATCTGAAGATACTCAAATTAGCAGTAGAAAAACATGAGGAGTTTGCCGATAAACGCATCGCGCATTGGGATAAGGGCGAACCGGAAGTTATACCGACATTCGGGGAACTGGATGATTGCATTAAATTACTCGACAAGACGTATGTGAAATATCACCTCCTGTTTTATGCTGAATCCATAGACACGTTGATGCCAACCTATCAATACGAATGGAAGAAAATTTTTCTGAAGCCGTGGCTAAAGACTAGTGCTGGAAGTGCGAAAGGGCTTATTCACATCGGTGAAGATTTTGATGATGAACTTCCAGATTTCAAAAAGTATATGGAATGAGGAAGTCAAGATAAGAATCGAGGAGTCTCAAAGATGACCCCAAGCGCAAAGTACATCAAGATTGTCGAATGGTCTGAAGATGATCAATGTTTCGTCGGTTGTTGCCCGGGAGTGATTGGCCCGTGTTGTCATGGCGACGATGAGGTCGAAGTTTATCGGGAGTTATGCCAGATTGTTGATGAGTGGTTGGCAATCGCTTATCAAGAAAATAAGGTGCTGCCCCCCGACTATAGGTAGGAATGTTGCCGAACTTTTAACAGTTACCTGATCAAAACCCACCGTCGCGGTTGGCGGTGCTAGATTGTGTATACCCTATATGGGTGTTAAAATCATGGCTCATATAAAAAGAAAGTGCAAAACACGCAGTGAAGGGCCGCTTCGTACCCCCCTTAATCCCCCCGCAAGCAGGGGGAGAGTAATCCTTGATAAATTAGGCTGCAAGGGCTTATGGCTTTGGTTGCACTAAATCTTAACATGAGCGAAAATCATTTACAGAAAAGGAGTTTCTGATTACAGCAAACTATGGATCTACAACAGATTAACATCAAGGTCTTCACCACAGAAGACAGCCACATCAATTACGAGAATTTCATCAGGGTATTCAACAGGTGGATGGCAGAAGGAGAACCAGACGAGTACCTGAACTACGCTGATTACTCGTTTACGCATGCGGGTCCCGGCGTTCTGTTAATTTCTGCAAGCACGAATTATAGCATAGACGCAGCAAGAAGTCGTCACGGTTTTCTCTATAATCGGAAGCATAAGGTAGAGGGCGATAATCGTGAAAAAATTCATCAGGCGTTCACCGAAACACTTCAAAGATGTGTTCGTTTAGAAGAGGCAGAAGAACTAGAGAACGCTGTACATCTAAACGGAGATGAGATTCTGTTTTTTATTAATAATCGCCATATTGCACCGAACACCCAAGAGATGTTTGATGCGATTCAGCCGGACTTAACCGCGGTGCTAGAGCAGATGTACGGTGGGGACGACTTTACGGTTGAACTTGCATTTGAAGATATTCGGGAACGGTTTGCGGTTCAAATCTCTGCACATTCAGGCAAGGAACTTTCCGATCTACTGGCAAACTTGGAAAATAACTAGAATCCATTCTTGCGGTTCATAACAAGGGAATTTTTAGATGCACAACTTTAGTAGTGAGCAAATTGAACGATATAGTCGGCACATTATCCTCAAAGAGGTTGGGGGGATGGGTCAGACCAAGCTGCTCGAGTCGAAGGTGCTTCTCATAGGTGCAGGCGGGCTTGGATCACCTGCGGGACTGTATCTCGCCGCAGCCGGTGTTGGAACACTCGGCATCGTTGACGACGATGTTGTGGATGTAAGTAACCTCCAACGACAGGTTCTTCACGGAACGAGCGATGTGGGAAAATTGAAAACAGAGTCCGCAAAAGAGACAATCGCAGACATTAATCCTGATGTTAAAGTGATCACGCATACCGAGAAGATTGTTTCGGCAAATGCTTTTGAAATCCTTGAGGGTTACGACCTGATTGTGGACGGATGCGATAATTTGCCGACCCGTTATCTGTTGAATGATGCTAGTGTGATGCTTGGCAAACCGATCGTTCACGGCAGCATCTTCCAGTTTGAAGGGCAGGTGACAGTTTTCCATCCCGGTAGGGGCCCGTGCTATCGTTGTCTTTATCCATCGCCGCCGCCCCCTGATATGGTGCCAAGTTGTCAAGAAGCGGGTGTGATCGGTGTATTGCCGGGTATTGTCGGAAATGTGCAAGCCGTTGAAGCTATCAAAGTTTTACTTGACATTGGTAAACCGCTAATCGGGCAACTGCTTCTTTTTAACGCTTTATCAATGGAGTTTAAGAAACTTACGCTCCGCCAAGATCCTGAATGCCCCGCCTGTGGTAAGAACCCAACGATTCACGAACTGATTGATTATGAGGAGTTTTGCCAAGTGCGTTGGTAATCCCATCAATCCTAGATAATAAGAAGCCCCAAGACGCAGGAGGTATGGAGTCTTGGGGCTTTTTTTGCACTCCCAAAGGTGTGCTGTAGCGCGATATGTTTGTCCTTGACAGCATCTATGATGGGTGCTATACTAAAGCCTATTCTAAAAAAATATGTTGCACCGGAATAAAGCCTATCGAATCGTGAGGCTGCAAAGATTTGAGCCTTGAGGATCGATACAAGATAAAAACCGTGAAAGGAGCTATTGAAGCATGTTGAAAAACAGAGTGATTTTACTAGGAGTGAGTCTATTAATGGTTGTGTTCGGCCCAGCCGGCCTCCATGCCGGGGGAAACTGGAACATTATAAAAAATCTTGATATGGATTGGACGTTTAGTGCTGTTGCCTTCCTAGATGAATGGGAGGGTTGGGTTGCTGGAGGTTCCCCATTCGACCAGACAGGATACATCGGTCATACTAGGGACGGTGGAAAGACATGGGAACAGGCAGAAACTCCTATCGAAACCACGCTCACGGATATCTATTTCTTGGACAAAAAGAATGGATGGGCGGTGGGTCAACATGGCACAATTGTTGGAACATCGAATGGCGGCAGACGCTGGGATGTCCAAACGAGCAAGGTTGGGAACACGCTTAAAGGGGTACACTTTGTTAGTCCCAAAATTGGTTATGCGGTTGGGATGAATGAAACAATCGTTCGGACCGACAACGGAGGAAAACAGTGGAATATACTTCGAGGTGGTGAGGTTCCCTCCGCTGTGGGTGACGAAGAATCGATTATGCTTAATGCAGTTCAATTTATTGATGAATCTACCGGTTGGGTGACAGGGGTCAGGATTAGTCCGCAGGAGGGCGGGCAAGATGGCCTAGTCCAACTGACGACCGATGGTGGAAAAACGTGGACGGATCAACCGACCAATATCCCAGATATTCTCGAAGATATTTTCTTTGTGGATGCCAATACGGGTTGGGCGGTTGGAGAAAACGGTATTATTTTACACACAACAAACGGAGGCAAAAGTTGGGACATTCAAACGAGTGGTACAGAAGAAAAGCTGTTAAGCATCAGATTCGCTGGCAATAGCATAGGTTGGGCAGTTGGAGGTGACCTGGGCGTCAGTATTATCCTCCATACGACCGATGGCGGAGCAACGTGGGAAAATCAAACCCTCACTGCAGAGGAAGCACCTATCATTAGTAAACAACAACTGACTGATGTCTTTCCTTTGGATGCAAGCCGCGTTTGGATAACAGGACCTGGTGGTTTCATGATTTCGTCTTCAAAGTAGAGCTTGTCAGTATGAGTGTCATCGTAACACCATGATAATCTATTTTCAATAATTGAGGTGATAGATGAATTTTGCAGATCGAATGGACCGTTTGGGAACGGAATCTGCCTTCGAGGTACTTGCCAAAGCCAAAGGATTAGAAGCGCAGGGTAAAGACATTGTCCATCTCGAAATTGGTCAGCCGGATTTCATAACCCCTGCGAATATTAGCGAGGCGGCTTTTAAGGCAATGAAAGATGGTCACACCGGATATGGGCCCTCCGCAGGTTTATTGGAGTTTCGTGAGGTTATCGCTGAACATATTTCGGAAACGCGGGGTGTAGAGATTCATCCTGATGAAGTCACTGTTACGCCCGGTGCCAAACCTATTATCTTTTTTACTATCTTGGCACTTGTCAATGAAGGAGATGAAGTTATCTATCCTAACCCCGGATTTCCAATCTATGAATCTGTTATTGATTTTATTGATGGGCAAGCAGTCCCCCTTCCGCTGCGTGAGGAGGTTGATTTTCGCTTCCGGATTGAGGATCTCGAGGCTTCCATCTCCGATCGGACGAAGCTGTTGATTATTAACTCACCACAAAACCCGACAGGCGGCACATTGGCAAAAAGTGACCTGGAAGCAATCGCTGAGCTAGCGATTAAACACGATTTCTATGTGCTGACAGACGAGGTCTACTCACGAATTCTTTATGAGGGTATGCACGATAGCCTCATCAGTCTGCCGGGCATGAAGGAGCGAACGATTCTGCTTGAGGGGCACTCCAAAACCTATGCTATGACCGGCTGGCGGCTGGGTTATGGGATAGCTCCTACGGAACTAGCGGATAAAATTACACAGTTGACTATAAACTCTAACTCGTGCACCGCGACTTTCACGCAATTTGCAGGGATTGAGGCACTGAAGGGGCCGCAAGACTTTGTCCACGATATGGTAACAGAGTTCAGAAAACGGCGTGACGCGATTGTTGACGGTCTCAATGCAATTGAGGGTGTGAGTTGTATCAAACCCCTTGGTGCATTCTACGTATTCCCGAATGTTTCACAACTGCCTCTTTCTTGCCAAGACCTATCGGACTACCTGCTTGAAGATGCAGGGGTTGCAGTTCTGCCCGGCACCGCCTTTGGTAAATTTGGCGACGGCTACTTGAGATTGTCGTATGCAAACTCGCTGGAGAATATTCAGGAAGCCTTAGCCCGGATGGATTCAGCTATTTCACGGATTCGGTAGTTGCTTTTAATTTCCGCAGGTAGACTTCATGTCCAACAAAGCAACCGCTCGTGTTCCAGCGAGCACCACAAACTTAGGTCCGGGTTTTGATGTACTTGGACTTGCCCTCCAACTCTACAGTACGATTTCGCTTGAAGAAATTGACGAGGGAATCGAGATTGAAGTCACCGGTGTTGATATAGATAAGATCTCCAACGATGAGAGCAATATTGCTTACCGAGCCGCAAGTCTGGTTTTCGACAAGTGTGGGTATAAGCCGAAAGGGCTGCGATTGGTTCTAACAAATGGCATTCCCGCAATTCGGGGGTTGGGTGGTAGCGGCACAGCAATACTCGGTGGTTTGTTGACAGCAAATGCGTTATGCAATAGCTCTTTTGCCCGCACTGAATTGCTCGATTTTGCGACGGAGTTTGAAGGGCATCCGGATAATGTTGCTGCATCACTGCTAGGTGGCTTGGTTATATCTATGATGCAGGGTAGTCACGTACATTCAATCCAATTGGATTGCGATTCAGATCTGCGAGTTGTTGTGGCAATTCCTGACTTTTCGTTGTCAACTAAAGCAGCCCGCAGCGTTTTACCTCAAACAGTCAATTTCGCTGATGCCATCCACAATGTGAGCCGTTCTTCAATGTTAGTCGCAGCCATTGCAACAGGCAAGCTCGAAATGTTATCGTTTGCGATGGCGGATCGACTCCATCAACCGTACCGAACCTCCCTCATCCCCGGATTTGACGATGTGGCTGAATCCGCTATGGATGCAGGTGCCCTAAGTGTGGCACTGAGTGGCGCAGGTCCCAGCATTGCAGCCTACTGCACAACATCGGCGGATGAGATCGGTTCGCAAATGAGCCAAGCCTTCAAGCGAAATCAAATTGCTTGCGATATTAAGGTTCTACCCATCGATTCCACGGGTGCTACCGTGCAGATGAATGGAATCTAAGCATCTGAAATCCGTTTTTTTATATCTCTAACAACTCCGCCGCTTATCCCCTCCTACCCTCTATTTTTCTATTTCGTTCATTATTGATTGTACGTTGTAAAATATAAGGGAGCGAACAAACGATGAATACAGACACCGCAAAAATCTACGCGAAGGGCGGTACGGGTGGAAACGGCTGTATCAGTTTTCGTCGAGAAAAGTTTGTGGCACGCGGTGGTCCCAATGGCGGTGATGGTGGACGCGGCGGTAGCGTTATTTTGGAAGTTGCGGAGGGAATAAGTACGCTCATTGATTGCCGATATAACCCCCATCAGGTTGCGGAGAATGGCCAACACGGTATGGGTAAACTGATGCACGGAGCGGATGCCGAAGATCGAATTGTCAAAGTGCCAGCAGGTACGACTGTGCGGGTGCCAGAGACAGCGGAGGTCATTGCTGACCTGAAAACGATGGGACAGCGTGCAGTTATTGCTTGTGGTGGGATTGGCGGCAAAGGGAATGCGCGGTTTAAGAGCAGCACGTTCCAAACCCCGCGTGTTGCTGAGAAGGGGGAGCCGGGGCAGGAGTGTACCGTCACACTAGAGGTGAAGTTGATTGCGGATGTTGGCTTGGTCGGCTATCCGAACGGAGGCAAGTCAACACTGCTCGCGCGAACCTCGGCTGCAAAGCCGAAGATTGCGGACTATCCCTTCACAACGCTGACCCCCAACCTAGGGGTCGTCCGAGTTGATCCAGAACACAACTTTGTGCTTGCCGATATTCCCGGGCTCATTGAGGGCGCGCACGAAGGCGCAGGACTGGGACATGACTTTTTGCGGCATATTGAGCGGACGAAGATGCTTCTCCACATCATCGATACTGCCTCCGTCGATGGACGCGATCCAATTACCGATTACGAACAGATCAATACGGAACTCGAACGGTATAATCCCCGTTTAATCCGCCTGCCCCAGTTAATTGTCCTTAATAAAATTGACCTTCCTAATGCTCAGACCAATTTGCAGCAAGTCAAAGATTATTTCGGAAAACGTCGTGTTTTTCCAATCTCTGCGGTTACCGGCGAGGGAGTAGGCCGGCTCATCAGAGCAGTTTATCAACTCTTGCAGCGGATAAATGAACGGATACGCGAACGCCAAGAAACTGTGGAACCGCAACCGACCTTTCGCGTACCCAAACCTAACGAGCGATTTGAACTCATCACGCGGGCAGATCGTTTTATTGTGCGTGGCGAAGAACCGCGTCGCGCCGTTCTCATGACCGATATGGAAAATGATCAGGCACTAGTTCTCCTCCATCGAAAATTGAAAAAAATGGGCGTCCTGAATGCGCTCATCAAAGCTGGTATCACGGCAGGCGATACTGTCCAAGTCGATACTTTTGAATTTACATTCAGCCCTGATGAAATCAACACAAATTGAACCCCGCCAACTATTAGCCCGTACTCGACGCGTCGTCGTGAAGGTTGGCAGCACAACCGTTTCGAGGAACTTCGATCTCGATTCCGAGCGTCTAGATGCCTTGGTGCAAGATCTCGCATCGGTGAAACAAAAGGGGAAAGAGATTATTCTCGTTACTTCCGGTGCAATCGCTGCGGGTACGGGCAGATTGGGACTCACGCAACGCCCGCAAACGCTCCCCGGATTACAAGCAGCGGCATCGGTAGGACAGACTCGCTTGATGCACGCTTATGAGCATCGGTTTTCACAATACAACCAGATTACAGGGACGATGCTGCTGACGCAGGACGACTTCAATTTCCGCGAACGCTATACACACATGAGCAACACGTTACGAGCACTGCTGCGACTTGGTGTTCTTCCAATCATCAACGAAAATGATACCGTAGCAGTGGAGGAGATCAAAGTCGGCGACAACGATACGTTAGCGGCATATGTAACTAATCTCGCAGAAGCAGACCTGCTGATTATCTTGTCGGATCAGGATGGGTTTTATACCGCAGATCCTCGCAGAGAACCGGACGCCAAATTAATTAGTCTTGTTTATGACGTTACTGACGAACTGAAACAAGCGGCGGGAAGCGCGGGCAGCCAGAGCGGCACCGGCGGCATGACTACGAAACTCCACGCTGCGGAAATTGTGACCGGATCCGGCGAGATGATGGTACTTGCAAATGGCACCGAGCCCCAAGCTGTCAACCGAATCTTGGCAGGTGAAAAGATTGGAACGCTGTTTCTCCCACAGGAGCGGATGTCAGGACGGAAGCGGTGGATTGCCTATTCACGCCCTCCGAAAGGGCGCCTATTTGTAGACGGTGGTGCGCGTCGTGCGTTGATTCATCACGGTAGAAGCCTTCTGCCATCCGGGATTCAACGGGTAGAAGGAAACTTTAATCACGGGGACACCGTCTCCTGTCGAGACGAAGACGGTGCTGAACTTGCCAGAGGGCTTGTTAATTATAATACCCACGAATTGAAACGGATTATGGGCAAACAGACCAGCGAAATTGAAAAGTTACTCGGCTATTACTCTTATAACGAGGTGATTCACCGGGATAATCTGGTTGTAATGCACAGGATAGAAACGTGAGAAGTGTATGCGAATCAATCCAAAGTATCCAACAAGTGAACATGAACAAGCTTCTGAAGCCATCGTGCATTTCTTCTCCACTTCCTCAATGGTCGAGGTAGAGCATCATAAAAAAACGGGCTTCAAAGATTAAATCTCTGAAGCCCGTTGATGACTGCTGTATTTCAGACTGGACTTGGAATACCGATTTAGCTCAATTTATCAAGTTCACTCAGTACCTGATTCACGGCAAGGGTGTTGTCCGGTGGTGCATCTTCGACATGCTTGAAAGCGATATTGCCTTCTGTATCAATAATGATAACGCCGCGGTTCGTGATGCCGACCTCTTCAAGTGCCATCCCAAACTGCTTCGATACTGCAAGATTCATGTCGACTAGGAGCGGGAACTTAACGCCGCCAAGATGTTCACTCCACGCTTTATGTGCAAACGCTGAATCACGGTTTATCGCAATGATTTCAGCATTTTTCGCGCGAATCTCATCAACATTTTCATTAAAATCGGGAATCTGCTCGGAGCAAACCGGCGAGAAGTCGAGCGGATAAAATATCACCACTAGATTCTTCCCTTTGAAGTTGTCTAAAGAAACCTCTGTGTCCTCGGAACCGAGAGTGCCTGTAAGTGTAAAATCAGGTGCAGCACTTCCTACATCTGCCATATAAGTAAACCTCCTTCTAAACATTTGATGTTGTGATTCAATAGTTGATACAGTTATATTTGCAGCGCAAAGTCTATCACAAATTTATAGAAGTGTCAAGTGGAGAGTCAGGCTATAAATACTTGAACCTCTGCAAGACAACAGAGGTAGGACAGATAGATTGCTTGCAGATTATTTTTTTCGTACTCATCCTTTGTCAATGAGCCGCCTTCGCCATCGATGCCACATCAATTTTCGTTTGAGGAGTTTCACATGGATCCGATGCACAAACAACCTTTTCCCTTCCAACTCAAGTACAGGAATCAGCTCCTTGTATTTTGTGAACAACCCTAGGTCTGCTGTAATGTCAATTTCTTCGATTTGGATTGGACGCTGCGCTGCAAGTAGTTCAAGTGATTCCTTCGCTTCATCGCAAAGCGGGCAATCAGCTTTCGTGTAAAGTTGGAGTTTGATTTTATCCATTAGTTGGGTCCCTCAGATTTGATGGCGGTGTATTGGCCTGATTGAGCACTGGGCAGATAGGCAGCAGTCGGACACCTCTCTATTTTCGCAGAAGTATGTTTCAGTGTCAAATCTTTTTAGCGTCATTCTGGCTTGACATGCGGCCTGCCATACAGTATAATCATGGCTTTCAAACTTTTGGGAGATCTATCATGAATCTGGTTTCACTAAAAAACTGGTCAACGGAAGATGTGGTTGAGGTTATCAAGGGCAGTATCGCAATCAAAAACAATCCAGAACGATATGCGGATACTACCAGGCGGCGTAGTCTCGCTATGCTATTCCAGAAGACCTCAACCCGAACCCGCTGTGCTGGGGAAGTCGGTATGACCCAATTGGGTGGCCATGCAGTTTACCTGGATTGGCGTACCACGAATTTCGCGCTTGCTGACTTACGCGACGAAATTCGTGTGCTATCGGCTTATTCAGACCTTATTCTCGCTCGTTTTCTCAAACATACAGATGTCGTGAAAGCAGCCGAGAGTGCGACGGTTCCAGTCATTAACGGGTGCTGCAACCGTTATCATCCGACACAAGCGCTCGGTGACTTGATGACCATACAGGAGAAATTTGGACATATCGAGGGGATTAAACTCACTTACATTGGAGTGCACAATAATGTATGCAATTCACTGATTACCGCTGGGCTAAAGGTGGGTATGGAAGTAACTGTCGTTGCGCCGGAGATGAATCCTGTAGCTGTCGATGAGGAACTTTATGAAGCAGCACGTAGAGCAGGTACTTATAAAACATCAGATCAGCTCCATCAAGCGATCGCACGCAGCGACGTTGTGTATACGGACACATGGGTCGATATGGAGTTTTTCACGGATCCAGCGTTTAAGGAGGAGAAGGAACGACGCATTAAGACACTTTCCCCCTATCAGTTGAACGCAGAGTTACTCGCAGGACAGGATGTTCTCGTTATGCACTGTCTGCCTGCCCACCGTGGTTATGAGATTTCCGGTGAAATCGTTGAAGACCCGAGAGCGATTATGTTTGATCAATCGGAAAACCGACTTCATAGCATGAAAGGGTTGATCCTTAAACTGTTGGGAGCACTATGAGTTATTTTACTCACCTCGAATGCAGCCGTTGCGCCCAAACCTACGACTTTAACGTTCCACAGAATTTGTGCACGAAGTGCGGAAAACCGCTATTTTCGCGTTATGCGTTGGATAAGATCGCTCATACTTGGGATAAGTCTTCCCTTTCGGAACGTGCGGCATCAATGTGGCGATATGCCGAACTCCTTCCTGTGATTGACTCACGCCACATTGTCTCCCTCAATGAGCCAATGACACCGCTCCTGCCAGCACAACGGCTCGCCGCCTTTTTTGGAATCGAAGCGTTGTGGGTAAAAGATGAGTCCCGTTTGCCGACCGGCAGTTTTAAGGCACGCGGATTGGCAATGGCAGTTTCCAAAGCCAAAGAACTCGGTTTGACCAAACTCGCGATCCCATCTGCCGGTAACGCGGCGACTGCTCTCTCTAGCTACGCTGCCCAAGCGGGGATGGAGGCGCATATCTTCATGCCTCAAGATGCTCCCCCGTTTAACCGTAACACCTGTCAACTAGCGGGTGCAAATGTTACCCTCATTGACGGATTGATTACGGATGCGGGAAAGATCGTTGCCGAGCGTAAGGAAGCTGAAGGGTGGTTTGACGTTTCAACACTCAAAGAGCCGTATCGCGTTGAGGGGAAGAAGACGATGGGGCTTGAGATTGCGGAACAGTTTGATTGGGAACTTCCTGAGGTCATCATCTACCCGACAGGCGGAGGTACGGGGATCGTCGGAATGTGGAAAGCATTTCAGGAGTTGGAAACTATCGGATGGATTGACGAAAAACGTCCGCGTATGATCTCTGTACAAGCGGCAGGCTGCGCTCCAATCGTCAAAGCGTGGCAGGACGGAGCAACCGAAGCTGAGCCGTGGTCAAACGCACAGACGACCGCAGCAGGCTTGCGGGTGCCACAGGCTGTCGGCGATTTCCTAATTCTTGATGCTATCTATCAGAGCGGTGGGGCTGCAATCGCTGTCAGCGATGATGAGATACGGGAGGCGATGGGGACCTTGGCGACGCATGAAGGTATGCTAGCTTGCCTTGAAGGCGCAGCAACGGTTGCCGGACTTTGCAAGCTGGTGGAGGCGGAGGAAATCCAACCCGAAGACAGAGTGGTGTTATTCAATACAGGTGGGTATCAGGTGTGAATCCTCCTGTCAACTTTTTATTTTACATATAGATAAAAACTATGGGCACAACAGCACCAATTCTTGAAATTACCAACTTGAGCAAGCATTTTGGCGGGGTAACCGCCGTGTCAAATATCGATATATCTGTGCAAGAAGGGCAGATTGCCAGCCTCATCGGTCCCAACGGCGCAGGCAAAACGACACTTTTTAACTGCGTCACAGGGTTGGAACCTCCAACCGAAGGAAGCGTCAATTTTCAAAATCAAAGCATTGTTGGTCTGCGTCCGGATCAGATTGCGGAAATTGGAATGGCACGAACATTTCAAAACATCCGCTTATTTTCTAACCTGACAGTCTTGGATAATGTGAAAATCGGCAGGCATTGCCGGTCAAAAAGCCGCCTCTGGAACTCAATCAGTCGTAACCAAAAACAGCGTCAAGAAGAATCTTACATCACGTCATATGCGTTTCAGCAACTCAGCTTCGTTGGACTAGAGGGGTCCCGGGACCAGCCCGCCGGCAATCTTTCTTATGGAGACCAGCGGCGGATTGAAATAGCGCGAGCGTTAGCGACGGGCCCAACGCTGCTTCTTTTAGATGAACCTGCGGCGGGCATGAATCCACAGGAAACACAACGGTTGATAGAACTTATCCATGCAATCCGTGAGCGAGGAATCACGATTTTGCTAATCGAACATGACATGAAATTGGTCATGCAGATTTCAGACTGGGTCACTGTAATCGCTCAGGGGGAAAAGATTAGTGCAGGCAAACCTGAAGCAGTTCAAAATGATGAGCGTGTAATCAAAGCTTACCTTGGGGAATCCTACGATGCTCAGACTTAACGAGATTCACACCTACTATGGCAATATTCGCGCTATCAGGGGTGTTTCACTTTACGTTGAAGAAGGGGAAATGGTCTGTCTGATCGGAGCGAATGGAGCGGGCAAATCAACAACCTTGATGACCATATCAGGTATCCATCAGCCGGTGCAAGGTACAATGACCTTCAAGGGGGCAGATTTAATCGCGATCTCAGCGGAAAAGCGTGTTGAATTGGGAATTTCGCAAGTCCCTGAGGGGCGGCTAATTTTTCCCGAAATGACAGTGTTAGAAAATCTTGAACTTGGTGCATTTCGGCGCAAGGATACTCCCATCATCAAGGAAGATCTTGATCGAGTTTTTGAGCTCTTCCCGATCTTGCGCGAGAGAAGAGGACAGCAAGGCGGTACGTTAAGCGGTGGTGAACAGCAAATGCTTGCTATCGGTCGCGCCTTAATGTCACATCCCCGTCTCCTGCTGCTTGATGAACCCTCACTTGGGCTTGCACCAATTCTGGTAGAGCAGATTTTTGAGATAATCCAAGAAATCAACAAACAAGGAACAACTATTCTGCTGGTCGAGCAGAACGCATATCTCGCCTTACAGATTACCCATCGCGGCTATGTTATGGAGACGGGGGAAATAGCTATTGAAGGTACATCAGCGGAACTTCTCAACGATGTGCGAGTCCGGCAGGCGTATCTAGGAGAATAGCGGTGGGACGGGAAGGCTCATGTTCAGCTGTGAATGTTGGGTTTCACTTTCGCTGCTGTAAGAACGTCGTGTTGAAAGGCAGAAACTCAACTGTCCTTGATAGTGAGTCGCTTTCAACCGTTCAACCCAACCTACGGTATTTTGTAAGCTAGTGGCAGCGGGGGACATTTATCCCAAAAATAGGATGGTGTTGTTCAATACAGGTGGGCATTAGGCGTGAAAGTGCCGTTTAATCGTAACAACCTGCTGGGAACCCATCTCACGCTCAACAGCATGTGGTTTGTTGTAGTTGAACTCTTCTAAAATGAGGACGCCCACAGCGAGCACAAGCACAACCGTACAGCAAATAACTCCCCACTTCCCCTTCAAGATCTCTATAAATAGGAAAGTCATGCCAATTAACACGTAAAATATACCCGCATAGATACTTGCTGTTATTAAAGAGTACACCCCGATAGAAATAATGATAATTGAAGCTACAAGACCGAGAGGTTTTCTGATTGCCATTATTCTGTCTCTAATCTGACGGATATGCAGTAGGAGGTTTAGTAACAGTAAGCCAATACATACTGCACCGATGGCTATAGTCCCCTCAGTGAACCCTTCTCGCCAGAAAGCTAGTGTAAAGAACAAAGTTATCGCCACCGGTGTATACTGTAGGACTCGTGCAAGATGATGAATTTTATCTTTTCCTAGCATTATCATGAAATTTCTCCTCTACTTTTCTTTAGTTTGGCAATATACAAGAGAATATGGCTAATTTTTTACGGCTAACTCGCAGGAATAGGTTCAAATATCTCTATCCTCCAGCCGTGTCCAACCCCGTCCGGGATTATATGCTCCCGCTCCTTGAAAACGCTCTCGAATTTTACGGAATTCTTCGGGGCTGCGAACCTCCTGCTCCGGGTGGTCGGGGTTACGCAGGACAAAATCGGCTTCTGGCGGGTAACACGCCATAGTAACGGTTTCTCGCTCCGGCGTATAGGATTCCGGACCTTCATCCGCGTTGTTTGGTGCTTCAGCGTTTTGATACCGCAGATCCACACTCCAACGCACCTGATCGCTGTTATTTTTAAACGAGGCGTGCGGCGTTAGGTTGGTCAAGAATAGCACATCTCCTGCCTTCATCTCCATCGGAATAGGTCCTGTATCTGGAAATTCATCGGTAGGCACCTCAAGGTATCCGCCATGCCCCCCGGTATAATGTCGAAAAACTCCATCCCGATGTACCTTTGGCATCACGTAGAGACAGCCGTTATTTACAGTCGAATCAACTAGAGGAATCCAGCAGGTGACAAGTAGGTGTTTATCACAGTGGGGAAGGAAGTAACCAGAATCTTGATGCCACGGTACTTCACCGCGTTCCCATTCCGGTAGCTTTGGGCGAATACGATACGCCGAAGCACCAATAATGGTAGGGCCGATAAGACTTTCAACACAAGACAATAAGGGAGGGTGGGTGAGCATAACAAACATTGATTCCCCACTAAAACCGCCCCCGCCTGATCCCATGACAGCTCTGGTAATCTCTATCGCAGCGTCGAGGTTAGATCTTCTGATATGCCCCAGACGGTTACCAAATGGTTCGTCGGCATAAATGTCTTCCAACACCCCCTCAGATTGCAAGCGTCTTGCTTCCGTATCGACCATTTCGCTAAGCGCATCTTGGATTGGTTGTAGGGCTTCCATTGAAAAGACAGCAGGTTTCACCACATAGCCTTCTTCATCAAACTGTTGCAATTCCGCGTTGGTGAGGCTCATCAATATCTCCTGGGCTAGTTGAGTCTGTTTTGGCAGTTTTTCAGAATAGTCAAAGATAAGTTTACCAAAGTTCGATTAAAAAAGGCAAGTAGGAAAAATATGAGTAGAAAAAAGACATGGGATGTCGTTGTTGTTCGGGATGTTATGGTTCCTATGCGAGACGGTGTGAATCTGGTAGCAGATCTCTACTACCCCGCGGCAGATGGGCAGCCACGGGAGGGTAAACTCCCCGCAGTTTTACAGCGAACCCCCTATAAGAAGGAAAGTTATGAGAACATGGGGAGTTTCTTCGCCAAGCACGGTTACCTATCAGTGGTGCAGGACTGCCGTGGCCGCTTCAAATCTGGTGGCGATTTTTTTCCGTTTCGGGATGAGCCGCAAGATGGCTATGACACCGTGGTATGGCTTGCGGATCATCCCTCTTGCAACGGGAAGGTGGGTATGTATGGCTGTTCGCACATGGCGTGGGTACAGTTCCACGCAGCGACACAGAACCCGCCGGGATTAGCCACAATTATCCCGTATGAGGGTCCCATCAATGCGTATCATTATAGTATGCGTGTGGGAGGTGCGCTGCATCTGGGGCTTTTGAAGTGGATTCTTGAAACGGCGATAACCAGTCAAGAGGCACAACAGAATCCCGCTATCGCCGAAGCAGTTCGGACGATGAGTTCGGGTCAGAACTTTCTGAACTGGGCTTCTCGGATCCCGTGGCAACGGGGACAGATACCGCTCAGTATTGTGCCTAAATATGAAGACGCTGCCTTTCAACTTTACTTTGAAAACTACGACTATACGGATTTCTGGCGTCAACCCGGTTTTGCGATGGATGAGTATTTTGAATGTTTTCCGGAGATTCCTATCCTATGGGTTGTCGGTTGGTACGATTGGTATCCGCGCACCATTATTGACGGTTACCAGAAGATGGTGCAGATGGAGCGAGAAAACCAGTATCTGCTCGTCGGTCCTTGGACGCATAATAACTTCAATTCGTTGTGTGGAGATGTGAATTTTGGGAAATCAGGAACCATTCACACCTACGATGATTTCCTGAACTTGGAGCTGGCGTGGTTTGATCGCTGGCTCAAGGACGATCGGACTGTTGAGGTTGGAACACCAGTCAAGGTATTTATGATGGGAGGTGGGGACGGGAAACGCGATAGTAACGGGAGACTGAAGCACAGTGGAGAATGGCATTACGACGACATTTGGCCCCCCAACAGCATCCAACCAACACCATTCTACCTACACCTAGATGGGGTTCTATCACAAGACAAACCGATTCAGGAGAGCGCGTGGACGACCTACACCTATGATCCGCGTAACACGGTTTCCAGCAATGGTCGTTGTATCATCCCCTACGGACCAGCCGCCGAAGGAGGGTTTTCCGGTATGGGACCACGCGATCAGATTGAATTGGAAACTCTACCGGGGCATGGTATGTCGGGCATGCCCATCGCTTCTCGTCCTGATGTATTGGTCTTCCAGACTCAACCGCTATCCGAGAAGGTTAGAATCGCTGGAAATATAAAGGTAATCTTGTGGATATCGTCAGATTCGCCCGATACCGACTTTTTCGTAAAACTGATTGATCTTTATCCCCCAAGCACCGATTACCCAACGGGTTACGCCTTTCCGGTATCGGAAGGCATCCTCCGTGCACGTTATCGGGAGGGGTGGGAGACATCGAAACCGATGGAGCCGGGGGTAATATATCAGATCCAGATTCCGCTTGAGCCGTCCGCTAACCTATTTGCGGTGAACCATCGGATCCGCATCGACATTTGTAGCAGCAATTTCCCAAACTTTGACATCAACCGCAACACCGGTGACCCCAATGATAGGCGGTGGCGTACCGCTGAAAACACCATCTATCATGAAATGGATCATGCCTCCTGCATCGTGCTGCCCATATACCCACTCGGTTCTTAAGTCTCCGAACAGAGGACAAGTGCACCCGTATAGGCGTGTGCGAAATTTCGATTACCGATAGGAGCAAATTCAGCGTTTCCAAAGAAACCGATAATCGGTAGATCCGGAAATTTCTCCTTGATAATCTGGATATCGTGATGTGGCTCACCGTATAGCCCTGCGCCCCTACCCAAGCAATTGAAGTAAAGCCCAAAAGCGGGCGGATGTGCCTGTGCGCTTTCATGCAGCCCATTGACAATGGCATGGATATCCTCTGAAGCGGCAAAAGGATTTCGCAGGTGAAACTGTACAATTTGTCCCGTTTCGATTCTTTCTGCCACGCCGACTGCAGCGTTTTGTGGATCGATGCCCGTGATGTTACGAATCAGGTAGTCGCCCGGTTTCGGGGATCGATTTGATGTATCCATTGCGATGCCTATGAAAATCATTCTACCTGAACGCTGTATATCTTCCTCAGTCAGCAGAGCGAGCGATTCTTGTAGCACCTCTACTGCTTCTCTACCATCCAACTCAAAAATCAGGTTGTCCTCTGCACGGGTAATTTCAACAGAGCTACCAATGGGTTGACACCCTTGCGCGACACCGATCTCGGCATGGAAATTCCCGGTCAGCAACACACCTGCGACACTCGATTCTGTAATGTCTGTCCCGCACCATTGGTGCATTTGACCGCTCATCGGATCTCCGGACGCAGCCCCTCCAACGATAGGGAGTACATCTCCATTTCCTCCGATTTGTTGGACCAGTTCGGCAGGCTGGACACATCGCACATCCGGCAATACAACCAAAAGTGAATTCTCACGCAGTTCTGGCTGTATCTGATTGCGTATGGTTGTGCCAACAGGTGACACCCCATCTTCAGAGACACAGAAAGAAAGGGCGGACAACTGATCTGAACGCAGCACAAGGACAGCAACAACAGATTGCCCTTCAAACTCGCCCTCTGAAGTGAGGACACCCAGCCCGCTACAACCGATTAGGTGCTCGCATCCTGATATTCTCTGTACTTCCTCACAGAGCTGCGTGTATTCGTTCTGATAGTCTGCCGTTGCGAAAACAAACGCAAGGTCTGCTTTAGCCAATTTTGCCTTGCCCATTGCCGTTGTGGTTGCTTGCTCAGCGGCTTCAGAGCCTGAAGCACTGAGGCTATGTCCGACACCAGCGCGTATCATCAACCTCACCTTGCCTTTCTGTTAGCCAGAATGTAGGAGCCTTGCTTGCTATGATTATATCCTATTATTACTCAGTAAAGTTTCATCTGTAGAGTAGATTAAAATTACTCCGCTGTGATGACAAATTCTAGTCGACGATGCGCTTCGCGTAGGGATGTTTCAACACCTTCGGGAGTGCTCCCCCTCGCAAAGATAAATCCAAGATACCTTGCACCTTCCGGCAGAGGAAGGACTTCCTGCCCAATCGGTATACTGATGGTAACCTCCTCGATGCCTGAAATCTGTTCCGCGTCCGTTTTGCCTCG
Source organism: Candidatus Poribacteria bacterium (assembly GCA_963667935.2). GTDB lineage: Bacteria > Poribacteria > WGA-4E > WGA-4E > PCPOR2b > PCPOR2b. Next base: position 2,095,613 of record OY764061.1, on the reverse strand, counting down.
CACGTCTCGCAAAATCCCGGCCTGGGGAATGGGAATCATCATCACGCCAGCTGGTTGTCGTTCACGCTGCAACGACTCAACTTCCATCCCGATAGCGTGCCGAATAATGAGTTCCTCCAGCGAGATACCTGTGCCAAAACGCAACGTCCGGGCACAAAGCCCACCAATTGACCGAGCGGCGATCTCAATTATCCATGCACCATCGTCGTTGACTCGCAGCTCTGCGTGGACGGGTCCCTCCCGCAAGCCAAGCGTGTCTGCCGTTCGTGCCGTGCACGATATAATATCGTTTTGAACCTCAACCGGCAAGCGGGATGGGGTAATGTAGAGCGTTTCCTCAAAGAAAGGGCCATCTAACGGGTCAGGTTTATCAAAAATAGCGAGTACCTTGAGCCTCCTCCGAATCAGGATGCCTTCAAGAGCAACTTCTATCCCCGGTATAAAATCTTCAACAAGCATTTGCTGTGCTCTCACATCTTTCCGCGATTTAACGTCAGACGCATCTAAAATGCTAATAATTCTCTGAAATGCCTTGACAAATTCCTTCGGATTGTTCGCACGGATGACACCCCGACTCGCCGAAAGAGAAAGCGGCTTGAGGACACAGGGAAAGTTCACACCCTTTGCAACTGCTGCCGAATCCGCGCCGATTGAAACCAGTTCAAAGTGCGGTGAAAGGATACCTCCCATTGCAAGCACTTTTCGCATCTGATATTTGCTGCGGGTGGTGCGAGCGGATTCCACAGAATTATGCGGTAGGGACAACGCCTTCGCTACCATTGACACCAAAATTGTGGTGTCGTCATCAACCCCCACAACTGCGCTAATTGGATGATTTTGGGCAAACGCAACAATCTTCTCCGTTGCCTTCTCAGGTTTGCTAAAGTTAATGACCAAGGACTTGCGCGGCGACAACTCAGACAACGTTTGTGGCTGATCTGATCCAATCGCAACCGTCACCCCTAACTGTGATGCAGCTGAGAGAAATGCTTTCGCACGGTATGTTTTTGTGGGCAAGAGTAGAAGAATGCGTTTTTTGTTTGGGTTCATAACATATTTTCCAACGGGGAGTTCGTCTGACAAATTATACAAAACCTGCGAATCTAAAGCAATCGAAAAAAGCAAAATATAGGGGTCATTTAATTCTCGTATATTATTGTCTGAATCACGGATAAACACGAATTAATGGATTACACAGATAAAAGATGCTATTGACAGCTGGCATAAGAACGCGCAATGAACGCGCTACTACAAACTGCGGGGAAACCAAATGCCCCGCCTACGAATTCGGGGCATTCCGAAATCGGTTAAAAAACGGAAAACTAAATAGCCCTAGCAAAGTAGAATGCAATTGCAATTCCCTACGTTCTATGTTAAACTATAAAAGTCTCAAGAGAAGCTTGGAAAATTCTTGAGAAACCATCGATATTACGTTATCCACCAATGCTGATAAGTTGATAATAGAGGTTTTAACATCTAAAATCCACCTACCCAATTTTAAGGAGTGAAAAATGATGTACCGAAAGTTTTTGGGCATCTTTGCCCTTATCACAACCATCAGCATTTTAGCGGGGTGTGCACCAAAGCCGCAGATTGAAATTTATATGGAACCTGTTGCAGGCAGAGAACACGCCCAAATCGATGCACAAACAGGATCTATCTCCGTGGAGCATCGTGACGTTCAGATTACGCTTGAACCACTTGATGAAGTGGAATTGTTTGAACTAACAGAAGATCCACGGATTAATCCATATCTTGGGATTGACCGTTGGGGCAATGTCGAACCGCTGTATACCGTTTTTGGTATCCACATCGAAAACAGATCTAAGTCGCGAGCCATCGTTGATTCGACAGCGATTTTAATCGATCTAAACGGCGAACAGTATGCCTCCTTCCCCTACGATTACTTTAAAGAACTCTACGAAAACGTGAGCCCAAGAACGGTGGCATTCTACGACCCTGGATATCGATACCGTTATCCTTATCCCCGTTCTTACTCTCGGAGCCCCTACCGACATTACTACTACCACCCATATAACTATCGCTTAGGATACCGGTACCACTACCCTTACACACCGTATCGGGTGTATGATTACTATCCGGATCCGGATGCTGTGAATCACGAGCAGATGGTTGCGCGTGAGACGGTGTTCGATGGTGGTCAGCTTTTCTCAGGTGCACAACGCGAAGGGCTCTTGGTGTTTGATAGACTTGACATCGGTGCAACAGACGTCAAAGTTATCTTGCCAGAAGTTCAGATTATTAATAAAAAGAAAAAGCGGTCGAAATCCGATTTCGTGTTTGATTTTCGACAAGTTGTCAATGTACAAGAATAAACCACCCTTTGACAAGGTTAGACAGAATCACATAGATTGTCGGCAGCGAAAAGTTAACCTCGATTTCGTTGCTGGCAATTTTTTACCTGAAGATAAATCAATCAAGGAGATACATATGAAGAAAAACAGAGCACGTTCAACCGTTTTGCTTGTTATTTGCGCTGTAACGTTTGCCACGGTTATAGGTTTTACGATTACCGGATGTGAAACTAAGAATGAGATTAAAATCGCTGTTGCGGGCCCCTATACCGGCTCCGTTGCCGCTTTTGGGGAGATGATTAAGCGGGGTGCGGAGCTCAAGGCAAAAGAGATTAATGCTGCCGGTGGCGTCAATGGCAAAACACTAACACTTATCTTTGAGGACGATACCGGCAAAGAGAAAGAAGCCAGTTTAGTTGCAGAGAGAATCGCCAGCAATCGGCAGATTCTTGCGGTTGTCGGACACTTTAATAGCTCTTGTTCGTTAGCTGGTAAACCGATCTATAAACGGGCTGGTATTGTTGAACTCTCGCCTGGTTCAACTAATGTTCGTGTTTGTGAGGGCAGTGATTGGACATTCAGAAATCTGTACCGTGATGATTTTCAAGCCGCATTTGCAGCGAAGTATATCAAAAACATATTAGGGGACCTCCAAAAAATTGCCATTTTCTTTGATAACGATGATTATGGGCGCGGTCTTAAAGACAGCTTCACTGCTGCCGCCCAAGAACTTGGACTGGAAATCGTTGGGATAGAAGCGTATGATCGGGATAACACGGACTTTAAGGCGCAATTGACAAGCATTAAGGCGAAGCAACCGGACCTGATTTTTCTTTCAGGGTTGTATAGTCAAGCGGGTTTAATCGCGTCACAAGCTCGCGAGGCAGGCATCACCGCGCAACTCTTTGGCGCGGACGGCGTTGACTCCCCGGATTTCCTTGCAATCGCTGGCGATGCGGCTGAAGGTACGTACGTCACAACACCGTTTGTTTTTAGACTCGACGACCTCAAAGCTCAAAAGATGGCGATAGCATTTGAAGAAATGCATGGGGTTGCCCCCGATACTTGGGCGGCACTGACCTATGATGCGATCGGCATGATTGTCGAAGCAATCGAAAAAGGCGGCGAGAATCGAAAAGCCATTCGCGACCATTTAGCGTCAATTAACAGTCCTGAAAAAGGATATGATGGCATTACAGGTTTAACCTATTTTGATGAGAATGGGGATTGCACCAAACCAGCTTATGTCAAAGTTGTCAAAGATGGTCAGTTCGTCCCCGCTGCGAAGCAGATGCTTGGTATGAAGTAACGTGCAGAACGGTGTCTCACGTAGCTGCTGTGAAAACTTTTGTTCTGTTTCGCTGGCCCGTCAACGATCCCTTACATTTCACACATAACGTCGTAGGAGTTTTTAATTTCTTTATGGCCCAATTTCTGGAACAAATTATTAACGGACTCGTGCTTGGTGGCATCTACGCTCTGATTGCCGTGGGCTATACAATGGTCTACGGCATCATCCAACTCATCAACTTTGCACATGGTGAGATTTTTATGTTCGGTGCGTATTTTGCCTTCTTATGTGTTACGACCTTCGGGCTTTCATTTTGGGTTGCATTACCGGTCAGCATGGCCATGTGTGCATTGATGGGCATGCTGATTGACTTTGTTGCTTATCGGCCTCTCCGTAACGCGCCGCGTCTCTCCGCGCTAATTACCGCCATTGGCATGTCTCTGGTGTTACAAAATCTCGCTCGAGAGATTTGGGGGGCAAAATGGCGAAAATTTCCCGTCGAAGCGACACCTACGGCCTTGACAGGAAATGCTATCTCCTTGCCCGGTGGGGCCCAAGTTTCATTCCTGGATGTCTTTATTATCTTGCTCGCCGTGAGCTTGATGATTGGCTTAAACCGGTTAATTCGCTTAACGAAAATTGGGAAAGCGATGCGGGCTTGCGCTCAAAACAGAACCGCAGCAAGCTTAATGGGCATTGATACCAATCGCGTAATCACAGTAACCTTTGCGATTGGATCCGCGCTGGGAGCTGTTGCCGGTGTCATGGTTGGACTGCGTGAGGTCACGGAGCCAACAATGGGGTACTACAAAGGGGTCGCAGCATTCGCAGCCGCTGTGCTTGGAGGGATTGGTAACATCACCGGCGCAATGCTTGGCGGCGTGGTACTTGGCGTTGCTGAAGCCCTCGGTGCTGGTTACATCTCCTCTGGGTACCGCCTAGCGATTGCTTATATCATTATGATTCTCGTTATTATCTTTCGACCATCTGGACTGCTGGGAAAATCAACAGCAACACGGGCTTAATCCAATAAACCAACATGCCGAAAAAGCTATTCACTCCTAGAGCTGTTATCTTCCTTGCGGCGGTGTGTCTATTTCCGCTGCTAACCTACGGATCCGACCGTATTGTCGATCTGTTATATGAACGCGGCGTCGTCTTACCGCTACCAAGCGGAGGCTACATCCTCCGAGTCGTCGTGCAGGCTTGCCTTTATATGCTGCTGGCTATAGGGCTTAACATCGTGCCGGGATTCACAGGATTACTTGACTTAGGATATGTAGGATTTTACCTTGTTGGTGGGTATACGGCGGGACTATTGATGGCGAGACTCGGTTGGAGTTACTGGATTGTGTTGCCACTTGCTGCAATTCATGGCGCGCTCTGGGGTCTATTACGCGGTGCCCCTACCTTGCGCCTGACGGGAGATTATTTTGCCATCGTGACCTTTGGGTTCTCGGAACTCCTTTTCAGAATTGTGAAAAATGAGGAGTGGCTCATCGGCGGTCCCAACGGATTTGTAAACGATATTCCTCCCCCTAACCTTTTTGGATATGAACTCTACGCATACTGGCAACAGTATTACCATATCCTGATCTTGTTGGGACTTACAGTTATCGTGGTGCACCGTTTGCAGAATTCGCGTGTTGGGCGAGCGTGGGCAGCAATTCGAGAGGACGAACGAGCGGCAGAAAGCATGGGGATTAACCTCCGCGAATACAAATCACTTGCCTTTGCTGTCAGCGCGGCAATTGGTGCCGTTGGCGGCGCGTTCTTCGCACAATTTCAGGTCAATATCAGCGCAGGCGCGTTTGAATTCTGGGAATCTATTTTCATCCTATGTATGGTCGTGCTCGGTGGAATGGGCACTATCAAAGGATCGGTTATCGGTGCCGGCATCCTAGGGGTTTTAGGAGAGCTCCTACGTGAATTCGGTGGAAAACGCTATCTGATTTTCGGGATCATTCTAATCCTCCTGATGCGTTTCCGTCCAGCAGGCTTACTATCAACGAAAGAACAAGATTAACCCTATCTGGCAACGGAATTAGCCTGATAACAACGGCAGCTGCACCGGCTGTCCTGTCTCATAGCACTGCAACGCCGCAAAAGCAATCTCGTGCGTTTTAATGGCATCCTCCATATTGCAGTGTGATTCTTTATCGTTCAAAATGCAATCGACAAAGTGATCCATCTGTCCTTGGAATGGATGGTGCGTAACGTCGGCACTGTCGGGTAGGATGGCAGGTATCTCGACCCACCCATTTTGTCCGGGATACTTATGCGACCAGATTCGATTGTCCTTGATTGATCCGCGATTGCCAAAGATCTCAAGTGGAAAGGTGTAGGGCATGATGCAGCCGTAGTTGACAGAGACCTTGCCCAACACGCCATTCGCAAACTTGACCAGACAGATCTCAAAGTCGTCATATTCCAGCGGCGGTGCCTCCTGCCATCGCGAGGTGAAGTAGTCATACTCCTCCGAAACCCCTTTGCGGTAGCCACCTGAATAAGCAAATACTTCGACGGGATCAGCAGCTTCGTACTCACCCTTGGCAGCAAACCAACGCAGCGAATCAGCGGCGTGGCACCCTCCTGTGATCATCGCACTCACACCGGTTGATTTCTTTCTGGCGTCTTCGTAACCTGTCCACCAACTAGCAATGTCGTGTTGGTAATCTGTTTCGACGTAGTAAGGATCACCAATCGCGTTATCAGCTACCATTGCTTTGAGGGTCTCAAAGAGCGGATTCCACCGCAAGACAAAGCTGACGATTGTCTTCACTCCTGTAGCTCGGACCGCATCACGCATTGCTTTAATTTCCTCAAGACTATTGGCAATCGGCTTTTCAATGACGACATGCATATCGTTCTCTGCTGCGGCAATGGTGTTTTCTGCATGTAAAAATTGAGGAGTACATACAGAAACGATGTCCACACCATCATGCTTGAGAGCTTGCTCATAGTTATCGTAAAGCCCGATATTTTCCAATCCCGATTCCGCTGCACGGGCTTGACAACTTGTCAATTTTCGGCTTGAGATTGCGACCACCTCTGTGTGTGGATTCGTTTCAAATGCTTTAATATGTTGTGTCGAGACCCAGCCTGCTCCGTGGACCAATACCCCTAACTTTTTCTCATCCATCTTAATCTCCCTTTTCCGGATCGTAATGTTGGTAACAGCATAAAACAATCCGTCAGCCAAGTCAATCCTTTTTCTGAGTCACTTCGGTAACCTACACTGGAAGTCCTACACCTGAGATAGAGTGCACCGTACTTTCCCGTTGACACCGATCTGATAATTTGTATAATCAAGCGCATATTGTTAAATTGATTTTGCGAGGAGAAACAATAGGGATACAGGTTAGTTTCGGAGAAGTTCATCAGGCAACACACTTGAACGCAAGGAGAGAAATGGATGCGTTATCCAGCCGACCAACAGGTGACAGAAGGAACAGATCACAGCTTTGACGCCAACGTTTATACTCGTCTAGGTGTCAAACCATTCATCAATGCCAACCTTCCTTTTACATTTTTGAGTGCGACAGTGGTGTGGCCAGAGGTGCGCCGGGCAATTGATGAAGCAGCGCATTATATGGTTGATGTGGTAGAACTGCAACGAGGAGTAGGCAGGCGTCTTGCGGAGATCTCGGGGGCAGAATCCGGCATGGTCTCCTCCGGTGCTGCTGGATCTATGGCGTTGGCAGCAGCAGCGTGCATAGCAGGCACGGATCCAGAGAAAATTTGGCAATTGCCCGACACTACTGGACTCAAGGATCAGATAATCATGTGGGGTGGGCGTAGTATCTTCGACAGTGCGCTGCGACTGGTAGGCGGAAAACCGGTGGTGGTTAGGTCGCTGGACGCGTTGCGTCACTCCATTAACGATAAGACCGCCATGCTTTGCACGGGATACTCCGCCGATCCAGATCCGGTCGATCCACCACCGCTAGCAGAGATGGTATCGATTTGTAAGGCTGCAGATATTCCTGTATTTGTAGACGCAGCTGGCGGCATCCCACCCATTGACAATATCCGGCGGTATGCACATCTGGGCGTAGATCTTTATGGGTTTAGTGGCGGCAAAGGATTACGGGGACCGCAAGCGAGTGGGCTGTTGTTTGGACGATGGGACCTGATTGAGGCGGCACTTGCCAATGCCACGCCAGTTGAGGGTGCGGTGTGCCGCGCCATGAAGGTCGGAAAGGAGGAGATTATCGGTTGTATGGCAGCTCTTGAAAAATGGTTGACTGTCGACCTTGATGCCTTGTATCGCGAACAGACGGAGACGTTGAAGAGAATTGTCGGATTTCTAGAATCTGTATCCGGTGTTAAAACTAAGATTGAACTCCGTAATGGCAGTAACCGCTTCATGCAGCTGGTTGTGGATTGGGATGCAGAGGTTTTTGGGCTGACTGCAGATGAGTGTGGACGCGAGTTGCGAGAAGGTAATCCGCCTATATCGGTGTTGTGTAATTACAATCCCTATGTGACGCGGGTAAGCGAATTCTTTCCACCGGCTCCGCCTGATGACAAATCGGCTAAGCGTCAAAGCAACTCATTGACAGTGTTTTCACTCAGTCTTCAGCCCGGCGAAGAGCAGATTGTCGGCACTCGACTTCGTGATGTATTGATTGCAGCACTTAATAGAACTTTATCACATTAGAGTTCACGAATGAAGGTGCTACTGGAGCAGGAAAGCTATTGAGAAATTAATCCTAACGGCGCCGAATCGTGAGATTTAAGGGCAAAAATAGCAGAACTGCACAGAATGCGAGCATCCATTGCCACTCTTGGACGAGTGGTGCAAAACCGAATATCTGTTGTGTTGTCGGCATATACACGAAAGATAGATGCAGCGCAATACAAGCCAAGATAGTGAAACATAGGGGAAGATTTGCCCTTATCCTTTGGAAAACAGATTCCCAAAAGAAGCGATGGCACTGGAAATTTGAAATCAACAACCCCAAAATCAATGTCGTACATGCTGCCGTTTGTGCTGCGGCATGAGGGTTCTGCTGGGTTGCATCTGTACTCACAGCTGTAAGAATAAAGCTAAAAATAGTCATTGATGCAATGACAAGGCTGCGTAGCAGCGTATCGTAGAAATCGGCACGCGCTAGGAAAGGAGGAATCTTTTGGGGTCTGCTATATCTGATATCACCACGGACGCGATCATATCCGAGACTCATCAACGGTATCAGACTTACGAGTAGATGGACCCAAAACAGTTGAAGCAGAGTCAATGGCATGGGCAAGTCACGTAGCTTAGGAAACAAGAAACCGATATACGGCAGCGCGTATCCAATGATGAGCATGATAGCTTGTGCAAGACTGCAGGAGAGCAGCCAACGCATAGAACTCCTTAAGTTGATATAAGATTCACGGACTTGACGCATGAGATCTGTGATAACACCGAAACCGTCTTTAAGGATCACACATCCTGCGCGGTGTTGAACAATATGAGATGAGCGTGCAGCGGAAGCGAAACTGACATCTGCCATTCGCATCGCCCGCAAATCGAGCGGTAATTTTCCCCAAAATCCAACAGAATAACCGAGGCGTTTCAAATGTTGTACCAAATTCTGTTTTTGTTCGGCGGAAGGACGACAATATACAAGTAAACGATTTACAATCGATTCATAGTGCTCATCACTGAACTCAGCTAAGTCTTCTTGCGTAACAACTCCGTGTTTATCCTGAACAATGGTGAGTTCTTTGGTAATATCGAGAGCGGCGTTTCTGTCTCTATCTGTTATTGTGATAATTTTAAGTCCTGCATCAAGACTAGATTCGATAATCTCCTTTGAATTAGGATACTCTAGCTCCATAAAAGTAATGAAACCTAAAAAGGTCATGTTGTGCTGTGTTTCTTCGAGTGGAGGTGGAGTGTTTAGGTTTCGATAAGCGACAGCAAAAGCCTGAGTTTTACTGTTTGATAGGTATCCGATTGTCTGATGTATCAACTGCTTCTGATCGAAACTCATGTAATTAGCGTTTCCATCAAGTTGAATGCGATGGCAAGTTTGCAGGATTGCCTCTGCCTCCCCAAACATTAGCTTTAAGAATTTTCCATCTTGGAGTGCAAAAACGAGCGTTTTATATGGGCGTTCTGATGTCTGAATCTGTTCATCAATCTTAGTGAAAGCCGCATTGTAACGTTCCAAGTCAAATCCAATTCTTTCGGCGATTTGGTTTAGCCTAGTGCTGATGCTTACTTCCGCCACAGTCGAAGTTTCGTCCACATCACTTCTGCTTCTATCAGCGGCACAGCGACTCGCAAGCAGGATCAACAGTGGAAATTCGCGTGGCACTTCTGAATCTGACAACGCCATTGAAATTGTATCTTCGCCAACCTCATCCGATAGATGTTGATCACGGGATTTTAGCCAAGCTTCCCACGTCTCCTGATCGACGAGATTGTCATCGACAAAAACATGCGAAACAGTCATCTCTCCCGTCATAAAATTGCCAACTTCATCAACACAGACTGCCGTAAGTTTGCTCAATCTTTCCAGATTGACAAGATTACGAATTGCGATGCCCTTCTGTAAGAGTGTATAAGCGTGTTGGGTCAGGATAGCTCGACTCGTTGAAGCAATCCCTTCTGGAATAGTAGCGATGACAAAACCGAAACCAAGAAACAGGAGTTCACTCCAATGGGCACTTTTATCTTGAAACAGAAATGCTAGGGCGATTGCTACCACTGCCAATATGCCCCCGCCAATTCGGAAATAGTCGTAAAAGAAACCCATCTGTACTTCCGCTTCGGCATCTAGGTCCACCATCGCTGGCGTACGCTTGTTGGATCTGTTTATCTGCATCTGATCTCCGGTACCAACAACAATTGCTCTGGCTTCTCCTTCAAGGATATAGGTCCCCCCAAAGATCATGTTACTTTGTTTATTGGGTGGCAAGTTCGGAGTAGAGATCTCTTCATCGTTTTTTTGCGTGTTCGTTGTCGTTCCAAACACCGGTGCCTCATCGACAAGCAAGGCATCAGCCTCAATAATGCGAGCATCAGCAGGGACATAATCTCCTTCTTTCAGGAGCAATAGATCTCCGGGGACAATCGCTGTAGGGGGTAGTTTGATAACACGCTCACCTCGAATAACGGATACGCTGACCTCTAAATGGGCTTTAATCGCTTGAAGCTGCGAGTGCGCCCGTCCAGCCTGAATGAATCTCCAGAGGACATGAAAACAGAGAATCGCTGAAAACACTAAGATCTCGTGAATAGTACGTTGGAGATAGAAAAGGAGGGAGATAACAACAAACAGGAGAATGACTGTTAAATTGGCAAATTGTTTCAGTAAGAGAGCAAGAAGTGAACGTTCATAGGGTTGCAGTATTTCGTTATTCCCATATTTGCTACGTTGGGAAGTGGCTTCCTCACTACTCAGCCCACGATCAAGGTCTGTTTTAAATTCATGTAGAAGATGTGGAATTTTTTGGGAGTACCAATTTGACATGGTTCAAAATTCTTGTCTGAAAACTTGAGAAAGTATGAGAAATAAAACAGTTGCGTCAAATAGGACCGGTCCGATAGGATCTGCCATGTTCTAAAGAGCAGGGATATATTTTACCACGCAATCATACGTCTGAAAACAAAAAAGCCTCGCCTAATGACGAGGCTTTGAATTTGACGAATTTGATGGGATAAAGCACTAGAAATCGGGGCGTTCTGGATAAACGCTAACTTTCCTGCGGAACTTATCCTTCCGCTCAAACCAGACATAGCCATCAATTTTCGAGAAAAGCGTGTAATCATTTCCCACCCCAACGTTCCTTCCAGCGTGGATGTGCGTGCCGCGTTGTCGAACCAGAATGCTCCCAGCAGTCACAGCACTCCCAGAAAACTGCTTGACACCAAGCCGTTTACCGATACTATCTCGTCCATTGCTTGTACTGCCGCCGCCTTTTTTATGAGCCATTTTCGTTTTCCTCCTCGGATGCGTTATTTCCGTCTCGTATTTCAGTAATGCGTAATCGGGTAAATTGCTGCCGGTGTCCAAGTTTCCGCTTATACCCTTTACGCCTTTTCGACTTGAAAACGACAATTTTCTTGTTCTTAGCTTGTTGTACGACTTCACCAACGACAGCGGCATTTTCGAGGTACGGTGCACCGACTTGCACGTTGCCGTTACCGTCGCCTATAGCCAATATTTCTGATAGGGTCACTTCTTCACCGACAGGCGTGTCTAACTTTTCAACATCAATTAGCGTATGCACCTGAACACGATGCTGTTTCCCACCCGAGGCAAATACAGCATACATCTCTCTTTCTCCTTAAAAAAATCTGTGTAGTGTTCGCGCCCCCTTCAAAGTAAGCGGAGACGCAAGTAGAAATTATAACAAAAATTCTCTCAACAGTCAACGTTAATTCAAGTAAATCTCGCGATTAGAACCCTCTGCAAAGATTTGGTAATCCTCAAGATGTACATCCGCATCCCCCTGCAGCCGAATCTGTAGATTCATCGACTTCTCAAGTTGTCCCAATCTACCGGCTTTCTCGTCAAGCAGATGGGATACAATGTGTTCATTTGCAACTACCCTCAAGCGGCGTTTCCGAGATTTCCGATGGGCTTTCTTGATAGATCGGAGCAGATCAATCGTAATTGTATCAGTTGAAAGGACTGATCCGTGCCCATCACAATAGGGACAAGATTCAGTGAGAACAGTTGCCAAGCTGGGACGGGTCCGTTGCCGTGTCATTTCCACAAGTCCAAGATCGGATATGTGTAACAGATTCGTTCGAGCCCGATCTTTGTCTAACGCCTGCTGCAGCAATTTATAGACCTTTCGCCGATGTTCGGGGTTGTCCATATCAATAAAATCAATGACGATAATTCCGCCAAGATCTCTCAGGCGAATCTGCCTCACCACTTCTTCAACAGCCTCTAGGTTTGCACTCAAGATGGTACTGTCGGGGTCTTTTTTTCCAACAAATTTCCCTGTATTGACATCAATAGAGACCATCGCTTCCGTCTGTTGAATAACGAGGTGTCCACCACATTTGAGCCAAATTTTTTCACTCAATGCCTTCTTGAGTTCTTTGTCAATACCGTAGGCTTCAAAAATAGGGGTTGATTTGTCATAGAATTTGACCTGTGAACGTAGTTCCGATCCAGAAGATGAAAGGTACTCCATCGCATCCTGATGCTGTTCCTTGGAATCAATGACGAGCCGTGTGACTTCACTGGTGAACGAATCTCGAATGACTCGCACAATGAAGCTGTGTTCCTTATGAACAAGACTTGGAGCAGGCATCTTCTCAGCTTGTTTAACAATCCGTTTCCATTGGTCAACAAGGTACTGGATCTCTGCGGTAAAGTCCGCCTCACTTTTTCCTTCAGCAGAGGTGCGAATAATAAACCCACCTTCAACATCAGCACGTATTGCTTCGGCAATGTCTCTGAGACGCTGCCTTTCTTCTGCTGACTCAATCCGTCGAGAAACCCCGATGTTCGACGCGGTCGGCAGATAGACAACATAACGTCCAGGAAGCGTGATACAGGTTGTTACACGGGGTCCCTTTGTGCCGATCGGCTCTTTTCCGACCTGTACTAGGATCTCTTGATTTGGGTGAATAAGGTCGCTGATAGAATAGGGATATCCCCTTCCGGGTTTTGGTGGATTGTTCGATTTTCTGTTTAGATCGAGTTTTGTGGAATCACCATTGGAGCCCTCTTCTTCCAAATCACGAATGATATCCGAAATATGCAGAAAAGCGTGTCGCTCCAGTCCAATATTCACGAAGGCAATCTGCATACCGGGAAGGACGTTTTCTACGCGACCCTTATAAGTGTTGTTGAGCGTGTGCTCGTCATTTTTGCGTTCAATATCAATCTCGGTTAGAACGCCATCTTCAAGTACAGCACATCGCGTTTCATATTCATCGTCAGAAATGATAATCTCTTTTTCCATTGTCGCCTCCGTCCTTAAGTTCAAGAACTTAGGTCACATAACTCACAACCGATCTATCTATGGAGGCAACGAACAAAACAATCAGGTTTAGGGAAAAGTAATCTTTTAATCAATAATGGTAATCCGTATGCTTTTGCATCGTTCGGGCATATCGTATAACACCGTCCGGCGTGAGACCTACGATAGATACAGCTTCATTTCTTCGTTGTTACTGCACCATCACTATATTCATGATAATCTTCACCATGACCGCACCCAGAGTTGAAACGCGAAGCACCTTTCTCATCCCGTTTCAGGTATTGTATCCAAATTCTTAAATTATCGAGAAAATTGTAAGAACTTGAAAATTAAAAGATTATGTGAGCATGTGCACTATCACCAAAGATGTGAGAAAACCTCATGAGAACAGGAGCGACACCAAAAATGTCAAGCCGTTAGGAGTGGGGGAAATTAAGTGGCGGTATGAGGAAGCATTCCTCTATCCGTTTACTTTCCGACTCTGTATACGCCCACACTAGACGGGAAATGCTGTTCTATGAAATTCTTCACAGGTGGTCTGTGAGTACACTCTTTCAACCTGATTTGTTTAGAATCTTAACTTTGTTCGCGCGGAGTCATTGTGACCACTGGTATAATCAATTCGCCCGTTGAGATGCCTCCATGTTGGAAGCCACCTCGAAATTGGCGGGTATATTCATTGAATTGATTGGGGTAAACAAAGTAATAATCTTCTTTTGCAATAATGTAGTTTTTACTTGCGTTTTCGGCAGGTAATCTATACCGTTTCGGATCGTCAATATAAATGGCTTGATCCGTATCGCAGCCTAAATTTGTACCAACTTTGAAGCGCAGACTTGTAGAGGTTTCGCGGTTTCCATACGCTCTTGATGGTCGATTACAGAGAACCGAACCGTGATCTGATGTTAGAACGATAACGGCATCCTGTTTCGAGATAATTTTTAGGATCTCGAACAGGGCCGAGTGAGCGAACCACGACTTTGTCAGAGATTGAAAGGCGGATTCGTCCGGCGCAATCTGTTGAAGAATGTCTGACTGGGAACGCTGATGTGTCAACATATCAATGAAATTCACGACCAAAGCGGATAGGCTGATCCGATCAAACGAAGAGACTTGGCGTATAAACTCATTGCCTCCCTTAGTATCGAAGATCTTAAAGTACTTTAATCCCGGTTTAAGCTTGATTCCTGCACGTTGGAGTTGGAGTTGGAGGAGTTGCCTTTCATAACGGTTCGTGCTGGTTTCGTCCGCGGCGTCCTCCTGCCAATACTGTGGGAATCTTTCCGCTAGCTCTTGCGGAAACAGACCGCTAAAAATAGCATTGCGCGAGTAGAGCGTTGCGCTAGGTAAAATTGAAAAATAGTAATTCCTATCAATATAGAAATAGGGTTGGAGTACGGGTTCAATTGCTATCCAGTGATCCAATCGTAGGCAATCAACGACGATCAAATACACCTGGCGTTCCTGCCTCAGGTGGGGAATAACAAATTTATCAACAACATCAACTGATAGAATTGGGGAATCCTCACCTTGTAACCAACGGAGGTAGTTTCCCTGCACATAATCAGAAAATAATGCGTTACATTCTTTTTTTTGCTCTAAATGTGTTTCTTCAAGCCCTGTTTGCGCCAATCGATTCAACTCAAAATCCCATTCGAGCAGCTTGAGATAGATATCTATCCATTCCCGCCAGTCCGGATTTGCGTCCTTACTGGCGCGAATTTGGTTAAAATCGTGGGTATAGTTGCGTGGTACCTGTGCTTCAATGATATTAGCCTGATCTAGAACACGTTTTAAGGTCGAAGCGATCTGAGCCACACCAATGGGTTTCACCAAAAAGTCGCTGACCCGTTTTCCTAGTGCCTCATCAATTAACTGGTCTTCGCTGCCTTGCGTGACCATAATCACTGGTAAGATAGGGTTAATTTCACGGATTCGGTCAAGTGTCGCCATGCCATCCTGCCCCGGCATAACTTGATCGAGTAAAACAGCATCATAGTAGGATTCCTTGAGTAGTGAAATCGCATCAGTTCCATTGGAAACTGGTGTCACATCGTAAGATTTCTCACGGAGCAGAAGGATGTGGGGTTTCAGTGCATCAATCTCATCATCAACCCACAAGATTTTACGCATTATGTTTTGCGCTAACACTTTGTTTCCCTTCCTTTCTCTCCTTAAACTTCGTCCAGAACAGTGAACTTATCGTCAGAAGTTTGGCTGTTTTCTCATCTTCAGCGGTTTCTACGGGCAATACAATCTCAAAGGTTGTTCCCTGCGAACTGGTCTCAATGAGCCGAATCCGTCCATGATGATATGCTTCAATGATACGTTTAACAAGTGTCAAACCAAGTCCCCATCCATGTTTCTTTGTTGTCATCCCCGGACGAAAGATTTTATTCCGGTTTTGCCGGGGAATTCCTTGTCCATTATCTTTATACCGGATGACAATCTGATGCTGCTTTAGATGGAGCCGGGGATCGATTTCGATGACGCCATTTTCTTTGTCTATTGCATCCAGTGAATTCCGGATCAGGTTTTCAAAAACCCATTGTAACAGATCTGCATTCGCTACAATTTCGGGAAGTTTGCGGTCAACGACGCGCAATTCAACCTGTTTGCTTAGATTCGGCAAACGTTTTTGAAAGTAAGCAACAGCATCGCCGATAACTGAATTAATGTTGATAGGGGTTTGCTGTGGATACGATCCAATTTTGCCGAAACGTTCTGTGATACGTTGGAGTCGAGCGATATCACTTTGCATATTTGCATAAATTTCAGCATTTGTATTGTCTCCTCGCTGCTTGTCCAGTTCCATTGACAGCTCGACCCACCCCATCAGGGAAGAAATCGGTGTGCCGAGTTGATGCGCGGTTTCCTTTGCAAGCCCACCCCAAATCGACGCTTGCTCAACGGTTTTAATCCGTCGATAGCTCAAAAAACCGACAATCAAGATGGTCGAGAAGACTACAACCAACACAATGGGCATAACGAAGATGATGTAGTCAGGGGTTACCTCGTAGTACAGATGGCCTTGAAGGGGTCTGCCGGGGTTGGTTTGCAGTAAGACAAAGCGCCCCATGGCTTTAGAATTATGAACCAGTCTCTTCGCCCGCTCATATTGTTCGGGCGTAGCAATTTCCGCTGTAAGCCATTGATCCCAAATCTTCCACTGCCGTGGATTGTCCTTCAAATCCGTGATGACAAACGGGAGTCGATCAATCGCATTAGCATCCGCTTCACCATGATAAAAATACCCATCAGACATGAAATTATGGAGCGGTATTGGTTCGTTCCGTTTCATCCTATTGAGAATATCAATAAGTTTTGACTTCTCAGCGTCAGAGAGCGGGCTGTTATCATCAATCTTTTTTTCAATGATCTTATCACTAAGATTTTTAGCGATTTGGATTTGACCATCGTCGGCATCTGTCATGATAAATGAGAGCCGGCTTTCAGTCAACAGCTCCTTATTAATAATCTGGCTTAGTTGACTTTGGAGTTGCCCATCATTGATACTCAGAAGCACAGCCGTAAGATGTGCCAATGGTTCTACCTGCTTCACAAAAACTTCATTGTGTTGGAGAAGCCGTCGGGTATAATACACGAAGGCAAGCGAAAAAATCACCAACCCAACAACGAAGTAGGTAAGCAAGAAATTGGAGGCAGCGTAGCCGGTGGGAACAGTCCTCTGACGTTTGAAAAACATCTGTGTGCCCCAATCAAACACGACAAAAATTTATACACGCACGAAGTATATGTGTTGGTAGTATTGTATCAGACAACATAGTGTAAAGTCAAGCACTCGTTTGGAGGCTATCAAAAACAGACTTGACAGAGCCTTCTAGATTCTTTTATAATCAACGTTAGTTGTTCTACTCTCAATGTCAGTAAGTGGAAGGAATTTTTATGAAACTTGTAGGCAGCTGGCTTCACTTTATCATCTCCATATTGTCTGGTTTTCTCTGGTTCGGTTGCCAAGGCGGTGGATTCAACATCGGCGATGTGGGCACTAGCGAGAATCCACTCCAAAAATCCGGCGAGTTGACGGAGAACGAGGTCTGGGCGGGAAAGATTCAAATTGTCGGCGATGTCATTGTCCCCGAAGGGAAAACGTTAACCATTCGATCCGACTCGGTTGTCGGTATGGATTCGGAAACAGGCACCCATCAATTAATTGTCCGGGGATCGCTGTATGCAGAAGGCAAGCCAGACCGTATGATTATATTTGGTTTACTCGGATCCGAGACAAAACCGCCCAAAACCGGCGATTGGATCGGCATCCGATTTGAAGGTACCAGTCCCAACTCTCATCTGAGTTACTGCCGTATTCAGGAAGCTGACATAGCACTCTCTTCCCAATCCGATGGCGTACAGATTGAAAGTTGCCTGTTACAAAATAACAAGATGGCAATCCTCTGTGACGATAGTTCCCCAACGATAAGTAGCAATCAAATTGACAAGAATGGCACGGCAATTAAATGCCTAAAAAATGCGTCTCCAGAAATAGCCCGAAACTCAATCCTAGCGAATGAATTAGGGATAGTCTGCGATGACGACTCGCGACCGACGATTCATTACAACGAAATATCGAGCAACTATCAAGATGCGATTAGATGCCATGCCTCTGCTTCGCCCGAAATTATTTCCAATAACATCACTTCCAATGGAGGATGGGCGGTATATGATGGTGGTCGCTTACGCGAAAATTATATCAGTGGGAATAAGGAGACAGGGGCGGGGGTCGTTGACCGCGGCATAGGACGCGAGAGTGGACAATTCTACGGTGTCGATGAAGTTTTAGATCCGCGCGCTGCCCCTGTGCCTGACGCGGGTATACAACGGGAAGGGTACTAGGCATGATATGGTAAAATCCACTCAAAACTCAGTAGGTCACCATAACTGGTCCGCTTGGGTCGGCACAGATGAAGCGGGCAAAGGGGATTATTTTGGGGCGTTGGTAGTAGCCGGTGTATACGTCAATCCTGAAATCCGTGATATATTGCACACATTGGGAGTCCGTGATGGGAAACAACTTTCTGATTTGCAGGTCAAGAAACTTGCCCAAAAAATGCGGAGGCACCACGGTGATAATATCTCATGGTCAAGTCTTGAACCAATCCGATATAATGAACAGTATACTTTATTCAGGAGGCATGGACGAAATCTGAACCATCTGCTTGCGTCGCTCCACGCCAAAGTGATTCAGGATCTCCGCAAGCGTGTGGATTGCCGTTACATCCTTGTAGACCGTTTCGCTAAGGAAGAGGTATTGGAAACAGAGTTACAGGTTGTGCTGAATCCCAACATCAAGTTGGTGCAAATGCCGAAGGCGGAAAGTGATATTGCTGTCGCTGCTGCATCAATTATTGCGCGTGACATTTTTCTCCAACAGCTAGAACAACTCTCCGATAAATATCAGATCCAATTGCCCAAAGGCGCGTCGCAAGTAATTGACGGAGGCAAGCAGTTTGTTAAACAGCACGGTGCTGAATCTTTGCGCCATGTCGCTAAGCTGCACTTTCGGACAACGATGGATATTTTAGGAAACTAACAGTAACCTGACAGCGCAATAGAACGGGGGTGAACACTATGTTGACCCGATTAAAAGTTTCTGGCTTTAAAAACCTTATTGATGTTGATGTTCCCTTGGGCCCCTTTACCTGTGTTGCCGGTGCGTAAACGGCACAGGTAAATCAAATCTGTTTGATGCAATTCAGTTTCTTAGTGCTTTAGCCAACCATACGTTAATTGACGCAGCCCGTTCGGTGCGTAGTGAGGAGGGTAGGACAAGTGACGTCCGCAATCTATTCCACCGTATAGGTAACATAGATACCAAGAAGATGTCCTTTGAAGCTGAGATGATAATTCCCGAAGAGGGTGTAGATGACTTGGGACAACAGGCAAAAGCTACAATAACGCTTCTTCGTTATCGCATTGTGCTCGCGTATCGTGTGGATGATAGCCTGCCTTCATTGGGAACCCTTGAACTTATTGAAGAGAGCCTTGAGCACCTGAAACGGGGCGATTGGGGAAAACACCTAAAATTCGCTGACCAAAGAAAAGACTGGCGCGACTCTGTACTAAAAGGCAAGAGAGCGGTTCCCTTTATCTCTACCAGAATTCAAGGGGAAAATCGAGTAGTAAAGGTACACCAAGATGGAGGAAATAGTGTTAGGCCTCAAACAATTCTATCTAAGACTCTCCCACGCACTGTTCTCTCTACTATCAACACCGCAGAGACTCCAACAGCACTGTTAGCGCGTCGTGAAATACAGTCTTGGCGGTTACTGCAATTGGAGCCTGCTTCGCTCCGCGAACCTGATGAATTTACAACACCCCCCGGTTTAGGGAGTGACGGCTCCCAGTTGCCAGCAACTCTATTTCACCTAGCACGATCTAAAAAAAATACCAGTCTGACTCCCAAAGGGGAAGGAATGATAAATGGCTATATGCCCAGGTTGCTGCGTGGCTATCGGAACTGATTGACGATGTTGCAGCGGTCAGAATTGATCGTGACGAACAACGTGAGCTGCTCACTTTGGAAGTCACAGACCATAGCGGCACAGTTTATCCCGCGCGCTCGCTTTCGGATGGAGCGTTACGTTTTTTGGCACTATCGGTTTTGGAATTAGACCCCAAAGCAACTGGTCTCATTTGTATGGAAGAGCCGGAAAATGGCATTCATCCAGCGCGAATACCTGCAATCTTAAAGCTGCTTCAGGACATCGCTACCGATGTGACTCACCCTGTTGAGTCAGATAATCCATTATGTCAAGTGATAGTTAATACACATTCCCCAGCTGTTGTGCAGCAAGTTCATGATGAAGCTCTCTTGATTGCGGAATTAAAAGAGATGATACAGAATGGTCAGCGATTTCAATGGGGCACGCTTTAGTTGGTTATCAAGCACATGGCGGGCAGCGGTGCTGCCAAATGTTCCTCCAGTATCCAAAGGTCAGTTGTTGGCTTACCTAGGACCTGCAATGCCAAGAGCTCCGCTGCCAAAATTGAAATTAAAAAAACCTCAACGAATTATAGAGCGGTCTGACATCCAACCACTACTATTTGATGATAGTGATATAGAATGACAGGATTTCGACACACGTTATGGAAAAACTATTTTTGGTGCACTACGGTGAGATTGGATTAAAGCGCGGGAACCGCTCCTATTTTGAAAAGAAACTCGCTCAGAATATAAAGCTGGCATTGAAGGGCATGGGATGTGCAGCGGTGCGGCGAATATACGGACGGCTGTTGGTGATATTGCATCCCGAAGCAGATGTCGCAGCGATTCAAGAACGGTTGGGCAAAGTGATGGGAATAGCCCATTTTGAACTCGTTTTGGCAGTAGAACAAACCCTCAATGCTATTCAAGATGCCGCATTGGAACTCGTTAAAGACCGGCAGTTCAGGACGCTTAAAGTTGAAACGAAGCGGGCAAACAAGCGTTTTCCGCTTACTTCGCCTGAGATTAGTGCGGCGGTAGGAGCGCATCTACTCAGTGCGACCGGCACATCGGCAGATATGCACACCCCCGACTTGCGCTGCAACATTGAAATTGTCGACAAAGCAGCATACATCTATGTGGAAAAGATTCGAGGGGTCGGCGGTCTGCCCGTAGGTGCGAGCGGGAAAGTCCTCGTTATGCTTTCCGGTGGGATTGATTCGCCGGTTGCGGCTTGGCGGATGATGAAACGTGGCGTCAAAGCACTCTTCGTTCACTTTTATAGCTATCCCTATACAGACAGAGCATCGCTTGAAAAGGTAGAAGAACTTGCTGAGATCTTGGCGACTTGGAACTATCGGACACAGATTTACCTTGTCCCATTTGCAGAAGTCCAGCAGGAAATTGTAACTCAAACCCCCACCCCGTTTCGGGTCATCCTTTACCGTCGAATGATGGTACGTATTGCACAGCAGATCGCAGTGGCTGCGAAAGCACAGTGCCTTGTTACTGGAGAGAGTCTTGGGCAGGTCGCCTCACAAACGTTGGGCAATCTTCGCGTGATTGAGGAGGTCGCAGAGATTCCTATTTTGCGCCCGCTGATCGGCGATGATAAAGCGGAGATTATGGACTTGGCAGAGCAGATTGGGACCTTTAAGATTTCGACGCTCCCGCATGATGACTGCTGTTCGCTCTTTGTTCCCGCACATCCAGCGACCAACGCATCACTTGAAGCGGTTCAAGAGGCGGAGGCAGTCCTAGACATTGACGCGCTTGTCAAACTAGGGATAGAATCGGTCAAAAAGAAGATAGTTGATAGCTGCTAATTTTGAGTTCTGTTGAGGAGGATGAAGATGCTTAGAATTTGCCGATGACAAACAAAAGCACGGATATGTTCTACCTTCATATCCGAAAGCATCTGGCAACGCGACGGTTTATATTGAAATAGGAGGTAGAAGCCGAAGCCAGAAAAGCGGCCGAAGCTAGAGCGCAAGTAGAGGCCAAAGCCCGTACCGAATTGGAGGCAGAATTAGAAAGGTTGAATCAACTTTTGACACAACGTTGACACAGGAAAAGATAGCACCTGTCTAAAGTACAGTGAAATTAACATAATCCTCAATTGATTCAGGCTTTTGTGTACATACCGCTTTTTTGTGATGCTGCTCACTGACTTTAATCGCTCCTACTAGGTTTTTGTGAGAACCGCTTTCAGTCGTTCCGGGTAGTTCGTCAGAATCCCATCAACGCCAATTTCGATGTAAGCCCGCATGTCTTCAGGGGTATCCGCATAGAAGACGTGCACAATTCGTCCTGCTGCATGTGCTTTTTGGACAAAATCCCGAGTTGTGATGTCCCGGCCCGGCTGCATCGTCCGAAGCCCCATCTCCACCGATTTGCGGATATATTCCTCTGGGGTGCGGTTTGCGCGAAAGATTCGGCACTCGATCCGCGAGTCAATCTCAGCAAAAATGCCAACGCTTGCATCGCTGCATGTGAGAATAGAATCCTCTACCATCTGAAAATGGCTCAACGCCTTTGCAACCTCGCGCTCATAGTGCCCGTCTGGGTTCCCGCCTTCCTTGAGGTGGACATTGAGGCCAACCTTCCCTTGCACAAGCTCTAACGCCTCCTCCCATGTCGGCACGCGCTCACCCCGAAACTGTTCACCAAACGCTATTCCAGCATCAAGGGTTTTGATTTCAGCCAGTGTGAGATCTGAAATTGCGCCCGTGCCGTCTGTCGTCCGATCTACGGTTGAATCGTGCATGACGATTAGGTGGTCGTCCTTTGTTAGGTAGAGATCGAGCTCAATTTCATCAACGTCAATTTCTAAAGCCTTCTGAAAGGCAATTAATGTATTTTCGGGGTAGTTTCCTGACGCCCCTCGATGGGCAACATTAGCGACCATTTTTATACCTCTTGAATTAACAGTGAAAACCTGCTACAGTAAACGAATATCTTCTTGCAATCAGAAACGGTTAGCAATGTAACACATGCACAAATTCCACGTCAATATAAAAATTGGTCTATAGGAAGCGGTTGGACAGTGATTGACACGGAAGGAGATTCTATGGATGAAGCACGTCTCAAAACAATTCTGGAAGGGTTTCGAGAGCGAAAGATTCTGGTTGTCGGGGATTTCTACCTTGACGCATATTGGATAGTCGATAAAACGAAATCAACCCTATCGCTAGAGACACCTTGGCATACGAATCCTGTCGCAGATCAACGCTACAGTCCGGGTGCTGCGGGAACTGTTACCAACAATCTTGCCGCGCTAGAGGTCGGAGAAATTTACATGTTGAGTGTGATCGGCGAAGATGGATTTGGGAGCACCCTGCTGGAATGCTTAGAAGCCAACAGTTGTATCACAGATTTCATGATAAGCACCCCAGATCGAGTTACCCCGACCTATCTCAAGCCCATCCACCGAGGATATGAAGGGGTTGAAACGGAAGGCCCGCGATTTGATATTGAGAACCAATCTATGATGCAATCTGAAGTAGAGGATAGAGTGATTCATGCTTTACGCGAATGTGTGCTGCAAGTGGAAGGAATCATTGTGGGTGATCAGATGCCGCATGATAATTGGGGAGTTGTAACAGATCGGGTGCGATCGGAAATCTGTCAACTGGCTGTGGAGTTTCCCGATAAACTCTTTTTTGTGGATTCTCGGACACGAATCGGAAAGTATCATCACGTTACTATCAAGCCGAACCGATTTGAAGCGAAACGCGCCGTTAATTTGGATTGGCCTGGGGAAGAAGTCGAGATAGAAGAAGTAATGAGATGTGGGCAGATCTTGACGGAGCGGACAGGAAAACCACTTTTTGTAACCGTTGGTCCGGAGGGTATCTTGGTATTTCAGGATGAACAGATTGAGCATGTACCGGGCATTCCACTTGAAATGGAGGTTGATCCGGTGGGAGCAGGAGACAGTGTTTCCGCTGCAATTGTTGCGACACTTTGCGGTGGCTCTAGCTACCTTGAAGCGGCGCAGGTTGGAAACCTCGTCGCATCGGTCACCGTTACTAAAATTGGGACAACCGGCACCGCTTCACACGCAGAGGTGATTGAGAGATTCGGAGAGATCTGATTTTTAGCGGATAGAGCTATTCAGTTTTCGGCTTTTTAATCATTTGGGTTGAAAAGCGCAACTCGGGAATCGCTTTACCGGTAGGGATCGGGATTGGAAAATCCCTCCCACAGGAGAATGAAATGACCCTATTTAGCGGAATATTTCCCTTGAATAGGTCATAGTGAAATGATATACTTATGTTATGTATAGTATGCCGAAAAAAAATGGCGGTTTTAAGGATGAAGAATGTAACAATTCTGGACTTCATAGCATAGGTACAGGTAGGTCAATCAATAGGTGAAGAATCATTCACTTTCGCATTTCACACAAAGGAGACATGGATGAGGGAGACAATCAGTATAAGAGGCGCGAGGGAGAACAATCTACAGGACATAAACATCGAAATTCCGCGAAATAAACTGGTGGTCGTGACAGGTCTTAGCGGCTCTGGGAAATCGTCGCTTGCGTTTGAAACAGTTTATGCCGAAGGGCAGCGTCGTTTCTTGGAGTCAATGTCTACCTATGCCAAACGCTTTGTCGCACAGTTGAAGAAACCGGATGTTGATTTTGTCGATGGGTTGTCCCCCGTTGTCTCAATCGAGCAGAAAACAATTACCATGAATCCCCGCTCAACAGTGGGCACGATGACCGATCTCTACGACTATATGCGGATGCTATTCGCCACAATCGGGATTTCTCATTGTCCCTATTGTGAGGCAGCAGTTCCAACCCGAACTCCCTACCAGTTAATGGAACATATACTATCATTACCTGAAGGGACGGAACTCGAAATCTATGCCCCTGTATTCAAGATTTACGGTGAAGATTATGCGTATCTCTTTGATGATGTTCGTTTGAAGGGGTGCCGCAGGGTTCGGATTAATGGTGATTTGCATGATCTGAGTGAAGAGATTGAGCTAGACGAACAAGTAGAGCACAACATTCAAGCCATTATCGACAGATTTGTGATTAAGCCAGAAATTGACAAACAGATTCTTGCTGCCCTCGACCATGCTATCCTTGTCGGTGAAGGATTTATGAGTTTCCGTATCCTGAGTCCCGAAATAGCCGATAAAGATATCCGTGCCTTCTACAAGGATTTTGGTTGCGCTGAGCATCGCGTCGTTATGGGGGAGTTGGGACCGCACCACTTCACCTTCAATGAACCGACTGGTGCCTGTGTCACCTGTTCTGGGTTAGGCACTTACCTCCAAGTTCATCCCGACCTGCTTGTCCCGGATAAAACTCGAAGCATCGTAGAGGGGGCCTTCGTGAAGCAAGCCTTCAATTACGATCCAGACCGTTGGGATGGTCGGATAATGTATAGTTTCGCCCAACACTATAATTTCAGCCTTGATGCGCCCTTCAAAGACCTCCCCGATGAAGTTATCGATCTCGTATTCTACGGAACCAGAGGAGAAAAGTTTAAGATTGTCATGCCGGAAGGCGCGAAGCAGATGACCCACCATCATATTGGCAGAGAGATGCAGTTTGATGGGATTATCAACCGGATTGATCGGCACTATCGACATTACCGCAAGCGCGGGGAAGCGCATTCGGGAATGGAAGAGTATCTACGGAAGGTAATGGTCGAACATACCTGTCCCGATTGTGATGGAAGTAAGCTGAAGAAACAGAGGCTCCTTGTCACCATCAATGATAAACATATCCATGAATTGGGCGATATACATCTTGAGGAATTAAAAGTTTTCCTAGAGGGAATCACGTTGATCCCAGCGCAGAAGAGAGAGGCGGGAACCCGGGTCATTAAAGAACTCACGACCCGGATTGAGCTCTTACTCGGTATCGGTCTAGACTATCTTAACCTCAACCGGCGGTCAGCGACGCTTTCAGGTGGGGAATCGCAGCGTATTCGCCTCTCAACGCAGATCGGTTCTGGTCTGATGGGGATGCTATATGTGCTGGATGAGCCAACGATTGGGCTTCACCCCAAAGATAACATTAAGATGCTCAAAACGCTGAGACATTTGCGAGATATTGGGAACACTGTGATTGTGGTCGAGCACGATGAAACAACAATCCGAGCTGCAGACCATATTATTGAATTGGGTCCCGGTCCTGGGATTCATGGTGGGACGGTGGTTGCAGAGGGATCTGCTGATAAAGTCTTGAAAAATCCAGTGTCGCTAACCGGGCAGTACATGAGCGGAGAGAAGGAGATTGCAATCCCGCAAGGTCGACGAGAAGCGAATGGCGTTTCAATTATCATCCGTGGGGCGCGAGAGAACAACCTAAGAGATATTGATGTGGAGATTCCGTTAGGACTTTTTATCTGCATCACAGGCGCATCGGGATCCGGCAAGAGCACGCTGATTAACGAAATCCTCTATAAGAAACTCTATTCCATCTTCCACGATAGCCGTGTTCTATCTGGAGACCACGATAACGTTGAGGGCTATGAATATATCAGTGATGTAATCAACATCGATCAATCCCCGATCGGGCGTTCCCCGCGCTCCAATCCGGCAACCTATATCGGTTTCTACGACAATATCCGAAAGCTCTTTGCAAGCACTCCGGAATCAGAAGCGCGCAGTTATACCGCTTCCCGATTCAGCTTTAACGTTAAAGGCGGACGATGCGAGGAGTGCGGCGGTGAGGGTCAGATCACAACGAAATTGCACTTTATGCCCGATGTGGAAGTTCCTTGTCCGGCCTGCAAGGGGGCGCGATATAATGACGAAACCCTTGAGGTAACATATAACGGGAAAAACATCGCAGAGGTGTTGAAGATGTCAATTGAGGAAGGCGTTGACTTCTTTGCGAATCAGCGGCTCATCCACCATAAACTGAGCGTCCTGAACGATTTGGGCATGGGCTATTTACAGATAGGACACCCAGCACCGATTCTCTCTGGTGGGGAAGCACAACGGGTAAAATTGGCAAATGAACTCGGGAAAATCAAGCGCGGCAAGCATAACTTCTACATCCTTGATGAGCCCACCACTGGATTGCACCTCGCCGATATTCAGAAGCTGCTAGACAGTCTGAGCCAACTGGTTGATGGCGGACATACTGTGCTAGTGATCGAACACCATCTCGATGTGATTAAGACCGCAGACCATATTATCGATCTCGGTCCAGAAGGTGGTCATCGCGGTGGGGAGATTATCGCAGAAGGAATACCGGAGGCGGTCGCCCAAACCCCTGCTTCCTATACCGGACAATTTCTCAAGCCCTACCTTAACCTAAGTTGCTAGTTATTGGAAACCTATCAGAATCTGTAGGTCGAGATTCACATCTCGACACCCAATCGTCGATTTTGGAAAATCGACCTACATCAATGATACAATTTGCACAGGGATTAGGGGGTATTGGTTGGAATATGCTGGCTACTAGCAACTTGCGTTACCTTACTTTATAAGCAAGAGTAGGACTTACGCACTTCAGCATGAGGTAAGGTGTCCCATCAGCATAATTGGTGCGGGGCAAGATGCCCCGCCTACAGTTGGCTGTGTAAGCCCTAAAGAGGTAATTGATGCATACGAATCAACTCTACTATGGCGACAATTTAGATATTTTGCGGACCTACATCCCCGACGAAAGTGTCGATCTCATTTACATTGATCCGCCGTTCAATTCAAATCAGGCGTACAATGTGATTTTCAGTGAGGCGGATGGCTCGTCGTCGCAGGCGCAGATTCAAGCCTTTGAGGATACATGGCGTTGGGGTGAAACCACCGAGCAGGCGTATCATGAGTTGGTCGTAACTGCGCCGCCCCTTCTGGTTGAGACAATCAAGAGCTTTCGTGGCTTTCTTACAGAAACGAACCTGATGGCATACCTTGTGATGATGGCACTGCGGTTGGTGGAACTCCACCGCGTCCTGAAGCCGCCGGGGAGTTTTTATCTCCATTGCGATCCGACGGCATCGCATTATTTGAAGATTATCTTAGATCAGATTTTTGGGGTTAAGAATTTCAGGAATGAGA
This sequence comes from Candidatus Poribacteria bacterium, assembly GCA_963667935.2. Classification (GTDB taxonomy): domain Bacteria; phylum Poribacteria; class WGA-4E; order WGA-4E; family PCPOR2b; genus PCPOR2b. The sequence goes on along the minus strand of OY764061.1, from coordinate 2,067,589 downwards.
TTACTTGGAGACGAACCGCAGCCCATAATGATTCTGCCGTATATGGGAGTGTGCATGACATTATACTCTATTATTCAAAAAATGATTCTTTCACTCATAATGAACAGTATCAGCCATATTCTGACGAGTACCTCAAGAGGTATAAGCATATTGATGAAAATGATAGAAGGTTTTTAGACAGGGATTTAACCGCAGGCTCTTTAAGTGGGGGAGGGTATCAGTATGAATGGAACGGAATTACTAAGATTTGGCGTTGCCCGTTGAGCACTATGCAGGAATATCATAAATCCGGCAGATTATATTATACTCGCAATGGCGTGCCTAGATTGAAACAGTTTTTAGATCAGATGCCCGGTGTTCCCGCTCAAGATGTTTGGATCGATATACCACCCATAAACTCTCAAGCAAAGGAGCGTCTCGGTTATCCGACTCAAAAACCGGAACCGTTGCTTGAGCGGATTATCCAAGCGAGTAGCAACGAAGGTGATGTTGTATTGGATGCGTTCTGTGGTTGTGGGACAGCTATAGCCGTTGCTCAACGGCTTAACCGCCGGTGGATTGGAGTTGACATCACCCATCTTGCCATCGCCTTATTGAAATATCGCCTCGCTGATGCCTTTGGCGACGATGTAGCATATGAAATTATTGGTGAACCGAAAGATGCGGAGAGTGCAAAGGCTTTAGCAGTTCAGGATCGGTATCAATTCCAGTGGTGGGCGTTAAGTCTAATTCGGGCGAGACCGTATCAGGGCAAAAAAAAGGGCGCGGACGAAGGCGTGGATGGGGTGATCTATTATGAAGATATTGACCCGGACAAGCCAAAAAAGACGCTGACCCAGAAGATTGTGGTTCAGGTCAAAAGTGGAAAGGTCTCTGTCAGGGACATACGGGAGCTGAAATCGGTTGTCGAAACCCAAGACGCTGTAATCGGGGTTTTTATCACACTAAACCCGCCGACCCAACCGATGGTTAAGGAAGCGGTGGCAGCAGGTCGTTTTCAATGGCTTCACGTCGCTCATACGACCTATCCAAAGATTCAGATTCGGACGATTGCGGAGCTGCTTGCGGGACACGGTATTGAATATCCGCAGACGCCTGTTGATGTCACGTTCCGTAGGGCGGAGCGGGCGGCTCCGCAAAACAGGCAACTTGAAATAGAGGTTAACCAATGAGGCTTTGGTTATCAGGACTGGGAAACTTTCACTCAAACGTGCGGTAATTCAGAAACGTCGTATCATTTTTCCGAATTACAACATCTGCTAACGTATCCGTTTTAACTCGTCGATTGGCGCGGTCAGAGAACGAAAGTGTAATATTATGCGTACCCGCTGGTAAGCGCGTCCGTACCAGAAAAATCTGATTCGGCAGGGTTTGCCATGAACGGGTGTCCGCACTTTCGGTGACGACATTCAGTACGTTGGCAAGCAGTCCGGCGACCTCTCCTTTTTTATTCGCTTGACGGAAACCGAGATATTTTAACACGCCGCGCACAATCGTGCGAATCATAATGGTCGGCAACTCAGACTCAAACGTTTTTAGTGCTGCGGCTTCGATATCTTCAACCAGAACTCCGGTAGTATGTCCATGTGCTGTGTTTGCGGCAATACCAACGAGCCGTGGACGATTTGAACGGTAGGCGGGAATTGCGACGCGCAAGAGGTATTCAATCTGAATTTCTTTATACTGCCGATTGCGTCTACTTGACAGTTCACGTGCGTATTCCCGAACCTTTTTTTCGTCTCGATCGGCATCTTCTTGGACAATCGGATCGGACTTGAGAATCGGGAAAACGATGTTTTGCTCAATTTTTGGGGGGACGAACCCTGTTTCATAGAGCAGGATAAGTTCACCTGAATCGGGTGGATCCTCGGACGGTTCACCGTAGGTTGCAGCATATTTCTCAAATTCCTCCCGAAAGCCTAATTTCGCTGCGAGACGCACCAGAGACGTCCCTACATCTTGCGGAAAAGGCACCCCTAGTGCCCCTCCGTACTCTTTATATGCCCTTTCCGCCCAGCGATAGGCGATGAACGCATCGTTCCAATCCCCCGCCCACTCGTAGAGGATACCCGATAGATAGGCGATGAAGGCAGCCCCGACAAATTCGTAATTCTCGTCGGCATCGGCATAGAATTGAAGCAACCTGCTCGCTTTCCGGCACTCAACAAGTGCGTCATCCGGCATGTTCAGATAGACGTAGTTGAAGGCGCGGTAGTAATGTATCAGCAGCCGCTCATATTGACTTCCAGCGTATGCACGGAGGTTATCCGAAGTGACCAGTGAAACAGCCTCCCGCGAGATGCTTTTGGTATACAGGTCATCCGAGGTAATCTCGGCAAGCTCAAACGTGCGATTGCTCTCATTGAACCGGTCGCCGTAGTGGGCGATCAGTCCACGTTCAAAAAGATACGGTAACTTGGCTTGTCTCTTACCTTTTGCATCCAATTCAATCAGAGCCCCATCAAAATCGCCCTGTTCAAAAGCGATCTGTACTTTCTCCATACTGTAAGGGCTACAGCCAAAACTCAGGCATAGCAATGCCAAGAACGGAAGGGTTTTCACAGTTTGCATAGCTTGCTCTCTCTAAAAAGCCGCTCGCTTTCGCTCGATGAATTTCTTAATTTTCTTCTGACCGAGCCACACCTTTTGATTGGTTTCAATATTGGTCAAGGTCAAATCTGTTTGATAAAACGTGACCTGTTTCCCGCCTTCACGGTCTTCAATCGTGTTGATTTGTCCCGTCATCATGTAGTCTGCACCCAATTCTTGGCCCATTGCCTTGACGGTTTCGGGATTGGCAAACCTGCTCTGGTCCCCCTTCTCATCGCGCAGTTCCCCCCGCTCGGTGGCACTAGCGACGACGGATACCAAACCGGAATTGATAAACGCCCGTTCAATATCGCTGACAAAGGTGGGAATGGCAATATGCTCGGTGCTGCGGTTACGAATCGCGCCAACGATGACAATCGGCTCTTTGCCTGACGAACGGACCGTGTGCCGTGAGATCCATGGGTGATTGAGACAATCGGCAATCATCGCCTCGGAAACTTGGCGAGAATCGGTGTCGTTCCATCGTCCGGAAAGGTCAGTGATTGTATCGGTTTCAATGCGCTCAACTGTTTTTTTCGAGCCGCATCCTGCAAGGATAATGAACAGAATGCAACTGATTGAGATGGTTACCTGTTTCATGATTCCTCCTTATTTTTGAGAGTGTTTAGGTTTTGTTGAGGTTTCAACGCAGATAGATAAAATTTGATACGAATCGTTACTAAAGAAAGTTTACATGGCAAATTGACTACAAGCAATTCATGGTGAATTCTAAAAATAAATAAACACTTTTGCCCCCGGTAGGTGCGGTTTCTAACCGCATGGGTTTGGAGTGTCTCATTAATTCTGAGATCCACTATAGAGGTCGCAGTCAGTAATCAACAGGGTAAAATTATACCATACGTTTAACCATAAATCTACAGTTTTTAGGGCTATTCAGTTTTCGGCTTGTTACCCATTTGGGTCGAAAAGGTGCAACAAGGGAATCGCTTGGACAGTGAAGTATCGGGATTGGGAAATCCCTCTCATGAAAATTGGTTAGCCGATGTTATAAGCGTCGTTGGTAACGTCCGCATTATGACTACAAGAAACTTGCCGATTCTGCACTTTTTTGAGGGCGTGCATAAATTATTGTCTGAATCACGAATTCAACAGATTACGCAAAAAACACGGATAAGTAAACAAAACAGCCATCAAAATGTCGCACCCTTAGCACATTATAGTAGAACAGGTGCGTTTAGGAAAACGCCCCGCATCGCCCCCCCTTTATCCCCCCGCTAGCGGGGGGATAAAGGGGGGGCCTACCCAACGGGAAATTGGAGTGTCTCATTAATTCTAAGGTCCACTATAAACTTCACCAATGTCCGCTAGATTGCCTAGCAGTCAGATCGCATATTTTTTCCTTGATTATTTCCGCAGAATCGCCTATCATCTCTGAAGATTGAAGGCTCAAAGATATCTAGGAAATAGGAATCGGTGACACGAAGATACTGAAGTGAAATTTTGAATGCTATGCACGAAAACGAGGGGAAAGTAATAGCGATGAACGCATCAAACCTTATTGAGCCCCTTCGTCCGTGGCTGGACGAGAAAATTGGGGCAAAACTGAATCTGGCGAGTTCAGAACCGATACCGGTACATGAGATCGAAGAAGGAGCACCGAGCCCGCTATTCGCAGCGAGGATCGGTGAGCGTGGGCTTGTTACAGCACAAAGGCAGTGGCTAGAACAACTTAAACCGATTGTTGCAAACCTGACGTTGGAGGAGTTGTTCTCGACATTCGGCGGTTATGAACTTGCGCGTGTGTCGTTGCCTGATGGCTGCGGGGTGTGGGGGCCAAGTTGGTTCTACGTTGGAGACGAAAACTGTTTTCGGGATGCGGGGGATGACCGTCCTGTACAGCTGTCCGCAGAGGAATTGGCTGAAACAGTCGATCACCGTATTTTCTGGCACTGCTTTGAAGATGAGGCGATGACCGGTTTCGGTATCTTTGAGGAGGGCAAATTGGTGTCACTTGCAGCGGTTCGCGCTGAAGATGACCGTGTTTGGGAGATTGGCATTGATACCGCGCCGGAAGCCAAAGGACGAGGGCTAGGACGCGCCGTCACGAGCGCAGCGGGACGTTGGATACTGGAAAATAATCGGTTCGTCTTTGCTTCAACCGCGCCTTGGAATGTGCGTTCTGCTCGCACCCTTAGATCCGTGGGGCTGCAATTCATCATGTCAGTCATGATAGGGATGCCCGGACCGTTTTATGCGCCGCCACAACCGCTAGGAACTCCATATCCCGGTGCCGAAGTGTATAACTACTATCCCGACTGGGCTATCAATAAAGAGATCAAACCGCCGCTAAGAGATTAATCGGTTCAAGGGATTTAGGGCCGTCCCCTCAGATAAGGGTCGGGATTGCTCTTGACCTCATGCAAGAGGGTATGGATATATGCCTGAATGCGAAAGAGTCGGCAGTTAGAATTTCCCAGCAATCCGCGGTTTAGCGTCCCTGCTTTGTCCCAAAACGCTCCGAGCAACGGTCTATCGAGCGCGGGGTACGGTGCTTCGGGGTTCTGTTTAAGCAATTCGTCCCAATAAAGAGCTTCTACAAAGTGGACATACGTCGAAGTGTTGTAGTCCACGCCGAGCATGAGTAGCTTTCCGTCAGCCTTATACGCCTTCTGCATTGGGGAGTGTGTGCCGTAAGTTTTCCCCCACGGTTCATGGTCCCACGGCGATTTATATCCCTCACGGCTGAGATGGGTGCCCACAAATGCTTTCGCATCTTTTCCCCGCGCAGCAACTGAGTGGGAATAGTGGTCGGAGCGGTAGGTGTCGGGCATCTGGCGGAAAAACTCGGTGAGCCATCCGACTGTGGACGGTGTTGTTTCGACGTTCCATGTGCTCATCCGCAACTCTCTTCCATCTAGGAGATTGAAAGAAGGCATCAAGATGAGCCCCTCTCGTCCAATGGCATCTTCCAAGGCACTGACCACAGTTCCTGCCCCACCTTCGACGGGTCCAAGACTTTTAAAGGAGGAGTGAATAAAGAGCGTATCCCCTGATTCGACGCCCAAGTTTTTCAAGTCATGTGCAAGTGTTTCGCGTGTATATAGTGTTTTCATTTTAGCCTTAATAGTAACTGATAAGATTGGAAGTATTTATGGGAATCTACGAACAATTTGGAGTTACACCGATTATCAACGCCTCCGGCGCGGTGACCCGTCTCGGCGGGGCACCGATGCCCGATGAGGTGTTGAATGCGTTTAACGAAGCTGCCCGTGTCTCGGTGCCACTCGAACAACTTCAGGCAGCTGCCTCTAAAGTTATCGCAGAGGCAACTGGGACGGCAGCCGGTTTGGTCTCCGCCGGTGCTGCGTCCGCCTTGACCTTGGGAACCGCTGCAATCTTGACAGGCTACGACCTAGGACGTATGGAGCAGCTGCCACACTGCGACAGCTTTCCCAACGAGTTTGTCGTTGCCCGCGAGCAGCGAAGCGGTTACGATCACGCCATAAGAGCCGCCGGTGCACGACTTGTTGAGGTCGGCTTTAACGAAATCGTTGCCAATGCAGGAGTCCGGCGCACTGAAGCGTGGGAGTACGAAGCCGCTTTTGGACCGAATACCGCAGGCGTCCTTTATGTATATAGCCCCACCTCCAGACCTCCGCTTGAAGAGGTTATTGATGTCGCACATCGGCGTGAACTGCCTGTATTGGTAGATGCAGCCGGTGAACTTCCCCCGCGTAGTAACCTCAAGTCAATTGCGGCGACGGGTGCCGATTTGGTAGCGTTCAGCGGCGGCAAATCGATTCGAGGTCCCCAATCAACGGGAATTCTCTGCGGTCGGCAAGATCTCATCGGGCCGGCAGTCGCACAGCTGTTAGATATGGACGACCACTTGGAACTTTGGAATCCACCGGCATCGCTCATTGATAAGACAGAACTCCGGGGCATCCCACGACACGGGATCGGACGGGGTTTTAAGGTCTCAAAGGAAGAAATTATCGCTCTGCTTGTAGCGTTGCAGCTTTTCACCTCCGGTGCTTACGATGAAGAGGTCTCCAAGGCACATACACGCCTCAACCGAATCGTGGAAAAGTTAAACGGTTCGCCCGCGGAATGCAGTCTCCGCGATAAAGGAGATAGCGAAAGCCTCCCACTGTTGGAAGTCACGATTGACGAAGCAGCTATCGGGCGAGGGGCGATGGAGATCTGCCAAAGCCTCCGAAACGGTGTTCCCCCGATTTATGTCAGCCACGGCGGTCTTCACGAGGGAAAACTTCTGATTAATCCGCTGCACTTGAACGACAGCAACACCGAGACGCTCGCCGAGAGAATTCGCCAAGAATTGGAACAGAGTTGAACAACTGAAGAATAACCCTCAAAAATCACGAATTAATTATGCCACGAAAAAACAAGATTCTCAACATCGGTGATAAGGCACCGTTATTCACATTGACCTCTGTTCAGCGTCAAACCGTGAGTCTTAAGTCTTATCTCAGTCGACAGCCCGTTATCCTCGCCTTCTTTCGAGGAACGTGGTGACCGAACAGCCGTCGCCAGTTAGGAGACCTTCAGCAAGCCAGCAACGAATACGCGGGATTGGGGGCTGCTGTACTTAGCATTGTCGGTCAATGGCCCCGTGAGGTGCGTCGATATGCCGAAAGGCACGATATCACCTTCCCGTTACTTACGGATAAGGATCGGGAGGTGATTAAAAGCTATGGGGTGTACCATTGGTTGGGATTTGATGCGTACAACATCGCTCGCCCTGCAACATTCGTGATTGATCGGGCTTTAATTATTCGATTCATGTATATTGGCTCGCATCAGTTTGATCTCCCCAAACATGAGGATATTATCGCAGCTCTGAAGGGGCTTCAAGATAATCACAACTAACGAGAGGATTCAGATGATTCTTACGGGACATAGGGGTGCAGCAAAACTTGAACCAGAAAATACACTTCTATCCATTCAAAAAGCAATAGATCTCGGTGTCGATCAGGTTGAGATTGATGTGCATCTGACGTGCGATCAACACTTGGTAGTCATCCACGACACCACCGTAGATAGGACAACTGATGGACAGGGTGCGGTTGCCGCTTTCACGCTAGCGGAGGTAAAGCAGTTGGACGCCGGCAAAGGGGAGCGTATCCCAACCCTACAGGAAGTAATGGATCTGGTGCGTGGGAAGGTGATTCTCCAGATTGAATTGAAAGGGCCCGGCACCGCCGCACCAGTTATCCAAGCAATTAAGCAGAACAGCCTAGAAAACGGGGTGCTTCTGACCTCGTTTGTCCATGACCGGCTGCGGGAAGCACGTCAGCTTAATCCAGCCTTGAGGTTAGGTGCGTTGTGGGGAGAGCCGCCGCCTGATGCGTGTGAACAGGCAATCGATATGGGAGCGGAAGCGATACACATCCAACATTTGAACATTGATCCCCATCTTGTTGAGAAAGCACATGCACACGGTCTCAAGATTCGTGCTTGGAATCCCGACACAGTTGAGGAGATACAGCGTGCCATCGATCTAGGGGTTGACGCGATTGGATCAAACCGGCCGGATCTGTTAATTGCGGTTGGGCGTGCGTGATTTTCGTTGCTTAATATCACGAAAGTTGCCAGACAACTTTTAAGAATTTTTATATCCGCCACGATCAGACATAACCAAAGTCACGGCCCACCTGTCGCTCCGCTGGAGCTTTGTAGATCGGGCAAAATGCCCGCCCTACGAGCATAGCGGGCAATTGTCTCACACGACGCATCACCAGTAATTTGTGTTAATAGAAAAACACTGGATACTCTAAGTTTGTCAAAGATCTGCGTAGGAGGTATGTAACAAGGTTCTAAGCCGGTCCCGCTGTCCTAGCGATGAAGCGCGCACAGCCATGAAGGTGGGAATTAGGGTAAGGTGTTCATCAGGCAATTCGCGGATTTCTCGATACCCCTGCAGCAGTGCCTCGCGTCTTTGTTGAAACCCTGATCTTTCCCACGGGCCCGCCAATATAACCGCTAGATCGTAAAGATAGTATCCAAACCCACAATCGTCAAAATCAATGGGCAAAACTTCATCAACCGTGAAGAGCACATTCCCAAAACTTAGATCTGAGTGTATCAACCCAAACCATTCAGGGTTTTTTCCAAGCCGTTGTTCAACTTCTTGTAAGTGTTCATGCAGCCTTTGCAGATGTCCCCGAATATCCTCTGGCAATTGCTTATAGGTAACAGCCTCCTCCCCAAATACATTATCGGTTCTTAGTACGCTGGTAGAATCGTAAAGAGGTCTATCTAGTTCAAAAGAAGGTGTCCAGTGTTGGGCGTGATGGTGGAGTTTGGCAACAAGCTGTCCAAGCCTATAAAAATGATGTGGTGAACGGCGATCTTGCGGGAGAATCTGTCCATCGAGCCAAGAGAGAACAGTTACCGGATAAGGCTCCGGCAATTCGACTTGTTTCACTACCACAATCATTTTTCCGTCAAGGGAACGCTGTGGTATCTGTACAGGTACTGTTGTCTCGTGGGCAAGTGCCTCAAGCCAAGCTAATTCTGACATTACTGCTGTCCGTGACCTTACCCTGTGAATCCGCACGAGGTATCGTCCTTGATTGCAGTCCAGACGAAACGTTGTATTTACCAGATGTTGTAGAAAGGTGAGTCGGTACTGATTGAAGCCAAATTTTTCTAGCGCAGCGTCAGCGAGCTGCCCCAATCGATAAACCTGCTCCTTCTCTGGTAAATCATCAAAATTATTACTGTTCAGGACCATTCTGCTTCTCTTTGCTTGCATTATCCTCTTACAAATTGACTTTTGGCGGCCTGTTCCCTCGCCCTAACAAATTTGCGTTTGACAAATGTTGACAAACTTTGTATAATAATGAACATGTGCAGCAAATCCTGGGAGAATTAATATGAATGAACTATTGACGACAAGCCAAGCCGCAAAATTTCTCGGCGTTAGTACGGCAACAGTATACCGAATGGAAAAACAAGGGCTCATCGAATCACGGAGGACTCCCGGTGGACAAAGGCGTTTTCTCAAGGTAAATTTGGAAGCATATATTGAACAAAGCAAATCAATTCAAGCACCGCAAAATCCAAGTCAATATAAACGAACAACTCTGCTTAGGGAGCAGTTCCAACTTTTTGGAAGTGAACCATCTGCCTCGCCGTCAAACCACAGAGAAAATCAAACACGGATTCGGACAAAGCTAGAAAAATCACATCAGAATTTTCAAGAGGAATATGCTTTTGGCGAAATAGTCAAGAACTGGTTGAGCGAGTGGGAATTCCGAGGAAAAAACACAAAAACTTACACACATGGATTTCACACCTATCCTGCTATGTTTATTCCTCAAGTCGCCCGAAAGTTGTTGTTAGAATTTAGCCAGCCGGGAGATACAGTAGCTGATATTTTTTGTGGATCGGGCACAACTTTGGTTGAAGCCATGATGCTGAAACGCAATGCAATTGGCATTGAGCTCAATCCATTAGCCTGCCTTATCACTAGAGCAAAAACAACACCTATTGAGCCCGAAAGACTCATTCAAGCATATCAGCAAATTACAGACCATTATACGAAAACTCCTAATCAATCGATTTCCTTTCCAAAGGCATCTAATATCGATTATTGGTTTTCGTCAGAAGCAATTGGTCAGTTAAACGCGCTGAAACAGGCGATTTTGAAAATAGAAAATCAAGCCTTGATTGATTTCTTTTTCGTTGCATTCAGTGAAATTGTTCGTAAAATCTCATTTACGAAAAATGGAGAATTCAAGCTAGTCCGTGATAAAAATAAAGTTGCAAATGGTGTTGATCTGGATACTTTCAGTGCTTTTAGTGAAGTTGTGCAAAACAATATTGTCGCGATGAAAAGTTTTTATCTAGATTCAAGTCGAGAAGTGAATGTGAGGATTATCCATGGTGATTCAACACAGGATTTAGATTTACCGGATGAATCGGTAGATTGTATCCTTACCTCTCCACCTTACGGTGATAGCCGTAGTACAGTAGCATATGGTCAGTTTTCTCGGCTATCTGCACAGTGGCTGGATATGTTACCCCAAAATAAAAAAGATATAGATCGAGATCTGTTGGGCGGAAACAAAAATGGAGATTTGAATGCGGCTATGATTATGAATTCGGATCTCCTAAAACAAAGTATTCAACTCATTACAGAGCAAGATGAACAGCGCGCTAGAGAAGTAGTCAGTTTCTACCAAGACTTACAATGTACCCTTGAACGCGCTAGTCGATTGCTGAAACGAGATAAATACCTTATTGTTGTGATTGGCAATCGCACGGTTAAGGGAATTAATCTCAAAACTGATTTGATAATCGCGGATTTTTGCCATCACCTCGGTTTCACAACACATAGCATCCTCTATCGAAATATCCCCAATAAACGTATGCCAATGGAAAACAGCCCGACAAATGTACGGGGTGCAAAGGCGAAAACCATACACAGAGAAAGCATTGTTATCATGAAAAAAGGGACTTAAATCAATGCCCTCAAATCCTCGATGATTGATGAAAAGGGTTTGATATTTCCATGGTAGGTAGCCTGGGTATTGCAAACATAAGTACCGTCTAGTTCCTGAACCCTGTCACGATTTACACTTCCGGCTGGGAAAACTTCCCACGCCGTAACGAGATAAACTCTAATATAGCGAAGGTCTGCGGGAAGGAGTTGATCCTTATATCTCTTCCAGTTTATTGTTTGCATGACCCGTTCCGCAAGAGTTGTCTTTGCTGAAAGGATAGCGAGCGGTAAATCTGTGTTACTATTAATAGCTACAATGTCGATATCAGGTTTGTAGTCTTGTGTTTGACTTCCGTCCATAGAAGTCACAACAAGTCGTCGCGTCAACTCCTGTTTAATCTTACCTTTCGTTACACAATAAAGCGGGAGGTCCTGTTGAGTAAAAGCTATATTTAGAACTTTCGTGATCCACTCAGCGAATTTATTGCCTGCTAGGGGCCTCATTGTATTAGCGATGCTTGTGCTAACTTTGCGTAGATCAAGCAACATCTCCTCATCCTTCAGAAAATCATCCCACCTCAATAGATTCTCTGGTAAGGCATGTTTCCGAACTGACCGAGGTACAACAAGCTTCGCAGCCTCCACCTCTAATTCGCGAAGCACGTCCCCTAATCGATTGCCAACCTCAAGTGGAGAGCCATAGGTTTGAAGAGCTTGCTCCAATTTAGCCGCAAAGAGTTGACGAATCCGCTGTTTCCATTGTTTTTCATTTTCCTTTGTCCAGCTCTCTACAGTATCTTTCATTACTTTACTAACCTCCATTTTGTTAAATAAGCATTTTCTATGAAATCGTCCTACCTTGATACGGTCCCGCAATTGCGATGCTGCATAGATCCGGGTGTAGATATTGCTGGGCAGCCGCGTTTACCTGTGCACGGGTGATGCCCCGGTAAATTGATTCATGCCGTTCAAGATAGTCAAGTCCCAAGCCGTACAACTCCGCGGTTAGGAGAACGGCGGCGAGTCCCCTATTGGTTTCGAGGGCTAGTGCAAAATTTCCTACAATTAGGTTTTGTGCATCCGACAATTCTTCCGCCGTAATGCCATCAGATTTCATCAATTCGATTTCGTGAAGGATACTGTCAATCGCTTTATCCACGTTAGCAGGGTTGACCCCTGCGCTTGCATGAAAGAGCCCTTCGCCGATTGATGGACTGAATGAGCTCCAAACGCTGTATGCAAGTCCTTGGACATCACGAACACGCCCAAATAAACGGGCAATTCCCGCGCTTCCGCCCAAAACAGCGTTCATAAGATTGATAGTGTAGAAGTCTGGGTTTGTTCGGGTAATTCCTTTATGCCCCAACTCGATATTTACTTGTGATTTGTCCATCATCGGTTGGACTACAATCTGCTTTTCACCATATTCTACCGCCGGTATCGTGAAGAGTGGTTTTTCGCCATTTGTCCCCCAATCCCCCATTACGGTGTCAATTTTTGCAATGACTGCCTGTGTTTCCACATCACCGACAACCGCCAAGAGGAGCGAATCGGGGCGATAATAAGACGCATGGAAATCAATTAGTGCGTCCCTTTGAATGCGTTTGACCGATTCCTCCGTCCCGTGTACCCGCCAATGGTAGGGGTGTTGATCCGGGTAAACAGCCTCTCGCAGGAGCCGATCCGCGACATCATCCGTCTCATCTTCCCATGCCTTCAGCCAACTATAAACTTGATGCCGGTGTTTTTCAATCTCTTCTTGTGGGAAGTTGGGGGCACGCAGGATGTCGTTGAGTACATCAAGTACGCGATCAAAATCCTTTGACAGCAGCCGCCCCTCAATACTTACGGTCTCAGTACTTCCCGCAGCACCTAGACTCGCACCGACAGATTCGGTTGCTTCAGCGATCTCCTCCCACCCCCGGTTTTCAGTTCCTTTGGTTAGCATGTTGGCAACGACATCCGAGAGTCCGTAGAGCTCTTGCGGGTCATACATGCTGCCCGCCTTCAAGCGTCCACTGATCGCAACAGTTTGATTGAAATGGTTCTCTTGGATGAGCAGTGTCAAACCGTTGTCAAATATGTGGCGTGTGGCTGGTGGTTGATGGCTACTCATCTTTCAATTCCTCCTTCGGCTTGAAAAAAGTGGGCTGTCTCATGTGGTGGGGAGTGAGTGTAGCACCCTCGCTGGATGCGCCGCCATGTCCGGGTGAAACTGGTTGAAAATATCCAACCGTGCGGTTATCTTCGGTGAGGTACTTCTGGGCAACTTCACGAATTTGCTCACGGGTAACGGACCGAATATTGTCGAGATAGGTATCAAGGTATCTGTAATCGTAGACAGTTTCGTAGTAGCCGATCTGCGCCGCCTGATTTGAGACACTGTCAAGGGAGAAGATGAACTGTGCTTCTGTTTGGTTTATTGCTTTTTCCAGTTCGGTTTCTGTGAGTGTGTCGTTCTGCATAAGGTCTATCTGTTCTAGCAATGCCTTTTCGAGCATGGCTGGATCTACACCGACCTGCGCCTCTGCAAACGTCCAAGCGAGTCCGGCATCCTTGGAAAAATCTGGATAAAAATAGCCGGAAGTCGCCAACTGTTTGTCAACCAAGGCACGATAGAAGCGTGAAGTTTTGCCCATACTCAGCACGGTGCTGATCACTTCCAATGGATAAAAGTCTGGATGCCCAGCTGGCGGGATGTGATAGACGATGGCGACATAAGCGAGCGTTCCTTCCTTACGAACCGTGACCCGTCTTTCGCCGCGCTGTTCAGGCTCAGTCGTCGAGGGCCCCATGATCGGCTCGCCGGGAGGCAGCGAACCAAAGTGGGTTTCAACCTGCTCCATCAGTTCTGCCGTATCAAAGTCGCCAACAAGGACGAGGGTTGCATTGTTCGGAACGTAGCGTTGGCGGTAGTAGTTATAGAGGTCATCGCGAGTCATTGTTTTGAGGTCTGAGGGCCAACCGATGATACCCCATTGATATGGGTGGGCTTTGTACGCGGTTGCTTGCACCTCTTCTCTCAACACAAACTGGGGTGTGTTCTCATATCCTTCGCGCTCCGAAAGGATTACCGTGCGTTCCGCCTCGACCTCTTCTGGATCAAAAACGCTGTTCTGCATCCGATCCGATTCTAGCGCGAGTGCGACTGAAATTTTCTCCGCGGGTAGGGTTTCATAATAGGCGGTATAGTCGTTGCTGGTAAACGCGTTCCATCTGCCGCCGTTGCCTTCAATAAAGCGTCCAAGCTCCTCTTTCGAGAACTTGGGTGTGCCTTTGAAAAGCATGTGTTCGACCCAATGGGAAACTCCTGTGAGTCCGGGACGTTCATTGCGTGAGCCAACTTTGTACCAGATATAACTGCTGGCGACCGGGGCAGCGTGAACCTCCTTCGTTAAGACTTTCAAACCGTTAATCAGTTGGTGTTCGATGATTTCAGACTGGGTTTCGACCTGTTTAGTCATAATAGGATCCTTTCACTTACAGCACCGCTAACATTGCTTCTACAACGTAATCTAAATTCTTAGGCGAAAGTCCTGCGACATTCAACCGCCCGTTTGTCGGCATGTAGATAGCATATTCTTCTCGCAACCGATCCACAGCAGCTGTGGAAAGCCCGGAATAAGAGAACATCCCGTTCTGCTTGTACATGAAGCTGAAATCCACTGAGCTGCTGCCTGCGTTTAAGCCTTCAGCCAACGCCTTGCGCATACCAGAGATTCGCTCTCGCATGACCGCGAGTTCGCGCTCCCACTCCTCCCTAAGAGCACCAGAAGCGAGCACCGCCCCAATGATGCGCGAGCCGTGTAGGGGTGGGTTAGAATAGTTGGCACGGATGATTCGCATAACTTGAGACTTGACCCGTTCGGCGGTTTCAGCATTAGCAGTAACAACATAGAAGCCACCGATTCGCTCCCCGTAAAGCCCAAAGTTTTTGGAATAGGAGTTTGCAACGAGCATTTGATGTCCATCAGCCAGGAAGTGGCGGACCGCCATTGCATCTTCATCAATGCCGCGTCCAAAACCTTGATACGCGAAATCAAACACCGGCAGCAGCCCCTGCGTCTTGATGGATGTAGAGATTTCCTTCCAATCCGCAGGTGTTGGATCGAGTCCGGTTGGGTTGTGGCAACAAGCATGAAGCAAGATTGGGCTTCCACTGGGGATGGATTTAATGGCTTCGATCATGCGCGACTTGGTAAACACCCTGCGCTCTGCATCATAGTAGGGATATGATGCGATCTCCAAACTCGCCCTTGCAAAAACTTGGTTGTGATTTGCCCAAGTTGGATCCGGAATGTAGATGACCCGGCTTCCGATTTGGGCGAGAAACTCGGCAGCGAGTCTGACGGCGGCGGTTCCACCGGGTGCCTGTGCCCCGAAGATATTATCTTGCTCTGTATTGAATACTAGTCTGATGGAACGTCTTACATATTCTGGGTCGCCATCTTGAGAGAGGTACTCCTTATCCATGTCCTCAGTCAGAATTTGCTGCTCTGCTTTCCTGACAGCTGCAAGTACAAGCGGCTCAAGGTCATCGGTCTTGTAAGCACCGATACTCAAGTTCACCTTGTTTGACCGCGAATCCGCTTTGAAAGCTGCGTTAAGCCCCAAGATAGGGTCGGGGGGTGCCATTTCTATTGTGTCGAAAAATTTCATGGTTGTATACTCCTAACTTTTCGCGTTTTAACCGAACTATAGTGGACCTTAGAATTAATGAGACACTATGAACGAGCACATCAAAAACTTGTTGGCAGGGTTACGGCACACGGTGTACACAGTCGATATAAGGGGCAATCTGCCATCAGTAGCGCGAACTGTTAGTTTGCGGGGTGGGATCACAATCTAACAGATTGTGGCACAAAAAACTATCTACCTTTAATGTTTACTTATTTTTAGAATTCACTATAGTAACGCAAGTTGCTAGACAGGTTGTAGGTCGAGTTTCCATACTCGACACCCATCAGAAATAACCACATTGACGACACACCTATCGCCCCGCTGGGGCTTTGTCGGTCGGGCAAGAGGCCCGCCCTACGGGTATAAGCGTCAATTTTATTCCGCCGCATATCACTAGCAACTTAGGTTATAATTAAAAAAAAAGGATGACATTTTGGAATGGCGTCCCTTATAGCGTTGTCATCAGCTTTCGGAATGCGTTCAGTTGTGGCTGAATCACATGAGGTTCGGGTACTCGTCCCTCAAGCGCTTCAATGGTCTTCAGTCCGTTGCCTGTAATGCTAATCACAATGCGTTCATCTCGACCGATACGCCCGCTTTCGATTAGCTTTTTCGCTGCTGCGAGTGTAACACCGCCCGCTGTTTCGGTGAAGACACCTTCCGTCGCTGCAAGGAGCTTGATCGCTTCGACAATTTCATCATCGTTAGCATGTTCGCCGTATCCACCTGAATTCCGCACAGTATCTGCAGCATAAATCCCGTCGGCGGGGTTGCCGATTGCGAGGGATTTGGCGATGGTGTCCGGTTTGACGGGCTTGACAAAGTCGCTATTCTCCTTGACCGTTGTGACAATCGGTCCGCAACCTTCAGCTTGTGCGACGTGGATGCTTGTTTGTGGCTTGTCGATCAGTCCTAGCATATGAAATTCCTTCAACGCCTTGCCCACTTTTGTGATGAGGGAACCGCCCGCTGCGGGGACAACGATGTGATCGGGTGCCTCCCAGCCGAGTTGCTCAAGAATCTCATAGGTGAAGGTTTTGGAGCCTTCTGCGTAAAATGGACGGATGTTGATGTTGGCAAACGCCCACGGGTAAACACCGGCGATCTCACTGCACAAACGGTTGACATCGTCATAATTTCCTGCGATTCCGACCACTGTTGGCGCGTAAACGAGCGAAGCCACTACTTTTCCCATCTCTAGATCAGCAGGAATAAAGATGAAACAGTTGAGGTTTGCAATTGCTGCGTTTGCCGCGACAGAGTTGGCTAGATTGCCGGTCGAAGCGCATGATACGGTGTCGAATCCAAACTCCTTTGCTTTACTCAGCGCAACTGCAACGACACGATCTTTGAAGGAGAGGGTCGGATGACACACCGAATCATCTTTGATATAGAGTGCCTCTACACCGAGCACGGCCTCCAAATTTTTGGCACGAATTAAAGGCGTAAATCCCGAATGGAAGCCGTCGGTCGGCTCACCATCAATTGGCAGTAAGTCAGCATAACGCCAGAGGCTTTCGGGACCAGCCTCAATGGATTCTCGTGAAATTGATTTCTGGATTACCTCGTAGTTGTAGTCCACCTCAAGTGGACCAAAACAGAACTCGCATACATGGAGCGGTTCTTTGGGATACTGCCTTTCACATTCACGACATTTTAATCCCAGTACTTTTTCTGTCATGTTCGTCTCCGTTGGTTCAAAATATAAGGAAATTCTGCTAGCAAACAGTCAGTCAATCTTACGAGACAATATCGACTGACTGTTTCACTAAAAGTGTAGACAATAAAAAAGCCTATTATCACGGCTGTGATAATAGGCAATTCCGCAGCGTATATCTATTAAAAACAATCCCAGTTCATATCTAACTTTGCCTATCTTCACCTTGCCCTGCACGCATGGACACCGCAACAGCAGCAATGCCCATGCCCGGCATGTACATGGTCATATTTGCAAAGGGTACAAAGTGAACAATTGAGGGAAAGTTGAAGTGAGATTGTGACATCTTTTTAATTTGCCTATCTGTTTGGTAAATTAGTTCATTGGTTCATTAATTTATGAATATACAGATATGGGGCTGTTGCGGTTTTCAGAGTCGGGATAAGACGCCCGACCTACTGATTATCGGATCGTGATAACAATGTTGACTGACTAGAACACCTGACAGCTTGGGTTTGTATAATTAGAAGATGATTTAATTTTAGCATACGCATCCATATAAACGCAAGTGAAAATTAACAATCGTTGGATTGTAATTACTGACGTCATTGCGAAAGGTTCTCAATCATCACCGGTTCTATGGCATCCGCGGGGGCAAAGCCAAAGACTCGCGCATAAAAATAGAGTTCCGCCTCGACTGAGCGTCGGATGTTCTTGCTGCGGCGAAATCCGTGTTGCTCACCTTCAAATGGGACATAAGCGACAGGCAACCCCTTTGCACGCAACGCTTCGACCATTATCTCCGCCTGATTGGGTGGAACAACTTTATCTTCAAGTCCTTGAAAAAGAATCAGTGGACATGAAAGGCGATCCGTAAAGTGGATCGGCGAGCGTTCTCGGTAACGATCCTGTTCTTCAGGATAAGGTCCAATTAGGCTATCCAGATAGCGGGACTCAAACTTATGAGTGTCTCTTGTCATTGCCTCGAGGTCACTGATCCCATAGTAACTGGCACCTGCCTTGAAAACATCACGGAAGGTCAACGCCGAGAGTGTTGTGTAGCCGCCTGCGCTTCCCCCTCGAATTGCTAGCCGATTACCGTCCACAAATCCGTTTTCGGCGAGGTATCGCGCCCCGTTCACACAGTCGTCAACGTCAACGAGCCCCCACTGACTGTTAAGCCGCTGGCGATAGGTGCGGCCATAGCCGCTGCTACCCCCATAGTTCACATCGAGGACAGCAATCCCCCGGCTCGTCCAGTATTGAATCTCTAGGTCGATTGCAGTCGAAGTTGCAGAGGTAGGCCCTCCGTGGCTGATGACGACGAGCGGGGGTAGATCATCGGTAGGTGCGGTGTAGTCACGATTTTGTGGGGGATAGAAGAAGGCGTAAGCGGTCAATCCATCTTCGGTTGGAAACTCAATTGCTTGGGGCGGCGAGAAATACCCGGCATCAATTTTTATCTCGCTAGCGCGGCATACGACCTCGAATTGTCTCGTGGCGAGGTCAAGCCGGACGATTGACGCCGATTCCGTCGTTGAACTGGCATTGAAAAGGACTCCGCCGGGGATAGCTTGCAGGTTAGCAATTGATGTGTAGGGAATCTCAATCTGATCAAGCCTTCGTGTCACGGTGTCCAAACTTGCTAGATGCCAGATACCGTCTTGCGTGTAGGTACAGATAATCTGATTGGCGGCGACGAATTTATACGTGGACATGCCAAATATCCATTGAGGCCTTCCAAACTCCGCTTCCATCTCGTATAGCGGATCAACAGTTCCAGCATGATAACGGTAGAGATTCCACCAATCTGTCCGATCGGAGATAAAGTACAACGTACCATCCGGTGCCCACTCGGGTTGAAAGATTGATTCATCAACGCCACCTGCTACATATTCGGTGTGACCAAGTGATCCGTCTGCGCGAATCTCACCAACCCAAAGTTCGGCACCATCCCAAGGCATATTCGGATGGTTCCAAGTCATCCATGCCAAACGGGCGCCATCAGGACTCAGGCGAGGTGAAGAATAAAAGTCGTTGCCACTGACAAGCACCTGTTCGTCGTCCGTTCCCTCCAACGGAATACCGACCAATGTGTTGGTGGCTTCGCGCTCGGTATCTGTATGGTCTTCGCGGACACAAATCAGACGGTTCCGTTTAGAATCAACAACACCCTCCGCATAACGTAGATCTGCTTCAGGGGTAATTGGCTGGGGTGCTGATCCGGGAGTTTGACGGTAGAGACGTTGATCTGCAAAATTTGAGAAGTAGACCGTGCCCTCACTGACAACGAATGCCGCACCGCCGTATTCATGGACTCGCGTCCGTGCGTTGAAAGGGGCTGGTGTCACATCAGTTGTTTGCCCGTCCGGGGTGCGTCTAACGATAACATATCGACCGCTTTCAGTCGGGCGCATTTCAATCCAATAGATATCTTCTCCATCGGCTACGGCTTCTATTATCCTGCGCCCTTCGGTTGAAATCAGATCTGCACTAATAGGGGATTTCCATGAGCCGTAGGGGGCCATCTGTGGTTGTGTCATCATCTTCTCCTTGTGTAGTTTTGGGTTTGGCTGGAAAGTGTGGTATTATAGGGCAATTTATAGTGGACCTTAGAATTAATGAGACACTCCAAACCGAGGCGGTTAGGAAACCGCATCTACCGTTCTCCTGTTTGGTAGGCACTCCCCGATAAATCGGGGAGTTTATCGGTTCATTAGTTGGTTCGTTCATTGTTCTTACGTTTCCCCATCGGATATATGTCGCCCCTCTGGGGCTTTAGGGTTCTTGGGTGCCTATTTCTCTAGACATGTCGCCCCTCTAGGGCTAAGAACCTGTTCTTAATATAGACAGGAGTTACGCACTTCAGATTGTAGGGAACGCAGATCTGCGTTCCCTACGAAACCGAACCGGCAGCCCCTTCCGTACTTTTGGCATATTTCTCCTTCCTGCCCTTTGTTTTACCTCAATTTTAAGATGTTAGAAAATATAGACCTCACCCTTGTATAGACTGAACTATCTCGGTTTGATTCCTGGTTCGCCTGTGCTGCTTCATACATGCTAAAACCCAAAACAAGGAGGAGGACGGTGGCTTGTGTCACCCACGTCAATTTTGAAGGGACTTGGGCGATTATTTGCATCTCTTCGGAGCCAGCTTGTAGCAAACCAAAGAGCAACGCCGAGAAGATAACGCCAATTGGATGGAGCCGTCCGAGCAGGGCAACGGCGATGGCGGTATAACCATATCCGGGCGCGTTCTGATAGAGTCGGTGGGGACTCAATCCCATCAATTCAATAGTGCCTGCTAATCCTGCTAACCCGCCACTGATCAGCATAGCGACAATGATATTTCGAGAAACATTGATGCCTGCGACCCGTGCAGCGACTTGATTCTGTCCAACCGCACGTATCTGATAGCCAAGGACCGTACGAAACAGGATCCAGTATAGAATAGCACCAAGTATAAGTGCAAGAATGATCCCTAAGTGAAATCGGTTGTGTGGAACCCACTCTTTGGGGAGCAAGCGAGGTAGGGTAGCGTTTGCTGCAATTCTTTCACTTTGTTGATATGCTCTCGTTGCTTCTTGCAGCGGTCCCCCATCTATCGAATAACGGACTAGTTCAAGTGCAATGAAGTTGAGCATGATAGTGCTGATGACCTCTTGCACCCCGCGATAGGCTTTGAGTAGTCCGGCGATTGTCCCCCAAAATCCGCCAGCGACAAATCCAAGCCCAAGAACTAGAGGGATAAAGAGGAGTGGAGGCAGGTTGGCAATTGATGTGCCGATCCATGTGGTAACCAATGTGCCGATGAGGTATTGTCCCTCCGCACCGATGTTCCAAACACCACACCGAAATGCGAACGCTACAGCCAATCCCGTTAGTAGCAAAGGACAGGTTTTTACAAATGTCTCCGTCACCTCCCGCATTCCCCCCAACGAACCTTGGTACATAGCGACAAACGCTTTTATCGGTTGATAACCACACGCAAGCATAATGAGTGCGTTGATGAAAAGTGCTAAGAGGGTGATGAGGAGTGGAAAAAGGATCTGGGGTGATTTGATACGCATTAAAATTGGAAGGATGACAAAGCAAAAGGGAAGAAGGCTAGTACGCTGCCCGATTCATCGGGCGTATCGGGGCAGGTCCCGATTTATCGGGATCCTTGCTTCGCGGGAGATGTCCCTCCCACGCCTCCTCAGTCTCCCCCCTTAGGCCCCCCGCAAGCAGGGGGAGGGAGGTGAGAAAGCAATGGACAAGCTACTACAAATTGCTTTGAATCTCCCGATAAATTGGGATCCTCGGAACGAGACGCGACAGGTGTTTCTGGTTACAGCATACGGAGTGTGCCTACTACCTTCTGCGTAACCTAATGTGGTTAGATATCACTCAACAACCCACGTATCGCCCTCATTGAGCAGCGCTTCCAGATCGCCTTCTCCCATCTGCTCTTTAGCGGTGTTGATCTGCTCGGTCATCATACCTTCATAGCAAGGATGTTCGACGCTACGAAAGATGCCGATTGGATGGGGTAAACCCGGAACTTCAGTCATACGGCTGAGGAAATACGCCAATGTTCGATCTTCGGCAAACTGATCGTGGGTAATCAGTTCTTCATTGCTGTGTGCACCATCGGACAACGAGACAACCTCCGGCTTAAATCCGTTTAAGCAGATCCCCTTGTCACTGTCCTTTCCAAAGACCAGCGGCTCACCATGCTCCAGAAACACTGTATTCTCAGCTTTCGTTTCCTTTTCGGTATACATAAAAAAAGCACCGTCATTGTATACGTTACAGTTCTGATAGATTTCGACGAATGAGGTGCCTTTGTGTTCAAAAGCTGCCTTGATGACATTTCGCAGATGTTCGGGGTCTCTGTCGAGTGAACGGGCAACAAAGGTCGCTCCAGAAGCAAGTGCCAGACTGATCGGATTGAAGGGATTGTCGATTGATCCCATTGGCGTTGAGTAGGTTTTTTTGCCTTGCTCGGAAGTTGGGGAATATTGACCTTTTGTCAGTCCATAGATACGGTTGTTGAACAGCAACACATTGATATCAAGATTACGGCGCATCATGTGAATGAAGTGGTTGCCCCCGATTGACAATGCATCGCCATCACCGGTGATTACCCAAACGGATAGGTCGGGGTTAGCGGTTTTTACACCTGCAGCAATGGTTGGTGCACGACCGTGAATGGTATGGAAGCCGTAAGTATTCATATAATATGGGAAACGGCTTGAGCAGCCAATCCCGGAGATAAAGACGAAATCTTCCTTTGGGATGCCTAGGTCCGGCAAAATTCGTTGGGTTTGGGCCAGAATAGAGTAATCCCCGCACCCTGGGCACCAGCGAACATCTTGATCGGAGGTAAAATCTTTCTTAGTTAACGTCTGGACAGCAACTGGTATTGGGTTGGAGGTCCTTTTTTTCATACATCACTCCTTAACAACTCATCAATTTTAGATTCAATTTCAAAGACATGAAACGGTTGTCCTTGGATCTTATTGAGACCGACGGCATCTACCAGATACTCTGCGCGAATCAGTAGGCGCAACTGCCCCAGGTTCAGTTCAGGAATGAGTACCTTTTTGAAATCCTTCATAATGTCACCGATTTCTTTGGGAAGGGGATTAAGATAGCGCAGATGTACGTGCGAGACAGATTTGCCTTCCGCCTGTTTATGCTCAACGGCTGTCCTAACCGCACCGTAGGTGCCGCCCCAACTCAACATAAGGAGCTCACCGCTTGATTCACCAAATATTTCTGTGGCAGGGAGGTCGTCCGCGATACGAGCGACCTTTTCCGCTCTGAGATGGACCATCTGCTCATGGTTGTCGGGGTCATAACTGACATTCCCTGAGATGTCTGCTTTCTCCAGGCCGCCGATCCGATGTTCCAGACCGGGGGTGCCCGGGATCGCCCAAGGCCGTGCTAGTGTTGCTTTGTCTCGGAGATAGGGTTCAAACCCATTGGTGTCGGTCGGAAAATCTACATCAATCGCCGGCAGATCCGATACCTGTGGAATGAGCCAAGGCTCAGCACCAAAGGCAATATAAAGATCTGACATGAAAATCACCGGTGTCATATATTTGATAGCAATTCGGCAGGCTTCATAGACAGTTTCAAAACAATCGGATGGACGTGAAGCGGCGATCACAGGGAGGGGTGATTCACCGTTTCGTCCATAAAACATTTGGAGGAGATCCGCCTGCTCGGTCTTTGTCGGCATCCCTGTTGAGGGACCAGCTCTCTGAATATTGCAAACAACCATTGGTAGTTCGGCGATCATAGCGAGGTTAATCGCTTCCGCTTTGAGGGCGATGCCGGGGCCGCTACTTCCAGTAGCACCTAACGCCCCACTGAACGCTGCGCCAATTGCAACGCCGACGGCTGCAATTTCATCCTCCATCTGCATTGTTTTGACCCCAAAATTCCTATATCTTGCCAATTCGTGGAGAATGGTGCTTGCGGGCGTAATCGGGTAACTGCCGTAAACGAGCTGTAGTCCAGATTTTTGGGAAGCGGCCACCAATCCCAGTGCCGTCGCCATATTCCCTTCAATATTACGGTATTTTCCCGATGCAAATTTGGCGGGCTTGATTTCATACGAGGTTGCAAACTGCTCCGTGGCTTCACAATATATATTTCCAGCTTTTAAGGCGAGCGTATTCGCTTCGATGTATTGCGGTTTTGTAGCAAACTTTTCTTTGAGCCATTGAAACGCATAGTCCATCGGGCGGTTATACATCCAACACACCATCCCAAGCGCGTAGAAGTTCTTGCATCGATCGACCTCACGTTGCGTGAGATCGGTGTCTTTCAACGCTTCCCTTGTGAGGCGGGTCAGTTCTACCGGGAATACCTGAAACTGCGTCAATGAACCGTCTTCAAGGGGATTACTACTATATCCAGCCAATCTGAGGTTGCGTTGGGCAAAATTATCTGTGTCGGCGATAAGAATCCCATTCGGTTTAAGTTTATCAAT
Source organism: Candidatus Poribacteria bacterium (assembly GCA_963667935.2). Classification (GTDB taxonomy): domain Bacteria; phylum Poribacteria; class WGA-4E; order WGA-4E; family PCPOR2b; genus PCPOR2b. The sequence goes on along the minus strand of OY764061.1, from coordinate 2,043,247 downwards.
GTTGACCTTTAATGCCGCTGGATTCATTGCTACGAGCACATCACAGAGATCGCCGGGCGTATGAATGGTCAAACTGGAAAAACGGAGTTGGAACCCCGAGATCCCAGCCAACGAGCCCGCAGGGGCGCGAATCTCCGCGGGGTAATCTGGCAAGGTCGCAACATCATTCCCTGCGATTGCGGAAGCCTCGGTCATTTGCGTTCCAATTATCTGCGAGCCACCGCCAGAATCGCTCGCAAACATAATTGTCGCTTCCTCTATTAATTCTTTCTGTTTTTTCATCCATCTATCCTTCTTTCTATTTAAACCTGTCTTCACAAAAACAGGCCTCACGCTCCTTCACGCGCTTTCATCGCGTCATTATCCGGTTTCGGCGGTAGGGTTAGCACTTCTTGCGGAAAATGCTCGACAAGATAAGAGATAATATGGCGAATTGACACTATGCCAACCGGCTGATGCTGTTCATTTACGATGGGTATATGGCGGTAGCCTCCCCGCGCCATATACAGTATTGCCGTGTCAAGAGAGTCCTCCACGCGGGCGGTCTGCGGATCGGCTTTCATAAATTGTTCGATAGGAATCTGTGTCAAATCGCCCACCGGTTTGTTAAGGATTTTTAGCAGCACATCCCGTTCACCGAAAATCCCTTTGAGAACGCCATCGGATACAATGAGGATTGCACCGACCTTATTATCGAGCATTCGATCGATTGCCTCTTGTGTGCTTGCACCACTGTCAACCGTGACAGGCGGGTGCATCAAAGAGTGCAGCGGCACGTGAATCTCGTGAGGGCTTAAGGTTTTTGACGGCTCATCAGGGGTTTCCTCATCCATGATAGCCATTTCTTCTTCAACGATTTCTTGGTAAAGCACGGTTCATCCCTCCTTATCTCTCTCCAAAAACGCGGCAACATAGTTCGCAATGTCCTTACTTGAAACAACACTAGCAGGATACACACCTTCATCTTCATCGGATTCTCCGACGAGCAATGGAATATGACGGAAGTGACCGAGGTGCATCAGGTTCAAGGCAAATGCTATTGAATCATTGGGGCGCAATGATTCCGGTGATGGCGTCATGATATCCTCCACCCAAACCGCGTCGGGGTTTGCTCGTACCTCGGCAATGTGAACGAGTAGATCCCGTTCTGTAATGATGCCGGTGAGTTGTTCCTGTGCATCAACAACTAACACACACCCAAATCGCCCTTTCTGCATCAGGTCAATAACTTCCGAAATAGGTGTGCCCATCTCCACAGTGCAGGGTTGATTGAGGTTCAGTATGCTAATCGGTAAAGATAAGGTTTGCGCGTCCATGGTTTCCTCCCTTCAATCAACGGCTGAATCAGTTATGTCTCTTTTAGAAAACTGGTTACGTAAGTCATCGGTAATCGTGTGCAAATGGTAGCATACACTTCGCCATTTTGCAAGTTGAAACGACGCAAAAAAGGAATATGCAAACAAACAACTGGGCAAGCCAATGAGAAAGAATAAGTCTTTACTATTATGTAACGATGAACCTCACTAGAAGTTTCTGGGGCACCCACTTATTCTGTCCGCCATTGCAGCTTGAAGTACACGCCATGAGAATTATATCATCACGTTAATCGACTGTCCATCGCAAAAAGAGATAGAACAGGGGTATTTAATTCTCCCATATTATTGCCCCGATAGGTCCCCGATAAATCGGGACAGGCGGGATGCAAAGCCATCTGAACCACGGATAGACACGGATTACACGGATAAGAGATGCTATTGACAGTTGGCATAACAACACGCAATGAACGCGCTACTACAAACAGTGGGGCAAAAGGCAGGCAGATCGGATTGACAGCGCGTTGGAAACCGGGGGGCACTCTATAGAGGATGTGTAGATGCGCTGAAGGCACCTGAACAAAGGGCAATCAGATTCCCATCTCTTGAAGTCTTGTTATGAGGTATGCCTGTGAGTTTGTGCCCTTGACTGAATTACAGAAATTGCACAGCAGTTGTAGGTTTTCGATATGGTCGCTGCCCCCCTGCGACTGGGCGACGATGTGATCGACAGTCATATTGCGGAAAGGGAAATGGGTCTGACACCCGTTGCATAGCCCCTCCTGCTGACCGTAGAGGGTGTGTTTGTGTGTTCGATAGTTGGGGAGTTTCTCGGACGGCTGCGGGATGTCTGTGCGGTGAATGACGGCCCCCAGAATCCCCTCACGCTCGTCAAGTCCGAGTTCTCTCTCAAGCCGATAGCGGACCAATTCCACCGCTCTCGATGAGATGTCAATCCCTACCCACTGTCTGCCGAGTTTCTCCGCCGCGATGCACGTCGTCGCACACCCACAGAAAGGGTCTAATACGACATCATCGGGGTTGCTGCTAGCTTGGATGATTCGCTCAATCAGTTTCGATGGTTTCTGCGTTGGATAGCCGGTGCGTTCTCTAGAACGCGCTCCAAGCTGCGTAATATCGAGGATTATATCTTGCAGGGCGCGCCCTGGGGTAGCAGCCAAGTATCGCTTGAGTCGTGGCATTGTTCCTCTATCGGGCCAATGGATGAGCCCAGCATCATCAAGGGCATTTAGGCGGTCATGTATACTGGAGATTTGTCTGTAGTTTGGGATGAAATGTGCTTCGATATATTCTGAATACGCACCAGTGCGCGGTGCAGCCCAATGTCGTCCAACATCTGTGGGATCAACGTTACGCCACGGTTGTCCCGATTCCCCTTGAGTCGTTCCTGACCCCGTGAGATTATCAACACTATACCGTCCGCGAGCATCTTTATAACGATAGTTGACTTCAATATAGTTTGGGTCATGTGCCTCATGTTCTATATTCCATGTCGCCCCCTCACCCTTGACATAATAAAAGAGGGTATCGTGGATGCGCCCGAATCTACCAGGGTCGCTGTGTGCGGAGGTCCGCTTCCAAATAACCTCATTCCGAAAGTTATCCCTTCCAAACACTGCATCCATCAATAGCTTTAGATAATGGGAAGCGGTCGGATCGCAGTGGAGGTAGATGCTACCCGTCTCCTTTAAAATACGTCGCATCTCAAGCATTCGCAGTCCCATCATGATCAGATAGGACTTCATGCTTTTTCCATGGGTCAACCCGGCTGCATGAATCGCTGCATACAAAGCAGGCTCTCTATCCGCTAGTTCTCCGTGCTCTGCCTCATCAACATCACTGAGTGCCCAAGTATCCCTGAACGCCGCGCCTGCTGCCTCGCTCCCTATCGGTGCAGCATAATCCTGATTCGAGTTAAATGGTGGATCGAGGTAGATTAGGTCTACGGTATTAGCGTCAAGCCCGCGCAGGATGGGGAGGTTATCGTTTTCAAAGAGGGTGCGGTTTTGGAAGTTCATCTCATATTAGTTCCGGTGAAGTGTCTGTTGGATAGTGTCACGGGTCTCAAGGAAATTGCGATTATTGGGATTGAATTGTATTGCGCGGTTAAGGTCATTGAGGGCACTGTCAACCTTGCCTATACCGATTCGGAACCGTGCAAAATTCCATTTTTTTGAAAAAATTACTGTTAGTAGCTTATGTTATCATCAGGCAAGGAGACTGTCAAAGAGAGATTTCCTAACTCTAACCTAAGTTGCTAGTTATTGGAAACCTATCAGAATCTGTAGGTCGAGATTCACATCTCGACACCCAATCGTCGATTTTGGAAAATCGACCTACATCAATGATACAATTTGCACAGGGATTAGGGGGTATTGGTTGGAATATGCTGGCTACTAGCAACTTGCGTTAACTCTAGGGTCATTTAATTCTCTTGTGAGAAGGATTTCCAAATCCCGATACTTTACCGGCAAAGCGATGCCCGAGTTGCGACGTTTCGCCCCAAATGGTTAAAAAGCCGAAAACTGAATGGCCCTATCCTAACCCATAGGGGCGTTTATGGTAGATTTTAGAATTAATTGGACACTCCAAATCGGCGAGGTTGCCTAACCGTGCCTACCGGGGAGGGAAAAATCCGCGCTATGACCCCGGTAGATGCGGTTGCTAACCGCACCGCATCAGCGCAGTTGGAAACTCTGCGTAGCGATCCCGATTTATCGGGGAGTGCCTACCAAACGCGGGGATCGAAAGTGTCTATTTATTTTTATGATTCACTATAATTCGGCGGGGCAAGATGCCCCGCCTACGATGTGGGGATAATCTGCCATCTACCTGCCAAAATTAGTAAAAAAAACGGAAAACTAAATAGCCTCAGAGATTTCCTAATCCGCGGAGATCAGAGGATTCAGTTTTTCAACTTGGCTTTGACAAGTAACACGATATATGATAGAGTGTCTGAAATAACTCGCTGACAATTATACTCGCCGTGTGTATTACAGCTAGCCAACCCACATAGTTTTGACTGGAACCGTAGGAGATAAAATATAATGCTCAAGATGACAGGAGGTCAAGCATTAGCAAAATCGCTGTACCGAGAAGGGGTACGGGTGGTGTTCGGATTGCCCGGGGCCGGACAGTATGAAGCGATTGATGGAATTTATGAGGAACCTGAGATCCGCTACTTTACTACCCGGCACGAACAGGCAACTACCCATATGGCGGACGGATATGCCCGTGTCAGTGGAAATATTGCGACAGCGTTGGTAATTCCGGGGGCGGGTGTGTTGAATGCCTCCACCGGTATCGCCACCGCTCATTCCGTATCTTCACCGATACTGGTGGTGACGGGCAGACATGACCAGAGCACCGGCGATGAGATGGCTTCGATCCGACAGATCACCAAGTGGGCGGCGCGGGCAGCGAGCCCAGCTGACGTTCCTGTGGTTATTCATGAAGCGTTCCATCAGTTGAAAACCGGGCGTCCGCGCCCCGTCTATATTGAGGTTCCGCACGACGTGTTGGCAGCGGAAGCGGAGGTCGACTTGCTTGAGCCGGAATCGTACGACCCGCCCGCCGGTGAGCCGGGGTATATTGCACAGGCAGCACACCTGCTTGCAACAGCGCAACGTCCCGCTATCTGGGCTGGGACCGGTGTGCAGCGTTCAGGGGCTTCGCAAGCACTCCAAGCACTAGCGGAGCATCTACAGGCACCTGTGGTGACCGGGCGGGAAAGCAAAGGGGTAATATCAGATCGCCATCCACTCTCTCTGGGTATGGGAGAGCTCCGGTTTGATCCCCTCCGAAAATGGCTCACGCAACGGGATGTCATCCTCGCCGTGGGAACGTCTCGCTTTGATGAGGGTAATGATAAACAGCAGATTATCCGTATTGACATAGATGAAGCGGTAATAGAACGGACAGCCGATCACTGTGTCGGTATTTTGGGGGATGCACGATGCTGTTTGGAAGCGATTCATCGTATCGTTTCAACCACAACGCCCCCATGTCCAAGCTGTGGGGGAGAGGTGCGTGCTATCAATGCTGCGCGGTTCGATCCAAAGATTCAACTCCAACCCCAATGGGGATTTATGCAGGCAATCCGGGCGGCGATCCCTGACGATGGTATTTTTATTCAAGGAATGAACCAGATTGGATACTACAGCCGCAACTACTATCCGGTGTATGAACCGAGGAGTTACCTCATTTCGGCGGGCAATCTCGGCGTCGCATTTCCTATAGCACTTGGCGCGAAGATAGCAAAGCCGGATAAGGCGGTGGTAGTTGCTTCCGGTGATGGCGGTTTTCTCTACAACTCGCAGGAATTAGCCACAGCCGTTCAGTACGGTATCAATGTGGTGGTGATTGTGTTCAACGACAATGCCTATGGCAATGTCCTCCGCGCTCAAATCGAGCAGTTCGATGGGCACGTGCTAGGAACAGAACTGTACAATCCGGACTTCGTCAGGTTGGCTGAAGCGTATGGTGTGGTAGGTGTCAGAGTGCCCGACGCAGGGCAGTTGGAATCGGCATTGCGTGAGGCACTAGCGGCTGATGCGCCACGGGTTATTGAGGTGCCCGTCGGTAAGATGGAGAGAGAGTATTAACCAAAGTGAAACACGGCGCGTGAAAACCATTTGTTCATTAGTACATTGGTTCATTACTGAGGGGGTGGGAAACGAGTCCTTTTGAAAGCTCACCGCAGAGAACGCAGGGAAAAGTATGGAAGGATGGAGGGGTAGGAGGCTCACCCAATCCTCCAGTCTTTGTAATTCACAGTTTTTCGTTTTCGCTCATGTTAAGATTTAGTGCAACAGAAACCGAGCTTTGCACTTTCTTTTTAATGAGCCTTTGTTTTTTGGCTGGTTTCATTTTCAATGATGATTTATAATACAATCGACAGAGTTGAGGCATATCCAGAAAAAAATTAGCCCAATGCCTGATGTGGCAGCATGGGAAGAAAACCGAACTTGCAAGAAAAGGAGGACTTTCTATGAGCACCTTACTGCATGTAGGGATACGCGCTTCTAATCTTGAGCACTCCATCCGTTTTTGGCGGGATGGTTTGGGGTTGAAGGTTGCCAAGCAGCGCGGAAACCGTTATGACCTCACAGATGGCTATCACAACTTCGCCGTATTCCAACACCAAGGTGAGGAACGTCCAGCACATTTAGGCGGAATGCTCGATTACCTACACATCGGTGTCGGCGTGCCTGATGTCGCTGCAGCAGCGAAACGGCTGCGGGAGATGGGATACGAAATCTTTTCTGACGGTCTGGGCGGTAAAGAGCCGCTGGACCCGGACAATCTCGAAGAGCTCGCATTCAAGGTGGAAGATCCGGACGGGATTACCGTGGATGTCAATGGCACTGACACAAATTGGCCCGGCACGACACTGCATCCCAATTCTTAGTGAACCGGGCGTAGTTGGTTCGTTGAAGCTTAGAACCTATTTGAAAAATCCAAATAATCTCTGAAAGTTGTCATTTTACGGGTAAATGCCCTCAAAATCGGTTGATGTTGCCCCTAAAATGGCAAAAGATGATCGTTTCGCCTACTTCATAAAACAGGCTCTTAGGTCGGGCTAGGAAACTTGACCTACGGAAACAGTAGCAACTTGCATTAGGATGTGAAAAATGACTGACTATCGTTTCAAACTTGGCATGTACCTTCCTGAATTGCGCCTGCCCTTCGATGAAGCATTGGCAAAAGCAAAGGATATTGGCGCAGAGTATGTTTGGTTTAATAGTCTACCTGATGAACCCCCAATCGCTGAGATGAGCGATGCTGAAATAGATCGCATGGGAGAGCGCGTTGCACAGCACGGTCTGAAGATTTTCGTGATAGGTGCAAGCAACCCTTTCAAGCAGCTTCATCTGACCGATTTGGATCTGGAAACGTTGGAGACGCATCCGGCATTTCGGAAGGAGTTCGATAACTTCAAACGTTCCCTACAGGTCGCCGTTCGTCTGGGGATACCTGCGGTGAATATTTTCACATTCGCTTGGCCCGGTGAGTATAGCGCAGGTAAGCCGACGTGGCCGATGCGCTGGCGGACGCGGGGTGGTGTCATCGCTGATATTGACATGGAGAAGCTAGTAAAGGCTTTCTCAATGGTGGCAGAGGAAGCAGAACAGTATGACGTTGATGTTGCCCTTAGCATGATGCCCTGGAACTACACTAACACGACCAGCAACTTCCGCCGCGTCGCTGAAGCGGTTGGTTCAAAACGGCTCAAAGTCATGTGGGGTCCGGCAGATAACACCAACTGCGGAGAATCGGATACGGCGGACACTGGCTTTGACAATGTGCGCCCCTACCTGCATGGACTCCACCTGAAGGACCTACGTGTAATTGATGGACTGCATCTCAATTTCGAGTATTGCCCTATCGGTGAGGGTGATGTTGATTACCTGATGGTGTTGCGTAACCTGCGCGATCACCGCTGTGATGCGGTGTTATCGGTCGCAACCCATTTTCAGCCGCCCAGTGGCTCTGCTGAAGAAGCGATGCGGATCAACTATGCCAATCTCAAGGGACTCATCCATAAGGTTGAAGCTGAAGCAACGTAGTGGTTGAGAAAAAGCCCACCGGGAGATCGCACGTGAGTTCTGAAAAACTAGCTAATCTTGACCGCCTTTGTGTTCACACTATAACAACCAAGCCGTGGTCAATTGAAGACATCGTTGAAAACTATCCGAAAGCCGGGGTGAAAGCGGTCTCCGTCTGGCGTGACCTGTTGGAACACCGGGAGATAGCAAAAATTGGCGAGCAGATTCGGGCTGCCGGAATGGAAGTCGTCTCTCTGGTCCGCGGCGGTTTTTTTACCGGCAAAACCGAAACCGAACTCCAAGCTTCCCTTGACGACAACCGCCGGGCGATCGATGAAGCGAATGCACTAGGGGCACCGATGGTTGTTCTCGTGTGTGGTGCCGTGCCTGGACAGTCGATCCAGAAATCATTTTCCCAGATTCAAACCGGACTAGAAACCCTCCTGCCTTACGCTGAAGCACACAATATGAAATTGGCAATTGAACCGCTCCACCCCATGTATGCTGATTCGCGTTCCGCTATTTGCACTCTGAAGACCGCCAATGACTTTGCGGAGAGATTCAATTCTCCCCATATCGGTGTCGCGGTGGATGTCTTTCATCTCTGGTGGGATCCAGATCTGAAAAATGAATGCAAACGTTGTGGCGAGCATGGTAACCTGTTTGCTTTTCACATTTGCGACTGGAAGCCAGATATGGAAGACATGCTCAACGATAGAGGATTAATGGGCGAGGGGGTTATTCGGGTTCGGGAGATTCGCTCTTGGGTGGAAGCTGCTGGATTTAACGGCTTCCACGAAGTTGAGATTTTCTCCAACCGCTTGTGGGAAAGAGATCAAAAAGAGTTCTTGGAACGTATCAAACGGACGTATCTGGAACATGCTTGAACCCCAATATTTACATCAGAGTTGAGGAATTAAGAAAGGAGACAACAGGAGATAGATGACTGTTCGTGAAATTCGGCAAACCGGACCGTACTGCTACACCTACTCCCCCTTCCATTCACCCATTGCAAAGGTGAAGCCCGGCGAGACGGTCTGTATCCATACGGTAGACGCCTTTGAAAACAAACTGACGCCGGAAGTGGAACGCTTTGCAGATGTTTGTACTTATCCTTTCTTAAATCCGCAGACGGGGCCCATTCTTGTCGAGGGCGCGGAACCGGGGGATACGCTTGTCGTCAAAATCCACGCCATTGAACCCACGCGAGACCATGCTGTTACTGGAACGATACCGTACTTTGGAGGACTGACCTCCACACGGTTAGATCCGATGCTTCAGGATGCGTTAGAGGAACAGTGGCTTTTCCTACCGCTTGAGGAGGCTGGCATCCGCTTCGATCCGCTTCGACGAAAAACGGGTGGGGGTTGCGAAAAACGGGTGATTCCCTATGAGCCTTTCATGGGAACGATGGGGGTTGCCCCGGAGATTGAAGCTGTTAATGCGTTGACACCCGATTATTACGGCGGAAACATGGACTGCGTCGATACAAGTACCGGGAACGAGGTTTGGTTTCCGGTGTTGGTGGAGGGCGCGCACTTTTTCACTGGCGATGCACATGCGAGCCAAGGGGACGGGGAACTCACCGGCGTCGCGCTCGAAATTCCGGCAAAGGTGACTGTGACCCTCAATCTGAAGAAAGGATATTCAATCCGCTGGCCCCGTATTGTGAGCGATGATTTTATCATGGTCGCTGGGAGCGCGAGACCGTTAGATGCAGCAGCGCGTATAGCCTGGGTAGAACTGATAGATTGGATGGTGGCTGATTATGGGTTTGACCGGATGAGAGCCTATCACTTCCTCGGACAGGTCGGACAGATGCGGTTGGGCAATATGGTAGATCCAAAATTTACTATGGTTGCTAAATGTCCGAGGAAGTATTTGTCGTGAACGAAGGAGACTATTGAATATGCTTGCTAGAGTTTTGAGCAGTGCTGTAATGGGGATTGACGCTTATATTGTTGAAGTTGAGTTAGATATTTCCGACGGATTGCCCGCTTTTGCAACGGTGGGTCTTCCAGACAGTGCTGTTAAGGAAAGCCGAGAGCGTGTCACCGCTGCAATTAAAAATTCGGGGTTCTATTTTCCGCCCAGTCGAATCACGGCGAATCTCGCTCCTGCCGATGTTCGGAAAGAGGGGTCCGCATTCGATCTGCCCATCGCGTTGGGCGTGATGGCAGCAACCGGACAGATTCAGCCTGACAATTTTGAGCGGATGTTGGTTCTAGGAGAGCTAGCACTTGATGGGAGTGTTCGCTCGGTGCATGGCTGTCTCCCGATGGCAGCCATTGCAAAAGAGAATCGGTTCAAGGGTGTTATTCTGCCGAAAGCGAATGCGAAGGAAGCAGCGGTCATTGATGATTTGGAGGTTTATCCGGTAGAGTCTTTGCAGGAAGCGGTCGAACACTTGAATGGACAGCGTACTATTCCTTCCTTCCAATACGATATTCGGGAGGCATTTGACCAACAATCAGAGTATCCCGTTGATTTTGTTGATGTCAAGGGCCAAGAGCATGTCAAACGAGCGATTGAAGTCGCTGCTGCGGGGGGGCATAATCTCATCATGATCGGTCCGCCCGGCTCCGGCAAGACTATGATTGCCAAGCGCATCCCGACCATACTGCCGGATATGACGTTGGAGGAAGCGTTAGAGACGACGAAGATTCATAGTATCATGGGGTTGCTCGGAAATGATGTCCCGTTGATTGCGACACGCCCTTATCGATCCCCACATCATACCATCTCCGATGCCGGATTAATCGGCGGCGGCAAGTTTCCGCGTCCCGGTGAAGTGAGTCTTTCCCATCATGGCGTTCTGTTTTTAGACGAATTGCCCGAATTCCGCAAGAATGTGTTAGAAGTGATGCGCCAACCTCTTGAGGACGGGCAAGTGGCAATCGCCCGGGCCGCTGCGTCCTACACATATCCTGCCAACTTTATGCTCGTTGCAGCGATGAATCCGTGTCCGTGTGGTTTTTTCGGCGATCCCAGCCGCGAATGTCGATGTTCGCGACAACAGATTCAAAATTACATCTCCCGCATTTCGGGTCCCTTGTTGGATAGAATTGATTTACAGGTAGAAGTCCCGGCGGTCAAGTACAAAGATCTTGCCAGCGAGTTTGTAGGTGAGCCATCGGCGAGTATCCGTGAACGGGTACAGCGGGCACGGCATATCCAGCAGGAACGTTTTACGCAGGCGCAAATCTATTGCAACGCTAATATGGAATCCCGTCACCTCCGTGAGTTCTGCAAAGTTGAAGACGCGGCCCAGGAGCTGCTGCGCGTTGCTATCACACAGTTGGGGTTGAGTGCACGTGCTTATGACCGCATCTTGAAAGTCGCGCGGACGATTGCTGACCTTGCAAAAAGCCCAACCATTGAGGCGGAGCATGTTTCAGAGGCGATTCAGTATCGGAGTTTGGACAGAAGTTTCTGGAATTAATAGTGGAGGGAGCAGCCAAACTGCTAAAACGCAGCCTTGAACAGATCGCTCATATCCGCCTCGGTGCAAGGACGCGGATTGAATTTATAGCAATGGTCGAGCATGGCATCCTTCGCTATTTTCGGTATTCGTTCCCATTTCAAACCTGCAATCCCCAACCCCTTCGGGATCGCAAACTCCTCGTTCAAAGATCGAATTTCAGCGATAGCGGTATCGGCAGCATCTGCCGTTGACATACCCGATGTGTCAACCCCCAACGCTGCGGCGATGTCTGCGTAACCATTGACAGCATGAGATAGGTTGAACTCCATTACCTCCGGCAGTAGGATCGCGTTGGCAATTCCGTGGGGGATATTGGCTTCCGTTGAGAGCTGATGTGCGAGCGAATGCACGGCACCCAGTCCTTTTTGAAATGAGAACGCCGCCATTGCGGAGGCAATTAGCATTTCACCGCGTGCCTTGACATCGTTGCCGTGATGGTAAGCTTGGCGGATGTTTTTACCGAGTATTTTCAAGGCTTGCAGCGCGACACCTTCGGCAATGGGGTGATACCGTGTCGCCACGTAAGCCTCAACCCCATGGGTTACAGCGTCCATGCCTGTTGCTGCTGTCAAACCGGGCGGCATACCCACTGTTAATTCAGGATCGAGTAGCGCGAGAGACGCCATGTTATACGGCGTGCTAATCGCCCGCTTCCGATTTCCCTCAGTCGTCCGTCCCGACGTATCGGTGATGATCGATCCTTGTGATAGTTCGCTGCCGGTCCCCGCCGTCGTCGGTATACAGATGAGCCCCGGGAGATTGTTAGTAATCCGGTCGATCCCACCCACATCAACGTAGTAATTTTCTAACGGTGGTTCGTGGGTTGTTAGGATGCGAATTGCCTTAGCGGCATCCATGACACTCCCACCACCGACAGCAATTACCACGTCGCAGCCTTCGGCTCGATAAGCCTCTAGACCTTCAAGGACGCTGAGGTCTGTCGGATTTGGTTGAACCGCATCGAAAATCGCGCAATCGATCTTCGCGCTCTCCAACGGTTTAACAGTCTTGGATAAAATGCCAGCGTTTGTCACCCCTTCGTCCGTAACAATGAATGGCTTATTTCCGCCGAAAGCGTGGACATGTTCCCCTAAGTTTTTTATCGCCCCAGCACCAAACTGAATTGATGGGGGCAAAAAGTAGTTTACAATAGGTTGTTGTGCCACTTTGTTCTCCATTTATAGATGTGTCATTAAAGTATAAGTGCTCGATTATATAAACAATGAACTTATCAGCCGATATTTCTACCCTTTCTTTTACTCTCTCAAACTAGAGATCGGTATCCAGAGTCCACCGGTGCTTTGCACGAGCAGCTTTTGAAAAGGTTCATCGCGTCCAATAACGTTGACGCTGATCTTTTCCGATTTCAGTTTTCTCAATACTCTTTTCGGTGAGTATGAACCCGTTACATATTCATCTGTGACCAAGATAAATCGGCGCTCCGCGCCTTTGCGAAACTTTACTTTGGCTGCTGCTTGGACGAGTGCATCGAGTGCTTTTTCCCCACCTCGGCAATGTATGGCAGCCAGTTTCTTCTTTATTTCCTTAATTGACGTAGTTTGGGGTGTTACCTGAAAATCCCATCCAAGCAAGGAGAAACTAGTACCATCTCGGAACGCCACCAGTCCAACGGTGAAGTCCAATGCTGCCGAGTCAAGGAGATCGGTCATCTGATTAAGATGATTACGCACTGCATCAATGTCATTCCGCATACTTTTGCTGGCATCAATAACAAAAACGATATCGAGGGCATCACCTTTGCGCGTTTTTAGGAGGTGATGACCAATTTTGATGAGTGCCACATCTGGTTGTGTTAAATGGCTAACCTCAGAGAGCGTTGTCTGATTTTCTAGGCCAAGTGAAACCCGCGCTTGGGCACCCTCATTACCGCGGACTAATCCGCCACCAGACCATCCACCCCTTCCCTGTGTAAGCCCGTGACTTGATTGGCTGAAGTAGGGATCGTCAACGGGGGTAGACACCGTCGCCAGCGGAATGGACTCTTCCGTCAACATTGAAAATGATTGTTTATCGGTAAGATTATGCGATGTGGATGCGGCGATTTGCGGACGAGGTGGGCTAGGCACTGTACTGCTAGCGATGGTTGGCTGAGACTGAGGTACTGACGCATTGGGAGTTAGGAAGATGTGTAGTGGACGCTGTAATTTTCTGGGCACCGGTTTTCGAGGCTGCGAGATAATTTCAACTTGGACAAATAGTTCGTCCTTCGCCGGTTTCGCCTCTCTCTGCACGGTATTTAACGTTCCCATACAAATGATATGTAGTATTAGTGAAAACAGAAGGGCTCTCGATAGTTTTCGCCTTCCTTGTGTACGCTGTTTCATCAGACCACATCCTTTTGGGTTCTCAATCCAGCGTTCTCGTCCTCAACTTTACCATACCGCTCCTCCCTCCGTCAAGTCGAAAGAAACGTTCCGTAGGGGCATTTGATTGTTCGGGCGGGGCAAGATGTCCCGCCTACTGGATGGGAATAGACTGAAGATGTGCTACCTTGTCCTATGGTCCTTCCTCGTTAAAGCGGCGTAGATGTCGGGCGGGAAATTCTTGATAAGGATATTTTGCCAGTGCCGTTTCGTCAAGCGATAATCCTAACCCGGGTGCAGTTGGAAGCTGGATGTAGCCATTTTCAACGATAATCGGGGACATTGAAATCTCATTCCCCTTCTCGGTGAAGTTGACGAAGTATTCGGTAATGAGGAAATTAGGCATCACCGCGCAGGCCTGCACTGTCGCTGCCAATCCAACTGTTGTGCTGTTATAGTTGTGCGGAGATATGATAACAAAATACGGCTCTGCCATTGCTGCAATCTCTTTGAGTTCTAAAATACCACCACAATTGCAGACATCCGGGTTAAGGATATCAGCCGCACTTTTCTCGAAAACTTCGCGGAATTCAGCTTTTGTGTAGAGTTCTTCGCCGGTGACAACCGGCAAGTTAATCGCACCCCGGACTTCTGCTAGGGCATCCAAATTTCGTGCGGAGACAGGCTCTTCATACCAGAACGGTTCAAATTCTTCCATCATTTTTGCGAGACGGATGGCGTGAATTGGCGCGAGCCGGCGATGGATTTCGACCAGTAAATCAATATCAGGGCCAACAGCTTCGCGCACCGCACGGACACACGCAACAGCCTCACGCTCGTCGTCACGGCTGATGTGCGTCCGCCACGGATTGGGGAGTGGATCGAACTTCATTGCAGTGAATCCCTGTTCGACCAGTTGCACGGCACGTTCTGCGCGTTCCTCAATTGTGCTACCGCCCCAGCCGTTGGCGTAAACACGAATCTTGTCCCGACACGCACCACCCAACAGATTATAGACGGGGGTATTCAGTGCTTTCCCTGCGATGTCCCATAAGGCGTGCTCGATTCCACTTATCGCACAATAGAATTCCATTGATCCGCGCTTGCCCGCAAAATCGTGATATGCCATGAAGGTAAAGTGCTTAATATTGAAAGGATCTCGTCCTACAAGGTAACGCGCAAGCTGATGCACGTGGATCTCGATGGCGCGGTCCCGGTCGGCTTGCGTGTAGCATTCGCCCCAACCGTGAATACCTTCGTCAGTTTCCACCTTGACGAATAGCCAGTTTTTCCCGCCACCGGGATGGACGAGGAATGTCTGAACGTCTGTGATTTTCATTTCTACTCTCTCCTTATCATAAAGGCTCATGTTAAGAAATGGTACAACAGAAACCGAGTTTTTTCAACTCCCCCGCGAAGGGGGGAAAGACAAGGGAGGCTTCGCTGCCCCCTTGTCAGGGGGGTCAGACTCGGTTACTCTTCGCATTTTGCACTTTCTTTTTACATGAGGTCAGCCACTGTGTGTTGTTCCCTCATCAATCATTAATTTGTATGTTATACGGCATCACCAAAAAGGTCCGGTGTTCCATGATTGCCTCCGCGAGCGTGGGGGCTTTCCAATACATTGGGTAGCGGCTCACCCCCGCTGTGTAAAAGGCATCCAGCCACTGTTCCCATATCCCCTGTTTCGGTAACCGAATGAGCTGTACCTCTTTTCGGGCTAGCCCCGCCTTTTCACGCGCAATTGAGAGGGCAAGGTTTAATCCACCAAGTTCATCCACCAGTCCAATCTCCTTTGCCTGTTTGCCCGTCCAAATTCGGCCCCGGCCAATCTGATCAACCGCCTCTTTCTTCATACCGCGCCCCTCTGCTACCTTACCGATAAAATCTTCATAAATCTCTTTAAGCTGTGCGTGAATAATTTCGCGATCTTCTGCTGGATAATCGCCGTAGTCGTTGTAAAAATCGGCGTGTTTCCCGCGTTTGATGATTTCTTTGTGTAGTCCAATCTTGTCGTAAAGCCCCTTGAGGCTATATTTGCCGGAGACGACACCAATCGAGCCGGTGATGGTGCCGGGCTCGGCAACGATAGTGTCCGCGGGCGAGGCGATGTAGTATCCTCCGGATCCAGCGACATCGCCCATAGAAACAACCAACGGCTTAACGTCTTTAAGCCGCATCAACTCACGCCAGATCGTGTCGGCAGCGACAACCAATCCTCCAACGCTATCAATTCGTAACACGACTGCCTTAACTGACGAATCTTTGCGGACACTTCGGATGGCACGCGTGATGGTGGTGGAGCCCATCGTTTTGGTTCCTGTGAACGGATCGGTAAAACTGTCACCCGTCATCATCATGCCTTCTGCTTCAATAATCGCGATTTTCGGTAGAGGAACCTCCCAATCATGCTGATATTCAATAATGCCCAGATACTGATGTGCTTTGACTAAACGGCAGTCTTTCCCGGTGAGATCTTTCGCTATGCCTTTGAGTTCATCACGATACGCGAGTTGATCAACAATACCGTGTGCTAACGCCTGTTTCGCCGTGAACGGACCTTGATCAATCAGGTGCTTCACGTCGTCTTGGGACCAACTCCGTTTGTCTGCAATTGCTTGCGTCAACTGATCGTAGAGATCATCAAGGATCGCGTTTTGCACTTCACGATGTGCCTCCGACATCTCCTCTCGCGTGAAGATATCCGATGCCGATTTGTACTCACCGATATGCTCCAGATCTGCCCGGATACCGAGTTTGTCGAGTACCCCTTTATAGAACGAGATCTCTGAGTGCAACCCAATCAAACGCACCTCCCCGGACGGGTGTAGTACCACCCGATCGCAGACCGATGCGAGCAGATAATTACCTGTCGAACAGTTGGTCATATAACCGACGACCTTCTTACCACTCGCCTTAAAATCCAAGATAGCATCGCGCATCTCCTGTAAACGACCAATACCGTAGCGACTGCCACCGATCTTGATTAGTGCCCCTGCGACTTCTTTATCTCGTTTGGCGTGCTTAAGCGTTTTTTCAATCTCGCCCATTTGTACGTCTAAGAAGGCATTGCGGCGGAGGTGTCGGGTCGTATGAAGTGCCTGAGAAATAGACATATATCCCACGCTTCGTTGGTACTCCCGATCTTCATCGAAACGGTTATACATTCCCAACCCAAACTGCCGAAAATTGATTCCAAAATGGATGTCAAAGCTGCTATCGTCGTTCACGCTGCCGCGCAATGTTACCCACCTAAAGAGACGTATCTCTACCCCAAAGTTGAAATTCAACCCCTTGACCTTTTCGACTTTACGGGCATCAACTGAAAAGGTTACACGAGATGTACTGGGTCGAATCGCCACCCCAAAGTCGTAGGTTCTGCCCAATTTTTCTCCATGAAAACGGGGACGGTTCAGATCTCGTGCAATGATACCGGCTGATAGGTATCGCCTGCGAAACATCAAGCCCAACGACCACGATGTGAGTTTATCGTAGTTTTCATTGTCAGAATTAATCCAACTATAGCCGGTTCCCCAATAAATCGACGGACCAATGCCGCTGCCACTAGAGAGCGTATATCGATTAAAATCGACCCCATCCTCACCGGTGGCAAATTCCATACCGAATCCCGCATTTGCCGCAGAGATGAACAAGGCGTCATCAACCCCGAAATCGCTTTCGGAGGCACGCAGATAGTAGAGGTTAAATCCTCGTCCCCCGGCCCCTAGGCCGGCGGGATTAAAGAAAGTGGCGAGCGCATCATCGCTAATAGCAACAGAGTTAGAAGGCAGCGGAGTGTTGACTTTAGGTAAATCTGCAGCAGCAAACGGACAGACGATCAGAATTGAAAGGATAGTGTAGGTAAACAGTTGTGTTTTATTCATCCGTTTTAAGTGTTACCATGCGTGAGAAATCCGCCATCTACCGTCAGACAAGTGCCGTTGACGTAATCTCCCATTGATGAAGCGAGAAAAACAACCGCCTGTGCGATGTCGTTTGGCACGCCGATTCGACGGCTAGGAATCGACGACAAGGCGTCGCCACCGACGCCGCCTTGTGCCCGCTCGCTTTCTTGCTCCGGAGGCAACTCGCGGCTATCGATCCAGCCGGGTGCAATCGCATTCGCTGTAATACCGGATCCTGCTAGATCGCGCGCAATGCTCATCATCAAGCGAATTACCCCCGCCTTTGCAACACCGTAGGCGGTATCCTCTTCCCAAACACGTACAGAATGTATAGATGAAATGCTGACAATTCGCCCACCGGATTTTTGGTTAATCATCTCCTTTGCAGCCCGTTGGCTGCACAGGAAATATCCCTTCAAACTCACCGCCATCGTCCGATCCCAAACCTCTTCACTGATCTTCAGAAACGGCATATTCTCTGACCAGTAGGGATTATTTACCAAAATGTCAATCCGACCATGTTGAGCGAGGAACTCATCGAATAAGGCGTTCACGGAATCGCTGTTACTGATGTCAGCAACTGTGAAGGTGCATTTGCGTCCCGTTTCGCCGATAAGCCCAATCGTCCGATCTGCGGATTCGTCGTGTTCAATATCGTTGAGTCCAATATCGCAACCGTTCTGCGCTAAAGCGAGTGCGATTCCTCGCCCAATCCCGCGCCGTGAACCGGTAATGAGTGCTTTTTTACCTTCTAGTAACATATCGAATCCCCCTTTAGATTTTAGGAATTGAGATTCACATATCCGTCTATTTTGGATCTGATTTTCTACATTGAGGAAAGAGACGGATAAGTAATTTTCGTTATTTTAGCAAGTGTTGAAGCGATAATGCAGCTGTGTTTAATGGTTCTATTTGGAGAGAGCGCGCCGTCGCCGATCTCGCAAGATCTGTTTGACCGAGATAGTAGTAGCAGGCAGCTCTGAGCGCGTAGAGATCAGCGATCGACTGATAGTCATGTCGAAAGAGAGTACGATGATCTCCCTGTAGTGCGTTGTCGATGGCTCGGAGCGCGATTTGAAAATCCGAGGCACTTTCACGGCGGAGAAATAGCGTGTTAGCTAACCCAATCCACGCATCTGCACTAGAAGTGTCTGAGCGGACAGCGGCCTCAAAAGCCCTTTGCGCCTTCGCAAGAATCTCTGGCGTCGTTTCAGGCGCGTGTGACGTACTGAGGTGGGTCCAACCCAAGCCGTTGTGTGCGTCCGCAAGAGTTGTGTCCAATTCAATTACACGCTCAAAATGCACGCGTGCAGCGGAAAAGTCCCCTTTATCATAAGCTGTCCACCCATCCCTCTGTCTTTTTTCCACAACCGTTGTATCAACTTCGGGATCATCTGAACAGCCAAAGGACATCAAACAAAGAATTAAAATTACAGTAATCCAATAATTCACTTGAGGCCTGAAAACACAAAAGGTAAAAAGTGCAACCAATCTATTCATTAGTTCATTCGTTGCGACCATGAATCTTCAATACCTAGCATTCGGGTTAGAATAGCATTCCCCAGATTGAATTGTCAACCGCTTTTGCTGCGGCTCATCAATAACTTGGCGGAGCGATAGTGGACTGTACAAATTTCAGTGACAAACAGAATGAGCTATGCTATCATTGAACGCAACTTTAATTCTGCAACTATCGTAGGTGAGGGATACTCACCCGACCTATAGAAAGGTAACGTCTTAATGATTCGGCGAACAACAGATAACCGTCACATTGGATTACAACTCCGCTTTATATTCTATTTTACCATCATTGCTTGCCCACTATTTGCACAAACGTCATCTACCCTTCGTGGTTTTACCCCTGAGAATTCAATTTTGCAAAAAAAATATGAAGAGGCATTCCAGGAGCTGACTTCTCCGGAAATATGTCGGCGGGAATTACGGTATTTAACAGAAGAACCTCACCTCGCCGGGACGGAGAATAGCTATAAGATTGCAAAATATCTCTACAAGAAGTATCAGGAATATGGATTGGACGCACAGATCTATGAATATGAGGTCTATCTACCGTACCCAATCGAAGTTCGTGTGGAGATGATTGCACCGACGCATTATCTTGCTGCGGGAAAAGAGGAAAGCTGGGAGTGGGATAAGGACTCTTACGAAACGAATATCATAGCAGGTTACAATGCCTATTCGCCGGACGGTGATGTGACAGCGGATCTCATCTATGTCAATAAAGGCTTGCCTGATGATTATCAGAAATTAAGGGAAATGGGGATTTCCATCGAAGGCAAAATCGTTATCGCAAGGTATGGCGGTAGCTATCGTGGGGTCAAGGCGAAGCTCGCAGGGGAACAGGGCGCCATTGGCTTGATTATCTATTCGGATCCGGCAGACGATGGATATATGAAAGGCGATACTTACCCGCGCGGTCCCTGGCGATCCGCCGATGCGATCCAACGGGGGACAGTGAAGTATATTTTTCAGTACGCTGGCGATCCGCTGACACCGGGGTGGGCATCGACCAAAGAGGCACATCGTATCCCAATTACGGAGGCGACAGATCTCCCGCAAATTCCGGTCGCGCCTTTGGCTTATCGGGACGCAGAACCGTTGCTCAAGGCACTGGCAGGACCAAACGTCCCTAAAGGTTGGCAGGGCGGCCTGCCATTTGCCTATCACATTGGGCCGGGACTCGCAAAAGTTCGCCTTAAAGTCCGCAGTGAGCATAAGAATCGCCCAATCTACAATGTCATTGCAAAACTAAAAGGGGCGGAACACCCGGATCAGTGGGTAATACTTGGCAACCACCACGATGCCTGGGTTTATGGAGCTGCGGATCCGGGCAGCGGTACTGCTAGTCTCTTAGAGGTTGCACGCTGTCTCGGCCAACTCGTAAAGGAGGGGCATCGTCCGAAACGTACCATCGTCTTTGCCAGCTGGGATGCGGAGGAGTTCGGCATCCTCGGTTCAACCGAGTGGGTTGAAGATCTGAAAGTTGAACTTCAACAGAAGGCGATTGCGTACTTGAATGTCGATACTGCGACAACAGGGACGGAGTTTTATGCGAGTGCTGTGCCCTCACTCAAGCCGCTGGTGAAGGAGGTTGCACAAACTGTTATGGATCCACAGACACATCAAACGGTTTATGAGGCATGGCGGCAAGATCAAGAGAATCATGTCCCACGGGTTGGCAATCTCGGCAGCGGTTCCGACCATTCCCCCTTCATTGGACATCTTGGCATACCGGCCATCAGCATGGGATTTTATGGTCCCTACGGTGTCTATCACGCTATGCAGGACACTTTTTACTGGATGGAGCACTTCGGTGATCCAACGTTTCGGTATCACGTGGCGATGACACAGATTTGGGGGATTATAGCGTTACGACTTGCAGATGCAGATATCTTGCCATTCGACTACGCAGCGTACGCTGATGAGCTCCTAAGCCATCTAAAAGCACTGCAAAACGAAAATAAACATAGCACCATTACAAGAGACAGACCGGAACGACTCCGAGCATTACTCAGGGAGTGGGAAATAACTGCAGCGGATCTCCACAAGGATCTCACCACCCGGCTCGAAAATGGAGCCCTAGTCGAAACCGAAACGATTAATCGCAGTCTACGAGGCTTAGAACAAATATTAACTTCTGAATTAGGATTGTCGCTGCGCCCGTGGTTTAAGCATCTCGCTTATGCGCCCGGTCTTCATAGTGGATATGCTGCGGTTATTTTCCCCGGGATTCAAGATGCGCTAGAAATGAACGACGAAGAACAGGCGTCAATTGAAGTAAACCGGTTGGCAGAAGCATTTCAACGGATGATTGAGGCACTTGAGCAGATTGCATCAATGTAAGTGATGAGGTGTGATTTTTTAGCAGGACCCAAGTGTATGAATCGAAAGATTGGTACAAAAACCGGAAAAACAACTTCGCCTTATTGAGAGTTACAGAATGCGGCCTCCCTATGATCGGCGAGAACTTCATTGATTGCACGTCGGGCTATTCCGGCAAGTACAGGGTTGGTAGTTTGATAGTAAGGGAGGGCAATCAGCCCGAAAGACAGTGCCCAGCCACGACCTCGCGCCCAAGTGGGGTGATCAACCTGTAGCACTTCACGGAATACTGCCCTGTTTTTGGCAGACAGGAACAGCCATGCAGCCATCACGTCACATGCAGGATCGCCCACTCCCAACCCTCCGAAATCAATAACCGCACGAAGCTTTCCCTGTTGGACGAGCAGATTTCCAGCGTGTAGGTCTCCATGTAGCCAGACGGGTGCCCCGTTCCACGTCGGTGTTTTAATGGCTGCGTCCCACGCTGCGGTCACTTCGTCGGTATCGATCACATTATGTAGGGCTGCGATTGCGTCGCGGGTCTGTTGGTCTCGCATTACTAGCGGTACACCGCGGTAAAAGTTGTGTCGCCCCGGTGGTGGTCCGTCGGTAGTCTCAATCTGCTGTAGTGCGATTATGAATTGAGCCAAATCGGTCGCTGCTTGGCGTGGATCAGCAATGCGCGCGGTGGTCGCGTCCTCACCTTCGAGCCACCGATAGACTGACCAATGCCACGGGTAGCCGTCGCTAGGTTTCCCTTTTGCAAGTGGAAGTGGGATGTTGAGTGGTAAGAGCGGTGCAAGTCTAGGTAGCCATTTCTGCTCCTTATCTACTTGCCCAACAGCAGAGGAGATGCGGGGTAGTCGCACGACCATGTCATCGCCAAGCCGATACAGCGCGTTACCTGTACCAGCGGACTGAGCCGGCTCAATGGGAAGATTTGCCCACTGCGGAAATTGTGTGATGAGCAATCGGCCGACAAGCGGGACGTTGGTATCCACCTCGTCGACATGCATCTTGCTAGTAGCCATGTGCACTTCACATAATAGTGTAGGCTCATGTTAAGAAAGCGTGTAACAGAAACTAAGTTTTTGGTACGTACAGGCGGGGCAAGACACCCCGCCTACGGTTTCTTTCGGTATTTTGCACTTTCTTTTTAGATGAACCAACAGTGTAATTGCTTTCTATAACGTCTTACTTCCCTGCATAAACGTCGCGCAGATCTTTGCGCTGGCATTGTGTGCATAAAACGAGATGGGGCCAACCCACCCAATTTCGCAACGCGGGTAGCCACGGGCTTTCATATCTCGGAGACAACGAAGAAAAAGGACTTTCCCAATGCCTAAGCCTCGCAATGATTCTTCCACGCCTGTGGGCCCGAATCCCCCACGAAACATCGTTACATCGTAAGTAGCGAAACCACGGATGTTGTCCCTCGAATCAAGGGCAATAAAGCTCGTGACTGGCGTATTTTTCAGCGAATTGTACGCTTCTGTCGTCCAGTTGTGGCTCCAAGTCCCCAACATCCACTCGTAAAACGTCTGCTCTTCTTCGCACTCCAGTCGCCTTATCTTGAAGCCTTTCTTTGCTAGTTTCGACTCTGCTTGCGCGGTGTCAAAATCATCTGTCATAAGGTCTACCGCCATATTGTGGACATAACGCTCGGTGTTGTAGCCGCGCGATTGGAGGAAGCAGAGTGCTTCGGTGTAGCGGGGGTCTAAACCCGGCATGAAATAGTACGGCGAGGAATTCAGGATACGCACCCGTTCTGCACCGCCAGACCGAAAGAGTGCTTCTATTTCCTCCAACATCATACTTCCAATCCCTAATCTGCGGTGTTCTTGATCTACCGCGAAGAGTTTCAACCACCCTTCATTGCCGCGCAACACACCAATCATGAAGCCGATTGTCTTCCCGTTGTCTCGTAGGAGAAAGCCGTGGTCGGGTAAGTGGTCGGGGTCGTCGAAAATCCGTCTATGTAAAATCTCTGCTTCAAATTGGCCCGAATGAAATTCCAAATTTCTGTTGCAAAAGGCAGCCAATTCGTCCAGATGCTGTAGTTGAAGTTCAACAAAGTGTGGCATTAAGTTCTCCTAGCGATTGGTTTCTAGGGCGTATTAGCATTTTGATGTTGCTAATTCGGCAAACGCTGCAAACATCAGGCGATCTACCATGCGCCACCAATCGATCGAGCGTCGGGGTTCGCACGACTCCCTCCCCAGCACAACCCAGGAAGTGTGGACTATGCTGATCCGACATAATCAGCAGAATATTTGGAGGTGTTGTCATGTCAAAGCCTCAATTTGAAGATGAACCTTAGTGTGGGCAGTGAGTTCTCATCAAATGACGTCTGCCCCTAACACGAAACGTTCCAAAGCTGCTGCGACGCCATCTGCATCATTCGAGGAAGTCACGTAGAATCCGTGTTGTTTAAGCGCTTCGTCTGCATTCCCCATGATGACAGCAGTTCCGGCGAATTGCAACATATCCAGATCGTTATAATTGTCACCAATTGCGAGGATTTCTGACGGGGTTATCTCCATCTTTTCGGCAAGGTAGCGTAGCGGCAGGTCTTTGCCCACCTTCGCGTGTGAAAGACCGAGAAAGGCATGCCGTCCGTTATTGATGATGACAAGGATTGGTTTTACCTGTCCATTCAAGCGCGCCCGGAAAATTGAAGCAATCTCATGCGCTTTCTCCGCAGGAACGACAGAGATGACTTCAATCACATCACCCGGCAGATCGGTTGTGAGATTATTGACCCATTTCAGATGCTCTCGATTTTCCTGAAGGTATCCGCGCTCCCATTCACTAGTTTTGTCGCGGTAGTCCTCAACAAAGATATTTGCTGCATCCTGCGTTCCCTCAAAGACCACTGGACAGAGTCCAAGCTCCTTCGCAATCTGGACAACCTTTTTTGCAATGGCGCAGGGCAGCAACTGGTGGTGAAGTAGCTCGCCGTTGAGACGCTTGAGGATTGCGCCGTTATGCGCTGCCAATAACACCTCCGGAAAATCAAGTTGTAAAATTCGCTCCTTTGCTGTGATGAAACGGCGTCCGGTTGCAACGACGATGGTCGCGCCTATTTGGGCGACGCGATGTATAACTTCCTTTGTGCGCGCTGTAATGTTTCCGCTCGGGTCGGCGAGTGTGCCATCAATGTCCAAGGCAATCAGTTTATATGTTGTCATTATTAATTCGCCCTGTTTAGCAGCTCCGCCTGTGCCTGTAATACTGTTGCAATTGATAACTCTTCGTCACCTTTGGCGGTACTACATTTCGTGCCCAGAAATATCGGTTGAGAGCTTGATGCTAGCAGCGCAGCGCAGGACATCGCATCCTCTTCAGTGAAACCGCTCTGGGGATCGAGGTGCGAATTGTGCGAGTCCATGAATCCATCCGCAGAGGGACCGGCTCCGGACAGAATCACACCTGACAACGGCACGTCCGATTCCAGAATCTGGTGTAAGATTGATAGTGGCACATCACCGTTGACCAGCAGGCGTCCCCAGTTAACCATGAGGGAGATGGGCTGTCCTGATGTACTCTCTCGATTTACGAAGGATAGTATCTGGATAAGATCGGATAACGTCAATGAAGCCTTCTTGGCTGCGGGAAATGGTATTGGATGGTCGGCAGGAAGGCTATCCGTCACTTCCACTGCCAGCGCGGTGTCCGGCAGGATAGTAGATGCCAATTGGTGCAAATCGGTCAAACTTTTATGGAATGCGATGGCGTGCGGGATAGTTTCGCCGGAGCGGCCCCCGGTGTGGACGAAGACATTGCGGACAGGAATGCCAGCTTCGGATAACGTCATACATTGCTGCAATGATGAACAGGCATCTACCACTGCTGTTCGACGAGACGATTCGTCTAGTGAGGAAAGACCGTACACGGGGTTTTTCTGTCCAGCCGTTGCCCACTGCGCCACAAAGGTTGCCACAATCGAAGCGGACAGTTCGGTGAGTACGTCAACGACTTCTGGCACTAGTGGTACGCCAGCCAAAATTGGAACTTCAAAGGTGTTGATATTCCATTCTTCCACTGCTTTGCGATACCAATCCGCCTGCTCGACTGGCGAGAGCGTTCCAACGATGGTATACGCGCCTAGCACTTTTTCGGTAATCATTCTGAGGTCCTTTCTCGATAAGGGAGGGTCATGTGAGGAAACGGAAAAATCGTAACAGACCCCCATCTTTTTGTCAAGGGTTTTCCCCAGATCTTAGGGGCATTTAATTCTCGGATATGTTTGTCTGAATCACAGATTAACACGGATTACACGGATACCCACGATAACTGGCATAACAACGCGCAATGAACGCGCTACTACAAACTGTGGGGTAAGTCCGATCCGTTCCGAGGACTCCGAAGGAGTTTTCGACTTACAGGAGAACTAGACCTCCTTAATATCACTGGTTGAAGTGTTGTGTAACGAAAACCAGATCACGGATATTGACGGTACCATCTCCATTGGGGGCAGGGACAGATTTACCGAATCCATTGGCGACCTGCTTGTAGACCGCCCATCCGTTTGAAAACTTACGGATAAACAAGCCCTCGATATCTTGGTAGGTTTGGGCTGTGGGCCCGACGGGCTGTCCCAAGCCGGCATCCCAGAACGGATGCCGGATGTGTTTCTGGTATTGCTTTTGCCCTCCAATAGTTCCAAGTGTATAGAGGGAATATTCATCGGATAGGGTGAGGCTCATTGTCGTGAATAAACGCATCCACTGTTTATTTCTTGGGCTATCTGGCGGTTCGGGTCGGGGATTTCTACAACCTGAGCAGAGGCGGGGGGATGAGAAGGGTTGCCGCAATGGAAAGAATAAGAAAACGAGAAGACGGGAAAACAAGAAAGCGAGAAAGTAAGAATTTCATAGTAGCTCCTTTGTTCGGTGCATTAGTTCATTGCATCAGACGAGAGATAGGAGGCTGAAAACTAGATAACCTTCCCAAATCCTGCTTGACAACGCGGTACGTTTTTGCTAAGATAGCGTTGATTTGCGCCGGGGTATTCACGCCTTAGTGCGTTTCCATTGAGTCAAACTTGGAGCGGGCGTCGGCCTTTCATACAATTTCTTTCTCGGGCCGCTGGATGTTTGCCCAATTTCTGTCGGTATCTACGCCAGAACAGAGAATGCTGCTCCTATTCCACCCTTCGTGAGCGATCACATCCGTCGAAGCGTAGCGCATTGTCAGTCCACAACGACGACGCTTGGAGTTGTTGCGTGGCGAACCGTGCAGTAAGAGGTCAGAATGCAGGGAAATTTCACCAGCCTTCAATTCGACATGAACAGGTTCAGCGCGGATCTCTGCGGTTTCGGCGGTTCGGTATAGCACATTGTCCTCAGCAGAATCACTAGCGCGGTGTTTTAGCTCCCCACGGTGATGAGATCCGGGGATAAATTGCATACAGGCGTTTTCGATATTTGCATCGTCAATGGCAAGCCATACAGTGACAGTCTTTGAGGGGGTTAGGGGCCAGTAATGTGCATCTTGATGCCATGAAACCGTTTTGCCATCGCCGGGCATCTTGCAGAAATAGTGCGTTCCCCAGCAGACAAAGTTCGGTCCGAGCAGATCCTGAACGTACTCCAAGATGATCGGATTTACAACAAGGTCGTAGAGCCCTTGGCAGTGTTTATGATAGCCGTTGATTGAGTAGCTGTTTTTATCGGGTTCAAGATTTGCGAGTAACTTATCGAGATATTGTCGATTCGCAGCCGTTTCCTCATTATTGAAGATGCGAAATCCTTTCAGGTAGCCATTTTGATTGTAAGATTCAATCTGTTCTTGGGAAAGTCGCCGCGGTTGTTCACATTTAGGTGGATAGAACCTCAAATCTCTTTTGAGATGGGGCCATGTGCTGTTGTTTGCCATAGTTCCTATTACCTCTTTTTTTATAGAGATCTTTTGATTTTAGTGAGGAATGTTTATAAATATTCTCTGTGAGAGTGGCATCCTTGCCACGACTCCCCTCAATTGTGGAAACAATCGGGATCAGGAGATCCCTCTCACAGGTGTCTGTGTCTGCATAGGCTATCGACTGAATTATGAACACCCTTGATTTTAGTTATGTACAGTATACATGATACAGAATTAAATCGGAAGTGTATTTTTGGAAATCTGTGATGACTATTCAAGAATTTCAAAACCTGATAGAGCGAATCTACTATGATCGAGATGCTGAACGCGGTGTAGAGGGCACATTTGTTTGGTTCACTGAGGAGGTCGGCGAACTTGCCAAAGAGATTCGGCGTGAGCAGCGAGATATAGAACGGCTTCGCGCTGAGTTTGCTGATGTATTTGCGTGGCTATCAACGCTCGCTAGTTTGCTCGGTGTCGATCTCACCGATGCTGCAAAAATTTACGCCGATGGCTGTCCTAAGTGCCGATCTACGCCCTGTGATTGTTAAATAAATGAGGGGTGTTCATAAATATTCGCTGTGGGAGTGGCAGCCTTGCCACGACTCCCCTCAATTTTGGAAACCATCGAGATCAGGAGATCTCTCTCACAGGTGTCTGCATAGACTATTGACTGAATTATGAACACCCTTGAAATAAATCAGCCCGTAGGGAACAACGATCGTTGTTCCCTACCGAAGTGCGTAACTCCTAAGCGATATTGAGATCAACGTATATTTTGAGGGATCTTCAAGGAGGTAACTATGGACACTGCTCCGTTAATTGAAGGACAGGAAGGTGTCTTAACCGATAAGCAGAAGCAGCAGTGGAAAGAGGATGGCTATCTAGTGCTGAAAGGCATCTTGTCTTCAGAGGAGATTGAGAACCTGACAGCCGTCGTCGATCAGATGTACGAGGAACATCTTCAACAGCCCGATGTGAAGCCGGAGGCAGGAATAGATAGGCGAAACGTTATGGAGGATCACGACATCTTTGTTGACCTGATGGATCATCCCGCGACGTTTCCAATAGTGCTTGAGTTGATGAGTCCTTACATACACTTGAGCATGTCTGAGGTGATTGTCCGACCGACAGATCCTGAAGGGAAGGGACTTTTGCACACGGATGGGGGTCAAGCAATGCGCCAGATACGGGTGAGTGAGAGCAGCCTGCCGTTCCAAATCAAATTTCAATATTTCCTGACCGATCTGCCTGAACCGGATATGGGAAACTTTACAGTCGTCCCTGGCAGTCACAACCGCCCCTTTCCCGAAGGTGGATTTGAGAAGGGACCGTATATCCCCGAAGCAGTGCCACTATGTGTGGAGGCAGGCGATGTCGCTATCTTTCCTCATGCGATGTGGCACGGTTTCGTCGCAAACAGGTCGGATAAACCTCGCAAAACGCTGATTTACTGTTACGTTCATCAATGTATGCGAGCGTTTGATTTTGAAAAGGCGTCGCCCGAACTGTTGGAGCGGTGTACACCTCGACAGCGACGATTGATTGGAGATATTGGTGAGTGGAAGGCTGGTTCTTACTTCTATTCACCGCCAGATCAGGTGGAAGTCATGCTCGGAAATGAATCGTGATATGAATATATTGATTTAGCTGGAGGGTTTAGATTAAAAGAACGTGCAAAACACTAAGCACCCGATTCTATTTGTTTATTGGTGCGACTTACGAAACTCATATAAAAAGCAAAGCACAAGACGCTAAGAGAAACCGAGTTTTCAAGAAAAAACGCGGTTTCTGTTGCACCATTTCTTAACATGAGTCAGCGGAATTAGTCGATAGCTGCATTCGGCAGGATGGTGGCTTTGACGCAACGCATTTCTAAGGCACTCTGTACTGCTTCTGCCACTCCCGATTCCGTAAACGGAAACTTCGTTTGCATCCGACGCCACGGATAGCGGTCGCGGGCTCGATCGAGCATATCAATCCCCGCGGGGAGGTCGTTGGCGGTGATTCCCCAGCTTCCCACCAACTTTATGTCTTTGACGCAGATGCGGTGCCAGTTCGTTTCGATGGAACCCGCGTCGGTGAACTGCCCCATCTCCACATACGTTCCGCCGTCCCGAAGCATTTCGATCCCTTCGGGACCTGCCGAGGGGTGACCGCTGCAATCGATCACGAGATCTGCACCAAAACCGCCGACAATTTCGCGGACAGCGTCAATCCGGGCTTGTGCCGTCCTATGTTCATCAATCGACACAGTCGCCTCCACGCCAAACTCACGACACAGCGCGAGTCGCGGATTCTCAGGTGCACCCACCATGATGACACGACCCGCCCCCATCTCCTTAGCGGCGGTAATCATTAACACCCCGATCGGACCGGAGCCTTGGATGACGACGGTATCCCCGAATCGGAAACCGTTGATCGACGCGGCACGGTTAAGGGCCCGGATACAACAGGCTAGCGGCTCGGTCAACGCCCCCAGCATCAATGACATATCGTCCGGCAAACGGTAAATCTTCGTGGCAGGCAACATCTCTAAGTCAACATAGACCATTTCCGCCCATCCACCCCATAAATGAGGTAGTTTATCAAAAGGTAGATAGCGGCCATAGTAGGTTGGGTTGAGACAGCGGTTGGCGTGCTCCGGGTAGTGCACGCAATAGTAACATTCCCCGCACGGCATCAGCGGCGGCAGCATGACCTTACTCCCAACCTCCAATGGATTGCCCATAAAATCTACTTCTAAGGCGGGGCCCTTTTCTACAATAACGCCAGCCAATTCATGCCCCAACGTAAAGGGCCAAGGCAATGGCTTGGGCCAATGTCCCTTGAGGATATGTAGGTCTGTACCGCACACCCCACAGGCACCAACCTCGACTAGTGCTGCCTTGTCGGGCACATTCGGTCGGGGAACTGTCCGAATTTCAGGTGCTGCCCCGGGCCCATCAAAGGTCGCCACACGTACTGTTTGCATACAAAACTCCAATTTTATGGAACAATAGGCAGGACAATGTGCGAAGGACGGTTGCGTTCAAGATATACCGTATTCTGTGCTACAACGGTATGTGTATGTCGTCCCATCGGCTCGCCGGTGTTCGGGTTGATGTCGAACCGCGGGAAGTTGCTGCTCGATATATCGATCCGAATCCGGTGCCCTGCCTTGAAGAGATTACAGGTCGGTGGTAGGGCAATCTGAACCGGATATACCTCACCGGGTTCCATTAACTTCGCCTGCTCCCAACTATCCCGGTAACGGGTGCGGATAATAGAATCAACGAGGTTGATGTGGTAGCCAGCGGGATAATCCTCGTTTGGCGGATAGACATCAATCAGCTTCGCTGTAAAGTCGGTATCTACTGCCGAAGACGAGATCCACAACTTCACCACCATTGCCCCTGTCACCTCAATATCTTCCTCTAATGAAGGGGTTTGAAATACGAGGACATCGGGTCTTGCCGCAAGGGGAAGATATGGTGGTTTAGCCCCGACGATGTCCGGCTCCTCCTTCTGGTGTGCCGCGCCGTCCATAACAATGCTGTGCATCCGCGCTCTGGGCGGCGTGTACTGCGATGCCATCCCCTCTCCTAACGCTACCTGTTCGTAGAACCCTGTAACGTTTGCGGCGATAGTCGGCACCGGATTGTCTGGATCGTGGAGAAAACGGGCAGGCGAATCGTTCGCTCCCGGTATCTCTGGATTCAACCCGCCACCCGTGTGGAAGTAGTAGGTGGTGTATTTCGTTCGGGCAAGGGGCCACTCTTCTTCGGATCGCCACGCACCGCCGTGATTTAACCGCCCTTCGCCGTTGCGCCTTCCATCGCCCCCTCCCATCACAAAGATTCGTACCGGTGGGTCATCTTCCAGTCTATTTGGGACCTCCTTCAACCAACGATCGAACCAGCGGAGGCGCTCTTTATTGTACATTTCGTCGCCCCATGCAGCGTCGGGCCCGAAGTCCACATCGCCCACGTACGAGGGGCCCGCTCCACGCATGGCCCCGTGATTCCAAGGGCCCATCACCAACCGTTGGGGCGTCTTATTTTGCTTGCACATCGTCGCAAAGTAATTCGTCGTGGCAACGGAGAAGGGATCGTACCAACCACCGCTGAAAACCGAAGGGGCGTCTATGTGTCGATCGAAGTAACGCTCTTGATCACAGCAATCCTGTCCCCAAAATTCATCATATTCGCCACGATAGTAGTAGTTGAAAAGGGTCTGCTCAAGGTTGGGCACTACCGCCAAAGGTGTGTGCCCCGGTTTGAATGGGGTTGAATAAACTAGATCGCGCATCCGCTCCATCGCTTGTGCAATTGAATCCTTCGCCACCGGATTGTCTCGAATCTCCTGTGAATCGTGGGCGTGCAGGAATAGGGCACCGAACATGTGGAGGGCCATCGCCCCGCCTTCGCGCGCTTCATGTGCGTAAATGTTGGTGGGGCCCACATCTTGCCACATCGCGGTCAAGTGCGGTGGCTGATAAAGCGCCATCACGCTCTGGACAATCGCACCGTGTGAGCTGCCCACCGTCCCCACGCGTCCATTTGACCACGGTTGGGCGGCGATCCATTCCACGGTATCGTAGCCGTCGCGTCCTTCACTGGGATTGGCAGTATGAAAGTACTGCCCTGTGCCTTCGGAACGTTGCCGACCGCGTAAGTCTTGGAGGACTGTCACGTATCCGTGCTGGGTAAAGAACTCAGCCACCGGCTCCACCCACATCTGTGGACTGTTTTTGTCGTACGATGTGCGTCCCAGAATTGTGGGAAACGTGCCGGGGACTAATTCGCCATCAACGGTGGGACGATAGATGTCGGTTGCTAGCCGCACTCCATCGCGCATCGACACCATCACGTCCTTAAATATGGCAAGCCCGTATTTTGGTTCTGATCCCTGCATAGCCATTATAATCCTTGTAGAAAGGGGTTCTCGCGCTTTTCTCTGCCGATCGTGGTCCGCGGACCGTGTCCGGGACAAACGATTGTATCGTCGTCCAGCTGCCAGAGTTTGTCTCGGATTGAGTCCAATAACTGTTCATGATCTCCGCCCCACAGATCTGTGCGTCCAATACTGTCTTGAAAGAGTGTATCCCCCGCGAAAAGAATCTTCTCTCCTTCGAGTTTGAGACAGATGCCGCCGGGGCTATGTCCGGGGGTTTCAATCACGGACAGCGTATACTTTCCCCAATCAATACTATCCCCTTCGCAAATGTACTTGTCCACAGTTGGCGGGGGCGGTGCTGTGAGTCCAAACATTGTGCCTTGTAGCGTCAAATTATCCAAGAGGATCTGGTCCGCTTCATGGATGAGGACCGGTGCTTCTGTCTTTTGTTGGAGAATAGCGGTGGCAGAGACATGGTCTAGATGTCCGTGCGTGTGTATCAGGTATTTAGGCGTCAATTTGTGCGCTTTTAGCGTCTTAAGGATGTCGGCTTCGCCTCCCGGATCAATCACAACAGCTGCCTGCGTTTCACTGCAGCCGAGAATCCAACAATTTGACTCAAAAGGAGGAACAACCAGACATTCCAATATCAATTTCATTGGCTCACCTCAATGGATGTTATCATACCGGTTTTCACTTGTCTATAGCGATATTATAGTAAATTTCATAATTATAGGAGTTACGCAGTTGAACGGTCAAAGTCCTGTAGTTTGGCGATTCATCGCCGCGATCCACCATTTCCAACGCCCGATACATCGGGCAACTACAACATAGACTTCATAAGGAATTCGTAGGGAATGCAGATCTGCGTTCCCTACTGAAGTGCATAACTCCTGAATTATTTGAACACTGTGGGAGGGGCTTCCTAGCCCCGATTACACGTATCGGGATTCGGAAATCCCTCCTACAAGTCAGCTCTGCTACAATGTCTATCCCGGCCGAGAATAAGTTG
This sequence comes from Candidatus Poribacteria bacterium, assembly GCA_963667935.2. GTDB lineage: Bacteria > Poribacteria > WGA-4E > WGA-4E > PCPOR2b > PCPOR2b. The sequence continues at coordinate 2,010,057 of OY764061.1, read as the reverse complement.
GAAAAGCTATCACACCGGTAGGTGCTGTTTCCAACAGCACCGAATCGGCGCAGTTGGAAACAGCGCCTACCAAACCCGGGGGTCGCTATAACTTCAGCGGGCACTTACTTTTACTTCAGTTTGGAAAGATAGAGGAAGAGACGGGACAGGAAGGGGGTGGAAGAGGTATCATTCAACAGAAGTATTTTCAAAAAGTCTATCTGTCGGTTAAATTGAAAACTTGACAGAGAGGGTACTGCTTCTATTGAGAGGCAGCACCCTACCTTTTTATAGTGAATTCAAAAAATAAATAAACACTTGTGCACCCCGGTAGGGGCGGTTTCTAACCGCACCACATCGCCCCCCCCTTTATTCTACCCCCCCTAACCCCCCTCGCCCCCCTTGTCAAGGGGGAACCGATGCAAGCAGGGGGGAAAACTAGCGGGGGGATTAAGGGGGGCTACCCAACGGGACAACGGTAGGTTCGGTATCCGAACTGCACCGGTTTGGAGTGTCTCATTAATTCTAAGGTCCACTATAAAGTGCTAGAACTGCCAGTTGCTGATTAATAGGTGCATCGCTAACCCCGAAATTAACGGGATTGTAACATTATCATCTACTCCAGTGGGCAAGAGTTCGATCAGTGTTGCAACGAGTGCCCCGACGATTGCAACAACTGGGTGAAGCCCTATCAGCAGGGCAATCCCTGTGCACACGATGAAACAGGCGATGCTGCCCTCTAGACTTTTTCGGGAAAAGAGTTTAATCCGTCCCCACTGCTTTCCGATTAACGCGGCAAAAAGGTCTCCCAAGGTGAGAAAACAGAGACAAACGATTGCCAGCGTTTTGTCAAAGAGAAGTATGCAGAGAAAGGATCCGATAAGGTAGTATGTTGCACCGGTGAGCCCGCCTCTTCGCTCTTGGGAACGCAGCATCGGGGCAAAGATACGCATGAACATCGCCCGAAAGGCTGGCAGAAGTACCTTGAGCAGTTCAACCCCAAGAGCGATAGCTAGGAGGGCACCCACAACGATAATGGCTGTGTGCCGCGTTGTAAAGACATATAGGATAGGAAAGACCAACCCCAAAAGATGGATACTTTTGCGTCTTAACTCTCGTGCCATGATATTATCGCCTACTTTCCACGTTATATTCTTAGACGATTATGGCATAGGCAAGAATTATACCAACCGTTACGCAATGCGGAAGGCTTAAAAACACAGAGGCGAAAACTGTAAAACCTACTTGAACACGCGCCATCCGCTATGCAAATGTTACAAAAGTGTGCAAAATTTGCATATATTACGCCGCTTCAAGCACATTTTCGGGGAGATTTTCTAATCGTCCCATCCAGTATCCCACATCGAACTTGTCATCCCCAATTAAGAATCGCCAGAACTTAATCCGGTTGACAATTTCAAGACGGACATCGTTGCCGTACCACTTGTGATTTTTGCTCAGAATGCCCGGAATCGAGGGATCATCAATATCGTCGATATTCCACAGACACATTTGGCGCACTGTTGGATTCAGTCTCAACTTAAACATATACCGCATGCGGTCGGTCAGATTGGGTTGGGCGCAATGCCAGATCCCATGATGGACCACGAAGATTGTCCCCGTTTTGCACACAATCGGCAGCTGCTCTAGGAAGTTGTGATACCGAGCGACATCTGTCTCGCAGACGCGGCGGTAGTGGCTGCCCGGCAGGATCATGGTGCCGCCCATCTCACGCGGTGTGTCGTGGGCAAAATAGAAGAACTGAATATCAAAGTGCATGCGGGTGTCAATAATTGCATCCGCATGCCAGATCTGTCCTCTGTCGTTACCTCCCTGTACAGTGTGGACAGCATGGTGGTCGTAGAGCGGTTCGGGTCCAACAAGGCTGTGGATAATGCCTTGAACTTCGGGGAGCCGAAAGACAGACCCAATGGGGGAAGATTGGGGCCAAATTTCGCTCAAGGGGACGCCTGCGGTTCCGCGTCCGATGCCGTGATCTTCCATTTCGGCGTGGACAGCTGCATTCAACGCCGTAGGCACCAACTTATCGAAGCGAAGGTATCCATCAGCCACAAAATTTGCCATCTGTTTGGAGTCCAGCAGATAGTTTTTGTCAATCATCAATTTCCTCCATTTTTTCGAGAATGTATTCAAATCTGAGATATGATGTATGGTATTCCATGCCCGGATAGGCGGGGAATTGCTGCGGGAATTGAACGACACGCCAGCCGTGCTGCATCGCTTCGACGACGGTATTATAGGGGGGCTTGTCGCTATCGCCCGTTGTGGGATTCGTTTGTCCCGTCCCGTCATACATTGACCATGCAACGACATTGCTATTCAAATCGGGTGTGTGTAGACAAAGCACAAGAATTTTCTGTCGTAACTGCGGCATCACGCTACCTTTCGGATTGCTTTGAAACTCAATATTGATTTTGCCAGCCCATAGGAAGCAATTTGGGTTACTATATCACAATTTCTTTTACTGTTCAAGCATGAATCAGTGAATTTTAGGGCTATTCAGTTTTCGGCTTTTTAACCATTTGGGGCGAAACGTCGCAAATCGGGCATCGCTTGGCCGGTGAAGTATCGGGCTTGGGAAATCCCTCTCACAGCAGAATTAAATGACCCTAAGTGAATTTGCACAGATGAACTATCAAATAGAAAAAGTAGGTTTTAAGTCGCTGAATATGATATAATTAAAGGGTGTTCATAAATAGCTTTTAATACGTCTGCACATCAGAAAAAGGATTGCCTGCCCACAGTGGAAGAGGCTTCCTAGCCTTGATGCGTATCGGGGCAGAAGGCCCCTCACACCTAAGCGTACATGTCGCAAACACCCGGACTATAGCGCAACGTGCCGGGCTGATTGAGTCAAGACTATTGCGCGATAGTTCTAGGTATCGGCTTTCGGGTATTTGTTTCTACCGTGTGCTATAAACATGCCGCCCCGCTGGGGCTAAATGAATCACCGATTCCATTTTGACGCATCAGATATTTTACCCTGAAAATCCTTCAATCCTGAGAATCCTGATTCAGACAACAATTCGGGGGCTATTTTGATAATTTGGTCCTTTGTGTCTATGAAAATTCTATGGTTACCACTATCAACCGAAACGATTTCAGGGATGCGAGCCCCCTAAGCCGCATGAGGAAATGATTCAATGCCAAAAAACCCCAAAAGATCCAATGAAAAAGGCGTCGAAGATTACCGGCACGACACCGCCACCCGAAGGAACAACCCACCCGCAGGCATCGCCTCCCATGGGCGAGTCCACGAACAACCGAAGCAGGAATATGCCTACAACCCCCACCTGCCACCGAGTCTACGATTCGACGAAAACGGCGACGCTGACCAACTGCCCGAACTGCTTCAAAAAGCGCAGCAGCAAGCACTCTCCGCCGATGAGGTGCAAATCCTTGCAGAAGCGTTGAGAAACTATAACCCATGGCTCGAATGGGCGGGTAAACAGGAGGCAGAATCGTTCGCCGTTGATCCGGTTGCGCTGCATATCCACGAGCGGGTGAGTGCGAAGGCCATTGTGAAGATAGCAGAGCGGGAAAACATCCAACGCGAACTCTTTGCCGACCCACAGCAAGAATACCGAGAGGCGGTGCAATTCTACCAGCACGATGTGGATTGGACGAACCGCCTCATCTTAGGCGATAGCCTGACCGTGATGAGTTCACTGGCACAGCGCGAAGACCTTGCGGGTAAAGTCCAGATGATTTATATCGATCCGCCCTACGGCATCAGGTTCGCTTCAAACTTCCAGCCCACCGTTTTTCAACGCGATGTGAAGGACAGAGCAGGCGATCTGACCCGCGAACCGGAGCAGATTAAAGCCTACCGCGATACGTGGACCCTCGGCATCCACTCCTACCTCGCGTATCTCCGTGACCGACTGATTGTTGCCAAAGAACTGCTGACAGATAGCGGCAGCGTCTTTGTGCAGATTGGTGATGAGAATGTGCATCGGGTGCGAAACCTGATGGATGAGGTGTTTGGGAGTGAGAATTTGTTAGTTCTATAACTTTCAATACAAGTCAACAGCTAGAATCAAAATAATTGCAAACGTAACAGATTATCTAGTTCTGGTATTCAAAAGAAAAGCAATTGGTAAAATTCAGACGTTTTTTCCAAGAGAAATTAATCAGGATAGTTTTCCTAACAAGAGAGATGAAAAGGTTAGATGTCTATCCTTAGAGATTTATCAAAATCCAAGGTGGAACGTCAAATATAGAGTTTTTTGAATTCAAGGGGCAGAATACGTTTCACACCGCCATCGAGTAGATCATTGGAGTCACAAATGTCGCAAAAGGTTGCGAAAAGTTGAGAATTGAAATTCGTAGGAAATAACCTTAGATAGGGCAACGCTATACAAAATGATTTTCCTAGCACAATGAATTAACAGATTGGGATGATACACAATTGGTGGATTGTGAATCAAACATTACGTTGTACAAACATCCAAAAATTATCGAACGCTGTCTATTCATGACCACCGACCCCGGAGATCTGGTACTTGACCCCACCTGTGGCAGTGGCACCACCGCCTATGTCGCAGAGAATTGGGGCAGACGCTGGATAACCATTGATACCAGCCGCGTTGCAGTTGCGCTTAGCCCGTCAACGCCTCTTGACGGGAACCTTCGACTACTACAAACTCAGGGATGAATCGGAAGGGGTTGGGGGTGGCTTTGTCAACAAAATAGTTCCGCACATCACTCTCAGAAGCATCGCCCAAAACACCGCCCTGGATCCCATCTTCGCAAAACATGAACCGATGCTCGCAGAAAAGTTAGAAACGCTCAACCAAGCCTTAGGGGAAGTTACGCCAGAGATTCGGACAAGGCTACTTACCAAGCTGGCAGAAAAGGAACGGCGCGAAGGAAGAAAATCTATAACGGAGGCGGATCGACGGCGTTGGCAACTCCCCAAAGCGGGGTGGCCGGAGTGGGAGGTGCCGTTTGATACTGACCCCGATTGGCCCCAAGCGTTACGCGATGCCTTAACCGATTATCGCGAGGCGTTCCGAGCAAAGATGGACGAGGTGAACGGCTGCATCGCCGCAGCTTCCGATGGCGAGGAGTTGGTCGATCAACCGGAGGTGGACAGAAAGAAGCTGCGGGTGAGTGGACCTTTCACCGTTGAGGCGGTTCAACCCGCTGAAGCGTCGCTTGACTCTGATTCACCCATCGGCGGCGAGATGGAAGAAGATCTGGATACATTCGAGGGCGAACCCACCAACGCCGAAGCGTATCTTGATCAGATGATTCGGCTGCTGCGAAATGACGGTGTACGCTTCCCCGATAACCAAACGATGAAATTTGCAGCACTCGATCCGCTTGAGGAGGATATCCTGCACGCTGAAGGGAATTGGGAAGGTAACGACGAAGAGCGAAACGTAGCAGTGGTGTTCGGTCCGCAACACGGCCCCGTGACAGCGATGCAGGTTGAGGAATGTTTACCGATCGCAGCGCGGCGCGGGTACGCTGAACTGATTTTTGCTGGCTTCAGTTTCGACGGGACGGCGCAAGCAATTATCCAAGACGACCCGCATCCGAGGGTTCGTATCCATATAGCACACATCAACCCCGATGTAACGATGGGCGACCTACTCAAGGAGACACCTTCTAGCCAACTGTTCACCGTATTCGGTGCACCGCGCACCGAAATCGAAACAACGGAGGCCGGGGAGTATATCGTCAAGATGGAGGGGGTGGACATCTACAATCCGGTAGATAACACGGTGAGCTCCGCAGGCGGTGATAAGGTGGCGGCGTGGTTCCTTGACAGCGACTACGACGGTCGAACCTTCTGCATCACCCAAGCGTTTTTCCCCGACAAAAAGGCGTGGGACAAGATAGCGAGGGCACTCAAAGGCGTTATTGACACAGAGCGGTTTGAGAAATTTAGTGGGACTGAATCGCTGCCTTTTCCTGCGGGTGAACATCAGCGCGTCGCAGTCAAGGTCATTGACCCGCGGGGAAACGAGGTGATGCGGGTGCACAATTTACGGGAAAAACGATACGCTTGATTTGCATGACGCAGACGACTTCGCTCACTGGTAAGTGCGGTTAGGAATTGTCTTGACTTCGCCGATTTGCAGTGTCCAAGTAATTCTATAGTGGACCTTAGAATTAATGAGACACTTCAAACAGGTGCGGTTAGGAAACCGCACCTACCGGACCCGATAAATCGGGATCGAAACCGGGGGGCGAAAGTGTCTATTTATTTTTTGAATTCACTATAAAATCTACCATAAGTACTGATTGAAGGTTCGGAGGCAAAATCCGCGAAATCCAATAATTTGTCAGGAGCAGGATTTAGTTTTGAACCTGTGCATCAGGATCTGTCAATTGTTCATAGCATGTTACGAGAAATACTGGCTTCCTCACACGAATGGAGGCCGAATTTCCCACGAGGGACAGCACGAGATGTTGTTAACCAGCAAGTGCAACAATTTTATGAAAAGGTGCGAGAGATTGAAGATTTTGAGATCGATGATGATAATCCAAAACAGAAATACGATAATCGTTTACAGGGTATTTCTAATTTTTGTGATACTGCGAAGAGATCTTTAAGGGACATCGTCGCTTATTTATCATCAGGGAAAGTGAGTCAACGTACGGCTGAGGTTGATGATTTGGTTGCCAAGTTGGAAACCGAAAACAATAGGGCAGAAGGAATTATCAATGAAACTGAAAAGCATCTAGCGGAAAAGCAAGAAGAAGTCGATCAACTTATACTCAAGGTGCAGAACCAACTGGCAGAAAAGCCGATTTCACAATACAAAGCAATTTTCGCAGATCAAGCAGAACGATACCGGAAAGGGAGTCAGTTTTGGCTTGTAATGGCAGGGGTAGCAACAGGTGTCTTCGCGGCGGTTTTTATTCTGTTATCAAAATTTTTGGAAATCGAAGGTACTCAGTTGTCTGAAACCTTGCAAAATCTCTTTACAAAAGGTTTTGTGCTTTCACCGATTTACGTGTGGCTTAATCGTTCGATTAAGAACTATACCGCCCAGAAGCATTTAGAGGTTATAAACATCCATCGTCAGAACGCACTTGATACCTTCGATCCATTTGTCGACGCGGCAGAAGGAAATCGACAAACACGGGATGCTGTGCTATTAGCCGCCACCGACGCTATTTTTGATGCAAATCAAACTGGCTACTTGTCGACTAAGGGCAGCGGTCCTGATAGCAGAAGCCCAGTACAGCAGGTAATAAGGGAAATCATACCCGAAAGATCGCCTCCAAAAAATTAGATGAAAGGACAGGCACAAGACCCACCCCTACAATATAATCAGGAGGTAGAAGATGAATAGAAACCACGACGACTTTGACGGATTCGCAATCAACCTGTTTCTTGATGAAGATGGTGATTACTTGGCACGTTTTGCTGAGATGCCTAATGTGTCTGCATTTTCAGATACACCAGAGAATGCCTTGAAAGAGCTCGCCGAGGCGTGGAAAGGCGTTAAGGAGAGTTATCACAAACATAATGAACCCATCCCACAAGCCCCAGCGCGGGAAGTATACGAGAGGTCGTTTAATATACCTGTTGATGAGGAACTTTATCATCTACTGATTCACGAGGCAGCACAAGCAGGACTGACTCTTTACGCGCTTGTAGCACAGAAATTGGGAAAAATCGCAGACTTAACACAGATAGCACAGGAGTAACAGAACTTAACCGCTTGAGGGGGCTTATAAGCATTTCACATTAATCCAGACGCCGAGAAGCAAGCACATCTTCATTTAACTTTGATCCGAGTCCGGGTAGATCGGATGGGACCAGTTCGCCGTTCTCAATCTGGAGGGGCGGATCGATTAAGTCATATTCCCACGCTGCCTCCGGTGCGGTACCGGCATACTCCATATAAACCAGATTCGGTATGGTGGTGCAGACGTGAGCGGTTGCCCGTGCGAGTACGGGACCACACCAGTTGTGCGGTGCCATCTTGACATCGTGAGCCTCCGCCATTGCTGCGACCTTGAAGGTCTCAAGAATGCCACCATTATTCCCAACCTCTGACTGAAGAAACTGGATGCCGCCGTGGGCGAGGACCTTTTCTGCGCTCCGCCGTTCGGAGAGCAGTTCCCCTGTGGCAATAGGTATTGAGGTTGAATCCGCGACCTGTTTGAGGAGGGCAGGTTGATCCGGTGGATTGGTCGGTTCTTCAAAAAAGAAGGGGGTTAAGGGTTCCAGTGCCTTGGCAGTCATCAGCGCGCCTTCAAGACTAAATCTCGCGTGTGCATCAATCGCCATGTTGAAGTCTGCCCCGAGCGCATTCCGCATCGCTTCCACCTCTTTAATGGCTCCGTCTAGCTGCGCTGTCTCTGGCGTGCCTTGAATCCCGTAATATCCGAACGGATCCCATTTGAACATATCGAAGCCCGCCGCTTTCGTGCGTACCGCCCGTTCGACCCGTTCTTCGACAGTTTTGGACTCACCGAAAACCCCGTGGTTGGCATAAAGCGGAATCCGTTCCCGGACGCGTCCACCAAGTAGCATATAGATGGGAAGCCCTGCCATCTGTCCCACAATATCCCACATCGCAATCTCGATGGCACTGACTGCCGCGAACCATTCCCAACCTGAACCCTGCTCGGAACACCGGTTCAGAAAGGCTTGAATTTCCAGCGGGTTTGTGCCTTTTAGGCCTTCCGCAATTGAACTCACGAAGTCTCGAATTGCTAATGACCGCGCCTCTCCAGAGGCGTGACATTCTCCAATTCCGTCAACTCCTTGGTCTGTGCGAATTCTGACAATCAGGAATGCGTAGCCACGGGTTGTTGGCTTAATTAAAATTGGTTCTACTGTGTCGATTGTTATGGGATGCCTTGCTTTTGATACCGCTTCTGAGTGATGTGCTTCCATCGTTTCTCCTTCCTTAAAGAATTGTACGAGCCTGAACCATAAACGGTATTATATCCCTATCAGCATGTATTGTAAAGTGTATTTTGTTGGTAAGTTAGGGTCATTTATAGTGGACCTTAGAATTAGTGAGACACTCCAACCTCCCGTTGGGTAGCCCCCCCTTAATCCCCCCGCTAGCGGGGGGATTAAGGGGGGGGCGATGCGGTGCGGTTAGAAACCGCACCTACCGGAGGGTGCAAGTGTTTGTTTATTTTTTGAATTCACTATATTTGTAGAATTCACATAGTACTCATACAACCTCAAAAAAGCGTTACGATTTTTGACTTTTCGTAAGGCGTGATATATACTCTTACCGTTTGCTCCATCTGGGGTGTATTCAAACAGATCGTATTTCATGGCTGTAAGGAGGTCTGACGCCTATGATAAAGTACCTAATACTCGGCGGAAGTGCCCTGCTTCTCGGTTTTCTGTTTTTTCCGCGTGGAGAGGTTATATCGGTTGACGATCAAGATTTTATAGCGCCTGTCCGCACCCTTGATAATGAACCGCTCCACTACACGGGCATTCTGAGAACGGATCCGATTGTCACAACGTATGATTTAGGCTTTGTGTATAGAATTGATAAAGCAGAAATCCGCTTTGAGAATCCCGATGAGAGTGGTCCTAGGCAGTATGACATCCTTGTTCATACCAATAGAGCCGGGCAACGGTTTGAACGTGCTTTTTCTTATACTGGCAGTTCCCGCGAATATACATATCCCCGCCAAGCATTTCCCCTTCCGGTTGAAGCGCGTTGGGTGCAAGTCGTCATCAACGACTGGTTCAGCAGTAAACCGCAACTGCAAAAAGATGCGTTTCGCGTCGCTCCCCGCTATCAATCCCATAGCCCAATTTTAGTACTCAATGCAAACTACAATATCGTTGAACTCCAGCGATTGACAGATCTGCTTCCCTTTGAAAACTCCAGATGGATTGCGGCGCAACGGGTAGAAAAAGAGATAACACAGGGAGATGGAAAAAAGGTGGTCGAAATCTCCTATAGGGCACCAACAAGTTCGATTCAAGTGATTGGCGATCTCGGACCCAATCAGCAGATCTACGGTGTACGTCTGACAACAGATGGTCCCGGGAACAACCTCAAGCGGTATCACTTTTCCATCAGCAACGACGGACAGGAGTACACCAAACTTTATACGTCAAATACACTTCCCGACGAGGTGGTTACGCATCTACGCCAATTCCAACCGCCAATATCGGGACGTTACGTCCGCCTACAAATCGAAGCGGGGGATTGGTATGGCGATTATCCTGAAATTCGAGAGTTTGAGGTTTTCACAGACACCTACCGGTTGCTTCCTCCGATTGACAGCAGACTAGATGAGTACAACGCAGTGCAGATGCACTATGAAAATCTGGGTGAGGGAGGAAATGCCTTAGCACCGCATTTGATACAAGGCTTTGCATTTGATAGAGATATGGGTGATGAAGACCGTTACCGGCTACCAGAAGGTGAGGCAGCCAATGCGGTGGAGGCGGGGAATACACCAAGCCAGAGGAGTTTCGCTTACCATTATGATACCGTTCGGATTAGATTCGCAGATCTACAGCCGTCGCTGTTATACTGGATGAAAGTGACCTATCTTCAGGCCAGAAGCGGTGCCCGGATACAGAACCTTGATGTTGACGGATTTCTACTGCACGACGCGCTTGCCCTACCGAAAGGCAGGGTGGAATCCTACACCTACGCAGTTCCAAGCGAAGCTTATGGGGATGGTGAGATTGTCCTCAACTTTAATCGCTTGGCAGGTCCGAATGCAGCGGTTTCGGAGGTCTCCATCTTTGAAGCCAATCCAACCACCGGAACGGTCAGTGCTAGCACTGAATCGGCGAGATCAAATGGCACGACAATCGGACAGGCGGTTCGTATGAGCGAAAAAGTTCTAATTGATGGAACGCTAGATGAGTGGCCGCTGCTTTATCCAATGCTCCCTCAAAACTACGACACCCCTGCGGATTCACCTGTGGTACTCTATGCACAGTGGGACGATGAGAATTTTTATATCGGGGGAGTTATTAACCGCCACGCTGAGCCACCTCTGCCGTCTCGAAAAGCGAGCGGGGACGAGGCATTGCACCTGTTTATTGATACGCTGCGAACAAGTTCGCCGGGGATGTACACTCCCAGCGAGCACCACTTCGTCTTTACTCTCCATAATCTAGACCGTCCACAACCTCGGGTACATCCGTCGCAGATACATCATCACCTAGATGCCATTCCGAAAAACATTGATTTTCACGAGCACATCAAGGCAGAGGCTGCGAAGACAGAGAGGGGGTATATCCTTGAAGCTAGGATTCCTAAAGATCTAGGGTTAAATCTGTTTCAACCGAGTATTGACCGCTCCATCGGTTTCAATTACATCATGACCAACCTCAAGCTGACGGCGGGTGCATCTGGGTGGTTCGCTTACGCTTCAGATGAGCTCACCGCTCCACCAAACCGCTGGAATGAAGTTGAACTTGTAAATCGAATCAGCGGAAATACCGTGTTAATGGATGGGAACGCAACCCAATCGCTCTCGGCGTTTAACGCTGGCGATACGCTGACCCTCTGTGTGTGGGACGCCGACCGAAATACCGATCGGAATCAGGTGGAATCAATTGAAGCGGAATTACGAAATGATACAACCGGACAGCTGATACCGATTACCCTCCATGAATCTAACTCCGCCGCGCTAGCTGACGATAATTCGGATAACGATTTCGGCAAGAACAGTTCCCTCTTTGCTGCGAAGATGTCCACCGCTTATGGTAGTAATGAAGAAAGTGGAACAGATTCACAAATACTTTTTGTTCGCGGTGAGGAGATAGTGTCCTTGAAATACATTGATCCGTACTATAGCAGCACCCAACGTAACCAAATAGTGAGTAGTACTGTGAAAGTGAACACTGGATCGACCGGGACAATTGCAATCACCACAACATCCGGCGAACCAATCGAGGCATTTGAGCTTGGTGACACCCTTTACATACAAGTTGAAGATCCCGATCTACTCACAGCAATCGACAAACCGGTTAATGGAGGGGATTCAGCGGATCAAGCGGTTAATGCATCAACACCACACCATACAGAGATAACTGTCAGGTGTATTGTACCAGAGATGCAAGAGGTTGAACCTGTGAAACTGACCTACCAGCCGGAGGAAGGACGCTATGTTGGGTCGGTAGTTACAGGCTACAATGAAGCCCCAGTGTCGAATAATGGTCGTCTGGAAGCGTTGGGCGCACAAAGAGTGGTAGCAATTTATTTGGATGAGATTCAAGTAACCGGTGAGACAGCCGTCCCGGTCAGCGCACAGGCGGGCACCGCCATCGGCGACACAGGACGAATAGAATTGGGTCCCACAGACCATCTCCTATTATTGGATAACCAGAAATTTTTCAAGGCAGGTCGCACACTCAATATACTATTGCAAGACATAGATTTGAACCGCGATGATAATCAACGGGAAGCAGTCGATGTTCTATTGAAAGGCGATAGGCTCAAAGACCGGTATCAACTCAATCTGAAAGAGACGCACGATGTTCCGGGTCAATTCACAGGGACATTTGGCACCCGGTATGCGACAGACGCAAACCTTTCCAACGTCGTGCTTGAGGTCACGGGGAAAGAGATTATAACAGTCAGTTATGTTGACGCACTAGCTGGCTCTGGAAACACACAGGTCACGGTCACAGACACAGCGCAGGTCAGGGCTGGAGAAAATGGGGTGCTCGACATCCTCAAAGCGAATTACGTCACCGATTTGGAAAACTTTAACGCGGGCGATAGGCTCTACTTTCGTCTCCGCGACACAGACATCATTGATGAATTCGTTGAAATCACGCTCGTTGGGGAAACGCTGAAAGATCGAGAAACAGTTCAGTTGTTCCAATCCATGGAGGAAGGGATCCGCATCCACCCTATCGAAGGCACTTTCTTCGGTTTAATCCAAACAGCCTACGGCACACAGCGTCAGGAGAACGATGGTATCTTGCAGGTGGAAGGAACGGAGCAGGTACAAGCCATCTATATCGACGATCTGCAATCAACGGGTGAAACCAACGTGGCATTTCATGATACTTGTGAAGCGAATGTTGGCATCACCGGGAAACTCAAAGTCTATAACAAGAACAATTTTGATTATGCCTTGGCTCAAAATCTTGAAGTATCAAGTTTCCGAGCCGGTGATACGTTGATTTTGGAAATCCAAGACGCCGATCTGACTGGGACAGATGTAATTGCACAGCTGCTTGAGACCGATTTCACCGAAGTTGCAGTTGGGGATAGTACCAGTGTGACATTGGCTAAAACGGCAGATAGTGTGGATATTTTTCGCGGCGAGATTAGAACTGGCTACGGTAATACTCCTATTCCAGACGATAATATCTTGCAGGTACAGGGCGAAGGCGTTGTGATATGCACTTATATCGATGCCCTACAGAACACAGGGGCAACCTTAGTTCCTATTCAAGAGAGGCTTTCTGTCGAAACGGGCGATAAGGGTGAATTGGAAATCTATAGCGCAGATAGTGGCGTGATTATCAGCGGCTCTGCTGTGGGCACCGGTAGCTTCAATGTAGGCGAAAAGCTGAGAATACGCTTAACAGATAAGGACCTGAATCTATCTTCAACGGTGTCCGACAGTGCGAAGGTGGCAGTCTGGGGCAATGTCGTTGCTGATAATGTTCAGATAACTGTACGTGAGACATCTATCAACAGTGCAGTTTTTGAGGGTAATCTTCCGACCCAAAAAGGAGCATCGTCAATCATTGCGGGCGACACACCAATCACCACGGATGAAATCCTACAAATCACGGACAAAGAGGTTATCACCGCTGTATATATCGACAGAATTACTGCAACCGGCGAAACGGAAGTTCAGACCCAAACCCAAGCCGTTGTGTTGGGCAGCAGTGCAGGCATGCTGCGCATTGTTGATGCACACAGCACCAATTCGTTGTTTAATCCCGAAGCAGCAACTCCTATCTTTACGGCAGCACCGAAAGATTTCGCATCAACCCATGAATTAGGCAGTTTTGATGCCGGTCAGACAATCTATTTCTGGCTGGAAGATCTGCTTCTTAGTACGGTCATCGAAGCCGCCGAAGTCAAGATTACGGTTACCGGTGACAAAACAAAGGATGCGGTTGAAGTTACACTTCGTAAAAAGTTGGGTGCTGAGGGAATTTTTACCGGCTCTGTCCCGACGCGATACGGCACCACCCCGGTTGCGGATGAAACTTTGGACGTACAAGGGGACGAGGAAATACGAGCAACCTATACCCCTAATTTTCTAGGGGTAAACTACCCGGTCGTCGAAGATTTCGCTTACGCCAACAAGGGAGTTGCCGGGTATCTCGCAATCGCTCGGGGAGATGGGACACCAGTTCGACACTTTAATGTAGGAATTTCCCTCCATTTTCGACTGGAGGACGCAGATCTGAACCTTAATTCCTTCAAAATTGAATCAACAGCACTAAAGGTTGTGACAGAAGCACAGGAAACATCAATTACGCTCTATGAGGAAAACGCCAATTCCTCCATCTTTCGAGGACAGATTTCTACACAGTATGGACGAGCAATAATCAACGAATCAGCGTCTTCTTCGGAAAGGGATGATGAATCACCAATCCTTGGACTGGTTGGTGGGGATACTGTCAGGGCAACTTATGAAGATGGACTTACAGATACCGGCGAAACCAACGTTGAAATCAGTATAAGCTGTCGCGCAAATTCTATCGCTTGGGCACCGCATACAAACCGGCCGGTGTTGATTGATGGACATGAAGACGGTTGGCCCCTTGAAAAAGTCATTAAAACCTCCCAAGATGAAGGGCTACTCTGGTTGCAGTGGGATCGAGATAACCTTTATCTGCTCGCACAGATCTATGATGAAGATGTGGTCGTGCCAGATGTCATCGAATATTACCGCGATGCAGATGCGCTGGAACTGCACATAGATTTGCAGCCGGATGCGGTCAAAAAGCCGAACTACTTGCAGATGGACCACGATCCGAACCGGTATGTCATTTGGATATGTCCAAAAGGAGGCGGTTTCCACGGAGACCGCCCCTACATCGGGCAGGGAGCACCCGAATTTATCCCGAACTATCAAGCAGCAAATCTCGATGTCGCGGTGAGACAACGGACGAATTATTACGTTATCGAAGCGCGTATCCCATTTTTTCCTGTGCTTCGCGGATTTCATCCCCTAAAAACCAGACATCATAACCGCATCGGTTTCAACTTTGTCATCCACCGATCTAACAATCAAACAGTCTACTGGGCAGCGCAGATGCCAGAGGCGGGTCTCGTGTTTCCAAGCGATTTGGGACTGCTGATTTTGGAAGCACCGGTGCCTTAGATTACGAACTATGGTGAATTCAAAAAACAAATAGACACTTACCCCCCGGTAGGTGCGGTTACAAACCGCACCGCATCGGCACTGTTGGAAACAGTGCCTACCAAACTCTGAACGGGGAAGATCTAAAGAAAATGCATCGGCACTGTTGGAAACTTCTGTGCAGCGGTCCCGATTTATCGGGGAGTGCCTACCAAACGGGAAGATGAGATATCCAGCTGTTGTTTGGACTTTTCCTGTTTTTTATTGACGCTGCTGCGATGAAGTGATATGATTGAAAGTATCATATAGATGGGATTTCATGCGTGTTGACAAGCACAGGGCTTGGGGCATTCAGACATTTTACAGCGGGTTCGGGTTGTGCGTGTCCGTTCTGCTCAGAACACAGAATATTGGAATCTCACGAATGATTATGGCAACTACTCACACCCCAGTTACAGGCGTTATACTTGCCGGTGGACGGAGCCGCCGGATGGGACAGAACAAGGCGTTGATGCGTTTGGAAGATAAGCCACTTATCGCACATGTCATCCGCCAAATGGAATCGGTCATAGATGAGCTCCTACTGATTACAAATGAACGGGACCTATATACATCCCTGAAGTTGCCGATGTATGCAGATATAGTACCGGACATGGGGGCATTGGGCGGGCTCCACACAGGGTTGACTTACGCCGCAAACAGTACCGTGATCTGTGTTGGCTGCGATATGCCGCTGTTGCAGCCGAACCTTCTATCTCATCTGGTCACCCTCCTCGGTAATCATGATGCTGTAGTTCCCTGTGTTGAAACAACGGACCGGTTTACCCCCGTCTTTCAAACCTTGTCGGCTGTTTATTCCAAGCGGTGTTTACCTGTTATTGATGAAATGCTAGCAGTAGGCGAACTGCGCGTTCATGCGCTGTACGATCGGATTGATGCTCATATTGTCCCACCGCATGAATGGCGGGCGTTTGACCCACAGGGGCTTTCGTTTTTCAACATTAATACACCTGAAGACTTTGAAAAAGCGAATAAATATATTGGAGAAAACCGTCATGCTAACAGTTGAGGAAGCACGTCAGCGGATGTTAGACACTATTACCGTTTTACCTACAGAAGCGCGTGGCATTTTAGACAGTCTCGACACAATTCTCGCTGAAGATGTGTACGCTAGCGAGAACATACCACCGTTTCACAATTCAGCGATGGACGGCTTTGCTGTAGTTGCCGAAGATGTGTCGAATGCATCCAAAGCGGAGCCGGTTCGGCTGTCGATTGTTGAGACCATTCAGGCGGGATATGCCCCCAACATCCGTGTCCAGCGTGGTAGTGCTGCGCGCATTATGACAGGCGCGATGATGCCTGAAGGTGCAGATGCCGTTGTGATGCAGGAAGTGACAGCATTGGAAGGGGAGCAGGTTGCAATTTTTGAGGGTGTAGAAAAAGATGAGAACGTCCGGTTCAGGGGCGAGAGTGTGGAACAGGATGATCTGGTTATGTCAAAAGGGAAGCAGATACGCCCACAGGAAATTGCGATGTTTGCCTCGCTAAACCGGTCCGAAGTCGAAGTTTACAGACGTCCGAAAGTCGCGGTAGTTTCCACAGGCGATGAGCTTACGCCCCTTGGGGAACCGCTTGCGGCAGGCAAGATTCGAGATAGCAACCGCTACGGTATTTGCGCTCAGATTGAAGAGGCTGGCTGCTATCCTATTGACATGGGAATCGCCCGTGACAATGAAGCAGAAACAGAGCGGAAGTTCCGCGAAGCATTGGACGGGGCGGATGCCCTCATCACCAGCGGTGGGGTCTCTGTCGGAGAATTTGACGTTGTCAAAGCGGTACTATCTAAACTTGGTGAAATCAATTTTTGGCGTGTAGCAATGAAGCCGGGGAAACCGCAGGCTTACGGCATCGCCGATGGCAAACCGATTTTTGGACTGCCGGGGAATCCTGTTTCTTCGTTGGTCGTGTTTGAACTCTTTGTCCGTCCTGCCCTCCTCAAAATGGCGGGGCATTCGGAACTGCTTCGCCCGACGTTCAGCGCGGTTTTGGAAGAAAAGGTCTCCAACAGGGATGGGCGTGTCAGCTTTATGCGGTCAATTATCACCTCGCGTGAAGGGAAGTATTATGCAAAAACAACAGGACCACAAGGCTCCGGCATCCTCCACTCACTTGTTTTAGCTAACGGTTTTATCGTTATTCCAGCGGGCGTGACCATAAATGCGGGTGAAACGGTGGAGGCACAACTTATGGGATAAGCGGGGAACAACGATTGTTGTTCCTTACCGTATTGAATCGGATTATGTTTATATCCGGTTTGCTTCAATGTAATCCCAATCGTATTCTATACCGAGTCCAGGCTTTTGGGAAACAATGACATTGCCTTCAGAGTCTATTGGATCTGCAATCGCCTTCAAATACGGTGGGGGCTGCTCATAATCCACGCCGGGGCGTAGGAGTCCTCGCTCATAATACCGGCAGGTAGCTTCCGGTGCCGCGCAGGCAAGATGAACGTGGGGTGCACCTGTGCCGTGCAGTTCGCACTGAATGCCGTAAGCCTGACAAAGATTAATCATCTTCCAGCACCCCGTAATCCCACCATAGAAGATGTCAATACGCATCATGTCGGACGCGCCTTGTAGTATCCACTCCGCTCGGCTAAACACTCCGCCCGGCACATGCTCCGGTGAACAGATGGCGATGTCCAACTCGCGGGTGAGTCGTCGGTAGGCTTCAACACGGGTTTCAATCATAGGGTGTTCTAACCAGTAGTAATTGAGTTTTTCCAACTCCCGTCCTACCCAGATTGCTTCATCCAAGGTATAGACCCCGAAGGGGTCGAGCATTAGCACCATGTCATCCCCTACTGCTTCGCGCACCGCTCTGCACACTTCGACATCTTCCTTTGGGAAGCCCGGCAGTTGAGGCGCGGGCTCTTCGGTGTGGGGATTCCAGCAGATGTAGGCGTGGACCTTGTACGCCTTGTAGCCTTTCGCTTTACAAGCTCGGGCGTGTTCAGCATAAACTTCGGGACCCCCTAGGTTGGGGAAAGTACTTGCATAGGCTTTGACCTTATCACGCGCTCCACCTAGCAGTTGGTAAACCGGGAGGCCAGCTTTGTTGCCCAATAGGTCCCACAGCGCGCAATCGACTAGGCCCATTTCATGCTCCGAGGGTCTATGACTGAAAGTGGACATCTGGTCCATCCAGTGCCAGATCTGCTCTCGGTGCAACGGATTTTCCCCCAGAATGAGTGGTTTGATAACCTCTTCCATCGTGGCTTTGTCACCCCCAAGCATATGCCCTTCGACACCTTCGTCAGTCAAGATCTTGGTGATTGTGCCTATACTGTCCACTTCGTCGCCCCAGATACCATACCCCCACTTGGTAGGGTGGCTCCGGGTCGTTGTCCGAAACTGAATGACTTCTATGTCAGTTATTTTCACGGTTCTCTCCCTTATAAAAACGATAGATCGAATATAGGTTGTATGATATACTGAATACACTCATTTGTCTACAAGAAACTTATCTCAATTAGGAGTTACGCAGTTCAGTCCTAAGCCCTGACTGTAGTTGCCCGATTCATCGGGCGTTGGGAACGGTTTCCAACGGCGATAAATCGCCGAACTACCCCCTGCCCCCCCTGATAAGGGGGGATAGAAATCGCCCCCCTTGCCATCCCCCCTTATCATGGAGGGTTAAAGCGTTCAACTGCGTAAGTCTTACCAATAAAATTGATATGTCCAGAATTGGCGATAGAGAAGGAGATTCAAATGGCAAACACAACCCCACGTTTTTTGACTGCGGAACTTGGTGTAGAGCACCTGTTGAAGCAAATCCCACCTCTGCATTTCACCGGAACATCAAAGGCAGAGTGGCGGGAATGGCGCAAGGCTTTTCGGCGTAAGTTAGTCAAAGATTTGGGGCCGAAACCGGAAGCCCTCCCACTGGAGGTCGAAGTGTTGGAGCGGACAGAGATGGATGGATACACACGAGAAAAGATTATTTTTAATCCCGATCCCTTCTCTTCTATTCCCGCTTATGTTCTGAGTCCTGAAGAGGCGGGTCCGGAAAATCGTTGCCCGGCGGTGCTTTGCGCGCACGGGCACGGGATTGGAAAGGATCCGCTCGCCGGAATAGGTGAGGATTACCAGAAGCAATTCGCTGTCGAGTTGACACGGCAGGGTTTCGTCACAATTGCACCGGACTGGCGTACCTTTGGTGAACGTAAAGATCGGGATGAATGGGTTCGCCGCCCCGGGCGTGACGGGTGCAATGTCGCTTATATGGCATACGGCTACTTCGGCTATCAACTGCTCCAGCTCCATCTTTGTGACGCCCAACGGTGCTTGGACTACCTACAATCGCGCCGCGATGTAGATGGGAGCCGGCTTGGTTGTATGGGCTGTTCATTCGGTGGAACGATGACAACCTATGTTTCTGCGTTGGATCAACGGATAAAAGCGGCGGTTATTGTATGCTATCTCAGCACCCTGACCGATGCGCTTAACGATCGGGGCCGTGGCAATACTTGTGGTTCTCAGTTTATGTTTGGGCTGCGTGGACATGGCGATATATCAGATGTAGCGGGATTAATTGCACCGCGTCCCTGCATGGCACAGATAGCATCGGACGATACTTGTTTCATCGCGGCAGACGCCAAAAGTGCGTTTAATCATATTGAGCAGATTTATGCTGCAGCCGGTTGTCCAGATAACCTTGAGTTGGACGACTTTGAAGGGGGTCATGAGGTTGACGTTGAACCGGGGCTAGCATTTCTCAAGAAACATTTGATGTAACGTCTTGAAATGAATTTCGTCGTTTGGGAAACCGGTTAATTAGAGCGTGTTGACATTTGTAAAGTTATCTGCCATCGTAGGGGCTTGGT
This sequence comes from Candidatus Poribacteria bacterium, assembly GCA_963667935.2. Classification (GTDB taxonomy): domain Bacteria; phylum Poribacteria; class WGA-4E; order WGA-4E; family PCPOR2b; genus PCPOR2b. Next base: position 1,989,914 of record OY764061.1, on the reverse strand, counting down.
TGCCTCGCCCCCGTCCAACGTCCACAATCGGTTCTGACGGGCGAACAACGGGGTGGGAGACCCACCCCCTACGAAGGGTTATCCGTTTGGGCACCCGTCTGATTGGCTAATTACGATGAAATGTCAACAGAACCTAGGAAACCGTAATTTTTTTATAGGTTATTGATAGTACAATTCAATATTCTTTGAAAGGTTATTGTGACGAAGCTGCTAATTCGCCCGATGGTAATCATCATTCGGGATGGTTGGGGACATAATCCACACTCAGAGTGGAACAGAGCGAATGCGATTCATCTTGCCAAAACGCCGGTCGATGATTGGCTCATGCGGGCATATCCGCATGTGTGTATTCATACGTCCGGCGAAGATGTCGGATTACCGACAGGCATAATGGGAAATAGCGAGGTTGGACACCAGAATATCGGTGCCGGTCGGATTGTCGATCAGGAACTTTTACGAATCAGCAAAATGGTTCGATCGGGTGAGTTTTCAAGAAACAGGTCATTGGTCGCTGCCATGGAACGCACCAAAGCGCGGGCGAGCAACCTGCATCTCATAGGGTTGGCGAGCGATGCGGGTGTACATAGCTCACTGAATCACCTTTATGCTCTGCTCACACTGGCAAAAGAGATAGGTGTCTCGGCTGATAGCATCATGGTTCACAACTTTAGCGATGGGCGTGACTGTCCGCCCATGAGTGGCATCAACTTCTGCAGGCAAATCGAAGCCAAAATGAAGGAGATTGGTATCGGCCGGATTGCTTCAGTAGTGGGTCGATACTATGCCATGGACCGTGATGATCGGTGGGATCGGGTGAAGAACGCGTACCGGCTGTTGACCGAGGGAGTCGGACATCACGTAAGGTCCGCAGCCGAAGGATACCAACGCTACTATGACAATCCAACCAAAGACAACCAAGTCGGGGACGAATTCATCGAGCCAACGGTTGTTACCGAAGATACAGGGAATCCGTTGCCGAGAATCTCCGATGGCGATGCGGTGATCTTCTACAACTTTCGCGGAGATAGACCGCGCCAACTATGTAAGGCTTTTTGTCTCACAGAGTTCCCATTTGAAGCATCCGGCAAAGACGGAGTTATCCGTCAAATGGGTTTTGAACGCAGAAAGAAGTTGGAGATTCAGTTCATCACAATGACTGAATATGAACGGGGGCTTCCAGTAGAAGTCGCAATTCCGAAACCGTCCCAGATGCACAACATTCTGGGAGCGTATGCAAGCGATGTTGGGTTGGCACAATTTCGTTGTGCCGAAACGGAGAAATTCCCGCACGTTACCTACTTCTTTAACGATTATCGCGATAAGCCATTCGACCGGGAAGACCGACAGATCATCCCGTCGCCGCGCGATGTATCAACGTATGATCAGAAACCCGAAATGTCTGCACCGGAAGTTACCGAAGAGATGCTACATCGGATAGCGTCAGACAACTATGATCTGTTTATTTTGAATTACGCAAATGGCGACATGGTCGGTCATACAGGGTCGCTGCCCGCTTCGATTAAAGCAGTAGAAACGGTGGACGCCTGTGTAGGGAAGGTGGTTGATGCAGTGAGGACAAAAGGTGGAGCTTTAATCGTGACCGCCGATCACGGTAACTGTGAACAGATGATCGATCCTGAGACCGGCGGAGCACACACCGCGCATACAACATACCCCGTCAATCTCATTGTTGTCGATGATCGTTTCAAGGATTCTCAATTGAAGACAGATGGCAGCCTAGCGGACATTGCTCCGACTGCGCTCAAATTGCTCGGTTTAGATCAGCCTCCTGAAATGACTGGACAATCGCTGATCTGAAAGGCCAATTTAAAACTCCCCCTCCTCCTTTTCGCTTTACATCTCACGAAAATGATGCACATTCCATTGATAACCACAACTGGACGGACAAACGATAATCCGGGTGATACCTTCATCGGGGTGGGACTGCAATATCTGTTTGAACAGGTGTTGGGACCTCAGGTGTGGGTGCTGATTGACCGCTTCAGTCCAAAGGGTTTTCGGGATTATGAGGATGTTGTTCGGAGCGCGCCGTTTCTGGTCTATGGCGGGATGCCGCAATATAACAATTACGACGACTGGAAGCATTGGTATGACGACGCGATGTGGCGAGATTTTGTAATTCGCTGGGGATTAAAGATCTTTACGATGGCAGGCGGGGCAGGTTTTTCTCATCCGGATATTAGCGTTGATGAGTATGTCGCACATTGCAGGAAGAGCAAAAAAACAGAACGGATTATTCGCCAACGGGTTGAACCAAGTCTCTGCTTCACTGTCCGCGATGCGTATGGACATGCCCTGCTGAATGCACTTGAAATACCGAATAGCTATCTTCCGTGCGCTGCGGTTTGGGCAAGTAGAATGTGGAATATTGTGCCGGCGCAGCAGAGATCTTACCTGATTCTTGTTCCACCGTCACCGCGCCACACGCCGAAGCGGATTGGGCGCAGACGCATTCCCCGCCGTGATAGGCTCCAACAATTTGCGGATAGCTGGAAAAACTTCTACACGACGCTCCAACAGAGCGGTAACAATGTTCGGGTGCTTTGCCATGCTCATAGGGAGTATATTGCTCTGCGTAATGCCATTCCGCCCGAAGCACTCTGGTTTCACGGAGATCCTTACACGTTGCTGCGACAATACGCTTCTGCCCATACAGTTGTCTCTGCTCGTCTTCATGGCAGCCTGCCGGCTTATGGCATCTGTGGAACGCGGGTCCTAAACCTCTCGGTAGATGTGCGGGGTTCCGCCGTTGAGGTCTTTCCAAAGATATGCAATCTTCGGATCAGCGATACAACATCCGATGTCCTTCTATCGGCGCTAAACCAACTTAAGCCTTCGACATCGGAAGATTTTCGAGGTCCAGAGGAGGCATATCGGGAGCTCATTCAATCATCGCTATCCAATGCAAACAAATAAAAAGAGGGGCAAGTTCTGAATTTGCCCCTCTCTAATCATACCGCTTAATTTGCGTTTCTTTTCTCTAACAACACGAATTGGTTGACGCTTACGCTGTCAGGGAAGCGTGCCAGTCAGTCCAGTCCTCAAGGTTGTTGAGGTTCACAGCATCCAAGATTGAACCGTCGTCGGCAACCCCGGCTGCGCCTAAGATAGCTCCACGGGTATCGTCATCGTGATTGTAGCCTGTGATAGCTGCATTCAACTCCTCGACTGCAGCCTGATCTAGACTCCCGCCTTTTTTGTCCAGAATCCAGCTTTCAAACTCGGTATAGCTTGGACGGTTCTCGCTGATATATGCCAATGTTTCTTCCTTATCGAGGCCAAGCCCATCAAGAACCATCTGATCGAAGCCAGCACCACATGCGGGATAGTCCGAATGCAGTTGACCTACTGCGTCCAACGTGACCTTGCTCCAAAATCTTGGTAGATGAAGGACACCAAGGGGCCCAGTAACACCTGAACTAATCGTCGGAATAACTCCTGCCATTTTATTTTCTCCTTGTCGTCTATAGTATTGATGAAACTACAAGTCCAGCCGATCCGAATTTGTAGTTAATTTATTATAGCACACCTTCAGAAAACTGCAAAGCACAAAATTACGCACATTTACAGGCTAACTAGTTGCTTCCGTAAATTGCATTGGTGTCAATTTTGGCGAGTCCATCGGCGGTCCCAATCCAAGCAGCCCCTACGCCTAAGGTAATGCAACTGACGATAGGCGTACTGAACCGACTAGATGGAAATTCAATGGGGTCTCGCCAGCCCTCTGCGGTTTTAATCCACACACCGCCGTTAGTCGCAATCCACACTGTAGCAGGTTTAACGGCGGTTATCGGCCCCTTGGTAGCAGCGACGTAGATACTCTGATAGGGCACTACATCAACAAAACGAAGGACAGCCTCCACCGTACTGCTCAGATCGCCTTGGTGGATTTCGCCGTATCCGTTGGCTTTGTCTACGCTATAATTCCAAGTAAAGAAGACTTTATCAGCACTGACATCAAAACTTACAATTTCACTACCGGTTTTCAGGTCGAGGTTGTCAAGAGCACCAAAACTTTGCCAAATGTCCATGCTTCGATTGTAGAGTGCTATACCGTTTTGAGAAGTCCCAATCCAAATCCTGTCCGGTGTGACAGCCAATGCAACAATATCATCGGCAGGTAAACCATCTTTCGCTTTGCTATATCTTTTCCACTCTCCAGTAGATCGCGAATAACGGGCAACTCCCGCAAAGGTGCCGATCCAAACCTCATCCTTGTCAATTTTAATGTCATATATTGTGTTATCCGGCAGCCCATTGCGTATATCGAAAATATCGGGAAATGTCGTTGCCTTGTTATAACGAATTACACCGTAATTTAGCGTCCCAATCCACAATTCCTGCCTATCAACGGCGAGTGCTCGCACATCAATCGGAGTTTCTTCGTCAAACAGGGTGTTGATATGATCGGTTATGTCTGTGATCGGCTGCCACGTTCCTGTGCTGAGGTCAATTTGCGCCAACCCTTTCGGTGTACCGATCCAAAGGGTTGTTCCATCAATGGCAATTGCTTGGATCTGGTTGCTCGGTATCCCGTCAGAGATGGTGTAGATTGTCCATGCGCTCTCGCTTCGCTTTCTACGCGCTTCATTTTTCAACTTGAGATTTGATGTATATGGACTAACGGAATTATAGTCAGCAGTTGCGTCCGTATTCCGCCGCAACTGCGTATAAGCATCCCCTCGTGCCATGTAAGCGTTGGCAAGCCATCGGCTTTGCGGATAACTTTGGATAAAACTCGTTAATGTTTCTACCGCCATCTCAGAATTGCCTAGCTTGGAGTGTAGCGATCCAATGAGGTATGAAGCACGTTCTAAGTGTTGGCTGTCCGGGAAATGTGCCACAGCTTCTTGGAGGACCTTGCGACCTTCTTGGAGTTCACCCAACTCATCAGCTAAAAGAAAGCCAGCGGTATAGGCTGCTTCGTCCGCACCGTAGCGATCGGGATAGATTCGGAATAAAAGTAGATAGGCATTGACAGCTTTAGGGTATTCCTCGGCCGCAAGGTAGGCATCGCCCGCCGCCTTAAACTTGTCCTCCATACTGTATGCGTTGGGGTCAATCTTCACCACATTTCCAAAATATCTCAGTGCTTCATCGTTGTTTCCTTCCGTTTCAAAGAGACGGGCGAGTTGATAATGGGCATCAGTATATTTAGGATATTCGTCAATTGCCTTCATAAAACTTGCTTTCGCTCTGTCGTACATGTCCAACTGCAAGAAGATCTGACCGTTAAGAAAGTGTTTCTCAGCTGCTTCGCTGGGGATGGCACGCCTATCGTCAAAGGCTGTGATGTAGACGATTTCACGGAAGGGAATTGATAGTCGCTGATCGTAGACTTCAATCTGGATTGATTTTTCATCACCGCCCAGCCAACGTCCTTTGAGGTGATCTCCGTTTTCGAGATAAATTGAGATGTAGTGCTGTCCATAACCGAGGTGTGCACATAAAAGAACCAAGACAACCCAGATTAGTATATGCTTGAAGTTAAATGTATTTTTCATGCTTAATTTCCTCGCGGGATTAACGCTATAGTGAATGTACTGCGCTATTTTGTTTCAGGGTGAATGTAGGAGTATAATGTATCATTGTGTGACAGGTCTACCGCTATCAGATCGTCGTATAGTATACAATAGCCATCAACACCTGTCAAGAGACCAAAGCGCGCAATCTAGGGTCATTTAATTCTGCTGTGAGAGGGATTTCCCAATCCCAATACTTTACCGGCCAAGCCATGCCCGGGTTGCGACGTTTCGACCCAAATGGTTAAACACCCGAAAACTGAACAGCCCTAGCGCGCAATCCAAGCAATGCCCAAATATCTGGAAGCATGCCTACAGTCTATGGAGAACAGATCAATGCCGTAACGTTAATTTTTTTGACAAGCTAGTGATGCTCTGGTAATATCTATTGGAGACTTCTATAACATTGCTTTGCTTAACGCTAACTTTTAATTCTGTAGAATTGTTTTGCGTTATCGTGAAACAGTTTCTGTCTGTCCGCATCGGTAGCACGCTGTACTGACCACAGTAGGGCTTCTACCCACTGTTGGTATTCAGCGGCTAGGGTGCAGACGGGCCAATCGCTGCCGAACATGAGGCGGTCATAGCCAAACGCGGCTACAAGATGCTCAATGTACGGCTTGAGTTCTGCTTTCGTCCAGTTTTCGCTAGCAGTTGTTACGATACCTGAAACCTTGCAATGCACGTTAGCAAACGATGCAAGTTCACTTATATGGTCAGCCCACGGTTGAAATTGTTTGCCTTTTATATCGGGGCCCCCACAATGGTTGACTGCATGTCGCACATTCGGCGTTGCTTTTACCAAATCGATAGCCGCGGGAAGCTGCTGTGAATTGGCACAGAGATCAAAGGAGAGGTTATACCTTTCAAGCAGTTGTACCCCTTTGATGAGTTCGGGATTTTGATAAAACTGATTATCAGGACGGTGCCAAGCCATGCGACGAATCGCAACCACAAGTTCGTACTCAGTAAGCTGTTTGAGGATTTCCTCGGCACTTGACTCTTCAAGTGGAGCAGACGCAACGATAGCACCAATCATGCCATCTGTTTGCACAATCTGTGCCAACCACTTAACTTCGTCGACCACGTGTGTGGGTGCTACATCAGCTTCGACATGAACGGATCGGACAACGTTAATTCCCTCGCAGGCTCGACGATAGTCCTCGATTAGATAGCGTCTGCCAAGGGCATCAAAGTCGTCTAACCAAGGATAACTCAAGTTTGAAGTATCCCAGAGATGCTGATGTGTATCAATGATTTTTAGCATTTGTGTCCACCTGTTTTGATTGTTCACGTATCCTTCTAGGGTTTCTGATGGAAGATTTAATCTCAATGTAAACGATAGTGTGTGTGAAGTGTGTGTTTTTAACCACATCTCCACATAGACATTAAAGTTCCTTTTTCAAACCCGCTTTTAGGTGCGGTGTTATGTCCGACTGTCGCCTTCCCAATATCCGTAAAATCTTAGTCATCCGCAACGATGGCATTGGTGACCTCCTTAATTCAACGCCCGCCATTGCGCTGCTGCGTCAGAACTACGCCGATGCAGAAATCACGGTACTCGCCCAACCGTTGAATGCGCCGATCTTGGTCGGTAATCCCGACGTGGATCGGGTGCTGATTTTTGACAGGGCAAACGAACATCGTCGGCTGCGAGATCGATTACGGTTTTATCAGCACTTACGACATGAGCGATACGACCTTGCCGTTGCGATGCGGACCGCTTCCTGGTGCAACTTTGTTACATTTCTTTCAGGTGCGAAGTATCGGTTAGGACACTATCAAAAGCGGCTCAAAGGTTTCCTGACGCACACTTGGCGAGGACAGTATAAGAAAGGAGAGACCCACGAAATTGATCGGAATTTTGACTTAGTTGGGCTAATTTGCGATGGAAATGGACATCGACGATTGGTGCTGAACCTACTGGATGATGAAATCGCGGAAACACAACAACTGTTAGCAGATTGGGAAATCGGGCCGAACGATTTCTTAGTTGGCATCCATCCGGGCGGCAGTTCGTTTGATAAACGGTGGCCGGAGGAAAATTACGCCCAAGTTGCCGATACACTTGCACATCAATACGGTGCGAAGATTTTGATTCTTAGAGGGCCCGGCGAAGCTGAATTAGAAAGAAATATTCAGACAGCACTACAATCCAAATCCATTGCTTACGCCCCGAAAACAATACGCGAACTAGCTGCCCTTATAAAACATTGCGATTTCTTTGTGTGCAATGATTCAGGCCCCATGCACATCGCTGCGGCTTTGGATGTACGAACGCTAGCAATCTTTGGTCCTACGGATCATGTCGCTTGGAAACCGCTCAGTGAGGAAGCAACGATTGTCAGGCGAGATATGCCGTGCTGGCCCTGTAGTGCCCACAAATGCAAGATTGGCTGGGAGTGTACGAAGAAACTAACAGTTGACACTGTATGGGATCGAGTGGAGGAATGGGCACAGGATAAAGTAGACGCGATAGATTGCCAGCGGTGATGTAAATTTCTTGTGATATACGACCGATGCAAAAGATCTCTTAACTCCCGATATTCCGAATGGTATGGCTTCGGAAGCCCACCTCAGTTGCTCTATTTACCGTCAGCACTATATGAATAACTCACATATCGAGTCGGCACGTTTCATAACGGTACGATCATCAATCCTTGCTGCGCCTCGACGCAGATATCCCTCAATGGATTGCCCTTCAAGGACAGGGATTTCCTGCTTATAGGGCGGCTCGATTTTCAAGGGTGTAATCTGATTGATGTTTCTGCACGCTTCAGCCGCGGTTTTGATTAAATCGAGACACCATCGCGGGCCCTTCCCAATCGGTGAGAATATAGATTTTCATCAAGCCCGCATTTTACTTCTGCTTGAGGTAGGGGAGCAGTAACTCGTGGGCGGTCACGACATTAACCGCAAGGGAATCCAAAGCGAGCAGCAGTTCGTTGGAATCCATGTTCTCGGTTGCGAGGCTATCCACTAGGACGATGTGATGATCATCGGGCTCGCTTGAGTCAACGCCAAAACAGGTTGGCAGGATTTCGGTATTTTGGTCAAGGATTAGTCCGTAGATTTCTTCAAGTTTCGATGTATCGAGATCGTTGACGCTGCACAGATCCACCATAAATTCAATCTGTGCCTCATCAACTACGGCAAACATATTGAGTTCATCTTCATCTTGGATGATAAGAATATCGTCCTGTGTGGTCACGCTATACCCCTGTTCATCTAGGAATACCGTGATGTCTACCGGCGTGTTCAATTTTGACATTGTTCTTCTCCTTCACTGCAACATGCGAAAGATATTTCAGCCCGAATCTATTGATATGTCAGATGTCCGTTATTAAGCATTTTTGTTGCCGCCGACCTTGGCTTTCAAGGCTGCCAAATCATCGTCCACATTTCCGGTTTCAAGGGCAGCGAATTCCTCTTCAAGTGGATCACGGCTTAATTCAGACATTTCCGAGGCAGCATCGGCGCGAGCTTCCATATCCCCAACCTTTTCCTCCATACGATCAAAGGTTGCAAAAGCACTATTATCCTTCATGCCTGCCATAGTCTCATGGATTGCTTTCTGTGCCTTCGCCCGTTTCTGTCGCGCAATCAGCAGGTTTTTCTTGCGGCCCGCTTCATCAATTTTCCGCTCAAGCGTTCGGAGATTATCCTTGAGCATGGTGACCGCCTGTTTTTGTTTATCCCACTGTTCCTTGTAGCCTGTCGCAATGCTTGCATGCTCGTTGCGCCGTGTCAGTGCTTCTCGCGCAAGGTCCTCGTTCTCTCTCTGGAGTGCGATCGTTGCCTTCTGTTCCCAACTGTCTGCTTGCTCCTGCTCGTTTTCATAGTCCTTTTGGAGCCGTTTTTCCTGCGCGATAGCAGCGGCAACTTGCTGTTTGACCTGTACCAGTTGTTCCTGCATCTCATTCGTTATCTGGTTCAACATCTTTTCCGGATCTTCTGCTTGGTCCAGTGCAGCATTCACATTGGATTTGAAGATAGTAGATACACGGTTAAAGAATCCCATTTTACGCCTCCTATTTAAGCTAGTGATTAGTGTTAGTTCAGAAATCCAGTCCGTCAGAACTGAACTCCAATTATAACCGAAAATCTTCTCATTGCCAACCAAAAAGTTAGATGTTAAGTGTCTCGCATGATTAAGTAATACATCCCTGCCACTTATCATTCCAGCAAAATCATCTTTCGAGTATCGGTTTCCCCTTGGAATTCTAGAACGTAAAAGTAGGTGCCGCTCGCCGCGCGTTCACCGTCAAAATTGCGTCCATTCCAATAAGCCGCACGATGCTTTGCAGAATAATCGCCTGCAGACAATCTTCCAATTTCAAGAGTATTAACCATACGACCATTAAGATCGTAAATCTGAATGACGACCTGACCGGAAGCCCTCAACTTAAAAGGCATCCATGTTTCCGGATTGAATGGATTCGGATAGTTCTGAAAAAGTTCACCTCGCTTCAGTTTACCCAAAGTCGTTGGTAGCAGATCCGAGGTTGAGTGAACCGCAACGGGTTTGGAAAATCCCGTATGTCCAAACTGATTGAGCAATTCATCGTAAGCGGCACGCGCGCGAATAACCCCATAACCCGCGATATTATCGGGCTTGTCCGATTGTGAAGCTGTCATGCGAACTGTATTGACGATATCCTGCACAGTTGCTAGCGGGAAAGCTTCCATCAGTAGTGCAACAGTACCCGCAGCAAGAGGTGTCGCAGACGAGGTGCCGCGATGATCGCTGGAAAAGCCACTCCGTGTGTTTGAATCAATGCTCGTAACACCTGCCCCCATCGCCATCAAATCTGGCTTAATCCGCCCGTCGAAGGTGGGGCCTCGTGAACTGAAAGGTAAAACCTGTCCGTCGCTGTCTACAGCACCGATTGCAAGAACGTCAAACCCATCTGCAGGTGGGGTGATTCGCCCCGGAAGCCCAAGCGCATCGTTCATCGGCTGCGCCCCCAGATTGCCAGCAGCAATTACGACAGACATCCCTTTTTGAACAGCAAGGTTCGCAGCAACCGTAACCTTTGAAGTTTTCCCATCTAAATCTGCGAAATGATACCACTCAAAATAACCGAGCGAACTGCTCACTACATCTGCGCCCATCGCTTCAAGCCATTCAAGTCCCTCAACCCACCAATCCTCTTCGATTTGCCGCTCAAACAGGACACCGCGCCGCGAAATTACCTCTGTTTTGCCAAGGAGGTAGCGGGCACGGGGCGCGATACCGATGAGTTGCCCCGGCGCGTCGCCAGCAAGGATCGCTAATATTGCTGAACCGTGGTTATCCTGATCGGGATCATCCTGATCTGTTTCATCGGCAGTGTTAGCATCGTCATTGATAAAATCATGTTGGGCAATAACATCCACACGCTCCAACGCGGTATGTTCCAAATTGAAACCTGTATCGAGTAGTCCGATAATAATGCCCTCACCGAGAAAGCCTTCTTGGTGTAGGAAGTCCGCCTGAATCTGTGCAATTTGTGTTTGGGCGTTGCCGTAGTCCAAGGACTGGATAGGGGAAGGTGCACTTAGGAACAGTGAACCGCTGACTGGAAGCTCAACAATTGCTGTGTACCGACGGATGGGCTCAATAGAACGGACACATGATAGATCAGCAATCTTATGGACCTCTCGTGTCGTAGCTTCGAGTCCAATGGCGTTTAACCATCGACTCTTGCTGCGTAGTTGTCCTCCCAACTCAAGTACTGCTGCAATATAGCGCGATTCAATGGGTAGATCCGTAAAATCGGGACGTTTGAGAGGTGCACGGGACTCGCGGCGATGCTTCGCTCTATTTGACATCTGGGTTTGATACTGGTCTATCGCGCTGCGTTGATCGGACACTGTCGAGAACCCCTTGTCGGCAAAGAACACCCATACTTTTAGCGTTTCACTGGGAGTATGAAGATGAAGGGAGGAGGAAATTTTAAGATATGGTTGGGGACTCGCCATCGCAGGAGCGAGTGCCACAAATAAAAGAAATGTGAAGAAATGTCTCCGAAGAAAAGCTATACGGGTGATGTCAATAACACGGGCATCGCTATTCTTTATGATATTCCGCACCGTATTACGTTCTCGCTTAACCTTCCATTTTCCAACAACCTTCAAATCAGACAAACTCAGAAAACCCTGATTTATCACATGACGCTTAATATTCTCAACAGAATCATCATGTTCTAAAGGATACTGATAAGCATAATACAAGATCTTCGACTCATCAAAAGGCGTAGACAAATCCATCATGTTTTCTGGCATAACCACTGTTGCATCCTTCCAGAAAGATGCATCCGTTGGCGGAGCGTCCGGATCGGAGGCGGCTGCCGCGTCGATGTCTTCATCTGTCAGCGCATCCACGCGCTCCCAATCTGTCAGGCTCAACTTTTTTGACCATAGTTTACTTTTTAGAAAAAATGTTCGATAAGGTGATGGGTGCCACCCTTGTAGTTTTGGTTTAACTTACTCATTTGTCGATATGGTGTGCGAGGTGATTGGTGTAATTCTGATTGAGTTGCCTGATGTTTGCATCCATATCAGACAATCGCTGATTCATCTCCAACCGCAAGCCGTCAATTCGCTGGTTGACTTCATTGATTCGCTGGTTGATTTCACTGATTCGCTGGTTGACTTCCACGAAACGCTTGTCCATTTGGTTAGATAACTGCGTGACGGCAAACAGAATGTAGACTTGGGCGAATACAAAAATAGCCACAATCAAAGTGATAAGTGCTATCGCTAGGTTCTTTTGATTCATTTGGCCCTCCTACGTTTTTCTCGAAGATACGGGCGATGGCAGTAGTCTGCTCTAACTATATATTAACCGCTTGAGTTTGTAAGTTATCATGGGATTTAGCTTTCAGGCTTTCATATCCATGGCAGTGGACTGTGAGATACCCCAGCGAGGAGGCTGGGGCTGCCATTATCCCACGAAAGCTGAGACAAGTATAGCACATCTCGTCTATAATTTCAACGCTTGGGGTACGGAATATCCGCGTTGCCTGTTAGCCCGTCCACCAACGCATGTCCCAACTTTTTGGAGGCAGATGATGTTTATACAGATCACTATCAAACTTCCAATCGTTGCGCCCCACATCACACGCTAATTCTGTGTCTGAGACAACCGCTCTGCTAAGTCTCGGAGTGCAGCAGGTTGATCAGACGTGGCAAAGAAGGGGGCTTGCGTGTCTGCGTTTATACTTTCGTTTGCTTATATCAAGGGCGGATAGGTTTTTGTGGATTTTCCGATTGACAGGTGTAGATATGCCTCTTACAATACCGGCGGATTTTTGTTTTTCTAGTAGCACAGTAAGGTCGGAGCGGCAACAACTCCTCGCAATATCCCTTGGTTATCATTATATCGGTTAGGAATCTCACGAAGGCCCTGTTCATTGCTATTATAACTCTTAGCTCCTTATAGTGAATTTAAAAAATAAATAAACACTTGCGCCCCACGGTAGGGGCGGTTTCTCCCCGCCCCGGTTTGGAGTGTCTCATTAATTCTAAGATCCACTATAAATGGCGTAAAAGTGAAGTGTCAGAAGTCGGAAATCCCACCTACAGGAGACCGTAGCCCCAAAATTTCTTGACAATGGCTTAGTGTAGAAAATATAATATAATGGTGGCAAGAAACATCCGATAAAATCGGCTGCAATTGACGAGGGCCCAATTTCAACCGAGCGGATCCTTCAATCTTTTGTCGCCATGTCAATTTTCATGTACCTAACTCAAAATCAAAAACTTATTACTTAAGGAGTTTAGCTATGTCTCAAACAGGGAAGATAACGCTAATTCTGTTTAGTGTTATTGCGTCACTTTTTGTTCTGTCTACCGCTGTGGCGCAGGAATCAACTGAAGCGGAGATGTCAGATGATATGGATTCCGATATGTCATCTGATACTGCAGCTGAAGAAGAAGTTATTGAACTTGAAGAACAAGTAGTAATTGGTTCGCGAGGACGTCCTCGTTCTGTTATTGATTCAGCGGTGCCGATTGACACAATTGGCGGCGATGAAATTGCCAAGCAAGGTATCACGGATTTACAAGACATGATTAGAAATTTGGTGCCTTCCTACAACGTCAACCTCCAGCCAATTAGCGACGCAGGGACGGTGGTTCGACCTGCAAATTTGCGGGGACTGGCACCCGATCACACGTTGGTGTTGATCAACGGCAAACGGCGCCACCGTGCAGCGGTGATTCACTGGTTAGGTAATGGATTGGCTGATGGCGCACAGGGGCCTGACCTGTCTGCCATCCCGGCGATCGCGTTACAACGGGTGGAGGTGCTCCGGGACGGTGCTTCCGCTCAATACGGCTCCGATGCCATTGCAGGTGTGATGAATTTCCAACTCAAAGAGAACCATGATGGCGGTTCCTTTGAATTCAAGCCCGGCATTTACCAGTATGGGGATGGCCGCCAATACGCGGTCGCTGGTAATATCGGTTTGGGGAGTGAGGAAACTTGGACCAGCCTCAGCTTAGAATATGGCGGTGCTGATCCCACAATCCGCTCGGTCCAACGCGATGATGCCATATTGTTGGAAGAAGCAGGCAACATCAATGTGAGAAGCCCCGCGCAAATTTGGGGACAGCCTATTGTAGAAGGTGACCTGAAACTCTTCGCCAACTATGGAAGCACTCTCACCGATAACGTCAAGTTCTATGGGCATGCAAACTATGCTAGCAAGCGGGTTGAAGGTGGGTTCTATTTCCGAAATCCCAACACCCGTAGCGGTGTGTTCAGCACGGATGGGGGCGAAACTTTGCTGGTTGGAGATTTGTCAGGAGGGGAGTACCCGAACATCCCCATCACCAACAGTAAGCCTGATGCCGAAGAGTTAGCAAAGGTATTCGCAGATCCCAATCTGTTTACTTTCCAAGAGATGTTTCCGGGTGGGTTCACACCGAGATTTGGGGCAGATACAGTGGATAGCTCTGTTCTCGTTGGGATTAAAGGCACCGCTCTGGAATCTATGCTTGCCTCAGGATTGGGTTGGGATTTGAGTGGCTATTTTGGACGGCATCATGCTGATTTCTTTATCTTCAATACCGTCAATGCCTCTCTCGGTCCCGATACGCCGACGGAATTCGATCCGGGTGACTACATCCAGACCGATTACAACCTTAACTTTGATGTGACGCACCAACTCAACGAAATGCTATTTTTCGCTTCGGGATTGGAATATCGGAACGAGGGTTTTGAAGTGGTAGAAGGTCAGAGAGAATCGTATCAAATCGGTCCTCTGGCAGGTCAAGGCTTCAGTGCCGCCTCTAACGGATTTTCTGGGTTTAGCCAAGTTGCCGCAGGCGACTGGAATCGCGCTAACTATGCGGCTTATTTGGAAAGCGAAATCAGACCCCTCAAACACTGGCTGCTCGGTCTCGCTGTGCGCGGTGAAGATTTTGAAGATTTTGGACAGACCCTCAACTACAAGGTCGCCACCAATATTGGTGTTACAGACTTTCTTGAGGACGCCGGTATGATTGGCAATGACGAGATGGTCCTGAAATTCCGTGGCAGTTATAGCACAGGATTTAGGGCACCGACGCCCGGGCAACAGAATACCTTTAACGTTACGACCGAATTCAATTTTGAAAAGAGTGATTTGGTCAATAACGGAACCATTCCTTCAACGAACCGCGCTGCTGCGTTGGTGGGGGGTAAAGCACTTGAGCCCGAAACATCAACAAACTTCACTAGCGGTTTCACCTTTGAGGTGAGCAACATAAACCTGACCGTAGACCTATTTGATATACGGATGAAGGACCGGCTAGCCCTGTCCCAAGACTTTGCACTGAGCGCGGAGCAGAAGGAAGAATTGCTTAAGGCCGGTGTGACTAGCGCGGCAAACTTACAGGAATTCCGATTCTTTACCAATGACTTTGATACAACAACCCAAGGTGTTGATATCGTTCTCACTGTACCAGTGCCGAATGGCAATGTCACTGCTGTTTACAACCGCACAGAGACAACCGTTACCGACCACAACCCGGAAACGCTTGATGACCTGCGGATCAAAGAATTGGAAGAGAACCTGCCGAGACAACGTGCAAGTCTCACAGTAACACAATCCGTAACCAGCCAGTGGAGCGTGCTGGGGCGGGGTAGTTATTTCGGTGACTGGTACGATTCTGAGGATGATGAAACGTACACCGGCAAGGTACTTTTCGACCTAGAGACAACTTACTGGGCCTCCTCCGGCATCAGCATCAGTCTAGGTGTCCAAAATCTCCTCGACACCTACCCCGATGAAAATCCGAAGTCGGGTAATATTGGCAACCAATACGGTCAATTTAGTCCATTCGGCTTTAATGGGGCTTACTGGTATGCTAAGGTCGGTTACAGTTTCTAAATGCGTGAAACCTAAAAATAATGCGTAATATGTAATGCGTAAGATTTTTTAGGTATTACGGATTATGCTTCATTTGAATCAATGAACCAATAGAGTGAAACTCAACGCTAATAATCAGCGGATCGATTGGATTCGGTGTTGGGTTTCACTTTTTTTATTTATAAGGCAAGGTGCTAGGATAGGTCGGGTAGAATACGGTATGAGCAGACAAAGATCTGCGTCTGCCTATTTTCATGTCGATCTACGTGGTAGAGGAATCGAACCGTGCCGTCGAGTTGACCACTCTTGGGCAACAATACGGAAAATATCGGACTCTGTAATGATACCCACAAGATTTACCCCCACAGGATCAAGGACAGGTAGACCGCTGATTTTATTTTCTAGCATCTTCTGCGCCGCTTCCCCAACCGTCGCATCCTCGGCAACCGTTACTGGATCGGGTGTCATCACTTCTCCCACCGTCATCTGTTCCAGCTTTTGGGAGAGTGTCTGTTGTGTGTTGCTCAATAAATCAAACACTCGATACAAATCGCTCAAGGTCACAATGCCAACAAGTCGATCGTCAGTAACGACCGGCAGTCGCCGAATCTGATCGGTAAGCATCAACTGATATGCCTCAATAATTTCCGTTTCCGGTTCCGCTGTGCTTAACTCCTGTGCCATCCAATCCCTCACCAATGTATGAATCATTTTGATGCTCCTTTCTCCTTTTTACCTTCGTATGGAATCGGCTGAGGTTTCCGGGCCTCCTAAATAACGATTGGGCAAAAACAATGCCAGTTTAAGAATGGGGAATCACGGACTTGTGTAAATTGCTCGGCCTGCGACCATTATA
This sequence comes from Candidatus Poribacteria bacterium, assembly GCA_963667935.2. GTDB lineage: Bacteria > Poribacteria > WGA-4E > WGA-4E > PCPOR2b > PCPOR2b. Next base: position 1,973,175 of record OY764061.1, on the reverse strand, counting down.
ACTAAAATATAGTTAATATGCACGTTAAATTTCTACCGTCGCCGAGGGATTGAACTTGCTCCGACTACAACGAAAAGAGGCTTGATATAATTTGGATCGGTATGTACAATAGATGCGTGATTTAAGTTGGCAAGGCATTAAACAAATTGCTTCTTTCACATATTCGATATACATCAGGTTAGATCAAGCAATAAAGGAGACATAAACTGATGAAAACAGCCGTTTTTCGTTTTACCCTTCTCATGGCGATTTGTCTTATCTTCGCATCGGTGGCTGGAAACCTGCCATTATGGGCGTTGTCTGAACCCCCTGAAGCTACTGTGGACTATATTTTCGAGACGATTGAGGTGCCCGGTGTCGATTTTCTAGAGTTGACTTCGACCAATGATCTGGGGCACTATGCGGGTAACACCCGTGGACCCGATGGCGAGAACATGATTGGCTTCACACTGATTGATGAGGTCTTTTCCACTTATGATGTCCCCGATTCCATCACCTTTGGTTTCTACGGACTCAATAATGCAGGACAGGCTGTGGGTTTCTATCAGGATGCCAACGAGGTCTCTCACGGTGTGATTGTGCAGAATAGTGAATTGACAAAATTCGATTTTCCGGGAGCTGCCGAAACGGAGCTCTTTGGCGTTAGTGAATCAGGGCTACTTATTGGTGATATTTTTGATGCTGATGGCACCATTCACGGCTTTGTAGGGAATGAACAGTTTGATGTACCTGGGGCGGTGACAACCTACGCCGATGATATGAACACCGCGGGCAGCATCGTTGGAAGTTATATAGACTCTGATGACATATATCACGGATACATCCGTCACGCTGACGGTAGTTTTACCACTTTTGACTACCCGGGTGTGTTGTCAAACCTAGAGTACCTTTTCGTGAACGCCATCAGTGATGCCGGCGTCATCGTGTTCAGAGCTAAAGAATTTGACAGTTTGGAACGGACTTATATCCGTCTTCCGAATGGTACACTGAAGGAGTTGAAATTCCCGGGCAGCGTGACGACGGTGGCACGAGATATTAATAGGGCAGGGCAGGTTGTCGGTTACTATGACACGCTGGATGGGCGCAGACACGGATTTATTGCCAAACCCTTTGCTAGTGAAACTGTGGAAGATTTTAGTAACGTTTACTCGGTTGTTTTCCCCAGAGGGTTGAATATGCTTTCGGTTCCCCTGCAGCCAAAGACACCGATGACCGCCCGTTCCTTAGCAGAGATGGTTGGTGCAACAATAGTAATTACGCTAGATGAGATGAATCAGCAATTTGTGGGTTGGACGCCAGACGCACCAGACGACGGATTTCGGATTGAAGGTGGGAAAGGGTACATCGTCAATCTCCTGCAGCACCAGCAAGTTACCTTTTTCGGGGCAGCGTGGACGAATCCACAGCAGACAGCTGCAGCACCGAGTACAACATCGAACGGGGGGACTTGGGCATTTGTCCTCAGTGGACATTTGGAGAGTGAACGGAACCTCAACGGCTATCTGGTCACGGCGCGAAATCTACGCACCAATGCTATCATGACAGGTAATGTACGAGACGGATACTTCGCCGCGGTGACGGCGGATCTTTCGCGCCGGAGCATCGTACAGGTTGGCGATTCTTTAGAAGTCACTGTCACCAATACAGCTGGAGAGATTGCCTCAGAGCAGTTTAGTTTCACAGTAACGCCTGACACGCTTGCAAATGCGTTTTTGCCGGTAAGACTTGATGGCGTCGGGATACCGCATCAGACCCTTCTGCTACAGAACTATCCCAACCCGTTCAACCCTGAAACGTGGATACCGTATCGCCTTTCGGAAGCTGCGTCCGTTACACTATCAATTTATGATGCGACCGGACAGCGGATTCGGACCCTATCGCTGGGAGCCCAAGCAGCAGGTTTCTATCAAAGTCGGTCCCGCGCCGCCTATTGGGACGGGCACAATGACCTGGGCGAGCAGGTTTCCAGTGGAGTCTATTTCTACCGGTTGTCGACCCCATCGGAGCACCAGATGAAGCGGATGGTTATTGTGAAGTGAGCGGGGCAAGATGCCCCGACTACCATTAATTATGTTTGTTACCACCTGCGGGTGAAACTTAGCCTGCCGGTTAAACCCGTTTGGTCTTCCGCTTTTTTGGTGTCATAGCCGACAAGTATGCCGAGGGTGTTATTTTCGCCGTAGCCGATGTTGAGGCGCGGACCGACGACGAAACTGACAAGTCCTACATCGTTTCCCACAAGCACAGCCTCGAGCTGCGGGCCGATGGCGATGGTTTTGTTAAGGGAATAGGTTATATAACTGCGGGTGTATACCTCGTTGCTCTTGTCCTCGTCGAACACGGAATAGAGGGTGCCGATTGTCCATGATTTCAAGAAGAGCTTTCCTGCGGGCATAAAAATAAAGAGGTGTGGATAGATTGCGAGGGGACCATCTGGCGCAGCGAAATCATAACCAAGACCGAGCATGGGGAGCAGTGTGACGCTCAAATTGTCGCTTTTTACTGCGGGGATGGAAATACCGAGGTCAACCTCTCCGATGGTATCATCAATGAAGATATTAGACTCAAGCGAGATACCGCCAACGGAATGGGTTGCACCGATGAGGAAATGCGTCCCCAAACTATCGGTATCCACGCGGAACCAGCCGGGAATACGGGATTCTTCGGCTGCTGTGTCACTTTCATCACCCTCCGCTTGGACTGAAAAACTCGCAATCGCCATAATACAAACCGTTATCAGAACAAGAGTGAATCTATACATTTTGCTCAATATCCTTTCTTTTATAGGAGTTCATTGGTTCATTGATCCATTACTGTAGATAGGGCAGCCCTACCCGACCTCTCAATTATAACCTTTGCAGTCAATTTATGAAATAAAAATTTGGCAAAGTCAATCCGCTTGTGCTATAATGCTTTGTTGCATCTCTATAGTGAACCTTAGAATTAATGAGACACGCCAAACCGGTGCGGTTGAAAACCGCACCTACCGGACCCGATAAATCGGGCTCGAAACCGAAGGGCGAACGTGTCTATTTATTTTTAGTATTCACCAACCCCATTCTTGAAAGAGGTAAAGGCTCTTGCAGAGCGATCGAATCCACATCAATCCAACTAGCTGGATAATTGCGCTGGGCATTTCTTATTGCCTGATGGCAATAAGCTTGGTTGGACTTCCACATGAGCATGACCATGAATATGACCATACGAACCACGGTTCGACAGATTGTTCTGCTTGTGTCTTCAGTGCCAATCACGTCGGTATAGAATTGGATCCAGTTGACACTACCAATGTTGACACCTGCATCTCAATTCACCCGCCTTTCTATTTTACTTTCATTTTTACGACACTCAACAAAAGTATCCAAAGTCGTGCGCCCCCAGCGTCCTCCGCTTAATTTATAGCCTCACCCATACTTTTGTTTTTATTTAATTATAGTGGATTCTAAAAATAAAAGAACACTTTCGCCCCCGGTTTGGAGTGTCTCATTAATTCTAACATCTACTATAATTTACGTCTTTTCCCTGCGGAGTTGACTGTGGCATTAGTTTGCCTAAGTGGTGATGCCGGGAAACACGATCTATCTATATCTGGAGGAAATTATGTTTACCTGTTTTTTTAGATGCACCCTGTTATTACTCGCATTTGTTGTACTGTTCGCCGCTTGTGGCGAAGATGATAATCCCATTATTGACCATGACCATGACGACGACCATTCCATGCCGATGCCGACGGTTTTGTCCTCAAGATTGACGGAAATCAGATTTACCGCCAATTTGAAGGGGAACATGAGGGGAGTATTACCCTCAAGGTCGGAGAGGAGTTGGAGGTTCTTACGCTGTTCCTTGACCACGACGAAGAGGAATTCTTTCCTGAAAACCCCGAAGAAGAGGACGGACATGACCATGACCATGGTGAAGAAGAGGTGTTTGCCTTAGCTATTAGCGGATTTGACTCATCGATCATTGACGTACACCTTCACGAAGGTGAGGGCGATGAGCATGGGGATGATCACGCTGAAGAGGACGAACACCACGAAGAGGAGCTTGCCGAGCAATTCACCTTTGAGGTGAAAGGGCTTAAAGCTGGCGAAACAACGTTTAAGCTTCAACTCTTGCACGGCGACCATCCTGATTTTACAGCGGCGCTCTTGGTTCCCGTAACGGTTACACCGTAAGATGCGTTTGTTTGGGTAAATTGTTTTGTCGGATTGCCAAATCCAATGGCTGATCTGGGTTTGGCAATCTAGGCAAAGCACAGTGAAAACCGACAATAAGTATCACATGATTTTAGGGGAAAACAATTGAAAAGATATCTAAATCACTCCCTTGTAGATAATGTTGGGGCATGCCTCTCTTTCGTATGCGCCATCCACTGTATGGCAACTCCATTATTGATAATTGCACTGCCGCTCATAGGTCTTGGCTTTCTGCTCGGTGAATCTGCCGAACTGGTGATAATCGCCGCAGCAGTAGGACTCGCCGTCGGGAGTCTGACGTGGGGTTATCGACACCATCGAAAATGGCGGATATTTCTGACGCTCGGCGGCGCGTTCGTATGTATATTTATTGCACATTTCCGAGGGCCAGAACAGTACGAGAGCATCTTCATGGCTTGTGGCGGGCTCCTACTTATGGCGGGCCATCTTCTGAATCGTCGCTTATGCCGTGTGTGTCAACACTGTAAAGAGCTAGAAGGCTAATCGGAGACTGTAATGTCCCTTTTGACGGTCAAGAACCTAGAAAAAGCTTACACCTCACCCGAAGGTTCACAGAGCCGCATCATTAACGTCCCTCATTTTGAGATAGACGCAGGGAAACAGATTGCGCTCAGAGGGAGCAGTGGTGCAGGGAAAACGACATTTCTGAATCTGATCGCTGGAATTCTGCAAGCCGACAATGGAAGCATTGTGCTCGCTAGCGAAGAGATAACTGCTCTCTCAGAATCCGAGCGTGATAGGTTACGTGCCCACTACATCGGGTATATTTTCCAAACCTTCAATCTACTTGCCGGCTACACAGCCTTAGAGAACGTTATGCTCGGTATGATGTTTGGAAAAGGGATTGATACCAATTTTGCCCAACATCTGCTTGAACGGGTAGGACTTGGCGATCGGATGGGGTATCGTCCTTCACAGCTATCGGTCGGTCAGCAGCAACGTGTAGCGGTTGCCCGCGCCGTAGCCAATCGACCACGCCTCGTACTCGCCGACGAACCGACCGGTAATCTGGATTACCATCATTCCAATGAAGCGGTAACCCTTATCCGCGAAATTTGTCACGAAAATAACGCCGCATTGCTAATTGTTAGCCACGATTCAGAAGTTTTGGGGCAATTTGAGGAGGCAAAAGATTTCGCACAAGTGAATTGTGTATAAGAGAAAGTTGATAAGGAAAATCGGGGCAAGACACCCCAGCCACCATAGCCCTTTAATCTCTGCAAAGGGGGGAAGTTGAAGCCTTAGTAGTAGATTTTCTGTCAAACTTATGATGCACGATTCCTTAATATGAGCCAATGAAAAGACGGATCGGGTTGTTTTTCATCGTTCAACGCAGTCTTCGACAGCACGCGCTTTCGACACTCATCACAACATTGTCCATCGCGCTCGGCACAGGACTTGTCATGGCGGTTATCGCCATCAGAGCACAATCCGTTTCGGCATTCACAGGAGGTCCGATTGGCTTTGACGCGGTCTTGGGAGCACGTGGCAGTCCATTACAGTTGGTACTGAACACTGTATTTCATCTCGAAACCTCGCCGGGGAATATCCCGTGGACGATGTATCAAGCGGTGAAAAATGATCCGCGTGTCGAACTCGCTATTCCCTACGCGCTCGGAGACAATTATTACGGTTTTCGTATCGTCGGCACAACAACGGCGTTGTTCACGGAGTTTGAATACCGCAAAGGGGTCCGGTTTCGGACACAAGGGAACGGACGTTTTTTCGATCCCAATCATCAGGAGGCAGTCATTGGCAGTTATGCCGCACAGAAGTTGGGCTTAAAAGTAGGGGATGGGTTTAACCCGTATCACGGCTTAGTGTTTGATGAATCAATGCGGCATGATGAGAAATATATCGTTGTTGGTGTGCTTGAACCGACCAATTCACCATCTGATCGTGTCATCTGGATTCCGATCGAGGGAGTTTATCGGTTGGAGGGGCATGTGTTGCGCGGCAGCGGCGAGGAATATGTCGCTCAACCCGGTGAAGAGATTCCCGATGCACACAAAGAGGTCAGTGCAGTCATGCTGAAGTTTCGGAATCCGCAGATCGGTTTCATGATGGACGCAACCATCAACAAACAGGGGAAAGTGGCAACCTTGGCATGGCCCATCGGGGCAGTGATGGCTGGCTTGTTTGACAAAATTGGTTGGATGAACCAAATCCTGGCACTCGTTTCTTATCTGGTTGTCCTGGTTGCAGCTGGCTCAATCCTTGCGAGTATCTATAATTCAATCAATGAACGACGGCGTGAGTTCGCTATTTTGCGATCACTTGGCGCACGTCGTCAAACAGTGTTTACAGTAATTGTGTTGGAAGCGGCATCGATCGCAGCGTTGGGGGTCATCATAGGATTTATCGTTTACGGTGCGATTTTCACCTCGGCATCAGCGATTGTTCGCGCTCAGACGGGTATCGTTTTAGACCTGTTGAGGTTTCACCTCGCGTTCGTGATTGCGCCAGTTTGCGTCATACTCTTGGGCGTGGTCGCTGGCATTGTGCCCGCTTTCAAAGCGTATCAGACAGATGTTGCCACGAATTTAACACCCATAAGTTAAACAAGGAGAATTATCATGAAGATCCAAAAAACTCTCTTGATATGGCTGGCAATTTTAGCGATTGCAATCACACAATTCAGTTGTGAGAAAAAGGAAGAGCATCGCCACGAACAGGGGGAAACACACCAAACCGATGTACATCATGAACATACGGCCCCTCACGGTGGGACATTGGTTGTCTTGGGCGATGAGTTCGCACACATTGAGCTTGTGCTGGACCAAACAACTGGAAAACTAACTGGCTACGTGCTGGACGGTGAGGCGGAAAAGTCGGTACGACTTTCGCAGAAAACAGTTGAACTCAAGATACATCGAGAAGATACGCAGTCCGACCTTACGTTGCAACTTTCAGGGGTTGCAAACGTTCTGACCGGTGAGGCCGAAGGCGATACCTCTCAATTTGCAGCACAATCAGACGCACTAAAAGGTGCATCGGAATTTCATGCAGAAATCGTTTCAATTGACATAAAGGGTCAGACGTTCACCCACATCAACTTTGAATTCCCCGAAGGCAACGAAGACACACACAGTGAGCATGGCGAACATTAGTTAGGAGGTGAAAAAGATGAAAACGTCTAAAACGAAAAATCGACGCAGTGTATGGCTGAACTTTGCAATGGTTAGTGCAGTTGTCATTGGGTTGTCGCTTGGCGCTTTTCAACTGTTACCTGAATCGCACCCGATGCGGGTACTTCGGGGTGTGAACGAGGGAACAGATCAAGCACTCGGACCGGGTACTGCACAAGGCACACCATTAGAGATAGAGACATATCAATCACTGACCTTTAACATGCTCACTAGCTACCCGTTCAGGGAGCCAAATTGGGCGAAGATGGATGACCCGGCATACATCGCCTCGCTCAACCTTGATGAACAGATTTCCTCACAGATTAAAGCGATGAACGGTAAGAAGGTTGAGATTCAAGGCTTTATGTTGCCGCTTGATATGTCGGGGGACAATCTTCGGACCTTTATGTTGCTCAAAGATCAGATGGCCTGCTGTTATGGTAACATACCCCGCCTGAACGAATGGGTGTATGTCAGGGTCCCAACAAAGAAGAAAATCAATATCCACCAAGATGTATTGGTAACGTTGTTGGGCAGGTTGCGCGTCGGAGCAAAGTTTGAAGGCGAGGTGCTCACCGGCATCTACCACCTTGAACTGGATCGGATACAGATAGACCAAAAGGAGTGAGGAATTTGCTTAACGTATTCTCTTTTTCCGTATCACGCTCTACGTTTCGTGCGACAATTTTTGCATTGATTTTTGGTATGTTTGCCTCTGCCTTCGCTCAAAATGACCCGCCTGAGGAACTGAAGACATTCACGCTGGATAAAGAGAGAAATGTGTTCATGTTTGGAGGCAGTCAGTTCCGGGCGACAACCGAACGTATCAACGGAACCATTGCGCTGGACCCCGAAGGGTTGCATAAGACGTTTAAGGCGACGTTTCAACTTGATATGAAACGTCTGAAAATGCAGACCGGTGTTGATGTAGAACCACAGAAGGTTGGATGGAACGCCGATATCTATCCGCAAGCTATCCTTCGTATCGAGAGTCTGAATGTGGCAGAAGATGTCCGACTGGTTGATGGTTTGCCCACCAAGGCTGATGCTAAGGCGACCTTTGAGTTACACGGTGTTAAAAAGGCGGTGGAGTTGAATGAGTTACGGTTCACATATTTTTCAAGAAACAGTCGGTTTGTCCAATGGTTACCCGGCGATGTGCTGCGGCTCGTCGGTCAATTTGAAATCCAATCTGCGGACTACAAGGTTCAAACAGAGCCGGAATTAACCGCTCCAATGCCGATAAACTTTAGTCTGTTCGCTATTGATAGCACTGAAACTGTTGCCGCCCCCACTGAAATGATTGGCGACTACTTACGCGTGCCATTCGGTTTCTTAGGTGACTACTGGCTTGATGAGCCGGATTGGAGGCAGTTGGCAGACACCGAATACATCGCATCGCTTTCGTACGACACAGAAATTCCCGACAAAGTTAAACAAATCAATGGGAAAAAGGTCGCTATCACGGGATTTATGCTCCCGATTGACGTTGACAAAGGGAAAGTGAAACGGTTCCTGTTGCTCAAGTCGACGATGTCGTGCTGTTTCGGCGTTGCCCCACGCATCAACGAGGTTATCTACGTTGAATCGTCAAAAAAGGAGAAGATCCAAACGGTGATGGATATGCCAATCACTGTTTTTGGTAAACTTTCGGTCGGTCAGCAGTTTCGGGAGGATTTGATGCTGATGGGTGTTTATCAATTAGAGTTGGATGAGGTAAAACGTGCCCGATAAGAAGGACAATCTAAGATATCGGTTTAAGAAGTTCAAAGCCTAATCCTTTAGGCTTTCGGCACTATTGTATATAATTCCCAAAATAAAAAATTGTCAAAGTTAATTCCCTTGTGTTATAATTTTTTTTGTTCAGTTTCCAAATATCCCACTCTTGGAAGAGGTAAAGGTTCTTGCAGAGCGATCGAGTCCACATTAATCCAACTAGATGGATAATTGCGCTGGGCATTTCTTATTGCCTGATGGCAATAAGTTTGGTTGGACTCTCCCATGACCATGACCACGAACATGACCATGCGAACCACTGTTCGACAGATTGTTCTGCTTGTGTCTTCAGTGCCAATCACGTCGGTATAGAATTGGATCCAGTTGACACTACCAATGTTGACACCTGCATCTCAATTCACCCGCCTTTCGATTCTACTTTCATTTCTACGACGCTCAACAAAAGTATCCAAAGTCGTGCCCCACCAGCGTTCTCCGCTTAATTTTTTTTCGTCTAATCCATATAGGAGTTACGCAGTTGAACGCTCGATGCCTTGTAGTTTGGCGATTCATCGCCGTAGGACACTATTCCCAACGCCCGATGAATCGGGCAACTACAGTAAAGGTTCTATAAGGAGGTCGTAGGGAACAACGATCGTTGTTCTCTACTGAAATGCGTAAGTCCTACCATATTCTGTTTTTGTTTAATTCATTACTGCCCTTCCCGGCTGATTTGATGCTAGTATTAGTATGCCTCAGTTATGGTGCTGGGAAGACGATCTATTTATATCTAGAGGAAATTATGTTTACCTGTTTTTTTAGATGCACCTTGTTACTGATTACATTTAATGTGAAATGGCTCCGTCTTGTGCTATTTGCTATCTTTCTCATGTATTTTATAGAAGGGAGCTCCCTTGCCCGTAATACCTCCATCTCAGGAGAGGTGATTGATGCAGAGACGGAAACACCCCTTGTGGATGTCCATGTATCCCTGTTACGCGACAGAGAAGGCACATCTTTGTTCCGAACGAGCAGAAATGGACAGTTTCGGTTTGAGGAGATTACACCGGGGGCGTATACGCTCCGATTTGAGCGTGTTGGTTATGAAACATTGGACCAAGAAATCGTTTTTGAAACAGATTCGATGACGATGACGATTAAATTGAAGCGCAGTCCGATCCAACTCGGGGAGGTTGTTGTCACACCGGGCGATGAGGAACATGCTCATTTTGAGAAAACAACCGACCTTAACCTTTCGGCACAACAGCTTGATCAGCAGATGGGAGCAACCATAGCCGAGACGCTTAGTGGCGAGGTGGGAATCGCCCAGCGGACCATGGGCAGAGCGACTGCGCGTCCGGTCGTCCGGGGCATGGGCGGTGATCGACTGCTTATCCTCGAAGATGGTGGACGCACCGGCGATAAATCAGCCTCCTCAGCAGATCATGCGGTCGCGATTGACCCCACCACCGCGACAAATATTGAGATTATCCGCGGAGCGGCATCGCTCATCTATGGATCAGGCACACTTGGCGGCGTCGTCAACGTCAAACGCGAGACTATCCCGCAAACCTTGCCGCAGCGTCCAACGCTGAATCTTACATTTCAGGGGGAATCGGTTAATTCAGGACTAACCGGGACAACAGGATTTACGATTCCGATTGGCGACCTTGCGTGGCGCCTGGAGTTGAATCGCCGTCATACCGACGATACGCATACCCCCATCGGTATTTTGGAAAACACATCGCTATCGCAAACCAATTTTGCGACCGGCATCTCACTGGTCAAGGATTGGGGGCATATTGGGCTCTCTGGTGGTAGTTACCGATCAGATTATGGGGTTCCCGGTTCACCGGAGGGACATATCCACGGCGTGACCATCGACCTTGACCGCCAGCGGTATGAGGGTGATTTTGAGTATGGGTTTCAGCAGTCGTTTCTTGAGAAACTGAAAGTTCACTCGACCTACACACGCTATCAACATCAGGAGATTGAATCGAACAACCGGCTCGGCGTTGAGTTTGGGGTTCTGACAACCAACGTTTCCGCGTTGGCTTATATGCACGGCGACGCGGTTGCCGGGGTTTGGGGCGAGTACCGTGACCATGCAACGGGTGGGTTTTACTGGACACCGCACACACGGGAAATGTCGTTGGCGGGATTCTATTTGAAACAGAAACGACTCAATGATAATTTAACACTACAAGGCGCGATTCGCTACGATGTCAGGCGGGCTGAACCGTTTAGGGAAGGTATTGTCACCCGCGCGGGAACGGTGGAACGACGGGACTTCGGTGGTGTATCGAGTGCAGTCTCGGGCATCTATCATTGGGATGACCACTTGGAGAACGGTGTTACCTTGATGAAGACGTTCCGTACGCCGGGGATCGAAGAACTTTTTTCAGACGGTCCCCATCTCGCAGTCTACTCCTACGAAATTGGCAATGCTGAACTCGGCTCGGAGGATGGCTTCGGAACAGAAGCATTCCTGCGCTATGCAGCCAAACGACTGAAAATTAATCTCACCGTTTTTCGCAACCAAATTTACGGCTATCTGATTCAGGCCAACACAGGTGAAAAGGATTGGGGGAGTGGCGCAGCGGGATGGTTGTGGATATATCAATATCAAGGGCAGAATGCCCTCCTTGAGGGTGCCGAATTCAGCGTTGACACCGAAATTCTGCCACGATTTCAGGTGGAGGCGAGCATGAGTTACGTCAAAGGGACCTTAACGGCCAGCGGGTTACCGCTTGAACGTATCCCACCACTCGACGGAAAAGTAGCGTTGCGATACGTTACAGCTCCGTTAAATGTTCATTTCACAGCTCGATTTTCAGATGGTCAGCACCGACTCGGCGAATTTGAAGAGGCAACCGACGGGTATGTCGTCTACGATGCAGGTATCCAACTGGCGTTTCCGGTGTGGCAACTTCAGCATCAGGCGGTTGTCACGGTCGAGAATATCTTCGATACCGAATATCGTCAACATCTTTCGAGAATCAAATCGGTGATGCCGGAACCGGGACGGAACGTAAAGCTTTTGTACCGACTGAATTTTTAGAATTAGTGACGCGCTGTCTACATGATAACACACCTTAACCAAAATAAAAGGTGTATGTCGGTCTTTTGAGGAATATCCCCAGCAGACTCCAAAAACTTCCCATGACAAAATCTCCTAACGCCAGCCCTAGAAATAGTGGGATGGCTCTCCGATAAAGCACTATCCCTCCGTATTTCAGCAGGCTCCATTTAGCCACACCGGCGATGATGAACGGTGCCCAGAACATGAACATGTGGGACGATAACGAAATGCCGTAACCCAACGGATGGATGGGCCACCAGAAAAATCGGGCGCGAACTATCCCCAGTATCAGCGTAAAAAAGAACCCGAAGCTCATCGCCGCGATGTGTCCGTTCTGCGGATCGCGTGGGGAGGTCAGCCAACCGTGAAGAAAGCGATAGGCACGTCCTCCAAAGCTGTTGATCTGGCCGCCGATGTTACCGGTGTCTACCCCCAATCTGAAGAAGGTCTCCAGTAACATTATGAGACACATCGGCATCGCAACAATAAGTATCGCAAGCATCCAACGGGATAACCCTTTGACATCAAGATGTCCCCGTTCAGAGAGTTTAAACGCTTCCAGTTGATGCGGCATCGGGTGGCTCCGGTTATCCCGATTGAACCAGAAAAAGAGCGAGAACCATGTTAAGTTTTGTGCGCCGATTTGTCGAGTACCAAGCAGACTAACCAGACTGTGGTGGGGTCCGATGAATGTGGTTGAATGGATCGGAAAGCCGATCTGGGCCCGGAGGCGTGTGAGGGGAATCGCAATCGTCGCAAAATGTGCAGCGAAAAATAGCAAGCCGATTTTGAACCCCATGCCCCCTAGCATCCCAAACCCGATGAGGAAAAGCCCTCCTAACAGCACTCCCAAAAAAGCGGTGCGATACCGCATCGGCTCTTCCGTCTCTGCTTCCGGCTGCGGTCTGATAGCAGCCTTCAACGCCCGCCAAATCTGCCGGCGCGTCGCCCACAGTGCAATCATACATATTCCCGTGTACGCCCCGGTTTGCTGTTCATACGGGTAAGGAAAACCGGGGATCTGTTCCATGCCCGTTACGATTGCAAAGAAAAATTGCATCTTGTATAGGAAGAAAAAGAGGAGGCAGGAGGCAAGCAGATCCATCGGCATAAGGAAGAAAAGTCCCACAGCGAAGGGATATATGACAATGGTGCTACCGCCGCGCAGCAGAGCGTTCCACGGTTTTTCGGTGAATAATGGTGCTAAGGAGATGGTCTTCGTCGGGATTACCGGGATAATCGGAAACAGGACGTGCAGCCCGTTGATAAGGCTGATTCCTCCCGCAATGGCAAATCCCCACCACATTGCCTGACTGCGGAAGAAGCCGCCGGTGTTGTAGGCGAGCTGGTAGGGGATTTCGACGATCGGATAGGTGAGCCGCTCCTGTTCCGCCCACGCTTTTCTGATGATGACATTAATACACTGCGTGACGAGGAGCCAGACAAACGCAAAAGAACACCACCAGAATACGGGTTTCACCCAAGCGAGGAAATATTGCGGCTCGAAGAAGGATTTATCGCCCCGATAAAAGGCAAATCCTATCTCCGGATTACTGATTGTCAACCAGTCTGGGAGGTAGTGGAAGAAGAGATCTCGCCACTCATTTTCGGGCGTGGCGAAATAGAAGGCGTGCATGACGATAGAAGCCAACGGGAGGAACAGGTCGTAGGACATGAAGATCAGCGACATTGACATCAAAACGTAAACGGTGATTAACTCTCCGCCTGTCAGGGTATATTTGGGATAAAATCTTTTCAGGAGCAGGTTGAGCGATGCCAATATCAGCACAGCGAGAACGACAGTATAAAGTGGCGACATCAGGGTTGGGGGCGGACCAAAGGAGGGAAGGGCTTCGCACTCAATATGCCACCAATAGAAAACGGGCAGGAGGAGCAGCGTAATCAGAATTGGTCGCCAGCTAATGGGTTCGGGGCGGGTCGCTGAGAATTTAGTTTGCATTATCTGAACCCTGTCAGGGAATCATGGACGCTGCTCAATGGGAAAATGACACAACCTTGGCTTGAGTCAGCTATTATAGAATGCCTCTTATTTTTTGTCAAACAGATTCAATGGGGGTTAGGGTCATTTAATTCTCGGATACGCTTGTCTGAATCACGGATAAACACGAACGCTCATGTTAAGATTCGGTGCAAAGAAACCGAGTTTTTCCCCCTCCCGCAAGCGGTGGAGAAAGCAAGTTGAGTGCAGTGAAATCCCGATTTATCGGGGATGTCCCGCCTACGATGGAAGAGACAAGCTGCCCTCTACCTGCCAAAATCGGTCAAAAAACGGAAAACTATAGTGAATTTAAAAAATAAATAGACACTTGCACCCCACGGTAGGGGCGGTTGAAAACCGCCCCGCATCGCCCCCCCTTTATTCTACCCCCCCTTAGTCCCCCCGCAAGCAGGGGGGAAATAGGGGGGATACCCAACGGGAGAACGGTAGGGGCGGTATCCGAACTGCGCCGGTTTGGCGTGTCTCATTAATTCTACGGTCCACTATAAATAGCCCTAATTACACTTGTAGGGCTATTCAGTTTTCGGGTTTTTAATCATTTGGGGCGAAAAGGCGCAACGAGGGAACCGCTTGGCCAGTAAAGTATCGGGATTGGGAAATCCCTCTCACAGCAGAATTAAATGACCCTATTACACTTGTGGCATGATTGACGAGGGATTAGAGGTGTGGTATAATGAATTTAACTTTGCACAAGACCAGACCAACACAGTTAATTTTAATCTTATTTTGGATGCGAGAATAGTCATCAAAACGGAGAATGCAAAATGAAAAAGCATCAAGCCCTTTCTATCACCCTATTCCTGATTGGAATGATAATCATTGGAACTGCGTGGGCGAAACAACCGGCACGGGCGATCGGTGAAAATTGGCCCCAATGGCGCGGTCCTTACCAAACCGGCGTTAGCGAAGCCCAAAATCTACCCACCAGATGGAGTGGCACGGAACAGATCGTCTGGAAGACACCGCTACCGGCATGGAGCGGCGGCACGCCTATCGTCTGGAGCGATAAAATCTTCCTTACTTCGCCAACGAAAGGTACAGGTGAATCTGTAACGCCGCCCCCGGAACAACGACGCGAACGAAGAGGGCGACGTGGGCGCCGGGGTGGCGGGGGACGTTCTCCCGGCGGCGACGAACTGTTGCTGATTTGTGTTTCGAGGACCGACGGGGCCATCCTTTGGCAGCGCGAACTTGACACAGGGAATCAACTGCACCGCAAGGGAAATGATTCATCGCCCTCTCCGGTGACCGACGGGAAGCATGTCTGGGTTGTCACTGGCACCGGTGCTGTGGCTGCCTTCGATATGCAAGGCAAGGAGATCTGGAAACGAAAACTTCAGGACGATTACGGTAGGTTCGGTCTTAACTGGGGGTATGCATCCTCCCCGTTGCTTCACAACGGAACACTCATTATTGAAGTGCTTCACGGATACAGGACGGATGACCCCTCCTATATTGTTGCTTTCAATGCCGCCACTGGTGAGGAGGTGTGGCGACAGGAACGACCAACCGACGCTATTGCTGAATCACCCGACGCTTATACAACGCCTGCCCTGCTTAAATATAATGGTGTTACACAGATCGTGATTTCGGGCGGGGATTATGTTACTGGACATCAGCCAGATACCGGCAAGGAGATTTGGCGTTCTAGCGGGTTGAATCCGCGCCAAGAGCGGAACTATCGGGTCGTCGGATCGCCCCTCGTCGTGGAGGGAATCATCTACGCGCCAACACGGAAGCGACCGCTGTTAGCCCTGCGTGCAGGCGGCACCGGTGATATAACGGACAGCCATCTGCTTTGGAAATGGGAGGGTGCCGGTGCACCGGATGTCCCGACACCGGTCTGTGACGGGACCTATTTCTACATGGTGGACGACCGGGGCCTAGCGACCTGCCTTGATGCAAAAACAGGTGAGGTGGTCTGGGGACCGGAGCGTACCGCGCAGGGAACGGTAAGTGCCTCACCAATCCTTGCAGATGGTAAACTCTACATCACCAACGAGTACGGGGTAACAACAGTTATCGCTGCCGGTTCAACGTTCAAAATCTTGGCAACCAATGAGTTAGATGGCAGCTACACTTTGTCATCTCCTGCCGTCGCTGGTTCACATCTCTTCATACGAACGGGAACGCACCTGTACTGTATCGGAATGGAGTAGGATTGCTGAGATCCGGTCTTTGTCGAAATTGAGCCTAGCGGACCTGCAGCGGGTTGCCAGCGGCTACTCGTCCAATAGCAAAGATGCAGTCGCCCACACAGAAACGGAAAGTTGCATTTCATTTGAACTGCATCTTGTTACCCTCAACAAACCGTATGTCAAAAGATTTCATTACGACGCAGTTTTCATGAAGCGGAGGCTTTGCGCTATTTCGTAGCTTGTTTCGCCCCTCAAGTCGCTACGGATAAATTAGATGCCCCTTCTGCTCCGTCCGGGCGCGATAGAGGCAGCCCCCCGCGGTCACGTAGAGCGTTTGCAGGTCCGCGTCTCCGAAGGTGCAGTTTGTCGGTTGGTCGGACGGAACGGGATGGGTTGCCAACACACGACCGTTTGGTGCGAATACATAGATCATGGGGCCAGGGCCGCTCTGTTTCCACCCCGCTGTCGCAACGATATTCCCCTCTGTATCAAGACACATCCCATCAATCCCACGATGTGGAAAGAAGTTGTGCAGCACTTCATATTCGCCAACGGTTCCATCGTCGCTGATTGGATACCCACGTAACTCCCGCTTGTTCTCGCCATAGTGGCTTTGGGCAACATAGAGCCACTTCTGATCCGGCGAAATCAGGAGTCCATTCGGCTTCGTCGTGTCGTATGTGACTCGGTTGATTTCCCACCCGCCATCCGACTGCGGATCTAGACGGAACACAGATTCGTGTCCAAGTTCCATATCGTCGAACTTCTCGCCGTAACGTGGATCGGTAAACCAGATCCGTCCCTGTACATCGAAAGCAAGGTCATTCGGACTGTTGAGCCGTTTACCTTCAAAACTATCTGCGAGCACATCCGTTGTGCCATCTGCGTTGTAGCGCACCATCCGCCTGCCGCCACTTCCACCTTCGCAGGCGTATAGATGGCCCGCCTTATCGAACATCAGACCGTTTGCTTCGTTTGTTCCTGTGCGAAACTCTGTGCACTCGCCGCTGCTCGGATCATAACGCATGATGTGGTTGTTCGGAATATCGGTGAACAGCACTGCTTCCCCATCCCATGCAGGGCCCTCTGTAAAATCATAGGGTCCTGCCACCAATTCAAAATCCCAACTCATACTCTGCCTCCTAAAAGAACGATGTAGTACGGTGGAGTTATAACACGGATTTGCGGTCTAAGTCAAGGGCGGAATTCACTGCTTTTATGTTGGCACGTTTATGAATTTCGGTTATAATAAACAAGTTACGGCACACGGCGTGTGCCTACTACTATACGGAAATTTTTAGGAGGAATATCAGATGGCATTTCTGAGACATGTCGCACTGCGAGTTAAAGACAAGGAAGAGACACGCCGATTTTATGAGATGATCGGATTCAAATTTGTTGGGTATCGCGGGCCGGATAGTGCTAGCAGCATAGATCTCACCGATGGGACGCTCAACATGACAATCCTCCAGTACGACGGTGAAGAACGTCAACCGCTAGAGGAACTTACCGAGTTTATGCACATTGGGGTCATTGTGGAAGACTTGGCGGATATCTACAAAAAACTGCTAGACAGTGGGGCTGACCTATTGCGTGATGATGTCAAACAGCGGAATTTGATCGATTGGGAAAAACCACCGACCCGATCTTTCAAGGTCTCTGATCCGGATGGCAACGTGATTGACATTACGTGTGCAAAGGATGAGTGGCGTGGGGTTACGGTCTGATCGTGTGCTACCACTAACCTCTAGTGGCAAAGGTTATTATGCTTAAGAGTTACGACATACGGCGTATGCCTACTACTATCCGAAAATGAACCGGCAGGAAGGGACAGGTAGGGTGCATCATTGACTTGGAGGCTTATCAACACCGAGCAAAATAACGCTGCCATGAACATGGCAGTTGATGAGGCGATGCTTTTGACGCAAAAAGCCAGTCTCCAGCCGACGCTGCGGTTTTATGACTGGCTACATCCGGCATTCAGTTTCGGCTACTTCCAGCGGATTTCAGAAGAGGTAAACCTGAAGGCTTGCGCCGCTAACGGTATTGAACTGGTTCGGCGAATGACTGGCGGCGGCACGGTGATACACGGTTGGGATGTAACCTATACCATTATCGTTCCTCACGGCTCTGGGCTATTTCCGAAAGATATTTCGGCGGCATACTGTGCTATCAGTGACTGCCTGATTAACGGATTACAGCGGTTGGGAATTGAGGTCGCACATCAGACTGAAAAGCCAGTAGCAAACGGCGCTCCCAATATTTGCCTCACCAATCCAGCCCAGTACGATACCCTGCTGAACGGGAAAAAAATTGCAGGCGTTTCCCAGCGTCGTAATCAAGTGGGCGTAATGTATCAAGGTTACATCGCCCTCGATCTTCCCCCCTCAGATGTCTTAGTCCTCGCTTCAAGACGGGTCAGTTTTGATCAGGTAGCAGCGGGAAAATCTACCGCGATTAACCAATGTCGGTTTGTCCCGATTCATCGCCAACAGCTTGAAGATGCAGTCGCTGTTGGATTTCAGGAAACGCTCGGCATCCAATTCGTCAAAGCTGAACCGTTCCCGGAAGAAATAGAGACCGCTGAATCTCTTGCCCAGACAAAGTACGGGACCGCTGAATGGACTTTTCGTCGATAGACCAAAGTGGTGTTGCTTCAAACTCCCTCCAAGATTGGGATGATGCTCTTATTCCAGCGAGTGCGTTCATTATGGGCACTGACATCGAGCCCTTCTATGGTACAATTTTGGCACAGTCTCGATATGCCAAACTGGACGAGGCACCGATACACGTCCGGTTTCTTGAACCTTACCGCATTGCTCGCTATCCGGTCACTAATGCAGAATATGAAGTATTCGTAAATGTGACGGGACACACGCCGCCGCCCCATTGGATTGGCGGAAAAGTTCCCGCAGCCGAAGCGACCTTACCTGTTGTTCACGTGAGTTGGGAGGATGCAAATGCCTACGCGCAGTGGTCACAAGGCAGACTCCCAACCGAAGGAGAATGGGAGAAGGCAGCAAGGGGCGCCGATGGTCGTATTTACCCGTGGGGCAATGAATTTAAGCCTGCCGCGAATCAGGACACGGACCTGCTCGCCGACCAACCCACACCGGTAGGACACCGTCCCAGTGTTGTAAGTCCCTACGGCGTACATGATGTCGCCGGAAATGTGTGGGAATGGACCGCTGACTGGTATCAACCGTATAAGGGAAATACGCATCGAGATAGCGACTATGGGGAAAAACATAAGGTATTGCGAGGGGGTTCATGGTTGGAAGTTCGAGATCAAACCGCAAATCGATATTTCCGATGCGCCAACCGCTTGCACGCCCCACCTAATTTTACTGCAAGCAATATCGGTTTTCGGTGTGTTCGAGATGTCACACCAGTTCGTCTGAGCCCCAATGCAGTTGGGCGGGAAACGCCGGTCTATCCGACGCAGATCTCCGCTGAACTGCTGAACAAATATGTTAGACAGGAGCGATCGAAGAATTTGCAGAAGATTCGCAAGCGCGCGCGAGGACGTTGTCTCAGCGATTTTAGCATTGCAGCTCTTGCAATTGGCGTAGGTTCTTACGGCATGATGATCTCCCAATATGCGATAGGTGGATTTACATTGGTTATGATTGGTGTCGGTTTCTTATTCAGCGCAGGTGTGAATTTCTGGCGACAGTGGAAGGCGAGAAGGCACATAAACTCGAACACTAGTGGATCTTAGAATTAAGGGGACACGCCAAAACGGTGCGGTTAGGAAACCGCACCTACCGTTCACCCTTATGGTAAGCATTGTTTCCAACTGTGCCGATGCGGTGCGGTTAGAAACTGCACCTGCCGGGGGGCGAAAGTGTTTATTTATTTTTAGAATTCACCAAAGATAGAAGGACCATCGTAGCACTCCTTTGATGATGTTCAGGATTTTGGTGGTAACTCTTAGGTTGAGATGAACTCAAATGATACCGATAGGCGTCTCAAGTCACGTGGCGTTATACTTCTGCTCTCGGTTTCGATCATTGCAATTTGCGCCATTGTTTACGAACTTGGGATCGGGAGTTTAGCTTCCTACCTCTTGGGCAATAGCATCTATCAATTTTCGATTACGATCGGGCTGTTTATGACAGCGATGGGGATCGGATCGTATCTATCGAAATACGTTACCCGTCAACTCATCACAGCGTTTATTCGGGTGGAATTGGTAATTGGATGCATCGGTGGCTTTTCTTGTCCTATTCTTTTTGCGGCATATAGCTTCAGGTTCCTCTATGTCCCAATCATGTGGACTTTGATTATTCTCATTGGAATCCTAATCGGCTTGGAATTGCCGTTGCTTACCCGGATCTTCCGCGAATATACGACCCTACGAACTGCGCTAGCAAACGCCCTTACTTTCGATTATCTGGGCGGATTAATCGGTGCCCTTGCATTTCCGCTGCTGCTGTTGCCCTTGTTGGGAATCTTTGATACGTCATTGGTCATGGGGCTTGCCAACCAAGCGGTGGTGATTGGCAACCTGATTCTGTTTCGACGCGAAATTCAGTACTTCAAGCAGACCGTTGTGATGGCGGTGTTAGTAACAATGGGAATAGTTGTGGCTCTGGCGATCAGCGATCCGGTGAGCGGTTACCTTGAGCAGCGTGTTTATACCGACCGGATTATCCTATCGAAAGCCTCCAAATACCAACGGATCGTCGTAACGCGCTGGAAGGACGATGTCCGGCTCTACATCAATGGGCGTCTGCAATTTAGCGCGATGGACGAATATCGCTATCACGAAGCCTTGATTCATCCGGCGGCTTCGTTGATTCCTTCGCGTGGACAGGTACTTGTCCTCGGCGGCGGTGATGGGCTTGCAGCACGCGAAATCCTGAAATACGATGATGTGAACAAAATCACGGTAGTTGACCTTGACCCGATGATAACGGAACTTGCGTCAACAGACAACACCCTGCGCCGACTCAACCAAGACGCCCTCCACAATCCGAAGGTGAGAGTGATTAATCAGGACGCCCAACAGTTTCTCCAAGCAACCAATCAGCACTATAATTTAATTATTATAGATCTCCCCGATCCCAGCGATGAGTCGCTCGTGTCGCTCTACTCAGATACATTCTACCACCTTGTCAAACGTCGTCTCGCTAAAGATGGACTCGCTGTGACTCAGAGTAGTTCTCCCTTTTTTGCACAAAATGCGTTCTGGTGTATCCATCAGACGATTGAATCTGCCGGGTTGTATGTGACCCCTTACCATGTGAATGTGCCAAGTTTTGGCGAATGGGGGTTCAATCTTTTTGGTGGGTGGC
This sequence comes from Candidatus Poribacteria bacterium, assembly GCA_963667935.2. GTDB lineage: Bacteria > Poribacteria > WGA-4E > WGA-4E > PCPOR2b > PCPOR2b. Next base: position 1,951,574 of record OY764061.1, on the reverse strand, counting down.
AGGTTGATCCGCAGAAGATAACGATAACGGTGCCGACCCGTTTTCTGTCCGACGAATCGCTCCCCCCGCTATTCGTCTTTGATAAAGATATTGATGAGGTGGAAACGCAGATCAATACCCTTTTGACACCGATTCTACTTTTTTATCATCGGGCGGGGTGGGAGTCGTGGGGATTATAAAAAAAACACAGTAAGTAGATAGAAATTTTTCTCTGAATTTAACGCAAGGTCGGAAAGTCGCAAAGCAAAAAAAGGGGACGCTTATGTTAAGAAATCGTTTGTGCTTCGCACTTTCTTTCGACAGGAGCCTTAGATGCAAATTGAAACGCTAATTGATAACATACAAAATAATACGCTGCGTAAAACCCTCGAAACCCTGCTACCGCAAAGTGTCAGTTTAGATGTTGCGACTGGAACCTTTGAAATCGGCGCGTTTCTATCGATCGGAGAAACGTGGCAACATTTAGACGGAATCCGTCTCCTGATGGGCGACGAGACCACGCGGCGCACAAAAGAACAAATCATCAAGGCTTTGGCAGAAATTACCGAGGACAGCCTTGAATCGGTAAAAGAGAAAGATGATACCCTCCAAGGGCTTGCCGCTGTGCGGGATGCAATTCGCCGCGGCCAGATTGCGGTTCGCGTTTACGACAGAGCCAAATTTCACGCAAAACTTAACCTGATGTGTGCCCAACCTTCAAGTCCCGTCAACTTCGCTACTGTCGGCAGTTCCAACTTCACCCGCCCGGGCCTGACCGAAAACATTGAATTAAACTGTTTCATCACCGACCCCACGCATATCGCAAAACTCCGCCATTGGTATGAGGCACGCTGGGAGGAAGCTTCTGAAGTTCAAGCAGAACTCCTCCGTGTTATTGCACGGCATCTCAAGCTGTATGACCCGTTTACCGTCTACACAAGAGCACTTCACGCCTATTTTGAAGGCCGCGAGAAACCCGTTGATGAATGGGAAGAAAACGAATCGGTTATTTATCCGATGCTTTCACAATATCAAAAGGATGGATATCATGCTGCACTCCAGATAGCGGATACCTGGAATGGCGCGCTGCTCTGCGATGGTGTCGGGAGTGGCAAAACCTACATCGGTTTAATGCTGCTTGAACGCGCACTAAGAGATGGCAAGCGGGTTTTGCTCATCACCCCAAAGTCGGTTGCCGAGAGCGTTTGGCACAATCAGATTGAACGCCTGCTCCGATTCAAATACGGTCGTCTACTCCGCGAACACTACGATATTCAGCTGCATACCGACTTCAGCCGCCAAGGTGGGATTACAGACGAAGATTACGACTACTTTCGACGGTACAAGGACGTTATCATCGTAGATGAAGCGCACCATTTTCGGAATGCCGGCTCGAACCGTGGTCAGTGTTTGATGGACCTTGCCAGAGAGAAGCAGCTGTACCTCCTTACCGCCACGCCGATCAACAACAGTCTCGACGATATTTCCAATCTGATTAACTATTTCGGGCAGAGGCCAAACCACTTTGCTCGCATCGGCGTTCACGACTTCCGAAAACATTTTCGTGACATTGAAAAACGGTTTGAAGATGAGCACGCTGAGATTGCCGAACAGGTTGACGACGCAGACCTCCTCCGCCAAGATCCGGTTCTCAAGCAGGTGCTCATCCAGCGCAGCCGCGAATACATCAAACACGCTGAGAAGGAATCTGGGGCGACTATCCTTTTCCCTAAGCGTGTGATTGAGCCGATGGTGCAATATTCGCTCCGCCAAGTCTATTCTACACTTTATGGCGAGCTCCAAAGTGCTTTTGATCGGGATGATCCGTTTCTCAATCTGGGAATCTATAACACGGCCAGGTATCACAACAATCCGGAGAGACGGATACAACAACGACAAACACAGTTGATTGGTCTCATCCGCACCCTGGTGCTCAAACGGTTGGAAAGCTCATGGAAAGCCTTTGAAGCCACTATTGAGAACCTGCTGCTCAAGATGGCGGTTTGGCTTGAAAGATACGCCCCGGAACGCTTTGACATGTGGGAAGCCACCAATCCGAGATGGTGGCGTGTGGTTCAGACACACATTCGCGAAAGGCTCCAGGAAGATGGAATCTTACAAGCACAACCCCAAGCAGCGCGAATCTTACGGGACGAATCACAACAATATACAATCCCACTGGAAAGTCTGCAAAGCCACGTTGTATCGAACCCTTCGGAAGAGGAAGACGACATCGCTTCCGTTGAAATTGAAGCGGAATTCATTCCCGCCGACCATGATTTGGATAGTTTGTTTAATGACGTGGTAGACGATATGAACTTCTTAACTGGACTCCTCAGCCGAATTTACCGACGTTTCTACTCAGACCAACTGGCTAGCGAGCCGGATACACAGAAGGATGATAAACTCCAACAACTCCTCAACCTCTTAAAAAAGCATCCGGACGAGAAGGTGCTCATTTTTACCGAATTTTGCGACACGGCTCGCTACCTGTATACCCAACTGCAGCATTTTGGATTCGGGCAGCTCGCCCAAATTGATAGCCGACGCAAGGTGAACCGTGAGGATATTATTGTACGTTTTTCGCCTTGCTACAACGGGCGGACTCCTCAAACAGGTGCCCCGGTCCAAACACTTATCACCACAGATGTCCTCGCTGAAGGGCTTAACTTACAGGATGCCTCCATCATCATCAATTATGATCTGCATTGGAATCCTGTCCGGCTGATGCAACGAATCGGTAGGTTGGACCGCCGCCTTGACCCAAATATTGAGGACCAACTCAATCGGACTGACCCAACCGTTCATGTCTGGAATTTTCTCCCCCCTGAGGAGCTCGATGACCTCCTCAATCTCCGCAGGCGGATTGATGGTAAAATTCTCCGCATCAGTCGGACGCTCGGCATTGAGGGCAAGTTTGTTTCACCCGATGATCCCGAAGAGACCATGCGCCTCTTCAATGAACAGTATGATGGCACTGAAAGCGTTGAAGAGCGGATGAACCTTGAACGCCAGCGGATCGCTGAATCGGAGCCTGACCTGTGGCGTCAACTGCCAAAACTCCCGCTGCGCCTCTTTTCTGGCAAACGGGCAAACGACGAGCCGCCGCCTTTTCGCAATCGCGAGGATGAACTGATTCCACTTGAGCGGACCGGTGCCACCGGAATTTTCTGTTGTTACCGGATGCCAAACGATGAAGTGCAATGGTATTTCTATAACGCTGAAACCGATGAAGTGTTTGATAATGTAGAACACATCTGGCCTGAAATTCGGTGTGACGTCGCAACGCCGCGCTACAGTGAGAGCGGACAGGGCGGGCTTGGCACCGCGCGTAAAAAAATTGAACGCTTTATCCGAAACAGCTATCTCCGAAGCATACAGGCACCCATTGGATCACATCCCAAACTCCTCGCATGGATGGAGATTTCTTGATAACCTCTGAATCGTGGATGGAGACCCTTCAATGCCCCAAATCATACCAAACGATATTAACGGTATCTATGACTTTGAAACACTGTCAAACTTTTTGCGAGAGAAACTTGGCTGGCCCATCCCCGAAGGGGTTGAACTTGAAGAGATCGCCTTTCCGTGGTCCCCCGAAGAGCTCGATCTTGATGAACCGACTGAAGGACGGATTATGGATTGTTGGCAGCTGCCGCCCTTCCCGACCGATCAACTTGAGCTCGATTTTTCAGAGAGTGTTCAGCCGTGGGGTATCTTTTTTGTCCAATTCAAGCGTGAATCCATCTACCGCACCGCTCTAAGGCGGGTGCTGCGCGGGCTCGTTGGAAGACGGGATCGAGACCCAACCCTCCCCGCCTGGAAACATGACCAACTCCTCTTTATCTGTACCACAGATGATTTTCAACGCTTCGCCTTTGCCCACTTCGCTTCCACCGAAAACTGGCGGCGCGCTGTGCTCTCCATCTTCTCTTGGGAACAGGGAGATACCCACGTCCGCACCCTCTGCGAATATAACCTCCCCGCCCTCGCCTTTCCAAGCGGCGGGTTCTCAAACGATCGGGAATGGCTCCGAGAATGGCAGGCAGCGTTTGATGTAGAAGCGGTTACCAAAAAATTCTTTGCCGAATACCAACGTGTCTTTGAACAGGTTGAAACGGCGGTCGAAGGCATTCCAGATAACAAAAAAGCCCAACGTCGGTTGTATACGCAACGCCTCTTCAACCGATTGATGTTCCTCCGATTTATTGAAAAGAAGAGGTGGCTCACCTATAACGATGGCCACGATTACCTACGCGCCCTTTTCGACGCTGCGGTCGAAAACGACGAAAACTTTCTCAATAAGCGGCTCTATTGGGCGTTCTTTAACGGACTCGGTGCTGCCGCGAATTTACCCCATGACTCCCCGGAGATTGAGGAACAGCTTGAGGAACGCCGGGGCAAAGTCCCTTTTCTCAACGGCGGACTCTTTGAGATGCAGGAATATGACCAAAGCGACGCAGTGCATATCCCCAATACCGAGTTCGAGAAAATTTTAGGGCTTTTTGAACGATACAACTTTACGGTAACCGAATCAACCCCGCTCGATATTGAGGTCGCTGTTGATCCGGAGATGCTCGGAAAGGTGTTTGAGGAATTGGTGACCGGTAGGCACGACACCGGCAGCTACTACACGCCGCGCCCGGTTGTCTCCTTCATGTGTCGGGAGAGTTTGAAAATCTGTCTCCGCAATAAAACCGATGAGACACCGGAATGCCTCCAAGCGTTTGTCGATACCGATGACGCGACAGCGATTCGGAATCCAGAGCGGGTCCTACAGGTGCTTCAAACGCTCCGCATCTGCGACCCAGCGTGTGGGAGCGGTGCCTATCTGCTCGGCATGATGAGCGAACTGCTCCGCTTGCGCGATGCCCTCTTCCAAAGCAGGCAGATTGATCCCAAAACAATCTATCAGCGCAAATTAGACATCATTCGGGAAAATCTCTACGGCGTGGACAACGATGAATTCGCGGTCAATATCGCCATGCTCCGCTTGTGGTTGAGCCTCGCAGTTGATTATGAAGGGGACACGCCCGAACCGCTGCCCAATTTAGACTATAAAGTTGCCATCGGTGATAGCGTGACCGGCCCCGCCCCGACACCTTCGGATGGACAGCTCCGACCCGAAGACAGTCTCATCCAACAGATTCAGGAACATATAGCCAGCTACCAAGTTACCTATACTGATTCTGAAAAGCAGTCACTTCGAGAAAAGATTACCGAACTCAAAAGAGATCTTCAGGGGTGGAGTGCCAACGAGGAGGAGTTTGTCTGGCAGGTGGAGTTTTCAGAGGTGTTCCAGGAGGGTGGATTTGATATCATTATCGGCAATCCTCCTTATGTACGACAGGAGCTTATCAGAGCGATTAAACCGGCTTTAAAACAGCAGTTCCCGGAAATTTTTACAGGCACTGCGGATCTCTATGTCTACTTCTACAAGCGAGGGACCGAGCTGCTCCGTGGGGGTGGAGTCCTCACTTACATCTCCTCCAATAAGTTTCTACGTGCAGGATACGGTAAAAAACTCCGAAAATTCTTTGCCGATAAAGTGTGTCTTCAAAAACTGCTCGATTTTGGGAGTGTGCCAGTTTTTGGCGCGAGTGTGGATACCTGTATCGTCCTTGTTGAAAACGCTGTTCCGGGGGGAGAGGCTTTTTTGGTTGCAACTTTTCGTAATAGCACCGACATCCCTCGCCTTTCCGATGCGTTTCAGGAACACGCTTTTCCCATGCACACCAGCGACTTATCACCGGACGGCTGGGCATTGACATCGCCAAAGGTACTGAGACTACTCGAAAAACTTCAAGGAACCGGAACACCACTGGGAGAATACGTGGATGGCGATTTCTATCGCGGCGTGATAACAGGCTGCAATGAGGCATTTATAATTGATGCTGTGACACGTCAACAGATGATTGCTGAGGATATCAATAGTGGTGAACTTATAAAACCGTTGTTTCGTGGACGCAACCTTCAAAAATGGAGAACAGAAGCAACAGATGAGTATTTGATAGCGATAGCTAGCAGCGCGAACTTAGATTGGCCCTGGTCAGATGCAGGAAGCACTTCGGAAGGAGAGCGCATTTTTGCAGAAACCTATCCGGCAATCCATCGGCATCTGAACAGTTATCGGGAGCGGTTGATTGCCCGTGACGACCAAGGCACATTTTATTGGGAACTTCGCTCCTGCACCTATTATGCCGAGTTTGAAAAACCGAAAATTATCTACCGAGACATAGCACAATTTCTCTCCGCCTCCTATGATACTAAGGGAACATTTGGGTTAAACACAACATACTTCATACCCACCAGCGATCTCTCTCTGCTCGCTATCCTAAATAGTCAACTCTTTGATTGGTACGCCCGGCACAAATTTCAGAGTCTCAACGACCCGTGGGCAGGTGGCGGCCTGCGCTTCTTTGCACAGTATATGCAGCATGTCCCAATAGCAGCTCGGACTGCGGGGCAAAAAGCAGCGTTGTCGCGGTTGGTTAAACGGATACTCGTAGACACTGAAGGCGATGAGGTCCATAACCTTCAGAAGGAGATAGATGCACAGGTCTATCAGCTCTACGGCTTAACAGGTGAAGAGATTGCACTGATTGAGAGGACTTACGAGGAGGCGGGGATGCAGTCTTGAACGCTTAAAGCCTTGTAGTTCGGCGATTCATCGCCGCTGGATAACATCGCCCGATGAATCGGGCAACTACAGTAAACCCTAGGTTCGTAGTAGGGCGATTTATCGAATACCCATTGTGTCGTGCGGTAGTGTTTAGTGAATTGAGCCAGAGACTTCAGCGTGATGTCGTTGGTATCTGACGCGCAATAAACGCGCTACTACAAACTGAAGTGCGTAACTCCTGATTCTATTAAATTAGGCGTTGCTCAGTTATAGGCTTTTGGCTTGCTATAGGTTGTGAAATGAAAAGCCTGTTTGCGTGTTGTTCCTTAGCTCATAAAAAGAGTTAGTTATTGTTTAGTGTCTATGTAGTTACTAATTGCGTTAGCACTTTCTGGAACACCTATTATGCAATCATCACATATATCTTGGAGGTGTAATTGTGCTTGTGCGTCGATTTTATTATCCTTTAGAACGCCTATGGAATAGAAGTCAACTTCCCACTTTTTAAGTTGGTGTAGGATGACAGTTGCTTTGCGAGTTTTGGTGTCACTGGTAAGTGTAAATAGGAAAAGTGGTGTGTGTAGCCCATTGATTTTGTAATCGACCGGATACTTTTTGTTGGTGTCTCGGTCTGGTTCGTGCCAGTTGTATTCAGTTCGTGATTTCTCTACTATGCTATATAGCATGTCAGTAAAAAGTGTTGTGAATGTAGGTTTGGTCCGGTACTGTTTCCAGTATAAAACGTTGGAGATTTTTTCGATTGCACGGATGAAATTGTGAAGCGCGTCGCCGTATCGTGCTTTATATCGTTCTTTGGATAGATCTAATACCAACTCGCCATTTCTGTCTGTGATGTCGAATGCAGCGAGGATTTTGTGGATGATTTCTCCGCGTCTACCTTGGTGAATTTCTTCTGGCTCTAATGTGTAGGACAGGTATATATAGGTGTGCCCTTTGTCGGTTAATACCCACTTGTTTTCTTCCTTTGCCAAGTAGATGACGAACTCATCGCCGTCATCAAAGAAAAATCTGGTTGCAATGTAGTAGAGGTTATCTTCTTCAGGTATTATCTTGAACTGTCTAAGAGCATTGTTTTTGAATTCAGTGATTATGTTGGTCATAGACGTTTACTCTACCTCCTGCTTTTGGAAGTTAGCATCGTTCATTAGGCATTGGATTGCACTATGGCGGTCATTAAACCGGTCAGTTTCTTCGGCGTAGTGGTCTATTTTGTATGTGCTGCCTTGATACCTTTCTGTGGCCATGTGGATGTGATACTTCTGTGTGAAGCTGGTGTTTTCTATTGGGTTAGTGTGTTCGTAGTGTGGTGATTCGTAACGTCGGAGTCGGTAGTGTTGTTTAGAGTTAAATGGGTATACGATTAGAATAACTGAGAAATAGGATTTTCGTTTAGGGTTGAGGCTGAGAATAACCCTGTATTTGTTTCCGTTTTCACCTTTTGCGAAAAAGTGTCGTTCTTTGCAAATGAGTTTTGACCAATTTGTAGGCAGCTCTTTTCGTTCGTTTAGCCATTGTTGAATTTGGTGATCGGAGATTTGGTCGTCTGAGTTGAATCTGGCCATAGAGATGCTTTCCATTTTTTATTGTATCATAATTCCTGATAATTGTCTATAGATTATAGTGGATCTTAGAATTAATGAAACACGCCAAACCGGGGCGGTTGGGAAGCCGCATCTATTGTTCTCCCGTTTGGTAGGCACTGTTTCTAACAGTGCCGATGCGGTGCGGTTGGAAACCGCACCTACCGGGGGGCGAAAGTGTCTATCTGTTTTTTAAATTCACCATAAGTAAGATAGAATGTATCTTAACTTGGTGCCTAGGAGCTGTCAAGCGGAATAATCCAAAAAAGCCTGTAACTAAGCAACGCCTTAAATCATGCGTCCAATTCCTCGCCGTCTTTTTCTTCAATACTGCCTACTTGGGTTAGGGATGCCGTTTTTGCCGCGGTGCTCCTCATCCACCCCGAAACCGTCAACCTTCGATATTCCGGGCGAAGTTATCGGTGAGCCGAGCGGGATCGGGCACCTTGTTCGACAACCGCCCGCAGAGGCACTCATCCCACCCCCAAAGGGCAAACGACATAGCGTAATCATCATCGGCGGTGGGGTGTCGGGGGTGAGTGCTGGCTGGAAACTGGCGCGATCCGGTCTCACCGATTTTATTATCCTCGATCTGGGCGATCAGTTAGGCGGGACCTCGATTTCAGGTCAGGGCGGTTCAGAGGGGATCGCATTTCCTTGGGGAGCGCACTACATCAACACACCGCCAATGGAGGCGGATTGTATTCTTGAGGTACTTGAAGAGCTTCAGGTGGTTGTGGACTACACCCCGCTCGGCTGGCCGGTCATGAATCCGGACTACATCCTGCGTGAACCGATGGAACGCTTGTTTATTGAAAACCGTTGGGTAGAACACATCGACCCTTTTTCCACCGGGACTCAGGCTGATCAAGGGGCATTTGAGGAATTTCAGACCGATATGCTGCGGTGGACGCTCTATAGGGGGGCGGATCAACGCCGTGCGTTTACGCTGCCGTTGGAATATAGCAGTACCGATCCGGAGGTGCGCGCGTTAGATCAGATAACGATGCGGGAATATATGCGACAAAAGGGGTGGGATTCGGACCGATTGGATTGGTTCGTGAACTACGGCTGCCGTGATGATTACGCCTGCCCAATCGATGAGGTGTCGGCGTGGGCGGGGATCCACTACTTCGCCTGTCGCTATTATGCGGACCAACTACAGGATCGGTTTCCGGTCCACACGGTCACATGGCCCGAGGGCAACGCCTTTTTGGTAAACGGCATGGCGCGACGTTTTTCGGCAGCCAACGTCCACCTGAACGCGCTGGCACTGTCTGTCCGTCAACAGAGTGATGAAGTGCTCGTAACTTTCATGGATACCCAGACGCATCGGTTCACGACGTTGCGGGGGCAAACAGCGATCTACGCCGGACAGAAGCACATCGCCAACTATATCATACCGAATCTTCCGGATGATCAGAGAACCGCCTTTCAGGATTGCCAATATACGCCGTGGCTGACAGGGAGCGTTCACCTCAAACGGCTACCGCAGACAAAGCAGAGCGCGCTTGCTTGGGATAATGTTATGTATGAGAGCGAAGGGTTGGGCTATATCGCTGCCGAGCATCAGACGCGGGAGGCAGCGGATGGTGAGGGCCCATCGGTTCTGACCTATTATCTTCCCTTTGACCGCGAACCGGATATCAAGCGGAGGGAATTGCTAGACAAGGGTCACGATTTCTGGGTGAACGAAATCATGAAAGACCTTTGGGAGATGCACCCCGGCATCGAAAAGGATATTACTCAAATTGATCTCTATAAGTGGGGACACGCGATGATAAGACCGACGCCGAATTTTATCTGGGGTCCGGATCGGGGGTTACGGGGGAGGCCGTTTGGGAGGATTTTCTTCGCAAATGCGGATGTGACGGGGCTGCCGCTTTTTGAGGAGGCGTGTTATTCGGGCATTCGTGCAGCACAGGGAGCAATGGATGCGCTGCGAATTCCTTATGCGACTTCGATCCGAGGGGGTGTTCGGTGAACCAAACTGATGGGCTTTTGTTTCATGCAATTTTTTGGAGCTGATAAAAAATGAGAGTCGAAAGACTCCCTCTTTTTAGATTCTTTTGAAGGTTTCCCAGTCGAGTTCTAGTTGGCTGATAATTTTGCGTAGGGTTCCCATTGCAATGTCTTTGCTGCCTTTGTCTGGAACAGTAACACTTAGTTTTGTGCCGATTTTTATCCAACCTCGGTGAGAACCTTTTCCTTTGCTCTTGTCTTCTTTACAGCCTAGCTTCCTCAGCTTTTGGGCCACTTTGCGGTATCTCATAGGGGGGGATGAATGTGGTCAGTGTGATGGACTTGCTCTTTGTGTTTTGCTCGGTGTTGAGTGCGAATGGTAGCTGTCGTCCTGTTGATTCGTATAGACCGACTACGACGCTGAATGCCTCTTCAATGTTATCTAGGATTTCTTTTATTGTACTACCCTCGGTGACCAATTCGGGCAGCTCGTTGCATGTAACTGTGTATACACCTTCGGGCTGTGGTTCTAGGTTAATGGTGAGTGTTGGTGTGGTGGATGGTGAGTTCATTGTAGATTCTCCGTGGCTGCGGTCTTTTATTAGACCTGTGTTTGTATTCTCCTTTGTGGTTTGGTCTAATTATACCAATTACTCCAATATGTTGTCAAGTGTTGTCAAATGTTATCTGAGGTCAATTGCACCAGATCGGATATGATTGAGGCGTTCAGTAGAGACTCTAACGTAGAGCCATGTATCGTATTGATCGTTTTCATCAGCAGCTACAGCAAGGTACAGATGGCCTGCCGCACTTTTGCAGGAGAAGAGGACCGGCTGATCGTAGTATACGTACGTTTCTACAATCTTCAAGTCTGCCTAAACCTGTAATATTGAGTATATCAGCCATCATTTACCTCCTTTCTGGATTATTTAGGACATACGCATTTGAACGGTCAAAACCCCTCCCCCGCTTGCGGGGGGACTAAGGGGGGTAGACTGAAGAGGGTGGGGGCGGGGCATCCCTGCCCCGATACGCCCGGTGAATCGGGCAACTACAATCTGGAGTGCGTAAGTCCTGATATTGTTGGGTTTCACGGTTCCCTGTTCAACCCAACCTACGTGCTGCCAAATAGCAACACGCCCTAACGTAGAATCCGCTTCATCTGTTTAATCCGCGATTCGGGCAATTATATCAAATTTCAAGTGGAAAATGGGGAAAATCCTTCGATGGACATTCTGGCGTACAGAACGAGGCTATGCCCTTGAATATAATGAGCAGAAAAGCTGCTTTTTTTAATCCGTTTTCTAGCAACTGTGATATAATTATCTCGCTTTATCCAATTTTGTGTTGGTCAACGAGATAGTAGACGCAGTAGCAGGACAGGAATCCGGCGATGCAGGCATTAGGACGACAACTTTTGATTGAGTTTTACGATTGCCAGAGTGAGATACTCACAGATCGAGATCGAATTCGTCAATATATGCTTGAAGCAGCCCGCCACGCCGGGGCGGCGGTGATATCGGATACATTCCATCACTTCAAACCGGACGGGATCAGCGGTGTGGTCGTCATTGCGGAATCCCATATATCCATTCACACATGGCCCGAACACCGTTACGCTGCGGTCGACGTATTTACCTGCGGTGATTCCGTTGACCCTTGGGGCGTTCCGCACTATCTCCAAGAGAAGCTGCAAGCCGAAAATGTTTCAAGCATGGAGATAAAGCGTGGGCTTTTCCCAACTCCGGTACAGTACAAACCTACAGTGAATGAGCCGTAAAAACAATAAAATATTCGCAGGAGGAAATTATCCGATGAAAGTAGATCTAACTGAACGGGTTGCCATCGTTACCGGCGGCGCACACGGCATTGGACGTGCTATTGTACAGGCGTTATCTGATAATGGTGCCCATATTGTCATTGTGGATATTGACGGCGAAGCGGGTGAGAAAGCCGCGAACGAAATCATCGAAGGCGGTGGCGCGTGTATGTCGCTGGAGGCTGATGTATCCGATGCTGAACAGATGGAAGCTGTCGCAGAGCAGGTCATGGATCGTCTTGGACGGATTAACATCCTGATCAATAACGCAGGCATCAATACCCGCAGCGATCGTGTGCCGATCCACCAATATTCGATTGAAGATTGGCAACGCATTGTAGATGTTGACATGACTGGCGTTTTTGTAACCAGTCGTGCGATTATTCCGGAAATCCTGAAGAACCCCGATGGCGGACGTATTGTGAACACCAGTTCTATTGCGGGCTTAGTACCTCTGCGGTTGCAAACTGCTTATATCGCTGCCAAAGCGGGTGTTGCTAACTTAACGAAGTCGATGGCGATAGAACTCGGTTCAGAGGGGATTCTCGTCAACGCTGTTGCGCCGGGGTCTACGCTGACTCGCGGGACTGAGGCGTTGTTCTATGGTCCCAACGGCGCGTACACCGAAAACGCTGCTAGCTTGTTATCGCACATTCCATTGGGTCGGCCGGGTAAGGTGGAAGAGATAGCGCACGCTGTGTTATTTTTGGTGTCACCGGAAGCGAGTTATATTAATGGGGTCGTCTTGCCCGTAGATGGCGGCTGGACTGCTGGCTATGTGCGCGATTGGTGATGTTGGTGCATTGATCCATTAAACTGACGAACCTGATACATTGCGCTCCACTGGAGCGCAGACATTAGGGATATTGGCATTCTATAGACATATCGCTTCTCTGGAGCGAAAGGCTTGGGGCTTGACGGGTGGGGAAACCCGCCCCTACAGGAAAATCCTGATCGCCGTAGAGGGAACGTGGGAGATTTTTATAGAGAGGCGTGGAAGCAGAAGGAATTCCATTCGCTGAAGCGGTGAAAATGGATATGTTTGTTGAACCGTCCAAAGGGGCGGTAGATTTTCTTGCGTTTCGAGATGTGCTGCGGGAGATTGATTACAACGGCTACGCGATTGTTGAGCAGGACATGTATCCGGCACCTTTCGATAAACCGTTGCCGATTGCCAAACGCACCCGCGCATACCTGCGGGAGATTGGGATCGGATAAGGCAAATATCTCTTAAATTGTTGTTTCTGTAGATTTCAATGATCGTTGAAATCTACGAATTACGCTTTACGTTTTAGCAGGAGGTTATATGGATATGTATCGTGTGGGGATTATGGGTTGTGGACGTATTGCTAGCACGATGGAGGATGAGTCTGATGTGCACCCCATCTCGATTGCGGGTGCATTTGAGGCACTGCCCAACACGGAACTCGTCGCAGGCTGTAACCGGGGCGCAGAGAAATTGCACGCCTTTGGTGAGCGATGGGGGGTGGACGCACTTTATCACGATTATCGTGAAATGTTGGCGCAAGAGGACTTAGACATCGTCTGCGTCGCCACGCACCCACCGCTACACCCGGAGATGGTGATTGCCTCCGCCGAGGCGGGTGCAAAGGGGATCTTTTGTGAAAAGCCGATGGCGTTGAGTATAGGCGAGTGTGACGCGATGATCGAAGCCTGCGAACAAAACGGGACGACGATGCTGATCAACTGTTCGCGTCGATGGTCAGGGGAGTATCAAGCGGCTAAGGATCTGATCGACTCCGGCGAATTGGGCCCGCTACTCCATGTCGTAGCCCATTGCGAGGGGTGCAAGCCGTCTCCTGAGTGGGTTGCCGATACCGAGGGACCCTTGCTGCACGATGCCGTACATACCTTCGACACCCTCCGTATCTTTGCAGGTGATGTTGAATCGGTGTTGGGGACAGCGCGGCGGCGTACCCGTTATGAGTTTCGCGTGGAGGACACTAGTTATTCCCTGTTGCAATTCCAGAACGGCGTGGACGGTGTTGTTATCAGCGATGAACTGACTGAGTATGAGCGGTGGGATGTGGAGTTACAGTGCGAAAAAGGGTTAATAAGGTTAGGCTTTGGTGCAGGTATGTGGAAGGCGGAGCCGATAGAATTTGAGAAGGGGTCGTGGTGGGCACTTGAACCTCGTCCGCTCCCCGATTCGACTTGGGAGGAAACCCCGACTCTACGCGCCGCTCAGGACCTGATTAACTGCATTGAGAACGATTCTCAGCCACGCTGTACTGGACACGATGGTCGCGCTTCCATTGAGGTTATTATGGCGATTTATGAATCGGAACGACGCAACAACGCATGGGTTGATTTGCCGCTCGGCGTAAGTGATTCGTTGGTTGATATCCTACGACGAGAGGGGAAGCTGTAAAAGCGTAAAACGTGAAAACAAATTGATTCATCGATTCATTAGTCCATTAGCAGGTGCACTACACCGTGCTGTCGTATGCACATTGGTTACAGCATACGGAGCCCCGATACGATCGGGATTCAGGGCAATATTCTACTAATTTGAAGTAACTTGCATTATAATCACCTTATAGACACAAAAAACACAATCGTGCACATTTGACACAATACAAGTAATTGGAGGATTTAGGATGCACTCACTCGTAGATCTTGAAGTGCCAGAAGGGGCAGTCGCTGTGCATTGGTTTGAGCAGAGCACCTTCGCAGTGAAGGATTCGCACGGAACGGTTGTGCAGATCGACCCATACTTTCCACATGATCGTCCCGCCGACAGATTTATCCACACCGAACCGCCGTTGGATGAATCTCAACTCCCAACGGATTATATACTGTTGACACACAACCACGGGGATCACACTTGGCCCGAATCAATTGACCGTATCCATCAGACTTCACCGGGAGTGAAGTGCGTGGGACCGGAAGAGAGTATCGCGCAGGTGCTATCAGACACGGATATTGACGCAGATCATACGACAACAATCCGTGCTGGCGATTCATCATCGCTCGGTTCGATCACAGTTAATGCCGTCTATGCGAAGCCACCAGACGGACATCCTGCTGCAGATATTGCCCCGCCCGATGTAACCCATCTCGGTTACGTTCTCAAAGCGGATGGGGTAACGCTCTACTTTTCCGGCGACCCTATCAACACTTTTGCTGACCACGATGAGTTGGTGAATGCCGTGACTGCACATAATCCGGACATCGGGTTCTTGACGAATCATCCGACGGAAGGAGAATTTCCTTTCTATGCGGGTTGTGTAAAGATGGCGCAACGGATCGGACTCAAGCACGCTGTTCCCGCGCACCGTTCCTGCTTTGTCACACGGGATTATGATCCGAATGAGTGGGCGGCACAATTTCCCGCTGATGCCCCTCAACCGCTGATTATCCCTCGAAATTCGCATATTATTTATCCGAGTTAAAGCGAGGCATTAAAATGGGTTGGAAAGAAGAGCTTGCCTCCTTCACCCAAAATCGAAACAACCTGTCCAAACTACGCTTCGATGAGCCACTCAGTAAGCACACCTATTTTGGAATAGGTGGCAACGCCGCAGCGTATTTTGAAGTAAGCACAATCGACGAATTGGCGTATGTCGCACAACTGAAAAAGCGTAGAAATGTACCGGTTGCTATCATTGGTCGAGGATCGAATCTACTGGTTAGCGATGCCGGATATACGGGGATTGTCATCCGATTAATCGGAGAATTTAATCGACTTGAATTTAATCAAAACCGTGTTGACGTAGGCGCGGGCGTTTCGCTGCCACGGTTGTCGAAAGCGGCGGCAAGTCGCGGACTGAGTGGCGTCGAGTTCGCGCTTGGGATTCCGGGATCCGTCGGCGGTGCATTGATTATGAATGCAGGTGCTTGGGGCAGCAGCTTTGGCGATTTAGTCGAGCGTGTGAAGGCGATGACAGCTGAGAGCGAGGTAATCGATCTCAGCCATGATGACGTACAGTTTAGCTACCGTCATAGCGGATTGAAGCCTTACTTCTGCGTTACAGGAGCAACGCTTGTCCTGACTCCCGGCGACGCGAAGGAGGTTGACAACCTTATGCAAGATCTCTATAACCAGAAAATCACAAGCCAACCGTTTGCCGAGGAGAATGCGGGGTGTATGTTCAAGAATCCACCCGGTCATTCTGCTGGTAAGCTAATTGATGAATGCGGTTTGAAAGGCTATCGGATCGGTGGGGCAGAGGTGTCTAAAATCCACGGGAATTTTATCCTCAACCTTGACAACGCAACCGCTCACGATGTGTTATCACTTGTTCGCCATATCCAAGCCCACGTCAAGCGGGAGAGAGATGTTGATTTGGAAATGGAAGTTCAGCTGCTAGGGTTTTGAAAATGCAAGCAGTTCGATGTCTCGCCGGGTTTGATGTGAGAAGGAGGTAATAAAATGCTGAAATCTATAAATGAAGACTCGCTCAAAGCTGCCCAAGCGATTCTATATCCAGAAGAGCTTTACCACTTCGACTCAGTTGCGGAAGGGATTTGGGGTGGCTTTGAAGCTGTAACGGGTGCGGATGTACAGTTTTTCCACGAACACGGATACTTAGTCATCCACGATGCGTTCAGTCCAGCAGAGGTACGCGAAACATTGGACGGGATGCTGTACCTGATGGATGGGAAAAATCCAGATTACCGGGGTATCCAATATGAACCAAAGCTAGTGAAACATAGATCGGAGTTGTCCACAAAAGAGAGACGCGACATCATCCGCAAGATTGCCAGTTTTGTGAAATTTGAACCGCGTCTGGAAGCGATAGCCGAGCATGAAGGACTGATCTCGGTCGTTCAACGCCTGATTGAGGATACGCCTAGACTGTTCCAAGATATGGGATTGATTAAACCCCCTCACATCGGTTCGGAGAAACCGTGGCATCAGGACTGCGCCTACTTCAATTTGCCGTTGGATACACCGGTCGTCGCTGCTTGGATTGCACTGGACGAAGCCACGCCCGAAAATGGCTGTATGCACATCATCCCCGGTTCTCATAGAGAGGGTCCGGTGGTACATTTCAACCGACGTGATTGGCAGATCTGTGATACGCATGTCCCCGTGGATCGAGAGGTGATGGTACCGCTCAAGGCGGGAGGTTGTCTGCTTTGGCACGGCTTGTTGCATCACGGCACCCCGGCAAATCGATCGAATTTGCGGCGTCGGGCGTTGCAATTCCATTATTGCCCTGAAAGCACCGGAAAAATTGAGACCCAAGAGCGGATGGATGTGTTCGGAAGCGAAGGCAAAGATGTTGAGTGTTAAACGCAAAGGCGTATGATGGTTTGAACCAATCAGACACAGGGGGCTTATGCGTTATATCGGCAGTAAATTCAATTTGTTATCCCATATTGAACAGGTAGTTGACAACTTGGGTGTCAGAGAAGGGATATTTTGTGATCTATTCGCGGGAACGGCATGCGTTGCGGCGCACTTCAAACGCCGCGGGCTTCAGATTATCTCTAACGATCTGCTCGAACTCTCCTACACCTTTCAGCGGGCGTTGATTGCCAATAACGAGGAACCCCAATTTGCGGGTATTGTCGAGACGCTCGGTGATGTACAGGGTGATAGCCTGTTTGCTAATTTTTCACCCTACGGTAAGGTGGTTGCTTGGTTGAACTGCCTCCCCGGCAAGAAAGGGTTTATTTTTCACAACTACTGTCCATCAGGGAACAATGAATACGATCGGCAATATCTGACCGATAGCAATGGACAGAAGATTGACGCGATTCGCCAGCAGATTCAAGGGTGGCGCGATGCGGGTGACATTACGGAGAACGAGTTTTATCTGCTGCTCCTCCCGCTGTTAGAGGCGACATCGAAGGTCGCCAATATTTCTGGAACTTACGGCGCGTATCTGAAGCATTGGGATGCTCGGACTTATAAAAATTTGCCCATGGTTCCGGCTGAGACCATTCGGTCGGATTTGTCACATCAAGTGTTTCGGGGTGATGCAAACCAATTGATTGAAGATATTAAGTGCGATGTTCTCTATCTCGATCCGCCGTACAACACCCGTCAGTATATCACTAACTATCATCTGTTGGAGACGATTGCGCGGTATGATGCTCCTACACTGCGTGGGAAAACGGGGCTGCGGAACAATGACGAAAAGGAAAAATCGGCGTACTGCTCCAAATCAGATTGTTATCGTACGCTCCAAGACCTGATTGAGAAGGCAGACGCACGATATATTTTAGTGAGTTACAACAACGAAGGAATTCTGTCGCATAATGAATTGATGTCTATCCTCGCGCTTCGAGGCGAACCTCGTTGCGATTCTTCCATTGACTACCGGCGGTTCAAAAGCAATTCTCATGGAAATCAACCCGCTTTAGACAGCCGTGTACAGGAATGGCTGTTTCACCTCGAAGTGAAAACATCCCCCAAACGATCTCAACCAAAAAGTGAAGAAAAAAAGCCAAAACGGCGTTACGACCCGCGAAACCCGCTCAATGATCTCTCTGGAAGTGAGTGGACATATTTCCTCAACTCGGTGGAATTGGAAGGGGACGAACACAATGTGGGAAGCCTCAACGATCTGTCTGAGGAGGAGTGGGCAGTTGCATCGGCACCCGTTTGGGATACGCACTATCCGACTAATGGATCCCAGTCTGATGCCCACCATATTCGGAAGCAGCACCCGTCACCGAAACCACCGGCATTGATGAAACGCCTGATTGAATTTTTTACAAAGAAAGAGGGGCGTGTCTTAGACCCTTTTGTTGGGGTCGGTGGAACGTTGTTAGCGTGTTCAATGACAGGCAGGCATGGGGTTGGAATCGATCTCTCGCAGGAATATCTTGAGATTTACCACCAAGCCGCTGCTGAACTTGGCTTGGCAGTGCAGCCTTTTCTGTGTGGGGATGCGCGAGATTTGGGAAATCTCTTAGAGGAAGTTGAGTTGTTCGATCTGGTTTTGACCGACCCACCCTACGGTGATATGCTCTCTCGGAAGCGCAGCGGTGACCGAAAAAAGAGAACAGGGGATGATAGTCCAACCCCTTTCACAGATAGCTCTGATGATTTAGGGAATATGCCGCCTTCCCAGTTTTACGAATCACTTAGAACGGCGATCGTTCAAGCGATGGAGCATCTCAAACCGAAAGGATACGTTGTTATTTTTTGCAAGGATCTCCAACCAACAGAAAAGTATCACAATATGATCCACGCTGATGTTGTCGAAACCCTTGCGGATGTCCAAAATTTGCGGTTTCGAGGCTATAAAATCTGGTATGATAAATCGCTGAAGCTCTATCCGTTCGGTTATCCGTACGCCTACGTTTCTAATCAACTCCATCAATTTAGCTTGATTTTCCGAAAAGAAAAATGAGTGAGGCATCGGGATTCGGAGATCCCTCCTATAGGAGAACTAAACGCCCTTATACAATCCTTTTGAACATTAAGCCAAGATTGACTTGACACATTTAGTATGAATGTTGTTTAATATTTCCTGTATCAACACCACCGAAAATAATTTAACCGTTTCAAGGTACGGAACGGTGTCAGTTAATTGAGCCAATTTCCATAGGAGGTTTCTCATGCTAACGCAGGAACAGATTCAGAGGTATAATGAAGATGGTTATGTCAAGATTGAAGGGCTTTTCACTCCCGAAGAGGTTGAAGAGCTCGGATCTGAAATGATCAAGATTATCGGTGACTGGGGAGAGGAGACGATTGGCTGGCGGGGACCGTGGCGCGAGAAATACCTCGCCGAAGATGAACAGCAAGCGACCAAGGCGGTGCTTATGCACAATCCCCACTTCTATTCAGCGACTTGGGGCCGCGTGATGTTCAACGAAAAGCTAGTAGGTTGCGTGCAAGATCTCATCGGTTCCAGTGTTCAGTGGCATCACACGGTTTTACACGCAAAGCCCCCGGAGCGCGGGACCCCCTTCCCGATGCATCAGGACTATCCCTTCTATCCCCACGACGGCTTAGATTTTGTCGACTGTCTGCTTCACCTCGATGATACCCCGCTTGAGAGCGGAAGCCTCTGTGTCGTGCCGGGAAGCCATAGGGACGGCGGTCTTGAACACATCATGGGCCCTGACACCGCACCTCACCTGCCAACCGATGTGTATCACCCGGACAAAGTGGAATCTATTCCAATACCTGCTAAGGCGGGGGATGTGATATTCTTTAGCTACTGTATTATCCACTGGTCCAATGTCAACAGAACCGATAAGTGGCGTCGATCTGTCCGCTTTGGCTATCACGATTCAGCGATGCGTCCTGTTGGTCGATATGAGGATGACCCGTACCGGATTGATCCGAACAATGTACTGGAAGGTAACACTAACACTATTGTGTCCGGTTATAAAACAACTCAAGACGCGAACTAATCGTTAAGGAAGTGGGAGACAGGACTCACTTATCCTATCGATCCCCGAATCCCAACCGATTAATGGAGGAGATATTATTCTATGGCATTGACAGAAAACGCCTATGCGAAACCGTTCATCGTCGATAAGAACTTGGGAGCGAATTTAGATCCGGATGAGACCGACTTAACGCGAACCAACTCGAACGGTGAACCGGTGATTGAATTGACCCAGGAGCAGAAATATGTCTTCGATAGTAAAGGGTGGGTATTGATACCGGGTGTGCTATCGGAAAATGAAGTTAAAGAGATGCGCGAATTTGGTTACCAGTTGCGCGATGACCCGGACTCTATCTCCGAACACGAGCGATCTCCTCTCGGGGGCCCCATGCAAAAACTCGCTGATCATCCGCTTGTTGTGGGATTTATGAATGAATTTGTGGCGTATCCGGCGTTGGCGAGTCAGGATTGCTACGGATTCCGTATGGAATCTTGCAGCCTCATGTATCGGACAATCGGTGATAAGCCATTCGGACCACACAACGGCAATGGACTGTGGCGTTTTCCGGGGGATTCTCATTTCTACCACTGCGTTCCCGGTAGGGCGCACAGCGGTCTAACCCGCGTGGTCTGGGAACTGAATCCGGTGAAGGAAGGACAGGGGGGCACACTATTCGTCACTGCGAGCCATAAGGCAGTATACACCGCTCCCCCAAGCATTCAGGACCCCGATTCACCTCTCTGGGACACCTACTCCTGTCCTGCCGGTTCTTTAATGTTTTTCACCGAGGCTATTACGCATAGCAGCTCGGCATGGACAAATACAGAAAATGACCGGCTCGCTATCTTTAGCTGTTACAACACAGTTGACACCAAATGGCACGATTGGGATCCACACCCGACACTCCTAGAATCAATGCCCCCAAAGCGTCGTACCCTTTTCAGGCCCGTTCATGCGGCGAACAACCTCATCAATCCAGCGGAGGGATAGAAGGCGGCTCGATTTAGCCTGCCAAAAAACGACGCATTGCAGCATAAAAAAGCCCCGGTATTGGCGTAGATTGTCGGCTAATGCTGGGGCTTTCTGTTTGAATGAATTGTGTGATTTATCCAGTCTTGTGGTCAACCCTCTATTTTTCCATTCCGTTGCATCATCCTGATGTTCAGTAGAATCCTCTCGGTGTTCTTGTAGATCATCGACCATATCTCGTCTAAAAACTTGTATTTCTACTGGAAATACGCTATAATGGTTTCGATGCTGTGCTATGATGCTCCATCGGGACTTACAGCATCGCGGGTTCATCGATTTAGAAATGCTGAAACAACGCGACAACTTTAGTGTATAGGAATATATCAGAGTGTTCCGGCCGGAAATCCGGTGACCGTTTTTAGAGGAGAATATTATGGATAAAGACTTTGCTTTTACAGGTGGACGCCCCGACCCGTTTACGTTTCCAACGGAGGGTTTGATTGAAGCCAGCGAAAAGGCACTTCGCAAATTAGGAGGCGACCTTGTGAACTATCCCGGCGAACAGGGATATGAGGGGTTACGTGAGTTGGCGTCAATGCGCTTTGAACGTCGGGAAGGTGTGCCGTTAAATGTGGATGATATTTCGATCACCTCCGGCTCCATGCAGGCACTTGAACTGGTCCTAGGCACTTTTATTCAGCCCGGAGATACGGTTTTAACTGAAGAGTACACCTATAGCGGTACGCTCGGCATCATGCGGCACCTCAAAGCGAATATCGTGGGGGTGCCGATGGACTACATCGACGGCATGAACATGGACGCCCTTGAGGAAAAACTGAAAGAACTCAAGGCTCAGAATATTAAGCCAAGCTTTATCTACACCACTTCCAATCATCAAAATCCGACCTCGGCGATTCTCTCACTGGAACGTCGAGAACGGATGTTGGAATTGGCGGAAGAGTATGACACTTTGATTGTTGAAGATGATTGTTACGGCGACATTGACTTTGTGCCGAATCCAACCCCTGACGCTCTTTACAAACTAGATACATCAAACCGTGTCATTTTAATTGCGACATTCTCGAAGATTCTCGGTTGTGGTCTCCGTCAGGGATATTTCGTGGCTAAATCACCACATAAAGAGATGATTCACGCAAACCGGTGGGATGGTGGCTGTAGTGCGCTAGCGAGCGCAATCGTGGCAGAGTTCTTCAAAGAACATCTTGATGCACACCTGGCCAAGACGAACGCTGCAGTGGGCGCGAAATGTCGTGCTGTGGTTGGCACACTCCGGGAAGATGTCAGCGACATTTGCACATGGACTGAGCCGCGCGGGGGTCTTTTCCTTTGGATTGATTTGCCAGAAACGACGGATATGGACAAGGTCGCAGAAATTGCTGCTCAACATAACGTCGGTTACAGCAATGGTAGCGCATTCCATTATCGAGGCGATCCTGTCAAGAGCATCCGCTTGGCTTACGCTTACACCCATCTTGATTACGTAGCCGAAGGCATCGGCTACCTGTGTGATGCAATTCGCGCGGCACAAGTCGAGTCGACCGACATCGCTGCCGATTAACCCTCCTGATTTTCGGGATTCTCCCCGATTCTAGCGGGATTCAAAGCAACCTGAAAATCCTTGAATCTCTATTGAAAACCAGGAAACGCTGTATCCCTTGGCTAGCATTTCCTTTGGAAAACAGGAGAATGAGCAACACCGCTGAACTAGTTACACAGTTAGAGGATTCGAGTCCAAGCGTCCGAAGCAGTGCGGTTAAAGCGTTAGCAAAAACCGGCGATTTGAAAACCGTTGGCCCGCTGATAACAGCACTGCGGGACGAGTTTGAATCGGTTCGGGGAGGGGCACTTCAGGGGTTAAAAGACATCGGGCCGCCCGCGATTCCACTTTTGATAGTTGTACTAAAAAATCTAAATTAACGGGTTCGCAGGAAAGCTTCTTGTGTGATTGATAATATTGGCAATAAATTGAAGGATATAGGGGATTTTCAAGCGGTTGAACCCCTGATAGATGTACTCAAGGATCCAATGAATGTAGTTCGTAGTCATTCCGTCACAGCCTTAGGGAAAATTGGCGGCCCAGAAGCCCTGCAAAATGAATTAGAGTAACCTGATTGGTCAATTTGTCGTCCATTCATCGGAGAGGGAGAACAAAAAGTGAAAAACCTTAATCAATTTATAAAGTATTCCTCCCCTATATCAATTTTAGTCATAGCTGCATTTTTTTTTATGGGTTGCGCTGCCTTGGAAGAGGCACAACGGCGCAAACAGGAGCGAACCAGACGAGAGCAACAAGAACGGTATGTGACATTTGAACGTCCAACCACTGAAATCGAAATGGCAGCAGATGGCTTGACGCTTGAGAGCAAGCATTACACCTTTACCTTTGCCGCGGATCTGCTCACACATCCAGACTATGATGACCCCGACGAGCGTCAGAATGTAGGCAAAGGTGCACTGCTGTTTATGGAGAGTCTTTACAATTACGTCCATGACATCTTCGGTTTTGAACCGGAGCACCAACTGAATGTGAATCTTCGTCAGACCCATCACGGCTCCACAAGCCTTGCAACGACATCAACTCGTACCCAAACAATCTATCAAAACGGTGAGTGGTTAAAAGTTGTTGAAGGGATCGATATGGATTTCCCGGTGGCGATGTTTAATCAGCGGGATGTCCGAGCACATGAGTTGACCCATGCATTTACAAATATCTATCTGCTTCCAACATGGTTTGCGGAAGGCATTGCAGTGTTAGTTCAAGTTGAATATGCACGGGGAAAGAGTTTCCGTCGGCTTAATCTCCACGCAGATTTGGAAACCGATCTTGATGGTCGCAATGCGGTTCAATTTTGGAAAGGGCATCTCAGCGCAGATCAGTTGACTCAATGGCGGTATAGCTACTCCTACTCAATCGTGGCGGAATTGAAAAAGCGGTTTGGTGAGGATTTTTACCCGACAGTTTTTCAGTTAATCGAAGAAGATCAACTTCATCAAAGGCTGCCCGGTGAAATGGCTACCAGCTTTCTGGTCTACTATCTGAGCCAAGCTGCCGGTCAGGATCTTTTTCCGTTTTTTGAAGAACTTAAATTCGATATCCGCCATATAACCAGATCGGAAATTATGTCAGCTATTATGCAGGCGAACCAGAAACAACTTGGGAGGTAAAATCAGATGCGATTCCAATCCACCTTTACCTATCTCTTTCTAGCGTTTAGCCTTGTTGCATTTTACGGATGTACTACGGTTCCGGCTTTCATTGCCGACCAAACATGGAGTGAGAATTACGCACTTATGGAGGGCGTACAAGCCAATGACCCGGCAATTGTTGATGGCGATCTCAAAACGATTGGTCAATCTCAATATGTTGAGCCTTCGTCGGATGTTGTTCAAAGCCACCACGCCTCCTCCGAATCGGTGATACTCCTTCCCGTCGCGAAATCCATTCATCGCGTTGTGTTACATTCCTCTAACGTGCAGGCATTTGATATATGGGTGGCTGACAATCAAGGCAGATGGGAGCGGATCAAGGAGATCAAAAGCGTTAAGCAGAAGGTCACTGATGTTCGACTGAATCGCGCTGTTCGCACCACAGGCGTTAAAGTTCGGATTAGTCGGACTTCAGATGATGCAGAACTGCGGCAGAAGAATATCCAACGTGTTCGAGGCTGGCGGATTTATTCCGGGCACGTCCGTGCACCGGCGAAAATCTCTGAAATAGAACTGTACGGCTTCGCCTCCAAGAAGGACGTGGAAGATGCACAGAACGCAATTACTCAAGAGGAAGCAGACGAGAAGGAACTCGATGAACTGTTGGAATTTTAGGTAGGGTCGATAGATACACCTCTATCTCTTAACCTTGTTAGTGATCGGTATCAGCGAGCAGTTTTTTAATTTTTTCCTCAATCAGAACCTCGTCACCGGGCCCAAAGCCCACGCTACGGTGCTGAATAATTCCTGCCTTGTCAATATAGTATGTACACGGTATACCGCTGACATCATAGCTCTGAGCTTGGGTGCCTCCGTCCAAAAGCACGGTGTATGAGATCTGGGGTTCTGCAAAGCGCTTCACTTTCATATAATCAGTTTCGGTGTTCATGCCGATGACCACCAACCCCTGATCTTTATATTTTGTGTAAAGTGCCTCCAGATGTGGGATCTCTACACGGCAAGGACTGCACCACGTCGCCCAGAAGTTGAGTACGACCGGTTGTCCTCTGAAATCCGACAAACTGATTTGATTACCCCTTAGGTCCCGTAGTGTGAAGTCGGGTGCAGGTTTCTCAATGAGTACATGCTCATACCTGCGATTTTCTCGATCCGGCGATACACAACCCGTTAAAACAATTATTAGTGAAAGCAGGATAGACTCGGCGAGAAAAGACCTTCGGATTTTGTTTATCCCTTTCATCGGTCATTCTCCTGAACAATTCAGCTCACAGTCATGTAGGTTATCAAAATTAGTCTCACAAACTCGGTCTATTATACCAGCAAGCTGTAGTGATCTCAAGTCAAATCTATTCGGGAAAAAGTCTCCATCTATGCGTATTCTTCACACATCAGACTGGCATATCGGGCATCGACTCTATGAACAGGATCGAATCGAGGAGCATGACCAATTCCTTGATTGGCTCCTAACGAAAATTAAAGAAAAAGAAGTTGATGTGTTACTCGTTTCGGGTGACATCTTCGATAGCGCAGTGCCCTCCTCTGAAGCAACAAAACTCTACTACCGATTTCTCTTTCAGTTATACGATGAGACACACGCCCACGCTGTTATCACCGCCGGTAATCACGATTCCCCAATGCGCTTGGCCGCGCCCCGAGAATTTCTTAGAATGGGGCGGGTTCATGTAGTCGGGCCTGCATCTGAACCCGCGGAGTGCCTTGTTACCCTTCCCGCCGAAGATCCGAGTGTTGCTATTGCAGCAGTTCCTTATCTGTCCGAAAATGAACTTTCACATATTTCATTTGAGACAGAGACTGAAAGAGCGGAACGTTATCGGGAACGGTTGAAGACATTTTATCGCCAATGTGTTGAACGTATGCCGCCGGGGCTGTCCAAGATTTTGATGGGGCATCTCTTCGTTCATGGTGGAAAAGTGGGCGATTCGGAACGAAACATCCAAATCGGTGGGGCGACAGCTATGCAGATTAGCGATTTTCCTGATGATGTGACTTATGTCGCGCTCGGACACCTGCATCGACCACATGCCATTAGTGGGGCAAGCTATCCTGTCCAATATGCAGGTTCCCCGCTGCCAATGAGATTCAACGAAGCAACCTATGCCAAAAAGGTTTATCTGTTGGATGTTCCTGCTTCCGGTGATGCACAAGTGGAAGATATTGAGGTTCCTATTTTCAAAGAACTCTGCACTGTGACGGGGGATATTGACGAAGTGAGCTTAAGGCGATGTCGCCGGAATGGGACGAGAAATATATTCAGGTACAACTGAAACTCAACCGTCCGGAGGTTGGCATCAGTGATAAAATTCGAGAGATGTTTCACCAACGTGGCGGAGAGGTCTTGAGCGTTGAGGTTGAACTGCCGGTGCAGACAGAGCGGCAGGAAATACCGATTGAGGATATGCGGCAGCCAACCGACATCTTTGAACAGTTTTACAAGGAAAAATTTAATGAATCCCCTGACAAACTCATGATAGAAACGTTCAATGAATTGTTGCAGCTCGTTGAGGGAAAAACATGAAACTATGCAAACTGAAACTCAAGAATCTAAACAGTTTTCGTGGAGAGATTGAACTCGATTTTGATAAATCACCATTGGATGAGGCTTCCCTTGTGGCAATTACTGGTCCCACCGGTGCGGGAAAAACAACGCTGTTAGATGCGATTTGCGTCGCCCTATACGGCAAGACACCGCGCTTGACAGGGAGTGGAAGCCAAAATCCGAGCCATCTCCTCAGCCACGGTGAAACTGATTGCCATGCCGAGGTGCATTTTGTGGCAAGCGGCGTCCGTTACCTCGCTGAGTGGAGTCTAAGACGTAAAAGTTCCCCAAACGGACGGTTACTTTCTACTGAAGCGGACAAACTAATTAGCGATAGACTATCCGCACGAGGTAAAGCCCTCGGTGCCAGTAAAAATACAATCAGCGAAGAGATAACTGATATCTTGGGACTTGATTTTGATGCGTTTAAGCGGTCTGTCATGCTAGCACAGGGGGAGTTTGCAGCATTCCTGAAGGCAAAGGATGAAGAGAGACGGACAATTTTGGAAGCCACTGCGGGTGTTGGCATCTATGAAGAGCTGAAAAAAGCATTAAATGAAAAAGTGCGAGTGGTTAGGGAGGAACAAGGGGATGTCTTAAACAAACTGAATGTCCTCCCGGAAGCCTCTCGTGAACAACTCGCTGAAGCTGAGGCTGGTCTTGGCAGCTTGCAAGCGTCATCTAATGCATTAAGTGTGAAAAACGAGAAAATTCAGAAGGAAAAACAGCAAGAAAAAAGGCGTGAAGAAGAATTTGCGGAACTTCAGGCTTTAGAGGAATGCCAAGAAAAACTGGTGAATCAACAACCGATGATTGACAGCCTTGAAGCAGAGCGCGAACGTGCAGATCGTGCGAATCGGCTTCTCCCTGAAAAACAAAGGTTCGATATAGCAAAATCGGAAACGAAAAAGCGGCTGCGGGGCTTCGTCAGGCTGAGACCGAACTTGCGGAAGCACAAAAGCAATTCGATGAAAATCAAACCGACTTTGACGAGAAAAATGAGACGCATCAGATAGCGAAAGCCTCCGGCGATCGGAAAATTGAGGCGTACAGGGATGCGAAATCTGATGTGGTACATGCACATACGCAATTTCAACTTGTAGCAGAGCGGCAACCTCCTTTGCAGCAGCTAAAAGAAAAGATTGATATCCTTGCAACCGAGTTAGCTGATCTGCATCAGAAGCAAGCCGCGTTGGAGGAAGATATTCATCAGGCAGAAACCTTCTTGGCAGCAAATCCACTTCCTCCAGATCGGCAATCGCGCCGTACCCGATCAAAAGAACTGCTGATAGAAATCCGTTCACAACAGCAACAGCAACAAGAAAAATCAAACAGCCAATCGGAGTACACATCAGAAATAGATAGGTTAGCGGAAGAATTAAAAATACTATCCAATAACCGAGAAACACGTCTTGCGGAAAAGGAGAATGCAGCGGCTGTGCTTGCAAAGACTGACACGGAATTAAAAGCATTCCAAGCAACCGGCAACCTTGAAGATTGGCAGAATCGAAGGGAGCAGGCAAGACAGGCGTTACCAATCGCACAAGGGCATGAAGTTTCCCGGAGCCGACTACATGACGAGGAACACAATGCAGCGAAATTGCAGGAGCGCATTGACACACTTGATGGATCACTTAATGACGTTAAGGAGAAATTAGAGGTTCAATTTCATCTGTGCAAACGTGCGGAAGCTGAAGTCACCCGGTTGGAAGCGGAGAAAGAATTGGCACTTTGGCGAATCCTATCAATCAACTCAGGCTGCAGCTTGAACCAGGGCAGCCGTGTCGTGTTTGTGGGGCTACAGAGCACCCTTGTGCTGATGAAGCTGAACCTGACAGTGAAGAACAACTCGAAATTGCACAGAACGCCTTAGATGCTGCCGAAGCAGAAGCACGGGAAGCACAAGAACAGAACAAACAGTTGGAACAAAAGCAGGTGCGTCTCCAACAGGATAAAACGAATATCACCTCCCAAGTTGACACATGTATGACGGAGATAGAAAGCCTGAAGGACGCAATCGAATCTGCCCGGACGCAGTGGCAGGCACTTTACGAAATGGCGGACATCTCCTCCGAATGGGTCGGAGAAAAGATTAATGAATCAGAAACTGCGCTTGAGAGCTTGAGTCATGCTCGCAATGCGTATAATCAAGCGTCAAATGACTTAAAAATGGTCTCCGAAAAACTCACTACCTGTGAACGAGACATCGCGCGAGAAAATGACCTATTAGAGGAAAACCGAAAGAAGCTGCGTACCGTAACCGCTGAGATTGAACATTTGAATGTGGATATTGAGAAGAATGAAACCTATTTTTGGAAACTACTACCCAAATCCTTCCACGAGACCGGTCCAGAAGAGGCTGTCAATCAATTTACTGATAAGATCGAGGCTGTAATCGCATGAGCAGGAACTCAGCACGAAACAGACTCAACTTGAGTTGCATAAGGCTGATATCCGATCAAACCAACGGGAACTTGAAAACGCTGAGGAACGCCACGATGAATTGGGGACCGAAATCGAAGGCTATCAAAGTGTAGGGAATGGCTTTTTAGATGCTGCCCGCGACAAAACCGATGGATTACACAACCGAAGAGGAGATTGACACCGCTATCAAAGAGTTAGGTGCGACGATTCAGAAAAAAGCGGACCAGCGTGAAGAAGCGAATCAGAAATTACGGGAAAGCCGCGACCAACACACCGAAAAACAGGCAAATCACCGGAATTGCCAAAACCGTCAAGCGGAATGTGGTAAAAATTTTGAAGAGCGAGCACTGCTTACGTTGAGAAGTTAAGCAGCGTCGGATTTGACTCGCCAGAGGCACATGATAGCGCGCTCCGAACAGACTCGGAGACGGAACGGATACAAAAAGAGATAGATGACTTTACCCGAGCAAAACATCTACTTGGAGAAAAAATTGCCAAGTTGCGGTCTCAATTTGAGGAAACCCCATTTGATCCACAGGCACTAGGGCGAATTATAGCAGAGGCTAAAGAAATTGAAGCACAGATTCGAGAAGCACAGCGAGATATCGGTGCACAAGAGAGAAGAATCGCCGATCTGACAGACGCCCTCTCCAAGCGTGAAGCCCTTGATGATAAAATTCAGACAGCCGCTGCCGAATTGGATCGATGGAGTCATTTGCAAGATGCAATTCCTGCCAATGACTTACGTGATTTTGCGTTGGATATTATGTTTAAGCAAGTCAGCCGTATTGCCAATACACAGTTGGAATACTTGACTTCAGAGCGTTACCAGCTCAAGGTTGAAGGCATCGGCAAACTCACTATCATTGATAGGTGGAACGCCAATGATGAACGCCCGGTCGAAACGCTCTCCGGCGGGGAATCGTTCCTGACGAGTCTCGCCTTGGCACTTGCGCTTTCTGAGCTCAGTCGCGGTAGATCTCAGATTCATTCGCTCTTTCTTGACGAGGGCTTTGGGACGCTTGACTCCGAAACGCTCGATGTTGCCATCGCCGCCCTTGAGGGACTACAGATGCAAGGACACAGTATTTTTCTTATCAGCCACGTTGGAGAATTGACGCGGCGGATTCCTGTGCAAATTGCTGTCCAAAAAATGGGAAATGGCAGCTCGCGGGTGCGAGTACGCGGATAATAACACAGGAGATTAAATGATGAAACTACTTTCGGTGAATGTTTCACAACCCAAGGAAGTGTCGTATAACGGCAAACGTATCAAAACAGGAATTTTCAAAGAACCGGTATCCGGTCGGACCATGATGCGGCGGTTGAACCTTGATGGCGATGGGCAGGGTGATCCGAGCGTACACGGCGGCATCCACAAAGCTGTCTACGTTTATCCAGTTGAGCATTACGACTATTGGAAACATGAATTGGGTAGGGATGATTTGACCTACGGACAGTTTGGTGAAAACTTGACGGTGGAAGGGCTGTTGGAGGATACGGTTCATATCGGAGACGTTTTTCGGATAGGTGCGGCATTGGTTGAAGTATCGCAGCCGCGTGTCCCCTGCTTTAAGCTAGGTATTAAAATGCGGAACCCGCAGATTGTGAAACCGTTTTTGGCAAGTGAGCGGGTGGGATTTTACGTGCGCGTGCTGGAAGAGGGAGAAGTGGGTGCTGGCGATGCAGTCGAGCGGACAAAAGTTGGAGAGGGACAGATGACGGTGAAAGAGATTGTCCACCTACGCCATTTCGACAGTGCGAACACGGCAGCCATTGAGAAGGCGGCACATCTTCCTGCACTGACGCCTAGCTGGCGTGACTCGTTTAAGGAAATTGTGGCCAAAGCTTAAGGGTACCAATAGGTAATGAAACCACACACCTCTCTGATCATGGCGGTGAGTCTCGACGGAAAGATCTCTACACGTGACGGCGCAGGGCCTCGATTCGCTAGCGAGGCGGATGGGATTCGGCTTAGGGAAGTTCGCAGCCGTGCCGATGCGATTCTTGTTGGGGCAGAAACAATCATCGCCGATGATCCCACATTCACGGAACATGGTAAGTACAAAGCACTACGTCTCCAACGCGGTCTAGCACCCAACCCAATCAAAGTCGTTGTAAGTGGTAGCGGGCGTGTGCCTGAAATTGCTCGAATGTTTCAACCTAACGGTGCACCCGCATTGGTCTTTACAACGGAATGCATTCCTTCCACCCGGCTCGCATTGTTGCAACAGGTTGCGGAGGTTCACTCCGTCGGTGAAACTACAGTCAACTTTCACCGCGTGGTTCAAATTTTGGGAGAGGTGTATCAAGTCAAGCAGCTGCTAGTTGAAGGTGGCGGGCAGGTCAATTTCGACCTATTTCGGGCGGGTTTAATTGACGAGGTACATCTCACTTTATGTCCAAAAATCATCGGCGGCCGAGATGTGACAACAAGTGTTGAGGGAGATGGGTTTAACTTCCTCGATATTGTTAACGTTGAACTAATGGACCACCGCACTGTGGGTAATGAAATTTTTCTGCATTATCGCGTCCGGAGGGATTGATAACTCCATTGTGCAGCGTGGGCTCACTACTCAGATTCCGAATCCGGTGGCTTCGGGTTTTCCTGTTTAACCCGATCTCCTTTTTTTATTGTACCGAATCCCTCAATAATCTCCACTCTGGAAAGCCGATCGGTTTGAACTTCAACGACCTTGATAACCCCCACCGTTTTTGGAATAACTCCAAGCACCTCACCTGTATCTGGATCAATCAGCGATTCAGCTGTGTATACTTTCAGTTGCTGGTCAACCTCAACCCCTTTGTCAGAACCGATGTTGATATAGGTATTTTCAGGGTCCTTTGAATCAACATAGACGATGGAGCCTTGAATTACAATTGGCTGCGGGGCAGCCTGTCCCGGTTTACGCATGTTATTCTGTACCGCCGCAACCGAGCCGGGCAATGCGGGTCCGATGTTTTCACGCAAAGCTAACACTATCTTGTGCAGAGCATCGTCTGTTGCCATACCAAACAGGGTTTTATCGTACTGCTCACTCCCGAATTCAATTCTGTTCAACTCAGAAGGAGCGACGATTGGGCGAGGCTTCCTTTTGAGTCCCGGTGACTGCCCGAATTGCAATTCTGTGCCCTGTTCGGTCACGACCGTATCCAGGGGGCCAATGTTTAATCCGCCAAGCTGGTGTTGTTTTCGGGCTGCGATTTTCGGGTTGTCAATTTCAGTACCGGATGTACCGAAGAATTGCATCTCAAGCTGGATAGAGACAATGTAAAGACTTCCCCTTAACTGTACGCCACCAATATAACTGGCTGATGTACCTTGATATCCCGATCCACCTTGTCTTATTAGGCGTCCGGCATTCGCTTTCACGCGCTCTTGATTGAACTTCCGTATATCGCCCACGACGAGTGCCTGCACGTTGAGTGCCTTTGCCAACTGTGCCCGTTTTTCCGGGTTAGATAGTGCCTTCCTAGATAATCCCAACTCCGCCATTGCATCCAGCATTTCATCTTGGCTGACCGGTTCATAGACCTCTGATTGCCCCAGTTTTCTGTTTAGTAACTCCGTAAACCCTTCCTTCAGATGCCATCTTTTATGCTGGTTACGCCCACCGAAAAGTCCGCTGAAGGGGCCAGTGGGGATGCAGCCGCAGCCTGTCGGATGGTCGAAGCGACTGTGATCCTCAAAGTATAGAACAACGACCCGCTTTGGCGCGGCGAAGCTGTTGGGCACAAGCAGAATCAGTAGACACAGAAGAATCACGGCGGTGAAACATCTACTTAGTCGTGTAGACAAGCGATAGGAACATGGATATTGAATTTTCACGATAAAGTTGTATCCTTTTTGAATATTCTCCTCTATATTTCAGCTTCAGAGAGCAAAGCACGAAATTTGTGTAGCGAGTTTTTGTTGAGACATCAATAAAGCTACATAAAATCTAGCACGAATCATCACCAAGCGAAATTCACTTGGCGTATTGATCCTGAGCAATTAAGATGCCAGTGCTATTTTGCAGTACCTGAAGAAATGGTGTGCGGCCAGATTTTTTTGGAAAACGCTTTCTCCGGGCGACTTCATATCTGCTTTTAACATGCACTGTGATTTCAGGGGACATCTCTATTCACAAGGAAATTGTCGAAACTGTGCTACACCGCTGTTGCAAAAATGCCACACTAGGGCTAGGATATACTGACATTTCTAGGGTAATAACGATGTGTCAATACCTAATTGACGCGATAATCATCAGAGTTTTTCTATTTGACACATCCCCATCCGTAATAGAACACAAGCCAATCAACCTCAATACCTATGTGGAGAGACCAACAAGGAGCACGGCCGTTGGCATTGATGTCTCTTGCGCCTTTTTAAACGCTTCGCTGATATAGGGAATATCATCATCGGTTTCAATGGTGTTGTATGGCAACCCCCATGCTTTGAGTGTCGGTTCGAGGAAAGTCGCAGCGGTGTCTACACGCGGGGCATCAGGTTGCATGGTCTGATACCCGCGATAGCCAATCAGCGATACCACAGGGATTTCCATATTAAAGACCGTACCCCGAACAGCGTCTCCAGATTCCAGAAAACCGGTATTCTGGATGATAATCACGGGGTGTTTTCCACCAACGTATAGCCCCGATGCAATGGCAAATGCTTCGCCTTCACGACTGACGGTGATGACATCAACTTCGGGGTCTTCGTGGAGTCGTTTGAAGATTTGCGCTGTCCCGTTATCGGGTAAGCCGATCGCATGGCTTATGTTCCATTTTTTCAACTCGTCTACAATCTTCTGTGCAGATGCCACTTGTGTTCCTCCTCAATGAATCAACAAATCTCCTTGCTATTTCCGCCCTTCGACGAGCGAATCGACAACCGCTGGCTCGGCAAGCGTTGAGGTATCTCCGAGATCAGCAATTTCGCCTTCAGCAATTTTCCGAAGGATGCGCCTCATAATTTTGCCGGAGCGGGTTTTGGGGAGTGCAGGTGCAAACTGAATTTTGTCGGGTGTCGCATGGGGACCGATATGCT
Organism: Candidatus Poribacteria bacterium; assembly: GCA_963667935.2. Lineage (GTDB taxonomy): Bacteria > Poribacteria > WGA-4E > WGA-4E > PCPOR2b > PCPOR2b. The sequence continues at coordinate 1,917,098 of OY764061.1, read as the reverse complement.
GGCGTACCACGCCCTTGATACCAGTTTCAATGTCCTCCGAAGGAGATATACCGCTCATCAGCGTGACGTAGGCGTAGATACCCTGTCCCTTGATCTCGTGTGGATAGCCAACAACGGCTGCTTCAGCGACCGTTTTGTGCTGCCCGATAGCACCTTCGACTTCGGCGGTACCTAAGCGGTGTCCGGAGATATTCAACACATCGTCAACACGCCCGGTGATCCAGTAATAACCGTCTTCGTCGCGCAATGTACCATCGCCGGTCATGTAGTAGCCGGGGAATCGATCGAAATAGGTTTCACGGAAGCGTTCGTGGTTCCCGTAGACTGTTCGCATTATGCCCGGCCACGCCGTCTTCATACATAAGTATCCACGTGCAGGGTTGCCCTCTACCTCATTTCCTTCTTCATCTAGAATAACAGGCTCTATCGCAAAGAAGGGGAGTGTCGCGGAACCGGGTTTAAGTGGTGTCGCTCCCGGTAACGGCGTCATCAAGATACCGCCGGTCTCTGTTTGCCACCACGTATCGACAATCGGGCAGCGTCCATCCCCGACGATGTTGTAATACCACAGCCATTCGGGTTCTTTAATAGGTTCACCGACAGTTCCAAGCAGTCTCAAGGTGGACCGGCTATGTTGCGTAACCCAGTCATTTCCCTCTTTCATCAAGGCGCGTAAGGCGGTTGGTGCAGTGTAGAAGAGATTGACTTGGTGCTTGTCGATCACCTGCCAATAGCGTCCGAAATCAGGATATGTTGGGATACTTTCAAACATGAGGGTAATCGCACGGTTTGAAAGGGGCCCGTACACAATATAAGAGTGTCCTGTGATCCAACCGATGTCAGCCGCACAGAAGTAGACATCCCCTTCGTGATAGTCAAAAACCAGCTCGTGGGTGAACGAGGTATAAACGAGATAGCCGCCGGTAGTGTGAAGCACCCCTTTTGGCTGACCTGTTGAACCAGAGGTATACAAGATAAACAGCGGATCTTCGGCGTCCATCTCTTCAGGCGGGCACTCATCGTCGGCGGCTGCCATCGCTTCGTGCCACCATACATCGCGTGATTCATCGAAATCAACAGGATCGCCGGTGCGACGGACAACAATAACTCCTGTAATCGAGGGGCATTCCACCACCGCTGCATCGCCGTTTGCTTTCATCGGGATGCCGCTGCGGTCTCCACGAAATGCGGTGTCCTGAGTAATCAACAGCTTACACTGGGAGTCGTTGATACGATCGCGCAGAGAATCGGCCGAAAATGCGCCGAATACAACGGAATGGACAGCACCAATACGCGCACATGCTAACATGGCAATTGTCAGCTCTGGCACCATCTGGAGATAGATACAGACGCGGTCGCCCTTACGGACACCTTGCGCTTTGAGAACATTGGCAAAGCGTTTGACCTGCGCTAACAACTCGCTGTAAGTAAAGGTTTTATCCTCATCGGGGCTGTTACCTTCCCAGATGATTGCAGTCGCATCGCCGTGTCCCGCTTCTACATGTCGATCGAGACAATTATAGCAGGCGTTCAATTTCCCGCCCTCGAACCATTTGATGTTGGCGTTCACAAAGTCATACTCTCGAACGTTGTCCCACTTCTTATACCACGTAATGCGTTCAGCGACATTCTCCCAGAACCCCTCTGGATCTGCCACCGATTCATCGTACATCTTTTGATATTGCTCCATGCTACTTATATGTGCATTGGAGATTGGATAGTTTGTATTTTCTGGTGGAAATATTTTGGCTGCCATAAAATTCTCCTTAGAAATTTGTTTCATGTATTATAAACCTAAGTTGCCAGTTATTGGAAACCTATCAGAATCTGTAGGTCGAGATTCACATCTCGACACCCAATCGTCGATTTTGGAAAATCGACCTACAGCAATGATACAATTTGCACAGGGATTAGGGGTTACTGGTTGGAATATGCTGGCTACTAGCAACTTGCGTTATTATAAGCAAAAATATAAGGTTGTCAATCAAAAACAAGCAATGTTATTTCACTCCTAGAAAAATCGGAACTGTTCAATCATATCTCGTACAAAATTCTTTGAGCGTCCGATCCAGACGCGTGCCGCCCGGTACATACGCCAAAATCAACCCATCAATTACCCTGCTCTGATCAGGGATAACCCCGGTCAAACGCTCCGCTGTCACCCCTTTGGAAAGCAGAAGGTAGAATGTATCCTTTTTTAATCCCAACGTTGTAAAGAGATTCCCCTGTCCTTTTGAGATGACGAGATCCGCATCGAGGAGTGCATTCGCAAATTCTCCTGTCCCTTGATAGAGATTGGTTCCGACGGTGTTTGAGCCTGAAGAGATTATATGCACGTTACCAACTGTCATCTGCTCCTGAAGTATTTGGAAATCTGGATGTGCAGCGAGCACCCGTAGATCATCGAGTGTCGCATCGTTAGTTGCAGGTTCTGCTTTGCCAACAATCGTAATCTGATGACCGCACTCGGCGAGTGCCTCTATAAGCCACAGATCAAAGACCGACTCGCCATCGTTATCAATAAGCCAGACGAGCTGCTTCGGTTCCCCTTCGATGATCGTTGATTGAAACAGGTCAAAACAATCAATTGTCAAAGAGGCATGAATCGCCTCACACAATACAAGATTGAAGTAATCTGGGGTCTCCCGAAGTTTTGCCACGACCCTTGCACTGCTATAATCAATGATATTAGCGGCGATAACCAGTTTCAACCGTTCCAGCCAATCACAATTTGCAAATTGGACGAGTAAGTTAATCGCTGTTTGTCTGGCATTGAGCTTGTCCCTACGATATGGATCGGGATTGCCTGTGCAGAGCGTAACAACCTTGAAGATACTTCCCCAAAGTTCTTCGGGAGTCAAATCTTCAATGACATGTGCACTGTTAGCTTGTCGCAACTCCAATAATTCTGTAATAGCATTTACAGCAGTTTGATGTAATGTCGGGTTGCCGGTAGCACGTTCAATCAATTCGTGCTTTGAATGCGAACTGACATGTTGGCGGATGCTTTCCCAGTCCGGTAACCAACGCTTTTCACCTAAAGTGAATACGCCGGGGCTATAACCGGGAATGACGAGCTGATCCAAGAGAGTCTGAGAAATCTGACCTGAAGCGGATAGTGTGCTGCGTATTGGGTGACTGGTGGGTCTAGGTGGAACCCCTAACTGTTTGTCCCTTATGGATAGTTCTGATGGAAGCACTATTGCCCTTGCAGAAACGGATTTCAGGCGGGCCGCACTCCCGACTTTTACGCAGTCAAACTGGCTATCTTCAATATAGCTGCCGACAGCCAAGCCAGTAATCGGTGCGGTGACTTCAGTCGAAAGTAGGTTTGATTCAAAGGCTGTGTCCGTTGCAGTTACGTTCTTCAAGCCAACGCGATCACCGACGGTAGTATTTCCTATCAACACGGTATTTTCGAGACGACAGTAGTTCCCAATCTTTGCTCCATCGCCGAGATGGACACGCCCTAAAAGGTAGCAGCCGTGACCGATTTCGATATCGTCATTTGCTAACGTGATTTGAGCCGCTGGATCAACTCGAACCCCTTTCTGGATTACTTTCTGCTTGGCATTTGCAAATAGGTGTTCTTCACCGATGAGGACATTTGACCATCGATTAATACCAGAGATTATTGCGTCCCGATAGATATAAGCGTTGGTTTTCAAACCATCTTCATAGCAGTAGCGAATGAGATCCACATGATGGAGTTCGGACTTGTCCCCGTGGGGTTGCAGCCGATTCATTCGGGCAATCGCCGCATCACGGCGGATTAAGGTGATACCGGTGTTGGTATAGGCTTCCCCGCGCTCCAACCGACGCCACATCGTCTCTTTTTCAACGCTGGTCATGTCATACCATTCTTTTGTGCCGATGAATTTTCCCTCGCTGTCAAAGAACAATCCGCCCTTGTCGACTACGGTGTCTGGTATTTTGCCACAGAGGGTAACATCTGCACCGACGGTAAAATGTGAGAGGAGTGCCCCCAGAAAAATAGCGTGATTCAGAAACGGCTCATCGCCAAAGGCAACACCGAGGCATTCTGCATCGGATTCGGTAACCACTGACAACGCAACTCGTAGCGCGGCCCCTGTGCCGTAAGGGCGGTCGGGCTGTACACACAGGATAACGTTTGGTCCGAACAGTCGATCGGTTTCTTCTGGATCGAGTGCGGAAGTGGGGAGGACACCACTTGAAGGAATATCTGTTTTCACCACGCGCTCCGCCATTTGGGAGTTGATGACGATGATATGCGGACGGCTCCCCGGCAGGTAGCTTCGGGATAGTTGCAGGGTATTCTGTTCACCGAACCACAAGTCTAAGCTTTTATTCAGACGACTGGACGGATCAATGCGAGTCCCTTTGCCGGCTGCGAGGATAATCCATTGGGGGTTGATCTGGCGGGAAAGCTGCTCTGAACCCTTGTCAAGCAGATCGGATGGAGCACCGATTTGATCCGAGACAGCATGAAGAAATCGCCGAATCAATTTTTCAGCTTCCGCCTTATCCGAAATGCCAGTCGCTTCAGAGAGATTGCAACGCAGAATTGTTTCGATTGTTTGGCGAAGATTGTCAAGGTTACTATTCATTCCGAGGGATTCTATCTGATTTCGTGTGAAGGAACGAAGCGAGATGCGGGAAGCAAACGATGGTTTAATGGGGAAAATCGGCGAACGTCTATAAAGCAGAACAGCGATCAAAAAAAGAAGATAAAAATGCAAATTTTCAGTTGTTAATTGATAAATACGGTTAGCGAACCGGATCCACAGATAAGGCTATTGCAGTTGACGGCGGGGTTGTCTTTCGACACCTCCCCGCCGCACTGGGTTAACATATTAGGAAAAGTATGACGTATTTCACGCCTTACTCGCTCAGATGGAAGATTGCCATCTTCGTCTCGGTCATCTCCTGCACAGCGTACTTCGGTCCCTCTTTGCCCATGCCGCTCTCTTTCACACCGCCATAGGGCATGAGGTCTGCCCGCCACTGCGTTCCCCAGTTCACCATCAGGTTGCCGGAGTCAACTTCACGCACGAACCGCATCGCCCAATCAATGTTTTCGGTAAAAATTGCCGCACTCAACCCGTAGTTAGTGTCGTTGGCGAGGGCGATGGCATCGTCGATGTTTGAAACCTTCGTCACACCGACGACGGGGCCAAAGATTTCATCGCATGAGATTTTCATCTCTGGCTTAACATCGGCAACAAGCGTCGGAGCGTAGATTTGCCCATTTCTTTCACCACCGGTGAGGAGCTCAGCACCACTGCTGACCGCCTCATTGACCCATTCGCTAACACGGATAGCATCATCTTCACGAATCATCGGTCCCATCTTAGTTGGTGCCTCAAGGGGGTTTCCTGTTGAGATATCTTCAACAGTTGATTTGAAAGCATCGAGAAAATCGCCATAGATACCTTCGTGGGCAATGACCCTTTGCGTTGAGATACAGACCTGTCCCGCATTAGAATAACCGGAGGCTGCCGCAGCCGCTGCGACCTTCTCTGGATCTGCGTCTGGCATAACAATCAGCGGGGAGTTTGAGCCGAGTTCCATCGTTACACGCTTGAGTCCAGCGGTGTGGCAGATGCGTTCTCCAATATCACGGCTGCCGGTGAAGGTAATTTTCCGGACGCGCCGATCCGCACAGAGTCCATCGCCAATCACGCTGCCTGATCCGGTCAAACATTGGATTGCTTCTGGCGGTGTGCCCGCTTCAAGGAAAAGCTCGACCAGTTTCAGTGCTGACAACGGTGTGTCTGTGGCAGGTTTAACGATAATTGCGTTTCCTGCTGCGAGTGCGGGCCCCACTTTGTGACAGACAAGGTGGAGCGGAAAATTAAAGGGGCTAATCCCAACAACGATACCACAAGGAACTCGTACCGTGAAGCCTAATTTTCCTTTAACGCCGGGTCCACCTTCGAGCGGGATAACTTCTCCGTAAAGCCGCTTGGCTTCCTCGGCAGAGAGCGCGATAATTTCGGCTGCACGACCAGCTTCCATCGTTGCCTCTGCGAGGATTTTGCCTTCCTCCAACGTGATGATTCGAGCGAGTTCCTCAGTACGCTCTGCCATCATCTCCGAAACCTTGTGAATAATTTCATAGCGCTCATAACCGGTCATTTTCGCCATGATCTCTGCACCACGTTCAGCCGTTTTGAGCGCGGTTTCGACATCGTCGTGATCACCTCTGGGAATGGTGTCAACAACAGAACCATCATAAGGGTTCAGGACTTCAATTTTCTGCGGCTTATCAACCCATTCGCCGCCGATGTGCATTCTCATTGATATTGACCTCCATTGATATTGATTGGTAAATTGTCAATTAAAAGATTTGTAAGTTCTCAAGTTCAAGATACCATCTCTCATCGAAATTGTCAATCGGAAATTTGTTGTTCCGTCGGGTATTTTCACTTGACCCATCCGGCAGAATTAAGGTAAAGTATAACATATTTTTAATCCGAATAACACATCTGACTTGAGGAAGTGTGCATGAAAAATCTGGGATGTAGCACAATTTTGTACGGAGGATTCCGTCTAGAGCAGGCACTTGAAGGCATTGCGAAAGCCGGGTATAAGGCAATTGAACTTTGTGCTCGTCCCGGGATGGCACCCCATCTAGAGATTGGCAGAACGGCTTCATACTACAAAGAGATTAAAGCGCAAGTAGCTTCGTACGGTTTGGTAATCGAATCAATCGCGGGGACCGGCGGAATTGGGATGGATAGCCCTGAATTTGATGCAGTGATTGAAGCCGCGCAGCAGGTGGGTGCGCTTGCAATCGCCGAAGGCACAGGTGGGAAGTCCGATAATGAAGAGAGTTTCAAACAGGTGGTTGAGCTAGTTAATGCGGCAGCTGCCCGAACATCACAGGCTGGCATTAAACTGAGCTTGAAACCGCATGTCAACAATGCTGTGTATTCAACCGAAACAGCGTTACGTTTTATGCGGGAGGTTGACCGTGAGTGGGTGGGAATTAACTTCGATGCAAGTCACATTTGGCGGACAGCAGCCGCTGAAGATCCGGTCGAATCGCTCCGGCAACTGAAAGATTATGTTGCAACGCTGCGTATCCGCGATAACCGTGAGAGTCGTGATGGACCCATAGGTACTGTTGAGACACAGATACCCGGCAAAGGCGGTATCGACCTTGCTGCGCTCGCTGCTGTCATGAACACAATTGACCATGTACCCTATGTGATGCTGGAGATTGTTGGTACGCACGGTGGGACAGACACACCGCTCACTGAGGTCCAACGGGTTGCGGAGGAGTCGATAGCGTATCTGAAACCACTATTTGCAGTATAAAACGTGAAACGTAATGAGCGAACTAAGGAGATATAACAATGCGTTTAAGCAATGAACAGATTCATCAATACAAAGAAACTGGTTTCCTCGTGGTGCCGGGACTTTTTGATACGGCAACAGCACAACAGATGATCCAGCACTATATGGAGCGACGTACTGAGGGCCCAAAATCAGGAGACAGTGGCGGTACAACAGACCATCCAGAGGATCCGAATCATCAGTATCCTCGGATGATCAACATGCACAATTGGGATGCGCTGACCGGGGAATGGGCAATGCAGGAAACGATGTTAGCACTTGTCGAACAACTGATAGATGATAAGCCTGTGCTTCGGCAGACAATGCTGTATTTTAAGCCTCCGGGAGGCAGAGGACAGGCACTCCATCAGGATGAACAGTACATCACCACCGAACCGTTGATTGGTGTGTGGGTAGCGTTGGACAAATCGGACAAATCTGTTGGGCAGATGGTAGTTGTTCCCGGCTCACATAAGCGTGGACTTTTACAGGTGGAGGCTGCAAATACAGCAATTTCGTTCACCGATGTACAATCGGTGATGCCGGCAGGTGTTGAAGAGTTTTATGTTGACATGGAGCCGGGGGACGCCCTATTTTTCGACGGTAAAACCATCCACGGTTCTTACATAAACGAAACACACGACCGCTGGCGACGGAGTTTCATCTGTCACTATATCGGCGAACATGCGAAAGACTTTGAACCTCCGCAAGGCAAGCATGTATCGCATTTAAGACGCGATGCGTAAAAATCACATTTCTTTTAGACTTTAATAACTATTACCTCGGAGAAGACAAGTGAACGTACACGAATACCAAGCAAAACAGATCCTAGAAGCGCACGGGGTCAACGTCCAACGCGGTGAGGTAGCATCAACCGCCGATGAAGCTGAAGCGATAGCTCGCGAACTAGAGTGCCCACTGTATATTGTCAAAGCGCAGATCCACGCAGGCGGCCGAGGCAAAGGTGGTGGTGTTAAACTGGCGAATAACCCCGAAGAGGTTAAGGGCCACGCTGAAGCAATTCTCGGTATGCAACTAGTTACTCCTCAGACAGGATTTGAGGGAAAGCTAGTCCGCAAGGTGTTGGTTGCTGAAGCCAGTGATATTGAGAGAGAGCTTTATCTTGGCATGGTGATTGATCGCACTGACTCTCGACTTGTCATAATGGGAAGCGAAGAGGGCGGTGTGGATATTGAAGAGGTCGCCGCAACCCGTCCCGAAAAGATTCTCAAGCAAACCATTGATCCAGCGATCGGCTTGCCTCCCTTTCAGGCGCGGAAACTGGCATACGACTTAAATATCCCACGCGAATTGGTCAACAAGGCTGCTGATCTGATGATCGGCTTGTATAATGCCTTTGTGAATTCTGACTGTTCCCTCGCCGAGATTAACCCACTCGCTATCACAAATACCGATGACGGTCAGGATATTGTTGCCCTCGATGCAAAACTCAACTTCGATGACAACGCACTTTGGCAGCACGCAGAAATCGGCGCAATGCGAGATCCGCACGAAGAGGATGCCCGCGAGCTTGAAGCGGGAGAATCGGGCTTGAGCTATATCAGTCTTGACGGAAATATCGGGTGTATGGTCAACGGAGCAGGGCTTGCGATGGCGACGATGGATCTCATCCAGCTACACGGTGGCGAACCCGCAAATTTCCTCGATGTCGGTGGGGGCGCGACGACGGAAACTGTCACGCACGCATTCCGTCTCATCCTCGCAGACGAAAAGGTGCAGGCGGTCCTCGTCAACATTTTCGGCGGTATCATGCAGTGCGATGTAATTGCCAACGGGATTATTGAGGCAATCAAGCAGGTAGACTTGACTGTTCCGTTGGTTGTACGCCTAGAAGGGACCAATGTAGAGTTGGGGAAGCAGATTCTCGCCGACTCCGGTTTGAATCTGATCGCTGCTGATGGGCTTTCGGAAGCAGCACAGAAAGCGGTGCAAGCGGTGGTACAATAACTCCATCAGTTTTTGATGGGAGGATGTATGATAAATAAACTCGGACTACGCGCCTTAGATGTTAGCGACAAACGAGTCCTAGTGCGCGTTGATTTCAATGTGCCAATGGATGGGAAGAAAATCGCTGATAATACACGTATCCGTGCAGCCCTTCCGACAATTTTAGCACTTATCCGGGGCGGCGCAAAAATTGTCTTGGTCACGCATCTCGGTCGACCTAAAAGCTTCGATCCTAATCTTTCCACAGAACCGCTCGCGGTAGCACTTAGCAAGCTGCTAGGGCAACGTGCCAAGCATATAGTTGATTGCATCGGGGTAGAGGTTGAAGGGGTTGTCTCCGAACTCCGTGCGGGTGAGGTACTGCTCCTCGAAAACGTCCGCTTCTACGAAGAAGAAACGACAAATGACCCGGAATTTGCGCGAAAACTTGCATCGCTCGCTGATCTCTATGTCAACGATGCTTTTGGTGCAGCACATCGCGCTCACACCTCAACCGAAGGAGTGACGCACTATTTCGATCTGTGTGCTGCGGGTTTACTGATGGAAACGGAAATTGAGTACCTCAGCAAAGTGCGTGACAATCCGGAGCGTCCCTTTGTTGCGATCCTTGGTGGATCGAAAATTTCGGACAAAATTGGCGTGATTGAGAATCTGCTCGACAAGGTCGATCAACTTATCATTGGCGGCGGCATGGCATACACTTTCCTCAAAACAAAAGGGCTATCGGTTGGGAATTCAATTGTGGAACTTGATAAATTGGATTTAGCCGATGCGCTCCTGCAAAAAGCGTCGGATCGGAATTTGACCATTCACCTCCCACAGGACCACGTCACCGGCAGAGCGTTTGATCCGAACACCGAATTTCAAGCCATCTCCAGTCAGAGCATCCCCGATGGCTGGAGCGGCTTCGACATTGGTATAGAAACTGTTGCAAAGTTTAACGAAATTGTTGACACAGCGAAGACGATTTTCTGGAACGGCCCGTTGGGGGTCTATGAGTTTGATCGATTTGCGAAGGGTACGCTTGATATTGCGAAGAGCGTTGCGGAATCGGACGCGGTTAGTATCGTTGGCGGCGGGGACTGTATTGCTGCGGTGTATCAAGCGGGTGTCGCGGATCAGATAACACATATCTCTACTGGCGGTGGCGCGTCGCTGGTATTTCTTGAAGGAAAAAAATTACCCGGGATTGAAGCATTAACAGGAAAGGTTGGAAAGTAATATGAGCAGATATCGAAACCCCTTAAACTTTATTGGATATACATTTACAATTTTGTTGTGTCTATTCGGTTGTTCTGAGATTAATGATAATATCATTGACGAAGTATTAGAAACCATCGAGGATACGGATGTTTCAAGCGTTGCTTTCGCTAACACAAAATTTGGATTCAAGTTGCTTCAGGATCTTCAGGAACGAGAACCGGGGACGAACATTTTCATTTCTCCGTTGAGCATATCAATTGCGCTGACGATGACCTATAACGGCGCAGTCGGAGAAACGGAACGCGCCATGGCGGAAGTGCTAGAGATAGATGAGTTGGACCTATCAACGATCAATCACTCCAATGCAGCGTTACGAACAAGCCTTGAAAATTCTGGACCCAAAGTTGAAATCTCAATTGCAAATTCGATTTGGTCTCGTCAAGGTGTCGAATTCAACCCCAATTTTTTAGATCGAAATCGGGCGTTTTTTGGGGCGGAGATTGCATCGCTTGATTTTAGCGCGCCGCAAGCAGCGGAAACCATCAACGCATGGGTAGATACAAACACAAGAGGGAAAATTAAGAAGATTGTTCAAGAGATCGACCCCGGAACATTGCTTTTTTTGATTAACGCCATCTATTTCAAAGGGAGTTGGCAGGAGGAGTTCGATAGGGCACAGACGCGGACCGACATCTTTTATCTATCAGATGGAAGTGAGAAGCAGGTGCCAATGATGCATCGAAAGGGAGCGTATCCATACTTTCAGGGAGAGCATTTTGAGGCGGCGGGCTTACCTTATGGCGATGGTGACGTAATCATGTACATCTTCCTGCCTAACCATGATTCCAACCTCAATGAATTTTTGAGCAGTCTGAGCGCGGAAAACTGGGCCAGCTGGCTGCCACAGTTTTCCCCAGTACGGGAAGAGAGTATGATGATACTCCCCCGTTTCAAACTGGAGTATGAAGTGAGTCTCAACGACACGCTCAAAGCATTAGGAATGGACATTGCTTTCGGTAGTGGTGCCGATTTTAGCGGTATGGGACCAAGCCTTTTTATCAGTGATGTAAGGCACAAAGCTGTCGTAGAGGTGAACGAAGAAGGTACAGAAGCGGCTGCCATCACTATTGTCGTAGGGGTGACATCTTTACCGCCAATCTTCCGAGTAGACCGCCCCTTCTTTTTCGCCATTTATGACGCTGAGACAGAGACGATACTGTTCATGGGAACTGTCACAGAACCGATGTAGTTTGCAAGCGACTCAATCACATACCAACTATGGAGAGAGAGATGGCCACCGAACCTTTGCCAAGACTTGATTCCGACACCGAAATTCGGAAGAAGCTATTGCCCTATTGCAGACTCAAGCCCGGGGATGTTTGGGAAGATCCCGTGCAAGGGCATAAGGTCGGAGTGTTGGATGCAACCTGTCCTGATGCGGTATCAGAAATAATGGGATGCAAAAAGGCAAAAGTAGCGGTGAACGATCCGCCTTATAATGTGAGTGTCGGGAGCCGAACAACTCCAAATCTGAGCAAGCTAAATTTAGCGGAATATATGGAGTTTTCTAGGAATTGGGTGGAAAACACGATTAAGATATTAGATGAAGACTCTCATTTCTACGCGTGGTTGGGCGCAGATCAGAAAGACAGTTTCCAACCTTTGCCCGACTTCATGCTCATGATGAGGGAATTTGAGGACTTAGAGGCGAGAAGTTTCATTACGATGCGGAATCAGCGGGGATACGGCACTCAGAAAAATTGGATGGCGGTAAGACAGGAATTGTTCTACTATACTAAAGGCAGCCCCGACTTCGCTGTTGTCTACACTGATATCCCTAAAATTTTACGAGGCTATTATAAAATGGTGGATGGGAGACGAGTGGAGAACTTGGATCGGAGTCGATCTGATACTATTAGGCCCGGCAATGTGTGGGTTGATATCCAGCAGGTCTTTTATCGGATGGAAGAGAACGTACCCGGTGCTTACGCCCAAAAACCGTTGAAGGCAGTTGAGCGGATCATCACAGCCTGTAGCCGTGAAGGGGATCTGGTTGTAGACTTCTTTTCGCACTCAGGGACAACGTTAATCGCCTGTGAGAGACTAGGGCGCGCCTGCTATACGTCGGATCTGGATCCGATATTCGCTGAAATTACAATCAGGAGATTAGAGCATTTTCGTGAGACACGCAGGACCGGTTTTCAGCTTCAGAACCCTTTCAAAGAACTAGAAACCTTAAGGATCAACATGGGCCAGATATGAGAAAGGGGCTTGACTAACTTACTTGACAACGATAAAAGAGAAAACCCCAGTAGTCTATGTAAAATAAGGAATGATATTCTATCAATTAAAGAGGAGCAAATCTGGAAATGAGAGACAAAATCACCCCTCGTAGTGAGGACTATTCAGAGTGGTACACCGAGGTTATTCGGGAGGCGGAATTGGCGGACTATGCCCCTGTGCGTGGATGTATGGTCATTCGGCCCTACGGCTACGAACTTTGGGAGAATGTGAAGGCAGGGCTAGACCGCCGCTTCAAGGAAACGGGACACGAAAACGCCTATTTTCCGCTCTTTGTACCGATGAGTTTCATCGAGAAGGAAGCGCAGCACGTCGAAGGTTTTGCACCAGAACTAGCGGTTGTCACACACGGAGGCGGCAAAAAATTGGAAGACCCGTTGGTAGTGCGTCCCACCTCAGAAACGGTCATCGGATACATGTACAGCCAGTGGATTCAATCCTATCGCGATTTACCGGTGCTGATTAATCAATGGGCAAATGTTGTCCGCTGGGAATTACGCACCCGCTTATTCCTCCGCACAATGGAGTTTCTCTGGCAGGAAGGACACACAGCCCACGCTACTGCGGAGGAAGCACAGGAAGAAACATTGCAAATGCTGGATGTATATGCCGATTTTGCTGTGAACGATGCCGCCATCCCAGTCATTCCCGGCCGCAAGAGCGACAGCGAAAAGTTTCCCGGTGCGGACGCTTCCTATAGCATTGAAGCCATGATGGGAGATTGCCGCGCTTTGCAATCAGGCACATCACACAATCTTGGACAGAACTTTGCCAAAGCCTTCGATATTCAGTATCAGGACGCGAATGGAGCACAGCAATACTGCTGGACGACCAGTTGGGGGGTGAGCACACGAATGGTTGGCGCAATCATCATGGCACACGGCGACGACCAAGGACTGGTCTTACCACCACGTCTGGCACCCACTCAGGTGGTGGTTGTGCCAATCTATCGAAAAGACGCAGAGCGAAGCGCGGTCATGGAAGCAATCGAAAAGATCGAAGCTATGTTAGGACAAGACGTACGATTGAAGGTAGATCAGCGCGATGAATATTCGCCCGGTTGGAAGTTTAACGAGTGGGAATTGAAGGGGGTGCCGTTACGGATAGAGATTGGCCCGAGAGATATTGCAAAAGATCAGGTAGTCGTCGCCCGTCGCGATGTACCGGGCCGAGATGGCAAAACATTTGTTCCATTGGTAGGATTAGCTGACGCTGTCCCAGATATGCTTAGGAACATCCAAGATAGCCTGCTGGCACGCGCCACCAAATTCCGTGACGCCAATATATCAGAGCCGTCCGACTACGATGCCTTTCAGGAGGCAGTGACACAAGGCTTCGCCCGTGCTTGGTGGTGTGGGAACGTCGCATGTGAAGATAAGGTTAAAGACGATACCAGAGCGACGACCCGCTGCATTCCTTCGGATCAGCCCGGTGGGAATGGGGCTTGTATTGTGTGCGGCCAATCGGCAGAGGAGATTACTATCTTTGCGCGTGCCTATTGAAACCGTGTGGAAGGTGAAAGCGTGATGCCCCGATAAATCGTCCGTTCCGAGGCCAGGGGGACGGGCTGCGAAACGTGAAAAACATTATAGCTCACTGATTCATTGGTTCATCAGTTCATTTGACCCCAACGGGATAGAAACATGCCTACTACTAGCAACTTGGGCTATCTTATGCGTCAAGCAGCATTCCTACGCGGCTTTCTCATCTGTACCTCCTTTGCCTTTTGGCTGCTAGGGTGTTGGCAAACATTAGCCAACCAACCGAAGGCAGCGACGCCAGAAGCGTCTGCCACGGAAAGTAGTGGCGAGGTACTTCATCTTTATACGGCTCTCGACACGAATGAGGCAAAAATCTATATCCGCGCTTTTGAGGAAGAGAGCGGCATTCAGGTACAATGGGTGCGTCTGTCCGCAGGTGAGGTGTTGGTACGGATCAGAAGCGAACGAACCAATCCGCAGGTCGCACTCTGGTTTGGGGGACCATCGCCAGAGTTTATCGTCGCTAAACGCGAAGGATTACTTGCTTCCTATTCACCACATATTGATTTTGACCCACCCGCCGGCACATTCGATGAAGCGCACTACTGGACCGGCTTTTACTTCGGTGCAATCGGTTTTGCCTCTAACACAGAGATTTTAGACCGCAAGGGGATTTCACCACCCACCTCATGGTACGATCTATTAAAACCCGAACTCAAAGGTGAAATCAGCGTGGCTTATGCCTATACATCGGGCACCGCCAACACACTGCTCGCCGCGATTGTGCAGATGATGGGTGAGGATGCTGGCTTCGACTATATTACAAAGTTAGATCGAAATGTTCACCACTACAATAGGTCGGGATCCGCGTGTGTGACGCAGGTGGGTTTCGGCGAAGTTGCCGTAGGGATCGCCTTTTCGCACGATATTGTCAAGAAGGGACCTGCAAAAGGGTATCCGGTTGTGTTGAGCTTTCCGCAGGAGGGAACAGGGTTTGAGATTGGTGCGATGGCACTTGTCAAAGGAGGTCCCAATCAAGTTGCTGCAAAGCGATTCATGGATTGGGCACTCTCAGCCCGAGCACAGAACCTGATGCAGAAGTGGTTTCGGACCCCCCTGAATCCGAAAGCCGAAGTCGCCCAAGGCGCAGTTACCGCTGATAAGGTGAAGCTGATTGAGTTTGATTCTATCTGGGCGGCAAACCATAGGCAGCGATTGGTTGAACGATGGCGAGAAGTTACAGCACAATGAGATATTCCTATCCCTGAAGAGGTGGGAATATGTCAAGTAAAGAGATCCGCCACACGGCAATGAAATCCCTCGACCGCTGGTTCGCCGGTTAAAATGTCGTCAATTGTCAAGACACTGATATCCGTGGTTGAACGGTAGACAATGACCGTTTGAGAGAAAGGTTCAATTGCCCAAACCAGTTGTGTACCGGCCTCAAGGTACTCAAAGGCTTTTTCGTGCACAGCCTTCATGGCATCCGTTTCTGAGACAACTTCAATGGCTAAATCGGGCGGGATAGGGAAATTCTGCCACAGGTCATCGGGGATACGTTCCGAGGCGACAAATGCGACATCCGGTTTCCTGCCTCTATCTCCCACCCTGAATACCGTTTCTGCTGTGTATAATTTCCCCAACTGATGTTCCTTGACATAGTGAAACAGCAGTCCGAGGATTTCTGCTGCGACATCTCCATGAATAATTTTCGCTGCTGCCATCGGAATTAATTTTCCCTCCACGAATTCGTAGGATTCATAATCCCCTTCCAAAAATTCTGCCAGTGTTGATGGGTGTTCAATGGCTTGGGTTTCCATGGTGCCTCCTTCATGGGATGAGGGTGTTTCTGGACAAAATAGCCTTCAAAATCTATCGCCGATACCCCGCCAATTCTTCCAAACGGCGGATGCGTTCCTCCATTGGTGGATGGGTGCTGAAAAGGCCAGCTATCCCACCCCGCAAGGGGTTCACAATAAAGAGATGCGAAGTGGCTGCATTCGTTCGCATCGGATGCATTTCAACGCCGCGTTCAAGCCGCCGAAGGGCATTCGCCAATGCCATTGGATCGCCACAGATTTCTGCGCCCCCACGGTCTGCTGCGTACTCACGGGAACGGGAAATTGCAAATTGAATAATCATCGCAGCGATAGGTGCAACAATAATCAGGAACAGCCAGCCGATGATTCCACCGCCATCCTCGTCGTCATTACTACTAAAACCTCCAAATAACGCTGCCCACTGCGCCATGCTCGCAATCATCATGATTGCCCCCGCGATTGTGGCAACGATGCTGCTAATTAGAATGTCCCGGTGCTTGATGTGTGCTAGTTCATGTCCAATGACACCTGCCAATTCATCGCGCGATAAAAGGCGCATAATTCCGTCTGTTGCAGCAACTGCTGCATGGCTGGGATTTCTGCCAGTAGCAAACGCATTTGGCATGTCGGTTGGAATTGTGTAGACCTGTGGCATCGGCAGACCTGATTTTTCGGTCTGTTGCTTAACGATCTGATATAACTCACTGTTGGGACTAGCTTCCTGCGCTCTATACATTGACAGAACAATTTTATCGCTGAACCAGTAGGAGCCGAAGTTCATGATTGCTGCAAAAATTAGAGCGATTGCCATTCCAACTTCGCCCCCTAATATGTTGCCAATGAACATTAGCAGGGCTGTCAATGCGATTAGAAGTATTCCAGTTTTGAAGATATTCATTTTGAGTAACCTCCTTAGATAAATTTAACCGTGTATTAGGTATAACGGGTACTCTACCCACCTTGTTTATAAATTATAAACTGTTACGGTTAGACGTGCAATTGGCTTTTTAAGTGTAGATTTTCTTTTCAAATTTGCTTCAGATCCTATAAAAAAAGGATCGATGGAATATCTGAAGTTGAATGGTCCATTTGCATAACAGATAATTCTGTCCATTACCACCACCTCGGCGGGCGCAAAGGATCCCATTAAGAATTCTTTGCAATCTGATGTAGCGTTATGATAACATAATGCGCTTTCCAATACGACTGATTTTTCCTAACCAATATGTCCAGCTACAACTAGGGAGACTAGGATGAAAGAAATCAGAATTCGTAATCCGCAGTCAGAAGCAAAAGCCTTGCTTGATATGGATACTAAGCAAGCCTCCATCCAATTCCAACAGTATACCACAGAGGAACAGCTGGCAATCATTGAGACGGTTTCTGATGCGAAAAGCCGCGAGGAGTTATATTACCTCGTTCCTGATTGCACGGAACTAGTTCAACAGAGCCCAACTGAGAATGTGATGCAGATGGCACTTGTCCATCTTGGAACCGGACAATCTGCCGGCATTTTATCTGCAGCGTCTTCTGAGCAGCTTTCAGACATTGTCGATCTGATTGCCTACCAGAATAACAAGCTGGATGATACACGATTTGAGGCGTGGCTGCTGGAGCTGTTACACGCGGGAGAAACGGTCTTTGAAAACATGTTACGGTCTATTGACCCACAACTGCTCGGCGAATTTTTCTGGGATCGGCTAGAACTTGTAAGCGCGAAATCCGATGTAATTCCTTATCCCGCATTTCTAGTAGAGGAAGCCCTCGTTAGCCCAGAAGATCTAAGTTGCGACACTGAGGATACCGAACTGCTAATTGAAATGCTCTACGCCGCAGATGGTAATCTATTCCAATCCCTGATGGAATATATCTTCCTTGAAGATGCAACCGCAATAGATGGCTACGCGAGAGAAATCAAAGCCCGAACAACGACAGAAGCAGCGAAAGCCCGAATCGAGGAACAGGATCGAGAAAAAGGTGTAACTGAAGAAGACTTGGAGAAGTTGGTAGATCTCAACAACACTCAACTGGACGAGGGGCAATCATCTCCAAGGGCTGCTAAAGATGGTCTCACCGAAGACGATTTGAATAAGTTAGTTGACCTTGATAACCCACAGTTAGACGAATAGGGGAACTACATTACACATCATGGAAAACACAAACTCCCTTATCGAATATGACCCACGATTGTTCCTATTCAGGGCATTATCTGAGCTTGCGGAACAGGAGAGTGTCTCGATTGAACGAGTTGACGAGCTTAATCGCCAAATCGTTGCAATTATGAACAAACGATCAGTTATGGAGCCGGTTGACATCTCTAAACTATCGGAGCTGCGAGGGGTCGCCAGGGATGTCGTCCTCCGACTCAACCTTGGACTTGAGCATGGGAGCAAACTTGATCTCAACCGTGCGAGACACCTGCTGGTCCATAACGACATGATCCGCTTCTACCAGATCGGTAACACACTGATGACCAAGTTGAAGCGCGATGCCGAAACCCTTCGACAACGTGCACGATTGACGATCGCCGAATCGGGAATGGTGCAGGTCGGAGGACATCCTGAGGCAGTGATGGAAATGCCGATGCTAAACCAAATCGAGGAAGATTTTATATCAGCGGTGATAGATGAGACCCTACTGATAGGTAAAGTTGCTGTGGTCATCGAATCAAAGGAGGAAAAGGGACAGCCGATTGAACAACTCAATCAGGTCGAAATTGCCGATGGAATGCTGCAAAATATAGGCTTACGATTGGATTATCTCCAGACGCTTCCCCTCTACCTTCTAGCAAAGGAGAGAGGCTTCCAATATGTAGAAGGGATGGAATCGTCAGAAGATCTGGCTGGAAAGATTACGTGCGGAATGATAGTAAATCTAGCAATCGATAGCGGAAGGTATTTCTGCGTAACCCGTGATAAGGTGTGCAGTTTCAGCGAAGCGTGTGTCACGGCAAATGAGATTTCCGAAGCAGTAGAAGAAAAACTACTCGCGTGGTTAATTGAATATTTGGAAACCCAGCAGGCAACGGAACCGGTAATCGACTATGCTTACGATTACTGGATGTATTGGCTTAATCGGTTGGGCAGGCATTTGCAGGAACCGGTAGTGGACTGCAATATACTATACAATTGGTTCATCCTTTGACAAGAAGTTCTTAGCCAAATCTTCTTAGCTTACTGAAAGCATCTCATTTATAGTGAATTCAAAAAATAAATAGACACTTTCGCCCCCCGGTAAGTGCGGTTTCCTAACCGCACCGCATCGCCCCCCCTTAGTCCCCCCGCAAGCGGGGGGAAATAGGGGAGCTACTCAATGGGAGAACGGTAGATGCCGTTTTCTAACCGCACCGGTTTGGAGTGTCTCATTAATTCTAAGGTCCACTATAGTTACCCGTAAAGCGTGAGACGTGAAAGGTAAGAAATCTACCCCCACGTCTCACATTGTTGATTCACTAAACGGTAACGTTGCAGGTATCATAGGCAGCTTGCATCGCAGCGAGTGGATCGCCCTTTGGCACAAATTCGTGTCCAACATAGAGGTCGTAATCCGTCTCGGCGATTGCGCGCATGACAGGTGGATAGTAGATCTCCTGCTCATCGTCGAGGTCTTTGCGCCCCGGATTCCCCGCCGTGTGGAAATGACCGATGTAATCAATGCTCTCCTGAATCGTCCGCACAAGATCCCCTTCCATAATCTGCATGTGGTAAATGTCATAGAGTAGCTGGACACACGGTGAGTTGACGCCTTTACAGACTTCCACGCCCCACGGCGTACGATCGCACTGATAATCGGGGTGATTTACTTTGCTGTTGAGCAGTTCAATGCAAAGGTTGACACCTTTATCCTCGGCGGCTTTGGAGACACGCAAAAGTCCTTCGATAGTATTATCCCGCCCCTCTTCGTCTGATTTCCCTTCTCGGTTTCCGGAAAAACAGATGAGACCGGGGATGTCATTTGCGGCAGCAACTTCGATATTTTCCAGAATTTCCCCCTCAATGCGATCATGGTTTTCGCGCTTGTTGAGACCATCGGGTAGAGACTGATGTCCAACGATGATTGCGACGCGCATCCCATTTTCGCGCACGAGGGACCAATATTCTGGAGGTGCCATTTCTACGGATTTATAACCGATTTTCGCTGCTTCTCGGATGACCTGTTCCGGAGAGGCATCGTCGCGAGTGAAACAACCGTAACATATTGATTGATTAATTGAACCCATTCTCTTTTCCTTTCGTGTTCTCAACCATAGTCAAGAACAGATCTGAGGGTATGTTCAAAAACAGATCCTGTGCCTAACAAGCACCTTCTTATAGATCTACCGCTTTTCCTGTTTCAAACGATGTGCTCGCTGCCATCATAATTCGGAGTGTCTTTAAGGCGTCACTGTAGGGTGAAAGGATCTGCGATGTATCGCCGGTCTTTACCGCATCGATAAATACCCGGTCTCGATCTTGACCACCGTCTTCGGGCAATGATTCTTCCTCACCTTTCCTGTTAACGGTGTTAGGTCCTCCAACAGTTACTACCAGACAGCGACAGAAAATCTCAAGTTGTACACGATTCCAGCCCTCCATCGCACAGCATGACGCAATATTGGCGATTGCACCACTCTCGAACTCAATATTGACCATGCTGAGGTCATCAACATCATACTGCGGTACATCTGTCATGCTTCCTCGCGTTGCAACGCCGTGGACAGCCTTGGCATCACCAAGCAGAAAACGAGCTAGATCGAAGATATGCGTTGTTTGCTCGACATGCTGCCCGCCGGACTGGGCGCGGATTCTCCACCAGAGCGTGCCGGGCAATCCGCCCATCCAGTATCCCAATGCACCGAGAACTGGTGATTCGTTTTCGAGCAATGACTTCGCATATTGTGCATTGCCGCCATAACGCCAATGGTATCCAACGCTGGTGATAACACCACTCCGTCGGACATCTTCATTGATAATAACCGCTTGCTCTAGGTCTGCAGCGATCGGCTTCTCAATGAACATTGGAATGCCTTGTTCACACGCGATTCGCTCCTGTTCGCCGTGTGCAAAGGGCGGAGTGCAGATGTAGATGGCGTCGAGGGTTTCCTTATCGTACATCTCGCGGAAGTCTGTGTAGACGTTGCCCCCAAATTCCTCCGCAGATCCCTGTGCACGTTCCTCCGAAACATCACACATGGCAGTAAATTCTATATCGTCGAAGGTTTGCAGGTTTCTCATGTGAGCCCCTGCCATACCACCTGTCCCAATAAAACCGAGTTTTACTTTCATAGTTTCTCCTCAAAGAAGGAAATCTGTGACAGATAAATTCCCTGTGCATATAAAAAGAGTACAAGGCACGGACGTTTGTCCTTATTTTCAACAGTTTATCAAAAAACGTTCGCCGTATCAACCAGAAATTTCTTATTCTGTCTTGAGTTACACTTGTTTGATGTTATGCTATACAGGACTTGCACAAATTGCGTAAACGGTGTAAGATTTCTTTATTTTTAACCCCTACATAAGTCGTAGATTTGAACAAAAAAGGGCAACCACAAGAGGTTGCCCTTTTTTATTATAGTATTTAGGTAAGAAAGCAGAAAATCAAGGTCTCTTAGCCCATCAGTTTTCCAAGGGAGGCTTTGGACAGTTCGTACAGAGGATTCCAATAGATACCGAGCAGGAGGGTCGGAACAACAAAAACCAAGAGCAGGACAAGACTGCCGGGCGAGAAAGAGAGGGATTCGGTGTCATCGGACGTTTCAAGGAACATCGCTTTGACGATTCGCACATAGTAGTAAAGCGCCACAACGCTGTTGAGCAAGCCGATGATTGCTAGCCAGTAGAGCTTCTCTTTGATAACAGCGGCGAAAAGAATCCACTTCCCCGCGAACCCTGCAAGGGGCGGTAGCCCGGTCAAAGAAAAGAGGAAGATTGCCATTGATACAGCAATGAGCGGGGCGCGGGAAACGAGGCCCCGGTAACCCTCAATTGTTTCACTGCCGACCTCGTTTGCAATGAGGATAACAACAAAGAATGCTCCCAGATTCATAAACAGATAGATGATCAGATAGATCAGAATCGCCTGAAGACCTTCGCTGGTCAGCAAGACCCCTCCCATGAGCAGGAAACCACCGTGCGAGATACTTGAGTAAGCGAGGAGTCGCTTGACATTTTGCTGTGGGAGTGCGGCCAGATTACCGACGGTCATCGTTAAGGCAGAAACGACCGCCAACATCAGGGACCAGTCAATGGAGGCATCTGCTGATTTGAGCCCTGAATAGAATAGGCGAATAAATAGCGCGAAGCCGGCTGATTTGGATGCAACGGATAGAAATGCTGTGATTGGAATTGGGGCACCTTCGTAGACGTCGGGAGACCACATGTGGAAGGGGACAGAGGCGATTTTATAGCCGACGCCCGCAAGGATAAACGTGATTGACAGCAGGACAGCCAGTGGATAGACATCGCCTTGACTGAACATCTCTCCAAGCCGGCTGCTAATTAGCACAATATCGCCTGTACCGGTCAAACCAAACAGGAGGGAGATACCAAATAGCATGGTTCCTGACGATATTGCACCGAAGGTGATATATTTGAATGCCGCTTCGCTCGAACGTGGGCTATGCGTCAGGAATCCGGCGAGGATGTAGGAGGTCAAGCTGACAGTTTCCAACGAGAGGTAGATCATCAGGAGATGGGTCGACGATGCCATTAGATACATGCCGAGTGTCACCGCAAGTAGCAGGGCGTAGTATTCACCCTTCGTTTCCGGATCGAGTTCCGTAGAACGGACGGAAAATAGAATCGTTGCAGCGGTAGCGACGGAGATGATGACTTTGAAGAACATCGCAAAACTATCGAGTCGGATCATGCCGAGGAACAGAGATCGGTCTTCGGATCCAATCACAATTGCCGTGATAACCGCGACTACAAGCCCGATAAGCGATAGATAAGCAGCACCGTCGCCCTCTCTCTTTTTCGACGCTAGATCGTATAAGATGACGGTCACTGCAAAGATAACTAAAACGATTTCTGGTATAAAGTAAGGAATACTTGCAATGTTTGGCAATGAACTCTCCCTTTATTGTACAAGCGGCAATATGCTCACGGCTTCTCTAAACATATCAATGGCGATTGAGGGCCAAATGCCTAGTACAATCGTTAGGATTCCCAATGGAACCAACGTTGCGATTTCGCGCCCATTGATTTCAGTGATACTCTCGTATTTCGGATTCAACTCTCCCAGAAAGACACGTTGTAATGTCCAGAGGAAGTAAGCTGCACCGACAACAATACCGGCGGTTGAAAGGATTGTCAACACTTTAAATTTACTGTATGCCCCCAGCAGAGACAGTGCTTCCCCAACGAAGCCGCTGAGTCCCGGTAACCCTAAGGACGCCATAAACGCGAGGGTTGTTAGGCCGGTGTATATCGGCATTTTGCTGCCGAGTCCACCGAACCCGTTGATTTCGCGGTGGTGGGCTCGGTCATACACAACGCCAACCAAGAGAAACAGCATCGCACTAATCACGCCGTGGTTGAACATCTGAAGGATAGCACCGGTTAATCCGCTCTCATTCCGCGCTGCAAGCCCTATTAGGACAAATCCCATGTGACCAATACTGGAGTAGGCGACAAGTTTCTTGAAGTCGGTCTGCGCCAACGCACAGAGTGAGCCATAAACGATGTTGATAAAGCCGAGGATTGCTAACGAATTTCCCCAAGTGCCTTCGCCATTGCAGAAGAAGTCCATCCCTTCGGGCAGCATCGCAAAGTTCACACGAACCAGTCCATAAGTCCCCATCTTCAAAAGGATGCCAGCAAGGATGACACTAATTGCCGTCGGTGCTTCGACGTGAGCATCGGGGAGCCATGTGTGGAAGGGGAAGATTGGCACTTTGACCGCAAAGCCGATGAAGAAACCGAGAAACGCCCATATCTGGAATGTGGGATCTGCGAGTGCGTGGCCCGGGGTCTTCGCAAGTTCGATCAGCGTTGGAATATCAAAGGTGCCGCCCTTGAGGTAAACGGCAATCATAGCAATAAGCATCAGCACACTACCAAAAAGGGTATACAGGAAGAATTTAATTGCCGCATACTCACGTCTCGGGCCGCCCCATATCCCAATTAGGAAATACATCGGAAGCAGTGTCAGTTCAAAGAAAACATAGAATAGGAACATATCCAGAGCGCAGAAGAAACCGATCATCCCCGTTTCTAAGAGCAGAAACAGCGCAAGGTACGCTTTGATTCCTTTGTCGATTTTCCACGATGCGAGAACGCATATCGGACCTAACAGTGCTGTTAAAAGCACCAGTGTAACGCTGAGGCCATCAATCCCGACGTGGTAGCGGATATTGAATGCTTGAATCCACATCACGTCTTCTTCATACTGATGCCCCGACGCGGATCGGTCATAATCTATAAAAAGAAACACTGCAATCAGCAGCGGGATCAGTGTGACAATAAACGTCACACGCTTAGCGAGTTCCTCCTGTTCCCGCCGAATAGCAAACAGAACCACAAGCATCCCTAGCAGGGGGATGAAAATCATCAACGATAACATCCAGTGAAATCCTCCTCGTTAAAAGCGTCCGTAGGTAGCACAGATTTGAAATCTACTCCTACTTTATATGGTGCAATGCGCCAAATTTTTCATGTTTTACATCAGATCTGATTTGTTCTTTGAAGATAGTTTAAGATTCCTTCGGAAAGGGTTGTTTTATCAAGTCTAGCTGCTGTATCTAGGAAAGATGATTCATGTTCCTCTTTTCAGATTACTCAAAAAACCTCTAGTTCAAATTGTTTGGATCGTGTTGCCTGTTCCGCCCTTCGGAATGTAACATTAGCGGGTGTCTGTGGATATTCGATTCCGTTTCCGTCGAGCAGTTCCTTGATTGTGCGAATCTGAATCTTTGGATATGTCAGCGCGAAACGCTTCCATGTGCCCGCTGTCGCTGCTTCCGTGACCATCGGTTGGGTCGGCTCTCGGAGTGTGATAAAGACCCCAATGACTCCGTTTTGGTTCTCAACAACCGTTTTCAATTCCCGGATGTCTCTGACAGAAACCTGCCCACTCTTGACCTGAACAACAATTTTCTGCGTGAGCTTCTTTTTCGGATTATCAGGGGCAATGTCCTGAAAATAGATTAGACCGTCGACCCCCTGGTCGGCTCCCTTTTTCTTGCCCTGATGCGGTCGGGCCCGAATTAAGCTTAGGGCCCACCACTGGAATTGATAACGGTCTCGTAAACTCAAGTCTCGTGCGGAGGCTTGATCTTTCGGGACACCTATCACTTCATATTTGGCATTACCTCCAAAGGTGTCCTCCAGACGATATTCTATCAGAGAAATCGCGAGATAGGTGATATCAATCCCTATCCAACGGCGATTGAGCTTTTGAGCGGCGGCGATGGTCGTGCCACACCCACAAAAGGCATCGAGGACAACAGCTCCTTCGTTGGAAGATACGCTGATGATACGCTCTAGCAATGCAATAGGCTTCTGAGTTGGAAAACCCAATCGCTCGGTTGATGTGTTCGATATTCTCGGAATATCAGTCCAGATATTCTGAAGTGGCTTTCCTTCCGCTTCATCAAGATAGATTTTCAATCCGTCCATACGTGGGGTGCCGTCTTTTTTGGTGTGTATCTTGCCCTCAGCCCACCACTGTTCCAGTTGCTCAAACCTATACCCCCAACCGCGTGACCGCCCCGGCATGGTCCCGCGCCATTCAAATTTTCCGGAATCACTGTTGGGTCTGGGTGCTGTCAAATTCTCCAACTTATAGCGACGGCCATTCTGATCAACATGGCGGAATCGCTTTAACTGTTGCTCGCTGTATCTTTGAGTGCCCCCAGAATAACTATGATGGGAACGATTCCATACCCCTGTATCTGATTTTGTGTAGTATAGAAGAATATCTGCTATATTCCCGTATCGGTCAGCTGTGTTGTGGCTCTCCGTTCTTTGCCAAATAATTTCATTTTTGAAATTCTGAACGCCAAAGATCTGATCTAAGATAATCTTCAAATAGTGCGCTGCTGTTGGGTCACAATGGAGATAAAAACTCCCCGTCGCCTTCAGGACACGGTGGAGCTCCACCAATCGGACCGCCATCATCACGAGGTACGCCATCAGATTGTTTTCACCGAGGAATCCACGAAAGCTCCGGATAGTCTCTGCCAGACGGGTCGGTGCGTCTTCGATGAGTTCCTCATAGGCAGCCTCAGTTTCAGGTCCCCAGTGCCACGTATCACCAAAGGCTTGAATCTGTGCTTGAGAGGATTCACCATCTGCTTCGCTGAAAATGACGTTGTAAGCCTGATTGGAATTGAACGGCGGATCGATATAGATTAGATCGACGCTTTCGCCGGGGATGTGATTTCGTAGAATATCGAGGTTATCACCGAAATAGAGTCGGCCGCAAGCTTCCTTACTCCGATGCTCACTCAAAAACCATTCACCTCACTCCATAGTAGCAGCACACTTAGAATAAAGCCCGGAAAATCAGAATCAGCAGCACAACACCGCCCAAAACTGCTAGCAGATAATTTTGGATCATGCCAGTTTGAACCCGTCTGACCCTGCCACCGACCGACCACGTAATTCGGGCGACTAAATTGACCAGTCCATCGACAAAGGTGTTATCGAACCACCCTGCGACTCGGGCACAACCGGCCTGTACAGCGACACCGACCCCGTTGACAATGCCATCAATGAAACGCAAATCGAACAGTCCGAGCACTTTTGAACCTGCGACGGTAAGTGCGACAAGCACACCGTCATAAAATTCATCAAAATAGTATTTATTCCAGAGCAGCGTGTAAATTGGTCGCAGCCGC
Source organism: Candidatus Poribacteria bacterium (assembly GCA_963667935.2). Lineage (GTDB taxonomy): Bacteria > Poribacteria > WGA-4E > WGA-4E > PCPOR2b > PCPOR2b. The sequence continues at coordinate 1,890,183 of OY764061.1, read as the reverse complement.
GCTGCAACAGCGTCAGCAGAAAACTTTCTCCAGTAATAGAACAGCGCGGATAACCCGATCCCAATAATGACGATAACAAATGACAACGGCACTACGATGTTGTGTGCCTTATCGTGATCAGGGCTATGGTGCGCTGCATCATCATGATGTGCATCGTCCTGATGCACGTCTTCTGCAGCATACGCATCGGAAACCCCTAACTGTGCATGTAAGACACCTTGATTTGAATCGTACATGGCATGTTTCGGTGCATGGATGTGGGGTTGTTCCGGTTGTTTCACATATTTTTCAAACGACCATTTGTTGACGATTGGGAAACTGAGAACCGCTAAAATAATCAGTGGGATTGCCATTTTCAAAGGCGATTCGTGTGCACCGTCGTGCATTTCTTGATTGCGCGGTTCTCCGGTAAACGTCATAAAGATGAGGCGGAACATATAGAATGCGGTGATAACAGCTGCGAGTGCTGCCATAGCAAACAGAATATAGTGATGTACGGAATCCCAAGAGATTGCCCTGTAGAGCACCTCAACGAGGACGGCATCCTTGCTCCAGAACCCTGAGAAGATATAAGGCACCCCAGCGATTGACAACGTTGCAATCAGCATCGTCACAAAGGTGATGGGCATCTTATGTCTAAGCCCTCCCATGTGGCGCATATCCTGCGCGGGGTCAATGCCGAAGCTATCGAATGAGGCTGCATGGTCGTCGGCATGCGCGTGGTCATGATCGTGAACATGGTCGTCATCGTGGTCGTGAGCATGGTGGGCGGCGTGGAAGGCGTGGATGACGCTACCGGATCCGAGGAATAGTAGGGCTTTGAAAAATGCGTGTGTCGTGAGGTGGAAGAGGCCTGCGACATAGCTCCCCGCCCCAATCGCCAACATCATATATCCCAGTTGGCTGATAGTTGAATAGGCAAGGACCCGCTTGATGTCAAACCGAACGATGGCGATCGTTGCTGCGACTAACGCTGTGATGCCCCCGACATACGCAATGACCAATGATGAATCCGCGGTGAGGATTGGGAACATGCGTGCGGTAAGATACACCCCTGCCGCTACCATTGTCGCAGCGTGAATCAAGGCACTGACAGGCGTGGGACCTTCCATCGCATCTGGCAGCCATGTGTGCAAGGGGATCTGCGCCGACTTACCAACGGCACCACAGAAGATCAGCACACCGGCAATCGATAACCACGTCATATCACCTGTAGTCAGGTTGCTGGCGAGTGCGAAAATACCCTCGTCGCCGTAGAGCGATAACGTACGGAATTTGGTGAATAGCATCATCATGCCGATGAACATCCCGACATCGCCAACGCGGGTCGTCATGAACGCTTTCTTACACGCATTCGCTGGCGCGTCCTGTTCAAACCAGAATCCGATGAGTAGATAAGAACAGACCCCGACAAGTTCCCAGCCGATATAGATACCGAGCAGGTTATCAGAAACAATCAAGAAGAGCATGGAGAAGGAGAACAATGACAGGAAGGCAAAGAAGCGAGGGTAGCGGGGATCGCCGTGCATGTATCCGATCGAAAAGATATGCACGAGGCTACTGACAATCGTGACAACGAGGAGCATAACGGCGGTCACACTGTCGAAGAGGAACCCCATTGAAAAGTTGACCGAACCAAGTGGAAGCCATGTGAGCGAGTGAATCTCTGCGCCATCGTGTGAATACTTATCTGGATCATTGATGACGTTTGTAAACAGGAGGATCGCGCAGACAAACGCCACAATCATCGCTGCGGTCGAAACAAGGTCTTGGCGGCGGTAATTGCGTCCGGTCAGTGATAGGAGCCCGAAAAACGCGAACGCTGCAAGGGGGGCAAGTAAGATGATGCTAATAAGCGGTACAACAGGCATATAATAATCTCCTAATGGAGTGACTTACTCTATTTCTGAAATAATATGATTGGGATCGCGGGGGCGTAATCTTTCGGTGGTACAATCTACAAGTAGATCCAGATCATTGAGGACAATTGCTCCGATGAGTGCCGAATCTCGGTCGGGCTCAACACTTGTGCGAAAAGTTGCTTCACGGCCCAAAAGTTCCACCAGAACATCAGTTACTAGCTTCCGTGTGGCTATGCGTCCATCGGCATAGCGGCCCTGTATTTCATCAACTTCGCGCACGCCCAGCTCCGTTGCCGCACGTTTGGGAATTACCAGTCGGACTGCTCCTGTATCCACTACACCCCGAATTTCGGTTTGACGTACCTGATCGGGCGCGAGAAGGCCACGATGCACAAGCGCAGCATCAATACTATTTGCTAACTTGAGTTCCACGGCAAAACGTCCCATTCTGTCATTTCCTAACAACTATGGTAGATTTTAGAATTAATGAGACACGCCAAACCGGGGCGGTTAGGAAACCGAACCTACTGTTCTCCCATTTGGTAGGCACTGTTTCTAACTGTGCCGATGCGGTGCGGTTAGAAACCGCACCTACCGGGGGCGAAAGTGTTTATTTATTTTTAGAATTCACCATAACAGTTTAGTGTTGGGTTTCACTTGATTTGTGAAATTTCAAGTAGAATTGAACTCCAAAATTCAGTTTAATGGTTGGTATTTTTCATTGGTTCCGTTCAACCCAACCTACGTACCTACGTTTAGCATGGCTTAGAGAAGACCATGAATACCCCAGGTGAATATTCTTTTGCCTGCTGCGACTTAGGTGCGGTTATGGACCAAGCAATTCCTGCAGGGCATTCAGCTCTAAATCGTTCTATCGTTTTCCCTACCAAGCTCTCATCAGGCTCTCGCTTGCCCCAGAAAAGAGCGAAAAGGATACCTAGTCGATGATTAGCAAGATCCTTTGGCAGCTCTGATGCTGCCTTTCGGGCTGCTGTCAGTTCACGCATTGCAGGATCAAGGTGCCCAGTGTCGTAAATATCAGCATATTTCGCCTCTCCTACGATCTTCATATCTCCTGTTCCCAGCAGGATGTCGGCATGACCCGAGTTGGAGCCCCGCTTCTTAGTCTTCACCTCGGTGAGAGCAGGAACATCCGTCAGCCAACTCGCTGCACAAAGCATACTTACGTGTCCCCGCTCGCTGAACCAAAAATTATCTTCCTGGGGGAAGGCCTCCGCCGCTTTCTCATATAAATTTGTCCAAGACTCCATGATGGGCTTGATAAAGTGAAACTCTGGTGTCGTTTCCTGCCCTTTGTATATCATCTATCCTCCGTTGTGACGCGCAATAAATTGCGCTACTACAAACCGAAGTACGTAATCCTAAACGGTTTATCCCTTCAAAGTGTCGGTCTCGTCGGGGCTGATGGTGCTGAACTCTCTATAAATTGCCAGAATAATGGCTAAAAAGACAGCGGCTTCGGCGGCGGCAAGGACAATTCCAAAAAGCGCGATAATCTGACCACTGATATCATCGGGCGGTGTCACGTAGCGAGAAAAGGCAGCAAAGTTGAGGTTACATGAATTGAGGATCAGCTCGATTCCCATCAGTATGCTGATAGCGTTTCTGCGCGTCAAGACACAAAAGATTCCGAGACAGAATAGTATAATGCTGATGACAAGGTAGCTCTGCAAACTCATTCGTCCCTGACCTCCTTACGAGAAATGAGTGCCGCACCAATCAAGGCTACCAGTAGCAGAATCGAAGCGATCTCAAATGGCAGTAAGAATTCTTCCTTCATAATCATTTCGCCAATCTTTTTTGTTGTCGGTTCCTGCGATGCCCCCACGTCCACATTCTCCCATTGTGGGGTGTTTGTAATGACACTCAGAAGCAAGCCAAAGAGGATCAGCGATACGATCGCTCCCCAGAACATCTGTCCGCGCTCGAGCTTTAGTTTCAAATCCAAGCGACCACTTGTCATCATAACCCCAAATAGGATGAGTACGAGAATACCGCCGACATAGACTATCACTTGGGTGGCGGCAAGGAAATCCGCCTGTAAGAAAACATAAAGCCCTGCAACACTAAAAAGGGTAACCATCAGTGAAAAGGCAGCGTAGACGATATTTTTTATCGTTACGACAATAACTGCGGATCCGATGGTCAGCAGGGCAAAAAGGTAGAAAACCAGTTGTTGAGGATTAAATTCCATGAGTGGACTCAGTTACTTAGTTTTGGGGTTGAATTTGTACCCAATTAGTCTGCGGCTTCTGCCTCAGTGGATTCATCATCCGGTTGATCATACATTTCTGGTTTCGCAAATTCGTAAATCAGGTCTGTCCGATCGAAGGTTGAGTATTCAATCCCGTCGCTAAGATTATCATACATAATCAGGCATTCCGTTGGACAAACCTCGGTGCAAAGACCACAGTACATACAGAGCGACATATCGATGTCAAACTGGTCGAGGTAGAAAATGACCGGCTTCCGTTCAACGACATTAGCGATTTCCTCGCTCGAAACAGTGACGGTGCTTTCGTCGCGTGTCTGAATTGTAACAGTTGTATTGGGTGCTGGTTTCTCGTCTCCCTCAATATTACCGATAATTTCTGTCCTATCTTTGAGATGGACCACATTCATACTATCCCAAAGCCGCTCGCCCTTGGGTAGTTTTTGGGTGGTAATGGTAATGCAATCGACAGGACAGATCATCTCACATTTTTTACAACCGATACAGTCCTCAATGCGGTTGTGTAGTTTTCCGCGATAGCCTTTAGGGATCTCGCGTATATTTTTCTTCTGCTCAAAGGACCGGTCGTAAGGATATTGATGGGTGACGGAGGGTTTTAAGAACTGTTTGAAGGTGATACGCATACCGACGAGGGCTGTATAAACCCCCAAATAGATATTTGACAGATAGTGGCGCATGATAAAAACCTCCTTGAGACGTAAATTTGTGTTCCTTTGGCTTTTCTATGTTGTCGCAGAAATTCGCCTCTCCGCCGAACTGGGCGGGGGTTCAGGTCCCTTAGATAAACTCTTCCCTAGCACGCCGAAGGTGAAAATGAGTCCAAGTATAATGACAACGATACTGATAATAATGCTTAACATCGAATCTTTCGGGAAAATCAATCCCCAGATGCCGACGCCCAGAATATTGAAAAATGAGATCGGTATAAAATACTTCCAACATAGATTCATCAGCTGATCCACACGCAGGCGCGGCAGCGTCCAGCGCAGCCACATCATGACAAACACCAATGCCAGCGTTTTGATAGCAACACCCAAGAGTCCACCGAGGGTAATCGCTCTCAGGGCAAAGCCGAGTATGCCGGCTTGAGGTAACATTTCTGCAGGTACAATCCCGTGCCAACCGCCGAGGAACAGCGTTGCAGCAATTGCGCTGACAGCGAACATATTCGCATATTCCGCAATGAAGAATAGTGCGAAACGCATACCGCTATACTCGGTATGGAACCCAGCGACCAATTCAGATTCTGCTTCGGGCAAGTCAAACGGGGTCCGGTTGACTTCAGCAATCGCGGAAATGAAGAAAACGAAGAATGCAATAAAGGTGAACGGTGTCCGAAAAATCAGCCAATTCGCTATCCCGTCTTGTCCTTTGACGATTTCCTGCATATTCAGGGACTGTACTAGCATGACAACTGTCAAGATACCAAGACCAATCGGAATTTCATAGCTAACGATTTGGGCGGCCGATCGCATCGCTCCAAGTAGAGACCACTTGCTATTGGACGCCCAACCCGCCATAATCACGCCCATCACAATGACGGAGGAGATCGCCATGATATAAAAGATACCGATGTTTAGGTCACTGATCAGAATAGACCGGCCGAATGGGATCGCAGCAAATACGGCAAAGGAACAGGCGAAGATAATGTATGGGGAAGCCACGAAGAGGAATTTATCTCCCTCTCGCGGGATATGGTCCTCTTTGAAGATGAGCTTGACTCCATCGGCTAGAGTTTGAAGGATACCGTGCGGTCCGACTCGCATCGGTCCGACCCTATCTTGGATATGGGCGGAAACTTTCCTTTCGGCTAAAACAAGACCGAGCGGGAGTAGGGGAACAACGGCGACGAAGATGACGCAACATGCGAGCATAATCACCAACTCGCCGAGGGGGGCGGGGAGATGTGCCAAAAATGGCGCGTGCTCTTGGACGAACCTTTGTGCCCAACTCTCGGAGGCTTGGACGAAAAATTGATGTAGGTTTTCAGAGTGTAAACCGAGTGGCATTCAAACTCCTTATGCGTGAAACGTGATTCGTGAAGATAGACATCGAATCTAGCGGTCAACCTCTCCCATGACAATATCAATGCTACCAATGATTGCGATAATGTCCGCGACCATTAATCCGCGACTCAATTCTTGTAACGCGCTCAACGCTGTAAAGCAGGGCGACTTGGCTTTCAAGCGCACCGGTTTCGGTGTCCCATCACTCACAATGTAAAATCCCAGTTCACCACGGGGGGCTTCACTTCGGTGAAAGATTTCGCCCTTCGGAGGACGCACCGCTTTCAGCTCCGTCTGAATTGGGCCATCGGGCAGACCGGACTCAAGAATCTGCCGGATAATCCCGACCGATTCCTTCATTTCATCCATCCGGACCTTATAACGATTCCAGCAGTCGCCGGCGACTACGCCAAGCTCCGGAATATCTCTACCCACTGGAACATCAAAGTCGAATCGGTCATAGATAGAGTACGGCTCATCTTTGCGTAGATCCCATTGTAACCCCGCTCCGCGGAGGTTGGGGCCTGTAATGCCGTAGTTAATCGCCATTTCCGAATCCATGACAGCAACATTTGCTGTGCGCTCAATGAAGATGCGGTTAGCGGTGAGTAGCGAGTTGTACACATCGATCTGCGGCTCGAAATAGTCAATAAATTCCTTCACTTCGTCAAGAAATCCCGGCGGCGTATCCCTTGAGACTCCGCCGACACGGATATAATTGTACGTCAATCGTGCGCCGCAGATCTTTTCAAAAAGCAGGAGAATCTTCTCCCGGTCCCTAAAGGCGTAAAGGAACGGCGTGAACGCACCGATGTCCATGCCGTAGGTGCCGAAAGATAACAGATGGCTCCCGATCCGATTCAGTTCGCCGATGAGAACGCGAAGGTATTCCCCTCGTTCAGGAACGCCGGGAAACTTTTTCTGGTCTGTCGCCATCAATTCTTCAACCGCCAGACAGAAACCCCAATTCATATTCATCGCTGCGATATAATCCATCCGGTCGGTAAAGGGAATAATCTGCTGATAGTTCAGATTTTCGGAATGTTTTTCAAAGCAGCGATGTAAGTAGCCGATATGTGGAATTGCGTCCCGGACGATTTCACCGTCTAGTTTCAACTCAAGCCTTAACACGCCGTGGGTGCTTGGGTGTTGCGGTCCCATGCTAACAATCATCTCATCTGTAAATGGCTTCAGTTCAATAAATTTGCTGTCCTGTTGTGGTGCTGCCATGATAAGTTTCCTTTACACTTTTCCGTTTAATACGGCACTCGCATCCCTCGATAGAACTCAGGCTCTGTATAATCCTTACGCATCGGGTAGCCTTCCCAATCGTCGGGAAGCAGGATCCGTCGCAAATCGCTGTGGCCGTCAAAGATAATCCCAAACAGATCGTATGCCTCCCGTTCATGCCAGTTGGCAGTTCTCCAGATATGCTCAACGGTGGGAACGTGGGGCTCTTCTTCTTTGGGGAGGACAATTTTCAGGACCAGTTTGTGGCGGTGAGTCATTGAGTAGAGGTGATATACGACGTAATAGTTGGGGTCCTTCGCGCCGAGATCCACTCCGCTCATACACATCAAGAAATCGAAAGTCAACCCTTCATCTTCGGCGAGGTATTGTGCGACTCGACTCGGTGGAAACGACAATAAAGGGATCTGCAATGTCTTCTTCAAATGAGACGATTGAATCTCCAAATTTATCTTTTAGGTTCTCGTAAATTTCTTGTGGTGTCACGAAAAAGTATCAACGCTTTTGGCTGATTACCAACAGCGTTGTCATTCCCCCTTCTTAAAATTTAAGCCTTATTTACCTAAGTTTAACCGGCGGCTTCTTCCTGTTCTTCGTGTTCTGCCTGTGCTGCTTGGGCTTCAGCCATCGCCTCTGCATTGTTTTCTAGGTCTGTTTTGGTGAAGAGTTTCTTCAGGAAAGGCACGCTTGTTCGTTTTGCAACCGTCTGTGTTTTAATTTTTTCCTGCAGCTTCATCAAGCCTTCAAGCACAGCCTCCGGACGTGGCGGGCAACCGGGCACGTAGACATCAACGGGAATAATTCGGTCTACGCCCTTCAGAACGTGATAGCCGTGCTGCCAATAGGGTCCACCGCTCGTAGCGCAACTTCCCATGGAGATGACATATTTCGGTTCGGGCATCTGTTCATAGAGCCGTTTAATCCGAGTCGCCATTTTTAGTGTTACTGTCCCCGAAACAATAATCAGATCGGATTGACGAGGCGTTGCACGCGGAACCCCTGCGCCGAAGCGGTCTAAGTCATAATTTGAAGCGGCGGTCGCCATAAACTCAATAGCGCAACACGCAAGCCCAAAGGTCATGGGCCATAAAGAAGATGCCCGCGCCCAATTGGCGACAGCATCAATAGAGGTTACGATGATATTCTTGTCTAGTTTCTCCTCGATTATCATTGTTCAATTTCCTCCCTTACAGACTGAATCGAGCGGATCCATTGGAGGTCCCCTTTCACCCACACATAGGCAAGACCGACCAATAGCATAAAGATGAAAATCAGCATTTCGACAAATGCGAGCAGCCCAATCTCACGGAAAACAACGCCCCAAGGAAATAGAAATACAATCTCGACATCAAAAATTAAGAAAATAAGTGCAATGACGTAGAATCGAGCATTAAACTTAATGCGAGTATCACCAATAGGATCCTCACCACACTCGTAGGGCATATACTTTTCGTCGGTGAAGAGTCGGGTCTGGAGCAGACGAGACATGACGAGGTTAAGCGTAACGAATAGACACCCAACAACTAGAAAGAGTAACACATTTGCGAAATTAAAAAGCATCTGTTCCATAGGGCAAATTCTCTTGTATCTTTATTATGAATTTGCCTCCTCCTTTCAAGGAAGTTTGTGAAATTTCTCACAAACTGAAGGCTAAAAAGAACCGCATCAAACCGTGCAATCCGCGCAATCGTAGTTAATATACTGTCTTCAGTGCATAATTATATATCAGATCGAGATAATTTGCAACAAAAAACCTGACAGACGAATGCCTGCAAAGGCTGTAGCTTTTTTCCATTTCAACCCGTGCCAACACTGGAATTGAACAAGGTTTGCGAATCAATCGGTCAATTCTAAATTTGAAATAGTCACGGAATTCCGTAACCTTACCAAAGTCAGTTCATGCCCATCCGCCCCCAGCCAACCGACCCAACGCTTAGACTCTGATGCTGTTTGTATCGGTCGGGAACACCGGCTGCGCTCTGATCAAAAGCCATAAAAAAACCCTGCTGGATGGTCCAACAAGGCTTCGGGTCATATTGTCTGAATCGCGGATTCACACGGATTATTGGAGGTTGACAACTTCGTCCCCGGTGACATCGGCATCATTTTGTCCTGTTTGCCCGAGCTGCCCGGCCACGAACACCTAATCTTGGATGTTGATCACCCCCTCCCCATTGACATCTCCCGGTGTCGGGGGTGGTTCCGCTGTATCGGGATCCGGGGCGAGCTCCCACAGGAGAATCGTGCCATCGCCACTCCCACTAGCAAGTGTATTTCCATCGGGACTGTACACGACGCTACTGACCCAACCCGTATGCCCGGTGAGGGTGTGTCTAAGTGTCCCTGTGCGGGCATCCCACAGCCGAACGGTGTCATCAGTACTTTCACTTACAAGTGTATTTCCATCGGGCCTGAACGATACGCTTGTGACATCACCCGTATGCCCGGTGAGGGCGCGGTTGTGTTCGCCCGTGATGGCATCCCACAGCCGGACGGTCTTATCACAGCTTCCGCTGCTGGCAAGCGTGCGACTATCGGGCCTGAACACCACGCTATAGACCCCATCCGTATGCCCGGTGAGGGTATGTATGAGATCTCTGGCGCCGGCATCCCAGAGACGGACGGTCTCATCAGCACTTCCACTTGCGATAGTCTTTCCGTCAGGACTGAACGATACGCTATGGACCCAAGACGTATGCCCAGTCAATAGGGCAACCTCTTGATAGGTCGCGGTATCGTAGAGCCAAATCCCGATGGTACTACTGACCGCGAGACGGGGCCCGTCCGGAGAATACGCAATATTACCAGATATTTTTCCTTTACCGAGGCGGGCTTTGGCGCCTTCGGGCAACCCCCATCGCGTATAATCTGCAGCGAGGGTGTTGAAGGAAAATAAGGTGAAAAGCATAACTAACGTTGCGGTGGTTTTCATGTAAAGGGCTCCTTTTTTAATAAGCGTTTTAATGCTTTGTACTGTCGCCTCTTCGGCGTCATTTGCAATCCGTCTTTGTTAGGACTTACGCAGTTGAACGCTCAAATCCCCGATGCAGACATCGGGATTCAAGGCAATTTGTAGTTCGGCGATTTATCGCCGTTGGAGACCGTTCCCAACGCCCGTTAAGAAACGGGCAACTACAGTCAGGACTTAGGTTTGTAGTAGGGCGATCCCTCCCCCCCTTAGTCCCCCCCGCAAGCAGAGGGAGGGAAGAACGCGCAATGAACGCGCTACTACGAACTGAAGGGCGTAACTCCTATTAAGAGTTGGACCGAGTAAGGCGAACCCCTCATCGGGGGTTCGCGGGAGCAGGTGGTGTGACTACCCACAGGAGGACTGTGCCATCGTAACTCCCACTGGCAAGCGTGTCACCCCCCGGACTAAACGCTACACTCCGGACTCCGTACCTATGCCCCTTGAGTTTAGCTTTTTGCCACCCTGTAGTGGTATCCCACAGTCGCACCGTATTGTCCCAACTTCCACTGGCAAGTGTGCCACCGTCCGGACTAAACGCTACACTAAAGACCCGGGCCGTATGCCCCGTGAGTATCCCTTTTTGCCACCTTGTAGGGATGTCCCACAACCGCGTGAGGTTCCACAGTCGCACCGTATTGTCCCAACTCCCATTGGCAAGTGTGCCACCGTCCGGACTAAATGCTACACTCCAGCCCCCGTACGTATGCCCCGTGAGTATCGCTTTTTGCTGTCCTGTGACAGCATCCCACAGTCGCACCGTATTGTCCCAACTCCCGCTGGCAAGTGTGCCACCGTCCGGACTAAACGCTACACCACTGACCGCGCCCGTATGCCCCGCGAGTATCGCTTTTTGCTGCCCTGTGACAGCATCCCACAACCGCACGGTGGTGTCCCAACTCCCACTGGCAATGGTGCCACCGTCCGGACTAAACGCTACACTAAAAACAGGGGCCGTATGCTCCGTGAGTATCGCTTTTTGCTGCCCTGTGACAGCATCCCACAACCGCACGGTGGTGTCCCAACTCCCACTGGCAATGGTGCCACCGTCCGGACTATATGTTACACTCTTGACATCGTCCCTATGCCCCGTGAGCAGAGCGACCTTTCTGTTCCGGGAGTTTTCAACTTGATGAGGCGTCGTATCGTAGAGCCAAATACCGATACTACTGGCCACTGCAAGCTGAGTACCATCGGGAGAATACGCAATATTACCAGATATCCACCCTTTTCCAAGGCGGGCTTTGGCATCTTCGGGTAACCCCAATCGTGTATAATCTGTGGCGAAAGTGTTGAAGGAAAATAGGATGAAAATCATAAATAATGTCACGGTTGCTCTCATGTTCAAGGGCTCCTTTATTGGTAGTGAGCTGCCATTTGGTCTGTAAAGTTTGGTCAATCGTTGCCAAACGAAATTCGATCGGTTCATCAATGATGAGCAATTTAGATGCCACAGTTATCTTGAATGTTCCGAAGCGTATTGGCAAAAAACCGAGTGTCTTGGCAGACTCGCTCTCCGGGCAACTTTGTATCTGCTTGTAACATGAGTTGTGATTTCAAAGGAAGGGCCGTTTTCACGAGGAAGCTGTCGAAATTATGCTACACCGTCGTGGCAAAAACGCCACACCGGTACTTGAAAAACCGCGTGGGCCGGCGCGTGGTTGTCTGAATCAAGATTTATAGGTTTCTTAGTCCCAATCCATTGGGGATGAAAGGATTGGCCCGTATTTGCCACAAACCCAATTTCTCGTGAGCGATTGCTTAATAGGAGCTAAGGGGAAAGGGGTAAAGATTCAAGAGGTTACTGAGCCCTCGCACAACGAAACCCGAAGACGTTCGTCGGGGAACTCCCGCCGCGATAAGCCACGCGCAGGAAATGCCGATCATTGTGCCAGTCACCACCGCGCACGACGCGATTGGTTTTAACACTTGTGAAATTACTTATAACTCAATCCGGACTGTTCGCACCCGATATCGGATTCCGACGGGGGGAAGTAAAATAAAAATCCTTGTTGTACTCGTCCAGACACCACTCCCATACATTGCCCGCCATGTCATACAGACCGTACCCATTCGACGGATACTTGCCCACCGCTGTTGTATCCCCGACATTCTTGCCATAATTTGCCTTACCGAGATCTATGACATCCCCCCACGGATACGCTTTACCCGACAGACCACCCCGCGCCGCATACTCCCATTCGGCCTCCGTCGGCAGCCGTTTGCCTACCCACCCTGCATAAGCCAGCACCGCATACCAACTCACAAGCTCAACCGGGTGATTCGCTTTCCCACCGGGATAGTCATTCCCGTTCCAATCTGCCAAGTAATATCCGCTATGGAAAGCCCTATCAATCCTATCCTTTTGCCAACGGGGGTTGGCAAGCACGAACTTCTTGTAATCTCAGTTTGTCACCTCGTATTTGTCCATAAAGAACGCATCAATGTAGACCGTGTGCACCGGCTGTTCATCGTTTTGTGCCACCGGGGCGTTGCTCCCCATCTCAAACTCGCCCGCGGGGATCAGCACCATCCCCTCCGGCGCAGGCGGTGGTGCCGGTTTGGTAATCGTGACGCTCTTTTTGGAACTCGTCACCGGCGGATTGACGCCATCACGCACATGGACTGAGACCAGCGCGCTTGTCGCAGCCGATGGGACACTCCACAGACCGGCTGAATCCACACTCCCCGCGCTCACCTCCCACGTATAGGTCAACGCATCGCCGTCCGCGTCATGGGCAAATGCTTTCAATTTGACCTGGGCCCCGGCTTGGACCTCCGCCGGAACGATGAGCCGATCAATGACGGGTTGGCTATTGGTGATTTTGGGGGGCTCGTCCTCTCCTCCACAACCCGCTACACAGAGCAGGGCTATCATCAGTAAAGATGCAAAGTGAAACGCTGTTTTAGTCATTATAAAAATCTCCTTTCTGGAAGTGTCAATCTGTGACGGGCGGGGTTCCAAACCCGACGCCTATACAACCTTATACATTGTAGGATTTACGCCCTTTAGTCGGGAATTGGAATTCCCTCCTACCACATCAACCGTAGGCGGGGCAGCTTGTCCCGCAACATTTTGTCCGGAATTGGAATCCTCTGCTACCGCGTGACTCCTACCAATAGTTTTCACGCTTCATCCTTCCTCACCCCGTTTTTCTTTAATGAACCCATGCGCTAATGAACCAAATTGTAGTAAAATGCGAAAAATCGCAAAATGCTACATATTTCCCACTAGCTTATCACGCTTAATTAAAAATATACGTTGTAAGACCAAGGGGCGGAAAAGACCAACCACAAGGGTGCTATTGCCGAAGCCCACTGGTCTCACGGCGATAGTTGGGGATAATCGTCCGGTGAATGAAATCTAAATCCTATTGGTATTGAAAAGGATTTATCGTAACTGATTCATTCTTAGGAATTACGCAGTTGAACGCTCAACACCCTCGATTCCCGTTCTACAAGGCCTCGGATCGGAGGAGGCTTCGATTTGTAGTTCGGCGATTTATCGCCGATGGACACTATTGCTGACGCCCGATGAATCGGGCAACTACAGTAAAGTCTTAGGTTTGTAGTCGGGCGATTTATCGCCCGTCCCCCCCACAAGCAGGGAGAGGGAAGCAGGCGCAATGAACGCGCTACTACGAACCGAAGTGCGTAACTCCTATTTTTGTTTAAAAAATGCAATCTTACGCTTGATATTTTTAATTAACACGAGTAAGAAGGTTTCCGCAATTAAACCATCATCAAATATGGAGGAAAGCGATGGCTGAAGTGATACCAGCAGATTTAATTCGAGCAAGCGTGTCGGCAAACACACAGAGGGCCTACCGGCACGCTATCGAAAAATTAGAAGTGTGGCGTGGCGAATGGATCTTGGACGATGCGGTGTTAGCCGAATACATCACCCACCTACACACGCAGGGAAAAGCACCGGCGACGATTTCGCAGGTGGTCGCCGCCGTTAAGTCGCACGCGAAATATCACGGGGAGCAAACAGTCGCGGGGGCGATGACCGAGCGCACCTTGGCGGGGATTCGGCGTGAAGGCAAGGGCCGCGGGCGGGGACAGGTGGACGGTCTCGACTGGCAAGACGTGGAGCGGATTTGTGCGCTCGCCAAATCTACAGAGACGCTGTCCGGGGTGAGAGACGTTGCGATGATGCGTCTCATGAGTGATTGTCTGCTGCGAGTGGGGGAGGTTGTCGCTGTCAACGTTGAGGATATAAAAAAGAGCGTCCCCGATAAATCGGGATTTTCAACTTTGACGCTTCACCGGTCTAAAACGGATCAGGCGGGCGTGGGAGAGATGCTGTTTGTTGGGGCACCCACGCTTGAGGCGATAGCGCGATATCGGGAGTGGAGCGGTATTGAAGGCGGCACCCTCTTTCGGCGGGTGCGCTTTCATGAGCATATTGGGGAGGAGCGGTTGTCTGTAGATGGTGCACGGGCAGCGATAAAAGCACGGGCCCAAGCGGCTGGCGTGGAAGGGTTTATCTCTGGGCACTCCCTTCGTATCGGCTCTGCGATATCGCTTGCCCAGGCGGGTGCATCCGTTGTGGAGATGCAGATTGCGGGCCGATGGAAATCCCCACAAATGCTCGCCTATTACGCGCGTGGAGAATTGGCGGAGCAAGGCGCGATTGCACGGTTCAAATACCAGAAGTGAAAGTTTCGGTTGCAATTCCACTTTGTTGTGATATACTTAAAGAAGTGTTCATAGATATTCTCTGTGAGAGTGGCAGCCTTGCCACAACTCCCCTCAATTTTGGAAACCATCGGGATCAGGAGATCCCTCTCACAGGGGTCTGTGTCTGCATAGGCTATTGATTGAATTATGCACACCCTTGATATACTTAGGACTTACGCACTTGAATGCTCAAAACTTTGTAGTTCGGCGATTCATCGCCACAGAACACCATTTCCAACGACCGATAAATCGGGCAACTACAATCAGGTCTGAGTTTACCGATGTGCTATACACCTATCGACCCGCTGGGGCTATGTTGGCTCATTCGTGCGATTAATGAATCAGTGAACTTTTGAACTCAATCGGACTCATCCGTAATTTTTTTTATAAACCAATTAACATGTAGGAGAACACACTTATGAAAGGTGGAGATATTCTTATTGAGTGCTTGAAAGCGCAAGGGGTACGCTGCGTTTTTGGGATGCCCGGAACACAGAACATACAAATCTACGACTCACTCCTTCGTCGTGGGGCAGGCGTTATAGATCACTATCTGGTCCGTCATGAATATGCCTCGACGCAGATGGCGGATGGCTATGCGCGTTCTACCGGGGAGGTCGGTGTCGCGCTGACGGTCCCGGGGCCCGGTGCGAGCAACGCATCAACAGGGATTTTGGAGGCATTTACGGATTGTGTCCCCGTGTTGTTGATTACTGGACAGAGCGACTCCGAATTTTACGCACGTGATCCGAGCAAGATGTTTCACGGCTTGGATCAGATGAGTTTCTTTGAATCGGTCACGAAGTATTGTGCAATCGCGCAGACGATAGCGGATATCCCCAAGGTTGTCGAAAATGCGTTCCGTGCCATGCGATCAGGACGTCCCGGGCCCGTCGTGTTGGAATTTCCGATGGATGTGGTTACCGGGGAGGGGGAGGTTTCCATTCCGCCGCGTGTCGAGCGACAGCCAGCCGCCCCACCCAATCATGCTGATCTCCAATCCGCAGTGGAAGCCCTCAGAAACGCAGAGAGACCCGTCCTGTTTGCAGGGTCGGCGGTCATCCACTCCGACGCCCGCGAGGAATTGCAGCAACTCGCCGAGAAACTCAATGCCCCAGTTGTTGTGGCACGATGTGCAAAGGGTGCTTTGCCCGAAGATCATCCACTCGCATTGCAGATTGTTTACGGTTATCAGGGGTATCAGGCGATGCAGATTGCGGATTGTACGCTTGCCATCGGTCCCCGTTTCACATCAATTGATACACGGACATGGAGCCTCAAACCGCCACGCCCACTGATTCAGCTCGATGAGGACGAGGCAGAAATTGGGCGAGAGTATCCGTGCGACGTTGGGGTTGTCGGCGATCTCAAATTGACCCTGCAAGCATTAATCGAAGAGGTTGATGATGGCAAAGATTCATGGAGGCCCTCATTAGAGCGGATTCGGGAGCGGTTTGCGGCGCAACCGCCCTTGCCCCTGTTGCCAGAGATACGAGAGGTGCTTCCAGATGATGGAATCCTCTCCGTTGATGTCCATGGCATTGGCTACGCCTCGTTTGCGGAATACCCTGTGCTGAATCCGAAAACCTTCCTCTATCCAAATATCGGTGTCGCTCTCGGCTACGCTTTCCCCGCAGCACTCGGTGCGAAAGTTGCAAATCCAGACAAGCCGGTGGTGTGTTTCAGCGGAGATGGCGGATTCATGATGGGCTCCCCGGAATTAGCTACCGCGATGATGTACGGTATCAACGTCGTAACGATCGTTGTGAACGATGGCGCATTGAGCGCGATCAAAGGGTCTCAGCAAAAGGGTTGCAACGGACGCACTATTGATACGGACTTGAGCAACCCGGATTTTATTCAGTTTGCCAAATCCTTCGGAGCTTATGCTGTGCGGGTTGATGAAATAGCGGATTTCAAAGGCGTTTTACAAGACGCACTCGCCGCAGACCGACCGGCCCTTATCGAAGTGTCAATGGAGGGGCGGCAGGAAGAGATCATCGGTATGATCGGTTGGCTACAGTCGGATCCGCTGCGAAGAGGTTGAGACTCATGTTAAGAAATCGTTGCAATATGTATCCCCATTTACCTTTATGAGGGTTTGATCGATAATGAAAATTCGTGCCTTGTTATTCGATTTTGGCGGCACACTCGATGGCAATGGTGTCCATTGGCGAGACCGAACATACAGGTTCCTCCAGCAGGCGTATCCAGAGATTGACCGAGAGACGTTTGATCGGGTGGATCGTGCCGCCGTGGATAGCCTTATCGACAGCGGAAACGCCCCCCAGTTCTCACTACGCGAAACGATGGATGTCATCGCCACCGGCATTTACGAAGGGCTCGGTTTAGATTCGCAGGTCAAAGACCGGTATGTTGACTTTTTCTGCGAAGGTGCAAAGGAGGAGCTTGACCGAAACCGGGGATGGCTCGCAACGCTTCGAGAACAATATCGGCTCGGCGTTATCAGCAACAATTTCGGAAACACACGAGGGTGGTGTGACGAATATAACCTCTCACCCTTACTTGATATAGTAGTCGATTCAACCGTTGTTGGTGTATCGAAACCAGAAGCTGGCATATTCCATGCGGCGTTGATGGGGTTAAGCACCTCCCCTGAAGAAGCGATCTATGTCGGAGACACATATTCAGACGATATGGTTGGTGCAAAGGGTGTAGGGATGTGGACGGCTTGGCTAGTCGGAGAGGAAGACAAGGAGTGTCCCGATGCGTCAATCGTCGATGTTCAACTTACAACCCTTCAGGAACTCACGGAGTTTTTGAAATCGGAAAATCGAATCTGAAAAATTGAATTTTTGTTACGATTGTATTAAGAGAGGCTTATCGTCATTAGATCTCTAAACCTCACCTACCCCTCTGCGTCTACCTATGCACACAACAACTTTCCAGTAGAAAGCTGGGAAGATGAAGGGGTATCAAACAATGCACAATGCGGTGGGGAAATCATTAGTACAACTGATATTGGATTCAGATATAATCTCCGAAGCTGAGCATCAGCAGGTTCTTGAGGAAGTCGAAACAACAAGTGTTACCCATACCCAAGCACTCTCAAAGTTTGTGGACGCCAAGTCTATCGCGCTCGCCAAACAGGCACTTGAATATGGAGTACCGTGCACGCTGCTTGAAGATGTTACTCCGGAGAATGAAGTAACTGAGCGTGTTTCAGCGAGTTTCGCTTACCGGAACAAGGTCTTGCCAATTCGCCTGAGTGAAGGAACACTTACGGTCGCAATGGCAGATGCGTTGGATGTTCGGTTAATTGATGAGATGCGGTTGGTTACGGAATGCGAGATTGAACCGGTACTTACGGACGAAGGGGACATCGAAGCAGCTATTATCCGTGCTTACGGGAAGACAGCTGCCGCCATTCTCAGCGAAGGCATCAAGGGACCCGTTGGTGCCGTTGCCACGCTTGAACGCGAAACGATTGACGATTTCGGAATCAGTGAGCAAGACTTAAGCCAAGATCCGACGGTTGTCAATGCCGTGGATCAGATTATTATTGATGCTGTCCGCCTTGGTGCCAGTGATATCCACATAGAACCTTTCCCCGGTGAACTCAAAATCCGTTATCGCATTGACGGTGTTCTAGAAGACCAGCCCAACCCCCCTCCCCATCTCCAATCTGCGATTACCTCCCGTATCAAGATCATGGCGAGTATGAACGTCGCAGAACGGCGGCGTCCCTTAGACGGCAAGATCGGCGTGACCGTTCAGAGCGTTGGTAATCGCCAGATTGACCTGCGTGTTTCGACCGTACCCACAGTGCATGGCGAGAGCGTTGTCCTGCGAATCCTCGACAAGCAATCTATCTCATTCGGTTTAGAGCAGCTCGGTTTGTTAGAGGACAATCTAGATCAGTTCCACCGTATGATCCAGAAACCGCACGGCATTATCTTGGCAACGGGCCCAACGGGCAGCGGTAAAACAACCACACTGTATGCCTGTTTGAAAGAGATCAATACCCCAGAGGTCAAAATTATCACGATAGAAGATCCGGTTGAGTATGAATTGGAAGGGATAAACCAGATCCAGGTAAACCCGGAGATAAACGTGACCTTTGCAGCGGGGTTGAGACACATCCTCCGTCAAGACCCGGATAAAGTGCTGGTCGGCGAAATCCGAGACTACGAAACAGCAGAGATGGGAATCCATACCTCTTTGACCGGGCACCTCGTCTTCAGTTCACTGCACACAAACGACGCGTCCAGTGCGATTACTCGCTTGGTAGATATGGGAGTAGAACCGTACTTAGTTGCTTCAACGCTAGAGGGGATTATTGCCCAACGGCTTGCCCGTCGGGTTTGTCCGCACTGCTATGAGATGTATACCCCGGAACCGGAGCGGGTCCAAGATTTGCTCGGCAGTCAAGCTGGGATAATTACCTCGGATCTGCTTATCCCTCGTGCGGTCGGTTGCAAAGAGTGTCGAGGTCGTGGCTATAAGGGACGGATTGGTCTCTTCGAGGTTATCCTGATGAGTGAGGACCTGCGCGATATGACCATTCAAAGTGCGTCCTCCAGCCAACTGAAACGTGCTGCAATGCGACTGGGGATGAAAACGCTGCGCGAGGATGGTTGGCGAAAAGTGGTCGCCGGGTACACAACCATCGAGGAAATTGTACGGCTCACACAAGAGGATGAGTTCGACATCGGCGAAGTGATATGAGCTGTAAAACGTGATGCGTAACGCGTAAGCATTTTACGTTAGGACTTACGCCGCTAACCGTAGGCGGGGCATCTTGTCCCGCACCACTTATGCTGAAATGCATAAGTCTGAACGCGGGATATTTGACCCCGTGCTGAAATGCGTAAGTCCTGTACGTATGACAGGGAGAGAGCGTTTCTGATGCCAAGATTCCGTTATGAAGCACTGACGACCACAGGAACGGTGGTCACCAACACACAAGAGGCGAGCAATAAGGCTGAACTTGTATCTAAACTGAAGGTGATGGGGTATTGGCCCACAAGTATCGTCGAGGATAGCGCAGAAACTCAAGATCGAAAAGGGATTCAAATTCCTTTCTTGTCTGCTCGGATTAAGCCGGCAGAGGTTGAGTTCTTCACCTATCAGATGGCGACGCTGATTAACGCCCATGTTCCGTTATCTCGCGCTTTGGGGGTGACCCTCGAACAGATTACCAACGTCGAACTCAAGCGGGTGGTTGAACAGGTGAAATATGATGTCGACCACGGTTCGCCACTTAACGATGCGCTCGCACAACATCCGAGGGTATTTTCCGAGTTGTATGTCAATATGGTAAGAGCGGGCGAAGCGGGTGGTGTTCTCGGTGTCGTTTTGGAACGTCTCTCTGAGTTTGCTGAAAGACAACGGATTCTTAAAACTGAGGTGACCTCTGCCCTATTCTACCCCGCAATTCTGTTAGCGTTAAGCATCGGTGCGGTAGCAGTCTTGATGACCTTTGTTATTCCTAAATTCACCGGTATGTTCGCTGAGCTGGATGTTGCATTACCTGGCCCGACGCGGTTTCTTATCGGTATTACCAATTTCTTGAGTGCTTACTGGTGGATGATCTCAATTGCGGTAATTGGCGGTGTTGCGGTACTCAGGCAATATATTCGGACGGAGAGTGGACGGCTGACTTTTGATCGCGTGAAAATCAAACTCCCGATTATTGGGGTAATCTTCAGTAACTTTGCGCTGGTGCGGTTTACACGAACAATGGCAACACTGCTTGAGAATGGCGTTATACTGCTGCCGGCACTTCGTGTTGTGAAGGATACCATCGGTAATTTGGTTTACGGGAATGCAGTCGCAAACGCAGAACAAGAAATAGAGCGGGGATCGACTTTGTCACGAGAGTTGGAGAGAAGTGCTGTCTTCCCACCGCTCCTGACTCACATGGTCGCGATTGGCGAGGAATCCGGTGACCCTGAACAGATGCTGACGAAACTATCGGTATATTACGATCTGGAAATCAAGAAAAACCTAGAACGGCTTACCAACTCAATTGGTCCGTTAGTGATTCTATTGATGGGGTTACTGATCGGATTTATTGCTGTCGCAATGATACTCCCAATCTTTGAAGCTAGCACATCACTCAGTGAATAGCCATTATCGTATCATTATCAAGATAGGAGGTAAAACATGCTCAAACGGTTAAAATTAGACGAATCGGGTCTGACACTTATTGAGATTACAATCGTTATTGTTATTCTCGGTCTGTTGGCGAGTTTTATTGCGCCGCGGGTCTTGAATGCACCGGATAAGGCAAAGGTCGCCAAAGCCAAGTTGGAGATCAGTGCCTTGGAAAACGCGTTAGAGATGTATGCGATAGAAGTCGGGGCCTATCCAACGGTAGAACAAAATTTACAGGCACTGTGGCAAATCCCCAACCCGCAACCCGAAAATTGGAGCGGTCCTTATATTAACAAACCAATTTTCACAGACCCATGGGGCAACAATTACATCTATGTCTATCCCGGCCTTCACGAAGGTTACAGTTACGACCTCTACTCGTTTGGTAAGGATGGCAAGGAAGGGGGCACAGACTTCAACACTGATATCACAAACTGGATTCAGGCGATAGATCCGTGAGGTAAATTAACGCCGATTGCTGTTCTGTATTGCACCCAACATTTGTCTCACCCCGTAAGGTAAAGAAATGCACCTGCCCAGATGGATTTTGTGTTCAGAAAGGGTTTCATCCCGATGCGATAGTTGTACCCCACGTAGTAAAGGAGGTTCATATCTGCTTACCTCGAAAGGCTTTACACTGATCGAGGTCATGATTGTACTTGCGTTAATCGCAATTCTCTCCTCTATTGCGATGCCCTCTCTACGTGGATTCGCCGCATCGACGCGCTTGAAATCCACCGCCCACGCCATCCGAGATACCCTCAACTTTGCGCGTGATATGGCAATTACTGAGCGGGCAGCTTACCTCGTTGTGTTTGATTTGACGACAAACCGCTATTGGCTTGCCTCTAACGAAACTTTCAATCTCGGTGCCCCGTCCACGCCTGTAACCGCGAGTCCCTCAAGTTCGCTACCTACTCAACAACCAACCGCAGCCCAAGGAATGACAGTATTGCAGCAACCGCCCCCTTCACGAACAAATGCAATCCTCGGAATACCACAGAAACCGGGGCATAATGTGAGTTTAGCCCGCATGATAACGAATCATAATTTTCAGACTATTCAAATAGATACCGGTGTGGATTATATCTACTTTTCCCCAACAGGCTCGTCGGAAGACACTGTGCTATATATTCAAGATCAGCGCGGTAAAGCACTATCCATAACGGTCGAAAACGCAGCGGGACGGGTGCGTCTTCAGAAAATTAACGCGCAGCAACTTGAGGCGTTGGAGTTGACAGATGCACCCTCTGAATAACCTAATCTCATTTTTCCGCCGATCGGCAGACGACAAAAACGGCTTTACCCTAATCGAAATTGTCGTCACGCTAGCCATTTTGTCATTAGCTCTGCCGACGTTGCTCCGTTCCTTTACGGAAGCGGCAAAAGGGCAAGCATTGGCAGAAAACAGAACAACCGCGCTGTATCTCCTTAAATTTCGGATGGCGGCAATTGAGTCTGAAAGGTATCCGGATATAGGTGAAGAGGAGGGTGAATTTGGAGAGGATTCACGGTTCCGTTGGCATTCGGATGTCCAAGATGTGGAATCGGAGGAGATTGAAGGGCTGCGCCTCGTTACCGTTACTGTCACATGGCAGGAGCGTGGAGAAGAAAGATTCATTTCAATGAGTACCTATCTCGCAGACCGTCAGATACCACAGCAGCAGACGCAGGGCGGTCAACAGGGACAAGGGGGTGGCGGATGAGGTCTCACATTTCACGGTCTATACCCAACACCCACGGTTTTACCTTGCTTGAATTGCTTGTAGCTGTCAGTATTCTGGTCATTATTGGAGGGGCCTCCTACACGGCGTTCAATGTTGCACTAGATGTTTACCAGAAGTCTGAATCACGGATCGTGAGGACGCAGAAATGTCGAATCGCATTAGAGCAAGTTGCCGCCGACTTGAGCAACCTACAAGCTGTACAAAGCGATGAGTCTCTCGTCATTGTGTCACAGGATAATCCGATCGAGGCAGGAATTGACCGGGATTTAATCAGTTTCGTGACGTTGATTCATGCCGATCCCGATCCGTTTCTCGCTGAACTGAATGCGGGAAATCAAACGGTCGTCGCAGATGCAGATGTCAATCCGGAGGAACTTGTAAGCGATGTCCAGCGAATCGCTTACTATATTGGAGAAGATATCGCTTGGCAACTGGAAAACGAGCAAGAGGACCGGACGGATATGGGTGGAGGGTTATTGACGGCAGATAGCGAAGTGGAGGGCGGATTAGCACTTTACCGATTGTCAACGACAGCTTTGGATGTAGAAACCGTTATTCAACCGCTGCTCGAATCAGACACACTTCCCACTGAAGATGAAGCGGGGAATCCAATCTATGTAAATATTGTTCCAATCATCGATCAGATTACCTCTTTTGATGTGAGGTACTACGATGGCGAGGAGTGGTATGAGTCGTGGGACGACACCGAAATGATTCCGACATCCGTTGTCGTCTGGGTAACAGTCGCAGGTGAAAACAGTCAGCAGCGTCAGAATACCGGCACTAATACAGTAACCCAATCGACAATGGTTTATCTGCCAATGAGTGCGAACTTCAGTGAACAACCGCCCGGTGAAACTGGTGCAGCAGGATCGGGTGGATGAAGGTATAAAGAAAGGAATAATATGTAATGCCCATCGCGGATAAATCAGAAAATCAGAAAACCAGAAAACGGGAAAGCCAATTCGTCCGTTTTTTGGTCCGCTGCGAGTGTGGACTTTCTCTTATCTCGACACTCTGGTTGCTGACAGTTCTTTCAGTCCTTGCAACGCACTTTCTGTACTCGATTCGTCTAGAGCAGCGAGCGCAGGCAAATTTTGCGGATCGAACCAAGTTCCACTATGCCGCAAAGGCGGGGTTTGAGCGAGCAGTTGTGATGCTGCGTGGAGATGAAACCCCCTACGATTCACTTGGAGAAAATTGGGCGGAGGGGCTCGAAGAACAGATCGGAGAGGGCATTGAAGCTGCACGCCCGCTCACCTACCGCGTTAAAATCACCGATGAAGGTGCCAAGATCAACATCAACACCGCAGATGTCAGTATGATTCAAGGGCTATTGACCCTGATGGGCTATCAAGAGGTAGGCGCAACGGAACCACCACTCGCTGAAGCGATTGAGCAGGGAAGGCCCTACCGCACTGTGCGTGACTTAGCACGAGTCGAAGGCATGACATCGGCACTGCTCTATGGGCAACAGGTTGCTGCAGATCTAAATACAGTCCAGGGCACAGGTAGTGATATAGGAATAGACGCGACAGGGACGCAGCAAAACATTCCCGGATTGGTCGATCTGGTGACGGTCTATTCAATCGATAAAAATACCGACGCACGTGGTAATGCGCGTGTCAACATTAACAACGCGGACGGACAACAATTGACGCAGATCCAAGGGAACAATAATCAGCCCGTTTTCTCCCAAGGGGAAAAGGACGCATTGGTCCAACAGCGTGAGTTCGATAGTATCAGCGATCTGATTGATGCAACAGCGGTCACGGAGCAGGTTTTTAACGACATTCGCGATCGAATTAGTGTGGAAAGCAATGAAGAAGAGGAGGATATCGTCAACATCAACACCGCCGATGCAGGACAGTTGCAGAACTTAGATGGCATTGATGAGGGTATCGCCGATCGGATTATCGATCACCGTAACAGTCAAGGCAACTTCCAAAATGTTGATCAACTCAAAGAAGTAAAGCTGATAACGGAGGAAGAGTTTAGTAGCATTGTGGATCAGATTACCACGACAGATGACACAATAGTCAACGGGTTCATTAACATCAACACGGCACAGCAAGAGATATTACAACTCTTGCCGGGCATGGACGCGGACAAAGCGGGTGCAATTATTAGCCGTCGCGAATCACAACCTGAAGACAGTGAGCAGGCTGAAGCATTGGAAGAAGCTGGAGTTGAGGGGAATCCTTTTGAGAGCATCAGTCAGCTGCTTGAAGTTGAGGGGATTGATATGGGTACTTTCCGGCAGATTGCAGAGTTGGTTACCTATCGCTCGCACGGTTTTCTGGTTGAAACTGAAGGGGTTGATAATCTCGGTAAAACGGTTGCCTCTTGTGTCGGGGCCCTTGATCGCACCGGGGAACAGATTGTGACTAAGTATTGGAGACAGAATTAGGGTGGAGACCGTTATGGAGAGAGCACCACGAAACCGAACAATAATGCTATCAAATCAGGAAAGAGCAGATTACCAGCGACATTTATTAGAAATTGCTAGTCCTGTTTCAGTAAATAGTATCCGAAACAGAGTCATCAACCAAGATCTTCACCATATCCTCGATTGGCTCCCCTCACGCTTTATCGATCTCCTGTTTCTCGATCCGCCGTATAATTTGACCAAGGATTTTAACACCTATTCTTTTAAGCAGCGGTCAGTCGAGGGATACATGGAGTGGATGGAGTCTTGGCTACCCAAACTGATCCGCACCCTAAAGCCGGGTGCGTCGGTTTATATCTGTGGAGATTGGCGATCTTCCACAGCAATTCAGCTCGTTTGCGATAAGTATCTGACTGTCAGAAACAGAATCACTTTTGAGAGGGAAAAAGGACGCGGGGCAAAAAAGAATTGGAAGAATAGCTCTGAGGATATTTGGTTCTGTACAGTTTCAAACGATTACTATTTTGATGCAGATGTTGTGAGACTAAAGCGGCAGGCAATCGCTCCCTATCGGGAAGATGGGAAACCAAAAGATTGGACAGAAGAAGCAGATGGCAACTTTCGACTCACTGCGCCATCAAACATCTGGACCGACCTCACCATTCCTTTCTGGTCAATGCCTGAAAACACGCCCCATCCAACGCAAAAACCTGAAAAGCTGCTTGCGAAACTGATTCTTGCCAGTTCGAGAAAAGGAGATATCATTTTCGATCCCTTTGCGGGGAGTGGAACAGCAGGAGTTGTGGCGAAAAAACTAGGGCGGAGTTTCGTCATGGTTGAAATTGATAAAGAATATTGTCTTTATGCCCAGAAAAGGCTGCAGATGGCGGAAACTGATGCAACAATTCAAGGATACACGGATGGGACTTTCTGGGAGCGAAATACATTGCGAGATATGAAGAAAAAGCAGTTGGAATTTCAGACACTTTAATCTGCCGTAGGGGGAGACATGGCGAAGAACCAAATCATATCTATCGATATTGGGACAAGCGCAATTAAGCTGGTGCAGCTAGAACAGACTGCAGCAGGAATTCGCCTCGTGAACGCAGGGGTAGAGACCTATACCCATACCAACCCAACAGCAGAAATCCCGACTGAAGTAATCTCCGAAACCTTACAGCGTCTCTGGAGGCGTATAGGTGGACGTAGTAATTCAGTGGCACTGTCAATTCCCCGCCTGTTAGTTACGTCACGTCGATTGACAAACCTGCCTGCTGCCGCAACAGATGATCAACTCTCTCACCTAGTTGCCATGCAGGCCGAAACAGAACTCCCCTTCCGGGTGGAAGGTGCTATCTACGACCACCATGACGTGCATCGCTCGGAGGATGGTATTTCCGTTGAACTAATCGCTGCACGGCGTGAGACGGTCCAACAGCAGATCGATTATCTGAAACCACTCGGTATTACACCTAAAGGTGTGATGCCTTCGATACTCGCAACGAGTGTGTTGGCAAGCATAGCAAGCCACAAAGATAATTCATCAAGTGGAATGACAATGGTTGTGGATATTGGTGCGGGCCGGACAGACCTCTGTTTGCTAGCTGGAGATGCCCTACGGTTCTCACGGAGTTTTCCCATTGGTGGAAATCATCTGACGCATCTCTATCAGCAAGAAACGGGGAGCGATTTCGAGATCGCTGAACGTCGAAAAATTATGGATGCTGCGCTGAATCGGCACCTTCAAGCCACCAATCCGTCATACGAATGGGCGGATGGACTGATCGCAGAGTTGAAGCGTTCCATCAACGGGGCGAAACGGGAACTGCACATTAATGGGGATAGCATCGTCCGTGAAATCTGGCTGTGTGGCGGTGGCGCGCGGATTTCTGGACTAACAGGTTATATCGCTGATCGGTTAGAAGTACCAGTCCTGCTCTGGAATCCACTTGATACGTTCAAGGAAGTGTGGGACGAACAACGCTCCGACGCCCAATCTGTTGACGGTTTCAGCGATACACTTGCTGTTGCACTGGGGCTAGGCGTTAACGCGTTGACCTCCCGGATCTCCTTGGACCTCCTTCCTTCAGAAGAAAAGGTGAAACTGACACAAGCCCAACAGCGGAAGCGGACGCTAATGGCTGTTGCAGCGGGATTGGTGCTGCTAGTAGGGCTTGGGTTGGGCGGACTGACGCAGAGCAGAATCCATCAGGCAAAAATTGTTGCTCTAGATGGAGCGATCAGAAACATCAGCCAAGCCGAATCCAACGCGAAAAGAACATTGACCAAAGATTTAGCAATCGTGAATCTTTTAGCACCTCGTGTTTCCCCGCTCGATATAGTGCGTGAATTGAGCGTACGGTTTTCTGACCGTACAAAGGTCGCTTGGACAACACTTAACATCACTAGACTAGATGACCTTGAAAGAGCGAAGATTACTTTCAACATCGAAGCCCAATCGCACCAAGATGTAAGCCAGACAATAAGCACTATGGCACAATCGGGGGCATTTATAAATATCAAATCTGGTCAGGTCACAAGCATTGAACGCGATAAGAAGCCAATTTTTCAGGTGCAGATTACCTGTAATCTATCAAAAGATGCGATACATCAGTTCGCCCAAACTCGCGACCTTAATGACAATCCATCTCGGAAGTCCAAAAGTAGTAATCAGAAAAGTGATGTCCTAGAAAAAAAGAAGGTCGACAAATGAGAAAACTCACACGACGTGAAATCGTTTTACTTGCTGTCGTTGGTCTTGTGCTCCTGATTTTTCTTGTCGAGCCGATCATTCAGCAAGGGTTTCCGGGCGATGAACTCGCCGCTAAACAGGAGAAATTGGAAACAGCACAGAACTTGGTCCAACTTGCTCAAGTCACGCAGCAAATTGACCGGGAGATTCAAGCGCAGGTCGGTTTAGAAGGTCAGATTATCTCTGATTCTCTGTTTGAAGAGATTGTAAATCGGGTTGATTTGAAAGCCCTCAACCGAGCAAACCGCGCAGCCGCACTGGCGGTCCTGCACCCTGCCCTTGAAAATAAGGCAGATTCACTGCTCGCCTATAAGAAGCATTACGGCGAATTTGAAAGTTTAGACAAGCTAAAGGAAATTCGAGGCCCTATCTTCGAGGGGGAGCAGGCTCAAGCGGTAATTTCAAGACGAATCTCCGATCTTGCGAACAAAGCAGGGTTGCGTCCCAATTATCAACTCAATATTAGACCAATGCCGGGGGCAAAATCTGAAAATCTCCCATTGCAAACGAAGAAAAATCTAGTGTATCATCTTTATTTGGGCGAACTAGCGAATGAACTCCAACAGTTAGAATCACAACACAGTGCCCTAGAAGCCGAAGCGGAGCAGCGGCAAATCGAAACTCAAGAAGCGACGATGGAGGCAATGTTCGATGCTTGGTGGGGGAAAGATGATGCGGAAGATGAAAGTCAGGCAGGCGTAGTAGAAATCGAATCCAAAGAACAGTCAGCCGATAATGATACAGTTGAAGCACCTGATTCGGAAGTCGATTCCACACTAACGAAGGATAAGCCATCAACGCCGCAATCGCTGGAGCGAGAAGCTAATCGCCAATTCGTATCGTTACCAGAGGTAATCCCTTTAACGCTGCGAATCGAATTGCTACAGTTCATCCAATCAAACCTGGAACAACAACTGGCTGGTGCCGTTGAATTTAGGAAGGGATTTCTTGCGGCCCAAATCGCTGCAGAAACCGACGAAGCGAGTGGTGGATTTTTGGGCATCGGTGCCAGAAAGCAGACGACAGCTATTAAGTTCAAGCCTAACAGCGTCCTACTGTCAAACTTCGAGAAATTAATCGACCGCTATGAGAGAGATTACACAGAAGATACTGAAAGGACGTTGGATTACGACCAGCAACTCCGCGCGCTCACCCAGTACGTTGATCAGATTTTGGAACGGGAAGATCAACTGCACAGTTGGCTTGCCTCCGTTCCCTCCACCCATCAGCCTGAGACTTACATCGTTGATATGCGCTTTAGTAACAGAATTGAGCGTGTGGTTCGACTAATTTACGCAATCGAATCAAGCTCGAAATGGTTGCAGGTCAGAGATCTGCAAATCACTATAGCGGACAAAAAGGAAACGACCATCAGTGCAAATCTCTCAATGATCGCTAGGGTTCTATAATGAAACGTGAAACGTGAGAAGGTTTCTGCCTTTCGTGCCGTACTCCCAAACATAAATGTGAGATATGAAATGCGATAAAACACAAAGGCACAAGGGCACAAGTTTTTTACGTCTCTGCGTCTTTGTATCCTAGCGTTCTATTTTCTCCAAATGTTTAAAGGAAGGTTTTGACAATGTGTTTTCGACAATTCAGATGTTATGAGCACCTGACCAACGAGAAAACGAGACAGCGGGAAAACAAGCAGTCCCGTTTTCCAACTGCCGCGCGGATACTTATCTTTGTCATGTTATCAATATCCATTGGGTGTATTACCGGACCTTTTACTGCATCGGTGTTGGCACAGGAAGCCGATCAGAGAGGGATGGACGTTGCTGAACGCGACGAAGCCGGTCAAGCGATTCGATTTAACTTTGACTTTCCAAGCGGGAATCTGCAAAGCCTAATCAAATTCATCGGCGCAGAGACGAATCTGACGATTATTGCCTCCGAAAACGAAATCAAGGACAAGAAGTTTGCACTGACTAACCTCAAGAATGTGACAATTGACGAAACACTAGAAGAAATTAAAACGGTTCTCGCTCAATACGATCTGACCCTGATTCGGACGAATAATACTTTGCTGATTACAACATTCGAGAAGGCGGTCAGAATGAAAGTGCCAGTGAAGCGAATTACGGCAGATCCAAGTCTGATTGAACAGACCGACGAGATCCAGACATATATGATTCAACTGAACAGTGCTGTCGCATCGGAGCTAGTGAATAGTCTCAAACCACTGTTGAGCAAAGCGGCGAATATTTTCGCAGATGGTAATAGTAACTCATTGATTATTACCGACGTCGCTTCCAATATTCATCGAATTGCAACTATTTTACAGGTAGCGGATGAGGCACCGGAAACCCCACTCAAAGTGGAGATCATTCCGCTGCAGAACGCCACAGCGGCATCACTCGCCCAGACCCTAAATAACGTGTTCCAGCAGGAAGGTGAAGTTGCGAATCTCTTGCGAAAGATGGGTTCAACGAGCAAGCCTGAAGAGATGCAGGAGATGATGGAGCGTGCCAGAGAGGAAGGCGGCGGCATCGACATGATTCGTGGGCGGATCCAGATTTCCGCCGACGAGAGCTCAAACTCGTTGGTTATAAAAGCCTCCGAAGCCAACCTCGTTGTGTTGAAAGATTTGATTAGACAACTTGACACAGCACCGAGTATTCAAACGCAGATCAGAATCTTTCGGCTGAATTACGCAATTGCTCAAGATGTGGCACAAGTGCTTGAAGAGTTAATAACGGGCGTGAGTGCTGGCAGGAGGCCCGGGAGAAATGCGGAATGGTGGGAACGGCGCGAGTGGGAGCGGACGCGACGAGACCTGATGCGGCGGCGAGCCGAGGATGGGGGAGAGTACCAGAGTATCGTTGGGGCCGTAAATATCTCATCAAGCGATCGTTTGAACGCTGTGCTTGTATCCTCCGATCCGCGAAACTTTCCCATTATTGAGAAAATTATTGCACAACTAGATCAGGCAGACCCGCAAGAGGAGATCCGAATCTACTTCCTGAAGTTTGCTGAGTCGCAAAGCCTATCCGATAACCTACGCGATCTCTTTGAAGGTGGTGATTCCGGTCAGGATGAAGGTCTCCCGTGGTGGTGGCGTCGTCGGGAAGAACAACGGGGCGATAGTGCCGGCGGATTTGGGGTACAAGGGGATGTCCATCTTGTGCCGGATACCCGCTTGAACGCTCTGCTAGTTTCAACAGCTTCCCAAAACTTTGAGACGATTGACAGCCTGATTAACCGTCTCGATGTCAACATGCCCGATCAGGAGTGGGGCACTCGCATTTATAAGCTACAATACGCGGACGCGGAAAATGTCGCCAATATTATTAACAATGTCTATCAAGGCTCGAACAATAGAAGCGGCGGGTTTTTCTTTTTCGTTCCCGGACGCGCGCGGAATCAGAACCAGGGATCCCTCGCTGGAAATGTAACAGCAGAGGCTTATCCAACGCTCAACGCTGTGATTATTTCTACTGCGACACAACGGAATTTTACTCTTATTACGCAGTTCGTCGAAGAACTCGATACACCGACTCCCGTAGGACAACGAGAGGTTACCAAACTGATCCGGCTCGAATACGCAAACGCTGAAGATACCGAGGATTTACTTGAAGATGTGTGGGGCGAAGAATCAGAACGCGAGGGCGGCGGGTTCAACTTTGGGCGTTTTATTGCACGCGGCGGGACACTTGAGCAGAACGACATTAACTCGCTGCGGGGTCAGGTACAGGTGGAAGCGGACAACCAAACCAACTCGGTGCTTGTAACGACCGCGCAACGGTACATGGAGCAGGTAGAAGCCATGATCCGTGAACTCGACTTTGTGAGGGGACAGGTTTGGATTGATATACAGATTCTCGAAGTGACCCTTGATGAGAGTACAAAACTTGGGGTGGAGCTGACAGCACGAGAACGCGGCTTGTTCGGTGCAGAGGTTCGGAATGACAATCCACTTGCCGGGGAATTTGGTGCGGAACTGGGATTGAATCAGGAAATCAGCGGTTTCAACATCAGCTTGGCGACAAAGGAATATATGGCTTTGCTCCACACCTTGATACGCGAAAACAAGGTGCAGACCATATCCACACCGGCGTTGCTCACTCGTGATAACCGTGAAGCGACCTGGAGCTCTGGCAGACGCGTCCCGTATCTACAAAGTGCAGATGTTACGAGTCTAGCTGATAATCTGACGCAGCCGCTGTTCAACTACGACTTCATTGACCCACCGGTTGGAGTCACTATCACGCTTACGCCGCATATCGCGAAATCGCAGACAGCGGATAGCAAAAAACGCACTATCGGCTTAGACATCTCAACGATCACCCTGAGTAATTTTGTCGAGTTCACCGATTTCAACGCACCTATTACCGAGGATAGCTCAATTAGTGCCTTCATTGATGTAGAAGATGGACAACAGATTGTGGTGGGTGGAATGATCAAGGAGAAACGTCAGCAGATCGAAAGCAAAGTGCCGATTCTTGGAGATATTCCCTTTATTGGTGGGCTCTTCAAAAAAACGGAAACCGTAGCAGAAAACTCTGAAGTTGTCATCATTATCACACCGCATATCATTGATATTCAGAATCCGGAAGATTACGGGAGACTAGAGCGGCAATCTGAGGAGTGGCGTTTAAATGGTCAAAATCAGGAAAACGAAAAACAACCATCGGAGAAATGATATAATTTCTATTCCGCACTGCTTAACTGGTATGGGATACAACAGCTATTTGAGGGGTGTTCATAAATATTCTCTGTGAGAGTGGCAGCCTTGCCACGACTTCTCTCAGTTTGAGAAACAATTGGGATCAGGAGCTCCCTCTCACAGGTGTCCACATCTGTATAGGCTATTGACTGAATTATGAACACCCTTGAGTTATTTAGATTATGAAAAAAACAGATACAATTCAGAATGAAAGTTACGATGTAATCGTCATCGGTGGTGGCCCTGGGGGCAGCACTGCTGCAACGCTAGTGGCAGAAAAAGGTCATCGGGTGCTGCTTCTGGAACGCGATAAATCTCCCCAATTCAAAATAGGCGAATCGCTGATGCCAGCGACCTACTGGACATTTCAGCGATTGGGCGTTTTAGAAAAACTGAAAGATAGCCACTTCCCCGAAAAGTATAGTGTCCAATTTTATTCTAGCTCTGGTAAAGCGTCTACGCCCTTCTATTTTTACCGAAACGATCCCCACGAATCGTCCATGACTTGGCAGGTGCTACGCAGCGAGTTTGACCAGATGCTGCTCGAAAACGCACAGGAGAAAGGGGTGGAAGTCCAACGCGGTGTCAGTGTTCACGAGGTGTTATTTGACGGAGAAAAGGCTGTTGGTGTCCGAGCGAAACTTGCGGACGGAAGGATGGAAGAATTTGCAGCAAAAGTGGTTGTGGATTCGACAGGTCAAAGTGCCTTGATTTCGCGGAAGTTGAAGATAAACAGTATAGAACCAACACTAAAAAAAGCGTCGATCTTCACCCATTTTGAGGGCGGGATTCGGGACGAAGGAATTGATGAAGGCGCGACATTAATTCTCCACACAGAGAGTAAGGATTCGTGGTTCTGGTCTATTCCGCTCCCCTATGATCGTGTGAGTGTGGGGGTTGTGGGCGATTTAGACTATCTCCTGCAAGACCGAAGGCGGAGCGATGGCACTCTTTCGCACCAAGCGATTTTTGACGAAGAACTCGCGAAGTGTCCCGCCTTGAAGCCACGTCTTGTGGGTGCGAAGCAACTGTTCCCGGTTAAGGTCACAAAGGACTTTTCATATCGCGCCACCCGTATGGCTGGAGACGGCTGGGTGCTAGTGGGGGATGCCTTCGGATTTCTGGATCCCGTCTACTCCTCTGGACTGTTTCTCGCTCTTAAATCTGGTGAAATGGCAGCGGACACCATCAAGGGAGCGTTGGAAAAGGAAGATTTTTCAGCGGACCAGTTGGGAAGTTTTGGCACTGAATTTGTAGCGGGAATGGAAGCGATTCGCAAACTGGTTTACGCCTTCTATACGAAAGACTTCAGTTTTTCAAGATTTTTGAAACGCTTTCCGGAATGTCAGCAGGGAATCGTTGACATCCTCAGCGGCAATGTATATCGAAAGGATGTCACCGGGATTTTCGGTCCTATGGCGGAAATGTGTGACCTGCCGGGGGATATGCGTTTGTGATGCGTGATACGTACAGAATGAAATAGGCTTGGGTTTTACTGCTTTAGTTTAGCCTTGACTGGTTTGAGGCGAAGTTGCACACGACGATAATGATTCGGATTGGGAAATGACGCATTAGTATTTATCTACGTTCCCCCAACGGCTTGGGTTTACACCGGCGCCCTCCCGTCCGAACATGTCTTCGGGACGATGGTCAAGCTCCCAGCTCCAACCCTTGGTGTTAAGCGGTTGGAGGAAGCGACGTGCGACATCGGGAGCTTTCGCTAAATCTTCCGTATCCCATTCATCGACAGGTTGAACGGGGGAGGCCCACGCGGGACGATAGCCGTAAAGTAGCACCCGACGTATTCCGGTTGCTCCCTTGTACGGATGGGCACCGTGGAAGATACGGGGACCAAAAAGCACCGCGTCGCCCGCCTTCGCTGGGAGCGCAACCTCTTCGGGATGTGCGTCGTACCGGACATAAGGTTGGGCATCGGGATGAAGACAGAGATGTGAGCGGGGAAGGAGGCGGAAAGGACCGTTCTCCAGCGTCAGATCATCCAGATAGTATGAAACCCGGACGATTACCGGGGCTGTCCAGAGGTAACCACCGAGATTTGAGCCGTAAGGATAGCCGTCGGTGTGCATAGCGACACCAATCGCACCCGGTTCGTAGTATCGGTAGCCGCCGCTGAAGAAGATGATATCGTCTCCAATCACACGCTCCAAAAATTCAATGACCGGTGGATTGGCAATCAGTTCGCCCAAGGCATGTCCATGCCACTGAGGCTGACAAGTAGCGTTGCCCTGCCGGTCATGGTAGCTGCTGTGTTCAGTAGGAAGCTGTGCGGTTTCTGTTCGCAGCTGCTCCAGTATCTCCGGCGTAAGTGCGTCAGGGAGCACAACATATCCCTCAACCTCGAGGTGACGTATCCGTTCAGGCAGCGACAAGGCACGCCAATCGGTTGTCACAATATTCATCGGTTTCCTCCTTTCCGAAGATTGTTAGGACTTACGCAGTTGAACGTTCAAAGTAAACACCAGAAACGGTCGCGCAACACACCGGGCTGGTTGAGCCAAGACTGTAGCGCAACAGTCCCGGTCTCTTCGGTGATTTATCACCGCACACCAACACTCGATGAGTTGGACAACTACAGGTAGGGCTTAGGTTTGTAATCGGGCGATTTATCGCCCGCCCCCCTCTAACTCCCCCGCAAGCAGGGGGAGGGAAGAACGCGCAATAAAAGCACTACTACGAACTGAAGTGCGTAACTCCTACGCTTTTTTGCAATTCAAATCATAGTGGCAGTGAAATCGCCTGGCCGGTTGTCATGCTGCGCGTAACGGCTTCGGTAAATTCCATATATTTCACGCCATCTTCAAAGTTCGTATGGGTGATGACTTCATGTCCACGGATCGCACTGACAAATTCCTCTTCTACCCGCCAACCGCCTTCCTCTTCGGCGGGGATGGGAATTTCGGCAAGTGCGTCGTCACCCTTCTGTCCACCGTAGAGATTGTTATTGGCGAACCGCAAGGTGCCTGTGCTGCCGAATATGAACGCTTCAGGCCCGTCAACCAAACCGGCGACGTTGGAAATCTGTACGTGCAGCTGGGCACCACACGCCATATCCGCTACGATGTCGATATGCTGTGGAATCCTGACAGAGCGCATGACACCGTCGTCATCCTTGCGCATCCTGACATAGGTTTTTCCCTTCGCCATAATCTCTGTCGCCTCACCGACCCAACGCAATAACGCCTCGTACCAGATGCCCATGGTCATGATATTGAAACCGCTCAGGTTGAAGTCGTCACGCCAGTGCATGGGTGCGTCAGGGTCTAGGAATGTGCCCCCGGCACGGACTTCAACTGCATAAACATCGCCGATATAACCGTCAGCGAGGAGGCGTTTGATGGTGTTATCCACACGCAAGGAAAACGGGGAGGGGACAATTTGCGTGACCAGATGCGTGTTTTCACGGGAGGCGTTACGCATCGCGTGTGCTTCCCGCGCGTTCATCGCCATTCGTGCCTCACACATTACATGCTTGTTTGCTGCTAACCCCGCCAATGTGACGCGACAGTGCATGTAGGGCCAGGTGCCGATAACGATTGCATTGGTGTCCGAGGCGGCGACCAACTCCTGCCAGTTTTCGTAGATTGTTGGAATACCGAATTCCTGTGCGACCCGCTCAGAGGATTCACGGCTGCGATTACAGACACTGATAACTTCGACGCCGTCAATCGCTTGGAGTTTTGGAATATGGTGTGTTCTTGTGTTTGCACCGGCACCGACAACACCTACACGAATTGTATCGTTGCTCATCTGTATGCTCCTTTGTCGTGGAATGGGACAAGCCCACTTTTCAAAATAAACAAACCTAAATTATAGTGGACCTTAGAATTAATGAGACACGCCAAGCTCCCGTTGGGTAGGCACTGTTTCCAACTGTGCCTATGCGGTGCGGTTACAAACCGCACCTACCGTGGGGCGAAAGTGTCTATTTATTTTTTAAATTCACTATAATTGGATGATCCGTTGTCTCATTCTACATCAAATTGAATGGTGAGTCAACGCCTTTTTTAGGGTCATTTAATTCTTCGAGCGGGGCAAGATGCCCCGTCTACGATGGAAGGAACAATCTCCCATCTACCCGCCAAAATCGGTCAAAAAACAGAAAGCTAAATAGCCCTACGCCTTTTTCCCGATACTTGCCAAAAAGGATTTGACAGATGGGGTGCTTTTTTGTATGATGACAACAAAGAAAAAATGCCCGCCATTATTCAACTCGAGTAAGGAACGCAGAGCTGTGTTCCCTACCATGCTCGGTATTAGAAGGAGAACAGATGAACGAACGCGAAAAGTTTTTATTTGACCTACAAGGTTTTCTTGTGGTGAAAGATATTCTGACACCAGAGGAGGTGGATGATCTCAACGCTGCTGTCGATGCAAATCTCGATAAACAGGTTGACGACGATAACTCCGCGGTGGGTGACTCCAAAACGCTCGCCGGCACCCACAAGCGTGGCATGTTTACTGGCATGTTGTCGTGGCCCAAGCCGTGGTGCCAACCATTTCGGGATATTATCGTCCACAAGAAGGCAATTCCCTACTTAGACGCTATCCACGGAAGAGGCTGGCGATTAGACCACTCCCCCTTTATCCTGACCTCCGATCCTGGCACCGAGGGTTTGCTTTTACACGGTGCGACCAACCACCACTTTTTTGGTGCGGCATACTATATCTACACCAACGGACAGATGCGTTGCGGGATGGTGGTCTTGCAGTATCAACTTGCAGATGTCGAAGAGGGAGATGGAGGGCTCTGTGTTGTTCCGGGGAGCCACAAAGCAAACTTTCCCTGCCCACAGGAGATTCGGGAGTGGGAGGCAAATCAGGAAATCGTTTATAATGTCCCAGCCAAAGCCGGCGATATGATCATCTTCAACGAGGCAACGATCCACGGAACCCTCCCTTGGAAAAACCACGAGCGCGAACGCCGTTCGTTGCTCGTCCGCTATTCACCGAAGTATCTACACTACGCCGGCGGTTACTATGATGTGACGTTCCCCGAATGGGCTGATGAGTTGACCGAAGCGCAACGCGCGCTTTTGGAACCCCCTTATATCTACAATCGTCCATTACTCGAAGAAGATGGAGAGACGGTCGTCCGTCCACGTGTAGAGTATTAATCGAACTGTGAGTATTCAAGCGTCCCGGCAGAATGTGCGATGATTCTCTAGTTTCTGCGCCGATTCCAGATGGCTGAAATTGTGGCGGTCATCGGAATGGTCAGAACAAGTCCGAGAGTGCCAGCGAGCAAGCGCACGATTTCGGAGGAGGCAATGCCGATACTCAAAAGTTCTATTGTAGGCGACTGGAACAGGTCAAGATTGGGTGCTGTGACCGCCATGATGAACAGTAACTCCACACCCAGATAAGCGAACACCAATGTATTGACCATGGTTCCGAGGATATCGGTTCCCACATTCATGCCAGACGTAATTAATCGCCAAGTGGGCATGTTCGGATTTGCTCGGCGAATCTCCTCCATTGAGGAAGAAACCTCAATCGCCCCATCAACAGCTACCCCGAGCACCCCCATTAACATCCCTGCGAGCAGTACCTGTCGAAAATCGAAGGGCGGTGTTCGGGTCGCTTCCATAATGTCCGCCGAGACAGCATGTTCCAATCCGGAAAAACGGAGGTAGTTTTGGGCAAACATGACAACTAGCCCGGCGACAAGGATGCCTCCCATCGTGCCGATTACGGCTGAAAAAGTCTTTCGACTGGGACCAATCACGAACACGAGGGATACAAACGCAATCATGCCAGAGGTCAGGGTGACAATCAGCACAGCGTTTTCGCCGCGTGAGATTAACGGAATCATGAAGAAATAGAGAATTAGCCCTGAACCAATCATTGCACAGGCGGTACGTATCCCCTCGTTTCGACCGACAATGATGATTACTACCAACATCAATCCAAACATCCAGATCAGGAATCGGTCTCGGCCATACTCTTGGACGAGATTGACCAAGCTAACCTGATCCGGTGTCCCTCCCATGCGGCATAAGACGATATCACCCGGTTCAGCGGGAATACTCAGCAGATCGACTTTATGGTTGAGGATATTCCGCATGATGATCGTTTGTCCTGCGTAAAGCCCCGAAAGCATTTCGATTTTCAGGATATGATGTTCTGTCGTCGCATCGTAAACGTTGAGTCTGCCTTCCGCCTCGCCGACAGAAAAGGTGACTTCGTTCTTCTCATCCCGAATTAGCCATTTGGTATCCCTCCATTCCTGTATTGAAACGGTGAGGTCTTGTGATAACGGCACATTATGATTCTCAAAAGCGCGTCGTAATCCCTCGGAGATCTGTCGACGCTCTAGATTGTCTTTCTCTGTTGCGTTCACACTAAAAAGGAGAGGCGCGTTCGATTCGAGGAGGCTAATCACCTTGCCTTTGGCATATTCCGATCGAGTGCTGAGATTGCCATTTGCGTCATGATGCTCGACAATTACGGCTGAAGCACGGTTGATCCGATGATAAAAGTACTGTGTGCCCACAAGGACAACGATTAATGCTATCGGCACAGCCAAACGCGCTTTGCTTTTCGGGTCCTCAGTGCGGAAAAGCTCTTCAAGTTCCTCTTCTGAGGGCAGATCCTCATCAATTTCGGCGGGGTTGACTTTCCTATATTTGGTCAGGATGCCAGCGATGACTGCAGCGATTGGAACCGTCAACACTAACCCGATAGTTCCAACGATAGCCTGTGTGATAGCGACTACCGTTGTTTCATCATTCGCCAAACGAAGGAATGGATAGAGATATCCGACTTCGGGAAATTCAATACGGGGAAGTAGCATCGTGATCATGTACGCGCCAAGGTAGGCAAAGATGAGAGTATCCGCCATCGTCCCCATGATGTCCCGACCTACGTTAAGCCCTGCACGGATAGCCTGCCGCACGGTGACATTTGGATTGACCTGCTTGACCTCATAGACAGAGGAGGAGATGGACATACCGACATCCATCATGGCACCGACGGCTCCCAGAATCATCCCCGCTGCGAGGATTCCCTTGAAATCCCAAGCGTGCGAAACTGGTGTTCGCCAGAGAGCGATACCAAGTTCAAGAAAACCAAATTCTTGCGCCAAGCCAGTTAAAAGCATCGCTTTTTGACTGATCACAGATAGGATGCCGACGGCAACCAATCCACCGAGGGTTCCGAGCACACCGGAGATTACCTTAAAACTGAACCCAGCTATCAGCACAAAGGTTGTAAGGGTCAGCAAAGCAGCGACAAACAGTGCAACCGCAATCGGATTGAAGCCTTGCAGCGTTAGGGGAACTAGGATATACAAAATACCAAAAGCGGTGACAAACAGCGTCAATATCGCCCGTATCCCCTTCATACCGGCGACTACAATTATTAGAATTCCCAACACTCCCGCAAGATAGAGCAGAAAAGGGGTTCGGAAATATTCGAGCATCCGCACATTGTCACGCACTTCACCCAGCGTCGTTTTAGCTTGGCGTCTGAGAGGTATTTCAAGGAAAAGCACATCTTTTTTTCGTATCACCCGATCGCCGAATGCGCGCCCTGTCCAGATATTGTTGACTTGAACAGTTTCCCCCCGAAATTTCCCCGAAATAACGCGGAAGGTTATAATCTGATCGACATCTTCGCTTGTATCCACTTTCGTCACCCGTCCGAGGCAGACCAACGTCTGTAAGGCTCCATGCTGGACGATCTCATTGAATTGGAACAGTTTGATGTGTAGCACCAAGACGATGATGAGAATTGCTAGTACCCCGAAGATTTTTAGATTTCTTTCATTCATTGCAATTTTCCTCTTCCCTATTTACCAATAGTTTTCCTTTTTTCTGTCTCTGGAGTTTGTTAGATTTGCACGATTTGGTACACTTCAGTTGCCCATCTGTGTGCGATAGTATAAAGTGTACAGAATCCAAAGCAAACCCGTGTTTCTTAATCAATGAGTAATTTTCCCAACCAAGTTAAGGATACATCTCACATAAGCGCAATTTTCATACCTGATAACAGATTGACAGCGGTAGATGTTTCCGATTCTGTTTTTATGATTTATGGCGGCGGTTTGTCTCTCGTTTGACCCTCCCGTTCTCTCAGGTGTTTGTGGATTGTCACTGCAACACCATGAGTTATCCCTTTTACGGCGAGCAGATCATCAAGACTGGCTTGACGTATCTTTTCAATCGCACCGAAGTGTTGGAGCAATGCCTGTTTTCGCTTGACCCCAACATTTGGGATTTCATCGAGAACTGAATGGCTGAGTGCTCGGCTGCGGCGTTTTCGGTGATACGTGATAGCGAATCTATGCGCTTCGTCACGCAACCGCTGGATCAGGTGGAGCGTTGGATTGTCACGCCGGAGCACGATTGGATTTGATCTACCGGGGAGAAAGATATGCTCGAACCGCTTGGCAAGCCCAATGATCGGGAGGTGACTTAAACCAAGGTTTCCCAACACTTCGTACGCGGCACTTAATTGTCCCTTGCCTCCATCTATCAATATCAGATCCGGGAAACGATTCTCCTCAATAGCACGACGAAACCGACGGGTGACAACCTCCTGCATCATTGCATAGTCGTTCTGTCCTTCGACCGTGCGAATCTTGAAACGTCGATACTCAGATTTTGCAGGTTCTGCCTCCTCCATCACCACCATTGAGGCGACAGGGAATCGATCTCCGAGATTGGAGATATCGAATCCTTCGATCCGGGCTGGCGGGTGAGGTAGATTTAGTAACTCCTGTAACTCAATCAGGGCAGGATTGTCATCGGCTTTGAAGACAACGTGCTGTTCCTTTTGCTCAAGAATGATACTCGCATTTTTCGCTGCCATCTCTACCAACTGGCGTTTACGCCCCCTCTGTGGGATGTACAACGTCACCTGACTACCGCGCTTCTCGGACAGCCAACGCTGGATGGCTTCCGGCATCTCAATGTCGTCAGGTAATAGGACAGTTTTCGGGATGAACGACGCATCCTGATAGTACTGCTGAACAAATGCAGTCAGCGTCTCGACTATAGAGTCAGATGAGTTTCTCAAGAAGTAGTGTTCACGCTCAATCAACTTGCCATCGCGTATCATCAGCACCTGTGCACACGCCTCATCTCCCGCTCGCGCCACACCGATCACGTCCTCGTTTTCTGCTGACGCGTTGTCGAGGTTCTGTTTGGCAATAGCGTCCTTGACATTCTCGATCTGGTCTCGATATTTCGCCGCGCCTTCAAAATCGAGTGCGGTTGCAGCGGACTGCATCTTCGCCCTCAGATTTTTTAAGACAGCCGCTGTGTCCCCACTCAGAAATTGGCGGACGTTCTTCACAATCTGATCGTAATCCTTAACAGTGGTGAGATCCGCACACGGACCGGAACAACGTTGAATGTGATAGTCCAAGCAAACACGGTGTGGATTTCCCGATGCCTTCAATTCTAGACTACAAGTGCGGATAGGAAAGACTTTTGTCAGCTGCTTGATGGTCTGCCGCGTCGCGCGCGTATGCACGAAGGGACCAAAATATTTCGCGCCATCATTCTCTTTTTGACGCGTAATGTAAAGTCCCGGAAACGGCTCGTTGACAGTCACTTTCAGATACGGATAGCGTTTGTCGTCCTTGAGTCTAATGTTGTAGCGAGGCTGATGCTCTTTAATGAGATTGTTTTCAAGGATTAACGCTTCCACATCGCTTGCAGTGAGGATGGTATCGATATCGTAGACATAACGCAGCATCGGCTTGGTCAGGGCATGTGGGGTTGCGGCGTGTTGAAAGTAGGATCTGACCCGCTGGCGCAAGGAGGCCGCCTTGCCGACGTACAGCACTTTTCCTGCCGCGTCTTTCATCAGATAGACGCCGGGCCCAGTAGGTAAGCTTGAGAGTTTTTCGCTAATCTGTTGATTCATTTTCTGGCACTTTATAGTGGACCTTAGAATTAATGAGACACTCCAATCGCCCGTTGGGTAGCCCCCCTTAATCCCCCCGCTAGCGGGGGGATTAAGGGGGGCGATGCGGGGCGGTTACAAACCGCACCTACCGTGGGGCGAAAGTGTTTATTTATTTTTTAAATGCACCATAATTAGGATCACAAAATTTGTTTCTTAATGGGTACTTGATCGTCTATCAAAAACAACTGTAAATGTTTCAGCATTTTTATCTTCAATGAATTGAGGTTCAGGGAGCTTGGCTTTTCGACATTCCTCGATCATTCGGGG
The DNA here is from genome assembly GCA_963667935.2 of Candidatus Poribacteria bacterium. Classification (GTDB taxonomy): domain Bacteria; phylum Poribacteria; class WGA-4E; order WGA-4E; family PCPOR2b; genus PCPOR2b. The sequence continues at coordinate 1,847,299 of OY764061.1, read as the reverse complement.
AACTCCGGAACCTAAACCGCGATAAGGAATTCCTAGCTTCGGAACAAATGAGATCAGCACCGGATTCCTCACAATCTGTATTCCCGCTCGGATCGACTCGACGGTCGCTGTATTAGGCAGCGTGCCGGGACTGATGATTTCAACGCGATTATCAAAGATGAAAACGCGGATGCTACTGTTGATCAGGTAGTTCCGGTGAACAAGCGCGTTGACCACTGCTTCTTCCAAGGCAATTTCGGGAATTTCCATTATGCCGGGGAAATTAAAATTCTGACCGTTTTGTTGCTTTCGTAGATTACGCTTGAGAAATCCCATCGTCCCTTTGAACTGTTCGGCTAAGGTTGAGCCGATGTCCTCGCTGTCCAGATATTCTGTCCCCTCCAAGCGGTTGCCGATAAATGTGACCGCTTTGATCATCAACTGTGGTCGAATCTGTTGCGGTTCCTTGCCAAAAAGGAGAAGCCCTGCTAATGTCAGATGTCCTGATTTGAGGAGTTTTAGGTTTGATAGGCTGCGCTCGGTGAAAGCGTTAAGTTGGTCAATTTCCTGATCGTATTGCTGCTTATAGAAACCTCTAAATCGCAACAGATCCAGCTCATCCCAACCCGTATGAGCGAGGGGCATCTCATCGGCATATAATGTGCCCGAAGCCTGCATCAATCTTCGGAGTTCTTCCCGTGTTGCCCGGCGTTTATCAGCACCCACTTTCACCCAAAACGCCGTTTTATTGACGGCATAGGGCTTATCGGTGCCCAATGGAACGGTGATGACAACGACCAATTTATTGTCAACCCTCAGATTTTCTGTGATTACGCTTACGGGAGGCTCAATCTTTTGAGAGCAGGCGTTTGAAATCCATTGGTTGAGTTGGCGAATGTCTGCCACACCGCAAACCTTTCCTGAATCTGACACACCAACGATGAGCAGCCCGCCCTCGGAATTAAGTATCGCCGCGATTTCCGTAGCTAACGCATCAATGCTGTTGAATTGGCGTTTGAGCTGTGTTTTGGAGTCTTCGCCTCGGCTGATGATTTCGTGGAGTTCAGAAGTCGTCATCGTAATACCCCCTATCCTGTCAGCATAAATTACTGGAACTTGAGGAGTGCCAAGTAATTACGCTTTACGCATCACGGCACTACGTTTTGCGGTTTGCCCTCCAAGAAGGCGATAACGTTGTCAACAACTCCCTCGTTGAGCAAGTCAACGCCTTCTGGTGTCATATCCGCGCAGTGGGGTGAAAGGATAACCTGTTCGCAAGCGAGGAGTGGATGATCGGCAGGCGGCGGTTCCTCATCGTAGACATCAATCGCAGCACCGCCGAGATGTCCAGAATTCAGTGCCTCAACGAGCGCGTTCGTATCCACTATATCGCCACGGGCGACATTGATCAGCAAGGCGTTAGGCTTCATCAGTTCGAGTTCCCGCTTCCCAATCATTTCCCGGCTGTCATCGGTCAGCTTGACGTGGAGGCTGATGACATCTGCCGTTTGCAGCAGTTCATCCAATTCGACATATTGGACTCCCAATTGAGCCGCCCGTTCGGATGAAGGATTGAAGGTCCAGGCGATTACGTTCATCCCGATAGCTCGACCGAGCCTTGCCATCTCTGCCCCGATGTGCCCCGTACCGATAATCCCCAATGTTTTGCCCTGTAGGTAGATGTTGTCCATTCGGGGCCAACCGCCCTCTTTCACCGCTGCTGTCATGAAGGCAGATCGTTTGGCTGCGGCGAACATCAGGCCGAACCCGTGTTCAGCGACAACGGGGGCTGTCCGACCGGGTTGATTGCAGATAACAATACCACGCTCCCTGGCTGTATCCAAATCGAGCATGTCTGTTCCGATGGAGCAGGTCGATATCAAACGCAGTTTCGGCAGTTGGTGCAAGGCTTCGGCGTACCACGTCACAATGCCGCGCGTGTTCATGATAATATCCGCGTCTTTTACGCGATCAATCTGTTCCTCAAGCGATTCTGGACGATCAGTATATAAGGTAACATCGCCGTATGGCTCCAATCGCTCTAGATGTGACGAACCTTGTATCTGCGGTGGATTATCGCCGGGAACGACGATCTTGACTCGGTTCGAGATCTCTGTTGACATAAAGATAGCTCCCTTTCATATTGAAATAGTGCACCGTGTATGCTTGAGTTATGTTGAGGGGTGTGCATAATTGTTGTCTGAATCACCGAGTAAACATAAGACTCAGCCGCTTATGTGAAAGAAATCGTGCAAAGAAACCGAGTTTGCCCCCCCTGACAAGGGGGGCAGCGAGGGGGAGCTTGTCTTTCCCTGCTTCGCAGGGGGGTTGAAAAAAATCGGTTTCTCTTCGTGTTTTGCACTTTCTTTTTATATGAGCCTCTTTGGTTTATTCGTCTGTATCTTGTTTGTGTTCTTGCAATTGCTGCCGTAAGTCTGCGGGGTTGTCAATAAAGAAAGCGACACTTCCGAGCAGGAGCGGAATGAACGCTGAAATTATCAACGCAAGATTATAGCTTCCCAACAGGTCGCGACCAATCCCCAACGGCATCGGTCCTAGCGCAGATCCGGTAATCGTAACCATTGTGGTGAAACCAGTAATACTACCCAGATGGACCCGTCCGAAGTACATCGCCCAGACCACACTTCCCAAGATGCGAATGAGCCCACTAGATATGCCAAGAACAATTCCAAATAGTAGCACCAGCGTAATGCCAGACAGTGAGCGTGCCATCAGTAAGGACAGTGCTTGGAAGAACAAGCCAACTGCTAACAATATACGCACCGGGATTCGATCTACAAGAAGACCGCTTCCCCAATTAACGATAGCAGTAGTCACAGCGATAGGGACAAAGACCGCCGCGGCCAGATTGGGTGTCAATCCGTTATCGGTAAAGACGCTGACCATGTGGAAAAACAGCCCGGTGGATAGCATACTAATCGCAGCCAAACTCCCCACCAAAATCCAGAAGACGGACGTGTGCATCGCTTCTCTCAATGTCCAGTGCACCTCGGTCCACCCAACAGGTGCCTGTCTTCTTGTGCGAAATCTGAATATTCTTGATTCCCCTCCATCTGGTTGGAGTCCATAATCCTCTGGCTGGTTGCGAAAAAATATAAATACTACAGGCGCCATCACAAACGTGAGTATGATTCCAAGGAGTATGTAGGTAGACCGCCAACCGTAGATAGGGAGTAGCCAGTTGATAAGGTTTGGAAAACCACCGAGGCTAATCAGGGAGCCTGCCATGCCGGAGATACCCATCACCATACCCCGCCGACGTACCCACCATTGGTTAATGACGTTCGTACAGACCATGCCCAAGCTCCCTTGACCGAGCATACGGAGTGCAATAAAACCTAAACCGAGCATAAAGGCGTTCTGCACGTAACCCATGTAGACACAAGCAAGTCCGAAAAACGTGGTAATTAGCATCACTATTAACCGGGCACCATGCCGGTCAATTTGGTATCCCACAATCGGCAAGACAAGGCTGCCAACGAGTGTGCCTAGGGTGTAAAGTGCACTGACAAGCGAGCGGCTGATCCCTAGGTCCGCGATGAAGTCCTCAATAAAGATTGATACCACATAGGTCTGGCCGGGGCTGCTCATAATCATCCCCAGCGTGCCGACCAACATGATAATCCAACCGTAGAAAATTGGCGATTTACTAACAAGGCGGCTGTGCGATACTTCCATTTCTTATGGCACAGTTCTCCCACTGGTTAAGGGGCAATCTGTCCGAGGGATTCAATCTTCGGACGGTTTTTACAAAGTAATAGGGGATGGACAAACACGACAATTACATTTCACACATCACATCTCAATTCATTAAGAACAGAATTTTTCCCTTGCGACGGCTCTGACACGCATGGACTAGGGCGTCCTTGGCATCCGTGAGTGAATATGTTTTCTCAACCGGTACAGTCAATTTCCCCGATGTTATGAGAGGGATTAATTGATCGAACATCTCATGAATCTCCCTAGTATCGGCGCGTTTATACCAAGCATTAATCCAGAAGCCACGGAACTGGAGATCTTTGAAAATTAGCAGGCTATTGCTCATCTGCAGGGGCTGGAGCCCCATCGCACCGTAAGTGACCAATGTGGCGTGGTCGCTGAGTGACTTGGCTATCTCACGCGCGCTCGCCCCGCCCACGGCGTTCAATCCAAGCCGGGCATCAGCGTTGCCCGTCAAGTCGCTAATCTGTTTCGAAAGCGGTATCTCATCCGTGACGACAATATCCGCGCCTTCTGCCTCTAGTTCGGGAATCAGATCCTTTCGGCGCACGACGTTTACGGTTTTCAAGCCGCGGAGGCGTGCAATCTGAATCACAGCCCGACCGACTCCGGAATTAGCAGCGTTCTGAATCACCCAATCGCCCGGCTTGAGGTCAACGAACCCTTCAAGCATCCGCCAAGCGGTGGGCGGGTTGACGGATAGCATCGACGCTTGTTCCAGAGGGATGTCATTTGGCAAGGGAATCAGACTGTTGGCGTCCGCTGTATACGCCTCAGACCAGTTGCCTACCCGATCCAGTGAGATAACGGGCTGACCGACACGCAGGTTGGAGACCGCACTGCCGGTTTCTGCAATGACACCGACCCCTTCGTTTCCCGCAATCGCTGGTAAGGGTGAGCGAATCGGATACTTCCCTTCAAGCCTGTTGATATCGGCGGGATTAATTGGCGAGGCTTTCATATCGACTAAAACTTGGTTAGGTGCGATGGCAGGTAAATCCCACGCCTCGACTTGGGCAACTTCTTCAGGGATGCCGTACTCGTGATGGCAGATAACTGTTACCATTTTTTTATTTAATCCTCATTTTGCGTAATGTCGATGAATTTATGATACCAATTTGGCCAGGAAATCCTAAGGTATGTTGACATTTTGAGGTTGCTAATTCGGCAAACATTGTAATCATCGGGTGATCCCCCGAAAACTGAACTTATATACATGGCGCCCTGCTGGGGCTTGGGTGGGTAGGGATTCGGCATTGCTATACATATATCGCCCCGCTGGGGTTTTGCGTCAGGCAAGTAGGTCAAGATTCACATCTCGACACAAGCCTGTCGATTTTGGAAAATCAACCTACAAAAGTCTCAAGTTGCTTTGAATCCCGATTTTATCGGGGTGCATCATAATCGGTTCGATTTATCAAATATCAACAGAACCTAATCCTACTGTTCTTGAGCTGTTCTGAAGATATAATGTTTATGGAATTATAGTACTGCGCGTGACGCTGGGATGGAAGGAGAAAAAAATCCCATATAACGTCCCCCTATCTGCTTTAAGGGGAGAGATAATGCTCCCCAGCAAACTCATATTTGGCGACAAGTCAACTTCTAAACCGATCTGCCCTGAAAAAGCACCGCCGCGTGAGGTTTCCGCCCCCAGTGTCCACCAACTCATATCATAAGATGCGAGTGCATAAGGTGCAACGGTGAGTGATGAATCTCCGACAATTTTATGGAAGAATCCAAATCCAACGGAGAACCCTACCGTACTATTCTCGACGCCTGTTCTCTCGTCTGCAAAACTACCGAAGAAACTCGCACTCGCCAAATACTCCCAATCGCTTCTGATCAGCGGTTGAACTGAGCTAATCCCAGAATAAAAAAACGAAATTGGCGACTGTGTGGTTGAGCGTGTGTCATTAAAATGAAGTTGTCCCGCCTTCAGAAACCCTTCAATACCGGGTAGCAAGCCGTATTCAAGGTTGCCAACCGCCGCGACCCGTTCGTTAACAAACTCTGCCCCTGCCGCGATACTTGCCTGGCCCATTTTTAATTGGTGGAGGTTGAAAGGGTGTTCATAGAGTTGAGCGTGTGCTTTCGCTAGAATAGTTATCCACAGCAGAGCCGTAACAGTTGCTGCCAATTTTTTCATATCTGCCGCCTATTTGAGAGTGCTCCTTTCAGCTATCCAAAGTTCTCACGGCGTTAGCACGACTTTCCCAATTGAACCCCGTTCCTCGATCAGGCGATGCGCCTCAGATGCCTCTGCGAATCGGTATACATGCCGCACCACCGGCTTGAGTTTGCCGGCTTGGGCAAGGGCGATCAGTTCCGCCATAATCTCAGGTGAGCGAGACTGTGTATTGCTGACACCGCCCCATCCAATCAGCTTTAGGTTTTTCATCCAGAAGGGCCAGAAATCGACTTGCCCTATACCCGTGAAAGAGTTTGATCCGAAACTCACCATACGCGCACCTTCTGCCATGCAATCGAGGTTTCGCCTAAAAACCTCACCGCCAATTGACTCCCACACAATATCCACACCGCGTCCGTTTGTAGCGTCTAATGTCATCGCTACAAAGTCATCTGTTCGGTAGTTAATCGCCACATCGGCCCCAAGTTCGCTGACCAGTTGCAGTTTTGCTTCGCTGCCCGCCGTTGCGATGACCTTCGCGCCGAAATATTTGGCAAGTTGAACGGCAAGGACACCTGTGCCACCTGCCGCAGCGTGAATGAGGACAGTTTCTTCCGCTTGTAAGCCTGCGGCGATTTTCAGCGTATGATATGCAACCGGCGCATAGTCAAAGGCGGCAGCCTGCGCTGGTGTGAATGATGACGGATAAGCCGTCGGACTGGGTTTTCCATCTGAGCGCGGTTGTAAACTTTTTGCATCAACTATCCCGTATTCGACGTATGATCCCGGTCGTAGCCCACCCACTAGATGGCGTGTACCAATTTCGACTCCTTCGGTGTTGGGTCCAAGCTCCACTACTTCCACACACGCCATACCGCCGGGAATGTGCGGTGGATCTTTGATGCCGTAGCGTGCTTCACCCGAAGATCCGATGCGCCCACTACCACCGTGCCGGATGTGGAGTTGGATGTAATCAATGGCAACGGCAAGCACCTTGACGAGTGCCTCACCTTCTGTCGACTCAGGCGTGGGTATATCTTCGTAACGCAGCACCTCTGGCCCACCAAATTCTCGGTACACACTGGCTTTCATCGTTGAGGGAACTTGGATTTGAGGAGAATTTTTATGGTGCATAGCTGATGTCACCTCTGTATATGAGGGATATGGATAATTATTGTCTGAACCACGGATGAAACTGATGACATAGAAAATACGGATTGCGAAAAATCAGGGAAATCCACTAAATCTATATCCAAATCGAAACTTTCAATCGTACATGCATTTCAGTGTAACACCAAGTTGAATTGAAATCAAGGGTTAGTTTAACGCAAGCTGCTAGTTGATAAACCAAGCGTCAGTAACCGACCCACTAGTCGTGAATCGGATTTTCCTCTCGGTTCCGAGAATTTTGAACCTATATCCGACATGCGGTAGGGGACATACTTTGCGAATCGCAACGCTTTAACCGTTTACGCATGAGTTTGACGTATTCCGTAAACCTCTGGGTGATAATCCGTCTTGCCCTCAAATTTCTTTGAGTCCGAAATGTGCGTCCTGTTGTCGTCTCAATGACCATAGCAGTGAATCTGCTGGTGAATCAACCATCTCTTCGGTGATCAGTGTTTCCGCTGCCACATATCTGGATAGACCATTGCCAGTCAAGAGATAAAGCGGCAAGGGGTTGCCTTTGGCGATGGGAGACGCGGGGAGGATAGCTGCATCGATATCACCGCTATGGCCGCCGCCCAAGATTGTACCCGCCTTGAGTTTACAGTTTGATCTTGCAACGAGATCAACATGTGGCTGAACTGTGTCGGCACCGGTGGGAACATTCAGCAGCGCAGCGGAGAGGATAGAGATTGGGGTTTCCACACCGCACAGGTGGTACGGACGATAAATCACAGCAGTTGAACCACGACTGTTAGGGATTAACCCTTTGGTCGTGAGAATCATCCGAGAGTAGTCGTTTTCGCAGGAAACGACAATGAAAACTCCGCCCCCTAAGCCCGCTGCGTCAGTATCCCTCAAGCAGGTGACGATTTCGATAGCACCTCTTGTTTGTAAGATACCCCCTTCCTCTACCGGACAGAGCACCTCAGGAATCTCACTAATCCGAAGGACGGGCAGGTGCAATTCAGGAATATCTGGCATCAATCCTGTGGCATTCGCTGCAACCGTCATTTCTCCCAGATCCGAGTTAGAGGTTTTGGGAAGGGTAGCTAAAATCTCACGACGAGCAGAGAGGTACTGCTTCGCCTTTCCCTCAGGAATGCGATCTAGTGCCCATGCCTCTGATTCATTTACGGTGACTGTAGAACGCCCACAGGATACTGTCTTCGCTTCGGGGTCATAGAGACACTCATTGTTACGTGCCTTGCCGCCGCAAAGCACCTCCAACCCCAAACTCCGCGCCCACAGAACCAAGCCGATTAACAGCCCATGTTGATCGCCATCCACAGGGGTGTAGACAACCTCCGCGCTATCTGCCAAGTGCTTGAGAATTGGTCCAATAACGGCATCTGTTTCCTTGTTAATCATAGCGACATGCTTTCCATGTTGGATGGCTTCGTGGGCGTGGCGGGCACCTGCCTCCGGCACACCGGTTGATTCGACAATGACATCTATCGGTATATCCATCAGGAGCATGGGATCTTCCACAATCACAGATCTCCCGGATTCCATGGCGCGTATGGCATCTGAACGATTATCGCACAGAGCAATATCATCGTCAGTGATGCCGGCGTGACGATAGCCGATCCGTGCGGCTTGCGGATCAACGTCCGCAACGATTGGGATTTCCAGCAGCGGTATGTAACGCGCTTGGGTGATAACTGCTGTGCCATAATGCCCGCTGCCAATTAGCCCTGCACGGACAGTGCGCTTCTCTTTAACTTGGTCAAACAGATGATGGTAGATCATATTTATGCTTTCATATTAAAATGTCAGTCCAACGCGAATCGCTCCGCCATCCTCGGCGAATTCAAACGCTTCGTTGATCCGATCGAAGGGGAAGGTGTGGGACATAATCTTGTGGAACGGATACTTATCCCGCGTCCGTTGTAGGAAATCTAGGGACCGTGCGATGACCCAACCTTCATAGACGATTACCCCTCGGATCGTTCTACTGCATCGCACAATGCTGCCCGGATCAATTTCGGTGGGCATACCGAGGTTGATATTCCCAATCCAGAGGTAACGCCCACCCCAACGGAGCATCTCGACCCCTTCGGATAGGACGCGCGGCGAACCGACAAACTCGGCTACCAGATCTGCCCCAACACCTCGCGTGTGGTCAAGCACGTATTCTACACGGTCTTTCACCGAAAGTTCATCGACGTTGATGAGATGGTCGGCACCAAATTCGCGGGCGAGCTCTAGGCGCGTCGGCAACCGATCCAAGACGATGATCTGTCCGGCCCCCATCTCCTTCGCCACAGCTGTCGCATAAAGTCCAAGTCCACCCGCTCCCTGAATCACAACCGTATCGCCGAGGGTGATGCCGATCTGGTTAAGCCCATAGATGACCTCTGACAATGCACAATTGACCGGTGAAACAAGCGCGTCAGGCAGTTCATCGGGCACCTTGAAGATCCAGTGTCCCGGTTTCATGTAGTAGTATTCGCCGTAAGCCCCGTGGAAGTGCGGTGCTTGGTCGCTCGACACACCGAGCCAATCCCGATAACGGTTCGGACACCCCGGCTTGCCACTGAGGCACATCCAGCAGTAATTGCACGGCTTGAAGTAGGAGTAGGTGATCCGATCCCCCTCTGCTAACGGTTGTCCCATGCTATCGGTTTGGATATTCTTTCCCAGTTCTTCGATGGTGCCGATCATTTCATGTCCCAGCACCTGTGGGATACCGCTAGCAATTTTGGGGCCGTGTCCCCGCCAAAAGTGTAGGTCCGAGCCGCAGATATTCGCCATGCTCATCTTGACCAAGAGATCGTCTGGCGCTGTTGATGGTACGGGATACTCACGGAACTCCATCGGTGCTTGTGGCTCCGTAAAAATAGCAACTTGTCCTGTCCTCATTGGGATATCCTCCTCGCTGCCCGCCTACCATTCATCTTACGCGGATGCGATGGTCAATTCGTTCAGTTTGTCCGGATCTAACTCAACACCAAGCCCCGGTCCTTCGGGCGGATAGAGGTGGCTGCCTTCCGCTCGGATGCGCTCCTTTGCTGGTGACGCCGTGTAGAGCACGGGTCCCATTGGATCGCAAGGGAAAGTGAGATTTGGCATTGAAACGCCCAGTTGGATCTGTGCGGAGGTTCCAAGTGTTGATTCCTGATCCGTGCCAATTAAACATCTGAGTCCCGCCGATTCTGCTAACGCAAATAGACGACGGATATGGGTCGGTCCTCCCGATACACATGCCACATTGAAGATTGTGCAGGCACCGCGTTCAGCTGCCTCGTAGCCAAGTGCCAAGTCGTTGATGTGTAGGCTCACCGGCAAATCCATCCGTTTGGTGAATTCCGCGCATACCCGTAGGTTACGTGAGGGCTGCTCAAAATGGAACGGTGTGTGATGTCGAAGGACATCGGCGTAGCGTAGAGCGGTCTCCCAGTCGTTGAAGCGCCCGGAGAAATCGAGTTGCTTGAGCCGAATCTGATCACCAAATCTCGCCTTCATCTCCGTCAAGAAGTCGTTATCCAACGTGCTGTCGCCCGACACGTAGTAACGGAAGAGATGATGACCCAAATCCACTAACCGTTGCAGGTAGCCTGCGGTCCTCTCAAAGTCCTCCCGCACCTGTACGCCCCAGGTTGGATAACAGCAGTAGACGCTATCGCGCATTTTGCCGCCCAGCATTTGGTAGAGAGGCACTCCCTGGACCTTGCCGTTGAGGTCGTAGAGTGCTAGGTCAATAGCAGAGGCGAGGTGTAGGTTGGTGACGGTGCTGCCGAAATCCTGTGCCCGTAGGAACTCGTTGATCTCCGTAATGCGAGTAGCGTCACGTCCCACCAATAGTTCGTTGTAGCGTCGGGTAATCGCGCCCAGATTATCGGCTCTGCTGTCCGAGGCTTCCCCCAATCCTACGGGTCCGTCGTCCACATGCACCTTGACAATAACATGACCCGATATATGACCGGTATAACGTGGTGTTTCAATCTGAAATGTCTCGATTTTTGTGATTTTCATCCCTTTGTCCTTTCTGTTGGCAGTTCTCTCAGAAGCTCAAAAAAAACCAGACGGAAATTTTGTCTACTGTCCAGTGATTATTATAACCTGAATTGCTAGTTGCCTGATAATACTACACGCATATCGGCCCGTTGGTGCTTTGGAGCGTGGTGCTTCGCTCTAGCTATACACCTTGCACTCCTCTGGAGCGAAAGACAAGGACTTACTAGATAGTCGAGGAGCCCCGCTACAAGAAAACCAATGAACTTTCAACGACTAGCAACTTGCGTTATTATAACCGACATGGTGCAGTTGTGCAAATCGGAAATATAGGGATGATTGGGAAATGGAGATCTATTCTTAGTTCGGAGAGGTTAGGGATTTGAACAAGTGGTTCGGGGAGGTAGTTTGATAAAACATTGCAGACAGCAGATCTTCAAACTATCGCTCTCCTGCATATCGACATCGATTGGTATGCGTCGGTCAAGATCGTTTTGGAGACTTTCTATGATAAAAATGTATTAAACAAACTCAGAATCCTAGCCAAATTTAAGGCGTACTGACATAATATGTCATAACTCCCTAAAAAAATGGTTGGGATGAAATGCAGGAATATTTATACGGAATTGGGTTGAGCAGATGTGCAATCCAACACCATTCTATAGAACGGTGATAGATTTAATCCTCACTAGGTTTGTAGGTCAAGATTCATATCTCAACATGCAGATGTCAATATGTCCTAGTCGGGAAAACTCAATTGCTGTCTTGATTTTATTGGAACTGTCCACTATAATGCAGAAGCTCATGTAAAATCAGAGTCCAGTTAGGGCAAAGGTGTTGAGGGCGGGGCAAGATGCCCCGCCTACGGTTTGTGTTGCACGCTTTCTTAACATGAGTCTTGACTTCATATTTTTGTGAGGAGATGACGATGGAAAAATTCGCACCGCTGAATCTGACACGAGATGAATTGATTGAATATACCCGCGAGTGGCCTGGAGAACGATTCCCTGACGGTCGTCCGAAGGTTTCGGATGACATCATCGAACGGATGAAAAATGTATCGGTGACGCAAGCGTGGGGCACCCTGCGCGGTCACGGATACCAGTGGCAGTATGAAGGCAATTGGCAATGTACACACCCGAACGGCGTGCTTGTCGGCAGGGCGTTGACGGCAGTCTACATGCCCCGACGCCCGGTAATGCGGACGTTGATGGAGGAGAAGGGGGAGCGATGTGGCTGTGTCGGAGACCAGATTTCATGGCCCATCGACATGCTGCTTCAAGGCGATGTCTATGTCGCCGATGTTTTTGGCAAGGTCGAGGAAGGCCCCGTTATCGGTGATAACCTTGCAACTGCTATCTACTCGAAATCCGGGAATGGTGTTGTGCACGATGCCGCTGTGCGTGATTTGGACGGTATCAAGGAGATCCCCGATTTTACCAGCTTTGTCAGGGGGTGGAGTCCCACCTACGCTTCACCAACGATTATGCTAACGGGAGTCAACACGCCGATACGGATCGGTCAGGCGACGGTGATGCCGGGGGATGTCGTCCTCGGAAAAGAGGATGGCGTTATCTTTATCCCGCCGCATCTTGCTGAGACGGTTGTGAAAACCGCTGAGCTTGTTCGTCTGAGAGATCAGTTCGGGAAAACCCGCCTGAGCGAAGGCAAATACACACCGGGCCAGATCGATGCGCGATGGACGGACGACATCGAAAAAGATTTCTCCGGCTGGTTGGAAGACCATATTGATGAGCTGCCTGTGCCGAGAGATGCTATCGAAGAGTTATTGAAGGAACGAACGTGGTGAGCCGATTGTAAAGGAAATCGTCGGTAATTCCGTTGTAACGGATACCGATTCGTCTACCTTACAGATCAGCGTTCCGTTTTGATGCGTCCCGAAAGGCCGCTATCAACTCTCGGATGTGTGCGCTATCAGTGTCCTCACTCAGGTGAGAATTGGTAAGAAGTACCAAAGCATGTCGGAATCGTCCTTGGGGATCGCCCCATGCCTGTAAGGTGGCTTTGCTTTCCGCTGCCTCCGGTTGCGCTGTCAATTGAAGGAGGCGATAGATAACCGACAGGTAAAAAAGCAGCTGATGGTAATCTACCTGTGCAGCAATCTCCGCTTCGGACCAGTCCTCCCGATGTTCAGCAACCTGCCTCGCGTATTCCTTGACAATCGCTTGGTCTAACAGACTGACAAAATTTCCGTTCGTCCGATTTGCGCCTAGGCTGTTGAGTGATTGCACCAGACGCCGCCCGCTCCAATCCCAACCGATGCTCCCAAAGTCAATGAAGGTCGGCGTATCTCCATCTACCACGATATTCCGGGCGTTATAGTCCAAAGTGCCCAACGTCGGGGTTGCGCGATGCAAGCGATTCGACAGACGTTCCCAGATTTTATCAAGCCTTTTCGCCTGATCGGATGGCATTGGCTCTCCCTGCATCCACCCCAAGTAATCAAGCGTTTTTCGCCCTTGATCTAATAGTGTCCCCATCATATCGCGCAGGAACGTTGGATAATCGAGAGGGTATATGTAGGGGTTGAGCGCGTCGGCAGTTCTGGCGAATTCCTCCTCCAGTTGACAGAACGCTCGAACGGTGTTCTGAACGATCGGTTTTAGTTCATCAATTGGCGTTTCTTGGGCAAGATTATCAAGCGCGGTATCCCCACACCATTCCATCAGTAAACAGCTCGCTGAATCTGACCACCAGTAAAGCTCTGGCACACGGCACCCCGCTTGATGCAATCTCAAGAGAACCGCGGATTCGGTTTGGAATGGCGTAAAGGGCGATTCACCAACAGGTTGGGTTATCAGATGTTGTTTAAGAAGGTAGGTGCGCCCCATCGCGGTTAGTCGCCAGACATTATTTCTCTCGAGCGTGCCGTGCCGGATTGGGATGCACTTTATCTGATTCGGTGAAAGGTGGAGGTATGCAGCAATCTGTTCGATTACTTGTGGGGGATCTGGTTGATTCATGCTGAGGTTGAACTTAATATAACGTAAGTTGCTGGTCAACCTGTAGGTCGAGTTTTCATACCCGACGTCTATCAAAAATAACCACATTTACGATACACATGTCACCCCTCTGAGCTTGGGGGAATTGACCTACCAATGTGCTATACACATATCGCCCCTCTGGGGCTTTGTAGATCGGATTTCAAAGCAATATGCCTACTACTTTACTATAGTAATTTCATAATTATTTGAACACTGTGGGAGGGGCTTCCTAACCCCGATTATACGTATCGGGATTCGGAAATCCCTCCTACAAGACGGCTCTGCTACAATGCCTATCCCGGCCGGGGGCAGGCTGGAAAAGTGTCTATTTATTTTTTGAATTCACTATAAACGGCATATTGCTTACGCTTGACAACCTCAATCAGAGAGGGCTTGTCCAGCGTCAACGCTTTATCAACTGTTGGCTTGAAATCAGCTTCATCTTCGACGCAAAAACCGACCGCACCGAACGATTCCGCAAATTTGACGAAGTCAGGATTGACTACATCAACGCCCATCCCTGTCCCAAACCGATCGACCTGCGTTCGTGCAATTGAACTGAAGGTGTTATCGTTCATGACGATCGTGACAACCGGTAGATTATACTTCACAGCCGTTGCCAACTCCGGACTGTTCATTAGGAAACCGCCATCGCCGCAGAGGGCAACCACTTTGCGATCTGGATGGGCGACCTGTGCACCGATTGCGCCCGGCAACCCAATTCCCATCGCAACCGAAATCCCGGACCAGATATACATGCCCGGTCCGTAAACTGTGAAATCTTGCGTAGCAGCATATCCGGTGATATTGACATCAACGCTCAGGATAGCATCAAGGGGCATTGCAGCGCGGAGTTGTTCAATAATCGGTGAACGTTCCGCATAAGCCGCCTGTCTGTGTAATTCGCGCAATCGTTCGCCCCAACCGTCGGTCCGTTCCTTGAGCTCAGCATTCAGTTGCTGCAAGACCACCTTCGGATTCGCACCAATACCAACGGCGGCGGGGTAGTCCCGATTAATCTCTGCGGGATCAGCTTCAATGTGCAGCAGCGGCTGGTTAATTTTCAGCGACCAGTTGCCAGTATCGCGATAGGTAAAGCGTGTACCGATGGCAATCAGGAGATCAGATTCCTTCATCGCAGCGTGTGTGGTGCGATTGTTGAAAACACGCAGTGAGTATGGTGAGTCTTCAGGGATTGCGCCCTTTGCCTTTGCGCTCGTTGCGACAGGTGCATCGAGTAACCTTGCAAATTCAAGTAGCTCTTCCGTCGCCCGTGTATGGCAGATCCCGCCGCCCGCAAAGATGAATGGACGCTCTGCTTTCTCGATCAACTGGATAGCCTCATTGATCTCATCTGGACTTGCCCCTGGTCGTAGTCCTTTGTTCATCGGTGGCACGGCCAAACTGCTTTGGGCGTCAGCGTCATCCACCTCCGCATTCAACGCATCGGTGGCAAGTTCGATTAAAACGGGTCGAGGTCGTCCTGAGCGCAATGCGCCAAAGGCTCGGTTGACGGCACCGGGGATTTCTCGGATATTGTGAACAAGCTCTATGTGTTTCGTCATTGTCGCAAACGCAGCCTTCTGATCTAAGCCGTGAAACATCTTCCCCGGATCCTTTTTGGCGAGATGGGAGGGATTCTGTCCGGTGACCAATAGCACCGGCGAGCAAGCCGTGTATGCCTCACCAATCCCGATCGCAGCGTTGGCTGCTCCCGGGCCCGGTACGGTCATACATACGCCGACTTCGCCTGTCGATCGTGCATATCCATCCGCCATGAATGCACAACCTCCTTCATGGCGACCCACATAGTGGTGGATAGTATCGCGATTCTTGTAGAGTGATTCATAAACCGGGTCCAAATGTCCGCCCGGTATACCAAAAATGTCTTTAACGCCTTGTGCTTTCAAACATTCGACAAAAAGTTCTCCACCTGTCATTAATACACTCCTTTGGATTGATTATTTTAACTCAAGTTGCTAGATAGTCCGTAGTCAAGCCAGTCGCGATTCGGAGGGTACGCCGTGTAGTAGGGAATTCCAATTCCCGACTATTGCGTCGGTTTCTAGCGTCCCGATAAATCAGGATTTCGCTGACGCTCAACTTGTGTTAGGATACCACCACACGACTTCAAACACAAGTGCAAAACGTTAGTTGAAGTATGGCACGCTCAGATTCGTTACGACACACAGCGTCGTGTAACGATAAATCTACCCTGTCCACAATCAAAGGATAACTGTGCGTATGTCTTTCTGTCAGCGTGCCAATGGGATCGCGCATGTCGCTCCCCGCTTGTCGAATCCCACTCCTCAACGGCTGATTCCCATTGAATCTCGATTAACGCCTCGATTGACCGTTCACCACGATTGAACAGATAGAACAGGTCCAGATCCGCAGATTCGCGGTGTTGAGCGACGATTGCACGTGTTGGTGTATTATCGGGTTTAGCATAAATCTGTATCGGCAGCCTAACTTGTTTCCGCAGCAGTCGCTCAAGGGCTGCGACTTTTTCGTTTGTCGTTCCCCGCAGGATGGCTGTACGTCGTCGATATAGCAATCGCTCAAGTGGGTAGGGGTCCAAGCCAATTCGACCGTTGAGCAGATACGGCACCGGATCTATGGCAATAAGCCCGCCTCGCGCCTTGACAAATTGAGTCAACACCTCCACCGTTTTCTCCTGAAGTGCTAAACAGGGCGGGAGCAAAACCGATGAATAATGCCCCCCGTTCAGGCACAATGTGCGAGTGGATTTATCCACTTCTCCCGTAGCGAGCACTGTTTCGGAGGAGACATCAAAATCGCATCCAAGCTCCCAGACCGTCTGGCAGAGCCAACTCCATTCTTTCACCAGCCAATTCCAACCCTTTGGATCGGGTTTCGTCCATAAACTGTGAATCGGAGAAAGAACAAGAACAGATCTTTTTGGAGCACCGACTGATAGAAATTGACTAAAGTAATGTGCTTCGTTGTCTTCTGATGGAATCTTGCTGCTGTTATAGTATCCACGACTCAGCCATGAATTGAATCCCAACGCACTATCAGCAACGAGTCGATCTGCGTTTGAATCAGATCGGCATAGGCTGATCCGCCCTGAGCCTCCTGGGGATTCAAAATGGCTCCGTTCCGATAGTTTTCGACTGGCAATCTGCTTTGCAATTAAAAACGGCTTGGGTTTATCCAGCCTATCGGCGTTGAGGATGGGAAGGTCTGCGGCTTTCAGAATTGTCCCGATGTCTACCTCTAAGGTTTTCGCCGTTGATGGGAAGTTGATGGCAAATTGTAGATTCCGTTGGTGAGCCAATTTCCTCAAATCTCCAACACAAATCGTTGCAAACTGCTGGGTCAATTGTTCCCAAAAGAGGCTGCGAATCGTCGCTGAATCGTAGGTTTCGTAATAAATTAACGGTAGGTGAGCTAGCAGCTCTGGGGTCAAAGTTTTCCCAAATGTATCGCTCCAAGGAATCGAAGTCGCGGACACCTTGAGAGGAGAAAGAAATGTCGGGAATTCACAACAGAATCCCACAAGGGTATGTTCTATCAGATCGTGAAATGTGTGGATATACCTCTCCAAAATCTGGTGAGCGAACGCATCAACACCCTGCGCCCCCAATAGGTCATACCCTTGCATCTCTGTCTGATACAGACGAAAGATTGTTCGTCCTTTTAACCGGTCCGCAACGGAGACATCTCCGTCCACACAACGTTGGATGTAGTCGGTTATATCATAACAAGGGGCGTCCGCATTTGCATCCGCGAGGAGGTAAATACGGTCGAATGTTTGGGAGGTGTGCCCCCATCTGCGGAGCTGATTCTGGATGGCTTCTCGTCCTTCGGTTTGGTGGAACGTATATTCGACAAAATTGAGCCAGAAGCGAGTTCCAGCCGTCACTGTATCAAGCAGAAGCCATGCGGCCACGTTCTTACGCCTCAACTGCTGGAGTTTTGCGCGATGGGTATCAATTTCTTGCTGGGTAGTGAGGCGAGGGTATGAGAGCAGGACCTCTTCCTTAGTTCTAAACATTGGATGCCGAATTGTCGTCTGAATAATGAACAGATAGGAGTACATTTTATCCAAATATTTCATTGTGAACACTGGATTGGTTGGTATTCTATCACACCGGGCTTAACGCAGCAATAGTAAAGCGGGTGTCATTTCTCCTCCGTATCGAGAGTTTTCGACTTGACAATTCAGGCTTCAATGGGAGAAAATACTTCTTATAGATAGTCATGAAAAGCTAGGTGGAATCAGAAAAGGAAATTAGATGAAACTGTTAGAAGGGGTATCCACTGCATTCTCAATTTTACGCTCAAACAAGCTAAGGTCATTTTTGACGATGTTGGGCATTGTGATCGGCATTGCGGGTGTCATTGCGATGATGTCCTTCGGGGCGGGAGCGAAGACACTCCTGATGTGGGAGGTTGAAAAGGTCGGCGGACCGAGCATGTTCGGGGTACATCGAAGCGAATGGATTCGTAAAAACGCGAAGTGGATGCGGAATCCAAGCAAGCACTACCTGAAGATGGAAGATGTGCGTGCGATTCAAACCGAGTGCCCTTCCGTGGATGTGGCAACCCCGGAAGCCAGGGATAGTGCGACGCTTTCGGTTGACGGGAAACGCAAGTTCGCTGGGATGCAAGCCACCGCTCACGAGTATCAAATTGCGCGCAAGTGGTATAGCGGATATGGCAGATTTTTGTCTGACGATGATCTCGGTCTCTGGAGCAAGGTCTGTGTAATTGGTGAAGAGATTTGGAGAGATCTATTTGCGGAACTTGACCCAATTGGGAGAGAGATAAAAATTAACAATCAACGGTTTACCATCGTGGGGGTGATGGAGTCTAGAGGCAAGGGGCTCGACACGGAGAATAGCGAGGACAACCAAGTATTTATTCCAATTACTACAGCGCAGACCCATTTTTGGGGAAATGATCATGTGGGGCATATCCTGATTCGCGCAAAAGACCATCAATCTGTGGATCAAGCGGTGAAGGAGGTCAAGACTGTTTTGAAGCGGAACCACGATGGAGAGGAGTTCTTTGAGACATGGGTGATGAAGGAGGAGCTAGAATCTGCGAATCGTATTATCAAGGTTATTGAACTCATTCTCGTTATTATTGCCTCTGTTGCTTTGATTGTTGGCGGAATTGGCATCCTGAATATCATGTTGGTATCTGTTACAGAGCGTATCCCGGAAATTGGGCTACGTAAAGCTGTTGGTGCGAAGAATTTTGACATACGCATACAGTTTCTGATTGAGTCTGTTATCTTGTGTCTCATCGGCAGCCTTATCGGTATCGCTCTAGGGGCGGCACTGGGCAGCGGCTTTGCGTGGGCGGTCAGTAAGTTTATGCAGGACGCTATCGAGTGGCCCTCGGTCGTCACTGTCGAATCCGTACTGACGGCTGTCTGTGCTGGTGGGGGTGTTGGTGTATTTTTCGGATATTATCCGGCAAGCCGCGCGGCGAAGCTCACACCGATTGATGCGATTAGACATACATAAGCGCGTAAAACGTGATGCATAAAACGTAAAAGTGCAAAGCACGAAAATAAACTGAGTTTTTTCAAAACTCGGTTTCTGCTGAACGATTTCTTAGCATGAACCTCAGGTAAAAATCGTGTTTACGGTGAATTGAAAATCTGGGAGGACTTGAGTCCGGAGGGTTTCACCAAGACCAAAATGCCCTAATGATTGGGATTGTTCCTTCGTTAATCGCAGCACCTCCACAGATCGGGCTTCACGACTGACCAGCCAGCACTCCTTGACGCCAATCCGCTGGTAATCGGATAACTTCTCTGACAGGACTTTTTCGGTGTCCGAGGCTGAAAGCACTTCAACGATTAGATCCGGTGCGATTGAAGAATCTGTAGCTCTTCAATCGCATCAAAACCGGTGCTAGAGAGTTTGTCTTTGTGAATAAATAACACATCGGGTTGACGGGTAGGCAATGGATGGCGTTGGCGGATAATATTAACTGGTGCAAACAGCACTACGCCAAGATCTTTTTCTTGTACATGTGGATTAAGAGCCATAACAATGTTCAAAGGAGATTTTCTTTTTCGTGGTTTCGGTTGTGGGTACGGATATTACGTCCATGGATCCCTCCTCTTACGCTCTATCAGCCAACTTGTCACAGGCGAAACGGTGCGAGCGACATTGATGGATTCCCTGTTGTAATTGATTCGCAGATTAGTTTCCCTGTGATTGGTGCAAGTAGAATACCATTTTTGAAATGCCCAGCGGCAACGAACATGTTGTCGAAGCCGGGCAATGCTCCAATATATGGACCGCCCTTTGCGTAGGGACGTAGGCCCGCCCATGTCTGTATGAAGGATTTCTCAGCGAGAGTTGGCATTAACTCGATGCCGGCTTCGATCATCTGTCGCGTGCCTTCCAACGTTGTCCGCTTGTCATAGCCAACGAACTCAACAGTGGCACCGATTAAGATCTTCCCATCAGACCGGGGAACCAAGTAAACCCCCAACCCATCAATAACGTGCCTCAAGATTGGCGGCATCACTTCTGCTAATACCATCTGTCCACGCGCTGGCTCCATCGGCAGCGCGCTGCCGAGCTGGGCAGCGATCGCCCCTGACCAACACCCCGATGCAATTACAAATGTGCCCCCGTAAATACGCTCTCCGTTCACTTCAACCCCTACTACCCGTTCCCCTTCTCGCAGAAATGCGGTCACGGGATTGCCAAACAGAAATTCCGTCCCCAACAACGCTGCCCCTTTTGCCAACGCCTGCACCAGCTTGGGATTTCTGACCTGTGCATCGTGTGGGAAGCGTACCCCGCCGACAATTGATTTGGAAATTGCAGGCTCTAACTCCCAGACCTCTTCAGGTGTCAACACCTCCGCAGAAAATCCCCGATCCAACCGCCGTGAAGCTAGCCCCGTCAGCCCCTGCTTCTCCTCATCGGTGAAAAAAGCAGCGATTGATCCAGACCGAATAAACTCAATATCTATCTGCGTTTCTGCTTGCAACGCTTCTGCCAACGCCGGATAAAGGCCCAAACTCGCGCGGCAGAGTTCAGCATAGGGGTCGTGCGTTGATGCGTGAGATGCCAAGATTCCGGCACCCGCCCACGACGCCTCACGCCCAACGTTGTCCGCTTTATCAACAACCAATGTTTTTACCTGTGCTTTAGCAAGGTTATAAGCGATTGCACAGCCGATTACGCCGCCGCCGATAACAATCACATCTGCCTGGAGAGATTCTGTATTCATGACCCCATTTGATTCCATAAAAATGCCCGAAGAAAATATAAAATTATAGTGACTATGTTCTCATCTTCGATTATAATAGGTTGAAGATTAAATGTCAAGATCGAAAAAAACAGAGGGTACTACCAACCTCCATCTCCGTAAGGGTACAAGTGGTCACGATTATGAAGCCTTCTTGCCAGTTAAATCCCATCGGCGGATGCAGAGAGACGTTATCAAATCCCGTTTTTCATCGCCGATGACACCCAAAATGATCGAGTGCAAAGTGTTAGACTTCGGCTTGGTGTGACCAATCCGGTGACTGCGGACACATTTAATGTGTTGTTGAACGGATACTCATTGGCGGAGGAACGGTGCACACGCGCCACCATCAGATCGCGAGATTCGTATGCCGGTCAGTGGTTGGAATTTCACCCGGAACGTGTACGCCCGCAGAAGGGGGCAAATGTGTTGGAGGTTGCGCTGAAGAAACGACCTGACGAATTTGTGGGCGGAGTCACCGGCGAGGATGTAGAAATCCTTGTTGAATACGGTCCATATTCGGCGGGGTTGTAGGGTTGATCACAATGCTGCCGTGACCCTTTAATGATTTAATGCCTCAAATTCACTAATGCAAGGCTTGACTTTATCCTCGCAGCATGATAAAATGATTTTGCAATTTTAGAAATCAGGAGGAATACAATTTGCAACAACAAACACGAGGTACTATTGGACAACAGATTGAGCTCCCATTCATGGAATCTGTGAGGATTAGTTTTCAGAGCTTGATGATCCGTTTCGGGCGGTCTGTCATTACAACCGCGGGCATTACGTTAGGGATCGCATTTCTGGTGTCAGTATTGGTGAATAATGAGGTAACTGTCGCAATGAAAGAGAGCGGCTCAAGACAAGAAATCACCACTTTTGAAGAAGAAGAAACGACCGGGATTTCCATGAAAGATAAGTGGTTGATTATCATGTCTCTAATTGTCTGCGTCGTAGGAATCGCTAATTCGATGCTGATGGCAGTCACAGAACGTTTTCAAGAAATCGGTACGATGAAGTGTCTGGGGGCTTTGGATCGCTTCGTCGTGAGATTATTCCTGTTAGAATCTGGATTTCAGGGATTAGCAGGTGCGCTCATTGGAGCTCTCATCGGTTGTCTTGGATCACTTCTCCTGGGACTGAAGGATTACGGTTTAGATCTATTCTTTTACTTCCCCCTGCTGCCGGTGCTGAACGCGCAGCCTACTAGATTCGGGGTGTTACTGATTATCCTCGCTGGTTGTGTTCTCGGCATGATTCTGTCCGTTATCGGCGCGGCGTTTCCAGCGTGGCGCGCTGCAAAGCTACCCCCAGCGGAAGCGATGCGGACTGAAGTTTAGGAGGGACACTAATGGCAGACGTTGTTGTTAAAACTGAAAAGGTTGTTAAGGAATACCGTATGGGCACTAACGTGCTCAGAGCACTCGACGGGATTGATTTGGAGATCTATACAGGAGAGTATATCTCATTGATGGGCCCATCTGGTTCAGGCAAATCAACCCTCTTTAATATGATTGGTGCCTTAGACCTTCCGACTGCAGGTAAAGTTTTCATTGATGGTCAAGATATGGGGCAGCTCAGCCAGTCCCAAATCGCATGGTTCCGCTGTCACAGGGTCGGTTACATCTTCCAAAGCTACAATCTGCTACACGTCATGACGGCACTCGAAAACGTCACCCTACCGATGATTTTCGCGGGGCTGTCGGCAAGCGAGCGTCGCAATAAAGGCGAAGAACTACTGGAACGAGTTGGATTAGGGGAACGGATTCACCATAGACCCGATGAGCTATCTGGTGGACAGCGGCAGCGTGTCGCAATTGCGCGCGCGTTCGCAAATGGTCCAAGTATTATTTTGGCGGATGAACCGACGGCAAACCTTGATACGGTCATCGGGCGTGAAATTATCGATTTAATTAAGCAACTTAATGTCGATCAGGGCGTAACCGTTATTTCGGCGACCCACGACTTAAAGATGCTCGATGTTTCAGACCGGATCGTTGATATCCGTGACGGATTGGTCGAACGGATTCGAGATCGGGATGAAATTGAGATTCAGGTTGGTGAAGTCGGAGGACACTAGACGCAGTGCGTTTTCAAGAACTTGACATTTCACGATTGCCTTGTGATTCTAAAGCGTCTGCATGGCTAGAAGTTGGACCACGGGCAGACGGAGGTGACTGGCGTTTACCGTTCCTTTATGTGATAGGGGCAACCGCCGGGCCCACCTTGATAGTCCTCGGAGCGGTGCACGGCGATGAATATGAAGGGGTTGAGACTATTCCCGAAGTATTCCGGCGGGTAGCACCTGATGCGCTACGCGGTGCATTACTGATGGTTCCAATTTGTAACGTACCCGCCTATGAATCCGTTCTCCGCAGCAGCCCTATCGATGGATTGAATCTGGCACGTGTATTTCCGGGGGATCCTGACGGTACTATCACGCAACGGATTGCTTACTGGATTACTCAAAAGCTATTCAAACCCGCTGACTTCGTTATTGACCTCCACAGTGGCGGTGTCGCCTCCGAAATTCCATCACTCATTGGCTATACCCACAGCAACGATGAGCTTGGTAGACGCTCGCGAGCCGGTGCACTGGCATTCGGTGCACCGGTGGTTTGGGAGCATCCACCACCAATGCCGCCCGGTCGGAGTTTGTCAGCTGCCACGGAACTAGGTGTGCCGGCAATTTATACCGAAGCTGGTGGTGGCGGCTACGCCCACCCGTCCGATGTCGATTGCTTTACCACCGGCGTAATCAATGTGATGAAGCATCTTGATATGTTAGACGGGCAGCCTCAGATTCAACCCGTAACACATCACCTGTCCGGGGATGGGAATATGGACAGTGTTATTTCGACGCCGGCTGCCGGCTACTTCCGATCTGACGTAGCCCTGTTGGACGAAGTTAGTGCAGGTCAACGTTTGGGCACTATTCGTGATCCCTTCGGTGAAGTCGTGGCAGAGATAATGACCGAGAATGCTGGCGTTGTTATTATGTTGCGACGGATTCATCGTGTTCATGTCGGCGATAATTTGGCTCATGTGACGGGACGTTTAAGCCATTAATTTTTCCTAAAGGTCAATCATTGATAAAGCCGATTTCATCGAATAATTTTCCTACCTTAAACTTACGCTACTGTTTTTCCGCCAGCTCGGAATTGCAGTACGTTCAATCTGCCACACCTCAACGAGATCACAGCTGCACAATAACACCGAAACAGAGCTTTATTCAAGGTTCGGGATTCTCCGATATATTCACTCACAAACCTCTAACATATTGGGAATAAAGATGCAAAATACGCTCAATGCGAACACCTTACTATCACCTGTTGAGGCATTAACCGCGACATACGATCAGGCGCGCTTTGAGGATATCGGGCACATGACCTGTATGACGTTGGTACTGCTTGGTAATTATGCCCAGACGGGGCATTTTGGAGGTCCATTGGCTTACACGCCCTACAATGTCGCACTCCATTTAGCGGGTCCAGAACTTGGGGGCTTGCGCTACGACTATCGTAACCCCAAGCATCCGTTCTGCGATAAGTTTATGCTCGCCGGTGGGCATAACATTCCTACCGCGTATGCGTTGTGGATGATCATGGGCGAAGCAATGGCGCAGGCGCACACATCCACAGGAGATCCACGTTACAAGGTTGCACCGGAAATTGCCATGTTGCCGATAGATGCACTCGGTTTCCGGCGAGGGGCAGGGGCACTAAAGACCTTGCTGCAAGAAAACGATTTGGAGGACCATCCGGTTTTTGCACAGGCAAAATTACGCGGTATCCGGTCGCTGGCGGGCCATTCCGAAACAACCGACCTGACTAACGATGTCAACGGAGGTCCTTCAGGTATTGGTATTGCGACAGCTGCTGGCAAAGCGGCGTTCTGGAACTTTCTGGAGGCTCCTGATTCACTGAAGGTGCTCGCACTTGAGGGCGAATTTGCCATGACTGAGGGACACGCCCAAGAGCTAAAAACGCAGGGACTTGCAATGCAGGTGGGAAAACGTCTGCGTATCCTGCTTTCTTATAATAACGCCGGCATTGATGATACCTTAGTGGGTGGGGTGATCGATTCCGGGTACAAGCAGTACGAACTCGAGGAGCAGTGGACTTCCTACGGATGGAATGTGTTTTCCCTTGAAAACGGCAATGACTATGACCAGATCCTTGCGGTTCTCAAAACCATGGAAGATTGGGATCCCGATGACCGACGCCCCATGATCGTGATCGGTAGGACGGTTAAGGGCTATTGGCCCAGTGCGGTAGATGGGAAGATCGAGGGGTACGGCGATCAGTTAGTCAGTTACCCAAGCCACCCGTACGGTCTAAAAATGAACGAAGAATATTTCGTCGCCTTGGCAGAAACCTTTGAAAAGCGTTATGGGGTAGAATTTGAGGGGATTCGCCAGGGCCCGGTAACTGATGAGCATGAACGTCTGATACAGTTTAAGACCAACATTGATATAGTGATGTCGGTGCTTGCCCAAAATGGACTGGGCGACTGGCTTGCCAATCGCCTCGTTGAGATTGGTGATGCAGTTCAGGATGATCTACCGTTGCGGGTTGATACCAAGCACGATCCGTTTCTGGATGACCAACTTCGGGTGCAGAATCTTCCGATCGAGCCGCAGACACCCACCGTGAAGAATCCGGTGTCAGGCGAGGAACAGGAGGTGAGTATCAGCCTGTTCAAGGAACCCGGAGAGGTTGCTGGAACCCGTCGGGCGATCTCGGAAATTATCAAGTGGATGAACTATGTAACGGATAACCGCTTTATCACTCTCGCCGCTGACCTATCAGAGTCTATCAATGTCGAACACGGTAGCCTCTGGGGACATTACAATCCGATTACAAATCCAGCTGCCACTCGGTTCAAAGCTCCTATCCAAGAGGCGGGGAACGTGTCAAGCGCCATCGGGCTGGTTGGTCAAAGCGCCTCGCTCGACTCGGAGAAGTTTGCCGGGGTCTGGGCGTTGAGTGGCACGTATGGTGCTTTTACACCGCTGATGTACCTGCCCGCCCGCGTGTGGAGCCAGCAGAACCAGGACAGCCCCTTCCGAATGGGTGTTCTTAATATCCTCGCTGGGCATTCAGGGCCAGAGACCGCCGCCGATGCACGGACACACTTCGGTATTTTTGCACCGCAGGTGTGGAAACTCTTCCCACGGGGTCAGGCGATCCATGTCAGTTTCTGGGATTACAACGATGTCGCCCCGGGCTATTTCGCCGCTGCCGAGGTTGCCGCTCGCGATCCACGGGTCGGGGTCATTATCATCGAAGTTGCCCGACCAGATTTTCCAGTAGCTGACCGCAGCACGTTTGCAGACAGTGATCTCACAGCAGCAGCCAAAGGACTATACGTCATCCGCGATTTTGACCCGAACGCTCCTAGACACGGTTATGTGGTCGTCCAAGGTTCTAACTCTACCGTCAACTTGGTCCAGACTATTCCCCGTCTAGAGGCAGCGGGCATAAACGTGAAAATCATCGCGGCTGTGAGCGAGGAGTTGTTCGATCTGCAGCCCGATGCCTATTGCCAATCGGTACTGCCTCCAGAGGCACGTTACGACCTGATGGTGGTGAGCACAGGAACACAACGCGTTTGGCCCATCAGAAATCTGGGACCGCTGACGGACGCCTATTCGTTGACCGCAGACTGGGATAACCAGTGGCTCACTGGTGGAGCTGAACCGGATGTAATTGCGGAAGCACATCTCGACGCTGAGTCGATCTTTGCTGGGATTAAACGTTTCGCTAACGAGCGAGAGCAGCGCCTGTCAGGTCAGCGTGAGTTGCTAGCAGGACTCGGTTAATGGCCCGTACTACCCCGTATACTAGATGAATTATATTCCCAATAACCGGCGGGCGTTGCCGCCCAAGATTAGCCGCTTGGCTTCGTCGGATATATCAGCGGTGATTATCTTGCCGATTTGGGGACGTGGATCCATCAACGGCGTATCTGAGCCAAACAGCACCCGATCGGCACCCGCCTCATTCACCAACTGCTCAATTACGCCGGGAGTTCGATAGGTCGAGCAAGTTTCAAGATAGACGTTGGGATGCGCCTGTGCAGCAGCGATAGCTTCCGTGCGAGGTTCGACGACGTTGCCGGCATGTCCTGCGACAAACTTGGCATTCGGATATTGGGGTGCGATTTCGGACAGATACCGCGGTCGGCTTAATTCGCCGCCATCGGTATGAAAAAGGACAGCCAATCCCCGCTCGTCCGCGAACTCGTAGATAGGATACCACTGCGGTTGGTTAAAGGGCCAAAGGGTGTAGGGCGGATAAAGCTTAA
Source organism: Candidatus Poribacteria bacterium (assembly GCA_963667935.2). Lineage (GTDB taxonomy): Bacteria > Poribacteria > WGA-4E > WGA-4E > PCPOR2b > PCPOR2b. The sequence continues at coordinate 1,819,756 of OY764061.1, read as the reverse complement.
TGGCAGGAAATTTCAACTCATCAATCGCGCGGGTCAGTTCTGGTATCATCCGCTCCGGCATCATCGGCGAGACGTAGGCAAAGCCAATGAAGCGGTCCGGATGTTGTGCGATAAAATGAGCGGCTTGGTCATTGCTTGTCGTACCGTCGGGGTGGAAAATGCCAAACACACAGGATTTGTCAATACCGGCCGAGTCCATCGCGTGGAGCATCAATTTCGGATCGTCCTTCATACCGAGTGGATCCCAACGACCTACATGCCCGTGATAATCGATAACCAGTGTTCCATCAATCATTACGTCCCTCCGTGTAGAATACGTTCAAGATTCCCAGCACAAACCGACGCGAGTTCAGTATCAGTCAGGTTGGTGTGGTGCAGATAGAACAACATCGGTCCCATTGCAAGGCGGGAATACCATGAGCCGTAGACCAATCGCTCGGCACCGAACTCATCGCGCAGGGATTCTATCTCGCAGATCGGTTCGTAGCGACTTAACTCCAAGTAGGCATTCGGTAAAGCAGCTAACATCGGACGCAACCACAGTGCATGGACATAATGCGCTCCCACCAAGACCGATACCAGATCCGGATAAGCCTGAAGTGTGGTAACCAACGCATCTGCATCGGCGTCCGGTAGGATGATCCAGACCGGAATGCGTGCCTCACTGAGCCACGATAGCAGCGTGTCGTAAGCCCAAGGGCGGAAGGGCAGATCCCGTTGCCCGGTATCGAACAACCGCACACAATTGACCCTTCCTTTAACATGAAGCGATTGAATTTGTGCAAGCGAGTCCGCCATGGGGATAACCATCCACTGCGGATGGGTTCGCCCATCATCGCCTATCCATGCGTCAAGGTAGTTGTTGCCTTCAATCACGCTAACATTGTCAGCGTGTGCGTGGTAGATGAGGGCTCGCTCCACCCCGTGCCGATCCATCTCTGCCAACAACCCCGCCCGGTCACGGTAGGGAGCAGGCTCATCCAGTAGATCGCCAACCCTCACGTTGGCATCAAAAACAGGTACTCTCGATTTGAAATTAAGTGATGTCATAACTCCCTCTGAACCCAATCTGGGTACTTTTCATGGAGTATCCGCTTACACGCCTGATACTCTGTTTCCGTGAAACTTTGATACGGTGAAAGCAAGCGTAGCGGCATGTCTTCGAATACCAGCACAGCTTGGGAATAGCGTGCCATTTTCTAACCTGCTTCCGTCAATTACCGTCAAAACAACCCGCCATATCTACAAGGAAATCATCGACACTTACCTGCTGATAACGCCCGACAGAAGGGAACTCGCTCTGCACAGGGTGTTCGATTTCACTTTCGGCATTGGGGAATTCAGCGATACTCTTCTGAACGAGATCCGCCACCTGTTGAGAGGCGCGAATTTCTACGTTGGGAATCGGCGTATTGTAGTAGTAAATTGTCTTGAGCCGAGTGTCGAGCATCTTACGCGCATAAGCGGGGAGCAGAGATTCGTCGGAGCCCAGCTTGAAACCGTGCGGCAAGAACAGTCGATTTATCTGAAAATCGAAAACCTTTTTCAGCATCCCCGTAACGCTTCCCATTGTTGGGATCCACTTGGAATCGGGCCAAACATCCAGATTCCCCCAGCCTGCTCCAATGCGATCCATCGGCAGGTGTTTACCCCGTGTCTTAACGGTAGCTTCGCTTGCACCAATAAAGGCGAAGTGTTGAGGGTAATCAAAGAAATCGGTTTCTCGTGCGCGGAGAACATCGTAGAAGGCCGTTGTCAACGCTAGCAGGGCGTCCCCGGTGTAGAGAATACCGTCTTCAAGATAAGGAGAGATAACGCCGACGCGGTCCAATTCATGATAACCCGGACAGAATTCCTCAAAGTCAACGCTAATCCGCTCATTTTCGGTGAGTTGCCAATATTGAAAGTCCGAAGATCTGAGTAATTTACTCGTGTGCATAGTTATGTTGGTTCATTGGTTGATTGATATATTAGCGTCGGATTTCACTGTCGTTCAACCCAACTCTGTTCCGAAAGTTTTCGACCTACGATATTGCTTAAAGGAACAACAAAGGAGGACAAATCTTTTAGATGCACCCCGGTATTGATTTACCGCGCATTAGCATCGCATCGTTTTCTCTTTCCGGCGGCCCCGTATATCGACATTTGGCACTGACGTAGTGCGTCGCGTAGCCCCGCCGTCGCTGATTCGTCAAGTTGGGACGACTGCTGTGGAGAATGAGCCCGTGGTGGAAGCTGCAATCGCCTGCCTTCAATTCTAACGGACGTTCCTCGGCTAGGCTTCCCTCAACCGACCTCTGCTCATATTCCCGCCATTTCGACTGTTCTATAATGCCAAATTTGTGAGTACCCGGAAGCATCCAGACACACCCATTCTCGATTGTTGAATCGGTAAGGGCCGCCCAGCAGGTCACCATGTCAGGTGGATCAATGTAGAATCCGAGCGGCATATCCTGATGGTAGCGTTGTCGCGAACCGATCCGCGGCGGCTTCATAAAAAGCTGGTCTTGGTAGAGTTTGATGTCGGGCCCCAGCAGCGATTCGATAACGTCCAGAACCTTCGGATTACGGGCATGGGTCTGAAATCCTTCATCGTAGAAGGCAAGGTGGCTCATCTTCCGAAGGGAATCAGCATAGTTCTCCGCTTGAGTCTTTCCCTCCGCTACATGAGGCTCGACCTGGAGCTGACCTTTTGGGATGTGCAAGGCTTCCCCCCGTGCCACCCATTCGGCGTGGGCAAGGAGCGATGCGACCTCATTGGGGTCAAGCAAATTTTTCAGGATGATGAATCCATCTTTCCAGAACTGTTCCACTTGTTCGTTAGAGAGCTGCATGATATGTCTTCCTTCTCAAACTTAGGATTGGAGATCCTAGATTACCTAGGGACTTGCCTATTGAGACGAACTTGGCTCTTTCCATCCACAATGACCGTCCAAGTTCATCCAGTTGAACATATCGACGATACTGGACGTCGCTCTATTCCTTTACGCACCGCGCTGCCCTGACAAAAGCCTCCCGTATCCGTCAATTGGATCATGATATCCCAAGGCTCGCAAACACCCCCAGCATGTCGCCAAGTTGCTAGAGATGACCGGCACGCTGAGTTCCGCTTCCAGTCGTGCTAGCACATCAATGGTTCGCAGGTTAGTGCAACTGATAAACATTCCATCAGCGTCGTCCGGCCAAACGCGCCGGGCAAATTCATACGTCTCTTGCGGTGTTACTTTTCCGATGCTGAATGCGTCCACGATGCCCATGCCAGCGATTGCGAGGACTTCGATTCTTTCGTCTTCCAAGAATTGCTTTTCTAGCACGTTGAGTTCGTCCGGGTAGGGTGTGGCAACCGCAACGCGCCGAACCCCAAGCGTCCGCAACGCCCCTGCGACGGAACCTGACGTTGTCACCGCTTTTGCTTCTCCCGCCCGTTCGATCCGGTCTCGCAATTCAATTTCACCTTCAACGCCCTCCACAAAGCTACTCGCAGTGCAGGCAAAGGCTATCACGTCTGCATGTGCACTGCCGAGTTCATCGGCGGCCCGCTCCACATGTTGAAGCATCGCCTTGGAATCGTCTACATCCGACCGTGTATTCCGCATCCGTGCCGCATAGACGTTGATGCCCTCTGGAATCATTCGGTTAAATTCTGGTTCGACGACCGTATTAACCGATGGCACTAACAAGCCAATTCGTCCGTTCTGTCCGTACATTTTTGTCACCTCATCTAGGTATAGGTTGAACGTTTGCTTTCAGCTAATCGACAAAGGCTGCAAATGTCATATATTCAGTTAAGGAGAGTTGACTCTTGTTGCTCCTATGAAGGTGCGGCCCATATTCACCGCTATGCTCTTCACCAATTCGACCATACTTGAGCCGAATTGCGCGTGGATCCGGGCTATTATCAAAACCTGCTTCGACCCAATCTCCACGTAAAACATAGTACCGATATTTTCGCATATCATCGCTGAATAACTCGGTAATTAACACTCGCTCCACGCCATACTTAGCCTGAAGATGCAAAATAGCTCGTTTAGGGGTTGCGTCAGCGACATGCTCAATTTGTTCAAAGGCATCTTGTGCAAGGGTAATTATGGTAGCAAAATGGTTGGCAGTTTTTGCGTCCAATCTTCAATTCCTTTGTAACAGAATTCCCAATCTGCCAGATCAATCTCCCACATTTTATTCCCTTCAGCTTCGACCTGATTGATAAGTGTTCCATCTTTAGCCATACGTTCAGCGAAGATTGGATACTCGATTCCATATTTGGTCCGATATTTAGCATCCTTTTGCTGGAGTTCAGCTATCTTGACGGCAATCTGCTCAATTGTTTATCGCTGTAGAGCCTGGTCGATAGCTGTTTGTAAGTCACCAAAGGTTGTCAATACCTCAACGTACTTATCTTTGACGGAAGCTGTAGTCATAATCTTACCTCGCAATTCTAGCGAAACGCTTTCGGTCAAAATCTGCCGAAAAACTGACTGACCATCCAATAGGGGTTTCGCGCTTACTTTCCGATTTCAATCCTTTTTCAGATACCTTTTGGCGATTTTTGCTGCTACTGTCCCGATTTGATAGTAGCCGACCGAGAGCTGTCCGACATGCGTTAAGATGTCATACGCCTTCCAGCGGTCCCAGCCGAACTCTTCCTCCATCCATAAAATTAACCACGCATAAGCCTGAGCGGTCGAACGCTCCATCGGGCAGCCGGTGGCGACAGTCATAATCTCTGTAGGGGATTCGATCCGAGGTCCCGGCAGGTTTTTGCCCTTAATCAGATCGACGGTAATCTTCGTGTCCGAAGGCATTTCTAGTCCAGAAGCGGAGAGTTCGCCGTGTCCCATCGCGGCGTGTGCATCGCCTAAATATAGATACCCACCTGATACGAATACCGGCAAGTAGACGGTATTGCCAGGACAGGTTTCGATGATATCCATATTGCCACCGTGAGGGCCCGCCGGTCCTGTTGTCGGTACCCCGGTGTCCGGTGCTGTCCCGATACAACCGAGCATAGGTGTATAAGGGATGGTGATGTCATCGGTCCAGTAGATCTGTCCGTCACGGATAGGACAAACATGCACACCGTGCGGACAGTCATCGCCCAACCATTCGGCGAGTTGGCGGGGGTCAGAGGTTCGGGTAGCACATTGGCCGATACTCGGACGAATCTCCTCAATTTTAACCGCAAGCGCGTCTCCCGGTTCAGCACCCTCGATCCAGATTGGACCTGTTTGTGGATTGCCGTAAGGTTTCTTGGTCTTATCTCGCCGATCAGCGTTGGTGCGGATCTGCCCCGAAAATGCGTCTTCTGCTTCCACCAACACTGTCTCACCGGGCGTGATGCGTAAGCGCGGCTCGTTATGCCGACTGAACTCATAGTAAAGTGGACCAAGGGGGAGTTTTTTCATATTGTGCCTCTCTCCTTTTTGTAGTTATATGGATCTATATCTTATCGTTTACCAAAGACTCCAACCGCCGTCCACTACAAGGTTATGTCCGGTGATCCAGTTGCCGGCGCGTGAAGCGAGCAGGGCAACGGCCCCTTTGATGTCATCGGCAACCCCGGTGCGTTCAAGTGGATTGCTCAAGCGGCACCGTTCTGCTAGTTCCGGATCTGTCGTCGATTTCGGAATCTGTCCCGGACTGATACAGTTGACGGTGATATTATACTCCCCCAACTCAACTGCAAGTGCCCGCGTCAGGTTCACTATGCCGCCTTTCGCTGCCTGATAGGGAGGACCGGAGCGGTTGAAGTTTAACCCTTCGTAGAGGCGTTTGTCGGCACTCAAAAAACCGTGGATGGATCCAAGGGTGATAATCGTACCGCTGCGTTGAGGAATCATCACACGGGCTGCGGCTTGTGCACACATATAGGTGCTTTTGACATTCATCTCCCATGTGCGGGTGAACTCATCAATCGAAGCGTTCGGGATATAACTCGCTGTCGCAGCACCGCCAGCGTTGCACACCATTACGTCGACCCGCCCGTGCATCTTGACCACATTATCCACAAGCGCGTTGACTTGTGTTTCGTCAGTGACATCGCAGCCAAGCCCCACACATTTGATGCCCGCTTCCTGTAACTCTGCTGCAACCTGCTCACACAAGGCTTTGCGGCGACTCGCTATTACTGTAGCCGCACCCAGTTCGCCGAGTGCAATCGTCATTGCGCGCCCTAAGTGGGTTCCACCACCGGTAATGATGGCAACACGGTCATGCAGTTCAAACATCTCCTGTATTTTCATTTGAGCAATCCTAAGCGGTTCGGCTCCTTGATGAAGAAATTTTGGACTTTTTAGTGTCCGGGTATTTGGACATGTGTGTTATAATATCTACTTTAGATGAAATGAATTCCCTCGTTTCCGAACTACAAGTTGAGAATTCGGTATCTACAAATTAAAGCCGGAGGTGTCAATTATGATATTAGGAAGTGGTAAATATTGTTACCAAGTCGTTAAAAATTGGGGACAGGGGCCCGATGGTCGCACGCTAGGCATCGCTTCGGGTGTCGCCGTTGATTCGCAGGACAAGGTCTATGTTGTAGACCGCGAACCGAACCCAGCCATCGTGGTTTACGACCGAGATGGTCGCTTTCTTTCATCATGGGGTGAGGATTTCTTGAGCCTGCCTCACGAGATTTTTATTGACTCAGAAGACCGCATCTACATCGCCGACTGTGGCGACCACACAGTGCGTACCTGCACCACAGAGGGTCAGGTACTAAAAACGCTTGGGACCCCCAATAAGGCAGGCACCCCCGGCGAGCCTTTCAACATGCCGACTCGCGCTGTTGTTGCTCCATCCGGCGATCTTTACGTTTCGGACGGTTACGGTCAGCATCAGATACATCGGTTCTCGCCCGATGGAACCCTGCTACACACGTGGGGTAAAGAAGGAGAATTACCGGGACAGTTTACCCTTCCTCATAATGTTTTTACAGATCGAGAAGGTAGAGTGTTAGTAGCTGACAGAGAAACGAATAATCGCATCCAAATTTTTGATCCTGACGGCATTTTCCTCTCTGAGTGGCCAGGGCGTCTTGGCCCTTGCGGATTATACATTGACGCAGACGATACCGTTTACATCGCCGAGGGCGGGGGTGTCAGTATTTTTAACAGGGGTGGAAAGCTGCTCACCTGCTGGAACGTCTTGGGAGGCCCGGACGATGCGCCTCACGGTGCCCACGGCATCTGGGTAGATCGGCATGGGGACATATATATCGGCGAAGTCGGCGTTGAAAATCTGCTGCATAAGTTTGTTCGCATGTGAAGGGAATTGTCAAGTCCTAAAATAGCTTTGCATAAAAAGTTACGGATTATTCGTTTCATCGATACACTGACTGAATCACCCCCCGAATATATCCAACCGCGTATGCCTGGCCCGCTCTGCCTGCGTCTGTCTGTGGAAACCCTGGTGTGTGATCCATCATAAAGGGCCCGTTAAAGCCTGCATCTCGATAGATTGACATCGCTCGGTGCATATCTATATCGCCTTCATCGAGAAACACCTCTTGGAAACTGGGCAGGCAGCCGCGGACGTTGCGAAAGTGCACGAAGACGATTTTGTTCTTGGTAGCCATCTCCCGAATCGCTTCATACACATTTACCCCCATCTCAGTGACGCACCCCTGACAAAACAGCATTCCGTTGGAGTCCGATGGAACGATGTCGAAAATCCGCCGGTACTGGTCAAGCGTTGATACAATCTGTGCTACGCCCCCCAACGGTTCAGGAATTGGCGGGTCATCCGGGTGCAGTGCCATCCGCACACCAACTTTGTCAGCGGTCGGAACCACTCCTTCAAGGAAGTAGGTTATATGCTCCCACATCTCCGTCTCCGAGACCGGTGGGTCGTGCGGCTTGGGACGGTTCTGCGAAAATTCGTCGTAATCGAAAGGTGCTGTAGGAGGTGCCTCCTCTGCCCGTAGCGGACGTTGTCCGGAAATTCCCCATCGGTTTGAAATTGTATCCCAACGCCGGGATGCCAGCCGCACTGATACCCCGAAGCATTGTACACCATGCTTCAATCTTCTCATCCCGATCCGGCAGCCCTAGCGCAATTTCATCCCAGCCCGCCATAAAAATGCTGTATAGCTCTAGCCCATGCGCCTCTGTCTTCGCCCTTGCTGCCTCGAAGAAATCTGTCCTGTCTACTCCATCTCGCAGATCCAGTGAGGGGTCAACACGGTGCATCCCCCGAATGTCAAGGCAGAGGCGATCGATTCCAATGGCGTTAAAAAAACTTAGATTCTCGTCGTTAAACTGTTCCCAACTGAGCAGATCCTGAATATACATACAGCTCCCTCCGATTGGCTCGTAAATTTCTAATAGAACTACTATAGCTCAAGTTGCTACTCATTGAAAATTCATCAGATTGGCATTAATATGCTCGTTATCGGTTGACTCGTTTGAGCCCTCCCCACACTGTCGGTTTTTTGCCTGAGGGAGCAACCGCAGCGGGCACGACTTTAACCGCAAAAGCGGGGTCAAACCATGCGGGCTCAGTGTCCGCGCGACCATTCCTAGTGCGTCTTTGTACCTGCCGGGCACCATCAGCGTTCATCACGTAGATTTCAGAGTTCCCTTCCCTCTCAGACACAAAGGCAATCCGTTTACCGTCCGGGGACCATGAGGGATCGGTATCAGGAGAGGCATTTCTAGTGAGTCTTTGTTGATTCCTCCCATCGGCATCCATCACGTAAATTTCCAGGTTCCCATCCCTCTCAGACGAGAAGGTAATCCGCGCCTGTGCGTCAACACCTACCATCAACGGCATTAGACCTAAGGCCACAATGCTAGCTAAAAGGAAATGTGCGAGATTGTATCTCCATTGCATCTGCTATCCCTCCTCTGTTCTCAAATCTTTTTTTATTTTTTGGGGATGATAGAGGGCAGCCGATGTTGGCAACCCTTTTCCAACTAAAGTGGTAATTTAGGCTATTATACGCCAATCAGCATCTTTCTGCAACGGAAATCTCTGAGTGATTAGGGGGACTCAGTGGGAGGTCGGGATTCGGAGATCCCTCCTACCTGAGTAAATGCCCCTACCGGCTGCTCAGCAGACACTTCGTGGTTATGGCAACAACTCTAAAACCTGATCTATCTCCGCCTCCGAGTTATAGAAATGTGGCGATAAGCGGATACCAGCTCGTTCTGCCCCGATGACGTTTTCACACCTGAGTCGTTCAACCAGATCGGCTGATGTCCATCGATCACTTTCAAACACCACAATACCGGAACGTTCGGATTCTCCCGTGGGGGTCAACAGCCGGTAGTTCTTCGACCGGAGTCCTTCGACTAGGCGATCTGTTAGATCAAGAATCCGCTGTTCGATATTCTGAATCCCAACCTTCAGCAACAGTTCGATCGCTGCGCCAAGTCCATACAAGCCAACGCTGTTATACGACCCCTCCTCAAAGCGTGTTGCAGCCGGTTGAGGAGTAAAATCATAGTTCAGAAAATCCCTCGGATTGACGACACCCGCCCAACCGACGTTTGTGTTAATCAACGCATCCTGTTTCTCCTTTGCACAGTAGAAGATTGCCGCGCCCTCTGGTGCGAGCAGCCACTTATGACCGTCGGCGGCGAGTATATCAACGTTGCAAGCTTTCACGTCCAAGTCAATCGCTCCCACGCTCTGTATGGCGTCCACTACAAACCAGATTCCCTTTTTTCGGCAGATGTCACCGATCGCAGCGATGTCGTTCCGAAATCCCGATGCAAACTCGACGTGGCTGATGGTTACGCATCGAGTTCGCTCGTCAATCGCGTCCGCAATATCCTCAATGTGGATGCGTTTTTCTCGTTCTGGCACCATTCGCGTTTCCACACCGAGACGTTTCAGGCTCAACCACGGATAAACATTTGCAGGAAATTCTACCGCCGTTGTCACGACGTTGTCGCCTTCGCGCCAATCAATCCCGTTTGCAGCAACGATGAGACCCTGTGAGGTATTTTTCATAAACGCTATCTCGTCAACATCGCCCCTAATCAGTTTGGCAGCGTTTGCGCGACAGGTTTCAGCTGTAGCTTCCCAATGTTTGGAATTGACCGCACCGTTATTGGTCGCATCGTCCAAAAAATGTCCCATCGCCTGATGGACAAGCAACGGGAGGGGCGCAACCCCTGCGTGATTCAGGTAGATATATTTCTCTGTCACCGGAAACTGTTTTCGCCATTTGTTCCAATCAATCACGTTGTCCTCCAATTTAGTCTCCTTTAGTAGTCGGAACCCTACAACATGTGAATCGATCTCTAAGACATATATCGGTGCTTGTCAAATCAAATCGCTATACGATACTGAGACCAGATCATCTTCCTTAATTCCAAGTGCATCCTTCACAAGCTGATGTTCTGCCTGCGCTTCCCTTTCCGTTTGGTCGCGCATCACCGTTTCTAATTCAACAAACTGACCGAGATCCTTCACTTCATCCAGATGGATGCGCGTGTCGTCAAACATCCACAACTCCCGCTGTTTCTCGACAATGCCCTTCACGCCCCAAGCCATTGTCGCGATCTGCTTGAAAGCCATCGGTTCAGGAATATCACATATCTGATAATTGCTATAGCGTGACTCCGCAAGGTCGGAACGTTCGTAGTAGATGAGTTGCGCTTCATGGGTATTGATCTCTCGCAGCTTCAGCCTGCCTTGAGGCACGTTAAAATAGGTGTCAAGCTGTTTCATTGTACGGCGATGTTCCGCTTGGAGATTGGCAAGGCGTTGGCGGAGCACATCGAGTGAATCACAATTCGCTTTGAATTCTAGGTTTTTCAATGTCCTTTTGGAAACCCCCTTCTCTTGAAATATTCCCACACATTAAGGCGTGAGGAGGCTACATCTAACGGGAATTTTTTGTTGACAAAAACACCAGTAACGAATAAAATCTCCGAAGCACATCACGGAGAGCGAGCATGGGAAAATATGTTTGCAGACTTTAGTCAAATCAGAAACATTACCATTTTAGGTGTCGGCTTAATCGGCGGATCTCTCGGACTGGCGTTGAAAGCCAGAGGTTTCCGTGGAGAGATTACCGGACTCGGTAGGCGGCTGCAGACACTTGACATCGCACTCGAACGCGGTGCGGTTGACAACGCAACCACCGATTTTCAAGTTGGAGTTCGTGACGCAGATATAGTGGTCGTTGGAGCACCGGTAGATCTCATCCCCGAAATGGTGCGCCGTATCGCAGAAATCGGGACATCTGACACTCGACCTTTATTGATCACCGATGTTGGCAGTATCAAAGGTCAAATCGTCGAGGAGATTGAAAACTTTTTAACCGCTACCGAGCTGCATTTTGTTGGATCCCACCCGATGGCGGGTTCCGAAAAGACAAGCGTTGCAGCGGCACGCCCAGACCTATTTGATGGTGCAAAGTGTATTGTGACCCCAACGGATAACACCCACCCGCAGGCGTTGAAACTTGTTACGGACCTTTGGCAATTTGTTGACACACAGGTGTGTCATCTCTCCCCAACTGAACACGATTTGCTCATTGCAGGTGCAAGCCACCTGCCCCATCTCATCGCTTCTATTCTAACAAACACAGTAGGAGAAATCGGTAACGACACAGTAACAGCACTCGATTTCGCTGCAACAGGTTTCCGCGATACAACGCGCATCGCTGCGGGTTCACCGTCGCTTTGGAGGGCAATCTTTATGCAAAACGCCCACTCGCTGCTACCGATGATCGATTCAACAATCGAAAATCTCGCCAAATTCAAAACCTTATTGGAAAACCAAGCCGATGTTGAAATTGAACGTCTCTTGGAACACGCAAAAAAGCTAAGAGATACACTGGAGGGCTGATGAAGGAACGCTTAACGATTGCAATGGATGGCCCCGCTGGCTCAGGAAAAAGTACGATTGCCCAACATCTCGCCGAAAAGCTAGACTATCTTTATCTAAATTCAGGTTCGATGTATCGTGCGATGACGCTTTTATCCATCCGAGAAGGGGGAGACCCGACGAATGTGCCTATGTTAACCAAGCTAGCGAAGAGTTACCGGATTGATTTCATAGACAATGGTAAAACTACCCTGTTGGATGGGGAAGATGTGTCAGATGCCCTTCGCACCCCAGAAATCGACCGCGCCATTATCGATATTGCAAGGGTCCCTGAAGTACGGCGTGAAATGGTAAAACAGCAACGTCGGATTGGTAAAAAAGGCGGCATCATCGTCGAGGGGCGTGATGTGACGACCGTTGTGTTCCCGGACGCGGACCTGAAATTTTACATCAGTGCCTCCGTCGAAGAGCGCGCGAAACGCCGTTTCATAGAACAGAAAGCAAAGGGCCTTGAAACGACACTAGAGCAGGTCGAACAAGAGATTCGTGAACGCGATCAGATGGACGAATCGCGTGAGCACAGTCCGTTGCGAACCGCCGAAGATGCAATTGTCGTAGATACGACTAGCATGACCATCAACCAAGCTGTGGATTTCGTTCTAAACCGAGTAGAGGAAAGCTAATGCGACGTCACAATTTCGGATTCTGGACAGATCAACTCCCATATCGTTGGTCACACCGAATTACCAATTTTATCTTTAATGTTTTCGGCAAACTAGAATCCCACGGTCATGAGAATATTCCACGGCAAGGTGGCATCTTGATCTTATGCAACCATCGGAGCTATCTAGACCCCTTCATCGTGGGTTCCGCGGCGAATCGAGAGTTGCACTTTATGGCAAGACACGATTCCTTTGATATGCCGTTGATAGGGCCTCTGATCGCTGCACACAATGCGTACCCGGTACGACGGGGTACGGCAGATCGCGCTGCGCTTCGACACACCATTTCTCTCTTGAAATCAGGAAACGTAGTCCTCATCTTCCCCGAAGGCACGCGCAGTGTCGATGGCACGCTGGGCAAAGCACATGGCGGTGTCAGTTTCATCGCTCATAACGCGGGTGTCCCTGCGATCCCCGCTTACCTCAAAGGTACGATTCTCCCCCGTAATGCGAAATGGATTTATCCCGCCCAACTGTCTGTAACCTTTGGTACCCCCATCGACTTCACAGAAGTAAAAAAGATCGAGGACAAACGCGAGCTATACCGGCGGATGGGCGAGCAGATTATGCAGGAAATCGCTGCTCTACGGGACGGACCAGGGCGCAAGTGAAACCACTCGTTCTCGGCAGCAAAGAGGATTCCTGTTGACCGCGTTCGCCCCTTAGAACAGTACTTCTGAAATGTCATGCAAGCCCTTCGGGGCGTTCATCACCCATCTTGCCGCACGAATCGCACCCCGCGCAAGCGGTTCACGATTTTGACCGCGATGCGTTATCTCAAGACGATCGCCCGTACCGACAAATAGGACTGTGTGATCACCGGCGAGGTCTCCCCCTCGAATGGCGTGGACACCAATCTCCTTCTTGGGACGGGATCCAACAATGCCGTGCCTACCGTACACACCAACTTCTGAGAGATTTCTATCCAGCGTTTCAGCGAGGACCTCAGCCATCGTTAGGGCAGTCCCACTCGGCGAGTCTACCTTCTGGTTATGGTGTGCTTCAATGACTTCAACATCGTAATCGTCCCCAAGCACTTTCGCAACAAGCTGAATTGCTTGCAACATGACATTGATGCCGACACTCATGTTGGAGGCCATCACGCACGGGATTTGGGGTGCGAGTGCGTGTATCTGCGCCAATTCCTCCTCATCGTATCCTGTCGTTGCGATGACCATCCGCTTTCCGGCGTCCACAACGTTCTGGAGATGCTCGACAGTTGCACTTGGCGATGTGAACTCGATCACAATATCTCCTCCATCCAAAATTGCAGGCAGATCGCTAGTAACAAGCACACCGATTGCCCCAATTCCGGCGACTTCTCCCACATCTTGCCCAAGTTGCGGATGCTCAGAGAACTCGACGGCACCGACAATTTGCATATCTTCTTGTTCTGAAACACCTTGCGTAATCATCTTGCCCATGCGCCCACAGGCACCATCAATGATAACACGGATCATATCCTTTTCCTTTCTACATCTCTTAAGAAATTTAACGCAAAGCCGCTAAGAATATTTTTATTGGCTCATGTTAAGAAATGATACAACAGAAACCGAGTTTTCAAGAAAAAACTCGGTTTCTCTTAGCGTTTTGCAATTTCTTCCTATATGAGCATCTTTATTTTCTTGGCGTCTCTGCGTCCTAGCGTCCTAGCGTTCTATTCTTCCCGGCGTAACCAGAGTCGTACATAATGCCGCTGACGTTCCGGATCGGTATAGTCTTCAAATGCGGTGCGATTGTGCAGGATCCAGCGGTTGTTGGTAAACAACATCTGCCCCGGTTGTAGGTTGAACTCCACCCTGAAATCTGCGCGACACAGTAACCCCTCCACAACGTCCAAGGCTTTTTTCTGATCTGTGGTCAGCATTCTACCAGCACGTTCATGACCTACTTGGATGTAGTAGTGCAGGTATCGGAGAGTCAGTTCGCCCCCACTCCACTGGAAGATTGGAAATTGAGACGTAGGGGATTCCCCGGCTTTGAATTGTCCGCGACGATCGAAACAGAAAAGTTGATATAGGGTTTCGAGAGCGTCTGGATGATTCTCCAGCAGTTCATTGTGGAGGGCGTAACCACTGATAAGTTGGCTCTGTCCCCCAGATTTGGCTGTGTGTAGGCAGAGCAATCCTACAAGCTCGGGCAATATTTCACCAAAGGAGTTATCGTTATGAAACGAACTCTCGGCATTGGTCACCGAAAACCGAGCCCCTTGAGCCACATTTTGCCCCGTATCTCGCACATCGTACAGCAGCGTGCCTTGAATGTTCTGCTCCATCGGGCTGCCGAGGAATTGACCAATTAACCAGTACATGGCCAGGGCTTCTTGTACCGTATACTGTTCGATTGGCACCCGTTCGACAATAGCAAAACCACGCCCTGAATTGAGCGCATCAAGTGCCGGTTGAAGGCATTCGCCGCAACCATTGAGGGATGTGCTTGGACTGGAAATTTCCGTAATTGGTCGGGCCTGACAATGTGCGTCACGGATAATGCGTCTAAACCTGGAGAGACAATCCTCGGACAGAGGGTAGTACCACGCTGTAGTATCATCAATGGTACTCGCTCGCCACGCTCGCCCGTCGGAAATTCTGTCGGTTAGCATCTGAGAGCTATTCATTATCACATCTCCTCAAATACCAGGCACTCTTACGCGATAGGCCGGGCTGATTGAACCTAGCACATCACGCTAGGTATGAAGAAAATAGAACGCCAGGACGTAGGGCCGCCAAGGCGCAAGGATTTTCCCTCCGATTCGGATCGGAGTCCTCGGAACGGGATTTGCTTTGCGTCATTGCGCCATCGCGCCTTTGCGTTAAATATTCGTTGCACAATGTGTTAGGTATTCTCATCCTACTCGCTATCCGCCCAAGCCCCTTTTGCCATCATCCCGCCATCAACACAAACATATTCGCCGGTCATGAAGGACGCTTTGTCGCTAGCGAGGAACAGCACGACGTTGGCAATCTCTCTAGGTTGACCGATACGTCCCATCGGGTGTGCCTTGCCCCATAGCTTCTTGAGGCTCTCCAAGTCGCCTCCCATGAAGTCCACAGCCTCCGCTACCAATGGTGTGTCAATTGTTCCGGGATTGACCGCTAGCACGCGAATATTGTCTTCGGCGTACTCTAGAGCAAGCTGACGAGTCAGGGAGAGAGCACCGCCCTTACTGGCCGCATAAGCCGACACACCTAGCATCGACTGTAATCCCTGAACACTGGCGGTATTGATGATAGCACCGCCCCCACGCTTCTTCATCTCTGGCACACAGTATTTGGTCATGAGGAAGAAACTCTTGAGATTGACATCAATGATGCGATCCCACATCTCCTCCGGGAACTCGTGGGCGGGTAGATAGCTATTCGCAGGTTGGATGCCGACGTTGTTACAGAGGACATCCACTCCCCCCCATTCTGACACCGCTGCATCAACAACCCCTTGGCACTCGCTGCTGTGGGCAACATCTGCCTTCAGGAAACGAACAGTTCCTTCCATGCTTGAGGATTCTGCCGCAAGTTGGGCACCTGAATCTTCGTCCAGGTCCGCACAGAGGACGCTAGCACCTTCTTCGGCGAAAGCCCGGCTGATACCGCCGCCGATGCCTCTGGCACCGCCGGTGACAATTACGACTTTATCTTTGAAATCCGACATAATATTTCTCCTTTTAATGCCCTGCAACAGGTATCAAACCCTCGCAAGGTTAGATTGTTATTCAGGCGTAAGTTGTTATAAACTCTTCGATGATCTCGTCAATTGCTTCCATGAGCCGAATTGTTTCCGCCACCGCAACCAGGATACTCTGATACTGTTTCACTTCATCATAGCTTAACATTGCCCTCTTCCTATCCTTCAACCACTTTTCACACACCTGATACGCACCTACCTCATAATTCCATACGTCTATCGACACATCCGTGAAATGCTGGGTCGGGTTAATCCAAACGTGTCCATCCGCATAGCGGACCTGTGAGACAATTCCTTTTCCTTCGCCTTCAAACCGAGGGCGGGGTGCTGCCCCGTTCCTCCCTTTCAGCAGATGCCAATCAATCAACTCACCCCCCAACGCGCTGAGTTTACGGAAGTGTTCCATATCCGATGGTAAGGGGAGGCGTGGGAATCCATGTTTCAGGAATTCATTATACCGCTCACGATAGGTGGGACTGTATAAGATCGCATAGATATAGGCGAGGATCTCCTCCGGTGAAACGCTTTGAGGGAGGCCTAACGGCGCGGTTTGTGGTAGAGCAAGCCGCTCTGAGAGTGTCTTGAGAAAGTCCGGTTTAAAATTGAGCGAAAGTTCTGTAGCGAGTTCCAATTCCTCCGAATCCGGATACAGATAGAGCGGGAACACATAGCCGGATTCGCTTCCTCTATTTGAAATGTAACACTTTTCAGTGATTTTGTCGGTGACCAAAGTGTGTTGCCATACGGGGCTTGTAACGAGGCGACAGACACAGAGGGCGAGATTTTCCTTTTGTAGATGGCGCATAATACCAGGGCGTGGTCTCATGTGAAATCCAGCCGACTGCCCGGTGTAGTAGGTCCAGCACGTGTCAAAGGGACGGTAGTGAATCGGTGCGATGTGCTGTTCTCCATCGGGATGATTCAGGAGATCTGCTTGAGCGAGATGGACTTTCCAACCCTGGCTATCTTTTAGTTGGTATTTCTCCTGTACATCGGCTTCAGAAAGTGAAACAAGATCGGTTACAATTTCGTGTACTATTTTAGGACTTTGATGAATTGTTAATTTATCGCGTCCGGTAACAAACCCAACCGCACCTATTTGAAAGATATCAGTAATTTTGCATCCGGTTTCATATTCTAATCTCCATTCTGTTGTTTGTGGCACAAAAAGGTGGTCGGACGGTGTTGGCTGAAGCTCGCTCCATACTGTGGTTTGGAGATCGGTTGCTAATAGTTTCCTATATTTTTCTTCCCGGGTCCCCCACATATCCGCGTAATAGACCTCAGCGGGGGCAGGATTATCACGTTGCTTGACGCACAGTAGGATGGAGACTCCCTGTTGGATATCAAAGATATTTTCATCTCTTTCCGTTTCAGGAATAGCTTCCTTGATCCTGTTACTGCCGTGCAAATTGAGTAGGTAGATGGCGTTGAAACTGTCCAGCAGACTCTTTCGCATCCCGCGAAAGATAGGACCGTCAAGGAAGCTGTTGTTGACAATATAACCGATAATTCCCTCGCCGTTTCTATCAATTCGCCACTGCGCCCACCGGATAAACTTCACATAATCCGCTTGCAGTGCTTTTGAGTTCTTCTCGCCAAGTGGTTGTCCATCCCCCCGTTTGTAATCCTCAATCAACCCCCCGATAAAGGTGAAATTCCCATCGCTATCGCGGCTTGGATTCATGGAATGACGGGGGTAGGGCGGATTGCCGAGGATGACGAGGAGCGGTTCATCCCGTTTCACTGCAACCGCCGCATTCGCCTCATCGGAGATAAACTGTGCAAAGATGTATTGCTCTTTCTCCACCGGTTCCTCTAGGGTATTGGTGAGATAGATACGGAGGTGTTTCGCTTCGTGCCAACCCTGCGCTCGAAGAAACAGGCTCAGTTTCAGATGTGCAATCGTATAAGGCGCAACCAAAACCTCAAAACCGAAGAGCCGTTGTACCAGTTGTGCATCGTTAATGTAGCGATTCCACATCCCTGCGCCGTAGGTGGTTTTGATGTATTCGCTGATGTGGTTCAACACCGCCAAGAGGAAGCTGCCGGTGCCTGTGGCGGGGTCGAGGATGAGCACATCATTCTCAGCAAGGCCATCGGTTTTGTTCAGTTTTGTTCTGAGTAGTATATCAACAGAGCGGACGATATAGGAGATAACCTGTGGCGGTGTATAGTAGACGCCGCGGTCAACCCGGCGTTGCGGGTCATATTCGGCGAGGAAGGTTTCGTAGAAGTGGATGACCGGATCTTCAGAGTGGGCTTGAAAGACAAAAGCGGTGCGGAGCAGCTCTGTGGGAACGTTTGCCAAGAGGTTCGCAACATCATCTAAAATATAGGTGACGTTCCCCTCAAGGTTTGGAGCTGCGACTTGGTGAAAGAGTCGCTGCAAAAACGGGTTTGATGGAGGAAGCGCAGCGTACGCAGTGAGTCGTGAGAAGTTTGTTCCGTTGGGAAGTGTGCATCGGGCTGCGAAGAGGCCATACGCGAGGGTTTGTGCGTACATATCCGCGAAACCGTCGGGGGTCAGCGTCGTCAGGAGTGCTTTTTTAAAGCCAGAAAACATCAGGTAGATATCGCTGTTTTCATCTTTAAGCGTTGCTGCGATTTGGGTCTGGAGTTCACGGGTGCGACGTGCGAGGTGTTTGGCGAGGACTTCTGGACTACCGATTTGTGTCAACCGCGCGCTCAGAAACCGATCGAGCAAGTTCTCTAAGGCAGCCGTACTATCGTCTGTAATTCGTGCCGTTGCACGCAGTTGGCTTTCTGCGTACAACTGAAATTCGACAAAATTGGTGAGGATGAAGTTATCAAGGTTTTCGATGAATCGTTCGTTTTGTGTTTTGGCGTGACCTGTCAGAGCATCAAGATCTCTGCCGTATGCTTCTGCCTCAATATAACCGAGCGGCAGTAAGCCACTTTGCACAACAAAATCCGGTCTACCAATCTCCAGTTTTCGCGGTTCGGATATAATCGTGATGTCGTGTCCGAGAAATTCAGCCGTTTTTTCCAAAAATGTCTTGAGATATGGCTGCAAGGAGAGTTCAGGGGTTGCACTTTGTGCGTGGGTGCTTTGGATATTTTGCTGGTAGGTATGACAAATATGTTGGAATGCCATAGGTTACTCCGGCTATGGGTCGGGGCAAGTTGGCAGGGAACAACGATCGTTGTTCCCTACGAAGCAGGACGTAGAGCCGTCTATATTTCGTAGTCAATTGTAGGTCGAGATTCATATCTCGACATTCAAACGTCGATTTTGGAAAATCGACCTACAGAATCTGTTTTCAACTGCGCCGATGCGGTGCGGTTACAAACCGCACCTACCGGGGTACATTATACACCATAATGCAAGAGTTCACACAAATTTTTCTTTAATTTCTTGCTGCAATACGTCATCCACATTTGCACCAGAGGCGATTAGACAAACGGCCTTATCTTCTAATTCAGTACGCATCTTCAACGCTGCGGCTAATGGTGCGACTCCGGCCCCTTCCGGCAGATATTCGGTATGATTATAGAAGACACCCATCGCCACTTTCAAGTCCGTTTCGGATACCACCCACATTTCATCCACAACGGCTAGCATCAGATCCACCGCTTCCGGAATTGATACCCGTACCGCCATGCCGGTGGCAAAGGTGTCGCAACTTTCCGTATCCACAGCGTGCCCCGCCTGAAACGACAACGTCATGCAAGGTGCCAAATCGGATTGGACACCGATCACACGGATTGATGGGTTGAATTCTTTGAGCCTCGTTCCAATTCCACCGATTAATGCACCGTTCCCAACCGGTACAATAACAACCTCTACGTTAGGAAGTTCCTGAACAATTTCCGATCCGATTGTGGAAGTGCCGGCGACGATTTCGGGACAGGAACCATCCTCAATAAAGACGGTATCCGGTGAGAGCGGACGTTGTTGAAGTAGTTCCTTGGTTTCGTCCAAATCCCGACCAATCATCTCCAACTCCCCACCAAATTGACGGATTAATTCGAGCTTGCTCTGATCACAATTGACGGGCACGCCAACGGTGAGCGGCAGGTTGTATTCCTGACAGGCAAACGCCATAGCGGCACCGTGATTCCCCGTAGAAACGGTGATAACTTTTGACACACTTTTACTATTCGCAAGTGCATGTGCAAGATTCAACGCCCCCCGGATCTTGAAGGATCTGACGAGATTTAGGAATTCGTACTTGACAAATACCTCAGCGTTCAGGGACTCACTGAAGGTTTTCTCTTTCTTCAGAGGAGTGGGGTCAAGGTGCTGCGCGATAACACGAGCGGCAGCGATCGTATCCCCAGGGGCGGGACGGAGTTGGATTTCGGACATAGTTGATGATTACCTTTCAGATGTAGGACTGACGCAAATTTAGCACGCGGTACGAGATTTTTTATTTTTAACCACCTAAATCCCCCAACTCCCCTGACAAGGGGGGTTCAGAGGGGTTCAGGGGGACTTATGAACCAACTGCGTAAGCCCTAAGATGTTTGTATATTACGGCACTCAATTGCCTCACTAAAAACTGGAATACCACATCCAATCAAATTGAACTCCTCGCTCAGATTCCAAGGGTTTGGACAAGTTAAATCTGAAAGGAGACTCCTGTCCCCACTGTAATCCTATACCGACACTCGTCTTTGGATTGAAGCGATACGGCTTGTCAGACATATTCCAGACTTGCCCTTGATCAAGAAATAATATGACATACGTTTTCAGGTGGTCAAACCACTCCCAACCGTATTTGGGCAGGGGTAGGCGGTAGAAATATTCCAAATTGAGTAGGGAGACGTGATCGCCTGCAAACATATACAGCGGATATCCGCTAAGCGTTCCCCTTCCCCCAATAATAAATTGGCGTTGAATCGGCAGCACCCTTGTGGCAGCTCCCAACACCAATCGTGTACGGATAAGATGGTTCCCTCTTGAGGTAGCATATCGCAGTTGTAACTGAAATCGTGTAAAATCAAAATCGGAACCGACAGCCGGGTTGCTGTGTTCAATGAACAGGGTATTATGCCAGCCGAGATTACTGTTTTGCAAAGGTACAGAGACTCCTGTCGAAGATATCTGTGGGGTAGCGTGCGCGCCGGTGTTTTGGCGGGTATTTAAGTTGTATATCAGTGTGACACTCCGCAACTGGCCGGGGGTTATTGGGGGATTTTCCTCCGCCTCCGATTCTGAACCCCAATTTCCGAATTGCCAATCCGTAGTTTTGTCTAGGCTTTCATGCGACTCGGCACGCATTGTCAACTTGAACGAATGCGTTGGCATCACCGGCTCCCATCGCACCGACGTCTCGACACCTTGGCTCAAATAGTAGTTATGAAATCCGAGCATCCAAAAAGCATCTGACACACCGCCATAGTGTGGGAAGAGCTCAGGGGCAATGGCAGTTGTGGCACGATGGATTTGAGCGGAGATACCTAGACTCGATACGTCGGATTGACTCCAGACCATATCCCCGCCCACCCGGTAATTGAGATCCCGATTTCCAAACCCGTAGCCGACCTGGCCAAAGAGTTTTGGCAGATACGGTCTAACAGAACTGGGAATGTTTGCCATCCAGAGGGGGCCCATCTGCATCCGTTTTCCCGCTTCAAGGTGGGCACCAAGCAGCCAACCGGTAACACGATTAAACTGGATAAGCGGAGCCGCATGGAGATAATAATCGGAAGATAGCCTTCTTTCCACAATGGTAATTATCGCGACGCGCCTTGTGCCATCATTCTCAAACTGTACGGAAACCTGACTAAAATAGGGCAGGGCATCTCTCAAATTGTCGATCGCTTTTTCGATTGCATCAGGTCCGTTTTCAAGGACATCTCGGATTTCCGTCTCGGTGATTTTCTGATTCCCTTGAATCCGGAGTTCGTGAATTGGGTCCCTTGCAGTGGTCCAAAGCCCCGTGGGTGAGGAGGCTGGCAAACGCCTTGTCTCCGGTTGCGCTATGACAATAATTGTTGCGATGCGTCTCGTATCGTCGCCCTCAATTTCCACAACGACCCGATTCAAATCGGGCAGGGGTAAGCTGGCGATTGCTTTTACGATATCTTCAGATCCATTTTCAAGAGCAGTTTGAATCTGTGCCTCGGTGACTTTCTGATTTGCTCGGATTCGGACTTCGTGAATCGGTCTACCCTCAGAAGTCCGAAATCGTGTTGGAGTGGCTTGTTTCTGTGCAATTTCATCGGGGCGCGCCGTTGGTGTGGTTGATACACTTCCCGTATCCGATTTCGCTGTGACAGCCATTGTTGCAATCCGTTTACCGCCCTCTGTATCAATCCGAATCGTTAGCGTCTGAATAGCCGGGAGTTTGCTACGCAAGGTTCCCATAGCCGCTATGATCTCATCTGGCCCTTCCTCAAGTACTGTTCTGATTTGCGATTCAATGGTTGGCAGATTCGCTTGAATTTGCACATCATGAATCGGGTCGCCTTCGGGTGTCCGAAGCAAGGTTGAAGCGGACACAACATCAGACCGTGCACCGAATGCGTTCAGTTCGGGCACCTCAACGCCAATCTGATTCAGCTTACCTACGAGTTCGCTAACCTGTTCTGGCGGAAATCGACCGTCTATATTTATCAGATACAGTGCCTGTCTGCCCGGATCTCCACTGTGCTGATACACCGTCTTTTGGCTCTTGATTACTATAAATATACCGATAACGGTTTCGCCCCGGGTGAGAGTATATAGGTGACAGTCTTCGTTTTTTTCTAACGCGCTCCACCCTCGTATTTTCAAGTTTGTTCCGTAATGGTCAAGGATCTTGTCAAAATGACGAGCCTGATAGGCGCGGAGATATAGGTGCTTCAGCGTGTTAAATAGGGAGGCAGTATCGGCACTCATGTTTTCCATAACTAGCGCGATGGTACTGCGGTCCAGATCAAATCGAAACTCAACAAAGGGCTCATTGGGATAATCAAAAGGGATACGACCACTTTGTGGCTGTGCATTTACCGTTCCACCAAGTATAAGAAGCGGAAGAAAGAGAAACGCAAAGTGTCTCATCTAAAATTTCCTATTGGCACTATCTGGTAAGTTATGGCGAATTGTGCGACCATATCCGCTATCCCACAGCTCGTGAGAAGCTTCGCAACAATTCAATTCCTCTTGATTTTACACTGTAACCACAGCTACTGCACTTCCTTAGCCCGCACCTTTTTCAGTCGATTCTGTAGGCCTATCAACGCACTCGGAGGGCGGGGTGGCTCCGGGAGATAAATCATTTCGGGTGGCACAATCTGTTCTTTGCCATTCGGCGGTTGATAGAACCATTGCAGGGCGATCTGATAGGGTTGCCCTTGGAAATAGTGAATTTCAATATGATGCATCCTCGCTGCGAGCTTCAGGCTCCCCCGAACGTACCGCGGCGTATGAATCCCATCGTTATCAACGACGAGATTCTGATTGATATATAGCTTCGAGCCATCATCGGAGTTCAGGGCAAAAGTGTAAGTGCCGGGTGTCTCAATGGCGAGCTTGCCGCGAAATCGAATTGCGAAATTGTCAACGACAGACTCCATTTTCGCCGTTGGAAAGCCCGCTGTATAGTTTCTTGGGGATACATTTAGGTTGCCTGTAATAAAGGTATGGAGCGGCGTCAGATGTTCAAAAGCAGGTATCCGAAAGAGTCTCCCAGATGGCGTGAAGCAACGTTCAAAGAGGTCCACCTGAGGAATAGGAGCATCGCGCACATAAACAGTCCCAACCAAGCCGTGTCCGGGCATCACGGTTGTATCAAAGATACCAAGCTCTGTGGAGGTGCTCACAAAATTTTCCAACCCCAGTTCATCCGCCCCGGTGAGGCTTGCAAAGTGCTGGCCGACGCCGTTGCCCCCCGATACGCCGTGCCCAAATCCGTCCTCCATAGCTATGCCGCTACCTCTACCGATCCCTACAACACCGCTTCCGGCGACACCTCTGCCGAGACTGGCATTCGGCAGCGCGGGGGCACCCGTTTCCGGTAGATTGGCGTGAGTGGTCAAAGCAGGAGCGACATCAAGATGCACCGGGGCTTGGGGCGCAGTTCTCCCCACCGTACTGGTCGGCGAAACAGGTGAGGCAGCTAACGGTTTCGCAGGCTGCGCCCGGTGGGTTTGTCGAATTGACAGCTGGTATTGGCGCAACACACGTTGCCGCACCCGCTGAACCGGTTCCACTTCGAGTAGGAGCACAGCGGAATTATCCCTAATCTCATCGGAAGGTTGAATGAGAATGGGGGCAATCACCATAGCTAAAATGAGGTGTAACCCTAAAGAGATGAGTAGGGCTTGGTTTGTATGTTGACGCATTTCATACTCCTAAAAACTGTAATACCATGTTGAAATGACTTCGGCCTTCCGCTCAGACTCCAAGGATTTGGAAACGTAAAATCTAATCACGTAATCCGCCCCGGATTGCCAACCGATGCCAACACTCGTCTTGGGGTCAAAGCGGTACGGTTTGTCAGATGTATTCCAAACTTGCCCTTGATCAAAGAACAACACGACAAATGTTTCTTTCAGAAACCCCCAATGATATAGATTCGAGAGCCGGTATAAATATTCTATATTGAGCAGCACCCCATGGTTCCCTGTATACTCATAGGGCAGATACCCGTTGAGCGTTCCCGCCCCTCCAAGCATAAATTGGCGTTGAATCGGCAATGTTCCCGTGGCAGCACCCAATACCAACCGGGTGCGGATGAGATTGTTACCTCTCGGCACCGCATATCGTAGCTGTAGCTGAAATCGTGTAAAATCAAAATCGGAACCGACGACAGGGCTGCTATGTTCGACAAGCAGGGTATTGCGCCAACCGATGTTACGGTTTCTGCGCGTACTTAAATCGTATCGTAACGTAACACTTCGCAACCCGCCGGGGATTATCGGTGGATTTTCTCGCGCCTTCAATTCTGAAGACCAATTGTTAATGTGCCAATCTGTAGTCTTTTGCAGACTCTCATGTGACTCGGCACGCATCATCAATTTGAGAGAATGCGTTGGTCCCACTGGCTCCCATTGAAACGACATCTCAATACCTTCTCTCAAATAGTAGTTATGTACCTGAGGCGCGCCCCAAAGGTTAGCCCAAACAGTCGCCAAATTATCGTAGTATGGTAAGAGGTCCGGGGCAGTGACATCTGTAGTACAATAAATCTGAGCAGAGAACCCCAGAATTGAGATGTCCGGTTCACCCCATATTATATCCCCACCCACTCGGTAGTTGAGACGTTGATTTCCAAACCCGTAGCCGACATCTCCAGACAGTTTTGTCAGACTCTCTCTAACCGAACTAGGGATGTACCACATATAGAGGGGTCCCATCTGCCTTCGCTTGCCCACTTCAAGGCGAGTAGTAGGTAACAATCCGGTGACGCGATTAAACTGAACGAGGGGCGTCGCATGAAGATAATAGTCGGAAGATAGCGTTTTTTCGGTAACGGTAACTGTCGCAGTGCGCTTCGTGTTGTCCTCCTCAATCTGTAGGGCAACTTGACTAAAATAGGGCAGGCCTTCCTTCAAAGTGTCAATCGCTTTCCTGATGTCCTCGGGGGCATCGTCAAGGACAGTTCGGATCTCCGCCTCGGTAATTTTCCGATTGCCTCGAATATAGACTTCGTGAATCGGTTTTCCTTCGGCAGTCCGAAACCGGGTTGGGGTAGCTGGTTCTTGTGTGATTTCATCGGGGGGCGTCCTCGGGGAGGTTGGCAAATTTCGCGAATCAGGGCCCGTTGTGACCACAATTGTTGCGATGCGTTCGCTACCTTCCGTATCAATCTTTACCGTCAGTGTCTGCGTATCCGGGAGTTTGCCGCGCAAGGTTGCCATCGCCGCGATGAGCTCATTTGGGCCCTCCTCAAGCATCGCTCTAATTTGCTTCTCAACGGTTGTCTGATTTGCCTGAATTCGCACCCCATGAATTGGGTCGCCTTCGGGTGTCCGAAGCAAGGTTGAAGCGGATACAGGGGCAGACCGCGCACCGAATGCGTTCAGTTCGGGTATCTCAATGCCGAGTGCACTGAGATTTCCCACCAGTTCGCTGACCTGTTTGGGCGCGAACTGACCATCCATGTTTATCAGATACATCTCTTCTCCGCTTTTGACAACTACAAAGATACCGATAACATTCTCGTTGTGCGTGAGGGTGTATAGGTGAAAGTTCGCGCTTTTCTCGAACACGCTCCACCCTCGCGCTTTCAAGTTCGTTCCGTAATGGCGAAGTATCTTATCAAAATAGCTTGCCTTGTAGGTGCGGAGGTGTAGGTGCGCTAGCGTGTTGAACAGTGAAACGATATGGAGGTCCGTGTCTTCCATAATCAACACAATGGTACTGCGGTCCAGATCGAATCGAAACTCAACAAAGGGCTCATTGGGGTAGTCAAAAGGGACACGACCGTTTTGTGGCTGTGCGTTCGCCGCGCTACTCGATATAAGGAGTGAGAGGAAGATAAGCGTGAAGTGTCTCATCTAAAATCTCCTATTGTCACTATCAGGCAACATCACAACCGCTTCCTCTCTTTCCCCTTCTGTCCTCCGCGTCGCGATTCGCAGGTTTCAGCCATTGAAAACGACGCGAAGGAAACGTTAGATCCGTAAAGGGGATCAGTTATTCAAAAACTGTTTCGCCCTTTCATATACCTCTTGGGCTTTCCCATACGAGATGGCTGCGGCCTTTGCTGCGGCAACTAGGTGACGAGAATGAAATGGAGGGCGGGTTGTCTGAAATTCTTCAACCGTCGCCTGATGGTGCTTCAACGCGTGCATCTCTGTCGCGTTATCCCGGCAGACGATTTCAGTGAGGCGGGTGATTAACGCTTCCGGCTCATGTTCCAACTCCCCATACTTTGCCGTCAGTGTTGCTGCGCTGTCAACGTCGTTGGCAGCGATAGCTTCCTCAATCGCAGCCACTAGTTGTCCTTGGCTTTGGTGAGGAATTGCAGCTACGGCATCGAGCGAAGGATAAGGTCCGTCATCAATACGGCCTTGTGCATTTCTGACTTCGGGCCCTGAATTCCATAGCAGGAGGGCTAATATCTTGTTTTCTTTGCAAATACCGTTGACCCGCAGGACATGACGCCTCGCGTTGACACCGGTGTGCATGTGGACATCCATCGGATTGTTGGTATCCAAGCGCAAGAAAAGGTCTGAAGCGGCGAGCGAAAGTGCTTCACCGGCTCCCTCTAAGGAAAGCCCGTCTGCTAGCGCCTTGGCGGTGGTTTCAGGGATGTCGGCAAAGGCGCAGTCATTCAACTCTGTACGCAATCGAACGATAGCATCGGTTTCATCGGCATCGGTTGTTTGACGCAGCGGGGTTGAAAGCAGTTGATATTTCTCAATCAACTCAGTAATTTCTTGCACAGGCTTCGCTGATGGCGGCTGCGAGATGTAGCGCACAGGCCCGCGGGTGAGCACCTGAAGATGTTCCCAATCCAACCATTCGAGTAACCGCCACGTATAAACTGGATAGATGAACTTATGGTCATCCACCAAATTCTTGAGGGTAGCAACCGTCAGCAGCATATCCAACGCTTCTTCGTGCGGGACGTTTTGAACAATCCAGAGAAAGTGATGGTCGGCGTCATTGACAGAGCCGCGCCGCACGGCATCGAGGAATGCCCCTTTGGTTTCCTCAACTCCACCGGCATCAAGCGGTTCAAATGCTGGCAACACATAGGGCCCCATCGAAGGGTGATGGATGTGCTTATTGGATAAAGCGACATTTTGCACCACAGGTAGAAAGCGATTGTCTCCAGAAAGCCTTGAGGCTATCTCTTTCACCGCATGTATTCCAGAGACGGGATGCATGTGTCCTCCGTGATGGCCCCACTGCCCATTCACAAAGAAAGGCATCTCCGACGAACGGACGACCGCCAGCGCAGAGGCGGTACACATCTCCTTAATCGAAACCCCAGCGTGGAGTTTTTCTATCGTCTTTTCCACAATGTCTTCAGGCGCAGTTTCCTCTATGAATTGCACCTGAGGTTCTATAGTATCGGGATATTGGACACTCGTGTACATAGCAGACCTCCTTTTGGAGTTCTAGATGGGACGATTCACACTGTGCGAATTCCAATACGTTCACTTGAAACTGAAACACTATAGATGTTATCACGATGTAGGAAGGAAGGCAATAGAAATGTGTGGCTCATGTTAAAAGAAAGTGTAAGATGCAGAAAGCGTGAAACGTAATGCGTAAAGGGGCACTCGTTCACTTAATGAAGCCTTGCGGAATAGAGCTGCAAGGTGGTTGAATGATTATGGCGAATAATAAATCCGCCACACCCCGTTTTCTTTGCGAATTTTATTAAGTTGGTCCGGCATTTTCGGCATCTCTGGTATCCCTAAATCCGACGCCTCCGGTATCTCTGGTAACGATACCCTTACTCGGAAGTGGAGTTCATCGCCGACATACTCACTGTTCACGACCTCTGCCGAACTAAGCATCCGTTTAAGTGCCGGTAGCATCCCCTCCGTTGCTGTCTGAATCAACTCATCTGCCATCTCATCCGCCTTCTCTGGTGGCAACATATCATGAGCCACGCTATAATATGTATCTATAAGAACTTGCGGTAACTCCCCTTTTAGGATGGGTAACATTTCACTTTCAAATCCTTCCTTTGCAGCCCCTGTCATTAATGAGAGCAGCCCTTCAACGTCAAGGCTCCTTAGTGCTTCCATGTAAGCGTTCATCACATCTTCAGCGAGCTGCCCCTCGTCGTCTAACAACGTAGATATGTCGGCAAACAGGTCTATATCCGTTTCGATATCAGCGTCTGCATCTGTCATGAATTCCGTCGTATCCGTTTCTCCAGATTGACCGAAGGAATCGTCAACCAGTTCCAATCCTTCTGTGGAAATCCGTGACTGGCTGTCCCTGTTTTCTGTATCTTGAGCTAAATCAGTTTGGGCAGCCAAGTCTTCGGAGTTGTTTTGTGGACGGGGAGTTCCATCTTCCCATGGCGTCAAATATACCCGCTCCTCGACTAGGGGCATATTCATCTGGCGAACACCGATGAAACCGAGGAAAATGAGTGCGACTAATGCTGCTATCCCCACCGTTATTTTAGGCACCGTTCCAATTTTCATAGCAGTAAGACCTCCCGAATACAATTTTTTTAGTGTTATCGCGGGGGAAACGAAGATACCAGTCAGAAGGTATTGCAACCGTTTGGTGAGTTGCCGTTTCGCACGTGAGAGTCGAAACGCTATTGCATTGTATGATAATCCGTGCGTCCTTGTTAGTTCGTCGTAGCTTGCACCATCAAGGTAATACGCGTGGGCAATCTCCCTATCTTTTTCTGAAAGTGCCCCCATTGCACGGCGAATCAGTTCCCGCTGTTCACGACGCATCAACTGCTCCTCTGGCATTTCCTGCGTCCCGAGGGTGTGTTCGCCCACTTCATCAATGGGAACGGTATCAATCCGCTGTTTTCTCAGCCAACTTCGTGCGCGATTTCGCGCAATCTCTCCCAACCAATTTTTGAACTTCGCCATTTCCTGATACTGTCCCAAGCCGCGATAAGCGTTGAGAAAGGTGTCTTGGACAACTTCCTCGGCATCGTGTGGATTATTCACAATTCCGATAACAATCGCATAAACGAAGGGGTAATATACCCGTATCAGGTCAACGAATGCACCTTCGTCCCCAGATTGGGCACGATGGATGAGCGTATTGTCATTAGCCATGGCTCGTTGTTCCTCCTTGCATTTTATTATTAACGCCGCTCTGCAAATTTTTTTAGCACTTTTTTGGGATTTAACTGTCTGAATCCGGATTTTTACAGGATTACAGGATTGTTAGGATAACAGATTTTTCGTGCTCGGATAAATAAAAAAGGCGAATGGATTGAACCATTCGCCTTATGAAGTCTTGTGGGATTGAGTTGCCGATAGCTTTAATGTTT
This sequence comes from Candidatus Poribacteria bacterium, assembly GCA_963667935.2. GTDB lineage: Bacteria > Poribacteria > WGA-4E > WGA-4E > PCPOR2b > PCPOR2b. Next base: position 1,789,683 of record OY764061.1, on the reverse strand, counting down.
CACTACTCGGGTCTATCGTGATAGATTTGCCAAACCCCATTCACTTTCCGCATCTTGACAAGGCTATCCATGCTCTCTGGTAGTTCTGGTATTTCCGGAAGTTCCAGCCCCGGCACTTGCGGCATCTCCGGTAGTTCCGGCATTGGTATTCTTGTTTGAAAGTGGAATTCATCCCCTACATATTCACCGCTCACAACTTCTAACTGACCATACATCTGGCTAAACATTTCCCGTGCCCTCGCTATTATCTCCGGATCCTGCATCGTCTCCAGCATCATCTGAATCCCTCTATCTACCATATCTTCTGACATCCCTTCTGGCATATTATCTGCTATATCTGCCATATTACCTACTACTTTATTTACCAATTCTTCTGACAACTCCCCGCTGAAGACAGGTAAAATACGGTCAACCCTCTCTCTGGCAGCTTCTGTCACGAGTGGGAGTAACACCTCAAAATCAGCATTTTTGTGTGCCTCGACATAAGCCGCCATCACCTCCTCAGCGGACCGACCCTCGTCGTCTAACAGCACAGATATGTCGGCAAAGAAGCTCTGATCCATCTCTGACTCAAATTCTCCCTCTGTTGCGAATTGCTCCGGATCCGTATCTTCGGATTGACCGGAGAAATCGTCAAGTTCCAGCCCTTCTGTGGAAATCTGTGACTGATTGTCCCGGTTTGCTGCGTCTTGAGCAGAATCAGTTTGTGCAGCCAAGTCTTCGGCGTTGTTTTGTGGACGGGGAGTTCCATCTTCCCATGGTGTCAAATATACACGCTCCTCAACTGTGGGTGCGTTCATCTGACGGACACCGACGAAACCGATAAAAATCAGTGCGACTAATGCTGCTATCCCTACCGTTATCTTGGGCACCGTTCCAACCTTCATAGCAATTAGCCCTCCTGAATAGATTTTTTTTAGCGTCGTCACGGGAGAAACGAAAATGCCAGTCAGAAGATATTGCAACCGTTTGGTGAGTTGCCGCTTGGCACGCGAAATCCGAAACGCAACAGCGTTGTATGACAGGCCGTGCGTACCGATCAGTTCATCGTAGCTCGCGCCCTCCAGATAGTAGGCATGGGCAATCTCTCTATCTTTCTGTGGAAGCGTCTCTATGATACAGCGAATCAGCTCCCGCTGTTCTTGCTGTGTTAATTGCTCATCAGGTGAGTCTTGCGTTTGAAGTAGATTTTCGCTCACTTCATCAATGGATACGGTGTCGTCTCTCTGTTTGCGGAGCCAATTTCGCCCACAATTCTGTGCAATCTCCCCCAACCAACTTCTGAATTTGGTCGTATCCTCAAGCTGTGTCAATCCACGATAAGCGTTGAGGAAGGTGTCTTGTACCACCTCCTCGGCATCATGGGAATTTTTCACGATTCTCATAACAATCGCATAAACGAAAGAGTAATGCTCCCGCATCAGGGCAGCAAATGCCTGCTCATCTCCAGTTTGGGCGCGATAGATGAGCGTGTTGTCCTTAGCCATGGCTCTTGATTCCTCCCTTACACTTTATTAAGACACAGTTCTGAGATTTTTTTTAGCACTTTTTTCCATTGAGACGTGAATTTTTCTTTTGGGTTAGCTTAGGCAAGTATGTAGGGAACGCGGATTTGCATTCCCTACGAATACGGACATTGATATGTTCAACTGCGTAAATCCGAAAAGTTACATCTGCTCCCGAGGAGCTAATAACCAACAAAAAAAGCCGACCCATGATAGATCGACTTTCGTTTTTTACATCTCAAGCTTGGGAAACGCTATGCTGTTGCACCGTATTTTCGGAGGGTTTCAGCGATTTCCGTCTGCCCCTTCTTCTCCGCCCAAGCGAGCGGAGTCGCCCACGGTGCCCCCGCCAGATTCGGGTCTGCGCCACAGTCAAGCAGAAATTCAGCCAGCTTTTCCCCCCCAAACCGTGCAGCCCAACCGAGCGGGGTTGATTTTAGCTTGTCTTCTAGCGCATTGATGTCAGCACCGTGTTTGAGCAGCAGACGGGCAAACTCAATCACCTCTTCTGCTGTGTGTCCATAAGTTATGGGATTGCAACTCTTGCCAGCCAAGTGGTGGAGAATCGTGAAGTTGAACCGCTCATCTCGTGGATTTCTCAGATTTGGGTTTACCCCATACTCGAGCAGCTTATCTAAATTGACGATGTAGTTGCGCCGGTCAAATCCCTCGTTGTTGATTTTCAGATTTCCTAGCCGCCATCCGCGTACTGTTTGTTCCAATAGATTAAACCACTTGGCATCATCATATTGTGGGTTATCGCGCAGCCCCATGTCCACCACATCAATATTGCCCGCTAGAATCGCACTCCATAATAGTTCTTTACGTTCTGAGGCATCCCGCTGCAAGATCTCCGCGATGGCTGGGAGATTATTTGTCAGACAGTAACTCAACAGATCGGCGACCGCACCGTGCTGAAACATTAAATCTGCTATATGCTTGTGCCCATATTGATACGCCCAGCATACAGCGTTGCCCGAAGCGTAGACCGCTGTGTTTGGATTTGCACCATGCTCTAGGAGTAATTTCACCACATCATAATGCCCGCGATTCGCCGCAAGCCAGAGCGGATGTCCCCACTGTTTTACCTGCTCACCGGCGACATCAATCTCAAACGGCGAATCGGGATCCGCCCCGGCATCAATTAACAATCGGACAATCTCTGTATGTCCTTGAAAACAGGCAACGACCAGCGGGTTGTCATAGTCCCCCCAAAACGGTTCGCTGCTTTTACATAGCTGGGTCTTATCCTCGCAGGCATCAATGAACCGTTTCGCGCCTTCGACATCGCCGACACCGCAGGCAACCCAGAGATCGTACTCCGCGCCTCGTGCAAGCAAGGCACCCGCGAGAATGGCGTAGGTTTTGTACATCTCATCCGGTTCCTTCCAACTGTGTGCGAGACAGTGGTGAATCGGACGACTGCCGTCCGCTGCCCGGTGGTCAACATCGGCACCCCGGTCTAACAACTCAAGAACAAGTGCCAAATCGCCCCGATCAATCGCCTTGAAAAGTGCAGTTTTTCCACCTTTATCGGTTGCATTAATAAGCTCTGCATCCTCGTTGAGCAGCGATCGAATATTTTCAGTATCGCCATCCGCTGCAGCACGGGTAAATGTTTCCCCCTTTGGCGTTGTCCCCCGTTGCTCGCTGAGCCACGCCTCAATGACCTCAACGACAGCGGTGTGTTCACGGTCATTCGCCATTGCCAGTGCACTGGTGGCTTCACGGTGGGGATATATTCCCTTCAGCGGGTCCGCTCCTGCTTCTAGGAGCACGCCCACAATTTCGGTATGACCTTCCTCGGCTGCAAGATGGATAGGCTGATGCTCGTTATTTGAAGCGATATCTTGGGTTGCTAACTCCGGCTTGGCAGCAAGAATCTCCTGAACCCGCTGTAGATCTCCCGCTTGTGCTGCATTGCAGATGCCGATTGCATTGACAAACGCATCGTCACGTGAGGGTGCGTTTTCACCAAGTGTATCTTTCAACATAGTAATCATCCTTTCGGAATGTAAGATTGCTTTTAGTTTCTTCCATATCAACCCTAGGGCTATTCAGTTTTCGGCTTTTTAACCATTTTGTTTGAAAAGTCACAATAGAGAGATCGCACCTGCAGGGCGATGCCGGGATTCGGAGATCTCTCCTACAGTAAAACTAAATGACCCTAATATCAACCCCTTTTTCTCTTGATAGGTTTCGCTGTAATAATCCCAATTCACTAAGACCATCCGTGTAAAAAATTAGCTCTATTTTACCATTTTGTTACTTTCTTGCAAACAATCAAAACCCAGCAAACAAGATTGATTTCTCCGTAATGTTTCCTAGTGTAGGAGCCTTCCCTTTTTTTGTTGCAGTAAAAAACCGATTCTGATATAATGCCATTTAATTCAAAGAAAAGTAAAATTTTCGCCCGCCCCATCAAGGGGCGAGATGTCTAAAAGGAGGCAATACCCTTGGCTAAGAAAGTCATTCATACAACAATTAACGGAGAGGCGCACACTCACGAAGTGGAGCCGCGGCTGCTCTTGGTTCACTATATCCGAGATGTTGTCGGTTTGACCGGTTCGCACGTCGGTTGTGAAACGAGCCTGTGTGGTGCTTGTACGGTTTCAGTCAACGGTCAAGCAGTCAAATCGTGTACGATGTTAGCAGTTCAGGCGGATGGCGCGGAAATTACAACCATTGAAGGCTTGGCGCAAAATGGAGATCTCCATCCGATTCAAGACGGGTTCTGGGAACATCACGGCTTGCAGTGTGGTTTCTGCACACCCGGCATGATTATGGCTGCTCATCAGTTGTTAGCACGGAACCCTAACCCAACGGAAGATGAGATTCGACACGGATTGGAAGGAAATCTCTGCCGTTGCACCGGCTATCAACATATCGTTGAGGCAGTTCAATACGCTGCGGAGAAAATGCAGGGTTAACAGGCAAGATACAGGACGCAAATAGGAGGCATAATACTATGGCGACAATAGCAGCACCGACTCGGATGATAGGTGCCCCGATTAAGCGACGCGAGGATCCACGCTTGATTCAAGGGTTATCCCATTATGTCGATGACATTAAACTGGTGGGCACCCTTCACTGTGCATTCCTGCGCAGCGACTATGCACACGCAGTCATCAACAGCATCGATACATCAGCGGCGAAAGAATTGCCCGGCGTCGTTACAGTGATTACCGCCGAAGACCTAGGGGAAGTTGGGGGTATACCTTGTGGAGCGGAAATTCCAGACCTCAAGGTTCCAGATCACCCCGCGCTTGCAGTGGGACGTGTGCGGTTCGTTGGGGAACCAGTCGCTGCGGTTGTGGCAACGGATGCATATATTGCCAGAGATGCGCTGGACCTAATTGAAGTTGATTACGACGAACTGCCCGCTGTCACCGATCTGGATAAGGCGGTAGAAGCAGATTCACCGTTGATTTACGATGATTTTGGCGACAATATCGGTTTTGCAATGCCACTAGAGGCAGGGGACGCCGATGCAGCTTTTGCAGAAGCAGATCATGTCGTATCTCAACGTTTCGTCAATCAGCGTTTGGTTCCGAATGCGATGGAAACGCGTGGTGTGTTAGCCGAATATCTACCGGGCGAAGGCACCCTAACCGTCTGGTCATCAACGCAGGTTCCACACATCCTTAAAACTCAGTTGTCTCTTATTGTCAACGTGCCGGAACAGAAAGTGCGCGTCATCGCCCCGGAAGTTGGCGGCGGTTTCGGCAGCAAACTGAATGTTTACCCCGAAGAGGTCGTTGTTTCATATTTGGCGATACAGTTACGCAAACCGGTGAAATGGACGGAGAAGCGGACTGAAAACTTCACGACCACAATCCATGGTAGAGACCAAGTCAACTATGTGGATGTCGCAGTCAACAACGATGGGACAATCACTGCGATTCGTGCGAAAATTCTTGCCGATCTTGGGGCTTCCTATCAGTTGCTCACCCCGCTTATTCCCACGTTGACAAATCTTATGATTGTCGGCTGTTACAAGATTCCGAATGTCCAGATTGAACTGATCGGCGTTTTAACGAACAAGATGGCGACGGATGCGTACCGTGGTGCGGGGCGTCCCGAAGCGACCTACATCATTGAGCGCATGGTCGATCTGGCAGCATCGGCGGTAGGAATGGATGCGAAAGATATTCGGTTCAAAAACTTCCCGCAGCCAACGGAATTCCCACTTGAAATCCCAACTGGAATTATCTACGACAGTGGCAACTACCAAGAAAGCTTTAACAAGGCGTTGGGCATTGTTGACTATGATGGTTTGCGCGCCCAGCAGGCACAACTCCGTGAGCAGGGCAGATATCTGGGAATTGGTATCTCCACCTACGCAGAGATCTGTGGGATGGGACCATCCATAGCGATGCCTGCCGGCGGTTGGGAAAGCAGCACTGTCCGGGTCGAACCGACGGGGAAGATTACGGTGTTAACTGGTGTTTCGCCGCACGGTCAGGGACAAGAAACTACTTTCGCACAGATGATTTCCGATGAGTTTGGCGTGGATATTGACGATGTTGTAGTCATCCATGGCGACACCGGACGGCAGCCCTACGGTATCGGCACCTTTGGTAGTCGAGCGACGGCTGTCGGTGGAACCGCAATGGTTATCGCTGCGGGTCAGGTGAAGGAGAAGATGGCAAAGTTCGCAGCGCATCTGATGGAAGCGAATCCCGATGACCTCGTCTTTGGAGACGGACAGATTTTCGTTGAAGGTTCACCGGATCAATCGATTGATTTCGCGACGATTGCCCTCGAAGCACACGTCGCCAAGAATCTGCCGCCCGATACGACACCTGGTCTCGAAGCAACACATTTCTTTGAACCGTCGAACTTCACCTATCCATTCGGCGCGCATATCGCAGTCGTCGAAGTTGATGCAGATACCGGCGAAATCGATATTCAACGATATGTATGCGTTGACGATATCGGCAATATCATCAACCCCTTAGTTGTTGCAGGACAGGTACATGGCGGTATTGCACAAGGTCTAGGACAGGCACTGTACGAAGGCGCAGTCTACGATGATAGTGGTCAACTTTTGACCGGTTCATTTATGGATTATGCCGTTCCCAAGGCGACACAGATGCCCCACTTTGAAACAGATCATACGGTGACTCCTTCACCTGTCAATCCGATGGGGGTCAAAGGGGTCGGTGAAGCCGGGACGATTGGCTCAACGCCGTGTATGGTCAATGCTGTTGTGGATGCCTTATCACCGTTTGGGGTAAAGGATATCGAAATGCCGCTGACGCCGAATCGTGTGTGGCAGGCAATCCAAGATGCGAAGGGTTAAGATAATTTTCCGTCGCCCCCCTGTCCCTCCGCTAGCGGGGGGAGAAAGGGGAGGTGGAAAGTTACGCTCAAGTGAAGGAAGGAGGAAGTAAAGAATGATTCCGGGAAGTTTTGAATACTTTGCACCGACAGCACTTGATGAGGCATTGTCGCTCCTGCAGGAACATGGAGACGATGCGAAGGTGCTCGCTGGTGGGCATAGCCTGATCCCAACGATGAAATTGCGTTTGGCGGAGCCGGCGGTCATCATCGATATTGGACGTATCGGCGGCTTGAAAGGGATCTCTGAATCTGGTGGAAAATTGGTTATTGGTGCGCTGACGACGCATCATGAATTGGAGAGTTCAGATCTGGTCCAGCAACGGGTGCCGTTGCTTGCACAGACAGCTTCCGAAATTGGCGATGTGCAGGTGCGTAACAAAGGTACGATCGGCGGAAGCCTTGCACACGCGGATCCAGCTGCTGATTGGCCAGCAACGATTCTCGCGCTGGATGCTGAACTCCAAATCGCCGGACCTAATGGCGAGCGGACGGTCAAAGCGACCGATTTCTTCCAAGGGTTGTACGAGACAGACCTCGAAGACGACGAAATCCTTACGGCAATCCATGTGCTAATTCCGGATGCTAATACCAAAGGGACATACCTGAAGCTGCACCAAGTGGCATCAGGATTTGCCCTCACTGGTGTGGCTGTCGTCTTGACGAAATCTGGAGATACGTGCCAGAGCGTTTCTGTCGGCATTACCGGTGTCTCAGACGCTCCGTATCGGGCGGCGGGCGTCGAGTCTGCGCTAACAGGGGCGGCACTGACCGCTGATAACATCGCTGCCGCTGCTGCGAGAGCGGTTGACGGAATCACTGCGTTGGAGGATATCCACGCAAGTCAGGCGTATCGCGAAAACTTGGCGCAGGTCTACACCCATCGAGCGATTGAGAGTGCTGCATCGTAGCGAGTGCAAACAATGCGTAGCTCATGTTAAGAAATAGTGCAAAGAAACCGAGTTTTTTCGGAAAAACTCGGTTTCTCTTCGCATTTGGCACTTTCTTTTGATATAAACCAATAGCTGGGGGTTTTGATGAAATTCACATTTTGTATTTTACTTTCAATAGTTATGTGCCAGGCAGCTGCACTTATAGCACAGGAGGCAGAGGAAGACACAACTCCAATCGTTGAACTAGAAGAAATCGTTACCATCGGTACTCGGGCTCCCGATCGGAGTCGGCTCGATTCACCGGTGCCCGTTGATGTCATCAATGAAGACGCAATCCGCAAGACGGGGCATACTGAGGTGGGACGTGTCTTGCAGACGTTAGCCCCGTCGTTCAACTTTTCAAGTTCTTCAATCAGCGATGGCACGGATGCACTACGGCCGGCAACACTCAGAGGCTTAGGACCAGACCAAGTGCTTGTGCTTGTCAACGGCAAACGGCGTCACGGCAGTGCACTGGTTCACGTCAACACCTCCGTTGGGCGTGGTACGGCGGGGGTTGACATGAACGCGATTCCTGCAAGTGCCATTAAACGAATCGAGGTCCTGCGCGATGGTGCTTCGGCGCAGTACGGCTCAGATGCACTTGCCGGTGTCATCAATATTGTGCTCAAGGACGACTACGAAGGCGGGTTCCGATCTTCCTACGGTTCCACTTATGCAGGTGACGGGGCAACATTCGTATTGGGCACCGATAAAGGTTTTAAGTTCGGCGAAGATGGTGCCTTTCACGGAGCGTTTGAATACCGCGATCGACAACCGACCAACCGCGCAGGCTTAACTGGTGTGGTTCAGTACCCTAGCACCGAAGTCAGTGAGGGTGCTCCTGTCCAGATTACAAAAGACCCTAGCAACAAAGAACACAACTTTGACCGCCAAAACTTCCGTATAGGGGATGCGGAGTCTCGTCAGCTTGCTCTTGTCCTGAACTTGGATAAGCCCATTGATAGCATTTGGGAGGGTGGAACTTTTTACAGTTTTCTCGATTTTTCCAATCGTCAAAACACAAGTGCGGGATTCTACCGAAGAGCGAATCAACTTGACCGCAACCCAGAAGGTTCTGCCTACCCTGACGGTTTCCTCCCGTTGATTAACACAGACATCCTTGATTACTCCATTGGAGTCGGTCTGAAGCGGACGTTTGCTAACGGTTTATTGATGGATGCTAGTGTCGTCACGGGCGGTAATACTTTTGCGTTCAATGTCAGCAATTCGCACAACGCCTCGCTTGTTGCTGCGGAGGGTGCTAGCCCATCATCCGCCGATGCGGGTGATTTGCGGTTGTTTCTCAACACGGTGGGGCTTGATTTCTCACTTCCGATGAACTGGGGGAACGTTGCAGCGGGCGGTGGCTTTCGTAACGACATCTATCAAATCCGGGCGGGTGAAAAGCTCTCCTATCACGACTACGACGGGCCTGGCGGCGCGGCGGGCGGTATCCAAGTGTTTCCCGGATTCCAACCTTCAAATGAGGTGGACGAACTCCGAACCGCTTTTGCGTTCTACACCGATGTTGAGCTCCGTCCAATCAAGGAAGTGCTTATCAACCCAGCGGCTCGCATCGAAAACTATAGCGACTTCGGATCCACAGTCAATGGGAAATTGGCATTGCGCTATGAACCGGTTACAATACTTGCCCTGCGAGGTTCGGCGAGCACCGGGTTTCGTGCCCCTTCAATGCAGCAACTGTACTTCAACAATATCAGCACACAATTCAACACGGTTAATGGTCAGTTAATTGCTCAAGAAATTGGCACATTCCGAAATGATAGCGAGATTGCTAACGCAGTCGGTATTCCTGAGTTGACGGAAGAGACCGCGCTCAATGTCACTGCGGGATTTATTCTTCAACCGCTGGATCGATTGACACTCACGACAGATTTCTATCGTGCCACCATCAACGACCGTATTATCATTAGCGGCCGGTTGGCAAGCGGCAATGAGGAGATCCCGTCAAAAATTAGACAGAGTCTGGAAAATTCAGGCGTTGCAGGCGCGCAATTTTTCATGAACGCTGCGGATACCCAAACGCAGGGCATAGATGTTGTTGCGTCCTATGCTTATCCAGTGTCTGATCAGGGAATACTGACGTTTAGCTTCGCTGCAAACTACACAGAGACAGAGATTACCGATGTAAATCTTCCCGCCAATCTCCCGGAATCGTTGTTCACCGAGCAAGACCGCTCCATTATTGAGACATGGCAGCCGAAAGACCGGGTTTCGATGTCAACTCGATATTCGGACGACACTATCACTGTAGACTACGCTGTGCACCGGTACGGTGCCTATACCGTGATTGATGGCGGTAAGAGCCAAACTTTCACCCCCAAATACCTGGCGGATATCCAACTGAGCTATGGGTTGGGTGAATACGGTCGGATCAAAATTGGCGCGAATAACCTATTCAATGTTACCCCTGATATAAATCAGATCGGCCAATCCCGCGGCGGCAAAATCGTGGATCCCTGGGGAAATATCGTGGTTGATTCGCCGGGGGTGTTCACCTATTCGCGACGTTCTGCACCATTTGGCTTTAATGGGGGGCTTTACTATATCGGTTGGGAACAGGCGTTTTAACTCCTGAACGATAGAATTGAGAAATAGTCTCAGAACCTTTAACCAAACTAGTACCACGGTTATCTAACCGCCTCTTTGAACATCCACATATCTTTCCTAACTTAAAACCTACCTACGATAGCCAAATCGGCATCCAACAATACGCCCCACCAAATATACAACAGGAGACCAAAGATGGTCCATAAGATTCATAAGATAGCCCTCGTTACCGACGATGTCAAGGGTTCTGTCAAATTTTATACCGAAACACTCGGATTGGAAGTTATCGAGCGATTCCCCGTCGAAGACGATGAGGATTATGTATTTCTTAAAGCCGGCGACATGATCTTAGAACTGATGCCAAAAAAGTCAATGGCGGCAGAAGAAGGCTTCCACCATATCTCTTTCAGGGTTGACAGCGTGGATGCGAGTACCCAAGATCTGAAGGATAAGGGAGTGCCGATCGAGAAAGAGCCGTTCGACGCGGGCACTGGTGGTATTCGTCTAGCGTTCTTCAAAGGTTCAAATGATATACTTTTGCAGCTGTTTCAACGGGAGACAGAAGCAGGGAAGTAAGATTGGAACGATTCAACACAACCGAAACCTTCACAAGGTAAAACCTTAGAAGATTGGAGAAACCATTATGGCGAAATATCGAGTTGGTGTGATCGGATGTAGAGGCATCGGCGTCAGACATACCTCCGGTTTGGTAGGGCTGCCCAATGCGGAGTTAGTCGCTGCGTGCGATATATTAGAAACCACACTGGCAGACTTCAAGGAGCAGTGGAAAGACCATTGGTCAGACATTGCGCTCTACACGGATCACCAAGAGATGTTGGCACAAGAAAACTTAGACATCGTAACGGTAGCGACCTCTGATCACCGGCACGCCGATCTGGTAGTCAACGCTGCTAATGCAGGCGCGAAGGGGATTTTTTGCGAAAAGCCGATGGCGACCAATCTCGCTGACGCTGACCGTATGCTCGAAGCGGTTGAACGCAACGGCACCATCCTGTCTATCGACCATACGCGACGATGGCAACCCTTATGGCGGCAGACGAAGGAAGCGATTGTTGGAGCCGGTGAGATTGGGGAGGTGAAGTATATCATTGGTACGCTGAACGGGGGGCGCGCCATGCTATTCCGCAACGGCACCCACCTGATTGATGCGATCTGCTACTATGCGGATTCTGACCCAGAGTGGGTCATCGCCGAATTGGAAGCGGGCTACGAAGATTACTGGGAATATCGGGGAGATGGCGGACACGAACCCAAGACAGAGCCCGCCGCGAGCGGCTATATCCACTTCGCAAACGGTGTGCGTGGATACTACGCCGGTGGATCTAAGGATACGCCCGCCCCGAACTTTCGCCTTGAGATTGTCGGCACAGAAGGCTATGTCCTTATTGACAACGAAAAAGCGAGCCTCGAAAAGGACGGGACCTCTCAACCCATAACGGCACCCTCGTGGGAAGTCGAGGGGATACCCGCTGGCGTTCAAGAACTGGTGCGTATAGTCGCTGAAGGCGGCGAATCTTCGTCATCGGGTAGGGACGGACACAAGGTTGTGGAGATTATGATCGGCTTTTTGGAATCCCAACGCCGCGATAACGGGAAGGTCACGATCCCCGGACCACGCTAGTGCTAAAGTATTCCACGAAATTCAGAGAGATATATTAGGAGGAATAATGGCAGAATTGGAAACTCGGCGGATGGGGCGCACAGAGATGCGACCAAAATCACTCGCCTTGGGTGCTGCATGGTTGGCGCAGGGATCCGAAGGTGAAACGATTGAAGCGATTCACCGTGCGATTGAGTTGGGCATTGACTATGTAGATACCTACCCACGCCATGCAGAAGGACGCTGGGGCAAAGCACTTGCCGGTGGTCTGAGGGAGAAAATCTATCTGCAAGCCAAGGTCAGTCCTCCGGGTCCAGATAAAGACTTCTCCGGCGAGACAACACGTCGCAGCGTGGAGAACAGCCTCACGCTACTCAGGACGGATTACTTAGATTCAGTCCTTATCCACGATCCTATCACCATTGAAGATCCCTTGGGACCAGATCGTGCACTGAATGAGTTACTGAAAATGAAGGAGGAGGGGCTTGTTCGACACATCGGACTTGGCGTCCGTCAACACGAGTTTCATCGGGTCGCGATTGAGACGGGCCATATTGAAGTCGTCCTCACATTTCTTGACTACAATCTGCTCGACCAATCAGTTGCCCAAACAACGCTGCCATTAGCCCGCGAATATGATGTGGGGATTATTCTTGCCAGTCCCCTCGGTATGGGATCGCTAACCGGCGTGGAGCCGGACGTGGAAACAGAGCGACGTCGCCACCCCGGTTCCATGCCGAGGGCCCACATGATGTGGCAATGGTGCCAAGAGCATAGCGTAAATATCCGCCACCTCGCGATGCAATTTTGCTTGGCTGCTCCCGTAGATGGTATTGTGATGGTGGGGCCCGCTAATAAAACGCAGGTTGAAGAAGCATACGAAGCGGCAACCGCAGATGTGCCCCTCGAAATCTGGCGTGACTTTGAAGCAGAATTCGGTGTGCGCCCAGCGAATCTAGAAGCTTAAACAATCCAATAAATGGCATTGGATTACATTGAAACGATCTTCCGCATCCGTTCAGCGAGGTCAACCTGAGCGGTATGGTCGCCGCCAACTTCATGAATGACGGGACCATCGTATCCAATTGCGCGGAGTTCATGAACCACTGTGTGCCAATCGGTGTCTCCGTCAAGGAGATTGACGAATTGATGCGCCTGTCGGTCAAAGTCCTTAAAGTGAACACGGCAAATCCGAGTCCCTAACTCACGGATCCAATGTTCAGGATAGCCGTAAGCCATCATATTGGCGGTGTCAAGGTAGACGCCTACCCATTCGCTTCCAACCTCATCGACAAAGTCGCGCATTTCTTTCGGGCTCAGTAGAAATTTGTTCCACACATTTTCGAGCCCAATTGCGGCTCTGTTGCGGGCAGCCACTGGAGCAGCCTCCTTCAGAATACCGATCAGGTTATCCCAGACCGATTGATAGGTACCGGAAACGGTAAGCTGTCCGGGATGCAGGAGGATTCCGCCCACACCGAGTATGCCTGCGATTTCGAGGTTGCGGACAAGGGATTTGACACCGCTCTCCCGTTCCGCAGCGTCCGGACTGAGCAGATTTCCGCGGTCTGCATAGCTGGCGATGACGCTGCCAATTTCAATCCCCGCTTCTCTGCACTTCTCACCGACGCTCTCAATTTCTGATGTGCTCATGTCCGCATTCAGATCTTTTCCGTCTCGGAACGTCAACTCCACCGCCTCATAACCCGCATCCTGACAGAGATTAAGCGTGTCGTCCAGCGACGTCGCTCCAAGAATGATTTGTGTTACACCGATTTTCATGTTTGCCTCCTGTTTGTAGTAGGGAATAACGATCGTTATTCCCTACGGCTCAATAATGATCTGGTCCCCAGAAGATGACTTCCCGTTGTGGAAACAGAATTGACAATAGGGCTGCGATCTCCGTCTCCACCGCAATCCCTTGTTGATGCAAGGTCGGCTCTAGTTGACTCCAACTTGATTCGCCGAGCAGGGCCCGCCAAAAGAGATGTCCCGGCAACGCCAGACGAATCTCCCTTTCAGGCGAATCAACAGTTTGAAGCGTTCCATCATTGTGCAGGCGCAGAACTGCTTCTTGATCGTTCACGGCAAAGCAAATTGAGGCAGGAGTGAATTTCTGATTCGCTGCATCTAGCCGGGCTTGTAGTTCAGGTAGAAGTCGCTGGAATAAAGAGAGAAGATTTACAGGATATAACATCATGGCAGAGTTCCCGATCAAGAAGGTATCTCCCGCGGTCCCCTCAATAAGCAGATCGACCATCGGATGCCGATGCGGAATATCGCCGTGGAGATCTTCCACTCCCTCTCGCTCACACACTTCAAGCAGATGGCTCACCAACGCCGTTAAGGCCTGCGGTTGTGTTCGGTCATACGCAACTTCGAGGATGTTTGCACTCTTTTCGCCAACCTGAAAATTGAGATAGCCCCCAAAATTGTCCCCATGTCGAGCAACTACCGTCGGTAAGATGTTCCGTAGTCGTGCGGGCCCGCTCTCCCAATACGCTCGTGTGCGTACAAGTGATCCGCTCTGTTCGGCGTTGTGCTGATCGTAAAGCGCAATGGCTGGCTCCAGATCTCGTTCCTCGTCGAAAGGTTCAACATGCCACTCGGTTGGTTCTAGACCAATGGTTTGTCTTCGGGTTACTCGAAAGCCTGCCAACGGTACACTCGCCCACCCCACCTTCCGATAAAATGCACATGGGATAGCGGAAAAGAGTACCCCAACATTATAGCCAACCGCCCGCATGTACGAAATCGTGTCTCTCATCAACGCTGTGGCATAACCTGTCCCTTGATGGTCGGGGTGCGTGCCCACACCGCCAATCCCTCCCATAGGTACAGCGATAGAACCAATCTGCATTTCGCGTTCCCAGACACGGAGGGTCGAAACAATTTGCCCGTTCACTACTACGACGCGGGATTGGTCGTACCGATAACTTGGATCGGTGCGAATATATTGCGAATATCGCTCATGCCCATCGGGTCGAAAAACCTGGCATTGCAAGTCAATCATTTCCGCTAATTCTGATTCACGGACGCCACGAATTTCCATGGATTCCTCCATCTATACAACAAGGCTGAAGATACCTATATCTATCGCGCAATAGCCCTGGCTCAATCAGCCCGGAACATTGCGCTGTAGTCCGGGGGTTTGACGCTTAATCAGGAGCGTCACAATAAAGATTGCAATGACAATCCCAAAAGCCCAAAACAAGATTTTGATTGTACCGGTCGCTTCATCCCCAAGATAAGAATACAAAATCGTTGCAGGCAGTTGCCCAATTCCGGTGGCGATCCAGAATCCGAGAAACCTCATGCCGGTCAACCCCGATCCGTAGCTAATTACATCGAATGAGATAATGGGGACCAAGCGCGCAATCAGCACTGCGTGTTTGCCGTAGCGTTCAAAAAATCGATCGGAAGTGGCAAGAGCGGATTCGCTGGTTAGTTTGACGACAACGGGGCGACCAAAGTATTGAGCGATAAAGAAGCAGAGTGCAGCACCTAACATCGCACTGATCCACGACAATACGGTGCCCCACCATACGCCGAATAGCAGCCCATTAGCAAAAGTAATCAGGAAAGCGGGCAACGGTGCGGCAACACTCTGGAGTATCATGAGGACCGCAGAAATTACTGGAGCAAGGGTACCGTAAGCGGCAATGTATTCCCGCATCATCTGTGGATCTTTAAAAAGCGCGAAGATGCTCAAGAGCCAATCATGGAAGGGAGGGAGGACGAAAAACAGGAGGAGAAGGACAGCTGCGGCAAAGAGTAGTATTTTGGCTTTGATGGTGTTCAGTGGATTCACAATTCCTCACGCTCTTCCTCATCGCTGTAGGGTTCCTCCGCCGGTAAAGGAATCACATCCTCTGTGCTGACAGATATGGAAAGCGTATCACCGACATTTTTACCGTGCGTTCTTGGATTGTACAGCACCGCTTTCGCCGTCAATTCATCAGCAAGTGCCAACTGATATTCCTCAACGCGTCCTAGATAGGTAGCGTTGAGAACCTTCGCACTCAGTCGGTTTGAGCTCCCTTCAGCAATTGCTTCGTCGAAGTGAATAGATTCTGGACGAATGCAACAGGTCACCGCGTCACCGTTTGTGAAATCGTGATAGATTGTCGTTGAGCGCAACACACCGATTTCCGTTTCAATCTCAGCAGTTCCATTAGATAGAGATTGAATCTTACCGCTAATAAAATTGGTCTCGCCGATGAAGCTAGCGACAAACGGATTGGTGGGGAACCGATAAATTTCACGGGGCGTGCCGACTTGGATAATTGAACCTTCTCTCATGATTGCCATCCGGTCCGCGAGGTGAATTGCCTCTTGTTGGTCGTGCGTCACATAAACGGCGGTGGCACCGGCTTGTGAGTGAATGCGCTTAATTTCTTGACGCATTTCAAGCCGTAGCTTCGCGTCAAGGTTGCTTAACGGTTCATCAAGAAGCAACACATCCGGCTCTACAACGAGGGCGCGTGCTAGGGCTACCCGCTGCTGCTGTCCGCCGGAGAGCTTGTTGACGGGACGATCAGTGTACTCTGGCATCTGTACCACATCCAAGACTTCGTGGACTTTCTCTTTTCGGATCTCCTTATCAATCTTGCGGAGTGACAGACCATATTCAACATTCTCAAAGACGGTCATGTGGGGCCAAAGCGCGTAATTCTGGAATACCATCCCAGTATTCCGCTTATGCGGTGGCACTCTGCTCATCTCCCGATCACCAAACATCAGTTGCCCGCTATCCGGTTCGTAGAACCCCGCGAGAATGCGCAGGCAGGTCGTCTTTCCGCAACCCGAGGGACCGAGCAGAAAAAACAGTTCACCCTCCCGAATTTCAAGGCTGACATCATTCACAGCGATTGTGGTATCAAAAGCTTTTACGATATGGTCTAAACGGACTTCAACGGACAATGGTCAATTCCCTCCCGTTTGTCGATGTCACAAGCTAGCAGTTTTCTCAATGCCTATTATCAAATTCTGACCGAATCAAGCTTCCAATTCGGGTAAACCGAATACCATTGATAATCTTCCAAACTTCCCAAGGTCTTTTCTGATTGAATGCGTCGTAAGACCAATAGACCATGAAGGCTTGTCCCTTAATATCATTCACAGATACAGGGCCCCATGTCCGGCTGTCGCTGCTCTGGTCCCGATTATCCCCCATCGCAAAAACATACCCTTCCGGCACCTTAAACGGCAAGCCGTTTGGAAATGTCATGTGAAACTGATTCGGCGAGAGTTTATAGGGCGCAAAAGCGTTGTCATTGGGCAAATGATAGGGCTTACGGAAAGGTGGGAAATCGTAACGATGACCGAGGGCATGGGACACATGCTTCGCATAAGCACTATCTTCGATTGCTGCCCCGTTGACGTAGAGCGTATCCCCCTTCGTCTCAATCGTGTCGCCGCCGACCGCGACGATCCGTTTGATAAAATTCTTGGTTCGCTCGTGAGGCGGAACAAATACAAATACATCTCCTCTTGCAGGCTTATGGAAGTCAAAGAGTTTAATTTTCGTTCCCGGAACGTTGATCCCATAGATAAATTTGCAGACAAGGATGCGATCGCCAACAAGCAAGGTTTCTTCCATTGAACCGGACGGAATTTTGAACGCTTCAACGACAAAGGGACGAATAAATCCAAAGACAAGCACGAACGCAACCACGATAACCTGAAGGTATTCCCATACCACGGTCTGCTGGAATCGCTGCCATCGTGAAAGTGCCTCTTCATGCGTGTCTGCCAACGTTTCATTCATAAGTGCGTTACCTCCAATGTAAAACACAAATTTTTACTCATCAATAGATAGAATTGCCATAAACGCTTCCTGTGGCACCTCGACGCTCCCAATCTGTTTCATCCGTTTTTTGCCCTCCTTCTGCTTTTCGAGCAGCTTCCGCTTGCGGGTAACGTCCCCGCCATAAAGTCTTGCTGTTACGTTCTTTCGGAAGGCACGGATAGTTTCACGAGCAATCACTTTATGTCCGATTGCTGCTTGGATGGGCACGATAAACATCTGCTGTGGGATTACTTCCCCTAACTTTTCTACCAACGCCTTGCCCCGACCGTAAGCCATGTCACGGTGAACAATCGTCGAGAGGGCATCAACCGGCTTTTCGTTGAGCAAAATATCTAGCTTCACGAGATCACCGGGTTTGTATTCACCAACTTCGTATTCAAGCGAACCGTAGCCGCGCGTCAATGATTTGAGTTTGTCGTAGAAATCAAGGAGAATTTCGCCCAAGGGCAGCTCATAACTGATTTGCACGCGTGTTGTGTCCAACTGATCCATGCGTATGAAGACACCTCGCCGCTTTTGACATAAATCCATCACATTGCCGATGTAGTCTCGCGGCACAATAATGTCAGCGGTGATGTGAGGTTCCGCTATGAAATCAATCTGATCAACGGGAGGCATTTTCGCCGGATTATCAACTTCAACGCACTCCCCATCTCGCTGGATGACACGGTACTTGACGCTCGGTGAGGTGCGAACAAGGGAGAGGTCAAATTCGCGTTCTAGCCGTTCTTGGATAATCTCCATGTGCAGCAATCCTAGGAAACCACACCGAAATCCGAATCCAAGTGCCACAGAAATTTCAGGTTCAAATCTGAAAGAATCGTCGTTGAGTTTAAGTCTTTCGAGCGCCTCTCGCAACGCTCCGACCTCGCTGGTATCCGCTGGATATAACCCGCAAAATACAAGCGGCTTCATTTCACGGTAGCCGGGCAGTGGTTCTGCTGTAGGGTTTGCGTGGTCGGTAATAGTTTCACCGATTTTGGCGTCCGCTATCTCTCGAACGCCGGCAATCACGTAGCCGACTGAACCTGTTGATAGCACATCAACAGGTTTCATGTGCGGCAGGAAAACGCCGACCTCCTCGACCGCGTAAGCCCTCCTCGCTGCCATCAAGCGGATCTTGTCGCCTATCTTCACGCTTCGATCAAAAACGCGCACATACATGACGACACCTCGATAGCTATTGTACACAGAGTCAATGACCAGTGCTTTCAGAGATCCATCGGTACTCCCCTTCGGCGGAGGTATCCGGTTAACAATTGCTTCCAATATCTCCTGTGTACCGATATTTTCCTTTGCACTTACTAAAATCGCTTCGTCTGCGGGGATGCCAACCACTTCTTCGATTTGCCGTTTAACCTCATCTGGACGCGCTGTCGGGAGATCGATTTTGTTAATAACGGGAATAATCTCAAGATTATGGTCAATTGCGAGATAGGCATTTGCTAACGTCTGCGCTTCTACACCTTGGGCGGCATCTACGATCAAAATTGCCCCTTCACACGCTGCGAGGCTCCGCGAAACTTCGTAAGTGAAATCAACATGCCCAGGTGTATCAATCAGGTTCAGTTCGTAGACCTCCCCATCCGTAGCGCGATAATCGAGTTTCACAACAGTTGCCTTAATGGTGATACCGCGTTCGCGTTCAAGATCCATCAGATCCAAAACCTGCTCGCGCATCTCACGGGGCGTCAATGTACCAGTGTACTCCAAAAGCCGATCACTAAGTGTGCTCTTGCCGTGGTCTATATGTCCTAAAATGCAGTAGTTACGTACCTTCTGTTGGTTATCCATTGACTGTCGTTATCATCCTCATCTAAAAAAATATGGCTCATGTAAAGAATTAGTGCAACAACTTGGGTTATTTTAATGTGCTGTTACTCCGAACCCCGGCAACCCTTCCACAATCTCAACCGTCTCCAAACTGACCGTAATCACCTTCCCAATCAATTTAACGATGTACCGCGGATTGTCCGGGCGGTTCGGGTCGTTGACGATGCCGCTGCGCTTATCCGTCTTGACGCGATATTGGTCGATCACCCATTCCAACGCGGATCGATTCCCAAGTTTATACTCAAACGCTTTTGCGGGTATTCCGTCAAGGGTCAGGAAGCCGTTGTATTTTATCTGCGCCTTATCCTTGGACAGCCTCATCTTTTCGACACGCCAATCGAGGGGTTTACCCGGTGTTTCGACCTTCTTAATCGGATATTCGTCCGCGGTTTCATAACCGATGTGGATTTCCCCCAATCGTTTCCCCGCTTTGGCAAACCCCCAAAAGTCAGGTGCATAAGGAAGGCGCGGTAAATCTCGCTTGAGGTTCGCCTGATACCGCTCCCGGTAATCGGGGTGATGTAGGAGGGCGTAGGTATAATGGAAGATGTCCCATTTGGTGATTGCCTCGTCTCGGTAATGTGCCCGGAATTGCCCCAATGCCCAATTGGTGATGTTCTCCCGGCGGTTCCTCCCGTCCTCGCTGTAGGTATAGAAGGGAAAGCACTGGGAACCACTTTGCGGAAGTGCCTCCGGAATTTTGTTAATTAGCAACACGAACATCGACCACTCCTGCCCCACCTTAAGCCAGATTACTCGATTTTCCACTTCAGTCTCAGACGTGGGAAAAATACGATACTGTTGATAACGCCTTTCATTCCAGAAATGATCAAAGTAGAGATATTTCTGAGTAAACGGCCGATACAACGCGGTGCGAAAGTGTGAATCTTCATAGTCGCTTAATTCCAGTTTTTTCAGTGATTCCTTAACCCGATGGCTCCATTTGATGCGTGGGTCATCTGTATCAATGAAACTTTCAACAGGTCCGTTGGGATCACGCCTTTTCTTGCGGTCAACGGTGCTATTGTATATCTCAATAAATGTGTCAACTCGCTCTTGGAGCAACTCAAGATCAAACGAATAAACCAAAGCGTCCCTACTTGTAACCACTCCATAAGAGAAAAGACGAAAAATTGCTTCTTCTTCTCTCCTCTTTGCTTTTTTCGCTTCCTTACTTCCTATCGGGATAAATGTTTCAAATTCAGCGTGGAGCCCTTCTGTCAGCCATGTGTGGCGTGTATCGGGTTGAATGGGCTGCCAGTCTATATTACCGATATGTCCCCGTTCATTCAGAAAATCGAACTTCTGTTTTTTGTTCCATAGGTCATCGGTGCAATAGTAAAAGATACGCATCGGGGCAGGGATGCCCCTCTCACAGTTAGTTGGATGATTTATCGCCCGTCCAGTCTTTACAAATAGGTTGATGCTCACGCCGACCCGTATCCCGAACACATTGGCATCCGAGACCTTCAATCCCTTCCGGGCATTCCCACCCAAGTCCAGAATGTAAATCGCGTCGAAATCAGCTGCGAGGTGTTTTCGCATCCCGTCAAACGCCACGCCGTCAAGAAAACTGTTATTCGTTATAAAGGCGACAACCCCTTCCTCTCCTATCCGGTTTGATGCCCACCGAATCGCTTTCACATACGGATCATAAAGTTTATTTCTGAGCGTCGCTGTGGAGTCTTTTACATAGGTCTCCTTAACCCGCGCATCCATTGTTGGATATTTCCGATTCTTGTTGTTATCGTTCTCGTTGACCTGACCGACGTTGTAGGGCGGATTGCCGATAACCACAAACATCGGGGCTTTTTTCTGATCCGCAACGCGGCGGGTGTTCTCAGGAGCGAATAGCGGTAACTGCCGATCTTCCGCTAATTCAAAGGTATCCACAAGGCAGATCCCCTCAAAGGGTTGATAGCCCCCTGTGGACTCGAAAAACTCGTGTTCGATGTTCATTGAGGCGATGTAGTATGGCAGCAGCATTACCTCATTACAGTGGAGTTCGGACCGATACTTCTCCGCTAACGCGGTTTTCTGAATCTCGCGCATGGTTCGCACGATGAAATTGCCGGTCCCCACAAATGGGTCGATGATGTGAACGCCGGCATCGGAGAGCGAGCGATTGAATTCGGTCCGTAGAATCTCTTCAACACTTCTCACCATGAAATCGACAATCGGTTGCGGCGTATAAACCACCCCGTGTGTATCGGCGACCTCCACCGAAAAGCCTTGAAAAAACTGCTCGTAAACCGTGTTGAGGAAACTCTGTTTTTGGGAGAAGTCGTTGATAGTCGCGGCTGCGCGCTCAATTGCTTGGTAGAAACGATCGAGGCTGCGGAGAAAATCGTCACGGCTAAATGCCTGCTCTGTGAGCGCCTTGATGACGGTTTCAATTTCGCGGGCGATGACATTGCGGTCAGTGAAGTCGGGGTTGCTGAACACGGTTCGGAAAATCCGCTCAGTCAAGAGGTGCTGGATCAGCATCTCCTCAACGGCGGCTTCGGAGAGGTCGGGGTTAATTGACTGACAACATTTCTCATGAAAAGCCGTAAAGGCGGTGGCAAACCGACGGTTTGTCCCCCGTTCCTTTTCGATTAACTCTGCCAAGCCGTTCCCAAGCGCGGGCACTCTGTCTCTGAACTGTGCAACAGCCTCCTCCCATTCGGTGTACTCTTGCGGACGGTGGGAAAAGAAGGTTTCGAGGGTATGTATCAGCTGCGCCGGGTCGGTCAGGTCGGCATCGAGCCGCTGCTGATTATTTTGCCAAAGGAGGGCGCGGTGTGGGGTTTGGAAGAGGATGTTATCGCGGGGGTAACCTTTCTCAAATTTGCGGAGTACTTCGGTTGGCAGGTCATCGTGGATGTCCTTCGCCTCCCAATAGCCGTGGGACAGTTGGAAAGTGTCAATGAACGCCCCGTCAATCACAATCCGTTTACTTTTAACCCCCCTAGCCCCCCTTGTCAGGGGGGACATTTTGTTTTTAGCCCCCCTAGCTTCCCTTATCAGGGGGGACATTGAGTATTCGGGCACGAGAATCCAGTTAAATTGCCGTCCGCAGTATTCGAGCAGGGTTTGGAATGCGGAACGGACAGCGGTTTCGTGGGAGATACCGATTGACTCGAAACGCTGTAGGGATTCGTAGTAGGATTTGATCGGTTTGTGGATTGGTTTAAGATTGAGGGTTGTCATGTGAAACACTTCCGTATAAATGTCCACCTTAATAAAAATGTCGGCTCATATAAAAAGAAAGTACAAAACAGAAAGGGAAACCGATTTTTTTTCTTCAAAATTCGGTTTCTTTCTGCTGCCCCGGGCCGCTGTTGCACTAATTCTTAACATGAGCCAAAAATATAATCTTTGTCTTTGACGACCCAGTCCGTTATCTCGTTGAATCCATCATTGACCCTTAAATCTATATCTCACGTTTTACCTATGAATTTCTTGGAGTATTCGCCTCGCAGCTTCCCGTGGGTTATCCGACGCAGTGATGGGCCTTCCAACGACGATATAATCCGCACCGGCATCAATCGCTTCGGCGGGTGTCATGACCCGCTGCTGATCGTTTGAAGCTGCCCATGCCGGACGCACACCCGGTGTAACGATTACAAAATCGGTGCCGCACACTCTCCGAATCAACCCAATCTCCAACGGTGAGGCGACCACGCCATCCAACCCTGCTTTCTGGGATAGTTCCGCCTGGTAAGCCACCTGATCTTCTAACTTGCGTTGGGTTCCAAAATCGCGCTGGAAATTCGCCTCATCAACGCTTGTGAGGACGGTCACCCCCAAAACTGTTGGTTTCGGGATGCCAAGTTCGGACGCTTGTTTCTCAGCGGCTTCCCCTGCGGCACGCATCATCTCCAATCCGCCTGAAGCGTGTATATTGATCATATCGGCACCAATTTTTGTGGCAGATGCAACCGCGCCGGCAACAGTGTTGGGAATATCGTGGAACTTGAGATCCAGAAAAATGTTTTTCTTTACCTCATGTAGCAATTTAACGGAAGCCGGACCGACAGCAGTAAAAAGTTGTTTGCCGATCTTGAACCATTTGACCACATCAGAAAGTATGGAAACTAGTTCGTTCGCTGCTGCCAAGTTGTCTACATCTAGCGCAACGATGAGCTGATTTTGAGACATGTTAGATCCTTGTAGCCCTCCATAGATAGCTTGAGTAGAGGGTTTATGTCAAAAGGACGTGAAACGTGAAGATAATCTGTTCATTAGCCAAGAACGGGCGGGGAAACCTTGCCCCTACGGTTTTTTACACTGTTTTTTAATATGAGCGAGAAAAAAATTAACGTTTTTTCCGCAAAAATGAAAACTTACCTATTTTTCCTGTGAAAATGGGGAGATTATTCCTATCTCAGAATGAAACATTTTGTGGCAGACCCCCAATTGCATTATAAATAATTACAACTATAGTGAATTCAAAAAATAAATAGACACTTGCGCCCCACGGTAGGGGCGGTTTCTAACCGCACCGCATCGGCCCACCCCTCTTTATTCTACCCCCCCTTAGTCCCCCCCGCAAGCAGGGGGGAAAGCAAGCAGGGGGATAAAGGGGGGCCTACCAAACGGGAGATTGGAGTGTCTCATTAATTCTAAGGTCCACTATAATTACACATCATCTGTCAACAAAGCCTATCTGGTTCAACAAGTTCAATGGTGGTCTACGCGAGGTTCGATGGGCAGGGTGCGAAATTCACGGATGAGTGCGGCGAGTTCTGTAGCGGCAGCGTTGAAGAACCGCTCACCCTTCTCCACTGTACCGAGAGTCGCATCCCCGATGACCCCCGTCTCCGAGATGCGTGACCAATGGTCCATCATCCGTAGCGGCGCACTGCCCTTGCCGCGTACCGTGCCACGCCAATAGTAACGCGAAACAGGAACTTTCACTTCGTGGGCGGCTTTGTCCATCTGGACTGCTGCATCATTAAGATAGCGGTAGACCGATGTTTCGATCTCGTCCGCATGGGACAGTACATCTGACTCAACGATTTCATCGACCGAAACGCCTGCTCCCCCGTTGAGCATGCCGCAATGTGCCTCGGTCTCAATCACTGTCCGACGCGCCGCCAACTCCAAGATAGGAACGTTAGAGCCATGACCGTTGACGATAAGGATCTTGCGAAAACCGTGGTGGGCAACGCTCTTGGTAATATCGACAACAAAGTTTAGTAAATGGTCATCACGGATGGTGATAGTACCGGGGAAATCCATGTGGTGATCTTCAAAACCGTAAGCGAGTTCGGGTAAAAGCAGCACTTCGTCAGGAATCTGCTGTGCAGCGGCATCGCAGATGCTGCTGACTACAAAGGTATCCACATCCAAGGGAAGGTGATGGCCATGGTCCTCGGTAGAGCCAACCGGCAGGACAATGACAGGTTGTTTTTTGACCAAATCCCTGATTTCGGGCCAGGTGTAGTGATCGTAGCGGTAGGGAAGTCTGGGTCCTATCATTAAAAAGCTCCTCTAGGGGTGGAAATCCTGAAGACGAGAAGACCTCCACGAATCTACACTATAGTGAATTCAAAAAATAAATGAACACTTGCGCCCACCGGTAGGTGCGGTTTCTAACCGCACCACATCGCCCCCCCCTTAATCCCCCCGCTAGCGGGGGGATTAAGGGGGGGCCTACCCAACGGGGGATTGGAGTGTCTCATTAATTCTAAGGTCCCACTATAATCTAAAAAAGATTGGCGGAGGTATCGTCCTGTTTTCCACTGTCTACTTTTACACGTTTCACGTTTCTGTAATTACTTACTAATCTCAACAAGCCATGCGATGTGGTTTAAGCCATGAAACATAACATCAACCTCGGCAATCCCACACGCTTTAAGGTTGGATAAGAGACTTTGCTCGGTCCATCTGGCAGACCAGAAATTTTCTGCGGTCGCCACAAATCGCCCGCCTCTGGGCGTTACTACACGCTGATCGGTATGCTCGTAGAAATCGATCTGGGCTTCTTCTGCTTCCGGTACATCCTTGTAGATCGTTAAGAACATCAACCCGCTCGGTTTCAGTGCTCGATAAAAGTTCGAGAATATAGCGATAAAACTCGGATTTTGATCGAGGTATGCGTCTGTATAAAGACTTAGATCCCTGGATGGTTCTCTAAAGTTGCCGGGTGTAAAGTATAAACACCAGACAAGGTCATAAAAATTGTCCGGTGTTTTGGCTTGAGCAGCATCGCCCAGAAATAACTCGGTGTTATTTAGCCCTTCCCTGTGCCATCTATCTTGAGCAACTGCTGCAATATCAGTTGATAGCTCAAAACCGTGATAAAGGCGACAGGTAGGCGCGAAGATTGAGCCGTGGTAGCCTGTGCCACAACCGACATCTGCAATCACATAGGGACGCCCTCGGAATCTTTCAATCAGTATTTCATCCTGCCGTTCCCGCGCTTCTTTTATCGGTTCAGGGCAGTAGGAAGACTCCAAAGCTTTAAGCATCACTCTGGCTTCAGATTCACGTAAACTGTCACTCATCTCATATTTCCTAAAGGGCAACTCTCTCAAACAGTTCTCGTTACCTATCACCCTTTTCTCAAAATTAGCAAAAATTCAGACTTCATCCCATCTGGATTTTTATTTTTACGAGTACCAAACAGCTGTCTATTCTTTATCCGATCTTCATACAGGCTCTTAAAGAAATACCCGTTGTCCGTAAAATACTCCATCAATATCCGCCAGATTTCAACCTTTATCCCATCAATCAGCGGATTTCCGATGAAAATGCAGGCGGCCCCGTTCGGCTTTAACTGATTCATTGCATTCTCAAGGGCGTTGATGGTATGACAAAAATACGAATCCAATAATTTAACGAGGTCAGTCCGTGTAAGTTCCGCTCTTATTTTCTCCAGTGTTGGGGTTTGAATCAGCCTGTCCGCCTTCCGATACGGAATTTCAAGTCTGGACAGTTTCCTTATCTCTTCATCGTTATAGCCCAGCCAAAATAGTTCCATTTTGACTGTCCGCATATATTCTTGGGCTTGTAGATAAGGCGGCGATGTGATTAAGGTATCGAATTCCCGGTGAAACGAAAAATAGGACGAATCTACCCCACCCTGAAATTCAACACAGTTATTGTGATGGTTCGTAACTGTTGCAAAGTCATTCATATTCCGTAAAGTCTCTAGTGAATGCCCCTTAATCATCTTATTTAATTTCTCTGGCCAATCTGTCTGCAGCAGTTCTTCGACATATTTGCGCTTACTTTTAGACCTGAACAGTTTAGGGGTGCGATGTTCCGCATAGGAGAAGTGCTTACTTGTCTTCAATAGCGCTGATTCTATGATTGCGGCGTATGTGTTACGCTCACTATTTTTGATGAATCCCCAATATCTGCTAAGGACCTCTAGCATTTCAGGCGGATACCAGTACGTTAGATTGGACCACGCTGGAGTGAAATTGTCCGTGCTGTTTTCTAAGCCATCTAGCATCCGACTTAGACAGTCTTCACGCAATCGCTCTTTTTCAGGACGCACCTTGAGTGGAATCATATAATCCAAAAGTGGGTTTAGGTCAAGTAGAAAGGCATTCCGTTTGCATAAGTAAGTCTCAACGCCCACGGTCCCCGAACCCGCAAACGGATCGACCACCCAATCACCTTCGTTTGTGAAGGACTCCAGCGCATACCTTACAACGTGGGGTATAAATTTAGCGGGATAATAAAAAATTGAGTGTGTCAAATACCCCGTGTCTTTTATTTCGGGGACTAGCTCTCGAAATGAAATCAACTGGATCCGCTCATCGGTTTTATCATCTTCAGAAGTATCCATCGCACCGTTTACAGAGAAGAGAGCGGGTTGTTCTGTCGTATCCTTATTTTTCATGGTACGCCTTATCGGGATTACGTCACCTTCGCCACAACAACCGTTATGTCATCTTCCGGCTCAATATTTTCAATAAATCCACGAACATCGTTTATTATCTGGTCAATGCTTTCGATGGAGGAGAGGTCGCTTTGGGCGGCGCGGTGGATGCTCCTTTCGAGTCGGTGATAGCCGTAAATCCTTCCATTGGTGTTGACCGCCTCTGGAAGTCCATCGGTGTAAAAAATGAGCAGATCGCCTTCGTGCAGATTGACCGTTTCATCTAAATAATCCGATTTCTGCGACACTCCGAGTGGGTAGCTTTCGGCAGCTAATTCTTCGACAGTATCTTTGTGTGTACAATAGTGATAAATTTCGGGATGTCCGGCTTTTGACCAGTGCATCTGCTTCTCATCCAAATCAATGATAGCGACACAACAGGTAATAAAGGGTGTGCGCTTAGGCTGTTGACAGAGTGACTGATTGAGCGCGGTGAGCATCGCCCCGGGTGCTCCCTCTTTGACAGCAAAGTCAAGCATCCCGGAGAACATCACAGCAGGAATTGCTGCTGACATATCGTGCCCAGCCACATCGGCGATGACAATTGCGAGTTTCCTCTGCTCAGCATCCATCCACAGGTAGTTATAATAATCCCCGCCGACGCGGTTGGCTGCGAGACAGCGCCCTGCCAAATCAAGTCCGCTAATATCAAGTGGTTCGGGTAACAACCCCATCTGCATACTCTGAGCCGTTTGAATCTCTTGCGCCATGAGTTCCTTACCGAGCATTTCAGACACCACACGATTCCCTACAGCCAACGCAACGAGAAGGATGATAACAGTAGCGACTGATGATACCCCCATAAGCCAGCGTGATTGCTCTCGCAAGGGAGCATGAGATACTTCGAGAGGGCTGTACGTTAATACGGTCCACATTAAACCGCGGGACCAACCAACGAGGACTTTTTCGCCATCCTTAACTCCGATAATGAACCCGTTCTTACGCGCCCGGTTCTTCCAAACCTCCTTGTTATCGGGGAGTTCGACGCGAGATGTATCTTTTAGAATCTGTACTTGCTCGGCTTCAGACGCTGCAACGATGTAACCGTAACGATTGACTAACTCATAATGGCGAGCCCCCCCTCCGCTAGCTCCTCCAATTAGATTCCGGATGTTCTCCACACTGTAGACCACCTTTATAACGCCCACGATTTGATCGTCATCCGCCTTGATAGCCATGTTGATATCGACGGAATAGACCCCGGCACTATCATCAAAATCAACATCTCCGATATGTTCGCCTTTTTGTGTTGCCGCGGCCCACCACTTTTCACCAAATGGCGGATCATCCCCCGGGCCTTGATCGAAATCACTGGTTTTACCGGTGGCAGCAATGACGTATCCACGTTTATCGGTCAGAAAGATCTCCTTAAATTGATTTGGTTTCGTCTGTTGGAGGCTCTTAAGAAAATTCGCTGCAGGAGTTGAAGTTAATCCGTCGCGTTGCCATTCATTGAATAATTGCTCGTAACTCTTCTGGCCACCTTCGATCACAGTGTTCACCAAGACCTTTCGGTTTTCAAAGCTTGTCCAATTCTTGACCAAAAGGCGTATATTTTGCATCTCGTGGTCAATCTTCTCCATGGCCTGAATCGCCAGATCTTGTGCTGAAGTACCAACGACTCGGTTCAATGTTTTCTGGCTTGAATAGAAAGCAAGAATCGAAGCGGAAAATAGCGGAGATAGTCCGATTAGAAGGAACATGACAACAATTTGGCTCTTTAAGGTTCTGCCTTCATTACGCATCAACATGAGAGGCTCCGAAAGATAAGTATAAAAAAGGTGGTATTATGCGCTTTTCTTTTTGACACATAAAACAGTGTTGCGTAGAATATAACAACATGATAACAAAATAAGGCCAAAATCACAAATAAAAAATTGGCCGATTTCACAATAAAGTCAGGAGCTACATTTATGAAAATTCTCGTTACCGGCATATCCGGTAGAATCGGTGCCAACCTGGCCAAAGCTCTCATCGATGAAGGACACGAAATACGCGGATTGGTTTGGGAAAAGGATTCACGGTTAGAAAAGTTTGAAGGGCTTTCGGTTGAATTAGTTGAGGGAAGTCTGGTTAATCCTGCGGATGTAAACAGAGCGGTTGCTGGGGTAGAAGCAATCTGCCATCTGGGAGCGGCATTCCAAGGTGGGGGTCCCTTCTCCAACGAAGACTATTTCGAGATTAATGCGCGCGGCACATTTAACATGCTAGAGGCTGCCCGTGAAAACGGGACCAATCTCAAACATTTCTTCTTTGCAAGCACCGACGCAACCTACGAGAAATACCCTCCCGGCGGTCTGTCAGAACCGATTCACGAAGACGAGATGCCCCAGAAGCCGGGCGGGTGGTATGCGCTTTCAAAGGTTCTTGGGGAAGATATGTGTCGTGGGTATTATCGGAGCTATCAGCTGCCTATTTCAATTTTTCGTTTTGCCTTTGTGGCCGCAGGTGATGAGATCTTGAATTTCCCCCAATTCCGTCTTGACCATTGGCAAAACGCCTACACAAACAGAACGACCGGTGCCGCTGCCGACACTCGCAAACAATTACTAGGGCTTGGGAACGCCGGGGAAAGGCTGCTTATCGCGCGCGATGAGAACGGAAGATCTTATAAGAAACATATAGCGGATGTACGCGACATCGTGCTGGGTTTCTTAGCCGCGCTCGGTAAACCGGAGGCGATTGGAGAAACTTTCCAACTTGCTGGACCGAAGCCTTTTACATGGGAGGAAACGGTGCCTTATCTCGCGGAAAAACTGAGCGTGGATTACGTTGATGTTCGGTTAGCGGAAAGCACACCGACCTATTATGAGTTCGGTCTCTCCAAAGGTGCACAGCTTATCGGTTATCAACCACAATTCGATATCTTTAAGATGATCGACTCCGCCATTGAATTTCGACAGGGTGCTGCCTCCGATGTTATTCCTACGCAAATTACTGCTGCTTAGAAATGAATTGACATCGAAGTAGCGTTAGCAACAAGCAGATATTAATCCGACACAATGAGACGTTCTTGTGCACTTGTTAGGATTTCATAGATCAGTTCATCATAAGACATTCCCGCTGCTGCTGCTTGCGCCGGTAAATCGCTGAGGTCAGTCAACCCCGGTAATGTATTAATTTCCATCACGTAAGGTTGTCCATCGGTATCAACTAACATATCCACTCTTGAGTACCCCCAACAACCGACCGCTTGGTGCGTCCGCAGCGCAATTTCCTGGACCTCCTCGGTCAACAAATCGGATAATCTTGCGGGAATAATGAACTCTGTCAGGCCCTCTGTATACTTCGCCTCGTAATCGTAAAACTCTCGTTTAGGAACCAGCTCAAGTATAGGTAGGGCGCGGAGGCTCTCATTGATTCCCAACAACCCGACCGTGACTTCCTGCCCTTGGATATATCGCTCAAACAAGATTTCTCCGAACTGATGTTGTGTTTTATAGGCGATTAACCTGACCTCTGGCAGCTCAGAAATAATCGAGACTCCAATGCTTGATCCTTCTGATGAAGGTTTAATCACCAGCGGCAGCCCCAGACGATCGATTGCCTCCTCACATTGCAAATCTAAACTTTGGTTGGGGTCAACGGCGAGGTAATCGGGAGTCGGAAGGTTTAGCGTAGATAACACCCGCTTGGTCATAACCTTATTCATCGCCAACGCACTTGCGAGCACCCCGGAACCGGTGTAGCTAAATTCAAATGCCTCTAAAACGCCTTGAATCGTTCCATCCTCGCAACCTTTCCCGTGCACTCCCAAAAATGCAATTTCAACGGAGGCGGCTCGCATCCGCTCCAACCAATCGAGGTCAATTGGATCGATTGTCACCACATCTGCACCAAGCCGTTGAAGGGCGGCGGCGATTCGCGCACCGGATCGTAACGACACCTGTCTTTCACCCGATTTTCCACCCATCAACACTGCAATTCGCTTTTCGAGCAACTGCCCTTTCTCCATCTCACAAATCTCCTTCGTCATTATTGAAAGTCATGTAATATCTCGCGCAAGAGTCATGCCCGATACAGCCGTTATGGCGTTCTGATTTTGGTTCTTCGGCATTCAGGGCGCAGGGCGTCTTACTGTCTCCTCAAAGTAAACCCTATCCGGATTATCAATCCAATCGCAATCCCAACCTAACTCCTTTAGCCCGTTTTGAACAATCGGCAACGTCGTTCGCAATTCTTGTACCGGCATCCAGTCGCGCCAGTGACGATCGGTCGGTGGATTGAGAAATTCTCCAATGCCGCCTACCGCCCGTTGAATCGAGGGATATACCACTACGCCCAGTTGTGTCCGTTTAGCTGCTTCGACCAGCCATTTGTTGTAGGGAAACGGCTGTCTGTCAGCGACGCAGCAAATTTTGCAGAGGGACTCAATAACATTGCCAGCCGCAATAAACGCCATTTCTACGTGGCTCCGAGCTGCCATAGCCAGTGGACCGCGCTGTGAGTAATAATACTTGCCGAACATCCACTTTAACTTACTCTCCGCGACTGCTAGCGGATACAAGCGATAACGATGCTTCAGTTCTTCGGCGGTACTTGAACAACCGTAGAGAGTCCGCGAGGTAGCAATAATCCACATCATCTCATTTGGCCATGTCTCCAACCACGTCCGCAAGTCACCTTCATCATAAAACGACCAGTGTGCTTCATAATCGCCTCGATCGACAAAGAGTTGCTGGTTCTGTTCATAAGTTCTTCGATCTTCATCGGAGAGGCACCGCTTATCACCAATGATACACAGGTCAAGATCTGACCATTCATCGGCAAAGTTAGCGGCCCGACTCCCCACCAACATGAGGACTGCACGTTCACCCATTCGTTGGCAAAAATCTATGGCTCGGTCAATGAACTGTTGATCTTCTGGACTAAAATGGATTTCTTCCTTTATTGCAGACATCTCCATTTTTGCCTTTTTGTCGGAAAACATGTGTTCAATCTGACACAGATTACTAGCCGCACTGACCCGGTGCTGTTTGAAAACAAAGCTCCCTAGATAATGACGTCAGGCATCTGAAATGGGTTTCGCAAAACAGATGTATGAATGGGGCATAAAACTTATGTGCACCGCTCCAGAAATCTGATTAATTCTCAGCTTCATCAACCTGAATTGATAACTCCTCAAGTTGTTCCTCGTCGACTCCAGAGGGCGCACCGGTAAGCAGGCATAACCCGCTCTGCGTCTTTGGAAATGCGATGACCTCACGGATATTTTCTTCGCCGGTCATTAGCATCACAATACGGTCCAGCCCCGGTGCGATTCCCGCATGTGGCGGTGTGCCGTATTGCAGTGCTTCGACAAAATAACCGAATCGCTGCTCTGCCTCTTCGGGTTTGATTTTTAAGATTTCGAGCACTTTCTGTTGGATCTCTTGTCGATGGATTCGGACGCTGCCGCTACAGATCTCAGTGCCATTGATAATTAGATCATAATGTAATGATTGTGCTTTGCCCGGATCGGTGTCTAACAATGGAATGCTCTCATCTGTTGGTGAGGTGAAGAGGTGATGGAAGGGTTCGTATCGATTATTATCTTCGTCCCAATCAAACAGTGGATAATCCACAACCCATAGAAAATGGAACTGATTTTCATCAATTAGGTTGAGTTTGTGTCCAAGATGAAGCCGGAGATTGCACAGCGCATCTGCAACAATTTTTGGTCTATCTGCGACAAATACCATCAGATCGCCAGGTTCTGCGCCCATCCGTTCGCTAACTCCTTTGAGGGTATCTTCGCTGAAAAACTTGACAATATTGGATTCAAACGCACCTGTTTCTGTTACCTTGATCCACGCTAACCCTTTCGCTCTATAGATGGCGACAAACGTGGTGAGATCATCAATCTCCCTGCGAGAGAGTGACGCTCCGCCGGGAACAGCCAATCCTTTTACTTGCCCATCGTTTGCCAAGGCATCCGTAAACACCTTGAAATCGCAGTCTACCACCAGATCCGAGAGGTCGGAAAGTTCCATCCCGAAGCGTGTGTCCGGTTTGTCGTTGCCAAATCGTGCCATCGATTCAGCATAAGGTATGCGTGGAAACGGCGTTGGTACGGGAATGTCAGCCGCTTCTTCAAACATCCGCTTCATTAAACCTTCTGTAATTTCAAGCACGTCGTCCACGGTTGCAAATGACATCTCAATATCAAGTTGCGTAAACTCAAGTTGTCTATCCGCCCGGGTGTCTTCATCGCGGAAGCAGCGTGGAATCTGGAAGTAACGATCTATTCCACTCATCATCAAAATCTGTTTGAATTGCTGTGGGGATTGTGGGAGCGCGTAGAACTGGCCGGGGTTATATCGGCTGGGCACCAGCACATCCCGCGCCCCTTCAGGGGTGCTGTTCATCAGGATGGGCGTCTCAATTTCAAGGAAACCGTGCTCGTCCATATATTTCCGGGCAGCGAGGGCAGCTTTGTGCCGTACCTGCAATATCTTCTGCATTTTTGGACGGCGGAGGTCAACGTAACGATGCTTCAGGCGCACGTCCTCAGCTGTATCAATCTCGTCCTCAACAGCAAATGGCGGTGTCCGTGCAACGTTTAGGATTTCCAGTTCATCCGTCGCCAGTTCAATCTCCCCAGTTACGAGGTTGGGGTTGGCCAGCCCTTCACCTCGCTCCCGTACTTTTCCGCTGACACTTAACACAAATTCGTTGCGAATTTGGTGTGCAGCCCGGTGTGCTTCGGGATCGATTATTGGATCGAAGACCACCTGCGTGATTCCTGTTCGATCGCGTAAGTCTACAAAAATGACGCCGCCGTGATCCCGGCGGCGAGATACCCACCCGGTGAGTCGCGCCGATTTACCGGCATCGGCGAGCCGTAGTTCTCCGCAATAGTGTGTCCTTTTCATTTCAGGCATTACTATAACCATCTCCTTTGGGTCATAAAAAGTGGGGTGTAATTCCTCAGTGAGATTTCCGCTGCACTGCAACCCCGATGGCCCCTCTATAAATCGGGACAAGCGGGATTTCACAAACTAAGGCAGATTACAAGAAGCAGGTCGTAGGGAACAACTCTCGGGATCTCGGTTGCAGTTCTCAATTTCATTAGTTTTTGTCGCTAAAACCAACAGGACCGGAACCGGAGGATTGTTGTTCCCTACTGAAGCGTGCAGCTCCTATGTCTGTTTACGATAAGGAATCAGTAACTCGTGAGCGGTGACAACATTGACCGCAAGGGAATCTAAAGCAAGCAGCAGCTCGTTCGCATCCATGTTTTCTGTTGCGAGGCTGTTCACTAGGACGATGCGGGGGTCATCAGCATCGCTTGAGTCAATTCCAAAGCAGGTCGGCAGGATTTCGGTGTTTTGATCCAGGATTTTTCCGTAGATTTCCTCAAGTTTTGACGTATCGAGCTCGTTGACACTGCACAGATCCACTATAAATTCAATCTGTGTATCATCAACCACGGCAAATATGTTGAGTTCATCTTCATCCTGAATAATAAAGATATCATCCTCTATGGTAACGCTATATCCCTGCTCGTCTAGGAATACGGTGATGTCTACCGATGTGTTTAATTTCGACATTGTTTCTCTCCTTGTTATGACAAGCGGGGTTCCCCGCCCTATTTTTCATGTTTGCTCATGTTAAGATTTAGTGCAAAGAAACCGAGTTTTCAAGAAAAAAACTCGGTTTCTTTTTATATTTCGCACGTTCTTTTTATATTCAGCCAACTCGTAATCTGACTCGACTTACTTATCGGGGACCGCTAGTGCTGTAGATGATTTTTCCTCAGCGTTGTCCCCTGTTTCTGGCTGCGTGGGTTGATCTCCGGGCGGATTGCTTTCAGCAGCCTCTTCGGATTGACCACCCATCTTCGCTTTCAGGGCTGCCAAGTCATCGTCCACGTTCCCAGTTCCAAGCGCAGCAAATTCCTCTTCAAGCGGGTCACGGCTCAGCTCAGACATCTCCGAGGCAGCATCGGCACGCGCTTCCATATCTCCGACTTTCTGCTCCATCCGATCGAAGGTAGCAAGCGCGCTATTCTCCTTCATGCCTGCCATTGTTTCATGGATTGCCTTTTGCGCTTTCGCTCGTTTTTGTCGCGCAATCAGGAGGTTTTTCTTACGGGCTGCCTCATCAATCTTCCGCTCAAGTGTTTGGAGATTATCCTTGAGCATGACAACAGCCTGTTTCTGCTTCTCCCACTGTTCCTTGTAACCAGTTGCAATATTAGCGTGCTCGTTACGTCGCGTCAGGGCTTCCCGTGCGAGGTCTTCGTTCTCCCTCTGGAGGGCGACCGTTGCTTTCTGCTCCCAACTATTCGCCTGCTCCTGCTCGTTTTCATAATCCTTTTGGAGCCGTTTTTCCTGTGCGATAGCGGTAGCAACCTGCTGTTTGACCTGTACCAGTTGCTCCTGCATCTCATTGGTTATCTGGTTCAACATCTTTTCCGGATCTTCTGCTTGGTCCAATGCGGCATTTACATTGGATTTGAAGATGGTGGAGATGCGGTTAAAGAATCCCATGTTAGGCCTCCTATAAAAGTGATTGGTGTGAGTTACAAAATTCAGTGCGAACTACAGCAACTGAACACTGTTACAAGACATTGAAGCTTTCAACTGCGTCAGTCCTCAATTGTTAAAGGTTTCGATTATATGATGTATGCAACAAAGTTGCCATTGATGCAAATCTGAGAGGTATCCTTGCTAGACGTAACGAAATTCCCCTAGCTATTCATCCTTTCACGCATCTTGTCCACTAACTCCAAGAACGGGATCTCCAGCTGATCACCGCTCCCCATATCTCGCACCGTTGCAGCTGCTTTAATCATTTCATCTTCACCGATCATGACGACATATCGTGCGTTCAGCTTATTTGCAGTTCTCATCTGGGCTCGTAAGCCACGTCCTTTGAACTCAAGGTCGGTTTTGACACCATTCTCACGAAGGTCTTGCGCCACCTGAAGGGCTATAGGCATCGCTGCATCTCCTAACACTGTGAGGTAAACATCCACCGGTGCTGAGGTTGGCACTGTAACGTTCTGTGCCTCCAAGGCAATGATAATCCGATCCATGCCGAGTGCGAATCCGATGCCGGGGGTTGGGGGTCCACCGATTTCTTCTGCGAGATAGTCATACCGTCCACCCCCGCCGATCGCGTTCTGGGCACCCAATCCGCCCGCTGTAAACTCAAACGCGGTGCGAGAATAGTAATCCAACCCTCTAACAATGTATGGATCTTCGTGATAGTCAATTTCGAGTTCGTCGAGATAGCTCTTTACCATATCAAAGTTTTCACGGCAGGCATCACACAGGTAATTAGACAAGAGCGGTGCGTTAGCGACAACGGCACGGCAACCGCTCTCTTTGCAATCCAAGATTCGCATCGGGTTCCGTTCGTGCCGTGCATAACATTTTCCACACAGTTCATCAAGATGCGCTTTCGCATACGCTGTCAAATCTTCAATATACTTTGGACGGCAGACAGGATCGCCGATGCTGTTGAGGTGCAAGGTAAGATCTTTGATGCCGAGTGTTGAGAAAAATTGGTATCCTGCTGCGATAATCTCTGCGTCGATTGCGGGTGAATCCGCCCCAAACGCTTCGATCCCAACCTGCCAAAACTCTCGATACCGGCCCGCCTGTGGACGGTCATAGCGGAACATCTGACCGATATAGTAAAATTTTAAGACGCTGGCACCATCCATCAAACGATTTTGGAGCATGGCGCGAACCACGGATGCGGTGCCCTCTGGACGCAATGAGACACTTCGGTTACCCCGGTCATTGAAGGTATACATCTCTTTTTCAACGATGTCAGTGGTATCACCGACCCCACGTACAAAAAGATCTGTGCTTTCAAAAATCGGTGTGCGGATCTCCTGATACCCGTAAGTGCCAAAAACAGACCGCGCGACTCCTTCGACCCATTGCCATGTCTGAACTTCTGAAGGGAGGATGTCTCTCGTCCCCTTTGGTGATTGAATCTGCATTTTCTATCAGTTACCCCTTTATCAAGTGTCCGATTATATTTTGTTACTTTTTTAACCGCTATAACCGGCTTTTCTTCAAGCTATCCTGGTGTTTCTTGTTCAGTTATTTATCGCGATTTGGAAGGTACGCCCTCTACCTCTGCATTGCTGCTTGGATTTGACGGTGTTGCTCCTGAAAGTATGGATCGCTCGGTGCAAGACGTATTGCTATGTCCACCGATTCCAATGCTTCATCATATCTGCCCTGTGCGAGGTATACTTTCGCTAAATCGCTGTGCGGCAGCGGTTCATTCGGGGCGAGTTGCAGCGCAGCTTTGAACGCATCAACTGCACCCCCAAACTCCTTCTTATCCGTATAGATGACCCCTAACAGGTTATGCACACGCCAAGAATTTGCATCCGCCGCCAACGCCTTCTGCGCGTACTGGAGTGCTTCGGGAAGCATCTTCTTATGAAAATGATAAATCGATGCCATTGCACCGAAAATGATAGCGGGCAGATTTGGATCTAATTCCTCAAGCCTCTGATACGTGCGTAACGCCTCATCGTACTGTTCTTGCCGTTCATAAATCGGTCCGAGCAATGAATATAACTCTAGGCGATTCGGATCATATTTCAGTGCTTCTTCAAAGGCGGAGGCCGATTTTGCCAATTCCCCCTGAAGTTCATAGGTGATGCCCAGTTCAACCTGTTTTTGGACATCCTGTGGATTACTTTGTAGTGCCTGCTTGAGAACCTTTTCAGTCTGCTTGAGCTCCTCTTGATAATCCTTGTTTGCCAACTCTACCGCAGCCCCAAGATTATATCGAATCGTATAATCGTCCGGATTAATAGCTATCGCCTGATTCAACACACCAACAGCCTTCTCATATTCCCCCTTGGCATATTCAATCTGCGCTTCGATCAGCTTCTGCGTGGCATCAAAGTAGAGATCTATTCGCTTCCGCACCTCGATCTTATCGCTCATCGTACGACCATAATTTGTCAAATAGGGGGTGGAGCGTTCACGGTATTTCGCTAGCCCTGCAATGTTCTTATGAGTTGTGGCCATCAGTGTACGGGGATGGAAGAATTCCAAATGTGGGTGATTGTCTGTATGGATTGGACCATCGCCGGCATACACTCGAACTGCCTTTTCACCGATCATGAATGAATCAAGGAGAGACATACCGTCGAGGTTATCACCCGTAAGTGCCTCGTGAACCGGTGGAACCTGCACCCTCTCCATAAAACGCTGATAATTTATCTTGAGCCGATCTAGTGTACCAATCAGGATAGTAAAGTCTGGTGTGTATTTATACCATATTGTCGCGTTTGGAAACACCTCCATAAAGGTTCTCACAATTATCTTGAGATGTGTTTCTGGCAGTCGCTTGAGCGGTATCCACTGGCATATTATACCATCTTCTGTGAGAATACGTTTGCACCGGCGGTAGAAATCTGTACTATAAAGGTTGGGCCCTCTTGAACTCACCAGCGGATGAAGGGCCCCTATGGAAATCACGTCGTATCGTTTTGGTGTCATCAGCAGATAATTTCGCTCACCATTGATCGTGTGATTGAACAAGGAGCTGTCGAGAACATTATGATTTACGTCGGTAAAGTGTTTCCGAGCCACTTTGATGAGGCCCTTCGGATTTTCGACAGCATCTACACGCACGCTGTGCTGTGTCATGGTATGGGCAGTAATTCCCATCCCAAATCCGAGAACAAGCCCACGTTCAGGGTTCGGATGCAGCAGGAGCGGTAGATGGGCGATGATACGATGCGGCGCAGATCCCCGACGGGAAGCATCAACAATTTCGTCATTGTCAACGTAGATTCGATGGATACCTTGGTCAGTCATAAATGTAGCGATGTTCGCATCAACAGTTTCAGTATGCTCGACCAGCGTATCGTTTATGTGTTGTGCCCAAAAGGTTCCATTCTTCAAAAAGGGAGGCGAATTCCCCCATAGCAACACCATCAACCCAACCCCACCGGTCAGGATGGTGCCACCAATAGCGGTGCCGCTGATAACCTGTGATTTCTCCGTATTCCGAAGAATCAGGGCACATCCTACCACCGCATTCAATCCGGCGGTCAAGAGAAGGCTCGGACGAACTCCGATCAGTGAGATTAGAATGAATCCTGCACATAGCGATCCAAGGAGTGTACCGATTGTGCTGAAAGGGTGAACGACTGATTGTGACTTGGCAGCAGCACATATTTGTCTGCCCAACGGAAAACTAGCCCCGATCAGGATAGTGGGAATAATTATCAGGATAAAACCGGCGACAAATTCCCAAAGGCGCCCACTCCCAAGGGCAGCTTGCAGCCCCCTACTAATTCCATACAGGTTTCCGAAAGCCGGTATCAACGCAACAAGGGATAGTCCTATCCCAATCTGCACCAAGCCGAAAAGGTTTACACTCGATTGAATCCGACGCGCTATCGCTGCAAATAGAAAACTGCCAACGGTAATGCCGAGCAGTAGGGCGGTCAGCGTGACTGAGAAGGCGTAACCCGAGTTACCGAGAAAGGAGGTCAGAATCCGCGTCCAAAGGACAGGATAAGCCATCGCGCAGAAGCCGGAGATGGCAAATGTCCACAACGACGGTCTCCATATTTCTTTTTGTGGGGATATCCCTGCTTCGTCGTCCATGTCCTGCTGCAAGTCCACAGATGTTTCAGACCAAGAGCGATCTAAACCGAAAGCAGCTCCTGCCAGAATCAAGTTAATCGCCACACCCAAATGGACTGAACTCTGAACCCCTAGAAGCTGGATGAGGAAGAACCCAGCGGCAACACAACCGATACTCGCACCAAGCATACTGATTGTGAAAACGCGATCTGCTCTGAATCCTGCACATCCTTCCTTGGCGGCCCTACCGAGTAGGAGTATCATGCCTCCCATCAACGTTGATGGAATCAACAGGACGACAAACGACAGAACAAACCGAACCCATGAAAGGACATAGAATCCCGCGCCCAATCCACGATAGATAAGGATGCAGATAGCGTTAAGAATATCCAACAGAGTCGGAAAGATAAGCGCGAAGATGGCGAGCCCTACTCCGAGAAAGGCACACAGGCGCAATGGTCGCTTTTCTCCATCTGCTAAACGCCTGAAGCAGAAGCTACCAAGCCCCAACCCTCCCACCAATGCACTCAACATTGCGCTCACAGCAAACACCGGACTCCCGAAAAACAGGATTAGTTGGCGTGCCCATATTATTTCATAGAGCATAGCACACGCCCATGAGAAAACAATGATTAGCCCAAGAATCGGTTCGATATTACGCACGGTTCCGTTCCCCAAAGTAGGTACAAAGTTGATACTACGAATTTACGTATGCTCATAACGATCCTGCGGGTAATAGCCGATTGCCAAACGTCCATGGTCTAAGTCATACAGGGGCCAATTGCTATCCGAAACGCCGAATACAATTTCAAATTTCACATCTGGGTGGATAATCGCCCGCTCAAACACGCGCACTGCGTCGCCATGACCGAGGTGATGGGGATGTTCAGGCAGCGGTCTGTCACGGTTAAAATTTCCAATCCGGACCCCAACGAACTCCATGTCGTAACGGCTTGCGTAAGAATACCCCATAGCCTCGCCGAACACCTTGCTAACTGTATAGTGACCGACCGGCTTGGTTGGCATGTCAATCGTTCGCTTGATACTTTTCGGATAGGGACCCAACACTCCAGCGCGACTAGCATACGCTATCCGTTTCACACCGTTCAGTCGTGAGGTTTCAAACATGTTGTAGGTGCCGATGAAATTGCTTTGCAGAGCGGCTTCCCACTCACTATCTGTCCCGGTAAGGTGGATGACTGCCTCCATGCCCTTCGTGGCACTGAGCATGGTGTCAAAGTCTGCCACATCACCCTCGATTGCATCTTCGAGGTCGGGCATCGGCAGACGGTCAAGCCCGCGAATCGTGTGTCGGTCTTTCATGCCCTTTACAAGAGTTGAACCAACGGCACCGGCGGCACCGGTAATGAGGACTTTCATTTTTTTTCTCCTATTTATCTGCTTTGAACGAACCTTCCCGCTCCACCCGTTCATAGATACGATTAAATTCTGACGAACCGTCATCTTCCCATTTCTCGAAGTTAATTCCCCGTATCGCACCTTCCTCATATCCTGTCAATCTTGCGACACTCAAGGAGCGAGGTGTGTAAAACTTGTGCCCACCGGGCAGGGACAGAATGCCGATGATTCGCCCTGTTGTTAACGGTGTCCCCGAAGCAAATCGTGCGATGGCATCTTCGTTCACCTCGAAACCGAGTCCGGGGGCGTCAGGCACAAGGGAAAACCCTTCAATCACCGGAATGCGCTCCGTTGTTATGTCCTCTGAGTATTGGTCGTCGAGGTTTATCGTATGAGCGGTCGCACTCGGAAGGACAGCAGCCTGGTGCAGGGTCAACGCTTTCATCAGTGTACCCCCACTCTGTTGGATGAGTGCTTGGATGTTTGCCTGTCCATACGCAAATCCTTTCATCAAAGTAGTACCGATTCCACCACCGATCATATAAATGTCAGCGCAGCCTTGGATGACCTCTTGGATACCCCCGAGTTGGGGAACGTGCATGATGAGCGGGATGCGTGTCTTCTCTCGTAGTTTCCTCCAACCATCAATATCCGTCCAAGGCAGCGGGTCTTCAATGTAGCCGACGATTGGGTAGTTTTTCTCCAATTCATTGATGATGGGAAGAACGACCGCCAAACTCCGGTTGTGGTTGAAGTCCCAGTGAATCTTAAAACCGGGCGGTGCAACCTCTGCGGCGAGACGGGTCTGCTCAATCACATCCCATAGTTCACCGGAGTGCATCTTAAAGATGGTATAGCCTTGGGAAGCGGCACGTTGGATTTCGTCGCGGAAAACCTCCGGCGGACACGGTCGAGTCCATGCTGCCACAGATACAGCATCGCGCACTTTTTGTCCCATGAGCTTGTAAGCCGGCACTCCAAGGTGTTTTCCCATCACATCATAGAGTGCCATACCGAGTGCCATATTAAAATTGTTATGGAGAAAGTCAAACGGGCTGCGCCCGATGAGCGTGTCAATAATCGACTGTGGGATGGGATTGGGATCATCTTCATAATCGCCGTATCCGATCAACCCGTTATCTGTGTGAACCTTGACAACGAGGTGTTCATCAATATCGCCCATACGGACACGACCGTGGTGGTCGCTGTAGCGTTCCGCAAGTGGCATAACAATTGGGATACATTCAATATCGGTGATTTTCATGGTGTTCTCCTATTCTGGAATGGAAAATAGTCCTTGCCGTGTTAGTCAATCGTCAGCGTGACCCTGTCCTGTTTGGCAATCTCCTTAACATCAGTATAAAATGCAGGTTCAGTCAACTCCAGTGTCTCCGGCGACAGTCTCGCGAGTACCTCCTCGGGAACCGGATTCGTGTCCCCCGACGCATCCTGAAAGTACTGGGTCTTGTAACGCAGGATTAGGAAACGCCGATCTCGATCTGTCGGCTTCCAGACTAAAACGCCATGCGTGAGCAGTTCTGAAATAAGCACGACGTCGCCGGCGCGAGGTGTAATATTTGTCATTGCGGGATGCAGCTCAGGGGCTGGGTCATCAAGATCTGGGAAAAACATCCCCTCAGGACGCTCAAATTCGGCCTTGTGAGAGCCCGGAATTACAACCAAGCCACCATCTCCGGGAAACACATCCGTAAAATAAAAGAATGCCACAAGGTCATTGGCGAAGGCCTGCCCATCCTTAACCTCATAACGCCGCGTGATCCAACCGAGGTCTTCCCGAGCGCAATGGAAGGGGGTTAGCTGACGCTTTTCGTATGTATTGATGGCGAGCGTTCCGCGGTTAAGACGAGGTTTCCCGCGGGTCAGTTCTTTGATGAGGGGCCAAGTCACTGGATGGAGCGTCAACGCCTCCAAGGCTTTATCAAACGAAAAACCGTAGGAATATCCTTCTCCCTCCTTGTTGATGCCGGGCGGCAACTGATCCGGTGGCGTCTGACGACACAGCTCAATGGCTGCTTGGGCATCACGCAGCTCTTCAGGACTGAGAACATTCTTCAGGTGAAGATAACCTGTTAAATCAAAGAGATACCTCTGTTTGGGTGTCATTGAGATCCTCCCCGCTCAAGAAAGATGGACGATATCCTGTTCAACGATTTCTTTGGTATGTTGGAATCCCGCCGATGCAACTAGCTCAAGTGTCTCTGGCGACAACCGGTCTAGGATTGGCTGCGGGAAGTTATGCGTTCCCATATATTGCGGCTTGTAGCGCAGGACCAGTATACGGCGATCACGATCCATCGGTTTCCATCGCAAGACCCCGTGGGTGAGTAGCTCAGATATAATTACAACATCGCCCGCCCGTGCGGTGATATTTGTAAACACCGGATCCGGCTCTGGATCGAATCCATCCGCTTCGTTGAGTGTCAACAGATCTTTTGGACGCTGAAACTCGCTTTTATGAGAGCCGGGAATTACAATCAGTCCACCGTCGCCGGGATAAACATCAGTAAAATAGAAAAAGGCGACAAAGTCATCGCAATAGATTCGTCCATCTTTGACCTTATAGAGGGTGCTATACCAACCGTAGTCATCGCGGGCACAGTGAAGTCCACCTGGGTTTGTACGTGCTCGCTCATTTTCTTTCCAATCGGTGTGTTGCTCTCGCTTGAGCGATCCTCTTGCAAAACGCGGTTTGTTAAGGGTCAACTCCTTGACAATTGGCCAAGTGGCTGGGTGGAGGGTCAAGGCTTCAAGGCACTTATCGAACGCAAAGCCGTGTTGATGGAGACCTCTGATCTCAAATCCGGGTGGCAGTTCATCCGCTGGGGTTTGGATATAGCGGTCTATCGCTTCTTGGGTCTCTTTCAACATGTCACCCGCAAGCACATTTTCTAAATGTAAATATCCGGTAACATCAAACAAGTATCTCTGTTCAGGTGTCATTACTGAAAACCTCCATTGATTCTAACAGAAACGACAGGTTAGGAAACCTGTCCCTACGATATTCCTACTGACAGGTTGGGAAACCTATCTCCACGAAATTTTCTCATAGTAGGCACAGATTTCCTAATCTGTAATCTATTCATGACCGGTAAGGGAACCTAACCTATAATGGACAATTTAACACAAAGGGATCAGGGGCTCACCATAACCAAGGTTCCACTCCCACCTGTCTTTTGCAGACGAAAACCGCCATTCTTCGGTTGAGGTAGTATAGTTGGCTTTCACCGGATTCCTCTCAATATATTCGATAATGTACGATAATTCTGCTTCGTCCCTAACACAATGGTCATAAGATTCAGCCTGCCAGAAGCTGCCGCCCAAGTATCCTATTACATTCTCTTGCCGTGTACAACTTGATACTGTGCATGATAATCTCACGAGGCCCACGTTTCACGTGATGGGGCTTCAAGGCTCTTATCCAATCTTCTTTTGGTCGGAAAATCCAGTGGAAATGACTAGGCATGACCACATAAGCATAAA
Source organism: Candidatus Poribacteria bacterium (assembly GCA_963667935.2). Lineage (GTDB taxonomy): Bacteria > Poribacteria > WGA-4E > WGA-4E > PCPOR2b > PCPOR2b. Next base: position 1,744,761 of record OY764061.1, on the reverse strand, counting down.
CATCGTAGCGTTCTCCAGCAAAGTGGTAAATTGCATTTCTAACCTTCGCGGCTAAACGGTGATCTTCAAGATATCTCGCTGCGAGTTTATAATCAAGGGTCAAAACGACCAAAGATGAGTTTATGTTTCTGGATTTCCCATTCTGTTTCATCCATGTCGTCAGGAGATGGTTTTTCTTCCAGCGAACGACGATATTGTGTCAGTTCAAGAAGGCCTACAGCGGGAATGCTCCCGGCTAAACAGACTGTAACAAAATATGTCGCATCCGGAATATCCCAGTGGGGTAGCTTGCGTTTTCGGAATAATGACTCAAAGGACATTTTTGTCTCCATCACCTGACCAAAGTAGATCCACTTATGACAAGTTAGGAAACCTGTCTCCACGAAATCTATGACCAGCGGACAGGTTAGGAAACCTGTCCCTACTATATTACCATTTGCAGGGGAGGGCAAAACGGGGCATACGTCCTATATTTTTACTGCCGGAGTGAGCACAGAAGACGTGGTAGAAAAGCACATCGCCGCGTTTGGGCGTTAACTCCACATAATCCCCCAACTCCTCACGGTTGTATTCCTGATTCAGGACCCACATATATTCGTAGCGGTCCGGATCGCTACGCGCTAACGCCTCAATTTTGTAACGAGACCGAGGCCAGACGACCGTGCCACCCCCATAGGGTTCTACGTCAGTCAGATATGTAAGAGTTGCAACACGAAAGGCAGGTGGAAACGTCTTGTGTCCGTGCTCCTTTATTGCATGATCAATATGAGACCCCGGTGGGGCCCACTCACCGGTTTGTGGGAAGATATTGATGGGACGGACACCCTTCGGGGGGCGGTAAACGTCGGGCGCCATATCGCCTTCGCCAAGTTGTGCGGCGGCGGTCAAGAATTGGGACGTATAGACAGCAAGGACATCAGGATCGTCGCAAGTCTCCGGGGACTGCACATTCTCCCACGACGCAGGATCGCTGGGTTGAAGCCCCATCCATCGCCACATTGCTGCTTCCGCCCGTTCTGCGATAGCAGCCGGGATTAATCCTGATACCAGCAAGTAATTGTCTTCGCAATAGCTCTGGGTCTGCTGACATGAGAGTACTGGTGTGAGTGCCATGTAAGTTCCCTTTCAGTCGCAAGCCACTATGACATTACGCACCGCTGTCTAAACTCGCTAGCAACGTTTCCACTAGTTTTGCCGCAAACGCATCGTCATTGATGTGATTGTCCATCTCGATCAGCGTAACGTTGTCCCCAAGATTCGCCTTCAGATTTTCGATCCATGCAGCCTCCGCTTCCGCTGAGTAGAATGGCTGTCCTTCTTGATCAATTGCTGAGACTCCCTGTTTTGGAATGATCACTGTCGTGGGCCCCTTGGCTTGGCTTAACTTCTGTCCCATGATTTTGCCCAATTCGGCGTTTTCCTCAACCGTTGTTCGCATTAATGTCACCGTTGGGTTGTGCTGGTAGAATGTCCGGTCCTTGAACTGTTCCGGCACCGTGTCGGGCGGTCCGAAATTGACCATATCCAACGCGCCCGGTGCAACCACCTGCGGCACCCCGAGGTCACCCGCTGCTTCCAAGCGATCTGGCCCCGCGCTCAAAACGCCACCAACCAATTCATCGGCAAGTTCCGTCGTCGTCACATCAAGAACACCAACGATAAATCCACCTTTGACTAGATCTTCCATCGCCCGCCCGCCCGCGCCGGTAGCGTGGAAGACAAGGACTTCGTAGCCGGCATCCTCAAGAAGTTCACGCGCTTTCGTCACACACGGCGTAGTTACACCGAACATCGTAGCACCGATCAACGGTTTATCTTCCGCCGCTGTCACTTCTGCGTTGACCATACCCACGATTGCGCCGGCTGCATTTGCCAAAATCTGACGGGAGAGACTGTTGATACCTGCGATGTCCACGACGGAATACATCATCGAAATATCCTTCGTATCCACATAGGGGCTTGTATCGCCGGAAGCCAAGGTTGATACCATAATCTTCGGCACACCCACAGGGACTGCCCGCATCGCTGTCGTGCCGATTGTCGTCCCGGCTGAACCACCGAGCGAGATTACGCCGTCAATCTTTCCATCGCTTTGCAGTTGCGCGATAATTTTCGCTGCCCCTGCTGCCATCGCTGCTACTGCCACGCCACGGTCGCCTCCATCCTGAAGGGTTTGCAGTGATGTGCCTGCTGCCGCTGCAACCTCACCGGCGGAGACATCCGGTTCAAAGTGTGATTCTCCTATAATTCCTGTATTGACAACGCATGTCGAAGTACCACTCGCCTCGATTTGTTGTTTAATAAACTGAAATTCCATACCCTTTGTGTCCAATGTCCCAACGATGCCAACTGTTTTTGCCATTGATGTTCTCCTCCATTTGAAGTTATTTGTCCAGTACCGATATTATAGCATAGTCGCATCATATCATATCATCTGCCAACGGGCAATAAAAAAAGCACCAATTTCACCGTGTGCTGACTACCTAATTTCACTGCATTTCTTATTGACATCGGTTGGTGAGCACGTATAATGGTTACACGCTCTCTTCGTAACGGTTAAAGTTCGGACTAGCGCGAAAACTGATACATTTCACAGGAAAGGAGCAGGTCACATGAAACTCGGCATTAACACATTTTTCATCATGAAATTTGGGTTTGAAGCAGGACTCAAATTTTGTCAAGAGCTTGGGGTAAAGGCAGTTGAGGTGGATGCAACCGAATCCGACGTTAAGCGATATTGCGATGTGGATACATTGGTGGCAAATGAAGGGGAGCGTCAGCACTGGCTTGACATCTACGCCAGTCACGGTCTGGAAATCTACTCCTTCGCTGCACACGGTGCGCCGCTGTCGCCGGACAAAGAGGTCGCCGCAGAATATTCGCGCCAATTTCGACAGGCTTGCACACTGATGGAAAAGATTGGTGTCAGCCGTTTGGTGGTCGTTGCTGGAGTGCCAGAGGGAGCGGAGGGAGATAAAAGCCCGAACTGGATTGTTAACACCGATAAAGAGGGGTTTCCTGAAGCACTCGAATGGCAATGGGAAAAACGGTTAATTCCGTACTGGAAAGAGCATGGGAAGATCGCTGCAGATCACGGCGTAACGTTGTGCTTTGAGATGCAAATCCTCGATATGATTCACACCCCAGCGAAACTGATGCGGTTGCGCGATGAAATCGGTCCCGTTGTCGCCTGCAACTTCGATATCTCGCACATGTGGATACAGAGTATCGATCCGTTTGCAGCGATGCACTATCTCGGCGACCTCATCCAAAATGTCCATCTCAAGGATACTCTCATCCACGAACCCAACACCCGGCTCCACGGACTATTTGACTCAACAGATTCAATCTACCCCGAACAACGCGGTTGGTCATTTACGCTGCCCGGCTGGGGACACGATGATCAGACTTGGCGTGAGGTTATTACGACGCTGCGCCTTTTGGGATACGAAGGCATTCTCTCGCTTGAGATGGAGAGTGAGTTCATCGAAATTGAAGAAGGGTTGAAAAAGACAGCGGCGTTTATCCAACCGATGGTTTTAGAACAGCCGAAGGGGCCGTCGTGGTGGCAAGCTGAGGAATTGCATAAGCGTTGGAAGGCGGAGCAGTCTTGAATTGATTATCGCTGATTCAAGAACGGTTGCGGGGAAGAAATGATGGATACAGAATTTTGGACGCAGGTAATCGTCGTTGGGGCTGGCAACGCTGCCCTTTCAGCAGCGGTAGCGGCACGGGAGCGTGGAGCGGATGTCATCGTTCTAGAAAGGGCACCCCGTCAGCACCGAGGCGGAAACAGTGCCTTGACCGTACACATGCGGTTCCCTTATGACGGCATGGACGAATTAACGCCGCTGTTGTCTGCTACACCCTCGGCAACCCTCCGCCGTATGGCTGACCAGATCGGCAGGTACGCCCGCGCTGACTACTATGACGATATTATGGCCGTAACGAAGGGCAAAAGCGACCCGGACCTTGCGGAGGTTTTGGTCTCTCAGGCTGCACCGGCTGTCCGGTGGATGAGTTGCCATGGGCATACGTGGGTGCCAACCTACACTAACCCGGTTTCTGCCAATGTAGTATCATTCAACGGTGGTGGTTACGGTCTCCAAGAACAGTGGTTCAGGACAGCTGAACAGATAGGGGTATCCGTGTATTACGACACCCGCGCAATGGACTTACTTCAGGATTCCCAAGGCAGGATAATAGGGGTGCGGACAAAAACGGCGCAGGGTTACTGTAATTTCTATGGCAGAGCGGTGGTTCTGGCATGTGGCAGCTTTGAATCCAACCCAGAAATGCGCGCCCAGCACCTCGGGACCGACTGGAAGCAGGTCAAGCTGCGGGGGGTGCCCTACAACACCGGCGACGGGCTTACTATGGGGATGGAGAGTGGGGCACTGCCTTATGGGAGCTGGTCGAGTTGTCACGCCTCACCTCAAGACCTGAATCGACCGCCCTTTGATGTTCCCGGACCCGATATCAGAGGCGATTTTTGGAGTCGTTATTCCTATCCCTTCGGGATCATGGTCAATCTCAATGGACAGCGATTCATAGACGAAGGCGAAACTTGGCGGGGACTCACCTATGCAAAGATTGGGAGAGCGATTCTCGCCCAACCGCAAGGTATCGCGTTCCAGATTTTCGATCGTAAGCATCGAAAGTTGGAGGTCATTCGGGGGTACGAAAAAGCCACCGGCTTTAAGGCAGACACCCTAGAAAATCTGGCAAAACAGTTGAACATTTCAGACATTGCGGCATTCACCCACACTGTGCATGAATTTAACGCTGCCGTCCAGCAGGGTGAGTTTAACCCCTTTCGACTTGACGGAAAAAGTGCTATCGGTATCACTCCACCCCGAAGTAACTGGGCACTCCCTATAGACACGCCGCCCTTTGAGGGGTTTCCGGTAGTATGTGGGATGACGTTCACCTTTGGTGGTCTGCACATTACGCCCGAAGCGCAGGTGCTCCACACCATGAGCTATCCTATCCCCGGTCTCTATGCTGCTGGCGAAATGGTGGGTGGACTGTGGCATGGAAATTACCCTTCAGGAGCGGGGATGATGGCGGGCACCGTTTTCGGGCGCATCTCTGGAACTAATGCCGCCGAGGAAGCACTTCAAATGGGCAAATGAGTAAGATGTGTTATACAATCCTGCTAGAATTCATTGCAACGTTGTCAATCGCCCCGGATCCGATGCTGTGAAGGGCCAACCAGATCCACCAACGACGTGGAACTCATCCTTTTTTCCGCAGAGCCAGTAGAACATCTCTGAGACTCGTAACACCGACTGCCATTTCCGTGTCGCACCAGCAAAGTAACTGTTAGTGTACGAGTAGTCGGCACCGGCAAAATCAAAGTCGGAGTCCACAATCCAGTCGCGTTTGGGTGGAACTGTGCGCCAGAACTCCCACTTCAATAGGTTGCGCGTTGACTGATCGATCTTTTCGGATTGTCGGTGCCAAATCGAATAGGCGGTAAAAAACACCGAACCCGCCGGTGCAACCGTTGCCGCTTGACCCGCCAAATGTCCAAAGTGGTCCAGCTCCTCCCTCGCAATAGGGACGATGTGGGATCCCGGCAGAAAGAGGGTAGGTCCCATCTCTTTGGTATTTGACTGCGGGATATAGAAGACCTGCAATAGATTGCATAATCGCTCAAATCCAGAACCGCCGTCAACATGCCACTGTTTCGCTGGCATCGGTCCAACGAGGCGGTGGTTTGCCATCCAGTCCGGCAGTTGGAAATTCTCTCCGAGAAGCGACCGTGCTGCGCCTGCGACCTCCGGATGCAACAGCACCTCCTCAATATATCGCTTATCCTTGACCAACGCATTCGGAGTAGTACCTTCCCGATCTAGATACTCGGTCACCCATCGGTTGGTTGCGTCCGGAATAATTCCTTCAAGTGTGAAAAAGCCTGTTTTACAGAAGTCGAGAACCATTGGGTCTGTCATTGTTGGCTTAATGTCGCTTGCTGCGCGTTGTATTTCAGGTGTCATTGATTTACTCCCATTTTTCGAGGATGAATTCACAGGTGATATGTGTGTCTTGGGTGTGACCGACCGGCAACTGAACCGGAAAACGGATTACCCGCCAGCCTTCGTTGATAGCGTCCAGAACGGTTTTGTAGGGCCAATCGGCATAATCGAATGGGCCATCGGAGACCGCTCCATCCTTGACCATCAGCATCCCAATAACTTCAGAAGTTACTGCGGTAGTCGCGGTTTGTAAATAGAGTAAGTGCTGCTGTTTGGGACTGTCTGTCGCTATGACTGAACCCAAATCGCGCAGATGGGCTTCGGTTAAGCTGCCTTGTCTCAACCGCTCGATACATTCTTCCAAGAGTTGCATGGCATTGGCCCCCATGGTAGGATTCCTCCTGCATCAAGTTCAATATCGCTAATAAAGCAAAGGTGCAGACGTTCTCAATAATGGATATTGTCTTGGACGTTGTTTCTTCGCTTCGGTTCAATCTGATTTAGACTATTTCTTGACTTTCGGATGGGATCATGGCAAAATGGCTAATCAAAAGAACTACGGCGACTTCCAAGGTCACAAAAGCGATTGGAGAAAAAAATGTCAGGGGAAGATACCGCAAAACGCATTTATGACAAAGCAATTGTGATAGACGCACTCAATGTCAGCAACTGGACAAGTCCCGCTGTGTATCAAAGTTTGCATACCGGCGGCATTACAGCTATCAATGCGACTAGTGCTGTGTGGGAAGATTACCTGCAAGCGATGGATAATATCGCAGCGTGGTTGCATCGGTTTAGAGAATACGACCATATTTTGATTCCTGTCAAGACATCAGATGACATCCTTCAAGCCAAACAGGAGGGGAAGGTGGGCATCATACTGGGGTGGCAGAACGCCTCCCCTATTGAGAATGATCTCTCTCGCCTTGACCTCTTTCATGCCCTCGGTGTTCGCATTATTCAGATTACCTATAACGAACGGAACCTACTCGGCAATGGGTGCTATGAGCGCAGGGACGAGGGCCTGACTAATTTCGGTGTAGATGCCATCAAGCAGATGAACCGTTTGGGCATCCTGATCGATCTGTCCCACGTCGGAGATCGTACCACGGTAGAAGCTATCGAATTGTCGGAAAAGCCGGTGGCGATTACTCACGCCAATGCCCGCGCCTTCGTCAACCATGTACGAAACAAAACTGATGAAGCACTCTCGCGACTTGCTGAAAAGGGAGGCGTCATCGGTGCGAATGCGTTCCCCGCCTTCTTTGAAAACACATTTGACGCAACACTTGTGGATTATGTAGATGCAATTGATGACCTCGTACAACGTGTGGGAATCGACCACATTGGAATTGGCACGGACTATACTCAAGATCAACCCAAGGCGTTCTTCGATTGGATCTTTTCCCAGCAAGGAACGAAGTATCAAGAACGTCCCATCGTCTATCCGGATCCGCTGATTCACCCCGAAGGTATGGAAACGCCCGACAAATTGTCGAACCTTGCTGCGGAATTAGTCACCCGCGGATATGGTGAGACAGACATAGCCAAAATTTTGGGTGGCAATTGGCTCCGCCTTTTTCGACAGGTATGGGAGGTATAATCCTGTAGCTTATGTCAAAGGAAGATGCAAAATGTAGATAGCATGAAACGTAAAATGTGAAACGTGCAAACCATTGGTTCATTGATAAGCTAGCGCACTAATCAACTCAATCGGCTTCTGTTGCACGACTTCTTAACATGAGCCAATCCTGTTTTCCTTCTGTTCTTCTACATCACACGAACTAGTTGTGAATTATGTTGCAATTAAGGATTAATGTTGTAATATAAGGAGCATATCATGTCCTCGATTGAAATTCTCGATACAGGCTGGATAGATAGGCGCGATTCGGCGTTTCCCCAAGCCGTGCAACTACCTAACGGCGACATCCTTTGTTCGTTCAATGTCGGTGGCGGTCCGAATGTCCACGGCGGCACAGATTGGGCGCGCTCCACCGATGGTGGCGTGACTTGGACGGTGGAAGGCACTATTTTGCCGCTGACGACAAAGCCCGACGCAACCAGTGCGCTCAAGCTCTCACGCTCCGCCGATGGAGAGACAATTTTCGCTTACGGGTCGCGTAGCTATCGGCGGCCTGAGGAAAAATTCGGTGAGGGGCGGAACGAACCGGTGCTCTGCCGATCCACCGACGGCGGATATACATGGTCAGCTCCCCAAGTAGTGCCTATGCCCGCCGACTGCCCTCTGGAGATTTCGCACGGGGTACTGCCGCTCGCTTCTGGACGCCTGCTTGCACCGGCAGCAACCCTTCCGTCACAAGAGCGGCTGGGCGAGCAGGTTTTATTGGCTATCTCCGACGATGGCGGCGAGATTTGGCACCATACTGTAGCATTCCAAGACCCCAACGGGAAGCATGGCTACTTTGAACAGAAGTTCACGGAAATCGCTCCGGACTTTGTTATGGGGGTCTGCTGGACTGTGACACTAGGCGATGTTGTTGACCTCGCCGATAGCTTCGCGCTCTCACACGATGGTGGAATAACGTGGAGTCCACCACATTCGACAGGCCTCCAAGGACAGACGATGACCCCCATCCCACTCGGCGATGACAGGCTACTGGTGCTCTACAACCGGCGTTACGGAGAACAGGCTATCGTGATGTGTCTGGTAACGTTCACAGAAGAAACGTGGACTCTCCGCTATGAGGATGTATTATACGACGCAGGAACAACACGTCAGCGACCGGAGGATATAGACTCCGGTGTGGAGGAGTTGTACAGCTTCATGTTCGGTTTCCCGACAGCGATTCCGCTACAGGATGGGACGTATCTGGCGACGCATTGGTGTCAGGAGGACGGGCCCTTCGGTGTTCGCTGGACGAAACTACGCGTTGACTGGTGAGTTAAGCAGTAGAAACTATAGTGACTTCAAAAAATAAATAAACACTTGCGACCCACGGTAGGGGCGGTTTCTAACCGCACCGCAGCGGCACTGTTTCCAACGGGGCCTACCAAACGGGACAACGGTAGGGGCGGTATCCGAAATGCCCCGGTTTGGAGTGTCTCATTAATTCTAAGGTCCACTATAAAAAAGGATTTGCTTGGTAAGCGCGGGGAACGCAAATCTGCGTTCCCTACCCACCACTTGTCCTGAAACGGTAGGAATTCAGATTTTGGTATCGCTTCAGCAGGACGATAGGTCGATAACTAAACCTCTTCAAGGATTGCCCCTTCGATGCCCCGGTGGTTATCCGGATAATGGTGCCAATAGACGACTAGCACCCGTCCATCATTAAGTTCCACCGACCAAGGATAACCGCAGTCTGCGCTCAATCCGTTACCCTCTATCACAAACTCAGGGGCCGTATCTAAATCGCTCCCTTCAGGGTCTAATACCCTACCGGCACAGCCGCGTTGCCCCTCCCACCGAGTGCCTACCGTCAGAAAAATGCGTCCGTCTCTCAAGCCAAGCATGTGCCCCGGACTTCCGTGAACCATGGTTGGACGCCAGGGCGACCATGTCTCGCCGTCATCGTCAGAGTAAACTAGCACGAGGAGACGACCGACGAACGCGGGATCGTCTATGAAGGGACCTTCAAACCCCTGATCCCGAACGATGTCAGGTCCCAATCGTCCCGGATGACAGCGAAACAGCACTAAGATACGACCACTCGGGGTCCGGTGGATCGTCGGCTCGCTGAAGTGGGCAACCGGATCTTCGGCAATCCGTCCACCATATTCCCACGTCTCACCCATGTCCTTCGACACGCGCAACATACCAAAGTAACGAAACTCACCGGTGCTGAGGTCAGTCGCTTTGCTCGGCATCAGTAATCGTCCATCCGGCATTGCCAGTAAGCCGCTCCGACTGACCCCTGAATGCTGTGCGGGGTGTCCCCAGACCGCATCGGGCAGAGGTGGAAAGCGTTCGGGGGCACTCCAAGTCCGCCCGTCGTCGTGGGACCGCACCCAGAACGGTTTACCGTGCTGCACGACCCAGCTCCCCCCATGCTCGACCGCATCCTCCGCAGGAACTAACTCGGTACAGGATGAGTGTAGAAAGATACTGCCGTCCGGAAGGGTGTGGACACCGCGATCCATGACCCCGCCGCGGGGATCAACAGTTACAAGGTGTGGTCCGCTCCACGTCTGCCCTTCGTCCTCAGACCGGCACGCCTGCACATTGAACAGCGGATGTTCGTGATGGGAATACCCTAGATGCGTTGCCCTCTGGAATGTCACCAACAGACTATCGGAGGGGGTGCGTGTCACAGTGGGACTTAGCGCGTACATGCCTGATTCGTGATATATCGTCATACGGTCTACAACCTGCCAACTCATGCGAATCTCCTTTTTCTATCTTCTCGCTGCCCACACAACGCCACGCTGCGGGAACAGGATGCTTTTCTGCTTTTCAATAGGGTCAAACGGGTCAACGCCGTATCTTCCGCGGTACTCCCGGTGGAGGTTCTCTTCGTGTCTCGTGATTTCGGTTAACGGCAAATCAATCGGTTTCCCTCCGTTCCGCGCAGATTCACGGATCGCGATGAGAATCTCCTGATCCGTGCGTCCGTTGACTGCACCATATTCTGGTTCAACCCCTTCAACGATGGCTCGGTAGATACTGTGCAGCTCTGCACCCCGTGCGACATCGTCTGCATTCTCCAATCCGAACACTTTTAGGGGGTTTTCCCATATTATCGGTGGATCGGTGTCAACGCGAGTATGGTCAATCACCGCAACACCATCTACCTCGGTCATGACAGTTTGAATTGGGTAGGTTTCCGTCCCTGTTTCTCGGTAGCGCAGCAATTCATTACCGATAATTGCCCCCTTTGTGCCATCGATTTCCCAATAGTTGCCGCGGCGTCGCGTTGGAAGTTCATAGACGAGAGAGACACCGTTCTCAAATTCGACGACCCCAACCTCCCATGTGCTGCCGCCAATCTCTTTGGCGTGTCCAACGACACGCACCGCTTGACTTTGAACAAGCGTTCGGATGGCATTCATGCCGTGATACGATCCGGAGGTATACCAGAGATGCACATGGGTAATTTCTCCAATCAACCCTGCATCAACAATTTTACGTTTGAGTCGCTCATGGGGCCAACGCCAAACATTTTCAGCGACCTCCAATTTGACACCATATCGCGCCGCGGCATCAATCATCCGATCCACACAGGAAAGGGTTGTCGAAATCGGTGTCTCTGTGATAATATGAACGCCGTGCGACGCCGCAACCTCTGTGATGACGTGGTGTCCGTCGGGCGGCACCGTGATTAGGATTACATCCGGTGCCTCTGCCTCGATCAGCGTCTCAACGTCTGTATACCCAGAAACTGACATCCGTTGGGCGACCTCCGTGGCGCGGTCTTCATCAACGTCACAGACACCAACCAATTGATAAATTGATTCCAACTTGGGGATGGTGCTCAGGTGCGCTCTCGCTCTGCCTCCCGTGCCAACCACAGCTATCTTTAACTTTTTCATAACCAACTCCTTCTTCAAAATCTCAATTCCGCCGAGATAAAATCCGACGCGAAATCAGATTCATAGATGCGGGCATAGTCAATTCGCACCCACCGCCAATCGCAGCCCAGTCCCAGCGTCCACCACCGATCCGACCTTCCACTCCGCACCCGAATAAAGCGGTGTGTTTTCCACTCAATGCCGTAGTAAAGCCCCGTCTCATTAAGAGTGCCTCGTGGCACCACAAGATCAATCACAAACAATAGATTCTTCCACCAATATGCAGTACCGAGCGTTAGCCAGCTAATTCCGCGCTCGCGCGGCAGATGCCCTGCAAGCAGTCCGAATTTGAGATTGGCACGCGGTTTGATAAGCAGGGCGAGATCGTAGGACGGGGACTGACCAAAAAATTGATAATAATCGCTTGGGTGTTTCCGTTTGAACTTCAGACTCGCGCCAACTGCGACATGTGGACTAATCTGACGTGCGAGCGAATAGTAGTTAAAATCCGGCGTCCCGGACTCGACACCGAGTGCGATTTTGTTACCCCAGAATAGACCATACCCATGATAAGCGTATCCAATCCCTTTCGGATCGAAACCGTAGTCCGATCGATTGTGGAACTTATTAACACCAAAAAGCTTTACGCCCTGCCACTGAATCAATCCAGCGGGATTCCAGAACCCTGCCGTAGCGTCGTCGGCAACCGCTGTAAACGCATTGCCCATACCCAAAGCTCTTGCGCCAACGTAAAGTGGACGCGCCTGCTCAAACGGAAATGCCGCGGAGAAGGCAGGGGACGCAGCGAGGAATAACCCGATAAGTGTGAAACGTGAAACGTAAGGCATAGTGTATGATGGAGTCTTGATCCCTTGATCCCAACCGCTTATGGATTTCTACCTTTATCTTCCTGTTAGATCGGGGCGAGATAGTGACAGATCCGCTGCCGCTAACACATCTTCAACAGTAATATCCTCCATACTGTCACGAGCGATTATCGTGTGCGGTTCCCAATGCGGCCCCCACTGCTGTGGATTTGACGCGCCAAAGAGCGCGATTGTTGGGGTTCTGACCGCTGTGCTCATGTGCATTGGACCTGTATCGTTGCTGATATAGAGCTGACATTTTTGGAGCATAGCTCCGAGCTGCATCGGGGTTGTCCCTGTGACAATAACCGGCGAGCGGGACATCAGATCCGCCACCTCGTGAGGCAGGGAACCTTCTGCATCACCGGCGGTGATAAAAATCTGGGCATCGTATTTCTGATGCAGTTCGTTCCCCACCCGTGCAAACCCCACTTTTGACCAGCGACGGGACTCAGACCCCGACCCAGGGTTTAATCCGATTAGAGGTCGATCCAAGGAAACACTAGCACTAGCGAGAAGATCGTCCGCCCACCCCTGTGCCGCTGCATTCACAAACATCTCTGGCTCCTCGCTATCCGGCTCAATCCCAATGCCACGCACAACGTCAAGGTATCTAGCACTCTCATGCTGGCGGATATTATTGGGAACGGCGACATGCAGCAAGCGTCCCTTACCAGAGTTGGTTTCAAAGCCGATCCGAAATGGGATGCGTGCGAGAAATGTGTGCAACACAAGGCGAAACGTCGGTTGGAGGATGACTACCATCTCGAATGACCTTTTTACCATCTCATAAATCAGCTTGGGAATCGACACGCTGTAAGTGATCACTTCGTCCAGATTAGGGTTTGCCGAAACGAGGGCTTCGCGCCCCGGGGCGACCATGTAAGTGATAAATGCTTTAGGAAAACGTCCCCGCAGTGCCCGAATAACGGGTGTCGTTAAGAGTGTCTCACCGAGCGGCCCCATGCGGAGAATCAGGATGCGTCGGATCTGATTGAGATTGACTTGCTTACCGAACGGTTTAGAACGATGTTCCAAGATTGACATGGATTTTTCCCTCCAAAGCGGAGCTCCCTTCCGCAAGTCCATAATCCATCCGGAGCAGCCCACCTTTCGATTCAAGCCGCATTCCGAATCCGTAACCCACGCGGAGCGGGTCGAAGACGGTAGGTTGATCGACTTGAGTTACTGCCCCCAGATCGGTGAATACAAAGAACTGTGATGTGCGTCCAACCAGAAGCCGGTATTCAATGTTCGCATAGACGCGACGGGGCCCAAAAAACCAATCTTCGTCGTAGCCGCGCAAGGTGTTTGCCCCACCGAGATAAAAGAGTTCCGTCGGCGGAATGTTATCTCCCCACGCAGCCGCCCCATGTAAACCGAGTGCAATCACCTGCCGACGCCATGTCGGGAAGTAACCCTGTAGATCGACCCACAGTTTACGCAGCTTGAAATCCCCTCGTGAAAATTCAAACGCCACACCGTCGAAGCGTCCGCGGGTTGGATTCAGAAAGTAATCCCTACTATCGCGGGTCAGCTCCAAAGTAACACCGTATTTCACACCGCTCTGCGCTGCTGGGGCTGCCACATCTATGATTGGTGAGTGCATGGATGGAGAGGTGGCAGGGAGAAAGGAATCGTTAGTGGGAAGCCCAATCCGTTTATAGGAAAACCCCAGTGAACCTTCAAATAAGCGTCGGAAACGGGCACCAGCGGTCGCGGAGGCAGCATTCTCGTTTGACTCGGCATCGGTAAACTGATTTCTCTGCTTCACCTGCGAATACTCGACACCGATTTTGATCGGCTTTCCAAACGCCCACGGTTCGGTGTAACCTATCTTTAATGTCCGCAATAATCCAGACTTCCAAAGAAAATTTGCACCCCGTCCCGTACCTAAAAGATTGGTCTCCCTCGCTTCAATCACGCCAGTCAGTACCCCCCTATTCCCTCCGCTAGCGGAGGGAATAGGGGGGTCAAATTCCGTGGTCGGCGGGGCATAGCCGATGACACCGCTGAACCTGCCAGTCCGTGCCTCTGTTACCTTTGCATTAAAGACAATCTCCGCCGGCGTTATGCCTTCCTCAAGCAGGGAGGGACTGACTTCATAAAAGTAACCTAGATTCACTAAGCGGTGGAAACTCTGATCGATTTTGCGTTGATCAAAAATGTCGCCTGCTTGCACAGGTAACTCACGGAGGACTACCTCAGACTTTGTTTTCTGTAGACCGCTTAGTTTCACCGCTCCAATCCGAACCTGATCACCTTCACGAATTTGCAAACGCAGGTCAACCGTCCCTTGGCCCTCTGACAGATGGAAGTCGGTTGGCTCGATTTCTGCCTTGGGATAGCCACGCTCGCTGTACAGGGTTAGGATCTTGTCAATTCCACCCTCAAAGGCGACATGGCTGAAAGGAGTTCCTTTCCGTAAACCGAGTGCACGACGGAGGTCATCGGTCGAAAGCAGATGATTCCCTTCAATTGTAATTTCGCCGGTGCGCGCCCGCGTCCCCTCGTGGATGTGGAGACGGATATGCACCTGATCGGGCGGGAGGGATGTAATTTCGGGTTCAATTGAGGCAAATACAAACCCGTCTTCCCGGTATTTTTCCAGCACCCGATTGAATCCGGCGACCATTTCTGTTTGAAGGTAGGGTTGTCCTGCATCAATACCGATTAGCTTGGACAGCTGCTTCCGATCAAGGTGATCAACCCCGTCAAAGGTGATCTGACGAATCAGATGGGATTTTTCGGCATTGTCAGAGGCATCGGGAGCGAGTTGATCCGAATCGCTAATTGCAAACGGGGAAAGGAGTAGGCAGAAGGAAATGTGAAACACAATGGAAATTCGGCGAAATGGAGTCACAACGACCTACCTTCCCCGTAGGCGGGGCATCCCCGGTCACGGGATCCTCTCGGACTTGCTCCGCCATACCCCGTCTACAAGAGATATGCACCTCATTTGATACTATTTGAGGATCAGCATCTTCCGCGTAGCGGAATAATCACCTGCGGACAGGCGATAGAAATACACACCGCTTGCTACTGACTCACCGACCTCGTTTCTACCATCCCAACAGATTGCCTTTGACCGATTCTCGTAGGCGGATGCAATCCGATGCCCAATGTCGAGCGTACGGACAACCCGACCGCTCCCGTCATAGATGATCAATGTCACGAAAGCGTCCTCTGCTAACCGATACGGGATCCACGTCTCCGGGTTGAATGGGTTGGGGTAGTTTGCTAACAACTCCGTCTCTGCGGGTATCTCATAGGCGACCAACGCCGGCAACTGAATCCAACTTTGCCTCACATCTTCCGCCGTTACCGTATATCGCAACGATTGTACACCGATGAAGGGATTGGGGGATTGAGCCGAGATTTCAAGGATATCCCCAATCGTAGCTGCCCGCGCTGTTTCTATGTCAACGGCGGTGAGTTGATAACCTGTCCCTTCATCTTTGGTCATACCGGCGACCGTTCTGCCGGTTGAAAGGTTCTTGACAGTTACGCGGAAGCCTAGCGTATCTAAGCCTGCTTCTTCATCAACAACCGAACCTCTCAACCCCAAAACAGGGGTAGCATCCCCCACTTCGATACCCGTGGGTGTTACCAGCGGAGCGGCGGCTGTCTCTGAAACGTTAGTCCACGCTTCGCCGGAGATTGCAACCGTCGCTGTTTGTCGAGCATTCAGGATAAAGGCACCCCCGCCGGTGATTGCTATATCTCCCGGATCACCTGCCCGTCCGACCACCTTGAACTCCCCACCATCGCTGAGGGTAATCACAGGGACGTTCCCCCAAATCCCATCGAGCCTGAGCAGATCGCTCACGCGGTTGATCCTTTCATCTTCCAATGGGATTCCCACCAAGTTGAGACCTGGGTTCAAGATGATGGTGCTGTTTCCATTTGTTCCTAGGGCGGTGCCACTCAGACGAAGTGACACTGGGGTTTTCATTCCAGCGATGATCCCTGTGTCATCGGTCAACGCTCTGTCGGCGGGTGTGCCTCTGTCCGAAACACCGAAATAGCTGCGCCATTCCTGAACTTGGGGGTCATAGGTCATGAGGAAGTTGACAGCTGTTACGCCGCCGAGTGCAGTGTAGAGATCCGAGATTGATTCTATGGGCTGGTCTACACCATCAACCGCTGTCACCTTCAGTGGAACGTGAATTAAGCTGATACCCGCCGGTATTGACCAGAGGTATTCAGTGGTGAGGGGATTGGAGATGGCGTTAAAGATGACCTGCACCTTAGTTCCGGCGGCAGATACAGCGACATTGTTTGTTCCCCGATTTGTTCCGAGCATGAGCGTGCTTTGTACCCTTCCGTTTTCATCGGTGGTTGTGCTTGTGACACTGAGCGTCCCACCACCTACGGTAACAGCAAAGGTCACAGGAACCCCTGCGAATACAGCACCGTTTCTATCTCGCACCTCAACAACAAAGGGCTCCGTTAGCATCGCGCCAACTGTCCCCTGCTGGTTATCGCCCGATATTTTCAGCAACCTCTGCACCTTGCGGGTATCAAACTCTACTGTAACCCCTCTGCTTTGGAGCTCGGGGATGTGGGTGTAGATGGAGGCATAGTTGAGGGGATTTCCCCGAACATCAACCTCGTCTTCATTCCCCAATCCTGTATTCGCTACCAGCGGTGAGAGGTCCGAAATGTTGTTTGAAGCAAGACGCATCCACCTCAGATTGGTCAACCCTACCAGAGGTGAAAGGTCTGATATTGAGTTGTTGTTAAGGGCAAGTCGCCTCAGTTTAGTCAATTTCGTCAGCGGCGACAGGTCAGATATACCATTATCACCAAGATACAATGACTCCAGATTGGTTAACCCTGCCAATGGTGAAATATTCGATATCGCATTGTTTCCAAGGTATAGCCCCACCAGGTCAGTTAGTCCTGTCAAGGCGAAAGGTTTGACACCATATTTTTCCCGAGATGCAGCTCTTTTAAGTAAATCGCATGCTCAAGCCCGGTTAAATCAATAATGTTGGCCTTTTCCGCGTTAAGATGAGTCAAGTGACTTATTATGCCATCTTTGCCGAGTTTGCTTCAATTGCAGCGCGAAGATTTGCGTCAGGGATTAACACTTCTTTCGGAGGTGTATTCTTCCGGAAGCGTTAACGGTTTGTTACTCTCAAGATATATCTTGAGATCAGGATTTTGGCGCAGCAGTGCGTAGAGAGGTTCTGTATCTCAGTGATGGGATTTCCCTCAAGCCGGCAACTCCGTCAATGCTTAACCCTCCAAAGGAGAGACATCATGAATATTGTTATGGGCATCAGGCGCATCCATCTTCAGATTGGTTAGATTTCTCAGGGGTGAGATATCATCTATTGTTTACCATTAAGCGCGAGGCGTCTCAGCTTGGTTAATCCTGCCAATGGTGAAACATCGGATATGTCGTTATCATCAAGATACAATGACTCCAGATTGGTTAATCCTGCCAACGGTGAAATATCTGATACCGCATTGTTTCCAAGATATAGCCCCACCAGGTCAGTCAACCCTGTCAAGGGCGAAAGGTCTGACACTGTATTTTTCCAGAGGTGTAACTCTTTAGATAGATTGCATGCTCAAGCCCGGTTAAATCAGCAATTTCGGCTTTTTCCGCGGTAAGATACCGTCAAGTGACCCATTATGCCATCTTTGCCGAGATGCTTCAATTGCAGCGCGAAGATTTGCATCAGGGATTGACGCGTCTTTCAGAGGCACTGGCGGCAATGAAGAAGTGATGTCAGTCGGAATAAGTGCTCTCCCTGTTTTCTTAAGATTGAAACACCGCGAGGTTTTTGCCATGAATGTCTTTGGCAATCCATAGTTCATTTACCTCTGCTGGGTGTTACTCTGATTGAGGGAACTCTTGTCCAATATTCTTCTGTGCATCATGGTGAGATCCGTACAGTAAAATATCATCCCAGAGAGGTTCACAAAGGCGATTGCTGTAACGGCAGCAGCATCAAGAACATTTGATTTAATGAGATTGGGGAGATGTGTCGGATCGTGCAGCGGCAAGTTTACCCACGCACCATTGCCGTCACTGTGTGGAATGCGCAACTGCTGAAAAATTGCTTCTAACTCGGGAAAGCCAACGAAGGTTGGGGAATCCTGCGGGTTAAACCCTTGAAGATGCGGTAAGTGGGTACGCGTTGTTGTAAGTGTGTATTGCCATGGATGATCACCATAAATCTCAGTGAGCAGATTTGCCACCCCCGGATCATATTTTTTCAGATCTTGTCGGGTGTTGCCAAATTGATTGAAACTATAAGAATGATCAGGATAGAACCACGCATGCGTGCTCTCAGCCCAATACTCTCTTCTGTCTGAAGAGGCATAGGTGCCCTGCCATAATCCCTGATCCATTGCTGCTTCATAAGCTCCTTTTGAGGCGCTCATCAAAGGTCGGATCCACATCGTTCAATCCAAGAAAATGTATGCCATGAGCAAATTCGTGGATTAGGAGGCTGTCCTTACTTCGTACGCCCGGATAATGGAGGATGTTTTCCTCAGAAGAGGTTACTGTGGATTCCTTCAGAACCACCCCACCCTCGTTCACGGTATACCAGAAAGTCAGGGCTGGGGTCGTTACGGTACTCAGGAATTTCTGTGATTATCTCTGTATGCGCTATCACAGAGAACCGAGCTCTATTCCTCGTCATGGCTTGTAAGATATCAGGACGATGCCCAATCATTTTATTGATAAGCCATGCTGCTTCTTTCAGGGCGTATGGGTTAACTTTTGCCGATGCCAAAACAGGAAAACCTTTGACATCAATCCACTGTTCGTAGTATGGATCTAAGTCAAAATATGTACGGACAGCAGGCGGAGGCGGAGCGGGTTCGGGGATGGATATGACTTGTGCCGTTGCTGTTAATGAAAGGGCAAAGCAAATCAACAGAAAAAACGTGAAACGAAAAGACTGAGTTTTCATCGGTATGTTTATCTCCTTTGTAGACGGAAATGTGTCTGAGCAGCATGTGCCCCACGGGTGAGACTAATCAATACTTCTTTCGTCAATTGGCGTGAATCCCAAGACGGTTTTCCGGTTCTCATCTACCCCTCGGCGCAAAAAGGTGGCTTTCACCGGGGTTCCGATCTTTATCGTTTCAGGGTGAAATGTGTCAACACCTTCAATCTGTGCGACCACTCGTGGTCCCTCCACTAACTCGACCGCTCCTGAACAGTACGGGTTGTTCCGATTATATCCCTCCTCAACCATCGCCGGGGGTCCAATCGAGATACAGGTAAAAGCGACCAGTCGCCCCTCTCCGCTTGTTTCCACCCACTCCATCTCTGAGCCGTGGCATTGGGGACAGATGGCGCGTGGGGGCACAAAAAGGGCACCACAGCCGACGCACCGAGCCCCCATCAGTTTCTCTTCGTCCAAGAACTGCTCAAACTGGTAGTCACTTATCGGTCTGTCCGCCACAGTTATCTCCTTTCCAGAATGGTAAATGTGCAGGTACCACCGGTGCCGCCTAAATTGTGAGCGGCACCGATTCGTAAGTCTTCAATTGGCACCCCTCGGTCTCCCGCCGTGTCCCTCAACTGTTCCCATACCTCTATTAACTGCGCCGCCCCCGTTGCACCGACCGGATGTCCCTTACACTTGAGTCCTCCTGATGTGTTGATCGGCTTCGCGCCGTCCAATCTTGTTAAACCATCCGCGACCGCTTTGTAACCCTCGCCCGGCTTAAAGAATCCGAGGTCTTCGATATGCAGGAGCTCCGCAATCGAGAAGCAGTCGTGGACCTCGGCAAACTGAATATCCGCAGGCGTCAACCCGGCCATTTCGTAAGCCTCGTTAGCGGCGCGGCGCGTCGCTTCAAAGTAGGTCAAATCATCGGCGGCGTTAAGGCCCCGTCCACTTGCCTGACCGATACCAGCGACATATAGCGGGTCATCCGTAAAGTGTTTGGCAAGTTCCTCCCCGACCAACAGGATACACGCCGCGCCGTCACTGATTGGACAGCAATCAAAGAGGTGCATCGGCCAAGCGATCGCGGGATTGGCGATTGGGTTGCAGGAAATCCTTCTCATCACTCCAATCTGGCACCGCCCCCCCTTTCGCTTTCGCCCGTTTGATTTTCGACCGCATAATATCGCGGATTGTGGCTTTATACTGCGCTTTCGGGTTCAACGGCGCATTGTCGTGGCTTTTGATGGTGATGTCCATCAGGTTCTCACGGGACGCACCATATCTCTCAAAATATGCGGTTGCGATCGCCCCGAAAACCCCTGGGAATGTAAAACCCGCCTTCCGCTCATAAGGAATTGCCGCCAGAGCCAAACCCTCGGCGACCGTTTCGGTGCTCTCTTTCGACATATCCTCGACGCCACCGACCAAGACCACATCGTAGAAGCCGGATGCGATGGCAAAAACGCCCTCCCGAAAAGCGAGGGCACTTGAAGCACAAGCACCCTCGATCCGCGTCGCGGGTTTGGGAACAAGTCCAAGGGAGTCGGAAAGAATCGCGCCCCAATGCGACTGATGCGCGAAAAAGTCGTTTGTGAAATTGCCGATGTATAGCGCGTCAATATCATTTGGATCAAGCCCTTTATCTACGGAGGCACTCATTTCAACAAAGGCTTCGGCGAACAGATCCTTTGAGTCCCGATCTTTGAACATATTGAACGCAGACATCCCCGCGCCGACCATTGCGACGCCGCGTCCCAATTTTCGTGTCTTATTCATCCCAATCTCCTTTGTACGTTATCACAACGTAAGTTGCTAGGGCGTGTTGACATTTGGCAGCCCATAGGCTGAATTGAACGGTTAAACGTCAATCCCTATCAAGGAAAAAGGCGTCTTTTGTACCACAATCTGTTAGATTGTGATCCCCTTTCGCAAACTAACAGGTTGCGCTACTTATGTCAGATTATCCGATGATGACAACGTTTGCCGAATCAGCAGCATCAAAATGTCAACAGAACCTAGACAACCTGTAGTTCGATACGCCTATCAAAAACAATGAAATTTATGACATACATGTCGCCCAGCTGGGGCTATGTTGGTTCGTCGGTACAATTAATGAACACTTGAACCCAATGGGTTCACAGAATGGCGGTTACGGCATACGGCGTATGCCTACTACTAGCAACTTCCACTATCATATTACCTGACTAGCTTTCCCTTCCCAATACTTTGCTCTTAACTCCCGCTTGAGGATTTTGCCGTAGTTGTTCTTAGGTAGCTCCTCCACGAAATCAACTGACTTCGGCCTTTTGTAACGAGCAATATGGTCTGTGCAAAAATCGATTAGTTCCATCTCTGTCACCTGTTTCTCAGGTACAAGCGAGACGACCGCTTTGATCGACTCACCCCACACCGGATCTGGAACACCAATAACAGCAACTTCCCGAACCGCGGGATGCTGGACAATAACCTCCTCGATTTCGCGGGGATAGATGTTTTCCCCGCCGCTGATAATTAAGTCCTTTGACCGATCTAACAGAAAAAGGTAGCCGGACGCATCAATGTAACCCATGTCCCCGGTATGCAGCCAGCCATTCCGTAAAGTTTCTGCGGTAGCTTCGGAATCTCGCCAGTAGCCTCTCATCACCAAATCCGAACGTGTAACAATTTCCCCCATTTCGCCGGGCGGAAGTTCATTATCATCAGAATCGACAATCTTCACTTCGACATCAGTACGCGGAATACCTGCTGATGCAAGGCGCTTCATCTGATCCGAATCCCCGTCGAGGACATGGTCATCGTGGGAAAGATAGGTGATGGTCATGGGAGACTCCGCCTGTCCGTACAGTTGGACAAGGCAGGTCCCCAATTTCTCCATCGCTTGCATCAGATCTTCGACCAACATCGGTGCCCCACCGTAGTTTAACGCCTTCAACGAACTATGGTCATATCGATCTATTGCCGGGCTGTCTATCAACAGCTTGATCATGGTCGGCGCAGCGAACATATTTGTTACGCGGTACGCCTCGATTGTCTTTAACACTTGCTCGGGATCGAAGGATTTTGCCTCTAGAATGACGTTAGCTGCGGCCTTGCCGATGTTGGGAAGCGCGTAGCATCCGCTCCCGTGTGATAAGGGAGCAGCGTGGAGGGCAACATCATTGGGACCAAACCCTGGACACATGTCCGCGTAGAAGTTCATCGTCATGCCGAGCAGGTTACGATGCGTTAACATAGCACCCTTGGGCTGACCTGTCGTTCCGGAGGTATAAAAGAGCCACGCCACGTCATCGGGTGCGACCTCCGCATCTTCTAACTGATCCGACTCGACGGATAGCACGGTTTCGTAATCCAAAAACGGTTCTTGCGCTTCAGACACGCTGATAATACGACTGACTTGTGGAATGTTGTCACGGCTGTCGATGATTGCTTCGTTGAATTCAGGCGAGATAATCACCGCTTTGGCTTCGGAATGGTTGATGATAAAAGCGAACTCTCTGGGATGTAACCGGAAATTGATAGGTATAGTGCCGAAACCTGCCTTGAAGCAAGCAAACATTGACTCCAACATTTCAGGGCAGTTATACATCAACACCGCCACGTTATTCCCTTGCTGGACGCCAAGTTTGTTAAGCCCATTTGCCAAACGGTTGGCTCGTGCGTTAAATTCGGCATACGTCAATTCTTTGGAGCCGTATGCAATTGCGAGGTTTTCGGGAAAAGTTCGAGCAGATTTAGTCAGTAGTTTACCGATATTCATGGTCCACCCCGTCAATTTTTTCAATCAATTATCAGGCACCACTTCCAGTACAGCCCCCGCGGTCACCTCATCGCGAGAGGCTTTGACCTCGATTTTATCTGTATTCGCCTGATTAAAAATTCTGACAACGACCACATCGCCCCCAATCTGGCATCGGATGGCGTTCCCAACCACCAGCACAGAATCTGGGTTCCATACAAACTCTAGGCGTTTGGCATAAGCTGCCAGAGCAGCGAGGATTGTCGCTTCGGCTGTTCCTCCTTCAAGGAGGGTAGTGCGCCCAACATGTGCTGCCTCATTTGCTGCACCCGCTAAACGGTCCTGTTCCGATTCATGGGTCCGCTGACTCTCCCGTTTTTCATTGCGTAACACCATATAGAAAATTGCACCCAACAGAATAACAAATCCGGCTGTAATGAACACCACAGTCAGCCGCGCCTCTTCTTTGCGAAGATCCTCACGGTGATGCGGGTAAAAGGCATCGTGTGAGTGTGCCAAATATGCTGAGAGCGTTAAACAGATTAACGTCGCAAGCCCAATAGAAAAACATAATTTTCTAGTCATCAAGTTGACTCCTCTGTGTCCCTCTATCGTTGGAGGAAAAGATAAGAATAGAACAAAATTCAGTATATCATACTATGTTAAAAATAATCAATTGCAATATGCCAGACTGTCTGATGCCTTCCACTATATGGAAAGCGATAAATACGCTGTTGAAAGCCCTTGAGAGATATGCTATACTAACTGCACGGTTTTTTTATCCACGGTGAATCCACTGGCCGGTGCCATGTCAATGGATGTTCTCACACTCGCATGGAAATGAGAAGAAATAATGAAAGTTGTCACCGCACAAGAGATGCGTCAAATAGATCAGCAGACTATCGAGCAGATCGGTATCCCCGGTGCTGTGTTAATGGAACATGCGGGGACCGCTATTGTCCGAACTATCCACCAACACTCCCCCGAATGTCAGCGCATCGCAGTTATCGTTGGCAAGGGAAACAACGGCGGCGATGGGTTGGTCGTTGCTAGACAACTTGCACACACCGGTCAACCGATCCAAATTTTCCTCGTTTCGCCTCTAGAGAGTTTCGCTGGTGATGCGTTGACCAACTTGCAAATTGCACAAAATTTGGATCTATCAATCACGTCAATTCTTTCTGAAGACGAGTTAAAAAGGGCGGAAAACCAAATTGCGTCAGCCGATCTCATCGTCGATTCTATTTTCGGCACTGGGTTGTGTGGCGGCGTACACGGCTTTATTGGGGATGTCATTGACTGTATAAACGAAACAGGCCGCCCGGTGGTTGCCATTGATCTTCCCTCTGGATTGGCAGCGGATACTGGAATAGCGGAAGGGGCATGCATCCAAGCGACCTATACCGTCACCATGGGACTCCCTAAGCGAGGAAATCTTATCCATCCGGGGGCAACCTTCACAGGCAAACTTGAGGTGGCTGACATTGGATTTCCGCCGAGCGTTATCGATGCTCAAAACATTCAAGTTAACTGGACACAACCGTCTGATGCGGCGCAACTCTTACCACTGCGCCTGACACATTCACACAAAGGCACTTATGGACGTGTTTTTGTCGCTGCTGCTTCTACTGGTATGACCGGCGCCGCAGCCTTGACGAGTGCAGGAGCACTGCGCGTTGGAGCCGGCTTGGTGACACTTGGAGCCCCAAAAAGCCTCAATCCGATTTTGGAGGTGAAACTCACCGAAGTGATGACACTTCCTCTGCCTGAAACAGCGGAGGGATCTTTGGCGTTGGAAGCGAAGTCGCATATCCTCGAAGCTGTTGAGCGAACTAAATCGGTTCTTGCGATTGGACCTGGGCTTTCTCAACACCCCGAAACCGTTGCCCTCGTTCACAGCTTAATCCGCGAAAGTGATACTCCAACCGTCATCGACGCCGATGGGATAAACGCTCTTTCAAAATCGAAAGAGATTGTTTCATCACTATCACCCCAAACAGTGCTCACACCCCATCCGGGTGAAATGGCAAGGCTTATCGGCGGGACTGTCGAAGCGTTAGAACGCGATCGAATTGGAATCGCCCAACGATTCGCAGAGACACACAACGTTACGCTCGTCCTCAAGGGGGCACCGACGGTCATTGCACGCGGAAATGGAGAGGTGTGGATTAATTCAACCGGAAATGCCGGCATGGCAACTGGTGGCATGGGAGATGTACTGACAGGTTTGATTGCAGGGTTGATGGCACAAAAAGTTCCCGCCTTCGATGCCGCTGTGCTAGGCGTCTACCTCCACGGACTTGCAGGGGACATCGTTGCCAAATTGATTGGAACGCACGGATTAATGGCAGGTGATGTATTGAATCACGTTTCCAAAGCGATAAAACTGTGTGGTGCACAGCCTCACGAATAAAAGCACAAAAGCCGACCATTTGTAACCGGCGAAAGCCTTAATACTGAAAAAGAGGAAGAATCATCTATGAAAATTATTACCCATAGTTTGAGCGAAGAACAACTCGCAGTCGCTCGCGCGATCGCACCTGACGCCAATTTCGTGACGCCGGCAACGGACGATGAACTGCAACGCGAGATTGAGGACGCGGACGCTATTTTTGGTGGAGTAACACCCGAACTCATCCGTCGCGCTAAAAAACTTCGTTGGATTCAAACCGGAGGGGTTGGCGTTGAAGGTCTTAGATTTCCTGAGTTAATCAATAGCGATATCGTCCTCGCAAACGCCCGCGGTACCACCGCGGTCAACATCGCTGAACACGTCATGGCACTTATCCTCGCCTTTACACGAACACTCAATATTACGATTAAGCGGCAGATGGAGAAGGTGTGGGAAAGCCGAGCGAATATGCCGGTGCTGGAAATTGCCGGGGAAACAATCGGCATCCTGGGTCTTGGCAGCATCGGTCTACAGGTTGCCAAACGTGCGACCGCCTTTGACATGCGCATCCTCGCAGTCGATCCGACGCAGACACATAAGCCAGATTACGTTGAGTCGCTCTGGAAAACTGATAGGCTGCACGACATGCTAAGTCAATCGGATTGGGTTGCCATCTGCTGTCCGTTGACGACGGAAACAGAAGGCATTATGGGCACAGCTGAATTTTGTGCAATGAAACCAACAGCATTCTTGATTAACATTGCGAGAGGGAAAATTGTTAATCAAGCCGAATTGGTTGAAGCTTTGCGAGCGAAAGAGCTTGCCGGGGCTGGGCTTGATGCTCTAGATCCGGAGCCACTGCCGCAGGATAGCCCGCTATGGGAAATGGAAAACGTTATCGTCACACCCCATCATGCGGGCCAGTCCCCGAAAGCACCCAATCGCGTTTTTGAACTCTTCTGCGAAAACCTCAAGCGTTTCGTCGTCGGAGAACCGTTGATTAATGTAGTCGATAAGACTAGGTGGTACTAAAACATAGAAGCCGAGGGAGAGACCCCTCCGACATGAAAAGCGAAACATTACCAACAGTTGCAATTACTACCGGCGATCCGGCTGGTATCGGTCCCGAAGTTGTTCTCAAAGCATTAGCGGATAGGGAACTGTTAAATACCGCCCGTTGGGTAGTCATCGGCGATGCAACCATTCTAAACATGGTGGAAAAGCAGATCGGTCTGAAACTACCGGACTGTATCGTCCAAGATGGGAGATCTGCACAGTGGTCTAGTTCTAGCACTGTGCAGCTATACTTGCTGGATGTACGCCAACTTGAACCTTCCCAGTTCACTGTAGGAAAATTGAGTGCTGCCTGTGGCAGTGCCGCCCTCGAATATGTCCGCACGGCGACGCAGCTCTGCCTCGACGGTCATGCAGATGCGATGGTAACCGCCCCACTGAATAAAGAAGCGGTATCCTTAACCGGTCAAAACTTTACGGGCCATACAGAGTTTATCGCGGATCTTTCCGAAGCAGCGGAGTCACGGATGCTGCTCGTCAACGATCATCTCCGAGTTATTCACGTCTCCACTCACCGTTCGTTGCGGAGCGCGTGTGAGCTAGACACTTCCAGAATTCTGCACACCATTCAGCTTGGCAACGAAGCACTCCAATCGCTTGGCTTCACCGAACCACGAATCGCTGTATGTGGACTCAATCCGCACGCCGGTGAAAATGGGTTATTCGGGAATGAAGATCTCGAATTCATTGTTCCTGCAATCCAATCCGCTCAGAATATGGGGTTGAGGTGCGCGGGCCCATTCCCTGCCGACACAATTTTCATACAGGCGGTCAGAGGCGCGTATGACCTAGTAGTGGCAATGTATCATGACCAAGGTCATGTTCCCATGAAACTGTTGGACTTTGAAAACACTATTAACGTCTCCCTAGGGCTTCCCATTATTAGGACCTCCGTCGACCACGGCACAGCGTTCGATATCGCGGGGAAAAATCAGGCGGATCCCAGCAGTATGAAGGCAGCAATGAGGTTAGCAGTCACGATGTCCCTGAATCGACACAAAAGTGGTGGCGGTTCTGTTTAATCATACTGTTACGGTAAGAAAGGGTAGGACACATGAAATCATTAAAACCGATGCTATTTCGATACCTACTACTGATTTTGATACCCTCAATCGTAGCACCTACGATTGCAGTGGCGAACGAGCAATGGCGCGAATCTATTGAAAAAGATTATCGGAAAGTACTCAAAGAGAAGAAACCTGAAAAACAGGTCAAAAAACATCGGGATCTGGTCAACAAATGGAAAGAGGAAGGACATCTTGAAGCCCTAATCTCCCTTTATGAAATCGATGCGGCAACAGAACGCGCCAACGCGGGTTTACACTACGGTCTGGGCTACGCTTATACCAACCAAGGGAGAATAGACACGACGCAGACCGATGCCTTTTTTGAAAAGGCTGCGAACCAATTTGAGCGGGCCATCTCGCTTGACCCAACCCTGTCGCAGGCACATTTCAGTCTCGGTGCAATCTATCAAGAACAGAATAAGTTAGTACTCGCGGCCCAAGCGATGGAGGCGTGCCTGAAATTGAATCCCAAGTATTATCCCGCCTACTATCGGCTTGGTGAAATTCAGCTCCAACAGGATAACCCCGACGCTGCGCTTGAATCGTTTCAGACGGTGCAGCAAATGAACTCAAAATGGGCGCGTCCTTACTACGGGATCGGATTGGCTCATTTTGAAATTGGAAACGATAACGCTGCTAGAGCAGCATTTGAGGAAGTAATTGACCGCGATCCTGAATTCGCGCCTGCCCATTTCAAACTTGGTCAAGCCCTCGCGAGAAAAGGCTTTTTCAACAAGGCATGGGAGGCATATGAGGCAGGCAAGAAATACGAGCCTTACACCGCAGAGATCCTGTATGAACTCGGCACGATTTTCGTCCAAGCGGGGAACCAAGAGGGGGCAATCCATATATTTCGACGTATTATTGATAGCATTGATCCGATGCACACCGCTGCACTCCTGCAGCTTGGTGAGATTTATCACGCCATAGGGGAGGAAGAGCTTGCAATTGAGCACTATAAGCAAGCAATTGAAGCGGGTGTCCCCCTCACGGACCATTTTATGGGACAATTAGCTCCCTATCATGCTGGATTAATGGGAAGGAACGAGGCAAAGTCCATCCTCAAGCAGTTTTTAGCGGTCATTCCTGATGATCCACGGGCAACTTTCCATTACGCTCAAATAGAGGCTGACGCAGGCAACTTGACCACTGCTATCCAATACTACGAAAGAACTCTTGCGTTGATTGGTTCTAGTGAAACTAATCTGGATATCGAATTCGCGCCGGAACACTTGCTGGACACTTATAGATTTCTGGGAGACGCCTACTATCAACAAGGGAGTTACGAACAGGCAAGAACCTCCTATCAACGCACAATTGAATTGGATCCGGGACTGGAGCGTTATTTCTTTAGTCAGGGAAAGTCTACCTTCGATGCCGAGCAGTTTGATATGGCAATTGAGCCTTTCAGCAAATTTCTTCTCATCTATCCGGAGGATATCGAAGCAGCATACCTACTTGGACGTAGTTACGAAGCCTCAGGTGATACCGAAAATGCGCTACGCCTTTATGTGCGAACCCTTGAACTTGATGCAAACTATACGGATGCCCTAATGCGTTCGGCGCAAATCTATAAGGGGCAGAATGACCAGCAAAATGCTTTGGCGTTGTTGATGAAGTTAATTGCTATTGAGCCGACGAATGTTGAGGCGCACTATCTTTCGGGCATGCTGTACATTGAATTGGGACGTTCTGAGAAAGCACTTGAGGCCTTCTTGGCAACGACTCGTCTCAATCCGGATCACCTTGATGCACACTATCAGATCGCGTCTCTGTACGAACAACAGGGGGATATCGATAACGTCATCAGACGGTATGAAACGATAATCAGACTCGATCCATCTAAGGCTGATCCATTCCTTCGCCTTGGCGCGCTATATCTTCGGCGAGGCGATAAAGATAATGTCATCCGCGTGTATGAACCCGGTCTGGAGATCGAACCGAACCATCCACACGCACAGTACAACCTCGCAGTCATATTTGAAGAACGCGAGGACAATGAGAAGGCGATTAAGCACTTCAAACTTGCGAATCGATATGACGATGGTCACTTTGATTGGCACTTCCGTTATGCCCATTTGCTAGACCGTTACGCCGCAACGTTGGAAGATTACGATACTTATGCGGCGATGGCGGTTGAGGAATACAACAAAACCATCAATCTAAAAAGCGACTATGCCCCAGCCTATCTCTATCGTGGATTAATCGCCCGCCGCTATAAACAGATTGGTGACACACTCTATCGACATGGCCAGATCGCGGAGGATTTCAAAAAGGCGATTGCCCTAGAACCGAACAATTCTGATGCCCACTACTACCTCGGCATGACGTATGTAGATATAGATCAACGCGAAGACGCCAAAGAGATACTTCTGAAGACTCTCCAATTCAAGAAAAAGTACAAGGGAGTATACCTTGAGCTTGGTCTAATTGCGGAATCGGAAGGAACCCATGACAAAGCGATTCGCCATTTTGAAAAGGAGCTCGAAATCGATCCGGAATCCGTCAGAGCCTACCAACGGCTTGGCGATCTCTACAGCAGTTATAGCACCAACTTTGGGCGTGCTAAAGAAACGTTAGAGAAAGCCCTGGAGTTACAACCGAACCATGTGTCAACGCTGCTTAACTACGCAAGCACACTCTACTATCTAGATCAACTCGGTGCAGCAACAGAGCAGTTTGAAACGGTGATTCAGATAAATCCCAAGAATCTGACGGCAAACTATAATCTTGCCTTGATGTATGAATACACAGGCAAGACACAGCAAGCAATTAGTCGATGGAAAAAATTCCTTGAACTGAATCCACCCGCCGAATGGAAAGAGGATGCTGAACAACACTTACGACAACTTCAGCCCTAAACAGGGAGGGGCCAATTTATTCGCTGTCACACCTAATAAACGAGATACGGAGGGAAAAAATTATGTCGAAATTACAGGTTGCTTTAATCGGCTGCGGTGGACGTGGCCTTGGGCATGTACGCGTTCTCCAAGAATTTGATGATGTAGACCTAGTCGCTGTTTGTGATCCGATTGAGGCAGCGAGAGATGCCGCAGGCGATGAGTTCAACATAGTGGGACGTTATGCCAGTGTCGATGAGATGCTAGATGCTGAGTCGCTGGATGCGGTATTCGTCGCAACACCAGCGCACCTCAACGGGCAGGCAGCACTGCCTTGTCTAGAGCGCGGTATCAACACCTTGATGGAGAAACCACCGGGAATGAGTGTCGCAGAAACGACCGCTTTGCGCGATGCCGCCGTCCGCACAGGTGCCAAAAGTATGGTCGGTTGGAATCGTCGTTTCCACCCCATCATCGTCAAAGCACGCGAGATGGTCGAAGCGCGAGGGTCCGTCACACAACTTGTGGGAGAGTTCCATAAAAGTGTAACTGGATTCATAAAATCAGGTCGCTTCCCCGAACATCTGATGGATAACCTGTTTCTCGAAACGCCTATACACGCGCTCGACATTGTTCGCGCCATGGCGGGGGCAGAGGTCGAAGAAGTGCATAGCGTTGTGCGTCGCACAATCTCCGATTATAAAGATGTCCACGCTGCGCTCATCCTGTTCGAGAACGGTTGTGTCGCACATCTTGCTGCTAACTACACCACGGACGCCCGCCTCGAACGCTATGAAATCCACGGACGAGACATCTCCGCCTATCTCGAAGGGGTATCGCAGGGAACTGTTTTCTGTGATGGTCAGCAACACCAGTTGACCGGCAGAGGCACTAGTGGTACAGAGGAACAGAACCGGTACTTCCTCGATTGTATCAAAGCAGATCGTCCGGTTTCACTTCCCGCAGCGAATCTGGAGGAGGCGATTAAGACAATGGAGTTGGCGGAAGCAATTCTATCGGGATTGCGTTCTTAGTCAAGAGGAAGGAAATGCAGACGCATCACGACTCACCAAAAAAGCGGCAAATCACGATTACATCCAGAGAGGATTTATCAATGGGACTTACCCAAGCACAGGTCGAAGCGTTTCATCAAAATGGCTATCTAGTTGTGGAAGATGCTTTAAGCCATGAAGACCTGAATCCATTAATTGCAGACTTTGAGGAACTTATTGATACCATCGCCGATGAGCTATACACCGAAGGGAAAATAAGGGAACGTCATAAAACGCAACCTTTCGAGCGGCGTATCGCTTGGTTGACCAAAGAGGCAGGCGATCCCCTACAGGGACAGGTGTCATTTCCGGTGAATCTTCGCCGCCCAATCTTCGACTTCCTGCATAACAGGAATTTACTGGACCCCCTTGAATCAATTATCGGTCCAGAAATTTACTGCAATCCAACGCATCATGTGCGGCCAAAATTGCCGGAACCTCTGATGGACGAAGGGTTTGATAATTGGATACAACAGTCACCGTTTCATCAGGATGCCGCTGTATTGCTGCCGGAGGCGGACGATACACTCATTGTGACGACGTGGATTCCCCTCGTAGACGCGACCGAAGAAAATGGAACAATACACCTCTATCCGGGGCTACATCGCGGCGAGATTCGGAGGCATGTGCGGTGCCCCTACGGCTGGATGATTGCTCCGGAGGTGATGCCCAAAGGCGAGCCGGTGAGGATACCGGTGAAGAAAGGCGGAGTGATTTTTATCCATTGCCGAACCCCACACGGTTCACTTCCGAACCTATCAAATATGGTTCGGTGGAGTTTAGACCTTCGCTGGCACGATGCGCGGAAACCGGGCGGAAGACCGCTGCCCGGGATTCAGGTGCACAGCAAGGAACAACCGGAAAGCGTCACACGAGATCATCAAGCTTGGATAGATGCTTGGGAAGCAGCAAAGGCAGATTCGACACCGAGAAAGATGTATCGCTGGGAAGAATAGAGCAGTAAAGACAAGTAAGGTACGGGCGATTTTCAGATACACAAGCGGGCATTGACAAGAAAATTATCGAAAGTTCGTCTCGCATTTCGTCCTATCTTTGTCGTATTATCCCGCAATCAATAACCAGAAGGAATTCATATTTTACGCAAAGGAGAAATTTGATGAGCCAATCGTGGGTACGTAGTGATAATGAAGTCCTCGCCACCCTGCAAGATGTCGTGGCGATTGAGAGTATAAACACCAGTCTACCCGGCGGGAAACGCGGTGAGGTTGGTATGGTTGAATATCTTGCCGATTTCTTCGATGCCGTCGATATCCCTTATGAGACAGATGAAGTGTTACCGGGGCGAAGCAATATCATCGCCACACTGGAAGGTGAAGACCCGAACCGCGTACTGCTGTTTGAATGTCACATGGATACCGCTTCCGTCAGCGTTATGACCATTCCACCTTATGAACCGCATATCCGGGACGGTCTACTCTACGGGCGAGGCGCGTGCGACACCAAAGCCGGGGGCGTCGCCATGATACACGCGATGAAGCGTTTTAAGGAGGCGAGAGTGAAACCCCCGTGTACCATCAAATATGCCGGTGCTGTGGATGAAGAATTCAGCTTTAAGGGTGCGCTGCGGTTGGCAGAAACTGTCCAAGTAGATGCAGCGGTCATCTCTGAGCCTACCGATTTGGCAGTCATCCGGGCGCACAAGGGATTGGCGCGTTTCCATATCGTCGTCAAAGGGGTCGCTGCACATAGTGCCAAGCCGTATCTTGGTATAAACGCCATCTCAAAGATGACCCGACTGATCCGCGCTATTGAGGAGGAGATCGCACCGACCTATGACTCCATGACTCATCCACTCACCGGTAGCCCAACACTCAATATCGGCGTCATTACCGGAGGTGTACAGGTCAACTTCGTGCCCGATGAATGTATTATTGATATTGACCGCCGTGTCATCCCCGGCGAAACACCGGAGGAAGCCCTTGTCCCGTTTCAAGAAAGGTTAGCACGTGCACAAGCCGCCGATCCGGATTTAGATGTCACTATGGAGACACCCTATCTCATGGATAACCCAATGGAAACCCCTGAAGATGCACACATCGTGCAGGTCGCTGTCAGCGCATGTGAATCCGTGATTGGGAAATCGGAGATAACGGGCGTTCCTTACGGCACCGATGCGAGCAAATTCACCTCTGTTGGTATTCCTTCCATCGTCTTCGGGCCCGGCAGTATTGATCAGGCACATGCCGCAGTCGAATGGGTTGAGTGTGAACAGGTCTTGAAAGCGGTTGACATCTACCATGAGATCATGACACAATTCTGACACACACGTTTTTTTCTTCCAACCCTAAAGAAAGGGCAACCACAAGGGTTACTCCTACTGCCTTCGCTCATCGCCGACTAATTCCCGTATCGCCGCCTTGACAGCTTCCTCAACCTCTGGTGCAAATGGAGCACTCTGCCGCCAACGCTTGTAAGCGTTCGGTTCGTAGCCGCCTTCAGTCAAGGCTTGTGCAGTCGGCACGTAGGTCTGGCAGCCCTGGGTGTAACCGAGTGTGAATGTCCGATCTGATCCCAACAGTGACTGAGCATACAACCCATACTCTAAGAAAAACTCGCCCGAAAAAGTTAGCCAGCAGACATCGCCGATGTCCCACCGCGAGAAGGTATAGTCCACCGCTGTTGGGACGCGGTGCTCTACCTCTTCCAACCGAATCTGTTGCACCCACTGACGCATCGCCAGCTGATAGCCGGCATGGTACAACGATTGTCTCGCTTTTTCTTCGTCGCTCGCCTGCGCGGATTTGACTGCTTGAGCGGCAATTTCATCAAGCGTCTGACGCGCTGGTGGCTGATCAAGTGGAAGCGGACGGCGTAGGCGTCGGGTGCGAATGGTATCAACTGAAATTGGTTTGCAATCCTTTAAGGCGTTATCCACGGCATCCGCTAGCTGGCTACCGCAGTGCATCGCGTCAATAGGGGTGCCCTTCCTAAAGCTGCCATCTCCGTCCGACAGGTTTGGACGTACATTTCCGAACATACCGGGCAGGTACAGCGCAACGGATTGCCGATGCCGCGCTTCCAACGCTAGTTGGGCTTGTCCCGGATAATCCCCTGAGACCTCTGGTCCTAACAGAATCGTTGGATGACAACAATAGCTGAAGAACACGCCTGCCAATGAACCATTTGCGCGATGACACGCAACGATTGGTACGCTTTTATCGACCACGCCATCCGGATTAGGACCGGACACACAGGTGCCCTCTGGGGTTATCCGCCGTCGGTTCACATTAAAATCGCAACTCGATCTCCCAAACGAGAGCGTGGCAGCCTCCATGCGGGATAGCAGATCTTTTGCCAGTTCGCCCACGCGCTCGCACAAACCATCGAAATAGGAGCTAAACCCGCCGAAAAGGTCAACAGGACACAAGATTGGCGCGGAATGGCTGTGGCTGCCGGTGATCAAGATTCGGGGCGGTGGAATGCCGGTTGCGTTGCCTATCACGTCCTCAAGTTCTGAGATCTCCGCCACACCAAATCCCAATGTGTCTATTGCAAGGACAAGTACGGGAGTCTCCGAAGCCCGGATAATTCCAATCCGGGCATAGACATCGTCCAGAACCCCCGAAGGTATCCCAAAGAAAAAATCAGGATAAACACCATTAATTGGGGGTGTTACCGAAACTTTCCCAAAGGCTGCCTCGATATCGTTAAGAAGTTCAATTTGCATCTTAGCCTCGATTAGAATCGGTCCGTCCGCCACATAAACAGTTCACCTGACGGGAAAAGTGCATCGAGCAGACCGATTTCACGGATAGGCAGATCGTTGGAAAAGACAATTTGCTCGGGGCTCATATTCCCAAATAATAGTTTTAGCAGCTGTGTTTGACTGACAAGGAGGTCTATCTCCGGCGATACGCTGTCCTGTGCAACACTGATTTCTCCCTCCCGAATAATCAACGTCCGTTCATCAGCTTCGTAGCGGATGCGAATGGCACCGGTCCATGCTGTAA
This sequence comes from Candidatus Poribacteria bacterium, assembly GCA_963667935.2. GTDB lineage: Bacteria > Poribacteria > WGA-4E > WGA-4E > PCPOR2b > PCPOR2b. The sequence continues at coordinate 1,709,387 of OY764061.1, read as the reverse complement.
AATCTGAAGCCCTGAGTCTCATCTCCAACAACGGCTTGATCTTCGTCAACAGCGATTCAAAGTTAGTTATCAGAAACATCATGTTGTTGCTCTCTCGCCTTTGAACGGAGCATCCCATCGCCTCAAACATCTTTCGACTCTGTGACGGTACTGGTGCCCCGATATACTGAACCCCCTCCGCCTGTACACAATGAAAGAAGCGGTAGAATAACGCAATCATCGCCTCTTCCTCATCTGGAAGATAGCCGAATTCACCAATCTCCCACTGTTCAGCCAACAGATAGGCGACAGTTGTCCCGCCCTGTTTAGCAATCCAATACAACGCCGGATTGTGCGTCCGCCACTTAGGTCGATTAGTCCAATACTCAGCATTTTTGACAAACGTCCCTGTTCGATTGGCGTTAAATTGATCGAAAATTGCCCGCAACGCCGGCAAATCTTGATCCAAGTCACATAACTCAATAGCCACGTCAGCAGACACCTCCCGAAGCGTTGGGGGCAGCCTCACCTCCATGCTGTAGGTCGGATACATTACCCAGCCCGCCCTTGCGTAGTGCGATTGGATGCCGGTACCAAGGATCGAGAGATCATAGCCTGTTGTGCACATATACCGGACGCTATCTCGCAGTACCCTCGATGAATAGCCCGCGCGTAGATGCGGTGGATCTGTGCCGACGCTGCCAACACCTCCCATCCGCACAACACAATTCCCAATGCGCATGGGACGCTCAAAAATTTGCACAACGCTAGCAGCTTTACCATCTACAAAGCAGGCGCGCGTGTTATTGAGATCAAACCATGGATCATGTTCGACAATATTTACAAAGAGATGTTGTATATGTTCTGAACCCCCAAAAGCACGAATACTGCACTGGACCGTGTCGTCAAGTTCAGTTTCGTTGCGCGGGGCACGATATTCAATATTCATAAACTGCTCCAAACACAGACAGAAATGCAAGTCTAAGATAAGCAAGGTTAGGGCTATTCAGTTTTCGACTTTTTAACCATTTGGGGCGAAAAGGCGCAATAAGGGAATCGCTTTACCAGTGAAGTATTAGGATTGGGAAATCCCTCTCACAGAAGAATTAAATGACCCTAAAGCAAGGTTACTATCTATTGACAATTGGAATACTCTGTATTTTTTTTGCGGCTTTTGTGATCTATTCACCTGACCTGCTCGGCTTGGTTAGTACGCCATGTGACCGATTAGATCCTATCCAGCCACCATATAAATAGTTCACCTGCCGGGAAAAGTGCATCAAGCAAACCGATTTCGTGAATCTGCAAATTGTTGGAAAAAACAACCTGCTCGACACTTATATTCCCAAATAGCAGCTTCAGCAGCTGTGTTTGATTGACGAGAAGGTCAATCTCCGGCGACGCAATGTTCCGCGTAATGCTGATTTCGCTATCCCGAATAATCATCGTCTGTTCACCGGCTTCGTAGCGGATGCGAATATTTCCTCTCCATGCCACAAAGTCCGAATCCCTGAGCCTCGCTTCCAACAACGGCTTAATCTTTGTCAACAACGACTCAAAGTTGATAACTAGTGCCATAATATTGCTCCGCTCGCGTCTCCGAACAGAGCACCCCATCGTCTCGAATATCTTTCGGCTCTCCGATGGTGCCAATGCATCAATTTCCTGAACTCCTTCCGCCTTCACGCAACGAAAGCAGTGGCTGAATAGCGAGAGCATCGCCTCTTCCTCATCTGGAAGATAGCCGTATTCAGCCACCCTCCACCGTTCAACTTGCAGATAAGCAACAGTTGTTCCACCCCGTTTAGCAACCCAATACAGCGTCGGATCGTATGGTCTCCATGTGGGGCGGTTGATCCAATATGTATCATTTCTGACAAATGTCCCTGTGCGATTGGCATTAAACTGATCGAAAATCCCTTGCAACGCTGGTAAATCTCGGTGCGATTCATACTGCTCGATCGTCAAATCAGTAGGTATCTCCCGAAGCATTGCGGGTAGGGTCAGTTCTATGTCGTAGGTCGGATATATTACCCAACCTGCTTTGGCATAATGCGACTGGATGCCTGTGGACAGCAGTGAGAGATCGTAACCCGCCGCTCGCATATACCGGACAGTGTCCTGTACCACTCTAGATGAATAGCCGGCGCGACGATACTCCAGAGGTGTACCAACGCTGCCGACGCCTCCTAGCCGCACGACACAATGCCCAATATGCATAGGACGGTCAAAGACCTGTACGACGCTAGCGACCTTGCCGTCCACAAAACAGGCGCGCGTGTTATTGAGGTCAAACCATGGATCCTGTTTGACAAAGTTTGTAAAGCGATATCGTCTATCCCCTGAATCCCCGAACGCACGAACACTGCATTCAATTGTATCGTCAAGTTCGATTTCGTTGCGCGGGGCACGGTATTCAATATTCATAAACTCCTCTAAACACAGACAGGAACGCAAATCAGAGACGATTTATTCATAATCGCTGCAACCCAACCACCGTTTCAAAATGATATGTCATTGGAAATAGATCCACAAGATCCAAGGAGGTCACTTTATAGCTCGCACTGAGTTTGGACAAATCACGGGCGAGTGTAGTGGGATTGCAGGAGATGTATAGGATGTGTTTCGGTGTGATTCGTTCGAGGGCTTCCAGATCTTCCGACCAACACCCGCCTCGTGGTGGATCGAGAAGAACCAAATCCGCCTTCACACTGCCTAGCTTGGCAAGATTCCCAACACGGAAGTTTGTATTTGTGATGCCGTTAGTCTTAGCGTTACGGGTCGCAAGCGTGACCGCCTCCGCTTGGAGGTCAAGCCCAAAGGCAGCTCTCGCAGCTTGGGCAGCCGTCAACGTAAAAACTCCAACACCACAGTGGGCATCAATAGCCACGGTCGGAGGCTGCGCTTGGACGTGCCGCCGAACAATATCTACAAGCTGTTCTAGTCCAGCAAGGTTGTTCTGAAAGAAGGTCTCGGAACCAACCTCGAAGGATAGTCCACCGGCGGTTTCGGTTAACGTCCGTTTACCTGCAATTTGTACAGGCTGCCCCCGCTCCCCACTCTGGCTATAAAGCGAGTGGATTGCCGGATAGCCCTGTAAGTCTTCGTCAATGAATTTAAAGCGCGGCTTGTATCTTTTCGGAAAAATCAGGATTAACATAACCTCGCCGGTCGTGGCAGACACCCGCAATGTCAACTCATTTACGTGAAAGCACCGGAGGGTTGTTATTAGATCGGCAACTTGTGGCAAAGCTCTGTTGATTGGAGGGCGGGCAATTTCGCACCGATCGATTGGAAGCACATTATGGCTACCTTCTTGCTTGAATCCGAATTCAACTTGAGGTCGGACAGCTGTAACAGCCAAACGGATGTTATTCCGGTAGCCAAGCGGCTGAGGCGTAGGATGGCGCGCTATATCGGGCAGGGACGATAAGCCCCCAATCCGATTTAATGCTTCGGTAAGCACTCGCGCTTTTGCATCGAGTTGAGCCGCCACGTTGATATGCTGCCATTGACAGCCGCCACATCCTGCATCAAAGTAGGAGCACGGCGGTGGGCAACGATCTGGAGACAGCGAGATGATTTCGTTAATTCGGGCGTGCAGATGCCGTTTCTTGACTTCAGTAATCTCGACTTGCGCCGTTTCACCCGGCACACCCCGGTGGACAAATGTGACAATCCCATCAATCCGACCGACAGCGGAGGCAGAATAGGTTAAATCGGTCAACTGAATTTCGTGTCGCTCACCAATATCCGGTTTTGTCATAGCAGTTGATCCCACAGTCAGGATGTGACAGTGCTAGCTTCCTAGCGGTGCTTCCCATTTATCAGATCGTTCAGCTTGGGTAGACATATTCAAGTATCGGACTCTCGGAACGGATCCTATGACTAATACTCCGTAGTCACTACCCAACGAATCCCTTGATCGACCAGCTTACGATACCCCGGATTGCCGTAAGCAAGTCCGTCGTGTCCTAGCTGGATGTACACAATTTGAGAATTGCCATATCGATGAGTCCAACCAATTACCGGTGCGCTCTCCGGGTGTTCCGCCGTGAGAAGAACATGCACATCGGGATTGGCGTCGAAATTGCCGTACGTCTCATCCTCAATCTCAAAATTCTGCATCCCTTGTGTCGCGGGATGGTCGGGGTCAGCAATCTGGATAGTGTACTGAACGTTATGTTTCACCGTGCCTTTGCCTTCCTCCCAAACTCCACCGACGATTCGGTTGAATTCACCCCACTCTTGGAACGAAATCAGCGCGTGATGCAAGTACACAATCGGTTTGCCTTGATTTAGCAGTTCAAGATACGCCTCCTGCTGGTCAGCGGTAATCTCCTGCCACATATCGTAGAAGACGAGTGCATCGTAATTCTTTGCCGCTTCAACGTTCAGATATTCAAACGCATCCGGAAAGACAACAGCATCGTAACTGAAATCTTCAAAACTATCGAACATCTCCCAAAACGGTCCCTGCTCGAAACCGTGCCCGCCGGTAATCACTAAGGCGCGGATGTTTGCATCTGTTGCCATGGCTTACCTCCTGTTTTTTATAAGAGCGAAATCTAAAGAACTAACAATATATAGGGTATCATCCCAGCAGCATAAATTGAAATAGAAATTTTCTAAGAAACCAGAAACCGAGTTCTTCAGAAAGACGTTTTCTGTACATAATTGATATGCACAAAATTTGTGCAATTTCGTTTGTATTCTACTTCTGCGTGTGTTAGAATCTATGATGTATATATGCTTGTGGATTTTCCACAACCCTCGAAAGTCCTGAACTCCACTCAGCAAAAGAATAATCTGATGACACAGAGACGGTTTTTCAATCTCGCCCTTCTGCTGGTTTCTACCCTATTTCTTCAACCAGATGCTCTCGCCCAAGCCCATACCCAATGGGGGTTACCCGACGGTGCTAAAGCGCGCCTCGGTAAAGGCAGAATCCTTGCTATAGTCCATTCACCAGATAGCACCCAGCTTGCCGTGGCAAGTACCATCGGCATCTGGCTTTATGACGTACATACCGGATCCGCAGTCACTCTGCTTACGGGACATACGGATTGGGTGCTTTCCGTAACTTTCTCTCCGGACGGCAAAACACTTGTCAGCGGAAGTATAGACGAGACAATACGGTTGTGGGAAACTTCCACCGCGCAGCATAAAGCAACCCTTAATGGACATGGCCATGAGGTGAGTTCTGTGGTATTTTCCCCAGATGGAAAAACGCTCGCTAGTAGTGGCGGTTATGACGGGACGATTCGCTTATGGGATATAGAGACCGGAAAAATCAAGATAACTCTTGAAGGGCATGGCCATGATGTCAGCTCCATCGCGTTTTCCCCAGATGGAAAAACGCTTGCTAGTGGGAGTTGGGACGAAATGATTCGGTTATGGAATGCTGACACCGGAGAACACAGGAAAACCCTTTTTGGGCATGAGGGCGCCGTTTATTCCGTCAACTTCTCCCCCGATGGAAAGACACTTGCCAGTGGCAGCGAAGACGATATGATTCGACTGTGGGATATGGAGACCGGAAAAATCAAAATGACGCTTACAGGACATACCGATTCCGTCTTCTCCGCGGCGTTTCTAGCGGATGGGCAGACACTTGCCAGTGCGAGTTGGGACAATACTATCCGATTGTGGGAGATCGTAACCGGAACAATCAAGATGACCCTTGAAGGACATACGGATCGGGGGACTGCTGTGGCGTTTGCTCCGGACAGCAAGACACTTGCTAGCAGTGGCGGGCATGACGGAACGATTCGACTGTGGGATATGGAGACCGGAAAAATCAAGATAACTCTTGAAGGACACACGCATGATGTGCAGTCGGTGGTGTTCTCCCCGGAGGGGAGTACGCTAGCAAGTAGAAGTCAGGATTCCATGATTTTGTTGGAAAAAGCTAAGACCGAAAAACACAATGCCCCCCTTTTGATCTCTACAATACGGTTGTGGAATCCCAATACCGGAAAACATAAAGCAACGCTTGAGGGGCATATAACTCGCTTTCCCCGCGTGGTGTTTTCCCCAGATGGCAAGACACTTGCTAGCAGCAGTGATGACCACACGATTCGACTGTGGAATGCTGACACCGGAGAACCCAAAAACACGCTTGAAGGACATACGGATCGGGGGACTGTTGTGGCGTTCGCTCCGGACGGCAAGACACTTGCTAGCGGTAGTGACGACTACACAGTTCGGTTGTGGGATATGGAAACCGGAACACTCAAATCAACCCTTGAGGGCCACACAGCTGAAGTCATTTCTGTAATGTTTTCGCCGGATGGCAAAATGCTTGCCAGTGGGAGTTGGGACCATACGATTCGATTGTGGGATGTTGGCACCGGGACACACAGCGCAACCCTTGAGAAGCATACAGATCAGGTCACTTCTGTATACTTCTGTCCAATGGGTGATACGTTAGCGAGCAGAAGTCGGGATCATACGATTCAGCTGTGGGATGTTAAGACCGGGACACATAAAGTAACCCTTTCCGGTGAGACGGATTGGGTCACTCTCTTGGTGTGTTCTCCAAATGGCAAAACGCTTGCCGGTGGGGGGTATCGCCACACCGTTGGGTTGTGGGACGTTGACACCGGGGCGCACAAAGCAACCCTTGACGGGCACACAAGTCATGTGTTTACCCTCGCATATTCTCCCGATGGGAAAACGCTTGCCAGCGGAAGTTGGGACCATACAGTTTGCTTGTGGGATACTGCCACCGGGGAACACAAAGGAACCCTAGAGGGCCATACCGCTCATGTCCATTCTGTTGCATTCTCGCCCGATGGAAAGATGCTTGCCAGTGGGAGTGAAGACGGGACAATCCTACTTTGGCAGCTCACATCCCCTACAGTAGATTCCACCGAGTGAATCCATCACAAACGATGCGTTTCCGCTTCACTCAATCTGCTCTAAACTCTGTGCCTTAAAACGCGCCGCTTGGTTCACGAGGTGCATTAGCTCATTGCTCTGCTCGTCGTGGATTTGAGGTAGGACCCCTTCGATGACTTGATGTACAGCCTCTAAGCTGCCCTCCCGTGCCCAGAAACTGTCCCGCAAGATTTCGGCAAATTCCGCGATGGCAGCTGCTAATTGAAATTCAGGGGACGCCTCTTCAAACACATCTACAAGTTCTGCAGCAAAGATATCTTTGCTAATTTCCATGACTTGACGGGTGTCCGGATCTTCGTGCCGTATAAAAACGGTTGCGAGCTGCCCCACTGCACCCTCATGGAGTTTAATCTCGTAGAGTGCCGTTACACTATGTCCTGAACCAATCTCCCCACCATCCACATCGTCGTCCCAGAAATCTTCATGATCGAGGCGACGATTCTCATAACCGAGTAAACGAAAACGACTGACAACCCGCGGGTTGAAATCAACCTGAACCTTAGCATCTCGGGCAATAACCTGCAACGTACCTGTCAGGTTCTCTACAAAGATTCGTCTCGCTTCGCCAAGGGTATCAATATAAGCGTAGCTGCCATTTCCCTTGTTAGCGAGCTGTTCCATCAGGATATCGTTGAAATTGCCCATGCCAAAACCGATCGTCGTCAATGTTATCCCTTCATCAACGTGGGCACGAACCTCTCTGAGAATGGCATCGGGCCCCGTTTGTCCGACATTGGCAACTCCATCCGAACAAAGAATGACGCGATTGATGCCACCAACCCTCGCATTCTTTAAGGCGAGATCATAGCCCATGCGAAGCCCTTCCTCGGCATTCGTTGCGCCCTCCGGCGCGAGAGAATCAATCGCTCTCAAGATTCTTGCGCGCTCTTCAACGCCCGTGTGCGGAAGTAAAACCTTTGCACGAGAACCGTAAATCACGATGCCCACCTCGTCGCCGGGCCGAAGTTGATCAACAAGAAGTTGCAACGATCGCTTCACCAATCCCAACCGATTTTCCATTGCCATTGAACCGGAGACATCAATCACAAAGGTCAATATCGCGTCCTTGCGGTTCTCACTTTGAACGACCCGCCCCTGGATGCCGATTCTCAGCAATTGGAGCCGCTTGCCTTCACCGAATATAGAGGGGGCACCGTCAATATGGACTGCGAATGCCTCATGCAACGGCGGGTCATAACTGTAATTAAAGGCGTTGATAAATTCTTCGACACGCACAGCTTCCGGCGGAGGCAGGAGACCATCTCGGAGGTATCGCCGCGTGACGGAATAGGAAGCGGTATCTACATCCATACCAAACGTTGAAAAGTGATCGTCCTCCGTATCAATAAAGGGATTGGTGCCATAGTCCTTAAAGAATACATCATCAAAGGCTGCACCGTTTGGAGGGTTCAATCCCGCAGGAATAGAGCCCGCCGGTGGAGGCCCGTAGCTGTAGGCATCATCAACCTCTGCGTAGAAATCATCATCGTCATCGTCGTCAACAGCACCACAGCCTGTGTAGATTAGGAGCATTAGACCACATACTGCCAAGACAATCAGCAGTTGCCCCATAGATATGAATTTTGCTTTCATTTGGAATAGTCTCCTTTCCTTTTCAAGACACCTGAGCGTAAAAGCTAACCTACCATATTGCTAAAGACTTGCATTAGGATTAGTTAGCCCTTTCATCGGAATTATTCAGTTTATTTCGATTTCTGTTCGATAGATATGTGCTCAGGTGCGCTATTCTAGGCTTGAAAGGAATCCTTCAATCACAATGGTAAACTCCCCCCGCGGCGACGTTTCTTTAAATTTCTCAATCGCTTCAGTCACCGTGCCTCGAAAGACCTCTTCAAACTTTTTTGTCAACTCACGCGCAACGGAAATCCGCCGATTCCCGAACACCTTCAGAACATCTTGCAGGAACACAATTATCCGATGGGGCGATTCGTAGAAGACGAGGGTTCGCTGTTCCTCACATAGATTCGTGAGTTGGCGTTTCCGTCTCCCTGACTTCGGCGAAAGGAAACCTTCAAAAACGAAATTGTGTAGCGGCAAGCCTGCAACCGAAGCTGCTGCGATGCAAGCTGAAGGACCGGGAATCGGCACAATAGGGATAGCCGCTTCAATGCACTGAATTAACAGGCGATACCCCGGATCCGATATTGTCGGCGTGCCGGCATCAGAGACCAGTGCGATTGACTCTCCCACTTTCAACCGCGCAACTAGCTTCTCGCCTTTCTGGATCTGGTTTCCCTCAAAATAGCTAGTGATCGGCGTCCGAATCTCGTAATGGGCAAGCAAGCGGCGTGTGTGGCGGGTGTCCTCCGCAGCGATCAGATTAACCTCTTTGAGTACCCGCAACGCTCGGAGTGTGATGTCTTCCAGATTGCCGATCGGTGTGCTCACAATGTATAGGACGCCCTCTGTTGGACTAACATGGGTGGTTTGTGACATTTTTATTTAATAATCCGCGAAAGAGCCATCGTCCTCGTGCCAGAACATCCCTCGCAGCTGGAAGGTATCGTCCCGAAACGCTTCGATGGCCTCATCCTCCATATCCACCCCTAAGCCCGGTTCCGTCGGCAGTTCGATAAACCCGTCCTTTAGGGTCAGCGGTTTCTTGAATAGCCCCTGCCCCCGATTGTGCCCGCCTTCGCAAATCAGCAGGTTGGGTATGGTTGCCATCACGTGCACCGATGCTGCTACCCCGACGGGGCCGGCTGCGTTGTGCGGGGCAATTGCCATGTTATGGATCTCTGCCATCGTCGCAATTTTTTTCAACTCCATTATCCCGCCGGAGTGTCGAATATCAGGCTGCAAGATGGCACACATCTCGCGCTCGATTACTTCTCGGAAACTCCACCTTGTCAAGTGACGTTCCCCCGTTGCAATCGGCACCGTTGTTGATCGTGACAACGTCAGCAGTGGCTCGTTGTTCTCTGGATGGCACGGTTCCTCGGCGAACAGTGGACGCAGCGGTTCCAATTCCTTCACAAAAATTGTCGCCATGGTGGGGCTGAATCGTCGATGGAGATCGACAGCGATATCGACTTCATCGCCCACCGCTTCGCGGACCGCTGCCACCCGCGCCACCATCGTATCAATCGCCTTCGGCGTATCCACAAAGCGCACAGGTCCCTGTGAGCCCCCCATCTTCACCGCGCTGAAGCCTCTCTCAACAGCAGCCTTTGCGTTCTCCGCGCACTCCTGCGGTGTCGAGCCCCCCGAAGCTGTGTATACGCGGACACGCCGACGCACCGAGCCGCCCAGCAGTTTCCATACCGGCAGCCCTACCGCTTTACCGAATACGTCCCACATCGCCATCTCGATCCCGCTCAACGCACCGACCAGCACGGGCATACTCCTGCTGTAGCTGGATCGGAACATCGCCTGCCAGTGGTCCTCGATCTGCAAGGGGTCCCTGCCTATCAGATATTCCCCCATATCGTCCACCGCCTGAGCGACTGGACGCCAATGCGCGTAGTTCATCGGTTCGCCGAAGCCGACCAAACCTTCGTCGGTGAACATCTTCAAAACCATCGCGCGTCCCCGTATCGGAATCGTTTCAAATCCTGTTATCTTCATAGTGTTCTCCTGTGTGTCACCAAGATTGAATAGAAAAAATCCTGTCCTACATGATAATACATCGGGGCTGTGGTGTCAATGACGGAAAGTGCAAAGCCCAAGACACAACAGTTCTCAATTTTCGATTGAACGTTTTACTAGAATCGGATATAATATCGCAAGTTGCCGTCTATCTTAATGTAAGTTGCTAGTAGCCAGCATATTCCAACCAATAACCCCTAATCCCTGTGCAAATTGTATCATTGATGTAGGTCGATTTTCCAAAATCGACATTTTTGTGTCGAGATGTGAATCTCGACCTACAGTTCTGACGGATTTTCAATAACTAGCAACTTAGGTTATCTTAGAAGAACTGATTTTTTTCGCAATGGAGGCACACAATGAGTCAAGACGAATTAAGTCCTGAGATCTACAAACAAACACTGGAATTCCTGCGAATCGGCAATCGTGCTGTTAAAAGGGTATAGGAAGAAAATCGAAAAAAGGCATCCCAAATGTGTACTCTTTTAATGGGCACATCTACCACGAACTGCCAAATGGGGAATTGACAAAAGATGAAAAAATAATCAACGAATTGACCTCAACCGTTAAAAAGGAACGTCAAGGCAAACATTAGAGAAATCACAAGGTTCACATCTGTTTAGGGATCGTCGCGCTAATTGTAGGACTTTTCACGATTTGGGATGACAAGATTGGAACATTGACATGACAGATTCAACGTTTATTACAAGAGTTACCCTAAAAAACTATAAGAGTATTGCTGCGTGTGATGTGCAGCTGCGTCCATTGATGTTTCTCGTGGGACCCAATGGTGCCGGCAAGAGTAATTTCCTTGACTCGCTGCGATTCGTCGCCGATGGGTTGAATTCATCGCTAGACCACGCCATACGTGATCGAGGGGGCATTAACGATGTCCGCCGTCGCTCCGGGGGACATCCAAATCATTTTAGCATTCGTCTAGACTTCATTTTGCCAGAAGGTTATACCGGACACTATGTCTTTCGCATTGGTGCTCGCCCACGCGGCGGATACGAGGTTCAGAGGGAAGAATGTAAACTTTGGAGTCCACATCTGCTCACTCAAGAAGAATACTTCCATGTTGAAAATGGTACTGTGACCAAGACAAGCATGGAGGTTGCTCCGGCTGCTTCAACGGATCGGCTCTACTTGGTCAACGCCTCCGGATTGAGTGCATTTCGCCCTGTCTACGAAGCATTTTCTCAGATGGGATTTTATAGCCTCAACCCCGATAAAATCCGCGATCTCCAAGCCCCCGATCCAGGCGATTTGCTTATTCGTGACGGGAGCAATCTCACAAGTGTCCTTGCCCAACTTTCATTGAATGTAAAGGGGGATATCGAAGAATATCTCGCAAAGGTTGTTCCTGGGGTACATGGGGTAGAGACCAAAGAGATCGGTCCCAAAGAAACACTAGAGTTTAGGCAGGATGTCGCAGGTGCAAAATACCCATGGCGATTTCTCGCAAACAATATGTCTGACGGCACGCTCCGCGTATTGGGGATTCTCGTCGCACTGTTTCAAGGAGATCCTGATACGAAAAAACGTGTACTACTCGTGGGAATTGAAGAACCTGAGATCGCTCTTCATCCGGCAGCAGCGGGTGTATTGCTTGATGGACTTCGGGACGCTGCCGACAAGACACAGATTATTCTAACCAGCCACAGTCCAGACCTCCTTGATGACAAGGAACTCGATCCAGAGTCAATTCTTGCTGTTGAAGCACGCAACGGCAACACAGTAATCACCCATGTGCATGAACCTGGAAGGTCTGCGGTGCGTGATCAGCTGTATACAACAGGGGAGCTCCTACGTCTCAATCAATTGCAACCCGATCCCGTATCTATTGACGCTGCAAAGACGAAACAACTCCATCTGTTTGATTTCGAGAAGGGAAATTCGAGCCGTACTAAAAAGAAGGACAGAAGCAAATGACGGTCCAGATCGGTTGTATTGTCGAAGGAAAGGGCGAGGTAGAAGCTGTGCCAATCCTGATTCGACGAGTCGCGGCAAGCCTCTATCCAGAATTGCAGGTTGTCACACCACACCCCATCCGTGTTTCCAGAAGTAAGGTTATTCAGAAGGGCGAACTTGAACGAGTAGTCGAACTAGCAGCTCAGAATATTGGTGGCCAAGGTGCAATACTTATTATCCTTGACAGTGATGATGACTGTCCAGCGCAACTAGGACCAGAACTACTCTACCGCGCTCGACAAGTTCGTAGCGACTTACCGATTGCCGTCGTCTTGGCAAAACGCGAATTTGAGGCATGGTTTCTTGCAGCAGCCGACTCGCTTCGCGGCTATAAAGGGTTAAAAAACAATCTCGAATCCCCGAACAACCCAGAGGAGATCCGCGGTGCAAAAGGATGGTTGAAACAGCGGAGGGATAGCCGCAAATATCGTGAAACGCTTGACCAACCCGGATTCACCGCTCGCTTTGACCTTGACCAAGCGCGTCATGCAGATTCGTTCGATAAGTGCTACCGTGACATTGTTTATCTCCTTAACGAATTAAAAGCAAGCGGTTCATGATAACAAACCAAGGTGGATCCTATACATTAGAAAGACTCCGTCATTTGTATCTACACAGAAATAATGAATCCTGTACCGCATCAAACACAGACAATCGATCTCAATGCCCTTCGCCCCGGCACACATCTAATCGACAGGTATCAAGGAAAAGAGAAGGTTCTCCGTCTGGTTGAACCGCGCAATTCATTTGTCCAACTCTTTTTTCAGGGGGACGCGGAGCCTTTTGCCTGTTCTATAGAAGAACTGCAAAGACGTTTTGAGATTGTATATCCCCCTTTTCGTGCGGATGCAAATCTGGTGAGACTAATTGCGGAAGCGTATCGGCTGCAACACGCCTATCTGTTCAATCCTATCTTTGCCACAGAAACATCGCTTATCGATCCGCTGCCGCACCAATTCATCGCGGTGTATGACCATCTGCTGAAATATTTCCCGTTGCGGTTTCTGTTGGCTGATGACGCCGGTGCCGGAAAAACAATCATGACAGGACTGTATATTCAAGAGCTGTTACTGCGGCGGCAAGTAGAACGGGTGTTGATTGTACCACCGGCGGGTCTAATTGGGAACTGGGAGCGCGAGTTGCGTGTCTGTTTTCGACTCCAATTTCGTATTTTGTCTAGTGCTGATGCCACAGATACCAATCCCTTTGACGCTCCGGAAAATAACTTGGCAATTGTGAGTCTTGATACGCTGCGGCAGGAACGGATGCAGGGCTATCTCTCTGAAGCACCGCCGTATGATTTGGTTGTCTTTGATGAAGCCCATAAGCTATCCGCACAATACAAGTGGGATGGGACCGTGACAAAATCGAAGCGATACCAACTCGCGGAACGGATTGCTGCAACGGGAAATAGTCTGTTGTTACTCACGGCAACACCGCATATGGGAAAAAAAGATGCGTACTATTTTCTGTGGCGACTGCTTTTGCCCGAACGCCTCGCCGCACAAGGAGCATTTGACCGGTTGCCTGAAGGAACGAGGGCAGCGCATCTCCTCCGGCGGATGAAAGAGGAGATGATCACCTTTGATGCAAAACCGATTTATCCGCCACGCCTGAGTCATACCATCGCCTATCCGCTCAAGCAGGGGGCAATTAGCGAGCAGTCGTTGTACGACGAGGTCACGGCATATTGTGAGAACCATTTTGATCTCGCCGGACAGTACAACCGGACCGCAGCACAGCTAGCGATGATGGTGCTACAACGACGGCTTGCCAGTTCAACTTTCGCACTGTGGCGGAGCCTTATCAGACGGGAGGAAAAACTTCAGACAACCCTTCGTGAACTTCGCGAGGGTCGGTTGTCATTGGAGAGATTAGAAAATGCACAAGCAGAACTTACAGGCATCGACATCAGAGAGACAAAAACGGGTGATGAGGAAGAGATTATTGAGGGTAAAGAGGAGGCAGAACACGCTGATGAAAGCCTTGCTGAGGCAACAACCGGTCGATCAGTTGAGGATTTGGAAGCGGAGATTCACCATGTGCAACGCCTCACCGAGTTGGCGAGGGCGGTTTACGACCAGAGATCCGAAAGTAAGTTTGAGAAGCTGTGGGAGGCATTGAAGGGTTACCCGGACACAAAGGTGCTTATTTTTACCGAGCATCGCGATACGCTAGCGTTTGTCACGGGACGATTAGAGGCGTTGGGTTTTGCTGGGAAGATTGCCCAAATTCACGGCGGCATGAGATATAACGAACGCGAGGAACAGGTCGCATTCTTCCGAGACCTGAATGGGGCGCAATATCTTGTCGCAACCGATGCAGCCGGGGAAGGGATCAACCTGCAATTCTGTTGGCTGATGGTCAACTACGATATCCCGTGGAACCCTGCCCGGCTTGAACAGCGGATGGGACGGATTCATCGATACAAGCAGAAGCGGACCGTGATTCTATTAAATCTGGTTGCCCAAGCCACTCGTGAAGGACGGGTGTTGAAGGTGCTGTTAGACAAGTTGGAACAGATGCGCCAAGAATTGAGCGACGATAAGGTTTTTGATGTCATCGGTCAACAATTCAGTGAGATCTCCTTGACGAAACTGATCACGCAAGCCATCGCGGAGAATAGAGCCGATGCCTCCATCCAAACTATCAATAACCGATTCACTGCGGAAAACATCAAAGGGCAACTCGAAGCCCAGCGAGAGTTGGTCGCGTGTAGTGAAGTTAAACGGCTGCTTGTCGGCGTTCAGCAGCAGCGAGAATCCGCCGAAACGCTTCGTGTGATGCCGGCGTACGTGCGAGCTTTCTTTGAAGATGCTGCCCCGTTAATCGGGTATCAAATTGACGGTGAGGTTGAGGGGATTTTCAAACTATCTACTTGTCCGACATCTGTGCGGCGTGCTATTGAGAAGTCTTCACCGTATCTGCAAGACCGATTGACGTTCTCACGAGAGCTTGCGCTGCCCCCCGGCTCGATCAGCCGCAGGCAATCTATCTCCACCCCGGTGAGCCCGTTTTTGATTCAATTTTGACCCGCTTTCTGGGAGAATTTGAAGATGAAGGGAATCGTGGAGCGATTTATTTCGATTCCCAAACAGATGAGCCGTATCTGTTTTATCTGGCGAAGGTGCCTGTGATTCGACACATTGGCGAAAGGCCTCAAGTCTTGGACGAAGTGCTCGTCGGTGTCAAGCAGTTTTCGGACGGCCGTTGTGAACCCACACCCGCCCATCTGTTGTTGACATTAACGCCGCCATCGGACAATCCTCCGCCAGTCTCCTCTGAATGGGTTGACCTCGCTGAAGAGGTACAACCCGTTAAAAAGTTCACTGTTGAAAAATTTGGGAAGCCCAAACTTTTGGCTATCCGCGATGCACTTCAATCCCAACTGAGCGTTAAGAGAAAGCAGATCAAAGTTTCATTTAACGCCAGGCGGGGCGAACTTCTCAACCAGAGAATCAAACTTAAAAATGATGTTACCAGAGGGATTCCTGCGGCACAGACGAAACTGAACGACTGCGAACGGGAACTCGCTGAGCTTCCCGCGAAACGCGAAGCAGCTGAAGCGAGTCTCATTGCAGAAATTGAAAACACCCAACTGGGCCCCGTAACCATCTATGCCCGCGCCCTTGTTACTCCGCCCCCGGCGATTGATACGATACCGATCAAAACGATGCGAGATGCCGAAACCATCGCGCTTCGCATTGCCATTGAACATGAGCGGGAACGCGGTGCTGGGGTCGAAGATGTCTCCAATCCGCATCTCAAGAAAGGGTTTGATCTGGAATCAAGACACCCAAACGGTGAGGTACGTTACATTGAGGTCAAGGGACGCACCGGAATTGCGAGTGTTGAATTGACGGCGAACGAATGGCGACAAGCTGCCAACCACCGAGACCGCTACTGGCTCTATGTCGTCTATCATTGCGACACAAATCCGCAGTTATACCGATGCCGCGATCCGTTTGGAAAACTGATTGCCAAAGCCAAGGGAAGTGTTATTATTAATGCCAGTGATATTATGAGAGCATCGGATATGGAGGTATTCAATCCAAACTCCTATGGTGAATCACAAAAATAAATAGACACTTTCGCCCCCGGTAGGTGCGGTTTTCAACCGCACCGAATAGGTGCCGTGGTAGGTTGAAACGGCGCAGTTGGAAACAGCGCCTACCAATTTGGAGTGTCTCATTAATTCTAAAATCTACTATAATTCTAAAATCTACCATAATATAACATGAAAGGCTGGTCTAGATGTTTCTCAAATCCATTCGTTTGAACAACGTCAAATGCTTTTCTGATATTGCCTTATCGTTTGAAGACGAGAGTGGCGACATCCGCAAGTGGACCCTCTTGTTGGCTGAAAACGGCGCAGGCAAAAGTACGCTGCTGAAAGCCATCGCGCTAGTCACCAGCGGGAGCGATGCTATAGGCGATCTGTTGGGAGAACCTTCGGACTGGATTCGGTACAACACGCAGGGTTGTCAAATCTCTGCCGTTGTGGTTACCGAGGCAGGAGAAGAACGGGGAATCCATTTACGAATCGCGCCCAGAGACACCCGCGCCGATGTCATTGTGAAGAACAAACAGAGTCTCGCGTGGCTTGACGACGCGTTAAGCGAAACAGAAACCCATTATTTTGTTCTCGGTTTCGGCGCGTCGCGTCGGTTTAGTACGTTGAACGGTCGGAGAGCCAAGACATCGGTATTCACAAACAGAAGAGCCCAGAGCGTTGCTACCCTGTTTGATCCCGATGCGGCCGCCACGCCGCTTGATTCATGGGCAATGGACCTTGACTATCTTGACAACCGAACGGGAATGGAGACCGCCCGAGAGATATTAAGCGATTTGCTTCCGGGGATAAAGTTACACCGGATTGATAAACAGAGCGGGCGTCTACTGTTTGAAACCCCAGATGGAATTGTGCCGTTACGCGCCCTCAGTGACGGGTATCTGGCGATGTCAACCTGGATTGGCGACCTTTTGTACCGGGTTTTAGAAAATTTTCGCGACTTAAAAAAACCGCTGACTGCAAGGGGGTTGCTCCTCATTGATGAAGTTGATCTGCATCTCCATCCAAAGCGGCAACGCGAACTACTCGCGCGCCTCGACCAACAGTTTCCGAATTTTCAATTCGTTGTAACAACGCACTCTCCTATGACGGCCCAGCAGGCCGGGGAGGGAGAACTCCACTGTCTGACACGCGAAGGGAAAAAGATTCAACTTAATCAGTTCTCCGGTGATCCGAAAACCCTCCTCTTAAACCAACTTGTGATGACACCCATGTTTGCGTTAGATACCGATGAGTCGAAAGCGGTTGAGGATATGAAAGACAGATATCGTCATCTCCGGGACAAAGTGGATTTGTCGTCTAAGGAACGCGCGGAGCTGGATCAGTTGAAAATATCCCTAACGGACCTTCCAACTGGCGGCAGGTCAAATATGAAACTCTCTGAGGAACATGAGCAACTACTGCGAAGAATTGAGAGAGAGTTGCAGGAGGGCAGAACTTGATACGCCTAAACAGGGTTCGCATGAAGCAGGCCATCGACAGCAACTTTTACGGCGGGAAAAAGAGGAGGTTTGAAGAAGAACTGCTGCACAACCAGCGTCGCATCAAGCGCGGTGAAATTGGGCAACACACTTTCAAAAGTAATCGTTGGAAACCAGCGAAGAAACAATTGTTCGCCGAGACAGGGGACAACTGTGCGTACTGTGAAGCATCAACTTCGACTGTTGCCTTCGGGGATGTTGATCATTATCGTCCCAAAAGCAGCTACTGGTGGCTCGCCTATTGCTATGATAATTATCTCGCGTCCTGTCAACTTTGTAATCAGAGGTTTAAGAAGGATGCCTTCCCAATCCAAAATCGGAAGATGCGGAGCCCTACAATTCGGCGCAATACAACAGATAACTACATAGCAGCGAAAGCAGGAACAATCGCACCTGATCCGCTAAATAAAAATCAGGTGAACGCCTTCATTCGTCTCCATCAACAGGAACGCCCCCTGCTGCTCAACCCTTATTTCGATGATCCCGCTGCCTACTTTGCATGGCGCGCCGATGATGTACTGAGAGAAGTTGAAATCATCCCTAACCCTGAAAGTTCCCAAATTGAAATTACTGTTCAGGCTGCAAACCCTGAAGTTGAACCTATTGCTGCGGCCTCCATTGAGTACTACGGTTTGAATCGCAAAACACTTAGGAATGATAGATACAGGACTTACAAACAGTATCATTTATACAAGCAGACACTTACAAAAGATCGGAACCAGCCAGAAACTCGGAACAGCATCATAAATGCCATAGATGAAATGAAAGCACCAGGGGCACCATTTGCGGGTATGATTCGCTACTTTGATGAGCTTCCTCCTACACCTGAACGCTGATTTTATTAGGTTGCCCGATTGTAGGTCGATTTTCCAAAATCGACAGGGCAGCGTCGAGATATGAATCTCGACCTACAATAGCGCAGCAGACCGACAATAACCCCGGTAGTTTAGAACATAAGGAACGGAGATCTCCGTTCCCTACGAATGACTCAGTTCTATGTCTTGGTAAGTGTTTTCGTAGGGAACAACGATCGTTGTTCCCTAATGCGAATTAGGATCTGTTTTTGTCACTTTCACGCTTGAGTTGTGTTGGAAAAAGGGTTCGTAGTGAACGCAGATCTGCGTTCACTACACCCATTAACATCCACCAGTCCTAAAGGACAACTAGCAACTTACATTAGATTAGGAAGGAAAAACCAAATTGCCACGTAGACTCATCGAGGAAGCCTTCCCACTACAAAAGGTTTCCACAGACTCAAAGCACGAACAAAAGGTTAGCCAAGGCAGACCACATAGCTTGCATTATTGGCCCGCGAGAAAACCTCTCGCTGTTTGTAGGGCAGTAACACTAGCAACACTCCTTCCTGAGCCCGCCGATGCCCCGGAAGCGGTCAAAAGGGAATACACACGCCTCTCCGGATCCCCGTTGCCTGACAAACAGCGTAAATATCTCTGTGACCTGATCGCTTCACTGACACGGTGGGGCGACGAAAACGGTCACGGCGATTGGAGCGAGAAGGATCAGAAGGGTCGGTGGCTCAATAAGCTGCGAATCGCCAGAGAGCTCATCGAGTTGGCTTATGACGGACGCTCCCCGAAGGTGATGGATATGTTTGCGGGCGGCGGCGCGATTCCGCTTGAGGCGATGCGGTTGGGCTGCCAAGCTATTGCAAACGACTACAACCCGGTGGCGTGGTTCATTCTCAAATGCACCCTCGAATACCCGCAACGCCTCGCTGGAAAAACGCATCGGCTCCCTAAGCTGAATCTTGATGAACGCCTCGATTTGAAAAACCGGGATCTCGCTGACCATGTCCGTCTATGGGGGCAGTGGGTTTTGGAAAATGCGCGCCGCGACCTTGACCGATACTACCCCGTGATTGATGGGAAGCCGACGGTCGCTTACCTCTGGACGAGAACGATTCCGTGCCAAGATCCGATATGTGGTGGGATCATTCCACTGCTCAAGACATTGTGGGTGTGCAAGAAGGGGGAGAAAACCCTTCCGGACACGCCTGAAAATCGGAATCGTCCTGACTTTCTCCGACTCAAAGAGACAAAAAATCAAATCAAAGTCATCATCAACGGCAGACGCGCGCTCAAGCTCTACCCTGACTCCGAGACAAATCGTGTCCACTTTGAGATTACTGTCCCGAAGGACGGGGGCGATGTTGGGAAATCCACTAGGTCCGATGCTACCGCAACCTGTCCGTTTTGCAACTCACCGCAGCCGGGCGACTATATCAAGCGGTGCGGACATGAGGGTAAACTGAAGGCACAGATGACGGCGGTGGTTTATCAGGAGGAACATGGGAAAGAGTATCGTCCACCCACACCAGCGGAGATTGACGCAGCAGAGGTATCAGAAGAAGTGTTGGGGGCGGTTGCCGATGAGATTCCACATGGGATGCCTGATGAATTAATGCCCGGACCAGAAACACTTGGATTTCGCGCCCCACTCTATGGCTTTAAGAAGTGGTCGGATCTGTTTACACCCCGACAGTTGCTGGGATTGATGACATTTGTGAAATGGACTAGAGCAGCAAGGACAGAGATGGAGAAGTTTAGTTATTCATCGGAGTGGATTGAAGCAGTATCAGCATACCTTGCTCTTCTGATTAACAAGGTAGCGGATTATAACTGTACCTGTGCAAGATGGCAGGATAATGATGAAGCAATTAACCATTTGTTTGATGCTGCTAGAATACCAATCGTTTGGGATTATGTTGAGGCAAATGTCATTGGAGAGGCGGTTAGCTCATATCAGAGCCATAGAACCATGCAAAGCCGCGTGTTAGCACGTTTATTTCATTGGTCGCACATCGGTGATCCTTTGCCCTCTGTAAACTGTGGAGATGTCCTTGAAGTTCAGCTTCCGTATAATCTGGAGCTAGTTGTAACGGATCCGCCATATTACGATGCAATTCCCTATGCAGACACCTCTGATTTTTTCTTTGTGTGGAACAAGAGAAATGGATTTATCCCAGAGACGCTTGATCCTCAAACCGCGAATTCCGTTGTGCCGAAAGCAGCGGAATTAATTCAGCATTCCGCCCGGTTCGGCGGGGATAAAGATAAAGCAAAAACATATTATACACATGGTATGACAAGAGCTTTTGAGAAAGCACATCACGCTCTGTCTGATGATGCACTTATAGTTATCGTCTTTGCCCATAAAGATCCGGAGGCGTGGGAGACGTTGCTAACAGGAATCATTGGGGCGGGCTTCACTGTGACCGCATCGTGGCCAATTGATACAGAAAAAACAAACCGGGTTCGAGCGGTAAATTCTGCTGCGCTTGCGACCTCGCTCTGGCTCGTCTGCCGAAAGCGTCCCACAAATGCACGGGTGGGGTATTACACTCAAGTTAAGTCCGAAATGCAAGAACGGATTACCGAACGCCTGCGCTACTTCTGGGACGCGAGGATTCAGGGACCAGATCTCGTTTGGGCAGCGATTGGGCCCGCGTTGGAAAGCTATTCCCGTTACAAGGAGGTCCGACGTATGGACGGTAGAGCGTTCACCGTGACCGAATTTCTCACAGAGGTTCGGCGCGCCGTGACCGACTTCGCATTGGGGCGGATTCTGGGCGGCGCGAGCACGGAAGCGTTAGATGAATGGACCCGCTACTATCTGATGCACAGAAACCACTTCGGCACAGGAGACGCACCGGTGGGAGAGTGTATTCTATTGGCACAGGGGTATGGACTCTCGCTTGACAATCTGACAGCCTCCCGCATCGGCATTTTGAAGAAGGGTTCATCGGGCAGCGCACTCCGCCTGTTGGGACACACCGATAGAAATTTGGATCGGTTGGGGCAACCGCACCCCTCTGGGGGCCTTCCGATGATAGACATGATCCATAGAGTCATGAATCTTTGGGAGGCCGGTGACAGTGCGGCACTCAACAGCTACCTCACCGATCACGGTTTGCGAGAGGACCCCCTCTTTAAGGCTGTGGTCCAAGCCCTGATTGAAATGAGTCCGGAAGGTTCCAATGAGCGGTCACTTTTGGAGGCTATCATCAGTTACAGTCCGAGTCTATCGGCGGTTGACATCCAACAGCAACTGACCATCAGAGAGATTTCATCAGTGGCGAATTCTAAAAACAGATAGACACCTGCGCTCCCGGTAGGTGCGGTTTTCAACCGCACCGCATCGGCACTGTTGGAAACAGTGCCTACCAATCAGAGAGATTTCATCATGATTGCAGAGATTCAAAACACGATACAGATACTTAAACATTTAGACGAGGAGATAGCACATGGACAAAATCGCATGGCATGAACATTGTGTGTTGAGAGACGATGTCCGTCAAGGGTCACTCACACTCGCAGAATTTGCAGCGGATCTCTACGCGGTGCGAACAGGTGACGCGCCCAACGTCTATCGTCTGCCCGATCTCTTTTTCTCTCGCACCTACCCCACCTACAACCTCAAAACGTTGGTGCGAGATGTGTTTCAACGGCTATCCGGGCGCGGTGGAAAGCCCGTGATTGACCTACAAGTGACTTACGGCGGTGGGAAAACACACACTTTGATAGCACTGTTACACTTGGCAGAGCGCGGGGTTGAGTTACAAGCCCATCCCACCGTGCGGGAGTTTATGGGATTTAGTGGGGTGGATTCACCGCCACAGGCGAGGGTTGCCCTGTTGCCTTTCGATAAATTTGATGCGAAAGCGGGCCTTTCGGTATTCGGTCCTGACGGTACGCAGCGACAAGTCAACACGCCGTGGGGTGCGTTGGCGTATCAACTCGCGGGGGAGGCAGGACTGGCAAAGGTCGCCGCGCATGAAGCCGATTATATCACCCCGGCTGAACCCCTCCTTGTTGAACTCCTGAAAGCACCACAGACAGAAGAGCTGTCTACACTCGTCTTGATTGATGAAACCCTCCTATATGCACGCAGCGCGGTCAATGATGATCCCAGACGATTGGGCATCCTTCAGGATTTTTTTCAAATGCTCACGCAGGCAGTTGGTAAGGTCAATCGCGCTGCAATCGTTGCCAGCCTCATCACGTCCGATGTTGTGGCAAATGATTCAACCGGCGTCCAGGTCCTAAACGCAATAGGGGGTGTCTTCCGTCGTATCGGAGAAACGATCGAACCGGTGTCGCAGGAGGATATTTCGGAGCTGCTCAGGCGACGGTTGTTTGAGTCTGTCCCCCCTAAAGAAACACGGCGACCCATTGTGGACAGTTTTATCGGGGCGATGCAGCAGCTCCCCCTTCGGGATTCACAGCAAGATCAGCGTGCATACGATCGACTCTTAGACGCTTATCCATTTCATCCGGATTTGCTCGATGTGTTCTATCAGAAGTGGACCCAACTGGAAAAGTTGCAACAAACCCGCGGGGTCCTTCGGATGTTTGCAACCGCCCTGAAAGCGTCTGATGGGAAGGACCCGTCTCCATTTGTCGGGCCGAGCGTGCTCCTTGGATTCGATGCCGAACTTTCAGAGGCGGTTCGAGAACTGATTGAAGCGTGCGAAGAGGGGCATCAGTGGATTCCAATTCTTACCGGCGAGCTCCAAAAGGCCCGGGATATTCAGAAAAATTTACCACAACTCAAATACCGAGAAATTGAGGGGGCGGTACTTTCCACCTTTCTGCACTCACAACCGCTTGGGCAGAAGGCGAATTTGGGGGATCTCTACACCTTGCTCGTCCATCCAGATATCGATCAAATTTCGGTAGAGGACGGACTTTCCAAATGGCGAGAGGTCTCATGGTTTCTCAAAGAGGACGAGAATAGTTGGAGCCTGGGAACGACCCCTAATCTCACTCTGATGCACGTTCGGGCGATGGAAAGATTGACGGAAGATCAAATCAATGACAATTTGATGAAACGAATCAGAGATGCCAGCCTCGGTCGGGACACCGGTGATGTGGTTGTTCACGCGCTGCCCGATTCGCCCGCTGATATTTCCGATAATCCCGATCTCCACTTTGTGATTCTTGCCCCCGAGTATTCCGCAATGCCGGGTGAGGCCCTTACCCCGAACCTAAAAGCGTTTTTCGATAGAACCTACCGTAACAACATCATTATACTTGCCCCCAATAACGCGCGATTGGCGGGGCTGCGCTCACGAATTCGTAAAATTCTCGGTTGGCAGGGGATACAAAGTAGTGATGAGATGAACCTGTTGAGCGAATCACAGAAAGCCCTACTAGAACAACGCAAGCGGGATGATGGGATCGGGATGTCGGATTCCGTTACATCGACCTATAGCCTTCTAATTGCGGCTGACGAGGGGGGCGAAATCAGAGCGCGGTCGCTACCACCGGGCCCAGGATCACCTTTTGAACGAGTGAAGGCCTTTTTGGTGGAAGAAGAAAGTTTGCTGACAACTTCACTCGATCCGGACCTACTCACGCCAGGCGGCTTCTACGAACTGTGGGGAGAGGGGAAACCTCAAAACTGGTCCAAAGACTGTATGGTATGTTTGCCAGCCTGCCCCGATTGCCGCGATTGTTGGGGCGGGATGTGTTCATTACAACACTTCAGCGCGGCATTACAGAAGGGAGGCTTGTACTCCAATTTGTTCGGCCAGACGGCTCTCAACATACATACTGGCGCGAATCACCATCCGCCGAAGATTGGTCAAACAGAGATTTAGAGATTGTTCCAATTGAACACGCAGCACTCCACAATCTCAATCCTGACCTGCTGCGTCCGGATCGATTGCCGGAACTGTGGCAAAGTGACAGTGCTTCGATAACAGTGGGGGCAATTCGGGAATTTTTCGGAGGGGATGACGTGCCCCAGCTCGCGTCCGATGAGATCCTGTTTGGTGCAATCAAGGGTGCAGTTGAGGCAGGTTCCTTGATGGCGCGCGGCCAAAGTAGAACCTATCTTGAGGAAACCATTTCCGACGCGGAAATCAGCGATGATTTAGAGCTATTTCCTCCGTTAGCTCCCATCAGCGGCGCAGAACTCAGTCAGAAAACCCTACCAGAAGCGTGGGAGGAAGGCACTTCATCGGTCAGTCAGGTGATGGCCGCATTAGCCGCAAGTAAAGGCACCCCGATTCCGTGGCGGTTAATTGTAGCCGCTGTCAACGACGGTTTGTCTAATAATCTGTTTGAAATCACCAAGGGAAGCCCCATGCAACCGTGGACCGTTGATGACGCCGATAAGATCGGTTTACAAGTTTCACAAACTCCTGTGACGATAGATTTCACCGATTTTACAGCGGTGATGAAACAACCGTTTGACGGAGCCGGGCAGCCCACACTCGGATGGATTAAAGAGAGGCTTGAATCTAAGAAAGGGGTATCCATCCCCGATGAAGTGTTTCGCAATGCTGTCCAAAAGGCCGTGGATGATAAAATAATTAACTTGGTAGATCCATTAACCGACGACCTTTACCAAATTCGTGTGAAGCGGCCATCGTGGATAGGTCACGCTGAATCACATCTCACAGAAATCGAAATCCAGGATTTGACTGAAACAATCGGTGCCTTGATTGAAATCGCGCCTGAGCTTGATTTCAACTTTCGGATTGCGATTACCGCCGAGGGCGATCCTCCATCGGCTGAGGTGCTGGAACAGATAAACGAGGCACTTCGCAAGGTCGCGGATCAGCTGAAGTTTGATTAAGAAGAGTCGTTAAGTTTAGCCTTCACACCAAAACTCTTGACAAATTTACGGGCTTATGCCATAATTTTTACAGGACTGACGGCCCTCAGGTTACGTGGCTCATGGAAAGGGACATAGGCGTGACGAATTGTGCGTATGTAGGGAACGCAGATCTGCGTTCCCTACGAATATAGACATTGATGTGTTGACCTTGCGTAAGTCCTACCCCATAAAGCGTTAAGCAACCAACCCCGATTTTGGCACAGCCCGTAGTCCTATCATCACCGCGTTTCAAAACTGACCTCACCCCCCAACTGAATCAGGAGGAATGACAATGAGTACCGATCAATCCGCAGCGAAACCGTATCGCGCTACCGCCTTTGCTGATATGAAACCTGAACTTTCCGCACCCGGATGTACCCCAGAACGTTTAGAACATCTGAAAGAGCACGGCTTCCTTATCATCAACGACTTTGAAGATAGCCCGTGGATTCCGATTCTGCGTGAGGCGGGTCGTCGCATCACCGAAGCGTGCGCCCCCGCCAACGGCTACAGCATAATCGACTGTTCAAAAGCCTATGTGCACCGCACAGGCGACGATGAACCGTGGGCGATTCGGGGCCTCATCCATCCCGCTTTCAAGGAGCCCAGCTTTGCCGAGTTCCACGGATCTCCAGAGTTCCTCAACTTCGTTTCCTCTTGGTGTGATGGACTCGGACCCGAAGATATGGTGATGGGGGGGATGCTGCTGTGGTGCAACCCCAAATTGCGCGAGAATGGTCCCAGTTGGCACCGAGACGTGACATGGTGGGGCACCGGGAAGTCATACTTCGCCCAGCGTGAGGTCAGAGGCGACGGCCCCGAGGCGTATTCGGAGGAGACTGAAAGGATCCGCTGGAAAGAAATACAGGAAAACAATGAGAAATCCGTCACGGAACGGAACGGTGTGAGCATGTTCTTGGCGTTGGTGGACGATGAATGCCACGAGCTGATACCGGGTAGCCACAAGCGATGGCGCACGCCGTATGAACACGATGTGCTCCTGCCGCAAGCGATGAAGGACGCAGGCGTACCGCACACACCGAGTTGGAATGGTAAGGATCCATTACCGGGGCAAGTTGCAATAAGACTCAAACCGGGACAAGCACTCATCCGCAACGGTGCGACGATTCACACGGGGCACGCCGTCCCTGAACGCGAACGGAACACGTTATCCATCGGTTGGTCGAAGTGGTCGGGTGAGTCCAGTGAGGAACCGTCGGTGGCGGACGTGCGAAATGCGTGGCAACTCGATCCTGCCGTGCGCGAGGCGTTGCCGCACGAGTGGATGAAGACCACGTGGGACCGTTGGGCGGAAACACAGAAGTTGGGGGATACGCTTGAGGACCGGTATCCGGGCTTTGATATAAATCGGATTAAAGCCGGAGAGGTTATCGGTTGGCGTACTGAATTGGAACGCCAAGCCGCAGCGGCAGGCGAAGCGTGGGAACCTTTCCAAACCGCAAAATAAAAAATCAGACCCTCATATAAAAAGGAAGTGCAAAACACGGGGTCTCCCCGCCCGTGGAACATCCCGATTTATCGGGGCAGTAAGGGTTGGGGGACCCAACCCCTACGAGAATTCAGTTGCTGTTGCACGCTTTCTTAACATGAACCAAATCAGAAATGTAATCTCAACAGTTGCCTCCACATTTCATCTGTTGACGGAGGAAAACAGATTATGAAAGTTCTCATTAGTGGCTCAACGGGGCTCATTGGATCTGCATTGATTCCCGCCCTTACCACCGCGGGACATGATGTTGTCCGCTTGGTGAGATCCGCACCGAAATCGGATGGAGCGGAAGTTCACTGGGATCCAGAATCAGAACGCATTGATACTGTCGGTATAGAAGGCATGGATGCGGTAGTCCATCTCGCTGGAGAGAACATCGGTTCAGGCAGATGGACTCGCAACAAAAAGGCACGAATCTTTGACAGCCGCATCAAGGGAACCCGGTTACTCCGTGAATCGCTCGCCAACCTCAACCACCCGCCGCAGGTTCTGGTATCCGCATCGGCTATCGGTTACTACGGCAGTCGTGGGACGGAAGTTATGAATGAGGGAAGTGCGTCGGGGGCGGGTTTCTTAGCGGATGTGTGCAGAGAGTGGGAAATTGCAACTGAATTCGTAGGGCAAACAGAAATTCGCCTCGTAAACCTCCGAATGGGCATTGTCCTGAGTCTGGCAGGGGGACCGTTGCAGAAGATGCTGCCTCCCTTCAAAATGGGAGTTGGGGGGATATTGGGTAATGGACGACAGTATATGAGTTGGATCACATTGGACGACGCAGTGGATGCCATCCATCACATACTGGTCACGGATAACTTGCAAGGTCCGGTGAACAATGTCGCTCCCCATCCGGTCACCAACCGTGAGTTTACGAAAGCACTTGGACGCGTTCTGAGGCGTCCAACCCTGTTTCCCTTGCCGAGTTTCGGGCTTCGCATCATGTTCGGTCAGGAGATGGCGAATGAACTCTTTCTTTCAAGCACCCGTGTGGAGCCTGTCCGTCTCTTGGAAACAGGCTATACGTTTCAGTATCCTGAACTTGAGGGCGCATTGCGGCATGTTTTAGGAGCGTGATGCGTGAAACGTAAGGACTAATGCGTAAGGAGAAACGGAATGCAGATCTGCGTTCCCTACGAATGAACCACGCTGGATCGAGTGTTATCGCCCCTCCTGAGATGGGTCATCCTTCCCACCACCGACCGCGATGATTGCTGATGTTTGTTGTTGCGTATGAACAAGGTTGTAAAAAATTCCCTTCCGATCCATCAGTGCTTCGTGTGTACCAACTTCCACAACCTTACCGTCATCCAATACAATTAGCCGATCCGCGTTGCGCAGGGTAGAGAGCCTGTGTGCAATCGCAAAGGTTGTTCGCCCTTTGACCAACCGGGCGATGGCTGCCTGAATCTTTTTTTCCGTGGCACTGTCAAGGGAGGAGGTCGCCTCGTCAAGGATCAGGATCTTCGGGTTGTGCAGAATCGCCCGTGCGATGGCGATCCGTTGCTTTTCGCCGCCGGAGAGTTGTCCTCCGCGCTCCCCTACCTTTGTGTCGTAGCCATCCGGTTTGGCAGCGATGAACTCATGTGCTTCTGCCGCAACCGCTGCGTTGATGATCTCCTCTAAGGTCGCCCCCGGTTTACCGTAACCGATGTTTTCAGCGATTGTACCATCGAAGAGGAAAACGTCTTGATGGACCATGCCGATATGGCGGCGCAGGTCCTCCAACCGAATCTTCCGTATATCCACACCATCAACATCTATGCTCCCGCGATTCACATCGTAGAACCGACAAATCAGGTTAATCAAGGTGCTTTTCCCAACGCCAGATTTGCCCACTAGGCCGATCATCTCGCCCGGTTTTACATCAATGTTAATGTCGTTGAGCACCGGTTTGCCTGGATCATAACCGAATGTGGCATCCTTGAAAGCCACCCGCCCCTCCATTTGGGGCATGGAGGTTGCCTCTGGATCCTCAGCTAACTCAGACCGTGTGTCAAGAATCTCGAAAATCCGTTCGGCACCGGCGAATGCACGGGACATAAAGTTGTTGATTTGACTGAAGAACTGCAAAGGTTGATAGAGTTGATAGAAATAACGGGTGAACGCTAGGAGTGTGCCGAGTGTAAGTACCTCGCGTATAATATCCATTCCGCCAAAGTACCAGATGAAGAACATCCCGAAACTGAGCACGAAATTCATCACAGCAAAAAAGATGTGCCAGCTTCGTTCACCGGTAACACTCACAGACCAGAGTTCCTCGTTCCGCGCATTGAAGCGCATCGCCTCCCGGTCCTCCTGTGCGAACGCTTTTACGACTCGGATGCCGGAGATAGACTCATTCAGGTGCGAAGATAGCTGTGACCACTTGGCATGCCAACGGGGCCAGATACGCCGCATGCGTCTCCAGATTAGTACGCCTCCAAAGCCGATTAACGGCACTGGGATTAGCGCGCAGATAGTTAGCTTCCAACTCAAGTAGAGACACACTATGAACGTACCTATCAACATCAGCACGTTACGCAACATGAAGGGCAGCCCGAAAACCAAAAACATCTCCAACCGATCCGCATCATTGGTAAATCTGGAGATTAGGCTACCTAGCTGCCGCTTACCGTAGAATCGCAGCGGCATATACTGGACGTGCTGAAAGAGCTGCGTCCGGATAGCTTGGCAGGTTCGGCTGGAGACATCGGATCTCAGTAAACCACCCATAACCTCACAGAGAAAGTTCGCTAAGAGGATACCCAATAAACCCGCTATGGGCAATCTCAGCATCTCAAAGCCTTCCCCCAGTGTGAGAACAGAGCCTGCCAGCGGCGTGAGAATCTTGTCGATTATATTTCGAACAATCAGCGGTGAATATAGGTTGATTAAAGGGCTTGCCGCTACAAAGATCATAAGGATGATGACCTTGCCCCGGTAGGGAGCCAAGTAACTAAGGATTCGCTTCATTGTATCCCATTTCTTCACACAGGCCGGGCAGATGCCATCCTTCTCCGGCAGCAGCCGTCCACAGCTGTCACACCGCGAGCGCTCCATCTCCGTCGGCAGCGTAGGCGTTTCCCCTTCGGTGAGCTGTTTGATCGCTTCAGCGACCTCAGCAAACTTGGGACCCAATGAGTTGGAGTAGTATAGATAGGTGGGTTCACTCTTGCCGTGTTCTACCTCCAGGCGACCGGCACCGATCAACTCCTCGATCTTTGTTTCTGTGATGACTTTGAGCGGCACTTCCACAACGCCATCGGCTCCCGCTGCGGGGATAACCAACAATCGCTCGGCGGTTACTACGAGCCACTGTTCCCCGAAAGAACCGCCGTCAATTAGATCGGTAGCCACTTGAATATGTGTCTGTTCTTCCGGGGGCTTTATATTTTGGAGTTTGGTGTCTACTTCAGGAGGCAGCGTTTCGAGAAACGGGTTCATCCTTGTATGCAGTCTCCGCTAAGGGTGGCAGGTACTGTGTAATTTGTGCAAAGTCACATCCAATTTTCTCACATCTAGAGATAGCCGAGAAAACCGAGTTCCCGCTCCCGATCAATCCATCGTTGACGTTTTTCGCTGCCCACATGATTGGCGGCCCAATAGCTCATGATATCGCGGTGCGTCTCAAACGGCAGCCCAGAATTATTCGGTTCTTTTACGCTGTTCGAGGCTCGCTTGCGGGTTGCAGCTTCCTCTTCAGGCCCTTCAGGGTTCTTATAGTAAACCACTGTACACATCCGGCGGTCAATTGCACCGCCCCAACTCGCGTGCCAACAACGCACATCAAAAGCGATTACGTCGCCCGGCTCCGATTCACAGATGTAAGCGGGGACATCGCAAATCTCAAGCCCATAGCTGGCTAGATTGTCCCGCAGCGAACTGTGTAGCGGATTCTTGTGCGACCCCGGAATCAGGCGCAACGCTCCGGTTGCTGCCCCGACCGGTTCAAGGTAGTATGCAAATTTGACACCGTAGCAATCTTCGGTCGGATCCACATAGTGGTCCGGATGCCAGCGCGTATGACCAACATAGCGATTGGCGTCGGAAACAATGCCGAGGGCATCCTCACCATACAGTTGCTCCGTCGGTTCATAGAAACGCGGATCCTCAAGTAACCCGGCGAAGAATGGGGTCTCAGGTCCCATTGTCCGCACCCAATGTCTATACGTGCCATCAAATGGAGCGTGGCGATAGGCAGCGGTCAAAGCATGTTCAAACTCGGCGTTGATGGTTTTCATCTCTTCCGGGCTAAACAACTGACGGAAGATCAGGAAGCCAAAGGTATCAAAGTGGTTCACCTGTTGTTCTGTGAGCATAGTATATCTCCTGTATCAAGGGTTTTAGGGCATCGTTGAGATTAGAAACGAAAAACGATCTCTATTCCTTGAATGCTTACGTTTTTTGTTCTCGCACGCCCTGCCACCATCTATCACGCCGTCGGTTCAGGTTGAGGCGCGTCCAGATAGCCCAATTCGCCCATCCTATCTATCCAGTGTTGACGTTTGGGGCTTTTTCGGGGATTTTTGAGCCAGTGCGGATGGTATTCGGGGCCGGGTATATCAAAGGTATTTCGAGCCAGAGTCGCCCTGAGTTGGACATTTTCCGCCGCCGCTTTTCGGCTCGCCTGCTCTTCTTCAGGGCTGTGGGGATTCTTGACGAAAATAATAGAGATCATCCGCCGATCTGTAGAGCCACCCCAACTGGCGTGCCAGAGATGAAAATCGAAGGCGACCACATCACCCGGCTCCGTCTCACAGATGTAGGCTGGAACACGACAGACATCGTGCCCAGATTCCCCTATATTCTGGTGGACTTCATCGTGAAAGGGTCTCCGATGCGACCCCGGAATGAATCGTAGGGACCCGTCGCCCGCCCGCAAAGGTTGTAAATAGAAGGCAAATTTGAAACCGTGTAATTGGAAATCAGAGGCGTCAGGATGCCAATGTGTCTCGTTCACAAAACTACCGGCATTGCAAGAGAGTCCAATAGCATCTTCCCCGTAAAGTTGCTCCGCTGTGCCGCAGATGCGCGGGTCCTCCGGCAACCCAGCTAAGAAAGGTGTTTCGGGTCCCAAGTTGGGCCAACTCATATATGCGGGCTCCTCATCGGGTGACGTATACCGTTTCGTAGACGAAAGTCTCAACGCAACCTCAGCATTCATGGTTTCCAGTTCGTCCGTATTGAACAACTGGCGGAAGATTACGAATCCAAAGGTATTAAAATGACTGACCTGTTGCTCTGTGAGCATGATATCCCTCCTGTGTCGAAAGTCTTTAACCTCTCTGTTCCACTTCGTTTACCGAGATAGGGTTCTAGAACTAACGATAATGAATCTTCACAACATCGGATCAAATCAAACCACAATATTCGCCAGCCGATTGGGAACAACGATTAACTTCCTCACCGTTTTCCCCTCGATATGCTTCTGGATGCGTTCATCCGCAAGGACAGCTGCCTCAACATCGTCGTTACTTGAATCGACAGGAAGCTGGATACGGCTGCGTAATTTTCCGTTGACTTGGACAACGATGGTCACCTCCTCACGCCTGAGGACCTCTGGATCGTAGGTGGGCCAAGTTGCGTGAGCGATTAACTCGGTCTCTCCGAACCGCTCCCAAATCTCTTCAGCGATGTGTGGCGCGTAGGGAGCCAGCAGCCGTAGGAACGTCTTCACCGTTTCTTTCGGCACCGTTGTCGCTTGTGTCGCTGCATTGACAAACACCATCATGTGGCTGATAGCGGTATTCATTTTGTCGATCGATTCTGTATCCTCGGTGACATCCTTGATGGTCTGGTTTATCACCTTCCACAGCTCCGGATCGCTATCGACAGGTGCATCGGTCAGTTTACTGCTCGGCTCGCCTGTATCCTCGTCAATCGTCAGACGCCACACCCGCTGCAGGAATCGATAAACACCCTCCACGCCGCGCGTCTGCCACGGTGCACTGACGCTCAAGGGACCGATAAACAGTTCATAGAGGCGCAGGGCGTCCGCTCCATATTGACCGATGACTTCCTCCGGCGTTACGACATTGAAACGCGATTTTGACATCTTTTCAATCTGTGTGTTCGTCCGCATTCCGGAGTCCTTGACGAACCACTCTCCATCCCGCTCCTCTACCTCACTCGGCGAGTAATACTTGCCGTTGTCATCCTGATAAGAATAAGCGAGGATCATGCCCTGATTAAAGAGTTTCTGGAACGGTTCTTTCGTGGAGACAAGACCACAATCATACAGCACCTTGTGCCAAAAGCGGGCGTAGAGCAGGTGTAGGACAGCGTGTTCTGCACCACCGACATAAAGATCTACAGGCATCCAGTAGTGCTCCGCCTCAGCAGACCACGCTTCGGTTGCGTTGTGGGCATCCATATATCGTAGATAATACCAGCAAGATCCCGCCCACTGGGGCATTGTATTCGTTTCCCGCACCCCTTTCCGTCCGTCCGGTAGTGTGATCATCAGCCAGTCATCCGAGGCGCGAGCGAGGGGCGGTTTGCCATCGGGGGTCGGCTTATACTCATCAATAGGCGGCAATTCTACAGGAAGATCGGTTTCAGGTACAGACATAATTGTACCATCTTCCAACTGCACAGTGGGGAAAGGTTCCCCCCAATAACGTTGACGCGAGAAAAGCCAATCGCGCAAGCGGTACTGTACCTGCGCTTTTCCTTTCCCTTCACTTTCGAGCCATTCAGTCATCCGTTCTTTTGAATCCTGAATATTAAGCCCATTCAGGAAATCGCTATTAATCGATGGACCATCACCGAGGTAAGGTTCGTCTCCGTGATCACTCGGCGGCTGCACCGTGCGGACGATTGGCAGATCAAATGTTTTAGCAAAGTCCCAGTCACGATCATCCTCCGCGGGCACCGCCATGATTGCACCTGTACCGTAACCCATCAGCACGTAGTCGGCAACCCAAATTGGGGTTGCTGCGTTATTTGCTGGGTTGATTGCGTAGGCACCCGTAAAGACGCCGGTCTTCTCCTTGGCAAGATCGGTCCGCTGCAGATCGGTCTTGTTCCTTGCCTCGTCAACGTAAGCCTGTACAGCAGATCTATTCTCATCGGTCGTAATTTGTTTAACTAACGGATGCTCCGGTGCAAAGACGCAGTACGTTGCGCCAAACAGCGTATCTGGTCGCGTTGTGAAAACGGTGAATGAAGCGTCAGTGTCTTTAATCGCAAAATCTACCTCCGCGCCCTCGGATTTCCCAATCCAATTCCGCTGCATCTCCTTGATGCCTTCAGGCCAGTCCACATCTTCAATATCCTCTAGAAGCCGATCGGCATACGCAGTAATCTTCAGCATCCACTGTCGCATCGACCGCCGTTCGACGGGATCGCCGGTTTCGACGTACTTTCCATCCTTGACCTCTTCATTAGACAGAACTGTTCCCAGCACCGGACACCAGTTTACAGGCACATCCGCGAGGTATGCTAACCCTTTCTCATAAAGTTTGAGGAAAATCCACTGTGTCCATTTGTAGTAGTCAGCCGCCGAGGTACTTATCTCCCTATCCCAATCATACGAGAAACCGATCTGTTTAATCTGCTGACGGAATTTGTCGATGTTGCGCTGCGTGACGATAGCAGGGTGAATATTCTCCCGCTCGGCAGTCCGTTCGATGGTTAGTCCAAACGAATCCCAACCCATTGGGTGCAGTACATTATAGCCCTGCATACGTCTCATACGAGCCAGCACATCGGTAGCCGTGTAGCCTTCGGGGTGTCCAATATGGAGTCCTGCGCCGGAGGTGTAAGGAAACATATCGAGGATATAATATTTCGGTTTTCCCTCCCAAGCCTTGGGGTCGTCAGGTGTGCGAAATGCCTTACGTTCCTCCCAAATATTTTGCCACTTCGGTTCAATGGCTGCAGGGGCATAGGTATGTCTTTGCATCTAAAATCTCCTCAAGTTGTCTTATCTATAGCACGGGTATTTCTTGAGATACTACGTTTTTATAGTGTTTTGGCTCAGTTTAAGTTCGCTTTGTGAAATTATACTAAATGGATTGATAAAATGCAACGCTGTCTCTCCTAGAAATCTGTTCAGGACATCAGAAATCGATCAACTTCATCAATACAACCGATAGGACAACCTACCTCAAATTGTTCGGGCCTGTTGTGTGGTGCCAATGGTGAGCTATGGCATAAGCTAACGATAACCTAAGTTGCTAGTTATTGAAAATCCGTCAGAACTGTAGGTCGAGATTCATATCTCGACACAAAACCGTCGATTTTGGAAAATCGACCTACAAAAATGATACAATTTGCACAGGGATTAGGGGCTATTGGTTTGAATAGAACCGCTACTAGCAACTTGCGTTAACTATAGTAAATTTCATAATTATTTGAACGCTGTGGGAGGGGCTTCCTAGCCCCGATTATACCTATCGGGATTCGGAAATCCCTCCTACAAGGAGGCTCTGCTATAATGTCTATCCCGGCCGGGGGCAGGCTGGAAAAGTGTCTATTTATTTTTTGAATTCACTATAAATCTAACAGAATCTAACACTTTTTCAAAAATCAAGGGGCTAGTGGCTTGTGACATGTCGGCCCGCTGGGGCTTTTGTCATTAGGAGCCCTTCTATAAACATACCGCCCCGCTGGGGCTATGGTGAGGCATTGCAAAAAAATAAGGTCATGTAAAAATGGAGCGCAATTACGGTGAAGGAATAAAGTTGAGGGCGGGGCAAGATGCCCCGCTTACGGTTTGTGTTGCGCGTTTTCTTAATATGAGCCAAAATAAAAAGCCCACCATCGAAGGCGATTCGATGATGGGCTGTGAGTCAAATGATTAAAAGTAAATTCGATTTTACATTAATCCGGCGCACTACCGCCCACCATACGCAACAAAGCCAAAGCGAGACACAATCGCAGCAAAGTCAGATTAAGAAACCTGCTAATTTGAGAAGAGAAACGATTGTTGATAAGCTGTGGGCAGTACATTAATTCAATCTCCTCAATATTCTGTCGTAGATGGCAGCCAAGATTTAACCGATGTGTAGATTTGCACAGACGATAGCTGCGCGAACGTGCATTAACTTTACCACATTCCTTCTACAGAAGTCAAGCCCCAATTCATTCGTTAAGTGTTTAAGGAACTGGAAAACTCAATTTTCAAACGATAGCCCTTGATTCACATCATATCTACGCCTGGAGCAGCTCTATGCTCACACCGTCCGGAGCATTAAGATAGGCAATGCTACCGCCCCAAGTGCTCCCGATCGAATCATGGGGGTCGATAGAGAAGGTCGCCCCTTTTTCCTTGAGACGGTTACAGAAATCAGTGAGATTTCCATGTACCCGGAAGGCGAAGTGATCCGCGCCCCACTCATTGTGGCTAGCAAAATCCCCGAAAGATTGTATCCTGTTTGTCCTGTCCGGATTCTCGCCCGGTCGCCGCCCACGGATAAGGACAGTTATCCCCTCGAAAATAACAGCAATTTGAGGGGCACCACGGAGTTCATACGTCTCGGCGATTTCGCCGCCCAGCATATCCGCGTACCAGGCGGCAGAGGCCTGCGGATCCTCGCTGATGATGTGGATGTGCTCAAAAACAAGGCTAGCATTAGCCATAACGTTGTTCCTTTTCTGACTCCCCCGCCTTTAATCCAATTATAGTGAATTCTAAAAACAGGTAGACACTTGCGCCCACCGGTAGGGGCGGTTTCCTAACCGCACCGCATCGGCACTGTTTCCAACAGGGACTACCCAACAAGAAAGCGGTAGGGGCGGTTTCCTAATCCCGATACGTATAATCGGGGCTAGGAAGCCCCTCTCACAATGTTCAAACAGTTATGAAATTTACTATAGGTAGCTCACATGCCCCCATTCGCTCGGATTGGACTGAAAGGGTTACGTAAGGTTTCTGACCGAACGGTCAGCAATCGCCTCCTCACCCAAATGCTCCCGCATCCACTCACGTAGCGGCACATCTTCGTCCTTCGGTGACGTTAGGCCTAGGTTACCAGTTTTCGATCCGAGTAACTGCCGTCGAATCGGATCACACCGATCCATATAATGAGAGACGGTCATCGCATCTCTCGGATGGAACCATCGCATACTGTAGCCGACAAATAGCACCTTTCGGGTAATATCGGAGAAATTCCATCCGCCCGCATGCCAAATCCGACGATCGAAGATGACAGCGGTACCCGCAGGCACACGCACCTCAAGTGCGTCCGGCGGATTGGAAACGCCGTCGGCGGGGTACTCAACCTCATCTTTCAAATGGCTGCCGGGTACAACGCTAAAATTACCGCGTCCCCCTTCAGAAACATCGGTCAGGAAATAACCCACCTTGACGGAGATGCGCGGCGCAGGTATTGTCTCAATGTCCAAACTCACGCGCCCACTATCCTGATGCCAGTGCAGACGCTTCTTCGAGGGCCTATCTTCCAACGGCACCGGCGGCGTAACCGTGATATGCGTGTGGTATAGACGGATGTTCCAACCGAGGATGCCCCATATCTTAGGAAGGGTTCGGTGCCAATCAATCAGTTCTAGGAATCGATCGTCTTTCCCTATGAAGTCCACACCGGCTTTCACATTATCAACCGCATCGATTAGCCCTTCGACCATCGGCGCAGGCAGGGCATTCTCGATCACAATGAATCCGTCTCGCTCAAACTTGGTACGTTCTGCCTCTGTCAGAAGGTGCTGTAAACATTCGGCGTCCATAATAGTCTCCTTATAAACATGTCAGCGCATGTTAAGAAATCGTGCAACAGA
Organism: Candidatus Poribacteria bacterium; assembly: GCA_963667935.2. Classification (GTDB taxonomy): domain Bacteria; phylum Poribacteria; class WGA-4E; order WGA-4E; family PCPOR2b; genus PCPOR2b. Next base: position 1,671,520 of record OY764061.1, on the reverse strand, counting down.
AACCGATTTTGTTCATTAGTTCAGTAGTACATTAGTTCATTTTTCACATTTCACGCATCACATTTCACGTCCGGTATCGTTCTACATCGGCGGGTTCGACAAGATCCTCGCTCAGGGTGAAGTTCAATTTTGCGGCGCATTCCTGAAGTTGACTATAGATAGTATCGGGAACGTCAATACCGCTAGCGAGTCGTTGAGATCGGGAACGATATTCAAAGTCGCCCGGAACGAGCACCTCGTCAAAGCCAGGTGCCGGTGGTATGGACTTAATACCGTCTAGAAACGCGCGGACGCCCTGCTGATATGGCTCCAACGGCGTAAAGGCACTGATGTTGATTACTTGCATCAACGTGTTGCTACCCATGGAGGCCTGTTGAGTATCAAAATTGCCGGACAAACCAGCGAACAGTGATACAAGGAGAGAGAATGCGTATCCCTTATGCCCGCCAAACGCCAACAGCGATCCGCCATCGCTGAAATCCGCTGTTTTGACGCTAGGGTTGCCGTGCTTATCCACAATGCAACCTTCGGGCAAATCAACGCCCATACTTACAGCAACCGAGACTTTACCGGCGGCAATCATACTCGTAGCAAAATCAATGATGAACGGGCTGTCATCCCCGGTTGGCACACCGACCGCAATCGGATTGGTGCCCAGGGCGCCACGCGCGCCCCCGAAAGGCACAGTGCCGCCCCTGTCCCTCGCGCCACCGCCATAGGTGATGATGCCGATACATCCCGCACGTGCTGCTTGCTCCGCATACTCACCAAGTCGTCCAATATGCCCGGTATTGATAAAACTCACAGCGCAGTTATCCACAGCTTTTGCCTTCTCAATTGCCCGTTCCATCGCCCGTTGAGCGGTGTAGTGTCCGAAACCATCTCTCCCGTCAATACGGAAAGTATTGGCGGTTTCGTTGGATACCTCCGGTTCAGCGGCAGGCTGAATCCCACCATTTGAGACACTACCAAGATATCCGGGGATGCGGAGCACGCCGTGCGAATCGTGCCCCGCAAGGTTGGCGTTGATCAAGATTTCCGCGACAGCCTCGGCGATGTGACGCGGCGTATCCGCCGCTAGAAACAGTTGTCGTGTCACTGCATGCAGATAGCTTGCGTTGAAACAGTGCACTTCTGTCATAGTTTGGACTCCTTCTCCGTTATCGGGCGGTGAGATTAAACTGAATCAGTGCTGATAAATATCATACACAAGAATCCTGCATCTGTCAACATTCAAAATGCTACAAAATGTGGAATCCACACTCACTATGTGAACTTCTACCATTTCTCGATTTTTGTTTCTAAATCCCATGCAGTTTTGATATAATTTTTAGTGTAACCCTGTCCTCCACAACTACGCCCAAGATTTTGAAACCGTTGGAGACTTCTTATGAATGCACCAGACGGAACGGCACTTAACGGATTACCCAGCAGCCATGAACATATCGAGGCTGTCAACAAGCAGCGTCGAATCATTTTCCAAGACGATGTGTTGGCTAACGATGTGTTCAGAAATGACGAGGTCGGAACAGAACGGCTAGATAAGATTATAGACTTCTACATGAGTCGCCTTGATGAACAACCGAACCAGATTGACAGCATCTGGTTTGAATGGGGTGAAGGGAACACAGCGGTCTGGCCCAGTGAGGTAATCCCCTGCACGGAAAACGTCTTTCCAAGATGGTGGGAAGCCGGCATCGATCCGGTGGAGGTCCTCTTGACCGAGGCAAAGAATCGTGGCCGGGAGGTTTTCTTTTCGTACCGAATCAACGGATCGGACAATGATGACCTGTTCGATCCGCCCCGCCCGTTTGAGGAGCCGATTCCCTTGAAAGCCGAACATCCAGATTGGCTTATCTACAAATGGCACCCGTACTGGAATTTTTCCTTCAAAGGGGTGCGCGACTTAAAGCTGAACGTCGTGCGGGAGGTGGCAGAGATGTACGACTTCGACGGCATCAATATCGATTTCGCACGGATCCCGGTGTTGTTCCCGGAGGAGCAATGGTTGCATCGTGATACACTGACCGATTTTATGCGCGCTGTTCGTACTACGCTGCTCGACACTGGAGAAAAACGGGGGCAACCGCTGTTGTTGGCAGCGCGTGTGCCAGAAGATCTCATGGGCTGCCATTTTGACGGTATGGACGTGGAGACTTGGGTGCGAGATTTTCTGGTCGATATCCTTGTAATCGGTACGCGGACAGCAAACGCGGATGTTGCTGCCTTTCGCCGCATCACCGCGGATACCCCCATCAAGGTCTACCCAAGCTTTGACGACCATCATTCCACCGATGGGTATCGGGAGCCGAACCTCGAAATCTGGCGCGGTGCCTGCGCGAACTGGTGGCGTCAAAATCCTGACGGTATGCACACCTTCAATTTAATGGTGTCCTCCCCGGAATCGGCACAAAATCTGGGGATTAGTCCCTCCCCGCGGTGGGAAGCCCAACGCAGAATCTTCAGTGAAATCGGTAGCCCCGAAACGCTTAAAGGGGGGGACAAAGTGTTTTTCGTCGAGCGGCGCGGCGGGGGACACGCTGAATATGTCGTGCCATCACCGGCGAATTGGCACACTCCACGGCACATGTATTTCCAGACCAACATGCTGGCCCCCTTGCCTGCAGCGTTGGCGGGTGATGGTAAAGCAGATACGCTGCTCACCCTTAATGTAGCCGATGATGTGAACACTGCACCAGAAGGAATCGATCAGGTTACGCTGCGGATTGCTATTCCCGATGAAGCCGGTGAGGCTTTGTCTGTGGACGAAAGACTTGAGAAGATCGGATTAGGAGTTGAGGTGAGACTGAACAATATATTGCTCGACGCTCCTCGCGCTGAGACGATAGAGAATCCGAAGGGAGATGCTTTTAAGAACTGGCTCATTTTCAACGTCCCCCCGCGTTATCTTGCGGTAGGAGCTAATCTCGTCGGTGTGAGGTTGAGCCAACAACTACCCGCTATTTTCGGGCGCATCCGGATCGAAAAACTTGAACTACATATCTGCTACAAGTAGTTGATTCACTGGAGACAACTAGCACAAAAACATGCAGATAGATAACTGAGTAAGAAAGTGAAATCGAAACACTTTCACAAAAACCGCCAAATGAGGGAATTATGACCACAACCAACTTACTAGCGCGTCGTGAAAAACTGCTAGGCACCGGGACACCACTTTTCTACCAAGAGGCGGTAAACATCGTGCGTGGAGAAGGAGTATGGCTGTTTGACTCCGATGGCCGTCGCTATCTTGATATGTACAACAATGTACCTTGTGTGGGTCACTGTCACCCGCACGTGGTCGAGGCAATGCACCGGCAAGCGAGTAGGCTCAACGTCCACAGCCGCTATCTGCACGAAGGCGTCCTCGACTATGCCGAACGACTGACTAGCCACCACGCTGAAGAGTTGGCGAGTGTTGTGTTCACCTGCACCGGAACGGAAGCCAACGAAGTCGCTATGAGCATGGCCCGCATTGCAACCGGCGGGCGGGGGATCATCTGCACAGATGCTGCGTATCACGGCAACAGTGCAGAGGTTGGCAAACTCACACGCGCCAGAGATGAGGAACCTGAGATTCGCGCTATCCCGTATCCGCAGCGTTACCGTCCGCTGCGAGAAGACGCCTCCGAATCCGAACTGACCGATCTCTACCTCTCAGAAGTCCGTGGGGCGATTGACAGTTTTGCTGCGAAGGAGGTCCCCTTTGCGGGCATGTTGGTCTGTCCTATCCTTGCGAATGAAGGGCTGCCCGACATCCCAAAAGGTTTTATGTCACAAGCTGCCGAAATGGTTCGCGATGCAGGCGGTCTGTTCATCGCGGACGAAGTGCAGGCAGGCTTCTGCCGGACTGGTAAGTGGTGGGGCTACGAGGTGATGGATTTCGTTCCGGACATTGTTACAATGGGCAAACCGATGGGGAACGGTCTGCCTCTGGCTGGGACTGTTGCGAGAACAGAGCTGGTAGACGCTTTCCGCAACCGAAAACGTTACTTCAATACCTTTGCTTCTAGTCCGTTACAGGCAGCCGTGGGCATGGCAGTACTGGACGTCATCGAAACCGAAAATTTACGAGAGAACGTCGCCCGTGTCGGCGAATACCTACGCGCTGAACTGACCAAGCTCCAATCACATTGTCCACCTATGGCAGAGGTGCGCGGGCGCGGTTTGTTCATCGGGTTGGAATGGGTGAGTGACTGCGATGCCAAAACCCCTGACCGTGACGGTGCCACCCTATTTGTCAATCGGTTGAAGGATAAGGGGTTCCTCATCGGGAGTGCTGGATCACTGGGCAATGTTCTCAAGATTCGTCCGCCGCTGGTGTTTTCTCGTGAACATGCCGATCTATTCCTCACCGCGTTTACAGAGATTGTGGAGGATATTTATGGCACAGGCTCTTGACCGTGCCACGTTGCGGACAATCGCCGAGCAAGCGTTGGCTGAGTGGGACATCTGCGCTGCACAGCTAGAACTAATCTCTATATCTGAAAACACCGTGTTTCGCGTTGATACAGATGCCGGCGAGACCTATGTCCTTCGTATTCATCGACCGGGCTATCATAATCTCGCGGAACTGAACTCTGAGCAGCAGTGGACAGCTGCGTTGGAACGAGCGGGCATCGGTGTGCCGTTACCCCGGTTGACGCGCGACGGCCGTGGCTACGCAACAGTACCTGTACCCGGATCGACAGAGACCCGACATGTCGGAATCGTCGAATGGTTTGAAGGGGTAACGCTTTCGAGTATTATGGCGCAAGTACCCGATATGGATGCGCTAGCGTTACACTTCGATCAACTCGGCCGCATCGCCGCCGGAATCCACAATCAAGCAGTCAGTTGGGAAATTCCAAAAGACTTCCAACGACACGCCTTTGATGCAGAGGGATTGATGGGAGATACCCCCTTCTGGGGTCCCTTTTGGGTTCTGCCAGAACTGAAAGCGTCAGAGCGGGAGCATATTCTCAATGCCCGTCGGGCTATTTATCGCACTTTATCTGATTACGGAAAAGCGGAAGGAACCTATAGCCTAATTCATGCGGATCTGCACCCACATAATCTACTTGTCAACGGCGACAAGTTGCACGTAATCGACTTTGATGATTCCGGTTTTGGCTGGCACCAGTATGAAATCGCAGTCGCACTGGATGCCTATCGGAAGCCGCCTCATTTCGAGGTAGCCCGTGACGCACTAATTGCAGGCTACCGATCCGAACGCGTTATCTCCGATGCAGCGATTGAATTGCTACCTATGTTTCTATTAATCCGGTCACTAGCACTGCTGGGGTGGCTTCATGAACGCCCTGAGCACAATAAAGGTAATCGGGTGCGGAATCTAATTCAATCCGCTTGCAGACAAGCAGAAGTGCTAGGGATATAGTGCTCATTCAGTAAGCTGAAACTAAGTATCTAGGGTTGGTACGGTTTTCCGGTGCGGCGTAATTCTTTGGTTACCGCTAACTGACAGGTCAGATAGCCGCCCATGTAGCCGGTGGCAAACCCGGGACGGGCATCCGCTATTGTGCCAACAATCATATTGGCGTATTCCACACTGGTGTCGTAGCGATCAACAATCAACGCCACCATTTCGGTCCAAGCGGATCTGAGCACCTCTGCCCAACTGTCTCCTATGGCACTGGTGAGGTACTCTTCAGTACTTTCTACCACGCGGGTGGTTTCCACCACAGGGCTACTGTTGGGAAATCCGGGGGAGCGATCCACCTTGAGCGTAACGGCAGAGTCGATTTCGACCCCAGCACCGGTCAGCTCCCCATCTCCCATACGAGCATGGACATCGCCGAGGTGGAGGAAACCGCCGGGTTTCTGGGCGCGGATATGCACTGTGCTGCCGGGCTGGATCGCGTTGAAATCCATATTGCCGCCGTGGTCTAAGCCGCTGGGTGCCCACGATGCGAGCTGAACCACCCCGATCATTGGACGCACCGGCACAACGAAGTCGGGCGGAAAATGGATGAGTCCGTCGCGTACCGGGGCGACACAGCGCCAATTGCCCCAGTTGGGACCGCCATTGCGGTAGAAGCCGTAAGGTCCCACCTCAATGTCAATGATTTCGATGGATACCCAGTCATCTGGCTCAATGCCCTGAATCTCAAAGGGCCCACCGGGACGCGAATTGCGCTGATGGCTTTGGCCGGAGGTTATCATCCCTGCCTTGGTCTCGCCGGCAGCTTCATAGTCGTTGTCCGCTCCACCGATAGTTTCGATGATAACGGTTTCTCCTAGTTCAAGGACCCCCCGGACCTGTCCGATCGCGGGATCATCGGGTCCAGTGAAACAGGGAGTTCGATTAAAACGACGCATAACATCTTCTCCTTTGATATATTATCCTGTTCACCGCAGAGGGCACAGAGAAAAATTAGAGGAAGCGAGGAGGTGAGCATTGGAGGGAGCGAGTATCTCCTACAACTCCACTTTATCTCTCTAATAAAATTCTACGTTCTCCGTGTCTCTGTGGTTAGATTTTCTCTTTTAACAAGGACACACAATGACACTCACAATTAGGAAACTGGAAGAACATATCGGAGCGGAAGTTCAAGGCGTTGACATCACCGCCCCCATTCATGCCGAGACATTTGAACAACTCCGCCATGCGCTTTGTGAATACGCGGTGCTCGTATTCCATGATCAGGATATCACCGACGAACAGCACGTCACGTTCAGTGAAGGGTTTGGGCCGCTCGAAATGACGATGGTAAATGACCCCATCGGCGACGGTGGACCCGTCGGAGTCATCTCCAATCTCGACGAGAATGGTGACATCATTCCGCCCGAAGATTCGCGGACGCTGTATACCGTCGCCAACACACTTTGGCATTCCGACGGCTCGTTCAAACGTGTACCCCTGCGTGGCTCATTGCTCTCTGCCAAGGTCATACCGCCGGAAGGTGGCGAGACAGAATTTGCCAGCCTCACCGCCGCCTATGCGGCGTTACCTGATCAGAAGAAAGCGGACATAGCGGATCTGATCGCCGAGCACAGCATCGCACACTCACGGGCGCAGATCGCTCCGAATCTGATGGACGAGGCGTTCCAGAAGGATACGCCTCCAGTCAATCAACGCTTGGTACGCCCCATCCTCGAAACCGGAAAGAAGGCACTTCTGGTTGGTTCATACACCACCCATATTCACGGCTTGCCCATCAAGGAAGGCAAAGCCTTGTTGAAGGAGCTGCTCGAATGGTCAACACAACCGCAGTTTGTGTATCGGCACGAATGGCGGGTGAATGACCTCGTTGTGTATGACAACCGTTGCTGCTTACACCGGGGACGGCCTTGGGATCGCGGAAAGTACAAGCGCGTTCTACACCGCACAACCTTAGCGGGTGACGGTCCCACAGTGGAATGAGATCAAACCAAAGTAGTACCTGCTCGCCCGGGATACCTTTGATAGCGGCACAGTGCGTCTGACTAGTTCAATAGTGCTTTCCATATCTTCGTCCCTATTCTGGAACGATGCGAGAGGCATTTTACCTATTTTCTTTGTCCTCGTCAATAGAAATCTCGGACTATGCATCTCTCAATGGCGTCAGCTTGCCACTTTCCCAAATGCCTCCACGTCCTAGGGTCATTTATAGTGGACCTTAGAATTAATGAGACACGCCAAACCGGGGCAGTTCGGATACCGAACCTACCGTCCTCCCGTTGGGTAGCCCCCCTATTTCCCCCCGCTTGCTTTCCCACCCGCTTGCGGGGGGGACTAAGGGGGGGGTAGAATAAAGGGGGGGTGCCGATGCGGGGCAGTTAGAAACTGCCCCTACCGGGGGCGCAAGTGTTTATTTATTTTTTGAATTCACTATAATTCTCCTGTGAGAGGGATTTCTCAATCCCGATACTTCACCGGCCAAGCAATTCCTGAGTCATGACGTTTCGACCCAAATGGTTAAAAACCCGAAAACTGAATAGCCCTATCTACGTCCAATTTTGGCTTGACACAAAAATCGTTTTCCTGTATCTTCTACACTCGCATTTAACATTTCCGGTGTCCTTACACGATGTATAAAAAAGTATCTGGAGGTATATAACATGGTCTTTGGTACAGGTAAATACAAATACGCAGTCGCAGAAAACTGGGACAAAACGCCCGACGGTTGGAAGTGGGGCTGGATTCCAGCGGTGGCAACTGATTCGCAGGATCGGGTCTTTGTTTACTCCCGCAGTGAAAACCCACTGGCAGTTTTCGATCGAGATGGTAATTTTTTGGAGACATGGGGCAACGGAGTTCTTCCCCCCGAAGCAGCGCACGGTATCTACATCGACGACGATGACAATGTGTATTGCACCGACAACGACAACCATTGTGTCTTCAAATTCAACCGAAATGGTGAACTAACGATGACCTTGGGCACGCCCGGCGAGGCTGCCCCAGCGGACGGAGATCCATTCAATTCCCCAACCGATTTGGCGATTGCCTCCACCGGCGAGTTGTTCATTTCAGATGGCTACGGCAATGCACGCGTCCATAAGTATTCGCCCGACGGCGAATTGCTGCTGTCGTGGGGTGAGCGCGGTACAGGACCCGGACAGTTCGCTTTGTCACACTGCGTCCGCATCGACAGGGATGATCGCGTCTGGATCTGCGACCGTTCAAACAACCGCCTCCAAATCTTTGATACCAACGGGAATTACCTGACCGAATGGACTGATGTGCCACAGCCCAACACAATCTATTTCGATCCAGATGATGATGTGGTTTATGTCGCAGGTTTAGACCATGAGTTCCTCATTTATACGTTAGATGGCGATCTGATTACGCGGTGGGGCGGCGCAGAATCGAGTGACGTACCGGGCGAGTTTCTCGGCGGTGCACACGGTCTCTGGATGGATTCGCACGGTGATCTCTACATGGGCGAAGTGATGTTGGGTGAAAATGCTCGGATGCAGAAGTTCATCCGCCAAACCTAATAGACAGGACTCACGCAAATTTACCACACGGCGCGAGATTTTTTATTTTTAACCCCCTAAATCCCCCAACTCCCCTGATAAGGGGGGCAGGGGGTTAGGGGATCTTCCCCCTTGTCTTTCCCCTCAACCCCCCTGACAAGGGGGGCTAGAAACCGCCCCCCTTGCCATCCCCCAACCCCCTTGATAAGGGGGGCAGGGGGGTTACATGGGGGGTTCAGGGGGACTTATGAACCAACTGCGTAAGTCCTAATAGATAAAGGGTAATAGTAGGGAACGCAGATCTGCGTTCCTTACTCATGGAATCGAGGGAGAAACTGCTATGAATACGATGAAGGCAGCAATTTATTCAGGTACCGAACAGATAGATATCCAAGAGGTCGAGAAAAAATCCCCTGAGCCAGGGTATGTCATGATCGACACCAAGTGTACAGGCATCTGTGGCAGCGACCTCCATAGCTATTTTGGGCACTGGGGTCAATCTGACAGCCTCGCTGCGGGTCATGAAACGTGCGGAACTGTTGTTGAACTTGGCGAAGGTGTTACGACGCTGCAACCGGGCGATAAGGTCACCATTGAATGTTTCTCACACTGTGGGAACTGTGTCTACTGCGGGAAGGGCTACTACAACCACTGTCTGGAGCGTAAATGGGTTTCGCAAAATACACACGGTGGCTTTTCGGAGTTTACCACTGCACACGCCTCAGGCTTGTTCAAGCTGCCCGACAGTATGAGTTTCGAGGAAGGGGCTTTGGTGGAGCCGCTCGCAGTCTCCTATCGTGCGGTAGGACAAGCGCGGGCGACCTATCAGGACAGAGTTGCAATTATTGGCGGTGGAACCATCGGACAATTCGCTTTGGCAGCAGCAGTAGCGGCGGGTGTCAAGGAAACTTTAATCACCGTCAAATACGATCAGCAGGCAGAGCTCGCAAAGGAGTTAGGGGCTGACCACGTGGTCAACATCGGCGAGACAGATCCCAACGAGTATGTGAAGGATATCACCGGCGGGCGTGGGATGGATGCTGTGATTGAAACCGTCGGCGGTGGACACAACTTCGACGCTGCAATGGGTATGGTCAGGAGTTGTGGGTTTGTCGTCCTTGTCGCAGGATATTACGAGCCGCTAAAGGTGAATTTGGGACGCATCGTCGGGTCGGAGGCGATTGTCACCGGTTCTAACTGTTACGGCTACACCGGCATGGACACCGATTTTGATGCCGCCATAGAACTTATAGCGTCGGGCAAGGTTGATGCGACAAAACTGGTGACCCATCGACTCCCACTGATGGAGGTCGCTGAAGGCTTCAGAATTTCCGCTGATAAGACTTCCGGTGCGATCAAAGTACACCTATGCCAATGACGTGAAACGTAATGGGTGAAACGTGATTGGTCGATTGGTTAGCTGATTGGCGTTGAGGTTCAAGATCATTCAACCCAACCTGCAGTGCTCTGAGATTTCACGCATCACTAAAGGAAATTCCGATAATGCTCCTTGAGCTCATCCCGATGACAGTTCGTATGTCAGCCCCATTGGCTTTGGCGGCCCTCGGTGGTGTCTATTCAGAACGGTCTGGCGTGGTCAACATCGGACTCGAAGGCATGATGCTCATGGGCGCATTTGGCTATGTGATTGGAACACATGCCTCAGCCTCGCCATGGATCGGATTAATTATCGGTATCGCTTGTGGCGGCGGGATGGGGCTGCTCCACGCCATAGCATCTATTACGTTTCGCGCAGACCAGATTGTCAGCGGGGTATCCATCAACCTCCTAGCGATTGGCATCACGGAGTTTCTCGGACGCAGCGCAACTTCTCGGCGGGTGGAGGGCTTGAGTCATTGGGATCTGCCGCTGATCGGGTCGTATTCGTTCGTTGTATACCTGACACTTATCCTCGTGATTATCAGTCAGATTGCACTGTTCAAGACAGTGTGGGGGCTCCGCTTATGCACAGCAGGTGAATCCACTGAAGCGTTGGACGCGCTTGGGCTAAGTCGGTCAAGGCAGCAATATATCGGTGTAGTCATCAGCGGCATCCTCGCTGGAATTGGCGGGTGCCTTTTGGCATCTGAAACGCACTATTTCACAAAGGGAATGACTGCCGGGCGTGGATATGTTGCACTGGCAGCCGTCATTTTCGGTAAGTGGAAACCCCTCGGAGCTGGTGCTGCCTGCCTACTTTTCGGATTCGCAAGTGCGTTGGAACTCGCCAATCGTTGGAATATCCCACCTCAGTTATTGAACAGCCTGCCCTATCTACTCACCATGATTGTCCTTGTCGGCGTGATTGGCAAAGCGAATCCACCTGCGAGCTTGGGCAAACAACATTGACCCTGGTACAGAACACGCGCGTCTATCGTTTTTCTGGGCAGCCATAGCATAGTAACCATCTACCTTTGACGTGTTGCAGCCGCGTTGTCTCGCCGGGAGCATAGCGTGGACGGTGCTAACAACGAATAAGTTTAACGCTCATGTTAAGATTTAGTGCAAAGAAACCGAGTTTTCAAGAAAAAACTCGGTTTCTCTTCGTGCGTTGCACTCCCTTTTTATATGAGCCATGTTAAAAAGGTGACAGCGAAACGCCTAATAACGGCGCAAACAGAATGCGATATATCGGCGGGAGGGTGGATAGGGACTTTACGACTCCATAGCCTTCCGAGCCCGGCTCAAACGGTTGTGCAACGCCTGTCTCGACATCCCCAAAAGTTGAGCGGCAATGGTCTGGTTTCCGCCGGAACGTTTGAGGGCTTCGTCAATGAGCAACTTCTCAGCATCTTTTAGGGCGGGCAGTTGATCTAAATTCGGTAGCAGATCTGTGAACGGAAGCGCATTTTCTCGACCATTCTCGGCTTCGCTTCCTCGCCTTATCAGATCTTGGTTACCGATCTTGGCTTTGAAAGATTCCATGGAGAGCACTCCACGCTTGTGTCTGCTGACCGCATCAAAAATCATGCTCTCAAGTTCCCGGATATTACCGGGGAAGTGATAAACTCCGAGCAGTGTAAAAAATTCTGCGGGGACCATCGGCTTACTCTTACCGAGTTGCCTTGCCGCTTTTTCGAGAAAGTGCTCGACCAGTAAGGGCAAGTCGTCCCGTCGGTCACGAAGTGGCGGCACATGAATATGATGTGTTTGCAGTCGATAGTACAGGTCTCTGCGAAATGTTTCTGCTTTCATTAAGGCATCGATATCCCGATTCGTTGCAACGATAATCCTCGCATCGGTCAATTTTGGGACGTCCTCACCCAATGGATAATACTTCCCTTCCTGCAAAAGGCGCAGCAACTTAACCTGCGACTCCACACTGAGGTCTCCTATTTCATCTAGAAACAGTGTGCCCCCCGACGCCTGCTCAACCAATCCGTCACGCGCTGCATCTGCTCCAGTATAAGCACCCTTTTTATGTCCAAAGAGGGTATCTGCAAACAGGTGGTCGTCCAACCCTGCCACATTGACTGTAACCAATTCGCCCGTCCGTCCACCGAGTCGGTGAATGGCTTTGGCGACTAATTCTTTACCCACACCTGTCTCACCAGTAATCAACACCGGCAACGCATTTTCGGCAATCGCTTCGATATACTGAAAGATAGATCGCATGACAGGGTTTTGGGTGATAATTTCGGAAAACACATCAGGCTGTTCCAGTTTATCGGAAAGCAGATAGTCCCTAAGTCGAGTGTTTTCATCACGTAACTCCTTGACCTCTATCGCCCGCTGGACTGTCGTTACCAGACGGACCTTGTCCACAGGTTTCACCAAGTAGTCGAAAGTCCCTTCCTTCATACAATCCACGGCTGTTTTGACCTCATTGACCGCTGTAATGATGATGACGGGGATGTCCGGGAAATCCCGCACAATCGTTGGAAGTAGATCCCAGCCAGATAGATGGGGCATCAGCATATCCAACACAACGACGGAAAAGTCCCCTTCGGAGAGAATTGATATTACGTCACGGCTATCTTGGCACTGTATAACATTATCAATGCCCTCCGAATTCAGACTTAAACTCGCACTGAAGAGGAACTGTGCTTCGTCATCTACTAGTAAAACAGGAAGGACAGGAAAAGTGGTTGGATTCATGCGTTCATCTCGAATCTAAAGGTAAGATTCCGACGTTCAGTCGTTGATTTCCCATTTGACAAAAGATTGTGTTATTACTAACCTAAGTTGCTAGTTATTGAAAATCCATCAGAACTGTAGGTCGAGATTCATATCTCGACACCCAACCGTCAATTTTGGAAAATCGACCTACAAAAATGATACAATTTGCACAGGGATTAGGGGCTATTGATTGGAATAGGACCGCTACTAGTAACTTGCGTTATTACTACCATTTCTCAGGTGAAACATTAACCCCTAATCTAGCATACTCCGACGAGAAACGGGCAACATAACAGTGGCAGTTGTGCCGTTGCCAAATCTTGAAGTGAAATGTAGATGTCCCCCATGGTTCTTCACAATATTATAAGAAACCGACAACCCTAAACCTGTGCCACCGGTGTCCCGCTTGGTTGTGAAAAAGGGCTCAATGATATGATTCAAATTTTCAGGAGGAATCCCTTCTCCCTCATCTCGCACCCTGATGGTAATCAGGTCAGAGGTTTCACTATACGACGTTGAGACAAACAGAGATTTTTGGGGGGATTGAAGGGCTTGGCACGAATTGGTGATCAAATTGATGATAACCTGTTCGAGCTGCTGTTGATTCCCCCGAATTTTGGGCAGATTTTCTGCCAACTCCACAGACGGATGGTGAGTTGATTTCCTAATCAGATTGTTCACAATCACCATCGCAGATTCGACAATAGCGTTGGGGTCAACCGACTGATCCAAATCGCCAGCATCCTGACGCGCGAAGCCACCCAATGCCTCGACAATTTTCCCGATTCGTGTAGCACCCTCCGATATACCCGAAATCAATTGACCAATTTTCTCGTGTGCGCGGGTGTAAGGCATACCCGCTAGAAGAAAATCGCCATTTTCTTCGTAGTATTTTTGGAGGATTGGCATCACATTCTGCCAAGCCATGGAGAGGATTTCTCCGTTGAGCATGATGAAGTTATTTGGATTATTAATTTCATGCGCGACCCCGGAGACCAAAATACCGAGCGATGCCATTTTATCCGCTTGAATTAACTGTTGCTGCTGAGATTCTGCCAGCTCCTCTGCTCGCTTACGCTTGGTAATTTCCTGTGCGCTCCCTGCACAGCGGTAAACCTCTCCCCCTTCGTTGCGTACCGGAAAAACATGGGCTTCAACCCAACGAATTTGACCATCAGGGCGCACAATCCGATACTCATATTCGACGAATTCACCGCGACTCTGTTTCTCAAAGTTGGCGAGGACCTCCTCCCGGTCCTCCTCATGAACGGCATCTAACCAAGACTTCGGCTGCGCTATCAGGCTTTCACAACTGCGCCCCCAAATCTCCTCATACGCAGGATTGATAAAATAGATTTGTCTCCCATCTAGAGAACTCAACCAGAAGACCTCGCGCAGATTTTCTGCCAGTTGGCGGAATCGCTGCTCGCTTTCGTGGAGCGCCTTTTCTGCCTTCATCTGCTCGGTGATGTCGCGGATAATACCTTGATATCCTAGCACTGTTCCGTCAACGGCGCGGCGCACTGTTGAGGTGACCAAACAGTCTATCTGCACTCCATCTTTCCTCCGGAATTTCAGTTCATAATCTCTCACCGATCCCTTTTGTTCAATCTCTCGCTGAAATACACTCCGATCTTCGGGATGGACATACAACTTCCGAACATTCAGCCCGATCAACTCATCGCGGTTATAGCCGAGCAGATCCAACCCCGCTTGATTGACATCAAGGATTTTGCCATCGCGGGTGTTCATATAGACAGCATCTCTTGATTCACCAAAAAGGGTACGGTATCGTGTTTCGCTTCGTCGGAGTGCCTTTTCCGCCCGTTTATGTCGGGTAATATTACGCCACACCGACCTGCCGTAGAGGACATTTCCCTCTTCATCGCGAACCGATGAAACGTTCAAACTTACATCAATTTTGGTTCCATCCTTCCGCTTCAACACAAGTTCAGCATCGTGGACTTCACCGGTTGCCACAAAGGCTTGGAACACCTCGTGTGCCTTCTCTATGCAATCTGGATGATACCTCTCAAAGATAGAGTGACCGATGATCTCCTCTCTAGTGTAGCCCAGTGCTTGGACCACCGTCTGGTTGCATCGAATAATGTTAGCAGTCTTCGCATCTACGAAGACAAACATATCCGGCGCATTGTCGTAGAGATCGTAATAGGTTCTCCCCGACCGTTCCAAACTCTCCAGAGTACCCTTATACTGCGTCTCCACCTGTTCCAGTTCAGTAACACGCTGACGCATCGCCTCTAACTCATTAATGAGTTGCACCTTTGTTTTTTCTGGGTCTTTCATCTTGCAACCCTCCTTGCTTCTGCTCAAGCGGGGTAACAGGTAGCAACTTGTGTAAGGTCAGCTCTTACGCAATCGCCGCTAATAGCGCGCTTTCGGTGTAAAGCAGCGCACGGGCAAAAGTGCCCTCACCACGAAAGTCCGGTTCATCCCACCGTCGCGGCGCACTGTAGTACGCTGTCACGAGGCGGTCACCCAATTTAACTGTGGAAGGGTAGCCCAAATCATTGTCGCCAAGGTCGTCACAAACAATTAATCTCCGTTCATCCCAAGTCTGTCCACCATCCTTGCTGACGAGTGCACCCACACCAAACGGCTCATGCCGTACACCAAAGAATAGGATAATCCAACCGTTGGAAAGCAGTGTCAAATCGGCGGGGTGTTCACGGTCATTGGTAACGGGAATTGGCTCCGTCCATGTCACACCGCCATCGGCGGAACGGGACACTGCTAAGAGGGCACGCTGATCACCGGATCGCATGGCAGCCGCCAAATCGCCACTAGGCAATAAAATGAGTCCTGTTTCGTTGTAGCCTGCGGCAATCAAAGTAGGATCTCCCCACGTTCGCCCATTGTCGCGTGAGCGCAAGATGTAAGCACAATCGTCCGTCCGCTCAGTTTCTTCGATCACGCCCCCGTAGATCGGCAGGAGCATCGTCCCGTCGGTTAAGGTACAGATGCGACCGTAAGCAGAGTGTTTTTCCATCGGCGTGAAGTTGAGCGGTTGAGACGCTTCCCATGTTGCGCCGCCATCGTGCGACCGCGTAACCCGCATTTGGACACGGCGCAAGTCTCTCGCCCAACTCCCATCTTCATTATAGGAGCCTTGTGCATGGTAGGCAAGAATAACCGTCCCATCAGGGGCTAGACCAACCGCCGGATTTCGGTCATCTACTTCGGTATCTACGATAACAATCGGCGTCTCCCATGTTTTACCGCCATCCAGCGAGCGCACCGCATCCAACCGTCCGGTGATACCCACATGGCCCGCACCTCCCCGCAGGACAGCGAGGATTTCCTCGCCTTGTGGATTGATGAGGACCGGAAAGTAGCCTTCGTCGTGGCAGAGATAAACTTCACAGGCAGCGGGCAGTTGACGCAGATCAAAAGCGTTCATTGGTCGGTCTCCTTTTTTCAATCATCCGAGGGTAAAACAGAATTGGGATCAAAAACATAGGTTAATCAGATTGAACAATAAACCGCGCCAGTTCCTTACCACGCGGGGACAACGTTTCGTAGAGTGGGCGCGGAAGCGAAGATTCCAGATTGGGGAGACGAAACCAAGGCGCAAAATACCCAACGCTGGTCATCGGGCGGATTTCATCGGAATTATTGGCGGTACCGCCGTGCCAACAGCGCACATCTCGGATAAGTGCTGTTCCGGCGGGCGCGCAAATAATCGACTCCTTCATGCGGTTAGGTTCCTCTTCCATTTTCGGAACCGGCTGCCGAGTCCGATGCGTCCCCGGCACAAATCGAATGGCACCGTTGATTTTCTTGAATTCAACCATCAGGAAGTTGACAACAATATACGGCGTCGGCGCATCGTGGATTGTCACTAGCCCCAATGGATCGTTGAAAACATCCCTGATATCGGCGTGTAGGTGTTGTTCCTTCGCACCGGGGGTGGAGTAGTCACCGCCGCCGCCGGAACAGATGTAGTCTGAACTCCCCCAAATCGCCTCCACTATCGGCAGGATGGTCGGCAGATCGATAAGTTGAACCCACTCCGGATGATGAAGTTGGGATCCAAAGGAGTAGCGGGCATACCCTCGGTTTGCCTCCTCAAGTGGAATGTCCCTCATCTGCTGTGCAATGACGCGCGCTGCACCGGATTGGGCATACGCAAGTTGTTCGGGATTAAGCGCGTCTTTGATAGGTACGAATCCATCTCGGTGGAAGATAGCTGCCGCTCTTTCAACCTCAGTGTAATCGACAATTTCGACATCAAGCATAACGGACAAATCCTTCTGCGCGCTTACCTAGCTAACCGAAACCTCAGCAAGCATGATTATATGTGATCGAGACACAATTTGATATATCAACGCAGCTTGCCAGTGTATCGGGGTACTTTCTGTTGTAATTCTGGACGGTGTAGGTTATAAAGGTCAATCGGTTCGTAGGGATGTTCCAGTGCTGCATCTTCGTTGAATTCGACACCCAATCCCGGACGATCTGGAATTTCAAGCCAGCCATCCTCGATGATCATCGGATTTGTGCACACATCGAAACGCCACGGTTCGGGTGGAAAGTGCTCTAATACCAAAAAGTTGGGAACGCACGCAGCCAATTGAACCGAGGAAGCGTAGGATACCTCGCCGTTAGGGTTGTGCGGTGCGAATGCCGCATAGTGTGAATCTGCGATTGCGGCAATCTTCCGCGCCTCAAGCATCCCCCCGCAGTGTGACATATCCGGCTGAACGATGTCCGCACCACCGCGCTCAAGGAGCTGCTGAAAACTAAAGATGGTGAACAGCCGCTCACCTGTAGCAACGGGAATGTCTATCTTGCTTCGCACATAAGCCATCGCGTCAAGATTTTCGTGGGGAACCGGTTCCTCAAAGAAACTGATGTTGTACTTCTCGACGCCTTTGGCTGCCCGGACCGCGTTGGCAGCGGTGTTGAATATCCCGTTACAATCGATGTACAGGTCGATATCCGGTCCAACCGCCTCCCGAACCGCTGCCACCGCCTCAATCCCCGTGTTCAAGATATTGTTATCTAGTCGATAGAAATCGATACCGGGACGCCCGCCCCACGGATTGAACTTCAATCCTTTCGCTCCAAGTTTCACTATATCTTTCGCTGCTTCCTGAAATTCTTCGGGACTCATGCCCTGCTTATACCATGCGTTGGCGTACAACTTAATCCGATCACGCGTGCGACCGCCGAGCAGTTCGTATACCGGCACACCGAGCGTCTTGCCCTTAATATCCCATAGCGCGGTTTCGACGCCACTGATCGCGCTGGTCAACACCTCCCCACCGGCGTAGAACGCCCGCCGGTACATCTCCTGAAAGTGTTTCTCTATAGCAAACGGGTCCTTGCCGACGATGTAACGCGCCAATTCAACCACTGCGCTTTCCACGGTCTTAGACTTACCTTCAAGGGTGGCTTCACCGACACCGTGGATGCCAGCATCGGTCTCTATTTTCACGATGAGCCAATTACGCCAGCTTCCACCGACAAGGAAGGTTTTGACTTCAGTTACGCGCATCCGTTCCATCTGAATAGGTCTCTTTCAAGTGTTGCCCAAAAAAATGATTTATCTCTGGCATTGGCTGAGCGGAATTCTTTATCACTCCAACCCTAGTAACGCGAGCGAATCCCGGTGGATAATTCCCTCTATCACATCGTCCGGGATACGCGGTAGTTTTGTGCCTTCGAGCTGATCGTTCAGCCGCCGCAGCCCGTCCATTCCCTCCTGCGGCGTCCATAGCGGAAAATCAGAGCCAAAAAGTAGTTTGTCTGTCACACCCCACTCAACCATGCCAATCAACCCCTCCCACCCCTGCCACTGACGGACCCATCCACCACCGGAGACATCCGCATAGACATTAGGGTGCTTACGCAAGACAACGGCACAATCTCGCTGCCACGGGTGTGCCATGTGCGCCATGATAAACTTGAGGTCTGGAAACGCCTGGGCAACTTCGTCAATCAGTATCGGCAAACTGTATCTGAGCATCGCCCGCGGGGACGGATGTGTTCCCATGTGCGACAAGATTGGTAATCCCATCCGCTGCGCCTTTTCGTATAAGGGAAAGGCAACGGTGGGATCAGTAGGATCGTATCGCCCTAACATGGGATAGAGCTTAATGCCTCGCAATCCCAACTCCGACACACACCGATCGATCTCTTCGAGATGGTCCTCCTCAGTCGGATCTATCGCGGCGAAACCGATCAGTTTGTCGGGTGCGTGTTTGACCCACTCAGCGGTAAAATTGTTGGGACTGTGCATTCCGGCAGAAACACCCCGCACGCCGAAAACAATCGCTCTGTCAACAACCTCCATCGCCTTAAGATACGTTTCGGGCGACAATGGTGGCATCGGCGGATAGCCTGCCCGCTCGTTAGCTCGATGATTAGCTTCACTCATGTGCTCCGGCTGAAGACAATGGCTGTGTACATCAACAATCATCTATTTCTCCTTCCCCATATTTATAGTGGACCTTAGCATTAATGAGACACGCCAAGCTCCCGTTGGGTTAGGCACCCCCCTTTATCCCCCCGCTTGCTTTCCCCCCTGCTTGCATCGGTTCCCCCTTGACAAGGGGGGCGAGGGGGGTTAGGGGGGGTAGAATAAAGGGGGGTGCCGATGCGGGGCGGTTGAAAAGCGCACCTACCGTGGGACGCAAGTGTCTATTTATTTTTTGAATTCACTATAACTCTCCAAAGATGCTTGCCCTTTCGGACATTTGTCAACTCTCCCAACTCGCGATGAATTCCTCTACGCCGAAGGCGGCAGGTGTCTCATTAAAACAGTAACGCATCGGTCCCGATTGAAAGCCGGGGAAAAAATGTTCCTCATCCCGCTGAAGTTTAGCATCGAGCATCTTAAACCGTTCCCACAAGGTTTCCGCCTCCTGTGGCGCGAAGCGATCAGCGAACTCAGGACCCCAGTTCAGTGTGGTCGGATGCGCGCTCGTCCCCCGTCTACGCAGGTCTTCCGGTCCATCCTCAAGGTCAGGGTTCCTGTGCAGATTAATAAAGAACGCCGCCTTGCACAGAAAGATGGTTGTCAGCATTTTGCCTTTTTCACCTCTGCCCGGATGTATCTTGTCCAGTGCAGCGTGGTAAGCAGAACTGTCTTTTTCAATTACCGCGCGAAGTGCAGATTCGGTGTGAGACTGCATCCGTTTGCTCCGTTTGTCCCACCGTTCTAGGGTATCCTGGGCTTCGGCGGATAAATTTTTCGTATAACTCAAATCTTCATACTTCGTGAAGTTGCAAAAACCGCCGTGAATGGTGCGCCGCAGCTTTGCGCTGTAGTCGCTGCCCCAGTGGAGGATCGGGGTAATGTAGACCACACCATCGCCGCCGTTGAGATGCGTTTGGACGCTGCCGGGCAGAGGTACCCGCGGATCTGCCAGTAGCTGACGATTCTCTTCTTCGGTGTTGATGCGGATGTGGCTGCCGGGCACAACCCACAGCACACTGTCATCGTAGAGGGGTATGTTCCACTGAACATATCTCGGTCCATTTTCTACGATATCATCTATGTATGCTTGTAGCGGCGCAGTATCAACAGGATGGATATCACGGTGCCAGACAGCAGGGCCTCGGTCGCGCACCGGGCTGCACATCATCATCATCTCAGTAACGGCTGCATCCGGCTCGCCCATCAACTGGGTACTGACACCCTGCGTGTTTTTATGAAGCCAAATTTCTGCCGTGTTCGCTGTCTCCTTATCGATCAGGTCTACCAAAGGAGGTCGATGCAGCATTAACCGAGGTTGTGCACCTGTTTCCCATACGCCGCCCGGTGGGTCGTTTGGATTGCGTTCGCTCGCCCAGAGCCCTCGTTGTCGATCGACCATCCGTTCATAGCCTGCGCGTAAATCTTCCAATTCCGCCGGTGGGATGACCTCCCGTAGGACCAAATACCCTTCCTCCATAAATTGGTCTCGATTGAATTGCATGGTTGTATCTCCTATCATAAACCTACTCAGTCGTGCACTATGGAAATTTAACCCACGGTGTACGGGCAATATACCATCTCCATCCGCAAGCCTCGTTCATCAAACTCCGGTTCCTGCGGAATTGACGCAAGATTTTGTCTTCCCATCAGCCCAGTCATTGCCGCAGCCAATGCGTCAAGAATGTCGTCTCTCGCGACATCTTTACGCCTATAGGTGGATAGCGTATGGTTAACTATATCGGTAGTCTGTGGATAAATTGACTGGAGGAGCTGCGTCCGCTCCGACAATCCCTCACTCCGCTTTTTAGTGTATTGCATCGGACGCCCCGCCAAGCCCCAAAAACAGAGTTCTGGGTGGATTTCTCGGATGCAACCTCTCGCAGAAATGTCGTCCAAAAGCAGGGAATCCATCTCGCGAATTTTGGGGATAATATTCCAATTTTCGACGGATAACCGTTTGCCTGTCAACCGTTGATTGATATCGCAGCCTTCCTGATATGATGACGCATAGATTGCACCCCGGCAGGGCGCAGGAAAGACGCTTGAACGTCTCGGACCTAATAACTTCCGGGCTTGCGGGTCACACCGGCGTTCAGCTTTGCCACCCGTTTTCAAACCGATAGGAATGTCAATCAGTATCAAGGCTGCCCGCCGATAAGACTCCCAGAGGCTAGACACATCTGGAAAAATGTTGACCTGCCAATTACCTTCCGTTTCCAACCCGATGGCGAGCCAGCCCACCCTGCAGCCATCCACACCAATGAACATCTCTGCTCTACGCTCCTAGCTGACTTGCCAAATCATTGAAGTCGTTCGCCACCACATCAAAGGAGGCATCGTGTTCCAGATCTTGGTTGTGGTGCGATCCGTATTCTTCGGGGCGAGGTACGAATCCGGTCTTAAATCCGACAGCCGCCGAAGCGATCAAATCGCCGGGGTGTGCGGCGACCATCATTACTTGGCTTGGTGAAAGACCTAGCAGATCCGCGGCGGTTTGGTAAACCTCCGGATCCGGTTTGTAGTGTTTCGCCAACTCTGAAGACAGAATGCAATCCCACGGCAGCCCGGCATGTTTCGCCATATTGGTGAGTAAGGCGATATTGCCGTTGGAGAGGGGCGCGACAATGAAGCATTCACGCAATCGCTGGAGTCCACTGATGGCGTCGGACCACGGGATTAGGCGATGCCACACGCGGTTGAGGTGGTCCTTCTCAGCCTCGCTTAACCCTGTAATCTCGAAATCGTCAAGCAGTTCGTCCAGAATCATACGGTGCAGGGCATCTATGTTCAGCCACGGCAGTTCGCCCTTGCGGACGCGATTCATCGAGGGACCGTATCCGCCCCGCCACTTGTCCGCAAACTCCGCCCAATCCACATGAAGTCCATGAGCCGCGCCAAACGCTTCGCCTTCGCGGATAATGCTACCCCGCCAGTCCACAACTGTGCCGAATACGTCAAATGTCAGTGCCTTGATTTCAAAAAGGTCTATTTTTTTCCTATCTCTCATAGAAACATCTCTAGTTGGGGTTCGTTCGGTCAGGGCAGAGATCCACGTAAAACGCAATTTATCTGAGTGCGTTCCCAGTCGTTATACCACAACCGGCGAACAGTGTCCGCTGCACAGCCCTATCGTGCGCGAGTGTGTAATCCGGCTGTTTTTCTCCGCGAATACAGGCGGCGAGCTCGCGCAAAAGCGAGCCAGAGGTTGAAGACCGAGTGATGGTCACGTCCTGCGAACCAGCCGCGTAGCCTTCAACAGCCTCCCCCAGAAACAGACTCAGGTTATCTGAACCGATGGGGGTATGGATGGCGGTGCCTTTGGTGCCGTAGACTTCGATACGACGGGTTTTACCACTCTCAATGTGCATACCGGCGGTGTCGATCGTGCCGAGTCCACTTTCAAACTCATGGACGACCACTGCATTATCCACCTCGGATCGACTGTCGTAGTGTCGTCCCAAGGAGGGCTGCACCCCCTTCGGCTCGCCCATCAGGATGACCATCAGATCGATCAGATGTCCCGCCATCTCAAAATAAATCCCGCCGTGATACACTTTGAATTCCTGCGCCAGTTGTGGGTGCCACCCTATCGGTTTAGGGATGTGGCCGCGATAGTAGAAAATATCGCCAAACGCACCCAATTTGGCAAGCCTCAGCATTTCGGCAATTGCAGGATTGTAACGCCACATATATGCCATTTGAAGACACAGCCCCTTGCGCTCTGAGAGTTCGTGGATCCGCTTCAACTGTTCTATGTTGACACCCGCTGGCTTTTCGAGCAATACATGTTTGCCCGCTTCGAGTGCTTGCTCTGCGTAGTCCAGATTCTGATAAACATGTCCTTCGACGATGACCGCTTGAGCGTTGCTGTTCAATACCGCTTTGACCGATGGGAAAACGGTGAGGTCAGGAAAGGATTGGGACCACTCCCCCTCTCTCCGCGCGACGACTTCTGGATCTGGATCATAGAATCCAATGGGCTTGAACTCCTCCGGACGTTCTATTGACTCGCGGGTGTGCATACTGGCGTGGCTGTGCCATGCGCCCAAATAAGCAAATTTCAGCATGAACTATCTCCTCTATAGGGATCCTCTGATGTTTTAAGTTCTCACGTTTTACGCATTAGGGTTTCCTTGATCGTATATTCGCGCCAGTACAGGATTGTCCGCGGGCTCCTTCCCACCGTAGAACCACGTCAAGGGCAGCACCTTCAACTTCTGATTGAAGCCGCCCTCCTTCTGGCTGCTCAGAATCAATTCAGCGCGGGTTGGGTGTTCCTCGTAAACCGAATAGGTGTGGGTAATCAGAACGCGATCTTCCATCACAAACACCGACGGATACGACCAGCGTCCATGAAAATCGAAAGGAAGGATATGTTCTTGTTCTCGTTCTGGAGCAGGCAGCCCTGGATCAAAGTTATATTCCGCCGGACGGACGGGCCGAATGGGGCCCGGCTCGACCCGTGTCTCCTCGTGCATTGATTCCACATTTTGGAAAAATTCCCACACACTGCCGCCATTACGGCTAATTGCAGCGGAGACGCGCGTCCGATTATAGCCCCGTTTAATTTCGTCCTCACTCTCCTGATTCCAGACCGCCAAGAGGTGTCCGTTGGGCAGCGTCCGAATCTGTGCGGGTGCCGTGGACGAAGCGAGAGAAGTCGGTTGTGGGCGCGTCCATGTCTCCCCGTTGTCTTCCGACCACGCCTGAAAAACCCGTCCCAATCCGTTACGCATGAACATCAGCAGCCGTCCCGGACTGACCTCTGTTACCGTTGGTTCGTTGGTATAGCTGTACGAGGCATTCCAGTCCATCAGGATGATTAGTTCCCCGTCCTGATTGCGCTGCCAAGTCCGTCCATCGTCGTCCGAATAGTAGACACAGGACGCAGAGAAACGAGGGTCGAAGAAGTGTGCAGCGGTAGAAACCCACTGACCATTCACTAATTTTCCAGAAGCAGGTGGTTTGACATCATCGGGCCCAGAGGCTTGTCCTAGCGAGATATACACCGGCAGGATAATGCGCCCAGAGGAGGTGCGAAGCAGGACATCCTGATACGCATAGGTGGCAATCCCCGGCGGCGTTATGCGGACCGGCGGCTCCCAAGTCGCTCCACCGTCCTCTGATCGCCAGAAAACTAGATGGGTTTCTCGCCGAATACTCTCGGAAGAACCTTCTGTAGGTCTCTGCATGCCTGCCAAGCCGATGCCGCGATCCGACAACTGCACGAGCGATGTGCCGCCACCACCTACCGGATTGCCGTCCACATCAGCACATGAGAACGACTCAGACCACGTAATTCCGCCATCGTCGGATGCGTTGAAGTTCGTTCCAGCTGCGTGCAGGATTCGTCCATCTTCCAGTTCCGTGAAAGTGGACGAATGGAAGTATCTCGTTTCATGAATCGCTATTGCTTCTTCGGGACGTGTCATCGGAACGTTACTCATGGATCTCCAATTCCTTTCTGTTGAAACGAATAACCCCAATACTATCGGCGGCGAATATGTGGAGCTTCCATTACCTCTCGCTGCTCCGGCGTCATATCCTCAATATAGTCAGGATAGGTGATTTGATGCGCCCCTGCGCTGTACGCCTGAAATCCGGGGCTAAATTTATATAGCACCGCTCGCCGCTGATGGTCTGCTGTCCACGGTAGAGTCCCGTGCGTCAAGGTTTCACTAAAGATAATCGCATCGCCTGCTTCCGCATTAACTTCGAGCACATGCTCCTGATATTTCTCCCACAACTTCATGCTTTGGGGACAGGGAAGGTTCGCTTTATGGCTGCCCGGAATGACCGCTAACCCACCATCTCCGGGGCCTTCGTCTGCAAGCATATATTCGACGACCGTGAGTCCGGTGTAGATACGTCCATCCTTGAAGAAATAGGCTTCGGAAAAGTTCGGGCGTTCGATACCGCCGCCGTGCAACGTTCCACCTTCTGCCCCTGCGTCCATCGCAATCATCCCCGGTCCGTGATCCAACCGATAGCCTTCTCCCAATATGCCATCGAGGTAGAGCTTAATCCGGGGATGAATCAGAAACTGCCGAAACGGTTCGCACCACGGGCGTTCCCACGCCAGCATCCCGCCCAAATCTATCCGGCGAGAAGTCCCTGACAACGTTTTTGAATTACCTGCCAGCGACCTGTCTATCTCTTTCGCTTGATCAAAATGGTGATCGATTGCTGCGTTACAACGCTCGACTTCTTCAGGGGTAAGTACGTCTTTAATTACGAGGTAGCCTGTCAGGTCAAATAGATAACGTTCGTCTTCGGTCATCGTGTGCCAGCCTCTCTTGTCTATTGTCGGGGGTAAAGGAATTGAGCAGGATGTATCCAAAAAATCCTGCTCAACTCCACTTGAAACTTAACTGCCTGCTGCCCATTGAACACCCTGCGCCATCAGTGTCTGCATGGCAGGTCGCTCAAATGTGCCGGGACCGTGACCCAACGCGGTGTAGAACACCCGTCCATCGTCATAGGATTTCACCCATGCCAGCGGGTGTTGTTTCTCTGACCATTCCGCGGACGCAAGGATATGGATGTAGGGATCATAAGCGGACATATAGATTTCGTCCTCGACCTCAAAGTCCTCAACCCCTTGTGTAATTGGGTGATCTGAGTCGTCAATATTCACGGTGAAAGTCCCGCCCGGTGGATGCCAATTGGCGTGGCCACCGATGAGATCAACGGCACGTCCGCCAATCCACCACGCCGTTCCGTGAATACCGACCAGTCCCTTTCCACCGCTGACAAATTGAAAGAGCCCGTCTTCTTGTTCAGACGTGAGGTCTGGCTCTCGCTTGGGACTGCCATCAGGTTGACTGACTGTACGAGTGAACCCGGTGCCGAACACACAGACATCGAATTCGTCCAGTTGAGATGATGCCAAAACTTCTTTGTCGTCCGTAAGTTCCACTGACATATCGCCTCGTGCTCCGAGGAAATCGTGGATGACGGACGCGCTATCCGCAAATCGATGATTTGGACCCGATAAAACTAAAACTTTCAATGCAGATGCCTCCTCTATTCTTTTGGTTGTCGTTACACTTCTGCGCCCATTTGTAACGGGCAGTGATGCTACACCTGTCGTCAGTATAGAAGAAAACAGAAGCCTTGTCAAGACAATTTTAGTCACTGCGATAAGGTAGAATATTGATAACTGACGGCATGTGTTGTATAATACGAAAACCGTATTAAAATGTGTAAAAAGGAGGGAAATATGGCACAAAAGAAAGTACTTATCACCGGTATGAGCGGATTGATCGGTGGCATTGTGCGGGAGCGTTTGGAAGGAAAATACGCTTTGAGCGCGCTCAATCGCCGTCCAGTAGAAGGAATTGAATGTCATCAAGCGGATATCGTTGATCTCGATATGATACAGCCCGCTTTCGAGGGTGTTGATGTGGTTGTGCATCTAGCAGCAAATGCGCGAGGCGGTGCGACGTGGGAAGCTCTTTTGAACCCCAATATCATTGGAACCTACAATGTCTTTGAAGCATCGAGGCAAGCGGGCGTTAAGCGGGTTATCTATGCTAGCAGCGGTTCAACCGTCAGTAACTGTGAACGAGAATTTCCCTATAACGTACTCGTTGACGGACGGTACGCCGAGGCCCCTGAAACATGGGATAAGCTGGACCACAATTCGCTGACACGACCAAGTGGGCTTTACGGTTGCACTAAGGTATTCGGCGAAGCACTAGCCAGGCACTATACAGACACCAGTGATATTTCGATAATTTGCTTGCGTATCGGTGCAGTCACCCATGAAAATCGGCCAACACAGTTGCGTACATTCTCCGTCTGGTGCAGCCATCGAGATATCGCACAGATGGTCGAAAGGTGCATTGAGGCACCCGATAGCGTAAAGTTCGATATCTTCTTCGCGGTGTCGAATAACAGATGGAGTTATCGCGACTTCTCACATGCCAGTGAAGTGGTTGGGTTTAAGCCACAGGATTCGGCAGAAGACTACCGTTAACAGCTTTCCAGACATTGGCGACCGGAAGCCGATGACATTCCGCTCCAAACTTGGGTAGAGGCACGAATGAGCTAGTAGGTCGTTTCTCTTCCTCAGACTGTTGACAAATGTGTGTGGCATACGTATAATCGCCTGAAACCTTTGAATCTCTCTTACCAAACTTAATACTCCCGATGGGGCACTATCATGCAAGTCAACCGGCAGCACCTTATGGACGAAGGCTACAACATTCTGCACAACGTAGTTCCTGCAGATCAACTCCAACCATTACGCAATAGCATCGAGCACATGGTCGACCGGCGGAAGGAACTCTCCGCCCAGCGGCGCACCCCCGACCAACCGCCGGGGGGTGAATGGGCAGCGAGTGGCCAACCACGATTGAAGTTCTCCACAGATTGCGATAGCGAATCTGCCAGCGCGATCGAGTTCTTGACTCACGAGAATACCTTGGGGGTTGCCCAGCAACTGATGGATACAGAAGATGTTGTGCCCCACAATCTTGCCTGTCTCTGTAGTGCGACCGCCGGCGAGACCGGTCCAGCGAAATGGCATCGCGATATTGGGCCGGGCGAACCCGCCCCGCTGCGTGGTATGATTTCCAATATGCAGCACCACGGTCCCAGCTACCTCCAATGGAACATCGCCCTCTACGATGACAGTGTATTTTGGATTGTTCCCCGCAGTCATCGACGAATCAACACCGACGAAGAAAATCGACAATTGGCTGAGAATGCGTCCGTTCCGCTGCCCGGCGCTATGCCCGTTGAACTCAACGCCGGCGATGGAGTCGTGTACACCCATCTATTGCTGCACTGGGGCAGTTATTACAGCAGCAAAATGCGGCGGACGCTGCATCCCGGCTATCGTCCTTTCCGCTTCCCCTCCTTTCCCAACGTTCACTGGCGACATTGGGAGCCAGGGTTCTATCACTATCTTTCGGACACCGTAAGGGCACAATTTGAGGCGTGGGATGGGCTCTTCTTTGAAGAGTTTGATCTGGTTGCCAAGATCTTTCACGCCATCATAAACAGAGATGTTGATGCATTCCAGACAGGACTAGACCAACTGCATCCATCGCCACACGACCGAATGGTCTGCGTCGTTATGCTCTCAAAATTGAGTCGGGTGTTGTATCGACTCAAGCACACCGATATCTCGCCCGATCCACTCTGGGGTAACGGCAGAGACATCGTCTACCTCGGCAGCCATTTCACCGCTGAACACACAGAGATCCTGTGGGAACGGTTTGGTAAGCTGGATGAAAAATTGAAGAAATCCAATCAGGAAGACCACCCCGGTTTTCAGCGAAGCGTGTCGCAATACGATTCTGACAACATGCCTGCGGATTTTGAGGTTGCAGACTTTATCGCTAGCTGGAATAATGCCTAATCTACAAACTAACATTCACATTCTATCTCAAAGGAGGCACCGCATGTCCAAGTTCCGACTGACTCCAGAACAACACCGTTTCATGGACACATTCGGGTATCTTCATTTCCCCGGATTCCTCAACGACTGCATCGATCAGATCATCGAAGCATTTGAACAGGTCTGGGTTGACTTGAACGTAGATCACCCCGAAACACAACGCACATACATCGTTCCATTCATCGGCCAAAGCGAATACCTCAGTTCTCTCCTCGACGACGACCGGATTGACGGCCTCTTCGCTAGCCTGCTGGGTGAAGATTATACCTATCTCGGCAGCGACGGCAATTTCTATAGCGGAGACACCGGTTGGCATTCCGACGGCGGTTGGCCCCGTCCTGTCCGTTTCTATAAGATGGCACTTTACCTTGACCCACTGACCGCGGATACAGGGGCGGTGCGCTTCATCCCCGGCAGCCACAGATATGGAGAGCTATACGCCGAGACAGTCCAGCAGAATATCGGCAGCCTAGAGGAAACCTATGCGCTAGACGGTCCCTCAGTCCCTGCAATTGCGCTCGAATCGAACCCGGGGGATTTGGTCATTTTCAACCAAGGTTTGAAGCACAGTTCATGGGGCGGTGGTACGCAGCGGCGCATGTTCACGATTAACTGTGGGTATCGATACAAGGAAGATGAGATAGACCTCCTATGCAAGGAACTCGACCTCGTGTCGCGTTTCGGGAAAGGGAAGGTCTATGGGGATAAGATGATAGAAACGGCGGGCCCGGCGCGGATGGTGCATCTTGAACAGGCTCTGGCACTCGCTCCAAACGGTGTCTGGGCTGCTTCGGAAATGAAAGATTAATAACAAGAGCAAGTGATATTCAAATAAACAGGTCTAGGTTGACCTGAAAGCAGCAATCCCAAAACACGGTGCCCATACATCGTGCTGTTCATCGGTCAAAGCAAATACTTTAGTTCGTCGCTTGACGCCCCCCGAATTGATTGACCCATTATGATAGTTATGATACTATAGTATCTGCTATTGTAGATTTCCTCGTTACAGGACAGTTTCTAGTTCGTGTTATCAACATTCAGATGAGAGAAACATCAAATGCCCCTAAGAAAAGAAAATACAATGACGAAAGGCACACTTTTTAACGGAAAGAGTGCTCTTCCTTTCATAAATGAAAAAGCATTTGATAGTCTGGTATTTCACCTTATTCAAGCAGCTCAGCCAGAGGATTATCAAAATCTCGAAAATCGGCTTAGCAATGAGACAATAGAACTTCCGTCTCAATGGCGAAAATATAAGGAAGTTAAGCCATGTCAGCTAATTTTTTGTGTGGAAACGGGGTTGTTAATTTGGATTCAAGGAATATTACTAAAGTATGCCGTTGATATGGGTTTATTTGGAACTTCCTTATTTGAGCCACAGTATGCTAAAGGGCACACAGTCCATACAGAGTTAGCCCGCTTTGAGGATATTTTCTCAGCAGGCACATTTGGCGGGAGTTCATATTCTTGGTGGTGGAAAACCGATTCCCATGTTGCATCGGATACTTGGGATTTGGTTAAAAAATCGCTTGTTTTTTCCAACATTGAGACTCTCGATGGCAGCTTAGCTTCTGACTTGTATATGACGTGCTTTCCGCCAGAGTTAAGGAAATCATTAGGAGAGTTCTACACAGACAAAAGAATTGTTGAATATATCCTAGACTGGGTTGGTTATCGCCCACAACAAACAAGCAAATCGAATAATCCTTTATTTCGTCAGAATCTTATAGATCCAGCGTGTGGGGCTGGTTCATTTCTTATACCAGCACTGAAACGCTATTTTCAGGATTTTCTGACTCACCATAAATGGATTAGTGACGGAATTTTAAACTTAGTGCAGCATAAAAGAATTGTGGGCGTGGATGTTAATCCTTTTGCTTGTGCGTTATCTCGATTGGCATACATTAACTTCTTAATCCCGTATTTAGTTCAAGCAAAATCGGAGCAGGGGTATTTGCCATTACTCAGTCACATCCCTATTATTCATGCCGACTCACTGGTTGATGTAAAGGGGAAAATCGAAGATAATCTTTATAACTACGTTGTTGGTAATCCACCCTATGTCAGGATTCAGAGATTAAACACTAATGGGTCAAAGCAGTCTTATCTGAAATTATTCGATTCGGCAGTAGGAAGGTTTGACCTCTATTCTCTTTTCATTGAACGAGGTATTCAACTGCTAAAACCCAATGGCACACTAGGGTATATTACTTCTAATAAGTTTATGACGACTAATGCGGGCAAGGGGATCAGAAAAGTAATTTCTAAAAAAGCTACCATAAAACATCTTTTCGACCTTTCAGATACAAAGGTTTTTACAGCTGCGGTGTTGCCTTGTATCCTTATTCTTGAAAATTGTAAGAGCAAAGAAAGAACATTTCCTTTTGGATTGCTTCGGGAAATTAAATATGATAGAAGTTATCGATATGTCGAAGATGTCTTCAATCACCTCCGTCCCCACATTTCTGAAGGTTTCTATCAGGAAAAGATAAATCTTCTGTCAAAATCTACGCGTAAGGTAAGCTTTGGGTTGCGGATAATTCAATCGCATAAACCGAAGGAAAATGGCGATTCGTGGCATTTTCTATCTCCAGCAGAACAAAGAGTAATTGATGCAATGGAAGCAAGTCAGCCCGTTTCATTAGAGCAAGTTGCATTGATAACATCAGGTTTGAAAACAACTGCTGATAGCGTGTTCATTCATCCAATGACAGAATCTTTCATTGAAGATCATAAACTGGAGAAAGACCTGATTTATCCTTTTATTCAGGCTAGCAATATTGATAGATGGAAGGTTCAATGGACTGGTACTAAGGTAAAGTCCGATACCTACGTTCTCTATCCTCACTTGGCTCAGGAGAACAAGGTTATCCCGGCTAACCTTGATGATTATCCCCAAATCGGTGCTTACTTAAAATCACATTATGAGAAGCTTTCCAAGAGACATTATCTCATAGAAACAGGTAGGAAGTGGTATGAAATATGGGTTCAGCAAAGGCCGGAGGTGTTTCAACAACGTTTTAAGATTGTGACTCCTGATATTAAAACTCGTAATACCTTCGCTCTGGATACGCAAGGCAAAATGTCTGGAGGTTCTTGTTTTGCAATTCTGCCGAAAAATCAGACAAAAGCAGATAGTTATTATTTGCTCGGCTTGCTCAATTCCGAATTATTAGAGTTTTATCATAAGGTGGAAGCAAGTACTTTTATCTATGCGGGGAGATATCGTTACTGGAGAAGTTACCTTCAAGATTATCCAATTATTGATTGTTGTCTTGGCAAGTCGAAATTGGAAGATATTTGGTTAGAGCTAGAATCGCGAATTTCTGACGTATGCGATTTAGGAATTCAAAATGGAATTCTGGTTTGTGATGGGATTGCTCTGCCCATTCCTAGGGGGACTTGTTCTACTTCTCTCTTTCAATTTGCGTTGCAGAAAGCAATTGTCTCTCAGGTAGAAAAGATTTTATTTTCAGAGGCAAATAGGTTGAATAGATTAGAAACTCGTCTAAATGACTTGGTATATCATCTCTACCAGATTGATGATTCCCTAAGAAACGTTGTTGAGAATGAACTTAAGGCATGATTGATGATGGTATAGGAATTTGAACCTTGAAGTTCTTCCCTTCGCCAATCGAGAAGTACTGATTAAACTTTTCCCCAGAGGTAATAACAATAGAATCAACGATAAAGTTACCGTGCGTATCTTTTTCCATGAGTGCCACAATGTAGCGAATGTCTCTACTGGTAATATTCCATTTATTCCAAGATGCTTCTATTGACGATTGATCAGTTGGTAGGTGATTGCCAAGATCTATGGTTCCCCTGAACTGAAATTTAACTTCAGCGAGTTGGTGGAGCAAGTCAGGATAATCACCTGTGTCAGTTTGCCGGTAATGCTGATACCCCAATGCTTTGGCAATTTCCTTCTCAAGTGCTTGCCCAATGTTTCTTTCTTGCCCTGTTCCCAGATTGTCGAACTTCCTTCCTATCAAGGTATTGAGAGCTTGTTTAATTTCGTTGTGAGTAAAAAGATAAGTAGGATTCGGGACTTTTTTGATTAAAGGGAATTGCGGATTCAGGTCCTCTTGGAGGATGTATCTGCGTTTTTTCTCTAGTGGATTCTGGTATTCTTGGAGGATGGATTCGCGTTTTTCTTCTAATGGTTGCTGCGTGTATCCAGTGAATTTGTTTTGCAACGGCTCAATGGGACTAGTAATGATTTGAGAGGATATTTCATTCCGATAGCTGTGCCGAGCGTAAGCTTGCCATTTAACCGTTTGAGTTCCGGTAGTGTCCCATTCTAAAAGTTCGTTTCCAGTCGCAAGAGTAGTTTTCAGAATAATCCCATCGGAATTGTGAAATACAAGAAGATAGCGACAGTCTTGGTAGCGATAAGGATACTTACTTTCTTCGTTCCATTCGCTCGGTATAATGATATCTGCGTATGGCACGTAGTTCCAAACTTGCAGATTACGACTTGATTGAACGAAGATGTCAAGCAACTGATGCATAAACTTGGGTTTACACTGTCTTGCTTGCTTTGTTCTAAGTCCGGTTGGTCTCTGATAACCCAAAAGCTCGATAATTTGGAATTTGACCCACCGAGATTTTTGAACAGTTGATAGTTCAGAAGGAATTGATCGGTTTAAGATTGGGGTAATGAGTTCAAGTATTTCATCTTCTGTGAATAGACTTTCTGAATTAGGAGGGGAAAAGATTAAGGACTCTTTTGGTGGTAGCTGTGCTTCTGACCTCTGGATTAATGAAATTTTGGATGCTAAATTCATTTTGCTGTCCTGCTATTCATCAAACAGGTCCTTTATTTTTATTTCGAGTGCATGTGCAACTTTCTCAATGTTCACCAATGTTATGTTTTTCTCTGCCCTTTCAATCATTCCAATATAAGTACGATGCATTTCTGCTCGGGCAGCTAACTCTTCTTGAGATAGTCCTATCTTGAGCCTGTGTTCCCTAACTTTTTGTCCAAATTTTACGAGGATTTCTTGTTTCATTGGTTCGGGAGGAAGGTTTATCTGCTGAAGTGAAGGAAATTTTGTGAAGTATATCCCAATGCTAACTATAATTCTACAGACTATGATTAGCATTTTCTTCAGTGTAGAAGATTAGGGGTAGCTTTAGCTCGGTGCGAAGTATCACCGAAGTCCTGTTCATTTACACGAGGATAAGCTGAACAAACGGGAAGGATCTACAATGGCAAAATTCAAAGCCTTGATTACAGGAAGGTACAGTCCAGAGGGCGAAGCAATAAGCGATGACGCTCCATCCGAAGTAGAAGTTCGTTTTCTACCTCCGGGGGAGGCACTTGGTGATCACGTTTCCGATGTCGATATCATCTATGGACACATCAGTGCAGCAGATCTCGCCAAAGCCAAGTCACTGCGCTGGGTACAGGTCGCTTCCGCTGGTGTCGAAGGGATGATGTATCCCGCCTTCAAAGATAGTGATATTATACTGACTAATAGCCGCCGGATGCACGGTTCACAGATTGCAGAACACGCATTCGCCCTATTGCTTTCACTCACCCGCCGCATCATCACACAGTACGATTTCATGAAGGAGAAACGGGGGAAAAAGGCACCGTGCATTGATCTGTTTATTGATAACCTACATCGCTATGTCAAAGGGGAATCGCTAATCAACGTGGCGGATAAGGAAAAGGGGCGTTAAACGGTTCAGCTACCGTGTGGCGATTGTGCCCCGAACATACGAAGCAGCATCGGACGCGAGGAATGTCAACACGCGTGCAACGCCCTCCGGCTCACCGAGAGATGTACGAGCGTTTTCAACGGCTGCTTCCGGGGAGTTGCCCGTTCGTTCAGCAGACTCAGCGATTTGTCGGAGTTTCAATGGAGTGGCAATGCTGCCCGGACAGATTGTATGAACGCGGATATTGAGAGGCGCGAGTTGGGGCGTGATAGTTAACACCATCCCATTGACGCCACCCTTGCTTGAACCGTAAGCCACCGACGAACTGCCCCCGCTCACCCCCGCCCCGGAAGCGATACATAAAATCACGCCACCTCCGCTCCGTTCCATAAGCGGCACAGCGTACTTTACCGATAGGAAAGTGCCTCTAAGATTTGTGTCAATAACCGACTCAAACACCGCCTGCTCAAATTCATCTACCCGAATACTTGGACCACTCAAGATGCCCGCAGAGGTTACGAGCACATTCAGCTGACCAAAGGCTTCGTCCGCCGTTTTCATTAGATTAGCGACTTCGGATTCTACGTTGACATCGGTTCGGACAAATTGGGCGACGCCGCCTTCAGATTGAATAGCTGCCACCGTTTGTTTCCCATTCTCAACGTTTATATCACCGATGACAACCTTCGCGCCCGCGCGGGCATAGAGAACCGCTGACGCTGCACCGATTCCTGTTGCGCCTCCGGTAATCACAGCGACTTTGTTTGTTAATTCCATATCTGTCTCCTAATCAGTATAGTTTTAGACATAGTACATTTGGAATTGTAGCACGGCGAGCAGTCGTTGTCAATTTGCAAGTTGGACTCGGAGATTTCCTTGTCCACTAGCTCAACACATGATAAAATTAGTATTCATTGGTACAATTTGTTAGAACGCTGGCAATCTTTCAAGTAAGACATCAATCAGATCTGGAGGAGAAATGCAGATAGCATATAAAGATATATTACCCACGATCCACCCGACTAGTTTCATCGCTCCCGGTGCGATGATTATCGGTGCCGTTACCATTGGTGAAGAATCGAGTATCTGGTTCAATTGTGTGCTTCGCGGCGATTTGGAATACATCGAAGTTGGTGAGCGCACGAATATTCAGGATGGCACGGTTGTACACCTCGATCCGGGCTTTCCTTGTGTGATTGGAGACGATGTCACGATTGGTCATGGCGCAATCATCCACGGATGTACAGTCGGTGACGGAGCAATGATTTCAATGGGAGCAACTATCTTGACTGGCGCCAAGATTGGTGAGCGAGCGATTATCGCTGCGGGTGCAGTTGTGCGGGAGGGACAGGAAATTCCACCAGATACATTGGCTATGGGGCTTCCAGCACAGGTTAGGCGAGAGGTTACCGAGGCAGACTTAGAGCGTGTACGATCGGGGAGGGAAGGCTATGTTGCACGGGGACAGTTAATGCGAAAAGCGTTAAGCGAGTATACTGATCAGTAGCAATTAAGGTGTGTTGACGAGAGCAGAAAACGAGGAACGAGTAAGTCCTGAACTTAGCAAGCGCCACACTTCTTACAAACGGTGGTATCGCATGGGCTTGTCATAAACCGCTTTTCGTGCTTATTGTGTTCGAGACGCAGGAACTCTGGCTTGACATTCAGGTCTAGGTAGTCCCACGGATTGAACTCGCCGATCGAACGGGGACGCAGCGCATAAAAATCGGGGTCTAAACTGTGTTTGCGGAAGGTGGCTTTCCACGCTCCTCCTCTAGCGAGGTCTAAGATAACCCGACTCAGCCGTCGGTCCCCTCGAGCAAACACCGCCTCCTGATAGGCAAGTCGAGCACTCGCTGAGGAGAATTTCATTCCACCAATGCATCCCAACTCTTTTTTTAGGAATGTGAGTTTGCGAGAGATAGTCTTCGGATCTTCCATCGGCACCCACTGAAAGGGCGTGTGGGGTTTAGGAACCATCGGAGAAATGGTGAAGCCGATCTGTGCCATCCTGCCCGACTTTTTAGCGTAAGGCAGAACGATAGATCGCATTTCCTTTGCCATATCAACAATGGCTTCGACATCGGCGGGGGTCTCGTAGGGAACACCAATTAGATAGTAAAGGCGAAGGTTGAGGATGTCCCGCTTGACAGCTTCTTCAAGGACATGATACAGACGTTCACGCGGTATAGCTTTGTTGACAACTTTTTGTAGATTTTCGGTAGCGACCTCTGGTGCAATCGTAATTGTGCCTTGTTCACTGTCAGCAAGCGCGTCGAGCAAGGGAGGGCGTACCGTTTCTGCCCGTAAGGAAGCGCAGGAGATACGGAAACCTCTCTCTACCAATCCTGTCGCAATCTCGTCAATATCTGGATGATCTGAGATTGATGCTCCTACCAAACCGATCCGATCTGTAATACCGCGGGCTTGTTCAGCAAGTTGAAGGGTGTTCTCCACAGACCGGTGTCTGGGCCACCGCCGAGCATAGTCAGCCACGCAGAAGCGGCATTGCCGGCCGCAGCCACGTACAATCTCAATCAGGTGTGCGTTAGAAAACTCTGTGTTCGGTGTATGGATTTTCGTGCAAGTTTCGGCGTCATCAAGGCTCGGAATCGCACCGGAACGAATGCGAGCTGGCGCGGGTGATTTTGCCCGCATCTCTTCAATGCCACCTTCATCGTTATAATCGACCTCATAAAAGCGTGGGACGTAGAGCCCGGGAACCGTCGCAAGTTCCCACAGTA
The DNA here is from genome assembly GCA_963667935.2 of Candidatus Poribacteria bacterium. Classification (GTDB taxonomy): domain Bacteria; phylum Poribacteria; class WGA-4E; order WGA-4E; family PCPOR2b; genus PCPOR2b. The sequence goes on along the minus strand of OY764061.1, from coordinate 1,634,235 downwards.
AGTCCTCTTTAGATGCTCGCGCTTCTTTCCACTCCCCAAAAATATCCATCAGATAATGGATAGTCATTTCTGCTTCACCGACAACGAACACATCAATGAAGTCAGCAATAGGTTCAGGGTTATAGGAGATATTGATACCACCCGCGATAACGAGTGGATCGGTATCAGTCCTATCGGCGGCAAGGGATTCAAGCCGAGCCATCTCTAGCGTGGTCGGAATATTAATGTAATCCGATTCAAATGAGACGGAGAATCCAAGGAGATCGAATTGATTGAGTGGGGTCTGTGTTTCAAAGGAAAATAGCGTGGTCCGGCGGTCATCGAGTTGACGAACTATCTGCGGTTCGGGAAGGAATGTACGTTCACAGGAGGTATCGTCGCGCTGGTTAAGAAGAGAATAGATAACCTGAAGTCCAAGGCTTGACATACCAAGGGAGTAAGCACCCGGGTAGATTAGCGCGAACCGATTTGCTTTTCTAAAATTGAAGTGTGGACGGTGCTCTGCCTTGAGAAGCTCCTGATAGTTTTGGCGTAAAACTCGTTGCATAACAATTTTGGCGAGGACGAACCTATTTTCTTTCCTTCTGATTGCGGACTCGCAAAAACGCCGGGATATCTAATAGCTCTTCATCCGGCCTGACTACGTTGCCTGAAGGTTGATCCGAGGGCAGTTCCGAGTCCTGTCTAAAAGAATCTGGACTTTTTTGATTATACCCGGCTTGCCCCGAATTGCCTTGGACGCGTGCGCCTCGGTCAGCCCGTGGGAAATTACGTCCCAAGAACTCTTCCAAATTCACAATGTCGCCCTGCCCTGCTTGCTGCCGACTGCTTCGGGTTTGTGGGTCAAATCCAGTTGCGATTACAGTGACACGCAGTTCATCTTCCAAGCTATCATCATAAGCAAGTCCGAAAATTACCTGCTCCGTATCCGAAGCCTCTCTGATGACCTCCATGGCATCTTCTAATTCGTGCATCGCCATATCACTGGGGCCTGTGATATTCACAATAATTCCAGTTGCTCCCTCAATAGAGTTTTCTTCCAATAACGGCGAAAGGATAGCGCGCTTCGCTGCCCCTTGGGCACGATTGTCACCAGTTCCCACACCAATCCCCATCAGCGCGCCGCCAGCATTAGACATAATCGTCTTGACATCGGCAAAGTCAAGATTAATTTCGCCGGGAACCATGATGAGATCGGAAATACTCTGAACAGCATGTAGTAAGATCTCGTCTCCCATGCGGAACCCCATTTTTATCGGTAGATTCCGATCTGCCTCTTCCATGAGACGCTGGTTCGGAATAACGATAACGGAGTCTGTATTCTCACGCATTTCATTTACGCCTGCCTCTGCCTGAATAGCACGTTGTCTTCCCTCAAAGGTAAACGGACGCGTAACAACACCAATTGTTAATGCCTCTGTTTCCTTAGCCAGACCCGCAATAATTGGTGCTGCGCCTGTACCTGTACCGCCGCCCATACCCGCCGTTACAAATACCATGTCTGCGTCTTCAACAATACTTCGGAGGTTTTCCTTGCTTTCCTCCGCTGCCTTACGCCCTGCTTCCGGGTTTGCTCCAGCACCGAGCCCCCCCGTCGTATTTTCGCCAATCTGCACCCGGGTTGCATTATGACACGCTCTAAGAGCCTGAACATCGGTATTGACTACATAGAATTCCACACCCGCTAACTCAGCCTCAATCATGCGCCTGACTGCGTTGCTGCCTCCGCCCCCAACGCCAATGACTTTGATACGAGCGACATTTGAAAATTCATCCTGTTCAACAAACTCGATTACATTATCGTTCATAACTTTCAGTTGTACTCCTATTGACGGAGCAACTTAATTCCTCCTTGTTTTGAGCGCGCCCGAGTATCAAGAAGTTAGTGCAAAGCGACCCATCCGCAAATTACGGAAGATGCACGAAACATTTCGACCTACACTCTATCTTCAGATTATAGAGAGCCACCAAATTAAAGTCAACACTTTTTTGTGGATACTACAAAACCTCAACCATATCTTACTATTACAACCAGTCTTGGAACCAACGCTTCATACGTTTGAAAATTTGATCGAACAGGTTCGTTCCTTTGATGAAGGTTCTTTTTGGGGCCCGATAATGTTCCATCGCCCCAGCAAGAACAAGTCCAACACCCGTTGCATAGACTGGACTATGTATTTTCTCCGTTAATCCTTTCAGTGGACATGGGTATCCAACCCGCACTGGAGAAGGAAAAGCCTGTTCGGCTGATTCCAGCAGTCCATCGAGAAGTGCAGTCCCACCGGTAAGTACGACTCCAGCCGGAATGGTGAGGTTGCAGTTGTAGATTTCTTGACCAATTAGATTTAAGAATTCGTCCATACGGCACTGAATAATCTCTGCCAAATCTCGTCGAGTGATAAAACGCGGTTTGTGCACTCCTCCAACCGTTGAAATTGGAATAGCATCATTCTGGTCCACAAAGTCAACCGATGCACAACCGTAGCGCAGTTTAATTTTGTCTGCATCTTGTGGCGTCATCTTTAACAGTTGTGCAATATCATTGGTGATATGATGACCGCCAAGTGAGAGCACCGCGGAATGATGGAGGGTGCCATCTTTGTAAATGACAACATCTGTGGTTCCTCCACCCATGTCGGCGAGAGCAACACCCACTGACTTCTCCTCAGGGGTTAGGACCGCCTCAGCAGAAGCAATAGGTTCTAAAATAATGTCTTCAACGGAAATCCCGGCATTATAGATACTTTTCACGAGGTTCTGTGCTGACGCAACCGCACCGGTAATGATATGAACATAGGCTTCAAGACGAACCCCAGACATCCCGACTGGATCCTTAATTCCGCCCTGTTCGTCAACAATAAAGCCTTGCGGAATCACATGGAGTATTTCCCGTTCAACAGGAATCTTCATTGCTTGGGCAGCATTGATTGCGCGTTCCACATCGGATTGTGTAATCTCGTGACCTTCTCCTGAAACAGCAACGAGACCGTGAGAAGTTTGCCCGGTGATATGTCCTCCTGCGATGCCGGCATATACAGATCCAATCTGCACACCTGCCATCAGTTCAGCGGTTTCAACGGCTTGACGAATCGCCGTTGTCGTGAGATCTAGGTCGACAACAACTCCCTTCCGTAATCCTTCAGAAGGGGCGGTACCAACACCTATAATCTCAATCTTTTCCGGATCGCCCTGCCAAGTATTCCCGATAATCGCAGCAATTTTGCTAGTGCCGATGTCTAGACCAACAATAATTTCTTCTCCAGCCATTTTATCGTCCTCCCCAATATATGGCATCTTTGAATCTAGCATCCAAATAACCATCAAGAGGATTTGAAGTATGTTGCCCTTTCTCCATAAGCGTTGTTCGATCTTTTATAAATAAACCAATATGATAAATTCCAGTTTCAATGAAATCCGATGAAATCCATACAATAGGGAGATTGCTAAATTGGAGAGTAATCTTATCTGGTCGTTTCGTATCAATTGTTCGTAGAGTGGGTACAATTTCCGGAGCCAGTCTCAAAGCCAAATTTAGCACGTTGAGGGCAAGTTGAACGCTATCAGCATCCACTCGATCTCCTACACTAGGCACTTGCTGTTCAGGACTGACAATCGTAACGATCGAACTGGAAGCCGGCAGCGATTCGATATATTCTAACACATATCCCTCAAGATCAACCAGTATAAAGCGAATCGGTCTATTTTCGGGATATTTCAGTAATGCAGCTGGTTCTCTTTCGGTTATTTCAAGCGTCAAAGAACGTTTTAGAATGCTTTTTGAAAGATGCGCCTGTTTGACGTAACTGAGTTTTTGTTTCAGACGTTGTTCAACTACAGACCTTGAAATGGTATGCACATCACTCTGGTGAGCACTTAAATCTAAAGCGGCAATCACTTCTTTTTGGGTATAGTGCTCATTGCCAGAAACGGAAATCTCCTTCACACGTAAAAAACCAACCTTTAATGTCAGATAGTGAATGAAAAGCAGTCCAATCACACATGTTATACCAATTATTAAATAACGCCCGACACGACGAGGGGATTTTTTAGGTGCCGCAATTAGACGAGCTTTAAATCGATTGGAAGATTGACATGATAAAAATTGCACGAAATCTAGACCTGGCACCTGCACATGTTAGTATGTAACCGTCCATATTTTTCGCAGCTAAACTGGTTTGGAGGAAATAATGAGTAGCTCACATTTAAGACTAAGGGAAAACTGGCAAACTCTCAGTGGCAACCTCGCTTCTGTAGCCGAACAAAATTTCGCTGATGTATTTAACAACCTTCTTGCAGATACCGATTATATGCTCAATACTAGCCCCAGAGACTTGGCCAATATTTACTATAACTATCCATTACTGGACAGGGACAAGGAATAGATATATGACCCACAAGTAGAGTATAGACACGGCTTTGTTCCTGATTTCTCCATTACTAATACAACAACAAATAAGCGCATTTATATCGAATTAAAAAGACAAGACGGATGGGTTGAAGGTAAACATAGGAGTGCGGGAAGGGGCAATGCCCACGAGAGATGTTGTAAATATTTCACCCCAGGGTTGATGACAATTCTGCGCGAACAAAGTGGAATACAGAACATACTGCCATTTTGGATTGTATTTAGCGGAGACATTACACGAGATCCTTGCCGGGTTAGAGAAATCACCTGCTGGTTCGATGGATACACCAATAATTTCTTTTTTTGGCGCAACAATAATTCTAATTTACTGGGATTACATTTTATTCAACACATTGCCCCTCATCTTGATTAATGTCAAGCCCCCAAGCATCATAACCTTCCTTGCTATCCCTAGCAAATAACTCAATGCGGGATTGATAAGGAAACATTTTTATTATGCTTCGGGCAGCCTCTATAGGTTTTTCACTATGTCTGTTGCGAGGCACTTCAATTAACTGTTTAACGTTTCTTGCACCTCTAGGTGTAGGAATTCGACCTCGCTTGAACAGAAGACATAATTCGCAATAAGATAACGTATAATGCCCAGGATTATGGTTCATTTTGTTCCACACAAAAACAACTGTCTTATATTCAAATCCCCAGGCCACACCCAATTCAATAGCCTGTGCTAAATGCGGATTAGTAGTCCACAAAAACAATAAAGAGTTATCTTTCGCGATTTGTTGTACTGGCAGTTTCTTTAACTCCTCCGTGGGAATAGTTGGATACTGAAAACATGCAGAACTGATAAATATTCTATCCTTCCAACCACTATTTTTTTCTACTGTTCCACTTTTATCAAACTGTAACTTCCCGTTATAGTGCCACGGGGGATCAGCATAAATAACATCATATTTTTTATTCGGTAATGGCGGAAATGCACAATCCAGCCAGTTTAATTGTGTCCTGCCTTTGACTTCTTCGTTATAAATTGAATAGCTGGTAGGATTCATCGTTTTCGAGGGCAGTTCTTCTGTATGAATGCCCCCAGACTGCTCTTGTTGTGATGGTTGTGCTAAATCTAGGTAGAGCTGCTCATTCTCTTTTGCCAGAATCCGCGATACATCGTCAGGCTTGGCCTTGATTTGTCGAATCAGAGACATCATTCACCTCCGTCTGATCTTCCTCGTTTTGATGCGTTTCATAAAATTCAAGGACGCAAAGCCGTACGACCTGACTGATGGACATACGCTTGAGCTCGGCATATTTCCGCACGAAATCGTGCAGATCTTTATCTAATCGAAACTGTACAGTTTGTTTAGCCATAATGTAACCAATTATATTACAAATCATTGCAAATATCAACTAAAATTTAACGAAATTTGCCTCCAAATCGTATTTTTTGCACGTTTTTTTGTATATTTTCAAAAAAAATACACAATATCTCATGGATACCCTTCTAAAAGACACCTTTTGCTAAGAAAAACCGTTTTTTTAGAACCTGATGCAAAAGAGCGTCGAGACTGAAAATCTAGGAATTTTGCACTTTCTCAACAAATACACCGCACTGGATTTAACAAACCTGAATCGTGCACAAATTCTGCTCAACCGGTGTTTGGCATCTAACTAGCACCACCAAGCCTGTATAATAACTCACGACCAACTTGCCAGATATCGCCCGCTCCAACTGTGATAACAATATCATTCGGACGAACTATCTTTGCCAGAGTTTCCGTGATTTCGTTTTTCTCAGGGACATAAATCACATGCCGATGTCCGTGTGCTTGTATGGCATGTGCTAGTTTTTCCGCGGTCACTCCTTCGACCGGGGCTTCTCCGGCCCCGTAAATCGAACTGACGATGAGAACATCCGTTTGATAGAATGACCTCGAAAACTCTTCAGCAAGATGTTTCACTCGCTGATAACGGTGTGGCTGAAAAACAGCAACGATACGACGATTATAGCTTTCGCGGGCCGCTTGAAAGGTTGCCTTTAATTTTGCAGGATTGTGTGCATAATCATCGACTACAATGATATCGTTGACCTGACCAATAATTTCAAAACGACGATGAACGCCGCGAAAAGACTCCAAAGCTTCTCGAATCGAGTCAAAGGGCACGCCCATCTCCAATCCAACAGCGACCGCTGCCAATGAGTTTAAGATATTGTGGTTTCCCGGCATTTTAAGGTGAACCTCGCCTAAGACCTCTTCGTGCACATGGACACGGTAGTGAGAAGTTGGACCATCAATACTTAATCGCTCTGCTATCAGGTCCGCGCGCGTTTCAATTCCATACGTCACATAGCGTTTTTCGATTCGGGGAATTAGCTGCTGTATGTTTTCCTGATCCAAGCATAACACCGCAGTGCCGTAAAACGGAACCTTGTTGATGAATTCTAGAAACGTCTCACCAATCTCTTCAACACTATTATAATAGTCAAGGTGATCAGCATCAACCGATGTAACTACTGCGATTGTTGGGAAAAATTTTTCGATGGAACCGTAAGCTTCGTCCGCCTCAACTACCATCATTTCTCCCTGCCCAATCCGAGCATGGCTGCCCAAACTGACCAATTTCCCGCCAACAACAACCGTTGGATCCAGTTTATCTAGTACCGCCGCCGTCATCGCGGTTGTGGTGGTTTTTCCGTGCGTACCACTCACTGCGACGCTGAACTTCATTCGCATAATCTCTGCAAGCATCTCGGCACCACGAATCACAGGAATCTTGCGTTCCTTCGCTGCAACCACCTCAGGATTCTGGAGCGAAACAGCAGGAGACATCACCACAACATCCGCGCCAGCACTCTGTTCGGCAGCATGACCGCAATAAATATTCGCACCTAATGCAACCAAACGCTCGGTGACTTCCGTTTCGCGTAGATCGGATCCAGACACCTGAAAATCGAGGTTTAGTAGGATCTCAGCAATACCACTGAGCCCAGAACCACCAATACCAATGATGTGAATATGGCGAGTTTTTCCAAACATAGGCATAAACTTTCTGAATTTAAGGGTTAGATTTCACGAAAGAATAGATTGATTCGGCAATATCTTCCCCGGCGTGTGGGTTGCCCAACTGACGACTTTGATTTGCCATCCTTTGCTGTTCCTCCGGATTGTCTATAATTCTGATTATTTCTTCAGCGAGTTTGTGGCCTGTCAATGTAGGTTGATATAGCACGACACCACTACCCGCCTCCGCAATCGCTTGGGCATTTAGTCTCTGATGATCCCCGGCAGCAGTTGGCAAAGGAATAAAAATCGCTGGAATGCCACATGCGGTGATTTCTGCGATTGTCATCCCCCCCGCTCGACATACCATCAAATCGGCAATGCTATAGATTGTTTCAATGGGATCAAAGTACGGTTGTACCAAATGTCGAAGCGATGACACCTGATAACGCGCCTTAACTGCTTTGTAGTCAGCTTTTCCCGTTTGATGTACGAATTGAATCTGTTGGTCGAATGGCACTAAATCATCTAGGGCGTTCATCATATTTTGGTTAATTGCCTGCGCGCCTTGGCTTCCACCCATTACAAACACGGTTTTTCGTTCTGAGTCTAGCCCAAGTGAATCGTAAGTTTTACGGGTTCGTTCAGCTGCTGCAATTGTTCGGCGGATTGGATTACCTAGCACCGTCGTTTTCTGGGTGGGAAAGTGTGTGCCAGCAGTTTCAAATGCGAGATAGATCGCCTTTGCCCAGCGCGCCAGAATGCGATTTGTTAGTCCGGGGGCAGCATTCTGTTCCTGTATAACCGTCGGTATGTTCAATAGCACGGCTGCGAAAAGCACGGGACCGCAGACATAACCTCCTGTTCCTACCACAACGCTGGGTTTTAGGCTTTTGAGCAGCCATAATGATTTCACAAGACTTGAACAAACTTTGTACACAACGGGTATCCACCGCCATGTCAATTTGCGCGGAAAGCCTGCAACGGAGATTGGCAGGAACCGAAATCCGTGCTGTGGAATCAGCGTTGATTCGAGACGGCCTGCGCCGCCGATGAAAACAACTTCGGTCTCCGCATCAAGTTGTATTAGTTCTTTAGCAATACCGATTGCCGGATAAATGTGACCGCCGGTACCACCCCCTGAAATCACGATTCGTGACATCAACGTAAACCTCATGAGTGCTATGGGCTTGTATCCAATAGACTACTGCGTAGAACGCAGCTGTTTGTCAGGTTTAGTTTGACGGATAGGAGTTCCCTTCGCGACGAATTCAGTGGGAGCTGTCGAACCGGCGGGGCATCCACCAATAAATCAATCCCGTTTTATCCGGATTTGATCTCCAGAGGTGCATGTACACCGGACGCTTTATTCATGCCGCGTGAGATGTTCAGCAAAATTCCAATGCTGAACAAGCTGACTAGGAGCGATGAACCGCCGTAACTTATGAAAGGTAGTGTGATCCCTTTTGCAGGCAGCATACCGGTCACCACACCCATGTTAACAACCGTTTGCAACCCAATAAGTGTTGTAATTCCGATAGCAATCAAACAGCCAAAAGCATCTTTAGTGTGTTGAGCAATATGGATGCCTCGCCAGATAAGCAACATGAACAGGGCAATAATGCTAAACACACCAACGAAACCGAGTTCTTCACCAAGAATTGCAAAAATGAAGTCGGTATGCGGATAAGGGAGATGGAAGAGCTTAAAAATACTATTACCGATCCCTGTACCGAATAATCCACCAAGTGCAAGGGCATTTAAGGATTGATTAACCTGATAGAGACCGTCATAAGGAAATTTCAATGAGCTCAGAAACCCCTGAATTCGCTGCATTTTATAAACGTCATCTTGAATCGAGGCATAGATAAAAAAGCAGGCAATTCCAATAACAAGAACAATCTGTGAGGGACGCGCGCCGCCTATGAATAGCAACACAAAAACTGATAGACTCAATAAGATCGCCGATCCAAAATCAGGTTGCTTGTAAAGCAGGATAAAGGTAATTGAAAGGATAAGAATGGTCGGCAGCACCCCTCGGGTGAAACTGCGAATCTGGCTATGTTTGCTAACAAGGAAGTGAGAAACATAAATTATCAACCCAAGTTTTATCAACTCAACGGGTTGAAATTGTAGGCCCAAAACCCGAATCCATCGGTGGAATTTGAGGCCCTCTACCGAACGAACTTCGTGGCCAATTGGCGAAAATACCAGCAACAAACCAATCAGCGACAGTGCTAAAATCAACTTCGCGAACCTTTGATAATACTGATAAGGAAAGTATGACGCGACAAACATACTGGCTAATCCGAGGGTGCAAGCGATGAGTTGCATCTTCAAGTAGTGATAGCTATTTTCATTATATAGTTTATAGGCAAGCATGTTGCTCGAGCTGTAGACCATCACAATTCCGATTGCGACGAGACATAGCGTGATGAACAGTAGGAAATGATCTATCCCTCCTTTAATCGGATAATTGGTCCAGATGAATATCGGATTTTGAGATTGTCTTTGTCGATTCAAGATGATTAACAGCCTCCCGAAACGCTTGACCGCGCGCCTTATAGTCTGTGAACATATCAAAACTCGCATTCGCTGGTGATAAAAGCACTACATCGCCTGGCACCGCGTGTGCGTAAGCAAGTTCGACAGCGTCGCTCATTGTCCCTGCATCCCGTGTAACGACATGTGTTGCAAGGGCGTTTCGGATTATTCCGGTGTGTGATCCCAGTAGGATTAGCTCCTTGACCTTCGATCGGACGCACTCAACTAGCGGCTGATAATTATTTCCTTTATCGTATCCACCCATAATTAACATAATCGGATCCGACAACGATTCGATCGCTGCCTTGACCGCAGCGACATTGGTGGCTTTGGAGTCGTTGATAAACCGGATACCATTAATTGTCTTGACCGGCTCAAAGGCGTGTTCAAGGGGAGGATGCTCAGCAGGGGTGAAATTGCAAATTGCGGAGCGCATCATGTTTGGTGAAATGCCGAAAACCTGCCCAACGGCTGTGGCAGCAAGAACATTTTGGATGTTATGCCTTCCGGGCAGGGGACTGTCTTCAACATCACAGATCCAGTGAGATTCACCATCCCACTTGGCAAAAATCTGATTATCTTTCACATACGTGCCCACTTCGACAGTAGTGGTATCCGTAAAGTAAACTGCTTTCGCCTGTGTCTCATCACGAAAAGATAGAACATCTTCATCCAAAGCATTCAGGACAATCCAGTTTGTTGATGTTTGGTTCACGCAAATCTTCAGCTTTGCCGCTCGATAGGCCACCATTGTCTTGTGTCGGTCTAGGTGATCGCGCGACAGATTCAGCACAACGCTCACTACCGGTCGAAACTGTGTGGTCGTTTCAAGCTGAAAACTGCTGGCTTCAATGACAACAAGATCCTCAGCCGTTAAATCCTGAATTTCGCTCGACAGCGGAACACCAATGTTTCCGGCAGTACAAACCCTACGGAAATTTCCACGCTTGAGAAGTTCGGCTGTTAAAATCGTGGTCGTTGATTTGCCCTTTGTCCCTGTAATTGCAACCATCGGTGCAGTGCAGAGGCTAGCAGCGATTTCCAGTTCGCCGGTGATTGGGATACTTGCCGAGCGCGCTTCTTGCAGAATTGGGATATCCAATGGTACTCCCGGCGAAAGGACGATTAGATCCGCCTTTTCAATGCAACGGCGATCATGGCCGCCGAGAATGAAATCCATGTCTCGACCCTTCAGGGCCTCAATGTCTGCTTGGAGTTCCTCACTAGATTTTGGGTCTGTTACAAGAACCTTCGCACCAAGATCAGCCAACAATTTGGCAACGGCAACGCCACTGCGATGGAGTCCGAAAACGGAAATCTGTTTATCTGCAAATGTCATTTGGCATTTACCTTATACGCAGAATAACATCAATATAACGCGGAAGATCCCTTATGAACGGGACATAATTTTTTCTACCCAAGCTGCCACGACTGCATCCACCATTGTTTGTCCATGTTCGGTGTTAGCGGTCCAACTATTCTTCTGCTCATCTTGACGACAATACCAAGGCGCAGTGTCGTCCAAGCGATCTTGTTCTACCAATTCGGGACGGGTTGCCAGCAGAAAAGAGGTTTCGTTATAGCCGGCGTGGTCACCGCCAGCCGGCGGCGATGCGTCGGGCAGAATCATTGGTTGAACTTCAATATGACCGGATAGGGGCCCCGCTTCGTCCTTCAGGGATTCCACACCCCACCAGCCGCGCGGATAGCCTCGCTCCAAGATGCTCTCAAAGGCAAGCTCTGCCGCCGCTTTCTTGAAAGCTAGCGCCAGTGGTGCCTCCATGCCTTGGTGCATGATAATTACGTAAATGGTCTTGAAACCCATCTCGCGGAAATTTTTGAGAATCGCTTTGACGTGACCACCAAACGCAGCGTAATCCGGGTCAATGGTACCATCGGCGGGTCCGCCGAGTGCGTAGCCGGTAGGACCGTAGTTGAACGAGGGGGCAATGATGATATTTATCTTTTCAGCGATCCGGGCGCAAATTTCTTCAACGATGATTGTATCGTGACCGATTGCCATGTGAGGCCCGTGCGTCTCAATGCAACCTGCCGGCACAAGTAGGGGATATCCACTTTCCACAGCTGCTTTCAATTGATAGGGACGTATATGTTTTAAGTACATGGTATCTCCGCTCCTCAAATCCGAGAGTTTTCAAGTAATCGAGAAATCCGCTGAACTGTTTGAATATTATCATGATTCATCTATTAGATCAACGACTTTTCTTGATTGAACCTATCATTGATGTTAAACTAGAGTGGGAATTGAAACCGCCCACAGTAAGGCGCAAAAACAGTGCTACGTCTGTAACACTAAGCAGTAGCAGAAGCCATAGAAAGTTCATGGAGACTGGAGAGACGATGAAAAAACGCCCCGATATGCAAAGCAAGGCTAGTCCTGAAGGTTTGGAAATTTTCCAACTGACAACGGAGGATGTGCCCAGTTCACATATCTACATGGAGGCACAGATTTTTACACCGGATTCAAAGCGATTCATCCTGCACCGTTCCGCGCATCCACACGGTTCAGATCCGGAAGACCCCGAACATCAATATCTGATCTGCGATATAGAGAATGACTGTGAGCTCATTCCAATTACCAACGAAACCGGTACGACTGCTCCCTCCATCTCTCCTGATGGAGCAACCTTATACTATTTTATTAATGAGACCCACCCCGGCGGCGGGAGTTTGACGCTCAAGCGAGTTGGTATGGAGGGCACCGGCAGAGAGACACTGTTGACGATTGACGCGCCGCTTCCTAACACCAATTTTCGTCCGAGCCGCCCTTATCCGCTATCTACAATATCCTCTGATGGAAAGCGGTTGGCGATTTCTGCCTTCTTCGGCGATGGCGACACAGTGGACGCGCCCTGGGGATTGATGGTTTTCAATTTAGAGGAAGCATCTGTCGAACTGATTATCCACGGGCAGACATGGTGCAACATGCACCCACAATATAGCCGATCCCTCGATGCTGAAGAAACACGCGATATCCTGATCCAAGAGAATCACGGCAACACCTGCGATCCGGCGGGGAAAGTCACCCGACTGGTTGGAGGAGATGGGGCAGACATCCATGTTATCCGCGATGACGGAACGAAACTCAGAGATCTGCCGTGGGGACGGAACGGGGTTGAGTTCTGTCAAGGTCATCAGTGCTGGATTGGGCGCAGTTCAAGAGCAATGACCAGCACTTCTACACGTGAACCCAAAAGTTGTCAACTGATTGAGGGACAAGCATTACCTCATGTGGGACATTTGGGACTTAACACACCGGGTGGCAGGCGTAACAACCTATCGCGAAATTTCCCCAATCCTGACTTTTATCATTTTGCCACAGATCTCGCTGGACAGCGTCTGATTACGGACGCTGGACCTAGAGATGGCGGCGGTGCAATCTACCTAGCTGAGTTCCCTACCGATGAAACGGGGTCGCTGGAAAACATTATCTTTTTGCTCAATCCACGCTCTTCTTGGCAGAAAGATAGCCATATCCACCCGTTCCTCTCACCAGATGGCAGTACAGGCTTCTTCAATTCGGATGAGAGTGGTACATTGCAGGCGTACATGGTGAAAGGTTGGTCGGTCTGACTCAGCAAAGGTTCCACCCTCTCATAGAAACCGATGGATCCCGATGTTTGACCAACCATTTACTTGAACAACGGTGAGAAATCTGTTAATATACCTTTGAAACAGTACGGTTATAGTGGACCTTAGAATTAATGAGACATTCCAAGCTCCCGTTGGGTAGGCACCCCTCTTTATCTCCCCGCTAGTTTTCCCCCCTGCTTGCGGGGGGGACTCAGGGGGGGTAGAATAAAGGGAGGTGCCGATGCGGGGCGGTTAGCAACCGCCCCTACCGTGGGGCGCAAGTGTTCATTTATTTTTTGAATTCACTATAAGTCCAATTTTCTTCCCTTGAATTGAAGCCGCCCTGCGAGGAGTGTTAAGATGAAAATTACCAACATTGAAGTGATTCCGATTTACCCACGCCTTGCAAAACGTTACGACAATCGCAAGGTCGATTTGTACGGCATAGACCATCGCACCGTGTTCAAAGTGGAGACAGATGCCGGGATAGTCGGCTACGGTGACCAGCGCGTTCGCCCCGGCGGGCAGCCGGATCCGACAATTGCAGCATCACTCATCGGTCACAACCCGTTTGACTTTATCAACAATCATCTCTCCTATGGCTCCGCCTTGAATTGCGCTCTCTACGATGTAATGGGGAAATATCTTGATGTGCCCGTTTACAAATTGATAGGACAGAAAGTTCGGGACGCTGTGCCGGTTGCAGCGTGGACCCGTCCGGCATCGCCGGAGACATTCCGCGACGAAATCAGTCGGGCAGCGGATCAAGGCTATACCATTTTTAAGATGCACACCTGCGATTACTACGACGTGATGGAACAAACCCGGCTCGCTGAAGAAGTTGCTCCGGAAGGCTTTAAGATCCATTACGATTTCAACAGTAATCGGAGTCTGGCAGCGGTACTTCCTATCATTCGGGAATTGGAGCGCAACCACCCAATCGTCGGTTATATCGAAGACCCACTTGTGAAGAACGATATAGATGGCTGGCGTCAATTGCGTGAACAGACCCGTCTCCCGATTATCATGCACGGGACACCGCTCGGAAACGTCCAAGAAATTATCCACAGTGTCGCCGATATTTATATGATTGGTGGTTCGATTGGCGATACTATTGCGACCGGTTTTGCCTGTGGAAAAGCGAATATCCAGACAATACTTCAGTTTGAGTCCGGCACACTTGGCAAGGCGATGGCACTGCACATGGCCGCTGTTCTGCCCACCCATACCGCTCACTCCATCAATCTCGACGACCAATACGAGGAGGATTACACCACCGAGCGGATTCCTGTCATCGAGGGATCATCACCCGTTCCAGAAGGTCCGGGACTCGGATACGAAGTAGACGAAGACGCACTGGCACATGTTGCAGCGAATAAGCCGATAGAACCTCCCAAGCACGTTGGTGTGCTGCACATGCCGGGCGGGAATACGTTCTACGGTCGCTCCTATGTCTCACCTACCAGAGTAACAGGACATGAGGAAGGCACGATTCGGGGGATCAAATCCGAAATATGGGAAGATGATGGCTCAACGGAATTTGCCGGTATCTACGAACGGGTGCAGAAGGAAGGAACGTTCCGTGCAGATTAACAAGAGCCTTATAAGTCAAGCCTTGAAAATCGAGGGAGGACGGAACACCAATGACCGTATTTGATCAGGTGTTACAAGAAGTAGATGAACGATGTCGAGAACAGCATATACCGATGCTTGGGCATGAAAAAGCCGAGTTTCTTGCCGATCTTGTTCAGAAAGCGGCACCGAACTGGATTGTTGAGTGTGGCACCGCTATCGGTTATTCGGGACTCTGGATGGTTGCTGAACTCAAATCCGCAGGTAAGGGTAGGTTAATAACTGTCGAAATCGACACAGGACGCGCCCACGAAGCACAGGAAAACTTTAGACGCGCTAATGTCCAAGATTTGATTGACTCGCGGATTGGGGATGCTACGGAAGTGCTGAAAACTATCCGTGAGCCGGTCGATTTCGTGCTGCTCGACAACAACTACAGCAATTATTTCCCCTGTTTTCAGGCAATTGAATCGCAGCTGGCTGACGGGGCAACTGTTGTTGCGGATAATGTGGGAATCGGGGCGGCAGGCATGGCGGACTACTTGAACCATGTCCGTTCCCATTATGAAAGTCGAACCCACTGGTTTGAGACAGATCTGCCTTGGGTCAAACGTGATGCTATGGAGGTAACTATCTACCGCAAGTCCCGCTAAACTATCGAACAGGGAACTCAACTGACACGCTTATCAGGAGGATGTACTATGGCGAACCTACACGGACCAGTTTTGACCGACGACGAGCTTACAACATTTCACGAGCAGGGGTATGTGCGTCTGGGCAAAGTCGCCCCGGACGAAGAGATTGAGGCACTTTGTCAGCGTATCAACGATATCATGCTGGGGAAGATTCGCTACGATAATATGCTCATGCAGTTATGTCCGTCAGCCGGTCACCCGGAATTATCGAAACAGACGAAAGTGTTTAAAGGATCTTCTCTGAAGTATCGAAAGATTCAGAATCTCGATCAGGATCCACTGTTTCTGCCGTACATACAACACCCACTGTTCCAAGATATCACACAGAAGATCATCGGTGAGGAGGTCTCCGCCTTTCGGACGATGTTCTTCAACAAGCCAGCGGAGCAAGGAGTCCTCATCAATTGGCACCAAGACGGTGCCGGTGGCTGGGGACTGAGCATTCCACCAAAGGTGACAATCTGGACAGCACTGGATCCGACGAGCGTTGCCAACGGATGTCTACAGATTATTCCGGGTTCGCACAAAAGCCTTATCCCTGAACAAGGCGACCAGCTATCTCCAGAGGAGCGAGCAATCCACGCACCGGACGAGAAACGAATGTATCTTGAGATGGAGATGGGAGAGGTCGTGCTGCTCCATAATTGGACGTTACACCGCTCAGAGGTTAATACCACAAATCGACCCCGGCGAGGATTTAGTGTATGCTACATTGATGCAGCAACCCGTCAGGTCTCAACCGGACGTGGCTATCCAAAGGTCTTTCCGGAGTATGTGCCGGTGCAGGAGCCGTAAAACATGTGAATCTCGAACCTATATCCCAGTCGGAAACAACGATTGTTGTCTTAGCCCTAAAGGAGCGTTTTATAGTGACCCCCGAAGAACTGTATCACTACGATGTGAATGGATATCTGCTAATCGAAGATGCCATTGAGCCGGACTATCTCGCGTATCTAAACGAACGTCTGGATATCTGGGAAGAAAAGGCACTGCACGATTTCTACGCTCTGCCAAAATCGGCAAATCCTGAAGTCAGATATGACGATATTCTGAATCAGGAGCCGTCCTTGCTAGACCTCGTTGTGAATCTGAAAGTGCTCCCCTATATTGATGAGATGGTGGACCGTCCGAGACTCAAGTCAACGTGGGTAACATTTAAGTGGAATGGGGGCAGGACAGCTTATCACTCCAACCACACACCGTCAGTGATGCACAATTTTTATCACTTTAATGGTCGTATCCATCATAACCTTTTCCAAGTGTTTTATGCAATGCATGACATCAATCCCGGCGAGGGTGGGCTGCAAGTCATTCCGGGCAGCCACAAAGCAAATTATCCGTCGCCGCCCGACGACGCATTGAAGGATATGTACATTGAAATTCCAATGAAAGCGGGTTCTGTCCTACTTTTTACTCACGACATGCGTCACGGCTCGTTCAACACTACGGATAAAGTGCGTCGGACAATCATCTTCACATACTGCCCTGGGGTTATTGCTAATTCTTTTGGGGGTGATACGCTTTACCAAAATCTCTTTGAAGATGCACCGGAGGGAAGCTGGTTGAAGTACCTCCTCCGCACCCCTCACGGTTTCCTAGAAACCTACCCAAAGCCCGAAGGCCTGCCTAAAATAGATTAGCGGATATTCGGAAATTTTACAGGGTTAAATTGGCGTTATGTCATACAAATTGTGATGGTATCGCCCCGCTTCAGGTCAAGAACTTGTGCCGCATTGCCTTGGTTAATTGAGATTTCCAACCGATTAAAGCTGCCGACGATTGCTAAAACCTCGCCGACCGCCGATTCAGTGTACGAGCGGTTGAGATGCTCTATTTTTGCACTTCCCGCATGGACAACAATGCTGGCCCGCCGTTCCAACGGCTCCAAGATTTCGTGAGAGATATCCGTGACCAAATTCCCGAAGGAATCGATCCAGATGATGTGCCCGATAACCGTTTTGTCCATTACTTGAGGTTTTGGGCTGGGGAGTTGCGTAGGCTGTGCAACTGGGCTTCCTAGTTTGCCAATCGGTACGCCGCGTGAAAGATGCGCCGCAACAGGCGCGAAAATATCCCTGCCATGAAACGTGTTGCTCACCTGCGGTAGAAAGTAAGCCGAATTCTCTACTGCTACGGCGTGGACACGCTTTTCATTACGGAGGATATAGGTCAAAATTCCGTTGTCTGGACAGACGAAATAGGCTGTTTCTGTTTGACAGACGATGGCTTGGCGTTCGCTCCCTACGCCCGGATCTACGACTATCACATGGATAGTTCCAGCCGGAAAATAGCGATACGCTGAATCAATCAGGAATGCGGCAGCGTGAACGTCCTGCGGTGGAATGGCGTGCGTGATGTCAACAATCTGGACTTGCGGATTGATATTCAGAATAACACCTTTCATCACGCCGACGTAGTGATCGCTTGTCCCAAAATCGGTCATCAGTGTGATAATACGGGAGGGCGCAAGAGCCATTGTAGATTTCCTCGCAAAATTGACAGGCAGATTATACACATTATCAAGAGTGTAACAGAAAGAAAAGCCGCAAGCAAGACGAAATATTCGCTTGCACCGTCGCATCTGCTGGGCTATAATACTGATATCAGATCTTGGGAACTGGTAGGGGACTCTGAACAAAAAGGCGAGCGAAAAAATGATTGAAGATAGCGATTTGATGACAATTCCTGAAGCCAGCAAATGGGCAACGGACTATCTGAAAAAAAATGTGACCACTTCCAATATTTCTTATCTCATCCAGTATGGAAGGATTCGGAAATACGACGATAACGGTTCCACAAGGGTTTCAAAACAGGATTTGATCAAATACTATCATTCATATATAGGAACACGAGAAATCAACTGGAAGGCACAACTCGGCGAAGACATTAACTGGGGGTTGTCATTTGATTATCTGAAAGAAGCCGATACGACGAAACATGTCCATAGGCTCCACCCATATAAAGGTAAATTCATCCCCCAATGATGGTTGAATATTTTTTAGATGATCATACAGATGATTTCAAAAAAGATGTGTGTTTCAAACGAGGCGATATTATCCTGGATCCGTTTTGTGGCAGTGGCACAACACTGGTACAAGCTAACGAACTTGGAATGCACGCTATCGGTATTGATATTTCCGCACTTAATACGCTCATCAGCAACATCAAAGTAGAGAAACATAGTCTCGTTGATGTACAGAATGAAATTCACAATATCACAAATGCTCTGAAACGGTTTATCGGCGAATCCAATGTCGCTCAATTTGAAGCACAACTCACCACAGAACTCAACGAATTTAATAATGAATATTTTCCGTCCCCTGATTTCAAATACCAAGTCAGGCAAGGACAGATCAATCAAGAGAAATATGGAAAAGAAAAAACGGATGAATTCTCACTCAGATATTTTCAACTAATCAACCAATATGGAGTCAAGCTATGGCAAAGAAAATCAGAGAATTTCCTCGATATGTGGTACTTATCGCCTGTAAGAGAAGAGATCAATCTTGTCTTTGAGCACGTCAAACATATCCAAAATCGTGAAACGCAGCGGGTGATTCAGATTATTTTGAGTCGAACGATCCGTACTTGCCGGGCAACGACTCATGCAGATTTGGGGACCTTAAAAGAACCCGTAACATCAGTTTATTACTGTGCAAAACATGGCAAAATGTGCAGACCGTTGTTTTCAATATTGAGTTGGTGGGAACGATACGGCCAAGATACACTTCAACGTCTCGTTCAGTTTGATAAATTGAGAACCGACACGCTTCAAACCTGTCTGACTGGAGATTCTCGGACCATTGATATTATCCAAGCGTTAAAGGTAGATAATCCAGATTTGGCCCAATGTGTGAAAGCGCAGCAAATTAAGGGGGTTTTCTCTAGTCCACCGTATGTTGGGCTCATCAACTATCATGAGCAACACGCTTACGCTTATGATTTATTTGAATTTGATCGAAAAGATGAACTAGAAATTGGACCGCTCTTTAAGGGTAAGGGAAAGGAAGCTAGAGATCAGTATATCAAAGGTATTTCGGAAGTGCTACGGAATTGTAAGAGATTCTTAGTTCCCGATTATGATGTTTTTCTCGTAGCAAATGATAAGTTCAACATGTATCCAACGATTGCTGAGCATTCGGGGATGCAAATTGTCAATCAATATAAACGACCTGTTCTCAACAGAACAGAAAAAGACAAAGGCGCGTATTCCGAAAGCATTTTCCATCTAAAGTCAAAATAACATACAAATCGGGATAGATATGCCGTTATCTAAGGAGCAAACCACATCAGTCGAAGCAACAATCAAAGAGAGTTTAAGGAACAAGTTCCAAAATTACAATCCAGAGTCTAAAAATATGCCCTTTCACTATCGTTTGCTAGGGAAAGACAGAATGGCTCTCTATTCATTTATTCAATCGCTAAATACAACATTTGGAACATCTATTTATGAACCAGTTGCAGAGGCATTAGCCAAAACTCATTTCGTAAAAGCACAATCACAATATGTAGTTGGCAACGAGATCAGCGAATACGTCCAGCGCGAGATTCAACATATTATTGATAATTTAGCAAATGGAGATACAGATCCCGATAAGAACGAAGAAATTGAGAGAATTAGGGCTGTATGTCAAAAAGGCAGCATGAATATATCAAAACCTGTGAAGGTTGATTTGTTGGTTGAAAATTGTGAAGGGCCGTTATTTCTGTTCGATTTGAAAACAGTCAAGCCGGGCATGGACCATTTCAAAGATTTTAAGAGAACGTTGTTAGAATGGTGTGCAATCGCTTTAGCAAAGGATTCAGACCTTGATATTCATTCTCTCCTTGCGTTTCCTTACAATCCCTATGAACCGAAGCCTTATGAGCGTTGGACATTGAGAGGCATGTTAGATCTAGGACAGGAGCTAAAAGTCGCCAATGAATTTTGGGATTTCTTAGGTGGAGACGGTGTATATCAAGATTTATTAGACTGTTTTGAAAGAGTTAGTATTGAATTACGACCTGAGATTGACCAGTACTTTGAAAGATTTAGAAATTGATTCAAAATTGAAACAGGAGTAACAATGGAAAGATTTTTACCAATCACAGACACAACGCTTCACCCCATCTACGAGAAAATACAGGTAGAGGAACGCCTCTCCTTTGAAGATGGGGTAAAGCTTTATGAAAGCCCCGATATAAACGGCGTTGGGTATCTCGCCAACATCGTGCGAGAGCGACAAAACGGGAATGTTGCCTACTATAACTTCAATCAACATATCGACTACTCAAATGTGTGTATCCTACATGCACGTTGTCACTTTTGTGCATTTGCGCGGAAGGACATAAAGACCGATGGCGCATGGGAGATGAGCGTCGATGAGTTTCTGGATAAGGCGATGTATTCGATTGATCACGGCTGCACGGAAATTCACAGTGTGGGTGGATTACACCCAAAGCTACCGTTTGAATACTACCTTGATATGCTTCGCGGACTGAAGAAACGGATGCCACAGGTGCATCTCAAGTTTTTCACTGCTGTGGAGATTCACCATTTCTCTCGGATATTCAAGATATCGATTGAGGAGGTCTTGGTTGCGTTGCGCGAGGCGGGCCTAGATTCGTTGCCCGGCGGCGGGGCGGAGATTTTCGCGGAGGAGACGCGGGAAAAAATCTGTCCCGGCAAACTGAGTGCAGAGGGTTGGCTTGAAGTGCATGACATCGCACACCGGCTCGGCATCTCAACAAATGCGACGATGCTCTATGGGCATCTCGAAACGACTGAAGATCGGGTGGACCACCTGATTCGGCTTCGCGAGCAGCAGGACAAATCGGGCGGTTTTGTCACATTTATCCCGCTTGCCTTCCATCCTGAAAACACACGAATGGACTATCTGCCTAGCACGTCCGGCTTGACCGACCTGCAAAATATAGCGGTGTCGCGTCTGTTACTTGACAATTTCCCGCACATCAAAGTATATTGGATTATGACCGGACTCAAGACCGCGCAAATCGCACTGAGTTTTGGTGCAGATGACATTGACGGTACGGTGACAGAGGAGAAGATTACACATATGGCTGGTGCTGATACACCGGAAGCCATCTCAGCAGATGAGATTATCCAGCTGATCGAGGAAGCCGGTCGCATTTCCGTTGAACGTGACACGCTCTATAACGAAATTATCCGAGAAGGAAATCAATGGCACAGAAAAGCCGCGTAAAAGTTGGAGCGGTTTCGTTTCTCAACACGAAACCGCTAATTTATCCCTTTTTGGAGGGCTCTCAATTCCCCGGCAATGAAGTGATCGAACTTAGCTTGGCAGTACCAAGCCGTTTAGCGACACAATTAAAGGACGGAGACATTGACGTTGGGTTGATCCCAATCATTGAATATTTCCGAGCGGACACTGAATATAGCATCATACGGAACATTTCAATCTGCTCGCGGGGACCGGTATTGAGTATCCAACTGTTCAGCCATGTGCCGATTTCCGCCCTCCGTAGCGTCGCCCTTGACACCAATTCACGCTCATCTCGCGCGCTTGTAAAGATCATCCTCGCCGAGAAATATAACCTGCATCCCGAATTTCGTTCCTGTCCCCCTACTATCGACCCACAAGAAGCAAATACGGATGCAGTGTTACTGATCGGGGATGCAGCGTTGAGACGGCTCGGCGCAACGGACTATACCTTAGATCTTGGTGCGGAATGGACGACATTAACAGGGCTACCATTTGTATATGCTTGTTGGGTAGCACGGGGAGAGAGCGACTTGGGAAAAGTTCCTCAAACCCTTCTGAACGCCAAAGAATGTGGTATTGATAAAATCCCGGAGATTACACACATTGAATCCCAAAGACTTGGCTTCCCAGAAACGCTCTGTCGGGATTATCTCACCAAGCATATTTGCTATGAACTCGGTGATTCGGAAATTGCCGGGCTGAAGAAGTTTTATGAACTCGCGGTGAAGTATGACCTTGCCCAACCAGATGTGAAACTAAGGTTTGTATGAATTTCTGACCTTGAGAAAACATCATGTTGACGGATGAACAGAAAACACACTTTTACCTGTTAGGTTTCGTTAAAATTCCCGCTGTCCTAACACCTGAAGAGATTGCTGAGTTTTCTTGGAGATTTGACGCTATTATTGCTAACGGTAAAGATCAAGGGGATACGTCAGCACCCGGAGCGCGGATATTTCCAGATGGGCACCGCGTTATTGTTCCACTGATTGAGGCAGATCCGTATTTTTACAATCTACTAGATCATCCCAAACTGGCTAGCATCGCCGAAGATTTGCTTGGAGAAGACTGTATCTTTTTCGGTAGTTCCGATGGACAGATTCACAATGGGGACACAAACTGGCATCGCGATGGCAGTTTACCCGAACCTGGCACTGAAGCCAAGTTGACATTCTATCTGGATGAGGTCGTACCGGGCAAGGGGTGTTTAAGTTTCATCCCCGGCAGCCACCTGTGGCCGCTCCATTATACCGAGCTTGAAAAGGGGGTAGACGAGCGTGCACTCGGATATCCTATGCAGGAGTTTCCCGGACGCTACGAGTTGCCAATGGAGCAGGGGGATGTTATCGCCTTTAACACACGGATTTGGCATTCCTCTTGGGGTGGGGGTGCTAACCGTCGGCAGATGGCGTGGATGATGAGAACACGCCCACGGATGGCATGGGAAATTGAACGCATTATCACATTCAACAAGAGCTATGCGAAGATGTGGGCACCTGAAACTGGACGGCTGGTCTCCGACCGGTTTTTCGAGACAGCGGGTCCGAATCGAATGAAGAAAATCCAACTACTGAAAGAGTTGGGGTTGTGAACACTCTTACTCAAATAACAAAAATAAGGAAAAAACAATGATTGCAGTAAAAGGATATTTTGACGGGGGAAAAGTCCATTTATTAGAATCAGTTCCCATCCCCGTTCAATCCTCCGAGGTAACGGTTTGGTTCTTTGAAGATGCGGCACAGAAAAAGGCAAAATCAAGCTAGAAAAAAGCTGAGAGACTCTGCAAAAGGACTTCGCTTCTGGGAAAAGTTGGCCGCTGACCGGCAATTTAGGGTCATTTAGTTTTCGGCTTTCTGTCGATTCTGTGGGATAGGTTGCTATCGGGAAGTTGCTCCTACAATGAGGTGTCGGGATTCGGAGATGCCTCCTACAGGAGAACTAAATGCTCCTACCGGCAGTTTGAATACGATTGACAGAAAAGCGCGCAAATCGAAAGTATAAACAACATGCTCGAAACCACACTCTTTGATTCAACTTACGAAAGCCGGAAACGTCCCTTGCTAAATCAGGTATTGGAGACGATTCGTCCAATCTATTCCGCGAATGAACTCAAGGTCTTGCGCATTAACAGTGAAAGTCGAGATGTCCTCTCTCTGCGCTCTGGACGTGGATTTGTCAATCGGGATATTCTCGAAACGGTGCTTGGCAATCTATTAGAGTGTGTGGCACCCGGTTCCCACAACGCCCCGCGGCCAGAAAATAGTAAAGGCAAACTGTCAGAGGCGGTCGAAGAGGTCGCCGACCAGCTTTACGCAATGATTGCCCAGTCTTTCCTAGCAGTCACCGACGAAAGCGAATGGGAAAGCCGCGCGTTAGATACCACGTTTGCGCTGCTCTGGGAGTTGCCTCGACTTAAACAGCGTGCTCTATGGAACCGGTTTGCCGCTCTAAGGGATCCGGCGGTGTGGGATGCTTATCTGCTCCACAGCGGGGTTTCCCGTGAAAAACTTATCGAACTGGACATCAGGGCCAAGGTCGATGAAGCCATTCTAAAACGGGAATTTCACCCCTATCGAAGTGTCCTAGACACCCTCGATTTGGCTTTCGCTTTTGACTATCAGATGCAATTGGTTGTAAGCACGTACCCCGGTTGGCGGGTGCTCTTCTACCACGATGTCGGCTATCTATTAACTCGATCCGGGCCCGTCGAGGATAACTCCAATCTTTACCGAAGCCCTGTACCGCTTTTGCCCCGCGCGATTTCTGAACTTGGAGGCCGTTACTACCAAGCAGATCTTCATCCCGAAACACAGATTGGTGATGCCAATTTCTTGGAGCATCCTCATCGCGGCTTTACTACTGGACAAACCGGGGTTATCGGTTCTGGCTGTGTTATCTATCCGTGCACGCTTGGTGGCTTGAGTGTGAGGGTTAAGCAGCGTCACCCGATTCTGGGTGACTTCGTGCAGATTGGCACAGACGCCAGCCTGCTGGGACCGGTACGAATCGGAAATCATTCTACCATCGGTACAAACACAGAGATCTACGGTTTTGTGGAAACCGGCACCGGCTGCCATATCGGTTCTTCAGTAGTTATTGGAACCATCCGGAGCGAATCCATGAAACCGGGCGTGATTCGTCTAGGAAAAAACGTCTCGGTAGGTGACGGCACGATCATCGAAAATACCTCGGCGATAGATCTGATTATTCCGGATCAGTCAGAAATTCCCGCACGCAGCCATGTCGCTAACGACGGCTTTGGACATCCCAGATACGTAGCATAGACAGGAGGGATGCATGAAAAAGATACAACGCGCATTAATCAGCACCTACAATAAAACTGGCCTTATAAGCCTTGCCAAAACTTTTGCTCGACACGGTGTAGAAATTCTTTCCACGGGCGGCACTGCAGACACGCTCCGCGAATCGGGGACTAAGATTCGTGAGGTATCCGATTACACCGGTTTCCCCGAAATGCTTGATGGACGGGTAAAAACGCTCCACCCGAAAATCTATGGTGGCTTGTTGGCAATGCGGGATAACCCCGACCATGTGGCTCAGGCATCGAACCAAGGAATCGAATTCATTGATCTCGTCGTTTCCAATCTCTATCCATTTGAGGCAACCATTGCCAAGGAAGGGGTCAAACTCGCTGAAGCCATTGAAAACATAGATATCGGGGGACCGTCAATGATTCGGGCAGCTGCCAAAAACTATCACGATGTTGCTATCCTCACTGATCCACAACAGTATCCCGACGTTATTGCGGAACTTGACACAAACGATGGTTGCCTTTCGGAGACGACTCGCTTCCAGTTGGCTAAAGCCGCGTTTAGACACACAGCCCATTACGACGCAGCAATTGCGCGTTATCTCGCCGATCTGGATGCCCCCAATGCGGACTTTCCAGACCTGCTTGACTTTCAGTATGAAAGTGCCCAAAGTCTCCGGTACGGCGAGAATCCCCATCAGCGTGCGGCGTTCTATCGCACCCATGTCTTACCAGAACCGTGTGCGGCGTGGGCAAATCAACTGAGTGGCCAGCCGCTTTCGTACAATAACATCCTCGATTTGGAGGCAGCGATTGAAATCGTCAAGGACTTCTCCGAACCCACTTGCGTGATTATCAAGCACAACAACCCGTGTGGATTAGCGACTGCCGATAGTTTGGAAGCGGCGTTCAACGATGCCCTCGATTGCGATCGAACCTCCGCTTTTGGTTCCGTCATCGGCTTGAACCAAAAGGTTTCCTTGAAAGTGGCAAACACCATTCGTGAGGCAGCAAACGCGGGAATTAAAGTCGATGCCATTATCGCTCCAAGCTACACCCCGAAAGCGTTACGGGCACTCTCCCGCGTAAAGCACCGCCCAATCCTCGAAACAGGTGAGCTTCAGCAGGATGCTTCAATTAAGCAGATCCGGAATGTTATCGGTGGTGTCCTTGTCCAAGACCGAGATCTGCATGAAATTACGCCCAATGACCTGAAGGTTGTCACGGAGCGTCAACCGACAGATGAGGAAATTGAATCCCTCCTGTTTGCCTGGAAGGCGTGTAAGCATGTTAAATCGAACTGCGTGCTGCTTGCCCAAGGTTCAAAGACGGTTGGAATTGGGGCCGGACAGATGAGCCGTGTCGATTCGTGCATCATCGCAGCACGAAAGGCAGGTGATCGGGCGCAAGCCTCCGTCCTCGCCTCTGATGCCTACTTCCCGTTCCCGGATGGCGTTGAAATCGCGGGTGAAGCAGGTGCGCGGGCAATCATTCAGCCCGGTGGCTCGGTAGGCGATCAGCCCGTGATTGAGACAGCAGATCGGTACGGCATGGCAATGGTCTTCACCGGCGTTCGGCACTTTCGGCATTAAGAGGACACCGCTAACCGAACGATCAAACTTAATGAAAGAGATAACCCCAACACTGCGAGGGAGAACAGATGGAAACAATCCAACTTGTATCAGGTTACGCAATCCCTGTTTTGGGACTTGGGACATGGAACTTGCGGGCCGAACAGTGCAAAACGGTCGTCAAGAAAGCCCTTGAACTCGGTTATAATCACATTGACACCGCTTGGATGTACGCTAACCAAAAGGAAATTGGGGATGCGTTGCGGGAAATTGGTGCGGTTAGGGAGGATCTTTATATTACCTCTAAGATTTGGCACACACACCTAAAATACGACCAAGTACACTCCCAATTTGATGAATGCCTAGCGGATCTACAAACCGATTATGTAGACCTGTTGCTAGTTCACCACCCCGGCGATGGCACTGTGCCGATGGAGGAAACCTTATCAGCATTCAACGAGATACATGACGCAGGTAAGGCGAAAAGTATCGGTATCAGCAACTTTAGTATCGAACAGGTAAATCGGGCAAGATCAATTTCTCAGGCACCTATCACTACCAATCAGGTGGAGTACCACGCCCATAGTCAACACGAAGATCTCTTGCAGCACTGTCACGCACTCCAGATTCCCCTGACCGCCCATCGGCCACTAGCAGTTGGGAAAATTGTTGATGATCCGGTTTTGGGAGGCATTGGTGACAACCACGGAAAAACAGCGGCACAGATCGCCTTGCGATGGCTGCTCCAAAAAGGCTTGATTGTCATTCCCAAAGCCAGTTCTGATCCCCATTTGATAGAAAATCTTGACCTGTTCGATTGGGAACTGACACCTGAAGAAATGGAAACAATCAACAATCTTTGAGAAGGCAGGAGTATAAGAACCTCTCACCACCTTGATGTTGATTCAATAATAGGAGGGATTCCATGATTAGACCCACCGAAGCCCAAACAGCACAATGGGAAGAAAAAGGTTACCTTGTCTTTGAAGACGCGATTCAGGGTGATGAGCTAAAGCGGCTCCAAAACGTCTTTGATTATTGGGCAGAAGTGTGCAAACCCGTATGGTTAGACCGCATAGAGGCGGGTGAAGCGGCCGCATCGTTTTACGACATCCCCGACCCCTTTGACAAGGATGAAATCTTCGTAGACATGATCGATCATTCCAGCTATTACGGTAGTCTGATGACATTTACGGATGATGATTTAATTCTTTTGGGACCGCAGGTCCGCACCGTCCCACCGGGCCCGGTCTGTTATACCGGTTGGCACCCCGATGTGCCACAGAGCAACCCGCTGCATATCAAAGTCCAAGTTTACGTGAACGATGTCGAACCCGAATCCGGCGAATTTGCGTTTGTGCCGGGAAGCCACAAACCCGACGCGGGCCCTTACTCCAAAGCACAGCGACTGGAAGCGATGCCCGGTCATAAGCGGTTCCCGGGGAAAGCAGGTGCAGCGATCATGTTCAACTCGTACGGCTGGCATACCGCCATGGATAACCACACAGATATACCACGAAAATCGCTCATCCTCATTTACGAAAAACGGACGCCGGGGCGTACAGATCCAAAACGGTTTGCCTCCATCGCCCACCTCTGCACGACGCCGGAACGGCGTAAACTTTTCGGTTTGGAGGAATGATGACGCGCATAGATTCCCATCTCCACGTTTTCGCTAAGGTTTCCCCTGAATTTCCGAGAGAACCGACCCCGGTCTGTTCACCGGATCGGGAAGAGACTGCCGAAAAGCTACTCAGCGAAATGGAAGCAAACGACATTGACCAAGCAATGCTAGTGCAGACCGGCGGCACTGAGATCAAACATCATGCCTATCTGCTACACTGTTTGAAAATGTATCCCGATCGCTTCCTCGGCATTGGACTCGTCCCGCCAGATCTCACCGAGCCGGAAGATCACATGGACAGACTTACAGATGGTACCGGGATTATCGGTTTTCGGTTGTCTTCAATTGGAGGTCCGCGAGATCCGTTTGCTCAAATCAATATCAAGCAAATCAAAACCTATCGTATCTGGAAGCATGCTGCAGAAAAGGACTATGTCCTCTGGCTGTACCCTCGCGCGATTGATGCACACCTGCTTCAGTATCTGATCGATGCCTTTCCCCAAGTCCGGGTTGTTCTGAACCATCTCGGTATCTGTCCCGGCAAAGGAAAGTTCTCTTGGGATGCGAAGGGACGTCCGCGAATCGAAACAGTTGAGTATAATCCCGCCTTTCACACCACCCACCGGCTCGCCTGTTTTGAAAATGTAGTGATGCATATATCAGGTCAATATGCTTTCAGCAATGAAGCATATCCCTATCGGGACCTTGCCCGATGGCACCAGCGAATCTTTGATCTTTTTGGTGCAAAACGTCTGATGTGGGCGACCGATTTTCCGTGGATATTAGAAGACCCCGGCTACGGTCAACTCACCGGCATCCTCAAAGAACTGTTACCGGATCTACGCGACGACGAATACGATGACATCATGGGTGAGAATGCGAAACGGTTTCTAAGATTTCCCGATCGTGTGAGATAGCATGTCATTAGACGATACAACCTTCCAACTTTCTCGACTGTGATTGGTATTCACAGATGCTACCGAACCGTGCCTCCTGACGGGGCCCAATCACTCCTCCATCAGTTTTTCCACAAAGCATTAGGTCAGGTATCCATGAGACAACAAGCACAATCCACAACACCAAATATTATTAAAGAAATGCAAGCCGGCAAGGTTCGTCCTGTTTACTTGCTGTGCGGCGAAGAACAGTATCTGGTAGAAAGCACGCTCAAGCAGATGCTTGAAAATCTTCTGTCACTTGAGACCCGTGATTTTAATCTGACTCATCTTGATGGCGCGGAAGTTTCTGTTCGTGAAATTCTTAGTGCAGTAGAGCTTTATCCAGTGATGGCAGATTGGCGTGTTGTTGTCGTGAATGAAGCCACAGTATTCAAGAGACAGAAGGGCCCATCATCGCCGGAGATAATACAAAGTGCAGCTGAAGCCGCCGCAGAAGGAAATCCACGAAAGGCAATCGCACTGATGGTCAAGGTCTTGGGCGTTTCAGCACAGGATATTGCTGACGAAAATAGCGATTTCAGAGAGATTATCGGCGATCTCATTGAGGAAAACGAAGAAGGCTTGAGTCCTGAAGACCTCGAATTTCTCCGCAACTTGCCACAAATTACCGCTCAAATTGATGATTTCCAGCACATATCAGGCGCAGCTGATGATACTGAAATCCTAATCGAGTGGTTAGACGGGGCACTGCCTAAAACGAGTGTCCTAATTTTTACTGTCAAAGGAAACGTTGATGGACGCAGTCGGCTTGTCAAATCGATTGGTCGTGTCGGCCGGTATGCCTCGTTTGCCTCGCTAGAGCCCGGGAGATCGAGCCAGCAAGATCGGGTCTACCAAGGTATTTCCAGGAAACTCGCAACATTCGGAAAGAAGATTTCGCCCAATGCCTTTAGCCTCCTTCAGAGTCGAACAGGAAACGACATGCACCTGATTGCTGAGGCAATCGAAAAGATTATTGCTTTTGTTGGGGACAAGACACGGGTTGACGAACGAGATATCGAAACCGTCATCGCTCAGAGTAGTTTTGAGAATATCTTCGCACTTACCGACGCCCTTGGGAGAAGATCCGTTTCGCAAGCGTTGTCTAGTCTCCACAGCGTTCTAGAAAGCGGCGAACCACCGATTAAAGTCAACGCACTTATCGCCCGGCAAATCAGGCTTACACTCCAAGCGAAACTGCTTACTGAACAGGGTGAACTAAAACCGACAGTGGATCGAATGAATTACCAAAGCTTTGCAGATAATGTCTTCAAACCACTTGCCACAAAGATGTCCAATTCCCTTCCCACTGCAGCACAGGTCAATCTTCTCAAACAGAATCCTTATGCTGCTTATAAAATCATCCAAGCAATTCCTTTTTTTACCACGGAGGAGCTAGTCCACGGATTGGAACAAACATTAGAAGCAGATGTCCAACTCAAGAGCAGTCAATTAGACCCAGAGTGCATTTTAGAACAGCTAGTTTATGAACTTTGTAGAAAGCCAGACACTAGGCGACTAGCAAGAAACAGAATATGAGATAGGTAGGTTTGATAGCCCCTAGCACATAGTAAACGGTACTGCCCTGAAGAGCAGAACTCCGAAATACAGCTGGAGTTTTTGAACTGTCCACATGCTCCCGCCGATTTGCACTGAATGTACACGAGGCACTTTGAGAATGGCAAAAATCTTATGCCTTGCTTGTCAGGAAATTGGTGAACAGGCGGAGTCACTGAAATCTTAGCTACAGAAATTCATAGCTTTCGATTAGCAGTTGCAATGACTCCAAAATAGTCTGAACACCATTAGGGCTATTCAGTTTTCGGCTTTTTAACCATTTTGTTTGAAAAATCGCAACCGGAAGATTCCTCCTACAGTGAGATGTCGGGATTCGGAGATCCCTTCTACAGTAAGACTAAATGACCCTAGAACACCATCTTAAATTGTTGCATTTCCACTAGGATTTAAGTATAATATAGATGCAACTGTACAATGGATTCAAGAAAGCTTTACAAGTTGTGTGAAGGGCAAAACTGAGGCTTCTTCCCCGGATTTACTGTCATTTTGTACCTCTATGCTTCTTTCAGCTTCATGAGACGTTTGCAGTTAAATTTTCTGAAGTGAAAGGAGGTGCGAAAAGATGGCAACGGGTCGCGTTAAATGGTTTAGCAACCAAAAGGGTTATGGGTTCATCACCACCGATTCAGGGGAAGATGTTTTTATACATTATTCCGCCATCGAAGGAGTTGGCTTCAAATCCCTCGATGAGGGAGAAGAGGTCGAGTTTGAGATTGTACGAAGTCCCAAAGGTTATCAGGCGGAAAATGTTGTGAAACTCGAGGGTTGACAAATCGAAATTGACTAGATATCCAGTTATATCAATAAAAAAAGGCTCCCAAGTTTATGGGAGCCTTTTTTATTAATACCAATTTCATATATTTTATGTTTCAGGCACTTAACTCAAGCATCCGCTCAATTGGTGTTCTTGCCCGTTCGATTACCTCCGGCATGAGTGTAACTTCGTGCGGACTCAAATCGTCGCCTTTATCAAGTGCCTGTAGGACATTAAGGATTTTATCAAGGGTAACCTTCGCCATGTGGGAACACCGGACGGAACATGCGGTCGCAAATTGTACAGTCGGGAATTCTTGCGCCAAGTTGGAGGTCAGTTCGCACTCGGAAGCAACAAAAGCACGCTCCAATCGCTTTTCCGCTACCCTTTTCGCAATGTCCTGACCTATCTGGCTGGTACTGCCATAAAAATCGGCTTCCTGCAGCACTTCAGGACGACATTCCCAGTGTGCATAAAGTATTTTTGTGAGATGACCTTTGGGGATGTCAAACGAATCGCGTATTGCTAACAGGTCTGAAAGTAGGAATTTTTCATGCACCTCACATACTGCCCCTCTCTCTTGGTTTCCCTTACCGGGATAGATAACTGTCTTTGTTCCCCTAAGCTCCTCCTCTAAATTCTCCGCGAAGAAAATATCAGGCACAAAAAGAATTTCATCGCCCGGCATTTCTCGGGCTATTTGGGCAGCATTCGCGGACGTGCAACAGATGTCTGATTCCGCCTTCGCGTCGGCGTAGCTATTGATGTAAATCATGACAGGGACCCCCGGATACAGTGCCTTCAACTTTCTTACCTCTTCAGCCCCAAAATTATCTGCCAAAGAGCAGCCAGCTGTTTTATCAGCGGCGAGAACTGTTTTTGAAGGATTGAGGATTTTCGCAGTTTCTGCCATGAACGGCACTCCATTAAAGAGGATGTATGGCGCATCGGTCTTTGCAGCGTGCATGCTCAACCCAAGTGAATCACCCTGCTCATTTTTTGTTGATAAACCAAATACAAGGGGCTCCATGTAATTATGGCCGAGCATCACCACGTTGTGTTTTTTCTTTAGTCTCAATATCTGATACACTGTTTCTGCGTGAGCTTCTATGTCGATTGGCGTTAAGCTGGGATGGTTCCTTTTATAAAGCTCTTTCTTCACACTTTCAACACTGAGCTCTGTTTCATCTATATTGTCTTGGGCTATCGTTGGTTGGGAATTCATTTCTTCTCACCCCTGAATCTATCGGAGTTTCTTTCGCCTCAAATTTCTGACTTGTATTTCCTAAGTTCCGAAGACCTTCTGGACATACAGTCAAAAATGGGAGAAATCTTTGTTGTTTGTTGGATTGCCCTAGAGTGTACAACGATTAGAAATCTTTGTCAAGTATGATTACGATGAATCGTTAAAATTTATTGCTAAAGCAGATTAATGTGACCAAAAACCTATTGAGTATGAATGAACGAATCATTACGCGGATTCATCATCCAAAATCGAGACAATCCCTCGACTACCGTCAACGCGCAGCCGTTGACCGGATTGGAAGCGTTGTGTTGCGGCGGCAACATTGACTACCGCCGGAATGCCGTATTCCCGTGCAACGATAGCACCGTGTGACAGCATACCGCCATACTCCATCACCAACGCAGCGGCGTGAAGAAAGAGTGGGGTCCAACCCGGATCCGTTGAAGGGCAGACCAAGATATAATTTTTACCAGCAATCTGTGCATCGGCTGGATCTCGGAGGACATACGTCTCACCGGTAGCGACGCCAACCGACACTCCAACTCCTTGGATCTCATCTTTTACTTCAATTGCTTGAGGTTCACCGATCCGGTTGAGGAGGTCGCTGTAGATGACAACCGGCAATTCAACCTTCAATAATCGTGATCGGGTTGTTTTGCGTTCCGCAATAATCGATTGCAGGTATTCTCCCTCAATGAGCCGATCTAACTCATCAGGCACAAGATAAAAGATACCACCGTCAAGTTGATAGCGTCGATCGAGTTCCAGCAAGGCTTTTCGGATTAATTCGTAGCCGAGCATGAGATAGAACTTCGCGGTTTCCCGGAAGGGTATATACCGTTGTGTGAGAGCAAGCACCTCATTGATTCGTTTCCGAAACGCGGCTGCTTTGCTTGCCGGTAACCGTGCCAATCTCCTTTTTGCTTTTTCCCGATTCGCCCTTTGGGTTTGAAGATGTTTCATCGGATTGGCATTGGGATTGGTGTGGAACGATGCGATAACCTGTTCGACGTAGGAGGGGTCCTCACGCCAGCGGGGCTGCGCCAACTCAAATTCGTCAACCGACCGATGTCCGTGTTTTGCCAAGAAATCTTCCAGTGTAAGTTTGTCCTGTGCCACCTCCCACATTTTCATATTGGCATCAACGGTTAGGTCACCTTCCACCCCTGTGATTAACAGTCTAGCGAGATCTTTTGCCTCCTCCTCACCAAAACACTTTTGCAGCGTGATTTCCAACTGCTGATAAGAAAAGCTGGCAAACACCGTCGCTTTGAGCGCGTCCTTAGCAAATTCGTTGAGTGTTTTCTCACGCCATTCATGGAATTTGTCAATCACCTGTTGATCTGACAGTTCTTCGAGTGAAACCTGTTTTTGAGTCTGAGCATACTGTTCAAACGTTGGAAAGATTTTTTCGGATAGAATTCTGTCCAGATCTTTACGAATTTTGCTATGTTTGAGTTCGGCAGTAATTGCCTTAACAATATAGTAAGGAAACTTACTCCAAAACCGAACGTTACTGCGCTTGATGTTCGGGGTTGGCTGTGGATAGATTGCTTTATGTGGGTCACGTTTGAGTTGCTGAAAATCGTGTTCAAACAGAAATCCATGGAAATTAAATTCTACCTCTCGGCTCAAGTTGAAGTAGAGCCGCCCACAGATTAGATCTAGCACTCCCTCCTCATCAAACCTGCGGCTAGGAAGAAACCCCAACTCACGACAGGTCAGCCCAAATCCACCTCGCCCTGACATAAATTCCTGCATGATTGCCCATGTCATGGGGAGAGGCGCGGGTAGAACTTCGGAGAGATTGTATCGACTCCACACCGTTCCACCTTCATCGGCTTTTTTTTGGAGGGCTTCAATTTCCTGACGGCGTAGCAGCTCAATCTCTGCCGCGTTTGTAAGCGTTGTTATAGGACGTGCCTGCAGCAAATAGAATTGCCCTTTGGCGTGTGCCCATTCGACATCTTGAGGCGCACCATAGAACGCGTCCACCTGCATACCCAACTTGCCGAGTTCAGCAACCTGTCCACGTTGTAGACTTGGAATCTCTCGCTGACCGATTGGGACTGCTTGCACTCCCTCGCGTGCGAC
Organism: Candidatus Poribacteria bacterium; assembly: GCA_963667935.2. Classification (GTDB taxonomy): domain Bacteria; phylum Poribacteria; class WGA-4E; order WGA-4E; family PCPOR2b; genus PCPOR2b. The sequence continues at coordinate 1,599,168 of OY764061.1, read as the reverse complement.
CATCTTCCGCTTGCTTACTACAGTCTCACGGAGGAGATTTCCGGTTTCTCGTGAAATCATAAAATGATCGGGGGTAATCTCACCGGAAACAACGGACTCACCCAAACCCCAGTTTGACTCGATGATGAGTTCATCCGCTCCTGTCGGGCTGCGAGTAAACATAACGCCGGAGACCTCAGCGTCGACCACTGTCTGTACCACAACAGCCATCGCCAGCTGTGCATCCTCAATTCCGTGTTCACGGCGATAGGCAACAGCACGGTCTGACCATAACGACACCCAGCATGCCTGAATCTTTTCTAAAAGTTCAGATGCCCCGGATACATTTAGGAATGTGTCCTGTTGTCCGGCAAAGCTGGCATCGGGGAGATCCTCTGCGGTGGCAGACGAACGCACCGCAACCGAATCTGCAGCTAATTCGTTATAAGCTGCTAAAATCTCCGATTGAAGTGACTCCGATAGTGTAGCGGCTTGGACAGCATCGCTATTCTGTGTATCAACCGTTCCAACGGTGGTACGATAAGCATCAGTCGTAACACAAAAGCCGGGGGGCACAAGAAACCCCGCCGCTGTCAACTTGCCAAGATTCAACCCTTTTCCACCGACAAGCAGCAGATCAGCGTCATCAATTTCTGTAAAATGTTTAATCCATGTCATAGATGCAAAACATAATGCGTTCAGGGAATACAAGAACCCCGGACCTCAATACACCGCTTAATTCCTGCATCTTGTAAACGCTCACGACGTTTAATTCTGTTGCTCTGGAAACGGAGCACGAATATCGTAACGTCCCTCTACAAATACGGGCAACATACCGCCTTCGACCATCAAATCTAGTGGATTGGGGCGCGTGGTTAACGGAAACTTGACAACATCCTTAATCCGCAAAGATTCATAAATCGCCATCAGGATTGCCATAGTGGTGGCGGCGTGTCTCCCTGCATTGCGATGTTCCTCAATCTCCCCATCGAGCCATGCGATCATTTCCTCGTACTGATTTGGTTCACTCTGACGGGGTGTGATGGTCTGCCAACCTGCAACCTTGCTATTGAGCAACTCAATTGTTCCATCTGCGCCACGCCTGAGTTGGCCATCGCTCCCGTAAACAGCATCGCCGCGCAGTCCAGGATCTGGCAGATCGCTCTCATAAATCCCGCGGATGCCGCCTTCAAAGCAAATTTCGCCCATGCAAACGTCCTCACAACGTACCCGGCGCTCCCACTTATCTGTCCGACGGGAGACCTGTCCAATTAACCACAACGGTTCCGGATCGCCAAGGATGTAGCGCATTTCATCAATTTCGTGCGTACCTCGATTAAGCAAGCCATATCCATCGCGACGCAACATCGCCTGTGGTTCACCGATCGCGCCTTCCTGAATGAGTCGTCGTGCCTCGCAGTTCTGGGGCATAAAACGCCGTTGATGTCCGATGACAAGTTTAGTGCCACTCTTTTCACAAGCGTTCATCATGTCCTGCGCTTCACCGTAAGAAGCACTCATCGGTTTTTCACCGAGAATCCCTGACACTCCTGCTTCCGCAGCAATTAGCGTGAGTTCTGCACGAACACTCTGCCATGTTGTGATGCTTACAACATCTAGCGTCTCTTTTTCAAACATTTCGCGGACATCGGTATAATGTGTTGGCAGTGAAAATTCTCCAGCTAGCTTAGCGGCGGCTTCGGGGTTCATATCCGCCGCGGTCACCACTTCGGCGCGACCGGTGGTGGACCAAGCGTTAGCGTGAGACCTTCCCATCCCACCGCAACCAATAATTCCAACTCTATATGTTTTAGCCATAAATTTTATCTCCTTAAAAATCCGGAGCAGATTGCGTTCAATGTTTCAAGTTTGAAGAGTCGAGTCTCAAATAATATTAGTCATTATATCAAATTCCAAGATGTTAATCAATCGGAAACCTGTGATCTACACCACAACCTCTGTTGAATCGTGGGAGAACCTACCAACCTCGTTTAATGTCCCCCCAAGTTGTAGCAAGCTTGACAGATGCGGAAACGGCAAAGAAAAGATTGCCTATCCCCGTCTTGAGCTGTATAATCTCAGCTTCATCTAAGGCAGTATTGAATATGACTACTTCATCGATCACGCTTTCACTGAAAGAATCAAATCTCTCCGGGAGCAGTGCACCAATATGTAGATTCCTCTTGGAATCCGGGAACAGTGCTATTCTCTTTTCGCCATCTCGGAGCGCGATCTCCCGCAAGATGCCATCAATATACATCGCAGGATCGGCTTCATCATGTTTGGCAACAACGACATAATGATGCCACTGATCATCAGGGATACCCTCAACTCCTCGGAATCCACCTCTAAAAAAGAAAAAGAACATATTCTTAAGAATTTTGTGGAGTGCTATTCCATAATTTGCCTGTCCCTGCTGACCATGCGCCCAGTTTCCACCCTTTTCCATAATATAAAAAGGTGCAGCAACAATATCGTTTGCATCTTGCCGGAGCGGTCTTTTTACCCACACAGAAATGGAGATGACCTCCTTAATCTGCAGTTTCCTGTGGTGTGGCACTTCCAAATATTTGCCCTTTCCAAAAGCAAATGCTTTGCCGAATTTTCCCTCCACCAACTCTGGGTTGCCGACCACCTTCGCATGGTGCAGGTTACCAGAGAGGTCCTTCGTCATATCTTTCTCGACCTCATCAAAAAGCCACATCGCAACGATATCTTCGGGCTGAATTCGAGCATGACTTACGGACGTCAACATCAAACTAGTTACAATTAGGATGACGCTTACGCCTAATCTTGTCACGATACTGTTCATTTTTACGCCCTCCTATCTTAGTCCGATCTCTTCCATACAATGCACTGCCCGGTAGCCTCCAGTTTTAACTCTTTGGCAAGATTTCCTTGGTTGATGGCAACCTCAAAAACCCCACCACTCCCAAACAGGCCAACAAAAAAACCGACCGGTGCATCCCCGTAAGCCTTGACATATTTGCAGACGACACGCCTATGGTGGCTAAACTCAACCTCAATGGTCTGCCCGCCCTGTATGCCCAATTTCTTGAACAGGTCGGGACGTATATTCGTGATGACATTTCCATATTCGTCGATCACATCAATCTGTCCGACAATTGCGTCATCCACTATCTTTGCAAATGAAATCGGCAGCTGGACATACTCCTTCAAAACGGGTCCGATCTGTTCAAACGCAAACCCTTTGGCAAGATGTGCAGCAGCTGGACCAAAAATATCTCGCCCGTGAAACGTGCTTGACTGAACCTCCTGACGCATGATATCGCGGTTCGTGATTTCCCGCACCTCCGCAACGCCCATTGAACCGCCGATCAGTGTTAAGAGTCCGTTATCCGGCGCAATGAAATAATTCCCATTCTTCGTTTTCATTGCGATCGGTTTGCGCTGTGTGCCAACCCCTGGATCGATAACACCAACAAAAACGGTCCCCGTCGGAAATTCTGGTGCAGCTTTGGCAAGTGTATAGGCTCCCTCCTTAATATCGAACTTTGAGACCCCGTGAGAAATCTCGTCAATCTTCGCTTGTGGGAAGACCTTATACATTGCTCCCTTCATTGCACCGACGTAAAAATCCTTCACACCAAAATCGGTTATCATGATGATTAAGCCGTTGGGCTGGGCTCCCATTGTAAGCGGCGTCAAGCTGATAATAATCAGAAGCAGAACTAGCAGCCGGACGCCGTAGCAAAAGCATTGCTTCATCGTATCGGAACTCCCTTCTATTAACGATTCAATTTATTGGAGGTTTTAAGCAAGCTTGGGATTCGGAATTTGTATGATGTGCATGGTCAATGTACAAATCAATTTTCCCAAGGCTAGAAAGTTGAAAAACGTAGGCATCTTCACGATTGTTTATATAATATTTCTTCCGAATATCCACAATCCGAAACCCAAACTGTCTGTAGAGGTGCTGCGCCTGTATATTGCTCACTCGCACCTCCAAAGTTACATGATTGCCTCCTAGTTTTCGGATATATACAAGCGACTCCGCAAAAAGATATTTACCAACACCTTTATTTCGATAGTCAGGAGAAACCGCGAAGTTTGCAATATGCGCCTCATCTCCTACAACCCAGAAATTAATAAACGCAATCGGATTTTGGTAGCGGCGGATAACGAGAAAGTAAACATGATGGCTCCCATGCCTCAATCCATCACGAAACGCGGCTTCCTCCCACGGACAGGAAAATGAACTCCGTTCAATCTCCATTACTGCCGGCAGATCGTCTTCGTGCATATGATCGACCTGAATCTCTGGGAACGGCAGTTTGACTTTAATGCTTTCCAAACTGGACTTCTCCTCTTTTTCACAGACGCTTCCCCTGCTTGTGCTGAATTTCCAGCCCTTTTTCTCCGTCCTTGATCGGCCTACGACCATCTGTTATAATACTTACAACTCAGTTTAAGGAGACTAACGAATGTCCGATTTCAAACCCGTCAAGAAAGTCATTGTTGGCTGCGGTATGATTGCGAGCAAAAGCTATCAGCCGCGGTGCCCAGCCTATGGGCGCGGAATTCGCAAACGCACGCTTGCAGGCGATTGGGAAATTGAGGCATCCCCGGAAGGAGTGTGCGAGGGTTTAGACTGGGGCCAGGGCCCCTCCGACTTTGCGGACGCAATTCGGAATAATCGACCCGTGCGATGTTCAGGCAAACACGCCCGGCATGTTCTGGAAATCTGCGAACGCATCTTCAAATCCGCTGACAAAGGGGTGCCGGTTGATGTTGTGAGTCAATTCCCCGCACCTATCCCTGTCGGGCAACCCCCGCCGTGGAATTGAACGTCACTAATTGCTCTGTTTTCGAGCGAACTCTTGCAAATCAACAATCGTATCGGTTTCATCAACAAGTTGACCTGTGAGGACTTCGAGAACATCTTCAAGCGTTACTACCCCTGATACGCCTCCATATTCATCAACAACAACGACTAAATGTTGCCGAGTCTGCTGAAATATTGACAAAAGCTGATTGGCACGTTTCCGTCCAAGCACAAAATGCACCGTATAAGCAAAATTTGAGATCGATTGATCCAATTTCCCTTGGATGATTCCTGCGAGCAATTCGGTCTTCAGGGCGACTCCAGTGACCTGATCCGGTGTTTCTCCAATTACAATCATTCGACTATGCGGAGAAGTCAAAATGTCCTCTTTTGCCTCAGCGAGTGTTAAGCCACCCTTTAGATATGTCATTACCACTCTTGGTGTCATTAGGTCGGCAGCTGTCATATCATTTAAATCAAATATTTTTCTAATCATCTCAAACTCATCGTCCTCAATCGTTCCTGCCTCTTGTCCCATTTTTGCGAGTAATTTTATCTCCGCCTCGTCTGTTGTAAAACTGTTACCACCTGCCGTTAAAGGGTTGGTAATTTTCTCAATGCACCATATCAAGGGCGTTAAAATTCGGGTCAACCCAGCGACGGGCCTAGCAATAACCAGAGCAATCTGGTCTGAATATCGTTCGCCAACCGTTTTGGGAATAATTTCCGAGAAAAGTATCACCAAGAAGGTGAGTATCCCTGAAACTAGACCCAACCATTGACTACCCAAAACGGCGGTAGCCAAATAACCCACGACAATCGTTCCAACAATGTTAGCAATATTGTTGAGGATAACGATGGTTGCGATAGGGCGATTCATCCGCTCGCGGATGGATAGTAGAGCTAGTGCTTCGGGCCGATTTGATTGCGCCAGTCGTCGAACTTTAACTAGTCGAACCGAAAACAACGCCGCTTCAGATCCAGAACAGATAGCAGAAGAAAGCAAGACAATTCCAACAGTTATAAGCAGCACTAACATTGGATTTCCCTTTTATTTAACCGTTCAAGGTGCCTTTTCGTTTGGATAAAATTAGCAGTTTATTGTAGCATTTACTACTAGTTGTGTCAATCTTGAAATAAATTGTAATTATTGTCTGAATCGCGGATTAAGCAGATGACGCGGATTGCGCGGATTATTGCCCCGATGCTAAAATTGTGATTCAAAGCAATCTGAATCAGGGTTTTCAGAATTTAAGGATTAACAGGATAACCATCAATGCCTGAACCATAGTGGATTTTAGAAATTATAGTAGATGTTAGAATTAATGAGACACGCCAAACCGGGGCAGTTCGGATACCGAACCTACTGTCCTCCTGTTGGGTAGGCACCCCCCTTAATCCCCCCGCTTGCTTTCCCCCCTGCTTGCGGGGGGGACTAAGGGGGGGGAGAATAAAGGGGGGTGCCGATGCGGTGCGGTTAGAAAACGCCCCTACCGGGGGGCGCAAGTGTTTATTTATTTTTAGAATTCACTATAGTATTGGAAAGTGAAAGTTAGGAGAATCATCAATGCAAATACTATTGTGTCGAAAAGTCCCCGCTGAAGACGGAGCGAACCTTGCCACAGATATCTATCTCCCCGATGGACCGGAACCATTTCCCACTGTTATTGTCCGCACCCCCTACCATCGTGTCGGTCTGCAAGGCACAGCACACCAATTCACCGATCGGGGTTATGCGTTTGTTGCACAAGACTGCCGTGGCAAGTATGATTCCGACGGTGTTTTCGCCCCACTAGTTGACGAGGCTCGCGACGGACAGACGACGCTAGATTGGACAGCAAACCAAAGGTGGTGCAATGGCCGGATAGGGTTGTGGGGGCGCAGTTATCTCGGAATTGTTCAGGTGCCGGCAGCGAGCGGCGGCCATGAGGCATTGCGTTGTATCGCACCTTCTGTCGCGCCCGGTTCGTTCTTTCGGGACTGGATTCGCTACGATGGGTGCTTCGCACTCGGTAACGCCATACGGTGGTCTCTGACGCACGCTTCCTGCCGCAATCAACCACCGATGGCACATTTCTCATGGGACGAACTCAACGACTTGAGCAATCCTAAAACAATTGCCGGTCAAGTTGGCTTTGAAACACCTATTTTGTCGGATTGGGCAGCTCACGATCGTTACAATGACTACTGGAAATCAATTGATCAATGCTTAATGCACCCTCACATCAAGGTGCCTGGATTTCACGCCGGCGGGTGGTTCGACCATCTCACGCGAGGACAATTTGAGGCTTACCAAAACATTCGTGACAATGGTGCAACAGCATTGGCACAAGGTGGACAACGTCTTCTCATCGGACCGTGGGGGCACAGAAATATCGGAAACACGGGCCCGGATCACTGCCGCTATGGTGACTGGGATTTGGGAACAGAAGCAAATCTGCCGGTCCTTGCACATGAACTTCAGTTTCTTGATTTTTACTTAAAAGAAATAGACAACGGTTACACAAGCCAACCACCTGCGAAAGTGTTTCTAATGGGAGAAAATCGATGGATTTCTTTGCAAGATTGGCCCCCGTCAGAAGTAACAATGCAATCATGGTATCTCAAATCAGATGGTAGTGCAAACATGCGGACTGGCGATGGGGTACTAACGCAAGAACCTCCGGATAAAAGTGTTGACGATAGTTATGTGTACAATCCACGGGAGCCGGTTCCGACACGCGGAGGGCCCGTCTACTGGGGCCTTGAACACCTCGGTCCAGTTGACCAGCGTCCGCTGCTGGATCGGTCCGATCTGCTGTTTTATCGAAGTCCAAAACTGGAATCGCCGCTGACCGTAGTTGGTAAAGTGTCGCTTGATCTCTGTATTTCCAGCGATGCATCCGATACCGATTTTGTTGCCAAACTCTGTGTTGAAGAACCCTCTGGTGCTGTGACCTGTCTGACGCTTGGTTCGTTGCGCTGCCGTTACCGTGAGAGTTGGACAGATCCGCAATCACTCACATCTGGCGATGTTACCCGTATCCACTTACAGTTGGGACAGACTGCCTATGTATTTCCAACTGGCTCGCGGATCTGTCTGCTTATTACTAGCAGCGACTTTCCCCGTATCTTTCCGCATCCAAACACTCTTGCTCCACCGTGGGCAAATACTGAACCGGTTATTGCCCGCAACACGGTTCATCACGGCAAGCGAAATCCATCACGTCTAAACCTACCGGTGATGGAGTAGTTGAAAGGACAGATTCTTGATACTTATCCGCATGAATCAGGCGAAGTGATATGTATGGAAGCGCAATTACTGTGCAAGAGAAAGTCATCCGACAAGAAATGTGAATTGGCAGGTAACCATGGGGGCCAACAGCTAGATTAGGCTCATCACGCGGAACAATACCTCCCAACGGGCACGGTTGAATTGTTCAGGTATCTATTAATCGAAGTCCCGCTGATTCTAATCCTTTGGTTCACTTAGTGAAACGTCATCATCGTCAGCAGACTTCAGATTCTTGATAGAGTCTTGGATCATCTCGATTGCTTCATCTACGGATTTTGCCTTAAAATCTCTGCTACTAAACCCGTAGTTCTGCATCCGGTTTTGAAGTCTGCGGCGGGAGATTCCCAGAAGTTCGGCGGCCTTGGTCTGGTTGCCGCCGGTCTGTGTCAAGGCAACCCGAATGTATTCCTTCACGATTTCTTCAAGTGCAATCCCATCCGCGGGAATTTCTACGGGAAAATCACCCGGAGGCAAGGAACTATCCGAAATTTCCGGCGGAAGATCTTCAAGATCAATGACCTCGTTTTCCGACAACACGAAGATTCTGTGTAGATAATTTTCAAGTTGACGCACATTCCCGGGCCAATCGTACCGCCGAAGTGTAGACATCGCTCTAGGTGTCATGCGCTTCGGTTCAGCACCGGGGTATTCATCCCCGAACTTCTGCAGAAAGAAATCGACCAGAAGCCCTATGTCTTCGCTTCGCTCCCGGAGATCGGGCATGTGAAGCGGAATGACGTTTAACCGGAAAAAGAGATCTTCACGGAAGTGCCCCTCGCTGACAGCGGTTTGCAAATCCTTATTGGTCGCGGCAAGGACACACACATCAACCTTAATCCGTTTCACGCCACCGACACGCATGATTTCCCGTTCGTGCAAGACATGGAGGAGTTTACTCTGCGTATGCACAGAAAGATCTCCAATCTCATCCAGAAAAACTGTGCCGCCATTTGCTGCTTCAAACACACCATCTTTCTGCCGATAAGCATCAGTAAACGCCCCTTTTTCATGCCCGAAGAGTTCGCTTTCAATCAGCGTTTCAGGCACAGCACCACAGTTAATCTGCAAGAACGGTTTGTCCTTACGTCTGCCGTACTCATGAATTGCTTTGGCAACCAGTCCTTTCCCTGTACCCGTGCTACCCGTAATTAGCACCTGATTGGCACCGCGATGAATGATTCGAGACATAGTTTTGAACAGTTGACGCATGGAGTCACTTTTGCCAATGATCCCTTCAAAATGAATCTCCTGAACATTGGTTTCGTCACTCGCCTCCCCATCTGTTATGCCATGTCGCATCTCAATGGCACGTCTAATCTCCTTCTTGAGGGTATCATTCTGAATCGGTTTTTCAAGGTAATAAAATGCCCCTTCGCGCGCCACCAGATCCACAGCGTCGTTTACCTCAGCGTAAGCCGTGACGATCAGTACCGGCAGATCTGGATCTGTGCTTTTAATTTTATGCAGCAGTTCTCGTCCTGACATCTGAGCCATCCGCATATCGCTGACAACGACATCAAATGGGTTGTCTTCAATTTTTTCGAGGGCAGCAACGCCATTTTCAGCTGTCTCTATAGTGTAACCTTCGCGCTTCAATATGGTCTGTAAAACAGACCGTTGGTTTTCTTCATCATCGACAATCAGTATTGATGGCATGCCTATTTCTCCTTATGGCTTACAGATTTATCGGATGGGGGTCCTAACCGGGCTCTCAATAGGCAGGTAAATCTGAAATGCGGTTCCCATTCCGACTTGGCTTTTGAGTTCAATCCTCCCTTGATGTGCGGTAATAATTTGGTGTGCGAGCGCAAGCCCAAGCCCCATGCCGCCTTCATTCTCCTTCGTGGTGAAGTAAGCATCAAAAACTCGTTCTTGAATCTCGGGGGGAATACCAATGCCCGTATCACGGATTTCGATCTCAATTCCGTGTCCGGTGAGTGTCTGGGTTGGCTGTGTTGTGATGTAAATTCTGCCGCCCTTGAGCATCGCTTGAATGCTGTTCTGTATCAGGTTGAACAGCGTCTGCTGAATCAAGTCCGGATCAAGTTGCAGTTGTGGCAAGTCTGTAGTGTAATTGGTGATAATCGTAACTTTGGCATTTTCGGTCATGAGTTTAAATTCTGCGATGACTTGGTCTATGAGTGCGTTGAGATCTGTGGGCTTCAGATCGAGGGTTTTGGGACGATTCAGGGTCACAAATTGTTCAGAAATCCGCTGCAACCGTTCAATTTCAAAGTTGACAATATCGAGCAGGTTTCGAGCTTCTTCGACATCACTGGATTTGATATTGTCCCGTGAAAAAAGATCTCGCAGGTGTTGGGCTGTCATACCGATAGTGTTCAGCGGGTTACGGATCTCGTGAGCGACACCTGCAGCAAATTGCTGAAGTGCAGCGATTCGCTTCGAGTGAGTCCCTGTCAATTGTCTCAACATCCGTGCAAGACTGTAGGTCACACGCCCAATCTCGTCGGAGGCATAGGACTGAGGCAGCGATTCGGAATCACCCGCTTCTGCACGTCTGATAATTTCCATCATGCCTTGAAGGGGGCGCAGAACCAAACGAGTCGTCATCATATCAATAATGATGATCAGCAGAACACTCACAACGATAATGGAAATCAGGAGCATGACGCGGAGACGGTAGAGATGGTTAGCAAGATTGGGGCCTGTAAAAATCGCTTGAATAAATCCGTCAATCGGTTCTGTGTCAAATTCTTCTCCAACAAATTCAACCGAATAGGGAATGATCACTGCTGTCGCATCTCTGCCATTAATTTGAGGCGTTCTATACAGTTCAAAGCCTTTTTTTCTTATTTCGTGTACCCCTTCATCAGTTAAATTGATATAGTCGTTCGCGCCCTTATTTGGAATTAAACTGGCTTGGATCTTCGCATCCATTCCGAAGGTTACATTTATGTCCAAAACATCTTGCATCTCATTAGGTTTCAGCACTTTCAATTCTCGGAGAGCATGTTCTAGTTTTTCTCTGTATAGTGTCTGCCTATCCTTAATTTTATCTTCGGGAAGCGGATGAGTGGTCTTCTCTGCAATTTCTTTGACGGCAATCTTGTCTTCAACGAGCGGACGAATGGTTTTCTCTGTAATTTCTTTGAAAATCGCACCGCGTGTTATGCCTTTTTCGTAAAGGTCTCCAAGGTCATCTACAGCTTTAATATTGAGCAGCATGTAGAAGGCAGCAAGAATGATTAGAACGGATAGATTAATAATGAGGGCGTACTTCCACTGTAAACGCATGTTAGCTCATGACCTTTCGGACGGCATTTTTCCAACCGTCCAGTTTTTCTTGTCGTTGATTCGCGTCAATCCGCGGCGAAAAAACCGTGTCAATCTTCCGATGGGATTCCAGTTCGTGAATCCCGTTCCACACACCGATGGTCAACCCCGCCAGATAGCCCGCACCAAGTCCGGTCGTTTCGATTCGTGTCGGGCGCTCCACATCCATGCCCGATATATCCGCCTGAAATTGCATTAGAAAATTGTTCGCAACTGCACCGCCATCAACCCGTAAACGCTCCAACTCGACCCCCGCATCGGTGTGCATCGCTGTGACGACATCCGCTGTTTGAAGTGCAATCGATTCCAGTGTTGCTCGGACAATGTGGGCACGTGTTGATCCCCGCGTCAAGCCAAGTATTGCACCTTGTGCCTCTGCGTCCCAGTGCGGTGCACCGAGGCCTGTAAAGGCAGGAACCACAAACACCCCACCCGAATCTGGAACGCTAGCGGCAATCGCTTCCGTCTCTGCAGCAGTGTCGATAAGATTCAACCCATCCCGCAGCCATTGCACCGCCGCCCCTGCGATAAACACGCTTCCTTCAAGCGCGTAAACCGGTGTTTCGTCGAGACCGCAAGCCAATGTTGTTAATAGTCCGGATTTTGAGTGGATACGCTGCTCACCTGTATTGAGCATTAGGAAACATCCGGTACCGTAGGTGTTCTTTGCCATACCGGCTTGTGTGCAAAGTTGTCCAAACAGAGCTGATTGTTGGTCCCCAGCAATACCGGCAATCGGGATACCGTCCGGCAATGAGACAATATTCCTCGTTCGCCCGAAAATGCTTCCGGAGGTCTGCACGTCTGGTAAAACAGACTTTGGCACGCGCAGCACATCCAACAGTTCGTCATCCCACGCGAGCGTGTCGATATTAAACAGCATCGTCCGCGACGCGTTCGTGTAGTCTGTTACGTGAACTTTACCTCCTGTTAGATACCACAGCAGCCATGTGTCAATAGTTCCAAAAACAAGTTCACCGCGTTCAGCCCGCTCACGTGCACCATCGACCTGATCCAGGATCCATGCGATCTTCGTCGCCGAAAAGTATGGATCGAGTACCAAACCTGTTTTCGCCCGTACCCGCTCTTCCAGCGAGCGTGCCTTCAGATCCGCACAGATATCCGAGGTGCGGCGGCACTGCCACACGATTGCGGGGTGAATCGGTCGTCCGGTCTTACGTTCCCAGACCACCGTCGTTTCTCGCTGATTTGTAACCCCAATAGCTGCAATCTCATCGGCACCCCTGTGTTTATCAATTAAGTCCACGATGACCCGATGCGTTACTTCCCAGATTTCGATGGGATCTTGCTCAACCCAGCCGGGACGGGGATAGTGCTGCGTAAACTCGCGGTAACCGTGTGCAACAATCTCTCCATGTGCATCAATGAGTAGCACTGTTGAGCCGGTTGTGCCTTGATCGATTGAAAGAATATACGGGGGTTGTGCCATTCTGTTTTCACCAACATGTACTAACAATCTACGTTATCTACAGAGCGTTTTCAATATATCACAGACAGTAGGCACCGTCAACAGGAAAAAGTGATTGACAAAAAATCCGGTTGGGATTACAATGGGGATAAACCCAAGATGGTTTTTTAGATAACGACTGAATGCAACATGCTTCTGGCAAAGAAAGGTCGGAATATTAATGAAGATTACGAATATCAAAACCTATATGGCCCGCTTCGGCGGACGCTCAAGAGGATTGATTAAAGTTGAGACTGACGAAGGTATCCACGGTTGGGGCGAATCCTACTCTGTAGGGCCGAACCTCGCCGCTGAACCCATCGCGGACTACATCTTTGAGATGATTAAAGGTGAGGACCCACGTCGTATCGAATACATCATGATGAAAATCCACCAGCAATTACGCTTCCCTGCTGGCGGCGTGGGTCTCGCAGTTACCTCCGCAATTGATCACGCCTTGTGGGACATTAGCGGTAAAGCCGCGAATCTTCCGGTTTATATGCTTCTCGGTGGGGCCGCTCGGGACCGAATTCGTGTCTATCACGGCATCGGCGGTCGCGATGGTCAAGAAGTCGGCGAAACAGCACATCGATTAAACGAAGAGTGGGGCTTTACAGCTTTCAAAACTAGCCCTTATCCGATCGAGCCGGACGCAAATCGTTGGGGACGAGTTTGTGCTGCCGCTGCCGCCTATTTCGAGGGAATCCGTAACCACACACCGGAAGACTGGGAATTTGCATTCGACCCGCACGCCAAGATCTTCGAGCCGATTCGTGCACTACAATTGTCCAATGCGCTAGCACCTTATGACCCCTATTTCTACGAAGAACCGCTCAGGCCTGAACATATCCCAGCGTGGGCACGCTTGCGTTCTCAGATGCAGGTGCCATTGGCAACCGGTGAATCCCTCTACGCGCGATTTGAGTTCCTCAACCTGATGGCTGCACAAGGGGCAGACATCATCCAACCGGATATCTGCGTCTGCGGCGGATTACTCGAAATGCGCAAAATAGCCGCTATTGCCGAAGCACATTATGTCTCCATTGCTCCCCACAATCCGATGGGACCGTTGGCGACCGCGGTGAATGTACATTTTGCTGCAGCAACCCCCAACTTCAAGATCCTCGAATATATCCTGCCAACAGGAACCGAATGGAATGAGTGGGTGGATGAACCCTATCTGCCCAAAGATGGGTATCTGGAATTACGAGATCGACCGGGTCTTGGCGTAGAGATAAATGAAGATGTCATCGGAGACAACGAGTATGTCCACTGGCAACGCACCTGCCCGATTCGTCCAGATGGGTCGACTGGATACATTTAGACAGCAACGCAATGGGTAAAACGTGAAATATGAAAAGTAAGGCGTGATATTGCCAGAAGATTGGAAGATTGTCTTCTGGTGGGTCAACCTTCTACCCCTTAGCAGATCGTTCGATTAACTTTTGCGTTTGCTCATCGATAATCTTTCTAGGCCTGCCGTTTGAGGATTTCATAGACTTCCTCAAACAGCAGGTCATTCTCAAATATGCCCAAGCCTTATTTTTTACCAACTTGCCCACCTGTCCCCTCCACACACGATAAAATTGACGAACATTGTCATCTGATTTTCTCGTTACTTCCTCCGGAATACAGTATAATAGGGCTATTCAGTTTTTCGGCGTTTTAACCATTTGGGGCGAAAAGGCGCAACAAGGGCATCGCTTGGCCAGTAAAGTATCGGGATTGGGAAATCCCTCTCACAGGAGAATTAAATGACCCTAACAGTATAAGAAATTAGGTTGAGGAATATTGAGAGACGTGATACAATGAAGGTATTAAACATGAAGCGTAAATCCTAAAAAAACAGATGAGAAAGGAATGTGAATGTCTCAGTTTGTAAAAGCTGCCGAAACAACGGAGGTCCAGCCCGGTGATTGCCTCGGTGTTAAAGTTGAAGGCGTTTTCATCGGTATATACAACATCGATGGCAACTATTACGCGATGAATAACATCTGCCCGCACCTGGGTGGCGTTTTAACCTACGGATTCTTTGATGATAACGTCGTCACTTGTCCACTCCACATGTGGGAGTTTGATGTGCAGACAGGAAAATGCCTCTGGCCAGAGCAGGAGAAACTCCCAACGTATCCTGTAAAAATTGAGGGCAACGATATTCTTGTCGATGTCAATTCACCCCAGTCCCATCAATAGGCAAGCAAGCAGGGATATAAAGCAAACTAGCGGTGTTTACGCGCTATGCATCAGAATATCTCTGTGCCTAACTGATTTTCTCAACAATTACAGAAAGGAAATGATCTAAGAGGAGTTGAAGTCTATGGCATATTTGATAACAGGGGGAATGGGGTGCATTGGATCCTATGTCATTCGTGACCTTCTGAACGCCGGCGAAAAAATTATTGTATACGATTTTATTCCAGATTTTACGATTCCCAAAATGGTGCTGACAGAGGAGCAACTTGAACAGTTTACTTTCGTTCAGGGGGACATTACCGATCTCCCGCATGTGTTGCGAACGGTCCAAGAACACGAAATTGATCGGATTATCCATCTGGCATCGTGGCAGGTGCCAGCGTGCAATGCCAACCCACCGCAGGCATTGAAGATTGTATGTGAGGGCACAATCAATATGTTTGAGGCAGCGCGAATCTTCGGTCTCAAACGGGTTGTCTGGGCAAGTAGTGTCGCAGTCTTCGGATCGCCAGAAGATTACAATCACGAGCAGATTGCAAATGATGCCCCACATTATCCGAAATTCATCTACGGGGCGTGTAAATCCATGAACGAAAGATATGCGGCCCACTATTTTGACAACTACGATGTAGACACGATAGGATTACGATTTACCGCGGTGTACGGTGTCGGACGGACCCGGGGGATGAGTTCATTCTCAACGCAGATGATTGAAGCTGTTGCACATGGAAAACCCTACGTTTCTCCATTCGGCGACGATGCGGTAGATTGGCAATATGTCGAAGATGTGTCCAGATCTATCGTGATGTCCTGCACCTGTTCGGCGACGCAGACGCGTGTCTTCAATGTCAAGGGTGGAATTCGTACGGTTAAAGAAGGTGTCGCTTACTTAAAGAAATTGGTGCCTAGTGCACAGATTACGCTTGAGCCGGGCGTATTTGGAATTTCATGGGATTATGATGCGGATCCAATAGCACAAGAGGTCGGGTTCACACCCGAATATACAATGGAGCAGGGGATCTTGAAGACGCTCAATCGCTTCCGTGAATTGGCAGGATTAAATCCGATTCAAGAAGCGTGATTCACTTCATGAAACGTGAAATGGAGAGTGTTATGGAATTTGAAATTCAGACTCTCGATCAGCGGCTTGGAAAATTTGAAGGCGTCCAGCAACAGCACGATCAACGTCTCGCAGAGATTGAGCATCGATTAGGCACAATCGAAGTCCTAATTAGGGCTATTCCTGCGGAAGGACACCGCGAGCGAGAAGCGTTACGCGCCTCACTGACAGATCAGATTCATCAGGCTCGTATGGAATCAAGCGAGCACATTGAAAGTGTAAGAACTGAATTGCATCAGACGCGAGATGAATTGTCCGATAAAATTGAAGGTGTCAGAGGCGAACTGTCCGATAAAATTGAAGGTGTCAGAGACGAATTGTCCGGTAAAATTGAAGGTGTCAGAGACGAACTGTCCGGTAAAATTGAAGGTGTCAGAGACGAACTGTCCGGTAAAATTGAAGGTGTCAGAGACGAACTGTCCGATAAGATTGAAGGTGTTAGAACCGATCTGACTAGCCAAATTGAAAGCTATCGGAGGGAAGTCGCAGGAGTTCGGGGAGAAATCGCAGGGGTTCGCGTGGAACTTAATGGACGAATAGATCAACTGAGTAACAAAGTTGATGGACTGTACAAGTGGATTATCGGCATCCTGATTGCAGTCGGGATAAGCGTAATCGCGTCTCTTCTGAAAGGAACTTTCTAAGAGGGTGTGAGAAGCTTATTTTAGCAGTTGTGGTGCAAAATCTGTTCCTGATGCAATCGGGACACCTAACTTGGATATAATGGGCAATTCAGCCACAACATATATAAACATGGGAGGGCACAAAATGAAGCTAGGCGTGTTTATGATGCCACTGCACCCACCGGAGAAAGACCGGACGGAGTGTTTTGAAGAAGACATTGATTTGATTGTCCTCGCCGATGAGCTGGGATTTACCGAAGCGTGGATTGGCCAGCACCATACGGTCGCATGGGAACCTATCCCATCTAACGATGTGTTCATCGGCAATGTGCTGCCACGCACAAAGAACATCCGCCTCGGCACCGGTGTGTCGATTATCCCGCAGCACCATCCGGTCAATACCGCAGTCCGCCTCGCGTTTCTGGATCACCTCTCTCGTGGCCGTCTCAACTGCGGCTTTGGGCAAGGCGGAGTCGCAACTGATTGGGGACTATTTGATTTGCCTGACCCAAAGACCCAAGGGCTGATGACCATGGAAGCAATTGACACCATCCTCAAGTTGTGGCAAACCGATCCTCCTTTCGAGTTCAACGGGGATTACTGGAACATAAAACTTGAAACCCTCGATCACGAACGTGGAATTGGGGTACTGCTCCAACCTTACCAGAAACCCCATCCGCCGGTCGCCATGAGCATCGTCCGAGGGAACTCGATGGCAGCGCGGACAGCGGGACAGCGTGGCTTTATGCCCATAAGCACGAACCTTGTACCGGGCATAACCCTTGAAAATCATTGGGAGACTTATTGCGCCGGCGCGGAAGATGCTGGGCTGCCCGCACCTAATCGTGCCGACTGGCGCATCTCGCGCAGCATCTTTGTTGGTGAATCGACTGAAGAAGCATGGGAGCACGCAATCAATGGGAGTTTCATAGGTGCCTATGACTACCTGATCACCGTTCTCACGAAAGCAAATATGCTCAATATTTTGAAGCATGATCCCGACCTCCCCGATGAGGAAGTTACACCGGAATATGTGCTGAGAAATATCTGTATCATCGGTGATGTGGCAGAGTGTGTCCGTCGTCTTGAGGAGGTGTGGGACCAGTCCGGTGGATTTGGTACGCTGCTAATGATTACACATGACTGGGACGACAGAGCCACATGGAGACGTTCCCAAGAGTTGCTCGCGAATGAGGTCGTTCCTGCGATGCCAACCATCTAAGAACAGACAAGGAGAAGAGTGATGGCGTTTGATCCGATGCTTCAAAGGCAGATTATGGGCCGTTTTGCAACAGGGGTTACGGTTGTAACAACACGGTACGGAGAACAGATTTCGGGCATGACGGCAAACGCGGTCATGTCTCTGTCGCTCGATCCGCCGCTAATCGTGGTTTCTGTAGACCGTCAGAGCAATATGCATGGACACTTAACACAAGGTCAGTGTTATGCGATAAATGTGCTTAAACACGACCAAGAAGAGCTGTCCCGTCGGTTTGCGAAGCCGGGACCAAAGGATTTCTCGGACTTAGAGCTGACTGAAGCAGAAACCGGGGCTCCCATTTTCGTTGATGCGCTCGCTTATGTAGATTGTCGTGTTGTTGAGGTAGCACCCGCCGGCGATCACGATATGTTCATTGGTGAACCCCTTGCAGGTGAAACTTACGACGGCGAGCCACTTATCTTCTATAGTGGACAGTATGCCCAATTGGAAGCAGCCCCAACTGCCCCTTAGACAGCACGCAAAAAGTGTCTCTCGGCGTGCGTCTTAATGCTTTCAGCGATGGTATTGCGAACTTCGTTTTAACCCAGACATGAAGCGTACACAGATTCTCTTTGTGTTTCGCTCATCACCTTCTCCTGTCAGTTTTTTACTCACCATCGCTTCTCCCCCTGATTGTTCATCCCATTGCGCCCGAGCTTGCGTTTTTAGCACACTGACCCTTCAAATGTAGATATTTCAGATTAGAGAAAAACTATAGCAAGGAGATCAAAATGGAAAAGGTTCCAATCTGCCTAGTGGGTTGCGGTGGCATGGGACATCGCCATGTCATAGGCTATAAAGAACTGAAGGATAGCGGTATCAGCAACCTCGATTTGGTAGCTGTCTGTGATATTCGGCAGGAGAACGCGGAATTAGTAGCAAACGAGGCAGAGCATCTGCTTGGCAGGAAGCCAATGGTTTTCACCGATTTAGATCAGGTCCTCACCCATCCCAATATCGCGGCTGTGGATGTCGTTACCGACGGTTCAACCCACCACGAGGTTGGCGTGCCGGCACTGGAGGCGGGGAAGCATACGATGGTTGAGAAGCCGTTAGGGATTACGATACGTGCCTGTCAGGCGATGATTGATGCCGCCCAGCACAGCGGTGCAGTACTCGCAACGGCGGAAAACTATCGCAGGGACACGCCCAACCGACTGGTGCGAGCAATTATCGATCACGGGCTGCTAGGTGACCCTTACCTCATGATTCAGACATCTCTCGGTGGCGGTGATACTATGGCTATCACCCCTTGGCGACACCTCAAGGAGAAAGGGGCGATCGGCCTAGATATGGGTGTCCACTACGCCGACATTATCCGCTACTACATGGGTGAATATAGCCAGATCTTTGGTCGAGGGCTTATCGTCGAACCTGTGCGCCGCAAGCCAGATCACGCCGATCATCCACTAATTTCTTACCGAGAACGCGTCAAGACTTACCCGGAAACCGTCGAAGCGACCGGCGAGGATTCCGTCATTGCGTTGTACACGATGGCATCAGGGGCTGTAGTTCAACTCTCGTATGTCGGTGGTGGGCGCGGCAGTCAAGGTTGGGAACGGAGTGTCCATGGGCGTTGGGGAGCCGTGTACGCCCCCGGAGACCGTAACGGCAGGCCAGTCGTGCTGCGTCTAGAAGGACGGGAACTAAAAGGAAAAGAGATCCTGTCGCTTCTACCTCAATTTGAACTCAACGAAATAACCGAGCGTTTTTTTGGCAAAGGGGGCGTTGAATATGAACCTCCAGCAGACGCGCCTGACTCCGGTATCGCGGTTGACGCCAAACATTTAGCCATTGAATACCACGACTTCGGTGAGGCAATTCGTAACGGAACAGGGCCCGAAGTGGACGGTGAAGGAGGCATGAAGGCAGTTGCGGCAATAGTTGGAGCATACGAATCCGCTCTGGCTGAACGCTCTGTGAGTATGGAAAGCATATTGTCTGGCGAAGTTCGACAATATCAGGCGGACATTGATGTTGCTCTCGGTCTTGATACACCTGTGAGCTAGAAATTTTCAATCAGCTACCTATTTTTTTAAGGAGGAGAGAACTATGGGTTTCACGGTTTATGACTGTCGCAAAGACATCCGCAATATCCTAGTGACCCCGCAGATACGCGCTCGCTTTTGTCGTATGGAGCCGGGGCCGGGCTCGCTGGATAAGTTTCACACGCACGATTTGGGGCATGAGATCTTTATTATTCTGTCAGGACGGGTGGAGTTCAGGATCAGCGGTGTGACGAAAGAAATGGGACCGGGGCAAATGTGCTACGCCCTCGCGGACGAGCCTCATTCGGTGCGCGTTCTTGGGGATGAACCGGTGTATATGTATCTCTCGGTAACACCCCATATCCAACCGACCCACACCCAGTATTCTGACAATGGAGAACGTCTCCCGCCCCAGTTCAGACCGTCCAGTGACTATGACACGGAGACAGATTCCACCACGCCGATTGACGCGCTTATTGACCATCATGTTGATACAGCGCGATCAGTGGCAGATATGGCGCAAAACAGTGCCCAGATCCAAGAACAGATGGCAGCTGCCCTCAAGCAGGCGTTAGCAGCGGGGGACGAAAAAGCTGCTGCCGAGATACGGAATGTCATGTGGGAACCTCTGTTGGAGACCTTCAAAAAGGTCAATGAGATGGCAGCAGAGTGGAACACACTCACCCCACGAGTGGGATCGCTTCACATCTATCGCTGAAATCTGTATCCTGAAAAATGGAGGGAGAGACCATGTCAACAGTACGAATTGGCGTTGTTGGATGCGGTGCAATCGCTCAAGTCCAGCACCTTCCCAACTTACTCGAACTTGACGACGAATTTGAAGTGCCCATCGTCTGTGATGTATCACCGGGACAGGCAGAATATGTAGCTCAAAGGTTCAAAGTGCCCAAATATGTGACAGATATTCGGGATATGCTAGCGGCGGATATCGACGCGGTTCTGCTCTGCCACACGGATCCCAAGACCGAGGCAGCGGTACAAGCCTTTGAGGCGGGAAAGCATGTCTTCATCGAAAAGCCTATCTGCACCTCTTTGCAGGAAGCGGACGCCATGATCGATGCTATGCGAAAATCGGGGAAGGTGGGTCAAGCGGGATACATGAAGGTATACGAACCCGCCTTTGAGATGGCGAAACGCGAAGTCGATACCATGGACGACATCAAATTTGTACAGACCAACCATCTGCATCCGAGCAATGAGCTCCACCTGAGTCATTTTAAGGTCAAGCGGTTCAATGATCTGCCGTCCAGTGTCATGGCAGAAAGGCACGAGGCATCTAAAGCCGCGCGGCGCGAAGCCTTTGGGGACCTCTTTGAGAAGGCCGAATCTTGCGGTATCGCCTATGGCCTCATCCACGACCTCTATAGCCTACGAACCATGCTCGGCGTGCCAAGTGTAGTCGTCAGTGCAGAGATCTGGAATGAACGCCGAGCCATAACGACTATCTTAGAATACCCCAACGGAGCGCGTTGTGTCGTCAGTCGAGTAGATCTCAACAAGTTGTGGGATTTTAAGCAGACCCTTGAAATATACAGTGAAGAAAAGCGAGTTATCCTCTCCTACCCAACCGGCTTTTCGCGTCGAGTGCTTACAAAGTTAGTCGTGCAGGGGATTGATGCAGATGGGAACAGCTTCTACAAGGAGCCAGCGATTCCGTGGGAAAGTGGGTTCACCCGTGAGCTGCGACACTTCCGCGAATGTATTACCCAAGGCACACCCTCACGTTCTTCAATCGTAGATGCACGTCACGACATTGCCCTCATCATTGACATTACCAAGGCGTATATCACCCGGTCGCCTGTATATCGATAAGGAGAACCAACGATGGAGGCAAGCCTTTGGAATATCGGCATCAAGGTTAAAGATCTGGATGCGGAAATCAGCTTTTTTGAGGAATTGGGGGCCACACTGCTCAGTCGTGGTTCACGCATTAGAGAAGATGGGGACCAGCCCCATGCGTTGCTAGAGTTCGGGGGGACCCGTCTCTTTTTGACACCGAAACCGGTCTTTCAGGATGCGCTCAACCACCCGCTCATGCCGGGACTGACCCATGCAGTGTTTGAGGTTGATGATTTGGACGAGGCATACCAACACCTTACAGCATTAGGCGCAGAGGTGCTCCTAGAGCCGGTGGAAATTAGCACCGATTTTGGATCACGCCGAATCTCCTTTTACCGCTCGCCCAACGGCCTTGTCTTTGAGGTAATGCAAATTCTAGAATCGAAGGTGTAGCCCACCTGAAGTGTTTGTTAATCCACGGATTGGTTCAATTGTGCCATTGCCCATTCGCACCGTTCAATCCAGTCTTCTGCACGACGAATGAATCCAAGGGGTAGCGTGTAATCGGCAGCGATCCGGCGAAACTGCTCTATAGCCTCCTTATATTGTCCAAGCCGATACGAGTTCACACCAATAAGCCTTATATTTTCGACGGCTAATTTCTGGTGTGGTAACTCCAAATCAGCAGCGTTCAACAGATATCGGTTTGATGCTGCATACTCCTGATCAAAATAGAGTTGGCGTCCTATTAAATAGTGACCCAATCCCCATTCCGGCAGCGCATTAATCACTTCGTGGAGCAGTGTCATCTTGAGGCGGTTTGACACCTGACCGACGAGGACTTGTCTGACCTTATTCTCCACATCGGGAGCCTCAAGGGCAAGTGTTGCGAGCTTGGCTTGTGCCTCTCGGTCAAGGGCATCAGAGGTGTGAAGCGTAAAAACCTCCTGATACCGCGACAGGGCATCCTCACGCTTTCCTTGCTGCCAGTAGACGTTTCCCTCCACATTTTTCGCCTCCGCAACCCGGCTCATACTCGCTTCGGGGTGTGCGATGATTCTCGATGCCCACTCCACGGTTGAGGGGTAATCTTCCGTGTGATAGTGTGCATACATGAGTCCGCGTAGATGGCGCGGATTATCTGGATCAAACTGGTAGACCTGTTTAAACAGGCGGATCGCTGTGGTCATATCCGTTCGGTAATACGCTCGCCATCCATCGGAAGACAGTTGAGCGATTTCATGGGCGCACGGTTTCTGGAAGATACTTCGACGGTTGAAGCGGTGTGCCGCAATAGCCAGATCCGCCTCCGTCAGCGGAACTGTTTCCAGAAAGCCCTTCCATTCCTGTTCGAGTTCAGCCAAGGATTTATTGTAGACCTCCTCAAAATTCCCTGTTGGAAAGACGTGTTTGGCTTTTTCAACTCCATATTTTTCAACGAGAAATCGGACAAAAGAACCTGCCAACGTATAACTCTGTGACGAAGCTTGTGCCCAAAAGCCGAGCCCCATAATCTGGCTCATCTTCGGGGCGATGTCCAACTGTTGCATCGCTCGACTCCACTGATGCGCTGTCAACTTACCTTCATCCCAATCCGCGGCGACAGCGATCCCTTCATGCAGCCCAATTTTGAGGCTCACCTTCAGAATCGGATGCCAATCCGCTGTCAAAGCGTGTGCTAACTCATGCTTCATGACCGGATGGGGGAAATCTTCATAGTTGATATGAAAACCGTATCCGAGCGGATCTTCAACCGATGTGCCTCGCGCTCCCATGAGTCGCTTCTTCTGTTCGGACGAAGTGTAAACATAAGATTGAACCTTCTTGGTCGGTTGTATCTGGAAATAGCGGGTTAACTGTGCATATTGAAATTCGTGATCTTGTGCAATCCACTCAATCTCCTTTTCAACTTTCGATCCCTTCTCATAGTAGATTTTGAAATGCGCTGTCTCTTCCAGTCCACCTAATTTGTTTTCGATATATCCTCGCGTCGAACGCAATCCCAATTCTCCACGAAACAGATAGATTAGCCCAAACGCGATTATCAGCACGATGAGGTGAATCCGGTGGTTCAGATCTGCAAACTGCGGCTTGAATCGGTACAGTTTTTGCCAATAGAGGGTTGGCTCCAATCGGGTGTGCCTGCCAATCTCCAATGTGTTAATCGCAAGCGATAGGAAAATCCACGCCAACAGCAGCGTTGTGCCCCGTGCGATTAGTAGGGTGCCGGATATTACGATACGCTCATCGTAGATGGGGCCCGGGAAGTAGCCGAAGGTTGAGTGGTAACCGAAGATAGGCGGGTGAAAAATGAGATTATAAGCGAGGGCAAGAAGCGTGGCAAAGATATAGCCAAGATACGCGAGATACGCCGTCCAACGTCGCTTCAGCCACAATCCGAAGAACACACCCAAAGCAGTGGCATAAACACAACTAACGACGGGCAAGAGCAGAAAGAAAGCGAACCCCTCCAAAAAATCGCAATTTTTAACGCGGAATGCATTCAGTAAAATGACCAGCAACGGCGCGACCAGCAATGTCAGGTTGGACCCAAACGCCCGCCAGAAAGTCGACATAACCAGCTGAGCGGCAGCCCCTCTCAACGATTGTGTGCGGTGTCTCAGGTTAGCCACACCGGTCACGGTGGTATGCGCCCCCGCAAATGAGATCCCAAAGGCAAGCACTGTACAAAATTCAAATGCAAGGAGATTAAACAGGGGGGTATTCGCAAGAATCAACGCGAGGAGTGTCAACGCGACAAACCAGAACCAGTAAGAAAAGGATTTGAAGAGCATTAGATTTGTAGAGATTAAACAGGGGTTAGATTTATCCTCTCGGTTCAAGTGGCGTAGATGGTAGTTTCATGCGACGGGCAGTCGTTTGGTATGCCTTCGCCAATGGAAATGGGATAATGTTTCCGTCAACCTCAATCACGATGTCGGGGAAATCACTGTCAAAACCAAACTGGATGATTTCAGTCTCAACCGTATCCTCTGTTTGAGGTGTGTAGATCGCGATAAAAAGCGGTCTTTCAGGATTTTCGGGGATGGCTGAAGCGTTCTCCCAACCTGAAATTAGCAGATCATGCACATTCCCGCCAACAAAGTAGATAACATCCACCATCACGAATGTTAAACTATGGGCGATATATTCCTCGTACTGGATTGCGTAATGTTTCCGATGCGTACGGTTTCTGGGCGAGATTAATTCCATCACTGCAATAGGTTCATCTAAATCACTTAGCAACATGAGTTTTTTTTCTGGAGCCACATAAGGACGATTAGCAACAAAACGCAAGCTCGGTTGTGTTGCTAATTGACTCGGTGTTTTTAGCTGTTTGACAGACGCTGCATCATCCGCTTTTTTAACTACAATGGCAGGTTCAAAATCTCGATCGATATAGATTTGTGTTGTCGGGATGACATTAAATCCTTGGGGCAAAAGTGCCTCATCAATTATGATATTAACTACTTCGTGAATAAACCTATCATGGAAGTCCTTCCAACGCTGTCTGAGTTGTGCCCAATCATGTACTGCCATTTTGAATCCTCCCAAATAGACGCCAAGTTATCTTAACCTAAGTTGCTAGTTATTGAAAATCCATCAGAACTGTAGGGCGAGATTCATATCTCGACACAAAACCGTCGATTTTGGAAAATCGACCTACAAAAATGATACAATGTGCACAGGGATTAGGGGCTATTGGTTTGAATAGGACCGCTACTAGCAACTTGCGTTATC
Organism: Candidatus Poribacteria bacterium; assembly: GCA_963667935.2. GTDB lineage: Bacteria > Poribacteria > WGA-4E > WGA-4E > PCPOR2b > PCPOR2b. The sequence goes on along the minus strand of OY764061.1, from coordinate 1,573,641 downwards.
TTAACGCAAGCTGCCAGCAAAGGTAGTATGCCGACTACTAGCAACTTGGGCTATTTTAGCACAGTTTGGAGGAAAACCCAAGCAATTCTTACCTTGACAATCAGCTATGGAATCATCTAATATTTTGCTATACATAGACACGAGGAGAAGATATGGAAAGTGCTACGCTTGCCGCAATTGATGTTGGATCGAACGCAATTCGGCTAAAAATTGTTGAAGTGAAAACTGATGGGACTATTGAGGAGGTATATCAACATCGGGCACCGGTTCGTCTAGGCCATGAGGTGTTCTTGACAGGGTTTCTAAACGATGAGGCGATTGAACAAGCAATCAAGGCGTTTGGCAAGTTTCGCCAAGTCATTGATGAGATGAAGGTCCACACCACACGCGCTATTGCGACCAGTGCCACACGCGAAGCCATCAACGGTGACAACCTCGTAAATCGTATCTACAATAGCTCCGGTGTGCAATTGGAACGTATCTCCGGCGGCGAAGAAGCGCGCCTCGTCCAACTCGCGGTGACCCGCAAGGTTGATATTCAGAATAGAATCGCTCTAGTCATTGACATTGGCGGAGGAAGTGTTGAATTTGACGTCATCGATCACGGCTCAATTATCTATTCCAACAGCCTTCGGCTGGGAACTGTGCGGCTACAAGAGACCTTCCTGCGGACGGATACTATCTCAGATCTACAGATCTTGCTGCTCCGGGCATACATGGAGCAACTGCTCGAAACCACGCTAGACGCTATCAACCAATACGAAATTGATATAGTGCTTGGGACCGGGGGCAACGTTGAAGAGTTTGGGCAGCAGCTCGGTGTTTTAGATCCAGATAACAACGAGTTCTCCAGAGATGTTCGGTTTATCCCACTGCGAGATTTCCAACGCTTTGTCAGAGAGACTTCAAGACTCAGTGTGCAGGAACGGATGGAGCGATACGATATGGCACCGGATCGGGCAGACGTTATTTTACCCGCCGGTCTCGTTCTCACGGAGGTAGTGAGCAATGTCATCGGGGCGAGGGGACTTTATGCCGCAAATGTTGGACTCAAGGACGGGTTACTTGCTGAGATGGCGGATCGTCACCGGAACTCATGGGACGTGACCTCCGAAGAAGCGGAGATTATCAAGGCAGCGATGGCACTTGGCAATAAGTACCACTTCCATCTAGGGCACGCCAAACAGGTTCGTTACTTGGCAGAGTTGCTATTTGATCAGCTGCGACCGGTTCATCATCTGTCTGCAGAATCGCGGATGCTACTGAGTGTCGCGACAGCCCTCCATGAAATCGGCGGGTATGTCAACCCCCTGTCACATCACAAGCACTCCTACTACCTGATACGGAATTCGGAGATTGTTGGACTCAATCAAAAACAGCTTGAACTGGTTGCCAACATCGCTCGCTATCATCGGAAAGCATTCCCTGATCCGACCAAACCCTCCCATTCTCATTTTCAGCGGCTCTCGTATACCGAAAAGGAGCAGGTGACCCGGTTAGCGGCTATTTTGCGGATCGCCGATGCGTTAGACCATCAGCACAAATCAATTGTTGAAGACCTAAAAGTGAAGATTTTTGATGATGCGGTTGAAATTAATGTGCGATCGTTCGACGACTGCCTGCTCGAAAGGTGGCATCTGCAAGAAAAGGGAGAGTTGTTCGTCCATACATTCGGACGTTCTATCCGTCTGTTAGTAAATGGGAAAGCGGGGGAGCGGATTGATTAATGTGTAGCAGAAACCGAGCTTTTGTCAAAAACTCGGTTTCTCTTCGCGCGCGTTTCACTCATCTTCGCGGGGTTTCAACTTATATCGGTTCGTCTCTGGTTGCAGCTCTCGGATTAGCGTTGTCTCCAAATCCAGCGTCTCCTGTCGTCCTTCCGTGAATACCACCGAAAATTGGACGAGGTCGGGGAACATACGGAGTTCTTTCCGAAGCTCTGGATTATCTTCATTTGAGAGGTGCTGAAGCAAACGTCGCCGCACACAGGTTGTAGACACGCCAATATAGAGGCGTTCTGGTGCCTCTTTCACCCCGGTCGGCAGCCACAAGGCGTATAAACCGCACCGATCCTTCGGGAGCTGCAGCACCGCCTCCCGGGTAAACGGTTGACGATCGCGCTCTAGGCGGTACTTGGCGGAAAATGGGGTGGTGTAGGTGTAAGGTGTATTGGACATGGGTTGTTAAATTGAGCGCAAGGACGCAATCAAAAAATATCATGAACAATCCAATATGTATAGTTTTTGCCGATTTTTATACATATTGTGTGTAATATGTATAATATCTATACATATTGACAATCAACCACAGCAACCGAGTTTTTTGGTAGTGGGGAACGCAGATCTGCGTTCCCTACGAATCTTTTTTCTTAGCGTCTTAGCGTCCTGGCATCCCCGCGTCTCGTTTTTTACCTCGGTTTTTTTACGGGACCCTATAGTGAATTCTAAAAATAGATAGACACTCTCGCCCACCGGTAGGGGCGGTTGCTAACCGCACAGCGTCGGCACCCTCCTTTATTCTACCCCCCCCTTAGTCCCCCCCGCAAGCAGGGGGGAAATAGGGGGACTACCAAACGGGAGAACGGTAGGGGCGGTTTCCTAACCGTACCGGTTTGGAGTGATGCTAAGGTTCACTATAAATTGGAATGTTGAGCTGTTCATCGTCCAACATCTTCTCCCTGATCCGTTGCCATTCCATAACGAGGTTATTGAAGATTACAGCGTTCTGGGAGTCACCATTGCGGTCGTAGTGGTTGTAGAGAACGCGCCCCAACCGCTCAACGGACTCGACCTTGCTCCCCATTGCTCTACCGATCTCCGCTGCACCTTCAATGCCCCTGCCATCCTCGCGGTTCAGGTGGTATGCCATGCGGAAACACCCCTCCCACGCTGTTACCCCCCCTTTTTCCCCCCCGCTAGGGGGGGTCAGTTGTCTACCCCCCTTTCCTCCCCGCTAGCAAGGGGGTCAGAATATTCAGAAAACGTATCAAGTGGCAGCAGCTTTACCCGGCCCCCTTCAGCGGTGAGCAAACCGCCAGAATGTAATTTGCCGATGATAACATCCTTGGCGCGCGCCAGGGTCTCTGCATCACCATAAGGACCCTCCTCGTAACCGTGCTGCTTGAACCAGTCGAGGCAAAAACGGCTCTCCGAATCCAGATCCCCCGCTTGACGCTCATCGTAATCGGCGATGGCGCGGTTGATTGCTGCCAATGCCTCTCGCACCGATACCGGCTCCCCGCTGATTGTCTCCACGCTGCTGTAGCGGGAGTAGATTTGCATCCCCGGGCCGATAGCAGCCTGCGCTAGATCGGTCGGGGCGATATGCCCTTTGTGCGTTAGTTGGTCAAGTGCCGCGGGCAGTTCTTTCGCAAGGGCATCGAAAAATTGGCGGCGCGTTGCGGTTGGAGCATTATCAGGGCGTGGGCGACAGATCAATACCACGGACGATGCCAAGGCGTTGGATCTGATTGCCCTTGACCGTCCGGGACGCTCAGTACGCATTGGCCAAGTGCCAACAATCTCGAAGCCCGCCAACACGATAGCACTCAGCATTGTCTCCCAGCCGGTGGAAGACCTGCCTTCCCACTTTTCCTCCTGCTGCTTATAGGCGTAGAAGATGGAGGATGGAAATTCTGGGCTGCACCGCTCCCGCATCAGCTTGAGCGTCTTGTTCAACAAGTCCTCAAATCTCTGCTGGGGGTTATCAAATCGGGAGGGGATAGCTGTAATCTCTTCATCTTTGGGGGTCAGGATACCGGCAAACAGACCCGGGTAAACGTCGCGGAGAGTGGGACGCAGCCACACGTAGAAGAAATCGGAAAGGTCAGCATAACCGATGTTGTCATAGTAGGGCGGGTCGGTGACAATGATTGGACCATCTTGGGCGTGGATAGTGGTGGACGCATCCGCCTGATGCGCTTTACCGCCGTTGGCATTGGCAGACAGACGCTCAACAACTTCCGCCACCCACTCGATTTGTGCCATCCAATTCTGCGATGAATGACAGAAAGGATTTGATTCGGCAAAATCCCACATCATCGGAATTGCTTGGCGTGCGAAAACTCCAGCGATAAAATCACCGGAGTTTTGCCATCTTGCAAAACTAGAACCACTATTTGCAGTCCTACCGATAGCCAAGGTAAGATAGGTCCGGAGAGCGTTGGTGTATTCCTTATCACCCCCGTATTTTGTTACTAATTCGTCAACCTCTGCCAGAAGATTACTGAATGTAGTTATTGCAAGCAGTTGACGTGTGGTGAAAAGTTGATGCCATTGTGTGAATCCGTATCTCTGGACCCTAAAACCTAATGCTCGGTCCGGCAAATTCCCTGTTGGTCTCCAAGCGGGTTCGGCAGATACTGCTGCTCGGATATGTTCGTCGGTCGATGATACGAATAACCGGCTGCGGTCCCCTTCAGCAACAATGGCGGTCATCTGTTCACCCATGTTGCCAACCCTCGCCTGATCACGGACATAAGATAGGGGAACCGCGTTGTTACAGGCGATACAGACTGCGCCGTTACGTCCTACCGTACCGTCCTCGGGGACACCGTTGTTATGGTTCTGTACCACAAAGGATACGCGCTTTGCGTCATAGTCAACGACGGGTCTCATCCAATGTTCGTTGTTGCGCTTCTTTGATGCTTGGAAAGTGGTTTTGAGAGGCATCTGGACACCACAGGCAGGATTAGGACAAGGAACTGTCCGCGCCCAAAGCCATGCAATCACGGTGGTGTCGCTGCCATCGGGCAGTTTTACTTTCGGATAGAGATCTCCGATACGCCTATACGCCTCCTCGCGCATCCACGCGCCGTAGTAGCGGATGTCGTCCGCAAGTCCGGACGCACCTCGCCAAGGGATGCGCCGTGCGTTTCTGCCTGTGCCTATGGACATACCCATGGCATCCGCTTTGGGATTAACGGGCGGTTGGTTCTTAAACTTGGGTGGTATCTCGATCAGTGCCTTGTTGATAAGGACAGCCACCGGGTTAAGGTCTGAAGCGACCGCCTTCAGTCCAAGTCGTTGTGCCTCAAGGGGGATAGAACCGCCCCCAGCGAAGGGGTCATATATCGGCAGGGTATGTTCCCGTAAATAATCCAACACCGCATCCGGATCAGTGGGGGCCGTTTCGCCTCGGGAACGCGCCACCGAGCGGGCAATTTCATAGCGTGCGTTTGTCAGAAGGACCCTCACGGCAGGTTGACTCTCATCCGTGCTCTCCCATTCGACCAACTTCCGGATGATGTCGTGGAGCCGCTCGCGTTCGACACGTTGATCGTCCTCGGTGGGAAACTCATCGGGGCAAGCGGAGGGGTCATCCACCATACTCGCGAAGATGACAGCGCGACAGGCTGCCAATGGCTTACGTGACCACCATAGATGCAAGGTAGACGGGTGGCCGTGTCGGATGGATTTCTCGCGGGCAGATTCGCGGTTGATGTCGTCTAGGGGCAGGTCAACTTCAATCAGTTTACGGCGGTAAGTGGTCATCTTAACTCCGAGAATAGAAGGCAAAAACACAGAATCTTAACGCAAAGGCGCAAGGACGCTAAGTAAATCAAGAGTGTTAATAATTCAGTCAATCGCCTATGCAGACACAAACGCCTGTGAGAGGGATCTCCTGATCCCGATTATTTCCACAACTGAAAGGGAGTCGTGGCAAGGATGCCACTCTCACAGCGAATATTTATGAACACCCTTCAAGTAAATTATAGTGGACCTTAGAATTAATGGGACACTTCAAACCGGTGCGGTTAGGAAACCGCACCTACCGTTCTCCCGTTGGGTAGGCCCCCCTTTATCCCCCCGCTAGCGGGGGGATAAAGGGAGGGCCGATGCGGGGCGGTTAGAAACCGCCACTACCGGGGGGCGCAAGTGTTTATTTATTTTTTGAATTCACTATAAAAGCGAGTACAGAAAAGCGAATCCTGTTTCTTTCTCAATAAAACGTAAAGGCACGCGCATCCTTTCATCTTCCTTTGGGAAGTGCTTTAATTAAGGAATCACCACATTTCAATAACTGGATGTTGGAATGCTTACCCCTGAAACGAATCTTATGCTGTGATAACCGACGTCTCTCAGCTCGGCGAAATTTGCCACCACAAACCGCAACAGGAAGAAGTTGAACACCTTCGCGCTTAGGAACGTTTACAATCGCCGCGAGTTGGCGGATAAATTCTACCTGCATCTTCGGGTGTAGATGAGACTCTGGCTCTTCAATAATCAGCACATCACCGGGTTCGACGATGTAGCGCAGATACAGAACAACCGGCGCAAGTTCCGATACCATTGACGACGAATTCATCAGAGGTAGATCTTCCCCCCATCCCTGCGGCTGATAGGAAAACATCGGATAGCCTGTCTCTGAATCTTTACGTTGGATTTCCCCCTTGAGGATCTGTCGTTCAAGGTTTACGGCGAAATTTTCGTTGTAGGGTTCTGTTCTTGGCAAATCACTGAGCTTAACAAGGTTTTCGAGAAAGTCAGCGAGAACTCCCGAAAGTGCTGGCAACGGTGGATTCCGCCGGATCCCTGCCTGTGACGCACGTTGAATCAAGGAAGCGACGACTGCACGGTGTGCGTGCATCACACCAGTGCGGTCGGCGGGAAGATAGTGGGCGGCATTGTTTAATGGACTAACAACATCTGAAAGGGCCAAATTGAAAAACTCACTTATAAGATTTTCTACACCGTGTCTCCATCTAGGATCATTTGGTGATACCGGATTATTCAGAACTTGGTCAACCCAAAATAAAATGGGTGCCATTTCCTCAATATGCGAGTCAATATACAATGGCGTTTCTTCGGAAATCGAAGTCACTGATCCTTTAATACTACCTCGTTTCAGTGCCAGTTCATAGGCAAAAGGTTTGAAACACAACGTGATCTTCGCACCTTCCCTGTTGCCGTGGCGGATCAGTCTTGCAGCGTCTGTAATGCCAAAACTCCATTCGATATCTTGGGCTATAATTTCGCTGAAGTTGCTCGAAGGGCCCAATAAAGGGCGAACCATTGACATGATAAAATCGGGCAATTGAATAGGGGGGGCGTCCTCTAACTGCGGAACTACATCTCTTATCCAGCGGGCTAATCGCTTGACATCATCATCAAAGAGCTGCAGCTCCCTGACACTTCCATGTGCGGAGTGCATTAGCCTCAACCTGAAATACCGTAGACTAATGTAATCGTCGAAAAACCTGTGTAGTGCATATATCAGGATTGCTAAGTAGGACTTCCCCGTGTTGCTGGGACCGACAAACACCGTCAGCGGACGTAGGTCAATGTTTGCCTTGGCGATGGGGCCGAAGTTGGAAACCGAGAGTTGCAGAGGTTCTGTTTGCGTTGGCCTAGTCATGTTAATCCTCGTTTCTAATTGACGGGTGGCCGCACATGTTTTTGATGTTTTTTCCCTTGCGTCATGGCGTCCTTGTGTTCCTTTTTTTTGTTACAACTGTTCACAATCAAGGTCGAGTTGTACACTGTTTTCGCGCACGGCGCGGGCGGCACTCTCAGAAAAGCCCTCTGACTTATTCGCTGTGATGACGATTTCAATAGTGACAGAACCGCCATCGGCATTCAGGTTGCGGATTATCTCATCACGCAACAGATCAATAGCGTCGAGGGATATGTCGTTTTGGATTGTTTTTGTTACGATGATCTGTTTGGGGCCAGTCGATAGTGGAAGATCAGGCGGTGAATCCTCCTCAGTGCCGTTAGTGGACGAATCGTCAGAATCAGCACCGAGCGGATGGTCGGGCTCAGTAATAGGCGTCGTTTCTTCTATTACGAGTTGTGCCATTTCGGGAGCAACCAACAACCCTGAACCAAGATCTGTGAATGACATTGATTCACCAAAGCACAACCCCTCGTACTCCTCACCGTTGTAGGTTTCAGCGTAGCCGAACTCGCCATTCGACACACCTTCCAAGATGCACTTTATCAGAACGTCTCTGTTTCTCAGACGGTGCATATAGACGTTCCTTGTCATCAGTTCCCATAGATTATCTACGCTGATGTGATCGCTGTATTGCTCACTGCTCCACACATATTGCTGCAACATGTTCCCAAGGGCGGAGGGAGAGATTTGATCAATGAGAACCTCTGACTCGCTCAACTGTCCTAACGCGCTGTCCACGATATCCCCTGTATCCGTGGGGTTTGTCTGGAAGCGAGACAGTCCATAATCTGCCCGTTGCGGATTTTCCTGTGACGGTGCTAGCGCCCAGCGATAAGCCGTGACGAGAGCTTCGGATAGTTGCTGATTTGCACTACGCAGGCTGCTGCTCGCTTGGTCAAGACGATCGCCTGTAACGTTTGGGATGCGGCGGTCCCCGTTGAGAATGGAGTACCAAGCTCGGTAAACCCTTGCACAGCTTCTGAGCACACGAATTTCGTCGTTCCGCGCCGCCAGAAAGAGGAGGGCGTTCCTGTAGATACGGGGAGCGTCGCCGCGATTCAGTAGGATGTCCTGGGCTGCTGCTGCGGCTTCGTCGTTCTCACGAGAGCGGTTTGGCAGGGCTTTGCTAGGGGGCAAGATGACTAGTTGTACTGTCTCCAAATCTCTTACATCATCGGAGTTCTGCGGACAGACGAGGACCTGTGCGCGCCGTTGGTGCCCACCCCTGGTTGCCTCCTGCAACTGGTCGATAATGCACTCCTCTACTTCTCTATCGCTGAGTGTATCGGCGCGGTCGGTCGCAACCTTGTTGAGATTCTCCTCAGCATGGAAGTAGTATCTGTCATCACTGCTATAGAGGTAATACAGGGCACCGTTCATCTGTCCGAGTGCTTCCTTATAGACCGAAACGCCCTGCCCGGGCAACACCACACCGAGGTGAATTCGGCGGGCGTCAATGCCCCGTACGGCACCGCTGGAGGCACTACCGAGAAAGACAGCGCGGGCGATACGTCGGGCCGCCCCCCCAATATTGGAAAATCTTTGGATATTTCTGTCAATGGCGTCCGTTCTAGATCCGTCACTGTCCACCTCTGTCAGGACCGGGCGCCATTCACCGTCGAGCAATGGAAGAAACTCATTTGCCAATTCCGGGTCATTAAGGGTGAGATTGGCAGGCATAATCAGTGGGGAGGGATCCTCTCTGAGGTACAAGCGGTTAATACAATTTGCCATCATCCGAAGCACTGCGCGTGTGCGCTGAAACCGTGGAATAGAGGACCAATCCGAATAGAGCCGATCAAATATCTCCGGGTGGATGGGATAACACGCCTTCAGGCGTTCCAGATAACGTGATTCACTGACCTCCTCAGGGTAATCTCTGCGTGCATTGGCGTACATCCGTGAGAAGGTTTCACAGACTTGGGCGCGTGCTGTTTCATCCCTGACGCGTCCAAAGAGTCGCCGTCGTACAACCTCAAACGCCTCGTGTACCTCCAGCGGTTCCCATACTGCCTCAATGCGGCCTAAGATACTGTCTAATCTGCTGAGTGCCTCCGCTCCACCTTCAGCACCCGCTTCAACGACACTCTCCGGCAGGGTGACAACAAGCGAGGCGTTCCCACTCCTCCGAACCGATTGGGTGAGAACCTGCATAAAGGTGTAGATGTTGTCTTTGGCATCGGCTGCGTTTCGGACGTATGCTACAAGCTCATCCATAAGGATAACACATGGCCCAACGTGCTCAAGAAGTTGATCAAGCTGAGCCCCGCCCGGTGCTGTACCATCCCGCGCTGCCTCGCCGACAATCTCGTATGCCTCCTGTCCCCCAAGCTGGTAAGCCATCACACCCCACAGCGTGTTTAACGGATCCCCCGTCTCCTTTACTACAGTCAGGTCAGTTGTGGCAAGAAAGGTGCCGTCAAGCACAGCGACGCGGGGAGGTTTGTCAGGGGTTGGATGCCATTCGGCCTCCTGCATGATGCCTTTTATCTCCTCGCTGGTGCGTTGATGCTCTTCGCTATTCGGCGGTGGATTTATGAGGGCATCACTACTCTTGACAAGGTGGTAGAGTGCGATGAGACTGTGGGTCTTTCCGCCTCCAAACCCGGTCTTTGTCTGTATGACAGGGTCCCCACCGTTGCTGCCGAGCCGTTTGAGGGTATTGACCAATAGCTTTCGGATGCCGGGGGTGATGTAGGTTTGGTTGAAAAAGTTGACCGGATTCCCGTACCCCGTTGCATCGGCGCGGCCGTCGTGTACCTGCTGAAGATCTGCTGCGAATTCTGCAGCTTCAAAGGTGCCGAGCGCGACGTCGTTGTTGGGACGGATGACCTCGCGCCACGGTGTCAGAGTGTTTGATGCACTACGTTGTGAGCTATCCTGCCCGTCCCCCGTTTCTGTCGGTGGTGTTTGGGGTGCCGTGTCCAATGGCAGTGAATCTGCCTGCCCTCTGCTCTCAGGACTGGCAAAGAGATTATCACGAATTACTTCTACCGCCTGTTTCTCGTCCGGCGCATTAATCCGTTCGAGGAGATCGGCGATGTGATACAGATGGACTCTGGTATACTCTGCCTCTATATCTTGTCTTCCTGGGTGTGCGATCTGATCTCTCGCCGTCTTTATGAGCCATAGCGTACTCTGAACGCTCAAATCATTACTGAATTGCTGTGAGAAAGTGCCGCGCCAGTTGTCGCGAATCACTTTCGGGAAATAGTTAAGGTCAATTGCGGATTCGATGTCACTGTTTTCATCCAGTCTCCGGTAAAATTCGTCTGCCTGTCGATCCCCCAGTCCACGCTCAATCAGTTCTTCGACGCTTGCCCCCTGAACGCGCCTCAACTGACGGACGATGAACGGGCGCATGGCATCGCGGTAGATATCAATTGCCCGCATTAACCCGTCTCTGTTTGGTCGGTTTGTCGTGTGCATATCCTGTGAACCTCTCATCAAGGTATTTCAATACCGATTTTGGCAGCATATTGTTAATGAATCGTCCGTTATTATATGCTATAATCAGCAGAGTTTCAATACCGATTTTGTTGGTTCATTAGCTCATTGTTACACACACGTCGCCCCGCTGGGGTTAAATGAACCACTGATTCCATTTTGACACATCAGATACTTTATCCTGAAAATCCTTCAATCCTGCCTGTCCCGGTGTATCGGGGAGAACCCTGATTCAGACAACAATTATAAACACCCCTCACATAACTAGGAGAAAAGATGCAGATTACAGATATTGAATTGATTCCCATCTACTCAACTCGCGAAATGGGGCGAACCCGTCCTTCCGATTCAGAAAAGGCGATCTCCCACCACATCATCGTCCGTCTGCAAACCGATGCCGATATCACAGGCTTAGGAGAGATGTCGGATGTCAACTTCGACCTCACCCCGGAGGCGGTTAATGGGTTAGCCACTCGGTTAGGGCCCTTACTTGTCGGACGCAACCCGCTTGACCTGACAGCAATCCAAGTGGATCTGGAGGGACAGGAGTGGGAGCATCAGGTACTCGCTGGAATTGACATCGCGCTACACGATACCATTGGTAAAGCATTGGACATACCAATCTGCCAACTGTTTGGTGGCAGATACCGGGAACGGATTCCTTTCGCCTATCCCCTCGCTCCGTGCCAGATCGAAGCAGATGTCGAATCGAACCTGCAGCGCATCGAAAAATTGCAGGATCAAGGACACCCAACAATCCGCTACTATTTCGGCGTTGATCTGACGCTGGATGAACGGTTCCTTTCGGAACTCCGGCGGCGTTGGGGGAACGGGGTCGAGATTAACGCCCTCGACGCCAGCGGACGGTTTGACGTGGAAACCGCGATTGACGTCGTCGGTCGCTTTGCAGCCTTCACGCCGAATCTTGTTGAATCTCCTATCAAAGGTCGCCAGAACGCCCCGGTCAAGGATTTTCTCGCGGTGAAACAAGCGGTAGATGTACCAATCAGCGAGCATTCGTCGGAAGCCCCCGCAGCGGTACGGTTGGCGCGGCACGAAGCGGTAGATATTTTCAACCTCGGCGTGGGTTATTCAGGAATGACCGCTTGTCAGAAGACGTTTGGGTTGGCTGAACTGTTCGGCATCAAGACATTGTTGGGCAGCACCGTGGAGCTCTCCATCGGTACGGCAGCACGGGCACATTTTGCCGCGGCGATGCCCAACATCGATTTTCCGTGCTATCCCGCAGGACCTCTAGTTTACTACGAGCAGGTTGTCAAGGAGCGGGTGCGTTACGAAGAGGGTCATATTATCGTCCCAGAGGGACCTGGATTAGGGGTGGAACTGGATGAAGAACGACTTGCTGCACAGCGATTGTGGTGAATCATCGTGGATCTTAGAATTAATGAGACACTCCAATCCCCCGTTGGGGCGGCACCCCCCTTAATCCCCCCGCTTGCTTTCCCCCCTGCTTGCGGGGGGGACTAAGGGGGGGTAGAATAAAGGGGGGCACCTATGCGGTGCGGTTAGAAACCGCACCTACCGGGGAGCGAAAGTGTCTATTTATTTTTAGAATTCACTATAAATGGACGAACCTTGCACATTAGCAGCATCTAAAACGTAATGCGTGAAACGTGAGCGTTGGGTTTCACAGTGCTTCTTCAACCCAATCTACGGTATCTCGCAGGTTAGGAAACCTGTAGCCACAAGGGATACAAGGTTACGGCATAAGACGTATGCCTACTGCTTATTAAGGCGCGATAACAGTCAGACCACGTTCAACAATTTCCACGGTCACAGGGGTGTGGCAGATTCGTTCTCCGTCCGCGTAAAGAAGTATCGGCGGATCTGTTTCGATGGTCAGCGATTTTGTGCGGTGCATCCGGACCGCGGGATGTCCGGCATGTCCTCCCCAGAAAAGGGTGAAGAGCAAGCGCAAAACGGTTCGACGGGGGACAGGTTCGATAATACACACATCGAACAACCCGTCATCTATAATCGCCCCCGGCACGATTTTCATCCCACCGCCGTAACTAGCTGTGAGCCCGGTGGCAGTTAGCAGGATTTCACCTTCATAGGAACCGAAATCCCCTTCAAGGCGAACCACAGGCGATCGATAGCGAAAAAGTGTCGTGATTGCTGTCCAGACATAAGCAGCTGTCCCAGAAAAAGGTGTGCCCTCCTCCGTAACGCGCCGACTCACCTCAGCATCATACCCGCATGTTACAATCGTATCGAAATAGTGATCTCCGATTTTGCCGAGGTCAACTGGCCGCGTCGTTCCCTCCAACAACACCTGGATCGCCTCCACAGGCTTTGTAGGAATTTTCAAGGCCTCTGCGAAATCGTTTCCCTTTCCACACGGGAGAACGCCAAGCACCACATCCGGCTTCTCTGCAATCGCGTTGACAACCTCGTGAATTGTACCATCGCCCCCACATGCGATGATCCAGTGCGCTCCATTTTCAATAGCTTCCTGTGCGATTCGGTTCGCGTCCCCGGACTGGGTGGTCACCTCCAGCCGACCCGTATGACCTTCAACTGTGAGACGCTGGAGTGCTTGTTCAGCGACCGCAGTCGCTGTGCCTTTTCCGGAAATTGGGTTGGTGATTAGGGTAAAATCTCGGTATGGATGTTGGGTTCTGGCTGACATCGGGCTCTCTCAAAAATTTGCAACGGTCAACGGGATAAGTGCTAGTGTTTACTTTTCTATTCTTCAAGCAGATCTGCTACCCTGATAATCGTGCCGGTGCTTGCGGCATCACATGTTGCCTGACAGAGAGCGAGTGTTTGAAGGTTATTCCTACCTGAGATACCCGGTTCGACCCCATCGCGGATATACTCCTTGAACGCATCGAGTACAAGCTGCTCACTGCGTGGCAGAGATAATGGTTCAATCGTTTCAACCTCACTGTCGCCCGTCAGTTGAAATTCCACTCCTTCCACGTCGTACGCTCTGAGTGTGCCCCCAGCCATCTGCATACGCAGATGATAGGAACTGTTTTGGGCGCAGTGCGTTACGCCGTAATTGCACACCATCCCGTTTTCGTACCCAAAGATTGCATAGACGCCTGAGTCGTAGGGATAGCGACTCCAAGGTGTGTTGAACGTCCGTGCAATCACTGTTTGAACCGGTCCAAACCAGAAGTTGAGGTTATCAAAGTGGTGGCAACTCATGTCCCAGATCATCGCATTGAGATAGTTCAGTGTGCGCGGGTCCGGACGATAGCGGTGATGAATCAGATCAACAATCGCAGCTGCGCCGCAAGCCCCCTCATCAAGGATCCCTTTTATGGTCTGTTGCAGCGGTTGATAGCGATAATTTTGTGCCACACAGAATCTGACTCCACTCGCCTCCCCATCCTTGACCAACTGCTTTGCTAAAGCAAAATCGGTTGTCATTCCCTTTTCGACGAGGACATGCAAACCGGCTTCAAACCCCATTCGCGCGAAAGGGGCGTGCGTCGCTGTTGGGGTGCAAATTAACGCAGCATCGGCATCGACCACTTTGGCCGCTTCTTCAAGGCTTGAGAAACACGCGGATTTTCCCAGGCCTGTTTTCTCACGGGCACTTTGGAGGACAGTCTCATCGACATCTACTAAGGCAACAGGTTCCCAATCTGGATCTGCTACCACAACATCAATGGGCCAGGTGCCTCTGCCGCCCGCACCGACATGAATAGACCTTAACGGTTCATCTCTCATACGAATCTCCCATGGACTGTATCCGCATGACCAAGATCTCTGCGGATTTCCGATTTTTGGTTCGCAGACTGGGCTTATCGTCTGTTCCAAAATCTGACGGGTTATAGATGTATTGTAACAGAATTGAGGATAGGTGGCAAGCGAAACTGAAATCCCCGAGCGGCAAATTTCTCCGCTTTTTATTTTTTTATTTGTAACGGAAATTTGCCTCTCATTTCGCTTGATTTGAGATCTGCCCCATGATAAGATAGCCGAACTTTCGCGCAATTACCGCTTTCCAAAAGCATACTGGTTTCAAAATTTGTAGCCTGATGTGACGTCAATAAACCGAATCAATCATACAAGAAGCCCCTTGAGACGCAAACATTATAAGGAGACTGACCTTAAATGAAGCTTTCACCTATTGACGGCGTAATCATCATTAGTTACATCTTTTTCGCGCTTGGACTCGGTATCTACTATTCCAAACGTGCTGGGAGGGATATTAACGAATTCTTTGTTTCCGGCCGAAATTTGCCGTGGTGGCTCGCAGGCACCTCGATGGTTGCGACGACGTTTGCCGCGGATACACCGTTAGCAGTCACAGGGCTCGTCGCCAAGGACGGCATTGCGGGAAATTGGCTATGGTGGAACATGGTCTTGAGCGGGATGTTAGCAACATTCCTATTCTCCCGACTCTGGAGACGAGCGGAGGTTATCACTGATGTCGAACTAACGGAATTGCGGTATGCCGGCAGATCAGCTAGCTTGTTGCGGGGCTTTCGCGCCCTCTACATTGGATTGCCAATTAATTGCATCACAATGGGCTGGGTGATCTTGGCAATGCAGAAGATTATCGTGCTGACCTTCAATCTGCCCGATACCGGAACATCAAAGGTGCTTGTCGTCCTAGCGTGCATGTTAATTGCGGGTATTTATTGTGCACTGTCAGGATTTTGGGGGGTTGTCATAACGGACTTGGTCCAATTCGGCATGGCGATGATTGGATCGATTGCGTTAGCAGTTATCGCCGTTGTCAAGATTGGCGGTATAGGCACGCTGAAAACCAAGCTGTCCGAGATACATGGGGCTGACCACTCGATTCTGCACTTCTTCCCGGATTTTGGTGCCGGCGAAATGGCGATATTGACCTTCGGCGTTTACCTCGGTGTTCAGTGGTGGGCGGCAAACGGAGTGGATGGCGGCGGCTATATCGCCCAGCGGATGTTCGCAGCAAAGGACGAACGGAATACATTGCTTGCCACGCTTTGGTTCAATATCGCACACTATACATTGCGTCCTTGGCCCTGGATTCTAGTCGCCCTTGTATCAATGGTTGTCTACCCAAACCTCAGCGATCCAGAAGCGGGTTATCCTAAGTTAATGCTCGCATACCTGCCCACAGGATTGTTGGGGCTAATGCTTACGGCGTTTCTTGCAGCGTTTATGTCAACGATTGACACTCACCTAAACTGGGGAGCCTCTTATCTCGTCAACGATTTCTACAAACGCTTTTTCAAACCAGAAGCTGATGACCGTCACTACGTGGTTGCTTCGCGAATCTCGGTTGTACTGATTATGCTCCTGGCAGGGGGGACCAGCTTATTCATGGATTCAATCGCGGGAGCGTGGAAATTCCTGATTGCCCTCAACGCTGGAATTGGACTCGTACAGATTTTGCGGTGGTACTGGTGGCGGATTAATGCGTGGTCAGAGATTGCTGCGATGGTTACCTCAGCAGTTGTGTCAACAATTGTGTTCACCTTGCCTCAGACAAAAGATAACTTCGCGTATCAGATGCTGATCATCGTCCCGATTTCAACGCTAACTTGGCTCGTTACGACCTTGGTGACCTCTCCTGTTTCAGAAGAGAGGTTAATTGCGTTCTATCAACGCGTCCGACCAAATGGCGGCTGGTGGGGACGCATCCCTAGCCTCGCAACCCCGCAACCGATTGGCGAGAGCAGTACGCCAGCACTACTCAACTGGGTGTTGGGCTCGGCATTCGTCTATTGCACACTGTTTGGGATTGGCAAATTGCTATTGGGATTTTACGGTGCGGGGGTCTTTTTCTTGCTGATTGCGCTGATTACAGGGGGAGTGGTTTATCGCGGATTACCAACCCGATAATGACACATGAGCACAAAGGGTTTTTTTATCGGTGTAGTGCACCGCCCGCAGTTTCACACACTAAAAATAATGAAGGAAAATTCATGAATCAGAACAAGCACGTTGCTGTTTGGATAGGAATTTTATCATTGGTTTTCGTCTTGACGATTTATGGGCAGGTTGAGCAAACTGAAATCCCACAAGATATGGGAGAGACAGCACTTTCATACGGAGGTACACCGGATCCGGAAGAATTGGCTTTGAGTGCTTTGAGTAAAAAAGGGACCTCTGGGCTCGGATTAACTTCCATTGATGGCGACCGTTTCTTACGGTTTCAGTTGCAACCGGCTATAAATCTCGGCAAAGCCGAATTGGGGTTGGATATTGTACTACTTTACAATTTTACCGCTGACGAGGGGGAATACACGATTCTCGCTAAAGATGGTGAAAAGTGGGAGGGGATAAGTTCCATCCTGCGGTTCGTGCGCTATGTGCGTTATGGCCATCTCAGCGATCCATTTTACGCCCGTTTTGGTGAATTAGACTACGTCACTATCGGTCATGGGTTCATTATGTCGGGGTATTCAAATCATGACCGTCGGGGGATGCACTTGAATCTTAGCACGGAAACAAAGGGGATTGAAATAATTATCAATAACTTTGGCAATCCGACCATCCTCGGCGGCCGGCTGTTTACTCGGCCCCTGCAAAGGGAGGAGGGTGGTATACCGATCCTCAACAACCTTGAATTTGGCGCAACTTATCTGACGGACATTGAACCTAATCGAATTCCAGATGACGAGCGCGTCCCAACAACAATTGACGAGGATTCACTTATCGCATTGGGAGTTGATGTTGGTTTCCCGCTCATTAACAACCAGTTACTGCGTCTGGACCTATACGATGATGTGGCCTTTTTGAACACGAAGCCGAAAGCAAATGAACCTGGAAAAACTGAAATGGCGGTAGGAAATGCTATCGGCCTCGGTTTATCGGTTTCTCAAGCTCTTTTCAAGATTGAGTACCGCAGTTTTGGCGAAGGATTTTATCCAACCATTTTTGACTACACCTACGATGCTGCCAAAGACACCGATCCTGACTTTTTGGGCATGGAGGAAGATGACGAAGGAGGGAAACCAAAACGAGGTTACTTCTCAATGCTCACCATGAAGTTGGGTGAGAAGGTTGATTTCCTCGCGATTTTTGAGGATTATACTACCACAGAGCCGAAGTTATATGCTGGTATCACGGAATCAGGTCTGGTAAACCGGCTATCATTCCGGGTATTCTACGTCAAACGCAACATCGGTGAGCCAGATCCCGGTTTTCCTGAGAAAATAGGAGCTGAAGATCCAGATTTTTTCCAAGACCTCTTTCGGCTTGATAGTAAATCCGCGTTCACCGTGCGAATCGGATATGAGCTCCTTCCCAGGTTTGAGGTTGCAGTTATTCGTGAATACCGTTTCCAGCAGGTAGAAGATGCTACAGGTGAAATGAGCTTTAATCCAATTCAGAAGACATCGGTTGAAGCCGGTTTTAGGCTCAACTTCTGATGTGAGAAACGTTGCCAATATTAGGACTCCTGCTTGCGAGGGGCCTGAGGGGGTATGTGGGAGGGGCATCCCTGCCCCGATACGCCCGATGAATCGGGCAACTACGCATAACAAGGAAAGATTTTCTGCTACACACTTGTAAGAAGAAGGCAAATCAGAATGGTAAAAGCAAGTTACTCTGAATCCCGACCCCAGCGGAGACGATCTTATTGTGCGATGCTGCTGTCAATGATTATCCCCGGACTGGGACAGATCTATTTGCGTAAGCTCCTGAGGGGGGCCCTCATACTTATAGGGGCAAGCTCCGCTATGGTGCTAATCTATGCCAATTCGTTGCCTGTGACCAATTGGCGAGATTTGATTCGTATAGATTGGCCTGAAACATCGTCGGCCGAGGGTGGTACAGCAGGGCAAACAGAAACTTACTCAGAAACAGAGGCTCCTACCTTGGAAGGCAAGGACCCAAAACAGTGGCGTGGTTACACCCTATATACATCTGACAGCAAGTTTATGTTTCGGATTACCGCGGATTTGGAGAGTCATCTAACGGACAACAAAAAACTTTCAGCGGAACTGAAGCAGGAGTTTCGGAAGCATAAAGTCTTAATTTATAAAGGGGCAATCGTTTCAACCAAAAAGGAAGGTAGTTGGTGGTTGATAGATGATTACTACCAAACCTATTCCGTGAGGAAGAGTGAATATGGGCTAGACGTTTATAGCACCGCTCAATGGAAATGGCGGTTTCAGCCTCGTTGGCAGTTCAAAATTACTGGGCTAGTTCAAATCCTGCTTTTTTGGGGATATGCGGTTGTCGACGGCTGGCTTGGACGCAGCCAGAAATAGACAAACGAGCGTTCAATGAAAGAAATGTCGAAGCCTCTCGGCTTGTCGGCAGGGAGACAAATGACAACACAAGAACAAGTTGCTTTGAATCCCGATCTGTCAAGATTTTGTACCTGACCAAAACACAGCCAGCTTCTAGACCGCGGGGTAGCTACAAGGGTTGCCCTTACAGCAATCTGACGGTTGCCTCAAAGCACATCAGATTGGTTCAATTTGTCAAATGTCAATAGCCCAACTTGGGTTATACCATTCAATTAGGAGGAAAATATGTTACGTTTTATCTTAGTCGTGTGCCTGATGTTTGTAGTGACCGTGCAGGTTTTCGCACAGTCATCAAAACAAGATGTCGTTCACTTAAAGAACGGGTCCGTCATTCGTGGAACAATCACTGAGCTGATTCCGGGACAGCTACAGATAAAGATAAAGACGCAGGATGGGAACATATTTGTCTACCACATAGAGGATCTTGCTAGAGTCTCTCTAGAGCGGAGAAGGCCCAGCATTTACCAACAGAGAGATCCCTGGATAGCTTTTGGCCTATCGGCTATATGCCCTGGGGGCGGGCAAGTCTATAATAAGCATTATGGAAAAGCGGTAATCCTATTTACCTCGACAATAATAGGGGTCATACTTCTGAGGAGAAATACTGAGAGCGATTTGATTGGAGGGACCAAGGAAGATTATCAGGGCATATACGATGACTTGGTTGATATTGGACCTGATGATGTGGGCCTTATCCTTGGGGGGATACTTGGTATAGGTGGATATGTGTATTCAGTCATTGACGCCCCAAAGTCCGCCAACAAAATCAACCGCCAAGGTGGGATTGCTTACGGGCATCTGCTTGAGTTTGACAGTGACCGAACTACGCTTGGAATCGATCCTATTGTTTCGCGCAAAACATTCGGTACTATGCTGACGCTCCATTGGTGATCCGTTTTGGCTCATGTTAAGATTTAGTGCAAAGAAACCGAGTTTGCCCCCCCTGACAAGTAGGGCTTGTCTTTCCCCAACCCCGCTGATAAAGGAGAAAGACAAGGGAGAAGATCCCCTTAACCCCCTTAGTCCCCAACCCCCCATAATAAGGGGGGTTCAGGGGGAAACCCGTGTCAGGGGAGTTGCAGGGGGGTTAAAAAAATCGGTTTCTCTAAGCTGCTCTGCACTTTCTTTTTACATGAGCCTCCGTTTTTATTATGAAAAATCGACACACCGTTTTCATTCTTTCAATTCTGATACTGTTCCTGATTGCCGATGCTGTTTCTGCGGCGGACGACTATTTTAACCATATCGCAATCTTCTCCGACGGAAAGATTACCCGTTTCACCCAAATGCCGATCCGCGTCCATATCGCACCGATGCCTATCGGTATTGAAGGAGTCGAAACATATCTGGACAGTTTCCGCTATGCCATGCGCGAATGGGAAGCCGCCGCTGATGGGGAGATACAATTCCAGGAGGTAGAGTCAACCAACAACGCGGACATTCGCGTACGGTGGCAGCGGAGTGGATTGACGCGAATCATTGATACCGCACTCGGTAGGACGGAACTCGCCCGGCTCTCGGCGACCGATTTTGAGGTAGACATAGTTTTATCGTTACGTGAAAGCGGTTCGGCGGGGCTGCTTTCTCAGGAAAAGATGCGAACCGTTTGTCTCCATGAACTTGGGCACGCCATTGGGCTTTGGGGACACAGTTCAGATTCAGCGGATGTGCTTTTCTTCGCAGCAACAGCACAACATCCGACGGATCGAGATAAGGCGACGCTGCACAAAGTCTACGCAGCTCCACTCCATACCCCTCAACATGAAGCTGCAATTGCAGTGCTCAATGCCCAGATTGAAGCCAATCCCAAACATCTCCGCAGCCACTATCTCCTCGGCACCGTTAATTTCGATAAAGGCGAAGTGGACGCAGCGATTGCAAATTTCAAAGACTGTTTGGCACTTGACGCGGATTTTCAGCAAGCCAATGAAAAACTCCTCCAGGCCTACCAGAAAAATGGACGTAGAGAGGAAGCACTCGTCCATCTTCAAAAGATGATCAATCGGGAGGCTTCGCCAGAGAGGTATAACACCGCCGGCGTGATGTACTACCAAATCCAGCGAATTGAAGAAGCCAGCGCAGCCTTCAAGAGCGCACTCCAGATTAACCCTCGCTATCAACCAGCCAAAGATAATCTACACCAACTCTATCGTGAGCAAGGCATCGCTGCCTTAGTAGATGAAACTTATCCGGCAGCAATGTCGTTTTTTTTACAGGCACTCCAACTTGACCCGACCGATTCGACACTGTATAATTTGACGGGTGAAGTATACGCAAGAAGCGGGGACCACCAAAACGCGATTGCGGAGTACAAAAAGGCACTGCAATTAAATCCCGGCGACACAGATGCCAAGCAAAATCTTGCCGGGTCCTACAACAATCTTGGTGTGCAACTAACTCAATCTCAACGTTGGGAAGAAGCAATTGCTGCCTATCAGCAGGCACAGCAATTGAGGCCCGACCTTGCCAGTGTGAAAACCAATCTCACGGATTTATATTGGAGACGGGCGAACACACTCCGCGAAAAGGGAAATTTAGATTTGGCAATCGAAGCCTATCGTGAACTCCTTGAGTTTGATTCAGGTGCCCTTGATGCCCACAGTTTGCTAGGGGATTTATATTTCCAAAAGCGAGACTACCCGCAGGCAATCCGCGAATTCAATGCGGCTTTCACCGCTGATTCGGAGAACCCGCAAGCGCGGAACAACCTGATCGCGGTCTATCATAAATACGGTCAAGTACTCGACCGCCAAAAGCGTTACGCCCAAGCGATTAGACAGCTTGAGGCGGGCCTTGCATTAGCCCCGGCGCACATCAACCTTCGTCTGAGTCTCGCGTATACCTACGAACATGCAAAGGATTTCGACAGCGCGGGGAGGATGTTTGAAGGAATTTTAGAACTTGAGCCAGATAACCTTCAAGCCAAAACGGGGTTGGTCAACCTTCAGATTCAACGCGGGAACGATTTTCTGAATCGAAAGAAATATACGGACGCGCTCAAGGCATTTGAAAGTATCCCGGAATCCGATCGGGGTGTAGGAATCTATAATACGATTGGATATCTTTATCTGATGAAGAAGCAGCCCCTGAAAGCGTTGAGGGTTTTTGATAAAGTCCTTGCCAACGCCCCACAGAACGCGGTTGCTTATCAGAATCTCCTGAGTATCGAGTCGCAGTTTGAGGCACAACTTAACCGTACTGATAATCCCCAGACGGCGGTGGAGAACCTCGCGCTTGTGCAAAATAGTCTCGTGCACTGCTTAATCGGTAGAGAGGAACATCTCAAAGCGAAAGCCAAATATCGCACTGCGTTAAACCTTACCCTCGGCGATACGGAAGTTAAGGCAACCCTGATTAACACCGGTATCCATCTTGCAAAAGCATTCCAAAAAAAGAAATGGCCGAAAAATATGAAGGAGGTAATCCGGTGGATTCAGGAACAAGCACCCGACAACGCAGCGGTACAACAACTGCTTGAAAGTACCCCCTAATCACTCGAATTATTTATGATAGGTCTCGTTCCTAACTGCCGTAACGATATGTCGAAAAAAACAGTGTACAATTGTCTACTCCCTATCTTCCTCACCGTCTGTATGATCCCACAGGTGTTTGCAGCGTCCGATTTTGAAAAGACACTCGCTCTAGTGGATCAGAGAGACTATGCCCAAGCCGCCGTGAGTTTAGAAGATTTACTTAGAACGCAGCCAACCCATCCAGAGAAACAGGCGATCCATCATGTGCTCGCTTACTGTTACGAAAAGAGGCAGAAATGGCCAAAAGCGATTGAACATTATACGCTCGCACTCTCTGCAACATATCCCTTGGCGGATTATGTCATTTACCATCTGGCAAAGTCATACGGACAGATGAAAAACAATCAAAACGCTATCATCTGGTATCAACGCCTGATTGATGAACATCCACAGAGTTTTCATTTTGCTGGCGCAAAATACCAACTCGCCAAAGCACAGTATTATGCTCGCAACTATGCCGCGGCACTCAAAGGCTTTTTAGCACTTATCGCTGATTCAAAAAACAGTTATGTCAGGAAATCGACTTATGAGGCTGCTAAGACTTATGCAAAATTGGGGAACTGGAAGCAAGCCCAAGACACCTATCAACAGCTGATTCATGCAAACGATGCGGACATGATTGCACAGAGCTCGCTTAACGCACTGCAAAAATTAGTCACAGGACATCCAGAACTCCAGATCACTCGGAATCAGCGCATGACACATGCCATGGTGCGATTCAATCGCGGTCAGTTGACGAGTGCACGCTCGGAATTTCGCAAAGTTGCTGTAGGTCATAAAGACAAAATCACCGCACGCTCCACCTACTATATCGGTCGCGCATACCACCGCCAACGCAAATATGATTTAGCACTTAAAGAATATAACAAAATCGTTTCTCTCTATCCAGCGAGTGGCTATCTCACACGGGCACTCTACCAGTCAACACTTTGTTACCGGCGTAAGGGACAGCCACCACTGGCTGAGAAACATTTGATTGCTTTCATTGAAAAATACAGTTGGAGCGCATTAGCTGACGATGCGTTATATGATCTCGGGTGGGTGCAGGAAAACGAGAAACAGTATGACAAAGCCCTCGCTTCCTACCGTCGTTTGACGACTCAATACACCAATAGTACCTGGTTACCGCGAGCATACTGGCGGATCGGCTGGATCCAATTCAAGAACGAACGATACGCAGATTGCATTGCAACCTTCACAACCTTGCAAAAGGGGTTTCCACACGATAGTTGGGCAAAAGCGGCGCGCTTTTGGATAGCAAAAACTTATGAACGTCAAAATCGGTTAAAGGAAGCGGAGGCTGTATATAGCGAAATCGTGAAAGCAAATCACTGGTATTACAGTGGAGCCGCAAAAGCGCATCTGAAACGTCTTCAATCAAAGCTGGCTGCTTCAGCCAAACAGGAAACCCTAGCGATCCCCCGCGTCCGTGTTACCGTGGACAGCCCTGCCTGGAAAAACATCGGATCTAAGAAAACGGCTCGCGTCCAACAGTTGATGCGTCTCAAGCTTTTTGAGGATGCCTTAATTGAACTGGAAGGACTCGCCAAGCGTGACAACTCGAATCTTCGCGATAATTACTATAACCTTATTTTATGCCTTGAAAAACTCAAGAGGTTTCAGCAGGCACACGGATATGCAGACAGGTTATCAAGATTTCAACCTCTGCGCGGCAAAAATAACGCTATACCGGTAGAACTGTACCGACTCCTCTATCCACTTTACTACACAGACCTCCTTCAAAAACATACAACAAAATACGAAATTGACCCGTTGTTTGTCGCGGCTATGATCCGCGAAGAGAGTCGGTATAACGCCGATATTGTTTCCTACGCGGGTGCGATAGGCCTGATGCAGATCATGCCGGCGACTGGACGCGAGTTGGCGGGTCGTCTCAAAATCCCTCGATTTAACACAAAGATGTTGTATAATCCAGATATCAACATCCAGATGGGGTCATGGTACATGAAAAGTTTGATGGATCAGTTTGACAATAATCACGCACTGGTCGCCGGCGCGTACAACGGCGGTCCCGGTCGGATGCGGCGCTGGATACAGGCAAAGCAGATCCCGGATCTAGATGAATTCATTGAAGATATTGGGATAGATCAAACACGCCGTCACATCAAAAAGGTTATTGATAGCTATATCATCTATCAACAGCTTTACTCGAATCCCGCCCCTGCTTCCGCAAACTTACCGGCTCCAACGGACGATTGAATGGCGCGGCGTAGCTCCTACCAAATCTGCATTCAATCTTCGGACGCGCCGTACTCAATACTTGAAAGGATAACCCTTATGAAACACACAATTGGCTGCACGACCCGCCCCTACGGTTCACTCACTTTCGCCGAAGCGTGTGAGTATATCGCGGCTGCTGGATATACAGATGTTGCGGTGTTTGCCAATGCCGGTCAGGTTCCTGTGAGAGCCGATAGCACAGACGCAGAAATCGCAGAAACCCGGAAAGTTGCAGCCGCTGCTGGATTGACCCCTTCAATGCTCATTGGCAGTACGAAATTGAATCTCGGTTTGGAAGCCGCCATTGATGATTATAAACGACTCATCAACAACGCTGCTGCGCTCGGCACGAAGTGGTTGCTCGACTGTGGCACGGGAAACGAGGCACACTATACCGACTACTTTGAGCTGATGCGTCAGGCTGCGCCACATGCAGCGGAAATGGACGTCAACATTACCATGAAACCACACGGTGGAATCAGCCTTACGGTCGAAGATCTCATTGACGCTGATGAAAAAGTAAATCATCCTGCTTTTGGAATCTGCTACGATCCGGGCAATATCATCTATTACACCAAAGGCAATCTTCGTCCCGAAACCGATGTAGCGATCGCTGCACCGAAAGTGACGACAACGATTATCAAGGATTGTGTCGTTGACAATGGTGTGCCTGATGTGATGGTTACGCCGGGCGAGGGCCTAGTTGATTTTGAGACGGTCCTTAAGGGGCTTGTCAGTGGTGGTTTTGAGGGACCACTATATGTTGAATGCGTAGGCGGGACAACAGTGGCCGAAATCAACACAAACACCAAAGCGACGCTGAAGTTTGTGAGCAATATGCTGGGCTAAAACTTTTTTGGGTCATTTGATAATTTAACGCCAATCCCGCTTGTCCCGACAAGTCGGGATCCCGCCGAATCGGAGGACGCAAAGACGCAGTGAGGACAAAAATGAAAATCACTCAGCTTGAAACCGAATTGTATATCGCCCCACCACCGGAGCGTCCAATCACCGATGCGCTCCGTGCCAATAGACATCCGGGACGTGTTTACGTCAAAGTTCACACCGATAAAGGTCTCGTCGGTAGTTCATCGGTTGGCTTTTCCTCGATTCGGGGTGCTAATCATACGCTTCAGACTATGCTTAATGAAGAAGTTGCGCCGCTACTTGTGGGACGGGATCCGCTCGCTATTCGACTGATCCACGAAGATCTGAAGTGGGCACTGGAAGAACACGCTATCCACGGTATGACGATGTATGCCCTCACAGCCGTGAATGTCGCACTCTGGGACATTTTTGGACAGGAGACAGGACAACCTGCACACCGCCTTGTGGGCCAAGCGAAAGACCGTGTGCCCGCCTATACGATGGTCGGTTGGATGCACTTAGATCTCGACGAACTCAAGGAGGTCTGCGCGAAATCTGCCGAACAGGGATTCAAGGCTGTGAAGGTCAAGGTCGGTTCGCCGACGTTGGAGGAGGACATTCAACGGCTAGAAACGGTTCGGGCGGAAATTGGACCGGAGGTCACGATTATGGTGGACGCCAACCAGACACTTACAGTATATGAGGCGTTGCGTCGTGGACAGGTTTTTCAAGAGATGGGTGTCTTCTGGCTTGAGGAACCGCTGCCCGCCCACAACTATGATGACTATGCCGAACTCGCCCAGGGGCTTGCCATGCCCATTGCTACCGGCGAAAATTTGTACGGTAAGGAAGAGTTTAAGGAACTCCTCGTCCGTCGAGGGATAGACATTGTCCAAGTCGATCTCGCCCGCTTGGGCGGCTTCTCCGAATGTGTTGCCACCGGTCTGTTGGCAGCGGCGTTTGGTGTGCCGTGCTGCACGCATGGTGGAGGACTAATAAATCTGAATATCCTGTGTGCGCTGCCCAATACGTTGTATCTGGAAACGGGGTTATTGACCGATGAGGAACGGGACCACTTCATTGATGGTTGTTTCCTTGCGCCGGAAGGTGCTGGATTTTCGTGGTAGAATCAATTGAAATTTCAAACTACAGCTAAGAATGAGGGGAGAAACAATGGGACAAAGCCAAGATAAGTTGCGCGTCGCGGTTGCCGGATGCCATCGTATGACGCATAGGACCCCGGGCAGTCATAATTTTGCGACTGCATTTCACGCTGTGCCTGAGACGGATGTGGTGGCGGTGTTTGACCTCGGTGCAGAAACCCGGACAGAATTTGTGGATTGCTGGCGAGAGGTCTGGGCCGAGATCCCGACCTATCACGACTACCGGCAAATGCTTGCGGAAATCCAACCTGACCTATTGTGCATTGCTACACGCCAAACGATGCACGCAGATCAGGTTGAGTCGGCTGTCGAGGCTGGGGTACGCGGCATTCTATGCGACAAGCCTCTTGTTACCAGTTTGGCGGAGATGGATCGTATTGTAGCCGCATGTCAAGAAGTACCGCTGCTTCTAGCATTGGACCGTCGTTGGATGCCCCGATATTGTGCACTGCGGGAGCTAGTTGCCGATGGTGTAATCGGGGAGGTTACAAGTGCTACAGCCTATGCACTGTCCAATCTGATTAATCATGGGTGCCATTCCTACGATGCGATTTTGGGTTTAGCGGGTGATGCCGAGCCGGTGTGGGTCAGTGGCTTGGTGGACGATGTTTCAGCAGAACCGCCCGATTCGCGCCGACGTATGGATCCGGTCGGTCGCGCACAGATTGGGCTTGCGAATGGAGCGGTACTTTATGTTACGCCAGATGGTCGCCACGAAAACGCAGGAATGACTTTTGAAGTGGCGGGCGAAAACGGGCGTCTGTTTCTCCTCGACGATGCCAATGAAAGCTATCTCTGGTCAGCGGAGGATCCATCTGGGGCAGGATTACGTCCATTAGATCTCCCGGAGGAAACTGAACCGTGGCCCGCCGGCACAGCGATGGTGAGCGATTTGGTGCAGGCAGTGCAAACGGGTGGACGAACCGCCTGCGATATTGAACATGCCCGTCGCGCAACGGAGATAGGTTTCGCGATTCACGGTTCCTCAATGCAAGGTGGGGCTAAGGTCGCCCTGCCACTCGCCGACCGGTCATTCCGCGTTGAATCATATCCTTGGGGCAATGAGTGAACCAAACAAGGGGATAAATACTCATGGGCATATCAAGGGAGACAATAAACAGATGAAAATTAAGGAGATAAAAGCCGCAGAGATAAACATCACGCCCACACCCAAAACCAAGCCACGGAGTTTGCCGCCGGCAGACCGCCCCGATTCGCCAAGCCCAATGGCACGTTATCCCGCTTACAGAAAGCGACGGGCATCGTCTGGAGCTAGGTGGAGCCGAGTGGGATGCGTAATCACCGCTGAAGACGGCACCTTTGGGGTTGGTGTCACCATTAATGGGGGGCCGGTGGTTAAAGTCATCAACGACCATTTCGCCCGACACCTTGTGGGCGAAAATTGCATGGCAACGGAGAAGGTGTTTGACATGATGTTCCGGATGGCTACCCCTTACGGCAGCACTGGGATCGCAAGCTATGCTATCAGTGCTGTTGACCTTGCCCTATGGGATCTAAAGGGCAAGCTGTTGAACCGACCGGTCTATGAACTTCTCGGCGGTCCTCAGAAGGAAAGCATCTTCTGTTATTCCACCGGATTCGAGACTGAATGGTACATGGAGTTGGGCTTCAAGGCGACCAAACTTCCGCTCCCTTACGGACCCGCCGATGGGCTAGAGGGTCTCAACAAAAACGAGGCTGAAGTAGCAAGAACGCGAGAACTGATTGGCGATGACGTAGAACTGATGCTGGACTGCTGGCTGTCGCTGGACGTGGAGTATACTGTCCGGCTCGCCGAGTTGTTAAGGCCCTACCGCCTCAAATGGCTAGAAGATTATCTGATACCGGAAGATTTTGAAGGGTTCGCTGAGGTGCGTCAGCGATTACCTTGGCAGACACTCGCTACCGGCGAACATTGGTATATGCCGCTGCCCTTCTCTATGGCTGCCGGTCAGCGGCTCGTCGATATTTTCCAACCGGACGTGTTATGGGCGGGTGGAATCACGTCGTGCGTTCGGATTTGTCATCTCGCTGAAGCCGCGGGCATCTCGGTGATCACCCACGGCGGCATGAACTATCCCTATGGGCAGCATCTCGCCTTTGCGATGCCCGCCATCGTTTGGGGTGAACGCTCCGAGGGTGTCTCGCCACCGGGTGTGCCGCCTGAAGAGATGGTCGCTATCCCCGGAACAGCTGTGATCAGGGACGGTCATCTTGTGCCCAGCGATGCGCCGGGATTTGGGATTGAGGTTAATAAGGATTGGTTGGAAAGTGTTGCTGTGTAGCGGAAAGCTGTCAGTTCAATTCTACGGGTAGAGCTGCCAATCTCAAAACTGAATTACTCCCCGAGCAACCTCTCCATTGAGCAGATCCTCGAACGCCTCGTTGATTTCCTCCAATCGGTAGGTGCGGCTGATTAGTTCGTCCAATTTGAGGACGCCAGCACGATAAAGCGCAAGTAGACGGGGCATGTCATCACGTGGACGCGCCGAACCGTAGGTGCTCGTCATCACCATTTTTTCGCCGCCTAGTATGCCGGGCTCCAAAGACAACGGTTCTGGTGGTGGAACACCGATCCAGACCGCTTTTCCTCGAGGCCGTAGGGCGCGTATCGCTTGCTCGAAGGTCACGTTTACCCCAATCGCTTCAATGGCAAAATCTACGCCTAACCCATCTGTCAAGGATTGGATTTCTGGAATTGGATCGAGGTTGCTAGCGTTGATGGTATGGGTCGCACCCAGCTGCCGTGCCATTTCTAGCTTTGCGTCCAGCAGGTCTACCGCAATGACCTTTTCCGCTCCTGCTATTGCCGCCCCTTGAATAGCATTCAAGCCGATACCACCTGCACCAAATACCACGACGCTGCTCCCCGGACGCACCTCAGCGGTGTTGGTTGCGGCACAAACCCCTGTCGTAACGCTACAACCGATCAGCGCAGCTTTGTCTAATGGAATCTCTTTGTCAATCGGTATGGCAGACTCTTGCGGAATTACGGTATATTCCGCAAACGAGGCAACCCACGCAAAATGATGGATAGGTTTTCCGCTCTTTTTGTACCGTGTGGTGCCGTCAAAGAGGTGCCCACGTTCGCTCTGCCTCGCTTTCAGACAGAGATTGGAATAGCCTTGGGTACAGTAGATACAGTATCCACAAGAGGGCACCCACGACAAAATTACGTGATCTCCCGGCTTCACCAAAGTGACACCTTCTCCGACCTCCTCTACAACCCCCGCACCTTCATCTCCTAGTACCGTTGGAAGGGGATAACGGATTTTACCGGTAACCGCATGGTAGCAGCTATGACAAACACCCGTTGCGGCGACCTTAACAAGCACTTCGCCTTTCTTCGGACCTTCCATTTCAATATCTTCGACAACAACAGGTTGGTTTAATTCGTATAGAACAGCAGCTTTCATAATTCCTCCCTATTTTAACGCAAAGGCACAATGAAGCAAAAACTTCAAGCCCCTTGAGTCCTTGCGTTAAAATCAAACCGCGTTGGAATTCGACAGGAACGGTTTATCGCCACAGATGGTTGTTCTGTGCATGTGCCGCGGTGTATCTTCTCCATAATCCCGAATGGCATGATGAATTGTACAGCGGTTATCCCAGAAAACCAAATCGTTCACCTGCCATCGGTGACGATAGATGAAGGCAGGTTGCGTGATATGCTGGAAGATATACTCTAGCAGCGGTTCGCTCTCTTCCTCTGTCATATCGACGAAACGCGATGTAAAACCGGGATTGATGAACAACGCCTTACGATCAGTTATCGGATGGGTACGGACCACGGGATGTTCAACAGGTGGTGTCTTTTTTTTTGCTGATTCATTGAGTCGGGCCGCAGCCCCTCTCTTTGAGAAATAGCGTTTATCGGCATGACCGAAATCGTGAACCGCCCAAAGCTGCTCTAGCATCCGTTGCAACCCCGCTGAAAGCGTCTCATGCGCTAGATACATATTGGCGAACATCGTATCCCCGCCTATCTCAGGAATTTGCAGCGCATACATCATCGAACCCATCGCCGGTACTGCCTTATAGCTCAGATCCGAATGCCAATAGGTGCCTGCGTATGGTCTGCCCTTTGGTTTTCCATTTTCAACTACATTGGAGACCACATAGATTTCAGGATAACCCTCCAGCAGTGCCTCAGAAATGACGTGTGTCTCAAGGGAACCGAACAGGTGACTAAACGCAACGTGCTGCGCTGGTGTCAGATGCTGATCACGAAAGACAAGCACCCCATGTTCGGCAAGTGCCCCCTCAAGCATGTCAAAGGTATCTCGGGGCACGGGAATCGAAAGATCGACACCCTTTACCAGCGCACCCACTGCAGGCGATACTTTTTGGATTGAAATTGACATCGGTGCACCTCCTTTCCTCGTCAAAGATATGGATGTGATGTTATATTATGTGGTTTCAAACCCATTCGGTATCTTGCTTGGATCGCCATGGTGCTTGACGGCTGTAGCCCTCTGCTCCGCGTCGCGCTACAGGTGGATTTTCCCGCAACACTTCTTCGTTCATTTCAATGCCAATGCCGGGGGCAGTTGGCACATCAAAATACCCGTCCTTCTGACGAGGAAAGTCGCCGCCAACTACCTGATCAAACCATGGTGCATGACCGCCCTCTTGAATCATGAAGTTCGTTGTGCAGACATCAACCTGTATTGCTGCCATTGTGTTGATTGGACCGTAGGGATTATGGGGTTGAAAACCGACATAGTACGCCTCCGCCATCGCAGCGATTTTCTTCAGTTCCGAAATCCCACCTGCGTGGCAAACATCCGGCTGAATCAACGCCACAACCTGTTTCTCAAGCAGCTCGACAAATCCCCACTTGGTGTAGAGTCTTTCCCCCGTTGCGAGCGGGATATTCACAGCTTCCGCAACCTTCACCATAGCGTCAACATTTTGGGGAGGCACCGGCTCTTCATAAACGTAAGGACGAAATTCCTCCAAAGCATGGCCGATTCGGATCGCCGACGATGGCGATAACCTCCCGTGCACCTCGACCAATAGCTCAACATCATCTCCGACCGCCTCTCGCACCGCCTTGACTTTGGCGATAGCATCCCGCTCCGCTTCTGCACTGATGAACAACCCTTGATGACCGAAGGGATCGCCCTTTAACGCGGTCAGACCTGTATCCACCTGACGTAGGGCATGCTCAACGGCGAGCTCAGGCGTCTGTCCATCAAAGCGACCGTATGTCCAGATTCGATCGCGCATCTGCCCCCCTAGCAGCTGCCAGACCGGCGCGTCAAACGCTTTGCCTTTGATATCCCAGAGGGCAATTTCTATCCCACTGATCGCTGCCATCTGAATCACACCACCCCGGACATTGTGATAGAGGTGATAGAGCCGTTGCCAGTGTTCTTCAATCCGAAACGGATCTTTGCCGATCAGCGTCGCTCCAATCTCTTCAACAACGTTTGCAACAGACAGGGGGCCGCATGTTGACTCGCCCCATCCAACGATACCCTCATCCGTCGAAATTTTGACGTAGACGTAATTACTTCGCCCGCCTCGCATATTGGATACCGGTGAAGCACTAGAGATTGCCTCAACACTTGTGATTTTCATTCGATAACTCTCCTTGTAAAGAATCTTTCTAATTTCTTTGTTTTTTTACGTCAGTTGCAACCATCCGTCATCTACCTCTTCAAAGCGGTGGTGCAACGCCTCAACGGTTTCCGAGGGAATCGGCAGCTGTCGCGTCACCATTTCGATGTTTGATGATAGATGCGAGGGATTGTGAGTACCTACAATAATCGTATCAACTTCGGACTGGGCAAGTACAAACCCTAGCGCTAACAGGATGGGATCTTCAGGTGCTTGTGGCAGCGGTCCCATTCCCGCCATAATCTGTGCTCGCCGAAAGTATTCATCAGCATACGAGTAGGGGCTACGCGCTTTGCCCCACGCTCCATTGGCAACAGGTCGCTTAATAATAACCCCCATCCCTTGCGCTTCCGCTGCTTCAAACAATCCCTTGGTGCGGGCATGTTGCTCCACAAGATTAAAGCTAGTCTGAAGCGTGTCGAACAGTCCACTGTCTACCGCCCAACGGGCAGCCGCATTGTCTCCGCTGTAGCCGATAAAACGGGTTTTGCCGGCCTCCCTTGCTTGAACCAGCGCGTCAATAACCTCGCCGTGTTCCAAGATATCCACATCGCAGGAATGGAGTTGGACTATGTCTAAATGGTCTGTCTGCAGCCGACGCAAACTGCGGTCAATACTCTCGGAAACCGCCGGTCCAGTCCACGATTCGTGTTCCGTCCACGGTGTGCCCCTATCACCATCATCGGTGGTATGGCCACACTTCGTCGCCAAGATATATTCTTTTCGCCGGTGAGCAACGGTCGCACCGATTATCTCCTCAGTTCTGCCGTAGCAGGCAGCAGTGTCAAGGAAATTGATGCCGCCATCGAGCGCGGCGTTGAGCACCCGGTCCGCTTCTTCAACAACCTTGGATCTCTCTTGACGCGAAATCTCCGCCAAGCCCAGACCGAGGCGTGTGATTTCGAGACCTGTTTTGCCGAAATTTATTGTTTCCATAGTTTGCCTCCTGTGCCTGAACGTATAGAACTTAGCTGCCTACCAGGTGAAAATTGGCGGATGCTTCCTTCATGTTTACGCGAATCGCCAGAAGTGTCTAAAACCCTGCTTGCTTGTCGCACACGTAAATGAACGGTTCGCCCACGAGAAATCGCCGGAGATTCTCTTTGAAAATTTGACGCCGGCCCTCCCACATTTCAGCGGTCAGTGCCGAAGCGTGAGGTGATAGGATGACATTTTCCATGTCCCATAACGGACTATCGGGGGGCAAAGGCTCTACCTCCATGACGTCCAGTCCCGCACCAGCGATTCGTCCGGAGCGCAACCCGTCTATCAATGCTTCCTCATCCAAGATGCCTCCTCGCGAAATCGCTATGACATACGCCCCCGGTTTGAGTAACCCCAATCGTCGACGGTCAATCAACCCCTCTGTTTCTGGCGTGAACGGTGCAGTGATGACAAACCAGTCAGACATCTGAAGCAGCTCATCCAGCCTGTCAAGCCCCCAAACCGCTTTTACTTCCGGAGGTGTTGACATCGGTTGGGAATCAACGGCGTAGACTTCCATGCCGAAGCCGTAACCGCGCCGTGCAACCGCCATTCCAATACCACCGAGTGCGAGGATGCCTAAGGTGCTTCCATCGAGTTCCAAAACCCTTTCATCATATTTCGCGGTATCCCAATGGTGCGCTTTCTGGTCTTCCCACTGTTCGCGCAAGCAGTGGGCAAAGGTCAATATCATGCCAAACGCATGGTCAGCCATCGGGTTAGCGTGAGGCCCCCGTGCGTTGGTCAAGATAACATCGCTATCTCTTATTTCAGGTATCGACACAATTTTATCGACACCGGTCCCCGGACATTGAATCCACCGGAGTTTTTTAGCAGCGAGAAAAACCTCGCGTGACGGATCTCCACAATACACATCCGCGTCCGGAATAAGTTCCATCTCTTCCTTCGGGGTTGCCGCTCTATGAAAGGTTACGTCCGGAAAAGTGGTGCGAAGTTCGCTCAGAAACTGCTCGGTCGCTTTGGCAGACAGTACAATTTTCATCCGTTATTACCTCTATTCTAAAAGATCAGGCGTTGAACCTAGCCATTTCAAAGTATCGCACAATGCAACGCTGACAAGAAATCAATTATCACTTTAATTTTTTTGATTACATATTGCTCAACTCTGCACCATATTCTATCACAAAGTTCTATTGTCTCAACATTAAAAAATGGAGATAGAGGGAAAATTGTAGTGTGCCCCAAATTCGGTTGAACCTGGGTGAAGGATTGGCGTCTTAAATCATATCTGCCATCAAGCGACGATAATTAGCTTTGGTGCAGTAGCGCAGAACGGCGAGGAGTTCTATAGAGAGCTGAATGACTTCAACGACAGGCAGGTGCAGGCTGAGGTGTTCTTGAAAAATCAGGTGATGCAGCAGTTGGGGTGGGCGATTGACGCCAACGAGTGGAAAAACACTATCAGTCGTGACGCGTTGCGAGATAAATTAGAAGTCTGGCGTAACAAGTTGTGTGAGGAGGCCTGAACAATCGCTATTCTATGGTTTGGGACTTCCGATATGATGAGCAAGATGATCTATGTAATTCTGGTTAAGGGTCTTGATATCCTCTTTAAGCTCATCGCGGACATCTTTAATTTCGTTACGAATATCTTTAATCTCGTTACGAACATCTCTTATACCCGCTTTAAGACCAGATATTTCATTTTTAATCGTGCGAAGATCAGCACCAAGAGAAATTACGTAGAAAAGGATACCGCCGACCAGAGTTACAACTTGCAGCGCAATAGCAATCCAAGCAACAAGATTATCTTTCATGATTGTTCCCTCCATAGACCACATTGTGGTAACATTATAGTATATTTGCAATATACCGTCAAACAATTAGCATCGTCAAGCCATTTCATTATCTTTAATTCAAAAACCGTGTGCGGTGAAAGTCGCACACGGTTTGGAAGGAGGAAAGGCTCGCGAGAGTCATACCTATACTTACAATGCGTATTACTAATGTAGAACCCTTTATTGTGAGAGTATCAACTGAAGGCCCAGAAGGCCCCGCAACCGGGGACTGGACTATCGTCCTTGTCCATACAGACGCAGGTGTAACCGGTATCGGGCGGGGTGGGAGTATCGAAGTCATCTCCCAAGAACTAGCACCTGTGCTCATCGGGCAAGATCCGCGACGGACGGCACTGCTCTGGGAACGGATGTACGAAACAGTATGGCGTTTTGGCGGTCCCGGTCATGCCGTGATGTCGTCTATCGGGGCCCTTGATGTCGCTCTGTGGGATATTTACGGAAAGGCTTGTGGTCAACCGGTGTGGCACCTTTTGGGGGGCTATCGGGACAGAGTCCCCGCTTACGCCGATGGCTCTGGGTACGTTGCGGAGGTAGACCAATCCCCGGAAGCAATAGCAGCGTTGGTCAAGAAGCACGCCGATCTGGGCTATGACGCGATGAAAATACACATGTACGAAGCTAAAAGCCCGGAGGAGATTGTGGAGCGGGTACGGCGTGCGCGAGAGCTAATCGGTATGGAGAAGAAGTTGATGGTAGATCTACACCGCGCATGGGATGGCAAGACAGCGGTAGAAATCGCTCGGCAACTTGAGCCTTACAACCTCTACTGGATAGAGGAGCCGGTGCGCGACGACGATGAGGCTGTCTACTTGCGTATGGTACAGGAGGCAACCAGTGCTATTGTTGCGGGTGGCGAGAGCGTGGGAACCCTTTACGGCATCAGGCAATTTATCACAGAGGGTGCACTCCAACTGATACAAACGGACATCCTAATCGGAGGCGGTTTCACCGGGTTGATGCGGATTGCGGCGTTATGTCAAGCGTATCACCTGCCCGTTGCCCCGCACGGCGCACAGTTCCCGGACATCAACTGTCATCTGGCTGCGGCGGTGCCCAATGGTCTAATTGTATCTGCCTATCCCGACTGCGAACCCAACGAGATCTGGTCGAAACTGTATGATCCACCTTTCCAAGTGGTTGACGGATACATCATGATGACCGAGCGGCCGGGACTGGGGCTCACACTGAACGAGGATTTCATCAATGAGCATCGTCTTCATGCCGCGACAGATACAAATTGACAGGTTCATCGTAACAGCGAGCTTTTACGCCAATACCGCTTTTTCGGCTTGATCATGGGACAGAAATAAAAAAAGCCAAGCCGTATCAATAATTCAATGCGGCTTGGCACTGGGTGATTTTCATCAACTTTATAGCACTAAACAAGGAGTAGTTGAAACTGCTTACACTTGATTTAACGAATTCGCCCGAGTACAGTTTCATCAATTTTTAAGGGTTTTTGAACCCACGGTCTGATCTAAACGAGAGCAGGCTCAACCGGATTTTTGCCCTTGCCCTTGTTTTCACGGTATGCTACAATGAAATTGTTGTGTTTGCTATGGATATAAATAAACGGTTAAGGTAATACCCTCCACAACTATACCTGTCTGATAACTTTACACCTCGTCCCCGCCAGGGGCATATATACAAAATAATTGGCATTTGTAAATAGACAAGAAAACGTTTCACCCTCCTGCGGGGAGAGGCTAAACCCCCGCACAATACAGGAGATATAACATTTATGACAAATAAACAGCTAGGGGCATTTAATTCTCCTGTGGCAGTAACGGCCCCGAACACAAATGATCCACAACTGACGCGAACAGTGAACGGCAGGGATTGGGGGGCGTGGCGGTTACAGATAATGAAGGGCGGGAATGCGTATCGCTTGCACTACTGGCATAGTGAGGGAGAGTATGTTTTGTCAGATGTAGCCTCCAAAAACGCCCGCCCTAAACCTTGCCCAATAGACGAAAAAATTGTAGCACAGATTCAGCGAGATGTTTGATAATCAAGTGCAAAGCCGATGCTATATGTGATAAACCCCAGAATCGTACAGCGACCTTAGAGAAAAATTACCATGTTGATTACACTAGACCTCCCTAACGAGCTAGCTACAAGATTGAAGCCACTCACGAATCAACTCCCACGGATCCTAGAATTGGGGTTGCGAGAGTTGAATGCCGATGCACAACTCGGTTTTGAGGGAACAGCCGAGGTGTTGGAGATTTTGGCGGGCCTTCCCACCCCCAAAGAAATCTTAGCCCTTCGTCCTTCAGAAGCATTGCAAGCTAGGTTGAGCGTCCTGTTAGAAAAGAATAGAACGGAGGGCTTGACATCGGAAGAAGAACAAGAGTGGGAAAGATACCAATATCTGGAACATTTGATACGCATCGCTAAGGCGAAAGCTCTCCTATCGTCCAAAGTAGCCTAAGACGATTCATAAACAATCCTTTTGTTACCAAATCGCATTACGGAACCTAGTCCCCAATGTCCCTCACAATTAGTAGATCCCCTGCAGCGTCAGTGACGCAACATTGTGGGTATAGTTCAGAAAGTCAAAATTTTCATTGGTGTCGTTGAGTGTGAGTTGGTAATCTGCAAGGAGCGTCAGGGAATTGCGGAGCCGCCAATTAATCTGGAAAGTTACACCGAATTGATTATCCCTTCGTTTCTCTGCGTTCTCGTCAATAAAGCCATCGCCACCCCGCACCCGGCGGCCATCAAAGGTAATACCCACTCGCGATAACCTCAAGCGCGCCCAACTCTCGTCGTTAATTTTGTAGAATGCCCCAACCGCAGCCTCAACTGTAGAGAAATCGTAGAACCCGACATTTGAGTTACTCAGAAGTAGATTCAACTCCTGCTGAAAGAGGAGTCGCCCTGTTGGGATTTGGATCAACTTTGTCGATACAAGGTTTCGCAAATCGGTTCGAGAATCTCCCTTTTCAACTCCAGCAATACCTAACAAAAGTTCATTTAGGTTGTCTTTATAGTTTTCCCGCTCCAGCGAATACTCCAATTTCGCCAATAGTGATTTGAGAATCCCCAACTGTATCCTCGCTCGCCCTTGATGCATTGTGGAGCCAACAAGTAAGAAATCTGCACGCCGTGTTGTTTCGTCATCAAAACGGTTGAGATAGAGATTATACTCCAATAGCTTACCGAAGCGGAAACTGATTTGGCGTTGCAGGTTGTCAAACGCATCGTCTTTTCGATCCAATCGCTGCAGCTGATGTGATACGCTCAAGATAGGCAGCTGCGCTGTTGGACGAAAACTGAGCTCGGTCAAAAAGAGATCTGTGAACGCATCAAAATCGTTGAGTTTGCCATCCTCACCGATATAGTTTTCCAATTGTGGATAGTATTGCAACGTGATCCCAAAACGTTTCCCAATCGGTAAGGTTCCCTGAAAATTGATACCAGCACGGTTGATTACACCTCTGAGTTGTGGGTCTTCACGCCTAGCAAGGCTACTTGTATTTGGATCGATGCTCAGTCCAAATTCGACGTGATTGTTAAAGACATTGCTTACCTCATAGTTGATAGTAAGATCAGATTCAAAGGCTGCGGGGGCTTCCGCCTTCTGTTGTAACAGTTGCTGACCGTATTCACGTCGGAGTTGAGCAGACGCAAGCGAAGCCTCAACCAACAGTAGTGCTATCACGAATATGTAGTAAGTTAGCTTGAATGAAAGTCGATGAAACAGTCTTTGCAATTTCTGTTTCCTCCCGAAAAAATAGGGGCACAGCTCCCAAAGTCGTTCCGTAGGATGGCCTGCCCCCATGAATAAAAGTCAGATAATTTTTAGTAGATTATACAAGCTCCGCCCGCACAGATGCTACCCGCTTTCTTCGTCACATCACCGGCAACCGTAGTCGCTTCGCTGGCTTCAAAATCCGCAAGGATGTCCACCGTTTCGTTCGCCGATACAGACAACCCAACTTGTAATTGTCCGCTCGATGTGAAAGTTGTGACGCAGCCGGAGAAAGCGATTAATCCGAAAAGTACAACCAAAATCGTGCAACCTAACCAGAGACTTTTCATGGCGTTTATCTCCTTTTGTCTCAAATGTGAAACAGATTCCTCATCGTCCTTTAGTCAATTATACCTTTACTTCTTGATAATCCACATCATCGAGGTCGTTAGTCCCCAAGTCCATCCTTGATGCTGAACGGATATATTTCGACAAACGTGAGAGGGTCGATAACTCGAGTTCCTTCCGCTTTTCCTCGATCGTTTGATAGATGATTTGGTCCAATGCAACCGGATCCTGGCTCACAAGGATACTGCCATACTGCCAAACCCCGTTGGGGTCATACGTCGGCCCCCCATCGAACGCGGCAAGCAACCCATCAACAATGTTCAAAACAACTTTATCTTTGAGGACAGTATGCGCGAAGATATCAGCGATAGCGGGATTACAATTTATGGGATTTGAGTGGAAACGGGAGGTGTTATCCACACTCCCAAAGGCGAGGTTTTTCAGACAGCCACTCACACCAGCAATCCCATGATGCTTCATCACCGGGACGTTAATAACCACCGTCAACGCTTTGGTGAGGAGTTTTGTATATCGGGACAGGATACTTTCATTCTCGCGGCGAACCGCGACATCCTTCTCAGTTTCGTAGAAGACCTCATCGTCATAACCGACCCCTTCGCTGTCCGATGCGAAGCACCGAACCCCTCGATCGCTTTGATTGATCTCATACCCTGCATTGATTAGGTGAGATTCAAACCGATCCCAGATGATAATCTGATTGCTGAGGATACCCGCTCCATACAACCCTTCAATAATCTTATCAACGATAATCCGATGGGTGCTCAACCGCTCTCCGGCGAGTGGGTTAATTTTAATTCCCACGATGTCGGTCGGAAGGACAAAATCCTTCCACGCCTCTTTCGCAGAGTCAAGTCCGGTCAGCTTCATCATTGCGCGATCGACCATCTCACTGACAACCCCCTCGTCAAGCACATCACCATTCCAAACCTTTTCACTTCTGGCTTCGACCAGTGGCGTGAGTTCTTCTTCGATTATCTCTCCTGGGGGCCCACCGGACTGACGCCCCAATTGAGCAAAGGCACCCTGAGCCGCTGAATTTACGCTCCCCAACGCGAACCCCATTCCAACAACACCTTTCGACGCCTGATGCAAAAATCGCCGTCGGCTGACCGGTTGCGGCGTGGCTGCTTTTGTGCCTGAAATCTGGTCGCAATCCGCCTGAATTTCTCCAATAATTGGATCTGATTTAGGTGGTATTTTATTTGTCATTGTTGGCCCCCTACAAACTCTTCAACTCCGCCACAATCCTATCGCCTTTTAGCCGGTTTCCAACACGCACATCAAGGAATTTCCAGCGAATAACCCCATTTTCATCAATAATGTAGGTCATAGGACGTGCGATCCGAGGATTTAGGGGATCTCTCGCGTTGTATGCATCGATTGTTTTTAGCTCCGGGTCTCCAAGCAGGGGGAATCCAATTTCAACGTTCACCCGCCTTTTGACCTTCTCAATTGCATTCTTTGCCTTTGCTGCGTTATCTGTACTGATTGCGAGCAGTTCAGCGCCCGCTGCCTGAATCGCTGCATAATCTTGTTGCAACTCTCCGAGTTGCTCAATGCAGGAAGGTCAGAATTCACCCCGATCAAAGACCAACACAACCTTTTTCTTGCCTGTGTAATCTGCAAGGGCTATCATTTCCCCATCGCTATCGGACAACTTGAAGTCTGGTGCTTTCGCGCCGACTATCAAGCCCTCGCCTTCTGGAAGTTGATCTGGATTGAGGGGGGTAAGCTCGACTTGCAATTTTACCGTTTCGCCGCCTGGAATAGGATCAACAATGAATTCTTGTTTCTCATATCTATCGGAATCAATAGAGATAGTAAGCTTCTGGTTTGCAGCAATACCTTTGAACTCAAAGACACCCGATGTTGTTGTGAGTATCTCCAAGACATTGCCTACTTCATCCGTCAGTTGAACGCGCACATCAATAAGCGGCGTTTTCGTTATCTGATCCAATAAGAGTCCGCGAATACCGGGGAGTGCGACAAGCGCGACTTCTAATGGAACGGTTTCACCAGCTGGAATTGGGTCGATGAAAATCTCTTGTTTCTCAAATCCTTCGCGATCGACAATGACGGTGAATCGCTGGTCTGTGGGAACGTTTTCAAATTCAAATGCCCCCGTCTGCGTCGTCAACACCTCGCGGGAGTTACCGGCTGGATCAACGAGTCTAACGCGGCCCTTGTTGAGCGGACTCCCCTTTGTCCGATCGGACAAAACCCCTTGAATGTGGGAAACGGGGATTTCTAGTGTCTTGAGCGTCACTCTATCCAGCGATGCGACTTTATCTTCGCTAACCTGAACGGTTTGTTCGACAGTTTCATAACCCTTTGCAACAATTTCGACTGTATAGGTGCCCGGTTCAATATTATCAATTTGGTAATTACCA
Organism: Candidatus Poribacteria bacterium; assembly: GCA_963667935.2. GTDB lineage: Bacteria > Poribacteria > WGA-4E > WGA-4E > PCPOR2b > PCPOR2b. The sequence continues at coordinate 1,531,876 of OY764061.1, read as the reverse complement.
GCGGCAGCTGCTGTTGTAGAGACAATGACGTTGCCATTTTGTAGGACGCGGATAGCCACCGAGACACCGTCAATCTTGTCGACCGTTCCCTTTAGGCTGCCGGTTGATGTGTCTGGTTCCACGGGTGTCTCCGGCTCTACGATAGATTCATCGTCGCTGCCGCAACCAAGGCAGAACATAAGGGCAGCCGTCAAAACCATCATTAGTTGAATTTTATTTAGTCCATCTCTTATAACCATTTTTTTAACTCGCTTTCGTAGGTTGCTTTATCTTCTTGTGCACCGCTGAACACCTTTACAATTTCTCCGTCACGATTGATGAGATATGCGGACGGCAGTACAGGAACTTGATAGCTTTGAATAACGTCAGACTTTGCTAGAAGAATCGGGTAATTGATGTCAAATCCCTCTTTACTTAGTTCCTCAAAGAAAAGTTCAATACTTTTTAGACGTCCTTCTACATCATCCGTTGAGATACCAATCATCTCAAATCCCTGCGCTCGATATTCGGTGTATAGTTCAATGAAGCGTGGAATTTCTTCCTTACAAGGTTTACACCATGTCGCCCAGAAATCCACAATGACAACTTTACCCTGATAATCAGAGAGGCTAACTTCCTCCAGTTCTGTGTTTAGCAGCGTGAAATTAGGGGCAAGTTGAAACGATGAATCTTCATTTACATCGCCGGTGCCTGTCATTTTATCGCTTGTATCGTCGGAACATCCCAAAATTGACAGTAGACAGAGGATAAGGCTGAACAAGCAAAACAATTTCCAATACATAGACACCTCCCGAAATTCAAGGGAATAATTAGTACTGTTGAAACTACCTTCAGCCCGATTTGGTCAGGTTTGAAGTATCTAAATTGCACCGTATTGGGCAAAGTTTCAACTGAGACGTAAAATGATACCTTTTGACCCAACGATCCAAGCGTGCGCTTTATACAGACAGATGTCCAAAAGGTGCACTGCCGATCCACTCGGTTGGGGCACCCACGTCCCCCCGGCATCGGCGGTATGTAAAATTAGTCCATCTTCACCGATCGCCCAACCCTGTTTGGAATCCCGAAATGCAACGCCACGCAAGGTTTTCGATGTACCACTTTTCTGGACCTGCCAGTTTGCACCACCATCAGCGGTATGTAAGATCAATCCACCCGTCCCAACGCCCCATCCCATCTGTGGGTTGACAAAATAAACACCAAGCAGCGGTCGCTCGGTGCTGCTCCTCTGTTCATACCAGCGCTCGCCTCCGTCATCTGTGTGAAGGATCTTGCCCTCCTTGCCAACGGCCCAGCCGTGCTTTGCATCGGCAAAATGCACAGCCCACAGATGTGGCGTCGGCGGCGAATTTTGGCGACTCCACGAACCGCCGCCGTTATTCGTGTGAAGGATGACACCACCCCCACCGACCGCCCAGCCCTCTGTTTCATCTATAAAATAGATGTCGAGCAATCCGCTGTCCGTATTGCTTTTTTGTGCTGTCCACGATTTGCCGCCGCTGCCTGTATAGTGAATCTGTCCTCTGATACTGACCGCCCAGCCGTTGTTGGTGGTGGAGAAATGTACCTTATTGAGTGCGTTAGGAGTGATCGCTTTTTGTGGCGAACGTATCTGCCACTTCAAGCCACCATCTTCTGTGAACATCACCAAACCGTCCGTACCAACCGCCCAACCACGTTTGGCATCAACGAAATGGACGCCGTACAGGTGCGCTTCTGTTCCTGACTCGATTTGTTCCCAGCCCGTCGGTGTTTTATCGCCGCCGCACCCCAAATAACTAACAAGACAGATGAAGGTGATGAGTGTATGAATGTATTTCCTCAAGTGCTCTTTCCTCCTCAATTTTATGGAATTGAGTCTATTCCCTTGCAAGTTTTGTGACAACTTTTATAAAACATTGACACATATCAATCAATAATCGCCTCGGTTATCTCTGTTATACACATTGCACTCCTCTGGAGTGCGGACCTTACACCTATCACCTTTCTATAGACATATCACTCCACTGGAGCGAAAAGCAGCACTGCAGCTTTAACAAATAGATGGCAGTTTGGGTTCTCGTTAATTTCTGCTATCTCCTGCCCAAACTATCCCGTAATTCGACGCATGGTCCATTCCAACGGTCCGCGCTCAAATCGTTTTCTCCAAAAATGAGAGAATATGATCGCGCATATAAAAAATATAACCGCACTTCCGATAGCAAACGGGAGCGTTTGATTTTCCAGAGCTCCAAGTGCTTCCAGCATCCCCCTGTCGATAACCAGATGGGCGACGTAGAGCGTCAAGGCAAGTTGTCCAGTTGCGAGGAACGGGCGCGTCCACCTTGCATCTGGATACTTCTCCGTTAACATGAGACTTCCCCCAATGATTATAATGGCAGTTCCACATATAGCAAAAATGTCAAGTAATAGGAACAGTGTCAAGATAGAGTTAAGCCCCGGTCCAGAAATGTCTGCTAGGGAAGGACGACTCGGTACCAACGGAACATAGCGAAGTAGCAATGGAGCATAGTGAATCAGTAGCCAAGGGGTACACGCCACCAAAGCAAAGACAATTCCGCAGAAGAACACAGCCCTTCGCACTCTGGGGTGATGCACAGCCTGCCGTCCCAACCACATGCCAATCAGCAGGAAACCGGTCCAAGAGAATATTGAGCGAAGTTCACTGAAGTACAGACTAAAGACCACATCTTTGATTGTCCAAGAATTGCTATTCCAAAGCGTTTTCCAATTCGGGAGGACCTCAAAATAGCCAGAATAGCTTAAAACCAAAAGAGTGAATATAACAGAGATGGTGCCGCAAACGCAGGCGAGTGGCCATAACCAACGACTGGAAATTGTCATCAGGAGCGCACCAATAATAATACAAATACTGTAGAGACATAGGAAATTTGTGGTCCAAATTAAGCTACAACCGATTCCAACTACCAATAAGGACGCGGCGCGTTTTATCAATCGTTTTGGGTCAGCCGCAATTCCATGTGCATTGCTTGTTATTCGGGCCCGTTGTGTCAGGAGGGATATACCGACTCCGCCTAGCACCAAAAAGGTTGTGGTAGCTCCTCCTTCGATCAAGCTGTGTAGCCAATAGAAATCAATACGGTCAACACTACGGCTAAAATTTGCGATTACCAGTCCAAATAACGCAAGGGATCGAGCAAAATCGTAACCGGCGATACGGGTGGGCATTTGATTCTTCCCCTTTGAACCCTAAATTTTCTCTCCGATTCGCATCAGTCGATCGGCTGCCTCGCGTAACGTCGCTTCGTCCTTGCTGAACATAAATCGCAGCTTCGTTTTGCCGAGTTCTGGACGGCTATAGAAACTTGACCCCGGCACTCCACCGACGCCGATTTCCTTCACGAGCCAGTGTGCAAATTCGGTATCATCGGAAAAGCCGAAATTGCTGATGTCGGTCATAATGTAGTATGCACCTTCGGGGATGTAACACTGAAAGCCCGCCTTCCGCAACAAGGCTGAAAACAGTTTGCGATTGTCATCATACTTTTTGACCAGTTCCCGGTAGTACTCCTGCCCCAATTGCAGGGCAACAACTCCTGCCTGCTGCAATGGGTGTGGTGCCCCAACCGTCAAGAAGTCGTGCATCTTACGGATGGCGTTTGCCAGATATTCGGGTGCGATCACATAGCCGAGTCGCCAGCCAGTCATAGAATAGGTTTTGCTCAATCCCGAAACAGTGATTGTCCGATCTCGCATCTCCGGCAGAGAACCGATGCTGATATGTGGACGTTCATCGTAGATCATATGTTCATAGATCTCGTCCGTCACAGCGAGGCTGTCAAACTCGCAGCAGAGCGCAGCGATCTCTTTCAATTCATCGTGGGTGAACACTTTTCCGATCGGATTGCTCGGTGTATTCAAAACAATCGCTTTCGTGTTCTTACTGAAGGCGTTGTGCAGCTCATCGGGGTCGTAGGTGAAGATATCGCCTCTCTCCGGGCAGCGTGCCTCTCGCAATGGCACATAGATGGGCGTCGCTCCGGAGATGATTGTGTCCGGGCCGTAGTTCTCATAGAACGGCTCGAAAATTACGATTTCATCGCCGGGGTTGATAATCGCTAACAGCGACGACATCATGCCCTCTGTCGAACCGCAGGTGACGGTTACATTGAGATCCGGATCCGTCGGAATACCGTTAAATTCTGTGACCTTGTGAGCAATCGCCTCACGAAATCTCGGTGTCCCCCAAGTGATGCTGTACTGATTGTATCCTTCGCGGATGGCATCAATCGCGGCTTCCTTAACCTCGTCGGGCGGTTCAAATCCGGGTGTCCCTTGCGATAGGTTAATCGCATCATAGCGGTTACAGAGCTGCGTCATACCCCGGATAACCGACTCCGTGAACAGGGTTGATTTATGCGAAGTCATCGGTTTTGAACTTGATAATCCGTTTTTCATGTCAATTGTACCGCCTTATGGCTGCATTGACTCTCCGCGAAGTAACATCGCGCGGATGTCATACCTACCCGGATGTTCAACCGGCAAGTCGCCGTTCTCAATCATCACTTCGAGCGGTGAAGCGTGGGTACGGACCGGCATCTGTACCACTTCGTGCAGCCGTGCGGAGTCGTAGATCGCCATGATAATCTCCACAGCGGCGCGCCCGTTTATCGCTTCACCGCGATGCCCACTTCTCCCTTCGATCCACGAGAGCAGCTCCTGTACCTGCGCCACGGAAGGATTCTCTCCCTCCGCTCGGCGATCTTCCCACTCCGCCCGTTTGCTGTTGAGCAGAAGGGCGCGTTGTTCGGTCAAATCTATGATACCGTCGGAACCGTAGATAATTCCACCTTGATAGTTGGGACCGGCGATCTCCTGAAGCAGCAGTCCGATGCAGCCCCCTTGGAATCCAACGATCCCTGCGCTCCGATCTTCAATCGGTATATCGCGTTCGTAACGTTCGGTCTTGCGTTCAATGTTACCAATAACCCACTCAGCGTCGGGATCGCCGAGAACATATCGCATCATGTCAAATAGATGGGAGCAATCATTCAGGAGCCCTTGACCGCCTTTACACACGATTTGGCGCGGTTCTCCTATCGCACCGGCGGCAATTAACTGGCGAGCATCTGTCCAAACTGGGTTGAACCGGCGCTGATGTGCGATCGCAACCTTAACATTGTTTCGCTGCGCTGCAATCAGCATCTCGTCGCACTCGCCGAGATTGGTCGCCATCGGTTTCTCGCAGAGCACGGCTTTGGGCTTCCGGGCGCAAGCAGCGATTGTCATGGGCGCGTGGAGCCTGTGCCATGTTGCAACGCTCACAATGTCGAGATTCTCTTTATCGAGCATCTCACGGGGATCAGGATAGCGCGTCTGAATGTTGTGGTTTTCCCCGAAAGCGTTCAGTGCGTCCTCAACGGGGTCGGCAATGGCGACGATCTCAACCTCTTCGACACCTCGATAGCCTTGTACATGCAGCCCGGCAATGCTGCCACAACCGATAATTCCAACACGATATTTATCTGCCATACCATTGATTCCTTCCTTAGTTAGCATGAGTTTTTACTTGTTATTTCAATGCTTATCTGAATCGTGAAACGTAATAAGTAAAAAGTTCATTATGGGGTCATTGGTTCATTTGGCTCCAACGGGGTAAACGATTGGCACATGGGTTACGGCATACGGAGTATACCTACTACATGGATTAGTTAAGTGACTTTGACTAGCTGCTTGCCGATATTGCTTCCCTTCAACATCCCGATAAATGCGGCGGGGGCGTTCTCAAATCCTTCCGTTATCTCCTCTCGATATTTCAATTTTCCAGCCTGAATCCACTCCGCCATCTGCCGAAGCCCATCGTCGTGTTTGTCCGCAAATTCAAAGACCAGAAATCCCTCTATCTTCGCCCGCTTGACGATAAGGTGCCACAGGAAACGCGGTCCCTGTTCCGGGTTTTCTAGATTATACTGGGAAATCTGCCCACAGATTGACACCCGTGCTTTCACGTTGATCAGGGGAAAAACAGCATCGGTAATTGCACCGCCGACGTTGTCGAAATAAACATCGATCCCGTCCGGACACAATTCGGCTAGCTGTGCACTGTAATCCTCAGCGGTTTTGTAGTTGAACGCGGCATCAAAGCCAAGTTCGTCCACAACATAATCCACTTTCTCGTCGCTGCCGGCACTTCCAACAGCGCGACACCCCTTTATCTTTGCAATCTGTCCCACCAAAGAACCGACTGCCCCTGCCGCTGCCGACACGAAAACCGTTTCTCCCGCCTGCGGGTTGCAGATGTCCAACAAGCCAAAGTACGCCGTCAAGCCCGGCATACCGAGAATCCCTAAAGATGTTGATATGGGCGCGAGGGTTGAATCCACTTTCCGGAGATTGCCCCCATCGGATATACCATACTCCTGCCAACCTAGCCCGCCTGTAGCGATATCTCCCACCTGAAAGTCCGGGTTTTTGGAAGCGACAACTTCGCCGACAACGCTGCCGACCATCGCCTCACCGATTTGTACATTTGGGGCGTAAGAGGCTCTATCGTTCATCCGTCCGCGCATATATGGGTCCACAGACAGGTAATTAGTGCGTACAAGTACCTCTCCATCATCAGGAGTAGGAATAGGCTCAGTCACTAGGTCAAAATCTGATGGCTTTGGATAGCCAACGGGTCTTGCAGCTAAAGTAAATTTTCGATTGACGTTTGACATTGTAATATTTCCTCCGAAAAAAGGGATTCGGCGATAAATCAGATACCATCCTTTTGGCACTCGACACAGTATCCCAAGATTTCATTTCTATATTTTACCGGCTTGAACCGATGTGTTTTGCAGACCTCTTCTTGGAGCGCATCGATCTCCGGACTTTCAAACTCAATGATACTGCTACATCGCAAGCAGATTAGGTGGGCATGCTCTTGGCGTGAATGGATGTGTTCATAATGGGACTGTTTCTGTGCATCAATCACCTCCGTCAGCAGCCCACTCTTGACTAGGAGCGGTAACGTCCGATAGATCGTTGCACGCGAAGCGGTATATCCGTTTTGGCGCATGCGTATCAAAAGATCATCTGCGCGGAAGTGATCATCGTAAGCGAAGACCTGTTCAAGGATGTTGCGCCGCTCTGACGTGAGGCGCAGTGCATTGCTTTCAAGGTATTTGCTGAATTGTTGGATAATTTGGGGTTGAATCGGTTCTTTGTTCTGTTCCATGATACGTATCTCCTTAATTTATAGTGAATTCAAAAAATAGATAGACACTTTCGCCCCACGGTAGGGGCGGGGAGAAACCGCCCCGGTTTGAAGTGTCTCATTAATTCTAAGGTCCACTATAGTTGGTGAAGGCTTATGTTAATACCATGCTCGTGTCGTCATTTTTGATCGTTTTGAGTTTATCGTTATCTTACAGAATCGGAATCAAACACCGAGTTAATTTCCCTTATTAGAGCCAACAATTTATATACAAACCGTTTAATTGGTTCCACAAAATCCAAAAGATGCAACACCGTAAGAACTGCGGCTACGATTATAATCAGATAAAGAATCCCCCTAACTAGCCTGCCTACTGTGGAGGCTTTCATCTTTTGTCGGTTAAAGCCAAGTATTCCAACGATAATAAACGGCAGATCCGTAATTGCATTAAGCACCCACCCTAGGTAGAAGAATGGATTGAACGTTCTGACAAATGCGGATCGACGGTTGGCTTCATATTTTCCAATGGCTCTATCTATGAGATATAGTACATTGTTGGGACCTATGTCAAATTGATCGAGATTAAAAATATCTTCAATTAGATCGATCTTCGTTTCATCACCTCCAACCGCTGACGGTGGGGTCCAAGAAAAACCTGGATCTATTCCTGAATTAAGAATTATGGAATGTATTTCTTCCTTGAGTCGATTGATTTCGCGCCTAGCTTCTTTTGCAGCACTTTCTTCGACTCTGCCACCTCCAAAACCTACCCGGCTATGATTGAAATACCGAATCATGAGGGAACGGAATTCCCTCAGTTTATTTAATCGTCTTTTGTTTTCCTCAATTAATATTTTGGTGTAATGTCTCACTAACGTAATCTCTCCTTATAATAATTACGACAGAAATCCCGGTAATACCCCCTGCCACCAGCACATCTACTGTTAAAACGCTTGCCTCTGTCCTTTCGGTTTTTAATTTTTCGGAGCGTTCAAACCGCTTCGGTTTTCCGCTCCATAGCAAGCAATTTCCGTTTCCAGTGTAACCCACCCGCATAGCCGCCGAGTCCTCCATCGCTCCGGACAATACGGTGACAGGGCACGATAATCGCCAGCGGATTTGCACCCATTGCTCCACCAACAGCTCGCATCGCGTTCGGATTACCGATCTCGCCCGCAATCCAGCCGTAGCTTCGGACCTTGCCATAAGGGATCCGAAGGGCAGTATTCCAAACGCGCTGCTGAAATGACGTTCCAGTACTTAGATCGAGTTTAATATCAAAATCGACTGGTACGCCATTGAAATACTTTGTTAGCAATTCCGCTGCTTCCAATAGTTCCGGATCAAGGGGGTTGCGGGTCAGTGGATATAGACCTCGTTTACCGTGTGAACCGTTGCGTAAACGATCTTTTATAGCTACAGCCGTCGGTGCGCCAAAGGTAACGCGAGTGAGGCCTTGATCCGATTTCGCAACGCCGACCCAGCCAAACGATGATTCAAAGCAGGTGTAATTGGTTATAGTCATACAGCAGCTCCAAGCTGTGGACTTTCGTCCGCTGGAATTGACTCTCCTTCAACTTCGATCCTCACCCATTCGCGACTGAGGGTCTCAAATAGGGCCATCACCTCCTGTCGCTGTGTGAGACTATCAAGCGGCACCTCAAAGGTGAGCGTCGCAAACTCTTCCTTCTGCACATCACCGTCCTTGTTGAATTTCACAGGGGTAATCTGAATCTTTTTTAACTTTGCATCCATAGGCTTATTGCCTCCTTACAGATTATGCGTAATACGTTAAAATGACTTCGGTGTTTTGTCGAGATATGAATCTCGACCTACGGGCTATCCAGCAACTCGAATTAAAATAGTCCAACCTTGAGCAGGTGTGCTAACTTGACAAAAACAATCTGCTCTGTGTCGCCATCCTTGTCGCGATTATTATTGTAGACCAGAAAGAATGTGCTTTCAGGTAGATATTCGTACGCAAACAAGCCGAAAATCCGTCGATCGTCATCAATCGTGAATTCTGCACTGGAGCGGAAGAACATCCGCTGTGCGAATTGATAGTTGATAGCGAAACGGCGCGTCCACTGTTCCAGAACGCCATCTTCCACCAAGCGCTGCAGGGTCAGTTCCAAGTCTAGCTTCGCTGTTGGGCGGAACGTTACCTCTGGTCGAATGAAGAAAGTATCTTTATCGTCTCGGATGCCAACCGTTCCAAAATTCCGAACTCTCACCCACTTGGGCGGAAACCAGCCGGTGAAGAAATTCAGCACTCTATCCGTGTAAGCCACACCGTCATCATTGACGTGATAGTACCATTCTGGCCCGGTAAAAACGAATATATTTTTAACCCCAATCAACCCACGGATCTGATAGCGTTCGTTGGTCAGTTCACCCGCATGATTATACAAGCGGTCAACTACGCCCTCGCCGCGCAGGCGTTGTACCAAGCCTGCGTACTGCTTATTGTACCGAGTGGTAAACTCGAGGCCCCGCCGATCCGTCCTCGGAATAAAACCGGTCTCGACATCAAAATTTTCTCCAATGTCGATATATCGCGCCTCAAAAGAAAAGACATTCGCTCGCCGCGAAAATTCGGCAAAGATAATATCATCGCTGATGGGATTATCGTCCCCGATCCCGGCTTTCCATTCTCTAGCATATTCAAAGTTGAAATTCACCTCAGCAGGCAGTCTAATACGAGCATCAATTCCTGACGCTCGGTCATATAGACTCTGCCCCTGTTTGTTCACACCCAACAGTCCGATTGCCGAGTTTCTGCCAATTTCGCGTTGCACACGGAAAACGGAATAGTTGTACTCATCAGCCGGTAAATGATCCATGTCAACATCATAAATGTTTAACCGATCTCCTTGATCTATGATAGTGTACTGTTTCTCTTCCGTCACATCTGTTATTAGCCATTTACCTTCTTTATCCTTGACAGCAACGGAAGTCATGTCGGAAAGCGAGATGTCATTCTTATCAAAAACCTCGCGCAAAGCCCGCGCGAGTATTTCCCGATCGAGATCGCTGCTGAACCGTGAATTGGTCTTAAACGCAGCGTTCTCCGGGCCCGCCTGTGCGTTGAGGAAGGCGAAATTGTAATCACTCAACTTACCAATTACCTTCCCGCCATACATGAGATCCTCAACACGGCGACTATAAAACAACTCAACCGGTGTCTGGAAGAGTTCGTTCCCTTCTAAGAAGAAGGGACGCTTCTCTGGAAAACGGAGTGGGATATCTGATAGGTTGACCAGATCCGGATCCGCCTCGATTTGTGCGAAATCCGGGTTGAGCGTGAAGTCGACCGTCACGCTTGAGAAGGGATACCGAACATCGATACCTGCAGCGGTATTCAATTCGGGATCCTGATCGCCAATTTTTTCCGGCTTTAGGGTGCCGTACGGTTTAACCTCTAACGGACGCTTTGTCACCAGTCGATCCAACGGCAAGTCGGTCAGATGACCAAACTGTGAAACGGCGTATTGGCGGCCTCCAAGTTCTACCCACGACAACTCCTCCTGCTGCGACTCATCATTCCGCCAAAAATTGATTCCCCAAACCGCATCAGGATTTTGTTTCGGAAAACGGAGTTCTGCAAACGGAATGGAAATTTCGGCTGTCCATCGGTCATCATATGTCGCACTATGTCCAGACCAATCACAGTCCCAAGAGATAGCAGAACCGACATTAGAGCTATTCCGCCTCACATTCCCACCCTCGTTTGTTATTCGTCGATCTGTCTGTGTACTGAGCGGGTTTAACGCAAAAGCATAGCAATTACGCTGGTCAAGATAGGTGTCAATCAAGACCTCAACGTGGTCATCGGCAAAGAAGAAGGAATCTCGCTGGACAGAATTTGCGGCGAGGACGTTCATATCACTCTTGAAACACTCAAAACCGACATACAGTCGATTCTGATCATAGAGGAGGTAGACTTTCGTTTTATGGCTGGCAGGCTCACCAGAGTTTGGTTCAAATTGAATAAAATCACCGGTCTGCGCCGCTTTTTGCCAACACAGATCGTCGAGCTTCCCATCGATCTTCGGCGGCGAATCGGTTTCAACGGCTGCGATCTTTCTGAGTATCGGATCTTCTGCTGCGTCGATCGTGTTCAAGGGCAACGCAAGGGTGCCCACTGAAACTAACGTCAATAAAAATTTAACCATCCATTCCTCCAAAGCACCTTGTAGCGTATAACACGCATTATTCCTGCTATAGGGAAACGAAAAAGTCGGTTTCTCTAAAGATAGGTAGCAGCTTACCCTACTACTTGCATTATTATAGTGTGTCTTAACAATCCGTTCAATCTAAATCGTGCAGTTCAGAGAAATAATTTGTAACGTCATCGTCCAAAATACCGCTATCATTTTATCATAGATTTTAACTCCGGCATGGTGTATACTGAATCGCACATAGGCCTTATCATATTATTCTGTTATACAGTGGATCGAGAAACAAATTTGCGCCCATGAAAATTGTCCCCGCCCACCAAGGAGGAACGCATGAAAGGCAAAAGAGTCGTTTGGCCCAGTCGGGCGAAGGTTGAAATTGAGGAATTTGAATTCCCGTCCCCTGGAGATGACGAGATTCTGGTGGCAACCGAATGTTCGCTTATCAGCCCAGGTACAGAGCGTGCCTTCCTGCTCGGACTGCCCAATGCACAAGGCCGCTATCCGTCATATCCCGGCTATAGCAATATCGGCGTGATCATCGATTGTGGCAGAGATGTAGACGGTTTCAAGATCGGCGATCGTGTCGTTTCATCCAAAGGGCATACGAGTCATTTTGTCGCCACACCGGATAGCCTTCTCAAGGTAACGGAAGCAACGTTATCATCGGAAGACGGCGTCTTCTTCAACCTGTGTACTATTGCGATGCAAGGGGTTCGGAAAGCCAAAATTGAGCTTGGCGAGCCGGTGATTGTGCTGGGAGGCGGTTTAATCGGTCTGTTTGCGATGCAACTTGCGAAACTTAGCGGCGGATTGCCTGTGATTACAGCGGATCTGTCTGATAACCGCTTACAACTCGCCAAACAGGTTGGGGCAGATTACGTCCTAAACCCAGAAGCCGAAGATCTCAATGACCAACTCGACAAAATTACCGGCGGTAAAGGTCTGGCTGTTGTCATCGAAGCGACGGGGCATCCACCGGTTGTCAATACCGCGCTTCAATTGGCAGATTGGCACGGACGGGTTGTTCTGCTTGCCAGCACGCGGGGAAAGACGGAGCGTGTGAACTTTTACCGCGATGTCCACGGAAAGGGGTTGACGGTGTTAGGTGCCCATAATTCCGTGCGTCCGCGTCATGAATCCTCTCCAAATTTCTGGACGCTCCGTGATGATTGGAAGTTATCGCTGCAGCTTATCGCGCGCGGTCGTGTCGTTGTCGCCCCGTTGATTACCCACCGGCTGCCGGGGATTCAGGCTGCCGAGGCGTATCAACTGTTGATGGAGTGGGATCAGAATCTATTGGGGGTTGTATTGAATTGGGAGGATTAATTAACACAAGTCTGGTATGGTAGGGAACGCAGATCTGCGTTCCCTACCTTCAGTAATATAGAAGGAGATTCGATGATCAATACAGCAGTTATCGGATACGGCTACGCCGGTCAATCGTTCCACGCCTATCTCGTCGGTCTGGCGGACGGACTTAACCTGTATGCGATTGCAACGCGGAGCCCGGAAAGACGGCAAGCCGCCGCAGAAGCGTACCCCGATGTGAAACTTTATGAGACCATTGATCAGGTTATCGCAAACGATGAAGTAGATCTGGTTATCCTTGCCACACCACACGACACGCACGCTGAACTGGCGATTCGGGCGATGGACGCGGGCAAGCACCTCGTCACCGATAAGATTATGTGTATGAACGCTGCCGAAGCCGATGCGATGATCGAGGCGAGTCAGCGTAACAGTGTCATGTTAAGCGTCTTTCACAATCGCCGCTGGGATTGGGACTATTTGACCGTCAAAAAGGCGATTGCGGATGGTCTCCTCGGAACGCCGTATCTGTTTCAGGTCGGTATCATGAGATACGGTGGTCCGAGAGGTTGGCGGGGTGTCAAACACCAGAGCGGCGGTATCCTCTTCGATTGGCCCGCGCACTTCGTCGATCAAGCCCTGCAACTGGTTTCCGCCCCGGTCAAAACTGTTTTTTGCGACGTGCATTACGGATCACGGTGGGATATTGACATCGGCAACTATGCGAACCTGCTGATTAAATTTGAGAATGATGTCCGCTATCAGATTGAGGTGGGCAACTTAGCAAAAGTCGCAAAGCCGCGTTGGTACGTCCTCGGCGACCTCGGCGGGTTAATTAAGCATGGATTAGATCCGCAGGAGAGACCGATGGTTGCAGGAAACATTGATGCCGCAGAAGAAGAGCCCGACACCTATGCAAAGGTTTGGACCGAAGCGGATGGCGAGCAGCGTGAACTGGTGGTTGAGAGCGTCAGGGGATCGTGGAAGTCGTACTACCAGAATATCTCCGATGTCTTGAACAAAGGAGTGGAGCTGATTGTCAAACCAGAGGAGATCAGACGAGTCATGCAGGTTTATGACGCTGCGATGCGTTCCTCGGAAACCGGTGAGACTGTGCGGTTCTAGTCGCTTTTAGTGCGAGTGGGTGAGAAGGTTCTTTCCACATCGTTTATGTGTTCAGAAGTTTGTTCATTAACCCATGAACAAACCGCAGGGTGCCTATTTGGACGTCTACTTGACGATGACCATCTGCCGCAATCCAGTGTAATCCCCCGCCCGAAGTTGATAGAAATAGACACCACTTGTCACCGATTCCCCGCTCTCGTTGCGGCCGTCCCAATACGCCGCCTTCGATCGATTGGTGTAATTCCCCGCAGGCTGGTGCCCCAGATCTAATCGACGTACCACCACGCCTTTTGTATCGTAAATAGTGACTTGAACATCGGTGGCGTGGGCGAGGCGATACGGTATCCACGTCTCTGGATTGAACGGATTGGGGTAGTTTGCCAAAAGTACCGTTTCTGTCGGGCGCAACGTCTCTAGGAGTTGTTCTAGCACGGCAATCCCTTTTTGGAAGGTTTTATCTCCGGGGTTGCGTTGCTTCGCCTCGCCAATCCACCGTTCTAGGTTAACCGTAAATGGCTGCGAATGGGCAGCAGGTGCAGATGGAGGCCATCGGTATCGGTAACCTCAAAGCGGAGGTTCGTGGCGTTCGGTGGGTATGCCAGTGGGGAGAGCATCTGATCTGATATATTGTTGCTCCCAAACTCCAACCTTGTCAAATTGGTTAATCCCGCCACCGCTGAGATGTCCGATATATTGTTGTCATCAAGATACAGCGATCTCAGTTTGATTGCCCCTGCAAGCCCGGTCAAATCGCTTATGTCGACATAGCTGACTTCAAGTGTGGTCAAATTTGCCATATCGACCGCGGTGATGGTATCACCGGACGCTTTGCCGAGAGCCTCCTCGATTGCAGTGCGGAGGTTGAGGTCGGGAATATCTACGACCTGTGCTGTGGCAGTTAGTGGAAGTGTCAGGCTAATCAATAGGAAAACTGTCAGACGAAAAAGGTGTGCTCTCATGGATTTAGCTCCTTTGTTCTTGGAAATCTGAGTAAAATATGTGTGAAGTCAAGAGTCCCGATTGTTGGCGGAGAACGGCGGGGCCCTTTAATCAGAGACGGAGAACCTGCGCCGCGCAACAATTAGGGTATCAGAAAACCTGATAGCGATCAACATCTTAGAAATTATAAAGGTTGATTTATTGGATGATGTTTGCAACAAATTTGCCATTGATGCAAATCTGAGCCGCAGTTTTGCGGGAAATCGTGGTGTAGGTTTCCCAACCTGCGATCCAATTGGAGTTAGGAGTTGACCATTTCATGAACACCTCTGTTCATTTATTGAACACTAGGGCGAAGGATAGGGCTGCGAAATCCAATAGACACGGTATTTGGCAACTGGCACAGGATTTGCTCAAATTCAGACACACTGATATAAGGTTCATTCACTCATCACTCAAACATAACGGAGATCATAGAACATGAAATTGACAAACAGATACAAACACACAATCGTTTTATTCGCGCTCATCCTCTTGAGCCAACCCCTCTATGCCGATAGTCACGGCGGTACTGACTACCAAGACCTGAATCCGAGAGTGCTAGAAGCAATCAATCGAGGATTGGAATGGTTAAAAATGCAGCAGGCGGATGATGGGCTATTTAGGCAACATCCCGGTATAACAGGATTGGCAGTTACCGCCTTTCTGAGCCACCCACAAGATCAGTACGCCGAGGCAAATGCCCCCTTCATCCAGAAATCGATCCAAGCATTCCTAGCAATGCAGCAGCCCAACGGTGCAATCTATAACATTGAAATGCAACCCGCCCTGCCGAATTATAATACCTCTGTTTCGCTGATGGCACTTTCAGCCGCAAAGAATCCGGAATATGATGCTGCAATCGCCAAAGCACAAGGCTTCATCAAAGGTCTCCAAGTGACAGATGAAAGCGAGGTCTACTTCGGGGGAATCGGTTACGGAAGTCGGGAGCACGTTCATGATTTGTCGAACATGAACATGGCTATACAGGCACTTACGGCGAGCGGATTCGATGACCCAGCGGTGTGGGACAAAGCAGTTAAATTCCTCGAAAGATGTCAGAATCGCAGTGAAACCAACGACCAAGATTGGGCAGGAGATGACGGCGGTTTTATCTACGCCCCCGACGGCGAGAGCAAAGCAGGGAACCACCAATCGTATGCGAGCATGACCTACGCAGGACTGTTGAGTTTCATCTACGCTAAAGTCGATCGAGACGACCCTCGTGTACAAGCGGCAGTGGACTGGATCCAAAGACATTTCACAGTCGAAGAGAATTACGGTATGGAACAGCAAGGACTCTTCTACAACTATCATACAATGGCAAAGGCATTAAAAGTTTATGGTGAACCCATCATCGTCGATGCCAAAGGAGTGGCACACGATTGGTACAGAGAACTTGCCGAAAAACTGATCGAGGAACAAGACCCCGAAGGCTGGTGGGCCAATGAAAACAGTCGTTGGATGGAACGCGATAGGGTGCTTGTCACTTCGTATGCAGTGATAGCCCTCGCAACCGCTTACCCCGAATAACCTAAATCGATCTTCAATACAGCCCGAGTGATCTGCTCGGGCTTTTTTTATATTCTTGGTATACTTAACTCCAAAAAACAGGCCAGCCATTCGGTCTGGAGTTAGGGCTATTCAGTTTTCGGCTTTTTAACCAGTTGGGTCGAAACGTCGCAACGAGGGCATGGCTTGGCTGGTAAAGTATCGGGATTGGGAAATCCCTCTCACAGGAGAATTAAATGACCCTATCTGGAGTAAATTTATTTCACATCCTAATCAAGAACTGGTATAATATTGGGGTGGGTTGATACTTGTTACCCCCGTCAAGTCATAATAACAGGTAAGGAAATTTACCGGCGATACTACATGAGGGCACACCCCTGACCCATAACATATGAGGAGATAGTTATGTTCTTTGAACTTCGACAGTATCGAATGAGACCCGGCCAGGAGGCTAACTGGGTTAATTATATGGAGGAGGTGATAATTCCCTTTCAGATATCGAAAGGGATGGTGATTTTGGGAAGCTTTGTCGGCGAGGAAGAAAAAGATCTGTATGTTTGGATTCGCAGATTTGAGAGTGAAGAACAACGGGCGCAGTTGTATGAAGCGGTCTATGAAAGCGACACGTGGAAAAACGAAATCGCCCCCAAAATTCCTGACATGATGGATCGTTCACAGATCAAAGTCACACGCCTTGAAGCGACTCCTCGGTCGGTCATCCAGTAGAGATACACCGATTTATGGTGGATTCTAAAAATAAATGAATACTTTCGCCCCCGGTTTGGAGTGTCTCATTAATTCTAAAATCTACTATAAACCTGTTAAGAAAATGGTTAAAATCGCCGTTATCGTAGGAAGTACTCCTACCGCTTCAGGGCCCGTTGAACAAGATGCCCCGGAATTTCGCGTTTCAATGCTTCGTAAAATGGGGATTATTGACTTGGACAACAGAATCCAAACCGGCAAAGGCGAAGATGAAAATGAGGTTCCCAATTCTGTTTTGGGGACATATTTAATTACACCCGATACGAGAAAAGGAGAAATTTTTCATGGAAGCCTTAAAGCGAGTTTTAGGTGTTATTCTGATCCTGATTGCGGCAATAGTTGCCATCCACACAGTCATTGAGCCGGTTTACCACACTTCTAGCGACGCGCAACCTTACAGCAGCGCCTGGGACTGGATTAACCCGCTCTCCGCTATCTCAATAATACTGGGATTGATATTTGGCTACATTCGCATGAGTCGTGCCGGCGAGAGTGCAAGCGGACCAGAGTTTATCGCTGCCAATACACTGTTCTACGGATTCCTGTTCACAGCCATACTTTTCTTCTGGAACTGGTTCGGCATCAGTGGTGTTGGGAAGGAGTTTACAGGTGCTAGTCCCGACGTCCGATCGCTGGTGTGGATTATCTTTGACGCTCTACACCCGTTATTAAGCGGCGCGATGGGTGCTCACTTGCTGCGGTCTAGTGCCAGCGAATAGCCCATTTGTAACCTAACTTTAGAACATTAACGTTATATCTTCTGCGTCCGGATTACCGGGCGCAGAGGCCTTATAAAGCAGCTATACCTAGCTATTCATAGCCAATATGACTCGTGCCATATTAGGAGAGATTTATGGCAGTTAATATTCGCCATCGAGAGGGTGTTATTATTTTGGAACTGAGCGGTAAGATTTTTGGAACCGCCGCCCTTGAATTCAAAAGGACATTTGATGAACAGATTGCCAATTGTACTGGAACCCCCAAATTCTTGGTAGACTTCGCCCGTGTCACAATCATGGGAAGTTCAGGACTTGGTGCCTTAACAGGGGCATACGTATCCGTCGAACAAAAGGGCGGGTTAGTTGCAATCATCAACGTCGGGCCGAACATCCAAAATCTTATGATACGGAGCAAGCTAGTCGAACAATTTGAACCGTTTGATAGTGAAGAAAAAGCAATAGAAGCTTTGAATGCGGAGTGAAGGTGTTTCCTGCTGCTATCTCACCCAATGCCGATAGAGCGGTTTGACCTCCTCCGGCAGTGATTCGTAAATCGCAGGAGAAACCGCCGCAACCTCATTCTCATTTCCCCCCGTTTCGTCTACTATGCGAGCCCGTTCATCCGAACCGGGCATCAATACGTCAAGATTGAGCCACCACGGCGCATAACGCACAGCCATCCCGACACGCGGCTTATCGGTTTTGTTGGGGGCGGTCGCATGCCATGTCCGGCTATCAAGCATCAATACACTGCCCGCAGCTCCCGCTGCCTGCATCTCGGTAGGATAAGGCTCAAGAGGGTCAATGCCGTTATTGCCTGATGGATTGTTCGGAGACCGGTGGCTGCCCGGTACAACCAGTGTACCGCCAGTTTCATGTGTAAATGGCGAGAGCATCCACAATGTGGTCAGGTGTATGACCGCATCAGGATATGGGGCGGGTATATGTCCGGCGTTGTTTTGATTGAAGGGCCAATCCGAATGTAGCGCGCCACGTACATTGCCCGGGTAGTTGATATGTGCCGTTGTAAAAGAGATACGTACATGCGGTCCGAATAACGCTTCGGCAATCCTCAATACGCGTTTGTCGGCAAGGTAAGGTGCGAACGACTGATTGAATGCAAGCAAGCCTTTCCGAGTTCCCACCCCTTCGACACCGGTGTAAGTCCCGTGTGTCTCAACCGTTTTCTCGACGCTTTCGCATATTGTCTCCACCTTATCTTTGGGAATGACATCTTCAACCACGCACCAGCCATTGATTTGCAGATGTAACAGTGCTGATTCGACCGTCATAGCTGCTTTCTCATCGGTCATCCTCATGCCTCCTCTTTGCGGGCGGTAAAATTGATTCGATCGGAATGTCGATTCCACCGGTTAAAAGTGTACATATCACACGCACTGAGCATCTTGTATCCAGTCTGTTTCAACAGCTTTTTGACGGTGCCGACCTCAAAAATTTTCTGGATGTGAACCTCTTCAAAACGGCGAAATAGTTCCCCTTCGCGGATAAAGAAGGTCAGTGCTGTCCGGCAAATCTTATCGTGATAGGTATACATATTTTTCCACGTATAGGAGTAGTCAGGATGATTCTCCGAAAATGTCTGCCCGTGGAAGTGCTGAACGATATTCCGCTCAGTGGTAACATCGAAGATAAACAAACCGGACGGAACTAAATGTTTTGAAACCGTTCGGAAAACCGCCTCAAGTTCGGCTTCATCGACCGCATAGTTGATACTATCGTAGACGCAAAGCACCGCATCAAACTGCTCCTGAAGGTCGAAATCGCGCATATCCCCACGCATAAATGGGATATTTAGCCAACGGTCCTCTGCCTTTTGACGCGCAACAGTCAGCATTCCCTCGGCGCGGTCTAAGCCGCACATTTCGTAGCCCCGCTCCTCCATCAGTACTGTCAACGACCCCGTGCCGCAGGCAACCTCTAAAATCTTTCGCGGCTCAGATTTATAGAGTTTGAAGAGATCCTCAATATAGCTTGCCCAGCGGACATAGTTAACATTCGCCATCATGCGGTCGTAGGGATACGCAAATTTTTCGTAAGGATCTGTCAATTCTTTCATCCACTACTGTTCCTTTCCTCTGTACCCCACAGCCGCATCCGTCATTTTCAGCAGCGTATTAATCTCCTCCGCACTCCACAGTCCATCCTCGTTCGCCTTCGACGCATAATCTATCGCAATCCTGATTTTCCTTAAGCGCACCTGTCCCCGTAGATAACTCAACGGCATAGCCTGCATCGCTTGTTCAACTCGATCGAATGTTGCTTTGATTGCTTCTGCATCGACACCATCAGGTGCTTGCTGTATCAGTTGACTCTTCATGAGATCTGCAGCAAAGCTGAATAGCCCTGTTATCAAATACCACTGTAAAAAAAAGAAAATAAGCAAAAGCACGAGGAGAATCGCGAGCACTTTGGTAACAAGTGGTATTCCTTTCCGCGTTGTTCCCTGAAGTGAATCGGTCGAATTTGTTGCCATGTCTTCCCTCTCTATTGTCAATATCTTAATGCTCGCAAAATCAGAATTGCCTCTGTGATATAATAGCACCAGCAGTACGGCTTGTCAACCGAAAATTTCCGTTGCCTTTTTCGTCATGTGTGTTACAATCTTATTGACTAGGAGAGGTGTATAATTGTTGTCTGGATCACGGATAATCACGAAACCTACAAAGCCTGTGCTCTAGCGGAGCACAATGTTTATGGCATCACTAAATGAGGAATAACTATGGCAGATTTTCCAATTGTCGATACACACATTCATCTCTGGGATCCGAGTGTTCTGAGATACCCGTGGCTTGAAGATGTCCCATTTCTGAACAAACCCTATTTGCTAGAGGATTACCGAAACGCTTGCGGGACGGTTGATGTTGGAACAATGGTTTTCGTGCAATGTGATCCCCACCCCGACGACAACCTGAAAGAGGCAGAGTGGATCGCATCGTTGTCGAAAGAAGATCCAAGAATCCGGGGAATTGTGGCAGGCGCACCGCTTGAGCAAGGCGACGGTGCGAGGCCGCTTCTGGAGCAACTGTCTGAAAACCCAATGGTCAAAGGGATCCGTCGTCTGATTCAATCGGAAAGCCTCGAATTCTGTGTACAGCCCGATTTTATTAGAGGCGTCCAGTCACTTGAGGAGTTCGAGTTGAGCTTTGATATCTGCATTTACCATCCGCACCTTGCCAATACCCTTCAATTCGTCAAGCAGTGTCCAAACATCCAGTTTATATTAGACCATATCGGCAAACCGAACATTAAGGATCAGCTCTTTGAACCGTGGAAGCGTGAGCTTAAAGAGCTATCTGAATTCCCCAATGTCTTTTGTAAGGTCTCCGGGCTTGTGACCGAAGCCGATTTTGAAACGTGGACACGAGAACATTTGAAGCCTTACATAGATCATGTGATCGAGTGCTTCGGTTTTGATCGTGTGATTTACGGCAGCGATTGGCCCGTTGCAGCGCAGGCGACCGAATATCCGAGATGGGTCGAGACCTTGGAGTGGGCGGTCAGCGGCTGTTCAGATGATGAATTGAGAAAGTTGTTCCGCAACAACGCGCTTCAATTTTACAGGGTCTCGTCCGATTGATCCGTAAGATATGATAGCGAGAAATATGAGACAGGAGGCAGAATCATGGGGATAACACATTCCTTTCAGGCAAGCTACCTACACGCTATGACGCGAGAGGTATTTATGGCAACAGACACGCCCTGCCACATTGCTGAAAACGTAGCGGAGATCTTGGTGAATGCGAACCTCGCCGGACACGACTCGCACGGCGTAATTCGTATTCCCAGCTACACACAACCTAGAGTAAGTTCCGTTCCAACGGAATAGTAGTTGACGAATTCACCGTCTCTACGCATCCTTCCTTGAAGTTGACGTCTCATCTGTTACTAGCGGTAATCTTCCGCTGCATCCTCCGGCACATATCCAACCACCTCACAAGCGTGTGAAATATCGCGGTAAGCCCACTTATTGTCGGACACGACCTCGAAAATATCGAACTTCACGCTGTCAGGTGCTTCAATGCACTTTTCGATCATCTGTGCAACATCCCGCTGGCTGCACCAGACAGAGAAACCACGCGGCTCTGTCGGACGGTTTTCATGGGTGACCGCGCCGATGCGTAGACAGATTATCGAGATGTCGCAGGTGTCCGTATAATGCCTCGCCAACGCCTCACCAAAAACTTTGGAACAACCGTAGAGTCCCCCCGGCCACGTCGGCGTTTCGTGATCTACTTTCTTCCATGTCTCAGGGACTTCATCGTAACGTCCTTCAACAATTGCGTTGTAGGGAAATACGCGATCCCAATTTCTGACGGTTGCTCCGCTGCTAGCGAAAACTATTCGCTTAACACCCGCCTGCCGCGATGCTTCAAAGACGTTGTAGCACCCTACGATATTCGCGCTTAACAATTCTTCCCATGTCATGCCCGCCGGTTGCGCCATCGCTGCTAGATGTACGACCACATTAACCCCCTCAAAAGCGGGGCGAATGGCGTCCAAGTCAGCGATATCGCCTTGATGGCATTCGACTCCCTCTACTGGGCGGCGATTCAGCGCGCTCAAAGTATACTTGCTCTCTATGCGGTCTCGCACGAGGCCGCCAATTAAGCCACTCATCCCGGTAACGAGTACCTTCTTTTGTGCCATGATCTTCCTCCGTTCTTACGGTATATTTTCAACAGAAATAAGCTCCTTCCCAACCAACCCTAGTTTATCTCTACCGGTTCGTCGGATTATACATTACCCTCGGTAAGTTGTCAAATCTCTGAACTCCTAACATAGACGCAAAGTCCTCTACAAGTTGACCGCCACATAATTCACTCATTCTGCACACCAAATAGGGTCATTTAATTCTCTTGTGAGAGGGATTTCCCAAGCCCGATACTTTACCAGCCAAGCCATGCCCTCGTTGCGACGTTTCGACCCAACTGGTTAAAAAGCCGAAAACTGAATAGCCCTAACACCAAAGCGTTCAGCATTTACAGTTTGTGAGAAGTATGATACAATCCGGGTAGTGCGACAGAAGTAGCACTAGTTTTACAAATGTTTCAGCAACATGAGTAAACAGAAACAGCGGAGGCTAAAAATGGTTACGGAGGAACAAGCAAAATTTTTCGATGAGAACGGTTATCTGAGATATGGAAAGGTTCTAGAACCGAGCGAGGTTGAAGCACTTATTGATGGGTTGGATCGGATTGTTGATATCGAATTAGCAGGAGGGGACGATTCATCGGTCGAGTTCAGCGTAGGCCACCGCCGCACTATCAAAGATGCCGAGGATGAGCCACGAGTCCTCACTCAATATGTCAACATGTGGAAGCGAGATGAGGACTACGAAAAAACGGTGCGGCATCCGTTGATAACTGGAATTGCTAAGACGCTTTTGAAGACGCCGAAACTCCGTCTATGGCATGATCATATCATCTCCAAACCGCCACAAGATAATGGCCATTTCCGTTTCCACCAAGATTTCTACGGCTGGCCCCTCTCCGCCCCAAGAATCCTTAGCTGCTGGATTGCTCTTGATGACGCTACTGTGGAGAACGGTTGTATGCATGTAGTTCCCGGCAGTCACCGAGACCCTCGTTTCGCCCCCGAAGCGAAAAAGAAGGAAGAAGAGGCGTTGGCAAAAAATCCGGACCTCAAGACCGAACGAGCGAAAATGGAGGAACGGCCCGCCAGTTTCGGCGTGCCGGTGGAACTTTCAACCGGTGAATGTATGTTCCACCATTGTCTGAACTTCCATGCAACCCCACAGAACACAACCAATCGGCAACGCCGCGCCTTTGTGATAATTTACTACGCTCAAGGAGTCTGTTTCAACGATGCACAAGCGTCGCACCATTGCCTGATTCCAACTATCGAAGTCAACAACGGCGAACCCCTCATCGGGGGCGGATTTCCATCCGTGAGCTAATCGATATTACGAACCCTAGTCATATCAAAAATTGGCTCGGAATGTATAAAGGAGGCGTCCATGTTAAATCGTCAAGGGCTAATTCCCTTACGGGAGCGCCAGCGACTCATTGCTACCTACGATGCCGGGGAAACGCCCTGTAGCCCTGAGCAGGCTGAACGGCAAATCCGTTCCCTTGTTCAGTGCTTTGAAGGTTCGCATGTAGGAATCTTGCAGCGGTGCCTCGGCGTGATTAGAGCTTTCCAGAAATCCGATGTCCTCGAAATGTGGGACACGCAACGAGCTTGGGTTGAGGCGGGTATGGACCCCATGGCTGTCTTTGTGGATGAGTGTCACCGCTGTGGCATTCAGGCTTGGGGCAGCCGCCGGATGAATGACGGCCATCATACATATAGAGTGCTCGAATTTGAAAGATATCAGACCAAGTTCTATAGAGAAAATCCGCAACTACGACTGAAATCGAAACGCGATGCCCAAGTATCCCCGATCTATGATTGGAATAAACCGGAGATTGCCGCACAGAATCTGGAATTCTTGCGAGAGGTTGCGGAGAATTACGATATTGACGGACTCGACCTAGACTACACCCGTATCGGTCCCTACTTCAATGCAGGGGAAGAGGTTCAAGGACGTGAAATCATGAACCAGCATGTGCGGGATGTCCGTGCAATGCTGGACGAGGTAGGTGAGAAGAAGGGGAAATATCTGGGACTGTCAGCGCAGTTATACTCACGGGACTCAATCTGGAAGGAAAAAGGACTGAAGCTGACGCCCGAGGCGGGAAGGGCGGAGGTACACGAAAGTTCGGAAGACGATATTCAGTGCCATTTTGCCGAGGGGCTGGATATACGCACCTGGATTCAAGAGGGCTTGTTAGAGGTGCTGATCGCGCACTGTCGGACAATTAGCTTCTACGAGATGGACATCTCGGCATGGCACAGGGCAGTTGAGGGGACTAGTTGTCGCCTCGTAGCAGGAGCGGGCAAACCCGGCTTCTTTAAATTCCGACGAAGTGGATTGATAAACGGCTATCCTGCACATCTGACGCAGCACCTCGAACACCGGGGGATTGCCCACCGGCTTTACGAACAAGGAGCAGACGGCATCTTCTTCTACGATTACGTGATCCGTTTCTTTGACCTGCAATGGGAGGTGTATCGGGAACTAGGTGATCCGGAACGCCTCCGTTATGCCAATAAGGTCTACATCTATCAGCTAGCCTTACCACTGACGCTAGGATACCATAGCGAGGGCGGCAAGGCTGAGATAGAGATTGACGTTCCTGACGACCTTGCAGCTACAGTTGCTGGGGGGCAGCCGGTGCGTGTTAGGCTGCTTCTCAACATCACGGAACTAATGACACCGGACGATATTGAGTTGCAAGTCAACGGTCAGACGGTCACTGTTAAACCCGAACAATCCACCACTACACCGCTCACAATCACAGACCATCCGGAGGACAAACCCGGTTGCCACCTAGAGGCAGCGATTGTGCCGGACCTGCTGAAAAAAGGGCGCAATACTTTGGCTTTCGCACTCAAGCCCGCTAGCAAAAAACCTCCGGGTGTCGCGCCTCAACCGAGCGAGGTTCGGAAGGTGAACCTTGAACTAGTGTACAGGGATGAAACCTACCCCTACTGGCTCGCGCTACAACTTGACCAGAAGGTCTGAGCATGACATATAGGACTGACGCAGTTGGATACCTTAATGCTTCGTAATGACGATTCAACCGCTGTCATTCGTAGGGAACGCAGATCTGCGTTCCCTACAATCTGGAGTGCGTAAGCCCTGTAGAATTCACAAAATACGGTTACTTCTAGTATTTTGTCGAGATATGAATCTCGACCTACTAGAATAGATGTTAACTTGTATGAAACATACAATTTGATTGATTAGAACGTTTGTGTCAAGCGCACCAGCGATAAACGACCAATCTCCGGCGCACCGATAAATGGCTGATAGATATTGTTCAGCAAATTTTGGACTGTCAGCGACAGGCGAGGCCTCGGGCCGAACGGTATGTCATAACCCGCGTTTAAGTCAATCGTGTAATACGATTCGATATCACCGATGTAAACCCCCGAATTCACAGGGAATCCAGCAACATAATTGAACCGAATTCCTGCTCCCAACCCTAGATTGGTGTTGAGGTACTGAACATTTGCGCCGAACTTATTCCTAGGTGCGTTCAGGGCGATGTCCCTGCCTGTGATCTCGGTTTCAAATAGGTCCTTGGAGACAAATGAGTAATTCCCACCGATACTCAAACTCGGATTGAGGTAATAGGTCACGCTGCAATCGAGTCCATTGAGCGAGATATCGCCGTAGTTGCGATAGGTCATCATAATTGCGGTTGGATCTGACGTCTCTTCGGGTGTTACCGTGCCAAAGGGAATGAAAGCGGGCCCGTTGTTCTCGGTGCCAGCCACGAACAACGTTGTCAACTCGTCAATAGCCGAACCGTTCCCGTTACCGCCTTGAGCCGGATCGTCAAACGCAAGCAACGCCTGATTAAGTGTCGCATTCTTGGGATCGCTTAACGCCGCCGTGAAGTGCTGTCCGAGGAAGGCAGCTAACGTCTCCCCATCCAAGAACACATTCGGCGTTTCAACGACCAAAGGACCGATGAAGTTGTTAATCCTTGTGTGGTAGACATCGGCGGAAAAAGCCAACTTGTTCATGAGAACCCCTTTATAACCGAATTCATACGTTTGGGTTATTGTCGGTTTCAGCGGGTCAACGTTATTGACATCGTCAACATCGGTAAACTCGGCGGTCTCTGGATTAAGGGTGCGTAAGACATTTTTCACCCCATCTACTTGCTCAGGGATGAGGCTGGCAAACCCATTAAGAATTTCTTCCTCTGTGGAGGCTGCGAGGGAGGCTGCGAGACCTTGTACCACTTCCGGCGGCAGTACTTGAAGCACTTGAGGTACTATCTGCTGCAGCTGTTCGGGTGGCAGGGCCGCAATCGCGCCCGGTTGCAGCAATGGGGCGAATTCTGGCGGCAATCCTTGCAGCACTTGTGGTGGGAGCGTTGAAATCGCTTGTGTTGCCACTCCTTGAAGTGTCTCTGGGGGCAACCCTGCAATAACTTGAGGCAGTGCTTGCGGGGTGAAGGTTTGCTGTATGGTTTGTTTCACAGCTGCTTCAAATACTGGTTGCACGCCACTCATGACAGCACCTCGCCCAACGTTCCACATGACATTGGTAAAAACAGGATCATCAAGGGGAATGTGAGTTTCTACCGGCAGCTCTGCCGCCGGTGAGAAGGGCGAGCGAAACAGCGGACGACCATTTGCATCTCGTTTGAAGGTGAATCCTTCCTCGCCACTTACACCCTGCGCCCATACGTCGGTACTAGGACTGAAGCCTAGTAGGGGTTGAAGCGCGGGGCCTAACCCAAACGCATCCCTACCTGCCAGCCGATCAAGGAAAAGATTAGAAGTTCCGGGAGTACTGAAGGCACGGTTATAGGTCAGTCTTAAGTTATGGTCATCGTTCGGTTGGAAAGCAAGCGCGGCACGCGGTGAAAGGACGATCTCGTTGAGGTGGCTATGATTATCAGCCCGTCCGGCAAGAATAAGCTTTAACGGCGGAAGAATTTCAGTTTCTGACTGTAAATACGCACCTATCTCATTGATGTTGTCATTATCCTCATTACGCCCATTGATTGTCCCCTCGGTATCGGGGCGGGTCAGTAATAGGTCTGCACCGTAAGTAAAGCGTTGACGCTTTCCAAGGCTATAACCGTGTTGAATCTGTCCGACATACAGACTGGAATTATCGACAACCGGCAAGCCATCCCGCAGTGTATAGGTATCCCCGGCATCGCTAGTATTCCAGAAGGCTTGTGCGAAGAGGTCTTTGTAAATGAACCGCGCTTGACCGTAACCGTAGGTCCAGTTTTTGGCTTGACCGGCACCGAGACCGGTCAGTTCAATGCCGTTGATTTGTGTGAAACCGCTGGAAAGGATTGCCATGAGATCGTCGTTAGGACGATAATCCACGCGAAGTTCGCCGCCGGCTCTGTATGTATCAAATTCCGGTTCCGCTTCGCCTTCAAGGTCTTCTTTGGATCGACCCTCTTCCCAATCATTTCCGCGAAGGCCATTGACTGAAAGTTTATAGCCAAATGTTTCATTGATAACCCCTGCATGTCGAAGCGAACCGAGGAGTATACTCCGCTCACCGCCGCCAATGCTGATGGTTGTCCCTTGAGAGGTGAACGGCGAGCGAGTCAGGATGTGCATGACGCCGTTGGCACTGTTTGGACCGTACAACGCCGCGCCGGGCCCTGAGACGACTTCAATCTGTTCAATATCCTCGCTTGAAGTTGGGATAAGGCTGTAAGCGTTGAGGCGCAGCGAGGGAATGCGGGCGATGCGATTGTCAACAAGCGACAACAGTGTCGTCGAAAACACGTTATTGAAACCACGGACGACAACATTTGAGGAACCTATCCCGGTACTCATAACATCCACCCCGCGTACCGATTTCAGGTGTTCGGTAATCTCTGGTGCGACGCGGTCTCTAATCTGCGAAGCAGTAACAAGGGCGACCGATGCCGGGGCTTCAAGCACCTTCTCCCGGCGGCGCGATGCCGAAACAGAAACTTGATCTAGTTCAATAACCTCTGCAGAGAGTGCAATTTCTACCGATGTAGCTCCGTCGGCGACCAGTTCAACGTTTGCCATCATCCTATCGGTATAACCAGGGGCAGAGGCGGATATCTTGTAGACACCGGCAGATAGATCTGCAATTTCAAGGGTGCCGGATGCATCGCTAACGCCTTCAGTAGAAGTACCGTCTTGGGACGTGGCAGTAATGGAAATATCGCTCAGTTTTTCGCCGGTTTGGGCATTTGTCACCGTGACATTCAAGGTGGCGGCTTGCGCCGACACCGCAGCGATGCCTAAAACAGCAACCAAGGCGAATAATAAGATTCTGTGTTGCTTCAGTTGTTTCACTATATTACCTCCTCATATTTAGGTAATGTTGTTGGTAGCTGCTCTAATCAGCAGCATATCATAAACCGACTGATCGAAAATAATTAAATTAAGACCTAATGCCCCTGCTTCCACCAACATGGGAATTGAGAAATATATCTTACTATGCACAATATACAGGTACATCGCTTATATTATACACAATATATTCGTTGTTTGCCAACATTTAGGGATATCCGTTAAGCGGAAATTTATGTTTTTTTTGAAAAAATGATGTTCCCAAGCTTTTCCTTGCCAATTTCAACAATAAAAATTCGCTGTTTCAAGACAGAAACGGTTGCAACCGCACGCCCGTCGCGCCATTCAGATTGTTCTCTAATTGCTTGCCTGCACACAACCAGTTGAGGACAATTCTTAAGACCTTACCATCCGCGCTGTTCACGTGATAGTGAGCACATCCGCCGCAACCAACGCTTCCAATCGCCAGTCAGTCAAGATTTGCTCCGCAACAACCGTTGTCAGAATCGCTCCCGTCTGTTGCGCGGCAAGGTGCCAACTCTCCTGATGACGGGCAAGCGCATCGCTATACCGCTTTTCAGCGACGGGGTCCAAGAAAATCTCCTGTACCGCTTCCGTCTCTGAATCAATAAGCCGGATGTTACCACGTTCGGTCGGACTCACGTCTACTTCCGCCAAGACCTGCACCACAACGACCGCTGTCGCCCGCTCGGCAAATTGAGCCAACACGGTCAATGGGTCCCCCGGCCAGAGCAGGTCACTGAGTAGTACACGCAACCCAAACGGACGCCACGACGGGGGCAGTTTTACAAATGAGGTTAAAAGATCTCCGCGGTAACCAAAGTCGATTTCGTCCCAAATTGATGGTCTGTCTGTGCCCTTGCCTACCTGTTGACAACCATCTCCCGCAACCCAAGCGGTGTGAGAGTATCCGACATTTGATGCCGCCGTTGCAAAGACCGCGGCTAATCCGAGCGTCGCTTGCGTCTTGGGGCTATCTTCGAGCGCCATGGAGCATGAACCGTCAATGACAACATCCAGATGCGGACTGACTTCGTCCCGGTATAATTTGACGGTCAATTTATCGCTCCGTGCGAAGCCACTCCAGTCGATTCGACGCAGGTCGTCGCCCGGCTGGTATTCGCGGTGGTCGATAAATTCCAGTGAACTGCCGGGACGCTTGCCCATTTGACTGCCGGCGGTACCGAAGGGGGTATTGCGCGGTGCTGTCAAGGCGTATTGGGCACCCGCACGTTCACCATCTATGAGATATTGTCGATAAGCTTCATCCATACAGTTTTAGTGACCTCGTATCCATCATGAGAAGAAGTGGTTCCCGATGCACTCTACCTCTCGCGCCCCGTCCGTCCGCTGGCGCGTTTTCGCGCCTGACTTAAAGCGTCAAGCATCCCATCCCGATCGGAAAGCCCCTCGTGTTTTTCTGGTTCTTCCGGTGTGGACGGTTTCATTTCCTCTTCGGAAGATGGCACGGTAATTTGAGACACTGCGCGCTCTTTCCTCCGTATGCGTTGCGATACTGATTCTACAAACCGCCGCCCATGTCTCATGGATATCAACCCCGTGCGGCGTTCCAAGGTTTCGAGAAGTAGCAGAAGGAGGGCTGCAATCAATAGCCACGGTTGGAGCGATATCAGTCGAGGCTGTCGTGGCAAGTCATCCCAAATCTCCCCCAGATTAATTCGTTGCTTCCCGGCGGTTGCTTTCGCAAGCCGTTCCATCATCGCAAGCCCCGATTCTGTGTGAGCAGGCTTGAATTCTGGTGAATACGGCAGACAGACGGGAGGCAGCGATATGTTTCCGCCTCCCGGGATCTTCACCGTTGTCAGTACCGTCTCACTCCCGTGGATTGGGATGTCCACGGCGAGGGTATCAGCCGAAGTCCAAGACAGCTTGCTTTCATCGACAGACGGCGTTTCTCCAACAACACCACGGAGCACCTTCACAGTGGGCAGTTCTCTGAAAATCTCCGCCTCCCGTTCTGGATTAAGGTGAAGTTGCACCACATTGATTCCATTCTTGACCTTTTGTGTCAGCAACATTCCGCCGGGCAGGTTCTCAGAATCGCCCGCTGTCCAGCGCACGAGGCTCGTGAGAAAATTGCCAATGTCCTTCCAACCCGCAATGGGACCCGTATGCGTCCCATCCGCTTCACCCGTATAGCAGAGTACTCGCCCGATCCCCGCTTGCCACGCTGCCACAATAGGTGCTTTGTACTCGTCCACCGTTACGACCGCGAGGGTTGCGTCGGGACGGATGTAACAAAGATTGTAGCCACCGATAGGAGACGGTATCTGATATTGCTTGCCCACCAACGAAGCCATGCCCCCTGTCGTCCGAACTGTGGTCGGCTCATCAATAAATGTATTACGCGCCACCACGAACGTATCTTGGGCAAACAAACGTGGCAACTCTTGAGCATTTGCGGTAAAAAAACAGCGTCCGTTGCCACGATAGGCGATGTCTCGCAGCAATTCAGCGTCAACGTCACTAGGGGTGCCTAGCCCGACGACACTGACTGTGATGTTAGCTTTTCGGCATTCCTCAAGTAGTTTGCGATATTTTCCGGGTTCCTCCGAGTCAGCGGCGTCTGCAAAGAGAATAATGTGCCGGGTGCCGGCTTGGGCTTTCACGAGCATCCTAGCTGCAGCGGAAAGTGCCTCGTAGACGAAGATCCCACCACCTCGCGAGTCAATTCTCAGGATGTCACTTCGGACGCGCGATTGTCTTTCGACGGGTGCAAGGTCTGCGATGATGTGAGGTGAACTATCAACTGCAACCACACCAAATTCATCCATCGGCGAAAGCATATCAAAGACCCCCGCTGTGGCGAGGTTTGCAAGTTGCATCTTCGTTCGCCCGTCACCCACCGTCATCGACATGCTGCCAGACCTGTCCATTGCCACTACAATAGCCAGTGCTAGCTTTCGGTGCTCTCGCCGCAACTCCATCGAGACAGGCATAATCGGTTCAACCGGCGAACGGAAATAGCCACCTGGCCCGTAAGCGTGTTTTCCACCTGTCATCATGAACCCTGCCCCGGTCTCTTTCACCCAAAAGGCGATGTTCTCCATACCGCGGAGACCAATCTCATCTGCCAGCACATTCTCAATTAGCACAGCGGAATATCCCGATAACTCATCAAGCGTCCAACGGTATGCCGATGGAGGAGCAGTTTTTACATCTAATCCTCCCGCCTGTAGCAGACGCGCTAGCCCGGAACCGGCAGCGGTAGTGACGTGCAGAATCGGACGGAATCCCTCAATACCCACCAGAATTTTTGCTGTGTTATTCTCTGGCACCGGATCGGTTTCAGATCCCGCAATCCGCACGGTGTATTGATGTGTTCCCGGTCGTGTCGTTTTATCCCGAAAGATGAGACGACTCAACCCGGACGGCACTTTTCGCGTGCCAGCCGCTAAACGTTGGTTTCCGCGGAGCAGTTCAAATGAGATTTCGCTCGGAACCGGCGCGTGTATCCATGCAGCAAGTATGAAAGATTCGCCGGGGTTGACCGTTTCCGGCGCATCTATGTGGGAAATGGCAACATCATTCGTAGTAGCTCGCTGCATGAAGCGGTAATCGAGGGGGATACCCCGTGCTGTAGCCTGAGCCGCTATCCCCGATGGGTCTTTGCCCGTCCATCTGCCATCTGAAAGAAGAAGTATCCTGCCGGGCGCATCCCGCGGGATGAGTGCTATCGCCTTCTCAATGGCACTATTCAGGTCAGAGGCGTCACCATAAACTTCGTTGATGAAACCGGCAAACTTTCCACCTTGGGGGGATTGCTCGATGGCGGCGGCTCTGCCAAAGGAGACCACAGCAAGGTTAGAATCGCTGTGCATGGCCCCTTGGATTAAATTGATTGCCTCTTTCTGCTTTGCCTCGCTGTCAGGAGGCATCGACTGGCTTCTGTCCGCCACGACGACAACCATACCCGCCCGGCTGGGCAGCTTCACAGCCAGTCCGCACATTGCTAGCAGGATTAGGCACAGTATCGCCAAACGTAGAATTTTCAAGAGACGGGAAGGCGGCTTCCACACACTCAGGGATATAATCAGGGGAATGAGTAGGAGCAGCCAGATTGGATGGAGAAGTGTCATGATGGGTATGATTTATAGTGGCCCTTAGAATTAATGAGACACTCCAAACCGGGGCAGTTCGGATACCGAACCTACCGTTGGGTAGGCACCCCCCTTTATCCCCCCACTTGCTTTCCCCCCTGCTTGCGGGGGGGACTAAGGGGGGGTAGAATAAAGGGGGGTGCCGATGCGGTGCGGTTAAAAACCGCCCCTACCGTGGAGCGCAAGTGTTTATTTATTTTTTGAATTCACTATAATTTTGAGAGATAAAAAAGAAACCGAGTTTTTAGAGAAACTCGGTTTCACCCTGACATAAGGAGGTATAAAGCAGACAATCGCTTAAACAGCACTTAGGCAAGGAACTTCAAACTGATTTATGCTTCCGGTGGTGTCAGCATTGCGGCAATGTCTTTAGGCATCTTCAGAGCATGTTTCTGTTCAAAGGCCGGAACGCTTTCGTAGTCATTACGAAATGCCGCGACGATATCTTCCTCCATCGCCTTGGCAACGGTCAGATCTAGTTTAGCCTTCTCCCATTCCCCCACATGCAGCCACGCCTCACCGCGATTGCAATAGGCTTCGGCAAAGTTCGATTGGAGCTCTATCGCTGTGGTGTAGTCCTCAATCGCGCGATTATAATCACCTTTTCTGTGATAAACCACACCACGATTGTAATGAGCAGCGGCAAGGGCGGGGTCCAGATCTATCACCCGATTATAGTCTGCAAGCGCAAGGTCATAATCACCTTTAATCTCGTAAACAAGACCGCGATTGCTGTAGACATCGGCATGATCGGGGTTTAGGTCTATCGCCCGATTGTAGTCTTCAACAGCAAGATCATAATCACCTTGTTTACTACGAACCACGCCACGCCCCCAGTAGGCATTGGCAAGACTAGGATTCAGGTCTATCGCCCGATTGTAGTCTTCAATAGCAAGGTCATAATCACCTTTAATCTCGTAAACAAAGCCGCGATTGCTGTAGACATCGGCATAATCGGGGTTTAGATCTATCGCCCGGTTGTAGTCTTCAATAGCAAGGTTATAATCACCTTTATAGTAGTAAGCAATACCGCGACTGTTATAGGCATCGGCATAATTGGGTCTGAGTTCTATTGCCCTGCTAAAGTCTATGATGGCAAGGTCATGATCGTTTTGGTTCCTATAAGCCCTTCCACGATTATAATAGGCATCGGCATAATTGGGATTGAGTTCTATTGCTTTGTTATAGTCTTCAATAGCAAGGTTATGATTGCCTTGGTACTCATAAGCCCTCCCACGATTGTCATAGGCCCTGGCCAGATCAGGGTTCAGGTCTATTGCCCGGTTGTAGTCTGCGATAGCAAGGTCAGCATCGCCGCTGTTGATGTAAGCTACACCGCGATTGTTATAGGCTGTAGCATACTTAGGATTGAGTGCTATCGCTCTGTTATAGTCTTCAACAGCAAGGTCATAATCACCTCTTTCGCCATAAACATCGCCACGATTGTTATAGGCTGTAGCATACTTAGGATTGAGTGCTATCACCCTGCTAAAGTCTTCAATGGCACGGTCATAATCACCTTGGCGTCGGTAAACAAAACCACGATTACTATAGGCATCAGTATAATTGGGATTGAGGTCTATCGCTTTATTGTAGTCTTCAATAGCAAGGTCATAATCGCCTTTTTCCTTGTAAGCCATCCCGCGATTGCAATAAGCCATGACAAGATTTGGGTTGAGTTGTATTGCTGTGGTGTGGTCTCTGATGGCACGTTCATACTCACATCTCTGACCATAAACGTTACCACGATTGTTATAGACCATGGCATCATCCGGTTTCAGTTCTATCGCCTTGCTAAAGTCTTCAAGCGCAAGGTCATAATCACCTTTGGTGATGTGAGTTAAACCGCGATTGCTATAGGCTGTAGCATAATTGGGATTGAGTTCTATCGCTTTGCTATAGTCTGTAACGGCATAATTATCCTCGCCTTTGTCTTGGAGAGCTACGCCGCGATTATAATAGGCATCGGCATAATTGGGATTGAGTTCTATCGCTTTGTTATAGTCTTCTATAGCACGGTCATAATTGCCTTTTCTGCGGCAAGCAATTCCGCGACTATTATAGGCGTTGGCATAGTCCCGTTTTAGTTCTATCGCTTTGTTATAGTCTTCTATAGCACGGTCATAATCCTCTCTGATTTCGTAAACAAGACCGCGATTATAATAGGCTTCGGCAAGGTTTGGTTTAAGTGCTATCGTTGTGTTCAAATCTTGGAGGGCAAGATCGTAATCGCCTTTTCTGTAATAAGCTAACCCACGATTGTTATAGGCTTCGCCATAATTAGTTTTCAGGCCTATCGCTTTATTATAATCTACAATGGCACGTTCATGTTCACCTTTCGCTTCGTAAGCAGCCCCTCGACTGTTATAAGCAATGGCATGATCTGGTTTCCGCTCTATCACCCTGTTATAGTCCTCGATAGCACAGTTAATCTCGCCCTTGATGTCGTAAACCAGCCCGCGATTGTAATAGGCATTTGCAAGGTTTGGTTTGAGTGATACGGCTTTATTCAAGTCTTGGAGGGCAAGCTCAAACTCGCCTTTTCTGCCGAAAGCCATCCCACGATTAATATAGGCATCGACATAGTCGGGGCTGAGTCGTATCGCTTCATTCAAATCTTGGAGAGCAAGCTCAAACTCGCCTTTTTCCCTGTAGGCGTAACCGCGAAAGTTATAGGCGGCGGCGTAGTCCGATTTCCGATCAATCGCCTCATCGTAGTCCTCAATAGCTCCATCGTACTTTTTGGTGACCAATCTAGCATTGCCGCGTTGAAAATAATTGTAATAATCCTTTTCTTCATTGGTTAGTCCGTTATTCATGGCAATTTTTCTCCATAATAGGGCTCAACAAGCGTCAGATCATAGGAATGCTCAGAAGTATTTCTCTCGAAAAAACTGAGTAAATCGGAAAATAGTGTTTTTTCCAAGATTCCCATTTGTGCCAACTCTGTTCTCAGGCTTTCTTTATGTTCACCCGAGATTATGATTTCTTGAGTAATCATTTCTCCATTCATTTCAGGTAAGCCAAACAGGAATACCGATTGCTGTATAGTCATCCGTTCGGTATCCACCGTTCGATTGTCCAAAGTAGGTGACCAACGATACCATTGTTCTTGGTCCACATCAAAAAACGTTTCCAGATCCCGCCCAAGAGCTTCAATTGTTTGTATTTCCTCAATTTTATCATTATCATTTTCTAACACAATCACTTTACCATTTATGTTCTCATCTGCACAGGCAAACCAAAGCGCAACCAAGGGACTGAATGTAAAATCAATCAGTCCGGTAGCAACTTTGTTATGTTGCAAATGTGCCATACATTCTAACGGACGCAGGTCCCTGTAAGTAGATGGATACTTTAATTGGATCTCATCAATAATCTGCTTGAGATGGCTCTGCCACAGATAACGTAACACATCAGGGGGCCCATCATAATCCTTGTTTAAGCGACAGTAGGCACTGCTGTTTACCTGCCATGCTTCATTTTCCTGACCTCGATAGAGATAGTTCTTTTCCAAGTCAGTTTCAGCCTTTACTCGATTGATGTAGCCTGCTAAGTCAGATATTTTAGTGTCTTCAGCCATAAGTTAGTGTTCCGGTTCATCCCCCACATGAGTCCTCTGTATCGCAAACTACCACGGATAGAAGGAAGACATGAAGTCTAAAAATGGGCGAAATTCCTTTCATCTAGTTGCTCCGTGATTCGGATAGTTTTTCGGCACACCGCATTATAATTTCCCCAAGGGTTAAATTGTACAGTGAGTATACCACCAATCAATCTCATTTTCAAGGACGGTGACAGCCATGTGTAGCATCGTGTTTCGCTGCACCCCGACTCGGCTTGGATTGGTCAACCCTCCACGGTCGCCGCGTAGACCAGCGGCTTTACGGTATAGCTCAACGCCGAAAAGGGAATGTGCTGCGCCAAAACGATCGCTACCAACTCAGCCCGTGGCGAGATCCAAAATTCGGTGCTTGTGCCGCCGATCCAACCGTATTCACCGATTTGGGAGGCAGGCACCCAATCTGTCTGTTGAACACGGACCGAAACGCCTAGCCCAAAACCAAGTCCCCCATAACGATCTTCAGGCTTTTTGTCGAGTGGTATCAAGCTTTCGGGTAAATGGTTGCAAGTCATCAATTCAACGGATTCCGCTTTCATCAGCCGTTTTCCAGACAATGTCCCCTCGCTTGAGAGCATCAGGCAGAATCGAGCGAAATCGGATGCCGTTGAGACCAATCCCCCGCCGGCAGATAGGAATCTCGGCTTCTTTGTAAAACTGGTCTTGGATATATGTCCGGTGCCGCCCTCTGGAGCGTCAATGGTCTGTAAGCCACCCGTCGGCTTCGGACTGTACAACCCCGACAACCGATCAATCTTGTCCGTCGGCACATAGAATCCGGTATCGATCATGCCCAACGGTTGGAAAATTCGCTCGGTTAGAAATTGGTCAAAGGGTTGACCGGAAGCAACCTCAATGAGCCGTCCCAAGACATCGGCGGCGATGCTGTAGTGCCATTTTGTTCCCGGTTGATATAACAGTGGGATTTTGCCCAATCTCTCGACAAGTTCCTGTAAGTTGCACTCATGCAAACGATGCAAGCCTGCTTCACGGTAGAGTTTATCAACTGCGGTCTTGCCGCCCATGTATCGGGCAGCCCCGGGCAAGCCTGCGGTATGCTGCATCAGATCTTGAACGGTCATTTCCCGATCAGCTTCCACAGGCGTGAACACATCCGCGTCAGCGTCCTGTACCACTTTCAGCCCGCCTAATTCAGGCAGATATGCCGAAGCCGGTGCGTCGAGCGTTAGTTTACCTTCCTCACAGAGCATCATCACACCCACCGCAGCAATCGGTTTGGTCATCGAGTAGATGCGGAAGATTGTGTCTTTTTGCATCGGCTTATCTGCTTCGATGTCCATCATGCCGTATGCCTCAAAGCGAGCAATCTTGCCGCGCCGGGCGACAAGTGTGATCGCGCCGGCGAGCTGCCCATTATCAATGAACCCCTGAGTCGTTGAGGAAACGCATTCAAGCTGTTCCGCCGAAAGTCCTACCTCGTGCGGGGCAGCGGTTAAACCGAGCAGGCTATTATTACGGTCACTACATATTTGCGAGTCAGAGATTGATTGCCTATTCACAAATTCCTCCATATTCCGATTTCGGTGAGGTGTGTAGCAGATTTAAATCATTTGAGGAACTACGTGAGGAGTTCTTTCAACTTCGCTGCACGGTAGGCAAAAATTTTCTCTATGTCTGGGGCAACAAAAAGCTTTTGCACAAGCCTACCCCCAAGGACAGCGTAGTCTACCTCATCTCTTACCAGTGTGCCGTCGGGAATAGTAACAAAGGTATGTGTATGAATCCAGCGGCGGTAAGGGCCACGACGCTGTTCATCAACGAAGGCGTGAGGTGGGTCCCAAGTTGTTATCTCGCTCTGCCAACGGATGGGAACACCACGCAGCTTTAGACGATAGTCAATCAGCGTCCCAACCTTCATCTCTATTGGAATAGGTGTCAACATCTGGAAATTGAGCCAAGGCGGTGTTATCTCCGCTAGATTGTACGCATCCGAAAAAAAGCTGAATACCTCGTCTTGGGACTTCTCGATTTTCTGTTCGGTTCTCAAGTGAAAGATTTTCATTTTTTAGCTCCGTAGGTTGGGCTGCTTAGTCCAACCGTATCAATGATAGTGAACAAATGGTTTTCACATCTCGATAGATCAGGATCCTCGGAACGGGATTTCACGCCTCACGGTTAACGAGGATCAGGTGCAGCGTTAAAATACCAATGGCGAGCAACAGGAAGAACCACACAAAACTTTGGTAGCCCCACCACTGCAATGTCGCTTCGCCCCAATCGCCCCAACGCCCTGTAGCCTTATCCGTGAGGTCTGATTCGGCTTGGTTAAGCGCGTTTGAAGTGAAGGCGTATTTGTCCACGTCTGCACGTATCTCATAGATACCAACTGTCTCAGCTTTAAGGTTTATCGTTCTGTCAAGCACAGGCTGTACAAAAGTCTCACCATGGGGTGGGACAACTTCCACAGATGTCGTACCTAACTTGGTCGTCAGTACAGCATCCTCACCTAGCCGAAGGTTGGCGCGTTCTAGCCCGGGTGTTTGCGAGGCGCGCCACTGAAGCAGGTTCCATATCAAGATCGGCCAATTCGGAGAATTTTGGAGCGTTGATAGGTCGGGCTTAAGCCTTAATCGGATTTCATGGACTCCGGTGAACCGCTCGGTATCGGTCAACAGGGGCACGTTTCCGGCGGTGATAATCGGTGTGCCCATAAATTGCTCCTTCACACCAGCCCCCCATACCACACCACGGAGCGAAAGCCCCTCAGTCAACGGGTGTGTTAAATCGACAACAAAGGGACCGAGATAAGCGGATGACTCCGGTTCGGTGATAACACGCATAGACCATGCTTCGGCAGAGCCATCGGCAA
Organism: Candidatus Poribacteria bacterium; assembly: GCA_963667935.2. Lineage (GTDB taxonomy): Bacteria > Poribacteria > WGA-4E > WGA-4E > PCPOR2b > PCPOR2b. Next base: position 1,492,630 of record OY764061.1, on the reverse strand, counting down.
CTGCTGTTTCATCAAGAAACACCAACTCAGGTTCTGTTTTAGCCGACACAACTCTATCGGTTGACACCAGTGCGCTCTCAACAAGCGAGCGGAGTCGCGGGTCCTGAATGCGGACATCTACCAGTACAGGCTTTCGGTGTTCTGGTAAGAGAACAACCTCGTTATCAATTGCAAGGGCACCGTCGCCAATCCGCGCCCGTAACGCCGGCACTTCAGGCGGAAGGTTCAGAAAAATCCGGCGCGTTGCTCTCGAATTGATTTCAAGTGTCGAGCGGTGCAACGGCAGTGTTGATTTTTGGGCAGCAGCGTCCTCTACTTCTACAACCAATTCCGTACTACTGGCGTGTGGTGAGAGATTGGTTATCTCCAACAAACATCGCTCACCCGAATCGGTGACGGTTCGCGTGGCATTGACAAACGCAATGTTGGACTGAGGGATTCCGAACGCCCACCACTGCATTCGGTATTCCTTCAGTATTTGAGGTGGAGGTTCATCTGTCAGGACAAGTATGAGAGTTTTCTGCCCTCCGAGTTCGGCAGCGAGACTTATCGCTGCTCCTAAATCCGCAGATGGCGAGAGACATCGCCACGCTTCCAGTTGGGCTATTGCTTCATCCGCGGTTCGCGCTCCCTCGTTCAACACCTGCGGCTCAGTGCCTGCCAACACGTAGCGGACTGCATAGCGGCGGTTAGCGAGCAGATTAAACCGTTGAGGTACAAGCTCCTCTTCAAGTGCTGCAATCGCCCGACTTTTAGGGGTATCATCAACACCTGCCAGCATCGAAAAGGAATCATCAAGAACCACCATCAGCGGTATCGCGCCTCGTGCTGTCCGAATGATTGGGGCTGCCACTGCGAGGGCGAGTAGTATAATGATGAGCAATTCCAGAAAGAATAGCAGCGGTGTCTGCAACCGCTCAACGTGCAAACCACCTTCTCGTGCCTGCTGCTGGTTCACCCAGAGCATCAGACTGGATACGGGGTAACGCCGGGATCGGGTGCGTAGTAGATAGATAGCGACAAGTCCCGGAATCGCCAAAAGCGAGAGGAAGCCAAGTGGAAGTGTAAAGGTGGGAATCATGAGTCACTCTATTCATAGTAAATTCTTGATACTTTATCTGGGCTCGTTTGTTGAGAGATTGCTTGCTGCTTCTTCCCTGAGGGGTCGAAAATCGCCAACCCGTCTAATAAACCAAGGCAGGTTGAGCACACCGACGAATATCGCACAAACACTGGCAATAGCTATACTGTTGGGCACATACCCTTTTGTATCAGAAAACAGAAGTGGACCAAGAGGGCTAGCAACAAGCCACTCTTTATTCCAATCCCCATAAAGGAAAAAGAGGCCAAGCGGTACGATCGTTGTTGTAATACCCAACAGAATCAAGGCGATCGCCCACGTATAACTATTGGCGATTCGGTCTACCAAAAAGCGTCTCCTTATCAGCGATGCACCCAACGTATAACTGAAGGCATACAGTCCCAAACTAGCTAACGCTCCGATAGCTTCTATATCATATCCAGTCAGCATCTGCGGGAAAACAATCAACCACACGCCCACAAACAGTAAAGTCAGAATAATCATTAAAGATGACCACGCCACGCCGCCGGCATCGCCGCTATAAAAGAGAAATGCCAACGAGCGGAGCAACCATCTGTGCGGAATACTTCGGCGGATTCTCCGGCCCCAACGCTCCCTTTCGCTGACAGCGACAAACAGACCGATAGAATGAAGTAGAATATTTAGGGTTGCCCACACCGCGATTGGTATGAAGTTGTTAACTCCAACACTCCAGATGGCTGCACCGACCCCGGTTAGGATCCAAGCGGCGGTGGCAAAGAGACGCACGGGCAATGCCCGATTGGCGGACAAAGGACTTATAAGCGCAATCGATAGTAAGGCAAAAATACCAATAAGTCCCAGTCCACCGGCTAGCACACCCAAGGCACCTCTCCAGAATCTCCAAGAATCGAGTTGGCTCCCGATTCCGAGCCCCAAAAGAAAGAGAGAAAACAAAGTGATAGCGTTGAAAACGAAAATAATAAGAACTAGCCACACCAAGCCAAGAATCACCTTAAAAGCCCTATTGGCAGGGAGGCAGCCGATGAGAATAGCACCTTGGGTGCTCACTGCCACCACAATGAGATCAAGAGCGAGAAGAATGAAAATCGATGGTAAGTCAATGCCCCGCAATAGGTAGGTGAAAGCCATAAACGGCATACAAGTACTATAAAGCAGGACAGTAAGAACGAGTCCCGAGAGGAATTTCCCCCAGATGATTGAACGTGGCCGGAGGGTTGTGATGAACAGTAGGTCCACGTCAGCATCCGCTCGTTCGGTTGCTAACCGGAGGCCGGTGTAGGCGGGTACAAACAGCAGGCATGTTCCAAACAGAATACTGAGCAAAACCCGAAAAATTTTTAACCCTGCGTCGAAAGACTCAGAAATCGATTCATCTGTTATCAAGAAGATCCCCATGGTCAGCAGTTGGAGGCAGAGAAAACAGATGATCACTGCGATTAGGAACTTGCCCTGAACCGCTTGCCGCAGCTCTTTTACAACAATGGGATTGAGCCGGTCATTCATTTTTTCAATGATGTCACGAATCGAGTTCATTGTACCTCCCCCGTTGTTACACTCATGAACACCGATTCCAGATCGCCGCCCTGCTGCTTGAACTCAACGATACGGTATCCATTGCGGATTAGGGTTCCGAGAAGATCGCTGCACGTTTCCTCAGAGCCCGTGATTCTTGCCTCTATCTCGTTTCCTAATCGGTTGACCGCCGCAACATTCGGCATCAACAACAACGATTTATGCAGGTCATCTTGTCGGTTGAGCGATCGAATCAGAACGGTATGCTGCTCGACATCCGACTTGGCAATCTCTTGTAATGTTCCGGCGGTGATGATGCGTCCCTGTTCGATAATCACAGCACCGTCGCAGATTTCGGAGAGTTCAATTAGGATATGTGAGCTAATCAAGATGGCTTTCCCTTGTCTTGACAGGATTCTCAGCAGTTCCCGTAGTTCAACTCGCCCTCGTGGATCGAGTCCGGATGCGGGTTCATCCATCACCAACACTGGTGGGTCATGAATGAGGGCTCGTGCAAGGCTGACCCGCTGCTTCATCCCCTTTGAGAGCGCGTATAAGGTTTTTTCTCGAATACCTGTGAGGTTGGTAAATTCTTCGATGTTTTCGATTACTTGTCGGCGTTGCGTCGCCATCAACCCGTAAGCACGAGCGAAGAAATCGAGGTATTCGTGCACAGATATATCCCGGTGCATCGGAAGGGCGTCGGGCACATATCCAATCAGCCGACGCGCCTGCTCCGGCACCTCCACAATCGAGACATCGTCAATTTTGGCATCGCCGCTTGTCGGTTCATCAAGCGTCGCCAAGATTCTCATGGTCGTCGTCTTGCCAGCACCGTTGGGACCGACAAACCCGATGATCTGCCCCGATGAAAAGCTAAAGGATATGTCGTCAACGGCTCGCGTTGTGCCGAAGTTTTTTCTGAGATGAAGAATGTTGACTTGCATGTGGATGATGTATTGAGTCTAGGTCGGCGTGTAAATTTTCACCGAGGAAAATACCAATCAAGTTAGTAGGGAACGCAGATCTGCGTTCCCTACGTTTGCCAAATACCCCTCATTCCTCCGCCAAGATGCCGTAAACGACAGAGCTATACTGCTTTTCCGTCATGTTCCGCAGCCCTTCCTCAATAAACGGAGCAGCGTCCAAGGCGGCAATATAGCAGCCGGGACGCAGATATATCCTAGGGTTGATTTTGAGATGTTCGATATTTTCTATCCAATTACCGGAGGCAAATATGGCGCGTAGGTTAAGCGAGCTCTCGCCGTGGATTCTAAGTGGTCCCCTGACCCTATCAGTTTTTATATTATACGAATGTCTCAAAAGCTGATCTGTTATCTCCCACTGTCTTTCGAGATGTTGAACAGAAACAGTGACATTATCGGAAAGTAATAGGCCATGCCACTTCATTTCATCTCTTAATATTGGTGAGAATTTCCCTCGATCTAGCTCCTGATTGATAGAAGGATCCCACAATTCAAACTGGAAGATCTCAACAGATCTATTCAGATTGTCAATCCGCAAGGGCGTTTGCGGCACCAGTTCTGCTTCTATCCCAGCAGGGATATCTGTCGTAGAATAGATTGTGCCGTCCTTGTCTGCCAACCAGAACTGGCTTATGTCAGCACCCAGCCCATTGACAATCTTCAACCGAGCGTCTGCCTCCCTTCTGACTGCTACGCGCTCACGCCGCGTTTCACTCTTGCGAATCATAAAATGTGTTGGCACACGGGCGGCTATCCAGCCACTTGCTAAGTACTGATCGCGTGTCCAGTCGATCGTAAGAGCTTTATTTGTACTCCTAGCGGAAATTTGGGGTGTTAGTTCCGTTTCATAGCCGAAGCGCAATCCCTCACCTGGGGTCAGAGCCGAATAAAAGGCGGTCCAGCCAATGGTTGTCGCACGGTGAGTCCTTTCGTCGAGAATCGTTAATCCTTCTGTACGGCCCACTCGTTTCCACCCTTCAGCAAAGGTTGCATAGGCGAAAACAGCAAGACAGGTCATTAGCGAGATGACTGGCGTTGTCCAAAGCAGCCAGATACGCCGTTTTTTGCGAGACAACACAATCAGGTTTACCGGTCCAATTACCACGGCAAAAAGGAGCATCAGCAAAAACAACCCTCGCACAGGAATTCCCAGCTGGCTTACCACCGGAAACATGCGGTTGGCTTCTTCAATCGAATTACTCCAGTGCCAAGGAGCTGCGGTCTTCAGCCATGACTCCACAACCTGCCTCCACTGATTCTGATCTAAACTTTTTGTGCCCGTCTCAGGGCTCACCATACACTGACCGAAGCCAACTTCATAGACAGCAATCCCCTCAGCACTAGTGGGAGGTTGAGGCTGCAGTGATTCCTTCAACCCCCACTTTTCAGGGAGTTCTCGTTCTCCCAACACAAATAGGGCACCACCACATTCCACGGAGTGCCATAGCGCGGTCTGAACATCGGGAGGCATCTGCCGAATGTCCTCGTCTGTAACGATGACACCATCGTAGCGTGAGAAACCGAGCCAATTTGTGTTCCACTCCGATACAGGCAGCCCAAGATCAATCGTTTCGTAGGAAACAGTGGTGCCTCCGCCTGCCGAACGCGAAGATCCACCACTTGGTGGGGAGGAACTACCTAAAGAGAGGGAGTCGAGTAATCTGCCGGCGTGGGAGTGTAAAGCTGTGGCATCTATATTTCGACTAATCAAAATCCGGAGTGATAGCGGGTAACTTTTTACACGCGTTCCCCTCCTTGGTGGTGCACCAACGCCGACGGAAACATGCATTGTCCCCAATTCTCCCCGACCATGTTGACCCCCAGATAACGGCACTTCCTCCTTCTGCACTTCACCGTCAATAGCGACCCCTAATTTACTGCCGTATGCCATCGGCACAGGTGGCTGAAGCAAAGAGACGCGGACGGTGGCAGCGGGAGCGGCAACAACCGAGCGGGTAATTTCTCGAATTCGACTCCCGGAAACGCCGAAAGAGACTTTCGGCAAAATCAGTGTCACCCGATGGGCTGTGTCAGGCGAGCGGTTCGATACGGCAATTCTGTATTCTGCATATCCGTGGAAAGTATCGCCGCTCGGTTGGAGTTCAGGTGTGATTGTTATGTCGTCAAAATCAGTCTGTGCGAGGGTATCGGACACGGTGCAGCACAACCACACAGCGATCCAAAAAGAGATGACATGCGGTGTAGAATACCTCATTGTTGATAACCTCATGTTAAGTTGGCTACAAATGCCCTTTTAACCTGCCGAAAAATAAACTCATGCTGAACGAATGTCAAGGTCATCGGGCAGATTCAGGTCGGTTTCGTCGAGGGCGGCGAGGAGACTATCCACAACTGTGAAGGTATCCACGCCATCAAAGCGAGCTTGATAGTTTAGAATCACACGATGGTTCAGGACGGCGGAAGCGACCGCTTTCACATCTTCAAATCCGACGGTCGGGCGACCTGAGAGTAATGCAGACGCCCGCGCCGCTTCTGCCATTGCAATTGCCGCTCGCGGCGAGGCGGCGTATGTGACGTATTTCTTTACCTCCTCGGTAGTTTCAGGTGTGTTCGGCTGGGTGGCAGCCGTCAGGCGTGAGATGTAGCGCGAGACCGGCTTAGGCAAGAAAATCCTATCCATCACATCGAACAGCTGGCGTAATTGTTCAGCACTCAGCGACCACGTGGGGGCAGGCGGTTCGCCGCGTCGACGTGTTGAAATGATGTCATCAAGGACATCCACATCGGCATGGGGAACAATCAATTTGAATAGGAATCGATCCAACTGCGCTTCTGGGAGCGGATATGTCCCCTCTAACTCAATCGGGTTCTGAGAGGCAAGCACAAAAAAGGGATTGGGGAGGGTGCGAGTATTGCCGAGTAGGGTGACAGCACGCTCCTGCATCGCCTCAAGCAGGGCAGATTGTGTCTTAGGAGAGGCACGGTTTATCTCATCGGCAAGTAGGATGTTTGTGAACACCGGGCCCGCTTGGAAATTCATCTCGCGCTCTCCCTCCGGGGTTTGCTGCAAGATATGTGTGCCGACGATATCGCCCGGCATCAGATCGGGGGTAAACTGTACCCGATTAAAATCGAGACTAAGCAATTGCCCCAACGCTTTGACAAGTGCGGTTTTGCCAACCCCCGGCACCCCTTCAAGTAGGATATGTCCCTGACTCAGGATGCCGATGAGTACCATGCGATGGAGCGCGGACCGACCAAGCAGCACACGATCCAATTCCGCAAGCACCTTTTCTGCGAGTACAACAGCGGGATTCAGCTCTTTAGGTTGAAGCAGGTTTTCAGATTGCTTGTTATCTAGCATGATTGTTTATAGTGAATTTAAAAAATATAGTGAATTCAAAAAATAAATAGACACTCTCGCCCACCGGTAGGGGCGGTTGCTAACCGCACCGTATCGGCACGCCCCTTTATTCTACCCCCCCTTAGTCCCCCCCGCAAGCAGGGGGAAAGCTAGCAGGGGGAAATAGGGGGACTACCAAACGCGAAAACGGTAGGCGCGGCTTCCTAACCGTACCGGTTTGGAGTGATGCTAAGGTTCACTATAAATCGGAATGTTGAGCTGTTCATCGTCCAACATCTTCTCCCTGATCCGTTGCCATTCCATAACGAGGTTATTGAAGATTACAGCGTTCTGGGAGTCACCATTGCGGTCGTAGTGGTTGTAGAGAACGCGCCCCAACCGCTCAACGGACTCGACCTTGCTCCCCATTGCTCTACCGATCTCCGCTGCACCTTCAATCCCCCTGCCATCCTCGCGGTTCAGGTGATATGCCATGCGGAAACACCCCTCCCACGCTGTTACCCCCCCTTTTTCCCCCCCGCTAGCGGGGGGGATAGGGGGGGTCAATTGTCTGCTACCCCCCCTTTCCTCCCCGCTAGCAAGGGGGTCAGAATATTCAGAAAACGTATCAAGTGGCAGCAGCTTTACCCGGCCCCCTTCAGCGGTGAGCAAACCGCCAGAATGTAATTTGCCGATGATAACATCCTTGGCGCGCGCCAGGGTCTCTGCATCACCATAAGGACCCTCCTCGTAACCGTGCTGCTTGAACCAGTCGAGGCAAAAACGGGTCGCGGAATCTAGATCCCCCGCTTGACGCTCATCGTAATCGGCGATGGCGCGGTTGATTGCTGCCAATGCCTCTCGCACCGATACCGGCTCCCCGCTGATTGTCTCCACGCTGCTGTAACGGGAGTAAATCTGCATCCCCGGGCCGATGGAGGCTTGTGCCAAATCGGTCGGGGCGATGTGTCCTTTTTGTGTCAGTTGGTCAAGTGCCGCGGGCAGTTCTTTCTCAAGGGCATCGAAAAATTGACGGCGTGTTACGGTTGGGGTGTCATCGGAACGCGGACGACAGACCAGTACAACAGACGATGCCAATGCGTTTGTACCACTTTGGACATTTGATCTTACGGAGTATTCAGTACGCATGGGCCAGGTGCCGACTATCTCGAAACCGGCCGACACGATAGCACTCAACATCGTCTCCCAGCCGGTGGACGCCCTGCCTTCCCGCTCCTCTTCCTGTTGCTTGTAAGCGTAAAAGATGGAGGAGGGAAATTCTGGGCTGCACCGCTCCCGTATCAGCTTAAGCGTCTTGTTCAGCAAATCCTCGAATCTCTGCCGGGGATCATCAAATCGGGATGGGATTGCCGTTATCTCTTCGTCCTTGGGGGTTAAGATACCGGCAAATAGATCCGGATAGATGTCTCGGAGCAGTGGACGCAGCCACACGTAGAAGAAATCAGATAGATCAGCATAACCGATGTTGTCGTAGTAGGGTGGATCAGTGACGATGACAGGACCATCTTGGGCATGAATCGTTGTGGAGGCGTCCGCCTGATACACTGCGCCACTGTTCACATTTGCGGGCAGCCGTTCAACAACCTTGGCAATCCACTCAATATGTGCCAGCCAGTTTCCTGTTGAATCAGAGAAGGGATTGGATTCGGCAAAATCCCAAATCATCGGAATTGCCTGGCGTCCGAAAACTCCAGTGACGAATCCGCCAGAGTTGTGCCATCTGTCAAAACTAGAACACATATCTGCCTCTCTTCCAACCGCAAGGGCAAGATATGTACAAACGGCATCGGCGTAGTCATCATTTTCCCCATCCTGTATAATTTGACTCCGAACTGCTGTGTACAGTTCACTGAATGCAGTCAAAGCGGTAAGTTGACGTTTGGTGAAAAGTTGATGCCAGTGGGTGATTCCATAGCCTTGCACTCTCAAATTCATAGCTTGATCTGGTAAATTCCCCATTGGCTGCCAAGTAGGTTCAGCGGATATTGAGGCTTGGATATGTTCATTGGTCGGTGACAGGTAAAGCCGCCCGCGGTCTCCCTCGGCGACAATCGCGGTCATCTGCTCGCCCATGTTGCCTGCCCTTGCCTGCTCACGGACATAAGACAGCTTGACCGGGTTGTTGCAGGCAATACAGACTGCGCCATTGCGGTTCACCGTGCCGCGCTCGGGGACGCCGCCGCTGTGCTGCTGCACCACAAAGGAGACGCGTTTTGCCGCTCGGTCAACAACGGGGTTAATCCAATGTTTGTTATTCTCCTTCTTGGAGAGTTGGAAGGTTTTTAGAAGGGGCATCGGGACGCCGCAAGCGGGGTTTGGGCAGGAAATGGTACGCGCCCAAAGCCACGCAATCACCGTAGCATTGCTACCATCGGGCAGTTGTGCCTTTGGGTAGAGATGCCCAATCCGCTTAAATGCCTCCTCACGCATCCACCTCCCATAGTAACGGATATCGTCTGCTAGACCCGAAGCACCGTGCCAAGGGGTGCGTATCGGGGCAGAGATACCCCTCTCACCTGTGGACGAATTCCGAGTCGATATGCCGATGGGATCTGCTTTGGGGTTGACGGGCGGTTGATTCTTAAACTTGGGGGGAATCTCAATCAACGCCTTGTTGATAAGGACTGCCACCGGGTTGAGGTCTGAAGCGATAGCCTTCAGTCCAAGCCGTTGCGCTTCAAGGGGGATAGAGCCGCCACCGGCAAAGGGGTCATATATCGGCAACGTTTTTTCGCAGAGGTAGGCCAACACTTCGGTCGGATCGGTGGGTGCGGTTTCGTTTCGGGAACGCGCCACCGAGCGGGCAATTTCATAGCGTGCGTTTGTCAGAAGGGCCCTCACGGCAGGTTGACTCTCATCCGTGCTCTCCCATTCGACCAACTTTCGGATAATGTCGTGGAGCCGGTCGCGTTCGGCACGTTGTTCTTCGTCAGTGGGGAATTCGTCGGGGCAGGCAGAGGGGTCATCCACCATACTGGCGAAGATGACGGCGCGGCAGGCAGCCAACGGTCGGCGCGCCCACCATAGATGTAGTGTGGACGGGTGGCCGTGTCGGATGGATTTCTCACGGGCAGATTCACGGTTGATGTCGTCTAGGGGTAGGTCAACCTCGATAAGTTTACGGCGGTAAGTGGTCATTTTAGCTCCGAAAAATAGCGCGTGAAGGGAACCAGAATGAAATAGGATTCGGGATACAAGTAATCCTCCCCGGATTCATCTATCACCCTCATATACCCCTCTTGCGTTGCTGCTTCGTCAGGCAGGATTTGGTAGAGTTTGCGCTTTTCAAGATCTTCGCAATCGCTGTTTTTGATACAAAGCGCGAATTGATTTTTTTTCATAACTTTTCGTCCAAGAATCGTTTATAGTGAATTCAAAAAATAAACAAACACTTGGGCCCTCCGGTAGGTGCGGTTTCCTAACCGCACCGCATCGGCCCCCCTTAATCCCCCCGCTAGCGGGGGGATTAAGGGGGGGCCTACCCAACGGGAGGTTGGAGTGTCCCCTTAATTCTAAGGTCCACTATAAACACTTGTGCACCCCGGTAGGTGCGGTTGCAAACCGCACCGCATCGGCCCCCCCTTTATTCTACCCCCCCTAACCCCCCTCGCCCCCCTTGTCAAGGGGGAACCGATGCAAGCAGAGGGGAAAGCAAGCGGGGGGATAAAGGGGGGCCTACCCAACGGGACAACGGTAGGTTCGGTATCCGAACTGCCCCCGGTGATTTAAGGTCTTTCAAAATACCGTTTAACTGCCCCTTTATGGCGAGGTAAAACGGTTTGGTTAAAAGCTGAACCACCGCCAGCCGTTGCGCTCTTGAGTCCACCCGATTTCGCTGGAGGATTCAATGTCTCGACCGATGGCGCTGCGATGCTAAGTCCGACCAGTTCACTGTCCTCAAGAGAGGCGATGTTTGATAGTGGAAGGGCTTCTGCTTTGAACTTCGCGCCTTCCTCAACGGTGTCATTGCTCCAAGTCATGGGTGCATGACCGGGCCCTCGACTGATGCCTCGGCACCATCCGCCGATACATTCGACCACCGCCTTACTATCTGCGTTTTCAGCGAGAAACGCAGCGAGTCCAGTGCTATCACACTGCCCAAGTTTCTCGCACACTTTGAGCGTTTCCAAATCAATCAGATTTACCTCACGGAGCTTCACTAACCGGTCATAGATGTCGCTTTTGGTAAAGCGCAACGCTGCGGAAATTTCTTTGAGTTGTTCAAGTGTAAGTGAATTCGCGTCGCCCTTCAGATCGGGAAGCTGTGTTGCGAGCAACGCATTTTCTTGCGCTGCCTCCTGAACCAATCCAGATAAGGCTGCCATTGACTCTGCCAAAAGTTCGGCATCCATCTCCGATCCCTCGTTTAGCAACCCTTCCGACAAGGTTTCCGCCTCGGTTAGGCGTTCTGTTTCGCTCAGAGCGTCCTGCGCGGCATCCGCTGACTCTTGGTCCAGGGTAGCTGCCAGATGGTCGAGTGATTCCCACGTCTTGACCGGATCTTCGCCGGAAGCCTCTCCTTGTAGTTGATCAAGTTTCTCTTCGAGCATCTTCGCTTCGGCGAATTCGATAATTTCCTCCTCCTTGAGGACATCAATCCCGTCCGCCAGTTGTTTTACCTCTTCGCGAATATCAAGGGGTTGTGCCTTAGAGATCTCCACAAAACGTTGTGGTATCAAGAGACTGATACACACGAACAGTACGGCACCTACAAACCGGGTCCAATAGGCACCGCCGTGCCAGCGCAAACGGGGCGGTCGAATCAATGGCATCTGCTTTCGCCAGCTGCCTAGTTCTACAGTTTCCGCTGCCATCATCAACCCACCGGCCCCGCTGTGTTTGTCAAGACTCGCTCGGAGAGCGGTTCGTTTCGGAATTTGACGCAACGCTAACACAACTGCGTAACCGATGGCACCTATCAGACCGATAACACCGGTCAATAAGGTCAAGGGCGGCATCCCGATTGTCGCACGAGTTACAATGACCACGGTTCCCCAAACAAGCCCCCAAACAGTTGCAACGGCGAGTATTTTCCTGAGGATTAGGAGTGCCGCCATTTTGATTCTGAATTTACGGATTGTCTTATTGTCAGTGTTCATGCAAACCCTCCTTTTAGGGTGACAGAAGTTACTGTTTGACTCACCCCCCCTTGCCCCCCTTATCAGGGGGGAATGACTTTTAGGGTGACAGAAGTTACTGCTTGACCCTCCCAGTCGAAAAAGGGACTATAACCTCTTATCCATTTCAAACGTCTTCCATTGTGCGATGACAATATGTTCAAAATCTCCATTATAGTGAATTCAAAAAATAAATAGACACTTCCACCCCACGGTAGGGGCGGGGAGAAAACCGAACCGCATCGGCCCCCCCTTTATTCTACCCCCCCTTAGTCCCCCCCGCAAGCAGGGGGGAAAGCTAGCGGGAAGAAATAGGGGGGCTACCAAACGGGAGAACGGTAGGAGCGGTTTCCAACCGCACCGGTGAGGAGTGTCTCATTAATTCTAAGGTCCACTATAGATTGGTTGAGACCCCGCCTAAGTATAACCTAAGTTGCTAGTTATTGAAAATCCATCAGAACTGTAGGGCGAGATTCACATCTCGACACAAAACCGTCGATTTTGGAAAATCGACCTACAAAAATGATACAATTTGCACAGGGATTAGGGGCTATTGGTTTGAATAGAACCGCTACTAGCAACTTGCGCTAAGTATACAAATCAGCTTCTAAGAAAATTGCCACTGCGATAATAATCAATAACAACAGACAAGGACCACATACACAAAACTTTAGTGGCCGTGAGGTTGATCCTCTTTGGGTGCCGACCCAATTCGTATAACGTGACCGTCTAGGTCTTCTACTCTGAATTCGTATGCCCAAGGGTAGTTTATTGGATGTTCACGAATCTTCGCGCCACTTGCCTTATATTCCTCATAATATCCCTCGGCATCCTCAACGCCCATCCAGAGCCATGTTCCGGCGTGTCCCTGTCCAGCCTCAACTAGCATGATGGAGCAGTCATCGCGTGCGACACTTCCAACATCTGGCGGATCACCCCAATCCCATTCTACCCTGAATCCGAGCACATTTACATAATAATCAATACTCGCGGAGAAATTCCTGACATTTAGAATAGGTATGATACACTCCACCTTGGCATCCGTTTCCTTCACTGTGGTTGTACTAGACATCTGAGGAATCTCCTTTCATTACAAAATGGATAACGTTAGTTCAATGTCAGAACAATGAGACAGCAGGCAGGACAAAAATGCAAAATATATTCTCTCGAAATTAGCACAAAACGCTGAATTAACACTAAGATACATCATGCATAGACAAATGTCAACAGGAATACAGGACATGGTCACGAACAGCTCGCTGGCTATTATGACGGACGCAGATCAGAAATTACCAAACAATTTACCTGAGAAAATTATGGAAGTCAATTATAGTGAATTCAAAAAATAAATAGACACTTCCACCCCACGGTAGGGGCGGGGAGAAAACCGAACCGCATCGCCCCCCCTTAGTCCCCCCCGCAAGCAGGGGGGAAAGCTAGCGGGAAGAAATAGGGGGGCTACCAAACGGGAGAACGGTAGGAGCGGTTTCCAACCGCACCGGTGAGGAGTATCTCATTAATAATTCTAAGATCTACTATAGTACGATAAAGAGAGGGCTTGTAAGTGCACAAGGCAGTAGGGAAGGTGGGAAGAACTTCAACTGTTATCTTAAGGCTTGAAACAACCTCTAGACCTCACCGACTCCTCTGCGTCTAATATTGTAAATTTCCTCTCTATTAGAACACCGGTTGAAAACAACGATGGATTATCCGGACACAGACGAAGTGTAATTCTCAGAAAGGTTATCATATGCGTGTAAAATGTGTAATTGGTGTGTTCATACTGCTTATTATGATAGGCAGTGCTGCGTCAGAACAGGAGGAAACGGGAAAATTGGTCTTTGCCATCCGTAAACCGTTGGAAAATCGGGACGGTTTCCGGGCATCAACCAGAACGTTGGAAAAAGGGCGAGGAACAACTAAATGGTGGGAGTTCTATCAGTATAATGTCTGCACAATGAATCCAAACGGAACCGATTTCCGCCAACTCACTGACAACGGGTTTTCCCGCAGACCTCGGTGGTCACCAAATAGGGAGCATATCGCTTACATATCCGGGGTTAATGGTGCGGAATCGCTTTATGTCATGCGGGGAGATGGCACTGAGAACGAGAGACTGGTCAAGAAACAACATCGCATTCACGATTTCTGGTGGTCTCCATTAAGTCACGCGATTCTCGTTGTGATTGAGATTGACCGCGCGAAGGATCCACTCGAAAACTGGGTCGTAACGATTGACGGTGAATCAACAAAGCGGTGGAGAACCCGCCGATGGGCGGAGGGATGGCTCCACTGGGATCTAAAAGGCGAAAAGGTCAAAGAACCGAAAAACAAACTGATTGAAGCGTTGCCCGAAGGCACCAGATGGCCCAGGTGGTCGCCAGATCGCAGATGGATCGCGTTTAAAACGGATGGGTTCCTCGCGATAGCGGAACCCGATGTTGTTGGTATGACCGGATTATGGTTTCTCCAAAAAGACGAGCCCCCTTGCCAAAGGATAGAGGAGTGGTCCCCGGATGGCAAGCAGATCCTATTTTATACATCGGGCGAAATTTGCATCGCCACTGTAGAGAAAGGACGGTTCAAGGATTATCTAAATTTAAGTCTTTACAAGGGACAGGATGCGACGTGGAGTCCAAATGGGAGTCAGGTTGCATTCATTGGAGGCGATACAAGCGGACGCCGAACCAGTGAAATTTTTATCTTAGATGTTGAAACGGGCAAGATGCAGCAGACAACCTTTACCAGCTACGATTATTTTGACCTCCATTGGCGATAATTTGGGGAAATCTTTAGAAGGAAAAGTCCTTCTCTATAGTGGACCTTAGAATTAATGAGACACCCCAATCTACCGTTGGGTAGCCCCCCTTTATCCCCCCGCTTGCTTTCCCACCCTGCTTGCGGGGGGACTAAGGGGGGGTGCCGATGCGGGGCGAGGAAAAACCGAACCTACCGGGGTGCGAAAGTGTCTATTTATTTTTTAAATTCACTATAAATGGTTGGAAAGATCTGTACAATAGTTATAACAAGGAGATAAAATTAGGAATGACGACACGATATAAACATACCCAGACTGGTTATTTACTGCTTACCTTGTATAGTATAGCGGTATTGTTTTTAGGCTATTTTAATATTATGACGAATTTTCACCCGTTAACCTTGATCGGGCTGATCATTATCCTAACCGTTCTTGGAATATTTTCTCGTTTGACAGTGTCAATCGATGACCAAGTGATTAGGATTCAATTTGGGTTGAGAATCATCCGTAAGACTTTTCCGTTAGAAGAGATTGAGGCACACCGTGTGGTCAAGAACCCGTGGTACTACGGTTGGGGGATCAGATTTACGCCTCGAGGTTGGCTTTTCAATGTCTCTGGTTTCTCGGCAATTGAACTTCAGATGAAGAGTGGAAAACGCTATCGAATAGGAACAGATGACCCGGATAATTTAGCAAAAGTCCTTGAGGCCCTAAACAAGGAATCCCAATAAGTTTCAGCCGTTATCTCAATGTAGACCGATTATCATGTCGTTTTTTCCTCTTAACAGATCACACCCTCAATTAAGGAAACGTTCACAGACTGACCTGTTTTACCACAGATCTGAGCAGGTTGATTTTCTAAAATAGGGATGCAGGTGTCGAGATATTGACGGTAGTCGGCAGTAACTGGGGTATTTTGCTTAAGCCTGTTTAGTTTTAGATGTTCCAAAGTTCAATAAGATGTAAAGCAGAATCGCATCAATAATCAGCACCCAGTAGAACGTCAAGAATCGCCATCCACCGACCGTGATGGCGAGGATCTCATTCGGTAGCAGCGGTTTGAAGATGAGATAGAACAGTGCCTCGCTTCCACCTGTAGCACCGGGTGTCGGTATGAATAGCGTAAGGGTGAAAATGACCCACTGTAGCAGCAGAAAGCGAATGAATTCAACTTCCACACCTAGGCTAGCGATAAGCATCGCAGCAACAGCATTCCGGCATACCCATTGTATTCCTGCAATGATGATGCTTAGTACGAACCGAGATTTACCCGTCCCTCCAATCATTCGACAAACGTTCAAAAAATCTGTTCCTACTGCTTTCAATTGCTTTTGAAGTCCCTCCCACCTCCGGATTTTGACTCCTGCCCTTCGGCAAAGCAGTGCTAGTCCAGCACCCCCAATCAAACCAACAATCAGGCAAGGTAACACCCAATGTAAATCAACTCCCTCTGAAATCAAATTGAATACAGGGTGACTCCATGTGGATGAAATGGTCATCGCAATTGGCACCGCCACGATAAAAAAGAGTGTGTCTTCTAGCGTTGGCAGCGTTGCCACGCATGCTGCTGCGCCGGTTCTAACACCGGTCTGAACCAACATAGCAATCTTCAGAGGGGCACCACCAATGGCTGTCGGTGTGATAGATGCCGCCAATTCGTTGGCGAGTACGATTTTAATGAGCTTGACCAGACCAATGCGGTATCCGAGGAACCTCGTCCACATGATGGTGCGAATCGTGTGTCCCAACAAAGGAACTAGCGTTAGCAACATCGCTAATAAGAGATAACGCCCATCGAAACGGAGGAGTTCGGCGAGTTTCTGACGGTCTGTCGTCCAAAGGCAGAAAGCCAGATTGCCAACGACGCCGATGATGACGAGAATAAGCAGGGGTTTGACAATCCTATCGAGGTTTAGGAGGGATGTTTTATGAGGTTTCTGTTCGGGCATGTGATTTGATTCGGTCAATTGTTCCACATCCTTTTCTATGCTCATCAACAGCGGGGCGAAATTATACGCAAAGGATATTACACGGTTATGGAAAAATTATCACAAATTCATAACATTTCCTCTTCTTTGCGATTTTGTCAAAACTCTGTGAAATTTCCGTAATATCGCACTGCTATAATGTTACAGATTAGTTGGACTTATATAACGTCAAGACTAACAACCCAGTTTCTATTTACCGATAGCAACTTAGGTTGTCACAATAGCACTTTGAATGGTCGCACCGCCGTAAGCGACCGATTGAATATTTTTCCACTTGATCTAAATAGGAGAGCGTCGTATAATCACTTGAGTTGATTCAGCGTGTTATTGCCGAACGCTTCAAATCGAAATTTCTTTAATCTTTGTAAGCGAAACAGGAAGTGGAAATGAGGGAGGAGATAATCAGATGAGTACAACTACAGTAGAAGATACAATGGCCACTTACGTTCAAGAGGGTGAACGAAGGGCTTATGAAATTGGCAATCGGGGGCCAATCCGGTTTAACGCCGACGGCACACTGCACAAAGACATCGCAGATGCCTACTGGCGTTGCGGGTTCTATGTGTTTGAAGGGGCATTGAGCGCAGAGGAACTCAAAGATTTACAGAAGGATTTTGAGCGTGTGCTTGACCGAGCACCGCATACGAAAGACGCAGAGGTTGATTCAGAGGGTAGACCTGCGATTGGGTCGGAGTTTACGAGGTCTAGCTTCAATTTTGCAAAACCGTTGAGCGACCCTGTGGGTGGGACATCAAGAAACAATGGTCGTCATCCAGCCAAGATGGATGAGCCCACCCCGCCGGAAGACGCCCCGGATTTTGTGATTACCTCTGTCTCAGGACCGCTTCAACTCATGGACTCCTGCTTAAGGCTCTATGGTCATCCACAGCTACTGTCCGTCGCAGCGCATATCAACGGTCCGGATTTTACCCCATTCACCGAGTCCATAATTGTCAAACCGCCGGGGTTGGGGGCATCTGTGGCGTGGCATCAGGATGGCACCAAACAGTGGGATAAGCCGGATTGGGATCAAGGCACCCATGGGTTCAATTTTATGGCGCAACTATACGGCAGCACCGCAGCCAATGGGGTTTGGGTGCTGCCCGGCTCACACAAACAGGGCAGACTCGACATCAAAGAAATGGTTGAAACCAACAACGGCTCAGACCGACTGCCCGGAGCAGTGCCCATGGTGTGCGAGCCCGGCGACGTTGTTATGTCCAATCGCCAAGCCTTGCACGCTTCTTTTCCAAACACTTCGCCGGACTGGCGCGTGACAATCAACTTCGGGTTCCATCGCTATTCCTCCGTTATTGACCTTGAAACCACGTATGGAGAGACTCCGGTGATCTACGACGCAGAGCGCATCTTTGAAAGGTCGCGTTTGATTGCTGTAGGTATCGACGCTCGTCAGCAACGTTTCCCCAACGAACCGCGTTACGTTTATCAGCCCATGGTTGGAATGGAAGATACCAACAAGTGGAGTGAAGCAACAAGGGAAAGCATCGTGAAGGATTACAACCTGAGAGACCTTGGTATTTGAGTATTATAGTGGACCTTAGAATTAAGGGGACACTCCAACCTCCCGTTGGGTAGGCACTGTTTCCAACTGTGCCGATGCGGTGCGGTTAGGAAACCGCACCTACCGGAGGGCCCAAGTGTTTGTTTATTTTTTGAATTCACTATAAAGACAGGAAAACAGATCCGAAAAGGGTAGAACCAGCGCGGCTGTTTGTACAGATTTTTCTCGGCGGGTGCCAATTTCAAAGATGTGGTATAAGCACAGGAAAGATGTAAGGATACGGCAACAACTACGTTGCCGTAACTCATCATTACAAATTTTGTGACATGTTGCACCCCTCACTCCCCTGACTTAGGATCGAATGCTTCTGGCGTGTGATTCCGTTCGATGAGTGTGCGCTGCCCTTCGCTCAATTCAAACCACGGTGCTGGCGGTTTCTCGGCTGTGATAGGCATATCACGCCCGTTGACAAGGGTCAAGGTATTGCGTACCAATTTGTCGCCCTTCCGTGGGTTCATCCCAACATCATAAAAGGTAAAATCTCCTGATTCAATGCGGAAGAGTGCCACATCCGCCAAGGCTCCCGGTTTGAGCGTTCCGATTTCGTCCGCTAATCCCATCACTTGGGCGGGCCGTTCGGTTGACGCCTGTATAACCTCTGCAAAAGTCATCCCCAACGCCATAAATTTGCTCAAGCAGGTTGGCATGTCAAACATAGGACCGCCAATGCTATTTTGGTGGATATCGGAGGAGATGACATCCGGCTTATGGCCCACACTCATCAACGCTTCTGCGGTTTCAAATGAGAAAGAACCCGCTCCATGACCGATGTCCATAACGACACCACTGTCCCAAGCCTGTTTTGCCTCATCGCGCAGCTTGCCTGAATTGTCAATGATTCGCATGTCTCCGCCGGTAAAGCAGTGGGTCAGTATGTCGTTGGGTTTCATATGCTGCAGGACATCAGCAATCCCCGGGGGTCCGCCGCCGATATGAACCATCAGTGGGAGTTCGCAGCGGTCCGCTGCCTCCCGTGCGTATGTCAGAGGAACGACTGTGCCACCAGTTTGACCCTGATCTATACGTGCTTTTACACCCAATGCTATATCGCGGTTCAGATTTATCATTTTGCAGCAGAGATCGATATCGCAGTAATCCAAGTTGGTGAGCTCACCTGATCGCGTTGTCAAGCCAATGGATGAAATATTAATTAACGCATAAATGCGTGCTTGAGCGGGGGTAACGATGTACTCTCTGAAACCGGGGAAGTTGTATCCGCCCGAAGATCCCACATCAAGCCAAGTGGTCACGCCGCTGCGCGCTGCCACTGTATCTGCATGGACACCGTAATAGCCAATACCGTAGAAGATATGGGTATGGAGATCAACCAGCCCCGGTGTCACATATTGACCGCTAGCGTCAATAACCTGAACAGCAGATTCTGCGGGAATATTGGCGTCAACAGCTGCAATGCGATTGCGCTTAACCGCAACATCAAGCCCTCCATTGTGACCACCACCTGGATCTACAACGTCACCACCTTTGATTAACAGATCAAATTGCATGAATCACCTCGTATCAAGTTGTTCATTCGTTCATTTATTCCTGGGTCCATTAATGAACCAAGGAACCAACGAAATGCGTTTATAGTGGACCTTAGAATTAATGAGACACTCCAAGCTCCCGTTGGGTAGCCCCCCCTTTATCCCCCCGCTTGCTTTCCCCCCTGCTTCCGGGGGGACTAAGGGGGGGAGAATAAAGGGGGGGGTGCCGATGCGGTGCGAGTTTGTCAAACCGCCCCTACCGGGGGGCGAAAGTGTTTATTTATTTTTTGAAATCACTATAGAAAGCAGCACTTGACTCTCCCTACGGCGTTTGGAACTTTTTGAACTTCGTTTGAAACGCCGGTGTGTCAAGAACTTCTCTATTGACTAAGGCTTCGGGAATCTCACCCCGAAGAATCTGCGCTGCCTGCTGGAGTTTACCGCTCCAAGCAAGTTTGTAGTACTCATCGGTATGGCACAGCGAGTGCGGGGATACCACCACATTATCCATACCGAGTATCGGATTGTCAGGATCAACGGGCTCCTGCTCGAAAACATCAATCCCTGCGCCTCGAATCCATCCTCCCTGCAATGCTTCAATCAACGCTGCTTCATCAACTACAGGGCCCCGTGAGGTACTTATTAGATAGGCTGTCGATTTCATCTTACGCAACTCTCGTTCCCCAACGAGGTGTCGTGTTTCTTCGTTCAGTGGCACACTGATGCTGACAAAGTCCGACTCTGCTAGCAGGGTATCCATATCTACCAACTGTACACCCACATCGTCTACATCCACCTGCTTTATGTAGGGATCGCACCCCAAATGACGCATACCGAACGGCTGCGCCAACACAAACACTTCGTGCCCGATATTACCGACCCCGATGGAGCCGAGCGTTTTGCCCATCAACCCTTCGCCGCGATAGTCATTCTGCTCTGACCAGCGTCCTTGACGGGTGATTTTGTCCTTTGCCCTCAATTTCATCGCAAGTGCCAAGATGAAGGTTATGATGGTGCACGCCATGGGGCGGCGGACGGCATCGGGGGCAAAGCAGAACAGCACCCCTGCATCGGTCAAGGCCTTTACGTCGATGTGATCGTAGCCCACTCCGGTGTATAGTAGGGCGATAAGCCGATCGTTTCCTGCGAGTGAGCGTTCGGTCCAGCGAGCCCCCGCGCTGATGACCATATCACAGTCTTGTATCTGCTCGGCAGCGACCTCCGGCAGAAATTGATCGAACATCCGGTATTGTATCTCCGGCATTTCGTTGAGGAGTTCAAGCCCTGGTCCGGGGATGTCTAGATTCCCTTCCGCATCGAAGATATCTCTGGTAATTCCAAGCGTGAATTTTCTTTCCATGTCTTCTCTCCTAATCCCTAAAAAACGAAGTAGAATCCTCTCTAGCGATATATCGACATAGCCTGTGCTGCTGCTTCGCGCAACAGATTGTATTCGGGACTTCTGAAGCTGCCAAAGAGTTGGATGCCACGCTCCCGCTGACGTTGATATTCCGCACGGTTTTTGGGATAAATCGCTGACTCTACAGGTAAATTTCTAGCCAGCGCAATTTCAATGACATGCTCCATCGCAGCAACTACTTGGGGGTGTTCCCATTCCCCGTGGAGCCCCATCTTTGCCGCTAGGTCACCGGGACCGAATACAACGGCATCTACCCATTCGTTGGATAGCATCGCCTCCGCATTTTCAACGCCCAACCAAGATTCAATCTTGAGTATCAACAATGTCGCCTCGTTTGCCTCCTTGCAGTAGCGGGCGGCATCCGCCTCCGCATAATCTACATTCGCGCCCATTGCCAACCCCCGCTCACCCACTGGGGCATATTTCATCCACCGCACCAAGGCTTCCACCTGATTGGGGGTCTCAGCATGGGAGAGGCAGATTCCGAGCGCACCCGCATCAAGTATGCGAGATACGATAGACCGAGAAGGCTCCAAGACGGTCACAGCAGGCGAAAGCCCATTGTCCCTTGCCATGACTAAAAAGTTAGTTAGAGTCTCGTCATTGTGCAGGATATGCTCATTCTCAACGAACAGCATGTTATATCCGGTTTGCGCTGCGATCTTGACAACAGAGGGGCGCAGGGACTCGAACACATTGAACCCAAAAACAGGACCGCCATTTTTGAGGATATTTTTGGCTGGATTGGTAATCAGTGGTGCTTCAGATGACATATTTCGACTTTCTCTGAGAATCAAAGAGGCGGAGAGCAGCTATTCGCTCGCAATCTGCCACTCAGGACTCAATTCGATACCGAGTCGATTCGCTCGTGCAATCACCGAATCGGAAACAGTTTTGTAGGCTTCAAGTTCATCTACGCGCGTTGAATGCCCTTCGCTGAAGACAATCTCGCCGTTGACCAGAACCGTATCCACACTGCCGGCTCTCAGCCTTAACGCCAGCGCATGAACGGAGTTGTTATCGGGATAGGCTTCAGGTGACTGCACGGATCTCACAACGATGTCCGCACGTTTACCGACCTCTAAGCTGCCCAACTCTGCGTCTAGTCCGGCTGCTGTTGCTGCGTTGACGGTTTGCATTTCGAGTAATGCGCCCGGGGAGACGGGATCGGCATAGGATTGCGCTACGTGGTGGGCCGTGAGCATGGTCTCGCCCGGTGTACAGTCACGGGCTCCATCAGTGCCGAGTGATACGCATACGCCCCGTCGATATCGTTCCGACATCTTAAAGTTTATGCTGAATGTGATGCCGAGTGAGAAGAACGCCGTAGGACACCATACAATTTGGCAGCCCGTTTCGTGAACTGCGGTTTCCTCGTCCGCATCCAGTGCGCTCGCATGCACAACAACGGTGTTTTCGTCCAAGAAGCCCAACTCTTGTAGATGTACGAGGTGGCGTTTCCCGTACAGGGTATGATATAGATCTGCCCCTTGAGGAACATAACCGGCATGTATATGCAGCGGAACATCGTTTTCACGCGCACAGGCGTGTGCTGTTCTCAACAGTTCCGGCGAGGCCGTCCCCTCTCCATAGACAAAGATATACCCACGGACTAAGGCATCGGCGTTTCTGTTTCGGTGGAGTTCTGCGTCCAATTCCTTTATACACCGGTCGTGATCAATGGGCGCGCGCGCCATGAGACTGGGACTTGCAAGTGTAGGAATTGCATCGAAGGATTCGCCCCGGTCCCACAGATACAGCGGAGCGAAAAGGGCTCTCAAGCCGACACGCTCAACCGCCTCCGCCGCTGCTTCGGTTGAGAAAAGCGATCCCGGTTCGATGAACATCGTGAAACCGTTGCGAAGCATCTCAATTCCCGCCATGGTAGTCGCTGCGGCTTCATCTGCGTCCGTAACGCTTGCTTTCCAATCTGCAAAATTGATGGGCAAGGATTCCGCATCCTGATAGCTACCGAAAATGCCCCGGCAGCTGGTATGCACAATATGGTTGTGAGCATCAATGAAACCGGGGTGCACGATAGCACCTGAGGCGTCGATTGTTTCCTTCGCATCAAAGCTTCCTTGCAGATCAGTGTCGGCCCCGACTTCTACGATGCGTGAGCCGGTGATCGCCACCGCGCCCGGACGATAGATCCTGCGATCCGGATCCATTGAAAAAATCTGACCGTTATGAATGAGAATATCGCATGTTTTTTTATTCATAGCTATACCTAACTATTTGAGGGGTGTTCATAAATATTCTCTGTGGGCGGGACATCTCCCGCGAAGCGAGGATCCTCGATAAATCGGGATTTGCCACGATTCTCCTCAATTTTGGAAACAATCGGGATCAGGAGATCCCTCTCACATTGGGAAACCACACTCCCTGACCAAAGTGAGGGGTATATCACCAATCCTGTACCGACCCGTCCTCTCGCCGCAGATGGGTGGGATCCTTCGACGAATGCGGATATTTGGCTGCGGCTTCCTCGTTCAGGTCAATCCCTAAGCCGGGTGCGTCCGTTGCGAAGAGATAACCGTCCTCCGTCCGCATATCGTTCGGTATGACCTCGTTCATCCAATCTGTGTGCACTCCATACTCCTGCACCGCACAGTTGGGAACCGACATATTCAGATGCAACATCGCCGCCGTGCTGACAGGACTCCCCGTGTAATGGCAGGCAAGCTCCTGATAATGTACTTCCCCCATCGCTGCGATTTTCTTTCCCTCGGTGATTCCACCGCTATGGCAAATGTCCACCCGGAGGTAGTCAATAAGTTCCCCTTCGATCAGTTCACGAAACAGCCATTTTGTCGGTAGTTGCTCACCGGTGCCAATTGGCACATTTGTATGCGCTCGGAGCATCGCAAACGAGGCTGGATTTTCTGAACGGATGGGGTCTTCAACGAAGAACGGATGATATTCTTCAATTCCATTGCACAGTTGAACGGCGTGAGGCGGTGTCAAGCGTGTATGGACCTCAAAGATGATTTCGATCTCATCGCCGACCGCCTGTCGTACTGCTTTCATATACTCAATCCCACGCAGGGTCGCTTCCTTCTGATTAAAGCCGCCATCGCACCGAATCGGTGAGATACGGAGGACCCTCCACCCTTCATCTATCATCTGCTTTGCACCTTCAAGACCGGCATGACGATAGACCAGCACCTTGTCCCGTGTTGCCCCACCAAGCAGCCGATAGGTCGGCACACCGAGTGCCTTTCCTGCCAAATCCCACAGGGCGATGTCTATCCCTGCGAGCGCGGATTGCAGCACGGGCCCGCCGCGCCAAAACGTTCCTCGAAAAATATCCTGCCATATATGTTCGATTCGGGTTGCGTCTTGCCCCATCAAGAGCGGTTTGAGATGGTGTTCCAACGCCCCAACGACGGCTAGCGATCTGCCGCTGAGCGAGGCTTCTCCAATTCCGTATATCCCTTCGTCGGTCTCGATCTTGACATATACAAACTGATCCACAACAAATACTTTGAGATCTGTGATTTTCATAGAATTCTCCTTATGAAGTGAGGTGTCGGGATTCGGAGATCCCTCCTACTATAGTGAATTTAAAAAATAAATAGACACTTTCACCCTCCGGTAGGGGCGGTTTCCTAACCGCACCGCATCGGCACAGTTGGAAACAGTGCCTACCCAACGGGAGGTTGGAGTGTCCCCTTAATTCTAAGGTCCACTATAAACACTTGTGCACCCCGGTAGGTGCGGTTGCTAACCGCACCGCATCGGCCCCCCCTTATATCCCCCCGCTAGCGGGGGGATATAAGGGGGGGCCTACCAAACGGGAGATTAGAGTGTCTCATTAATGCTAAGGTCCACTATAAATGTCCCTATGTGGTCTGTGGGGCATTTTGGGCAGCTACTCCAACCCCAACTCGACCCACTTGGCTGTCAGCCGTTGGATACGCGGCCGGTCACTGTGAAGAAAAGCGTCAGAAAACGCCTGTCCCGGTCGGCTATACTGCAATCGCTCAATCAAATTCAAGACGCCCTGATGGTTCTCTTTTAACAGGTCTATATCCGCTGCGGTGGTGGGTTTCGGCACGAAATTGACCGCTAGATGCCGACGCCCTATCTTGCCGCCGAAGGAGGCATGCCACGTGTTCATATCTGAGAAGAAGACATCCCCGGGCTGCGATTCCAGCGGAAAACAGGGGACATCGGTGCCGGAAAGTCCGAACTGCGCCCACGGTTTGAGTGTTTCGTGCAGGGGGGTGCGATGGGAGCCGGGGATTACGCGCAGACAACCTGTCTCTTTTGTCAGCGGATCGAGATACAATGAGACCTTCATCGGTCGATATTCCAACCGTGTGCCATCTGGATGCCAATCGGTATCGCCGACGTAGAGGTTTCCTTCAGAACAGAGCCACATGAATTCCTCCCCCAACAGGGATTCAACCGTCTTGTAAATGCGGTCATCCTCCACCAGATCGGTCAGCAATGGGGTGTTTTCGGCAATACCGTAGAGTGACTGACGGCTCTCCCCCGGAAACGGTTGTCCACCGCGCTCCTTGTCAAGTAGTTCATCGAATTTTTGGGAAATCGCGTCCATTTCATCGGGCTGGAACGCCTGCCTCAAGACCAAAAACCCGAATGTTTGGAAGTAGGCAATCTGTTCTTCTGTTATCACAATCCTCCTCCTAATAGCGACTTAGTAAAATATCTCAACGCAATAGCGCAAAGACGCAAAGAAAAATGGTAAATTAGGATCTACACGCTTCAGCTCTAAGAGCAAATAGGGACGCAGATTTCGCTGATTATCGCCGATAAAAAGAAAAAAAGGATAGAAATCTGTGTGCAATCACGTTTATCAGCCCCTTATGAATCTTTAAATTCTGATGGGATTGACTGCATCGGGTGTTCCGCGAGGCGGAATCCCGAGAATCGGGCCTTGCGGCGATAAATCGCCGAACTACAGGTATCTGAGCGGTCAACTGCGTAAGTCCTGTTTTATTGAAACGGCACTGGTATCTTGTCCCCATGCCAAGGGAAGGCATAACTCGGCGGGTTAGCAAAACGGCGCATACCAATCTCCAGTCGAATTGTTCTCGAAGGCGGAAGTTCAACGGCAAAGAATTTCGCATCAACCGATACGACTCGCTCCGATGATCCATCTGCATCCACTTCCTGAAATTGCACTTTAGTAAATTGGTGCTCCCCGAAAGCCCCCGCTTGGATGATTACGTTTCGGGTTTCAGCTCGGTTGAGATTTATCAGTTGAATCCCCACTACGTCCGATCCCAACTTGTCGACAAGCGCGGCAACATCCTCCGGGATGCCGGGCCGGGCGCGGTCAGGATCGAAGTAACGCACGGTCGCTCGCAGAAGTCCACCGGTGTAAACGGTTTGCGGGGCACCCAACATCACCTGCGTCAATCCCTTCGTAAGAACAAAGTGTGGCGGTTGCTGATTATCCGCAATTATCGTTTCGACATCGCGGCTATCGTTACGCGTCGTCTCAAACACCCCCAAAGCCCCTTCATATTCAACATCTAATATTTTTTGGGGCCAATCGGGATTCTTCCCATCGTAGTATTGGAACCGTCCATACTCTGTGTCGCCATCATTCTTCTCTGCCTCAAACATAACGTGGTTCCAGTCGCGCTCCATATCCCCGGCTCGCACCCTCGTAATTAACTCGTAATCTTGGGGATCCATTGAGGCGTGATACAGATGCGCCAAGTCTTTCATCCGCATCGGTTTATACGCTTCCCAACCGTCGGGACCGTATCGAGCCGGAACGAGGAGCTGACCGTCATCGCGCGTGATGGCGTTGTCCAATAGAACTTTGATCTGTGAACGGAGGAGTTCGAGATAGCCGAAGTCGCCCGTGAGCAAAAGGGCGCATTCGGCACCGACAATAATCGAGTTAAACATGATATCGCCCGCCCAATAACTGTTCCAACCGTAAAGACCACCCCACCACTGTCCTTGACGATGCTCCCCTATTTTTCCTGTGGGCCCAACGTTGTCCGGGATAATCCCGCCGTTCGCTTTGATCCGATCCATCCACCCCTCTGTGTATTCGAGTACCCACCGTTTGTACTTCTCATCTCCGGTATACAAATAGGCATTGGTCATTAATGCTGTGGCTCCCAAACTGTGTGGCACGTCGCCGTTGAGAACGATCTGCTCAAACAGTCTACAGATTTCGTCTCTCCGCTGTGGCTGCTCATACCAATTTGCCTCCAACTCCTTGACGATCGGATAGAGCGTTGATCGCATACCCATCGCCTTACTGGGATCTTCTCCCATTCTGCCTGCAAGCCAAGCTTTCAAGTGTTCGAGATCCGCTTGGAAACAGGGACCTCGGCTGGTTTGGATAGGAGAGCGAAAGATTTTATATTGGGAATCGTAATTAGGGGCTTGTGGATCCTCACCGATATGTATCGCGGCGAACTGTTTGGCGCGTCTCACATTTTCCGAAATGGTGGGACTGGCAACACCGAAGTCATAGAATGCCATGTTACCTTCACCCAAATGATGCCATTCCGCCGCGCCGGGCGACGCTAAATTATAATACTCCCTATGGGCCTGCTGCGAGAAGCGCGGATGCTCCCGATGCACGATCTCGTCGCTACTGATACGGGTCGAGGCATTCCAGCACAACAGTGCCATTTCGAGCAGACGCTCATCCGCCCCCATGGCGTAGAAAAGTCCCCAATTATAAATCCGTTCATAGAGGTCATCCAAGTCGTCCGCAAAGTATAACGCGCCTCCCGGTTCGGCATACTTCTCCAGCAGCATCGGTGCCGACTCCTCCATAAGACTTATCAGATTGCGTTCCTTAAGTGCCCACGCCGGTGGGGCTGCGAGTTCCGTTGCTTTGACGCGGACCATCCCGGGAATGGAAACCGGATTTGTCGAATGTGTATCTGTTTTCATTTTTTTCTCCAATAGGACTTACGCAGTTAAAGGGTCAAAGCCCCTCCCCCCGCTTGCTTTCCCCCCTGCTTGCGGGGGGGGCTAAGGGGGGTGTGGGAGGGGCATCCCTGCCCCGATACGCCCGATGAATCGGGCAACCACAATCTGGATGCGTAAATCCTGTCTAAGCACATAGTCTGACACTATACCTCTGTCAGTTCTGGAACATGGTCATCTTCATATTTCTCAATCAGCACACCAATGACTTCCATCAATGAAGCTAAGGGATGATTTTCATTCTCACCCACTATATCGATCAGGTCATCTAGCAGATCCACAAGTTTTTGGTACTCGCTCTCCCCATGAGGAACAAATACAACGGGTGCCAACCTTGGCCACACATCTTGAGCGGTTTGTATTTCTGCTGCCATAGTTTGCTATACACATTGCGCTCCTCTGGAGCGCAGGGATTGTAACTATCGCCCTTCTATAGACATATCGCTCCGCTGGAGCGATATGTAGAGCTTTTGTAAAGAACTCGAAAGTTTCACGATTCAGGGAAACGCTGACTAGCGTTGAGGATTGTTAGACCGATCACTTGGCCCTCCTCGTAGCGGATGATCACGTCATCGTCAGTCAACTCGCTATCATCTGCATGACTCGGTTTTTTAAAGTTCACATATAACACATCAGCTTCAGCATCGTATGAAGACCATAGATACTGCTTGGGTGAATGCTTCACTGCGGGAATCAGGTGTACATATCTATCTATAGTTACAGAGGCCATAGTTGCTCTCTCCTATTTAGGGCATTTATTCGCCGGGTAAGAAAGGCCGTTATGATAAATCCATCTTGCCCTATTTCGCGATAAGGTACAGCAAGAAACTTTCCCGGCTCCACCTCACGAACCGCTATTAACTCACCTTGGTTACCGGCAACAATTTTCAGAGGATCTGCGACGGTTTCAAGGATTTCTCCCCGCATCCCTGCGAGTTCGCAGTGTTCTTCGGTGATATGAGCCCAACGTTCAGCGGTTAGCCGAATCGGGACATCGTTTAGTGATTGTATTACCTCATCCATAGAATAACCGTTACAACCAATTTTAGTAACATACTCCCAAGCATCAATGCTTGGGAGTGTCAAAAATGGCTTCTATTATAGCACATTTGCCTGTAGTGGAAAATAAAAAATCAGATAGCAACAGCGCAGATTGACATAGAAAATAAACGGTGTTAGACTAGTGCGACTTCTACAAAAACCTTCGGAGGATTTTTATGAAAGCAGCTGTAATCGGTTGTGGTGCCCAAGGCAGGGGCGGGCATGTTGCAAATTACGCAAAGATGGAGGAGGTGTCGCTCCTCGCTGTGTGCGATGTGAACTTTGAACGCGCACAAGCGGTGGCGAAAGAATTTAAAGTTCCACACGTATACACTGACTATCGAGAGATGTTAGATCGGCACGCCCTAGACCTCGTCAGTGTCTGCACACCCCACGCGATGCACAGAGATCAGACGGTCGATGCCTTTGATGCGGGTGCAAATGTCATTTGCGAAAAAGCACTTTGTGTAAGCAGCACTGAGGCACAGGAGATGATTGACGCTTGCAAACGGAATGGTAAAAAGATGAGCATGGGACTCCAGAATCGTGGACTGGCAGCAGGGTACGCCCTCAAAAAGTTCATCGAAACCGGTGCTTTGGGACGGATATACTACACGCGCGTCTGGACGGGCCATGTGATGAACATCCCCGGCTACAGCGTTTTTCACAACAAGGCACTGTCCGGCGGTGGCGTTCTCTACAGCACCGCCGTGCATACCCTCGATTTAGCGAACTGGATTATCGGCGATCCGCCCCCCGTCGCTGCGATGGGAACCACTTATCAGAAGGTACGGAATATGAAGAATCCGGTTATTTCGTGGGCGGGGACGCTGGAAGATTTCGAGACGGAGGATTTTGCGGCGGGTTACATCCGCTTTGCTGATGGTTCGGGATTATCACTTGAAAGCAATTGGCTGACACATCCGTGGAAAAGCCGCCCGACCATTGAGGTTTTGGGAGACTTCGGCGCAGCGGAGATTCCGTTGAAAATCTATCTTGACGACGGCGATCAGGTCTTTGACAGAACGCCGGAGGTCGTCGAACCAGAGAACAGTTTCTTGGAGGTTCTCAAAGATTTCGTTGAAGCTGTCCGCGATGATCGAACGCCAGTCGTCAGATTTAGTGAGATGCTGCATGTACAACAGATGATGGAAGGGATCTACCGCTCCGCAGAAACCGGCAAAGAGGTTTCCCTCAATTCTGATGGAGGTTAAGATGGTGGAAATGAAATCCTAAACTGTTACCGAAAGAAACTGCTTAAATACTATATGACTGAATCAATTGCCCAACCCGTTGTATTTACACGCCGAATCCTACCATCCCGTCCCCGAAATAGAAGGTGCCCATGTTGACAGGCATACTCATACAATCGTTTTGTAATTTCGACATCCTTGCGACAGTATTCCGCAACCAAATCGACTTTACCCGCTTTCCACCATCGCAGGGACTGCAATCCGTCCGCTGACTTGGTCTCCCTCAACGTCTCCTTTGCAAGTGCATCGAGACTAAGGCGAAATCCCAGTGCACGTCTAACATGTTCCAACATGTCGAAAGTTGGCAGCTGCCACAGGTTGCTCGGCGTATATGGACGGAGGACAACGTAATCAAAACCCTTGAGATTGAATCCAACGATGAGGTCCGCCTTTGTGAGTTGATTGATCAGTCGCCCAACGTCCGCCTCCTGAAAAGTTGTGTATTGCTGATCGGCGGTACTATACGTTACAGCGATTGCAAGTTTCATCCGGTCAATATATGACCAGCCGCCAACTTCTTGGGCGGATTTCTGTGTTTCCAAATCAAAATAGATTATGTTTCTTTGCTCTGTGCTTGGTTTTCTAGCAATAGTGTGCATATTGTATCTGTCAATATCCTTTATTTTCAATACAGCAATCACCGATAACCCATGCTTGACACTGTTCGTTTCCCGTGATAGGATAAAGGATGAATTCGTAAGTACATGAGTTAATGCGTGTATTTGCCTATATTCTATTTTACGCATTACGACCGGAGTACACAATGAAAATCGTTATTGCCCCTGATTCGTTCAAAGGCAGCCTGACCGCATTGCAGGTGGCAGAAGCAATGGAGGTTGGTTTACGCCGTGTGTTTCCTGATGCGGCTATCGAAAACATACCGATGGCAGATGGCGGTGAAGGCACGGTGCAGTCTCTCGTCGATGCAACCGGCGGACAAATCCTAACTGCACAAGTGCTGGATCCGCTTGGCAACTTAATTAACGCCCAATATGGAGTACTTGGCGATGGAATCACGGCGGTTATTGAGATGGCAGCAGCTTCCGGCTTAACACTGGTTCCTCCGGATAAACGAGACCCACGTATCACAACAACTTACGGCACAGGAGAGCTCATCCGAGCTGCTTTAACACATGGCTGCCGAAAGCTGATCATTGGAATCGGCGGCAGCGCGACAAATGATGGCGGGGCCGGAATGGCACAAGCCCTTGGTGCAAAGTTGCTCACAGCAAGTGGGGAGCAGATAGAACCGGGGGGCGGTTCTCTAGCTGCACTCAGTTCAATTGACCTTTCCGAATTGGATTCGCGCATCGCTGAAACAGAAACCGTCGTCGCCTGTGATGTCAACAACCCACTGACAGGCAAACAGGGTGCCTCGTCTGTCTATGGTCCTCAAAAGGGCGCAACTCTCGAAATGATCGAGGCACTTGACGCAAACTTAGCACATTTTGATAAAATCGTGCAGCGAGACCTCAGTAAATCTGTGGGGAAAGTCCCCGGTGCAGGTGCCGCAGGCGGGTTAGGTGCGGGCTTGATAGCTTTCCTAGAAGCATCGCTAAAATCGGGTATTGAAATCGTCACTGAGGCAGCCCAATTGAGTAAACGGTTCGCAGGTGCAGATCTCGTTATCACAGGCGAAGGGCAGATTAACTTCCAAACAGTTTTCGGCAAAACACCTGTTGGCGTTGCGAAGGTTGCAAAGACACACAACATCCCTGTGATTGCAATTGCTGGCAGCATTGCTGATAATTCTGATGGTGTTTACGATGCGGGGATTGATGCAATGATTGATATTGTCCCTGAACCAATGTCCCTAGAAACCGCAATTGAAAACGCAACGACACTCATCAAAACCGCAGCGGAGCGCGCTGGGCGTATGGTAAATACCGGCATGAAAATTAAATGCAATTAAACGATTATTTATTGCGAAACCACCTCTGACAAAACCCATGGGCAATTTTAGATATGTGCCCCAAGAATTGCGCTTTTTCTATGGGAGCGGTTTCCGGTTTGATACTCAATACACATCAAGATAGCGAAGAACTTTAATCACGGGCCACTTCCGTAGCACATGCAACCCCATTTGAGGACTGAGAAGCCTTTAAATTTGAGACAGGGTGTCCAAGCAGATCCGGGGGGCCGCACCAAGTGGCTGGAGACTCTCCCCTGAAGATTCAACACAGATTAAAAAATCGAAGGATCTATCTCTGTTCAGCAACGAAAAATCGCAGGGGTGAAAAGAAGGTGCGAATCGTTATCAGTGCAATCGGACTGATCATCTTGTGTGCAGGACGTGCTGTTGCCGCATTTAATGATATCGGTGTAGGCGCACGACCACTCGGAATGGGGGGGGCGTTTGTGGCACTAGCTGATGATGGCAACGCAGCGAACTATAACGCTGCCGGACTTGGCTATATTAGTGCTGCTCACCTTAGTATGACAACAGCACAACGGTTCAGGGGACTCATCAATTATAACCATATCGGTGGAGTCTTGCCGCTAAGATCTGTAGGTTCGTTCGGAGCGAGTATCGGTATCTTGAGCGAAGATTCAGAGGTTTATAAGGAACAGACCATTACTGTATCCTACGGGAAAACCTTCTTGGACAAGCTCGCAATCGGCTTGAACCTAAAATCCTTGAGCACCCGTTTCGATAAACATAACGAATCCGTCAGTGCACATCTTAAAAGCAACTCTCAGTTTTTCGTTCATACCTCTGCCGCTGACTTCTCTTTCGATCTGGGTATGATGGCAAACCCAATAGACGGCTTGACGCTTGGATTCTCAGCAGAAAACTTATTCCCCGCCAATGTCAGTGTCTCTGAAGTAGGGGACGATCTTGTTCCACGAAATATTCGTGTCGGTTTAGCGTATCGTCTTGCTACAATTGCTGCCACCACCACACAGGCAGCACTACGGGAAGTGCTCAAATCAGGGATCGGTCTTTTTGAAATTGATTTTCGAGATGGGGATCGACAGATCCGCGCCGGTGCTGAATTGTGGCTCAACAAAATGATTGGCGTCCGTGCGGGCTATTCGCTAAGAAGCGGTGTCAATAGTGCGACAGGCATTGCACTCGGCGGCAGTGTGAAACTGCCAATCGCTGCACTTCGACTTCAACTAGATTACGCTTTTCACATTGTCACAGGAGTCCTAGCGGACAATACAACCCAACGATTTTCCTTGAACCTTATTTTTGAATGAACAAGAAAAGACAACCCTATCTTCTCACTGGATTGATTGCATTTTTTGTGGCGTGTTTTGCAGTTAGTGGTCATGCAGCGGTTACATCGATAGGTGAAATCAACGTTAAAGACGACGACCAAGGGCTTGTTCCCGCAGGCTCAACGGTGACGCTAATCGTCACCCTAAGGATTGACCGTTCGCTCGCCAAACCGGTTGATGAAGACATCAAGACAATTGAAATTATACTGCCAGCCGGATTTGTCGTTGAACCATCAAATTTTAGATCTTTTTCTCGTGACGGCCAACAAATCGGTGCCGTTTCAGAGCCCGCAGGGAATCGGTTACGCATTCGTTTAGACGAACCAATCACAGATCTTGAGAATACTCTCAATGAGATTGTCTTCGATGGCAAAGCACCGAATCCCACGCTTGCAGAAGATACTACTGCCGAAGAAGTTACTTTTAGAGCACGTCTCAGAAATTTAGACGATGTACCGATTGGCGGCTTTATCCAACCGGGTAACACAGACGGTAAATTAAATAACGACGATTTTACCTTGCAAATCATCCCCAACGTGCCTCCCGACCCGGTCAAAAGGTTCAGCGGTACACGGGACGCAAATGGTGAAAACGATGTCACTCTGATTTGGCAGAAATCGGATAATCCAGATGTGGCTGGCTACTTTATCTATCGCAACGATGCACCCCGGCTTGATATCAAAGTCGATCTCGATTCAACTCGGAATACTGAAATGTATATAGATGTGAATGTCGCGCCCGGAACGCACGATTACACAATCGAAGCGTATAAAACACCACTACTGAGATCCGAGCGTTCCGATACCGTTACCGTCGAAGTCTTACCAGATACCGCTCCACCTCAGCCCCCTGAAAGCCTTGCTGTTGTTGAATCTGACGATGTAATCAACGTGAGTTGGACCGCTAGCCCGACCCCGGATGTCGTCACGTATAGACTTTTCTTCGGTAGGTTTGGGAAACGACTCACGCCTTTAATAAACCAAGACGGAAGAAATGTGGAAATTTCCGTAGAGGCAGCCAATGCGTTTTTGGATGAACGCAGCCTCGGGGTCGGTGTTTTTACCTACGCTATTGAAGCGTTGGATGAAGTGAGCAATCGCTCGGAACAGATTTCCCAAGTTCTGCGGATCCTCGGCAACCCGTTTCCGAATCCGTTCACCCCTCTCTCGGACAATCCCGATTTTAATCGTGTTGTATTTCCCGCTCGCGCCGTTGAAGGTGTTGAAGGCGAGTTCAGTGTCCTTATTTTTAACATCAACGGTGTGCTCATTAGGGAATTAAGGTCCGCAGATCCGGGGGGGCGTGACTTGGAATGGGACGGCACGGATGAAGCGGGCAATTTCGTCGAAAGCGGTGTTTACGTTTATCAAATCCAAGTGGGCGAGAGTTTTGATACCGGTACGGTCATCGTTGCAAAGTAGTCGGGTTATCTGATGCGGTTACTAAGCATGTGAAAAGATGATCAACGTGTATCCACCGTCTCGCACAAGGTGTGAGTAGTGATGAGTGGAGACGACGAAAGGCACTTGTTACCCACCACCAAAAGAGAGCGTTTAGCTTATCATAGATTGGATGGTGGACTAATACACAGGTAATACAGGAGGTAATTCAGACATGAATTTCAAAACGACACTGATTATCCTTGTAGTATTTATCATACTCGGTGGTGCATACTTCTTTTTTGGACGACCATCTCCTGATGCAGAACAGTCGAAGACAGATCAGCAAAAGATTCGTGAGGTCTACACGCTCAGTAAAGACAAGATTCGGCAGATTCGTTTGTCATTCAAGGACGAATCGTATCAATCCCTGACATTGGCGAAAAACGGCGACAGTGTATGGCAGTTGAGAGCACCCTTTACCGCTGATGGTGATCCACCAAAAATTAATGAGATGCTACAAGATCTGTTGGAAAAGAAGGTCAAGCAAACGCTTGAAGCGGCAGATTTGGCGCAATACGGACTACAGCCACCTAATATCCGGATCGAATTGTGGACAGAGGGAGAAACTCCAGCCAAAACCTTCCTCATTGGTGATAGGACTGTCAACTATTCTGTCTACACGAAGGAGCAATCTGAATCCCACATCTTTCTGATCGAATCAAGTGCGCTTGATGATTTTACAAAATCGCCCTCAGACTTCAGAAATCGCAGCGTTTTCAAATTTTCATCAGCTGAAGTCAGAGCACTCCGTCTGCAAGTCACGGGACAGTCTGATATTTATTGTGAGGGGCAGGTCAATTCAGATCCCAATGTAACAGGAGACACGGATGGCTGGAAACTGATTCAACCGGTGAAGGCAAAAGCCGACGCCAGGGTGATTGAAGATATCGTATCCGCACTCAGCAGCTTGAGGGTAGTGGCCTTTGAAGCGGACGGTGAATACGATCCCGCCAACTACGGGCTTTCTCAACCGAGAATGACTGTCACAATCCAATCCACGGTTGATGATCCGACACAAGAACTACAAATTGGTAGCGATGCGGGGACGCCCGGACGGATTTATGTCACACGTCCAGACCACCGCGCCGTTTACACCGTCAACAGAGAGATCTACACGAAATTGAACAAAACTGCTTTTGATTTCCGCGATAAGCGGGTTATCGACTTCCAGCGCACAGCCACCCATCGGTTTACACTCCGTCAAGGAGATAGCGAGATCGTGTGTCAGAAAAATGTAGATGGTGAATGGGAAATCACTGCACCGGTTGTACTGAAAGCAGACGAAGAGGCAGTTGATGACCTCCTATTTGGTGTGGATGCGCTGAGAGCCGTCGCATTTGTCGATGATCAACCGAAGAGTTTTCAACCCTACGGTTTGGACTCGCCTTCAGTTGAGGCTTCGTTCATGGTGCCCAATACCGAGCCTGCTGTCCTGCTTGTAGGAAAGATAAAAGGTGAGAATATTTATGTTAAAGCCCAAAACTCCGAACCCGTCTTTCTGGTCAAGAAAGGGTTCCTCGACCTTGTTGGGATGGGAGTTGCAGGGCTACGAAACAAACAGATCCTCGATTTTGACGGCGACGCGGCTGCTAAAATTGTCTTGCAGCACGGTAATGTCAACCTGACCTGTCAAAAACAGGGAACGAATTGGCGACTCACGCAGCCAGTGCAGGAACAAGCAGAAAATGGAGCGATTCGCCGCCTCATCCAGCAGGTAAACCGGTTGACAGTCGAATCGTTTTTAGGGATGTCACCCTCCATAACAACAACGGGATTTGATACGCCGGAAATTCGATTCTTCGTCACACTGAAAGATCGAACAGAGCACCTACTGGAAATTGGGAAACTCGCTGATGATCGGCACCGCTATGGGCACCTGCAAGACACACCAAATACGGTTTTTCTCGTCAAAAAAGAAATCGCTGAAAATCTCAAAAAGACGGTGGACGATTTGCGCGCAACGCCAGACGCAAACTGATAGTAATACTGTTGACTCTGTCGATTTTGTAGGGTATCATATTAATGTTCTTTTAACTACTATGTAGGCAAGGAGATAACTCATGGCTGAGAATGTTTTAGAAATCACCGATGATAACTTTGAAGATACTGTTTTGAATTCTGACACCCCAATTGTTGTTGATTTTTGGGCGGAATGGTGCGGCCCCTGCAAAATGATTGCTCCATCACTTGAACAACTTGCTGATGAGCATGTTGGCACATTCAAGGTGGGTAAACTGAACGTGGATGACAACCGTGAGACTGCAATGAAATACGGCATTCGTAGTATTCCAACACTTCTAGTCATTAAGGAAGGGGATGTTGCAGAGCAGATTGTCGGTGCACATCCAAAAAACACGCTCAAAGACAAAATCCTCTCCGCCTTATAAGTGTGCAGTGTAATACCATGCTCTGGAAAACGCTCTATAACACACTTGTAATTCCCGTGCTAACTGTCGGGTTTTACACCGCCGCCCGGTTTAGTCCCAAGATTCGCGAAGGACTCGCCGGGAGGCGAAGCGTTTTCGATTCAATCAACGCGCAATTAGATTCCGCACGAGAACTGAGTAAAACAGCGTGGTTCCATTTCACATCTGTCGGTGAATTTGAGCAAGCCAAGCCACTCATCGAAGCACTCAAAGATGATGTCCGTATCGTCTTAACTTACTTTTCCCCCTCCGTCCACCCCAACGTCTCAAACTATCCTCACTACGATGCCGCTATCTACCTACCGTTAGATACCCCACGAAATGCGGAACGTCTCTTTCAAATTATCAAGCCATCTCTACTTGTCTTTTCCAAGTTTGACATTTGGCCCAACCTAGTTTGGGCTGCTGCCATTCGCAAAGTTCCTATCGCGCTCATTGCAGGCACGCTGCACCCAAAGTCCAAACGGTTAGCGTCTTTTGCACGCCCCTTTTTCAGAAATGTCCATCGGTATATTTCGGTGCATTGTGTAATTTCAGAGGACGACGCGCAAAGGTTTCGCACGATTTGTCCACCGGCCGCGCAGATCGAGGTAACAGGCGATACCCGCTTTGATCGTGTCTATCAGCGGGCAATTACCGTTAATGGGGAAGCCCAACTCTTTCCGGGACAATCAACCTTACAACGCCCGATCCTGATTGCGGGCAGCACTTACCTAGAAGATGAAGGGGTAGTGCTTGAAGCCTACCATCGCTTACGCGAGAATGCATCGCACAACCCCGGTTGCAGCAATCTGCCGCATTTAATCCTCATCCCCCACGAACCAACAGCGGAACGGATTGGTGAGATTCAGGCGCGACTCGGCCATCTGGGGTTTTCACGGGTTTGTTTTTCGGAATTACAGGAAGGCGTTGATCTGAGTCAAATCGAGGTCGTTGTGATTGACACGGTCGGTTTGCTAGCACAACTGTATCGGTTGGGAGATGTTGCTTTCGTCGGCGGGAGTTTCCACGGGAGTGTTCATAACGTGATGGAGCCGGCGGCGATGGCAAAACCGATTCTATTCGGTCCCACAATCCATAATGCCCATGAGGCAGGTATTCTGAAAGCGCGAGGGGCAGCTCAGCTGGTTAATAACGCCCAAGAGATGGAAGAAGCACTCACATCGCTGCTTTCGGATGCAAGGAAAAGGACTCAGATGGGACACCTAGCGAAACAGATTATTGAGGAAAATTTGGGGGCATCCGAGCGGACATTGGCTCATATAAAATCTCATTTGAGAATCTAAGCGGTATTTCGCTAGCGCGTTACTCGCCATTCGTTACCTGTGTCCGATATCGAATCGTCAGGACAGGCCGGAGCGTTTCATCGGGATGCTCTTTTGAGGAAAAACGGACTGATGCTGTGCCATCCCGCAGCGCAAACAGATAGCCGTAGCTATAATCGGGGTTAGCAATCCAAAAACGTGCAGCTTCCATCACCGGCGTCCCCTTCCAGATGTATCGCCTTTTGGCTGCTTCAATTTCGGTCAATCCATCAATTCGATATGCGATATCCTCTGAACCGTTGTAATCGCTTGGGTGCTCGCCGTTAACCCCTTCCAACATCGCTTGCGCCGGCGGTTTATTCCACGGAAAATTTTGGTGCATCGCACTGTTATAGGTGAGTTCGTTTTCCTTTGCTGGCTGCGATTTTTGCACCCCCTCATGCCAAGGTAGCAGCACACGCCGAATAATAATCTGCTGGGGAGCATCATTCCCGACAGACTCTACATGGAGGCTGATCGATGCGTCTAAGATACTAGACTCTCGTGTAACACCGATCTCCTCAAACGTCTCCATGATATCAAAAGCAACAAAGAAGACACCGCCGATAGGTGTACACAGCAGAAATTCTTCTCCACCGGCATTATAGTTTTTCTCCTTCTTCTGCGGGTGAACAATCAAAGTCGTATCTCGTGTGACTTCTGAAAATGTTACCTCCTGACCTTCACCGAAGGTTATCTCCATCGTTTCCGGTAGGGTGATAAAAACCTCTTTCTGTACGTCAATTACCCACTCAACTTTCAGGGTATATCTTTTGTTAATTGTGAGTGGACTAGTGTACAAGTGTACAATATTCATTCGTGAATCGAGCACTGCCCATTCAACCTCAATCCTTGGTTCAATTCGGTAATTTGACAGATTCTCTGCTGACTTAGGGTCTAACGTTCGGTCAAATCGTAACTGAATGGTAGTTTGCGATAGTGGAGTTGCAGCGGTGAGATGCGGTGTATTTGCCAGAGTCACTGAGACCTCGCGTCCAAAGGTACAATTTGCGAGGAAAATAAAGACGATTGTTAGCGGTCGCTGCCTATTTAACATTTTGCTCTCAGTCCTTACACACGTCCCGGCCAAGATCTACCTCGCACCTGCTTGAAGGGTGGCATCTTCGGTGCATCAGTGACCAATTCATCTTTGCGGGAGGTCGCACGCATGTAGTGTACGGCGTAGCCACGGCGGCGTGTGTTGGAGTTGTTAGCACCGCTTTGATGTAGCGTGAGGCTGTGGTGAAAGCTAATGCTGCCGGGCTTTAACGGTACAGGGACAATCGGCCATTCATCGCTTCCCAAGTCTTCCAAAAACGGGGCTAATTGCTCGCCACGCATCATGCCCCAGCGATGTGTTCCGGGGACGAAATTCAGACACCCATTCTCCATCGTTGCGTGGTCAATGGATGTCCATGCAGTCACCAAATCTTTCGGAAAGATGTCGCGCCATGAGGCAGAATCTTGGTGCCAACGTTGCGCTGTACCCACTCCCTCCGGTGCTTTCATGAATAGCTGATCGCCGTACATCTTAATGTCATCGGTGCCCAACAGTGATGCTATAATATTCACAATTTTGGGATTACAGACATGCGTCCACATCACCTCGTCGTAGACAGCAAGATTGTATAGCTTACGGACCGATAAGACCTGATTTTTGACAGACTTTGAGCCGTCCCGGAAAATCGCCTCAAGTTGAATACTGGTCTCCGGGATGTTTTCTGCCTTGCCAGCTGCTATTAGGTCGGTATGGGTGGCAAGCGTTTCCACTTCCTCCGGAGATAGCACATCTTCGACCACGAGAAAACCGTTGAGTTTGAACTGCGTGATCTGTTCTTTAGTTAAACTAAAGTCTTCTGGTTTATCGGAACCTCGTGACACTGGTTTGGCCATGGACGTGACCTCCATTATCTCTATTTCTTCTATAACTTAGTTTTGACAAATACAACAATTGTATAGCGAGAAACGTATTACGTTTCACTAGTGCGCTATTCCCAATTGATGCATCCGCCGGTGAATCGCTGCGCGAGCTTCAACGAAGGGGCGCTCTAGATAGGTGAGATGATTATCTTCACCGTGATGGTGAGTCGCTCTACCGGGCGCGTGGCGAGCAGCAGTTTGACGGATGTAGGTCAGGTTGCCGTCAATGAGCGTGAGCATATACTGTGCAGCATCCTTATCGAACATCCACCACTCTCCACCACAAGCGACATAAACCGGCGAAGTATGAGCAAATATACCCCGTCCCCAGCCGTCATGATGGGGGATACTGGTGTAGTTGGGAGCACCACATCGGGCAGCAATCCAGGTGTGCCCCTCCACTTTCACCTGTGCTTTCAACTCCAGTCGCCGTGTGCCTTTGCTATCTTCCGTCGAAGCAACAACGCGTCCTGCCTGAACGATTTCAAGTGTGTGAATCGGGAAGATGCTTTCCGCCCACGCTTCGACCTCCACTGTGCCAGCCCCTGACAGCTGCATTGTATCACCGATATTGTGCCCATCCACGGTGAGGTGAATGATGGGACCGCCACTGTGGAATGTTCGTCCCTGCGACACACTTTTGCACCAGTTATCGTAGGTAAATTCTTGATCCGGTAGATAGGCGTAGGTGCGGTATATGCCGACAGGCACATCGCTACTCATTTTATCCGTTCCACCCACTAACGGCAGGCGATAACCGCAGTTGAGGTAACGGTAGTATTCAAGGTGATTGAATGGTGCATGACGCAGCATCTCCACACCATCCACACGTCCGGTGGCAATCAGTGCTGCAGGTTCACCATTCGGGTTCGGGAGATGTGGGATGATGACCGAGCCGCCCTGTGCATGACACTGATCTGCCCAATCACTCATCGTGATTTCCAGCGTTCCACCGAGTTCGGATTCACCAGGACCATCGCTGCACCACGGCATCACTGGTTCCTTAAGGCCCCAGAGGATGAGATGCCCTAGAAAGTGCTGTCGATTTTCCTGACCGACATAAACGATGTTATTCCCATCTTGTGAGATACTCGGTTTGCCGGTGAAATCTTCCGTATTTGTGAAGAGGTTGCCCCACTGTGATGGAAGCAGGTTCACGATGTTGAGATCCTCCCCTTGCGACTCTGTGTGACTCCCTTGTGTCGAGAGGAAATGAACGTGTGAATCGCCGCTGTACCATCCATCCGCGTTCATGTGAACCCATCGTTTGAGGCGCAGCGTCAGTTCGCGTTGTCCCGGTTCGATATTCACCCGTGTCCGTAACGGCTCATACTCAAATCCGCGCGCGATATCCACGATGACCTCGCCACGCGGCAGCCATCCCTGACAACGACCATCGATGTAAGCGTAGGTGATTTGTCCGAGACGAAGATCACCGCCGATATCAACATGCCAACTGCCAAGATTAGAATTGACCTGATTGTGATGTCCGTATGGTTGATAGGGTATGCCTTCCGGGGATCGGAAATGAACACGGCAGGGGACCGGTTTACCTGTATCGTCATCAAGGACAGTAACGTGAACCCAATTCCGCCCACGATCTAAGAGCTCCATACGCATTCGTGGGGTTTCGACCACCCTCTTCTCCTCGATATCGCCCCACTTGACCTCACCCACCTTTTCTTCACCTTGCTTCACTGTTACCGTTGCTGATGGAATGGCAGCAACCTCAACATAGGCTGGACTTGACTTAGGATTCTGTGCTTCCCCCCAACCTGCGAAATCATCGTCGACGAAATCATCGGCAGATCCCTCGGGCAATGAGTGAACATAGGTCGCTATCCCCCGATCCACCTCCACGTCAAGGTCAAACGGTTTTTCTGCGTCTTCAGGGTTGGTTAGGACCAGGCGCGCCTCACGCTTTCCTTGCCGGACGAAGGGATGCTCATCAATGTGTGAAAGTGTAACACCAGCGATAATAAAACGGGGACCACTCGGAACAATCTCCAGCGATTCGACCTCGCGGTCTGGATGCGGATTCTCCCAAGCCCACAGATAGTAGCCTCGTGCTGTGCCACGTGATACCTCGGTTTGACGTCGCCCCATATCCTCCCATTTCCCTTCATGACGCGGCATCAGTTGGTCGTTCTGATCTGGGAGTGCGTGGAATGGTGCGCCGCCACCGGAAAGGTCCGCTATTTCAAATCGTTCGCGGATAGGGATACGGATTTCGGCCCCCTCTGCGAGACGGAACACATAATCTGCCACAGGCTTCCCTAGCGCGCCCCCTTCCATTAGGTCGGATTCTAGTAAGCGATGTGCGATGATAATGCGATGTGCGGATTGGTTGATGGGAATCGTCACACTTCCCGAAGCGTCATTAAATGCGATGAAACATTCTGAATCGTCCGCATTTACCAAAAATGGAAGACCACGGAAGGCTTGTTCCCCTATGGGTGCGCTCGCGTTTGCGCCTAAAACTTCAAGCCCTGCATTGCATAACGTTGACAAATCGAGTGGTTGATAGTCTGCCATGAGAGGTAGCTCCTTTCTATTGCAAACTTCAGTGATGGGGGTTGAGGAGCGGTTTAATCTTGGTCCGCCCCCCTCACGTCCGACATCTAAATTCCCAATGAAAAGTCGGTTTCCTCGCGCGTGATGATTTCAAGCAGAGCGGGTTTGCCCGCCTCTGTCTCTTTCTGGGCGCGCTGAATAGCGGGGATAATGTCCGCCGGATTCTCGACCTTTTCACTGTATCCGCCCAATCCTTCCGCAACCTTCGCATAATCGCCGGATAGAAACTTTGTCTGGAAACGTTCGGTTGCAACGGGCATGTGTTTCTCGTAGCCGCCAAGTGCGGAGTTGTTGAACATAATCGTCAGGATAGGAATGCGCTCCCGTGC
Organism: Candidatus Poribacteria bacterium; assembly: GCA_963667935.2. Lineage (GTDB taxonomy): Bacteria > Poribacteria > WGA-4E > WGA-4E > PCPOR2b > PCPOR2b. Next base: position 1,448,924 of record OY764061.1, on the reverse strand, counting down.
AGCTGTCTCAAAGTCCATTCCCGCCATACCAAAGGCGGCGTCTCCCATGATATTGACAGCGAGTTTTTCCGGTGCAGCCATTTTTGCACCCATAATCAATCCAAGCCCATATCCCAACTGAGTAGATTTACCCCAACCGATGTAGCCGTGCGGAGTAATCGCTTCATAGAAGGGGAGGGTCTGATCGCGCGGATTTCCTGAATCGTGGGTGACAATCGTTTGCGTTCGGTCGACAGCTTGCATCAGATCCCAAACGACACGATAAGGGTTAATCGGAGTTTCATCCGAGGTCAGTTTCGGCATCCACTCCGCCAACCACTGCTCTTTCACGGTTTTGATTTCTCCAACAACTGCATCACTACTGCGCCCACTTCCACCCACCTGCTTTTTCGCTTCATCAATCAGCTGTCTCAGGACAATTTTCGCGTCGCCGATAATTGCGTAATCAGCGGCGTAATCTTTATTAATGTCTAGCTCATCAATTGAGTTGTGGATCAATACCTTCCCATCGGGAATCGGTGTGGACATGACCGATTGTGACAAACTGCACCCAAGTCCAAAGACGAGATCCGCTTTTGTCAGAAAATGCTTAACCATTCCAGTGCCGGTGTGTCCACTGGCACCGAGAGACAGCGGATGGTTTTCGGGGAACGCACTTTTGCCGGCCATTGTTGTCATCACGGGTACACCCACCAATTCTGCAAATTCGATCAGTTCGTCCGTCCCATCTGCGTAAAGGACACCCTGTCCCGCATGGAGGATTGGAGATTCTGCAGCAAGCAAGGCTTTCACCGATGCCTCGATGTCGCTGGGATTGCCGGCGGGTTTGATCTTCTCAGGTGGTTTATAGTCGAAACCGTTGTCGATATCTTCACTAGCAACGTCGGTCGGAATTTCGAGCATCACCGGTGCCGGATGTCCTGTACGGAGTAGACTAAACGCGCGGCGCATCATGGCTGGAATTCGGTCCGGAAAGTTGACTTGAGCGACCCATTTCGTGATACCACCGTAGTTTGGCACTGCCTCAAAATGGGTAGGAATACCGTGGCTCCGACGGGCAACCCCGCCCGGTAGCATCAGGATTGGAACAGAATCCGAAAACGCTTGGGCGAGCCCACCGAACGCATTTTCGCTACCGGGACCAGACTGAACACATGCAACGCCCAAACGGTTACCGTTGGAGATGCGACTGAATCCATCTGCCATATTGATCAGCGTCCGTTCTGTTCGCGCCATAATTGGTCGGATACCGACCTTTGCACAAGCGTCAATAAGGCTGTTCGCTGGAAAGCAGAATAGATTCTCAACACCTTCAGTTTTCAAAATTTGTGCGACTGCGTCAATAGCTTGCATATATGATCTCCTTGCTTAATCAAAGTCTATTGTGAACTTCTCTGTTAAATCGCATTGTTTTGCAATTTTCCATAATCAATTGCTCTCCGATGGACATCGCAAGTGTAAACCGGCATTGGATATTTAACGAGGCATTGTATGCCAAACCATATTATCGCGTCAAGACTAAACCGATGCCAACGAGAGCGGTGTGCAAGTAGAGGGGATTCAACCAGTTGAGAGAGTATACCGTGGCCGTTCTACTGGTAGAACCAATCTATCGAAAAGATTCGCAGCTTGACCGATTCGCCGTAGGTTGCGGTGGAACGGGTGTAATAGGTTACGAGAGCCTCATCGTCAATGAAAGTAACCGCAGCATAAGCACTATCGTATCCCAAATGGTTTTCGATGTCCTTGATATTTTCCCACGTCTTCCCTTCGTCCTTGGAAATAGCGGCTGTCAATGGGTTTCTATCCCCCTGATGGGAGTGGTCGAGGTCAGCATTATGATTCCAGATCAGCAGCAGATCGCCTGTGGTGGGTATCTGCTTCAACAACGGTGGGGATGCCGGCGCCGCTAATCCCGTTGATTCAGGAGGCACCCAACTTTCTCCACCATCGTTAGAATAAGACTTATAAACTGTGCCTAGGCTATTCCTGATGACTGCCAAGAGAGAGCCATCTTCCAGCTCCACAATGGAAGGTTCTTCGGCACCTCGTTTCGGTAGGTCCATCCTTACTTCGCTCGGTTTCCATGTGTGACCATCATCGTCGGAGTAGTAACAGAGGGCCTGATAGTGGTCTCCCCTGCCGTGGAATGCACCGTGATGTGCGGGGAGCAGGATTCTACCGGAACGGAGTTGGAGGATGTGGTCGCAGTTGGTGAAATTCATCCCTGATAAAGAGGAAATTTGACGAGGGTCGCTCCACGTTTCGCACTCATCGTTAGAACGCTTCATGTAAATCCTTAAATCGCTAACGGAATTCCGCACAGTATAGGTGAATAGAATCTCATTTGACGGGAGGCGGAGCAGGTTTGGGTGTTTCACGTTCATTTTGCCACTATTATCTTGCAGCGTAAATGTGTCACTCCAACTCCGTCCGACATCGGTGGATATTTTGGCTGAGATGCGACACGGCATGTTGTCTCCAATCCGCCGGTGGGCGTATGGTACAAACATGACAAGTGAAGGACTATCCGCATAGTATTCGCACCAGACCAGCATCAGGCGCCCATCTGCCATCGGGAAGATAAGCTGATGATCATTCCGTGGATTTCCGGGCGCCCACGGACAGACAGTTAATTCGTAGATTTCGTTCATCTGTGTACCTTTGATAGATTTCCCCTTGGGACTAGGAGGAATGAATTATAACCGACTATCTTCAAGTGCAGAACGAAAAGCAGCAAACAACGTATCAACATCCTGTCTCAAGATGGTGGTATTCACCCTGAGTGTGCTCCGTCTCCGATTTGGGTCGCCCAAAGAAACAGATATCGACTGCTCTTGAAGAATTTTCACAAATTTATCTATATCCAGATCCCGAGACAAATCCATCGGGAAGATGTTGGAGCCGTTCTCGATGCGTCCGACGTGAATACCCGCCAATGTGTTTAGCTTATCAAATAGCGTTGTGGCACGTTTTATAGCAGCGTTGAAACGTGCTTCAAACCCCTCCGCGCCCTTCAACGCCAGGGCCGCCGCAAAATTAGCGGACGCCAGCCCGCCCCCGAACATACGACGATCGTGGTATAATCCATCACAGAATTGGGCGGTTCCCGCTAACACCGATCCGAAGGGCGCACCGAAATACTTGTACAGGGACACATAAACTGTATCGAACAGCGAAGCGTAAGTCTTCACCGAAATACCCGTTGCACCTGACATCATGTAGAGCCGCGCGCCATCAAGATGAGTGCCAATCCCCCGTTCCCGGCAATAATCGGTTATCGCCTGCATTTCATTGAAAGGCACGACCTTGCCCTCCTGACGGCGGACAGGACTCTCGATCATCAGTGCGCCGACCGGGGTGAGTACCCGCCCTTGCTCCGCCTGTTCGACCGCCTGTCTCAATTCTTCGACCGTAAAATGAGGCAGATCCTTCGCCAACGGTATGAGGTTAATATTGCTGAGACGGGAGACGCAATCTCCGCTGTCTTGATACAGATGACTCTGTTCCTGTACGATTGCACGCGGCTTGTCTCCGCAAAGCATCCGAACCGCAAGATGGTTGGCGAGGGTGCCGGTTGGCATAAAGACCGCCGCTTCCTTGCCCAGCATCTCTGCAAACTTTTTCTCAACCTGTTGAACATTGCCACCTAACGAATAACTATCTGCTTCAAACCCAAAATCTTCCTCAAATTCGATTAAGGCCTGAAGCATGGAACGGGCTGATTTGGGTTCGCCGTCGCCACCGAAACTAACGAGTTTGTCCTGAATAGGGTCTTCAATAGGAATACGAGTCGTCTGTGTTGGTTGAGCGGTATCCGTAGGAATCGTGTGCATAAATTTTAACCTCTCGTACTCAAAGTTTATTGGGACGCAGCCCTCATTTTCATACACACAGGCATCGGCACATTAGTCACATGTCCCGTCGCTGTGAGTTTTCCTGTATCTGAATCAATCCGGAATGTGACAATGGTATCCGTCCCCTGATTCTCGGCAAATAGGAAGGTTCCTGTCGGATCAATGGCGAAGTTTCGCGGTGTTTCACCCTGCGTTGATTCATGATCAACATAGGTGAGGGTGCCCGTTGCTGGATCAATAGCAAAAATTACAATGCTATCATGACCTCGGTTAGAACCGTAGAGGAACTTCCCCGACGGAGAGACATGAACATCCGCGGTGTGACTTGTCCCATCAAAATCGTCAGGAAGCGTTGGAATCGTTTGGATCTCCGCAAGTGCTCCGCTCGATTCATCATAAGTGAAGGCGGTCACGGTATTGCCCATTTCGTTGATAACATAGGCATATTTTCGATTGGGATGGAAATCGAAATGACGCGGTCCTCCGCCCGGTGCGACCTCTGCCCACGGTGGATCATTCGGGATCAGTTTCCCGTTTGTCAGGTCAATCTCGTAAATCAAAACCTTATCAAGACCCAGATCCGGTGTAAAAGCATACCGATTGGCTGGATCAATCATAATTGAATGTGCATGCGGTCCCTGCTGCCGCGCTGGGTCGACACTCGAACCTTCGTGTTGAATGAAGTCGGTTGCTTCCCCGAGCGTTCCATCGTCATGTATAGGTAGCATACAAACGCTTCCACCGCCGTAGTTCGCCACGAGCACAAATTCCCCCGTCGCATCAACGCTTAAATGGCATGGTCCCGGACCAACTGTCGATTGCTGATTTAGAAGGGCTAGCTCCCCAGTCCCCTCATCAATGGAAAATGCGGTAATAGCCCCGCCAGCCTCCCCATCAGATTCCGAAATTTCGTTAATCGCGTAGAGATACGGTTTCTGGGGATGCAAATCTAAAAAGGAGGGATTCTCTATGCCTGTTGCCACACTGACATACTCAAGCGCACCAGAAGAGGTGTCCAAACGATAGACGTAAATTCCTTCGCTTCCTCCCTGCGTGTAGGTTCCGATATAAACGAGCATTTTTTGTAGTTCTCCTGTGTTATGGTTTGGTAATTGTAATTATATAGATTTTAGCAATTATTGTACTGCCTGCGTTAATTTGGGCCATAAATTGTTAAAGTTAAACTAAGAGTTTTTGTTCAAATTCAATAGGCGTTAAATAGCCTAACGCTGAATGGGGTCTTTTTTGATTATACACCTGTAAGATAAACTGGTCAATTCTGGCTCTGGCGTCGATAATATCGTCATATTCATTGAGATAGACCTCTTCTTCTTTGAGGGTGCGTATGAGTCTTTCGGCATAGCCGTTGTCCCACGGGCGTCCTCTCTGGGCTAAGGAAATCTCAATTCCATGACGGGTGAGCGTCGAAATATAGGCAGTTGATAGGTATTGAACCCCCTGGTCGCTATGATGCATCTCTGGCACACTTTGGGTTAATGCGTGCCGTAAGGTCTCAAGGTGAGCGGTTGTGTCAAGTGCAGGCTCACCTGCCAGCCTCTTATCATTCGAGTAAACACATCCATTAACACCGCCACATAGATGAATTGTCCTTTGAGTCGGACATAGGTAATATCACCGACCCATACCTGATTGGGGCGGCAGATGTCAAGATTCTCAATTCGATTGACCCATTGACCTAAACCGGCAACCGATTGAGGGGTTTGACACGCACGCTTGATGGCAACCGAAAGCTTTTGTTCTCTCATCAATCGGGCGATCCGGGGGGTGCCGACGGTATATCCCATACGCTTCAGCAACTGGGTGATACGCCTATAGCCGTATGTGGGAGGCAGCCAGTTTCTCTATCTCCTGTTGTAACTGTTGTTCAAAGGGGTCAGTTTTCGGTTGATCATAGAGACTGCTCCGATGCAACCCCAAGACATCACAAATCTGTCGAACCGAGTATTCGGGTTGCAACGCTTGAACCATCTGTTGCTTTTGTGACCGCTTTAATTGAGCCAAGTCGAGGTTTTTTTTTGGATGTCTAACGCTATGGTCAAGCGACCGACCAGCTGTTCGAGTTGAGCAATCCGTTCGTTATGGTCGTTAGAGTGCTTGTCAGTCGATTCAAACAAACTCGCCGCGTTGTCAACCAACTGGTGTTTCCACTTTGACAGTTGGTCAGCACTGAGGTTGTGTTTGCGACACAGTTCTGCTTGCGAACTGTGACCCCTAAGGGCTTCTATAACCACTTCTGCCTTAAATTGAGGGGTGAATCGCCTCCGTTTTGCCATCGGAAATCTCCTTTCAATTCAATTGATATGGTAGCACAATCTTGGTTTAGACGGTGGCCCTAATTTCCGATGGCAGTACATATAGTGAGTTCTAAAAATAAATAAACACTCTCGCCCCCCGGTAGATGCAGTTGAAAACCACACCAGTTTGGAGTGTCTCATTAATTCTAAGGTCCACTATAAGCTCCGATTTCTTTTCTTACAAAGTTAGAGAATAACAGATTTTGTATTAAAGAACAAGTCTATTAATCCGCAATGCTAACTATGAGAACCTTAGAACAAAATGGACGGTTTGATCTGCTAAAACAGCATATTCTGTAAAAATAGGCTTGACAAGAATCTTGAAATTCGCTATAATAGCCATATTAGCTAATATAGACACCAAATAGGAGATATTATGCCCACCAGAACAATCACTTCAACTGAAGTTCAGAATAACTTTGGTCAGATTATTGACGCTGTCGCTCAGGAGCACACTCGGTTTATTATTAAACGCCGTAATGCACCACAGGCAATCATGATGAGTTTGTCAGACTTTCGGCAGTTGTTATCAGATGCTACTGAAAGAAAAAAAATAGATAGCGTCATTCAAGAATTGGCACCGGTTTATAAACTAGGCGAAGCAGTAAACACACCAGATGAATAATCTGTTAAATTTAGGAATGGTTCCAACTGGCATTCAAAAGGATTCGTTAATATGACGGATATACAAATAGTTTCTAAGGTCATTGATGGGGATCAGAAATCTGGATTATTGACAGGAAATTGCGAAGATATCTTGGCTAAAATCCCCAATAATAGCATTGACTGCGTTATTACCTCTCCTCCATATTGGCAAATGCGAGAGTATATCATAAACGAAAAAGACTGTGGTTTAGTAATTGGCGCGGAAAAAACACCTGAACAATATGTGATGAGACTTACCCAAATTTTTAGTCAGATCCGAAGGGCCTTGAAAGCAGGCGGATCTGTATGGTTGAATCTGGGCGATAAATACCATAACAAAAATCTGATGGGGATGCCTTGGCGTGTTGCACTTGCCATGCAGGAGGATGGGTGGATTCTGAGGAATGATATAATCTGGCATCAAATGAAGGGAACACAAAGTGCCAAAGATAGACTTAGGGACATGCATGAACACATTTTTCACTTTGTAAAAAGTAAGAGGTACTATTATGATGCGGATAGTATAAGAATTAAACCAAGAAAACTTCCGATAATCAATGGCAAGGAGACGATATCCGCTACAGGGGTAAGCGGAAAAAAATACCGCAGCCAAATTCTTACCTCTAAGGACCTAAATGAAGATGAACGCGCTCAAGCCCTTAAAACACTGGACGATACTTTGGAGAAAATACGAATCGGGGAGTTAGTCGATTTTAGAATGACAATCAGAGGCGCACAACGTACTTACCATAGCAATAATTCAAAAATTAGTGGACGCGCCAAAGAATTGGAAACAAAGGGTTTTTTTATTCTGACCAGTAAAGCCAAAGGATATCTGCCCTCAGATGTCTGGAATATTGTGCCAGAAGATGAATGGAGGAAGGATGTGCATTATGCGGTGTTCCCTACTGAATTGCTTCAATTGCCCATCAAAGCGACTTGTCCTGTTGGGGGAGTTGTCCTCGATCCATTCATGGGAACAGGCAGCACTTTAATTGCAGCCAATCAGCTGAACAGACGCGGGCTTGGAATTGAAATTAGTGAAGAATATGTAAAAATTGCTGAAAGTAGATTAGAGACGCCTCAATTATCCCTCAGCATTTGAGAGTCGTGCACTAATCCTATTTTGGAACTCAGTAATTGTTGGAAATCTATCTTCGTGTGCGCCGCCTAACATCTTTCTGACACCTTCTGTATTTGTGCTTACTCTTCTGCTAAATTTTAGTTGCCAAGCATTTAGACTTTCATCCCACACTGTCCTAAACGTGCAAAAGTGAATAGCGTCTTCATCTGCTGCATCGCGTAAATCGCTGGCATCCGTAGAAGATTGTAGGTACTCAAGCCCAACATCTTGAATCACAAATACAATTTTCTTTTTCCAATGTTCAACTACCATCCCCTTTTTATACACCTGTTGCATCATTGTTTTCAAAAATTCATTTGCCCAGTTGATTCCATATTTATAGTTTTGCTGCCTAAAGCGTCCAGTCTGTTTGAAGTCCACAACTCCTGGCCAAGGTGTTCCAGTTGTGCCTGCTGCTTGCAATTCAACACATATAAAATCCTCTATTATGCCGCTTTTCATTTTCGCTGCTACGAAGTCAATACTGCCTGCTACCCCGCACGATACTTCAGATGCCCATTTTATCTGAGAATCATCTGTCAAAATACCAAAATATAATTTCTCGATTGTGTTATAGACGACTTTTTCTTGTAGCCGATGGGGACATACAATAATGGGAGTTATCTTTTCAAGAAAATTACCTTTGTAGCCTACCGTGCATACTCCTACTTTGACTTCGGGTTCACTTTTCCTTGGCTTTCTACATTCGCCATTTAAGAACGGGCAGAATTGGTTATTCCGTGCTATCTGCGCTTCCGAAGAAAGGTCAGTAAAAGCATAGCCGAATATCTCCGTTGGATGCTGAGTAAATTCAGGTTCTTCCCTGAAAATTCCCGCCTTCCAGATTTTTAGCCTACTATTCGATAACTGTTTTACGGAAACTAGAACGACTTCTCAATCAATCCGATTCCGATAGATTTCCTGAACCAGTTCCATTGTCTTGACAGCGTCTGCAAAACAGGTATCCGGCTGTCGGTCCTCTTGGATGCAATCCACGAAATGACGATTTTCGCCGTAGAACCCGTAAGCTTTATGATTGGCCTCCGTTCCAGCTGCTTCAACAGTCGTAATCTCTTGGATACCTTCACTACTATGAATAACCGCGCTCCCTCCCACGTCCGGATTAATGTACGCGGAGATGCCAAAAGCGTGCATTTCAAAAATATGGATTCGTCCACCGACCGCCCAATTCGTGCAAAGATATCCCGACGCGCCACTATCAAATTTCACAAGAGCATTGAAACTGTTCGCCCGATCTGAACCGAAACTGTTAATATCGCTCGCCACAGCCTTAACTTCCCCACCTCCGAGCCAACGGAGCGCATCAACGGCGTGGATAGCATCGCAGGTCAGCACATCAATGATCCCATCATAATATAGCGCGCCTGGGGTGTTTTTGTGGAATGTGGACATACATTGGATAATCGGTCCTTTTTCTTCGACGATCGCCTTGACTTGACGCATCAGCGGAATAAATCGTCGATTGAATCCAACCATCGTTTTGCAGTTATACTGCTCAGCAGCCAGTGCCATCTCTTGGGTCTGATAGAGCGTTAACCCGGGAGGTTTCTCAATAAAAACGTGGTGGCCTTGCGAGAGACTATGAATGACGGGGGCAAATAGATGTTGTGGTGGCATCAAAATGTATACAGCGTCTGGGCTTGTTGCCTCTAACATCTGTTTATAGTTAGTGAAAGTCCTTTCGATCTGAAACCGCTCGGCCGTTGCCTGCAGCTTCGATGGGATTAAATCACACAAACCTACCAGTTCCACATCCTCAAACGCTGCAAGAGAGGGGTAGTGAACCCCATTTGCCATGCCACCACCACCGATGAGAGCAATCCTGATTTTATTCATACAATTCTCCTGATTTGGGTTATCGGTTGTCCGCTATGGCAGTTTCTCGACCATCTGCATCAGGGCCCGCATGTATCCTAGTGCGAATGTTACACCTTGGCGCCGATAGTCGCTGTCACCTGCCACGCGGGGAGCATGGTCAGGGATGATGACCCCATCAAATCCCACCTCTTTGTAGGCACGCATGGCTTCAAACATATCGACATCCCCTTCGTCAATAAATACTTCATCAAACTTTGGAAATTGTCCTCGAACGTTGCGGAAGTGGACGTAGAAAATTTTGCCCTGTCCACCGAAATAGCGGATAGCATCTATCGCCCGGTCAGGTCCCATCTCCGCAACTGTTCCTTGGCAAAATTCTAACCCGTTGTTTGGACTTGGCACTGTTTCAATTAACCGTTTCATCCCCTCATGGCTTGTCAGAAGTCTTCCCGTCCCGCGCAACTCCTTTGCCGGTGGATCATCCTGATGCGCTGCCAATTTGACACCAGCGCGTTCCGCAACTGGTACAACACGCTCCAGAAAGTAGGCGAGTCGATCCCACATCTCCTCAACACTCACTCGCCCTGTCTCCACAACCGGCGCATCTTTCACCAGGTCGTAATCAAAACTTTTGAGTCCGGCATCGCCGCGTCCACCACCGCTATCGTAGGCACGCCAATGTCCCCACACTCCGGCAATACTGAAATAGTAACCGAGGATTGGGATGCCTGCCCTACCCATGTTCTCAACCGTTTCACAAACCTTTTTGATCTGTTCATCCCGCCCGGGGGTGCCGTGAAGCACCTTGTCCCAGTGGTCTGCCGGCAGATTTTCAACGCCTGCAACCTCTAGACCGTGCGATTCAATGAATTTTCGGGTTCTCAGTAACTCGATAAACTCCAGAACCCCCTGCTCCCCAAAACGAGGTCCATGTATAATAACATGGCTTACGCCGAGCTGTTTGGCATACTGAAGATTTTCTTCTGTCAGAGCAGCCTGACTGAAACCAATTCCGAGTTTCATCGTCGAATTCTCCTCATTTTCAATTCAAAAGGGAACATCTTTATCATACTTCAGACAAGATATTCGCCCGGTTCTCGCGTCGCTTCGTATTGGGCCTTAGGGTCGCGGTTTTTGATAACTTCAGGCACGTCACCGGTCCAATAGTCCGGTGGCGTCGGTGGACGAGTGTGCCACCCTAGCAGCAGGGTGCGCCGTTGGTCGCCTTGGTTTCCTCGCGCCGCGTGCAGCACCCGTCCTTCCGCAATCACGAGCGATCCCGCTTTCACCGGTAGGTCAATTGCGTCAGGATGGTCGCAGAACATATCCGGGTCATCCTCCTCTACATAATAGCCGCCCTGTGCATGGGCTTGCACCAACCGATTGTGCAGAGGGATACGCTTCAAATGCGTGCCGGGGATAACCCGAAAACAGCCGTTTTCTAGGGTGGTATCAATCAAGTAATAAGAGAGGAATAGATACTGGGGCCACGGAGCAGTGCTGATTGGGTCGTTCCAACCCATCCAATCTTGGTGCCAGTAGAGGGGCGGTCCCCCCGGCGGTTTGCTCAGGATGATGAATCCGCCGGTCGACTTGAAATCACCCAAGCCCATCTCCTCCAAGGCATCGCGTGTCGGCTGCCAGTGGATTAGCCGGTCAATTACCGACTCATCGGTGCCCTTCACGTGAATGTCTGAGCCTTGATACTTCCAATGTGGTGGATGTTCCACAGCATCCAACATCCGATCTGACTCTCGCCGCAGTTCTTCAAGATAGCCTTGAGTCAAGATGTTGTCAACAACACAATATCCGTCCTGAGTCAATTGATTTCGTTTCTCAAGTGCTACTTCGGGTGTCATGATGTTTAATGCCTCCTGTTAGTGTCCCATATTGCATGCTACATTATCAACGCCAGCGATTATGCGTGTATTATCTTGAGTACGAAGCACCCTTTTCCCGGCTCTGAATTTTGCCGGACTTCGCTGCACTGACAACTTCAGCGAGATCGCGTAGGTAGTCATCAACGATGGCTGCGTGCGACATATCTAAGAATAGGTGAATAGCTGGCGGATCTAACAGACGACTACTCAACCAACCACGTTCCGCCATCCCCTCATCAACCGCAAAGATGTCGAACGCGTTGGAGCCGAAGGCGATAAGGTATGCCTCTGGCTCCCCCCAGATCTCCAGTCCGTTGATTCTCCGAATACCATCAAGGAATCGTTCCCGGGTATCAAGAATCTTGCCCACACACTCAAGATAGCCCGCTTCACCGAGGTAGTTCAGTACCGCCCAAGCAGATGCTAGTCCTCCGCCGGAACGTGAGCCCATCAGATTCTGTGTGGAATACGTGCCAGAGGGCCAGTCCTCAAAGGTATATCGCTGGTAGGTCTCCAAGCTGGCATCCCGCAATAGTAGCGTAGACACCCCCTTGTTGGCATACCCCAATTTATGTACATCCACGGAGATTGATGTGACGCCGGGAACAGCGAAATCGTAGTCGGGGATAGAATAACCCAGTTTGCGTGCAAAAGGGAAGATGAAGCCGCCGTGGCAGGCGTCCACATGCAGCCACAGGTCATACTTCTCAGCGAGGGCAGCAATTTCGGAGATGGGGTCGGTAACACCAAACGGATAGGAGGGGGCAGACGCTGCGAACATGATGGTGTTGTCGTTGATGGAACGTTCCATCACTTCAATGTCTGCACGAAAATCAGGGCTCTGGGTTATACGCACAACCTTGATTCCCATCAGATGCGCTGTCTTATCAAAGGCAGGATGGGCTGCGTGGGGAACCACGATTTCGGCTGCTGTTGCTTCCGGACGGTGGTCACGAGCCCATGCGTGTGCGGTCTTCACCGCCATTATCAAGCTCTCGGTGCCGCCGGTAGTGATACTACCACTCGCCCCCATTGGGGCATTCATCATCTCTAGTAGCGCATCAACAATAGCGTTCTCGTAGCAGACAAGGCTGGGAAATATCTTGGTGGCGTAGAGCACATTATAATTGATATACATCTGATACGCTTCATTCGCCACCTTGACGACATCCTCGCCCCCAAAGTAGCTACCCCCGATGAACATGCGTTCACTATACCAAGGGGAGTCGTCCTTTTGCGCTGCTTCCATCTCGGCTCTGACTTTTTCCCAATCGCGTCCCTGAGGAGGTAATTGATTGTTGGGCATCTTCCCGCCTTCTAAATCCCCGCGCTTTTTCACACTTGTTCCCACAAATTGTTGTCTGTGAAACAGACACGAGATTTAATCCTCATCCATGACCGCTTGCATCATCGCTTTGATGTAGCCAAATTCATAAGCGAATGCCTGACGACCGCTCTCCGGATCTTTATGTCCCGGGGCGTGATCAGGAACAACCATGTGTGGATATTCGACCTCTTTGAGAGCTTTCATGTTCCAGCGCATATTCATCACCCCTTCGTCGGGCCAAACCTCCTGAAACTTATTGCGAGCACCAATAATGTTGCGGAAGTGGCAGAGGAATATCTTCTTTCGAGAGCCAAAGTAGCGGATTATATCAGGCACTTCATTCCGGGGATCTGTCACGCTCTCTGCCATACAACCGAGACATAGGTTAACGCCGTGATAAGGGCTAGAACAGATTTCAATGAAGCGCTTGAAACCCTCGAACCCCCCCATCACTCGATCGACACCTTTATAGCCGGGGGGCAGCCACGGATCGCACGGGTGGCAAGCCATTCGGATTTTGTACTCGGTTGCTACAGGGATAACACGCTCAAGGAAATAAGTAATCCGCGCCCAATTCATTTCGGCGGTGACCGGTTCATCAAATCTCGGCGTGGTAGAATCCGCTTCCTCCAGATTCCAAGTGCTGTATTGAGAGCCTCCCCGTCCGGGCGGTTTGCTCTCCGTGCGCTGGTTCTCCATGGCACAAAGGAAGTATTTGATCGCCGGTATCTCAGCTTCGGCTACCTGTTTAATCATGTTGCAGACAAGCTCAATCTCCTTATCGCCTTCCTCATAGTTGCCGAGCATGAAGTTAGGGATGCTGCCCCCGTTGACGTTCAGGTGGGCGAGAGGAATTGCGACCATCTCCATGTCAATACCGAATCGAGCACATTTTTCCTTTTTCTCTTTCAACTCCTTCACATCCCAACCGTACGCCCGGTGGAATGTGATGAAATTCTCATTCTTGTTGAAAACTCCGTGCCTCGCCAAGTATTCCAGATCTTTATCTGACGTGTTAAATTGCTGTGTACCTACGTGCATCTGCTCCTCCTCCGGTTATATAAGCGGCGAAAAGTGATTATACGATTTGTGTCCATATAGATAACGACTTGCAAAGATCATAAAGTAAAGAACAAAACTCAGTTGCCCCCTTTTTCCATCCGTGACATTGAAGTGATGATCGCCCGCGACACCTGATTCACAGATTCATTCGTTTTGAAGACAGCGGCGACCTCTGGATCAAAAACAATCATCAACTGGTCCTGTACAATCCGCGAAGCAAAACGGTTCGGTTTGGCTTTGCAGTCGTTAAATTGGTATTCATCTCGCATTGTCAGTTTTGATGCTTCCTAATTATTGATTCTGTGCACAAAATTGTACGATGGGAGCGTAACAGCTTGTACAACAAAACAGAAAATCACTATATCATGACCCACAAACCAGGTCAAGACTAAAATCGATTATATCGGGCAAGCAATATTTCCCAAACGCTCTGTCAACAAGGCATTTTCCCGGTAATCAATCGGAATAACAATCAGTGCCGGGCTATCGGCATGAAATGCCTTGTTCAAGGTGGGAGCGAGGTCTACAGCATTTTCAACTCGAAATCCCTCCCAACCGAAGGATTCCGCTAATTTAACAAAGTCCGGGTTGCTGAACGAAAGATTAGTGTGGCGGTTGAACTGGTTGTCCTGTTTCCAAGAAATAAGACCGTAGCCGCCATCCTCCCACACCATAGCCACAATGTTTGTCCCCAAACGTTTGGCGGTCTCCATCTCCTGCACATTCATCAAAAAACCACCATCGCCACAGATGGCAAGTACACGGTGTTCTGGAAACACCATCTTTGCTGCGATGGCACCCGGCAGCGCGAATCCCATGGAACAGAAGCCGTTGGAGATGAAGCAGGTATTCGGCTCATCACATTGGTAATAGCGCGCGACCCACATTTTATGTGCACCTACATCGCTCAACAGTATATCGTGAGGGCCTAACGCTTCGCGCGCTTCCCAGAGCACCTTTTGGGGGCGGATGATTCCAACTGTCTCATCATCTTTGTGCCTAGCAAAATCAGCTAACATCTCCTCCCGGATAGTCTCGTGCTGATGACCATCAAACTGAAGGGGAGTATCTTTAACTCGCTCATTGAGCATCCATAGGGTGTGCGCCAGATCTCCAACAACCTCAACATCAACGCGGTAATCTTCATCTACCTCTGCCGGTAGGAAGTCAATGTGCACGATGTTTTTGTGACTTCCGTGATTCCACAGGCGGGGATGGTATTCTACCAAATCGTAGCCCAAGGTTATCACCAAATCAGCAGCATCAACTGCACAAGCGACGAGATCTTTCGCCTGTAAACCGATAGTAAATAAACTGTAGGGAGCGTGCCGAGAAACCGCGCCTTTTCCCATAAAGGTGTTAATAACGCCAATATTCGTAACTTCGGCAAACTCACGCAACTGCTTACTTGCCCGCTTGCGGATAGCACCGTTGCCCGCAAGGATCACCGGACGTTTCGCTTGACGAATCAAATCCATGGCTTGATCGATAATTTTGTCATCCGGCACAGCACGGCGGAGCCGCTGCCTCGGGATGGGGATATTGCTGGTCAACTCGGAAGCAATGTCTTCTGCGAGTTCAATGTGGCAGGCACCCGGCTTCTCCGTTTCGGCGAGCTTAAATGCCTTACGAACCACTTCAGGAATATTTTCCGGATTAATGATGGGGCTCGCCCATTTGGTGACCGGCTGAAACATGCCCACCACATCCATGTTTTGGTGACTTTCTTTGTGCTGGCGTCGGCTGTCAGCCTGTCCAGTGACCACAACCACCGGCGCACGATCCATGTTGGCGTCAGCAACGCCAGTCATCAGATTGGTTGCCCCCGGTCCCAACGTTCCAAGACATACACTGGCTCTGCCGGTTAATCTGCCATAAACATCAGCCATAAAAGCAGCCCCCTGTTCATGGCGGGTCAGAATAAAAGGTATAGAAGAATCCTCTAACGCCATCATGAAATGGGCGTTTTCCTCCCCCGGCACACCAAAGACATACTCCACCCCTTCAGTTTCTAAACACTTTACAAGCAACTGTGCAACATTCACTATTTGCCTCCTATTTGGTTCTTCTGTCAACCTATATTTAATGTATAATCTACTAATTTTACAGCGTGTCTTTATGTTTTGTTGCCAAGTAATTGTTTACAACACTTGAATCTGTATTATCCGTAGGGTATCATAATATAAGCAATATATTAGAAATTCCCTACGCTCCCGTGAAATTACCCAATTCAACACTTTATGGGCCTTCAGGGGACTGTGGATCTGGCAATTATGAACAGGTAGGAGATGATAATAGAATTTTTATGTACAGAAAATCAACGCTAGCGGAATTATACCAGATTACACAATAGCAAGTCCAAAATTTAAGTTTGCGATTTTTGGCAGTGAGTGGCATACAAAATCGTATAACAACTGAACTGATTCAGTGACCCAATCTTTGTTTCAGCAGGAGATTTTATGGAAACCACACAAAAGCAATCTGCTATTGATACACAGACAATCAACATTATCGACTGTGATTTACACCATTCGACGAAGCAGCAGGAGGATCTGTACCCCTACCTGCCTCGGCATTATGTTGAGCACATCAAAGATTTTGGGACGATGATGCCCGGGGTTGGATATACAAACATGCCTCGCGGGGGAGTCCGTGCTGAATTGTGGGAAGGTCAAGAGGAGCATCCCGGTGGCAACATCGACCTCGCACGAGAAAAACACTTAGATGTCCATCAAATTGACATCGCTGTGCTGTCGGGTTCTACCGTTTATGGTGCTGCGGTCCATCCAAATTCCGATTATGGTGCAGCGATGTGTCGTGCTTTCAACGACTGGACACTTGAAACTTGGGTTAAGGCAGATTCCCGTTTCAAGGCATCCATCGCCATCGCCCCAACCGATCCACAACAAGCAGCCGAAGAGATTCATCGACTTGGCGAGCACCCATCGGTTTTTCAGGTGATAATGCCTGCCGGCGCGCGTATGCCCTTCGGCAATCGGTTTTACCATCCGATCTACGAAGCTGCACAAGAACACGGCTTGCCAATGTGCGTCCACTTCGGTGCAGAGGGTTCCGGCATCGCCAACGCCCCAACTGCTGCCGGATACCCCTCATACTATCTGGAGATGCGTATGGCCCGTCCGCAGATCGCGATGGCGCATACAGTTAGCCTGATTTGTGAGGGGGTCTTTGAGAAATTTCCGAATTTTATGTTCCTTTTCATTGAGCATGACACTTTTTGGCTGCCAGGACTGATGTGGCACATGGATGCAGACTGGAAATCGACACGGGATTACACACCATGGGTCAAGAAGCTGCCGAGTGAATATATTCGCCAGCACATCCGTTTCGGTTCCCAACCGATGGAACAACCACCAACCCGTGCAGACAGGAACAAATTCCTCGAATGGCTACATGCCGATGAAATCCTTGTTTATGCGAGTGATTATCCTCACTGGGATTGGGATGATCCAACGACCGTTCTCCCCGGTATTTCCCCAGAACTCAAACGACGAGTCTTTGTTGAGAATGCCTGTGAACTCTACGCACATCGATTAGAGATGGCGGATACGGTTGTGGAGCGTGCGGCATGATATGATAAACGAGACATTTCATTGATGTTGATATTAACGAAGCGGTTATTTGACCTCTCAGCTACTTATGCTAGTGCTTTTAAGCATGACACAGCTTGCTGCAACTGGTATGAGACGTTCTTTGATTGACGGAGTTAGTTCATGCCAAAAGCTCTTCCTAATAATCGACTGATTCGCTTAACGAAGGCTACTAATGCACAGATAAATTCTTGGAAAGAAGGCGTATCCCTCGAGAAAGAGTCCGGACGAACAATACCTGATTTGAGTTGAAACAGCTTTCTGATATGATATAATGAGGGGATAGATTCACTATGCAGCGTCATGTAGTTGGAAAGGTGGACGAGCTGCCGCCCGGCGAACGGAAAATTGTACCGGTGGGCGGCAAGGGTGGGATTGGCGTGTTCAATGTTGACGGAACGTTTTACGCACTGAGAAACATGTGCCCGCACAAAGGGGGTCCCCTCTGCCAAGGGCGACTTCGACCACACGTGATTTCTGACGAAACCTATCATGTCAATTTTGAACGTGAAGGCGAGATTATCAAATGTTCTTGGCACCAATGGGAATTTGACATCAAAACTGGAACGGCTCTTTATGATTCGCGTATGCGTGTCAAAACTTACCCTGTTACTGTGGACGGGGATGAAATTATTTTACATCTGGATTAGACTTGTAGGAAATCTATTTGTTTCTACAACAGAAAGGAATCAATATGTCTGAGAAAATAAAAAAAACAGATGCAGAGTGGCAACAGCAACTGACTCCAGAACAGTATTATGTGACTCGACAAAAGGGCACGGAACGCGCCTTTACCGGTAAATACAATAACGCTAAAGGGAAGGGTGTATACCGATGTGTCTGTTGTGGGACGGATCTGTTCAGTTCAGAAACCAAGTTTGATTCTGGCACAGGTTGGCCCAGCTTTTGGGAACCGATTTCCGAGGATAGCATTGAAACGGAAACCGATACCAGTTATGGTATGATTAGAACAGAGGCTATGTGCGATCGCTGTGATGCACACCTTGGCCATGTTTTTAACGATGGGCCTCCACCCACAGGCCTCCGTTACTGCATGAATTCTGCCGCGCTTGACTTCGTCGAGAAAGAGGAAGAGTAAAATAATAAAGACGCTCGGGGCAGGGAAGCCTTCTCGCTCCCCTTTTACCCCTAAAATCTTGTAAACTTAGGAAAGCCATTTTCCGTTTAGATCGATTATAAATGCTAAAGTATTATCACTCCCTTGGAAAATGATGTAAGGAGATCTTAAATATGAAGCGAGTAGATATTTTATCTACAGTTGTTCTACTATCATTCATGACAGTTGCTATCGCCCTTCCTGTATCGGCGGGACCGGGGACAACTGCCGCTCCAATCCTCAAGCTCGGCGGTGGCACGCGGGCAGCTGCATTAGGCGATGCGTTTTCAGCGATTAATAACGATGTCACAGCTGCTTTATGGAATCCGAGCGGCTTGGGTATTATGGAAAGGAAACAAGCTGCGATTTCGTATGTGAACCGCGCTCAACTTTTCGGAGAGGCAGGAGAGGGGTTGTACTACGCTTTCTTCGCGGGCGCTTTGCCGCTCGGCGATGCGGGAACACTCGGCACGATGCTTCAGCTTGAAGGACAGGGAACGATTGATGTGACAATCGATTCCCCTGAGCCAATACGCACGGAGAATCTCGGAACAAACTGGGTGTGGACGGTTTCTTATGCGGATAAATTGGCAGAGGGACTGTTAGGAGGAATCAGCGCCAAAGTTATCTCCCTGAAATTGGGGGAAGCAGGTGCCCGGTCGTACGCCGTAGATTTCGGTTTGCAATATGACGTGCCCTCAAAAACGATCCCTATTCAAGTCGGTGCGGCCGTGCAGAATTGGGGAACACGGATACATTTCATAGATGAAAACCAGAGTGACCCACTTCCTCGTATGTTTAGATTCGGAACAGCGGTAACGCTCTATCATCAAGGAAACCATCAGATAAGGTTGATTGGCGATCTGACTGCATCTATCGATCAATTGACAAAGGATGAGGATGAATTAAGGATGGAGATGTCCCGGCAAATAATTAATGAACTGGGACCAACGGACGAGCAGGAACAGGAACCTCAATTCACATCTGAAGAAATTGCAAGTGCGCGTTCGGAACGGGGGATTGGCGTATACGCCTTTGAATGGAGGCACCTGCAGAAAAGCATCGGACTCGAATATTGGCTAGGAACTTTCTTGGCACTCCGCGTTGGCTACAAGGAAGAACCCGGTATTGATCTGCTTAACTTCAGTGACCATTTGACCTACGGCTTAGGGGTTCGATTGCTCAACTATCAGCTTGACTTTGCACAACTTCCCGGCGGCGGTCCAGAGCAGCAGCGTCTAAATGTCTTTGCCCTTATCCTACAATTCTGAGCGTTGTCGAAATGACCCCTTCAGGTTAGAGGCAATAGAATCTGTAATCAACTGTAAAGGAAAAAGAATGAAACATATATGCTGGATCTTGTTCGTGGCGCTTTTCGGTATTGAGATTTCTGTGCAGATGGCGATTGCGTCAAAGCACTCCGCCGACGAATGCTCCTTCCAAGTTTTACCTCTCTTGGACAAACCGTCTGAAACTTTTCAGGGCACATCCTTCCGACTCACTTCCGCGATAAGTGCACAGACGCTGCCGACCGAGCAAACCAAAATTCCGGACATCGAAGGACACCAAGAGCAACTGAATCTGGAGCGGACAAAATCTCCAACAAAAGCATTTCTGTACTCGGTACTAGTTCCGGGTTCAGGGCAACTCTACATCGGTGCAAAGCGTGGCTACCTTCAGATTGCGGCAGAGATCGGGTTGCTTGCCGCCTATTTCATCACACGCAGCAACGCTCAAAGTCTCCGAGAGGACTATCGCCAGCATGTGAGAGACCACGTTGTTCCTGAAGGCCCCACAAAATTCGACGACTGGGACCCTATCGAAGACTTTGAGCACGCAACACTGTTTGATAATTGGCGTAATATCTATATGATGGAGGGGAATGGTGAACCACTCGAAAGGGTTGGTAAGTGGTACTGGGAAGATCGAAGGGCGTTCAAAGACGAAGAACGGAAGAACCATGATTCGCCACTACGTGCAGTTGCCCTTCAAATGCGGATGGATGCCAATGACAAATTCCAATTGGCAAAGACCTTTCTGGGAATCGCGCTTCTGAATCACGTTGTCAGTGCAATTGATGCCCGTATCGCGGCGAAAAGCTACAATAAAAAACACCGTTCCTTTGGATTGGACCTACAAACGACCCTTTCTCCCTATGAAGTTCAGAGCCAGTTAGTATTGCAGAAAAGGTTTTGAAATCCAAATATCCCCAGTCCCTGCCTTGGGAAAACGGATGCAGATTTCCAAGAGCTCACTTCGTTGATTGCTGATAAAGTGCCACAGCCCCGAATTCATAGCTGGCGGCTGTATCCGGCAACTCCTCCAGATAGACTGTGAACCGTACAGGCAGTCCGTTTTCCGGCATCTTCTCCTTCCAGTAAGCCGCGTAAGCCTGCGCGTAGGCTTGGCGGATACGTTCCTTCTCCGCTGCGTAGCCGCTCGGCTCGACCAATGGATGCGGTTCTTTGGGGGCCGCGCCAAAGGAATGGACCTCCAAGAAATCAAGCTCCGCCAGAGAATCACAGATGCCTGCTTCGCGTACATACATCTCCCATGTATCAAAGATACGAGGGATCTCCTTTTCCGGATCCATGCGCGCCACCTCGTCCAACTCTAATTCGTTGGTTGCTGCCAGTGCGCCGGTCATGCCAACGAAGCGAATTTTGAGGTCGCCGTTGTCAAGCGTTTCAACGACCAAATCCGAAAAAACATCATTAGTTTTCTTACGGTAGTAGGTCACACGGCCTCTCTTTTTAATTTCCCAATCCATTTTCTCCTCCAATCATTTTCTACTAATACAAAGATAAAATTAAACTCATTCACCTGCCGCAGCTGTTTGGACCGTCTCTTCCAAGCGCAGCCCTCTGGGGATAATCAGGCGGTCTAGCGTATCAAAGCATACCTGGACCAAAATCGCCAACAACGCCGCTGGAATCGCACCTTGCAGAATGACCTCGGCGTTGTTGAGAGCGAGACCACTGATAATCGGTTCGCCGAGGCCGCCTGCTCCGATGAGTGCAGCGAGTGTAGCCGTCCCAACGTTGATAATTGCACTTGTCTTGATGCCCGCAAGGATCGTTCGGGCCGCCATCGGCAGGTACACCTTCGTGAGTTGGGCAGCGGGTTCAAGCCCAAGTGCAGCCGCGGATTCCCTCAACGGCGTCGGGATATTCTGAAGTCCGGTGGCGGTGTTCCGAACGATTGGCAAAAGGCTGTAAAGAAAAAGCGCGACAATCGCTGTCGTCGGCCTTGTTCCGAGCATCGGCACCGGCACAAGTATCGCGAGTAGTGCCAGCGACGGCACAGTTTGCATGATCCCTGGTATCCCAATGATGATTTGGCTGAACAGTCCGGGACGGCTAGCGCGTATACCGAGCGGGATACTGACCACAATCGCAATTGCCATCGAAATGCCTACGAGCATCAGATGTCGCCCTGTCCATCGTACCAGTTTGGACAAAAAAGACTCGGATTCGACCTCTACTGTCCTGTGTTCTACTTCGCTGAAGTAGAGTGACGCGGCGGCTGCAAAGTTGTTTGTGCGCTCAGCTTCGGCGTTCAATCGCGTCATCAATCCTTCATCAATGGTGCCTGCCAATTTATGAATTGCCTCGATAGCTGCCGGGTCAGTGTCCAACCGATACAGGAACACGGCGTTGTACTTCGGGAAAAAGCTCAGATCATCCTCTAACACAGTTAGGTCATACTCAGCAAGTTTGGCATCGGTGGAATAGGCGTCCATGAGATCGATCTCGCCACTGTTCAGCGCGACATACGCTAGGGCGTGTTCCATCCCGCGCGGTTTAAGCTGCAAGCCGTAACGCTGGCTCAACGGCGTCCAACCGTCCGCGCGTTCTAGAAACTCGTGCGTAAATCCTACATTGAGATTTGGGTAATTCTGTAGGTCTGAGATTTTACGGATATTCCGAGCGGCCGCATTTGTTCGGCGCATGGCAAACGCGTAGGTGTTGTTGAAGCCTAACTCACCCCCCATACCAATGCCGTGTTCGGCGAGTGCACTCCGCATCTGCTCAGAGGTCATTGGGGTCGCCGATTTCAGAATCGTCTCTTGGATAGTGCCGGTATAGTCGGGATACATGGCGATATCGCCATTCTGTAGGGCCTCCCACACGATAATCGTGCCGCCCATCCCCTGCTTAAATTCTACATGGTAGCCCACCTCTTCCAGCAATTTCTTTGCTATCTCACCGAGGACGTAGGACTCCGTGAACCGCTTGGAACCAACGCTGATTTCTTGGGCCTCGGCCGAAGGCCAGGCGCAGATGATCAGAAGGGCAGATAGCGTGTAAAACATGAAACGTGAGATATTTTGCTGTTTCTCGATTGGTTCTTGTTGTTTTTTCATTTTTTCTAGACTCCATCTCACAATTGGACTACACTCCGTTGCGCGGTGATAAATTCTGAGACAAAACCGTCAGCCGGCCGTTCTCGGAGGTCATCAAGCGTTCCCTGTTGGACAATTTGCCCCTCACGCATGAGGACGATGCTATCTCCGATATAGCCAGCCTCTGCCATGTCGTGGGTGACGAGGATGACGGTTTTACCGAGACTGCTGAAAATTTCTTTCAACTCTGTTTGCAGGGAGGCACGCACCATCGGATCCAACGCCCCAAGCGGCTCGTCAAGCAGCAGCACGTCGGGGTCTAGAGCAAGTGCCCGCATCAGACTAACACGCTGACGCTGCCCCCCGGAGAGTTCGACAGGGTAACGAGCGAGGCCATCTTTCGGGAAGCGTGTCAGTTCACAAAGCTCATCTAGTTTTGCTTGAATTTCGTCATCCTCAAGCGTGGATTGGAGATGCCTCACCATGAGGGTCACATTTTGAGCAGCGGTCAGATGCGGAAACAGACCACCATCCTGAATCACATACCCCATCCGACGCCGTAACGCAAGGATATTGTTTTGCGAAACCGGCTCCCCCTCAAATTCGACAGATCCAGACGTTGGCGTTAACAAACCGATGATTAGTCGCAGAATTGTGGACTTACCACAACCGCTCGGACCGATTAGCACCGTTGTCTGCCCCGCCGCAATCTGTAGGTTAGTCGAATGGAGCGCGACAAGGTCGCCAAAACGCATCTCAACATCCTTCAGCGCAATTTTACTTTCGTTCATACATCTATCCTCCCCTCGCTTTACGGAACAGTCCCACCGCAAACCACCCGCGTTCATCAAGCCAGTATTCCCCCATCTGCATCCCCGCCGTTTCACAAAGGGAGCCAAACCCTTCAAGTGTATACTTGTAGCTATTTTCCGTATGGATATATTCACCTTCCTCAAAATGGAAACTTTGTCCGAGACTCTCCACATAGACCCGTTGATCACACCGACTGATCAAGCGCATTTCGATGCGAGAATGCTCCTCAACAAACGGCGCGTAATGGTCGAACAGATCGAGTTTGAAACCTCCGCTTAATTCGCGATTAATCCGCACCAACAGATTTTTGTTGAATTCCGCCGTTACTCCCGCCTTGTCGTTGTAAGCGTCGAAAAGCACTTGATGGTCTTTCACCAGATCAAAGCCTATCAGCAGGCGATCTTCTGGACGCATTCTGCGGCGAATCTGTCCGATAAAATCGATCGCTTCCTCCGGATCGAAATTGCCGATGTTGCTACCGAGGAAAAGGAAAAGGCGGGATTGGCTGCCTCCTTCGGGTAATAACCGGAGGGCGTCGCTGTGTTCGGCTGAAATCGCTGTGATCGATAACGGGGCGTACTCATTTTTGAGAGCAATTGACGATTCGAGCAGAAAGTCAGTAGAAATGTCGGTCGGTATGTAGTGAAGTTGGGGTTGATTGGTGAGAATTGCGTCAATGAGAACCCGCGTTTTGGCAGAGCTCCCACTGCCAAGCTCCACGAGTTCCACTTCACCGGGGACCGTTGCGATGATGTCTCGCCCCTTCTTTGTCAAAATTTTGTACTCGGTTCGCGTTGGATAGTATTCGGGGAGTTTGCAGATCTGCTCGAAAAGTTGAGAACCGGGGGTATCGTAAAAGAAAAGAGCGGGGATACTTTTTGGAGTCTTTTGAAATCCTTCTGCAACCGCATCTTTTAACGATTGTCCCAGATGGTGATTGGGTGACTTAATTAGGTTGAGGTCGTCTGGTAGCCCTTGTTTCATCATCAATTTGCCATAGGAGAAAGTAATAAATGCTGAACCATACGGAGTGTATCGGGGCAGGGATGCCCCTCTCACATCTATCGGCATACAGGAGGCGTTGAGCATAGCTCCTATACTATGGTAGATTTTATAATTAATTATACACTATGAATGAGCACGGTAATGTAGCACAAACTGTTAGTTTGCGGGGTGGGATCACAATCTAACAGATTGTGTTACAAAAGACTACCTACTTTTGATGTCTATTTATTCTTAGAATTCACCATAATTCAAATTGCACAGGTCCGAAATCCCGCTAACACATCTCGTCGATCTGGGGTATAGAAGTTACGCCATGTGTTTCGGAGGAGACGCGATCGGGTCGTCCAGCAGCCGCCGCGCAGCACCTTACGGGTCTCAAACCACGGTTCCGAATACTCTTTGTAGGGATCAATTTTAAAGCCGGGATAGGGGCGAAAAGGAGTGCTGGTCCACTCCCAAACGTTACCAATCATCTGCCGGCAGCCGAAGGCACTATCGCTTTGGGGACACGCTCCAACATCAATGCAACCCATTGCACCCCAGTCGAGGTTGGCATATTCGGGCGTTGGGGATTCATCTCCCCAAGGAAAGCGACGTTTCCGCGCAGATAATCCGTCCCCCGTAGAATTTGGCTCGGCGGCAGCGGCTGCCTCCCATTCCGCTTCTGTGGGGAGTCTGCGTCCCGCCCAACGACAATAGGCTTCGGCTTCATAATGGTTGACATGGATGATCGGAAGGTCTGCTTCAAGCGGCACCCATTTGTCAAAATGCCGACGCAGCCAGCCGTTATCTACAGCTTGCCAATAGACGGGATGCCTTGCATTTACAGAATTTCGCCAATCCCAACCCTCCGCGCTCCACAACTCCTTCCGAAGATAGCCGTTATCCTCAGTAAACATTGCAAACTCGGATTGGGTCACAGGGGACCGTGCAATGGAGAACGGTTCGATCTCAATCGGGTGCGCCCACTTCTCGTTGTCAAACACAAAAGACTCGTCAGGCGTGGCACCTAGCATCAACGTACCACCGGGGATTTGGGCATCACCCGACAATGGACCGCCTCCGATATCGGAATGACCTTCAGGGGAGGTAGAAAAGCGTGGTGGCGGGTATTCCAAAGTCTGCCGTGTATATGTGAATGCCTCATTGTGCATGTCTTCATGGTAGGTGGTATAGTGCACAAAATACGTTAGTTCTTCACTCGGTTCCCTGTGCTGAAGCCTATCCAGAATCTGGTCCCGTACTTCTCGCATATACGCTAACGTTCCTTCACGAGAGGGCAACGGCAGATCCCACCGTGTTTCATGGGGGATTGCAATCGAATCCCAAAGAGCGTCGGCATCATCGCGAATCGGCTTTGCTTTGCATGTATCTCGCAGCACCCACTTTTCTTGGAACCATGCGACATGCCCAATTTCCCATAATAAGCGGATTGACGATTGAGAGGTATGGACTCATTATCTGTTCATCGGTGAGATCTGCGACAATATCAAAGGTGCGCTGACGGGCATCAATGACCCAATCAGCGAGTTCGTTGGCGGTCATAGTTTTCTCAATCTGATAGATTGTCAATTACAGAGTTTAATAGCTTTTAATGCTATACACATGTCGCCCCGCTAGGGTTTCAGTCAAAATGGTAAAATAGGACAGAACAGTCCCAATAGGATACAGCATCGTAGGGAACAACGATCGTTGTTCCCTACAACGATGTGCAGTTACAGCATATAGGTTCACTGACCGTTGTTACCAATTGCATCAACAACCCGCTCTGGTGTCATCGGGAGCTCCGTTATCCGGACGCCGGCTGCATCGGCAACAGCATTCGCCATCGTTGCCAAGGTAGGTGTAATGGGCGGTTCACCAACACCTTTTGCACCGAACGGTCCCTGGGGAGCTTCTACTTCAACAATGATTGACTCTACAGTAGGCAGATCCGCGGTGGTGGGCACACGGTAATCGACAAAGCCCGGATTCACGCTACCGTTCTCGTCATACTGCATCTCCTCCATGGTTGCCCAAGCGTAGCCTTGTACCGTACCACCCTCAATTTGTCCCTCAACCGCCATCGGGTTGATAGCAAAGCCGACATCTTGCGAAGACGCCATCTTCAGCACCTTGATTCTGCCCGTCTCTGGATCGACCTCGACCTTAGCGATTTGTGCGGCAAGGGCAGGCGTCGTCGGTTGCCGTGCAAACGAACCTTTGCCAACGATGGGACCCCCTGTTGTTGAGAGACTGTATGCAGCCAACTCACCAAATCCAATCGATTTTGGTGGGTCGCCGACCACTGTGGCCACCTTACCCCCGTCTAGTGTGAGGTTATCGATCTCTGTATTCAATCGTTCCGCAGCAAGTTCAAGGATCCGTTTGCGCGTATCCTCAGCAGCAATCTTGGCGGTGTTGCCCATCGTGAAGGTAACAACGCTGCCACCGGAACCAGTAGCATAGGGTGCCGAATCGGTATCACCACGGGTGATTGCAACCTGATCGTAGGGGAGGGTCAACACTTCGGCAACGATCTGGGTAATTGCGGTATCGGTGCCGCTGATGTCCATCGAGCCGTGGAAGATTCGCGCACTTCCATCTTCGTGGATAGAGACGAACATCCCACCGGGCCCACACCCATTTGTCCAATCGCCAATCGCCACACCCCAACCTTGATTTGGGCCTTTGGTTCGGCTCTCCCAACCGACAGCATCGGCGACCGCTTGCAGCGTTTCCTTATAGCCGACCTTCGGTTCTCGGGCTCCACCACGTTGACCGCCACCGGGGATAGGATCGCCCTCTTCACGCATGTTTTTGAGCCTAAACGCAACGGGATCCATACCAAGTTTGCGTGCAATGTCATCAAGTTGAGATTCGCCAGCGAAGGCAGCTTGCGGTGTCCCCGGTGCTCGATAAGCGGCGGTACCGGATTTGTTTGTGTAAACACCATACGCATCAACCTTTAGGTGCGGAATCTTATAGACCCCTCGTACACGAAGGGTGCTACCAATCGAGGCACCCGATACGGAACCGGAATCCCAAAAAGCAAGTGCTTGACGGGCAACGATTGTGCCATCGTTCTTTGCACCTGTTTTTAGCGTGATCACGCACCCCGGTGCCGGACGACCATCGGTAAACTCCTCTTCGCGGGTCATCTGAATCTTTACGGGGCGCCCCGTTTTCTGAGAGAGTAAAACCGCAGGAACATGGGTGAGGGCAACGCCAAAACGTCCACCGAAACCGCCACCCATTGTGGTCGCGATAACGTTCACCTGATTCAGTGGAATACCGAGCGTGCCAGCGATACCGGATCGGATGGCGAACGGCCCTTGGGTGCTTGCCCATACTGTGACCTTACCGGTAGAATCGACATCCGCAACGGAAACGTGCGGCTCCATGTAGGTCTGATGAACCCGTGGAATGACATAAGTATCTTCCACAACCAGATCCGATTCAGCGAAACCTTGTTCAACATCGCCAACCGCTGTGTGTGTTTCGGCGGAAATATTGTAATATACCTCATCTTCGATGGCTTCCAACTGTACGTTTAACTCAGCAATCTCTGCGCTGTGGTCTTGCGACTTATCCCGCTCAAGTTTTCTCAATTCGGTTCTAATTGCTCGACGAGCAGGTCCATCCTTCGTATCATCGCTATGCAGGCGTGGTGCGTCCGGTTTAATCGCCTCAGTCACATCTTGAACAACAGGTAACACTTCGTAGTTGACCTGAATCAGGTCTGCAGCTTCCTCCGCGATATCAGGATCCGTTGCCGCAACCGCTGCAATCGGTTCGCCGAGATACAGGACTTTGTCAGAAGCAAAGACCCGCCGTCCACTCTCAACATCGTCTTGGGTGATGATAGCCCGCACACCGGGCAGCTTTTCTGCTTCGCTCGTGTCAATACTAACAATTTTTGCATGTGGGTGTTTGCTGCGAACAAACTTCCCATGCAGCATACCGGGCAGATGAACATCCGCCCCATATTGCGCCGCACCCGTCACTTTCTCAAGGGCATCGACTCTGGGTAGCCTTTTTCCAAGGACCGCATATTCTGACATAACAATACTCCTTTCTTTCGTTCAGTTCATTGGTTCATGAGTTCACTTGGTACTCTAGGGCCGGACAATCACAGACCACGGGCGACCAATTTCTCATGTTGTTTCCGAAAACCGGAGCTATTATCATCCTCAATGACCTCTAGATTTACGCCGCGTTCAAAGCCGGGGAGGTTCCCTTGATAAAAGGCCTGTTGATAAATACCCTCGTCGGTAAATTCCCAAACCCGCTGTTTCTTTCCAACACCAGGCCAACTGATGCGGAGGATACGCTTCTTCTGACGGTACAACGCCGTCGGTGTTGGTACGTTGGGCTCAACGCTGTACTTCTCAATAGCCTTCTCATCAACCTCGATCCCCAATCCCGGCGCATCCGGCACATCGATATATCCATCTACTACCTCAAGCCCGTCTTTGAGGAGATTGTGCTCCCACAATTCAAAACAGGTGATGTAGGGCAGTTGGGCGTGTGAGAGAACGGAACCGAGATGTACAGCAAAAGCGGTCGTGATACCGGTGCCGACCAGTTGCAGCCAGAAAGGTTTGTTGAAGGCAGCGGCGAGCGTGGCGTCGCGCCGAACTTGCGTCACACCGCCACCGATTACAAAACCGTCACTGCAATGGGTGTGCAGGCACTCTTCGCGGAAGTGCTCAACGATAGGCTTGCGTACACGTTCCCGGAGGATACGGGCTCCTGTCAAATCTTGCTGGAGATAGAAAGGGCTCTCGTACATCCCAACATTGGGGTGCGGATCAAGCTGTTCGAGAATAATTTCGGCTTTTGCCTGAGTCAGTAGGAAACCGTTGAAGTCAACATCAAATTTGTAATCGAGTGGCACAACCTTTCCGACCGTCTCTATCTGTTCAATAATGTCACGCCAAGGACGGGCTTTCATCTTGAAGGTGGTGTAACCGCGTTTGAGGGACTCCTTCGCCTCCGCAGCCCAATCCTCCGGCGGCATGTCGATATCCCACCAAGAGATGGGGCAGCGATCGCGCACTTTGTCGCCCAGCAGGGCATGTACTGGGGCACCTGCGGCCTTTCCAGCTATATCTAACACAGCTAACTGCGCGCCAAAACCGATGGAATCGTCGTTCATAATAACAAAGGGGTTCTGACCAAGCAGCCGGTCCGCATCCGAAACGCCGTTATCGCCATATCCTACGAGACCATTGTCAGTTTCGATACGGCACAGATGGACGCGCTCATTGTGGGTTTGCGCCCGCTGCATGGCACGAGTGACATGGTCAGCGTAAAAGGGAATATCCAAGGTCATTGTTTCAACATGCTTAATTTTCATAGAAACACTCCTGTAGGTTAGTTCAAAGGTGTTCACAATTCAGTCAATAGCCTATGCAGACACAGACCCCTGTGAGAGGGATTTCCTGATCCCGATTGTTTCCACCATTGAGGGGAGTCGTGGCAAGGATGCCACTCTCACAGCGAATATTTATGAACACCCCTCAGTTATTAATCTATATTTTTATGCCGCCAAGCAACCATTCAACGCTGCCGCGAATCACGGCTTCCGCATAAAGGAGTTGCTCGTCCATCGGCGTATTGGGGTGGTTGTTCTGAACTTCAAAGAGCAGATTGGGAGTGCCGTATTTGACAGAAAATTGGTGGATAATCCAGCGTTCATCACCACCCGTATGAATTCCACTGAAGTGGGCACCAATTTTTTCAAATCCCTCTTGTATCGCTTCACCCCAAGCAATAGCATACTCTTGCTGTGCTTTCGGCATCCAATCCGCATCCGCATACTGCACAAAGGTATCGTACTGTTCTTCCTGCTCGTAGGTTTGGTGTAGATCTAAAAGTGCGTCATAATAGTGGGTTTCTCCCAACGCCTCCATCAATGCGTTATATTGCGTCCCCTCCGGTGCCCAGAAGTTTTCGGCGTAGGTGTCTTCGTCGATCTGTGCATAGGTGATGCCAACACGCGCCACATTTTCCTCGCTCTGCTTCCACACCCGCGGTTCGGGCCAATCGAATCTACTGCCATCAGCGCGATAGCCTTTCATGCAGTCGAAAAACTCGCTAGCATTGTAAATCGATCCGTCCCAACAGTCAACGGGCGCACGGGAACGTCCATCGGGATTCGCAATCGGTATAAAGGTCAACAGTGCTTTATCAAGCACCGTTTCCACCGCCAAATCCGTTTCCCCCCCATTGAGGTGTTCGGCTGTGAGCAGTTGATTAACAAAATTCATGATTGCCGCAGTCCCCGCCGGTTCATGACCGTGGGACACGGTGGTCAATAGCTTTTTCTTTCTATCTGCCGAAATGTCGTTGTTCGTCACAGTCAGTGCGTAGATTTTATGCCCTGTGTATTGGGTGGTGTGACGCAATTCCAATCGGTTCGGATATTTTTCTATCCATTCCAAGATCTTCGGTTTGACCGTATGGGGCATCCCAAGCCACCAATCGCTAGTAACGTTTTGCTGTTTCTGATTTTCAGCCATTGATTCGCTCCGTGATGGTAGACGTGCAATGATATTATACCAATTTTCAATGTTTTGAACAACTGCTAAATCAGTGTTACTTTACAATTTTCTCTATATCCAGCTCCGCCGTTAGATGCGGCAACACAATGAGAGCAAGGTTATGTTTGATGACCAATCTTTTTGATTCTACTTTTTTCCTCCTAGTGCTATAATGTTTGTATGAACAGACTCATCATTACCCCAATGAAGGAGGAGTTAGATCTGCTTTTGCACAGCTGTACTACAACAGGTTTGCCCGCCGAGAGTGCTATGATTGGCAAGCTTCCAGTTGTACAACTTACCGATTTAGGTATTGTATTGGCACAAGGCGGATTGGGCAAGGTTCAATTTGCTGTCCAAACGCAGCACTTACTCGATACCTGCAGCGACTGGGATTTGGTTGTTTGTGCTGGAGCAGCTGGGGCATTAGCAGACAACGTATCTGTTGGAGATGTTGTTGTCGCAACGATAACTATAGAACACGATTACAACAACAAATTCAGTGAGCGTGCCCTGCCGACATTCGACGGGGCGCGAGCCGCAATAGCGGATCTCAAATCTGTTTCACGGTCAGCCAACGGGTTCAGCGTTCACTTCGGTCCCATAGCGAGTGGAGATGAAGATGTAGTAGAAACTGATCGGAAGAGAGTGCTCCACGAATCCACAGGGGCCCTCGCTGTGGCATGGGAAGGGGCCGGTGGAGCAAAGGCATGTGCGTTCAATAGTATTCCATTCGTTGAGGTTCGCGGCGTGACCGACACAGCGGATCACAATGCGGCATCAGATTTTGAGCAGAACTTAGAGGTTGCGATGAGCAACCTAGCGACATTAATCATATCTTGGATAAGTCACGTATAGTATAAGAAAGTGGAGCGACCTATGAAAGAACTGGTGATTGTTGGACCGGGTGGACTCGGAGGAACTGTTGCCGCCCTCTTAGCACGACAAGGGAAATGTGATGTGACCATTGTGGGTCGTCCGGGTGCACATATTGATACGATTCAAGAGCAACATGCCCTCCGTCTAACTGGACTTCAGGAGTTTACCGCCCAGATTGATGCGACCGATGATCCTAAAGACATCCGAGAATGCGATATCCTCATCTACACTGTGAAAGCCCAAGATACACAAGCAGCATTGGGGTTGACAGGACATATACAGGTCCGCGACTTTGTCGTCTCGCTGCAGAATGGTGTGGTGAAAGACGAGTTGTTGGTCAACGCCTTTGGAAAGGAAAAAGTGGTTGGTGGTCTTGCTGTTGTTGCAGGAGAGCGTCCAGTACCGGGGACAGTGAATTGGACATACGATGGCGGTACACAGTTTGGAGAACTGGACGGGGGGACATCAGGACGTGTTGACGAGATTGTGGGTCTTTTTCAACGAGCAGGGCTTATCACGGAGGCATCCGACGGTATCCTGTCCGCCACATGGTCGAAGATGGTGGGTTGGATACCTATCGGGCTGCTTGCTACTCTTTCTAGACAGAGTAACGCTGGCGTCATGTCCAACAGACAGCTTGCCACAGAATATACCGGCATGGTCAGAGAACTACAGGCACTGGCTGCAGCGAAAGGAATCCCTTTAATAGATCTCGGCCCTTATCATGTCAAAACATGGTGCCAGGGTACCGCTGAAGAAGCGATTGAAAAGGTTTTGACATCGCCCTTATCTGGAAGCCAATCAACGCACTCCGCCCTCCAAGATATACAGAAAGGCATACCTACAGAATTTCAGGCGTGTGTCGGTCCCATACTTGAGGAGGCACAGGAACTTTCAATTCCCATGCCGCGAGTACAGATAATGTATGCCACACTTATGGGATTGGAGGACACCCTCCAGCGTGCGTAAGCGGATTATTTGAAAGCTCTACCTAAGCCGGTTCACTGCCCTGGCGATTCGCAAGTGAACGCGGTGTTAGGTCGAAGAACGTCTCGTGACCGTGGAAGAAACGATCTAGTTCATCCACCATCAGCTCAAAGAAGTGCGGATAGTCGTCGCCGGTATAGGAAGCGAAGTGCGGGGTCAGAAAAACATTGGGTAGATTGATGATTTCGCTATCGGGCGGAATCGGTTCCGGATCGAAAACGTCTAATCCAGCGGTGATATCCCCACGTTTGAGGCGTGTAATGAGCGCATCGGGATCTATAATTGGCCCACGAGAGACATTGACTAATGCTGCACCTGACTGAATCAGATTCAGCTCGCGTTCCCCGATCATTCGTCGTGTTCCCGGCGTCAACGGTGCGACACAGACAATGACATCGCACTGCGACAGTAAATTATCCAGCGAGGTCTGTAGAAAACCGATTGCTTCCGCCATCTCCCGCGGCAGATAGGGGTCATGTACCCAAATATCGACCTCGAATGGGCGGAGGAACTTGATGAGGCGTCTGCCCATATTTCCACACCCAATTAATCCGACCCGCTTACCGGTGAGTAGTCCACCGGCAATATTGAGTGCGTCCTGATCTCGGGTCGTCTCACCGGCGATGATTCGACGAAATTGCGCCCCCGCATTGCGTAAAGCAATCAGGATCAGTCCCAACGCCCACTCTGAGACCGGATAGGAAGAACCGTTGGTAGTATCTACGGTGCGAATCCCTCGCTCCCACGCGGCTTCCAAGTCAATTCGGCTTGCGAAACGGTCGCCCTCCAGTTCACCTATGATTTTCAGATTTGGTGCAGCATTCAAAACCTGCGGCGTGATTGTGGGACACCCATGACAGACAACGAGCCCGTTGATCTCGCCGACATGCTCAGAGAGTTCCGCTGCTGCTTCGGGGTTTTCGTTCGTGGTATAGATACTTCCGCCTTCGCAGGAAAACCACTCCCAATCAGCGAAGGTTTCCAGTCGTTCTATTTCTTTAGGCGGTAGGTAGGCATTGCGGACCCGTTCATCACAAGCTATCAGGACTTTTGGACGAAATGTTGCCATAAAGTATATCCTCCGTTGCTATTTTAGAGATTTTGGCTCATGTTAAGATTTGGTGCAACAAAGATCCGAGGCAGAAGAAAGAAACCGAGTTTTGCAGAAAAAACTCGGTTTCCCTTTATGTTTTGCACTTTCTTTTTATATGAGCCGAGATTTTTAGATGCGTTTAATTGCCAAAATTGTATCGTGTTTCGTAAACCAAAACCGTGAACGATGTTATTCGAGGGGCCAAATTGCCCCCATCCGCCATACGTCCAGCGATCGCACAGTTGCCTTTCCGCCTCGTGCAAATAGCTGCACGCCCAGACTATCCGGCCGAGCGGGATAGATGCGCTTTGCCAAATAGTAGCGGTTATTGGCGAAAACTTCCACCACGCTCCGATCCACAAACACTCGCAATTCTATCGACTCCCCGTACGGGAGATCGAACGTGCATCGTTCTGACTCACGATTGCTCACATCCGAACTGATGCTAGACCGATTGGCGTCCAGTATCAACTCTCGAAGGGGGCGAATATCTTCCGGAACCCGGTTGGCTGACCACGGATTAAGATTCAAACGGATAAGGGTCTGCTCCTCACCGTCCGGAGAACAACAAACTTTCAGCCCAAACTCCTCGGCACTCTCCCATTCAAACACCGCTCGAATCTCCAACTGGTCTCCTCTGATTTCATTAAGTTGATAATCTTCGTCTCCGTTTAATTGGATATCGGAAAAGTGCACATGCTTACCCCGCAACGTTTCCAACTCTGGAACGGGTTCCATGAGCAAATCGCTATCATCGGATAACGACAGAACCATTGGTAGGGCAAACATCCCCGCCCAGCCAGAAGCACGTTGGACGTAACTATAGCGTGCTTCATGGAGTCTGCCGAACAGAACGCGTCTGCCCTTGTCATCCAGCAGTGTTAATCCCTCATTGTACACACCGGGACGCCCTGTATTACCGAGTGCCAGTCGTTTGTGCCGTTCTGGGGTAAACCGTTGATTGGCGTAAGTCCCGATGTAGAATTGCGCCCCACGCGGGTGACTGGTAAACGACAGCACATGTTTATCTCCCAAACGGAAGAAGTCGGGACAGCCGCAGTCCTCGCCCCACTCTGTGAAAATGCCTCCCTCGTAAAAGGGGTGCAAATATTCCCAATGGGCGAGGTCTTTGGAGGTGTACAGATACGCCACATCCGGCGGGGCGGCACCGCTGTTGCCGGTCAGTGCGTAGTAGGTATCCCCTTCGACCCAAGCGCATGGGGCACCACCAATCCGAAATTCATCCTCCGCCTGTGGATTGGGTATAATCGGGTTCGCTAGATGTTTTTCCCAGCTGATAAGGGTATCATCGTCGCTCGTAGCGAGACAGATACCGTCCGGTAAACCGTGATAGATGAATGTGGGCACCCCTTCTTTGTTGATAAATGCTGCGCCACTGTAGCATTGGTCCCTGTCTGCTCCCTCCGGACCAGGCGGCAACGCAATCGGGTGATCTGTCCAATAAACCAAATCCGCACTGGAGGCGTGTCCCCAATGTATCGTGCCGTGGAAAGCCCCATTGGGATTGTACTGGTAAAAGATGTGGTATCTGCCTTTCCAGAAAATGGTGCCGTTCGGATCGTTCATCCAGTTGGCCGGTCCTATAAAATGGTATGCCGGACGATACGGATCAGACGCCAGTTCCAGACGGCGTGGGTCAATGTCGCTCTGCTTCGATTCAGTCATTTATTTGTCCTCAGATAAAAATAATTTCTTGGCTATCCTATACACTTTGACGCGGATAGCCTAGGATTGCTAAAGCCTCAGTAATTTCATCCAAGATAACGGGATCATCAATTGTCGCCGGCATACGGTATTCAACTCCATCAGCAATCCGTTTCATGGTTCCGCGTAGAATCTTACCCGACCGCGTTTTGGGAAGCCGCTGCACTATGGTCGCTACACGGAAGGAGGCGATGGGACCAATCTCCCCACGCACCATCTGGATAAGCTCCTGAATGATGGGGTCCTCGGCACGTTGAACGCCAGCTTTGAGCACAATAAAGCCTATCGGCACTTCTCCTTTGATCTCATCTGCAATACCCACAACGGCGCATTCAGCCACATCGGGATGAGATGCCAGAACTTCCTCCATCGCGCCGGTCGAAAGGCGATGGCCCGCCACGTTGATGATGTCGTCCGTGCGACTCATGATCCAGAGGTAACCGTCCTCATCCTTGTAGCCGGCATCCGCTGTCAAATAGTAGCCTGAATAGGTGCTGAGATAGGAGGACTGATAACCCCCGTCGTTGTTCCACAGTGTTGGAAGACAGCCGGGAGGCAACGGTAATTTAATGACGATATTACCAATCTGGCTCGCTGCCACCTCTGCACCATCGTCATCCAGCACACGTACATCATAGCCCGGAACCGCCTTTGTGCAGGAACCGGGCTTGATGGGAAACGTCTTAATACCGATGCAGTTTGCGCCTACGGGCCAGCCAGTTTCTGTCTGCCACCAATGGTCGATCACCGGTACGTTGAGTTGTTCCTGCGCCCAGATCAGTGTGTCAGGATCGCATCGTTCACCGGCGAGGAAGAGTGCCCGGAAACCGCCCAGATCATATTTACGGATATAATCGCCGTTGGGATCCTCACGTTTAATAGCTCGAAAGACGGTTGGTGCTGTGAAGAGGGTACTCACCCCATGTTGGGAAATGACACGCCAGAATGCGCCAGGATCGGGGGTGCCAACCGGTTTCCCTTCATACAGAATCGTCGTACATCCTTTGAAAAGAGGCCCATAGACGGTGTAAGAATGTCCGACAGCCCAACCGATGTCTGAAGCCGCCCAATATACTTCGCCGGCATCCACGCCGTAGATATTCTTTATGCTCCAATTGAGCGCGACTAGATGTCCACCGTTGTCGCGTACAACGCCTTTCGGCACACCGGTTGTGCCCGAGGTGTAGAGGATATAAAGGGGATCCGTTGCGGCAACTGGTACGCAATCGACTGGGGTCGCGCTGCCCACAACTTCTGACCAATCCAGATCACGACCAGTGACCATAGACGCTGGCTCTTGGGGACGCTGCAGGATAATACACCGCAAGGGCTTTGTTGAGGCGAGTTCGATAGCACTATCGAGTAGGGGCTTATATGCCACAATCCGGTCCACTTCAATGCCGCACGAAGCGGAGAGGATGAGTTTTGGCTTTGCATCATCAATGCGGGTTGCCAATTCGTTGGCGGCAAACCCTCCAAAGACCACCGAGTGAACCGCACCAATCCGAGCGCAGGCAAGCATAGCGATAACCGCTTCAGGCACCATGGGCATGTAGATAATCACCCGATCGCCCTTCTGAACGCCTTGAGCGACAAGGACGCCGGCAAAACGTGCGACTTCATCCCGAAGTTCCCGATAGGTGAAGGTCTTGATGGTTTCCGTAACAGGGCTATCATAGATAAGTGCTGTCTGGTCAGCCCGTCCGTTTTCCACATGCAGATCGAGTGCGTTGTAGCAGCTGTTGGTCACACCACCTGTAAACCAGCGATAGAAAGGCTGCTGTGAGTCATCAAGAACTGCGTCCCACTTTTTATACCAGTGGACATCTTCCGCTACGTTCGCCCAGAAAGTATCCGGCTCATTTAGCGACTGTGCGTAGGTATTTTCATAGCTGTCAGACATAATTTCGGGCACCTCCTTTGTTCGATGGCTTCTTCAATTCTATTCCCCAATCTGGTGTTTCTGCATCAGCTGTTTCAGCGATTCAAGCGGGGTGCTTAGTTGGCGAGCGATGTCTTCCAAGTCTCCCTGACACTGTTCGTACACATCCATCAGGATCTGTTTTTCAACTTGAGCCAGCCTATTCGAGAGGGTTTCTCCATCGCCAGAACGTGAATAGGCGGTAAGGATCTCCTGGGGTAAGTGGTGTGGAGATATAGTATCTCCATCAATCTTATATGTGATACGCTCGATAACATATTTGAGTTCGCGGACATTACCGGGCCAATCGTATGCGTTCAGGTGTTCCAGAGTTTCAGGCGCCAATCTTTTGGGTTTGATATCAGCCACTTCCCCGGCGAGGCGCTCCATGAAATGGTAGCATAACAGTTCAATATCCTCTTTCCGATCGCGCAACGGCGGTAGCCAGATCGTTTCAAATGCGAGCCGATCGTATAGGTCTGCCCGAAATTTGCCCACCTCTATGTCCGCCTCCATATCGCTATTGGTTGCAGCAATAACCCGTACATCAACCTTTATCGTCTTTGTGCCCCCAACCCTTTCAAACTGCTGGTATTCAAGCACGCGAAGAATCTTCTGCTGAAAGTCAACCGACATGTTTCCGATTTCATCAAGAAAAAGAGTGCCTCTATCCGCTAACACAAAGCGCCCCTCTCGAAATGATGAATTTGTGAAAGCGTTATCTTCCTGCCCAAAGAGTTCGCATTCTAGCAGCCCCTCTGCCAATGCTGCACAGTTAATTGTGATGAAGGGGCGTTTCTGGCGATCGCTGTTATTATGGATTGCAGCAGCGACCAGTTCCTTGCCGGTTCCACGTTCACCACGAATCAGAACGGGGCGTGGAATAGAGGCG
This sequence comes from Candidatus Poribacteria bacterium, assembly GCA_963667935.2. GTDB lineage: Bacteria > Poribacteria > WGA-4E > WGA-4E > PCPOR2b > PCPOR2b. Next base: position 1,409,961 of record OY764061.1, on the reverse strand, counting down.
ACTTCCGCAATTTGTTGGTGCACCTGTTGAATGGCTCGGCTTTTGCCGACGATGTTGTATTGCCCCTTTAATTCCTCACGATAAAACTCGCGCTCTCGACGCAGCCGCTTGTTATCGACTGTAGCACGGATGAGGTGGTTAAGCCGTGTGAGAGCGAGTTCCATATTTTCTTCGATGTAGAAATCCTTTTCGACATACTCTTGAGCCCCTAGTTTAATCGCTTCGACAGCGGTCGAGATAGTCCCTTTACCTGTTAGGATAACGACAGGTAGAGCAGGATTGATTTTCTTGATTTCTTCCAAGCCGGCGAGCCCGTTCGTCTGGCCTTCACCAAAATCGAGGTCTAGGATAACAAGATCAAAGGCATCGGAACTTTTAGACACCATCTCCAACCCTGCCTCCACAGTACCGACAGCCACCGGTTCTGCGCCGCGCTGTTCGAGGAGGTCTATCAGTAAATCTTGCATTGCCGCTTGATCATCAACAACTAAAATACGTTCTGCCATTTTCCATATCTCCTGTACAGTTTTATCTGGACTATAGGATTTCGCGTGCAAAGGTGTATGCCCCTCTTAGCCAAGAGGCATAATAGAGTCCGTTGGCGTAGAGAAAGTAGACACCCTTCAAGCCAATAACGCCCAATAAACAGACCAATAAAAGGGCAATTAGGAGAATATCCTGCTGTCGTGTTTTCAATTCACGCAGAGAGGTACGATGGGCAGCATCAGGAGAGAATGCGCGGCTCTCAACGGCTTCGCTAAGATGCGTTGCCCGCCGGATGTTATTGCTCAAGATTGGACGCAAACTGTTTAAGATTCCGCTGATGGTATGAAACAGATTAAGTTGCAAATAACGAAAACCGCGTAACCGCTGTGAGCGAATCACAGTTTGCGCCTCCGAACCGATGAGCGGAATGTAGCGCAACCCTGTTGTCACCATAAATGCAAGACTGTATGGGACACGCAGCTTCACAAGGGCAAGCAAGAGATCACGGGGTTGGGTTGTCCAGATAATAAAACAGCTGATCGTCAACATTGTGTTAAAGCGTAAAGATTGAACGGCACCGTGAAACAAACCTTCGCGATAGAGATGAATTCCACCTGTCAATCCCCCAATTACAGGAACATCTTTATGGATAAGCGTAAAAATGACGGTTCTAGGGAATTGATTATAAAAGATTCCTTGACTGTAAATCAATCCCCATGTCCCGAATCCGATAAAAAGAATGAGTAGACGAATCTGACGCCATGACGGCGGGATTGACGCTTGGAAGCAGAGGCTTACCAGAAAACACGCAAACAGAGCCATCGGACTATCGAGTAAGATGACTAGACAGCTAACGATTGCGAGGAGGACGATTTTCGTGTGAGGATGGAGTTTTGTCATTTTGGAGCCTCTGTAGTTGCATCGTCAGTGGTGGAACAAGCGACGTCTGTTCTAGGCGTTCAGGGTTTGCAAAAGCGGCGTCAGGTGTTCCATCGAAGATGAGCTCTCCATGATGAAGCAGTAATACCCGGCTAGCGTACTCTAGCGTGAGATGGACATCGTGGGTACAGAAGATAACCGTTTTATTTTGTACCTTCAACGCGGTATCCAATAGCTGCATGAGTTGTTGCAGGTGATAGTAATCCTGCCCCGTTGTTGGTTCATCAAGAAGGAGAAGATCGGGGTAGAGCGAAAAACTCGCAGCAACTGCCGTGCGTTGCCGTTGCCCTCGTGAAAGGGCGTAAGGAGCTTCCGCTTTGAGGGTTTCTAAGTCAAATATAGGCAAAACCTCTTCAAGACGCTCCTCCACTTCCTGACGAGACAGCTTGAAGTTCTTTGGACCGAAAGCCACCTCCTCAGATACCGTTGCTGCCTGCAACAGCAGGTCTGGGTTCTGAAAAACAATCCCCACCTTACCCGCGAGATGACGTGCCTTACAACGCCGGGTATCCTGGTCCTTGATGAGGACCTGTCCTGCTGATGGGTGTAGCAGCGCAATCAGATGTAAAAGCAGCGTTGTCTTCCCTGATCCGTTTGCTCCCATAACCGCAACGACCTCACCGCCCTTAATTTGAAAGGAGATGTCTTTCAGTACATCGGCAGAGGTTTGCGGGTAACGAAAAGAGAGGTTTTGAACCTTTGCCAAAATATTATCAGGATTTACAGGGTTGGCTTGCGTCAGGACAGGTGTTAAGTCCGCCAATCCACCCTCCCTTGATGATGTATCAGAACTGATAAGCCCGTCAGGTGTTTCAGCCCGATCAAATTGGAATTGTTCTGAATCCGGAGGCGAGTTTTCAAAAAGCCGTACGGCGTGGTCGAGGGTCAGTGGGCGCTCAGAATAGCCGCGTTGTTCTGCAACTTGCGCGAGCTCTGGAACCTGCACACCGAGCTGGAAGTACGGCTTGAGATCTGTAAACGCTTGATCTATCGGCAGATCGGATACCAGTTTGCCATCATTCATGAGCCACACGCGATCGCACAACGGTGCTATCTCATTGACCTGATGTCCTGCAACAATAACGGTAATACCGAGTTTTCTATTCAGATCGCGGATAATCTCAAGGATGTCATGAGTGGCTTGCGGGTCGAGATAACTGGTCGGTTCATCAAGTAACAGGATCTGTGGTTGCATCGCGCAAACACATGCTAGGGCAACCCGTTGTTTCTGTCCGCTTGATAACGAGGCAATTTGACGATTTCTAAATCCGGTGAGTCCAACCTGCGTTAATGCAGCATCGATACGGCGATCGATTTCGTGGGAGGGAAGTCCTTGGTTCTCTAATCCAAATGCAATTTCATCTTCTACGATAATGCAAAAGAGTTGCTCTTCAGGATTCTGGAATAACAGTCCTACCTGTTGGCATGTTACAGCGATTGGCTGCTCGGCAACACTCGCACCGTTGACACGGACGCTGCCAGCCAACTTTCCTCCCGAAGCGTGAGGAATTAAGCCATTCAACGTCCGTAGCAGTGTTGATTTGCCGCAGCCCGTAGGACCTGTGAGCAGAATAAACGCTCTGGGGTCGACCCTTGCATCTATCCCGCGTAAAGTTGGCGTGTTGCGGCTGGGGTAGGTGAAGTGGAGATTTTCAATTTCGATGCTGCCCATGGTTTCGAGAGGTATAACTCAGACAGACTAGTCGAAACTCTTAATTTCGATTGGGACTGGACCCACAAGCTGGTCCAGGTGAGATTTCACAGATTCTTGGAAAGAGATAAGCGAATCGCGGATACTATATCTAAAATCTTTGTGAATCCGCTCGTATTGTGCATGGACACGCGCCAAAAGTTCACCCGCATGCTCACCAACCTCACTGATTCGATCACCACCCGCTCTAGCGAACCGGGAAACGGTTTCCTTAAATGCACCAAACTCAGCCTCTAGATAGTGTTTGAACACAGATTTCTGGAATGTATCGAGTGAGTCACGCACATTATATCTAAAGTCCTCATGGATGTCTTCATATTGTGCGTAAACACGCGCTAAGAGTTCTTGTGCATGCGAACGAATCTCTCCAATGCGACTCACGCCTGCTTTGACATGCTGCTCGGCATCCCGATGCGATTGGGAATCAGATACAACCTCCTCGAACGCGTTGAACTCTGTCGTCAGATACTGTTTGAAATTATCAACAGCAACTGTCTGACTAGTCATTTTCTCAAAATGATACCCGTGAATGGCGAGGCGTATCGCTTTATCAAGCATACTCGGATAATCTTTGATCACGTTTATCAAAAATCGAAGGTACGCAGGGCCCTGTTTGGAGAAAAGTTGTCGCTTCATTGACCTAGCAACAGCCATTAGCTCCATCTTGCCGATCCTTCCCGGCCCATGTTTGACAGGCTTGAGATTCTTAATCAGCGTGAGGCAGCGCTCAAAATAGTTCTCTAAGGTCGGATCGTACAGCGTGGAAACGACCCGTCTATATTCGGCAATCAGGTGTTCTCGTGGGAGCTCGGGAATAAAATTTAACGTGATGTCAGTGTTATTTCCTGTAGACTCGTCGAGCAGACGTCCTTCATGTTGGAGACGATGATAAAGATTGGTCTCTTTCAAAGCCGTCAACAGACCGGCCATCGCCATAGGAACACCAGCTTCTTGAATAAACCGAATATGTGAATCAAATTCTTTATCCCCATCCATTCCAATAATGAAGCCGCCGGTCACTTCTATGCCGCTGTTTTGTATCGTGCGAATTGCACGGAGTAGATAGCTGCCCGCATCTTCCTCTTTGTTGGTATTCTGTTTCTTCTTAGTCATCAATAGGGCATCTTCATTGGGGCTTTCAATTCCCAAAAAGACCATGTCAAATCCGGCATCGCTCATCGCATCCAACATATCCGGAATTTCGACGAGATTCACGCTGGCTTCGGTGAACAGCTTGAAGGGGTAATCTCTTTCCTTCTGATAATCGATTACCTCAGGGAGCAAGCGCATCGCATCCCGCTTATTCCCGATAAAATTGTCATCCACGACGAAAAGCGAGCCTTGCCAGCCGAGCCGGTGAAGCATATCAAACTCTGCCATCATCTGCTCATTGCTCTTGGTGCGCGGCACACGACCGAACAGCTTGGTGATGTCACAAAATTCGCAGTCAAAGGGGCAGCCACGAGAAAACTGGAGTGCCATTGAACCGTAATTGTGTATATTTATAAGATCATAACGGGGCGGAGGTGCTAGTGTTATGTCCGGTTTTCTCTTTTCCTTGTATACATCTTTGGCGACTCCCGCTTCAAAATCTGTGAGAAAATCCTCAAATATTTCTTCCACTTCGCCAAAGAAAAAGTGATCGACTTCTCCCTCCGCTTCCTCTCTTATATTGTCATGATAAGAAGTAGGATGTGGTCCACCGGCGACAATAGGGACACCAGCCCGGTTGCATCGCTGAATGACCTGATATAGTGATTCTTTTTGGACAACCATCGTGGAGGTTAAGACGACATCCGCCCAATCAATGTCTGCATCTGTCAAGGTATTAACATTCATATCAACGACTTTGAGTTGATAATTTTTCGGGAACATTCCAGCAACGGTTAACAATCCGAGCGGCGGCATAGCTGATTTTTTGCCCGCAAAGTCTAAGGCGTATTTATAGCCCCAATACGATGGCGGAAACTCGGGATAAACAAAAAGGGCATTTGGCATGTGGATCAATCTCCAATTATGTGTGTAATTTGGGTAACTGATTTAATAGGACAATTAATTTTATCACAATTTAACATTTAAGGCAATAAGAAAAAAGTCTGATGGATCGATTTTCTGAATTAGCAATCAAAGTTCAGACTATTCCTGAATCCACGATTCATCGACTTCAACGTGCATAATGCTGGTGCGTCGGTAGGTATAGGTAATATGGATACCACCATCGTGGGACTGGATAATAGCGGGATAAGAGTATTCCCCCTCTTCGGTTTCAAGATGCTGTTTGTATTCCCATGTCTCCCCTTCGTCGGTTGATAGCGCGACCGTCAGGGGGGTTCGCCCACGCGGTGTGTCATTGTAGACGAGCGCGATGTTTCCGTGGTGCAAGCGCGCCATATCAACGCCACTATTGGGATTCGGCAGATCTGTCGGCTGTGCTGCCTCCCATGTTCTTCCCACATCTGCGGAGGTCGAACGCCAGATCTCGCCATCCCGGCTGCGCATCAGCATCAGCAAGCTACCGTCAGCTCGTTCTACAACCGTTGGTTGGATAACCCCCTTCGGGCTCGACACATCTCCATACTTGTCCCACGTCTCGCCTCCATTACCAGAAATCATCACCATCGAATGCCAATTGCGTTCATCATAGACCGGCAGCAAAATTTCACCGTTGGAGAGATAGACCGGTTTATTGCGCGTCATCCATCCCAACTCCTCACGGAGGACGACACTCTCATCCCAACTATAGCCCATCGTACTCGACTTCTGGTAATACATCTTGCACTGCGTCCAACGGCTGCCGTACATCGTAACGTAAAATAGCCAGACCTGATTACTTGCGTCGGCAAACAGGACGGGGTTGCCCTCGGAGCAGTCTGCGGTGTTCACAACCATTTCCGGCTCAATCCAACCTTCGCTGCCGTAAAAACGACGTGAAATGAATATTGCGACATCTTTCTCCCCTTCTCGTGATCCAGCATACCATGCAGCAAGTAGATCCCCGTTGGGCAGTTCGGTGATTGTTGAGGCGTGACAGGAGGGGAAGTTCGGATTCTGTTCAAAGATTTTGCCAGCACTGTACATTGTATCGAGTTCTCCTAGGTAACACAGGTTACCATCTATCGCTTCATTGGGCAGGACGTAAAAATGTAATTGGTAGTTTTTCCGTTGCTCTCTCGTGTGAATTTTAGTATAATCGTGATGATTTCAACGTATTATAAACCTTTTCGCAAAATCATACAAGGAGAAAGAACGATGGCAAGAACAGGTAGAGCAGTGGTTGCACATGGACAGGATTTTGATGTGCGAGAATATCCTGTACCCGATCCGGCACCAAATACGGTATTACTACGACAAGAGTTAGCAGGAATCTGTGGAACAGACCTACACAACTGGCAGAACGGATTCGACAGGGAAGTATTACTCGGCCATGAGAATGTCGGCGTCATTGATGCAATCGGTGAAGGGGTAAAAACGGACTACGTGGGAAATCCCATTCGTGAAGGCGACCGCGTCATCCTCGCACCGGGGACAAGCTATGGAGCCTACGGCTTCCAATGGAATCCGGATGAGGCACCTCACTTTCGTGGTGGGTTCGCCGATTACATTTACCTCTCTTATCCGAATACCTGTTTCATCAAAACTAACGCTTCTCCAGAGGCTGCTGTGATGACGGAACCGTTCACGGTGGGCGTGCATGCAGTAATGCGCGGTCAGGTGCAGATTGGTGATACCGTTGTGGTTCAGGGTGCCGGGGCAATCGGGTTGGTTACGTTGATCTGTGCAAAGATCAGTGGTGCAGCGAAGCTAATCGTCGTCGGTGGACCTGCGAGACGCTTGGAACTTGCCAAGCGGATGGGTGCCGATGTTACCATCGACATTGAGGATGTGAGCTCTGTCGAGGAACGCACCGAGTTGGTCAAATCAGAAACACCACGAGGCGAAGGAGCGGATGTCGTCTTTGAATGTGCAGGATTTCTGCCCGCTACCCCTGAAGGCTTGGGCTATGTGAAGCAGAGCGGAACCTTTGTCGAGGTTGGACATTTTGTGGATATGGGCTCAATCGATTTCAATATCAATCAACTGCTGATGCGTAAAAATATCCGCCTCGAAGCGATCTGGGGGAGTCGCCCTGAACACTTTGTGCGGGGGTTGCCAATCCTTGAGAAAGACGAATTCCCGTTTGCTGATATGGTAAGCCATGAGTTGCCGCTGTCCCGCGTCCGCGATGGATTTGACGCGCTCAATGGAACCTACCGGCTCGAAGGGGATATGGTCATCAAAATTGCAGTCAGTGCGGCAGAATAATCTATGTTTGTATACATGCAGTTCCTTAAACTCGACCACGACACTATGCTTCTAGAACGTAATCGTTACTATCTTGACAACGTGGGGCAGAGGTATGTTACAGAATATCGTAGATTTTTATGTTTGAAAAAGGGCACACCTTCTTTTTGTTCATTGTCGCCCTCGGTTTCACCGCTGTACCGATGCTAGCATTTGCTGAAGAGGGCAGCCATGCAGCGGACTTTCTCAGCCACGGTGTCGGCGCGCGTGCCTTAGGCATGGGAAGCAGCTTTGTATCTATCGCGGACGATGCCACAGCAACGTACTGGAATCCTGCTGGCCTTGTTCAGATCCAAAAACGGGCTTTTGCCGCGATGTATTCCGATTCCTTTGGTGCAGCACAGGGAAGCTTTCTCAACAGGGGATTGGTAGAGTACAACTTTTTCAGTTATGTCCAAGGGGTTGAAGGCATCGGAAGCATGGGGGTCAGTTGGATTCGACTCGGCGTGGACGACATACCACATACCACTTTTGTGGATGTCAACGGCAACGGACGCTTGGGGGACTTTCTCGATAAGGATGGCGATGGGGTTAAGGACCCCGGTGAGTGGTACATCGATCGTCCCCAAGTGGCGGGATATTTCAGTAATGTTGATAATGCGCTGTTAATCTCGTATGCGCGTCAGGTCCACCCAAATTTTTCAATCGGGGGCAACCTGAAGTTGCTCAGGCAATCACTCTTTGAAAACAGCGGAAACGGCTTCGGGCTTGACATCGGGTTAATGTTCAAGCCGCTTGATGGACTTCACATTGGAGCGATGTTAGCAGATGCCACCGGCACACAGATCCACTGGAATACCGATAACGCGCCGGTATTCACCCGCGATCGTCAATTCCGATTCGGCCTGTCTTACCGCATATCGTTTCCGGTAATCGGGAAGGGGACGTTTGGTGTAGATTGGGAAACGGATCGAAAAGACCTGAAGACGGATGGGGGAACTGAGCGGATTTTCCGTTTTGGCGGTGAGTATTGGCTGTTTAATGTAGTTGCGCTCCGCATCGGTGTGGAAGGGATTAAACTCGCAGCCGGTGCCGGTATACGCCTCCATTTTGGCGAAACTGCACTTTACGCAGATTACGCTTTCAACGCCCACGACCTCGGAAACTCGCAACGGGTTTCGATCTCTGGATTATTTTAACCTAGATTGCTGGTTGATAAACCAAGCGTCAGAAACCAATGCAATATTCGGGAATCGGAATTCCCTCCCACTATAAGCATATCGTAGGGAACGCAGATCTGCGTTCTCTACAATCTGAAGCGCGGAAGTTCTGTGAATAACATTAATCCGTAGATTTGATACTCATCGAACTTGTGACCCTGGCGGCATCCGCTTTTCAAGCGTCACTATAGCCAACTCTTTTCCACCTTCGGCTGCAAGCAGCATCCCCTGCGATTCGACGCCTCTGATCTTAGCGGGTTGCAAGTTGGCGACCAGAATAATCTGTTTCCCGATAAGGTCTTCGGGCGCGTAATGCGCTGCAATGCCGGCGACGACTTGACGTTTCTCGCTTCCGAGATCGACCTGTAGCTTCAGGAGACGATCTGCCTTTGGCACTTTCTCGGCAGCGATCACTTCAGCAACACGCAGATCCAGTTCCTGAAACTGATCGAAAGAGATTAGATTATCATCTGTAGACTTCTCTACTTCGGCAGGCGTTTCTCTACTTTTCTGTTTCGATTTCTTGGTGTCCTTTCTTGGAAAGATGGGCTCGGGCGTTCCAAGTGCTAATCCCGATGGTAAGCCTCCCCATTCGGCGATTGTATCCAATCCTTGATCATTGAAGTTCTCATCAAGTCCAAGCTGCTGACGGATGCGATTGGCGGTGCCGGGCATGAAGGGCGAGATTAGGACAGCGACAACCCGCAGTGCCTCCATGCTGTTATAGAGGATAGTCCCCATACGTCCTTTTGTATCTTCTGACTTCGCCAACGTCCAAACCTGTGTTTGCTGGATATAGCGATTAATCCGCCGCACAAACTCCCAGATCGTTTCCAACGCCATATCGAAAACGAGTTGATCCATCAGCGCATCAACCTTCTCGACCGTTTCACGCGCCATCTGCTGAACTTCCTCGTCAAATTCCCCCGATGTCGTCGGTTCGGGGATACCACCGAAGTTTTTGGAGACAAGACCGAGCGTCCGGTTGAGCAAGTTCCCAAGGTCGTTTGCGAGGTCAGCGTTGTAACGGGCATCGAGACGGCTGGGTCGATAATCGCCATCGTTTCCGAAACTGAACTCCCGCAACAGGTAGTAGCGGAACGCATCCAACCCATACGTCCTGATGTCGGTGTCCATGTCGATGAAAATGCCGAGCGTTTTGCTCAAGGCTTCACCATCTTTTGTCAGGAAGCCGTGGGCGACCACTTTTTTGGGGACTGGCAAGTTTACCGCCATTAACATGGCGGGCCATATCAGCGCGTGGAAGCGTGCTATATCCTTCGCCATCAGGTGAACGTTGGCGGGCCAGAATTTGTGAAATCTTTCTCCGTCTTGGGCATAATCGAGTGCGGTGACATAGTTGCTCAATGCTTCGATCCACACATAAGAGATGTGCTCCGTGTCGAACGGCAAGGGAATGCCCCAAGAGACAGAAGATCGTGAGATACTCACATCCTCTAACCCTGACTCTAGCACGTTTAACATCTCGTTACGACGGCTGTCGGGTTGAATAAAATCAGGATTTTCGTGGATATGTTTAATCAATGGATCTTGGTATTTTGAAAGTGCGAAGAAGTAGTTATCTTCCTCAACCCATTCCAGCGGTAGATTGTGGACTGGACAAATCTTATCCTCAGTCTGCTCCTTTTCAGTGAAAAAGCGTTCGCATGGACGGCAGTAGTATCCTTCGTATTTGCCCTTGTATATGTCCCCTGTTTCATAAAGCGAGTTGAGGAGTTTTCGGACACCGCTTTTGTGCAATTCGCTCGTCGTCCGCAGGAAGATGTCATAAGATACATTCAGTCTCTCCCAAAGCGTCGTGAACGTCGGCGCGATTTGGTCGCAATACGCCTGCGGAGAGATGTTTTTCTGGTCAGCAATTTTTTGGATATTTTCCCCATGTTCATCCACGCCGGTCAGAAAAAAAACCTCGTCCCCTTTGAGACGATGGTATCTCGCGAGCACATCGGCGGCGATTGTTGTGTACGCGTGTCCGGCGTGCGGCTCGGCGTTGGTATAGTATATCGGTGTTGTAATGTAGAACGTACTCATGATTGTATTCCTTTTTGACTTCCTGCGTATTGCGTCTTCGTAGAGAACGCAGATCTGCGTTCCCTACATCCGCTCACCCCAAATTGGAGGGATTGACTGCATTTAGCGGTTGGCTTTTCCGGTTGGTTCATAAAGTACTTGAATCGCACTTGTATCCACTTGAAGTTGATCTAACATCTTCCGTAATCCGCGCCACTGTGCTTTAGTCGATAGTCCGCGATGCAAAATGAAGCCTTTTGGCAGTTGGCGTGGGTTTTTGAACGGTGTGCCATCACGGTTTACTGCTTCAGAATTAACGAAGGTCCACTTTCCTGTCTCGATTGGGCAATGGTTGTCATTCAACCTCTCCTCATCAACGAGCCAAACAACGATTCTATGAATAACCTCCCGCCAATGCTTAACCGGCTCCTCAATATAATCGCCTATCTTTAACCGGATTGGCTTGGTATATCGTGGGTACCTCCGTTCTGATGTGAGAGTATAACGCTTTTCGAGATTTGTTGGTGGGTCAATGATCAACTTCTTCTGTTGCTGTTTATTGGACTGACTTTTGGATCGATCCATTGCAGGCTTTGGTGGGTTAAAGTCTGGGGCCTTCGAGGTGAGATTTGGCTTTCTCATTGCCCACGCCTGCGATGCATTCTTATCAGCTGGCTGTTGAGACAATTCCAACTTCATCAACAGACGCTTGTTCAACGGACCTCGCTTGAAAACCTCATACATCTCCCATCTATCACCGTCAGAGACAATCATGTAATCAATACCATCCCAATTTGCGTAGTTGAGTGCCTGCATAATTTGATCGTCGCCTAAATCACTCCCCAGTCTTTTTGCTTCAACCACAGCACGCGGCTTATCCTTTGACATCAGTGCATAATCCGCCCGTTGCTGGTTCACCGAATATTCAAGCTGAACCATATTCGGATTTGACACATCCCAACCCAACTTCCGCAGCAACGGATCAATCAGCACCTGCCGCGTGCGGTTTTCATTTTCAGCCAAATATCCGCGATGTGCCTCAATCGTTTTCCGTAGTTTTTCAATAAGACGTTGTAAGCTATCTAATGTCATGACTAACTCCTCTAAATCTGTGAACTTTAACACTCAAAATTCGCTACGGCTTCCGCAACAACTTTAGAGCCAAAACCTCCAGAGCCAATGTTGCATTGACATTGCGTTGCAGCATCGCTTTCGTCTCAAAAATCGCCTTGATTGCCGATTGCAATTGTAGCCGTGAGTAATGCGCTGCCAGTTCTTTGAGTTCTTCCGCGTGATGGACATGGGTGAGCAGCTCCGCGGGAGCCCCTTGATGCAGCAATACTAGATCGCGATACCATGTCACAAGGTGATCGAGTGCCTCCGGTTGCTGACTCCATTTCTCCGCAATCCGAAAGGCATCCAACCGACTGCCAGCGAACATAATCTCAGGGATATCTTCATCGAAACCTACCCCTTCCTGGAGCAGCGTCAGTGCCTTGCCGACAGCACCCCCGGCTGCTGTCGAGATTGAGAACGCCTGGCTTTCGTCAACGTTAAATCGATCCATCAGATGCCCGGTAAGTTCAGAGATTAGAAGAGGCTGGAAGGGGATAATTTGGCAACGGGACCGGATTGTAGGTAGCAGTGCCTCAAGATTTGCGGTCAGGAGGATTAACACTGAATCGGCAGGCGGTTCCTCAAGGGTTTTGAGCAAACAGTTTGCGGCTTCGAGATTCAGCCGTTCCGCTTCGGTCAAGATGTAGATTTTTCGTGCCCCTTCGAGTGGCCGATAAATAATCCGTTTTTGCAATTCGCGGATCTGATCAATCTTGATCCAAGCCCCTGACGGACGGATAATCTGAAGGTCGGGATGATTCCCGTCGTCGGCTTTACGGCAGGACAAACAGGTGCCGCAGGCTCCCTCATCTGATGTGAGGCAATTGATGGTCTTTGCAAAATGAAGGGCGACAGTCTCTTTTCCAACATTGGCAACTCCAACGAACAGATAGGCACCCGCCACGCGATTCGATGCAATTGCGTGGTACAACTGTTCAAGAATCTGATGATGTCCAATGATAGCGTCTTGCATAAAACTGCTCACTTTTGCAGTAAGGGTTGGATTGCTTCCTGAATCTGTGCATATACCTGCTTTGGACTGACTTGTGCATCAATAATTTTCAGACGCTGCGGTTCCTGTTGTGCTATCGTCTGGTACCCCTCCCGCAGCCGTCGGTGAAACTCAATTTTTTCTCTTTCCAGACGGTCTAATCCACCCCGGCTGCTTTGGACACGCTGTAACCCAATCTCCACCGGTAGATCCAATACAAAGGTCACATCCGGCGTAACGCCGTCGGTTGCGATTCGGTTCAGGCGATTTATTCTTTCCAAGTCTAAACCACGCCCATAGCCTTGATAGACGACCGTTGCGTCCGCGAAGCGGGAGGAGATGACAACCTTTCCTGCCTCTAGCGCGGGTTTGATAACCTCTGATACATGCTGTGCCCGTGATGCAGCGTATAACAACAACTCCGTCGTCGCTGCCATCTCGCTGTGGTCTGGATTTAGAAGTATATCACGAATTTGCTCGGAGATGGGAGTACCGCCCGGTTCGCGTGTCAAACAGACATCATAGCCAGCGTGTCTTAAATCTGCCCTTAGACGCTGAATCTGCGTCGTTTTCCCCGCCCCGTCTGTACCTTCAAATGTGATAAAAAGCCCTCGATCTGCCACAGCTTCCCTCAATCGGCTTGCTCTGAATTAGGGGTAGGTTCATCTGTATCATCCGTCCCTCTTTCTGACGCTCTATCTGTCTCAACCGCTTCTTGAGGAGGTTCTACTTTTTCTGGAGGAAGCACTTCAAAATCAGTCACGCCCGTCAGGTGTTTGTACTTGATGAAGACGATGTCCTTCTCCTCACGATAGAGCCAACCGGATTCAGTAGTTGAGAGATTATCTACAATGGGAAGTTCGCCCCCTCCGGTACGAATTGCAGAGGGACCCAGTTTCGCTGAAGATTCCGTTTCATCGAGCTGATTTCCGTATCCCGCAACGATACAATAGCTTGTTTCGTTTTGGACATAACGCAGTGTAAACGTCAGTCGATCCGAATCATCATACGCTAGTCTATCAATTCTTGCGCCACTACTTACGTGAATACGATTGTCTTGTACACGGCAGATTCCGGTAGAGATATCCGGATCAAGCCCACGTAAGGTATAGAGGTTCACCATAATGTTTTCTGGATTGATATGGGGCCCCCGCCCTTCTGTACAGTAACTGTAGAAGCCATCGGGATATGTTCCTTTTAGCTCCCCTTCTGTCCACTGCTGATACATTGCACTGATAATAATCCCCGCCGCAACCGTGGACCAGAGCTGACTTTGACTTTCAGACGTATGTCGAGCAAGATGCTGGAGGGCGTAAGCGTAGACCAAGCCGTTCCACTGAACGGGAATACCGAACCATGGGTGGGTATAGAAGGTTGTGCCGAAAACCGGTATAGAACCGAAACGCATACCGGGGCGGTCCGGGAGATGCCAATGATACACAAAAGGGAGTCCTGCTTTTGCCCACTGCTCTGCCCTGTCCAGATACTGTCTCTCTTTGGTGATTTCGTAGCCTTCAACATAGGCAGCGACAGCATGGGCAGCAGCGAGAAGATCCGGTGCATAAAGCGGACATTCCCACGTTTGGGCACCGCGCGGAATCTTAAAGTTCTCCATGTACTTTAGCCCCTTCACACCAGCCTCTAACGATTCTGCATCACCGGTTACACGGGCGTGTTTGAGGAGTAACTGGACGGTGGTGGCACAAGTTCCTAAAACGGCATCTCCTTCATTCCCTAACGCCTTCGCTCGATCCGTTGTCGGTTGAAAACGCCAACTACCATCTTCCTCCTGCGTCTCGATCCATCGTGATGCAATCTCTTTGAGTCGATCCAATCCTGCTTCAACCTCCCCAAAGTAGAATGGGGCTTCCCACTTTAAGATGTGGCACAGATCCGTCGAACTCAATCCTTCTGGGCCCGCTTCTTGGACGGTGCGCTTAACGATGCCAAGTGCTCGCTGCCTGACCAATTCATCTTTTATGGTATCATCCTGCGTTTGGATGAGGTAATCATACCACAGCAGCGTTGCGAAACCGGGGGCATTGCCCGGTGTCCAACCAACACAGTGTTGTGATTTTCCGGTATCTCTATCCCATACGGTCTGCATGAATCCGTGCCGCGACAGCAGAACCTCCTCCCTATCACTGCGTGGTGCTTCTAATGGTTCGGGCACACCGTAGGCATCTGTCCAATGAGAAATGGCATCCAGAATGGAAGCGTTTCCATCAACGATAATTTGTGCTTTGATCGTTATCGGTAGGTTCGCTTTCAGGGGATATGGTGTCGAGGCTGCCATATGATTTTCCTCGACCCAATCGGGGATGGTGGGAACAAACAGACCCATTAAGTGGTTCTTTTGATGGTTGTACCAATTTGGGGAGGCAAAAGCTGCCGATAGCATGTTGTGCTCGCCATCCCAAGTTTCCAGTGCATCCCAGGCTAAGCCAACCAACGTCCTTTTATGCTCGACCGCCATCAGCGGAATAGTGATTTTATAGGGATGGGGAACAAGTCGGTTGTTATGCGGTGGAGCGGCATCTCGCGTGCTCGACGATGGTTCATCACCCTCCAGAAACTCTAAGCCGGGGAACAGGGCGGTGGTCTTACGTTCTCCAAACGTCCCATCTCCTGCATAAAGGATTGGCCCATTGAAAGCGATTAATTCCCGCTCCTGATCCGCAGTGAGATTGTATTCCACCTTGAGCCGTTTGGATTCCTCAGACAACGAAAAACGTGCTTCATAGGACCAAAGCACGCCATCTTCGTCTCGTTCCTCAGAGGCTAAGCAAACAATTGATTCGCCAAGATTATTTCCGGCGAGCCGGTAGACAGTCGGAGTGATTTTGATGTGTTGAGGGGTTCCCGACGAATTACGATAGCAGATTTCTGAAATCGCATTGCAGACTGCAACCTGACGGTAACGTCCATTTTTTGCCACGAAAAGTAGACAGTATTCAAAGCAGCTGGCTCCTCTGACGAAAAGTGTGCGTAAGTACCGATTTTCGGTGATGACGTGCCCGTTCTGGTCATACGTGCATAAATCTGAGGCTGTTTGATTAGAAATCCTGGGGCCTGCTGGTAGAAGTGCGACATTCTGCTCAACGGCTTGACGAATTTCACCCGTCGCCATTTGACATCGAAGGACCACAGATGCCCGCGCTACCGATTCACGCGAAAAACTGCGGATACTCCATGAATATGTTGTCTCCTCACCGGGATTGAGCCTTTTCAGCGGTTGTGTCGTTCGTCCGCGTCGCAACTTAATCCGATTGATTGAGAGAGTCGCTTCGTGAATAGGCTCAATTGGAACCAACCCATTGTTGCGAACCGTGCATTGTAGATCAAAATCCTCTCGTGCGGTAAGGAGGGCAGCGGTTGGTCCCGCGGTTATGATTTCTAGTTTTGGCTGCTCTGTGTACAGTGCCAACTCAACAATCGCAGTCTCTACTTTCGCTTCCATCTGTTGGCTCAGTTCATCTGCAACTTCCGAAGCCAGCGTAGAGACTTCCAAATCGAATTCAGCGACCGAGAGTTCTGGCGTTTCTCCCTCTAACAACCCTAGCGCAAGCCCGCGTCTGAATTGGGGTTCATCTTCGCCTTTCTCAAGCAGCAGTGAGGTGCGAGTCAGTTTTAGGATACGCGGATTCCCCCATAAAGCCCAATCGTAGTTAGTATTGCCGGCACCGTTACAATTAGTAAGGAAAGCAACTTGAACCGTGGTTCCAGCAAAATCGGAAAGGTCAATAAGGTATTCATCCCATCGGCAAACCTCAGAGACGCCTTCAAAACGGCGTTCATCTGAAATCTCAATAGCAAACAGTACCCCATCGGGTTTTGTGTGCGGCAGTTCAAAATCGACGCCATCCCTCAAGCCGATGCTGAAATGCAAA
The DNA here is from genome assembly GCA_963667935.2 of Candidatus Poribacteria bacterium. Lineage (GTDB taxonomy): Bacteria > Poribacteria > WGA-4E > WGA-4E > PCPOR2b > PCPOR2b. The sequence goes on along the minus strand of OY764061.1, from coordinate 1,393,296 downwards.
ATCAGATTCTCATTGGCTTCCATCTGCGGCAGCGTCACTTCGTACTGGATTCGCGTATAGCCTTCGGCGGGGGGATGTTCAAAGAGTGCCGCTTTTTTTACACCTCCTGCACTATCCTGAATGCTAGCGGAGGTCTTTTCGGCATCGTTCGACTGGCTATGCTGGAATTCATCAACGAAATTATATACCTCGTCAATGACTCCAAAAGTGAGTGGCACCCGAGTATCTTCGATCGCTTCTTCAGCCGAATCTGTTACGGTTGCCCCCGCCGCTTCATCTTCGATGATTTCAACTTCTGTGGTATTGACTGCAACGGTTTCCTCAACTGATTCCTCTGTGAGCACCTCAACCACAACTTCATCAGGGACTGTTACTACTCCTTCTGTGCTCCCTGACACAGGCTCGTCCACTTCGGTGATAGTTTCGTCCTCAACATTACTAGAATGTGATTCTGTATCTGTTTCCACCGCTGTGACTGGCTGCGAATCCGTTCCCATTGTTTCTTCGTCATCTTGTTGATTGTCGCTTGGCGTAACCGTTACATCTGAGCTATCAGTTTCATCGTGTTTGGAATCTATGGTTTGTTCTTGTGTTTCTGCTGCTGGTAGGTTTTCTTCCCTAGTGTCGTCGGGCGGATTTTCTTCCTTCCCCTGCGTGTCGCTGACATAAATAAGCGTCCGTGCTAAAAGTCCCTGAAAAGATGTGAGCATTCAACTCCTCCCAAAATTGTAGCTAATAAATGGGCAAAATGAGTACATGAGTCCCTTTGACGTTGGATTTGTCGTCTACCATGAAATATATGTTGCTGGATTCCGTAGCACCTCGAGCAGATACAGATTTCGCTACGTTCAACAGGAAGCGGCACTCTACTCTAAGCCCCGACAAATAATAGTTATTCATAAGTTCAAAAATCATACATCACGTTTTACGTTCAGCTTTCTGCTTCTCCGTCCATTGCGCTTTCAACTGGTTCATTTCATCGTTCAACATCGGTTCCGCTTGGGGCGTTTGTGCTGTTTCATTGATAAGCCATCCGCCATCTTCAGTCTTGAGCACCGGTTTTCGTTGCTGTACCGGTAGGATACCGAAGGGTTTATGCGGTTCGAGTTGATACCAGTAAGCGACTGAAGATGTTTCATTGCGGAGGTGGTTCCCGTGTCCGTGCTCAATGGTAGCGCGAATTTCGTTCTCAAATCGAATTGGATTTTCGAGATGGAACACGTACGACGTTTGATAATCATCAGTGTCAGGCTCATAGATTGACGAACCGTTGTGTCGGAATGCGTTGGGCTGCATGCCCCACGCTTGATTGAGATAATCCTCTGAACCTGTACCGTGGAGATCGGGGGGCCACTTATAACCATCAACCCAAATCATATCATCTCCTTCACCCCACCATGTGCCTTGAAAATTGGTAATGGAGAGATTACAGCCGATGTAGTGCCCGCGTCCTTTTGCTTCAAGGATGAGGTAGTTGTTGTCCCAAGCCAGCCTTTCTGCGTTGACAATATTTGCCTCCGGCGTATTGACCCGGATCTCGTGCCCCCATCCATCGCACGGATTTTCTCGACGAAATTGAGTGTGGAAATAAGCCACATCATCGTCGAGGGGTTGCCCATAAAGCTCATAGTCAATGTAGAAGTATTGACGGTGCATCTCATCGCCTTCGTTGACAAGTTCGATCCGTGCTGATTTGTTAAATGGCATCTGCACGTAGCAATTCAGCGCACAACCGGTGTTGAACTGATTATTACCCGCGGTTGATGCCGAGAACAGCAGTGAATCGTACGAATTTACAATTTCGTTGCCTAATCCGAAGAAGTCACCAAGGGGACACAGAACGCTAGGATGTTCTTCATCATCCCAAAATGCTCGCAGGAGGACATTCCGGTAGCCATCGCGTTGCGTCATCCAGATATGGTTGATGCAACCGGGGCCGTTGATATCAGCAAGGACGCGTGTCTGGTTAGGTTCAATATTCCACGCATCGTTATTTCTTCCAGTTGTATCCCACGAAGAGGCACGTAGAGAACGCGCTTTTTTCACACGGGTCAACGAAGATAAAAGTCCTTCAACATACATAAGATGACTTTGCTCCTTATCTGATCATCAGTGAAAAGTAATTATAGCACATCGGTCACCGTTCTATCTACCTATAGCAATTAAGAAACATAGGTTTGTCAGGTTTGTATCTCTTCCGCGATAACGCCTACGCGGCAGATTCGTTTGAACGAACAGTATTGACAGACTTTCGTCTTGTCGTGGGAAGTTAGTTGAAAATCCCCGTCCGCAATCGAACGGACGTATTGGTTCGCATATTCGATTGCCTTATCAACGACGGACCTGAACGCACTGGAATCCGAATCATCCTGCGCCTCCTCAATTTCATACCAGCGATTGGGTAATAACTGACGGTTTTGGCGTGAAGCGTGAAATGCCCTGTCGTTGTAATCTCTGTCCCCAATACCGAGTTCTGCCCCACTTTCCTCCTGCAAAACATGGTAAACGCCTCCTACCCCTTGAACCGATTCAGGGTCTTCCTCGAAACCTGGGATCGGGGCTGATTGCTGCCTCAATAACTGCTCTACGACTGAAACATAGAGCGGTAATTGGAGACTACGTCCTTCAAGAATGTCGTTCAACTTGGGGGTGGTACTACCGGTTTTGTAGTCGCCGATGACAAACATACCATTCCCCAACTCGACCCGGTCAATTCTCCCCGCCAGGGAGACTTCCCCAACCATTATCGGTTCCTCGCTGCGGAGGAACGGATCGGCTGGCTCTGATCTGACACTGGGTCCAAACTCAACTTCAAAATAACAGGGGTGTACCTCAAGATCTCGTGCCCGCTCTGCTTCAAGGAATGCGGGCAAGATGCCGGTCCTACCGTAACCACCGATCAACCTTTCCACCTCAATATCCCAAAACAACTTGTCTGCCCGGTTGAGAGGGCGTTGAGTTTCGTCCGCCTCTAGATGGTCTCGTGCGATTTGTCGGAGCAAATTGACTGCCCCCTCAAACTCCGCATCTTCACATGCAGCAATCGGCGATTCGTTACGACGGCAATCGTAAAACTCAAACAGGATTTTGTGTACCAAGCTTCCCTTCTTCATGCTTGTTAACCCCGTTTCCTCCTCTTCGGTTATGTTGAGATTCAATACCCGATTGGAGAAGTATCGGAACGGACACTCACCGTAGGTTTCTAATTGACTCACCGAATAGGTTCTTTCACGCCGCTGTTCGAGTGCCCGGCGGCTTGCCGGGGACAGCAAGTTCGAGCTGAGTTGTCCTTCATACTGCGGAAGCTTATGCGTGATAGTATCGTTCTTTTCTACCGGGACGGTACGGCTCTTTTCCACACGGACGTTATGCACAATCAAAGGCAGCGTCGGCAACATCGTCGGAGGGACAGCAGGTTCCTCTATCCTCTCCATTTCTGACTGTTCCCAAGCATGCGTCCCATAGTTTTTGAGGAAGTCCTCCGTACTAAAAAGGGTTTTGTCGGTGGCGGTGGCGGTGTTGATCTGAGCGATGCGCTGCAGCTCGTCAATAAATGCGGAGGGGACCAATTCCACATCGCCATCATGCCGGGGACTCAGCAGGTACAGTTGTTTGCGATAGAAGGTGAGAACGTGATAAAAAAGGAAGCGGTCTTCGTGCAGGCGATCCGATTCCGTTTCCCTTTGACTAGAAGGCAGAAAGGTATCAGAACGGAAGACCGTAGGGAATTCGCCGTCAACCAAACCGCCTAAGATAACGGTATCAAAAGATAGGTCCCTCGTCTGGCCAAGCGGTAGGATACATACTCCTTTGTCGTTTGAATTTCCCCATTGATAGATGGATTCTGAAGTCATTAATCTGAGTCGATCAATATAACTTTCAAGCGAGTGACGCACTTCAGATCCAGGTTCTATTTTTAGGAACTCAACCAATTCATCAATGAGTCTACGGAATTGGCGATAGGCGTTCATTTTGTGCGCTGCAAACTTCGTTTTGGATTCCCAGCTGCCCTTCAGAATCTGTTGGCGGACCTTGAGGTTATCCATTAATCGATCGAAGGATTCTCGAAAAGCTTCCGGCGACAGTTCTCTGTTTAAGCCACAATCCTCAAGCACTGCATCCCAATCATCAGTATGAAAATAGGGACTTCGCGAAACCTTATCTTGAGGTTGGGGAGATACACCTCTTTGGACTTGCTCTAGTAAGAGAAAAATCGACGCAACAACTGTAGAATTTTCAAGACTTTCATTCCATTCTAGGGTGTAGGGGATACCGTGAAGTGGAAAGACTTCACGAATGAGCGGTGCGTAAGCATCTAGTTTGTTAAACGTAACGCATATCTGATCCAACGCCGGTGGGGACTCGCTCAATGCAAGTCGCTTGATTAACTTGGCAATTTCCTCTACCTCTTGGATTCGGTTTGATGGGGACAATAGGGAGATCTGATCTGTAAGCCCTAGTTTCTCAATTACAGTTTCCTGCCCCCGCGCTGCACAGAACAGATTTTGAGCAAAGTGCAAATTACGGGTTGTTTTGAATCCCGATCCCATCGGGGCTGCGTCAGAGGTTTCTCTCTCCCCGTTATATCGCTCAAATCCACAACTTAGGAATTGGTCATAGTCCGTTTTGATATGTCCAAACAGGGATTCGTTTTCTTCATCAAAGTTAAGAACAATACCCATATTTATTGATGACAGATTGGCGATGCCGGTCAGAATTGCAAAATCGTGAGGGAACAACACGTCGAAACCGCTGACAACCACCAAATCAACGTTGGGAAAAATTTTCTTCATTAACCTGTCTGCACGGTCAGAGCTCCGAGTCAAATATTCGGAGATAACGCGATGGATGCCCGCGCGATCGACCCAGCGCGAGCCAAGGTGCCTCTCGTACGCTTTATAAAAGGTGATTAGGTCCGCCAGTTTACTAGGAACATCCACATCATCTGATGTCAAATCTTCCTGTAGCTGCTGCCAATCTACCCCGTTTGCCTTGAGTTGGGTTACCGCTTCCCTCAATTGTCTTGCGGTTCCTTGGGGGACGCGAATTTCGGGCTGTGGTCTCAAAAACGGGAGTTGCTCCTCATCCATGATTTGGTGTGTCCACACTGTTTGGATCCCCACACCGGTGTGTCTACGCCCTGTATTTAGACGTCCATACAACCGCCGGACAAAGTCTCCGAGGGTGTATATGTGCAAGCCTGCGACAGCTCGGTTGGGGGTATTTTGCAGATACTTGCCGTACCACTTACGCTTGGCATGGTCGGTAGGAACAATATGCAGAAACGTATCCGCACGCCCCTCCTCAAGGCGGGTGCGGATCTCATGGTCAATTGGCAAAGAAATTTGTCCTTTGGTCAGCGTAGTTATCATGATTTCAATGGAGCTGCGATGAGATGTAGAATACAGTTTTTTCGGGTTTGACGAATCGGATTTGTGTTTGGTATATTGGGGAATCCACATATCTATATGCCCACTCAATTAACATTATAGCACAATTATTGTGGTGGATCAAGGGACTCAGAAACTTGTATCATCTAAACTTACGATATGTTATTATTAGCACGGTTCATTAGTTCATTAAGTTGGTGGGCCCTTGTCAGAATCAGGATTTTCAGGATTTAAGGATTTTCAAGATTCAAGGATGCTCAAGATTAACTGCCATCGGCTACCATCAATCCCGTCAATCCAGTTAATCTACAATTCAGACAAAATGTTGTACTCATGAACCAATAGTTTTCACGTTTCACGCATTGCGTTTTACGTTTGTATAAATCGAAAGGATACAAAATGAGAACTTACCCACGTAGCACAGGTTTCTAACCTGTGATCCCCCTATGGAATTCCTAACGAAAACTCCCTTGTGGTTGTATAAATCGAAAGGACAAAAAATGTCAAGAAAACTGAAAGTGGCAGCGGTGGGGTGTGGCGTAATTGGAAGGCGACATCAGCTTGGATATCTTGAACACTCCCAAGCGGAACTCGTTGCTGTTTGTGATATTGATGCAGAAAAAGCGAAAGACCGTGCACAAGAGCTTGGCATTTCCAATTGGTATCCGTCAATTCAGGAGATGGTGGCAAACGAAGAATGTGACGCAATTGATGTTGTTACCGCAGATCATCTGCACTTTGAGCCGGTCATCGAATGCTTGGAGGCGGGGAAGCATGTGATGTGTGAAAAACCGCTGTCGCTTGACATTAACGAAGCGGAACAGATGGTCGCAAAGGCGGAGGAGAAAGGGGTGCACCTCGCTATTGACTACAACCGCCGTTTCGCCCCGGGCTATGCGAAGGCACGGGAATGGTTTGATAGCGGCGCATGTGGACAGATTGCGTACATCGACATGAAGCTATCACAGGGCGGACCGGTTTCAACGTGGAAGGGACCTTACTATCTGTTGTATGAACTTCAGACCCATGCCATCGATCTGTTACGCTGGTTTGGCGGTGAAATTGTCGCAGTCTGCTCGCAGATGGCCCATCCACGCATCAAAGAGGCAAATCCCGATGAGGATCCGTGCTGGACAAGCATGGCAATTTCTGCACGATACGAAACCGACGCCGTCGCTTCCCTGCTCGCCAGTTGGGACAGTGATTTCACGCACCCAATCGAACGCCTCGAAATCTGTGGATCCGATGCGGAGATTGTTGTGGATAACGTCCTCAGTCTTGCAACGCTGATGCGACGAGACGATTCGGTTGTCGAGGAATACCGTCCCTCCATTTTTCGGATGGAGGAGCTCGCCTTTGACGGCACTTTTGCGTGGCGCGTCAAGGCGTTTGTCGATGACCTGCTCAATGACCGCCCACCGCTACCATCGGGACGTGATGGACTTCAGGCGTTGCGTGTCGTGGAAGCTATTGTGCAATCGTGGGAGGAGAAGCGGGAGATCGCTGTTGAACGCGATGAATGATGTTAGCGGAGAAACCGTAAATTGTCAGAAGCCGGATTCTCAAGATTAAAAGATTTTCAGGATAATGGTTGGCACAGGATGGGACAATTCTGTTAATCCTAAAATCCAGTAAATCCAGATTCAGACAAATGCGGTAATGATTTTGGAGGAGATGGTGTGATTTGTACCAAGAAAATTAAGCATCTGCCAATAATGATTATTGATGGAGATAGATCTAGCAGGTATCCCAAAAGGAGTGAGTTTCGGGAGAAAGGTGTTCTTTTTCTCAACACAACGAATATCGTACAAAATAGATTGGATATAACTGAAGCTAATTTCGTCTCACCAGAGAAATTCAGTGAAATTAAAAAAGGACGACTTCAACGGTCTGATATTGTGATGACCACGCGGGGAAGTATTGGGAAAGTAGCACTTTTTGATTGTGATCCTCCGGAAGGGTTAATCAATGCACAAATGCTTATTCTGCGAGCGGATGGTGAGGTAATTGATCAAAAGTTTTTGTTCTACCATATTTGCAGCGATAATTTTCAGACAAAGCTGAAAAACTTTGCTTCTGGTTCAGCGCAACCACAGATTCCAATTATAGATTTAAAGGAAATTGAAATTGCGTTTCCCCCTCTCCCTACCCAACGCAAAATCGCCGCAATCCTTAGTAAACTCGACGACAAAATCGAACTCAATCACCAGATGAATGAAACGTTGGCCGCGATAGTGCAGGCGATTTTCAAGTCGTGGTTTGTGGATTTTGACCCGGTACGGGCAAAGATGGAGGGACGTATGCCTGTTGGTATGGATGCCGCAACTGCTACCCTGTTCCCCTCAGCGTTCCAAGATTCGCCATTGGGAAAGATTCCGGAGGGGTGGGAGGTTACCACCGTTGGAGAAGAGTTCAACCTTACAATGGGGCAATCTCCACCGGGATCCACTTACAACGAGGAGGAAGATGGCCCGCCATTTTATCAAGGACGAAAAGATTTCGGTTTTCGATATCCAACGCGACGAGTCTATTGTAACGCCCCTACACGGTTTGCTAAGAAAAGTGATACGCTTGTAAGCGTTCGTGCCCCCGTGGGGGATATCAACATGGCCGCGGAAAAGTGCTGTATCGGGCGTGGTCTGGCAGCAATACGACATAAAACAGGGAGTCGATCCTATACCTACTACGCCATGCAATTTTTGAGAGAGGATTTTACTCTGTATGAAGCAGAAGGGACCGTTTTCGGAGCAATCAACAAGACAGGTTTTCAAACACTTTCTCAACTCAGACCGTCCGATGGAATCATCGAAGCATTTGAACGGTTGGTTTACCCCTTCGATCAATCTATTGAGAATAACGAAAATCAATCCCGTACCCTCTCCCAAATCCGGGATGCTCTACTCCCTAAACTCATCTCCGGTGAACTCGACGTATCCGCCCTTGAGATTGACACAGGCTGATTCAAATCAAGGTGTTTTGAAAGGTCAGACATAACGCCTTGAGATGATCCCTTACGTCACCTGTTCCACGCCAATCGTTGCCTCCTCACCATTAACCTTCTGCGACTTCAGAAAAGCGTTCGGGCTTGGCGATTCAACGAGGTGCAGCGTCAAAGTCTCGTGCGTGATGTAGTCACGGTGACAGTCAAACGCTTCATGGACAATTGGCGTCGATTCCAAACTAAGCGAAATCCGGTCAGAGACATTGAAATCGGCTTCCTTCCGAATCTGCTGAATCTTATTGACCAATTCCCGCGCAAAGCCCTCAAGGATAAGTTCATGCGTCAATTCCGTCGAGAGGGCAACAAATTTGTGAACGTCCGCTTCGACCGCGTAACCCTCCCGATTCTCCGACTGCACATCAACCTCTGCTCTGTCTAGCCTGTAGCTTACACCGTCCGCCTGAATCTCTAGCTCACCATTTCGGTCGAGTTCCTGTTTGAGGGTGAGTGCATCAGTTGCTGCCATTGCTTTCGCAATCGCTTGGACATTTTTCCCATATTTCGGACCCAGCAGCTTGAAATTCGGCTTGATTGTGTAGCTCGCAAACTCGTCAATCCCTTCGTGGTAAGAGATCTCTTTGACGTTTAGCTCGTCCAATACAAGCGCGGACAGGCGATTAACAGCAGCTTGCTGCTTTTCGGAGATGCCACCAATCCCAAGGCATCCGATCGGTTGCCGTGTCTTAATCCCCGATTGATTCCGCGCAGCACGTCCCAAACCGATGAGATCACGGGCGAGTGCCATATCATCTTCCAATGCCGTGTCAACAAGTTCCTCCTCCACAGCGGGGTAATCGGAGAGGTGGACGCTACCAGGGGCATCTGAATCAACCAAGCGCACTAGGTTTTGGAAGATAGACTCCGTAGCAAAGGGGATAAACGGTGCCAACAGGCGGCTAGTCGTTACTATCGCTTGATACAGTGTCTGATAGGCGGCTTCCTTATCTGTATCCGCTTCCGACTTCCAGAAACGGCGGCGACTGCGGCGCAGATACCAATTTGAGAGGTCGTCCAGAAAATCCTCAACGACACGGCAGGCACCATCGGGTGAATATTCTTCCAGACGCTCTGTCACCGAACGAACTGTGCTTTGCAGACGGGACAGAATCCAACGGTCAAGGGGGTTTTCAGACGTTTGTGGCGTTTCTTTCCAGAGGTTCGCATCGGGCTGCCACCCATCAACGTTGGCATAGGTAACGAAGAAGCTATACACATTCCAGAACGGGATGAGAACCTGACGACGCACCTCATCGGAATGCTTGTAGCCGAAGAGCAGATTCTGCTCCGGTTTGGCAGCACAATACATCCAGCGCATCACGTCCACGCCCATCGTCTCAGCGGCGTCATCAAACCAGATAGCATTTCCCCAAGACTTGTGCATTGCGCGTCCATCTTCCGCAAACAGTGTCGCATAGCTGAAATTGTGCTTAAACGGGGAGCGTCGTTCCATCACCGTACTCATTGCGATCAGCGAATAGAACCAGTTCCGAAATTGTCCCGGAAAACTCTCACTGATTAGATCGGCGGGGAACCATTGGCTCCAGTAAGCCCGGTCGGTGCGATACTGCATCGTGCTAAAGCTGACAATGCCAGCATCTAGCCAAGGATTCCCAACGTCCGGGATCCGCGAAACAGCGGCACCACAACTTGGGCAAGCAATCTTTACCGCATCAATCCAAGGACGGTGTGGCGTATGCCCCTCAAATTCATCCCAACCTTCGACAGCAAGTTCCTTCAATTCCTCAAGGCTTCCGACAACATGAAAATGGTCGCATTCGTCACATTCGTAGATGGGGAGTGCCAATCCCCAGTACCGTTTCTTAGAGATCATCCAATCGTGCATGTTGCGGAGCCAGTCTAACTCACGGGCTAGCCCGAACGAGGGATACCACTTGGTTTCGTTGAGGACAACCTCCATCATCTGGTATCGTAGATTCTGCTCCTTCTCTTCTTCGGAAACCTGTTCATACGGTCGATCCAGCTGCTCGCCCATTGAGATGAACCATTCGTCCACAAGGCGAAAGACCAGTTCCTCTTCGCAACGCCAACACACCGGGTAGCGGTGGGTGTAGTCTTCAAGGCGATGGACAATTCCTTTCCGCTTTAGGTTTTCAAAGATGTCTTCCGCGACGGTGTGGACCTGACGACCGGTTAGCCAGTCAAATCCATCAAGATAAATGCCCTCGGCCCCGAGCGGCGCAATGACAGGGAGGTCTTGTTCCTTGCTCAATTCAAAGTCCTCAGCACCGCAGCCCGGTGCGGTATGGACAATTCCTGTGCCTTCCGCTTCACCAACTTGGTCCCACAGGATGACACGGTGCCCTTCAGCTGCGCCGGAGGTCTGTTGAGCTGGCAGTTCATCAAAGGGACCGTCATAAGTCCAGCCTTCTAATTCGCTGCCCGATTTCTCCTCAAGAATCTGATGATCTCCCCGAATGGCGTTCTCTAACGCTCCCTTGCTCAACCAGAAACGGTGCTCGCCTCGTTCCACCAAAACGTAAGTCAGATCTGGGTGCACCGCCGCTGCAACGTTACTCGTCAGCGTCCACGGTGTCGTCGTCCAAACCAGCAGACTCTCATCAGGGCGGTTACGCAGCGGGAAGTGGAGAAAGATGCTGGTATGTGTCAGTTCCCGGTAACCGTCGGTAACAATCTCATGTTGGCTGATGCCGGTATCGCACCGCGAACACCACGGCATCACATCGGTGCCTTTGTAGATCCAGCCACGATCAAAACATTTTTTTAGCATTGTCCAGATGGTGTAATTATTCTCATTAGAAAATGTGAAATAAGACCCCCCTAACTCCGGCAGTCCCAATCGCCCCACGAGTTGTTCGACTGTATCCGTGACAGGCCCATTTGGTCCCTCCACCGTGAGGAGCTGTGAGGGATCTCCCGCCATTTTCTCCTCTAACTCACGCAAGAGATCCGGATCGTTCCAGTCCATCCAGTAACCAAGCCGCATAGATTGCTCTGTCTGTGTGGCTGCATGGCGGAGCACCTGCCGCTTGCAGGCGTTGACAAATTCATCGAGTCCGTACGCTTCAATGTCCTTCTTGGCTTTGAAACCCATGTCGCGCTCGACATTGACCTCAATCCAGAGTCCTTGGCAATCAAATCCGTTCTGATATCGCGTCTGATAGCCTTGCATCGCTTTGAATCGTTGAAAGAGATCTTTGTACGTCCGACCCCATGCGTGGTGGACCCCCATCGGGTTATTGGCGGTGATTGGCCCGTCAATGAAACTCCAGCGCGGTCCATCCTGCCGAAGGTTCCTAAGTTTGTGAAAAACGTCGATGTTGCGCCAGAACTCTAAAATTTGATGCTCTTGGGCGACGAAGTCTACTGTATTGGGTACATCCTTAAACATACTTTGTCTCCTATGTATAAAATGTGTATTAACTTCCTTGCAAACAAAAACGCCCACCACCGAAGTTGTTTTCGATGGTGGGCGTTTGTATTGTTATGACTGCTGTATTCGAGTTTATATCGTTCGTATCAGCCCACCACCGCGAGACGCAGTGATAATGATAATAGAAATAATCCCAATAGAAAGAGGTATATTTCGGCTTTCAGTCTCGCGTATGGATCTATGGGTTGATGGTGAGTACGACACGTGCGAATCTCCTCGCTTAATTTTTGTCCAACGGAACAGTATAGTAACAGACGTTTGAAGGGATGTCAAGATTTTTTTGCCCTTTGTTTCCACTTGCAATGACACCCCAATTTTGATATAATGCCGACAATCTAGTTCGTAGGGAACGCAGATCTGCGTTCCCTACAATGCTGTCCGATAAATCGTAACCAGGGAGGAAGTACGTCAAGGGTGTTCATAATTCAGTCAATAGCCTATGCAGACATAGACACCGGTGAGAGGGATCTCCTGATCCCGATTGTTTCCAAAATTGAGGGGAGTCGTGGCAAGGATGCCACTCCCACAGCGAATATTTATGAACACCCCTCAAGTGTGTAAGGCCTGAAGTAAACACACTCAGGAGACCATAAATGAAAAAAGCAGTCATACTCGGAGAACGCCAAGCGGGGCTTGCTGAGGTGCCAGATCCGCAACCCAAAGAGGATTGGGTTGTTGTCAAAGTACATGCCGCGCCGATGTGTACCGAATATAAAGGCTATATATCAGGGGGAAAATCAGAATTCCTCGGACACGAAGCAGCAGGAGAGATTGTGGCGGTAGCGCAGCCGGGGAAGGTCAAAGAGGGAGATCGGGTAGTCGTGATGCCACAATACCCGTGCGGTAAATGTCACCTATGTGTTGACGGAGATTACATTCACTGCGAAAATGCTTACGATTTTGCAGCGTTTACCGGTGCCCCTGAAGGACGGGCGACGATGGCGCAATATCTCCTGAAACCTTCTTGGATTCTCCCGAAAATTCCAGAGGGAGTGCCTTATGAACATGCTGGGCTCGCCTGCTGTGCGTTAGGTCCCTCGTTTGGAGCGTTCCAGACGATGGGCTTGAGTGCTTATGACACTGTGCTGATTACTGGCATCGGTCCGGTTGGATTTGGTGCCGTTGTCAATGCATGTTTTCGAGGTGCGCGGGTCATCGCAGTGGAATCCGTACCGTGGCGTGTAGATCGGGTGAAGCAGATGGGGGCTGCAGAAGTCCTCGATCCAAGCGATCCTGAAATTGTTCAGAAAATTAAAGATTTGACAGATGGGATTGGCGTAGATTGTGCGTTGGATTGCTCCGGAACCGTTCAAGCGGAGCGACTCTGTATTGACGCAGCACGGCGCAGGGGGAAGGTCGCTTACGTCGGAGAATGCGGACAAGATTTGCCGATCCGTGTTAGCCCAGACCTTATCCGCAAGGGGCTCACCATCATCGGCAACTGGCACTACAACCTTAGCGATTTTCCGGGCATCATGAAAGTTATCCAAGAATCACCGCTGATTGACTTGCTTGTTAGTCACATTATCCCGATGAGTGAGATTCAGCGGGCTTTTGAAATCTCGTCGTCTCATCAGAATAGCAAGATGATCCTGAAACCGTGGGAATAAATCTTCGCTCATGTAAAAGGAGAGTGCAAAACACAGATAAAAAACAGAGAGCGTTGAATCCCAACCCGACTGTAGGAGGGGCATCCTTGCCCCGATAAGCGGATGACTGTCGGGCTAGGAAGCCCGACCCCCAACCGTCTTCGGTTTCTGTTGCACTATTTCTTAACCTAAGTTGCTAGTTATTGAAAATCCGTCAGAACTGTAGGGCGAGATTCATATCTCGACACAAAACCGTCGATTTTGGAAAATCAACCTACAAAAATGATACAATTTGCACAGGGATTAGGGGCTATTGGTTGGAATAGGACCGCTACTAGCAACTTGCGTTATTTCTTAACATGAGCCTAAATCTTTTGAAGGGGTAGGTGTTTTACATTTTATGTGTCAACGTTTGCTTGTAGATAATCAACGATGTGTTGACTAAAGGTTTCAAAATCGGCAACGCACCTCTTTAGAAACTGATAGATTAACTCATCATTGACCGTCATATACCGATGCACAATCACGCTCCTTAGCTCCGACATGCCAGCGAGTTCCCGTGCAAAATCTTGAGGTAGGATGCCGTGTCTACCGAGTCCGAGTATGGCGGATCGACTATCGGAAGGTTGTTCCAAGTCGCCGCCGATAAGCAGATGATTCGCAATATCAATCACACACTGGATTGCTGTTTGCAGCGCATAACGAATCATCGATTGATAATTGCGATCTGCTACCACCTCATCATGGCTCAACTGCTGATAAGTACGGAGATCTTCGGTATATTCCGAAAGCGTTTGTAACAAGGCGTGGACAGCTTGTGGATCAATCATACTTATAGTGGACCTTAGAATTAATGGGACACTCCAACCTCCCGTTGGGTAGGCACTGTTTCTAACTGTGCCGATGCGGTGCGGTTGGAAACCGCACCTACCGGAGGGCGCAAGTGTTTGTTTATTTTTTGAATTCACTATAATCGAGCCCGCTTCGGGAGTTTTGGGATTTGATTTGCTGTCTTTTGAGATAGTATTGCCATTGTAGATCGCGTAAAGGTTGGGTATCAACATAACGATTGAACATATCAACATAGAATGAGACATACCGCTGATCAGGTTCATAGATGACAACGCCGTGACGCACGACTTGAAAAGCCAACAGCGGCGGGGCGTTGTTCAGCAGTGCGACGTCAATTGCATCCCATTGGAAAATGCCAATAAGCTCGGTATTGAGGTCTACCACCCGTTGACCGTATTCCGCTTGTGGAATCTGATCCGATAGCAGAACGGCGATGTCGATATCAGATTCAGAGTTTGTGGTGCCTTTCGCTTCTGATCCAAAAAGATAGGCGAGGACAACATCGCTTGCATCAAAAAGAGATGCCAACTGTGGCTTGTATTCGTTAATATTCACAGATTCATTCCTTTAGTATCGGCTATTCTTTAAAAAATATAATAACATATTCGACAGCAAACTGGCAAATGCGGAATCTTCTGAATCCTATTTTTGTATTTCATGTTTCGCGTATCATGCTTTGGGTGCAAACTCATGAAACTCACGACCTTAGCGACATGCAACCTCACTCAATGGGCACTCGATTTTGAGGGAAATTTGGGGCGGATTATCGAGTCGATTCAGATAGCCAAGGAAAATGGGGCACGTTATCGACTGGGGCCCGAACTCGAAATACCGGGCTACGGCTGCGAAGACCATTTCTTGGAGGGAGATACCTTTCTCCACTCGTGGGAATGCCTTGCCGAAATCCTCAAGGGCAATCTGACAACCGATATTTTGTGCGATATCGGGATGCCGGTCATGCACAAGAATGTGCGGTATAACTGTCGGATCTTCGTGCTAAATGGAACAATTCTCCTTATTCGGCCCAAGCTGATTCTGGCTGCCGACGGAAACTATCGGGAAACCCGGTGGTTTGCGGCGTGGCAGCATCCACGACAGTTGGAAGAATACCACCTGCCGCGTATGCTCCGAGAGATAACAGGACAGGAAACGGTGCCCTTTGGTGATGCAGCGATCGCCACACGTGATACCGCCCTAGCTGCTGAAACCTGTGAGGAGCTTTTCGCACCGAATAGTCCACATATCTATCTCGGCTTGGACGGGATTGAAATTATCACGAACGGTTCAGGTTCACATCACGAACTTCGCAAGCTGAATACGCGGGTAGATCTCATCCGTAGTGCGACCTCGAAAAGCGGTGGCGTTTACCTCTACGCAAATCAGCAGGGATGTGATGGCGGACGACTCTATTTCGATGGATGCGCGCTCATTGCTGTCAATGGAGAGATTGTGGTGCAGGGGTCCCAATTCTCGTTGAACGATGTCGAAGTGGTGACAGCGACTGTAAACCTAGAAGATGTGCGCTCGAAACGGGGCGCGATTATCAGTCGAATGGTCCAAGCCAGCCAATCGGATCCAGTACCTCGGATAAGCGCAGATTTTGACTTGACCGCCGAAGATTCCTCTCACTCTCCTTCTTTGCCAATTGATGTAACCTATCATAAACCGGAAGAAGAGATTGCCTACGGACCAGCCTGTTGGCTATGGGATTACCTGAGACGCTCTGGCGTCGCGGGATATTTCTTGCCAATCTCCGGTGGGGCGGATAGCTCGTCAGTAGCAACTATTGTTGGCTCAATGTGTCAGATGGTTGCAAAGGCGGCGGGGGCAGGCAATCAACAGGTCATCCGAGATGCCCGTCGAATTACTGGAGAAAACGAGGATAGTGCCTACCTCCCAACCGACCCACGTGAATTTGCCAACCGAATCTTCTACACCTGCTACATGGCGACCCGGAACAGCTCAAAAGCGACACGGGATCGCGCAAAGAGGCTGACCGACCAGATCGGTTCTCACCACCTGAGTGTGAATATCGATTCGGTCGTTGCCGCGCTCTACGCTCTTTTTGTGGGTATCACTGGAAAAGCTCCGAAGTTTAAGGTGGAGGGTGGAACGGAAGGGGAGAATAACGCCTTGCAGAATATTCAAGCGCGCATCCGTATGACCCTTGCCTACCTGATGGCGCAACTATTGCCGTGGGGGCGGGGTAAACACGGCGCGTTGCTGGTTTTAGGCAGTGCCAACGTAGATGAGAGCCTTCGAGGATACGTGACAAAATACGATTGCAGCAGTGCTGATCTGAACCCAATCGGCGGGATCAGTAAGACAGATCTCCGCCGGTTTTTACGGTGGGCGGCGGAAAATCTGGGTTACTATGCCCTCACTGAGGTGGTCGAAGCCCCACCGACAGCGGAATTAGAGCCTATCACTGAGAACTACACGCAAGAAGATGAGACGGATATGGGAATGACCTATGATGAGCTTAGTCGCTTCGGCAGGCTGCGGAAGATTGATCGATGCGGTCCCGTAAGCATGTTTGAGAAACTAGTCCATGAATGGAATCATCTCCCGCCTCAAGAGGTCGCCGAAAAGGTCAAACGTTTCTTTTACTACTATTCGGTGAACCGTCATAAAATGACGACACTGACGCCGTCGTATCATGCCGAGTCCTATTCGCCTGACGATAACCGATTCGATCTTCGTCAGTTCCTTTACAATGTCCGGTGGAGCTGGCAATTTCGTCAAATCGATCGGCGTGTTAAGGAGATGAATGACAAATAGAACCTCAATCTGTCCCCGATGCGGACAGCAGATTTTCAGGGTTAAGCCCCTCCAACTCAGGACGCACGAACCTGCCCTCCTTCCGAATCAACTTCCCATCAAAAGAGATCTCCCCGCCGCCATGCTCAGGTGTTTGAATCATCACCATGTCCCAATGGACACTTGAGCGGACGCCGTTATCCGCGACCTCATACGCCTGTCCGGGCGTGAAGTGGAACGACCCCGCGATCTTTTCGTCGAACAAAATATCGAGCATCGGGTTGTTGATGTATGGATTAAATCCGATAGCAAACTCACCGATATATCGTGCGCCCGGATCTGTATCGAGGATGTCGTTAAGTTTTTCGGTGTTATTGGCAGACGCCTCCACTATCTTACCATTCTCAAAGTGGAGGCAGATATCGTTAAATACCGTCCCTTGATAGAGCGTCGGCGTGTTAAAATGGATAACACCGTTGACCGATTCACGGACGGGAGCGGTAAAGCATTCGCCATCGGGGATATTCCTTTCACCGGTGCAGGGGATTACTGGGATGTCCTCGATGCTGAATTTCAGATCCGTTCCCGGTCCTACGATATGAACCTCATCCGTCGCCTCCATCAAGGTTTTGAGCGGTGGGATTGCCCTTTCCATGTGGCTGTAGTCGAGGGTGCACACATCAAAGTAGAAATCTTCAAACGCTTCGGTGCTCATCTTTGCGCTCTGTGCCATTGACGGTGAGGGCCAACGAAGGACTACCCATTTTGTCCTGGAAACACGAATATCAAAGTGAACAGGGGTCAACCAATGCTTTTCGTAAGCCCGCATCCTCTCTGTAGGCACATCTGACATCTCGGCGATGTTCTGGCTGCCGCGAATGCCAATATACGCCTGTACCTTTTTCATCCGGTACCCTTCGCATTTACCAATCAATTTTAGTCCTTCCTCGTCCGCGTCTCGGAGCAGTTCGCGTTGGATACGATTCTGCTTAATCTCAACGAGCGGTATGCCGCCAGCCTCCCGCACTGTGCGGATTAAGGCGATAATCATCTCTTCTGGAATATCAAACCCTTCAATTAGAACATATTCACCGGGTTGTACCTTAGTTGAGTGGGTTGTAAGTACATCTGCCAGTTTCTCCAACCGTGAATCGTGCATACAGTCCTCCGAATGTGTAATATGGAATTTATGTTGTCGTAATACCCCAAGTTGCTCCCTGTCAAACACGCTCGGCTCCGACTTCGCCGAGAGTCCAAAGACTTGGATAGCCATATCCAAGCCATAATTATGCACATCCCTCAAATCAAATGCAAGTTTTTTAGACTGGACATCAACTGAGGTCAATGATAGTATGGGGAAGGTACTGAATCCATTGAAAAGCATCTGAACAGAAATGGGAGAAATTAAAATGCAAAAAACCGCTGTAATTTCAGGTGTTGGTCCCGGACTGGGCGCATCGCTTGTGAGGAAATTCGCATCTGAAGGGTATCAAGTGGGCCTACTTGCCCGCTCATCGGGCTATATCCAAACATTTGCAGCTGAACTAGCGGCATCAGGCACAAAAGCAGTCGCGTTACCGACCGATATCGCCGATCCTCAAATGGTTGAAACTAGCTTTAGCACAATCCGCTCGGAATTGGGAGGGGTGGACGTTCTCATTAATCACGCTGGTAACGCGGCGTGGGGTGAGTTTGCGGAATTGACCGCCGAAGCCTTTCATCGCTCGTGGCAGGTTTGCGCCTTCGGATCGTTCCTCTGCGCTCAACAGGTGGTGCCAGATATGGTCGAAAAGGGGAGCGGTGCAATACTTTTCACGGGGGCCACTTCGGCTATCCGTGGCAGGGCGGGCGCGATTGCCTTTTCTAGTGCAAAGTTCGCAGTCCGTGGGTTGGCGTGGGCGTTGGCACGGGAGATGGGGCCAAAGGGGATTCATGTCGCCCATATTATCATTGATGGCGTTATTGACACACCAAGCGTCCGTGAGCGTTACCAGTTATCGGAAGATGAGCCGTTGTTGCTGCCTGATGACATCGCTGAAGCGTATTGGAGCTTGGTACAACAACCTAAGAGTGCATGGGCTTTTGAATTGGATCTGCGTCCGCACAACGAGGAATTTTTCACATAGAATGCGGCTTAAGACAACTTGCGTTAGATCTCTTCGCTAACAGCGGTCGGCTTATTGGAACGGGACTCTGGCAGCAGAAAGTCCCACACCAAAAATAGCAGGGCGAACGCCAAAAAATATTGAAATCGATCCTCATACTGGGTAAACTGCCGTTCCTCTATTTCGCGTTTTTCGATTGCGGCAAGCTCTCCAAGCAAATGATCTATCTCTGCTTCGCCCGGTGTAGCTTGATAATAATTTCCGTTTGTCAGGTGTGCAATTTCCCGTAGCAGCGCATCTTCCAACTTCGTCACGATAGGCTTACCATCTCGATCGTGCTTGTACCCTTGGAATTCGCCATTCGACCGACGGAGCGGAATTGGCGTGCCCTGATTGGGCAAGCCAACACCAACACAGTAGATGCGTATCCCACGATTAGCTGCCGCTTCCGCTGCTTCAATTGCTCTCTTTCCGTGATCTTCGCCATCCGTGAAAAAGAGCAGGACTTTGTACTTATCCTCCTCTTGGTTGAAACTGGATGCCGCTATCTCAATGGCTTGGCTAATTTCGGTGCCGCTTTGCGAGATTGTATCCACATTGAGGGCATCGAGCAAGAGTTTCGCCGCTGTGTAGTCAATGGTCAATGGGCATTGGACGAAGCTATCCCCCGCAAACGCAATCAGTCCCACCCGGTCGCCCTCTAACCGGTCAATAAACGAGGATATAGCGTGCTTTGCCTTGAGCAGCCGATTCGGCTTGATGTCCTCGGCTAGCATACTCGCCGAAATATCTACCCCGATCATAATATCCAACCCACTCCGCCTGACCATTTCAAGGGTCGTTCCGATTTGGGGCCGTGAAAGGGCAAGCACAAGAAAAGTGTAGCCAAGGGACATTAAAATTACTTTTGCCTTCTGCCTCCCAAAGTGGACGGATTCTGTGAGTCTTTGGAAAAAATGGTGGCTGCTGAAGCGTTGGAACGCCTTCCGCTTCTGCCGAAATGCGTAGATGTAGAGCAAGATAAAGACCGGTGTGCCCCATAGCAGATATAGGAAGTGTGGGTGTCCAAAACGTATCCAGTCCATATCACTCAGTTATTGCTTAGGTCGCAAATAAATTTCCACGATTTGGGAGATTGTTTGTCCGGTTATCTCCACTGTCTCCGTTCGATCGGCATACCCCTGTTTCTTCACCGTAATTTGATATGTATTCGGAGCTAGATTGAATAGCGTTGCTTTCTGGTGTGTATCAGAAACAATCGCTTTTTGCTGATCGTTCAGGTAGACTTCTGCCCCACTGACGTTGGAATGGATAATGAGATTGACTTTGGGTATGCGTGGTGCTGGTCCTGGTCGCGGTGCGGGAGAGCTGTCTTTTATCGTAGAACTGATAATAATTCCCACGACCATGATTAGCACGCCAACACCGAGAATAATCCAAGGTAGGAATCCTTGAAGGGGTTTATCATTTTTAGTAGGTTGGTTCTGTTGTCGCACAATCAACACCCTCTCTATTTTGGCATTATCCCATTATATCAGATTCGATTAACCGTGTCTACATCTAAAGTTAGGATCACTTAATTCTCCTGTGAGAGGGATTTCCCAATCCCGATACTTCACAGGCCAAGCGATTCCCTCGTTGCGACTTTTCGACCCAAATGTTTAAGAAGTCGCAAACTGAATAGCCCTAGCAAAAAGAGACTTGCCTTTTACGAGCGAATGAGTTATATTTACACACGCGACTCGACAGAATGAATCTACGATACAAATTTGAATGGACGACACTGCTAAGATGTCCCTATACAGTGTATGGAGACAAAAGGTGAAGTGCGATGGCGAAACAACAACCAGAAGAGGTCATGACGCTCAAGCGGACGCTCACCGCACGGACCCAAGAAGGCTTTCTGTACGAAAAATTATCCGACAAAGCAGATTGGGTTCACTGCTACGCATGTGGTCACAACTGCAACATCCCTCCGGGTAGAGATGGTATCTGTCGCGTGCGGTTCAACGAAGGGGGCACGCTCTATGTCCCGTGGGGTATGGAGGTATTAGAGATGGCTGAGAAATCTGAGGCATATCAAAGAAGGGAATAGAGCGCAAAGAAACACTGACGCGCTGTCAATGGCCAGATCGAAAAGATAAAAAAAGGAGTAACATCGGATGGAACGTGCTCAACAACTGCTCACCGGAACATTTGGCTTCGACCAATTTCTGCCGGGGCAAGTAGAAGTTATTGAACACCTGCTCGCTGGACGTTCGGCCTTGGCAATCTTTCCGACAGGTGGAGGCAAATCGCTTTGTTACCAATTGCCAGCACTCGCCTTCGATGGCGTAACAGTTGTTATTTCGCCGTTGATTGCGTTGATGAAAGATCAGATCGATGTCCTCAAAAGCCGTGGTGTTCCAGCCGAGCGGCTTGATTCAACGCTGTCGTCCGATGAGACTCGGTCTGTCATGTCAGCCCTGCGGTCTGGGGAATTACGTCTCCTGTATGTGGCACCAGAGCGATTTAACAATGAACGCTTTCTGCAAGCAATTATGCACGTGAAGGTATCAATGTTTGCTGTTGACGAGGCACACTGCATCTCGGAATGGGGGCACAACTTTCGACCGGATTACCTGAAACTCGCCCGGTTTGCACGGGCGTGTCGTGCAGAACGGCTGTTTGCATTGACAGCAACAGCGGCTCCCAGAGTCGCTAAAGATATCTGTAAGGGATTTGGTATACCCGGTGAATGCGTAGTTCGGACCGGTTTTTACCGAAAGAATCTCACAGTACTGACAACGCCTATCACTGCTACCGACCGCGATAAGACTTTGCTAGACAAGTTGAAGGGACGTCCTGTGGGTCCCACAATCGTCTACGTCACACTACAAAAGACGGCGGAACAAGTGGCAGCGTATCTCGCCTCGACAGGACTACCAGCACAAGCCTATCATGCGGGAATGAAAGATGGGCAGCGCGCCGAAGTGCAAGATTGGTTCATGAGCTCAGGCGACGGGATCGTGGTGGCGACCATTGCTTTCGGCATGGGAATTGACAAGTCAAACATCCGTTACATCTACCACTATAACCTGCCGAAAAGTCTTGAGAATTTTTCGCAGGAGATTGGGCGTGCCGGGCGGGACGGGGAAATTTCGATTTGTGAGATGTTTATCTGCTTAGATGATGTTTGCACACTTGAGAATTTTGCTTATGGGGATACCCCAAGCCGAAACGCAATCCGAGATTTCGTTGAGGAGATCTTTTCCTTCCCCGAACAGTTTGATCTAAGTCTCTATGAGCTATCGGGCCGCCATGACATCCGTCAATTAGTGGTGCGGACATTGTTAGTGCAAATGGAGCTTAATGGTTATCTACAAGAACTTACCCCGTTTTACAGTCGCTACCAATTTCAGCCCCTTACGTCGTCTTCCGAAATTTTATCAAGGTTTGAAAATGAACGGCGTCAATTCTTGAGGGCGGTTTTCAAACAAGCCCACAAAGCCAAGACTTGGTTTCATATTGACCTCAATGAAGCAGCGGAAGCAATTGATTGCCCCCGCGATCGAATAGTACGGGCGTTGGACTACCTCGCCGAGCAGGAGTTGTTGGAAGTGAGAGTCGAAGGGGTTCGCAATCGTTTTTCAATCCTTCGGCGGCCCGACGACCTAGATCGGCTAACCGATGTGCTGTTTCAAAACGCCCTTGAACTTGAGAGGCGTGAAATTCAACGGATTGAGCAAGTTATTGAGTTGGGATCTTACGACGGGTGTCAAGTAGCACACTTAGCAGCCCACTTTGGCGAAAAACTTCCTCATCGTTGTGGACATTGTGCTTGGTGTTTGAATAGTCATCAGCCTGCGAGACTTCTACCCACGGAACCGGAGGGAATCAATGAAGGGCTTTGGAAGCAGCTCCTTGATGCTTGGCAAGATCAGGCTGAACCGATTGACGATGCCCGGGCATTAGCCCGGTTTGCGTGTGGTATTACCTCTCCACGATTAACGCAGACTCGCCTATCGAGGCATCCGCTTTTTGGTTGTCTCTCCCACGTACGGTTTGAGGAGATCCATAGACGAGCTCAAACGGTAGGATGAGATTCGAGCCTGTGAGTTACAACTCGGGGTTTGATACGGTGATAACACAGACTTTCCCAAAACGAACGCTCCAAGCAGCCCTTTCTATTGCCGTGGCAGGTTGCTTTTTGCTGGGCGGTTACGAATTTATTCGGGCGGTATCAACCTCCCTGTTCATCGAAGCGTACGGTGCTAAAAACTTGCCTCGTGCAATGGTAGCGGTGCCACCGAGTGTATTCTTGTTGCTCTATCTCTACGGTAGGCTGTTGTCATGGTTGGGTGCGAAACGTGCGTTATTGTTGACATCAATTTTGTCTGCAGGCTTAATTGCGAGCTGCTACAATCTGATTCTGATGGGCTACGCTATTGCAACGGCGGTGATCTACGTTTTCCGTGAAGCGTACATCGTGTTGATCATCGAACAGTATTGGTCACTCGTCAATAGTATATTAACCCCTAAACAAGCGCGTTGGATAAACGGTCCTTTTTGTGCGATTGCGACCATCGGTTCAGTTACCGGCGGTTCGCTTGTTGCACACCTCGCGCCATCTTTGGGATCTGAGGTGCTGTTACTATTTGCCGCAGGATCACTACTGCCGGCGGCACTATTTGCTATGTTCGCTTATACTGCCGCCGGTGAACCACAACCCACAGCCACAGAGCAAGGAGGCCGACAGGGACATACAGGGTTGAAGGTGCTCGCGCGTTCCCGTTATCTGGTTTTCCTGTTTCTGCTTATTCTGACGACACAGGTTGTTTCGACGGTGTTAGATTTACGATTTAATGGATTGGTCGAAACTGACATTACTGACAAAGATATGCGAACCGCCTTCTACGGACGGTTTTATGGACAATGGCTTGGTATATCTGCTTTTGTTCTGCAGCTTTGTGCCGGCCTAGTATTGCGATTTATACCGATTCGTATTCTACATCCGGGTATTCCACTGGTTCATCTAATCGCAGGTGCGGTCCTGACAATAGCACCTTCCCTGCGGAGTGGTGCTATCGCATTCCTGCTTTTCAAGGCATTGGATTACTCGCTTTTCCGAGCTGCGAAAGAGATTCTATATATCCCTTTGTCGTTTGATGCCCGTTACCGGGCGAAACAGGTCATCGACTCTTTCGGTTACCGATTTGCTAAAGGCGGCAGTGCCGGCGTGATTACCTTAGTCGGTTTTGTTATGGCAATTCCGGGGGCTGCTTTTTCCATCACCGCGATGGTGATGGCAATTCTCTGGTCAGGGGTTGTGTTGAACTTGACAAAACAGTACCAAAGACTGGGAACACATAACGATGAAAGAGAAGAAATAGATGAGTAAAGACAACAAATTCATCGGCTTATTCGTTCATTCCACTGCCGGAACGACTCGCCTCTTAGACCAAAGTTTGATGTTTCACACTAAGGAGATTGTTAATGGCTATCGTTGATACACACGCACATATCTATTCCGAAGATACCGAAACGTATCCACAAAGCCCTGAACCCTATCTGCCACCGTTAGGTCGGGGGACAATAGAAGATCTGAAAAACGAGGTTAAGGCGAACAGTGTTGATCGGGTTGTCATCGTTCAAACCTTCACCGTCTATCAACACGATAATCGACTCACGATGGATACTGTGCAGGAAAATCAAGAATGGACAACCGGCGTTCTGAACCTCGATCCCTTTGACGATGGATCGGTCAGTCTGATGGAGGAGGCACTTGCAATAGGGGTACGCGGAAATCGTGTCTCCGCCAGTTGGCCCACGGACGACTCCGTCCTCCCGGAACATCGGCGGCTATGGGAAGCAGCACAACGGTTGAATGTGGTGCCCTGTGCGTTACTTAATCCACCCAACTGCCGGTCATTGGCAAATCTGCTTAAAGCGTTTCCCGATGTCCCCGTTGTGCTGGATCATTGCGCCAATTTGAACGCTGCTGATTTCCCAAACTCAGACAATCTGGGAACGGTTCTAGGACTTGCACAATTCAAGAATCTATACGCCAAACTGTCATTTCTTGTCACCGGATCTGAAGAGGAATTCCCCTGCGGCGATATGTTTGATGGGGTCCGGCAGATCATTGACGCTTACACGCCGGAAAGATGTATATGGGGCAGCGACTTCCCAACATCGCTCTGGATTCCCAAGGTAACGTACCAACAGCATCTCGCAATTTTTCAGGAACATTTGGGGTTATCCGATTCGGAAAAAGCTGCCATCTTAGGCGAAACTGCGATGAAACTCTGGTTTTCATAACCCTGTCCTCGAAGATTTTGAACGACGGAAGAATAATTATAGTGGACCTTAGAATTAATGAGACATTCCAATCTCCCGTTGGGTAGGCACTGTTTCCAACTGTGCCGATGCAGTGCGGTTAGAAACCGCACCTACCGGGGGCGCAAGTGTTCATTTATTTTTTGAATTCACTATAAACAAAGGTTGAAAAGACAATGAATCCGAAAATTCCAACCAAAATACAACTCCCATTATACAAGGCAGCACCAACGTTGGAACCTATCAATATCACTCAACGAACACAGGCTGATCGGCGGGTTTATATCGAAACCTACGGTTGTCAGATGAATGTAAGTGATAGCGAGCTGATGTCGGGCATCTTGACCCGAAGTGGCTACGAAATGGTGGATCGATTAGAAAATGCTAACGTTGTGCTGCTCAATACCTGTGCCATCCGCGAAAATGCCGAAGAGAAGGTGCTCAATCGCCTTGTGCACCTGCATCATCGAAAACGGAAACAATCGGATCTGGTGCTCGGTGTGTGTGGTTGTATGGCGCAACACATGAAGACAAAACTGATCGATGCCGCACCGTATGTGGATTTCGTGCTAGGACCGGATGCCTACCGGAATCTACCGATGGCAATTAATTCCGTGACGACAGGCGACCCATTCGTTGGCTTGAGATTGGATAGGGGTGAAGATTATGCCGATATAGCCCCCATTCGGAAGGATGGCGTCCGAGCGTGGTTGACCATCCAACGTGGCTGCGACAAGATGTGTACCTTCTGCATCGTGCCGTTTGTACGTGGACGCGAACGAAGCATCCCGATGCAACTGTTGATTGATGATGTGAAACGGCTCGTCGATGAAGGTTTCAAAGAGGTTGTCCTCCTCGGTCAGACGGTAAACTCTTATAACGATGGCACACATAATTTTGGAGACCTCCTGTTTGGGTTGAGCGCGGTTGAAGGGATAGAGCGGATACGCTTCACTTCACCACATCCGAGCGATGCGACCGATGATCTGATTGAAGCGATGGCGAGTTGCGATAAGGTCTGCAACTACATTCATCTGCCGCTGCAATCCGGTTCAACGAAGGTGCTAGAAACCATGCGGCGCACATACACAGCAGAAGCGTATCAAGAGCTTGTCGCCAAAATGCGAGATCGTATCCCGAATCTCTCGATCTCCACAGATGTGATTGTCGGCTTCTGCGGCGAAACGGAGGCTGACTTCATGGAGACGTACAATATGATGGCTGAAATTCGCTATGACTCGGCGTTCATGTTCAAGTATTCGTCCCGCGAGGGGACACTTGCTCATAAAACGCTCGACGACGATGTGGGCAAGGAAGAAAAGGGACACCGTTTGAAGAAGATCATTGCGTTGCAAGAGGGCATCTCCCACGAAATCAATCAAGGATTGATCGGTGAAACCGTAGAAGTTTTGGTCGAAGGCGAATCGCGGCGGGATCCGGACAGATACCAAGGAAAGACCGATGGTTTCAAAACAACCGTGTTTCCGAAAGAGGAGTCGCAGATTGGCGATCTCGTGCACGTGAAAGTCGAATCTGTGACAGCGCATACCTTGATTGGATCGATAGTCACTGTGCCACAGTAAAATAAATTGTACGAATTATGTCACTGAGGATGAACTAGATGGCTGAACCGAATCTGCTGCTGGTTAGCGCAACGGAGCTCGAATCCGGTGCTATCCAAAGTGCTCTTGCAGAAGCCAAGACCGCACAGCACGCCGGCAAAACGGTAACCGTCGGGAATTTATGCGGCTGGCGATGCACGTTGCTTCATACTGGTATCGGTAGCGTCAACGCAGCGCACGCCCTGACCTGTCAACTTGAGGGACAACTGCCGGACTTAGTCATCCAATTTGGAATCGGCGGGGCTTATGTGCCGGCAGGTTTGCCGATCCGATCCGTGGTGCTAGCGACGGAGGAGGTTTACGGCGATGTCGGCGTGATAACGCCAGAAGGGTGGAAACCGGCGGACGAAATTGGTATCCCGTTGGTGCACGGCACCCCCCCTCACTTCAATCGTTTCCCGTTGGATTCGCGACTCGTTTCAACTGCTGCTGAGATTTGCGGAGCGCGGTGTGGTCCATTTGTCACGGTTTCGCAGTGCAGCGGTGTGCAGGCGGTTGGAGATGCTCTCCACGCTCGCTTCAATGCACTGTGTGAAAACATGGAAGGTGTTGCCGCCGCCCATATTTGTACGTTATACGATGTTCCATTTTTGGAGGTGCGTGGCATCAGCAATCTGGTCGAAGATCGGCAACCCACCCGGTGGGATATTCCGGGGGCAGCAGATGCCGCACAATCCGCTCTCATAAAAATCATCAGCGATATGCCCCGAAATTTTTAATCAGGGTTCGTTTTTCCTAAAATAACCGAAATTGCCATTCATTGAAAATTGGGGGGGTTAGTGGGTTAAAAGTAACGTAACATGCTAAAGCCCCAGAAGGGCGACATGTGGCAACTTGAGTTAAAATAGATTATTCTTCAGTTAAACGATATATGACAAAAGTTAGAATCAAATCCCGATCCGAAATCGAAGCGATGCGACGCAGCGGTAAAGCCGCATCAATCATATTACAGCGAATTGGAGAGGCAATTAAACCCGGCGTTTCGACCTACGAATTAGATCAGATCTCACACCAAACCATTAAAGAGTTAGGTGGAATCTCATCATTCCAAGGCTATCAGTTTCCGGGCCATGACCCTTATCCTGCGACAATCTGTGTATCACTCAACGAACAGATTGTCCACGGCATTCCAAGCAAAGATGTTCTGCTGAATGAAGGCGACATTGTTGGGATTGACACAGCGATTTTTTTGGACGGCTATCACGGCGATAACGCTTTCACCTTTCCCGTTGGGAAGATTGCCCCGGAAGCCCAACGACTGCTTGATGCTACAAGGAAGTCCCTCTATAAAGCCATTGAGGCTGCAAAGATTGGGAACCGATTGGGTGACATCTGCTTTGCGCTACAAGACGGTGCCGAATCGCACGGATTCGCGGTGGTTCGGGATTTCTCCGGTCATGGGATTGGTCGGCAACTGCATGAAGAGCCCCAAGTCCCCACTTACGGGGATGCGGGCAGAGGTGTCCGCCTGAGGGCAGGCATGACGCTCGCTATTGAGGCAATGGTCAATGTGGGTAATTCCGAGGCGCGTGTGCTTGACGATGGTTGGACAGCCGTCACTACGGATCACAGCCTCTCTGCGCTTTTCGAGCATACTGTTGTTATCCTTTCTGATGGACCGGAGATCCTGACCGATAACAACGAACTTTGGGGTGAATAAGAGCTAAGAAAGAGGAGATTTTGAGTAATGACAATTGCTAACGTTCATGCACGAGAAATTCTGGACTCGCGTGGAAATCCGACCGTAGAGGTTGATGTAGAATTGGAGTACGGTGTTTTGGGCAGAGCCGCCGTCCCCTCTGGAGCATCGACAGGAGAACATGAAGCTGTCGAGCTTCGAGATGCGGATGCTATGCGGTATCTCGGAAAGGGGGTACGGAAAGCGGTTGAAAACGTCAACACGATTATCGCTGATGCGCTCAAGGGAGCCGACCCCTTCGCACAGGAGGCGATAGATCAGACGATGCTCACGCTTGATGGCACATCGAATAAAGGGAATCTCGGCGCAAACGCAATTCTGGGGGTTTCACTCGCAGTTGCCAAAGCTGCTGCCATAGAAGCCGGACTCCCCCTTTACCAATACATCGGTGGTGCAAACACCAAGGAACTTCCGTTGCCCATGATGAATGTCTTAAACGGCGGTTCACACGCGGACAATAATGTAGACCTCCAAGAATTCATGATTATGCCGGTGGGCGCCCAAACCTTTGGGGAAGCCCTGCGGATGGGGACGGAAATCTTCCATAATCTCAAAGCCGTTCTACAGGATCGGAATTACAACACCGCCGTCGGTGATGAGGGTGGCTTTGCACCCGATTTACGGTCAAATGAGGAAGCCTTACAGGTACTTATCGAAGGGATTGAGCGAGCGAAATATATCCCCGGCGATGAGGTGCTATTGGCACTCGATCCCGCCTCCAGTGAGTTTTACAAAGATGGGATTTATCGACTAGAAGCAGAAGCGAAACCGGATAAATCGTCCGAAGAGATGGTTGACTTCTACGCTAAATTGGTTGACAAATATCCAATTATCTCGATCGAGGACGGTATGGCAGAAGACGATTGGGATGGCTGGAAGTTGCTCACCCAAGCGATCGGTGACAAGGTCCAGCTTGTTGGCGATGATCTCTTCGTAACAAACACCAATCGGTTACAGCAGGGAATAGATCGTGGCGTTGGCAACTCTATCCTCATCAAGGTCAACCAGATTGGGACATTGACCGAAACACTTGATGCTATCGAACTTGCCAAGCGATTTAACTACACAGCAGTGGTTTCGCACAGATCCGGTGAGACGGAAGACACAACAATTGCAGATATTGTTGTCGGTGTGAACGCAGGACAGATTAAAACCGGCTCACTCTGCCGCACTGACCGCATCTGTAAGTATAATCAATTGCTACGAATTGAAGAGCAGCTTGGCAGCCGTGCCCAGTTTAATGGGAAACAGGTGTTCTACAACCTCCAGAACAGTCGGCGGACAGGGTAAACTCCAACCTACCGCAGGAGAAGGGAGTTAATCAGCGTGGGGAAAATACTCTGGGTCGGATTGGGAGGCTTCCTTGGTTCAATCGGGCGATACCTCTTAGGCGAGTATGTTCAATATCTGGTGAAAGGCACCGGATTTCCCTACGGAACGTTGACAGTCAATCTGATCGGTTGTCTAGGCATCGGATTCCTTTCCCAATGGGTTGGGACACGCGGATTTTTAAGTCCAGAGATTCGCTTATTTGTTTTTATGGGCCTGTTAGGCGGATTCACAACGTTCTCGACGTTTAGCTATGAAACCATGCGCCTGTGGCAGGCTGGCGACAGTACTGCTGCCCTTGCCAACGTCGCTGTGCATGTGGTGCTCGGCTTGGGTGCTGCATGGCTGGGTCATGCACTCGCCTACGGGATTTGGGGCTGAAGGGTTGAGAATTCTACGTTTCACGGATTCTTTTGTCCTACGTTTTGACTACAAAAAACCAAGCGAACCCCAAAACGACTTTGATTCGTTCCATATAGATTGAGACCCAGATAACCTAATAACAGAAAGAGAGAACTTTATGGCGCAGGAAACATTCCGTGTCGGATTAACCCCCGGCTTCCTTGGAGAGGATGGCAAAGTCCGATTCAAGGATGTTGGGTTAGATCTCCTGGATAAAGAACCGCACATCGAATACACATTTATTGCCCACGAGCGTCCGTATGTGCCGCCGGATGAGATACGTGGGTTGGACGCTTTTATCGCGCTTGGAGGGAAATATCCCCGTGAGACATTTGAGGGGGCGGATCGATTGACTCTGATAGCGAGGCACGGGGTCGGCTACGATAACGTCGATCTTCAAGCGGCGACTGAAGCAGATGTGATGATCGCCATCGCACCAAGCGGTGTGCGCCGTCCCGTGGCGGAAGGTATTATTGGACTGATGTTCGCGCTCTCAAAGAACTTTTTCGCGTATGACCGTGCAACCCGTGCAGGAACTTGGCGAGAAGGATTGGAAACCGGCGTTGATCTCATCGGGCGCACCCTGGGATCGGTCGGGCTTGGAAATATTGGCACCGAACTGTTTCGTTTGCTACAACCATTCGGTATGCGATTTCTGACGTTTGATCCGTATGTGTCACCGGAGGTTGCCAAATCCCTGAACGTGGAGGTAGTCGATCTGTCCACTGTGATGCGGGAATCTGATTACGTGTGTGTCACCTGTCCCCTGACCGATGAGACGCGCGGATTGATTGGCGAAAAAGAGTTCGCGCTTATGAAGCCGACAGCGTTCTTTATCAACACCGCCCGTGGTCCCATTGTTGATCAGCGTGTCTTAACACAAGTTTTGCGGGAAAAGCGCATCCGGGCTGCAGGGATTGATGTCTTTGAAGAAGAACCGGTGGATCCCAATGAACCGTTGTTAAAATTGGATAACGTAATCGTATCCCCTCACGCCATCGCTTTGACAGAGGAATGCTATCGGGACATCGGTAGATTGAACTGTCAGAAGGCGATTCAGGTATCACGGGGCGAGATTCCAGATAATGTGGTAAATCGCGAGGTTCTTGAGAAGAAGTCATTTCAGGAAAAGCTAGCGAGATATCGGGAAGGAGCGTAGAATGGGTAAGCAGCACTTGGATAGAGAAGCGTGCCGCAACGTCTTGGTAGTTGCTATTACACCACGGCAGGAAGATCGGCAAGTGGATTTGGAAGGGGTTCGGACAAACGTCCGTCACCTCATCCAACACGGTGTAGACTTCATCATGCCGGAGTGTGGCACCGGCATGGTTTACGATGCCACACTGGAGGAGTACGAAGCCGTAGTTGGCACATATCTCGACGAAGCTGGGGATGCGGCGTATATTGTGCCGGGCATCGGTCCGGGATTCGGGAGAGCTTTGGAGATGGGACACATTGCCCAATCGTTAGGGGTAGCTGGTGTAATGATTATGCCGGTGGTTGGGCCCGCCTCTGCCAACGGTGTTTACAACGGATTCAGGGAAATTACAAAGAGAGTGCAGTTACCCACAGTCCTTTACCAGCGGCGATTGGATATTATGCCGGTGGACGACGTAACCAACCTTTGTGAGCTGGACGAGGTTGTCGGTCTAAAGTATGCGGTGGAGGATTTAGACGCCTTTGATCAGATTGTAGAACGGGCAGGAGATCGCGCAGCGATGGTATGTGGTATGGCGGAAGATCCCTGTATCGACTATATGGCGCACGGTGCGGTGGGTTTCAGTTCGGGCATGGCGAATTTCGTGCCGCGAATGAGCCTGATGCTGCATCAAAAGTTCGCAGCCGGCGATAAGGCAGAAGCGGAACGGCTCCGCGCAATGATGGTGCCGTTCGAGGACTTTCGTGGCGAAAATGGGGCGCGGTATAGCGGTTCGGCGTTACACGCTGCCATGGATTACGCGGGATTGGCTGGCGGTCCGGTTATTCCTTTTGCTGAAGATGTGGGGCCGCAGGATTTGCCCCGAGTTCATGCCATGATGGACGTGTTAATACAAGAAGAAACGGCGTTGCGTGTAAATTAAGGGGGATTCTTTTAATGATTGTTGATACCCATGTCCATGTGTGGGAGATTGATCCACCCAAATATCCTATCGGTCCGACCGCGCCCACTTGGAATTCTTATCCGGACGAGCCGGGCACCGTTGACGAGTTGCTAGCAGAAATGGACGACCATAGCGTAGATTGGACGGTGTTAGTGCAGACCAGTTGGTCCACTTGGGATAACGGCTACATCGCAGATTCCGTAGAACGATTCCCAAACCGCTTCATCGGGCACGGATTGATCGACCCACAGGATCCGAACAATGCAGAGCAGGTACGCTACTGGATCAAAGATCGGGGATTGGTCGGCTTTCGTTTTCATCCGATGTATTATCCCGATGAAAAGATTCTGTTGACCCGTCAGAATGAACCGATGTGGGAGGAGATTGCTTCACTGGACGCAGTTATCCAATTTCATCTGCGGGCAGAGTTTGCAGAGCAGGTAGCGATGATTGCAGACCGACATCCTTCCTTGAAATTGATCCTTGACCACATGGGCTATCCTCAAGTGGATGCGGACGAAGCAGAATTTCAGCCAATTGTCGATCTTGCTCAACACGACAATATGTATTTGAAGCTATCAGATGTCGCCGGTCGCTCTAACCAAGATTTTCCTTACACAGACGTGCATCCGTTCATTGAGAAGCTGGTAGGAGTCTTTGGAGCCGAGCGGATGGTGTGGGGGACGGGATACCCGGGGCATCACCGAGCTAAACATAATTGGCCTACCTTGAATCAGGAATTACGCCTTGTCCGAGAAGGTCTGCCTTTCCTGACGGAAGCCCAGAGCGAACGCATTTTAGGCGGCACGGCGGCGGAGATTTGGGGCCTGAAATAGTATCACAGCGCAAGTTGCTACCTCAATTAGAAAAAGGTTTCCGTAGGGAACGCAGATCTGCGTTCCCCATACAGGTTGGTATCTACCAAACTCGTAAGATTTTAATTGCAGCCCTATCCTTGTGAGCTCGTTAATCAGGAACTTCCCATGAATAAAAGCAACCCTCCAGATGTCATCGGAATTGGCACATGCACCGCCGATATGCTCTTTGTCGTTCCTCAACCGCCAGCGTATGGAAGATCGTGGCGTGCTTCTCAATACCTCCGCCAAGCCGGTGGTCCCGTTTCAACGGCACTCGTCACTCTTGCTCGGCTGGGTGTTTCCACCCGTTTCATCGGAAGAGCCGGTGATGACCCTGAAGGCGTATTCATCCGGGAAGAATTTGAGAAGGAAGGCGTAGATGTCAGTCGATTTATGCTTGAACCGAACGTCTTCTCCCGCGCTGTTCTAGTTCTCGTCGATCAGGCCACCGGTGAGCGTTGCTTCACCTCCCGTCGTGAGACCAACACCCCTTTGGCTACATCAGATCTGGATCACCAAGAGATTACATCTGCCACGGTCTTACATCTAGACGATGCCGATGAAGCCTCGGTCCAAGCGGCAAAATGGGCGAAAGCGGCGGGAGTGACTGTGGTGTTGGATGGCACGTGGCACAGCGAAGTGCTCACAGAGCAATTACTGCCGTTGGTTGATATACCTATCGTATCGGAGGCATTTGCACAGGGATGGATGCCCGATGCACCGCCAGAAGCAATCGTAGAGGGACTTTACGAATTTGGCGCACGCATCGCCGTTGTCACGCTTGGCGAGCGGGGCTGTGTGACGAAATGGGAAGAGGGGCTCTTCGCGCTCCCTGCGTTCCCCGTCGACGTGGTAGATACTACCGGTGCCGGGGATGCGTTCCACGGTGGGTTCATTTATGGTGTCCTGCAGGATTGGAGTGCACCGGAGATAGTCCGGTTTGCTTCGGCTGTTGCTTCGATTAATTGCCGTCAACTGGGCGGGCGCAGCGGCTTGCCAACAGTAGAAGAGGTTCATCAATTTTTGGAAGCCTTTCCTGCGACAGACACCTAATGAGCAGCAAAGAACGATACGGTCTTGTGGAAGCCCGCCTGTCAAAATGATTGCACTCAATTTCTCAACAGTATCAGAGGATATATTTGCTGATATCCTCGTCCTGCACAATTTCGGATAACTGCTCGGTGACATAATCAGCGTTGATTGTGATTGACTTTTCCTCTAAGTCTGGAGCGTTAAAAGAAAGTTCGTCAAAGAGCTTTTCCATGATGGTGTGGAGTCGACGGGCCCCGATATCCTCTACCGATTCATTCACCTGAAAAGCTAAAGCAGCAATCTGATCTATCGCATCTTCGGTAATGGTCACGTCAATGCCCTCCGTTTTCAACATGGCGATATACTGCTTTTCTAGCGCGTTCTTCGGTTCAGTGAGGATGCGTTTGAAATCCGCTTCATTCAGGCTTCTCAGTTCAACACGAATTGGGAAACGTCCTTGCAATTCTGGAATGAGGTCGGATGGTTTGGAGACATGAAATGCACCCGAAGCGATGAACAGGATGTGATCGGTGCGGACCATTCCATGCTTGGTCATTACGGTACTTCCTTCAATAATCGGTAAGATGTCGCGTTGGACGCCCTCTCGCGAAACATCGGGGCCCGACTTCGATTCACGTCCTGCGATCTTATCGATCTCGTCCAGAAAGACAATGCCTGAGTTTTCTACACGCGCAACGGCTTCGCCGATGACATTATCCATATCAATTAGCTTCTCTGCCTCTTCTTGTGCGAGGATCTGACGGGCTTCAGAGATAGGGACGCGGCGCTTCTTCTCCTGTTTGGGCAGAATGCTCCCAAACATATCCTTCAGGTTGATATCCATCTCCTCAATACCGCTCGGAGAGAAAATTTCGACAAAAGGGACCGTTCGGTTACTTACATTGATTTCGATAGGCTTATCTTCCAGTTTCCCATCTCTCAGTCGTTGACGAAATTTTTCCCGCGTCCGTTCGTATCTTTCCTGCTCCTGCTCGCTGATTTCCGGCCGTTCCGTTGGATCAAACTGCTGCACTGCTAATGCTAGTCGTTCCTCGCCGCTTATGTCTCCCTCACCCTCATCGGCAATCTCAACACCTTTTTCAACAGGCTCGGGGCTCAGCTTCGCCCGCGGCGGCGGTATCAGGAAATCTAAGAGGCGTTCTTCAGTGAGCTCAAGTGCTTTTTCCTTGACTATTTCCGCTTGTTCAGATTTTACCATATTGACTGCAAGGTCTGCCAAATCACGAATCATCGATTCTACATCGCGTCCAACATAGCCAACCTCGGTATATTTTGAGGCCTCTACTTTAATAAATGGTGCTTCCACCAAACGCGCCAACCGTCTCGCAATTTCGGTTTTTCCAACCCCTGTTGTACCGATCATGATAATGTTTTTAGGTGCGACTTCGTCCCGCATGTCGTCTTCGAGCATCTGTCGACGTGCTCGGTTGCGGAGCGCGACGGCGACCGAACGTTTCGCCTCCGCTTGACCAATAATATATTTATCGAGTTCTTCGACAATTTGTTTGGGGGTCAGTGCATCTGCTAACGTTTTTTGGCTCGCTAAAGAATTGAGTGTTGACAATGTGTACCTCCGTTTTCTACATTCGTAATTGAGTAGCAAAGATCCTAAAGTTAAATCTCAAGCGTTTCGATTTCAATACTGCTATTGGTATACACACAAATATCGCTGGTTATCTGTAATGCCTCTTCGACAATTTCTTTTGCGGTAAGCGAAGAGTGTTTCAGGAGTGCTCTGGCAGCAGATATAGCGATAGATCCACCGGATCCAATGCCTAAGACCCCATCATCTGGCTCAAGCACGTCGCCGCTTCCAGAGAGAAGATAGCCTCTTTCGACATCTACTGCGACTAGCAATGCCTCTGTTCGGCGCAGCACACGGTCGCCTCGCCAATCTCTCGCAAACTCAACAGCCGCTCTTTGAAGGTTACCGCGATACTGATCCAGTTTTTTCTCAAGATTCTCAAATAGAGTGAGTGCGTCTGCGGCTGAACCGGCGAAACCTAATAACACCTGACCGTTATAAGCACGACGAATTTTCCGCGCGCCGTGTTTAATAGCGGTATCTCCTAAAGTGACTTGCCCATCGCCCCCAAGGGCGATTTGATTCTCACGTCGTACCGTGAGAATTGTTGTAGATCTAATCATTATGATTCCTTATCTGTAAAACGCGCGGCACACATAATAACAGCTTCTTTCAACGCGATAGCCCAATGAAGTAAAACAACAGAAAGCAGAGAAACTGCATAATCCCGATAAAGAGCCCGCATCGTATCGCCCCCACAACGATGTGGTGTCTACGGAGATAGTACGGGGAAAGCAAAAAGGTCAGAGCAAGTGCTATCGGCACGCAAACAGGAACGGAACCGATATAGGGGAAAGAGGAAAAGCGGAGCGCGTTCCAATTCCATAAGCGCGCAGAACCGCATTGATCGAAAATAGTGCTGCCCACAAACGCAATGCTGCCAACAACCACAGCAGGAATATAGGATCGTTCCCAAACTTCATTAAGCCGATGATAGATGTAGATGATTATCGTGATGGCAATCATCCAAGTTAGTAATAGACTCAAAGGCACAGCAGCTATCAAGATATCACGCCGACTTAAATAGGAAAGAAGCTCAACGTGTTTAGAGAACAACAAATCCAGCGGAATATAGGTAATCGATGCAATCACGCCAAAAATCGCACTGAGCGAAAGATGCGAGAGTTGATTCCACGGTCGGCTCGCATAACTGAACACGCCCACCACCACAAGAACGTTCAAATAAAGCAGCCAAATTGAACCGAGTTTGGCATTTATCAGAAATGTCAAAAAAGTGATGATACTCGCAATGATGACAGCTTTATCAGTTTGAGTGGTGGTCATTGAAACTCAGGTATTAAGGACAAGACTTAGCGATTTAGAGGTTAAAAATGAGCAAACGTCAAACCTAACCGTGATTAGCGCCCAGCTGCCAATCGGTCGGCGTGCCACGTGGGCAGTCCAGCTTCGTGAATTTTGCGCTGTGTGGCTTGAATGTCGTATCCAATCCGTTTTATGCAAACGATGCTTTCGTCGGTGTCAAGGATAGCATAACTCGCTTTGGGATTGAGATCGCGCGGCTGTCCAACGGATCCGGGGTTAATTAGATACTGCTTATCTTCCAAAAGTCTGTAGTAAACTTCGTCATCTTCCGGGTAATACTGAGAGAATCTCGCTTCCGTTGAGTAAATCATTGGAAGATGTGTATGTCCATAAAACGTGATCCAACTCTCACTTTGATGCAAGATCGGTCGCGCATCCCAATGGCTCACGATATAGAAATCTTCATCATGAGGACTTCCGTGTGATATCTGAATCTCCTTTTCTAGCGTTATCGGTCCTTGAGGCATACACTTCAGATATGCTTTGTTATCGGGCCGAATCTGAAGGCGTGACCACATCGCGCTGGTGCGAGCAAGCTCTTGAAAACTGTTGCCGTCCTCGATCCCAGCGATAACTTTGTCGTGATTCCCACGAATCATGGCATCGGGCTTGAGTGCTTTCAATCGGTCAACAACCTCATTTGGTTGAGCACCGTAGCCAACAATATCACCGAGAAAAATAATTCTATCCACTTGGTATTCAGCAACTGCTGCTAAAACGGTATCGAATGCTTCAAGATTTGCATGAACATCGCTGAAAATAAAGTATCGCATTAGTCTATCCCGAAGATGGCTACATTATACCGTATGGTTTCTAGTGCCGCAAGACAAAATAAGTCAATCGCCAATCCACAATGCTGCTCGTAAAAATTCATGTCAGAAAGTTGGAGATTTGCAAACATATATTGAGAAAAATTGTAAGCCAGCAGTGAACTGATTATAACAAGGATTTCAATTATCCGCAAGTGAAATTAGAAAAAGGATAGGGCTATTCAGTTTTCGGCTTGTTAACCATTTGGGGCGAAAAGGCGCAACCCGGGAATCGCTTGGACAGTAAAGTATCGGGATTGGGAAATCCCTCTCACAGCAGAATTATAGTGGACCTTAGAATTAATGAGACACGCCAAACCGGGGCAGTTCGGATACCGAACCTACCGTCCTCCCGTTGGGTAGGCACCCCTCTTTATCCCCCCGCTTGCTTTCCCTCCTGCTTGCGGGGGGGACTCAGGGGGGGTAGAATAAAGGGGGGTGCCGATGCGGTGCGGTTACAAACCGCCCCTACCGGGGGGCGCAAGTGTTTATTTATTTTTTGAATTCACTATAAATGACCCTAGAAAAAGGATAGAGACAATCAATCCTCGATTTTGGTCTTTGGAATTTTTGAATTAAGACACTAATGAGCTTGCACGGACGTAATATGTTCCGCGTTAGTATGTAACTCTTACTTGATTACCGCAATCTTGCCAGTCTTTTTCAGACCTTCAAATTCCATCATATAGATATAAATCCCGCTCGTTACCTCTACTGCTACATGGTTGAGCAGCAACCATTCGGTACGACCAGCATCAGAAGTGGTGACTGTCAAGCTGTCAAGCCGCGCTCCATTCGTATTATAAATCTCAATCGTCGTGCCGGTGGGAAGGCGATCAAACGTGACAGTGCTCTTGTGAAATTCGTTGGGTCGAATCGGATTGGGGTATACTCGCGCTTTTGAAAAATCTTGAAAATTATCAACACCAGCTTCGAGCGGCACATCAAATGTCTGAGTCGCCTCCAGCAGGTTTATCGGATTTCGATCGGTATCCCGTACGTCTGAAACGGTGATTTCATAGGTGCTACCGGGAACCAGATCCGCTTCACGGAAGGTGAGGATGGCTCGCGTTCCCATCCGGTCTCGAATGACGGAAATAGGATTTGCACCAGCCAATTGCTTCGGTTCTCTTAACAGATAGAGGCGTGGATTGCCTATGGAAGATCCCATCTGTT
Organism: Candidatus Poribacteria bacterium; assembly: GCA_963667935.2. GTDB lineage: Bacteria > Poribacteria > WGA-4E > WGA-4E > PCPOR2b > PCPOR2b. Next base: position 1,353,912 of record OY764061.1, on the reverse strand, counting down.
TGTCATAAGTAACGGCGACTTGGTTGTCTTGGATATACTCAGCCGCAATCAATTTGGGCGGGGTGCGAGGAGTAACGGAAACTGGTTTGGACTGAGCTGATTCGACTCCCGTTTCATTCTTTGCAGAGACGGTGTACCAGTAAGTTACATCCTTCGTCACCTTTCGGTCAAGAAAGCCCACAAAATCTAGATCCTCCGCAATTGCTTCAAAGTGGGAGGGAGCTTTATCTGGACCCCCAACTGCTCGATAGACAGTATAAGATACTGCTTCTTCTAGTGTCTCCCAGTCAATCCGAACTGCACGTGCACTGAGCGGCGTAGCAGATAATTCATACGGCTGAATATTCACAACGCTATTCGGATCAGTCGCATGAACGTGCGTGAATGTAAGGAGACTGACCTCATTGTTAAGATAGAGTTCACTAAAGTTGTCCTGATTCAGATCGGCGAGGAATAAGCGTGGCGTTTCCCACGCCTGATGATACCAGATTGGATCAAGGTTTGATGAAACATGCTCGTCATTAATGCCGGCATTCCATTTGAACACATAAACGCTTGGATTCGCAAGTATCACCAGCTCATTTTCCAAGTCGCCGTCAACATCACCAATTCCGAGACTATTTCCTTTCAGGTTGGATGGTGTGATTGCCTGCGACCATATTGATTGGTAGCGCGAGGCACCACTTGCCCGGGTTTGGGGATTGGCACCTACTGGTGGAAAAGCGGTGAATACATGGTATTCCCAACGCGGCCGCATCGAAGGCAAATATTGCTCCCGAACCGTTCCGCCGACGACGAATTCGGGGATGCCATCTCCAGTGAGGTCGCCTGCCGCTAGTTGATGCGCTCTCTCAATGTTAAGTTTCATCCGCCATTTTTCAACCAACAGATCATCTCCGATAGATTCGTAGATAAAGAGTTCGCCCTCACTATCTCCAACCATTAACTCCAAGACACCGTTGGCATCGAAATCGCCGACTGCGAATTGTTCGCCAAAAACATTGGAGCCTTCTGTCTCATTCCGGATGACGAGTATTTCATCGTAGCTATCGTTTCCACGGTTTTCAAAGATACGGATATTGTCGTTAAAGTTGTCTGCCCCAATAATTTCTTTCCTGCCATCGTTGTCTAGATCAACAATCTGTCCTGATGAGAGAAAAGTAGTTTCCCAGATGATTTTTTCCGGATAGCCATCTGGTGTCACACTCTCCAGGAGGAAAAGCCTTTCTCGCGTACCGGATAAGATCTCTAACAACCCATCTCCATCGGTATCATCAACCGCAAAAGGTTTAGCATTAGTGGGACTAGTATATTGGAGTTGATAGATGCCAGCACTAGTCCGTTCATGGACTTCGATCCCTGAAGCGGCAGCGTCGGTGATTGGAAGTCCGACAATTTCGAGCATGCCATTCCGATCAAAATCTGCAGTAACGCTGCCTAGGTGCATTGGAGGAAGTGTGGTCGAGGTCTCAACAAATCCGTTTGGTGGGATAGATTTGTCGATAACCTCTGCGCGATAGAATTTTCCTCCGTTATCGTCGAGCGTCTCTAACCCCACATCGTTACGAGAGGTAATGAATAAATCGTAACTTCCTGTATCAAGTGAGAGCGTGAAGAGATGTTCTTGGCTTGCGGAGTTTTCCTCAATCGGTCTAAACGGAGCGGTCGCTTCGCGGGCACGTTGGCTCAATGTATTGATTGTGAAGTCATCTGTTGACCAGCTGACGATGGTAGCATAGTTGTCCTTTGTAATTTGATTCTGCACCTTTACATTCTGCACTTGAGGGGGCGTTCGGTCTACCGAGACGACGACCTCATCACGCAGCACTTTTCCCTCCACGCTATTGACCTCAAGACGAATGGTGTAAATGCCTTCTGCTACGGAGGAAGTTTCCCAGACAAGCAACGTTTCATTTATCTTCTGCTGTTGAGAAGGTGCATTGATAGGTTGAAACGCTGTTGGGATAGCCGATGCCCCATATAGCAGCTGCCATGTATCAAATTTGAATCCGCCAGCGGTGCCAACAATCTCGATCTGGTTTGAGCCACCACTGTGGGCTTCTGGCAAAAGAATGTGTGCTTTTGGAGAACCGCTCGCCATCAAAGCGCGTGCGGCATTCAGATTGCCCGCTCCAACGAGTTCAGGGCTTTCTGTAATCGGGTCGGCGGTCGAAAGTAGAATCTGCCGAACCTCCTGATGCGTCAGACTTGGACGTTTCGATATAATCAGAGCAGCAACCCCGGTTACATGCGCTGTTGCCATTGACGTACCAGAGAGGGGACGGTATCGATTATTGATATGCGTACTTACAATCACATTGCCCGGTGCGCCGATGTCGATAGAGGCACCAAAGTTGGATTGGTAAAACTTTTGTTTGTGTTGTTCAGTTGCGGCAACGGATATGACCTTGCGATAACCAGCAGGAAAAATGGATGCCCCTTCAGACTCATTTCCTGATGCGGCAACCATCAGGACTCCCCGCGCGTAGGCGTAATCCACAGCGTCACGAAGTACAAAGGAACGCTCACGCCCACCCCAACTCATATTGATAACCCGTGCACCGTTATCCACAGCATAGACAATTGCGGCTGCCGAACGGTCATCCCGTATTCCCTCCACACCAGCCCCTCGGATCGGCATCAGCGTACAATTCCACGCAATGCCGGCAATACCGACATCGTTGTCTACCGCCGCTCCTACTATTCCAGTAACATGCGTTCCATGCCCTGATTCATCTATCGGATCGTTATCACCGTTCTGTAACTTTTCACTCCCATCGGGACTTGGCGGCTCTGAAAAGTCCCAGCCGTGCACATCGTCAATGTACCCGTTATTGTCATCGTCAATTCCGTTGTCGGGGATTTCACCAGCATTGACCCACGTCTGTGAAGCAAGATCTTCGTGGGTATAATCAAAGCCTGTGTCCACAACTGCGATAATGACTTCCGGATCGCCCTTCTCAATTGCCCACGCCTCCGACATGCCAATTAGTGACAGATTCCACTGTTCCTCAAAGCGTGGATCGTTAGGGATAATTTCGGCTGCCTGTGTTTGGCGAATGTAGTTGAATTCGATCGTCTCAATCAGCGGGTGTGCGGCGTAATCCGCTTTAATAGCATGTAGATCAATAGGGACCTGAAAACGCAGGAGATGGGTGCGTTTAAGGTTTGGATTAGCACCCGGGTGAGCGATGTGCGGAAAGAGCGGATAGACTGACCGAACCCCCATCTGATTGTAGAGTTTTTGTAGCGGTGACTTGGCGTGAAGTCGTTCCCACTCGGCTTGCGCTTGAGGTGTCACGCGAATCAGAAGTTCTCCCTGCGTGAATTGAAATCTATCGGCGATTGGGGGAGGAGAGGTATTCTGGAAACCGGCAGCGGTTGACAAGGAAGGAATTAATGATGTCAGCAGCAGAGTAGGAACTGCCCACCAAAGCCCACGCGATGTGCTACGAAATTTGTCGTTCAAAGAGAGTCTCCTTTAGGCGTAGAATCCCAATGCTTTCGCTTTGGAAGGAAACACCCTGTAGGGAACGCAGATTTGCATTCCCTACAAACGGAATTCTTTACGAAGAGGCATCTCCTTCGTCTGCCGCTGCAACCCTCATTGTCCTAGCCTCCGCAAGTTTCTTACGAAACTTCTCCCAATCAAAAAGCCAGGGCGTATCAAATCTATCGCTCACCTCGTTGAACCCGAGAATCTGTTCAATCATATATTTATCTTCAAGGTGGAGTATCAATTGAACGAGGGTATCATATTGCACATCATTCGGGCCAACAGTATCCGTATTGTTCAATGAAATTCCAATCGAAAAACTATTGATACCTGTTCGGCCATCAGGCATCGTCCCAGATCCTGCATGGTATGCCCGGTTATTATCGTTCACTAACCGATATACAGTGCCATCTGGGCCAATCACGTAATGGGTTGCAACGCCATATTCGGTATACTGCGCGATAATCCCATCGATATCGTACGGATCCTCACCTACGAAATAGGTGGAATGGAGGATGATAACCGTAACCTCCCGAGGCTCCGATGAATCGTAAACCTCATATCCAATGCCCTCTGGCATTAGTTTGTCAACGATTTGCAGGGTGGTAGGAGCAGTGGAATCGTCAGTAGCGGCGCTAATAATGCTCCGATTAATATGTTCGCACCCGAGTAGCGTGGCTGATACCAACCCGGCGAACAAAACAGAAACAAAGAAATTCTTCCTCAAACGAAACAGATAAACCATTTTTCCTCCTATGGCTTTTGAATTCAACATGAAAATTTATCGGACGACAGTCCTGTGTAGGTAGAAACGAATTCGATTAATCAGGATTTACATCCGCTCACTCAAATGATATAATCAGGATCTACGCAGTCAAGGGCGATCATAGATTGAGTGCGTAAATCCTAATAATGTGAGGGGTGTTCATAAATATTCTCTGTGAGAGTGGCATCCTTGCCACGACTCCCCTCAATTTGGGAAACAATCGGGATCAGGAGATCCCTCTCACAGGTGGTTGTGCCTGCTTGCTATTGACTGAATGATGAACACCCTTGAATAATGTAACATATTACAGCAAGAATTGACAAAGGGAGATTGATATATTATGGAACTTTACGAAGCAGTTAGTCCTCTTGATTTCAGATACTACGGCGGCAGTGAAGCGGTTATGAAGAAATTACTGCCCTACGTTTCGGAAGCCGCCTACGTTAAATATCAAGCGAAAGTCGAGGCTGCATTGGTGCGGACGCTTGCCAAGTACGGCATCTGCTCACATGAGATTGCGGATGAAGTTGAACGAGCATCGGAAGAGGTGACAGCGGCAGAGGTTTACGAAGAACAGTCGCGCATTCGACACAACATCCGTTCACTTGTAAATGTGATCCGACGAAAGATTGCTCCGGAAGCGCGTCCGTATGTTCACCTATTCGCAACGTCCGCGGACATCCTTGATACCGCAACAGCGTTACGCTTCAAGGATCTTACTCAAAAAGTAATTCTTCCAGATCTCATCGAACTTGAGAATAGGTTCATAGACCTCGCACGGGAGCACGCGGAAACGGTGCAGATTGGACGGACGCATGGTCAACATGCAGAACCGATTACCTTTGGCTACGCCATTGCACTTTACGTCAGTCGGGTTGGAAATCGGATTGAACTGATAGATCGGACAAGCCAAAATCTACGCGGCCAATTTTCGGGCGCAGTGGGAGCGTTCAACGGACTTGCGCTGATAGTAGAGCAGCCGGAGCAGATGGAGGCGGACCTTCTGGCGGAACTTGGATTGAAACCGTCAGATACACATACTTCGACGCAGTGTGTTGAGCCTGAGTTTATCACCGACCTCGCTTACGCGATTACCTCCGCTTACACCATCCTTGCAAATTTCGCAGATGATATCCGCCACCTCTATCGGACGGAAATTGCCGAGATTAGCAAGCAGTATGATCCCCAACTGGTCGGATCCTCCACGATGCCGCACAAGATTAACCCCGAAACGTTTGAAACGGTGAAGGGGCTTTGGAAAGCGTTCGTGCCACGCATGACGACGGTGTTTATGGACCAGATCTTGGAGCATCAGCGCGATCTTACCAATTCCGCATCGAGCCGTTTCCTGACGGAGCTTTTCACCGCTTTTGATTATTCAATTTATCGTTTGGTTCGTGCATTAGGAGAGATGGATGTGAAGACGGATAACATGCAGCGCAATCTTGAGGCGAGTGCCGGTGACACGGTGGCTGAACCGATCTACCTGCTGATGGCGTATTACGGATTTCCTGACGCTTACGACCATACCCGCAAACTTGTCGCTCAGGTACATCAGACGGGGCAACAGCTGACGGACCTTCTGTGGGCGGATGAAACATTGCAACCATTCCTCGTCACGCCAATACAACGGGAAGCCCTCCGCGATCCAAAGAAGTACATCGGGGCATCTGTACAACGGACACATGCAACTTGCGACGAATGGGAAGAACGAGCGCAGCGCGTCTTGGCAACGTGTGGATAGAGAAACTCAAAAGGTAAATCCAAATCCGAACTGCACTCCAGTAGTACTTCGATCGCCTAAGTACCATTTGCCATATCCGGCCCTTAAATTTAACGCGCGCAATATATAAAAGCGGATTCCCACTTCATAGTGATAGGGATTCGTTGTGTCATAATCTGACCGGATTTTAAACGAACTTGTGGCATCTATTACAATTTTATCTAGCGGATAGAGCTTCAAACTCGCACCAAGGCGGGGTGTTATATGAATAGACCCGGCCGAGGTGCCTCTCGCTGGAAAATCCTCGTATTCTGCAATACCAGCCAGCAACGCGAACGCGACATTGCTTTTTTCCTAAAGCAGTGCCCCACTGATCAATCGCGCTTAAGTTCGTGCGATTTGGATAAGAAAAGTCTAGTTGCCTTCCTAACGTCAGCTGCTTCTTTCCCTCACGACGGAATCCCGGGGAATTATCGTCGATCTCGGTTGTCTCCTTAGGTCGAAGCGGGCGCAGGGGATTCCCTCCCCAAGGTGCTATTTTTTTGATGGATCGTAATAGCATCTTCTGATGGAATCATGCTATAATATTTTTGGCATTGATAAATAGGGATAATCAGGAAAACATATTACAAAAAGGAAATCTCTAGGAAGGGAAAACAACCATGCCAAACACACTATTTCCCACAACCGTCATCGGCAGCTTACCCCGACCGGCATGGGTGCGAGAGTTGATCCTTGACCGAAAAGATGGGAAGATATCCGAGGAGGAAACAGATCGCCTGCTTGATCCGGCGATCGAATCAGGGCTGCGTCTCCAAGAGCGAGTGGGGTTGGATGAGGTCACCGATGGCGAATGGCGTAGGGAAAGTTACGTCAAGGTTTTTGCTGACCGTGTACGGGGTTTTCGAGCAGATCTCAATCCCAGTGGTGGGTTGCCCTATCCGGCAGTAGTAGAGCCAATCGAGCCGTACCGGCCCTTAGTGGTTGATGAAATCCGTTACATCCGGGGCCGCACTCAGCGACGCATCAAGGCAACCTTACCCGCCCCCTACATCATTGGCAGGCGGATGTGGCATCCCGAACACTCAAAAGCTGCATATCCCACCCGCGAGAAATTGATGAATGACTGTGTGCCGATTCTGCGACAGGAAATTGAGCTCCTCCGTGAAGCAGGTGCGGACACCGTGCAACTTGATGAGCCCTGGCTGAGTACCATGGTGGATCCCGATTTTCGAGAGCGAGAAGGCGTCACTGATGTTCAGTATGAGATGGATCAGTGTGTCGATTTTATTAACCAAACGCTGGACGGAATTGAAGGTGTTGAGACAGGGATGCATCTGTGCCACGCACATTTCGATCACAAACACGGGACGGAGGGACCCTATGACCTAATCATGCCCGCGCTGGCAAAGGTTCGGGTCGGCACAATTTCGATGGAATATGCTACCCCTGTCGCAGGTGGTTTAGCCTCGCTCGCACAATTCCCTGAGAATGTCCGGTTGGGGTTTGGGTGCATTGACCATTGTGACCGACAGGTGGAAACGCCAGAAGATGTTATAGACCGCGTGGAGGCAGCCATGCGTTATGTTGATAAAGAGCGTATTACGCTGCATCCGGATTGCGGTTTTTCACCATCGGTTCAGAATCCGATGGATCTGGACGAAGCGTACCTGAAGCTCAAAGCCATGTGTCAGGCAGCACAGTTGCTCCGCGAAAAATACGCCTGATATCAAACCCGAAGGGAAACTAAAATGACAACGCCAGAGGCAGATGCTGCAAAGCAACTTTACGAAGAAGCTGTTGTAATAGATTGTCTAAATGTGAGCAACTGGGAGAGCCCCGCTGTGTTCCAAAGCTTGCACGCTGGGGGGGTAACAGCCATTAACGCCACTGTTGCGACATGGGAAAATTATCAGCAGACTTTGGACAACATCGCTGCCTGGTTTCGCCGGCTCAGAGAATACAACGACATCCTTGTACAGGTAAAAACCGTAGACGAACTTCTGCAAGCCAAGCAGAGCGGAAAGGTTGGTATAATTTTCGGGTCTCAGAACGCTTCTCCCATTGAGAACGATCTTGACCGACTCGCGCTGTTCCATGCGCTGGGAATGCGGGTCATCCAAGTGACCTACCACGAGCGGAATCTGTTGGGAAATGGGTGCTGGGAACGCAGAGACGACGGTTTGAGCAACTTCGGCCTTGATGCGATCCGAGAGATGAATGCCCTGGGTATCCTGATTGACCTTTCCCATGTCGGCGATCGCACCACGCTGGAGGCAATAGAACTATCGGAGAAACCTGTCGCGATTACCCACGCGAACGCCCGTTCCTATTTCAACCATCCCCGAAACAAGACGGACGATGCGTTGAAATTGTTGGCAGAACGGAACGGCGTAATCGGTGCAACTTCTATCACCTCTTTTTTACCGACCCAATTTGAATCCACGCTAGAGGACTATGTAAATGCGATAGATGACATGGTGGAGCGGGTCGGGATTGACCATGTGGGTGTTGGGACAGACTTTACACAAGATCAACCAACCTCGTTCTGGGAGTATATCGGGGCGCAGCAGGGGACAAAATATCCGTCTACCTTTGTGAATCCAGACGTGCGATACGATCAGTTACCGATGTCGCCCAAAGGTTTTGAAACCCCCGATAAGTTTCCAGACTTAGGAGCCGCCCTTCTAAAACGGGGCTACAAACCAGATGATGTTACCAAAATCCTGGGTGGCAATTGGCTTCGACTCTTTCGGGAGGTCTGGGTGGAGTAGGTAATGATGGGCAGATAGTAACGCAAGCTACTCGGTTCCGTTGACATTTCAGCGCAATCAGACAATTAAGAGGGGGCACAGACGCATGATTCTTCGTAGGGGTTGGGTCTCCCAACCCTTTGTTCACACGCCACAGACCATTTCGGGCTGCTGTAGGTCGATTTTCCAAAATCAACGTTTCAGTGTCGAGATACGAATCTCGACCTACAATCTACTGGCTTCGACTCTTTCGGGAGGTCTGGGCAGAATAAGACGTGTTGACATTTGAAAATTGAGCCAATTTTGATGGACCTCGGGCGCATGACCCCAGTGATTTAAGCCATAAGGAACGGAGATCTCCGTTCCCTGCGAAATATACGCGCTTCTATGTACGGGTGAGGTCCATCGTAGGGAACAACGATCGTTGTTCCCTACAATCGCTGTAAAATGTCAACAGAACCTAGGCAGTAACAGGAATATAGTCATCTAATAAAAATGGATCGTTGTGTATAATAAAAAGAGGGGAAGAAAGCTCGATGGAATCAAGTCGGGGCATATATCAGGATAGCCAAGGAATTTCGTTTGCTGACATCACTCTGCGTCATCGAGATGGGAGAGTGCTGGCATCTGTTCGGGTTCGGACAGCCGGGCATACCCACACAGGTGTTGCTAGTTTTATCGTTGCAGAGGAAAGGTTAGAACTAGTCTACGAGGATGGGTCGTGGGACTGTCGGGAATGGCAGTGGTGGAAGGACCACGGGCGCGGAGATGAAAAGTGGCCCCGGCTAGTCCCTGCAACCTCCGGTTACGGAGAGCAAGGAAACGAAATTTGCGTCACAAGTCAATACAGATGCGATAATATCCAGACCTACCAAGAGTGGTCCTTCCGACCTCAAGATCGCGATGATGTGCTCACATACAACTGTCAACAAACAATCCAGAATTGCGGCGCCGCTGATTTAATCGAGTATGCCCAATTTTTTGCCTGCTATACCGAGACTAACAGAGAGAAAAGTCAATTCTATTGGGCGGCGGATAAACAGTTCAAGAGTTTTGAAAGCGTCGGTGGAAGACATCTGGATGCTTACATCGTTGCCCCCGAATCCACCTTCGAGCGACTCGGATTGATTCCACACGCGCTGAGGGGCGGCGGTAAAGTTGCAGATACTTGGTATCGGCCGGTGTTGGTGGGGCATCCTAGCCCGAAAGGCTGGCGGCATATCGTTTTCACCGAACCTGCTGTGACAGCCGGGCTCGCCTCCGGAATGGGTGGCATCGCAATGGACTACATGGCTTATCCGGGAACGGGGGTTTTCAAGTGTAACGAATCCTTTTCGATTCGTATCCGGCATCATATCCTCAAAATGCCTAACTCCATTCAGGTAGATCTTGTTGGAGAACTTTGGGAACAGTTTGCGAGGGATCTTATGGACTAAGTCCGAACTAGGATTATTTATGGGTAGATTTTAGAACTATAGTGGCCCTTAGAATTAATGAGACATGCCAAACCGGGGCAGTTCGGATACCGCCCCTACCGTTCTCCCGTTGGGTAGGCACCCCCCTTTATCCCCCCGCTTGCTTTCCCCCCTGCTTGCGGGGGGGACTAAGGGGGGGTAGAATAAAGGGGGGTGCCGATGCGGTGCGGTTACAAACCGCACCTACCGGGGGCGAAAGTGTTCTTTTATTTTTAGAATCCACTATAAATGACCCTAAGATTAGACGCTTATGTATAGTAGGACTATTCGGTTTTCGGGTTTTTAACCATTTGGGGCGAAACGTCGTAACGAGGGAATCGCTTGGCCAGTAAAGTATCGGGATTGGGAAATCCCTCTCACAGGAAAATTAAATGACCCTAAGGTTAGACGCTTATGTATAGATCTATCGGTAGAATCGTGCTATAATAGTGCCTACTCTGATACAACACATTTTCTTCTAAGAACCCTGCCTGCTGAAAGTGGATATCAAAACGGAGTAAACCAATGGAAACAAGCCTTGAAGAACAGAAAGAACAGCTCATGCGGGAGGGATACGTCATTGTGCACGACATCATCCCACCCGACGAATTAGAACAACTGCGTGACAGTATTGATACCATTATCGACAGAGCACCCCCTTCAAGTCGAGTAATGGTGACCGAATGGGTTGACAAACAGACTGCCAACGCTGTGGAGTTCTATTTCGACGACCGGACCCTTGGTTTCACCCGCAAACTGATGGACGCACCCGATGTCGCCCCACAGGGGATGTGGGTTTTGTGTCATTCAGGAACAGGTTGGCACCGCGACATCCATCCAATTGATATGGCCCCGCTTGATGGATTGCAAGAGGATATTCGACTCAACGGCCCACCTTATCTCCAATGGAATCTTCCGCTCTATGATGATAGTTACTTACATGTAATCCCGCGCAGCCATTTGCGGCGCAATACCGAAGTGGAAAGCAGGTTGGAGCGTCGTATGGGGGTTGTTCCGCTGCCGGGAGAGATTACCGTAGACCTCAAAGCTGGCGATGGTCTCGTCTACATCAACGGCATCCTGCATAGTGCCACACCAAACGGCGATGAGAAGCGGCGAACGCTTCATTTTGGATACCAATCATTTGGTGCCGAAGGATTTGTGCACTTTTTCCTCCCTGCCACAATGGGCGTTGAATTTGTGGAGCATTTGTCCCCGGGGGCGGCTGAGATGTGTCGCCACTTTGAATCACTCCACGCGAAACGGCACAATGACATTGCATTCACACTCCGCGCTATCCTTGAAAAAGATGCACACGCCTTTACAGAAGGATTGCGCCGGATTCACCACAGTGAGCATGCCCGGATGACTACCTTAGTCGTCCTGTCAAAGATTGCTTACTTGATTCGCCAATATAAAGATTCAGAGGAATCTACCAACAGTCCCTGCTTCCAACGCATGGCAGACCGTTTTACCCCCGACGAATTGGAACAACTCTGGCAGCGATTCGCCCTCCTCGACAGCAAACTGCAATCGGATACGGAGCAATACGAGCCGCTGTTTCAGAGTGGACCGATGAAGTATTTCTTCTATGACATGCCTCAAGATTTCGGTGTTGATGATTTCATCGCGAGTTGGAATGGGTGAAAGCCGTCAGCCGATTGAGGAGTTTGGTATACTGTTTACGATGGAAATAAAATTTAGTAAAGGAGCCCATCATGTCTCAACGCCTGGTTTACTTCAACGGGGAATTTATCCCCGAACACGAAGCACGCATCTCTATCTTTGACTCTGCGCTGCTGTTCGGCGATATGGTTTTTGAGGTGACTCGTACCTTTAACCAGAAGCCCTTTCGCCTGCGCGAACACTTGGAGCGGCTCTATGGATCGATACGCTATGCAGAAATTGATTGTGGTCTTACCATAGACGAAATGGAAGCCGCTACCTATGAGACCATTGAGAGGAACTTACCCGCTCTCAATGACTTGGACTTCCAGATTATGCACGATGTGACCCGTGGAGGTTATCCACTTTACGAAGGTCTCATCAAAGAGGGTGCCTCCCCCATCGTATCTATTAACGTTTTCCCACTCATCCGGCACGTCGGCGGCCAAGCTGACAAGTATGAAACTGGATCGCACTTTGTCATCACACCGCAGCAATCGGTGCCCTCTCGTTATATCGATCCTAAGGCGAAAAACCGGAGTCGCATCTTCTACAAACTCGCTGAACTCCACGCGAGCAAGCTGGAGGAGGGCGCGATGGCGTTGTTGACCGACGAACACGGTTTCATCACCGAAGGAACGGGCAACAATTTTTTCATAGCGCGGGATGGCGAGATTTTCACATCAAAACCCATCGACATTTTGCGTGGGGTATCTCGTCACGCTTGTATGGACCTCGCTTCCTCACTCGGTATCCCCGTCCACGAAGCCGATATTGAACCCTACGATGTACGGGAGGCGGATGAAGCGTGGTGGACCAGCACCACTATTTGCATGGTACCGGTCACCCGCTTCAACTTTCAGCCAGTCGGCGACGGAAAACCCGGACCTATTTATCTGCGACTGCTCGACGCTTGGTCGAAGGAGGTCGGAGTAAACATTCCTGCCCAAGCTCAGGAATACGCGGAGCTCGGTAAAACATGGACGCCGTGATCCCGTTTTTTTGAAATCTCTTTAAGGAGAACGCAATAGTGGTGAGATTAAACAATACAATGAATATCCCCGGATCCGCAGAAGGACCGGGACATCTCCTAAAGCGTCGATTGCGAAACGGCGATGTCCTCGTCGGCGGTATGGTCGCCGAACATCTCCGGCCGTCACTGGTCAAGCTGTACGTGCAGGCAGGTTTCGATTTTATGTACATCGAGTACGAGCACGGCTTCTTTGAAATGACCACATTTGCGGACTCGGTCCTATGTGCCCGTGACAACAATCTCCCCGTCATCGCCAAGACGCCCCAGTTAGAACGCGCCGAGGTGGCAAAATTACTAGAGTGTGGTGTTGTCGGGATTCAGTTGCCTCGCACCGAGACGCGGGAAGAGGTTGAAACGCTTCGCAGCTACCTCAAGTTTCCGCCAGCCGGTACGCGGGCGGTCGCACCCGGATATGGCAACAGCAGCTACCTTCAGCCGGCAGCCTGGAAGACGTGGATGACCGAGCAGGATGAAGAAACAACGCTGGTCGTTCATATCGAAACACGACGCGCCTACGAAAATGCCGAAGAGATTATCAGTACGCCGGGGGTAGATATGGTTTACGTCGGTCCGGGTGATTTTTCCATTGAAATGGGACATCCCGGTGAATACGATCATCCGGAAGTGACAGGACCAATGAGAGAAATTCTCGAAATCTGCAAGGAGCACGGTGTTTACTTCGGTACAACCGCATCTAACGCAAGTGCAGCGCGGGAATGGGTGGGGCGTGGTGCACAGTTCTTCGAGACAGCAGATGAACTTGCTTTCATCCATGAGGCGGCATCAAATCTAGTGAATGCGTATCGCCAGTTTACGCAGAAGGGCTAATCGTTGTTAATATCCCGTATAGGAAACTCACCTAATTACGGAAGGACATCAACCGATGGAAATCCACCCGGAGCATACTTGGGGACACACCATCCCATTCGGAGAAGAGTATTATCAAAACACGGTCAAGTTATTGCGAGCTATCCGCGACGATGCAGAGATTATGGCTGAAGTTGCGGCAAAGGCGGCTGATGCCATCCGAGCCGGCAACAAAGTCTATGCCAATATAACGACGGGACACATGCCGACATACGAGTTGGTGAACGAACGTGAGGGCAACCCGGCGCAGTTTGAGTTTACTGGAGCGGATACATGTACACCGGAGCAATTTGCAGCGATGCGAGCGGGCGATGTGCTACTCACCAACCACGTCAGCGAGGCGGTGCGCGATGCTCGCCAATCCGGTGTATATGTCGCTGTGTTCACCACCTGCTACGTCAACAATCGAGATACGCCTCCGGGCAAGGTTGTGCCGAACCCCCATGATTGGGTGCCAGAAGATGTGGCATCGCGTGTCATTGATTCGCATATTCCGTGGCATCAAGGGTTGGTGCGTGCACCTGCAATTCCAGAGATGGAAATTTGCCCTGGATCGGCAAACGGGACATGTGCGATCCACTGGATGATCACCGCTGAAGTTGCCCATACATTGGCAACGGATCGCCCACCAACGGGAGCTATTGGTCGTCAGTATGTGGATCTCCTCTTGGAACGGCTTGCTGACGTTCATGCTCAGGATCTGGAGCACATCAACGAAATTGCGGTAGTAATAGCAAAACGGATTATCGGTGGTGGTCATTACTATGTGCGGAGTCGTAACGAGGGGATCCAGAGTGAGGCGAGTGGTGTCGCACAAGGGTTGATGATGTGTAATGCCTTTGAACCACGTCCCGCGAAGGAGGGCGGTGATAAGGATGTCTTTCTGATTGCCGCAGTCAGTGCGAATGACCCGCGAGAACTTGCTTGGGCGGACGAAGCCCAAGCCAACGGTAACTACCTCGTCGGTATCGGACCCTCCAATAACGATGGGTTGCGTGAGCGTTGCGATGTCTACTTCAATGACCGTTGTGACGAGGTGGCTGGTGTTATCTCTATCCCGGGTCGTCCTGATAAGGTTTGCCCCACCTCCGGCATTCTCAACAACGTTATCATGTATACGCTCACAGCACAGTTTGTAGATGAGATGTGTCGTCGGGGCGCGGTTCCGTACTTCTTGATGGGAGCCTATCGTTTTGGAGGTGATTACAACAGTTTGATGCGCCCCTTCTGTCTGGAACGCGGATATTAGTGCAATAGGTGCTAATGCAAAGCGAGATTCAATATACCGGAGCTAACCAATTTGGGCCCACCATAGGAGATCGATTCAAATGTCCCATAAACAAGTTGAAGCGGCTGATGACGATGCAAAAGCGTTTGACAAGCTTCTTGCCGGGGAAATATTCACCTCAACTGATATTCAGATGAATCTCGAAATCCTTTGTGATGACTTGGGCAGCCGATTTGCAGGGACACCGGCAGAGGCGGAAGCCGCACAATTTCTGCAAGCTACTCTGGAACGATACCAACTCAAAGATGTCCACAGCGAAGCGTTTGAATACAATGGTTGGACGCGCGGCACCGCTAAATTGACCGTTACCTCTCCTTGGCAGCGAGAACTATCATGTCTGTCAATGCCGATGTCGCCATCAGGCAGGTGCAGCGGAAAAATCATCGATCTTGGGACAGGTTCACCTGACACCTTTGACACCTTACAGGCTGAATTGAAAGGTAATATTGCACTCGTCAACATCGCAAACCCGGCTTCAGCGAGTCGCTGGGTCCACCGCACCGAAAAATACAACAGATCCGTCCTTGCAGGTGCCCAAGCGTTTATCTTTATGGCAAATCAGGACGGCTACGGCCCGATTACCGGTACATTAGGGTTTAATCGATGGGGTTTGATACCCGGAATCATGATATCTAAGGAAACGGGAACCCTCCTCCAAAGGGCCATCCAAAGACACGGTTTTGTCGACATTGAAATCGAAACCACTGACACCCTTGCTAAGAAAACATCGTGGAACATTATTGGTGATGTAAAGGGCAGCACAGCGGTTGAGGATATGGTCGTCATTGGTGTCCATTATGATGGCCACGATATCTCTCAAGGGGCCGAAGATCCAGCTTCAGGACTGGTCGCAGGACTAGAAGTCGCACGAGTCATGGGTATCTACGCTAACAGATTGAAACGAAATGTGCGTTTTATTCTATTTGGAGTTGAAGAGCTTGGACTCATCGGTGCACATGCATATGTCAACCGCCACCCAAAAGATATTGAAAAGACGCGGTTCATGTTCAATTTGGACTCGGCAGGAGGTGGGGAACGGAAAGGCTTGATGGTTTACGGCCCAGATTCAAGGGCTTATTTTCGCGCGATGGGAACGCAGATGAGTGAGAATCTCATGGTAGATTTCGATGCTTCTCCGTTGCGTGAACCCGACCATCTTTCTTCTGATCACTACCCATTTATGGCGAAGGGTGTCGCCTGCGGATTCATCAGAGATCCATATAGCTATACTTGGCCCGGATTCTACCATACCGCACATGATACAGTGGATAAAGTCGATCCGCTCAAAGTAAAGGAGGCTGCATTTCTATGCGCCCGTTTAGCATGGAGAATTGCTAACGATGATAATTTGCCCTTCAAACAGATGAGTGAGAAAGATTTGGCGGAACAGAAAACGACGCAGGATGTCAGCGAAGTCCAACGGATCGAAAAGGCGGTTGAGAAGCTCCGACAACAGACCTAACCGTAGACAATTATAGTGAATCATAAAAACAGATAGACACTTTCACCCCCCGGTAGGGGCGGTTTCCAACCGCACCGCATCGGCACTGTTTCCAACAGGGACTACCAAACGGGAGATTGGAATGTCTCATTAATTCTAAGGTCCACTATAATTCTAAAATCTACCATAAAAATCTAAAGAAGGCGTGCGTCATGTTTGATAATTTCACAAAAACTCGAATTAAAGCCAACGGCGTTTCTATCAACCTAGTGCATGGCGGTGTTGGACCACCTCTGTTGTTGCTGCACGGGTATCCCCAAACGCATGTTGAATGGCATAAGATCGCTCCCAAACTTGCCGAGTATTACACCGTCGTTGCTCCGGATCTGCGTGGCTATGGTGACAGCGAAAAGCCGGCCGCCTCGGAAGGGGATTTGAGTGTCTATTGCAAACGCACGACCGCGCAGGATCAGGTTGAGGTGATGACCGAACTTGGCTTTGAATCGTTCCATGTTGTTGGTCACGATCGCGGGGCGCGTGTCGGGCATCGCATGGCACTTGACCATCCGGAACGGGTGAGAACCTTCACATCGCTCGACGTTGTGCCCTCGCAAGCTGCTTTTGATCATATGGATAGCCAGCTTTCTTCCGCTTGGTTCCATTGGCACCTGATGCGCCAACCGTCGCCGCTGCCGGAAACCTTGATCGGTAACAGCGCGAAGGTTTATCTGGACTTTCTGCTTGAGCGGTGGACTGCAATTGACGGCTCCATTACAGATGAGGCATACGCAGAATATCTCCGCTGTTTCAATGACCTTGAAACTATCCGCACCACCTGCTTGGACTACCGGGGCATCGAGCTTGACCTGAAGCACGACGAAGTTGACCGAGGTCGCAAGCTCACCTGTCCTGTGTTGTTGCTCTGGGGCAGCAACATGGCAAAGCGTCCGGGTTGGCAAACCGGTGCTAGTTTGGACATGCTCACTGTCTGGCGGGAACGGGCTGTTGATGTGCGCGGCAAACCCCTTGATTGTGGCCATTTTTTGCCCGAAGAACTGCCGGAAGAAACGACAGCTGAACTGCTAACGTTCCTCTCCGCTTACTAAAATCCAATCCAAATTTGAATTGACCACCGTAACTTTCAATCCCACATCTTCCGAGAATTCACCCGCCGCGCTCGTGCGATTAGATTGCTTGAGCAAAGTTTACAGTGAAGCAGGGCAAAACCGCATTGTGCTAAACCGAGTAAGCCAAGAATTTTATGAGGGTGAATTTGTCTGCTTGTTGGGAAAATCTGGCAGTGGAAAGAGCACATTACTCAACCTAATCTCTGGCATTGATGCTCCGAGCAGCGGTCATGTGTTCATTCGGGAAGGCGAAAGAGAAGTTGATTTGACTCGTCTGAACGAACATCAACGGACCCTTTTCCGTCGTCGTCACATCGGAATTATCTTCCAGTTTTTTAACCTCATCCCGACCTTAACGGTGTTGGAGAATGTACGCCTACCACTTGAACTTACACGCGGTTTTGAATCCCATAGGGACGGGCCAACTCGTGCAGAGGCCTTGCTTGAACAAGTTGAACTTGGCGATCGGTTTCATATTTATCCCGATAGACTGAGCGGAGGCGAACAACAGCGCGTTGCGATAGCCCGTGCACTCGTTCATAATCCCTTGATGCTGCTTGCTGATGAACCGACCGGTAATTTGGATACAGAGATTGGCGCAACAGTTCTGTCATTATTGCTAGAAATGATTCGAGGCACGGGCAAAATGCTGTTGATGGCAACGCACGCACAGGAGATTGCAAACCATGCGGATCGAGTGCTGCACATCACCGATGGCGCGCTAGGCAGCGATTCAGCTTAACACCTGTAGCAGTGAGCTTGCCAACTCAACAGGAAATAACAGTTATTATCTATTACTAAAAATCCTGATGCAATTATCAATTACTCTCGCTTGTCGTCATGCTTGGCGCCGTCCAGCTCAAAGCATCTTCTTCATCATCGGTGTGGGGGTGGGCGTTGCGATGATTGTCGCAATAGACCTTGCCACCGGTGCTGCCAACCGTGCTTTTACAATTAGCACGGAAGCTGTGACAGGCAAAACCACTCACCAGATTGTTGGCGGTCCCAGCGGGTTGGATGAGAATATTTATGTCGCGTTGCGGCAGCAGTTGGGCTATCGACTCAGTGCACCGATTGTGGAAGGTTATGTTACCGCCGAAGAACTGGACATGCAGCCAATGCATCTGTTAGGTGTGGATAGCTTTGCTGAATCACCCTTTCGGAATTATCTAAACGCCGATAACGCTAGCTTTGCGGATAACAATGGGTTCACCGCTTTTATCGTTCAACCGAATACCGTCCTGCTCAGTGCATTCCTCGCCTATCAGTATAATCTCAAGGTAGGCAATTTTATCCACATACATGTAGGAGGGCGTCGTGAAACGTTGCAAATTGTGTCTGTGCTGAAGTCAGATGAGAAAAATGAGCAGCGCGGCCTTGATGGACTATTGATTACTGACATCGGGACTGCCCAAGAGGTATTGGGTAAAGTGGGCACTCTCGATCGAATAGATCTGATTATTCCGGAAGGCATACAGGGAGAGGGAATCCTCAAACGTATCACTGCTACCCTGCCTCCCGGTGCTCGCATTGAAAAGCCGACAGACTCGGCAGTGGAGGAGATGACAGCTGCGTTTCGATTGAACTTGACAGCACTCAGTATGCTTGCACTGTTAGTCGGAATGTTCCTCATTTATAACACGGTTGTCTTCAGTGTGGTGCAGCAGCGATCGGTTCTCGGCAGCCTGCGCGCATTGGGGGTAACGCGGAGACAAATTTTCTCCATAATTCTGTCCGAGGCGGGATTGCTGGGAGTTATAGGCACAGTCCTCGGACTTGGCTTGGGGTATCTGCTAGGGCGTGGTGCGGTACAAATGGTTACAACCAATATCAATGACCTCTTTTTTGTTGTCACTGTGCGCCGCATCGACTTTCCACCCTTGACGCTGTTTAAAGGGGCTATCATTGGCATTGCGGCAGCGTTAATCGCTGCCGCACTCCCTGCTTATGAAGCAACCAATGTGCCCCCTGCCGCTGCGACTCAACGCAGCAATATTGAAGAGCGGGCGCGTACTGCGTTATACTGGGTGAGTGGGGTTGGGGTGGGAGTCCTGCTATTGGGCACCGCCCTTCTAATTCCTGAATGGCATCTGATCATTACGTTTGTTGGCATTTTCGCGATTATCATCGGTATCAGTCTGCTTACGCCCATTCTGACTTTAGGGCTCATGCACATTTTATCAGGACTGAATAGCGTTGCAGGAAAATCCTTCAACGCTTTAATTCGGCTTGCGGTTCGTGACATCACGCGCTCGTTGAGCCGCACCTCCGTCGCCATTGCTGCACTGATGGTTGCAGTTAGCGTGATTGTCGGTGTCGGTCTGATGATCAGCAGTTTCCGCCTGACTGTTGAACGGTGGTTGACAGACCTGTTGCAAGCGGATATTTTCGTCTCGGCCCCTAGTCTCATATCCGATCAGACTACCTTGCCGCTTGCACATGGCGTAGTAGAGAAACTAGAGACATTTCCCGGTATTGCCCAGATTGCAACGAGCAGGTTGGTAGATGTCAGTGCCGGTGACTTGGGGATTATTCAACTTATTGCTATTAGCATGGACATCGCCGGTGAAAAGCGTCACTACAAAACAGCGGTAGGAGACCTAGCTACCACTTGGAAAGCCTTGGAAGCGGGTGGACTCATTATCAACGAACCGATGTCGAATCGATTCAAGCTTGGGATTGGTGATGAGGTGACACTGCTTACGGACCGAGGAGAGCAGCAATTCCCAATTGTGGCCGTCGCTTATGATTTTGATGTCCAGTCGGGCGCACTAATCAATGATGCAGTTTATCGTACATATTGGGACGATGTTAATTTGTCGTCCGCCGCGCTCTTTGTAGAATCCGGTGTTGATGTGGATGCTAAGATCAATGAATTGCGGGCAGCATTCGCTGGCGAGGCTGAGTTGGTGATTCGGTCTAGCCGTGGACTTCGGGAACACTCGCTCGCTATTTTCGATCGTAGTTTTAGTATAACAGTTGCGCTGCAAATGCTCGCCACGCTTGTGGCTTTCATCGGTATACTGAGCGCATTAATGAGTCTGCAGCTGGAGCGGCGTCGAGAAATTGGGACGCTGCGAGCCATTGGTATGACACGGCGCCAACTATGGCGGTTGACGCTGGTGGAAACGGGTTTGATGGGAACGACTGCGGGGATCCTCGCCCTGCCGGCAGGCTTTGTCCTTGCTATGATTCTCATCTATATCATCAATCTCCGCTCTTTCGGTTGGACGCTGCAGATGTATTTACAACCTGCTTATTTCTTGCAAGCTCTCACAGTTGCGTTGGTCGCAGCATTGTTGGCCGGGGTTTACCCTGCATGGCGCGTGGGGCGGATGCAGCCGGCAGATGCGTTGCGGGAGGAGTGATGTATCAATCTACCTATGTACGATTTTAATATTGTCAACGTTCTCCGCCCATCTGACTGGATCACAATCATTTATCTCGCAATCACCGGGGCACTCGCCTGCATCTTTCATAAAAACTTGCGATGGTGGGGTATTTATGTCGTGAGTCATGCGGGTGCTATATGCGGTATTCTGTGGTTGGCTTTGCTCCCCGAAGATTCCTTGCCGATCCTACTGCCAATATTACGCGACTGGTATCCGATTGCGACAATACCAATCTTCTACCTGGAAATACCACCTCTGACGCAGATGGTACTGCAAAGGTATCTTGATGATCAGATTATAGAATGGGAGGGGCGGTTATTCAAGGAGCAACCGAGCATTTGTTTCAGTGCGCGTTTCCCGTCGAAGGGACTGTCAGAGTTGTTACATCTGTGCTATTACAGCTACTATCTTATTGTTTTCGGGCTCGCTACTGTGCTTTACCTCCAAGGTAGGCATGAAGTATTTCATGAAGTCGTTTTTGCGGAGATATTGACTTTCAATGTATGTCTCATCTGGTATATTTTTATGCCGGTCATGGGACCGCGCTACAAGTTTGAGAAAATTAGCGGACCGCTCGCGGATGGCTATGTTTTCAAACTGGTACACATGATCCTTTCCAGGGCGTCATCTAAAGGCACAGCGTTTCCAAGTTCCCACTGCGCGATTGGCGTGATTGTAGTTCTGTACGCTGCTCGTTATCACCCGATTGCTTTTTCAATCCTGGGCCCGTTTAGTGCGGGATTGGTCCTCGGAACAGTCTACGGACGATTCCACTATGCACTTGACGCCATCGCCGGAACGGTTTTGGCAGTTGTTGTCTTTGGAGTTGCGCCACATTTCTATCGCGTGCTGTTGTAACACACCCGTGAAGTCCGTAGGTTGGGTTGAATGGTTAACCGTCAATCCCTATCGAGTACAATAGCGGTTCCATTTTTCAACAACGGTCTCCTATAAATAAACACAGTGAAACCCAACCAGATAAGGATTTCTGTAGGTCGATTTTCCAAAATCAACGTTTTGGTGTTGAGATGTGAATCTCGACCTACAATCTACTTTTGTACCACGATCTGTTAGATTGTGATCCCAGTCTGCAAACTAACAGTTTGCGCTACATTTGGCAGATTGCCTGATGATTACAGCGTTTGCCGAATCAGCAGCTTCAAAATGTCAACACGCCCTAGCAACTTGCATTAGGTTAATACTACAAAAAGGGCTTGCTTTCCAAACTAAGTTGGTGTATGCTATCAAAAACTTAGAGTCCAGATTTATACATCATTTCAATTTTTAGAGGCAGGAAAAAAACATGAGACTTATACAATTTTATCAACCGGGCCAAGGCAAGCGTGTCGGTGTTGTAACACGGAGCGATGTTGTTACCGATATCACCAGCGACGGGGATCGCGGCTTACTCAGCCGAGCCGTTGAACCGGACGACATCGTGATTGATGTCACAAGCGATGAATCCCCGGGGGTGTTAGAATTAATCGAACTCTCCTACAAGGAGGGAGTGAGTATGGGGATTTTGCTTGCTGATATTCAGGAGCGTGTCTCCGGTGCGACAAGTCATGGGACGCTACCGGGACAAGCGGATGAAGACAAACTCAAATTTGCCACGCTCGATGTGGTGCCAAACCCGGAGGTGCCTCACCTCCTATCTCCTCTTGATTCACCAGAGGTATGGGGTTGTGGCGTGACCTACAAACGCAGCGCGGATATGCGGGATGACGACAGCGAGCAAGATATATACAGCCGCGTCTACAACGCAGATCGCCCTGAGATTTTCTTCAAAGCGACACCCGCCCGGTGCGTGGGACCTAACGGCTTCATCGGTATACGGAGCGACTCCATACTCACAGCAACGGAACCGGAGTTAGCATATGTCCTCGGCGAGGATGGAGAAATTGTTGGTTATACTCTCTGCAACGATGTGTCCGCATGGGATATTGAGCGGGACAATCCCCTTTACCTGCCGCAGTCGAAAGTTTTTTACGGTTGTTGTGCCCTCGGTCCGATGTTTGCCACTGCCTCTGAAATTGATGATCCCTATAACCTAAACATCACATGCACAGTTATCCGAGACGAAAAGCCAATCTATGAAGGTAGCGTGAACACCTCCCAAATTAATTGGAAGTTTGAGGAACTCACCGAATTCCTTTGCCGAGATAATCCCGTCCCAGTTGGAACGGTTGTTTCCACCGGCACCGGCATCATCGTGCCGAATGACCTGCCGTTGGCTCCCGGTGATATTGTGGAGATCGAAGCGGATGGACTGGGTAAGCTCTCTAACCCTGTTAAACAACTTTAGATATGCACACTAGGTCGTTACGCGCTATCTAACGTCAAGAACGCGGCGAAGCTGAGAAAATAGGAGGCAACCGATGTCAGCACCTAACCTTAATGTGTTTATCGGCATCCCCAAAGAAGAAATTGACACCCCGGCACTGCTGATCGATGTGGATATCATGGAAGCCAATATCCAGAAGATGGCGGCCTATTTCAAAACGGTCAACGCAGATCTCCGTCCGCATGTCAAAACACATAAGACCCCGATTATTGCCCATAAACAGATGGAGGCGGGTGCGATCGGTATGACCTGTGCCAAACTCGGCGAGGCGGAAGCGATGATCCATGCGGGTATCCGTGACGTGCTAATTGCCAATCAGATTGTCGGGCAACAGAAGATAGCACGCCTGATCAACCTTGCCAAACACTCAGAGATTATGGTTGCGATTGATGACCCGGATAACGTCGATCAGCTCTCCGCGGCTGCGGAAGCGAAGGGCACGACGGTGCGCGTCCTGATCGAAGTCAATTCCGGCATGAATCGCTGTGGGACGGAACCGGGGCAACCGACCCTGGATCTGGCACGTCACATCCTGAAATCGAAAGGGCTCAAATTTGAAGGGATAATGGGGTACGAGGGACATACCGTAATTACGCCGACTTTCGCCGAACGCAAAAGTTTAACGGGTGAATCTGTTGAGATGCTGATTGGGACCAAACACTTTCTCGAACAGAACGGTGTCCCCGTCAAGATTGTGAGTGGCGGTGGCACAGGCACCTATGCAATCACCGGGGCTTATCCAGATATGACGGAGATCCAAGCGGGGTCTTATGTTTTTATCGATTCAAGTTATCAAACTGTCGAAGGTATTGGTGAGGCGTTTGGCTGTGCCCTGACAGTGCTGACGACGGTTGTAAGTCGTCCACATCCGACGCGCGTCATTGTTGATGCGGGAGCAAAGGTGTTGACAAGTGATTCTGGCACACCACAACCGGTGGGAATTGAGGGCTTAGAGATGCGAGGGTTGTCGGAGGAGCACGGAAATCTGACAGCAGCCCCAAGCGTTGCACTCAAGCCCGGCGATAAGATCGAGCTCCTACCGACACACTGCTGCACAACGGTGAATCTCCATGATCGATACTATGCGGTACGCAACGGGATTGTAGAGGATGTTTGGGAGATCACAGCAAGGGGAAAATCGCAGTAACCTGATTTAGTAGTGCATATCACACTTCGCTCATGTTATAGTGGACCT
This sequence comes from Candidatus Poribacteria bacterium, assembly GCA_963667935.2. Lineage (GTDB taxonomy): Bacteria > Poribacteria > WGA-4E > WGA-4E > PCPOR2b > PCPOR2b. Next base: position 1,329,368 of record OY764061.1, on the reverse strand, counting down.
TAGAATTAGTGAGACACTCCAATCTCCCGTCGGGTAGCCCCCCCTTTATCCCCCCGCTTGCTTTCCCACCCGCTTGTGGGGGGGACTCAGGGGGGGGCGATGCGGTGCGGTTAGAAACCGCACCTACCGTGGGGCGAAAGTGTCTATTTATTTTTTGAATTCACTATAAATAATAGTGCAAAGAAACCGAGTTTTTCCGAAAAAACTCGGTTTCTCTGAGATGCTCTACACTTTCTCTTGCCATAAACATCACATTTTTGGAATATCCGGTTTGAATATATCCGATGTGATTCCAAGCACGCGGCGACGCGGCAATAGGCGCGATAGGTTTGCCAGCAGATAGTTGACGCTCCTCCCCGGAATCACATAGTTGCGCCCCTTCAAAAAGGCTTTCAAGCCCGCTTCAACCACTGCTTCAGGGGTTTCTGCTCTGGTCATCCGTGTTACGTCAGCGTTGGCAACATCAGCGAAATTGGTGGCGGTATTACCGGGACAGAGTGCGAGCACTGTCAAGCCACGTTCGTGGTACTCCCCCCAGAGCGATTCTGAGAAGCCGAGGACAAATGCTTTCGTCGCACTGTAGGTAGCGAGGTAAGGAATTGGTTGAAACGCTGCCGTTGATGCGACATTGATAATGCCGCCGTCCCCTTTTTTAACATCTCAGGGAGAAAGAGATGGGTTAAACCCACCAACGCTTTGATATTGAGGTTCAACATATCTTGGTAGCTCTGATAATCGTATTCTAGGAAAGGCCCACACTTTCCAAAGCCGGCGTTATTTATCAGCACATCAACCGAGAGCGATGCAGCTTGAACCTGCTTCCACAATCGTTGAGGCGTATCCGGCTGGCTAAGATCGCCAGAAAACACATGAACTTGGATTGTGTGTCGTTCCGATAACTCTTTGGCTCTCTGATGAAGTTTATCTTCTGAGCGCGCCGTCAAGATTAAATTAGCACCACGATCTGCAAGGTTACGGGCAAACGCTTCGCCGATGCCAGAAGAAGCACCGGTAACCAAGACCGTTGCACCTTTGAAAGATTTCATAGCTGTGTTCTCCAGCTATAGTGAATCATAAAAATAAATAGATACTTGTGCACCCCGGTAGGGGCGGTTTCCTAACCGCACTGTATCGGCACTGTTTCCAAATGTGCCTACCACAGAGGAGAACGATAGACTTGGTATCCTAACCTCGCCGATTAGCAGTGTCCAATTAATTCTAAAATCTACCATAATTACTATTGTTGAGCGAGCATTTTGGCACGAAGCGTCGGGCTGCTCAAGACTTCTGGGTTGACCACCGACTCAGGCATCTGTCCTGTTAGCACTCTTGCGACCTCTGCTGCCGCTGTCACCTCAAGGTCATAGATTGATTCCTCAGAGGTAAACGCGGCATGAGGTGTCACGACAGCGTTCTCCAACACTAGCAGCGGTTCATCAGGCTGCGGCGGTTCTTCTGCCAACACATCCAGCCCTGCTCCTGCGATTTCTCCCGTCGTAAGTGCATCATAGAGGGCACCAGTATCGATAATCCCTCCGCGTGAGGTATTGAGGACATAGGCTGTCGGCTTCATCCGACGGAACACCTCCGCATTCAGCAGATCTTGTGTTTCAGAGTTCAGCGGTGCATGGATAGTGATGAAATCGGACTCCGTTAGAAGTTCAGGTAAATCTACCAACTTCACCCCATGTTCACTTGCGATTTGCGCGGTGGCTCGCGGTGAATAAATCAAGACCTCTAGCCCGAACGCTTTCGCTTTCGGCACAATTGCCTTTCCAATTCTGCCGAACCCAATAATACCTAACTTTTGCCCACGGATCCGACGCATGGGAGGGCCCACATCTCGTGTCCAGCTTCCACTTTTAACGGTTCGATCGAGTAAGCTAATTTTCCGAGCACATGACAGCAGCAATGCCATCGTGTGATCAGAGACCTCATCAATGCAGTAGGCGGGAACATTCGTTACAACCATTCCGAGAGCGGTTGCTGTTTCCACATCAATGTTATCCAGTCCGATCCCACATCGCCCAATAACTTTGCACTGTTGGGCAGCCTCGACGACTGCTGTGGTCACATGGAGCCAACAGGTAAGGATGCCGTCAACTTGGGGTGCTAGATCGATAAATTCTTCCTCTGTCCCACTCTCCGCAACGATTAGTTCCGCACCTATCTCTTTTAAGACCTGTCGTTCCGGTTCGACGGAGGGCCAGGCATAGTCCGTCATCATAACTTTATATTTATAAGACATAATAGCGAATCCTTTCTTGCATATAATTTCTCTTTGTCTGAAAGAAACGTTTTGCTAGGTTCGATTATACTATAACACAAGTATCATCGAAAAACAATCGTGAGAACACCTATTTCTATTCTCTTGAAACGGTTCTGGTTTTGTGGTATTATGCTGAAAATTGCCAATATCAATCAATAATTTACCAAGGAGGTTTGTTATGGGAAATTCAGTGGTTCTACCTGATGATTTCGGAGATTACCTCACCATCGAAAATGCACCACAGCGATTTAGAGAGGCATCAGAAGTAGCCCAAAAAGTCACCGCGGCGGGTGTGCAATTACATCCCAATCTGGATCACGCCGCAATCTTTTGTGATCCACCCTATATTGTCGCGGGCCCATTAAAACAGCTCGGATATGTCTCCGGTTGGGATGCCCGTTGTTATCCCTCGCCGGTAGATGAGTGCGACTACATCAACGTTTCAGCAAGGTTGCCAGAGGAGAGTATAGAAAGAAACAAGGGTTGGTTCGATTATGTCGCAGTTGTTCATCCTGTAGACAACCAAGCATTGGATCACATGCTGAGTCAGGGATACGGCAATCCGTTCATCCATCATTTGACATGGGGAATTGTTCCGCCGGATCGTGCCGGCGCGAGCGATTCTGATTATGCGGGTCAGGTTGTGCGTTTTATGGTCAGCACCCGAACGGTGATTGCAGATGCCATAGGTGACGAGCCCGGAACCCTGATCATCGCATTGCCGCAGGAGGTGATAGATCACCCCGATTTTGCTGATGTCCTCCCGATTTGGGTCAATGGGTTAGCATCGGATCAATATCAGGTCGAATCGATGCAGGGGGGCGGATTTCTAATTCAGTTCTTCGTGCTGACAGGTGGGAGAATTGAAGTTGCATTGCGATCTGGGACAACACAGACGTTTAACCCCAAAAGCGTCCACAAGATCTCCAAAGATGAAATCAGCGCGATTCAGGATGATGAGTAAACAATAGAGGAACGAATATATGAGCAAAACAATTCGAGTAACTGTTTGGAACGAATATCGGCACGAAAAGACCAATGAGCAAATTGCACAAATCTATCCGGATGGTATGCACAGCGCAATTGGAAATTACCTAAAGGCACAACCGGGGTTTGAGGTACGCACCGCGACATTGGATGAGCCGGAGCATGGACTGACAGAAGCGGTTCTCTCCGATACGGATGTCCTAATCTGGTGGGGACACGGGGCGCACGGAGAGGTCGCGGACGAAGTTGTTGATAGAATCCACGTCCGTATTCTGGATGGCATGGGTTTAATCTGCTTGCATTCGTCGCACTATTCCAAGATTTTCACTAGACTGATGGGAACATCGTGCAGCCTCAAATGGCGTGAATCAGGCGAGAAGGAACGGCTCTGGGTCATAGAGCATGGACACCCGATTGTCGAAGGGATTGGTGAATATTTTGAGATCGAGCACGCCGAGATGTACGGTGAGCCTTTCGATATTCCTGAGCCTGACACGCTGATTTTTATCAGTTGGTTCCCCGGCGGTGAGGTCTTCCGCAGCGGCTGTTGCTACTACCGTGGCAAGGGAAAGATATTTTATTTTCGTCCGGGGCACGAAACCTACCCAATCTACCACAATACGGAAGTTTTGCGGGTCATTGCTAATGCGGCGGACTGGGCTGCGCCGGTTGATGGGCCACAACCTATTTTTGGTCACTCCCAGCCGATAGAAAATCTGTAGTGGGTTACGATGGGGTAGCAGTCGCAATAGCTGCCCCCTCCAGTAAAACCTGCACATCATAAATCTCTTCACAACCTGTCTCATACGTGAGGTGTTCTACGATGCGGCCCTCGGATAGAGATACGACCACAATACCGCTGAACACCGCCTGATCGGAGATTGGCAACGCTGCGAAGGTCGCACTTGTCTTTCGCAGCTTTGACAATCCCACGAACAGATAATCACCACAACGTGCCATTCCACGCACGAAGCCGGGCAATTGCGTAACTACCTCGTACCCCCCCGTTTCGGGCTCGGCACACACTAACTCTCCGGTCGCCGAGAGAAGTAGATAAAGTTTCCCATCATACACTCGCGGGGAGTGCGGCATCGGTAACCCTTCCAATACAATTTCGCCGCTGGAGACATCCATAACAATTCCACCCGATACCTTGTTCTCACGCCAACCCTCAAAGGTGTCCACCTTCCCAAACGCTGTCACATACTCAGGTTGACCGTCCACCATCGCCATGCTGTTCAGATGGCAACGGTCTTCTGGTGCTACCTCGCTGACGAACGGGGGACGCCATTGGGCCTCGAAATCAGACTTTTCGTCTGTCAAAGCCATAGATGAAAGGAGGGTGTTGATTGCCCATAGTCCATCCTTTCCCCACGCGAGATCGTGGGTGTCTACCGCTCCGCTGAAGTAGGTTTTCTCCTGCACATACGTGCCTTCTGCCGCCCCAATCAAGGATCCGGAATCGAGGTGGCGGGTCTCAGCAGATTCTTCTGCTGAAGTATTGGTAAGCACCACCACCTCCTCCCGCGTAGCCACTGCGATCCGTTGATCGGAAACCGCCAATCCCATCGGTCTAGGGAAGCCCAAGGCGTGCTGCTCAATCTTTTCTGGACTTGTGGCACGGATAAAGATAACCTTACCCGCTTGGTAGGTGCTGAACACTAGCGTGCACCCCAATTCCCAAAGCAGTTTGGGTAGAGTTGGCGAATGCGTGTAATGAAATGAGGATAACAAGGCGTTCATGGGATTTTACCTTTGTCGTTCTACGCTACTAAGATTTTTCCGATGGGTTTTCTCTCTTAATCAATTGGCGGACTTTCAATGAGGACAGGGATTTGGCCAGGTGTCAGGGAGATGCGGTTTTCAACTTCATGAAATTTTATACTTTTGAGGGTTATCTTCGATAGTTGGTAAATCTTCAACGTGTCGCCCTCTTTCACCTCTAGGAGCTTTTCTATATTGACCGATTCGCTTGCTGTGGATCCTAACTCGCTGTGCAGTAACAGCGTATAAGTCGAGGTGTCGGTCGAAAGCTGTAACGCTTTCAAACCGTTCACCTGCTTCAGACGAGGTGAGTGTTTTGAAACCTTCAACGGCCGGCTATACATAATTGTGTTGAGAGATTGTAGGGTACAACTTGAGGCGCGTGGATTGCAAAGGGTATCCAGAAGCCCATGTGTCACCTCCATTGTACGGTCAAGATCGCTGAAGGGTTCAAAATAGATGCGGCTGCCCGGCATCGCTGCCATCAAAAACAGTGCTTCCGCCGCCAAGTTTGCGTTGATCTGGTCATTCGTCGCTGAGAATTCAAGACTAAAATCTATATTAGAAATATGGCTGAAGGGTGTTATTGCCGCAATTTCCTGAATCTGATTGTACTGCGATTGATTGATATTCACCTTGCAGATGATCCTATCAATTGCTACTCCATTTACCGCCAAAAATTGGTTAAGGGCGGGGATTTCCGGAGGCGTGTATCCGAGACGAAAGCGGGGAAATTGTTTTCCTGAAGTTGCCTCTCTGCAAACAATAGGTGACAATATAATGGATATATCAAACCGTTCCTGAAGGGTTTTGATGATCTCAATACATTTGCCCGACGGATAAAGTGTCTCAACTATCTGGATTTCCAGACCATCAATGCTTGGATGGACCTGGGACATCACATCCAAGATATCAGATTCTTCAGAGTAGATGATAACGGCATTGAGCTTCACCCCCTCTCTGTGCAAGATTTCCAAACGTCTCTGCTGAAAGGGGTCTAGAAAATCCGTAAGTGGCGCACGGACATATCCAACCCCCATCTCCATGCAGGCAAGTAGAGGATAGTCATTTCTCACCCTCTCTCGTATCGCAGCGGGCCAAGCGCGTGGAATTTCGGCAACTGTCAATAACGGTTGACTCAATGTGATCCCCAGCGGAGATTGGGGAAGTGTGCCGCTCACCCGCGTGATGAGCCGTTCTTCCGTATCTGATGGAAGCCTTTCAATTCCGGATGTCCGAATAAAGTGAATGTCTGTTTTGTCCGCTCTCACCCGCATCAGATAAAACCCAAATTTAGGAGTGTCATCGCGCCCTCGTTCGGGTGGTGGGGCCCCGGCAAACAGACAGGAAAATCCGGGGCGGGTAAAAACCGGGGATGCTAAAACCGCGTATCGCGTGTCCGCTATGCGATCAAAGAAGGCGAAATGCACATGCCCGGCGACGAGCATTTCGACCTTGTAAACTCGCACTAGATTGAGCAGCCAAGCTCTTGATGGATTTGCCAGATTGTCGTAATGCCCTATCGAAAGTTCCGTTTCATCGAACAGATAGGGTGGCATGTGTAGCAGGATGAAAAGGCGTTTGTTTGCATGTTCAGCCAAGTTCTTTTCCAGCCATGCTTCTTGTTCAGCAGCATCAGGGAGTGTGCCATTCATGATCTGCGAATTGAGCACCACAAAATGGCAATCCCCCTGATCAAAACTATACCACGACTTCCCGAACCTCCGATGATACCAATCCAGTACTTCCCGCCTGACGTGGGACGCAGGCGCGGTGGGATCGGGCTTATCGCCGATGTCATGATTTCCGGCAACATAGTAAGGCTCAATCCCACACGTTCGCATCTGTTCAAGCGATTCATCCATTGATTTGTAAAATCGCTCTATATTGTCGGGATATTCTTGAACCATATCTCCGTTGTGCACAACGAACTTCGGTGCGAGTGCCGCCGCCATGTGCAAGGCTACTTCTCGCCGGGCAGATTGTTTCCGACGGTTCTCAAATTCGAGAGAGGTGCCGCCCGGATCGAGCATATAGTGGGAATCGGAAATGAGAACAAATTCAAAGAGTGCCTTTGGCAAAAAGGATTTGTTAAACATCTCTTACAGTTAAGCTTCAGAGGGTTGAAGGGATACCTTGGTGTCGTTCAAAAACGTCGTGCCACTTCTAGTCCCCAAAACCGCGGTTCATTGACATAACTAGTTAGGTTGTTGAAATCGATACCGCCGGTGGGAGACATATCGTTGAGGATGTTGCGTCCTATGATTGCTATCTCTATATTGTCGTATGGCAATAAGCAGGCAAGCCGGATGCCACCTTCCAAGAGCCTATCATCGGCATATTCCACAGATTCGTAGAGAAAAAATCGCACGTTGCTACGGTAAGCCCAATCCGTGGATGCGATGAGGCGGACACCTGCCGGGAGATCAACCGCATAACGCAGTGTCACATCTGCAATCCACCGCGGAGCCTGCGGTAAGCCATTACCATCAATGGAAAAAGTTCCGTCAGCAGCACCGGGTGGATCCAACACTGTACACGGTGCGCCGCAACCCTGTATAGCCAAATTCGGATCGTCAATACGAGTTTGATTATAACTGAGTCCCGCCGTAACCTCTAGGGTTGTAACCGGCGCAAGGGTCAATTCTGCCTCGACACCCCGTCCAATGGTGCTCTCAGCGTTCACCAACCGATTGAAATTGGTCTCTCCCCCCACCGCAGTGAGCTGCTGATCCTGCATAAAATAGTGGAAGGCAGCCATATCGAGGTGTAACCGTTGTCCCCACAAGCGCAGCTTTGTACCACCTTCAACAGACAGAATAGTCTCCGTATCCGCTACCGTGACCTCATCGCCAAACAACAGCCGCCCTTGAATGCTAGGAGCGCGAAATCCACGCGCTGCGCGGAGATATGTCTGCACACTCGGTGCGATCTTATAGCGCAGACTCAGATCCCCGCTCCATACCGTGGCTTCAGGATTCTTGTGGATGGGACCGAGCGGACCTGCCTCCGTGACAGCGGGTGCCTCGATCCGCCACGCTGTATAGTCCTTCGTATCATTAGACAATCGTAAGCCAACCCCTAATTCCAGATCTTCGACCAATCGGACGTTCAGTGCCGCAAATGCCGCCCGCGCTATGGCTAGTTGCTCTTGACGCACCTTTCCATCTTGAACACCTTCAGCTAAGGTATTGTAGTTAAAATCTTCCATCTCCACGAATTCACGGAAATAGTACAATCCAAATTGATAGGCGAGACGGTAGCGTTCCGTACTCATCAGTCTAACTTCTTGACTGAACTGGCGGAGCGCAGGGATGCCGGACGCGGTTTCGGAAGGAAAGGGTATTGTGCCGGGACCACTCGGCAGGCTGAAAGCAGCACCGTATCCACCATCAATATCTCCACGCGAAAAGGTGGAGAGCCGCTCCAATCCCGTCAGCGAAACTAGTTGGAAGTCCCCTATGTCATAACGCACCTTCGCTGCCAAGCCCTGTGTACCCAAGGTTTGCTCATTGCGTCCATCGTGTGCGATGCGATTTCGGTCAAAATCGGACACTAGATCTCCCTCCCCCTTTGACAGAGTATTGGCGCGAAACATGCGCGCGGTGCCGTCGAGGTCACGGGCATGGAACTTCACCCATGCTTCCAGGTCCGGGGTAGGAGTCCACAAAAACTGCAAGCGTCCCGCTATGTCCCGATGTCCCCCTAGGGCATCTTCCTCGTCCGTGTATTCGTTATAGATCCAATCGCCCCGCTGCTGAACAAGCAGTGACAATCTCGCAGCGAGCACAGACAGAATAACCGGACCAGACCACGCCCCTTCAAAATTACTGCTGTTGAACCGTCCGTAGCTCAACCGACCATACCCTTCTAATTTCTGCGTGGGACGTGCCGATTCAAACTTAACAATTCCTGCGGGGGTATTACGTCCAAACAGTGTGCCTTGCGGGCCTCGCAGCACCTCAATCCTGTCAAGGTCAAAGGCAGGAAACCCTTTCAGCAAAGCGTTTTCCAGCACAATCCCGTCGTAGAGAATGGAAACCGGTTGCGAGGCATTGAGGTCAAAGTCCGTATTGCCCAAGCCGCGGATGTAAAAGCGCGGAAAGACGCGCCCAAACGAGGATTCCATCTGCAAACTGGGCGTACGATTCGACAGAAATCGTACATCCATGCCAGATGAGCGCAGGGTGTCGGATTTTTCACCCCGCAGCGTCGAAATGGAGAGTGGCACATCAAAAGATCGCTGCTCGCGCTTTTGGGCTGTAACTACAACCTCTTCCAGCATAATAATCTCTTCGACTTCCTCAACTTCCTCATCGGCAACAACTGTTAGGGATACAGCTAGTATCGCTGAGAAAGCCAAAGCGCATAACCGTCTACCAAAACTCATATTTTGCCTCCCAGACAAAATGCGGAGATTTGTTTTACATCTGCCACCCTTGATGCCATTCGGACTCATGCCCGATCCCTTCTCGCGCTACGACGACATCAAGTAGATACGGTCGATTTTCTTTGAGGATACAGTCAATTCCCCGCTTCAGTGCTGCCTCTAGTCCCAACGGATCAGTGACACGTTCGCCATCTACACCTTGAGACCGAGCAAGTCCAGCGTAATCAATCGACGGGCCTCCAAGGAAGAGTCCGGGGTATTTGCCCTCCTGCACCATTTGGCTGTCTGGCATTTCCCGCGCCCAGTTTATACGGACTACCTGATAGCTTTCGTTGTTGGAAACAATTGTCAGCACAGGGGTTTTATAGCGAGCCATAGACCAGAACCCTGCTGCGCTATAGGTAAGCGAACCATCGCCGATGCTAAGCACAACGGGTCTTTCCTCTCCAATACCAATCTTCGCGCCAACCGCACCGCCGACCGCCCAACCGAGTGAGCCACCGCCACCGCCGAACCGCCACATCTGCTGATATCCAAACGGCAGCAGCGTTGTCCGGGCGGTTGGGTTTTCACCAATGATTATCGAGTCTTTCGGCAGGAGCGTCGCCATCTGCGCCTCTAGCAAGCTGGGGTGAATCACGTCGTCGTCCGCATGTTCCCGGACCACCGCCTCCTCGCGTTCAAGCAAGCGTTTTGCGTAGGTTGAGACCTTGGAGCGTTGGTTTCGCCACAGCTCGATCGTATCCCCTCCGTACATGTTGGATATCGTCTCACAGAGGGCAGGTAGCGTATCTTTTAGGTTACATTGGGCAGCGAGATCGAGCGGATAGTGTCGCCCCATCAGCGTGGGGTTAGGGCCAATCTGCATCACAGTTGGTTCTTCCGCGGATCCATGAAGTCCTCGACAGCCGACCATGAACAAGAGATCAGGTTGCAGCCCTGTGACCTCAGAAAATTCCGGTTCCACTGGATAACCGCCGCACGACAGCGGATGGTGGGTCGGGAAGTTGGCACTGGTTTGTCGGCTACTGAAAACCGGCGCGCCGAGCAATTCTGCCAGTTGTACTGCTTCGTCTTGTGCATTTTGATTCCAGACATCATCGCCGAACATCAATGCGGGACAACTACAGTCGCCAAGTTTTTGGGCGATAGCTTTTATTGTTTGAGGTCGGGCTGCTCCCGGGCCTTCAATCTGATATCCCGCGCCTTCTCCGATCTCCGCCTCAAGGTCCTCCTGCTGGAATAGATTCGCGTTCACCGATATAAAAACAGGACCGGTTGGTGGGTTCGTCGCCTCCCGCATCGCTCTCGCCGTTGCGACCGTAAGTGCTTCGGGTTGATAGCTCACTTGATAAGCACACCGCGCCTCTTTGGTCACGCCGCGCATCAGTTCTGCCTGACTCAGTCCGGGGAAAGGTGTTAAGCCTCGGAAATCCTGAACCTCCATTGTCCAATCTCCAGCGATGACAACCACCGCCGACCCTGCCATCTGGGCGTTGTAGAGTTGGCCCGCCATCTGAAGCGAGCCGCCGGTCACATGAGCGATAGCCACTCCCACCTTGCCACTGGTGCGGTGGTATCCATCTGCCATGGCGGAGACCAACCCCTCATGTTTTGCCATAGCAATTCTCAAATCTCCATCTTCGGCAACGGCTGCAAAGAGTCCTGTTTCTGCTGAGCCGGGGTTGGTAAAGAGATATTCGACCCCGCATTCCTTGAGCATTTTGACTAGGATCATTCCGCCTGTACCGCTAATTTTTTGTCGCATTGAACCCTCCGATGTGTCTGAAAAATAGGTTTATGATTCGGCTCTGTTTTCGAGTATCATAGCAAAGTCCGTCCAATTCTGCAACGAAAAAATCAGACACACCTTGATTGCTTTTCGCTGCGATAATCGGTTATAATAAATAGGACTTACGCAGTTGAGCGGCCAAAGTCCCTCTCCCCGCTTGCGGGAGGACTGAGGGGGGTGTGGGAGGGGCATCCCTGCCCCGATGCGCTCGATGAATCTCCGATAAATCGGGATTAAGAAACGGACAAATACAACAGAGCGTCCATAAGGGGTTTGTAGGGAACAACGATCGGTGTTCCCTACGGAATGTGTAAATCCTGATGAAAAAGCTCAATTATTCCAATCCCCAATCTTTTGGATTAGGCAAATTTTCAATTTGGTGAGGAGGGCATCACACATGAAGCTGATTCTCAGTAGAAAGGGATTTGATTCATCTGAAGATAACGGTGGTTGTGCCAGTCCCATCTTTCCCGACAATACGCTGTATTCTTTGCCGATACCTGACCCCGACTCAAGGATTACCTATGGGGAGCTGCAACATGGTGACATAAATATCGGTGAAGTGGTCGCTAATCTCACCGAGGACCAGATTGGGCCCGAGTCCCATGCCCATTTAGATCCGGACATCAACTACGAAGCTTATCCGCGTCAGGAAGGTTGGCGACCCCTGTTTGGTCAAGGCAAGGGACATCAAACCCATCTGAGCAAGCAGGGTGTGCAAGTTGGTGATCTGTTCCTGTTTTTCGGTTTCTACCAGAAGGTTGGGAAAACGTCTAATTGTTGGCACTTTGTCGGAGATAATGAATTACACCTCCTGTGGGGTTGGCTTCAGATTGGGGAAATTCGCAAGGTCAATGAACTGATGGATGATGAACTTCCATGGGCGCGCTACCATCCTCACCTACAATACCTACAATGCCCCGAGCCCTATTCAAATAACACACTATACATTGCGTCTGAAACGTTGGATTTGGGCAATGGACCGATAGGGCCGGGCGCAGGACAGTTCCCGAAACTTCACCCGAATCTGATTTTAACTAATCTAGGGAAATCGAAATCATATTGGCGGTTGCCTCGATGTTTCTACCCTGACAACGGCAAGTGCCCACTTACCTATCATCACAACCCTGACCGCTGGAAGCATGGTGAGAAATACACCTACTTGCAGAGCGTTGGTCGTGGACAGGAATTTGTCTTGGATCTTGATCAGTACCCCGACGTAACAGAGTGGCTTATGGAATCCATTTTTACCTGTATCTAGGACGATTGAGTTTTCGGTTTCAGCCCTATCTGAGTAGGAAGTTGGGATCGGGGGAGGTCGGGATTCGGAAATCCTTCCTGCAGGAGAACTATAGTGGACCTTAGAATTAATGAGACACTTCAAACCGGGGCGGTTAGGAAACCGCACCTACCGGACCCGATAAGTAGGGATCGAAACCGAGGGGCGAAAGTGTCTATTTATTTTTTGAATTCACTATAAATGTCCTTAACCTGAACGAGGAGGAACATGAGAAACAGCAAAACCCTGAAGAAAATCCATCAAAACCGATGTGCCCGAGTCTGTGGCTTGGGACACTATCTACCATTTTTTGTGCGTTATGCCGCACATTTCGGCTACGATGTTATATGGCTGGATTTGGAGCATCGAGCGATGACAGATCGTGAGGTGCAGAGCCTGTTGGGACTATGTTACCATAATGACATTGACTGCATGGTACGGCCTCCCACCCAAGAGCGGACACGGCTTTATCGCTACTTTGAAGATGGTGGGACCGGTTTGATGATGCCGTTGGTCTCAGATGCAGCGGATGCCCAACACATTGTGAACGCTGTGAAATTTCCGCCTATCGGTAATCGTGGCTTGGACGGTGCCGGTCTGGATGGCGATTTCGGACTTGGGGTCTGGAACCCAGACAGCACCTATACCGATGATGCGAATCGAGAGACTTTCATCGCTATTCAAATTGAGACACTGAAGGCCCTTGAGAATGTCGAAGAGATTGCGGCTGTGCCGGGAGTGGACGTGCTCTTCGTCGGTCCGGGAGATCTTGGACTACGCCTGAACCAGAGTGAGGGTGAGACACAAACTAGCCTCGATGAAGCCATCGCTCGAGTTGCCGATGCGGCCAGAAGGTATGGCATCGCTTGGGGTATTCCCGCCGGGACCCCTGAACTGATTAAACGGTATAGCGCAATGGGAGCACAGTTGCTGGCTTACGGTGGAGATTTCTCACTGACAGCTGTATTGGAGCACAACAGCCAAGATTTTGATGAAGCACTGGGAGAATAGCACCGAATTTATAGTGGACCTTACAATTAATGAGACACTCCAAACCGAGGCGGTTAGAAACCGCCTCTACCGTCCTCCTGTTTGATAGTCCCTGTTGGAAACAGTGCCGATGCGGTGCGGTTAAAAACCGCCCCTACCGGGGGGCGCAAGTGTCTATTTATTTCTTGAATTCACTATAGACGACCTGTACAAGGAGGTAATCATGGCTATACCAACAATTCATGTAGGCTGCACCCATTTTGCTCGTGGGCGGCTTCAGGCACTAGTCAACTGCAAAGGATTGTCCCCCGTCGCCTGTGTGGACATCAATCTCGACGAGGCGAGAGAGGGGGTAGGGTCATTGGCGGGTGATGTGCCCGAAGGACTTGGTGAACGGATCTATGCAACAATCACTGAAGCGCGGGCGAGGCATCATGCAGAAGTGTGCCTCATCTATGCTTCAACGCCAGTGCACGCAAAGCTGGTTGTCGAAAGCTTGAATCTTGGGATGCATACGTTGTGTGTCAAACCGATTGCGACAGCACCAGATGAGTTTCGAGAAATTATCAAGGTTAGCAAGGCACATCCCGATCTGATGCTGGTACAGGGACAAAATAAACGCTGGAATCCTGCTGCTTCTAAGATGCGTGAGTGGCTGCGTGGGGCGGACGGCATCGGCGACATGCTTGGCGGGGAGTGTCGATTCTGGATTCGGCAAAATCTCTGGCGAGCAGATAATTCACGCTACCCGGACGCTTATGTTGAAGGGATCTTCTTTCACGCTGCCACAGCACATCAACTCGATCAACTTGTTGCAGCGAAAGGCCTGCCGAAATATGTGACAGCGTGCGTTCACCAACGAGAAGACCATGACATTGCTCGGACCGGCGTCTGGGGAACGGCAGGCGGTCAGGCATTGCTGGAATACCCAAACGGCGCGCCATTCTGCTATACGGGAACGAACGCCTCCCATGCAAACCCATTCGGCTGGAGTGGTCACTGGACATTTCACGGAGAACATGGGGATATCCGACGGGAGGCGGGGCATCTCCAGCTTTTCCGTAAGGGTGAATGTGTCGAAGATTACCAACTTCAAGACCTCCATCCCGGACTTGTTGAAGACGATCGGCTTCAGTTTGATGCCTTTGCAGATACCATCTGCACCGGCAAAGATCGGGAGTGGTTACAGGAAACCACGTTAGGAACGTGGATATTGATGGAGGCGTGTAACACGTCGGCGCGGACGGGTGCTCGTGTTGACGTCGAACGCTTACGTGCGGAGTTGATGGACGTTTAATAGGAAGTCTTGTCGTCTCCTATTGTATAAAGTCGGTGGTTATCCTAAATCACTTCACGTTAAACATCGCTATTTATTGACAGCTTGAATGTCGGATTCTATTTGACAAAACCGATGCTTTCACATACAATGAATGGGTACTTGATTTTGATTGGAGAGTTAGAGAGGAGGTGTAACCCAAATGCACATACTAAAACTGACACTAATTTGCTGCGTCGCAATTCTACTTGCTATTGGCTGTGCTTCAGAGAAGAAGATGGAAAAGGCGGCTGAGACCGCAGCACCTGCAACTACAGAAACCAAAACCGCTGCAAGCGCAGATATGTCTGAAGCAGCACCGGCGGCTCACGAACAAATCACGTTAAACGTTGATGGGATGACGTGAGGCGGCTGTGTCTCCAAAGTGCGGGCCGCACTTACGAACGTTCCCGGCGTGATTAGTGCCGATGTTTCCCAAGTAGATGGTAAAGCCATCGTTAAGCTGGAAAAAGGCAAAGCCACTACTGTCCAATTGACTGATGCTGTCGAAAACGCGGGTTTTAGCGCGAAAACCGCAACAAATTAGTCGATTCCTACGGTTACAGCGTGAACGGAGGGTGCCGAATTAATGAGGCGATACCTTCCGTTCTCTTACTTCTTCCCTCCTACCACTACAACATCACTCGGTAATTTCTCAATGAAACCTACCATTGAATCACTGCATTCCTCCCATTTGCTGCAGGCTGATAAGCATAACGATGATCTCCTTGAAATCGCCGAGCGAGATAAATAGTTCTCCCGCAACCCCGTGATCCCGATTTTGGCTGGCAATACCGATGCTGTAGGTTTCAGGAATGTTCACCAAAAACATCTGGATCACGCCAATGTTTGGATCCGCTTGCGCTAAGATCTGTACAAGATTCTTAACCGCAGTGATAGGTGAAATCGCAAAGAACATGTTGTTTTTCAGGGTCAACGCCCCGGTCAATTTGGCGTAACCTGCCGCTTCATCAAAGCCTGCTTCCATACCCGCCATTCGGTCTAGTACGCTTTTTATAGGTTGGGCGTTGCCCGCCATTGCGTAGAGCATTTTGCCGTCGTTGATAGCATAGTAGACATTCCACTGTTCTGGGGCAGCAACTTCCATTCCGGGCGGAAGTTCAGCGAAAATGGCGTTGATATTCGGCAGAATGTAACTTTTAATCTCCACGCCGCTGTAAATCTCAGGGGGCCCTGCAGACACATCGCTGTACAGACCAGCTAATTCCTGTGTGGTTCCCAACGCTTGCATTAGTCCCATGGTCGCTCCCAAATATCCAGTGAAGTCTTTCTCCATGGTGGCTCTAACCTGTGCTTCATCCTTCACATCGTAGATGTATAAGATGTCAGGCATCAGGCTACTACCGAAATTGCCAGAAAAAGCGATTTCATCTCCCAAGCCGGCGTAAAAATTCTTTGTGGCTTCAGTAAGCACTTCGGTTGCCTCTTCAATCTCCGCTGTATCCGCGTTTGAACTCGAAGGTATAAATAACTGCATTATTGTCTGTGTAAGCTGAATGAATACCTCCTGCTGAAATTGCATTTCACCATTGAGAAACGCAGTTTGGGGCAGGTATTTAAGGTGTGTCAGTTCTCTGGGCATTTGACTAATATATGTCTGGATTTCGCTATCCGGCTTAAATTTGAGGAACGGAGAAATTTGGAGATCGGTATCGTTGAGCTGCACGGTAAGACTCAAGGTTTTCGACTGATCCAGCATCCATAGACCGCCGTCAATTAGACTTTGAGCCTGCGCCAAGCCGACCCTGAGTTCTGGGTCCGTTTCGGCACTTGCCTCCATTTCTTCCTTTAACCCCTCCGCTTTTTCGGTTAGCGTGGGCCCGAGGCCATCCGCAATTGCCTCCATTGCAAAGTAAGCAATCAAATCATTTACGCCAGATGTGGTATCAAGCTGGAGCGATTGGAAGTCGGTAGTGTCCGCAATCGATGGTATCACTTTTTTCTGGGTATCAATGACCTTTTTACAGACCGCGGCTGAACCTGAATAGACCATCACATCGTCTATCAGAACAAATGCTCCCTCCTCACCCGTGGTATAATATGTCACACCGTTATGGGTGAAGGAACTACTGCCTTCCGCTTCCATTTCGATTAATTGTTGAACACCTTCGGCATCTTTAACGTGGACCGCAGCAGAATACATCAGTGGATTCACACCGGAGAGAAACACCGCGAAGTTTCGCCGCATATCCAAACCCAGCTCTTCCAATTCTTCTAGTGTCCCAAAACCTGCGCTAAAGGTCTCAGCTAATATCTGAGCGGGCAATTCTTGCGGTGGATCTGTAGGAATTATTTCTGCCATAAGTGCGTTAATTTCGTCATTGAGTCCCAGTAAACTGGGTATGTAAATTACCCCAACGGTGTCTTGCGGGATGACATTCAAAACGCTGTCAGGATCAACATCGGAAGCTGCCACTGTTTCTTTCCCGCTGTAGCTCAACACCATGATGCTAGTCAGCAAGATTAGAGTTACGGCAGTTAAACGACGGGGTGCTTTCATAATTTATTTCTCCTTTGCAAAGGTGAGTTGGTAGGTATATAGTCTTAGAATTAATGAGACACGCCAAACCGGGGCAGTTCGGATACCGAACCTACCGGGGAGCGAAAGTGTCTATCTGTTTTGAGAATTTACCATAATTTTAGCGTCATGCTGTATTACAATAGACTTGAGAAATTTACAGGGTGAATCTATCAATCCGTTTCAGTTAATCCAGATCAGTTATTCCTCGTTGTCGCTTCAATCTTTTCTCCTAGCCTCTCAATCGCTGTGTTAGAAGTCAGAACACCGATTTCAACTTCATAATGTCTGCGTCCACCCGGTTCCAGAAATTCCAACGTCCCTCGTTCTTTTTCCTTTGATCTGCCATCGACCCAACAGTTTGCCGGTTCCAAGCCAATAACATAGAGCCCCTCACCGTTCATTTTCCATTGAACGAATTTTGGAAGCTGCGTTTTGTGGTATCTCACGTACAGTCCAAGCCCTTGTCCATTATTGAAGGACCGATTGACGAGAGCAACATAGATATGGTTATCCTCATCCGCTTCCATCTCATGGTAATACACTTCTTCACGAAAATCGACAGTAGGTGCTTCGCACCGCGCATGGTCGCTTAATTTTCCCGCCGAGTGTTCATCCATTGGGGTTACTTGCGACGAAGGAGCAATCAACTCGGAACCTTCAGCAACGATAGGAAATCCGGGGTTGATATGGAATAGGTACATGTGCGGTGTATCCTGATAGCCAAGATTCTCAACAATATCTTCGATATGGAGCTTCGTTGCGCCAAGTTCTGTCCAAATACGCCGGGTTCGACAGAGGTTTTCACCGTAGACCGTTGTTTCTGTCACCTTGCCTTGCGCCCACATGATATACCGATCCCCCTCCCAACGGCTATCGATCCACATATTCTGGGCGGGGATATAAGAAACTCTGCCGTGCAAGCCAAGCGATTCTTCCTCATCGGTATCCGGTTCGCCTAGGTACGTCATGCCGCAGGTGGTTAGTAACCCCCCAAAGAATCCACGGAGCCATCCATTCCCCTCCGGTTCGTAATAGGTGGGGGCGACATCGCCGGTGCTGGAACGCCAGCACAACGGAATGCCGTTGTATTCCGCATAAGAGATGTCTAATCCGCGGTCCGGTAGGACAGAAAAATTTAACCCGGAACCGGTCCGAAAATCAACGCCAGTCACTCCTTTTTCAGATCCGCTCGCTAATTCATATCGCTTCACACCAGCAATTTGGGAGATGTCTCCGACATGTCGAAGTAGTTGCAGGCGATGGTAATCCTCACCATATAATTTGATCACATCTATCTCTCCTTTTATATTTTAGATTTTCTGATTTTTATCAACTTATCTCCCCCTATAGGGGAGTCGCATCTGTTATATAATATTTACATGCAATTGCCCTGTCTGCACCCATGGGTTTCTCCTCAATGGCACCTTTATTCATGCCGCAAAGCCTCGGTTGGCATCAACCGCGCCGCCTTATAGGCGGGAAGAATGCCAAATACTATACCGATAAACGCGGAAGAACCGAAAGCAACAGCTGCCGCCCATAACGATACCACTGCGGGCCATTCTGTCTCTTTGATGAGAAATGTTGTGACTCCCCACGCGACGACAAAAGTAATGAACCCGCTAATGAGAATTCCAATCAGTCCTCCAGAAACGCTCAACACGACTGATTCAATTAGAAACTGCTGCAAAATATCGCGGTGTCGCGCACCAACGGCTTTGCGCAGCCCAATCTCTCGCGTGCGTTCCGTCACGGAAACGAGCATGATATTCATGATACCGATGCCACCGACCAATAGAGAGATACTCGCCACACCGCCGAGCAAAATCTTGAGGACCTGACTGACCTGTCCAACCTGTTCCAATACCGCCTTTGCAGTGTAAAACTGGAAGTGTTCTTCAGTGCCGTGTCGGCGACGTAGGGTAATCATCACTTCTGCGAGTGCCTGATCTACCTTTTCAAAACTCTCCGCTTTCATCCATAATTCAAACCCCCACTTCTGATTGCCGATGAAGCGGGTCCACATGGTTGTAAATGGAACAATCAGCTTTTCATCCCACCCCTCCGTCGCCATTTTATTCCCTTTTTCCTCCATCACTCCGACGACGGTAAACCGCTGTCTTCCAATCTTTAACTCTTGACCGATTGGATCTGTTTTACCAAACAAATCTCTTTGGACCTGCACCCCAATTACACAGACCGACTCGTTCCGATCCAGATCCTCCTGTTGGATAAAACGCCCGGTTTCGACATACCAATTGTGAACCTCTTGATAAAGTGGCGTGACACCCTCAAAGCGGAAATGTTTCGTCGCCCCTCTGTACGATATAGGCTGTGCTATCGTGTCAATATCCCCCGTAATACTCTTAATCGAAGGACAGGACATCGTAATTGCCTCGATGTCTTCGTATTCGAGATAGGCCGGGGCTTTATTTTGGATCCATTCGCCGTCTTCCTCTCTCTGGATCCAGCGCGGACGGAAACAGATAATTAAATCGGATCCGCCCATTCGTTCAAACTCCGCTAAGACTAAAAACTTTGCCCCATCGCCAATCGAAACCATGCCAACAACCGCAGAGATGCCAATGATGATACCGAGCATCGTCAACAATGATCTGAGTTTATTCCGTCTTAGCGCAGCCAACCCAATGAGGAAGCTTTGTATGATTTGCATTCAATATCTCCTGTAGCTTTTGTGATCATTTCCATATTATATATTGAGACGGAATTTGGCAGGTAAGGATTAAGACCTACCATTCGATCGAAAAGCGAAATATGATGCGTGGGTTGGTTTATTAGTTCATCGGTTCATTAATGAACTGACTCGCGCCAAAGGTTATTACTTCTATCGGCACTGAATTGTACTGCTTAAAAATTATAGCACGATTTACAGAGAACTGAAACAAGATTCTTAATTGACACTACATCAAATTTTTGGTAAAATGCTCGGAGGTAGTGAATATATCAGTTACCCAATGACGTGCACCCTTGAGGAGGCGGTATGAAAGTCACCGGCGCGCATCATACCAGTTACACCGTTTCTAATCTTGAACGCTCGCTTGAATTCTATGTCGGATTGCTCGGCTGCGAAGTGATTTGGCAGCGCGAAAACCGCAACCAATACTTCCGCGATATTGTAGGCTATCCCGAGAGCGTTGCGAAGATGGCAATGTTGAGTATTCCCGGTTCAACTCACGCCATCGAGTTAATTGAGTACGTCGTCCCGCGCGGTGTCTTCGCCGATGTTCGTACCAAAAATGTGGGCAGTTCACATATCGCATTTCTGGTTGATGACCTACGGGCAGCGTATGAAGAATTGTGCGCTGCGGGCGTAAAGTTCCGTTCACCACCTGTCGCGATTACGGCGGGCGCGAATAAAGGCGCTTGGGCGATTTATATGACGGATCCAGATGGAATCACGATGGAGTTTTTCCAACCGCCAAAGATAGAGGCGAAATCAGAATAGGAGTTAGCAGCAAATAAGGGGGTAGTATGGACAAGCAAGCATTACAAAATTCGCTGGATAGCTTAATCACGGAATATGTGGCGAACAATCCTCGCTCAGGGGAGATGTTTGAACGGGCAAAGGAATCGTTGCCGGGGGGTAATACCCGCACCGGTGCGTATATGTCTCCCTTTCCGATATATATAGAGCGTGGTGAAGGCGTCTATTTCTACGACTTAGATGGTCACCGGTTGTTGGATTTTGTCAACAACAACACAGCTTTGATTCTGGGGCACGCTCATCCTGCGATTGTCAAAGCACTTCAGGACCGTGTGGCTAAAGGGACAGCGTTTTCTCGACCGACAGCCCTTGAAGTCGAAATGGCGGAACTGTTGCGGGAGCGCGTGCCCTCCTTGGAACGAATTCGCTTCTGTAGCTCCGGAACGGAGGCAGTGCTGAACGCATTGAGAGTCGCTAGGGCTTTCACTGGTAAACGCAAAATTGCCAGATTTGAAGGGGCATATCACGGTGTGGGTGAATACGCGCTCGTTAGCTATGTTCCCCCACTGGGACCCGAGTTGGGGCCCGCCGACCGCCCTCGGTCCGTTTCTTCGACAGCAGGGCTCTCACCGGCTGTCCTTGAAGAGGTGATAGTGCTGCCATTTAACGATGCGGACGCTTGTGCAGAAATCATTAACGAAAATGCTGATGATTTGGCAGCGGTAATTGTAGATCCGTTGGCAACGGGTGCGGGCACCTGTCTCCCAATAGACGGCTTCCTGACCCGTCTGAAAGAACTTACGACACAGGCAGGCGCATTGTTGGTTTTTGATGAAATCATCAGTTTCAGGGCTTCCCCTGGTGGTGCACAGGAACTTTATGGCGTGAGACCTGATTTGACGTGCATGGCAAAAGTCATTGCAGGTGGCACGGCGGGAGCTGCCTTCGGTGGACGTGCCGATGTAATGGAATTGTACAGTCCTATATCGGGAGCGAAGATTCCGCAGTCGGGAACCTACAACGCAAATCCTATCGCTACGGTCGCCGGGCTTGTCACACTCCAAACAATGACATCGGAGGCATACGACAAAATCGGCGCGCTGACGCAACAGTTAGGAGCAAAATTGGAAACTGTGTTTGCTGAAGTAGGTGTCGAAGCGCAAGTCACTGTGGTTGGCTCACTTTTCCGTGTCCATTTTCTGCCCCGTCCCCCACGGAACTATCGAGAAGCCGCACAAGATGATAAGCTATTGCAGGATTATCTCTTTTTCTGGCTCTTGAACCATGGGATTCATTGGACGAGCGGTGGGAATGTATCCCTCCCGATGACGACGGAGCATATTGACAGATTGGTTTCCGAAGTTCGGGAGGCGTTCCAACAGTTCTGAGCCATGGTAACAAAGGACTAGAAAAATCTTTAGGGGTTAGGTGAACCGAAACGATGTTGAACTGGATAAGCGGGCACGGTGGGGCTGGTGACCCAGACGCCCAAACCTAGCCGAGTTTGGATATGAGTCCGGACAAGAGTGGACGAGTTTGCCATTCTTCGACAGACAGAATCCTTTATCTTTTCTGCATCATTGCTCTGATTTTTGCATCATTGCCCTTAAACTGGACATACTCACTGGCATAAATTCCTTCAAGCAGGCACAACTCAATCGGAGTCGTTTGGGATGCAACGATGTCCTGAATCACTCCGATAGTCGCTAAGACATCCGCAACAAACTCCGAACAGAACAGTTTCCGGGTGTCCTTCTGATTCTGTAGGCGGGCCACATAGGGATCCATCAAACGCGTTACATCTAAATGCACATCCAACACTTCCGATACAACGCTACGGAGTTGGGATTCCGATACGACGTTTGCCACCACTGTCCGCGTGCCCCCTTCTGGAATCCCCGCAAGAAGATGTTCTCGGAGTGGCGGCACCAGCTGGTCTGATAGAATCCGAGAAATATCTGTCTTCAATTGTGGACCCGCATCGGCAAACACGGGTGCCAGCGGCTCTAACACCAGCAGGGTTGCCTGCTGATAGTCGTAAGATTTCTTTTTGTGTTTCGTCACCGCTGCTACAACGTCTTCCGGCACCGGTTTCTCCGCTAAAGGCAACCACCACAACACTGCACTTTCACCTTTGATGACCTTGCTGATAGGCGAAAAGATAACGCCCTTTTCGTTGACCTCTGCAATGACAGGTTCATTATGAGATTTCTCCAAAACTGTGGCAGGCACAACCATACCCACATGCGACACGTTGCTACCCGTAACTGCCATGACCATACGAGAAGCGAAGGTTCCTCCTGAAAACGCAATCACGTCTCCAGGGCGCATAGAATCTTGGATCTCAACATACTTCGCTTTTTGAAAATCGCGTTCAATTTCGTTGCCCCAACGCTCGTTGCTGGGGTCGTTTTCAGCCAAATTTGACTCCGCCTGCACACCCGCTTGTCGGGCGGCCTCCGGCAGTGACGCTTCTTCTGTCTCGACATTAGAAACCCCGCACGCCCACACGAGTAAGATAACAGACAAAATAACAGAAATCGTGAAAAAGTATCTTCCCATTTTTTTCAACATTTTGTTCTCCTTTCACCTCTCACTTATAGTTTGTATCAAATGACTCCATGAGTTAAACTTAAAGGAGATGGTATACCCATCAGCTGTCCTCCATTCATGGAGGTTAATATGAAGCCACAAAACGATACATCCTACGGCATTAACCGTCTACAATCCAAGACCGCACGAGCGGCCATTATTCAGAAGATTTCATCAGACTTTAATCTGATACCTATCATTGCCGAAGCTTACTACAAACAGATTGCTTCTTACTTTGCTCAACACGCGGAAGTGGCACTCATATCGGGTCAAATCTGCTACGAGGCAGTTGCAACCGAAGAACCGGCCGGTAAACGCATCGCTTTGGCGAAAAAAGTTTCCTATCAACTCACCTTATTCAACTGTCTAGTTTTTGGGGGTAATTACGTTCTTATTACTATCATTGTCGTTTTTCCTTACTGGTTCAATTTCGCTCGCAATTCTGCAACTGTCCCCGTTCCCTTCATCGAATTGCAAGCACCGCATAATAGCCACAGGTTCTCAAAGTGGTCTGTCCCGCCTTTACTTCTCGGAATCTTGTGATCTATCGTCAAATTCCGAAACGGGAAGAAAATCCCGCAGCCGCCACACAACCCCTCCTGTAATCCAAACAGCGTATGCTTATGCGTCCGTGCCGGTGGGGTGTCACCCATATCCGTCCGCTTTGGGTAGTCATCGCGGTGGACAACTTCCGGAAATAAGCCTTGATCTGCTTTGATCCGTTCTACCACTAATTCCGCCGCTTTTGGTGAAATGTCAATCCCTACCCATGACCGCTGCAGCCGATCCGCTGCCACCAACGTCGTGGCACATCCACAAAAAGGGTCAAACACCACATCGCCGGGGTTGCTACTGGCTTTGATGATACGCTCTAGCAAGGCGAGAGGCTTCTGCGTGGGGTAGCCGGTCCGTTCTTTACCCTTTACAGGTGGCGTATCGAGAACCAAGTCACCAGCCACAACACCTGGCATCGCAGATAGATACTTTTTCCACCGCGGTCTTCCTTTTTCACCTTTGGGCCAGTGCAGCAAGCCAGCATCATCAAGAGCTTCACATTTCGCCAATTGGTCGAGTGCTTCATAATTGTCTGGCAGCAGAACTTGTGCGGAAGCAGGAAATTTGTTACGAGTGGGTGGTGCCCACGCCCGTCCGGGAGGAGGTTCAATGCCTTTCAATGGCATGTACGCTCGCTCGCTGCCTGCTTTGCCGCCCGATAAATCAACTGTTGCCCATCTACCATGTTTGTCCTGACGCCGATAAGTTTTCTGTATGTATTCATCGTCATAGGGGGTATATTGTTGATTCCAGGTTGCGCTGTCGGACTTGACATAGTAAAGGATTCGGTCACTGTTCACCGCGTAGCGTCTCCCCAACGATTTCGTTGATGTGCGCTTCCACACCACTTCATTCCGAAAGTTATCTCGTCCAAACACTACATCCATCACCAACTTCAGGTAGTGCGAAGCGGTCGGGTCACAATGTAGATAGATGCCTCCTGTGTCTTTCAAGATACGTTCCATCTCCAGTAGGCGGGTGGACATCATGATGAGGTAGCTCTGCATCCCCTTGCCATGTGCTTCTCGTGCGGCTTGTATGACGGTATGCAGGGGCGGGGCCCCCTCGGCGAGTTCGCCGTGTTCGGCGAGGTCAACGTCGGAGAGTGTCCAGGTGTCTTTGAAGGCAGCACCGGCGGCTCGGCTGCCGATGGGTGCAGCGTAGTTGCGGTTGGAATTGAATGGCGGATCGAGGTAGATCAGATCGACGCTATCGCTGTTCATCCCCCGCATAATATGTAGATTGTCGCCGATGAAGATGGTTTTGTCTTTCCAGTTCATGGCTTCCCTGAATAGATAATCCGTAACGGGTGAGGGATAGGAATTATGTTAAAAAGTACAATACACAAAAAGAAACCGAGTTTTCAAGAAAAAAAACTCGGTTTCTGTTGCACAATTTATTCACATGAGTCAAAAATGAAATGTGAGTCTTTCTTAGTTTTTAGCTAACAGAGCCCTGCATTTCAGGCTACATATTTGCGGACAGCGATAGACGTGTTGTGTCCACCAAAACCGAAGGCGTTGGACAGTGCAACTTGGATATTTGCGGACCGTCCCTGATTTGGCACACAGTCCAAATCACATTCTGGATCGGGGTTTTCGTAATTGATGGTCGGTGGGATATAGTCGTTTTCCATTGCACACAAGGTGGCAATCAACTCAACTGCCCCGGCAGCACCAAGCAGGTGACCTATCATAGATTTTGTTGCACTCATGGCAAGACGGTCAGCGTGATCTCCGAAAAGTGACTTAACAGCTAGTGTTTCTGCAATATCACCCGATGGCGTTGAGGTGCCGTGGGCATTGATATAATCAACGTCCTCCGGTGCGATTCCGCCATCCCTGAGTGCCAATTCCATTGACTTGGCAGCCCCTTCTCCGTTTTCACTGGGATGCACCATATCATACGCATCAGCACTCATCCCGTAGCCAACAATCTCGCCATAGATAGGTGCATTGCGTTTCAAGGCGTGAGAGAGAGATTCCAAGACTAGCACACCCGCCCCTTCGCCCATCACAAACCCGTCGCGCTCTTTATCAAATGGACGGCTTGCCTGTTGCGGTTCGTCATTGCGCGTAGACATCGCACGCATGGCGCAGAATCCAGCAAAGCTCAACGGGGTGATTGCATCCTCCGAACCACCGGCGAACATCACATCGGCATCACCACGCTGGATGATCTTGAACGATTCGCCAATCGCGTTGTTTGCGGTTGCACAAGCGGTAACAGATGCGAAATTAGGTCCCTTGAGTTTCAAATGGATCGAGATTTGCCCAGCGGCCATATTAATAATCTCGTAAGGCACAAAAAACGGGCTGACTCTTCTCGGTCCTTTTTCCATCAAGATTCGGTGATTTTCTTCTAGAATACTGATACCACCGATTCCGGATCCAACACCGACACCAACGCGGTAAGGGTCTACCGAAGAAAGATCGAGATCCGCCTCCTGTTGGGCTTGGATTGCAGATACTAGGGCGTATTGGATAAACAGTGGCAAACGCGCTACGGCTTTCCGTGGAAGATATGCCTCCGGCGTAAACCCTTTAATCTCGCCCCCAATTTGCGTACGAAAATTCTCCGGATCAAAATGCGTAACACGATCGATACCGCTTTTGCCGACCGCAATTGATTCCCAAAATTCATCTTTAGTGTTGCCTACAGAACAGACAACTCCCATTCCAGTGATAACGACTCGATTCCCCACGAATATACCTCTTTCGCTTTAGAAATGTAGGAATAGATTAGTGGAAAGGAAATGTGTACTATTACATAACCAAAAGTTGATAGTACACATTCCCCAGATAACAAGCAGAATACCGTTTACCGGACTAGTAAATGCGACGCTCGAATTGAGTCAATACAATCCTTAGGCATTCTCATCAAGGTAATCAAGTGCTTGTTGTACAGTGCGAATCTTTTCAGCTTCACTGTCTGGAATTTCAATATCAAATTCCTCTTCAAGTGCCATGATTAGTTCCACTGTATCCAACGAATCAGCACCTAAATCGTCCATAAACGAGGCATCAGGTTTAACCTGTTCTTCGTCAATCTGTAACTGATCTGCAATCATTTTGATAATTTGATTTTGATCTATTGCCATTGATTTATTATCCTCCTAAGTTAATGAAAATTGTATATGGATTCACTTACATAAACATACCGCCATCAACTTGGATCGCTTGTCCTGTAACGTATCGGGCGGCATCTGACGCCAAAAACAGAGCAGTTTCTGCAACATCCTCTGGTGTGCCAAAACTACCCACTGGAATCATTTCTAACATTTTCTGTTGATCTGCTTCCGATATTTTGCCCGTCATATCAGTTGTGATAAAACCGGGGGTAATTGCATTCACCGTGATCCCACGACTGCCGGCCTCTTTTGCAACAGATTTTGTCAAGCCAATGATGCCAGCTTTGGAAGCTGCATAGTTTGCTTGTCCGGCGTTTCCTGCAACTCCGACCACTGATGAAATATTAATGATTCGTCCATGTCTTTGGCGCATCATTGAACGGATAACGGTCCGCATACAATACGCCGTTCCGGTGAGATTGGTCTGTAAGACCGCATCCCAGTCCTCATCCTTCATCCGCATAAACAAGGCATCGCGGGTAATTCCAGCGTTATTTACAAGGATATCAACACGATCAAATTCTTTCACTGTTAAATCTACGAGTGCCTCTACGTCAGCTTTGTTGGAAATATCAGCTTGCGTAGATTTTGCGTTTCCAGGCTCGTCTGAAAGGGATTCAGCGATAGTAGCAACCGATTCGGCGGAGCGCGAACAGAGCATCACACTTGCACCTTCCTGACAGAATTTTCGAGCGATCGCTTCTCCAATTCCACGCGATGCACCGGTAACAATTGCCACTTTGTCCTTAAGTATCATTTAATCAATCCTTATACGCTATATCCATTACTTTATTGAGGCTCTTGGTATCTTCGACATTCAGGCAAATCGCCTCTGGAAGGGTGCGGCGCACCATTCCAGAAAGTACCGTCCCAGGTCCGACCTCCACAAAGTGTGAGATCCCGGCAGCTCCAAGAGTCCGTGTTGACTTCTCCCACTGAACGGCGGAGGTTACTTGTGCTATCAACAATCGACGAACTTCGTCGGCAGTTTGAACAAAGTTACCTGTTACGTTAGCAGCCACCTGAATGCTTGGATTGTTGAACTGGAAATCGTTGATTACAGTTTGAAGTTGCTCTTTTGCCGGTGCCATTAAGGAAGAATGAAACGCACCACTGACTTCAAGTCGGAGGCAACGTCTCGCACCTGCATCCTTCGCGCTATCCATGACCTGTTCAACAGCGGCGGTATCACCAGAAACAATTAGTTGCCCAGGACAGTTATAGTTTGCGATTTGAACCACACCGGCACTTGCCCCCTGCCCACTAGCAGTTGCTTCGCAGAGATCGTGTAACGTTGCTTCAGCTAACCCCAAAATTGCAGCCATTGTGCAATCTTGTCGCTGAGAAGCCTCCGCCATGACTTGCGCCCGATACTCGACTAACTTCAGCGCATCTGAGAAAGTAAGCACATTCGCTGCAACAAGCGCGGAATACTCTCCGAGACTATGACCGGCAACAGCTTTCGGCACAATCCCGTGTTCGTTCAAGACTCGCAGCACCGCAACACTACATGTCAGAATCGCCAGTTGTGTATTTTCCGTCTGTTTCAGTGCTTCCGCGGGTCCTTCAAAGCAGAGCTGGCTCAACTTTCGATTCAGGATCGCGTCCACCTCGTCAAAAACCGCACACGCTGTGGCGTATTTTTGGGCAAGTTCCAAACCCATTCCCACTTTTTGGGCACCTTGACCGGGGAAGAGAAAAGCGAATGCATCTTTTGGCGAGGATTCGATCATATCAGACATGAAACATAGATTTCTGGTTTGTTTAGATTTTCGCTCATATTAAGAAATAGTACAACAGAAACCGGGTTTTGCCGAAAAAACTCGGTTTCTCCTACTGCTTCGCACTTTCTTTTTATATGAGCCTAGATCTTAATCAGGGTGCTTCCCCACGTCAGTCCGGCACCGAATGTAACCAGCAACACTAAATCGCCCGGTTTAACCCGTCCGGCCCGGAGGGCTTCGTCAAGTGCAACGATTGTAGTGGCAGCAGAGGTATTTCCGTACTTATCAACATTGATATACACTTTTTCTGGAGCAATCCCAATCCGCTCGCCGACGGCTTCGATGATGCGGATATTCGCCTGATGTGGGATCAACAGATCGATGTCATCAACCGTTAATCCTGCCATGTCTAATGCACGTTGAGCAGCTTCTGGCATAATACGGGTGCCGAGTTTGAACACCTCTCGTCCACGCATTTTGATTGAGTGCATTCTGTTATCAATGGTTTCATGGCTTGCCGGAAGGCGTGTACCACCGGCGGGCATCCCAAGCAGATCTGTATCGGCATAATCACCATCGGATCCAATATAAGACGCGAGAATTCCTTTGTCCTCATCTGTTCCTTGCACGATTGCAGCGCCTGCCGCATCCCCGAACAAGACACAGGTATTTCGGTCTTCCCAATCGAGAATTTTATTAAAAACTTCCCCACCGACAACTAGAATTGTTTGATAACGTCCGGACTGAATCATACCGTCGGCAAGGTCAAGTCCATAGATGAACCCTGCACACGCTGCTGAGAGATCAAAAGCGCAGGCATTTTTGGCACCAATGCCTTGCTGCACATAACACGCTGTTGAAGGAAAAAATGTATCGGGGGTTGCCGTACCCACAATGACCATCTCAACATCAAGTGGATCAATATCAGCGGCTTTAATGGCTTGGCGACCAGCTCGAACGCATAAATCCGAGGTTGCCATATCGGGATCGGCGATACGTCGCTCGACAATGCCAGTTCGCTGACGAATCCACTCGTCGCTAGTATCAACGCGTTTTTCTAAGTCAAAATTTGTTAAGATTTCCTCCGGCAGGTATGAACCTGTGCCGGTAATTGCTGCATGTCGAGCCATTATGATAGCGTCCTTTTTGGCTTCAGCCGTTATTCAATTCCACAATTGAAGCGGATTATAGTATTAGATTAAACTTCTTCAGCCGTTTTCACCACAACCCGCCCGTTATAGTATCCACAGCTCGGACAAACACGATGAGACAGGATTGTTTCTGAACAGCGAGGACATGTTGAAACAAATTTTTCTCCAAGTGCATGGTGGCTTCGTCGCATTCGTTTTTTTGATTTTGAAGTTCTACGTTTTGGATGCGCCATAGTTATCTCCTTATTATATGAATTGTATATTTTAACATCAGAAAAATCAGCTTTCAAGCGCGCGATCAGATTGATCTAATAGATCTGCCAAAGCAGCAAATGGAGAGGAGTTATCTTCGGAAATCTGACAACCGCAGTCAACGATGTTGAGATTTTCTCCACATTGCGGACAGAGTCCCTTGCATTCCTCCGAACAGAGGGGCCAATTGGGAATTTCGAGTATGAGGCTTTGCCGGACCTCCTCGGATAAATCGATTGTATCTCCCAAATAATATCGCTCGCCGGCATCCGCCTGCCACGGGTCTGAGGGAGTAGCCGCGTCTGTCGGATAAAATTGGACTTCAATCTCCCCAAAAACAGTAGTTGCAAACGGTTCAACACAGCACCGACATTCGACCTCAACCGACGTTGAAAAACTCCCTTTTACGTAAACATCTTCCAATCGGCGTGAGAGTTGGAGGGCCCCGTGAAGATCTTCAACAAACTGTGCTTCTTCTAGTGCTAAGTCAATTTCTGCCGGAGGCACCCAGACCTCGTGTCGTGTGATTTGATTGTCAGAAATTTCCCTAACAATGAATTCGAGCGTTTTCACGAAGAGGGGCCTCCGAGTTCAAATCGATCGTGAATTGTGCACACAGCACGTTCCGTTTCACTCTCATCAATGACACAAGAGATTGTGATTTCTGAAGAGCTGATCATCTGAATGTTGATATTCGCATCAGCGAGGGCTTGGAACATTCGCGCAGCGATACCGACGTGGCTTTTCATTCCAATTCCGACTAACGATACTTGTGCAATATTTTTGTCCGGGCTAACGCTAGCGAACCCAATTTCGCTCTTGAGGCCTTCGATAATTTTAATTGTTGCTTGTAGGTCCTTCTCAGCTACCGTAAAGGCTATGTCAGCGGTCCCTCCCGGATTTGTCGTCTGAATGACCATATCAATACTGATGTGGGCATCAGCAACTGCCTGAAAGATACGCGCTGCGATTCCCGGTTTGTCCGGCACACCGAGCAGCGATACCTTTGCCTGATCTTTATCGGAGGTCACCGCGCTGACAACAACTTCTTCTATCATCTCATCTTCCTTTACCACCATTGTGCCTTCGGCTTCACTGAAGCTAGAGCGGACACACAGGGGAACATTAAATTTTTTCGCAAGCTCTACACATCGGGAGTGCAAGACCCTCGCACCAAGCCTCGCCATCTCAAGCATTTCATCATGGGTAATCTGATTGTGCTTACGGGCATTTGGAACCACACGTGGGTCTGCTGTGTAAACGCCCTCTACATCCGTATAAATGTCACAACGGTCAGCCTCCAACGTTGCAGCAATAGCAACAGCAGTTGTATCGGAGGCACCCCGCCCCAGGGTGGTAATCTCGTTATCAATAGTCACTCCTTGAAAGCCCGCCAGTATAACAATCTTTCCACGCTCAAGTTCCGATAGGATACGCTCTTTGTTGATGCTCTGAATTCGTGCATTGCTATAAAAGCCGCTGGTGATGATGCCGACCTGCGTTCCTGTGAGGGAGATCGCTTGGTGGCCCAGTTCCGAAACCGCCATTGCTAACAGCGCGATTGAGACCTGTTCACCGGTGGACAGCAGCATATCGAGTTCTCGTTCAGGGGGATCTGCCGAGACATCATGGGCAAGTCGAATCAGGTTATCAGTTGTATCTCCCATTGCAGACACAGCGACAACAACAGGGTGTCCACCTTCATGTGTTAGTGCGATTCGTTTGGCAACATTTTTGATTTTTGTCGCATCCGCGACGGAGCTCCCACCAAATTTTTGGACAATGATTCCCACGCTTACTAACCTCTTTTGTATCTCTGCATCAGGATGTGTTAAGGAAGCTGTAGAGATTGTGTTTCATGTCGCTCACACCTCATAAACATACTTCAGGATTGCATCTTCGCTTGCCTGCACGGTAATCGGCTTTCCCCCGATTTCTCCTAGCGCAGTGTCTGGATCCTTCAAGCCGTGTCCGGTTAGGATGCAAACGATTGTTGAGCCCGGCTTGAAATATCCGCTTCGATTCAATTTGATAACGCCAGCAACGGAAGCTGCAGAGGCGGGTTCAACGAACAACCCCTCTAATTTTGCGAGCATCTGATAGGCTTGCAAAATTTCGTCGTCCGACACGTAACCGATTAATCCTTTCGATTCGTCCCGCGCTTCCTCCGCAGTCCGCCAACTTGCAGGATTTCCTATCCTAATTGCGCTCGCAACGGTTTGCGGTTCCTCAATAGCATGCCCTAAAACTATCGGTGCGGCCCGGGACGCCTGAAAGCCAAGCATTTTGGGCAGGCCCTCTGCTTTGCCACAGTCGTAATACTCTTTGTATCCCTTCCAATAAGCGGTGATATTCCCAGCGTTGCCGACAGGCATCACTTGATAATCAGGAGCAAAACCAAGATGGTCAACAACCTCAAAAGCACCTGTTTTCTGCCCTTCAATGCGATAAGGATTAAGCGAATTCACCAGATGAATCGGGTACTTTTCGGTGATGTCTCGCACGAGTTGAAGTGCTTTGTCGAAATTTCCATCAACTGCAAGCACTTTTGCATCGTGCATCAACGCCTGTGCCAACTTGCCGAGGGCAATTTCTCCTTTTGGCACTAGGACAATACATCTGAGTTTCGCCTTTGCAGCGTAGGCAGCAGCAGACGCGGACGTGTTTCCAGTTGAGGCACACATTACCGCTTGGGCACCCTCCTCAACGGATTTGGAAATAGCAACGGTCATACCCCGATCTTTGAAGGAACTTGTCGGATTTAGCCCTTCATATTTCAGGTAGATGTGCAGGTCGTTACCGATTATTTCATTTAAGCTGGTTGCCTCAATAAGGGGTGTATTCCCTTCCTTGAGCGTAATAATCGGGGTCTCTGATGTGACCGGTAGATATGCGCGGTAGTGAGGGATGACACCCTTCCAAATCATTCGCTTACAATTTCCCTAAAATGCAACTTCCTCTTCAATGCGGATCAGTCGGCTTGTCCCCTTAACAACATTAAGCATATCAATTTCTTGAATCGCCCTCTGCATGTTTTTCTCAACAGCCTTGTGCGTCACAATCACAATTGAAGCAGTATCGTCAATTTCGTGGCGTTCCTTTTGGATGACAGATGCGATGCTAATACGGTGTTCCCCAAGGATATTACTAATCTGTGCTAACACCCCCGGCTGATCCAGAACAACGAGGCGGACGTAGTAACGGGTTTGAACATCATCAATGGGACAGAGAGAAGTGTTGGCTTGTGATCCGGAAAGCCAACCGCGCGGGACTTGAGCCCTAACCTTACCACTAATTGATTTCGCCGCATCCATAATATCCGCGACAACGGCACTCGCTGTCGGCATTTCGCCGGCCCCTTGTCCATAGAACAGGGTTGGCCCCACAGCGTCGCCGATAACACAGACGGTGTTGAACGCACCGCCGACATTTGCGAGCATACTCCGTACGGGCACCAATGTCGGGTGAACGCGGGTTTCAACCCGATCCTGATTTAGTTTTGCAATAGCGAGGAGTTTAATCACGTATCCGAGCTCACGAGCGTACTGAATCTCATTGGGCGTGATATGTGTAATCCCTTCCGTGTACACCCCATCCATCGGCATGGCAAAGCCGTAAGCGAGAGAAGTGAGGAGGGTCAGCTTATGCGCGGCATCAATCCCTTCAACATCAAAGGTCGGATCTGCCTCAGCATACCCTTTGGCTTGGGCATCTTTCAGCACTTCGTCAAAATCGACTTCGTTTTCGTGCATCTCCGTCAAGATGTAGTTGCAGGTGCCGTTGATGATACCGTAAATTGAATGGATGCGGTTTGCGGCGAAACTTTCCCGCAGGGTTTTGATTATTGGGATGCCCCCGGCCGCGCTCGCCTCGAAATTCAGACTGACGTTGTGCTTATCGGCAAGTTGGAAGAGCTCAAATCCGTGCGCTGCCAATAACGCCTTGTTCGCTGTCACAACGTGCTTGCCGTTTTGGATAGCTTGAGTGACTAAGAACCGCGCTTCATCGGTCCCGCCCATCAACTCAACAACTATGTCAATCTCAGGGTTCTCGACAATCTCGGCGGGATTTGTCGTCAAACACTCCGCGTCCAATTCAATCCCGGGGCGAGATGCAGGTAAAGTACGTTTCGCAATTTTGATTAAACGCAATTGGATCCCGGCGTTCTGTTCAATCAGATTACTCTGGTTGAGCAGAATCTTGGACACCCCCGTGCCGACTGTGCCCCAGCCAAGAAGTCCCACGTTGATACTAGCCTTGTCCACTACGACCTCTCTACACAAAAATCGGGGCGACTGGATTTGAACCAGCGACCTCTTGAACCCCATTCAAGCGCGCTTCCGGGCTGCGCTACGCCCCGACTATTATTCGTTCAGATACAATGCGGTTAAATGTTAGCATTCAGACCTATAACTGTCAAGAAAAAAATTAAGAGAAGGTTCATGTAAAAAGCAGATGCAAAGGTATTAAAGCAGCCGCGAATTAATGCGAATCTTCAAAAATAAAAAAGACGCTTATATCAAAAGTAAAGTGCAGAGAACGAAGAGAAATCGAGTTTTCAAGTCCCGCTAGTTCCGCAAAGCGAGAATCCCAATCTGAATCGGGCCGTGGATGCTCGACGAGTCAGCAAAAAAAACTCGGTTTCTGTTGCACGATTTCTTTACATGAGCGTAAAAGAAAGGGGCAAGATGGGGAGGTGATTCCGTCACACTAGTGTGGCGAACCAATCCCGTACGCGCACTTTATCCGCGTTGTTGCCAAAACCGAGACTGAACCAGCCGGAATAGCCATCCGTTTTCAGCCGCGCAAACAGCACTTCAAAGTCAATAGTCCCCTCACCGGGGACGAGATGCACTTCGTAATCACCTGTGTTGTCGTTGAGGCGTACCTGACCAATATTCTCCACGCCAAATGCATCAAGGAACCCCTCCCACCCTTCAGGCACGAGATGACCGTGGGCAACATTGAATGCCCACTTAAAGTACGGCGATTGAATCGCATCAAAGAACCAGTGAGTTTCCTCGACGTTATGCGGGATGTAGTGGATTTCAGCATAATCGGGTTCTTTGTTGTGGTTTTCAAAAAAGATGGGGACGTCTGCTTGTTCCGCCCGGTCCACCAATCGCTTCATCCGTTCAACAGCCACTTCTCGCCGTTGTGCAACATCGCCGAAATGATATCCTCCATGCCCAACAAGCCAACCACACCCAAGTTGTGCAGCTAAGTCGAGGTTAGCAAACAGGTATTCGTCCACCGCTTCCGCCATGATAGGCACATATTCGGCGTTATTTATAGCAGATGATGGATGGATGCCAATGGCAATATCATGCCTTTCGCAGAGGTCTCGCACTCCCCGAACACGCGCGGCGTCGAATGAGGCAATGTCATTCGGGGGCAGGTCTGCTTGAAAATCGATGTACCGAAAACCATTTTCGGATGCCCAGCGAATCAAGTCCTCAATCGGTTGACCTGAAACATCAAAGCCGAAACGATTTGTCATTGCGTCTATCCTCCTTCTTACAATGTTAAGGGTTTTCTCTCATGCCTGTTACCTATCAATCCGATAGTGCTCAATCGCTTCCTCATCAAGTTCTATTCCCATCCCCGGCCCTTGTGGGATTTGAACGCAGCCATCTTTCACTGTATATAGTGCGTCGGCTTTGACAAGCCTATTCAAAGGAGACCAAGCATCCTCAGGGCGGATTGGTGGGATTGTGTAAACTAACTCTTGCATCCGGCATGTGCGGATGGTTGCAGCAACTTGCAACGAATAGATTAGATCCATTCCGTGCGAGCCGTGAAAAATACATTCCGTGCCAAACAGCTCAGCCATACTTGCCACCTTTTTTAAGGTAGCGATTAGGTTGGCACAATGAGGTTGGACAATATCAAACGCTTCGCCTTGAACATATCCCCGATATACCTCATCTGGTTGATGCTCTCCACCGGTGATGGCGATGTCTGTTTCGGCACGAAGTCGGGCGTGAAGGTGTATGTCGCCGCGAGTGAAAGGTTCTTCTAACCAGGTGGCATCAACTTCCTCCAATGCTCTGGCCGCACGAAGGGCGGTATCGTAATCCCAAGTGGCACCTGAGTATTCCGCTGTTCTATCCACCATCACTTCTATTTTATCGCGTCCACCAACCCGTTCACGAATTAACCGGATGGCTTCGACATCGTCCATCAGATCTGGTCGGAAAATGCGAATTTTGACGGCTTTCCACCCTTGCTCTGAATATCGCAGAACATCTTCCGCCTGCTGATGCGGTGTTACGTCGGTCTGATCTGCTGCGCCGGGCCAAACACAGGTCAGGTATAGCGGGATCTCCTCGCGATAGGCACCCATTAGCTTGTGCAAGGGGAGCCCCGCGGCTTTGCCTACGATGTCCCATAGCGCGTTTTCTGCGCCAAACCACCGATTCAAACCAGCCTCAAGATGCCGCTCAATCTGAAACGGATCTGTTCCGACTAACAGTTGGCTGACAACATCGGCATCTACTGCCTCAAATCCGTAACCTGTGATCCCTTCATCGGTATGGATTCTTGTAATCGCCGAAGAATTGTAGAATCTCTTCTGCCGTTCCTCCTCAGATATCGGGACTTCGACACGAAAGCTCTCAACTGAAGTTATTTTCATCGCGCACCTCTTAAGGATTCAGTTGCATTTAATAATCTGCGACTGAGCCATCCTTCAATCGACTATCGGGCCAGGTGAACCTACGCTCGGCGTCTTTTCCGGTCTCAATGACCGCTGCCTCATCAACCTCAACGCCCAAGCCGGGACCTTCTGGCAGCGAGACGTAGCCTTCTTCGTCCATCTCCCACGTCTTCCGTGCGACACTTTCTGGCAAGACCCCTTCGTAGCCTTCATGTATTAAGAAAAATGGGACAGCTGCTGCCACATGTAGACTGGCGGTCAAGCCGAGATGAGACATTGTGCAGTGTGGTGCAAGCGGGACGTGATGGGCTTCTGCAAGGGCTGCCACTTTCTTCATTTGGCTGATACCGCCACCATGTCCGCAATCAGGTTGAAGGATGTCAATCACCTGCGCTTCGAGGATTTCGCGGACCTCCCAGATAGTGCGATCGCGCTCTCCTGTCGCAAGCGGGACGGGAACCGATTCACGAATTTTCCGCATTACCTCAATGTTACCGGGCACCCACGCTTCTTCTAAGAAAAGGAGATCATCGGCTTTTAGGTAACTTGCAAATTGTTTCACGATAGGTGGCGGTAGGCAACTGTGAGCATCGAACATCACAGCCCCATTGGGACCAACCTGTTCGCGCGCGGCTCGCACCTTCTGAACTAGCTCTTCGATCTCTACAGGGGTTCCGGCGAATGGTTTGGAACCACCGGGGCCTGTTTTGATAGCTTTGGGACTTGGATATTTCCATATCTTGTCGCGGCAGGGCCCACCGAGTAGTCGGTAGACGGGAACATTCCAGAGTTTACCGGCGATGTCCCATAAGGCCATGTCAATTGCGGAGATGGTATGCACCATCAATCCGCCGCCGCGGATGTTGCGGTGGGCGCGAAACAGTCGTTGCCAGTGGTGCTCAATGCGAGTCGGATTTTCACCGATAATGATTTCCGAGAGGGACTCTGCGAGGCGGCAGGTAACATTGTTTTCCATATTGTTAATTTCGCCCCAACCTGTGACTCCCATATTGGTCTCGATTTTGACATAGGCTTTGACGCCCATGGGGAAGGCGTGTAACGCGGTAATTCTGATTTGAGATCCGCTATCTTCGATTTTGGGTTGATTTGACATGAAAGACTCCTTAACTCTAAATGATTAGATTTGAGGTTATTAACTGAATAACATAATAACATATCCACCTCAAAAGGAGAACACAAAAAGATATGATGTATAATGCTTTTCTGTTGACGCCCTCAACAAATTGTGATATAAGAATGGTGTCCCTCTACCTAATTGAGATTCCTAGCAGCGAGGGGTGATAAGGAGCAATTCTTAATGGCTGAAGAACAAGCGGCGGGCCTCGTCAATGACAGAAATCCGGTATTCACAACGAATGCCTCGGAGCAATTGAACCTGTCTAATGCAGACATTCATCAATTGTATGGTGCAGTACGTCTTGAGCCACGAGATGAGGTGGTGGCGGGTAGTTACGGGCCATGGACGCTGACTTATACCGCAGGTAAAAAGGGGATAGCAACGGGTGAGCGGATGCGGAATTAATCCCCCTAGGCGGATGTCCTACGCCCCGGCGGAGAAAGTAGCGTTCAACATCAACTTGAATGGACTGAAGAAAGGGCAAGTGACGATATCATTGGCACCCACACTACAGGAGGCTGGCGAGGTTAAATTCTCATTTGCCGACTCATCGCCAAACCCCGGCATCAATCCTTACTGGGTGTAGGTCGTCCAGACGGACATGGAGATGGCCTGGAGCAGCCCGATTTATGTGGACTATGTAGCGTGATAGCTAATCCCTGCAGGTACAGAAAAAATATAGATGAACCGTAGCACTCACATTGAATAGGAGGCTGTGATGTTAAGCAATACCCAAATAACTGAATATCATCAGGACGGATATACCGTTTGCCCAAATTTCTTGACCCCGGCTGAAGTTGCTCAGTTGCTCGCTGAAACCGAGAAGATTATCAGCGGCAACATGCTCGCGAATCACGATAAAGATCGGATGGAAATGGAGCCCAATCAGTCCGCGGACGGGGCAAAGGTGCGTCGCCTGTATGAACCGTGCAGCTATTACCCGCTGTTCAGAACGTTATCCGAGTCCGAAAAATTATTAGATGCTGTGGAAGGTTTGATAGGTTCCAATCTCCTGTATCACTACAGCAAACTCAATATGAAACCGCCCGAAATCGGTTCGGTTGTCGAATGGCATCAAGACCTCTCCTACTATCCGATGACAAACCGAGATTCGCTTGCCGTACTGTTTTACCTTGATGATGCCGACGCAGAAAACGGCTGTCTACAGATGCTACCCGGCTGGCACGAAGGCGAGTTGCTTGCCCATACACGTGAAGGATACTTTCAAGGTAGAACCACAGAAGCGGTCGATAGCTCGGAGGCGGAGTTGGTTGAGGGCAAAGCCGGCACGGCAATCTTCATGCAC
This sequence comes from Candidatus Poribacteria bacterium, assembly GCA_963667935.2. Classification (GTDB taxonomy): domain Bacteria; phylum Poribacteria; class WGA-4E; order WGA-4E; family PCPOR2b; genus PCPOR2b. The sequence goes on along the minus strand of OY764061.1, from coordinate 1,290,089 downwards.
TGCATGACTCCACACGCCTCAGTTACCAACCGCTCAAATCGTCCACGACGTACGCTGATTCTCAGTTACCGCGCCGCTGATGCTTTCCCCATCTACTATGGGGAGATGACGAGTCATGTAGAAACGCACACACGATTGGTCCGTGGACATCGGGCACAGAGGGCGCGTTTTACGATGAAGGAGTTTCCAATTCCTTACTACAAAGAGAGAAGCGCATCGCTTTATCAGTTGCAGGAACGGTCGCGGAAAGGGGAGATTAGGTAGCCGAGACGAGTTGTAGTGAAGCTAACCCATCCCACCCTCCTGTCAGGATTCTATCTACGGAAAACAGATGTCAATCCAACTCATTCGACAAGCCTTCAATGGCGACCGAACGCCGCCGAAAATGTGGCGGGCACATGAACTAAAAGAACAGTACGATGTCGTTATCATCGGCGGCGGTGCACATGGACTCGCCTGCGCCTACTATCTCGCCAAAGAGCACGACATTACTGATGTGGCGGTGCTGGAGAAAAGTTATATCGGTGCGGGTGGTAGTGGTCGTAATACCGCTATCATTCGCAGCAATTATCTCACCCCAGAAGGTGTGCGTTTTTACGACGAGAGCGTTAAAATCTATCAACAACTGTCAGATGAACTTAATTTCAATGTGATGTTCAGCCAACGGGGTCACTTGACGCTCGCTCATACCGATGGAGGGGTCAATACCATGCGGCGTCGGGCGGAGGTCAATCAGATTGAAGGTGTTGATTCGCGCCTAATTTGGCCCGATGAAATCAAAAGTCTCTGTCCCTATCTCGATGTAAGTGACCATCCCCGCTATCCCATTTTGGCGGCCCTCTACCATCCGCCCGGCGGTATCATTCGCCACGATGCGGTCGTTTGGGGTTACGCACATCAAGCGGACGTGCGCGGTGTCCACATTCACCAAAATACAGAGGTAACCGGAATCAAGGTCAAGGACCGCAAAGTGACCGGCGTGGAAACGACTCGCGGTCACATCAAAACCGGGACAGTGCTCAACGCAACCGCCGGTTGGGCTTCGACGATCACAGCCATGGTAGGGATTCGTCTGCCTTTGACCACTATTCCTCTGCAAGCCTGCGTGACTGAACCGCTCAAGCCTTTTCTAGACGTGGTTGTTGTCTCCGGTAGTCTGCATGTCTACATCAGTCAGACCGATCGGGGTGAGTTAGTGATGGGTGCAAGTGTAGATCCCTTTTCATCCTATTCGATGGCGGGCTCCCTCACGTTCCTTGAAGGTATCGCGGGGCACGTCCTTGAACTTTTCCCCTCCCTGAGCCATGTCCGTATTCTACGTCAGTGGGCTGGTATCTGCGAAATGCCTCCCGACTATAGCCCAATCATGGGATTCACACCTATCAATGGATTTCTGATAGATGTCGGCTGGGGTACTTATGGTTTCAAGGCGTCCCCCATCGCCGGTAAAACCTTGGCAGAGTTAATCGCCACAGGCAAGACCCCAACGCTCATCGCTCCCTTCCGCTTATCGCGGTTTGAGGAAAATGAGCTAGTCGGTGAGAAAGGTGCGGCTGCGGTGGGACACTAATTAGACCCTTTTATTCTCAACGCAAGGGCGCAAAGAAAAACTAAAAAAATCTTTGGCACGATAAAATTAACAGGCTTGGCTCATGTTAAGAAATTGCAGCAGAAACCGAGTTTTCAAGAAAAAAAACTCGGTTTCTTACGGAGATTAATATGTTACTTTTGACCTGTCCCAACTGCGGGGATCGAAATGTCAGCGAATTCCACTTTGGTGGAGAGCAGGGTTCACGTCCGAAAGATCCTTCAACTCTCAGCAATGCAGAATGGGCAAACTATCTTTACATGCACAAAAACGCCATGGATGTGCAAACGGAGTGGTGGCATCATAACGCAGGATGTGGTCTATGGTTTCTGGCTGAACGACACACACGCACCAATGAGGTGATAAAGACTTACCCTTACGTGAAACGTGATGTGTGAAACGTGATAGGGTATATCTGCATTGCGTCATTTCTATGAAGTAGGCTAACTGGAGAATTAATGCGAACTGAACAAGATACGCTAACAACAACGCCTAATCGACTCCCCCCAAAGCAAGGAGAGGTGATTGATCGGTCTACCACGATTCAATTCACTTTCGATGGGGTGGAGTACACCGCCTATCCCGGCGACACCGTCGCTTCGGCTCTGACAGCAGCGGGCGTCAAAGTCTTGAGTCGCTCATTTAAGTATCATCGTCCGCGTGGGTTGCTCTGTTGCGCTGGACATTGTCCAAACTGCTTGGTGCAAATCGGAGATGAACCAAACGTCCGTGCCTGTACCAGGCCTGTCGAAGAAGGGATGGATGTGCGAGCGCAGAACGTTTGGCCCTCGCTCAATCGGGATCTGCTTTCCCTGACCCAACTGGGATCGCGTTTTATGCCGGTCGGATTTTACTATAAGACTTTCATCCGTCCCCAAAAGTTGTGGCCACTCTACGAACATACGTTACGCCATGCTGCTGGTTTAGGTGAGGTTGATCTTGATACGCCCCTAGGCGAGTTTGATAAGCAATATCTGCATACCGATGTCGTCGTATCCGGCGGTGGGCCGGCAGGGATTAGCGCAGCGTTGGGGGCAGCCGAATCCGGTGCACAAGTGTTGCTTTTCGACGAGAACCCAGCCCTCGGAGGGCATCTTCGCTTCACCGTTCCTCTGGAATCTGCCTCGCCGATGTCCCGTTCCGAGGATCCCGACGAGTCGGGACAAGCATCCACAGATTTACCGGAGTTATTAGAAGCAGTTGATCGGCAACCGAATATCACAGTTTTTACCGATACGAGTGTTCTGGGTTGGTATCAGGACAACTGGCTTTGCGCCGTGAAGGCGGCACGTCTTTTCAAGATACGGACGAAATCGGTGGTTGTGGCGACCGGTGCTTATGAAACGCCGCTTATCTTCGACAACAACGATCTGCCGGGTGTTATGTTGGGGAGTGCTGTGCAGCGTTTGGTGCACCTTTTCGGAGTTCTACCCGGCGGTCAGGTCATGATTATAACTGCTAATGAGGACGGCTGGGATGTAGCCGCCGACCTTCAATCGCTAGGGGTGAATGTGGCAGCCATAGTGGAAGAACGGGAGCCTAACGCTTGCTCTAGTCCATACCGGGATGGATTGGTGAACGCCGGTGTCCCGGTGTTTTATCGGCACACCCTCCTTGAGGCTCTCGGTTCAAATACAGTAAGCGGGGCAAAGATTGCGCGTCTCGACGAACGAGGTGAAATTATCCCCGCGACAGCACAATCGTTGCAGTGCAATCTCATCGTGACGAGCATGGGCTGGACACCTGCTACCGAACTTGCTTATATGGCGGGTGGCAAATCGGAATACAATGAAGAACAAGCTGAGATCCTACCGGTGTCCACTCCACCAGGTATCTATGTGGCAGGGCGAGCAGTAGGAATACACGCTGTTGATTCACAGATTACCGAAGCACAGCGGGTAGGGTTAAATGCAGCCGTTTTCGCAGGTTTTGGGGAATTTGATGAATCAATAGCACAATCTTCTGGCGTCTTAGGACCGCGCCGTACCTCCGATCGGGTGTGCGTTCCCGGTAAAAAGAAGCGATTCGTGTGTTATTGTGAAGATGTCACCGATGAGGATGTAGAAACGGCGATTGCTGAAGGGTACGACAGCATCGAGTTGCTCAAACGATACAGTACCATCTCAATGGGACCCTGTCAGGGTGCGATGTGCTCAATGAACGCCATCCATCTTTGCGCTCGTGCCAACGGATGGACGGTGCAGGAGACCGGCACCACCACTGCGAGACCCCCTACTACGCCCGTGACGCTCGGGGCTTTGGCAGGACAAAACATGGAACCGGTGCAGACAACCCCGATTCATCAATGGCACCTCGATCACGGGGCAAACATGATGGTAGCGGGGCTCTGGCTACGTCCAAACCACTACAGCGATCCAGCGGCAGAGGCAATAGGTGTCCGTGACGGGGTTGGCCTTATTGATGTGAGTCCGTTGGGAAAGCTACAGCTTACCGGTCCTGGGGTCCCCGATCTACTCGAACGTATCTATACGAACCAGTGGGCCAACCTCCGTGTGGGGCGGGTCCGCTATGGCGTGATGTGTAACGACGAAGGTGTGGTGCTGAATGATGGAGTCTGTGCACACTTGCAGGACAAAACGTGGTATATGACCACCACATCCACCGGTGCAACAACGGTTTTTGAGTGGTTGCAATGGTGGCTGCAGTCGGGATGGGGAGAAGGCATCCACCTAACTGACCTGACGGATACCTATTCTGCCTTTAACTTGGCGGGTCCGCAATCGCGGGCGGTATTAGAAAAATTAACGAAGCGATACCTTACTAACAAAGCCTTCCCATATATGTGCATCCGTTCTGCGAAGATAGCGGATGTACCGTGTCGGTTGCTGCGTCTCGGTTTCACCGGTGAACTCTCCTACGAAGTCCATTGTCCGTCCGGTTATGCGCTGCACGTCTGGGAAGCACTGATGGACGCGGGAAGAGAGTTTGGCATTGCTCCGTTTGGGGTGGAGGCACAGCGCATACTGCGATTGGAAAAGGGGCACATTATTGTGGGACAGGACACCGACGCTATGTCTGACCCGCTCTCTGCCAATATGGCGTGGGCGGTGAAATTGGACAAGCCCGATTTTCTGGGAAAACCTTCTCTGATGCGAATCTCTGCCGAAGGACCGAAGCAGCTTCTGGTAGGTTTCAAGATGGCTGAACCTGACGTTGTTCCCGATGAAGGACTCCAGATTGTTGAGTCCGAAGCAGATGGTCAGTTGAAAATTGTTGGTTGGGTTACTTCTAGCCGATTCAGTCCGACGCTAGGGGAGGCAATTGGACTCTGTTGGCTGCCGGCGGATTTGGCGTCTCAAAACGGTGCTTCCTTTACGATTCGCATGGATGGACATCTGGCAGAGGCGCGTGTCCATCAGGGAGCCTTTTATGACCCCGCCGGAGAAAGGTTACGCACATGAGCACTTCCAAAACGCCTATCAAATTGACCCCTTTACACTCCATCGCCCAACGCTTGGGCGCAACTTTTATCGAACAACGTAGTTGGCGTATTCCAGAGGTTTATACGACGCTGGAAGCGGAAATTGCCGTTGCCCGTGAAAGACTTGCTCTCGCCGATGAAACGCCGAATGGGAAACTGCTGCTTGAGGGAGATCAAGCGGAACCTATATTGATGGAGGTATTCGATTTAGGTTCTCTCAAAATCAACGAAGGCCGTGATGGCATCTATCGGTTGCGGAAAGATCTTTTTTTTATGAGCACGCTGCCCGGCAGAGAGGTTCGCACACAGAAAAAACTGACGAACACACTAAAAACATCTGAACAGTTCGTCACGGTCACAGATATAACGCACGGACGAGCGGAGATTCGGGTGATTGGTCCTGATAGTCGGGAACTGTTGAGCAAACTGTGCGGATTGGATTTCCACCCTTCGGTCTTCCCAAATGAAACGGCGAAACAGAGCAGTTTCGCCAAGACAACGCAGCTGATTATCCGTCGCGACATCGGTGACTTGCCAGCATTTTCCATCATCGGTGCCCAGTCATTGGGCCCCTATGTCTGGGATATCCTAATGGAAGCAGGCAGAGAATTTGAGGTTATCCCAATTGGCAGGGCAGCGTTAGCTGCGCTGGAGGACGAGTAAACGGGGAGAGAACGTCTGTGATGGCAAAGAAACTGACGTGTGAAAACCTCATCGAATGCGGGTTGGATAAATCCACATCGGAGCAGCTGTTAGAGCGTATCAATCCGTTACTCGTATCGCTCTCAGCTGCAGCCTGTTGGGTGGAAATTTCGCAAACGATTTTAACCCCTGACCACCCATTCGCACTTCATCAACTCCTCTACGATACCACTTTTGCTGACTGGGAGGGTGTGGCTGCCCCCGCATGGTTTCCGGATGAAGATGATGTTGAGAAAACAAATATTGCGGCGGTGATGCGGAAGTTAAATCTCGATTCTTATGCAGCCCTCCATTCGTGGTCGGTGGGCAATCGTGCGGATTTTTGGGATTTGATGATTGAAAGACTTGGGATTCAGTTCTATCGGAAATTTAGTGAGGTGGTGGATCTGTCCCAGGGAGATGAGCTTCCCAAGTGGCTTGTGGACGCGAGGCTTAACATTGTTGAGAGCTGTTTTAACGCACCAAGCGATGCCACCGCGATTGTGTTTCAGTCGGAGGGTTCGACGCTTTCGACGATGACTTACGGTGAACTCAACGCATTGATCGATCGGGTTGCCAACGGCTTGACAGATGCCGGCTTCCAGCCGGGCGATGCCATTGCTGTTAATATGCCGATGCACCCCGAATCAGTTGCCATCTATCTGGGGGTCATCAAAGCGGGTGGTGTCGTGATTTCGATTGCCGATAGTTTCGCCCCAGATGAGATCCAGATGCGGCTGCGTATCGCAAAGGCAAAAGGGATTTTCACGCAGGATTATATCCGTCGTGCAGGGAAACAGCTGCCGTTATATGCGAAGGTGGTTGATGCGAACGCGCCAACAGCGATTGTGCTGTCCCGTGGGGACGAAAACCCGATTGAATTGCGAAACGGTGATTTAAGTTGGGAGGGATTTCTTAGCGATAGCGATCGGTTTGACGCAGTGGGGTGTGATCCGCAGGACCACACAAATATCCTGTTTTCTTCGGGAACAACCGGTGAGCCGAAAGCGATTCCGTGGACGCAAACCACGCCGATTAAATGTGCCGCGGATGCGTACCTGCATCACGATATTCAGCACGGGGATGTGTTAGCTTGGCCCACGAACCTTGGATGGATGATGGGACCTTGGCTTATCTACGCGAGTTTAATTAATCGGGCGACGATTGCGTTATACGATGGTGCTCCGACGGAAAGAGAATTTGGTGAGTTTGTGCAGAACGCTCGCGTTACAATGCTCGGTGTCGTACCAAGTCTGGTAAGGGCTTGGAAAAACACGAGGTGTATGAGGGGGCTCGATTGGGGTGCGCTTAAAGCCTTCAGTTCTACAGGTGAGTGTTCCAACTCAGAAGATATGCTGTTTCTGATGTCTACCGCGGGATACCGTCCGATTATTGAGTATTGTGGCGGCACCGAGATAGGCGGTGGCTATCTCACCGGCACGACCGTTCAACCTGCCGCCCCGGCGACCTTTACCACGCCCGCCTTGGGACTGGATATAGTCATCTGCGATGAGGACGGTCAACCGAGCGATAACGGAGAGGTTTTTGTGATACCGCCTTCGATTGGACTGTCCACCGAGTTGCTCAATAAAAACCACTACGAGGTGTACTTTGAGGGAACGCCCCAAAGGTCGAAGATACCGCCGCTCCGTCGTCATGGGGATGGGGTGGAACGGTTGGCTGATGGCTACTACCGAATCCATGGGCGCGTGGATGATACAATGAATCTCAGCGGGATCAAGGTCAGCTCGGCAGAGATTGAGGGGGTTCTCAACTCCGTGAGTGGGATTCGAGAGGTTGCAGCGATTGCTGTGTCTCCGCCCGATGGGGGTCCTAGCCAGTTGGTTATTTACGCCGTACTTCTGCCAGAAACCGATACCAGTTCGCTGACCACTTCCCTACAATCAGCGATCCGAGAGCATCTCAACCCGCTCTTTCGGATTCACCATGTCATCGTCGTCGATGCCCTGCCTCGAACCGCTTCCAACAAAATTATGCGCCGTGTGCTGCGGGATGAGCAATCCGCTTAAAGGAAAGGCTCATGTAAAACGTAAAGTGCAAAGCATAAAGAGAAACCGAGTTTTTTCGGAAAAACTCGGTTTCTTTGCATAATCTCTTAACATGAGTATCTTATTTTAACGCAAGTTGCTAGTAGCCAACATATTCCAACCAATAACCCCTAATCCCTGTGCAAATGGTATCATTTCTGTAGGTCGATTTTGGAAAATCGACGATTGGGTGTCGAGATGTGAATCTCGACCTACAGATTCTGATAGGTTTCCAATAACTAGCAATTTAAGTTATAATATAGTAACGCAAGTTGCTAGGGCGTGTTGAAATTTGAAAATTGAGCCAATTTTGATGGACTTCGGACGCATGACCCCAGTGATTTAAGCCATAAGGAACGGAGAGCTCCGTTCCCTACGAAATATACGCGCTTCTATGTACGGGTGAGGCCCATCGTAGGGAACAACGATCGTTGTTTCCTACACACGTTGTTTCCTACACACCTATAATTCCCTACACTTGTATCCCGTTCTATGGGTTAGGTCGGTAGTGAACGCAGATCTGCGTTCACTACAAAGTGTATAGGGGAGGAGTTGAACCCCTCCCCGATTTGTTCCACATCTAAGAGCGGGCCCACAAGCAACGCCCCTACTTTCCGTTGCCGTGCAAGGCATCGACAACTTTTTCCGGTTTCATTGGGAGTTCAGTGATCCGGACGCCAACCGCGTCGGCGACGGCATTTGCCATTGTAGCCAAGGTAGGTGTGATTGGCGGTTCACCGACCCCCTTGGCACCGAATGGACCATCGGGTGCCTCTACTTCGACGATAACAGACTCAACGGTGGGGAGGTCTGCGGTGGTTGGCACACGATAATCGACGAAGCCGGGATTCACGTTACCCTTCTCGTCATACTGCATCTCTTCCATGGTCGCCCAAGCGTAGCCCTGCACCGTGCCGCCTTCAATCTGTCCTTCGACTGCCATCGGATTGATAGCGAAGCCGACATCTTGTGAGGCTGCCATCTTCAGCACCTTGATTCTGCCGGTTTCTGGATCAATCTCAACCTTAGCAATCTGCGCGGCGAGGGCAGGTGTCGAAGGTTTTCGTGCAAAGGAGCCTTTGCCGACGATGGGACCCCCTGTTGTTGAGAGGCTGTATGCAGCCAGTTCACCAAATCCGATTGATTTCGGTGGATCGGCTTCAATGGTTGAAACCTTACCATCTTTGAGTTCGAGGGATTCAACGTCGGTGTTCAACCGTTCAGCGGCGAGTTCGAGGAGGCGTCTCCGCGTATCCTCTGCGGCGAGCTTGGCAGTATTGCCCATTGTGAAGGTGACGACGCTGCCGCCGGAACCTGTGGCATAGGGTGCCGAATTGGTGTCACCGCGCGAGATTGTGACCTCCTCATAGGGAAGGGTTAAGATTTCGGCGACAATCTGGGCGAGAGCTGTATCTGTGCCGGTGATATCCATGGAGCCGTGGAAGATTCGTGCGCTTCCATCTTCGTGGATAGAGACGAACATCCCGCCCGGTCCGCAGCCATTCGTCCAATCGCCGATTGCCACTCCCCATCCTTGATTGGGTCCTTTCGTGCGATTTTTCCAATCCACCGCATCGGCAACCGCTTGTAGGGTTTCCTTATAACCGACCTTTGGCTCATTCGGGCCCGCGGGCACCGGATCACCTTCGACCCGCATATTCTTGAGGCGAAATTCAACCGGATCTAGGTTGAGTTTACGAGCGATATCGTCAAGCTGGGATTCGCCAGCAAACGCGACCTGTGGCGTTCCCGGTGCACGATAGGCGGCAGTGCCCGACTTGTTTGTGTAGACACCGTACGCATCAACCTTTAGGTGGAGGAACTTATAGACGCCACGTAGGCGGATGGTACTACCGATTGAGGCTCCCGACACGGAACCGGAATCCCAGAAAGCCAACCCTTCACGGGCGAGAATTGTGCCATCGTTCTTCACGCCGGTCTTCAATTTAATCACACAACCCGGTGCAGGACGCCCATCGGTAAACTCCTCCTCACGGGTCATCTGAATCTTCACTGGACGACCTGTCTTTTGGGAGAGGAGAACAGCAGGGACATGTGTCAATGCGACCCCAAAGCGTCCACCAAACCCACCGCCCATTGTCGTCGCAACGACATTAATCTGATTGAGCGGAATACCGAGTGTGCCGGCAATGCCGGAACGGATGGCAAACGGCCCTTGTGTGCTTGCCCAGACAGTTACTTTTCCAGTGGAATCGGCATCAGCAACAGAAACGTGTGGCTCCATGTAGGTCTGGTGAACCCGTGGAATGACATAAGTATCTTCCACAACCAGATCCGATTCGGCGAAGCCTTGTTCTACATCACCGGCGGCGGAGTGCGTTTCGGCAGAGATATTGTAATAGACATCGTCTTCAGTGGCTTCCAACTGTGCATTTAACTTAGCAATCTCTGCGCTGTGGTCTGCTGGCGACTTATCCCGCTCAAGTTTTCTCAAGTCAGTTCTAATCGCTCGACGGGTGGGGCCGTCTTTCGTATCATCGCTGTGTAGGCGGGGGGCGTCCGGCTGAATGGCTTCCATCACATCCTGAACGGCGGGAAGCACTTCGTAGTCGATTTTGACTAGATCCGCAGCTTCTTCTGCGATGTCCGGATCCGTTGCTGCAACGGCTGCAATCGGTTCGCCGAGATAGAGAACTTTGTCGGTAGCAAAGACCCGTCGTCCGCTCTCGACATCATCTTGGGTGACAATCGCTCGTACGCCGGGCAGTTTTTCAGCTTCGCTCGTATCAATATTTAGGATCTTTGCGTGTGGGTATTTGCTGCGCACAAACTTACCGTGAAGCATACCGGGCAGATTGACATCTCCCCCATACTGCGCCGCACCGGTCACTTTTTCAAGGGCATCAACTCTCGGTACCCTTTTGCCAAGAACTGTATATTCTGACATAGAAAATCTCCTTTTTGGAATGGAACGTGATGCGTAAAACTAGGGATTAAAATCTAGCCCCTAATCCGCAGTGGGTATCATGAATTACGCATGACTTCCGCCGCACTCATCACGGCTTCAATGATCTTCGTATACCCTGTGCATCGGCAGATGTTATTCCCCAGTGCGTGCCTTACCTCTGATTCTGTCGCATTGGGATTTTCATCAAGCAATGCTTTGGACGCTACGATGAATCCCGGCGTGCAGAAGCCACACTGGTATCCCCCTTTTTCCATAAATGCTTGCTGGAGGGGGTGCAGTTGGTCTCGGCTTGCTAGCCCTTCTACAGTTGTGATTTCCTTGCCGTTGGCACTGACACCAAGCATCATACAAGATGTTACCGCTTTTCCGTCTACAATGACTGTACACGCGCCACAATCGCCGGTACTACACCCTTCTTTGGTCCCCGTTAAACCGATTGTATCACGAAGGGTCGCTAACAATGTCTTTCTCGGTTCAATCAACAGATCATATGTATCAGTGTTGACCGTTAAAGTAACTGGATGCTTCTTCATTGGGTTATCCTTTCTGTTCTCCGACATAAGGTTCGGGAATGAGTCTAAAATAAATATGATATTCTGACTTTTCACGCGTCCGATAAATCGAGCTTTCACCGAGTTTAATTTGCCGGTTAGCCTTGTGCGCGGTCGGCTGCGGCTTGAAGTGTCCGCCGGGTTAAAACACCAACCATTTCTCGACGATGTTCTGCCGAGCACCGCAAGTCTGAAATGGGGCTCGATTGCGCTGAAGCAGCTGTAGCGGCTTGTTCTAACAACTCTGCCGTCAGGGAATTTCCGTTTACAATGGCTTCTGCATCGGTAGCTCGAAGCGGTGTGGGGGCAACAGCGGCGAGACCGATCTTGGCATCTGATACGGTGCCGTTATTGGTTTTCGCAGATGATGCGACGCCGACGAAGGCAAGATCCATCACTTCTCTGATTTTTTGCTTGATGTACTGTGAACCTTCATTCGCACCACGGGGCGGACATTCAAACCCTGTGACGATCTCTCCGGTTTCTAATACGGTTTGCCCCGGACCTAAAAAGAACGTTTCAATGGGCACGGTACGCTCACCATCGGCACTAGCAATACTAACCTGCGCGCCAAGTGCTAGCAGGGGTGCTGCAGTATCCGCAGCGGGAGAACCATGACTAATGTTACCTCCTATTGTTGCAAGGTGGCGAATCTGGACACCGCCAACCTCACCGGCACCTTCAGCAAGAGCAGTATAGCGTTCCCGGATTGTTGGATCTTTTTCGAGTGTGCGCATTTTTGTTAGCGCGCCGATTCGTAGGCCAGTTCCTTCATCGTAGTCAATCCCCACCAATCCGGGAATTTTTTCTAAGCTAATAACATACTCAGGCATCGCTGTCCGTGCCTTCATTTCTATAATGAGATCTGTTCCACCGGCTAAGAGCTTCGCTTTGCCGTTGTATTGTGTCAGCAGTGCTGACGCTTCCTCAATAGTTGTTGGTTCAAAAAACTCAAAGTTCCTCAATGTGACGACCTCCCTGAAAATACGAGGCATCCCGCGCCTCGCAAAATGGTTGACCCTGAATATAGCTTGACATGGTTAAAGCATACCAAATCTGCTTGGGGTTGTCAACTCTTTAATAGTTGCATTGGTTTATCTATTCAATGATTAATTGATGACGCGCTTTCGGTGATTCGGCAGGACAGTCTATGTCAGCCAACTGAACTGAATTTCCATCAAATTCAATACGTTGCTGCGTTGTAAAAATAGCACACTGATCCTCGCGTTTCAACAGATGCACGTGAATGCATCCGGAAATTCCGTAGATATTAATGAAATCATAGATAATTTTGGTTGCCTGATCCAGCTCGCTATGTTGATGGGGCGCGTACGGTCCAACCAAGACCGGCGAGCGTCCTTTGAACGTACCGAGGGACGACTGGGGGCGAGAATCACGAAAAAGATGTAACACACTCTTATTGGGGGGGGTGAAGAGTTTATTCCAAGCCCTTTTTAAGCGACGAAACGATCCAGATGGCGGTGCAACATAAGAGGAGAGAGAATAGGTGATATTGGTTTGTGAATCGGTGTCCGGAGGGATATACCGGCAAATGAGAAGCGGCTTTGATTTGAACGATGCTAAAAAGTAAGCATAGCGCGCCGGTTTTTCAACGAACAGGTCGATAAATTCCGAAAAACTTGAAAGTTCGCGTGATTTCTGTTCTTCACGTTGATCTCCTGTTTGAAAAGAGTGCAGCCAGAATTTGAAGCGGGCGTTAATACTGGTGCGGGTTTCGCCAATGACATTTATGAGTTCAATAGCGTGTCCGTATGTACCTTCGATAGTATCAGCGAGATATCGGTGATTTTCGGCTGCGCGTTGTGTGATTACTTTGAGATTTTCAATGAGGCGCTCTATCTTTCTCTGGAATATATCAAACTCCAGAGGTGCCGCGATTAAATGTTCAATCTGATCCACAAAATTATCAGATTTTTCAAAATCTTCTGCCAACAGATTCAACTCTGACAGCGTCCTTTTAAGAGCTTCCGAGGTCAACTGAGTTATTTCTGTTATTGACTTATGAGTTAGTAATTGCTGAGAACTATCTGTTGTCGCTAAATTCTTCTTTTCTTTCATGTGAAGTTGTGTTATAATAAATTGCTTATTTTAATAAGAAATAGGCTGTTCAAATGTTTCCGTTAATTGTAAGTAGAAATTATACACTATATCGATTGAAAATAAAACAACAATTTCAACGACACTGTTCAACATAGTGGGATTATTGACTGCGATTAGATTCATGATGATTCTTTAGTTATCTGTTAAAACACTTTATTTTTAGGATAATCCGTCATTATAAATAAAGATTTTAAGGAGACAACATGGCAAATTGGAGTGAGTATATTGCGAACACGCTGGATCGCCTGTCAGGCAAGCAAGAGGCTTCAACGCTTCCGCCAATCAGTCTGCAACCGTCCGAAACTTCTAAGGAGATCGCTATCTATGAAGGAAGGGAAACACGGCGTGAAAAGCAGGTTAAAGAACGCTTGTCATATCAACTGTTTGAGAAAATGAGACGGCGCACCTTCAGTTGGAAATCGTATTACTACTACGATGCGTATGATATTCCACGGATTGCAATTACAAACGAAAACGCAACGGGAACACATATTATCGAACGACGTCACTTCCTTCCAGAAGACCAGATCATTGAAGCGAGCTTTTATACGAACGCTAATGCTTCTGCCATCCTTATTGATGCCAATGATCTAGCGCGTGTGAGTCAGGAGTTGTTTGATCAACTCAACACTAGATCTATCAATTTCCAAATTTATAACCAGACTTATCCGCTGGAAATCTGGTTTGATAGTAATCAGAAGGAGCCCAACAAATTTTTTCCGCTTGGTCAGCATAAAATCTGTATAGACGATCAACGAGCATACCTGCTGCGCCCGTTCCGGAATTTGGGTGCCGATGGGTTTACCGCTCTGTCGAATCGATTACTCGCCCAAGAAGGTATCGCGGTCGATCCGAAAAGTACTATCGAATCATTGCTAATTGAACTCGGTAGTGAGGAACTGCTCTACCACTACCAAGACGCTCTCAATCTATATAACCAAAAAACTTCAAGGCGCCGATCTGCCGATTTGTACGAAGATGAAGAGCAGCCCTTAATTATCACGAAAACACGCCAACGTGGGCGTAGAGGAGATGCTAGTCACCGTTCCACTGTCGATAAAAACCGCCCTGACCCGATGCCGGATGAGATGTATGAGATGCTAGCCTTCGCTTTTGAGAAAAATTTCCCAGAAATTGAAGAGGATTTGATGCACATCAGTCTCGCGGCGTTGAATTTGGATCGAGGAGCAGTCACCGATGGTTGTGCAATTTTGAGGGATAAGCTTTGCTCCTATACAGAGGCGGCTGTGCTACAAGAACATCAACTTGAATATCTCTATCAGTTCGTGCAAAGACTACTAGATGAAGAAGAGGAACGGGAAGAAGAGGTATACTCGCCCCTCGAAGATCAAGCGTACGAAGAAATCCTCGTCGAGTTGTTGGAAGGAATCCGTGACATTACAACAGATTTTCGTTATCTCCACTATCCCCCCATTACTACCCAAGTCGATTCGCTTCAAGAATCTGTCCAATCACTTTCACAAGCGTTCGAGGATGCCGGAGATAAACAACGCCGTCGTGAAATCAGCGACAAACGTGAGATCTTGACGAAGAAAGCGTTTGAAGTTCCTAACCCCCGTACCTACACGCTTGATAGCACCAAGGGAAAAATTAGCTTTTATGAGCGGTTGTTGGAGATCCAGAAAACTGTTCACGATGTTCAAGAGCAAGCTAGTAATTCCGCCCATGATGTTGCTTTTAGTTTGGCAAAATCCGCTTACATTTTAGTTCAACTTCATTTGAAAGAGTTTCCAGACCTGCGCGATATTTCTAATCAACTGATTGAACTGATGCAGCGGGAATCGGACGACAATTATAAGGAATTTGAACTTGAATTCATCAAAACGCTTGTGCAGCTTGCTACTACCCTCCATAAGAACATCAAAATCACTCTGTCGGACCAGCTAATGAAGATAACAAGCAAGTTGGAAAAGCTTTGTACCGCTAACGAACAATTCAACGAAAACAATTGGAATACAGCTTATACAAAGTTTGTCCATAGCGAGGTCGCAGCGTTTAATGATAAGGCGCGTGAGGCTGCAATTGAGAAATATGATCAGATTGCCGAACAAATCGATTACCAACTGGAGTTGATTGAAATTTTTATCAGCGGTATTAACGTTCCCGCATTGTTACCAGCACAATTGCACGAATCGGGAAAAGGGTTGCAGACGTTCCTCGTGGAACAACTGAAGAAATACTTGAACACACAAAACCTGCAACTTCAAAGCGTCCCAGGGCGTGAACATCAGCTCAAATCGCTCATTAATGAATTGATGCCTATGCAATTGGATACCCCACTTGAGCAGTTGGAGTATTTCTTTAGAAGCACTGCTTAACCTCTATACGTAAAAAAACAGCAAAAACTTTAAAAAAATGAACCAAAAATGTGAAACATAAGTTGTTTTCTTTGCGTTTTATACACGGATACGGTCTATTATGGGCTCTTAAGGAGTCAATAAATGGAATAACAGCCCAATTTTAATCCCCCGCCCTTACTTTAACTACTTGGAGGATCATGGACTTGTTACCGAAGAAATTGGAAGCCTACCCCGTTAAGCCATACTTCTCTGAACAGCAGGAGCTAAATGAACGATTGAGTGAGATTCTCCCGCCCTATATATCGGCAACACCTCTCGCTATGCGAGGGAAGCGTCTGTTTCGGATCTTTGCCCGAATCACACTGATCATTTGTCTTCTATCTTTTTTAACACTGTGTGGATTTTTAGCGCATCGCGCGGTGAAGGAGAAAGATACGTTCTGGTACTACCTCACAAAAAATCACAGCATTGTCCTCACCCTGACGCAAGGGAAGAAAGTGCAGGACACAGCAACGTATGGTGTTCTGGAAACACTCACAGCCTCCGGTAAAACAATGGAAGAGCGGCTGATTCAACTTCAGCTAGACGGATATACTCAAAGCACCGCGCAACAAATTCCTATCATTTACGACCTAGGGGCGCAGGCGGATCACAAGAAGATCTATGAACAAGCAATCCAACCGGCAATCGAACAATCCTATCGGATTTATGACAATTTCAATCTGAAAACTGAGCAGGAAGTATTTGGGATTACCACAAATGAACTGATATATCAAAAAGGATTGAAAGCACCGGAATATAGTCCGAAGGCGTTGGAACACGTGCTATTTAATGCGCGACGTTACTTCCCATTCGCGCTGATTGCCGGACGAGTTGCTGACATAGATCCGATGCTTCTATTGAAAATCTTTGAGATTGAAACAGCCTTCGATGAGATCTCGGTTGGGCCTAGTCAGACGGAAGATGGGGAAGATGATATTGGCATTGCTCAGAATAATCTAGCTGTCTTACCTAACTTGATCCGCCACATTTTAGATCCAAGCATGCCGGCATATTCTCCCTTTTTTGAGTTTCTCAGCCCTGGACGGGATTGGGAAACGGGGAAACAACTCACTTGGAATGAATATTTGTCCCGCTTAGAAGCCGAGCTGGCAGGCACCTATGATCGTCAAAAAAACCCAACTGGAAAATATTATACTAATCTTCTGAAAGCCCCTCACATCGGTGCATTCTTAGCAGCCTACCACATAAAGCGTGATAAGACCTATCGTTTCGACGAATGTTTGGATTTTTACAGGAAAAATGCCAGAGCACTCAAAGTTGAACTCGATCTTAAGGAAGATCTACAGCCATATCATTGGGCGTATTATACCTTTTACAACGGCGGTCCCAAGCGTTGGCATGTGATGAGGACATATTTGGAGATGCGCCAAAATCAGGAGTTAATTCCACCGGAACTTCAAGAAGCTGTAGATACTATAGAGCGGCGCAACATGGAGGCACAACGGATTGGGGCTAAAAACGAATATCTAAAAGGGCTCGTTTTCGACCATGCTGAAGGCAAAATCGTTCAAAATGATGGGCTGCTTGACTACGGGTTGTACGATTTCTCGCCAAATTTCAAACCTCGAGAGCTCATGACTGGGCTTCCGCCCAACCTCGCTATGGCAAAACAGATTGACGATTAGTGCAGATGGATAGGCTTGCAGAGGATACTTCCTCCCCTCAGCAAGCCCGCTTAAATATCTATGCTGAGAAAATACGATTTAACGCCCTCTGTCCTACTGCTCCTCCTACCGATTATTTGCTTTTTCCTCGTCTTTCTGATATACCCTCTCCTGTACATTTTTAAAGAATCTTTCTGGATTAATAACCGTCTGAGCATTGAGTATTTCAAGCTGATGGTTACGGATGAAAGTATTCGGAAGTTGGTCGTCAATAGTTTCAATATGGGTATTGTGGTAACACTGACGACAACACTGATCACCCTGCCCCTCGCCTATTTTCTCACCCGCTACCGTTTCCCCGGACGTGGCCTCCTACAAGGGGTTATCCTGATTCCGATTATCATGCCACCTTTCGTCGGAGCGATAGGCATGAAGCAGCTTTTCGGTTTGTACGGTAGCGTGAATATTTTCCTGAGCAAGATCGGGCTGATCGATTTGGCATCCCCAATCGATTGGTTCGGTAGCGGTTTTTGGGGAGTTATTCTGCTGTCTACTTTGCATCTCTATCCGATAATGTATCTCAATGTCGTCGCGACACTGGCAAATGTAGACCCCAGCTTAGAGGAAGCAGCAGAAAACATGGGGGCATCACGCTTTACGCTTTTCCGGACGGTAACGCTTCCGCTCATGCTTCCCGGATATTTCGCCGGTGCCATTCTCGTGTTCATTTGGGCATTCACCGATTTGGGTACACCGCTGATTTTCAACTATAATGAAGTGATCGCCGTGCGAATCTTTCGCCAAGTTACCGATGCCAACGTCAACCCGATGGGGTATGCCCTAGTCGTCTTGATTATTGTGCTGACCGCCCTTGCATTCTACATCTCTAAACGTTGGACTGGCACCGGACGGTACGAGATGCTCGGGCGCGGGCATGTCGGTTCACGTGAGATTCAAGCAAATCGTTGGATGTGTGCCGTCATCTATTGCTTCGTAGGATTCATTGTATTCATGGCACTCTTACCGCATATCAGTATCATCTTGACATCGTTGACCCCTGACGCAAGTCAATGGCGACTGAGTGTGCTGCCTCAGAGTTATACGCTGCAGCATTATTCAGAGGTTTTCAGCCGTGAGAGCAAACTGGAAGGCACCCTGCTAAGTATCAAGAATAGTTTATTCTACAGTGTGTTTAGCACACTGCTCGCGCTTCTCCTCGGCATTATCCTCTCGTACCTTCTTACCCGAAGGCGGATCCCCTTCAAGAATCTGCTCGATGCCATCGCCATGCTACCTTTAGCCTTGCCCGGTGTTGCGCTCGCTTTTGGCTATGTGGGTAGTTTTGCGGATACGACGCTTTTGCTCCGTCACTTGCCCCAGTCCATCGTATCCATCTTAGATCCTCGACAAAATCCGATTGTACTGCTAATCGTCAGTTACGCGGTGAGGCGTTTACCGTATATGCTTCGATCGATTTATGCGGGTCTTCAGCAGACTAGTGTTACATTGGAAGAGGCATCACAGAATCTTGGTGCCAACTCGGTACGAACGTTGTACAAAATTACGCTGCCCCTTGTAATTGCCAATATCATCGCTGGCTCAATCCTCGTGTTCTCGTTCTCGATGCTGGAAGTAGCCGACAGCTTGATTCTTGCGATGCGGGATCAGTATAATCCGATCACCAAAGCGATTTGGAATCTGTCACAACGCCCGGTTGGTGGGGCGTATATTGCTTGTGCATTGGGTGTGGTAGGAATGTTTATCTTGATAGCGTGTCTAGTTGCTGCGGGCCGCATCTTGGGGGGACGTTTGGGTGAGATTTTCAAGATTTGATGCACATGCCCGTGAAAGGTGATGGTTCAAACACGAGAAGAGGGTTCCTTCTTTACCTTTTACACGCTCGGTTCAACATACAATGTCTTTTCATGGGTGTAAGTCACGAAACCTGAAGCGGTTCCTTTGGGTTTGACGACATACCGAAACCATGTATAATCGACCGGAACATAGCTAGCGTGTTGTGCTTTACTGAAGAATGCGGCGATCTGGGCGGCTTTTAGCAGCGTTGGCATGGGTATCCCCGGCTTGTTTTCGGGATTGCGAATAATCACATGCGAACCGTGAATCTGCTTTGCGTGTAACCACATATCCCGGCTTGAAGCAATCCGGCGCAGGAGCAGGTCATTTTCCTTGCTGTTGCGCCCCACATAAATTTGAAAACCATCGGGCGAGGTATATTTCCGAAACGCGCCGGCGGATTCGCTCTGTTTGGACTGACGTTTGGTTTCTTTTATCCAACCCTTTTTTACAAACTCAGATTGGATCGCCCGAAGTTCTTTCAACCCCTTTGCCTCTTCCACTTCCGAGACATAAGCCTGTAACGCCTCCTGTTCCGCTTCATTATCGGCAATCAACCGATGGATGACCGAAACCCCACGCTTTGCTTTGGTGTACCGCCTGAAGTATTGTTGAGCATTTTCTGACGGATTGCGCTGCGGATCCAGCTCGATCGATAACACCCTTAAATCTGGGCTGTAGTAGTTCTGTACCTCAATAACCATTTGTCCGCGCTCGACTTGATGTAAATTTGCAGTGAGGAGCTCACCTTTGATCCGATAATCTTCAGCCTGTTCTGCATTTGCCAAATCCTGTCGTAGCGACACCTGTTTTCGCTCCAGCGCGGCACTCATCTTATCCAAAACCTGACGCAACGCGTTCCGTTCAGATTGCATCGCTTCATCACGAATAACTGCGTCGTAGTAGGCGGATAGGGCTTGGCCCATAGTTTCAAAAAACCGGCTCTCAGTGTTTCGGAATTGTGCCAGTTTTAACGCAGATACAGCGACAACTTTATCTCCATCTTCCAAGTAGGTATGGGTGTTTGCGTCGTCTTCTGATTGGGACTGTTTGACCGAATTGCCTGCTTCAATAAGCACTTGGGGGCGGCTGCGAGAGGGCTTGAAACAGCTTACAATCTGCTGATATGCCTCCCACAGGTGCACTGGAGTGGGCTGATCCCCCGCGCGAGCGATAATCTCTTTGGCGAGCACTGGACTCAAGCCATCAATCTGGTTAAACAGAAATCGCCAACCGACTTCACGGTTTTCAAGAAGCGAAATAAAGGTATCTTGGTCTAATTTGAGGGGATGCCATTTATCTTGTTGTGGTGGCGAGGTATAGGTCAAACCGGGTAACACCTCACGATAACGGCTCATCGTCTCATCAATATGTTTGATACTTTCGAGGATGTTGCCGGTCACTTCATCAATAAGGATGACATTGCTATATTTGCCCATTACTTCTGCGATGATCGATTTAGGTGACGATTCGAGAATATCAGATGTGGGGGCGATAGTAAGCTTTAGTATCCGATCCAAGCCAACTTGTTCTACCGCTGTGATCTGGCCACGCATAACGTGTTTCATCAGGAAATCCGCAAAATGGGACTGAGGTTGTCCTTTCGGCGGACGTTCAATCAGATGTGCGCGGGCATGAATAGAATGGGTTGAAATAAGTAAAAAGTGAGTCTTGGTTGACTGAGAAATTTTCAGTACAATGCTGTGAGGGTTCAGCTGTTCAATATGCCGAATGGTCCCATTCAGAATTGTATGACGGAGTTCAGCCGTCACAAGATGTAAAGCTAGACTATCGAATGACATCAGGCAAACCTCGTGGAAGTGATGTATCGTGAATTCTTGCACCCGCAGCAGTATCGCGTTTCTCAGTGTGTCGCTCGGCGGAATAGTTGTTTATTATACCATAATTTCATAGAGACCGGCACGAAAAACTGACCTACCGTTAGGGCTGTTCAGTTTTCGGCTTCTTAACCATTTGGGTCGAAAAGGCGCAACCCGGGCATCGCTTGGCCAGTAAAGCATCGGGATTGGGAAATCCCTCTCACAGCAGAATTATAGTAAACACGAGAAATAAGGATACATTTACCAATAATTTCAACCGGCGCGAAATCTTCAAAGTCTCCTGAACCCCTCTGATAAGAGGGGAAAGACAAGGGAGAAGATCCCCTTAACCCCCTTAGTCCCCCTTATCAGGGGGAAACCCTTGTCAGGGGAGTTGGGGGATTTAGGGGGTTGGCTGTGTATTAAGAGTGTCTCATTAATTCTAACATCTACTATAAATGACCCTATACCTATCGTGCTTCTGAGTTGACTGGTTGCTCTGTAGGAAATTTCACTGTTTCTTTTGGTAATAGGTTAATTGACAGCTATCTTGAATTGTGTTAGAATTTTTGTTGAAGCCAAGCTATTTTCAGGCTTTTCGAGTTCTAATAGTAAAGGGGTTTCAGTTCGTCTTTATTCCAAAGTAAAAAGGAGAATTTTAATGCATAGGTTTTGGTTTAGCATCTTAGTACTCGTTCTAGCTGTTTCACTAGTAGTTCCGCCGCTAGCGAGCGGACAAGACAGTGTATTGGACAAGGTAAAAAATAGAGGGCGGCTAGTTTGTGGGGTATATGGCGGGTTGCCCGGTTTTAGTTTTCTCAGCCAAGATGGCACATGGAGTGGCTTCGATGTGGATTATTGTCGGGCAATTGCTGCAGCGATTCTCGGCGATCCAGATAAGGTTGAATTCGTGCCGTTAAAGGCACCAGAACGTTTTCCAGCCCTTCAGACAGGGGAGATAGATGTCTTAATCCGAAACACTACTTGGACGCTTACTCGCGATACCCAAGTAGGGGCAGATTTCGCTCCGCCCACCTTTTATGATGGCCAAGGGTTCATGCTGCGTAAAGAACTCGGCGTTACCTCCTTAGAGGAGTTAGCAGGCGCGAGTATTTGCGTCACCGCTGGTAGCACAACTGAGCTAAACCTCGCTGATACAATGCGGGCTTTAGGAGTAGATTTCAAGCCGGTGGTTTTTGAGGAGATTGACACCCTTTACAACAGTTATGAGCAGGAACGTTGTGATGTCGTTACAAGTGATAAATCGCAGCTAGCCGCTCGTCGTAATGTATTGAAGAATCCAGAGGAGCACACTATCCTCAATCTGACTATTTCAAAGGAACCATTGGGACCCGTTACTATCCACGGAGACAACAAATGGAATGATGTCGTTAGCTGGGTTGTTTATGCCACGTTCTTCGCCGAGGAGCACGGAATCACTCAATCGAATGTCAGTGCTTATAAATCCAAAAATCCAGAGATCGGACGTTTCTTAGGGAAAACCGGCGACATGGGCGGGAAACTTGGTCTGTCGAAAGATTGGGCGCGTCAGGTTATCGCTGCCGTTGGCAACTATGGTGAGATTTTTGAACGCAATCTCACACCTATTGGTTTGCCTCGCGGTGTCAACAAGCCTTGGACGCAGGGGGGTCTGTTGTACGCGATGCCGTTCCGTTAGTGGCCCCGCCATCTTTCTCATAGCGATGAATGTTAGAGTGATATGCCACTTGGAGCACGTCCACAGGTCGATGTTGGCCTGTTTTTTCTTCCATGAACTGTAGGTGCGTTTCATTAGTGCACCCACCAACCATATAATAGAAAGGGAGATTAAAAGTGAAATTAACAAATATCCTCGGATTCGGGCTGAGCCTCAGTTTCCTCTTTGCGATAGGATGTCAACAAGTGCAGAATCAGATTAAAGATAAATCTGATGATACCGACGTTTCCGTTTCCCCTGATGACGTTCCACCCGATACAGTAAAAATGGGAACCGTGGTCATTGCGGATACAGTTGAAGAGTGGGGCATTGATGAATATACCCTAAACTCTGCCACGATAACAGATGATACGTTGATACTCAACGTATCCTACGGCGGCGGATGTGAAAATCATCAATTTACCCTTGTCACCACGGGTGTGTTCCTAGAGTCATTTCCGGTACAACTGAGCGTGTCTCTTGCCCACAATGCGAACAGGGATCCGTGTGAGGCATGGCTAACTGATAACTATCACTTTGACCTGAGCGCGATTAAAAACCTGTATCAGGCAGCTTACCAACAGAAAGCTGGCACCATCATTTTACTTTTCAAAGATGCCCCGAATGGTCAACTTGTCTATGAATTTGCAATGTAGGTGACCGTCCAGTGAACTTTTTGAACACAACCTGACCCCTATTGGTCTACCGCATAGCGTCAACAAGCCGCGGACTCAAGGGGGTTTGCTGTGCGCGATGCCGCTCTGTGAGTGAAGTTCATAAACGTAGCACAATTGCATCCCTTAATAAAATCAAAGGAATGTCTTATGATACTCAAGCGGAATAAAATCCTGAAATGGTCCGGTCGAAAGATACTAGAGGGCAGCGGACGGATTAGCGTACTTCGACAGGAAATTCCTTACTTTACAACGACTCCATTTCGCATAGAGGGTGCAGGAGTAAATGAATACTTAACCCTCATTGTCCGTGAGACTATTAGGGAGGATCAGGGATATATCTTCCCAAGCGATGATCAATCTGAGCTACAGATTCCTGTGGCCACTGTCTCAGGACGGTATAAACTCGTTCAACATCGCCATATTGTCAAGATATTAGAGACTGCGCTGCAACAAATTCACTTTAATCCTGAGAATCTTGACACAAGATTGACAATAACGAAATATGGTGAACGCATGTGGATTAGCTTCACCTTGCCTGATTACAAAAAGGAAGAAAAACCGATTACCTTATCAATGTAGTCATTGGTGCAAATCCAGAGGTTTGGATAAGGACACTGGAATTATAGGCAACATTTTCTAGTGTTAGCGATCAACAACACCTAAAAGCATGAAAAATCAACGACAAATTCCAGAAGAGGGAAACAGGGCACCGCAAGCTATCCAAACAACAGTCGAAAAGCATGGAAAATCAATGATGAACAACAAACAATATAAAGGCACGATTACTGAAGCTGCACAACACAATGGAAAATAACTCAACTCAAAGTGTATCAGAGAACATCCCTTTTTGGCGGGATATTCGGGTCCTGCGCGTGCTGTTCCAAGTCGTCTTCCTGATTGGAGTCCTCTTGTTAGCCGGTATCCTCTATATGAATATGTTGAGGGGGCTCCGTGGTCTTGGCTTGACCTTAAACCTCGATTTTCTTAATGATGAAGCAGGGTTTGGAATAGCTGAGGGAATCGCTTATGAACCTTCAGATACCTATTTAAGGGCGTTTTGGGTGGGTGTGGTAAACACCATTAGGGTCAGCATTATCGGAATTATGTGCGCGACAATCTTGGGGCTTGTTGTCGGCATCGCTCGGTTATCAAGCAACTGGTTGGTCAGAAATATCGCAGCGATTTACATCGAATGTTTCCGCAATATCCCGCTCCTGCTACAGATTCTGTTTTGGTATACTGCTGTAATCCTTCAACTGCCCTCGGTCCGGAAGAGCTTCGCATTCTTCGGAGGCGTATTCATTAACAAACGAGGGGTGTATCTTCCCTCGCCTCAACCTACATCGGGTATAAAGATTTGGCTCGTTTGCCTCGCTGGGGGACTTATTTTGGCACTGGTTCTCTATCTCGTGCGGTTGAAGCAGCTTCGACAGATGGAACAGCCCGGTTTTCCTGCAAAGTGGGCTCTACCGGCGTTCTTATTGGTCGCTTTTGTGGGATGGTTTCTGACGCCAGGTAGACCATTCACTTGGGAACTACCGGCTTTGAAGGGCTTTAATTTTGCTGGGGGAATTTACCTTTCACCCGAATTCTCCGCGCTTTTAATTGGACTTGTTATTTATACCGGGGCTTTCATCGCTGAAGTAGTGAGAAGTGGGATACAGTCCGTAGCGAAGGGACAACGAGAGGCTGCTAAAGCGATAGGCTTAAATGAATTTCAAACATTGAGGTTGATTGTCCTTCCCCAAGCTTTGCGTGTGATCACACCGCCACTTACTAGCCAGTATTTGAACCTCACCAAAAATTCCAGTCTCGCTGTTGCAATAGGCTTTCCAGATCTATTTAATGTCGGTAATACGATGATGAATCAAACAGGACAATCCATCCCGATTTTTGGGATGATCATGATAAGCTATCTGATTATCAGTTTGACCACATCGGCGTACATGAATTGGTACAATCGCAGGATTAACCGAATCGGACGATGAGAGGGAAAAAGCGCGTGGAAGAGCAAGCACCGATCCCAATAATTAAACCAGCTACTGAATCGAAGAATATATTGCAGTGGCTAAAGGAGAATCTTTTTAATACTTGGTATAACGCCCTCTTTACCCTTATAGCCGTTGTTTTTTTATGTGTTGTCTTTAAGGGAATTCTGACTTGGGCGTTCACTGAGGCAAATTGGGGCGTTATACCCGCTAATTTGCAAATTTTCCTAGTCGGTGCTTATCCAAGAGCAGAGGTATGGCGTGTATGGGTTGTGATTTATACTTTGGGCCTCCTATTGGGTTTGAGTGCTGGAATTTGGGGCGGTTTAGCCCTCCGGCTTGCCCTTGTCATCGGAGGTGTAGGAGGAGGAATCGGGATTGTTATAGTCTTTTTCCCCGCTGCCCTCTCGAATAGATTCGGTCTGTTGGGCGGAGTGGCGTTGCTGGCAGCATCTCTTTTTCTAGGACGTGGTAAGAAGGGGTTGCGTCCATGGGTTCTAGGTGGTTGGCTGGTATCGTTTCCTTGGACTATGATATGGCTCCACGGATTCGCAGGCTTACCCACTGTTTTTACAAGCAATTGGGGTGGGCTTCTCCTAACGCTGATTCTAGCGGCAGTGGGCATCGTTGTCTCTTTTCCATTGGGAGTGCTCTTGGCTCTCGGGCGGCGGAGCGACCTCCCTGCGATCAAATGGTTTTCGACAGCGTATATTGAGACAGTACGAGGCGTGCCTTTGGTAACAATTCTATTCATGGCGCAGATTATGGTCCCCATTTTCTTGCCTGATTTTCGCATTGACAAAATCTTACGGGCGATGCTGGGGATTACACTTTTTTCTGCGGCTTACATGGCAGAGAACGTCCGTGGCGGTCTGCAAGCGATTCCGAAAGGACAGCACGAAGCTGCCCATGCACTAGGACTCAATTATCCACTTACGATGTTGCTTATCATCTTACCGCAAGCACTTCGCTCAGTCATCCCGGCAATTGTTGGGCAGTTCATCAGCCTCTTTAAGGATACATCGCTGGTTACTGTCATTGGGCTGCTGGATCTATTAGGTATAGCCAAAACGGTTATTGCAAACCCTGACTGGTTGGGACTGCAAGCCGAGGTATATCTATTCGCTGCAGTAATCTATTTCGTTTTCAGTTACTCTATGTCATATATCAGTCAAAAA
This sequence comes from Candidatus Poribacteria bacterium, assembly GCA_963667935.2. Classification (GTDB taxonomy): domain Bacteria; phylum Poribacteria; class WGA-4E; order WGA-4E; family PCPOR2b; genus PCPOR2b. The sequence goes on along the minus strand of OY764061.1, from coordinate 1,263,528 downwards.
ATTGAAGATGCTCTGGGAGTTGGGTAGGACCGAGATTATTTCGCGCACACTAGAAAGGGAGAGATAAAACAGTGGCAGACCTTGAAAACACTCCGGACGATTCGATTATTATCTGTGAGGATGTCCATAAATGGTTCGACGATTTCCATGTACTCAAAGGGATTACTACCGCGTTCAAAAAAGGGGAGAAGGTTGTGATATGCGGGCCTTCAGGGTCGGGCAAGTCTACGTTCATCCGTACAATAAATCGTCTGGAAACACACCAAAGAGGACGTATCATCGTTGATGGTATCGAACTCAGCGACGACCTTCGTAATATAGACCGTATCCGCCAAGAAGTGGGCATGGTCTTCCAACAGTTCAACCTGTTTCCCCACCTAACGGTCCTGCAAAATGTAACGTTAAGCCCTATCTGGGTGAAGAAGCTGGCAAGAGGTGAAGCGGAATCGGAGGCTTTAGCGTTACTAGAACGGGTTGGTATTGAAGAACATGCTCACAAATTTCCGGCACAGATTTCGGGAGGGCAACAACAGCGTGTGGCAATTGCAAGGGCTTTGGCAATGCATCCCAAAATTATGCTATTCGACGAGCCGACAAGTGCCCTTGACCCTGAGATGATAAACGAAGTTCTCGATGTAATGCGTGAGTTAGCTGCATCTGGCATGACAATGTTGGTTGTCACACATGAGATGGGTTTTGCACGTGAGGTGGCAGATCGGATAATCTTTATTGATGAAGGAGCAATTGTGGAGGAAGCACCACCGGAGGTTTTCTTCGATAACCCGCAGAATGAACGAACTCAGCTTTTTATTTCCCAAACGTTACAACATTAGGGACGACTAAATCTGATAGGGACCTTCAACCAAAAAAGATGCAGAAACTATTCGTGCCGTATAAATTCAAGATCAAATTCACTGTTAGACAATTTTTCACTAGAATTCTTCCTTGCATTCTTTTTTTGGATAAAGTATAATTTTAGGCGTAACTGTACAATGGATTAGAGAAGTGGTGTTAGGTTCAAATGGAAGCATTTCCCCGGCTATATGCTATATTTTGTACCTCTTGCGCTAAAACTTGATTTTCATTTGCAGTTCTGAATCTTTAGGAAAGGAGGTACACACCGATGGCAACAGGTCGAGTGAAATGGTTCAGTGATCAGAAAGGTTACGGATTCATTGTAACTGATGAAGGGCAAGATGTCTTCGTCCATTATTCCAACGTTGAAGGAACCGGCTTTAAAACCCTTGATGAGGGACAAGAGGTCGAGTTCAACGTTGTGGAAGGGGAGAAGGGGCTCCAAGCCGAAGAAGTTAGAAAAATCTAAAATTGATAAAGTTAACAAGGATAAAACCGGGGGAAAAAAAGCTCTCAAGTAATTGAGGGCTTTTTTTGTTGGGCTAGACAAAATCAATGCAGGGTAGAGCAGAGAACTAGCTGAGAAGCTCCTGCTGCTCTTAAAAAATCGAGCCAAATCAGCAGATCTTGTTTCGAGTACTCTTTATCATGGAAGCCGGTTCATTTTTTTCGGAATGCGCCCCAACCCCGACGAATTTTATTTTTCCATGTGGGTAGGTCGTCGCTATCCTCAATGCTAGCGTTTGCATCGCCCTCTGCTATATGTTGGTAAGCAGGTATTTCGTCTTCTACATCAAACTGGGGAGTGTTCTGGATTAATCCGATATTACGACGTGCCTCTTCAAAGTCCGGATTAATCATTAACGCCTGCTTCCAACAGGCGAACGCCAGGCCTGCATTGCCCTGCTTGTAGCAGATAATTCCCAACTTGTTGTACGCTTCAGGCAGGGTAGGATCGATAGATAGCGCTCGCTTAAATGCGTCGATTGCACTCTCAGTTTTGCCTTGGTAGATGTAAGCATTTCCAAGGTTATAGTGTATCTCCGCAAGATTTGGATCTGTACGAACGATTTTTTCCCATTGAGCAATTGCCTCGTCAAAACGATTTTGTTTCCAATATTCAATGGCTCGGTCGTTGGCGATTTCAGCTTGCTTACTCATGAATCTTTCCAATCTGGTGGTATAGGTGGGTTGTGCTTGATGTTGGCACTCACGAGTATCCAATCGCCTACAGTTTATCTCCAATTTTTGGAGTTTACTTAGGGCGTCCTCGCGTTGCTCCCTGTATCAAGCCGCCTCAATATCAAGGAAGGCTATCGATTATAACATTGCTAAATAAACTATATCACATTTCGCAATTTCAGTCAACACCAAAGTCAGATAGACTTAGGGATATTCAGTTTTCGGCTTCTTAACCATTTGGGTCGAAAAGTTGCAACTCGGGCATCGCTTGGCCAGTAAAGTATTGGGATTGGGAAATCCCTCTTACAGCAAAATTAAATGACCCTACAGATAGACCTGTACAAATAGGCAAAGAGACTGAGGCGATGGACAGGAGCTGTTCTACCAATGCCTCACAGCAGCTTCATAAACAGCCCCAACTCCATTTTCAGTTGATTCGGATCGCCTCTGCAAGTTCCCAACTAAAGTCGAAGTGGTAATTATGCTTTTTGCTTTCAGGAACGCAGATGATACAGCAATTGCCATCGCGGGCAAAGCGATCGGTAATGGCAACAAGATTGAGTTCGTAAGAGTATATCATTTCGATAGCATCAAAAACGAGGAACTTGTGCGTTTGGAAATGCCTGTCCAGTAAATCTTCAATAGCGATCTGTATCAGGAGGTGTATTTTTGCTTTTGCGCCGGTGTAAGCGATTGATGCCCGCTGCTTGTCTAATTCATCGAGCAGATACAGATTCAGGTTTACGTAATAATCTGTAGAATTGTCGAATTTTTCATTGAGTAGATGCTTAACCAAGTTTGTTTTGCCGGACTGAAACTCTCCGACAAGACAGATCGGCCCGTGCTCAGACCCTGAATCAATGTGAGCAGCTAAGGCTTGGTAGGCTGCCCGTTGATTTTCATCAAGTGGGTATGTTAGCATAGGATTGGCACCATCTCAAAGAGGAGATGTTAAAAAATCCTCCCAGTGGAAGTGTGGCAGAGGAAACTCCTCCGTTGCTTCGCATTGTCAAAAGGTCGCCGCTTTTTCAAAGAAGTCAATCTCGATCACCTCCACATTCGCACGTCGGGCATTGTCAGCGACGCGCTGAACAATCATCTCTCGAACAAATGGGATTGGGATGCGCTTGACGCGGTGAACAACTTCCTCTGTGCAACGGATTGAAGTGTTACCTAGGAACGGACCTTCTTGTGATTTCGCTTCAGAGGGATGGTCGCACGTCTCTGGTACGAGCTGCTGCAAGCGCATTGAAACGTAATCGGTCACCCAACCTTTGAGTGCTTCCCCCTTCTCCTCGTCAATCGCAGTGGGTTGAGGTTTCTGGTCCAATTTTTGGCTGATGCTAACCAGTAAATCTTCTAAGCGATTCAACCTATGTTCGACAGCAGATAAGCGTTCTTCAACTCTGTTTTCGCTGTTCATTATTTTCCCTCCTCAATTATAGTTTACCGCCGAGGTCTGAAAGACGGAATACCTGTTTTATCAAACCGATCTTTGACCGCTTTCATGATTTCCGGCGTGATTTCATTGTGGCCGTGTTCGCGGGCGTATTTTTCGACGCTTTTGGTGACCATCCCTCGTGCAAAGGAGGGAACACGTCGCAATCTTTGTTGTGCAGCGTCTGTCCATTGTAACTCGTAGTCGGTTTCAGCTGCAAAAGGAGTCATTTTTTCAAAACGGATGTTCTGATTTCCCACCTGTCCCGGTTGGTATTCACAGGAGGGATCTTCAGCGAGATAGTTGTCGGTAAGGGCATAGGCACGAGCGCGGCAACCGCCGCAAACGTCCCGAAATTCGCAGGCACCACATTTACCTTCCAACAGTTTCCGATCTCGCAGTTCTTGAAAGATTTTAGATTGATTCCAGAGCGTGGCAAAACTTTCTTGTTTTAGATTACCAACGCTTACCGGCATGTATGGGCACGGCGTTAAATCACCCTCAGGTGTGATGCGGCAGTAGTAGATACCACAGGGGCATGTACCACTCGGATAGGCTTGCAAGAAAGGCGAATCCGATTGTTGTTCATAGATGACCCGTTTGTAGTGTGGCGCGCATTTCGCAGCGACAAGCATTTTGCCCTGATATTTCGCCTGCAACTCAAAAAGTGTTGAGAGCAGATGTTCATATTGATTGGGTGTGATGTCCATCACCGTTTTCCCTCTACCAGTTCTCACGAGGAAATAGAGGTTGAACACCTTCGCGCCGAGTTTATAGGCAAAATCAACGATTTGTGGAATCTCATCGTAGTTCCAGCGCGTCACAGAGGTCTGCACGAGGAAATCGAGGTTTGCTCGTTTAAGGGCTTCGACCCCGTTCATCGTGCCTTCCCAAGCCCCTTCCATCCCACGGAACTTGTCGTGGTTGACTGGGTCCACAGCATCCAAACTGATGCCTGCGCCAGCGACACCATGGTCGCTCATCCGCTGAACAGTTTCATCGTTCAGCAGGACACCGTTTGTGCCCATCACTACCAAGAATCCGGTTCGGGCTGCGTAATCTGAGATTTTCAAAATATCCGGACGCAGCAACGGTTCGCCCCCTGTGAGAATCAGGAGGATATTGGGATTGATTTCGGCAATCTCATCAATCACGCGGAAACACTGCGATTGGGTCAATTCCGTATCTCGATAATATCCGCTTGGAAATTCGTTGGTATCCACAAACCCGGCGGGGAGATAGCAGTGCGTACATTTGAGATTGCATAGCCGTGTGATATTCCATGATACGGCTTGGATTTTTGTTTCCATGGTCGTTCCTTACAACTTGATATGCGGTCCACATGTTGTGACGTGGCCTTCATCCTTATTGATCTCCTATCATTTGACGGAGATACAGGGAACATGCAAAGACAACAAGCCCAGCGAGTATCGTAAAAATTCCGAATCGGTCTACCTTCCTTTGTAGCTTGGCGACCACTGAAGCATCAAAACTTGGGTTTGTTGCTGCCTCTTCCAATCTCCGACTAAAAACGGCGATATGCAGGCTGTGAAACAGCGTCATTAATCCAATAAAGGCAAATTTCGCGACGAAAGCAATGACATAGCCTTGCGAAAAGCCCATCTGTGTGTTCAGGCCGACGATGAACAAGCTCATCGCACCGGTAATAAGGAGAATGTGGATTGTGAAACGGATAATATGCCGTAGCCGATTCTGAATTGCGGCTGCGTGTTGGACACTTTCAAGGATCTGAAAATGCTTCTTCAGAATCGGTGTCGCAACGGTGACTGAAAAAAAGATGCCACCCAACCAAACGATTGCGGCAATGAGATGTATCCAACGGATGAAAAGTTCGATAATTGGGCGCATACATGAGTGAAACGTAAGGAAATCTACTATTTCTGCCTCATTTTCTGAGTACTAGAATCCAATCTGTGTTGATTTGTTCCTCTCTGGGGATTTTGATGAAATGTTTGATAATCTCTGAACCGAAATAGTTTTCAATATGGAATCCGATATTTTCTGCCAACGTCATCAGATACTTCCAACTTTCAAATAGCTGACCACGGATTCGGTTATTGCCCACGACAATAATGTATCGTCCTCCATCGCGTAAGGCAGAATAAACTTCAGACAGATTTTTCTGCATATCGTCTAAGTATTTGAAAGCGATATACGCCCGTCTTGGGTCCCTTTCAAAAATCTTCTGGATGACACTATCCGACGCTTCCACATCGATTTGATGCCGGATCCGATAATCGTGTGATGAAACACTTTCCGTTGACTGATGGACAAATAGGCCAGGTTGATGTGCATCGCGTTCAGGTCGCTTCCGCCTACCATTTTTTCGGGCAACCTTCGCTGATATGGCTGAAAGTGAAATTGGGTATGATGATGGGGTTATTGAGGTTTGTGTGGCACGAACCTCTTCTGTTTTCACTGTGATCAACTCCTACATCCCGAAGTTACCGCGGGCAGTATCCATCACCTCGGCAGTAATTTCGGTGTATCCATTTTCGCGGGCGAACTCTTCAATACCGGTTTTCGCCATCGAACGGACGAAACTAGGGACCCGCTCTAAACGTGCCAACGCTTCGGGTGTCCATACGACTCCAGTCGGTTCAGGCTCTTGAAATGCTTCTGCCACAACCGATGTGAACGGGCATTTTCCACCGCCTTCGGTCGATACTGTCGGTGCTTCAGAGGTCAGATTGTCAGGATTCTTTTCACTCAAGAACGAACGCACCACCTGCATGGGCTGCGCCGCTTCGCTTTTCCCACCCAGCTGAACATCGAGGGATTTCAGCATCTGGGTTTCCCACGGGTTCATGTGCATTGCGAACTCAGCGAAGCAATCTGGGCACTCGAAAATCGCCGTCAACGAACCTTGATCCGGCGTTGCGGTTTCCTTAAATTCCATCGCTGTATTACATTCAAGACATAAGAATTTCATTGATTGACTCCGTTTATATGTTACATTTGCGGTTCAAAGAACCGCCGAATCTCATCTGTGATGCCGAAAAATGTTTGTCCTGCGGGAGTATCTCGGCATTGATCAACAAACGCGATACCTTCATCCGCTGCAATAGAGATTCGTGGATCGAAGGGTATCTTGCCGAGAAGAGAGACATCAAACTGACGCGCCATGTCCTCCGTGTTACCCGACGGGAATAGGTTTTCAGTTTTGCCACAATCTGCACACACATAAGCGGCCATATTTTCGACGATGCCAATCACCGGTGCGTTGAGTAGTTTCTTCGCCATTGTCAACGATTTTTTGACGACAAGCTGTGAAACTCCAGAAGGAATTGTGACCACAACTGTGCCGCCAAGATTTGGCAGAAGATCGCCGAGATTTGGCAAGCGGTCTGTGCCGGGTGGCAGATCGATTAGCAGATAATCAAGCGCGCCCCATTCGGTATCGGAGAGAAATTCGCGGAGAGCACTCATCTCCATTGTCCCCCGCCAAGTGAAAGCATCTTTCTGCGTTTGAGATTCCCAAAGGACTGGGGTTTCGTCATCCTTGAGGAACAAATCCATTGACATCACCTTGACCCCAAGCGGACTAATGGCAGGCTTAACACCGTCAGCACCATAATCAATTCGGTGTCCTCTCACCCCCATCATTTTAGCAATCGATGGCCCATTGATGTCAGCGTCAATAACGCCGACATTGTGTCCGCGCAACCCAAGTGCTGAAGCGAGGTTTGCAGCAATAGAGCTCTTGCCCACGCCGCCCTTTCCACTCATGATAGCAACGGTGTGGCGGACTGATGCAAGTCGCTTTTGTAAGCGATTGACTTGCTGCGTGACTTGTCCAACGATGTCTGAACCGCCATCGGCGGGGAGATCTTTATAGGTTTTCATAAGAGGCAATATCTTAACCGTTATGCGTGAACTTGAGATGTCTGACTTCGGGAACAACCACAACGAGGCGACGAGCGAGGGCATGGCAGAAAAAATCAGCGTTTTCTGCCATGCAGGAAGTGTGTTTGAACGTTTTCATGGGTTATGACGCTTCTGAACGCAATATCTCGGCGGCATGATGGATGACCTGTAATTTTTGCGCCGCGATTTTTGTTGTGTTTACGGGGCGGTCTGCGAATGTTCCAAAGCCACAATCGGGGTTTAGATAGATCTGCTCCGGTTTACGGTGATTTAATAGTGCACGAACCTTGTCTAATACGAAATCGACCGATTCGACTTCGGTGGTACGCGGGTCAGTGACGCCGAGTCCGATCTCTTTGTCGGGGGGAAGGTCGCCGAGGGCATCAATGCTTCCCGCCCGCTCTGTCGCGTATTCAAGCACAAACTGATCGACGTCCATCCGGCTAAAATATGGAATCAGAAAATCGTAAGAACCGCGAAGCAGGACATCCTCCTGTTGGCTCCAGTTGCCGCGGCAGACATGCAGGGCGGTTTTCATTTCACCGTCAATCCCTTCAACCACGCGATTCAGCAGTTCAACAGCGAAGTTGAGTTCTTCTTCAGGACTGCTCTTTTCTGAAAGTGCAGCACACATAAACGTGTGGGTTTCGTGGGGACCGGTAAAAGCGACTTCGGTCAACACCGGTTCATCGAACTGAACAAATTGACACCCCGCGTCCCGTAGCGCATTTAATTCTTCGCGGAGGACCGCAACGACATCGTCTCCCAGAGATTCTTTATCGGGATAAAAGTCGTAGGAGAGACGCTTAACCCACATCGACCGCGTCAGGAGATACGGTCCAGGCAAGGTGGCTTTGATCGGTTTGGTCGTGTGCGACTTGAGAAATAGGTAGTCATTCAACACGAGTGGAAATCTGCGCCCCAGTTGTCCATCGACGACCGGATTTTTCAGGGCGAACGCCGGGACATCCAAAGCGTTGAGCAATTGTTCAAATGCGGCTTTATCCTCGACATAGTCAAGCATTTCCGCAAGTGTCATCAACCGGATACCGTCAATACACTGGGTTATAAAAGAGTAGAAATTGTCCCGCCGTTGTTCGCCGTCGCTGACGATATCGACCCCGACGCTTTCCTGCAACTTGAGGGCTTCGAGCACCGCTTCATCCGCAACCGCGTTAAATTCAGCATCCGTGATTCGACTTTTCTGTCTGTTACGCAATGCTCTCGAAACCGCCCGCGAGCGGGGTAAGCTCCCGACGACAGTTACGGGAAATTGGGGTAGATTTTTCATGGCTCAAACCTCCTGTACTATTGTTGATGCTGGTCAATGATTTTTCCCAAAGTCCTCAAGGCTTCGTTGACCGATTTGGCATTGGGGAATATTTTGGCGACATCATCATCAAGTTTAATGATATTTGTACCTTCGCGGCATCTCTGGGCATATTTGCCCCGAACCCCTTTACGGAAATCGTACTCATCAAGTAGTTCTGGATCGTGTCGATCAGCCATAGCTTTCTTCATTTGTAAAATGATGCCCTTAGATCACGCGCAGATCGACGTTGACGTCAACGGTACGGGTGAGTGTATTGGTCACGGGCGAGGCAGCGAGCGTTTCTTGCCAGAGGGTTTCTAACACCTCTTCGTCGGCGTCCGACGCAACATAAATTGTCCCCTTAACCTCTTTGAAACCGCTGTGCCCGCCCTGCTCTGTGCCGAGAAAGACGAAGATATTGTCGACCTGTCCGCTCAACGAAATCTCCAGTTCATCAATCTCAACTTTCCGTTGAGATGCGCGAATCTGAAAGCCCATCGCCAAACACGCGCCGAGCGCACCGAGGACGTACTCGACCGCACTTGGGGCCTCATCCCTCACATCGAAACTAGCGGGCTGACCTACCGACCATGAATGATTCCGACAGAAAACCTTCGTCTGCATGCCGCCATCCCAGTGAATGCGCGTTCCCCAACGGTAATTCCGCGCTTTTTCGTAATCGGCATCCGTTCTCTGCTCGGCTTCGCCTCGCCGAACGAAATACTTATTGTGGTCGGTGGCAGGTCGCCATCCCATGTAAGGATTCTGGGTCATTCGACACCACGCGGGTAGGTCTTCCTTGACGCTGATTTCCGTGCTGCGAATCTCCAAAACCTCACCGTTTGGCACCCCCTCCATCGATTTGCGAATCAGCAGAAGTAGACCCGAGCCGCAGTCGAGGTTTCCACCTTCACATACATGGAGCGTCTGAAGATCATCTGACGCTTGTAAATCTTCATCTCGCATAACGATCTCCGATAAACGGGAGACATGAATCAGCCCGAATTTTGTATGATGAGATGACTCATGCGTCGATGCTGCCGAGGCGGATGCCTCTCCCACAGTCGGAGAGCCCGCCCTATTCCCGGTGTTAATAGGTAATACAAGAACCGCCGGTCGTCAGAAATTCAACCGCCTTTGCCCCACCGACAATTGTAGCACTATCGACAAGGTTATCTTCATCAAGGTTGCGTTTTTTGAAGCAAGGGGAGCAGACCCAAATTGTTCCACCCACTTCGGCGAAATCCGCCATGAGTTGTTGAAGGGGTGCGAAGCCTTCTTCGTGAATATCATCGGAGTAGCCGTTTTGCGACAGGTGCACACCCTCTGTGCTGAGGAAAACAACTGTTTCAACGCCGGATGCGACTGAGGCGTTGGCAACAACAAAACCGACGGTCGCTTTGTCGGTGTTGTCCTTCGCGTGAGTGATACTAATCATCAGTTTAGCCATTATGGATTCTCTCCCTTTTTGATGTAAAAATAGGCTTTGTCTTCACCACAGGAGTCTGCGAGAAGTTCGTTGCCTTTCATGTTGCACCATGCGGCGATATCCACAGGTGCCGCTGGGTCAAGCGCACGAATTTGTGCTATCTGGCCCGGTTCCAGGGATCGCATGGATTTCAGGAGCGCGATGATCAGGTCACCGCAACCGAGATCCCCTAAATCGACTTTCAAATCTGGAATGATGTTTGGTGAATCAATCGTTTCTTTCATAAAACGACCTTTTCGTCTGGTTACGCATTACGTTTCACATGCTTGGCGCAATACTTCTGTTGCTTGAACTATTACTCCGAACTTTAGGACAGACTGTTTTGTATCGCAAACTGTTAGTTTGTGCTGTCAGAGCCCCTTCTCATTATTTATCCGTGGATCGATAACGATTTGCTTAACGATTCTTTTGCCTCTCCTAACTCCCAACCAGATTTACTCTTCCTCCGTTTTCGCTGTGTCATTTTTCTTCTGATCCTGCTGGTAATAAGTACCAAGCACCTCATTGTCCAGACTCCGTCCTTCCTCAATCACCTGCGCTGCGAAATCTAGGTTGATTGTCGTGAGGTCCGCTTCTTGCGCTCGCTGCTCGACACGGGATTGTGTGATGTTCCGCATAAACCCAGCGGGTACGAGTTCCAATCGTGCGCGGGCATCTGGCATCCATTCAAGCGGACTCTCAAATGTTTCCTCTTGAGAGGTATCAGCGGACTCACGGGACTGCGCGACAGCTTTCAGCTCAGGGGCGTCTTCACGGACAGTGGAAGCCTGATCCATACTCTCGTTGATAATTTGCATGGCAAATTCGTTGGTGATTGTACCTATCTTCTGGACACGCGCTGACTTTTCAATTCGCGCTTTGACGTTGCGCCGCATATACCCCCTTGGGACATTTCGCAAGGCTTTTTTCGCTTGATCTGACCACTGGAGGCGCACACCGTCGAAGGTCTGTTCTTCACTGACGCCGCCCTCCCGATCTGCAACCCTCTGAAGTGAATCTTTATCGACCATCTGGAATCGGTCGCCGTCCACGCCACAAACCGGGCATTTCACGGGCTGCTGGTCGCGGGCTGCATAGCCGCAATCTCCGCAGATATAGGTCTTAATGGCATTGGAGTCCAAAACTGTTTGCGTTGCGATCTCTTTGGCCACCTTGGTCATCCGTTCCGCTGAACGCCCCGGCATAAAGGTTTCCATTGCTTGCTCAATGACGCTCTCGGTAATCACAGAGTGTCCACGTTCAATAGCGAAACGGTGGACAGCGGTGCGTGCGATTCCCTGGACCTGTGGAGGGGCCTTTGACATCCGATCTAAGGCCTCCTGTGTCCAGACCACTGTTTCCTCGGCTGTGACATCAATTGTTGGGACGTATCGTTGGCTCGACAGAAACACATTACACGGGGCAAGGCGCAATAGGTTTTCGGTGTTGCTGCCGATGTCCATATCGGGCTCGCTGTGAACACCGATTCTGCCTAACACTAGCATCCACGGTTCGGTCTTTCGGGCGTATTGCAAGATCTTCTCAAACGCTTTTCCGTCTAGCAAGGTGATTTTCAGGTCGTAGTTGTGGTCTTCCTTGGCGATGGTTCGGGCGATCTCTAGATGGGACTGATAGATTTTGGCGAGTCCGGTGTCAATGACCTCCTCATGCAATTGTTCCTGCTCTTTGAATCGGAAGGTTTTAGAGGCCCGCTCGGTCAGGACACTGACCACTGAATTAAAGACCACGTAGTGAAGATACGGGTCGTAGACACCAACTGCCTCAACCTGTCTACCAAACGCCTTGCCAAGCCGGATTGCCGTTTTCAATCCGCCGAAGGATTCGGGACTGCCATCAATTCCGACGAGAATAGGCCCCTTCTGCTCGTGCATCTCTTCTATATTTCGGACCACAAGGGTATCGGTCTCAATACGCCGTACAACCCGTTCAACAACACCGCCGAGCAAGCTATCCTTGACCGCTCCCATACCGAGGGCCCCCATAATCACAAGGTCGTAATCGCTCGCCTGAATGTCTTCCGCCAACTTGATGAAGTGTTTGCCCTCAGGCATTTTGGCTTCAAAGGGAATATCATTTTCAGCACATTTGTTCTTCATAACCTCTAGGTACGAATCAGAGATTAACTGAAGTCCCATCGTAATCAATGTGTCATGGATACGGCGCTGCTTCTCAAGCTCAGCTTCATCTTGGTATTCTTCAGGGAGTGTATACTCCATCTGTTTGAAGCGAACATCGTGCATCTTCGCTGCATAAACGTGAGAACCTACGAGTTGCGACTGAAATTTTTTGGCGAACTCCACAGCGAAATTGACGCTAGCATCGGAATGGTCCGAGTTGTCAACAGGTACATAGATTTTTTTAAACATTTTTCTCCCTCCATTTTCCATGAACGAATTATATCTTTTTAATCCTTGTTCCGAATATGATGTTTCTTGTCTGCTCACTAACGTAAAACGTGATGCGTGAAACGTCAAAATCTGAAAACGGGAGATTTTTCACCGCAGAAACACAGAGGCCGCAGAGAGAAAAAAAGAAAAGTTTTTCTTTGTGTTTCTCTGCGCCTTAGCGTTTCTGCGGTTGGTTTTTGCCTCGTTTTCTCGTCGTTAATCGTCAATTTTACTTTGGGCCAATCATCTGTCCGGGAACGACAACACGATCAAACTCTTCCTCGCTCAATAGATTAAGTTCGGCCACAGTCTGCCGTAGCGTTTTGCCTTCCTGATGTGCAGTTTTGGCGACCAACGCTGCATTGTCGTAGCCGATATAAGGATTCAGGGCGGTGACGAGCATCAATGAATCGTTTAAGTATTCCTGAATTTTCTCTCGATTCGGTTCAATACCGACGACACAGTTTTCATTGAATGAATCACAAGCATCCGCGAGTAGGCGGATGGATTGGAGCGCGTTAAAGGCAATGACGGGCATAAATACATTCAGCTCAAAATTGCCCGATGCACCTGCAATCGCAATCGTTGTGTCACTACCGATAACTTGTGCACAAACCATTGTCACGGCTTCACACTGAGTGGGGTTCACTTTCCCCGGCATAATCGAACTTCCCGGCTCGTTCTCCGGCAACAGGAGTTCGCCAATGCCGCAGCGGGGGCCGCTGCCGAGCCAACGGAGATCGTTCGCAATTTTGTTTAGCGCGCACGCTAGTGTTTTGATCGCACCACTCGCCTCAACAATAGCGTCTCTAGCACCAAGTGCTTCAAATTTATTGGGCGCGGTTACAAAGGAAAATCCGGTGCGCTTCGAGATTGCGGAAGCGGCTTTTGTCGCATATTCCGGATGGGCGTTCAGGCCAGTGCCGACCGCTGTTCCACCAATGGGTAGCTCGTATAGGTGCGGCAGGGTGTAGTCAATTGCACGGAGCGCGTTATTCAACTGTGTAACGTATCCAGAAAACGCCTGTCCTAACGTCAGTGGAGTGGCATCCTGGAGATGGGTGCGTCCAGTTTTGACAATATCCTTAAATGCCTCGGCTTTCGCTGCAAGCGCATCGCGCAGGGCAATCACCGAAGGGATCAGGTGATTGTGAATCCGGGCGACGACAGCGACATGGATAGCCGTTGGAAAAGCATCGTTGGTAGACTGAGATTTGTTGACGTGATCGTTGGGGTGGATAGGTTCTTTACTACCAAGAACACCGCCAAGCATCTCAATGGCACGGTTTGAGATCACTTCGTTGACGTTCATGTTGGTTTGGGTGCCGCTGCCGGTCTGCCAAACGACTAGTGGAAAGTGATCATCCAGATCGCCATCAATCACTTCCTGTGCGGCTTTGATGATAATTTCAGCCAAATCCGCATCTAACGTTCCCAACTCGGCGTTCACCTCAGCAACAGATTGTTTGACAATACCGAGTGCCCAGATCATCTCACGCGGGAAACGTTCCCCGCCAATTTTAAAGTTTTGCAATGAACGCTGGGTCTGTGCTCCCCAATACCGATTCGTTGGAACTTCAATCTTCCCCATGCTGTCTGATTCAGTTCGTGTTTGCATTTACCTCTCCACACCTACATCATTTCTGCGGTCGAAAAATACGGAAAAGTTTTTTGATTGGATCATAGAATTGATCTACAACCCGTTCTTTGAGTGGAATGATGGCATTATCAGTAATCGTGATGTGTTCCGGACAGACTTTCGTGCAGCATTTAGTGATGTTGCAATAGCCGATGCCATCTGTGTCCTTCAATTCCTCCAGCCGATTCTCACTGTCAAGAGGGTGCATCTCCAGTGCAGCGGCGTAAACGAAAAAGCGAGGACCGATGAACTTGTCGTGCAGATCATGCTCGCGCAGCACATGGCACACATCCTGACATAGGTAACATTCGATACATTTGCGAAATTCTTGAACGCGGTCAATGTCTTCTTGCGCCATTCGCCAGGTGCCGTCTTCGGCATCGGGTGGCCTCGGATTGAACGGCTTAATTTTTTTCTTGACCTCAAAGTTCCACGAGACATCAGTGACCAAGTCCTTGATGAGTGGAAATGCGTGCATCGGTTCAACCGTCACCGGCGCATCAAGCGGAATATCGTTAAGCCGGGTCATACACATCAGTTTGGGATTTCCGTTGACCTCTGCTGAACAGGAGCCGCACTTTCCGGCTTTGCAGTTCCATCGTACGGCGAGATCGTTTGCCTGTTCCGCCTGAATCTTATGAACTACGTCGAGAACCACCATCCCCTCAGAGACTTCTGTTTCATAATCGACGAATTTTCCTTCTTCAGCGTCGCCGCGCCATATCCTGAACGTTGCTGTTGCCATTAGCCCATCTCCTCTATCACTGCTTGGAGGTCTTCGCGAATTTCGGGTATCGGTTCTCGACTGACCTCCATTGCACCATCCCCATTCTTTCGGACGACGGTGTTATATCCGCCCGCCCCCGGTTCCTCTTTCTCAGGATAATCGTCGCGAGAATGAGCACCGATGCTCGCTCTTCGCTCTAACGCCGCAAGCGCAATGGCTTCAGATATTGTGAGCATGTGAGGCAGATCGAGTGCCGTGTGCCAGCCCGGATTATACTCACGATTCCCGGTGACCCCTGCTTGGTCGGAGCGTTCTGTAAGTTTCTGGAGTTCTTCTTGTGCATTGTTTAAGCCTTCATCGCTCCGAGCAATGCCAACGAGATCTTGCATCATGTCTTGCAAATCGTACTGGATTTGGAATGGATTCTCGCTCGCTGCGTTGTCGAAAGGCTTTAACGCCCAACTCGCAACCGCTTCAATCTCTGCGGCATCTATTTCGCCTGCACCATTTTCTTTGGCAAATTGTGCGGCGTACTCACCTGCACGCTTACCAAAAACCAGCAGGTCAGAGAGCGAGTTGCCGCCGAGCCGATTCGCACCGTGCAAGCCTGCGCCGCATTCACCCCCTGCAAAAAGCCCCGGCACTGAGGTCATCTGTGAGTCCGCATCCACACGAATCCCACCCATGATGTAATGGGTTGTCGGTCCCACCTCCATCGGTTCTTTGGTGATATCGATGTCCGCCAACTGCATGAATTGGTGATACATACTAGGCAGCTTTCGCTTGATATGTTCTTCGGCGTTGGATATTTTTTCCGAGATCCATGAAATATCAAGAAAGACGCCGGCGTGCGGACTGCCACGCCCTTCTTGCACTTCACGGACGATGCAGCGAGCAACATGGTCACGGGTGAGGAGTTCTGGCGGCCTGCGGGCATCTCGATCACCTTGTGTATATCGCCAACCTTCTTCAGGGTCATCAGAGGTTTGATTCCGATAAAGCTCCGGTATATGGTCAAACATAAATCGCTGCCCTTCGCTATTCGTCAGAATTCCTCCCTCACCGCGGACACCCTCCGTGACTAGTATACCTCGCACACTGGGGGGCCAGACCATGCCGGTTGGATGAAATTGTACGAACTCCATGTCAATTAATTCGGCACCCGCGTGGTAGGCGAGTGAATGTCCGTCGCCGGTGTATTCCCAGCTATTACTGGTAATTTTATAAGCCTTGCCAACGCCGCCGGTGGCAAGTACAACCGCTTTGGCGGAGAACACCTTGAACCGCCCTTTTTCGCGCTCGTAACCGAATGCTCCGACAACACGATCATCATCTTTTAATAGGGATATAACCGTGCATTCCATGTGGACATCAACGCCTTGATGGATACCGTGATCTTGTAGGACACGAATCATCTCTAATCCGGTACGATCCCCGACGTGGGCCAGACGGGGATACTGATGTCCACCGAAATTTCGTTGTAAAATGCGCCCGTCTTGCGTCCGATCAAAGAGTGCGCCCCATGCTTCTAGTTCATGGACCCGATCCGGTGCTTCTTTGGCGTGGAGTTCCGCCATACGCCAGTTGTTAAGATATTGACCGCCTCGCATGGTATCAGCAAAGTGGACTCGCCATCCATCCCGCTCGTCAACATTCGCAAGGGCTGCAGCAACACCACCTTCAGCCATAACAGTATGCGCTTTGCCGAGCAGTGATTTACATACCAGTCCGACAGACACCCCAACGGCGGAGGCTTCGATAGCGGCTCTCAGACCTGCACCACCTGCACCGATGACTAACACATCATATTCATGCGTTTCGTATTGTACCACTACAGAATCCTCCAGTCCGACAACACCCCCATCGAACACAAACGAACATAAACGTCCGAAAGCCCTACCCAGCATAGACTCATCCACGCCCAGAGCATGTGGCGACGATTCAAACAACTGACGCAGTTGTAAGCAGCTCGACGAATGGGTGCACCTGAAAGTCTATCGCGGATGCCACCGACAAGATGGCGTAATGAGTGACAACCGAGCGTGTATCCACCCAAAAAGATAACATTGCCTGTTAATATCAGTGTGCCGATACCGATACCAAACGATTTTCCACCGTTCCCGTTGTCAAACCACAAGGCGGTCCAAGCATCGTAGGCAAGAATCACTATGAAAACGAGCGCAAGGTACAGAAAGTACCGATGCACATTTTGAATAATGAGTGGGAACGAACCTTCGCCCCGGTATCCCTTACGTGGCTCGCTGACAGTACATGAGGGTGGATCCGCCCAAAAAGCTTTGTAATAGGCACCACGATAGTAGTAACAAGTAAAACGAAAACCGAGGGGGGCCCAAAGGATGAGGATTGCCGGTGACATCCAGAGGGGTGCCCAATCGGGTTTCATGCCAAACCAGCTATGCCCTGAATCATGTCCTGCGGTATCAAATAGCAGCGGGGAATAGAAGGGAGACAGATATGACTCGTGATGATAATGATCCCCCTGAAAGACCGCCCATGTCGCATAGAGACCGAAGATAGACAATCCTAGAAAAACAACTAGCGGTTGTAGCCACCAAGCATCGTGGCGTTTGGTTTGACCGAATCGGCGATCGGTTAAAGTTAATTCTGGATGATTCATAGACAATATTCCTTATTTTTTAAGTAACGTCTTTATATCTTTACGCAACTGCAGTAGTGCCCCCGGACTTCGGCTATCATAATAGCCTCGCACCTGCTGGTCTCGATCAACGAGCACAAACCGCGTACTGTGGAGGATTTCGCTTCCACGATGACCGGCTGCTAAGTTAAAACCTTCATGAGCTAGTTGATAGATAGTATCTTTCTGCCCTGTCAAAAAAGCCCAACGACTGCCATCGGCACCATAATCCTCCGCATAACGATAGAGAACTTCAGGCGTATCCCGTTCCGGATCTACGGAGAAAGAGACAAAATGGACATCCTCCCCCACAAACTCGTCTTGCAGACCTACCATCTGAACTGTCATTGGCGGACAGATTGTCCCACAGCTGGTAAAGATGAAATCCGCGACCCAAACTTTGTCGTGGAGATTGGACAACGCAAAGGGTGTACCCCGCTGATCGGTCAAGGAAAAGTTCGGCAGTTGTCCATGCGCCACGAGTTCTGATAATACAGTTGGCGACTCGGCGGTTGTGCCGGACTTTTGATTAACATATGACCAGAGATTAGCACCCAAGATGCCAACAATCACGAGAGCTAACACACCCCAGAGAAGTCCACGCAGCACGCGTTCGTTGGGTCTGGCCTCCTGTTCCGGAGATTTGACTTTGGCTTGCATAGATATAAAGCGTAAAACTTGGGCCGTGAAACATAAAATTTTCTCATGTTTCACGTATCACGTTTTACTTAGTGAGATGTATCAACAACCTGAGATTCCGCTTTAAGTCCCTCATGGCGAGCACTTGCCATTAGATCCGGAAGCAGCATAAACACCAGAAAAACGCAGATAATAAACGGTGTCAGCGCAATAACCATCAAGGTTTTTTTCTCAAATTTTAGATGCATGAAATAGAGTGCGACATAAAGTGCCTTAGAACACGCCATACCAATCAGTAGAAGTGCGATCACAATCTTTGGTAAAGGCATGTAGACGACGGCAACTTCAGCGACTGTGAGTGCAAGAAGTATCCAAAATATTCTCATGTATTTCGGATGTTCCTTATGAGCGTTTTCCATCTTGATTCTCCATTCGGTGATTACAGTAGATAGACAAAAGTAAAGACCATAATCCAGATTAGGTCAACGAAGTGCCAATATAACCCCAAAATCTCGACTTTGTGGTTATACTCAGCTGTGTATGTTCCTCGCAGTCCCTTAATCAAGATAACGATGAGGTAGATGACTCCGCCGGTGACGTGAGCACCGTGGAAACCTGTAATTGTGTAGAAGGTGGGACCAAAAAGCATCGAGCCGGAAATCTCAGCACCAGTCAACCCGTGATGAGGAATTGTGGTGAGGGTGAGACCGTGCTTAATCAGTGCTGTCCATTCATACGCTTGCAATCCCAAGAAGATTAGTCCACCCAGAATAGTCAAACCGAGGAAGGTACACATCCTCGATTGGTTACCGTTTTGGATAGCTTCGAGGGCTTTGACCATCGTGACACTACTACAGATTAACAGAAAGGTCATACCCGCTGTAAGGTTAATGCCGAGAATTTCGGCTGGGGGTACCCATTCCGCTGCGCCGGCGCGTACAGCACCGTAAGCAGCGAGCAACGCCCCAAACGACATCGCATCGCTAATCAGAAAGAGCCACATCCCCAACTTGCCCAGACTGTCGGGCGTGAGGGATGGTTCGTAGACATCTGCGGAATGATCGAGTGTTGTAGCTTCTTCCAATTTTCACACTCCTTTTAGGTTTGAAGGTGGTTTACGATTACCAGCCCGATGTGTGCGGTAGTATACATAGAACACACTACCACCAATTAGACCGGAAACAATATAGGGCATCGCCATAAGGAATAGAATACTCCACTTGAAGCCCTGAACAATTGGGTCATCAATCGTCTTACATGAGGGACAGGCTTCCACAACTGCGGGTATCAGCAATGCGAGAACCAGAATCCCGATTACGAGTGAAAAATATCGACGAATCATACGAAATCTCCTTGGCGTTTTTCTTCTCCATTTAGATTAAATATACAAGCACATAAAGGAGGGGCCATAACACAACAACAAACGCCCAGTAAATTGCACAAACCTCAACCCCAATATAATGATTTACTGAAAATCGACCGGCTATTGCTCTAGCGAAAACGGCTAGCAGCCAGAGGACTGCTATCAGAACATGCAAAGCGTGACAACCGATGAGGACGTAGAAGACTGAGCCGTATACTCCCGATGAAAGCGTAAATCCATGATGCACCAGCCTCACCCATTCCGAACCTTGCACTACAAGGAAGATTACACCAAGCAGCCCTGTTGCGAAAAGCCAGTTTCTGAGTTCTTTCTGACGGTCCTGCCGAATGGATCGCAGCCCTTGAAACATGGTATAGCCGCTCAAAAGCAGGACGATTGTATTCAGCCCGGTCACACCAATGGGCAAGCGAACATCAGCCTGCGAGGGTGGTGGCCATGTGACACTGCCCAAACGGAACACAAGGAATGTGCCAATCAACCCCGCGAAAAACATGATTTCGGCACCGAGGAGTACCAACACAGCTAAACGTGCATTGCTGATTGGTCGGTTTCCCTCTTCGGCGCGCTCGTATGATGTATGTTCTAGTTCGTTCATCGGTATAGAAGATAAGCCGTGCTGTGTGAAACATGAAAACCATGAGGACATTGGTTCATTAATTCACTGGTGCACGACCTACAGAATTTTTACAAAAAGAAAGTGCAAAACGCTAGGAAAAACCGAGTGTTTGTCAAAAACTCGGTTTCTGTTTCCCAATTTCTTAACATAAGCCTTAGTTTTTGACGATTGCGAGAATCGTTGCAAAGATAAATAGGACGATAAATATTGCAAATAAGAACCACCCAATGCGTCGGTTGTGATTCCGTTTTTCATTATCACTCATCTAAATTTTGTGCCCCCATGCCATTATGTCAACCTGTCGAGTGCCATTACCAGAAACACAAGCGGCAGGTATATCAGTGAAGCATACAGCAATCGTCTTGCTGCTACGGTCGATCGAGAAATTGATAGGTTGATGCCGAACCCAAGAAAGATAATGCTTAATGTAAGCGCGGCAAAAAAATAGACAATACCAGCGATGCCTAGTAATGTGGGCAACAGTGCCACAACGAGAAGCCCAAGACAGTTGATGACAATCTGCCTGTTCGTGCTTCTGCCATCAGGATGAATAACCGGCAACAAGCGGAATCCGGCCTGTGCGTATTCTTCGCGATAGATAAACGCGATTGACAGTGAATGTGGTAGTTGCCAAAGGAACAGAATTGCAAAAAGCACCCATGCCTCAAGATTGAGTGTCCCTCGCGCTGCAACCCAACCGATAACAGGTGGCAACGCACCCGGAAACGCCCCTGCAACCGTACAGAGCGATGTTTTCTGCTTCAGTGGGGTATAGACGAACAGGTACGTCACGACAATAGCGGAGATGACCAATGCGCCTAAGGCGTTCACAGAAAATGCCATATAGAGCAAACCACCAACGGTTAATAAAACCCCAAAAAGCAGGGCTGTTGTCGGTTGAAGCCGTTGATCCGGCAACGGGCGATGGCATGTTCTCACCATTTGAGCATCCAAGTCGCGTTCAAGGTACTGATTCAGGGCTAATACTCCTGCCGCCGATAACCCCGTGCCAATGATGGTATGAATGAGTTGCAGCCAATTAAGCGGTTGCGAGGAGGCAATATAAAAGCCGGCTGAAGTTGTAATCAGTATCATCGAAACGAGCCGCGGTTTTGTCAGTTCAATAAGCGTCGACACTCGGCGGCTTATTTGGGATAGGTCAACCCCTAGCGTCTCTGTTATCGATATCATGCGGACACCTCATCGGAAACAAGCCCCCGACTCCCAACCAGTTCTGATCTACTAGTGAAACGAAAAACGTTCAGGGTTAGTACCACGGAAACAACCAGCATTAAAGCACCAATTGCAACATGGGCGGTTGTGATTATTATACCGGCAACAGGAGGTACACCTTCGCCAAAAGCGGTGAATTCGGCGAGATATGCCCCGAAGCCCAAAGTCAATTGTACGGCAAGCAGACCACTCGACAATAAAATGAGACGAACAAAAGACGGATTTTCCGGATGATTTCTCAAGATCCGTCTCAAAAGCAGAAATATGTGAATAGTCACTAGACCTGCAAAGAGCAGGTGGGCATCTAGTCGATTTCCTGTATGTCTTAACACAGCACCAAAGATGAATTGGATATAGATAAGCCCCAACGTGATGAGACTCAAATTTCTCAGACGCGAAATTTCTATGGTTTCAAATTTTATCAATGCTTGTAACCAGCTGCGCGAAGTAAACAACGCAATGCTTGCAGTCAACGCAAAAAACGCTTGGGCAAAGCAGGCGTGTATGATAGCGAGAACTCTACTGAGGTTCGTAACACGAAGACCGCCCATCACTCCTTGCGCGATAACTGCGACGAGAGCGATAACTCCCAGCCATTTCATCCATTTCCGCGCATCTCTCGCCCAGATTGATCCCATCAATACAATCGTCAGAAAGCCAACGATAGACCCGATCAACCGATGGCTATGTTCATACAGCACGCCGTGAACGTATACATCGAGCCGCTCGCCCGATTTAATCAACGTATAGGTGCGTTCATTCGCTTTATCGTTGAGTTTCCACCTGCTGCCTTGTACTTCGGTTGAAATTATAACATTTTTTGACACCGAAATCTCGTTTTTTTCAAGTGCTTTCCGTAGCTCCACAGACAGGTTGCCGTTATCCAAATCGGTTTGGAGGTTCGGATCAACACTGAACAGAAATCCGCTGACTGTTTTCGAGAGCGGATAGAGGAACATATTGTATCCGAAGGTCGTGGGCCAATCGGGAACCGCGAGCCCTGAATTCGTGCTAGTAACAAGTCCACCCATGCAGATCAGGATGAAAGTCGTCACAGCGGTAAGTACAGCAAGTCTATGAAGCCACGGACGATACATTGAGTCAGTTTTGCCCTCTCCACGGTGTAGTGGTTTGGTTTTTTGTTAATAGATTCAGCATCTACTGCAAAACAATTCAGTTAATAGGACGCAGGTAAACGCAGATGAACACAGGTTTGAAGGTGCTTTTTAGACTAATGGTTTTTGAAGCCACTTCATATCCCAGTTTACGCAGTTCAAGTGCCATCGCACTCTGGTAAACTTTCTCCAGAAAACCGTAGCCGAGTGCATTATAGACTGTGTAAAACGCTTTGATGACTGTTTCTGTAACTTCAGCGTGTCTAAAACTCAATAGTTGGCCTACAAGAGAAAAATCAGCGTTTATCTGTGTTTATCTGCGGCCCGCTTTGCCCTTAATCCGCAGTGGCACCGGCAGGAACCGGTTCACCGTGCGGTGATTCGCCATTCGGCTCCGTCTGTGGTGTCCAGTCTTTATCGGCACCGGGAACACTGTACTCATAGGGACCGTGATACACTTGTGGAATCGCTCCGAAGTTGCCATGAGGGACAGGCGTTGGTGCGTACCATTCGAGAGTGGTTGCTTGCCACGGATTTTGTTCAGCCACTTTCCCGCGGAAGATACTCCAGAACACGTTGATAAGCAGCAGAATCTGAGCTGCCCCCAAAATAAATGCACAGACCGTAATAAGCACATTTATCGGTTGCATATGTTGTAAGAATTCATACTGCATCGGGTTGGCGATGCGTCGCATGTGTCCCCCTACACCGAGGATGTGCATTGGGAAAAAGACACCGTTAAAGGCAAGGAATGAGATCCAGAAGTGAATTTTGCCGAGGGTCGCATTCATGTGTCGCCCGAACATCTTAGGGAACCAGTAAAAGATACCGCCAAAGATAGCGAAGACGCTTCCACCGAATACAACATAATGGATATGCGCCACGATGTAGTATGTATCGTGGATGTAAATATCCACCGGCGAGTTTGCCATGTAGATGCCGCTAAGACCGCCGATAACGAACATCGAGACAAAAGCCAGCGTATTTAACATCGGCACTGTAAATCGAATTGATGCACGGTGAAGGGTGCCTAGCCAGTTAAAGGTTTTGATTGCCGAAGGAACAGCGATTAACATGGTGGTGGTCATAAAACTCGCTCCCAGTGCAGGGTTCATCCCGCTCTGGAACATGTGGTGTCCCCACACAATCCAACTGAGAAATGCGATCGCTATCATAGCAAAAACCATTGATTTATAGCCGAAGATAGGCTTTCTGGCAAAGACAGGAAGCATTTCCGACGCCATGCCCATGCCGGGCAGAATGAGGATATAAACCTCTGGATGTGCGAAGAACCAGAAGAGGTGTTGCCATAGCAACGGATCACCACCACCCTCCGCCAAAAAGAAGGACGTGCCTGCCATCCGGTCAAAGAGGATCAGTGCGAGCGCAGAAGCGACAACAGGGAATGCAAGCAGTAGAAGAATTGCGACGATAAAGAGTGCCCAAATTGCAAGTGGGAGACGGAACCAGGTCATGCCCGGTGCTCGCATATTGATAATCGTGGTGATATAGTTGATAGATCCCATCAACGAGGAGATACCCATGACGATGAGACTGATGCACCAGAGATTCTGTCCCCAATTTACACCGCTAAGATCAACAACTGAAGAGAGCGGCGCGTATCCAGTCCAACCCGCAGCAGCGTGCCCGCCGGGGACGAAGAACCCAGCCATCATGATAATAGCTCCCAACATATTGGACCAGAAGGAAAGCATATTCAGGACCGGGAAGGCCATATCCCTAGTCCCAATCATCAGCGGGATGAGGAAATTACCAAATGCACCGACAAGCAACGGCACAACGACAAAGAAAACCATGATAGTGGCGTGCATTGTAAACAGCGAATTATAAAATGCTGGGTCTATGACGCCGCTGGGCATGTTGGTCTCTAACCATGTCTCTTTATCGTCATCGAACCGTTCCTCCCATTTACGGTCGGCAGCGGTTGTGACTTCGCCTTCCTCCTGATATGCCTTAGAAACCCCAATGATAGGGAGCGGCTTGTCGGGCCAGGCAAGTTGCCAACGGAAAAGCAGCGCAAGCCCACCCCCGACCATGAACATAATCAGACCAAAGATTAGGAACTGCTTGCCAATCATTTTATGATCAAGTGAAAAGAGATATTTACGAACAAAACTCTCTTCATGATGATGATCATGAGATTCATGTGCGTGATCATTCATTCTATACTGACTCCTTTCTTTTTATTATTCTCCCCACCGTTCACTCACCCACGCTGCATAATCTTCAGCCGTGTGGACGGTAAGGTATCCGAGCATCCCGGAGTGTCCAAAACCGCAGAGCTCAGCGCAGGGGATTTCATACGTGCCCGGTTTCGTTGCCTCAAACCACATATTTATAAACCTACCGGGCAGGGCATCCTGCTTGAGTCGGAGTTGGGGGACAAAAAAGCTATGAATAACATCATCGGCTGTGAGTCTGATATGCACCACCTCATTAACGGGAACATGCAGTTGGTTCTCAAGTTGCAGGTCATCGTCAGTGCCCCATTCGCCGTCAGGTCCTGGGTAAGTCATGTCCCAGTTAAATTGCTTCCCATTTACTTGAACCACAGCACCGGGGTTACCGGGAAATTGGGATGGGAATTTAATTTTGTTCCATTGTGGCAGACTCAACATTGCGAGTCCAAACACGATGACGGTGGTAGCAGCAGTCCACGCAATTTCAAGGGTTGTGCTGCCTTCGATGTACTCCGCCTTGCGGCCTTCTTGGAAACGGTACTTAATGATGAAGACGATGAGCACCGCCATAACAGCTAAAAACACAATTGAGGTAATCCAGTAGATTAGGATAAAGAGGTTATCCACCCCTTGTCCAAAAGTTGAGACATTCTCTGGAAGCCATGCCGGAAAATTCAGCCACTTCATTAAGAGCTCCTTTCTAAACTGCTGAATTTGTAAGTCAATCTCTTTTACGCCACATTCGGACGACGGGAAGCCGTTCGAGCAGCAGCTAAATATGTTACAACACAGAACAAACCGGTAACAAATAATGACAACGTGAGTTGCGGAATCTCCTCAGAAACTATAGATGCGTTGAAGTACAGACAACGACGTAAGGCTGCCACCCCGTAGGTGAGTGGATTCAATTTCATTACCCACTCAAGCAGTATCGGCACACCAGATACAGGAAAGAAAGCACCGGAGAGCAGCCAAATCGGGATAAGAATAAGATTCATAATCGCGTGAAAGCCTTGTGTCGAATCCATTCGCCACGCGATCATTAATCCTAAGTTTGTTAAACCAAAGGACAAGATCAACATCACACCGAGTGCTGAGAGTAAGGAAAAGGGGCCTAACGGCACTCCAACTATCGGTGCGAGAAACAGAAAAAGTGCCCCCTGCAAGAGTGCTAACGTTGTGCCACCAAGGGCTTGCCCCAGCACGATACCCCATCTTGAAACTGGCGCGACAAACACACCTTGCAGGAAACCTTCTCGGCGATCTTGGACGATCGAGATTGTTGCGAAAATTGCTGTAAACAGCAGTGCAAGCGTGATGATACCGGGGTAAAAATATTCGATGTAGCTTGTTCCTTCAGGCACGCCGGGCGGATTAAATGAGGCGTTCAGTCCACCGCCCAAAAGTAGCCAAAAAATCAGTGGTTGTGCAATCGCGCTCACCAAACGGCTTCGCTGACGTAGAAACCGGATGATTTCACGCCACCAAATCGTTGCCACAGGGAGTAGGAATCTTGGTATTGACAAAGTTCAAGTTGAATGCGTTGTAAATATCAAAACTGTGGTTTTAATTCAGTCTGAGTTGGTTCCGCTTTCAAGGGTACAATACGAAACTCAATCTGCTTGCCAACGACTTTGGCGATATACTGAAGCATTAAAACCGCGTCACCAATTGCGTTATCATCATAGTCGGTCATTTCAAGGTCATCAATAACTTTTGCCGTTGTTCCAATTTTTTCAGCCAATTGCTCTTGAGTTAATGACGCAATTTCACGAAGGTCATAAACCTGTTGAGCAATATTCCCCTTGATTCGTTCGGCCTCAAGCATTTGCATCATTTCAGGGTCATTTTTAAAGTAGAGGTGGTGGAGAATCTCCACTGCGGCTGTTGTGGTTAGTGTTTCTAGCATAGTGGATTTGTGGTTCTTTTTCTAGAACACGCTCTTCGCCGTTCAAGCACTCTACCAACGCAGGCGACAGATATAGAGATTCAACAGTTTCATGGTTATAACCTAAGAGGGTAGCTTGACTTGATCTACCAGCATGTATATTCAGGTGTTTTAGAGCAAGTCTACGAGGAAGCAACTTCCCATGAGTTTTTTCGCCGGTTTGTCCGTCATAGCTAATAATATATGAAACATCTTTCTCATTCATCATTTGAAGGGCATCTACAAATTCATCATAGGAAAGCCCATTGTAGTACCTATGGTCTCTCGTAAAGGATATACCTTGGTAAGGCGGATCCATATAAACTAAATCGTCTTTGTTGGCTTTCACTACAATCATGCAAAAATCAACAGCCGAAAGCGTTGTTTTTCCAGAGAGCAGAGTAGAAACACCCAAAATTTGTTGTCGCATAGTTTTGGGCCGCATACCCCAACGCCGATTATCAGCACTCTGATTAAATTTGCCTTCAGTACTGTACCTTACGGAACCTTTTACAATTCGTGCCAAAAGATAGAGCAGGTGATGTGGTTGATGCGTTGCGTTGAATTCGTCACGTATTCGGAAGAAGAATTCTTTTTTATTTGGCTGCTGTTCATTCCAAAGTTTTTCATACCCTCCTGCCAACTTGTTGGGCCTCTCCAATATTTCTGTCCACAGTTCCATCAAGGGTTTATTTAAGTCATTGAGCCAAAACTGTTTTGCGAGTCTGTGTGCGGCAGCAGCAATGGAAACCGCACCAGATCCACAAAACGGTTCTATAAGGCAACACACAGAGCTAGGGAAATATGGAAGGATATATTGAGCAATCCCTCGCTTACTTCCCTGATATGGAAATGGATGTGGAATTGACATGTCACTCATCGTAGCGAACAGTTGTGTTGATAAGATCCCTGTCTTCCTCAAAGTGCCGTCCTGTGAGTTTGATGAAAACGTCTTCCAACGTCGGCTTTCCAAAGCGTACGGATCGGATTTCAGTGGGAAATGCAGCGACCACATCTCGGACAAATTCATGTCCGTTGTGGCATTCAATGCGTAACAGTCCCTCAATTGAGGTTGCCGTATATCCAAATCTTTGGCTTATTTTCGGTGCGAGTTGCTCAGGTACTGGAGAATCAACGATGACAATATCTCCGCTGACACGACTTTTCAACTCGTCCGGTGTCCCGAGGGCAACTAATTTCCCCGCGTTGAGAATCCCCACACGGTCACACGCTTCGGCATCGTCCAAAATGTGGGTTGTCAGGACAACTGTTGTTTCTGGTAAATTCGCCAAATATGCTCTGAAACTGCGGCGTGCCCCGGGATCAAGTCCGGTACTCGGCTCGTCCAATAGCAATAGCGTCGGGTTGTGAAGGGTTGCTTTTGCCAGTTCCACACGCCTTTGTAACCCGCCAGAAAGTGTTTCCACACGCTCATGAGCGCGATTGATCAGCTCAAATTGGTCGAGAGTTTCTTGGATCCGCTGCTTCAGCGTCTGACTCCGCAGCCCATAAAGATGCCCGTGATGTCGGAGATTCTCCGTGACTGTGAGTTTTAGATCCAAACTCGGATGCTGAAAAACCACACCCAGATACTGCCTAACACGCTGCGCTCCACTGCCAAGCTCATGACCAAGAATACTGACCGCAGCCTGATCAACCGGAATCAGGGTAGAGAGTATCTTAAAGAGTGTGGTTTTACCGCTGCCGTTTGGGCCAAGAAACCCAAAGACTTCGCCTTGTGAGATGCTAAAGGTTACACCTGCAAGGGCCCGTCGAGTCCCGTAAGCGTACGAGAGATTCTCGACTTTGATAGGGAACATTTTCCCTCATTTGCTCATTTTAGCGCGAGTGTAAAGTCTTGTGTAACCGTTCCTCCCGCTTCAACAGTCACTGAAACAGGTTCGTCTTTATTTGTGCCACAGGCTTCTTGCCAATAACCTAACTTATAGGTGCCCGGTGGAACATTCTCAAGCGTATATTTCCCGTTCTCGTCGGTGACCGCAAAATACGGATGGGGGATATACGCAATCCATGCCTGCATCCAACCGTGGACATCACATTTAACGTTTACGGGTCCTTCCGCTTTCTTCACCGCCTTAATATTCATCTTTCGTCTGGTTCCCGGCTGCGATTTATTAAATGCGGCATTTACTGAACTAAAGATATGAACGTTATGGTTGATTCTGTCGGGATTAATCATGGTCAATCGTTTTCCAACAGGGAGGAGACGCACATGTGGATCAAATTGGCATCCTTTCTGGTCCATTTCGTATTTAGCATCGCTTGGAAAATCCGCTCCTGATGAGATATCCATCAAGTAAACGATAGTGTTTTTCAGACCATTTCCCTCGCCAAGAACAATTGACTCATCATGCTTGTCGGTTTTACCACACACTTGTGCGTCTTTGGTAATTTCCAGTTTTTTTATCTCGGGCGCGGGCCCATCAAATGTTACCATTCCGCTGATAGTACCACCATTAGATACACTCATTGCTTTATAGGAAGCCGGGAAGACCAGCGATTCGACTTCTTCGTCACCACCGGCAGCGGTGGCAGTGGTGACATAAACAGATGCAATAAGTAGGGTTAGGATTGCAGTAATTTTGGTTTTCATGGTTGAACTCCTTTTGGAATTGTTGTTGAAACAGGTTATAGGTGAGAAGCAATTATGTTTGACGGTTTCAAATACAGCCAAAACATTTGAATCACCTTTGTTAGAAGAGAAATTTTCTCTGTTTTATGGTATGCCTCTCATTCGTTATGACGGTTTACCACCGCGCTTGGCGGGTTCGATTGTAATGATATCTTTGTAATTCATTTACTTGCCCTCTTCGTCGAGGTTTTGGCAGTTTCCTAACGCGCCAAGTTCAGTCACTCAATTCTTATGTATTTTGTCGCCTCCGGACGCTACTTCTCAAGCCGAAAAGGAGGCCGACAGAGATTAGGGCAACTAGGGGCGGATAGACAAACCGTCTGTTCGATGGCACCGGATCGAGGACGAATGTGTACCACGTTGAAATTGCTCGCTTGGTTTTCACATCGCCATTTGCGCCATCCCATGCGGAAAAAGCGATGGGTATAAACACGCCCGGTGTAAACTGAACATCATTTCTTTTATCCTCAGTGGTGAGCGATCTTTTAACCCATAGCTGATATTGTCCATCTTTGTAAACCCCTTCAGCCTGTATCGGGCTTTGGTCAGCTTGGACCATCGCGCTATTGATCCCCTTTGCATTCATCTCTGTCACCGTTGATGGCTCAGCGACCTTCCAACTCCAGAGATAGACGGGACGGCGATCACCATAGATAAAGTAGGGTTTCGGATCCGTCGGGCCTTCAGAAATTTTCACCGGAAATTGAATTGCTAAGGCATCTTCAACGGTTTCTCCGGTCTCGTTATCTGTCTGGGGCAGGGTTTTGGTCCGGTCATCCCATGTAAAGATAAAAGCGATTTCGCTGTCATTGTAGAACGATTTCGCTGTTACAGAATCGATCGAGGGATTAAATTGTCGAGGGTCAATGACAATTTGACCGACCAACGGGAAATAGCTTGCCTCTTGAATTTCGTTCCAGGCTTCATCATTCATGCCAGGCAACGCACCGTCGCGATATTGTGAGCGTAGCACTTTGTCACCGACCGCCGCTGGTGGTTGCTCTTCGGGCCCTAAGGATTTTACATAGTTTGCGAGGTGCCAACTTTTCTCCAAAATCGGTTTCAGGGCTGTATCAAGTTTACTCTGTTCGTCAGGTTCGAGTTCCTCACCTTCTTCAACCTTGAGCATGATGTCTTCAAACATAAACAGCTTTTCCTCAAGCACTGCGTATTCTTCCTCTTCTGCCTCTGAAAGGCCGTCGCCATCCATCTTGTTTTCTAACTCCGTCATACGCGCCGACTCATCGTCCGTCAGACCGACGCGGAAACTTGAGATGAATGCTGGCATCGGCGATCCGGCAATACCGCCGATGAATCGCTTGAAGATAGCCTCAGTTGTGGAACCGCCCCGATAATTCCACGGTTGCCATAGATTGGCGGGCCATGTGCGAAAACCCCACTCATCCGTGAGATCCGGGGCAGACGTGCCATCGCCTCTGCCAACGACTCCATGACAATCAACACACCCAAGATTGGTGTAAAACTTTTCTCCTTTGGCGACACTCTCTTCAGAATATGGAACTTTGCTCGACACATCAATTAACCGCGGTGAAGCACCTTCAAATCCATCGTAGAATGTTTTGATATGGGCAACGAGTTGCCACTGTTCATCTTCCGTCAGGATTTCGCCCCAAGCGGGCATCGAGGAGCCCGGCATACCGTTGGCGATGATGTCAAAGAGGTCTTGATCGGTAGGCAGTTGAGCACTTTCTGTCGAACGAATTTTGTAGAGACCCCGCGTGAAATCTCTCGGTCTTGGCAGCAGATTTTCTGCTGCAGATCCATCCCCCGCTCCCTCTATACCGTGGCAGTGTGCACATTTATCTTCATATAGTGCCTTCCCTGCTTCGGAAGCTGCGGGTGCTTGCTTGCCTTGGGCAAAAACTGTAATTGAAAAAAACACTAATAATAGAGTAAGAATGGCGACTGTAATCAACACTGTGTTTTTATAAAATCGCTTTTTCATTCTGTTTTCCTCTGCACCAAAGTCCACATCTGAATGGATATTTCAATTAATTTTCGTTGATTTGTCCAATTTCACCTATTCGCTTGGAGTCAGCAGCTATCAGCTCGCTGATATAGCGAATCCTTTTGCACGCATCGCCTGAGCGCGTGTTACTTCGTGGATGCCAAGATTAATCACCAAGCAAAAGTCTTGCAGCACATGGCTACCGACAAGCGGTTCACAACCGAAAGGTCCGATGACAACGTTTCCTGCCATCGTCTCTCCAAGGTAATCAAACAAGCAAAATCCGTAGGGTTGCTCGGTGATGCTGCCATCTGCAAGTTCAAGTGGGATACTTCCACTCGGTTCAAGTCCAATATTCTCAGCGATTTCTCTTGATAGCCAAGTGAACGTTGCACCGGTATCAAACAGAAACGAAACATCCTGTCGTCGACCAGGATTTTCTATATTCACAACGGTAAGGTCCAACGCAAGTTGCTAGTAGCGGCCCTATTCAAACCAATAGCCCCTAATCCCTGTGCAAATTGTATCATTTTTGTAGGTTGATTTTCCAAAATCGACGGTTTTGTGTCGAGATATGAATCTCGACCTACAGTTCTGACGGATTTTCAATAACTAGCAACTTAGGTTAAGGTCCAAGTAAATGTCATCCATGGCTCAAATCACCTCTTAATGCTCCGCCTCACCGAACGTCCTCGGTCGATACCCTGTGTACTCAGACAGGAAGAGGATTACGTCCCAAATTTCCTCCTCTGTCAGGTGATCTTCCCAGACCGGCATGGCAGAATCCCACGGGGTCGCAGCCGGTGGCAGACCGGGCCCTCCCTTACTGATACGCCAGAAGAAGAAAGATTCCTGAAAGTTTGGAATAATCCCAGGGTCTTGAAAGTTTGCAGGCGGGGGATTGAAGCCGTGGGCGAAATGTCCCTCTCCATCTAGGTCATCGCCGTGGCAGTAGAAACAATTTTGATAATAGACTCGACGCCCGTTCTCTACATGGACCTTGAACGCTTCCTTGTCATCTTTTTCAAGGTGACGGAAGGGGTTTCCCACCTCTTGTGTGGGACCGATAACCTTGTCGCGGTAGGTCAGTTCATCAGGCGGAGCAGGATGGGCAGTGCGCAGTGCGGCTGGTGGATCTGCTTTCGTCGACAGCCTCGAAAAGGCTAAACCGAGCATAACCAAAGGAATAAGGACAAACAACACGGTACGCCTTGTCCTCCTATTATCATCAGCCAAAGTCTCTTTGACGGGACGCAGAAATTCTCGAAACCTGTCATCTTCAACGGATACGTGCACCAGAATCGCCAATAGAATAAGCCCTAGATACATTGAGATTACGCTGGCAGGCAACGGTACAGACCACACGCCACCGACGAAAAATCTTAAAAAGAGCCAAAGCAGGATAAATATGATTAGGCATTTTGTGAAAAGGGATAATCTTTGCATGGCGGTTTAACTCTCCTTATTCGGCGGTTGCCTCTGCTGCTTCAACCGTTGTCGCGTCTGTCGCACCCGTTAAGCTTGCTAGATAGGCGAGTAGATCGCTCATATCCGAAACCGATAGTAACAGTGGAAAGTTATTCGGCATCGGGGAAGTTACAACCAGTCGCTTACCGAAAGCACGACTGTAGGTTGGTCCTTCGTCAATATCAAATGTATCGATGATCTGCTCCTCACCATCAACAATTAAGGTGACTTCGTCCTCATTTTCCGATACTAATTCCCCGACGATAACATTCTCATCAAAGTCAATCAGCGTCGCCTGAACCTTCACATTCGACTTGGAGATCGTTTGGGGTTCTCCACTCATCTGAAGCGTAATATTTTCGTCATCCTCTTCTACAAGATCCCCACTTACGGTAGCACCCGTATCGGCAAGTGTTACTTGAATCCAGAAATATCCTTTACCCTTCAGATCGGTCAGTTCTTCAATCGGCTCCGGATCAAGCTCACTCAATAGAATGGTGTGATTTTCCTCGTTGCCGGCTGCGTCCTTAACACGCACGTCGATCTTCTCATTGTCTTGCGTAACAAGCGTTCCCTGAATTGTGGCACCGTCGGTTTTCACCGTGACGGAACCGTATCCGCTCACAATTTGTGCATTGGGTAATAGGACGGATTCCTCAATATATCGGAGGCTGTTTAACCCAGCGATGTCCGTCAAGTCGGGTGCAGCGACAACCTCAACGCCTTCATCAAGTGTTTGACCCGCGGGTTGTGCCACGCCAGCGACAGCGTGACATGCGATACACTTTGCGCCCTCTACGAAGACTTTCTTACCGCGTTCAACGTCGCCGGTGAGGAGAGGGGGCAATTCCTCCACTACAGCTGCCGCGCTTCCGATATCGACAGGTGGCTCAAACGGTGTGAGATCGACTTCTCCACCCTGACTTTGCAGGAAAGCGATAACGGTTTCGACTTCCAACTCGGTTAAACTAATCGGTGGTTTCCAGACCGGCGGCATAATGTTTCCGTAGCCGGGGACGAGGTATTTGTGCGGCTCATAGGTAGATTCGATGAGATACTCTTTCGCTGTCATCCCCGGTTGGCGTGTCGCAGCGCGAGTGCCAACATCCGTTAAATCGGGACATCGACTTTTTGGCGCAGACGGATCGAGTGTGTGACAGGTGTTGCACTTCCCTTTTCCGTTAAAGATTATCTCCCCAGCCTCGATAAACGCTTCTGGTGTCCGCTCTATACTCGAAAGATCAACCGTTGCAGTCGATGTTTCTGGAACAATGCTGGCAGCAAACGCATAGAGCCAGATAACCATCAACGCAAATGACAGAAGTTTGACCACGCTCTGCCAAAGTATGAGATTCGCCAAAGCAAAGATAAAAAACCACGTTGACCACGGTAGCAGGTTTTCCGAAGCGATTGGGAAAGCCGGTGCTTTCGCGATATAGGCGATAAAACTCACAACCATTAAAATTAGGCAAATGATTCTAATTAGTTTTCTTTGCATCGCTCTCGTCCTGATTGTGTTTGATTGTTAATCATCCCCTGCGGAGGCTTCGGCTTCAACGGGAGGCTGTCCCTCTTTTTTCTTATCACCCCACAAACCGAGCCAGAAAATAAAGCCTACCAAAGCGAAGAAAATTACTATAATAACGGCAATCATGTTAACAGCATCCGCAAGCAGCGGGGTATACGCGTCCGGGGAGGTGTCGGGCATCACACCGAAAATATGCCACGCCTCCCGCAGTCCTGATCGGGCGTACCCCATCAATCCCATCAGTGAAGTAAAGGTAATAGCGAGTAGAATCAGCACATATTGCGACCGGTCTGTCATCTGTCCCCAGTTAATTTCGCTTGAACGCATCGCTTTCCTATACATAATCAGGTCAATCACTGTTACCAAAACCATGACAGCTAACGCGAGCATCACTTGTATCGGGGTTAGCACATTAACGCGATAGTCGCTAGGGACCGTGAACCCCGCAATACCGATAATGACAATTCCCGCAACAGCCAGTCCAAAAATAGCTGCAATGATGATGTTGCCCGCTTTACTCCAACCCACCGTCGGCGTTTTACCGGATCGACGGTAAAATAGAAAACTGAGGAAAGTGGTCAAGATAATGAGGTTGACGACTGTATTCTTCGCTGTCATCAAGCCGAAAAATCCAACGAGTGGGTGATTCGGACCGCCTATTGCAGCCAACTCTTTGGGTGACATAATCAGTGTGCGCGGCGTCATCCAGATCGCGACAGATAGAACAATGATAGCGATCATATAGGGACGAAAACGGGCATATCTTTCCGCGCCCGCGATGCGGGTCATGCCAGACCAGAGGTAGTAATTCGCTCCGATGAACAGTACCCCAATCATGACGGCCTGAATAATAAACAACCACGAGAAGAGGCTCCCCATCATGTTGATCCCCATCGTCTGGTTAAACATATAGATTTCTCGTCCCAGCCAATATCCGGCGAATGGCAGCGGGATCAGTCCACACAGCGCGATAAAGTTGCCCGTATATCCCATCCAGTCGTAATGTGCCTTGTCTTCCTGCGTTTTGGCAGCCAAGAAGCGAAAAGCAGCATAAGCACCGACGATTGCCCCGCCGAAAGCGATATTCCCAATGAGACGGTGGATATTGACCGGCATCCATGTATAGTTATTAACCGCCTGCCAGAGTGTACCGATGAATTCGCCGGTCTCCTCATTATGAAGCGGAATCGCCTTGTGTTCGGGTTTGGGCCCCATAATCGCTGGGCTTGTCTGGTATGTCAACCAAGAGTTAGAGACGAACATAATCGCTGTGCCGAACACGTTCAGGAGCACACCGAGAAATAGGTGCCACATTTTCGACACCCTGCCCTGCATCCGATCCCACCCGTAAGAATAAAGATAGAGCGTAAAGGTCTCTCCGAAGAACAGGAAGACGTAGAAAACCATCGTAGGCCCGAAGATTCCTGACAGCTTGTTCATTACCTTCGGGTAGCACCAGATGAGGATAAAAACGAGTACCCCACCCATCAAGGCAGTCGTTGAGAACGCTCCCATGCAAAGCTTGATGAACTCCTGTGCCATCTTATCATACCGTTTGTCCTTCGTTTTCATCCCGACAAATTCAATAACGACCGCGAACATCGGAACCCCTAAGATGAAGGAGCCAAACAACAGATGCAGCTGAGCAGCGATCCATGCAGCGTTGCGGCTGCCGATCCCCGGAAAGGGACGGTATTCTGTATCGGTCATATCTTGAGCGAAGACAGTCGCAACCGTCAATAATAGATACATGACAAGCAGACCGAACAAAAGATATAGCCTGTTTTTGGATTGGTTCATACTGGAATGTTTGGTGAGATACATTGTTTTTCTCTGTTACTCCAGACTTATAGTGGATTCTAAAAATAAAAGAACACTTTCGCCCCCGGTAGGTGCGGTTAAAAACCGCACCGCATAGGTGCCGTGGTAGGCTGAAACGGCGCAGTTGGAAACAGCGCCTACCAATTTGGAGTGTCTCATTAATTCTAACATCTACTATAATATCGAGACTCGTGTAAAAAGCAAGTGTCAAACACTAAAGACCCAAAACGTGATTCAAAAAACGTAAAAACAATTTGTTCATTGGTGTCTAACCTATGGGGTTTATAGAAAAAAAGTGGAAAACGTTCGGAGAAACCGAGTTTTGAAGAAAAAACTCGGTTTCTGCGTCGGCAATTTTATTTCTTTTTGAAATCGGCACTGGTAAAGTCGATCTGGACATCTCCGTCTGCAACTTCGACAACTTGTGCTTTTGTCGTTCCAAGTTCCTCGTGCCACGCTTGTACACGGTATTTGCCGGCGGGGACATCTTTGATCATATAGGTCCCCGTATCACTTGACCCTTCGTAAGCGTCGGAGCCGATCCATTTGCCATCTTTGTCCTTATAGCCGGTCACAGCGTAATAGTCGTTGTCTGTAACAAAGATATATCCTGTCATCCAGTTGTGGATATCGCAGGTGAACTTAATCGCTTCACGTTTTTCTAATTTCAGCGGTAACATTTTACCGGGACCCGGTATTTGCCAATTCGGTGCCTCGTTTTTTTGGGCATGAGAATGGACGTTATGTGCAACCGGGTCACTGGAGGTCACGTCTACTGTGGTCCCTGCGGTCACAACAAGGACATGCGGATAATACATACAATCGACCTGATCCATGACTGGATTTTTGGTAGGGATTGTTGGCTCCGCGCCTCGTGCCCGTAGATAGACAACGACGTTTTTGATTCCTTTACCTTTGGAGACTACGAGGGCTTCAGATTTCCCACTTTTTAAGGAATCAACACAGTGTTGGTCTTTGGTCGCTTGCAATGCTGGACGCTCTGGCGCGTCCCCATCATACATTACAGTTCCGGTGATTGTGCCGGCGTACGTTAGGCTTGCGATAAACATAAAACTGAATGCGATCAGAGTTATTGCAGTTTTCATGATTTGAACCGATCCTTTCTTTAGTTAAGTTCGATATTGAAACGATTATATGTTGATGGTATTTATGATAGCAGCATACGAATAGCAGATCAAGCGTTAAAAAGAAGATGTCACGGATATCCGTGAATGCTATCTGCTTATGGTTGGCACCTATAATTAGATCGCTGAAGCGTCAGCCACACGCTTCAGCGACGAGGCAGCCCACTGAACTGTAACAACCGCTGCAATTGATAGCAGGATGCTACCTAGGCGTAGCACAATACTTCAAAGATTTCCTTTTCGTGGATGAGCTAGTAAGCGCAGGGTGGAGAATAGACCTGCAACTAGGACGAAGAAGCCTGCAGCAGCGTGTTAAGCGAATGCAATCTCACAATAACCTCACAAACTCGTCTACACCGAGCCCTGCTTGTCTGATGATGCTACGCAAGGTGCCTCTATCCAGTTCTTTATGGTACTGCAAGCAATTTGTCATTGTTTAGCAAATCGCTTCATACGTTTACTCCCTTTTCAGATTCCTATCTCTTGAAGCCTCGTTATGAGGTGTGCCTGTGAGTTCGCGCCCTTGACCGAGTTACAGAAATTGCACAACAGTTGTAGATTTTCAAGATGGTCGCTACCGCCCTGCGACTGAGCAACGATGTGATCGACTGTCATGTTGCGGAAAGGGAAATGGGTCCGACACCCGTTGCACAATCCCTCCTGCTGACCGTAGAGGGTGTGTTTGTGCGTCCGGTAGTTGGGGAGCCTTTCGGAGGGGCGCGGGATGTCCGTGCGGTGAATGACCGTACCCAAAATCCCTTCACACTCATCAAGTCCGAGTTCTTTATCAAGCCTGTAGCGGACCAATTCCACCGCTCTTGATGAGATGTCAATCCCTACCCACTGTCTGCCGAGTTTCTCTGCCGCGATGCAGGTGGTCGCACACCCACAGAATGGGTCTAATACCACATCGCCTGGGTTGCTACTGGCTTGGATTATACGTTCCAAGAGCTTGATTGGCTTCTGGGTCGGATAGCCGAGACGTTCTTTTGCGTGAGACTGGACTGGCGGGATGTCAGTCCAAATTGAGTTAGGAACAACTCCTTTGTTTTCGTGTAGGTATCGCTTGAGGCGTGGGACCCCGTTGCGCTTTTTGGGGATATACACGCGCCCGGCTGCTTCTAATTCCCTTATCCTTTTTTCAGGATAGCGCCATGGTCCGTGGTGTCCATGAAATTCGTAGGTATAGCCTCCACCGGATAAGCCTTTGGCTGATAAGTCACCAACAACATACCAACCGACTGCATCTTTGCGGTTGTATGATGCTGCCCGTTTTCCTGATAATGGCACACGAACTGCATCTTTCCGAATTGGCGTACCATAGAACAGAATAATATCTGTAATACGCCCAAAGCCCTTTGAGTCACTATGCCCACTTTGCCGCTTCCATGTTATCTCATTCCGAAAATTATCTATCCCAAAAACAGCATCCATTAACAGTTTCAAGTAGTGGCTTGCGTTCGGGTCGCAGTGAAGGTAGATGCTCCCGGTCTCCTTCAGGACGCGCCGCATCTCTAGCATTCGTAACCCCATCATAATCAGGTAGGACTTCATGCTTTTTCCGTGGGTCAACCCGGCTGCATGGATCACCGCGTACAAGGCAGGTTCTCGATCAGCTAGTTCACCGTGTTCAGCTTCATCAACATCGCTGAGCGTCCAAGTATCCTTGAACGCCGCACCGGCTGCCTCGCTCCCGATAGGGGCAGCATAGTTGCGATTGGAATTGAACGGTGGATCGAGATAGATTAAGTCTACGGTGTCGGCGTCAAGTGCGCGTAGGATGGGGAGGTTGTCGTTTTCAAAAAGGGTGCGGTTTTGGAAGTTCATTTTATATTATGGTAGATTACCGAAACACCTATTATCAGCGAAAAACTGATGACAGGGTCGGGTGACGCCCCTCCCCTAATGCAGATTACTCAAAGACCACAAGTTCGCCGTTTTCGACCATGAGTATAATCAGGTCGTAAACCGCGTCACCGTCAGCGTTAAAGGAGAACTGCCCTAAAACCGTGTCAAAGTCTATGATATTTGCCAGCGCGTCCCGAATTGCCAGTGAATCGGTGGATTGTGCATTCATCATCGCCTCGGCGAGAATGTAAAGCGTTGCATACGCTTGGGCTGCCCATGTGTTAGGTTCAATGTCATACTTCGCCCGGTAACTCTGAACAAAGGCTCGATTCTCTGGTGTTGCGGTGCGGATATCCCAAGGTGAGGCTGTAAGCAGCCCTTCGGCAGCAGGCCCCGCGGCTTGTATCTCGTCTGCGCTAATTTGAATCACGATAAAGGGCACTTCGTTGGGTATACCGAGTTGACGCGCTTGAATCAGAATATCAGGTATGTCCGGTGGTAGCGCCGCGATAAAGATGGCATCAGGATTCAACGCTTTTATCCGAGTTAACTGCGCGGAAAAGTCGGTATCACCGGTTTGGAAGGTCTCTGTAGTCAAAATCTCAACACCAATCGCATTGAGTGACGCTGTCCATGCTGCATCGCTGCTCTGGGCTGCGAAATCAACGCTATCAGCGATCTTAGCGACTCGTTGATACCCCAGTTTCTCATGGGTTATCTGGACAGTACTCTGTGCACGTTTATCTACCGTGAGACTCACACGGAAGATAAAATCGCCAATCGCGGCCAGTCCGGAGGCATTTGAGGTAGGACTAAAAGTCACAACCTGATTCTGTTGCGCGACGGGAAAAACCACTGCAGACTGAGCTGAAGTCGTGGGGCCGATGATCACAGATACACCATGCTCATAAATCAGTTTATTGAAAGCGTCAACGGCACCTTCAACGGTGCTCTGTTCATCCTCGGTGATGAAGGTGATTTTTGTACCGCTGGGCAGTGATTTGTTAATATCTTCGCGTGCCAACTCAAATCCGTGTTTCAACCGGAACCCAGCGGACGAGGCGAGTCGGCCTGTCAGGGGTAAGGCAAGGCCGATGCGGATATCTCCACTCAGGCCTTCCATCTGGGGTCGCGTCGGAAGAAGTTGTTGGATCTCGTCACAAGCAGAAAGCCCTACAAGCAGCACGACAATTACTAAAACAAACATGAGTGTGGTAATTTTTCTGACTTTCATTTTAGGCTCCGCTGGGAAAACTGGCCCCTTGTCATCAACTTCGCGCTGATGACAGGGGCCGGTTATTTACATTTGCCGATGCGGATTACTCAAAGAGGGCAAGTTCGCCGTTTTCGACAATTAGTACAACTGGGTCGTAAACCGCGTCACCATCATCGTTAAAAGAGAACTGACCTAAAATGGTATCCAGATCCATGATATTTGCCAGTGCGTCCCGCACCGCCGTTGCTTCGGTGGATTGCGCTTCCGCAATCGCCTCGGCAAGAATGTAGAGGGTGGCATACGACTGCGCGGCCCATTGATCAGGTTCGATACCATACTCCGCCCGGTAATTCTCAACGAAATCTTGATTGCCCGGCGTGTCAGCTATGCTGGTCCAATTCGCAAAGGTAATCGCGCCCTCGGCAGCAGCCTCGGCTTTTTCGATTTCTGCTCCGGTCAGGTCGGTAACAATAAACGGAGTAGACGCAGAGATACCGCTCTCGCGCCCTTGGCTCAGAATCTGAGGGATCTCGTCGCTTAAAGCAGAAACAAAAATGACTTCAGGATTTGCCTCCGCTATCTGAGTTAATTGCGCCGAAAAATCAGTGTCACCGGTTTGGAAGGTCTCCGTGGCCACAATCTCGACCTCGTTATCCATGAGGGCCTTAGTGAAGTCAGTGTTACTACTAGTGGTGTAGACATCAGCAGTATCATATAGGGTCGCCGCCTTTGTATAACCAAGTTTCTCTTGAGTTATCCGCACCCCATTTAGACTTTGCACCTGTGTGGTGAGAGCGGCACGGAAAATAAAATCGCCTGTCGCGCTCAGACCGGAAGCGGCAGAGAGGGAACTAAAAGCGACCACTCCATTTTCCTGGGCTACTGGAAACGCTTGTGCACCCCAAGTTGAAAAAGCGGTGCCGGCGATAATAGACACATCGTGTTGATGAATCAGTTTATTGTAGACTTCAACCGCCCCCTCAGGGGTGCTCCGATCGTCCTCGGTGATGAAGGTGATTTGTGGACCGCCAAGCTGATTAAGCTCATCACGAGCGAGTTCAAAGCCGCGTTGCATTGGGAAGCCATACGGATCGGCAGCTGAACCTGTCAGCGGCAGGTCAAGGCCGATGATAATATCTCCACTCGGCTCTTCCATATCAGGGGGAGCGGGAACGAGAAGCTGCCCAATCTGGTCACAGGCGGAAAGCCCCACAATCAACGCGACAACCGCCAGTATAGATGCGAATTTTGTGAATCTTCTGATGTTCATTTTGAACCTCCTTGGTTGTGAAACAAAAAATGAAGCGGGGCAGAATCAAGAAAATCCTCACCCCCCTACGCCTAATTTATTGTTGATTGATAATTGGAAAAAGTTATCGAAAAAATATTTAAATCTAAAATCCAAGTCGTAGGGAACAACGAACCTCCGGGCTCTGACAGAAAGTCTTAGAGCTGTTCCCTACAAGATATGGATCTCGATTCTGTTGGGTTGTTTCAACCCTTCGTTGGATTACTCAAAGATTGCAAATTCGCCATCTCTGACAGTAAGTATTATCGGATTATAAACCGCCTCGCCGTTGGCGTCAAAAGAAAACGCTCCCAAAACGGTATCGAAATCCCTGGTATTCGCTAACACGTCCCGAATTGCCATTGCATTGGCAGATTGCGCTTCCATAATTGCCGCGGCGAGAATATGGAGTGTCGCATACGATTGCGCTGCCCAAGCAACCGGCTCCTCCCCGTATTTCTCGGTATAACTCTGGACGAAAGCTCGATTCATTGGCATGTCAGTCGTGCTGAGCCAACCGATAGCGGTCGTTGCCCCTTCAGCAGCATCGCCCGCTGCTGCCACCTCAATACTGGTCAGCTCGGGAACAACAAAGGCGACAGAAGGCATGAGTTGACGAGCTTGAATCATGATTTGTGGCATGTGAGATCCCAGAGCAGAGATAAAGAGGGCATCGGGATTTAACTCCATTATCCGAGTCAATTGTGCCGCATAATCGGTTTCGTCACCTACATAGGTTTCTGTGGTAATAACCTCGACACCGCTATCGACAAGCGCAGCCCTGAACGCTTCGTCGCTGCGTGTGGCGTAGGTATCGCCATGGTGATATATCGTAGCTGCCTTCTGGTACCCTAATTTCTCATGAGTCACTTTGACAGCAGCAGGGTTAAGCACACCTGAATTAAGCCCCGCCCGAAAGATAAAATCGCCTAGCGCACTCAAATCCGGGGCAGATGAGACTGAACTAAAAAGGACAACCCCATTTTCTTGAGCAATTGGAATGACCTGTTCGAGCTGAGTTGAGATAGCGAAACCAACAATAGCAGATACACCATCCTGATGAATTAGTTTATTGACAGCTCCAACAGCACTCTCGCTCTGGTCGTCCTCGGTGATGAAGTTGATTTTTAGACCGCTGAACATTCCTGAGTTGTTAATATGTTCGCGAGCGAGCTCAAAGCCATCTAGCATTGGTAAACCATACGCGGCGGCTAATGGTCCCGTCTGCGCTAGAACAACGCCGATGGAAATCTCTACACCCCCATCTTCTGTCTCAGGTGGCGCGGGGACGAGAAGCTGCCCAATCTGGTCACAGGCGGAAAGCCCCACAATCAACGCGACAACCGCCAGAACAAACGTGAATTTTGCGAATCTTCCGATATTCATTTTGAATCTCCTTGGTTATAAAAGCAAAAGGCTCATGTTATAGTGGTCCTTAGAATTAATGGGACACTCCAAACCGGGGCAGTTCGGATACCGAACCTACCGTCCTCCCGTTGGGTAGCCCCCCTATTTCCCCCCGCTTGCTTTCCCCCCTGCTTGCGGGGGGGGACTCAGGGGGGGTAGAATAAAGGGGGATGCCGATGCCGTGCGGTTAGAAACCGCCCCTACCGTGGGGCGCAAGTGTTTATTTATTTTTTGAATTCACTATAAAAGAAAGGGCAAAACGCAAAAAGCGTAAAATCCCGATAAATCGGGATCCCGTGAATACAGGACGATGATGCGTAAAACGTGAAAACTCTCCGTTCATTAGCCCATTGGTTCGTTTCGACGCTGCCCGACAAGACCAACTGTTGGTTTAATCAGCTATCAGCGTTGGTCGGAAATTCTCTTTGATAAATGCGAACAGTTCTCGCTGTTCTTCATCTGTCAGATAATAAAAAAATGCCGGCATGTTGTTTTTGCCAGCGTTAATACTATGGATAAATTGTTCGTCGTGACGGCCCTCCCAAAATTCAGTTGTTGTCAGATTTGCGGGTTCTAGCTTTTTGA
This sequence comes from Candidatus Poribacteria bacterium, assembly GCA_963667935.2. Taxonomy (GTDB): domain Bacteria; phylum Poribacteria; class WGA-4E; order WGA-4E; family PCPOR2b; genus PCPOR2b. Next base: position 1,219,913 of record OY764061.1, on the reverse strand, counting down.
ACCGGCCAATCCGTCCGTTACCCTCACCGTTTGCACCGTGGCAGCCGGCGCAGTACCTTGCATAGTTATACTCGACTTCGGAGCCATATCGCGTACTGGGGTCCACCGCCCGACAGAGCCAAATCAGCCAGCTCATGCTAGCGGCAAATATCCCAACGATAATGAGAAGGTGTCGAATCATTTGAACGATACCACCTTTGTTATTCGGGTGATTCTATTTATAGTGGACCTTAGAATTAATGAGACACTCCAATCTCCCATTGGGTAGGCACCCCCCTTTATCCCCCCGCTAGCGGGGGGATAAAGGGGGGTGCCGATGCAGTGCGGTTAGCAACCGCACCTACCGTGGGGCGCAAGTGTTTATTTATTTTTTGAATTCACTATAATTTAACGGTACGGGGGAATTTGCCCTTGGTTCTGGAGGCAATGCAGTTACAGCATACGGAATATGTCTACTACCTTAAAGGAGTATCTGATCCTTGTTCTGGAACAGCCCTAGATTCAAATGTCTCAATAACACCGGCGCCAATACTATCGCCCCAGACGTTGATGGTTGTCCGGCATCGGTCAAGGAACCAATCAATAGTCAGGATTAATCCAATACCTTCAATCGGCAGCCCAACGGCTTTTAAGACAATCACCATTGTCACAAGACCTGCCTCCGGGATACCTGCAGCACCGATGGCAGCAATCGTCGCAGTCAGAAAGATAACGACCTGCTCCACAGGACCGAGGGTTATTCCGTAGACTTGTGCGATAAACATCGCGGCGACGGCTTCGTAGAGCGCAGTGCCGTCCATGTTAATTGTTGCACCGAGCGGTAAAACAAAACTGGAAGTCCGATTGGATATGCCATTTTTCTTCTCGGTGCCTTCCATTGTCAACGGAAGTGTCGCTGAACTTGACGCTGTGGAGAAAGCGTTCAACAGTGCTGCACCCATCCCCTTTGCATAGGTCAACGGATTTCGTCTACCAATTAGCAAGAGAATTATCGGCAACACAACAACAGCGTGTATAGCGAGTCCAAATATGACAGTGAAACTATATTTCCCAACTGCAAGCAACTCCGGCAAAAATTTGGTGAACCCACCGGCACGCCCAATACGACCTGCAACTAGCCCAAAGATGCCTATCGGTGCGAAAATCATGATCCAGTGAACAATGCGCATAACACCATCGTTCAGCACCGAAATGAAATTGATGGCATTCTGTCCACGTTCACCCAAGATGGAAAATGCACTACCAATCAACAATGAGAAAAAGATTAGCGGCAAAATATCCGTCCGCACCATTGCGTTGAACAGGTTTCGCGGAATCAAGCCCTCTTTTCCGGTTTCCTCGTTTCCTATCAGGACTTCCGACAAGATGTTGCCGATGTCTCTCTCTTCTTTGCCGCGAACCGCCCCGGCGATAGGCAAATCGATCTTTATGCCTTTTCCTCCGGTTTGAAGTTCCGGTTCATCGGAAATGAGCTGCCCTCCAACACGCCGAAAAGGTAGACGTGTGCCATCCTCCGCTTCGATATAGACCTCCTCGCCTCCTTGGAGAGATTCCCACAACTTTACTGTAGCGGAGCTTTCAGTCATTGACTGAATCGCGCCCTGCACCCCTTGATCAGTTAGAATCAGCGCATACCTGTCATCATAACCTGTTTGTTCCCAAGTACTATTCGTTAAAGTGACAGTGCGATTGTTTTCACCACCAACTGTATATGTATACTCTGGATGATCTGCGCCGCGAGAAATCCCTTTTCCCGGTTGGATAATATTGACCAAGACGAGACCGATGAGCACCGAAATCCCAGTGGTCGCCATATAATAGAGAACAGTGCGCCCCCCTATTGGGCCGAGGTTGCGGATGTCCCCTAAGCCGGTAATGCCAACAATCATTGAAAACATGACCAGCGGAACAACAATCATTTTTAGCGCATTGAGGAATATATCACCGAGCAGGGTTGTCTTTGCAGCGAAGTTTGGTATCCAACCACCAACGACAAGTCCAACGATGATGGCAATGACAATACCGATGAGAATTCGTTGGCCACCATTTCCTGCCGTTGAGGCTTCGGAAGATAGGGAGGGATTGGTTTGAAGCATTCGCTAGCTCCTTTTTAGTAACGTGGTTCATTAGTTCATCGGTGCATTGGTTCATTAGTCGGGCAAAATCCCCAACCTACGGGGGGTGGACTGTAATCTAGGTACGCTGGGTTACGGCATACGGAGCCCCGATAAGGTCGGTTCCGTTCCGATCTTCGTGGACTCCGATCCGATCGGAGGATTCCCGATTTATCGGGAAATTCAAAGCAATATGCCTACTACACTACTCGCCTAGCGAGTTGAGATAATCTCTCACTAGCCGGATCTGCTCTTCGGCATCATCGACTGCAAAGCCGTCAACAGGTTGATGTGCGCCGCCGATTTTGGGCCAAGCTTGCGGCATCGCAGTCCCCGGTTGGAAGGATTGTGGGTCTTTGAGCCATTCAATGACCCAGTCCGCCTTGAGACGCCCTTTCGCTAATGCGAGGTCGGGACGTCCGGTTTTATCGCTGCCGGGTGGTATCACTTCACCCTGTTCCGGGTGGCAGGAGATACACTGGAGCGCGTCAAAGATCTGTTTGCCGACACGGAGCTCCCTTCGCGACACCGGTTGTAATGCGATGGTCTCATACGGGAACACCTCATTGTCAAGCGCAGAGAAGTATTTGACAAGGGCGGTCGCTTCCTCGTCTGCTAAACCGAAAGTCGGCATCCGAACTTCAAGCCCGTAGCGGATAGGAGTCGGTGCTTTCAGGAACTCAAACAACCACTCCGGATAAACCTTAGCACCTTGCGCTTGTAGGGTAGGTGGGGCGAAGCGCTTGGCGTTTAGTAGGTCTAGGTCTTCATTAGCGGCAACCACATTCACAAAATCGCCGCCTTTTCCTTCAATTTCATGGCAGCCGGTGCAGTTATATTTTTTCGCCAACCGTCGCCCAACATCAATCTGCCGCGTTTTTTCACTCGGTTGGTGGATGTAGCTGACCGGGTATTTTTCAGGTTGGAAACTCTTGAGCAGAACAGCAAGGGCGCGTGCCTCCTCCTCGCCGATGGTGTATCCGCTAAAGACGGGCATTCGGGAGACAATACGGCGCGTTTGATAACGTCTTGGATTGGTTACCTTGCCGATTGTCCAACCGTGCCAACTATGTTCAACATCTGTGGTATCTCCAAAGTCTAGCTCGTCCACAATTTTGGCACCAAATTCGCCAAGGTCCGCACCGACCTTTGACTCATTCTCAAAGCCGGGAATATTGTGGCACCCAAAGCAGCCGTAGGTACGCACTAGCTTTTCGCCTTCCATCGGATCAACCGCTGCGTGGGGATTTTCGTTGCCAGCAATAGGAGATGCTGTTGTCTCTTGCAACGACATTAGGTAGGCTACTGTATTGTCCACCTCAGTCTTGGTCAGACGTAGACTGGGCATTGCGGTGTCGGGGTCGTAAGATCTTGGATCGCTGACCCATTGACGGAGAAATTGTGGTGTGAGTTTGCTGCCTACATTATCCAATTTGGGTGCGAAATCGCTTCCGAGTCCATCAACAGCATGACATGATAGACAACCAACTGATTTAACAACCTCCTCACCCGCGGCAATCGCACGGGCCGCTGTCGAGTATGAGGTATCACTTTGATCAATTGCAGGGTCTTTCATCTGCGCCAAGTATGCCGCGATGGATTTCACCTCGTCCACAACCCGTTCAACGGCGGTGTCGGGATAAGGATATTTCGTGCCATCGTCCTTTTGGAGGATAATGCCGGTGTCGGTTTTAGTGACAACACCGTAGTGCTTATTCCCATTTTTGAGATAAACCACTTGGGTCAACTTTTCGACGGGGAAGAAGGCTGGCATTTTGGTTTCTGCTAGATAGGCGGTCGGCTGTTTAATCCAACCTTCCAACCACTCAACACTATTGACTTTACTGCCAATCTTGGCGAGTGATGGGCCAACGTTGCCGAGGTTCGCTAACGTAGAGTACCCTTCAACAGCATGGCAACCGTGACATCCAATATCCTCAAAGATTGCCATTCCTTTCGAGAGATTGGGCGAATAATCTTGGAGCTGTCCGGTCTCTGGATTGATGGCATCCAACATCATGACACCATCGTGGCAGCGCCGACAATTGGACTCCATATAGCCGTGCAATTCTTCCGAGGCTTTACCGGTGTGTTCATCCAACCCCAAGACAGGCGTCAGCCAAAACTCTTTCTTATGGTCTAGGGCATGTGCGGCTTTTTGGGTCAGCCCTTGTCCCTGTCCGCCGTGGCAGGGGGTGCAGCCAAATCTCTCGACAGGGTGTTTAGCAAGTAGCACATCGCGGTGGGGATGCGTTTGAAGTACAGGGTCATATCCAGTCTCATACGCGATTTCGACGAGGTCGGCATAAACATCGGGATCGGTAAAGGTTAATTTGCCATCTTCGCTTAACTCATAGCTACCTTCTTCAGCGTCTTCTTCATCCACGAGTACCGTTTCGCTCCCTTTTTTAACGTAGGGATGTTTTAATTGGAGTATCAGAGGGTTTTCGCCATCCCCTTCAATTTCCTCAAACTGCTCTTTGGCATATCCGTCGTATCCTGCTTTGTCTGAAGCAAAGTGGCAGGTCGCGCATCGGTCTGCCGTATAATCAAAATCTTCAATGTAGTATTGAACGATTGTGCGTGTCTTGGTGAAGGGGCTTTCTGCCAATGTGCCGATGAAAGTGCGCTTAATTCCGCCGACAGAATGGAGCTTCTCCTCAAGTCTGTCAACGTCAGTGTACTCCGCTTTATCCGCTTTCGTATCCTCAATTTCCGCTTGAAGTTCGCTAATCTTCGCCCCAACTCCTGTATCCGAGGCATTATATTTCCAAACAATGAGATATTCACCTAACGCTTTCTCGACGTGTCCGTTGGTATCATAAAATTCAGCGAGATCTTGATAAGCAGCAGCAAGGTCTTGCTCCGCCGCCAGCACAGCATCCGTCAATTCGCCCTCAATCCGACTCTCAAACTCATCTAATTTCTTTTTCCATTTTTCCGCTTTCTCGTTTTCTCCATGATGCAGTGCATACTGATATTTGTAGTTGATTGCATCCGACTCACTCTGATCAAATTTACGATCTTGCAAGGCATCGTCTAGCTTGATTTGCAGCACCGCAATTGTATCTTGTAGCATCCCCTCCTGTTTCGGGTCAATCTCTTGAGGTGCTTCAATCTCAGGCAGATCCTGTTTTGCCCTCTGCAACTCAATCTTGGTTTTCTGATATTCGTATTCGTAAAATTGCCGCTGAATCTCCTTCCATGGTCGTCTAGTAATTGTTTCGTTATAGAACCCCCACAGCGTAACGAATCCCAACAAACCGGAAAGGATAAAAAATAGTGCTGCGTAAGATTTTTCTTCAACCCGAATTTCTTTATTGCTCCTCACGATTCCTACTGACTCCTTACTGTTTGAATGGACAAATTACACATTATCCAATACGCTCTATATATTAAACCATGGAGAAACCCAAATGTACTTGATATTCAACGTCCATCGAAGAATCATCTTGATTGGTAAAGCCATCATCGTTAAGAACAGGAATGAAACCACGATGTAGCGTACCAACCCCAGTTCTTGAAGAAATTTGCTCGTCCCTCTTTTCAAAAAGTAATAGATAGGACCTAAAGCAAAATATCCGACGACAACACACATCCCGAAAATACCAGCGGGCTGTTCGTTCCGGATGCCAAATAGGTAAGAGAGGTTGACGTTGGTCAGCGGCACAACTTTGTGCGGATCCCACTCCTTCCACGGGGCGAAAAAGTTCCAACCGGGTCCACGTAAGAAGGTCCCGACGACCATCAGCACGATCCATAACACGAAAAAGCCGAAACAGAAGGTTATAAGTGCAAACGGACGCTCTTTTAGGGTATAGTAACCCTTTCCTTTAGGATTGATATCTATATAGGGGATGGCAATTAAACCGGCGATAATCAACCCAGGCAAAACAACACCCGCAATCCACGGATCAAAGTAGACCAACATCTCTTGTAGTGCCAGAAAATACCATGGGGCTTTAGACGGGTTCGGGGTTATTGTTGGATCGCTCGGCTCTTCGAGGGGGGCGTCAATGGTAATGGACCAGATCCCCAGAACAAGCATTGTGATGATTGCACAGAGAAACTCGTTGCGGCAAAGGTAGGGCCAGCAATAGACTTTATCGTTAAGTGCTGCTTCTGCGGGTGTGCCTGCTCGGTCATTTCTGCGCCCTTGGCTGAATGCAAGCCAAGTGAAAAAGGGTAACAACAACACAATTGCAACAATCGGAACGTTATCGGGTTTCGTAATCAATGCGAGAAAAGGATCCATATACCACCTCAATTAATGGGGATCAAAATGAGTTCAGTCCTACAGAGGTCCAGAAATACCACCATCCTTACGGACACGCCAGAAGTGTAGTGCCATCAACACGCTTGCCAAGAGCGGCACTGCGACACAATGCAGGATGTAAAATCGTAAGAGCGTTGAGGGACCGACAATTGTCCCACCAAGCAAGGCAAAGCGCACATCATTCGATTGGGTAACAATATCCTGTGGAACGAATGGACCTTCATGTCCTAACACGGGTGTCGCCCGCGCCATATTCGTCCCGACGGTGACTGCCCAAAATGCAAGCTGATCCCACGGTAGCAGGTAGCCAGTAAAACTAAGAAAGAAAGTGACAAGCAATAGGATAACGCCAACGCCCCAGTTAAACTCGCGAGGCTTTTTATAGGATCCGGTCAGGAATACGCGGAACATGTGAAGCATCACTGCGATAACCATGCCGTGGGCTGCCCAACGGTGCATATTGCGCAGGAGCATTCCAAATGGGATGTCAAACTCGAGATACTGTATATCACGGAATGCGTACTCTGCGGTGGGACGATAGTAGAACATCAACAACACACCGGTAACAGCGGTGACAAGAAACATCAGAAAGGTAATCCCGCCCATGCACCATGTAAATCGGAAGTTAATCGCGTGGCGGGTGACGCGAGGAGGATGCAGATGGAGCCAGACATTTTGGAGGACTTGAAGGGTGTATCGTCTTCCTGTTTTCTCGTAGCCGTGGCGAAACATTGACTGCCAAATTTGGTTATTTGTGATTTTCTCTTTTAATCCATTACGTCTTTCATTCATAATAACAACTCAGCCTGCCTCGCGTTAGCATAATCAAGGCTGTATAGCTCCTTTCTTACTCAATTTATTTTTTCGTTAAGACCGTACTAAAAGGTATAATCTAATGGAATGGGAGATAATAGCAGTCAGTGGGAATATAGATTATGAACCGCCGCCCTCACTAAACCCTTAAAGAGGATCCTGGTTTGGCCCAATCGCCTCGCTCTTCGAGAAACTTTACAGACTTATCAATCAGCAGTTGTCCATCCTCCGCCAGCGTAATTTGCACGCGCTCAAGGGGTCGCGGCGCGGGGCCCTCAAAGTGCATACCCTCACGATCAAATCCACTTCCATGACAAGGACACTTAAATTTATTCTCTGATGCGAGCCATCGAGGGGTACAACCGAGATGCGTACAGATTGCTACCAACGCATAAAACTCACCATCCTCTTTCCGAACAATCCAGACGCCATACGGATTTTTTTTGAACTTCTCGCTAACCGTTCCGGGCGGATATTCGCCGGGAAATCCAGCCTTAAAGACTGAAGATGGCTCAAAGAGGACTCGCGGGTATAAGAATCGGATCAATCCGGGCCCAAAGGCAAGCCCGGTAGCAGCGAGGAAATTTCCCCAGCCCAGAAACTTAAAAAATGAACGTCGTGATAACACCAACTTCACCTCAAATTTCAAAGTTTGTGGAATTAAGTAAAACGGTGTGTGAAAAGCAAAGGACACGCCCCGAGTATTTTGATTGTATCATCGAATCGGCAGTCATTATAGCATGACGTAAAAAAGAGATCAAGGCATAAAATAATAGGAATCACGGATATCCGTGACCTTTCTTTACAATTAATAGCCCTGATCTCTGGACTGAAAAAAGCACCGAGAACTCACTCTCAACGCCTTTAGATATTCTGTATATTGAGATGGTAGTATGTAAATCCGTACTGATGTGTATATGTGCAGATTTCCAAGACTCAAGCATTGACCTTGACGTGTGTGCCCTCCATCTGCGCTACAACGTGCTGGATCATATCCTCAACTGTCTTGAAGGGATGGTCTGGATATTGTTCCAAACTGAAGTTCATGTCATTCGCGCCAAAGAGGAACATGTCAACGCCCGGTTTGCCGAGGTGTCGTGCATTGGTCACGGCGTTGATTGACTCCAGTTGTAGGCAGAGGATGCCGTTGTTGTTCCACCATTCGGCGTACTCTAAGCGTTCCATATCCGGTTTGAAGCCGTACCCTGAACTGGGCCCCCAACTTCTTTTTCCGATCGGCGGATAGTAGAAGGCGTTTATCGCCTCATCAACGGTTTCCTCGTCCTCAACCTGTGGCACAACAATGGAGAATGGCCCTAGGTCTAGGTAGTTGCCGATAAGGTACGCCTGCCGTGTGTTTTTGATACGAAACTGGGTAGGCACCCCCAACTCCGTTGCCATAGCACAGAACGAAACCAATCTGTCCTCATTGAACGCTGCGTGCTGACTGTCAATAGAGACGAGATCGTAGGAGTCTTGGCTGAGCAGGGCTTCGAGTTCGCTCTGTGATGCATCGATGGAAGATCCTGCGACTTTAAGACTTTCCCCCCGGTGTAGACGTTGTTTCAATGATTCTGACATTTTTCATTACCTCCTTGATATTGTGGGTAAATTATACTCACCCTTTATTTATAGTGGACCTTAGAATTAATGGGACACTCCAAACCGGGGCAGTTCGGATACCGCCCCTACTATTCCCCTGTTTGGTAGCCCCCCTTTATCCCCCCGCTTGCTTTCCCCCCTGCTTGCGGGGAGGACTAAGGGGGGGTGCCGATGCGGGGCGGTTAGAAACCGCTCTTACCGGAGAGCGCAAATGTTTATTTATTTTTTGAATTCGCTATAAATTATCACATGTCGCCCCCGCTGGGGCTTTGAGATATGGGGATTCGGTATTTCTATACACATTTCGCCCCGCTGGGGCGAAGATCACAGGTTGGGAAACCTGTGACTACGAAAGATTGTCGATTTTGGAAAATCGACCTACAGAACCTAGCAACATGGGTTATGTCAATCCTTTATTGGGATGGCTGTTCCTCGGTTGGCGAGGGTGATTCTTCGCTTTCTCCTTTTAGACGCACTGTGTTCATTACGTCTCCCTTACGAAGCTGATCAACGACATCCATGCCAACAATGACTTTCCCAAAGGTGGTATACTGACCGTTGAGGCTAAAATAGCGAGATGGCTTTGAATCCAAGCAGATGTAAAATTGGCTGCCTGCGGAGTCCGGATCATTAGCCCGTGCCATAGCGACTACCCCTTTTCGGTGTCGAGGCATCTTCGCGCGGAGTTTCGGATTTTGAAACTCACCCGGAATTGTCCACCCGGGACCACCGCTACCACTGCCCTCCGGATCTCCGCCCTGAATCACAAAGTTCTCCACGTACCGATGAAAGGTGAGGCCATCGTAAAATTCCATTTCAATTAACTTGACAAAGTTGGCAACCGTTTTCGGGGCGACATCTGGATAAAGTTCCATTTCGATAGTCCCTTTGTCCGTTTCAAGAACAACCACAGGATGGACAATTCGCAACCGTGCAAGAATTGCGCGGTGATCCGATAGCCCGTCGACATCAATAATTTCACACTGTTTTCCCTCTTCAACATTGCGAAACTCATCCCGTAGGCTTGGACTGATGAGGATGTGATCTAGCAGATTCTTCTGACCTTCGTGGATGTATGTATACTGATTATCCGCTGCGACTGTATTGGCGGTTTGCAGGAAATCACCCCAGATATCATCGAACCCACGAAGCCGGTTAATTACCGGCGTTGCCGGTGTGTCGTTCATGTCTCCCATGACGATGACATTCTTATCCGCCATCATCCCCTTCACAGCCTGACGACGCACAACGGTGGCTTGTGCAAGCCGTTTGGGGTCGTTCGAGTCACGTCTAGAAATGAGATGAGTGATCAGCACATAGAACGGTTGGTTGTCAATCTTCAATTCGACGCCCAGAATCTTTGAGGGGTTCACATCGCGTTCTTGGCCATCGACAAAGTAAACCTCACGCTCATCTGGAAAGTTCGTCGCGCTTCCCGGCACGATCCGAAATTTCGTGAGAATGGCGACATCTTGACCGGTATAGGTATCTCTGCCTTCATCGAAAGCGATTTGCCAGTCGTCGGGACTTGCGAGGTAATATTTGACTTTTTCGAGGACAGCTCGGTTTTCAATTTCAATGAGCCCGACGATATTTGCCTTGTGGGTGTCAATAAGTTGAGCGATGGTTTTGGCTTTTGCCTCATATTGCTCTGCGGTTGGCACAGGCACCGATTTGCCGACAACTTCTCCATGCGGTTCCTTATTATCGAAAAAGAACTCCGTGTTCAACAGGAAGATATCGATTTCAATGTCTCCAATCGCTGGACCAAGCGCGCACAACATCAAGAAAATCACTGCAAACATTACAGAAACGGGTTTATAAAGCATTTCACTTCCTTCCATTAAAATACGCATTACGTTCAGTTTTTCATTCTTCGACTTTTTCCCAATCGAGGTTGCTCTCATTCCACTCAAATACGTCAAGCTGCCCGAATTTCAGGTTAATCGTCAAACTTTTGGGGGTCGGTGAACTGTCAAAACGATTGAAGTCACGGATGACCACATAGGTATGTTGTCCACCTGAAATCTCCCCACAAGCATCGATAAAATCGTCAAGATTTCTAATCGCCCATCCATTAATTTCCTGAATGACCACTTTTGAGTTACCGCTGCGTTCTCGGATGCCAACACGTGAAAAGCTACTCCCTGCATCTGCATATGGGAGGTAGACCCCATCAGCTTCAAAGTAAAGCAGATGCCTGAGTTGAGGTGTTATATCGTGGAAGATTGATCCGGCGAATCGGACGAATCTGCGAACTTTCTTTAACTCGATATCTTCCACCAAAACTTTAACCGTCACAGCTTTTCCGTTGCGATAGATATCCAAGGTTACATTTTTCCCAGCATTTTCGTTCAGGATCGCGTCAAAAGTATACAGGTCATCGCGAATCAACTTCCCATTAATCCTGTAGATAATATCGGAAGCAAGAAGGCTTTCTTCACCTGTCGTTTTGGGAATAATCGATTCAATCTGTATCACTTTCGGTGTTCCCGCCTCAGAGGGACCAATCTCTGCGCGGGAAGCTTCAGGTAATCCAAAGTGCTTAATCGCCTCACCAATCGAGATCAACTCCAGATCCACCCCAATCTCTCCACGTTGGGTTGTCTCTCCATTTTGAATCTGTTTGAGGGTATCGATCACATAATTGATTGGTAGTTCAAAGCTAGAGGTATCGGTTCCACGCGCATGGATGCCGATGACCTCGCCTTTTGTGTTCCACACCGGACTGCCGCTTGAACCGCCTGTGCGATCAAATGTTGTATGGATGTAGCTGGAATGCCGATCTCCTTTGTTCACGTTGAGATTGGCAACCCTACCGCGCTTGATGGAGTACTCCTCTTTCTCATTATTGCCGATTAGAAGCAGCTCATCCCCCAGCGCAAGATCTCGCCATGAACCGAGTTGCACGGCTTGAAGCTCAAACAGCACCTCTTTCGGAGCGATCTTATAAAAACCGAAGTCGTGGGTCGGATCGTAGTAAAGTACCTGTGCTTCTGTAAAGCTACCGTCATAGAAGTTGATTTTGACATAAGACGGGCTGCTGCCGGTGACATGTCGATTGGTTGCGATAATCCCTTGCGCTGCATCAACGATGAAACCGGTGGCGAAACTAGTCCCTTTCGCCTCTGTTTCAAACACAACCTCCGAAGAGGTCTCCACATTCACAACCATCGGTTTGAAAGCGGCGATCTGGTCGGTCCAGTCGTGTTCAGCAACGCTATCCGATATGATTCCCCCACCTCCCAAAACAACTATCAGCAGCCAGACAATGATCTTTCTCTTAATTTTGGGGCGTCTCAACCTCAAAAACATTATTATTCCTCCATTATTATAGTGGACCTTAGAATTAATGAGACACTCCAATCGCCCGTTGGGTAGCCCCCCTTTATCCCCCTGCTTGCGGGGGGGGACTAAGGGAGGTAGAATAAAGGGGGGTGCCGATGCGGTGCGGTTAGAAACCGCCCCTACCGTGGGGCGCAAGTGTCTATTTATTTTTTGAATTCACTATAGTAACGCAAGGTGCCATTTGTCATCCTGTTGGCCCTTTATTCTATAGACCTATCGCTCCTCCCCGACAAGATCGGGCTTCAAAGCAACTGGAGCGAAAGGAATGAGGGCAACCACGAGGGTTGTCCCTACACATGCTTTAGTGCAATATCAATTATCCAAGTTTCTCCCGGACGACATGCGCTCCTTCATTAATCGCATCAAAGAAATTTCGGACCTCGACGCAGTCTCCTACTTCGTAAACCTCGCATCGCAGGTCAGCGGCTTCAATATCCCGCTTGAGCCCCCTTCGTGGCGTATAGCCTCGACTGATTATCAGCGTGTCAACAGGTTGGGATTCCTCTGTCCCGTCGTCCGTGGCAAGCATAACACCTGTCTCATCAACCCGCTTCAACTCACGGCTTGCTAGTATCCTTGCCCCTGACTCCCGAACACCTTTTCTAAGCACCGCCAAGTTCGTGCCGTGTTCCTTCAATTTGATTACATCTTCTTCACTTCGGCGTGAGACCAGAACGACATCGCATCCCTGTTGTGCGGCAAACCACGCAGCCTCGTATCCAACAAGCCCTGCACCGAGCACCATGACCCGCTCGCCGACCTCCAGTTCGTCCCAGCGGACTATTGCATCAATTGCGGTAATAACATTGTCTCCATTAATTCCGGGGATATCTGGAATAATTGCCTCGCCGCCTGTTGCAAGGATAACTACATCAGGGTCGTCAGCTTTTAGTGTATCCAGCGTTACAGTCGTGCCCGTCCGCACGTCCAAGCCTACTTTCTGAACCTCCGTGATATAATACTGAAGCAGGCGTTTAATATCCCACTTGAAATCGGGAATCGACGCTGAAATCATCTCTCCGCCGATCACATCCCGTTTTTCGTATAGGACAACATCGTGTCCCATCGCCTTCGCACGCAGACCTGCCTCTAGACCGCCGGGCCCCGCTCCGACAACGATCACCTTTTTGGGCGAATCCGTCTTGTTGAACGCAATCAGTTGTTCTCTGCCCACGATGGGGTTCGTTGTACACTGCACACCGCCGCGATCCATGACCACAAAGGTATGGCAAAAATTGCATCGAATACACGGAATAATGTTTTCTCCTGCATGTGCTTTCTTTGCCCAGTGCGGATCAGCAATCAGCGTGCGCCCAAGCGCGACCATATCAGCGCGGCCCTGCGAAATAATCTCCTCTGCATGTACGGGATCGGTAATGCCACCAGTGGCAATAACGGGGATTTTAGCACCATTCTGTTTGACCTCCTCTGCCAAATCAACCAGTGTGTTAGGCTTGATATAAAGGGGTGGTACAGATGGATGGGTACATTCCACAAATCCTTTGACCTGCATAATCGTTGCAGAAGTGGTTGCCACATGCAGATAGGCGACACCGAGATCCTCCATATACTTCGCGATCTGGAGATGGAGGTCATCTTTCACGTCTTCATCGTATCGGTCATTCACGCCGCCATGGAGATGTTCGTGTGCGCTGAACTTAAAACCGACCGGAAAATCTTCACCACAGACCTGCTTAATCCCTGTGACAATTTCGGTGCCGAACCGCATACGCCGTTCAAAATCACCGCCGTAGTCATCATCCCGTCGATTTGTGTGAGGTGACATAAACTGTCCGCCGAGATAGGAATGTGCACAGTGATACTCCACTCCGTCGAAACCGGCTTGTTTGGCTCGCGTTGCGCCCAAGATAAATGCTTCTATTACCTTTTTAATATCATCCACCGTCATTTCACGCGGCACTTCGGTATAAAGCTCGCTTTCGATTGCAGAAGGTGCAAACGGTTCAATATAAGATTTTCCACCTAGCACGGCGATCTGCATGAATATCTTGGATCCGGCATCCTTGACCGCTTCTGCCATGCGCGTAAGCCCTGGGACGAACTTATCATCCCAAACTGCTGTGGTAATCACACGTTGTTCGGGCCAGACGGAAGTGAATTCAGTGATGATCAGGCTGGTTTCGCCCTTCGCCCGTTCAACCAGAAAATCTATATAGCGGTCAGTGACGTGCCCTTCTGGATCGTGCAGTCCTACATCAAGCGGTGCCAAAACAACGCGATTTTTTAATTCTAGTGAATCAACCTCTATTGGAGAAAAAAGGTGGGGGAACTGCATACCGTATCTCCTGTTATGTAGATGAGCAACTTAAGTAATCACCAATCCTGGACCGAACCGTCCTCCCGTCGCAAATGTGGGGGTTCACCCGGTGTGGGCGGGTATGCGGCTGCGGCTTCTTCGTTCAGATCAATCCCCAAGCCCGGTGCTTCAGGAGCGAGGAGATAACCATCTTCTGTCCGCAAATCGTGTTGGATGACTTCGTCCATCCAACCTGACGATGGGGCGTATTCTTGCACCGCACAGTTGGGAATCGACATATTCAGATGTAACATCGCTGCCGAGCTAACAGGACTTGAGGTATAATGACACGCTAGCTCTTGATAATGGACTTCTGCCATCGTCGCGATTTTCTTCCCTTCGGTAATTCCACCGCTATGGCAGATGTCCACCCGAATGTAATCGATTAATTCCTGCTCAATCAGTTCTCGGAACATCCATTTCGTCGGAAGTTGCTCGCCGGTGCCAATCGGGACATTTGTATGCTCACGTAGCGTTGAAAACGATGCCGGATTCTCTGAGCGGATGGGATCTTCGACAAAGAATGGATGATACTCCTCAATCGCGTTGCACAACTCAATGGCGCGGGTTGGCGTCAGGCGGGTATGCACCTCAAAGATAACTTCGACCTCGTCACCGATTGCCTTCCGTAACGCGCTAAAATGCTCAACCCCACGCATGACTGCGAGCTTTTGATTGAATCCGCCCTCAATGGTGTCAATAGGCGAGATACGTAAGACTTTCCACCCTTCTTCCAACTGTCCCTGTGCTGTTTCAATGAGTTGTTCCGGTGTGCCTCCACCGGTATGCCGATAGACCAGCACCTTATCCCGCGTAGCACCACCAAGTAACCGGTAGGTTGGCACGCCAAGTGCTTTTCCTGCTAAATCCCACAGCGCAATATCAACTCCGGCGAGCGCAGATTGTAGCACGGGACCGCCACGCCAGAATGTTCCGCGGAAGATGTCCTGCCATATATGCTCTATTCGGGTAGCGTCCTGTCCAATCAGGAGCGGTTTGATATGATGTTCCAATGCCCCGACAACAGCCAACGATCTGCCGCTTAACGAGCCTTCTCCAATGCCATACATCCCTTCGTCAGTGACGATTTTAACGTATATGAACTGACCTACTGGAAATACTTTGAGATCTGTAATCTTCACGGTATCCTCCCCTGATTAACCTGCTAGGGCGTGTTGTCAAGCGCGGAAAAACCTTTTCTGATTCAATGATAGCACGACTATATATGCTGGTCAAGTCCAAAAAGCGGTGTCGGTAGGATTATTTAATTTTCCACTTTTTGACCAATTTTGGCAGGTAGACGGAAGATTCCTCCTTATATCGTAGGCGGGGCAAGATGCCCTACAAGGGATAGTTGATTTGAATATTCCGTTGACCTTCTCTTCAAATTGTGCTATCATAAAAACACGTCGTCTAACTAAAAAGGAGGATTTATCATGGAGTTTTCAATTGCCGAGATTGTAGCTATCGGTGCGCTTATCCTCAATGTTATTGTGTATTTCTCCCGCGTTCCGACTCGAAAGGATTTGAATGATTTGCGTATTGAGTTACGCAATGAAATTAAGGACGCACGGAATGAAATGAACGTGAGGTTTAGTAAACTTGATGAGGCTTTCACCAATCATCTCATGTTTATGCACGGAGACCCGCGTCAACCTCCGACTCAGAATGAAGATAAATAGTTAGGGGCCGGAATAAGGAGGGATTATCATGGAGTTTTCAATTGCCGAGATTGTGGCTATCGGCGCGCTTATCCTCAATGTTATTGTGTATTTCTCCCGCGTTCCGACCCGAAAGGATTTGAATGACTTGCGTATTGAGTTACGCAATGAAATTGGGGACTTACGCAGTGAATTACGCAATGAAGTTGGGGACTTACGCAGTGAATTACGCAATGAAATTAGGGATGTACGCAATGAAATAACAGAATCACGGAATGAAATGAACGTGAGGTTTAGTAAACTTGATGAGGCTTTCACCAATCATCTCATGTTTATGCACGGAGACCCGCGTCAACCTCCGACTCAGGATGAAGATAAATAGTTAGGGGCCGGAATAAGGAGGGGTTATCATGGAGTTTTCAATTGCCGAGATTGTGGCTATCGGCGCGCTCATCCTCAATGTTATTGTGTATTTCTCCCGCGTTCCGACTCGAAAGGATTTGAATGATTTGCGTATTGAGTTACGCAGTGAAATTGGCGAGTTACGCAGTGAATTACGCAGTGAAATTAGGGATGTACGCAATGAAATAACAGAATCACGGAATGAAATGAACGTGAGGTTTAGTAAACTTGATGAGGCTTTCACCAATCATCTCATGTTTATGCACGGAGACCCGCGTCAACCTCCGACTCAGGATGAAGATAAATAGTTAGGGGCCGGGATTCGGAGATCCCTGTCTGTGTCGTTCCCCCTGGCCGCGATTTATTTTAGATTGGACACATCCAACTCGCCGGAGATGAGTTTAGGGAGTAGGGTGTCCCGGATTTGGGAGAGGGTATGGGATTGTTCACTATTCACCCGGATCCTCTCCATAAATGGTTGGACAATTTCACTGAACTGTTGAGCAATCGGTGTAGGCGGTACAGGAACTCATAATAATCAAAGCATGACGCCGGGACACGTTGCCGACCGGTTGTTCCCGTCATATTATGAATCGCGAATATACGCAAATCATTGCTCCGGGCAAGATAATAGCCAAATTCAACAGGCAACGGGGGCTTGGGACGCAATACAATATATTCGGTAGATCCCCAACCTACCTCCCCATCTTTCAGAAAATCGACAAAGCCTGTTTTACCATTTTCAAGGCAAGGCGTAATTCTTGCCAAAAGGGTATCCCCATTAATAAACTTCGTGCCAGAATTGAAATCTCGGTGTATCCAATTATCAGGTCTATGTCCCTGCGTTGGTAAATTCTGCATGTGCAAATAAGGGGCGTTTGTTCCCCTCTTCAAAACACGGCGTGGATTTACTTCGATTGCTTCAGGCAGCGAAACAACTTTCCAGCCCTCCGGGATCTTTCCCAACGGCGAATCTTGGAATGCTGAGGGGAACAGGGTAGCAGTTGCGGCGTCCATACCAACGGGCATACGTCCCTCCATCTTTGCCCGTACCGGGTCAAAATCCACAAACCACGACTTAAAAATCGCTCGCGCTATTGCTTCTAGTGTTTCATTCATCTGTCGGTTGAGTTCGATTTTGTCGTCGAGTTTACTAAGGATTGCGGCGATTTTGCGTTGGGTTGGGAAATCATGAATTTTTAATTCAAGGGTATCAAGATCATTTCGGTTCAATGTTGGAACAGCAGATCCAGAATTAAAACGTTGCAACTCAAGGGTCTGTAGAAAATAGTAGACGTATCTTGGAAAATTACCTTTGAAGTCTCTAATCCAAAGTGAGGTATTATGAGGCCAGTATTTGACTGGTATGTACTGCACACTCCCCAAGTCCCTAATGATCCGCTTCGCCCTGTTACAACCCCCGGCGGATCCACCTTGAACTCATTATGATAACCAATAATTGAAGTTGAACCAATGACTGGATACATTCCGGGTTTCATTTTCTTCTTTGGTAAATCAAACCCCCTTTGTAAGGTAACAAACTCCTTGAATGTTATTGTTCTAAGTTCACTCACAACGAAGTCTCCAAAATCATCGTTACATTCTGTCTGAATGCGGTGCAGTTAGAAACCGCACCTACCGGGGGCGTAGCCCGGATCGTTCCCCCTCCGGTAGGCGAGGTTTCCTAACCTCGCTGATTTGCAGTGAGGTATCGGGATTCGGAAATCTCTCCTACAGGAGAATTAAATAATCTTAATCCGTTGCAAGGTTCTGTTGACATTTTACATAAGGAACGGAGATCTCCGTTCCCTACGAAAATATACGCGCCGCTACGTCCTGCTTCGTAGGGAACAACGATCGTTATTCCCTACGGGTTCCCTTCGCGCTTTGCATTCCGAAGCTTCGTGAACGTTCACGAGATTTCGGCACACTTGCTTTTTACATGAGCCCTGCGTTTACATCGAGATGCCGAGTAATCCCCGTGTAAATTGGAAATCTGTGTTTCCCTTCCCATAGAGTTTGGGTGTATAGCGGCGCGAGGCAACTTCTAAGATAGATTCCAGCATTTGCGCTGAAAAACTCTCTGGTGTCCAATTCTCATCGGTGGGGAGGAGGTCCAGATCCGCTTCGTAGATTGCTCCCGTAGTTTCCTCTGTTGTGGCTTGGATGAGCGGAATCATACGGTGTGCTTGCAGGGGATGCCCAACGACATGCGCGAACATCAGATCCACGCCTGTTGCCCCCAACCCGGTTAACGTCTCCACAACGTGATCGGTGGGGGCCTCCATGATATGAAATCCGGGTTCGGTGATAGACTGACCGTAAGATAGGGTATTTCTCACTTGAGAAAAATCGCCGAGAGCACTCGCTACATAGGCGGGTGAAGTTAAAAAGGTCGCATTGGCTGGAACGACAACCGTTCCACCCGCCCCGGCGATGGTTTGGGTGAGATGAGCTAGACTCCGTGCCGCTGCCTCTGTCACTTTTCCACTGGAGGTCAATCCGATCCGAAGGTGTTCCAGCCCGACATCGGCGTAGTCGGGCTGGGACATTGATTCCAAGGATCGACTGAACCAATCCTCGATTTTTTGGATCACTGCATCAATGCCGCCATCTAACTGCACGCTCGCCCAACCGTATCGTTCAAGTGGGATATCCTGTTCCGTGAGTGCGTGCCGGATGTAGTCGTTGTGAGTTTTTTCGCAGCCGTGTTCCAGGGGCAAACCGAGGGCAACCATTGGATGAATCAGATGTCCGATGAGTGTACGTCGGTACATGTCCTCCGAGTTTCCACCTGATACGCCGCATCCTTCCGTATGTGCTAGGGCCACATAACGCGAAATGCCGTGTTCACGTCCGAGCCCTTTTTGGTTAAGCCGGTCAGCAATCATCTGGGCAATCTGACCGGAGCAGAGACTTGTCGGCAGCACCAACCCGATCTGATCGCTGCGGTAGCCGCCTTCGGTCTGTATAGCACTAAAGGTGTGTTCTGATTGTGGGATATTGAGTTGAATTGGAATCGGCTTGCCGGTTGGAACGGCGGTGGAGAGTACTGCCTCTGGATTGACGGGGCCTGTCTGCTTCCAATTTCGCCAGACCGATACCTGCGAATGTCCTGCTTTTTCCCCGACAGATCGCTCCCCAGCGGCAACATTGACAGTGAGATCGAGCATCTGCTGCCCCAATTCCTCCATCGGTGTGCCGTCTTGGTAAGCACCGGCGTTGACATCCATGTCGTTCTTCAACATTTCATATCGATCTGTAGTAGTAACAATTTTGATTGTCGGCACAAAGGGGAAATTCGTAATGGATCCGTTTCCGGTGACAAAAAAGATCATATTTGAACCGGAGGCTACCTGTCCCGCGATGCTCTCAAGGTCATTACCGGGGCTGTCCATAAAGTAGTAGCCCGGAGCACGCATCCGTTCTCCGTAATTGATGACGTAATCGAGACAGACTTCTGGATCGCGTTTCATTGCGGCACCAATTGATTTGATGACAATGTTGTATAACCCTCGAAAATTGTTTCCACCGGAGGGATTGGCTTCGGCGGTATGACCGTGCCACCGCGCCCGTTCCTTAAACCGCTCGATTGTATCTAAAAACGTGCGAGCAGTCTCAAAATCTCTGGCGTTCTGCAGCACATACGGTTCGGCACCGATCAGTTCATCGGTTTCTGCGAGATTGGCGGCACCGCCGTAACGGATAACCTCCTTCGCAACGTATGCTGCCAGGGGGTTGCCGGATACGCCAGAGAATGCGTCTGAACCACCGCACTGAAGCGCGATTTTCAGATTAGAGAGAGATTCCTCGGTACGTTCCGTTGCGTTTACCGGCCCTAACCACTCTTTGATAATTGCCTCCCCTACGTCCAAACTAGCATCAAAGCCGCCTTGTATGCTTAGAAAGCGGTGTGGCACAGCCTCCAATGGATAGTGATTTTCGGTCATATAGTGCTGCAGCATCTGATTCGTCACTACCTCCGAACCGTAATCAACAGCAAGGATCGCCCCAATGTTTGGGTGGGTGGTAAAGCCGGCGAGTGTCCGAAGCAACATCTCAAGGTTATTGGGCGTTGTGCTTTCTCCGCCTTCGGTATGCGTTACAGCGACGACTCCGTCAATATTTTGGTAGTTTGTCCCAACCGCTTCAAATCTGCCCGCAAGTGCTTTTGCATAGCCAGAGGTCTGGGAGGTTGTTCCCATGATAACGATATAATTTCGTGTTCCGACGCCACGCTCCCGACCCCGTCGGTAGCCGAGGAAAGACCTCTCGCGGTCATATCGAGGAACCTGCGTACCCGGCTGGAATGTGTCTTCATCGAGGATGTAGGGAGCGATCTGATCTTTGAAGTTTGGGTGGGACGGTAGCGCGAAGTCAATATCCCGTATCCCAAGCGCATCGAGAATCTTCTGGTTGCAAGCATAGTCACCGGGGGATAGGTCAGTGATTGCAACCCCGAAAGGCAGCCCCCACGACAACAGAGGTTCCCCCTCAGGGATTGCCTGAACTGCGAACCGGTGTCCCTCTAAAATTGTATGAGAGATGGTGAAACGATGACTGTTGTAGTTAATCTCTGCGCCAGCGTTTACCCTTCGTGTGGCGATTGCCACGTTATCGTCCGATGCTGGTAGTCTACCAATCTCTTGAAAATCGTATTGACTTGCCATAAAGCACTCCTTTGTCACATAATCTCAACAGCATATATAATAGCCTAAGTTGCTAGTTGCGTTATAATACTACATACATGTCGCCCCGCTGGGGCTTTAGGGTTGGTTTTATCCTGTTTTCTATACACATGTCGCCCCGCTGGGGCTATGAGTCAGGTAAGATGCCCGACCTACAGATGGCGGGGTTTGACTTTTACTGCGTCGCACATAACTAGCAACTTGCTGTTACCCTATCCGATACTCAATGTTATATAATAACACATAACCCATTTCATACAAAGCACGAAGAGAAACCGAGTAATACAAACTTTACAAATTCTCCTCCTATTTTTGTATTGACTGAATCCGTCCACGTATGTTAGGATAGAATTTTGTAACATTACCAATCATTTCAGATACTCAGCACACATAACCCTATGATTTCATACATTATTGGAGCAGTCTATTTCGTACTTATTTTGAAGTGCTGCTAATCATCAACTCATTCCGATATGCACGCCGGGAGAGAAATACTAACAGATCAGATTATGCCCCAACAGCTGCTATCATCGCGCCGCATTATGGCTGGGACGATCAGACAGCAGAGAATGTAAAACGGCTGCTAGATCAGGATTATGCAGGCAGGTATGAGGTGTTTTTTGTCACGCACGCAAAGGGAGAATCCGGTTACGATGAATCTTATCCGCATCTGCTTGAGATCGCTGAAGGACATCCCAATGTGCATACGCTGCTTGCGCCGAACATAGTGGATAACTCCCTCCCGCGCTCGCAGAAGGTCCAGAATCTGATGACGGCAATCGAAACATTCCCAGATGATATTGAAATCATCGCTTTTGTCGATGCGGATGCGACGATTGAGCGAGATTGGTTGACGCTGCTGGTCCAACCGCTCCAAGACAAAAGGGTCGGAGCGACGGTGGGAGCGAGATTTTATTTCCCACATACCTTAAATACAGCATCGCTTGTCGAGGCAGTTTGGATCAATTTTCAGATAGCGTTGCAAGGCGATCACCGATTCACTATGGTTTGGGGCGGCTCCAACGCGATCCGTCGTGAATCCTTTGAGCAAAGCAAGGTACTACAACGTTGGGCCAACGCAACCATTGAAGATCACAATTTGACGCATGCGGTGAAAGACCTTAAACGTAAGGTTCATTTTGTGCCAGATTGTATCGCGATTACCCACACTGAGAAGCGGACATGGAGACAGGTCATGGAGTTTACCAACCGGCAAGTAGTGATGACCTTTCGGATGGGGCTTAAAGCGCAGTGGTGGGGTACCTTGTTGGCACTTCTGCCGAAGGCTTTGCTTGTGATTAGTTCAATTCCTTTTACATTCTATGTCGATAGAAGATTTCTCCTCGTCCTGCTTGTTCCATTTATAGAGATTCAAAGTTTTCGCATCTTCTCAAGAAACTTGCCCCGCTGGCTGAGAGATATGCCCAAAATACGTGAAACTCTCCGAACCGCCGCGCTTGTTGTACCGGTAGCGATGTTGCTTGCGGGCCTGAATGCGGTATACGCGCTATTTCAGAACCAGATTGTATGGGGCGGCGTTCGATACGAAATTCTTTCAGCAACAAAGTCTCGTGTTTTAGGCCGGATCACGGAAGGAGAAGAATCAGCTTAGATGTTTAAGAGTTTATGAGTATATTTAGATTTTATGCCCGTAACAGAGAGGAAGACTATGGCACTTCGAAGTCGTGTTTCACCCCGTTTTTTTGTAAATGAGCTTGCAACTGCGATGTCTGATGATTGGGCAACCTCCTATTCGCTCATGAAATATCAGATGGCAAAGGAAAGTTTTAATTGGAGACATCCCTTTGGTGCCAAGCATGGCAAGGGCGATGATGTCCAGCTGGTGAGCTTACGAATCACGGATATGTGTAACCTACGTTGTCACTCCTGCGGACAATGGGGAGATAACGGTTATCTGCTCGGCGAATCTCTCAAATCATTGAAGCAACGGGAGGTTCCTGTCGAATATTACAAGCGACTCGTCGATCAGATTGTCGATGCAGGGTGGTCGCCTGTATGGTATATCTGGGGCGGCGAGCCGATGCTTTACCCCGGTTTGATTGAATTGCTACATTATATCAAAGAACGAGATATGGCTATCTCGCTTGTAACCAACGGCACCCATCTCGCTAGACGCGCCGACGATATTCTGGAAACCTGCAAAATCCTGTATCTGAGCGTTGACGGACCCAACGAAGAGATTCACAACAATCAGCGTCCCGGAGTCTCAAAAAATTACGATAACTTCAAAGATGTAAAAGCGGCACTTGAGACACTAAGCGAGGAAAAGACGCGTCGGAATGTTGCATTTCCGTATATAGTCCCACTTAGCTGTATCACGATGTACAATATCGACTATGTGGTTGATCTCTACAAATTCACGAACCAGTATGCAGATGCACAGATCTTGTACCTGACATGGTGGATTGACTCACATTCCGCACAGGCACACACCGAAGATTTTGAGGATCGCTTCGGTTTCAAACCCCAAACTCACTACGGTTGGATTGGGACGTGGAAAGATTTCGATCACGGTGTCATTCTTGATAAGTTCAAGGAGATGGAAAAACTCTCGAAAGAGACACGGCGGTGTCCACCGATGATGATGCCAAAACTCAACACGCGAGATGAAATCCAGCGATATTACACCGACCACGCGGAGGTTTTCGGTTACAATCAGTGTGTCAGCATCTATATGACCATGGAAATTGACAGCAACGGTGATGTTAGTCTGTGCCGCGATTATCATGACTACATCATCGGTAATATCAAAACAGATGCTGTCGAGGATATGTGGAATAACGCAGCCGCTCGCAAATTTCGCAATTCTATCAGTACCGACGGGCCCATGCCTGTTTGTCGTCGATGCTGTGGTTTGATGGGATTTTGAGAATAGGCTATTCCCCTATTGCGAAGAAGGAATAAGCCCTTTGCTTGCGAGGATGGCGATGACACGTTCGGTACATTCTTCGAGGCTCTGGTTGTCTGTATTCACAGTCAGTTCCGGCTGGCTCGGTGCTTCGTAAGGTGCGCTGATGCCCGTGAACTCTTTGATCTCGCCTGCCCGCGCCTTTTGGTATAACCCCTTCGTATCCCGTGCTTCGCACACCTCCAACGGGCAATCAACGAAGATCTCCACAAATCGCCCTTCGTCAAGTAGGTCACGCGCGTTGTCTCGATCTGTACGGTAGGGCGAAATAAAGGCTGTCATCGCAATAACACCGGCATCGGCAAACAACTTCGCAACTTCCCCAATGCGGCGGATGTTCTCCTCCCGATCTTCCGGGGAAAAGCCGAGGTTCTTATTCAAACCGTGTCGGATGTTATCGCCATCGAGGACATAGGTGAGATGCCCACGCTGGTATAGTTTACTTTCCACTTCCAAGGCAAGTGTGGATTTGCCGGAGCCTGACAACCCTGTGAACCAGATGACACATCCTTTCTGATTGAGCAGCTGCTCCCTGTCTGTTTGGACAACGTTTGCTTCGTGCCAAGTAATATTCGTTGCTTTTTGTTCTGCCATATTATTCTCCTCTTTTTTTGAGATCTGAAGGTGAGAAATCGCTGGATAGTGGTAGCCAGAGCGACATCGTTGTTCCCCCCCCAACAACGCTTTTACTCCGTATGTCCCCACCGTGTTGTTCAAGAACGCGTTTCGCATTTGCCAATCCAAGCCCAGTTCCCTGTGATTTTGTTGTGAAGAAAGGCTCAAAAAGTCGATTTAAATCTTCCGGGGGAATGCCAACTCCTGTATCTACAACATCGATACGTACCTTGTCTGAACCCTGTAATGTAAGGATTTCCAATGTGCCTCCATCGGGCATTGCATCCATAGCATTTAATACGATATTCATAAACGCCTGTTTCAACTTATCTCGATCCAATGAAACCGATGGGAGGTTTGGGGCGAATTTCTTGATTAGGGAGATCTGATGATGATTCAGGTTAGCTTCCATCAGATCCAAGACCTCCTGTAAAACCTGATTCAGATTGTGGGGGACAGGGTTAAGCATTGCAGGATGGGCGAAATCCATGAACCCTTTGACAATAACATCAATCCGCTCAATTTCTTCGAGGATATACTGCATCGACTGCTTTTGTTTCGATTCTGGGAGATCTTCTTTTCGCATCAGCATCTGCGCGAGCATCCGCATTGACGAGAGAGGGTTCCGAATCTCATGAGCGAATGATGCTGCCATTTTTCCCGCTGTAGCGAGGCGTTCGGCACTTATCAGTTCATTCCGCGAATTTCGTAGGTCACGCGTCATCTGATTAAACGCAACGGTGAGATCACCAATTTCGTCGTGTGTTTTCGCCTCGGATTGTTCGGTCAGGTCTCCCCCGGCGACCTTCCGCGTGAATTGCACCAAATTCGTGATCGGATTGGTAAGATTCCGTCCAATAAGATGGCTGATAAGAGCAACCAATAGGATAACGACAGCGGCAATCCCGAACATCAACAGCGTTATGTCCCGTTTTGCATCAGCGATTTTATCTATAGGGCGCATCAGGCAATACAACCGATCATACGCCTGCGGGTAATAGATAACTTTATAGTGTTTGCCATTGACCATCACATTTTGTGAAACGAAGTCCAAGTTCGATTCCTTGATGCGTTTACGGACTTCGTTCAACTTCATATCATCGGCGAAATTCGCCCAATCTCCGGGGAGGGTGGTGTGATTCACAGTGTTATCGTTACTGACAACTGTTACCTCTGCGCCGTATGCCTCCTTCACCTTCTCTGATTGGTGAATAAAGCCGGTATCCTCAATCGTCTCAAGCCACTCTTGGGTCTCACGGCTAACTTGTTCATCGTATTTTCGATCAAAAAGCGCAATCGTAATGACCGGCACGATGAGAATAACCACCGTGAAGAGCAGAATGAATGGAAGAACAATTTTATTCTGAATACTATATCGGCGCATAAGAATCAATGGCAATATACTTGCACTCTAGTTACAGCGCAAAACTGGATTGGTTATCTCACTATTTTGAGCCCCTAGTGAATCGCAAGCTGATTTATTACTATAGCCGAAATTCAAGCTGCATGTCAAGTTGAAACCACTGCCTATAGCAATTCAGGAAATGAGAAAAATTGATACAGTTGGGAACAATATGATACAGGGTAGTGTGTAATAGAGAGATTGGCATCGGCGGCTGCGTACTTGTATGTATCGCCCGCTTCGCACTACAAAGGAGAACGCAACGTGATTCAACGTAATACTTCATCCATACCCTCAACACATACACCTCTGCCTACCGACGAAAAAGAACTTGTCGAAAGATTCCAGAACGGTGAACAGGAAGTGTTTAATGAGCTAGTCAATAGATATCAGGCGAAGATCTATAACCTGGTTTATAAGTATGTATCTAACTCTGAAACTGCGAAGGATCTTTCTCAAGAGATCTTTCTCAAAGCTTTCCGCGCCCTGCCTCATTTCAAACGACAATCGGCATTTTATAGTTGGCTCTATCGGATTGCCGTCAATCTGTGTATTGACTTCATTCGTCAACAAAAACGGGGGCGGCCCCTGTCGTTTGAGGACTTACCCACAGGGGGCAACGATGAACCGGCGTTCAACGATGTAAGCCCATTACCGCCAGATCGGTTAGAAACCAAAGAACTTGGGCAAATCATTGGTCAAGCGGTACAGCAACTCCCCCCCAAACAGCAGCGTGTCTTTAATCTTCGATATCACGATGGACTGCAATTGAAGGAGATCGCCGCGCAGTTGGATCGCTCTGAAGGCACAATTAAAGCGCATCTCCACCACGCCCATAAACGCCTCCGAACACTTCTGATTCCGTACCTGAAAAACGAAAAACTGGAATGGGTTCTCAATTCTTAATCGGGAATCCTCATCTACAAAGTCCAGTTTCATGACCGTGAAGTCTATATCTACATCCTGATTGAGTTTCAATCCACCGTAGATCCGTTCATGGCGTTACGGGTGCTGAACTACATCACTAACTTTTACATGGACTTTCTCGTCAATAATAGGAGTGTCAAAAAACTACCGGCGGTCTTTCCAATCGTGCTGTACAATGGGGAAGCCTTTTGGACGGCACCGGTGAATCTTTCTGAGTTAATTGAGCAGACCCTACCGCTAGGCAGGTTCGCATTAGACTTTGAGTATTTCCTGATTGCTGAGAATCAATACAGTCAGGAGGCGT
This sequence comes from Candidatus Poribacteria bacterium, assembly GCA_963667935.2. Taxonomy (GTDB): domain Bacteria; phylum Poribacteria; class WGA-4E; order WGA-4E; family PCPOR2b; genus PCPOR2b. Next base: position 1,192,515 of record OY764061.1, on the reverse strand, counting down.
TGTTAAAAATCCGCAACATCGTATTGACGTTGTTTCTGGCAGAATCCCACTATGATTTAGGTGTGCTGGAGGGGGAGCTGCTGAATCTGTTTTCGTCGGAGGTTGACAGAGAAGCGGTAAGTTTGTTCTTAAACTGGTTTAAGCAGTTGGCTGCCCACGGCCGGATTGAATCTGAAGATTATCAGTCGTTGGAGTACATTTATCGGAATGAAGAGGAGGTGAAGACGATGTTAGTCACAGCGTTAGAGAGAGAAAGGGAGCAGATTTTTCAAAACGGGCTGCGTGAGGGTGAGCAGAAAGGCAAGCAGGAAGGTTTGCTTGAAGGCCGGATTGAGGCTGCAAAGGCGATGCTTGCTAAGGGAATGGAAATGTCCCTCATTTCTGAAATCACCAATCTACCAGAAGCACAACTCTTACAGTTGAAAAACGCTCTCTCCTCGATGAAGGAGTGAGAGCCTCGAGCGTCACTTACAGTGTCGTATTCAGGAGATACAGACTGTTTGCACAATTGAGCAAGGCACCCCTTCGGGCTGCAAGAAATATTATCCGCAAGCGTGTCAATACGGGTGGTTTACACCATTCATAAATGTCTTCAGGTCCCTAACCTCTGTATTTGAAAAATAAACAGCTGGAATGGGGACTAAATCCTTGGCCTCCTTTTGCGAAAACTTTCCCAAAATGTGGTGCGTTGTGTATAAAATGTTTGACTGAATCAGATAAATATGCTATTTTATTTGTGTGGAATTTGCCAAGCGCAAATGCCGTCTTCTTGAAATGCAATCATGTTTTTAGATAAAGGTGATAAAAGATGCCAGAGACTGGGAATATTCAGAAGAAGGATATCAGGAATACAACGATGATAGTGTACCTGATATCGAAGAAGAGTATAGAGGGGACAGTCAAGCTCCTTTTGATCCGTGAGATTCGCATGTCACGCAGAACTATAAGCCTTGATAGCCTAATTAAGCGACTCAAACATAATGAACTGTTTATCACAGCGCGATTTGGCCTAGAGGGGCTCAGAGTCGTCTCATTGAATCCCTAGGTACCCCAGCTTTTTATTTCGATGCAACAAATGAAGACAATATGGTTATTATTGACGGTGTAAGCGTGTTAATAGCGCGATTTGTTATGGACGAATACACGCTCAGGAGCCTCATGGTTAGTGCTACGATCTCGAATTTTTGACGGACTTAAACCTTGAGCGTGCTTCCAACGAAGTATTGAGGAGACAGATTTTACTATTTACACAATCACTAAAGGCACTCCTGAGAATGTGAAATACAATATCTTCAAGCGTATTAACACTGGTGGGGTAGCTTTATCTGATCAAAGATTCGCAACGCATTCCACGCAGGGAAAGCAACGGCAATCAGCTTGCAAAGGAATTCTTGAAACTCACGGTATGATTGATCGTAAACGTAGAGGAGATCAAGAGTGTATCCTTCGCTTTATCGCTCCTTACTCCTAGCCCCGGAATACGAGGTGTACGAAAAGCCGGATTTCGATCAGTTGCTCGAAAGAAGGCTAGGTTTCGACCAGTTTCTCAGGAACACAATGAATCGCATAAACAGAATGTCGAATGATAAACGAGAGAAACTTGAGAGGCAGTTCACGGCCTCAATGGAGGCCGCCTACGAGATATTCGGCGGTGCTTTTTGCAAAGCTAACAAAGGTAGATATCGCGGAGCTGGAGTTAATAACGCCCTGTTTGAGGTGTGGTCTGTTAATCTCGGTATTCTATCTGATGGCGGAAGACTGAGGTTAATTGAAAACAAAGAATATGTAACCAATAAATTCCTCAACTTGCTGAATGATCGTGAGTTCAGCAGTGCCATTTTGAGTAAAGCAAGAGACGCTAGCAAAGTGAAAGTTCGTTTCGAGAAGGTCGATGCATTTATCAATGAGATGCTTCAGGTACGAGGTTCGTGGGAGGATATCGAGAATGACTATTCTATCGGCGAAATTGTTAGCGGAAATGTTATTATAATTGAAACCTATAAATTAAGAAAGGTGCTAGGTTTAATCCTAGTTCTCATATCCCAAATTAGAATCGATCATGACAGTGTGTTTTGCTCACAAAACAAATAAAACCAGATCCTTGGCCAGATGCCCCAACGAAATATAGCGTTGGCACTGTGGTTCAGGGGAAGATTGTCCGTACCACCAACTTTGGTGCTTTCGTCGAGTTGAAGGACAGCATCGAAGGTTTGATTCATATCTCCGAACTCGCCTCAGGATTCACCCAAAGGGTCCAAGATGTTGTCTCTATTGGTCAAGAACTCGATCTAAAAGAATCTCATATGAAATTTGGTCTGGGAAAGATGTGCCACTTGAAAATTCCATTTTTCCTGTATATTAAGAATTTTAAGTGCTTGCTTTCATCCACTTCCAAGTCGTCTGTGATTCAGGCTCTGCTTTTGCTGCGTCAAAAACACCGATTTTTAGGGAAAATGGACCCAATTAGGGACAGCTCAAGATGTTCTCTTTGGGGGCGCGGGCAGCGATGAGGAGTTTGGATTTGATCTGGACTTTAGCGGAACACCGGGGAAATGGTATTTTAAGGACCTACGCAGTTGAACGGTTGATAGCTTTGTATCACCCTAGACAACCATTCCCAACGCCCGACGAGCAACTACAATCAACCCGATACTAGGCTCCGGTTCCGTTGTATTGCCCTACAACATTACCCAGGCATAGATCGAATAGACCTACGATATACGTTCCCTAACCCCGAGAGTAGGTCGGGAAGAACGATCCTTATCGCTCCACCAATGTTGGTTTTGGAATCACCTACACCCTTCCAATTCTGTTGGCCCTACTCGCTTCTCAGGAAGATACGTTAGTGCTTCTTGAAAATCCTGAAGCTCACTTGCATCCACGATTTCCTAAGTGTTGTTCCAACACAACGAAATCGGGATTTGTAATAGGGTGATTTATCTACCTGACGCCGGATGAGCAATACGCCCTAGTGGTTTAATTCATCACACAAGTGCTACCCATCCAGATTCAATACACGTCGGTTGTGTTTTTCTGTGCAGGTGAAAAGGATCCCTAGGCATCTCCGTAAAAGCCTGGAGCATATTTTTTTCCTATGAAAGATTTACAAGCCCTCCTTCAAAATGTGGACGAACTTCTCAATACACCGGGTGAAGTTCTTCCAGTTTCAAAGGAAGACGCCCGAGACGAAACCACAGACGAATTACTCGCAGCACTCCAGAAGTATTTTGGTTACGTTGATTTTCGAGACGGACAGCGTGAAGTTGTAGAAAAAATTTTGAATGGAGAGAATATTCTTGCGGCGTTCCCTACCGGCTACGGCAAATCACTCTGTTATCAGTTGCCGGCGTTGATGCTTCCGGGGGTAACGGTGATTGTTTCTCCACTGATCTCCTTAATGAAGGATCAGGTCGATGCGTTGCGTGAACAAAAGATTTATACGGTGGCACTGCTCAACAGCAGTCTGAATTGGGAGGAGTACCGTTCGGAATTGAAACGCTTGGAACGTGGGGAGATTAAGCTGCTCTATATCGCGCCAGAGCGTTTTCGCAGTCGGCGGTTTCTGAACCTGCTCAGCTCACACCAGGTCTCACTATTTGTCATTGATGAAGCACACTGTATATCGCAATGGGGACACGATTTTCGTCCTTCCTACCTCGCTCTCCGTGACGCCATCCGTGAATTGCATCCGAGTTCCATTGCCCTATTCACAGCGACAGCAACCCTTGATGTACGGGCAGATATTCTAGATCGCTTAGAGATTCAACCGCCCCAAACCTTCACCCGCGGCATTGAACGGCCCAACTTGAAATTCAGTGTTTGTGAAGTTTCGATGGAGGCTGAGAAGTATTTGCTTCTTGATGAATGCCTGCAGCAGCTAAAGGGAAAGGGGATTGTGTACGCCGGACGTCGCAGGGAAACTGAGGAGATTGCAGCGCACCTAAAGAAGTGTGGGCACCGTGTTGACTTTTATCACGCTGGACGTGAAGATCCTGAGCGCAAACGGGTACAGGATCGGTTCTTCGACGATGGGCCTGAGGGACTCGATCTGGTTGTTGCGACCAATGCGTTCGGGATGGGAATCGACAAATCTGACATCCGATATATCATTCATTGGACGATGACGGGAACTTTAGAGCAGTACTACCAAGAGGCAGGACGTGCTGGACGCGATGGCGAAACCGCACACTGTATCCTGTTTTATTGCCCGGACGACCGAGGGTTGCACGAGTGGTTCGTCAAGGAGAGTGCACCCAATAAACAGGATCTTCTTAAACTTCTGAAACTGCTTGAAACCTTCCCTTCAGTCGGCAATTTTCGGATGTTTGCGGCGGAAGAGTTAGAATGGCTGAGTAGTTTCAACGACAGTAAAATTCGAGTCGGAATCAGCCACCTAGAGAAACTTGGGTTCCTACGGAGATTGTATAACGTCCCTTCAAAACTCTCGGTGAGAGCGCGTCCACTTGAGTATAGCCTTACCATGGAGATTGCCGACGAGTCACAAAAGGGTTTACTACGTCACTTACGCTCCCTATCGGAATTAAACGTTTTAGATTTTTGTAGAGGATTGAATCTGCGTCCCGACCAACTCATGGAGCAGCTTATTGACTTGCAGAGTGCAGGGTATTTGAGGTATTGGGGGACGGAAGATTTGGTATTGATTGAGTTACTTGAAGACAGCGATCTATTTGCCTCAATGTCCGCGGATCAGATGGGGTTTGAGGACTACCTTCTCAGCAAAAACCGTCAGATTGATCAGATTGTCTTTTACGCGCTCGCAGAAGAATGTCGCGGGCGATTGGTACGCGAGTATTTCGGCGAGACTATCGAGGTGGATTACGGTTGCGAAAGCTGTGATCGCTGCGATCCAAGTCTGCGACTCGCCCTTCTGAACGAGGAAAACAGTGATGCCAACACCTACTAATTCTATTGAGAATAGACCGAATCTCGTCTTTGTCATCACGGATGACCAAGGCTACGGGGATTTCAGTTGTCATGGGAATCCGATAATCGAAACACCGAATCTGGATGCCATGCACAGCGAAAGCCTTCGTTTGACCAACCTGCATGTTGGTCCCACTTGTGCACCCACACGGGCGGGCATTATGACCGGGCGTTACTGTAACTGCACCGGCGTGTGGCACACTATCGGCGGCCGCTCGCTTCTCCGCAACGATGAACGCACGATGGCGGATATTTTTCGAGCAAACGGTTACAAGACAGGTATGTTCGGCAAGTGGCATTTGGGGGACAACTATCCCTATAGACCTCACGACCGAGGTTTTGAGGAAGCACTCTATCACGGTGGCGGTGGAATTAGCCAAACACCCGACCACTGGGGAAATGATTACTTCGACGACACCTATACCCGTAATGGAGTTAAAGAACCGTTTGAGGGATATTGCACCGATGTCTGGTTCGATCAGGCGATGCAGTTTATCGGAAGAAACAGAGAGCGTCCTTTCTTCTGCTACCTGCCAACCAATGCTCCACACAGTCCATACCATGTCCCAAACGGCTATAATGAACCGTACCGTGGGCGTATCCCCGACGCAAGAGCTAACTTCTACGGTATGATTGTCAATATTGACGAGAATCTAGCGCGGCTCAGGAATCATCTCCGCCAACTTGGGCTTGAAGATAACACCATTCTTATTTTTATGACTGACAACGGTTCTGCTGAGGGTTGCACGCTCGACGAGAATCAATTTGTCAGAGAAGGTTTTAATGCCGGAAGGCGTGGGAGGAAGGGTTCGGAATACGAAGGGGGACATCGCGTACCGCTTTTCATGTATTGGCCGAACGGAGGATTTACGGAAGGCAGGGATATCGACCAGCTTACTGCGAACATTGATCTGCTCCCAACGTTGATAGATTTCTGTCAGCTAGAGGTCTCGCAGACTGATTTCGGAGTGGGCAGTTTCCACGGCATGAGTCTCGCACCACTTCTCCGGGGCGAAACGGAAACGTTACCAGAGCGTGTCATCGTGACTGACTCTCAGCGCGTTGAACACCCGATCAAGTGGAAACAGAGCGCGACCATGACGCAGCGTTGGCGTCTGATTAATGGCATCGAACTCTATGATATTGAGGTGGACCCGGAACAACGAAACGATATTGCTGCGGCGCATCCGGAGATTGTCGAGGAATTGCGGGGCCATTACGAAACGTGGTGGGAACTAGTATCGCCGCGTTTTGGTGAAGATCCCCCGATTGTGTTGGGCACGGAGGACGAAAAAGAGCCCGTCTTGACTACCCACGATTGGCACGGTGAACAACACGCTTGGAATCAGGGACACATCCGTGAAGGACTTGTGTGTAACGGATATTGGGCAATCGAAATCGCTGAGGATGGGGAGTACGCTTTTGAGCTGCGACGGTGGCCCAAAGAGGAGGATAAGCCGCTTACCGCTGGGATTCCCGGTGAAATCATCGATTGGTATCACGGCGGGAAAGCCCTCAATTTGAAAACCGCTCGCTTATGCGTCGGTGATCAGGAGGCGACACAATTGATTGATCCGGCGGCAGAGGGCGTTACGTTTACGTTTCGTCTCACCGCCGGTGAGATGCAGCTGCGGACATTTCTGACTGATGATGCAGGAGCGTCGCTCGGTGCTTACTATGTTTATGTGACAAAAGTGGCTTATAGTGGACCTTAGAATTAATGAGACACGCCAAGCTCCCGTTGGGTAGCCCCCCTATTTCCCCCCGCTTGCTTTCCCCCCTGCTTGCGGGGGGGCCTAAGGGGGGTAGAATAAAGGGGGGGCGATGCGGTGCGGTTACAAACCGCACCTACCGGGGGGCGCAAGTGTTTATTTATTTTTTAAATTCACTATAATTAACGCAAGTTGCTAGTAGCCAGCATATTCCAACCAGTAGCCCCTAATCCCTGTGCAAATTGTATCATTTCTGTAGGTCGATTTTCCAAAATCGACAGTTTTGTGTCGAGATGTGAATCTCGACCTACAGATTCTGATAGGTTTCCAATAACTAGCAACTTAGGTTATAATTACGTGACAATCCCTGCTTCTTCGTTTGGTTCATATCAAAAGAAGGTGCAAAATGCGAAGAGAAGCCGAGTTTGCCCCCCATGATAAGGGGGGCTAGAAACTGCCTCCCTTGCCAGCCCCCCTTATCATGGGGGGGTTCAGGGGGAAACCCTTGTCAGGGGAGCTGCAGGGGGGTTGAAAAAACTCGGGTTCTTTGCACTATCCCTTAACATGAGCCTTTCGTTTTTGATGAAGGAGTCGAAAAATGCCGGATGCTCTGAATTCTAACACAGGTGAAGAAGAACTCATCACAATCGCCAATTTTAGTCATCCCACCGAAGCAGATCCGGTTGTGGCATGGTTGGAATCGGAGGGGATCGAATGTTTTGTCGCCAATGAGCATACCATTACTATGAATTGGCTCTACTCAAATGCCATTGGTGGCGTTGGAGTGCAGGTAAGGACAGCAGATGTCGAGCGAGCAGACGAAATCCTTCAAGCTGTTTTGAATCTCGATGCGGTTGGAGGTGAGCCAATCTCGTCAGATACTGAAATAGATCAGGACAGTGATACCACTAGCGAGATCCGTTGTCCGCAGTGTGGTTCAGAAAATGTGCATTATGAGAAATTCTCACGCCGTCTGGTGTTTGCGTCTTGGGCCCTGCTAAATGTGCCCCTTCCATTCTTTAAGAAAAAATGGAAGTGTCGTGAATGTGAGCATCTGTTCAAATAGTTTCTCACCGGTTTGAGAACTAGACCATTATCCACCAATTCGTTGCTCCAGTGCACGAATCTCGTTCTCACCCTCCAGAATGCCGATTTCCAGATGAAACTCTCGGATTTCACCGGGTTGGATATATTGCAGATAGCCGTACTTGCGATTCCAAGCGCGTCCCAACATACTGGCATTGCCGGGTTCGATGCCAGTTACATAGGTGCCTCTGTGGAAGTGCTGCCAATGGGTAACGATAGGCATCTCTTCAATAGGGAATTTCCAGTACAATCCAAGTTGTAAATTATCGTTAATCAGCCCGACATGTACGTTCCCTTCTGCATCTGCGATGGGCCGGTGTATGTACACATCGTCGTGTGCTTCCAGTTGCGGTTCGAGAGCCACAGTGTAATCTTCAGGGCTGACTTCCCGATCCTCCAACCATTCGGTGCTTTTCTCGCTGTTGATTAGTACACGGCTGCCGGCATCCAAGATTGGAAAGCCGGGGTTCGTATGGTAGACAAACATCAACGGTGAACGATCCACACTGAGATTTTCGATACGGTCATAAATCTGCAGACATTTTTCGCCTAGCACCGTTGAGATTTCTCGGGAGAGTTCGAGATTAGTTCCAAAGACCACTGCCTCACGCATCTTTCCCCGGACCCGAACCGCATAATCCTCCCCTTCCCATCCGCACTCAGCAACAACACCTTTGGCTGGAATAAAGGAGAGGCGACCGTGAAGTCCAAGTTCCTCGTCTTCCTCTTCGGGATCGACCTCAGGATGGCCCGTAAAGATCATACCGCAGCTAGTCACCAATCCGCCAAAAAAGCCGCGCATCCATCCATAGCCTTGGGGTTCGTAGAAGGCGGGTCCTACATCGCCGGTATTGCCCCGAAAGCCGAGTGACATCCCCTTGTAGTGGGCGGAGGCTATATCAAGGGCGCGCCCCGGCAGGATCGAAAAACAGAGTCCAGAGGCGTTAAAAACTTCAATCAAATCTGAACCCCTTTCGTTTCCTTCCACCAATTCTGCTCGGCGGGCTCCTGCCAATTGAGTCATATCCCCGACCAATTCCAATAGCTGCTGTTTAGTGTACTGATTTCCGAAAAGTTGTGGCATGTTTCTCCTCCTTTGGCTGATTTACGCTGATACAGAATCATTTGACGATTACATACAATTCTCAAGGCCCTTTGTCAGTTCCTTTAAAGGTGAACGGCAAAATCATCGTCAGGGCTTTTGATAAATTGCAGTGTTCGTTTGAAGGCTTCGAGTCGAATCGCTTCGTGCGTCAGTCCCCTGTCTTTCTGTTCTTCTGCGATTTGATTCCGAATAGCAATTAACGTTTTGACGGAGAGGGAATCAGGAGCGGAGGGAACAAGACGGTGGAGTTCAGCCAACGCGCCCTCCAGTGCGTGACGCATCACCCCTTCAAAATCCCACAGCGTACCGTCTGCGTCAAATGAAATAGTCGTGACCTTATCCACTGTCTAACCATCTCCTTAACATCTTTGCTTGTTCAACCCTTCCGAACCTCAAATAGGCTTGATACTCGTATTCTAACGATAGAACGGGCACAAGCAGCCCCTCAATTTCTACCATTTGCCGATAATGTGCCGGATCTACAACCTCTTCCCAGACACCATCTGCTCCCCGTTTCTGAATGTCGCCCATGATCTCTACCTCGACGCCATCAATTTGCAATGCCCCAAAGTGGGATCTAATTCGCTCTGTAGCGGAAAACTGGACCTTCCTGATTACCACATCTGAAAATCGGTGCTCAATTTCATAAGCCCCGGCTTCGTCGGTTTGGAGGTCGATATCGTTGGGTTGGACGGGGACACCCTGAAGTGCAAACCCGAGACTCCCTGTAATGACCCAATTTACATCTGTGTTGAACAACCGTGCGTGGATCTGGTGCAGGACGTTGAGGTAGACGAGATCTATCATCGTTTTTTCCAGTTTATAGTGGACCTTAGAATTAATGAGACACTTCAAGCCGGTGCGGTTAGGAAACCGCACCTACCGGACCCGATAAATCGGGATCGAAACCGAGGGGCGAAAGTGTCTATTTATTTTTTGAATTCACTATAGTATTTATCGTCGCCACAGCTCTGGGGCGAATAAAACCAAGACTGTGTATAGTTCTAGGCGTCCGAGTAACATACAGAAAGAAAGAATAAATTTGCCGAGTGTGGGGATATGTGCATAATTGTCAATGGGACCAACAGTTCCAAGGCCGGGACCTATATTCCCCATGGTTGCAATAGTGGCGGCAGCGGCACTGATAAGATCCAATCCCAAGGTCGCCATGATACAGGTAACGATTGCAAAGATACCGATGAACAGGAAGAAAAAGCCGAGAATGTGTGCCATTACCTCTTGTGGCACAACGCGGTCGCCCAGCTTAATGGGCAGCACCGCGTGTGGAAGTATCAGACGTTTAATTTCGACATATCCCTGTTTGATAAGTAGCAGAAGACGGATGTGTTTCATCCCGCCCCCTGTTGATCCTGCACATCCACCGAAAAACATTAGGATGATCAAAATAAATTGTGACAGTGCGGGCCACTGCTCAAAGTCGAAAGTCCCATAGCCGGTCGTCGTGATGATTGATATTACCTGAAAGGAAGCGTAACGCAAAGCTGTTTCAAACGAATCAAAAACAGCCTGATCGCCAACCTTTGCGGTCATTGTGTTCCAGACAATCAACCCTATACACAGGAACAGCGTCAAGCCGTAGAAACGGAACTCTGGATCGCGAGCGTAGCTTTTGAAACCACCACGTAAGGCACGGTAGTGTAGGGAAAAGTTCGTTCCGGCAATGAACATAAAGACGATGATAACAACATCGAAGTAGACGCTATTGTATTGACCGATACTCAAATTTTGGGTTGAAAACCCACCGGTTGCCATAGTTCCAAATGTGTGGCAAAGGGCATCAAACCATGTCATTCCACCGAGCCAGAGCAGCAGCATTTCGACAGCAGAGATAAGGACATAAACGCCCCAAAGCAATTTTGCAGTCTGTGCGATGCGTGGTGTGAGGCGGTCTTTTTGCGGACCAGGCACCTCCGCACGATAAAGTTGCATCCCACCTACCCCCAGCATTGGTAGGATGGCTAAAGCGAGGACAACAATACCCATGCCCCCTAGCCAATGCGTCAGGCTACGCCAGAACAGGATAGCATGGGTTAGATGCTCGATTTCAGTGAGAACAGTCGCTCCTGTCGTCGTGAAGCCGGACATGGATTCAAAATAGCAGAATGAGAACTCCACTAGCCAACTTCTGCCGGTTTCTGCAAATATACGATCGAAAAGATACGGGAGTGATCCAAATAGTGCTGTAACTGCCCAACCTAACGAGACAACTGCGACGCCTTCTTTGTTACCAAGTTCTTGGTTCGATTTAGTCGTAAGACGGAGTGCCAATCCCACAATGAGCGTGAAACAAAAAGAGAGAATAAATGCTTGCAGGTCAGATCTGTCATCCGGTGTCCTATGGTAAAGGGCAATAAGCAGCGGACACAACATTGCTGCAGCAAGACAAATCAACAAATTACCGAGTGTATATAGAACTAATTTTAGGTTCACGGTATCATGAGGCAGTTCATTTTCTTTTTTTGCCAAGGAAACGCTTAGTTTGGGGTTCTACAAAGAGCTTTTCAACGACAGGAATTGAATCGGGCATGGTAAAGATAATCACGCGGTCTCCCGCTTGGATCACGCTTTGTCCGGTAGGAATAAGCACCCGATCCTGTCGCACAATAGCACCTATCAACACATCGTCGGGCAGCATGCCCCCTAGGTGTTGGATCTCGTTGTAGGTAATTTGCGAATTGGGTCCCGCGACCAACTCGATGACTTCAGCATCAATCTCACGTAGGGTCGCTGCTGAAACAATCTGTCCCCGGCGGACGAGACGGAGGATGTTGTTGACCGCTGTCAGATGGCGACTCACGGCAGCATCGAGGGTTGGAATATTTTCCAAGATTGGTAGGTAACGTGGTTTTTGAACGAGGGCAAGCACACGAGCTGCGCCGTGCTGCTTGGCGGTGACGCAAGCCATCACGTCATTTTCATCATCGCCGGTTACAGAAACGAATCCGTCTACCCCATCAACGCCGGCCTCTTCCAGGAAGCCGGCGTTAAGGTATTCCCCATGTAAAACAGTTGTTTTTCTCAGGATTGTTGATGCAGCTTCAGCCTTTTCTCGGTCAGTTTCAATCATTTTCACCTGTGTACCATTTTTCTCAAGGGCTTGTGCAAGGGATATTCCAATCCGTTCGGCACCAACGATAATGACGCGATGGATTTTTTGATTTAATGAAACTCCTGAAAGTTCAAGCAGCTGCGAAGTTGATTCACGACTGCCGATGACAAAGACCTCATCCCCTTCGCTAATGAAGTCCAGACCTTTGGGAACGATCGTCGTGCCATCTTTGCGCTTAATTGCCGTAACACGTAAGTCGGAGGGGATGCCGTGATCCGCTAGACGGCTGAGGGGTGTGCCTCGAAGCGGGTTGGTTGGCTTTACTTGAAATGCGACTAACTGTACCTTACCGTCTTCAAATTCGACAATTTCACGAGCTTCTGGAATGTTCAGTAGACGGTAGAATTCTTCCGCACAGAGCTGTTCGGGATTAATCAGCAAATTGATCCCGATATCTTTTGGGGATAAATCCGTTTCGTTGGCGAAGTAATCGGGATCGGATACGCGCGCTACCTTTGTCTTCACACCATGTCGGGAGGCAATCACGCACGCCAGCATATTGATCTCGTCGGAGTGCGTTACCGCCATCAGAAGCTCTGCTTCTTTAATTCCAGCTTCTACCAATAAGGAGGGCGAAGCCCCGGATCCTTCAAGCGTTATTAAATCCAACTGCTCTTGAACACGCTGGCAAGCCTCCTTCGATCGATCGATGAGGATGACATCGTTATTGTCTTCCACCAAGAGCTTGGCTGTATGAAATCCAACTTCTCCCGCGCCAATAATGATTGCTTTCATTGGTTTATCCGCTTACGTGAGACATAATCGATATTAGAATTACCGGATTGCCCTATTTTGCAGGCGAAAATTGCAGTGACAAAAACGTATCAACTGCAGAATGCTAAAATTAATAGGAATCGATTGGTGGGCAAGCACAAATCAGGTTTCGATCCCCCTGAACTTCGTTAATTCGTGCGACGGGGGGCCAATACTTGCGTTCGCGGATCCACGGTGCAGGGAAAGCTGCTTTTTCTCGAGAATACCCGTGAACCCACTCGGTCTGCATGACTTGTGCTGCGGTATGGGGCGCGTTTGTGAGGACGTTGTCGGAACGATCGGCTTGACCGTCCTCAATTTCAGCGATTTCTTTTCGGATAGAGATCATCGCTTCACAGAAGCGATCTATTTCAGCCTTCGATTCGCTTTCGGTTGGTTCGATCATCATTGTTTCCATAACCGGAAACGATACAGTAGGTGCGTGAAAACCGTAGTCCATCAAACGTTTAGCGACATCACCTGCTCCGATGCCAGCGGTTTTCTTGAAGTCACGGAGATCAATGATACACTCGTGTGCGACAAGGTCTTTGCTTCCTTTGTAAAGTACCGAGTAGTAGGGTTCTAGGCGTTTGGCAATGTAATTCGCGTTCAAAATTGCGACTTCGGTTGCATGCTTGAGTCCCATTGCTCCCATCATTGAAATGTACCCCCAAGAGATTGGAAGGATGCTCGGACTGCCCCAAGGTGCTGCTGAAACTGGATTAATCCCATCTTTCCCACCGACTGGAACGACCGGATGGGTTGGAAGAAAGGGGATAAGATGTGCCTTAACACCAATCGGGCCCATTCCAGGGCCTCCTCCACCGTGTGGTATGCAGAAGGTTTTATGCAGATTCAGGTGGCATACATCTGGGCCAAAATCTCCCGGACGACATATTCCCACCATCGCGTTCATATTTGCGCCATCCATGTAGACCTGTCCGCCGTGTTGATGAACGATTTCGCAAATTTCCTGAATTTTTTCCTCAAACACTCCATGGGTCGAAGGATAGGTAATCATTGCCGCTGCGAGTTCTTGACTGTGCTGTTCCGCCTTTTCCCGAAGATCCAAGAGGTCAACATTTCCTTCATCGTCACAATCAACGACCACCACCCGCATACCCACCATCACCGCACTGGCAGGGTTCGTACCGTGTGCAGACCGTGGAATTAGGCAGATGTCTCGATGCTTTTCGCCATAGTACTGATGGTATTTGCGTATGACTAGAAGCCCTGCATACTCTCCTTGCGAGCCGGCATTCGGTTGCAAGGAGATACCGGGAAATCCTGTCAATTCCGCCAACCATGCTTCAAGCTGCTTAAAAAGGATTTGGTATCCCCTTGTCTGTTCGAGGGGGGCAAACGGATGCGGTTGGCTGAACTCGGGCCAAGTGACGGCAAGCATTTCGGCGGTGGCGTTTAATTTCATCGTGCAAGATCCGAGCGGAATCATTGATGTGGTCAGAGATAGATCTTTCTCCTGCAGCTTGTGGATGTACCGCAGCATCTCCGTTTCAGAGTGGTAAGTATTGAAGACAGGATGGGTGAGATAAGCGGTCTTTCGTTGCAACGGCTCAGAAATTGCGGATTGTGCTTGAAGCATTAAACCTTCGACCGCAAAAGGAAGAGGGTTTCCTAATGCGAAAATATCAAGGAGATCTCGGACATCCTGAATAGATGTCGTTTCATCAAGTGAAATCCCAATGCGGGAATGGTCGAAAACTCTGAAGTTAATCCGATGTGTGTGGGCAATGGTCAAGAGATCGTCGGGACTAGGCGGACTCACCGGCTGTTGATTAGCTTCGATATTACGGATGTCACTCGATTCCTTGAGTAAATTCAGATCGACGCTGAATGTGTCAAAGTAACAACTAGCATCAAGCACATATCCCAATCGCGTCAATCCTTCACGGAGAACACTTGTTAGCAGATGTATGCGCTCCGCAATTCGACGAAGCCCATCGGGACCGTGATAGACTGCATACATGCCGGCTACTACTGCCAAGAGTACCTGTGCCGTGCAGATATTGCTAGTTGCTTGTTCTCTGCGGATATGCTGTTCCCGCGTCTGGAGTGCGAGACGGATTGCACGCTGGCCTTCGACATCCTGAGAAAGTCCTGCAATTCTCCCCGGCATTTTACGCTTAAACTCTTCTCGCGTTGAAAGGAAAGCGGCGTGGGGGCCGCCATATCCAATTGGCACTCCAAACCGTTGGGTGGATCCAACCGCAATATCAGCATTGAATTCGCTGGGAGATTTCAGAAGTGTGAGGCTTAAAAGGTCAGCGGCAACCACTAATAACCCGCCAGCATCATGAATCTTCTCAGCGAAATCACTATAGTCATAAACCGTACCATCGCTTGCCGGATATTGGACAAGCGCACCCAAAAGCGGCGTGTCAAATTCGGCAGTCTGATGATCGCCCATTACTAATTCAATCCCTAGTGGTTCTGCGCGGGTTTTCAAAACCCCGATTGTTTGGGGATGACAAGTTTCCGAAATAAAAAAAGTCTTGATAGCGTCACGCTTACCGGCGGCTAGGCACATTCCCATCGCTTCAGCCGCTGCCGTGCTTTCATCTAGTAGCGAGGCGTTGGCAATCGGCAGTCCAGTCAGATCAATAACCATCGTTTGAAAGTTCAACAGGGCTTCAAGCCGCCCTTGTGCAATTTCCGCCTGATATGGAGTATATGCAGTATACCAGCCAGGGTTTTCAAGGATGTTTCTCTGGATGACAGGCGGGGTAATGCAGTTGTAATAGCCCATTCCGATAAAAGACCGCGAGACCTGATTCTGGGCTGCGATTTGCCTCAAGTCAGCCAGCATTTCAGACTCTGTCTGGGGCATACCAAGATTTAGTGGTTGGTTGTAACGGATGCTTGCCGGAAGAGCGTCTTCAACCAATTCATCGAACGACGCATACCCAATCTTTTCTAGCATCGACTCAATGTCTTCCAAACGAGGACCGACATGGCGGTCAACAAAAGTGTCTGCAAAATTGAGAGATTGAAGGGATTTATTCATTTTCTTCTGTTTCGATCATTGCTTGATATTCACTTGCGGCCATGAGCTCCTCCAATTCGCCTGAATCGCTCATACGGATTTTAATCATCCAACCGGCGTCGTAAGGTGCTTCGTTTACTAACTCCGGTGCATCTTCAAGCTCTTCATTGATTTCAACGACTTCGCCACTGACAGGGGCATTGAGATCAAACGCTGCTTTAACGGACTCAATAACACCAAATGCTTTGTGCTGCTCAAGAA
Organism: Candidatus Poribacteria bacterium; assembly: GCA_963667935.2. Taxonomy (GTDB): domain Bacteria; phylum Poribacteria; class WGA-4E; order WGA-4E; family PCPOR2b; genus PCPOR2b. Next base: position 1,176,520 of record OY764061.1, on the reverse strand, counting down.
TTGTGCCCACCTCTGGTAGCTCAACGTAGACAACATCTTGGATTTCTGCCTGCGCGTAGTCGCTGACACCAACGTCAACGATGTCGCCTTCGCATCTTGCCCACTCATGGCTTTTCATGTATTTTAAATCTGCCGGAAACATCTGACTTTCTCTCCTAAATCGGTGCTTGATAAAATGGTGTTCTGACCACCTTTGCGGGATGACGTCTCCCACGGATTTCAATTTCAATTTTGGTATTAATCTTGCTTATTTCAATGGGAAGGTAAGCAAGGCCGATATTATATTTTAGGCTAGGTGCTGGCGCGCCACTCGTGACTGCTCCGATGCATCGATCGTTATGATAAACTGCGTGGTGCGCTCGTGCAATGCTGCGATCTAGCATCTGAAACCCCACCAAGCGGCGTTTAATTCCCTCGCTATCTTGCCGAATCAGAGCCTCTCGACCAATAAAATTCCCTTTGTCAAAAGCTACCGTCCACCGCAATCCGGCTTCCAACGGCGTGGTCGTCTCATCAATATCGTTGCCGTATAGACACAATCGCGCCTCTAGGCGCAGGGTATCCCTCGCACCGAGTCCGATCGGTTTTCCACCGATGGCATTTGTCGCCTCATAAACGGCAGTCCATAAATCCGCTGCGCGCTCAGCTTCGACATAAAGTTCAAAACCAATCTCTCCGGTGTAGCCTGTCCGTGAGATAATGGTTGGAAGCCCAGCAACTTTTCCTTCCGTAAACCGGTAAGAATTCACCGTTGCGATGTTGACATCGGTCAGCGTTTGAAGGCACTGGGGGGCATTTCGTCCTTGCAGCGCAACGAGAGCAGTTTCGTCGCTCCGGTTTTCGATTTCTACCCGCTTTTCATTGCGCGTGTGTATCCACTCCAAATCTTTTTCGATATTTGATGCGTTGACGACGAGCATATACCGGTCAGCTGCGAAGCGGTAGACGAGCAGATCATCTATAATTCCACCCGTTTCTGTACACATCGGCGTATAGAGCACCTGTCCATCAACCAACTTGGCGGCGTCATTGGTAATCAGCTTTTGAATCAGTGATAGGGATTCGGGGCCTCGTATTTCGAGTTCACCCATGTGTGAAACATCAAATATCCCTACATTCGACCTGACGGCTAGGTGTTCGTCAATGATGCTGCTATACTGTACAGGCATCTCCCAGCCACCAAATTCGATCAGTCTTCCGCCAAGTTGTTTATGAACGTGATAAAGGGGGGGGCGTTTGAGCTTTTCTGTCACGTTTGGTTTTACACCAACCCGTAAATCCGAGCCAAATTATCCCCAAAAATCAGTGCTTCCGCGTCATCTCCCAATTCAAGGCGACGGAGGGCGTTGATGACTTGGATCGGACGATATTCGGGTGTATTGGATCCGAAGACAATCTGTTCAGGCCCTAACTCATCAACCGCTTTTTTTACTTCAGTGGGAACGACTTGGTCTGGATCGGTTCCCCAACGGCGATGGAAGCGGAGGATCGTTGTGCCTAAAGAGATGTTCGGATTCGCTTTTGCAGCTTCAATGCCCGCGTCAAGGTCATCGGGAAAGCCCATGTGATCCATAATAACGGGAGTTTCAGGAATCCAGCTTGCGACGTTTCCGATGCGAGTGGGGTGGCAATTTGCGGGTCCTGAATGGATTGAAACAATTAATCCATTGTCTCGCGCAGCCTCAGCGACCGGCTTGACCATTTCATCATCAACATCATATCCGTGAACCGCTGGCATCAGTTTAATGCCTTTCATCCCCCACTCAGTTGCAGCTTTGCGGACCTGTTCAACGGGATCAGCTTCGTTGGGATGGATGAGCGCGCAACCGAGGGCACGCGGGTTGTCTTTTATCGCCTCGCCGAGTTCCTGATTGTTCGGTTCGGGCTGGGTGTTGGGCATGATTACGGCAACGTCCATGTCCGCTTCATCCTCAAGGGCTAACAGTTTGTCTAAATCCAGCTCCCCGTTCTCATCGCGGAACGAGTCGTTCAAATAAGCTTCAAAATCTCCTCGCATGGTTAATCTCCTTTTGCGTGTGTAAAAAATGAAAGGTGGCTATTTGTTTGCCATTAACACATTAATTCGATGTTCTTGTTTATTAGATAATCCACAATGATTATATTTCACCAATCGTCTTTACAGCTATATGTGCCCGTTTCCCATCTCCTCACTGTTCCCTAGCAACAACTCCACCGGCTTGGGTTGAGTCAACCGGACTTGCGCTCGCCTCCAAGTGATCCCGATAGATGCCATAGGCGGTTTTTGCCTCTGACTCAGTTTCATAGCGTAAAACAAATGCGGTCATCGTGTTGATCCAGTCGGTAGCAGATTTTTTGTGTAGATATGCAGCAGAGCACCCGGTTACGTTTGGGCTAAATTCTAGCAAATGTTCGGGCAGGAAACGGTGGATTTTCTTTAAGGTTGCGCCGGAGGGGAAATATTTCTCGCTGTGAGGCACCCTATTTTCTGAAGGGAGAAGCGTCAAAAGATGTGGTATTGCTAGTGGATCTTTGATGTGGTCAGCAGTTGCTTTAGCCAGTTCAACCATGCCCTGTTTAATCTGACTTGCAAATTCGTAACCCTCAATTTTTATAAAGTATCTGCCTTTCCAGAAGTTAAGCTCTCGTCCAGAAATGATTGCTCTGCTACCGACCCATTCAAATTCGTCCTGTGGATAGCGATCACGACTATAGACACCGAACGCGTTCTCTGGAGTCCCCATATCGAAAACCTCTAAAAGAATCAGCGGCTGAGATCCGAGTCGGGGGGTTTGATACTCGACAGAAGCTCCTTCGATAAAGCCGTAGCTGTGATATAGTTCAGGGTTTCCACCAATCACATTTTTGTATAACTCCTTCCCAACATCAACGCTCGGTTTTCTGACTCGAACCCAGTAGGACGCCTCTTCATTTACAGGCAATAAATCCATCGGTTTTTCGGTTGTGATTAAGGAGAGTGAATCAATTTCAAGAAGCTCCTCCGTTGACGCTTGGTCAATTTGACGCGAGAGGTGTTTCGCTGCCTTAGCGGTTCGAGCCTTCCAAACGCCATAGACATATTGACCATTCTGACTCACAGCCGTGTAATTGCCTTGTTCAGTCTGACACGAAAGAAACAGTAGCATCCAAGATGCACAAACGATCCAAAGATGCTGCCGCCATTGATAAGAAATCTGAAAGCTTAGCGTGTCAAACGTGAAATGTAATTTGTGATAAGTCACAGTCCTATGGTCTCACAAGTGCCGTTCGAGTCCCGCTTTGCGAGAATCCCAATCCCGTTTGACGAGGACTCCGATGGAGTCGGAGGAATCGGGACATTCTTGGCGCAGCCGGAACATGCCTCTATCAGCCTACCATTGTTCAGCAAGCGTACTGTAGAAATCATCGACTAACTCTTCAATGAGTCGTTTTTGTGCCTCTTCCCGCGTTTCTGGCGGTTCCCCTAGCCCCTGAACAACATAGAATTCGTGAATTTGGACATAATTATCTCTACGATCGATAATTTTATTCTGTTTCTGATCCCTGAATTCATACTCAATCTCTAAACTCATACGAAATTGCTCAGGACGATTATTCGCATCATAACGAGAGGGTCTAAGATCGTAATCTAAGATAATTATATCGAGTCGTGCATCATTTCCATCACGCCACTTCTGGTTAAAACGGTTAATGAGTGCTGTCCGAATTATTTCATCGTGTGGATTATTGGAGGAATCAAATGTGAAATCTGGATCCTGAATCTCAATCGGAGAAATTGCAATTGTCTTTATGTGACTGAGATAGTCTGAAGTTGACACATAACCGCAGCCCGAAACGACAAAGATTAGAATTAAGACGCCTAGCGAAAGCGCAGTATGTAGTGTAGCAGCGAATTGCACACAATTTCGCATAGTGGCTGAGAAAACCAAAGGAAGTTTCATCCCAAACCTCCGGAGCGAATATTTGCCGTATCTATTGGATTGGATAGGGAAGGGGTGGACTATTCTAAACCGAATCCCAGTATTACGGATTTAACAATCCACTTCGCTTGGTGAATTAACCATTCGCGACGGGTCACAGCGAGAAGAAAGATGGCTCCCAGAAGAACCAGAATAAATGTCAATAGGTAGGTCAACCATTTCTGGTCGAGGAGATCTCGTTCTCTGTTAATGGTTCCTCTCGTCCTCCGGTTGGGGTACTTGGCTTGCACTTGAGACACCCCCAAACATTACAAGTGATGCGTGAGATGCGAGACATCGCTCACATCCCACACTATGGCTAGTATTTCGTCCGATGGGACGCACCGTCTCACCTATTGAGTAGTCGTAGGACTTTACTAAAATCTGCCTTTGGGGATCCTTGGTGGCCGACGGTCGCGTGAGTCGCCGCCGCGATTGTGACGAGAGTTGCGACCATCACGGGGCCCTCTGTTTGGCCGGTTATCTCGTGGGCGTGAATCGCCCCGATCTCGTGATTCCCCTCGCCCCGACGAAGTGGCATCCTCGCTTACGGGGTTGCTTGCAAGCGTCAGGTCAACCCGTCCCTGGTCATCAATTTCGATGACTCGGACAGCGACCTCATCGCCGATGTTCATCACATCTTCGACCTGTCGGACGTACCCATCTCCCATTTGGGAGATATGAAGCAATCCGTCTTGACCGGGAATAATCTCAATAAAAGCCCCGAATCCTGTTATACGAGTAACTTTTCCGGCGTATTCTTTGCCGACCTCAGGAATCGCAGTAATGGAAAGAATCATCTCTTCGGCTTTGTTAGCAGCCTCAGCATTGAACGATGAAAGTTCGACTCTCCCATCGTCCTCAATGTCGATCGTCACACCAGTTTCCTCTTGAATAGCCTGAACGGTTTTGCCGCGTGGACCAATCAAGTCTTTGATTTTAGAGGGCGAAATTTGGATTTCATAGATACGTGGCGCGTGCGGAGAGATCTCAGCGCGTGGCTTATCTATAACTTCACCCATCTTATCTAGGACAACCATGCGTGCGTCTTTTGCTTGATGAATGGCTCTTCGCATCAAATCCGGTGTTACACCATCAATTTTAATGTCCATTTGGATAGCTGTGATGCCATCCCGAGTACCGGCGACCTTAAAGTCCATGTCACCGAGGAAATCCTCCGTACCCAGCATATCCGTCAGGATAACCTCGCGATCGCCTTCCTTGATCAACCCAACACCAACTCCCGCCACCGGTTTTTTGATGGGCACCCCTGCATCCAATAATGAAAGGGTTACGCCACATACGCTCGCCATGGAGGAAGACGCGTTAGATTCAAGAATCTCGGATACTGCGCGAATTGTATATCGGAACTCTTCTCGACCGGGAATAACCGGTTGAATCGCCCTCTCAGCGAGCGCACCGTGACCGATTTCTCTGCGTCCGGGTCCCATAATTCTCTTGACCTCGCCGGTGCTGTATGGTGGGAAATTATAGTGTAGGAAAAAGTATTTTCTAACCTCTCCCGTCAGGGTTCGGTTCACATCTTCGTCACCTTTGGTTCCCAGGGTTGTTACACAAAGGGCTTGGGTTTGTCCGCGGGTAAAGAGCGATGAACCGTGTACACGAGGCAGGACACCAACTTCACCCGAAATTTCTCGAATATCCGTGACTCCCCGTCCATCAACCCGTTTTCCTTCAGTCAAGATTGATTGGCGCATCTCTTCTTTCTCGATGTCGCCTAGTATCGACATAGCATCCTTTGTGACCTCGGGACCATCTTCTTCTTCATCAACATCATCAAGAATTTCCAATAGGATATCTGCCTGGACCTGCTCGAGATAGCCTTCACGGTCCTGCTTTTGATCCATGCCAATGGATTCACGAATTCTCTCTGTAGCGAGGTTTCGGATGCGCGAACTCAGTCCTTCATCAATTTCCTTCATTTTGTACTCGCGGTTAGGCTTCCCACAAAGTGCAATTAAACCTTCTTGAAGTTTAGTAATCTCTTTAATCTCTTGGTGGGCTGCTACAATTGCATCAATCACCTCATCTTCTGGTGCCTCGTGCGCCCCACCTTCAACGGACATGACCGCATCGGTTGTTCCACTGACGAAAAATTCTAATTCACATCGTTCTAATTCTTCATAAGTCGGATTGACACAAAATTCTCCATCTAGCCTTCCAATGGTAACGGCACCAACAGGGCCGTTAAACGGTATATCAGAGATACTGAGTGCTGCCGATGTCCCGATGAGAGCGGGCACATCAGCGGGGTGGCTCTGATCAGATGCAAGCACTGTGCACATGACTTGCACTTCGACTTGGAAATCCTTAGGAAACAGAGGGCGAATGCAATGATCAATTAGCCGCGCTGTCAAGAGTTCACTCCCGCCTGGGCGTGGTTCACGTCTACCATAGACGCCGGGGATGCGCCCTGCCGCATAAGATTTTTCACGATAGTCTACGGTTAGCGGGAAGAAATCTAGATTTGACTCTCTTTTATCAGCGACGACTGCCACCAAGACAACCGTTCCACCGTATTGTACCCAAACCGCACCATCTGCTTGTTTGGCAACTTTTCCTGTCTCAATTGAGAGGTTTTCACTCCCAAGCTGCATTTCAACTTTCAATATCTTTCCTCCTCACAACGTTCTACGGTGGTTTACTAGCCTCTCCTGCCTGAAATTGTGTCACGAATTTCAAGTTGAGTAATCAGATTACGATACCGTTGAACATCTTGTTTGTGCAGATAACGCAACAAACGACGTTGTTTGCTTACGAGTCTAAACAGTCCCTGCCTCGAATGATGGTCTTTTCTATGTGTCCTAAAATGTTCCGTCAACTCCCGGATGCGAGTCTGGATAATTGCCACCTGGACTTCTGGTGACCCGGTATCGCTATCATGGGTTTTATATGCTTCGACCAATTCTTTTTTCTTTTCAACTGCAAGCGCCATACAAATTCACCTCCTTTTTTACCTTTTCTTTTCATACGCTATGCGTTTTTTGCATATACATACAAGTAAATATACCACAAACCAAAGCGTTTTGTAAATCAAATTCTCTTTCAATCTACGTGAGATTTAGCGGTAACGCACATTTCTGTCCTTCATTCACTTCAAAATAGCTTTAGCCATAGTAACATCTCGTTTAATCTGATTAACTAACATCTCTGGGTTCGGAAATTTCTGTTCAGCCCGAATCTTTTCGATGAAAGAGATTTCTATTTTTTTCCCGTATATCACTTTCTCAAAATTAAATAGGTGGGTTTCAATCTGGAATTTTTCTCCGTCAAATGTAGGTCTGGTCCCCATGTTCAGCACGCCGGCGAACCTACAGCCCTCCAACTTAACCTGTACGGCGTAAACTCCACTTGGCGGCAACATCTGATTTCCAGCATCAACGTTGGCAGTAGGAAATCCAATCTGCCGCCCCCGTCCCTCGCCTTTTACTACCTCACCCATGATTGAGTATCGGCGTCCTAGAAGCTCTGATGCGAGGTTAAGGTTACTGCCTGCAATTGCTTCACGGACTCGTGTACTATGAACGGGTTTGTTGTGAAGTTGTACGGGCCCGACAATCATTACATCAAATTGATACTGATCCCCAAGTTCCTTCAATGCTTCGGCGTTGCCAGACCGTCCTTTGCCAAACTGCCAATCATAACCAACAATAACTTGTCTGGCATGTAATCGCTGCAGTAAAACTTGTTGAACAAAGGTATTAGGAGACATCTGCTGTAAATACACGTCAAAACGTGCAAAAACCACAGCATCAACACCGAGCTGCTCTAATAGTTCAATCTTCTTCGGAAGGGTTGTCAGGGCTGGCGGACATCTTTCAGGAGCAAGGAAAGCCAAGGGCGGGGGGTCAAAGGTCAGCACAAAACTCGCTAGCTTGAATTTTTTCGCTTGGGTCAAAACCTGTTGGATAACCGCTTGATGTCCAATGTGTAGTCCATCAAACACACCAACGGTAACAATAGACTCCTGAAACGATTCAGAAGGGGTTTCTAGATCATAGTAAATCTGCAAGATTCAATCTCCAGAGACCGACGATCAAAAACCATCGAGTCAATGCCCCTGCCGATGCAGCATATCCTCCACTGCATCAATTGGGGTCACAGCCTGATAAGCAACTTCGGGGGTACGCTTAAGACTATCACATGTGTGTGCTCCCTCGATTTTGAATACGCCCGAGCGTATGCGGGTCAGTTCTGAAAGGTGGGCACCACAACCCAATACCGCTCCAATATCTGCAGCAAGGACTCGGATATACGTTCCTTTAGAACAAACAACTCGGAAACGGACTTCAGGCATATTAAATAATAGCAACTCAATAGACTCAATGAAGACCCGTCTCGAACGGCGCTCGACCTCAATCCCTCTGCGTGCCAACTTGTACAGGGGCTTCCCTTTATGTTTGACAGCGGAAAACATTGGCGGTATCTGCTCAATTTCCCCGACAAATTGCTGACAGACGGCTCGAACTTGATCGGGGGTTATCTGACTTGTATCCGCAGTCTTGATGATTTGCCCGTTGGCGTCAAGGGTATCTGTTGCGATCCCCAATATAAGCGTACCTTCATATTCTTTTGTACCAGCCTGTAACGCTTCAAATAGTTTTGTTCCATCTCCCAGACAGATGAGCAAAACGCCGGTGGCATCTGGATCGAGCGTACCGCCATGTCCTGCCTTTTTTACATTTAGTATGCGTTTCACGCAATCGACCGCTTGCCTTGAGGTCAGCTTTGGGGGTTTATTCAGATTAAGAACACCGTGAATGCCCATTGTCTATCAAGGGGGGTTTTACCGAAGCAGTCCGATTAACCTAAACAAACACCATCTTGTATGCCTAACTGAAACAATCAACCCCATGACTTACGGTGAAACCGAACCCAATCTCCTAACAAATCTTCATGTCTCAACGCTTGTTGTGATTCAGATTTATTTATCCCTCATTCGTTGCTGCGTTATCGCCACAAGTTGTGAGATCGCCTCTTCGCAAGGCGCATCGATCTCACAGCCGGCAGCGCGTTGATGTCCACCGCCGCCAAATACGGAAGCAATCTCGCCAACATCAACATCCGATTTGCTCCGCAGACTCGCTTTCGACTCACCATTTTTCTGCTCACTCACGAGGATTGCCACCTCAACGGTGTCAATCGAGCGGATATGATTGATAAATCCATCCACGTCGTCGCGGGTTGTTGTGGTTTTACGAAACATCTCCTGTGTTGCATACAACCATCCAATTTTACCATCAGGTGTTGTGCCAAGCGTTTGGAAAACTTCGCTAAGCAACAGAATAGTTCCAATAGGCAAACTCTCGTAAACAGCACGATATACCTCATCAACGGAGATCCCTTCCTGAATGAGTTCCGCTGCAACGTGGTGCGCCATTGGTGTCGAATTTGAATATCGAAAACATCCAGTATCAAACATAATCCCTGTGTAAAGGCAAAGTGCTCGTTCCTTTCCTACTGGAGTGCCATGATGTCGGATCAATCGGTAGATTATTTCCGATGTTGATGATGCATCAGTTTCGACGAGATTGTAATCTCCAAAGGGCTCCGCGGCGGTATGGTGATCAATATTGACGGTTGCCTTGGTCGGCACTAGGGAGCGAGACAGGTAAGCACCGATGCGTTTCAACACACCTGCATCAAGAACGACCAAAACATCGGGAAAGTCATTCTGAAAGGCTTTGACAGGCAAGATGGCATCGCAGAAGGGAAGAAATCTGTAATTCGGTGGCGCGGGATCGGTGTTGAAAATTTTGACCTGTTTGCCGAGGTCCTTGAGGAAAGAGTAGAGTGCTAATTCGGATCCGAGTGCATCGCCATCCGGATTGACATGTGTTGAGAGTGCAAAAGACTGATGTTGGTCAAAGACCTGTAAAATTGCTTGATAATCTTCCATAGCGGATGAACTAATTAGGCTTAATTGCTTCGTCATCGGCAGGCGATGAAACTTCTTCTTGGGTATGAATTCGTTTGAGAAGGCGATCTATTCGCATTAATTGATCTACAGAATCGTCTAATTCAAAACGCAGTTCAGGGGCGTGGCGTAAGCCAATTCGTTGCACCACCTCACGTCGCAGGAAACCGGCAGCATTTTTAAGTCCTGTTATAGAGTTCCGTTTCTGCCGCTTGTCACCAATGACACTCACCTTGACATCCGCATACCGCAGATCTGTGGAAACGTGAACTTGAGAAATAGTGCAAAAGCCAACTCGCGGATCTTTAAGTTCTCGTTGAATGATGTCACTCAATTCTCTTTGTATGAGCACGCTCACGCGGTCTGTACGTCTTCCTGGCATTATCTCCCTCAGATTCCATCTCATCAGGACAGAATTTCAATTTCGTAGTCTGTTAATTCTGCCAACAAGGCATCCTCGACAAAGTTAACAACATAAGATAAAACACGATTGAGATGTTTCTTATCATTTGAAACAGATACCACCCCAAGCACAGCTTGCTGATGCCTGTCAAGCCCATCGACCTCGGCGACAGCGATGTTAAAGCGATTTTTCAGGCGGTCGGTGATGCTTTTAACCACCTGCCGCTTCTGTTTGAGCGAATAGCTATCTGGAATGGTTAACCAGATCGTACAGACACCAATATGCATAAGCGCAACGTAGTCGATAGAAAGGAAACGGTTTTAAGCACTCGCTGATACTATCTTCGCTGCTACCTCAGTGAACGTGGTATGCGCTCGTGGGTATAACACTCCAATACATCATCCACTTTGAAATCATCAAAAGCACTGATACCGATCCCACACTCGTAGTTTGCCTGGACCTCAGTGACATCTTCCTTAAAATGTCGTAACGAATCAACCTGCCCTTCGTAGATTAGGCGATTGTCTCGTAGGACGCGGAGGGCGTAGTTACGAATGATTCGCCCCCAATTCACATAACTGCCTGCAATCGTACCCATGCGTGGCGTCCTGAATAACTCCCGAACAATTCCCCTACCGACAACAACCTCTCGAACTTCGGGTTCAAGCAACCCTTCCATTGCTGATTGAACATCAGAAATCAGGTCATAAATCACGCTATAAGTCCGGACATCAATGTCTTCGTTCTCTTTAGCGATTAAGGCACCAGTCGTGGGGTGGACATTAAAGCCAACGACAATTGCGTTGGAGGCAGATGCCAGTAAAACATCCGTTTCGGTAATTCCACCGACAGCTTGATGAATAATATTAATCTTAACTTCATCTGTGCCTAATCGTTGCAGGGAATCAAAGACGGCTTCGACGGAACCTTGTACGTCACCTTTAACGATGATATTTAGCTCTTTAATATCGCCTTCCCGGATCTGGTCGAAGAGGTCATCTAAACTTACACGGCTCTGCGGTCCTAGTTGTGTCGCTCGATGTTGCTCTTGTCGAAATTCGCTAAGTGCTTTTGCATCTCTTTCAGAAGCAACTGCAAAAAATTGGTCTCCAGCCTCTGGCACTCCGGTAAAGCCAAGCACCTCGACCGGGGTTGAGGGGGGTGCATTTTTCACACGCTGCCCTCGGTCATCTATCATGGCACGAACTTTTCCGTAATAACGACCAGCAACGAAGGTATCACCAACATGTAAGGTCCCACTTTGGACAAGCACAGTCGCCACGGGCCCTCGTCCTTTATCCAATTTAGCTTCAGCAACTGTTCCACGAGCGGGCTTATTTGGATTGGCACTGAGCTCAAGCAATTCTGCTTCAAGGAGCAGCATTTCTAACAGCTCTTCAATACCGATCCGTTCCTTCGCAGAGATTTCAACAAGAATCGTCTGTCCACCCCATTCTTCGGGGACGAGATCATATTCTGCCAACTGTTGCTTGACATAATCTGGCCTAGCGTTTTCGACATCCATTTTGTTGAGTGCGACAAGGATCGGAACTCCCGCTGCTTTTGCGTGGTTGAGTGCTTCAACTGTCTGCGGCATCACGCCATCATCTGCTGCGACAACAAGGACGACAATGTCAGTTACTTGCGCGCCGCGAGCCCGCATCGCAGTAAATGCGGCGTGTCCGGGTGTGTCGAGAAAAACAACGCTGCCATTTTCCAATTCGACATGGTAAGCCCCGATATGCTGGGTAATTTGTCCTGCCTCTGTATCCATGACATTTGATTGTCGGATGGCATCCAGCAAGGAGGTTTTACCGTGGTCGACATGCCCCATAATCGTAATAACAGGGGAACGTGCGAGCAGGTCTGCTGCATCATCTGGCTCATCCTGAAGGATTTGCTCTTCCAGTGTCAATCTACGAACAGCTTCAAACCCAAACTGGTTGCTTATGGCTTGTAGTGTCTGGTAGTCTAAGCGTTGATTAATGCTCGCCATGATCCCCAATTTCATGAGATGCATAATCATTTCGGTTCCCTTAAATCCTAGTTCGGAGGCAAGGAGCCCAACAGTGACGCCTTCTTGGATTTGCGGAACAGTTGCGACTACTTTTTCTTTACTGATTGCTGCGTCTTCTTTGGGGGGCTCTGTTTTTGCCGCCACAACCTTTGCTTCGTCAATCGTGGAAACTGCTGCAACTTTTTTAGCTTTTTTGGTTTTCTTTTTCGTGCTAGGTGGTTCAACTTTGGCTTCAGGAGGTTCAGCGGGCGATGGCTTTGCAGCGTTTCGTTCGGTCTCGATTAACTGAACAGTTTCGGCATCCAGCGTACTCATGTGATTTTTGACGGGAATGCCATACCCATGCAATTCTTCAACAAATTCTTTGCTGCTTACCCCATACTGCTTTGCGAGTTCATAAACTCTAATTTTTTTCGTTTTAGTTTGCGTATTTTCGCTCTGCTTGGTTTGACTACTTTTCACCATTTATACCTCCTCCATGTTTCTATGACTCACCAGACTAAGGAGTTCTTGTTTAAAAGAATCAATAACTTGCCTTGAAACCTTGCTTCGCAAGTGAGTATTGATTTTCTGCGATTTGAAAGTAATATTAATGCATGCTTGTGATTGGCATACATAGGCACCACGTCCCGGCAGCTTACCCGTTGAATCTATTTCGAGGTTTCCAGTCGCATTTCGCACAAATCGAAGCAGATCTCTCTTGGGAAATTTACCCCGGCAGCCGATACAGGTACGAATAGGCATTGCAGCCATGGAACCTTCCTTAAAACGATGAGTAATAGCAACCCTCTTGATTAGATTTAAGCCGGAAGTATCTTCGATGCAGCATGATGAATCTTCTCAGCGGTCTTGGAACCAATTCCCGGCAATGATGAGAGTTCTTCCAATGTTGCTTGAGCGATTGACTCAACTGTCGAGAAACCGGAGTCCTTAAGGAGTTCAGCAGTTTTAGTACCGACACCCTCCAACTCGGTTAAATCGAGTCCCGCTGGGGAAGACGAATCAGCCTCGACGGGTTTGAACAATTCTTCTGCAATTTCTTCCTTAAATTGTATATCCGCTTCAGATTCGCTTTTTATATCGATCTTCCAACCAGTTAGTTTCGCAGCGAGACGGGCATTTTGTCCACGCCGCCCAATTGCTAGAGACAGCTGGTCATCGGGTACAACCACTTCCGCACTTGTATTTTCTTCATCAATGTTCACACGCACAACGGTAGCAGGTTGCAAGGCTTTCGCAATGAAGACTGCGGGCTCCTGATCCCATGGAAGGAGATCTATTTTCTCACCCTCTAATTCCCTTACAACTGTTTGCACCCGTGACCCTTTGACCCCCACACAAGTGCCAACCGCGTCGATACTCTCATCTGTCGCAATGACAGCGACTTTTGCACGGTCCCCAGGATCACGCGCAATCGCCATAATCCGAACTAAGCCGTCATAAACTTCGGGAACTTCTATTTCAAACAAGCGGGCGATTAGACCATTATGTGTACGTGAAAGAATAATTTGTGGTCCTTTCTGGTCTACGTTTACCTCCACGATCAAGCACTTCAGCGCATCGCCCCGTCGATAATTGTGTGGGCGAGGCACTTCACTATAAGGGAGGAGGCCCTCCGTCCGCTCCAAGTCAAGAATCAGGTTACCCCGTTCGGTTCGCTGGAAGTAGCCTGTGATGACTTCGCCTTCCTGTTCTTTATACTCCTGATAGATTTGTTCTCGTTCTGCTTCTTTTATTTTTTGGACAAGGATTTGACGCGCTGTTTGGGCTTCAATCCTCCCAAATTCGCTTGGATCGATTTCAACCTCAATAACCTCATCTAGCTGGGCATCGGGTTTAATTTTTACTGCTTCCTCAATGGGAATTTCCGTAGCAAAGTGGTGCATAATCTCAACCACTTTTTTTGGGACAAAACATCTAATATTCGCTAACTCGGGATCAATTTTAATCGACACCCCTCGTGTCGAGCCGTAGCGCCGCTTGGCTGCTGAATATAGTGCTGCTTCGATTGCTTCAATAAAGATTGTCTGCGGCAGCTCCGTCTGATCCATAATCTGACGAATGGTCATGACTAGATCATTATTCATTGTATGAACTCCGCCCTCCATCCAAACCTTTACCACATCAACTGGATTTGGGCTTGAACAATATCGGAAATTGCGATTTGAACCGTCTTTCCAGAAAACAGGGTCAGTAAGATTTCTCCATCGCTGACTTGGTTTAGGGTGCCGTTCAGTAGTAAACAATTTTCGGTTGTGGTGGACACCTCTACTTGCACCTTTTGCCCCACATTCCTGCGAAAATCGGCTTCTGTAATAAGCGGTCGATTCAGTCCCGGCGAAGCGACTTCAAGATTGTATGCGCCTAGTATCATGTCATGCACATCAAGGATTGGGTTCGCAAGTCGGCTCACCTGTTGGCAATCTTCGATACTTATGCCGCCGGGCTTATGAATCAAAAGTTTTAACGTCTGGCTATCAACTTGATATTCGACATCAACCAACTCAATTCCTTCATCAGTTAGAACGGGTGATAATAGATCGGAAACTGAGGATACTAATGAAGATGTCATAGTGTACAACTTAAATCTGAGGTTGGGTTTCTTTAAGCAGAAGGCACCAACACACCTTACCTTTGAGAAGATTGGATTTAAAGCAACCTGATCCCCTCTAGCTTCGTTTGTACCCAATCTTTTAGTAAAAAATAATAAAGAGCGGGAAACCGCACCCCACTCTTAAAAAGACAGAAGAGTAAAACTGTAATCAAGCAACGACACTAGATACAATATCTCAGTGTTGAATCTCGAGCATTTCAATTATCTGGACGAAACATCAAAAGATGATACACAAAAAAACCGCGATTGGCTTTCCTGTTGAGAAGGATTTCTCGCGGCAGGTTAAATAGTATCACAAGGGACGAAATTATGCAAGTAAAAATGGAAATTTGCCGATGGCTGTCCCCTTGATTAATAAAAAAACGCCGTGTTGCCCAGTTTGAATCTTTGAGGCTCACGGCGTTTTCTCAAGTGCTAAATTTGAAAAGCTATGTGATGCTATTAAAAATTACTTGGAGTGGACTGAATCGGAATTTCGTTAGACTTTTCTTTCTCTATCCTGCCCGCTTTGAGCGAAGAATGTTTCACATCACCCAACCGGACAATACGAACTTGGGGCGATAGTGGCCGCGTCAACTCAGCAGGTGGAGGTTCTGTTGAATTAAAAAACGTCAACTTGACCATAAAGATTGTCAACATCAAGTAAAAGAGCATCGCAGTGTAGTTGACAAAGGTAGGGTGAGGCCCCAATTTCATCGCAACAAGGATACGCGCAATTGGATTCACTAGAAAGTCTAAAATGGAACGCCGACGAGTTTGACGGATTTGGGTCTGAATGCGCTCGACAAGTTCCGGGGGCGGAACAGGATCTGGAATACTTTCAAGCACAGCGGCAGTGTGTAACATCTCCTCATATTCGTTTTGGCAAACCTCACATTCGAGAAGATGTCGTCTGTATTCAATCCTTTTTTGATCTGTTAGGTCCGGATGTTGATGTAGACTAAAATATTTGATAACTTGCTTACAGTCGAGACTCATATCTGTCCCTTCTCTAAATTTTTGAATCGGAATAAGCGTCCGTATAACTTTCGCTTAATCTAAGTCCTCACCTAATCTGGATTCCGGTCTATAGGGCCATTTGCATTGTCGGCTTAATGGAGGTTTAAGCCTTCAAGTTTTGACTTGAGGTTCCTCACGGCTGTATTCAAGCGCGAGGCAACTGTACCCTCCGAACAATCAAGTAATTCGGCAATTTCACGATATTTCATCTGCTGCATATAGAACAGAGTAACAACCAGCCGCTGTTTCGAGGGCAATTGATTAATCGCATGTTGTACTAACTGGTCACGTTCTGTTTTCAGCAGGACTTGATCCGGAGCATTGCTCGGATATTGCCAGTCTCTTTCCTGAACATCCTTCGTATAAGAGGTTAATGTACGCTCACGGGAATCTGACCGACGTTTGTACTGCTGACAAACGTTAATCCCCACTCGGTACATCCATGTCAAAAACTTCGACTGGAATTGGAAGGATTGGATAGATTTGTAAGCTTCAAGAAACGCTTCTTGCGTCGCGTCCGAGGCATCATCAGGGTTACCAAGCATCCGATAAGCAAGTCCATAAATCCTGGCATGGTGACGCTGCACCAATTCATTAAACGCTTCTGCATCTCCTTCAACTGTTTTTTGGACGTAGATTTCGTCGGGAATCATAGGCCTGCCCACTTGAACGTTTGAGTCAGTCCATTATAACATTGGTGAGAATATTTTACAATTTTCTTCAAATAAAATATTTAAAACGTATTTAGCAAGATCTTGGTTACACCGTGAGTTGGGCCGCAACAGATATCTAACACTACAACACGGGAGAGTGAGATTTTCCTATTGACTTCATAATCCGAATTTGTATAATGGAGTCCATTCGGGGAATCTTGCATTCAAAAGTTTGATGCATCCGTCGATGATCCAATTGAATTATAGTGGACCTTAGAATTAACCTAAGTTGCTAGTTATTGAAAATCCGTCAGAACTGTAGGTCGAAATTCATATCTCGACAAAATAACCGCCCCATGATGCTACAATTATAGGTATTGGCGATTTTGGAAAATCGACCTATAGGAACCCTTACCTTTCAACCGTTCAACCCAACCTACGTCATCCTAGTAATTATTCAGAAGGTTCGGTACAATTGAGGAAGAAATATGTCTAATTTGAAGCAGGAATTATTTGAAATTGATGTATACGGTTTCACAATCCTTGAGAATGTTCTCACTCCCGACGAAGTGGCGGAGATGAAAGAAGTTCTGATTCGATTGATGGCGGAAAAGGGGGTTGATCGGGGAGATTGCATACATATATCGAACCTGCCGACAATGGATCCGGTCTTCTTCAAGACGATTGATAATCCGAGAATTTTGCCACTACTTGAAGGGACAATGACCAATCGTGTGCCGCTGATTCTCGGCAGTCTCAACGCCCGCATTGTCCGCCCTGGCGATCCGGTGCAACGTCTGCACGGAGACATCCTTGAGGATTTAATGAAAAAGGATGGGAAGAATCCTGTCATGATGAACACTGTCTGGATGCTAGACGATTTTACACCGGAGATTGGAGCGACCCGGATTGTTCCCGGCACACACAAAAGCGGAATAAGCCGTCCCCCTGAAGACAGGGCGATTAAGCATGTGTTGACAGCAACTGCACCGGCGGGAAGCGTTCTTGTCTTTAACGGTCAGTGTTGGCACGGCGGCGGTGCGAATACGGGCGATCGGGATCGTCATGCGATTTTCGGACACTACCGGATTAGCCCAATGATGCGATTTCAACTTGACCCACATCACCGTTTCCCGGAGGAATGGCTCGATTTACTCACAGATCGTCAAAAGCAACTGCTGCGGATGGAAAATGGGGTAGGTGTTCTACATGGTGCAGATCATTACGAGTAAGGAGTAATTTATGTCACGTTTGAAGTATGCTCTTATCGGTTATGGTCGGCGAGGCAGGGCACATATTGAAACAGCTGCGGCGTTGAAAGAGACCTTTGAAATTGTAGCGGTTTGCGATGCACATCTAGCGTCAGCAGAGGAAGGGGCTGCACAGTTCAATGTGAGCCCTTACACCGATGTTCGCAAGATGATTGACCGTGAAAAGCCGGATGTCTGTGATGTTGTTGTGCCGGCGGAGCTTCATCATGTAGTCTCCTGCTATCTATCGCGTTGCGGTATTCACCATAACGTTGAGACGCCCCTCGCACCAACGCTCGGATTGATGGACCTGATGATTGAGGCTGCTACCGAACACAGCGTCAAACTGCAAACGTCCGAAAATTTCCCGTTTGTCCCGGTTGAACAGTTTGTTTGCAAACTCATCCGTGAAAATGTCATTGGACCCGTCCACAAATGTTACCGTCTCTTTTCAACGACCGGGTATCACGGTTTGGCTGCCATACGGAGTCGGTTGGATGCCACGCCTATCGCTGTCAGCAGTATTAGTCATACGATGCCGGTTGCTCCCTACGTCGACCATGCCAAACGTGATTTCAAGACCGAAAGCCTTGAATTCTACGCTGTCGATTTCGATAATGGAGGCATCGGGATTGCGATGGTTGGCAACAAAAACAGCCGTCTCGGTCGGAACGCATTGGTCGGTTTCGAGACCTGTGGCGAGCGTGGTACGGTTGTGACCAACGGCAATCAGGGCGCGTCAGGAGGTGAAACGGTCAACGTTTGCACCGCCGCAGATATCGCCGAGCGTACAGGTCAGGCGAGAACTTACGAATTTCAGCGTGAATATGCCGCTTCAAACGTTATCAAGCGGATCTTTGTCGAACTACCGGACGAATTGGGTGGGACGATTGAATGGGAAAATCCGTATTTGGAGATGGGGCTGCAAGAACGCAATATATCGTTAGCAACGATGCTTGACGGGATTGGGCGCGCTGTGCGGGAGGGCGTTGATCCACTCTGGACGGGTGAGATGGGTCGAGCCGATCAGGAGATGGTTTTGGCTGCCGGCAGATCAATTCGGACGAATCGACAGCCGGTCCCGTTGCCTTTACCGCCGGATCCATCTGAGGAGGCAGCATTCGACCGAAATTTTGAGGAGCGATTCGGCGTGCATCCCCGTGAAAATTTGGAGAAGGCGTTGGCAGTCAATTTTAAGGCGCGGTAAGTGAGGGGTTGGGGTTATGAGGCGTTATCCTGAATATAAAGAGAGCGGTGTGGAGTTTGTTGGAGAGATACCAAGGGATTGGGAGATAATGAGATGTGCTCATCTCTTTGAAGTGAAACACATCAAGAACACATCTGGAGAAATCAATTTGTCCGTTTACAGAGATTATGGGGTCATCAAACGAGATAGCAGAGACGATAACTACAACAGGGTATCAGAAGACACGTCAAACTATAAACTCGTTGAGCCCGGGGATTTCGTGTTTAACAAAATGAAGTGTTGGCAAGGCTCCTTGGGAATCTCCGAGTATAGGGGAATTGTTAGTCCAGCCTATACTGTTTGTAAACCTAAAAGACCTTTTCATGGCAAATATTTTCATTATTTGCTTCGCTCTTGGCCTTACATTCAGGAGTTTAATAGGTTATCCTACGGAATTAGAATAGGGCAGTGGGAGTTACGATTTAAGGATTTCAAGGATATTGTCGTTCCCTATCCATCTATGCTAGAACAAATCCAAATCGCCAATTTCCTAGACCGCAAGACAGGACAGATTGACGAACTGATTCGCATCAAAGAACGACAGATAGAACTGCTGCACGAACACCGAGCCTCCCTGATAAACCAAACAGTGACAAAGGGACTTGATCCGAATGTGGAGATGAAACCGTCGGGGGTGGAGTGGATTGGGGACATACCAAAACACTGGACTATGACAAAATTGAAGTATGTTTCCAACATTCCAGCAACTTATGGATTAATATCCAGGCTGATAGATATACCAAGAAGGTAATCAGACTGATCAGGATCCTGATAAAAATCAAAGTGGATGTCTTCACAGAAAGGATGTTTATTTGGCCGAAAACTGTGTATAAGAGCAGATGCTAAAAAGGGGATTTGCTTTTAATCGTAGCGGATGACAGTGGGAAAATCTTATCTGCACCTTGATTAGGAAGGAATACACTAGTGCGGGCTATCAGGTTTAGGTTTAACTTCGGTGATTAGTGCACATCGAAATTTGTTTACTACGTTTGCTATCAAATTTTTATAGGAATATGGCTTGAGCAAGAGATAGTCATCTCAACGATCCAGAATTCAATGGTCAATAGTATTCAAAATTTTCAACTTCTATTCCTTTACACCAAGAACAAGCCCAAATTGCCGAATTCCTTGATCGCAAGACAGGACAGATTGACGAACTGATAGCCATAGAGGGGCGAAAAGTTGAGCTCCTCAAGGAATACCGTCAATCCCTCATCTTTGAAGCGGTCACCGGCAAAATTGATGTCCGAGGGGATGCGGTTACGGAATCAAGCGCGGTTTAGACTATAGGTTACGGCATACGGAGTATGCCTACTACTATAAAATGGGGAGGATATCAACCTATGAACGACGCCGAAAAATATCTATTTGATCTCAACGGTTATCTCGTCATTGAAGATGTGCTTACGCCCGATGAGATTGCCTTTGCTAACGAAGCTATTGATCGCCATTCGGACGAAGGACGCACTCGTTCTCGCGATCAAGCTTTAGATGGTGGCTCCCCCGCACTCAGAGGTGAGAAGGGACGTGGGGAACTGGGGAATATGCTTAATTGGGAAGAACCGTGGTGTAACCCCTTCCGAGAGATGTTAGCACACCCACGAATTGTCCCTTATCTAAACCAAATCCTTGGCAAAGGCTTTCGGATGGATCACCACATGTTTCTGCTGTCAATGGAGAAAGGGGCGGAGGGGTTTATCTTTCATGGATCTTCTGGACCGGGTTTTGATCCGAACCAATACTATATCTTCCGCAATGGGCAGATGCATTGTGGCCTGACGGTTGTGGCGTTCCAACTCACGGATGTAAATCCGGGCGATGGTGGGTTGATAGTGATTCCGGGCAGCCACAAGAGCAATTTTCCGTGCCCTCAAGAGATGAGGCGTTATGAGGACTATCAGGAGCATGTTCGGCAGGTTGTGTGCAAAGCGGGTGGCGTTATTATCTTCACAGAGGCGGTGACGCATGGGACCTTGCCTTGGACCTCTGACGAACCCCGTCGGTCGATATTAACTCGCTACACGGCGGGCAACTTAGCGTATGTTCCAGCCTATCCCATCCCTGAATGGGCAGATGAGAGACAGCGGGCGGTTATGGAGCCTCCATATCATTCGCGGCTCGATCGGCCTGTGTTGGAAGAATAAATACAGAAATCTCTCAGAATTTATCAACATAAGGAAAAGATGTCCAAAGGCACAATTTACCCCTCGGAGGCCAAGACATTTCAAGATGCCTGCACCGGTGCGAAGATTCGGCAGGTAACTGATCATCCGTCAATTCATCACCACCCCTTCTTTTTCATTCCCGCGTATGATGACGCCATGCGTCGGCTGATTTTCATTTCATGCCGTACTGGATCGCCCCAGATTTTTGCCGAAGAACGTTCCACTCGATCGCTCATCCAATTGACCGATCGCCCGGATCTCAGCGATTGGTCGGTTTACCCCTCACACGATGGGCAGGCTGTTTTTTTTACAGCGGGAACCAGTGGATGGCGGTTAGATCTTGAGACGCTTGAAGAAAGGGAGTTGGTCAACTTTGCCGCGACACAGAGAAGAGGGGAAAGTGCGGTCTCTCCCGTAGCGGGGACAACAGGGTTGAGCTCCGATGATCGGTGGTGGGCTGTGCGCTTCAACATTGGTGAGGTTTCAGCGTTAGCAATTATCAATACTGAAACCGGCGAATGCGAGACTATTCTCCACCGTGACAGTGTTGGTCACTTGCAATTCTGCCCGGACGATTCAAACCTGCTTTTCTACGCGGGTCCACTGACTGACCGTGTCTGGGTGATTCGGCGGGATGGCAGCGATAACCGGCGGTTGTACGCTCGTAACGTTGAAAAAAACGAATGGATCACCCATGAGTCGTGGATTCCCGGCACACGCGAGTTGGCATTCGTTGATTGGCCTCACGGTATTCGTTGCGTCCATGTAGACACAGGCATTGAGCGGCGTGTCACCTCCTGTAACGCTTGGCACGCAATCTGTAACCGTCAAGGCACGCTCATGGTCGCTGACACAAACTTTCCCGATATCGGTCTCCAACTTTTCGATCCGCGGGATGGGGTCGGAGCACCCACGACGCTATGTTACCCGGAGGCCTCCTCCGTCGGTAAACACTGGAATGGTCCATTTCCGTATGCGAAGGGTCCGGTTAAAGTCTACGCTGAACAACATACTCATCCACACCCCTCTTTCAGTCCTAATGGGAAGTTAATAGTTTACACATCGGATCGCACTGGGCACAGTCAGGTATATGAGGTTGAGATTCCAGAAAGATTTTTATAGTGGACCTTAGAATTAGTGAGACACGCCAAACCGGTGCGGTTGGAAACCGCACCTACCGTTGTCCCGTTGGGTAGCCCCCCTATTTCCACCCGCTTGCTTTCCCACCCGCTTGCGGGGGGGACTAAGGGGGGGTAGAATAAAGGGGAGTGCCGATGCGGTGCGGTTGGAAACCGCCCCT
Organism: Candidatus Poribacteria bacterium; assembly: GCA_963667935.2. GTDB lineage: Bacteria > Poribacteria > WGA-4E > WGA-4E > PCPOR2b > PCPOR2b. Next base: position 1,153,997 of record OY764061.1, on the reverse strand, counting down.
ACCGTTCTCCCATTGGGTAGGCACTGTTTCCAACTGTGCCGATGCGGTTAGAAACCGCACCTACCGGGGGGCGCAAGTGTTCATTTATTTTTTGAATTCACTATAATGTATCGTGAAACAATTACGGTGAGATATGAGAGCTGTTATCCAACGTGTTAAATCTGCTAGTGTAACCGTCGAAGGAACTGTTGTCTCGGAGATTGGCAAGGGATTACTCGTTTTTCTCGGCGTTGCCCAAGAGGATACCCCTGCCGATGTCGATTATATGGCGAACAAAATTGCCAATCTCCGCATCTTTGAAGATGATGAAGGCTTAATGAATTTGTCCATTTTAGATGTGGGAGGCGAAGCCCTTGTTGTTTCTCAATTCACGCTCTACGGCGATTGTCGTAAGGGGAGACGCCCTAGTTTCATCGCTGCTGCCCGCCCTGAAAAAGCGGACCCGCTCTATCAAGCGTTTATGGACGCGATCTCACGGCTGGGAGTGCCCGTCAAAGCTGGCATATTTCAGGCGATGATGGATGTTGAACTGATTAACGATGGACCTGTCACGATGATGCTAGATAGCAATAAGCTGTTTTGATCTGTAAGGACTTTGATTTTTGAAAGGAAACGACTATGGAACGTAAAATGGAACTTGGCTTATACCTATTCGGCGAAGTGGACGAGGAATGGCTGACATTTGTCAATCAACTGGGTGTTGAGGCTGTCGTGATGGCTAACCCTCGACTGCCGGGTGATGGGCGTTGGGAATTTATGGATCTGCTACAGATGCGAACTGCAATCGAAAATGTGGGGCCCCGGCTCGCTGCTATTGAGAATGTTCCGCCCTCATTTTACGATAAGATCATGCTCGGTTTGCCCGGACGGGATGAGCAGATAGAGAATATGGCAGCCACCATCCGCAATATGGGAGCGGCGGGCATTGATACTTTCGGCTATCACTGGATGCCGAACAGCGTGTGGCGGACTTCCAACACAACACCCACTCGGGGCGGTGCGACTGTTACCAGTTTTGATATGGAACTTGTCAAGAACGCCCCACTTACCCACGGGCGTGTCTTTACCGAAGAGGAGATGTGGGAATACTACGAATACTATATGAAAGCGATTCTTCCAGTTGCCGAGGAGGCAGGTGTGCGGCTCGCGCTCCATCCCGATGACCCGCCGGTCGAATCCCTTGGGGGGATACCCCGTCTGTTTCGTAGCTTTGAAGGCTTCAAGCATGGCATATCGCTCGTTGACAGCCCTATGCACGGACTTGATTTCTGTGTGGGTTCTTGGTCTGAGATGGGACCCGGCGTGATTGACGCTGTCCGTTACTTCGGGGAGCGTGATCGGATTTTTTACGTTCATTTTCGGGATGTGCAGGGGTATGTCCCTAAGTTTGCGGAGTCCTTCGTAAATGACGGGAATTGTGATATGTTTGAGGTGATGCGGGCATTAAAGGAAAGCGGATTTACGGGCTGGATGATTACGGATCATGTTCCGAACATGATAAGTGACACGCCACAGGGACACCGTGCACGCGCCTATACGATCGGTTATATGGCAGCATGTCTTGAGAGATTGAATGTAACCAACTAGAGTATATGGGAGTGCGCTTTGAGTCGAACTCGAATTCTCTATGTTATCGATTCTATGGGCAAGGGCGGGGCTGAGGCGCAGTTGTTCAAGACGTTAGCGCGACTACCGATAGATAAATTTGAAGCGTTTATCGTGTTAAGTCGTGAACCCGGTGCCTCCTATGACCAGCTTGCAGCACTCCCGATCGTTCAAGAAATTATTGTCCTGAGTGACACCAGTCACTTTACCGCCCAAGCTCATCGAGGCAGCTTTCCCATACTGTCCTTGGTGCAAAAGGCTTTCAGGCTAGCAGGTATCGTAAAATCGGTGAAGCCAGCAATTATCCACAGTTGGCTTTGGTATTCCAATCTTCTCTGTGGCCTTATTCGCCAATTCTCTTTATCCCCTTTAAGATCGGGTCCGTTCTGCCCTCTGATTATCTCGCAGCGAGGCGACTATTATGCGAGATACGATCGCTCAAGGCTGTGGTTGACAGAAAAACTCATTTACCGCCAAGCGGATGTCCTCTTAACCAATTCGGATCACATCCGAGACAACCTTCGGCACCGCTATCCTAATAAACGTATCCTAGCAATTCGGAATTTGCTAGACCTGCCAGACTTATCACCACAATCACCTGCTGACACTCCACCGGTCTGGCACATCGTGAGCGTCGGTCGATTGACTTCAGAAAAGGGGCATCAGTATCTCATCGAAGCGTTGTATCTGCTCAACACAAAGTTCAACCGGCAAAACTTCACAGCGACAATCCTCGGCGATGGCACATTGAGAACAGATCTAGCGCAGCGTGCCAATCGTTACCGTCTATCAGATCGGATACAGATGCCGGGCTACTGCGACGATATTTTTTCTATGCTATCTACCGCACACCTTTTCGTTCTGCCCTCGCTGCATGAAAGCTCACCAAATGCTCTCATTGAAGCGATGGGGATTGGACTACCGTGCATCGCGTCGAGTGTCGGTGGGGTTCTCGATCTGATTGACCATCAAGAAAATGGGCTACTTATTCCACCACAGGCGAGCGGCGCATTGGCGGAGGCAATCAATGACCTTTTAACCCATCAGGAATTGGCAGTATATCTGGGCCAAAACGCAAAGCGAAAAATTGAGGAGATGTTTGATAACGATAGATCTATCCAGCAGTTGCAAGCAGTTTATCAGGATTGCCTGCGTAGGATTTCCTGAAATCCCTTTAGATAAATTTGTCTCTTTAGGTGATATTTCGTGTTATTTTCAGAGTATCACGACACAGCCAATAACCAAGGCTATACAAATGAGACACTCCAATCTCCCGTTGGGTAGGCACCCCCCTTTATCCCCCCGCTTGCTTTCCCACCCGCTTGCGGGGGGGACTAAGGGGGGGTAGAATAAAGGGGGATGCCGATGCGGGACGGTTACAAACCGCACCTACCGGACTCCCGTTGGGTAGGCACTGTTTCCAACTGTGCCGATGCGGGACGGTTATAAACCGCAAGGGCGAAAGTGTCTATTTATTTTTTAAATTCACTATAAAAGTACCCAACTAAAGGAGGAAGATTCATGACAGATCGGCCAATCAAACTTGGTGTCGTTGGCTGTGGGTTTACAGGCAGACAAACGATTTTTGCAACCACTGTAATTTCACGCATGACCACCGTTGCACTCGCAGACCTTGATCCCGCTCGGCGCGAAGAGGTCGCCGGAGAATACGCTGTACCGCGTTCCTACACCGATTACCGGGAAATCCTTGAAGATGATGACATTGACGCGGTGTATCTCGGTACTGCCCCCGATGTTCGCTTACCAATGGTGCTAGAGACACTCGCTGCAGGCAAGCATGTGCTGGTTCAGAAGCCTCATGCGATTCGAGCAGATGAGATTACAGAAATAGCGGATGCGGCAAAAGCTGCAGATAGGACGCTGCAATTTTGCTATTTCATGCGTCACTCTCCTAATAATCGTCAGATTCGCCGGGCGGTGCTCAACGGTAAGATTGGAGATCCGTACCACGCGCGGATCTTTGGGAAATACAATCATATCCCGCCACCGGACAACAACTATCGTTGGTTGCATGTCTACGGTCAGAAAGGCGGGGCGTTAGGGCAGCACTATTCCCATGAGCTGGATCTAGCGTGGTGGTGGATGGGGTGTCCGAAGCCGATGTGGGCGTTTGGTGCCAAGCATGTGGTCTATCCGGCATACGATGGGCCTGAGGGTGCCGCTGATGACTACTTCACGGGACTGGTGGGTTTGGAGGGAGGAAAGACCATTCAGATTGATTGCTCACGGATGGTGCATACCCCTACACCAACTATCATTGAACTTTACGGTAGTACCGGGGCAATTACAAGCGGGGGGATTTCGAGACACAAAGATGGTGAGTTTATCCGGGAGGAGATCGATGAACAGCTAGAGATACAGCACAGTGAACCCCCTGAACCTCGCCCCGTTTTCTTTTATGAGATTGAGCATTTCGCAATGGCGATCGCTGGCGAAGTTGAGCCGGATGTCTCTGCTGCGGATGCCTATACGTTCATGAAAATCCTCGATGCCCTTTACGATAGCGCGAAAGAGCAACGAAAGATTACGATTGGATAGACTCAATTTTCCTAATTCAGTGCTATGCTGTTAATCCTTCTTTGATGGGGCTGAAGGAGGCGTTGTCTCCTGTTTTGACAATTGTGAAGGAGTTGATTTAGGTTTTGGACGATCCTTGAGTGTCGGCATTGGGTTAGGAGGATTGTACCTTTCGTCTATACTCTTTTTTTGGGCTGGTATTGACTTTACTTCTGGCTGAGTTGCGTTTTTCTGGGAAGCCCTTTTTTTTGAATTCATTTTTAGCTCCTCAATCTTCAAAGAGATCTTGTAGTTCTGCGTTTAACTCCTCTTGAACTTTCGTTTTGCGGCTTTTGGTTAGGAGTATGTCGTTTTTCAGTCGTTTAGAACCGTCTGAATATTGATCTCGGTATCCGAGAAACTCCTCCTTAAATTCTTCAATTTCAAAGTTAGGATCGACTTCCATCTTATATCTGAAGGTTTCCAAATTGATGCGTAGGCCTTTCAGGTATTGAACGTCGCTAATCAGATCCTTCAATCGGTCAGGAACTGTTAGAGTAGGGTGGAGTATAGCACAAAGGGCACCTAACCCTGCGAAAATTGACCAAGCTATTCTGAATTCGGCAGATTCCATAAAGCCCAACCGGAGACCGCTGAAGTTGTAGCAGTTATAGCAATAACACATTTTGCTATCTCATCCCAACGCTGCCACGACTTGATAAGGGAATTTGTCAGGCTTTCAGCGTAATAGACCTTATAAAATGTCTCGACCGAAACCCTCCAGAGTTGGTCTCGTTGATAGTCATCTAAGTTTTCGTCTTCCACAAGGCGATTTCTGTAATATTATCGACTGTTTACCTATGCGAAGGTTCCCGGGATTGGCTGATGCCAGCTTGCTGATTGAGCTAGCCTCTTTATACCTTGGGAAAAATTGTAACACATAAATCCAGATATTGTCAATCTTTTGGAGAGAGTAAACATGAAAGGAAGTTACTATGTCCAAATGCAAAGTGTTAATGGTAAGACGCGAAGATCCTGAAGTTGAAGCGATACTTAAAGATGCCCCACCGGAGGTAGATATTCAGTTCTTAGGGCCGGGCGAGGCGGTAGGCGATCATGTGGCAGATGTAGAGATTATCTACGGCGGGATCCGTGAGGCAGATCTTCCCAAAGCCAAGGCGTTGCGCTGGGTGCAGCAACCTTCAGCAGGCGTTGAGGGTACGATGTATCCTGCCTTCAAAGCAAGTGACGTAATTTTGACCAACTGTCAGAAACTGTACGGTCTGCAAATTTCTGAGCACGCCTTCGCGCTCCTGCTTTCCCTGACCCGTAGCATTCCGACACAACTGGAATTTATGAAGGAAAAACATTGGGAGCGCGTCCCGTGTATCGAATTGGCAGGGATGACCATGGGAATTTTGGGACTTGGCGGTATCGGTCGGGCGATTGCAGCGCGGGCAAAAGCATTTGAGTTTAAGGTCATTGCGATTGATTCGGAGCCGATGGATAAACCGGATTGCGTCGATGAACTTGGTGGGTTGGATTGGCTCTCGGAATTTATGGCACAATCGAACGTTGTGATGGTCTGCTGTCCAAGCACGCCTGAAACTCATAAACTGCTATCGCACCAGCAGTTTAATCTTTCGCCGGAGGGAAGCTATCTTGTCAACGTTAGCCGCGGTAAAGTCATTGATGAAGATGCTATGATTGCAGCACTCCGCAGCGGCAAGCTCGCTGGGGCGGGGTTGGATGTTACTTACACCGAACCGTGTCCGCCGGATAGCCCGCTATGGACGGAGCCGAATGTGATTTTGACTTCTCATAGTGCAGGGGCGTCGCAGCATATGCGTGCGCGTGCGATGCATCTGTTTGTGGATAATTTGCACCGCTATGTCAAAGGTGAACAGTTGGTCAACCAGGTGGATAAACAGAAGGGGTATTGAAAGGAATTGAGTTCATTGGTTTATTGATGCCGTCGGGCAAGATGCTCGTATGGTGTTAGCTTTCACCTTATCTCTCCTATACTAGCAATAGGGCTATTCAGTTTTCGGTGTTTTAACCAGTTGGGGCGAAAAGGCGCAACCCGGGCGTCGCTTGGACAGTAAAGTATCGGGATTGGGAAATCCCTCTCACAGAAGAATTAAATGACCCTAATACTAACGCAAGTTGCTAGTAGCGGCCCTATTCCAACCAATAGCCCCTAATCCCTGTGCAAATTGTATCATTTCTGTAGGTCGATTTTCCAAAATCGACGATTGGGTGTCGAGATGTGAATCTCGACCTACAGATTCTGATAGGTTTCCAATAACTAGCAACTTAGGTTAATACTAGCAAAATAGTAATAGATTTTACGATAGAATCGTGCTATAATCACGCATCGTAGAACCCCAGATTTTATAGGGCACCGCGGCTGATTCATTGGCGTGCCTCTATGGAATTTAGGTTTTCATACGAATTGTTCCTTTAACAACTATAAAGCCGTCACTCCAGAATTGACGGAGCAACAGAGAGGAGTTTTCATTATGCGATGTGTGTTTGTCGGTATTGAATATGCTGGGAAATCGACCATAATCAAGCTGCTAGATGCCTATTATCGGCAGCGCAGACTACCTGTCCACGGAGACGACCATTTTACTTTGCCGGATGCGTCTTTGAGTGCAGAATCACGGGCGTTGATGGTCAACTTTCCCGACGATGTTAAAGAACGCTCACAACGGATGCAGATTCAGTACCATGTTGAAGTCATCAAGAATTATCCGAATACCTTAATTGCAGGCTGGCATATCGAAGAAGCGGTCTATTCAGATATGTATGGGGCTGATCCGGATAGTCCCTATTATAAGAATTACTCGTACAGGGCACAACGGATTTACGAAGCACAGGTCTTTGAAGCCCGTTTGCCCAATGTGGTCATGATTCATGTCACTGCCAGCGATGAAGCAATCCGGGAGCGGATGCAGGCAGATCCGCACGAGTACCAGATTATCAAAGAGGGAGATATTGCGGAGGTCAAACAGCGTTTCGAGGAGGAGATTGAAAAGTCACTCTTTACCCAGAATGGACGCAAGATTGTGGTTGACACCACAGGAAAAACACCTCAAGAATCGTTGGATGATCTGCTCATGCTTTCCGAACCCTTAATTACGCAAGAAGAATTGGCTATCCGCTCTATACCCGTTCCTAAAGGAGACTATGAGGTTCGGTACGAAAACGGTGTCCGAAAGACGGTTCCGGTATAGTAACGCAAGTTGCTAGTAGCGGCTCTATTCCAACCAATAGCTCCTAATCCCTGTGCAAATTGTATCATTGATGTAGGTCAATTTTCCAAAATCGACAGTTTGGTGTCGAGATATGAATCTCGACCTACAGTTCTGATGGATTTTCAATAACTAGCAACTTAGGTTATAGTGACAGAAGTTGCTCCTTTCCACCGATGTATTCACTTCTCATCAATTTGCCATTTGACAGGTTAGAGCGGCAGATTGGAAGGAAGGAAAAAGGCTTTTATTGCGGCATTTTTCCTTCCTCTTCTTCCCTCACCAAACCCCAACCGCAGCAATTACGGGTCTTCACCAATTTCGCTTTCCTGTTCCTCACCCACCCCTACCCAAAACTGCTTCGTCTCATCGACAATTCGACGCGCTTCCTCCAACCGCTCATGGGCTTCTGGCTTTGTAGGGCTGTATCGAGCAAACTTGACCAGATCACAGCTAGTGAAAAAGTGTCGAATCAACTCTTGGGGGATATTTTCGGGCTGCAAACGGTCGAGTAGCTCTTGGGTAGTCATTTCAAGCGCGGGGATATGATATCGTGCAGCGATATACTGACGGATAACGTGAGAGATTTCGGTGTGGTATACCTTCATTTCGCCCTGTGCCACCCAATTCATTTCCGCGATTCGATTCAGTTGTTCATAGGCGATTTCATGCGGTTGACGTTGCGGCAGTACTTCAGACTGTAGATCTATGGATTTACCTCGCCTGCGGAGGTACAGAAAGATAATCGCACTGATGGCTAAAATCGCTATAAGCAGCACTAAAATATAAAGAAACCAATTCGGGGGCACGGACCACGGTCCCTTGATTCCTTTCATCTCTGTGTCATTAGGGGGCTTGACAGACCGGACCTCAAATAGGTAAGCTGGTGTCTGAACACTTCCACTGTCTCCATCAGTGCCGGTGTATTTAATTGTAATGGGGGGCAGGGTGTATTTACCGATAGCGAAAGCGCGTAGTGGGTAGGTTACTTCATAGTGTGCTTTGCCTTTCGGTAGGTTTTCGGATTCAATTCGTTTCACTTGCGGTTTATCTACCTCTAGATGCTCGTGTTCGCTGCGGTCTATCGGATTTAAGTAGATATGCAGGTTTTCATCGGCTTCGATCTGCAGCCGTAACTGAACCGGATCCCCGATTGTAATATCGTCCGGGTGAAAGTCGTGTGAAAAGATACGAATGGCTTCTTGAGCGGATACTCCCCCCAAGGGCGAGAGCAATAAAACAGAAGCAACGATGAACCACAGCGGGTGTAAAGAAAAAGGTTGAAAGACGGGAGGGTTGGGATGGGGCAATAACGGGAAGAGATGTCGATACATTTTTAATTTAGATTTTTATAACATCAGGACTTACGCAAATTTCGCACACGGGTGGTAGATTTTCGATTTTTAACCCCCTAAATCCCCTGACAAAGGTTTCCCCCTGAACCCCCCACGATAAGGGGGGATGGCAAGGGGGGCAGTTTTTAGCCCCCCTTGTCAGGGGGGTTGGGGCCTAAGGGGGTTGCGGAATATGCGACATCGGATCGCACTCCGTAACACTGTTTCCCCCTGATAAGGGGGACTAAGGGGGTTAAGGGAATCTTCGCCCTTGTCTTTCCCCTCTGCCCCCCTGGCAAGGGGGGCTAGAAACCGCTCCTCTTATCATGGGGGGTCAGAGGGGTTCAGGGGGCCTTATGAACGCCCTGCGTAAGTCTTGAGCATAATAATTGGTGATGAGTTCAAGCTGTATTAATTCTACATTCAAAAAAAATCTCGCATTTGTCCCTAACTCCTTTGTGCTTCCGTATATTCCTGAATAGGTCGAACAACAATAGATTTTGGAGTTGTTGGACATTGATACTGGCACACGCCGCAACCAATACAGCCAACAGAAAGGACTTCAACCTGTTTTTCAGCATCGAGCCGAATCGCCTTTTTGCCAATTGGACAGTTCTCAACACACTCAAGGCAATTGACTCCGTTGGAGCGCAAACAGATTTCATAATTGACTTCGGCTAAACCGATCTGGATCTCATAGACGGATAGCTTCTGCAAAGCATCGCTTGGGCAGACCTGCATACATTCGAGTGTATCGCAGACAACACAGGGTTGGTTGTCTGGATCGATGTAGGGTGTCTCCGCCAGATTGGGTTGGTCGCTCTGCAAGGGCTGAATGGCATCTGCGGGACAACTCTCGACACAGTTTCCACATCGCAAACAGGTTTCTAAAAATGCGGTTTCCGGGAGTGCACCCGGTGGTCGTAGTAAGGCTTTCTCGGCGGGGAGATGTGGTCCAATCTGCGTATCTAAGTATTCAGCGACCGGCTGAACGATCTTTGTAAATGCTTCTCGGAAGAATGTACGCCTGCCGTGCGGTCTCTCATCATCAGATTCTGCCATTGGAGGTAGCCCTTTCGTTTTACCATTGATGCCAAGACTACGTTTTTTCCGTAAGCGTATCATGACAGCGGATAGTCGTAGATGCGATAGCGTTTATAAAGTGTCGCGCCCATGTTTTCAACCGCACGATTCATCAATGTATTGTCTTCTAAAATCCACGACATTTCCCCTCGCCGATAGCCTTTTGCGACCCCATTTTTATAGACTTCGTAGTACATCAGCGCATCAATTCCTTGTTGACGATATTTTTTCTTAATCCCAAACGCTAGAACCCGCGCTGTGTCAATTTTACGGCTGTGCCAGAGGATTTTGAGGAGTCCGAATGGAAACAGGCGTCCGTTAGCGTGCTTCAATGCAACATAAAAATCGGGTAACGCAAGGATAAAGGCGACAGGTTCCTCTTCAATTTCGGCAAAGAGTAGTAGATCTGGATCGATAATCTGGATTAGCTCCTGCGCCATGTAATCGATTTCCCTGTCTGTCATTGGGATGAATCCCCAATTTCTCTCCCATGCGGAGTTATAGATCTCCTTGATTCGCTGAATTTCCTGATGAATCTGTTTTTTGACGAGGGGACGTATCGTGATTTTTTTGCGTTTTTTAATCCATTGGACCGTTCGCTCTAGCCGTTTAGGCACCTGCACATCATCGGTTATCTCGTAAGCGAGCAGATCCTTTGCCTTCTTAAAACCAAAACCTTCAACGAGATCAGGATAGTAGGGCGGATTGTAGGACATCAGAATCACAGGAGGGGAGTCGAAGCCTTCAACAAGCAATCCGCAATCGTCATTGGTCGAGTAGTTCACGGGCCCCCGCATCACTTCAAGTTTGTGTCCCTGCAACCATTGAGCGGCATGGGAAAACAGAGCTGCAGCGACTTCTGGATCTTCAATGGATTCAAAAAATCCAAAGAACCCTGCCCGTTCTTCGTGAAAGTCAATATGGGCATCGTTTTTAATGGCGACAATTCGTCCTACAACACGTCCTTCGCGTCGGGCGATCAAAAATTCCGATTCGGCATGGTCAAAGAAGGGATACCGGGATTTATCAAGTCGTTTCTTGAGGTCCCGGCGTAATGGAGGGACCCAATAGGGATCGTTCCGATAGATTGTCCACGGCAGGTTAATAAACGCTTTTAGATCGGCTGGAGATTGGACAGGGGTCACATGAATCTCAGGGGATTGTCTACTGGCACGCATTTCGTGAAGATTCTCCTGTTGCTTAGATAACCCAACCTTTAGATCAGCCCCAACTTTTTGCCTACTTTATCAAATTTTTCTAAGACAAAGTCGAGTTGTTCATCGGTATGGCTTGCCATATAACTAGTGCGCAGGCGTGAACCACCGGGAGGTACTGCTGGCCTGACAACGGGATTGGTGAAAACACCCGCATCGAATAAATGTTTCCACAACATGAAGGTATTCATATCATCGCCGACAATCACTGGCACAACGGGAGTTTGTGTGTCCCCGATGTCATATCCCATCAATCGGAGACCTTCCTGCATTTTTCGTGCATTTTCCCACAGCTGTTTGCGTCGTTCCGGTTCCGTCTTGATGATTTCCAGAGCGGCATGGACTGTTGCAACTGCCGATGGCGGCATACTTGCACTGAAAAGGAAGGGGTTTGCATGGTGTTTCAAGTAATCGATGACGGCGGTTTCTGCAGCGATAAATCCACCGATACACGCGAAAGATTTGCTAAACGTCCCCATAATTAAATCGACATCATTTTCGACACCAAAGTGTTCAGCGGCACCGGCACCGGTTGGACCGAGGACACCAACGCCGTGTGCATCATCAACCATTAAACGACACCGATGTTTCCGAGACACTTCGATGATGCCGGGGAGATCGCCGATATCGCCTTCCATGCTGTAAACCCCTTCAACGACAACCAGTTTGCCTCTTTCAGGATCAGCATTTTTCAATTTGTTATCCAGATCGTCCAAGTCGTTGTGTCGGAACCTCGTCATCTCTCCCCAAGAGAGGCGGCACCCATCAACGACACATGCATGGCTCAATGAATCAATGAAAGCGATGTTTCTACGTCCTACAAGGGTATCAATAACGCCAAGATTGACTTGAAATCCGGTGCTAAACACCAATGCAGCTTCCTTTTGGACAAATTCTGCGAGTGCTTCTTCAAGCGCAATATGGATATCAAGGGTGCCGTTCAGAAATCGGCTGCCTGTACAGCCAGAGCCGTATTTTCGCCCAGCTATCTCAGCAGCTTCAAGGACTTTCGGGTGATGTGTCAACCCGAGATAATTATTCGATCCAATCATCACCTTCTTCTCGCCATTAATTATGACCTCTGTATCTGCAGAGGATTGGATTGGAATGAAATAAGGATAAATTCCTGCCTCAAGCACTGCTTTATATTCTTGTCCTCGGGTGCTCCTGCCATAGCTAAAATCATAGCATTTTTCAAATAGATCCATTCATTGATTCTCCCACTGTCTTAGGCGTTGAACAATAGAGATGAGTGCACTTATCTTCAAATATTCTAAAAAAGACTGAATCCCACATACTTCTTGGGATGTGCCTCAATATCTGCAGCTAGTACCTTGAGGTTATAGATTAGTTTTGAGAGTTCTTCAGCAGTTTTCTTATCGTTGGCAAGTTTGCTCAGTGAGCCTTCCCCAGTGTTAATTTTCACAAGCACAGCTTCTAACTGTTTCGTTGTTGCGGTTAGATGATCGAACAGTTCGGTGCCTGATGTCAGTTTGTCCAGTGTGTTTCCGGGGGTATTCAGTTTATCGGTGAGTTGGGCAATTGATTCGGTAGAAGCTGTAATAGATTCTGCCAAAGACGGATCCGAAACGAGCTTACCGACTGTGCCTTCACCCGACTGCGCCTGATTAATTAGCTGTTCCACCTTTTGGGAGGTTGCGACAGATTGATCATACAGATCTGGACGATTGATGATTCTGGCTGCTGTTCCTTCGCCGTTCTCGATTTTTTGGATGAGCGCGTCGGCAGAGCCGATGAGCGCATCAAGTCGATTGAAACGTGCTTCAAGACTTTCGAGGCTTTCCAAGATGCGTTCTGCCCGATTAAAGAGGGCAGGGTCGGTATTTAGTTTTCCTAACGTGCCTTCGCCTTGAACTGCTTGTTGCCCCCACTTTGCTGTCCAAGCGGTGCTTTGCGTAACATTCTCAGCAATCTCCTTCCTGGAGAGAAGTTGGGGGAGCAAGCCCTCCCCTTCGTTTAACTCTCCGACAAACGCCGAGACATTGTTTGTCGCCTGATCTAGATTCGTGTAAAGTGCTGCATCCGATAGCAATTTTGCAAAGGTGCCCTCGCCGGATTGTATTCGATTCACAAGACTTTCAAAGCGAGTCAAAGAACTATTCATATTTTCACTCACTGCAATTGCTTGATTCAGCAGAAGGGACATTTCTGTCGGGACAGTGCCCTTCAATGTAACCCCTTCAGATATCGAGTTGCCTTGAGGTGTCCCTAGTGAGATGTCCACATATCGACTCTGCGTAAAACCGACCGATTTAATCTGAACGATCGAATCGCTTTTGACTCGTTGCGCGGCTTGTTGATTTAGATTCAGCTGTATTTGGACTTTTTCCACACCATTCTGGCGAACAAATTCAACGGTCTTGACTGTTCCAACCTCAATTCCCGCTAAACGTACCACGTCTCCTGATTTTAACCCAGATGCAGAATCAATAACGGTTTGTACAGTAAAGCGATTTTGGACTGCCTTTAGACCATTGGCAGCAAAAAGGGCAAGCCATAGTAAGACGACACCACAAATCAATGAGAAAATTCCGACTCGTAATTGTGACCACGTGACTTGCGATCTCTGTAATCGCATGAATATTACCTCCATAAAAATACTACAATTCGTTGCGCTGTAAACGTTTTACAAACGCACAAGGTCGGTTGCTCGATAAGAACGACTCGGCGGTTGAATGAAGCGTTGAATATAAGGATCTTTTGCTTCCATTAATTCATCGGCAGTTCCTTCAAAGAGGATTTCCCCCTCGTATAGAAAAACGAAATGATTGGAAATTTGAAATGCCGCAGATAATTGATGGGTGACAAGCACGGAAGTCATCCGTTGCTGGATCTGTTGTTTCTGGATGAGATCACAGATGAGGCTTCGCGCAATCGGATCCAAACCACTGGAGGGCTCATCATAGAGAATAACTTCAGGATAAGAGGCGAGTGCCCGAGCGATAGCGATTCGCATCTGCATTCCGCCGCTGCATCGATCTATCGAGAGATCTGCCGCATCGTGCAAATCAACCATATCCAGTAATTTCTCCGCCTCCTCTCTGACCTTTGAAACTGGCATCGTCCCCTGTTCATAAAGCGGGAAAGCAACGTTTTCCCACGCCGTGAGTGAATCAAAGAGGGCTCCATGTTGAAACACGATTGCCATTTTACTGCGAACCTGCTGTTGCTTGGTCTTCGGCAGTGCAGCTAGATTTTGTCCGTTTATCCAGATTTCACCACTAGTCGGTTCATACAAGCCCGCTATGATGCGAAGGAGGGTTGTCTTTCCAGATCCACTCGTTCCAATAATAGCGGTCACCTTGGCAGTTGGAATATCAAAAGTGATATTTTTGAGGATATGTTGTGCATCATTGGAGAAGAAGTTAATGCTTTTGAGTGAAATCATAGAAAGTCGATAAAAGAAAAAAGTGCAAAACGCTATTTGTGGCAGCTGAATTTCTACGTTAAATAAATCATCACTAAAATGAATGCACAATCGTTGTCATTATAGAGTTGGAAATAAGAATGAGAAGCACGCAAGCAACTGCAGCCTGAGATGCGCCGGCTCGGACCCCTGCGGTGCCTCCCTGAACACGAAGTCCATAGTAGCAAGCGATTGAAACAACAATAAAACCAAATACAGCCGATTTGGTTAATCCCCAAAGAACATCGCCGGGGGTGATACTACTCAAGGATTGATTCAGGAAAAACGATAGACTCATTGCGCCCGAAAGTTGTGCTACCAACGCGCCTGTAAGGATTGCGGCGACACCGTTTATGGTGGCTAGTGCCGGAAACATAAGCGTCCCAGCAGCAATGCGTGGAGTAACTAATTTCCGAAAAGGATCTACACCCATCGTCACCAACGCATCAATTTGCTGGCTTACCTGCATTGCACCTAACTCGGCGGCAGCGGACGAACAAACACGGGTCGAAACAATCATCGCAGTAAATACGGGGCCCGACCCCCGTATAATCGAAAGCCCTGTCAACTTTCCCAACAACACGTTTGCCCCAAAGGTACGCAGCTCTGCTAGCGTTTCCAACGTGATTAACGCACCAACGCAGCCCCCTGCAATAAGTACAATCGGAATAGAACCAACCCCCATGATGTCCATGTGATCGAAGAAATCGTGCCAATACCGAGGTTTTTTGTATAAGCCCCTTGCAACATTTGCCATGAAAATTACAAATTCCTGTATTTCGAGAATCCGCAATTTCAACCAGTTGTTGATGGAACGTACAATTTGTTTCATGATAGATGAGCGTGATGCGTACTGCCCTATTCCCGTTACAGATCTAACCACTACGACTCATGCAAACTGGCAGCTCTGAATCGGTCAGAGACTAGGAGCGTATCAACTGAGTATCTGTTTTCGCATCGTCGGTGAGAGGATTGAACGTTCAAAAGCCATTGGGGTAGGCTATGAAAGGGAAGCCGAGTGAATTTTTACATTTTACGTTTAGCCATTGTATCGAAACAAGAGTCTAGCATAAACGAGATTCTGCTTAAAAAAAAGCGGATGGTTTCTCTGTCTATAATAATTATAAATCTGCAAGGTCTCCTTTATCTGCTTCCGAAAAAAGAATTTAATGAACCAGCTTTTTAGCGGTGATATTGATGATATAAAGTGATTTAACATTGTGACACTTGGCTCAACGTAACGCTCTATTGATTCATACGTAAAGTTGATAGTCGGGAGTATGTTTTGGGTTATGTCGATATTTGTTATCAATACCAAGCCGTGCTTCTCGGCGGTTCTTGCATAATCCTCAATGGTATTGGGAACCTCTGTAATTTTACTATTGCTATCTTTTTTAAACATCCCCGAAACAAGTAGATATCCCTTAGGTAATAAAAATGATGTGCATTGACGAAATCCGGTTTCGGTTGGGAAATAATTCTGAGATTCGCTCATGAGGATCAAATCAAATTTGTTATCAACCTTGAGGTCCTCAAATTTTGTCTGCAAGAAGGTTAATTTTGAGAGATGATCCTCAAAATATTTCGCATGATTTCGATCTGGTGAAATTGCGGTTACATCATATTCCGATTTTACCAGTGCTCTCGATACATCTCCAATGCCACAGCCGACATCTAGAATACTTTTAACATTTTTAGGGATTGCCTCTATGAGTATATCTGTATATTTTTCCTGCCCAGCCCGCAAACCCTCAAGGGTTAGTTTATTACCTTCCTCTGTTGGTTTTTCGCTTTCCTCCCAATATCCGTAATGCAATGAGTTCAGCTTTAGGATTTCTGTGCAAAAAAACAGTTCCAGATCTAAGCTATCAAATTCAGTGATGTTTTGCTTACTCATACGATTCTCCGCATTAAGGGAGCCAGATAAGATCCGATGCGAATCGTTGCCAAGCGAAATTAATGACGTCACGGAACTACTTCTCAAATAGCGACCCATCCACTTCGGCGTTAATTATGGCTTCGCTGAGTGTGCCTTCAAGGAAGAGTTCACCGTTTTGGTGAACTACCGTATGAAATCCAATTTTAACCCCTGAGATATCCCGATAGTCATCAATAAATTCCTCCGTCTCCACCGGGCCTGCTTGCCCTAAACTCTGATACGATTTCTTGAGAATATATTTCGTTTCCTGATCAACAAAGAGTTTTAAGGCGTCCGCATCAGACATAGTGACTCTTATTACGTCTGCCGATTTTCCGTTTACATCTTCTGTCCCCAGATACTGGGCAGACGTATCATCGCTGGAAAGGTTGGCTAGCAAGTTAATGGTATCCCGAAGCGCGTCCTTTTTGAATTCTTCGACCTGAGAACCGGGAAGGGGTTGAACTCCTTGAGGCATCGCCATCCACGCAGATTCACCGTCAAAGATTTGGCTCATTTGCATACCCATGGCTTGAAGGGTTATATCGAGTCGAATCTTGTCCGGTAATAGGCGAGAGCGTTTTATATTTGCCTGCATCATTCCCCCAGGGGTGTTGAGGGTGTATTGTCCCTGGGTGACGAGGCTTCTCACAGACTGTAATTTCTCAAGCCCACCATGTGCCTCGATAACACCGGTGAGAATCATCTTTGCTTTTGCGGTTTCTGCTTCACCCGCTTCGGGGACAGGTTCAGGAGAGGGTGATGGAATGGTAATATCGACTTCTGTGACATCTCCGAGCGTACTCAACGGTTTATCAAAATCGCTGGCTTTGCCGACGGCGATGAGTGTAAATTTGTCGGGATGCAGGTATTCAGCGGCGACGCGTCTGACATCTGCTTTCGTGACTTCGCGAATCCCCGCCATGAGTTGCTCAACAAAATCTTGCGGATAGTCATGGTACTCATACCGGAGTGCTCGAGATAGAATTTCTCCCTTAGTATCGTAGTCAAACACAGAGGAATTCATGAAGCCGTCAATTGCTTGTTTTAATTCTTCGTCGGTAACCTCTTCAGCCCGCATCTTTTCAACTTCAACCAGAATCGCTTCGATTGCCGTTACAGTGGCTTCCGATTTGGTTCCACATACAATAAGAAAGACGCCGGGAACATCGTAACCGGCGCCGTAATTGTTTCCAACAGAATATGCCAACCCTTTTTCAACTCGGATGCTGTTTATCAATCGACTAGAAAACCCAATCCCCAGAATTTGGGACATCACGACCAGAGCGGGATAGTCTTCGTTCTTCCGTAACCAACCAATATGTCCCATACGGATATTGGTTTGATTCACGTCGTCTTTGTTTACTAGCGCGACTATCTTGCCATACGTTTCGGGGACTTTCGGTTTTTCGGGAAGTTCAATCTCCGCGGGTTCCCATCCCTCGAAAGCCTCCTGGATCTTTGCCAGCATAATTTCGGAATCGAAGTCTCCAAGCACACCAAGAATGATGTTGTTGGGACGGAAAAATTTCTGATAGAAAGCGACGAGATTATCACGGGTGATACTGTTAATCGTATCATACTCGGTTGTACGTGCATACGGACTATCCTCCCCATAGATGAGTTTACTGAATTCTCGCCTCGTGATAGCCCCCGGATTATCATTTCGCCGCGCAATACCACTGCGATGCTGCACCTTCTCTAACTCGATTTTATCCTCTCGGAACACAGGATTCATGAGGATATCAGCGAGGATGGATAGCCCTGTATCGAGGTCTTCTTTCAGCACCGACACGGACGCTGAGCCGGCATCATCACCGATGCTCGTTTCAACGGACGCGGCTAAATTCTCCAGAATTTCATCAAGCTCATCTCCGGTTTTACTTGTGGTGCCCCCTGTTCGCATGACTGCTCCCGTGATTGCTGCTAACCCAACTTTGTCCGCGGGTTCGTAGAGTGAGCCGGTGCGAATCCGCACAGAAATGTCGATAATTGGCAGCTCATGGTCTTCTAGGAGGTAAACAATCATCCCATTATCTAATTCAAACCGATCAGGGACGGGTGGCTGTGGTTGATTTAGGGGTGGATAAACGAGCCCTTCATGGGGCTTATTTTGTGCCTCTCCAGTAGCAGCAATCAAAAGAATCAGGGCAAAACTCCATATTAGCCAATACAACGGGTACTTTTTCACTGATTTTCCTCCTTTTCTTTATCGTCTGTCGATGTCACAATCTCTCCCACAGATCTGTTGGAATCGACAAAATATTCATTTGCAACCCGTTTGATATCTTCGCTCGTCACTTTTTCAATCCGCCCAAGTGACTTAAACAATTCCCGCCAGTCGCCTAGTAGGAATTCAGCACTGCATAACATTCCAGCTAACCCGCTGTTAGAACGAAGCGAACGAATTAATCCCGCCTTTGCAAGCGTTTTGACTTTCTTCAGTTCCGCCTCCGAAACCAACTCCGTTTTAAGAAGCTCAATTTCAGCCAAAATCATATCTTCGTTTTTCGCGTTCGTGTGTCCTTGTGCAGGAAATGAGTAAAAGAGGAAAAGATTTGAGTATTTGTCGCCCGGAAATCCCGGGAACGCACCGGCAGAGATGGAGACCTTTTCATCTCGAATTAATCTCTTATATAGACGTGACGTTCGTCCCGAAGCCAAGATATCCGTTATTGCACCAAATACAGCATTGTCTGGATGTCTGACTTCCGGTTTGTGGTAGGCAATAGCGATGAATGGCTGCGTCTGCTCTACAATTTTGATGCGTCGTTCCCCTAGCTGTTTTGGCTCGGCAGTTTCAACGCGAGGTGGATTGGGGCGAGCAGGCATTCTGCCAAAGTATTTTTCCGCCATCTCAATAACTTTATCGGCATCTACATCACCAACAAGCGCAGCCACCATATTGCCGGGGGTATAGTATTCCTTAAAAAATTGAAGGGCTTCTGCTCGCGTTGTTGTGTTAATATCTGACATATGACCGATGATTGGATGACCATAGGGATGTGCCAGATATGCCAGTCCTTGGAGTTCCTCAATCAACCTACCAATTGGACTACTTTCAGTTCTCATTCGCCGTTCTTCTTTGATGACATCTTTTTCCTTGAAAAACTCTCGCATCACGGGATCAATAAATCGTTCCGATTCGAGTGCCATCCACAACTCAATCCTATTTGAAGGAAGGCTATAGAAATAGGCAGTCCAATCAGCGGATGTGCCGGCATTGACACCGACAGCTCCCTCCTGCTCTAAGATTTTTGTATATTCTTCGCCATCGGAGTATTGAGAGGCTTCCTCTTGAAGCTGCTTAAATTCGGCTTCCAATTCGCCTAGTTTTTCAGTATCCGCGTGATTTCCTTTTGCCCATTGGGCTCTGAGTTGATCAAACACCTGATCCATCTTGTCCATCAGTGCTTTTTCTTCATCATACCCTTTTGTGCCGAGAGTCGTTGTTCCCTTGAACGCCATGTGTTCAAAGACATGGGCAATTCCAGTATTGCCATATACTTCGTCAGCACTACCAACATTGACATAAAGATATCCGGAAAATACCGGTGCCTCATGCCGCTCAAGGATGATGAACTTCATACCATTGGACAAGACATGCTCTCTGATTTTTTGTTCGACATCTTCAAATCCGGCTGCATATAAGGTCGCTGCACACAAAGTAAATAGTAAGCAAATGAGGCAGCACAGTCCTTTTTGAGTCTCAGTTGTAGTCATTCTGGACCATTGCATTCCAGTTCTCCTTAGATATTGTGAAAACTTGCCCACTCTAAAAAAAAGCCCAGAGACAGTGTCTCTGAGCATCTTAGTTACCGACGAGTTGCGATGTTTTATTCGTCATCTCCATCTTCTTTGACAACATCAAAGTCGTGAAAATCCCTCCCGATTTCGGTCGAGATGATGCCTAATGCCGCTGAGGCCCCTTCGCCTGCGGAAATAATTGCTTGTGTTCGCTGACCGCGAGTCAACCATCCAATAACATAGAGATTTTCAATGGCTGTCTTCCCCTCTCGATCGGCAATGATAGCGTCATCATTATCACTATCGGTATCCAACCCAAGTGTTTCGGCTAACGCCTCCTCCAAACCGGTTGCAACGATGAGATATTTTCCCTGATGCTTATCACCTGTTGTTGTACTCACGGAAAATTCGGCACCACCAGTCTCGATTTCAGTTACTTCGACATCAAGAATTTTGCCGCCGAATCCTTCGACCTGTTTACGCGAAACCTCTTGAAACTCAGTTCCGGTTATCTGAGGGATGCCCAAGTAGTTGTAGAGCATCGCGTCATGCATCAAAGTTTTATTCTGACCAAAAACAGTTACATCCATGTCGTTTTTGGCTAGGAAAAGTGCGGCACTTAAACCGCCGGGCCCATCACCGATAATTAGAACATCTGCCATTGTCTCTTTCCTTACAGTATTGTTTTAAGATTGGGTGTTAAATGTGCTTACACGCACATCTAGAGTGGAGAATTTACCTGTTACTGCCTTTGTCAAAACCATTTGAAGATATAGGACTGATTTTAGCACACCTCATTTAGAAATGCAAGCACTAAATTGGTTTGACACAAGTCGTCCCATTGCTTGCTGCGGCAATGTTCGGGATTCTGGAATTGATGCCATCAAGTAAAACTTATTGGTCTGGATTGGACTGACGCAGGTGTTTTGGCATTCGGAAAAACCGACCGCCTGTTTGTTTGGTCAACTGCCATTGAAAGTCGCCTTTTCCCGGCACGCCGATGACATACGCTCGTAGTCCCAACGATTGGCAAAGTGTTATCGCACGCTCCGGTGGAACAGTGCCGGTAGTTGGCTCATCAGTTAAAACAAGGATAAAGCGACGGGAATCACGGCGAAAGTGAAATTGTCGCAGCCCTTTCGCAATGGCATCTGTAAGGTGTTCATCCCCGCCAAAGGGATCTGCAAGCAGGTCTCGTATTCCGGTTTCCCTAATCGGCATTTGGATGACATCTGCGCCGTCGACCGATTTAATTGCATCCTTTGCCTCTGCAAAGCGGATAAGTCCGATTTGATAGTCAATCGGTAGAAGATCCAATCTCCCAATTAAGGTGCTGATACCGAGCATTATTGCTTCAGATTTCCCCCCCATACTACGACTGTAATCGAGCATGATGACGATATCTACTATCGGTCGTGCAGTAGCTTCTGGATGGCTGCCGAGGTAGATATTGAGTTTCTCTCCCTCTTTCCGAACGGTGTATATTCGTCCGCAGTCATGATCTGTTATTACCCACATCTCGCCTGGCGATCTTACCAAAGTGGTAGCACTTTCAGCGAGTCGCCAAGTGTCAGAAAGGATAACATTATGCTTTTGAAATTCTCGACGCAGTTTTTTGGTGAGAATGTCTCCGTGATCGTCCAAAGCCGCTTGGAAATCGAGTCCAACGCTGAATAACAGTGCCCCAGCGTTTCGGCGCATATCAGTGACGATTTCACGAAAGGTCTTAATAAACCTTTCGTTGGCAGCGCGTGAAGCCGTTAAGCTGGTTTTCTGTCTGAGTCCACCGGGAATCTCTTGCCATAGCCCTCCGGTTTCTTCCGCAAGGCGCATCTGATATTCCTCTGTGTGTCCTAGCACATTGACACGCAGCTCATGTAACCGACAACTGTCAATAACTTTTTGACGCATCTCATCGATACTTAGTTTTGCTCCCAATCCGGTCGTGGCAGGTTCGTCTGTTACTAGCACGAGAAACTTATCGGCTTCCGAACGAAATTCCATGGAATTAAAGGTGTCCATCATCGCATCGAGCGCATGTTCGTCTCCGCTCAATCGGGTTTTTCTCATCTGATATCGAAGCATCCCGACATCTGGTACAAGCGGACGACGTTTCAGCACTTGCCCCTCGTACCTAACACTAAACTCAATCATGCCAAGAAAATATTCGATATTGATCTCGTCAAACGCATCGGTCATACTGAATAGATTGTCCGCGACCTGCTGAGTGTTATCTCGCATACTCGCACTTGTATCAAGCACAAAAACGACATCAACCTGATCTTTCGTGCGTGTAGCAATGATATGCTCAGCGATGCGTCGCAAAGCTTCAGCAAAGGGACTATCGCCCATAATTGAGCCATCTCCCTGGCCCGAACCGCGCTTCCCGGGGCGATTGCCAACCACCCCGATATCTGATGCACCAGTAGATTCCAGTGCATGGATGCCGTCCTTACCGCTCCCTTTGGCTCGCTGCCGATCGCTTCTCACACCTGCTCCGCCGCTTGTTTGAAAGCGCGTTGAAACCTCTTCATTAATCCGTGTTTCACGGCTATTGAGCGTTTCCGCGGCTGTTGTGACATCGGGAAGTTGGTCTTGGGGATTGACCTGATCGGGGTTTGCACTGTGAAGTAACGGTTGTTCTGATGGCTGGAGGGTCTCACTAATCAGATTGGCGGCAGTTGTCAACTTGATCGTCTGGGGTTGATGGGCAATTGACGATTGAATCTGTCGTGGGACCATGATACGTTTCGGCGGGGGCGGTTTAAGCGTTTCTCGACGTGATTTGAGGAGGTATTTTTCATCAAGCAGTTCAATCTGTACCAACTCTTCAAACCCTTCTCCATCTTGCTGATAATATATGAACGTCAATGTGATAGCAATGCAGAGATAGATGATCAGCGAAATGAGTAAGGCCTGGATTGATCTACGGCGACAGCTCTGAGGTATCATGATCCCGTTCCTTATCAAGCAGATCTCTAAAGAAGAGATAGCCATCATCAGCAAATTTTGCAGTCAAGGTATGAGTGATGTCGATGTGAGGGTTTGTCTCCTTGAATGGAACAAATTTTGAGGTGGACATGGATTATCTCCTCCTATTTTCAATCTCACGAAACGGGTGAATCTACTCAGAGAAGTCACGATTCGGGGATCGCTCCTACTAAACTACACCGACACAATCTGTCCATCTTTCATCAGAATCACCCGATCCGCATCTTTCTTTAAACCCTCGTGATGTGTTACGATTGCGATAGTGGTTTGGTGTTCTTGGCGTAGTTCTCGCACAAGGTTCATCAGATTAGCACTCTGCCGGCTGTCAAGATTCGCGGTAGGTTCATCGGCAAAGATGATTTTGGGATTGTTAGCCAGGGCGCGTGCAAAGGAGACACGCTGCTTTTCGCCGCCTGACAGCTGTGCGGGTCGATGGTGTAAACGCTGTTCCAACCCAACCTGAGTGAGAAGGTCCGCCGCGCGTTTCTCCGCTTCGTTGCCCGTCATGCCAGCAATATTCATGGCGACCATGACATTCTCTACCGCTGTTAGATATGGGATAAGATTAAACAGTTGAAACACAAATCCAATTTTCTCGCTGCGAAGTTGGGACAGATTGTGATTTTCGTAGTCAATCTGTTCCCCATCAATCCAAACATCCCCTTCACTCGGTGTGAGGATACAACCGAGTAAGCTGATCAGCGTCGTCTTACCACAACCACTGTCGCCCATGAACATCACCAATTCGCTCTCTTCGAGGGCAATGTCAACTTGATCAACAGCCACAACCCTTGCATCTCCCTCACCAAAATGTTTTGTTAATCCTTTTCCTTCGACAACAATTCCCATTAAGTTCCTCCCTATTCCCTTAGCAATTCGTGTGTCGCCTCCCTTGGAGAAGGGGCGGAGCAAACCGCCAATTCATGCTAAATCTAAATCGGAAATTTATATCAGAGGTTTATTCACCTCGCGCGCTTCACCTTCGCGGATTAGACTTCTCCTCTAAATGCGACCATTGGGTCAACGCTGATCGCTTTTCGTGCAGCGAGGTAACCGCCGGCGCAGCACACAACAAAACTGATTAGCGCGACAATACCTGATTCGACCGGGTGAATTGACACGAAGATTGGCGCAGCAACAGCGAAGATGTACGACAAAATCAACCCACATACAACACCTACTACCGACATCAGAACAACCTGCTTGATTATCAATGATGAAATGTAAAAATTAGATGCACCGATTGCTTTAAGAACACCAATCTCTTGTGTCTTTTCGAGGGTTGTGACGTAGGTGATCATTCCGACGATAAGCCCTGCAGCAATCCAGAGCATCACTCGCAAAAATTGAACAGCCTTCATCGGTTCATCTACATAGGTAGCAATAATATCGCGAAGTGTTTGTTTTAGGGTGCGCACATCAATCGTTTTGAGTTGTTCATCGAAGTTTTCGAGTTCCTTCGCGGCTTTCTCAGGCGTATATCCCTCCGCTGCTTGAGCTATCATCATATTGACGTGAAGTGAATTTTTAAGCAGCACTTCCTGTGCAGTCCGAAGATCCATAAACAGCAGCGGCGTGTCGAGAACAAACATCAGGCTCTTTGCCTTTCCAACCACCTTGAGCTCTTTGTTCCCAATCAAAATTCGCTCCCCGATTTCGAGATTCATCTTTTCATCGACGACAACCTCACGCGGTGGAATATCCGCTTCCGCCCATCCCTCATATTGACTTGCAGTAACCAGTCGCCCCTCGGTTAACTCAAATTGCGTCGGGCCTCCCAATTTGTCCGCTTTGTATCCCACAACAACCGCCTTGCCCAGTTTCCCACGAATTACAGGTCGCGCATGTGCGAAAACCAGCGGTGACACCGATTCTGGCTTCAAGGGTTGTGCGCCATCAAGATAGGCAAGGTGTTCTGGAACAAGCAGCGAAAAACCGATAAATGCGCTGCCGGAGCCTTCTGCCGAGATCCAAATATTGGCTCCTGTAAATTTAGGGTATTGCTGCGCTTGGATGCGCATACCATTCATGATGCCCCCCAACATCAAAATAAGGGCGATTAGCACGGTGATGCCAATCGTGGTCAAGATAACCCGTGCCTTGCGATAAGCCATGTCTTTCAGAAAAACGTTGTTCAATTTTCATTCCCCTTTCCATGCTCGTCTGGGCGTAGAGGGATACATTATGAGATCCTGCGGTGATATAGAACGGTCGAAACAGTACGATAGAATGAAGCATTATCCACCTGAATCAACCGTCTATTATTTATACCAAACCGGATATTAGGTGCATCACTGTTATCGTGGGAGCAAAGATTATACCATTGATGCCTCAAATGATTAGGGAGATAATTTTTTTGTGTCTTGCGTTTTTTCGGTTGCTCCACATTGAATTAATACCTCAATTCTGATGACTATCAGGGTAATATATCAGTTACTATTGAGGCAGCATGGGAAGATTTTCGAGTTATTTCGTGAATTCCCAAACTTATTGTAAGCAAAAACTGCCCAATCTGTGGCACATGTAAGGCGTGATGCACCGTGATGGGCAATTTAATGAGGTCATTTTATCACGGATTACTAGTCAAGGCAAGCGATAAACCTGAATCCGACTGAGATTCAGGTTGACTTTGGGATACAGTAATGATATAATTTCGCCTGCTTTTAGCACTCACTATGCGAGAGTGCTAAAAGTTCCGGCTTTTGAAATTGTTATATTATGGAACTGTTTTTAGTAGGATTCACCGAGAATCCGCCCCGCGGTTGGATTCTTGCCCATAAAGTGCACAGATTCTGTCTCAAGATGAGGCGAAGCACACGCTTGTCTCTTAAAATCGATCGCAGCACGCCCATTAATTAAGGAGGAACCTTATGGCAGCAAAACAGCTGATCTTCGATGTAGAAGCAAGGAATGCTCTTAAGGAGGGAGCAGATGCGCTAGCAAACGCCGTGAAAGTCACGTTGGGGCCCCGAGGGAGGAATGTTGTTCTCCAGAAATCCTTTGGCGCACCCGTGGTTACCAGTGATGGTGTAACGGTGGCTAAAGAAATCGATCTCCCAGATCATTATGAGAATATGGGGGCGCAACTGCTGAAATCCGTCGCAACCAAGACCAATGATGCAGTGGGAGATGGTACAACCACGGCAACCATATTGGCACAAGAAATCGTTCATGAAGGACTCAAAAACGTTGCCGCCGGAGCAGATCCGATGCAACTAAAAATCGGGATTGATAAAGCCGCCGAAGTTGTTGTTGGAGAACTCCAAAAGCAGAGCAAATCGGTCAACACAAGCGATGAGATTGCACAGGTTGCATCAATTGCCGCCAACGATAACGCCAATCGCAGCGACATTGGAAAAACCGTTGCCAATGCAATGGACAAAGTTGGAAAAGATGGCGTAATTACGATTGAAGATGGCAAGAGTGCTGAAACAGAGGTCGATATTGTTGAAGGTATGCAATTTGACCGAGGCTACCTCTCAGCCCATTTTGCGACAGATCCCGAATCTATGGTTGCTGAATTGGAAGATCCGCTCATTTTGATTAACACCGGCAAAATTAGCACAGTTACGGATCTAGTTCCAGTTTTAGAAAAGGTCGGTCAACTTGGCCGTCCGCTGCTGATTATTGCTGAAGACGTTGAAGGAGAGGCTTTAGCAGTGCTGGTTGTCAACAAATTACGTGGCGGGCTTAGGGTTGTTGCAGTGAAAGCTCCCGGCTTCGGAGACCGTCGCAAGGAGATGCTTGAAGATATCGGCATTCTTACAGGTGGTCAGGTAATTTCAGAAGACATTGGCATCCGCTTGGAAAATGTCGTGGCTGGTATGTTGGGCAGTGCGAGGCGCGTTATTGTTGATAAAGATAACACAACGATTGTTGGCGGAACTGGTGCCGCAGAGGATGTTCAGGCACGGATTGGACAGATTCGGCAACAAATCGAGGAAACGACCTCCGATTATGATCGGGAGAAGTTAGAGGAGCGCCTTGCGAAACTCGCCGGCGGCGTTGCCGTTGTTAATGTCGGTGCCGCGACAGAAGTTGAGATGAAGGAGAGAAAGGCACGATTTGAAGATGCTTTGTCTGCAACCCGTGCAGCCGTCGAAGAGGGAATTGTCACGGGGGGTGGCATCGCATTGTTAAGAGCCGGTTCTGCCCTTGAAGATTTTCATCTTGAAGGCGACCAAGAAACCGGTGTGAACATTGTCCGAAGAGTTCTAGAATCGCCGATCCGAACCATCGCTGAAAACGCAGGATTGGAAGGATCCGTCGTTGCTGCGAAAGTCAAAGATGGCGAGGGAAGTTACGGCTTGAATGCTGCTACCGGAGAGTATGACAATCTGCTTGATGCAGGAATCGTTGATCCGACGAAGGTGGTACGATCTGCAATCCAAAATGGTGCGAGTGTGGCAGGATTGCTGTTGACAACCGAAACGTTAATTACAGAGGTGGAGGAAGAGCCAGATGACCATGGACATCACCACCATGGGCATGGACACCATCACCACCACCATTAATCACCACAAGGTAACCCCACAAACCTATCCCCGAAATCCGTTATCGGGGCACGAAAAAGCCATGCTGTCATACAATGGCAGCATGGCTTTTTTTATTTGCGTATAGATCGACACATCTTTTCCCACTATTGTTCTGTTGTCCTCTCCCATTAACACACCCGCTAAGAATCGCGAATATATTTCAGGTTATCCCATTCGCAATCGAGGCAGAAAATATCTGTTTGACTTAGATTCTGTATATTTTCACCCCCACATTGTGGGCATACTTGGATTGCTTTAGCTTCCGATTGATTTTCCTGAAAGATGTTCAGGTAGTATACTTTGATTTCTCCCTCGTAGCGGTGCCCCAACGGACAGCGGATACGTTTGATGGAACGGGATTCAATACGCTCAATCATCTCTCGCAGAAATGGAATACGACGTCCACAAACCGGGCAAGGGTTTGGGTATAGTCCCTTTACAACGATAATGTCTGTGTCTTCTTTTCGGATCGTGATTGGGATTGAGAAAGCTCCTTTAAGCGCAGATACCGGATCTTTTTTTACCTCGAGTCCGTGCTGGAAGTTTGATTCTTCCACAATCTTTTGATGTGTTTCGGGACTCAGGACAATCTCTGCTGGAATCATTTCTCCTCTGAAGCTGAGCGTTATCGCGTAAATTCTATCTAATATGGGTGATGATTGAATTGATTCCACCCCCTTACTTGTGTGGTTCGAGGCAACAGTTTATAGTGGACCTTAGAATTAATGAGACACGCCAAACCGGGGCAGTTCGGATACCGAACCTACCGTCCCCCCGTTGGGTAGCCCCCCTATTTCCCCCCGCTAGCTTTCCCCCCTGCTTGCGGGGGGACTAAGGGGGGGTAGAATAAAGGGGGGTGCCGATGCGGTGGCGGTTACAAACCGCATCTACCGTGGGGCGCAAGTGTTTATTTATTTTTTGAATTCACTATAGTATATGTCTACCTGTTTTTTGAATTCACTATAAATGCCTCCACCTTAAAGTAATCAGTTCACATGCAGTCGGCTGAGTGAGGCAACGCTCATTCTACAGAAGATGGATTTTCTTGTCAACCCTTAAAAGCGAAATTTTCGGGCGGTTGGTTAGTGGAAGTCGGGATAGACTGGAATCCTGTTGTACCGCCATCCGCTCCAGTATTTCAGTTGACGGTGTTTTCGGTATGGGGTATAATTCATCAAATAATTGGAAACAAAGAAGGAACTTTGATGCGATTTACTTACCTGTGGCCATGGTGGGCGGTTGCGCTTGGACTCGTTCTCATGGCTGGTATTACAGCGTATGGGTATCTCCGTTTGAATCGCCCACTGAGTCAAGGGTTTAGGGTGCTTCTCATCGGTTTACGAATTTTGGCAGCACTCGTGTTGCTGATTTGTCTGCTTGAACCGGTGCTGATTGAGCGAAAAGATATCACTCCACCAACAAATTTGCTGGTTCTTGCGGATACCTCTCAGAGCATGCAACTTAAAGATGTCGAACTGGGGGGGCAGTCTTCAACACGACTAGATCTCGTGAACCGTATCTTATTTAATCCAGCCAGTGACTTTCTCCCAACCCTAACCGACCGGTTTGATGTTCACCTGTACCGTTTTGATAAACGACCTCATCAGATTTCCGGTGAAGCTAGTTCACTTGATGCAGTGGGAGGATTAACGGATATTGCGACCTCAATTAATGATGCTTCTAAGGAGTGGCGTGGTCAACTGCTTGCGGGTATAGTCCTGTTCACCGATGGGGCGCACAACGCCTCAACGTCTGTGGTTGAGCGGGTGACTGAAACACAGATTCCCATCTATGCAGTCGGTGTTGGCGATCCTGAACCGCCAAGAGATCTTAAACTCTCCAGAGTCGCGGTCAGTCCTGTCGCCTACACGGAGCACAATGTGCCGATTCGCGTTAGTGTGAATCACACAGGCTATTCAGGGAGTCAGACCCGTGTTTCACTCATGACGGATAATCAGGTTGTGGATTCGGTGCCGGTTACCCTAACGGATGAACCGAAACAAACAATTGAGTTCGCTCTGAATCCTCAGAAGGAGGGTCTTTTCCAATACGTCGTTTCCGTTCCCGTGCTTGAAGGTGAGTTAACCGCCGAAAACAATACGCGAGCGTTTCCACTGAAAGTGGTTAAGACCAAGTTACACCTGCTTTATATTGAAGGACAGCCCGGCTGGGAATATGCTTTTCTCAAGCGCACACTAGAACGTGATCCAAACATTGATTCGACCTGTGTTATCCTATCGAGCAAATCACCGAACCAACTCCGTGGAACGCTGTTAGCCCGTTACGATCGGTACTATCCACAGACAACTCAGCCATCCCGTATGCCTCAATTTCCCAAAACGCTCGATGATCTACTATTTTACGATGTACTTATCATCGGTGATCTCCGCTCAACCACACTAACTCCACAGCAGCACACGGCGATCGTCGATTTTGTCGAAAAAGCGGGGAAAGCAGTTATATTTCTCGGTGGTCGCCACTCGCTCGGCCACGATGGTTTTAGGAAAACTAAACTTGCTGCACTTTTGCCGATTGTCATCCCTCCCAATGGTTGCTATGTGCGAGATGAGGACTTTAGTCTTCAATTGACGCAACAGGGTATGTACCATCCGATCACCCGTTTGGGAAATACACAAGCAAAAGTCGAGGCTTTATGGCGTGATTTACCACCGTTATCGCGCTGGTTGGGTGGATTTCAGCTTAAAGGCGGGGCAACAACACTCGCTGAATATCACTCAGACAGGAATCAAACGGCGTTGCCAATCATGATTTTTCAACGTTCAGGATCGGGAAAAAGTCTGCTAATTGCTGCTGAAGGACTGTGGAATTGGGGATTTGGTGTATGGAATTTTAAAGATGAGGATGATACTTATCCTCGCTTTTGGGGGCAGGCGATTCGCTGGCTGGCGACACGGACAGATACCAAACAGATCAATGTCACTACAGATTTGATGACCTATTCAGTTGGCAATGAAGTCCAGATCATCACGTATGCCTATAATGAGAGCTATCAGCCAATGGTTGCTGCAGATCTTAAAATAGAGGTGACACCGCCGGATGGAAAGCATTTTCAAGTTCGAACCAGTGTAAGTTCACAGAACCCTGGCACCTATCGTGCCCAGTTCCGTGCTAACCAAAAAGGGACGTACCATATTCGCGCTTCAGGTGTAGATCGCTCTGTCTCGCTCGGTGAGGATTCAACAGAAATTTTTGTCGAATCTCCATTGGCAGAGTTTGAGAATCCAGAACTCAACGAAGGTCTGCTTGAACAAATCGCAGCCAACACCGGCGGTCACTACACCCCAATTGCCGACGCTGCATCTCTACCCGATAAGATCAAGCCGGTTCAAGAATCGGTCTTTGCGGTTCAGGAACGTGAGTTGTGGGATAACCCGATTGTTCTAATCCTTGCGGTTGGATTTTTGGGGACGGAATGGTTTTTGCGTATGCGGAGAGGGTTGGTGTAGCGCGAGTTACGACCTATTGTTCCGGGCCTGTCTGAATCGTGAATCGTAAAACATAAGAAGTTCATAATGGGTTCATGGGTTCATTTAGCTCCAACGGGGTAAGCGATTCACATAGTTTAAAGGATATGATGGAAGAAAAACGGTGTATCAAATCAATCACGCATTACATTTCACATTCTACGTTGTGTTCAGTATAGCTCTCGTGATCGGATCCGCCCAAAGTGCTGGTGAGAAGTTTGTCATCGCTCAAGTTCAATACGGCGGAGGGGGCGATTGGTACGGCGATCAGACCACCATTTCCAACTGGCTGAAAATCCTTCGCATCAGAACGGATATTGAGGCAGCTGCAGAACGTGTTATTGTGAAGCTGACGGATCGCAACTTATACCAATATCCAATGCTCTATATTGTGGGACATGGTAACATTCGCTTTACTAAAGAAGAGGTTGAGGCACTGCGCTTCTATTTGACGCACGGCGGCTTCCTCTTTGTGAATGACGATTACGGGTTGGATGAGAGTTTCCGTCGTGAAATACGCCGTGTGTTTCCCAATCAGTCATTGCAACCTGTACCGAATTCACACCTCATCTACCACTGTTTTTATGATTTTCCCAATGGGCTTCCGAAAATTCACGAACATGATGGGGAACCCGCGCAAGGCTTTGGGTTATTCCATGAAGGTCGAATGGTTGCTTACTACGTCTACAGTTCAGATATTGGGGATGGTCTGGAAGATTCAAAGGTCCATCCCAAAGATACGCCGCAGGTTCGCGAACTTGCTGCAAAGATGGCGGTCAATATTGCGGTTTATGTATTGACTCACTAAATAGGGAGAGGACAATGGAGGTTACGCTGTGTTGAACTTAAATACAGAACAAAGTTATCAAGAAATTATTAACCGGCTTCGCTCATTGCGTAAGCAGTGGCGATTGCTACTCTTCTTTCACAGTTCACTCCGATGGTTGAGTGTGGTTGCCGTTGCTCTTACCCTTGCTTTTGTCATCGATCAGATCCTACCTTTGCCGCGCTTTCTCCGTATGGGATTGGTATTGCTATGGTTAGGAATCGGTGTGTATGCAGCGTTTCGATATTTGATTCAGCCTGTATTGCAAAAGCTAACAAACGCTCGTGTGGCTGCTTATGTTGAAAATCACTATCCCGGATTTGAAAACCGTATTTTGAGTACCGTCCAACTCAAGCCAGAAATAGAGAACAACCGCTTCGGATATGCCTCGGGGTTCATAGAAAAGTTGATCGAAAGCACACATCAATTGATGGACGAGATCGAAAGCAGAAAAGTTTTCTCGCGGGAGTTTATGAAACTTAAGCGGTATGGTGGTTTTGCCCTTATCGCTTTCGTGCTGTTGTTCATTACTCTTTTCATCTTCCCATCCGCAGCGAAGGATTTTGCACAGGCATTCGACGAACTGCCTAAAACGCCGCGCGATATTCTTGTCGTCCAGATTGATGAGGTCCAGCCGGGGAACGTGCGAATACAATCCGGGACGGATGTTACTATCGCCGCGAAAGTGACGGGGCACTTTGGGGCACCGGTGCACCTCTATTATCGGGTCGGAGGTGGAGGTAAAACGCTGGCATCAGCGAGCGCGTGGCGTAATCTTATGATGACAAGAGATGAAACCGAAATCGCCTACCGCTTCACGTTCAAAAATGTCACGCAATCAATGGAATATTACATCACGGTGAAGGAAGAACAATCAGAACACTTTCATATCACTGTTACTCGTGCACCAATCCTAAGTCGCTTTCAACTTAAACTCAACTACCCGAAATACACCCAACTTCCCCCACAGGTGCTTGAGCAGAATCTTGGCGATGTCACCACCCTTATTGGAACAACGGTTCATTTTGAGGGAGATGCAAATCAACCCATCGCTTCAGCGAGGCTGGTTTTTGAAGAATCAGATTCAGTCAAACTTACAGTCTCAGAAGGCACTCGGCTATCCGACAGCTTTATCGTTCAGCGTAGCGAAAAGTATCATATTGAGCTAATTGACGTCAATAACGTTTCAAACTCACAACCGATTGCGTACACGATTCACGCGATTGAGGACGCTGAACCTCAAATCGAGATTGTTGCGCCGGGGAAAGATGTTGTGCTTGACGATTCGATGATTGTTTCTCTGCAACTCGATGCGAAAGATGACTACGGTGTGGAGAAAATTCAACTTGTTTATCAGGTTGAAGGTACGGACGATGACGTAGTGGTGCCTTTGAAAACGTGGAATCCAACAGATACGCCAGTCTTTATCGAATTTCCTTGGGACATCGATCCGATTGGGCTGTATCCGGGGGATATCATCTCTTATTACGCCGAGGCAATTGATGCGGATAATGTTTCTGGACCCAACATCGGTAAATCCAATATCTATTCGATCCGTTTTCCCACCCTAGCGGAACTTTACGATGCGGTCGAATTTGAGCAGGAAGTCGAGATGCACGGGCTTGAGGCGTTACACGATGATCAGGCGGAGCAAACCGCGATAGTCGATGAGCTGCTCGATAAAATACGGAAGAGCCAAGAGCTGACTCTGAAAGATGAAAAACTGATGGAACAGGTTCTGAAAAATCAGCAAGAGATTGAGAAAACAACAAAGGATCTGATTGAGGAGATGAAGCAAACCACCGAGCAAATGCAGAAACAACAGCTGTTCGATATGCAGACGGTTGAGAAGTTTCAGGAGTTGCAAGAGTTAATGGATCAGGCTCTCTCGGAGGAGCATAAGGAGTTGTTACGCAAATTAGCGGAAGCGTTAGAGATGCAGGAGCTATCCGAGCAGGAGCAGAAGTTGATGGAAGCAAACTTTAATCAAGAACGGTTTCTTCAGCAGCTGGATCGACTGAAAGATCTCTATAAACAGATGATCATTCAGCAGAAGCTAGAGGCGGCGGTTAATCAGACGAAAGAACTCGCTGAACGCCAAGAACGTCTAATGGAACAGCTGAAAGATTTTGCTGACCAAGTTAATCAGAACAATGCACTGAATGAGATTCAAGGTGTCAACGCGCCCCGATGGGATCCAAAGCAACTCGCCAAACAAGAAGAGCGTATTGCAGAGGGGATGGATGACCTTGATCAGACACTGGATGAACTTGGAAAGGAGATGTCAGAATTAGAGAACCTCAAACGGGTTGCTGATGAAATCAAACGGCTGAATCAATTCGCCCGAGATGTACAGATTGCACAAGATCTCCAATCTGCGACTCAACAGATACGCAGCAATCAGATGCAGGGTGCAATAGAGTCAGGGGGCGCGGCGCAGCAAGGACTTACCGAACTGTACCAAGGATTGGACAATGCGTTGGAGTTTATGGAAGGTGGAAATGCAGAGGAGACGTTGACTGCGATACGCGAGGCGGTACGGAGTGGTCTCTATCTCTCAAGAACGCATGAGGAAGCGATTGAGGGGACCGACGAAATTTTGCAATCTGGGCATGGCCAGTATTTGCCGGGTGAAGTTAAGCAGCTGCAGGAACTTGCAGCGAGCGAATTAGGACTTGCAGCGGGGCTTAACCTGCTGGCGGATCGGCTTTGGGAGTTAGGCACGAACCAGATGCAAATTGATCCCAAAACTGTCTGGCGGCTTAACGCTGCCGCCGATGCTTTTGAACGTTCTGCGCGAGCGTTGGAAGACAGGAAGCCGAACCTCGCTGTCCCGATTCAGAAGCAGGGATTGGCAGACCTCAACCAAGCGATCACAGATCTGCTCGAAGCGATGGACCAGATGAATCAACAGATGGGTGAAGCCGGGATGCAAAATATGCTGGAACAACTTGAGCAACTGGCACAAAGTCAAGGGCAACTGAATGAAATGGCGCAGCAGTTGAATCAGCAGATGCGGAGACAAGGACGCACACCAAGCAACGAGCAGATGCTCAGGCGACTAGCATATGAGCAGCAGATGATTCGTGAAGCCACAGAACGGGTGGCAGATATGATGGAAAGGCTGTCGGAAGTGCTTGGCGATCTCACCAGCATCTCCGAAGAGATGAAGGAAGTAGAGGGCGAGCTTCAGCGGGGCAACCTAAACCAGCAGGTGTTAGACAAACAACGGGAGATCTTGACACGGATGCTCGAAAGTTCCAAATCGTTGCAGAAGCGGGAGGTCAGCAAAAGAAGGAAGAGTGAAGTCGCTAAAACGCCAACTGCTGCCGGAGATGATGCCCCACCGCTCGACCCCAAGTTGCTAGAAACCATACAGCAGATCGAATCCAATCTCAGGTCTGGAGAGCAAGAAAGCTTGCCAACGCAGTATCGGGAACTGATTCAGCAGTATTTCAAAGCGTTATCCGAACAGACACAGAAAAAATTGTAGAAGGTTTCAGCGGTTTCAGTTTTTTTGGGCCTCGTGGCAGTTCCCACAATTTGGCTAGCCAGCTTTCCTAGGAACTTTTCGCAGCAGCTCTTGTTCCCGCTGCGACAGTGTACGATAGAACGACTCAGTTAGCATTGGCGTGTCTTCGTTTGCCTCCAGTCGTTCACGGCTGATGTTGTACCAGTGGCGGTTGTGGACGATAACAGCAAAGGGACGGGGTGTATTGGTGCGGTTGGGGCTGCCACGGTGGACGGTGCGCGGGTCAGTGATTAGCACGTCACCGGCTTTAAGTAGCAAAGGCTTGAGAGAGATTTTGCCCGCATTGGCTCTTTCCAGCGTCTCGGTCCGGGGCAGATGTTGGGTGCGCTCTGCGACTTCAAAGGGTCCGTTCTCTGGGGTCATATCGACGAATGTAAATCGCACGGATAGCAGGGCGGGCGGGTGGCGATGTGTTGGCTCCTCTTTGAACAGAAAAGGCAGATCTGCGTGGACGTGCTGATATTCTGATCCCTGTATCGGTGTATCCGTGCCGTAATAGGAGATGTGCATATCCTCACCCAAGATGCGGTTGACAATCTCGATTACTGTCTCATCGTTGAAGAAAGCGGAGTGATAGAACGGCGGCGCGAAGGGCAATCCAATCGCCCAGCGATTGGGGCCACGGTTGCCTTCGGGAATACGGGCGGCGACATCTTCCAGCAACGGTTGAAATGCCTGACGGCATTCTTCAAGTGCTGCTCGCGGAAAATGGTCTGGTAGAATGCAGTGTCCGATGTCTAGAATTTCTGCTACACACTCGTCAATATTAATTAGCATTCTGAACTCCATACCTGATTTGGTTCATTAATTCATTTAGCCCCAACAAAACAATAGACACAAAACCGTCGATTTTGGAAAATCGACCTACTGAAGTGATGTAATTTGTACAACGGTTACGGCATACGGAGTATGCCTACTACTATTTGTGCACCCTGAATTTTTACCAATCGCCCGGTGGTGCAGATGGTGTGCCGTAAGGCTTGTAATTGGGTCCCCTACCGTAACGCAGTGGCCATCCTTGCCCTCCAATCCAGCGAAATTCATCCTTCTTTCCGCAGAGCCAGTAGAACATGTGAGCACTTTGGAAACGGTTGGAACCGTAATCCGCAGCTTCAAAGTCGAAGTTGGATTCAATTATCCAATCCCGTTCCGGCGGCACGGTTCGCCAATAGTTGTATTTCAACATGTGGCGCATCCCTTCCGCCGTTGAGGCGGAGCGGCGGTGCCAGATTGAGTAAACTGTGAGGAAAATTGAACCCGCTGGGGCAGTCGTTTTCACCGCCCCCCGAATGTTGCCGTAGTGACTCATGTAACGCGCAGAGGCGTTGAAA
The DNA here is from genome assembly GCA_963667935.2 of Candidatus Poribacteria bacterium. GTDB lineage: Bacteria > Poribacteria > WGA-4E > WGA-4E > PCPOR2b > PCPOR2b. Next base: position 1,117,195 of record OY764061.1, on the reverse strand, counting down.
AGATGCGAACCGGGCAAGACCTCGGTGGGGCCGAATGTTGCCGGTGTATCTTGCGGATAGTAGAACACTTGCAGATAATTCAGTTCAGGACCCCACTTGGAGCCAGCATCCCGATGCCACCCCTGACCCGACATCGGGCACTTGACCCGATGCTGACTCATCATAATCGGCAGACCGAAGTTTTTACCGAGTAACGATCGAACTGCACCGGCTGCCTGCGGATTCAGTATCACATTATCGACGAACCAACCCTCTTTGAGGATTTCGGCGGGTTCAAAATAGGTGTTCTCTTCGAGATACGCAAACGCTCTGTGATTAATCTCGTCTGGTACAACTCCTTCCAACACAAGAAAACCCTGTTGGCAGAACTCTAGCACCTGATTGTCTGTCAGCGTTGGGGGGCAGTTATACGTCCTACGTTCTAAGTTAAAGCGTTCCTCATCTGGCAATTCCATTGGGGATCCTCCTCCTGATAAAGGGGCTTGAGTTGGGAATAAGCCGGTTTCTGTTCCCTGAATTGCTCTCGCGCATCAGGGCGGCGATCATTCATCTGGGATTGATGTTACCATCAACCTCAAGCAGTCATACCCGAGGACTAGGCGGGCGCGCCCAATACATCCTCCTATTCGACCTTGCTCCAGACGGGGTTTACCAAGCTTCCGATGTCACCATCGGAACTGGTGCGCTTTTACCGCACCGTTTCACCTGTACAACGCCGAAGCGTTGTAGTCTGCTTTCTGTTGCACTTTCCATAGCGTCGCCGCTCCTGGGGGTTACCCAGCATCCCGCCCTGCGGAGTCCGGACTTTCCTCATCCCGATTTCTCGGAACGCGATCACCTACCCAACTCAAGCGTTTGTGTATGATACCATATTGGACATAAAAGGTGAAACGTAAAAATAAGATCCTGTACTCCTGTGGTTACGGCATATCGAATTGCCACAAACCTTTGTCTGGATACACTTGCCAAACAGCAGCGTTGAAAAGAAATGCCGATAGACGCTTATCTGGAGTCAGGATTTGAAGGTTTTGACGACAAGTTCACCGATCCATCGGATGCACTAGATGCGGCTTTGGTGAGGAAGGAAACCGAAAATCGTGTACGCTCGGCGTTGGCGAGTTTGCCGAGAGATCAGCGAGTCAAGGGAGCGCATTGCTCAATCGAAAAAAATAAACCCGACATACATGAGGGGAGAAATGAGGTTTATAACGACCAAGGCACTCTTCATGAGTCGGGATTGGAGCCGGGGAAAGAGATAGATCGACGCTCCGATTGTGACCAATATTTCGATAGCGGATACAATTCCGCCATAATGCCTAGGGTCCCAGTAGGAGACAGGGCTATGAAAGCGGTATTGGAGGAGTGGGAAGAAATGCCGATGCCCATCATCGTGGTGGAGGAAGAAATCACCGGCAGCGTGTAACAGCAGACTCAGGGAACAGATAATGATGGGGTTGGATTTACGCCAGTAGCCAATCCCAAGAAGGAGGAGAAATAGCGGGATGGAGTTGAAGATATCAAAGAGGTTTTGCCACTCCGGTAGGAAATACCGCTCCTCCCAGATTAGGCGTTGTGGGTGCTTGAGAATGAACGCCTCAACCGCAAAAAAGATAAACATCGGCAGGTCCGGCAATGCGGACCCGATGAGCGCGTAACGATGGAGTTGCGGTGCTGCCTTCCGACTCAGGAGTGCGACGTTAATGATGGCGTGGGACTGAGTGTTCATTAGTTCACTGGTTCACTTATTCATTTATGAGCCGATGCGAACTAGCATCGTTATGTTTATGGGCTCGTGTATCTGATCATTCCCTCATCCAGCATCGTCAGCAGCGCAGAGTCATCGACATCAAGCGGTAGGATAATCTTTGCGCGACAGCGGCTTGACTCGTAGGTTGCAAAGATAAGTTCTGTCGCCTGGATTGCCTTTCGTCCACTGAGCTCTGGCTCGCGCCCTGTTTTGACGCAATTGATAAGGTCGAGTACGGAGAGGACGGTATCTCCACCGGGTGGCACCATGCCGTCAAGATTCGGCACTTCCCAATCAGGTGCTCCGTGTCGGAGGACGCGCACCGGCGGCTTATCTCGCCCACTCACTTCGATGATGCCATCTGTGCCGATGATGCGATTTTGCACTCCGCCTAGCGAAGCTGCACCTGTTGCGATCAACCCTTCCACCCCATTTTTATAGCGAATCCATGAGACACCACTGGTCTCCACCGGCACACCAAAAACAAGAGTTTCTTCGACCACATCAATTTGGCCCATCACCCATTCTGCCGGTTCGTCGTTGTTATAAAAGAAGAACATATCGAACCAGTGCGTCCCCCAGTCAATCATATTGGGGCATGCCCCTTCAAAGCGGTAGACTTGACCGATTGTGCCATCGTTTGCTAATTCCTTCGCCTTGATAAAACTCGCACCGAAGCGGCGTTGATGGCAGAAGCTAATCATCACGTCGTTGTCCACACACGCTTGATAGAGTGCTTTGGCGTCGCCCCATGTCGGTGCCATCGGTTTCTCGGCGTGGATGGCTTTGATCCCGCTATTCGCCGCTGCAATAACCATCTCTTTGTGGAGGGCAATCCACGTACAGACGCTGACAAAGTCGAGCGATTCTTTATCTAGCATCTCACGGTAATCCTCATAGGTTCTCGCGACCCCGAACTGCTCCGCGAAATTTCCGCGAGCTTCTTCAAAGGGATCTGCACATGCGACGATTTCCACGTCGGGCGATGCCTGATACCCTTCCGCGTGACCGCGTCCACGTCCACCACAACCGATAATACCTGCTTTGAATAATGCCATAAAGGTTCTCCGTTTTGGTTCATTAGTTCACTGGTTCATTAATGAATCAATGAGCAAATTGTTTTCACGCTTCACGTTTTTTGCGTTTGCACTTCCTTTTAAGGTGAGCTCCGGCATTAACACCATAATCTCATGTGGCTCATGTTAAGAAATCGTGCAAAGAAACCGAGTTTTAAAGAAAAAACTCGGTTTCTCTTCGCATTTTGCACTTTTTTTTGATATGAACCTCTCACGTTTTATATCGGTTTCTGCGCCGTTATGATGCCTAACCCATCTGGCAACGTATCCCGCTTAAAGCTGACAAATCCAGCTGCTGTCAACCAATCGTGATATTCATCTTCGGTATAAGCCTGTCCTTCGTCGTAGATATTGATGAAGATGGTGTTGGTTATCGCAGCCCCCCGTGGAGAGATGCGAGAGTTATCAAGGATACCGATCCCCAAGATATAGATCACACCGCCCGGTGCCATGGTTGCGTTGATGTTTTTGAGTGCACGTTGTGCATCACTCGGTGAAAGCACCTGAATGAATGATTTCATAACGACGACATCAAACGCCCCATCGAGTGGGGCTTCGATGACATTCCCTGTGATGACCTTGACTCGGTCAGAGACACCTGCCTCCGTTACGAAACGTTGCGTGATTGGCGTCACATTCGATACATCTACAACCGCTGCCTCGATATGGGGGCAAGCTTTCACCGCTGCGATGGCTACTCCACCCGAACCTCCACCAACGTCTAACAACCTCTGGCAGGACGAAAGTCCGTAGTCCTTTACCAGTGTGCGTCCTGTTGTGAGGGCACCCGGATGCAAACCTTGGTAGAAGGTTTCTAACGCTTCGCGGGGCATCTGTGTGTAGTCGTGCTTGGCTTGTGGCTGCCCGGTGCGGATCGATTCGGCTGTTTGAAGTGCTGCCTCCCACAAATCTGCGTACAGCGGATGCACCCCACCCATGTAAGATGGGCTGCCGCGGACCAGGAAGTGGTTCGCTTCGGCGGTGTTGGCAAAACGATCTCCTTCCACGATCAACAATTCGGCGGCTACAAGCGCGTAGAGTAGCGGTTTGAGTTTGGCTCCATCCACACCGATGGCATTGGCAATCTGCTCAGGGCGCATGGGACCGGCTTTCAGCGGTGTGAAAAGATCGAGTTGCATCCCTGCTAACAAGGCAAAGGATGGATAAACATCCACCAGTTTCTGGATGGTTTTCGGTTCAGGGGGTGATCTCATGTGTGTGTCACCTTATTGTCCTTGATGTAAGTGTGTTGATTCATTGTAGCAGCAAAGCATCTGCGTGTCAACACAGTATCGCTTGCCCCTAGGGCTATTCAGTTTTCGGCTTTTTAACCAGTTGGGGCGAAAAGGCATAACTCAGGAATCGCTTGGACAGTGAAGTATCGGGCTTGGGAAATCCCTCTCACAGCAGAATTAAATGACCCTAGCTTGCCACGATTATGAATTCGCTGCTATAATGGCGAACGTTACTAACCAAATTCAGTATTTCGTCGAGATATGAATCTCGACCTCCAGGTTCTAATGGATTTTCAAACCCAATTTGTTCATGGGTGTTGGGTTTCACAGTCCCCGTTCCACCTAACCTACAATACTATACCCTAGCAATTCGGGTTACATCATATGGCAAGCGATTTAAATTCTATCATTGAAACGCTCGGACGAGAGGCGTTGACACAAATTCAACTAAAGAAGCTACAGGCGATGCTTGTCCCGGTACTGAAAACCAACCCTTTCTATCGGCAAAAACTGAACGAAGCGGGAGTCGAGCGGCCGGAGAATATACGAACGCTTGAAGATTACCGGCGGCTGCCCTTTACGACGAAGGATGAACTCTCCGCGGACGGAAAAACGCACCCACCCTACGGCACTAATCTCACATTTCCCCGTGAACGGTATATCCGTATCCATCAAACCTCTGGCACGACCGGCGAGCCGCTGCGGTGTTTGGACACTGAAGAGAGTTGGGATTGGTGGGCACGCTGTTGGGAGGCAGTCTACAATGCGGCCGGTGTGACCTCAAGCGACCGAATCTTCTTCGCGTTTTCTTTCGGTCCCTTTATCGGCTTCTGGAGTGCTTACGAAGGTGCGCGGCGGATTGGTGCATTGTCGGTTCCGGGCGGTGGAATGACCTCGCTTCAGCGGGTGCGCGTTATTTGCTCCAACGATATTTCGACGCTGATCTGCACCCCCACGTATGCGCTGCATCTCGCTGAAGTTGCCGAAGCAGAGGGGATTGACATCGCCAACGCCAACGTCCGTGTGACGATTCATGCCGGTGAGCCGGGCGCAAGCCTACCGTGGACGAAACATCGCATTGAAACCGCCTGGACCGCTCGCTGCTACGACCACGCTGGCGCAACGGAAGTGGGAGCTTGGGGGTATGAGTGTCAGGCGCAAGCGGGGGTGCACCTGAATGAGGGGGAGTTCATCTGCGAAGTGATTGATCCGGTAACCGGCGAACCCGCCAAAGAGGGCGAGTTGGTTATCACCAACCTCGGCAGGGTTGGGATGCCGGTCATCCGCTATCGCACGGGCGATCAGGTCAAACTAGAAACAGAACCGTGCGAATGCGGACGGACATTTTGGCGGCTTGAAGGTGGTGTCATCGGGCGCATCGACGACGCACTAATTATACGCGGTGTGAATGTCTATCCGAGCACCATTGAGAACATCATCCGTCGTTTCGCTGAAGTGGGCGAGTTTGCGGTGGAGGTCTATCGGCGGGGCCCGCTGGATGAGATGGAGATTCGGATTCAGACTAGCGGTACGGATCCGGACATGACCGCCCAAGCTGTCTCCAAGGCAGTTCGTGAATCTCTGGGGCTGCGCGTGGTGGTGGAGCCGGTGCCTCCCGGCACATTGCCTAGCTTTGAGCTGAAGGCACGGCGATTTACGGATCATCGCCGAAATTAAAAGTTAGTCGCGATTCGGAGGGTACGTCCCCTACCGTTACTGGCGTGGCATTTTTGCAACGACGGTGTAGCACAGTTTCGACAACCATCTTGTTAGCACCATTTTCCTTTGAAATCACAACTCATATCAAAAACAGATGCAAAGTTGTCCCAGAGAAACGATGAGCCGAACCTAGGTGGGAGGGCGCAATGGTTACCAGACAACACGCATATTGTCGACACGAGCGGTGTGGACCATCACAATGATATGGCAGAAGTGGCGGTGGCGGTGGTGAATGTTGACCAAGAAGTGCAGCGTTTGACCGACGATGGTCAAAGTGTGTTTGTCTTCTGGCACGACGCTCCGCTCGTGGTGGAAACTGTGGGGAGGCTATCGACATCTTGGGGGGCAATCAAAAAGCAGGTCAGAGATATTGAAAAATGAGGCTCATGTTAAACAAGCACGGGCGGAGAAACCCCGCCCCTACGAATGATTTTCGTACTGTGCGATTGCTTTTTCCAGGCGCCAATAAAAGAGAAGGTGCGTATATCTGAAAAGGAAACTACGATGATTTTCTTTCCGGCACATCTACTCCCGATCTTCGCATAAAATCTCGCATGATTTCCAACTGGTCCTCTTGCCCACGCCCTTGATCACAGAACCGCTTGAATATATCTTCGACCAGCGGACCGAGTTCTATCGGTATATCGAGTTCCCTGCCAAGTTCGACAGCCAAGTGCACGTCTTTAACAGCCAAGTCTGCAGCGGAGTTCACATTCTCACCGGCCAAGAGTAAATCGATTGTTCGGCGCAGGTACATACTATCGCCTGTGCTGGTCTTAATCACATCGAGTAGTGCTTGTGGATGGAGGCCAGCCTTGGCACCCATCGCCATCCCTTCACAGACACCGGCGAAATTGATGAACATGATGAAGTTGTTTACCAGCTTGGTCACATGTCCACTGCCTATCGGTCCCATGTAAGCGATATGGTCACCGATGCTCTGAAACAGTGGTTGAAACCGTTCAAAATTTGCCCGATCGCCGCCCACAAATATGGTGAGTGTCCCGTCCCTCGCGCCAAATACCCCACCGCTAATCGGTGCGTCGAGGATGTGGAATCCTCTTGGCACTCCAATCTCGGCGATTTTCTGCAGGGTTGTGGGAGAGTTGGTGCTCAAATCTATATAAGTGCCTCCGCTGTTCAAGCCCGCGAAAATACCGTCTTTACCCAGAACAACGGCTTCGACCTCTTTGGGACCCGGGAGCGAAGTAAGTACCACGTCCGATTGGGCTGCTACGCTTTTTGGGCTTGTCCCCCACTTTGCACCGGCGGCTTCAAGGGGTTGACCCATTTCGCGGCGGAGGTCGTAGACTGCTAGGTTGTATTGGGCTTTGAGGATGTTTGCTGCCATCGGATTGCCCATATTACCCAAACCGATGAAACCAACGTTCATATCAATCCTTCCAAGGTGTTTGGTTCACTAGTTCATTGGTTCATAGAATTGGTGTGTCTTATCCATTGTGCTTCGTCCCGATCAGGTCGGAATTCAAAACAATCTGATTCACGCATAGATACGGATTAACGGATTACACGGATAAAAGGATATTCACCACAACTAGCATAACGACGCGCAATGAATTGCGCTGCTACAAGCTGCGAGGCAAGCCTAAAACAGAGGGCAACTACAAGGGCTGCCCCTACAGCCCGCCCAAAACGCGAAATGTTCGGGCGGGGCAGGATGCCCCGCCTACAATTGGCTGTCTAAGTCCTATGTGTTGATGATGTTTAACGTGATTCGTCCTGTGTGGGAAACTCGGCGGGCATGGTGATTTCGATGACCTCAAAGTCATCGGAATACTCTAACACTTCATGCTTGATCCCGGGCGGTTGATACCAAGCGTCGCCAGCCTCAACGCGAACTTCGCCGATGTCTTCAAAGTCAAGTCGGGCCCAGCCCTTGAGCAGGTAATTCATCTGAAAGTCGAGGGCATGCGAGTGGTAACCCATGGGGCCGTCACAAGATTGATTGGCGCGGATGACGTGTGCCAATACCTTGCCGTCGGTGGCGGTGTTGATCCCCAGATCTCGGTAGAGGAAGTAGGGGCGTAAACCTTCTTCCCAGTTAGCATCCTTTATGTGTGAAGCAAACGCTCCTGTTGTTTTTTCACTCATGTTGTAACTCCTTTTCGTATAAGATGTAGGACTTACGCAGTTGAACGCTCAAAAGCACCGTAGTTCGGCGATAAACCGCCGCAGGACACAATTTCCAACGCCTGATGAATCAGGTAACTACAGTAATCCGTTTCGTAGGGAACGCAGATCTGCGTTCCCTACAATCTGAAGTGCGTAACTCCTAAGATGGTAATGTCGAATATCTTTTAATGGTACTATAGTGAATTATAAAAATAAATAGACACTTTCACCCCACGGTAGGGGCGGGGGGAAACCGCACCGCAATCGGCACTGTTAGAAGCAGTGCCTACTAAACGGGGGAACAGTAGGTCCGGTTTCCTAATCTCGCCAATTTGCAGCGTCCAATTAATTCTAAAATCTACCATAGTTTGGAACTATTGATAACGTGAAACATGATGCCCGATAAATCGGGCAACTACAATCTGAAGTGCTTAATCCCTAGGCTCATGTAAAAAGAAAGTGCAAATCCCGATTCATTGAGGATTCCGCTACGCAGAACACGAGGAGAACCCGAGTTTTAAAGAAAAAAATCGGGTTCTTTGCACTAAATCTTAACATGAGCGAATCCCTAAATAAGTTAAAGATTGAGAAACGTCTCAATTTCCGACGCTGTTGGTAAAGCAGGGATGACACCGATTTTTTGTGTTGTTAATGCTCCCGCTGCGTTGGCGTATTTCATGATTTCTTGGAGTTGGTTATCGTTGAGTTTAGGCAGTTTTTCCGAACCTCCGGCGGAACACATTATTTGTGTCAGCATCGCTGCGACAAATCCGTCGCCCGCACCGAGTGGATCGACCACTTCAACCTTGAATCCGTCCACATAGCCTTGATGCGAGCCGTTATTATAATAACAGCCGTGCTCGCCGAGCGTCACGATGACGAGCTCCACGCCAGTCTCTAAGATTCGCTCACTTCCCTCCTCCAGTTCAGGGGTGTCTGTGATAAACTTCCACTCCTCATCTGCCGCTTTGACAATATTCGCATACGGCATGACCTCCCAAATCCAGCGTTTAGCATCCTCCGGTGCATCCCACATTACCAGACGTAGATTTGGATCGTAGGATATGAATGCGCTAGCATCCTTCGCATACTGAATCGCTCTCAACGTGGCATTGCGGACGGGTTGGTGACTCAAACTGCACGAACCGTAGTGAAACAGGTCTGCAGATTGAACATACGCTGCATCAATTTCGTCAGGTCTGAGCAGTATATCTGCCCCTGGGTTGCGATAGAAAAGGATGTCCTTCGCGCCATCGGATCGGGTAGCGACAAACGCCAATGTTGTCCGCCGATCTGTCTCTGAAATTAGATGAGTGGTATCAACGCTACTCTGTTCGAGCGTCTGTCGCAGAAAATCACCGAACGGTTCAGCACCAATTTTGCCAATAAATCCTGAATCAACGCCAAGCTTCGCTAAACCAACGGCGACGTTCGCAGTTGCGCCGCCTGCTGCTTTGGCGAATCCCGGAGTTTCTACAAGTGTGACATCAACTGTTGTAGAAACAAAATCGATGAGTAACTCACCGATACAAAGTGCTTTGGGCATCCTCATCCCCTCTTACGGGACATACTTCCATGTTTAACGCAAGTTGCTATCTGTTGTTCTAGCATCTTTACGGACGTGATGCGTGAAACGTAATGTGTAATTGGCACAAGGGTTACGGCATACGGAGTATGCCTACTACTTTATGGCGGCTGTGTTATCTTGCCTGATGTTGATCAACCGGCGTGAAAGATGGCATTCGCCGATTAGAAGATAGGTGCGGTTTAGGGAATTGATTAATCGGAACAATCTCAAATTCTACGAGCACGGCTTGTTTATCCATTGGTGCCTGAGCCAGTGTCAGCGTATCGTTCGATAGGATTGGGATCCGTGGTTGGTACAGCGTAATACTCATGACGGCTGCGGTCACTGCCAATGAAGTCACAACGGCATAGGGGCGCGCCCGCGTCCGAAAGCTGTAAAGCATCCATGCAAACGATGACTCTAGGCGCCGTAGGACACGACGAATAACGGAGATTCGCTCCTTTTCAATTACAGTGATTGCTGCGGCTTGACGCATTAGATCCGGCAGGAAATTGTCAGAGGTTTTCACCGGCTCAAGCTGGTGAAGTACCTTGTTTGTCTGTCGGAGGCGCATCGCTTCATGTGCACAATTTGGACACAGCTTGAGGTGCCACTGGATTAGTTGGATTGTCCACAAGGGCATCTCACGGTCTACATAAGGAGATAACTGTGGTTGAACATTTTCACACTTTAGCATGGGAACTCTCTCCAATTCCAACTTCTATCAGGAGTGTTTTCATATTCTGGCGAGCACGATGGATGAGTGATTTCACCGCACTAACGGAGCACTCAAGGACTTCTGCGATTTCATCGTACCTCAGATTTTGATAGCTTACAAGGAGCAGTGCCAATCGTTGGTTTTCAGGTAAGCGGTTAATTGTCTGTTGAATGATGATTTGTCGTTCCTTTTTTTCGTAGACTTCGTCGGGAAGTTGACTGACATCCTGTATCATCTCAAAATAGCTGACAGCTTCATTGTCAGTGACAAGATCGTCGAGATAAGCGGTATTGCGTCGCTTCCGATCCCGAATTTCGTTTCGGCATAAATTCGTTGCAATGAGATATAGCCAATTTTTGAATCGACACTTCGGCTCATAACGGTCCGCACTCCTGAAAACGCGCAGAAATGTCTCCTGTGCCAAGTCTTCGGCGCGGTGATAGTCGCCTATAGATCGATAGATGAAATTTGTGATGAGGTCTTTATAGCGCATCACAATTAGCTCGAAAGCACTCATGTCGCCGTTTCGACACTTCATCATCAATTCTTCGTCGGAGGTACGCAAAACGCATTCTCCTTCTTTTTCAGGAATAGAGATCTTGAAACGTTAATGCAAGATTATAACATCAGAATCGCAACGGATCAATAATTTTATAAACACCGTTGCCCTGCTAGAAGTTTCGCTCAGTGATTTTTGTTGACCAGTGGTTGATAAATTGGTAAGATAGTTGCGTGTTCGTTTCCAACCATGAAATCCAGCGTTGTCCCGTGCTACGCCGCCTTATAACAATGTGAAAATTAGAGGAGAGACATCCATGAGAGTTGTTACCGGTGGGATCGCCCACGAAACCAGCACTTTCACCACAGTGAAAACAGATTGGCAGAGCTACAAGGAACGATTCTACCTGCGGGGCGAAGAGATTTTAGATATGTTCCGCGGCACCAACACTCCAATTGGCGGATTTATTGATGGTGCAAAAACGCATGGTTTTGAACTAATTCCGACCGTTTTCGCTGAGGCACACCCCAGCGGACCAACTCCTCGGAATATCTTTGATGCCATCTTGGAGGAAATATTAAACGGAATTGCTGAAGCCGGTTCAATAGACGGGGTGCTGTTTGGGCTACATGGCTCGATGGTGGTTGGCGATCTTGAGGAGCCTGATGGCATTGATGATCCTGAAGGTCATATACTGGCAGCGATTCGTCAGGTGGTTGGTCCAGAGATTCCTATCCTTGCACAACTGGATATTCATTCTAACGTGTCTCCACAGATGGTTGAGGCTGCAGACGTGTTGATTGGGCGGGAGACCTATCCGGAGATCGATATGGCGGAACGCAGCCGTGAATGTGCCGATGTGCTGATGTCCATCGTAAATGATGGCAAACGCCCGACGATGGCGTTGCATCAAATTCCGATGATCTGGGGGATACACCAAGTCACGGCGCATCCGCCGATGCGGGAGGCGATTGAGGAGCTGCATCGCATCGAAGCCCTGCCCGGCGTCATCTGCGGTTCGATTGCAACCTGCTACTATTTAGCAGATGTGCCTAATATGGGGGCATCGGTTTACATTGTGACCGATAACGATCAGGCCTTAGCTCAGACCTACGCTGACCAGTTGGGCGAATGGCTCTTTGAACGACGCGAAACATGGCATGGCCCCTCACTGACAACCCGCGAAGCCGTGAAACTCGCTGAAGCGGAGGGGAACTTCCCAGTGATTTTTGCGGATCGGAACGATAACACCGGCGGCGGTTCTCCGGGCGATAGCACTGGCATGTTGCAGCGCTTCATAGAGGCGGGGCTCCAGGACGCTTGCATCCTTTATATTGTTGATCCGGAAGCAATTGCAGCGTGCCATCGCGCTGGCGTGGGCGCGACGTTGACCCTAGAGGTCGGTGCTAAATCAACCCCTGCACAGGGGCAACCTATCCGCATGACTGCGGAAGTGATTGCGCTGTCGGATGGTGATTTCCGTTACGATGGACCGATGCTTGCCGGTTTGAGCAGTACCATGGGACCATCAGCACATATTAAGCAGGATGGTGTTCATGTTCTGTTGGTCACGCAGCGGGAGCAACCCTTTGACACCGCTTTTTCACGCACGCTTGGATTAGAACCGCGCCAGATGCGCTATATCGGGGTCAAATCTTCTGCCCACTTTCGCGCAGGCTTTGAGTCGTGGGCGGGGGCAATCCATGTTGTGTATGAGCCTAGCGTCCATACACTGAGTGATCTGACCTTCAAACGACTTGGGCGCAAATTATATCCCTTTGATAATATCTAACACCCAACTTTTCAGGAGAGTCTATGAAAATTCCAATTCTATACGGAGCACGAGATCTTCGCATAGAGGAGCACCCCCTTGATACGGATAACCTGAAACCGAAAGACATTTGGATTGAAACTGAGATCTCCGCCCTGAAAATCGGAACGGATCGTGGCAACTATGAAGGTGCGGAGCAGGTTCCTGGCGCCCCTGACTACCCCCGATGGGTCGGCGATAGCAACTTGGGAGTTGTTCGCAGTGTGGGAAGTGAAGTGACTCGCGTGCAGGTTGGTGACCGAGTCGTGACCCGTCAGCCACACCAATCCGAATACATCACCGATGAATCGGCGAGTATTGTCAAAGTTCCTGATGGTGTTCATCCAGAGGATGCCGTCTACACCCATCTCTATGCCCTCAGTGGTCACTGTTATCGCAAAGCGCACTTTCAGCCCGGTGAAACTGTGGCGGTTGTCGGGTTAGGGGTGCTCGGATTGGGGGCGGTAGGATTGGGACAACCCTTTGGGGCGCGGGTCGTTGGAATTGGCAACAGTCCCATCCGTTTGGAGATGGCAGAGCGAATGGGTGCCCATGCCGCTTTTCTGTATAACGATCCTGACCTTGATGCAAAGCTAGACGATTTCACCAACAGCATTGGCATTGATTTGGTTATCCTGACAGCAAACCCTTGGCCCGCCTTCCGCACATCTCTAGAGATTGTTCGGGATAACGGTCGTGTATCTGTTGTTAGTCTGCTCGGTCGTGGTGAACCGTCTCTCAATTTTAATCCGTTGCCGATGGAACTGTTCTATAATAAAGGGATCTCAATCATTGCGGTGTCAGGACCTCCAGGCTATCTGTATCCTACACCTGAAACCCGATTTAACAATGATCGACATGGGGATTATATCGTTTCCTTAATGGCGGAGGGACTCGTTGAGCCGAAGCGATTAGTTACCCATCGCTTCCATTATACAGAAATAGTCAAGGCTTATGAAATGGCGTACCATCGCGAAAAATCAATGCTGGGCGTCATTTTTAATTGGAAGGATTAGAAGAATCTATGTCCAGCACAGAGATATGCTTCCTAACCGCGACAGAGTTGGTGCGTCGTATCCGTGCAAAGGAACTCTCCGTCAGAGAGGTCATGGAAGCACATTTGACACAGATCGAGTGCGTCAATCCGAAGGTAAACGCCATCGTCACGCGCTCAGATCCTACCGAAGTAATGGATCAGGCAGATGCTGCCGATGCAGCGTTAGCGCGTGGTGAGGACGTGGGTCCGCTACACGGACTCCCCGTAGCGCATAAAGATCTCGTCGAAACCAAAGGCATGCGTACCACCTACGGCTCGCCAATTTTCAAGGACTTTGTGCCTGAACACGATGCTTTGATCGTGGAACGCTTGAAGAAAGCAGGGGCTATCACGATTGGCAAAACTAACACGCCGGAGTTTGGTGCAGGGTCGCAAACTTACAACGAGGTATTTGGAGAAACGCTGAATCCGTATGATCTAACCAAGACCTGTGGCGGTAGCAGCGGTGGTGCTGCGGTTGCGCTAGCCTGTGGCATGCTCCCAATCGCAGATGGGAGTGATATGGGCGGTTCGCTGCGGAACCCCGCCAACTTCTGCAATGTCGTGGGCTTCCGCACTTCTCCCGGCAGAGTGCCTGTATGGCCCGCCGTGTTGGGTTGGTTTCCAATATCGGTGGAGGGTCCGATGGCACGGACAGTGCAGGATGCCGCCTTGATGTTGAGTGCAATTGCCGGGCCCGATCGCCGTGCTCCTATTGGTATCAGTGAGTCGGGGGAGAGATTTTCTCGACCTCTTGAGCGTGATTTTAGTGGTATGCCTATCGCTTGGGATCGGGATTTGGGCGGACTACCGGTGACTCCGCAGGTGACTGCTACCATTGACTCACAACGAGGAATCTTTGAATCATTGGGCTGTGTGGTCGTGGATGATGTACCGGACTTTACGGACGCGGATGAAGTCTTTAAGGTATGGCGTGCATGGCGTTTTGAACTTGCCTACTCAAAGTTGTTGGAAACCCATCCGGACCAGATAAAAGAGACTGTGGTCTGGAACATCAAAGCGGGTATGGAGTTAAGCGGTCCACAGATTGGGCAAGCAGAGATCAAACGGACAGCACTTTATCAGCGTGTGCGGGAGTTCATGGAGACTTACGAGTTTCTGATTCTGCCTGTGAATCAAGCACTCCCCTTCGACGTGAAGAAGCGTTATATTACTGAAATCGATGGCGTAGAAATGGAGACTTATATCGACTGGATGCGGTCCTGTTATTACATTAGTGTTCTCGGTCTACCTGCGATTTCGGTGCCTTGTGGTTTCACCCCCGACGGTTTACCGGTGGGCGTCCAAATTGTTGGACGACACCAAGATGACTTTGGCGTACTTCAACTCGCTCATGCCTTTGAACAGGCGACGGGTTTTTGGAAACAGAAACCGGCTGTGGTTGAATAATAACTTTCAGAAAACGCTCATGTTAAGACTTAGTGCAAAGAACCCGAGTTTTAAAGAAAAAAATCGGGTTCTCTTTGTGCTTTGCACTTTCTTTTTACATGAACCTCAGAAAAAGAGTTTCCCTTACGCTTGTTACTTAGAAAGGAGTTACAAATGTCTCAACGTCCCTATGACGTCACCCGTTCTAATGAACTCTATCAACGAGCTGGCGAAATTATCCCCGGCTGGACGCAACTGATCAGCCGACGTGCCAGCCAGTTTGCCAATGGCGTTAGTCCCACCTATGCCCAGCGCGCTAAAGGCTCTCGTTTCATTGATGTAGATGGAAATGAATACATCGATTGGGTCAATGCGGTCGGTGCGATTATCCTCGGCCATGCGGATCCGGTCGTAGATACGGCGGTCAAGGAGCAGATCGATCGCGGTAGTCTTTATACGCTGAATGGACCGGTTGAACTTGAATTAGCGGAGGAACTGATAGTAACTATCCCGAGCGCGGAGATGGTGCGATATACCAAAGGTGGGGGCGAAGCTTGTGCTGTCGCAGCGCGTATCGCGCGAGGAACAACCGGCAAAGATAAGATTATCTTCTGCGGCTATCACGGTTGGCACGACTGGTATCAAGCGGCGAATTACGGTGTCGATCCTGAAAGCGGCGAATATCCATTTGCAGGAATTGAACCGATTGGCGTGCCCCAAGCACTCGCCGGGACTGCCCTCCCCTTCGTTTACGGTGACCTTGCTATGTTAGAAGGGCTGCTAGAGGAGCATCAGGATGAGGTTGCAGCGGTTATGATGGAACCTGCCCGCTCTGAGTTACCTGAACCGGGATATCTAGAAGGGGTCAAAGCCCTCGCCCACAAGCACAACGCTATTTTTATCTTTGACGAGGTATCTTGTGGTTGGCGGTACTCGGTTGGTGGTATGCAAAGACCTCTAGGAGTTATCCCAGACATGACCGTTGTTGCAAAGGCAATGTCAAACGGTTATCCGATGGGCGCGGTCGTTGGTTCGCGAGAGGTAATGGAACCAGCCAGCCGCATGTTCATCTCCAGTTCCTATTGGAGCGATAACATTGGGACAGTTGCTGCACTGACGACGATTCGTGAGTTGAGGCGTCGGAACTCTGAGGTTCGCTTTAAGGAGCTCGGCGAGAATTTACGTTCTGCCCTCAACGAAGTAATTGCTGCCAGTGGGCTATCGGGCTCCTGTACGGGTCTCCATACAAGCCTCGGTGTTTCCCTTGACCTGCCAGACGAAACGTTGGCACCCCAAGTCAAAACGCTATTCATCCAAGAAATGGCAAAGCGTGGTGTCCATTGTTATATGGGATTTAAGGGAACGCTTGCTCACACTGAAGAAGATATCCGTTTGACTGCTGATGCAGTGGCGGGGGCATTGGATGTAATTAAATCCGGTATAGACGCGGGAGATGTTGATAGCTTGCTGGAATCCGATCTGAAGAAAGATCCGTTCCGCCGCTTGGTCCGGTAGTTACCCTAAAATCTTGTTCGTCGTTGATGAATTGTCATCGGGAGATTTCTGCTTATGCTAATCATTGATGCCCACCTTGACCTTTCTTGGAACGCACTTCAGGGGAATAGGGACCTGTTGCGTTCCGCTTATACCATCCGTACACAAGAAGTCGGCACCCCGGGCAAGGGACGCGCCCAAGGCACCGTCGCATTTCCAGATATGCGTCAGGGACGCCTCGCGGTATCCGTTGTCACCCTGTTTGCCCGCTCCACAGGGCACCCTGCTCCCCATGCGGATTATGCCTCGCCAACCCAGTCCTACGGCGTCGCCCAAGGACAGTTGGCTTACTACCGTGCTTTAGAACACGAGGGTCACATTCGCATGATTGCAGATCGAACGAATTTGGATAGTCATATCGCCCATTGGGCGGAATGGGAGGAGACGGAATCAGGTGACACCCCGCCTCTTGGGTTTGTAATTAGTATGGAAGGGGCGGATCCGATTCTCAAGCCAGAGCAGCTAGCGGAATGGGTCGGAGGTGGTCTGCGTCTGCTTGGACTTACGCATTACGGGCCCGGACGCTACGCCGGCGGGACAGGCACCGAATTGGGGTTAACCGAACTGGGACCGCCGCTGCTTGCTGAAATGCAGCGATTAGGCGTTACGCTCGATCTCACTCACTGCTCGGATCAGGCGTTCTGGGAGGCGTTGGAGCATTACGAGGGATTGGTGTTAGCAAGCCATAACAACTGCCGGGCACTGGTCCCCCATCAACGTCAGTTCAGCGACGAGCAGTTGCGAGCGATTTTTGAGCGAGATGGTGTGATTGGCGCAGCTTTTGATGCGTGGATGCTGCAACCGGGCTGGGTCTCTGGACAAAGCACAAATGAAGCGGTCACGCTGAACACCGTCGTTGACCATATAGACCATGTGTGCCAGTTGGCAGGCAACAACCGTCACGCTGGCATTGGCACAGACCTTGACGGCGGTTATGGTCGAGAGCAATCTCCTTGTGATTTAGACACCATCGCTGATCTCCAGAAACTCGCAGGCTTGCTGGCAGACCGGGGCTACAACGATGACGACATTGGTGTCATCATGCACGGAAACTGGCTGCGTCTACTACGCCAAGCATGGAGTAATTAACACAGATTGCAATAAATGGAGGGAAATTATGAGCACCGATGAACGCAGTGTTATAGATCTATTCAGTTTGCGGGGCAAAATTGCGGTGGTGACTGGGGCATGTGGCTGGTTAGGGTCAGCGATGAGCCGGGCTCTCGCCGAAGCGGGTGCACAGGTTGTAGTTACTAGTCGCGATCGGGGACAGGCTGCCGAATTTGCTGCTACGCTGCCCGGCGATGAACACTTGGGTTTGGGATTCAGTCAGGGTGATACCGATACGATTCCCGGTTTCGTCGCAGAGGTGGTGGAGCGCATGGACAAGATTGATGTGTTGGTCAATAACGCTTACGGCGGTACGGCACCGGATATTGACAACGCTACAGCGGAGGACTTTAATCAAGCGTATCATGTCGGCGTGACAGCGTATTTTCTGTTAGCGCGAGATGTGATGCTCCATCTCCGCGAGCAGCAGCGTTCCGGTTCAATTATCAATATCGCCAGCATGTACGGTGTGGTGGCGAGCTATCCGAGTGCCTACGAAGGGTTGTCGGCTAACAGTCCCCCCAGTTACCATGCTCTCAAGGGTGGGGTGGTGCACTTAACCCGTCATCTTGCAGCGTATTGGGCAAGATACAATATTCGGGTCAATGCCATCGCTCCCGGACCGTTTCCTAAGCCGGAGGTGCGTGACAGCGTCGAAGGCTTCATCCCTCGTTTAGAAGAGAAGGTGCCGTTGGGACGTATGGGGAGACCAGAAGAGTTAAAAGGGGCTGTTGTGCTGTTAGCCAGTGACGCCGGCAGCTATATTACCGGACAGAACCTGTTAGTTGATGGCGGCTGGACTGCTTGGTAGGAAACCAAGACTGTTGGCGGGAAAAAGAGACATCGCAGGTCATATAGATTCTATGTCGATTGATTCTCCCGTAATGCTGCTATTTCGTCCTTCAGAGGACGATAAACATACTCATTCATCACCGCAATCGCCCCACGAATGGTGTGTTTCACTCAAACTTTGCCTTCTACAACGGCGATTTCTTTGTCAGTTAAGCCGTAGAGTTGATAGACCACCTGATCAATCAGCGCGTCGGTTTGTTGGATACGAGTGAGTAAGGGGTTGAGTTTGGCAAGGCTATTTGTAAATTCGCACTCTAACGATTCTTGGAAGTTTCGGTCTGATAGATTAACTGGGATGGATCGGCGGTTGCTCTTGAGAATCTCAAGTAGTCTTTCAAATGACAGGTCGAAGTAACCCTGAATCGCGGTCTTGTTTTTGAGGGTATCAATTTTGACCCTGATTTCTCGTTCCAGCCAACGTAGGAAGCCGCGAATCTCCTCCCCTTTCGTTTTGTTCATCTCAATCATCCCCTCCGCGAGAAAGGCGAGCAGGTCGTGGACGATATCGGAACGTTCTGGATCGGCGGTGAGATGGTTTTTCACGAAGTCTTGGACGGAGTCGGTGCTCCCTTTGTCGAGGCAGGATTGGTAGAGGGTTTTGGCTTTTTCGAGTTGACGGTTACGCTCGTCGGCGGGGGTGGTGAAGTTAACGCGGCGGATGGGCATGGATCGAACTTGCTGAGGATATGTATGGGAATAGGAACCCTGCAATGTCCCCGTGGCAAAATATACTCTAAAGAGCCAAGTGAGCAGAGAACTTCCCAATAACGCCGTTGTATAGCTTAATGAGGGATATGGAGGCGAGATCCTATTATATCCTTCAAAGTCTGTTTGTGCGGTAGTCTGTTCGACGTTTTCGTAGTAAGTAACACCCGTTATCAAATTATCGCAATAGAATCCACTGTTATCATAGGATACGATTAACTGCTCGTTTTTTCCTGTTACATCCCGCACCAGGATTTTCTCGCTCTCGAATAATTCAGGCACTCGTGGGCCATACATCTCAGCCTGTCGATAATCAATGTAGCGGCCGTCCCAATCTATGTCATAACGTTGTAAATTTTTGCCATCAATAAAACGTTTGGCGTTCCCGATCTCTTGTTTTGAAACGATGTCTGCCTTAGTAAAACTCCTCCTATCTTTACTATGAGTAGCTGCGCCAACCATTATGTAGCAGAACTGCCCAAGCCGAATTGAATTTGCCCATATTTTATTTCCTAGGTCACGGATGGCTAGATTGCCAAGTTGAAAACGGATTTGGTAATTTTCGGTTGAAAGCTATTCAGTTTGTTGAATTTGACCAATCTGCTTTTCTTTACCTATAGTTAGATTAGGCGCATAGAATTCTGTTTCTAATTGTAGGTCGGGATTTCTAAGCGTTAATGTGTAGATAAAGCAGTGTCGAGAAACATTTTCAAAAACATTGAATCCCTCAAAATGAAGTAGAGTCCGCAGCTGGGTATTTTTTAAGAGAAATTCACGCAGCCGATCCGCATATTTTTCTCTGGCTAACGCATCTGGCACGATGAACGCATGATAACCTTGTTTACACAGTAATTCGAGAGACTTTATGATAAAAGCGGCGTAAAGATCCCAATGACCTTTAAGCAGATCGGAAATGTAACATAACCCCTCAATCGCAGATCGGTCTTGTGGAGCTACGCTTGTCATTCCCCAAGCATTTGCATACGGCGGATTGCCTATCACTGCATCAAAGCCCGGATTGTCCTTCTCTCGTCCATGTCTGTCGCGAAAGACTTCGGGGAACTCTATCTCCCAATGGAAAAACCGCTTTTCCGCTGCTATTTCGCGCGCCCGTTGGTAGATGGGCATCGCCTCAAGGTCCGCCATTTTTTTGTCACGCAGCGCATCAAGCACGGTGTGATATTTCTTACGATTCATCTCATTTCCGAAAAAGAGATTGGTCCAGAGATCTGCCACGCCTTTGTGAGAGCGGAGCATCCGTTGGGCGATGTCTAACTCACGTTCTTTCGCGTGGATCTGATCGGCGGTGCGGCTCTCGGTCTCCTCAATCAGCAGGTAGTGCCCGATGGCATTGGCAACCGTGTCGGTGAAAGGGAAATTCCATCGGAATCTCTGTCTGGGTTTCGTTCACGTTGCGGCGGGTTCGCTTCAACTCCGGCAGGTTCGATAGGTTCTCAATTCTTGCACCGATGAGGGAATTGCCACAACGGAGGTGATGGTCGAGGAACGAGAGCGGTTCTCCCTTTGCCACCGTGTGGAGCCAGAGGGAGAGTTTCGCCAACTCCACCGCCATCGGGTTCAGGTCCACACCGTAGACACAGGACTCGACAACGCGCCGTCGCCAATAGGTGAGTTCTGTATCCTCGCTCGCCGTGTCGGTCATGTGTGGCGCGTCTGGGTGGGTGATTAGCTCTTCAGCGAGATAATCGACAACACCGACGAGGAAGTGACCGCTCCCTGTGGCGGGATCGAGGATTTTGAGCGATAGAATCTCATCAACCGTTTTGCCCTCACAGAGCGGTGCGAGCGTGTTTTCGACGATGTAGCGGACGATGTAATCGGGGGTGTAGTAACTCCCCGTCGCCTTCCGCTCACCCTTGTCGGTCAAGAGATAGACCGCTCCCTTCGGATAGTCAATCTCCTGATTGGGGGAGGATTTCGGCGCGACCGTCTCGCTCCCCTTCTTTGAGACGATGACCAAATCTTGGTCGGCGATTTGGGGTTGATATTCGAGCAAGCCTTCGTAGATGTTTCCGAGATGGCGCACATCAAGGTCCCGGTAGGCGATGCGTTCGCCTTTTTCTGATGGTTGAGGCTATACTGCATTGCGTAATCGCGATTGTCAAGGGGCAGCAAGCCCGACTTTCGGCGTAGAGGATAAACAGGATACGGTACAGCAGAATCAGGGAGTTTGCCTGAATTTCACCGAGCGGTGGGTTGGCTCTGTCGAAACCGTTGTAGGGGAAATCGAGGAATCCACCGATGAGTAGACGTAGGGCATCGTAGACGCGGTTCTTCAGGTCGTCAGAAACGCCGACGGTGTACTGCTGACTCCCTTCCAATACCGTATCAAGGAATGATTTTTCATTATCGCCCGGCGTGAAGGCATCACGGCGGAAAAAGCAGTAGAAGTAGCGAAAGGCCTCTAAGTCTCCATTTTCGGAGAGCAGCGCGGCGAGATCTACCTCGTAGAAGCTATCGAGCCGGTAACTGGTCTGACGATGGTAGAGTCGCCATTGCGCCCCATTGGTCAAGATGCCCCAATCCTTATCCGCGCCCCGCAGATAGCAGTCAATTTGGTAGTTCGGATTTTGATTGGTGAATGGGTCCCCTCCACCCTGCGCTTTCCGGTCTAGGTCACGTGACCACGCCTTGGCATCACCGACGGCGAGGGCGGTTGTGAAGAACTGGTTGGTGTTAATATGAGGCTGCGCTGCATGGAGCACATCCTCCGACGCAAAGAAGGCGTAATCAGGTGTTCTGGTTCCCTGCGCTGTTTGAAGTGCGGGTTGTATCTCGAAAACGTGCCCTAACTGTTCAAGTAGCGGCTGGATGAATTGGCGTTCAGTCTGGGCCTCTTTGAGGTGTTCGGCATCCGGTAGGACAGCATTGAAGAGGTTCTTAATTGCTGCGTAGTCCGATTCGATGTCGGGTGTATCGGCCCATTGCAGCTGTTCAACGATGAGGGAATCGAGGTAGTAGTTTGAGAAAAGGGATTGATTTTTGACAACGTTGGGTAGTTGGCTCATTGGTTGAAATAACCTACATCAAGAACATGTTAGGGTGACCGTTTCCCATTTGACAATCTCTTTGACATGTTTATAGGGGGCGACCTCGATTAATTCTAGCGTCTCCGGCGACAATTTTGCCTGAATTTCGTCTGGGAACGGGTCAAAGGTCCCATAGGTGGTGTACTGCGGCATGTAACGCAATATGAGGAAGCGGCGATCTCGATCTTTCGGTTTCCAGACGAGGACACCGTGGGTGAGTAATTCCGAAATAATAACTACATCACCGGCACGCGGTGTGATATTGGTCACAGCTGGATGTGGCTCCGGGTCAATATCATCGCTGTCCGGGACAAACAGATCGGGTGGGCGTAAAAACTGGCTTTTGTGGGAGCCCGGAATCACGACAAGCCCGCCATCGCCGGGCGTCACATCGGTTAGATAGAAAAAGACAACAAAAAAGTCGCAGTAAATCTGTCCTTCTTGGCAGAAATAACGGGGCATTTCCGGCCCACCGCCCCCTTCCCGCGCACAGTGCAGTGGGTGAAATCGTTGTCCATAAGTATTTCGGCCCAGCGTACCGCTGGTAAACCGGGGTTTATCGCCGGTCAACTCTTTAACAATGGGCCATGTCACCGGATGGAAGCAGAGAGACTCCAGTGCCTTGTCGAATGCAAAGCCGTGGGAATAGGGGGTAAAGTCTGGACGTTCTAGATTTGCCCCAAATCCGGGTTCCCATTTTTCGGGTGGGGTACGGATGTAGCGATCGGCTGCATCTTGGGCTTGTTTTAGCTCTTCAGGATTGAGTACACTCTCCAAGTGAAGATAGCCGGTGACATCAAATAGGTAGCGTTGTTTGGGGGTCATTGAAATCTCCAAATGAAGCACAAAGCATCTTCTTACAACGAATTACTTTAATTCTGCTTGTGTTTTGTTTGCACTTCCGATATAATAAAGGAACAAAATCTTGGTATACTATTTTACTAATACCATGGATTTCAGATGAGACTCAGATTTTGCGAGCTTGAAACACAATAGGTAGGAATCTGGGTTAGAGTCAATACCATATTCTAACGACTATTGGGAGTGATTTTTTTATGGCAAGTGAATCAATGACTGTCCGTGACAACGCGGATATAAAAATTATTGACGTAAATGAAGATCTCGGCAGTTATGCGGCTGCCGATTTGCGAAAAACAATCGATGGACTGATTACCGGAGCAGCACAGAAACTCATTGTGAATTTAAGCGAGGTCCAACATATTAACAGTACGGCCATCGGTGCGATGGTTGGTTCTGCCAAGCGACTCCGCACGAATAGTGGAGACCTCAAGGTTTACGGTCTAGCGGAGAATCTCAAACGGACATTTGATCTAGTGGGAGCTTCCAGCGTTCTCGAAATCTATGACTCAGAGAGCAGTGCCCTCGCTGCATTCTAGGCTGCCATTTAGATGTTAATGTAAAGCAGGACTTACGCAATCCACCGGGTTGTAGGGAACGCGGATCTGCGTTCCCTACGAACTACAGGGGGGAACCGCTATTACGAGACATTAAGGCATTCAACTGCGTAACTCCTAGTAAAGAAAAGGCTTCAAACGCTAGGGCTTGGTTTGTATGTATAATGTTTGCGTCAAGCCCTTGGCTGTTCGACTTGGTGTTCTGGTATGGCTCAAGCACAAAAAACGGAGCAGGAAATTCTCAAACTCACAGTCCCTAGCTGCCTCAAGTATATTCGTCCAATTCAGATGTTTATTGGACAACTGGCGCAGCAGCTTGGGTTTTGCCGGCCCCGTATCTATGATATTGAGCTCATTATTGATGAAGTTTGTAGTAACGCCATCGAGCACGGCTCAGAAGCCCCTGATTCAGGAATTGATTTGACCCTCATGTTCGATTCAAGCAAATTAGAGATTCATGTTCGAGACAAAGGCAAATCTATACGGAAGAATTGGCTGGCAACAGGAAGGCTAGATGAAGTTTCTCAAAAGATGACTCCTGACAGTGAACGTGGACACGGCATCTTTCTCGCGGAAAAACTTTCAGATTCCCTCGAAATACTGACCAATCCGCTCGGGGGGACTGATGTTCAAGTTGTTTTCTACTTTTCCACAAGCAACGCTTCTTAACACGTGAAGGAGCAGATTAATGGAATTTAACATTCGTCAAAGGGCTGGGGTTACCATTTTCAGTCCAAGTGGTGAAATCATTGGAGATGCCAGTCGTGAGTTTCGGGAAGTAGTTGCCGAGCAACTTGCTTCAACTGCTGAGGCACCCAAATTTTTGTTTGATTTTGCCACCACTCCAATGATGGATAGTACTGGACTGGGAGTGTTAATCGGAACGTGTTCAACTATTATGCCTAAAGGCGGGCAGGTTGCTCTCATCAATCCGAGCTCGAAAATTAAAACTCTTATCGCTGCATCGAAATTAACCACGATGTTTGAACAATATTCAAACGAAGATGAAGCGATAGCTGCGCTGACAACCGGTTGAAATGACATAGAGCGACTGGATGGAAGTGTTGTATGTGGTTTATGCCCTGATACTCCTAAGTAAGTCTTTTAACCATCTTGATGAGTGTGCCAGACTTTTCGTAAGTGACATCATCCATACATGATTCGATCAGGAAAAGCCCTCTCCCACTACTTTTGAAGAGATTTTCGGGATCCATTGGATCTGGAACCTCTTCACGGTTGAAACCGGGTCCTTCATCTTGGATGATAACCGTGAATAGCTCTGGCTCAATAATGAATTCAAAATATGCGCGTTTCTCTGGATCTTCCTGATTCCCATGTTTTATCGCGTTGGTACCCGCTTCAACCACTGCCAGATTGATTTGGTCGCTTGACTCTTCCTCCAGCGCCATCTGGCTAAGAATTTCCGTAATAACAGCATGCAAGGTGTGAACCCACCGTAGTGAGCTGGGAACATCTAGGCGAATCACTTGTGCAACTGTTTGTTCCACTTGTTCTTTCTCCCATATCATTTGGTTAGCCATCCCCGGGTCACGAAGTGGAGAGCGTACGACACCGAAGGCGAATGTAGGTAAGCATATCCGTCGTTATTGTTATTTGACTTACTGAAATATTTTCGCATAATCGCGAGAACATCATCCTGAAGAGGTAATCCTCCTATGTCAGAAGCATCATCGCGCATCCGCCAAAGCGGAGATGTCAAAATTGTTGATGTCAACGATTATTTGGGAAGCTACGCGGTTGTTGAGTTACGCGAAACACTTGCAAATCTCGTCAACCAAGATATTCAGAAAATTATTGTGAATTTGAGTAAGGTCGAGCATATCAACAGTGCGGCAATTGGAGCCCTTGTTGGCACCGCGAAGCAGCTTCGCCTTAAAGATGGAGATGTCAAAATTTACGGCTTGACAGAAAATATCAGGCGGACCTTTGATTTAATCGGTGCATCCGATATTGTTGAGATTCACGACTCAGAAGATAGTGCCCTTTCCACGTTCTAGGTCACGTTGACGAGCTATCCGTCCATCCCCGGGTGATGCAGTGCGGTTAAAAACCGCACCTACCGTTCTCCCGTTTGGTAGGCGCTGTTTCCAACTGCGCCGATTTGCAGTGTCCAATTAATTCTAAAATCTACCATAAGTCCATTTTCGGTTTTCTACCATATCGGACCACACCCATCAATAGCAACAATCGTAATATCGTCATCTTTCGGTCTGCCGTCGCTAAATCGGCTCGTTGTGTTGAGCACGGTTTCAACAAGGACAGGTGCAGGTTGAGTGATTTGTTGCGTGATGACCTCTTGGATACCTTGAGGAGTGAACTCCTCTCCCCGTGAATTTTGGAGTTCATAAGCACCATCGGTATAAAGAAATAGTCCATCCGAAGGGGTGAAAGGGTAGTGGTGCGTTTGATATATCGAGTCTGGAAGTAATCCTAGCCCTTTTCCCGTGGCCTGATCTCCGATAGGTTTACAAACATTGCGCTGACGCTGGACCAAGAATGGAAAGGGGTGTCCTGCGTTCGCGTAGTGTAGTGTCTCGTTAGAGAGGTCAATAACGGCGCAGAACGCTGTTGCGAACATATATTGTTGTGAACTGATCATCTTGTTGAAACGGGTGTTTAATTCCTTGAGCAAGCGTCCGGGGTCGTCTGTCTGAACACTCATCTCTTCGACAATCGTTTTAATAAACACAGTGATAAAGGCTGCGGAAACTCCATGCCCCATCACATCGGAGATGAAAACGCCTAATCGTCCCTGTTCAACTTCCCACAAATCGAAAAAATCTCCGCCCACCACAACTGCAGGTGTATAGTGCGAAACAATGCGGAAGCCCAACAAATCGGTGATTCCTTGAGGCATCAGGCTATCCTGAATTTCACTCGCCATTTGTAGCTCTTTGTCCAAACGTTCATTATGCATCCTGAGTTCACGATTGGCGTGTTCAAGTGCATCATGGTATCTCTTGATACGTACCAATGAACGGACACGAGCAAGGACCTCATGGCTATCAAACGGCTTGGATATAAAATCGTCGGCACCTGCCTCAATCGCTCTGATCCGATCCTCCTTCTCCGCAAGCGCGGTTACCATCACCACCGGAATAAATTGTGTGGACTCCGCCGCACGAATCTGCTGACACACCTCAAATCCATTCATCCCTGGCATCATAATATCAAGCAGAATTAGATCGGGTGCCTCAGCCTGTACCAGTTCCAATGCTTCCTGACCGTTGTTTGCTGCGAGAACCGTGTATCCCTCTGCTTGAAGCCGAATTTGAAGCAATCGGATGTTTTGCGGTTCATCATCAACAATAAGGATTCTGGCGTTGGGTGGTTTATTCATTATTCTCACGCCCTTCACGAGGAGACATGGACTGATTACGGTTTACAGATCTGGAGAATATTTAGGAAAATTATACCATAAACTGATCCTTATCTGCATTATCGAGGTCCGCTAACGCTTCATCTTCAGTATCATATAGATTAAAGACATTATTGAGCTTAGTGATAAGCAGCAACGATCTGACAGATCTGTCAACATTTGAAAGCAGCAACTTCACCTCGTGTCGCTGCAAGGAAGTACGCAGAGCAACCAGCATGCCCAACCCGACACTATCCATTAAGTCAACATCCTGGAGATTCAGGACGACATTTTTTCCACCGTTATCAACCAATTCCTGAATTTTGTCGCTCAGTTGGATGCGATCTTCGCCGAGGATACTGCCTGAAATACGGAGAATAACATTCTCATTTTGATGTTTGACTGAAATATCCATGATGTAATTTGCTCCTATTAGAAATAACGCAAGTTGCTAGTAGCGGTCCTATTCCAATCAATAGCCCCTAATCCCTGTGCAAATTGTATCATTTTTGTAGGTCGATTTTCCAAAATCGACGGTTTTGTGTCGAGATATGAATCTCGACCTACAGTTCTGATGGATTTTCAATCACTAGCAACTTAGGTTAGAAATATACAACGCAAGATTGATAAAGTTTATTGAGAGGAATGCATGATTCGAGAGAAAGTGGCTCGTAATGCAGATTTCCGAAGCCGTAACCATCAGCATCGCCAGATAGAAATTTGCGCCCCGATTTATCCTTCCCATAATTAAGCACGCTTTTCAGTTTATCATAGCCTTATGCTGAGAGTCAACGGTTTTTTTCTAGACTACGAGGGCAATCGCATTTGTTTAAGAATTAGGCAAGTGAGCAATCAGAACCTTGGGGTGCACTCCCTCGTAGCGTAGATTTCCTAATCTGCGGGCGATCACAGATTGGGAAATCTGTGGCTACGCTATGAAGTCAGAGTCGATTTTCACAATTTAAGATTGATAAATCCCACACAATATTTACATGCGATTGCCCTAGGCCTTCGGTTCGTAGTAGGGCGATTTATTGCCCGTCACCACGCTATTTTACCCCCCCTTAGTCCCCCCCGCCCCGACAGGTCGGGATGCAAGCACAAGCAGGGGGAAGGAAGCACGCGCAAGGAACGCGTTACTACGAACTCAAGGGCCTAACGCCTAACCTATAGCCCCAGCGGGGCGACATCTGCCCATTGGCTGAATCTGAACCACAGCCGCGTTGCAGTTGAAAACGCGCATCAAGGCTAGGAAGCCACATTCAAGTTGAAACCCCCATTTATCGGGGAGCGCATTGTTTCTTCTGATGTTCCCCCTTTGGCTGCACATGTCGCCCCTCTGGGGCTTTCGGGTATTTGTTTATCGGTGTGCTATAAACATGTCGCCCCTCTGGGGCTAAATGCACCGATGCCCCCCTGGTTTTGACATTTGACGCATCACGTTATCAATAACCACAAACTAGCACCTGTGGTTATTTATGCCCCCCCTTAGTCCCCCCGCAAGCAGGGGAGAAAGCAAAATCGCCCGTCACCACCTCAATACACAGCCAATCCCCTAAATCCCCCTTATCAGGGGGACTTTGGAAGCTTCGCACAAGTTCGGAGTTATTGGTAAATGTTCACTTATTTTTAGAATTCACTATAAATAATGTTCCACCATATCAACCAGGGCGTGGGTGTCGACCGGTTTGCTGATATAGTCATCACAACCTGCATCGCGAAACTTTTCTGGTTCTCCTTTCATCGCTGCTGCAGTGAAAGCGATTATTGGCACATGACACCATTCGGCATTGGCTTTAATCTGTCGAGTCAGGTCCTCCCCACTGATCCCGGGCAGCGCGATATCCATCAGAATCAGATCCGGTAATCCAGCTTGTAACATTGCTAGTGCCTCGTCTGCATCAACGGCTTCAAGTACTTCATAGCCCTTCGCCTTTAACACAATTCGTACAATCTTTCGGTTCATTTCGATGTCTTCAACCACTAGAATCCGTTTGGTGCTCATGCGTGTGTCTCCGCTTCCTGAGTTGGTATTCGCAAACGTTCGATCCGTTTGATTGTGGCTAACAGTTCCTCTTTGACATTGCCCGTCTTTCGGATAACTGACTGAATCTGACCGTTGAGCCGATCTCGATCTGCGTCAGTGAGATCCAACGCTGTGCAGATAATAATAGGGATGTCACAGGTCCGCGGATCACCGGTTAAATGCTGAATGACTTGGAATCCATCCACTTGAGGCATCATCATATCAAGAATAATTAGATCTGGCGATTGAGAAATTGCTGTTTCAATCGCCTCGCTTCCCCCATACACCTTCAGGACTTCATACCCATCGTTGGTCAGCACAGTAGACAGCAGACGCACCGTCTGCGGATCGTCGTCAACAACAAGGATACGAGGTGAACCGTCACGGCTCGGCAGTTTCAGCGATTGGAGCGAAGTGAGGAGTGCTTCTTTATCAATAGGTTTGACTAGATGGTCCACTGCGCCCAATCCAAACGCCAGTTGACGTTCTTCGGTTACCGAGATGATGATGACCGGAATCGATTGCAAGTTTGGTTTCGTCTTCATTTCTCTCAGCACTTGCCAACCATCCTTTTTCGGCAACAGAATGTCAAGGGTGATTGCAAATGGTTGTATTTCAGCAGCTTTTGTGATGGCTTCCTCGCCGTCTGCGGCATGCTCTACCCGATACCCTGCTTCCGTCAAGTAAATTCCCAAAAGTTGAGCGGCTTGTTCATTATCCTCAGCAACTAAGATGGTGCGGTTGCTATCAGCAGCGACGATAGTTTCAGGATTAGAGACATCTGGTGCAGTGACTTCAACCTTTTGTTCCTGTTGGTGTAACGGGAACGTGAAGGCAAAGGTGCTTCCTTCGTCTATCTCGCTGTCAACCCAAATCTTTCCTCCATGTAATTGAATTAGCCGATTGGTCAACGCTAACCCCAATCCAGTCCCGCTATGTGCGCGGGTGCTTGAGGCGTCAAGTTGCGTGAAGGGCTGAAACAGTTTCGCCCGATCCTGTGGTGAGATGCCCACCCCGGTATCAGTCACACTCCCCAGCAACGCAGAATCGGAAACTTCAAACTTCGTCGTAACTTTTCCACCTTCATCGGTGAACTTGATGGCATTGGAAAGCAGATTATAGAGGATTTGCTTGAACTTGATCTTGTCCGCTTCTATCAAGACATCCTGATCTAGTTCGAGGGTGAGCTGGATCTGTTTCTTATTTGCAAGGGCGTTAATAATGGTATTGACCTCTATCACCGCTTCCTGAACAGAGAAATTATCCAGTTGCAGATCCATTTTACCAGCCTCGATTTTTGACAAATCAAGGATATCGTTAATCATAGCAAGGAGATGATTTCCGCTGGTATGGATGTCGAGGACTAATTCTCTCTGCTCGCCGTTAATGTCTCCTAGGATTTCATCTCGCAAAATCTCAGAAAATCCGATAACTGCGTTTAGCGGTGTGCGAAGTTCGTGACTCATGGTAGCCAGAAATTCACTTTTGGCGCGGTTTGCGTACTCAGCGGAATCTTTGGCTTCTTGCAATGCGATCTCAGCTTGCACCCGCCCCGCGATATTGGTATTAATACCGACCCAATTGATAATTTTCCCCGAATCGTCCCGAACAGGCGTACCAATAAAAATAAAAGTTTCATAGGACCCATCTTTAGCTCGGAACCGGCACTCACCGCTGTATGTCTCGCCACGTGTATATGCGCGTTCCCATTTTGCGAGTACGTTCGGAAGATCTTCCGGGTGCAACGCTTCTGCCCACCGGGTGCCCAATGATTCCTCGTCGGAGAGTCCCGAAAACTCATGCCAAGCTTTGTTGAGAAGAGCAACCTGACCATCAGCGTCTGCAACCCAAATTACCTGTGGTGCTGCTTCAATGAGCGTCCGATAGAGCACTTCTTGGGAGGCTAGTGCCCTTTCCGCTTCCTTCTGTTTGGTCACGTCTCGCCACGTTGATCTACTTGCGACAATCCTGCCTGTTGCGTCACGCATAGGTGTCGCTTGCAGCAGCACGTCAATGGTGCTGCCGTCTGCCCGGCGCAGGGTCCGTTCCTGTCTGATAACCTCGCCTGTTTCGACGAATGCCTGGGACGTTTGCTGTGCAGCATCTATTGATTCGGAAGCATATAGATCCAAGAAGGAGTTGCCTGTAATCTCCTCTTTGCTGCGACCGATAACATCTGCAAGGGTCTGGTTACACTCTAAAATATTTCCAGAAACCAGATCAACGACAGCCATCATATCTGGCGCGTTTTCGTATAGGTCACGATAGTGGACTTCTGCTAGCTTACGTTCGGTAATGTCTCTTGCAACGGCATAATACAACTGCTCTTCCATGGATACCGTTGAGCTCCATAAGAGCCATTTATACGAACCATCTTTGCACAAGTAGCGATTCTCAAAGGAAACGACATCTTCGCCGGTTGTCATGATTTTCTGGGCTTCAGCAATTGTCGCTTCTTGGTCTTCAGGGTGAACAAACTCGATGAATGGCTTGGTTTTAAGTTCCTCCACTGTAAAGCCGAGCGTTTTTTCCCACATTGGATTCAATTCCTTGAAGTAACCATCGAAACCGGCGATACACAGCATATCCAGCGATAGGGTAAAAAAGCGATCGCGCTCAGTGATATCAGCAGGCATAGTCATGGTGGTTTACCTCCTTCATTTTTCGGTCTCGAATTTTGCTAATCCGGGAAGCGAAAGCCCGAATTTTTAGAGATTTTTTAAGAGGAATAACGAGGCTCTCCAAAGATTGGTTAGGCAAAAATTACTCTACACTCCTTGAGTATTTTTTAATGTCGCAAGCTCTCAATTCTATTTACACCGAAATAGGTGACAATTCAGGCAACTTTATTTTTTTTTCAACACCATCAATGTCAAATCATCAAAGCGCTGGGCTTCTCCTTGGAACTCTAGCGTTGAGTTATAAATTTCCGCGCAGATTTCACTGGCATCTGCGTTGTGGAGTTGTTTCACAAGTTCCTCTAATCGTTCTTCGTCGTACATTTCTTCGTGGATATTTTGCGTTTCGGTAACGCCATCGGTAAAAAATATAACCGTGTCTCCGCTGTAAAGTTGAATTGTTTCATCTTCAAATTCTGACATCCGGCAGATCATATCGTCAGGATACATGCCTATCATCAAGCCCCCTGCTTCTAGCCGTTGTAAGCTGCCAGCGCGCCGGATAACGATGGGAAAGTTATGTCCTGCATTCAGTGAAGTGAGTTTACCTGTCTCTGGATGCAGCCGTGCGTAAACAAGTGTCGCATATTTATCCATTGGACTGCTCTCACGGATAAGGGCATTCAGTGCCATTGCCCTCGCTGGCAGATTCGCCTGCTTTGCAACCTCTGAGAGCAAAGCCGCCCGAAGAGTTGCCATCAACAAAGCTGCCTGCATACCTTTGCCGGCAACGTCAGCAATTACCAAGCCCCACGAACCGTCTGGTTCCTGAATGTAGCCATAGTAATCGCCCCCAACGCCATCATGATGCGGTATACTCATCCCGGCAATTTCATAGCCCGGAATCTCTGGAGGTGCTTTTGGCAGAAGATTCTCCTGAATTTTTGCTGCTTCCTCCATTTCCGCCTGCAATCGACGCTTCTCAATTGCTTCCTGATAAAGCCTCGCATTTTCGATTGCGACCCCAACTTGTGCAGCAAAGGCTTCGAGCAAAATTCCATCTTCATCGGTAAACTCTAGTGTGATGTCGGCTCTACCTTGCTTACTGAAAGCAACGAGGATCCCCAGAATTTCACGTCCAAAGACTGGAACCGCTATCAGATTCTTTCCGCCGAATAGGGCAGCTACTTCTTGATCGTTGCGAATCTGCGTTTTCCCCTTCGTCGCCACTTCACGAAGCATAGAAAGCGTGGGGTGAATCCTCCGGTCAGTTTCTAAAGGAATCGAAAAACCTTTTAAGTCGGAGGGAAATTGTAAATCAAATGCAGAAGGATTTTTAATTTCAAGTTGTTGCGTAATCGGATTAATCAGCATCAGACAACCCGCACTGGCATCTAGAAGACTGACAGCATGATTGACGATCTCTTCCTCCAGTTGCTCTGTGTCTAACAACTTGGCAATTTGAGTGGTTGTGTCGGAAAGCATGAAAAGGCGAAATTTAGCGGCACGCATATCTTCTTGCGAACGTGAATGTGCAATCGCAACCGAAATATGGTCAGCAAGGACATTTAACAGCTCTCGAATCCATTTTGCCTCTTCAGAATCGTCAACAAATTCGCCTAGACTGATAACACCTAGAAATTCCTCGTTAATCTTTAGGGGAGCCCAGAGGGTTGCCTTTAGATCCAGTAACTGCGGTTGAATTTCAGCCAAGAACGGTTTCAGCAGGGAAGGAGGTTGGGAAAAATCGAGGGGGGAGCATTGAAGCAAGATCCCGATTTCATCGGGCACAATCGGGATGACCAAGGCTTCATTCGCAGACTCATCTGCGATATTAATTGATGATTCAACGGCAAGCAGACTTTCTGCAGGATTGAAGCGCAGTATGGCACCCGTGGCTGCTTGCAACGTCTTGAGAACTATTCGCAGATAGGTCTGGCTTGAGGCATTAAAGCTGCTCTGCCCGGAAACGATGGCTTTACCAACCCCTTCAATCTCAGACAGACCCAGAATTAGTCGCTGCGTGGTTTGTTCAGCTAAACCAGTCTGCATTTAAAGACCTTTGTTCTAATGTAGCCACTCGCCTAAAAGAAAGAACCGAAGTTTTTCGCACAGGAAAACGCCCGTCTGTTCGGAAAACTGGATCTGCCTAACAAGATCGTAGGTTGTGCTCGAGGGCAAACCACAGCTTTAGCTACGCTGCTATACCCCGACTTAGAGCCTATTCAAGTGCCCACTATCACACTGGACAATACATTTTCTGCGCTTACTGTGAATTTGGCAGCTTGTCTCCCAACTCTTCAGCAGATCGAAACCGTGGAAGACAAGAGATATAAATATCGGTCTCAACGAGAAGGTCAAACGCTATTAGCCGGCAAGTGCGGCAACTGCTTCATCCTCACTATCGAAATGTTCAAATGTGGAGATTAATCGGCTCCTGATAATGAGGCTCTTGACGTTCTTCTCGCTGACGTTGATGACCGCAACTCGGCCGCCCTTTTGCACAATGGATACGTGTGCTCCTAGCAGGGTGCCGAGCCCAGAACTGTCCATCATTGAAACATCAGCAAAATCAAATAAAAATTTCGGTGAATCGGAAATCTTTGCGCTTTCCTCATTAATCGCATTGCTGAGATCGCGAACAGACCTTCCAATAACCTTGCCCTTGGGTTTTAAGATGATGACAT
Organism: Candidatus Poribacteria bacterium; assembly: GCA_963667935.2. GTDB lineage: Bacteria > Poribacteria > WGA-4E > WGA-4E > PCPOR2b > PCPOR2b. The sequence goes on along the minus strand of OY764061.1, from coordinate 1,082,870 downwards.
CATCTCTTTGACGAACATCGACAGCCATTAGTTTTCCTCCTATGTCTCAATCTCAAATATTATCGTCATATTACTGTTTACCGCCAGAAACTGTGCTTTTCGCCTGTTATCTTGAGGCTTGAAACCCCTCGTTGAACAAAGTCAAGACTCTCAGCGTCAGAGACACTTCGCAAAACCTGCTCTCGAATGTCATTCAGGTTTTAGAACCTGAACAGCACTCGTCGAAGCGATAGGCGTTGCCTCCAAAAGCGCAATTTTATCCGACGCGGAGTATAGTTTTTTGTTCCACTAAACATCTTTTATTCTAAAGGAGATACAACTTTTTGTCAAGTCTTTAATTTCCTCAATTCAATGCCGGCTTTCTACTTTAACCTTGGCGTAGTCCTCTAATTCTATGGAAGTTTTCCAGATTTGTTCTCAATAGTTAGGGGCAATACTGCCTCATTTGTGTCCAATAATAATCGTGCTAGTTTAGCAAACCTATTCATCCCGAATGATAGGGCTATTCAGTTTTCGGCGTTTTAACCAGTTGGGGCGAAAAAGCGCAACCCGGGAATCGCTTGGACAGTGAAGTATCGGGATTGGGAAATCCCTCTCACAGCAGAATTATAGTGAATTCAAAAAATAAATGAACACTTGCGCCCCCCGGTAGGGGCGGTTTCTAACCGCACCGCATAGGCACCCCCCTTTATTCTACCCTCCCTTAGTCCCCCCCGCAAGCAGGGGGATAAAGGGTGCCTACCCAACGGGAGATTGGAGTGTCTCATTAATTCTAAGGTCCACTATAAATGACCCTATCCCGAATGAGTATTCCGCTTGACAGGGAGTTGCAAGGTATAATAAAATTTATAAAATAGGGGAAACAGCCAGCAGAAGGGGAACCATTATGGCGAAGATGAAACAGACCGATGCGACATGGGGTGCGATCTTTGATAGAGAGAGTAAAACAAAGGTTGAGCGGAGTATTATTGAGGTACTCAGGGGAGTCCCCGTTTTTGAGGAACTGAGCCGTCGCGAAATTCAAAACATCGCACGAATTGCTTACCAGCGACATTATGGTGTGGGGGAAGTCATTATCCACGAAGGGCAGAATGCAGCAGGAATGTATATCATGGTGGACGGTCAAGCAGAAGTCACCAAAACTCTAGAAGATGGCGCAATCCTCCGCCTAACAATCTTAGAAAATAGCGAATTATTTGGTGATGTCGGGTTGTTGGACAGTTCTCCACGGACAGCCACAGTTAAGGCGACTCGCGACTCAAATGTTATCGGTTTTTTTCGTCCAGAACTACTTGAGCTAATGAACTCAAATCCAAGGTTGGCCTCCAAAGTCATCTTCAAGTTAGGTCAAATTCTTACGGCACGTTTTCGGTTTATGCACAGTGAATTTGAAAAGGCACAGGCAGAAATTGGTCGTTTGAAGGCACAACTCTCAGCGGCATCAAGCACAAGCAAGGAAGATAAAGATGTAGCCCCCAATGAATCCTTCATCAGCGGATCAGGGTTGGAGATTGAAGCACCGGATGCTATCAACCCTGATGCCTTCGGAGAGGAAGAGAACCAATGAACGGCTCTACTAATCGCGATATGCCGCCCCACTCACCGGCTGAAGAAACGACATCTAAGACGGTTGATCCCCCCAGTCAAATTAATACGGAGCAGTTACACGCCCAAACAGCTACGCTCGCCAGAGAGACGATCATTCCGTTGACACAAAATGTTGAAACAATGACGTCAGATATCCGGCTGGTCGTCCGAGAAAGCCGTGAACAAACGCGTCAATCACGGGTAACGAATGCCTCTCTGAAAATCATCGCATTTGGTACAACGCTGATTTCGCTTGCAATTCTTATTGGTGTTGTTTATTTGCTCAAGGATATCTTCGCACTAGTAGCGATCTCGTTCCTGATTGCTTACATTTTTAGTCCGATTGTAGATTTAATGGAGCGAAAGGGAATCAACCGGACACTTTTGGTCATTGTCATAACGTTATTAATGCTCAGCGGTTTTGTTTTCCTTTCAACAGTGACTGTTAATAGTATCACCGGACAGATCTGGAAGTTATTACCGTTGACTATGGAACTAGATTTTGAAGATGATTTAGACCGTGGCGAAATACCGGAGGCTTTACGACAGAAGTTTGTGGAGGGCGGTGTCACACTCTCTCAAAATGCAACAATTGCTGTTGAAGAGACAGGTAACAGATGGAAGTTGACCGATACAGGGAATCAACGGACATACGATGTGAGAAAAGAAGGAACCCAACTCAAGGTTTACGAAACGCTTGGACATCTTGCCGATCTTGAACATCTTCATGAACATCTTGTTGATATAATTACAATAGTATTGAATCAAACCCCAGAATTCCTTCGCGCACCCTTGCTCAACTATCTTGAGGGAACTGAATATACGGCAGCCTCGGCGGAAGTTTCTGAGAAGGGGTCTGTTCAAGCACTCGACTATGAACAGGTGGATGCACTTATTGGGCGGGTGCAAGACAGAATTTCGGGATTTGTGCTGGGACACTCTCAGTCAATTTTCAATGCAATTGGTAGTTCCGCGAGAGGTGCGTTTTCAGTATTTACAACCGGTGTTATCATCCTATTTTTAACCTTTTTTCTTCTTAACAGCGGACGCCAGATGAAGAAAGCTTTTATTCAAATTGTACCGAATCGCTTCTTTGAAGTTGCTTTGGTACTGATTCAGGGACTCGATCGGCAGTTGGGCGATTACCTGCGTAGCCGTTTGATTCAGACAATAATAATCTCAATAATTGCCGCAATTGGCTATTGGATTCTGGGATTGCGGTTTGCACTTCTTATCGGGATTATCGCTGGACTAGCAAATCTGATTCCCTATATCGGTCCATTCATTGGTGCGATTCCTGCCATCATTGTTGTCTTTCTAGAATCCCGATTCGGACTTGGTTGGAGCCTGTTGGCTGTTATCATGCTGACGCTTGTGATACAAATCATTGACAATGCGGTTATTACACCATTGATAATAGGCAAAAGTGTTGAGTTGGGCCCCGTGACAACAATTGTCGTGGTATTGCTTGGTGAGCAGTTACTCGGTTTAATCGGTTTACTCATGGCAGTTCCGATTGCGGCAATGTGCAAGTTAATCATCGAGGAAGTGTGGACGGAATTTAAGGGTTACTCACAGTCAATTCTTGTGGGACACTGACTTCGACTGACTCAACCTATTCTGCAAAACTGACAATGCTGTATCGGTGGGGGTAGCTTGACCTGCGCTCGCCAATTCAGATTTGGAGGACAGCTATTCACATGACAAACGAAGAAGTAAAATCTGCGCTGCACCGTGGAACCGCTTTTTTGATGCAGCAGCAAAACTCGGCGGGCAATTTTGAGGGGCAACTCTCTTCAAGTACCTTCCCCACTTGCGCCTATGCTTGGGTGCTCTTTGCCCAGGACCAGTTGCCGGATGAAGCATTAATCGATTGGTTGACTAACCACCAAAATCCCGATGGCACATGGGGGCTTGATGCAGCCAATCAGCCAAACCGAGAGGCTACACTGTTTGCACAACTTATTTTAGAACAAGTTTGGCAACGGCAACCCAATCCGCAACTCGCTGGAGTACTCGCACGTCTCCCTGGCTATCCGCTGAACCTTGCTCTCATTAAACTATCCTATGCAGCCTTCGGCGAATTTGATTGGAACAAGCTAACATTGCCGAAACATCTGCTCCCTATGGTAGCACTGATGAAAAAACTGCTGACGAAGTTTCCGTTCCTGCAACCGTTCCTCAAGCCGCCGACCCACCTCCTTCCACCGGTAGATCTCTTCAACACTTCAACTTTTGATAAGCTGTTTATCGCAGAGCAGCACACGCTTGTGGCTGTCTTCATCCTGATCGAACTGAATACCACGCGACGTCCGGAAATGATTGCTTCGCTAGTCAGTTGGCTAATAGAACATAAACTTTCCGACGATAGTTGGTTTCGCGTGAATTACATCACGGCGTTGTCGGTGTTAGCACTCATCGAACTTCAGAAGCATATAACAAGTCATCAAGCTACTTTGACCCCTGAACCAACGGAGCCTGCTCAATCAGAGGAAATTCAGCGGTTGATCGATGGCGGAATCGCATGGCTGCAATCAACACGGAACCCAGACGGGGGTTGTCGAGAAGCGTTAAATCTCAACATTTGGGACACTGCATTAAGTGTACTTACACTCATTGATATCGGCAATGTAGACAAGAATCACATCATTCAACGCGCTGGTAGGTGGTTTATTGATAATCAGAATCCAGATGGTGGTTGGGCGTTTTCGGCGATGGGAGGCGGTGGCAGTCTGCCGAGCGATGCCGATGACACGGCGTTAGCTACACTTGCCCTGCTGCGATCGAAGATGCCCGATGGCACTAGCGCGATTCAGCAAGGACTCGATTGGTTAAAAGCACACCAAAGCCCTGACGGAAGTTGTAGTACATATCTGCCCGGTCAAGGTGATGTCGGGTGTGTGAGTATTACTGCCCACGCAATCGAGGCGTGGTGCGAAACAACGGGGATGGAAGTAGAGACAGATCGAGCCTGTCAGTGGTTGGAAGGTCAAATTTCTAAAGAGGGGTATTGGTCAGATCTTTGGCTTGCCAAACGGACGTATGGAACGGCTTGTGCTATTATCGGTTTAATCAAAGCGGGGAGAGCCACCTCTCCGACGATTGCGCGTGGAGTTCGTTGGCTTGAGTCGGTCCAAAACAGTGATGGCGGTTGGGGCGAGGATATGTTCGGCAATCTGACCGATAGCACGGCTGAGCAGACAGGTTGGTGTACCTATGCCCTACTACTCGCCGATCGTGAGAGTCCTATTGCTCAAAAGGGCTTGGAGTTTCTGCTTAGTCGTCAGGGTTCGGAGGGCTCATGGGATGCTAGTTGTGTCGGTATCTATTGGGAGATTATAGGTGGTTATGCGGATCCAATCTACGCTGCGGTTTTCCCGCTGCTTGCGCTGAACCAGTACCTGAAGGAAGCCACGTAAAATAGTACCTGAATGCGCTTATGAACTGGATTCCCTGACTTATCGGGAGTTATGTCCACGGTTTATCTCAGATGATCTCTGTTATTATTCCGGTTCTCAATGAAGCGAAGATTTTAGACCAATCGCTATCTCGACTCATACCTCAACTAAAAGACCATGAGTTGATTATCGTTGATGGGGGCAGTACCGATGACACCCCATTGATTGCGAAAAGGTATGGACAGGTAATTGCCGCTGAACGTGGGAGGGCTTGTCAATTAAATGCGGGTGCTGCGGCAGCAAGGGGAGACATTCTGCTTTTCTTGCACGCAGATGTGTGGCTCGATTCTGGATCCATTGAAGGCGTTGGAACCGCAATCTCAGTGGGCTATGTCGGCGGAGCGTTCACACAGCGAATTGAAGGAGATCATCCCCTGTATCGGCTGATTGAGTGTGCCGCCAATTTCAGGGCAAAACGGCTGAAGATTTTCTACGGTGACGGTGGGATTTTCGTTCGCCGCACCTACTTTAATCGTATAGGCGGTTTTCCCGATATTCCGATCATGGAAGAGGTTGGATTTTCCCGAAAACTCTGTCAGCATGGCGAAGTAACGCTCGTTGAGCCGAGAATTCACATCTCTGCACGCCGTTGGCAAAAGGACGGTATCCTCCGCACGACCTTAACAAATTGGCTCATCACCCTGCTCTATCTACTACGAGTTCCCCCGAATCACCTCGCAAAGTTATATCACCACATTCGATGATTCGGGGTCGGTGAACCTACTCCTGATATCCCTGCTTTGCCCAAACCTCTTTCGCGTATGCGATTGTTGTCTTTGAAGGCTCAATATCGCCGAGGATGCTGCTCGGCGGTTGCCCCTCTTTCTTACGTTTTGGATCTGGAGACCAATCGTCGTTTTCATACAGATTACGCACCGATTCTACCCGAAAATCAGGGACTTCGATTGGAGCAGAATCGTTGAGGGTAGACCGCCAAGCGAGAATACCGACAATACTCATGTCAATCCCCCGATAAACGTCTAGATACGGTTGTTTACCCGTCCGAATGGCATCCGCAAAGTGGTAGGTGGTAAAGAAATCGCCGCCACCATGTCCAGCAGTTGTCGCTGCGTTATAATGGGTTGGAAATTCGGGCTTGTAGACAATTTCGGTTTGCTCTCCTTCATCTTTCTCCCACGGCTCGCGCCACACGCGCAGGCGTTGTTTGTCACCATGACGGCTGTTTTCCATCAGTCCTTTATTGCCGTGGATACGGACGTAATTTCCATGTCCACGCAGTGAACCATGCAGTGATTTCATTACCGCCCCGTTATCCATGCGACAAATAATGACAGCACAGGTGTCGCTGCGTTTCATGTGCATCGTCTGGGTTGAATCATTGAAGTCGTAGGGCACTACGAATCCATTCACCTTCACGGGACGGGTGTCTGTGATGTACATTACCGGCGCAATGGAGTGGGTGCAGTAGTAGGTGGATGGGATCCAATTGCGCCAGTGGTTGGTCCCGCAGCTTCGAGCGAGTTTGACTTCGGCGGGATCTGGGTGCACATACTCTCCCTCGCCGTACTTGAATTCGCCAATCCGTCCCGCCTTGTACAAGCGATGCATCTCCTGATTATAGACCATATAGGGGTAGTTCTCGGCGAACAGATAAATCTTTCCACTTTTTTCAAACGCACGTGCCAACGCTACCGCTTCCGCCATCGTGTGACAGGCGGCGCACTCACTCATCACATGTTTGTCCGCAGCAAACGCCTTGATTGCAAAAGGTGCGTGTTCGTGAAAATAGTTAGCAAGCACAACTGCATCCATGTCGTGTTCAAGGAATTTGTCATAGTCAGTGTAAATGGTCACACCGAGCTGATCACCGACCTGTTTCAGTTTCTCCTCCCACGTGTCGCAGATGGCTACCAATTCAAGCCCGACCGCTATTGCAGATCGCATAAAGGATTGACCGCGCCCTGCACCGACAACTCCCACGCGGATAGGTTTATTCCCAGAAGTCTCCATATCAGATACCTCCAATAGAACAAAAAAACCTTGCGAAGGCTCGAAACCTTCGCAAGGTCGGGGTTTTCAACTCAACTTGGTCTATCAAGCGACTGACTCTTTTAAGTTGGTAGATTTCTTATAGCAAAAGCACGAATATCATAATACTTGCGTCCAACGTTCTATTTCTTGTTCTCATCAGCTTTCTTGTCGTCATCAACAACTTCATAATCAGCGTCAATGACTTCGCCGTCAGCCGATGAGGATGTGGACTGTGGTTCATCTGTTGGTGCGCTCTGATATTCTGTTCCCGCAGATGGATTACCACCAGTCTCAGCGGTTTGCTTATAGAGCTCTTCCGAAGCCTGATGCCAGACCTGCATAAGACTTTCAGTTTTAGCTTTAATATCCTCGGTGTTCTGGCTTTCTAGGGCTTTCTTAAGTTCGTCAACGGCATTTTCAACATTGCTTTTGATCGCCGCATCAACCTGATCGCCAAACTCGCCGAGATTCTTCTCCGTCTCATAGATTAGCGAATCTGCTTGATTATGTACCTCTACCTCTTCACGCTTCTGCTGGTCTTCGGCGGCATGGGTTTCGGCATCCTTGACCATCTGGTCAATTTCTGCTTCGGACAGGCCCGACGAAGCGGTAATGGTGATCTTTTGTTCCTTGCTAGTCGCCTGATCTTTTGCAGCAACATTGAGAATACCGTTTGCGTCAATGTCAAACGCCACCTCAATCTGTGGCATACTGCGCGGTGCCGGCGGTATGCCGTCGAGTCGAAAGCGCCCAATCGTTTTGTTGTAGACCGCTTGCTCCCGCTCGCCCTGCAGCACATGTACATCAACAGAAGTTTGATTATCTGCCGCCGTTGTAAAAGTTTGCGACTTCTTAGCTGGAATCGTTGTATTCCGTTCTATGAGTCGGGTGAACATCCCACCCAACGTTTCAATACCCAACGACAAAGGGGTTACGTCAAGCAGCAAGATGTCTTTTACCCCTTCGTCGCCAGACAGGACACCGCCTTGAATTGCGGCCCCAATTGCAACGACTTCGTCGGGATTTACCCCTTTATGGGGTTCCCTACCAAATAGTCGCTGTACCGCTTCTTGGACCTTCGGCATCCGTGTTTGTCCACCAACCAATATGACTTCTTCAATGTCACTCGCTGATAATCCGGCATCGGCAATGGCTTTCCGACACGGTTCAAGCGATCGTTCAACGAGATCGTCGGTAATCTGCTCAAGTTTTGCACGGGTCAGGTTGACATTGAGGTGTTTCGGTCCGCTCGCATCTGCGGTGATAAAAGGCAGATTAATATCGGTTTGCATAGCGGTCGAAAGTTCACACTTTGCCTTTTCCGCAGCCTCTTTCAACCTTTGAAGTGCCATGTTATCTTTGCGAAGATCTATTCCTTGTTCTTGCTGAAATTCCTCAGCAAGCCAATCAATAATCTTCTGATCGAAATCGTCGCCACCGAGGTGGGTATCGCCGTTGGTGCTCTTGACTTCAAATACACCGTCACCGATTTCAAGGATTGAGATGTCAAAAGTACCACCACCCAGATCGTAGACTGCAATATTTTTATCTTTCTGATTATCCAGTCCATAAGCCAATGATGCAGCTGTTGGCTCGTTGATGATGCGGAGTACTTCCAAGCCAGCGATTCTACCTGCGTCCTTAGTTGCCTGACGCTGCGAATCGTTAAAATAAGCCGGAACTGTAATGACAGCTTGTGTCACCGACTCACCGAGGTAGGATTCTGCGGTCTCTTTCATTTTCTGAAGAATCATCGCAGAAATCTCAGGGGGTGCATGTTGTTTATCTTCAATTTTTATAGACACATCACCATCTTTATCGCTCGCAGCCTCGTAGGGAACGCGGTTTATTTCTTCGCTAACTTCCCTGTACTTGCGCCCCATAAATCGTTTGACAGAGAAGATTGTATTTTTCGGATTGGTGACAGCTTGCCTTTTGGCAACTTGCCCAACCAATCGCTCTCCCTCTTTTGTAACAGCAACAACAGATGGCGTTGTTCTGGTGCCTTCGGCGTTTTCGAGCACTTTCGGCTCACCGCCTTCTAAAACAGCGACACACGAATTTGTGGTTCCCAAATCAATTCCAATGACTTTGCTCATCCTAAATCCCTCCATAAATTAATGATAATTGTTGATTGATTATTGATGTAGACATCTGCTCACTACCTATGTCTGATAATCCGAATCCATCGGAAAATGCTTAATCTCTTCACCTGAAGCGTCTGGGGGTTCCGACCCGTTGAAACATCCTTCCTGCTGTTTTGATGACGCGATATCGATTGCTGCCCAGGATCTAATGCGCGAGAAACGAACCCCAGCAGCTGTGGTAAATCTATAGGTTTTGATATGAATGTGTAGGCACCCGCTTCAAACACGTCAAATTTTACACCTTGTGATGTATTTGCACTCATAATGATGGCAGGCACATTTGGTTGAAATCGTTTAATCTGTTGAAGCAATTCTGCTCCCGTTGTGTCCGGAAGGTTAAAGTCTAGGAGCGCAAGATCTATCGAAACTTCCCGAACAATTTCTAAGGCTTCATACCCACTCTCTGCGGACACAGCATCGTAGCCGGCACGAGTTAATACCTCGCCCAAAACCTCCAAAGAAGCCATATCATCATCAACTAGAAGAATTCGATAGCTGTGCCGGATCATCTTTTAGTGCTCCTTTCCTCCCACTTTCAACGATACACATCTTCTCACGGACAAAGTCCGTATTCACGTAGCAGATTATCGGGCAATATGCGTGCCAACCCAATAACCGTAGGCAGCAACGCTCGTAACAGCCGGAGGTTACCTAGAAATGCCAGAATGGCAATGTCATATCTTGGGGCGTTTGTCAATATGACGCACACCATTTGTCCAAATGCACTAACACCGTGCTCTGCGCTTTATATTGCTCGAACGCAGGATGAAATGTACTACCAAGCAACAGTTATCATAGAATTTTTCACTATAGTGGACCTTAGAATTACTGAGACACTCCAATCTCCCGTTGGGTAGGCACCCCCCTTTATCCCCCGCTTGCGGGGGGGACTAAGGGGGGTAGAATAAAGGGGGGTGCCGATACGGTGCGGTTAGAAACCGCACCTACCGGAGAACGAAAGTGTCTAGGTTGTGTTTACATTGTGTAAGGTTATTGACATTTTCAGTAAGTCTTTGTAAGCTGTGTTGCATGAAAACTCAACAGCTAGATGCCCCTCAAGACTTGCCTGTGATGCTTAGTGATGCAGCTTGGCAGAGCATACACCCGTTTCTCAAAACATTGCCAAACGTCTATGTCGGCACCCCTGCAGATTGTAGACGTTTCCTTTCGGCCCTCATCTGGATAACAAAAGAAGGTGCCCCCTGGCGGTCGCTGCCGAAAGTTTACGGATATTGGAATGCCATCTATAGACGTTTCGGCAGATGGTGCGACGCCGGGGTCTTTGAAAAACTCCATCAACATTTCCATGAGGCGGGTGAATTCTCCGCGCTCCTCATTGATTCAACGATTGTGCGGGCCCATTCTGCTGCAGCGGGTGCCCCGAAAAAAACGGCGGTCAGCCATCAGAAGCCCTCGGTCGGAGTAAAGGCGGCTTTACCACGAAACTCAATGCTGCGGTGACTGATGCGTTTGTCCCTTTGCGTTTTACCTTGACAGCAGGGGCGTGTCATGATGTGACACAAGCACCGGCGTTGATTACCGGCTACACGTGCCAATACATTATTGCCGATGCAGCTTATGATTCCGATGCGCTGCGAGATACGATTGGTGCTCAAGGAGCGGTTGCGGTAATCCGGCCCCGCAACAACCGCGTTGAACACCGTCCTTATGATAAAGAGGTGTATAAACGTCGCAACGGTATAGAGCGGTTTTTCCATCGGTTGAAGCAGTATCGCAGGGTTGCCACCCGCTATGATAAATATGCTGACCGATACCTCGGATGCGTCTATTTCGCAGCTTTACTTATCACCACTAAAAAAATGTAAACACTACCTATTTATTTTTTAAATTTACTATAATAATGCACTGTACTGCAAAAGCGATCGAAAATCAATCTGAAAATCCCCGTCTTCAACGGTGCTACTTCGCTTCTAGCCAACTTGCCCCTGCATGGATATCAACCCTAATGGGCACATCAATCTGACAGGCATTCTCCATCAGGTGTTTGATTTCTGCCAAGACCTCCTCTTGTTCGGCTTTTGGTGCTTCAAACACCAACTCGTCATGGACTTGCAGCAGTAGTTTCGTCCGCTTACCATTCTTCGCCAGATAGTCATGAATCCCAAGCATGGCAAGTTTGATAAGTTCTGCAGCTGTGCCTTGCATTGGGGCGTTGATAGCGACGCGTTTGCCAAATTCTTGCGTGTTTCGGTCAGCGGCTTGGATCTCCGGCACATAGCAGCGTCGTCCGAGGAGCGTTGTGACATATTCTTGTTCTTGTGCTTCTGCAACAATCCGGTCAAAATAGTCCCTGACACCAGCATAAGTCTGAAAGTAGTTATCGATTAATTGTTGGGCTTCGCCAAACTCAATCTGAAGTTCGTTGGAAAGGCGGAACGCCCCTACACCGTAGACGATTCCGTAATTCATTGTTTTCGCCTGACGACGCATATTATCGTCAATCTCCTTCGGCGGCAGATTAAAGATAAGAGAAGCGGATTGTGCATGGATATCGAGATCTTGCTCAAAGGCTTCCCGAAGACGGTCATCTCCAGAAAGGTGGGCGAGGATACGCAGTTCGATCTGTGAGTAATCTGCAACAATCAGCGTATGGTCGTCATCGCTGGCGACGAATGCCCGGCGAATCTCTCGTCCTTCAGCGGTTCGCACGGGGATATTCTGTAGGTTTGGATCGCTGCTGCTGAGTCGTCCTGTCCGGACACCAGCTTGGTGGAACGATGTATGGATGCGTTTTGTATCCGAGTTAATCAGTCCAACCAGTGCGTCGGTGTATGTGGATTTGAGTTTGGCAAAAGAACGATATTCCAAGATTAGCTCCGGCAATGGGTGGTGTGGAGCCAACCTTTGTAAAACTCGGATATCGGTGGAGTAGCCTGTTTTTGTTCTGCGCGTCAGATTCTTCGGCAGATCGAGTTCTTCAAATAAAATCTGCCCGAGTTGTTTTGGCGAGTTAATGTTAAATTCTTGTCCTGCTTCTGCATAAATCTGATCCATTTTTTGATCAAGGCGCTCTTGAAATTCCTGCGATAATTGTCTGAGGTAATCACCATCCACCTGAATCCCTGTCAACTCCATATCGGCAAGCACAGGAATCAATGGCATTTCAATATCACGGAAAATATCGGTCAGGTCTTTCGTCGCCAACTCTGACGCAAACTTATTCTTGAGCTGCAGTGTGATGTCCACATCTTCACAGGCATACTCGGTGATCTGTGGGAGCGGCACAAGATCCATCGTGATCTGTTTCGAGCCTGTGCCGATAAGGTCTTTAATCGGAATCATTTTGTGGTTCAGATGGGTAAAGGCGAGGTCATCCAGACCGTGGCTGGCCGACGCCGGATGTAATAGTCCAGAAGCCAGCATCGTGTCGAAGGAGATGCCTTTCACGTCTGCGCCGTGACGTTTGAACACCTTAAGGTCATATTTTATATTTTGCCCGACTTTTTGATAAGACGCATCTTCAAGAACGGGGCGGAGAACCTCCAAAACTTGATCTTGGGAGAGCAAAGATGGCGTATCAAGGAGGGAACTCAGAATCGGAATGTAATATCCCTCATGTGGAGCGGTGGTGACGGCAATACCGACAATCTGGGCATCAATTGGGTTGGTTGAAGTTGTCTCCAAATCCACGGAAAATTCCCCGTTCTCTTTGAGCTCATCAATAAGATGCTTTAAGCTAGCTTCATCCGTAATCATCTGATAGTTTGTGTCCGGTTTCGGTATTTCCCGGTCTGTTGTAATCTGGTTGAGTAGACTACGAAACTCAAGTTCACGGAAAAGTGCTAGCAACACTTCGTTGTCTCTATCTCCAACCTTGCACCCTTCAGGTGTAATGGGTATTTCAAGGGCGGTTTCGAGGGTTGCCAGTTTTTTGCTCAGTAGGGCGTGGCTCTCCCCTGCCTCCAGCTTGGTGCGGAACCGTCCTGGCACTTCATCAAGACGCTGGAGAAGGGTTTCAATCGTACCAAACTCAGAGAGCAGTTTAGGGGCGGTCTTTTCTCCAACGCCGCTGACACCGGGGATTTGATCAACACTATCGCCTGCAAGTGCAAGGTAATCCGGGATTTGATACGGCTCTATCCCGTAACGCCTTTTGCACGCCGCTGCATCGTAGATTTCGTATCCACCACGCGGATTGACACGATGCACCTTGATCTGTGGGGAGATCAACTGGAGCATATCCTTGTCATTGGTCATAATCAGTACATCGAATCCCGTTGCCTCAGCTTGCTTCGCTAAGGTTCCAGCGACATCATCCGCTTCGTATTCGTCCATTTCCACGGTCGGGATGCCAAGTGCCTCGACAATTTTCCGAACATAGGGAAACTGAGAAATGAGTGCGTCCGGGGTTGGGGGACGATCTGCTTTATAGGCGGCATAAAGTTCGTCTCTTTTGCTTTTTCCGCCCCGATCAAAGCAAATCGCTATGTACTCATTACCTTCTTCAAGCAGTTTCAGCAACGTTCTCGTGAAGCTAAGAATTGCGGCTGTTGGTTGACCTTGGGAGTTGGTCAGTTGTTGTTGCATTCCATAAAATGCGCGATAGACAAACGCTGTACCGTCAATGATTAGTAACTGCTTTGTATTATTTTGTTCTGCCATTGTTGCTTACCTACATTTTTCCTATGTGTGAGGCTACGCTTTATTGAACGGCTTTGGAGGTTTCGGCCGTTGCCGATATAGCACCTTTATAATGCCAACTGAAGTACTACCGCAGTACTTGCAACAGCGATCGGTGCGGCGATGATAGTTTGAAGGTAGGTGTGCCTTTTCCGGTGCACCCTTGCCCATGCAATGAACGGCAACAGGATAAACAGATAGACGAACTGACCGCTGATTAGCGTTGCAAGCCCTGTCATACACCCTGCAGCAACCCCACTGTGGAAGCTGATTTTCCACACTTGTGTGATTAGGGTAAGCACAACTCCGTTGATGACGCAGGCGATACAGAGCCAGACAACCTCTCGCGGCACATCAAGGAGGTGTAAAATCCCGCTGCCGACAAGGGCACTTACAAGCGAAAATATCAGTGGTTGAGCGCGTTGTTCTCTAACCGTTAATCGGAAATCGCTCAGTCGCCCTAGACGAAAAAGGATGAAAATAAAAAGCATCGGCAGCACACTGGCAAACAGTATGACAATCACCATCGACAACAATCCCTGCTGCATTGTCGCGACGGACATATGGACGATGAGCAGAATTGACGCAATCGGCAAAAGGAATGGATTGAAGAGCACGGATATAGTAACCGCAATTCGATCTAGCATTTGTGTGTTTAGCGCATGACGGATTATTTTTGAGTCAGAATTGGTATCAGGCATGACTGACTATTTCTGGAGATTTATCCCTTAACATGACTTGGAATCAAGCCTAAGGTCAAACGGAAAATAAGCACTGCTGTGATAATTATTAACCCCTTTGAGCGTGTACGGATACATAACAATACCAGTAAACCTATGAACACTATAGTGGACCTTAGAATTAATGAGACACTCCAAGCTCCCGTTGGGTAGCCCCCCCTTTATCCCCCCGCTTGCGGGGGGGACTCAGGGGGGGGAGAATAAAGGGGGGTGCCGATGCGGTGCGGTTAGAAACCACACCTACCGGAGGGCGAAAGTGTCTATTTATTTTTTAAATTTACTATAATGTTAGGATTAAAGTAGTGCCTAGAAGTGCGTGTTGCACAAAATCAAACATCGGCCATCCCGCTTCATTTTTTCGTATACAACGAAAGCATGTTATCTATTGTATCATATCATCCGTATCTGTGCACATTGAAATACACTGTTTTCTTAGGGCTATTCAGTTTTCGGCGTTTTAACCATTTGGGGCGAAAAGGCGCAATAAGGGCATCGCCTTGCTAGTGAAGTATCGGGAGTGGGAAATCCCTCTCACAGCAGAATTAAATGACCCTAACTGTTTTCTCTTGACACCCTCCCTTATTTTTGCGACAATAATTTGATAGGAACCTGTATCTTGAAGGTTCACTGAATTGTTGATACCTTTAGACCTTAATTATATCAATCAAGGAGCGGTTTTACATGAAACAATCGTATCAATACATCTTTGCAATTTTTTTATTTTTGGTGTCTGCCCTCTATGTTGTGGAGGCTCAAGTGATCGGCGGCACACTGATTTTTGGGCGTGGCGGCGATTCTGTTGGACTTGACCCTGCACAGGAGGAGGATGGAGAATCCTTCAAGGTATGCGAGAATATCTACGATAGACTTGTACAGTACAGGGACGAGAGTACGGAAATCGAGCCAGCGTTGGCGGAATCGTGGGAGTCATCGGAGGATGGGTTGACGTGGCAGTTTAATCTCCGCAAAGGGGTTAAGTTTCACGATGGCACTCCTTTCAATGCGGATGCAGTGCTTTTTTCTTTCAACCGTCAGCATGATCCAAACCATCCTTTCCATAATGTGGGTGGTTCCTACACCTATTGGTCGTATACTGGACTAGCTGAAATTGTAGAGGAAATTGCTGCGCTAGATACGCATACAGTCCGAATCACTCTCAAACGTCCCTATGCCCCTTTCATTTACACTATCGCAATGACCCCCTTTTCGATTGTCAGCCCAACCGCCCTCCAGAAATGGGGAGTGGATTTTAAGAATCACCCGGTCGGCACAGGACCGTTCAAGTTTGTACGTTGGGACCGTGAGGATAAGGTGGTCTTGGAGGTAAACACTCACTATTGGGAAGGACGCCCACCGCTTGACAGAATTATCTTCCGATCTATCCCCGACAACTCAGTACGTCTTATCGAGCTACAAAACGGAAGTATTCATGCAATGGAATTTCCGAATCCGGATGACCTGCCCCAGATTCGTGCGGACTCCCAACTCAAGATTATCGAACAGCCCGGTATGAATGTCGGCTACCTTGCGATGAATTTCGATAAAAAGCCTTTCGACAATCTCAAGGTTCGCCTCGCTGTCAACCATGCAATTAATAAGCACGAAATTGTCACAGAACTTTATCAAGGCATGGGCATCCCTGCCAAAAACCCCATCCCACCGACCATGTGGAGTTATGATGACTCGATTGAGGAGTACACCTATGACCCGGCAAAGGCGAAAGCGTTGCTCGCAGAGGCGGGTTACTCAGATGGCTTTGAGACAACGTTGTGGGCATTGCCGGTCCCACGACCATACATCCCCGATGGGAGTGCCCTTGCCGCAGCCATACAATCAGATTTGCGTCACGTTGGAATCATAGCGAAGATTGTGACCTTTGATTGGGGAACTTACTTGGAGAAGACCAAAAACGGTGAGCACGATACAGCAATGCTCGGTTGGTCTGCTGACCTCGGCGATCCAGATAACTTCTTCTATTACCTCTTGAGCAAGGAAGCAGCGCAAAAACCGGCGGGGAACATTGCATTCTATCGCAGCGATAAGATGCAGGAACTTCTGGTCGAAGCACAGTCAACCATGGATCAAGCCAAGCGAATCGAACTTTATAAAAAAGCCCAAGCACTTTTTCACCGCGATGTCCCTTGGGTTCCCCTAGCGCACTCCAAACAGATTTTAATCATCAACAAACAGATTAAGAATCTCAAACTTCACCCAACATCGTGGAAGTATTTTCGACAGATCTGGTTTGAAAAGTGACGTAACGCATGATTGTCTATATCTTGCAGCGCCTCCTCTCAATGGGATTATCGCTCTTTGGTGTTTCGCTGCTCGTCTTTTTCATGGTGCATCTTATTCCCGGTGATGCAGCCCTCGCAATCCTCGGTGAGCGTGCGACAGAGGAGGCGTTGACGGAACTCCGTCGACAGATGGGGTTAGATCAGCCGCTGTATAAGCAGTATGGAGTGTTCCTGTGGGACTTGGTGCATTTAGATTTGGGACGCTCGTTCAAGACAAACCAACCGGTCATTGATGAAATTCTCCGCAAATTCCCCGCAACAGTAGAGCTGACGCTCGCAGCAATGATTTTCTCAATCTTTTTCGGCATAGCTGCCGGGATTATCGCTGCTGTCAATCGTGGGAAGTTTTGGGACTACACGACGATGTTCGGATCGCTGGCAGGGATCTCAATGCCAATCTTCTGGCTTGGATTGATGCTCATCCTACTGCTTGCTTATACCTTCCCGATTTTTCCAAGCTCACAACGGCTCGACGCTGTATTAGATCTTGACATCCAGCACCGTACCCACTTTTATCTGATTGACACCCTGCTTGCTGGCAACTTTGCCGCGTTTCGGGATGCAATCGCGCACCTCATCCTCCCTGCGATAACACTCGGCACGGTGCCGTTAGCAATAATCGCTCGTATGACGAGATCTAGCCTCTTAGAAGTCCTTAACCAACAGTACATTGTAACCGCCTACGCGAAGGGACTGTCCAAACGGGTCGTGATCCTTAAACATGCCTTAAAAAATAGCATCATTCCTGTGTTGACAGTAGTTGGTCTTGAATTTGGCTACCTGATGGGCGGTGCGATCTTAACGGAGCATATTTTTTCTTGGCCCGGATTGGGTTCGTGGCTGCGGGCTGCTGTTGAAGCGCGTGATATTCGTCCAGTACAGGGCGGTGTTCTTTTTGTCGCCACGGTTTTCATGACGGTGAACCTGATTGTCGATCTGCTCTATGCCTATTTTGATCCGCGCATCCGAATTGGGGGAGATGCAACATGAGGGAACACCGTCGTCAATTTTATCAAGAGCTGCTGCGCCAGAAATCGGCGTTAATTGGCGCATCAATTTTGACTGTTTTTATTATTATCGCAATTTTTGCCCCGCTAATCGCAACTCATGACCCTCGCGATGCAGATGTGACGGTCCGACTCAAAGGTTGGTCTCAAGATCATTACTTTGGGACCGATAAGGTAGGAAGGGATATTTTCAGTCGCATTGTCTACGGCTCACGGATTTCAATCAAAGTTGGATTGGTTGCGATGACGTTTTCAATCTCGATTGGTGCGCTATTGGGTATTATCGCTGGCTATTATGGGGGTTGGCTCGACAACAGTATCATGCGGGTGATGGATATGATGCTTGCCATGCCGAGTATTCTGCTGGCAATGGTCATTGTCACTATCTTGGGGCAGAGCCTGACAAATGCGATTATTGCTGTCTCGATTGTTTACATCCCACAATATGCTAGAATCTTGCGTGCGTCTGTCCTCACCATTCGCGAACAGGACTATGTAACTGCTGCCCACGCCATCGGGGTAAGCGACTTTCGCATTCTGACCCGTGCGATTTTGCCGAACTGTCTTGCGCCCCTGATTGTGCAGGCAACGTTGGGGATGGGGGCAGCTATTTTGGATGCTGCCGGTCTCAGCTTTCTTGGGCTTGGTGCTGAGATTGGTGAACCGGAGTGGGGTGCGATGCTCAACGAGAATCGGGCGTTGATTCGTCGTGCGCCGTGGACGGTCATGACACCGGGGATTGCAATTTTCCTGATTGTTTTAGGGTTCAATCTACTGGGGGATGCGTTGCGGGATGTGCTGGATCCACAGGTGAGGACGTAGGTTGAGAATTAACCGTAATTGGTTCATTGCTATACACATCACCTAAGTTTTATCAGAAAGGATAAACATGAAAATTACAGATATAAAACCTTTGCCGGTATGGGGAGGTGCTAGGAATTTCTTCTTTGTCAAGGTCGAAACCGATGAAGGTATTTATGGAATCGGCGAAGGTGGGATTACTTGGCGGGAACTCGCAGCGACGGAATGCGTCAACCACCTCAAATCCGTTTTAATTGGTGAGGATCCACGGCGAATTGAACACCTGTGGCAGGTGATGTTCCGGGGCGGTTTTTTCCCCGCTGGGCGGATTGCTTGCTCTGCAATCAGTGCCATCGACATCGCGTTGTGGGATATTCGTGGGAAAGTTTTGGGCGTGCCCGTCTATGATCTGCTCGGTGGACTTGTCCGCCAGAAAGCGGTGTGTTATCCTCACGCTGTCGGTAATTCCGCCGAGCAACTCGCTGAACACGCGAAGTCACTCGTGGAAGATGGATGGAAATTTGTGCGTTGGGGTGTTCCGCAGCAGGGGGATGTCCTCGATCCATCGTGGGCGGTTCGGGAAACCATCAAGCAGTGCGAAGCCGTTCGGGACACCGTCGGGGAGGAGATTGAGATTTTGATTGATGTTCACACGCGGCTAGACCCACCCCATGTGATTCCGCTCTGTCGTGCTTTGGAACAGTATCGACCCTATTTCATCGAAGATCCGCTGCGCTCTGAAAATATGTCCACGTACCATCAACTGGCGCGTCATGTTGCTGTACCATTGGCGGTGGGAGAGCAGTACGCCACGAAGTGGGAATTCAGAGAATTGGTTGAACAGGAACTGATGCAGTACGCCCGGATTGACCTCTGCATTGTTGGTGGGATTACAGAGGCAAAGAAGATTGCCGGTTGGTGTGAAGCGCATTACATTGATCTGGCACCACACAATCCGCTCGGTCCCGTTTCGACGGCGGCGTGTCTGCACCTTGACCTCGCTTCGACTAACTTCGGTGTGCAAGAACTTCCAAGCAAGCCGGGGACAACGCTGCCTGATGTCTTCCCGGTGCAGCTAGAGTGGGAGGATGGCTATCTACTACCGCCGACGAGTCCGGGGTTGGGGATTGAGTTTGATGAGGAGGCGGCGTTGGCTAATCCGTACCGTGAGGTTGATGCACCGCAGTTGCGTCGGCCTGATGGAGCGTTTACGAATTGGTAAGTGAGAAAGGGACGGGGCAACCACAAGTGCCCCGATGCAATCAAGGGCAGTCTCGATAGATCGGACTGCTTAGAGCCCACTTGTCCTGATTTATCGGGGATCTATCGGGAGTTGCCCCTACAAAAACTCGGTTTTTTATACAAATGCTTACATGAACTTGACGGTTATTGTTAGTGCACCTTTATTCGTGCCCAAGTTGTCGTCAGTTTGTCGGTTGGTTCAACTGCCAGCTTACCTGTAATGTTTTGGAGAATCTCCTCTCTACTCAACGGTCTGTCGTAGATACGCAGGATAGCGATTGAGCCGTTGAAGTTTCGATCCCTGTCATGCGAGGCAAATATTGAGAGCCACATAGGTTCTTCGGGATCATAATCTTGATCCATTTCAACCATTCCAACCTGTTCACCATCTTGGTAGGTTTCAACCATTTTCTGATCGGTGAAGACAAACGCAATCCAGTGCCACTCCTTTTTCTTAATATCGATGCCGAGATCTTCCGGGATTAACCACTTCCCTTTATTATTCGCTCTACCCTTAAACCTTGCGATGAGTTCGCCGGTATCCGGTCCGTTGAGAGAAACCTGAAGATGTTGCAATTCCCTGTCACGTGCCTTAAATCCGAGAACTTGGGAGGCAACAACGAGATCTGGCCATTTGGGACCGTTGCGTTTGATGAGGACCTCCATCGTCCAATTCTCAAGTTGCAGTTTGGGGAGTAAATCCGGAGGGCCGCCGAAAGTCTCGGACTTTCGTGTGGCGGTATACCACTTTGCGTCTTCATTGATACCGAGTGCAGGTATTCTGATTTTTCCCTCTTCAAATTCAGGCACCTCATTATCGGCTGGCATTTTTCCGCCGGCTAAACCGAGATTCTTCCAAGCTATTTCCCGCCTATTTTGCTCTCTGGCATCGAGGTGGATCACTGCACCGGGAACCACCTTTTGTACTGCTACCGCAAAACTAGTAATGCCCAATACAAAAACCACACTAAAAACCACAATTCTGTTTATACGTTCCATATAGATATATCCCCTTGGGTAAGGACCCGGGGTCAATGACTATTTTTAATCGCCGCCCACGATGTGGCGAGTTTCCCTGATGGAGAAACCGCGAAGATTGCTGTATCAAGTCCTTTTCCGAGTTGTTTTACATCCGCGTCGCTCAATGCAACATTGAATATAGCCAGTTCATCCATAATACTTTTACTGAACGAGTCAAATCGCGCTGGCAACAACGCACCAATGTACATCGGCTGTCCGTGTGGGGGTGCCAATCCCATCTTCTTCACCCCATCGCCGTGTTCAATCGGTTTCGACTCGCCATCAATATAGAGCGTTGGTGCCCTTTCTCCATCTTTGGCCACAACGACATAGTGGTGCCACTGATCGTCCTTTATACCGCTGACGCCCTGAAATCCATTTTCATACCAGAAGTAGAACATATTGTTAAAAACTTTGTGGAGCGCAATACCGTATCCCGCACCTTGCCATTGCCATTCTGCCCCTCTATGCAGAATGAAATAGGGTGCAATATCGGTCGCTTGTAGCCGTGGCGGTCGTTTCACCCACACCGAAATCGAGATAACTTTCTCAAGGTTTAAGCCTACATCATCTGACACTTCCAAGTAGTTTTTTCTGGTGTCGCTAAACTCTATTGCTCTACCGAATTTTCCATCAACCAAAGCAGGTTTATTTATCAATTTAGCATCATGACCATTGCCGGTAATATCTGGGATGCCCTTCATGCCAGCTTCTTCAAAGGTCCATATTGCAACGGCTGCCTCCAGAAATTTAGGTCCTGTCAACCGCGCATCACCCACTGTCGCAAACGCTATATTCAGAATGATTAAGCTGATTCCGAGTGTGCTTAACTTTGTCGTAGAAGTTCTCATAATCTGTGTAATTCCTTTTTCCCTAACTCATCGACTCTGTTTAAGTACCGCCCATGTTGTGGCAAGTTTGCTCAATGGAGACACTGCGAAGATTGAGTTATCAACCCCTTTCCCAAGCCGTTCAACATCAGCTTGACTCAATGCAACGTTGAAGATGGCAAGGTCATCTATGGTGTTATTGGTCCATGAATCAAATCGCTCAGGGAACATTGCTCCGATATGTAGTGCGCGCCCCGGTGAAGGTTCCAATGTGATGACCCGCTGACCGTCTCGATGTTCAACCTCTTTTAATTCGCCATCAATATACATGACAGGGTCTCTTTCCCCATCTTGGGCAACAACGACATAGTGGTGCCACTGATCATCCTTTATCCCGTTCACTCCTTGGTAGCCACCTTTATACCAGAAATAGAACATGTTGTTAAAAACCTTATGCAGTGCTATTCCAAAAGTGGGACGTCCATGCTGCCATTCTCCCCCTTTTTCGATAATAAAATAGGGTGCGATATCGAGTGCTTGTAAGCGCGGTGGTCGCTTTACCCACACCGAAATCGAGATGGCCTCATCAAGATCGAAATCCTCATGGTGTGGCACTTCCAAGTAATTTTTTCTGCCGGAATTAAACTCTACTGCTTTACCGAATTGTCCATCAACCAATGAGGGCTTATTCACCATTACCGCATCATGACCGTTACCAGAAACATCCTTGACAAAAGGGTCGTTATCCTTATTTCTTTCCGTCCCCTCAAAGGTCCATATCGCAACAGCTGCTTCTAGAAACTCCGGTCCTGTCAACCTAGCGTCGCTCACAGTCGTCAAAATTAAGCTCATGATGATTAAGCCGAGTCCACCCCCACTTAGCCTCATTTTCACCGCCTCCTTGTCTAGTATTCTGCAAAGTATGCATCGCCCTATCTACTCAAACTTGATAACCTTTAAGTGTATCGACAAAAGAATTGGATGTCAACGCAAAAGTGATTTCTTTGGGCTTAGGGCTATTCAGCTTTCGGCCTTTTAACCATTTGGGGCGAAGAGGCGCAACCCGGGAATCGCCTTGCCAGTGAAGTATCGGGATTGGGAAATCCCTCTCATAGGAGAATTAAATGACCCTACTTTGCGCTTGACTTGTTTAGCAGAAAAATGTTAATATGTTTGTGTTACCAAAACTATTGTTCCACAGGCTCTCCGAATCCTACAATATTGCGTTAAAATTGGATTTCTGTAGTTCAACTATATGAATTGATTACAGTTCGTGGCGATTGAAGCAGAATAAAATAGGATATTGGGTTATAGTCGTGGAATTTATGGTAGTATTCCATCAAAATCCAAAACTATATAATAAGGAAGGATGTTACGATGAGAGAAGAGCGAATAATCTCTATAGCCTTAGTTTTTGTATTTGCGCTTGCATTGACGCAAGTTAGTTTTGCTGCGCCAAAGAACTTTGCACTCAAGTTTGATGCAAAAAAGGATAATGGAGAGAAAGGAACACGGATCATTGTTGATCATAGCGAGGAGTTAAACCTTGCAGATAAGTTAACGCTCGAAGCATGGATTTATGCCACCGCCCTAGATTCAGGCGGCGGGAGAATGATGATTACCGGGAAGGCAGATACCTGGATGCACGCTCTCCTCAACGATGGGGGTGCTTACCAAGGGGCGGTCAACGCTGCTCAGTGGAGTTGGGAAGGCTCAGGCAGGGTCAGTTTAGAGAGATGGACCCATGTTGCGCTATCCTTCGATGGTCGTGCCTACCTACTCCACGTTGATGGCAAGTTGAAAGATGAAATCGAAGATCCGGGGGACATTAACACATCTTTGTCTGATGTTTATATCGGTTGGCTTCCTCAGTGGAATGAAGCGTTTACCGGGTTAATCGACGAAGTTCGGATTTCCAACATTCCCAGATATCCAGCCGCCAATTTTCCGAGACCGACAACCGAATTTGAAGAGCGAGATCGCAATACTGTTCTCCTTATGCACTTTAATGAGGGACAAGGTGGCGAAGCGAAGGATGCATCCGCTTTTGAGCATCACGGTTTAATTGATGGCGCGACATGGGAAGAGGTAGATGATGCTCCCTTCAAACCGCTAGCGGTCGAGCCGGGCGTGGGCAAGCTATCAACAACATGGGGGCAACTCAAACGTAATTACTAGATATCATCTGGGTTGAATTAGCTTTGCAGCACAGGATTTCCTGATTATTTGCCTCCTGACTTCCGATTGGATCAGCATATTTTCTATCGGTATCAGGAGGCTTTTCTTTTTTAATTCAAGCGAGGTTCATAACCAATTATATTTCGGTGGATATTAACTGAGGTGTCAAATGATTTTAATGAGTCCGTCTGTGCGCTTGGGAAAGACATCGGAGGAACGGGCTGCCTTTCTCCAAAAAGTTAAGCTAATGGAAGTTAAGACTGTGACTACAAACACGCCTGCCGATTGGAGTGATGCGGATGTTAAGGAAGCCAAGCGGTTCCTTGATGACCACGGCATCCGAGTCGGTGAGTTTAGTGGGCATCAAGGGGGATTTGGCTCTGCGGATCCGGATGAGTATCGAGCTGCCATTGAAGGGCATCGCCGTCAACTGCGTCATGCCCACATCATAGGCGCACACTGCATCGCCTGTGCAATACTCATCGGTAGAATCTGGATTGATGAGATGCCCAAAACCTTTGCGGAGCGGGCTGGAACCATTCCCGCAATGTGGTCTGAGGAGACGTGGAAACGGTGCATCGGCGCGGTCGAAGAACTCATGCCCTATGCGGAGGAATTTGAGACGGACGTAGCGATACATCCTCACATCATTACACCGGTCTACTCTGTCGAGCGATATAAGGAGCTCTTTGATGCCGTTCCCTCCCCACATCTGAAGGCACTTTTCGATCCTGTGAATATGACAGGACCCCAGATGTTTCTTAGAATGACGGACTTTATCAATGAGATTTTCGATGGGATTGGGGATAAAATTGTCACGATGCACGCAAAAGATGCTACAATGTGGTCGGCGCAACCGATCAGCATTATTAGCCGTGTCGATGAAGCGGTGCCGGGCACCGGTATGATGGACTATGCGACAATACTCCGGCGGTTAGATGCATTAGACAACGATGTTCCGGTCCATGTAGAGCATTTCCCCGAGCTAGAAACAATTGCGGGTCAGCAGTATATTCGGCATGTTGGGCGAGAAATTGGTGTAACTATCGGTTAACGCAAGTTATTACCAGTCACCTTGTTGGAATTACGGTGGTTAGTTCATTAGTGCATTGGTTCATTTGGAACGCAGCGTTGGACACAGGTGTAACATGTAGGCGGTTATTTACGCCCTGATAATTGGTGTATAAACAAGGAGAGGTTATGGCTGAAAAGGTGGCATCGGGCGCAAATCAACCGTGGAATATCGTAGTTGTGGTTTCGGATACGCTTAGGACAGCGTATCTAGGAGCGTACGGGAATCAGTGGATTCATACTCCTAATCTGGATCGGTTCGCCCAAGATAGTGTGCGATTTACAAACGCACATCCAGAATGTCTGCCAACAATTCCGACGCGTCGCACCTTGCATAGTGGTCGGCGGGCGTTCCCATTTCGGAATTATCGTCCTGTACCTTGGGATAATGTCTATATCCCGGGTTGGCAGCCGTTATCGTCCGACGAAAGCACGATAGCGGAGGCACTTGTCCGTCAGAACTATCATACTGGTTTCTTCGCGGATGTCCCCCACTACTTCGTGCCAGGGATGAATTTTACACGCGGATTTCGGCAATGGGAGTTTATCCGTGGTCAAGCGGAAGATCGGTACAACGCTATAGCCCATGCTGATGAGACGCTGCTATCGCGCTACCGCGGGGGGCCAGATCGGATTCGGGCGCATCTAGTCAACGTGCAGCCGGAACGGGCAGAAGAGACATGGCCCACGGCACGCACGTTCCGCGCTGCGATAAAATTTGTTGAGCAGAATTATAACAACAACCCATTTTATCTCTACATCGATAGCTTCACACCGCACGAAACTTGGGAGGCACCGCTTCACTACTACGACCTATACGGGGGTCGAGAAGATCGGGAACCGATATATCTCTCTGCACCTTATGGGCCAATTGACCGCAATCCCGAAGTGGAAGCGCGCTTGCCAAGCATTCGGGCAAATTATGCTGGCTTGGTGACGATGGTGGATACATGGTTTGGGAAACTGATTAATACTATAGACAAACTAGGGCTAAAAGAGAACACGCTCGTGGTATTTCTAAGCGATCACGGGACCAACTTCGGTGAAAACCCGGATCGTGTCACCGGAAAACCGGCGGACTTCATGTATCCGGGAACGATGGACATCCCTATGCTGCTACGCCACCCGTCAGGAGTGGCGGCAGGAAGCACGCGCGACGAATTTGTCTACAGTCTGGATGTACCAGCGACTGTTATTGCCGCCGCCGGTGTCGAGCCAATCGGCAAGATAGAGGGTCAAAGCCTGCTTCCACTAGCAGAGGGAGGCAGCGGATTTGAGGAACGGGAGTATTTGACCTGCCGCTATGGTAACTCGGTTTGGTATAAAGATTCAAAGAATTGGTTCTTCAGCGGTGTAGGTTTCCAGAATCCGCGTCTCTTTGACCTAGAGGCGGATCCGACGTGTCAGCATAACATTGCAGCAAATGCAGCAGACAGGCTCTCACTCGTGCAGGGACGGATCTTGGCGGATGCTGGCGGTGAACTGCAGCGATATGAACGGCAGGAGAAGACTGACGCGTTGGGAAGACCTGAGTTTGCGGAAGGGAGATAGGGATGTGGAGGTCGCACCGCCTATCCGCGGGTCTTAGCCCAGAATTTTTATAACGGAGATAAGAGATAAATGAACCCACATTTCTTTGAAGGGATTGATGGAATTCAACGACAAGGAAAACCGAGAGATTGTGGACTGACGATGGTTATTGATTGGGGTATTGGGATCCACGAACAAGAAGACCTGATCGAGACTGGGGCAGATTACTTTGACTTCGCAAAGATCGCTGTCGGTATCTCCCGCTTATTGTCAAATGCTGTACTGGCAGGAAAGTTGAAAAAGTATCGGGAACACCAGATTGAGCCATTTGCGGGAGGTATGTTTCTCGAATACGCAGAGGTGTCTGGCAAGGCGAATCTCTACTTGCCCGCGATCGTTGAGGCAGGTTATCGCTGGGTTGAGGTGTCGGATAACCTAGGCACTGTTTCGGTTGAGTGGAAGCGGAAGATGATTCGTCAAGCGGTCGAAAAGCATGGTCTACAGGTTATGGGTGAGGTCGGCAAGAAAGAAGGACTTGCAAGCGAAATCCCGTTCCCCGACGATGCACAAGGGTGTCTCGACGCTGGTGCAGCACTTGTACTCCTAGAGGCGGCTGAGTTAGTCAGTGAAAATGTTGACACAGCACAGGCTGTTGAGGCAGTAGTGGAACTGGTCGGACTGGAGCAAGTCATGTTTGAGTTGCCTGGTCCGTGGATCGCTGGGGTGACAGCACACGGCATCCATCATCTTCGCCGCCAACTAATCGATCGATATGGTCGAGAGGTCAACTTAGGCAACGTCGCACCCACTGACCTCGTGTCGTTAGAGGCATATCGCCGGGGGCTGGGGGTTAATGCTGGCGAGGTTAAGTGTGAAACGTCCCCCCCTTAGTCCCCCCGCAAGCAGGGGGAGAAGTCATTATGGTGAATTCTAAAAATAAATAGACACCCGCGCCCCCGGTAGGTGCGGTTTCCTAACCACACCGGGTTGGAGTGTATCATTAATTCTAACCTAAGTTGCTAGTTATTGAAAATCCGAGAAGATCCGCGCCCCCGGTAGGTGCGGTTTCCTAACCACACCGGGTTGGAGTGTATCATTAATTCTAACCTAAGTTGCTAGTTATTGATCAGAACTGTAGGGCGAGATTCACATCTCGACACAAAACTGTCGATTTTGGAAAATCGACCTACAGAAATGATACAATTTGCACAGGGATTAGGGGCTATTGGTTGGAATAGGACCGCTACTAGCAACTTGCGTTAATTCTAAGATCCACTATAGTTCAGCATAAGGAGGGACAATCAGTATGGTTTACGGAAGTGGCAATTATCGATATGAGGTTGTAGAAGGTTGGGGGCAGATACCACAGTTGGGTCTTGCCTCCGCCGTTGCTTGTGACTCCCAAGACCGTGTCTATGTGTTCAATCGGATCCCTAATCCAGCCATGCTCGTTTTCGAGCGAGATGGTCGGTTCATCGGTTCGTGGGGCGAAGCTATCTTCAAAGCACCACACGGGATTTGGATTAGTCCTGATGATGAGATCTATACTACAGATACCGAAGATCACACCGTTCGGAGATTTTCGCTTTCTGGGGAACTTTTACAAACATGGGGCACTGTGGATGAACCGGGTCCGCCGGGGCAGCCATTTAATCGACCAACCCGTGCGGTTTTATCCAAATCCGGCGAAATGTACGTCTCGGACGGCTACGGACAATCGCGGGTTCATCGCATGACGCTTGATGGTGAAGTTATCGTTTCGTGGGGTGCATCGGGATCGGGACCTAGCGAATTTAACCTGCCGCATGATGTCACCGTGGACAAAAATGACCGGGTCTATATCTTAGACCGTGGAAACCTTCGGTGTCAGATTTTCAACTCAAACGGGGAATACATCACAGAGTGGGGAGACCTCCGTTCTCCCAATGATCTGTTCATCGATTCGGACGATGTCATTCATATCGCAGAGGGTGGGCAGCGTATCACCGTCATGACACTTGACGGTGAGATTATCGCCCAATGGGGCGAGAAGGGTGAGCAACCCGGACAGTTCAGCAATTCGCCACACGGTATATGGATTGACTCTCACGGCGATGTCTATATCAGTGAGGTCATCGCAGAAAAACGGTTCCAGAAGTTTGTAAGGGTTTAATTCAGTAAGTCAAAGCGACGCATTATTGTGTCGCTTTGACCTCTCTTCGACGAGCGTGCAGCACAGGTTCAGTATAGCCGTTGGGGACCGTCCCGCCCTTAAAGACCAGATCAAGTGCTGCTTGAAAGGCGATGCTTTTGTCAAATTCGGGTGCCATGTTGCGGTAGTTTGCATCCCCTGCATTCTGCCTATCAACAATCGCGGCCATCCGCTCAAAGGTTTCTATGATCTGTTCCCTCGTCACAACGCCGTGATGTAGCCAGTTGGCAATGTGCTGACTCGATATACGTAGCGTTGCCCGGTCTTCCATCAATCCGACGTCATGGATGTCTGGCACCTTTGAACAGCCAATCCCCTGATCGACCCAGCGGACTACATAACCTAAGATTCCTTGGGCATTATTATCCAACTCTTGCTGGATTTCCACTTCACTGAATTCCCTACCCGATAACGGCGGTGTCAGGATAGCCGGCAGACTAGCACGTTCCCTGCTCGCAAGTTCTGTGTGTCTGTTTTTAACGTTCACCTCATGGTAATGTAGGGCGTGGAGTGTGGCAGCTCTCGGCGAAGGCACCCAAGCGGTCGTCGCCCCGGCTTGCGGATGCGCTATCTTTGTCTCCATCATTGCTGCCATCTCATCCGGCATCGCCCACATCCCTTTACCAATCTGTGCTTTACCGGGTAGTCCGGTCTCAATGCCGATATCTACATTCCAGTCTTCATAAGCGAGCATCCATGGTTCGTTTTTGATGTCAGGCTTGGGTATCATCGGGCCCGCTTCCATGCTGGTGTGGATTTCATCGCCTGTCCGATCTAGGAAGCCAGTATTGATAAACACGACCCGCTCTCTTGCTGCACGGATGGCTTCTTTCAA
This sequence comes from Candidatus Poribacteria bacterium, assembly GCA_963667935.2. Classification (GTDB taxonomy): domain Bacteria; phylum Poribacteria; class WGA-4E; order WGA-4E; family PCPOR2b; genus PCPOR2b. Next base: position 1,053,303 of record OY764061.1, on the reverse strand, counting down.
ATTAATAGTGGTTCGACGCTCCTCATCCATAATCCCAATCTTCAGCGTATTCCGTTCAAGTCCAAGGGCGCGTTCTACGCGTTCAAACAGTTCGACTGTTGCTGCAGCTTCTTCGGGACCGTGGAGTTTGGGTTTGACGATATAGACGCTGCCCGTCTGGCTATTGACGTAACTCCCATTTCTTTTAAGATCGTGTATCGCTGCCAGCGATGTGACCATAGCGTCAAGGAAGCCCTCGGGAATTTCCTGATCATCTGCTGTGGTAACCGCATCGGTGTACATGTGAATCCCAACGTTCCGGATCAACAGAAGACTTCGCCCTGGGAGTATCAGTGTTGTCCCATCGGGTGCCGTAAAGGTTTTATCTGTATTTAGTCTACGGGTCATCTGTTGCCCATCTTTCTCAAAGGTCACTTCCAGCGTGCCCTGCATGATACCGTTCCAGTTGCTGTAGACCTTTGTCTTGTCCTCAGCATCAACGGCGGAGACAGAATCTTCGCAATCCTGAATCGTTGTGACAGCGGACTCCAGCACCACATCTTTGACGCCCGCAGGATGGTCTTTTCCAACAGGATGAGCACGGTCAATTTGGATTTCAATGTGTAATTCGTTGTTTCTGAGCAACACACCGGATAGTTCACCATCTTTTTCATTAAACCCGGCAAATTTACTAGGGTCGGCTAAACCCACCTCGCTGCCATCGCTAAGCTTTGCAACCAATCGGCTAGCTCCGCCAACATCTTTGAGTGCGAATTGTGTAATGTCTGAAAACTGCCCCCGTTCAAGACCGACCGCTTCATCTAGGAACGCTTCCACTTGAGCGATGACGGCCGCGCCGCGCATCGGGTTATAAGCCGCATCCTTTTCCTCGCGTCCTTCTTCCGAAAGCAGATACGTGCCGTACAACGCATCATATAGACTTCCCCAGCGGGCATTGGCGGCATTCAGCGCGTAACGGGCGTTGTCCACCGGGACCACTAGTTGGGGACCAGAGATTATCGCGATTTCGGGGTCTACATTTGTTGTAGTTGCGTGGAAATCCCCACCTTCAGGGAGGAGGTAACCAATCTCCGCTAGAAATTCCTCATACTCATTTGGTTCAACCGGTTCGCCTTTTGTAGATAAATACCATTCGTCGATCCGTTGCTGCAATGCGTCTCGTTTGTTTAGAAGTGCACGGTTTTTGGGTGCGAGGTCGGCAATAATTTCACCAAGTGATTTCCAAAAGGCATCTGCTTCCACACCTGTGCCGGGCGCGATCTCGTCTTGTACCAGACGATACAATCCCTCGTCGATTTTGAGCTGACCAATTTCAATTCTGTTTGCCATTCTTTCATATGCCTCCACATTTTAGGACTTCCAAAGAATCAATTTTTGAATGATTCTGTATCTGACTTTTATTTTAACCCGATCCATCTTAGCGTGTCAAGATGCTTGCGTTCTAACTGGGGATTTTTGTTATATATTTCGCCAACTTCTGTAGAACATGCAGCTCCGTCCAAGATTCTGAGCATGGGACTAAGGCATATTGATAAACTTGATGAACAGATCACGTGATACGCCTTTTTCTTTCACTTTTGACAATACAGATCGAGTATGGTATTATACAATCTTGGACTAACTCTCGATCATCGTGTTACAGGCCACACAGAAAGAACGACTGGAGCCTGCCTGTAACTTACCCTCAAGTGGAATGAAGAAAGTACAGCAAAAGAGGTTCTATTACAAAGCAATCTCTGTAACGATGAGAGTTGGATTTAGTATCAGAACAAAGCAATCGAAAAAACTTGGAGGCAGGACATACAAACCGATGAATAAACTCAAATTAGGTATTCCTAAAGGATCGCTACAGGAATTCACCATTGACCTTTTCAAACAAGCAGGCTACACAATTACGATCAGTGGCAGGTCGTACTATCCACACATTGATGACAATGAGATTGAGGTGATGCTGCTGCGCCCACAGGAGATGGCGCTCTATGTGGAGCGCGGTGTCATTGATGTAGGGTTGGCGGGCCGAGACTGGGTCCGCGAATGCAAAGCGGATGTGCTAGAAGTTGCATCGCTTACCTACGGCAAGCAGACCAGGCAGCCGGCGCGATGGGTGCTGGCGGTTGCAGAAGATTCCCCGATTCAATCTGTCGCAGATCTCGACGGAAAAGTCATTTTCACCGAATTGGTTGGAGCGACCAAATCATACCTCAAGGATAATGGTATCAATGCGACCGTCAAATTTTCACACGGCGCAACAGAGGTAAAGATTCCTCATCTTTGCGATGCAATTGTAGAGATTACGGAGACTGGCAGCACCTTGCATGCCAACCAATTAAGAATCGTTGATGTTGTCATTGAATCAGTAACGATGTTGATCGCCAATAAGGAGAGTTGGGCGGATGAATGGAAGCGGTATAAGGCGGAAAGTTTGTATATACTCCTTTCCGGAGCATTGGCAGCACAAAACAAAGTCGGACTCAAAATGAACATTGCACAAGAAAATCTGCAATCGTTGCTTGCCATTTTGCCAGCGATGAGAAATCCAACGATTTCCCAACTCAGCCAAGATGGATGGCACGCCGTCGAAACGATTGTCGATGAGCATATTGTCCGGGACTTTATCCCAGAACTTAGAAATGTGGGCGCAGAAGGGATTATTGAATATCCTTTGAGCAAAGTAATTCCGTAATAGATGAATCGTAAAACATGCGTTAATTCTGCATACCCTTCCGGCACGATTCTTCTATGATGTGCATTAAACGGAGGATCAATCTAATGAAATTTCAGATCAATCTATGTTTTTTTCTTATTCTGATTTGGGCAGTTACCTGTCTTGGATGTGGTGAAGATTCGTCCTCTCCTTCTGTTGGAATTGGAGAAGAATCTGACCAGACACTAGATCTGGAAGAAGATTCGCGATCTGGAATGGTATCAGGAATTATCACTGATGCCCAGACGGGAAACCCGATTCAGGGCGTAACCGTCAGCCTTTTAGACCAAACAGTGAAGACTGGAGTAGATGGCAGTTATGGTTTCGTAGGGATCCGTTATTCGGATAACCACAAGTTAACTGTCATGGGCATTGATCACCAACCCAAAATGAAGCTATTTAAACTTAAGTCCGAACAGGTACAATTAAATATCTCTCTGGATCCGAAGTTTGGAGCGGTTTCAGGTGTTATTACCGATGGCACAACACAGAACCCGATTCAGGGCGCAACTGTCAAGCTATTAGATAAGACAATGATAACCAAAGCAAACGGCCAATACAATTTTATAGGGGTTCCCTATTCGGAGACTCTCAGTTTAATGATTATTGCAACTGATTATCGGCCCCAAACAGAAAACTTTCAACTTAGGACTAACCGCGTTGGATTGAACATCCGACTGAGCCCCACAACGGATCCAAAAATGGAGATTATTCAGTTCTTGGAGCGCTTTTCAGCACTAATTGAATCGTTGGATACAAGTAAATTGGAGGCCATCCAAGAACTTTTTTCGGAATCGTACTTTGCAGCAGATGATCCCATCACACTCCTTGGTTTAGCAACAGGCGTTATTCCTGCAAAATTCGACGACGTTAGTCAAACGATTATCGCAGTCTTTGAAAAGTATGATGCGCTCCAATTTCAGTTTAATAAAATTCAAGTAGATGTGATTAATTCACGGCAGGCATCCGCGCGCCTTACTTTACACATCATCAGCGAAGAGGGGCCGCGCCCCAACAAAAGAGAGATTCTCGTTGATTGCCTAATAGATTTTCGCAAAGAGGATTTAGTATGGAAAATAGTTTTCTGGCAACTTTTCAACGTAGAATTCCTTCTATGATTTGATGGATTTAACCCTGACATCAGGCAAGATGTGAATTCTCCACTTGGGACAAGGACACAAAGATATTCGGTCTGATAAAATTGGCAACTATAAATTTTGTGCAAGGATATGACAAACGATTCTATCCAAAATCAGATTGAGGCACTGCGGGAACAGGTCCGCTACCACGAACGCAAGTATTTCATCGACGATCAGCCGGAGATTTTAGATCAGGAATATGATCTGTTGATGAAAGAACTGGAACGCCTTGAAGTCGCGCATCCTGAGTTCATCACACCTGATTCACCGACACAGCGGGTCGGCGGGGCAACGACGCTTGGCACCAGTGTCCCCCATCGTGGGCAGATGTTGAGCCTTGATAATACGTACAGCCCTGAAGAACTATACGATTTTGATCAGCGTGTGCGGAAGGCACTACCTGACCAGCCTGTTGCGTATGTGACAGAGTTAAAGATTGACGGCTTGGGAGTTGCGTTGCTGTACGAGGAGGGAAGGTTGGTACGCGGTGCTACACGAGGAGATGGAGAATATGGTGAGGATGTAACGGCGAATCTACGCACCCTCCGCACGATTCCACTGAGACTGAATTCAAAACGGTCGATACCAACCGTTTTGGAGGTCCGAGGCGAGGTATTTATTCCAAGGGATCGATTGGATGAGGTGAATAGGCAGCGGATTGAGGAGGGTCAAGCACCTTTCGCAAATGCGCGAAATGCTGCGGCAGGTTCTGTTCGCCTGTTGGATTCTACCATCACAGCGTTACGTCCGTTGGATATTTTTATCTATACTCTCGGTTATGCGGAAGGGATCGAAATTGGCAAGCATACGGAAGCACTTGCCCTGCTTGCGGCCCTAGGGTTCAAGATGAATCCTTATACCAAAGCGCATTCATCAATCGAAGAGGTCATTGCGTACTGCCATCAGTGGACTGCTGATCGAGAGGCAACCCCTTACGATACCGATGGAATCGTCGTAAAAGTAGACTCACTCCAACAGCAGGAAGCACTCGGCAGTACAGCGAAAAGTCCGCGTTGGGCGATTGCCTGTAAATTTCCTGCACGGCAGGTAACAACACAGATTGAAGCAATCGAAGTACAAGTTGGGCGAACCGGCGTCTTGACACCCGTCGCAATCTTGTCCCCTGTACAGTTGGCAGGCGCAACGATAACCCATGCCACCCTGCATAACGAGCAGGAGCTTATCCGCAAGGATGTTCGCGTCGGCGATACGGTATTTCTCGAACGGTCAGGAGATGTTATTCCAAAAATTACGGGTGTATTGACGGATCAACGGAAGGGAACCGAAAAGACCTTTCGTTTGCCGGATCATTGCCCGGTGTGCGAAACGCCTGTGCAGCGGTTAGCAGATGAAGCAGCGATCCGTTGTGTGAATGTGGGTTGCTCTGCACAACTGAAACGGCGAATTGAACATTTTGCCTCGCGGAATGCACTAAATATTGACGGTCTTGGACCCGCGATCGTTGAGCAACTAGTTGGGGTTGGGCTGATTCGTGATGTTGCGGCCCTCTACACCTTGAAGCAGGCGGATCTGGTCAGTCTTGAGCGGATGGGAGAGAAATCCGCAGAAAATCTCATAAACGCCATTGAAGCAAGTCGCGACATTCCGGTCGCAAAGGTGCTTTTTGGATTGGGTATCCCCCACGTTGGCGCAAATGTCGCAGAACTACTGATTGGCCACTTCTCCTCAATTGATGCCCTTGCCGATGCAAGTATAGAAGATATCGAGGGCATCCACGGTATTGGGCCACAAATTGCGGAAAGTGTTCTCCATTTCTTCTCACAGCCGAGGGTTCAAGAATTCCTAAAAAGACTGAAAGATGCAGGGCTTCAGTGGACATCCGAATCGAGCGAACTCACAGAGACTTCTGCTAGTATCTTCGCCGGTAAAACCTTTGTTTTAACAGGCTCACTTTCGACGTTGACACGCTCTGAAGCCTCCGACAAAATCAAGGAACGCGGTGGCAAGGTTAGCTCTAGTGTTAGTCAAAACACAGATTATCTAATCGCTGGAGAATCGCCGGGTTCTAAATATGACCGTGCCGTTCAACTTGGCGTTCCTATCCTAACTGAACAGAAGTTCACCAAAGAATTATCCAGTAAATCGGTTTGATGTATACGCAGTCTACCGCCCTCAACAATCCAAAGTTGATGATTTATTTGCGTTTGGGTAAGTGCCTCTAAAAATTGTCGGATAAGTTGCTCTAACAAACTTAATTGGCTCATATAAAAAGAAAGTGCAAAGCACGAAGAGAAACCGAGTTTGCCCCCCTGACAAGGGGGGCAGCGAAGCCCCCCCCTCTGATAAGAGGGGTTACATGGGGGGTTCAGGGGGAAACCCTTGTCAGGGGAGTTGCAGGGGGGTTGAAAAAACTCGGTTTCTGTTGCACGATTTCTTTACATGAGCGACTTAATTATAATACCTTCTTCGGAAAGTTGAAACTCACGTCAAACGACGAAAGGATCATAGCATGTCGCTGGACTAGCATCAAGGCGAAATTTCTCGGTCAAAACTCTCTCCAGATTTTTTCTTTCAATCCAGCCGCTTTTATGCTATAATCCCAATAGTTTCCTGAAGACAGATTGAACTTTTTCATTAAAAGGTAGATTTTACAGGATCGCCTCGCGCCTTACAGACATACTGGTCAACCTAGCGAATTGAGTCTAAGAGCCAAGTTATAATCGGACTCAACTCGCGTTTGCACCCATTATATTGAAGTATATGCAGAATCTCAAAAACAATTGTTCTGGAACAGGCTTGTGAGGTGAAGACCGGTTGCCTTACATTCTAAATTTGTCGGCTAATGACAGAACAATAGAATAGGAGAATGAAAAATGAGAGGTAATCGCGGAAAAGGCAGTAAATCACTAGACAGCTCAAGCAAAGGTGTTGTCAAAAAGACGGCGACCAAAAAAGGACGCAAAGAAAAGAAGCTCGCTAAACAAGAAAAGCGGGCGAAAAAAACGTATTAGACAAATCGGGCGATAGCTCACAAACGAACAGACCCATACCTCGCGCCAAGACAAGATTGAAACCCACATCACGGTCTGCTGTTTGTGCTATCGCCCTTTTTTTAGGAGTTATCGCATCGTGGAATTTACACGGAATCAGAAAAAAGCGCATGATCTCAATCGCCACATCAGCGTGACCGCTGGCGCTGGATCCGGGAAAACAGCTGTATTGGTTCACCGATATCTCAAGATTTTACTTGAAGAAAAGGACCTTCGTCCCAATCAGGTTGTCGCGATCACGTTTACCGAGAAAGCTGCAGCGGAACTCAAACAACGCATCGTCAAGGAGGTCAATGTGAGGTTACAGGCAGAACCTCACAACACACAATTAGAAAGAATCAAGACAGGAATGCTCTCCGCGCAGATTTCAACAATTCACGCGTTTTGTTCAAGGATTTTGCGAGAATATCCGGTTGAAGCCGGTGTTGACGCGGGCTTCAGCGTGCTACAAGAGATACAACAGCGGTTGACTCTCCGTGAAACCATTGATTCCACGCTCAGGGGGATCGCCGCCCGTCCCAATGAGGACGAAACCCGTGTGAAACTTGTAAAATTGCTGCGAATCTTTGGAAAAAATCGGCTTGAGGCGCATTTATCCGAACTGGTGAATCAACGTGAGGTGGTGGATCGACTGAAGCGCGACTTATATTGCTGCACGGATTCAGAGGTGTTGGAAGCTTGGCATGATTTTGTACAATCGCAACTAGCGCAGAGTTTAGAAAATCAGTTCCCCATCGAAGATTGGCTACGTTGCTTGAAAAGGGTTTTAGCAATTGCTAGAGGAAAAAAAAATGCTCAGATAGTTCGAGGATTGGCGGCGAGTATTCAGCCGAACATGGAGCCACAGGAAGCAGTTTCGTCCTTGACAGAGATTGCCCCCCTTATCGTAACCCAAAGCGGGACAATTAGCAAACGCGATTTTCTGGGATCCGGTGTTGATACGAACGCAATCGAAGAGGAGATTGATTTTCTTGTCCGTGCGGCAAACTATTTCCGATCCTTCCCGGCTTTTACCGATGACGATAAATTACTCCTTTGCGTAATTCGCTTGTTGATACATGTCTATGACGAGGTTCAACATGCCTACGAAAATCGCAAACGCCAAGCAGGGCAACTCGATTTCGACGATCTCCAGATTAAGGTTAGGAACCTATTGCGGCGAGAATCAATCCGTGAGCAGCTCGCTAAAAGATACCCTTATATTATGGTTGATGAGTACCAAGATACGGACCAGCTACAATATGAGATTCTTAAGCCGCTAATCTCGGATTTCAAATCGGGCAATCTGTTCATCGTCGGCGATCAGAACCAGAGTATCTATAGGTTTCGTGGGGCAGATGTGCGGGTATTCGATCAAACACGGCAGGAGATAACCGAATATCAATCCGCCTTGCCTGAAGACTTTACTTGGGAAGGACAGATACTTGAGGCAAGCGACTCAGAGAAGCGCGGTGCTCTCCGTCTTCTTGAAAATTTTCGACTGTTACGAAATCTTGTAGGTTTTGTCAATCTGATTTTTGAGGAGATCATGGGAGGACGTAATGAGTTTGAAGTCAAGTATGAGCCACTGGTCCAAGGCAGAATCACCGATTCGCTCGGTGATGTAGAGCTGCTTATCGGTTCAAAGGAAGAGGCAGAGCGTGAATCAGCCTCCCCCGCCGATGAAAACAAACTGATTGTGGCACGCATCCAACACTTGGTTGGAACAAACGAAATGGTTTGGAAGGACGAAGGGGACGGTGAAAAACCCCAGCCGATCCGATACAGTGACATCGCCCTCCTCATTCGGAGCCGGACGCGCCTACCGGAGATTGAATCTGCCTTGCTCGAAGCGGAGATTCCATATAAAATCACAGGAGGTATCGGCTTTTATCAGCGCCAAGAGATTTACGACATCGGTAACTATCTGCAATTCCTTATCGAGCCCGCCAACGATGTGGCACTCGCTGGGGTTCTTCGCGCTCCATTCTTTGGTGTTTCAGATGTAGAGCTGTATGAAATAGCACAACAATCTTCCAACAAACCATTTTGGGAAAAAGTTCATGATTACGTTAAGCAAACGGATCGATCTTCAACCTCTCCAATAGATTATGCAGTCCAGATACTGCAAAATCACCGTGAAATCTGCCATCGTATCCCACCGAGCGAACTCATCCGTAAAATCGTCAACGACACTGGGATGGTAGGTGTGCTTCCTGTTGGGCAAAGTGGCGAGCAGCGGTGGGCAAATTACGAAAAGCTATTAGGAACTGCAAGGGAGTTTGAAAGACTGGGGTTCACAGATCTCTACGATTTCTTGGAACGGTTGGATCTACTGATTGCGGAAGAAGAACGCGAAGGACAAGCGACAACACAATTGACAATGGACGCTGTCGAGATTATGACCATCCATGCGGCAAAGGGGCTTGAGTTTCCGGTCGTCATCCTGCCTCACCTAGATCGAAGGGCTACAAAATATGACCAAGAACCGTTCATTGACGATCGACTGGGGATCGGCTTTAGCCCTGCAAACCCGGACAAAAACTACGAGCAGAGCGATCCGGGAGCAACACGGTTAATAAGAGAGCGCGCAAGGGACAAGAGAGTAGCAGAGGAACAGCGTCTGTTTTACGTGGCAACAACCCGCGCTCGCGATCGCCTGATCCTATCGGGAACACTGAACCAGAAAGGAGAAGCGAAAGGTTGGTTCGGCTGGTTGTTTGATGCCCTAGGGCTTTCAGGGATGCCATCGGAAGGCGAACTTCTATATCCAACAACGATCCAATCTCTATCAGAAAAGGAAGATACGACAATCCCCTTCGATCTACCAATCCGAATCATTAAATCCCCTAACGAACTCGATTTTGTCGAAGCAGAGGCATCCACCCCACCCCTGTCAAGCGAATTTCCTGCGTACCACATCAAACCGTTGATCCTTTCCTCTGTGAACAAAACCGTCTCGGTGACCGAACTTACAACGTATGCTCACTGTCCAACGCGGTTCTATTTACAGCACCAGATTCGAGTACCGTCATCGGAAGTCCAGCCCGGAGTGGTCACTGAGATAACTCACAAAGATGTTAATCGCTTTCTGGACTTGAAAGTTGAGGAAATAGCGTTACACAGAGATGAGGTTTATCATGAACGGCACATTCACGCCGAGATTGGTTCTCATATAGTTGAAGGTATTGCAGATAGGTTTTTCAAGGATTCGAGGGGATTGTGGCAGATTATCAGTTACAAAACAGATAGAATTGATTGGGAAAGAATCGGTGATCCAGCGGATTACTACCGGTCACAGATTGAGCTGTATGCCTTGCTTGTCCACCGGCTGTATCCTGAACAACAAGTCATACCGGTGACAATCTGCTCCGCAGATCTCGCTGCCTCGTATTGGGTGGAGGTAACGAGGGAAAAACTAGCAGAGATTGAAAGAACATGGCTAGAGCGGATTGAGACAATGCAGGTTGTTTTGAACGCTGATGCAATCGGGGTAGGAAGTTTTGAGAAGAATAGGGACCATTGTCCATTATGTCCCTATTTTGTTGACGGGGAGTGTATGGTTTCAGATTAATAGCAGTCAATTGCTTGAGTCCTTACCTATCCTCCCCGCGCTGTGTTTGCTGAATTCTTTGCTTACTGAACTACATCTCCTTCAATCGGCTCGACTTGCACCTTCACGTTCGTGAGATGCTCAACAACCCGTTCAAGTTCGTCAGGCTCGCCTCTAATCTCCAAGATAACCCACCCGCGGTCAGACGTAACGTCGGCGCGTCGAATGCTCGTGATCACATTGTACTGCTGACCGATGTTGTGGATGATGGGCTCAGTGATTAGATCCGGCGGGAAGGTCAAACGAAGTCTTAAAGATGCCATATCTGCCGCTCCTTTCTGAATTGACGAATCCTATTACGCATCACGCTTCGCGTGTATCGGCACCTCTACAAAATCCGCATCAGCCTCATTCCAAGCGAAAGCCTTTGTGGTTTTAACCTCCCGGTCATAGACGGAGACCACAACATAAGCAGCACCGGGATACACAGGTTCGTCCCAAGCTGTTGCATCCGCTTTATCCTTTTCCGAAAAGTAAGCATCGTGATTTGGGTGTGAATGATAAAATGCCTTAATCGGTCGATTCTTGGTTTCAGCTTCTTTATGCACGCGGATTAAGTCGTTTGGAGCTATTAGATATGCGGTGCGTGCATCGCGGGGATATGTATCCGGATCTTCGGCGTGTCGTTCATTCTGTATATTCCGGCATTCCCTGACGAATTCTTGGGGGCCGTCGCTCAAAATGACGCCACAGCACTCATCGGGAAATTCGGCTTTTGCGTGCGCGTAGATTTGATCCAGTGTCTCGCTTCGTAATCCTAATACTTCAGTCTCTTTCATCATCTGGCGAACCACCTGCGATTGCAGGGATGACTGAGATTTCGTCACCCTCCTTAACTGCCGTTGCATTGCCATCTAAAAAGCGAATATCTTCGTCGTTGAGATAAATATTAACAAAACGGCGAATATTACCGGATTCATCACAGATGCGTTCTTTGATTCCCGGGTAGTTTGCCTCAAGGTTTTCAATGAGGCTTTCAATTGTGTCTCCCTCTGCTTCAACTTCAGGCTGATTTTGTGTGAGCCTTCTGAGAGGGGTTGGAATACGTACGGTAACAGCCATTGCAAAACTCCCTTCGTTGTAAGGTTAAATAAAACGAGACCAAAAATTTTTCGGTCTTAATTGTGACAGGTTTTACATTTACGAGGTAAGACTTATATCCTTTGCGTTTTAGGTTCTATATTGCGTAGTGAATCCCGCATTCTTTCTTATTATCTTCGGCGGTTGACGGTGCATTTTGCCAGCGCCACCGTCCCGCTCTTTTCGGTTCGCCGGGGAGGATTGGTGTTGTGCAGATAACGCATCCGAGCGATTCATAATATTGACCGTACTTCTGGGGTTCCATCAGTGGATTCACTGGGATATCGTGTTTGTGAATGTACTCCCAAATCTGTGCTTCGGGCCAATCCGCCAGTGGGTTTACCTTCAGTATAGGACGGCCATTGTGCTCGATGATTTCCGCTTTGGGAGTGCTTTGCCGATTACTGGATTGATCTCGTCGAAGCCCGGAAAACCAGACATCTAGTGTATCCAACAATCGCTGCATTGGTTGTACTTTCCTGATGTTGCAGCAATATTCCTGTTTCTGTTTGCTGTCGAAGAACAGGAACTCCCCGTGATTTATGACCATTCGATTCACTGCTTCCGGCTCTGGGGTGATCCTCTCGATACGAATGTTGTAATGCGCTTCGACATGCTCGAAGAATTCATAGGTTTCAGGAAATAGACGTAGTGTGTCAATTGTACAAGCTCTAAATGGCAGCTTATTTTCGTAAGCCATGTGGAGCAGAATCATTCCAGATAACTGTCCGCTCGTAACAATTGCAGCACGTTCCTTAAAACGTTTAATGAGGTTGAATAGGATCTCCTGCGGTTCTTCGAGCAGACGGATCTGGTAGCAAAGCTCTTCATTTATCAAATCTTGATTTGTTAATTCATTCAAGGGATACCCAATCCTTCCTGTATACATGAAACATGATAAATGAGGGATGAGTGCATTGATGAGTCAAGGGACTTTTTAACTTTCAAGCTCATTTCCCTATTTTAACCTAAGTTGCTAGTTATTGAAAATCCGTCAGAACTGTAGGTCGAGATTTATATCTCGACACAAAACCGTCGATTTTGGAAAATCGACCTACAAAAATGATACAATTTGCACAGGGATTAGGGGCTATTGGTTTGAATAGAGCTGCTACTAGCAACTTGCGTTATTTTACTCAAAACCGGCTTCCGAACCGATTGCTGATTCAAAATACTGGGCGAGGCTAAAATAACGGTCTCCCGTATCCGGTAAAATTGTGACAACAGTTTTATCCTTGCCAAGCCCGTGCGCCACTTCCAATGCGGCTTGGACATTTGCCCCCGACGACATCCCAACGAGCAAGCCCTCGGCTTTTGAAATCTGCCGCATCATTCGATAAGCCTCTCCGTCAGACACAGTAATCACCTGATCGATGACATTAACGTTCAACACCTCTGGAATTCTACCGGCTCCAATCCCATCAATACGGGTGGGACCCGGTTGCCCACCGGACAAAACTGGAGAGATGCTTGGCTCCACTGCAACCACCTGAGTCTGCGGTCGATGGGTTTTGAGGACTTCTCCAACACCTGTTAGGGTTCCCCCCGTTCCCACACCGGCGACAAAAAAATCAATCTCACGGTCAATGTCGTCCAGAATCTCGCGTGCTGTTGTCTGTCGGTGAACTTCAGGATTCACCGGATTTTCAAACTGATTGGGCATAAAGTTGTGTGGATTCCGTGAGATGATTTCCTCGGCTTCCCAGATCGCTCCACCCATCCCAGCGTCTTCAGGAGTTAGTATAATCTCTGCGCCAAAAGAGGCAAGCAGAGTATACTTTTCCCTGCTGACGTTCTCTGGCATGGTCAAAGTAACGCGGTATCCCTTTGCAATCGCGACAATCGAAAGCCCGATTCCTGTATTGCCTGCCGTGGGTTCAACAATTGTGCAGCCCGGCTTGAGCAAGCCCCGTTCTTCGGCGTCGGCTACCATGGCATAGCCAATCCGATCTTTGATACTGCCGCCGGGGTTATACGATTCCAGCTTCGCTAAGATTGTTGCGTCGTCTGGGCCGGGTAGGTAGTTCAGGTAAACCAGTGGGGTATTGCCGATGAGGCCGATAAGGTTTTCAGCAATCTTCATGTTTATCTTCGCTCACAGCTCAAAAAAGAACAGAGCGAAAAATTTGCCTCCATAACTTAGGGATTGGTAGTATTAGCCAACTTTAGACAACCTTATAACTTTAGCACACTTTATCTTGGTGCGTCAAGTTTATTTCATCTTTCACAATCTCAAAGACCCGTCTCCGACGCTTTTTTTTCTTCTTTCGACTTTGCAGCATAGGAGTCGCGGATCCAACGCTCAAGCATAACGTCTGGGTTGTCCATTACCGCTTTAGTAAAGGTGAACACAGACCGCCCAGTATTTTGCCTAATAAGGTTCAGACCGTGTTGGTAGCTCTGCAATAGCTCTTCACAGATCTCCTTGGGCACTCGACCTTGGTCAATCGCCCTGTGGCATAAAAGTTCAGTCGCTTCATCATCAAATTGAATTTGCATCTGATGTTCGTTCTGGAAATCTTCTTCGTACCGGCGAACCCGCTCACGCATGACAATTTGGCTGTTGTAGTCGGCATTTTCCAGAATCCGTTGCAGCTCGCCTGCTGGATCCTTAACAACTGCCTCTGTTACAACGAACTCGCGGATACTAGAGGACGGCAGTTCAAACTTATATTCGCGCAGCGTTTTTTCACAGACCGTCATCAACGCACGCGCTCCTGTTTCTTGGACGTATGCACCTTCGGCAATTTGATGGAGTCCTGCATCGGAAAACAACACCTCAATCCCATACGCCCCGAACGCCCGTTCATACTGACGGACGATCGACCCCTCGGAATGTTTCAGAATGTAGTAGAGATCCTCCGCGGACAGGTTTTGGCATATAACATGGACAGGTAAACGGCCGATTAATTCGGGTTCAAATCCGAACTCAATGAAATCTTGGGGCGTAACAAACTGAAAGGGATCTTCCAACTCTGTTTGACTTTTTACCGTTGCGTTAAAGCCAATATTGCTCTGATTCATGCGTTTATTGACGATTTCTTTCAGACCGTTGAATGCCCCACTAATAATGAACAGGATATGGCGTGTATTGATGATGCGCTTTTCAACCTTGCCTTTCTGTTGGAACTCCATCATGGCTTGCATTTGAGACGCTGCATCGTAACCGGCGCGGAGATCGACCTCTGTTTCCTCCATCAGTTTGAGGAGACCAATCTGCACGCCCCGTCCGCTGACATCACGGCCGATGATGTTCGGTGGCGTCGCAATTTTATCCACTTCGTCGAGGTAAATAATACCGTATTGTGCTAATTCAATATCGTCGTCCGCCTGCGTGACTAGGTCTCGAATCATATCATCAACATTCGCACCGACGTAGCCGGTTTCACTAAACCGGGTCGCATCCGCTTTGACGAACGGCACACCGATTAACTTGGCAATATGGCGAATCAGGTAGGTTTTACCAACGCCTGTCGGTCCGAGCATAACGACATTCTGCTTTGAGTAATCGGTGTCAGCAACTTTCGGATTTTCGTGGACTTCACGTACATGATTGTAGTGATCACACACAGCGATCGCTAACGCTTTCTTCGCGTCATCCTGTTTGATGACATAACGGTCGAGATAATGCTTGACTTCCTTCGGTTTGAGGTCAAATTTCAGATCGAATGTCTTTTTTTCAGAGGCGGGGGCACTTGAATCGTCAGTTGTAGTCGTATCTGATCTTGCCTGCGCCATTGTAAAGTTGACAGTACCGCCGTACTTCCGCTTAACGAAATCTTCAAATTCCTTCTGAATTTCCTCAATGGTCGGTATTTTTTTGTTTATTCTTTGGGGGGACATATTTCACCTCCGAGTTTATAGTGGATCTTAGAATTAATGAGACACGCCAAATCCCGACTTGTCAAGAATGCCGATGAATCGGGATCGAAACCGAGGGGCGAAATTGTCTATTTATTTTTAGAATTCACCATAATTTTACGATGCTCTTATGACACGCAACCAACTTGCCAATTTCATTGGACGTTAACGTAAAGAAATGGCGGTATTGTCAAAGCAACAACATCATCCTCGCAGGAAATCTCTTTTGCTACGCCCAATGCCTGTTCTAAATCTTTTGCCCAATCCACGCTGAATCTCTTGGCAACGCGGTCATCTTTGGGACCAACCAAATTGTTTCACTTTTACCATACGTTGTCAACATTTTTTTACCCCTTCCCTTTACCATAGAAGCACCGAGCCACCACTCCCTGTTTCGCAATCTCCGCTTTGGCATAGTTGGCGATTGCTATCTGTCTATGGTTTACAGATCTACCACCGCCGCTCCGCCTATGCCAACGCAACCGCAGATTCGACACGCAGTGAATGAACAGAAATTGGAAGCAAAACAATGCAAACCATTAGAATCGGAGAGAATTATCCCTTTCTGCAGGATAACGACCCAGCGAGGCATAACTTTGGTGAACCACCCGCTCTGGTGCTCGACCACGAACGCAATCTCACATCAATAATCAACGAGTTTATTTTAACATGGTATTAGACAAAAAATCTATGATATACTTTTATTGGCTTTCGTGGGAGAGGTTCAGCACCACCGCACGGTGGTTCCCACATCCATTGAACCGGGTATGAAAGCCAGAAAGCTAAATCCCATGAACACCTACAAATACATAAATTTGCAGATAGGGTATAATGGCCCCCAATATTCGGGCCAGGAGTTAAGTAAGACTCAACGTCTAACTCTCGCCTACAAATGGAGGTCTGAATATGTCAACCAAGCGGATTCGTCATACAGCGACTCTCAATTATAGTGGACCTTAGAATTAATGAGATACGCCAAACCGGCGCAGTTCGGATACCGCCCCTACCGGTCTCCCGTTGGGTAGCCCCCCTTTATCCCCCCGCTTGCTTTCCCCCCTGCTTGCGGGGGGGACTAAGGGGGGGTAGAATAAAGGGGGGGCGATGCGGTGGGGTTAGCAACCGCCCCTACCGGCGGGCGCAAGTGTTTATTTATTTTTTAAATTCACTATATCTTACTTATTTGAACAGGGAAAAATGAGCTCCTCAATGTGAGAGGGGCTCATCCCCTCAAATTAACTGATTTAACAGGAGGCTAAAATTAGCATGAGCAATTCAAACAGCGATAGAGTATACACGATGGGCCGGAGCAAATCGGAGACCGAGCGGCTGATTCAGCAGTCCGGGCTATATGAAGACATAACGGGTCGGCTGCTGCGGGAGGCAGGTCTTTTTACAGGGATGAAGGTGCTCGACATCGGTAGCGGTGCCGGGGACGTGGCGTTTGCCGCGGCGGGCCTAGTAGGTAGCGAAGGGACGGTCTTGGGTGTCGATATGAACCCGGAGATCCTTGAAACGGCTCGAACACGGGCAGAGACCGCGGGACTGGCAAACATCGAGTTCGTCGCGGGCGATGTCCAAACCCTAGACCTGCCTAACGATTTCGACGCCGTTATCGGCCGTTTGGTCTTAACCTATCTGCCGGATCCAGCGGCGACCTTAAAACAGCTTTCAGCCCGGCTGCGTCCGGGTGGTATTGTCGCTTTCCAGGAGGTCGATTTTTCGCTCTACCGATCAACGCCTCGCTCGGAGACCCCAATGATGAACCAACTAGTCGAATGGGGGTTAGCCGTGTTTGAGCGTTCAGGGGCGAATGGCGACATGGGGCTTGACCTATACGGCACTTTTGTCGATGCCGGATTGCCCGAACCCGCGCTCCAGTACGCAGCACCGTTAGGCGGTCCGGCGTCATGGGTAGGCTACCAGTTTATGGAGAGCGCGTTTCGCAGCCTCCTGCCGCTTATCGAGGCATACGGGATAGCAACCGCTGAACAGGTCGATTTGGACACCCTTGCCGAGCGGTTGCGGGCAGAAGTCGTCGCATCAAAACGTCCGCTCATTTTGCCGCCGCACGTAACGGCCTGGGCGCACCTGCCAACCGATTAATGCACGTTTTGGAACATCGCCTTCAGTCGTAGCCATAGGGTGGGGGGCACCGCGGGGCTTCAAGCACAAGTTTCTGTAGGTCTTCAAGTTGGAGATGGGCATGATCCAACTGTTGCGTCATCTGTCAAAGGATCGCATCGTGTCCTTTGCTCTGGTCGGTGAGTTCCCCCCTGACAAACGCTAGATCGCCGCCTTGACTATCTATCTGCTTAGTCATCTGGCTAATCAAGGTCGTGGCGGTCTCGGGCTCGGTATATTCCACCTATGTTGTAGTCGCTCTACGTTTTTCATTGAACGTTGACATAGAGAAATGGCGGCATCGTCAAAGCAACAACGTCATCTTCGCCGGAAACCTCCTTCGCTACTCCCAGTGCCTGTTGTAAATCTTTTGCCCAATCTACGCCTAATCTCTTGGCAACGCGGTCATCTTTGGGACCAACCAAAATGACTTTGGACAGATATTTGAGCGCGTAGGTCGCCCAATACCAGACGGTGAAGGGGTGAAACCCATGATACGCGAACTTGTTGCGATAGCAATCTATTAAAATCGGGTCATGGGCATATTGTTCTTGAAATTGTTTTTGCATTTCAAAGGGCTCGGTGGTCTGGCTGAGGACTTCATCGAAGAATCGCTTGTAGGCGACGTGGTATTCTTCGTGGAAGACTTCAAAGGTTGGATTTAGGATAATTACGACGCCGCCCTTTTTAATCAGCGGTTTGTTATAAAACCAGTTGAAAACATATCCCAATATGTCGCTGACAACCAAAACGGGGTTAATTCGGGCACCGATAGCATACGGACTCATATCGGGCAATCCGAAAACCAAAGTACTGAACTGTTTCGGAACGTCTATCATTAACTGATTTTTCATCGCTTCAAGGGTTTTAGGATGAACCCCATCAATGGTCCCGGCGTTGATCTCAATCGGCTCATAATCAGTTCGGATGCTTTTGAAGATTTTATACCGTAAAGCCTCCGGCAGCAGAGACAGCGCGGGTGGTGTCAATGTTTTCAGCATTTTTTCAAAGCCGTTGCATTGCACATTTGGCTTACCCAACTGACGAAAACCTGTGGGATAGATTTGGTTATTCATGGCAGCTTCGATAACCATGATTTTACTATGCTTCTGAACAACTCGACTCATCCGCTCGATGCAATCGTGCATGTTTGACCCACCGGGTTGCATAACATGCGGGCTCTCCGCAGTCATGTGTGGGGAGTGGTGTGGGGCGATTGAGTTATACGTCCCCATTCCAACAGTGACCGATTTGTGTCCACCGTTGAGGGGAATTTGGATAGTGTCAACGTAGATTACTATATCGCTTTCCACGACGGCACGTTCGGTTTCAACGATTTCGTCTTGCTCCGTCTTGCCTAAATCGACGATATTATCGCGATCTTCCGCATCAAAGTTTCTCAGTTGACCCGGATAAAACTCGCTCATAATCTTGCGCCCTAACATATATGCCAACTCGTGTGTCTTCATTTTGCGGTGTAGGCCGCCAGCACAAATTAGCTGTATATTATTCTTCTCAACCCCGTAGGAGTAGAGCATAGGCAGCAATGCTTCGAGAATAACCTGGCGCATATCAGGTTTCTTTGTCATTGGAAAGGGTTGACAGTTATTATCGAAAACAATCAGGACCTTACTGGTTCCGCTGACAAGTTCCTTCAGGGGAGGCATCCCGATCGGATTTTCCACAGCCTTTTTGAGATGGTCTGGAATTTCGGCGCGGCTCACTCCCGGTTTTGCCGGTTGTGGATAATAGATTTCCGAGTTATCAGGCAATTTTGCGTTAATCAGATGATTGCCAGAATAGGTCAAATATTTCATGGGCAGTTTTCCTTTGTGTGTTGTAATCATTTATAGTGAATTTAAAAAATAAATAGACACTTGCGACCCACGGTAGGGGCGGTTACAAACCGCACCGCAGAGCCCCCCTTAATCCCCCCGCTAGCGGGGGGATTAAGGGGGGGCTACCCAACGGGAGATTGGAGTGTCTCATTAATTCTAAGGTCCACTATAATCTTGAACGGGTGTATATTTTAATCAGTTTGGGGTTGACATCAACAAAATTATATAGTATTATATCGTATGCAATAGAATTATATCTGTTATACGACGTAATTATGAAAATCTGAAAGAGACACGAAAGAAATGTCCAAGTACGCTGAAAATGCGATGCTGATTATGCGCGTGATGCGACATGCACAAGCTGCAGTGAAATCGCGCTTTGTGCAGCAGGTTGTACCGAAGAAACTCACGGTCGTGCAGTTTAACGCTTTATTGCACCTCCACTGGTACGGGGGTGAATCCGGTATGACTATCAGCGAACTGGGAGAACATCTCGGGCTCGCTCACAGCACTGTCTCCGGCCTTGTAGACCGCTTAGAGCGCGATGCATGGACTATTCGTCGTAAATGCGATACAGATCGTCGGCAGAATCGTATACAACTGACGGAAAAGTCTCAGCAGCTTTTTCAGGACAGAGCAGAGAGCGCGACTGATTTCTGGCATCAGACAATTGGACAGTTGACTTCAGAGGAACAGGAGGAACTGATCCAAAGTTTGATGCGCTTGAAACAGGTGATGGATAAACCGGTTTGGCCAAGTTATGATCAGCTTCACCCTCGCGATCCTAGTCATGTGAAAAAACGTCTGGAGGCTGAGTTGGACGAATTGGCACATGCAAAGTTGACTTCAATTGGTACGCGGTTTATCTTGGCACAGATGGCGGAACAGCAAAATCAACATGAACTCGCCGCCTACCTAAAACAGGTGGCTTCGGAGGAGATTCGCCACGCCAATAAAATTTTTGCACTGCTTGGACATGAACAAAGTCTCAAGGCAGCGTTGTCAGATCTGATTCGCCAAGATCGGGTTGTGCTTGAAGAGGTATTAGATCTCGTGGATACCGCACAAACTGCGAATCACAAAGAAAGTTTAGAACTGTTACAACAAATCGTTCGAGATAATAAGAGATATAAGCGTTGGTTCTCTAATATGTTCAAACAGATAGATTAACCCGGTATTTTACTATCTCTTCAGCCTAATTACAGTGGACCTTAGAATTAATGAGACACGCCAAACCGGGGCAGTTCGGATACCGAACCTACCGGTCTCCCGTTGGGTAGGCACTCCCCGATAAATCGGGATCGCAAGCAGAGTTTCCAACTGTGCCTATACGGTGCGGTTAGCAACCGCACCTACCGTGGGGCGAAAGTGTCTATTTATTTTTTGAATTCACTATAAATACGCCGAATTTGTCACAATCCCCGAAGGAGAATGTCTATATTGCGACATTTTTTGTGAGAGGCAAAATGCAAGAAGAAGATTACCAAAAAATACTACCACGATGTGTACAAACATTTCCTGATGACGCAAAGTTGATTGAGCAGTTTCAACAGGGAGATAAATCGGTTTTCGATGAATTGGTGGTCCGCTACCATGACCGTACCTACCGACTCGCGCAACGTTTTGTCCCGAATTCCGAAGATGCGCTTGATATTACACAGGATGCTTTTATCAGAGCCTATCAGGGACTCCCGGATTTCAAGAGAAAATCTCAATTTTATAGCTGGCTTTATCGCATTACTGTCAATCTTTGCATCGATTTCTTGCGTAAGAACGCTCGGCGCGAAACGGTGAATTACGCGTTGGAATCTGATGACCTCCCGATGATGAATATCGCAGATAGCAATCTGAGACCGCCAACCCAAGCGGTTGAGGACAAAGAGCTATTGACCTATCTCCGGCGGGCCATTATGCAACTAGCTCCCAAACAGCGTGAGATTTTTATCCTTCGCCACTGGGAGGGCCTTTCGCTCAAAGAGATTGCCAGTACATTAGGACGTTCAAGCGGTACGGTGAAGGCACATCTTTTCCATGCACACCGGAACTTGAGAAAGCTGCTCCGCCACTATCTTCAGGCTTAATCCATTCAATGATAGTGGAAACATCAAAATTGAGCGGTAAGCATCGCTGGGCACCCACCATCTGCCGAACGTCAGTTGTTCTTTGAGTTAATCCATGCCCTGCATCGGGTTTAAGCACTTCTGTGTCGTGCTCGATTGCCTTAGCTGTATTATCCTCCCCTTTAAGCTATCCTGCCCTCTAGAGTAATAAGCGTTACTCCATCAGATTTTTCATGCCATCTTAACGGTTCCCGTGGTGCCTCCCCAACATAATCAAACAGAGCCTCGCAAACAACCTTATTGTGTCGATTTATCAGGCACGAATTGAGCAGTTTAAGGATTACTCAATATGTATTGGATTCGGTATTTGCAGGAGTGATGCAAGCATATCAGAAAGGAGAGTATGTGTCAAGGTGAAAAATCCGTTTTATCCTCCGTACCTCTCGCATTATTTTTTCAGTTGACCGTATTTTCGGAGTGATGTATCATAGCCAACGCACTTAATGTTGTAGACTAACAGGAGGCACCGAAGATGGCAAAAGTTGACATTGGGCTCATTGGATTAGCCGTGATGGGCGAAAATTTGAGTCTCAATATTGAGAGCCAAGGGTTTCGGATCTCGGTATTCAATCGTACGCTCTCAAAGGTGGATGATTTCATCGCAGGACGGGCAAAAGGTAAGAATATTGTTGGCACACATTCAATCAAAGAGTTCATAGGTTCACTGAGCGCACCGAGGAAAATAATCCTAATGGTGCAGGCTGGTGCTGCGGTTGACGCATGTATCAACGAATTGACACCATATCTTTCAGAAGGCGATCTGATTATTGATGGCGGCAACTCGAATTTCCAAGACACCATCCGTCGAAACACTGACCTCGCAGCGAGGGGGATACGATTCATGGGAACCGGTATATCGGGTGGAGAGGAAGGGGCCCGATATGGACCTGCGATGATGCCCGGCGGCACTCCTGAAGCCTATGCACTCGTCGAACCTATTTTCACAAAGATTGCGGCCCAAGTCGATGGTACTCCGTGTGTATCTCACATAGGGCCCGATGGTGCCGGACACTATGTCAAAATGGTGCATAACGGGATCGAATATGGCGACATGCAGATCATCTGTGAAGCGTACGCTCTGATGAAATACGTCCTCGGCATGAGTGCTGAAGAAATGCACCAGACTTTCAAAAAATGGAATGAAGGTGAATTGGATTCATACCTTATTGAGATTACAGCCGACATTTTTACACAGACAGACAAATCGGGTGTACCCCTTGTGGAAGTTATTCTCGATGCTGCGGGGCAAAAAGGCACGGGAAAATGGACAAGCATTTCTGCCCTAGATACCGGCATCGCCGCTCCCACCATCGCTGAGGCTGTCTTCGCACGGTGTATCTCGGCGGTGAAAGAGGAACGGGTCAAAGCCTCGAAAATTATCCGTGGTCCCAGTGGCAAATATGAAGGTGACAAATCAGAGCTGCTAGCGGCTATCCATGATGCCATGTATGCTTCCAAGATTTGCTCGTACGCCCAAGGGTTTGCGTTGATGCGCGAAGCGAGCAGCGAATATAATTGGGATCTCGACCTCGGCACAATTGCTCTCGGTTGGCGCGGCGGGTGCATTATTCGCGCCCGTTTCCTGCATCGAATCGCTGATGCCTATGAAAACGACCCTAATTTACCCAATCTGTTACTTGACCCCTACTTCCTCGAAGTAATTGAACGGACTCAGGACCACTGGCGGCATGTGGTAGGAACTGCTATGCAGCTTGGCATTCCGATACCGGCGTGTAGCTCGGCACTAGCTTATTTTGATAGCTACCGCAGTGCTCGTGTATCTGCTAATCTGATTCAAGCACAACGGGATTATTTTGGCGCACACACCTATAACCGGATTGATGCCGATGGTAAGACAGTTGTGGGGGTGGATGGGCAACCGACCGTCTTCCACACAGAGTGGATGGTGGAAGGCAGGCCAGAAGTCGTTGTTGATTAAAGGGCGATTCACGGATTCATGAGCACAACGAAGCAATAGACCTATAAACGTTTGAACTCATGCTTATCTGATAGTCCGAATTGAAAGGAGAGAATTGAATGGATCAAGATGCAGCGGCAGCGTTAAAAACCTTCCAACCGAGACATGACTATTTTGTCGGAATCGATTCGGATGGTTGCGCGTTCAATTCGATGGAAGTCAAGCATAACGACTGCTTCAGCGTCAACCTGATTAAGTACTTTGGGCTCCCCGCTGTTTCGCGGCAAGTCCATCAGGCGTGGGATTTTGTGAATCTTTATTCTACAACGCGCGGCTGCAATCGTTTCAAAGCGATTCTCCTTGTCTGTGACCTTCTTCGGGAGATGCCGAAGGTTCAAAAGGCGAGTGTTTCGGTGCCCGATTTTCCGTATCTTCGGGAATGGTCAGAAACGGAAACCAAACTCGGTAATCCTACACTCGAAGCAGTGATTGAAAATACAACGGGAGCGCAGCGAGAGGAGTTGAGCCAAGTGCTTGAGTGGAGTCTTGCTGTCAATGATACTATCGCTGAGATTGTCCACAACTTGCCACCTTTCCCCGGTGTCCGTGAGACGCTGCAAAGTCTACGGGGACGTGCCGATGCGATTGTCGTGTCAGCGACCCCCAACGAAGCACTCAAACGGGAATGGGCTGAACACAATATCGATCAATATGTTGCGGTGATTGCAGGACAGGAGATGGGCTCCAAGACGGAGCATCTCACGTTGACAGCGAAAGGGAAGTATCCATCGAATCATATCCTGATGATTGGCGACGCTCCCGGCGATCTGAAAGCTGCTCGGGACGTTGGTGCGCTGTTTTTTCCCGTCAATCCCGGATACGAGGAGGAATCGTGGGAACGCCTCGTGGATGTAGGAATGGATAAATTCTTCAACAACGAGTATGCGGGAGCGTATGAAACCGAGCTAATTGAGGAGTTTGAAGCGTTATTGCCCGAATCACCACCGTGGCAATGAAGGGGTCGCAAAACAGATAGGAAACTTTGGAAAACAGGGAATTTTTCTTTTTAGCGTTTTTCCAGTTTTTAATTTTTTGAACGGAGCGATATATGAAAATTTTGGTACAAAGACCAAATTCAGATGAAGAATTGAATCAAATCGTCCGGGATGCTGCGGGCGATGAAAACAGTGTCGTATTTGCAAACTCGAACGAAGAGTACGTCAGGGAAGCTGCGGACGCAGAAATCCTCTTTGGCGGGTGTAGCGAGGAACTGTTCAAACAGATGCCGAACCTGAAGTGGATTCAGTCTTCTAGCGCAGGGATGGATAGTACGCTGCATCCTGCTCTCATAAATAGCGATGTCATTTTGACGAATGCGGCGGGGTTGTATGGCTCTCATGTGGCAGATCAAGGTTTTGCGCTGCTGCTTGCTCTCGCAAGAGGTATCGACCAATTCACCCGTAATCAGGATCAGCGCAAATGGGGCGGTGGAAGACCCATGATTGAGATTGGCGGCTTTACGATCGGTATCGTTGGCATGGGTGGGATTGGTCAACACATGGCAAGACGCGCCAAAGGCTTTGAGATGTACGTCATCTCTGTCGATGCTTACCGCACAGATAAGCCGGAGGTGGTTGACGAACTGATGCCGATAGATCGGCTCCCCGATCTCATGAGCCGTGCAGATGTGGTAATGATTGCATGTCCACTCACAGACGAGACGCGGGGTTTAATCAACGCCGAAAATCTCGCGCTAATGAAGCCGAGTGCTTATTTCATCAATGTTGCCCGCGGCCCAATTGTTGACGAGCCTGCCCTCATTGAAATTCTCAAACAGAGAAAGATTGCTGCCGCAGGGCTGGATGTCACCGAAATTGAACCGCTTCCGCAGGATAGCCCTTTGTGGGATATGGACAACGTGATTCTCACGCCGCACGCTGCTGGGGGGTCACAGCATCGCCCACGCCGCACTATCGAGTTTTTCTGTGATAATATCAGGCGGTATAAAGCGGGTGAACCACTGAAGAACGTGGTTAGAAAAACACTCGGATTTTAGGAGAGATCAAGGGACTGGGGTAAACAGTCCCTTTTTTGTTGGCATAAAGATGTCAATAGTTTTCCACAGCTAATAGGGTATGATTTATGACTCAAGCGAAACATGAATATGACAATATTGCTGAAGCCTACAGGGATTCCAAACAGCTGTCATTTCGGAAGTATCTTGAAGAATATTCTCTCTTTGAGATGTTGGGAGAGGTTCAAGGGAAAAGGGTTTTAGATCTGGCTTGTGGCGAGGGGTTTTACACCCGGAAGATTAAGCAGGCAGGTGCTGCCGAAGTCACAGGGGTCGATATTTCCGCTGAAATGATCCGATTGGCAGAAGAGGAGGAAAGAGATCGCCCTTTAGGATGCAAATATTTAAATCGAGATGTGGCGGCACTAGAGATAGCTGAATCGGTTGATGTCGTTGTAGCGATGTACCTTTTGAATTACGCCAAAACTAAAGAAGAACTCTTTCACTTTTGCCAAGTTAGCTATAATGTACTGCGCTCAGGAGGACGATTTGTTGGGGTCAATGACAACGTTCGGAATCCCCCTAAAGGCACTATCTCTTTTGCCAAATATGGATTTGAAAAGGAGTGCACTAGTTCTCCCAAGGAAGGAGATGTAATCTTATATAAACTTGTCAATGAAGACGGACAGCAGTTTGAGTTCAAAAATTTTTACCTCGCGCCAGAGACCTATCAATGGGCTTTTCAAGAGGCAGGGTTTGCCGATTTTGAATGGGTAGATCTTTATCTCGCACCCGTTCAGCGGGGCAACTCATTTTGGGCTGACTTCCTGTCCAACCCTCCCCTAATCGGTCTTATGGCATCTAAACGCTAAATCATCCCTCATGGTGAAGGACAAATCTCAATAGTCAGGCTTTCTACGGATGAACCTTTGATAGGAAGTGAAAAAAGGTTGAACCATGAAGAACAGTCCGGTGCGATATATATTGATACCGGCGAATTGTAGGAAAAGGAGTTGTGTGCCGTGGCAATGTAGCGAGTCGGGCAAAAACAGACGTTGAGATTGTTGAACTCGACAATTATCTCCAGCGGGAGGGCAAACCACGGTATTATCCAAGGTCACAGAGCGTCCATTCAGAGGTTATGCGCCAGACTGCTTCGCCCGAACGAATGTATCATCTGGAACAGGTCATCGAACGCGAAACATATCTCTCAAAAGCATGAATTACAACTATGGGGAGAGACAGTTATGGGGGATCGTTTAAAAGATAAAGTGGCAATTGTGACTGGCGCAGGATCTGTCGGGCCGGGCTGGGGGAACGGCAAGGCGACCGCTGTTATCTTCGCACGCGAAGGGGCGAAAGTCTTTGCTATTGACATTAATCTCGCCGCCGCCGAAGAGACAAAGGGAATTATCGAGCAGGAGGGTGGCGATTGCACCGCTCATCAGACAGATGTTTCCAAGTCCGAGGCAGTTAAGATAATGGTGGAACGTTGCCTTGAAACCTATGGTCGTATTGATATTCTTCACAATAACGTTGGGATTCTTGAAATCGGGGGTCCCGTCGAAGCGAGCGAAGAAAGCTGGGATTTCGTCAACAACGTCAATCTCAAGAGCATCTTTTTGACCTGTAAATATGTGCTTCCCCAGATGGAGCAGCAGGGAGGCGGTGCCATCGTGAACATCTCTTCTATCGCCGGCATCCGCTGGCTGGGGGTGCCCTACATTTCTTACAGTACGACCAAAGGGGCAATTAGGCAGTTCACCCAGAGCATCGCCCTCCAGTACGCGAAAAAGAACATCCGAGCTAACAGCATTCTGCCCGGTTTCATGAATACACCGATGGTCGTTAAATCGCTAGCCGATAGCTACGCGGACGGAGATGTAGAGCAAATGATCGAGATACGGAATGCCCTCTGTCCCACCGGGAAGATGGGCGATGCTTGGGATGTGGCGTATGCTGCGCTGTTTCTTGCCTCGGATGAAGCGAAATACGTCACCGGGACGGAACTGGTCGTCGATGGTGGGGCGAGTTGTAAATGTGTCTGAGAAGGAGAGGGATATGGCAAAGTACCGCGCCGGGGTTATCGGATTGGGCTGGATGGGTATGCTCTCTGATCTCGCCGGGCGAATTTGGGATCCGTATAACGTCGATGATGTAGATCGCCCCACGCCTGAACTTGATATCCACCGCAGATTTCACCTCCACGAGTATCACAGCACAGGCACTGTACCTCATAGCTGGGCAGAAGTGATGTGGGATCGGTCAGAGATTGACTTAGTCGCTGGCGCAGACCGAGATCGAAAGCGGTTGAAAGCATTCGCCGAACGCTACGGCGGGGTGGCACTTTACACCGACGCAGCTGAAATGCTGCACACAGCGGCACTCGATCTTGTCGCTATTGCTACTAACACGAAAGGTCGCGCTGATTTAACCTGCTTGGCAGTTGCATGCGGTGTGAAGGGAATTGCGACGGAAAAACCGATGGCACATACATTGGTGGAAGCAGATCGGATGGTTGAGGTATGTGCAAATGCTGGTGTGCCACTTTGCTGCGGTGCTATTCCAGTGAACCATCCCTCTTACGCCAAAGCAAAGGAATTGATCAACAGGGGCACCATCGGCGAGATCCTCTCGATTGAGACAGAAGCATCAACCTCACAGAAGCAATATTGGTCCTATTTTGTTGACAGTGCCCCCGCGTGGGTTATCGGCGTTGGTGACCAACCACGACGCGAATCGGGGAGCGATGAGTTCACAGGACAGGGAATGCTGGTTACTGTAGAGGGCAAATCCATCCATTTCAGAAAGGGAGCAGGTGTGATTCGCCTGACTGGTACTGATGGTGAGGTACAATTTCATTCAGGATATCCGGGCGGTTGGCGATTGTGGCAGGACATTGATACCCCCGAAGGACAACGGCGTGTAGAGATGCCGTGGCACCCTCCCCAATTTGTCGGTGGGTATAACGCTGTCTATGGACTAGCAGACATCATTGACTGCCTTGAGGGTAGACTTGATGAACCCAAGAACTCAGGCAGGAGAGTCGCTGTGGCACTTGAAGTTGAGCTCGGCCTAAAGCAGTCCTCCACACAGGGAGGGGTGCGTGTTGACCTACCGCTTAAAGACCGTTCATTGGGTCTTCATTACGATTGGTTCAGATAGGATCTCTGTTTGGGTGTTACGATTGAATGATCCTGCGGTAGTGTATTAAAATTTGTTTTGACTGGAATGAGGGAGTTTCACCGATACAGTGCTGCATGAAAACTCAGTATTGGAAGGAAGTGTGCGAAGATGATGAAAGCCTTATCTCATACACGGGACAATTTACTAAAAGATCTACTAATCCTTATTTGTGTGAGTATCATGCTATGGTCCTTCAACCCTAGCGTTGAAGGACGTATTTGGTCTGGCACGAAGTATATAGATCAACTTATTAATGCTCGGTTGACAGAAGAAGAGATTAAACCATCGAAACAATCCAGTGAGGCTGAATTTTTGAGGCGCGTGCATCTGGATCTGACAGGAAAAATTCCCACCGTCGAAGCGGTTGTCAGTTTCCTCGATGATGGTTCTAGGGCTAAACGTGAAAAGAAGATTGATGAATTGATTGGCAGCGAACTCTATCTCGACTATTGGACGCGATTGTGGACCAATTGGCTCATTGGTCGAGACGATAATGATAGAGAGCAACGCTTAGGATTAGAGCGGTGGATACGTGCAAGTCTCGCACAAAACATGCCTTATAACCAATTTGTCACAGCCTTGATTGCAGCAGAAGGCAATGTGGAAGAAAATGGTGCGGCGAACTATCTGCTACGCTACGATCTCTCACCGGTAGATCTCGCTGCTCACACCTCCCGGTTGTTTCTTGGGTTGCCGATGCAGTGCGCCCAATGTCATGATCACAAAACTGAAGCATGGTATCAGGAGGACTTCTACGGGTTGGCAGCGTTCTTCGCCAACATTCGCGTTGAAGAGATTTCCAAAATGGACGAGGACAGCGGAGAACGCGTCGCAGAACGTATTTTGAAAAATCTCCCCGAAAGTTCAATCTATATACCGGCAACTCATGACCCCATTTCACCAAGTTTCCTTGATGGCAAACAGTGCACGACACGACCAACCAGACAGCGTTACGCCTTGAGTGAGTGGATAACTGCTAAGGATAACCCATACTTCTGCCATGCCATTGTCAACCGAATCTGGGCGCACTTCATGGGAAGAGGATTTGTAGAACCGCTAGACGGATTCGGGGAAGAGTATCCACCGTCAAATCCTAAATTGCTTGACTGGCTAGCGAAAGATTTTATGATTCATGGATATGACCTCCGATACTTGATGCGAACTATCCTTAACACCAAAGCTTACCAACGCACCTCCGAAACGAACAAAAGCAATCAATATGACGATCTCTATTATTCGCATGCCTACGTTAAACCGTTGACCGCGGAACAGTTCTTCTATTCGATGTTAGAATCAACCGGTTTTGAGCGACTTCAAAAACGGCGTGACCGTGGCCAACTGGAAAATATGAAACGCCGCTATTTGGAACGGTTTCTCTTTCTCATTGATAACGGTGAAATGGAGGAAGTAGAGGCATTCAACGGTACAGTTCCGCAAGCCTTGATGATGATTAATGGGCCGCTAGTCAATGACAGTGGATCTCACAAAGCGCGGGGCGGTCTCCTCCACTATATTCTCAAAACGAAGCGTACGAAGCGCGCACGACTCGATCAGATTTACCTGACGACCCTCTCGCGCTACCCCCGGACCTCAGAAAGGACCTATTTTGATCGATACCTGCGGTCAAGTCTGTATCGTAATGAAGCCCTTGCTTACGAGGATCTCTACTGGGCCTTGCTCAATTCCGCCGAGTTTGCGTTGAATCATTAGGCGGCGAAGGCAACACACCACTTAATCAATGGAATAGAGGTAAAAGGAGAATTGCCTATTATGGAAATCAATTCGGAAACCACTGAACTGAAAAATATGGTTCAGAATCTTAGCGATCTAGTAGTACAAATCTCCAAAGATGTTAATCAAATGCGTGGTGAGTTGAACCAGATTAATGAGCGTCTCGGTTCGTTGGAGGGACGCATGAGTACGCTCGAAACACGAGTCGAACAACGAATGAGTGCGCTCGAAACGCGAATGAATGCGCTGGAAACACGAGTCGAACAACGAATAAATGCACTCGAAACACGAGTCGAACAACGAATGAGTGCGCTCGAAACACGACTTGAAAGACGAATCACGGATGTTTTCAAGTGGATGGTCGGTATGACGGTGCCAGTCTGGATCACTATCCTCGTCCTCATTATCACTCAGTTTATCAAGGGATAGAAACAGGAGAAGGATTGCTATGAAGGCACAAGTTAGAATACCTGAAAATGAAATATTTGATTCACGGCAGCAGAGTGTTTCAAGACGCGATTTTCTCAAAGTTGGAGTGAGTAGTTTTTT
Source organism: Candidatus Poribacteria bacterium (assembly GCA_963667935.2). Classification (GTDB taxonomy): domain Bacteria; phylum Poribacteria; class WGA-4E; order WGA-4E; family PCPOR2b; genus PCPOR2b. The sequence continues at coordinate 1,022,439 of OY764061.1, read as the reverse complement.
AGGACTCATTGCGATGCAGCATCTGCAAGCATCGGCGTGGACGCCGCTAGGGGGAATTGCAGCCCGTGCCAAACATTGCATCGTCCTATTCATGAACGGCGGCGCGAGCCAATTGGATACCTTTGATCCGAAGCCGGATACGCTTAACGCTGGTCCGTTCACAGCGATTCCGACAAGCGCGGAAGGTGTCCAGTTTTCTGAACATCTGCCGCTGCTCGCGGAACAGGCGCACCATCTATCGATCATTCGGTCAATGGTTTCGCGTGAAGGAAATCATGAACGGGCACGCTATCTGCTCCATACCGGTTACGCGCCAACGGGTTCTGTAAAGCATCCAACCCTTGGCTCGATTGCGTCGCACTATCTGAACGATGAAGATTTTGAACTGCCCAACTGTGTTAATATCAATGCACCCGCTTTTACGAGCGGTTTTCTCAGTGCTGAGCACGATCCCTTTGTCGTCAGTGATCCGATGAAACCGATTGAGGATCTCAAGTATCCTCCACAGATGGACGCCCGTCGGTTTGAGCAACGCCTCCGGATGTTGAGAGATTTGGAAAAGGATTTCCTCAAGAAACATGCAAACCGGAGTACAGAAGCACATCAAGCTATCTACAAGAAGGCGGATAAGCTGATTAATTCCCCCCACGTGAAGGCATTTGACCTCTCAGACGAGCCGCTAGCTGTGAGAGAAGCCTACGGCATGAATCAATTTGGGGATGGCTGCTTGATGGCGCGGCGGCTGGTTGAGACTGGTGTGAAATTTGTCGAAGTCTCACTCGACGGTTGGGATACCCATGACAACAACTTTGAGCGGACCAAAAGCTTGCTCGAAACGCTTGACCCTGCTTTTTCGATGCTGGTGAAAGATCTTGCCGATCGGGATCTATTAGACGAAACTATTGTGCTGTGGCTCGGTGAGTTTGGGCGGACTCCTAAAATTAACGATAACGACGGGCGAGATCATTTTCCCAATGGTTGGTCGGTTGTACTCGGGGGAGGCGGGATCCACGGTGGACAGGTGATTGGTGCCACCAGTGAAGATGGGATGGAGGTTGTGGACCGACCCGTTTCGGTTCCTGACCTTTTTGCGTCGCTCTGCTATTCGCTCGGCATTGATGCGGAGGACCAAAATTATTCCAGAGGTGGACGCCCGATTCGGGTGGTGAACGATGGGAGTGTGATTAAGGAGTTGTTTGCTTAATCGGTTGGTGTTTGGGAGTCTGGTGAAACAGTCTATAAAGCGCAGATCTGCAAGCGAAAGATGATGATTCTCAAGTAGGCATAGTCCTATACAAAGAGATTAGGGCTACTTGCCAAATACTTTCTAAAAAATGGAAGAAAGAGGTTTATATGAATTCTCAAAAAATGATAGCGAGTATTACTTTGTATCTTTTGCTACTTACGTCCCATGCTATAGGTGCTTCTTTGGACAAGGCTGAGATGCTTCGCCGACACGGACTTGTTTCAGAAGCTAAAAAAGAATTGATAGAAGTCATTTTCAGCAAACAGAACGCGAAACATAAGGCTGAAGCTTACTATACCCTAGGGACTATGGCATTTGAGGAAAATAATATATCCGCAGCATTGGAAACATGGACTCAACTCGTCGAAGATTTTCCAGAGTCGGATCAGGCAAAATTGGTGAAAGACAGAATCAAGCAGCTATCAGAAATCGTTGGGGAAGTTTCGCGTACAACGCTCGAAAATGCGGTTGCACAGTCTTATCTTCGCCATGCGGAGTTTTGGTCCAAAAGAAAGAGTAACGTATTTCTAATAGATTCAAGTTGGATTCCAAAAGTAGAAGCTGCTGTGGGTTGGTATGATAAAGTCATACAGGAATTTCCGAAGACTGCAGCATCACAACTTGCCTACGAAGATAAGATGAGAACCTTGATTGGCTGGGAAGATCCAGGACGTTACGGTGACTCGCACGGAATTAAAAGGAACTTTAATCAGTACATTCCACAACTACTCGAAACGTTTTCTGTTTTTGAAAGAGATCACCCAGATGCCTCATCGCTTCAGGCTTTCCGTTATCAAATCGCTCAAGCATATTGGAATCAGAAAAATTGGGATCAGACCAGAAACTGGCTGAATCGGATTATTGAGCATTCAGGAGAAGGTTATACCTTCTATCGTGATCTTGCAGAGCGGCGTCTAAAAAAGCTTGAGTACTAGAATGCAATCTTGATAACTGAATGAAATGATAGACGAGTCGCATAACTCAGGGCAAGATAAACCTCCATGATACAAAGAAGGGAGTTTTCTATGAAACGCTTCACGTTGTGTTTGATTATTTGTTTCACTGTTATTCTTCTACTAAACGTTACTGGACGTGATGTGGTCTCCGTTGACAAGATCGCCCAGTATTTGTATGTAAGAGATAAAACAGGAAATCTCAGAGAAACTCCAAACGGAAAAAAAATTAACCAACTCTTACAAAAAACGAAGGTTAAAGTCGTTGAAGAAAAGGAGGACTGGGTAAAAGTAACAGTCGAAGGGTGGATCGAAGTAAAATCACTGACGGCCGATCTATCGAGTATCGTAGACAAAAAATCTGCTAGCAACGGTTTTTACTATAAGAACGTCTCGTTCAAAAGTGGTATGATAGGAAATCAAGCCTTAGGTGAGATCACCAATGAGTCCGGGAAAGATTATCAATTAGCAAACTTTATCTTGAGTGTTTACGGCAGTAATGAACAATTACTTGAAGCAGTTTATATCAACATTAGTAACATCCCTAATGGCGTTACAAAAAGTTTCACGACATTTCTCCTAAATACTTCGATTAGTGAAATTGCCTCTCATAAGATTCAGTTTGAGAATGGATTTTGAAAAAGAGAAAATGCAAATCTGTATTCCCGACTCGAAGTGTCCCCACAGCCAATTGTAGGACACAACCTTTGACCGCAAAATTAGCACTAAGTGGCAGCAGAATCTTGGTTACACTTGACTGTCTAGCAGCCCTAAGCAACTTCTGGCGGTCCCTGTATAGCCAATACTCTCCCAGCCAGCCACATCGCCTCCCTTCAAGCGGTAGGGATGGGGATAGATTTTGAGGGAACGATCCTCTAACGGTAGGGAAATCCGCTGATGTCCATGGTGGGCGGACTGTTTTAGGGCGATTGCGATTTCCAGAGCTTGGCGGTAGTCGTGTCCACTGCAAACGGCATCTCCGCCGGCTATCTACCGCTCGCAGGAGCCGTTCAATGGCTGATGTAAAGCCGTCTTTTCGGGGTTTATCTAGAAATTCCGGGTGCACTGGAGCTGAAGCGGCCCCTTGACCTTGGATAAGGATTGGTGTGGGAGAAGTAATCCATACCCGTCCATTCTCACCGGTAACCGAAGCGGGACAGAACACATTCCGATCCGTTTGTGGCTTAATGATTTCGCAAACGATCCCCCCGGATAACCCTAGGCGACCATAAGCTGGGGAATCTGTCTCCACTGCTGCAAATTCTACCGGCGGCATCCAACCGGCTTGTGGCGGTAACGCCCAGCCCTCCGCCCATTCTACCTCCATACCGGTAAGCAGCCGCGTGATAGTTAGTTGAACACAACCTCCACCCGATACTTCCGTCGGCAGCCCGCCAGGAATTGCTGCACCGGTCAAGCGACTAATGTTACCTTCACGGATCCAATCGGCAATTTCCAGTAGGTAGGGCGCGTCCCAGTAACCGGTCCCGCAGCCGAAGGCTGTTCCCCGTTCCCGGCAGACACGTACCATTTCATCCGCCTGCGATAGTTCAACGGCTATCGGTTTTTCGCATGATACCGCCTTGACACCGGCTTCGGCGCAGGCAATTACCGTCTCAGGATTATGTCCAACGGGCAGAATAATTGAAACGATGTCGGGCACCTCTCTGGCAAATAGTTCTTCCACTGTATCAAAGACGGTTTTGACGCCATAGCGGTCGGCAAAGGCACCCCGTCGGTCTCGGGCACGGTCTACCAGTGCGATAATTTCGCAGTCCGGGTGGTTGGCGTAAGCGCGTAGATAAAAACGTCCCCACGTCCCCGCGCCTCCGACGACTGCAACGCTGTATTTTTTGGTTGGCAAGATGGAGCTCCTTTCGTATAGGGCTATTTATAGTGGACCCTAGAATTAATGAGACACTCCAATCTCCCGTTGGGTAGCCCCCCTTTATCCCCCCGCTAGCGGGGGGATAAAGGGGGGGGCGATACGGTGCGGTTACAAACCGCACCTACCGGGAGGCGAAAGTGTCTATTTATTTTTTGAATTCACTATAGTTTTCGGCTTCTTAACCATTTGGGTCGAAAAGGCGCAACGAGGGCATCCCTTGGCCAGTAAAGTATCGGGATTGGGAAATCCCTCCTACAGAAGAGCTAAATGCCCCTACCTTTTGTATGCTAGCGTGAGTGTTGAAGCGATGGCTGGAATGAATGGGTGAGGCGTTCCCATCAAAATCGGTCAGGCCACCAAACATGTGGATAGTCGAGTGGAAAGAGGATTTCCAGAATAGGAATAATGCCCCCAGTCACGGAAACATCGGGTTCAACCCCAAGATCTTCGATGCTTCGCCTCCCCATCATCAGTTGGATTAGCTTGTCCTGCGGCATTTCAAGGTGGAAGGCGTTCGCCTTACTGGCGGTATGTGCAACGCGCCCCCGATCAATTCCCAAACAATCCTGTCCCAGCTCTGTTGAGATCAGGATCTTCCCACTCCATTGCGAGAGATGGGCAGAGCGGCGTAGGCGTTTTTCCAACTCACCGGTAATCCCTTTTATGGTGCTAGATTGGTTGATAATCCGCATCATACCCCCGCGGTTCTTCGGGTTATGGATATTTGTTCGGCAGCCATAGCGACGACAGAAGATAGCGAATGGATGGTCAGCGGGCATAGAGCATTCAATTTGCGCTGCCCCAATCCGTTTGGCGCGATCACTAAGAAAGCGGATGATCGTCTCAAAAATCGTTCTGTTCTGGAATCCAATATCGCAAAGAATACATTTTTCCTCTGTATCATCACAGACGAAATAGCCGATCGCCTCACTCGCTTCGTTCAGGACAACAAATGGATCGGCGACAACCCCAAAGTCGCTCCCCATCTTGAATTCCTTCCAACGGGTTTCGTCTCTCAAAGGCGCACCTGTACGTTCGGTGTTGTTCGCTGCGTAGAGAGCCAATATTTTCGGCACGTCCCCCGTTTCAAATTTTCGGATCTGATAGGTGGATACAGCTGCTTGTGCCTCCTCTGTGTCAAGTTCCATCCATGTCTCCGGTAGCACTGTTGCATAGCCAAATTTGGGGTAAAAGTCCGGAATACCAAATAGCATAGCGACATCGAATCCATTCTCTGTCATGAACGCCGTGGAGTCCTCCATGACGTGCCGAGAATATCCTTTGTTGCGCTGCTCCTCATTCGTGCCAACGCCGGCGATGCCGCCCAGCTTGAGTTGTGCTGTCCCAAATCGCATCTGGTATTCGTGGATCCAGAGGCGACTTATATCCTGCTCGTCTTCGGTCGAAAGGGAGATCTTCCAAACACCATCGGTTCGTAATAATCGGTCAATTTTCATTGAAATTCCTCTATTTTTACAATTTCTACTTGCATATATTAACGCAAGTTGCTAGTTGTTGGCATATTCAAACCAATAGCCTTAATCTCAGCTTTGTAGAGGAGCGTCGCTATCGTCACGGCGCGGCAGGCGGCGAGGGGGCGGCGTGCGGGCCAGATGTGCAGCGTGGAGATATGGCCGTGGCGTACATTTTTTTCGTGCTTTGAGTCTGTGGAAACCTTTTGTAGTGGAAAGGCTTCCTCGATGAGTCTACGTGGTAATTGCTCTTTTCCCTTCCTAATCTAACGCAAGTTGCTATTCATTTAGGACTTACACAGCCGAACGGTCAAAGCCCTTCCCCCCGCTTGTGCTTGCATCCCGACCTGTCGGGGCGGGGGGCCTGAGGGGGGTGTGAGAGGGGCATCCCTGCCCCGATACACCCGATGAATCGGGCAACTACGATCCAAAGTGCGTAAGTCCTGTCATTAAGAATTCAATTGAACGCAGATCTGCGTTCACTACGAAATATAAGTTTGGTAGGCACTGTTTCTAACTGTGCCGATGCGGTGCGGTTGAAAACCGCGCCTACTGGGGACGAAAGTGTCTATTTATTTTTAAAATTCACCATAGGTTATATTACGTTTCATGTTTTACACTCCACGCCACTGATCCAGTGGGTGTCGGCGATCGGCGAGCGGTAATTCCACGCGGCGTCCACCTTCGCGGTGTGACTGATAGATCGCCATCATCATCTCAAAGGCCCAACGTCCCTCCTCGCCGCTGCTCGGTGGATGCGCCCCCGTCTCAATCGCATGAATCAGGCTTCGGTACATGGTGACGACTGGCTCCTCAAGACCGACATCTGACAGATCTACCTGCTGCCAATCTGAGAATTGTGCCGGTGCGCCTTCCATTGGACGCGGCAGATGCCATAGATTGTCCGTCACATTTGCCGACGCCCGTACAGCCAACTGCCCTTCTGTTCCGAGTACATCCACGCCGTAATTCTCGCTCATTGTCTTGGCGTAGTTGATAAAGTGTGTCTCCCCCCAGATACCGCCTTGGAAACCGTAGTGCGCTATCGCGCGTGTCCCCATTACCAATCCAGAGTCCCGATCTCGCGGAGACATCTCCTTCGCCTCCATAATGTCCGTCGGTCCAGCGGGTTGGTTCTCGTTGTAAACGGTTCCCGAACACCACTCTGGAATTCCGCCGAAGCAGAGCATCATGTCCGCGACGTGCGTTCCCATCTCCATGAACTCATTACCACTTTTGCGCCCGGCTTTGTTTCTTCCTCGCACCAAGATAACATCGCCGATAACTCCTTCTTTCACCATCGTTTGTGCTTTGCGGATGCCGGGGTTGACATGGTTCTGTTGATGAATGGCAAATTTCGCGCCGGACCTTTCCGCGGCGGCGACCATGTCATCCGCTTCGACGAGATCAATGGCAATCGGTTTCTCGCACAAGACGGAGATTCCGCGCTGCAAGGCTGCAACTGTTGGCCCATGATGGCCTCGTGTCTGCGTAGCAACAGTGACGAGGTCTAAATTGGCTTCGTCATACATCCCATTAAAATCGAGGTAACGCGCTTTGACCCCATATTCGTCCCCAGATTTATTGACAGCGTCGGGGAAGATATCGCAGAGCGCGACGAGTTCAAATTCGGATAAGTCGTTGAGGACACGGAGGTGGTGGCGTCCCATTCCGCCGCATCCAACGAGTCCTGCACGATAGGTTTTGGACATGATTGTGTCTCCTTGCGTGAAACGTGAATGCCCCTCGGAGAAATCGGTTATAAACTGTTTAGAACTTACGCGCTTCAGATTGTAGTGAACGCAGATCTGCGTTCACTACGAACTCCATAGAAAGGAACAAAAGCGTAAGAAGTCATGTGCATGTAGGGAACAACGATCGTTGTTCCCTACGAATTACGGCAGATTGATCGCGATTACAAAGCATTGAGGCATTCAACTGTGTAACTCCTAACTGCTATTATTGAAGTCCAGATTGTTTCAATGCGTCTTTGAGCATTTTAACTCGGCAGCTTCTCCCTTTGCCCCACGGTAACGGCGACGTTCTTTCCATTCAAACTCTTACGTCCGAAGGGTGCACTAAGGCAACAACAGTTGCGGACTTTCCGAACCCTTGAAACGTACTCCGATTTTTTAACGGACCCGGAAGCATCTAATTTCTTGAAACCCTGCATATCCTCTCCATGCTGCCTAAGCACAGATAAGCCTGCGATGAACCATGGAACATACTCCCTAGTGCTAAGATAAGATGCGGTTTCTGTATGGCAATCTGCTTGTCAAGGAAGAATGACCACAGCGTTCCACGAATTCTGGATCAGCCTTCCCGGAGATTGACCAGTCGCTTTTCTCTTTTCAAGTCTCAATCCCATGTAAGCATTTGTAAAAAAGCAATCCTTGGGCTGGATGCCAGCCTTCTGCAAGATGGAGCAGGTTCTGCCATGTGCACAATTCAGGTCATGGTCATACTGACGTAAATACTTTTCGTGCCAAGATTTCGGGCCGAAGTCGTTTCCAAGTACCATCACCTTTTTTTTGGCATGGTTGGCCAATTTGTAGAAAGTGCCTTCAATGAACTGGATTCACCTAGCCATAAACCGGAACCCCCGGGAAAAAAGGCGGTTTGGGTAATCATCTCCGGTACTGGAACAACTTTTCCATATCGATCTGGCGCAACATTTTTGCGCGCCTTGAATAGGTCTTCAATCGGGTGTTGTAGCGGTAGCCAATTTTGTGTAGGCATATCTAAGAATCTCCTTTATTGGTAGAATTCATGTCAAAAAGTAAGGAAGGGCAGCCAAAAGGGCTGCCCTTACTATTATCTTATCCGAAAGCTAACCCGATTTTCCGTTATTTTTTTTATTTCTAACCTAAGTTGCTAGTTATTGAAAATCCGTCAGAACTGTAGGGCGAGATTCATATCTCGACACAAAACCGTCGATTTTGGAAAATCGACCTACAAAAATGATACAATTTGCACAGGGATTAGGGGCTATTGGTTTGAATAGGGACCGCTACTAGCAACTTGCGTTATTTCTAATGCAAGTTGCTAGGTTCTGTTGACATTTTGAGGCTGCTCATTCGGCAAACGTTGTCAGCATCGGATAATCTGACATAAGTAGCGCAAACTGTTAGTTTGCGAAAGGAGATCGTAATCTAACAGATTGTGGTACAAAAGACGCCTTTGTACTTGATAAGGACTCATGTTTAACCGTTCAATTCGGGCTAGGGCTGAAATGTCAACACGCCCTAGACAGTCGAGTACCCGACACCTATCAGAAATAACCAAATTTACGACCCACATGTCGCCCCGCTGGGGCTTTAGCATTTGTTTATCTCGTGTACTATATACATATCGCCCCGCTGGGGCTTTGATATGTGTGGATTCGGTATTTTTATACACATTGCGCTCCGCTGGAGCGCAGGTACTGATCCCATTGGCATTCTATAGACATATCGCTCCTCTGGAGCGAAAGCGTGAGGAGGACAATTACAAAGGTTGTCCCCACGCCGAAGTGACATTGGGCAACTGCAATATAGTGATGTCTATATTCCGGGCGAAAGGAATGAAAAAAGCCGTTTTCCCATGTTCAGCGGAGGAAAACGGCTTTTCGACAAGTGCGGGCAAACAAGCGTTTGTCCCTTTTGATTTTTTAATCCGCAGCGGTGGAGTATACTTCTGAACCGGCCTCTTTGAATTCATCGCTTTTTTCCGTCATGCCCAGTCGGAGTGCTTCCTCCTCGGTGACTCCCTTTTCTCGCGCATATTGACGGACATCTTCCGTGATCTTCATCGAGCAGAAATGCGGACCGCACATCGAGCAGAAGTGCGCTTTTTTCGCGCCCTCTTGCGGTAAGGTTTCATCGTGGAATTCACGAGCGGTTTCTGGATCGAGACTCAAATTGAACTGATCCTCCCAGCGGAACTCGAAACGCGCCTTTGAGATGACATTATCGCGTTCTTGGGCACCGGGATGTCCCTTGGCGAGATCTGCAGCATGTGCCGCAATCTTGTAGGCGATGACACCATCTTTAACATCCTTTTTGTTCGGCAGTCCCAGATGCTCTTTCGGTGTAACGTAACAGAGCATCGCACAACCGAACCACCCAATCATCGCCGCACCGATCGCGCTGGTGATGTGGTCATAGCCGGGAGCTATATCGGTTGTCAACGGACCGAGGGTGTAGAATGGCGCATCATAACAGTGCTTGAGCTCCAGATCCATATTCTCTTTGATCAGCTGCATCGGTACGTGTCCGGGCCCTTCGATCATCACCTGACAGTCTGATTCCCAAGCGATCTTCGTGAGTTCGCCCAACGTTTCCAATTCGGCAATTTGAGCGGTATCGTTTGCGTCCGCGAGGGCACCGGGACGTAATCCATCGCCGAGCGAGAAGGAGACATCGTAGGTCTTCATGATGTCGCAAATCTCGCGGAAATTGGTGTAGAGGAAACTTTCCTGATGATGCGAGAGGCACCATTTCGCCATGATGCTTCCGCCACGCGATACAATCCCACAGGAACGGTTTGCTGTGAGTGGAATGTAAGGTAAACGCACCCCGGCATGGATGGTAAAGTAATCAACGCCCTGCTCGGCTTGTTCGATTAGGGTATCCCGATAAATCTCCCATGTCAATTCTTCCGCCTTGCCCCCGACTTTTTCAAGGGCTTGGTAGATTGGAACCGTGCCAATCGGGACAGGGGAGTTGCGAAGGATCCATTCGCGGGTTTCATGGATATTTTTCCCCGTTGACAAATCCATAACGGTATCGGCACCCCATTTCGTCGCCCATCGCATCTTCTCTACCTCTTCATCAATGGAGGAGGCGACTGCGGAATTGCCGATATTCGCATTGATTTTGACAAGAAAGTTGCGCCCGATAATCATCGGTTCGGTTTCAGGGTGGTTGATATTCGCTGGGATGATTGCCCGTCCACGTGCAACTTCGTCTCGAACAAATTCAGGCGTAATGAAATCAGGAATAAAGGCACCAAACGATTCGCCGGGGTGCTGATGGTTCAGGTGATTCCGGGGGGCAGATTCACTCATGAGTGCCTCATAGGCTTCAGCTCTCCCCAAATTCTCCCGGAGGGCGATAAACTCCATCTCTGGCGTAACAATCCCCTGTCTGGCATAGTGCATTTGGGTGACACACCCGCCCGCTTTTGCGCGAAGCGTTTTCCGTTTAAGACCGGGGAAGTATTCCAAACGCCCTCTCTGTTTTTCACGCCGGCTGGCATACTGTTCGTGACCGCGGGTCAGATAACCGTTGTCCTGTGGTTGGACTTCGCGCCCCTCATATTCTTCGGTATCTCCGCGAGTTTGAATCCAATCCGCTCGTAACGGGGTTAGCCCCTGCTCGCTATCACATGATTGCGAATCATCTCCCCACGGTCCACTTGTATCATACACGCGCAGCGGCTCGTTGGTTTCCATCTCACCGTTAAACGCCTGCGTGGGATGGAGCGAAATTTCACGGAAAGGCACACGCATATTTTTATGCTGGCTGCTAGAAACATAGACTCTTTTACTATTTGGAAAAAATTCGGTCGGTTTTTCAGTTGCCATCGTCTCAACCTCCTATGCGGTAAGCAAACGTTGATCGAAAAAAAACCGCTTTCCTGCATAAGGAAAACGGCTCGACAATACAAGTCAGATACAACGAACGCTGCTCTCTACTCTGAAACTCATATTTCCCTACGCTGGTATTATCCAGATCAGGTCCAAAGGGTATATTCTCAGTGCTCCGTGTCCAGTCGGAGCGCACCCCAACAAAGATTGATTTATGTAAAAAGCAGATGCAAAGCACAAAGAAAAAATCAGAGGACGGAAACACTTGTTCACACTTTCTCGTTGTTTTTTTCACCGTTTAGAGAGGGGGGCGGTTCGTCAAAGGGCAATCCTTGTGCCTTTGCCTCCTCTTGCCGGTTGTACCAAGCTGTCCACATCTGATGAGCTTCTACTCTGCCTATAGCCTCGCCTTCGGCCCTAATTTTTGCAAGATCGGTTTTGAATTTAATTGATTAATGAACCAATATCTCAGTTTTTGACTACAGTGCGTATCAACGATTGAAAATTAGCACCATATTATAGAAGCCCTGATTCAGCTTCAATGTTACAACGGTTACACGGGAAAGTCAAGGGAAAAATTAGATCTCCACCACTCATTTCGTCACTTGATACACATCACCACGGTTCATGAACCGGCCTCACTTAAACTTAGGACTTCCCAACCTGCTGGCTCATATTCTCTAGCCAATTGTTCATGGAGTTCCTGATATTCTGAATCCGCTGCCATCTGGGCAATCTGTGCATCAATTTCTGCCCGCTCTAGGTATTCTAACGCAAGTTTACTATACACATATCGCCCCGCTGGGGCTTTAGATTTGAATTATAGTGGACCTTAGAATTAGTGAGACACTCCAATCGCCCGTCTGGTAGGCACCCCCCTTTATCCCCCCGCTTGCGGGGGGGACTAAGGGGGGGGAGAATAAAGGGAGGTGCCGATGCGGGGCGGTTAGGAAACCGCACCTACCGGGGAGCGAAAGTGTCTATTTATTTTTTAAATTCACTATAAACAGCCTCTGCTATACACATTGCGCTCCTTCCCGATAAGATCGAGGTTCAAAACAAATAGAGCGAAAGTAAAGCACTTCGGCTTTAACGGAAAACCGACGCATAAGCAAATATAGCATCCAACCAACATAAACGCAAGTAATTTGTTTTAGGAAACATCGGGAATAGTTGGGCATTCCTGTTACCTCGGCAACCAGAAGCCTCCATCTACGCGCAAACAGGCACCGGTAATATAATCCGCCGCATCGGAGCAGAGAAACGCTGCTGCTTTCCCGATATCCTCAATCGTTCCGAGTCTGCCCCACGGCAGTTTTTTGCCGCCTTCCCTTAGTTCCTCCTCTGTTGCAAAGTTTCGCTCTCCCGGGGTGTCGGTCCAGCCCGGTTCAATGACGTTGACGTTGATACGATGCTCGGTCAGTTCTGTCGCCATTGTGTACCCCATGTGATTGATGCCTGCCTTCGCGGTATTGTAAGCAACGGAGCGTGCAAATGGAATAAAGGCGTGGACGGAGCTGATGATCAGGATCTTCCCACCTTTGCCGCGCTCCACCATGTGACGTGCAGCAACCTGACTGCAATGAAACACTCCCCACATGCAAACATCAATCGTCCGTGATACATCGGCAACAGGAATTTCCAGAAACGGCTTACGAATACTCATTGCCGCGTTATTCACGAGGATGTCTATCTTTCCAAATCGATCGATTCCCTGCTGCACCATCGCCTCAACAGCGTCCCGATCCGCAATGTCCGCGCCGACAGTTATGGCATTGCGTCCGAGTCCTCGGATGGTCTCAGCGACCTCTTCCGCTTCATCGGGATGGGTTCGGTAGTTAATTACGATGTCGGCCCCGCACGTCGCCATCTCAATTGCACACCCACGCCCAATCCCGCGCGAGGAGCCGGTGATTAAAGCGACCTTGCCCTGTAAATCAAGCATTTTTGTCCTTTCTCAAACAGGACTTACGCATTTAGATCGTAGTTGCCCGATTCATCGGGCGTATCGGGGCAGGGCTGCCCCTCTCACACCCCCCTTAGTCCCCCCGCAAGCAGGGGGAAAGCAAGCGGGGGCAGGACTTTGACCGTTCAGCTGCGTAAGTTCTATCAAAGTAGAAAATCGAGGAGGCGTCTCCTGCTTTTCCTCGTATCGTTTTTTACGTTTCAGGCCCCCAGTTTCCACTCATCGCCGAGGATAACCTCCAACTGGTCATGCGGTTTGAAGTAGTCGGTCGGGTGATAGTCCTCGCCCATGTAGCCGAATAAGCGTTTCCGGCGCGGTGTCATCCGTTCTAGCACATGCGGCGGAAGCGTGTCGTAATCGTAGGGTCGGCTCCACATCTGACCGTAACGGAAGGTGACGCTTTTCCGAATCCGATCGGTTTTATTTGGTCCGACTGAGTGCCATTGTGACCACGGAAAGATGACAGCATCGCCCGGATCGGCAAGCACTTGGATCGCCCCCTCTGGAATAAATCCGGGTTTCGGGTGTTCTGGAAAAGGCTTATGGTGACTGCCCGGCACTAGCATGAAATTTGCGCTGTCCGGCTTTGATACATCGGTCAGGAAAAATTGAACCTTGAATTGCAGCGGGAGGCTTTGGGGGTGGGGGTGGATCTGTTGCAGTGAGGGGCCAGCGTCCGTATGGAAACCGAGTAAAGGATCATCGCTGGGATGTCGCGTGTAGATCTGCGTTCCCATAATTTGGAGGTAGGGCCCCATCAACGCAAGAATCGTCCCGAAGATGTTAGGGTGATCCGTTAAAACATCCAGCGCATCCGTTCTTTCGATCGCTCGAATGATGGTGAAAGCACCTCGACCAAACTGGGGGGCATCTAGACCATCCGTTTCCCGGACGTAGTTTTCAATAACGGGATCGACAGCCTCTAAAAGTGTGCGAACCTCCTCGGGGGAAAGCACCTGTTTCACAATGAGATACCCTTGCTCATCCCAGTGTTTGCGCTGTTCTTCTGTCAAGTATCCGTTTACCATCGCGATTCCTCCTATTGTTTATAGTCGATGAATTTTGAGATTTGTGTCGGTCAACAATATTATAGACAATTTCGTGAGCGAGATCCAGCGGAAAGTGATTTGGCAAAATGGCGGTACTTTTTTTGATTGACGTGGGGGCACATATCTGTATAATGAGTCTTATTCCAACCTTTGGACGCAGGTTTGTCAATAGAAAGATTTTAGCTGAGGAGATAGCGTATGAGCGACGTACTGTCGGTGGGAGTCATCGGCACCGGAGGCATTGCCAGATCACATATGAACGCAATCGAAGCAAATGATAATATTCGACTGGTTGCGGTTATGGATGTAGACGCCGATCGAGTGGGTGCAGCGGCGGAAGATTTTGATGCTAGCACCTATACAGACCTTGAGCCGCTTTTAGACGATGCGCGGGTGGAGGCGGTGCATGTCTGTACACCTCACGCCTTACACGCCGATCAGGTGGTTGCCGCTGCAGCGGCGGGAAAGCATGTGTTGGTGGAAAAACCGATGGCGTTGACGCTTGCAGATTGTGACCGGATGATCGATGCCTGTGATCGCGCCGGAAAGATTTTGATGGTGGGTCAAGTAATGCGGTACTATCCCGTAAACCGTACCATACAGAAAATGATTGCTGACGGAGAAATTGGGCAGGTGGGGCACCTGATACGGCGGCGGTATAGCTATTTCAACCCAACACCGGCGGGGAGCCACTCCCGACATTGGTATCTCGATCTGGAGATAGGCGGAATCTGCGTTCTCTACTGTTTTGGACCACATGAATACGACATCCTGCACTGGTATCTTAATTCACCTGTAACGCAGGTCTACGCCCAAGGCTCAGAAAGCACCGATCTGTACCGAGGCCAAAAGGACTCCTATACCGCCATGATGACACATGAAAATGGCGCGGTGAGCGTGCTGTCACAAACGGTTGTCTCTCATACCAGTGCTCACGATCAGTATATTGTCGGCAGCGAAGGCTCGATGATGCTGTCAGGCGATAAGTTGACCGTCAATGGACAGGAAGTATCGGTGGAAGGATCGAGCCGAGAAGGTATGTCCAACCAGATTCGGGAATTTGCGGACTGCTGCCTTGAAAACCGTGAACCCGATGCAAGTGGACACTCTGTGCGTCATTCGATGGCAGTGATTGAAGCGGCTAAACTGAGTGCTGAACGGAATGCGCCGGTTCAGATGTCCGAATTTGATAAGGATTAATAAGCCAACATCGCACTCCTCCCAAAGCGAATTTGAGTAAGGCGAAAGGAAATCTTGTATGAAACCACGTCAAAGAAAGTATGGCACTGTAGTCGGCCCTCATCCTAGAACCGCCAACGCTGGTATGAGTATCCTTCGATCGGGAGGTAATGCGGTGGATGCCGCTGTTGCGGCTGCATTCACCGAGGGGGTCGTTGAACCGTGTCACAACGGCATAGCGGGATATGGCGGATGTATGGTTATCTACTTGGCGGATCAACGGAGAGTTGTCGCCATCGACTACAATACAGTGGCACCCGCCGCAGCGTCGGATCAGATGTTTACCATCGAAACAACCGATACACCGGCAGGCTACCGAGTGCCGGGAAGGGTTAATCTGCATGGACCCTTGGCGGTCGGTGTCCCCGGCGTGGTGGCTGGATTATGTTTGGCACTTGAGCAATTTGGCAGCATACCGCTCACCGAGGCAATTAAACCGGCTATCCGATCCGCCCGTTATGGATATGTGCCCAACACCGCCAATCGAGGTGCCATGGCGGGCAACGCGAAACGATGGCTGCGGGATTTTCCCGAGACAGCACGTGTTTTTCTGAAGAATGGTCGAGCACCGAAGCCGGGTGAACGGTTGACAAACCCGGACCTTGCCCAAACGTTAGAAACAGTCGCCGAAGGTGGAGCACCTGCCTTCTATCAAGGTAGTATTGCACAAAAGATTGTTGATTATATCCAAGAGAGTGGAGGCTGCTTGAGCGTTGAAGATTTTCAGCGTTATACACCGCGAGTGCTGGAGCCGTACGAAATCAGTTATCGGGGCTATCGAATCTATACCGCTCCCCTTGGAGCAGGCGGATTGACCACTTTGCAGATGCTCCGGTTAATCGAGTCATACGACGTTGGAAATACCTCTCTCGTCGAGCGAACACACCTTCTCGCTGAAGCGATGAAAATTGGTTGGCAAGAACGACTCAGTCGATTTGGCGATCCCGATTTTGTAGAGATTGATATTTCAGCGGAACTTTCGGATTCATTCGTCGCTACATTTGCACCGGAATTGAAAGCGGGGCTGAAATCGCCGAAGCCGGGTAAAATTGTGTATTATGAACCGCTCAATTGCACCAGTCACATCTCCACAGCGGATAGTAACGGAAACATGGTGAGTCTTACCCAAACGCATGGCGGCGGATTTGGCTCAATGTTCACCGTACCGGGGACAGGACTACTGTTCGGTCACGGGGTCGGTCGTTTCGATCCGCGGCCGGGGTTCGCTAACTCTATCGCCCCCGGTAAGCGTCCGTTGCATAACATGGCACCGATGCTCGCATTGCGGGATGACGCTCCTTTCGCTACTTATGGCATACCCGGGGGTCGCACCATCCCGAACAATCAACTCAGTATCTCGGTGAACCTCATCGATCTGCAAATGACCGCTCAAGAAGCCCTAGACGCACCTCGTGTACATAACGAGGGGGCAGAACCGATTGGCGTCGAAGAGCGCGCCGGTGCGGAAGCGATCGAAGCACTGCGAGGACGAGGGCATCAGGTCGAGCCACAGGCAGGCATCGGTGGTCCGGGTCACGCCATTGTGCTTTCGGATGATCCGACCGTCCAATCCGGAGGCACTGACCCGCGGGGTGAAGGTCGGGTAGCGTCCTTGTGACAACGTTTAGCTTATCAAAACGAAAAAGCACGAGACTCATATAAAAAGAAAGTACAAAACATGATGAGAAACCGAGTTTTCCCCCCCTGACAAGGGGAGTCTTTCCCTTAACCCCCTTAGTCCTCAACCCCCCTGACAAGGGGGCTAGAAACTGCCCCCCTTATCATGGGGGGTTCAGGGGGAAACCCTTGTCAGGGGAGTTGCAGGGGGGTTGAAACAACTCGGTTTCTTTGCACTAAGTCTTAACATGGGTGAAGTATGAGTACTTACCAAACCAACCTTTTTATCAATCCAGAAGCCCATCCTCCTCCGGACTACGGTCCTGCACAGAAGGCGTTATTGAATCAGGATGCCTTTGCCGATGTGAAAACAGAGGTGACGAATTTACCCGGTTATCAACCGACGCCGCTAATTGTGTTGGACGGTCTGGCTTTGGCAAGCGGTGTCAGTGCCCTGTGGTGCAAACACGAGGGCTATCGATTTGAGGTGGGGAGTTTCAAACCGACGGGGCCCGTCTACGCAATGCTATCTGTGTTGAAAGGCGAAATTAGAAAATCCACCGGTGTAGAAACGGTAACAACGCAGGACTTGATAGATCGGAGGTATGAATCGGTAACACAGGAGATTGTTGTGTCAGCGGCAACGTCGGGCAACCACGGACGAGCGTTGGCGTGGGGTGCTCGTATGTTCGGTTGTCGGTGCGTGATCTACATGAATGAGGGCGTCAGCGCGGGCAGGGAGGAAGCGATTGCCAGCTACGGCGCGGAGGTAGTACGGGTTCCGGGAAACTATGACCGAGCGGTGCAACGTTCTTTTGCAGATGCCGAGAGGTTAGGCTATTTTGTCGTTTCGGATGACAAGTCCGCCGAGTATCCCCACATCGCCAGCGAGATAATGCGAGGTTACGCAATGGTCGCGGACGAAATTGTTCAACAGTTCAGAGGTGTCCAGCCACCCACCCATGTCTTTGTCCCCGGCGGCGGCGGTCGATTTGCTGGCGCGACGTGCGGGCATTTGTGGAATCGATATGGGAGTAACCATCCGCGGGTCGTTGTTGTTGAGCCCACCACATCTGCGTGCCTATATCAAAGTGCGATTGAAAACAGGGCGGCAACCGTTAGCGGTGATGGTCGGTCGGTTATGGACGGGTTGGTTGTTGAATCGGCTTCGTCCCAAGCGTGGGAGATTCTCAAGGGCGGTGCTTTCGCCTTCCTTACTATCCCTGACGAAGCAGCGGTTGATGCCATACGGCAAGCGGCGACAGGTGTCGGTGGAGATCCCCCCGTGGTCATTGGTGAGACAGGAATTGCAGGATGGGCGGGGTTCTTAGCAGCGACTTGTAACGAAAATCTGCACCAACAGCTTGGACTCGATTGTAATAGCCGGGTTGTCATCATTGCTACCGAGGGAGCGACTGATCCAGAGGTTTATCGCAACCTTGTCGGTGCAAGCCCGGAAGCGGTTTCGGCGGGAACCAAGCCCCAACCAATGGAATAGGAAGATTATAAATGGCAGATTGCGTTCTCCAAAACTTGATACCAGACATTGAACACTTGGCAGAAACAAAGGTTGCGAAGTATAGACTTCCCGGTATGGCACTTGGCATTATCCGTGGTCAAGAACTCGCTTGGTTCGGTGGATTCGGCGCAGCGGATCTTGATACGGGCAAAAAGCCTACCGAATACACAATTGCCCGTATCGCTTCAGTGACCAAGACGTTCACAACAGCTGCTATTATGCAGTTGCGGGATGAGGGACAGCTCACGTTAGAGGATTCATTGACGCAGCACATTCCCGAATTTGCTTCGGTGCGCGTTACCCGTGGTGATGTCGAAGGCGTGACGCTCCGACGATTGCTGACGCACCGATCCGGATTGGTCACCGAGCCACCGACGCACGGTTGGAATAACCTTGATTTCCCAAGCCGCGAAGAGATACTTGCCAAACTACCGGAGACAGCGATTGTCATCCCACAGGATTCCGCCTTCAAATACTCAAATCTCGCATTTGGACTACTCGGTGAGGTGGTGTACCGGCTCACCGGCACACCATATACCCAATATGTCCACACCAATATAATTGAGCCACTCGGTCTAACCTCCACAGTCTTCGACCTCACGGCCGAGTTGCGTCCTCACTTCTTTGTCGGCTATAACCCAACGCCCTATCAAGACCGCCCTGAACGTGCCCCCTACGCCCATCTGAACGGACTTTCATCGGCGGGCCAACTGCATTCCACCGTCAGTGACTTGGCAAAGTGGGTAGCGTTCCAATTCCAAACTGACGGTGGAGATCGCAGCGGTGCACAGGTGGTCAAGGGGCAAACACTCGTGGAGATTCAACAGCCGCAATATGTCGAGCCGGATTGGTCGGCGGGGCAATGTCTAGGCTGGCGAGCGACTCGCATTGGGGACCATATCTATCACAATCACGGTGGTGGGATTCACGGCTTTGGAACACAGGTGTGGTTTAACGTGCCAAGTAAAACGGGGGTGGTTGTTCTTATCAACATGTGGCCCCCACACGGCGGTCTTGAGATGGCGGAAGAGATACTAGAAATGGTGCTGAAAGCTGACGAATCAGTGCAGTTTGTATCAGAGCAGCCAGCACTCGAGCCAATGCCAGAGACACTGCAGCGTTTTGTCGGTTATTATCGTGCCGAACCGGGCATTGATGTGAACATTGAGATGCGTGATGGCAGCCTACAGCTTGTGGCTCACGGTGGTGCCGCATATTCCCTACACGCCCCGGCAGTTCTCGAACCGACTGATAATGAGGAGGAATGGCTTGTTCGTGGTGGGCGCGCAGCCGGAGAAATCGCTCTCTTTGTGTTTGACGATGAGGATCGCGTGATAAGCTACGAGTTGGGAGCTTTTGTATTCAAGAAGTTGGTATGACGGTGCCGGTGAACATAAAGCCCATTTTTCGAGTCATATAGATCTGAATTATGCGAAGATGGGGCTATCGCACCTTTGAAATTTTGGGGACGCGAGCGTTGGGGTTATAGGCAAACGGATACCATTCATAGTAGGCGGCATAAGAGTAGTACGGATTTTTATTTTTATGCCATGGCGTATCGGTACGAATCCCCTCAAAATACTCTATATCCAATTGCCCTCCCTTAACGACCCCTGAGACTTTGATTGGACGATTTTTCTTCCGTGCGAACGCTGCTATTTGCAGCATCGATCGGATGCGAGGCTGATTCTCGAAATTGACGGTCTCCATGCAGCTGACACCATTGACAACAAGCTTCCATTGTCCTTCATTGTAAGGCATCGGTGGTAAAAAGTCACCGTGGTGAGCGGCATCAGGAACCCCAAGTATTGATATACGCTGTCCTTCATGACCACTCAGTTGTGCCCCCAAGTTATCGGCGGAAATGGATTGATATGTCTTTCCACATCCTAGCCAAGTCACACAACCCCAGCATAAAAATAGAATAATCTTTACCGGTTTCACCTCTTCAGTCCTCCTCAACTGGTATAGGAGCTACGCATTTTAGGGCGGGGCAAGATGCCCCGCCTACAGTTGGCTGCGTAAGTCCTAACGTAAGTTGCTAGACAACCTGTAGTTCGATACGCCTATCAAAAATAATGTGACAAAGTCAAATTACTTCTGTCGGACAAATTTCTGCAAGCGATGATCCGCCTGCACTTCGCTGACATAGAGATCGCCTTGTGAATCCACCCAGATACCGTGTGGACAGGCGAAGAACTCGCCGGGAACAGTGCTGCCACGCTCGCTACCCCATTGGGTAATGATTTCACCGTCAAGCGTCAGAATCGTGACGCGCTGCTGTAACTCCGCAATATAAACAATGTCATCATCATCAATAAAGATGGTATCTGGCTCTAGGAACCCACCCCACTCCTCAATATATTCGCCATCAAGCGTGAACAGCTGGATGCGGTTATTGCTACGGTCTGCAACCATTACACGGTTATGACGGTCCACCCGAACACAATGCGGCAGATCGAATTCACCGGGCCCCGTCCCCGGTGATCCCCAAGATTTAATGTACTCACCGTCTGGGGAGTATTTGTGGATTCGGGCGTTGCCGTACCCGTCACTGATGAACATCTCGCCGTCAGGACCGAGCGCAAGATCTGTCGGTAAATTGAAAGGTTCGCCTTCCGCCCCGGGCTGATCGGGGGTCCCCAGCGTCATCAGTAGTTCCCCGTCAGCGGTGAATTTGTGCATGACATGTACCTCTCGCTCGACGCAATAGATGTTATCTTCGGTATCAATGAAAATACCGTGCGAATCTTTGAGGATATCCTCTCCCCACGATGCGAGGAAGTTACCTTCGCGATCAAATACAACCATTGGGCGTTCGCTTCGGCTATAAACATAAATCCTATCCTGTGAATCGACCGCGATTGCGGGGATCCAACCAAATTTCCACCCTTCGGGGAGTTGTCCCCAACCTTCTTGCACCTCATAGGTGTGACTACCTGAACCATATATCATAAGACTATAACCTCCAAGACTTAGAATTTGAACAATCCGTGAGTTAAATTACGAATCCTGCCTAACGGTATGGTATACTTTTCTAAATACAATCGGTTTGAACTCTTGCTTATCCCTTTAGGACTTACGCAGTTGAATGCCTTAACGCATCATAATAGCGATTCATCCGCTATAATTCGTAGGGAACAACGATCGTTGTTCCCTACAATCTGGAGTGCGTAAATCCTACTTTTTTGAGAGTTCTTTCAAAAAGTATACTTATAGCTAAAGTTAAAGGAAAAAAATGAAAAAGAATCTAATCCTCCTGTTGATAACAGCAGCTTTTATAATGTTCGGCTGCGCCCGGGATTCGGGGGAGGTCAATGCGATTGCATCGACGAGAGATTATGCAGACGATCGCATCCTCACAGTTCTACCGTATGATGCGATTCCTGCAATTTTAAATCCTGAATTTGTCTCTGCCACCGAAGCGAAATTGGCGGCTGACTCGCCGGTGATCGGCGTTAGTTTCAATGGCGAAAGCCACGCCTATTCGATCCATCTGCTTAACGGACACGAAATCGTCAACGATGAGGTCGGGGGCGTCAAGATTGCGACGACTTGGTGACCACTCTGCAAAACGGCTATCGTGTATAGTCGCGAACTTGATGGAGAAACCTACACGTTTGGCGTTTCCGGCAAACTCTTACGCGATGCACTACTTATGTATGACCACCAAACCCAGACCCTCTGGTCGCACATCACCGGTGAAGGGGTGCAAGGTAAACTCAAGGGAAAACGGCTAAACATGTTAGCTGGTACACCGCGAATCAAATGGAAAGATTGGAAACGCAACCATCCATTGACAAAAGTGCTCTCTGTGGCAAGCGATTTTCGTCGTCCCGAGAGGCACATCCAAGAGATAAGAGCCGACAACTACGCTAGGTATCATGCCAGTCCCGATGCAGGTATCAGCGGCACGCAGTATACTGACGACCGCCTGACAAATAAAGCACTAGTTGTTGGCGTCCGCATCAATGAAAGCTATCGCGCTTATCCTTTCACAGCTTTTAAGAGGCAATCGATCATCAACGACGAAGTAGGTGACGCGCCGGTGTTAGCCTTCCACGATTTGGCGTCGAATGCGACTGCTGTTTTTCTCCGCACTGTGGATGGACAAACATTGACGTTTGAATCGACACAAGGCTACTCGATTAAAGATACCACAACGGGGACAACATGGAACCTTATAACAGGGGTAGCAACCAAAGGCAAACTCAAAGGACACACACTAGAGCGGTTGCCGGCGATGAATATCTACTGGTTTGCTTGGGCACGTTACCATCCTGAAACAACCGTTTATAAATAATCTATAGTGGATCTTAGAATTAATGAGACACGCCAAACCGGCGCAGTTCGGATACTGCCCCTACCGTCCTCCCGTTGGGTAGCCCCCCTTTATCCCCCCGCTAGCTTTCCCCCCTGCTTGCGGGGGGGACTAAGGGGGGGAGAATAAAGGGGGATGCCGATGCGGTGCGGTTGAAAACCGCCCCTACCGGAGGGCGCAAGTGTTTATTTATTTTTTGAAGTCACTATAAGTCGCTACCGTTTTAGGATTGCTAGATGTCAACTTGTGTAGGGAACGCAGATCTGCGTTCCCTACGAGAATCCCTTCCCAATCCAAAGGATAGTCTGTCCTTCCCTCCTCCCAACCACACCGCCCACCATCCTAACGATATCAAGCACTTGATATTATATCACAATCACCGATCTTGATGGAAAGATTTGTTTTTCCATAGATCGGAGAGGTGTTCAAACTGGAGAATTAACAGCCCGGTTCCAAAAACTATACGATTGCACAATTGCCAAAAATGGAGTAAAATCTTCTGTGTAATGTACCAAAGTACTTGAGCCATAAATACTCTCAAAGCAAAAAGGGAGCTGCAGATGAAGGATCGATTAAGAGTTGGCATCGTTGGCGCACGTAGAGGAGCTGGGCATATCCGTCCCTTCACAACTATTACAGAAACAGAGGTAACCGCAATCTGTGATCTGAACGAAGAGACTCTTCATGAGGTCGGAGAGCAATTTAGCGTTCCGAAACGGTTCACGGACTATGAAGAGATGCTCGCGGATGATATTGATATCGTCGTGCTGGGCACGCCTGAAAATTTGCATGTGCCGCAGTCTATTTCGGCACTGGAAGCAGGAAAGCATGTGATCAGTGAGGTGACGGCGGCAACCTCTATTGAACAGTGCTACGAGTTGGTTAGAGCGGTAAGAAAAAGCAAAACGAAGTATATGATGGCGGAGAATAAGTGCTATACGCGGTCGAGTATGCTGATCGGAAACATGGTGCGTCAAGGCTTGTTCGGAGACATCTATTTTGGTGAGGGCGAATATCTCCATGACATCAAAGTGCTGCATCACGACAGCAGTGGCAACCCGACTTGGCGATACTATTGGCAGGTCGGCATAAACCGGTGTAACTATGCGACGCATAGCCTCGGTCCGGTGATGGACTGGTTTGAGGAACGGGTTGTTTCGGTGTGTTGTCTTGGGACCGGTGTACATACCGACCCAGAGCACGCTATGGAAGACACAGTGATGATGTTGTGCAAAACCGAAAGCGGTGCGTTGATTAAGATCCGGATTGATATGCTCTCCAACCGTCCGGCGAATTCATACCTGAGTTTGCAGGGGACAAAGGGTTGTTACGAAGGCACACGAGGATTGGGGGATGTGGAGAAGGTTTGGTTGGCGGATTACCACCAACAGGGTGAGTGGCAACCGCTGGCAGATTTTGAGGAGGAGTTTCTCCCAGAGAGTTGGAAAAATCCGCCGGAGGAAGCGGTGAAGGCTGGAGATGTGACCGAGGAGTATTTTGAGATGCGGGGTTTTGTCGATAGCATCATTAACGATACCAAACCACCGATTGATGTGTATGACGCTATGGATTTGACGGTGCCGGGGCTGGTCTCTGAGGAGTCAATTGCAAATGGCGGCACGCCCGTTGAGGTACCTGATTTTCGGGAGATTGACTAGGGCGTGTTGACATGAGGAGCTTTCTCACCTCAGAAATTGAGTCTGACACCGGCTTCGACCGAGGTTTTCTGAATCGGCTCAAAGCGTGTCTTACCCGCCGCATCTTCTACCCGCCGGAAACGATATTCGCGGAGAACGGCGATCTCAAACCTCGGAAAGATCTCATATCCAATTCGCACGATGAACCCGGATTTACTATCGAGACGGAAAAGGTCCGTGAAAAAGTTCGGATCTTTACTCCCTTCTTTCTCTGGAAAGCCGGGATCTGGTTCACCGATGTTGCGTTTGAAATAGAATGCTCGGAACGACATCCGTTCAACGACACCAGATTCCGTGATGCCAAGGTATAATTTTGGCTCCGTGTTGGTATAGTCCTCAAACGTCGCTATGAGATTGACTTGTGGAATCGGTCTCACGGCGATCATTGAGAAGTAACCTTGCCTTGCTCGATCTGCATCCTCGTCATCCATACCCAAAAAGTCAGGAGCAACACCTTTGGCAGCGTCGTAGGTGTAATCAAAAAGGGTCGGGTAAAATTGTGCACCAAAAATGCGGTACTCTACCTTAAAAAGGGCTTGCGAAAGCGACACACCGATTCCGATAGCATTTCCCATTGCAACATCGCTTATCTCATCAATTTCATCCGCTTTCGTTTCCGGTTTCGTGTTTAAGAAAGCGACATCGTCGTATATGTCCAAGCGCAGCGACTTGTTGTGAATAAGCGGGAAACCGATATCGGCTCCCAATGCGATAAGCGGATCTCCGTCCGGAATCAGACTCGGATCAGGTTCAATGTCCGTTAGATAGGTCCCACCCAATTCAAGGTTGTTAAGGAGTGGTATACCCCCCTCTTCTTGTTGCAGCGGACGAACAAACACCCGTCCGCCGAAAACAGTCGGGGCACTGATGTCGTTAATAATTGTCTCGATTCCAGCCTTTTTCGTTTCTGTACTGAGGTTGAGACGCAAGCCTCGGCGGTCATAGTTTGAATACCCCGACATAATGAACCCGTGCCCGATAGTGGCATAGTCCAATGCACCGAAACGGGTGTAAAATGATTCACTGAGATGGCCATAACGCACATAGCGCACAACCCGCAAGATGGTACTTATATCGTCCCATGTCTCGCCATCCTCAGCGAGGATCGTGTGTTCGCTCTCCTCAGAGGAACTGTAAAGTAGCACAAGACCGATTCCCAATCCGACTCTACCGAGATCTATCTCCGGCTGCAACTGAAACCGCAAGAACGGTTCACCATTGATGAAGGTAAATCCAAATCCCGAAAGTGATCCCTTTCCCAAGGCCATCTCTTCTGGGCTCGGTGGTCCCCCGTATGACACAACTGTTTCGCCTGCAATCTCATTTTGACCATAAGTTGCCAAGGCAAAACTCAATGATAAAATTCCTATCCAAATGGCAATACGCTTGTTCTGGTTCATCAATTTCCCCTAACAAAATAATTTTCTGTATAAGTTCTTGTACAAGTAGGTAGTTCTCTTCACCGATTTGCAGCGGTATCCCCCTCATTCAAAGACACGGAACAGAATATCAAAAACCGGATGATCATCAACGCGATGGTTAAATTTATCCCGACATAGCGTTCTCTTTCTACGCCCGCTTTGGAACTTGAGGCGGATTTTAATTGTGGTACTTGGAATCAACGCGTCGAGGGCAAAAACTTCATAAAAATCTTGCCGTTCTTCCGGTTTGAGACTGATAGGGAGACTGTTGCGGAGTAAACTTGGAAAGAGCACGGCGTGCGGGACTTGATATAATTCCGTATCTTGCCACCTGTGTCCAATCTTCGCTTGGAATTGGCACGCTTGAACTGTAATAGGGACCTGATCGCCCTCGTTATAGATACGACACGAAACGAGAAACAGCAGATGTCCCCCACGTGTAATAAAGCAGTTTGCCTGTTTTGTTAGTAGCTCGACTCTGAGATGGCTTCCGCGTCGCCTTCGACTGTGGATTCGCCTGCCGGCACGGTCTGCCTGGAGGTCATAGATCCATTTAGAGGCAGCAAGTATAATGGCGATAATACTGAGAATGAGGGCAATTGTCGCATGATCCATTGGTGACTCAAAATTATCCTTACATGACACGCAAGCCGCTTTTCCATTTCACGTTTTATACGTTAAATCTGTGTTTCAAGGAGGGCTACGCTCTTCGGATCTAGCCGATGATAATTGACAATTTCGTATCGATTCCCATCAATATCCTTAATCAGCACTCGTCCAGCATTAAGTGCAGTAATGTCATTCCGAGAACGCAGATCAAAAGAAACGGAGCCACTATCGGTTTCGACTTCCCACTCGGTGACACCGAACCGTCCTTCAATAAAGTGAATCTTCGTAATCTTCGGCATAAAATAGCATTTTTCCAACTCTTCCGCAAGGACTGTCTGATCTGCCTTTTTTAACTGATTTAAGTCCTCAATCAAGCCAAGCTCATTTTTGTGGACGTCCAGTAAACTGATATATTGATTCGGTTGGGTCAGTGGAAACGCGCGCACTGGCTCTACAGGTGCATGAACTGAACCGTCCGGCAGTTCCGCTTCCAACTCAGCAAATTGGTTGCGGCTAATTTTCAAGCGTTTGGGATCAAGAAATTGGACCTCATCTTCAATCCGAATAGGCTGTTCCACTATATCTACTCCTTTTACACTTCGCTCATGCTAGGAGATCGTGCGACAGAAACCGGGTTTTCGAGAAAAAAAACTCGGTTTCTCTTCGTTTCACGTTTTGTCCCTACCACGCCCGAATTTTCGAGAGCTCCGTCTGCTTTTCGCATAAATTGGCGTAAGTACCCCCTTGGGCGATCAGTTCTTCGTGTGTGCCAATTTCATCAATCTGCCCTTCCTTGAGGACAACCAGACGATTGGAATGTTTGAGTGTCGAAAGGCGATGTGCGATTGCGAAGACGGTTCGTCCTTGAATCAGTCGGCCCAACGCCTCTTGGATTCTTGATTCGGTCTCCGTATCCACAGATGAAGTGGCTTCATCAAGGATGAGAATACGCGGATTTTTGAGGATGGCACGAGCGATGGAGATCCGTTGACGTTCCCCACCGGAGACGCGTACGCCTCTCTCACCGACCGTCGTATCGTAACCATCGGGAAATTTAACGATAAAGTCGTGAGCGTTTGCTGCTTTAGCAGCTGCGACAATCTCTTGACGACTTGCCCCCGGTTTCCCATAACCAATATTGTCGGCGACGGAGCCTTCAAACAGGAATGGCTCTTGCAGCACTACCCCAATTTGTCCTCGCAGAGATCTGAGTTCAATATCACGGCTATCATGTCCATCAATGAGAATTTCACCCTCGTTGGGGTCGTAGAATCGGGTAACTAAATTGATGAGGGTACTCTTGCCCGCGCCGCTATGTCCGACGAGCCCAATCATCTCTCCCGGCTCGGTGGTAAAGCTGACCCCATTGATGGCGTTTTTTTCTCCATCGTAAGAGAAGAAAACATCGCGAAATTCGACCTGTCCTCGCATATTCGGAAGGGCAATAGCATCTTTACGACTCGCAACGCTAGGAGGTGTATCAAGGATTTCAAAGACCCGTTCGGCAGAAGTCGCGGCTCTCAAGAATCGACGGTTCATCTGGGCAAGCGTTCGTACGGGTTGTAAAAACCGCGTCATATAGGTCATAAATAACATCAACTCGCCGAGCGATAAGTCTCCGTTGAGAATCTGCCTCCCTCCGACCAACCAGATAAAAATGGTTCCACAGTAGGTCATGAAGGTCATAATTGGCTGATAAAGTGTCCAGATTTTGGCGGCACTCATTTCCCCTTCAAAAACCTGATGGGTCTGTTCTTGAAAACGGTCGACTTCGTATTTTTCGCGGGTAAATGCCTTGACAACCCGTATCCCCGGAATTGTGCTTGCCAAAATTGTGCTAATCCCAGCGTAGCGCCTCCACAGGACGTGGAAAACCTTGTGCATCTTGTGTCCAAAATAGAATGAGAAAAGGATAATAAAGGGAATCGGAAGTAACACCCAGAGTGCCAGCTGCCAGTCATAGAGAAACATGATAATGCACATATAGATCAGCGTCATTGAATCACCGATAATATCCTGTAACCCTTCGGCGATAAAGTCTCGCAGCCGTCCGACATCCTGAGTAATGCGTGACATCAGATTCCCCGTCTCCCGCTGCTGGTAGAAATCGAGCGACAGGATGCTCATATGCTGATAGGCATCATTCCGCAATCTCAAGGTGATACGCTGGCCGACCCATGTCATCATATAACCCCGCACCGCTGAGAAAGCTGCTGTGAAAATGTGGGCTCCGATCATCTGAAGCACAATTATCACAAGTTGTCCAAATGCGCCCGGTTCGGTTGGCTGTCCTCCCCCTCTTGCCATCATCGCTGGGGTGAGGATGTTATCAATAAGCTGCTGACCCAGAATAGCGGGCCAGAGGTCTACCAATCGTATAACCAGCACGATTAGCAGTGCCGGCACAGAAACCTTCCAAAATGGGAGGGCGTATTTTAGTAGGCGAAAGAGCAGCTTGCCCTTTTCGACGCAGTTCGGGCAAACATCAGACCACCGTGGGATCGGGCGTCCACAGCTTTCACATCGAATTTTCTTTTTTCCGGGATCGACATACTTCCGATGTCGTCTAGATTTGTCCGCTTCCTCCGGTTTGACCCTGTCAATTAACGATTCAATTTCTGGCGTTGCTTCGGCAAACTTGGGAACGAACCGCTTGGAGTAACGAGCAATTTCAAATGCGCCCTCTGTGGTTCGCACTTTCATGAAGTTATTGCCGTATAGCTCTCGTATTTCGATCTTGTCAATGGCTTCGAGTGCAATGTTTTGGATTTCAGGTCCGGGCGCACCGTTTTGGTTAAAAGCGAGCAGGCGTTTCTCCGTCGCTAACACCCAATCCTTCCCGTAAGTGCCGTCAAACTGTAGGTCTGTGGAGATAGCAATTTTAATATCCTCTTCTCCATCCAGCAAATCTTCAAGCCGATCTTGGAGTTCTGCTGGTACTTCCTCTAAAATTGTCATCTCTACATCGCGCTGTTTAATGTTACTCCTTTTGCCGGAAGAACGAGCCATTCGATGCATGTCTCGTCTAGAAAATCCCCCGCTGTGCATAAGCAACCTCCTTACTGAAGCACACAAACACAAACCGTACCAACGGATTTGGGTATGGTTCTTTTTGGACGATGAAGTATAGAAAATGTTGAGGAGAAATTAGGAGGAGGCGATACGAAGCAACAGGTAAAATCAGAAGGGATTCAAAACAGAAGAAGAAACTGAGTTTCTGTGAATAAGGGATACAATTATAGTGGACCTTAGAATTAATGAGACACGCCAAGCTCCCGTTTGGTAGCCCCCCTATTTCCCCCGCTTGCTTTCCCCCCTGCTTGCGGGGGGGACTTAGGGGGGGAGAATAAAGGGGGGTGCCGATGCGGGGTGGTTGAAAACCGCATCTACCGGCGGGTGAAAGTGTTTATTTATTTTTTAAATTCACTATAGTTGAATTAGCAGCCGATGGCGATAAATATCGCAACCTTCTGGACCAAATTACCGTCCTTCGCCATTGACGAAAGAAACAGCATCGGTGCCGAATATACAGCGTAATGTGGGGCTGCGTTAATGACTAAATCCAGCTGATTGTCTCCATCTAGATCTCCCGCCCATAGTAGGGTGGGTATGGCACCATTCGTTGACCTGTATGCGAGCAGTTCCTGCGATAAATGTCCTTTGGATAGTTCAAGGCTGTAGTTTTCGAGTGAAGTGAACCCGCTCGGTCCGACATCTCCCTCGCCATAAGCTGTCAAATGACTTTCGTCTCTGGCATCCAATCTAAGGTTGAGGGACTTACCGGGACTCAAAATTGTCCCTTCAGCGGATAGTGTCTTGATCGATCCCATTTCCGGTGCATCCAAACCCTTTATCAGAAAGAGTGGGCGCGTCTGCCCCTCCACCGACACCACTTTTCCGGTCTTTTCCCCGGCATTATCAACGAATGGGTCATAAACGGTTTCCACGGCAATCCTTGAAGGGATTAACGTGTACCCATCGGGCATCGAATACAATCCCAGCCAGATTTCACCTGATTCTGCTGAAACCTCGTCGCCGTGGAACGCGCCCACTTGCAAGAGTTGAATTTCAGACTCTACCGGTGATGCCGCTGATTGGTCATAACAACCAAACATGATGCAACAGATCCATCCTGCGAAAAAAATAGACATTGTTATTGTGAATGACATACGGACTAACATGATCTTATTCCTCCCTACCTCAACTTGTGTTTCAGCTTACCCATTTTCAACGGTTTCAGAACTGTGTGATATTGTGTTGAGCAAGACGCGTGCCAAAACCATCAATCCCTTACAAGGATAGGGCTATTCGGTTTTCGGCGTTTTAACCAGTTGGGGCGAAAAGGCGCAACAAGGGAATCGCTTTGCCAGTGAAGTATCGGGATTGGGAAATCCCTCTCACAGCAGAATTATAGTGGACCTTAGAATTAATGAGACACGCCAAGCCTCCGTTGGGTAGCCCCCCTATTTCCCCCCCGCTTGCTTGCCCACCCGCTTGCGGGGGGGCTAAGGGAGGGCAGAATAAAGGGGGATGCCGATGCGGGGCGGTTAAAAACCGAACCTACCGGGGGGCACAAGTGCCTATTTATTTTTTGAATTCACTATAAATAACCCTATTACAAACGCAAGTTGCTAGTAGCGGTTCTATTCAAACCGATAGCCCCTAATCCCTGTGCAAATTGTATCATTTTTGTAGGTCGATTTTCCAAAATCGACGGTTTTGTGTCGAGATATGAATCTCGACCTACAGTTCTGACGGATTTTCAATAACTCGCAACTTAGGTTATTACAAGGAAAGGATTTGAGGCCTGTTACCAACCACAGAAAGGGGCCAAGTGTCCCAGTTTAGTGACACTTGGAACGAAGGCACACGGGATGGTGTGTCCCTACACCCACACCTAATTCATCCGTAAATTCTAAGGGCTTGAATTTTTGGAAGGTTCATGCTATACTGAACATACACAATGAATGAATTAACCAGATAAACACGAATATAAGCGATGTCAAGTGCAATATACACTAACTTATTTGAAGGGACCCGATTCAATGAAAAAATGGATTGTTCTTTTGCTCCTTGTTGCTGCGCTGTGTGTGTGGAAAGCAGGCGAAATATTTGCTGTGGGTTTTTTGAAGTTTGAGCGGGAGTTCAGTGGGAAAGGCTCAACGGACGGTTTTTTTAGCAAGAATATTCATGTGGGATTTGACGACACAGGCAACATTTATGTCAGCGACGCAGATAACCGGCTAGTCCAGAAACTATCACCAAAAGGTGATTTCATCATGCAAATTCCGAAAGAGAAGACTATGGACAATATACTCAGAAAGCCGGGCGATGTTGCTGTTGATGGAGTTGGAAATATCTACGTCGTTGATCTGGCTGTACCCCATCATATTCCGGCAACCGCAGATCCTAAGCTTTATTGGTTTGGCCCCTGTGTTTATAGGTTCAATCGAGATGGCGAACTCATGCACACCTACGTTGTCGATGCGATTGACGTGCGCCCCAAAGTAGTTCTTCCGACGCGCTTGATGATTGACGAGGAG
The DNA here is from genome assembly GCA_963667935.2 of Candidatus Poribacteria bacterium. Lineage (GTDB taxonomy): Bacteria > Poribacteria > WGA-4E > WGA-4E > PCPOR2b > PCPOR2b. Next base: position 990,330 of record OY764061.1, on the reverse strand, counting down.
GGCAAAACGGCATTCGCCTATCAACCGAGGAACTATGATCGGTCAGTTCGCATTGATGTGAATAGCCAAAACCAACTGTATGTGCTAGATGCAAAAAACGCAAAGGTTCACAAATTTGGTGCGGACGGGGAGAAATTAATCGCGTTTGGCAGCTACGGTGCGAACAATGGCGAGTTTGACACCGATGCCTCGGACATTGAAATTGATGTTGAAGGGAATGTGCTTATTGCGGACACCGGCAATCATCGCGTGGTCAAATTTAACGCGGACGGGGAATTTATATTGAAATTTGGGGGGAAGGGACGTAACGAGGGAGAATTTGTCAAACCTATCGCCGTTGTCGCTTTGGCAACGGGTGAGATTTTGGTTAAAGATAAGAGTCAGTTCAAACGGTTTTTGGGAAGCCCGCTCGCAAATTTCTTAGATGTTGTTTCACCGTCTGGGCAGGGGCTCGCTGATGTTTATTCAACGGGCACAGGACTTGTCAATTCAGTTATTGATACCACTCGACCCCGTTCTGCCTCTCTTAACCCAAATTCACAGGCGTCAGATCTAGCTATCTTACATCGGCGGATTCGGCTGCTTGAGGAAGCAGAGTATCGCCGTTACCTCAATGACTATCTTGATGAAGAATATGAGCAAGACGAAAACAAAAAAGAGGAGGCGGAAGATCTGAAGATTAAAGAGATTCGTGAGACAATCTATCATAACGTTATTGCGCGCGTACAACAATTTAGTAGTAACGGAAAATATAAAGGACGTGTGGTTTACGAAGTGGATAGACAGAGCGCGGAAGATCACGATCTCGCTTTCCTTACCTTAGATCCCCTCGGTCACATTTACCTTCGCGATGGGAGTGATTTAATCATTCGTCAATATTCCATTGAAGGTTTTACGATTAAGCCGTCGCACATGAACGTAGTTTATAATACTCGGGCACTCAACCGCGATCATGACTTCCTCGAAGATTACGAGGATATCGACAAGGATGCAGACGTTGATAACCAACTGAATTTGTTACAGTTGAGCAACTCCTTCTTTTGGACCTATAACCTCTCAGAAAGCTGGAACCTGACCCTTGCGGATGTCTTCACCTACAATGAACAGGATGAACGCTATATAACACCCCCGAAAGAGGAAGATAGCTACGACTTTGAAACCCAAGCATTGACGAACACCGTCGTTGCAAATCTGAAATTTATCACCAACCCCAATGCCTACCACTACAAGGAATTTAATCTTTATGCGGAACGGATTGATGGTACAACAGACCTCTATCAACTAGCACTCTTTCCAAATCTGAACCGTCAAGGTCAGGAGGGTGAGGGTGATGCCAGTTCTACAGCTTTTGGGGTGAATTGGGATGTCTTCACGGATGTCAATCTGTGGTTAGAATACACAGATTTGAATCCGGCGAACACGAGCCGTAATTTTGAACGTCGTTATTTCGATGCTTCCGGCAATCTCTACGAAGTTTTTGCTAGCCGCAATCGGGCAAGACAGTTCGTGGGTGAATTAACAATTAAGTTTTGAACCCCGAATTGCCTGAGTGGTTTTTTCTTGCTGTCTATCTTAGCGTCCCTGCGCCTTTGTCTTTTATAGTAGATGTTAGAATTAATGAGACACGCCAAATCAGTAGGCGCTGTTTCCAACTGCACCGTTTCAGCATACCACCGCACCTATGCGGGGCGGTTAAAAACCGAACCTACCGGGGGGAGAAAGTGTTCTTTTATTTTTAACCTAAGTTGCTAGTTATTGAAAATCCATCAGAACTGTAGGGCGAGATTCACATCTCGACACAAAACCGTCGATTTTGGAAAAGCGACCTACAAAAATGATACAATTTGCACAGGGATTAGGGGCTATTGGTTCGAATAGAACCGCTACTAGCAACTTGCGTTATTTTTAGAATCCACTATATTTTTGGAGTGGTTCATATAAAAAGAAAGTGCAAAGTACGAAGAGAAACCGAAACGTTTGGAGTTAGGATGACCACTTACCGCCGTAAACTGATCGAGGTTGACCTACCCCTAGACGACATCAACCGCGAATCTGCCCGCGAGAAATCCATCCGACACGGCCACCCGTCCACATTGCATCTATGGTGGGCACGCCGACCGTTGGCTGCCTGCCGCGCCGTCATCTTCGCCAGTATGGTGGATGACCCCTCTGCCTGCCCCGACGAATTCCCCACTGACGAAGAACAACGTGCCGAACGCGACCGGCTCCACGACATTATCCGAAAGTTGGTCGAATGGGAGAGCACGGATGAGAGTCAACCTGCCGTGAGGGCCCTTCTGACAAACGCACGCTATGAAATTGCCCGCTCGGTGGCGCGTTCCCGAAATGAAACCGCACCCACCGATCCGACCGAAGTGTTGGCCTACCTCTGCGAAAAAACGTTGCCGATATATGACCCCTTTGCCGGTGGCGGCTCTATCCCCCTTGAGGCGCAACGGCTTGGACTGAAGGCTATTGCTTCAGACCTCAACCCGGTGGCAGTCCTTATCAACAAGGCGTTGATTGAGATTCCCCCCAAGTTTAAGAATCAACCGCCCGTCAACCCCAAAGCAGATCCCATCGGCATATCGACTCGGAATTCGTCCACACGTGAGAGGGGTATCCCTGCCCCGATACGCACCCCTTGGCACGGTGCTTCGGGTCTAGCAGACGACATCCGCTACTACGGTGCGTGGATGCGTGAGGAGGCATTTAAGCGGATTGGGCATCTCTACCCAAAGGCAAACTGCCCGATGGTAGCAATGCCACGGTGATTGCGTGGTTATGGGCGCGGACGGTGCCCTGTCCAAACCCCGCTTGCGGCGTCCAGATGCCTCTTCTAAAAACCTTCCAACTCTCCCAAAAAGAGAACAACAAACATTGGATTAAGCCCGTTGTTGACCACGCGGCAAAGCGCGTCTCCTTTGTGGTGCAGCAGCACAGCGGCGGCGTCCCCGATCGCGGCACGGTGAACCGGAACGGCGCAGTCTGTATCGCTTGCAACAACCCGGTCAAGCTGTCCTATGTCCGTGAGCAGGCAAGGGCGGGCAACATGGGTGAGCAGATGACTGCTATTGTCGCTGAGGGTGACCGCGGACGACTCTACCTGTCACCGACCAACGAACACATCAAGACCGCGCTAGAAACTAAACCAGCATGGTGGCCAAGCGGGAGTTTGCCTGAACAAGCGAGAAGTATTAGTGTGCAAATTTATGGATTCACACAGTGGCATCAGCTTTTCACAAAACGACAACTGATCGTGCTGACTACATTCAGCGATCTGATGCCAGAGGTTCGCTCCCTAATTCTCAAACACGGAGCGTCAGAGGAATATGCCGATGCTATTTGTACATACCTTGCGTTTGCTGTTGGTAAAACAGCTAATAGAGGTTCTAGCTCCACATTTTGGGACGCATTACGTGAAATAGTTGTCCAAGTTTTTGGACGCCAAGGAATTGCAATGGTATGGGATTTTGCCGAAGGAAATCCATTTTCAACATCTACCGGGAACTGGATTGGGCAAAGCGAGTATATTGCCAAGGTTGTCGAGCGTCTCCCTGCCAACATCAATAGCGGTAAAGTACATCAGGCGGATGCATCCACGACAATTCACGCTAAAGATGGCCCGGTTATCGTTACTGACCCGCCCTACTACGGCAATATACACTATGCTGACTCGTCTGACTTTTTTTACGTGTGGCTGCGCCCACTGCTCCGCGACATATACCCGGACCTTTTCGCAGGCATCCTCACACCCAAAGAAGAAGAGATGATTGAAAACAGGTTTCGATTTGAAACTCCAAGACAACGATTTGAAGAACTGCTTAGTAAGACGCTGCAGCTGATACGGGAACGCTGTTCCGATGAGTTTCCTTCTTCTATCTTTTACGCCTACAAGCAGCAGGAGGAAGAACGTGAGGGCAGAACATCCACAGGCTGGGAAGCAATGTTAAGTGCTGTCGTCTCATCCGGTTTTCAAATCGTTGGGACTTGGCCTATGCGGACAGAATTGACGACCAACCTTAAAAAGAATGTCAATGTTCTTGCTTCCTCCGTGGCTCTAGTCTGCCGGCCGCGGCCCGAGGACGCCCCTATTGCAACGCGCAGCGAATTTTTCAATGCACTTGCAAAGGAGCTGCCCACAGCACTCGACCAACTAACGCACAAAGGGCATATTGCCCCGACCGATTTGGCACAAGCCGCCATCGGCCCGGGGATGCAGATTTACTCCCGCTACAGTCGCGTGGAGACAATCAGCGGGGAGCCGGTATCGGTGCGGGAGGCATTGGCAGCGATTAACCGCGCTATCGCCGATTACGATGAGCGTCAAGCGGGGGATCTAGATTCCGCTACCCGTTTTTGCCTCGACTGGTTCAAACAGCACGGTTACGAGGAGGGGCCTTATGGTGATGCAGAGACACTGGCGCGCGCCAAGGATGTTATCATCGGCAAATTACATTCTGGCGGTTTGCTCACCGCTGAAGGGGGCAGGGTAAAGCTGCTGCCACTTGATACGTTTTCTGAATATTCTGACCCCCTTGCTAGCGGGGAGGAAAAAGGGGGGGTAACAGCGTGGGAGGGGTGTTTCCGCATGGCATATCACCTAAATCGCGAGGATGGCAGGGGGATTGAAGGTGCAGCGGAGATCGGTAGAGCAATGGGGAGCAAGGTCGAGTCCGTTGAGCGGTTGGGGCGCGTTCTCTACAACCACTACGATCGCAATGGTGACTCCCAGAACGCCGTAATCTTCAATAACCTCGTTATGGAATGGCAACGGATCAGGGAGAAGATGTTGGACGACAAACAGCTCAACATTCCAATTTATAGTGAACCTTAGCATCACTCCAAACCGGTACGGTTAGGAAACCGCCCCTACCGTTCTCCCGTTTGGTAGTCCCCCTATTTCCCCCCGCTTGCTTTCCCCCCTGCTTGCGGGGGGGACTAAGGGGGGTGCCGACGCGGTGCGGTTAGGAAACCGCACCTACCGGTGGGCGAGAGTATCTATTTATTTTTTGAATTCACTATAGGGTCCCGTAAAAAAAACCGAGGTAAAAAAGGAAAGGTAAAGACGCCAAGATGCCAAGACGCTAAAAAAAGATTCGTAGGGAACGCAGATCTGCGTTCCCTGCTGCAAAAACTCGGTTTCTCTGGGTAGCTACATTACTAATCTATGCTACATCTATAACCTAAGTTGCTAGTTATTGGAAATCTATCAGAATCTGTAGGGCGAGATTCACATCTCGACACCCAATGTCGATTTTCCAAAATCGACCTACAGCAAATGATACAATTTGCACAGGGATTAGGGGTTATTGGTTGGAATATGCTGGCTACTAGCAACTTGCGTTACATCTATAGTAAATTTCATAATTATTTGAACACTGTGGGAGGGGCTTCCTAGCCCCGATTATACGTATCGGGATTCGGAAATCCCTCTCACAGGAGAATTAAATGCCCCTACCCTCCTAGAAATTGGTTTGACTTTACCCACGAATTTTGCTACACTGAATCTCCCGTGAAAAGAGTATGTCTTTCAACTAATCAAAGGCGAACTGAAAGGCATAAACGTTATCAAACAAATCAACTTCTGCTATGACGCATGTCATCCTAACGTAGGGTCATTTTGAGGTATCGGGATTCGGAGATCCCTCCTATAAGAAAACTATAAATGCTCCTAATTCTAATGGGTCAAAAATCCCCTCAAATAAAAGGAGAGAAACAATGTCTCACAAACGCAAAAACGTCGTTAGAATTTTCGCACTTTTAGGTTCAAGCGTGTTACTCATCGCACTGACAGCAACTTGGACGCTCACGGAGGAATCCAACTGGTATCCATCCAAATGGGGAAAAGATGATCAGCGCGGTGCAGCAAACCTGTTAACGGCTACAAAGGTTTTGGAAGCTGTCAGTCTAATTAAGGAAGGAAAAGTCTACCAGCTCGGTCGGGTGTACGAAGCAGGAATGCCGCTGTTTGGGACACGGCACTATAGTCTGTTGATTCCGCAAACCGGCAGCACCGACCATGCAAATAAGGTCACGTGGCATGATGAGATTGTCAGTGGTGAACTTGGACAGATTGGCACCCAATTCGATGGATTGGGCCACATCGGTATCGGCAATCTTTACTACAACGGAAACAATCGCCTCGACTTTGCCAAGCCTGATGGATTGAAGAAGTTAGGTGTGGAGAATGTCGGTGTTTTCGTCACCCGCGGGGTCCTGATTGACGTTGCTGGTTATAAAGGTGTTGAGCATCTGGAGGGCGGTTACGAAATCACAGTTGAAGATATAGAGGGCGCGTTAAAAAAGCAGGGCGTGGAGATACGTCCGGGCGATGTGGTCATCACCCATACCGGCTGGGGTAAATTCTGGATGACGGACAATGAGCACTATAATGGGTCAGAGCCCGGCATCGGCATGGAAGCGGGCAAGTATCTGGTTGAAAAACAGATTGTTATGGCGGGTGCGGATAACTGGGCAATCGAAGTGATTCCGAATCCTGACGAATCGGTTTTTGCCCCTGTCCATCAGTTGTTCATTGCCAAAAACGGTATCTATAACATTGAGAATCTGATCACCGCAGAGCTCGCAGCGGATAAGGTCTACGAGTTCGCCTTTATCTTTTCTCCTCTGAGGCTGAAAGGTGGCACCGGATCTCCGGGGAACCCGATTGCGATTCGTTAATTGGGAGGCAGTTATTTCTTTTTAGAGGGTTGATAACAATAGAATTTAGGCAATGAGAACATTGGCGAAGTTAAGCCGATCTACCCAACAGTAGAGGAATGGAGTATGTCCAAAAGGAAGTATCGCGTTGGAATTATCGGTTGTGGCGGCATCGGGACTCGTTATGCGACAGCATTTGAGCAGCTGCGTAACCGCGTGGAGATTATTGCCGCCTGCGATATTCTTGAAGAGAAGGTCAACGCGCTTGTCGAACAATTTGAGATTCCGTCGGCGTATACGGACATGCACCAGATGTTAAGCAAAGAAAGGCTTGATATCGTCGGTGTGACAACGCATAATCGGGAGCATGTCGAGCCGACAATTGCAGCAGCCCAAGCGGGGGCTAAAGCAATTCTCTGCGAAAAGCCGATGGCGTTGAATATGAAGGATGCGGACCGAGTCATCAAAGCGTGTGAGCAGTCTGGAACGAAGTTAGCGATTGACCACACCATGCGGTTTGAACCGAATTGGCGTCGGGTCAAACAGATGGTGGAGGACGGTGCTATTGGGACTCTTCTACATATCGAGGTTCAGAATTACGGCGATACCAGTACGTTGCTGCACAACGGGACGCACAGTTGCGATTCCATTCGATGGTTCGGCGGAGATCCGGAGTGGGTCATTGCCACTGTTGACCGATGCGATGAACGCGAACGGATTATGAGTTTCTTCGGTCTCAATAATGGCGTCACTGCACTGTTCATGACCGGCGGACACTGGAATTACCGGTTGGATGGCTGTTTCATCCTTGAGGGAAGTGAAGGGAAGATAGAGGTTCGTCCCCACCGTGGTTGGCAACCGCTGATTCGGCATTGGAGGAAGGATGGTGGGTTGGGAAACTTCCGTGAGGGAGAGCAGATTGAGGCGGTAGGCAGCGAACTCATTGGGGATTCGACAGGAGATGTACCGAGCGAAGGTGCTTGGGAGATGGTCGCTTGTCTCGACGAGGACAGAGAGAGTGTTTCTAGCGGATATGATGGTCGAGCTGCCTTAGAGATGTGCCTCGCCGCTTACGAATCAGAACGGCTTGGTAGAACCAAAATCACGTTTCCTTTGCCTCAAAAAGAATCTCCGCTTGAACTGATGCTCCAGAGTGGACAGCTTCCCTACATCCCTGCAAGAGAATACGGTTGGGAGTTGGGTTAAACTCTTATAAAACCTTTCCCACTGTCATCTTTTTTCTCTCCCCAGCGTTCTATGCTGCGTCGAGTCCCAATTTTATTGGGCCAATACCTATTCCATATTCGTGAAGGAGACCCTACCATGTTTTTACTCAGGGGACTAAACCGATTTCCTCTGTTTATAGCCATCCCTCTTTTCCTAATTCTGGGGTGTAGTGAGAGCGAGCGTGACGATAATTTCGCACCAAGGATTTCTGTCTTTGAAGCGGAGTCCGATATCATTGAACCCGGCACCCCAGTCGATATTACGCTCAAAGCCATTGACGTTGATGGTGACAAACTGTCTGTTGAATGGTATGCGACCGGCGGTACGATTGAGGGCGATGAACTCGGTGCGACTTGGACTGCTCCCCAAGAGGAACAAAAATACCTGATCGAAGTCACCGTGAGCGACGGCAGGAAATCGACCGCAAGCACCATCGATATCCGTGTGTGGCGAACCCGCCCGGGGGACTACTACCCACTCGCTGTTGGCAATAAGTGGAACTACCGCGATGATGACGGAAATCGGGTTGTCTTTGAAATTGTTGACACAATCGATATTCAAGTTACCAGTGATCGAACAGTCAAAAGCTATGTCTTACAGAAATCGAGTCCTGATGAGGGGCTAGAAGGTCTCCTCAATTTCTCCTACTTGGGTCAGAAAATTGAAAATGGGGTTGTCAAAGGAATTTTCCAGCATGCACAGAATATTACCTCCGGCACGGAAGATACAATCCTTTTTTCACCTTTTTTACCGCTTTACAATTTTCCACTGATTCCGGGGAATACGTGGCAAACAAGTTTTCAGGCAAAGTTGACCCCTGAATTGTTCCCGATTGGTGGCGGTGTAGATGAGTTTGAGGTCCTTTCAGAGGAAACCTTGACGGTTCCGGCTGGGACGTTTGAGCACGTATTTCAGGTGCAGGAATCATTTAAGTGGAGCATTTTCAATCATCCCCTCGACATAACGATAGCACAGAAATGGCTTGCTCCCAATGTCGGCATCATCAAATTCACTCAATCTCAGACCCGCGATGATATTACCGTTGATGTTGTGTTTGAGCTAGAGTCTTTTGAACTAGCAGATCAATAAGCACTACATTCAGCGGTTTGAAACCAGTTCTTTTAAGGGTGCCAGCAGTTTCGCCGTAAGATAGGGACTCGATTTTTCACCACTTGCATCAGGATTCAAAGTTGTTAGTCCCGATGTTTCATCGGGGTCGACCTGTGCTTCATGGTCATCGCGTTCTGGAATTGACTCGGCAGATTGAATACCTTCCCAGACTTCACGACGCATCTCCATGCGATAAGATTCCAAGTTCCCATAACGTCCTTGGTCAATGTACTCCAATCCGCACCTCTCAAAACAGAGAAAGGCAGCATAGTTATCGACACTGACTTGAAGTGCAAAGGTATCGGCATCGAGATGTTCAAAAGCCAAGTCAATTGCTTGCTGCATAGCCTCTGTGCCATACCCCTGATAACGGCAATCAGGTCGAATAACAATAAACTCAAGTGTCGCAACCTTCTCATCCCCGCCGGTGCATCTAATTCGCATAAAACCAATCAATTCACCGCTTGGCAGATCAACTGAAAGCGGGTGCGTATATTCGTCAGCGATCCAACGGTGCCAATTGTCGACATAAGTTTGGAAGGGCATGAATTCAGTGTGCAAGCGATTGCGAAGCGTAGGCTCATTTGTCCAACTCCAAATTCGCCGCAAATCTCGCTCTTCAGTTGTTCTCAGTTTTAGGCTGCCCCCGTAAAGCTTTTCTAGCTCACGCAGTTGAGTTTGCAGGACCGCCAACTGATCTGCAAATGAATCCGCCTGTCCCGCCGCGGTGCCAATTAATCGCTGGTTCGGTTGATCAATGAACTCAGACTGCTTCAGTCGATTCTGAAAATAGGTAAGTTTCTGCTCATTTTTTTCAATAATTCGTCTCAATTTATCAATCACTTGACGTCCACTATCGCTTCGCACGTTTATGCCTCCTTTCGTACCGTTTTTTCTCTTTCTTCGGTCCTTCACGTTCAAATCTTCCTGCGCTAAATCCCGATATGCGCAAGTAGCTATCGTACCGTAATTCGCTAATTTTTTTATTTTCGACAGCACGCTTAACCGCACACCCCGGTTCATGTTGGTGGGTGCACGCTGCAAATTTACATTCGGGAATGTAAGACCGCATTTCGGGGAAATAGATGTCTAGTCCCTGCTCATCATCAATCTCAAACAAGCCAAGTGTACGAATGCCCGGTGTATCTGCGACAAACCCACCAAAATGGAGTGGCAGCAGGGCAACCTCCGTTGTGGTGTGCTGTCCTTTGTGCATCCGTTCATCAATGTTACCAACGCGTAGCTGCAAGCCCGGTTGAATTTCGTTGAGTAGTGATGATTTGCCAACGCCCGACGATCCGACGATAGCGGAAATCCGATCTTTCATCACTGTACGCATTTCGTCAATTCCGGCACCCGTTACAATACTGGTGTAGATTACATCGTAACCGATTCCTTCGTACAGCACCATTTGTGCTTTCAATTTTTCCAGTTGGACCAAATCAATCTTGTTAATACAGATTACGGGCAACATCCCCGAAGCCTCTGCTGTCACAAGAAACCGATCCAGCATCCGTAATTTGAGTTGAGGATTTCGTGCTGCAAAGATGACTAGCAGGAGATCGAGATTAGCGACAATGACCTGTGGCAATTTGTTTACGCGCGTACGCCCAAATTGGGTCTGACGCGGTAGAATTTCCTCAATATAGCCCAGATCCGCTTTCGACTCCGATCGAGAGATTTGCACCCGATCGCCGACAGAAACGAGATCCACGTAGGGTAACTCTTTTGTTTCGGCACGCTCCCGTCTATCCGCTTCAACAATATGATGTCGCAATGAGCAGTGGTAGAGTTGTCCCTCGATTTGGACATCATAAACCCCACCGTGTGCTTTGATAACGATTCCTTCATCCATAAAATAGAACCTCACAAGGTTAAATGAAAAAAGCCCGCAAGGAAACTCATCCTTACGGGCTTTCCGACATTACACCAAACGAGATCTTAAGTAGCCGTTCCCAGCGACCCGAAACACAGATGGCCAGAGTCAAGACGAGTTTCCTGATTATCCAATGTGTTGTTTTCCTTACCGTAGTTAATTCGTTTAAGCATTTCTTGCATGACTTTGCACCACCTTTCGATACGATTTGATTGAGTTGCTATCTATATCTAACGCTTATTTCTAATCGAGGTTGCAATTCTGCTTATTTTAACACACTTAAACTCCAGTCTCAAGCAAAACTTCAGTCAATTTTCAAACATTCAGATCCATTAACAACAGAGATCGATACTGACTATCAATTTTTATGCCAACCAGTCCCAACTCCCTTTGCAACCATGAATTCCCTTGTCATTGTAGGTTGACTTTGCTATAATAGGTATAGGTATGTGGCGCACTCTGAAAGATTACTGTTACGTATTTACGGCAAAATGTATAGGTCGGTGCATTGCTCGGCTGCCTCGTAAACTCGCCTTATTCATAGGTGTTTATCTTGCTACAGTTGTTTTTTTCCTATCCCGTCGCGAAAAGGATAAGGCGTGCAAGCATCTGGCACAGAGTCTTGGGATTGATCAGCCAATGGTAGGCAGGCTCGTCCGACGCTCCTTCCAGAACATTGGTAAGAACTTGATGGAATTTATGCAGCTGCCTCGCATGTCTCCTGAGATGCTCCATCAACTTGTTACCCTTGAGGGCAGAGAACATATTGATAAGGCACTGGCTCAAGGCAGAGGTGCTATCATCCTGACGGCTCACTTTGGCAACTGGGAACTGCTTGGTGCGAGCATTCTTGCACATGGCTATACAATCCGTGGGATCACTCGTGAGCTGCGATCCAAACGTTTAGATGCCATTGTTAGCAGCTATCGAGAAAAGGTTGGATGGCAAGGTATAGACCGGGATCGGTCAGTTCGCGAAGTATTACGCTGTCTCAATCGAAACGAACTGATCGCGATTCTTGCAGATGTGGACACCCGTACTCGAGGGATTTTCGTTGATTTTTTCGGCAAACCAGCCTACACACCTTATAGCCCGGTAGCCTTCGCGCTCAAGACAGGGGCTGCGATTTTACCAACTTTTATTATCCGTCAACCTGACAATTCACATCGTGCTATTATCGAAGCACCATTGCTTCTACAACAGAGTGGAAAGAAAGAAGAAGATCTCTTGGTCAACACGCAGCAGTTCACCAAAGTTATTGAATCTTACATTCGACGCTACCCGGAACAGTGGATCTGGATGCATGAACGCTGGAAAACACAACCTGAATAACCGCCATTTACATATCGCCTTTCACGTATCCTTCCTGTTGGTAGTTTTTAGCTTATTCACTTTTGGGTGTGATAAAGCAGACGAAGAACCGATACAGCCAATCCAAGAAGCACCTCAACAGATACTGTCTACCTTTTCAACCCAACACGCAGACGGGGGTATCACGCGGTGGATGCTTGTTGCTGAGAAGGCAACGTTCCTGAAAGAGATTGTGGAGATGCAAAAACCAACGGTCCAGATCTTTGAGGAGGGCAAGTGGGCAATCACAATAACAGGTGATCGAGGTGAGCTTATTGAATCAAGCAACGATATTCATATTTTTGAGAATGTTGTTGGAAAGAGTCTAGATGGGCACCTCTACACCGATGAGCTTCACTGGCGCAACAGTGATGGCCGGCTGTTTGCACCGAATACCTCCACAATTGTGCGGGGTGACTCGACAATGGTCGGTCAAGAGCTGGAAGGCGATCCGACACTCGAAGTGGTTATAATGAAGAATGTCCAATCTAAAATTTATCCAAAGGATGAGAAATTTGATGCGACTGAGAATTAATTCTGTAACAGTTCCGAAACCTGCTGTGGCTTTACTTTGGGCGGTTGGCTTGCTCCTTAGTGTCCTTTTGCTCAACAATCGTGTGTTTCCAGTTGACGAACAGGAGACATCTTCACATCAACCAGAGGGAATGGTTGATGAGACAACTCCAGATGAGGATGTGATTGATGTTAAACACGCGGATCGCTTTGAGCAACGTGAAAAAGAAGGATTGACAATTTTTACCGGTAACGTTCAAATTGAAAGACCAAATGGCTTCCTGAATGCGGACAAAGTGACCATTTACGAAAACGTTGAAACAAATGAAACAGTCAAAACTGTTGCGGAAGGAAACGTCGAACTTCGAGACGGAGATATTTTCGTCACGTGTGCCCACGCGACCTTGAACCACCAGACCGATATTATAGACTTCCGCGACGATGTCATTGTACTCCAAAATGAGGATCGGTTGGAAGCAGATACTTTCAAATATAACCGGCGCACAGGTGAACGCTCTGGAGAGGGAAATATAAAGGTTCGATTTCGTGTAAAGTCTCAGAAGGCATCTGAGGCGGAGTCACAAGTAGAAGAAACAGATTCACAAACAGAAGAGGCGGTTTCACAAGAGGAGACAGAAAGCAGTGGCGGTTCTTCAAACCCATGAGCTTGTTAAAAGTTATACAAGACGTGGCCCCATTGTCGTTAATCGAGTTAGTCTTGAAGTTGAGACGGGTGAAATTGTCGGCTTGCTAGGACCCAACGGCGCGGGCAAGTCAACGACATTTTACATGGTTGTTGGACTGATCCGCCCCAACGCGGGGCAAATCGTCTACGATGATGAGGACATCACATTTCTGCCGATGTATAAACGCGCCCGACGGGGCATCGGTTATCTCGCTCAAGAAACCTCTATCTTTCGGAAGTTGACGGTCAAGCAGAACATCGAAGCCATCTTAGAGGTACGCGATATTCCCAAACAGGAACGTGGGCAACGAAGCGAACAACTGATGGAAGAACTGGGCATTTCCGAGTTAGCAAATCGTAAAGCATATACCCTTTCGGGTGGGGAATGTCGTCGCGCCGAAATCGCAAGAGCTTTGGCAGCATCTCCGTCTTTTATTTTATTAGATGAGCCATTTTCAGGGATAGATCCGATTGCAGTTCAAGATATTAAGCAGCTCATCTTGCACTTACGTGATAGAAATCTTGGCGTGTTAATCACAGACCACAATGCAGCGGAAATGTTAGGCATCGTTGATCGGGCGTATTTAATTACCGATGGAAAAATAACATTAAGCGGCACCCCGGAGGCACTTGTTGAGAGTGAAATTGCTAGGGAACAGTACTTAGGGCATAATTTTGAATTGCGACGGCCTCGGATATAACGCAATCATTTGAGGAGATCAAGCATGAACGTTGGAATGAGACAAACCGCGAGCTTACAGCACCGGCTGGTCATGACGCCCAAGCTACAGCAAGCGATTCAGGTACTTCTGATGTCACGGCTGGATCTGCAGCAGCATTTGAGTCAGCAATTGGAGCAAAATCCGCTCTTAGAGGAGATATCAGAGACTGACGAGCTTGAAGAAATTACCGATTTAGAGAGACTCGATCCGGATACCCAATGGAATGAACCCGAAGAGATTATCGATCGTGAGGATAAAGAGCCAGATTTTGACTGGAGGGACTTTCTGGATGACTCCTTCCATCGAGGTGAAAGTGGAGAGTTTGAGCATTGGGAGAACAACGAGGACCAGCGTTCCTCCGATATCGCTTGTTTCCAGTCGCTGCACGATTTTCTGATGGAACAACTTAGTATTGCACCCTTTTCGGAAATGGAGCGGAGAATTGGTGAGCAGATTATCGGTAATCTTAATGATAACGGTCAGTTGCGGACCGGGCCGCTGTTCGATATTAATCCATTGTTTCAAAGCGATTTAGATAGTGAGGTACTCTCAGAACACCTGCACAAAGTAATCGAAAAAGGACTGCGTAAGGAATTTGAAAACGATGAGATTTCGCTTTCTCAAGATGCGACCATTACTGTGAAATCAGAAGCGAGTTGTTGGCTTATAACCGATGCAGCGGGTGAACAGACCTACACGGTCAACAAGGAAGATGGTCAACTCAATATCTACAACATCACCCTCGAAGATATTGCAGCCGCTGTCGGCTGCGATGTGGATGAGGTAGAGGCGATCTTGCACTTTATTCACAACAATTTTGAGCCGATCGGAATCGCTTATCGTACCATCCCGGAAACCCTGCTCACACAGATGAGAGCTGCACAAATCGAGAATCCACTCGCAGAAATGGTTATCAAGCACCACTGGGAGGATTTTACGGATAATCATCTCCAGCGTATCGCCCAAGGACTTGGGGTACAAATCAACAAAATTGTAGAAGCGCGGGAACTAATTGGTACTTTGGATCCCTATCCGGGGCGCCACTTCTCCGATCCAAGAGATCCAAGGGCGCCTGAAACAATTATCCCTGATGTTACCATTGAAAAGATTGATGGGGAATACCGAGTTATTACCAATGATGACGGTATGCCTCGACTGCGTTTGAATCCAGTCTACGTTGATTGGATGATGAACGGAAACAAAAGCTTAGATCCCAAAACCCAGGAGTGGCTAGAGGTTCGCAGAACTCAGGCAAGGGACTTGCTACAAAGTATTATGCAGCGCCGCCAAACGATTGCAAGGGTAACGGATGCAATTTTTGAGGTACAAGCAGATTTCTTGGAGCAAGGGGTTGAAGGACTTAAACCTTTAGTATTAAAACAGATAGCAGATATGGCCGGTGTCCATGAATCAACAGTCAGCCGGGTCACGTCGAATAAGTACGTCGAAACACCCCAAGGCATCTACAGACTGAAGTACTTTTTCAGCGGTGAACTCCTGACCGATTCCGGCTCAAATGTCGCTGCAACTACAGTCAAAGAGAAAATCAAGGACATGATTGAAAATGAGGATACAGCGAAACCGTTGAGTGACAAGGCAATCTCCAATGCATTGGAAACACAAGGGATTCACGCGGCAAGACGGACCGTTGCCAAATACCGTGAGGAGCTCAATATTTTACCATCTCCTAAAAGGAAACGGAAATGGTAGGTAATTACCGCCTGACCGATTTGCGCTGAATCGGCAGCGACCAATGAATTATTAATTTAACAAAGGGAGTCTAAGCATGCAAATCCATCTTGTTAGCCGTCACCTTGAAATTACAGACGATATTCGAACTTACATTGAGAAGCGTGCTAAGAAAATCGAAGTAATTTTTAATCCCGTTATCGATTTTCAGGTGGTTATGGAGGTGGAGAAAAACCGTTACCGAACGGAAATTACGCTTGCGACACGGAAAGCAACCTTTCATGCCCAAGGTGAAACGCACGATGTGTTTTCATCGCTCGACGACGTAATAGACAAAATCGAGGCACAAATTCGTCGTCATAAAGAGCGGATTAAAGATCGACGCCATCGTATGTCTCGGCGTGAGGTTGCAGTGCAATTAAGTGGCAATGAGGAGGACACACCGGTGGAGTTGGAGACGAGTGATCTATCAAATATGCCGGCACCTCACTTCAGGGCTCCCGAAAAATTCGCTGCCAAGCCGATGAGCGTCGGGGAAGCTGTGATGCAGCTTCGGATTTCTGGAGATACTTTGTTGGTTTTCTTAAACGCACAGACGGATCAGGTCAATGTTGTGTACGAAGCTGATAACGGTGAATATGGATGGGTTGAGCCTCAATTTGTCTAGAGGCGTTCGGGGGATGTGTTTGACTGAACGATAGTCGAAGTCTCATCAATTCACATGTGCACGGTCAGATTTTCCTCCGAGCGTAGCCTGTCCCAATTCATTGGGCGATCCTTTACTCCCTCCCTTAAGTTACCACACTGATAGGTTAACATCCACCAAAGGAATAGTCGTATGCTAGACCATATCATGACGGTGCGTCAGCTCATTAAATATGCCGGCTACGAGTTACAATTTGAGATCACGGCTGGACATGATGGGCTAGATCGTGCACTCAAAACAGCGGAATCGAACCGCCCGGGACTTGCTCTGTGTGGGCACTACGACCACTTTGGACACGAACGGGTTCAGATTTTGGGGCAGGGTGAAATTTCATACATAGAAAGTCTCCCTTCTGCGGAACGAACTGAAGTTTTCCAGAGATTCTTCTCGTATGCTCTGCCGTGCGTGGTTGTTACAGATGGCTTACCCGTCCCATCAGAACTTGTCGTTATTGGCAATCAGACAAATATACCAATCTTGACGACCCGGCTATCATCTTCGATCTTCACAACCCGGCTGCTGCTGTTCCTTGAAGATGAATTCGGTCCCTCGGAGTATGTTCACGGGAACTTGGTTGATGTGTTTGGAGTTGGCGTTTTAATCCTTGGCGAAAGTGGCATTGGCAAAAGCGAATGTGCCTTGGAGCTCCTCCAGCGGGGACATCGCCTCATTGCAGACGATACTGTTCTTTTGAAACGGGTATCCGGCCACCGCGTTTTCGGGATGCGTGTCCAACCGGTGAAGCATTACATGGAGGTCCGGGGGTTAGGGATTGTCGATGTCGTTGGACTCTTTGGGGTCACCGCGGTCGGCGATCGCACACAGGTTGAACTGGTTGTAACATTGGAACACTGGGACGAAAACAAAGTGTACAACCGAACGGGACTTGATGAGGAAGTTTACAGTTTTCACAATGAACGGATACCATACCTTGTCATTCCTGTGGCACCCGGACGAAATATCTCAAACCTAATCGAAGCTGCAGCAATGAATCTCTGGGGCCAAAAGTTGGGATTCCACGCAGCAAAAGAACTCAATGAATCCCTCATTGCGGAAATGGCAGAGCAGAATGATGAAACCGTGCTTGACGAATGGCAGCACACAACGCTTCATCGTGAAATTTTGGAGCCAACAAAGTCAAAGGTAATTTAACAGCCCCATCGGTCGATAAGGAAGATTACTATGATTGAACAATTGGTGACAATCCGCAATGCGCTCGGTTTGCATGCCCGTCCCGCTGGCGTGTTGTCTCAAGCGGCAAATCAATACTCTTCCAACATCTACATCCAAAAAGGGTTGATGAAGGTCAATGCAAAAAGTATCATGGGAATCATGATGTTAGCAGCAAGCCGTGGCACTCAACTTACGATTCGGGCAGAAGGACCCGATGAGGAAGCAGCTGTTGAAGCACTATCGAAGCTGGTTGAAAGCGGCTTCGATGAAACGGGCTAAAATGTCTTCAATGGCGTTGCATTCCGACAGAACCAATGAAAATTGGGAGGATATCATATGACATCGGAAGAAAGATACCTATTTGACCTCCACGGATACTTGGTTTTGCGCGGGGTGCTGTCCCCCGATATGCACCAGCGACTCAACGAAACAATCGATTACCTCGAAACGCTTGATGATAGTCGGACAGCAGCTTTGGGCGTAGAACGGAAATATCGCGCCTCGGACAATGTCTACGCTCAGACGGGTGCCCCGCCGGAGGACGGTTTGGGGGATTATGACTGTGAGGTGCTCCGCTATGGCGGTCCCTTTGAGGCACTCATTGACCTCCCTCAGACACTTCATTATATTGAGGAAATGATTGGTGAGCCAAGCCGGCTTGATGCAGCCAGCTTTATGTCGCGAAACAGTGGAGGGGCATTTCGCTTTCATCACGGTTATGCGGAATTACTGCCTTATAGCGAGTATGCTTTTCAAGATGGAGAATTCAAGTGCGTAAGTGTGAAAATTGGGTATGCGTTGACGGACGTTGATGTCAAAGATGGTTGCTTTGCTGTTATCCCCGGAAGCCACAAGAGCAACTTCACTAACCCGCTCGTAGGGCAGATTCCGGATCCCACCCATCCGCTTGTGCAGCCGCTGCCGTGTAAAGCCGGTGATGCTATTATTTTTTCCGAAGATCTATCCCACGGGGCTGTGGAAAATCACGGTTCAAAGGTGCGCCGAACCCTGTTTTATTCCTACGCCCCAGCGTTTCACTGCTCTTGGCACGGCTTGGCAATGACAGCCGAAGGTTTTGAGCAGCGTGCAACCCCGCGACAGCTTGAACTTATTCAAGGGCCTCCCCCATTTGCCCATGCAGCTGAAACCGATGTCCGTTAGCATGAGCCCCGATGAGTTGAAAGCGGGCATAATTCCTGAGAAATCGGAAGGTAGGTTCCATGAAACCCACTACAGAAGAAGATGTCTTTGACTTGCAGATTGGTCTCGGCGAGTCTGAGACCTCTGCCGAAGATAAGCATTTCTTCGACACTGCCGGCTACCTAGTGCTAGAGGGCCTACTGAACCCCGACCAAGTTTCGCAGGCGCAGGATACCCTGTCAAGGATTAGGGCGGCAACGCCGGAAAATATAACGCTCTCGCCAGACGGTTCCGATGGCTGCGAACTCGTCAACGTCATTGAAGGAGGGGACACCGTTGAGGATGCCATGGCACTGCCGCGTGTCCTCGATTATGTGCAGGAATTCATTTGGGGACGCCAATACCGTCTCGTCGGCTCACGGGCAATAGTCAGAACACCGGGAAAGAGCAGCCAACTCACCCAAGGAGGCGATGCGGACCCGAGACGTTATGCCCGCTACCGCTGCTTTGGAGATGGTCAATTCCGTTGTCTGATGATTACCTGCCTAATTGCGTTGACAGACACTTCCGATGGCGATGGGACGTTCTGCACGATCCCTGCCAGCCACAAAGCTAGCCTTCCACACCCCTATGAGCATACGGATTTGAGCGCAATTGCGCCGTTACACAACATCCCGTTGCGAGCTGGATCGGGCGTTTTGTTTACCGAGAACCTCTCTCACGCATTCCAACCGACAACTCGCGAAGGAGATGTGTGGTTGTCTTACCAATACGGTCCTTCATACATGGTCAATTGGCCCCGCTGCGAACCGTCAGCCAATCTCCTAACGCGTACTGCCGCTGATCCCGCCAAGTCGCATCTGTTGTTAGAACCGTACTACCACCCCGCGGGTTCACAGAAGAAACAAAAGATGTAGTTGATGCAGATTACCACCTGAAGGGTGTCTTATCAGGTGAGGCCCGCAGTAAAATCTTCCAGCCGAATTACTTCGCCGCCCCGTGCCGCCGACGCATTTGCACCGAGAACTGCTGCCAGACTATTCATGCTAGTGGCATAGGAACTCCGCATCATACCAGCATCGCCAGAGCGCACAGCCTTAACAAAAGCCTGTGCTTGCAGAGCAAAAGCGTTATCGCTTCCCACCGTTTCCCAGACAGTTTCGCCATTCTCCACAACTTTTTGCCCTGACCACTCAATCAGCGAATCGTCGCTGACTAGCATCACCTGCTGCCGTGAAATACTAACATTTGTCAGCACCCGCGAAACACTCACATTGGCAGTTATGCCGCTAGTGAAGCGATAATTGACGTTGTATACATGGGGCATGTTCATCGGCTCAGGTCCTTCGCCGGGCTTCCGCTCAACGTAAAAAGCAGATACAGCTTCGATATTTCCCAAAAAATAACGCAACAGATCTACTGTGTGGATGGTGTTTTCAACGAATGAACCACCGCATAATTCAAAGCGGCTGGTCCAATAGCGGATTGGACTGCCGCTATAGAGACGTTGCACCAAGGCGTGTCGTAAGGTGCGTTCCTGCAATCTCCGGCACACCTCTTCCGCCGACGGATAATAGCGGCTCATAAAGCCGACTTGGGAGACAACGCCTGATTCTTGGATAGCGGTCTCGAACCGAACGGCTTGTGCGATATCCAGCGTTTGCGGTTTTTCCACAAAAATAGCAAACCCTTTGTCCGCTGCGATGAGGATTTCATCTGTGTGAAGTGTTGGTGGAATACAGAGATAGATTGCGTCGAGGTCTTCTTTGTCCAACATTTCATGGTGGTCGGTGTAGACTGCCTGTGCACCGAACGTTGCGGCTTGTGTCTTTGCAGTCTCTTCATTGATATCGCAGAATGCCTGCAAAGTGACCTCCCCGGCTTCAACCAACGGCGCAAGTGCCGGCAAGTGTGACCGAGTGGTGATATGGCCGAGACCAATAAATCCCAAACGAACAGGTTTCATAGTGGTGGATCCCTCCATTTCTGAAATATCCTATAATGACATGATGAGAATACCATATCTCAGCAGCATTAGCAAGTGTAGGGTCATTTATAGTGAATTCACTATAATTGCGCTGGATTTCGAGGTTTCTGTGCAACCTAAAATTCGGCGAAAATAGCAACCTATTTTTGAATTATTCTGCTGCAATTATGCTATAATATCTTGATTATAGTGGACCTTAGAATTAATGAGACACGCCAAACCGGGGCAGGTCGGATACCGCACCTACCGTCCTCCCGTTGGATAGCCCCCCTATTTCCCCCCTGCTTGCGGGGGGGACTAAGGAGGGGTGCCGATGCGGGGCGGTGACAAACCGAACCTACCGTGGGGCGCAAGTGTTTATTTATTTCTTGAATTCACTATAGAAGCGGGGACTTACGTTTAAGATTGGTACTTTTTAGCCGGTATTGTGTGGCTCTTGCCATCTTATTCACTGTTCGTATCTCGACTTAGAAATTTAATGTTCGTTAAAAGGAGAGACTATGAAGGATTTATACCGTGTCGCTATTATCGGCACAGGTCGTATGGGTGGCTTAATTGAAGATGAACTCACGGTTAACCAATTTTCGAGCCCATACGGGCACTTCAGTGCCTATGCCGCTATTGAACAGACCGAGGTGGTAGCTGTTGCCAATCGTGGGGAGGAACGGCTGAAACGGTTCACCGATCGATTCGGTATTACCAACACCTACCTCGATTATCGGGCAATGATTGAGCAGGAAAAGCCGGACATCGTGAGTGTGACCACACCATCATTCGCACGCGCTGAACCGATTATCTTTGCGGCAGAGCATGGCGTGCGCGGGATATATTCTGAGAAGGGACTGTGTGCTTCGTTAGCAGAAGCCGATCGCATTGCCGATGCGTGTAAGGCAAATAATGTTGCCTTCAACTGGGGAGCGATGCGCCGACACCATGACGGCTATATTCGGTTGCGCGATGCCATCGCCCAAGGAGGTATCGGTGAACCTCGCTATGCGGTGATGTCAAGCTATACCGACATCATCAAGCATCACCCCCATACGTTGGACCTTGTGTCCATGCTGCTGGGCGACCCGATGCCAATTTGGGTGGAGGGACGCTTGGTGCAGCGGAGTGAACCGTTGGCTGCAAATGCGGACCAACGTCCTCGCGCGTACCCGGACTACGATCCGAATGGGCATTGCTTCGTGCCACCGCCCGGAGAAGAAATTGCGGATCCCATGGTCGGATTCTTCCGGATTGGCTATGAAAACGGTACAGAGGGGATTTTTCTACCCATATCTGGCCCATTCAACGTTGATGTTCACGGCACTGAAGGACACGCCTACGCATGGGACAATGGCGATGTTTTTTGCGTCCGTCGCAGCGCAAAGGGCGGGGCTGCCGTTGATGAACAGGTTCTCAAACCGACCGGCGAGAGCCCCACGGTGTGCACAATTCGCAGCATTATCCGTGAAATTGAAACAGGTGAACGTACCACCGGAAATATCGACATAACGATGCAATCGGTGGAGGCGCAATTTGGTATCGCGCATTCGCACTTGCAGGGTGGTGCTCGTGTGACGTTACCTGTTGCAGATCGAA
Organism: Candidatus Poribacteria bacterium; assembly: GCA_963667935.2. Classification (GTDB taxonomy): domain Bacteria; phylum Poribacteria; class WGA-4E; order WGA-4E; family PCPOR2b; genus PCPOR2b. The sequence goes on along the minus strand of OY764061.1, from coordinate 967,905 downwards.
CCCTTTACATCCCCGGCGGTTGATGGCTAATTATAGCTGATAGATAGTATACACGGAGTTATCTTGCCCTCACTTTTTAGGAAGCGTGGAGGTCTGTCGATTGGCTAGCGCGACCTCCAATAAGTAAGCGTAATTCAATTTCACTACAAAGGAGATAGCATTTATGGCAAACGAATCAATTCAACTTTTTAATGGCACAGATCTCACCGGTTGGCGGATGCGGCATCCAGACCAGGAACACAAGTGGGTCGTTCACGACGGTATCCTCGACAACACTGATAAAGGTGTGGACATCATGACAGAGCGAGAGTTGGGGGACTTTGAACTGCATATCGAATATCTGGTGCCAGCAGATAGCAACAGTGGTATTTACCTCCGGGGCCGATATGAGATTCAGATCTTAGACAGTCTGGGAAAGACCTACTCATACCCAGCTGAGAATGGTGCCCTTTATAATCAGAAGCATGTAGATGTCGAGGCGAGCAAGCCAGCCGGAGAATGGCAAACGGTGGATGCAACACTCAAGGGTATGAGCCTGACAGTATTCCTAAACGGGGTCAAGATTCATGACAACGTGACCATCGAAGGACCGACAGGCGGGCAACTCGGTGATGACAATCCACCCAAGGGACCCCTGATGTTACAAGGAGATCATGGCCCCGTTCAATTTCGCAATATTCAGATTCGGGAACTGTAGCAACGGATATGAAAAAACGGCTCAAATCCGACGCCCTATTCATTATGTTTTCTAGCCGGGCGTGTGTTCAGTTTTTTGCAACCTTTTGCCCACAAAAGGAGCATAGCGGTTGTTATACGAAGCCAATCCCATAGCTTTCTTGGCAGAGCAGGCTGGAGGGGGTGCCAGTGATGGGAGACAGCGCATCCTAGAAAAACAGCCGCAGTCCATCCGTGAGCGAACACCCTTGATTGTTGGCAGCAGAGACGAGGTTAAACGGGCACCAGCGTTTGGGGGGGCTAATTCGGAAACGCATAGCCATATAAAAAACAGATGGAAAATGAAACATAGTTTTATTCTGGTAACCATTATATCAGTCCTGCTTTTTGCCAAGACCACCGTGCTGTCACAGATTGAGTTGGAACCAATTGGCACCTATGCCAGTGGTTTGTTTGATATGAGTGCCTCCGAAATTGTGGCGCATGATCCACGAACCCAGCGGATTTTCGTTGTGAATGCGGCTGGCGGTCATGTGGATGTGATTGACATCAAAAATCCGACGCAGCCGGCGCGTCTATCTCAAATTGATGTGAGCGCCTACGGTGCAAGCGCGAACAGTGTTGATGTGTATGAAGGTGTGGTTGCCGTAGCGGTTGAAGCGGAGCCAGCACAGTCGCCGGGCGCGGTTGTCTTTTTCGATGTGGATGGTAACTTCCTGACCGCTGTCGCTGTTGGTGCACTGCCGGATATGTTGACCTTTACCCCTAATGGTCGTTACGTGTTAGTTGCCAATGAGGGCCAACCCAATACATACGAGGAACCGGGTGAGGCAAATGACCCCGAAGGCTCGGTCAGCGTTATTGATATGCTAAGGGGTGCAGCAAACTTAACTCAGGCTGATGTGCGTACAGCGGACTTCCGCAGGTTTACAGCTGTCAATCTTGACCCTGAGATTCGGATCTTTGGACCATTTGCCAGTGTCGCACAAGATATCGAACCTGAGCACATCGCAGTTTCGGATGACTCGCGCCGGGCATGGGTCGTACTTCAGGAGAACAACGCGATCGCAGTTCTGGATATCCCTACCGCCACAATTACTGAAATTCTTCCGCTCGGTTCAAAAAATTACGCACGGGATCTGGCACTGCTCAGAACTTTTACTTTTCAAAACTTGCCGGTACTCGGTACAACTACCGCCGGCCAAGAGATTTTGCTAGGTGGATTCTCCGGGCTTTTCTTTGAGGGTATTAATCCACGTAACGGAAATCTCCAATTCATCACGCACCCTGACCGTGGGCCAAACGCTGATCCGGTGGATACCGATGGCGATGGTATCAAGGAACGTCCGTTTCCGTTGCCGGATTATCAAGCGCAGTGGCTGCGCTTTGAACTCGCGCTCGACACCGGTCATCTTGTCATCACGGAGACCATTGGACTTGTGCACCCGGATGGAACACCTATTACCGGACTTCCAAACCTTGAGGGCCAGCCCGGTCTGGCTCACGCCGACGAAATTCCGATTGACCTGTTGGGAAATGTGCTGGAACGCGATTTCTTCGGTGCCGACCTGGAGGGCATTGTCCGAGCGGATGATGGAACCTATTGGATGGTGGATGAATATCGTCCCGCGATTTACCACTTCAGCCCGACTGGTGTACTGATTAATCGTTTTGTGCCGGTGGGGGCTAATGCCGGCGGCATCAACGTTGGAGTGGAAGCGATTCCACCGATTTACGCACAACGCCGGGCCAATCGTGGATTCGAGGCTGTTGCGTATTGGGATGGTATTTTGTACGCCTTTATCCAGAGTCCCATTGATAACCCCGATGTTCCTAACGATACTTCTTCCAAAGCAGGAAACAGCATCCGAATTCTCGCTTTTGATACAGGTATGCAGCAAAGTGTTGGACAGTATCTGTATATGCTTGAGGGCAACGGTAGCGATAAAATCGGTGACGCGATTGCCGTCGCTGAAGGCGCATTCTTGGTGATTGAGCGGGATTCGCGTACGGGTCCCAATTCGCAAAAGAAGATCTTCCGTATCGATATCCGAAACGCTATGAACATTCATGGCATGAACGAAGATGTACCGCTCGAATCCCTGACCGTTAGGGAACTATTGAGCAGGGGAATTACACCGGTGACCAAGGTGTTGGCAGTCGACCTTGTTGAAGCGGGTTATGATTTTGCGGATAAACCGGAGGGACTTGCCCTGATTGGAGAAAATATCCTCGCCATCGTTAATGATAACGATTTCAGACTTGCCGGTGGATTCGATCTGACCACTGGTCTGCTAGATGACAATCCTGACGCCCAGGATGCCGTACTTGGTATTATCACTACGCGCTCAAATGGTCTTGACGCCAGCAATCGAGATGATGCGATCAACATCGCACATTGGCCCGTCCGTGGATTATATCAACCTGACGCTATTGCAACCTTCAAGAGTTTTGGGGAGATGTTCCTTATTACCGCCAATGAGGGGGATGCTCGCGATTACGATCACTTCAGCGAAGAAGCGCGCGTGGCAGATTTGGTGCTAGATCCGTCGGTCTTCGGTGTCGAACTTCAGGCGGATGATCAGTTGGGACGGCTAAAAACTACAACAGCCAGCGGTGATGCCGATGGAGATGGAGAATACGAAACTATCTTTAACTACGGGGCGCGGTCTTTTTCCATCTGGACACCCGACGGTCAACTGGTTTTCGACAGCGGAGATGACTTTGAACGTATTACCGCCGAGCACATTCCAAATGATTTCAACTCTACCAACGATGAAAATGATTCTTTCGACGCTCGTAGTGACGACAAGGGTCCCGAACCAGAGGGGCTTGCAATCGGTAAAATTGACGGTCAGATTTATGCCTTCATCGGTTTGGAGCGCGTTGGTGGCATTATGGTATACAATGTAACCGATCCGTATGCCCCTACGTTTGTGCAATACATCAATAACCGTAATTTTGCCGGCGATGCAGCAGCTGGAACAGCGGGTGATTTAGGCCCAGAAGGTCTGCTCTTTATCAGTGCTATCAATAGCCCCATTGGTACGCCGCTGTTAGTTGTTGGGAATGAGGTCAGCGGAACAACCACGATTTTTCAAATCCGATCGGATATGGAGGAAGATTTCAGCAACATATTCTTCGTGTCCTTACAACAGGGATTGAATATGATTTCTGTGCCCCTTAAGCCAAAAAAACCGTATACCGCGCGATCTCTTATGGAGCTGCTCGGTGCAACAACAGTCATTGGACTGGAAGGAGGCACTCAACAATTCGTCGGTTTCACCGCAGATGCGCCGGACAACGGTTTTCCGATTGAAGGTGGGACAGGTTATATCGTCAACGTGCCGGAGCAGAAATCTGTCCGCTTTGCCGGCGCAGCGTGGACGAACGTACCTTCGGTTGCTGCGGCACCCTCGCCTAGCGAAGTTGAGGGCGCGTGGGCCTTCGTCATTAGTGGCAGATTTAGCGACATCGGCACCGATGGTTATCGGGTGACAGTCCGAAATATGCGGACAAACGCTGTCACAAGCGATTTTATGCGGGCAGGATATTTTGCAGCAGCCTTTGCAGACCTGAGCCGCACGAGCGTCGTTGAAACCGGAGACAGATTGGAAATCACCGTAAGCGACACATTGGGGACTGATGTTTCTGGTCCTGACCTTTACACCGTGACACCGGCGGCTATCGAACAGGCATTTCTCCGGGTTAGGTTACAACAGCGTGTGGCACCGCGTGCCAATTTGTTGCTACAAAATTACCCTAACCCCTTCAATCCTGAGACATGGATACCTTATCAACTCAGTGAAGCAGCTGACGTTACCATCACAATTTACGACGCACAGGGACACATTGTTCGGTTGCTGGCCCTCGGTCAAAAGGCTGCCGGTTTCTATCACAACCGTTCCCGCGCTGCATATTGGGAGGGTCGCAACGAGCACAGTGAGCAGGTTGCTTCGGGGCTCTATTTCTACCAGATTCGTGTGTCTGACGAAGCGGGATATCAAACTGATGAGGATATTGACTTTTCAGCGATCCGTCGGATGCTGGTATTGAAATAGTCGCGATTTCCAAACCGCTATAACATATAGAGGATATACCACCGTGAACTCTGTTTGAAACACACGTCGAAATTGAGTCGGTACATGGGGTCGGTTATCGGCTCAAGGAGTAACAGCACAAAGGTATCGAATATCACTTGAATAAGAAGGGATATACTTCATGGCATGCTTTTTTGTTACAAATTTGCGACATTTATGGTATATTTTAGGTTAAGTTGTGCTACACAATTTACCCAAATGTCATTGAACAAAAACGTTACCAAATGGAGGTCCAATGAAGAAATATTTTTTACGCGGCATCTTGCCTGTGATATGTCTATTGTTGAGTAGTCCCGCTGTTTTGTGGAGCAGCGAGGGAAAAATTAGCGGTTACTTTTTTGGCGATTATTACTACGTGCTGAAGTCCCACGACGCTGAACTTGAGAAGAGGAATGGATTCCAGTATCGGCGCGTCTACTTCGATTACGACAGGGACTTGTCGGACGCATTTTCCACGCGGTTTCGGTTCGAGATGAATGGCGCAGCATTTCCCACAGAGCGCAAGAAAATCGAACCGTTTCTGAAAAACGGTTATCTGAGATGGAAGAAACCCGAGTGGCGGACGAATGTTTATGTCGGGTTAACCGGCAATCCGACTTGGAAGAATGTTGAACGGATATGGGGCTATCGCACTGTTGCAGAAACAGTGCTTCACATGCACAAAATGGGAAATGGCTCTGACTTCGGTATCGCCCTACAAGGCGATGTCGACAAATCAAAGCGAATTAACTATCACCTGATATTCGCAAATGGCACGAGCACAAGCGGAGAAATTGATAGCAATAAGAAGATTGCTTTTTCGCTCGCGGCGAGGCCCGTTACAGGCTTTATCGTTGAAGGATATGCCGATTTTGAGAATGCGGTGGATCGGGGCAGATGGTACACATTACAAGGTTTGATCGGCTATCAAAGCGAGCAATTTCGGGTCGGCGTTCAGCTTGCCAATCAGACGCGGGAGCGGGCAGACAAGGACGACCTTAACATTTTAGTGAACTCGGTGTTCGGCGCGGCGCAATTGCTCGAAAAGAAGGTATGGGCTTTTGCTCGGTTTGATCGGCTGTTCGAGCCAAGTCCTGCAGCGAATAAAGGTTATATCCGTTTTGCTGATACAGCAGCACCGAATCTGATCATTGCTGGACTGGATTGGACACCCTTCGAGGGGTTTCATATCATGCCCAATCTTGTTTTCGTCTTTTACGATGAACCGGATAACGGTGCCAAACCGGACGCGACGATTATGCCGCGTTTGACCGCATTCTTTAGATTCTAGCAATGGCTGTCTTATTATTTTCGTCCCTCAACTATGATATACCGCCATGTATCATGACAAGTACTAGAATCTGACAACATTGGAGGGGACACGCTATGCAATCTCACTTAGAAGAGAACATGCAGCAGGATATCGATCTGATCCGCAGCAATGTAATCGAGATGGGTAAATTGGTTGAGCAAGCATTAGAGACCTGTCTGGGTGCGATTGAGCAGAATGATCGGCAGTCGGCTTATGTTGTGATCTTAAGGGACCGGCATATCGATGAGTTAGAGGAGACGCTAGAATCGCTTTGTCAGAGATTCCTGATCAAGCACCTACCCGTCGCAACTCAAATGCGTTTTGTTTATTCGGTCATCAAAATCAACACCGAATTGGAGCGTGTCGGTGATTATGCGAAAGCGATGGCTCGGCGATTTTTGAGTGTCAGTGATTTGGGGGCACAAGCTTTCCATCCCAAACTCAGCGATATTGCTAATCTTGCAATTCCGTTCCTTCGTAATGCTTTGCAAGCCTTCATTGAAGGCGATGCTGAATTGGCGAAGGCAACGAGGGAAAGGGAAAAAGAACGGGCGATAGACAATCTGCGCTACGAAATTCATCGTGATTTAATCGAATTACATATCAAGAATGAATTACCATCGGAGGCACTGGTGCCACTGGTGACAATTGTCAGTTGTTTGGAGCGTGTAGCGAATCAGGCAAGCAATATTTGCGAAGAAGTCTTGTATATGTGTACCGGTGAAGATTTGAGGCATGACTACCAGCAGGTGTTGCGCGTACTTTTCGTCGCCGAGCACGATGCCTGCCGAGGCCAGATGGCAGTCGGTATCGGCAACGCACTCGAATCGCATAGGATACGGTTCAGCAGCGCCGGCGTGGCCTCCCAACCGCTGGATCCAAAGACCGTGCAATTCATGACGGAAAAAGAGATTGATATTTCTGGTCAGACATCCAAATATTTGAGCCAGATTTTAGATCTCAAAGATTACGCAATCATCGTATCGCTCTCTGAGGAAGCGGAAAGGGTAATCCCGTCGTTGCCGTCGAGACCGGTGCGTATTAGTTGGGAAGTGTCAGATCCATCAACGCTTGAAGGCACTGAAGCGGAAGTTCAAGCCGCATACCAAAACACATTTCAATTTTTAGAAACACACATCCGAGAATTGGTTCAAGCAATCCTCGGTGATGATGTTGAGAAGGAGCAAGCAGGTTGATGTTCAATAAAGTATTGTGCGCCATCGTTGTGGTAACGTTCTGTCTATTTTCAAATGGTTGCACAAAGAAAGATGAGACTAGTGAGAAGCTCGTGATTCAGAACGCGGGTTCTGATACGATGGTCAATCTCGCCCAGGCGTGGGCGGAGGCGTATGCTACCGTCGAACCCAATGTATCCCTTGAAGTTTCCGGGGGCGGATCGGGAACCGGCATCGCTGCGCTGGTTAGTGGCACGGTAGACATCGCGAATTGTAGCCGTCAAATGACCACGGCAGAAACTGAACGGGTGACGCAGAGTACCGGTGAGGCACCGAAAGAGTTCATCGTTGGGTATGATGCGCTCGCCGTTTACGTCCACAAGGACAACCCTCTGGCTGAAATCTCTATAGAGCAACTTGCTAGCATCTACGGAGAAGGTGGAGACATAACTGAATGGTCCCAGCTCGGGATCGATAATAGCAAGTGTGCGAATGACGAGATTATTCGTGTGAGCCGGCAATCGAATTCTGGTACATTTGTCTATTTCCGTTCGGCAATTCTCGGTGACAATCGTGACTATAAACTCGGTTCAAGAGATCTACACGGTTCTAAGGATGTCGTTGAACTCGTCGCACATACACCGTGTGCAATTGGCTATAGCGGCATGGGATACGCCACAGAAGAGGTGAAGATGCTCAAAATTGCCAAAACCCCCGGTGATATCGCCCATGGTCCCACCGCCCAAGGTGTGCTTGATGGTACGTATCCAATTGCAAGGCCCCTGTATATGTATTCGCTTGGGACACCAGAACCGCAGGAACAGACTTACCTAGATTGGATCTTTTCGCCCACAGGACAGGAGATTGTTGAGAAAACGGGTTATGTGCCCGTCGGACAGAAATGAGCATGGATGCCCATTTATTATGCGAACAATCGTGAACATTTTTCACCAACTGGGACGTTGGTGTGAGCCAGTTATTGAAGTAATTATTCGCCTGTGCGGTATCAGCGCAATTATCTTCGTCTTTGGCATATTCTTTTTCGTTTTTCGGGAAGGGATGGGATTTTTCTTTGGCGGATTGGACATTGTTGAGTTTCTCACAAGCCCCGAATGGTATCCCACCTCTGTGAGTAATAAACGTTACGGTGTATTGGCATTAATTGCAGGCACGTTTAGTGTAACGGTTCTGGCGATGGTTATCGCTGTGCCGTTCGGGCTTGGGGCAGCCATTTTCGTGTCTGAATTTTGCGGGCCGAAATTGAAGGAAACACTCAAAATCGTCATCGAGTTACTCGCGGCGATTCCATCGGTTGTGTGGGGGTTCATCGGCTTAACGGTGATGAACGCACTGATTATCGAGTTGTTCAACGTGCCGATCGGCTTAACGATGTTAAACGGTGGCATCATTTTGGCACTGATGAGCGTCCCCATTATTGTCTCCATCGGTGAGGACGCGCTCAAAGCGGTTCCGGATTCATATCGAGAAGCGGCTGAAGCACTTGGCGCAACACGATGGCAGGTGATTTATCGTGTGTTGCTGCCTACAGCAAAGAATGGACTGCTTGCAGCGGTATTATTGGGCGTTGGCCGGGCGGTGGGTGAAACTATGGCGGTACTGATGACAACAGGCCATGCGGTAAACATGCCGACTAGCCCTTTCGATTCTGTCCGCACACTGACCGCTACGATTGCAGCGGAGTTGGGGGAAGCAGCGGTAGGAAGTGATCATTATCGTGTGCTGTTTATCATCGGTGTTTTGTTATTTACAATTACATTTATCGTGAATTTTGTCACTGACCTTGTGATTAAAGGCATCCGCGAAAAGGCGTAGCGTTCATATAGAAAATTACATGGCAACAGATATAAATTCCTCCCCCACCTCTCCAGAGCTCGTCGCTCCTCAGTTGATGTTCACCGCAACTAAGCAAAGTCGTAAAAAGCAGCTGACAGAGAACATTGCACGTGGTATCTTTTTTGCAATGACGCTGTTGATGATTTTACCGCTTGTCCTCATCGTTGTCTACCTCTTTGTCAAGGCGGCCCCGGTCCTATCCCCGGAGTTCTTTTTCACGAACCCTGCAAAGGGGATGAGAGCAGGCGGTATATGGGCCCCGCTGCTTGGAACAATTTACATCGTGATAATTTCACTGCTTGTTTCCGCGCCGATTGGTGTGTTGGCAGCAGTCTATCTGAACGAATACGCCCGTGAAAGTTGGTTTACCCGAATCATCAACCTTGCAGTGGTTAATCTTGCCGGTGTGCCGAGTATCGTTCACGCACTTTTTGGCGTGGGGGCCTTTGTATATTTTGCAAGGATGGGCCGTTCCGTTTTAGCAGCTTCCCTCACATTGGCGATCATGACGCTGCCGGTTATCATCGCAAGCACGAAGGAAGCACTCGGTGCTGTTCCGATGGCGTTTCGGGAAGCGTGTTGGAATACCGGCGCAACACGGTGGCAGACGATTCGCGGTATTGTTCTGCCAAATTCAATCAGTGGTATATTGACTGGAGTCATTTTACAGGTGTCACGGGCAGCGGGTGAGACGGCACCAATTATGTTTACCGGCGCAGTATTTTTTAAGGCTATTTCTGAAGGGGATGTTTTCGCCTACGGTCTGTTCGATCGGTTTATGGCCCTCTCAATGCATCTGTACCAACTATCAACACAAGTGCCGGGGGTTCCTGAAGCTTTAGAGTACGGCACAGCCGTTGTGCTTTTGGGGGCTGTGTTGATGGTGAACGCGCTGGCGATTGTGCTGCGTGCGTACCTGCGATCTCGAAAGCGGTGGTAGGATTCAGATTCAAGAGTAGATGGGAACGCAGATTGCGCTGATTTTCGCAGATAAAAAGAGAACGCTCATGTTTGACGGTAGGATTTAAGACATTGGCACCAACATCTAACTCTACAAAGAAAATTGAAATCGCCGATCTCACCGTCCGATACGGAGAGATGGAAGCACTCAAGGGAATTTCTTTCGATGTATATGAGAATGAAATACTAGGCATCATCGGTCCGGCTCAATCCGGCAAAACAACGCTGTTGAAAACTATCAACCGTACGATTGAATTAGAACCAAGCGCACAGGTCAGCGGTCTGGTGAAAATTGACGGCACGGATGTGAAAAGCGTCAAGAACGTCAATCAACTGCGTCGACGAATTGGGATGGTATTTCCGCTGCCAGTCGGTTTACCGTTGTCGATCTATGATAATGTTGCTTTCGCGCCCCGGGCTGCGGGCATCCACCAACGGAGCGAGTTAGACGAGCTTGTTGAGCGTTGTTTACAACAGGCGGCCCTGTGGGATGAGGTCAAAGACAGACTCGATAGCCTCGGCACCAAGTTGTCAGGAGGACAGCAGCAGCGTTTGACCATCGCCCGGGCCCTCTCACACCAGCCTGAAATCCTCTGCCTCGACGAATTTTCAATTGCTGTGGATCCGGTGACAACGATGCGAATCGAGGATATCCTCAAAGAATTACGCTCCCAGATCACCATTATCCTTGTCACCAACCTGGTTCAACAAGCGCGTCGTTTGGCAGACCGTACCGCTTTTATATTCGAGAGCGAGCTAATCGAAATCGACGACAACGACATTATTTTCTCCGATTCACCGGCGAACAAACTCACCTACGATTATGTGAATGGAACCTTCGGATGAGCGCAGACAAAAGGCACAGCGTCGAAACCCGTCAACTTAACTTATGGTACGGTGATTTTCAGGCCCTTATCAATGTAAGCGTGAAAATTGTTGACGGTTTAATAACCGGGCTCATTGGTCCCTCCGGATGCGGCAAGACCACGTTGCTGCGCTGTTTCAATCGCGTGAACGAACGCTACGGCAATGTCACGACAACAGGCGAGGTGGAAATCCTCGGTAAAAATATCTACGATGCGGATGTCTCACTGCCGGAACTCCGTAAAAACGTCGGTATGGTGTTTCAGCGTCCGAACCCCTTACCAATCTCCGTCTACGAAAATATCGTTTTTGGGCTGCGTGTCCACTCTGAACATCGTATACAGAAAAGATCGGAAACTGACGATATTGTTGAGGCAGCGTTAAGGGAGGTCTTCCTTTGGGACGATCTGAAAGACCAACTAAAGGTAAGAGCAACCATCCTACAGCTCGAACAGCAGCAAAAATTGTGCATAGCGCGGCTGCTGCCGCTGAAACCGCGGGTGATTTTGATGGACGAACCGTGTTCTGCCCTTGATGCCAAAGGAACACGGGCCGTCGAAGAGTTGATGTTGGAACTTGCGGGGCACTACACCATTCTAATTGTCACACACAATATGGCACAGGCGCGCCGTGTAAGCGATGAATGCATCTTCATGCTGCTCGGTGAGATTGTCGAGCACAGCCGGACTGAAGATCTGTTTCTAACGCCTCAGAATGAAAAAACGGCGGACTATATCGAAGGACGATACGGATAATCAACTTAGTAGGACTTACGCAGTTGAACAGTCAAAGCCCCTCCCCTGCTTGCTTTCCCCCTGCTTGCTTTCCCCTCGCTTGCGGGGGGACTAAGGGGGGTAAACTGAGGGAGTGTGAGAGGGGCATCCCTGCCCCGATACGCCCGATAAATCGGGCAACTACTATCTGAAGTGCGTAACTCCTATTTATAGTGGACCTTAGAATTAATGAGACACGCCAATCCCCCGTTGGGTAGGCACCCCCCTTAATCCCCCCGCTAGCGGGGGGATTAAGGGGGGTGCCGATGCGGTGCGGTTAGAAACCGCACCTACCGTTGGGCGCAAGTGTTCATTTATTTTTTGAATTCACTTTAGTATACCTCCGAGCCCTTCAGAGGAAGTGGCACAATCCAGATATTACGATACTTTACCGGGTTGCCGTGATCTTGTAGTCGCAAGGGGCCCGGTGCTGCGGCATTGTCGTCCGTCGCCCCACCTGTAGCACTCAGTATCTGGACATTGTTCTGTATCACAATCCCGTTCTGCAGCACAGTCACACGCGCGTTTTCTTCTATCTCTCCCGATTCACTCACGCGAGCGGCACGGAATATTGCGTCGTATGTCTGCCACTCAAGCGGCGGTTTGCAAGCGTTCACCAATGATGCAAATTGGTTGTAAATTGCGCCGCAGTCTCCCATGCCCGGCACATCAATCCCATAGGAATCCAAGACTTGGATTTCATACCGCCCCTGAAGGAATACCCCGCTATTTCCCTTAGCTTGACCCGTTGCATCTGGCATGTCAGGTGTCATGAACTCCAAGTGAAGCAGAAAATCGGTAAACCTCTCCCGACTCACGATGTCGCCCTCGCCAGCGGTCACAGTCATTGCGCCGTCAGCGACGTCCCAACCCGGCGCGCCTCCATCAAGTTTTGTCCAGTTGCTGAGATCTTTTCCATCAAAAAGAATAACTGCCGCCTCCGGTGGTGTTTGTGTCATAAGTTTGTCTCCTTTTTGTTAAGGCTCATATAAAAAGAAAGTGCAAGTCCCGATTCATCGAGGATTCCGCTCCGCGGAACACGAAAAAAAACTGACCCTCCCCCCGCTTGCTTTCCCCCCTGCTTGCGGGGGGATTAAGGGGGGTAGATTAAAGGGGGGTGAAAACTTGGTTTCTGTTGCACTAAATCTTAACATGAGCCTTTGTTAAAATCAGGACTTACGCCCTCCAGATTGTAGTTGCCCGATTCATCGGGCGTATCGGGGCAGGGATGCCCCTCTCACACTCGCGTAAGTCCTAAAAATAAAAAAGCAGGGCTAAAAAAACAGCCCTGCTCTGCATCTAAGGTTGAGATCAAGGGAAGAACCGTCTCCTAAGAGAAAGCTCCCTTGATGGGGAAGCACTGTCTCCTAAAAGACAGCACCTCCCTTGATCATTCCACTAGATGGTAACAAGAATGATCACCTCCTTTCATTTCAAAGGATATAGATAGCATAGCATACCCGAAAAAGTTTGTCAACAATAAAGTCCATTTTTTTAGACCCAGTTTTTCAAGAATTCAGGAGTAGTGGTGAAAGGAAAAAACGGAACAAATTGCCTAGCTAGCAATGTTAATCCTTATCACCGACAAAATCACTTATGATAACGCAAGTGCTAGTAGCGGTTCTATTCAAACCAATAGCCCCTAGTCCCTGTGCACATTGTATCATTTTTGTAGGTCGATTTTCCAAAATCGACAGACTACCTAGAACATAGCGCGATAGTCAAGGCTCAACCAGCCCGGAGTATTGCGTGATAGTATTTTGTCGAGATGTGAATCTCGACCTACAGTTCTGATGGATTTTCAATAACTAGCAATTTAGGTTATGATATAATAGGCGCGCTGAAAACTGGAGTCAAATCAGAGTGATTTTTGTTGACTTTTCCCTGCAAAAGTGGTACGTTGATTTAGACAGCGGACGTTCGCCATCTGATCTATTATGCCCTGTAAAATGCGTAGATTTTTTTATTCAAGTACATAACAGCTAGCACTCAAACCAATAGGAGGAATATCATGCCCTACAAACTTAGACCAGACAAGATGTATATGATGCCAACACATTTTGGTCCCAGCATGGGACCGAGACAGGGACCCTGTGGACGTAAATTCGAGTGCCTAGACAGCCCCAAGTCAACATCCGTATCGGTCAGCTTTTTAACAAATCGTGAACAGCTTGAGGAATTCTTGCCCGAACGCTTCGAGGTCGGTGCGGAGCCAGTCGTCAGTGTCTCTGCGTCCTATATGACGGAGATTGAATGGTTGGCGGGTCGTGGATACAATGTCCTCGGTGTCAGCTTTCCCGCCATCTTCAATGGGGAGCGAGACCGCGCGGAAGGTGGGCTGCTGACAGTGCTTTGGGAAAACTTGTGCGATCCGATCCTTACGGGGCGTGAGCAGTTAGGCTTCTCCAAAATTTACTGCGAACTTCCAGAGCCGGTCGTGCTTCGTGGCGATACACATTGCATCGCCAGTTGGCTCGGCTTCAAGTTCTTGGATATGAAACTGACGAACATGGAGCAGGTGTCACTGGATCCAAACCCTGCATCGGCAGCACCGCCCCCAGATGATGGTGTGTTGCGGGGGACCTTGCACTATAAATATATGCCCCGAACCGGAGAATGGGGCCAAGGCGATGTCGGCTATGCGGTCCTCACACCGGCAGAGGGAAGCAACAGCGTTACCAAAGAACTGTGGCGCGGTGAGGGAACGGTGGAGTTTCACAAAGCAAGGTGGGAAGACCTACCAACCCAGTATCATATAGTCAACGCCTTCCATGAGTTGGAAATTAAGGAATACCGTGGTGCAACCATATCTAAAAGCGTTGGGGGGAAAGATCTCAGCGATCAACGGATTCTTCAGTAATCTGAGGTTAAGGAAAAAATTATGTAGGCTCATATTAGAGTGAATTCAAAAAATAAATAGACACTTTCGCCCCTTCGGTTTCGATCCTGATTTATCGGGTCCGGTAGGTGCGGTTTCCTAACCGCACCGGCTTGAAGTGTCTCATTAATTCTAAGGTCCACTATAAAAGAAAGCGCGCCGAGAAACCCTCCCCCTGCTCCCCGCTTGCGGGGGGATAAAGGGGGGCTCGGTGTCTGCTGCACTACTGGAGGCAAGCTATGGAATATCGGCTATTTGGTCAAACAGGGCTGCAGGTGTCAGCGATTGGATTCGGTTGCTGGGAGATGGGAGGCGGTTACGGTTCCATCGAGGAATCGGAGGTCATCAAGGCAATTCACCGCGCCCTCGACCTTGGAATCAACTGCTTTGACACCGCCGAAGACTACGGGAAAGGCAGATCTGAGGCGTTGTTAGCAAAGGCGTTGGGTGCTCGGCGAAAAGATGTTATTGTCGTGACCAAGTTCGGCGTAGGTTACGATGAGCGTCCGAAAGGGAGGGATAGCCGGAGATCCACCGCGCACGCTGCGATTGATCGGAGTCTGAAGGCACTGAACACTGATTACGTTGATGTGTACCTCGTTCATTGGCCCGACCGCACAACTCCCTTCGATGAAACGATGCAAGCGTTGGAAGATATCGTCCAGCAGGGAAAGGTACGGCACATCGGACTGTCGAATTTTATGCTCGATGAAATCAAGATGTGCATGGGGAGGCGTCGGGTTGAGGTTTTACAGTATAGCTGCAATCTCTTTGATCGGCGTATGGCAAAACGGATCTTCCCGTATGCCGAAGAGAACGGGATCGGCGTCATGACATACGGCTCACTCGCATACGGGTTGCTGACAGGGGCGTTTACCGAGGAAACCACATTTGAGGAAGGGGATTGGCGGCGCAATGGAGGCTGGGATATGTCGCTGCGGTTATTCATGCCAGAGGTTTTCAAGCGTAACGTTCAAGCGGTCGACGAACTCAAACCGATCGCAGAACGGCTTGGGAAAAAACTTCCCCACCTCGCACTCAATTGGACACATTCCAACCCTGGCGTCAGCGTGTCACTTGTCGGCGCGAGGCGCGCCTCCGAAGTTGAGGACAATATGGGAGCGGTTGGTTGGCAGTTGGGGGACGATGTGCGGGCGGAAATCGATCAGGTCTTCGCCGAATACGAAATTGACACCGCGCCTAACAAGTGGGTGGAACAGGTCGATTAACGCGGTGATGAGTATGTGAGAAAGCGAGGTTTTGCCCCCTCGCTTGTTCGTTCTCTCGTTTTCTTTTCCTTTGCGTCTTTGTGTTCAATATTGTCTTCGGTTCAATCAAAGAATCCGAATTCTTCCCTGAAGTTATTTTTAAGCAGATCCTCATTCAAAGTGACCCCCAATCCGGGCAGATTCGGCACATCAATATGACCTTCCTGAATTAAGGGGCCCTCATTGACAATCCCTTCCCAAAAGCGGTCGTCCAAGTGATGGAATTCTAGGACAAGGAAGTTCGGCACAGCCGCCATCACATGACAGTTTGCAACAGTTTGGACGGGACTGCCGATATTGTGTGGGGCGATAGGGATGTAGTACATATCCGCGAGGTCTGCGATGCGCCTTCCCTCTAACAGTCCACCTGCCTTTGCCATATCCGGTGAAATAATGTCTGCTGCTTGGGTTTCGATTAGGTCGCGGAAGCCAAATCGGGTGTAGAAATTCTCGCCGGTGCAGATCGGTGTTCGTGTGGATTTTGTGACACCTTCCATCGCTGCTATGTTTTCGGGTGGGATGGGATCTTCCAACCAGAGTAGATCGAGATCCTCAAAAGCATGTGCGACTTTCAGGATGTCCACCGGGGCGTAAAACCAATGTGCATCTATCGCAAGGTCGGTGTTAGAATTTAAGCTTTCGCGGATAGCGGTTACCACCTCGACATAGTGGGCGATGTCGTCGTTGCTGATACAACGATTGTATCGGTCCCGGCGGGACGGAAGCGGATCAATGTCAAACTTGATGGCGGTAAACCCCCGCGCTTCAACTTCCCGCGCCTTGGCGGCATAGGCTTCGGGGGTCTCCGTTTCGCCGGCATGACAATCGTTATAAATCCGTATCTTATCGCGAAACTTGCCTCCCAGCAGCTGCCAAATCGGAACGCCAGCTGCCTGTCCGGTGATGTCCCACAGTGCACTTTCTATCCCACTGATAGCACTCATCACAGCACCTTGATAAAAGCCGGAAGCGGACATAGCACTCATCATATCGCGGAACAGTTTATCGACGTTGCGTGGATCTTGACCGATTAACGGTCGTGTCAACCGTTCGTCTACGGCGATTTGATGGACCCCTGCTCCGTGGTAAGCCTCCCCGACCCCGGTGATGCCTTCATCGGTCTTGACTTTAATCAGCACCCAACCGGTGGGCTTCAACAGGACTGAACCGATATGTGTTATTTTCATCAAACACTCCTTCAGGTGTGTCCCCCCGCTCGCGGGGGGATTAAGGGGGGTAGGTGATTTATGGGAAGATGCCTAATTCCATATAGGATGTCGCGATGATGTTAATCGCATTGATAAATGCAGCCGTTCTCAAGTCAACTTCTTCTCTGTTCTGCTTTTGGGTTTCCCGAATCTGATTATATGCAACAATCATTGTATCTTCAAGCCCAGAGTTGACTAAGTCCACTTCATCCGGCCCATGTGCTAACTGTTGCATCTCCGCCTGGGTAAGTTCCTTCCCCGTTATCTTCTCAATTACCTTTAGCATATTTGTATGGGTACTCTCCTCAAACCGTTTTCCCAACCGTCCAAATCGGACATGTGAAAGGTTTCTAAGCCATTCAAAATAGGAAACTGTTACGCCCCCCGCATTCAGGTAAGTATCGGGAATAATCATCACGCCCCTTTTGCTAAGGGACTCATTCGCTTCAAAAGTTGTGGGACCGTTTGCGGCTTCGGCGATAATTTTGGCTTTAATCCGGTCAGCGTTCTCATGGGTAATCTGATTTTCAAGTGCCGCTGGAATCAGTATATCGCATTCCAACTCAAGAACCTCGGCAGGATTCTGGAGTGTGGTTGCGCCGGGAAAGTTGAGGATTGATCCCGTTTCATTGCGATGCGAGAAGACTTTTTCTACATCTAGCCCCTTGGGATTGTGAATGGCACCAGTCTGTTCCGCTATGCCAACGATAAGGGCACCGCCTTCCTGCAAAAATTTCGCCGCGTGATAACCGACATTACCGAACCCTTGCACGGCAATCGACTTTCCCGTCAAACCCGGTTGAAGACTGAGAGCTTTCATATCTTCAGCAGAGCGACATACCTCTTGAAGTCCGAAGTAAACCCCTTGACCCGTCGCTTCCTGTCTCCCATGTACTCCCTCCTCGGCGATTGGCTTTCCAGTAACGCACGCGGCCACCTCCAGTTTTTCAGCCGTCATTGTCTTATACGTGTCCAGAATCCATGCCATTTCGCGTTCCCCTGTACCGAAATCCGGTGCCGGAACATCTATTCCCGGTCCGATGAAATTCTTCTGGATCAATTCGTAGGTATAACGCCGTGTGATGCGCTCCAACTCACTCAGCGAATATCGCTTGCGGTCGATCTGCACCCCGCCTTTTGCCCCGCCGAAGGGCACATCAACGATGGCGCATTTGTACGTCATCAATGCCGCAAGTGCCATCACTTCATCCTCATTTACCAACGTACTGTAACGGATTCCGCCTTTTGTTGGGAGTTTGTGTTGACTATGCTCCGCTCGCCATGCGTGAATCGTCTCGATTGTTCCATCATCCTTTTTAATTGGGAACGTCATGTGATAAATGCTATTGCAAATTTTAATCTGCTGTAGCAGCCCCTCGGAATGTTTGGTAAACCGCGCTGCTTTATCAAAGTTCAGGTTGACTTGTTCAAAAAAAGGAATTATGGTTGCCACCGTATATCCTCCTGTGTAATGATCTTAGAATAGCAACGTCCCACTTTACAAACCAAATCCTCCAAGAGATGAAGTCAATTCAATTCGTCGTCCGGTCCGAGAAGATTCGTAGCTAGCGTCGATGATTTGCATCACCCGATAGGCATCGTGGATACTGACCGTTGTTCCGCCCCCTTGACGAATTGCACGGATAAATTCGGCGACAAATTCAAAACCCCACTGGTCTGCATATACCGGACGTTTTGCGATTTCCATACTGAATTGTCGCTCCGGCGCAGCTTCCCAGCCCGGCGCAATGCTATTAATGGTGAAGTGGCCCTCGCCGGTGGGCTGCCACGTAGCAGCACCGAGCGTCCCCCGAAGTCCAAAATAGGTGTCGTTTCGTGGCCCCGCCCCGGACAGTAGATAACCCATGTGCAAGCAGGCGTGGACACCGTTCTCAAATTCCAGCGCAACCGTCGCCACATCTTCCAAACCCGCCTCAATGTAGCCTGTCCCCCGTCCACAGAGCCCCGTCACCGATTTCACTTCCGCGTTGCTGAAAAAGCGGAACAGTGTCAACCAGTGACCGCCTTCCATGTGAAGGATACCGCCCCCCTCGCCCTCGCTTCGATACATCCAGAAATCCGGCTCGCGGAGACCCGGCTTCACCTGAACCGTCACAAGGCGTGCCTCCATATCTACCAACCGTCCGAGGGCACCGGCATTAATGAGACGTTTTATCTCAATGGGTACAGGGTGATGGGGCCACGGGTAGCCCACCTGCGTTACCAAATTTCTGTTGGCAACTATATCGCAGAGTCCTCGCATATCTGCAGCAGTACGCGCGACCTGTTTCTCAATAAAGAGGTGTTTGCCTGACTCCGCTAGGCGCAGTGCCGCGGGGGCCGCCTCATTGGGGGGCAGCATAATGACGGCAAAGTCGAAGTCTTCGTTCACCATCAAGTCGTTGAGGTCAGTGTAGATGTGGGCATCTGAATCGGCAAGGCGAATTTCGTCTAATGCCTCCACTTGATCCGGTGAGGATTCGCAGTACGCTACAATGTCTACGTCCTCCTGTCCTTTGAACGACTTGAGCAGACCGTGATTTTTATCAGGGTCTAGGCTGCCGGCGTGGATGTGGAGGCCAACGATGGCAGCTTTAAGGGGCAATTCTCGTGTGGGCATTTATCTCGTTCTTTCTGCGAAAATAAATCGTTAACGATCAGTCGCGTTTTGTCAGCGTCCTTTCCGCTTCTTTGTAAATCGGGGCATAAATTTTATCACGAGGCACGCAGCCGGCGGCAAATTGTCCAAGCGGATTCGCTTTTGCCCGCATCAACGCTGTGCAGTAACTGACCGCGACGCAGACCTTTTTCCTAACCATTTCTCCGCTCTCAATCGTATCCCGCGCATAGTCGGGATATGCCAACGCACCACGTCCTACCGCAACGAAACTCACGCGCCCATCCCGAATATTCGCTTCGGCGGCGTTGACAAGATATTGCTGCAACCAACTATAGCCGGTGCCAACAACCGGAAGGTCCGGGTGCGCTCGCTGGATTTCTCCCGTCAGTCGGATATGTCGATCCACACCGATCAGTGGGTGTTCGGGGGTTTCGTAACCGTCGATCGGTGGGCGTTCAAACGGGCGACCGATATGGGGGTTGAAATATGGACTTCCTGTGGTGACGTTAACCAGTTTGACCCCAAGCTCCTTGAGGATTCCAACCAGCTGGATCGGTTCAGTCATATCGGGTTGGGGTGGACTATTTTCATCCACCCCGAAGCCGTAAAGATAAGGCGTGGGAATGTCCCGTGGAATCCCGACTGTCGTTTCTGGATCCTCCATATAAGCCACACCGTCGTAGACGTTGAGTCGCGCGGCAAGGATGAGATCATCCCCGACCTCCGCCCGAATCTTGCCGACGATATTGCGGATAAACCGGGTGCGATTCTCAAAGCTGCCGCCGTATTTGCCTTCCCGTGTCTTCGCTGCCAAAAGTTCGGAGAGCAGATAGGTGTGGCACTGTTTGAGGTCAACGAAGTCGAACCCTGTTTTCCACGCCAGCTTTGCGGCGTCCACAAAGATATCCTCCTGACGCTCCAGATAATCATCGCTCAGAACAGGGTAGTCATCAGGGATGGGAATCTTGTTTTTCTTATCAATGAGTGTGACTTTGTCAACAACAGGGTGGCGAAAAGCGATTAGCGGTTTCTGATAGCTATACCGCCCCGAATGGGTCAACTGCATTCCAACGATAATCTCTTCATTTGAGCCAAACTCCTCTCGGTGAGCATTGCGCGTTAAGTTGAGTATCGATTCCATCGAACTCGCAGTCTCGTCGTTAATCACCAATTGACGACTGTTTGACTTCACTTCATCAAAGAGTGCTGTCGCTTCGCCCCATATCAACTTCGCGCCACCGCGTCCAAATCGCTCCCAACGACGGATGGTGAGTTCGCTCGGTTTGCCGTCAAGTGTGCCGTCACAACCCTCCATCGGATGGATACCGAATGCGTTACCGGCAACTTTGTGCCCAATCTGGACAGGCTCAAGGAGTTTTTCAATCTTTTCTTCGAGGCGGATGCTCAGTCCAAGTTCGGCAATCTCAGCCCGTAGTGCATCAATGTCTCGATAACGAAAGTGTTTCTTTTTTAGCATTATAGTGGACCTCAGAATTAATGGGACACTCCAACCCCCCGTTGGGTAGGCACTGTTTCTAACTGTGTCTATGCGGTGCGGTTAGAAACCGCACCTACCGGAGGGCGAAAGTGTTTGTTTATTTTTTGAATTCACTATAGTTATGCCTCTCTGTATTTACCTGCTTTTACTGCACAGCCATTTTCCAGATTCTCACAGTCTTGTCAGCACTTCCACTCGCCAACGTTTTGCCATCGGGCGAGAAAACAACAGAAAATACTGCACCGCCATACCCGCTCAACTTCCGCTTAAATCTCCCAGTTTGCACATCCCACAACTGCACTTCCCGGTCCCAGCTTCCACTTGCCAGAATTTTGTTGTCAGGTGAGAAAGCTACGGAGGTTATTCCCTGCCGATGACCTGTGACCGCTCGGATTGGTTCCCATGTCCGCGTGTCCCAGAATCTTATTGTATTTTCTTCGGGGCGGCTGCTCCCGTTTGCTAGGATCAGCCCGTCGGGGGAAAAAGCTATCGTCCTCACCGCATCGACTCTGCGCCATTTCAGCGTTTTTTCGAGCTTCCCGGTCTGTACATCCCATAGTCTGATAACAGTGTTGTTAAGTTCGCCTCCACTCGCCAGTGTTCTGCCGTCGGGTGAGAAGGCTAAGGCAAACACTGGACCATTGCTTCCCGTTAGTGTCTGTCTCAACGCGCCAGTCTGTACGTTCCATAGTCTCACTGTCTCGTCAGACGCCCCGCTCGCTAGTATCGCCCCGTTCCCCGAAAGGGCTAGCGTATGCACTCGACCATCGTGTTCTCTGATCACCGTCTTCTGGTTTCCCGTTTGTACCTCCCACAGCCTTACGGTTCTGTCCCAACTTCCGCTCACCAGTGTCTTCCCGTCAGGGGAGAAGGCGATTGCGGTCACCATCTCGTTGTGTCCTGTCAGCGTTTGTTTCAATTTCCGAGTGTGCACGTCCCATAGTTTGACCGTCTTATCGCTGCTTCCACTCGCTAAGGTCTCACCATCGGGCGAGAAGACAATACAAAGCACTGCCGCACCGTGTCCCTCAAGGGTGAGCGATTCCAGGGGTTTGTTCCAAGCGTCATTTTCATCGGCATCGCAGACGCTTATCAGATTCACAAGACATAAAAAGATAACGAAATATGATTTCCTGTTGAGCATAGTCAATTCGCTTTGGGGTTTGATGTCGAAACTATAGTGGACCTTAGAATTAATGAGACACGCCAAGCTCCCATTTGGTAGGCACCCCCCTTTATCCCCCTTGCGCTTGCTTTACCCCCTACCGTGCTTGCTCGTCCATTTTTTGTTGATAGACGAGTAGTATCTATTATATCAGATTTACCCAACCTTGTCATCAGAATAGGGTCATTTATAGTGGACCTTAGAATTAATGAGACACGCCAAGCTCCCATTTGGTAGGCACTGTTTCCAACTGTGCCTATGCAGTGCGGTTAGGAAACCGAACCTACCGTCCTCCCGTTGGGTAGCCCCCCTATTTTCCCCCGGCTTGCGGGGGGGACTAAGGGGGGGTAGAATAAAGGGGGGTGCTTATGCAGTGCGGTTAGGAAACCGAACCTACCGTGGGGCGCAAGTGTTTATTTATTTTTTAAATTCACTATAATTCTTCGGCAGGGCAAGATGCCCTGCCTACGATGTGGGGAACAATCTGCCATCTACCTACCAAAATCGGTAAAAAAACGGAAAGCTAAATAGCCCTAACATCAGAAAGTATTCTGTTGACAAATGGGCAAATTTCTGCGACACTATAAAATGATGATGGGAGCAGGTCAGAGTTCCTAACGATTTTTTGCCATGATAAAGTGAAGCATGAGACACGAAACGTGAGCAAGTCACGCTTTTATCACGTCTCAGACGCACAGCGTTATAGGACATAGGAGTTAAGCACTTCAGTCCTAACACCTGACTGTAGTTGCCCGATTCATCAGGCGTTGGAAATGGTGTCCTGTGGCGATAAATCACCGAATTACAAAGCTCTGAGCGTTCAACTGCGTAAGTCCTAAGCACATTCCTATGGACACATAGTTAAAGCAGCACAGGAGAATTTATCAAATGGCATCTCATGCGAACCTTGAATACCAAGTTGTAGAAGGCTGGGGACAACTTCCAGAAGGGTGGGAGTTCACACAGGTGGCTGGCGTTGCTGTTGATTCTCAGGATCGAATTTACGTCTACAATCGTGGGGAGCATCCCATGATTGTGTTTGACAGCGACGGCAATTTGCTTAATACCTGGGGAGAAGGATTCTTAAAGCACGCACACGGCATCTTCATTGACAAGACAGATATGATTTATCTTGTTGACCGGTGGTTGCATGCAGTATTGAAATATACGCCGGAGGGCGAACTTCTGATGACGATAGGTACACTCGACCAACCTTCTACAAACGGCGAGCCGTTTAATCACCCAACGGATGCCGCATTGTCATCCTCCGGCGAAATCTATGTTTCGGACGGCTACGGAAACACACGGCTGCACAAATTCTCTGCGGACGGAGAACATCTACTCTCATGGGGGACACCCGGTGACGGCCCTGGTGAATTCAATCTGCCTCACAGCGTCTGGGTAGATGACAATGATCACGTCTATGTCGCAGATCGGGAAAATCATCGTATCCAGATTTTCGATCCTCAAGGCACATTCATCGATCAGTGGACAGGATTCCGCCAACCAACCGATTTCTTCCTTGATGCGGATGGGCGTCTCTACGTTTCTGAACTACAGCATCGGGTCAGTATCTTAAACCTTGACGGGGAAGTTCTAATGCGGCTGGGCGGTGAATCAAGTCATGCCCCGGGGGAGTTTGTCGCCCCCCATGCGGTTTGGACAGATTCCCAAGATGCCCTGTATGTAGGCGAGGTGTTAGCAGGGCAGCGGATACAGAAATTTGTGCCGCGGGAGCCATGAAACGTGATAATGGGATTTGCTCATTCAGGGTAAGTAGTATCAATTTGGCGCATTAAGCATACTGTCTTTTACATTAAGCATTGATGTATCTCACAATGATATGATAGTATTTATAGCAAACCCCATAAGGTTCCGGCAAAATCAGGAATCTCCGGGCTTTGACCGAGAGTCCGAGCCTCAACCTAAAAGATCGAGATCGAAGCCCGAAAAATCGTGAAAGCCCTCAGCGGATGATCGAAAAGAAAATCGAAAATCAAACTGCATACGCAGGCGTTATCGGACTTGGCTATGTCGGGCTTCCACTTGCGGTAACCATGGCAAAAGCTGGTTTTTCGGTTACCGGTATCGATGTGGACCGTCACAAGGTCAAATGTATTCAGAACGGGATTTCGGTTGTCTCCGATGTCCCGTCTGAAGATCTTGCGTCCTTCGTCCATCGAGGGCAGATTCAAGCGACAACCGACTATCGGATCCTGAGAGAATTAGATACGATTAATATTTGCGTACCCACACCGTTGCGCAAGAGTAAGGATCCGGATATGAGTTTTATCATCTCCGCGGTAGATGAAATTGCACAATATTTACGCAAAGATCAGTTGATTATTTTGGAGAGTACAACCTACCCCGGTACAACAGAGGAGGTTGTGCTGCCGAAGCTTGAAAAAAGTGGCTTGCAGGTCGGTGAAGATTTTTTTCTCGCCTTTTCTCCTGAACGGATCGATCCGGGGAATGCAACATACACCACCGCAAATACGGCGAAAATCGTCGGGGGGCTAACGCCTAGATGCACGCAGGTCGCCCAACTCTTTTATAAGCAGTTCATTCAGGAAGTTCATGCAGTCTCTTCGACAAGAGTCGCGGAAATGGCCAAGCTCTTGGAAAATACCTTCCGGAGCGTCAATATCGGTCTCGTCAACGAAATGGCACTGATGTGCGACCAGATGGGATTGGACGTATGGGAAATTGTCGATGCTGCCGCCACAAAACCGTTTGGATTTATGCCGTTCTACCCGGGGCCGGGGCTAGGCGGTCACTGTATTCCTGTCGATCCACATTACCTGTCGTGGAAGGCAAAAACTTACGAGTTTCACGCGCGTTTCATCGAGCTTGCGAGTGAAATCAACGGCTCAATGCCAGAGTATGTACTCAGCAAAACTATCGATGCACTCAACCGACACCAGAAAGCTATCAACGGATCGAAAATCTTGATTATGGGCGTTGCCTACAAGAAAAATGTCGGGGATGTCCGCGAATCACCGGCTATTGATGTAATCCGGATGCTTGCACAACGCGGGGGTGAGATTTTATACCATGATCCATATGTACCAGCATTGGAGGTTGAGGAAGTTGCGCCGACGAACCGGCAGCCCGTGCGCTATCTTTGCGTAGAATTGACCGCGGAATTGGTACAGCGTGTTGACTGTGTGGTGATTATGACAGATCACGCCGACATTGATTACCGTTGGCTTGTAGATCACGCCGCTGCGGTAGTAGACACACGAAACGCGACAAAATCAATTATACAAAATCAGAACAAAGTCCTAAAAATTTAAAACCGATAGAAAGATATAATACAATTCGGGAGATTTACCATGGTTCCAGCAAAAGCACACATTGCCACCCACCAATTGGCTTGGATCATCACCGATTGTTTTGGTGAAGAAGAAATTATCACGATGGCGAATCAGTGCGGTCTCCTACACGATAGCCAACACAGGACTAGGATTCGTAAAGATTGGATTGCCTACGATTTAGCAGCATGTTTCTTTAACCGTGCTTTGACCGAAGACATCGTGAGTGAACACCTAGCAAAAAAGGCAGAACAAGCCGCTCGTCGAGTCCAATTCATGGAGGTAAAAGAAATTCGGGTCTTTTTGAGAAGTGCAGAACAACTCCGCGCAGAAGGTGAGTTAGGCGAGATTTTATGGGCACTGTTGGTTGATTCGCGCGAAGATGTACAGAAGCATGGTCATAGGCTACTTGCCGACCATGAACAATCTGTTCCTCCTTCCCCTCCTCCGCCTGAGGATAGAAACTACACTTCACCAGCGGATGCTGCACGAGAGGCAGCACAATCGGAATCAACCACGACAAATCAGAGCACTTCGCCAAATCGTACCCATGATGAAGAATCAATTCTTGAATCCACCGAGTCCGCTACCGCTTCGCCTACCAATGACCCTGAGTATCTTAAAATTACACCTATTCCCGAAACAGATTTAGCCCCGGAACGGCAATCCCGCCTAAGCGATGAGCTAAAGCAAAACCAGCAGCAGATTAACAAACTTTATAGCGCGCTTTCTGAACTGAAAAATGGATATACGGTTCTACAAAATGAAAATGATAGGCTCAAACAGAAAATAACAACATTGGTTGAAGAAAACAAATTTTTACAAAATAGAGAGGAATTGTATAGGGAAAGCGAATTACGGATTGATCAACTCAACCGTGAGAATATAGGTCTCAAACGGGATGTGGAAAAGTTTTCAAACCAACTCTGTGAATTTCACGAACTTCAAGCACAGAAGGAAAAGATAACCGTGGAATTGAAATCGGTTGAGGAGATGGCATATCACTCACAGCAAGTGCTTGAACAGATACAATCCAATTTCTATTCTCAATTCTCCTATCTGCGGGGGGTCAACGAGGAATATAAGACTATCATCACAAGGTCGCGCCAAAAAATTGCAAGTCTCTCAGGACAGCGAAGCACTGCAAACACAAACCGTATGCTAGCAGGGCAGCCACGCGTTGGCGTTTTCGTTGATGTCCAGAATATGTTCTATGCTGCAAAAGATCGCTACGCAAGACGGCTTGACTATATTAAGCTACTAGATCTCATCGTTGGGCCTCGGAATCTGGTCGCCGCTTACGCTTATGTTGTCCAAATCCCCGAAATTAATCAGGCTGGATTTCTATCGCTTCTTGAACATAACGGCTACACGATCAAGAGTAAGGACCTACGGATGCGCGGCGATGGGTCCGCTAAGGGAGACTGGGATGTCGGAATTGCCATCGATATTGTGTCGATGCTTGATGCACTTGATATTGTGATTTTGGCAAGCGGAGATGGCGATTTCTGTGCGCTTGCGGAACTGATTAAACAGCACGGAAAGCGCATCGAGGTTGCAGCTTTTGAACACAATACATCGATGGATCTGCAGCGGATTGCAGATCAATTTTTCCCAATTGGGGATGAAATGCTGATTTGACCATCCAAGGTGATGCACCATGTCCAACGCAAAGCCGACCGTGAAATCACACTTCCAGGGACATCAACTTCACGACACCTCATCCGCCCCGAGCGGAGAGCCTGAACCTTCTGTTTCTACTACCGAATCTGCCTTGCCGACCTCTAAGGAAGCGCGCGATCAGTATGCGCTTGGCAATTGGTATTTAGAACCTGTCCAGCGTCAGTATTCCCTTGCAATCAATGCCTATAAACGTGCACTTGAGTTCGATCCAGACTGTGCAGCGGTCCACCACAGTCTCGGTTTCGCATATTATAAAGAAGGTGAGTTTGATCTTGCACAAGAAGCACTCCAAAAAGCGATTGAATTAAATCCACAGAACGCAAACTATCATTATGTTTTGGGACAGTTGTTAGAAGATTGGACGGAACTTGAGGGGGCATGGGAGCAGGCAATCCACGAATTTACTCGCGCAACCGAGTTGGATTCCGCATACATTGAAGCATGGTACAATCGGGGTTTACTCTACGAAAAACTGGGAGATCTTGAAAAAGCGTGTGAGGACTTCAAGCAGGTTGTCAGCCGCGCACCGGCGTTTCATGCGGCACGTCATAACCTTGGGGTCTTGTACATTAAACGGCAACAGTGGGAAGCCGCGGAGCGGGTTTTTGAAGGAATCCTTGAAGCTGAGCCGCGGGAACCGGATGCCCACTATCATCTGGCAGAAATTTACTTAAATTTATATGGCGATGTGGATCGGGCGATCCACTGCTTGCAGTACGCGATTGAACGAGATCCTGAACATTTGGACGCTCGCTTTGAGCTTGGATTGCTTTATGCGAAACATCGGTATACGCGCCCAGAATTCCGTGAACAAGCGATAGATCAATTTATCGAATTAATCAAGCGCGACAATGAATTACAGACCTTTGAGCCGCTCGGTCAGGTGTTCTTTGTTCTTGGAAGCCTGTACGATGATCGCCCAGAAGATGCAGACCTCGCAATCTACGCCTACAAAACCGGCTTGGAACATGCCCCTTCACCGCAAGCGCAAAATAATCTGGGACTCCTCTATCTCCAAAAAAACATGATTGATAGGGCTGCCGAAGAATTTAAGCAGGCTATCCAACGTTACCCCAATTATGAATCACCTTATCATAATCTTGCCAAACTCTACTTCTACGAGCGGGATGAAGAAATCCTGAAAGACCTGCAAGTATGGTTAGAGGCGGAACCACAGACAGCTGCACATATCATTTTTCATCTTACCCTCTCATTGATGGATGTTGCGCGAGCGGAAGCGTATCAGAGCCTCTATTCCCAACTGCACCGCCTGAAAAATTTGATTAGTGCAACCGGCGGACAACTTCGATCTGCATCTCGTCAAGCCGAACCGGATGCCAAGCTGCACACCACCCTCAACCAGATCCTCACGCAACATGAGGAGTGCTATAACGAAATGGTTGAACTTTTACAGCAGTTGCGTATGGAAGAACCGGTCTTTGGACTAGCCGATATTAACAGAATCCTTGATACGTTATTGCGAAACCTGATGCCTATTCTTGAAACTAAAGACATTGAGTGCCATCAGATTTTCGATACACATCTGCCCCCAGTCAAAGGGGACTCTAGCCAGTTGAAGGAAGCATTTAACAATCTGATTATTAACGCTGTTGACGCGATGGAAGGCGGTGGCTTTCTCCAGATTAGAACTGCCTACCTACCAGAATCGTCGCAGATCCAAATCTCCTTTATCGACACAGGGGTTGGCATCCCCTATGAAGTGCGCGATCAGCTTTACCAACCCGGATATACCCTCAAACAACACGGAAGTGGATTCGGTTTGAACATTGTCCAGCGAACAGTCCGCGACCATCGGGGTAGCACAGAACTCCACAGCGAGGAAGGGCATGGGACGACGTTCTCGATTTATTTGCCTGTCGATCTGGAAGCAACGCCTATTCAGACGAATCTACAGATGCGTCCCATCTTCTATGAATCCCCGCATGAGTTGGGTTTTGAGGAGTTGGTTTAAGTAAGGAGATACCGAACAAACAAGTGTTTCAGAGTGTAGGCAAGAAAAAAAAGCCCTTTCCACATTCGATATGGAAAGGGCTAAAAAATGTCCCCGACGGGATTTGAACCCGTGTCGCCGGCGTGAAAGGCCGGTGTCCTTGGCCAGGCTAGACGACGGGGACAACAAGTGAGCCGTACAGGAATCGAACCTGTGACCACCTGATTAAAAGTCAGATGCTCTACCTACTGAGCTAACGGCCCTCAATGGATATATCCTAGCAAAAACGAGCAAAGATAATCCTAACGCATTAGGAGTTGTCAATCCTAAAATAACGCTTGCTAGGGCTATTTATAGTGGACCTTAGAATTAATGAGACACGCCAATCGCCCGTTGGGTAGGCACTGTTTCCAACTGTGCCTATGCAGTGCGGTTAGGAAACCGCACCTACCGTCCTCCCGTTGGGTAGCCCCCCTATTGCCCCCCGCTTGCTTTCCCCCTGCTTGCGGGGGGGACTAAGGGGGGGTAAAATAAAGGGGGGCACCTATGCGGGGCGGTTAGGAAACCGAACCTACCAGAGGGCGAAAGTGTCTATTTATTTTTTAAATTCACTATAGTTTACGGTTTTCTTCCTGGCCCGCGAAGCGAGGAACCTCGATCTTTTGGGATCTGAGCGATGTGTCGGGATTCGGAGACCCCTCCTACAAGAAAACTAAATGGCCCTAAACATCTGCTTTTCTATCAAACGATCATGTCGCATAAACAATACTGTCATCGCAGACTATTGTTTGTGTTCTCTCTGGCCCGACAGAAACAATTGTAACCGGTGTATCAAGAAAGTCGGAGATGTAATTATTATATCGCTTTGCATTCGCGGGTAGGTCTTCATATCGCCGCACATCTACCGTTGACGTTTTCCAGCCGGGTAGTGTTTCGTAGACCGGTTCACATTCCTCAAGTGCGTATAAACTCGTTGGAAATGCCGTTACAACTTCGCCCCGCCGCTGATATGCAACACAGATCTGAATTTCATCCAGATGGTCTAAGACATCGAATTTCGTCAAGACCAGATCGGTGAAACCGTTGATCTGGGCGGCATAGCGTAGTGCGACAAGATCGAGCCACCCACAACGGCGGGCACGTTGTGTAGTTGCACCGTATTCGTTACCGATATGGCGAATCTCTTCGTCCAGATCTGGCGGCATCTCTGTCGGGAATGGCCCCGAACCGACGCGGGTCACATACGCTTTTGAAACTCCAAGAACCCGGTCAATTGCCTGAGGACCGACACCCAACCCTGTGCAAACGGCACCGACGGTGGTATTGGATGAAGTGACATAGGGATATGTCCCAAAATCAATATCCAGCATCGTTCCCTGCGCCCCCTCATAAAGTATCCGTTTCCCAGTCTTGAGGGCATTATTCATAAAATCAGACGTATCAACCACATACGGCGCAAGCCGCTGAGAATAACCGTAGTATTCCTCTAACAGAGCGGTTCTATCAATTTCGCCGCCAATCTGATCGAGGATATAATCTTTTGCGCCCAGATTGAAGTCCAGTTTTTTCTGAAAGAGGTCAAATTCAAGCAGGTCGGCAACCCGAATTCCGGCATGGCGATTCATCTTATCGGAATATGTTGGGCCGATCCCCCGTGAGGTTGTACCGAGTTTCAACGAACTCCCAAGATCATCCCACGACTCCATCACCTTGTGATAAGGCAAGATTAGGTGTGCACGCGAGCTAACCTTCAGACGGTCTCCGACTTCGATACCGCCCGCCTGCAAACTGTCGATTTCGTCGAAAAGTGTCTCCAAATTGATGACAACACCGTTGCCAATCACATTCGTGGTATGAGGATAGAGTAGACCAGAAGGGAGCAGATGGAAGACGAACTTCTTTTTTCCAACAACGATAGTATGCCCCGCATTGTCGCCTCCTTGATACCTCGCGACAATATCGGCGTTTTCAGCAAGGAAATCGGTCGTTCCTCCCTTGCTTTCATCGCCCCACTGTGCACCCAATATGACCGTGTTCGCCATAATTTATATCCTCAAAATCGATTAAAACCCAATCCGTAATCGGGATGATTCTTAACGCTTGGAAAATTGGAACCGTGCTCGCGCACCCTTTTGTCCATATTTTTTACGTTCAACCATACGGGAATCACGGGTAAGAAATCCTGCTTGCTTCAAAGTCGGTTTCAAAGATTCGTCTGCCTTGACAAGTGCCCGCGCGAGACCGTGCAAAATAGCACCGGCTTGGCCTGAGATACCGCCACCACGTGCGTTAACAAATACATCATACGCGCTACTTTTGTTTGTTAATTCCGTCGGTTGTTTAGCCAACTGGATCAGATCGTCTCGATCAAAATAGGTCTCAATCGGTTTTTTATTAACGACGAATTGGCCAGAGCCTCCTGGAATCACGCGCACCCGCGCAACAGATGTTTTACGTCTACCCGTTCCCCAATACTGTTCGACAGCCATACTTCCTCCTCTAAGAATTACACTTCTAACACTTCCGGATGCTGTGCTTGGTGAGGGTGATTTGGACCCGCATAGATTTTTAGTTTTTTAATCAGTTTGCGGCCCAAGCGATTTTTGGGAAGCATTCCTTTGACAGCGTGCCGTAGGATTTCTTCCGGTTTTAGCTGCATCTGCTCTTCAAAAGTTCTCACTTTCCCCCCGCCGGGGTAACCGCTATAGCGAAAATACGTTTTGTCTGTCGCTTTGTTTCCCGTGACAATGACTTTTTCTGCGTTAATCACAGCCACACGATAGCCCATATCGGCGTGTGGGGTGAAAGTGGGGTGATGTTTCCCCCGAAGCACCATCGCAATTTGAGTAGCTAAACGTCCGAGTACCTTCCCATTCGCGTCCACAACACACCACTTAATATCCGTATCCGATCCCACAAAAGATGTTTTCATTGATAACATGATTTTACCTTCAACAACTTCCCACCGCAGCGGGAGATTTTCGACAACTATCTTAATCCAATTTGCCACCTAGCTCCCAATGGGGAATAGGTCTGTTCTGTTGACATTTTAGGAATCTATGTTCCGAGCGTCTTTGACCTGATGTGCCTATAGGTGATTTCAAAAATTGTCTCGGCTTTTGGTGAATTACACGGTGATTACAGCGTTTCTCAAATTTGGGATAGAGAAATGTCAAGCCGCCCTAGCAACTTGCGTTATTACATTTCAAACGCTAGGCACAACAGCCTGAAATAGTATCATCAAAGGGATGGATTTGTCAAGGTTTGATCCTGACAAATTTAGATAAATCAACGGACTCTCGCGTTTTTCACTTCTTTTCTTTAGAATGCGCGAGAATCTCGTCACACTCAATCCCAGTCTTGTCAGGCACCTTAGCGAATTTAGAATAGGGTCATTTAATTCTCCTGTGAGCGGGATTTCCCAATCCCGATACTTCACCGGCAAAGCGATGCCCGAGTTGCGACGTTTCGACCCAAATGGTTAAAACGCCGAAAACTGAATAGCCCTAAATTTAGAAAAAGTAGGCTTGACAAAAAATGGTATATCGTTTAGAATGAGTGCAGATAAAAAGTAATAAATTTGTACTTTCCAGAACAACCGGCTTTTTGCCGAACTACATTTCAGGAGAAGAACTGATGGATGTCAATGTTGAAACCAGAGACGGCGTTATCGTCTTAAAACTTGGTGGCAGGATTGTGGGTATTGCGGGTGGCGAGCTCCGACAGGTGATTGAAGAACAGCTGCAAGATGCTTCCGAGTCCCCCAAATTTCTATTTGATTTTGCCGATGTTTCCCGGATGGATAGTTCCGGACTCGGAACGCTGATAGGATTACACGTATCCGTTGCACGCAAGGGCGGACGAATCGGTGTGATCAACGTTAGTAACAATATCAACAATCTCCTTGTGATAGGAAGGTTAATCACCATCTTTGAACATTTCAACAGCGAAGCTGAAGCTATTGCTGCGTTACAAGGATAGTGAGTGCTGCCAGCATACAACGAGACCCTATGGCGTAAAACCCCGCAGTATGGAGAGCAGGCATAGAATTGAAATTTCTCCAACTAAGGGCGCAAACTATTTTGATTCCTATCCATCAAAGACTGTCCACCCGAACCGTCTCCGGTAGCAGTTCATGGACAGTACGGATAATCATATCCTCTACGGCTGGTGCGAAGCGCGTTGGACGATCGTAGTAGATCATCGCCCCTTCGCCTTCGTAGCCACCCTCCCTCAAAATGCGTCTCGAAGGAATGTAACACGGCACGTCGTTACAGTACGCATTGACCCACAGACGCGATGCATCCCACTCACGCTTAAGACGAATCGAATAATCAACCACCACCTCGCCGGGAAGAAAAACGACTGCGAGTTCATCCGCAAAATTCCAGACCTGTATAGGGTAAGGGAGCGTTGTTGGGAGAACTTCACCGCGGTCCAGTCGGTCAAGTTGTACCTGAGCATGGTAACCAACTGCCCCGCCGCCTTCTACACGTTCTTCCCACTCTTGATGAGTGGGTAGCTTGTCGAAAGGCAGGTCGATCTGTTTGACCTGTCCGGTGAGTTTTCCCTGTATCGCGGCAAGGTCGCTCCCAAGAAGCCGGTTCACTTCGGCGGCAATAGCGTGACCATGTTGCCGTGCGAAGTTCAGTCCGGTGCGTGGTGCGGGGTTTGCATCTCCTGCACATCCAATTGCGACCAGCGCAGTCGCATCGGGATAATCTGCTTCGATGTAGGCACTTGCGTAGCCTGCCCAATCTCCACAGATAGCGTTGAAATCCCCTCCTAACGTGGTACAATGGCAAGCATAACTAGTAAGAATTGCCCGCAGTTGACCGTCAGTTCCTGTGGCACGAAGCGTCGGCAGGGCGTGGTCAACGGGCCCGCCCTTCGTCCGACGATTATCGGCAAACCCAACCCTTCCTTCGCCCCAAGAAAGAGAAGCGGGACAAAGATCTGCGAGTGCTGCCTTCGCTGCCTGCTTCAGTTTCTCCGTTAATTCGTGAGTATACCGGTCAATGTTTTCCTGATGTGCTTCAGGAACCGGCTCTCCGAACAGCGTCCGTAGCACACCTGAAAGGTATGGTGCGCTATGGGTATGCGTTGAGCAGATTACAAATTGTTCGCGAGGTACCCCTGCCTCCTGCTTTAATTCCGTTGCAACTTCCTCGGTGATGTAATCTGGCACGCCACAGTTATCCACTGTCATTAACAGAGCCGGGCGTGCGGTTCCGTTGCGAATCGCTAACGCCTTCGCCCAGATTCGCTGTTCAACGCTATCAGCCTCGTCTCGCCGCCCACCATAACCGCTGAGACGGACCGGAAAATCTGGTGTGATATCAATTTTGGAGGTACCAACTTGGTAATTTGTCTCACTCACGATTTCACCTCTTTATAGAATGCTTTACGCCTCCAGTGTTGGCATATCAACAGCATTTGCTCGACGTTCGTGGATATTCAACTCCATTGAATCCGGGTAGCGGACTGGAGGGGCAGAGGCTTCGTTCAACCTTGCCAACGCATCAGCGGGCAGACTCCAACCTGAACAACCGACGTTATCCCGGAGTTGTTCCACCCTCGTAGATCCAACGATGACTGAAGTTATTCCCTCCTGTTCCAGAATCCACCGCAAAGCCACCTGCGCCATACTCTTTCCCAACCCGTGTGCTACGTCTTGGAGCGTTTCTAGGATTTTCTGTATGCGTGGATCAAGATACCGATCTATTGAAGATTCCGTTCTTCGAGCAAAACGCGAATCTTCGGGAGGTGGCTCGCCCTGCCTATATTTTCCGGTTAAGTAGCCCGACGCCAATGGTCCCCAAACATACACCCCGACCCCCTTGTCACGACAGACCGGCAAGATTTCTTCTTCGATGTCGCGTGTCAACAAATTGTACTGGGGTTGAAGGGCTTCATAACGGGCTAAATTATTCACCTCGCTAATCCATAGGGCATCACACAATCGCCAAGCGTACTCGTTGCTACAACCGATGTAGCGGACCTTGCCTTGATGCACGAGATCGTCAAGGGCACGCAAGCGTTCCTCGGTTGGCGTTTCCCTATCGACATGATGGATGAGGTAGAGGTCAATATAATCAATTTGCAGGCGCCTTAGACTGTCTTCCACCGATCTCATGATATGCACCCGCGAAGTCCCAGAGTCGTTGATGTCCGTTCCCATCGGGTTGAACACTTTGGTAGCGATAATCAGTTTGTCCCGCTTCCCTTTCATGATACGTCCCAAGATGGTTTCTGATTGACCCTCAGCGTAAGAATTTGCGACATCATAAAAATTAATGCCAGCGTCCAAAGCGAAGTTGAAGATCGCATCCGATTCGGCTTCATTGTTACCCCAGCCGGCTGCCCCAAAGGTCATTGTACCCAGGCAAACCTCTGAAACCTTAAGCCCAGTTCTTCCTAAACGTCTATAATTCATGTTTTTCTCCTTCTGATAACTTGGTCCGATTTTACTTGTCATTTTATCATATTTTCTCCACACGATACAACGGCAAACATCAATTAAAGCCTTGCATTCCTTTTATTAATCTGTATAATGAGCACGCCGACTGTGCAGTCGCTCTCGATTTCCATTAAGCCTTGGTTTGGCGTAGTTGTCAATGGAGATTTGCCTATGTGTAATTCATTTAAGTGGACCTTAGAATTAATGAGACACGCCAAACCGGGGCAGTTCGGATACCGAACCTACCGTTCTCCCGTTGGGTAGCCCCCCTATTTCCCCCCGCTTGCTTTCCCACCCGCTTGCGGGGGGGCTAAGGGGGGTAGAATAAAGGGGGGTGCCGATACGGTGCGGTTAGAAACCGCACCTACCGGAGGGCGCAAGTGTTTATTTATTTTTGGAATTCACTATAAATCGCGACAGGTGCCTGTAATCTGATGTGGAATCGCCAATTCATCTCATTGTGCCTTATCTTACTTGCAGCGGGACTTGTTACCGCTCCCATCGAACTCCTTTTCCCGGTTTACGTGGAAGAGGCGTTGGGAAAAACAGTATGGTTTGCTGCGTTATTACGCGCCATCCCAATCGCACTCGGTGGTTTGTTTGCTTTGGTTGGCGGCGCGTTAAGCGATCGATTGGGTCGGAAGTCCACGTTAATCTTGGGCATGACAGGCGCATTGGTTGTGGGGGTGGTGTTTATAAGCAAACAACCGTTGCTGATTTGGGGAGTACTATGCTATCAGGGAATTGCTTCCGGTTTCCGGATAGCGGGTGGACAATCGTATCTCATCAGTGCCGTTGATGCGAATCGGCTTGGCTTGGCTGCTGCTGTATACTTCATGACGTACACATTCGGGGGGTCAGTGGGCAGCGCGATTGGCGGTGAGCTAATAGATCGCTTCAATTATGGAGTTGTTGGCAGCGGGACGATCTTTGTCATGATCCTGCTCATTTTAGTAGCACTTATCCTTCTACCTCGCCTGCCGCGCGGGGGCGATGAACGGAAATCTTTCACTCAAATGTTAGCAGGGTATGGGGAAATGCTCCGACGCCGAGAGATACGCTTACTGCTCGGTATGCGTTTTCTACCGACCTACTCCTGGGGAACAGTTAGCCTCCTGCTACCGGTTCTAATGGCACGCGCTTCCGGTGTTAGGCTGGCAGGATACTACGGCGCATCAAGGGATTTATTTGCCGCCTGCTGCCAACTGATAGCAGGCCGCATTTGTGACATTGTCGGTGCTAAGTCCACTGCCTTGGTGGCAACCTGTCTGGTCGCGTTGAGCGTAGTCCTGATTACACTAAATACAGGCTCGACAACTCTGCTATTCGTATTGGGGGTCTTCGGTGCGGGGGCAGCATGGTCGGTTTCAATCACAATGCCTCGTCTTATCGATGAGTTTTTCGCAACGGAGGAGAAGGGACGGGGTGTTGGGATTACCCATCTTGCGTGGAGCT
Organism: Candidatus Poribacteria bacterium; assembly: GCA_963667935.2. Lineage (GTDB taxonomy): Bacteria > Poribacteria > WGA-4E > WGA-4E > PCPOR2b > PCPOR2b. The sequence continues at coordinate 930,713 of OY764061.1, read as the reverse complement.
CTGGCTTCCTCTCAGGACACATGGTTGGAGGGAGACTCGAATCGGTGGCTATCTCCTTACCGTTTGCTGTGGCTGGTGGAATGGTTGTTATTTCAGCGATCCTCGCGTTTCGGCTTTGGCGAAGTGAAGAAACCAAAAAAGTGGCTACCCATTGATATAGTTTTTAGAGGTATTTTATGCGTCAGCGGACTTCGATTGCACTCTTTCACGGCGCGGGTCAACCATTTGAACTTTGCAAACGGAACATCGCAGCACCAAACATAGATGAGGTACTGGTTCAGGTCTCGTTGGCAACCATCTGTGGCTCAGATCTACACACTCTCACAGGTCGACGGACAGTACCAACACCGTGTGTATTAGGTCACGAAGCGGTCGGGCGTATCGCTGCCCCAACGCAGGTCTGTGATGCGTATGGCGAACCGTTGCATGAAGGCGACCGTGTGACGTGGAGTATTATGGCTGCATGCGGTGCGTGCGAATACTGCAACGAACGGAATCTGCCCCAGAAGTGTGAGCGGCTGTTCAAGTATGGACATGCCCAGAGTGTCGCTCCTCATTTCCTCAACGGCGGTTTCGCGGAGCAGATTTGCCTTCGACCGGGAACTGCAATCCACCGGATCCCTGATACCGTCAGTGATATTGAAGCAGCACCGCTTAACTGTGCTCTCGCCACGGTTTTAGGTGGACTAGCAATCCTCGACCCTACAGGAGGATCCAGCGCGGTCGTTCAAGGTGCGGGCATGTTAGGTATTTACGCTGTGTGCTGTTTGCGTGAACGTGGGTTTGAAATTGTCGCTTGCGTAGACCGTGTCGCCGAGCGTCTCCGCATCGCAGAAGCCTTCGGAGCAACGCATACGTTTAATCTTACTGAAAATTCCGCAACTGAAATCGGAGCAGCCTTGTACGATTTAACGATGGGGCACGGTGTGGATTTTGCCATCGAGGTGAGCGGTGCGGCAGCTGCGCTGGTCAACTCTCTCGATTGGTTGAGAATCGGTGGAAACTGTTTGACCCTCGGCTACGTCTTTCCGCGCGCAGAGGTCACGGTGGACGCACACAAGATTGTGACAAAATGCTTGACGGTGCGAGGCAATCACAACTATCATCCATCTGCACTAGGAGACGCGCTTCGGTTTGTTGAGACGACGCGGAAGCGTTATCCATTTAAGGAATTAGTCGGTGAAATCTATCCGTTAGCGGAAATTAACGCTGCGTTTGATCGCGCAATGCAGGGGGATCTGATCCGAGTTGGTATCCATCCGACATCAGAAGGGAAATCATTTTGAGCCAGCGCAAAGTTTTGATTATCTGTATTGACGCCGGCGGGCACGACTATCTCGCCGTCAGCGAGATACCGAACCTCCAAAAGTTAGCAGAGGAGGGTTTCTATCAACACGCGAAATCAGTCATTCCCTCTGTTACAAATGTCAATAATGTGAGTCTTGCAACAGGGACTTTTCCAGAGATACACGGCATTACAACCAACTACCATGTTGACCGTGAGACGGGGCAAGGAGAGTTTATTGAGGATAACCGTTTTTTGCTCGCACAGACGCTATTTGAGCGTGCAAAATTGTCGGGTTTCGCAGAGAAAACCGCTTTGCTCGTTACGAAGCAAAAACTGCTACGGATGCTTGAGGCAGGAACGGATATCGCTATCGCTGCGGAAGATCCACCCCCTGAATACGTTGAGGCAGCTGGACCGGTTGAGGATATCTACTCGTCGGAGATTAATTGGTGGTTGCTGCGGGCGTTGCGTCAGGTTCTACGTGAGCATGACCCACAACTCGCCTACTGCTCAACAACGGATTGGAATCAACACAAGTACGCCCCAACAGAGGAACACTCACTGGAACATATCGCTGAACTGGACCGACTTATTGGGCAGATTGTGGACGATAACCCGGAACGGGAGATTTACATTACAGCGGATCACGCGATGTTGCCGAAGAACCGCGCGCTCGATCCGGGGCGTTGGTTGACCGAGCATAGCGTTCCGTCGAGTGCTATCCCCATCATCAAAGACCGTTATGTTGCCCATCACGGTAATTTGGGAGGGGCGGCGTATGTTTTTCTACAGAGGACAGGGGATCTGCCGAAGGCGATAGAAACATTAGGTGCTGCGCCGGGGGTCGAAGAGGTTTATGCCTCAGATGAAGCAGCGCACCAATTTCGGCTCCACCCGGATAGGATTGGAGACATTTTCGTCCTCGCAGATCGAGATACCGTTTTTGGCGAACTCGCCAAAATGGAAACAGTTGTCGATATTAGATCTCACGGTTCACGCCATGAGAGCGAAGTACCGGTCATCGGCTACAACAGTCCTTGGATAGCAAGCGATTTCGCGTATAACCTTGATGTCGGTCGCTTGTTCCTGAAAAGTCTTGATGGCTGCTTTGATTAGCCTCGGAGCAGGTCTATGATAGAATGCTCCCAACTCTTGAAGTTTTGGAATATATTGACAGTGAGCAAGGTACTCATTATACCCTCACAACAATAGGAGATCATTATGGTACGCAGGGATGCACCGCCACCGCGAAGACAGCGCAGATCACTTGATGATTTAAGAACACCTGATTTTTCAATTCAGTATTGGTCGGAAGTGGCTAATAGCCTGCTTTGGCTTTTCGAGTTAACCCGAGTCAATCAAAATTTCATAGAAGAATGCACGGATCCGATTCTTTCAGAGATTGCAGATTTCCTTAATGCAACATTAGATCCACTGAGCGATACTGGAGAATGGTTTGCGAATCTTCATGAATCTGTTATCGGTAAATATCCAGACCTTGAACATGAAGCAGCGGAAGAAATCTCCCGGCTACTTGGACCAGATAATCAGGTATCAGAAAACACCCAACAGGAAATCTTCTTCTTTTTAGCGGAACATCTGTATAAGCGTTTTCTGAGCGGACTCCTTGAAGGATTAAATGGATCCAATCTGAGAGCGAAACTTGGAACACAAGAAATTGAAAGTGTGTAGACCAACAAGAGATTGCCTTGTAGTCTGGGTCGCGTCTCCGTTGAATCTGAGGAGCGACTAGACAGATCAACTTTAACGGTGATGAGGAAACGGAGAAACAATAATATGGCAAGAACTTCAGACCAGCCCAATGTAATCGTGTTCTTCACAGACCAGCAACGCTGGGACACAACGGGGGTCCACGGCAATCCGCTCGATTTGACGCCGAATTTTGATCGGATGGCGCGAAGGGGAACCCATGTCCACCACTCGTTTACCTGCCAGCCCGTTTGTGGTCCAGCGCGGTCTTGCTTGCAAACCGGGCTTTACGCCACTGAAACGGGGTGTTACCGAAACGGTATCCCACTGCCCTCCAATCTGAAGACACTTGCCCATCATTTTGGTGAGAACGGCTACAGGACAGGTTACATCGGCAAGTGGCATCTCTACGACAGGGGCGTTGAGGGACCCGTCCCGGAATCTGCGCGTGGTGGTTATGAGTATTGGCTTGCCTCCAACGTGCTTGAGTTTACCTCTGACGCTTACTCGACCGTGCTCTACAACAGTGACAACCAACCTGTCAAACTTCCCGGCTACCGTGTGGATGCCGTCACCGACTCTATGATTCGCTATATTGACACCCACCAAGGCGATCCATTTTATCTTTTTACCTCGTACATCGAGCCACACCACCAGAATCACCTCGACGATTACCCGCCGCCCGATGGCTACCGTGAACGTTACGCAGGAAGATGGATTCCGCCGGACCTTGCTGCGTTGGGTGGCTCAACGCAGCAGCATATTGCCGGCTATTACGGTATGGTCAAACGCCTCGATGAAGCACTCGGTAGGGTATTGGACGCACTCAAGAGTCTTGACCTACTCGATAACACTATTCTGCTCTTTACATCGGATCACGGTTGTCACTTCAAGACGCGAAATGCGGAATACAAACGTTCCAGCCACGAAAGTTCCATCCGCGTCCCAACAGCACTGCACGGGCCGGGCTTCAATGGTGGAGGGCAGCTGCAACAACTGGTCAGTCTCGTTGACTTGCCGCCAACGCTTCTTGACGCTGCGGGGATTCCCGTGCCCGAAGAGATGCAAGGCCGTTCAATCCTTCCGCTGACGAGAGGTGAAACGGAGGGGTGGCCCGAGGAGGTTTTCGTTCAGGTGAGTGAGGCACAGGTGGGGCGTGCTGTTCGCACGCACCGATGGAAGTACGGCGTTGCTGCGCCGGGAGGACGCAGCGCGCAGGGGGCAGGTTCGGAGGAGTATATCGAGGAGTCTCTTTACGACTTGCAGGCGGATCCCTACGAGCTAGCGAACCTGATTGGAAAGGAGTCACACCAAGAGGTCGCTGCGGTGATGCGGGAGCGGCTTATCCGGCGTATGGTTGAGGCAGGCGAGGCGGCCCCAACCATTGAACCTGCGCCGGCGCAAGCGAGCGGCCAGCGTCGGGTTTCTCCTGAAGAGGCACGTGCTTAAATCTACAGTGGAACTTAGAATTAACGAGACACTCCAAACCTGTGCGGTGTCCTAACCGCACCTACCGTCCTCCCGTTGGGTAGCCCCCCTATTTCCCCCCGCTTGCTTTCCCCCCTGCTTGCATCGGTTCCCCCTTGACAAGGGGGGCGAGGGGGGTTAGGGGGGGTAGAATAAAGGGGGGTGCCGATGCGGGGCGGTGACAAACCGAACCTACCGGAGGGCGAAAGTGTCTATTTATTTTTACAATTCACTATAAATACCTCAAGGATGTTCATAATTCAGTCAATAGTCCATGCAGACACAGACACCTGTGAGAGGGATCTCCTGATCCCGATGGTTTCCAAAATTGAGGGGAGTCGTGGCAAGGATGCTACTCCCACGGCGAATATTTATGAACACCCCTCAAATAACTAAGAAAAAGGAGCCTAGCCCCTAACGCTGCCCTGTTAAACTTGCGTAAACTTTCCGCCCTTCGTTGAACAGGTGTAAGACCTCTTCCCGCTGTGTATCCTTAGTAAACCGCCAATCCCGATTCACTATCTCCATCGCACTGTCGATCGAACGTACAAAGAACGCTGCTGAATCCTGCGCGATGTCGGTAGGACGCCCTGTGCCGATGTAGATAGGACTGGTGTGTGCATAGACCGGCTGTGCAAAGCTATCACGGGCTTCCCCGAAAGCGCGCGCCGCAACCCAACCATCGGATTCGATCTGGAGGTCAAACGCCCACTCGCCACCCTGTTTCAGTCCATCAAGCGGAACCGTTTGCGTCACCGCCCCGTTGTGAACCAGTTCGACAAGGTTGAGCGGGTAGTGTGACTGCCACCTAATCTGCCCTGACACAGTGCGTTGACGCCCATTTGGGGATTCGATAGTGCTGCCGGGGCATTCTCCATCAAGGTTTAGGAACAGCGCCGGTCCGTTTGTGATAAATGTACGTCCCGCCTGCAAACCCTTCAACCAGTTTTCATAGGTAAATTCCCCATCGGTTTGGACATAGACGCGGTTGTTCGCACAGATGAACCAATCTGTCCCGGTTGATGCGGGCAGCGGGATACCGCAGTTGAGGAGATGATACCAGATGTCGTATTCGAGGTCTTTCCAAGAAGGATCGAATAGGTTAAAGGCATCTAATTTCCCTAACGCTGCCGCCACCGGCACTTCCATTCCCCGTCCATTGTGACACCACAGCACAACCCCTCCCTGTCGTTTGGCGTCGTCGCAGGCGTAACAGATTGGTGGATAGTCGGGATCAAAGTCGCTGACGAGATCGCCCCGACTGACAGGCTCAACCAGATTTTTGAGGTGCAAGAACATGACGTGCCCAGACCCGCCGCCGTAATGGGAATTATGGCGATTCTCCTCGCCGCAATCGACCAGATGGTGTGCGGTCGAATAGTCGGTCATGAACCCTAGCGGATACTTATTGCTGGCATAGGGGATTTCACCCCGCTGCAAGATGCTGATAACGGTAACGCTGAGATCGTGGACTTGAGGATCAAGACGCAGCCGATCATCGGGTCGAGCCTCCTCCTCGTTATAATGCAGATGTGTATTTCCCGGATACCACCCCTGCGATGGGAGATCTGCCCACCGTTTGAGGTGCAGTTCGACCTCGACTGCCCCTTTTGCGGGCATCGAAACGACCTTCCGAAGCGGTTCGTACTCCGTGCCACGCTCAACCACAATGTCCGTCGAACCGCGGGGCACGTCCACAGTAAACTCCCCCGGACAGTAGAAAAACGGGTCGCCCGGTCCAATCTTCAGGATACTATCCGCTGGATGGACGAAACTGCCGCTACTGGTCAGGACATGGACCTTCGCCTCGACGGGGGCACCTGAAACACTGTCTCGAATGATACCTTTAAGGATTGCCATGAAGTTGCTCCTCTTTACGCCTCGTCACGTAGGGCATCGGCGGGACCCCACGGTGCAAATGCCACCGTTGCATACGGATTGAAGATGATGTCGTCCTCGCGCCCTGCGAACCGCCACATCCGACGCACTAGATCGCGCTTCACCTCCTGATAATCGGGATGGTCGCTGAGGTTCACCATCTCATGCGGATCGTTCCGCAGATCATACACCTCATCGAAATCGAAGCCGTTGTAGACATATTTGAACGCTTTGGTGCTCACGACGCGCTGGCTGTAATACAATTCGACACCGTTGAACTGGGTGTAGAATGCGTCCGTCCAATCGGAGGGATTTTCGTCTTTCAGGAACGGTACAAGGCTCCTGCCTGTCAGGTCCTCTGGCACGGATTCGCCCGCCAATTCGATGAAGGTGGGCGCGAAATCGGCGAGGCTGACAAACTCATCGACTTCACGGTTAGGATTGGCGATCCCTTGGGGCCAACGGGCGATCGTAGCAATGTTATAAGCCTCACGGAACGCTGGCACCCCTTTGAGGTACAAACCGTGTGCGCCGCAGTAGTCGCCGTGGTCGCTCATTCGCAAGACAAGGGTGTTCTCCGCCTGCCCAGTCTCCTCCAATGTCTCAAGCACCTCACCGAACATCGCGTCCTCCATTGTGCAGTACCCCCAATAGTACTGAATGGATTCGCGCACTTCGTCCTCCGAAAGTTGATCCCAATACTGCTGACGCGCCCGTTGATAGGCACGGGGTTTGTCTTCCAGTGTGTCGTGGAAGTTCGGTGGCAGTGGAATTTCTTTGGGATCATACATTTGGGCGAACCGTTCCGGCACGATGAACGGGTCGTGGGGGCCGCTCGGTCCGATGTATAGGCACCACGGCGCATCCGCTTGGGATAGTCGCTGCAACGCCTCCAACCCAGATTGGACGACGCGATAATCCCGGTGATCTTCATAGCCTTTCGGCGTGTCGGTTGGATAAGATTGGTATAACTGGTAGTGTCCCCAACCGGGGCGGAGGATTTGTCCGCGCTGGCGTTCCGTTGATTCGGGTTGTTTGGCTTGATCCTGCCATTGTGCAACCGAACGGTGCATGTAGCTGCCTTTGCCTGCCGTGAGGTGCAGATCCTCCCAGCCACGGTCGGATGGGTTCTCGGCATCGGTGACATGCCATTTCCCGGCATACGCCAAGTTGTAACCCGAAGATCGCAGCGTTTCACTGAACATCCCGACACCTTCGTAGAGTTCGTGGTGGATGGCGGTCGGATTGCTGACGTTGTTGTAGATGCCGTGCCGACTGGGATAGACGCCTGTCATGAACGTTGCTCGTGAAGGGCAGCAGTGCGCCGTTGGACAGAATGAACGGCGAAAGAGAACCCCTTCCTGAGCTAACCTCGTAGCGTTTGGCGTGATACATGGGTGGTCTGGATGTACCACGTCGGCCTGTTCTTGGTCGGTCATAAAGATAAGAATATTGGGTTTCATGTTTTCTCCCGTGCGAAGATTTATAGTGGACCTTAGAATTAATGAGACATTCCAATCCCCCGTTGGGTAGGCCCCCCCTTTATCCCCCCGCTTGCTTTCCCCCCTGCTTGCGGGGGGGGACTAAGGGGGGGTACAATAAAGGGGGGTGCCGATGCGGTGCGGTTAGAAACCGCCCCTACCGTGGGGCGCAAGTGTTCATTTATTTTTTGAATTCACTATATATCAAGGCACAATGCTATACACATGTCGCCCCGCTGGGGCTAAATGGAGCATAATTCGTAATGCGTAACAAAAAACGGAACGCAGATCTGCGTTCCCTACGAATGAACCTTACTGGATCGTTGAGGTCGGGCAAGATGCCCGGCCTACGGGCGTGTGCGGGTTACGGCATACGGTGCCCCGATAAATCGGGACAGGCGGGATTCAAAGCAATATGCCTACTACTAGAACTCGGTGGTGATCCCTAAGTAGGGAATGATTGGGAATTGGTAGATGTCGCTCTTCTCTGTATAATCGTCGCTGTAGCTGAAATCGAGCAGGTTTCTACGGTTATAGGCGTTCAACAGTTCAAGAAAGAGACTCATCTCCCAGCTATTGAATCGGAACGCTTTACTGATTTTCACATCCAACCGGTGGTAGGGTGGAAGTCGGGCTGAATTTGTCTCCGCATAAATTGGGACGTAAACAGATTCGCCGTTACGTGGGTCGGTTTTCTGAGTTGCGTCTATCACCGGCGTATAGGGGTTGCCGGTTCGGTACTGCCATTTGACACCGATCTCCCACGTCGGTGTCAACCGATAAGTTGCCGCCAAAGTCGCAACGTGTGTCTGGTCAAACGAATAGTAGCGATACGGTTCCTCTGGGCGGTCACGGCGTTTAGAAAGCCCATACGTGTAGGATCCCCAGCCCAGGAATCGATCACCGGCGCGATGGCGTAGGAACACTTCAGTCCCCTGTGCAAATCCAACGCCTTGGTTCAGATAGATCATATCATCATCGGTGGTCACAAGGTTCGTAAGGTCTTTATAATAACCGGCGAATTTGAACTCTGTCCCAGCCGAAACTTGGCGTGTGAATTCTAACACATAGTGACTGGCTTGGCTTGTGCTCAATTCGGGATTCCCGACGCTTTGGGTCAGTCGTGGTGGTCCCGGCACCTGATGATAGTTGCCGTAAGAGAGTTGGAGTTGAGAACCTTCCATAATATCCAACAGGATGCTGCCACGCGGTTGGATAGAGGGTTCGTTAATAAGACTGAAGTAATCCACCCTTAAGCCAAGCACAACTGACAGGAATGGCAACACTTTATACCGGTCTTGCAGGTACACTTCTATTCGTTGACTCGATACAGATTCATCGAATGTTCGCCTTTCGGCGAACCGAAAATCATAATCGACCTCACCTTCATCGGGCGGACGGTTCCCCGTGCCAACCGCTCTGCCTGTTTCAAAACCAAGTATCACGCCGGATTCGAGTCGATGTTTCGGGTTTAAGTTGTAAGTGATGTCCTCGCGGAGCAGGTAATCTGGTGCATCAATTTTTATAGCAAGCTCAGGACCAGCACTGATGTCGAATTGAAAATCGGAACGGGTCAAGGATAAAAAAGAGGTCAATCGGTCTGAGAGCCGGGAACGGAGGTGGATACCCACCCCTTCAAAGCCGCTCCCGAAGCTAACATTCCCTCTAATATCTTGGTCCACATCTTCACCATCCAGCTTGAGTGCAAAGCTATCGCCAGAAGCGAATATGTTCAGAGAGAGTTGATGTTTCTCGTTGAGGTCATAGCCCCCCTTTACCTGATAATCCCAGAACCGGGGGAAAGCGGTGATTGCGCCACTATCAAACGACAATGATCCGAGGAACAGATCGATGTAACTTCGTCGTCCGGCAAAATACCAGAACCCTTGATCACCGATCTTTCCCTCCAACAGCCCTTCCGAATAAAGCACGTTTAGGTTAAGTTTGGCGCGGAAGCCGTCTTTGTTCTTGTTCCGGGAATAGATGTCGATCACCGCCTGAGAATCAACGCCAAATTCGGCACCGTAGCCCCCGGCGTAGACATCGATCCGCTCGATGACTTCGGAACTGAGGGACGAAACGATTCCCCCAAAATGGTAGGGATAGCCGATCGGCACTCGGTCAAAGTAGTAGAGGTTGTCTTCATCGGAGCCGCCGCGGATATACAAGGCACCGCTAAAGTCGTTCGCAACGCCGACGCTGGGCAAGGCTTGTAGGGCGCGCAGGGCATCCCCTGTGCTACCGGGGACGCGCTGAATCTCGGAGCTACTTAACGTTTGTCTACCAACGGGCGACGCGGCACGTTCGCCTGTCACTTCTACTTCATCAAGTTCGACCGCAATCTGCTCAAGGTAAATTTTAAGTTCGGTTGTTTCCCCCGGCTCGATGGTGACGACGACATCCGCTGGAGGCTGATAACCGGAAGCGGATGTGGTGAGTGTATATGTTCCGGCGGGTAGGGCCCGGAATCGAAATTCGCCGTTCCGATCGGTTACAGTGCGCTGATTTGTTTCTACGATGCGGACCTGTGCGGATGCGACTGGCTGCTCAAGATCCTGTTGATAGACTGTGCCGTAAATTTCCCCTGTGCTGCTTGGCCCCCCTTGTCCAAATGCAGCACAGGGATAGGTAAATAAGATTAATATAAGAAAAATTGAAAACTTCTTCATGTGGTGCTATATTCCCCTTTGATATTTTTGGTCTATTCTTATGACGGAAATATTTGGATCTGAGTTGACCTCTTGGGGAGAAATAAGGGAGTGTTTGAACAATGTTTTTTTATGGGGTAGCAATAGATGAAACGGAAGAGTGGAAGGATGGAAGTCCATCTCTAAGCCTCCGGCAATGCCTGTAAGTGGTGCTGCCTTTCTTCCCAATCGGGCAGGTAGGCGGCCATGAAACTCTTGAACACCCTCCCGTGATTCGGGACGAGGAGATGGACCAGTTCATGGACGATCACAAATTCTCGCAACGCTTCCGGTAGAGCGAGAAGATCGGTGCTGAGGGTCAGGCGTCCATTTGTCGATATGGACGCCCACTTCCTCCGCATATCGCGCAGATGCACCTCCCGCACCTCCACACCGATGCGGGCCGCCCATTCTTGCACGGCATCTTTCAAATCCTCTGAATCATTCCAGACACTTTCGGCCTTCATATTCGCTCTAACTTTAACAATGCGTTTGTTGCTTCGATCATATCTTCTGTTCCGACAATCGGTCTCAATGTTAGATAGAACATTCTCCGCAGCTGACCGTTTTGTTGTACATCCCACTGATAATCGGAAAACTGGTCAAAGACTCTACTGAGATCTTGTACTTGTTCCGGCCTAATGTCCTCTGCAAACCCTTTAAGAACCGTATAAACTGCGTAGGCATTTTCGTCTAGGTTCATTTGGGCCCGTTCTCTTGCAGCCTGTGTATACTCCTCTGCTAACTTTTCAAACGCAGCCAATGCATCTTGCGTCATCAGTTGACGATTCTCATAAGCTTCTGTGAGTGCCTCCGCCCGTTCTCCGATTGAAATCAGAAATGGCTTTGATCGGCCTTCTTCCGTTACCGTTTTACGCAGTATCTTCCGCAGATTCAGCACCTTTACTTTATCGGATACATAGCTCCCCTTAATCTCCCTCAATGTGTCTGCGTTCAATTCCTGAATAGCATCCGGTAACGTAAACTGATCGCTTTCGGTATGCTGCTGTAAGAGCTCCTGCGTCTTGGCGGTCAACTCCTTATCAACGTAAATATGGTCGGCGTAGGCGTTACGGATCAGGCCGTAGAGGGATGCAAGCGACTGATAATCCCCAATAAACGGGCGTAAGAAAGCGTCCGGCGATAGAATGGTGTAGATATCCTGCAACTGTTTGAAGAATTTGAAAAACGTTTCTCTATCCTCCGTCTCGTCGAAATGCTCAATCGATCGCTCTTTCGCCCGATCGTCCCATCCCCCTGCAAGGGGTAAATACTCTGCTGCATCCTCCTGAATTAACTTGATGAAAAGGTCCTTGAGCACATCGAGATTCTGAATCACGCTCCCCATCTCTTCTGAATCAAAGGCGAGGGCTTTTTCCAGATTGTCAAAGATACCGACAAAGTCTAGAACGAATCCGTAAGGTTTTACCAGTCCGTCGTTGTCCTCATAAGGACGGTTGACACGCGCAATCGCCTGTAGCAGCACATGGTCACGCATCGGTTTATCGAGGTAGATGCAGTAGAGGATCGGCGCGTCAAAGCCGGTCAATAGCTTTTGGGTCACAATCAGGATTTTGGGATGCTCGTTTTTGTCAGCGAATTTCTTACGGATTTCCTTCTCTTCGTCATCGGTATGCCAATGCGCTTTCATGGCTTCGGAGTCTTGATTGCCCTCAGAATAGACCACCTCCGAATACTCCGATGGTAGATGTCTATCGAGTGCCGTCTTGTACAATGCACACGCCTCACGGTCAACAGCGACCAGAAACGCTTTGAATCCCATCGGCTCCACATTTTCCCGAAAATGCGCCGCAACAGCCGTGGCAACGTTGTCAACCCTATCGGGGGCTTTCATTATCGCTTTCAATCGGACTGCACGGTTCAGAATCGCATCTAGTTCCTCAAAATCGCTCACTCCCCCCGCTACCATCTCCCTTAAAAATTCTCTCTCCAGTGTTTCGCGGTCAACCAGTAACTCGGACGGGGCAAGGGCGTAATTCAACCGAACGGTTGTCCCGTCTTCGATGGATTCCGCTATCGCGTATTTATCCAGATACCCCCGCTCGTCGTCCGCACCGAACACCTTAAAGGTTCCCTGCCCTTGAGCGAGTTTGTCGATCGGGGTGCCGGTAAAGCCGATATAGGTCGCATTGGGCAGGGCCGCTATCAGGTAATTCCCCAGATCGCCGCCGGTGGTCCGGTGTGCTTCGTCAACCAGTACGGTTACACCCTCACGGGTGTTGATAGCTGCCGGTATATTGTCAAACTTATGGATCATTGAGACGATTAAGCCGCGATAATCAGACGCCAGAATCTTTTGTAGGTCTCGCTTGCTCTTTGCGACTCTATGTGAGGTGATGCCGTAGCCGGTGATATTTCTAAAAAGCTGGCTCTCCAATTCGTTACGGTCAATTAGCATCAGCACCGTCGGCTTTTCGGTCTCTCCACCACCGCGCAAGAGTCGGGAGGCAATCGTTATTATGGTGAGGGTTTTGCCGCTGCCCTGTGTGTGCCAGATTAGGCCGCGTTGCCTGTCCGGGTCGTGAACCCGTTCAATCACCTTGTCCACCGCACGGGTCTGGTGCTGACGCAACACCACTTTGATCAGCGTATCGTCCTTGCTCTGGAAAACAATCGACTCTCGCAACACTTTTAGGAATCGTTCACGGTCAAAGAAGGTCTTGACCTTCGCCTCGTAGTTGGTGAGTGCGTCGATCTTCCATTCAAACAGGTTTTTGCGGTTGACGTTCCATGTTACGCCGTAGTAGAAGTCTAGCATCTGTGTGACACCAAACAGTTGTGCGGTGGTAAACATCTCCGGCGTTTCGCGGTGGTAGCGGCGGATCTGGTCAACACCTATCTCTATTCCGTCCCGCTTGTTAGCAGATTTGGTTTCCACCACCGCAACGGGAATCCCATTAATCAGAAAAACGACATCGGCGCGGTTGCGGTGGACTGTCCCACCCTGCGTCCATTCATCGGTCACCTGAAACAGGTTGTTGTCGGGGGTATCGTAATCAATCAGGGTGACATTCCGCTCACGGTTCTCGTCTGGGACAAAAATTGATCGTTCACCGCGCAGCCAGGAGAGCGCGTCTTGGTTTTCTTCAAGTGTCGGTCTGAGCAAATTCAGCTGTCGCACAATCTCTCCACAACGAGTTTCATCCAATATCCCCCCGTTGAGTTTCATCAGTTGCGTTTTTAGTATGTCAATGAAGTAAAGCCCGGTATTACCGCCGCGCTTTTGCGTCGCTTCTAATCGAGAAACAGACTTCCAGCCAATTTCATCGGCATATTCGAGCATTGGATCTTGGACTGCGGCGCGTTCAGACATAATTTTCTCCTGTGAGAGGGATTTCCCAATCCCGATAATTTACCGGCCAAGCACTGCCCGATTGCGATTTTTCGACCCAACTGGTTAAAAAACCGAAAACTGAATAGCCCTATGAGGGTATCCATTTATAGTGAATTCAAAAAATAAATGAACACTTTCGCGCCCCGGTAGGTGCGGTTTCCACTACCCAACGGGAGAACGGTAGGTACGGTATCCTAACTGCCCCGGTTTGGAGTGTCCCATTAATTCTAAGGTCCACTATAACTTGACACCTAATTAACTATTTAGTATAGTCTCTTGACTTTACTTTGACGTACTCCCACACCCTTGAGGGTGGGGATTCTTATCCGCTGTGTTAGCCAGATTTACATAGATGCTCGTGAAATCGAACACCTATCGGGGACGCCATCGCCCCAACTACGGGACTCAAGATGAATCCCGATACTTTGTTCCAAAGGTTGATAGCCCCTACGCCGTCTCGGTGATACGCAAAGCCACACTTGCATTTGTAGTTTCGATTAGTGGGTTTCTTTCGATTCCCACACTTAGGGCAGGTCTGTGAGGTATACGCCTCGGATACAAACTTGACTTTCAAACCTGCAAGCTCGGCTTTGTAGGCTATCATGGACTGGATACGGGCAAACGCCCATTGGTGAACCTTCTGGTTAGACTTCTTAGAAAACTTCGCTCGGTTACGGATGTCCTTGAGGTCTCCAATCACTATCGTATCTGCCTTCGCTTTGATTCGGAGGTGATTGGAAGTCCAACCTTTTATCCGTGAAACGACATGCTAGCAGATTCATGGGAATCTATGCCGGCTAACAGGTGAACATGATCCGGCATGACTTCAATTTCTATCGCCTCATATTTGTAGTCGTTCTGTTTCTCATATATGAGCGATTTTAGTCGATTTTGTATCGGTTGAGTGAGAACGCCTCGCCGATACTTAGTACACCAAACAATATGATACTCACAACTATAGAGAATATGCCCTGATTTTGCATATCTCTTTTGGGTCTGTTCAATTCTCACAATATAGCGTCCTTTCATTAGGTTTGAAAGGAATTGTATATACTTTGATTAGAAGTGCAACCTTTTTTTACAACGAATGCGCTTTGGCGTGCTACATCCCCTACCTAAAGGAAGGGGGCTTGCACGCAAGATTGATAAATGTTGGTTTAGGAGGTTATCGTGGAAATCCTGAAGCAGTGGCTTCCTGCATTGATAGGATTTATCGGTCTTATTGTTCCCTATCTTATGTATAGGCATATCAAATCCAAAGATGATGCATTGGATATTAAGAATGATATAGAACAAGCAATTGAACCAGTAAATCGGCAGTTGTCCGATGTAAGTTACAACTTACGTGATGCAGAGAAGAGGTTGGAGAATGCCATCAAATTGGCAGAAGAAAGACTTAGTGACTCAAATAAAGACACCAAAAAAGATTTCCGATATTCTCTGTCTGAAACCGAGAGGAGATTAACTGAGTTGGTGAGACGCACTGAAGATCAGCTCAAGGATTTGATTGATGGACTCCTCACTGCAAGGGATAAAAGAGATTAAAACATAAGCAAAATATACAGCTTAGGACTTACGCACTTGAATGCTCAAAGCTTTGTAGTTCAGCGATTTATCGCCGTAGGATAGCCTTACCAACGCCTGATAAATCGGGCAACTACACTAAGGGCTTAGGTTCGTAGTAGGGCGATTTATCGCCCGTCCGAACGCGCAATGAACGCGCTACTACAAACTGAACTGCGTAACTCCTACAGCTATGAAAATATGCTAATCTGTGCTGCCTCCGTTAATTTGGCAATTCCGCCTCAATGAGTGGCGCGGCGGGCCTTTTCCCCGTCATCAGTTCGTCGAGCACGGCGTGGAATAGTTTGTCTAGCCGTGCGGCTTCTCCTTCAAGGTTCACTATTTTTTTCAAGCGAAGTCCGGCAGAGTTACTCACTGTGGGTTGACGAATCCACAGTACTTCTGTTAGTAAACCACTTAACACTTGGATTTAAGTTTAGCTAGAACACGGATCGGGTTGGAAATCATCTACATCCCCTACCTCTTCAAATGTATACATGTGCACGTAATCATCTCCTTCTTCCTTCATGTGAACTAGATAGAAGTGATTATCATCTAACAGTTTTATCTGGTGGCAGTTGAGTAGTTTCATGATCCGTTTTATCCATTCCGGTACCATTCTTTCGTAGTAGCTATAGTCTACATCTTTTCCGAACGGATTCCTTGCGTGCAGTAAGTTGGCGCATCTGCCGTGAACCTCAATAAGTTCATCACGCGTCATAAACCCAGCCTCCATATCAACGAGTTCATTCTTAATACGAGGATTCTTCAATGGTTCCTCAATAAGGGGTAGAGGATAAAAGTTTGGGTTTAAACTTTCTACATCCTTGAGTATTTCCGTTAGACGCCAATGTTTCTCAAATTTTTTCTTATTCTGCTCGAAAATCGACCTATTTGCGGCCAGTGATGCGAGGGCTATTAATTCTGTAATCATACGGATCTGAAGCACCATTGATTCAACATGGGTAGCCGGATACATTATATTTATTGTTCGGGTGTGCAATGCGAATACTACCTCCGTACGGCGTTTAATCTCCTCCATGACAGCAATATATGCGTTAATATCTGGTTCCATTTCTTAATACCTCATCCTGATTAGACAGAGTTTTCTAGTTGGACGTTTCCGAGCCAATTAGTGGCACGGCGGATCTTTTCCCTGTCATCAGTTCATCGAGCATGGCGTCGAAAAGTTCGTCCAGTCGTTCCGCTTCCTGTTCAAGGGTTGCGATTTTTGTATCGCAGGCTTGTAGGATTTCGGAAATGGTGTGCTGTTCGGAAAGTGAGGGAAGGGGGATTTTTAGTTCATGAATAATGCTCTGTGTAATCAGGGGTTGTCCACCTCTCCTCTTGAATTGATTTAAATTAAAGTGCTTTAATTGTTCCGCCAGAAAATCAAGTGTAGCCTCACTGTTAAACCATCGCTCTGAATATAAAGCATTATCAGTAATCCAATTTGGAGCTTCCGCAATATGCACGCAACCACAATATTCTCCAACGCGACCAATCACAAGAAGTCTTTGTTCACTAAATTCCTTGCTAGTGTAACCCAAAACCCCATTTCCGCCATATACTGGAACGATCAACTCCGAATTGGGTTCACTCTCCATATCTTTTGGGCGGGACAAACCACTTTTCAACTTTACTAAATCACCTAGTCTTGTTACTTTCCAGCTTTCAGGGATTTCCCCAATCTCCGTTTGCTTGCGGGGTTCGCCTTTCGTGCCGTGTGAAAAGAGGTGATCCATCAACGCCGCTTTGCGTTCACGTTCTAAGGCAAGCTCGCGTTGTCGTGCGGCTTTTGCTTCTTGGATTGCCCCTAAAATGTGGGCAATGGCGCGTTGTTCGGGGAGTGGGGGAAGGGGAAAGTGATAAGTACAAGAACGTGATTTTGCGATAATATTAGTTAATATTTGTACCGCGAGCTTCTCTAAGTAAATGCCCCCGATAATTCTTAGTCTGAAAGACATGTGCAATAAATAATGATTCCACCATTCGAATTTCTGACGTTGTGAGCACAAAATGCACCGGATTAAAGAACCATTCAAATCCGTCATTGGATCTGGGCATGTCCCCCAAACAACAGATTTACTTCCAAGCTAACACCTTCTTGCAATTATTGAAGATCGCCCAAACGTAAATATCTGTTTTTAATAAATCTTTTCAGCTTTAATTTATACAATCCTCCTCTATACAGATTAGCTCTCTATCTTGAGATAAATGTTGCATCTAAGAACTGGTAAATATCCAGGACATCTACAGTTAAAATGCCTTGTCCTTTTTGCTCTTTCTTATAAATTAATTCCATTCTTTAGTTCTGCTTTATCACCCAACTTCGCAATTTTCCAGTGTTCCGGCCAATTCATATCAAACATTGCAATTCCTCCTCCGTTGAAGTCCAAGTTTACGGATTAACATCTTCCAAGGTCTTATCTGCTTTTTCGCGGGTGATACGCGCTTCCGTTAGGTCCGCCAAAATCTCAGGGATAGGACGGTGCTCTACCTTATCTCCCACATCCACAAATTGGGAAGGGCTCAGGTTATAATCGGTTTTTTGGGCATCTTCAAGTGTGATAACCGCGCTCAACTTCTCGCGGGATTCCCACGCCCCATATACCTCCGCTGCGGCATCAATCCCTTCATCGGTCAGGACGTTTTTCGGTTTCTCACTGATGAAATATTGAGAGAGGTTGATCAGTAGGATTTGTGCTTTGCGTTCCGCTGGTTTGTTGCAATTCAGGAGCAAAATAATCCCCGGGGAGCTGGTGTTGTAAAACAGGTTTTCGGGCAGCAGTATCACGCCTTCGATCAGATCGTTCTCCACAAACGCTTTGCGGATATCGCGCTCTCGGTTGGTCTGCTTGCTGCCGGACCCGCGAGACACCGCACCGGTATCGAGGACAATCGCGGCGCGTCCGGTCGCTTTCAGGGAGGCGAGAATATGCTGCACCCACGCCCAATCTGCGGAGGAACTCGGCGCAACGCCATCGGTGAAGCGTCCATAGCTGTCGTTGGCGTAGAAGGCATCGTTATACTCTTTCTGATTCCACATCGGATTGGCAAGCACATAGTCAAAGCGTCGCAGCTCCGAATTGCCATCAACAAAGGCGGGGTTGCGGAAGGTGTCGCCGATACGCAAATCGGCACCGATAAAATCGTGCAGAAAGGCGTTCATCTTTGCCATAGCGAAGGTGGTGGGAGTCAGTTCTTGTCCATAGATTTGTGGAGCCGCGCTCTTTGCCTCCGGGTGCGTCATCTCAAATAGGAGGCGGGGTTTGATCAGCAGCCCACCTGAACCGCAGGCTGGATCGTAGATGGTAGTGTGCGGTTCGGGGTTAATGAGACGTGCCATTAACTGACCGACCTCTTTCGGTGTGTAGAATTCGCCCGCGCTCTGCCCCTGTCCTTCGGCAAATTTCCGTAACAGATACTCGTAGGCACGGCCGAGGATATCCGGCTCTGTGTCTTGAAGTCCAAGCCGATGTCCACTGATGACCTCAATCAGTGCCTCCAGTCGGTCATCGTCAAGGGTGCGTTGTCCGCTCTGTTGCTCGTTGAAGTCCTCGACATCGAGAACGCCCCGCAACGGTGGGTTCAGACGGGCAACTTCGCGCATCGCTTCGGTGACAAACTCGCCCAAGCGGCCATCTGCGGGATGGTCGCGAAGTGCGTCCCAACGGTATTCTTGCGGGATGTAGAAACGGACAATCGGGGTGTGTCCGCTCTTGAGTGCATTCTCATGGTCTTCGTCAATGATTTTTCGTGTATCTTCTGCATCACCAAATTCCTTGACCAGATTCGCAACTTCATCGTCAAACACATCGGAGAGCCGTTTGTAGAAAATTAGGGGTAGGATGAAATCTTTGAATTTCGGGGCATCGGTCGCCCCTCGAATGACGCAGGCGGCGTCCCATAGCCATGTTTCAAGCGTGGAGATGTCTAATTGTTCCTCATCTGGAGGGGACAATGGGTTTGTGGTTTGGGCTGTGTCTGCTGTGGTGTTGTTTTTGGGCAATGGTTATGCTCCTGTTTTTGTTTTTTTACTAGCTTGCAAAAGCAGTCAATTTCTTTGTAGAGCACCAGATAGTTGCGCACTGTTATGTTCAGGATGTTTGGTGAATCGACGAAGTTGTTTCCGATTAGGGTTGTCCGGTAAATTTGACTATTCCCACTGTGGTTGGACATAAACACAACCTTTGTATCAGTAGGTGGTGTTAGAGTGCTCGATGTTAAGAATAGATTCATAATTATAGACAACAGACCTCCGTAAAGGTAGCCCGTTTGTGTTTTCCATCCCCAAAATATCTTTTTCATCATAGCTCTCCTTTCTTTATTAGATTTGCCCAAACCGGAACAACATTCGCCGAATCCGCCACGCCTCAGTGGCGCTTGGGCTACTACCCCAGGGGTAGAGCTGCCCTAAAAGTCATATTACTTTCCAGAAGAAAAGTGCTCAACCTTGGGCTACAAAATAAAAAATAATAGCACTTTTCGGGATGGTTTGTTATAATTTCAGCATATCAATACAAAGGGGTTAGAAGGTGTGACACGCAGGAGAATATGTCAAGGTTCAATTTTTATATGACATGTTATTCCTTTATCCGCCTAGATCTGCTCGATGAGTTTATGGAGGTAAAAATTGGCGCGTAGACCGCGAAGCCGAAAGAATAAATATCCGCAGGTGCACGAACGAATTAGAAAAACTTCTCGATTCACCTCTCTATGAATTAGCCGTGAAATTAAAGCGACTCACTGATTTTAAACATGAGCAGATTATTGAGTATGTTTCTAAATTGTTGGAACGTGTGCCCCAAGAATTCGGTCGTCATTTCTACTTTGATGCTTGGATGATACAGTCGATCGTGCAAAGTTGGAGTAACGATTTAACTCCAAACTCTAGTATGATTATACCCACCCACTATAATGAATGGGGATATGAACGGATTCCTATTCCTACTATATCTACAGTGAACTCAAGTTTAGCAGTGAGTTTCATCTACATTCCATCCGTAGCGAGCGAAGAAATTCCGTTCCTTCTTAGATTATTCATGGATCTGTCATGAACTTGGGCACCACTTGCTCAGGCACCGTGGACACTGTGAAAGATTATTTGAGTGAATTTCTTCCGCATCTTGACACCCTCATTTCACAACTGAAGAAAATGTCAATGTCAGATCATGGTCTTGCCAAAACCCAATCCCAAGCAATCATAAAAGAAATTAATGCCAAATGGAGAAATTCAAAATGGGTTGAAGAGTTAGCAATTGATGTCATTGCCCTCTGGGCATGTGGCCCGGCATACTTAGCAGCCTTTGAAGATGCACATGAGGGTACGGAAAACCCATTTGTTATCGAACCAGATCATCCACCCATTGAGCTCAGAACCTATGCGCTATTACATGCTGCCGAAAGATTAGGTTGGGACAAGTATCTTGCAGGTTTAAAACAGATACAAGATAACTGGTATAGGATACCACTGTCAATTGGAAACCAATATCGGTCATTGCGTAATTCTGAACTTGCTCACCCAATGCGTTGCTGCAGCACTGACTTGCTGCAAAAGTATAAGAATACCTTGCCTTAAACCTGAAGATCTCAATAAAATACGTCTTAAATTTACAGCAGGAAAATGATTTCTCTGATGGTATTGAGCTTATCGTCGCTGCTTGGCTAGTCTATCACGAAAACCAAGAATATTACGATGATTGGGAGAAACAAATCTTTAACAAACTGCTGATGAATCATTGTAGGAGTCCGTTAAATAGTGATGCCCGTGATTTGATAAGCTTTCGACAATTGCAAAGCCCCTTCATTGGCAACATGTAGGACCCACGGAAGCTTCGTTCCTGTATCAAGTTGGAAAAGCACATATCGGTTTCCCAAAACAGGTCGCGTAATGCTTTTTTAGGAATTAGCTGTGTTCCGTAAATATTGTGAACGTGGACAAGCCCAACGGTGATGCAGTGCCTTGAGGGGGCAGATATGGCTCACCTGTCGTACACATAATTGCTGTATTTTTATCAGTAAACGGGAAGAAAACATCTGCCAACCGTGGGATTCTCCAATGGTGTTATTATGACTTCTGAGGAGAACTCTCCAAAAGGCAGCTGTTTTAGAAATTTCCAAGGCAGTCCAAAGGGCATTATCATCAATCCATTCCCGTTGACGAAGCTCTTCATGTAATTTACAAGAGTGTCCTTCTCATTCCAATGATCGCCTTGTCCACCTAACTCGCCATCACGGAAGAAAAGGACGCGATTAAATCCGGCTTTTCGATACCAGCGTCGACCAACCCTTGATATAGTTCGTCAAGCAGGAAAGAAGGCCGTTGTAAAAGTCACGATCAGGAATCGGCTCAACTTTCTGCGTTTGGACATTCACTTTTTAAGTAGAAATGTAAGTCCTTCAGCAGGTTGTGCGAAGCCATATCCAGCACATATCATGACGCGGTTATTATGTACTCCTCCAACATCAATTCCTAAGTGAACATTGTAATGAAAAGGTTCAGCTGGTGCAAAGGGGACCCAGTGATGTTTGACTAGTAAGTTTAAAATACACTGTTTATAACGATCTTGAATCTTGTGAGCTTTGCGCGCCGATTTGCTTTTGCGAATGCTCTCGGGTGCCGATTTACCCATTTATAAGGCAGAGTGTTATCATGGTGAATACATTGTGAGGGAATTGAGATCTGCTGTTTTATTTGTTCGTGCATATCCATGTCAGAGTGTTTTTCATTCCGTCCTTCAGGAAGCACGACGAATAAGGTATCGTATTCTTCTTGTTCAACCTTTTGCCTTATATCGTGGATCGCTCGGTAACGCGACTGCGCCTCGAATTGGAAATCTAACCCCTGCTGAATTACTAACTGGTTAAGATCGCTTCTCAAACGGCTTGCACGCTCTTGTCCGAAACTTCGAGGGTATACAAGGAGGGGATTTATGGGCCTTTGTTGCAAGTAACCGTTTTTACGGATGTGATCGGTCAACTTCCTTCGTCGGCTTTTTAACTCCTGCGGTGAGCCATCTGTTGGCGTAGGAATAAGATCAACGCCTTCTAGAGATGGACTGACACGAAGTTTTGGAGGGACAAATTGGATAGTTTCAAACTGCTGTGTATTTATAGGAGTCTCAGCCAAGTTGAGTGTCTCTCCACAGATTTCCAATCCATTAAGGAAATCACGTAGCATATCATACCATTTGGTTCGTTCCTCTGGGGCGATAATTGTCTCTTGGTGGCGTTCTTGAGCAATCCCAGAATCAAGTATAAGTCGTATTTCACTTAAAGGAACAGAGATAGGCGGTTTCTTGTACCGTTTACAAAGAACCGTTTGATCCGCTAGGACAATTTGGTCCATTGGATTAAGTTTTGTATGAGTAATGATTTCATCCGGATCGTCTAATTCAAGCACTGTAGCTGTAGTATCCCCCGGAGAATACCAAACTCGAATCTCCGTAGGCCTGTTTTGACGCGTTAGACGATTTTCTCGTTTGAGTCGAATCATGTTCGCCAACCGCTCAACTTCACCGCTACGATAATAATCTGCAAATGTTCGGCCATCAATGCTTTTAGTCCTAATTTCGGTTTGTAGTACCCAAAGATTATTTTCAAGAAGTTCGGGAGAGACGTGAAACTTACGACAGTAAATGATGTTTTGATTTGAGTTTGCCAAGTTAGGCACCTGACAAAAGTTATTGAAATCTTGCCAGAACGGTCCAATTTCATCTGAAGGAATGTTCTTAAAATGTCGCTTGATGCTTTCTCGCAAAATTCCTTTCACAATTACCCGATGATCCGGATTGTTCATTTGTGCTTTGAACTCGCGGTCACGTGTAACTCGGTATCCCTTGAAGTTGTCCTGTTGAGGAATATTCCAATTTTTGGGTATAGCCACCGTGGTTTTATCTACATCAAAGATAAAGCCGTAGCCAGGACATTGCCCCGTATACTGCCGCCGCAAGGCCCACATAATGTCTTTTATTTTTCCTCGATCCTCGTTTTTTGATTGATCACCGTTCAATTGAACGATTTTGTAGATTGCAACCTCCCAACTTAGATCTTCTCGGTTATGGATGCTATAAGCGTTAAGAAACTCTGCGTTCTTGGAATCGGTAAATTTTTTATCTTTTCTCATTGCGTTCCCTCGTAAAAAAATATGTCACGGCGGCCGCTGCGAGTCCAGAGATGACGGGCAGCCATGCACTGAAAGTCTGTTCGACGATCTTCATAGCATCGGTCTTATTCTGGGCAGCTAACCAAGCCATAACTCCATAGTGGATTACAAAAGATCCGCCAAGTATAATGATTAGCAGATATGCAAGCCACCTTGTGGTAGTTGCTTTATGCCTATCAGTTGGATTGTCGTAGGCGTTAAATTCACCGGAAATTTCGCCGCCTTCTATGTCAACTCCAGCGGTTTCGCTGCCTTCGGAGCTTGACTCACCATTATCACTGTTTCTTTCTCTCTCCACAATTACTTACCCTTTCGAGAAAGCGACTGTAATGAAGGAATAACAAGAACTCGTTCATTTCCAGTCTCCGGGTCTCGCACAATAATTTCGTTGTATCCTTTTTTGGCTTGTGTTTGCAATGCTCGGTTGATTTGTAGTGAATCACGCACAGTTTCGGCCAAAGAGGAGTAATGCCCTTCCTCTTTCATTTCCTCTAAAGCCTCTAGACTATTCAGATCAAATGTGAATGCTACCCGCTTACTACCCTTTGTTGCCACTGTTTTTGCCTCCTGATTTTCATGATAGATAGAACAAACACATTATAAGTATACCTTAAATACATATTATTGTCAACACATTTTGCATCATATATGCTGCATATTTGATGCCGTTTATATATCAATATATATGCCGTATTTATAACTGTCTGAAATTTTTAGAATCGTCTGGGAAATTCTTTTTCGTGGATATGGATGAAACAAAATTCCCCGGCGGCGTCCCATAGCCATGTCTCAAGCGTGGAGATGTCTAATTGTTCCTCGTCTGGAGAGGAAAACGGAATTGTGGTTTGGGTTGTGTCTGCTGAATCTTCGATTCAGGCTTAACCGATCAACCGAACCTACATTTATCCGCGTAATCTGTTAAATCCGTTTTAATCTGCGATTCAGACAAATGACACATGTCGCCCCGCTGGGGCTTTGGATTGCTAGCACATATCGCTCGTCTATAAACATGTCACCCCGCTGGGGCTTTAGAGAATTTGGGAGGCTGGTATTCTATACACATATTGCCCCGCTGGGGCTTTACCTTTACCACATTCTCAAGTCCTTCTTGATAATGTCAACGGCAATCTGAGCTGTTCAGACCCGTCCGGGGAATTCTTTTCCTCGGATAGGCATGAAACGAAATTCTCCTCTCGGCATCCCGCATTCGGTTCGGAGGCGGGACTCCTCATCTTCAATGCCGAGGTATTTCGTCTCGGCGTGGAGGTAGTGCAATGCTAAACCACGACGTCGGTTCGGTGTTGGGTTCGCTCCGGTGCGATGGAAGTTCAGGCCGTGGTGGAACATGCAGTGCCCCGCCTTCAACTCCACAGGTGTCGGCTTGGCGATCTCTGGATCGTCGATGAATCGCTGCTTGTATTCACGGGTGACGGGTCCCCATTTGTGGCTGCCGGGGATGACGGTCATACAACCGTTTTCGACGGTGGCGTCATCTAAGGCAACCCAACAGCTTACATGGTCCTGTGGAACGAAGAAGGGCCAAGCGGGTGAGTCTTGGTGCCAATCGGTCACGGTGCCGTTATAGCGGGGTTTCATCATCAGTTGGTCGGTATAGAGCTTGATGTTGGGACCTAAGAGATCCTCGATGACATCCACGATTTCGGGTTTCTTGGCAACCGCCTGGAAGAGGTCGTCAAAGTAGCAGAGTTGTGTCATCTTGCGGACGGTGTCGAGCTGAGGTGTAGCAGTATCCTCATCCTCACGGAACGCTGCCTCAAGCTGGATGTAGCGCGAGGGCACATGCGTCATACGTCCCTCAGCGATGTCCTCGCTCCGCTGCCGGATGGCTTCCAATTCCTCGTCAGACACCACCCGTGTATAGGGTAGGTAACCGTATTCCTGAAAGAACGTTTTCTGATCGGTTGTTAAGGCCACGTCGTTTCTCCTTTGCTGCGCTGTTAGGGCTATTCAGTTTTCGGCTTTTTAACCATTTGGGGCGAAAAATCACAACGAGGGAATCGCTTTGCCGGTGAGGTATCGGGATTGGCAAATCCCTCTCACAGCAGAATTAAATGACCCTAGCTGCGCTATAATTATGGGGTTGAGATGTATGTCGTTTTGGTGTATAGTAATATATTTGGTGTATAGTAATATAATAATATTTAACTACAGGTGATTTAGTTATGAAATGGGAGAACCACCAAACACTCTTGACGGTTATTGTCACGCTAATTGTCGCTATCTTCGGCTTTGCACAGGTGTATATTTCATTCTCTGTCAGGCAGGTGGACAGTCGAATCACGCGACTTGACAATCGCATCAATGAACGACTTATACAGATAGAAGATCGATTGGATATACTCACTCAGAACCACATTGATCACCTCGCCCATCACAATCAGGAGGGCAATTAAGCGTCGAGATCTGAATCTCGACCTACTAACTCAACAAGACGAGAGTGAGGGGGCGGGATTCGGAGATCCCTGCTACAGAAGAAGTAAATGTCCCTAACCACGTAGTTTATCCGCTTAATCGTTTTTGTTTAGCCAGCCGTAAGATTCCAGTTTGCGATACAGCGTCCGCAAGCCAATTCCGAGTATTTCCGCCGCTCGTTTCTTGTTATTGCCGGTTTCTGCTAGCGTCTTGCCGATCGCCTCTTTTTCGATCTCCTCCATTGTCATTCCAACAGTTCCCACCTTCTCATCATCAGCATCTGTAAGGAACATAGATCTGCGTTCCCTACTATCCGGAGCATCCAGATTTAGCGGAATTCCCAGTTGAGCGTCGGGATCCGAGGACACCTCAGAATCTGTGAAAGCCGCTTGAAATTCGGAGGAGAAATCGTCGATTTCAAGGGTCTCCGCCTCCGCTAAGATGATGGCGGTTTCGATGGCGTTGCGTAACTCACGGATGTTTCCATCCCAAGCCGCATTTTTCAGGTACTCCATCGCTTGGGGGGTGATTCCGGAGACGGGACGGTCATGTTCTTTGCTAAACTCTTTGATGAACGCGCTGACCAGCAGGGGGATATCCTCTCGTCGTTCCCTCAACGGGGGCACCCGAATTGGAAATCGGTTGATGCGGTGATAGAGGTCGTTTCGGAATTTCCCGTTTTTCACCGCTTCCTCAAGATCTGCGTTGGTCGCAGCAATGATACGGACATCGGTTTTGATGGGTTTATCGCCGCCGAGCCGTGTGAACTCCTGTCCTTCCAGTACGCGGAGGAATTTCACCTGTGTTTCCGGTCCCATCTCCCCAACCTCGTCCAATAGTAGGGTGCCGCCGTTTGCCTGCTCGAACAGCCCTAGTTTGCGGGCAGTCGCCCCGGTGAACGATCCGCGTTCGGATCCAAATAACTCGCTCTCAAGAAGCTCTCGATAAAGGGCCCCACAGTTAATGCTCCGAAACGTTTTGTCGCTCCTGCGGCTATGGTTATGAAGTGCGTTCGCGATTAATTCTTTCCCAACACCGCTCTCACCTCGGATGAGGACTGTCGCATTGGTCGGGGCAACGAGTCGAATCATACGGAAAAGCTCTCGCATCGGTTTTGAAGTGCCGATAATGTTTGCGAACCCGAACTTGTCATCGAGTTGTTCTCGCAGATTGACGTTTTGGAGGAAGAGTGACCGTTTTTCGAGTGCGTTTTTCGCCGTTTGGCGCAAGATGTTAATCTGTATCGGCTTTTCGAGGTAGCCATCTGCTCCCGCTTTCGTGGCTTCGACTGCGCTATCAATTGAACCGTAACCTGTCAAGATGATGACCTGTGTGTAAGGGTAGTTGTCCTTTATATGCTTGAGCAGATCGATCCCGCTCAGGTCGGGCATCTTTTCATCCGTAATGACGACATCAATGTTCTCGGCAGCTAAGATCTTCAATGCTTCGCTTCCGCCCGATGCTGCAAATAGGGCGTAGCCTTCGCGTTCAAGTACTTCGATGGCTGCTTCGACGCTCGCTGAATCATCATCGACAACAAGGATTTTGGGGATCATCTCATCACCTGCTGCTACTTAGCCTAAGCTGCTAGTTGCCTGATAATACGACACGCATGTCGCCTTGTTGGGGCTAAATGAAATATAATACGTAATTCGTAATGCGTAAGAAGAAACGGAACGCAGATTTGCGTTCCCTACGAATGAACCTTGCCAGATCGTTGAAGTTGGGCAAGTCCGAGGATTTCGTGACCGGGGAGCCCCGACCCACGGTTATGGGTTCCAGAAGTTGCATACGGTTGGCGCGTTTTCTACGCCGCAGTCCGGATTTTGATTGGTAGGGGTAACCCTTGTGGTTGCCCTATGTTCTGTACTGTTGGTGTATAGGGCAGGCGCAAGACCTGCCCCTACAAATATCTATTTTTACGTAGCGGGGAGTAGAATGGAGAATTTTGTGCCGTGCCCGGGATTGCTCTCCACACTTACACGGCCGCCATGTCCTTCAATAATCTGTTTTACGATTGTGAGACCGACTCCGGTCCCCTCCACTTTCGTGGAGATGAACAGATCAAAGATTTTGTCAAATTGCTCTGATTCGATACCTTGACCTGTATCTTCCACATCAATTTGTATCGTTTCATTCAACGGTTTTGCACGAACCGTGAGTGTGCCGCCATCCTTCATTGCCTGCACCCCATTGATAATAAGATTCAGCAATGCCTGCTTGAACTGCGATTGATCGAGTTGAACGGGCGGCAGTGCTTGAATCTCACGGTTGACCTGAACGTTCTGCTTTTGTGCTTCTGGTTCGTTGAAGTCCAAGACTTCTTCGATAAGCATCCCAAGATCACAGGCTTCAAACGTCAACGGTGGCAGATTGGCATAACGCCGAAAATCGGTTAATATTCGATCAAGTCGCTCTACCTCCCCACGGATACGCCGGACCCGTTTCTGCACCTCGCTGGCGGAATTTGGGTTCTCAGCGGACAGATCCTCTTCCAAAATTTGGAGGTTAAGGTTAATACTATTTAATGGATTGCGAATTTCATGGACTAATTCGCGGGTGAGGGCATGTGTCGGTTTAGCTGGCTCATCGTTAAGCCTTTGGGCACGCGGGTATCTCCGCCGCCGAGCTGCGACCATCAGAACACCAACGGCAAGAATCAGAATGAGTCCACTTGAAACCAACCACCAGGTGACGTCCATACGATTTGACAGGGGAGAGTAACGCAAGTCGCGATTTGGAGATCGCTTCTACTGCATGTTTTGTGCAGTGTAGGAGGGAATTCCAATTCCCGACTCTTGCGCCGGTTCCTGACGTCTCAATAAATCGGGATTTTACTGATACTCAACTTACAGTTTATCCACTAGCAACTTGCGTTATAAGTAGGAGCCCGGGGGAGAAATTCCTCCGGGCTAACACCGATGAACACATTAACTACTATGCAGTGCTTTCCTGAACTTCTTGAACTTCTATATTGCGTCGTCTTAAGTGCCAGAGATATATGATCGGACTGGCGATGAAAATAGATGAATACGTCCCGACAATCACGCCCACAATCAACGCCAATGCAAAGGTGTTAATCTCTTGACCCGCAGCCGTTTGCAGGAAAATAACGAGAACAACAAAGAGCGTTGTCAACGAGGTCACCACAGTCCGACTCAAGGATTGATTGATGCTTCTGTTGATAACTTCAGCGAAGTCGGTCCCTTTGAGCAGTGTGCTATTCTCACGAATACGATCAAATACAACAATCGTATCGTTCAGGGAGTAGCCGATAATTGTGAGAAATGCGGCAACTGTCGGCAGGTTAATTTCCTTCACTAGCACTGAAAAGACACCAAGTGTAATCAATACATCGTGGATCAGGGCAGCGATCGCACCGATAGCGAAACGAAATTCAAAGCGCCAAGAGATATAGAAAAGCAGGATAACAATCGACCAGATGACAGACCATAGGGCCGCCCATTTGAGGTCTTTGCCCACACTGGGTCCAACTTCATTTACGCTCACAGCACGCGGCATCGCCTGCCAATCCCCATCTCCTTGTAACAACGCACCGGTGAGGATCTGTCCGACACTTGCTTGGACCTGTATTTGCGCTGCTTGCGTCAAATCGGCTCCAATTTCGTCCGCAAGCACGAAGGTAACGGTGTCCGCCCCTTCTATCACTTCACGAATCTCATTCCTCAACCGATGCTCTCCTTCAATTAACTGAATAGCATCTCCGGGTTGGAAACGCACTCTCTCCTGCGTGGCACTGGCCTGAATGTTCCTCGCGGTTGCGTCCCCGGGATCAGCGATTAACGGCACAACGACTCTCTGGCTTTCAAATTCCTTACTATAGCCGATATCAATTGATGCTTCCCGCTTTGACGCATCCACTTGAATTTTTGACCGTTCATAGCCCAGTTCTGTTAGTTTCGCAGAGAGTTCTGGTTGGGTTACTGCGCGGTTAAATTTAGCGTAGGTCTTGACGCCCCCCCGAAAATCGATCCCAAAATTTGGACCATTATGGAGGACGAGCGAAACCACGCCGATAATAATGAGGATTGCAGATACAACAAATCCCATCCGGCTTCTGCTAAGAAAACTGATGGTTGTGTTTCTGATAACCTCCCGTCCGATACTCAACCTCTCGACATTTCGACCGCCAAGCACCCAGCCGTAAATTTCTCGTGTGACAACAATGGCGGTAAACATGCTGGCAAAGATACCGATCCCCAACGTGACGGCAAATCCCTTGATAGGCCCTGTTCCGAAATGATAGAGTACCGCTGCAACAGCTAGCGTTGTTACGTTGGCATCAAGAATTGTCCAGAAGGCTTTCTGGTAGCCGGTCTGAATTGCAGACCATACGGTTTTGCCGGTGCGTAGTTCCTCACGGATGCGCTCAAAAATAAGCACATTTGCATCAACCGCCATGCCGATGGTCAAGACAAGCCCTGCAAGCCCGGGCAGCGTCAAAGCTGCACCAAACCCGGCAAGTGCCCCCAGAATAATCAGCATATTAAATGCCAGCGCAATAATCGCAACGATACCCGAAAACCGGTAATAGATTAGCATGAAAATCAGAACGACTCCCATACCAATAACTGCGGCGCGAACCCCGTCGTCAATTGCTTCTTGACCAAGGGTTGGTCCCACAGTTCGCTCTTCGGCGATTTTTACGCCGACAGGGAACGCCCCTGCTTTGAGGATGTTCGCTAGATATTGGGCTTCCTCAAAGGTAAAGTCGCCAGAGATTTGGGCATTGCCACCGAGAATGGGCTCGTTGATTCGCGGTGCAGATTGAATCTTACCATCAAGCAAAATGGCTAAAAGTTCACCAACATGGTTGGTGGTCAGTTCACCGAACTTCCGGCTGCCCTGTGAGTCAAAACTCATAGACACAACAATCTCAAAGCTGGTATTGCCTTGGGTTTCTCGTGCATTCTTAATTCGATCCCCACTCAGCAGGACTGGACTCTGGACAACATACCAACTATTCGCTAGCGTTGTCCCATCGTCATTATGGTATCGGATTTCGGTGCCTTCAGGAATATCGTCAGGCGGTGGGGTATCCGCCGATCCAGTCCAAGCAATTGCGCCGGTAGGACTCTTTTCCACCAACTTAAATTCGAGGCGCCCCATCGTTTTGACAATCTGGAGGGGTTTTGAAGAATCCTTCGCGCCGGGCAATTCTACGATGATTCGGGGACGGTTGGCTTCGCGTCGAATTGACGGTTCAGCAACACCAAACGCATCAATACGGTTTCGCAGAACGACCATAACTTGATCGATCGCTTGTTCGCTATACTGCTCCAAGCCAGATTCATCCAAGCGAATCTGATAGGTGACCTCCGTATCAGTCCGATTAATTTCTTCGGGAGCATCAAAGAACTCTAAATCTTGAAGATTTTCTTGCGCCTTTTTGAGATATTCTGCCTGTTCGCTTGGGGCCGAAAGCCGTTTTGGGATCCCTACAACGACGTTCAACGCATTTTCCTCTAAGACGGGTTCTGCTACTCTGCAATGAATTTTATCTGTCCGCAATCGCTCCGGTATTGAGGAGGCCCGTCCCTTCAACAATTCGACTTTTGACTCCTCAAGATCGACTTCAAGGACGAGGTGAACGCCCCCTCTGAGATCGAGCCCGAGCTTTAAGCGATTATCTGGTATCAAGCGACGGACGATTGTCGGGATACTTCCGTATAGATGTAGATTTTCCAAAACCCTTTCAAGATCGGCTTTGCTCTTTGGAGATAAGAAATTGACGAGGAAGTCTCGTTCTTCCGTTGTATCAAATTGATAATCCACCGTCTCCTCAAATCCGTTAGCTTCCAACCTTCTCGCCAAGATTTCCTTGAGCTCCGTTGTTGCATCCTGCAAGTTGATGCCCTCTGGGTATTCGACTGCTTGCAGGCTTACCTTCAACGAATTTTCATCGGTCGCTTCAAATTTGGGGAGTCTCTCTTGCATCCAGAGGGAGAGATTTCCGTATAAGGGATTGTAAAGATTTCCCGGGGTCGGGATGAGGTACAATGCTGAAAATACAAGTACCACAATGATTAAAATTACTTTCCACACACTAACGCTGTACATTCATTTCTCCTAGAAATCAAAAATGGTGCGCCTGGGAGGATTCGAACCCCCGACACGAGGCTTAGGAAGCCCCTGCTCTATCCCCTGAGCTACAGGCGCAGCTCGGCTAACAACAACGGGATAGTATAGCATATCAAGGGGTCAAAATTCAATTAGAGAAAAAATATCTTGATCCGGGAATTTTTCACGCCCATTGAGGAAGGTCAGTTCGATAAGGACTGCAATTCCGGCAACTTCACTGTCCAGTTTCTCAATAAGGTTAATCGAAGCAGCGATTGTACCCCCTGTTGCAATCACATCGTCACAGATGAGGACACGACTTCCCGAAGAACAAGCGTCCTGATGGATTGCGAGGGTATCAACGCCATACTCCAGTTCATAACTCGCTTCATGCGTACGATAGGGGAGTTTTCCGCTCTTGCGGACGGGAACGAAGCTAACCCCCAAGCGATAGGCAAGCGCACTGCCGAAAATAAAGCCGCGTGCATCAATGCCCACTACCACATCAACATTTTTCGGTTCGTAGTTGGCTGCCATTGCATCCACCGCATCGCGGAAGGCGTGTGGATTTTGGAGCAGCGGGGTAATATCTTTGAAGAGAATTCCCGGCTGTGGAAAATCGGGGACATCCCGAATAAATTTGGAAAAATCGGTCATCGTTTGACTCCAGTCTATAAAAGCAGAATTTTAAAAAAGAGGAATAGCACCTCATCGCCGCATAGGATAACTCCCAACGCCCGATAAATCGGGATTAAGAAACGGGCAACTACAGTAGGACTTTAGGTATCGGTTCCGTTTCGCAGGGAACAACGGTCGTTGTTCCCTATTGAAGTATATAGCTCTTAACAGTCTTACCCCACTGCCCTTGCCTCAAAATTCGCAAGCTGCGTCAAGTAATCATAGCTCTGCTGTGCGGCATCCTCTGGCTCCATGATTTCGGTGAATGCCTGATGCACCGTCACATAGCCGTTGTAACCAATCTCTGCCAATCCTTCAAACACATTTGAAAAGTCGATCCCGCCCTCATCTTGCAAACGAATCGGATCGTGTGGAACATCCCCACGAATCCACGTTTCAAGATGTGTCTTTCCATCGGGACGCCGGATATGATTTTGAAGATAAACGTTAAACAGATAAGGTGAAAACCGCTTGAGCGTTTCGGGTCCGTAATCCTGTCCACAGAGATCTAGATTCGCTGGCTCGTAGATGATGCCAAAGTTGTTTCTTCCCACCCGCTTGAGTGTATCGATTGAACCATCCACCGTTTCAAATAGGCTGCGCGTATGCGACTGATGCGCCAACCGGATGCCTCGCTCGCGGGCTTCGTCGGAGGCTCGTTTCGCCCAGATGATATCTTCCTCTTTTTTCATCGCAATCCGAATCAGATTGGCACCCAACAGGTCGGTCAAATCCAGATAAGGCGTGATGTTCCGTAGCGCATCGGGACCTTGGTCGTTGTTGATTGGAATCGGGAAATCTCCGGTAACCATCGATACAGCGAGATTGAGTTGGCGGATTTTCTGCCGGATAGCGGTGATTTGCTGGAGCGGCGTCTGTGTTCCCGCCTGCGACGCTCTCATGCAGACAGCATTATAACCGAGCTGATCGGCGAGTGCGGCAATTTCGTCGAAGGATCGGATGGTCTCTTCTTTGGATCCGGGTGCTTCTGCCACCCGAACAGAGAGTGAAAGTTTCATTGTTTGAAACATCTCCTTTTTAAGTTAAGTACTACTTCAGAAGTTGAATGGCACCCCTCTCATACGCATTCCGAGGTCGTCATGGTAGCGTCTTCTGAGCACCTCCGGTAACCGAAGTTCCGGCAGTTCTATATCTGCAAACGCGACACGCTGGTCAGGGGTCAGATCGGCTTCGATTTCGCGGAGGAGCCCAGAGATTTCTTTGGCATATTCCCGCCGTTGTGCGACAAAACTTCTGAGTTTCATTCTCAGTTGATGCCATTCAAGCCGGACCCTGCTGCCCCGGCCGCCTTCATATCGGCTCATCGGAGGCAGGCTAGCACGGGTATAGTAAAGGCGATATTCAGCCTCCACTTCATCTTTTTCAAACTCGTAATCCTCAACGATGTCGCGGATGAGCACAATTTTGGGCTCAATGCGCTCCTGTTGCTCTCTCGACAGGTTAAGCGCGATGCTGCTTTGGGGCAGATTAATCAGTTTAACCCCTCCACCACAGCCGAGGAGTAGCAGACTGAGAACAAGCAATGCGAGCCGTATGAAGTGTGAAACGTATTGCGTTGTCATTTTATTCAATTCATATAATTGAAATACGATGCAACAATTTACACCCGCCAGTTGTCCAAGAGGTCCTCATCAAGTTCAATTCCTAACCCCGGTGTATCGGGTACGGTTGCATAACCGTTTTCCATCTGGACCGCTGGTTTAACGATATCGAACGCTCTCAGGCAATTCAGCGTAATCGACGACATGGTGGCGTTGGGCATCGTGGCAGCGAGATGGATTAGATACGTGGTCGTTATTCCCATTCCGACAATCTGAATCCAGAGCGGTAAATGTGCAGATTCAGAAATCGCCGCTTCACGCTTGGCGTTAGCAGCCCGCGAATCTGGGTACGCGATGATGAAGGAATCGTTCATACCCGCCTTGATCGCTTCGACGGGATCGGGATTACCAAAGTGTATAGTGATCGGCATATCACAACCGCGTCGAATCTCCAAGTATCCGTCGATATCGCCCTGAGGAATAGGTGATTCAAACGCCTCAATGTTGTAATCTCGGAGTTTTTTCGCAATCTCAATAGACTTCGCTGGCGTCTCAAAAGAGTCGTTGGGATCAACCCGCAGTTTGTAATCGGACGGAACGACCTCAGTGATTGCTTGCACCTGCTCGATGATATCATGCCAAGGACGCGCCTTGATTTTGTGGAGCCGGTATCCGAGCGAATAGGCGCGTTTGGCTTCCTCTGCCCACTCTGCGGGCGGCATATCGATCGACCAGTATCCGATCGCCACCTTATCCTGAACCTTTTCGCCGACTAGTTGATGGACGGGCACGCCGATCGATTTTCCCATGATGTCATAGACCGCCTGCTGAAGCGGTGTCGGTGCCAACCCATTCATGAATTCAAACGGATCTCTGCCGACGTACTGCTGAAGTCCCTCGTCGGATTGCCCTTCAGCTTCACCGATACCAACGATTCCTGCGTCGGTGTGGACTTTATAGACGGTGTTCCCTTGATACAGATTCCGTTCGACCATCATTTCAGTGATGCCCTCATGATAGGGCACCTTGACCTGTATCGCTTCGATCTGGGTAATTTTCATGGTGTTTTGTCTCCTCTTGTGGTTTGTCGATTTGCTTAGCGATAGTTTTCGTATTCAGCCTTTCTACAGGCATACATCAATCGTATGGAACACATGTCGCCCCGCTGGAGCTATGAAGGGTTGTCACCGGCGAAACCAGTCTTTGAGTATCGGATACAATTCACAATATCGCTGATAGTATGCCTCATATTGTTGGACCCGATCCGCATCACACCTGACCGTCTCGCCCAACACAATCGTCTTTTCACATGCAGACTCAAAGTCGGAAAACAGGCCGACACCAACTCCTGCAATTATCGCTGCACCGATAGCGGAAACCTCCCGTGTTTCCATTATCCGCACATCTTGACCGAAAACGTCGGCTTGAATTGCGCTCCAGAGAGCGGATTTCGCCCCTCCTTCACCGATGCGGAGCTCATTGATTGGGGAACCCAACCGTTTGAAGCATTCGAGCGAGTGTCGCAGGTCAAAAGCTACCCCCTCCATCAACGCCCGAATCATGTGCCCCTTTGTGTGGTGCAACGTCAGGCCGATCCAACCTGCACGTGCGTGGGGGTCGGGATTCGGTGTCGCTGCTCCTTGAAACCAGGGCATAAAAAACAGTCCATCACTGCCCACAGGTACACTTTCAGCGTATGCCGTCAAGTCCTCAAAAGGTTCGCCAAACTGGTCACGCGCCCATGCCAGACTCCGTCCGCCGGTATATGTGCATCCGAGCCACAGGTATTTTCCCTGCACCGCGTGGCAGATAGGCCAAAGTTGATTGTACCCTTCAGCACTGACCCTCTCAGCAAAAGCCAAAGCGTGCCCCGCTGTACCGATTCCGACATTGGCGATTCCCGGTTTGATGACACCACCGCCCACTGCCATACACGCCATATCGCCCGCGCCGGCACATACAGGCGTTCCCGCTGCCAGTCCTGTTTCTTCGGATGCCTCCGCTGTGATTTCACCAACCACCAGAGTAGATTCAACAACGGGCGGAAAAAGATCGCGGCGAACTTCCAGCGCATCTAAGATTTCACCGCTCCAATCCCGCGTGTAGATGTCTCCAGCCGCCGATATCGAGGCGTCCGAAACGTCCGACACAAAGCTGCCTGTCAACCGGAACCGTATCCAATCTTTCTGAATGAGGGCATAACGGGCATCGTTATAAAGGTTCGGCTCATTCTCGCGTAGCCAGAGAATCTTTCCCAACGTGTTGACGGGATTAAGCACCTGTAGTACCCGCTTGCGGAATAGGTCGCCAGCCCGTTGGTTCGCTTCGTCGCACTCCCGCTTTGAACGTCCATCTAACCAAGCAATCGCGCGGCGGATTGGAACCCCTTGGGGGTCTACGAGCATCGCGCTGTTCATCTGTCCGGAAAGCGACACACCTTTGATGTCGTGGATCGAATAAACGGGATGCCGTGTCTTGAGTTCTGCGAGCACTTGACGGCTTGTGTTGCACAGAGCCTTCCACCAATCGTCGGGATTCTGTTCCGCCCAACCGGGGTGTGGCGTCAACAACGGATAGTCCGCGCTCGCCATTGCAACGATATGACCTGCTTCGTCCATCAAAACCGTTTTGGCATTTGAGGTGCCGAGGTCAATTCCCATAACCAGTGACACGGTTTCTTACCTCTTTGGTGTGATGCGTGGTGCGTGAAGCGCGATGAGTAAAAGGTTGGGCCCAACGCCAAAGCATTGGGCTTGTTACTACTTAGCAGCCAAAAAATATCGGGCTACATGGATTCCAACGCCTCCGCGTAGCCCGGTATCTTTACATTTACGCCTAATACCCCAACTGCTGGAGATATTCCCGATTAACTCGCATCCGATCCTGATCAGA
This sequence comes from Candidatus Poribacteria bacterium, assembly GCA_963667935.2. Classification (GTDB taxonomy): domain Bacteria; phylum Poribacteria; class WGA-4E; order WGA-4E; family PCPOR2b; genus PCPOR2b. Next base: position 893,471 of record OY764061.1, on the reverse strand, counting down.
TCGATCCTCGATTTGACCGGGGCAGGCTGTTACCCAGCGATCATATCCGATATCTTCTAGGGTTTTCATAATTTTTGGAAAGTCCATCACCGTCCCGCTGCCGACATCAACCCAATTCACATCGTAAGATTCACCATCGCCGCCGGAGAAGCTTGCATAGTCTTGCAGGTGAACGTAGATTAACTGATCCTTGTAACGCTTTATCGATTCGACAGGATCATACCCCCATAGCGCGGAGTGCGAAACGTCAATACACAGCTTGCACTTTCTGAGCAGACTCATATATTTCGCCCAGTCCTCAATTGAGTCGATCGTTGTATTGGTATGAATGTGGTAACACACCTCTAGGTCGTACTGTCCTGCGTATTCTGCCCATTCTTCTGAAACGTCTGCTAGCGCAGCGATGTCGTCGTCATTGACAGGACGGTCTTGCGGTTTGCCTGCACCCATAAACATGAAACAGTCCGCACCGACTTCGGCTGCGAAGTCCATCCGCCGTTTGTTCATCTCCATCTGCTCCCAATCCTTGTCAATCGGAAGTCCTCGCGCGGTGACAACGACGACGGGCATACCGACATTATCACAGACCTGTCGGACCCGCTTTGGTGTCCCCACCCAATCAAAGGATTGGCGCATCTCCCATCCATCCCACCCAGCTTCCTTGAGTTCTAAGAGAAGCGGTTCGAGGTCAGGTGTTTGCCAACGTAACGTGCTATAACCAAGTTTGAAACCCATAATCTAGCCTCCGTAATCCAATTTCAGAATTAGCTCTGAACGACCACTTTTAAGCCTCAGCGAAAAGATTGACAAATTAACACACAAGAGTATAATAGCCAACTGCGGATCCACCGTAACGCCTTACAAGCTTGTAATCACCAAGTTCTCTTCGTAGGCGTTTCACAAAGTTATTATGAAACAGATATGGCTAGTTGTCAAGGATTTTCTGAAGATCAAGGGGAGAAGGACATGCGAATATTTATACTCGGTGATTTGGAAGGTGCCGCCGGTGTTGTCGATTTTCACCAACAGACTTATAGCGATGCGAAGTACTACGAACAAGCGAAACGGCTCTCCACATTGGAGGTGAACGCGCTTGTAGAAGGGGTATTGGAAGGTAGGGCGCAGGAGGTCTGGTTTTTAGACGGTCACGGGCCCGGGGGTATTGACTATGAACTGATGCACCCGGAAGCACAGATGATTATTGGTCGTCCAATTTCAGCACCTTGGGGATTGGATGAGTCGTTTGATGCGTTTTTTCTTTACGGGCATCACTCAATGGGAAATACAGAACGTGGCGTCCTCTGCCATAGCTGGAGCTCGCGCACAATTGCCAACTGCTGGCTTAACGGGGAATTGATAGGAGAGATTGGGTTTAACGCCGCAGTTGCAGGCTCGTTCGGGATTCCAACGGTATTCATCAGTGGGGACGATACCGCCATCGCTGAAACGCAGCAATATGTGCCGAATATCGTGTCGGTCATGACGAAGAAGGGACTCTCGCAAACAAGTGCGTTGTCGCTCGCACCCGCTAAGGCAAGGGAGCTCTTGCAGGCAGGCGGAAAGATAGCAATGGAGAAAATTGGGGAAATTGAGCCGTTTACTATCGATCCACCTTACGAATTTATCACAGAGCTGCTGGAGGAAAAAGCGGTTGATGCGAAAGCCAAAAGATCGGATGTTGAACGGCTAGATTCACATAGATACAAAATTGTCGGTGATACGCTCATCGAAATTGCACACCGCCGGTAGTGCTTTCAATGCGGCAGCAGGCACGTCTTATCTTCCGAACCGTCGTTCCCGATGGCTATAGTCACGGATTGCTCGAAGGAAGTCGATCTTTCTGAAGCCGGGCCAATAGGTGTCGCAGAAGTAGTACTCCGAATAGGCACTCTGCCAGAGCATAAAGCCGCTGAGCCGAATCTCGCCGCTAGTTCGGATAATCAGATCTGGGTCCGGCAGATTGGAAGTGTAGAGATGGGTAGCGATCTTATCCGCATTCAGTTCTGCTGCTATTTCGTCCGGCACTTTACCTTCTGCCAATTCCGATTTTAGGTAACGTCGGAACGCTTCGACGATTTCCTCGCGTCCACCGTAAGCCACAGCAACGTTGAGGATAAACTTATCGTAGTTCTTTGTCGCTTCCTCCACATCGCGAATCGCCTCTTGAAGGCTCGGCGGCAGTAATTCGAGTTCTCCCATGGGGCGCACCTTAATCTGATTGGTGTGGAGCCCTTCGATGGTGAGCAGCGATCGCATCTTTGTTTCAATGACATTGAAGATTTCGTTCACTTCATCCTCTTCGCGATTAGCAAAGTTATCAAGAGAACAGATCCAGATTGAGACAATTTTGACGCCCAATTCGTCGCACCAATGGAGCACTTCCTCTAGTTTATCCCCGCCTTCGGAGTGCCCGTATTGCCGTTTAGCAGCATCAAAGAAGCCTTCCGTTTTCGCGTACCGGCGGTTCCCATCCAAAATAATTCCGATATGATAAGGAATCTGCCACTGGCTCGCCTCCCGCTCAAGGCGTTTCTGATAAAGAACGTAGAATAATTGCTTAATTTTCTTTTTAATGAATTGTAATAGCAACATAATGGATAAAGATAAACTAACGTGAGCGATCGTCGGGGAGTTCAACATGACTCAACTCAAAATCCCCAGAACCGATTATATTGACGACTGCTCCATTCGGTAATTCCGTTTCGGTCAATACATAGGTATACTGATATTTGACAACGCCGATATTCGGCACCACCCAATATTTCGCGGGTTCGTAGTTGGCGCCCTCCAGTGTCTGGAAATCATCTGAGAATTTTAACGCTGGCAGTTCCGCCAAACCGACAATTTCCTCTTCAACTAGGTAAGCATTATTGTAATTTCCGGCGGGCACTGTTACTGAGACATCTGCATCAATAACACGACGGACGACCCGACGCGCTGGTGACGCTTTGGTTTCAAAGACGGTCCACTCTTTTCCGATCTGCAAGGGGAAATCCCAGAGAAGGCGAGGCGGGAAATGTTTCTGATGTAGCACAGGGTTATCTAGAAAGAAAACGTACACATCGAACGCTGATTCAATATAAGCTTGCGGTGTGCTTGAGAAATAGGTTGCAAATAACGGCAAATCGGCATCCAGAAAATCGGAGTCAAAGCGAAAATAGAGCGCGTTTGCAGAAAGATGATCGACCGCTGCTCGGAAAATTCTCTCCTCCTTTTGGGCAACTCTTTCCTCCTCTCCACGCTGATTGAAAACGGTACGTTCAGTGAGAACAGTTGCTCTGACTTCACTGACGGTCGCCTGACGGTGGGTGAACCCACTAATATCTCGTGTACTTTCAATTCTAATTGTAAACGCCTCCTCTAGTAGTTCCGAGATAACTTCTCCTTGCCCAGGGTTATACAACCCGTCTCCCACATTAAGGTAGGTCCAAGCGGATCCGTTGTTTGTGGGGAAATCGGAAGCTTGAAAGCCCGCACCGAAAGAGGGCGAAAACTCTACTTCGCCGTGTGGGTCGATCAAACCCTCCTCACCACAACCGAGGACGAAAAAAAACATAAAAGAGAAAATAAAAATAACAATTCTATTTTTTATCACCTTAAACAAACTCCCTAGTGTGAAGAAACGCAATGACGTTTTATGTCTCTATTTCAAAACCGCCATCTTTCGCATGGAGACATAATCGCCGGCTTTCAGCACATAGAAGTAGACACCGCTGGTAGCACTCTCTCCCAACTGGGTACGTCCATCCCAATAGATTGCTTTATCTTTGGTAATGTACTGTCCACGCTTTTTCATGCCGATTTGCAATGTTCGTACCAACTGCCCCGATATATTGTAGATTTCAACTGAAACCGCCGAATCCTCCCCTAACTCGTAAGGGATCCAAACGTCTGGATTGAATGGATTCGGGTAACTTTGGAGGAGTCGAGTCTGCATTGGGGCAGCAGGGATGTCCAGTGGGTTAAAGATGGGAGTAATACCGTTTGGGTCAATGCTCGGCGTGCCCATGATGCCAATTGCATCGACAGGCACAACAGCATAAAAGTAGCGGGTGTCCAGTGGATCGAAACGGGTGTTCTCCACATCAACATCTTGAAATATCGTCGTGTCCTCAAAGTGAGCATCCGTTGCGTTGACCCGTCCGACAATGTTAATGTCATCGTTGGGAATGCCATCATCATTCCGATCTGCGGCGTTCAATACCTCCGCAGCGGTCTGGAATGGCTGCGAGTCATCGGTTTCAATCAACGACGTATATCGCTTTCGGACGATAACTATCTCCTGAATATCCGTCACCTCCTCGAGCTGCCACTGTACACGCACGCTGGTGTCCTTTTCTTGCAAAAGAGTAGGTGTCGAAAGGGCACCAGCGGGCGGGCGACCCGCCATATAACTCACAGCACCCCCAAAGTCCCCCCCGGGGATAACCACCTGCTCGACATCCGGACGCAGATTAATTAGGATGAGTGTAATTTTCTTAATATTACCCCCGAAATCCTTGAATGTAATCTGCCCTTCCTGAGAACGTTGGTAGGTAAATGCCTCTCGGACTTCGTGGGTCCCATCCCGTTTTTCAACGATAAACTTTGCGCCCCAGCCCCGCAAGCCCCAAATATTGAGCCGATTCAATTCGTTCTGAATTGCAGCTCGGTCCGTAACGTCGAGCGAACTGATGTCAATTGGAGCGATGTCGGCACCATCGACCTTAATCGCGAATTCGTTCATCACAACCCCGGGAGGCGGTTCAAAAACAATATAGCGTGACGAGAACGGTTCCGGCATCGCCTCTGAATCCCAATCAACGCGGATAGGGTAGGTGTCGTGCACATCGTGGGGGTGAATAACGACCGGTGGGAAACGGTGTCCATTGAGGTAGTGCTTCCCCTCATCACGGTTATGCGTGAAGTAGTTCCACTCGGTAAACGTCTTAAACGCTTCAACTAGCGTTGTGCCATGATTGGTAAAGACCTCCAAAAAGTTACCGAATTCACGGTAAGAGCCGGTTGTAGCATCCTCATAAATCTGGCGAACAATATCGACATCAAATCGCTCCGCCATGTAAAACACCCAGATCACAGCTGCATATTCGTGCAAACCGACCCGGCTGTCGAGAGCGATGTCAGGCTGATCCAAAAAGATGCCAAGCTGTCTGGGGTAATAGTCATAGGCATCGGTCTCATCGGGTTCATCGGGGTCTGGGATATCGTCGAGATCATCAATCCGTCCGCCATCGTATACCTTCGACTCAATCCATGTTGCTGAAGCCTCCATGAACCAGCCCGGCATGCGTGCATTGTAGGCAAACTGAATCCCGTGCAGGAATTCATGGGCGGTAGTCGTTTCCATGTATCGGATGCCTTCTAACTTGCCGAAATAGTCATACAGGCGGGAATTTATTGCAAAATAGGGACCGAAGGTCACGACAGTCGGCAATACCCGTCCATTGAACCAATTGGTCGTTGTAAAACCGAGCGCGGGGAACTGAAACAGGTACACATCATATTTATGATTGCCGCCGTTGTACGCATCCCAAAAATCATCAAAGGGCTGCTTAAAGCCCATTAGATTAATCTCGATATGGAAAGACCGTTCATGTGCCTCCGCACAAATATCAACGTAATCTGGCACACCGTTCATCGGATTAACGTCTTCAAGCGGTGGCGCGTGGGGGCCGACGGTGGTGTAGTGGAATCTAAAGTGGGCTGTGTCAAATTTCTTTGGTAGATTGACGGAACTGTACGGGCTGCCCGGCTGCCCTGGTCGAAGGAAAATTCCCTGAAACTCGCGCTGATAGACCGCTGGGAGGCGATCCCAATTTTGAGCAAGGATATTGAAGGTGTCCGTAAAACACTCCTCAATTTCGCTGGGGGTATAATGCGATTTGGGATTGATATATTTTCGGGCGGACCGAATCGCGCTATACAATCCCGGATCGGGTGGGCGTGCATTGACAGACACAGGCACAGCAGCCAGAATTCCAAAGGTCAATGACAGGGTTAGGAAAAATTTTAAGTGGTTCACTTACATTCCTCTAAATCACATTATTTGGGGTGCGCCAATCACATCAAGAGGGATTATACATTGGCAATAATAACATCTCGTATCTCTTTTTGTCAACAACTTTGGGGAAGGGGCTAGGGTAAGCGTATTATGGTTTTTCGCTTTTCCCCGTCAACCTCTTATGTTATAATGAGAAAGGTTAATTTATCATTCTTCTAGTAGAAAATACACTAAGCAGGACTTGTTGATTTTTCACGCTATGACTTGATCGAATTCATTCATAGCGAATCTGTGAAAGCAACTAAGGGACAAACGTCTCAAGGATGGGGAGCGGTTGGCTATCCTGTAAAAGGGAAAGTGCAGCTGAGATAATCTTGTGGTGCAGCGCGGGGTTGTTCGGTTCACCAAGGGGATAACCGAAGCGATACGGCACAGCAAGGGCACGGGATGGCTTGACCTGCTCGGTAATGCTCCGAACCAAAGTAATCGAAACAGTTGAGATACCAGCTGCCTCGATTGCACGTTGAATCAGTCCAACGGACTGATTGCATAGCGGTCAGACGGGGGTCAGAAAAGCAACATCAACTCCATCCGATTTGAGGATCTGTCCGACTTCGGGAGCAGTGCGTTTGATTAAACGTCCCGGGGCGGTCTGCGATCCCATAAAACTGAAATGTCGGTCATTTAGCTGCCCAATTTTGCCTCCCTGTTCTAGCTCTTGAAAGCGATTGAGCGGAAATACCAGATTCCGATCCGCAAAACTGCCGGTCTGATCGTATGCCATACTTTTGTGAGCGATTGTCAACCCTTGCACATCAGTGGTTTTGGGGATTTCACGATAGGAGTAATCGCCACCCTTGAAGCGGTCATCGAATGGCTCCTGAGATGCTGTATGTAAACCAGCCGTTGTCACTAAGGCAACCCGACATTCCGCTAACGGTCGCCGTAATGGGGTGTGCGGCGTTGTGTCGTAACGTCGATAGCGATAGAATTTCATGAAGGTGCGAAGTTTGAAGTCAAGTTCGTCAAAGGACGCCATCCTTGGTTCTCCTTTTGCATTGCCTAAGCCATACGCAGATCAATCGTTTCAGCCATATCTTTCATGTTAATTATAGCATTAATCAAGTTGATGGGAATTCAACCCTTTTTCATCTGAACATCAATTAGTCCCTAAGTTGAGGTATTCGATAATGGTAGATTCAAAGCGAATCGAGCATCGTGAGCTCATTCAATTTTTCAAAGGGGCACTGATGGCTGTTGGTGTGCCATCGCATGTCGCAGAGGTGGAAGCAGAGATTGGCGCGGAGGTCGACCTCTGTGGCGTACATTCACACGGCGTTCGACTCCTGCCCGTGATGGTCGAGAACATTCAAACCGGGTTGACGAACCCTAATCCAGAAGTGAAGGTTCTTGCAGAGTATCCGGCTTCGGTGCTCGCGGAGACAGATCGGGGCATCGGGCGTTATGTTTCTGCCGTTGGGATGGATATGGCAATAGAACGCGCAGAAACCTACGGCATCGGCGCAGTCACCATTCGGGGTGTGGCGCATTGGGGCCGTGGATATAGTTATGCAGCACGGGCGGCACGTGCCGGCATGATCGGTTTAGCGTTTACAAACGCTATCATTAACTTTCCGGCGTGGGGCACTTCTACAGCGTCTCTAGGTAACAATCCAATGGGTATCGGAGTGCCTGTGGAGAATGGGGGTGAGCCGGTCGTGCTAGACATTGCCATGACACAAACCGCCATCGGTCGGGTGCGAGAAGCCGCCGAAGCAGGGCAGCGCGTTCCCCTTGGCTGGGGTTTGGACGCAGAAGGGAAGCCAACAACGGATCCGGAAGCAATCGTCGAGTCCCAACGCTTTCTGCCGATGGGTGAACACAAGGGATCCGGTTTAGCGTTCATGATTGAACTGCTGACAGCGGGCTTGGCGGGGGGCTTGCTCTGCTATGAACTGGGAATAGAGGGACGACCAACGGACACATCGGGAGGCTCCTCGAAGCTTTTCATCGCTATACGGCCTCACGGGAATTGGTTAAACGAGAGCACTGCGTCGCTCAAATCCTACCTGAAGTCCGCACCACCGGCAGAAGAACAGGGCGAGGCGCAGTGGCCCGGTGAGGGTAGTTATCGCCGCCGAACCGAGTATCTGGCACATGGCATTCCAATCCCTCTCAAACTGGCAACAGATCTGGAGGGGCTCGCACAAGAATTATCTGTACCGTTGAACTGGAAGGTTCGATAAGTCAATCCAAAGATGAGTGCAATGCGTTATGGAATTGACGTAACGCTGCGATACGCTGAAGCATCGGCGGGTGACTGTAGTTGAGAAAAACAGTCAGAGGGTGGGGTGTCAGATTGCCGAGATTGGAAACGGATAGGTTTTTCAAGCCGGAAATGAGCGGTTCGGGGGAGGCAATGGTTTCAGCAGCAAAGGCGTCGGCCTCATACTCATGCTTCCGAGACATATAGTTCAGACCGATAGATAGAACTAGTTCAACTGGGGCGTAGAGAATAGAGAAGAAAACAATTCCCGCATAGACCGAAGTCCCCTCCATCTGAAAGGCATCGAAGAGTGCTCTGTTTTCAACAAAGCGTGAAAGCAGAAAAAGTAATACCCCTGAATGAAGGACCGATAAGATCGTGCCCTTTAAGACATGCTTTTTCTTGTGATGCCCTACCTCATGTGCAATGACCGAGACGAGTTCCCCAACGGAATGCTTCTCAATCAAGGTATCAAAAAGCGCGATCCGCTTTTTCGCCCCGAAACCACTTAAATACGCGTTAGAATGCGTCGAGCGTTTAGAGCCATCCATGACGGAGATCTCTGTAATCGGGAATTTCACTTTTGCCGTATATTGCTGAATAGCGTCTTTAAGTTCGCCCTCCCCTAATGGTGTAAACTTGTTAAACATCGGTGCGATCAGTGTGGTAAAAAGCGGCGGCGCAATTATGATGAAAAAGGATATCAGTCCCCACGCATACATCCAAGCGAGATCTCCAGTTTTTTCAAAGAAGTACAGCACCCCACCAAGTAGAGGAATCCCTAAAATGATTGCTAGCGCGTAGGTTTTAATCTGATCCAACACAAACGTCTTGACCGTCATCTTGTTGAACCCAAATCTTTCTTCGATGACAAAATCGCTATAGAGCGAGAAGGGAATAGAAATAATATCCCTGACAAAATAGAGGATTGCAAAGAAGATTAAGCCGGGCGCTATCGGTGGCAGATCCAACCCGCGGACAAAAGTATCCACAACGTTGAATCCACCCGCCAAGATGAAAGCCAAAATTAGGCACAGATCGAACGTAGAGGAAACATAGGCAAACTTTGCACCGGCTCTGGTATATTCTTGGGATTGGCGGTATTTGTCAGCGTCGTAAAACCCCTCAAATTCATCGGGGAGTTTTGGATCCAGTGCTTTTAAGTTCAGATAGCGCGCAATGCTACGAAGGGCAAATTCGCCAATCAGTGCGGTTAGTATGATGACCAGATATATGTTCATAGTATCAAGTAGTGTTCGGCTTACCAGTCGAATCAACAAGATTTAATCAATGAAAATATCCTCCAAACCGATTTCTATCACCTGCCCTACCGTCGCTAACCTTTCCATATCCATTTTGTTCCGATCCCCAACGATGGAGATGAGTTTTGGCTGTCCTTGAACGTGCGCTTTATGGAATTGGAGCATTAGGCCCATATTCGACGATCGGATCGATTCATAGCGTACCTTTCTTGGATCGATTGGGACTTCCAAGCGTTCCCAAGAACGGACAGCACCAATAACCTCCCGGAAACCGATCTTTGCCGTGCGATACCGATTAATTCTAGATTGACGCGCTTCATCAAATCGTTCAGGAGATTCCGGCAGGTTATCGATAAGGTCAATGAGGGCTTCCACCGCTTCCGGCGTTTTGTCCGCTTGGCAGGCGATGTATCCCCACATCAGATTTTGCTCACCTTTGCGGCTGCCCGTTGCATACCTGGCAAATGTGGAATAGGCAAGTGCGCGGGCTTCACGCAGTTCTTGGAAGACGATGCCGGACATTCCCCCTGCAAAGTAAGCGTTATAGAGTTGGATGGCAGGATTGTTCGCTTCGTTGTAATCCTCACCCCCAAACTCAATGTCCACCTGCGATTGAGCCATTTCCTTGTGGAAGAACAGTATCTCGGTCTTTTCGGGAACGCGTGTTTTGAGGAAATAGTAAGGTGGTGGTGCAACCAAAGCCTCTGAGATGGGATGATGCGCTTTGAGGGTTGCACCCACTTCATCAAGTGGGATTGAACCTGTATAGCTGATAGTATGTTTATAACTCAAGAGTCCTTGAATCTCTGTGTGGAGTTCGTCTACCGTCAGCTTCTGGACCGCTTCGCCGGGCAACAGCCGCAGATAGCGTGAATCTTTGCCGTGACGATTGTAGTTGACCAAGGTACCTCGAATACTGCGGTAATTTTTCTTCGCATCCTCCCGATTGATAAGGATGATTTTGACTAGTTCTTCAAGCGTCGCAGCATCGGCGGTAGGTTGCCTCAGATAATCCATAACCAACGCCAAAGATGTACCAAAGTTTTCATCAAGCCCCGAAATGGAAATAGTCGTCTCATTGTTGCCAACGTTGAGACTGAAATCGGTTCCCAGTTTATACCACTCTTTCTTCAGATCTTCGCTGCTGTATTTTGACGTGCCAGATTTATCGAGCAGTTGTGCAGCGATAGCCAACCTGTTATTGTGGCGACTGCCGATATCAACGGAAATCGTGAAGACAAAGAGATCGTTGATCGGGTTTTGGGCGTAATAGAGTTTGACGCCTTCGTGATAGGCAGTGATCTGATAGTCTTTCGACGCATCGACAAAGACAGGCTCGATCTCTTCGACAGGCATTTCCAAGACTCGCTTGGCGAAATCGGATTGCCGTGTAGCATCAATCTCAATTATATCGAGGGCAGGTTTTTCAATAGAGGGGACTTCGTGCTGCTCATCTATACGGTATCCCGCCACATAGTCATTGCCAAAATATCGGTGAGCCACAGCGACAATGTCCTGTTTGATCAATTTCTCCATGCGTGAGATTTCCCCTGCCGTGGTATTCCAATCCTGATGGGCTAAGAATGAGTCGCGCATGATACTCACCCGCGCCCGATTTGATTCCAAATCCGCTTTCTGAGATTTCTTAAAGTCGGTCACAACCGCTGCAATGATCCATTCTTCAAACTCGCCTTTTTTGATCAGTTCAATCTGTTCTAAGAGGAGTGCTTCAACCTCTTCAAGAGACTGCCCATCCTTAGGAATGCCCCACAGATATTGCGCGCCATAATCGTTGTCCAGATAGGGATAGGAACCAGCCTGCCGGACTTTTTGCCCCTGATTGAGATTTAGGTTGATTAGTCCCGCTGTGGCGTTATCCAAGATCATATCCAAAAGTTTCAAGGCTTCCGCATCGTGATGATTACGACCAGCTGTCCGAAACGCAAGTAGGACATATTCCTCCCCCTGATATTTGACTGTTACACGCTCAGCTCCCTGAAGTGGGTCCTCTGTCCACGTTTTGGCTTCAGGGAGTTTTTTCGGTTGCCATCGGGAGAAGTATTCGTCAATAATACCGATAGTTTCCTCGCTATCAATGTCGCCGGAGATATGGATTGCCATGTTATTGGGCACATAGTAGGTATGGTAGAACTGGTACATCTGCTTCAGGGACGGGTTTTTCAGATGCTCGACTGAACCGAGGGTCGTTTGTTGTCCATACGGGTGCTTTTTATAAAGTAGATCTCTGACAGCCTCACTGATGATACGACCTTTGCTGTCCATCGACCGGTTCTTTTCTTCATACACGGTTTCAAGTTCAGTCTGGAAGAGGCGGAAAACCGGATCGATAAAGCGATCTGATTCAATAACCGCCCACTGTTTCAGACGGTTAGCAGGCAGATCGACCTTATAGACAGTTTCCTCCACCCATGTATGTGCATTTACCCCGCGTCCACCCATCGCTTTGTATAACTTGTCGAGTTCATTGGGAATGCCGTATTGGGTAGCGAGTTGCGCCGTTTCGTTAATCTCAGCATAGATCTTTTTTCGCTTTTCTGGATCGGTTTCGTGGAAATGCTGTTCATAGAGATCTGTAACCTTATCCAGATGTGGCTTCTCCTTTTCGTAGTCGAGGGTGCCGAAATTCTGAGTGCCCTTAAAGAGCATGTGTTCCAGATAGTGAGCGATACCGGTTGCATCTGAGGGATCATGCTTGCTGCCAGCACGGACTGAAATCTCCGCGTAGAATCGTGGTTCTTCATGATTCTCGGTGAGGTAGACGGTCAAGCCGTTGTCCAACTGATAAATCTCGACTGCCATTGGATCGTCTGGGTTCGGTTCGTTAATCCGTTTGTAGCCAGCCCAACCGGTGGAGATAACTAAACTAAAAATCAAGGCATAAATAGAAAGTTGAAATAAAATCTGTCTGCTTCGATACATGATTGGCATCCTTCCTTTTAGAAAAAACGTCTTCACAGAAATGTCTTTTTGTGTTAGACTTGTCAAATGCTACAGTTTTAGGTAGGAACTTGAATATTATACCACAACTGACCTGTGTAATATACACTGCAAAGTATTGACACACCACACTTCACACAAGGAGTCACGCTATGACCGGTGAGGAGAAATTTACCTTCGATCTTGAAGGCTATCTAATTATCAAGAATGTGCTGTCCGCCGATGAAGTTGCGGAGATGAATGAAATCGCTGATCGCGCCTTTCCACCCGAAGGTGACATCCGCTACCGCCGCGCAAGTCGAGTCTCGTGCTGGAGCGAGCTATTCAAAAAACTGATAGATCACCCCAAGGTGCTGCCCTACCTAATCGAGTTAATGGGTCCCAAGGTTAGACTTGATCACGACTACTGCATCTTCATGACCGAGGGTGGGCAAAGCGGTAGGCTGCACGGGGGTCCCGAAGTTGTCGGCGATCACTGGTACAAGTATTGGGACGGAATGATGCGCAATGGGTTGAGTGTCGTCACGTACTTTCTAACAGATGCAGCAGAAGGCGATGGCGGCTTTGCTTGCATTCCGGGTAGCCATAAAACTAATTTTCTGTCAAATCTACCGGACGATATCCGCAGTTTTGAACGTCCCACACACTATGTTGTCCAACCGGCAGTTGAAGCGGGCGATGCCCTGTTCTTCACGGAGGCACTTATCCACGGGACGATGCCGTGGTGTGCTAAACATGAACGACGATCGCTGCTCTACAAGTATAGCCCCGGACACTCGGCGTGGTCGGACAACTACTACGATTTGGACGACTTCGACAACCTGACGGAGCAGCAGAAACGGATGCTGATGCCGCCTTCTATCGGCAGCAGACCTGATGTAGTTCAGGAGGAGTAGACGTTTACAGATCAAGCGTCGTGTTTGAGTGCGGGCAGCAGCGGTCTTCTCAGGGCAAAGTAGACAGCAATCCCGCTGGCAACCATACCGACCAAGAATACTGAAACTAACGTCATTACAAGTGAGAACCAGGGCACCTGAGCCTCCGGAGTGGTCAGGTGCGGTGCCACCGCGACGATCGCAGAAACGGTGCCAATCAGAATCCCGATTAATAGGAGAAACCCGTTTTCTGCCAAAAGCATCAGTGATAGGGTAGCCCTCCGAAAACCGAAGGCTCGCAGAGTCGCTAACTCCCCACTCCGCTCAATGACGTTTCTCAGCAAAACAATCCCCAGACCGAGTGTACCGAGAAGCAGTCCAAGGCCGCCGAGCGTCTGGAAGGTAGAGAGGTAGGTATTTTCAACGGCGCGATAGCTGTCTAGCTTTTCAGTCGTTGATGTGACATCCAAGCCGTAATTTTCCAACGTCCTTTCCAGTGTGTGCCCGATGCGTTCTGCACTTTCGGAGAATGCCGCCGGATTGGAGGTTGAAGGCGTCTGAATTAAGAAATACGCATACCCGCTTTGGCTTGGGAAATACTTTTTGAAATTGGCTTCGGAGATCAGCAGTTCGCTCTGAAAGATGCTGCGCTGTAGAACCCCCACCAAACGAAGTTTTAACTTCTTTCCTGATTCGTCTTGGATGCTTAGTTCATCGCCAAGTCCAAGGTGTAAGATCCACTGGACAGAGTTGTAATCGCCAATGGCGGGAATAACGCCCGGTTCCAATTCGTCTTCCAATAACTCCCACGGATTCTCCTTCGCCACGTTTGTCTCCTGAAACTGGAATGCACCTCGTTCGACAAAACCCTTTGAGGTCCCCAGAATTCGAGGTTTTTGGGGCCGATACAGGTTGAGGCAACTTGTATCTTCCCCCGGTAGGAGCCGAAACGGGAAGACTTGAGCCTTAGCCGTGGTGTCCGAGTCGGATTCGGAAAACCCTAGCTCAAACCGTCCCTCTGGAGAGTTGAGGTCATGGTGTAACGGGATATCGGATTCAGCGACCAAAGCGAACCCGCCGGTGCCGGATTCTTTTTGTGGCACCGCTCCCTGCTTTCGTTCGACATGACGGTTCGCACCCACCGCAACGATGACGAAGCAAGCACACCCAACTAACGCCGCACAGAGCATACTGCGTCCCGGATGGCGTCCACTATTTTTAATCCCCATCTGTATCGTTACGGTGCCCCTCGGTTGACTTCTCCCTCCCCTACCCAATCGCAACCGGATGGAGAAGAAACCCAACCCTGCAATCAGTAACAACACTCCGCTGCCGAAAAAGAGTCCAGCCGAAGTGGTAACACCGGAAACAAGAGCAAATATCGTCAAAGCAAGGGCGAGTCCCAGGCTAGCGAAGGCAAGGATTCGACTTCGGGTGACGGCACCCAAGCTTCGATTGGAGAGTTCCCCAGCACCTGATCCGCCTGCAACCAGCGCAGGAATAGGAACAGTGCCGAGTTGCCGAACAGTCCAACCGATCGAAAATAGGACTACGATGAGTGCAATCAGATATCCGAGGGCCAAACTTAATGGGTTGATATGCAAAAACAGGAAAGGCGTTCCCACCGCTGCCAACCACCAAGTTCGTAACCCAGCCATCAGCAACCAGGCATAAACAACACCTCCTCCCAACCCAATCAAGCCACCAATTCCAGCGATCAATCCACCCTCTTTCATAAAACGTCGTCGGACGGTTGAAATGGTATACCCTGTAGCTAGCAAAATACCGATTTCGCTTGCCCGTTGTTCAACGCCAAGTCTGAAAAGCAATCCCACCAGAAGGGCGGCAGATACGATGAGAAATAGGCTGAATCCGATAAAGAGAGAGCTAAAATCTGTTGACCCTGTAGCAGCCGCTAAACCGTCCGCTTTAACAGGTTGGAACACCAAACCGACTTGTGCTGGACGGATTTCCTCCAACAACCGCCTCTGAAAGCTCGTTTGGGTTGTTTGAAGGTCAGCACCAAAAACTGTTCTGATCTGAACCGCAGTTAAATCTCCGAACCGGCTACGCCACAACTGTTGCGCTGTTTTGTCTGACACAAACGCTTTGGGGGTCGCACGGAAAAGATCCCAGTACACCTCATCTTTGGGACGAATCCGGTTGAGATCTATCGGAAAGGGCGCGTTCCATTCGGACATATCAGCTGCTTCATGAATACCCGGAAAATCTGGCGTCAATCCTCGATCAGCTGCTAACCCCTTTATCGCAACAACTCCCTTCAAGCGGAACTGCGCGCCTCGTGTCAACAACTTTTCTCGCGGACCCATAAGATAATAACTCACATTAATTTCATCCCCAACCTCCGCGCTTAAATCTGTGGCAGCCCATTCGTTGAGAAGGATTTCGTCATCGGCGAGCGGGGGCGCAGATGCCCCGTCGGTCAGTTCAAGGGAAAAGGTACGCTGGATATCCAATCCCGTAATCGTTGAATACGGAATCACTCGTCCATTTGCAGCAATGGTGTTAGCTAAGTAGGTCAGGATTGGCAGAAACAGTGTACGCCGCTCAATCGCAACGGCTCTAGCAGCTTCAATGATATCCGGCTTGAGCAGAAATTGTGTACTTTCAAGGGAGAGGTAACCCACACCTCCGATGGAATCAGAAGAGACATGACGTAATATCAATCCGAGATCTTCTAACTTCAAAGCCTGATGCAACTTATTCTGTAAAGCGGGAAGAGCATCAGTCGAAGTAGGGGCGGATAGGTTAAGAGATGCTGCAGAAGCAAAAATAGCGTTGACCTTCGTTTCACTTCCGAGAGTTTTCTGCAAAACCTTTAGAGGAAGGTAGGCATTTAGCGGACGGCTTTGATTAGGACGCAAGCCAAAGCTGCCGATGCTGCGATCTGGAAGGATTTTCGTAACAGTAAGTCGCAAGGTCTGAAGGACATCCGAGGAATCCCGATGCCCAAGTAAAAAGTCACGATGGATGTCGCTGTGTTTTTCAAAGGAGAAGAGTATTGGATCACCAATTGCTAGATCTAATTCTTTCTGAAGCGATTGGTTGATATGAACAGATGGAAAGAGTTGTCCCGGCCGCTTCTCCAAAGAGGGAGTGGTCTGACCGGAAACGTTCTCCCAAAAACCTGTAAATCGCTCATCAATTCCTTGGATTTGGACACGGGAGGCGCGAGTCTTGCTCTTGGGATTGACCGCAGTACCGTTCAAAAGAATTGCTGGCACCATTTCCCGATGGAATTGTGCTTCGCCCTCCAGTTTGCGCGATAGAT
This sequence comes from Candidatus Poribacteria bacterium, assembly GCA_963667935.2. GTDB lineage: Bacteria > Poribacteria > WGA-4E > WGA-4E > PCPOR2b > PCPOR2b. Next base: position 876,817 of record OY764061.1, on the reverse strand, counting down.
CGATCGCTAACTCTTCACGAAAGAAACGCTCCGATACGAGCGCGTAATCAATTCGCCCTAACCGATCCAAGGTGAGATCTCGTAAGCTGCCCCGGACGGAATCGCCGACGAGCAGTGCACCTGTGAGCACCGCTGTTGCCACCGCAGCACCGAGCAATACAGCGAGCTGAATTCGCCAAAAATAGATTAAACTTCGGCGCATCTGCCCGCCTCCAATTCCAAACGCCGTTCAAATCGCGATGCGAGTTCTAGGCTGTGAGTTACCACAATCAGAATGTTCTGCTCGGTTTGGTGAAGTTCAAATAGTAGGGAAGACACCTCATCGGCGGTAGAGCGATCGAGGTTTCCTGTGGGCTCATCGCAGAGGATGAGACTCGGCTGATTGATAAGGGCACGCGCAACCGCTACTCGCTGCCGTTCGCCACCGGAGAGTTCGGCAGGCCGATGATTCAGACGGTGGGCAAGTCCAACCCGTTCAAGGAGTTCCCGCGCGCGTTTTTCAGTATTTCCATCGCGATTTCTGAAAGCCATGGTAGGGATGAGTACATTTTCCCAAACCGAATACTGCGGCAACAGATGGTGATCCTGAAAGATAAAGCCGACCCCCTGATTCCGAAATCTGGCAAGTTGTTGCTCTGACAGCCCAAACGGGTCTTCGCCGTTAATTTCAATCTGACCCGACGAGGGTTGCTCTAATGTGCCAATCAGGTGTAGCAGCGTACTTTTCCCAGACCCCGAAGGACCGGTAATGGCAAGGGATTCGCCTTGCACCATTTCAAATGAAATGCCACGCAGTACCTCAATCGGTTGTGCTTCATCACCAAAGCTTTTATAAATGTCAGATACCTTGATGGAGTTCATAAGTTTAGGAGTGCAAAAGTTTGATTGATGTTTTAGGTTTCATAAAATTTAACCGCAGAGACACAGCGGGCACAGAGTTTTTTCTTGAGGGACCGTGGGGACAAGGCAGCAAGGAAGCGGGAAATTCTCATTCCCTCACATACTCGTACCCGCGCTTACCCTAATTCTTCTCTGCGTTCTCCGCGTCTCTGTGGTGGGTTCTTATTCCGCTGTTTCGATCTGATCTGCGATAAAATCCGGTATCGGGATGGCTCTCAACTTTTCGCCGGGGTTGCAGATGCAGCACGCCGACGTCAACTGACCGTGAGCAACTTCTACCTCATCTTTCGTGAAAAAGAATTGATAGGTGAGAGATTTGGTGCCTTTTCTGGCAACCGTCAGGTGGATTTCCAGCTCATCTTCAAATTTGACAGGCTTGAGGTATTCGCACGAGGCTGCCAATCGGGGCCAACCGATTTTGTTTCCCTCCCATTCCGTAACGACACTTGTTCCCAATGAACGGAGGAATTCGTGTTCAGCGGATTCCATAAACACAAAGAACCGTGCAAAGTGGACAATGCCCGCCATATCGGTGTCGGAGAATTCTATTCGGCGTTTTGTGCGGTATTCGTGTGGCATGGTGAAATCTTTCAAATTTCTAATTGGGTTGGAGAATGCTAGTTCATTCAACTACTCCTATATCCAATTCCCCCGCCGCTTCCTGGGCAATCGCTGACCCCGGTTGAAGCGCGATGACCCTCTCATAATCGGCGAGTGCATCTTCGTAGCGACCCAGTCGTTGATATGCAGCGGCCCTGCGAAAGTAAATCGGCCCCAATGTCGGATGTGCTTCTCCCCAGCCTTGAATCTCATCGGTTGAATACTGAACGACTTTGCGGTAGTCAGACTCCGCTGCGTCCGGTTGATTTAAGCGTCGATGGATCTCGCCCCGGCGGAGATACGCCTCCGCAAACGCGTGTTCAATCTCGATTGCCTTGTCAAGATCCGCGAGCGCAAGTTGATAGTCATCCATCCGGGCGTAGGCAAGGCCCCGGTAATAGTAGGCTGCGGCACCGGGTTTGCGTTTAATGACCGCTCCATAGTCTGCAAGTGCGCGTTGCGTATCTCCCATCTCCAGATAGGTTTCCGCCCGCTTCCATGTTACAAATCCCGCCCATCGTTTTTCCAAAGATGCCGTGTAATCTACGAGCGCGTACTGATAATCGCCCAAGGCGCGATGGGCATCGCCACGACTGTAGTATGCGTCGGCTGCGTACCGATTCAGGCTCAAGGTCTGCGTATAATCGTCAATCGCTTTTCGGTATTCGCCTAGACGATAGTGAGCAAGTCCGCGCTTAACGTAGGCTTCTGCGTATTTTGGACTGATTTCAATCGCACGGGTGAAGGCGGAGACCGCGCTGCGGTTACCACGGTCTGTTCGTTCTCCTAGGAGGTCCGTCCCTGTCACAACAAACTGGAGTGCCTTCGGATCTTCCCCTTTCAGGCTATCCCAACTCACGAATCGGGAGGCGATGAGGGCACAGGCGATGAGCACCGGTAACATGACGTAAACCAATAAACGCGACATAGACAGTCCTTTATGAAACGGATTGAGTCTTCAGGGACGCAGTGGCTGAATCTCCGCACCGTATTTCAGATCGGTGACAGCGTTGTAGCGTTTAGAGAGATCGATGGCAAGATAAGATCGTACCCCCGGTGCTGCACCATAGCCGGTTGAGAAAATGACCTGATGCTTACCGAGTCGTGCTACGCCATCACTGACCGCATCCTTAGGAACAGACCCCACCGGCGTGTGTCCAACAGCCAATACTCGACCTCCGATTTTTTTGAGGAATTCAGCGGTTTGAGCCGGGGTATAGCCGCTTCGTAACACGATAGCAGGACGTCCCCAAAGCAGTTCGTCAAGCACCTTTTTGCTCGGGCGAACGAGATCAGCGAGATTCTTGGCAGATCGCGATGTCCCCGCGTGAACACCAACAAAACCGTTTTTACCGATAGCGACTGTTGGAAGGTTCATCAGGTAATTGTAATGCTCATCCGTCATCCGCTCAATGAAGTTAAACTGCTTGAAGTAGGCCCCCTCAATGGTCTGGTAAAGTCGAGCAATCATATCCCGGCGGTTGTCAGGGTTCATACCGGCTTTTTTGAGCATAGCATAGATATTAGCGGATTCAAGTTCGTGATTCCCTCTGAGATAGATGAGACGTTCTGCTCCCAACTGCCCCTGAAGTTGTATAATCCGATCTACAATTTTTACATCGCCGTAAGGTTCAAAGATTGGATCGCCTGGCTTATGATCTACGGCATCGCCGAGAATCAATCCGTAGACATCTTCCCCGGCTTCGATTTGCTCCACCAGTTTTGTCTGCGTCAGCCATCGATTAAAATTGCTCCACTGCGCCTGAAAGTCCGTTGCCACATACACGGTGCCTTTGTCAGGCAGGACGACCAACTCCCCATCTCGCGTTACCTGGTTCGGATAATCGGGGAGCGATTTGGCTTCTGCTGTCTCTAAGGTACTAAGACAGCAGAGGAAACAACTGAACAAAATAAGAAAAAGAGATATTAGAATTCTCATCAACTATGGTAGATCTTAGAATTAATGAGACACTCAAAACCGGTGCGGTTAGGAAACCGCACCTACCGGGGGGTGAAAGTGCCTATTTATTTTTGGTGTTCACCATAAACTATCGCGTCGTCAGATCATCGCCGAAATTGGTTGCATCCGTCTTACCGCGTTCGAGACATACGGCGACCACAAGCATCTCAAGGTCGTCCTGTGTGTGATTATAGATTCCGTGCGATCCCCCAAGCCGATTCGGAATCGCCGCACCTTCGTAGACCTCCTCTGTTTCATCATCGACAGTCATCCGCCCACTACCATTTAGGACAATATAAGCCTCCTCAATCCGGTCGTGCCGATGATAACCGACAGAGGTGCCGGGCGGTAACAGGGCATGACTGACGAAGCCCCAATTGTTGCGGAAATCCTGATGTTCCCATAGCGTCCGAGCACCGATTTCGCCTTTACCTTCGTGTGACACACCATAGGTCAGCAGAGTGCGGTCCAGTCGAGCCACAGGCAAGCGATCTATTGACTCTACAGGTGCATTGGCACGATCATCGCCGAAATCGGTTGAATCGGCGGGCATACCAATTGCCGCAACATTGAAATTGAACCATCGTGTCTCTTTATCAGTGTGGTTGTAGATGGCGTGGGACTCTCCTTGACGTAACGGCACAGCTGCCCCGCCGACAATCTCCGCGGTGCGACCGTTGTGTGTAAATTGGGCTGCGTTGTCAACTGTGACAAACACCTCCTCATTATTGTCGTGCCGATGGTGTCCAATACCGCCGCCGGGCAGCAGAATCGCGCTATGGATAAATCGCCATGGGGTTCCAAAATCATCGCTGCCAAAAAGGCTTTTGAACAGGATAGACTTTGCCCCGCCATGGACGCTGCTGATTTCTTCCATCTCTTCTCGTCGAGCATAAGAAATTCTCATTTTTAGGTCTCCCATCAAAAAGTTGCAAATCAGGGCGTGATCGCTTATCTTACAGATTACCCCTTACGCTTCAATCCAAAGTTTCGCCCGGCTGGAGTTCGACAATTTCAACCGCTTGATCTTTGGTCAGTTCGCGCAGTGTATCCGGTGTCCCGGTTAGTAACGGAAATGTTCCGTAATGCATCGGCATAATAGCAGGAACCTTGAGTAACTGCGTCGCATAAGCAGCCTCACGGGGCCCCATTGTGAAGTGATCGCCAATTGGCAAGAGCGCGAGATCTGGCTGATAGATTTCGCCGATTAGCTGCATATCACCGAACACATTCGTATCACCTGCGTGATAGATTTTATACCCATTTGAGAATTCAAGGATAAATCCCGCAGGCTCACCGAGATAGACGATTGTACCGTCCTCCTCTGTGAAGCTGCTGCTATGGTTGGCTGTTACCATAGTCGCGTTTAGTCCATTGACCGAAACGGTGCCCCCTTTGTTCATTCCGATTGTGTTTTCAACGCCTTTACTCGCGAGCCAAGTGCTGACTTCGATCATCGCCACGACAGTAGGAGCATGCTGTTTCGCAAGGTCAACAGCATCGGCGGTGTGATCGGCGTGCCCGTGTGTGATCAGCATAGCGTCAAGTTTATCAAAGGTTTTAAGGGCATCTGGACAGACTGGATTGCTGGCTACCCATGGATCTATTAGAAAGACGTGTCCCTCAAACTCAACCTTAAAGGTTCCGTGTCCAAGCCACGTCAATTGGATTCCGTTATTTAGCTTCATTTGTTTCCTCCCTGTATGATAAAGGCTTGTATTCGAGTGAGTTTATTATACAGAAGCCACCGCTTCTTTGCAACTATATTGTCGTTGACTTGAATTAGTGAATCTGCTATAATCCCCATCGTTATAATGATGCAGATTGCCCCTATTCCACGCTCTATATGCCTCTCGTATGGGTCAATTTAGGTTTTCGGTATAAATAGATGAGTGAAGGTAAGGTCGTTCAAAAAAAGTGATTAAAGGAGATCCTATGAAATTAGTAAGTTTCCAGAGTTCCGATGGTGCCAAATTAGGGGCATCAATTGATGATAAGGTCTTAGACCTGCAAGCTACCTACCAAGCGGCAGTAACAGATGACGCATTGCCTGCGCTCTTGAGTGGTATGATCACATTTCTTGAAGGTGGACAGAGGGCGTTTGACGCAGCTACACATGCAATAAACGTGGCGGCGGAAAATCCAGAAAAAGCGGTCTGGAGCACAGACCCGCTTCTGTCACCGATTCCCAATCCGAAGAAGCTATTGCTGCTCGCCGGGAACTACGCCTCACATATTGAGGAAGGGGGCGGCGTCGCATTGAGCCGATTGGAGACAACGCCACGCGTTTTCATGAAACCACCGACCACAACTATAGTTGCACACGAGGAATCAATTATCATTCCCCCGAATGGCGTCTTTACCGACTGGGAAGCAGAGATCGGTATCGTCATCGGTAAACGCGGGAAATTCATCTCCGCTGATGAAGCCTACGATTATGTCGCGGGATACACCGCGGTCAACGATGTTTCTGAGCGTGAACTGAAGGTGAAGGATAGTCGCGTGGATCGAGAGGGCGACGAATGGTTTGATTGGCTTAATGGGAAATGGTTCGATACCTTTGCACCGGTCGGTCCATGTATGACGACAAAGGATGAAATTCCGGATCCGCATAGTCTGCGTATCGCCTGCCGGATCAACGGCGAAACTAAGCAGGACGCCAATACGGGACACATGATCTTTAACTGTGCAGAAATCGTGGAATTTACCTCAACGTTAGTTACACTTGAACCGGGCGATATTATCTCTACAGGCACACCCGCAGGCGTCGGACACCCTGATCAGAAACTGGTCGATGGGGATGTCGTTGAGGTCGAAATTGAGAAGATTGGTGTTTTGAGAAATCCCGTCGTTCAAGGCTGATAACAACATCTCCGCTCTTGTTCAGAAGTTATGCAACAGAAACCGAGTTTTTTTAACTCGGTTTCTCTCCGCGCCAATCAATCTATTGGGCGGACTGGGAGGATATTGGTGAGCGGGCGACAAGTGGAATTTACTTCTACCAATTCCTAGCGGGAGAGTATGAGATAATGACGGGGCGGGTGATTTGGAGGTAGATTAATCGTCGTTCTCTGATTCTCCTAGCTTTCCCTGTATGAGTATGTGATAAATGTTTCTCACATCTGCACTCAAATCGATGAGTCTTTGATTCATATCATCGAATCGTTTATTCATATCATCGAACCGTTGGTTCAAATCAGCAATCCTTTCATTGAACTGTTGGTTCATATCGGTGATCCTCTGATTCACATCATCGAACCGCCGATTTATATCGTCGAATCGTTTATTCGTATCATCAAACCGCTGATTCATCTCATCTCGGCTCGGAAATTTTAAGAGAAAGGTGATAATGGTGATGGCAAAACCAGCGACCATAATTATGATTTGCAGCGTATCCTTGTCCATGTTAGCCTCCCCGGATTATGTCAATTTGTGTGATATTATAGCACATTATTCCACACTGTTCACGTAAATCTAACATTTCACTTTTGAATGAAAGGACACCGCAATGTCCGAGCGCAAGAAGATAGCAGCTATCGTCACTACATACTTTCCACTCTCTCATGCAGATGTAATTGCCACAAAGTATATGAAGGGATTCCCGACCGATGAGGGGCTTCGGCAGCCGCGTGTCGATCTGGTTTCGATTTATCTGGATCAGATTGACCCGCGGGACATCGGACGCGAACTTGCCGAATTACACGGCATCCCAATCTATCCGAGTATCCGTCAGGCATTGACACTTGGCGGGAATGAACTCGCGGTTGATGGCGTCCTCCTGATCGGTGAGCACGGCGATTATCCGTACAATGAGCTAGAGCAGCACATGTATCCGCGCCGTTACCTGTTCGAGCAGATTTGCGGTGTCTTTGCATCAAGTGGACGTTCTGTCCCCGTCTTCTGCGATAAGCATCTCTCGTATAATTGGCCGGATGCCAAGTGGATGTATGACCGTGCTAACGCGCTCAATGTCCCTTTTATGGCGGGTTCATCTCTGCCGACCTGTTGGCGGAATCCATTCCTTGAGTACGGTCTTGACACGCCGCTAGAAGCCGCAATCGGAATCGGTTACGGCGGTATTGAGTCCTACGGTTTCCATGCCTTGGAGACGTTGCAGTGCATGATCGAGCGGCGTACCGGTGGGGAGTCCGGTGTGGTCGCCGTTCAATGCTTGGAAGGGGAGGCGGTCTGGCAGGCAGGAGCGACGGGGCGTTGGTCTCCCGAATTGGCGACTGCTGCGTGCGCGCCAATTCCCGATAAGCCCGAGGGAAAGCCCCAAGATCGCTGTGCAAACCCTGCCGTTTTCCTACTTGAGCACAGCGATGGGTTCAGGTCAGCGATGTTGATGCTAAACGGTTATATTAGCGATTTTGCCTATGTGGGGCAGACCAACGGTGAGATTCAAGGTGTCCAGTTTCGTCTACAAGGTGGGGGTCCCCATGCACATTTTAGTTACCTCAGTCTAAATATCGAAGAGATGTTTCTCACAGGGGTTCCCCAATATCCTGTTGAGCGGACACTGTTGACGACCGGCGTTTTGGACGCGGCGATGCGGTCAAGGTATCAGGGACAGATTCGCTTAGAAACGCCCCACTTGGCAGATCTCTCCTATCGTTCTTACGACAAGCTGCCGATTCGACCGACGGGACCGAGTCCCAGTGGATCAACATTAGATCCTTGGCCGCCCGATGCATCTGACAGCTAAAAACCGTTACGCTTCGTCTCGCACCCTCGTTACCGCTTTGCAGACTAGCACGGCGAGCACTGCACCGATAACCTCCATCAGGATAAATACTGCACCATCGAAGGGCTTTACACCCGCTGCCGAGTAGGTGAATATCCGTGCAAAGGTGACTTGTGGATTGGCGAACATGGTGCTTGATGTCGCAATCAGCTGTCCTCCGACCAACATGCCAACTACTAAGGAGAGTTTATCCGATTGATTGTGCACCAAAAGGAAGATTACAAGAACAAGGATAAAGGTGCCTAGGATCTCAGCAAAATAGTTTCCTCCCGCGCGCGTTACTTCAGAAACAGCGATTAGTTTGGGAATTTTATGATAGAACATTAGATGCGAAAAGATTGTTCCTGTCAATCCGCCAGCGACCTGTGCTAAAATATAGATTGAGGCTTGTTTCCAGTCAATTTTACCTCCAAGTACCATTGCAAGGCTTACCGCGGGATTGAAATGAGCACCGCTGATGGGACCAAATATCTCAATGAGGGCGAAAAGAATAAACCCAACAGCAAGCGCATCAGCTAGGACCGCCATACCGATGCCAGCGTCTAGTGCCTGATGGAATAGGATAATCGGTGAAATCGCCGCCATGACGAGGAACAAGGATCCCAAATACTCACTTAGAATTTGAGAACCGAACGCATATTCTGTTTGTTTCGATGTCACTTGAGATCTCGTTTCTATATTTCTGTTAATGTTGTGCTGATTTTAATCGTCCCGTCGGAGCAGGGACACCTTATCATACCGAAGTTTTAACGAAGTTGTCAAAGTAAAAAAACGCACAGTCCACTCATTAAATTTATAGATAAAGGATTGAAACGAAATGAAAATTACACAACTCGAAATTCTCCCCGCGCCGTTTCAGGGGCGGGCGTATATTTACGTTAAACTGCACACCGATGAAGGTATTATCGGCATCGGTGAAGCGTCCTGTTCAGGGAAAGAGGGCGCGTTGGTGGGTGCATTGCGAGATGTCGAAAATGTACTGATTGGAGAAGACCCATTTCAGATAGAGAAGATCTGGCAGATGATTTATCGCAACGCTTTCTGGCGAGGGGGCCCAGTGCTCATCGGTGCACTATCCGGCATTGAACACGCGCTCTGGGACATCAAAGGTAAAGCCTTGAACGTCCCGGTGTACGAGTTAATAGGCGGCATGTACCGGCACAAGATGAAGGTTTACTGCTGGATTGGCGGGAGTACGCCAGAATCTTGGGCGGAGGCGGCTGTACAACGTATTGAAAATGGTTGGGGCGGACTGAAATTCACACCATTTGATCCGACGGGCCCCGCCTTCAGTCTCGCTCACGGTAAAAAAGTCGAAGCGATAGTCAAAGCGGTCCGCGAAGCGGTCGGCGATGAGATTCCGATTGCAATTGATGGGCACGGTCGCCTGAACCCCGTCAACGCAATGGAGATGGCGAAACGGATTGAACCTTACGGCATCCTCTTTTTCGAGGAGGCGGTGCTGCCAGAATCGGTCGATGCGATGGCAACGCTGCGTCAGAATGCGGGGGTTCCAATCGCCACCGGTGAGCGACTCTACACACGCTATCCCTTCCGCGAGTATCTCGTCAAGGGTGCCGTGGATGTCGTCCAACCGGATATCTGTACCTGTGGTGGTATCATGGAAGCGTTCAAAATTGCGGCGATGGCAGATGCGTTTTTCGCCACGATTGCACCGCACAATCCACTGAGTCCGCTATCAACGGTAATTTGTCTGCACTTAGATACCGTCGTGCCAAACTTCCTTATCCAAGAAGTTCCCAACGGAAACAACCCAGAACGGAAGAATCTCATCGTTGGATTTGAGGAAAAGCCGGTCAATGGACATCTACAAGTGCCGCGTGGACCGGGCTGGGGTGTTTCGCTGAATGAAGATTATATCCGTTCACTTTCCGGGGATCCATCACGTGGGAAATGGGACGCTTTCGATGTCGATGGCTCCATCCTTGATCTGTAAGGATGAAATAGAAAGAAAAAAGGAAACGTTGGTATGCGATTGAGCTTAATTTTCTGCCTCGTGTATTTCTGCATCATTGGGAGCAGTTTTGGGGGCACGGTCTATGCTGCTGAGGATTCCCACCCACACGAAGCAGCTCTCAAGAACCCCGACGGAACATGGAAGTGGACAAATGCCCTCATCGGTGAGACGAGCCCTTACCTGCTTCTACACGCCCATAATCCGGTTGACTGGTATCCTTGGGGACCTGAGGCGTTGGACCGGGCAAAGGCTGAGAACAAACCGATTTTCCTGTCCGTGGGTTACTCCACCTGCTACTGGTGTCACGTTATGGAACGGAAGGTGTTTTCAGATCCAGAGATAGCCGATCTGATGAATGCCTTGTTTATCAACATCAAGGTGGACCGGGAAGAACGCCCAGATATAGATGAGATTTATATGACTGCCACCCAAATTATGACGGGATCTGGCGGTTGGCCCAACTCCGTTTTTTTAACGCCTGACCTTCTCCCTTTTTTCGGAGGGACCTACTTTCCACCAGAGGATAGTCGGGGTCGTCCCAGCTTTCCGAGAATCTTGAACGCACTCCATGAGGTGTGGATGAATCAACAGCCGGAGGTCATCGCACAAGCACAGAAGATAACGGAAGTCATCATACAGGCGACAGCTGCCGCCCAGGTTTCTGCGGGGGAAACGCCACTGGACCGGAAGCTAATTTCGGCGGCGGTGAAAACACTTCAATCGAGGTACGACGCTACATACGGTGGCTTCGGTGGTGCGCCAAAGTTTCCCAGTCCCACGAATATAGAATTGTTGTTGAGCGAGTATCAACGTGAGGCTTCCAAATCCCTCCTTGAGAATGAAATTGAAGTTGAAGCTAGGTGAAACAATCGAAAAAGTGTTTCCGTTGAAGATAAATGTTCGCTATCAGGCGTGTGATGCATACCGGTGCACCCCGCCGTCAAACGCAACAATTCCGCTCTGGGTCAACACTTATGAGAAAAGTTCCAATTAACATACATCAGGGTAAGCGCACATAAATCAGAGGATTTATTGAGCAAACCCCTAACCCAATAATAGGAGGCTTATCATGGATCTGGGATTAACAGGAAAGGTTGCCGTCATCACAGGCGGCAGTGAAGGCATTGGCAAAGGCATCGCCCAACGACTCTGCGAAGAGGGCGCGAAGGTCGCAATCTGCGCTCGTCGTGAGGATGTCTTAGAAGAGGCAGCGCAGGAGATCAGGAACGCAACGGGTGGTGACGTGCTCGCTGTTGTCGCCGATGTAACAGTACTGGCAACGCTTGAAAACCTCATCAACCAAACGGTTGATACGTTTGGAAAGATTGATATTTTGGTCAACAACGCCGGGAAGTCCGCGGGGGGAGATTTTGAACAGGTCACCGATGCAGAGTGGTACGAGGATCTCGACCTTAAGCTGATGGGAGCGGTGCGCTGTGCACGATTGGCTATCCCTCACATGAGACCGACAGGTAGCGGGCGTATCATCAATATCACTCACCCCGGTGGCAAGCAGCCGGACGCAGGCTCTGTTCCAACCTCTGTCAGCCGAGCGGCGGGCATCGCAATGACGAAAGCACTCTCCAAAGAATTACTCGCCGACAAGATTCTTGTCAACACCGTCTGCTTGACCTCGATCAAGAGCGCGCAGGGTGAACGTGCTTGGAAGGCGGAGGGTTCACCCGGCACGATTGAGGAGTATTGGGAAGCAAGAGGGACAGAGCATCCGCTTGGCCGCTTGGGCGAACCGACTGAAGTCGGTGATCTCGTTGCTTTCCTCGTCTCGGATCGGGCTTCGTACATAACAGGGACAGCGATCAATATTGATGGGGGTTTGTCTGCGGTGGTCTAGTAACCCCTCGCCCCTAGATGGTGAGGACGTTGCTGTCACATTATCGCCTTTCAAACCAAGAACTGGCGTTCGTCGCTCAAGATATTGGGCCAGAGCTATTGCCTTTTTTTAGCCCTGATGATCGATTGCAGGGGCTCAGTGCACATGACCTACTTAGATATCTGTCAAGCGAAGAGGAATTGCGCCAACTTAGTGTAAGGGAGCGAAAGCGACTCAGGCAGCTGCTCGACGATTTGGAGGACGAATAGCTGTCAATTCCAGTCCAATCCAAGGCGTCCATATACAAAAAAGTCCCGGCGCAGCAGCAACGTGCCGGAGCTAGCCTTCCTGCGCTCTCAATTAGGCAAAATTTTAATGATTGTTTTTTTATTTGATGTGACATTAATAACGATAGATTTACGACACCCTAATCATCGACCACATATCTCAACATCACTCCGAGATCTCCGACAATCCAACCAGTTTCGGCGTCCGCCATATAAATCGAGTTCAGATTATAGTGGCTTTCGCATCTTTGCGGACGCCAATTCTCGCCACCATCGAGGGTACGGATAACCGTGCCCTCGCCGCCGACCGCCCAACCGAGATTCGGATTAAGGAAGAAGATACTATTAAGGAAACTCTCCACGTAGCTCTTTTGACGCTTCCACCTGCGTCCGCCATCGGTTGTGTGGAGAACCAACCCATCAATCCCAACAACCCAACCGTTTAGATGGTCTGTAAAGTAAACCCCCGACAGCCAGACCTCTCCGAGTTGGGCTTGTACCTCCCATTTTTTCCCGCCGTTCCGTGTGTGAAGGATCACACCGCCCTGCCCCACAATCCATCCGGTTTGACCGTCAATGAAATGAACACCAAAGAGATGACGGTTGACGCCGCTGCGCTGTTTCTCCCACGTTTTGCCGCCGTTCGCGGTGTGCAAAATCTCCCCGCTGTGACCGATTGTCCACCCATGTTGTGAATCAACGAAGGAGACACCGAGGAGGTCATTTTCCGTATTCGCCTCCTGCTGTGACCACGTTTTGCCACCATCGGTGGTATGGCAAATGGTCCCCCATTCGGCAACGCTCCAGCCAATCTTATCGTTGATAAAATGCGTTGATCCAAAGCATTCCATCGTTCCGCTATCCTGTGACTGCCAGTGCAATCCACCGTCGTCTGTGCGGAGGACCTCCCCACGGTCACCCACCACATATCCAACTTTATCGCTGATAAAATGGAGGTCTGTGAGTAGATAGCTGGGGGCGGATTGAAGTTCCCATGTTCTTCCACTGTTCTTTGTATGCCAGATCGTCCCGAACTCCCCAACAGTCCAACCGAGTCGAGCATTGACAAAATGGACACCGAGCAGAACGACATCTGCTCCGGCCAATTGTGTCGCCCCACCACGCTGGTGTTTCCATGTTTTCCCCCCATCGTTGGTGTGCAGAATTGCCCCCAAATCGCCAACAATCCATCCATTTTCGGTATCGGTGAAATGGAGCGCGTACAGGAGGAAGGTGTGTAGCGGCTCATCCCCGGTTCTTATCTGCTGCCCGTAGTGCTCTTCATGGCGTTTATTTGAACCACTCGTTAAATACTCCCAACTCCTGCCGCCATCCTGTGTGGCAAGCACTATCCGTCTGTCACCGACGATCCAGCCACGATTCTCATCGACAAAGTGGACATCGGACAACTCGTAGCGAACGTTCGTTTTCTGGTAAGTCCAGCGTTTTCCTCCATCGCGCGTGTAGTAGGCATTGCCTTGATGGCTAACAGTCCAACCTTGACGGGCATTGAGGAAATATACCCCGCGCAACGAGTTATCGCCAATTCCTTCTGACCGATTCGCCCACGTCTGTCCGCCATCCTTTGTGTATAACACCGTCCCGAAATCGCCGACGATCCACCCCTCTTGGGCTGAGACAAAATGGAGATCAAACAGATTATTATATGTATCTCCTGATTGCTGTTCCCACGTTTTTCCGCTATTTTCTGTGTGTAGGATGATACCATTTTCGCCAACGCACCAGCCGGTTTGCTTGTCCACAAATCGCACCGCTCGTAACGGATGGTAAACGCCACTCTGTTGCGGATGCCATGTTACCCCGCCATCTGTCGTGTGGGCAATCACGCTGTCGAGTTCCTCTGCAAATGTGCTTCCTGCGTTATTGCCGACCGTCCATCCGGTGCGCTCGTCAATGAAGAATACATCGTAGAATCGCGCTTCCCAATCTGCACGCCGAACAATCTCCCAGCGGCCGGGCTTGGGAGCTTGATCTCTTGAACATCCAATGCCCCCACCGATAAGGATTACAATGAGAAAGATGACGTGATACGTGAAACGTGAAATGTGATGGATTGAGTTTTTAATCTGTTGATTTGTTTTCACGTTGGATTATCCTTTGCCAAGATATTTTTCATAAACAGGACTTACGCACTCCTGATTGTAAGGAACGCAGATCTGCGTTCCCTACTGACCCAATCCATAGAAAGGGACAAAAACGTAAGGAGTCAAATGTGTGTAAGGAACAATGATCCGTTGTTCCCTACGAATTATGGAGGGTAAATCGCCATTACAAAGCGTTAAAGCATTCAACTGCGTAAGTCCTAATAAAGTTAGAGCGAAACCATCGCTTTTCTGCGACGATGTGCTTATCCCATAGGTTTATTCGAGGCGATTGGTTCTTGTTGCTAGTAGAAAATTTCAGATCTTGCTATGAACGATTTTGCGGGATAGTTCGTCTAATAGAATATGCGAAACGCAATACAAAATCAACCCGAACAAATTATCCAAAATAAGTTATCTGCCATCCAACGTCGAATGCGGATTGAGGGCGTCTTCCAGAATCTGGCTATATTCAATCTCTGGGGACTTCTCATTGCTGGGATATTGTTTGTAGCCAACCGATTTTTCCTGTTGCCGATACCGATCGGATTTGCAGCCTGCCTACCAATCGGTATTGCGAGTGCCATTGCGGTTGGTTTGAGTCTGTTGCAGCAGCTAGATCCGTTTGAGGTTGCCTGTTTTGTGGACCAACGCCTCACTCTGAAAGAGCGGCTCGGCACTGCCCTTGAGGCGATGGGTCGGCGGGAAACAGGTGATTTTGCTATTTTGCAGATTCGTGATGCTGCCCGGGCAGCCCAAGGGATCCTCCCTGCCACTGTGGTCTCCTACACGGTCCCACGAACCCTCAAATGGCTTCCCATCCCCATGCTGCTCGTTGGGCTTTCGTTCTTCATCCCGCGCATGTATGAAATCGTCCCCCCTCCGAACCCCTCAGAACAGGCAGCTATCCATGACGCTGCAGCAAGACTTGAAGGGGCGGTTAGTGGTCTCGATAGCACCGAACTTTCCGATCAGGTTGAGAAGACCGCCAAAGCATTGCGAAATAAGCGTACCGGTGTGCAAGCCGCTCAAGAAAAACTCAGTAAACTGCGCGAGGATGTGCAGACGTGGAAACGCCAACTGCCGGAAAATGAAATAGATCAGGCGGTCGAAACCATTTCCAAATTGAGCGAAAACTCCGCCCTACTAAGCGGTACGAATACAGCGGAAATTGCTTCAGAACTACAGGAACTGGCGGATCAGATGGACGGGCTTACTGAGGCAGAGCGGACGGAATTGGATGCGTTACTTAGGCAACTTGCTGAACAGCTTGGGGGCAACCCCGCTGCCAAGAACCTTGTCGATCAACTGAACGAGATCGGAACAGCGGGCGTTAGTCCTGAAATGCTAGTGAAAATTGCACGTTCACTGTTAGAAATCAACCAACAGGCAAAAGACATGGCACAGTTGGAAGAGATACTAGCGGAGATTAAGGCGAGCCGAAAAAATATCGGATTGGCGGGCATCGAAATGGCGCGTAAAACGGGAGGGGTGGCAGGCAGCGATGGAGGACCGGGGGAAGAATCTGGAACGGGAGAGGCGCGGGGAACGCAGGTTGAAGCAATGCCGCTGGAAACACAACCTACGGAAGCACTACAACTGAGCGGGGTAACATCGGATTCGGAGGAATTTTCCACAGCGTCGACACAAGGGGCTCCGAGCGGTGAAGCGGAGGAGCCCACCTATACACCATACAGCGAAGTCTATCTCAACGCAAAACAGGCTTATGCAGAGGCGGTGGAAAGGGAGGAGATCCCTGTGCGGTATCGGCAGCGGGTTAAGGACTATTTAGATGCCATCGCGAATACAAGTGAATAAAACGTGAAACGTAATGCGTGATAAACCCAAATCAATCACTCATAATTCAGCCGCCTGTGCAGCCACACTTGTCTGTGGGAGGGATCTCCTGATCTCGACTGTTTCCAGGCATTTAAAATAATCGTGGCAAGGATGCCACTCCCACCGAGAATATTTATGGGCACTCTTCAATTACTTCACAAGCTGCGAGGGGTGGGCGAGATCGTACAACTTGGTAATAATCAACGTGATTGAGTGTTTGCCGCGTCCTTTGTTTCTGGGAGGCACCGCATTTACAGAAACTCGATCCCGGACATCCGGCAGTGGAATATGTATACCGGCGGCACTCTTGACGAAGCAGGGACTTTGCAGGGTGGATAGCCATTCGCCCGGCACATAGTAGTTCACAATAGATTGCAGTCTTTCGTCAATGGTTGCGTCGTCTAAACCAAACTCTTCAAGGGTAGCAGGGTGCACCCCTGCGCTGTTGAAAGTCACCGCCGGTCGATTCGTTACGATGCTCGATGAGGCTGCCAGACCGCCGCCCATGGAATGCCCCGTGAAGAATACCTTATCCCCATACACTTCCACAACCGCTTTGGCAAGTTGGATAGCCTGTTGATATACTGCTGCGCCAAATCCTAACCCCTGAGAAAGGCATGTCTGGCTATCTTGGAGGATATTGGTCCTCCTGACGCCCCGATAAACGACAACAATTTCCTCCGCGTCTTTTGACTGGTATAGCATCGCACGAAAGCCTGTGTTCGCATCCTCAAACCTTGCGTCTCTTAGCCCGTCCGGGAGTTGCCCCCGCCGCGAAGGGGCGGAAAGCTGCATCCAATCGGGCGGCTCTGTTATTTGGGCAAAATAGACATCGTTACTCGCCGCTGGCGTCATAAAAATCGTGGTTTGCCCTGTTTCGGAGGAGATGTAAAGTTTCTCCTTTGCTTCGTAAATCGCCAGACACAACACAGCGTAATCGAATGGCGGCTGCACGCTCAACTGCCCTTTACTCACTTTCAAGTCTTTGTTCGGGCAGTTTCTCAGACAGGCGAAACCGATAACCGCAATCGCGGCTCCAGCGACCCCGGTGGCAATCCTTGAAGCCGTTAGTAAGCCATATCGCCAACCGCTCGGTGGGTAATTTTGATGCTCGGAACAGTAGGGCCTGTCCTCTATGGCGTTTCTGAGACACCGGAAAATAAAAGGGGTTCGTGCCTTACATCTCATTGTCCTTGTTTATACCTCACGCTATTTTTCGGATAGATGAAGCTTTTCATTGTCTGAATCGCGGATTAAACAGATGACCTAAATGGTACTTTTGATTTGTAATTTTCACATAATTGTGATAGTATGATTGCGTTATTCACGAGCCTGTTGTTAGCCCCTACCGATAGCTCAAGGAGAAAACTGTGATATTGAAACTTTTGCTTATAGCCTTGTTAATGCTCCCTCTCTCTGCTTTCTCAGAACTTACGAAGGAAGACATAGCGGCCCTAAGATCCATTGTTAAAGAAGAAGTAACCGCTTCTGAAAAGCGTGTAAGACAGATTGTTGAAGAAGAAGTAACCGCTTCTGAAAAGCGTGTGAGAGAATATGTAGATCTTAAATTTCAGATAATGGACACTAAAATTGATGAAGTAAATAGACGGCTCAACCACCAACAGACTCTGATATTCGCGTTGCTTGCGTTCATTGCGGTTATTATTACCGCGCCGTATGCGATTCTCACGTATCACGGAAAAAAGCTAGGACAGTTCTCTGCTGAACTAAACATAATGGATAATAAAGTAGAAATGCTGCTACACTCTCAGGAGCAGAAACTACAACCGCATCAAGCGGGCGATTAGATTGGTAACGAAACAACCCTGGGGGTAAAAAAATCTGCTACCAAGGGGTGTCTTTTCAGAGTAGGACTTACGCTCTTCAGTAGTGAACGCAGATCTGCGTTCACTACAACCGAACGTTTTCTTATGTGCCGCGTTCAAAGAGCAGGCACCCCCAGATCAGGCAATCCCTCCACAATCTCAACCGTCTCCAAGCTAACCGTAATCACCTTCCCAATCAACTTGACGATGTACCGCGGATCGTCCTCACGGTTCGGGTCGTTGACGATGCCGCTGCGTTTGTCCGTCTTGACGCGATACTGATCTATCACCCATTCCAACGCGGACCGATTCCCAAGCCGATAGCTAAACGCCTTTGCGGGTATTCCGTCAAGGGTCAGGAAATCGTTGTAGATAAGTTGCGTTTTGTCTTTGGACAACTTCATCTTCTCCACGCGCCATAACCCCCTGCCCCGCAGGCGGGGAGAAGGATCGATCGGCACGTCACGGTTTTCGATGAAACGCAGCGGGTATTCTGGCACCTCCTCATAGCCGACGTGGATTTCTCCCAACCGTTTACCTGCCTTGGCAAAGCCCCAAAAGTCCGGTGTGTATGGCAGGCGTGGTAGGTCCCGCTTGAGGTTCGCCTGATATCGTTCCCGATAATCGGGGTGATGCAGGAGACCGTAGATGTAATGGAAGATGTCCCATTTGGTGATTGCCTCATCTCGGTAGTGTGTGCGGAATTGTGCCAACGCCCAATCGGTGATGTTCTCCCGGCGGTTTGTGCCATCTTCATCGTAGGTATAGAAGGGAAAGCATTGGCTTATTTCAAACGCCAAATCTGTACTGGGAATTATATTTGTTGTAAGACAACCAAAGCCTTTTCTATCACCAACCCCAGCAACACAAATCACCCGATTTTCCGCCTCTGTCTCAGGTGTAGGGAAGATGGAAGGAAAAACATATACACGCTCGGTCATCATTCGGTCAAAGTAGAGGCTCGATTTCGTAAACGGGCGATAGAGGGAAAGCCTTACCTTCTCCTGCAAAAAATCAGCAGTTTTCCCCTTTTGCAAGTTACGTTTAAGTGTTTCGCTCCAACTGATCTTTGCCCTATCAGAAACCACAAAATCATCAACGTTCATATCTCGAATCGCTCGTCGTTCCCACTTGATCACCTGTTCGTTGTAGGTCTCAATCATCCCCCTCATGTTTTCAGCTAGGGCGTTTCGGTTGAAGTTGTACGCCCACGCATCGCGATTGGTCTTAACACCGTTGCTGTAAATCTGAAAAATCACATCTACGGCCTCACCCTTTGCCTTTTTCGCCTCCATCGTGCCCATCGGGATAAAGGTCTCAAATTCAGGATGGAGACCTTCTGTCAACCATGTGTAGCGTGTGTTGGGCTGAATGGGATACCACTCTATATTACCGATGTGTCCGCGTTCCTCCAGAAAAGCGAACTTCTGTTTTTTGTTCCATAGGTCATCGGTGCGATAGTAAAAGACGCGTATCGGGGCAGGGATGCCCCTCTCACGGCTAGGCGGGAGATTTATCGACCGTCTGGTTTTCACAAATAGGTTGATGCTCACACCGACCCGTATCCCAAATACATTGGCATCCGAGACCTTCAACCCCTTCCGGGCATTCCCGCCTAAGTCTAGAATATAAATCGCGTCGAAATCGGCTGCGAGATGTTTCCGCATCCCATCAAACGCCACACCCTCCAGAAATCCGCTGTTTGTTACAAAGGCAATAACTCCCTCGTCCCCTATCCGATCCGATGCCCATCGAATCGCCTTCACATACGGATCTGCCAATGCGTTTTTATTGGTCGCTTGGGAATCCCTCGCATAAGTCTCCGCAACCCGCGCATCCATCGTTGGGTATTTCCGATTCTTGTTGTTATCGTTCTCGTTGACCTGACCGACATTGTAAGGCGGATTGCCGATGACGACAAACATTGGCGTTTCCTTCTGTGCCTCAACACGGCGGGTATTGTCAGGGGCAAATAGCGGTAACTGTCGGTCTTCCGCCAAATCAAAGGTATCGACGAGACAGATACCCTCAAAAGGACGATAGGCCCCCGTCGCCTCATAAAATTCATGCTCGATGTTCATCGACGCGATGTAGTACGGCAGCAGCATCACCTCGTTGCAGTGGAGCTCGGATCGGTACTTATCCTCAAGGGCGGTGGGGCGAATCTCGCGCATGGTCCGCACAATGAAATTACCCGTTCCAACAAACGGGTCGATGATATGAACACCTGAATCGGAGAGCGACCGATTGAATTCTGCTCCTAGAATCTCCTCAACGCTTCTTACTATAAAATCGACAATCGGTTGCGGCGTGTAGACAATCCCGTGCGTATCGGCGACCTCCACCGAAAAGCCTTGAAAAAACTGCTCGTAAACCGTGTTGAGAAATCCCTGTTTCTGGGAGAAGTCGTCAATGGTCGCAGCGGTGCGCTCAATTGCGATGTAAAAAGGGTCAAGGCTACGCAGAAAATCTTCGCGGCTGAAAGCGTGAGACATCAGCGCGGTGATGACCGTTTCGATTTCGCGGGCGATAACGTTGCGGCGGGTGAATTCGGAGTTACTAAACACGGTTTGGAAGATTCGCTCCGTCAATAGATGCTGGATCAGCATCTCCTCAACGGCGGCTTCGGAGAGGTTAGGGTTGATTGATTGACGGCACTTCTCATGGAAAGCAGTAAAGGCAGCGGTAAACTCACGGTTCGCGCCCCGTTCCTGTTCGATTAGTGTTGCCAAGCCATTCCCAAGGGCGGGCACTCTATCTCTGAACTGTGCAACCGCCTCCTCCCATTCGGTATACTCTTGTGGGCGGTGGGAAAAGAAGGTTTCGAGGGTATGTATCAGTTGCGTCGGGTCAGTCAGATCGGCATCGAGCCGCTGCTGATTGTTCTGCCAAAGGATGGCGCGGTGTGGGGTTTGGAAAAGGATGTTATCGCGGGGGTAGCCTATTTCAAACTTGCCGAGCACTTCGGTCGGCAGGTCATCGTGGATATCCTTTGCCTCCCAATAGCCGTGGGGAAGTTGGAAAGTGTCGATCAGTGCACCGTCAATGACAATCCGCTTGTTTTTAACCCCCCTAGCCCCCCTTGTCAGAGGGGACATTGCGTGCTCAGGCACGAGAATCCAGTTAAATTGTCGTCCACAGTATTCGAGCAGGGTCTGGAACGCAGAACGGACAGCGGTTTCGTGGGAGACGCCGATTGACTCGAAACGCTGTAGGGATTCGTAGTAGGCTTTGACCGGTTTGTGGGTGGGTTTGAGATTGAGGGGTGTCATGTTGCTTTGAATCTCGATCTTATCAGGGCAAATTATTATCAAGATATAATAACGCAATAGGACTTACGCACGTGGACCAAATTTCCGATGGCAGTACAACCTCATATCCTCAATATATGTTACTCGGATTCTCTTTTGTATGCGTGGTATTCAAGATGCCTATCAAAACGTTCCGTAAGGCTGTCTATCCTATCTACAAGCAGTTTAATATCACTTCGGATTTCAGCTCTTAGGGATTGCATATCAGCTCTTAGGAATTGCATATCATCTTTAATAGACTCCATATCTTTCCGTGTAGGGATGCCTCTGAATAGTGTAATAACGGCAACAAGAGCGATAATACCTGAAAAGCAAACAGTTAAAATTGTCCCCCAAAGTGGCATTGTATACCTCCCTCCTCAACTTTCAAACTTATTGACTATCATTATACCATGTCCTCCAATTGGTGTCAAAAAATGGGGTAACAAGCGATTTGCTCGTAACCCCGTTTTATTCCAAGAGAGCGTATAAGTTATAGTGAATTTAAAAAATAAATAGACACTTGCGACCCACGGTAGGTGCGGTTTGTACCTGAGTCAATTATTTGACTGGCTGTTCTTTTCACCCCGCTGGGGCTATGTTGGTTTATTGGTCATTTCAATGAACCCTATACGTTGCGCTCCTCTGGAGCGCAGGCATTAGAGTATCCACACTCTATAGACACATCGCTCCTCTGGAGCGAAAGCATATGTCGCCCCGCTGCGGCGTGAGATTCGTTTCACCGTACTAGATTGCTCTGTGCCCATTGAGCGAATGTCGCGTTATGTTCCATCGTTGGCTGATGGGTATAGGTGGTCGGCAGCGAGCCCCCGATTAAATCTTCTAATTTTCCTTGCAACTGATTGACAACTTCGGGGTGAGCAGCAGCGACGTTATGTTCTTCTTTCGGATCACTGACTGAATGGAATAGGCGTGGATTGGTATCTGCGTTCACCGTCTCAAGCATCAGGAGCCATTCGGGAGTGCGAATCCCGGCGGTGGACATCCAACCGGTGATGACGTGATCGCGCTGTCCCGCTTGTGAACCGGACATGACGGGCAAGAGATTATAACCATCAACTGCTTCACCTTCAACCCCAAAGATGGAAAGGATTGTCGGCATGAGATCGATATTCTGTACATAAGCGTCGATCGTCTTACCGTGGTATGCGGAATCGGGGTGGTGAATCCAGAAATTGAGCCGACAGTTGTACGGATGCATCCTATCTGGATTTTTGCCGAACCGCGTATGGTCCATTAACTCGGTCCCGTGATCTGAGACAAAGCAGATCACTGTGTCTTCCCACAGGCGCAGGTCAGTGAGAACCTTCAGGAGATAGCCGATCCATTTGTCGACGAACGTAACATAGCCGTAGTAGAGAGCTTTCGTGCGGCGTATCTCATCGTCCGTCAATGCCTTATAATCCTGTACCATCTGCGGATAGATATAATCCTTGACACCCTCCGCTTTGAAATACTGATCGGCAAAGTGCATCGGCGGATCCCAGCATTCGTGCGGTGTAAAGCTATCGATCCAGAGAAAAAACGGTTGATTTTCGTAATTGTCCTGTATCCACCGCGCCGCACTGCGAAAGACACGCGGGGCGAGATAGTCCTCCTCCCCTCGTCGATCCTGCATATTCAGCAGGTATTGTGCGATGCCGGGGCGATCTGTTGGATTCGCGATTTCGTCGGGCAGGTAGGGATTCATATTAATTGAGGAGAGGGGGCCACTGCGTACCCGATCCGATTCCTGTCCACGGATATAATCGTAGCTCATAAAGCCGCGTGTGAAATTCATCGTCGGCTTGAACATGTGATAGACATCGCTGACTAACCCTGTTGCCACACCGTTGAGCAGTAGATGTTCTGATAATGTCGTCTGTGCTGTAGGAATAGCGTGCCAACCGTATATGTTTGGGACAGAACCACGGTCATCAATATGAAAACGCCACGGGTAGGATCTCATGCCCGTAAAGAAACCGCGTCGCATCGGGATGGTCGGTTCGCCTTCGCCCCAAGCGTTATTGAACACTGTGCTGTTTTCCCGCAACTGATCGAGATGGGGGGTATCAACATGATCTTCCCAAGTGTGATCTACCACATCTGCTCGAAGCGTATCGCAGCAGATGACAATCGTGTTCATTCGGCACACTCCTTGTGTGAGGTGGGTGGATTGGGCAAAGCGTGCCTATCCTATTATACAGCACGCGTGAGATATGCAGATTATAGCGATGGTGGTTGGGCAAGTCAAGGAAATTCCGGGACGGGATAGGACTATTTAGAGTGGACCTTAGAATTAATTGGACACTGCCAATCGACGAGGTTAGGAAACTTCGCCCCCGGGGATGGGAAAATCCGGGCTACCAAACACCGGGAACGAAAGTGTCTATTTATTTTTAGAATTCACTATAAATGCCCCTGCGGGATTCGGAGAAAATGAAGGTCGAATCTACATTTTCTCATTGACATTGCAAATCGAATTGGTATAATTTGGAGAACCTGATGATAAATTTAGAGTGGACCTTAGAATTAATGAGACACGTCAAACCGGGGCAGTTCGGATACCGAACCTACCGTCCTCCCGTTGGGTAGCCCCCCTTTATCCCCCCGCTAGCGGGGGGATAAAGGGGGGTGCCGATGCGGTGCGGTTACAAACCGCACCTACCGGGGGGTGCAGATGTTTATTTATTTTTTGAATTCACTATAATCAGAATCGAAATAGATAGGAGTTTAAATATGGACCAATCTCTAACAGTAACAAAACTGACCCACCTTTTGATAGTCGGGGTGCTCCTAATCGGTGCTTACCTATTGATTGAGGTGTCAACTGCGGCGGCAGAAGACACCGGAGCGGCAGCAAACCGAGCGACCATCTCTCGCCTCTATGAGGAGGTCTTTAATATGGGAAAACTGGAGCAAGCAGAGACGCTAATTGCCACCGAATATATCAATCATAACCCAATCGGTCTAGGGGGTAAATCTGGCATAGAAGGCTTCAAACAGACCGTAAGAGCGTTACGTTTCGCCTTTCCCGACCTGCGTTTTGAAGTTGAGCAGATGATTGTCAACGGAGATCAGGTGGTGACTCGTACCACTATGCAGGGTACTCACAAAAATAGTTTTATGGGGATTGACCCAACTGATAAGAAAGTAACGGTGTCAGGATTCGACATCTATCGGATCGCCGATGGAATTGTTGCGGAACGGTGGGGCACACTTGATGGCCTCACGCTCATGCAACAGATGGAGGTCTTCATTCCGATGGCGTGGCAATACACGTTGCTCGGTGTCCTAGACCAAAAAGAGCGTAAGCCCCTGATTACTCAGATGAGTCAGACTGCCGAAAAGCAGAAAGATGTTTTCAGGAGCGATCGGCAGCCTGTAACAGAACTCGTGCATCTGGACCAGTTGATGCATCATTTCCAGGCAGACACAGGTTATGTTCGTGTAGTTGCGCTGCTTTCCCCCGGTTGACCGAAATGTCGTCGGGGGGTCTCCGAAATAATAAAACTATTTGAACGGGTTGGGGATGAACGGCTGCGGGCTTACCTTATCTGGCAACCGATCCTTAATAGCGATAATCGGGTTTCGGCAGAGAGACGCGCCAATGAGTTTACTCACGAAAGATTTACACATTATTGGGATAGCAACAAAGCCACTGGCGACCTTTGGAAGGATCTGCTCCGCCTAAACGAAACCGCATGGGATGTCTATCTATTGTATAACGGATCAGCAGAATGGACGAGCCAGCCACCGGATCCGGATCTCTGGTTTCCCCAACTACAGCATGCGACCCGTGCACGATTTGAGGTCGTAACCAAACAACTTCTCCGAGAAATGCCGTAGGTTAATTCATGTGACGACGCATTCCTATTTCCTTTCTGTTGCTCTGTTAGCCGGTTCAATCATCGCTTATGAGATTACGCTGGTACGACTGTTTTCAATAGCGCAATGGCATCATTTCGCGCACATGATCATCAGCCTCGCCCTCCTTGGATTTGGTGCGAGCGGGACAGCAATTTCGCTTACGCAACGTTGGTTGATGGGGAATCGGTGGAAATCCGACGAAGTAGACCGACGCTTTCACAATGCTTACACAATTTGTGGATTGCTCTATTCAATCGGTGTCGTTGGGTGTTTTTTACTGCATCAATATGTACCATTCAATCCACTGATGCTGGTTTGGCAGCCGAGTCAGGTGTTGTCGCTTTTCGCGCTGTACCTTATTCTATCGCTCCCGTTTTTCTTTGGTGCAGCCTGTATTGGTCTGGCGTTGCTCCGATTTGCAGGAAATGTCAACCGTCTCTATTTTTTCGATCTTTTTGGTTCCGGTATTGGGGCTTTAGGTATCATCGTTACGATGTACCTGATTCCCCCGGCACAAAACCTGACTCTCATCTCAACCATTGGGTTTTGTGCGGTGCTGATTGCTAATTGGGAAAGTTGGAAAACGCGGCAGTGGCGGCGAATTATCACGATAACTGGACTGGCTGCTGCGTTTATCGGCTACCTATTGTTCAACCCTGTTTTGATTAAGATCTCACCGTATAAAGGGTTGAGTAGCGTACTGAATTTCCCGGATGCACAAATTCTGAATGAGCGGCATAGTCCTTTTGGCGTGCTGCATGTGGTTCGTAGTGGATTAATCCGTGCGGTGCCGGGATTGAGTTTAAACACGCAGTATCCGGTACAACCGCAGTTGGGCTTATTCACCGATGCCGATGGCATGACGGCGATAACTGATTTCAGAGGTGACCTATCAAAGTTAGGTTATCTTGGGGATACAACGTCGGCGGTGGCATATCACCTGATTGAGCCGCCCCGCGTGCTGGTCTTAGGAGCCGGCGGCGGTGGAGATGTCCTCAACGCACTGTATCACGGTGCGGTATCGGTCGATGCGGTGGAACTAAACCCACAAGTACTTGAGCTAGTAGCGAAAGAACACAAAGATTTCGCCGGGCATATCTACGCCCCAGATTCACCCTATCCGGTGCAGGTTCACGCCGCAGAGGCGCGCGGATTTGTGAGAGCAACAACAAAACGATACGATCTCATTCAGATCGCACTGCTCGATTCCGTGAGTGCATCTGCTGCGGGGACGCACGCCCTGAGCGAAAGCTATCTTTACACCATTGAGGCGTTCACAGACCTGTATCAACACCTGACGCCTGGAGGTATTATCTCGATTACGCGCTGGCTGAAAACCCCGCCGCGCGACATGATTCGGTTGTTCGCAACAGCGGTTGAAGCGTTGGAACAGAGTGATGGCGTGGTTCCCGCTCAACAGTTGGCGATGATCCGCGGCTGGCGGACCGGCACGTTGTTGATAAAAAAAGGAACCTTTGACACAACAGATCGGGGCGCGATTCAGAATTTTTGCCGTGAGCGTTCTTTCGATCTAGCGTACTATCCCGAAATGCCGGAGGTAGAAGCGAATCGCTACAACCAGTTGATGGAGCCGATCTACTTTCGGGCTGCTCAAGCGATTCTGTCCAACAATCGGGAACAATTTTATGAAGGGTATCCCTTCAATATCCGTCCTACAACCGATAATCGTCCATATTTTTTTCAATTCTTACGTTTTGATTCGCTGTTTCAGATGGTTCGGACGGTCGGGAGGAGTGCTATCCCGTTCATCGAATGGGGCTACCTACTCCTGATTGCAACATTGATTCAAGCGGTGCTAGCGGGGCTAGTCTTGATTCTGATACCACTCTTTTTCCTGAAGCGAGGAGCCGCTTCCCCCACCGCACCCAACTCGCGTTCTACCACTCCGTTCCGAGTGTCCGAGACTTGGCGAGTATTCATCTATTTTCTGAGTTTAGGTATTGGATTTATGTTCATCGAAATGTCATTCATCCAGAAGTTTCTCCTGCTGCTTGCGAACCCAACATATGCGGTTGCGGTTGTGCTCTGTGCGTTCCTCCTCTTTGCGGGTCTCGGCAGCCTGTTCTCGCTGAAACTGAGAGCAATCGGGCGGTTGCGGCACCCTCCAATCGCCGTTGCAATCGGCATATTATCGGTTCTCGCGCTTGTTTACTTGCAACTGCTTCCCCCGATTTTCTACCGCTTTCTCGCGAGCTCCGATACTTTGAAGATTGTTGTATCAATTGGATTGATTGCACCCTTAGCGTTTTTCATGGGAATGCCGTTCCCGTTGGGTATAGACTGGTTGCAGAGACACCATCCGCATCTAATCGCTTGGGCATGGGGCATCAACGGTTATGCGTCTGTAGTAAGCGCGATTCTGGCGACCTGTCTAGCGATTGCGTTCGGCTTTAACCTCGTGATTCTTCTGGCGGTTGGGATTTACCTCATCGGTGGATGCGTCCATCTCTGGGGAGTTGAGAAGACCGCACCTTAGTCTCTCTGATAAAAGTTGGCAAAGCGCACATTTTCAATAAACAAGGAGGATACCATGAAACAGGGTTTTTGCATTCTCGCCACATTTTTCTTGTTAATCGCTATACCCTCACACAGCGTTGGTGATTTCGATAGCGATCGTGAGTGGATGGTCAAACGCCAGATTGACGCAGAGGGGATCACCGATGGTCGAATCGGTGTCAAGAATAAGTCTGTTTTGGCTGCGATGCGGCGTGTGCTCCGTCATGAATTTGTCCCCGCCTATCTGAAATCCCAAGCATATATTGATATGCCGTTACCGATTGGGTATGACCAGACAATTTCGCAGCCGTATATCGTTGCATATATGACGGAATTACTCGACCCCAAAAAAGAGCACAAAGTCCTAGAAGTAGGCACCGGTTCGGGGTATCAAGCGGCGGTTTTAGCGGAGTTGGTCGATCATGTCTACACGATCGAAATTATCAAGGAGCTTGGCGAAAGTGCAGAGAAGCGGTTAAAACGGCTCGGCTATAAAAACGTGACGGTAAAAATCGGCGATGGTTACTTCGGTTGGGAGGAACACGCGCCTTACGACGCGATTATTGTCACAGCTGCACCGGATCATATTCCACCGATGTTAATCCATCAACTGAAACCGGGCGGGAAACTGTGTATCCCGGTTGGTGGGCGTTTCCGAGTGCAGAACCTGACACTTGTACAAAAAACAGAATCGGGTTCAATTATGACAAGACAGGTGATGCCGGTCAGTTTTGTCCCGTTAACCGGGAAACATTAAATTGATTTTGGGCAAAATAGCATTATTGAGGAGCACACCGTGAGCACTGAAAATACAAACGGTTTACCGACATGGGATTTGTCGGATCTTTACGATGGGGTTGACGATACACAGTTAGATGCCGCCCTCAATTCGATGGTCGATCAGGCGGCACAGTTTGAGGAAAAGTATAAAGGACGGATCGCCTCGGCAGATGTGACGGCGGATCTGTTATGTAGCGCGCTCAACGATTATGAAGTCTTGATGACGGCGCAGTATAAGCCGGGGTCTTATGCCAACTTGCTATTTTCGACGGATACTGCGGATGCCCAACGAGGCGCATTGTTGCAGAGAACCCGTGAGATCGGTTCAGCAGCGGCAACCCATCTGATTTTCTTTGATCTTGAAATCGGCAATATTCCGCAAGAAACTTTTGATCAAATCATCGAGGATCCGCAACTCGCACCCTATCGACACTATCTCGAACATGAACGGGCACTGGCAGCACATCACTTGAGCGAAGCAGAAGAAAAGATTTTGGAGGAGACAGCAAATACACGGGGACGCGCTTTTGGACGACTGTTTACCGAAATCACGTCGCGACAGACCTTCCGCATGGGCGACGAAGAACTGACCCAAAGCGAGTTGTTGGTGAACTTTTACAACCCAGATCGTGAAATACGCAAAGCCGCCGCTGCTGCCCTGACCGATACACTCAAGCGGGATGCACATGTGTTGACCTTTATCTTCAATACACTCCTCCACGAAAAGCAAATTCTGGACGGTTTGCGCGGACATTCGTCGCCCGAAGCAGCACGACACCTTAATAACGAGGTGGACGAGGCAGTGGTCAACACTGTATCGGATGTGTGCGTTAACAACTACGATATCGCTGCTGATTACTATCGCCTCAAGCGGCAGTTGTTGGGGTTGGATGAGCTGACGCACTACGATCGGTACGCTCCGTTGCTCGGAGATCGCGGTAATATCCCGTTCGATGAGGCACAAGCCATGGTGATGGATGCCTTCGGTCGGTTTTCACCACAGTTGGCGGACATAACGGAGCCGTTCTTTAGCAAACGCTGGATTGATGCTGAGCTCCGTGCGGGCAAACGTGGCGGCGCATATTGCGCCGGGGTGACGCCTGATTTGCACCCCTACGTTTTTATGAACTACACCGGCAAGCCGCGTGATGTGATGACACTGGCACATGAGCTAGGGCACGGTATTCACGATGTGCTCGCTAGCAAGCAGAGTTTGCTCAACTATCACCCCGTCCTGCCACTAGCGGAGACTGCGAGTATTTTCGGAGAGATGTTGGTGTTCGATCAGTTGCAATCTACGCTAGCATCGGCGGAGGAGCGTTTGGCACTGCTATGTGGTAAAATAGAAGACATCTTTGCTACTGTGTTTCGTCAGATCGCTATGTATCGCTTTGAGCAGGAGGCACACCGTCTGCGCCGCGAAAAGGGCGAACAGACGACAGAAGCCTATTGTGAACTTTGGCAGCGGATGATGCAGGAGATGTTCGGAGACTCACTAACGTTGGGCGAGGACCATCAGTGGTGGTGGCTCTATATCCCGCACGTTTTCCAATTGTCGTTTTACGTCTATGCCTATTCCTTCGGCGAGTTGCTGGTGCTGTCGCTCTATGCCCAGTATCAACGCGATGGTGAGTCGTTCGTGCCTCGCTACTTCGATCTGTTGAGTGCTGGCTGCTCTGCGACGCCCATCCAATTAGTCGCTGATATGGGGATTGATATCGCTTCACCCGACTTTTGGCAGGGTGGCTGCGATTTAATCCGTGAAAAGGTGGAACAGGCAAAGGCGTTGGCGGAAACTATGAGGTAACATTTACAACCCAATCTATTTGGAGGGAACACAATGCCAATTTATGAGTATCAATGCAAGACATGCCAGTCCAAATTTGAGATACTACAATCCATCAATGCGGATAACAGTGAACTTGTATGCCCCGATTGTGGTGCGGAAAAGCCGATGAAGGTCTTTTCCAACTTTGCATCGATCGGCAATGGGAAAGCTGCAGCCTGCGATACAGGCTCGACATGAGCGATTCCCGGAATGGACAGTTAGTCCTAGAAAGTTCATCGATTCATTAGTTCATTTAGGCTCAACGGGGCGATAGCAAAATTGTCGATTTTGGACAATCCACCTACCGAAGTGATGTAATTTGTACGGGGACTACGGCGGCATACGTAGGGTCATTTAATTCTGCTGTGAGAGGGATTTCCCAAGCCCGATACTTTACCGGCCAAGCCATGCCCGAGTTGCGAGGTTTCGACCCAAATGGTTAAAAACCCGAAAACTGAATAGCCCTAGCGGCATACGGAGTATGCCTACCACTTTATAGGAATTTGTGTTATAATAACCTAAGTTGCTAGACAATCTGTAAATCGGATTTTCATACCCGACCTCTATCAGAAATAACCAATTTTATGATACACATGTCGCCCCGTTGGGGCTTGGGGGAATTGGTTTACCGATGTGCTATATACATATCGCCCCGCTGGGGCTTTTTGGATCGAGCAAGATGGTCGACCTACGGGCATAGCGGTCAATTTTATCGCATAGTACGTCACTAGCAATTTGTGTTATAATAATTGAAATTGGCTCCCCTATTCTATCTCCCCCATCTGCTCGAAAACGGGGGTTACACGGCGGCTCCTGATCTGAACAAGGAGGACCTCTCATGAACCACAAACCTGTTGGCCTGCATCTAATTGGTGGCGTCGCTGGTTTTCTGAGCGGCGTATTGATGCTCGTATCCAGTTATATAGTCGTGATGCGTCTCCAAGATGCTGCGCTAGGGACACCGGCATTGAAGTTGGTGGGAGTGACGCACGGATTAAGCGTCGTAAGTCTCATTCTGATTGTGCCAACGGTCATCGCGTTGTTTGTATCACTCAACGCTACTGCAACGACACGCAGTTACCTTGGACTCGGTTTTGCGACGATGTGGCTAGTTTTAGAGATGGTAGGGCACCTCTCTCAAACTGCCCCGCTTCGCACCTTGGGTGAGCTGCATGCCGATCATCCAACCCATGCGATGGCAATTTATCAAGTATCGGAAGAGTTTGCAGAAGCGTTGCTGATGACTGGAACCTTCTTTGCTGCGCTCACCGCTTTATGCTACGGTCTCTCGCTCATTGGCGGCTGGAACCGGTTGGCAGGATACATCTTCTTGATCGCTGTCCTTGCGTTCCCGATCGGGATGTGGCTGCCTCAACTCGGCGTTCAACTCCATGTTGTCCTGCGGGCACTCGCTTTCTTGATTGTGAGCGGTGTTCTGATTAAAATTGCAGCGGCAGATGAGGGTTGAGTATGGGAAACTTAAAAGTTGGTACTGCGAAGATTGACATCACACCGCCGCTCGGCTGCAACATGGCAGGATATGCGGGGCGAGACAGTGGCAGTGAAACAATCGCCGATGCGCTCTACGCGAAAGCCATCGTATTTGATGATGGGAACACACAAGCTGCAATCATCACCAATGATTTGATTGGCGTAGAAGCGATATTTGTGGATCAGGTTCGTCAAACAATTGAGGAAACGACAGGGATTCCGGCGGGCAACGTGATGATCAGTTGCTCCCATACGCATTTCGGGCCCGAAGTTCGCGCATCACGCGCCGCATCCCCTGATAATCCCAAGAATCGCATTTACGCCGACATACTTGTACAGCAGCTTACGACGCTAACACAAATCGCTCAACAACGGCTTCGTCCGGCACGGATTGGCGCAGGAAAGGGCATCGCGGATCGGGTCAGCTATAATCGGCACACAATTCGACTAGACGGAACTGCACAAACCAGCTATCGTCTCCCTGATCCCGATTCAGATTTAACCTTTGGTCCCTATGATTCAACGGTGAGAGTCCTCCGCGTTGATAGCGTAACGGGGGAACTAGCGGCCTCTCTTATCCATTTCGCTTGCCATCCTGTCACCACGACAGACCGGATGTACACAATCAGCGCGGACTATCCGGGGTATGCAATGGAGGTCGTCGAAACAGGGGAGGGGGGAACCTGTTTATTTGGATTGGGCTGTGCCGGTAATATTGTTCCCATCCAACGTGAGGGCGAGTATCCGCGCATGATTGGCAGAACCGTTGGGGGTGAGGCGATAAAGGTCCTACAATGGATCGAAACCTCCGCTGAGGTGAAGATACAGGTAGTGCACCAAAAGCACTCCCTAAAATTGAAAGAAGCAATTGATGGAAACACGACCGAGGAGATTGATCTCCAATGTGTTGCGGTTGGATCCATCTATTTCATTGGACTGCCGGGCGAGATTTTCGTCGAGATCGGCTTTGACATTGTGAACCGAGCACAACGGGAAAACCTGTTCGTTATGAGCATGACCAACGGAAGTATCGGCTATATTCCGGTTGAGATTGCCTACGAACAGGGTGGGTATGAATCCAATTCCTCCCGTTTTCGTCCTGGCTGCGGCGAACAGATTGCCGATGCAGCTGTGCAATTGTTAAATCAAATGGGGTAAGTCCAACGTAAAATCTCTTTGAGTTAAAAACTAGTATGATTTCCAAGGCTCTCAACCATAAGTTTTATGAATCGGTCACATAGTTATTGACGTTGTTTAATTTATACTCAATATTCTATTCGTTTAAAGGAGGGTCTCATGTACGCTCGTAAACAGTTGTTAATATGGACCGCTGTGATTTTTGTGTTAAATTTGGTATTATTCACTAAATTACGCGATGATGCAGCAACCGCGCGAACACAGTTAGAAGAGCTCACACCAACAGAACTCACACAAATAAACCTGACAAATTTATTAGAGTCAAATACTGCTACTTATAGTGAACAAACAACTGAAGCGATATCATACAAAGGTCAATCTAGCGAACCATCACAACTCGCCTCGCATCCTGAAAATACCTCCGCCGGCTCAGTGGAAGTCTACTATGTCCATAAAGGGGATACTCTCTGGAAAATCTCTAGAAGACATAATCTTGATCTGCGTACTTTGCTAGCCCATAACAAACTGAAAGACCCAAATCTCATTCGTCCTGGGCAAAGAATTGAAATCCCCCGCCGACATGTAAATATGCAAGTGAGTCCATGAGCAACGAGAGTGAGAAGGCTTAATCAAAGCCGGAAAGTAGCTAATAAATCAGCTATTTTGGATCGAATAGTTTTGTCTACATCAGTAGCAAAATCGATTTTTAGCCTCCCTGACAAAGCCGACAAAAGCTATGTAGGTCATTATGGTTAAATTCAGAACTCATCTGCTCGTTCTCCTTGCGATGGCCTCTCTTGTAGGCATAATAATCCTTGCGGGCTGTAGCAATCGGGATGAGCGTTTTGAATCCGCCCCCCTAGCACCCTCCCTGCAAGAAGCGGATGCAGCATTGCATCGCGCCCAAGCTGCAATGCAAAGGGCGAACATTGACCTAGAGTTATCAGATATTGGTACCCTGGGACATCTGGCAACCATTCTGCCAAGTCCACTGCAACTCAGCACACTTGAAGATCCAGAAGTGATTCAAGAAGCTATCAGGGCGATGTACGAAGTTTTAGATGCCGTTGGACAGCAACAGGTCGCACAAGCACCCGCCAATCCCGCCCAAACGGGTCCGGGGGTCTCTGAGAGTGATCTGGTACTGGTGCATATCCACTTCGCTTACCTCTATGTGCTAGAGGCCGTCAGAATTACGACGATTGAAGGTTGGGGCAAAGATGGCGAGCCAAATACCAATGACGATCTGTGTCGTATCTCCTTCCCGGAGGAATTTGTCCTTGAAGATGTCAAAGCTCTAGAGGAAATCTACGTTTTTGAGTTGACGGAACGAAGCCAAGCGATATTTGATGCCATTGAAGCAAATCCGAACAGCCGTTCAGAAGATTACCTCAAGCAATTCAACCAAAGTCAACGGCAAGTGATTCTCGATGCCTTGCTGTTGCTGCTTGGGTCAGAAGTCAAGGTGCCTGCATTTCCTAGCGTCATCGGCAGCGATAGCAAACCTATCATCGAACAGACCAGCAGTGCGGATCGCGGAATCTACCGACAGGATGCCCTATTTCATCTGCAAGATGCGCGTAATATAGCAAGGGTTATCGCTCCAGATTTAGAAGAAGCACTCAACGATTTGAGTAAAATTATCGTTGAAACGTTTGCCGAGGATTTCCTTGATCAGATATCGCAGTGGAGTTTTGAGGTGCTCAATGCCCAAGAGGTTCATAGTCGTTTAGATAAGCTAGTCTCAAAAAGATGAGAACGTCGAATATAATGTTGCTAAAAATCAAATTATAGAGGATCGAAGCTTCCCATCAAACTTCGTTGTTTCAGTTGCTGCTCAACCACTCACACTTCTGGCGAGGCGGTCAGAATTACTAGACCTAACAATTGCTGCATCTTTGGACAATCCAAATGGAGATGACCGTCTTGGCGACTTGAAGCTGAATTCTTATCGAGATTCGATCCACTTAGGAGCAGAGGTGATATTAACACCGGGTGGCTGGTTATCCCTCGCTCTCAGAACAGGTAACAATCAGGGATTTCTAACGTTTGGAGCGACCCTACGACTGTTTCAGTTCCTATATTTTAATGTTGGAAGGTACGGCAATCTTGAAGCCGATTGGTGGTTTGGTTCAACTGAAATTAGTTTCTAAGATTGAAACGTGAAAGAGATTATATATCATGAAAAATGAATTTCTCTCGGCCGGTTATCGTTACTGTTTTATCTGCCTTTTATCAAGTGCAATCGTGTGCGGCTCGGTTTCACGCGGTCAGGCACAGAACTATTATCCAGACGACTTTGGGAACACTTGGGTTTTGCACAGCACCGACGAGATCGATGAAAGAGTCGTCACAATTGAGGGTCCTGAAACCATCGGCTCCGAATCGCTAAAAGTCATTTCGGAGGGGACATATCCCATTTCAAATCCGATAAATAGCAATCCCAATAAGTTTTTTATCAAGACCACACCGGACGGGGTTCTAATATTCCGCGCCATTGCATCAGTAGCAGTGCTTGGCGAAATCACAATCAACTATTCCCCGCCCCAGACTTTCCTGCCGGTCCCAATTGAGGTGAATTCAGAATGGACGGTGGCCGGCGAAGCCACAACCTCGCTTTTTGGGCTTAAAATAAAAATAGAGGCGACTAATACCGCCAAGGTTATCGCTATCGAAGATGTTACCGTGCCGGCGGGAACATTCCGAGACTGCTTGAAAATTGAGCAGCAGCTCCACACTCAATTATCGCCAGCCCTCGCTACGCTTCCTTCAACGAGCAGCACCATGTGGCTTGCTCCGGATGTGGGTTTAGTGCAAGCGATTAACAGCGACAATGTTAAGTTTGAACTCATCAACTACGACATAACCATTGATGGAACCGAGGTCGCTGTGCATCCGAAAGGAAAACTAGCGATGACGTGGGGCGCGTTGAAAAAGCGATAATCAGAAAGCTGTAGACAGAAACAGATTGGGCAGCGTAGGCATGGTTTCCCGCTCCCCGTGATATTACTTCTACGGTTTCTGAATAGAACCTCCTCACACCCCAGTGTTTCATTCCTTTCGTCCTGATGTCCTCATTAACCACTCTTTGCCGGCATTTTGCTGACACCAAAACGGCAATACCGTCCTTCTATCCCTACCTGTTTTGTCACGCCCATCAAACTTACCCTTCCGTCAAGCCGTTTGCCGTTATTTTGGTTTAACGTGGGACGCACAGAGTAATCGCTTCTTCTCTATATCTCAGCGGTTTATTTTTAACCGTAACCACTGACCCTCACCAAATAAAACCAAGCGACTCAAGTCAAAACTAGCGTGCAAAGATAGAAAAGAATATGGTAAACTTATCAATATCGTTCTTTTTGTCCACAATTTTTGAAGGATAGGCACAAGAATTGCTTTTACGGTTTCTCTGGAAGAACTGGCAACTTTTATACTACTCACAATCAATTGGAGAAATGACATGCTAGGGAAAACTTGGAGCAGAACACTATGGCTCGTTTTTGTCGGTATAACCCTTTCCACTTCGGTTTTTGGACAAGGGGAATTGCCACATCTGGAGCAAACCGAATTTGATGCCCATGGACGGAACGAAACGCTGCTTCACATCGCTGTTCCGGGGCGTTATAGTTTACAAGCCCAAAGCGATCAAGGCACGAAAATCGAAATTGTAGATCGGATGGCGGGCCCTTTCGCTGCCGCGGGGAGTGCTGGCGAACAGGATGGGCGGCTCGATCTGCTACTGGACAAGGGCATTTATAAAATCCGATTGCGGTCTCACGAAGAAGGCGTGGGCACTCTGAAAATGGCTGTACACCCGTTTGTGGAGATCAGTTCGTCCGACAAACTCCTCTCACTCGACGCCTATCAAATCGAAAACAGTTCACTGGAAGATCTGCAACAGCAGTCCTTCTGGCTGCATCTTAAGAAACGGCAGATCCTGCGACTTGAAGCAATCGGACGAAATCTGAAAGATTGTCGTCTGTGGCGTGATGGCGTTTGGCTTGAGGATATAAAACCGAGCTTCTCGATTTACGAGCCGGTCAACGGTCAACTGATGGGGTATGCGGAATTTTATCACGACCTTAATCCGGGAGTATACCGATTGACATTTTATGGCGGTGCGGCATTGGCGTGGGCTGACGATTCGGGAGCACACCCTTTCTCTCTGCGGATGGGCTATCGTCGATTAGGATCCAGTGGCAAACAGATTATTACGCTCTCCCCTTTCGGTCGAGATGCTTACGTGGCACCGGCGAACAGTGATTTTTTCCAGATTTCGCGAGCGGATAAAAAAGTGACAACGCTATCGGTGAAGCGATGGGAGGATAAGACGAGCCGGCATGGCGGCAACGATCGAGCAACCATCACAAAAGAATCCCGCAATCCTTGGGTGGTTGTGCAGATAAGGGACAAGAAACGGGACAAATGGGTCACTGTTCAGGGGAACCCCGGCGATCGGGTCGTTCTCACCTATTTCACTAAAACGCGCGAGACCTCCTCCTTTTCTCAAAAAAGAGGGGATTATTGGATCTCCACGCTACATTCGGCAGAGGGACGTGATGCTATTGATGTCACAGGGATTATCAGCCACCCGTCTCAGAAGACACCGGTGGATGCACAGGCGTTACCTATTGGATTGAAAACGCCCTTGGTCACCGGGAAATTCAATCTGTTGGGTGATACGAGTCTGTTCCTCAAGTTAGAAGACGCCGGAACCTATGTGATTGAGGAGAATGAAGCATCTGGGACAAAGGGACGTTACCGGATAGAACCCTTTATGGTACGCCGTCCCAGAAACTATCGATCTCCGCCATTTCAATCGCCGGGCGAAGCCTTAGAACTGACCCAAGGCTTCTATAAACTCACGATACGGACTGATGAGCTGAAAGGAATTCTCTCATTCGTTCTACACCAAAAGGATAGGAGTGCAGATGAGTTGCAGACCGGCTCTCCGCTCCGAAAACAAAGTCTATTGTTGCCCAAAGTTACCTTGCCTCAACGCCGCGGACAACACACGCTTCGGCTGAATCATCGGCACAATGTCATCACAGGGATAATTATCCGCTCGTTGCCGATGGATTTAAGTGAACCACTGCCCGTGATCCTTAACCCGGAACAATCGGTGCAGATTTCTATCCGTGTACGACAACGGTCCACCCTTGTTATTCAAGCGGACAAAGAGACCCCCTTTCTTTTGACCACAGGGGAGCGCAGATTGCAAGCCGATTCAATCTTGTCGGCCGGCTTGCATAAATTAAACCTAGAAAACTTAGGGGCGGAAACAACGCTCTTCACCCTAAAGACAATTCCCGCCGAGCCGCCTTCGGAACTAACGTTGAGCGACCTAAAAGATCAGCTAGCGCAACCCAAGCCATTTCCGCAGCTCACTGAACAGAAACCGCTGTACGTCAACTTTGAGCGCAAACAGAACCAGCATTTCACCCTTATTGTGGACGAACCGAGTCTTTACCGCTTGGAGACGAGCGGGCGTCTGGCAACCCAGTTGACAGTGCGGACGGCACTTATCACTCAACTATTCACTGAGAAGCAGAATGGGATCGGACGTAACGCCCTGGTACAGCAGTATCTCAGACCCGGTGTGTATCAGATCACGGTGCAAACACAGGGACAGTCTCGTGGGCGGGCAGGAATCCATCTGCGTCGGACACCCCTTCACCTAGAGGAAGGACCTACAATCGGAGTGGTGAAAAAAGCACACTTAGACCCGGATGTCGCCCTCCGATATACACTGATAATTGACGAACCGGGGCTATACCATCTGCAAACCCTTGGTCTTGGTAAAGATTTCCCCTATCGCTTAGAGGATAAAGAGGAGTGGCCCTTGACTAAACCCGGGCGCGAAGGGGGGTTGCACGCGCGGTTCGAGCCGGGCGTTTACCACTACTATTCAATGCCATTGCCGGTCGAATCCACTCGAATTACCGCTTTGACGCGAATGGCTGAGAAACAGGAACGCGTCGGAAAAGGTCCCCATCCTATCTCCTTCAACGAAACGGTTAAGATGATGTGGCGGGAAGAGGAGGGCAGACCGCCGGACATATTCACAAGGGAAATTACGGCACCCGTTGATGTGACAATCAAATTAAGCGGTGGAATGGAAGGAGTTATTCGCCTTCGTGGACAAAAGGGTGAAGGTAGAATAATAATAGGGGGGAGCGAATGGAAAGATACGCTCCAACCGGGGCAGTATGAAATTGCGGTGAAAAGTGCTAAGAAAAATAACCTGCTGCCCTACACCCTACGAATAGGAACGTCCCAGCTTATCCCCGGCTTGCGCCAGCCTGTTGAGCTCCCAGCCGATCTAACCGTCCGTTTGGGAGAACCCGGAATCGTTGATCTCTCCAGTTTTGGTCCGACTGATGTGAAGGCTAGCCTATGGGATGAGGCCGGCACTCGGCTTTTGGCACAGAACGACGACATGCCGAACGATTGGAATTTCCGTATCTCCCAGCGATTGGCTGCCGGACGTTATCTCCTGAAATTGGCCCCTATTGGGCAGAATTACGACATCGTTCATGTCTTCATGAAGTTTCGCGAGCAGCACGCTCTCCCGGAACGCGGTGTCCCACCGTTTACAGTGGAGGAAGATCTTGAGGAAAAAGTGTTAGCTATCCCCTTCAGGGTCGATAACACGAATTCCATCGTAGGCGTTACTGTAAACGCCTCTCAACTCCCGACAGAAAATAGGGTAGGCGAATTGGGCGTTGCTTTGCTGAAGGGTGCCCAGACACTGTACGAAGGGATAGTCAATGACACCGAAGCTTCGACGTTTCACATTCCTTTACAAGCGAAGACCCACTATCAGATTTTGCTGTGGGGATTGGGGGATTTCGCTGGAGAAGTGATGTTAGATGTCATCCCTGTTACGCTCAAGCAGGTCTCCGTTCTGCCGGAACAAACCGAACTTCTTTGGCCCCCATACGCCGAACCGATCGCGTTGGAATTAACCGATGCTAATCAGAGTAGTTATTGGGCAAACGAGAGCACCGGGGCGTCGCTGCAGTTTTCATCTACGCTCGAGCACCCTTTTGAGACTGTCAAGGATGATACGCCGGTGGTGATGAATGATGGGCGCGGTTGGCTAATTTTGAGTTCTTATGAGAAAACCCAACACCTGACCCTCGAACCCTTTGCATTGGTTCCGATTCATCGGAATCCTCGCTACGCGGGACAAGAAACAGCTAAAACGGTTGAACTGGAACAACTGCCGTTCGCCTTCAATCTCGAAAACGAAAATGATGGTCCTTTGTTGCTGGAAGTAAACTCCATCGGAGGGCAGATTGGCGCAATGACTTATACTTCTGACAGTCAGTTTGGATCAAAATTTGACTGGCACGGCATGGGACTGGCATCATCGAAAACGGTCGCAGCGGTTCCGGGTAAAGGAAAATACCGCGCTAAAATCTGGCAAACACACGACACAGTCAAGACCGAGAAGATCCATCTTAGGGCACACACCTTTCGGATGGAAGAACGGATACAGTTTGGCCAAGCCCTCTCATACGAGGGACCAATCAAGGCTGGCAGTGCCAAGGCCTTTCTGCTAGATAAAACCCGTCAGACTTATGAGCTAGTGCTTACCGGCGGACTGGTCGCGTTTGTTTGGGATGGAAAACACACGCAAGTACTCGTTGCCGCCCGCGGCAATACTCAGGAGTCAATTACCGTTCCCGGCGGGGAACTATTCATCGCTAACCGGGGCAACGAAGCCGGTGTATTCCGCATCGAAAGAAAAAGAGAAACTGTGGAGACCGTTCAGATTTTCGACTCGAAACAGGGATTTGAAGCGGTTTTCGCCGAAGCTGGCACCGTATTGCTGTTGATAGAGGAGCTAAAAGACCAGAAAGAACTCTTTGTGACAGGGGATGTGGTAAGGAGTCGCCTCTTAGGGAAGGATGGAATTATCCGCGAAGGCGAGCGTTTTCAAGGACACTGGGCACAGGGGATACTTGAACTCTCATACGGGCCCGGCTACGTCAAGGTCTGGGAAACCAATCCGCAGGAGAAGGATTTGGTTTTTATGGGCAAAAAGCCTCGCAGAGTAAAAGGGCTTGCCGATGGAGTCGCAAAATTAGAAAACCGATCACAACGCTGGATGTTCGATTTGAAGCGGCCTGCTTACATCATTGTTGATGCAGAGGGATCAGGTGTAACAGCACTGCTAGCGGATCAAAAGGTTTTGGCTACGAGTGTTGGAAGCAGCAACAAAGGTCGACAGCTTCGCTATTTTCTGCCGCCGGGGGATTATCAGCTTTGGACACGCCCCTTAGAAGGAACAACGCAGGCGGGGAATATCCGCTTACTGAAGGTTTTTCCGAAGCCGCTCGATACTGTATCTGACAGCCCCCGGTTAATTCGCCCCGGTGAAATCCAAGTTTTCACATTTGATGTAACGGTAAAAGGAAAGGTAGGGGTTGGCATCCGCACGGAGAACGACCAGCTGGACGCTAAACTTTTCGACAGGCAATTTAAGCGATTGGCATCGAGTCCTGTAATGATTCAGGAACTGGAGCTGGGGGAATATCTGCTGACAGTTGAAACGATTCCACAGGCATCGGGGCCGATTCAGTACACCCCTGTGGTTCTTGGCAATACTGGGGGCAGGCAGGCAATACCGGAGGAAGTTATCGGTAAATATTTGACGCAAACCACCGAGGACGAATAATAATATGATAGACCCATTACCCCACTTACGCATGAGGCAACACCATGTCAACGATTATGATTGTCGCCGGTGAACCGTCCGGTGATCTCCAAGCCTCTCGTGTGGCTGCCGCGCTGAAGGAACTCGCTCCCGATGTAGCACTATTGGGCATGGGAGGCGATCTGATGGCGGCAGCGGGGGTTGAACTCATCTATCATATCCGCGATTCTGCGGTGATGGGTATCGGCGAGGTGTTTACCGCTATCCCTGCTTTCTTGAAGAAGCGCGAACACCTCAAAGCTCTAATCCGTGCGAAACGTCCCGCCGCTGTGGTATTGGTCGATTTCGGCGATTTCAACATGCCTTTGGCGCGTTTTGCCTATCGCCTGGGGATTCCGGTCATCTA
Source organism: Candidatus Poribacteria bacterium (assembly GCA_963667935.2). GTDB lineage: Bacteria > Poribacteria > WGA-4E > WGA-4E > PCPOR2b > PCPOR2b. Next base: position 834,766 of record OY764061.1, on the reverse strand, counting down.
CTACATTCCTCCTAAGGCGTGGGCATGGCGACCGAACCGTGCGAAAAAAATCGCCAAGACGACAACCGCTGTTGCATCAATCTTCCCATTTGCAGCGGAATTTTATCGGCAGGCTGGGGCAAATGTGGAGTTTGTCGGGCATCCGTTGTTGGACTTTGCACAAATCGATCTGAGTTGTGCGGAAGCGCGCCAGGCAATTGGTCTGAGCGAGGATCGCCCTGTGCTTGGGTTGATGCCCGGCAGCCGCCGCCGAGAAGTTGAGCGACTCCTGCCGGTGATGTTGGAGGTCACGGATCGGATACATCAGGTTGTGCCAGATTGCCAATTTGTCCTTCCACTCGCGCCCGGTATTGATTCGACGACGCTGCCAGAGATGCCGTTGGTCAGGGTTGTGCAGGAACGAGTATATGAAGCGATGCGTGCATCAGATTTGATGCTCATCACATCGGGGACAGCGACCCTTGAAGCCGCTTGCTTAGGCACACCGATGATTGTGGTCTATAAGATGTCGCGGCTATCGTGGCACATCCTCAGAAAACTCGTTAAACTGGAACTCAGTGGATTGCCCAACGTTATCGCAGGACGCGAAATCGTCCCCGAACTGCTTCAAGATCAAGTGACGGTAGAGCGTATCACACCCATCGCCCTTGAGCTGCTACAGAATCCCAAAAAGCGAGAATCGCAACAAGAGCATCTCCGCTGGGTGTATGAACAGCTAGGGGAGCCCGGTGCAGCGAAGCGAACCGCTCAGTTGATACTGAGCTGCATCAAATGAGGAAAATTAAATGATTGATGAAAGTTGGTACAAACGCCCGCCCGGTGTTAGTGATCGGACATCCGCGGGGGGTATCGTTGCACGGATAGAAGATGGACAAATCTATGTCGCGCTTGTCGGGGAACTTGGGCTTACGGAACGCGTTTTACCGAAGGGAGGCGTCGAACCCGGCGAAAGTTTAGAAGCAGCAGCTCGAAGGGAAATCGAAGAGGAGGCAGGCTTATCCTCGCTAGAACTGATTGAGAAGCTGGGAATTCGAGCGCGCCTCTCGTATGACAGAGTTTGCTGGATTACAACCCACTATTTCCTCTTTGTCACAGAGCAGGTAGAGGGTATTCCAACCGATGTCGAACACCACTACGAACTCGCGTGGTATCCAATCGGTGCTCTTCCAGCGATATTTTGGCCCGAACAGCGGGAACTGATAGAAACAAACCGTGATAAGATTGTTGGGCTTATCAAGAAGAATCGCTCATGAAGGATTATCTGTATTCTATCATTACGGGCAGAAGGACGGGGATTATTCCGTCCCTCCTGATCGGCTTGCTGACTCCACTGAGTTATATCTACGCCGTAGTTCTCAAGACGCGTGGTTGGCTCTACGATTGCGGATTTCTCAAACAGAAACAACTTCCTTGTGGGGTGATCAGCGTCGGAAATATCGTTGCCGGTGGCACAGGCAAAACGCCGGTAGTCATTTGGATAGCGAAATATCTTCAAAATGAAGGATTTCATGTGGGGGTACTCCTGCGCGGTTATGGTCGAGAAGACCATCATCCGCTCTCGGTTGTATCCGATGGGAAACGGATTTTGATGTCTGCGACAGAGAGCGGCGATGAGGCTGGGCTGATTGCCCGTAAACTGCCGGGTGTTTCCGTCGTGGTTGGGAGCGATCGTTATGCTGCAGGGCTTGAAGCGATTCAGCTGTGGAAGCACACGAACGGCGTGCTTGTTTTGGACGACGGCTTTCAGCGGCGGCAGTTGGCACGAGATCTGGATATCCTTACAATTGACAGCACCCAGCCCTTTGGCACAGGAAAACTACTCCCAGCCGGAACGTTACGCGAGCCGAAAACTGCTTTGAAACGGACAGATGTCCTTTTGCTGACGCGGACAGATCTTGCGGCAGAATCTATCAACTTTGAGCAATTTGGACAAGGGAAACAGGTTTTCCAGACCTGTCATCACCCCACGAGGTTGTATCAACTGAGTACCGGCGAAGAATGTGCACTAGACCTGTTAGAAGCGCAGCGTATCCTCGCGGTATGTGGCATCGGTAACCCCGAAGCCTTTGCTGGAACGCTTCGTCAGTTTGAACCGAAGGCTTTGGAACTTCTCGCGTTTCCCGATCATCACCGCTACTCGTTGGCAGACCTCAACGACATCAGCGCCAGAGCGTGTGATATTGGGGTAAATATAGTTGTAACGACTGAGAAGGATTCCCAGAAACTACAAGCCTTTGCAACAACAACAGAATTTTCGCTCCCAGAATCTGTGCAATTTTTCGTGTTAGCAATTGAACTCGAAATTAAAACGAACCCAGAAGCCTTAAAAAAACGGTTACGGCAGGTCGCCGCACCGAAATCAGGATTAAATAGATAGAGGGATTACGGCAGGCTATGTCCTTGCCTTTTATCTACCTTGCAAACACCGAAAGTCCTTTACATTGATAATCATCTTTTTGTCGTCCGTAAACCGGCGGGCATGTTGGTACAGGGCGATCGCACCGGCGATACGTCACTGTTGGATTATGCTCGAGAATACATAACAGATAAGTTCAACAAGCCCGGTAATGTTTATATAGGCCTTGTTCACCGCCTTGACCGACCGACATCAGGCGTTGTTGTGTTCGCGCTGACCTCCAAAGCGGCGAAGCGGTTGTCCGAGCAGTTTCGGGTGGGAGATGTCAGAAAAATTTACTGGGCACTCGTCGAAGGCAAAACGCCAATTAACGGGACGTTGATCGATCAGATTCATCGCCGTGGTACCACAAGCCATCCAGTTAAAGGGACCAGCGGTCAACGTGCGGAATTATCCTTTCGTCGGCTTCGGTATCGCAAAGGTGTGTCTTGGGTTGAGATTGAGCTTGCAACTGGTAGACACCATCAGATCCGCGTACAATTTTCACATCGTGGTCATCCAGTGATCGGCGATTTTCGGTACGGTTCTAAAGTCAAATTTGGAAAGAAGGCGTTGGCTTTACACGCCCGTTCACTTACCATCAGTCACCCCACACGAAAAGAAGAGATGACCTTTTTGGCAGCGCTAGAGTCTTTCTGGCCTAGACAGTTTAGGACCTTGTGACATTTATGTTCCAGATTAGTAGTCCCCTCTTTTTTTTACTTCTCGGCATCATCCCAATCTTGCTAATTATTAACCGTTACACGCGCATTGAAGCAGCGCGGTGGCGCGAGGTTGGGATTCTGTTACTACGTCTTGGTGCGGTGCTCTGCCTCATCTTGGCATTAGTTGGTTTGCAGCAGAAAGATCAAGAAAATATCCTCTCCGTTGTGTTCCTCCTTGATGTGTCTGACAGTATTCCAACGGCACAGCAGAAGGCGGGGATCGAGCAGATTAACACAGCCCTCGCTGCGCTCAAGCCTACCGACCTATTCAGCGTCATTCTGTTCGCAGGGGGAGCTGCAGTGAGCGTGCCGAATCAACCGAAAGCAGCGCAGCCTCATTTAACAGAAGATATTTTATCTGGTGCAGAAATTGACCGAACGACGACCAATCTTGCAGGGGCGATTCAACTGGGACTGAATGTGCCAACCAGCAAGCAGGTAGGACAAAAGCGGCTGGTGTTGTTGAGTGATGGCACTCAAAACGTCGGTGAAGCAGCTGCCCTGCTTGATCTCGTCCGGGCGAGTGAGATCGAGGTTTTCACGATTCCGTTGTCATCCGAGCGGGAATATGAAGTTTGGGTGAGAACGCTGGAAACCCCGTCGCAGGTGCGGGTAGATGAAACTTTCTCGGTTCGTGCGATTGTCGAAACGACAACAGATGCAGAGGTTCAAGTCAGACTTTACCGCAACGATCTCCCTGTGACTGAACCTCAAATGAGAGCTTTGAAACGGGGCAAGCAGCCAATTGACTTTCCGCAACAAATCTCTGAGGAAAATGTCTATAAATATCGAATCGAGCTCTCTGTTGCTAACGCTACCGGCGATAACCCCGAAAACAACACGGCGTACGGTGTCACCCGTGTTTATGGGACACCGCACATCCTGTATATTGAGGGAGATGCTGGGCAGACAGAAGCATTGAAGCCTGTCCTTGAGATGAACCGTTTGGCAGTTAAAGTCCTCTCTCTTTCCGAATTTCCAACCGATCTTGTCTCGCTCCAAAACAGCGATGCCATAATCTTGAGCAATGTACCCGCCGATGAACTTTCCGTCCTTCAGATGGAGCATATCGAAAGCTACGTTCGCGATCTGGGGAAGGGATTGGTTGTGATTGGCGGGGATCGTGCTTTCGGCAGGGGCGGCTATCACGACACACCACTGGAACAGGTATTGCCCCTTGAGATGACGCCTCGCCAGAAAAAAGAATCCCTTGCATTGATGCTTGTTGTTGATGTATCCGGAAGTATGGCGAATTATATCGGCCCGGATCAGAAAATCCAGTTGGCACTTGAGGGGGTGCGGGCTTCCATTCGTGTGCTCGACGATGAAGACCGCGTTGGGGTGATTGCCTTCGCGGCGAGAATTAGGCTGGATCACCCACCGACAACCGCACATGAAGAGATACTCCGTGAAGTTGGAAAGTTGCGTCCCGGCAGCGGCACAAAGATGTATCCTGCGCTGGAAAAGGCTTATGAGCAACTCCAAACGGTTGACGCGAAACAGAAACATATCTTGCTCCTGTCAGATGGTAAGTCGGAGGGCGATTTTATTCCGTTGGCGAAACGGATTGCAGCGGAAAAGATGACCCTCTCGACCATCGCCATCGGTGATTCGGACAGGGCATTGATGAAAACAATTGCTGAAGCGGGAGGCGGCGGATACCGAGATGTTCGGAACATCGCTGAGCTCCCAAAGATTATGGCTGACGAAGTGCGCCAGACTCAAAAATATACCGTTCAAGAACCGTTTCAGCCAATCATCAATGATGGAGATTACCCAATGTTAGCGGGGATCGATCGCGTACCGAAACTCCACGGCTATATTGCCACCTCAGAAAAGGAACTCGCACAAACCTATATCCACTCTCATGAGGACCAGCCAATCCTCGCTGGATGGAATTACGGACTGGGCAGATCTATCGCCTTTACCTCTGATGTGAAGCCCGGTTGGGGAGCGGATTGGATTGAGTGGGAGAATTTTGGAAAGTTTTGGGGGCAGGTTGTTAATTGGGTATTGCCGTCAACAGACAGTGCTGCGGATTTTGATTTGAAAGCAACCCACCAGAACGGTAGGGGCGAACTACTCATTGATACAGGTTCAACCATGGCAACGCACGGAATCACATTCGACGCGCGTATCGTCCACCCGAACGGCGGGGGAGAGGTAATCGAACTGCGCCGTGTCACACCGACGCAATATTTGGGAACATTCCCCGTGCGAGAGCGCGGATCGTACTTTATTACTGTCCGGAAAAATCGAGATGGGCAGGTCGAAAGCACTGCTTATGAAAGCCTCAATCTCTCCTACCCGATAGAGTTTGCCGAATTTGAAACGAATCATCGGTTGCTCAATGAGCTTGCCAACCGAACCAACGGAATTTTTGAGCCATCACCCAAACAGATCGCCCAACACCGTGGAGCAGCGATTGAACATATGAAACCGCTCTCATTTACTCTGTTGATAGTAAGCCTGATTCTATTCGTCTTGGAGATGATCCTGCGTCGCTTCAGCATTGCGAGCGGCTATCTCGCGGAGCTCAAAGCACAATTAGAGTTGCTTCGCCGCAGAGAGGACCACGCATCATCGCTAACACTTTCACGCTTGAGGCAAAAGAAAGCAGCTCTAACAGAGGAGCCATCGACAACGTCCAGTGATTTCGCCCTCTCCTCGGCATCCCAATTTGGGTATCAGAGCGGAAGCGAGTCAGATTTGATTTCGAGGAGAGGTGCATCTGCAGCTCCACAATCTACAACGACAGGTAGCATAGGAAGATTGTTGCAGGCGAAAAGCAAAGCACATAAAAACGAACCACCAACATAAGTCCACCTTAAAATTCAGGATTTTGTCCTTACACGTTGCTGTAGGAACAGCAAGTTCAAGGCAATAACCTTGCAAAGGAGAACGGTATGAAAGCATCGTTTTGCACGAATGCCTTTGGCAACACGCAGCAGGATATTGAACAAGCCATCCCGAAGTTAGCACAGATGGGATATGACGGGTTGGAGTTTTGGGAACAGTACCTCTCCGGCGCAGATCTAAAGTGGCTCAAAGGGATAATGGACGCACACCACCTCGAAATCGTCCAGATCTGCCCATATTTTGACTTCACCACAAGCTCGGAGACATGGGAACAGAGTCTCCGGGACGCCGAGCGATATATCGAGTATTCAGTTCAATTGGGCGGTCCCTTTATTCGTACTTACACCGGCAATGTCGGCAGCGCGGATGCCACAACGGAGCAGTGGGATGCCTGTGTGAACGGGTTGCGGCAGATTTGTGAGATGGGTATGCCGCACGGCATTGTGTTTCCGCTCGAAACCCATCAGGTTATCCATTCAGGACCGAACCTGACAGACACCAGTCCAACCACGCTCAAACTGTTAGCCGATGTAGGGATGGAAAATCTGAAGGTGAACATCCAGACGCCTCTGTTAGGCGAGTCGGTCTTTGAGACAGCGGCGCAGTTGGGGCCCCATGTTGTTCATGTTCATGCACACAATTGGATTGGAAATTGGCCCAATTTGACATTTCTGGACGCCGGGGATGAGGATTTTACGGAGTTCACGCGGATATTAAAGGACGAGGGTTTTGATGGCTATATTTCTATCGAACACGGCAGCCATCACCCACCCGATGAGACGGCAGCCCACGAAATCGAATATCTGAAACGCCTGATCTCTGGGGCACTTTGGGAATAGAACATAGCCTTGAAAACTCGATTGGCTGCTGAACGCCGCACGAATTCCCAATTTTTGTGTGGTAGCTTGGAGAGAGAAAGTGACCAAAATGACCACTACGGGCGCAGGCTTCGCGGTAATTCGCAGGAAGGAGAAACTGTGATAAGGAAATATCAACCATCGGATCTTGAAACGCTACGGCACATCACCGCAATCTGTTTCGAGGAAGTTTCAATCGATAAGAATATCGAAGCCAGATTCGGTATTATCAATGAACTCGATTGGAAACAGCGCAAGATGCCGCACATTAACGATGATGTAGAAGCAAATGCGGACGGTGTGTTTGTCGCAGAGATTGAGGGGGAGGTGGCGGGTTATATCACCACCTATGTCAATCATCAAACGAAAATAGGCGGTATCCCAAACCTGTCTGTGCACCCAAACTTCCAACAGCGAGGGTTGGGAACAGAATTGATTGAGACAGCATTGGTATATCTCAAAGAGGAAGGAATGCTTTACGCACGGATTGAGACGCTGGATCAGAATCAGATTGGAACAGCATTTTATCCAAAGATGGGTTTCGTCGAAATTGCTCGACAGATTCACTATATACGACCGCTATAACCCAGACAGATTGGACGCTAATTTTCTGCCACCTTCAAAAAGATGAATCGACTTTGTTTAGCAAGGGTAAAAACGTAACCGCTGCAAATTTAGGATTTTTTTAGAGGTCTACTGTTTTGGTCGATGCAAGGACCGCCTCAATTCCACCCGTCTTGATCAGTTGGATCGCGTCTAGTAACTGGTTATCATTAACGAGATCAATCAATGGATCAATACCAACATTTCTGTTGAAGAACATATTTGCCTCGTTCTTGACAACCTCCATATCCAGGGTGATATTGTGTTCCGCAAGTGTCGTTATTAACTCTGGGAGGACTGCCTCCAACTGAGAGAAATCTTTGGGAGTTTCCCCTATCTCCTTCTCTGTCCGTTCGATCCATTCCTCAACAAACGTTTCGACATATTTCCTCGCATACGATCGCATCGCCGCCGTTACTTCGTCGAGTTTGCTCATCTCAACCTCGACATTGGGTTCGATCCCCTTTTCGTTAATCGAGACGCCGCTCGGCGTGTAGTAAGTCGAGATTGTGAGCGATACTGCGCCTGATTTGTCTAGGGCGTTCAAAGGGAACCGTTGCTGGACGACACCTTTGCCAAAAGTTTTCTTGCCGAGGATGGCACCCCGCTTGGAATCCTTGATGGCACCCGCGACAATTTCAGAACCGCTCGCACTATACTCATTCACAAGTACAACTAACTCAATCTCGTCTGGGCAAAGTATTTCAGGCGTTGCGGGATACTCTTGGTTGTATCTATTAAGTCGCCCATGCGTTGATACGATAATACCTTTAGAGATAAAGGCATCAGCCACGTCGTAGGCAGCTTTAAGCAAGCCTCCGGGATTGTGTCGGAGATCCAGAATGAGTGCCGTCATCGCTTCGTCTTCAACATCAAGTAGGGTCTTTAGTGCCTTATTGAACTCTTCAACGGTTCTGCCGGTGAAGTTCTCAATTTTTATATAACCGATTCCGCCCTCTAGCATTGTGTGCTCAACGCTATAGATTTTAATTTCCTCACGGATTAATGTCACATCAAATGGCTCCGAATGTCCTCGTCGCTGCACCGTAACAGTGACCTCTGTGCCAATTAGTCCTCTTAAAATGTCAACGACCTCTGAAAGGGTTTGTCCTCCAGCACTAATATGAATCGGTTCCCCATCGACTTTGGTTATGTAATCACCCGCTTGTAATCCTGCTCGCATTGCCGGGGTATTGGGCAGGGGTCGAGCAATTTTTATAAAGCCTTTATCCTCATAGATCCGAATACCCAGTCCGCCAAATTTTGCATGGTAAAGATTCTCCTCTTCGCGTTTCTGATCCACCGGCGGTAGGTAGAAAGTATAGGGATCGCCCAGAGCAGCGAGTGCACCTTTGATCGCCCCTTCAAACATCTCCTGTTGATCGACGTCTTCGTAGTAATGCACATCTGCCTTTCTAATCACCTCTATTAGCGCCTTCTGCAGCATGAGACTGTTTCTGCCATCGCGATTACTTAGCGCAGTTTTCTCTCCTAGCGGTACAAGAAAGAGCGCAATGATGACAGCAGCTCCCAAAACTGCGATAGGCAAAGTATGTTTTCTATAGCGAACCATGAATCCCCCTCATGTTTGTTGTTCTTTGATTGAGCACAGCGTTTAGTTGAGATTTTACTTTTATAGAATTATCTAGTTCGTATAATTATAACACGATTCGTGGAATGCTGCAAGATGTTAAACGTAACTCTTAGGGCTATTCAGTTTTCGGCGTTTTAACCATTTGGTGTCGAAAAGGCGCAATAAGGGAATCGCTTGGCCGGTGAAGTATCGGGATTGGGAAATCCCTCTCACAGAAGAATTAAATGACCCTACGTAACTCCCTTTAACTTTAACTCTAGTAGATTTTAGAATTAATTGAACACTATGAATGAGTGCAGTAATGTAGCGCAAACTGTTAGTTTGCGGGGTGGATCACAATCTAACAGATTGTGCTACAAAAGACTGTCTACTTTTTATCTCTATTTATTCTTAGAATTCACTATAAAGTCTAGAAATGCAGGTGAATGAGCGGTTTCACTGTCACATGAGAATAGGTTTGCTCAGAAACCGTATCGGAAAAGAACGGATCGCAAAATGTATCAAGGCAAGCTAGGAATTCGGGTAGATTCATACCCATGTACATCCCTGCCGGATCGTCAAGGTTGGTTAGCACCTGATATAGTTTGTTACGCCCATTGGTTGAAAGGCTTTGCAACCCACGAAGTTGTCGCATGTGGTACTTAATCAGGGCCGCCGAAATTTGAATTAACCCCTGCAGAAACAGCCGACAATCGTCCTCCGTTTTATTCCAAAGCCCCTCCCACGCCTCATGCGCTTCCCACCAGTAGGCGAAATTATAGAGATCGACTCCGTATAGATAATCCTCAGTTTGACGCCACTCCGCAGGCAGGGCAACCGGGCTATCGTCGTCCTCTAAGCCGTAGCTATGCCCTTGTGGATCTCTGATCGGATGCGGCGTGGCCCCCGGCACATGTCGATAGGGAGGAAAAGGACGCTGCGGACAATATCGGATTCCATCCGGATCAAATGGCTGCGGTTGCTCTATGGGTTGTGCTTCCTCAAGAACCGATGGAACCGTCACTTTCTGCTTTGAACCTTTGAAAAATTTAGGGATTTTTAGTTTCATAACAAAAATTGTGATACAGTGGTAGGGTTTGTTGGCTTCTTTATTGTATCATATTCAAGATTAATTTTACAGGTGGTAATAGATATATCAGCTTTAGGTGGATGCGGCGTTCAAGCTTCACTGTTTTTTGATAGCATTCTCCGCTTAATTTGTGATAACATCCTCGCTACAAGTTTGATGGAACAGATCTTTTCAGATACCATAACCAATGGAAATCAAGCGGAAACAAAACAATCAGAGAATCAGAGGAGATAGCAATGCAAACGGACATCTATGTAGTCAAACTCAGAGATGGAGAGCGCGTCGGAGAAGAGGTTAAGTCCCTCCTCGATCCAGTAGATATGGGAAGCATCGGTCACTTTGCGGTATCCAAAGATCAGCCAACAGAACTACACTACCATGACTACGATGAATATTGGTATTTCACCGAAGGCACAACGACTGTCACCCTGCGTACCCCCGATGGCACAAGGCAATCGTATCAGATTGGACCGGGCGATTTGATTGTAACTCCCAAAGGAGTGGAGCATGGACATGTTCCCGACGACACCGTAAAAGGGATTCAGTGGGTCAGTGTCATTGCGCCGGATGCGCGTCGCGGACATTTACACCGAGAGCTATAAACAGTAAGGAGCAACGATGATAAATCAAGGTGCAGTATTGCCCCGCCGTCGGTTAGGACGCACCGGTTTAGAAGTAACTGCGCTCAGTATGGGCGGCGCAGGTGTTGGACGCGACAATGTATCAGATGATGAAGCGATTGAAGCGGTACATCGCGCAATAGAACTGGGGATGAACTACCTCGACACAGCACCGCTGTATGGTGCCTGCGAAAGCGAAAGGCGGATTGGGCTCGCGTTAGCTGGCGGTTGGCGCGAAAAAATCTACTTAGCAACAAAGATAGGGACACATCCGGAATGGCGTGGCGACTTTTCGGCATCAACAACTCGCCGAAGCGTCGAAAATAGTATGCGCTTGTTGGACACAGACTATCTAGATGTGTGTCTCGTTCACGATCCGGACAGCATGGACCCTGTGATTGCAAAGGGCGGAGCGTTTGAGGAGCTCCAGCAGATGCGCGACGAAGGGCTGCTGCGTTTTATTGGATTGGGTGTGCGTGAACACGAGTTCCACCGCATCGCCATTGAAACGGGCGTTGTGGATGTGATCCTGACCTTCCTTGACTACACGCTGCTTAGCCAGACCGCTGCCAAGAGTTTACTGCCCTTTGCAGCGCAGCATGATATTGGGGTTATCAACGGCAGCCCAATCGCAATGGGACTGCTCTCCGGCGTTGAACCGGACATGACGACCCGACCACCGGAGGGAGAACAGGCACATCAACTTTGGCAGTGGGCGACAGAAAATAATCAGAATCTGCTCAATTTAGCGATCCAATTCTGTCTGCGTCAACCGCTTATTCATATGAGCCTGACCGGGTCTAAAGACGCAGCGGAGGTTGAACAGAATTTTGCTGCGGCAACCACGCCGGTGCCGGAGGAGATTTGGGAGCAGTTAGCAGCTGTGATGTAAAAATCCATATGGGAGATGCTAATGTCTACTTATGATGTTGCTATAATTGGAGGCGGACCCGGCGGCTATGTCGCGGCGATTAAGGCTGCCCAATTAGGGGGCAAAGTCTGCTTAATCGAAAAAGGGGAATGGGGAGGCACCTGTCTGAACCGGGGGTGTATCCCGACCAAAACGCTGTTTGCGGTGGCGCACTTCGCCACGCAAGTTCGGGAAGCGGAGGGATTCGGCGTCAAGATTAGCGGCGCGGAGATTGATTACGCACAGGTGCTAGGACACAAGGAGTCTACCGTTAAGAAACTTACCGGTGGCATCGCGCAGCTACTCAAAAGGAACGGGGTTGACACAATTAACGGCACCGGCGTCATCACCGCTAAGAATAGGATAGAAGCAACAAAAGCAGATGGCACAGAGGAACAGATTGAAGCGAATCAGATTATCATTGCTACTGGTTCCGAGCCTGCGAATATTCCCCTTTTTGAGATTGATGAGCAGCAGGTGCTGACGACGACAGGAATTCTCGAATTGACGGAACTTCCTAAGAGCATCATCATCGTCGGTGGTGGTGTCGCCGGTTGTGAGTTTGCCTCGATCTTCAACGGATTGGGCTGCGATGTCACCGTCCTTGAACTGTTGCCAACAATTCTTGCTACGGAGGATACGCAGATTGTCCGACAACTCCGCCTTTTGATGAGACGCAAAGGGATCGAAATCAAGACAGACGCCAACGTAACGGGTGTGGATAAATCGGAATTCGGTGTGACTGCAATGTTGGAATCTGGCGAAAGTTTCAACGCGGAGAAGATGTTGATTTCTATCGGCAGGAGTTTCAACTCGGAAGGCATTGGATTGGAAACTGTTGGTGTCCATACGGATAAAGGCAAGATTATCGTTAATGAACGGATGGAGACCAATGTGCCGGGTATCTACGCGGTCGGCGATGTGGCGAGCCGGTATCTGTTGGCACACGTTGCATCGGCAGAGGGGATTGTCGCCGCGCAAAACTGCATGGGCGGAGAAGCGGAGATGGATTATAGCACTATACCGTGGTGCGTCTTCACAATTCCCGAAATTGCTAGATGCGGCATGACAGAGGCGCAAGCCGAGGAAGAGGGGTACGCGGTTAAGGTCGGGCGATTTCCTTACGCAGCGAGTGGTAAGGCTTTGGGAATGCGCGAGACAGATGGATTTGTCAAGGTCATCTCAGATCAGGAATTTGGTGACATTCTCGGCGTCCACATCCTCGGCGCGCACGCTTCAGATCTAATCCATGAAGCTGTAGTTGCCATCCGTATGGAGGCATCGGTTGCTGATTTGGCGCATACAATCCACGCACATCCGACCCTCGCTGAAGCCGTTATGGAGTCTGCCGAAGCAGCCTATGACCGCGCCATTCATATTTTGTAGTAGGGCCCGTGGTTAGTAACCTATCCCTGGCACATAACCTATTGTACTGCATCATGTCAAAATCTCAAGTGTTCCACTTTGTCCCTTTCCGGGAGGGTGCCTCCAATACGGAACTTTCCCCAAAGAGTATTCGACTCGATCGCTTTATCGAGATACAACTCCCAGAGCAAGTTGAGACGGAGACAGATGCAGTTTCACCTTCCTTTTCCCTGTCCAGAACATACATCCAAAAATTGATTCGAGAAGGGGCCATAACTGTAAATGGCAAACCGTCCAAGCCCGGCTATAAGCTCCGAGCCGGCGACCGGATTTCTTTCACACTTCCGGATCCGCGTCCTCTTCAGACAATTGAACCTGAACCGATTCCGCTCGATATTCTGTATGAAGACTCCGCTCTAATTGTCGTGAACAAGCCGGCTGGTATGACTGTCCACCCCGCCGGTGATGCTCAATCCGGTACCCTTGTCAATGCGCTGCTCCACCACTGTGAAACCCTTCCCGGTATCGGCGGCGTTCAACGCCCCGGCATTGTGCATCGCCTTGACAAAGACACCTCCGGCGTGATTGTCGCCGCAAAGACAGATTACGCACATCGGCACCTTTCGGCTCAGTTTGAGGCGCACACCACTACACGCAACTACTACGCTGTCGTTTGCGGTGTCCCCCCCAACGAAACGGGGACAATCAATACCCGCATCATCCGGAGTCCGCGAGACAAGCGGAAGATGACAGTAACAGGGACCGGTGGACGTCATGCGGTCACTCATTATCACCTCCTTGAACGTTACGATCGGTTCTCCTTCCTCAAACTGACATTGGAGACGGGACGTATCCACCAGATCCGCGTCCATCTCAGCCACATCGGACACCCCGTAGCCGGAGATCACGTCTACGGCGGTGGATACGCTCGCGGCGTCCGTGACGCCCCGTCGTCCGCTGTCAAAGAAGCACTTGTTGCACTTAACCGCCAAGCACTACACGCTTACACGCTTGGCTTCATCCATCCGGAGGCGGAGGAACGACTGACCTTTTCCGCTCCAATGCCCGATGATATGTGGTGGTTTCTAGAAGAATTGCGGAGCGTAGAAGGAGAGGGATTTTAGTGTTACGTTCTAGAGTTGACCTGATACTTTGCATGTGTTAAACTCTGCTGCAAATTCAAATTTGGAGGAAGCATTATGAGATGGTCGCTGAACACATATCAGACCTGTCAAGATTGGGAGCTGAGCAAAATACTCAAAATCGCTGAAGACACAGGGTATCACGGCGTTGAGTTACTGATGGATTACGAGCAGAAACACGGTTTTGAGTGGGATACGCCCGAAGCCCAGTGGGGAAGGCTCAAAGATGAGGTCGATGCCAGTGGGGTGGTGATTTCATCGTTGACGAGTTGCCAGAATTTTCATTCGCCGGATGCAGCGGATCGGGCCGAAAGTGTGCGCCGCGTCAAGCGCGTCATAGAGATGACGGACTTCATGGGCTGCGACCACGTCCGTGTACTTGGTGACCGATTCGACGATAACACCCGCGATGCCGTTGTTGGGTATGTCACCAATGGGCTGAAGGCAGTTGGGGAGTATGCCCAACCAAAAGGGATTACGGTGTCGATCGAAATGCACGGATCTTTCATAGATCCCGTCCCAGCGATGGAGGTCATCGAAGGTGTGAATCTGCCCAATGTTGGCTTTGTATTCAACTCACAATTCTTCGGTTGTGAGGGGGGAAGTATTGAACCACTCTTTTCGCAGGTTGCGTCGCATATCACGGCGGTGCATACCCACGCTGCCGAGGCCCCCGAGACCTTTGAACTTTACCGTCAGATGTTCGACTGGCTTCAACGCATCGGATTTGACGGCTATATCTCCAATGAATGTGCGTATCGGGGACCAGATCCCGAAAAGGTGCTTGCGCTGTATGTAGGACTGTTTAAGGCGTTTGTTGGAGAGTAACACCGGTAGGGAACAACAATCGTTGTTCCCTACTACCAAAAAGTATAATCAGATAAGGAGGGAAAAAATGGCTTATATAAAGAACTGGCGCGATATCCAGCCTAACATCGCTCATTTAAGCGCAGTACATTGGGGATGTCTACGCTCAATAACCGAAGGCGGTGATGATGATCGTCATCGTCTGGACCGGTTAGGAGGCTTTGCGCGACACGCGCTCCAAGGACGCAAGACATCCGATTATCACAAACATGAGAGTTTGGAACAGGTTTACTACATCCTCAGTGGGAAGGGAGAGGTGCTGTTTGATGATAAGCGCTATCCTGTAAAAGATGGGGATGCAGTTTACTTACCGGCCGACATCCATCATCAGATGTTCAATACCATGAATGAGGGTTGGCTAGAGCATCACGTTATCAGTATGGGTGTGCCGAGTCGTGGTGGTCAGTTTACCATCCGCAATTGGACCCAGACACCGCCGCAGGGGGATGGTGCCGGTGCGGTACGATGGTATCAACTAGAACCCGAAGACGATAGTGAGAACGGTTGTCTGAAGGGGATGCAATTCATCGCTCGCGAGTCTGTGCAGCCCGGCAATGAATCGATTGAGCGGTGCCACACAGATATTGAGCAGGTCTACTATGTAGTAGAGAATCGCGGTGTGCTCCAAAGCGATGGTGAAGAACAGGAGATAACTGAAGGCGATATGATTCACATCCCTGCCGGCACGACGTACAAAATCCTGAATCCGCATCAGGAGTGGGTAAGCTCCCTAATCATGGCAGGTTAAGTGTAGCGAAATCCCGATGTGTCGAGATTAAGTGGCTGCGCGTCGTGCTATTTACGCTCCCACCGACTTGGATTCATGCCGGGGGCCTCGTGGGGCATATTAGGTGGTTTATTGCCGCCCTCGTATATCCAAATGCGAGCGTTGCGGTCACCCATCAACTCGCGGACAGCAGGGGAAAGTTTAGCCACTTCGTCCTTGTCCCAAGGCTCCACCTCTCCTGCGGGTCCTGCCCAAGTCGGTCGGTATGAGAGTTGCAATGCCGCCCGTGGGTACGTGCCGACGTTTGGATAGTTGCCGTGGAAAACATAGTTATTAAACAGCACCGCAGCACCCGCCTTGCATGTCACCATCATCTCTTCGGGGTGTTCTGCGTAGCGCAGGTAGGGGTTTGCCTCGTTGTGGAAACTCAAATGGGATCTCGGTACTACGCGGAAAGGCGAAACTTCGGGGATTAGGTCGTCTAGGTAGTAGAGGACACGGATAATTTTGGGGCAGGTGTACTCCGCGCTGAAGATCCGGGATCCCCACGGTTGACCGTCGCAGTGCAGACTGATGCCGGGGTGCCCTGGTTCAGACAGGGAGTAATCGTAGGACATCAAAACGACCTGATCGCCGCACAACTCTTTGAGAAACTCGATCATCGGTGGATACGCAATCAGTTCAGAGATCGCACCACCGGCGAACTGGATGCTTGACTTCCCCCGTTGATGGACGCTGTAATCTACATGGGTTGTTTCAAACTGCGATGCTTGTGCTTTGAGACGCGCAATGTGGTCTGCATCAAGAAGATCAGGGAAAACCACGTAGCCTTCGACCTCAAGTTGCTGGATGCGTTGACCGAGCGTGAGTTGGCTCCAGTCACGGTCATCTATGCGCGGCGTCCCAACCGTTGTTTGGGCGGAAGCAGATACAGTTGACATAGCTCAATCTCCTCTCCTGAAATTAGCCGGTCTCTCGCTTGAAGGACTCGTACAGATCTGGAACACCTGCCTCGTAGGGGTCTCCATCGTGGGCGACCACCCGAACCGCTAAGTCCACCTCTTCTCCACGGGATACATAGGTGGCTCCCTTGCGAAACGGGTTGACTCGGATGCTTCCATAGTCCCCCGCATACCAAGCCACATTTCCCATCGAAGGAAACTGGAAAACCGCAATACCGGCGGTGCGCCCTTGGGTATCCGTTCCGTAGTAGTCAATCCAATCTGCGTGCTGCCAACCCACGTCATCGTCTCGTCGTCCTTCAGAATCCACAATGCTACCGTCCTGTTTCACACCATTCCTATCTGTAACCCTTAGATAGTCAGCCACCCGAATTGTGAAATATCCGTGCCGTGACGGTCCCAAGCGGATATCCCACTCTGTCGGTCTGAGCTGCGATCTTACGTCGATGATGTTGGCAACATCGCCCGGAAAGACGCTGATGGTACGCATCTCTTCGGCAACAACGCGGCGATATTTCGGAGCATACCCCTGTTCAGGTCCCTGCCATTGCATCCTTACGATGAACTCCAGATGACCCTCATTCAATTCCGTGCATTCGTTGTGCGTCATCGCCACGATGCGCCCCTCTCCTCTCCCACGCATATCGGGTTCATTGGTGTAGAAGCACATACCGGGATCCTCAAACCGTCCATCCGCAGATGTCTGGTACGTGAAGAAGTAGTCGTTTCCCACGGTGATTGACTGGTGGAAGGGGTGGTCGCTGGTCGGTCTTTCGTTTGTAACAAGGACACCCGACGGTGTCATCACCGGATAGATGTAGCAGCGACGAGCAGATTGGTTGAAGCCGGTGATAGGTTTACCTTTCCAACTAACCTTCAAAAGCCGAGCTGGATCATCCATCCAGTCGTTCGGAACGGATATGTCTGAGCTTTCCACCGAAAAGTACTTCATAGCATAGCACTCCTAGTAGTGGAGTCTCTCCACCATAGAGTCATTTCCTTCTCCTGTGAGAGGGATTTCCCAATCCCGATACTTCACCGGCAAAGCGATTCCCTCGTTGCGCCTTTTTGACCCAAATGGTTAAAAAGCTGAAAACTGAATAGCCCCATCTCCACCATTTTTGCACTTGACGTTGTTGATGGGCAGTGGTATAGTAAACTGCGTTCATTGTATCAGGTTTTGGGAATCTATTCAACAGCGTTATGCGTAAAAAAATGGCGGGGCAAATTTCCCGCTTCGTTCCTTTTATTATAGACGTATTGTGAGGAGATATTTATAGATGAGTTCAATTACGAAGGTTGCTATCGTAACAGGAGCGGGTTCTGGCATTGGTAGGCAAACGTCGATCGCTCTGTCGCAGGAGGGCTATTCCGTTGTCTTGGCGGGCCGTCGCGTAGAAGCACTAGAGGGAACTGCCAAAGAGATGGGAGCGGATAGTTCACGAGTCCTCGTTGTGCCGACAGATGTGGGGGATCACGCTTCCATCCAAAACCTCTTCGCCCGAACGAAGGAGACCTTTGGCAGACTTGACGTGCTGTTTAATAATGCAGGCACCGGCGCACCGCCTGTGCCGCTAGAGGATTTGACCTACGAGCAATGGAAAACGGTTACAGACACCAACTTAACAGGCGCGTTTCTATGTACACAGGAAGCGTTTAAGATTATGAAGGACCAAGAACCCAGAGGGGGACGCATTATCAATAACGGCTCTATATCAGCGCATACACCACGGGTGAACTCCGCGGCCTATACTTCCACCAAGCATGGGTTGACAGGGCTTACGAAGGCGACATCACTTGATGGACGTAAGTATGATATTGCGTGTGGCCAAATCGACATCGGTAACGCAGCGACCGAAAGAACGGACAGAATGGAAGTGGGCGTCCCACAAGCAGATGGAACCGTCGTAGTCGAGCCAAGAATGGCTGTAGATGATGTGGCACGTGCCGTAGTGCACGTGGCGCGTCTTCCGTTGGATGCAAATGTGCTGTTCATGACCATCATGGCAACAAAGATGCCTTACGTTGGACGCGGATAATCTGAAGGGACATTCAAAATGGGAGATTCTATGAACCCAAAACGATTAGAAGGACAAATTGCTTGGATCAGCGGTGGTGCTTCGGGCATGGGTGAAGCCACCACCCAACTCTTCGCAGAAGAGGGAGCGAAGGTTGCTGTCATAGACATACAAGCCGAGCTTGGTCAAAAAGTTGTTGACGGTATCACCGCTAACGGCGGCGAAGCTATCTTCCATGAATGCGACGTTGCCCAAGAGGATGCGGTACGCCAATCGATCGAGAAAACGGTCACACACTTTGGTGGTTTGCAAATCATCGTGAATTGCGCCGGGGTTGTTCACGTTGTATCTCTGCACGAATACTCGGAGGAGGAGTGGGATCAACTGATGGGCGTGAATGTCAAATCAATCTTCTTCTCTATCAAACATGGACACCCCCACCTGACCAAGAATCAACGCAGCTACATGGTAAACATTGGTTCGGTGGGCAGTTTCATCGGACAAGCCCTAACACCGGCTTATATCACGTCTAAGCACGCTGTACTCGGATTGAGCAGATCTATCGCACTTGATTACGCCGCCGAAGGGCTGCGTTGTAACTGTGTTTGCCCTGGAATCACCGACACGCCAATGTTGCGCTACCACCTAAGTACCACCCCCGACCCAGAGGCCACGCTTGCGAACCGCCTCAGCCGTGTGCCCACCGGTGTCGCTATCACACCGATGGATATCGCCAGAGCGGTCCGTTACCTCTCCTGTGAGGACTCTGCTGGTGTCACTGGCACGTCGTTAGTGGTAGATGGGGGGTATATCACGCCCGCTGAGTGGGAAACTGTGGGGCAAACGAAATTTATGGAGCCGTCATGACCCTCAAACTTGCTTGTGCTGATTTTACTTTTCCGCTGTTACCTCATGAGCATGTCCTCCAACTCATCGCCATGCTAGAGTTCAAAGGCGTGGATATCGGTCTGTTTGAGGAACGCTCCCATCTTCGGCCCTCGCACGAGTTTCAGAACGTTACCCAATCTGCACGACAATTGAAAAAGAAATTAGACACTTGGGGGCTTGAGGCTGCCGACATATTTCTTCAAATGGGGTTGGATTTCAAGTCCCACGCAGTTAATCACCCTGAAGCATCACAACGGGAGAAGGCTCGCGATTGGTTCATCAAAGCACTTGATTACGCCGCCGAGTGTGAGTGTGAACATGTGACTGGATTGCCCGGTGCACACTTCGAGACAGAGCCATACGATGATTCCTTCGCCCGTGCGGTTGACGAACTGAGTTGGCGGGTGGAGCAAGCCAAGACGCACGGCATTGTCTACGGTGTCGAAGCCCACATCGGCTCCATCGTTCCGCAGCCGGAACCGGCGGCGAGGCTAATGCAGCAAGTACCCGGCTTGACCCTGACCTTAGATTACGCCCACTTCACGCGGATCGGCTTGCCGGACTCGGCTGTGGAGCCGTTGGTCAAATACGCAAGCCACTTTCATGTAAGAGGTGCACGCAATGAGCGGCTGCAAGAGACCTTTGCCAATAATACAATTGATTTCAAACGGATTTTGGAGGTCGCGCAGGCAAATGGATATGGCGGCTGGTTCGGCGTTGAGTATGTCTGGACGGAATGGGAGAATTGCAACGCGTGTGATAATCTGTCAGAGACGATTCTGTTTCGGGATTTTGTTCGATCGTTGGCTAGTTGAAGGGTGCTCATAATTATTATTGCCCCGATAAGATCGGGATTCAGAGCAATCTGAATCGCGGATTAAACGGATTACGCAGATGGCGCGGATTTATTAATTCACGGGATTAGATAATTCTAATTGATATAGGACTTACTCACTTCAGTTCTAAGAGCAGATGGGGACGCAGATTGCGCTGATTGTCGCAGATAAAAAGAGAAAAAAGGATAGAAATCTGCGTTCATCTGTGTTTATCAGCGTCCATTTGAATCTAGGAATTACGCAAATTTAGCACGCGCCGCGAGATTTTTTGATTTTTAACCCCCTAAATCCCCCAACTCCCCTGACAAGGGAAGCCCCCTGATAAGGGGGGCAGGGGGTTAGGGGATCTTCTCCCTTGTCTTTCCCCTCAACCCCCCTGACAAGGGGGCTAGAAACCGCCCCCCTTGCCATCCCCCAACCCCCTTGAACCCCCCTGACAAGGGGGGCAACCCCCTTGATAAGGGGGGTTGGGGGGCAGGGGGGTTACATGGGGGGTTCAGAGGGGTTCAGGGGGACTTATGAACCAACTGCGTAAGGCCTGTGATATCGATATAGGTCGATTTTTCAAAATCGAAGATACCTAGAACATAGCGCGATAGTCTAGGTTCAATCAGCCCGGAGTATTGCGCTATAGTCCGGATGTTTTGTTGAGATATGAATCTCGACCTACGGATTTTGTAGGAGTTACGGATTTCAGATTACAAAAAGGAGCACAAAAATGTATTCAATCGGTTTATCTATGCAGCTAAAGCCCGGGAGTTACGAGGGATACAAGGAAGCCCACGATAACCTTTGGCCCGAAATTGCAAAAAGTATGGACGACAACAGTGTGAGTATGTCAATCTATCGCTTAGGGGACCGTCTATTCCTGCACGCGGTTGCGCCGTCTGAGGCGGATTGGCTCAAGAGCCGCGAAGATCCTGCATTGGAGCGGTGGTCAGAGTATATGGGAAACTACCTCGCAACAGATGATGCGGGTAACATCATTTTTGATACATTGCCGGAGGCGTTCGCATTTGGTATGTTCAAATCGGAATAGGGGATTAGCCTATCTGAGCCAACACCGCTTTACACCGTTCTGCCACGATTTGTTCCTGTCCCGGTTGTAGGTTATGGGGATTGATTGTGACGCTATCCTCAGTAAAGTGTTGACCAACGACAATAGGCGGATCGCCTGCCTCTAGCGCATCTGCTATCATCGATCGCGTGAAGTTAGCATCCGCGGTTGGGCGGATGTTCAGCAGCGGGACCGTGTATGTCTCCCCCTTGGCAAAACGGTCAATGGTTATATTTGGAATCCCTTGTAACGCCCCTTCAATGTAGTCCAGTTGAGCGGTCCACCGCGCGGTATCAGCTTCGTGATCTCTCGCCAAGTAGAGCTCTAGTGCCTTCATAAACCCGATCATTTCCTCACGGCTCACCTTCATCGGACGCCCCACAGTAGCAAATGGGACACCGTTGGCAGCACAGCCCGCAATGAGATCTTTACGACCAATGACCAGCCCGGTGGATTGCGGTCCCATGATACTCTTGCCCCCACTGAAGATGATCAGATCGGCACCAGCGTCCCAGAAACGGGTCAAGGTCGAAACCGGCGGACACTCCGACGCGGCATCCACAACTACCGGCACGGACGCTGCCCTCCCCATCGCTATAACTTCATCGAGTGGCACAGAGGCGGGGTGGTTCATGACGGTTGCCATGAAGAAGATAGCTGCGGTGTTTTCATTGATGGCACGGCGCATCTCCTCAGTCGGCGGCGCTCCCTGATCATCAATTTCAATCAGTGTCGCTCCAGCCACACGAACCGCTTGGTCATACGCAATTCGGTGTATCTTTTGGATAATGACCTCATTTTTCATCCCAGCCGTATCTGGCAATTGTGTAATCTTGGCGGGGTCGGTCCCAGCCATGCAGGCAGCGGTGGTCAGCACCAATCCGCACGCAGCACTTGAGGTCACATACGCTGCCTCTACCTCCAGCATGGCAGCAATCCTTTCGCCGACCTTCTTCTGTACTTCATCTAAAAAACAGAACTGTTGAGAGGCGCCGCGCATACTGTCTAATACTTCGGGTGCCATCAGGGAGCCGCCGTAGCGGGTGACGGTGCCTGCTGCATTGATTAAGGTGCGGACACCTAATTCGTCATAAATGCTCATCGTTGGATCCTTTGTATTCGTTAGCCGAGATTCTCGGCAGGAGGTTTATAATTCGGTGATGTAAATTGCTAAAAGTGCGTCATTCAACATCTGACTGCCGATTCATGCTTCTATCTGCTTGGATAGCCTCCGGTATCGTTCCAATGTGCTATCTGCAATGCTTGACTGAATTAATTCTGTTGATTCAACGCTGATTATAAGCCTCGTCTCTTCGCACAGTGTTACTAATTTCGTTCATCATCCATACTCCACCCTGTTAATGTTTGGTAATTTCATAAATCACTCTCTATAAGTTATCGGACATATTTTTTGCTTGTTGAGACTGGCAGAACTCCCATGAACACTGGATCTCTATTTTCAGATTTTCCCTAAATTAACCTCTAAATGTCCGATAACACTTTATTATCGGACTATTTTCAGTTCTGCTGTGAATTGCGTAAGCACTCTAAGCGTTTTTCTCCCCGCCTGACACGACAGTCATATAGGATCGCTACCCAGAGACATATCCCCATGATCAATACCGGCAGTAAAGATGCTATTCCAAGGCCCTCGCAAATCCCCCCTTTGTCACAAGAGCGATACACTGTTAATATGAAAGCCATTAACAAATACACATAGAATATCAGTGTTTCAAGGAAATGGGTTTTTAACTGAAACCATCGCGGACACCCGAATGCTTCATTCCTTATATCAGGCACATCTTTATGACCTTTAATTCCCCAGTATCTCTTTATCTCATCCTCTATTGGGTTTATGATTTGGAATCGCGCCCTTATCTTGGCATGGCTAGCATAAACGAAGGAAACCCAGAATGTCATTAATATTAATCCGCCAACAGTTGATATTATCTCAAAGATTGTTAGGCTCGGCTCCTTTATGTCTTTGAGATAAGGTATGCCCAATGCAACAAAAGAAACTGGAAGTAGAACTGCCCCGAACTTATAGAGTATATTATCCTCATGTCTCCAAGAAGCTGTGTGCTCCTTGTAGACTTCTAATAAGAATTGATTGCGGTCGCATGACATATTATACTCCTATCTACGGGCATATCCGATAAGGGAAATTATCGGATATTCAACCCACCACCCAAATTCAATCGATCCCACCCCGCTGTGAACGGTTCATACTGTGGCGGATCGATAAACCACTGTGTTACTCCTGTTCTTTGGCTTGTCTGTGCATACCGTTCAGACGCGATTTCCGCGTGGGACAGAATGTAACAATTTGGCGGGTCAGAATCGAATCTCACAATAATCCAAAAATCGACCCTAGGCATAACAGAGGGCGTGACAATCGCCGTCCTCCCATTTTGCCCGTGCGCCCGGATAACCAGTATGCTGCCACCCTCACCGGCGCACCGGATGTCAAAACCCCTATTCCGCGCCGTCAGCCTCACGTTCCAGCCCATCTCGGACAACTTACCACAGACATAATCCACCGCCCTTCTATTGGTCGTCATGTTCTGATCGTAGCTCATTTTCAGTCCCTCCCATCTACTCAGAATGTCCGATAACGTTATTTATCGGATATTTGGTAATTTAACGCTGCGTTCTTTCGAGCCTGAGTTGCCTCGTAAAATTCATATTTTGCACGTTGTTCATAGCCTTCTTGCCGGAACCTGTCCCTATAACACTTTTCCGCGTACTCCATTTGGCAACTCTCCAGTTTCTGGTCCGCAGGCGTCCTTTCTATTGCGGCACGAAGCTGCCTTTTCTCATCCTTTAACTTTGCCATGTCACGCTTTATTGTTGAAACAATTGACTTCTACCATTTTAAACTCCTTTCAAATCCCCATTTTTTGAAGTTTCGCCACAAGGGAGGCGTGGGGAGGTAGGCCTCGCTTGGGAATCACCCATCACTTAGTTGAAGCTGTTTTATTGTGTCCCGCGTTGTCCGCGTCGTAAGGTCTATTACTTCCAACCCTTGGATCTTGGAGTTCTTCCGCCTTGGCAACATCGGAATTAGCAAGATCTTCTTCGCCTATGGCACGGTAACACTTGCTGGCAGGGTGTAAACGACAGGCTTATCTTTAAGCGCATCATGAAGACTATCTATTGCTCTAGTAAAATCTTCGATAGCCTTTTCATACTCTTTTCGGTCATAGTAAATACAACCGCGTATTTTATATGGGTAGTAATAAATAGGACTGAGGTTAATTGCCTTATTACATTTTTTGAGCGCAGTATCGAAATCTTCTTTCCGACGATAGGCATCACCGAGATTGCAATAGGCATCAACTTTGTTGAGGTCATCATGTTTGATCACCCAATTATAATCGGAAATAGCCCCATCATAATCGTCGATTCTTATCCGATTAAACCCGCGTTCTGCGTAAGATAGAATAAAATCAGGATCAAGCTCTATGGCTTTGGTCAGGTCTTCAACAGCCCTTTGATAATCTTCTTTCATACGACACGTTAGGCCGCGCTCGTAATATGCCTGGGCAAATGCAGGATGCAGTGCTATTGCCTTGTCATAATACCTAATTGCCTCCTCATATTTATCTTTACTGTCGGTGCCATATCCTTTCGCTCTAGGATACTGACCCCTCCGCAGATTTTTGTATGCCTCATTGTGTCTCGTCTGATGTTTAATATATCCTTGGAGGTCATTGTAGATAGATTGGGGAGAGATACCATGATACTTTCGTAGGTAGTCTAACATGGGGAGTTTGAGATCTTTGCGAATCTTAATGGGTTCGCCATATTTGCACCGGTCAATAAAGCCTTCTGGCGGCTGAACGAATATGCTTTTCTGGGCTATAACGCGATGTTCTGGATTCTTAGGTTTTTCAATCCAGTCTCTTGTTGTCTCGTCTTGTTTTAACAAGATAACCCTGCCATCTTTGGTAGGTTTGCCATCGCAGGCAAAGAAAAGGGCAATCAAATAGTCGGTTGTGAAGTCTATAAGACTAGTTTTACCACCATTGTGTTGGAGTTGAGCTTCAAGTTCGAAATCATCTATGTCAGTGTCGCGGGCGTATCTTCGGGCCTCCTCCAGAAATATTTCTCGGACCCCCTTTATATCAGGCTTTATCATAATATCAAATTTTATCATATTAATCTCCTCATCCATATCCTTATTCAACAAACGCCAAAGGCTTGAGGATACCTCTGTATAACATTTAGGCTCGCCGCGGTAGATGTAGCTGCCATCACGGGACTTTTTCGCTATCTCATTGATTATTCCCATAATCTGGCGTTGAGTATATTCCTCCATGTTTTCTGGCATGACCACTGTTGCATCTTTCCAAAAGTCTGCATCCGTGGGCGGATCGTCCGGATCAGATAAGGCTGCTTTTTCTATGTCTTCATCAGTTAGTGCATCCACGCGCTCCCAATCGGTTTCGTCGGGGAGGGCGTCTAGTTCAGACCGGGTATATGTGACGTGTGTATTCTGCTCTTTCATGTTTGTTTGCCTTTCTTGCTGTAATGATTCGGATGACCGAATTACGCCGCGTATAGACAATGCGAAGGATTTTTCTTTTACTTCGTCCTAAAGCAATGATCCGGGTTTCACCGTAGTCTCGACGGGTATCTTCTCTTTCTAATCGGGGACCATCAAAGATTTTTGCTGCCTTGGAAAAGCTGATACCATGTTTTGTGATATTGATTCGGTTTTTTATCGGATCCCAGCTAAATTGTTGCCGATCATGATTAACCATCTATGGTGCATTCCTTTATAATTCTGTCAGGCTCAACTTTTTTGACCATAGTTTATTTTCTCCTTATCAAAAATGTCCGATAAGAGAACTGAACTTACCCCCATCCTTTAGACAAACAAGATTGCGGTTTAAGATATAAAATCGGACGAATCGGCTTTCGTAAAAGTCTTGGTATTCATTCATTCCAAACGTCCGCGTGGGTGTGAAATTTCAATCTATCGGATTTTTATCGAAACTTATTATAACGCAAGTTGCTAGATAATCCGTAGGTCGAGTTTCTATACTCGACAACTCATCGAAATAACCAAATTTACGACACATATCGCCCCTCTGGGGCTTGGAAAATGGGTTTGCTGATGTGCTATATACATATCGCCCCTCTGGGGCGGTGGGCAGATTTTTTGCGTTTTTTAATCCCCCTAAATCCCCCTTATCGGGGGGACTTATCGGGATTTGCCTTTTATCACGCCGTGCATAACTAGCAATTTGGATTATATTAATCACTGAGCTCCGCAATCTCCTCTGGCGAAAGCCCTGTGACCTCAACAATGAGGGCCACATCTACACCCCGCGCCAACATAGAACGCGCTATCTCTATCTCTCGCGCCTTGCGTCCTCGCTCAAGTCCTTGTTCAAGTCCACCTTCAAAAGACTCGCGGAAGGCACGCTCTACAACGGCTTCATCCTTAATTCGCGCCAACTCTTGGGGCGTGACGTTATCTCTTCTAATTTCTTCAATGACCTGCTGAAAAACGGGGGGGCTATACTGGGTCTCATCCACCTGCTCATCCAACGAATCATCAATCAGTTCAAGCCATGCCGTGACACTTTGGGGGGTACTCTCATTGCGGATACGGGGATTTAAGAAGACGAGCTTGTGCGGATAAATGCCCAACGGTTGGTTATATTCATTGAATGCCTCCATCTGACTTGTGGCAACGCTGAACCGAACACCGGGATCATTACGCGGACGCGTCGCACCCGTCACAACAACCATTGTATAAACCGCTTTGGGGAAACGGTAATCCTGATGACCTTTAATCTGTTGTGTGATGCCCATTAGGTGATAGTACATAAACCGATCAAAGAAGTCTACCTCCTGAACATGCTGAATCTCAACAATGATCCGGTTTTCAAGATCCTCGGCAAATAGGTCATACTCAATATCGACATAGCCAAACTGTTCTGGATATCGGTACGCCTGAATGACCGTATCCACCTGAATAGAAACTCCCAAAACGTCATAAACAAACTGCCGAAACACATCGGGTTGGCTAAAGGCCTTCTTAAAAATAACGTCGAATCTTAACGAGGCAACATCAACCATGTTTAACGCCTCCCTTCAGTTTGATCTTGTGCGTCTTTTAGATTGAGATCTACAGGGTTTTTGCGCGCTGTCGTAGAAAGTGATCAACCAATACCAGGGCGGTCATCGCTTCAACAATTGCAGGCGCGCGGGGCAAAACGCAGGGGTCGTGTCGTCCATGCGCCGATAGCGTGACAGGGTTTCCGTCGAGATCTACCGTTTCCTGTGTCTTGCGAATGGTAGCGGTCGGCTTGAAAGCGACCTGAAAAAGGATGTTTTCGCCGTTTGATATGCCGCCCTGCGTCCCACCGGAATTATTTGTTCGCGTGCGGACGCGCCCGCCATCGTTATAGAAAGGGTCGTTGTGCTGCGAGCCGGTGCCGACTACACCGCCAAAGCCGGAACCGATCTGGAAGCCCATCGTCGCTGGGAGGGACATCATCGCTTTTGCCAAATCCGCCTTGAGCTTGTCAAACACCGGCTCACCGAGTCCAACGGGCACATTCCGTGACACCGATTCGATGATCCCGCCGAGAGAGTCGCCGGCCCGTCTCGCCTGATCAATACATTCTGCCATCTTCTCGCTGGCTATCGGGTCTGGACATCGGACGAGACTGGATTCAACCTCATCGAGCGTTACAACCTCCGAATCGACCACCGCTTGGATTGTGTGGATCTGTTTGACGTAGGCGAGGGTCTCTGTCCCACACTGTTCGCGTAAAATCTGTTTTGCAATCGCGCCCGCTGCCACCCGTCCAATTGTCTCACGGGCACTCGCTCTGCCACCGCCTTGCCAGTTACGAAGACCGAACTTCTGCTGGTAGGTGAAGTCGGCGTGAGATGGACGGTATACATCCTTGAGGTGTTCATAGGCGGAGGGTTTCGCGTCTTTGTTCCACACCAGCATTGAGATTGGCGATCCAAGCGTCTGCCCCTCGAACACGCCGGACAAAATCTCCACCTGATCTTCTTCCTGACGTGATGTTGTGAGATGGCTCTGTCCCGGTCGTCGTCGATCCAATTCCGCCTGAATAGTGCTGCTATCAATAGTAAGTTTCGGCGGGCAGCCGTCGATCACGACGCCGATTGCTCCGCCGTGCGATTCGCCCCATGTTGTAATCCGAAAGAGATGACCAAAGGTATTTCCCATTGCGTTGCTCCTCTATTCATTTTAACGCAAGGCGTTCCTTTCCGCCCCCTGCCAAAATCTTCTTGATGAGATTGGATCTTAAAACGACTTGACAAATCCGCCATGCATCCGTTACTCTAACCCTCATCTGAGGCTTGAAGCCATTGATATGAATACTTGGCAAATATAGCATATCCATCCCCGAATATCAACCAAAAGTTCACGAAAGTAAATATGATCATAAAATTCTTCAAACGATTAGACATTCGCTTGATTGGTATTTTCATCGTCATCGCCTTTCTGTGGAATACACAGTTTGTTTATCCGCTCAAGATTTTTGTCGTTTTTATGCACGAGGTAAGTCACGGCCTAGCTGCACTCGCGACGGGTGGTAGTATCAAAGAGATTCAGATTGTACCCGAAGAAGGCGGGCACGCAATCACGGCGGGGGGTTCACGTTTCTGGACACTCACCGCAGGCTATCTTGGGAGTCTCATGTGGGGTGGGTTGATTTTGATCCTCGCGGCGCGGACGCACCTTGCGAAATTGATTAGTGCTGTTATCGGTATAGGGATGATCCTTATTTCGGTTTTCTATCTGCGAAACAGTTTCGGTTTTCTCTTCGGGGTTGGGTTCGGTGGAATATTGATTCTTGTAGGCAGATTGCTTCCAGAATCGGTCAACGAATGGCTGCTGCGAGTGATCGGTTTGACCAGTTGTCTTTATGCGATTCTCGATATCAAGAGCGATATTTTAGACCGTTCCCATCTCCGATCCGATGCCCGTATGCTCCACGAAGAGGTAACACCCTACATCCCAACCCTTGTGTGGGGTGTTTTATGGATGGTGATTGCAATAGTCGTGGCACTTTGTGTTCTTTACATCGCCGGCAAAGACAGAGAGAAACCCGAGGCGTTGGAAGGGGAGATTGAACAGTGAAACAGCTCCGTGGTAAACCACTCAAGGATTTCCTCAAAAGGGCGGAGCGTCCGGACAAAGAACTGATTTTTATACTGCAGGATGTCGAAGATCCGGTCAACGTTGGATCTGCGTTTCGGATTGCAGATGCGGCAGGTGTGCATGAGATTATTTTGACGGGGATCAGTGCACGTCCACCGCATCCGTTGATTCGGAAGGTCGGCCGGGGCAGAGATCGGCGGGTGAAGTGGAGTTATGTAGAACAAGCAGCGGAAGCAATTTTAGCACTCAAAGCGCAAGGCTATATCAGTTGTGCACTGGAGATAACCGCAGCATCTGCGCTGTACAATGAAGCCAAATATCCCGATAAGCTTTGCCTGATTGTTGGGCACGAAGACCACGGCGTGACGAAGCGCACTCTCGCTGCCTGCGATATGACAATCTATATTCCGATGTATGGCAAGGGTGCTTCAATGAACGTCCATGTCTCGTTGGGAATTGCGGCGTATCATATCCTGCACAGTCGTTAAGGAGAAAATTGATGAAGCTAAAGGTTGGCGTTGTGGGGTTAGGGCGTGGGCGCGTATACCTAGACCGATTCTCGGAGCAGGTTCAAACAGAGATAGTTGCGGTGTGCGACGCAGATATATCTCGGCTAGAGGCGGCTGACTGTTCTACCGATGTATCAAGGTACACGAGCTACGAGGAATTTCTGAGACACGATCTGGATATAGTCGTTATCTGCACGGAGATGCCGCAACATGCCGAACACACAATCGCCGCATTGGAGGCTGGAACGCATGTCCTGTGTGAAGTGCCAGCGGCATACACATTGTCAGAGTGTGACGCGGTTGTTCAAACTGTCGAAAAGACCGGATTGAAATACATGCTCGCTGAGAACTGCTGCTATAGCGATATGCACCAAGCATGGAAGGAACAGATCCATGCTGGCGAACTCGGAAAGATTATTTACGCGGAAGCCGAATATATTCACGATTGTCGAGGGATGATGCGGCGTGGAGACGGGACGTTGACATGGCGCGCCAAGATGCCGCCAATCCAATACTGCACCCATAGCCTTGGACCCCTAATCTTTATAATGGAAGACCGGTGCATATCAGCAATGGGGTTAAATACCGGCTCTAACATCGCACCCGACCTCGGCGTAATTGACCTTGAGGTTGGGCTGTTTCAGATGGAGAGCGGGGCGGTGGTCAAGATCTTATGCGGCTTCTCGATTGAACGGCACCCGGCATTCCACTGGTATGTCGTCTACGGCACAAAGGGGGCGTTAGAAAGTAAACGGCAATATAAGGACAGAACGAGTGGATACTTTCGAGGAATCGCTCCCGACCGAGAGATGACCCCGTTCGCAAGTGATGACAGCGGACATGGAGTCGCTGAAAACAGAATTGTTGACGGGTTCATTGAATCTATCCTGAGCGATACAAAACCACCAATTGATGTTTACGAAGCGATGGATTACACTGCGCCGGGGATTTGTGCACACCTCTCTGCTGAAAGGGATGGATCGGTTGTGCCGGTGCCGAATTATCGGTGAGCTAGGGAATCATCGGTGTTGTTTCACGCCTTTTCAAACGCTATAATATCCCGATGAATCTTACGAGAGATTCGCGCCCGCAGGTCAACATTCGCGAAACGCTGGCGAAATCCGTGTCTCCGAATCAGATCGAGCACCGTTTCGCGTGACAATGTGTTTAAGTTATAAGCCACCACAACCGTCCCGTTCGGCTTGAGTAAACGTTTCCAACTTGGTAGGGCGGCCTTTAACAGCTCATCTAATGGAATGGGCGTAAGTTTTTCGTTTCGACTTCCGGCACGGATACCGTAAGGGAAATCTGTGATTAAACTATCGAATTGTTGGTTAGGTAGATATCGATGTGCCTCCCGTGTATCGCCGTTGATAATCTGATACCGGTTTTGGGGAGGGTCGCACGTTACAAAAAGATGACATGTGCCATCGTGGGATTCCTCAAAATGCCTCCCAAGGCGCTGCAAGAGTTTTCGGAGATTCTCGGCACTCCGCTTTGAAGCTGTGGGAGAAATCTCTAGCGTCGCACCAGCCACCCCTCTTAACACGCACTCGAAAAGTGTCTGTCCATAGCCTCCCATCGGATCTAGGACACCACCAATGGGTGTCGCGTTGTAGCTAAGATTCAGCATGGCCCGAATCAGGTACGGAGACTGCCTCGCCGGAGATTGGTAGTTAAACGCCTGTGGAGCAATTGTGGCAACCCAGTCTTTGTCGAGCGTGAGAGCCGGGTGACGCCTCCCAGATTCAACGAAGGCACAAAAAGCGTCGTAGTCCTTCCGCAGGGTCTCCGCTATCCGTTGGTCTCGCTCTGCAACCCCTACTTCCCACACAAGCGCGTCAATCTGCGTCAGAAAGGTCATCCACCGGCACCGCTCGATTTCTTCATGCCCCAATTCGCCTTCATGCCAGACGATAGTCCCCGGCGGGTAGATTTCTGGCGTCGCAACCTCGACGACACGGGGCAGCATATTCACAATTTCGGACTCAGCCAACCGTCCAACGATTCCCTCATGACCGCTGACCTGTTTGTATTGAAAGTGGTAAACTGATATAGGATTTATGCACATTTTCGTTGGGTGAAAAAAGGATTGACAGAAACCGAAAGCGCGTATTAGAGTATATCCAATTGAGACTCGTAGGAGAACTGATAGATGCGTCAACCCGTCGTTTGGATTTCAGTGATAGTGGTGATCGGTTTAATGGTAATTATAACTGTTTTACTGGTAAGGATGCCACTAACTACCCCGAAAATTTTTCCAGCGGACCGGGGCCCGAACTTTATTGATGTGTCTACCTATCCACCAGAGATGGAAAAAAACTACAAGCTGTTTGAACAAAAATGTAGTCGCTGTCATACGCTTGCGCGTCCAATTAACTCAGAATTTACTGGGGAGACGTGGCGAAAATATGTCTACAAAATGATGCGGAAACCGGGATCGGGCTTGACACCGAAAACTGCGGAGCCCATTATTGAGTTTCTGATTTACGATTCACAAATACGAAAAAAGTGAAAGTCGCAAGCTAACTGAATCACAAATTATTGTCTGAATCAGGATTTTCAGGATTTAAGGATTTTTAGGATAGAATATCTAATGCGTGAAAATGGGAAAAGGTGCGTTGGTTCATTTAGCCCCAGCGGGGCGATATGTTTATAGTACACAGATCGCCGCACTCAAGTCCCAGCGGGGCGACATGTGCTGCGGAAAGGAGATCCTTCTCCTGATATGCGGACGTATTGAAAGCTATTTTGAGCATCCCTCAATTATCTGAAGGAACTACGATGCAGGAACGTATAATCACAAAACCTGATGAAATGGAATGGGTCACTATCCCCGCTGGTGAGTTCATCATGGGGTCGGATGGAGCGCAGCACCGCTGCATCAAGGAGCTTGACTCCGAATTTCCTGATGAGTGGCTTGCGCGTGAGCAACCACAACGAGACGTCTATCTCCCTGAATACACCATTGCGAAATACACGGTGACCAATCAGCAATTTAAGGCGTTTGCCGATGAGACCGGCTATCGGACGGAGCGAGAGTTGGATGGGCTCGGCAAATCAATCTGGTATAAGCTGCGAGAAGCCCCACTTGGGGAACGGCTTGATCACCCTGTTGTATGTGTGACGCGCAAGGATGCCCTCGCTTACTGTGAGTGGTTCAGCCGCGAAATAGGCGTCGAAATCGGTTTGCCGACTGAAGCACAGTGGGAGAAAGCGGCGCGAGGCTGTGACGGAAGATTTTGGCCTTGGGGGAATGAATTTGATGAAGACAGATGCAATATCGCCGGAAAGGGAACAACGCCTGTAGGCAGCTATCCACAGGGCGCGTCGCCTTACGGTGTCATGGATTGTGCCGCCAACGTTTGGGAGTGGTGCCACGACTGGTTTGCGACGGATTACTACCACTATGCCCCGTCTCATAATCCTCAAGGCCCTGAAAGCGGTGAATATTACGTGGTGCGTGGAGGCTCATGGTATCGGGGACAACGCAGCGCGTGCAGCGTCCGAACTGCTGCCCGTTTTCGACACTATATCGCGTGTTACACATTCGGCTTTCGTGTGATTCGGAGATCTGTCCAGTAAATCTTTGGTTGCATTTAACCTTTGAAGATTTTGACGGAGAAGCGGATGACCCCTGCAAGAGGTTTAGCGTATAATTAACAAGCGTTCACAAGAGAGAAGAAAGATGGCATTCAGTGATTTTCAAAATATAGAGCAAGTGATCAGCCAGTACCCCCTCGAAATCAGGAGCGGGAAATTTATACCTGATGTAGAACTGGAACTGCCGGATCTGTTTATTGAAAATCTGAATTTTTCGCTCGAATCTTCCAGAGATAGGCACGTCAGATGCCGTTTTAGAACTTCTCAGTGGCAAGCGCGAACTTACGGTCAAGCATCTGCAAATCTTAGCAGCAAGATTTCATGTATCACCAATGGTGTTTGTGTAATCTGTTAGTCCACCGTTGATAATTTTAGGAGAAAACATGAACCAACAGAAGGACAAAATCAGAATTGAATCGGACCCCTTTCACCAGTTTACAAGTGCCCTCTATCAAAGTGCTGGCGTTCCTAAAGTGGATGCCGATGCCGTCTCCCGGATGCAGGTTGAAACGGATGAGCGAGGCGTATTTTCGCACGGAACTCGTGCTCTGCCCGGCTATGTGCGCGGCATCCTCAACGGCGAAATCAATCCGAAGCCAACACCGCAGGTTCTGACGGATGCGCCGAGTACCGCACTTGTTGATGCGGACAATAGCCTTGGGCATGTCGCTGGCATATACGCGATGAATATGGCGATTGAAAAGGCTGATGCCACAGGATTTGCGTCGGTTGCGGTCCGCAATAGCAACCATTACGGTGCAGCCGCGTGTTTTGCAATGATGGCGTTACCGAAGGGGATGATCGGCTTCAGCACTACCAAAACCGGTGGCGCAAGTGTCGTACCGCATGGCGGGATGTCGGGACTACTCGGCAACCACCCTGTTGGCTACGCAATACCGACTAAAACAGAGCTGCCGATTGTGTTGGACATGGCGGTTGGGCAGATTGCGTGGGGGCATGTCGGAACGTATGCGATGGAGGGGAAACAGCTGCCGCCCGGCTATGTGTTGGACGCGGCCGGTAAACCGACACAAGATCCGAGTCAAGCGAGCGGGATGCTGCCCTTTGGGGGGTATAAAGGGCACGGTTTAGCGATTGTGATGAGCATCCTCAGCGGTGTGATGACAGGGGGACCCGCCGCCTGCAATCGGACCCCGGAGACACCGCCTGACTTGGCAAGACGGGGGCATTTCTTTTTTGCGATTAAGGTTAGCAACTTCTGTCCACTTGACGAATTTACGGAAGCGGTGGATGCAGAGATTCGTACTGTCCGCGACGCTCCACGCGCTGAAGGTGTCGGACAGATCTATCTGCCCGGCGAACTTGAGTGGCTGCACCAGCAGGATGCATTATGTAACGGCATCCCGCTGCATCCGACGCACCTGAAATCGCTGGCAGGACTCGCAGACGAATTGGGGGTCAACGTTTTTTGGCGATGATGACTACGGCTTATACCCTGAACGATCCGTATTTCCGCCGTATTTCATCGCATAAATGAGCAGGTTCGTCATGAAGCGGTGGACATCTGTCGAGCGACGTAGCCGCAACATAGTTCGGCTTTCGATTTCCACCGTTTCCATCGCACACATATAATCCTTGCGGTTATAGACGACAGCCAATCGCTTGTTAATAGTAACACCTTTTTGGTATTTGAACTGCGTGGGTTTCGGATGGTTTTCAGACCCCCAAAAAACATCACCACCCGATGGGGGGCGGGGCAGCTGATAGTAGATGTTGTAGATTTCATGGTGGTGTGGTAGGTACTCCAAAGGATATTCGGGAAAAATAGTCTGTAGTTCATCGGCAACAATCGCGGCGAATAAGCCGTTAAACCCACAATCGTCGAAAAAGAGCATCCCACCATGTTCGACAATGTACTTTCGCAGCGTCGCCCGTTCCGAAGCAGAAAAGGAATTGGTCAACGGGCCTTCTTTGACAAGATTTCGTCCAACGGTGATGTCCTTGTCGTGCCCCGTCATGATGACCAGTGGAGCATCAAGGATGCGCGAATCGGTCAGTCGGAGCGAGCCACCTGCATATTTCATGTCGGCGCGGAAACCGGTATTTTCTGCAAGCCACTTCGCAAAGCTGGATATGGCAGTTGGATCCTGCCACCAGTCAGAAAGGGAGTGTTTGAGTCGAATCAAGCGAATATGTCCCCGAATTTCTGTGCCCTTGCCCTCAAGAACAGCCCCTAGGCGATCATCAGGAAGCAGACTCGGATTCTTTACATCGAGAGACGGGGCTTGTATTCCCCCGTTTTGAGCCGGCATAAGACTCCCTCCCATAGCTGTCCCTGCGTTTTTCTCACGTCGGAGGGGTGCCCTTCGTGGAAGTCCTCTTTGGGTGGGCACAAAACCTTCCTCTACAGTTGAGGTGTTTGGGCGCATCGTTGCGGAGTGGGTCGGCATCAGATCCGTTTCTACGGATAAACCCCTGTCAAGGCTGACAGTTGAATCTGCTTCTGACGAGGGTGGTTCTCTCTTTTGTGGCAAGTCAACTGCGAGGGGTATGCCTACCGGTGCCACAGTTCGTAGGGGCAGCACTTGTGGCTGTCCCTCCTGCACCTGACGAGGCGACTGTACAGGTTCGAGACGGACCTTCCTCGGTAGCATCCGAGCTGATGGAGGCAATTTAACCCACTCAAGGTTGATGGCATCGTCCTCCACAATGCCCTGCCGAATCGTTAGCACCACAAAGACAGCAAAAATGAGATGGAGGAAAAGAGATATGACCAACGGTACCGTTAATCGCTTTCGTATTCTCAACGTTTTGCCTTTCTGAACGGGATGGGGTAGGAAAACGCCCTCGGGCAAATTATGAAGGGCTCAATATAGTACTCTCACTCAGCTCTGAATGTCAAGATGCACTCTATTCCAAGCACACCCCTATGTCAAAGCCTACCACAGCTACAGCTAATCCGTCAACTCCATGCCTTCGCGGAACAGCGAGGAATCCAACTCTACCTTGTCGGTGGTTCCGTCCGAGCCTTGCTACTTAATCAGTCTACCACGGATCTGGATTTCGCGCTTGCTGATGATGCGATTGCTTTTACCAAAGCCTTTGCGGATAAAATTGGCGAGGCGTTTGTCAAATTGGAAGAACAACCACCAACCGCACGGATTGTCATCAGAGAAACGCGGTTCACCTTAGACTTCGCCGGATTTCGTGCCGAGACTTTGGAGGCAGATTTGCGGCTGCGCGATTTGACAATCAACGCAATGGCACTGGATCTTTCATTACTCTTGACAAAGCCGGCGGTGACTTTGATTAATCCGTGCGGCGGTTTCTCCGACCTCAAAGCGCGAACGCTGCGCTTCTCAAGCGAAAGGGTAGTAAGAGATGATCCGTTACGCCTGCTGAGAGTATACCGTTTTGCGGCGCAGTTGGGTTTTGAAATCCCTGAAGCGACAATCGATCTCATTCGCCGATATAGAAATCGATTGCCACAGGTTTCGTCTGAACGTATCCGCGATGAATTGATTAAAATATTAAACGTTAAAAATGCGACCATTTATCTGCGCCGAATGGACGAAACGCGCCTCCTTTCGGAAATTATCCCAGAAATTGAGGAGATACGCGGGTTAGGGCAGGACATTCTTGATCATTCGCTGTCCGGGCTCGAAATGTTTGAGACAGAGCCAGCCCCAGATGTACTACAGGCATATCAACCGCAAATTCAGGCATACCTGCGCGAAGAACTAGTTTACGACCTACACCGGGGACAGATTCTCAAGCTAGCTCTGTTACTGTACAAAGGCGGAACGGAAATGGCTGTCCGAATAACGAATCGTTTGCGGCTCGGTAGGAAAGCCGCACAGTTGATGCGCTGCCTCGTACAAAATCACCTATACTTGATCGATTTGATCGATACTGACGGTCAAATAGAGCGTCAGATGGCGATTCGTTTCTTAAGGGACACCGGAGACGACTGGTTAGGTGTCCTTCTGCTATTTTATACAGATCTCCGAGCATCGCCTGGGGATATGTCCCAAGCCAATGAACTGATGAAACAGATCGCCGCCCTGTATTATGACGAGATCTGTCCGATAATAGAGCAAGGTAGATTAATCACCGGCGACGATATTTTACAAGCATTTGGGGCGGTGCCTGGTGTCAAAATTGGGCGTATTCTACGGCACATTGAAGATCTTCAGTTTGAGGGGATAATCCGCACACCAGAGGAGGCACTGGAGGCAGCGCGGACATTTTTGGAAAGCAAGGGAACGCGAATGCACACCCGTCAGCCCTAGCCAAATCGCCACATATAAATATGATAGGACTTACGCAGCCGAACGGTCAGAGTCCTTCCCCCGCTTGCGGGGGGATTGAGGGGTGTGTGAGAGGGGCATCCCTGCCCCGATACGCCCGATGAATCGGGCAACTACAACAGAAATTCCATAAGGAGTTCGTAGTGAACGCAGATCTGCGTTCACTACTGAAGTGCGTCAATCCTAATGCTTGGGGATTTTAGCACATCTCGTCTCAAAAGGGCAATTTTTAACCGCACGGAGACTACAGTTATGAAACAGATTGAACTACACCCAAACGATTATCTCCCAACAGCCCCACCACAGGAGGTTGTGCAACGCTACGGTATTGCTATCGTTGGCTGCGGGAACATCGCCCGGCACACCCACCTTCCCGCTTATCACAAGTTCGGATATCGTGTCGCTGCGGCTTGCGATGTTATCGAAGGAAAAGCCCAAACGGCTGCCGAAGAATACGGTATTCCCTTCTGGACGACCAATATTGAAGCGGTAATCGAGCGGCGTGATGTCGATATTGTTGATCTTGCGGTGCGTCCAGAGGATCGCTTGGCAGCGGTAGAGCAGTTAGCGGCTGCAGGCAAACACATTCTCTCTCAAAAACCGTTGGCACCGACCTTAGCTGAAGCGGAACGCATTGTGGAGATATGTGAGCAAGCGGGCATCACACTGATGATCAACCAGCAAGCGCGCTGGGCACCGTATCACACTGCAATGAAGGTGCTGATTGACCGTGGCTGCCTCGGTCACCTATACAGCGTGCTACACGTCCATCGGCAATGCCAAGATAGCGTTGATTCCACGTGGCTGACGACTCCCGATTTTACTATCATAGACAACGGGATTCATTATGTAGATCTCTCCCGTTACTTTACCGGTCGGACACCCCGATGGGTGAAAACCACGACCACCCGCGTGCCCGGTCAGTATGCGATGGATCCGATGATCTACTCAATCCTTTGCGAATATGAACCGGCTGACCTGATGTCTACACTGCATTTCAACAACATCGCGCCGGCCCTTCACCATAGCCCGTATCTGTGGCACATTGATGGCACAGATGCTTCCGCCTCGATTGCACGATATGGACCTCTCCGTGATGGACGGACGGAACTCACCATCTCGTTCAAGGCGGATCCCGATCAGCGGCAGGTATTTCATATCCACGGCAGCTGGTTTCCCGATGCGTGGGGTGGTACGATGGGAGAGATGCAGCGTGCGCTCGCAGCGGGTGTCCAACCCCAAGTCTCCGGGCGGGATAACTTGAATTCCATTCGGATCACCAATGCTGCAGTTGAATCGTCCAAGACCGGTCAGACAGTAGAAATTCCACCTGAGTAGATGAGCAAGGGCAACCAACCGAAAAGAGAGGAAAAAGATGAAACATTTTGATGTCGAGATACATCAACGTCCGGAACCCAAATCAATTGCGCCCCGGTTTACCAGCGTCAAGATACGGTGGAAGGGACGAGCGATAACCGATTTGACGCAAGGCCTTCACCGGTGTTACCTGTTCCCAGTATACTCCCCTGCCGGTGTATCGCTGACGTCTGAAAGCCCAGTTGACCATCCACACCACAATTCAATCACTGTCAGCGCGGATGTCTTTTTTGTCCAGCTGCCGCCGCTGTCTCCGACGATTTCCACATTAACAGAGGAGGCAACATATAACTTCTACGTCAACAACATCTTTCAAGGACGCGCACCGGGCAGAATTTGGGTCGTCGGAGTTGACAGCGAGGAGATTTCGGAGAACCATCTTCGAGTTGTACAGAGCATTCAGTGGCAAGGCCCTGAAGAGTGGGGTGCGCCGGCGGATATCGGGCGACGGGTATTGGCTGAAGAAACACGAACTATCAATATTCACCCGGGAGAGATTGCTAACATTATCGACATCCGGTCCCAACTGAGACCAACTGACTGGGATGTCACCATCGGCACCACACGCCACGCCTACTTTACGATTCGGATGGCGGATGAGCTGCGTCCTATTAACGGCGGAAAACTAATAGATTCAAAAGGTAGAGTCGGTCAGCAGGCGGTCTGCAACCAACTTGCAGACTGGGTTGACATATCGGGGCCCGCGGTGGGCGGTCAAAAAGCGGGGATAACCGTGATTCCACACGCTTCCGCCTCAGGCATTGAATGGTTCTGTTTCGACTACGGGACGATGCTGGTGAATCCATTTATGAGAGAGAAGGGGATTCTGAACCGGGGCGAGGAGCTTGATCTCGGCATACGAATCTTGGCTCACGATGGGGATGCGACAGAGGCAGGGGTGGCAGATATGTACGAAGGGTTCAAATGTCTTTCACGGTAGTTGAGGGATAACTTCCTTTGCCATCAGTTCCATTGACCGGCGCATCTTCGCTTTGTCGTCCCAGTCGTGACCGATCATCAATACTGTGCCGAAACCGCCGGTGAGGTCGTAGAGGTCCTGAAGCTTTCGCGTAACTGTATCAACACTGCCGACGATAGCGATGTTGTCAATGATATATTCGGCATCGATCGCTTCGTCCTGCATATCGGAATCAGCTTTCAGCAGGTCTTGCATCCGGGCAAGGGTGAGCATACCGCGCAGGTAGACAAGCGAGGCAGCGAATGCACCGTTCAACGCATGTTCCCGTGCATCCGCATCTGACTCACCGACGAATATGCTTCGGGAGATGCGCCACTCCGAGCGATCAGGTTCACGCCCGGCTTCGAGGGCACCTTGGGAGTAGAGTTCCCACTGCCGCTTCACCTTGTGAGGGGGTGCCATATTGATGCTGATTGGAATGAATCCCCGCTGCCCGCCTGTTGTAGCAGCCATAGACTCTTCCCTGACGATACTCATCGCGATCGGTGGGTGCGGTTGCTGGTAGGGTTTCAAGATTTGACCCAATCCGAGTTCGGGCACCTTCTCATCGAGTTTGACGTTCCAGTAATCCCCCTTGAACTCAAAAGGTCCATCCTCCTGCCAGAGCTTGAGGACGATGTCCATCGCTTCAAGGGTCATCAAGCCTTGCGTCCGTGGGTCGGGTAGGTCAAACAACGCCCAATCGGTCGGAACGCCGCCCTGTCCAAAACCGACGTTGAGCCTGCCCTTTGCTAGGTGATCGAGATAGGCAAGTCTGACGGCGACGTTGGCAGGATGGTGTTGGGTGATGATAGTCACACCGGTGCCTAGGCGAATATTTTTCGTCTGCGGCAGCATGTGGGCGATGAACACATCGTTGGAGGGAATCGGCTCCCACCCTGCGGTATGATGCTGTCCAATCCACGCTTCACTGAATCCCAATTCGTCTGCCCAAATGACACACTCTACATCTTCTTCAAATGTCTGCGTCCGATCCTTTTCCGGTGGATGCAGCGGCATCATAAATGTACCGATCTTCATAATTCACCCCAGTTCATTAGTTCGTTAAAAACACTTAGCGCAATGACGCAACGACGCAAGGTTTTTCAAGGGAATTTTCTAGTCTTTCTGCGTTGAAGCGTGCTATTCTGCTTTTTATGTTGGCTCGTGTTAAGAAATGGTACTCGCACCAAAGGCTTATTATCTTGACGGTTATACGCGAATCTCTACATCCGCTCGTTCTTCTTGAAGCCGCGCCACTGAGACCGATGCAAGCTGTCCCCATCCCCGATTTCGCGCTTCGGTGAAACGTTGTTCGATGATGTTGGCGAGTTCCATCGGCAGCCGCAGTTGACGACCAAGTTCGGTCGCTAGACTGACATCTTTCGCGCCGAGATCCAACTTAAACCCCGGTTCAAAATTGCCTCGAAACAGACTCCCCGGAAATTCCTGCATACATTCGGTATTGCCTGAGCTATGAGAGATTGCCTCAAACATGGTCTCTGTTTGGGCACCTGCTTTGAGTCCCAGCGTCAATGCTTCTGACACCAAAACGTAGTTACCAAGATTGATGAGGTTATTAACAATTTTGCAGACGGCTCCCATGCCCTGCTCACCGCAGTAAAGGACTTTTTCGCCGATCAACTCAAGGAGAGACTTATAACGCGCATAGACCGACTGATTCCCGCCGACCATAATACACAATGTCGCCTGCTCGGCACCGGTGACGCCACCGCTGACTGGAGCATCCAGCACATGGACCCCTTTGGGCTTTGCGGCAGCGGCTATCCGATGGATGGTATCCGGATCGGTGGTGCTCAGATCAAAGTACGTTAAGCCGGGGGCAGCACCGCTGAGGATACCGGAATCCCCTAGGGCAACCGATTCCACATCTTGAGGACGTGGCAGTGCTGTGAAGACGACTTGACTCGCCGCCGCTACGGCACTTGGGCTGTCCGCCCATAACGCCCCTTGCGACAGCAATTCCGCGGCGGTTGCCTTCTGCGTATCAAACACTGTCAGGGTGTGACTGCCCTTGGCCAGATTTCGTGCCATGAAGCGTCCCATGCGCCCAATACCGATGAACCCGATATTCATATCTATACCTCCGAATATCGGCGCAGTCCGCTCGGCAAACCCTCTTGGTCGGACGTCGGTGGCTTGACGGGAGCTTCGCAGGGCCAGCATTGGCCGCCGGTGTGTTGGTAATTTTCACCGGCTAACCAGCAGAACATTTCAGCAGCGGCGATGCCGCCCTTAAACTGCTCAAAGTGGGGTTCACTGTTGAAGGTGGGCCAAGAGAAGTCAAAATCGGGGTCAATTATCCAGTCGCGGCGGGGTTCAGTCGTCCGCCAGTAGTTGTATTTGAACAGGTTACGGAAGCCGTTGATGGTACTTCTGCCCTTGCGGTGCCATATCGAATAGACGGTGATGAAGATAGAGCCTGCCGGTGCTGTGGTCGGCACAGCGAGTTTCACACTGCGTAAATGTGCCATATAGTTCGCTTTGGTACGCAGGAAGTGGGAGCCGGGGATAACCTCAGTGGGGCCCGCCTCCTTCGGCGTGTCTTGCGGGTAATAGAACACTTGCAGGTAGTCTAAGCGCGGGGTGTAGATTGATCCGCCGTCACGATGCCACCCCTGGGGCGGTGCAGGACATGGGGCACGGTGATTACACAAGGTCTGGGGGAGCTTGAAGTCTTTGCCGAGCAACGATCTGACAGCACCCGCCGCTTGTGGATTTTTGAATACGCCCTCAACAAACCAATCTTCGGTCAGCAGTTCAAGCGGTTGGTGCTCGGGGTGTTCGTCCACAAAGTCCATCATGCGCTGATTGACCTCGTCTTCGACCACGCCTTCGAGCAGCAGATACCCCTTGCGACAAAATTCAAACATCTGTTGGTCGTTCAGTGTCGGCTCACAGTCGTAGGTGCCTCCTATCGTCGTCTCGCTAGGCGGGATGCCGATTTGCTCAACCGGGGAGGATGTCGTTGGATTCATCAGAAAACTCCTTCTTTGCGGAACGTAGATGCCGTTCTCCTGATCCTATCGAGACTACGCGGGATCTGCGTTCCCTAGATTACCCCTACGTGGTAGGCGGGGCATCTTGCCCCGCCCGAAGCGATGACCCCGGTAGGGGCGGTTTCTAACCGCACCGCATCGGCACCTCTGA
Source organism: Candidatus Poribacteria bacterium (assembly GCA_963667935.2). GTDB lineage: Bacteria > Poribacteria > WGA-4E > WGA-4E > PCPOR2b > PCPOR2b. The sequence continues at coordinate 791,222 of OY764061.1, read as the reverse complement.
GTACGTGGCGCATATCCCCACCCGACTCCAAGGCGGTTTCTAACCACACCGCATCGCCCCCCCTATTTCCCCCCACTAGCGGGGGGATAAAGGGGGGCTACCAAACATGGGGTGCGAAAGTGTCTATCTGTTTTTATGATTCACTATAAATAGCCCTAGCAGTTTCAGGTCAATTTTTCAAGGATAAATTCGCAGCCAAGGCCAAAGGTTTTGTCTTCTTGAAGCAGCAGTGCCATCTCTGGGAACTTAATCACCCGCCAGCCATCGTCCATCGCTTCGAGTACGGAGTTATAAGGCCATTCGTCCACATCGTCGGGACCTTCAAGGATCTGACCGTCTTCTACCAACGCCATGCCGAGGACTTGGGAATCAACGCCGGTGTTGCCGGTGTTCAGATACAGCAATCGTTGCCGCTTAGGTGAGTCGTCCACCGCAGCCCTGTCATTCAGACGGTCTAACGCCTGTTGGAGATCTGCTTCCACGAGCGTCCCGGCGCGTAGTTTCTCCAACCAGCCCTGGATCTGTTGTTTATCAGCCATTGTGGACCTCCTCCATCCTTGGACGTAACCGCACATGTCGCCCCTCTGGGGCTTTAGGGATTATTTACGGAATAAGCAGAGGAAGTCATCATCTACTTACTCCCCACGAAAAGTCTCACATAAAAGGGTGTACTGCAGAGGTGGACTAACTTATCTTTAAATTCTTGACATAACCATCAATAGCCCTAGCACTATTATTTATACCTATTTCATAGTGTTCACAAATATGTTTCATCTTTGTGAATTGTCTACTGTTGATAAGGTTATCGCTTTTGAATATGCCGAAGGGTGTAAAATTAACATTTTGCGATTCAAACCATCGCCAAGCAATAATGGCGTCACGGATTTTAGTTTCAGTGGTAACGGTATATACAAAAAGAGGGTTAGGCACTCCATTGATTCGGCAATCTACAGTGTATTCTTTGTTTGGATCGATTTTAGGGTCATGCCAATCAATATCAAATCGTGATTCACCTAAGACTTGTTTTAGTCTTTCAGAGAAATCCCGTTTGAACGTTCTATTAACACGATACCGCACCCAATATAACACACTGGCTATTTTTTGAATAGCTTGGATAAAATTATGGAGTGCCTCACCATATCGCCCCACATATCTATCCTGAGATAAATCTAATATCAACTCGCCGTCCCTATCTTCAATGCCATACTGTGTGCGAACCTTACGGATAATTTCACCACGCCTATTAGCGTGTATATCCTTTGGCTCTAATGTATAGGACAAATATCTATAAGTATGACAATTATCAGATAGTACCCACCTGTTGCTTTCCTTTGCTAAATAGATAACAAATTCATCGCCATCATCGAAGAAGAACTCGGTTGCAACATAGAAAAGGTCATCCCCTCGTGGTATTAACTTATATTGTCCAAACGCATAATCTGTAAAGTCTGTGATCACGTCATTCATAGACATTTATGATACCTCCTGAAAATTACCATCTTCTATCAAACATTGAAGTGCTCCGTGAATATCACTGAAGCGATTAGTTTCCTCAGCATAATGGTCTATATTATATTCACTTCGCTGATACCTCTCCGTTGCTTTATGAATATGATACAGATTAACAGAATTTCCTTCCAAAGGATTGGTGTGTTTGCCATGAGGTGAATTGTAACGGCGAAGTCGCACCTCTTGATTAGTATCAAATGGGTATACGAGTAAGACAACGGAAAAAGAAGGCATCTTACGAAACTCATCCCTAATAATAATTCGGTATTTATTGCCATCGTCTCCGCATACATATAACACCTTTTGCCCCCAAATGGAACTATACCAGCCAGGTGGCAATACTTTTCTCTCCTGCATCCATTTATCAATTTGGTAATCTGTATAAACCGTTGTTATAAAAATATGGTTCATATTCAAAGAAAGTACAAAATGCGAAGAGAAACCGAGTTTTTTCAACCCCCCTGCGAAGGGGTCTCCCCCTGATAAGGGGGCCGGGGGGTTAGGGGTCCCCTTCGCTGCCCCCCCTGTCAGGGGGGCAAACTCGGTTTCTTTCCACTATTTCTTAACATGAGCCAAAAATGTTTCTTATCAACATTCACCGATTTTACTATAGAATGTTACGCACGCCCAACATAGGGCATCTTCGTCGCCATAACGGTGATGAATAGCACATTTGCCTCTAAGGGGAGGCTCGCCATAAATACGACAGCACCTGCAATATCATCCGTGTCCATGCGTGGCTCAACCATGAGCGTCCCATTCGGTTGGAGGCTGCCAGTATCACTTCGCTGCTCGGCGTCAATTGACGCATTGCCGATGTCAATTTGTCCGCACGCGATATCATATTTGCGTCCGTCAAGGGAGGTCGATTTCGTTAGCCCGGTCAGCGCGTGTTTGGTGGAAGCGTAAGGCGCGGAGTTGACGCGCGGCACATGTGCCGATACGGAACCGTTATTGATGATCCGCCCGCCTCTGGGGTCCTGATCCTTCATAATCTTGAACGCTTCCTGCGTACACAGGAATGAGCCGGTCAGGTTGGTGTCCACGACCGTTGTCCACTGCTCATAGGTCAAGTCTTCTAAGTTGACGCCCGGCGCACCGACACCCGCGTTATTAAACAGTAGGTCTAGCCTGCCAAAGGTCTCTTTCGTTTTGGCAAACAAGGCTTTAATGGAGGCGTGATCTGTCACATCTGTGGGGACAATTAACGTCCGTGAGCCTGCTTCTCCCGCTTGATTGACTGTATCCTCCAACGCTTCCGGCCGCCGTCCGGCGAGTGTAACGGAATACCCTTCCCCTAGCAGCGCAAGCACCGTTCGCTGACCGATATTAGAGCCAGCTCCTGTAACAATAGCAACTTTTGTACTCATCTATTATTTCTCCTCATTCTATTCTATGGATTGGATGCCGTTTCGAGATGATGAAACGTGAAAAATCCCCGCCTATCACGCTTCACGCATTATGTTTCTATCATAGCATTGGGGAAAAAGTAGGTCAAGGGAAAATTCAGGGGAGGGACCAACAGCGTGGGAAATTGTCTGAATCAGGATTTTCAGGATTTAGAACCTGTTTGACAAATTCTATTACGGGTAAATGCGCTCAAAATCGGTTGATTTTTTTCCTTAAAATGGCAAAAGATAACCGTTTCACCTACTTTTACAACAGGCTCTTAGCCCCAGAGGGGCGACATGTCTATAGTATACGGATAAACAAATACCCTAAAGCCCCAGAGGGGCGACATGTACGCTTAGGTGTGAGGGGCATCCTGCCCCGATACGCATCGAGGCTAGGAAGCCTCTCTCACTGTGGGCGGGTCATCCTTCTTCTGATGTGCAGACAGATTGAAAGCTATTTATGAACACCCCTCATATAATTAAAGTCAATTGATTTTTTGCGAATAGAGCATTATTGGAGTTTCCACCGGAGTTTAGGTATGATAGCTTCAATATCTTCTCGACTGAAACCTATTAACTGGAGAAAATGGAGTTGAAAAAGCAGCTCCATTTTAAGACAAAAAGGCCATAACTCCTCATCTTTAGCTGCCTTCGATTCTTTTTCTGGGTTATAATGCGTCAAATAATTTCGCGTGTTCACAATCTCATCTATCAATTTGTCTCGTTTGTCTTCGTTGCCAATAACCCCCTTAAATGGTTCAATAATATCCTCAATCTTCTCGCGCAACCCGTTTGTATATCCCATACGCAATAGCAATTGTGTGAAGTTCCTTATCACCTTTTTTTCTCCGACGATATGCTTCTAAACTTTTTTCCCTGTGATGATATGCTTCTAAACCTTGTACTAGGGTCAAGAATTTCACAGTCAAGTATGGTTGCCCAATTTGTGTTGAAAAGTATAAATCGAAAGTAGGATTAATCTTTTCGTAAGCTGCTATCCAATTACTGATTACCCTCTCAGCATCGCTTTGTATTTGTTCAAATCCGAATAATATCTCATGCTGCTGAATCTCTGGCTCATCTTTAGAATACGGCCAGCTTGGATAATAAATGTCTACTTGCACCGGTCCTGCTGGGTCTCTTCCAAGATCTTGGTGAAGATTATCGACAGCTGCAGACATACTATCCAAGGAGACTACCTGGTCCATGGCGAAACACAAAAAATGTGTAATTTTGCGAACAACAGAGATGAAATCGTCTAATTTACGCGCATCCTGTGAAGTTAAGGTGAAATAAGTTTTTTGACTTATCCCAGCTTCTTTGATATGGGTTATCCGGGTTCCCAAACCGAACGTAATTAATAGCTGCATACCGTCCCCAAGGTTAAGTGAAATAGTCTCCGGCCGATGATATGATATGGTTGGAGTGTGCTCTTCATGTAGATAGTCAACGTTAATGCCGGTTATCCCAACCCATTCGTCAATTCCTTCTACGGAAAAGGTTAAAGAATCAAAATGGGGAATCTCAGCTTCATCATAACCTATACCAGTAAAAACCCTACCTACACGGATTACTGATTTCGATACGCTAAGACTACCTCCAATGCTTTTGTAAAAGCAATCATCAAGAGTTACAATTTTGCTGTTTGCAAGCTGTCCAACTATTCGCTTTCCACCATGCCCCAATCCAATACCACCGAATGGTGGGCGCCTATCAAATTGGTGAACAATTTCCAATTCAACAGTTCCTCCATCAGATATTGAGAGTGTTCCCGGCACTTTTTCACGAGGCGTGGAAGAGTGCCAAAAATTACCCAATTGCTTAAATTCTTCCTTGATTCTCATTGGGGGTGTCCTCCTAGTAGTCGTAAATATGGTAGATTCTAGAATTAATTGGACACTGCCAATCGGCGAGGTTAGGAAACCTCGCCTACCGGGGATGGGAAAATCCGGGCTATGACCCCGGTAGGGGCGGTTGCTAACCGCACCGCATCGGCACCCCCCTATTTCCCCCCGCTTGCGGGGGGATAAAGGGGGGTCTACCAAACATGGGGGGCGAAGGTGTCTATCTGTTTTTAGAATCCACTATAAATACCTGAAAGGTGCTCATAAGTCCAATTACCAAAATAGCTGTCCCCTATCAAACCCATGTTACACATGTCGCCCCGCTGGGGCTTGGGGGATTTTATTATTCTGTGTGCTATAAACATATCGCCCCGCTGGGGCTATGTTGCTTCATTGGCTCATTGGACTAACCCTATACACATGGCACTCCGCTGGAGCGAAAGGACATCTTACTGCATCGTAGGGAACGCAGATCTGCGTTCCCTACAACCGAAATGTGTAAGTCCTGATTAAGACGTTTCCCTATGTTTGCAGTTTATTGAACGGGCAACCCCAAATCCGGCAACCCCTCCACGATTTCCACCGTTTCCAAACTGACCGTGATCACCTTCCCGATAAGCTTGACAATATACTGCGGATTGTCCTCACGGTTCGGGTCGTTGACGATGCCGCTGCGTTTGTCCGTCTTGACGCGATACTGATCTATCACCCACTCTAACGCCGATCGATTCCCAAGTTTATAATCAAACGCTTTTGCGGGTATCCCGTCAAGTGTCAGGAAATCGTTGTATTTTATCTGCGTCTTATCCTTGGACAACCTCATCTTTTCGACGCGCCAGTCGAGGGGTTTTCCCGGCGTTTCAACCTTCTTAATCCGATATTCATCCGCGGCTTCATAGCCGATGTGGATTTCTCCCAACCGTTGACCCGCTTTGGCAAACCCCCAAAAGTCGGGTGCATAAGGAAGGCGCGGCAGGTCCCGCTTGAGGTTCGCCTGATACCGCTCCCGATAAGCGGGGTGATGCAAGAGGGCGTAGGTATAATGGAAGATGTCCCGTTTTGTTATGGTCTCATCTTGGTAATGGGAACGGAATTGTGCTAACGTCCAATCGGTGATGTTTTCGCGGCGGTTCCTCCCGTCTTCGTCGTAGGTGTAGAACGGGAAACATTGAAAACCGTCACTTGCCGCGAGTGTATGGAGATTAGGAATCAGATTCGTCATCAGCGTATTGAAACCTGCGCGAAAACCGTGATCGCTGACGATTATCACCCGATTTTCCGCTTCGATCTTAGACGTGGGAAAGATGGAGGCAAAACCATACACCTCCTCGTTCATAACACGGTCAAAGAATAGGTTTAATTTTGTGAAGGGACGATAAAGCGAATTTCTCACCTTGCCTTCAGCGTATTCGGCGATTCTATTTCGCTTCAAGTCTAACTTCAAGTCACGACTCCACTTGATTTTGGTGTGATCATAGACCACAAAATCATCGACGTTTGCGTCCCGATTTTCTCGACGTTTCCATCTATCAATCTCCGCGTTGTAAGTTGCAATCATCCCGCTTATGTTTTCTGCCAACGTGTTTCGGTTGAAATTACACGCCCACGCATCACGGCTTGTACTAACACCGAGACTGTAAGTCTGAAAAATCACATCAGCTGCTTCACTTTTTGCTGTCTTTGCTTCCTTAGTTCCTATTGAGATAAAGGTTTCAAATTCAGCGTGGAGCCCTTCTGTCAACCATGTGTGGCGTGTGTCGGGTTGAATGGGCTGCCAGTCTATATCCCCGATGTGTCCCCGTTCATTTAGAAAATCGAATTTCCGTTTTTTGTTCCACAGGTCATCGGTGCGATAGTAAAAGATACGTATCAGGGCAGGGAGGCTCCTCTCACGGCTAGCAGGGGGTATCGGGGCACTTCTCTCACAGCGAGTCGGGAGATTTATCGCCCGTCTGGTTTTCACAAATAGGTTGATGCTTACACCGACCCGTATCCCGAACACATTGGCATCCGAGACCTTCAATCCTTTTCGAGCATTCCCGCCTAAGTCCAGAATGTAAATTGCGTCGAAATCGCCTGCGAGGTGTTTCCGCATCCCATCAAACGCCACGCCGTCAAGAAAACTGTTGTTTGTTACAAAGGCGACGACCCCTTCCTCTCCTATCCGGTCCGATGCCCACCGAATCGCCTTTACATACGAATCGGAGAGTTTGTTTGTATTTGTCGCTTTGGAGGCTTGCGAATAGGTTTCCTTAACCCGCGCATCCATCGTGAGATATTTTCGGTTCTTGTTGTTATCGTTCTCGTTGATCTGACCGACGTTATAGGGCGGATTGCCGATAACCACAAACATCGGGGCTTGTTTCTGATCCGCAACGCGGCGGGTATTCTCAGGAGCAAATAGCGGTAACTGCCGATCTTCCGCTAATTCAAACGTATCCACAAGGCAGATTCCCTCAAACGGTTGATAGCCCCCTGTCGCCTCGAAAAACTCATGTTCGATGTTCATTGAGGCGATGTAGTACGGCAGCAGCATCACCTCGTTACAGTGGAGCTCGGACTGATACTTGTCCGCTAGGGCAGTTTTCTGAATCCCGCGCATCATCCGCACGATGAAATTGCCGGTCCCCACAAACGGATCAATGATGTGAACACCCGAATCGGAGAGCGAGCGATTGAATTCGGTCCGTAGAATCTCCTCAACACTTCTCACCATGAAATCGACAATCGGCTGTGGCGTGTAGACCACCCCGTGTGTGTCAGCGACCTTCACCGAAAAACCTTGAAAGAACTGCTCGTAAACGGTGTTGAGAAACCCCTGTTTTTGGGAGAAATCGGTGATGGTCCTCGCCGTGTCCTCAATGGCAATGTAGAAGCGATCGAGGCTACGGAGGAAACCGTCACGGCTGAACGACTGCGATGTGAGTGCGTCTATCACCTTCTCAATCTCATTGGCGATGACATTGCGGCGGGTGAAGTCGGGGTTATCGAAAACGGTGCGGAATAACCGCTCGGTCAAGAGGTGCTGGATTAGCATCTCCTCAACGGCGGCTTCGGAGAGGTCGGGGTTGATTGACTGACAACATTTCTCATGAAAAGCCCTAAAGGCGGTGGCAAACTGACGGTTTGCCCCCCGTTCCTTTTCGATCAGCTCTGCCAAGCCGTTGCCAAGCGCGGGCACCCTGTCCTTGAACTGTGTTACTGCCGTCTCCCATTCGACGTATGCTTGCGGACGGTGGGAAAAGAAGGTTTCGAGCGTCTCTATCAGTTGCGCTGGATCGGTCAGATCGGTATCAAGGACGGGCTGATCGTTCTGCCAGAGGATGGCGCGTTTTGGAGTTTGGAACAGGATGTTGTTGCGCGGATAGCCCACCTCAAACTTGTGCTGCACTTGGACTGGCAGGTTATCGTGGATGTCCTTTGCCTCCCAATAGCCGTGGACCAAGTTGAAGCCGTCAATCAACGCTCCGTCAATGACAATTCGATTGTTTTTAACTCCCCTAGCCCCCCTTATCAGGGGGGACATTGCGTATTCAGGCACTAGAGTCCAATTAAAATCCCGTCCGCAGTGGTGGAGTAGGGATTGGAACGCCGATCGGACAGCGGTTTCGTGTGTAAAGCCGAGTTGGTTGAACTGATCGAGCGCATCGTAGTAATCCCTAATCGGTTTATGTGTGGGTTTGAGGTTCAGGGTTGTCATGTGAAAATATCTCCGTCAGGACTAATGCAATTTTAGCACACAGCGCGAGATTTTTTGTTTTTACCCCCCTATCCCCCAACCCCCTAAATCCCCCTTGTCAGGGGGACTTTGGAAAATCAGGAGGGAACTTATGAACTAAGCTGCGTAAATCCTATCCATTTTATCCGACCCGCGCGCTCAAGCCGCCGTCAACGGGCAGAAGCACTCCTGTGATGTATCGTGCATCGTCGGATGCGAGGAACGCAGCGGCAGCAGCGACATCCCAGCCGGAACCCATCTTTTGGAGAAGTGGTACATCTTCGTCCCGTTCCCGACGGATAATTTCTCGACTCACTCCTCGCTCTTCTACCCGTCGCTCAATTGCCATGGGGGTATCCATAAGACCGGGCAAAATCGCATTCACACGCACCCCATATTCTGCATTCTCAATGGCGAGGTTTTGAGTCATGGCATTGATTGCTGCCTTGCTAGTTTTGTACGCGAGCATGGTCGGTCGTGTGCAGAGCGACGCTGTCGAGGAGATATTGATAATGACTCCGGCCCCTTGCGCTCGCATCACCGGTAGGACATGCTTGATGGTGAGAAACATGCCTTTGAGGTTGATATCCATCAAGAGCTCCCAATTTGTCTCGGTCAGATCAACGGTGTCAGAATCAGCTGCTGCGATCCCGACGTTGTTGTGCAGGATATCGATGCGCCCGTAGCGAGCGACGCAGGTTTCGACAATCGCCTGACAATCCGCTTCAACGGTGATGTCCGCGGCGAAGACTGAGGCTTTACCGTCAACTTCCTTTATCATCTGGGCGGTATCCTCTGCGGATTCGGGGCGTTTGTCAATGAGGAGCACCCGCGCCCCTTCTTTTGCGAACCGAATCGCGGTTGCCCTGCCGTTGCCGATGGTTTCCCCCGGCGTCTGCCCGGCTCCAACGACGATTGCGACTTTACCACTGAGCGACATATACAGTCTCCTTTTGTCTTTGGTTCATAAAAAAAGAAAGTGCAAGACACCAAGAGAAACCGAGTTTGACTCCCCCTGACAAGGGAGAAGAGCCCCTGAACCCCCTTAGTCCCCAACCCCCCTGACAAGGGGGGCTAGAAACTGCCCCCCTTGCCATCCCCTAACCCCCTTGATAAGGGGGGCAGGGGGGTTACATGGGGGGTTCAGGGGGAAACCCTTGTCAGGGGAGTTGCTGGGGGGTTGAAAAAACTCGGTTTCTTTGAACTAATTCTTTACATGAGCGTTGTCTTTTATATTACGGTTAGGGGCTCTCAGTACCAACGAATGGTGCGGTCTCACCGGCGGGCAGCGGCACTTCAAATACATTCAAAGTCATTGACACCAATGTGTAGTAACCGAGCAGGATTACTAGCTCCACAACCCCCGCTTCACTGAGCAATTTAACCGCTTCATCGTATAGATTGTCTGAAACGCGATGTTCGTCGAGCAACTCGCGGGCAAAGTTATAGACCACCGTCTCGGTTGGATTGGAGAAATCCGGGGGAGTTTCTGTTTTGACGCTCTCTATTATCCTTTCGTCCAAGCCCTCCCGCCTAGCGATTCTCTCATGTGCCCACCACTCATATTGCGCCTTCCATTTGGCGGCAACGATTAAGATTGCCAGTTCTCGTAGCTGTGGTGGGAGCGCAGTTTCAAAACGGACGGTTTCGCCGAGTCGTTGTGCTGCATCGCCTAATACGGGACTTCTGAGCCACGGATTGAATGGACCACTCATCCCCCCTTCTGCGTTGAGGAGATCTTCGGGAGCCCGTCCTTCGCCGCGCTTGCCGCCGGTGATGCTTTTGAACAGACGGGCCTGTGCTTCGGTAAAGTTTTCAGGCGTGATGTATGGTATTCGACTCATTTGCTAATCCCTTTTTACCTACGTTGATAGGGCATAACCATCTGAATGATATTGATGAACTGATGCGAAGAAAAGCGAACTTACTGTATCACGCTCTATAAATGGAGTCAAGTGCAAAGTTGTCGGCAGTAGGGAACGCAGATCTGCGTTCCCTACAAACTAAGCTCAATAGAATCTAGTAATAACCTTTGGTGCTAGTTAGTGAGCAAGGCGTTTCCACATTGTCCAAGACTTCATTGATTCATGAGTTGGTTGGTTCATTCATTTTTTTTACGTTCCACCCTTCGGATACACATGTCGCCCCGCTGGGGCTTTCGGGTATTTGTTTATCCGTGTACTATAGACATGTCGCCCCGCTGGGGCTAAATGAACGGATGAACCAATGGTTTTCAATTTCACACATCATGTTATCAACAGCTGCAAACTGGCACCATTGGTTAATATAGTCTTCAAAGTTTTTCATAGCGTCCCACCTGCATTTGTGATAACATCCAAGCGAGCAAAAATATACCGTGTAAGACTTTTGCACATTTTCTATAGTGGCTCATGTCAAAAGAAGGTGCAGAGCACGAAGAGAAACCGAGTTTTTTTAACCCCCCTGCAACTCCCCTGACACGGGTTTCCCCCTGAACCCCCCATGATAAGGGGGGATGGCAAGGGGAGCAGTTTCTAGCCCCCCTTGTCAGGGGGGTTGGGGACTAAGGGGGTTCAGGGAAAGACTCCCCTTGTCAGGGGGGTCAAACTCGGGTTCTTTGAACTATAGTGGACCTTAGAATTAATGAGACATTCCAAGCTCCCGTTGGGTAGGCACTGTTTCCAACTGTGCTGATACGGTGCGGTTAGAAACCGAACCTACCGGGGAGCGCAAGTGTTCATTTATAGCGGACCTTAGAATTAATGAGACATTCCAATCTCCCGTTGGGTAGCCCCCCTTTATCCCCCGCTTGCTTTCCCCCCTGCTTGCGGGGGGGACTAAGGGGGGGTAGAATAAAGGGGGGGCGATGCGGGGCGGTTGCTAACCGCACCTACCGTGGGGCGCAAGTGTTCATTTATTTTTTGAATTCACTATAATTCTTTACATGAGCCTTTCATAGTTTATAGATAGAGGAGGATATAATGAAGACCTACCGAGTGGCGATTGTGGGGCTAGGGCGCATGGGCAGCACCCTTGACCAATCAATTGCGTCGGCGTCCCATGTGAGTGAACGGCTTCAGGTGGTGGCAGGAGCGGAAACGATTCCGGAACGACGGACAGCATTCCAAGAAAAATGGGGCGTGGAAACGGTTTACGAAGACTACCAAGAGATGATTGAGAAGGAGCAGCCGGATCTGGTGGCGGTGTGTACGACAGCGACCGGTTTGCCCAAACCGGGCAATCGCGCCCCATCGACCACCTTTCGGGACGACGCCCACGCAGATATGGCGGTCTATGCGGCGAACGCCGGTGTGCCGATGCTGTTCGTGGAGAAGGCAATCTCTTGTTCTGTACAGAAAGCTGACGAAGTCCTTGAAGCCTGCCGTAAACACGGCACCGCGTTCAACACAGGTGTATTGAGACGGTTTAGTGAGCGGTATAAGCGGATACGGAAGATGATTGAGCGAGGCGACATCGGTGAACCCCAATCGGCGGTGGTCTATGGAGCTGCTAGCCTGATGCACGTGCACATCCACTGGATGGACACCGTCTCCTACCTGCTGGGGGATCCAGAGATCGCAGCGGTGCGGGGAGATCTGCTGCCCAGAAGTATAGCGGTTAAGGGTAATCGGCTTGAGGAAGACCCGCAGGGACTTTTTCAACTCGTTTTTGCCAACGGCATAGAAGCGTGGTCGGTGCCGAATGGAGGACGAGAGTATGAGATAGTCGGGACAGAAGGCACTCTCCGATCAATGTGGGATGGCGCAGCGGTGACTTTTCGGAAGGTAAACGACACCGATGGCTGGCCCTTGCAATGGGAGGGGGAGTCATTTCCAGAGGAGGATCCGGTCAGCACAGTCGTCTCTTTGCTAGAGGACTTGGTAGACGCGCATGAGTCAGGGCACCCGTCGCTGGGCAATATTGAGGTTACACATCCAATCACAGAAGCGTGTATCACCGTAGCAGAGAGCCATCGGCAGGGCGGTCGGTGGGTTGACTTGCCGATGCAGAATCGAGACTTGTACGTTTTTCACGTGTAAAAAGTGTAATTTGAATTCACCTCCCAATACTACCCCTGATTTCCGGGAGAAACATTATGGCTTACCGTGACATACTAGAAAAAATTCGACTTGCTTTTCCCCAACCGGTATCCGATGCCCTCCATGATTCGTACTTCGTGCATTCCATTATGCGCGCTTTGGATCAGGTTGATGCACTGAAAACACATCTGCCAATGCTCGGTGACGTTATTACCGGTGATTTCGAGAAAGCGAGGACGACGACGTTACCGGCTGGCATGACCTCGGTTGAGGAGGTCACAGCTGACCTTGTGAGTTACCTCCGAGGGATGACCCTCTTTGGACATCCTCGGACGCAACAGAACGTCATTCCGCCGCCGACGATTCCAAGTCTGATTGGAGTGCTTCTCGCTTCCCTGTATAATCCGAATATCGTTTGGGATGACTATAGCCGCTTGGTGGCGTTAGCGGAAGTTGAGACTGTCGCCATCGCCTCACAACTCATTGGATATGACCCGGAACAAGCGAGTGGTGTGTTTACGTTTGGCGGGACTGCAACGACACTCTACGGCGTGAAGTTGGGGCTTGAAAAGGCGTGCCCGGGGACGATACACAACGGCACCCCTGAAGATGTTGTTGTGTTCGTGTCAGATACGGGCCATTACTGTGCTGCGAATATTGTCGGTTGGCTCGGAATAGGGACGAACAATCTGATTACGATTCCGACAACGGTCGAAAATGAAATCGATCTTGAGCAACTTGAGGCAGAGTTACGGAAATCTCTGGAATCTGGGAAGAAGATTGCCGCCATCATTGCAACATTGGGCACCACCGATGCGTTTGGGTTGGACGATTTAGCACACATTACGACCTTACGCGATACGCTCGTTGATGAATTTCAACTTGACTACCGACCCCATATCCACGCAGACGCCGTGATTGGGTGGGCGTGGTCCGTTTTCAACGATTACGATTTTGAGAATAACCCGCTGGGGTTTCGCCCTCGCACCGTGCGCGCCTTGGCGGGTGCGTGTCGGCGCATACGGCATTTATCGCTAGCGGATTCGGTTGGCATTGACTTCCACAAAACTGGCTTTACTCCATATATCTCTAGCCTTGTCCTCATCAAAAACCGAGCGGATTTGGAATTAGTGGTACGGGATCCGGGGCAGATGCCGTATCTCTATCAGTTTGGGGAGTATCGCCCTGGCATGTATACGCTTGAAACCTCCAGAGCCGGGACAGGCCCCCTCGCTGCTCTCGCCAATTTTCGGTTGTTCGGAGAACAAGGATTGCAAGTCATCCTCGGGCACATCGTAGAAATGACGCAACTCCTACGAGAACATATCGAAGGTCATGAAGGCACAACGGTGTTGAACCGAGATAATTTCGGCACCGTTACGCTCTTCCGCGCCTATCCGGTTGGGGTTGATACCTTCTCAATCAAGCGGCATGAATTTGAGGATGCTGCCTATCGCGATAGCTTACTCGCCCATAACGACTACAACCGAGAAATTTCTCAATACGTCTATTCGGAAGCGATGGAAGGCAGAGGGGTTGTGATTTCTATAACGGACTGCTATCGACGGACCGAATACGGCGAACCGATTGTTGCGTTAAAGTCATTTATCCTGTCCCCATTCGTCGATGAAACCGATGTCGAAATGGTCGTTTCAAAGGTCTTGGAAGCGAGGGGAAAGGTAAGCAGTTCGTGTTAAAGGAGTGTAAAACTGATGCCCCAATCCGATTGGGCCCGACTTGTCGGGACGTTAATTGTGATAGTTTTAATCAGCGGTTTCAATCTGTTTTATTTTGATGTGGCGTCCGCTGAGATTACTATAGATGGCGAATCTGTCCATGTCGAAACTACCGCTTATTCTGTCCGATTCGACAGGGGTGTTATTGATTATATCCACAATAAATTAACCGACGAAACCTATACCCTATCTGCCTCGCATGGCAAAAGGGGAGCCACAGGCTTGTTATTCAATCGCTATTTTTGGGAAAGAGAGAACATCTTAACGCGTAGAGCGGATTTATAGTGGACCTTAGAATTAATGGGACACTCCAAGCTCCCGTTGGGTGGGCACTGTTTCCAACTGTGCCGATGCGGTGCGGTTAGAAACCGCACCTACCGGGTTTGGGAACGTTGAAATTACCGATTTAAATAATTACACTTCATACAGATGAAAAACGGAGTTGGATTTCACTCTATCTGCCTATAAGCGGATGTTGTTGGACGGCCGGGCCTCTATTGTAGTTGATAGGGATCCACCTTTAACCGTTCAACCCAACCTACAGACTTAGGTAAATTGAACAGAAAATTGGCATATTTTGCTGAAAAGTCGTTATTTGTTTGCATTTAACCCCCTAAATCCCCCTTATCAGGGGGACTTTAAGAGGAAATACGTAAATCTGGTGAGAAAAGGAGGGACATCGCATGAATGAGCGTTTGGCTATTAATGGTGGAACCCCGGTGCGTACACAGCCGTTTGGACCATCTCACGATTTTGGTGATGAAGACATCGCAGCACTCACCGAAGTCATTCGTTCAGGCAACATCGGTAAGGGACCGCAGGTCGCTCAGTTTGAGCGTGAGTTTGCGGCCAAACATGGTGTCAAACACGCCATTTCAGTCACCTCCGGGACGGCGGCACTGCACGTCTGCATTGGGGCGATCAATCCCGATCCCGGCGACGAGATTATCGTTTCGCCCTGGACCGCTGGGGGCAGCTTTATCGGTGCGCTATTACACAACTGCGTCCCTGTATTCGCCGACATTGACGACACTTTCACCCTTGACCCAAAGGACGTTGAGGCAAAGATCACACCACGGACGCGGGCGATTATCGCCGTGCATCTGTTTGGGAATCCTTGCAACATGGATGAATTGCGGGAGATTGCACGGCGTCACCAGCTTTTCTTAATTGAGGACTGTTGTCAGGCTCATTTTGCGGAATATCAGGGCAAGGCCGTCGGTACGCTTGGCGATATCAGCGGTTTTAGCTTTGGCGGAAAACACCTCTCAGCGGGCATGGGTGGTATCGTCCTAACCAATAATGAGGGACTCTGGGGGCGCGGTGTGCTCTTTGCTGACGCAGCACTGCCCCGCGCCAATGGACCGTATGAGGGGCTGCCTTACGCCAACTACTTCCTCGCACCGAACTATAAGATCAACGACCTGATTGCGGCGGTGTTGCTCACACAACTCAAGAAGGTTGATGGCTACATTGCGAACAAGATTCGTGCTGCCCAGCAGATTATTGAGGGGCTTGCTGATATCGAGGAGATTGCGCCCCAGCGGGTTCGGCCGGGCGACCGCCACACCTATTGGGTCCTGGGTTTTACGATCAATACTGACAGGCTCAACTGCTCTGCCGGGGAGTTCGCCGAAGCGGTGAGCAGGGAGGGAGTTCCGCTGTCGGGGCCATATATCGGATCAGGGAAGGAGGGCCCGCTTTATCGCAACCCGTTTCTCGCCGAACCGGACTGCTACGGTCACACCCGTTTCCCATTCGACTATGAACGGGAAAAGCCGATCGATTATCGACTTGCCGAGTGTCCGTATGGCGAAGCCCTGATGCGTCGAGGTGTCAATCTCAATATGCTCCCGAGCCTTACCGAGGCGGACATCGTGGACATCGTCCAAGCAATTCGCAAAGTCGCCCGCCACTATCGTTAGAACATGCCCTCTGGCTCCAGTCCCAAGAAGAACTGTCCCGCCGTGTCGTAGTGCGCCATACGTCCCTGAATCTGCTGCGTGATAACATGTGCGTCCTGAAACCGGCGTTGAATCGGCTTATGCTCAAAAATGGAGTCAGAACCGCACACCTCATAGACAATATTGACGGCTGCTGCCGCCATGCGGATGGCGTGAGTTGAAGCCAATCGCAATCGGATGCGCTCCTCAATCGTCAGGACGTGAACCTGACAGGCACTCTCCCACGCTGCGGTTGCGGTTTCAAGCAGAAACGCACGCGCTGACCCCCAGATAGCCTCCGCTCTGCCGATTTCGCGTTGGACGATGGGTTTATCTCGCAATAGATTTCTATCTAAGCGTGGACGCTTCCCACCCGCCAACTCAACCGCGGCATCCAGCGCGGAACGGGCAACACCGAGTGCCGTGCACGCAAACCCCGAAGCAAACAGCAGCAACATCGGCATCACATACAGTGGACCCTCCTCACGCGGGGTATCGGAGGGATTGAACGTCCGCTCACTAGGGACGAAGACATCCTCCACCTCAAAACTGAAAGTTCCAGTCCCTCGAAGCCCGTTGACTTGCCAGACATCTACGAGAGTCACCTCGTCTTTCGGCATGATTAGCATCCGATCCTCCCTCTTATCTCTCAAAGGATCTTTCACGGGAGCGACCGCCGCCATCCAAGTGGCATGGCGACAGCCGCTGCTAAAATTCCACCGCCCTGTGAGCCTGTATCCGCCACTGACAGGTACAGCAGCGGCATTCGTTGGAGGCCCATTTGCGACCACCGCCCGCGGGGCATCCCAAATCTCTCGCGCTAACGGCTCAGGCATTTTCGCAGCAACCGTTGCAAAGACATTATTTTGGTTGATACACCAAGCGGTGCTACCATCAACTTCAGCGAAGGTTTGAACGATGGAAAGATGCTCCAAATAGTCGATCTCCCTACCACCGAGGGAACGTGGCACAAGCAGGCGGAAGAACCCTTTGTCCGCAAGTTCTGCAAAAAGTGCATCAGGTAGCTCCCGTTCGCGATCGATCTCGTCGGTGGCCGCAGCAACACGGGGAACGATTTCATGCGCTGCGGTGAGATAAGAAGTGGGATTGTTTTGAGCGGCTACCATTTTTTACCTTCACTTTCTGAGCGGGGTTTTTAAGGTCAATTTCAGGTCAAATCGTGGGCTATAGTATCATAGATTGACACCTTATTCGGCTGCCCAGGTTTTGGGGGTAATTACACCTCATAGTATCCGGCGGCGACCCCATTATTGCCGAGCGCATAGAAATAGGTATTCTTGGCACCGGGGAAACCATAAGTCTTGAAAACGCCATCAATGAGTGTAAAACCTACCATTCGCTTACCATCAGGGCTTGGAGTGTTGCCCGCATAATCCTCGAAGTCGCTACTCGCTCCCACCGCCAGATAATCAACTCCTTCAACAGCTATAGTTTCAAAAGTATAGTTCTCATTAGCGGATGTAACGTGGGCTTGAGCGAGAGCATTCCCCGCGAAGCATGAAACATAAAGCAAAAAACAGAGTAAACTTAATTTGATATTCATAAAAATCCTCCATTTGGATTAAAGTTTTATCGGTCAGGCTAACCGCACCGACGATTAGCCCAAAATCCAAAATTTCATATATAGTATCATAGATTGACGTAATCCTTCAACCCCTCTTGACAACGGTTATACTTGATGCTACACTCGTTCAGCAGTGGGGATTATGAGAGACGTAGAGGTAGGACACTAAAAATTGGTTTGAGGACAACGGAGTGCTTCATTGCAAGAGACCTCTAAACGCAGGAAATATGACGGCGCAACGGCGCGTGCAATACAGATTGGTCTATTTTTAGTTCCCGTCAACGTCTACTGGGTGACACTTGTGGAGATGAAGTACCGGGCGGAGGCGACTGCCTTGCCGATATTCATCTACCCCATTTTTATCCTATTCTGTCTCGTTGTTTTTAACAACTGCCTGTCAAAGGTATGGCAGCGGATCTGTTTATCTCCTGGAGAGCTGCTTACCATCTATTCCATGCTTGTGATCTCGACTTCGATTGCGTCGTATGGAATGTTGCAAGACCTGTTCGCCTTCTTCCTTCACCCGTACCAGTTCGCCTCACCCGAAAATGAGTGGAAGGAACTCTTTTTCCATTACATCCCCCCTTGGTTCACCGCCAACGCGCCTCATGACATACTCGCTGAATACTACGAGGGCGATTCAACGCTTTACAAAGCAAAGCACTTTAACGCTTGGCTGAGGCCCATATTGGTCTGGACAGTGTTCACGCTGGTATTGCTATATATGCTTCACTGCATGAACACTCTCGTGCGGCGGCAGTGGGTGCAGACAGAACGATTGGCGTTTCCAATCATCCAACTGCCAGTAGCGATGGTACAATCATCAAGTTTCCTTCGGAACGGTTTTCTATGGTTCGGTTTCGCTATCCCTGCTGTTCTTGATCTCATGAACGGGTTGCATGTTCTTTATCCATCCGTGCCATATCTCCATCTCAAGTTGACCTCTATCAGTCAATATTTCTCCGAAAAACCGTGGAGCGCGATAGCAGGGACGCGGCTCTCTTTTTATCCGTTCATGATCGGCCTCGGATTTTTCCTGCCGCTCGATCTCTCCTTTACCTGTTGGTTTTTCTATGTGCTGCGCCGACTAATTAGTGTTTTGGTTACATATTTGGGACTTACGCACCTCCCCGGCTTCCCGTACTTTCATGAACAAGCCGGCGGTGGCTGGTTCTGCCTATTCTTCATTGCAGTATGGGCAACGCGAAAGCATTTGGCTTCTGTGTTTCGGACCGCATTTTCTGCGACTTCATCGGTCGATGCGGATGAACCGATGCGGTATCGAACGGCACTGATCGGATTGGTGGGCGGATTTCTGTTCATGGCTATCTTCTCCGCTCAAGCTGGTATGTCAATGATCGCTATCCCCATCTTCTTTGCCCTCTATTTTGCCATCGCCATTGTTATTACCCGTCTACGGGCAGAATTTGGGGCACCTCACAGAATATCCAATAATCCGATGGACGTGATGGTGACCTGTTTCGGAACGCTGGCTTGGGGTGGGCGCAACCTGACTGTGATGAGTTTCTATCAGTGGTTTAACCGGAGCTATCGTTCGCACGCAAATCCGAATCAGTTTGAGCCACTCAAGATGGCGGAGGTCGCTAATATCAACAGCCGTCGATTGGTTTGGGCGATGATGCTTGGATCTGCTGTCGCACTTATTGTGGGGATGTGGACAAACTTGGACATGATGTATCGTGACGGGGCAATTGCACGGGTGTCGTTCTTCAAGATCTGGGTCGCCAATACAGCGTTCCGACGTTTGGAAACATGGCTGTATCATCCAATGCCCGTCGATTCGCTGCGCATGGCGTTTATGGGAGGCGGGATGGTGCTGACCTTGATTTTGTTTGTCTTGCGAATGCGTTTCTTTTGGTGGCCTCTGCACCCCGCTGGCTATCCGCTCGCTCTCAGTTCCTCGATTGATTATTTCTGGTTCACTTTCTTTATTAGCTGGGGGTTAAAAGCAGTTATCCTGAAGTATGGCAAGGTCAGGGGGTATCAACGCGCCATCCCATTCTTCTTCGGCTTGATTTTGGGAGATTTCATCACAGGTGGGCTCTGGATGGTCTACGGTGTTTTGACACATCAGCAGGTCTATATGATCTACTTGAATGGCGGGACTTGGTATTGAAACATTGCCCTACAAAGTAGGGAACGCAGATCTGCGTTCTCTATACAACCAATAGATTATAGTGGACCTTAGAATTAATGAGACACTCTAAACCGGGGCAGTTCGGATACCGAACCTACCGTTCTCCCGTTGGGTAGCCCCCCTATTTCCCCCCTGCTTGCGGGGGGGAATAAGGGGGGGTAGAATAAAGGGGGGTGCCGATGCGGTGCGGTTACAAACCGCACCTACCGGAGGGCGCAAGTGTTTATTTATTTTTTGAATTCACTATAATTCGTATTAAAACTCCACAAAAATACAAGGCTCATGTAAAAACGGAGGGCAATTATGGTAAAAGCGTTGAGGGCGGGGCAAGATGCCCCGCCTACGGTTTTTGAGGCAAGTGGGTGCTGTTGTACTAATTCTTTACATGAGCGAAATACAAAATCAAAATTGTAAGGAAGGAAGGGGTTTTTTTATGGCATCACAGATTTCAAACACTCGACCTGATCCGGATCCGATACTTGTTGACATCGCTGCGTACGTCGCACGGGAGGTTATTGACAGCGACCTCGCTTATGAGACCGCGCGCCACTGCTTGATGGACTCGCTCGGTTGTGCGTTGCTAGCATTGCGCTATCCCGAATGTACGAAACATTTGGGACCAACGGTTCCCGGCGCACATGTCCCAAATGGTGCCCGCGTTCCGGGAACGCAATTTGAATTGGATCCAGTGCAGGCAGCCTATAATATCGGCTGTCTGGTTCGCTGGCTAGACTATAATGACACATGGCTCGCGGCAGAGTGGGGCCATCCTTCCGATAATCTGGGCGGCATCCTCGCAATCGGGGACCACTTGAGCCGCCGGAATCTGGCAGATGGCTGTTCGCCCCTTTTGATGCGCGATCTCCTCACGGCAATGATTAAAGCCCACGAAATTCAGGGTGTCCTCGCACTGGAAAACAGCTTGAACCGTGTTGGCTTGGACCATGTACACTTTGTGAAAGTTGCATCAACCGCAGTGATAACGGGGATGCTAGGGGGCGCAGAGGAAGAGATTATCGATGCTGTTTCCAATGCCTTCGCTGACGGAGGCAGCCTACGGGTCTATCGACACGCTCCAAATACCGGTTCACGGAAATCGTGGGCGGCGGGCGATGCGACAAGTCGCGCAGTATGGCTAGCGTTGATGGCGATGAAGGGAGAAATGGGCTATCCGTCCGTGCTCTCCGCAGAAGGGTGGGGCTTTTACGATGTACAATTCAACGGTAAACCGTTCGTCTGCCAGCAGCCCTATGGCACTTACGTGATGGAGAACGTTCTGTTCAAGATTGCATTCCCAGCAGAATTTCACGCCCAGACAGCGGTGGAATGCGCCTTCAAGCTGCATGAGACCGTGAGAGATTGTTTGGATGAGATTGAAGAGATTACAATCACAACACATGAGTCCGCGATTCGCATCATTTCAAAAATGGGACCGCTGCACAACCCCGCCGATCGCGATCACTGCCTCCAATACATGGCAGCGATTGGACTGATTCACGGAACCCTCACCGCCGATCACTATGAAGATGAGGTTGCGGTTGATCCGCGTATTGATGCTTTGCGCGAAAAGATGACTGTCGTGGAAAATCCGCAGTATAGCAAAGACTACCTCGATCCGGACAAACGTTCAATCGCCAATGCGCTCCAAATCCGTTTCAAGGATGGTTCAACCACTGAAAAGATTGAAGTCCAATACCCGATTGGGCATCGTCGTCGCCGTGCGGAAGGGATTCCGCTGTTAGCGGAAAAGTTCGCCAATAACCTAGCGACCCGTTTTCCGGCGAAACAGGTGGAAGCAATTATGGAACTTTGCTTGGATAGAGCGCGACTGGAAGCGATGCCGGTGAATGAATTTATCGGGATGTTTGTTATCTAACCGGACGAACCACCAAAAGAGTAAACGGAGGAATTGGCTTATTTTAGAGTACTCCTCGTTGGCTAGAAAATATGTATTTTTATGGTAATTTTAACGAAACCGAACGAAGAAAGTTGTCGTTTGTTAAGCACGATATACCACAAGATGTTGGGTTACTGACCCCAATGGTATACAAAAAACTTGCCAAAAATACGCCAAAACCCGCATGACCACTGTCTTTTTCGCTTGACATACTAATGTGTGTGTAGTATAATTGGTTAAGTTCGTAGTATAATTCTTAAGTTTTTTCATCCATTAGGAGGATAATATGGCTGACGCTACTAAGCAGAACGTTGTCGATGCCGTTGCTGAAGCGACAGGATTGAGCAGAGCAGGGGCAACTAAAGCCGTTGACGCTGTTATCGATTGTATCAAAGGCAATTTAGCTCAAGGTAATTCTGTCGGGCTCATCGGATTTGGTACTTTTGAAGTCAGAGAGAGAGCCGCTCGTGAAGGTCGAAATCCCCAAACGGGAGCCACGATCAAAATTGCAGCAAAGAAGGTTCCTGCCTTCAAAGCTGGCAAAGGGCTCAGAGATGCTGTCTAATTAAGTAGTTACAGCGATCGCCTTGGCCTCCTTAACATATGTTCTGAGAAGTTGAACCTGTTTTAAGTAAGCCTTGGTGGTCGCTTCCCTCTTCCACCTATCTTTTAATTACATCTCCCTCCGATCCTGCATTCCAAGCGAAACCTCCCAAAACGCTGAACGCCTCCTCACCTTATTTTTTAATTGCAATACTCCTATTTGTGCATTCCTTCGCCGATTCAAAAAGCAATCCTTGACGCCGTGTCACAAAATAGGCTACACTTATAGACAAATGTCGAGTGTACATGGCAGCGCAGGGCAGCCCGTCGTAGGGAGTGTCGCTGTGTGGGTTCCATTTAGAATCTACCTGTAAAAAACTAGCAATCCATGGAGAACGAACAGTTGAACGATACCAATTCTGTTGATGTGCCGGATGCAGATTTAGAAGCTGCAGAATTTCTGAAAAAGGCGCGAGAATCAATTTTGAATGAACTTAAGAAACGAATCGTTGGTCAACAAGCGGTTATCGATGAATTATTGATTGCGCTTTTTTCGCAAGGACACTGTTTACTTGTGGGAGTGCCCGGGCTAGCAAAGACGCTACTTATCAATAGTCTGGCTCAAATTTTGGATCTTGACTTTAGTCGCATCCAATTCACGCCGGATCTGATGCCTGCGGACATCATTGGCACCGATATCATTCAGGACGATGTGGACACCGGCAGACGATTCTTCCGTTTCATTAAGGGACCCGTTTTCGCCAATATTGTGCTAGCGGACGAGATTAATCGCACACCGCCCAAGACGCAAGCAGCACTGTTGCAAGCCATGCAGGAGTACAAAGTTTCCGCGGGTGGCACAACCTATGAACTAGATCGTCCCTTTTTTGTGTTAGCGACGCAGAATCCGATTGAGCAGGAGGGCACATATCCGCTGCCTGAAGCGCAACTAGATCGGTTCATGTTCAACATCTATCTTGACTATCCCGATCCCGCCGATGAAAAACAGGTTGTCATGACGACGACCTCCGCGTATGAACCACAGCTAGACGCCGTCATCACAAGCGAAGAGATCCTGCGGTTGCAGCAGGTAGTCCGGAAGGTTCCAATTGCGGAATCAATTGTTGATTACGCGGTTGCATTGAGTCACCATTCTCGTCCAAATGCGCCGGATGCGCCGGATTTCATCAAGGATTGGGTTAATTGGGGGGCAGGTCCCAGAGCTTCACAATATCTTGTGTTAGGAGCGAAAGCGAGAGCGATTACGCACGGCCGCTATCATGTCTCTTACGACGATATACGCGCCGTCGCCAAACCGGTGCTGCGACACCGTATCCTTACGAACTTCAACGCTGAAGCCGATGGGATATCAAGCCTTGATATCATCGATCGATTGCTAGAATTGGTGCAGCCTTCCGAAACTTAGGCAGAAGTATATACAGAAAAACTTGTACAAACGCATTGATGCTTTCCGAGTTGCGGCCCATAACCGTCAACTCATTAAACCTGAATATTGGAGGTAATTTATATGCGACGCAACAAACTGCGAGAGTTGTTGAACGAGGGGAAACCGACGCTCGGCACTCATATCCATAGCACTTGGCCCTCCGTTGTCGAAGCGATTGGGCATACGGGGCTGTACGATTACGTTGAATTTGTGGCAGAATATGGTCCATTCGATCTGCACGATCTCGATAACTTAGGGCGGGCGGCGGATTTATATGGTATGTCTAGCATGATCAAGGTTGACCAAGAGCCGCGCGGCTTTCTTGCACAACGTGCAATCGGCTCCGGTTTTCAGAGCGTGTTGTTCGCTGACTGCCATACAGTAGAAGATGTCAAGGAGTGCGTGCGTATCTCACGCCCGGATACCCCCGAAGATGGCGGTTCTTATGGTGTTGCGACTCGCCGTTTTACATACATGGGGTACGGGGGCTCCCAAAAATATGTTGAGGCGATTAGGGATATCGTCGTCGTGATTATGATCGAGAAGGCGGGCACTGTTGATAACCTAGAGGAGGTCCTTTCGGTCAACGGGGTCGACATGATTCAGTGGGGCGGATCCGACTACTCGATGAATATTGGCAAAGCCGGTGAACGGGGTTCACCCAAAATTCAAGACGCCGAGCGCAAGGTGTTTGAAACTGCCATAAAGATGGGTGTACCGCCGCGGGCCGAGGTCAATACAGTGGATTCGGCGAAAGCCTACCTTGATATGGGGGTACGCCATTTCTGTATCGGCACCGATATTTCAATCCTTTTCGATTGGTGGAAGACACACGGTGATGATTTTAGGAAAGTACTCGAACCGTGAGACGTTAATCACGGATTCCGTGGATGCTATTTAACGCAAAGGTGCCAAGGCGCAAAGCCGCAAAGAAACTGGGAGTGAAAAACAGTGGTAACACACTATTGGCTTTTCTTAGTTTCTCGCTTTCTGTTTTTCATTGCGCCCTAGCGTCTTAGCGTCCTTGCGTTTTATTTTCTTATGCTATCCGTGCGATTCGTGATGCGGTTCACGCTTTATTCATTTAGAAGGAGGCGTGGCTAGTGCCACGAAAACGGTGTGAAACGTAAAGCTGAAGTTGTCCGTGAAACGCGGGAGACGCAAATTACGCTTAAACTCACTATCGATGGTTCAGGAGAGTCCAATATCAGTACCGGTGTTGGGTTTCTGGACCATCTACTTGAACTCTTTGCCAAACACGGATTCTTTGATCTCGAAGTAAATGCTACCGGCGACCTTCACGTTGATGCCCATCACACCGTCGAAGATGTGGGCATCTGTTTAGGGGAGGCTTTCATGAACGCAGTCGGAGACAAAGCAGGAATGCGTCGATTTGGCAGTTTCACCGTTCCGATGTATGAGGCACTTGCACAAGTTGATCTGGATCTCTGCGGTCGCTCCTACCTTCATTACCAAACACCCCTCAATCATGGACAGATAGGCACCTTCGACGTGGAACTTGCTGAGGAATTTTTCCACGGGTTTGTCAACCATAGCGGAACGACGTTGCACATCAATGTTCCTTACGGAACCAATCGTCACCATATCATTGAAGCGATTTTCAAGGCGGTTGCAAAAGCACTTGATATTTCCACAAGTATTGATGATCGTGTCAGCGGTGTGCTTTCGACAAAAGGGACGTTATAAAAAAATAACGAGTAATATGTAAGCGGTTATCTGTCCCAGGACGTTTTTTTGAAGGATACCCCAATTTGACCAATGCGCTCTTACGCATTATTTGTTATCCACTATTTGTTTCACTGTATCTACCAACCGCACAGAAGAATTAACCTATCCCTTCAACCCAAGGACTTTTTTGTAAACTAGTCCTCTCTCTTCTGCGTTTATCTCCAAATCTGGGTAAGCCATCATGAAAGATACCGGCCGTGTATTTAAATTCCTGATGGAATCGGCAGCTATCTTTCGGTGATCTGCCAAATTAGTGAACGGTTTATCCGATTCCAGATCCGATGGAGATACGCATTGACTTTGATCGGCACAAAAATTTCCCGCCCGTCTTCCTTCTTCATCCTCGCACTCATTTTTGCCACGTTACATCCTCCCACTGCTCACGCCGAACTTGTTCTCAAAGACGTATCGCTGACGGAATCCTACATAAAACGCCGCGCCCTAGCGATCGGTAGGGAAGAAGCGGCACCGCCAACCAAACCCGCCGAAGAATCGAATACACAAGATTTTTGGGCGGATCCAGCAGCCCCGGATAAAGACCCGTGGAAAACCGAGCCGCTCCCGGCAGACGAAGAAATAGAAGAGCAGGACCTCCGCCTAGAGATGTTGACGCCGTACTACGAGTCGTTGCGTCGGTGGAAGAATCCACCTTTCCTCCTTGATCTCCGCGAGCTTGGTGACTTACGTGAAGGACAACGGGAAGAGAAGGAGAAGGGGATCGCACTGCCCCTCCAGTCCAACCTCCAGATTACAGGACATAAATCGGTAACAGTTGAACTACACCAAACGCACTATTTTGGCGAAGGCGATATCAATCGTTATAGTGGCAGTTATGGAGGGGGTAGTTTTGGCTCCGGACTGGATCTTGGGTTGACCTCCTCCTATACCTACGATAGCTTCGGTAGCAGCGGTTTCGGTGGCGGGTATGGTGGTGGATATGGCGGCGGTTTCGGAGGTGGATATGGCGGGTATGGTGGTGGATATGGCGGTGGATACGACAGCGGTTTTGGGAGCGGTCGTTACGGCGTGCCGCGCGATACGGGGATAAATATTCGGCAAACCCTTGAAGTAGGCTTGCACGGGCGGGTTGGAGAACACACTCACGTTGAGGTTGACTATAGCGACTCAGGTGGTGGATATGGCGGTGGATATGGTGGATATAGTAGTGGTTATAGCGGTGGATACGGCGGCGCAAAGGAGCAGAAAATTCGCGTTTGGTATGAAGGGTCAGAAACAAGTATCCTCAAGACCCTCTCTTTTGGCGATCTAACACTTAGCCTGCCCAATACGCGCTTTTTAAACGTTAATCGCAATCTGTTTGGACTTGAAGCAGTTGCCCAACTTGGTGGGGCAAAGTTGACGGCATTTGGCTCCCGCAGCAAAGGTATCACCGATATACGCCGTTTCCGCGGGGAGTCGCGACGCGCAGGCGGTGGCAGAGGTCTCCCAATTCCTGATGCGAATTATGTTAAAGAACGCTTTTACCTTATTCAACTCGGCGAAGATGAACTCATCCACGACTCCTACCTTGAAATTAAGCACGGCAGCGAGGAAATTTATATCGACGATAACGTCGCAAGCAACAATCAGGGCGGCGTGCGGACAGGGCGTGGTTACTTCAATCTCCAGCAAGCGGGTCGGGACTATAATATCAATTATGAAACCGGCGAAATCGAGTTCTTAACGCCGATTTCTGCCAGCTACGAAATCGTTGTTGCTTATGAATATCTCGGCGAGGGTGGTGGTGTGGTTGGAAATCCGGGGAATGTCTTTGAGGATGAGAACGACGATGGCACGATCGATGAAGAGGGCGAGGAAATCGGCTATGTCACCATGAAAGGAAAAAGCCTACGAGGAACGGAATCGCGGCGCGTATATAGCCTTGGCAATCGGAATATTAGTCCACGAGATTATCAAATCACCATCGTGCGTCAGGGGAGTGGTGAGTCATTCGATACAGGAAGCGACGAAATTCCGTATATCCAGATCTTCGGGCTAGATCAAAATGGAGATGGTACCGTTGATCCGGAGTTTATCGACTTCGATCGAGGCATTCTGACGTTTCCTGAGCTGCGTCCCTTTGTCATCAATGATCCTGCAAGTCCGTACTACCAATTTCGTGAACAGTTAAGCAACGAAGCAATCTACCTCGAAAACCCAAGGACGACCGATGCGGCTTACACAATCATCGTAGATTATTCTTTTCAATCGGAGACGTATAACGTTGGGCTATTTGTTATCCCAAACAGTGAGAAGGTGAGACTCAATGGGCAATTGCTGCAACGCGATGTTGATTATACCATGATCTACGAAGTAGGAAGCCTTCGCTTTTTTACTGAACTTGACGAGTTCGACGAAATCGTAGTGGAATTTGAGAGAACTCCATTCGGTGGATCCCTGCAACAAACGGTTGCTGGACTATGGTTAGAATATTCCTATATTCCCAAACCGAAGACAGAGAAAAAAGAGCAGAAGTTCGATCGGTTTGAACGGCTTATCGGTAGGATTGATGGCCCGGAAATAGGCGATCGATCTGACACTGAGGATAGCCCCTTCGGACAAAGAACCTCCGGTGGGTTTGGCGGCAGCAGATTCGGTGGCAGTAGATTTGGTGGCGGCAGATCCCGCGGT
Organism: Candidatus Poribacteria bacterium; assembly: GCA_963667935.2. Lineage (GTDB taxonomy): Bacteria > Poribacteria > WGA-4E > WGA-4E > PCPOR2b > PCPOR2b. Next base: position 763,049 of record OY764061.1, on the reverse strand, counting down.
TTTGGGGGTGGGTTTGGTGGCGGTTTTGGTGGATACTCAAGTTTAGGCGGTCGATCTAGGCGAGGATTGCGTGCCGGTGGCAGCAGCTATTTCAACCCTACATTCCAGAAAGGATTTAGCTTTGCAACGGGCTATATCCTGAACACCGGACAAAAGCCGTCTCGTATCCCCGACGTCAATGGTGCGCCGAGCCGATTGCAGGCTGTCAATTTCAACACCAGCTTTGGCAGGGATTTCAACTTAGCATGGCTGTTGAACCCGCTACCATTTGTCGCAATGCGTAATTTTCCGTTGTCAATCAATTTCAGCGGGGAAACCGCGTTCTCCCACAATAACCCAAACAGCGTCGGACTTGCCCTGATTGATAGTATGGAAGGAGCGCGGGAGGCATCAAATACTCCTACGTTCAAACATCATTGGCGTGTAAGCAGTCTACCTGTCGCAGAAGGGGTGACCTTGGACAATCGCGCCCTTTTTCGTGTGCTTGCACGGGATCGCAACGAATCTCAAGCTGTTGGCAACTATATGCGCAATCGTGAGGTGCCTGCATCGGTGATTAATCCGCTGGCAAACTCAACGGAAGAACGCCTCATTATGGAGGTTGGTTACGATCTGACAGATGTCATCGAAGAGTGGGGCGGTTTTTCGTATGGTTTGTCTGCCTCTGGAGAGGATTTCTCGGAACGCCAATTCCTCGAAATTTGGTTTCGGGTGCGTGGTGACTCGGATGTGACGTTGCATATCGATCTGGGTGTAGTCAGCGAAGATAGCGACTTGGATAACCGACTTGACACCGAAGATCTGCCACCAGAGCTAGAAGATATCAACGGGGATGGAAAAGTCGATACGTTAGACCTTGATTTGGAAAACCTGCCTGCTTCCCACAAATTCCGTGCAAATGGCTCGTTGGATACAGGTGAGGATGTCGGGTGGGAGTATAGTGCTGGGTTCCAACCGACGAAAGTTGGCACCAACAACACAGTTTTGGATACGGAAGACCTTAACGGAGATGGTGTTCTAGACACTATTGATGCCTACCTCGAAATCAAAATTCCGCTCAATGATATCCCTGAAGAGTGGCTAAAACGGCAACATTCAAACGGCTGGACATTTCTAAGTATCCCCCTTAGTGCAGCCACAACTGAAGGCAATCGTCTACCGAACCTTGGGTTTATTCAACATCTGCGTTTTTGGTTACAGAAGAACAGATCCGGAACTGTCACAGGCAAATTTGAATGGGCGTCAATTGAGGTAGTCGGGGTACAGTGGGAGCGCGGTGTGGTGACACGGAATGATACAATTACCGACGATGCAGCCGAGCGGTTTACCGTTGGCACCAAAGACAACTTCAATTTCAACGATTATCAGGCTGCTTATGACCAGATTAAGGATGAAGATAATTTCAAAGAATTACACCCCTTTACGGAATCGACATACGGCTACCAACAACGACAGCAGCGCGAGCAAACACTGACGTTGAATTATGTACTTCTGCCGGAATCCTTCGGTGTGACATCACGGGTATTGCGCGGTCTGCAACATGGCGAAGGGCAAGATTTTTCAAAACATGACACGCTTAGACTGTGGATTTATGGCGACAGAAGCGAGACAACATTTGTGTTACGCCTTGCGCCGAGCATCCGCACCGGATTTCGGTCTACCTACCGCTCTGCAGGGCCCTTTGAGGATGTGCAAGACCAAGAGGAGGATATCAATGTCTTTGAAAATTTGAGGGATTTTTACGAATACACGCGCGTCATTGATTTTGATGGCTGGAAACTGATTGAAATTGAGTTGCACGATCTAAAGCGAAATGAATATCCCGACGCTGACACACCAACCGATCTAGGCGGCGTTATACCGCAGACAGATCAGATTGGTCAACTAGATCCAACAACCTCGACGAACCTGTCAACTGAACAAGAGATAGATGCCGCCGGCCCGGATGGACATCCCGATGGTTTCGTTGTGCGGGGAACAAACAGTTCCCAACTTTCGATAAAGAATGTTGGAGGCATCTTAATTGGCATCCGCAATGACACTGCACGGGAGATTGGTGGGGAGGTGTGGGTCAACGAAATTCATCTAAGCAATCCGCTGGTACGCTCAGGTTGGGCACGGCGCGCCAACATGAACGTCAAACTCGGCAATCTGTTTAAGGTAGACGGTGGATATGCAAAGCAAGACAAGGACTTCGAGAATTCTGCCGGCGATACAGGGCGCCAACGTCGACACGATCTGGGATATAGTACGACTAGCAATGACTTCAATATCAATACCGAACTCACCCTCTTTTCTTGGCTTCCCATCCGCTACTCTGTGCGAGAGGATGAATCTGAGACAGAGAGCCAGCGTGGATCTTTTAGCTCCTTCCAAAGTGGAAAGAGCAAAACAAAGAATCGGGATTTTTCGGCGAGTTTGAATTTGCGTCCACTTCCAGTGTTGGGGTTCGCGCTCAATCGCCAAGATTTTTGGAATGAACGTCAAGGCACGGAACTCAGCGATCTCTATACCGGCTCTTTTCAGTTCGATCTCGGTTCATTTTTTGGGTTGGATGTTCAGTATCATCACGAAAACGTTGAAACAGATCCATCAACGGCGACAGATAGTGGCAGCAGTTCTTCTTTTGGGAGCTACTATGGGCGCAACCGAGATGAAAAGGTGGATAGCGGCAGTATTTCGATCGATATCAGTCCGTTTGAGAGTTTTAGCCTGAATCCGCAGTACGAAGTCCGTCGCACACTTGAGAAACAAGATCCCAGTGCTCAAGGCGGACATGGTTTCGGCAGTCTCGCGCAATCAACAGCCACAACAATGGAGGAGACAGAAGAACCGGCAGCAGTTCCTATATTTACCATTGCGGAACGAGAACATCGGCTTGCTCTGAATCCGCGTTTGAATCGGGATTTGCTAGGCATCCGTCCAACGATAAATAACCGAGTTAGCCTGAACGAGAACTGGTTTGGCGATCGAAAAGATGCGCGAATCAGCGCGAATGTCAGCTTAGGGCTCAATGTCCGTCCACGGGCGTGGTTCGGTTGGCTGTTCCGAGAACCTGAAACACCTTCCGAAGCAGAGGGTGAACAGGGGGCAACGAAGGAAGAAGAAGCGGAAAATAAGGAACAGAGCAGTCCAACATCTAAACCGTCCTCAGAATTTGACAGCTTTGAGGAAGAAACCCGCCTTGAGGAAAAGCGTCAACAAGAACTTAATCGGCTTGAACGGATGGGCATTGATTCTGATGTCATTGAAGAGGCAGAGGAGCAACGCGGGGACTGGATTCGTCGTGATAAGGCAGAACTGGCACGGAAACTGAAAGAGCGGGAGACCAAGCAAGAGACAAAGGAAGCGGGTATCTTTCAACGGAGCATCGAAAGCCTTGGGTTGAATGCGAACGTCAGTCTCAATAACCAAGATTCTCTGCGAAGGCTGGATCGGGGTATGCGGATTGCGGATATTTTACAACTGCCAGATGAGGCAGAAGAACGCACCCAGTCGCGCCAAGGGACGCGCTACAGTTTTCGGACATCGGTTGATCCGTGGAGTTGGGCATCACTCGGCGGCAACATCGATCTCAGCAACAACTTCACCAAGTCTTCGAGTACCTCCTCCAGATCCAAGTCCGTACGTTACGAAGGGGATGTTAAAATCTTCAACTCAAAAAACACATCAAGCCTTCAGCTGAGATACGGTTATACGCTACGAGATCAGAGCAATATCAATACCCAGATTGGTCAGAGTACCGCCCACGAACCTTCAATTAGTTGGAGTCATACATGGGGAGAGACGACAAGAACTGCATTTGGTATCCGTCTCACACAACGCGAAGGGGAACGAAGCGGGATTGATACGGCTTCGTTTATTATTACACCGAACGTTAGCATCGATTACCAGGTGCGAATAGAAGGCGGAATTCGGCTTCCCTTTATCGGCAAGGTTCCCCTTGAGCACGACTTAGATCTCAGTAACACTCTTTCAACAGTTATCCGTCGCGAACGGTTCGGGGCAAATCGGGAAGAACGGTCTGAGCGATATGAAACGTCTCTGCGGGTTGGATATCGGTTGAGCGAGCGCCTGACTGCTGATCTGAATCTTGGTTTGAGCTACAATAACGATCGCGTCGAAGAGGGGCGGGATTTTATTTCGGTGGCAAGTGCGTTGACGGTTCGTGGGGAGTTTGAGTAATCGTAAGGAATTGATTCGGTTTTACATTAACAAGCTGATCAGCGTCCCCACTGTCCCACTGGACTGTAATTGCATCAATTTGGGGGGCATCTCCAACTCCAAAGATAGCTGCGAGTTCGCTCTGCGAGCAATAGCTGGCTCCACTTTTCAGGGTACGTATCTGTATGCCAGATTTCGATTGTACGGTAATTTTCGCGCCGAGCCCACTCCGATTGCTCTTGGTCCCGATCAGTTTCAGCTTAATCCAATTGTTGCGATTCCCACCATCATTGCGATATAGACGGGCTGCCGCATTGGAAGCATTGACCAACACATCCCAATCGCCATCGTTATCCATATCCCCATACGCCGCACCGCGTCCGACGATCGGCTCTCGAAGATCTGAGCCAACTTTTGGCGCAACATCTTCAAACTGACCATCTCCAATGTTGTGGAACAGATGCGGTGGCTGTGCATACGTCACTTCGCTCTGCACAGCGTTGATATCGTTTTCAATGTGGCCATTGGCTGCGAAAATATCGAGTTTCCCATCTAGGTCGAAATCGAAGAAGAAACAGCCAAATGTCAACGTTAGCAAACTTGGCAATCCAATCTTGGCAATAGGAGCATCATCGATAAAAAGCTCCGCCTCGTTACGATAAAGATTCATCATCTCATTGGAGAAATTGCCAACAACGAGGCTTTCCTGTCCGCTGCCATCGTAGTCCCCGGTGTCAACCCCCATCGCCCCTGTCGCAACACCTCTTTCGTCGAAAGCAACACCGGTTTCTAGTCCCCTTTCGATAAAGGTCCCATCCCCGTTGTTCTGATAGAGCTTATTCGGTTGTGTGTCATTTGCCTCGAAGATGTCAGGGAAACCATCGTCGTTGTAGTCAAACACACAGACACCGAGCGATTTACTGGTCGGGTCTTCGATTAGGGCAATTCGCGAAATATCGGCGAATGTCCCATCGCCCCGATTCCTGAATAGTTTGCTCGCTTGCCCCGGATACGATCTGGGTCCGCAGTACGATTGATTCACACCATCTAACGTGCAAAACAGATTGGTTTCAGGGGTCCATTCCACATAATTGGCGACAAAGAGATCAAGATTGCCATCTTTATCGTAATCTAGCCAAGCGCAGCTTGTCCCTAAACCGGGGTTATCGATTCCGGCAGCTTCCGTTGCATCAATAAAGGTTCCATCTCCCTGATTCTGGAATAACCGATCGGCTTTTAGGCAGCTGATATACAGATCATCATCGTCATCGTTATCGTAATCAGCAACGGCAACGCCAAGTCCATACAATTCCACGGCAAGTCCGACAGTTTCTGTGACATCTGTGAACGTTCCGTCTTGGTTGTTTCGATAGAGGCCCATCGTTTGTCGCCTGCCAGTTGAATGTCCACCCCAATCTTTACCGTTCACCAACAGAATATCCTGCCATCCATCGTTGTCATAGTCAATAAACGCACAGCCAGAAGCGATCTCTTCGGGAAGGTACTTTCCGCCAAACGCACCGGTGTTGTGGACAAAATCGATCCCTGCCTCTTTCGTAACATCAACAAACTGGGGAAGTGTTTCTGCGGCGATTGTGCTTTGGATCCAGATTAGAGATATGAGGCTGAAAAACCATTTTGTTAATGATGTGGTTTTCATTATTGGCTTATTAAAAATAAAGTACAAAGTGCTCAGAGAAACCGATTTTTGAAGAAAAAACTCGGTTTCTTCGCACAATTTCTTAACATGACCTCACTGTTTTTGTATTTAAGTGCCCACTTTAACTTTCGTATTATGCGTCATCGCTGCTTCGATGGCTAAACAGGTTTCCACTGTTGAAATCCCTTCAGACAATGGACAAGCCAGAGGCGTATCTCCCAAAATGCTATCCACAAAGTTCTCCATCTCGTATGCCCATTCAGGGGAGCCACGACCGTGCAGCGGCGTAGTCGTCAATTGCTCTGGATTCCATTCGGCGGATTTGTGTAGATAGCCGTGCAGCACCTCTTCCTCCCACCAACAGACAATTGTCCCCTCGTGCCCATAGACGGAAAGTGACATAATGTATGGGCGCACCACCGATGCACTGGTAAACACCTTGCCCATCGCGCCATTTTTGAATTTTAGGATTGCGAGTCGCGCATGTTCCGTATAATCGCCGGAGACCTCCTCAATGTCGCCGGCAACCCAGCGTAACAGGTCTACTGAATGATAGGCGATGCCCAATCGCATCTGCGCCTGTGGGCTACGTCCCCATGTCAGGCGGCTCGGATATTCACCCGGATCTGGTTTATGGGCGTAGTTGGACGAAAGATAGAACACATCGCCGATTCCACCATCGGAGACGACCTCTTTCGCATGTGTAAAGGTGGGCCAAGAGCGGCAGATATGCCCCGTGGCAGCTTTCTGGTTCGGATGCTCAAACATGGCGATACGAAGTGCCCGGCACTCCTCAATAGTGAGACACGCAGGCGTCTCACCAAGGACATGCTTCCCTGCACCCAAGCACGCCAGCAGCTGTTCTGCGTGAAGATAGTGTGGTGTGCACAGATTAAATGCGTCGATTTCGTCATCCTTCAAGGCTTCGTCGAATGAACGATAGATTTTTGGAACACCCCACGCCTCCGCCTTCGCCTTTGAAGCGTCAGAATGTGCCACCACAGCGGCAACCGTTGCTTTCTCAAGAATCGCTTGGTAGCCGTTAAAATGGTTTGTACCTGTCCAGCCTGTACCGACTATACAAACGTTGACTTTGTCCATCGCTTAAATCTCCTTAGTTATGGCAGACCCTTCCGCACATAAATGATTTGTTAATCAACTCGCTTTATCGAAAAAATTGCCCCTCACCTTGCAGTTTCTATGATATAATACCGGTAGATGCAGTTTCAGGCGGCTTACGCCATGAATCTGCATTAAGGGTAGTGAAAAAGTCGGTGTGTGTCAAGCGCAAAAAGTCCATCTAACCAGAGGAGGGCAGAAGGCGTTAGGCACCAGCCCTCTGTATCATAATGACAAGCTGTAACTCGCAGCCGAACATCGGAGGTATAAAAGTTATGCCCAAAATCGTTGAGCCCGTCATCGCGGATGTGGACGATATTGAAGCGCAGATTGAATGCTTCAAAGCCCACGGTTATGTTATTCTTCCAGATCTACTTTCGCCCGATGAAGTCGATACCCTTAACGATGCCATCGACCGAGATCGGGAGGCAAACCCTTTTATGTGGTTTTCTGGAACAGCACCCGACTACAACTGCAATCTCCTGTTGACAGAGCCTGCCTTTGAAAGCACCATCCGCCATGAAAGACTACTCCCACTTATCGGAGAATTGATGGGCGGTCCCATCTGCTTTGAGGAACTCGCTGTGCGCCACCGTGATGGGGAGGATGAAGAGCATGACACAGGGTGGCACAGGGATCGCGGCTATTGGCCCGAACACCCTCTGAATCTCGATTATCCACAGGTTATTTACTATCTGAACGATGTGAACGAGAGCACCCACTGTTTTTCTATCAGTCCGGAGCCTGCCGGTGGGGAAATCCTCGACGACAAAGAAGCACATCTCGAGCGCGGGGGTATTCTCCATTTCTATGGCAGCGCAGGGTCTGCAATCCTTTTTAACTGTGCCACCTTGCACGGCGTCACATTACGGAAAACCGATAAGGTACGCCGCACAATTCAGGTCTACTATGGGCATCCCAATCGCCGTTCCCTGAGCGAAGTGACGCTGATGCCTCCAAATCTGTGGCGCGATCACCCAGATCCAGAAGTTCGCCGCTTCTACAGCAAGTTCAATCGGTATACACGAGTGATGATGGAAGGTCTCAGTATGCCTGATGATAGAGAACATCCACTTCCCCAACTGTAGGTGAAAACCGTGCAATTCAAAGAGCATCTTGTTGATAACACAATCAGAAGCGTTTACGGACTGGAAGTCGCCGACATGAACGGCGACGGCAAGAAGGATATTATCATGGGTTCGACCGGCGAACCGGTCATTGTCTGGTACGAAGCCCCTGATTGGAAAAGGCATCTAATTTCTGAACAACACCCCGGTAACATCACCATCGCCGCTCAGGACCTGACGGGAAACGGCAGGCCAGATCTGTTTGTTGGAAGCGCGTTTAATCGAGGCGATCGTTCCCTTATCGAATACCTCCATTGGCTCGAAGCCCCCGCCGACGGTGGGCAGTGGAAAAGTCATTTCATCGAAGAAATCCCATACCTCCACCGAATCGCAGTTGCTGACATCAACGGCAATGGTCAACCCCTTTTGTTCGCCGCATCAATTCAGGGACCCAAAGGGGGGTTAGATGATTGGTATGATCCGGGCAGTCTTTGGTGCTACCCGCTTCCAAGCGATCCTGTCAATGGTCCTTGGGAACGCCGCTTAATTGACGGAGAATTGCATCTCAACCACGGCTTGAGCGTCGGCGATGTGGACGGGGATGGTAGACTTGATATCCTGATTGGATGCCGGGACGGTGTCATTTGGCTTGAGCCCCCATCGGATCCATTAACAGGTGAATGGAGTCGATGGGTAATTAGTGAGCATGAAAGCAGCGAGGTTTTCACAGTAGATTTGGATGGCGATGGAGTTAACGAAATTTTATCCATTGAACCGTGGCATGGAAACACACTATCGTGGTATAAGGCGTCGGGGGATTTGCGGACAGGTCAGTGGACACGCCACCAGATTGATGACACGTTGAATCGTGGACATTCGCTACACGGAGTTGACGTCGATGGCGATGGGCGGGTGGAAATTATCGCCGGGTATAACGGTGAGGGCTGGAACCTGCAACTCTATCGCCCTGAGAATCTGGATCAAAACCGGTGGACGAAAGAATTCATTGACAACGGCGGCTTGGGCGTTGGTAACATGCACGTGCTTGACCTGAACGACGATGGGCGGGTGGACATTATCGCCGGGGGATTGAGCACAGGAAACGTTAAGTGGTATGAGAATTTGGGGGCGTAACCTCTGGCATTAGTTCATTAGTGAACCACGCCCCTCACTTTCTTTTTTGGCTCATGTAAAAAGAAAGCGTAAAGCATGAAGTGAAGGGTCCCCTTAGTCCACCCCCTTTAGTCCCCCCGCAAGCAGGAGGAGAGTAGCCTCCTGACAAATTGGAAGGCAACCACTTATAGCTTCTGGTGCACTCATTCTTTACATGAGCGATTTTCTTTTTTCCTCTGTGTTCCCTGCGTCTCGGCGATAAAAAACTGTTTGTAGATTGCCTTTGCGAGCGATTGGACAAAGGAGTTCAATACCGATCATGCTTATACTTTGTGCCAATGTTGGCAGCACTTCATTCAAATATCAAATTATTGATGTCGAAACGTCAGTGTCGCTGGTCACAGGTGGCGTTGAGCGGGTCGGGAATTCGCCATCACCGTTCACACACGCTGCCCCTGACAAACCGATTGTAAACGGCGAAATCGACGCGCCAAACCACAATGCTGCGATTGTACACGCGATAGATCTGATTACGTCCCCTGAAACAGGGGTCATGGCGGATCTCAGCGATCTCGCGGGGATAGGCTTTAAGACCATTCTCGCGAGAGGGATTTGGCGTTCTGCATTGATAACGGAAGAGGTGGTCAACGCCCTTGAAGCCGATATTCCACTCGCCCCTACCCACAATCCCGCTTACATTGCCTCGATCCGTGCCTTTCAGGAGCGACTCCCTGACACACCATTGGTCGCTGTTTTTGAGACATGGTTCCATCAAACGATGCCCGACTACGCCTCCGAGTTCGGTGTACCACGGGAGTGGGTGGAGAAGCATCATATCCGTCGCTACGGCTTCCACGGTGCCTCCCATCGCTACATATCAGAGCGTGTCCCTCAACTGCTCAGCGATTCACCGGCGAATCTGAGGATTATCTCCTGCCATCTCGGTGGGAGTTCATCGTTGTGTGCTATCCGCGACGGTCAGTCCATTGATACGACGATGGGCGTTTCGCCGCAATACGGACCTATCCAATCATCCCGAAGCGGTGACCTAGATCCGTTTGCAGTGCTTTACTTGATGGATGCGGAGGGGTGGGATACGGACGAGATTCGTCGCCAACTGATCGAAGAATCGGGGCTGCGTGGAATTTCAGGCGTCAGCGGCGATTTGCGTGATGTCGAAACGGCAGCAACGGAAGGGAGTAACGACGCACGGCTGGCGATGGACACCTTTTTCTATCAAGTCAAGAAGTACATCGGCGCCTACATCGCCGCGCTCGGTGGGGTGGACGTGATTGCGTTCACCGGTGGGATTGGCGAAAAGAGTGCAACAGCGCGGGCTGCAATCTGCGATGGCTTGGAATGGCAGGGTATCTTGTTAGATTCAGAAAGGAACGAGAGTCACACCGGCGAAGGGGAAATCTCTACTGTCGATAGCCGGTCGAAAATCCTCGTCGTGCCAGCAGATGAGGAGATCATCGTCGCACGGGAAACAGCGAACGTCATCGCACAACGGATGAACAGTGCGTAATGCGTAAAATCTTTTCGCTCATGTTAAGAAATAGTGCAAAGAACCCGAGTTTTCCTAGGGGTTGGGGGACCCAATCCTCACTGCGGGCGGGGGAACCCCGCCCCTACGATTTCATTCATATTTTGCACTCGCGAAACATTATGTACGTCCCTCAAATAAGTCGGATCTGCACAGTTGAATACTCAAAGCATTGGGCATGTTGCTGGTTAGCGGTCAAAAAGATAGGTCAATAGCCGATCCCCGTCCCGAAAATCGGGAATCAGAATATCCGCACCGGCGCGAAGCAGCCTGCCCCGTTTGTCCGCGTTCATCTGGTAGCGGTTGTTTTCTGCGGAGGTCACACCCACAGCGATTGCGCCGACCGCCTTCGCATTTTCGATTTCTACCGAGCCGTCACCGACCACCAGAAGTTCGGTTCCGGTTAGGTTGAAGTCATCGAAGATCTGCTGAATAACCATAGCCTTTGAGAAGCTTTGATATTCCCGCAACGCCCCGAAAATACCCCCATCAAAGTAGGAGGCAGCACCTAGCAGTTCCGCTTCGTGCCGAACAAATTCAACATCGGTCCCACTAGCGAGGTAACGTTTCACACCACGTTTTTGCAAAGACTGTAGGAACTCAAGCGACCTCGGCACACGCAGGTCCGCGGCTTCAATCTCTCCGCTTGCCAGCTTAGCGATCCGTTCATCCACGGTTGGCAGGAGCAGGCTGTTATACAGATCCTTGTATTCCAACGGTTGCTTCGGGATCCCACCCCGCTTCTCAACCTCTTCGCACAGTTGCATCATCTGATAAATGGTCTGTTTGCCGGTCAGGTTATCCACAAATTCAACAACAACCCGTTCTAACTCCTCCGGCGTTTCATCGGTCTGCGTCTCTTTGAGCAGCACGTCAACCATCATGGGCACCATGACAGTCTGCCAACCGTCCCGAACGAGCGAAATCGTTCCGTCAAAATCAAACAGCGCGTGCTGAACCTTTCCCCGCTCAATCTCGTGGAGAATCTCGATTGATGTGTTTTCTAGTGGGTGCGATTTTGTCACAACTTGGGAATTCCTGATTTGTAATGATGTAAGCGTCGCGATTAGGAGATCGCTCCTACGAGTAATGATGTGAGAGTCACGATTGGGAGATCGCTCCTATAGTTAAGCTAGATCCTGTGCCCAATAGTACTGCCCGTACAGATGAATCAGGTTTTTCGGGTTATCGGCTAGCAGGTCGCCAAAGGTTACCTTTTGAACCTCCCGCTTCGGCCCCGGTGCGTCGTCATGATACGCGGAACGTTGCGCCTGGCCCTCTGTGGGGAAAGCAATCCATTGGCCCTGATCATCTCGGAAGGCGTATACCATCCCGCTCGTCGGTGTGTGCACTTCAACGTTTGCATCTTGGAAGGGGCGAATGCGGGTTTCAGAGGCACCGTGATTCTCCAAAAACTCAATCCAAGCACTTCGCATCCGTTCAGCCACATCGGGATGGGCATCAACAACGTTATGTTTTTGGTCGGGGTCAGTTCTCAGGTTATACAGTTCGGAGGGCATCCCCTGCGGTGCACAGAGGTAAGCCCACTCGTCATCGGTGATGGTGCTCGGTTCAACGTTTCGGTCAGAGCCGACCCAACCGTCGAAAGTGGCACCCTCCACCGGCGTATAGCCGGTCGTCCCGGCACTGGGTGGGAATCGGCTTGAAAAGGCGTAATCGTGTATCTTTGCCGCGTCTCCGACCATCAGAGGTAGGAAGGATGTCCCTTGCATGTGTGATGGTCCCGAGATTCCAAGGAAATCCAAGATTGAAGGCAAGATGTCGGGGGGTTGGACAATACCGCGAACCCGCTCGCCTACTCCCAATCCTTCGGGATGATGAACCAAGAGGGGGATTCGGACAGTAATCTCGTAGAGTTTGCCGAGTTCCGCCCCCGGTTTGCCTTGTAGTGCGTGGTCTCCGAACAGATGTCCGTGGTCGGAAGCCCAGATTATGAGCGTATTTTTGAAGAGTCCCAGCCGTTCTGCCATATCCAGAAATGCACCCACCCACCGATCTGTCAACGTAACGTTGCCGGCATAGAGTGCACGGAGATGTGCAGCCTCCGCCTCGGACATATATGTCGGACGACCGTATTCCGGGTATAACATCTGATCGCCATCGTAGTCGGGGTCAGCGTATAGCGCGTAGTCGTACCAAGGGCAGTCGAACGGCTCGTGGGGATCCCACATATCGATATAGAGGAAAAACGACTCTTGATTGTAATTGGTCTCCAGCCAGTCCATAGCCTCTGACATGCCCCGTCCAATGCAGAATTCACGATCAAACTGGCGGGCGGCGTGGTTGCGGAGGTAGTTTTGTAGCCCGGAGATATTGCGGATTTTATGGGGTTGTGCGCGAAGCTGAATGTCAAGAGTGGGAGTGGTTATCCATGGATCACCTTTCTGGCTATGCACAAAACCGAGTCCCCCAAAACCGCGTGTGTAGTTATAATCGTGCATCGCAAGCATTGGGGTATCCCAGATCATTTGGGTATGCACGCCGTTCGCAGACAGGATTTGTCCCCAAGTCACGTCTTTAGGGTTCAGGGGCTGCCAACCGCGAAACGGGAAACCGAAACGGCCCGTTGCTAAGTCCCACCGGTTGGGCACCGTCGGATAGGAAGCTGCGTAGAACTGCTCAAATACGGCTGCATGCTGGGCAAACCCATCCAGATTGGGCGTTTGAATCCAAGTGTTGCCGTAGCACCCCAAGTGGTCCCTACGAAAGGTATCGTTCATAATAAAGATAACGTTCATGGCTGTGCACACTCCTACTTATTAACCCTCCGAATCAAACCTCGTCTTCGAGAGGAATATCTCACCACTATGCAGGTTTCGTTAAGACATCGGCAATCTTTTCAACGATACCATCTGCACGACCACGGATTTGATCGTGTGTGAGGCTTTGGATTGGGTGATCAACGGTAGTCGGATGGAAATCGCGATAGCCGAGCGATTTCGCCTGAACCTCTCCGGCAGCAAAAAACACATCCGAACAGATCGATACGCTGGGGATGCCGCGTTCTTCTAAAGCGGTTCCGTCGTGCACACTGCACGATATACAGGAACCTCAGTCTGCAAGCCCTTCAACCACAAAGTCGCATCGATCAGCGAGTTCCGTGATTAGCTCTTGGGGTGCAGGACGTGCAAAGGTTGGCTTTGTTACGCGAACGACATCTACAAGGTCAAAGTGCTCACGCATTAGCACTTCAACGCGGTCAAGGAAGATGTCGCTGCCGTTTTTGCTGATGTTCAGCAAGCCCATCACCTTACCGTTGAGGTTGTCAAGGCGTGGCGCGAGAAATTTGTCGGATACGTCGTTTGGAGCGATTGGATTGAGTAAAACTGTGTTTGCCATTGTAAGCCTCCTATGGATTGAAAAAATCTGTGTAGATAGGATAGCATTGCTAGTAGCTTCTGTCAATATCTATTTCTATTGAATCTCTTTGGCGGTGTGATATAATAGGTGAACCGTAAAATGTGAAACTCATAGCAGGGCAACCACAAGGGTTGCCCCTACAATTTTGCAGAGATGATCACAACAAAAGATTTGACAAAACGTTTCGGTAAACTCGTCGCTGTGGATAGCCTGGCCATGCAGGTAGAAGCGGGTGAGCTTTTCGGCTTCTTGGGTCCCAACGGTGCAGGAAAAACCACAACCATCAACATGCTAACCGGCTTAATCCGTCCAACCACCGGCACAGCGACGATTTGTGGTTATGATATCCGGGCCCAGGCTTCACAGGTAAAGGCAATAACGGGACTGATGCCTGATACGCCAAATCTTTATGAGACATTGACAGGGAGGCAGTTTGTTCGCTTCATTGCAGATCTCTATGAAATTGATCCTAAACGGTCAGAACAGCGGATGGAGGAGCTGTTAGCGGCATTTGACCTTATCGACACTGCGGACGCCCTGATTAAAAGCTACTCCTACGGCATGCAGAAGAAGATCCTTTTGATAGGGGTGTTGGTGCATGAGCCGCGTGTTCTGTTTCTCGATGAGCCTACAAGCGGTCTTGATCCTAAAAGTGCTCGCATCGCAAAGGAACTCCTACGCGCCTGCTGTGATCGTGGGTGCACGGTGTTCATGACCACACACATCCTTGAGATCGCAGAGCGTGTGTGCGATCGGATCGGCATCATTAACGCAGGGAAACTCGTTGCGGTAGGAACAATGGATGAGCTGCGCCAGAACCGCACATCAACGGATCTGAGCTTAGAGGACATCTTTCTGGAATTGACGGAAAATGTCAAGGACGAGATTGTTTGACGGAGCGTTCAAGCATTCAAAAGTACATTGGTTCAGCAGTTCACTAACGAACCAACGTACTAATGAACCGATACGGTTGGATGGGGGACATTAATTCAGTGGAGGGATTTGGGGATTTGTCAAGCGGTGTGCTTTTCGCACCAGAGCCGGATTAATAGAGAACCGTTTAGCGGCATCAATCAGATGATTCACGTGATCGTGCATATCCTTTTCCATCTGGGAGACGCGGTCCAACAGATAGGTTCGATTGCTCTGATAAATTGCGTCTTTGATGGTCGAAACCAACTCCGCATAGATTGCATCTGACTCACCGGTCTCAAGTGCAATGGCAATTTCAAATGCGTCATTAAGAGTGACCTGCTTTGCCCGCACACGCTCTTCGTATTCGCTCAATGTCTCGTTAATCCGTTCGATAGATACATCGGCAAATTGAGGGGCGGGGCCATCCAGTCCGAAAGTCTGGGCACAGAGCGAGCGTCCAAAACCAACAAGGAGATGGTGTTGCCACTCCTCTGCGCTCATCTCCTGCCAAAACCGAGCAATTCGTTCGTCAACATCGCCCAATCGGACAGATAGCGTAGCGTATAGCTTTGCATGTCTCAGTTCAATCTCTTGACATAAATCAAAGGTTTCCGCTAAAGTCACAGTCAATTCACCTTCTTTCAATACCGAATCTTGGCTCATGTTAAGAAATCGTGGAACAACAACCCAGGGCAGAAGAAAAAACTCGGTTTCTCTTTGCCCTTCCATACCGATTCCGTCTTTAATGGGGTGGCCCTAAGTGATCAGGTAGCACCGTTACCCCCAATGTCTGGGATGGTCGTGCAGTATGCTCGGAGGCGTGTGGGAGATAAAAGAGGGAAGTGCGCTTGGATGCGTCTCCTTCCATGTCTCCACGCCTTTACCGTTCTGCGCTTTAGCCTCCTGATTACAGATAGCGGTGATGATGACTTTTGCCGCTTGCTCGTCGCTCATAGATCCAGTATTTAATACGAGATCGTAGTGCTTTACATCCGCCCAATCAGCATCATAAGAATATTTGATATATTGGCCCTGTTGCTTGTCAGCGGCTTCAACCTCTTTCTCTGCTAAAGGATAAACAATTCCTTGATCCTCCATGATCCGTTCAATGCGGTCTGCCACCGGCGCAATAAAGCGCACGTGGAGTGTATTTGGCAGATTGGCGAGAATCATTTGGCTGCCGCGTCCGACAATGACAACATTGTCCAACTTCCACAGCTTTTCGATGACATGCTGGAAGAACCCCAATGTCTCCGCTTCGGTCGGAATCAGATCTTCTTCAAAGGTTGTATCCCTCTCAACAGGATAGCTATCCATCAAAAATTCGGATGGGTAGTAGTAGTAAGGAAAATCGAGATAACGTGAGAACTCCGGTACAAAGAGTTTTTTGAGGAAACCTTTCAGCCCATTCTCGCACTTCTCGTCATAGCGGCTAATCTGTTTGGCGGTTGTGTTGGCGGCGCGTGCCACCTCGGTGAGGATATTTTTATCAAAATAGTTATATCCCAAGTCCTGGGCAACTTGCCGGGCAATCTGTGTGCCGCGACTGTAGTATTCTCTGGAAACGGTGATGACTGCCATGGTATTTCCCCCCTTTATGTAATGTTGATACGCGATAAATACAGCGTTCAGATTGTATTAAGCTTTGCGTCGATTTCTTTTAAACTGATGTCCCACTTTACTATTTAATCTCTGTATCTTTACCTCAGAGTTACAGTAGGTGTTGAAGCCACGCTTCTCTAGGCAATTTCGTCCGATTCATGTCTCGGACTGAAGAATGGAATCGGTATATCCTCAAAGGTGTCCCACATTGGGGGTTCCATCAACTGATGTGCAACATCAACCCCCTCGCGATACTCCTGAAGGATCTCATAGGTTAGTCGATCTATTGTGTGATTTAATCCATCCTCAAAACCGTTAAGTTTGAGCCTTAAAGACGCTTCACCCCAAAACATATCAATTTCCTCCTTGTTTTTTTTATTGCTGTATCTCACCCAGTCTGTTTTTTCTCTACTAGCAAATTAACACGCTTGACCAGTTCTTTGTAGTCAAAGGGTTTGTCAAGGTAGTCCGCACAACCGGTACGCATGAGCTCAAGAAACAGGGACCGATCCCCATAGGCGGTGATAACTAGCACAGGGATTTTTATTTTTAGGTAATTCAGTTCATCAATCAACTGAAGTCCTGTTAAACCGGGTAGCCGCATATCCGTGATGAGCAGATCGACTGGACGGCCCTTCTCTCGTGCTTCTAATATTTCTTCCAAAGCCTCTCGACCTTCTGCTGCGGTTGTAACCTGATAATTCGCTGTTTCCAGAATAAATGCGAGGGTATTACGCATGTTTTGTTCGTCATCAACGATGAGGATATGTTCCTTTACCATGTTTTCCATATAGACCGTTACAGGCAAAGAACTCGGTTCGACAGTGGGCCTGAGGTTGGGCTCCACAGGCGTACACTCATTGTGTCGCTCGGACATCTCAAATTGCGCCGCGATCTCATTGGACTCCGCTCTATAAACTTCACCAATCCTCGTGCCAAGAAGTGCTTCCTGATTGAGAGCTTGTGTTAAAGTTTCCATAATTCTCCCTGTGTTGTCTGATAACCGCTAGCTTAAAAAAAACACCGAATCCACGTTTAACCGTCGCTCTCGCGTTCGCCTAATTCTTTGTCCAATAGGTACAAGGCTGTCCCCTGATCACCAATCATTTTCAGCTGATCCAGTATCTGACGAGCTTGCTTTTCCTCTTCGACCTGCTCCGAAATAAACCACTGTAACTCCACCTGTATCGCGTAGTCCTTTTCTTTCGCCGCCAACTCGTAGAACCGATTGATAGTCCGTGTTACATGGTCCTCATGCTGCAAAGCCTGCTGAAAGGCTTCTGCTGGCGACTGAAATTCTACAGGTGGCTGGGCGATTGCTTCAAAGGTCGCCTGTCCGTTCCTGTCGTGGAGATGGTCTAACAACCTCATCCCGTGTTCTCTCTCTTCCTGACTTTGCAACCGCATCCAATGCGCGAAACCTTGCAAATTAAGCGACTCAAAGTAGGCTGACACCGAGAGATAAAAGTAGGAGGAGTAAAATTCATGATTAATCTGTTTGTTCAATGCTTCCTGAATAGTTGGACTTAACATGGTTTCTCCTTCTTATCGTTTACTTATGCTTTTCTATATGCAAAACATCTGGTGCAAAACGCTTGCCAAGATGTATAAGGGGAAACATATAGGGCTTCTTTGCTCCGTCTCGCATCGAAGACAAACACATGAAAACGGCACTGTATCTATCTTTCACGCACTTCGCAGCGTCGCGTTGGCCTCATATAGATGTCATTAATTGTATGAAATGGAATCGGGCAAAAGAACGAAAAGGGGTGAAACGGATGGAGGACCAGTTTTGAGGTAAATACCTCACAAACCCTTTCAAACTCAAGGTCCGGGACGCAAGAAACAGATGTTTCTAAAAGAAACAAATGTTTCACCCTTTCGAGGGCTAGGAAACAGATTATAAAAAAAACATACATCCTCACAATCAAATCATGTTATAATCAGCTTTCACAAATTTCGATGGAATTTGTACTTCGCATTTTAACAATAGCCCTAAAGGAAGAACTATGAATCCAGTCCAAACAATTTCATCTGAAGAGTTAGAACTTCTTAAGGTTGCAGATACGCCCACAATTTGTAACGTTATCGAACTGTTTGATGTACGCCCGCGAAACACCGGCTATATGGATGCACATATCCAAGCCTGTTTCCCCGAAATGCCACCGATGGTCGGCTATGCAACAACCGCGATGCTCTGTACCGACAATCCGCCGCGTGAGGGGGAGACGTACGCCGGTATGGAGGAACAACTTACACAAATGGATTCAATTCCGGAACCCCGCGTTGTTGTCTTCCAAGATCTTGATGTCCCGTCTGCTGCGGCGACATTCGGTGAAGTGATGTGCATGACCTATCAGACCTTTGGCTGCGTAGGGCTAATCACAAGTGGCACCGGACGAGATTTGGATCAGGTGCGGGAGATCAATTTCCCTACCTTCACGGACGGAACTATCTGCTCTCACGGCTACCACCAAATTACCGATGTCAACGTTCCTGTGCATGTAGGTGGGGTCACGGTGTATCCCGGAGACTTGATACATGGCGATTGTAACGGTGTTACGACGATTCCGAATCATATCGCCGGTTGTGTCGCCCGTCTTTGTGCGGAATATATGGAAGCCGAAGGCTATGTGCTTGACTTCGTGAAAATGGGTAAGCGTGACTTGGACGGGTGGCGGGCAGCGCGCGCTGCGTGCGCCGAGAAGTTTGCCGAACTCCAAAAACGCGCGCTAGATTCATTATGAAAATTGGATTACTCTACGAACCCGCTTATTGGTTTCTGTTGGAAGACTTAGTTCGGGGGCTTGAGCATGAAATCAGTCTTGTCGGTGGACAGAGTTATCGCTTGACAACGGCAACACTCAATCAGACGGACGTAGATTTGGTTTATGTGCTGCCCTGCGAAGCACAGGAGACGCTGCACCAACTTGAATCAGAACGGTTGGTTATTAATTCGATACGCGCGCAGGAGGTCGCCATTGATAAAATAGCGACCTCTCGGATTATGCTCAAAAACAATCTACCGACACCTGAAACGGTTATCTCCCAAACCCCCGATGCTGTGGTAGATATGTTGAACCGTTACGGAATTGCGCTGTTGAAATCGACAAACCTATGTGGCGGTGTAGGACATCGGATCTTACGGCGTAAGGGAGAAACAATTACTACACGAAGGCGAGATCGGACCTATCGGATCGCTTTTGGGGAACGCAACCGCCTCCTCGATCAGACGCTTGTGCTTGCACCGCCTTACTATGTGCAACAGTTCATCGGCACGCCAGCACAAACCAATGATCGCGTCTATCGTCTGTATATCGTCGGAGATAAAGTGGTTATGGGTACAATGCGGGTGAAGGAGGGGGTTGATACGGCTGAGAAGTCAATTATCAACGTTGCAACGGGAGCGCGTTACGACTTTTTACAAACCCTTGATGAGGAGATGGTATCGCTCGCTCTGCGTTTGGCGGATCTGATCGGGTTTGAGATTGGTGTCGTTGATTTTTTACGCGAGTCCTCTGGCCGCCTACTCATTATCGAAGCCGATTGCGATGGCTGTCATCTGTTCATCTGCCGAAAATTTCAAGAGGCACACAGATACGGTACTCCCTACAATTTTAACGCGCATCTTGTTAAACGGCTTGCCGAGATTGTGGGAGGTGCTCCACATCGCCAATGATAAATTATGTCCAAGGAGATCGATATGACCCAGCAAGAACAGAAAACTTTCTTTGAAGAAGAGGGTTACCTCGTTGTAGAGAACCTGTTATCGCCTGAAGAACTGGCGGAATGTCAGGCGGAAATTCTGCGCCTGCATAAACTCGCTGCCGAACTCGAAGCGAAGGGCGAAACCGGTCATTTTCAACGCGAGCCTTACGCCAAAAATGAGTCGCAGGCGTTGGACTCCCACTGTGTTGAGGACGATACACTTCCGGTACTGAGAAAAGCGGAAAACACCCGCCAATATTCAGCGGTATTTCGGCAGCTCTCAGTTCACCCGAAGTTAATCCAAGTTGTGCAAAACCTTATCGGTCAGGATCTGCTGCTATTCAGAAGCACCCTCATGTTCAAGCCGGCATTCCATGGTTCAGCACACGGTATCCACCAAGATTCTGCGTATTGGCCCATGGAGCCACCGAGGCTGGTGACAGTCAGCATTGCGCTCAACGATGCCACCCCTGAAAATGGCTGCTTTAAGGTGATTCCGCAGAGCCACAAATGGGGGCTTCAATCTTGGGGACATATCGCTCGCAAGCAGGATGAATCTTTGACAGACCACGAGGATCGCGATTTCTCAGAGCAGATTGATGTCCCCTTGTCTGCGGGGAGTGCGCTGTTTTTCCACAGCCTCATGGCGCACGGTTCCGGCCCGAATCAATCGCCGAATCCGAGGAACACTGCACTTTATGCATACTTCTCGCCGCAAGTTCGTTATGTGCCACGCAACGGCAAGCCGGCGCGCAAGTCCTTTCCAGTCGCTGCTGGGCTCGATGGCAGAGAGGAACTGACCCTTGTGGCTGAAGGTGCGGAGTAGGCACCGAGGCGTAAAACGTGATGCGTGAAACGTAAGAACCATTTGTTCATAGATTCAGTGATGCAGTCGGGCTAGGAAGCCCGACCTACGGTCTTATAAAAATTAAAGTTAAAACGCAAATAGAAGAAAGGGAGAAATAGGAAAATCTATGGCGAATTGGGAAACCTATCTGGACAATAACAGGGCTCGGTTCTTGGACGAAATGCTCAATTTTATCCGTATTCCGAGCATATCAGCACTATCTGAGCACGCCGGTGATATTCAACGGGCAGCCGAATGGGTTGCAGACCGCATGAATGCCGCTGGCATTGAAGGGGTACGTGTCCTTCCGACTAGTGGACCGCCGGTGGTCTACGGCGAATGGCTGCACGCGCCCAACAAGCCCACAATTTTAATCTATGGCCACTTTGACACGCAGCCTGTTGACCCGGTCGACCTTTGGTCTAACCCGCCCTTTGAGCCCGTTGTGCGGGATGGAAGGGTGTACGCACGCGGGGCTTCAGATGACAAAGGAAATATGCTTATCCCCATCCTTGCTACTGAAGCGATGCTCAAGGCGGAAGGGAGTTTGCCGGTCAACCTCAAATTCTTCTTTGAAGGTGAGGAAGAGATTGGTAGCGGTCATCTGCCGTACGTGATAGATTCCCATAAAGAATTGCTGGCTTGCGATCTGGTGGTCAGTGCGGATGGATTGCAGTGGCGCGAGGATCAACCCTCACTGCTAGTGGGATTCAAAGGACTGTGCGCGTTACAGATTGACGTGAAGGGGCCCAACGTAGACTTGCACTCCGGCATTTACGGCGGCACTGTTCAAAATCCAATCCACGCCCTAGTTCGCCTCTTGGATTCTATGCGTAGTCCGGCGGGCGATGTCTTGGTTGAAGGGTTCTACGACGATGTTACCCCGCTCTCCGCCGCGGATCGGGATCAGATTGCCGCTATTGGCCACGATGAGATAGAATATAAGGAACAGCTTGGTGTGAACCAGCTTTTTGGTGAGCCCGGTTATACGGCACTTGAACGGGCATGGGTGCGCCCAACACTTGAACTGAATGGAATCTGGGGCGGTTTCCAAGGGGAGGGCAGCAAAACTGTGATTCCGAGTGAAGCCCACGCCAAAATCACCTGCCGCCTTGTACCCGACCAAAACCCCAACAAGATCTTGGAACAACTCGCCACCCACATCGAAAAATATACGCCTCCGGGGGTGGAGATAAGTGTGACCCCAAAGGCTGCCCCCTCCCCGGCGTATCGAATTCCCACCGATCATCCGGGGAATCAAGCCGCCTACGAAGTACTTGAGGAGGTTTACGGAAAAACCCCATATTTCACCCAGCTAGGCGGCACCCTTCCGGTATGCCGTCTTTTTCTAGATAAGCTAGATGTCTATACAGTGACCTTTGCCTTCGGCTTAGAGGATGAAAACGCACACGCCCCGGACGAATTTTTCCGGATCAGCAGTTTTGAGAGTGGACAGATAGCCTATTGCAAGCTGTTGCAACGACTCAGTCAGCAGGAAGGGTTATAAGATTCCGTGTTCGACTACAGTAGGAAGGAGTATAAACTGTGCAATTGGTCAATCGAACAGCGATTATAACAGGGGCGGGATCGGGCATAGGTCGTGCAACCGCCTGCCGATTCGCCGTCGAAGGTGCCCGCGTCGTAGTGGCGGACATTAACGACGCTGCTGGAATGGAGACCGTTGCAGCAATTGAAGGCGAGGGTGGTACTGGTCAATTTGTGCAAACCGATGTAACGGCCATTGCTGCTGTCGAATCGATGGTCTCTCAAACGCTTGAGGCCTATGGCGGCGTTGATATTTTGGTGAACAATGCCTACTTTTGCGATGGAGACGACATTCTCACCGTTGATGAGGAGCTGTGGAATAGAAATATTGGTGGATGTTTGTCGAGTGCTTTCCTCTGCTGTAAGGCTGTTCTGCCGCACATGATTAGTCAGCGCAAGGGAGCGATTGTCAACATCGCTTCGGTGAATGGGCTGCTCGGACTCGGTGAGGAGGCGTACAGTGCTGCCAAGGCGGGGGTTATTTCACTGACACAGAACATTGCTGTCCGCTACGGAGAACATGGTGTCCGCGCCAATTCGATCTGTCCGGGATCCATTCAAACGCCGGCATGGCAGGTGGTGCTTGAAAAAGATCCCGATCTCTTTAACCGTCTGTCGAAATGGTATCCGCTCAAGCGGGTCGGTAAGCCTGAAGAGATCGCTGCAGCTGCGCTATTTCTGGTATCAGACCAAGCATCTTTCGTCACAGGGACAAATCTCATCGTTGATGGAGGACTGACAGCCGGACTGAAGCGTATGGGTGAAGAACTGGTGGGAGAGGGTACAGATATTTGATAAAATGACCTGATTTAACCAATGGGGCCAGTTTGCGGCTGTTGATAGCGTGAAACGTGAAGAGCAGAGTAGAACGCAAGGACGCTAGGACACAGAGACGCTAGGAAATTCTCTTAAAAAACTTTGCGCCGTTGCGTCATTGCGTTAAGTATTCCTAAGCACTAATGAATCAATGAACCATGTATTAAGGGGATGAAGATTGGAGATATAACCATGGCATCAACACGACTTAACGACCAGCAGATGGTATTTTTTGATACGTTTGGCTTTCTGTCCTTTCCGGGATTATTGGCTGACTGTACCGATAAGATTATCGACGAATTTGAAGATATCTGGGCTGCCCACGGTGGCGGACACCACGGTGCTTTGCACGACGGGGTGAATCGTTCTTGCATTTTCCCGTTCCCGGATCGCAGCGAATATCTCAGTTCTATACTGGACGACCCGCGTATCCACGACATTGCTGCTAGCATCTGTGGCGATGACTTTAACTACACAAGCGGCGACGGCAATTTCTACGCTGGGGACACCCGTTGGCACTCCGATGGTTACGACGGAAACCGGCCCATGAGTATCAAGATCGCTTTCTACCTCGATCCACTGACCCGTAACACCGGTGCACTCCGCATTATCCCCGGCAGCCACCGCGTTGGCGAACCTTATGCCGACACCATTGAACGCTATATCCGCGAGAGTGGACAGATCTGGGGGATGTCCGGTCCTGAGGTGCCTGCACTTATTTTGGAGACGAATCCCGGCGATATTGTCGTTTTCAACCACAACCTCAAGCACGCTGCGTTTGGGGGTTCTGAACGGCGGCGGATGTATACAATGAATTTCTGTCGCCGTTACCCGGAGGAACGACTGGGTGAGTTGCGCGATAAACTCGGCAAAGAGGCACGATTCTGGATTGATCGCATCCACGGTGAAGCGATGATCCGCACTGCCGGCCCGGAGCGGATGGTGCACTTGGAGCAGGTGATGGAAAATGACACCCATCTTGCCGAACTACATCGGGAACTCAGAAAGGCGATGACAGAGCCGTCACGCGGTTGATTGATCTATCAGAATAACCAGATTATTTGACAAGTGCACATAAGTAAAAGTATAATAGATGGAACAGCAAGAAAATATGCAAAAGGCACTCTCCCCGCAATAAGGGAGAGCAAAGGGGGTTAGATCACTACAAAATGAAAGAAACAACTTCAACAAAACGGCAATTCTTCTTGTTCATTGTGGTTTTCATGACGCTGATAGGTATCTGGGACGCTTCCGCTGCGATCACCGGGAAGATTTCAGGTATAGTCACCACTGAAGCGACGGGTGCACCGTTGGCGAATGTCACGGTAACACTTGTTGGGACAAGCAGCACCACAACGACAAATGACTCAGGCTATTATGTCCTGATCAATATCCCACCGGGCGGCTATGATGTGAAGGCGGAGCTCACCGGTTACGGTACGGAGACTGTGGCAGGTGCGAAGGTGTTCGCCGGGCTTACGACAACCTTAAACTTCGCGCTAAAGGCTGCCGATATTGTCACGCTCGAAGAGGTAACGGTAACAGCTACTAAACCGCTGATTAAGCGGGATGTTACGCAAACAACGCGGATTATTGAAGCGGAAGATATCGAAGCTATGCCCCGCGATACCGTGAATGGGATCCTCCAAACACAGGCAGGCGTGGCGGTGAATAACGCCTCCGGCGCCCTCCATATTCGCGGCGGTCGTTCGATGGAGGTTCAATATTTGATTGACGGTCTCCCGGTCAATGACCCCATTGGCAGCGGTTTAGGTATCGGTATTAACACTAACGCGCTTGAACAGATGGAAGTCATCACGGGTGGATTCAACGCAGAACACGGTAACGCACAATCCGGGGTGATTAATCTCATCACGAAAGCTGGCAGCCAAAAATTTTCGGGTCGAATCAGGTATCGAGTCGGGCAGTGGGCGACGCATCACGGCGATCCGATATACGGTCCTTGGC
This sequence comes from Candidatus Poribacteria bacterium, assembly GCA_963667935.2. Classification (GTDB taxonomy): domain Bacteria; phylum Poribacteria; class WGA-4E; order WGA-4E; family PCPOR2b; genus PCPOR2b. The sequence goes on along the minus strand of OY764061.1, from coordinate 737,598 downwards.
TAGATCCAGACAATAACTTCCAACCGGTTGCACTCGAACCTTTCCGGGGAATTTTTCTCGGTAAACCCTACGACTATCAAACCCCCTATCGAGGCGACCCCACCACGGTCGAAGAGTTAGCAAATCGAGAGGGCGATGCACAGGTTGTTTTCACAGAGATTGCTCCCGGCGTATATGCGGATAGGACGGATAACCCGCTGCTGCCTGTCATTGATCCGACTACAAGCGAGCCTCAAGTGGATGCCGCGGGTGAAGTGATTATGGAACGCCAACCGTATCAAGACACCGATGGCACCACCATTGACTATGAGAAGAAACAGGTAACGCTGTTAGATGGCTACATCGTGGATTTGAACCAATACAGTGGTTTATTCAACGAGACGAAAGCGTATGATCTGAGTCCGAGCCATATTGGGGAATTCGCACTTAACGGCCCGATATGGGGTAACCGGTTGACCTTCTCTTTCGCTAGCCAGTTGCGACAAGATGAAAGCTTTCTGCCCAATAGTGATGGGACGGGATACACCTTTCAGGGCAAGCTCAAGTTTGAAGTGACCCCCCAACTCAAACTTACCGCAAGTGGACTTTTTGATCAGCGGGAATCCACCTCTTATGGCGGCAGTCTGCGCTTTTTACCCAGCGCGATTCCGGTAGGGAACAGAGATGGACGTGGCCTTTCCGTGCAACTCTCACATAACCTGAACTCCGCCACCTTCTACACCTTGACGCTTGGGCAATTCCATCGCTCTTTTGAAAGCCATCAACCGGATAAAGTGTGGGATCCGTTGAATAAAACGTTTGATGAAAACGCTTGGGATCCGGACAAATCCTTTGAGGAGAATCAGGCAGAGGGTAGAATAAGAAACCCAACTCAACAGGCGTACAACGATACAACCTACTACATTGCAGGTGATGACAATGCCTGGACTGACCGCAATTCGACGACATCAATAGTGAAAGCGGATTTTGCTAGCCAAGTTACGGAAAATCATCAGATCCAGACCGGTGTCGGCTTTACGGCGCAAAACATCTATAATCTAGGTACAACCAATTGGGGGAGTTCAAATCTTTACATGGAGTATTACGATGTAGCACCTAGCTCCCTGAGCGCGTACGTGCAAGACAAGATGGAATATGCGGGGATGATTGTCAATGCCGGATTGCGGTATGATCTGTATAATCCAGACGGGGTTTCACCTAAAGATCCCTTGGATCCGCTCGAACTCAATGAGGATGGAACAATCAAGTTAGATAAAAGCGTCTACACAGTTGGACTGCCGGTTATCAAGGATCCGGTTGAGGCCTCCACCAAACGGATGCTCGCTCCACGCCTCGGCATCTCGTTTCCGGTAACGGATCGGGCGAAGCTGCACTTCACCTATGGACATTATTACCAGATCCCCCGCGGCGACGACCTCTACGAAAATCTCAACTTTGATATGCGGGGGGCAATCCGCAGACGTGGAAATCCCGACTTGGAGCCGGAGAAAACTATCGCCTACGAAGTTGGAATCGCACAGCAGTTCACCGACGACTTAACGGCGGATATCACCGGATTCACCAAGGATATCGACAATCTAGTGAGTAGCGTACATGTTGATATTACCAACGATTACAGCTATTTCATCAATGACATCTACGGACGGGTTCAAGGCTTTGAGTTGACAGTTCGCAAGTGGCGCACGGGGAATAGTCCGGTTTCTGGGATGCTCAGTTATACCTACTCCGTCGCAAAGGGAAAAGGCTCCAGCCGAAACCTGGGCTACTTGACCTATTATCGGCAACAACCTGAAGTGACTGAAAGCCATCCTCTGGACTGGGATCAGCGGCACGTTGTCTCTGGGATGTTGGACATTCAATTGCCCCTCGACAGTGCTATCAACCTGATTGGTCGGTACGGCAGTGGTTTGCCCTACACGCCGAATCCGAGCGCACCGATCAAACCTGACATCAACTCAAAGCGTTATCCGCCAACCTACAATGTTGACGTACTGCTTAGCAAGCGCAGCCGGATCGCTGGGTTGACGTATACCCTCTTTGCGGATATTCGGAACATCTTCAACACGAAAAATCTAGACGATCTGTTGGATCCGGTGACTTATGACCGGTATGGGATCCCGCTTACCGCCAGAAAGCATTCCACGCCGCTCTCGTGGAGCTCGCCGCGGTTGGTTATGATTGGTGTGAGTCTGGATTTTTAGAGAAATCGGTTGAAGCCATGAAAAAGATTATTATAATCATAATTTTCTTAGGTACTGGTGTGGTAGCCATACTCACCGTGAATCATCTGATGCTTGGTAAGCCGCTTGCAAATGTACTTAAATCCGATTCGCGTAATTCCGGTATTCATATGATAGCGCATTATGGTAACTATATTGTTCCATCAGTGCTCGTTCTTGACTTGCGAGAAATTTCTGGCAAAAATAGTAGTGCCGATGTTTTCAGGGTACTTTTGCAATATGCGGAGGCAATGCAAAAAAAAAGAATTTGAAACTGTCAATTTGAAATGTAAGGATAAAACCAAATTTGTCCTAAAGGGAGACTATTTTCGTAGGTTGGGCAAAGAGTATGATTTTCAGAATCCCGTTTACACGATGCGAACATTCCCAGAGAATGTCTACACCCTAGATGGTGAGAAAGCTTTTCCAAGTTGGACAGGCGGTTTAATAGGCGTTACTGGAAAACAAATGGAGGATTTTGCTGAATTTCATCAACAGTGGTACATAGATGATTTGATTGGAGAGTTCTAAGCTGCCTTGATAACGAATTGCATCCCGAATACGACGAAGCATCCCTGAAAAATGGGATTCGTGGGAAGTACGCAGAGCAATATGCTGCTGGTACGAACATTGTCCGTCTCGCACCAGATGTTGCTGCTGCTTTCCCCAACGAGGAATCAGAATGGCTAGGATTGATAAACTAAAGGAAGAAATGGGTTGGCTAAAAATTATATTCACTATTCTGATTGCTACTGACATTTCACTAGGTGCTTGGGTGGTTCAGAATTACGGGAAAACTAGTAAGGCTCTTCTTATAATTTCTGTAATAGGTGTATTTCTGCTCACATTTGTAATTGTTTGGGTCAATCAAGCTGCATATCGAAAAATTGATGAATTGGAGACATTGTGATGGAATGGGCTGCAGTTGTAGTAATTATAGTGATTCTCACTGGTCTAGGCATCGTTACGGGCCATGCCATAAGACATGCGAAAAAATCTTAACACAATCCGCCAGCTGCGTTGATGACGGAGGCTCTCTGATTTTTAACTTCATTGAGACAGTTATCAACTGATGCACCCCAGGTTGGCAAGTTTGAAGATTCAGAAACGGAATCCAACGTCGGTACGCACAGGGCAGACATTGTTGCCATCATTGCCGAGATGAACATCAAAAAAATCACAACCCTCGCATCTGTATTAGCGATAGTTATTCTCGTTGTGGGGCTTTCTGCCTGCGAACAACTGCAGCAAATTGTTCAACCCACTATGCCATCGCAGGGCTGCCTAGATGGAGATCGAGTCCTCAATGTCGGTTTTTACGCCTATTTTTCACCGGTGAGCTATAGTGCCGACGAAGATTCAACTTCCGAGGGCTTCAACACGCATCTCGGCTATGAAGCGGATTTGTTGACAGCACTTGAGGCTATGGAGGGTACAGGATTATCCTTTGTCCGCCACCCCATCGCAGTCTGGCCGGATATTTGGCTCAAGTCTGCCGCGCCGGAATACGATATTGTCGGCGGCGGCATCACGATTCTTGACGCTCGGACCCGAGATGCGACAGGCAACACGGTTATCACTTTTACGTCGGGGCATATCAAGTTTCGTCAGTCACTTCTGGTGCGGGCCGAAGATGCAGAACGCATCGCCACTCATGCGGATCTGACGAGCGATGTGCACGTGGGTGTACTGCCCGCTACGACAGGAGAGGCGCGTTTGCTGGAACTGACGGGGCTCGTTGACCCCAACGGTCTCCTCGCTAAGGGGACGCGCGTTGAGACACCGCTAGGAGTTGTCGTTGCCGATGGCACTGCGGCGTACACGATTACCGCTGCTGGTGCCACCCCGAATTTGGCAGGGCGGAGTCATCTCTATCCACCTGCGGAAAATATGCCGCAAGTCTTTTATTTTGGGGCTGAAGTTGGGGAAGCGGAGCTTCTTGATGCCCTCGCCGCAGGGAGGATTGACGCATTCGCAAGGGGAGAGGTCGGAAACCGCGATGCTGTCCAAGTCTCCGGTAACACCTTCGTTGTCACCGCCCTTGATACGGAATTTGAACTCGGTGGATTTACCCTAGCGGTGGAAGATGCAGCACTCGCTGCTTGCATTGATGAAAAACTGAACTATTTGACGGATAACAGGAATATCGGCTATGCAGAATGGGTGGCAGATCCTTCGGTATTGATGCGCCGGGCCCAGATGTGGAACCAGTAAGTAGCCTGACATGCAGTGACATAGGAATCAGGTTTGTTAGAACACACCAAGCCTATGATACAATTGACGTTGCTACACTAAGGTAATAACCATAGAAATTAGACCAATCAAAACCGATAAGTTTAGATCCGTAAGTGTGTTATCAGTTGATGCGCCTATTGTAAGATAGGACCCCTTATCTTGTTTTTTTAGGAGGAAAAATGAAATACCCCAAACCGGGGAGGCGCGCAGCGTTGCCCCTAAGAGTATCCCTCATATCTGGGCTACTAATCATAGCAATCCTGCCGGTGATGGCTGCCGTGGATTGGAAGGCACTGGATGTAGGCAATCTGTCGTCCGCGGTCTACAACACCGCAGTTGTCGGCCACCCCAGCAACCCGACCGCCAACCCTTCAGGGTGGTGGCCCGCGGGCACAAACGATTCCTACATCTATGAAGGCGATATCTGGATCGGTGCCAAGAAAGGTGGAGAGATTGGTGTCTCGACATCGGATGGCAGGTCAAGCGAAATTTGGCCCACCGACGATGTGCCCGAAGTGATTTCAAACAAGCCCGGTATGACCACCAAAGGGACACCGACAAGCCAAGCGATCATGTTTAAGTGCAGCGATATGAATCCCGATGCGAATCAGGGATTGATCCTCGGCTTAGAAATTGTAGTTGATGGCTTTCAATGGAGTTATGCGCCGCTCTACGATTTCTTTATTCTAGAATACAGGGTTAAAAACGTTAGTGCTGAGACGCTTGAGGACGTGTTTATGGCGTTCCGGTATGACGTAGATGTCTCTAGCAATGAAACAGGTACGGCGAGCTATTCGGCTGATGACTTTATTGCATTGGATCAGACGCCGGACGCGCTCAACCCCGAGGCACACCCGAATCGCTACCTCTCTTACGGATTCTCCAACGCTTCCGCTCCCGGCTACATCGGTTTGCGGGTGTTGGACGCGTATGTGGGGGATGACCCAGAGGATCTCGGGGCAAAAATTCCTTTTACAGCGCACAAACGGATTACGATAAACACCGACCCAACGACCGATGCGGAGATGTACGCTTATATCAGTGTCCCCGGCGTTGACCCGCTCCCCGCAAACTACGATGATCAGCGTTTTGTCCAGTCCTACGGTCCTGTGGAATCGCTCGCCCCCGGACAGGAGTTTACCATCATCACAGCGGTGGCTATCGGTGAGGGGCTTGCCGGTTTACAAGCGGCTGCGGACTGGGCGCAGAAGCTGTATGATGACGATTACGTTGCACCTGCCCCGCCGCCGTCCCCGATGGTGACCGCTTATCCCGCTGATGGACAGGTGACGCTTGTCTGGGAAAGTGAAGGACAATGGGTGGGCAAAAGTATCGAAGAATATGTTGATCCCACCGACCCGGAGAAAATCTTTGAGGGCTACAGAGTCTACCGACGAGATAACTCCTATGATCCCGATACCGGCAGCCCGGTGGAAGATTGGACGATGTTGATGGAGTTTGACAAACCGAGCGCGACGGGTAATTTCCTCACGGTCGCGCATGTCGGTAAACAGTCAGACGCTACCATTGAAAGCGGCGGCGATGAACCGTTTTTTGCAGACTTTTTCAAAAATGCTGTCTACGCAATTAAATTCAATTCCAGTACCACTTTCGAGATAATTAATACAACGCTGTGGGAGGTGATGGCGCATAACCCTGAATTCCCAGCAAACGGGGAGGGATATGTTGTCGTGAAGGATCCGAACACAGGAGAAGCCTATCCCGACGGCACCTATCGCTCCGGCGAGCTCATCTACTTCGGGGGGTTGTATGTAAAAATTACGGACGGTGCGTCAGGGCCCCCGGTGGCGGGCGATATTTTTCGCGTTGTTTCCACGCCTTCGCAGGCACTCGGTGAAGATGCAGGCATCAAGAATTTCTATACCGACGAAGGACTGACCAACGGGATTCAATACACCTATGCGGTGACCTCATTCGATACCGGCAATCCGAAAACTGGGCTTATCTCGATGGAGAGCAGCCAGATTGAGACGATGCTCCACGTTGTCCCACGCGCCCAACCTGCTGGGTATCGAGAAGCAACCGCTGACGTGGAAGGTCAAGGCATAGGAGTTGTGACCGTTGAACCGATGGTGCTTGCACCAAACAAGGTGACGGGGGATCAGTATAAAATCGTTTGGCAGGGGGCGAAACAGATGGCCCCCGGTGCGTATATCACGGGTCCCGGTTATCAACCGCCTTCCTATGAAATTATCAATATGACAACGAATCAAACGGTGGTAGAGCAGCAACCGTTTGAGTGGTACGATCCTATTCACCAGGAAGCTGTTGAGGTGCTCTCCCCAATGTTTGATGGAGTCATCCTAAAGATAACGGGGGTTGATGTGAGTTATGGGGCTCCAAACGAAAACCCGATCGAAAACGTCGAACTGAGCGCAGGCTCCGTTTCGGGGTGGACGACGGATATTCAATCACCCGGTTACGGGGAAAACACTTGGCCCAACATCTTCTGGGCAACGTATTACCGGCCGCATAGATATTCGATCACATTTATTGACGATACACACGTCAAAGTGGTAGATGAAGATACGGGTGAGGAGATTCCGTTCAACGACCAACGCGCCGAGGGATATGCAATTCTTGGGGCGGGTTGGGTTGATACATATAACCGGGAAGCCACACCGGGCTTTTTCCGGATTTATATTCGGGGTGGGTATATCTACATAAAAGATCCCAATAATGAAATCTCCGCTGGGGATGTATTCATTGTTGACATGGGCGGTGTCAGTGCGCCGCGGGATGGCGATGAATTTCTGTTGACGACACAAGGCGCGTCGCTCGCTCCCGAAGATATTCAGGCAGATTTAGAACGTATCCGCGTCGTGCCCAATCCTTACTTCATTACGAATAGGGCTGTGACTGCTGAAGGAACGGACAAAATTTTCTTCACGCACCTTCCGCCGCGGTGTACCATTCGGGTTTATACGTTGGTGGGTGAACTGGTGCGGGAGATTGAACACGAGAGTTTCTCACCCTTCAATGCAGATGAACGTCTGGCACAGGGCGACAAGGGCGGCACAGAGACATTTAACCTTCTTAATGTTTACAATCAAGCCCTTGCGAGCGGAGTCTATATCTATCATGTTGAAGCCCGAGATGACAGCAATGATGTTATCGGAAATAAGATTGGTCGGTTTGCGATCATTCGATAAAGGGGGATAAACTAGGGTAAGCACATGCACAATACCATTTTTGCGAATTCAGCAGTGAGGCGATTTGCTTCAGTAATCTCTATTTTGTTAGCTACCGTTGCGTTTTTGTGGACGGTTCCCGGTGACGCAACTACCAACGTTGGAACTGCTGGTGCACAGTTTCTAAAAATTGGTCCGGGGGCGCGGGTGGACAGTTTGGGAGGTGCGTTTGGCGGGCTTGCCAACGATGCCACTACCATCTACTGGAATCCAGCCGGGCTAAGCCAACTCAAACAGACCAGTTTCTCGGACACCCATACAATATGGCTTGCGGATATCCGATACAACTACCTCGCGTTCGCCACGCCGGTAGAAAAGGTAGGCACCTTGGGCGCAAGCGTTACATTTCTTAACGTCCCCGATACGGAAATCACAACGCTTGCAAAGCCTGATGGGACGGGTCTTTGGTACTCTGCGTGGGATGCAGCGGTGTCGGTGGCGTATTCCAGACAGCTTTACGAAAAAGAGTCGGGAGTCAATCTCTCCTTCGGTATCAATGCCAAATACATCCATCAGCAAATTCATCGAGAAAGTGCCACAGGGGTTGCCGTTGATGTCGGAACCTTATACCACACAGGCTGGAGAAGTTTACGCATCGGGATGTGTTTCTCAAACTTCGGACCCGAGATGCGTTTCAGCGGCCCAGACCTTGTGACCGGTGCCGAAGAAGCGGGAGATCCCAGGAATGCGGACTATCGCCCCTATCCGGACACGACGAATCTGACACGAAAGGCTGAATTAGAAACTGTGGAGTTTCCATTGCCATCCAATTTCCGGCTCGGCATCGCCTACGATCTGCTTGATAGTGGGGATAATCTCCTTACCGTCGCACTCGATGCCAACCATCCAAACGATAACAGTGAACGATTAAACCTCGGATTAGAGTACTGGTACAGAAAGATGGCGGCAATTCGTGGGGGGTATAAACTCCGCTTGGGTCCCGACAGCAGTAACGATGAAGAAGGGCTGACGCTCGGTTTGGGGATTCACATGAATTTTGCTGCAACAATGCTCTCTCTGGACTATGCGTTTGCTAACTTTGGGCACCTACAACGGGCGCATCGTGTGAGCCTAGGCTTGAAATTCTAGGAACTGCTAACAAAAATCTGATGTTGGGGTAAAGGAGCAATACGGTGCTTTTCAATCGAACCCGCGCCCAAGAGTATATGCGCCGCTGTGGTGTGGATGTCTTGGTGGCAACCTCGCCGGTCAATATTACCTATTTTTCAGATTATCGGTGCTGGATTGATCCGCTGTTCAAGGCGTATATGATGGTGCCGGGCGCACCAAGCGACCCCGATCCGACCGCTGCTTATGCAATCTTTCCATTAGCGGGTGAACCTGCGCTTGTGGCAAGTCCGACGTTTGCAGTAAACGCATCCGATCTGTGGGTGCAAGATGTGCATATCTTCGGTGACCACGGGTTAGACGATTCGCTGCCGCTGCCGCCCCTTTCCGATGCGGAGCAACGCATCTTTGATATACTCCATAGACCGCAGCAAGATGCCACACCGACCGATGCGCTCCTGAGCGTTCTCACAGCACGGGGGTTGACTGATGCTCGAATCGGAATCGAAATGGAAGGGTTATCATCGAGGGCGAAAGCAGCAATTAAGGCAGGGCTGCCGAAGGCACAGGTTAAGGATTGCTCGAATCTCATCCGTCTCGTTCGGATGGTCAAGACTGAAGATGAATTGTCACGGTTGATCCGTTCGGCAGAAATCAGCGAGACAGCAGCAATGGAAGCACTCGCGCTTGCTCGACCGGGGCAGCCAATCGCCGATGTTGTCCAACACTATCGGCAACGGATCGGCAAGGATGGCGCAGATTTTGATCACTTTGCATTCGGGGTGCGCGGCTTAGGGCTTGCTACAGAGCCAAACTACATCCTGACTGACGACGACATACTCTATGTAGACTTTGGCTGTATTTACGAAGGGTGTTTCTCCGATAGCGGCACAACCCTGACGATGCACGAACCGTCGCCGACGCTGATTGACAGACACAGAGCGTTACAGGAATGCGTTGAGGCAGGGGTAGAAGAAATGACACCGGGCGCGAAAGCGTCTGCCGCCCAAGCTGCCATGTGGGAAACGCTCAACGCACACGGCATTACAGCCTCATCTCCTCATGGACATGGGTTGGGCTTGGAGGTCCGCGATTATCCGATTATTGTCGCAGACAATGGGCAGCGAATTCAGGATGATTGTGTGGATGTCCCATCAGACCTACCGCTTGAGATGGACATGGTTCTCAATCTGGAAGCGATGATTTCGATGCCGGGCGTCGGGTCGCTACACATTGAGAAATCGTTCATTGTAACACCCAGCGGGAGTCGTCCGCTGATTCGACACGATCGGACGCGACCTGTACAACCGGACTAAGCAAGCACGGGCGGAGTAATCCCGCCCGTGCGATCTTTTAACATGAACGAATCTGTTTAGACGCGGGCAAACTTCTGAAACCGCTGTCCGCGGCCTGCCTCCCCGATCTCGGCGACGTAGATGCTGCCTTCGTCATCAACGCAAAGTCCATGCGCCGACTGGATGATACCGTTGTTTTCCGCACCGGAGAACCGGCTCAACCGCTCTCCTTCCGGGGTCCAGACGCTGACACGTGAGCCCGCCCCCTGCTCGACCACATAAATCATGTTGTCATCAGTGATCCACACATCGCCGGGGGCAACTACATCCGTCCATGTTTCCATGTGTTTACCATCGGGATCGAAGATCTGGATGCGATTGTTTTCACGGTCACAGACAATAACGCGCCCCGTTTTGTCGCAACCAATGTTATGGACCACTGCGAATTCACCTGGACCGCTGCCCGCCTCGCCCCATGCTAGCAAGTGCTCACCTTCTTTGGAATACTTGTGAACAAGACGATTGCCGTATCCATCCGAGACATAGATTTCCCCTTCTGGACCGAGTGCGACGCCGGTGGGCATATTGTATTCACGTTTATGGTAGGTCACACCAGCGACCCCGCGGGTTCCCCACTCACGCTCTAGGTCACCGAGCAGCGTGTAGCGGCGCACGATATGCTGCCACGCATCGGTCAGGTAAACTTCATCGTCAGGACCGATGAAGATGCCGTGTGATTGGCTAATCAGATGCGGGGAAACACCGAAATCCCCATACCCCCACGAGGTGACGAAGTTCCCCTTTTTATCAAAAACAATAACCGGATGTATACCACGGGTAAAGGCGAAGATTCGTCCCTTGGAATCGATTGCTGCATCCGACACCATAGAGAAAACCCAACCCTCCGGCAGCGTTGGCCATCCGTCAACTAATTCATATTTATAGTCGCCCTCTCCTAATGCCATATTGGACCTCCAAAGTTGAAGTTTGAAATGATGCGTTTCTATTTTAGCACGTTCACGGGTTTGGATCAACAACAAAGCAGGATGTCTCAAAAAATAAAAAAGGTTCACACGGGAAATGTAGAGGTAGGTTCTGTGCATGCCCAAAATACTTTTTTATGGATTGCTTAAGGAAAAAATTCATACACATCCGTGTTAAGAAGAATACTTAAAATGCTCCCGATGCCGCCAGCTATGCAGTCTCCCAACGCCAACCCTAAAAAGAAGGGAATCGCGCGTTGATACGCCCGTAAACCTCCGTAACGTAGGATAATCAGCTTGGCGACCCAAACAACAAAGAGACAACACCACAGGTTGTACATCCCCCAACTGTTTGCCATCGCATAGCCAAGTGGGTGGAGCGGCCACCACAAAAAGCGTGCCCGTAACAACATCAACAATCCCGCCACTCCAAGGCCACCGCCTGTGAAGGCAAGTGCGGCCCCATCGTATCCTTGGGGAAAACTCAGCCAATTCTCAAGCACACCGTAAGCGTGACGGCCGAATCCCAATGTGCTTGGCCAGAAGTAGCCGGATGCTGCGCCATGCCGATAGTAGATTTCCAACAGAAGCCAGAAGGTAACTATCGATCCGATAACCGTTGCGAGCAGAATGGCAACCGTCATATTACGGGAGCTAATATTCCGCAAGGACGATATTTTGAAGGCTTCAAGGGGTTCCGGCATCGGATTTGCCCAGTTGGTGCGGGTGAAAAAGTGATACAGCGCAAAGATGGTCAGGGTCCCCTTACCGAGGCGACGTGTCCCAAAACCGTTAATAATCATAGTGTGTGGTGTGATGCCGATCATATCGTGCACCATAAAACCTAATTCGGCACGGACTCTTGCAACCATTATCCCTAGTAAGAAGTAGGTCCCGAAAAAAATAGGGATCACCCACAACGACATTCCCGCTTTGTAGGAGAAAACTGTCAAGAAGATCATACCAACGACGATCCCTCCAGCGGCGAGGCGATACGGCATCGGTTCACGGGAGTCCTCCAGTTGCGACGCAGATCCACGTGATCCTAGCAGATGACGCACCAACCCTTTGAAATGCAACCTTCCTCTCCAGAGTACAAAGACTAATATCGCCGTATATGCACCGAAAGCCTGTTCACTGGCATAAGGGAAGCGCGGGAGATTTCGCCAACCCATTATGCCACCGACCATCAACTCAATCTTGTAAATCCAGAAAAACGCCCAGCATGAAAACAGAAGTTCGAGTGGTATGAGGAAGCTAATTCCGATGACGAAAGGATAGAAAGAGATACGTACCCCACCCATCGCGTTCCACGGCCGATGGGTAAAATACTGATGGATATCTTGACGTTTGATGGGGATATAGGGAACAGAAGGGTAGAGTGAGTTCAGAATATTCACTGTCACGATCACTGAGATGATGCCGAAGCCCAGCCACATCAGCTTATTTCTAAAGAATCTTGATTGTGGATGGGTCATTTCAAGCGGGAGTTGAATAATTGGGTAAGTCAGACGTTCACGTTCCGCCCACTGCACCCGCAACAGTGTGTTGATGCACACCATCACAACCATCATCACCAAGATGAACAGGATCCACGCGAGGGCAGGGATGAGCCACTCGTTAAAGTTGTGCCTGTTGTAGAGACTTGAATCGCCTTTATAGTAAGCTGTCAGTGCTTTTTCGTCGGAGACGGTGAGCCATTGGGGAAGTTGCTTGAAAAACAGCTGTTGCCACTCATTTTCGATTGTTGCGAATTGAAACGGATGTCCCATCAGTGGAATCAAGACTTCTATGCAGTCGTATGAACAGAGGCAGGAGACGATACACAGCATGACATAGGTAGTCAACAACTCCTGCTGAGAAAGGCCGAGTATGGGGGAAATTTTGCCGAGTATGTACTGAATCAGAATCAGCCAAAAGAAGATAAAAATGACATTTGCGAACGGATGGATAATCGTTGGGCAGGTGTGGCGAACTACTTCCAGTTGGATGACCCAAGCCACATTAATTGGGGTGAGCAGCAGCGTGGTCAGGAGAGACTTGACCGTTAAGCCGCCTTTTGGGGTGTCAGAGGTATCTTTCAATTGTCGCCTCTACGGTACGAGAAAGCTGGACTGGGTACTATGTCTGCAGCCGGGACTTATACAGGAAGGTAATAGACTCGGAAAAACGAGGCATATATGAAGTACTAAATTCGATCCTTGACTTTAAGCACTTTGTTATACTATAATCATCAAGTATTTTACTCGATTTTTAGACAAGATTCAACCGTGACTTATGCGAAAAAATACGGGTCGTTAAGGGGCAAACAGGGATGAAACTTGGCGTTATTACCAACGGTATCAGCAGGGACCTTGAGCACGCGCTGAAAGCGATGACTATCAAGGGAGCATATCTCTCGAAAGCGTCTATCGACCCGATAACGGGATATTTGGGGATGGGTTTTGGGAATGTCTGCCGGAATTCAAGCGGCTTTTTGGAAATAGATGATGGGATGATATGCTGTGCATCGTAACACAAGGAGAGTTTAGCGAGGTAACCTTTCGGAGGAGCGGAAGTAAAAATGAAGTTGTATAATGTAGGGATCCTCGGTAACTGTTGCACACATGGCGCAGGTGTCTGCGGCATGTTCGAGGGCAGATCCGATACCCGTGTTATTGCTGCATACGAAGAAAATCCGCGTCGCGCAGAAGAGCTGCGGAGGGGCTTTGGTGCTCCTTTGTCGAGTTCATACGAGGCGGTCATCAATCACCCGGAGGTGGATTTCGTTGCGGTGACCTGCGATCCGTGTGACAAGGCGGATATGGTTGAATCTGCCGCTGCTGCGGGCAAACACATTTTCCTCAACAAACCACTCTGTGAGAGTTTGGACAGTGCACGCCGCATTGCTGAAGCCGTCGGAAAACACAACGTCCATTTTGTGCACGATATTCCGATGGTCCGTTTTATACCGGTCTACGCGAGGCTGTTGCAAGAGGTACAGACGGGAGTGCACGGGACGGTGATGGGCTATCATCATCTCTTTGGGATGAATTTTCCGACGGATTTTGAATTAGCGGCTGCATGGCCCGAACGGCTTGACCCACCCCAGAAGTCCGGCGGTGGGGAGATGACCAATATGGGCTGTTATGCTATTGACTACGCGGTTTCGCTGTTTGGTCGGCCAAAAACCGTCACCGCAAAGTGGCGAAAGCTCTGGGACGTTTACGCAGAAGCCGACGTTGAGAACTTCGGACAGATTGTTCTTGACTATGGCGATTTTTTTGCTTTTCTTGAGGTGGGTAAACAACAGTTGGTCAAAGACCGTCGTCACAGCAATTCGATGACCATTAACTTCGAGGGTCAGACGATGTTTATGGACGCGAGCGCACAGGTTGTTACAATTAACCACGTCTCCCAAGATTACGATCAGTTTATCAAGGGGGCAAGGGTTGTTGGTTCGGTGGAGCAATTGATTGGTGCAATCGAGAACGGCATACCTCCTACAAGCAACATCGAAACCGCTCTCATCGCTGTTGAAACGTTGATGGCGGCTTACCAGTCGATTGTCGAGGCGCAGACTGTGGAGCTGCCGTTGTCCTCTGGCGAAAACCCGTTAGTTGTCACCAAACAGAGATAATTGAGAGCAAGAAGTTACCACTCATTTCTCTGTGTTAAAAAAATAATTCGTAACGAGTGAGTAATACGTAAGGGATTATCTGCACAACTACCGTTATTTCGTGGACACGTTTTTTACGCATCACGTATTACGCATTATTCTTTTAAGGAGGAGAATCACATGGCAAAAGGAATTTTGGAGCAATTGGCTGACGGCATCGTGCTCGGTGACGGCGGCTACATCGTTGAATTGGAAAGACGCGGCTATGTTGTTGCAGGCGCGTTCACCCCGGAGTTAGCCGTGACCCATCCCGACGCAATTCGGGAAATGCACCGTGAGTTTCTCATGGCGGGCGTGGATGTTCTACAGGTGATGGCGTTCTACGGCAGCCGCGAAAAATTGGAAACGGTCGGCTATGCGGACAGAACGTTTGAGATTAACCGCGCGGCGACCCGTATCGTCAAAGAGGTCGCCGGTGATAAAGCACTCGTCGCAGGCGATCTGAGTGCAACATGGAAATGGGAAGCGGATAACCCATCGTCACAGGCTCTGGTCACAAGCATGTTTGATGAGCAGATTGAAGCGCAAGCGGGGGTGGACCTCTTCATCGGGGAAACGTTTTGGTACTTTGGGGAGGCATTGCTATGTCTTGAGCGGATTAAGGCAAAGACGGATCTGCCCGTGATGATTACCTTATCATTTCGTGGCAGCAACCAAACCGATGACGATGTAACAGCGGGCGAATGTGCGAAGCGTCTGCATGACGCAGGGGCGGACATTGTGGGGGTTAACTGCATGAGAGACCCCGAACGGACCTATCCCATTATTGAGGAGATGCGCAATGCAACCGGTGCCTACCTCGCTGCACAGCCTGTAGCGTTCCGCTGCTCCGATGAGGTGCCTTGGTTCACAGGAACGCCTGCCTTCCCCGACCGCCTCGACCCAACCCAACTTACCCGCTACGAAATGGAGGCGTTTGCGTCCAAAGCCAAGAACATGGGGGTGAACTATATCGGAAGTTGCTGCGGCAGCATCGCTAGCCATGTCCGCGAGATGGCGCGGGCGTTGGGCAAGTATGACGAGCCGGAGGGCTGGCAACCGAATCCCGACGATCCGATGAGTGAAACCGAGTTTAATTGGAAACGGCGGCAGCCGGAGAACCTCTGAAAATTATAAATTAATAGAGACGATTACGCTTGTTGAGCGTTTGAACCAACAGGAACTAACTTTTTAATTTTTTTAGGAGTTACGCAGTACTGTAGTTGCCCGATTCATCGGGCGTTGGAAATAGTATCCTGCGGCGATAAATCGCCGAACTACAAAGCTCTGAGCGTTCAACTGCGTAAGCCCTATTTTTATAATAAGGAGAAATCATTATGGCTGCACCGGAATTTAAGCATCTGTTCACACCCCTGCAACTCCGCCATGCTACGGTTAAGAATCGTATCGTTACATCGGCCCATGCGGATGCGTTGGCGGAAGATGGGGTTCCAACGGAGAAAGCACGGCGTTACTACGAGGAAAAGGCAAAGGGTGGGGTGGGCCTACTGATGTGTTTTGGCTCGGCAGGGGTGCACCCAACCTCACCGGCCCGGGATTGGAACGGCGTGGAGTTGTTTGAGGACCGTGTGATTCCGTATCTCGCTGAATTTGCCGACACAATGCACACCTACAACGTCCCGGTCATTTCGCAGGTTACACATCGTGGACGGCGAGGGCGGAGTGTTGACCGGCTGCATCGGATGTACGGTCCCTCTCCTGTCCGCGAACCGAACCACCGTGAAACACCGCACACACTTGATGAGGAAACGATAACAGAGTTCGTCCAAGCCTTTTCGGATGCGACGTGGCGATTGAAGCAGGGTAACTTTGATGGCTGCGAAGTAAACGCGAGCCACTGCCATCTAATCGATCAGTTCTGGACACAAAACGCAAACCAGCGCACCGATGAGTACGGAGGATCGCTCCCGAACCGTTTACGCTTCGGCATACGGGTGATTGAGGCTATCCGCGAGCGGTGCGGCGATGATTTCATTATTGGCATCCGCATCACAGGTGATGATTTCACTAGGGGCGGTCTTGACAATGCAATGATGCAAGAGATTGCCGGAAAACTGGACGCGCTGGAAATCCTCGATTACTTTAGTGTCATTGGTGCGACTGCCGAGACCTTTGTTGGAGAAGCGGGAGCGGTGCCAGATATGACCTTCCCCCATGCAACATACGCCCCGTTGGCAGCGTCAATTAAGGGGGTGGTGTCCGTGCCGGTCATCACGGCAGGGCGGGTGACACATCCGATAGAAGCGGAGCGAATCGTCTCAAACGAGCAGGCGGATCTGGTCATCATGACCCGTGCATTAATCGCCGATCCGCAAGCACCTCAAAAGGCAATGGCAGGACAATTGGATAACATCCGGCTATGTCAAGGCTACAACGAAGGGTGTATCGATCGCATCTACACCGGACGCGGTGTGACGTGTGTGCAGAATGCGACAATAGGCAGGGAGACCGAGTTAGGCGCGCTCACACCCGCAGAACAGTCCCGCAAAGTGGTGGTGGTCGGCGGTGGGCCCGCCGGGCTTGAAGCTGCACGCATCGCACGATGGCGTGGGCACAAAGTTTTGCTGATGGAGAAAGGCAGCGAATTGGGTGGTCAAACGTTGATTGCTGCCAAAGCCCCATTGCGCGGAGAGTTCTCAGGTGCAACAGACTGGATGGGGGAGCAATGCCGAAAATCCGGGGTCGAGATCCGGCTGAACTGTGCGGCGACCATCGAATCAATTTTAAGTGAGAACCCCGATGTCGTCGTCATAGCGACGGGGGCTTGTCCGCTAACTCCGGAAGTACCTGGGATTGAAAATGCTGTAGATACGTGGTCTGTCTTGAACGGTGATGTTCCAAAAGGTGAGCATATAGCGGTGATTGACGAGGAGTACGGTTTTCAAGGGCCCAGTGCTGCGGAACTACTGCTCGATGCAGGAAAGTCCGTGGAAATCATCACAAGCATGGAAGCAATCTGCACGCTGCTCGGCGCAACAACGCGCCCGCCGGTCTATCAACGTCTGTTCCACAAAGGGATCGTTATCCACCCACACCTGCATGTCCGCGCAATTGAGGGCGATACCCTCATCACCGAAAACGCTTGGACTGAGACGAGGGGCGAGTTGAACGGTTACGACGCTGTAGTCTATGCGTTTGGTGGGCAAGCGGTCGACGAGCTATCTCAGTCGCTCCAAGGCGAGGTAACGTGCTTTGTCGTGGGTGATGCCTTCGCACCGCGCACGCTCCAGCATGCGATTATGGAAGGGCATACTTTCGCACGGAAGATTTGATAGTTTGACAGGGCTACGGATAATTATACAAATTATCTCGTTCAGGAGGCGGCTCTTGGGTGGGTTCCTGATTCGCCTGAAACTCACGAAGGATACAGTTCACAATCTCTTCGCTATATGCCTGAGCATTAATACGGTTCTGGTTGGCTTCCCACGTCATTCGAGCCGCTGCCTCAAAATACTCGGAATGCCTGTAGGCGTCTAGAATATCAACGCCACGCGAAAATGTGCCGTGTCCAACCCAATAGATGATGTGACGCATCTCGTGTTGTTGATTTGCTGGGATATCTTCTCCCTTAAAGAGACGCAAGCTCTCGTAGGAAAGCTCAGGGATTCCCGGTGCTCGCTCTTGTACAAAACCGATGCCGCCTGATTTATCGTACATAATCGGGGTTTCTGGTTCGTACCCTCTCAGAAAATCGTAAAATCGTGATGGCTCTCCGTGTTCACTCCGAGAGATTAAGTTCAAGAACTTTGGCTGTAGATGTACCAACGCTTTGAAACCGTGCGCTTCAAGTTGTTCAAAAATTAGCATATAGTGAAACATCTCACTCGTCGGTTTCGGAGGCTTCGTCTGACCCTCGTCGAGTGCGGAGAGTATAGGTGTACCGAAGCGCATACGATAATGCACACCGTCGTCTTCCACTTCAACAATTGTCAAGTTAAGTGCCGGATGTTCCAAAGCGATCATGTCCAACCGTGAGCCGGACTTTGTTAAGAGGACATGTCGCCCCGCCAACCCTTTCACAGTAATCGCCGGGGGCAAAGCGTAACGCGGGGATTCATTACGTGGAAGCAGGCAGGCTTCATCCACTGCGTCAGCTAAGAGTGCGCCCATATTGCCCGCCGAAGCCCAGAGATAGCCGTGCGCGTGGGCATGGCTTCCTACCCAGCCCATCTGCCCGATCAAAACACCCAATTCGCTGTCGGAGTCAATTGGTCGTAGGTAGGTTTGATATCCTCGTTCAACCCACTGTCGATAGCGGTAACTCCTAGCAGGCGGCGGCGATAATTCGTTAGTCAAGTAAGGATTTGTTAACATCGCTCCGGGCATGATAATTCGTTCCTCTTTCTTCCACATTTATGGCGAGATGTTTCTGACTAGCGACCAAAGGTTGGGCTTTGGAAGTTGTAAAAAATATATCACGGTTGTTCAGTTTTATCAACTATTTTCTAAGTCATTGGGGAATATACAAAATGAGGGAATGGGTTGTTTTTTCTGGATCAACCCTGATCTTATGATATAATATAATGCAAGTTGCTAGGGCGTGTTGACATTTATGGGAGGCGTATCCATAATTCGCCGATAAGTTCAGTCCAAACCTGCCGATGTCACACTGGCGACATACTACATCCAAGGCCGCGTTGTGCGTGCGGGTCTGTATTAGGCTTGTAGCCGTGCGGCGTATTGGGCTGGCAGAAGCGCAGTCGGTGAATCTATAGCGAGCGGTGTCTATTTTACACACCCACCGGGCACCTTCTCCGCAACCCGTAAAATGTCGATACGGAAGTCAACTACTCACTCCGATGCTGGATAAATAGGGCGGTTAGGAAACCGCGCCCACTGGGGTTTGCTAACAACCTGAAAGTAGATGCAATAGGAGAATAAAAATGGATGCACAAGAAGTTCGTCAATTCTCGTCTGAAAGTATTCCGCATGAGATTCCCAAGATGACGTTAGAGGAATTCCTTGAAAGCGATTTAGAAGGATATGAATACATTGAAGGAGAATTAGTGCCGATGCCACCTACCTCATTAGAGCACGGTGATGTTAGTATGAGCCTAATTTCACTGTTAAACATGTACGTTCGTGACAATCAGTTAGGGCGTGTCTATATGTCAGATACAGGATTTCGAGTTGGTGAACGCGTACTGATGCCCGATGTAGCCTTCATTTCAACCGACCAACTCCCAGCTGATCGGAGCAAAGCATCTCCAGTCCCGCCAGACCTTGCCGTGGAAGTCGTTTCTCCTACAGACAAGTTGTACCAAGTTGAAGAAAAGGCCTTTGCCTACCTTGAGGCAGGCACCCAGTTAGTATGGGTAATTAAACCCCGCTCCAAAACAGTGACGGTCTATCGTTCGGAAATAGACATCACAGTGCTCACACGAAATGATCCCCTCAACGGTGAGGGGGTTGTCAAAGGATTCTCTTGTCAGGTGGCAGAACTCTTTGAATAGCGTCTCATTATAAAAATCGCTCATGTAAAGAATGAGTGCAACAGAAATGAACCAACCCCGGTCACGGGGTCCTCTCGGACTTGTGCTTTGCACTTTCTTTTGAGATGAGCCAAAAATAAAACTTGATGGAATTGGCTTTTGCGTGTATCATTTCCATCTGAGCTATGGAAAGAATGGACAATCTGTTGATTGAAAGCGTGACGCAGGAACCATAAGTGAGTTGACACCTTTGCCCTTGCAAGTAAGCGAATCGTGATTTGTTCTTTATCACTCGTCGTAAGCGAGAATCAAATTCAGACGTAAAATGAGCCCTCCCCAAGTGACACCCAAAATATCTGGTATCATCCTCGCCGCGGGGCTGTCCACTCGCATGGGTGAACCCAAGCAACTCCTTCCTTTTGGTAAAAGCACGATTATTGAAACCGTAATCGATAATCTGCTTGGATCCAAACTGAACGAAGTTATCGTTGTCGTTGGACACGAGGCTGAGAAGGTTCAAGCGCGCATCCGGCACAAACCGGTCAAAATTGCATTTAACCCCACTTATCAAGAAGGCATGCTGACCTCCGCACAGTGTGGTGTGCAGTCAATTTCAGCGTCCGCCGATGCGTTTGCGATGACTCTGGTAGATTTACCGCTCATCACGCCGGATCTGATTAATCTGATTATTGATACATACATCCAAACAGAAGGCGGAATAGCGGTGCCAAGTTATAACTATCGTCGCGGGCATCCGGTAATTTTTGATCGACGCTACGCTGCTGACATCCTTGCACTGGATGAGGATAGCGGCGGAGTTCGGTCGCTTTTTCGGAAGTATGCAGATGACATCCATTATGTAACTGTCGATACCGACCAAGTATTGATGGATATCGACTATCGGACAGATTATGAGGAAGCGTTACGGAAATCCTCGTCTGCGTGAAAATGGAGTAGCCGCCTGAAATCTAATTGTAAAAGGATAATCAATGATTGAATCAATTGAAGAAGTACAAGAAACATTCGTGGAACAGCATTACATCGCCGATCGTGCGTTGGCAACAACAATCTACTTAGCGCATCACCTGAAAAAGCCGATTTTCCTTGAAGGTGAGCCCGGCGTCGGCAAAACAGAAGTTGCAAAGGTTTTGGCGAATGCAACCGGTGGCAATTTAATCCGTTTGCAATGTTACGAAGGACTGGATGTGAACAGCGCGTTGTATGAGTGGAACTACACGAAACAGATCCTCCAGCTGCGCATCGACGAAATACGCGGTATGGACAAAGAGCAGATTGGTGATGACATCTTCAGCGAGGAGTTTCTGCTAAAACGTCCGCTCCTCGAAGCTATTCAAACTGATGGTGCCGCCCCACCTGTGCTGCTCATTGATGAAGTAGACCGAAGTGATAGTGAATTTGAAGCGTTCCTCCTTGAAATCCTGTCAGATTTTCAGATTACCATTCCGGAGATTGGGACGATTCGTGCCAAACATATTCCTTATGTGGTGTTGACCTCAAATCGTACGCGAGAGATTCACGAGGCTCTGAAACGCCGGTGCCTCTACCAGTGGATAGACTATCCGTCGGTTGAGAAGGAGTTCGCAATCGTTAAAACCAAGCTGCCACATATCAACGATATGCTTGCACAGCAACTTTGTAACCTGATGAGGGTATTTAGGGAAGGGGATTACTACAAAAAACCGGGAGTCGCAGAGACATTAGATTGGGGATTAGCTCTCATCGCGTTGGGTAAAGATGGCTTGGATTCCGCCATTGTTGAGGAGACACTCGGTTGCATTTTCAAATATCAGGATGATATTCAGCGGGCGCGCGAGGTAGGCTTGGACAAGATGGTAGATGGTGCCAGAAGTGACTCTGAGGCAAACGATGTCGAAAAAGCAGATTGGCGATATATGCGCGGATAGTTTAAGCATAACAACTAGTAGTGTAAAAGGAGTTGAGAGCATGGTCCAAATTCAACTGAACCCCGACCTTGAAAAAAACTCAATACGCTTAAAGATGACCCTAATTTTATCAGGGGCATTGAGGAGTTTATCAAAGAAGAGTATTGTCTAGCGTTTGAATTGAAACACAGCACACCCGAAAGCTACGCAGATTCCCTGAAAGAAGATCTTGGAAATGAACGCTATCAAGAGTTCTGTCACTATTTTAAAAAGAAAATAGCCGAAAAGAGCGAGGCACGTCAGCAATTGGGCTTAACTTATGACTAACCAACAACCACTCCTTCAAGAGATTACAGCCTTCTGTCGGTTGCTCAAGCAGATGGGTGTGAATGTTACCACAACGAACCAAATCAGTTTCTGCCGAAGCGTTGAATTAATCAATATTGGACAGCAACAGGATTTCTACGACGCAGCCAAGATGAACCTAATCGCCAACGAATCCGATCGGGAGATATTCGATATCACCTTTGACTGGTTCTGGAGATATCCGCGTCCCGATCCACAGGAATTGGGGCTTGAGGCGGAAGAAGAGCAGACGATGTCCCTCGAGGATCTGCTTAATGCCGAAGAAACAGTGATAAATCTAGACCAGTGGACAGAGATCGAGGACGATAAAGAGGAAGGGGAAGAGGATACCGTCGCCTATAGTGCCGAGCAGGTTTTGACCCAGAAGGATTTCGGTCAGTTCTCGGCAGAGGAGATGCAAAAAGCGCAAGAAGTTATCGCTAAACTGGTTCCACTGTTAGCGACGAAACTGAGCCGTCGAAAAAAGACCAGTACCAAAGGGAAGACAATCGACTTTCGACGGAGTTGGCGTAAAAATATGGCCTACGGTGGGGAGCCACTGAAATTGATTCGGAAGCGTCAAAAGGTCAAGAAAAACAAGATCTTACTGCTCTGTGATGTCAGCGGATCGATGGACTACTATTCCACCTTTCTGATTCAGTTTATCTACGGGATGCAGCAAGCACTTGAAGAGGTCGAAGTTGCGGTCTTTAGTACAGAGCTCACCAACATCACCGGACTCCTCCGCCGCAAAGGGCTTGAAGAAGGGCTTCGTGAAGTTGCACAGATTGTACCTGATTGGTCGGGGGGAACGAGAATTGGTGAGAGTATTGTTGCCTTCAACCGTGAGTTTGGACGATCTTTCTCTGCGTACAGAACTGTTGTCATTTTAATCAGTGATGGCTGGGACCGGGGCGAAGCGGATATCCTCCAGAAGGGGATGGAGGTGTTGCATCGTCAAGCATATAAATTAATCTGGTTGAACCCCCTACTCGGCAGTGAAGGATATCAGCCAATCTGTCGCGGCATACGCACTGCGCTGCCGTATGTTGATTATTTCTTACCGGCTCACAATCTGGACAGCCTGATCCAATTGACGAAAGTATTGACACCGATCTGGTCGGATTAAATGGGCGCATCAAAGGAGGGAAGGCAGGGAGGGTAATCTAGATCTTATCTCTGTTGGGATTAGCCGTGCTTGTCGATAAGGCAGGATGGGACGGAGCAAAAAAAATACATTTACGGGTTACGTACTACGAATTACTCTATACGTTTCGCATGGCTGGATTCTGTGTGTTCCACTTGTTCTTCTGACCTGTGCCTCCCCACCACTTATCGTTCCAGAGTTGGGGACGCTAGCCTCCGATTTCACCCTCAAAGATCAGAATGATCAAGAAATTCGATTGAGCCAATTCCGTGGAGCAAATGTGTTGCTGTTCGGCTTTGATAGGGACAGTGTTAATAACGGGGAAATATGGCTAAATCTATTCCTTGAGCGGTATGCTGAGGCACTGCGGATTCTCCCCATTGCCAATGGATCTGGTATGCCTCTCTCTGTACGTCTGTTTCTGAAGGGCAAGGTTAAAGCCGAAGCCCAAGACGCTGCGGAAGAGTTTAATCTGTCGAGTTTCCTATTGGACTGGACAGGTGAAGTCTCTCGGCAGTATGGAATGGCTCCCAAGATACCGACGATTGTACTTATCGATCGTGCGGGGTACATTCGACTGGTGCAGCTGCTTCCATTGTTAACCGAGGAGGGAGTGCGAGGTATTTTTAATCAGATTGACCAGCAAATCAGGTGAAAACGGATATGTAAAGGCAGTTTATCTATCATATCCCTTTGATAATATACTAAGAATAATTGGGGGTAACCCTGAACTCCGACTAAAAAAGAAGGCTCATATAAAAAGAAAACATACTACAAGAATAAATAAAGGAGTTTCTAAAATGCAAGTACAGGCTGCGGTAATGCCGACGCCGGGACAAATCGAGATTCGTGAATTTGAAAAGCCAACCCCTGCCGACGATGCGCTACTGCTTCAGGTAGACCAAGTTGGCATTTGTGGTAGCGACAAGCACATGTATCTCGGTCATTCAAACCTGAATTTTCCCGTGATTCCGGGGCATGAAGTCGTTGGCACTGTCGCCGAGATTGGCAAAAATGCGAATCAGGTGATGAATGTGATGGGTGGCCCGATTAAAGAGGGCGATCCAGTAACCGTCGTGCCCGGCTCGAAGAACTGTGGGAGATGCTACTATTGTTTGCGTTTTCCACACCGTCCGACCTTATGCACAAATCGAACGATTTACGGGTTCAGCAACTGTGAAGCTCCGCCTCACCTGACAGGGGAATTTTCTGAGTATACCTACATCCACGGTAACTCTTGGGTGTTTAAGGTGTCGGAAGGAATCCCTGAAGTGCTGCGTGTCTTGACAGAACCGGTCGCTGTTGCAACCCGCGCGGTAGAGCGTGCACATGCGCCGGGTGTACCGCAAGTCGGCGCAGGATACGGCATTGGGAACAGTGTCACTGTGCTCGGTTGTGGCCCCATTGGGCTTCTCGTGATTGCTGTGCTTCGTAGTACCGGTGCAGGAACAATTATCGCCACCGATATTGTGGACAGCCGTTTGGATATGGCGAAACATATGGGGGCAGATGTCGTCATCAATGTTGGTGAGACCTCCCTTGAACAACGCCTTGAGCAGGTGCAAGATCTCACGAGCGGAGCGGGTGCGGATATAGTGATAGAATGCGCCGGGTTGCCGGGTGTCTTTGCTGAAGCGATCGACCTTGTCCGCCGCGGTGGTAAAGTGATTGAGGTAGGACACTATACCGATTCAGGTTCCGTCAATGTCCGTCCACACCAGATTTGTAACAAAGATCTCGACATCTGTGGTGTGTGGGCCTATCCACAGATCCAATTCCAAACCGCCCTTGACTTTTTGGAGCGAACCCAAGTTCCTCTGAAAGATCTTATTACCCATCATCTTCCCCTAGCCCGCTTAGAGGAGGGCATCCAGATGCTTGGTGAGGAGGGCGTCTATAAGGTCGTTATTGAACCGCATACAAGTTAAGCGAGGGTGCACTCGGTAAATTGCCAAGCGATCTACATGCGCTTG
Source organism: Candidatus Poribacteria bacterium (assembly GCA_963667935.2). Taxonomy (GTDB): domain Bacteria; phylum Poribacteria; class WGA-4E; order WGA-4E; family PCPOR2b; genus PCPOR2b. Next base: position 712,127 of record OY764061.1, on the reverse strand, counting down.
CCCCGAAAGGAGGCAGAAATTGAGACCAAGAAACATGGAGAGGGGAAAACAGTGCGCCTGCTCTTCTTTCTCTAATTTCCCTTTTCCTGTTATTCGACAGGCTTTTTGTAAGTTGTTAATCTGTTCACTTGTGATTGCATTAAGTTTACACACAACAGCGGGGATGGCGGCAAAATCACCTTATGAGACCATCGAACAGGCTGCATCATATATCATTGAGCATCAGAATGATGATGGCGGTTGGCCCCTCGTACCGGACGAAGAAAGTGATGTTGAAGTTACAGCATTTGCAATGCAGGCACTGATGCTAAAAGGTTGGGGATCTGGTTCAAGTGTCATTCGCCGAGGCGTCAGCTATCTGATAAAACATCAGAAGTCCGATGGAAGTTGGAATGGAAATGCCGCTCATACCATTTTTGCTATTATTGCACTAAAGCGAGCTGAAGTAGTAGAATATTGGCAAGCCCAGTTTAATGGGCTCAAATGGCTTGAGGAGGCCCAAAGAGAAAGCGGAAGCTGGGGCCGTGAAATCCGTCAACCCGGTAACCCGCTCTATACAGGGGCTGTTTTAGCAGGGCTTGGACAGCTTGACTTCGATCGGGAGTCTGAGCTCGTTACTAAAGCTGCCGATTGGCTTGCCAGTCGCATCAATTATGATGGTGGGTGGTCAATGGAACAGGGGTTACGCTCTCGGTCTAGTGTTCTGGTCACTTCATGGGTATTGCAGGGATTATCGATTGCTTATAATATTGACGAACAACTTGCTTGGCTAAAGCAGATGCAAAACAATGATGGTGGATTTGGTATGTGGAAAGGGGCACCGAGCGATCCGGAAGTTACCGCCTATGCGATTCTCGCGTTGGTGATTGGGGAAGATCCCTTAAACGCGGATCAGGTTGCGCTAAGGTATTTGAGGGAGGTGCAACAGGAAGATGGAAGTTTTGTTAGTGCTACCCCTATTGAACTAAAAGAGCCAACGGCGAATTTACAAACCACCTGCTTTGCGCTGTGGGCAATATATGCAGAAAAATTCAAAGGGAAATAACAGTGAATTAGGCTTATTATTTTCAATAAATTAAAGAGAAGGAGAGGTAAATGCCGCAAATCAATTTTATGAATGAACTTGGTATCGCAATGGTTGTTCTCGTCATAGCGATGATGACTTCTGTACGTATCCTCAGAGAATATGAAAGGGCGGTTGTATTTCGGTTGGGACGTTTGACCGGTGCGCGGGGACCCGGGCTAGTGCTACTCATACCGTTCTGGATTGAGCGGATGCAGCGTGTGAGTCTTCGGACTGTCGTACAGGATGTTACGCCTCAGGATGTAATTACCAAAGACAACGTCTCGGTGAGTGTGAACGCCGTTTTAACTTTCCGAATCGTGGATGCTGCAAGAGCGGTCGTCGAGGTTGAAGATTTTGGGTTTGCAATCAGCCAGCTGGCGCAAACAACGCTCCGAAGCATTCTCGGAAGCGCGGAACTTGATGACCTCTTGTCGGAACGTGAAAAACTGAATCAGGAGTTGGAGGAGATTATCCAAAGGAACAGCGAGACATGGGGAATCAGCGTCATCTCGATGGAGATTAAGCATGTAGACCTACCCGCAGAAATGCAGCGAGCGATGGCAAAACAAGCAGAGGCAGAGCGGGAACGCCGTGCGAAATTTACCCACGCTACGGGAGAGTTGGAATCGTCCGAAGCATTAACGGAGGCCGCAACAACTTTAAGCAAAAATCCGATCGGTATCCAACTTCGTTACCTGCAAGCACTTATTGAGGTGGCAGCCGAGAAAAACTCAACACTAGTTTTCCCGATACCGGTGGATCTATTGAGTTCGTTTATCAAGCAGGGAAGCAAAACGGATTAATGGTTTCTAAGGCTATTATTGGTGACTACCGCTCTGGAAACTTAAAAAAGAGAGGAGAGTTGTTGAGATGGATATCACATTAGATCTGCCAAGTGAACTTGCAATTCCACTGTCTGTTGCAGGCTACGACGGAGAGAAACTCACTGAAGAAGTGAAGCGGTTACTTGCGGTTGCACTCTTTCAGCGCAATGTCCTTTCTTTAGGCCAAGCTGCAAAATTGGCAGAGATGCATCTGTGGGATTTCATTCAGCTTTTGAGCCAGCAGGGAATCCCTATTGCTGAATATGATGATGAGGAAATCCAGCAAGAATTGGAGAGTGCCGAATGGCTTCGCCAATAACCGCAGTTGCTGATGCCTCATTTCTAATCGGTGTTTCTGTCATCGATCAGTGGAAAACGTTGGAAGCCTTAATCGGAACACTTTATGTTGCCGATGAGGTTTGGACAGAAGTTGTTGTGCGAGGGGTGGGTAAACCGGGGGCAAAAGAATTACCACAAGCAGCTTTTGTCGCAAGAAGAACCGTTTCTAACACACAAGCGGTGGCGATGCTGACACCAACACTTGACAAAGGGGAAGCAGAAACTGTTGTGCTAGCAACAGAGTTAGATGTGAAAACAGTGTTCCTTGATGACCGACGCGGGCGAAAAGTCGCTTAATCTGCGGGCTTACAAGTCATGGGTATTGCGGGTTTCTTGCTGTTTGCAAAACAATCTACAAAGGTCGAAGCAGTTCAACCATTACTCTTGCAGCTCCATCAAAAAGGCTTTCGACTCAGCAGCAAGTTGATTGACGCGGTGAGCAGGCGAAATTCCGACCTAGCCAACTATAGTAGATTTTAGAATTAATGAGACACTCCAAATTGGTAGGCGCTGTTTCCAACTGCGCTGCTCCAACCCACCACGGCCCCTATGCGGTGCGGTTAAAAACCGCACCTACCGGGGGTGAAGGTGTTCATTTATTTTTAGAATCTACCATAATTGATCGAAATACGTTTCATATCACCCTTCTACGACACGCTCCCACAGCCGCTAATGCCCTAGCCCATTGCCTGTCAGAACGTAGGTGCCGACTGTGCCATCGGTGATATTAAAGATTGAGGGAAATCTGTCCTTCCATTCTTCGTTTGCCACAGGACAGAATTGGCGGGCGTTGCCCTCAATTGCGGTGACCCGCGGCACCCGTGCAGCCAGTCCCGCGGAGTGCAGGAATGAAGCCCCCGGACAGGTCAGGTCCTGTACCGCCAAGAACATATCGTATTCAATCGCCGCAGCCCCCATAAGCAACGCTTGAGATTGTCCCTTACACGCCTTGAGTGCGACACCAGAATAGCCCTGTTCTCGTGCGAGTTGAAAAGTTTCAAAGTCCGTTAGTGACTCATCAATGACAACCGGTTTAATCTCCGCTGCGCGGTGCATTCTGTTCTCAGGATGTGCCTTGAGGTCTCGATCTGTCGGCTGCTCGATATAAGCCAACCGTTCAAAGGCGTGCCCCTCACCCTCCTGAATTTTATGCAGAAATGCCAGCAGGTACTCGACATCTTGACATGTTTCGTTGAAGTCCGCAGAGTAATACCATTTACTCACCCTCCGCTTTGCCTGTGTTGCGGCGGTGATTTTCTCAATCGAAAGCACCCGCTGCACGTCCCAGTCTAAATCGTCCCCATTCAGTTTAATTTTCAGATGCGTCAATCCATCTGCGTCAATCCACTCCGGCAACGTTTCCGGGTGTCCGTCGTTGAGACGATTCGGAATATCTGCATCTGTCAGTGGGTCTAGCGCACCGACCAGATGGTAAAGCGGCATCTTTGGCTTCGGCTTGCGTAGGGTGTACTGGTCAAGGTGCTTATCAACAAATTTTTCATTAAGGTAGTGCGAAAGGTCGTGGCTCATGAAATCTTCACCGAGCCCATCGTAGCTGTTGATACCGTTTGCCTTGCCGAATCCATCGTGGATAGCTGCGTCAATGGGGCTTGCTGTGACAGCTGTGCAGAGTTTCGGGATAGGGGTGGCGAGCTGCATCTCCACGGAAAGGTCAGCTGCGATTTTCAGAAATTCAGTTTCAAGTGCCTCGGAGAGATCTACGGGGTGAGCGCACAGATTGCACGCATGTGTGGCTTCAACTAGTTGTTCTGAGAGACGTTTCATCGCCTCAAGGCTTTGGTCGAAAGGCACGTAGCGCGGTGGAAACGCCCACACATTGCTAAGTGTCATAGATCCCAAACCCACTGCTTCTTTCCCATCACGTGTCTGTACCTGAATCCGCACATTCAGCAGCCCACAATTATCTATCGGGACGCCCCCGAATTTAAGCGGAGTGCGGTATTGATATTCCTCGAAATCATAGCTCACATCTAGAATCCGAATGTCCGTACTTTTGGACATAATCCCTTCTCCCAAATAGAATTATAGTGGACCTTAGAATTAATGGGACACTCCAACCTCCCGTTGGGTAGGCACCCCCCTTTATCCCCCCGCTTGCTTTCCCCCCTGCTTGCGGGGGGGACTAAGGGGGGGTAGAATAAAGGGAGGTGCCGATGCAGTGCCGTTAGAAACCGAACCTACCGGAGGGCGCAAGTGTTTGTTTATTTTTTGAATTCACTATAAAGTAACCTAAGGTGCTAGATAACCTGTAGGTTGAGATTCATATCTCGATAAAACACTAGTAAACTAATGAACTAACATATTATCTCAGATCCAAACAGACCATCTCTTTCTGGTTTCGGAGATAAAGTTTCCCACCAGCCAACGTTGGGACGGTCCAACATTTGTCGTCGAACAACTGAAAGCGGGCTTTTTCTTTATATTCGCTGGGATTGGCTTCGACCAATGCCAGTTTTCCACCCTCGCCAAGGATGATTAAATAACCGTCTGCAAGTAGCAAGGACCCTTTTCCGAAGCCGCGTTGCCTCCACTGTTCCTCACCGGTGTTTGCCTCAATACAGGTTAAGATAGCGTTGTCGAAACCGTATAGATAACCGTCTTGAAGCACCGATGAGTTGAAATGATTCTTCATGACGCGGCTTTTCCATGTTTCCTCAATCCCTATCCCATTTCCATCGGCTATCATTTTGAGAAGCACGGCACCCTTATCATAGGAAGCGGAGATAAAGATTTTATCGTCGGGTATGAAAATCGGCGTGGCAATATTGATGCCCTCGGGCCAAGGGTATTTCCAGTAAATCTGCCCGTTTTCCGGTGCTAAGGAAAGGAGTGTTTTAGACGTTAGGAAAATGATTTGCCGTGTCCCACCGAAATCGATGGAAATAGGTGATGAATACCCCACCTCATCTGTGTGGGTTGTCCATACGACATCACCGGTTGTTTTGTTGAACGCAACAATAGATTTTCCATCTTTACCGCCGGCTTCTACCAGAACCAGATTGCCTTCAATTAAAGGCGATGACGAAAATCCCCAAGTGGGTATCTTGCTGTCGAACTCCGCCACGAAATTATGTGCCCATAATTTGGTCCCATCACTAGCGTCTAAGGCGTAAAGTTTACCTTCCGCCCCCAGCGCGAAAACCGAATCGCCGTGGATAGTCGGCATAGAACGGGGACCGTCACCGCGTTGCTCGGTAAACTTCGTGCCCGATCGAAATCGCCAAATTTCCACCCCGTCGGACGCATCTAGGCAGACCACAAACTCATCGTTACCGTCAGCGAACATCGTGTAAACTTTGCCTTGAGCGATGGAGATACCGGAGTAGCCATCCCCAAGTGGAATATGCCATAAGACTTTGGGGCCCTCTTGGGGCCAATTTTTGAGAAATCCGGTTTCAGACGAGATTCCATCCCGATTGGGACCACGCCATTGAGCCCATTCCGCTGTGCTATGATCATCCGCTTCAACACCCAACACGCTCCCAACCAAACACCAAGCCCCACATAATACCGCAGTGAATCGTATACTCAAGGTACAGAATCTATCTTTCATCTTCATATAAACCTCTCTGGTGTTATAAACAAAACTTATTTTTTAATTTTTCCCTGTCATGTCTAGACAGACCATTTCCGCTTCGTTTCGTACGTAGAGTTTACCGTTCGCAAGCGTTGGGGCAGTCCAGCATAGTCCACTCAGCACCTTCGCAGTCGATTTCTCTATGTATCCTGTGGGCGTCGCCTCGACTATCCCTAGCTTGCCGCGGTCACTCAGAACAATTAGGTGATCGTCGGCAAGTATCACCGTTCCCTTTCCAAACCCACGACTTTTCCACTGTTCCTCGCCGGTGTTTGCTTCAATACACTTCAGGATGGAGTTGTCGAAGCCGTACAGATAGTTTTCGTGAAGTACTGAAGAGGCAAATTGGTTCTTCATTTTACGATTTTTCCAAATCTCTTTAATCCTCACTCCGCCTTGGTTTTCCCTGATTTGATCCGTTGCAGTGCGGTCATCGTCAGGCGAAACGAAAACCCGCATCTGTAGCACAGCAGCACCCTTATCGTATCCGGAGGAGATAAAAACTTTGTCCGGCGGGATAAAGACCGGCGTGGCGGCGTTGACATCGTAGCCGGTCTTCCAAGGGTATTGCCAGTAAATTGTTCCATCGACTGGGGAAACGGAAACCAGCTTGGTCCCTGTGAAGCAGATAATCTGTCGAACCCCCTTGACCGTAATGGCAATAGGCGATGAGTATCCAAGCTTGTCTTTATGAGAACTCCATATCACATCACCCATTTTTTTATCAAAGGCAATGATGGATTTTTCACCTTTCCCACCGACTTCGACCAGCAGCAACGCCCCATCAACTAACGGCGATGTGCTGAACCCCCATCTCGGCATTTTGCTGCCAAACTTTTGCTGTAGGTCATGGGACCAGATCTGTTTCCCATTCGCAGCGTGCAGAGCATACAATTTGCCGTGGGCACTGATTGTAAAAAGGAGATTCCCGTCAATTGTCGGCGTTGCACGGGGCCCGTTACCGCCCTGCCCCTCGTGGTAATTTTTATCCGATCGGAAACGCCAAATTTCCTGACCATCTGTGGCATCAAGGCAAACGACAAACTCGTCATCCCCTTTGGAGAACATGGTATAGACACGTCCCTGAGAGACGGAGATGCCAGAAAACCCCTCTCCAAGCGGAATCCTCCAGAGCTCCTTGGGATCACTCGCGGACCACTCCTTGAGAATTCCCACCTCGTTAGAAACCCCATCCCGATTCGGACCCCGCCACTGGGGCCATTCGGTTGCTATAGCTGTTAAAATAGCACTGCACAGCAGCGCGGACACGACTGAAAAACTTGTAATTCTTTTCATTATAACCTCGCGTTCTGAAAATTTCTGTTTATCGGTTTTCATCCACTAACCCACGTTCTTGGTAATGGGCACGAATGATAGGCAAGAATACATCAGCATACTTCTCAACTTTTACGGAACCAATACCACGAATCTATTTGGTCGATTCTACTTTAACACATTATGATCAAAATCCGAGCATCCATGCCCTTGGATCTAAAAATTCTACCTTAACTTATTCGGACGTGAGTGTTTTGAATAGGTTGGACGCCATCGGGGATTTCACCGGTTTCCTTGATGTGGTCAATAATCGCCCGCTTGTCGGGATATGTGGATACCCGTTCCTGAATCCATTGTGGATCGAGATCTTCCATATTGACTTCTACTGTGAGAGGCGATTTTGCAATCGTTACCCGGTGCAAGATATTCCCAGCTTTCTTTAGACCGAGCGACTCCAAAATACCCTTGACATACTCAGCGAGTCCTTTGCGATTATTCTCTATGGCTTGCTTTTTCTTTCGGAGTTCCCGAATTTCTTCCTGAAGAATTTCACACTGTGCATCGAGTTCAGCTGCTTGCGCTTTGAGGTTTTTCATCACTGCAGCGCAACTATCAATTTTCTCCTCAAATGAGAGATTTAGTTTCTCAAACTGTGAGCTATCGAAAGTTTCTTCCTCTGGCATAAATAGCGTTGCTTCAATTTCGTCACGTACTTCGTATAGCTTTATTGGCTTTGTTGCGTGCGGACTCGGAATATATGTCCGATTTTCTTTTTCCTTGTCTTCCTTGTACAGATTTTCGTTCATCAATCCATGTTCTTGGCAATAGGCACGAATGATAGGCAAAAAGACATCGGCATATTTCTCAATTTTTACAGAACCGACACCGGAAATCTGTCCGAATGCTTCCACCGTTTGTGGTAATTGAGTCGCCATCTCTTGCAATGTCTTGTTTGAAAAAACATAGTGCAATGGTACATGTTCAGCATCGGCTAACTCTTTACGTGTGGCACGAAGTTGCTCAAAGAGTTCAGGGTTGTATTCGTTTGATTCTTCGGATATCGTATCATCAATCGGTTGTTCAGTTATGTGGTCTGCCGAATCCACCGGAATTCCCCAAAACTGCCTTTCGCCTCTGACTACCTCATTCCCATCATGCTTCAGTTTGAGATTCCCGCGTTGTAGATCCCGATTAAGCAGTCTATGTTGGAGGAATTGTGATGCGAGATGCTTCCATTGTGTTCTGTCATATTCTCTGCCAGCGCCATAGGTGGGGAGTTGGTCGTGTCGATTATTAACCACCTTCCTTACCTGTGAACCGAGCAACACATTGATAATATGGTCTACACCGAAAGTTTCCCTTGTTTCGATAACACAGGAGAGGAATTTACGAGCTGGCTCCGTTAAGTCAACTCGCTCCATTTCCGATTGGCAGCAATTGTCACACATCCCACAATTTTCCTTCTCGTAATGCTCCCCGAAATAAGCCAATAACCCTTTACGGCGGCATTCTGTAGAAGTTGTCCAGTCAATAAGCGTCTGTAACCGTTCCCGCCGCCCCTCTTGTTCGGAGGATGCGCCTTGAGCAATGAAAAAGTTGATGGTGTTCACATCACTGTTACTAAAAAGTAAAAGACAATCTGCTCGAAGTCCATCACGTCCGGCGCGTCCAATCTCCTGATAGTAGGATTCAGGTTCGTCTGGCAAACCTACATGTAGTACGAAGCGTACCTCCTCTTTATCAATTCCCATACCGAAGGCAATTGTTGCAACTATCACCCGAGTATCACCGTTGATGAAGTCTTCCTGATTCTGTTTGCGGGTTTCGCTATCCAAGTCTGCATGATAGGGGAGTGCCGAAATTCCATATTCGACTAATTCATGAGACAGCGATTCAACCTGTCTCTTCGTCCGACAGTAAATGATGCCGGATTTATCACGATGGGCATTGAGAAACGCCAGCGTCTGATCGGACGCATCGATCTTTGAGTCAACAGCGATGAAAAGATTTTCCCTGTCAAAACTAGCAATGAATTCATTGCTCTCTGGAATCTTGAGTGATTGTTTGATATCTTCTTGAACCCGCGGTGTGGCGGTAGCTGTCAACGCGACACAGACAGCATTTGCAAATCTCTCCCGCACAGAAACCAACTCTCGATAATCTGGGCGAAAATCGTGACCCCATTGTGAAATACAGTGTGCTTCATCAATCGCAAGGCATGACACATTTGATTCATCAAGCATCAATTGAGTTTCAGTCCGCATGAGCGTTTCAGGCGCAACGTAAAGTAGGCTAACCTCACCTCGTCTAACAAGCCGCATCGTGGCAACGTATTCTGAATGGCTGAGGGTGCTGTTGAGAAAAACGGCATGGATACCTCGCTGCTGCAGCTGCATCACCTGGTCCTGCATAAGCGAAATCAACGGAGATACAACAACGGTTACGCCATCGAAGATAAGGGCCGGAAGTTGATAGCAGAGTGACTTCCCACCGCCCGTCGGTAGAACAATCAATGCATCGTGCCCGTCGAGGATGTGGTTGATGATTTCCTCTTGCAACGGACGGAACTCCTCATGACCAAAAGTATTTTTGAGAACCTCTAAGGGTGTTTGAGACGACCTTTGAGGTGGGGGAGATTCCATTTCAGTGGTACTCTCAGGTTCTTCTTGGTAAAACCAGCCAGAAAGTAGTGCGTAGCACCTTTCCTCTATGTCCGGCGTATCTTTTGGTCGCCGCCATTGTGCCAGCGAGACCCGTAGGAGCGTACCTGCAGGAATGACTTCAAGCGGCTCTTGGAAACCGACGAAGGTGAGGGTATAACCACCATTTTCGGTAGGATAGCGATACCGCACATTTTTTTCCTGTGTATCAAGTTTGAGCGGTTGATCTGGTCGCCAGAACGTTGTGCTGTAGGGTGGAACACCGCTTTGCTTGGCAATATAGAGTGCGCCGCTTCCTGTTGATTGCAACAAGCCTTCATAAAGCTTGCGCGGATCTCCCTTTTTCGGTGGCATAAATCGCTCTATAAAACCAATCGGGTCATTTGGAGGACCAAGCCGATGTTTTTCATAAACCACGAAGTTTTCTGTGTGCGGTAGAATTAAATCGGTTGCAGGTTCAGAGGAAATCTTCCAAACATCTCCGACCTCGTATTCTCGATTCGCTCCGTCATGCGGATCCTCGTTGAACGGGATGAGCCGGACACTTTTACCATCCGCTGTAATCGCGCCGATACACGCGCCTCCACCCATTCGGGTTTTGGCAACAATCAGGACTTTCATGGCACAATATCCTCCACTTCCAATTTCAATTCTTTTGCCAATTTATCCGCTACCAGCGAGCGGTGACATGCTTCGGGGGCTTTTTCAACACAAAAGAGGGCTACAACTTGTGTATTTTCTTCAAGATCATCTAATAGGCTGTCTGGGTCAAATCCAGTGAGACATTCGGTGCAGTACGCTGTAATAAACGCCTCTCCCAATGCTATACGTTTGCGTTTTGCGGTTTTCATTGCTTTATCCGCTGCTACTTGCTTGTCACGGACCGCTTGCGTTGGCGCAAGGTCTTTGCGATACAGGTAGCGGATGCCGAGTTCTGCGAGCCGTGCTTGCAAACGCAGGCTGTTAGCAAATGCATAAGTTGAACCTCGCACCCCTCGCCGGCTGCGAATATCACAGAAGGTATCCACCTGTGCCTGGCGTAAAGCGTCAAAGAAACTATCTTCATCAAATCCGTATACACCGATAGTGACAATTTTAGGTTTCATCGTGAATTACCGGTATCCCTTGCGCGAGTGGAATGTGTGTTCGCCAAACAGGAGCATTTGTCCTTTTGTCAGACGCTCAATAACATTATCCTGTGTCTGCTGCTCGTTGCTTTCGTCAATGTGAATCACAGAGATAGCCTCCGCGTTAAGCGATGCTCCGATGAGTTTGCTCCGATGGCACTGCTCCGGCTTTCCCTCGCTACACATGATAGCAACACATTGTTGTTGAGCGAAGGCGGTTTGGAGACGTGCAATCCCGTTTTGATAGATTTTGGTATCCTTTACCTTTTCATAGTCTACCTGTCCTTCCGCATCGTAACAGGCTTCGTCATCGGGGTGTCCGCCCAATGTATCGCCCATGAACACATACCGAATCCGGTGCCTTTGCAGTTCTGCTGCTAGTGCCTCTTTGGAAAAGTCAGGTTTATAGCGAGAATAAGGAGTGGAGCGCACATCAATAAGGTAGGCAATGTTATATTCTTGTAGCACCTCGATAAATTGATCGATCGAACGGCTACCATAACCGATGGTGTAGATGGGGATGGGATCTTGTAATTTTTCCATGATGGGTTGATATTATGGTACGAAACTCAAAGAAAGATAGCTGCATTTTGTTGAATCAGTTATAGTTGTAGCCGTGCTGCCAAAAAATTCTTACCTTACTATTGCGGAATCTGTTATCATATCTGAAGCCGTTTAGCGTTCCTTGTAGGAGCAAGTGATTTCCGAACGACATAGGCGGAGATCCAAACTGAATAAAGGGGAAATTATGAAAGACAGTTTACAGAATATCGTTGACATTCTCGCTGAACCGAGTGCTGCATTTGCACGCCTCAAATCGGAACCGAAATGGTTGCTAGCAATGGTCATCTTCTGTCTATCTTCTGTTGGAATTGCGTGGGTAATGTTTCCTTTTACCGAGCAGATTATACATCAACAAATGGTGGAAGAAGGAGTGCCTTCTGAGCAAATGGAAATCTCAATGACAGTTGCTCGAATCGCCACCCCTATTGGCGCGCTTGTTGCACCGATTATTTGGCTCCTCGCTATAAGTGCGATACTGACCTTAGGGGCGCGACTGCTCTCAATAAATGATGCGATAACATTTAAACACATCTACGCAGCCGTTGTCCATACCTCGTTGATCAGCATCCTTATAGCCCTAGTCAATACAGCGTTACTCGTTGTTTTTAGAGATCTGGAAGCTATCAAGAGCGCAGCCGATATGAAGATGATTCCGGGGCTGCATCTGCTATTGGGCGCGAGCGAAAATGTCAAGTTGCTGACGTTTCTGAGTTACTTTAATCCCTTGAGCCTATGGTATCTCGCTGTACTCGCAATAGGCATCCGCGTTTACGCTGAGACAGATAAAACCAAGGCATATGTTGGGGGCAATCATTATCTGGCTCCTCGGTATTGCCCCTGAGGTTATATTTGTCTCATAACGTATAGATTGATAGATTTATGGCATAACTCTCCTTGCAAGCAAGAGGCTTATATTGACAACCGCGTTGGCTAAATTGTATCACATTGTGGTAGATATATCAACGTTGTTTCCCACCTGTTCCAGCGGAATCGCATGTAAATGGAAGGTTGTGCAAGGCGAGCACCATTGGCTTGATTGAAACTGAAGTGCGGTTGGTTTGTAGTAGGGCAATTTATTGCCCGTCCAGACGTGCGGAAAGAATGTTGACATAAAAATGATGTTGCGTTATACTCTGCTTGTCAAAGATTGAAAGGCGTTAGGAAGATGCGGATTGAAACCTTGTAATGATGTAAGTGTTGTATTTCAATCGCAATCTTTTTGACAAATAAAAATATGCAATGACATAGTAAATATGGAGATCTTCAATGCGTAGACCTCAACCCCATACACTCCTCTGTACAATTGGGACAAGTCTGTTATATAACCTGGTTGGTCTCAAAGAGCCACAGACTGATTCGACCCTTAAAGCTCTGGCGAAGGCGTATTCCGAAAATAATTGGATAGGTGTGCAACCCACCTGCATAATATCCCCGCAACCGATCGACTCTGTGGTGCGGAGATAAACTCTGTGACAGATCTTCTCAACCAGGGCCTTATAAAAAAAGGCAACCTCCATCTATTTTATTCTGAGACAGATGATGGGGAGGCAATCGCTCAGATTTTACGACACTACTTTGGCAAAGCGAGTTGGGATGTGCAAATTCATTGCGTAAAAGGTTTGCGTGATGATGATCCCAATTCCTTCGGCACTAAGGGCTTGCGCAACCTTGTCAAACTCTTGGGTGAGCAGGTGCGTTCATCAGGACAAATTCTATGCGCGATTAATGCGACAGGTGGATATAAAGCTCAAATTGCCATTGCTGTCCAGATGGGACAGGCACTTGATATTCCGGTGTATTACAAACATGAACGCTTTGATCTCATTATTCCCTTCCCGCCGATGCCAGTAGCACTTGATTTTTCACTTTGGCTGCAGGCTAATGACATGTTTATGGTGCTCAGTAAAACCAATGCTTGTGAACCGTGGGAAGATTTCAAGGATAATTGGGATGAACGTTTCGAGCCTCTAGTCAACCGGGAGAAGATCAATGGCAAGGATCATCTGGAGCTCTCAGCTACCGGGCAAATTTTTCATGAGACGTTTCGCTCCCGTTTTCAGAAATTGAAGGGGACTCGTCTTCCACCTGACGCTGCTGACAGTAAGAAGCAAGCCCCAGATTTGCGTAATCATGGCTATACCGGCTCAACCCGTGAGAAAACTGAGCACCATTTGCAAAAACTTACCAATGAAAAATCTTACGTCTGCCATTGTTTCTCAACGTATTATGATCCAGATCTGCCTGAATCAACCCGATTTCGGTTGGCGACAGGTAACGAGCCAGATAACATAAAAGGCAAATACGTGGAAGGCATATACTCAAACGGGACCTGGTGTGTGAAATTTAAGGTGATTACAACAGCAACTGATGAAGACCAATTATCAGTTATTGTAGCGGATCTCAACGATTGGTTATGAGCTGTAAGATAGATTCAAGGTATACAGAAAGGAGGTCTCCCCAGTATGACTGGCGAAACGTTTGTCATCGTAATTGACACCCCCTCCATCAAGAACTATGTATTCGGCACCGACACCTTAAATGAGATTCGAGGTGCCAGCGCGAAGCTCGATCAACTGAATCAGTCTGGTATGGAACAGCGTTTGTGCAGATACCTCGGTGCGAAACATGTGGAACGGATTTATGCGAATGGAGGCTCGGCACAGTTCTTAACACATGGCTGTGAAGAAGACTCCGTGAGGGCGGCTTGCACCGACATGGTTCGGCATATCCGTGAACAGACAGGAGGGGAAGTTGGGGTGGTCTACGGTATCGCTCCGCTCAAAGAAGAAACCTCCTACCCCGCGGCAGTGCAAATGGCGCATTTTCAGTTGCGCGGCCAGCGTGAATTCGCAACCTATTATCGAAGCGCGGCTCTGATACCGATGATGAAAGAATGTAAGTCTGCCTCGCATTTGCCAGCGGTTCACATCGGTGTTGATGGTGATATATTATCTCAGGCAAGTTACGAAAAGAGACAACATGGCAGTGATGCGCGCCGTCATGGCCTTTGGGCACAGTGGATGAAACACTTAAAGGTTGAATTACAATTCTGGCCGTCAGACAAATATTGGGATAAACTGCGGTGTGATGATCTAACGGATATTGGTGATTCCTCTTCTTGGTCCGGTTACATTGGGTTGGTTTACGCCGATGGGAACGCCATGGGGAAAATTATCAAGGCATTAGACTCATCAGAAACGTATCGCCAATTTAGTAGGATCGTTGATGAAAGCATTCGAGAAGCATGTTTCACCGCACTCAACCAAGTTTCCAAATCGGAAGTTAATAATGTTGGGGAAGCCCTTAAAAATGGGGAGTCTTTTGAATCCCTTCCGGCCGATATTTTGCTCCTTGGCGGCGATGATTTGTTGGTAGCTTTGCCAGCGGATCGCGCCCTTGATTTCGCACTAAAGGCGACGGAAACGTTTCAGGCCCTGACACAAAAAAAGATCGCGAACCTTGAAGATAAAAAAACGCGGGAATTTTTCTGTAGGGAGCTTGGCGATCAAGGTTTCACGATTTCGTGTGGTGTTGCGATTGCAAAAAGCAACTATCCGTTCTATCTATTGTTAGATCTTGCAGAGGAGTTGTTGAAAAGTGCCAAGCGGAAAGACAGTCACTACTCGCACCCAGGGGGGCATGGGCTCTCACGCATTGACTTTCATGTTGTGGCCGGTGCTAATAGTTATGCCTTGAAGCAGGTACGCGAGGAAACTTACCGAGTAGGAGAGGGTATATGTACTCCGCGTACCCTTCGACCTCTGTCTTGCCCTCAATTGCAGAAGCTACGCTTGAGCGTCCAAAAACTGCGGGATGCCGGGTTCCCGCACAGCAAATTGCATGAACTTCACGAAGCCGCATTGTCGCCCGAGTGGATTCGAGCCTCTTGGCGCATTCAAGAGATTTTCGCTCGATGCCAACATGGGGAAGATCGATCACAAAGGCGTGCCTTGTGGGAATCAATTGACGATATGTGTCCAGACGGATGCAGTTTTGATTTTCCATGGTTCAAAAAGGAGGACCAACGAATATTATGTGCAGCGGATCTGGTGGATGCCTACCGTTTATTTAAGTTTAAGGAGGAGCTTTGACCATGCAGCCTCAGCGTTTAGATTTGTGTTATGAAATAATTTGGAAGGGACGTTGGCACGTCGGCAGCGGGTATCAGTCTGCGGTAGCGGATCGATTATTACGACGTATGGATAGCGTTGATAAAGTGCCCTTTGTTCCGGGTTCCCAGATTAAGGGGGCTCTGCGTCACCAATGCGAACGGTTGGCTCTCGCTCTGGACCTTGAAGCGATCAATCCACATGATGTTACCAAAGATGACGAGCAAAGTCTGGTAAAGCATTTTACCCCATTGGCAAATTCAGACCTCATCGTTGACAGGTTGTTTGGTACCCGCTACCAGGGAGAATGTTTGTTTGTAACAAATGCTATGCCAGTCTCGTCTGATTCAGAAAAAGCGGTGTCCATTCAGACACGGACAGCTATTGATCGCGTCACAAGGACGGTAATGGAAAATCATCTGTTCACAACTGAATTGGCAGAGGGAGACGTTAAACTACAAGGGAAAATCCGGGGTCGGCATTCTGCCGGCGTACTGACGCAAGACAGTGGGGAATTTCCCTATGAGTATTCCCTTTTGGTGGCGGCACTCCTGTCGTTAGATACCCTCGGTGGCGACAAAAGTGTTGGTCTGGGAAGGTGTAAGGTTAAACTTAAAGATCAGTCGTTGTATTGGAATGGTAAACTTATTCCACAAGATAATGCCTTCCAAAATTTTCAAAACGAAAAAGGGGAGGCTGAGGAAGAATGGGGGACAATGATTGAACTACTGCGCGAGGAACAAACAGCATGAAAAGAGTCCGTGTCACAGCAAAGTTACTTGCCCCGGTAGCTATCAAACGCGACCGACAATCTGAACGTTCTGAAAGTGTACGTTCCGTGTCTGGCACATTGGTTCGGGGCGCGCTAGCAGCCATCTATTTGCAACAACACCAGGTAGATGATATTTTCAAACACCTGTTTCTGAATGAAGCTTCGTGCCGCTTCGGACCATTAGATCCAGGCCCGGAACATTTCCCTTTGACTGCCGCATCCTGTAAACGTGAAGGTATAAAACATGCACTGGTAGACCAGCTCTGGTACCGTATCGCGCAACATCATACCGCTGGCGATTTGCCAGAAAGTGCTGAAGTCCCATGGCGACAATGTGAGCAGTGCGAGTCCGATTTGAAAGCGCATCACGGATTCTGGTATGAAGAAAACGGTTGTCTATGTGAGAGTAAAAACGACAAGCACCATGTTGCGGCGCATGTCGGTATTGATCGGCATACCAACACTGCTGCTGAATCTATCTTTTATACGCTTGAAGCTCTACTGCCCTCTGGCCAAGAGGAAGATTTGTCCGGGTGGCTCATAGCAGACGATACCGCTCTCAAAAGTCTAAAAACGCTCTTGGAGATGGAAGATTACTGCATCTCGGTCGGACACCACCGTACCCGCGGCTACGGCGATATACATTTACAGTTAGGCACCCCCATTAACAGCAATAATGCAGGGGCGAGTGTAAAAAATTGGGAACAGTGGAATCGTGATCTAATTAATTTTCTCACTGCAGATCCCCTTTCTATCCCTAATCTCAATTCGGACGATTATTTTTATTTTAGTCTATCTTTCCCAACCGGTGCAGTGCTTATCGACCACTTTCTGCGCTACACCATTGATCCTGCTGACATGATTTCGTGGCTTGCCCCTATGTCTTCTGTTGATGCTGCATTTCCAATGCAGAACCGCCCCACTCGGCAACTTCCATCGGGAGGAACGGTGCAGTGGATAACGGCGGTAACCAAGCACGAGCGGCTGCGGGGTTGGAATGCAGCACACGGCTTGCCACGGCAGGATGAGTGGATGGTAGCACGGGGCTCGGTCTATGTCTATTGCTTCAAAGGCACTGCTAATGAACGCAAGGAGCTTATCCAACAACTTGTCACCTTGTCCGAAGAGGGGGTTGGACTGCGACGGAATGAAGGCTTCGGCATGGTGATCGTATCGGACGACTTTCATCGTCGGTATTATAAACAATAGGAGGTAAAATTGTGATTGTTTTGAGCAAGGAGTTGATTCAAAAAACCGATCGTTATATTGACGAAAACCATGAGGTATTTTCTAAACTCGGCAAGCGTTTCTTCCAAGTATTTGGCTATAACAAAGAGAAAAACCAGATCAGCACGCAGGTTCGTAATCTGCAACAGATTACCTGTTCCGCCACGCGCTTTGCGGACATTGAAGATTTCGTGAAGAATCAAATGGGGAAAGAGAAAACGGATGAACATAACCCGCCGAGATGGAGGGCATTGGGAAATGAGGTTTTGGACGCATTAAAGGAGTTACGTGATAAGAGCCAACAACTTGATAAGGACCCTGTCAATCGGATGGCTTTGCGTCTGCGTCTCGCGCGAGGTTGGGTACGCGCTGTGGTGAGTCAGTACCTCTACAAAGTCGCACAAGATCAAATGGGAGGATCTTCATGACCCGCGTTGATTTACTGTCTGATACTACCTACCGCGAACAGGCGGTTAAACAATTAGATCAATTGTTGAGTGGTAGTACTAAATTTCCCGTGAAGACCACGCAGATTTATGGCTTACGTCAGATTGCTAGGCAACAGCCCAAAGAAATCGCCTGCTTTGCTGAACACCAGCGTCGTCGTGTCCAAAGAAGATATAAAGAAGAAAACGAGAGGCGGCAACCTAGGGACGATGTTTTGCAAGAGTTACAAGCTGTAATTGATTTCTGGGTGCTGGTAACTAATCTGTGCAGTAACTCGACTTCTGGTTGGTCGGTGGTGCAGGAAGGACACCGTTATCTTCCCGAAGAACTCCGAGAAGAAAAACTTCCCCCAAAGTCAAAAGGGGCTACACAGCAGGAAACTCAGGCGAATCTAACGCTCCACAATCAATTCAAGAATCGCCAAACGAAGTGGCTGGACCAATGGAAAAATGAGCATATACCCGCATTTTTTGAACGTTTCTGTACACATTGTTTGTACCGCATAGCAAAGTTGGAAATGCAGGACCCAGACGAGGTTCTCCAACTGTCACAACAAGAAGAAAATGAAAGCCAAGATGAAGGGGCAATGCAGGCCGCGTTTCAGCAGGCGAATCTCATTGAATGAACCTTTTGAAACGCAGCCGAAATCCTTCAAAGGAGTCTAATCTGCAATAGGAGTAAAGATAACATGTTTAAGTTGAATAAAAAAGTTCGCCTTACTGCATCCTTGGTCTTTGATACGGCGTGGCGCATCGGATTCGGTAAAGAGGGCGAAACCATGAGCGATTTAGGGGTGATGCTTGACCTTAACGGTCGCCCGATCCTTCCTGGTTCCTCTCTCAAGGGCAAATTGCGAAGTACCTGCGAAACCCTATCATACGCTATAGGACTGAGTGCTTGCATGTTGAATCATAACGCAAGCGGTGTTAATTGCACCAGTGATGTTGATTATTACCAAAGAGTTCGGAATAATTATCAGAAAACATTACAACAAGGGTTGAATAATCGTCTCCAATGGATTGATGACAATACTTGTGATGTATGTCAACTATTTGGTTCGCCAGTGAAGGCAGGGAGGTTGTGGGTAAGCAATGGAACCCTTAACGAATGGGCATCCGTCGTGCAAGTGCGGGATGGCGTAGTGATTGACCGCGACAGCCAAACAGCTGTAGATGGTCTCAAATATGACTATGAAGTTATTCCACCGAGTAGTCGATTTGATCTCTGTATTGACCTTGAGAACCCGACAAATCCGGATTTAGCATTACTCGGTGTCGCGCTGTTTGAGTGGCACGCAGGCAGTAGTGTAGGTGGTTTTACGAGCCGTGGCCTTGGACGCTTCCATCTGGAAGCTATCAAACTTGTTGGTGTTGACATGAACAACCCAGATGAACTGTCGAAGTTTCTCACAGGGAAAAAGGTTGAGGACCGTTTCAGCGATTTGGAGAAGTGGGAAACCTACTTTGGTAATCAGATCCAACAGCAACTAAATTCTACTGCGAACACCCAAGGGCAATCAAATCCTACAAGCGGAACTGCAGGAGGGTCAACATGTTAAGAAAATGGCTTTGCCAAGCGGATGTAAAGATTACAATTGAACCGGTAGATCCCGTTTTAATCAAAAGCGGCTATGCCACAATAGATGGTGAAGATATGGTGCCTGTGTCAACATTCAAGGACGGCCAGCGTATCTATTATTTTCCCGGGACTTCTCTCAAAGGTGTCCTGCGCAGCCATCTGGAGCGCATCGCCCGCACTTTGCAGCCAGGCCGCGTATGTATTCCTTACTACGATACTAAGAAAAAAGGAAGTATTTCAATCCCCATTCAGAACGAAAAAAAATCCTATGGCTGTGGGTATCGTGTGAGTGAAGACACGACATCTGCTGTCTATGCTAAGTCGTGTGCTGTATGTCGGATGTTCGGGTCACTCAAGTTTGGCGGGCGTTTCAGTATTGGAGATGCCTATCCCTTGAAGGATCACGAACCGGAATTGGAAGCGCGCAATGGAGTGGGAATTAACCGCTTTACAGGAGGAACGGTATCAGGAGTCTTGTTTGACCTACAGGTGCTGGTTGGTGGCAAATTTGAAGCCAATTTACGGTTGACGAATTTTGAGCTCTGGCAACTAGCAGCCCTCAATTTGTTGTTGATAGATATGAAGGATGAAATCATCATGATTGGTTCAGGGCGTAGTAGAGGGCTTGGACGGGTGCGTATCATCATCAACTGCTATCACCTCACCTATCTGCAGCAAATTTCTCATCTTCAGGGTTTATACCAACTTGCTACTTCACAAGAACGGAGTGCCTATTGCTTGCACGACTGGGCCCCTCCTAATCCCATTAATCTACCAAATCCTCAATCGCGGGGGTTACGACAGCAATACGATTTGAGCAACAATTGGTCTAAACAACTAGAGCCGCTAAGTCCGGCATTTGAGGAATTTTTACCATGGTCAGACTGGCCTCAAAATGATGTTGAAAAAACTGACAATCTTGATGAGCAGGAGGGGGAAGTATGACAACCTTCTTGAAAGCGAAGGATTTGACACAAGAGCAGTTTCTTGAGTTGATTGGTAAGCTCCAGCCTGATGACGACAAGCAGCTTGGCTATGTATGGCTGGAAGCTCCCGATGGTTGGGCCTTTGATTGGTGGGCTTGGCAATGTAGTTTTGAAGGTGAACTTAGTTGGTGTGGTGCAGGCCGTGAACCGATTAAGGAAAGCTCTCAAGACTGTTTAACTAAATCCATCACTGGCCGCCTATTTGCGCCCGAGGGCGAACTGCGCTGGCGTACCATTCCAGCCCTCGGTGAATCATGCTGGCGTACCGTCTTTCTCGGAAACGATGATTGGGTGGGGACAGCACTAAATGACCATTCGGACTGCTTAAGCGGCCTGCAGCCACGCAACGATAGTTTTTTCTTATGGGGGCAGCAGACTCCGAGTACGCCAGGTGAATGGGTGGAACTCCGTATCCCGCATCGCTTCCACTATCCGGTCCCCGGTAACCCTAATAGAGTGAAAATCCTTGTGGAACAGTGGAGTGATGACACCGGCACCCCTCATTTTTTTCGCTTGTGCGATCTTAAACCCCATTAGGAGGAAAAACAATGCCTCAAGGCGAAAACTTCTGGAACCCTTACCGCTGGGTCACTGTGAGCGAGGGACCTGTCCTACGCGCTGTACCAAATTACCACCATACCCTGAGTGGGCTCTCTGGTCGTCTCTGGTGTGAGCTTGAGGCCCTGACACCGTTGATTATTGGTGACGGTCAAGCCCCCAACATCCAATTTGTGCGCCACCAACATAATTCGCAGCCCTATATTCCGGGCACCTCGCTCAAGGGTCCAATACGTTCGCTAGCCGAAGTCGTCGGTAATGCGGCGATCCCGTTTCCGAAAGTTGCGGTTGATAGCGCGCATGCTCTCTCGCAGGCACGAAGCGGCACAGAACCCAATTATCAGTTCGACATCCTAGCCCGAACCTTCGGTTACTTGGACGATAGCAATGTTGTCGCCGGCTTGATTCACTTTAGCGATGCAGAGATTACCAAGGAGGTGGCTCCACCGTACAACTGGCAACAATTCACAGTTGATGTGGGTCAGCCCCAGCCGAGTCACGGCGCATTTTATCCTAAGAATAGCCGAGGTGAGAATAACCGACGTAAATTCTATCACCATCACCCCAATGCCAAACAACTCAGCGAGCCACAAGCCAATCAAACACCCCCACGTACGGTAAGACCAGCTCCCCCCGGAACGTGCTTTAGTTTTACGGTGGACTTTACGAATCTACGCAACGCCGAACTCAACTTGCTGCTTTACTGTTTAGCCCTTGAAGAACAGGTATCCGTAACGTTAAGCACGGATGCGTTGGGTCCCAATTCCCAAAAGCCCGTTACATTAAAGGGGCCGCTGCGGCACAAAATCGGTGGGGCTAAACCACATGGGGCAGGATCCGTTCAAATTCGTATCACGAAGATGGATTTATGCGCGGATGCAAAAGCCCGTTATCAAGGGGGCAGCTCCACTAACACATTGCAAGGGCCAAGTCTCCTTGGTGAACTCAACAAGCGCACCGCATTGTTCCAAGTCCGTGGCGATCAAACGATGAAAGAATTGCGCGCGATGCTGATTTACTCTACTGATGATCCTAGATGTCCTATTCATTATCCAGACTATGACTGGTTTTTAGAAGAAAGAGACAGACCTCTACATCAAAAAACACCATTGAAACCTACGATTTAGCTGGACTTTAGGTCATCAGATGATTTCAGAAAGCAATGGCGGAAAAATCGTTGAAACTTAGCAGATGAGGCCGTCGGAGATTAAAAGGAAACATGGAAATGCCCAAAAACAACGTGCTCTTATCATCACTAGGATTATCACCAGCTGTTGTCACAGAAACGATTGATGCTCTTGAAAATACTGGGCTTCAAGTCAATACGGTTGTCCTTCTCTCTACTTCAAATGAGCAGATACTTAACACGTACATTCCGCTCCTTCAAGATGACTTTGCTGATACTTACCAAGGACGAATTGAACTAATTCCCGCTTCAATTGCAAACGATGATATTTGGACAGCACAAGACAACCTTGACTTCATCAAATTAGCGACAACATATTTGAACACATATCGGAAACGCGGCGATAGTGTATACGTTAGCATCGCGGGTGGTCGAAAAACGATGTCTGCCGCCATGGCGATTGTGGCTCAACTTTTCGGAGCCAAAGGATTATATCATGTCCTCGTCCCTGAAGAGATTGAGAGGAAAAGACTTAATTATGAAGATCTAAAGAATTTGCCTAAAGTGCGCCGCGAGGAATTTCATCCAAATGTTTTATTGATGGAGCTCGTTTCAATTCCTGTAGTTGGGCTCTTTCCGTATATGAGCCAAATTACGGGCGTTTTGCAAGGGGAGGCCGCTAAGGATCAGGCAAATGTCGCCGATTTACTTCGTGAAAATGAATTGATAGATGCAGAGGGGAAACCTACACAAGCAGGCAAAGATCTGTTGGCAATTTTGAGTGATGTCGAAATAGCACCAGAAGCATCAACGACTCCGCCTAGCAAAAAAGAAATTCGTATACCTCGCCACAACATTCCGAAAGCGGATGAAAATAAACTGCGAACAATTGCTAATCGGATGTGTTACAGTCCTTTTGTCAATGGAATTGCAACTACAGAGTGGAATTCTCAGACGCAGCAGAAATACCGCATTAACGATGATCAATCTATTACTTTTTTTATTCCCCAGACGAAAAAAGGGTTGACCCTTAGGACCTTTACAACGGCAAATACGCGTGCACAAGCCGAGTATGTTGCTACAAGCTTGTTGCTCTACGTGAAATAGCAACTAGACTCAAGTAGTGTCCTTGAAATAAGAACCTCCAATCTCCCCATGCTCCCAAACTTCCGTTTCGCTCGCTACCGCTTCACCTACACTGTCCAAGAGCCCCTGAAGCTGCCCCGATACAAAGGCAACATCTTCCGCGGGGGGTTCGGCTATATCCTCCGTGGCATCACCTGCATCGGCGATACCGAGCAGTGCGCGAAACAGTGCGAGTTCCCAGAGAAATGCGTCTATTCCAAATGCTTTGAAACTCCAGTCCCCGACGATAGCCCCATCCTTCGAGGTCAGCCGTTTGCCCCACACCCATTTGTCCTCGAACCACCCCGCACCGGGAAACGTGATTACGCGCCCGGGGATACTTTTGCCTGCAATCTGATTCTCATCGGTGAGGCGATGAACCTATTGCCGTGGATGGTGTTTACTTTTGATGCGATGGGAAAGCGGCGCATCGGGCTCCGAGAGCACCGTGGAGGGTGTCAACTGGACAAGGTAGAAAGCCTTCCCGCGCGGCGGGACCACCCGCCCCAGACCATTTACACGTCAGAGACCGAAACCCTGACGGATGAAGGACTGATCCTCCGTCTCGCTGACCTGATGGAGGACACTCCCCAGGACGCTGATGCGATTGAGTTAGAATTTCTCACACCCACCAGCATCAAAGTCAACGGACAATGGACAAAAAATCTAACGTTTGAACACCTCACCCGGAATCTGCTCCGCCGTATCCGTTTCCTGAGCTACTTCCATTGCGGCGAAGACCTCGACGTAGATGCCCCCGGGTTGATTAAAGCTGCTTGTGCTGTTAGGCATCAATTCCACCTTCGCTGGGTTAAAAGGGATCGCTATTCCCACCGCACTGAGGCTGCTATACCCATGGACGGGTTCATCGGTAAGGTTCGCTTTGAGGGTGAGTTGGGACAGTTCCTCCCATTTATCCGCCTTGGCGAGCATCTACACATCGGACATCACACCGCATTCGGGTATGGGCAGTATCGCCTAACCGCTGCTTATCGGAACCTCCTCGGATAGCGATGCTGGCTGATGTTAAGAAATCGTGTAACAGAAACCGATTTATGGTGAATAATAGAAATAAGTGGACGTTCACCAGTAGCTCCCCCTAGCGAAGTCTCAAAAGTCCCCCTGAATCCCTCTGCCCCCCATGATAAGGGGGGAGGGCAAGGGGGGCAGTTTCTAGCCCCCCCTTGTCAGGCGGGTTGAGGGGAAAGACAAGGGGAGAAGATCCCCTAACCCCCTTAGTCCCCCTTATCAGGGGGAAACCCTTGTCAAGGGAGTTGGGGGATTTAGGGGGTTGACTGTGCATCGAAGGTTTATAGGAGTGCCCTTTGGGAGGCGATTACTGTGCCATTTTGGGGAGATTCTCATCGGATTTGCGGGGGACCTCCCTTCTCCCCCCTGCTTGCGGGGGGGACTAAGGGGGGGTATGAAGGGACACATATCACCTTGCTATTTGAGGAGATTCTCAAACCAATCGAGCAGGTCAGGGTGTTTCGCAATACCAAAGCAGATGAGAATCACAAGGATGACGATGATCCAAATTAAGAAACGGACCGCGCGCTTGACAATACCAATGACGAGCAGTATAGCGAATATGGCGACAATTATCAAAAAGGGTGGGGAACTGATTAATTCAGGCATATAGGAGGTAAATTCGGTGTTCTATGTAATCTCTTACGATATTCCAGACGATCGGAGACGGAATCAACTGGCGAAAGAGCTCAAAGGGTTTGGCACCCGGGTCCAGTACAGTGTGTTTGAAGCACACCTGAGCCGGGGGGAGTATCAAGAGTTAAAGCGCGCCGTTGAACGCGTCATTGACCCCGCTGAAGATTCGGTTCGGTACTATCGGCTCTGCGGTGCCTGTGCCGATCGTGTCGAAGTGCCTGCCATTGGGGAGGTTACACCGGATCCCAAGACCATTGTCGTTTGATATCAAATTATAGTGGACCTTAGAATTAATGGGACACGCCAATCTCCCGTTGGGTAGGCACCCCCCTTAATCCCCCCGCTAGCGGGGGGATTAAGGGGGGCCGATACGGTGCGGTTAGAAACCACACCTACCGGTGGGCGCAAGTGTTTGTTTATTTTTTGAATTCACTATAATCGGATCTGAATTTAACGCAAAGCCGCAGAGACACGAAGAAGAAAAGTGGTGTGGGCAGGCACAAGACCTGCCCCTACATTAGGTTCATTGCCGTAGGGGCAACCCTTGTGGTTGCCCTTGCTACTTGCGTTATTACTAACCTAAGTTGCTAGTTATTGAAAATCCGTCAGAACTGTAGGTCGAGATTCATATCTCGACACCAAACCGTCGATTTTGGAAAATCGACCTACAAAAATGATACTTGCTTAGGCCAACGGCTTGTAGGGAACAATGATCGTTGTTCCCTACGAAATCCTTATTTCGTCCCCGTTGTAGCTGCCCGATTCATCGGGCGTATCGGGGCAGGGATGCCCCTCTCACATTTTTGATATTGGTGTATCGGGGCAGGGATGCCCCTCCCACATGACCGTTGGTATGACTAGGAGCAGCTATGCAACTTCCCGAACTCACACCTGATCAGATTCAACAACGCTGTACAGAGCAGAGTTACATCCGCGGCGTGGACTACTTTCACACCGGGGCAATCGGCAACGCAACCCTCCACGGGCATACCCTATCGGGGACATGCGAGGGTACAGACATAGACCCGTATCATGTCACTGTGGAATTGACCCCGACAGGGATTGCTACCGTTGACTGTTCATGCCCCTACGACTGGGGAGGCGATTGTAAACATATTGTCGCACTCCTGCTGACCTACGCTGAAGTACCGGATACGATTTACTCACTCGACACCTTACTCGCCGCGCTTGAGGAAAAACCGAAGCCAAACCTGCTACAGATCATTTCAGAGTTACTCACACGCGTACCGGAGTTGATTCCCATCGCTCAGGCATACTCAGCGGTTCCCGTCACCCCACCGCGCCCCGAACCGCTGCCGCTCGTCGCTGTTTATCGGGAACAGATTGATGGGATCTTTGGGCGCGGCTTTCTCGAAAAACACCGACTTCAAGATGTGTTAAGCCTACTTGAAGATCTGAGGCGGCATGCAGAATCACTTGGACAACTGGAGGAAACGGAACGTGCACTGTCAATTCTGCACGCGTTGATACACCAGTCTATCGCACACTATTCCGACACGCTTCAGGGAGACGAATTGCCCCGATTCATCAAAAAATGCACACGGGCGTTCACACGAATCGTCGAAAACACGCCAGAGCCAGCTGCAATCCAAGAACACTGCCAAATGCTACTACGACTCAGTTTTGATGCGGAACCGGTCTTCACATCACTGCTGACCGATTTCCTAGAACAACTCTGTTTGATGGAAGAACTGGCGGACCTACAAGTAGCGATCGAACACGCCCTTGATGAGAGCCCAGATCGACCGAAGGCATGTTCGGCTCCTGCTTGCGTTGTATTTTCAATCTGGCGAAATTGAAGATTACCTCCAGCTTGCCAGATCTGAAGGTGAGGGATACCGCCTGATACATACACTCTTCGCGCTCCAACGAGATGATGCAGCGTGGGAGGCACTTAAAACATTCCCGCTTTCCGTTGACGAATACTGGCAGCTCTTACAGAACGGGCCTTACGCAGTAGAAGATAATTTCGATTCCCGACAAAATGTTGCGGGGCAAGATGCCCCGTCCACGGTTGGTTTGGTAGGAGGGAATTCCGATTCCCGACTGAAGGGCGTAAGTCCTAAGAATCCAACGTTCCAGCGTGTGTCACAGTTCACTGAACGCCTCCTCAAGCTTCTCAAATCCCACCACACCAATCTCGCCCTCCAACTTTATCAGAAACTGATTGATTGGACAGTGCTTTCCCGAAAGCGCGAAGATTACCAGAAAGTCGGGGAATACCTGACTCAGTTAAGGGAGGTCTATCAGCACCTGAACCGGGAGGGTCAGTGGGCTGTCTATCTTGCGGAGTTCCAAAAACAGCATTCCCATAAGCGGTTGTTGCTAGGAATTATCGCTAAATGTATGAGCTAACCTAGCCGCCAATTTTGAACGCTCAATACCTCAGCAAGGAGCCTGTAGGGAACGCAGATCTGCGTTCCCTACAATCTGGAGTGCGTAAGCCCTGTTAAATTCGGTGATTTCAAATTTCCCAAACCCGGTAGGTGCGGTTTCTAACCGCACCGCATCGGCACAGTTGGAAACAGTGCCTACCAAATGGGAGAACGGTAGGTGCGGTTGCTAACCGCACCGCATCAGCACAGTTGGAAACAGTGCCTACCAAATGGGAGAACGGTAGGTGCGGTTTCTAACCGCACCGGATTCTCTGCTAAGTTACCGAATTATTTTTTTATTTTCATTTAGATAGGACTTACGCAGTTGAACGTTCAAACCCGCGTAGTTCGGTGATTTATTACCGCACACCGACACCCGATGAGTTGGACAACGACAGGTAGGGCTTAGGTTTGTAGTAGGGCGATTTATCGCCCGTCCCCCTCTATCCCCCACCCCGAAGGATCGGGAGGCAAGCACAAGCAGGGGTAAGGAAGAACGCGCAATGAACGCGCTACTACGAACTGAAGTGCGTAACTCCTATTAGATTGTGATCCCACCCCGCAAACTAACAGTTCGCGCTACTTTCGGCAAAGGGCTTTATCGACCTCTACGAACTTTACGAAAATTCTTTCGCTGGCTATTCTCTTTAACCAGCTCTGCGACAGCGGCATCCAGGGCACGTCCACGCAGATTCTCCTTACGAATAAAACCGTTTCCATCAATGAGATACGTCTGCGGGATGCCATTAATCCCGTACTGTTAGGCAACACTGTTGTCCCACCCGGCTCCATCAAAAAATTGCGGCCATGTTATGCGTTCGCGCTGCAGGTAAGAGCGCAGCCTTGAACGATTCGTATCCAGACTTATCCCGATGATCTGGAAGTTCTGATTTTTGTATTTTCTGTAAACCTGCTTGACATTAGGCATTTCCTCCAAACACGGACCACACCAAGTCGCCCAGAAATCGAGTAAAATCACCTTGTCACGATATTTATTCAGCGATAGGGCCTCCCCGTTGAACCCCCTTACCTCAAAGTCAGGGGCCTTCGTGAGTCCTGGTGGCACCGGCGGCTCTGGTGGCGGCTGGGCACCCATGCCTTTCACCTGCCAGACCCTGACGGTTTGGTCATCACTGCCGCTGGCGAAATAACTCCCATCTGGACTAAAACTGACATTATTCACTTCGTTTTGATGTTCGCTTAGCGTTTGTGCATGAGAAAATTGATGACCGTTATACCACCAAACCTTTATTGTCTGATCACCACTGCTGCTGGCCAGGTAGTTCCCATCGGGACTGAAACTCACATTCCACACATGCGCGGCATGTCCTGTCAAGGTTTGGGTGTGGGTGAACTGACCGCCGGTGCGTCGCCAGATTCTTATCGTTGTATCACAGCTGCCGCTAGCTAGGTCATTCCCGTCCAGTCTGAAATGCACACTCTTAACACAGTCTGAATGGCCATGCAGAGTTTGGTGAAAAATCAACCGATGGTTAGCCTGCCTCCACAGTCGTATGCTGCGGTCACGGCTCCCACTCGCAAGGTAGTTCCCTGTGGGGTCAAAATCTACGCTCCACACAACGTCCGAATGTCCGCGCAGAATTTGGTGAGCGGTAAACCCGCTGCCGGTGTACCGCCAAATCCTTACTGTCTGATCCTCACTCCCACTTGCGAGGTAATTTCCATCAGGACTGAAACTCACGCTCCAAACGACATCTGAATGTCCCTTGAGATATTGAACCATCTGTAAATCAACGAGACGCAGAATAGCAATCTCATTGCGCTCGCCATGCGCGCCTATCGCAAGATATTGCTCGTCTGGGGAGAAGGCAAGCGCGCCCGCATGGTGGTGCTCATCTCTACAACGTCCTTGATACCGCCAGATTCGCTGCCAATTCCAGTCATAAAGTTCCGTTGTATTGTCGTCAACAGTTAAGGCGAAATAGGTGCCTTGTGGCGAAAATTCCACGTCCCAGACGTAGTTGGGATACCCTGATAACCTTCTCCATTCATTCGCGGAAAACGCTTGCGCGGTCGTCATCGGGCGCAATAAGGAGAGTATCAGGAGGAGTATCAGGGAGGAGGACAGGTATTTTGCCATTTTTGTTTTCCTTTCGCTTGTGAAAGCTTTCAGTCAGTTTACAAGTGACTATCAAATATGTTTCAATTCCCTTCCAATCGCAACCTTGCAATTCTCCACTTCTTCTGTTCCCGTTTCAATTCCCGCTTTCGCTCCAGCGGAGCGATAGGTCTATAGAACAGCAATAAGATCAATCCCTGCGCTTCCAGTTTTGAATCCCAATTTATCGGGGAGGGGCTTCAGTTCGTAGTAGCGCGTTCATTGCGCGTCAGATAGCAACAACAGCGCACTAAAATATCCGGTTCAATTCACCGAACCACGAGGGGTTGAACGCCCAACTGCGTAAGTCCTAGAACTATAGTGGACCTTACAATTAATGAGACACTCCAAACCGGGGCGGTTAGGAGACCGAAACTACCGTTCTCCCTTTTGGTAGCCCCCCTATTTCCCCCCGCTTGCTTTCCTCCCTGCTTGCGGGGGGCCTAAGGGGGGTAGGATAAAGGGGGGTGCCGATGCGGTGCGGTTGGAAACCGCACCTACCGGGGGGCGCAAGTATCTATCTGTTTTTTGAAGTCACTCTAATAAATTAACAAAAAGTCCCAGCGGGGCGATATGTATATAGAATCGCTGAAACCTAACTCCCCCAAAGCCCCAGCGGGGCGACATATGCCACATTGGGCAAATGCACGAGAGAGCGATAAATCACTGCGCGTCGTTCAGCAATCCTAATCTAAGGTAACTTTGGTTATTTCCGATAGGTGTTGGGGATCAAAACTCGGCCTACAGGCTGTCTAGTAACTTGCATTAAACAACTCATTAGACAACTGCTGATTCCGCTACAATCCCAATCCTCTCACTGTCTGAATCGCGGATTATCGCAGATTAAAGGATCACACGGATTCAAAGCAACATGGCGGCGATGGCTTACAACACGGTTATGATTGCTTTCTTTTTTTTGTAGCAGTCATAAGATGGAACAAGACTAGATTGAAAGAAAATCCAGGGTTCAATTCCCTTCAAACGGGAAACTGCATTCAAACTGGTATCCATCTCACACAGGAGCTCGCCTTCTCAAGTTTCAATTCCCTTCAAACGGGAAACTGCATTCAAACATGCTTACAATTGTAAGGAGGTGAGTGAATATGCGACGTTTCAATTCCCTTCAAACGGGAAACTGCATTCAAACACAGTTTGTATGTGAACATTCACTAACGGGAATAATACTGTACCTAGTTTCAATTCCCTTCAAACGGGAAACTGCATTCAAACTGGATCCTGCACAGCTTCATAATGTGACGGTCCACTTCGTTTCAATTCCCTTCAAACGGGAAACTGCATTCAAACGAAAATTGTAATGAAAGGAATTCTACGAGACATAGCGGGTTTCAATTCCCTTCAAACGGGAAACTGCATTCAAACAGAAGGAAATTAAGAAGATTACCCAGCAGATAGAGGGGTTTCAATTCCCTTCAAACGGGAAACTGCATTCAAACGGAACTCCCGTCTGACGCCGCTTTGGCAGCAATGCCAAAGTTTCAATTCCCTTCAAACGGGAAACTGCATTCAAACATGCTTACAATTGTAAGGAGGTGAGTGAATATGCGACGTTTCAATTCCCTTCAAACGGGAAACTGCATTCAAACACATTGTCTGCTACTGATGTTGCCTTTGATGGCGATGTGTTTCAATTCCCTTCAAACGGGAAACTGCATTCAAACTTAGAAGAAATGGATGCTACGAAAAAATCTGTAGTAGTTTCAATTCCCTTCAAACGGGAAACTGCATTCAAACGCAGATGTGAGTTTCCACGGGCTTGGGGTAGATGTGTTTCAATTCCCTTCAAACGGGAAACTGCATTCAAACAAAACTAAAATGGCTAATACAATTGGTTTGCCATAGGATAGTTTCAATTCCCTTCAAACGGGAAACTGCATTCAAACGCACCGACAATGGTCATGATGACCACGGTTCAGTTGCTGGTTTCAATTCCCTTCAAACGGGAAACTGCATTCAAACCCACACGCTATCGCTCTCTGCGGATCGGAAGAAGAGTTTCAATTCCCTTCAAACGGGAAACTGCATTCAAACTTGCGTCAGTTTTTGTTGACGAAGGCGCCTATTATGGGTTTCAATTCCCTTCAAACGGGAAACTGCATTCAAACCCCTCGCGCGGAAAATTGCGCAAGAAGGCGATGAGGAGTTTCAATTCCCTTCAAACGGGAAACTGCATTCAAACCTGAAGTTAAGGGAGGTTGAGGCGCTCTTGGCAGAGTTTCAATTCCCTTCAAACGGGAAACTGCATTCAAACCGGTTTGCAGCAATAATGATGCTGCCAACGACGAAGAGTTTCAATTCCCTTCAAACGGGAAACTGCATTCAAACTGTTGTGTGATGTTTCTCATTCAGTATCCCAGACCCTCTCAGTTTCAATTCCCTTCAAACGGGAAACTGCATTCAAACAAATTATGAATTATTTCGGAAACAATACGACCACGCGTTTCAATTCCCTTCAAACGGGAAACTGCATTCAAACTCCCCCTTTTTGAACTCAATGGGGCCGTGGCTCCACACGCCCCAGCACCAAACACGAACTGCGCGACGCTTTTTTGCGGCAGAAATAAAACGCGAAAACGCCACAAACCCGCATCAACATTGATCCAAACACGATTTTTCAAAAAAACGTGTCGAGAAGCCAAACGTAGCCTAGTGTTTCGGGCAATTTGAATCAAACCGCCCCCCTCTGGATCAATCGTGTTTGGGTGTCGTTAAGTATACTACAAAATTGGTAAGAATGTTAAGGATTTTTACGTTTTTTTATCGAAAATTGTGCTGGTGTGTGCCGAGTCTCCCTCAAACACGGATGAGAAACGGTTTATATGTCGGTTCTTCACCTATTATCACGCGCGCCAAATATCTGACCTGAAGTTCAATACAGCGAAGGTAGGTCGTCTTTTCGTTGCGGGCGGGGTGTTGAAAGGTCTGCTGCATCCGCCCATAATATCCGGTGAGGAACCGATTCAGTGCTTCTTTGGTGAAGCGGATGCCTTTGTTGGTTTGATTGAAGTCCTCGGGGCGGATGCGATTGTTGTTAATGAGTGAAAGCACATATCCATTGACAATAATCGGGCGAAACTCCTCCATCAAATCCGATGCTAAGGCGGCGTGTCCATGCTTGGGTTGATGAAAATAACCGCAGTACGGATCGAGCCCAACGACATTGATGAAGGTGTAGACATGGTTGTGTAAGAGTGTGTAACCGAGTGAGAGCATTGCATTAATTGGATCCGGCGGGGGACGGAATTGTCGCGTCGTAAAGCCCCAATCGTGTGCCAGAAATTCCCGGAATGCGCTGTAATGGGCTACGGCACCCGCGCCTTCATACCCGAGCAGGGATTCTAAGTTCTTGGCACCGTCAAGGTTTCGGATGGTCTGACGGATGGACCCTATCGCCGATTGAACGGCAGCGTTTCGGGTCCGTTGTCGTTGGCAAAAACGGACAGAGTTGGTCAGTTTACCACGGACAAAGTTTTTCGCCAATTCGAGACACCGCTGTGGCTTTGCAGCAAGGGCGTATTGCTGCTGCCGAATGCGGGTATCTTTCGCATAGCGGGGTTGGAGTTTTCCCCGGTACTTTCCCTGCGAAGAGAGGAAGGAAACCGGGATGTTCTTATGAAGCAGATAGCCGATCGCCGGCGTTGTGATGTGCCCATTACCGAAGATGACGACCTCGTCCAGTTGGATAATCGGGATTTCCTGAAGGACATCGCGGTCCTTTTTAACGATGACTCGGTTGCCGGATCTGTGGAGAACTGCGCCTTGTTGGGTGATGTAAAGAATTGCCATTTGATACCTCCTATTGATTTTGGTTCATTAGTGAATCATAAAAACAGATAGATACTTTCGTCCCTCGATTTCGATCCCGATTCATCGGGGCCGGTAGGTGCGGTTTCCAACCGCACGTTTATAAAGTGCTTATGGATTTCCTCCCACTCCCCAATTCATCGGGGCCGGTAGGTGCGGTTTCCAACCGCACCGCATCGGCACCCCCCTTTATCCTACCCCCCTTAGTCCCCCCGCAAGCGGGGAGGCAAGCAAGCGATGGGCGAGTATTCAAACGCCTTTAGCGATCTGTAGCGAACCCTTAGTCCCCCCGCAAGCGGGGAGGCAAGCAAGCGGGGGGATAAAGGAGGGTGCCTACCAAACGGGAGAATCGTGTAATAGAAACCGTAGGCGGGGCATCCTGCCCCGCCTGGGTAATATAATCCAAGTTGTTAGGGTGTGTTGACATTTTGCGATAGTTGTAGGGAACGCAGATCTGCGTTCCCTACGAAACCTTGAATCCACGATAAGCCCATAGATTGAATTGGAAATTACACACCTGCGCTAGTTTCCTGTATACCTCGCTTTTTCCAACGTTCACCGAGGTGCGTGGCAATGTGTTTCCCCTGTCGGGTCATACATCGCCCGGAGCGTGAGACATGAACCGCTCCCTTTTTCAGGACGTGCTGCACCTGATTCTGGAGGATTTTTGTCCGAGAATCAGGAACGGGTTGGTAACAACCATCCCTGTCAAAGATATGTCCGAGGAATTCCACCCCGTCGTTGAAATGTGCGATTTGCGTCTTTTTGGAGTTGAACCGTAGCCCTAGTCTCGCCAATCGTTTTTGTGCGTGATGCAGCGCGTGCCTTGCCCTGCCTTCGCTTCGGCAGAGCAGGAGCAGGTCGTCGGCATATCGCACCAACCGTATTCCCGCCCGGGTCATCGCTTTGTCGAACGAGTGTAGGTAGATGTTCGCCAAAAGCGGGGATAGCGGCGAACCCTGTATAATCCCGATTTTTCGGGGGCGGTCGAGATGGTCTTTCACGATTCCGCCCACCGTCGGCGCGGCGAGTACCGCCAATGCCACGGGGCCGAGAAGGAGTAGCTGCTTGGCTGATAACAACCGGCATATCCCTTTTGAATTGGCAAGCAACAGCATCAATCCGTCTCGCCCTAAGTTCATCAGTGCTTCCTTGCTCGTCTGCGACCAGATACCGGGCTTTTTACCAAGCTCAGATTCATCAAGCAACCAATCGTCTGTCATCGGCGGGTGCCGATGTTCGGTGTACCCGTCAAGCTTTGGGGCCCGATGAAGCAGATGATTAATTAACTGTTCGACACCTTCACCGACATAGTGGGCGGTGTTTTCGATATGGGCACCCCATCTAGAAAGTCTGGACGGTTGCGTAATGGCACCCATATCTAGCCACATCTGAATCAGACGAAGGATTGACGGTTCTTTGATTGTCGCTCGGAGAAATCGCATCAAGATATGGCTGTCCATTGTGTCGAAGAAGTTCTCAATGTCAGCATGGACGACCCATTCGTATCCCTCCGCCCGGATGGCGGCTACCTCTGCAATTGCATGAGGCACACCGCGATTCGGACGAAAGGCGAAACTACAATCGAGGAATTTAGCTTCATAAATCGGTGTGAGAAGATCGCAAATGGCGCGTTGAACGATACGATCTCTCAATGCTAGCACAGAGAGTTGTCGTGTGCTACCGTTTGCCTTTCTGACCGTGAACTTTTGAACGGGAAGCGGATAATAACGTTCTTCAGCAAGTTCACGCGCAAGTTGACGGAGATGCCTATTGAGTTCTGTCTCGAACTGTTGAATGGTGACACCATCACTACCGGGCCCACCTTTGTTGCCACGGATTTTTCGCCACGCGGCTGCTAACGTTTCAGGTTGGTAAAGCTGTGTCGTGAGAGAAAGACTAGGGGTGGGGTTAAGCATAAGAAATCTCCTTTTTAGCTATTCGTTAGATGTGCCGTGCGAACCGAGCTTGTTCATACGGCTAGGCAGACCTGCGATTGGCTTATTATAGTGGACCTTAGAATTAATGAGACACTCCAAACCGGGGCGGTTAGGAGACCGAACCTACCGTCCTCCCGTTGGGTAGCCCCCCTATTTCCCCCCGCTTGCTTTCCCACCCGCTTGCGGGGGGGACTAAGGGGGGGGGGGCCTAGAATAAAGGGGGGTGCCGATGCGGGGCGGTTACAAACCGAACCTACCGGAGGGCGAAAGTGTCTATCTATTTTTTGAATTCACTATAATCACTTGAAACTTCATATAATCATAAAGGATTGGTCGCTTGTCTGAAGTTTGCAACAATGTTGCCATTGATCCAATAGGTTCTGTTATTTTCGTAGGGAACGCAGATCTGTGTTCCCTACGAATTACGGTAGATGAGTCGCGATTACAAAGCGTTGAGGCATTCAACAGCGTAATTCCTAAAGAATCATGATACTTTTGGGCAAAAAAATACCCCCAATCTCTGATCGGGGGTTTTGGATGCACAAAATTACTTGGTTCATGTTAAAAGAAAGTGCAAAGCACGAAAATAAATTGTAGGGGCGCGGTTTTCCCGCCCCTATCCGCTAGTGCGGAGCGGGTGACCCGACCCCTACCAAGTTTCTGTTGCACGCATTCTTAACATGAGCCTACTTTTTTACGTATATCGCGCATTCTGATATTTGGGAGCATAGAACTCTGGCAACAACCCATCAACCCGAAGCAAGCCCTTCTGGGTCAATGTTACTGCACCTTTATCGAACGTCAGCATCCCTTCGTTTTGTAGTTTTTGATAGGTTGAACCAAACACATCCAAAATATCGGCATCAAATTTCTCACGGAAATGAGCTGTTTCTATTTTTCCTAACTTCAGTTGCAGTATCATCTCTCGGGTCAGACGTTCCTCCGGGGTTGTAGGGAACGCGCGGTCCAGCGGCAGTTGATTTTTATGGAGTGAATTAACATATTCATTCCAACTTGCCGCATTTTGGAAATGGACACCGCTCATGTGGGAAAACGAAGCAACACCTGTGCCGAGCATGTCGCTACCACGCCAGACCGCGTCCCGATAAACGAACTTGCCCGGTTTATCCTGTTTCACCATTGTATACGCGCTCGACATCTTATATCCGGCGGCTGCCAACTGCTCAAACGCATAGTGATGCCATTCCCGTTTGGTTTTCCAATCCGCTACATACAGATCTTTGCCGCCAAAAATATCCTTTGAGTAAACGGTGTTAAACGGCAATTCCATCTGATAAACAGTAATGCTATCAGGGTTCAGATCGATGGTTCTGTCAACAGTATCCCGCCAACTGTCCCACGTTTCGCCCACCATCCCTGCGATAAGATCTATGTTGATCTGATCAAATTCAAGGTCAGCGATCCACGGCATCACCCGATATACCTCTTTGGAAAGGTGTGCTCGCCCATTCTCCGCCAGAATGTCGTCATTGAGATTTTCAACACCGAGGCTCAGCCGCGTGACACCAATCTCTTTAATTGCTTCCAACTTACCTTGTGTCAGCGTCCCCGGCTCACATTCAAACGCTACCTCCTCAGCACTATCCCAAGGCAGTGTCGCTTTAATCCGTTTGACAAGTGCTTTTAGGTGGTTGCTGCTGATGTAGGAAGGCGTACCACCGCCGAAGTAAACGAAGTGCAGCGGTCTATCTGCTACGGATGGCAGTTCGCTGTAAAGTTCAACCTCTATGCCCAACGCATCAAGGTAAGTCTGAATATCAGAACTGTTTTTGTCTGTGTACACCCGAAAGTAACAGAACTTACACCGTTTGCGACAGAACGGAATATGCAGATACAGTCCTAAAGTGGCTTCCGGCATTGACGGAGAATTCAGTGCGTTTATCGCTTCCGATACATATCCTTTCCCCCAGAATGAATACGGTGGATAATTTGAAACAAAAACGCTGCCGACCTCTGTGTCCTTTGCATCAGTCCGTGTTGTCGCCGGTTCAGGGGTCGCTGTTTTTAATTGTTCACTCATAATCTACTCCCCTTTCTCCAAAGCAGTATATTCTACCATCGTCTGCACCAATCACCAGTTTTCCAGTCACAACGCTCGGAGAAGCGATAATGGCTGCGCCGATTACAAATTCCCAGACTTTCTCACCTGAATTGATATTCAACGCAACGAGTTTTCCGCCGACTGTCCCAAAAACCACGCGCTCACCGACAATCACCGGCGAGGAGTCCACCCGCGATTTGGCGGGATATGTCCACAGTGGTTCTCCCGTCTGCGATTTCAGGGCGTGAACCATTTTGTCACGGCCGCCAATCACAACTATATCCGCTGTAACGGCCGCCGAAGCGTAAAATGGGAAACGCCGTTCCGGGTGTTCATACCGCCAAAGAATTTCCGAGTTTTCCAATCCCGCGCACAACACCTGATTCCCAAAGGTTCCCGCATACGCCCGGTTGTTCAGAATAGCAGGACTGGCAGCGACGTAGTCACCCAATGCAATCTTTTGCTGCTCCACACCGTCAGCGATATTGATGAGGCGCAGATAACCGTCGCACCCTGAAATAACCACCGCATCGTTGACAATCGCCGGTGTGCCATGGACGTATCCCTCCGTCTCGAACTTCCAAGCCAACGAACCATCGTCGGCGGAGAGACAGTAAAGGAATTGGTCATAAGAGCCGAATAGCAGGCGATCTTGGGCAACGTTGGCGGAGGAGATAATCTCAGCCTCGGCTTCAAAAATCCATCTAGGTTCACCGGTTTGAGCATCCACTGCGTGAAAGACACCCATACCATCACCAAAGTATACCACATTGCTGAATACGGTGGGAGAAGATTTAATTTCGCTGGACGTCTGATATTTCCATTTTAATCCCCCGTTTTCAAGATTGATGGCGTAGAGGTAGCCATTTAAAGTTCCGACATAAACTGTCCCTGCTGTAATCGCAGCGGTTGACTCAATTCCATCTTCCGTCTCGAATATCCAGAGCAGTTCGAGGTTTTCGGGAAGTTCACCGGTGGCAACACCAGTGAGTTGAGGGTTACCGCGAAAACTGAGCCAGTCGTCAGGGGACGCTTGGCTTCGTCCAATAGGGTGGATCAGAATATAGCTGAGAAAGATGTAAAGCGTGAAACGTATGGCGTTCTGTATATTAATAGGTTGCCTCATAGAGTTCCAATAATTCAACTGCGCCGACCTGCCGTGGATTAAATTTCCCGGTCCACTCCTTGGATGCTTCTGCTGCCAGTTGGGGCAGGTCTTCCTGCTGAATCTCAAAGTCCCTTAACCGTTCCGGTAGTTCTGCCACGGCTTTTAATTCGGAAACGCGTTCATGCAATGGCGTAGAATATAATTCCTGATAAAGCGTGCTTACCACTTGGTTGTTAAATTGAATGACACTAGGCATCATCAGCCCAACCGCTATACCGTGTGTGATGTTATATCTGGCGGTCAGGGGATTTGCACAGGCGTGTGCGGCACCGAGCATGGAGTTCTCTATCGCGGCACCCGCCAAATGTGCTCCCAAAAGCATTCGGCTTCGGGCTTCTATATTTTCTGGGCACCTGACCACGATTTCAAAACTCTTTTCCAACAACCGCCATGCTTCTTTAGCGAACATTTGAGAGATAGGGTTTCGTCGTGTGGAGACATAGCTTTCCACCGCATGAGAGAGGGCATCAATACCTGTGGCGGTTGTTACCCCCTTCGGGGTGGTCGTGGTTAAAACCGGGTCGAGAATGACCGTCCGGAATTGGGCTTTTTTGTCGCCGCACGCCATCTTCTGATGCGTGCCCTCTTGGGAGATTAAGGCGAAAGACTGTGCCTCGCTGCCGGTGCCTGCGGTTGTCGGGATACCAATGGAGGGGAGCATCGGTTGGGTTGCTTTGGCCACACCCCAATAGTCCTCCATCCGTCCGCCATTTGTCAAGATGAAGTTAATCCCTTTGGCGCAGTCCATCGCGCTCCCGCCACCAAGCCCGATGAGCAGATCAATGCCTCCCCGATCTTTGGCAAATTGGGTACCGTTTGCAACATGGCGGCTTGTCGGATTTTCCTCAACTCCATCGAAAACGGATGTGTCAAGACTTGCCGCTTTCAGAGAGCCAATTGCCCTTTCTACTATGCCTGCCCTGATGATACCGGGATCGGTGACAAGCAGCACCCGTGTGCCTCCCAGTTCTTTCGTCAGATCTCCCAACTGGTCTAAAGCATTTTCACTGAAAACGACGCGAGTGCTGGATTGGAAATCGAAGGATTGCATTTTGCTTAGAATGTTAAGACATGCAGCTTAATCGAATGGTCGTAACGCCCGTATCTGCTTAATCTGTTCAGCGATTTCATCGGCGGAAGCGTCTAACATCCGCTCCCCCTTTTCAGCGGTTGCGGGTCGTGGATCACCGACGCCACCGTGCCGAGTCCGCTGATCGAAACGGTAGTAGGAGGCCATTCCCGCCACTCGCATCCCCTCGCGCTCGCCGTCGGGATCTAACCGATCCGTGCGAACGAGGCTCGGATCGATTGCCATAATCATGCAGGTCTCGGTTTCACCGGCATGACCCGAACCTGCGCCTCCTAACTCACGAATCTCGTCAAGGATTCCACCGCTTGCCCACGCCCAACGGGAATAGAACTCCGCACCGCTATCGCCGTAACGCTCCATCAAACGCTGGAGAAGGACCGAGATATTTGAGCCGTTGCCGCCATGACTATTCTGGATAAAAATCTTCTCGAAGCCGTGTCCTACCATAGAAGCGACAATGTCCATCATCAGTAGCAAGTGGGTTTCGGATATGGCACTGATAGTGCCGGGATACCGTATATGATGCTGAGAGTATCCAAGCCACTGCATCGGCAAAACCAGAACATCGTCCGGGCAGCGTTCATGGACACGGCGCGCCACCTCTTGTCCAATGAGACTGTCCGTAAATACCGGCAGGTGCAGGCTATGTTGTTCGCAAGATGCCACCGGCATCAGCACGACGATATCGCGTGGCAGGGCATCAACTTCGGGTGAGGTCATTTCTGCTAAGATCATGGATTTTCTCCTGTTATTATGGAAGTTGTAGTTTCTCTGCATAATTCAAAAGGGTTTCAAGAAGGTCTCCCACACTCAATTCTCGCGCCCACTTCTGTAAATACACTTTGTCCAGTCTTTGCCATTGAATAACAGCAACTCCGAGGGCATCACCAAATTGACGCTCTGACTGATTTTCTTTTGACCATTCTAATTTACTCAAGATAGCATCCTCTGGAGAAATAACAGAAACCTGAATCCCCAGCATATTCGCGGATAGTTGTATCTTTTGGCACGATTTCAAAGTTCATTTTGTTCTCTGTCTATACGAGTCTTTTTCGCTATCCACGACTCACTTGTAACGCCCGCTGCTGATAAAGAAAATCAAATAGATTCCCTTCATGCGGTTGATCCCACGAAATATGATTCGTCGAAATGGGTCCTATATTTAGGCGTTCTACATCGGGGGAGCGGTGTAGATCAATGATAAATGCGCCATCATCTGTGATAGCGGTCACCACAAGGCTCGGACCGATACGGTCTAACATCTCTTGTTGTGGGGCCTCCACCACACTGACGAAGGGGAATAAAAACTCTGTATTTGCCAGCGGATGTTCCGGGTCCTCGCACCAGATGATGGTCGGATTGAGGAAAGTGCAGCCGGATTTCTCAACCACCCGTCCTTCGTTTTGATATTTGGCTGTCAGATCCGTTGCGCCGGGAACTTTCAATTGGTTGTCGATGAGATTGGAAATCCCCTCGGCAACTTTTGGGTTTGTGAAGGCGGCAATTTCGGCGTCCGGATCGTCCAACGGTTTTGGAGTGATTTCTGCCAAACGTTTCGCCAACGCCTCCGCGATTTCACGACCATGTGATGGAACCCAGACACCGGAGCCGTTGATGCAAGACCGCCCACCGTTTTCGGCGATTGAAGTAACCATGAGATCGAGGTATGTTTCCCAACGTGAGATCCTGTCCTCGGCGATAATAATTTTACTCCGCCCCGGACCGTGAATCTGCACGTTGCGATTTGCCTGCCATGGTGCCACCGTCGAGCCACCGCCAAATAGCAGCGATTTACCGCAATGAAGCAGGATTTCCGTCGCCCCTGAATAATCCGTGGGGTAAAATCCAAATGCTTCGGGCGGACAGCCTGCCTCAATAAAAGCCTGTGCAATGCGGAAAGGGGTCCACGGTTCCTCGCTGCCGGGCTTGAGAACGAGTGGGGTTTTCAGTGGAATCGCCGGCAGCCAAAGAGAATGTACGCCGGGGGAGTTGCTTGGAAGCACCGCTCCCAATGTATCGGTTTGGGGAACGTAACTCAATGGACGTGCGTTTTGGGTGCCCCATCCAGAGTCTGTAATGGACAGATCCAATCCGCGTGTGAGTCCATCCAAGACCTCCTCCATTTCGTTCAAAACCAGCTGAATCTTACCCATATTCTTGCGGCAGAGGCTTTGAGGCAAGCCCGTCGTTCCAGAGACCTGCTGAATATAGTCGTCGGGCGATTGCAGCGCATCGTCCAAAGGCAACTCCGATTCCATAAAAAGGTTGGCAGCTTTTTTACAGATTGCCAAAAGTTCTGACACAGACAGATCTTCGAGGGCTTGCTTATTGTCCTTGGCTTGGTACAGATCTTTTGCAATCAGTCCCCGATTTGCCTGACTCACAACTGCAAGTGGTTCGCCTGTTTGGATATGTGATACATGGACCAGATTTAAACTTTTATAGGAAAGTCCAGCCCGCAAAATTGGAATGTGTATCATAGTGAATGGATTCCGTGCTTATAGATATAGCTACTAAGCCGCGCGAGCTTGAGCCATCGCTACGGCATCTGCAAGTCGAAATTGCTTCGCGGCACGTCCGCCTTCTGGTACTCCGAGCGGTAAGCGCACATTCAGGAGAAATGGACGACTTTCCCCTTCAACCACGTTCAATCCATGATCAATCGCTGCTGCGAGCCTAGATTCATCTTGGACGTGCATACCGTCTACCCCAAATCCGTCGGCGAGTTTCACCGGATCAATCCCGTCTAAAACGACACCGGCATATTCCCCGGTTTCCTTCATCACTCCATCGGCGCGTCCAAAGGATGAGGCGACAACGCCGTAGGATTGATTGTTGGAAATAATGTAGAGAACCGGTACGCCATGATGTGCTGCAGTCCAAAGCCCCGAATCCGCGTAGAACATTGAACCGTCACCGACCAAGCCGACGACCGGCTTGTCAGGTGCTGCCAGTTTCAAGCCGACTGCCCCGCCAATGCCGTAGCCCTCAGAACCACCAGCAGCTCGAATATACACATTCTTGCCGCCACCATCAGACCCCCCTACGGTGTCCAAAGGAACCACATACTGCTCAATCATCACCATCCCACCGCCACGGCGTTCTAAGGCTTTGTCAAGGACATCCGCAACCAACCAAGGTCGGACCTGGTTCGGTTGTGCTTCACCCCGTTGTGCGTCCTTCAGCCGTTGTATGCGAAGTGCTGCGGCACGTTCCTGCGCCCAAGCGCGTCGCTCGACAAACTGTTTTGGGGGCGGACGGCTTGACGCCAATTCCGCTAACCGTTCAAATGTCCGACATTCGTCTGCCAGAATCGCCAGATCTATATTTGGTATATTCTTAACATTCTCTATGTCTGGACCAATAGCGATGACCTTTTTCGCTCTGAAAAATGTGCCGAAATCACCCGGCTTCCCGCCTCCGCCATGCCGCATACCGATACAAACAATCAGGTCAGGTTGAAGGGCACTTGCCGCCTGATCCATCCGGCCGCAGTTGAGTTTATGCGTCGTTGAGATGCCTCTGCCCCAACTTCCAACGAAGGGAACGCCAAAATGTTCAGCGAGTGCGGCGACTTGGGGTTCTGCGCCGCTTTTCCAAACGCCATCCCCAATATAAAATAGAGGGGACTTCGCATCGTGCAAAGCAGATTCAAGCTTCTCAACATCGCTATCTGCCGGATAACCCGCGTGGAGCTCCGGGAGTTCGCCCTCAATAATGTTCGTGGTTATCTCTTCAGGTCCAAGCACCCGATCATAAACAGCGAGGTGGACAGGTCCCACCGGCGGTGTTTTGGCGACTAGTAACGCGCGATAAATCGCTTGCGGAAGTCCGTCGGGTTCAATCACGGTCCAGTTTTGTTTCGTAAAAGGCGC
Organism: Candidatus Poribacteria bacterium; assembly: GCA_963667935.2. Lineage (GTDB taxonomy): Bacteria > Poribacteria > WGA-4E > WGA-4E > PCPOR2b > PCPOR2b. The sequence continues at coordinate 668,609 of OY764061.1, read as the reverse complement.
AGCGATGGATGTCGGTCCGAAGTCATGGCTGAGATCGAGTCCGATCCGATCGGCGTAGCTGCCGGTATCCCCCGCAAAGGTGATAACCACGACGGGCAGACTGCCCGCCCAAACGTTGATCAGCTGCCCCAAGCATTGGGCAAGCCCCGCACCGAGATGGACCAGCATGACCCCCGGATCAAGATTTGCCTGCGTATACCCCCCCGCCTGCGCTGCAACGCTGCCCTCATGGAGTGCCAAGATGCCGTGTATATTTGGGTGCACATGCAGCGCATCGAAAAAGCGTGCTTCGCGTGAACCTGAGTTATTAAACACATATTTTACACCCGATGCCGCCAGTTGCTCAACCATCACCTGAGATGGATTCGCCGTAATAGGTCTCATCTGCATAAAATGTTACCTCACTTTCTTTGTGTATTTGAAGCCTGAAACACGATGTGTGAAAGATAAAAATAAAGTAGTTCAGAAATTCATATTTTGATCACCCAGTTGCACAATGAAACAACTTGAGCTTCATTCGTTAAATTGGCAACGCTTGATAGCGTCTGATCTTCTAGTTGCTGATAGATTTCTTTAGCCATAGCAGCCTCTATGGCTGCACCTACAAAAAAGGTCTTAGGGAAACAATTCTTATCTGAGAAAGCTGTTCTTATCCTAGCCAGTGCCGAGTTTGCTGTTTTCCAATGCTCATCTGCCCCTGCTGGGTCAATACCACCTTTTAGCTCCCCCAGGGCGAGATATTTTTCTGGTTTATGATGTGCTGAATCCCTGTTTCCTCCAAATATTATCTCATTTGGTGAACAATCGAACAGACAGAAATCTACATTTTTTTTTACTATTGGTACTGTCAAGTTGTAAATCAAGGTTCGTTCATTTCCGTGAGATACCCAATGCAATCCTTTAAGCCGTCTCTCTATTTCTATCTCAGTATCTGGAAGCATCCAATTTTGACGCTCTGAATCAAGATATTCAAAATCCACACCGCTCACCGAGCATGTGGATATAAGGATTCTTGTAAATCGCCACTCACCTAATTTGCCCCCTAAATTTCTCATGCGACCACCAAGGGAATCGCCTCTTGTAAGTAAGAAACGATAAACCAGCTCATCGACAAATGATTTGCCTGAAGGTTCCAAGAAATTCTCAATTAAACCTTTGATTGCTTCTTGTTTATCTCCTTTTCGCAAGTGAGTCTTTGCCTTGTCAGAAACTCCTGCGGCCGTAAGTAATGAATCTTGTATTTCACTGATCTCCAATAGTTCCTTTGGTGTTTTTGCCCTTGATGCAAATACTTTAAGGGCTTTAGCTTCTTCAACAAAAGGCGTTGCCGTTCTGTTTTTTTCTAACGCTAAGGCGATAAACCCCGCCCGCGTCTCCTCGTAGGGAGTAATTAAATCTTCGTATGATTTCAGGTGATTATTAAACGGCACTTACCAATCCTTTTTCCAAACATAAACACACTTTCTCAACGCTTCTCGACCGTGTTTACCCATTTGTTGGGAACTATTCCCCTTACCTTGAGGCAAAACAAGAATTTTTTCTATATGAAATCCGATATCTTCAGCTACTTTTGAGAGAATTGTATCGACAGATATTGCAGCACCAGCATACCTAACATTGTCATTAACCATGAACATCATACCGTTTGTGTCTAATACCCGGTAACATTCTTGGATAACACAAGCCATCTCATAAAAATAACTCCTCACCATACGGGCAATGCCACCGTTATTGAGCTCTTTTTTATCTTTTTTGTAATCTAAGTAATTCAATACCCCCTGCAATAAAGGCAAGCCATCACAAATGCCTATAGCCGTTTGCCATTCCTGATTTAAGTTAATCAGTGCTTTCGCTCTGTTTTCCACTGTACAACTTAGCATCGCTTGCCGCAAGTTCGCTAACCCAATTTCATCAACTCCGAGCAGCGCGTGTTCTAAGGCATAGGTGCGCGTATAATCATAACGATTGCAATAGGGCGGTGACGTAATGATTCCAGAATAAGCCCCGCTTTCCAGCTTAGGAAGCACCGCTAAACATGAGCCTTTTAATAAATTCACATCTCCTGCCTGTATATCTTCCTGCATAGATGCGAATAGATCGCCTTCTCCTTCTCCAAGGTTCATATCGTCTTTTATTTCGTTTAGCTTTTCTACAATGGCTGCATCAAATGACAAAATTTTCCCTTTGTCGAAAGGGTTCTTACCATTTCTGCGTCCAGATCTATAATCCCAGCGGAGGTACTGCCCATCTTTCCTTGTATAGCTTATCGACTCTAGGACGCATAACAGGGCAAACAGTAATATCTCTTTTATTTCTGAGGGTTCACCTTCTAACGCATTTAGATACCTTCCGATTTTGTGGTGTGTTTTTTGAGGATACGCACCAGCCGTTATGCGAAGCACTTCAAAACTTTTAACTTCACCTTCGGTGTTCCAAGGTTTTTGAAGTGACCAGCTTTCTAATCCAGAGACAATACTTTGTTTATTCATTCCTCTAGCGAGCACATTTGCCTGTATGATTTTTTGTCCAATCGGTAAAAGTTCGATACCTTCAGAATGATAACCCAAAGAAGAACAGACAAATAAAGCGGTACCCGCGCCCGCAAAGGGATCGAGTATTTTACCCTTTACTACCTTGTGCTTATGAAACAGATATTCCACCAAATCCGCCGAAAATGCCTCTTTGTATTTGTACCATCTATAGTATGTGCGCGTTTTATTCGCTTGGAAACTGACCAGTTTTCTGGTTAAGGCATTATCAACGACGAGTGTATCGGGAAAATATTCGATTAAGGATTTATCGAGTGCCTCTATCTGTCTCAAAAGTGTATCGTCTTGGGTTGTTTCAGATAGCGCAATCTCTTGGAAGGCATCAACTGGCATTCTTCAAATATTTCCTTTTTTAATGATGGTCTCTTTTTCGCCTTTCCAGCTATAGTGGACCTTAGAATTAATGAGACACTCCAATCCCCCGTTGGGTAGGCACCCCCCTTTATCCCCCCGCTTGCTTTCCCCCCTGCTTGCGGGGGGGACTAAGGGGGGGTAGAATAAAGGGGGGTGCCGATGCGGGGCGGTTACAAACTGAACCTACCGGGGCGCGAAAGTGTTCATTTATTTTTTGAATTCACTATAAGTTAATACACTCCTACCACAACGGACTCCTGCAGCTCCGAGAGCAGCCGTAGATTCTCAACACCGTCCCACGGATACCGTTCAATAGGTCGCGCCCGCTCCGCTTCATCCCTTTCGAGAAAGCGTGGCATGAAAAACTCGTACGTCAGCGTAGTCAGCATCACGCGCCCTGTTTCACCGTAGTCAACAAGTTCTTCTGGATTATCAGGATTAACCAGTTCAATGACAGCGCGGGGCTGCGGCGGATAATAGATAATTGCGTAGTTATCGGCGAGATCAAACGGCTTGCAACACGCCAAGCCCATCAGCGTATTCCCGTAGGTCGGCATAAATTCAACACCCGGCACCAACTCCTCACGGGCAAAACGATGAAATTGGGCATCCATCTCCGTTCCACCGCAAAAGATGCCTTTGATACCAACCTTTGGCAGGGAGATCTTTTCGGACAACGCTTCCAGCAACTTCGGTGTTGTGAACAGACACTGGATATTATCGTGGGCGCGTAGGATATTCAAGGCTTGATCAATAACGTGGTTTTTATAAAGATCTAACTCCTGATGTTTTCCGTACTGAATCAATTTGTTCACCCAGCGTGGATCGAGATCAACAAGGAAGCAGATACCGCCTCGATGCTGTGCGAGATATTCAACGGCGAGGCGAAGCCGTCGCGGCCCCGTGGGGCCGACCATCAACCAATCGCTGCCACGCGGGAAGCTCTCATCGGGCAAGGTTTCACTGAACATTTCGTAATCGATCTGAAAGTCCCGGATGCTGATGCGGGTCTTCGGAACGCCGGTAGAACCACCTGTTTCAAATACATACACAGGTTGGTCTGCATAACCTTTGGGCACCCACCGGCGCACCGGGCCGCCTCGCAACCATTCATCCTGAAAATGCCCAAGCAGTTTTAAGTCGCCGTAGCTTCCTATTTTCTCGCGGGGATCAAAATCGAGCGTCTCCGCAAATTCTAACCAGAACGGGCTGCCGGTTTCCGGACTGAAATGCCATTGGACGATTTCACGAACGTGGGCATCAAGTTGATCTCGCGCTTCTCCCGCTTTTTCAGATAATGATCGATTCAGAGTCTTCATAATTGTAGATGTATCCTGTATGATGGGCGGTTCAATCCGCTGGCTTCCAGCTGATATCAATGCTTGGGTAATCTGTGATGAAGTGCTGCAACTGCGGAGAAAGTTCCTCTATGAACCGGTGCGCGGATTCAGGTAATTCCCACGGAATCGAGAGCTTTTCTCGGGTCGGACGGAAAATAAAGCCACATGAGAGACGGGGCTCATCACCGCCGTGCGGAAAGGCACCGTGATATGTCCGCGCTGCAAAGATGATGAGGTCTCCCGGCTCTGTGAAAAGTGGAACTGTGCCCGGCATATCCATCCGATCATACGGTTTCGATTCTTCGCCCGTTCGGTGGAATGAACGCAGATCCGCCGTGAATTCAAACCCATCAGGCGGCTGCCAGTCAGCCCTATGGGAGTCTGCGATAACTGCAAGCCCCGCCCGGCTGGGATGTGTGCCGTTGAGATAGAACCACATACCGTTGGGCCAATTGCCGCGGTTCAACACGTCGCCGGAGTGTTTTGGCGGCGGTTCAGAAAATCCACACCAGTCGGTATGCCATAACACCGGACCCGATTCAACATTCTTCAGGATTGCAGCGGATCGATGAATCGTGAGCGCGTCAGTCCCCAAAATACATTGATTGATTTTTACATACTCTTCGTGTTCCAGCAGTTTCCAAAGAGGCTTTGAGTATTCGATGAAAGCGTGCTTGACGCGTGTCTCCCCAAGTCCCAAATCGCCCTCCGGATCGAGCACCTGACTGACCGATTCCTTCAATTCTCCCACATAATCCGGCGACAACACATTTTTTACAACGGCAAAGCCGTGTGCATCATGGCACGCCTTAATCGCCGAGAGTTCATCCGTTCCAAACTCATATCGATAGGGTAAATCGACAGGTTGAAAATTATCTTTGGACATTAGATTACTCCTCCATTACTCCATAGCAATCGCAAAGAGCGTATTCCGACTTGCGATATACAGCACACCGTCTTTTGCTACCGGTGTAGTATAAACGGCGCTCCCCATGTTGGTCTCGAAAATCAATTCTTTCTTTTTGCCCGCTTTTAAGATAGCGAGATCTCCGTCCTCGTCTCCGATGTATACCTTGCCATCTGCCACGAATGTTGACCCCCAAATCGCAGCAAATGTGTCATACGTCCAATGATGTTCACCTGTGTTGGCGTCAAGGCAGTAGACAAAGCCGCTCAAGTCTGCTATGTAGAGCAAGGCATCGTCAATTGCTACGGTGGACATTGTGCGGTGGAAATCCTCGTCGCCTCGATGCCAAACAGCACCCGTTTCGGTGATGTCTCCTTCACCCGTTGCGTCAATCGCCCAGAGATGGCCGACTCCCTCACCGTGTTCCGGGTCCTGTCCCACGCTGATATAAACCTTATCCTCCCAGATGACAGGTGTCGAAATAATGTTGTTGCGTGTTCCTCGCCCGCCCAATTCCCACACGGAATCTTTGGGGTTACAGTCGAACTTCCAGATCAGCTTCCCGGTCTCAGGTTCGAGGGAGTAGATCCAACCGTCGCCGCCGGGAAAGATAACTTGGGGTTTGCTGTCAATTACCCCGTAGGCGGGGTTGGACCATTGACCGTGTAAGATGTTTTCGGCAGGAGAGGCATCTTCCCAAACCAGTTCACCTGTGTTTTTATTGAGTGCGATAAAGCTCGGTGCGAAAGGGGAAGGAATGTGAACGTGTCCTTCGTCAACACCGTTGCTCGTTTCCACAAAGAGTAGATCGCCGGCAGCAATTGGGGAACAGGTGGCGAGATTGTGAGGAAAAACCTCCAACTCCTCGATCATATCATAGCTCCAGATAATGTCCCCATCAATTTCGCTGGTGTCGGTTTCCTCTGTGAAGGGGCCATCATTTTCTCCGTCCATAAAGCCTTCGGTATCGATGCAGACGACTTCAGCGCGGTTGGAAATATAGTAAAGGCGGTTGTCCTCAATGTAAGGTGTTGAACAGATGCCCTGTTGGGGCCAATCGTTGACACGCCCGGCGGGGAGTTTGGTGTGTGTGGATTGCCAGAGAAATTCCCCGTCCGATTCGCGGAACGCCATCATAACACCGCGATCACCGGTAAGTTTTGGGTTCCGTTTCCCCTGATTGTTCGTTCCGACAAACACCTTGCCGCCGATGAGGATCGGACCCGCATAGGTCTGTGAACCTAGAGTTGCCCTCCATTTGATGTTTAATCCGGTTTCTGCGTCCCATTTTATCGGTAGATTTTTCTCATCAGAGACGAGGTTTCGCGATGGCGTGAAGCCCCACATCGCTGTTTCAGTAGCAGCAGCGGGTGTTGCCGATACTATCAAAGCGGTTAAAAGAATAATATAAACAATAGCACCTATTCCTATAATCTGTTGATGTCTCATTTCTCTCCTCTAAAATTATTGGTGATTGCTTTAGCCCAAGTAGGACTTACGCAGTTGAATGCCTGAATGTCTCGTAATTTCGTAGGGAACGCAGATCTGCGTTCCCTACAATCTGGTGGAGTGTGTAAGTCCTGCGTAAATTAAAAATTGTCTAACTGGGTACCTGTTATTTCACTCAATTTCCCATCGTGAAGTCTGTATTTGTCATAGAAACCCCCACAGTCGTGCTCAGAATATGTTTCCAACACCTTTACGCACCAAACAAACAGAGTTCTAAGCGAAGCACAAGTGTTAGGACGAGACAGAACACGGTCAATGTCAATCCGATCAAGAATCCTTCCACCATCGTCAATCTCCCTGAAACCTTGATATTCTGCTCTAAGATCGCTTTTAGGGTTACGAATTGTTTCTACATCACCTTCATAATCTGGCAAGGAGGTTTCCAAGACAGCGTTAATCGCTTGGGCGTCAGCGAAGTAGTATGCCTCAAGCATATTCACCAGAAAATGCACGGATGCACAATGCTTCAAGGTGTTTAATACCGTATCAAATACCGTTCGATAGAGATTAAAAACCTCTAGGGACTGGTTCCTGCGACTATACTCCAAATCGTCAATTAGAAGGACAAAGTGACAGTCGCTGCGACGCACGTAACCTCTTGCTGGCAACCCGATCTCTAACTCATCCTTCTTTTCAGTCTTCTGATTGGTGCCTACCACTGTGGGATTTTGTCCTGTTGATGTTTTCGGACTACGCTGTTCGATTTTCCGAACCACTTCAAAGTGACAAATCCCAGTTGCCATCAACGACCTAAATAACTTCGGGAGGTGCTCCTTTTCAGTATCCCCTGTGACAATTAAGCCGAAGCGAAAATAAGCCCATTGCGGGGATTCGGTTGATGCGGTATCCTGTGGGCTCATTCAGTTTTCTCTTGGGTGTAGGGAGCACTTTGTGGAGCGATTGCTTCAGCCATGTAGAGCGATCCTGTAGCATAGTCTTCGAGTAAATCTTGAATGTCTTTCATCTCACTGACTCGTGTTAGCACCGTCTGACCAGACTCATCCAGTTCTGCTGTCAAAATATCTTCTAGATCAAATTGACTAATCAAAACCGGGGAATGTGTTGCGATGAAGACCTGCTTGTTCCACTTCTTTGTGGCTAGCTTGACTGCTTCCGCAAAGACCGAGATGGCATAAGGGTGGAGGGAAGTCTCCGGCTCATCAAATACAATCAGTGAGTTACGTTCTTTTGCTTCAGAAAATAGAGCTGTTAGATGAATAAGCATTTGCAGTTGCCCCTCCGACACACCCAATACTGGAATTGGGTTTTGAAAGCTTTTTTCTAGGAAACTGGCATAAACAGCGTTTGGACCCGTTTGCTCAAACACCAGATCTTTGAAGTTGGGGAAACTTTTTTGCATAAAACTCATAATAGTTGCATAACGTTGATCGATTGCACTTTTATCGCGAATATTACGCAGAACCGACCATAGATTTCCGCAATCCTCACGCAGCGTGCTATCGACACCTGACTCCGAGCCGCGTTGCTTGAGTCCATATAGGTCAATATAGTGAGAATGGTAAAAATGAACAGAGTTGAGCAGGTTTCGTAAATTGAAAACATCTGGGGAAATCGGTTCCGTTCCTTGCATATACTGAATCAGAGCAAGTTTTTCTGGAAAGGCCAAGCGAGTAGGCACCGGAGAGCTCTCTTGATGATAACAAAAATCAGCCGTATCGCTGCCCATTTTTCGCAGTATTGAGGTAACTTTTTTTTCCTTGGGCCATAGAACTTCTCCAGCATAAGGTTGAATTTGTCCACGTGAAAACCCTAAAATGAGTGCATACTGGAAAAAAACTGTTTCCAATTCAATTAATATAAATTTCGATTGGTTAACATCCTGCCGCAGCATACCAAAACCGTTATTCCGCGTCCTAGCAGCCTCGTCAACATCTCGAGAGACACAATCCCTGACCAACCGAATCGCTTCCAATAATGTCGACTTTCCCGACCCATTCGGACCAAAGAAAACGTTAATTGGGTGTACGTCAACCGAGACATCTGCCAATGAACGAAAATTTTTCACCTGTAAACGGGTTAGTTGATTTCCCATGACATCTCCTCAATCTCCCCAAACCTTCAGATTATCATAATAGATCTCAGCGGGCGAATAGCCGTAAATCCCCGGACTCCCTTCCCGATTCGGCAGCGGATCTTCGACGATAATTGTCCATTCTTCAGGTTCCGGCTCATCTTTTATCCAAACCTTACCCTTGACGTGCGCGGTATCATCGACGATATCCACCGTCATTTTCATGGTATACCAGACATTCGGCTCCCACTTAAATTTCACCCCCTTTGCCATTCGGAGATCGGAACGCCACGAAAGCACCTGAAGTCGTTGATGGTTGCCCTGCATCTCAAGGGTATAGCGGTTGGCGATGAGGCCCATGTCCGGGAGGTTTCGCTTAGGTTTGGTGCCTAACAGATCGACCTGAACGGTGTAATTCTTTATGTTCGGAGGGCCGATGTAGACATTAGAGCGATGCAATCCACGGCGGGCAGGTGGTTTGACGAGAATTTTGTTTCCATCTATCTCACGGACGACAAATCGGTTTGTCGCACGGACCCAATGCGGCGGACTCTTTTCCTCCTCTATAGACTCAAAATCTTCATGCCACGGTAACGGTGGGATGACCCGGACTCGCGCAGTGTTTTGTAGACCCCCAATCTTTGCCGACACCGTTCCGGCTTGACCGATAGCACTCGATTCAAGGGTCAACTTTCCGTTTTTATCAATGGTTCCTAGCAATCCATCCAGCGACCACTCGGCGGCCTTTTCGCCAATCGGTGCGCCTTTATCGTCAAAAGCACGAACGCTAAATGGGAGATTGTCTCCCGGCTGGGCTAAAACTTCGGTGGGCGCAATCTGTATTGATGTGGGAGCGGAATCAGACATTGTCGCAGCATCGGGCGTTGATGCAGGGACAGATTGCGTTGAGGTGGGAGCCCCCTGAACTCCCAAGCAGTAAAGTCCTGCCTCAGTGGTAAAGTAAACACGACCCGCAGCGATGGCGGGTGAACCGTAAATCTCCGCATAATGACCGGGTTCCCTTTCAATTTGTATCGTACTCAGCGTTTTGCATTCATTCTCACCCGGTTGCAAAATGTGGAAGTGCCCGTTGACCTCCGTCACATAGATTTTGCCGTCAACGACAACGGGAGACCCCTTGCCTACTGTGCCGAGGCTATGTGTCCAATGCACCTCGCCGGTCTCGCCGTTGAGACAGTGTAGGTTCGCCGCGCTGTCCACCACATAAAGGCGACCATCGGCTATCGCTGGAGAGCTATAACCCGCCTCGATGCCGTCAACGCGCCAGAGTTCATGCGACTTGGTAATATCCCCTGTACCCGTTCCGTCAATACAGACCACGCGCCCCATCACCGTTGTGTCCGTGTTTTCCCGATTGTGGCTTGCGTAGACCCGCGTGCCATCTACAACTACCGACGCATTGAGCGGTCCCTGACTGACTTGGAATCCCCACACTTTCTCTCCCGTTTGCACGTCCATTGCGTACACATGACCGTCTGAATTACCATCAATTAACAGCCTGCGATTATTTATCTCCGCTACGACAGAGACAGGATAGGTTGTATCCTTCGGGGGACCGCCGGGCGTCGTTGTCCACACCACCTCGCCGGTCTTTTTGTCAAAGGCGAAATAACGGTGGCGCATTGCGGCATGGCTCCCCCAACTGGTATTAAGGAAGCTGAGGATCACAAGGTCCCCATCAACAACAGGTGTAACAGTTCGCCCACCATACCCCGTGAAACGGCCAAATTCTTCTGTTAAAGAACGCGACCAAACAACCTTTCCGTCCTTGTCAAAACAGGCAAACACGCCGCTGATGGTGTGAGCGTAGATATAACCCGTTTCCGTATCTCCCGCCAAACTGGTCCAGCCAAGGCGATTAAACGGGATGGTACTGTGAAAGACGTTGAATCGGTGTTCCCAGAGCATCTTCCCTGTCTCGGCATCGAAGCACGCAACCCGTTCCTGCTCGGTGATGTCCAGCCCAACGCGCCCGATGACATAGACCCGATTATTCAGAACAATTGGTGTGGAACGACCAATAAAGTCTGCCTTCCAAAGCAAGTTGTCGCCAGCCAAAGACCAGCTTGAGACTAAGCCGGTTTGTGAAGACGAACCAGCTTGATTGGGACCTCGCCAACTGGGCCAATCCGAAGCCAACGCATTATTAAAACTAATTAGAGGGGTGCAAAGACCTGCCCCTATTAAGGTGAAACAAACAAATGCTTTAAACGTAACCCGAGTTCGCATCCAAATCTCCTATCCTGTGCTGTAATATGTTGGTGAATCAAAGGGTGTCAATTATACATTAGACTATTTACTGTTTAGAATGATTATATGACGTTGAAAATTAAATTCGTCTTTGAGAGTTTGCTGTTGATTCAACGAAAACATTTTATGTTACGTGAGTCTACAAAGTCAATCAAAAACTTACACACATTAGGGCTATTCAGTTTTCGGCGTTTTAACCATTTGGGGCGAAAAGGCGTAACAAGGGCAGCACTTGGAAAGTAAAGTATCGGGATTGGGAAATCCCTCTCACAGAAGAATTATAGTGGACCTTAGAATTAATGGGACACTCCAAACCGGGGCAGTTCGGATACCGCCCCTACCGTTCTCCCGTTGGGTAGGCACTCCCCGATAAATCGGGTCGGGCGACATGTGTGTCTTACGTTAAAATAGTGGAGACATAATTGGAAATATGTTATAAAATATGATGTAAATGCAGAGATATGCTCATAGTGCTACTACGCATGTTTGATACTTCACAAGGGAGTGTGCCATGATTCGCGTGATTAAGCCGGAAGGTTTCGGCAACATTCAGTTGGAAGATATACCGATTCCTGAGATTAACAGTCGTCAAGTTTTGGTGCGAACACATACCACGCTGATTAGCCGTGGTTCTGAGCTGTTTCGTCGTTACATCATGGAGGAAGCAATTCCTCCATCGATGATGGGATACTCCCTCACGGGCGTCGTTGAGCAAATTGGATCGGCGGTCACAGAGTATCAGGTCGGACAACGGGTGATGGTCGTTGCACCCCACGCTGAATATGCTGTCGGAGAGGTCGATGCCAGCGTAGAGGGGCGGGTCGTGCCGCTCCCGGATGATATCTCCTTTGAAGAGGGGACCTTCCTTCCGCTCTCAATAAGCTCTATCGCTTGGGCGGATTCATCAGGGATCCAAGAGGGAGATACAGTTGTCATTCTTGGGCAAGGCATCGTAGGAAGCCTGATGATGCAAGTATTGCGCGGATATGGCCCCGATCGCATCATCACGATTGATGCCGTGCCGCTGCGGTGTCAACTCTCTAATGAATTGGGGGCGGATGTTACTATCAACGCCTCGGAAGAAGATCCCGTTGAAGCGGTGCAACGCTTAACCGATGGAAATGGCGCGGACCTTGTGATTGATTGTGTCGGTGGACACACTGGGGTGAAATCGTTTGAGCAGGCACAAGACATGGTACGCAGGCGGGGCACCATCCAGTTGATTGCGTTATACCAAGGAGCACCGTTGCCGTTGTATTCATCAAAGATTATGAGCAAACGGCTTGTGGCGGGTGTCCTTACCGATGAGCCGCGCGGGCAAATCGCCCAACGTGCGATAGAGAAAATCCGCTCAGAAGAGATCCAAGCAGCTCAAATGATTAGCCGCCGTTTCCCTTATCAGAATGCGAAGGAGGCTTTCGATTTCTTGTGGGAGCATCCGGACGAAGCCCTTGCCGTTCAGATGATTTGGCAGTAATGAACTATAGTAGATTTTAGAATTAATGAGACCCTCCAATCTCCCGTTGGGTAGGCACTGTTTCCAACTGTGCCGATGCGGGGCAGTTAGAAACCGCACTTACCGGGGGACGAAAGTGTCTATTTATTCTCGCTCATGTAAAAGGAGTGTGCAAAACACAGATAGAAAACACAGAGCTTTGAATCCCAACCCGACCGTGGGAGGGGCATCCTGGCCCCGATAAGCGGCTGACTGTCGGGCTAGGAAGCCCGACCCACAATCGTCTTCGGTTTCTGTTGCACTATTTCTTAACATGAGCTTTTATTTTTATAATTCACTATAAATCGGTCTCACGGAAGAATCACGAATGCTCAATTACATTATACGTCGCACCCTTTACGCTATCCCAATCCTAATCGGTGTCAACCTTATCACTTTTGTACTCTTTTTCATTGTCAACTCGCCCGATGACATGGCGCGAAAGATTCTTGGAGAGAAAAATATTACCCAAGAAGATGTAGACCGCTGGAAGCGAGACCGAGGCTATCATCTGCCGCTGTTTCTCAATACCGAGGAATCTGGGGGCTCAGTTTTTACACAGACTATTTTCTCCCAAAAAGCCATGCGGCTCTTCCTCTTCGATTTCGGCAAGTCGGATCGGAACAACATCGACATCGGTTATCAGATCTCCCACCGGATGTGGGCAAGCCTTGCTATCGCTATACCGACCTTTATTATAGGTTTGCTTGTCAACATCACTTTTTCAATGATCATCGCTTACTACCGCGCCACCTATGTCGATTTCTGGGGAACGATTGTTACCGTAATTCTGATGTCGATCTCCACACTCTTTTATATCATCGCTGGACAGTGGTTATTTGGCAAGATCCTCCGTCTTTTCCCGATTTCCGGCTATGACACCGGCGTAAATATGTTGAAGTTCGTTTTTCTGCCCGCAGTCATCGGGGTTATTAGTGGAGTTGGCACCGGCGTTCGGTTCTACCGCACCATTTTCCTCGAAGAGGTAAATCGGGATTATGTGCGAACCGCACGTGCAAAGGGACTTGGTGAGACTGCCGTACTCTTCAAGCACGCCTTGAAGAACGCAATGATCCCCATCTTAACAAATGTAGTGTTGGCAATCCCATTTCTCTTCATGGGCAGCCTTGTGATGGAGAATTTTTTTGCAATTCCCGGACTGGGCAGCTTTACGATTGACGCTATTAACGCACAAGATTTTGCCATTGTTCGCAGCATGGTTTATCTGGGTTCGGTGCTGTATATTGTGGGCTTGCTGTTGACAGACATCAGTTATACGCTCGTTGACCCCCGGATCCGACTGCAATAACCGAAAGGGAAACCGAATTTTTTCTTCAAAATTCGGTTTCTTTCTTCTGCCCCGGTGTCTATGTTACACAATTTCTTAACATGAGCGAAAAGAGAAAAATCTCTAAAATCTGTGTACATCTGCGTTTATCAGCGTCCCTTTGAATCCTCAAAAGTCGTGATTCAGACGATAAGCAAGGAGACTTTCTTTGAAAACGGGTATTGACCAACAAGACAGTTTACAACGGACACGTATAGGCTGGATTTTCGCGATCCTGTCAATTCAAGTGCTATGTATTTCCCCACCTATCTTCGCCCAATCTTCAAATTCTCCTGTTATTTTCAAGGATGTTACGGAGGCAGCGGGGGTGAACTTTGTTCACTCGTTTGGGAAACGCTTATCCCTGCTGCCTGAAGATGTAGGGTCCGGCGCAGCCTTCGCTGACTACAACAGTGATGGCCACATTGACCTTTACGTGGTCAATAACCCCGGTCCACTCGATGCGGAAATCACGGAGACATCTCCGGGAAATGTGCTGTATCGCAACAATGGCGATGGCACGTTTACCGATGTCACTGACAAAGCAGGTGTCGGCGATCGTGGCTACGGCATGGGCTGTGTTTTCGGCGATTATGACAACGATGGGGATCTGGACCTCTATGTCACCAACTATGAGCAAAATGTGCTGTATCGCAACAACGGCGATGGCACGTTTACCGATGTCACTGACAAAGCAGGTGTCGGCGATACGCGCTGGGGAACGGGGGCAGCATTCGGCGATTATGATAATGACGGGGATTTGGATCTCTATGTTCCCAACTATATCAAACATGATCTCGACAAATTAGCACAAGACCAAAAGACATCAATGCAGTACGGGCAATCTGTGCCGCGTATATTGAACCCCCACTCCTTCGAGCCGCAGGACAATGTAATGTATCGCAACAACGGCGATGGCACGTTCACCGATGTCACCGCAGAACTGGGTGTCGAATCCCCCGGCGGGCGCAGCTTGCAGGCTATCTTCACGGACTTCGATCTGGATGGCGATCTTGAGCTCTATGTTGCCAATGACCTCTCGCCGAACTTCCTTTACCGCAACAATGGCGATGGCACATTCACAGACATAAGCGATGCGTCGTGGGCAGCAGATTTTCGGGGGTCAATGGGGCTTGCAACGGGAGACTACGATGGCGATGGCGATCTCGACCTTTTCATGAGCCACTGGATTGAGCAAGAAAACGCACTATACAGCAATATGTGGAAAGAGGAGAGGGCGATTGTGGGGAATTCCTCGAAAACGGAAGGGAGTCAGCCCATCCACCTTGTTGATGACTCCTACGGTGCCTCGCTCGGTGAAGAAAGCCTTAAATATGTGGGTTGGGGGACGGATCTGTTCGACTACGATAACGATGGCGACCTTGATATTTTTGTCGCCAACGGGCACACCTTCCAATATCTCGATAATTATGACCTGCTGATCCCGCAGAAAGATCAGTTTTTTCGTTACGAGGGCGATGGGATCTTCTCCGACGTGTCCGCAGCCACCGGCATCGCTGCGATGCCGTACCGAGTGGGACGTGGCACCGCCTTTGGGGACTACGACAACGATGGCGATGTCGATATCTTTATCGTCAACAACCACGGCCCCGCAGTTTTACTCCAAAACGAAGGGGGTAATCGCAACAACTGGCTGCAGGTCAAACTCATTGGCACGACAGGGAACCGCGATGCCGTCGGTGCAAGGATTCGACTCAAGGCGGGAGATCGGATACAGCTGCGTGAAATCAACGCCGGTGCAAGCTATCTGTCCTTCAACAGCTTGACCGCTGAGTTTGGGTTGGCACAGGAAACTACGGTGGATTGGATTGAGGTAATCTGGTTGAGCGGGGATGCTGAACGCTTTACTGGTATGGGTATAAATCAACGGATAGTGCTGACAGAGGGAACTGGCATTGAAAAAAAATAAAGAAGAGATGTGTAGTTACGGGTTGTATAGGCGGGGGAGTTGCTGCTGTTGTTCTTGCTGGCTAGTGGCTACATACCTTTCCGTCTGTGGTTCCGGGGGGCGATGTGGGTCTGCATTAAAAAATCAAAGCCTAAAAGGGCAACTACGAAGGTTGCCCTACGATGTCCTTTTGCGCTTTACACTTTCTTTATTGATTCAATTTTGCCCGCAACTCTGCCACCGTCCCCGTCCCCTTCGCAGAATTGCACGCCCCACACAACAACCAGAGGTTCTCAAAGTGGTCTGTCCCGCCTTTACTTCTCGGAATCTTGTGATCTATCGTCAAATTCCGAAACGGGAAGAAAATCCCGCAGCCGCCACACAACCCCTCCTGTAATCCAAACAGCGTATGCTTATGCGTCCGTGCCGGTGGGGTGTCACCCATATCCGTCCGCTTTGGGTAGTCATCGCGGTGGACAACCTCTGGGAATAAGCCTTGATCTGCTTTGATCCGCTCTACTACCAGCTCCGCTGCCTTCGGCGAGATATCAATCCCTACCCATGACCGCTGCAGCCGATCTGCCGCTACCAACGTTGTGGCACATCCACAAAAAGGGTCAAACACCACATCGCCGGGGTTGCTGCTTGCCTTGATGATACGCTCTAGCAAGGCGATAGGCTTCTGCGTGGGGTAGCCGGTGCGTTCTTTGGCAGTTGCCCCAAGCTGATTGATGTCAACGATTATATCTTGCAGCGGACGCCCTGGACTGGCAGCCAAATATCGCTTGATGCTCGGCATTGCCCCTCGATCGGGCCAATAAATCAGGTCAGCCTCATCAAGGGCATTCAGGCGGTCATGTACACTGGAGATTTGTCTGTAGTTTGGAATGAAATGCTTTTCGATATATTCTGAATACGCGCCGGTACGCGGCGCAGCCCAATGCCGTCCGATGTCTGCCGGATCAACGCTGCGCCACGGTTGTCCAGACTCCCCTTCACTCGTTCCTGAACCAGTGAGATCGCCGACTCTATACCGTCCACGAGCATCCTGATGGCGATAGGCCTTTGCAATATAGTTTTCTTCGTGTGTTTCGTATTGCAGATTCCACGTCGCGCCCGGCCCCTTGACATAGAAAAGGAGGGTATCGTGGATGCGTCCGAATCTACCGGGGTCATTGTGTGCGGAGGTCCGTTTCCAAATCACCTCATTCCGAAAGTTATCCTTTCCAAACACCGTATCCATCACCAACTTCAGATAATGGCTCGCTGTCGAATCACAGTGGAGGTAGATGCTGCCGGTGTCTTTCAGGATACGTTCCATCTCCAGTAAACGGATGGACATCATGATGAGGTAGCTCTGCATCCCCTTCCCATGCGCTTCTCGCGCCGCTTGTATCACGGTGTGCAAGGGTGGGGCACCTTCGGCAAGTTCGCCGTGTTCGGCTTGGTCAACATCGCTCAGTGTCCAAGTGTCTTTGAAGGCAGCACCCGCGGCTTTGCTACCAATAGGAGCAGCATAGTTGCGGTTAGAGTTGAACGGCGGATCGAGGTAGATAAGATCCACACTCGCACTATTCATCCCGCGCATGATGTGTAGGTTATCACCGATGAAAATTGTTTTGTCTTTCCAGTTCATGGGTTCCCTGAATAGATAATCTGTAACGGGGGCATTTAGCCCCAGCGGGGCGACATGTCTATAGCCGGGCTCGATGCTAGCAAGCCTCTTCCACTATGGAAAAAAACTCTCCTCGTGCACGGCCGCGTTGTCAACCAACTGGTGTTTCCACTTCGGCAGTTGGTCAGTGCTGAGGTTATGTTTGGGACACAGTTCTGCTTGGGAGCTTTAACCCCTAAGTGCCTCTATAAGCACTTCTGCCTTAAATTCAGGGGTAAATCTTCTCTGTTTTGCCATCGGAAATATCCTTTTATGGTGAATGATAAAAATAAATAGACACTTTCGCTCCCGGTAGGTTCGGTTTTCCACCGCACCGCATCGGCACTGTTGGAAACAGTGCCTACCAAACAGGAGAACGGTAGGTGCGGTTTCCTAACCGCATCGGTTTGGAGTGTTCCATTAATTCCAAGATTCACTATAATTAGATTGATGTTCTATTACAATCTTGGTTTAGGCAGTGGCCCTAATTTCCGATGGCAGTACAGGTAATCCAGCTATTTGCATAACAGGAACTTACGCCCTGCAGTAGGGAACAACGATCGGTGTTCCTTACGAACTTCCTGATAGAGTCACCTCCCGCGCTCCCTCCGCCAGATCGTCACCACGGCTGGAATCGTTCCAACAATTAGGAATCCGATAACCCCCCAAATAGGCCACAGCACCGGCTGATTCCACTCTTTCTGTCGTTGAGCGCGTAATGTGCTGTCAATGCGTTTGTATTTGAGGGTATTGTATCCGGTCGTATTCGGTTTCCCGTTTTTCAACCATTCGTGATACAGGTCAAAATTGACACGGTGATAGGCAAACACCCAAGGCGCGTCGCGTTGAATGATTGACTTCATTTGACGGATAATCTGGAGCCGCTCAGGCGAGTTGTCCATGTTTTGCATCTGATCGAACAGCCGGTTGTACTCTGGGTTGTCGTAATTGGAGATATTCGCGCCATCAAATTTGACTCTGCTGTTCGGCCCATAGAGCAGAAAGAGAAAGTTTTCTGGATCCGGGTAGTCCGCATGCCATCCCCACATCAGGATCTGGGAGCTGCCTTTTCTCACCTTCTCTCGAAAACGGTTGTAGTCTGTTGTTCGGATATCCAAGGTAATACCGATGAGCTCAAACCGCTTACGCATCCAATTCAGGAAAGAGGTCGCTTGGGGTCCAGTGCGGTAGTTGTCAAAATAAAGAATGAGCGGATTGCCATTTTTATCCTGACCGCCGGGGTAGCCCGCTTCAGCGAGGAGTTGACGCGCTTCTGCCAACGGTTTGCGAGTCGCCTCCTGTTTCGCATCCCAGTTATAAATGTATGGATTAATACCGATTTCGCCCTCCTCATATCCGAAGATACCGGGCGGGATCGGGTTGTGTGAGGGCAGGCCGCGCCCGTTAAGAAAGATTTCAATGTACTCCTCATAGTCCAGCGCGATTGAGATTGCCCGACGGAGTTTCCACCGATCTTCGGTATAGCCGCCGACCACATCGTCGAGCATATTGAAAGCGAGATATATTGTGGTCACATCTACATTTGTTTGTAGTAAGATATTTCGGGAACCCAAAAGTTCGCTCGTCCGTGGGTCCCCGGTATCGGAGAACGTGATCGCCTGATCAAAGGTATCCGAGGAAATGCCGGAGGCATCGTAATATCCTTGGAGGAATTTGGCCCAACGGGGGATATACTCCTTTTCCAGTTTGTAGACCGCTTTGGGAATTAATGGTAATTTTACACCTGCATCAGTGAGCAATCCCGCTTCTCTATCGCCAATTTCCCCTTCCGTAGGATACAATTCCGTGTGAAAATTCTCGTTGCGGACGAGGATAATCTCCTTGTGCGGCTTAAAGGTCTCAAGGCGATAGGGGCCGGTCCCGATTGGAAAACGATCTACTGTGATATTCCGATCTTTCAGTGCGGTCTGTTCATAAAAGTCAATGACCTCCTTAGGCATCGGCGCGAAAAAGGGCATCGCCAGCCAGTAAACGAATTGTGGATATTTGGTCTTGAGAATAATTTGATACGTGTAGCGATCAACGACCTTGACTCCCAGAAATGGGAAGGCATCTATATCCAAAGAGATAGGATTCTCTCGCTCATCAGCAGCTTGGTTATAGGTGGCACCCGCCGCTGCTCGGCGTTTCTCACGTTCTGCCGCCAGAGCGTCTCGTAATGCCTTTGCATAGTCTCCCATACCTAAAATATAGTTATCTAACAGGCTCAAGAGCGGGCAAGGGACCCTCGGATCTGCCAACCGCTTAATCTGATGGACGTAGTCTTCGGCGATCAGCTCCCGCGTGCCTGTTTCGGAGAAATCGCCGACCTCGTAAATTCCTTTTACATCGTCGGTTGTCAATGCGTGATAGAGAAATTTTCCCTTTTCATCCTTCGCAAAGCACGGATGTGGCTGATACTGGATTCCGGGACGGATACGAATGTCGTATACCGCTGTTGTAACTTGCTCGGGGGAGACATCATCCAGCAAGGGATTTCCTTCGGGGTCAAAATAACGAGGTTTCGGCACGGATTCGGTTGTCAGCGGGATAAGTTGATACGGGCGTTTGAGGTAGTGGTACTGGAGTGGAGGTTCGTAAATCTGTTGGATAAAGCGGTACTCACCCGAACTGTACGAAATTGCTGGATCCAGATGTTTCGGTTCCTCTGAAAAAGTGCTGTAGTAAATTTCCAGTCTATGCTCTGAAGCTGGATAAGGATTGTTGGGGATACACCCCGCGCCCCAAACAAGGAGAATAATCAGCCAAAGTTGGTTCACACCGTATTTCCACTCGTACTGTTTCATGAAACTGCTCCGTATTGCCTCAACTAAGCATTCAAGCGAGACGGTATCTGGACAATTGATAGCATATCCGTGTTCCGTTGATTCTGTCAATTAAAAAAATGTAATGTGCTAACATGATGGTTTTTAATGAAATCCTGAAAATCCTTGAATCAATAAACGGATTGTGATATACTGCTATAGTATTTTAGGGTTATCTGTTATATTTTTTAGGTGAAGCACAATCGATAACTGTCAATCAGGAGGTTACGATATCGATTATGGCTGGAGAGGCTTTAGGTTTGGTTGAAACGAGAGGGTTGGTTGGAAGCATTGAAGCCGCTGACGCGATGGTCAAAGCAGCGAATGTCCAACTCATAGGCTATGAAAAGATCGGTGGCGGATATGTCACGGTCATGGTCCGTGGTGATGTCGGTGCTGTCAAGGCAGCCACAGATGCCGGGGCGGAAGCAGCTGCACGCGTCGGAGAAGTTGTATCGATCCACGTCATCCCACGACCGCATGCAGATGTTGAATCGGTTTTACCCGTCCAAGAACAGTCCGATGACGACGCGCTGAGGATTGATATTGCTAACGATGAAGAAGCAAATTGATGGAGTTAGGGAAGATCGCGGATGAATGACAAGGCACTCATTGAACTGGTCACTCATAAAGTGCTTGAACAACTGCAGCAGGCTGAAGCCCCCTGTGGCGGTTGTGCCTTGCGAACCTGCCCGGCTGGGCAGCGTGCCTGTGATACTATCGCTCAGCAGCAGAAGATTCCAGTTGGTGTTTCAGCGCGACATGCACATGTAACTCAGGAACACTTAGAGATTTTGTATGGCGAGGGACATCAATTGACAGTCCACGCCCCTTTATACCAACCTGGCGCATTCGCAGCGAAGGAGACATTAACCATCGTTGGACGACGGATGCAAGCAATCGAAGGGCTTCGGATTCTCGGGCCCGTCAGGGATTATTCTCAGGTTGAGCTTGCACAGACTGATGCTATTAGATTGGGACTAAATCCACCAATTCGCGATTCGGGCGATCTCACCGGTTCAGAGTCAATTGTATTGGTTGGTCCCCAAGGATCTATTCACTTGAAAGAAGGTGCAATCTGTGCGACGCGGCATATTCACATGACTCCCCAAGATGCGGAAAATTGGGGTATACGTGAAGGGGATTTGTTAACAGTTCGCATTCCCGGCGAGCGAGCGTTGACTTTTGAAAACATTCATCCGAAAATATCACCAAGCTATGTACCGCAGATGCATCTAGATACAGATGACGCTAATGCTGCCGGTTTGCAGGGAGGAGAAGGCGTCGAGTTGCTGAGAGATTAGGGGTATCTAAGTGGAGTTTAGTCCAGAAATCATTCGGCGGATTGAAGCGGAAGTAGCGAAAGTTCTTAAACAGCAAGGAATCGCTTTGACATCTGCCCAATCCGATAAACAGATTCTGGCGATATTCGATGCCGTTGAAGTCGATCTCGCACCTTCTCTGGAACAGCTTGATAAGTGTATTCAGGGTGGCTATGTCGTTACAGCCATTTTGTCAGATATAGCGGCTAAAATCTTGGACATCCCCCGCATCCGATCCGCCTGCGGACAAGAACGGGTTTTCATAGCCGGTGAAATTACAAACCTTCAACCTTTCACCGAAGGTTTCTCCGCAATCGTCGTTCCTACGCTATCTTGCGCGATGGTAGCGAAGTTGAGTTTAGGCATGGGGGACACGCCGTGTACTTACCTTGTATTCCGGGCAATGCTTCGCAAAAACAAGGTAATAGCGGTGTCTGATGGTTTTGAAGTTTCAGATGGGTCTGAAATTCCACCTGAAATTTTGAAGTTAGGGGAAAATTACATTAAAACCTTGTCGGACTTTGGGGTTCAATTTGTTGCCACCGATCAGCTCGCTGAGACAATTCTAAACAATGGTACGCAGCGTTTCAACCCAGCGAATTCAATGGGTGGGCAAAACATTATCACCGCCTCGGTGGTCGACGGGCTTTCATCAGATGTGCGCGAATTTCGTTACACCAACCCGGTAATTATTACACCGCTTGCGCGGGATTTAGCAGCCCGAAAGGGCATTCGACTCGTGGCAATAGATTAGAAATCTGCAAATCAATATTTGGTATCGTTTTTGCCACAGTTGTGTATCTCTATTGCTACGATTTGACCAGATCTCTTTGCTACTGTTGAACAGCTAGCGGTTAAATTAAGTATGGCATCTAAATTGCTATTGATACATTACGAAGTTCTATTGGTGGATAACGTCAAGTTCGCTCATGGACTGTAGTTGTCATGGGCGAACTCCTTGCATTGTGCAAGGAAGTCACGAAAATCCGCTTTGCTAGATGCACCTAAAAGGAGAGTTCCCATGAAATGTCGCATCCCGACTTCCATATGCCCGATGCTAATAATCGTCTTATTGACGCTCATGCCCCATGCTGCCCTAGCAGACTACGACTACTTTTCGGACCGAACAAGTCGCGAACACCGAGACGCAGGTGATGTTGAAGACTGGGTTGAGCGCGGCAATGCAACTGTCACAGCAAGTCCTCGTTTTGAAAGCGGGATCCGTCTGACAGCTTGGGCAAATGAATCTGATAAAGAGGAAGACTACGAATTTGCAATAGCCAGTGCAATCTATCTGTTTGAGATCCCTCGACAGGCTCAGTATGTCGAGATTTTGGTGCGCTACCGAGGAGAACCCCATCGGGCGGACTTTGATTACGAGGAGATTGCAGGACGTGTGTGGATTCGCAATACCAAGCGTGAATATGCCCGCAGGAACTATAATAATAACGGTGAGGAGGAAACCCTCTATGGCGATACCTTCTTTTTACGTGCAAAACGTCGCTCAGAGACAATAAAGATTGCGACAGCAGGACATGTGGATAACGGTATCCTTGAAATGCACATAGTCGCTGAAAATGGCGAACAACTTGATATCGAATATGTTGATGTTGTAACCTATCAACGACAACCCGAGGTTCGCGTTATACATCGTTACGCGCGAGATTACCATTGGCAACCTTGGTACAGATATACCTATCTCTATTTTTACGATGGTCCATTCTATTACTGCACAGATCTAGGTTATTACATTCGATGGAATTACCCAGTCTATGACCATCACTACCTTGCCATTCGTCGCACTTATGGCGTTTATCTCCACAATTACTATCGCCGTTACCCGCGTCGTTATCACCGCGATTCCTACTACCATGTGAATGTCCATGTTGATAAATCACGTAAGACGCGACGCCTGAATCGCTGGACCCCAACGCATGAAAATACCCGCCGCGAATATTCGCGGAGCCGATTGTCAGTCACCAAATCGAAAGCGAACAACACCAATGTACAAACCCGTGTCCGCACGCTAATTACAGAGCATCGTCAGACACCAGCTCTTTCGGATCGAGTCATCCAACGGTCAACGCTTTCTCAAAAGCGGAGACTTCCTAATACAAGGAATGAGTCGAACACGACAATACAACGGCAGCGCAGTAATCAGCGTTCTGCTAGAGACACATCCACTCGATCTTATTCCTCAACTCAACGGAAACTTCCTAATACAAGGAATGAATCGAATACGACAATACAACGACAGCGCAATAACCAGCGTTCTGCTAGTGACGTCTCGACCCGATCTTACCGCTCAACTCAGCAGATCCTAAAACGTAAACGTTTAAGTTCAGTTGAGAGGGAACCTCGATCTAACGTGCAACCTCGCAACAGGCAACCTCGCACCTACCAGTATGATCGCTTCCGGTTTGCTCCAAAGGACAAGCGTTCATCGGATAGTGAGGTCTCGACCCGATCCAACGCGGAACGACGTGTGCGTCTTTATAACCGAACGCAGTCTTCTTCGAGAAGTCGGTTGAGTACACCCCCTTCACGTAGCCGATCTTCAACCGTCAAACAAAAGACAGAAACGCGCAGTCGATCCACCCAATCAAGATCTCGTTCATCTACCTCTACTGCTCCGCGTGTCCAGAGACCAACAACTAAGCAGACAACTTCAAGTTCAAGCAGTAAAGATGACGACGATGAAAAACGAGAACGTAGCCGTAGTACCACAAGAACCCAAACACGTAGTCGAAGAAAATAGTGCTAGCTTGCAACTAAAATAAAACAGTTAAGGGGGACTTTCTGCCTTAACTGTTTTTTTTATTGACAAGGTTTTCAGGTTTTGCTATTATACGCTTTTAGGGAAAGGTATAAGAATTTGACCGGATCTCTAGTGAAGTTATTTAGTCTTACACTTTTGATTCCCATTTTATGCTTATTTTCACGGGTTCAAATCAGTGCCGCGCAGCCAAACAAAGACCTGCGCCTTGTGTCACCAATAGGTGCTGTAGGTCGTTCTGTGGTTCTGCCCGGCTGGGGTCAGTTCTACGCGCATAAACGTATTTTGGGTACCACATCTTTTGTGGGAACAAGTGGTCTCCTTATTGGTGCATTAATTACCCACCAATCCTTCCGAGATGTTTACGACAATGCGTATGTTCCAGTTGCCTTAATTAATGATAAGTCTCCAGAAGCACTTTTTCAATACAATCGAGCGAATCAACGCTATAAGTTACGACAGTTTTTCCTCTTCGCAGCAGCGGGGATATGGGCGTATAGCTTAATTGATTCCTATGTTGGAGCGAATTTGTATAATGCAGAGGCAAAAGCGAATCAACTCATTGATGATATGAAGCGGCTTGAAGAATTGGGCGTACAACTTGAAGTGACTCCGACACAACTTCAACTGGGTATTGTCAAATTCTTTTGAAAGGTCGAGCGAACATATCTGGCCCTTATGGAGGAAGTCTAGCCATGTTAAAAGTATTTGCCAAAATCATTGGGCTATTGCTCGTTTTTAGTTTGCTTACAAGTTGTGGGGATGTAAGTAGTGTTACCAAAGTCCAGTCAAAAGAGCTTGTCTTAATTAATCAGGTGCTGAAAAGCTGGCGCGAAGGATATCAGAGTGAAGACCTTGATATGTATATGAGCGCGTTCTGGGAAGACGGATTCCTTTACGTCTCAGATATGGGGACAATGGATGATAAAACAGATGATGTTATATTTGATGACATCCGTGACGAAAGAGATTCCGCAAAGCGCGTTTTTGACAGGTTCCAAGATATTGAGATTGAGTTGTCCGAACCACCTGAAATACAACTGAATACAGACCGGACCCGAGCTGAGGTCAGAAATCATTATCGGATCCAAGGGTTTGTCGCTGATGGCGATTCCCTCGAAGGGGGATATACGGGATGGTTCGCTGAAGGGAATAATATTTTCACCTTTGAGTTAAGAAAAAGTGAAGGTTCCGATAAGCAAGAGTGGCGCATCACTGAATGGAAGGATGAGGCGTACAGCGAGGAACAGATTAGAGCCGCCAACAACATCCAATAATTTTTCGGGGTGCTGCCTAAAAATCTCTAGCAAAGCCTTCCTTGTTTCAGCAGATTTTTGCTATTGTTTTATTGAGATCCTCCGATCTAAAACCCCATCCTTATAGGTTGGGGAGTACGTCAGGCTATCCGTTTGACTCAATAGAAGGGTAAAAATGAGATTTGTTATGAGCAAAACAATTTGTAAAATCCCGATTTAGTGGAACGCTGGTTGAAAATCCCGATTTGTCGGAGCGGACAGCAAATCCACTGAGGGGATTTTTAGCCGGGCATCCCCTCCGAAAACGCCCGTGGGAGTGTGCTGATATCGGAGTTTGTAATTTACGGTTACCAGAATTTATGTAGTTTCGACCTCAATGCTTATCCAACCGGTATTTAACCTGCCTCTATTTTTTGCCAACCTGTTTCGCTATCTTCCGTCCGGTAATGTTGATCGCAACTCAAGAGAACAGCTGCTCAACATTTTTGCTCAATATCTGGGAATGATTTATCCTCTAAATGAATTCCCGGCCGCGCTTCCCAAAAACTGTCCAAAAACAAGGAAGATTGGTTTCAATGTGAAGGGTTCAGTCCATTTTTGACACATCTACTGGTACATCATAATTAATTTAAGAAAAAAGTCTTGACAGAAAATTGCAGAAGTGTTATCTTAGGGATTACTTTTTTTCAAAGCAGAGTTTTATTGACAAAAAAAGTATAAATTGAATAAAGATTAGACCTGAATTTTCGCGCTTTTGTGTGGCAGGAAGGATGAGAAACGTGAGGGGGCTTCTGAGCCAAGTATGTGGATCATCCGGATCACTGAATGAGCGATGGCTCAACCTCAATCAGTATCTAACTTTGAATGTTAATTATTTATATGCCAACTTTCAGATACTTGTATCCCGATAGATTGGGCTGCAAGGCTTAACCTGATGCCGCTGGAGCCCAACTCCAGCAGAGAAAATGTAAAAACTGCTTTTGCACCACATCTGGGTAACTAAATAGCTTTGTATTGCTAATATAAGTCCTGGCTAAAGGAGGTTGCGATATGTTCCACCACTGACGCAAGTTAAAATGGGAAAAGGGTTGATAAATGGTCGCAAACTCCGAAACCGTGATTGATTCGATTTCCTTAATTTTAACTTAGTGTTTGGATGAACGTGATTACGGAGGTTTATACCCTCACTTTTACGTCAAATGTAATTTATGATTTCCTCAAGGAGGCAAATGAAAGTAATGAAGTTTTTCAAACGATCACCTTATGTTCTTTTGATAATAGCAGGGCTAATCGGTTGTTTCGTGCTCTATGGGTGCGGTGCAACTAGCCTTGGCCCACAGGAACCGCTTTTACCAACGGTCGAAGGACAGGCAAACTTTTCTGACCGCTTCCAATTGGAAGAAGAGCCCCAGTTCTTCTATGACCTATTTGGTAGAGAACTCCTCGAAGGTAACGAAGTTTATAATTACCGTGAGGAGAAACAATTTGACCAAAACGGAGAACTAATTGTAGGTTGGACCGGTCAGCTCGATAGCGAAAGATTTTCCGCCCAGTTGGATCGCCAGGTTTTAACCGAAGATAATTTCCGTGGCAGATTTACGCAATTCGTCATTGGAGACAATATGCGTATTAAGCCTCAAACCCTATTCCCGAATCGGTATATCATCTACAAAACAGAATTTGATGGTTTCCGATGGGATATCTCGTTCTCTCAAGAACGTCACCTTTTCACATTGTTGAATTCTCGTATTTCTAACCCGGTGAAGTTGTCTGACGCAGCGGCGAACCTAGCACCAACACTGGGACGGCGTAATGGTCTAAGCGATGATGTCGGTCTCCGCCATATTGAGAACGCCCGTTTAATCGGGTTTCGTGCACAAGGGTTACTAGGTGATGTATTCCGGGTAGGTCTCACCTATGTCAATCTCCACAAAGAACATCCAGAACGGGTTGAGAATCCTCTGTTTGGTGGAACGGTTGCCAATACACCTCCAGAGCGTATCGTTGTTGTCTTCCGAGATGATTCTCCAGAAGATAACCATTATGGCGCATTGTCACATGACCTCGAAAGACCAGAGCATGTTAGCAGGATTCAGGGTGGTGTCGGTGCTGCCGTTAAGGAGATAAGGGTACACGTTACCACGCAAGCTCTGTCCGGTTCCCCCGAAGACGGTCCAGACCGTCCGTTGGGTCCTGAGAGAACGCAGACGATTAGAGTTTTTATCGACGATATCGTTGCTGTAGAGGGAAGTGCTGAACCGATTGAATCCGATGACGGGTGGAAAATTGCCGAAGGGTTCAATAAGATGCAGTATACATTGGACCTGACCTCTGAAGAGCTACCCAATGGTCCCATCGATCCGCGCACAGTGAAATCCATTGAATTTGAGATGACGGTTGCTGGAGATTATAATATCGTCGTCATCGGATTTAGTGAGGCAAACAAATCAGACGACCCACTTGCGGCAGAATGGATCAAGACCGAAGATGGTCATATCGAATCGCCGTATCGTGATGTGCTTCAAGCTCCCGGCAACTACGGGCGGTCAGATCATTATACGCAAAACAGGCGCAGCCTGCAACATAACCCAAGCGACTGGGAAAATGAAGGTAGAGCGCGTACGATTCGATATCGCTACGGTGCGGCCCGTGCTGGTGTGCTGTATGGTATCGATCTAGAGGGAACGCTCTTTAATACCTTTATCCGAGCGCACTATTCAATTAACGGAAAATTTAAGCAGTATCCAACCATTCCGAGAGACCAGATCGGTTTCAGTCGCCTGAATCCTGAAATTGAAGGCTCTAACGTCACTATAGATGAAACAGAGACGACGGACGATGGATTGCCTAACCCAACCTTCGGAGTGCCTCTTGATGCCAACGGCATTCCCACCTACTCTGAAGCGGAAGGTGAAAGATTTGAAGCGAAGTTGAATGGTGATCCGAATGACGACGGAGAGATGGGTCGTGAAACTGCTTGGTTTATCAACCTTAAGCAGCGTTACGGCAAACTCTTCCTTGAGCTAACGCGTTACCATATTGATCCAGGCTACACAACAACCTACCATAATTTCGGTGCAAAC
Source organism: Candidatus Poribacteria bacterium (assembly GCA_963667935.2). Classification (GTDB taxonomy): domain Bacteria; phylum Poribacteria; class WGA-4E; order WGA-4E; family PCPOR2b; genus PCPOR2b. The sequence goes on along the minus strand of OY764061.1, from coordinate 640,000 downwards.
GATGCAAGGGATGCGACCTACTCTCTTGAACGAACGCCTGAATCCGGTGCAGAAGTCCTTCCCTTCGATGAGATTAACTATTCACTCATTGAAGACGATGATGATGACGACGACTGGCCAGATAGCATCGACTTTGACGGCGTTCTACCGCAAGCCGATGACCGTGACCAGAACGGCATCCTTGATTTCCAGGAAGACTTCCTCATCTTTGAGGCAGATCCTCCTGTTTTTGAAGATCTCGTTGATGAGAACAACAATGGTGTTGTTGATTCATTGGAAGATGATTTTGAGCCGCAATATGAATACGGCATTAACCGTGACGGATACCATGTCACTGCCAGCTATGACTTACTCGATAACATGACCCTCAAATTGGGTTGGTTAAATGAGAGCGAAGTTTCTAGCCAGCGGAAAAACGATTCAAAATACGCCCATCTTCGCTACCAACGTGATGTTCCAGATTTTGGAACAATCCTGTTCCAGAACCGTTTTGTCCGCGTTGATGATGATATTCCAGATTACTCGATTACTTTGCGTCCCGGCGAGTTAGATGCCACGCAGGAATCTGATTTTCTCGATTTCTTCAAAACGCGGGTCAATGTGACAAGCCTTCAGTTCCTCTATAGCGCTATTCCAAACTTAACGCTTGAAACCAAGTTTTTGGTTGACTGGCGGAAGCAGTTAGCACTTGATGAAGAGGATGCCGTTGCGTTGGATTTTATCCAAGACGATATAGCGGAAGAAAAGGATGATCACGTTGATTTCATGGTGCTGGATGAGCAGGTCCGCGCTGATGGAGACCGGAAGTCATTCCCGTTCTATCCAGACCACGGGCTGAACCCGCTGAATCCAGAGGATCTTGGTTTGATCTACGATCCAGAAAACTGGATCCCCCGCCGTTTCCAAGAAAAGACCGTTCGGAATCAGATTACCATTATCAGAGCCAAATATGAAATCCCATTGGGCGATTTGCCAGGGGTGGACAGAATTGGTGAGGATTTAACCCTGACACCGATGGCAAAGTATATTTGGACGCGAGCGTTTGATCATACGGCTGAGGATATTACAAGTGGGGTGTATATCAACCCACTGGATCCGACAAAATTTGTGCCTGACGATCCAGAGGTCATTGAATACCTGCGATTTAACAAACGTAGCCGTGAAGATGTTCTCGGTGTTCGTTTGGATTATCAGTTTACTCAAAGAATGAATATCCTTGGCGGTTTTCAGTATCGTAAATTCACCAACCGCGATCAAGGTATCAAAAACTATTTAGCGACGCCAGCGTTTGCGGAGGCTGATATTCCGATTCTCTTCCGGCCGGACATCCGTACACGTATCTTTGAAGTTCAGTCAATCAGCCGAGGTGAGTGGCAAGGTTTCAATATCGTCATTCTCGCCGGTTTCAGAAGGACCACCATCTTGCTTGACCATACGACAAGTAATACAACCTTCGTCCGAGCAATGATGGGTTTCTAACAATCTCCGAAAGTGCCAGGCATTTTTATGCTTGGCACTTTTTCGATCTTACCGCAACTTTCAAAAAACAGAAGTGTTTATAAAGCCAAGACTTGGTATTGTATAAAAGTTTAGTCGTCCGATACAAGGTGGTTGAGGCGACTTGAAATTGAGGGGAATATGTAGTACACCCTCTAAATTTTAATCCACCTTCAAACTCCAATAGGGGGAATACATGAAACACCTGAGTTTAACCTTAATCCTAGCTAGCATGTTGGTTATTTACGGTGCGGTTGCGTTTGCTCAAGATGCGACAACCGGCACAGTTCGTGGTAACGTTGTGGATACCACAACGGCACAAACGCCGATTAGTGGGGTTAGAGTTGTTGTTGTTGGCACCGATGGCACGGAACATGAAGCCGCAACGGATGATGTCGGTGAATATAGCAAATCAGGCTTACCGCCGGGACGCTATCTGCTTAGTATTTACAAAGATGGATATGGCGACCGAACCGGTAAACCGGTCACCGTCGTTGCTGGCGGCGATCACTATGTGCCGCTGAAAATGACCAAAAAGGATACAATTGTCACTTTCTTCGCTAAATTTGGTATTGTCTTCTGGCCACTTCTCCTCTGTTCTGTCGCTGCGTTGACATTTATTATTGAACGCCTCTTTACTTTCATAAGAAGCCGTTCCAAGCTCGGTACAGAGGTGTTCATGGCAAGCATTACTGATTCTTTGCGTAATGATAATATCATGGAAGCGGTTTCAACCTGTGAAGAGGCCGGTGGTCCACTTGCAAACGTTCTGAAAGCAGGTCTGTTAAGATACAGTCAAGCCCAGATCGAAGAGCAGGAGATTACAAAAGAAGAGGTACAGGAATCTATTCAAGAAGCGGGACTCCTTGAGATTCCAGAACTTGAGCGGAACATTCCTGTTATTAGTACGGTCGCAGTTATCTCACCGTTGTTTGGTCTCCTCGGTACGGTTATGGGTATGATTAACGCATTTACCACGATTGCATTGGAAGGTACTGGTGACCCACAGGCACTCGCCGGTGGTATTTCCCAGGCGTTGCTGACCACCGCTGGTGGTTTAACCATTGCTATTCCGTGTCTCATTTTCTCCCAGGTCTTTGAGAGCTGGGTCAACAAATTTGTGCTTGAGATTGAGCAGGTTTCGACAGAAATCGTCAACCAACTGATTCTTGGTCAATCAGGCAACGCGTAAATTTCAACGTTCTCCTGTCACCCTATGGGTAAACCCGTTAGGGTGGCAGGAAGACTTACCTTTTAGAATAGGAGGTAGTCGGAGATGGCAAGTACGCAAGCACCTAGTGGTATGACTCGAATGGCAGCTAGGGAACGGAGAGCGGCTAAGCTCGATATGGCTCCGATGATTGACTGTGTGTTCCTGCTTCTGATTTTCTTCATGGTTTCGACCAGTTTTGCACCGATGCCTGGCATTCGCGTTCAATTACCTCCTCCGGGTAAACCGAATCCCAATAAACCCAAGGGACTCATTGTGAGGATTGCGAACCCTGAAGGTGCTCAGAAGTATGGCACAATGATCTTGAATGACGAGATTGTTAACATCAATCAGATGTTTACCGAGTTTATTCATGCTCCCGAAGAAATTAAGAATATGCTAATTATTCAGTCGGAACGGGATGTCATACATGAGCAGATTATTAACGTGATGGATATTGCCAAGCAAGCAGGTATAGACAAAATCGGCTTCGCAGTGGTGGCAAGGGAATAACAAAGGAGGATACTATGGCTGTTCAAATGAGGACAGGAAAGACTAAGGACCGCGGTCAAGCCTTGATGATGGAACCAATGATTGATTGCGTTTTTCTACTGCTAATCTTCTTTATGGTTTCAGCGATTATGCGTGTTCCTCCGCCTTTTACTGTAACGCTACCGGAGTCAGCTACGAAGCACGACTTTCCGCGTAAAAAATTCAATCTCTTTATCAGTGCAGATGGCAGGATTTCATTTGATGATCTGGAAATGCTTACGCTAGATCATATGGAAATGTATCTGTCATCAAAAGAGTCTCAAATTACTACACTCATCATCAAAGCCGACAGACTTGCCAAACATGGCAGAGTTATTGATGTCATGGAGCGTGCGAAACGTCGATTTAGTAAAACGGAGGGGCAAGAAATTGCTTTGATGGTCGCAGAAGAGAATTACGGGCAATAACCGCACGATACCTGAAAGCAGCTGGTATGGTGCTTTCTTTACAATTGATTTTTAGAAGTTTCGATACACGCTTAAAGGCAGCCAATGCGCTGCCTTTTTTTATATCAAATGTGGGTGCTAATCCGATTCAATCGTAAGACAACTTAGGTTAAAATGGTATTACCCTAGCGTGAGGCGGCATTCCATATGAACGGGCAAGAGAAGATTCTTATCGTTGATGATGAACCTGACACCATCCTGATCTTACAGGATCGGCTTGAAATGGATGGCTATGAGGTTGCAACTGCTACCGATGGGTGTGATGCCCTCGAGTTAATCGATCAAGATTTGCCGGATCTAGTACTCTTAGATATCCAAATGCCGTGCTTGGATGGAATCGAAACGCTTACACACATCCACGAAAAGTACCCCGGCATACTTGTGCTCATGTTGACGGCACACGGCACAATCCAACGTGCCGTCGAAGCGACGAAGCAAGGCGCGTACGATTTCTTGGAAAAACCTTTTCAACCAGAACATATTACACAAAAGGTTGATCAGGCATTAGAGCACCAACGCACCATCGAGCAAAATACTAGAGACGAACTCATCCACAACTACGAGGAAATTGTGGGGGAAAGTCCTCCCATCCTCGAAGTCTTAAAGCTCGTCGAAAAGGTTGCGGATACGGACTCAACGGTGTTGGTCCAAGGGGAGAGCGGTACAGGAAAGGAGTTAGTTGCCCGTGCACTGCACCAAAATAGTTCGCGCAGAGAAAAAGAGATGGTAGTCGTCAATTGCGCCGCCATTCCAGATCATCTACTAGAGAGCGAACTATTCGGGCATGAACGGGGTGCGTTTACTGGCGCAACTTACCAAAAGATAGGGAAATTTGAACGCGCTCATGGCAGCACACTGTTTTTGGATGAGATTGCAGATATGTCAATTGAATTGCAATCCAAGCTGTTGCGTACCCTACAAGAAGGAGAAATTGAACGGTTGGGCGGAACAAAAGTAATTCGTGTTGATGTACGAATCACTGCGGCGACGAACCAAGACTTGCGACAGGCAATTGAAACCGGAACATTTCGTCAGGACCTCTACTACCGTTTGAATATGATTCCAATCCACCTACCACCATTACGAGCCCGTCAGGAGGACATCTTGATATTGGCGGAGTACTTCCTGCAAAAACACAGTAAAGCCCACAATCAACTTGTACGGTTAATCAGTCAAAAGGCAAGAGAACTTCTCATGCAATATGATTGGCCCGGCAACGTGCGAGAATTGGAATACTCCATTCTACGAGCGGTCCTCTTTGCAGAAGGCGATGTAATTCTTCCAAAACACCTCCCGGAAGAGATGCAACCCACCAGCCAACGTGAAGCCGAAAGCGTCCCCGTCGGTTTGACAATGAAGGAGATGGAAAAGGAGTTAATCCTCAAAACCCTCCAAAGAATGGAGGGCAATCGCACCCGCACAGCAGAGATTTTGGGGATTAGCCTGCGTTCCTTACAGTATAAGCTGAAGGGTTACGAAACAGCAGTTAAACGTGACGCATGAAACCCCCTTCCTTTCTTTCTCCAACTTTCTACCTTTGTAGCGTAAATGAAGCTACTTATTAGACCTGTCCAAATACCTCCGCTGTGAAGTACTATCCTCCGTGAAACCCTCGCTGAAAGAGATTAAAAACAGTATCAAGTTTTGCCCGATTCGCGGAATTCTCTGGGAATAGGCGAGACAACCGTTCATAAAATTTCAAGAAAGCCGGAGTGAAATTTCGCGACGCTTGAGGAGACTTCTCAGCTTGAACTAGTTTTGTAATACCTCTCCACCCGCTTTCTTGAGCCTTCAATTCCTCCTCAGATTCTATGGGGCCGGCGACAACTTGTTCAAATGCGCGAAGTGCTTTCCGATACTGCCCATTCTGGAAATATGCCCAGCCAAGGGTGTCTAGAAAGTTTTTTTCCGTCGGGATTTGTTTCACCGCGTTCAGCGCAAGTTCGACTGTCTTTTGCGGGTTGGTCTGCTGCTCGACGTAGAGCCATGCCAAGTTATTGCTCCATGTTCCATTTTCAGGGTCTTTCTCGACAGCTCCTTGATAAAAAACTTCCAACTTGCGATCCCAAAATCTTCCCTCTTGAGGGGCAAGCCCCTTGGCACGCATGTAAAAATATTCCAAGTTTAGATAAAGTGTCCGATTATAACCCCGTTTGTCTGCGACCGTTTCACACAGTTTGATATAGTCTATAAGTTCCATTTTTTCATCTGGACGCTCAAAAGCGGTTGCTTGGTAAACCCAAAACAGATTATTATTCCAAGCAGGGTTGTTTGGATCTGCTTGGAGTGCCTTTTCATAGAACTGTTTCAGTTTGTGTGTCCAAGAAGCGTCATCGGGAAAAGTCTTTAATGCTTCGATATAAAGGTTTTCAAGAATCGCGTAAGCATTGGGGTCATAAGGACGTGTTAGGATTTTTTCCTCGTAGTTTTTGATATAATCGGTTAGATCGGCGGGGGATACCCTATCAACCTGACGTTCAACCGTTTCTCTTGAATTGGTGAGGGCATGTAGGACCGGCATAACACCGCTTGCGATTGTCAAAGCGACAAGTGCTGCGGTCAACCCCGCCACAATCCTTTTTTCACGTTCACGATAGCTAAAAATTTCTGGCGTAAGGATTATTCCACCAATAAACCCTGTCAACAGTCCGCTGATGTGAGCAGCGTTGTTAACGTTGTAGTTGAAATGCGGGAGGACGAAAAACCCAAGAAGAAGGTCAATCCCAATAAATGGGAGCAGCCGTAAACCGAGAATTCGTCCCAACTTTCGAGGAAGCCGATCCTTGTAGCGGATGCCCGAAGCGACAGCAACGCCGATCAACCCGAATACAGCACCCGATGCCCCAACTCCAAGCGCATTTTGGACAAAAAACAAACTCGCGACGCTACTGACGGTAGCTGAAATCAAGTAGAGAAACAGAAACCGACTTTTGCCGTACAACCCTTCCAACAAGCTGCCAAGAAGAAACAGTATGCCCATATTCAAGAGAAGGTGCAAGGCATGGGCGTGCAAGAAGGTGCTTGTTAGCAGCCGCCAATATTCCCCGTCTTCTATAATTAGATGATAAGAATAAGCCCCAAATTGAATCAAGGGCCCCAAGTCTTGGGGAGAAGCAATCAGTTGAAGTTCGAGTGGGTGAAAAATGGCAACATTCAATACAATCAAAATAAGCGTCACCACAGGTAATCTTTTTGGGGGCTTGAGAAACCTTTGTCCTGTTTTTAACTCGTTTCTACTGTTCTCTGATTTACCAATGTTTGTACTTTCTGAATCGCTGTCAAGTTCCCACAGTTTCCGAACCGGCGGCAGTTCGCTGACAGGCTGCCATTGACCATCGGTGAGCGTTTCGGACCATACAGCGGCGTCTGGCGGTACTCGTCCTAGTTTTATCCAGTCGTATAGCGTTGTCTCATCAATTTCAAAGATTTGATCTGTGATTTGAATTTTCATCGTCTCAAAAACTATTGTGGTAGACGAGGATTATTCGCTACCCCTCACTCGTCCAGCCATCATCTCTTTCACCGCTGTCAGCGAATAGGTGTTGAGTACATCAGTTTTCTCCAGCCAACCACGCCGGGCAACATTGATTCCGAATAGAGCACGCCCTAAGTCAGGGATTGAATGTGCATCGGTGTTGACCGACAGTAAGACGCCGCGATCTCGTGCCTGCCGCACAGGACTCGGTTCTAGGTCCAGTCGGCTGGGGGCAGCATTAATCTCTAAAGCTACACGGTGTGCTGCTGCTGCCTCAATCACCGCTCCAAGATTAACCGCGTATCCCGGCCGTCGACCTAACAGACGTCCTGTAGGGTGTCCAATGATAGTAACATATGGATTTTCGATTGCGCGAATAATGCGGTCGGTCATATCTGATTCGCTCATTGACAAACCCTCATGGACGCTTGCTATAACTATATCGAGCTGCGCCAGCAGTTCGTCAGGAAAGTCAAGACTGCCGTCCTTAAGGATATCAACCTCTGAACCAGTAAGCACTTCCATCCCATCAATTTCTGTGTTGATTTCACGAACCTGTTGGATTTGTACCGACAACCGTTCAGGCGTTAATCCGTTAGCAATCCGTGAGGATTTGGAGTGATCGGTAATAGCGATATATTCATGCCCAAGTAACGCCGCAGCCTCTGCCATCTGCCGAATTGTACCCCGTCCATCGCTCCAATCGGTGTGCATATGCAGATCACACCGTAGATCGCCCTGCTCAATAAGAGTTGGTAGATTGTCCGCCAATGCTGCCTCGATCGAATCAGCACCAACCCGTAATTCAGGGACGATGAACGACAATCCAAGATGACCGTAAATGTCAGATTCCGTCCTGTTTTTTGACCAATCCGGCAACCGTTCCCCTATTGCTTCAATGTCTTGAGATGAGGCGACCTGATTGAGTTGAGTTAAGTGTGCATCGGTGCACGAGGTTACAACTAAAGTTGCTTCATATTCTGTCTCACTGGTACAATAAACCCGCAACGGAAATCCCCTATCCACAGATGCAACGACGCGGACCTCATCTTGTATCGCCGGAGATACCACACCCCTCACCCCGGACAATACTTCGACAATCCCCTGTGCACTGCCACATTCCACGACTAGTTCAAGGCTTCGCAACACCTCCTCGTGTCTGCGAAAATCCCCGGTGAAATCCATTCGCTTGACATCTGGACAATTTTTGAGTGCATCAAAAACAGCATCTGAAATCGGTAAAATTTGTCGGAGCGGGCGCATCTTCCTTTGTGCTTCAAGAAACCGCAAGCCCTCATCAATTGATGCAATTGTCTTGGCACCCATCCGTTTCATCTGCTTGAGTCGATCAGCATCAAGTGCTGCGCGGAGATCGCTGAGACTTTTTACGCCCAACTCATGATAAAACCGTCCTGCTGTTTTCACCCCAACACCACGAATTGCGATGAGCCCTAGCACGTCGGGCCCTATCTCCTGAATCAGATTATCATAGAAGCGGCAGCGTCCGGTTTCCAGCATTTCGATAATTTTCTGTTCAATCGCTTTGCCGATACCCGGAATTGAGCGAAGTGTTCCTTCCTCTGCCAATCTATACAGATCTGCTGAGAGTTCGTCAATTGTCTCCGCCGCTCGATCGTAAATTCTGGCACGAAAGGAGTCGTCACCTTTGATCTGAAGAAGATTGCCGATGTTTCTGAATACTTCACTGATTTCGTCGTTTGTCATTTTGTGTAATCTTTTTTACGATGTGTTTTATGGTATATTGGATATTCTACCACACGAGGAAAGAAGGTGCAAAGGGTTTGATTCCTCTAGCACCAGCGGGTTATGAGAAGTGATTATCGGAGACGGATTGCCGATTAGTGTTGTTGCTGCAACCGGTAAACTCGTATCTCTGGATGTGTCAACGCCCGCATCGGAAAGGGTGCACCTTGGTCCGAAATTGGTATACCAAGAAAACGCGGTTGACGCTGAAAACGTTGTGCGAGGATATATCGACTTGAACCCCTGAAAACCCGCTCGTAGAATTCAATCGCCGCCTCTGTATCAACTGATTCTAGCGGATACCAATCAATTGCGGAATAGTATGTTGGCTTCGCGGCATAATTCAGAAAAACCTCTGCATTCGGCATCAGGACAATAATCCACTTTGCTCCTTCTCCCTCCTCCGCTCGGTCCAATCTCGGTAGAAGCCAATCAAACAAGATTTCAGGTTCACGTTCAATCGCTTTATCCGGTGGAACGTTTGATTCTATCCATTCAGCAGCCTCAACAGTCGTTGGCACTGATCTCATAACGTTGGCAAAGGCAGCGGTGTAAATTAGAGAATATACGCCTACCCCGCCCAAAATGACAGCGGATAGGATGGGGTTGGTCCACTGTTTTGAAATCAAATTTCGGTGAGTCCTATCCCATCGGGAGAGTATGGTGCTCACCCTATCTATAAACCCTGCCGCGAATAGGATCAACACCGGGTAAATCAACAGCAGATGGCGGACAAATTTCAGCTTGTGTGCACCGATGAATAGCAGATAGGGTATCACAAAGGCAAGGAGGATTTTATCCCCATCTTTCCGCTGAGCTATTGCCAGTGAGGTTCCGACGATTGCAAGCAATACCAACGGTTTACCCATGCCCCACCGCAGGAGCGTCCATAGATAGGTAAATCGATTGAACCAGTTGATTTCACTGGTTGCAAACAGCCCAAAGTGCCCTTTTTGGTAATGGGAGGATTCGTAAACGAGTCCATCAAAGAATAGGTTCCACTCTGGCGAAAAGAGGTCAATCAGCCAGTACGGGCAGATTATCGTGAACGCTGTCCCTGCAACCCCGATAACCGTCGCCAATTTCAAGAAGAAATCCGAAGACCAAAAACGCTCTGATCGTAGCAACAGAAGGGCGGCGACAGATAAACCTGCGAAAATCGTTGTGTACTTGACAGCGAAACCAATTCCCGCAATAACCCCCAACCAAATGGCTCGACGGAATGAAACGGATTGTGTTCTTGCACAGAACCAGAGTAGCAGGGTTACGCAGAAGGTAGCGGGGATATCAACGAGCGCAAAGCTGGATTCATTCGTTGCATGCAGCATCGCCACGGCAAGCAACCCGCCCCCAACCAGTCCAATGGTGCGACTGTAAAATCGGTGCCCAATCTGATACGTCAGCCAAATAGTCGCCACCGACAGCAAAACATTTGTAAAACGCCCCAACCAAATGACCTGAGCAGCTGTGAGATCTAGTCCAAACGCCCCTAAAACCACCCCGATTAACGCAATTAGGTAGAACCAAGCTGTGCCGGGCCAATTATAGATCTCAGGTGGGGATTCAAGATGGATAAGGTTGAGGATGTCCTGTGCAATCAGTGGTTCACGGGGATCAGGATGGTCGGGCAAGCCGACACCAAGCCCAACGATTCGGAGAGCGAACCCGACCATCAGAATAGGAATGAGAACCAGATCAATCCGAGAGAAGCGCATCATTCTTCAAGGCGTACACAGGCATCTCAACTTCCAATTACCAGCAACTTATTGGGTAACCTTCGCCCACATGTCATCAGAAATTTCGGCTCTAATCTTCTCTGATTGGTCTGACAGAGCTGGTAGTTCCAGTTTCTTGAAAATCTGTCGCCAGCGCTCTGGTTGAGTGACGTCGACATAGACCGGCAGGAAGCCAAGGTTCAAATAGGTCTTGATTGCTGGCAGCCGAAAGTCATCGGTGCCGAGTTTAGCGCACTTGAAACTGTGTTCTCGAAGATACAATAGCACGTTGAGCGTTACACATTTACCGAGTTTATGTCCTGTGTGGTCAGAGTGGACACCAACCATGTGAACAATACCAACCTCTGTCTCATCGGGCGTATCTTTCCACGCGCATGTCGTGCCGACCGGTGTACCTTGATAGGTCGCAAAATAGAGTCCCTTCGGATCAAACACATCGCGATCCATGATATCGCGGCGGGCGTCTTCAGCCGTGCGTTCACCCCCAAACGAGTCGCTAATCACGTTTGCCCAGTGTACATCGTCCCCCTCTTGGTAGGTGCGGATTTCATACCCCTCTGGAACCTCAAGTTGTGGTAATCCATCCAAGTTGGGTCGAACCATTCTCAATTGCCTTGCCATCGGGTTCTCCTGTGTATATGGCATTTTGAAGCCGGTGATAAACTAACTCAACTCGGTACTCGACATCTGCTCTAGAGCGAGCATAAGTGCCTGGGTCCCCAGACGTCCATGTCCTTGAGCTTGGACAGCGAGATACAGTTGATGCACAAGTGCGAGTCCGGGCAAGCTAAGGTTCATCTTCTTGGCTTCATCAAGTGCGATCCCCATATCCTTGATAAAGTGCTCGACGAAGAAGCCTGGATCAAAGTTACGTTGGAGAATACGAGGGGCCAGGTTATCAAGCGACCAACAGGCGGCTGCGCCTCCGCTAATCGACGAGAGCATCGTCTCCAAGTCTAATCCTGCTTTATAGCCGTAGAGCAATGCTTCACAGACACCAGCCATCGTTCCAGCAATCGTGATTTGGTTGCACATCTTTGTGTGCTGACCGGCACCTGCGCCACCTTGATGGACGATATTTTGCCCCATTGCCTCAAAGAGTGGCATAACAGTTTCAACAGCATCGGCATCACCGCCCACCATAATAGAAAGTCGTGCTTCCCGCGCCCCAACGTCACCGCCGGAAACGGGCGCATCAATAGAAGAGACGCCTTGCGGTTTCGCTGCTTCATAAATCTCTTGTGCTAACGAAGGCTCCGTGGTTGTCATGTCAACAATCATACTGCCAGATCTCGCGCCTTTCAAAATGCCATTATCGCCGAGATAGACTTCGCGCACATCGGGTGGGAATCCGACGATGCTGAAGATAACATCTGACGCTGCGGCAACCTCGCTCGGCGAACTTGCCCACGAGGCACCGTCATCAAGCAACGGTTGCGCTTTTGCTTTAGTTCGATTGTAGACCGTCGCTGAATACCCGAGAGCCATGATATGTTGGCACATCCAGCGTCCCATCACGCCTGTACCAACCCAGCCAATTTTTGTGCTCTGTGGATCGATTGTTGTCACCATTAATTTATCTCCTTAGATTAATTGTAAGTTGTAGTTCATGTTAAAAAATTATACAACAGAAACCGAGTTTTTTCTTGAAAACTCGGTTTCTTTTAGTATTTTGAGCTTTTTTATATGAGTTCCGCCTACACCAATGAACAAATGATTTTTACGTTTCACGCGTCACGTTTTACGCTCTCAGCGTTTGTACTCTCTTTTGATATGACCGAGATTGTAAATGTGATTGCGTAGAACACAATCCATATTAGAGCCAGCCATTCGCCCGATACCAGTCAGCTGTTTCCTGTATTCCTTTTTGAAGGGAATATATTGGACGATAGCCGAGTTCCTTTTGTGCCTTTGTACTGTCACAGATCCAAAATCGCTGCTTCAGATCCCGCACTTTTTGGCGGTTCAAGGTTGGAGTTTGGCGTGTAATCTTCGCTGCAGCCTCCGTAAAGATTGAAATACAATCCAGTAAGAAAAGCGGCACTTTCACCTTGAATGGACACTTTCCTAACGCATCAGCAATGACACGCTCAATACCTCTCCATGTATGAATATCCCCATCTGTCAGAAAATAGGTTTCACCGATTGCCCCCTCGGATACAGCAGCGATATAAATTCCTGCCACCAAATCCTTTACATGCACCAAGCTCAACAATTTGTCTGCATCACCGAGGATTGGTATCACTCCACGGTTAATCATCTGAAAAAAGAGAAAGATGTCTACATCTCTCGGCCCATAGACTGCCGGTGGACGAATAATCGTTATCGGCAGCTGATCTGCATACTCACGAACAACCATCTCACCTTTGAGTTTGCTGCTACCATAGTCCGTCAGCGGTTGTGGAGCAACATCTTCCGTGTTCGGTGTTGTGTTGCGACTTGGACCAACTGCGGCGAGGCTGCTGCAATAAACAAACCGACCTAAATTTGTCTGTGCACTTAAACACGCTTCAATGAGATGCTTTGTGCCTTCGGCGTTGACGCGGTCATAGGTTGCAGCGTCCGGTGCTTTGGTCAAGCCGGCAAGATGAAAAACCAAATCGGCATCTCGGACATGCTGTGCCGGAAGCTCGGAATCGTGCAGGTCGCCTGTGACCAATTCGACCTGCGGCGATTTCGCTGTAAGGAGATGGTTGAGCCAACGCAGATTACTCGTTTTGCGGATTAAGCAGGTAACGTGATAGCCTTGACTGACAAGGTATTCAACCAGATGGCTGCCGATAAAACCTGTTCCACCGGTGATATAAGCCTTCATAAATAAAGCGTGAACGGACTCAAAAACTCCGCGTGAGTCTACTCCTCGATTTCCCTATTTTCTTTCATTTTTCGATGTCGGAGGTCTTTCGTCAATTGTGACATCAAGACAATTCCACCAACCGCGACGCCGCAGTAGGTCGTAAAGAACCGCGTAATGAGGGCATATAGACCGATTGCCCCGGAAATTGCCCCAGAGGCAAGGAGTGGCTTCATCAGAATCGCAATTAAAAACTCTGAAATCCCGCTCGCGCCTGGACTCGGTGCAAATAAGGTCACAAAGCTGATTATGACTTGAACAGCAATGACATGCCAAAAAGGAGCATCTCCGCCCAAGGCGCGAACAACAACATAGCCACCGACGAACCGGCTCATATAGATACCCATCGTAAAAACGAAACTCAGAGCGCAGACCAATTTATGTTCGGTGACAAACATACGGGTGAATGCTTTGTGCTCCATAATCACGTTTTCAAGAGTGAGGATCAGACGGTCTAGAATGTTTGCAGCAAGTCGAAATCCACGTCGTCTCGGCAGTTGGATACGGGTCAGAGGAAGCAATACTGTTTCTGGTTTAACGAGCAAAAGGAGAAAGACAAAAAGAGTAAACGCAAACATCAACAGACTATATTGACTGACAAGCGTAATCGCTTTGGGCAGAAAGTCGGGGGCGCGCTGCACAACATACCCTGTCGAAAGGATGAGAAACGTTAGTGTACCAATGAAGCTGATGACACCGGTAGTCACAGTTCCTGAGAACGGCACGCCCGCCCGATTAAAAATATAGAGATGCCCAAGACCTCCAGTTTGAAATGGTGTGATTCCTCCAATACACAAGGTTGCCAAATTGGCTCGTAGACCATGAAGGAATGTCACGCGCTCTGACATCTTCCGAACAAAAATATAGAGACGTGCACCACCTGATAACCAATCGCAGAACATGCAAAGTGCTGCGAGAAGTAAGAACCTCTCTTCTATTGAGCGTAAGACAACCCCGATATTCGTAGTATCGGTCCGTAAAAAGCTAAGATATAATCCAATAATTGTGCATAAAATAAAAAAAAGTATGCCGCGAGCGAAATTTTTCGGATTTAGCGATCTGCTAACGAATTCTTTCATGCAATATGTCCTTTGGTGCACACGTATTTCAAAACAGACTAGCATGCCAACTTTGAATGGATAGATAGAAGCAGTATAGGAGGCAGGCTTGATGGCAAGGTTCCGCCCACACCCACCTACTTAATCTCTAAATCCAAACGAATATTCAACGGCATTGCTGAATGCGTCAACGCACCAACGGAGATAAAGTTTACACCCGTCGCCGCAACGGCTTCGACCTGATCTAATGTAATGCCCCCTGATGCTTCGGTGAGAATGTCTTTATTAATCTCTCCGACAGCAGCCTTCATGAGTTTGACCGGCATATTGTCGAGCAATATGATGTCTGCCCCTGCTGCCTGTGCTTCTGTGACTTGGTCGAGTGTCTCAACCTCAACTTCGATCTTCAGCGTCTGGGGCACAGCTGACCGAGCCTGTTCAATTGCCTTTGCAACACCCCCAGCAGCGACGATATGATTGTCCTTGATTAGCACACCATCGTAAAGCCCAAAGCGGTGGTTATGTCCGCCGCCGAGGCGAACTGCGTACTTTTGTAGAACTCGCCAGCCAGCCGTTGTCTTTCGGGTATCGATAATTTTAACATCATACTTGGCTGTAGCAGCAACAAACTGTGCGGTCAATGTGGCAGTTCCCGAAAGACGTTGCAGAAAGTTGAGCGCAATACGCTCACCGGTAAGGATAGATTTCGCGCTCCCTTCCACCGTCGCTATTGGTGTCATGCTTTCGACACAATCGCCATCATTAACCAGCATCTGGCAATTAAGATCCGGATCAAGGTTTTCAAAAACACGCTGCACAATTGGCAGCCCAGCAATCACGCCTTCAGCTTCGGTGAGGATAGTACCTAACCCTTGCTGCCACGGGGGAACTGTGGCTTCGGTCGTAATATCACCAATCCCGATATCTTCTGCAAAAGCTAATTCTATGAGCGGGTCGATTGAGCGGAAGTTTAACATTGCGGGCATTTGATCGCGCATTCGTTTCGTTTCAACTCCATAATTCTTCGAGCAGAATTACCAATTCCGGGAACAACGATGGATGAAATTCATCGTTGTCAGTATGAAGTGCACAACGGGAGTATTCGTTGGGTTGCCAAACGTATTCCTCTAATGTTTGGGCGGTTGGATCGATAATCCAATAGTATGTAACTTTTGTTTCTTGATAAATCTTAAATTTCCGATCTCGATCAGTATTTGCAGTTGACGGGGAAAGGATTTCAACGATTAAGTCTGGCGAACCCTGCACGTTTTCCGCCGTGATAATTTGCAGACGATCTTTTGAGACAAACAGCAGATCCGGCTCAACCAAAATTTCAGGGTCGGAACTTTCCGTATCGAGAATAACATCGAAAGGCGCGGTATAAACTTCCCCCAGTTCGTGTTGGGTTGCATGGAGCGACAAAATAACGGATAACCGGATTGAACACCGTTGATGAACCCGATTTGGGGAAGTTCGCCCAACTAACTCTCCTTTCAGAATCTCGTACAGATTATCATCATCGGGCAATTTCAGGTAATCGCTGTATCGAAAAGCCTTTGGCAGAGGTTGTATAACTTGAGGAGCACTCACGATAAGGCCCTCCTTTTCTGTGAATTGCCTCATTAGCTGGTTCTTCAAATGTACATACCCTGACGAGGAATCAATTTCTCTTCCGACTTGCGAATATAGCAGAGGGCATGCTTGAAGATTAAAACTTCTGACGCAGGAGCTTCTCCGGAGGTTGTAATGCTGATGAGATAAGGGTTCATCCAGTTAATCTTTCCCTTGACCACACCGTCACCAAGGGTCCCAAATTCGAGAACTTCTTCTTTGCTTAACTGGGCTTCAAACTCATCGGAATCTGATGAAAGCCCCAGTTCTGTATGTAACCGTTGAATCTCTTGTTTGAGTAGATTAATATCTTCTCGATTTTGACGAATCTGCTTTTCTAACGCCTCGACATCTGCAAAGCTGATTGGTTCTTTGGACATTGTTCGTCAGGGTCCTCCAGCGGTTATATTGATGCTCATGGATTATTGGACAAAGCCGTGGTATAGATCCGACAGTGCCATACCACAATGGCTTTTGGCGGAAGCAGAGACAAAGAATAGCATTTCAAGAGATCCTTGTCAAGAATTTTTAATGAAGGAGTCAGGGGCATTTAATTCTCCTGTGAGAGGGATTTCCCAAGCCCGATACTTCACTGGCAAAGCGATGCCCTTATTGCACCTTTTCGACCCAAATGGTTAAAAAGCCGAAAACTGAATAGCCTTAATGAAGGAGTACAGACGGGGCAATTTGCAATCTGTTGGACAATAGCAGATTTTTTCCTTGATAAGCGTTGTTGATCTTGTTACAATGAAAGACATTTCAATGTGACACTTCAACTAGGAGGAAAATAACATGGGTGAAGCATTAGGATTGATTGAAACAAGAGGTTTAGTTGGTGCAATTGAAGCAGCAGATGCAATGGTCAAAGCTGCCAATGTAACACTTGTTAGCAAAGAAGAGATTGGTGGTGGCTTGGTCACCGTCATGGTTCGTGGTGATGTCGGAGCGGTTCAAGCCGCAGTGGAAGCCGGTGCTGAAGCCGCAAAGGTTGTCGGTGAATTAATCTCCGTGCACGTCATTCCGCGTCCACACGCAGAAGTTGAAAATATGTTGACTCGTGGATAACTGTCATCCCGAACCCTTCGGCTAGTTCAGGACAGGCACTCGGTCAATCTGTATCACAAAGACCGAGAATGCGTAGCAGCAGCCTGAGTTTCCTAGCCGCACTATAGACCAAGGAGGTCCGCATGGCAGAAATCAACGAAGCACAGATTGAGGAGATTGTTG
Organism: Candidatus Poribacteria bacterium; assembly: GCA_963667935.2. Classification (GTDB taxonomy): domain Bacteria; phylum Poribacteria; class WGA-4E; order WGA-4E; family PCPOR2b; genus PCPOR2b. The sequence continues at coordinate 622,570 of OY764061.1, read as the reverse complement.
CACAAGTCATCAGGAACCTTCAAAATGATGGGCAACGTTTACCGACAACGACACCTCAACCCGCAGCTGCCGGTGCGTCCGATACGGGGATCTTTGCTACCGTAGACCAAGCGATTGCCGCCGCTAAAGCTGCACAGGTGGAATTCGTGAAACTCGGCTTTGCTAAACGTCGGACAATCATTGAAGCCATCAGGCAAACTTCGCTTGAGCATTCAAGGTCACTCGCAGAGATCGCTGTCGAAGACACAAAAATGGGGGTTGTCGAGCATAAGGTGATGAAAAATGACGGCGGGGCAAACCTGTCGCCCGGCGTGGAAGATTTGAGATCGGAAGCAACAACCGGAGATACTGGATTGCTGCTTGTGGAGTACCTCCCCTTTGGTGTGATTAATTCGATCACGCCGACCACGAATCCGACCTCAACTGTCATCAACCACGCAATCATTATGCTCTCAGCTGGAAATTCGATTGTGTTCAGTCCACACCCGAATGCACAGAGATGTACACAGGAGACGATGAAGGTCATCAACGCAGCGATTGTCAAAGCAGGGGGACCTCCCAATATGCTCACAGCCGTTGCAGAAGCGACATTGCGGCGGGCGAAGGAGATTATGGATCACCCGGATATCGCGATGGTCGTTGCGACAGGCGGTGGCAGTGTTGTAAGAGCTGCGCTGACCAGCGGCAAGAAGGCGATCGCAGCGGGGCCCGGCAACCCGCCAGCCATTATTGATGAAACCGCAGATCTGAGGGAAGCCGCAAAAAATGTCATAATCGGAAATAGTTTTGATAACAACCTACTCTGCATTGGTGAAAAAGCCCTCTTTGTCGTTGAATCTGTCGCTGATGAAGTTATTCGTGAGCTGCAAAACAGCGGCGGTTACTTGACCAATCCACGCGAGAGGCAGGCTGTTGAAAATGTTGTCATCCAAAGTGGCGACCCCAACATCGACTACATCGGTAAAGATGCAAGTGTTATCCTTGATGCAGCAGGGATACGAGCGCAAACAGGGGCGGTTGCCGTCGTCGTTGAAGTCCCTGGCGATCATACCTTCGTTATTGACGAATACCTGATGCCAGTGCTTCCGGTAGTTCGAGTGCGTGATTTTGATGAGGCAGTCAAAGGTGCGCTAGCGGCAGATGGAGGACGTGGCCATACTGCAATGCTTCACACCAACAACAGCGCGCGAATCACACAATTTACACAGGCGATGAACTGCAACGTTATCGTTGTAAATGCGCCATCCTATGCCTGCGCTGGAATTGATGGTGAGGGATTCCTCGCGATGACGATTGCGGGGCCCACCGGTGAAGGATTTACACGGCCGCGCACTTTCACCCGTCAGCAGCGATTGACCGTTGCAGGGGAGTTGTCCGCTCACACATTGTGAGGGACCCTAGATGATGCAGAATCTTTACTATTTCTCTCCTAATTGTGTTGATAATATATCAATCCCACCCTGAACCTGAGTTTTTTTCAAAAAACTCGGTTTTTTTTACGATTTCTAAGGTAGTAGGCATACGCCGTATGCCGTAACCACAGAAACACTCGCCACACTTGCGCGCCCGCTTCTAGGGCTGGCTTTGAGCGTTCAACTGCGTAAGTCCTAAAGGAGACATAAATGGAAAAACTCGCCATCCACGGTGGACCAAAGGTAAGAACCGCACCCTTTCCAGAACGTGCCCCATTCGGGGAGCGTGAGGAGGAACTGCTGCTTCAGGCGGTGCGTAGTCAAACCCTCTTTGTCAAGAGCGGAACATTCGTCAAAGAGTTAGAAAAGGAATTCGCTGCGTTTTACGGCACACAGCACGCACAGGCATCAACGAGCGGGACCGCCGCCATCCATACAGCAATCGGTGTCGTCAATCCCAACCCCGGCGATGAAATCATCACTGCGCCAATTACCGATCCCGGCAGCGTTATGCCAATCCTCATGCAGAACGCCGTGCCCGTCTTCGCCGATGTAGATCCCAAGACCTTGAACATGACCCCCGAATCCATTGAGGCGAACATCACCGATCGCACCCGCGCTATTATTCTGGTGCATCTGTTTGGGCACCCGTGCGATATCGACGAAGTCGTGAAAATCGCCGAAAAGCATAACGTTATCCTAATTGAGGACTGCTGTCAGACCCATGCAACGAAGTACAAGGGACGCTATGCCGGAACCTTTGGTCACATGGGGTGCTTCAGCTTCCAGCAATCGAAGCACATGACGACCGGGGACGGTGGGATGATTCTGACCAACGATCAGGAAACCTATATCCGTCTGAAACTTTTTTCCGACAAAGGGTGGGACTATCAATACATGGGAGAACGCGACCACGCTTTCCTCGCACCTAACTACCGAATGACAGAGATGCAGGGAGCTGTTGGTCTGGCACAACTTGAAAAGCTGCGGGAGGTCGTTGAGCAGCGGCTCGCGCTTGGCAGGTTACTTTCCGAACTGATTGCCGATGCCCCCGGCGTTGAGGCTGTCCCGCTGCCGGATGACCGTGAGGTCTCTTGGTGGAATTATATCTTCCACGTTACTGGGCACGATCCCGACGAGTTTTGTAAGGCAGTTTCCGCTGAAGGCGTCTCCATGGGTGCACATTACATCCAAGATCCAATCTATATGCGTGGCGATTTCCTGACGAAAGGACGCACCTACGGCGATAGCCAGTTCCCGTTTAACAGTCCGTATGTCAGCCGTGAATACCATTACGGGCCCGAACTGGTGCCCGGCGCAGTCGAAGGTTTGAGAACCGTCGCTGTCCGCGGCATCCACGAACACATGAGCCAAGATGATATTCGAGACATTGCTAGCGCAATCAACAAAGTGGCACGTGGGTTGGCTAGATCGGGGTGATTCGTAGGGAGCGGAGATCTCCGTTCCCTCTATTTTGTAAGTCGAGATTCATATCTCAACACCGAAATGTTAGTTTTTGAAAATCTGGATTTGCTGTAAAGTCCCAGCGGGGCGACATGTATATAGAAACGCCGAAGCCCCACACCCCTAAGCCCCAGCGGGGCGACATATGTATGGAATAGGTGGAATGTCATGGGTAAATGGTCAGAGGGTCATGATTCGAAGGGTACACCCCCTACGTCCGTTTTCTGTAGGAGGGAATTCCAATTCCCGATTATTGCGTTGATTTCTGGCACTTGATCTATCAACTAGTAACGTGCGTTATAGTAATAAGGTAAGCACAATGCGCGGTTTGATCATAGCAATGTTGATTGGAGTTCTTAATATGCTTTATTTTGAAATGGCTTCTGCCGAAATTACCATTGACGGCGAAACCGTCCATGTCCAAACAGACAACTACGAAGTTCAGTTTGACCGTGGCGTGATTACGCATATCCACAACAAACATACCGCCGAAACCTATACCCTCCCCGAGGACGGTAGATCACAAGAGATTCGAGGACAGACCGGCATCTTGAGAAGGCACCACGGGCCCATCTGGACAAGCCACGGTACAATAGAGACGAGAAAAACAGGGACAGACAGTGCCACACTCCTATTCCGTCAGAGTGGAAACGAAATTACCATCACCATTGAGATAGAGGCACACACCGGTGATCTGCTCATTGGAGGAAGCGGGGCATCTGACACCGGCGGCGTCTACGGCTTCCATTGGGGCTGCGAGAACCTCGACATCACAAATCTCAAACTCATCCTCCCCGTTGACGGCGGACAAGTCATTGATGCTTCCTCTCCAATCACCAACGAAGGATTCAATTATCCCGGGCTCTGGGAAGCACAACTCGCAATCCTTCAAGGGCAGCAGGGAGGCTTTTTCGTCCGTGGAGCAGATGAAACCTTCCAGTTCAAAAGGCTGGATTGCCAAAAAGATAGCGAGAGTCTCGCACTCGGTTTTCAAACTCACAACCAAGCACCTTGGGACAGCCTCACCCGTGTTGAATCTGTGCGATGGCGATTTAACACATACGCTGGCGACTATCGGATTCCTGCATCTATCTATCGACACTGGATGGAAGAAGCGTTCGAGCCGTGGCGGTTATCAGACGTGCCGAGTTGGGTTGAAGACATCGGTTTGGTGATAATGGTAAGGGGTTTTGACTTAAACCAGCTAGAGGAATTTGCGGAACAGATCGATCCAAGCAAAACTTTGCTCTATCTCGTCACATGGCGCAAAGATGGATACGATCGGAATTATCCTGACTATACACCAATAGAAGGATTCGGAGAGTTCGTTAAGGCAGCTCATGGGTATGGATTTCGTGTAATGCCGCATGCGAACCTTGTGGGGGTATCCCCTGATCACCCGCTCTACGCCGAATTTCAGGTTTTTCAATTCCGCAGTCCTTGGGACGCCGGAAGTCTTATCGGTTGGTGGTGGGATAGACCGGACGAGGCGTCTCGTCATGCTTGGATCAATAACGCCAGTTCTAAATTCAGAAACCTCCTTGTTTCACGTCTAAAGGAAGTTTGGGGAAAATACCACGTTGACGCTTTCCACCTCGATATAAGTCATGCTGTTATCAACGACGGCAATGGATTGATTGAAGGTTTAAATTCCGGGCAAGGGAATGTGCTGATGCACAAAGAGTTGGCAGAAGCGATGCCGGGGGTTGTGTTCAGCGGTGAACATCTTCATGAAGTCACTTTCTTCCGTGAAAGTTTCGCCCAACGTTGGAAACTTCCACCGGAAGCAACACCCCATCCCATCAGCGCGTTTCTATTTTCTTCTTACACGCGTCCTTATGGTTATCTTGGACTTCCCGATTTAAGGTACAGAGCCGAGGAATACCACATGTTCCTCGATTCGTACGATAGTTGGGGTGTGTTGCCAACATTGCGGGATAGGGACTTGAGACAACCGTATGCATATGGTACCGAACAGATCCTTTCGGTCGCGCGACAGTGGCAGGAGCTCGGTTTGCGTCCCGATTTTGAATCTGACTGGGGAGATAATACGCTGTTTCAATACACAACTCAAACCGGCGAAATCGTAACCTATCAACGCACACCCGCAGGTTCCTCCTTCAACCTACCCCAAGATGGCGGATATGAACGCGTCTACGGCGTTACGGAGGTGCAAACACATCGAAGCCTCCCCCATTGGCATGCCTATAACGAGACAACCCTCCTCGGCTTAGATCCAAACAAGTCTTATCTCCTCGACAACATGCCCCGCAATTTATCCCAGGTGCACATCAATTCCCTGCCACCGGGTGTCTCCGTCACAGAAACCCGCGTCACTGAAAACGCAGCTCTCTTTCGGCTTGAAAAAACCAATATCTCACTCGAAATAGATCTATTGTCAAAACTTCATCTGGCAAGAACCGGAATTGTTGTCAATGGGACAGAATTGCCCCTACAACGGGGAGGCACCTTCAGATACTCGCAAAGCACTCTCTCTGGTGTCACCAAACCTGCGATTCATGCACATCCTTTCTATCAAGATGGTATAGGCGACACATTCGGAGAATTTACGCTCCCGTTGCCAGATAGCCCCGATATTCGTCTCAATTTTTATATCGGTTTGTGGGAAGGTTCCGAAAGATCCGATGGCGTTACCTTCATTGTCTCCGTCCAAGAGGATGAGATTTTTCGTCAACACTACAACCAACAAGAATGGCAGCCCGTAGCCCTTGATCTGTCTCCTTATCAGGGTAGACTCGTCAAACTCCGCTTTACTACCAGTCCAGGACCAAATGGCAATGCTAGTTGGGATTGGGCGGTGTGGGGCGAACCTAAAATCATCTCTGCACCTGATAACTCACTCACCACCATTGGATGCTTCCTCCCTGCCGAACCAATAGGTAGTTATCCCAATCCCCTTCAGAGCCTCGGGCAAGGAAAATACACCCTTGAAACCGATATGTCTAAACCATTGATCATCTTCCTTATTCCACCTCAACAAGTGAACCCTCCCTACAATCTGAGAGACGCGCGATTCACCGCAGGACTCCAGTTTGACGGTATCTTCCGACTCGGAGATGCTTGGGGTTCAGGCAGTCGTAGGTTTGTAACTATTGATGGGATCTATAAAGATACTATCTTTGCCCATCCACCTGCAAATGGACAGACGATTCTCCAATTCCCACTCTTGCTTCCCCAAGATCCGTCAACCTTTTCCTTCTCCATGGGCTTACATGAAGGGTGTAGTAGAGGGATTCTGTTTCAAATCCGTCTCAACGGTCAAACTTATTTTAAAGCCTTCAAAGATACCTTTGATTGGACAGATGGCAGCATCTCCCTCTCTCAGTTTGCCGGTCAACCCCTCCTGTTGGAGTTGGTGACAGATCCCGCTGAAGAAGGTAGTGCAGGGCCAAACTGTGATCATGCACATTGGGCGGACCTCCACATCACCGCTGCGCCTAATCCCGACGCCAACCTTGATGGGCGGGTTAATGTCCTCGACCTCATTACTGTCGCTCAAAGTCTCGGACAACAGCCACCGAGCAACCCTCAAGCCGATACCAACAAAGATGGAGCGGTGAATATCTTGGATCTTGTGTTTGTCGCAGAGCATCTCAGCCAAAACGCCGCCGCACCTTCCCAGTTGGTTTTCATCGAATCTATTCCGTCCACTGGTAAAGAGGTTATTGCTGCACAGCGCGCCTTGACCGAGTTAGAGGCTATCCCCAACAAATCACACGGCGTTCAAATCGCCATTGAACTGCTCCGACACTACCTATCGGTCGCAGAACAGAACGTCCGAGAGACCAAACTCCTGCCCAACTACCCTAACCCGTTCAACCCAGACACCTGGATACCCTATCAGCTATCCCAAGCCTCTACAGTCACTGTCAAAATCTACGATGCGACCGGCAGCTTGGTCAGGACAATCGAAGTCGGACACAAGCCGGTCGGATACTACCTCTCCCGTGAGCGTGCTGTCTACTGGGACGGTCGCAACCAAAATGGAGAACAAATCAGCAGCGGCGTCTATTTTTACACCCTCACCGCTGGCGATTACACCCAAACCCGTCGAATGGTTATCCTCAAGTAGAAAGAAGGAACCGCAATTCCCTCTCCGATCCGAGAGTGTTTTGGGCAGGTGCAAGTTTCTTAATCCCGATCTATCAGGGTCGCTTTGGATCCCGGTAGATCGGGGACCTGCCCCTACATTGGGTCGATTCTCGTAGGGGCAACCCTTGTGGTTGCCCTGCTTTTGGATAATGTTCCAAACTCGACCTACAGGCTACTTGCGTTGCAATAATTAATTCGTCTTGAAATTTCACAGAATCTTAACTTATACATAATATTTGCCTATCATAATCTGTTATAATATCCACATATCAACAAGGAGGTAAAACAAATGCCGCGCAAATTTCGATACATCTCCTGTCTCATCGCACTAAGTTTCATTTGGGTTGCCGCCAGTCAAGTTGCTTTGAATCCCGATGCAATCGGGGCGGAAGAATCTCTCCAAATTCTTGAGGACGAGGGGGAGATTGTGCTCACCGGGGAAATCTCCAAAGCCCTCGGCACCTATGACGAACATCTGAAGGGGGCTGTGGAATACCTGCTCTGTGGACCGGGAGGCAAGGAATATGAAAGTATTATTGTCGTCAATAGCTCCGCGCCAGAAATCCACGACGCAATGCTTAAACTCGGCGTTGAAAGAGGCACCCCACCGATGTACGACGAAGAGAAGGATGAGATGATTGGCGCGACCGGAACCACTGTCCTCGTGTTTGTCGAATGGGAGGCAAACGGCGAGACCAAAAGGGTACGTGGCGAAGACCTCCTCCAAGACACCCGGACCCAAAAACCGATGCAGCACGTCGCGTGGGTCTTTTCCGGATCGCGTGAGATTCCCGACCTCGACAGCGAAGACGAGGACGCGATGATCCCCCAAGCATTTGTCGGAAACGACATCGTTGCGCTTAATTATATCGACGGCAGCGCACTGTTTCAAAGCCCGATTCCGTCCGAAGAGAGTCCCTACGAGAAAAACGCAGAGGTACTTCCACCACTCGGCACATCGGTGAAGGTTACAATTGAGGTGAACTCAAAAATGCAACGCTATATTCTAATCAGCGGCAAGGTCCAAGGGGTTGGATTCCGCCATTTCACCAGACAAAACGCTATGAAACTTGGAGTCTACGGCTATGCGAAAAATCTACCTAACGGTAAGGTTGAGGTCGTCGCCGAGGGGGATAAAGCGACGCTGGATGAATTTGTAAAAATCCTGTGGAAAGGCCCCCCTGCCTCCAGAGTCGAAGGCCTCAAGGTCGAAGCGCGTCCGCATAGCGATGAGTATACCTCTTTTGGTATTAAGTATTGAGCGATAATTCAGGGGCGGAAAGGAGCAATAGTGCGGGAAGAGTTTATCAACTTTGTTCATAAACTTGCGGCGGAAAGTGCCGAAGTCATAAAGCCTTATTTCGCCGCTTTTGACCTTGAAGTTGAACTGAAAGAGGACGAAACGCCTGTCACCGCAGCGGATCGAGGGGCAGAGGAGGTCATGCGCCATCTAATCCGCAAAGCGTTTCCAAACCACGGCATTATCGGAGAGGAGTTTGGTGACGAAAATGAGAACGCCGAATTTGTCTGGGTGCTTGATCCGATAGACGGCACAAAATCATTTACAAGTGGCTGCCCACTTTTCGGCACGCTCATCTGTCTCCTGCACGAGGGACAACCCGTCTTGGGTGCAATCAATCAACCCATCCTAGAGCGGTTGTGCATCGGCGATAATAGTCAAACAACCGTCAACGGGCATCCGGTGCGTGTTCCAGAAACCGACACGCTTTCTGAAGCGATTCTGCTAACAACAGATATTCTGAGCATCGGTAAATATCAAAACCGAGTGGGATTTGATAACTTGCTTCACAAAACGAAGCTGTTCCGCACATGGGGTGACTGCTACGGCTATCTGTTGCTTGCATCTGGCGGGGCTGACATCATGCTCGACCCCATCGTGAATCCGTGGGATGTCCTTCCAGTCATTCCGGTCATTCGCGGCGCGGGTGGGGTCATTACTGCGTGGGATGGCAGCGATGTTGTTCAAGGGGATTCGTGTGTGGCTGCGACCCAGAAGTTACACCCCTATGTTCTGGCGATCTTAAACGCTGACTGATGGTCTAAGCTATTTGGGATGACACCGTTGAAAGGAGTTAATCGCCTGTGAAAATAAGGCTACTACTGTTCTCTTTTATTTTATTGCTGGGTTTGCAATCCCCGTTCACTGTTTTTCAAACTTATGCTTTCATCGCGAGACATTATACCCTTCAAGAGGTGCTAGCCGAATGCAGCAACATCGTCTTTGGGACTGTTACCTCAATCAATAAGAAACGCATGACCGCCAAGGTAAAAGTCGAGGAAAACCTCAAGGGAGAGAGCGATTTCCAAGAGATTAAAATTAATCTATCCACCGGACAGGGCAACTTCCCGGAAAAGATGATCAAAAAATTCACAGTCGGGAAGCCGGTTATTATCTTCTATACGAGAGAAGGGCGGCGAATTTCCAGCCTTGGGCATGTTGACGGCACTTGGTTTCAAACCTTCGCCCAAGACCGATCAGATAAAAGCCGTGTTTGGTGGAATTTTACCCATATTGAGATCTATATGCACCGGACCTACAAAGGTTCAACGCCCGACTTTCAACGGCTCGTGCGGGATACGCTGGCTGGGAGAATCAAGCCTGCCAATAAAAGGTCCTCAAAGATAGAATCCCTTGCCGAAGAATCTGCCGGTGCTGTGCGTGTGCTTGTCCTCTCCGGCAATCGCTTCAACGTCGAATTTCCCACCATTTCCGCCTTCAATCCAGTCGGAGGCAGTCAAGTCGTCTATCAAAGAACGAAAGATCGCAACCTACCCTCCCTCAAAAACGCCGACATTCTCTGGTTGGGGCAGGGGGAAATCTGCGAAGGTAGATATCGCTTGACGAAAGAGCGGGAGAAAAAGATTAAAGCGTTTGTGAAACGCGGCGGGGTCGTTATCGTTTCGGGACAAGACAGCGATGATGATCGACCCTGTCCGACCGGCTGGACCCCCGAACCGATGAAGGGGGTGGAACGGATGGGGCGTAGCGATTTTGAGCTAACACGGGCAGCGGGTACGCTGTTTAGCAAACCGAATAAAATCCAGTTCGGTGATGTCTTCCTTGACGACGCATGGACGAAATGGAGCGATAAATACACAATCCTTGCTACCACGAATGATGGGAAAGAAATTGCCTTTGCGACCTTGGAATACGGCGAAGGGATCTACCTCATCACAAGTCTCCAAAACGAAACGAGTGCCAATATCTCTATCAATTACCAGATAATCGAGAACTTGATTTATTTTGCCGTTAAATGGCTAGAGGATAAATCGTAGCGTGGTCTTCGTTTCAGAATCGAACCCCGAAATCCAAAAAGTGTTCTTTTGTAGTACAATCTGTTAGATTGTGATCCGAGTCCGCAAACTAACAGTTGGCACTATATTTTAATGAACTGGTGTACTAATAAACCAATGGACCAACATGATTAAACCAAAAGCAAAGCCCTCAATTTTGGCGTTAGTATTTTTATGTATCACCTTCAACGCAGCGGGGACAGCCCACGCAGTTATCCCCCAACTCTTGGGGCCCCTTTCAGCCCTGCTTAGTATTATCCCTCAGCTCCTCGCGATAATCGGCGTTGCCTTTTTAACTGCATTTGTGTTCGCTCGCGATTGGCTCAAGGGATTGTTCTACCGTATCCGCGAATCCGCCCTGCTCACGACAATTACCCTGATACTCCTCCTCACTATCATTGGTGCCGGAGTTTGGGTTATTTATGGAACGCTTCAATCCGGTCAACCGTTCGCCACAACAAAGGGTAGTGTTCCGCTTGAGAACCAGCCGCCGCAACGGCCTTGGCCCGCCTTTCGAGGAGGTGTTACGCGTACCGGACAGCTCGATAATCTCCCCGGACCAACACACCCCACAGTCTCATGGTTATTCAAAGGGACAGGCGGTGTTGTCATAGACTTTTCTTCCTCGCCGGCGGTGGTTGGGTCTCAAGTTTATATTACTGCCGCACAAGGATCATTATTTTCCAGCGGAGGTGCGGTGCACTGTCTTGATGCAAGTCGCGGGGTTAGCCTCTGGCGGTATGATACACCGGTTCAGATCTTTTCCTCTCCAGCAGTTGTTGGAGACCGCGTCTATGTCGGCGAGGGGTTTCACCAAGACGCAGATTGCCATCTCTACTGCCTTGATGCTAATAATGGGCGCATAATCTGGAAGTTCAAAACAGCGAGTCACGTGGAATCAACCCCCTTCGTCAGTCAAGGAAAGGTCTATTTCGGTGCCGGGGCCGATGGTGTCTACTGCCTTGACGCACTTAAAGGAAAAATGATCTGGCACTATCCATCTATCCATGTGGACATGTCGCCAGCGGTATGGAAGGGGAAAGTTTACTTCGGGACCGGCTACGGCGAATATCGCATCTATGCTGTCGATGCAAATAGCGGCGCAGAGGTCTGGTCAGAGCGTGTGGATTACCCCGCTTGGGGAAGTCCAAGTGCCGATGGCAATACAATCTTTTTTGGACTCGGCAACGGTAACTTTATCGAAAGTGCCGAAGTGCCAAGGGGGCGGGTCACCGCCCATAACGCCGAAACAGGAGCGCAGATCTGGGGGTATGAAGTGGAAGATTCCGTCCTTACAGCGGTCGCCTATCGGAACGGATTTGTCTATTTTGGCTCACGGGATGGGTGTGTCTATGCACTCAACGCCACTGACGGCGCACTAAGTTGGAGAGCCGATATTGGATATTCGGTCGTGTCCTCACCGGCGGTTACAGAAAATGCGGTGTATGTCGGTGCGGATAACGGCGTAATCTACAGGATCGACATCGGCAATGGTAACGTGGTGTGGCACGTTGATACAGACAGAATCACTGGCGGTGGGCCGATCTACTCCTCACCGGCGATTGCCAATGGCAAGCTGTATATTGGATTGAAGGATTATCTCTTATGCCTTAGCGAGGAGGAGACGATCGAGGAAACGCTGGAACTTGATGATCAGTAGTGTCGCACAATCGGCTATCATTATGGCGTATTGACATTTTGATGTGCCCAATTTGGTAGACGCTTGAAGAGGCTGCCAACGCAAATGAGGTGTAGGGAACAACGATCGTTGTTCCCTACGATAGACCCTACCAGAAAATAGAAGTCTGTCGGTCGAGATTCATATCTCGACAAAAAACTGTCGATTTTGGAAAATCGCCCTACAATAGGGCAACTACGAGGGGTGCCATCATTAAACCCGAGGGTCAAGCGATTCAATTTCAGCCGGCGTTAAGAACCGATATTGCCCAATCCCAAGCCGTTCCAGCGAAAGCGATCCAATCCCTACCCGTTTGAGATGTGCGACCTCATGACCTACGGCGTGGAACATACGCCGAATCTGTCGCTTCTTTCCTTCATGGATAACAACCCTAAATTGTGTCTGCCCTTCTCTTCGCCCAATTTGGTTGACCTTCGCCGAAGTGATTACTCCTCCCTCAATCTCGATCCCTTCTCGCAGCCTTTGAATCTCCCGCCGATGCGGATGCCCCTCTACCCACGCAGTGTATGTTTTTTGAATCTCATGGCTTGGATGAAGAATTCTATGGGCGAAATCCCCATCATTTGTCATTAGCAGAAGTCCTTCAGTATCAAGATCCAACCGTCCAACCGGATAGATGCGTTCGGATATATCACGCACTAACGCCATGACCGTCGGACGTCCTCGCTCATCGCGCACCGTTGTGACGTAGCCTGCCGGTTTGTTCAACATCAGGTAGACCTGCTTTGGGGTTCCGCGTATCGGCTCGTCATCAAATGTAATCTCAGCTTCCTGCGGATTGATGTGGGTGCCGGGGACTAACACCTTTTTGCCATTGACGGTGACTCGTCCTGCAGCAATATATTTCTTTGCGGCCCGTCGAGACGCGATGCCGGATTCAGAGAGAAATTTTTCGAGGCGCATTTTTTCGTTCATTATCTGTAAAAAAGTAGACATAAGGGAGGAAAAACAGTAGAATAAACGATGTTCTCATAAAGCCTATTGTGATGGAAAGCTACAAGGCATGTCAAGTGGAAAATAGATGGATTAGAGCTGTTTAATTGAAGCTGTTAAGGAGGGAAAAATGCGACTTGGCGGACCAGTATTTGGTGAAATTTCCAGTCCTGACGATTGGGCAAAAGCAGTCAAAAATCACGGATACAGTGCTGCCTACTGTCCTGTCAACTCAGATAGCGACGAGGCGGCCATCGATGCGTATATTGAAGCCGCGAAAAAAGCGGATATCGTTATTGCGGAAGTCGGCGCATGGAGCAATCCGATCAGTATTGATGATGCGGAACGCGAGGCTGCGCTAGAAAAGTGTAAGGTGCAACTCGCCCTTGCCGATCGGGTCGGTGCTAACTGCTGTGTCAACATCTCCGGATCACGGGGACCCAAGTGGGACGGACCACACCCGGATAATTTGACAGATGATACCTTCGATCTGATTGTCGAGAGCGTCCGCTCAATCATTGATGACGTGAAGCCCACGCGGACATTCTACACGCTCGAAACGATGCCGTGGGCGTATCCCGAAGGACCCGATAGCTACCTGCGTTTGATCAAAGCCATTGATCGAGAGCAGTGTGCTGTCCATCTTGATCCGGTGAACATTATCAACGGTCTTGAACGCTACTACTACAGTGGAGATCTCATCCGCGACTGTTTCGCGAAACTCGGTGCGTATATGAAAAGCTGTCACGCGAAGGATATCTCCCTCGCCGATAACTTAACGCTTCACCTTGATGAGACCCGTCCCGGTCTCGGTGGGCTTGACTATGCGACATATCTGCGTGAACTAGATCGGCTCGATCCGGATATACCGTTGATGCTTGAACATCTTCCATCTGCTGAGGAGTACGCACTCGGTGCTGAATATATTCGGTCGGTCGCTGGTGAAGTCGGTGTCACGATTCGGTGAGTCTTGCAATGAGTTCTTAGCATTTTACGATTTGAGGAGGAGAAAATGGCTTTGATTGGATCTGGATTTAAGGCAGCTGTTATTGGTTGTGGCGGTATGGGACGAGGCCATGCAGCGAAAGCGAAAAGTTTGGGAATTGAATTGGTCGGTTATTGCGACGAGATTGGGGAAAAAGCCGAGGAAGCGTTGGCAGACTTTGGCGGTGCCTATGCCACAACCGATGCCGATCGCATCATGCGCGACGATTCCATTGACTTGTTGGTAATCGCTACCCACCACGATGCCCACCATCCGCTCGCGCTTGCTGGGGCTAAAGCCGGCAAGCATATCCTCTTGGAGAAACCGATGTGTGTGACCCGCGCCCAAGCTGTCGAAGTGGCTGAGATGGTGGAGCGGACCGGGATCAAGCTCGTGATTAATTGCAAATTCCGAATCGCACCTACAGCGCAGAAGGCACGCGAACTGCTATCCCAACCGCGCCTGAGCCACGGTCAGTTAGCGATGAACGATTCCGGTGCAAGTGGTAGTACATGGGTGTGGCATGCGGACGACGGCGGCGGTCTGTTGATTAGCACCGCAGTCCATACCATCGATCTACTCACATATCTGATGGACAGCGAGCCGGATCGGGTCTATGCCGAAGGACGGATCTTTGGGCAAAATAAAGGCACCGCCGGTTACCCTGATGGGTTGGTAGGGACAATTCTCTGGAAGAGTGGTGGACTCTCCACGGTAATTAGCACAGATCAGGGAATGAATCCATTCGTGTCCAAGTGGTTCCATCAGATATGGGATGGCGAGCGTAGCGCGGTCTTTTCCTCGCACATGACGCGCGTTGACTTTGGTGGCTGCGAAATTGATTATCTGGACGCGCGGAAATTACCAGAGGATGAAATCGCTAAGGCGTCAATGATGGTGAACCTGTTAAAAGCAATCCAAACGGACGGGGATACCCTGTGCAACGCCCGCGATGGGGTGCGTGCTGTGTCTATATGCAACGCCTTGGATGAAGCAGCTCGCACTGGCACTCCCCAGACCGTATCGAACTAAGCAATCATCGTACCGCAGGGACCGACTTAACTCATCTCAGAGAGCCGTTTTTCCAACGTAACTGCCTCCTCCAACTGTTTCATATAATTGATGGAATGCGTTAAATAGGTCTGAGCATCAGGCCTTGCGGGCAGGCAATCCAAGGAGAGATAGCCCTCGAATCCAATCCCGTCCAGTTCTCTAATCACACCTGTGAAATCAATATGCCCCATCCCCGGCATTTGGCGGTTGCTGTCCGCGAGATGAATCAACATCAGGCGACGTTCCGCCCGCCGGATAGCATCGGAAACGGAGACGTCCTCAATATTCGCATGGAAAAAGTCCACCATCACGCCCAAGTTCTCCTCACCGACTTCGTCGGCGACCCCGACGGCGTCAACGACACTGTTCATGAATCCCGCATAACCTTCAAACCGATTCACCGGCTCCATTGCCACCCGGACACCACGATTAGCAGCGTAACGGCTTATCTCTCGGGCGGACTCAACAAAGTTTTGTCTTACTGTCGGGAGCGGGACATCAGAAACTGGATACTTTGGTTCAGCCGGACAACAGCAGATCTCATAGACAGATACATTCAAATCTACCGCTAAGTCGGTGCATTTTTGGGCGTAACTAATCGCATAACGCCGAACCGCCTCGTCGGTGGAAGCCAAATCTCGTACCTCGCCGGCGTGCCAAGTCGCCCATGCCCCAAGCAGCGCCGCAATCTCCAATCCCATTGCCCTTGCTATTTCAGCGATGTCCCGATACCGTTCTATTTCGATTCGATCGGGTTCTGCGGTGAGGTCTACGCCGTCATAGCCAGCGTTCTTCACCAGTTCAAGCACCTCACGCGGTTGCTCCCAAATGTTTAACCCAAAGGTCGCCAATGTGTCAACGATTACTGAGTATTTCAACTGAGCCATCCGAATCTCCTTCTATTTTTCCGTTGACTTGATAACCGATTGCTTGTATCATCTGTCCAATATCAGCATTAAATCGCTTTCCGCCCTTTTATCCCCATTCCGACGAAAAGAGTCCGAACATGACAGAAACCGATCTCTGCTATTTATCAGCCCTGCAGTTGCGGGAACTATACCAGAAAGGCGAGGTGTCACCGGTTGAAGTAACTGAAGCGGTACTCCGCCGCATGGATCAACTCAACCCAAAACTCAACGCCTTCATCACAACGACGCCAGAACTCGCGATTGAGGGGGCGCGCCGCGCTGAACAAGCCTATCAAACTGATGAATCTCCGCCCCCATTGGCTGGCATCCCAACGTCGATAAAAGATCTTGTAGCAATGACAGGGATTCGTACAACTCGCGGTTCCTTGCGTTATAAAGATTCAGTGTCAGACTATGATGCACCGATCATCGATCGGCTCCACGAAGCCGGGGCCGTGATACTGGGTAAGACCAATCTTCCTGAGTTCGGGTGGAAGGGTGACTCAACAAACCGTATCATCGGTTCTACCCATAATCCGTGGAAGCACGGTCGGACCGCTGGCGGCTCTAGCGGCGGTGGAACGGCAGCGGTTGCTGCGGGGTTGGGCCCCCTTGCCCAAGGCAGCGACGGTGCTGGCTCAATTCGTATTCCATCGAGTTTCTGTGGTATTTACGGACTGAAACCCTCATGGGGACTCATCCCACAGTATCCCGCCAGTGTTGTCGAACTATTCTCTCACCTCGGTCCGATGACGCGGACGGTTGCCGATTCGGCACTCATGTTGAACATCATGGCAGGTGCCGATCCGCGTGACCGCCTCTCACTCCCCACTGACACCGATTATTTAGCCGCGCTAGCGGGTGGCATTGCCGGTCTGCGGATTGCGTGGTCGCCCGATTTGGGTTATGCCTTAGTCGATCCAGAAGTCCGTGAGATTGTTGCGAAAGCCGCGCTGCGTTTTGAGGAACTCGGTTGCAATGTTGAGGAAACCCACCCCTGTCTCGAAGATCCGTGGGAGAGCATTGTTCATGTCATCTGGGCATCTGCATTTGCTGGCTTGCATCTCCACGATTTGGAGGCGATTCGTGATCAGATTGATCCGGGCTTGGTGAGAGTCATAGAACAAGGGCTTCAACTGACAGGGGCTGAAGTTGCCATAGCTTACGCGCAACGGAATGACTACTACCACGCTTGGCGTCAATTCATGGAGCAATATGATCTGTTACTGACCCCCGCGCTGCCTGTGACAGCGTTTCCGGCTGGCGATGATTATCCGGGACAAATCAACGGGCAGCCAACAACTTATCTGAGTTGGACAGCGTTCACCTATCCCTTTAACATCACCGGTCAACCGGCGGCGAGCATTCCATGCGGTTTTGCCAGCGATGGATTGCCCGTCGGGCTGCAAATCGTCGGACGATGGCGTGATGATGTAACTGTCCTCCGTGCGTCTGCTGCGTTTGAGACACTCGCGCCTTGGGTAGAAAAACGCCCTCCGATCGACTAGGGGAAAACTTCAGTAGGTCGATTTTCCAAAATCGACATTTTTTGGTTGAAATCAATCAACCCGCAGCAGCTTCGCTATCTACCGTTGACTCGACACCCTGCAACGCTTCCATAGCCTGCTTTGCGGCGTCTGATGTCGGATCGTTTTTAATAATACGGTTGAGGTGTAGAATCGCGTGTGCATCGCCATCCCGCGCAAGGTCCAACGCCTCTGCAAACACCTTTTCGCCAAAACTGAGATCTCTTGGAACGATGGTGTGGTCCAAATCCTCCCAATAATACTTCAGATCATCCGACTCCCAATCCCGGTACACATCCTCCCAACGAAGTTCGTCAAACCTGTTGAGATGCGGCTGCAGCATATGCTCCGCTATCGGATCGCCGAGCGCGTGATACCGGTTATCCAGTGAGACGCGGAGTCTATCCTCTGTGAAATTCGGCAGTGCCTGATGTATCGTCAACGCCAAAAAGATTAAGGAATCCCCGATTTCATAGTCCGTGGTGTGCCATTCGCCCTCTATCTCGTCAGCATAGATACGTTGTGCACCAGCACCGAGCGAGAAGTGATGATCGAGAACCTTGCCGACCTTGTGGGATCCCGGTATTAACGCTAGCCCGCCCAGCTCAATGGGGCAATCGCCGACAGGTGCCCAGCAGGTATAGGTCTGAAAATTTCCTTGGAAGTGGACAAAATCTTGATGTATCGGTGTGGTATGTTCCGTATATTTCGGGAACCACAGACGGGCAATTTTCTGAGGATGGGGCAACACCGGCTTGCCAATCACCTTCTCCATCGTGTCGAGAACTTCGGGCCAATGACCCGATCGATGAAAGGATTCTAACTTGTAAACCTCGTGATAGACATCGGTGTACTCCGAATTCCCCTCTGTACATTGATGCGAAATATCAGCGATACCGTCCATTGGATCGGTTCCAGCGACGAGCCAACCGCCAGCTTGGATGACCGTCAGCATCTCTCGCCGCAGGTCCAGTAGTTTATCCGGATCTTGCAGTTTCTTGAAGAAGAGGTAGCCCTCATCCTGAATCCGGCGTTGGAGTTCTTCGGGGTCGTCCATTGCATCGTTGGACACTCGAAACTCTTTGTATTGATTAGCCATTTTTTCTCCTCTCTTGTTTGCCTTACTGGCTATATGTTGCAGTTTTCGTTAGGTTTGATAATTTCTGATGCACCGTCTCCCATACCTCATCAACGGTGATTAGCTTCATACAGATATTGTTTTTGCACTTGTTCGTGAACTGTTTACACGGATTGCACGGCACATGATGGCGGATAGTTGTATGGATCGGATCGAGCGGCTGAAAGCGGATATGATCGCCCGGCCCGAATAGTGCCACCGTCGGTGTATGCATTGCTGCGGCGACGTGCATCGGTCCCGTGTCGTTTGTAACGAATAGATCGCACTGCTCAATCAACGCAGCCAATTGGCGAATGCGGAGGTTGCCGTCGAGCGAAATCGCCTCGGTCATCATAAGATCTCCCACCCGCTGGACAAGTTCACCTTCGTGAGGTCCCCCAAAAAGTAGCACCTGCGCGTCAAACTGCTTCGTTATGCGATCGCCGATAGATGCAAAACGGTCAGGCATCCACTCTCGTAGTTTCCACCCGGCGCCCGGAAACAGTCCAACCTTCAGTCGATCTGCCTCAATGCCCTTGGTGACAATCATTTCATGGGCAAAAGCGCGATCTGCCTCCGTAATAAATAGCTCTAACGTCCGGTCTGATGCTTCCACTCCGATTGCACGCAGCAGGTCGAAGTAGCGATCGATTGCGTGCGCCGACGAAATCTGACCGGCACGGATAGCCCTGGTGTTCAGGTCTGGCACCCGGACAGTACACAGGGCCCCATTCGGTTGATGATACCCAACACGACACTTCGCCCCGCTCAGATACGCAAGCAGGCTCGTGCGAAATTTGCGTTGAAAATCAATTGCTATATCAAAGTGCCGTTCTCGCAGATGGCGGATAATCCGTCGCATTTCACCGGTGTTCTTATTCCCCGCTTTTCGATCGAACGGAATCACTTCGTCCAGATGAGGATTTCTCGTGAGCAGATCAGCGGACTGCTTCGCCACCAATATCGAGATACGTGCTTGGGGAAAATGCTGCCGCACCGCACGGATAGCTGGTGAAGTCAGAACAATATCACCAAGTGAACTGAGACGGATGAGGAGGATATTTTTCATAATCTGTCCACTGTTGTATCAATTTATGCTCCTTCTATCACCCGGTGGGCAGGGCAGCCTGTCCCACATCTAGTGCAGATACGTCAATCTCCCCTGAAATAAGTTTGGGTAGCAGCAAATCCCGGGTTTGGCGGAGGTTGGTGTTTTTTTCCAAAAGGTTGTTGAGCATCTTTCTCAGTGAATCTATTACTATTTCAAAACGATTTCTTACCTCGTCTGTTGGAACAACAAGGTCAAAACCGGTGATAACCCCTGCACTCGCACTTTTGCGAGTCGTGCCAGTACTCACGCCGTATACATAATTTTGATAACGCTCATCCAACAGCGTGTAAAACAGATAATAAGGTGATAAGCAGTCCGTTAATCTAGCTATTTATTGTATCACGTTTCTATGTTCGGGGCAACAGTCATTTTTTAAGACTTAGGGCTATTCAGTTTTCGGCTTTTTAACCGTTTGGGGCGAAAAGGCGCAACTCGGACATCGCTTGGCCAGTTAAAGTATCGGGATTGGGAAATCCCTCTCACAAGAGTATTAAATGACCCTATTTAAGACTGAGGGCAATCGCCTGTGGAGGTATTGATACAGACTCGATCGTCCCTGTTATAGGGGCAGTCTTTGGGGCTGCCCCTACACAAAATGGCTGGTTCCCAACAGCACTGTGTCTGCTCCTCCGTAATCTCTGCGGTGCCTGATGCGTGAGAGGCATAGGTCTTTCATACCAACGCCTTATCCTCTGTCAATCCTTTAATCCTGAAAATCCCGATTCAGACAAGAATCCGTGCAATCCCTTCAATCCGCCGAATCCGCGATTCAGACAATATAGATGCAATTCCCCTATTTTATACACAGGACTCACGTGCCTGCAGATTGTAGTTGCCCGATTTATCGGGCGTCAGGTTGCGCTAACATATTCCGCAAAAAGGTGATATAATTTTATCAAGTCCTGCAACAGTTAGCGACATCTACCGATCGCTTCATTCATTTCTAAACAGGAGGTATAAACCAACCCATGCCAAAACCACGCATCATGTTCTACCACGACGGACGCCATCCGCACATCTACCGCTACGAGCCACCCATGCAGAAAGAGGAATACCAAGCCTGCATTGACGAGCTGGTCGGCACGCCGGTTGAAGCGATAATGTTCTGCTTGGGAGAGGGGCGCACCGTCCTGCACGAGACCAAAGTGGGTGAATTGCTGGGTCACAACGTAGATAAGTGGGACCACCTCGTCTTCCATCGCGCCCACCAAAACGCGAAGGGACTTATTGATGAGGGGCATGATCCGCTGCGAATCGTCTGCGAACGAGCACACGAAAAAGGGCTGTTACTCTACCCTACTTTGCTCGTGCAGAATTTCGGTCCAGAGATGGCATCGGTGCGCTGTTCAGATTTCCGCTGGGAGAACCGACATCTGGAAATCGGTGCGCGTGATGACTTGGCTCCCGATATGCCTTGGATTGACGGACTTGACTTTAAGCACCGGGAAGTCCAAGACGAACGTTTCGCCCTGATCGAGGAGACGTTGAACGAGTACCCGGTGGACGGATTTGAACTGCAGCTGAACAACTATCCGCGCTACTTTCACCCGGACGAGGTGGAGGCAGGTATTGATATCATGACCGACTGGATCGGACGGGTGCACGAGGCAGTCAAAAAGAGCGGAGCAGATCGAGAGTTGGTCATCCGCGTTCCAGCCAGTCTAGAGGATGCTTTATCCATTGGACTTGACCTAGAGATATGGGTGAAGCGGGGAATTGTCGATGCCTTCATCGGTGAGCCGTTCTCAGCACCACATCGGATAGATCCGAATACCGATTTCCGTCCGCTGGCAGCGGTGGTAAAGGGTTCGGCCTGTCGATGCATCGCAGCGATTCATAGCCATGTGGATTCGGATCGACTCGCTGAAGCACCTATCTCCATGGTCCGTGCCACAGCTTGTAACTACTGGGAGCAGGGGATTGATGGGCTTTACCTAGCACAGTGGTTTCCGCATTGGCCCTATCAGGCGGACTTCTACGAAAGGCTGCGCGAGATTCCGCATCCCGACATCATGGCGTCAAAGGACAAGTACTACTATATTCCGACTGAGAACGCTCGGCCCCACGAACCTTGGACAGCCACGCAGCTACCGATCAAGATGGAGGGGAATAGACCGGTCACTGCGAAGTTGACCGTCAGTGACAATCTGCCACGCTGGGACGGTGTGGGGCGGGTACACGATGTGTTATTGAGAGTAGGAATTGCTGGCACGACGGAGTTAGATCGGATTCGCTTCAGCCTTAACGGGAAAGAGTTACCGGAAAGTATAATGCGTAAAATCAATCAGATGTATCGTATGAGTGGGCCACGCAACCGATCCGGCCCTACATACTGGTTTGTCTTCCGGCTAGATCAAGCGCATTTCCCTCAGCGAGGAGAAAATACGTTGGAGGTCACCTTGCTTGAGCGTGATCTCGATGTTCTCGGTGCAGTTTCGCTCCGCGATGTTGAACTGGAGATTAAGTATTTAATCGGTAGAAGCTTTCATCGCGGTGATGTGGATCCTGACCTCGGTCCTCACGGGCATGGGGTCTCATAGCGCAGAAATCGTGCCCCAGAAAAGCAAGTGCGCCTTAGAATCAGTTGTTAGTGACAGTTAAAATTCGTTGCGATTCGCTAATTTGTTAAATTTTCATTCAAGACAAGCGTTGACATAAAAAAGAGACCATGCTATAATCAGTACATCCGAAACTGGAAATTTCATCAGTTCAGTCGGCTATAATAGTCGAGAACCCTATCCGAAAATTTCAATGAAATCGGGGCTGGGAGGTTTCGTCAATTAAACAACAAGTCCTTTTTTCCCGGATAAGCCCCAAATGAATCGTATGAACATTTTACCTGTTTTTCAGGAAGGAGCGTTAAATATAAAATGAAAAGATGGATGAAACTGTCTGTTTGTGCCACGCTTTTAGCATCTGTTGCGCTTATAAGCGGTTGTGGTGGAACGGTTGAGCCACTTGATATCAGTGATTTTCAACGGATTGCCATCGCCCCATTTTCGACGGAAAAAGAGTCCGCTGGGATGGAGCGCAGGTTTCCTTTGGATCTGTCTACGCAACTTAGTCTCGTGGAAAAGGACAAAGAGTGGGTCTATGATCAATCCGATACACTCAATCCAATCGGTAGTGAGCTAGCAGCCCAGAACTTGACGCCGGAGGATATCTTCCTCGATCCTGCTCTCGCGGCAAAGGTAGGTCAGGCGGCGAATGCCGATATAATTATCGTTGGCCATATCAAAAATCCAAAGATTGATGAAAAATACGACAGCAACCCACTCTACGACATGAGTGCTCAGGCAGGGATATCAGGGACTACGAAATTTGTTATAGTCTATCAATGGGCAACACTTAAGATACAAGTGAAAGCCGTTGATACAAAATCCGGAAGCGTTATCTGGGACAATGGTGAGTTTACAGGCTATACAAGATATATCCGTGAATTTAACACCCAAGACCCAGCGAGACACACCAGTCGTATTGAGCCGGACCAATTAAAAGCTGATATTAGAAAACATATGCTCAACCAAATCGGCCATCAGCTAGTACCGGATAAAATCACCGCGCGTCCCGTGCCAGAAATTCTGATGAGACCCCAGCGCAAGCTGGTCAGATCAGGTGGACAACCAGTTCTGTGGTAAGTGGTTGTTCTTCAGTGTAAATATATTCGATGGGGTAGGCACCGTCTAGGCAAAGTTAGATTGTAACCGATGCGTCTACGGTGTCCCCCGTCTCCCACCGCCGTCCATATATATAGAACTACCAAATATATATGAGCACGGCTCCGATGCCAAAAATGTCACCACATTGGCAATTTCCTCCGGTTCAGCGATACGCCCTGCGGGGAGTTCTTTGCCGAGGTCTTGGAGGAGTTCTTCGACATCTATTCCCAATTGATCCGCACTGGCTTGCTGTACATCGCGTGCCCGTTGGGTGTTAGTGAGTCCTGGACAAATTGTGTTCACCAAAATCCCATCTTTGGAGACCACATCCGAAAGTGCACGCGTTATATTCAAGATGGCGATATTGGCAAGGCTTACAGGTATGTTTCCACTGGTAGGGCTGGTTCCTGCACCTCCGGCGACATTGATGATGCGTCCCCACCCGTTCTCGCTCATGTGCGGAATCACAAGTTGGGCCATCCGTAGATAGCTGTAACTTTTCAAGCTGAGCGCGTCATCAATCAACTCGGTGGGTAGGTCTAAAATATCGCCTCCCCTCGCTGCGCCTGCACAGTTGACCAAGATATCAACCCCGCCGAAGTGTTCCACAGTCTCGCTCACAACTTTTTGGCAGCTGTCCATAGATGTCAAGTCAACCGCGACAGCGTATCCCTCACCGCCGGCTCCGTTGATTTCGCCAATAACCTCATCTAAACGCCCTTGGTCGCGGGCGGTGATACAAACCTTGGCACCTTCGCGAGCGAGCACCAACGCACAGCACCGACCAATACCGCGACTTCCACCTGTTACGATTGTCCGCTTTCCCTTCAACCCTAAATCCATAGGTTTGTTCCTCTCTACAATATGGTGATGGTCGCGACTGATGTCATACAGTCTCTTCCTATCCAATTTTGACAATCATCTTGCCCATATTCTCACCTTTGAAAAGACTGATAAATGCCTGCGGTGCGTTTTCCAAGCCCTCTACAATCGTTTCCTCCCAATGCATCTTACCCTCGCTAATCCACTGCCGCATATCGGCGTAAAAGTCAGGTGTGCGATCCGCATAGTCAGTAACAATGAAGCCCTGTAATTTCAGGCGTTTGCCGATGGCAGTACTGAGATTTTTAGGACCGGGGGTCGGTTCAACATCGTTATAATGTGCGATCATGCCACACAAAGGGATACGTCCATACATGTTCATCAACGAGAGTGCGGCTTCGAGATGTGCACCACCGACGTTTTCAAAGTAAATATCAATGCCGTCTGGACAATGCTGCTTTAACTCGTCTATCAGGTTATCGACCCGTTTATAATTAAAGGCTGCATCGACACCCGCCTTTTCCAAGAGCCAATTCACCTTCTGATCCGAGCCGGCACTGGCAACCACGCGGCACCCTTTGATCTTGGCGATTTGGCAGACAATCGCACCAACAGCACCGGAGGCAGCAGAAACGAACACCGTCTCTCCTGCTTTGGGTTCGCCGACATCGAGTAGCCCAAAATAGGCGGTGCGTCCCGGCATACCGACCGCACCGATAAAGGATTGGATTGGGGCGAGGGTCGGGTCTATTTGGCTTAGGCTCTTCGGCGAAGCAAGGTAATACTCCCGCCAGCCGAGCCCACCTAAGACGTAATCTCCAACCAGAAACGATTCACTCCCCGATTGAACAACCTGCCCGACACACCCACCTTCCAACGGCCCGCCGAGCGCAACATTCCTGACAACCCCGCGCATGTAGGGATCAACCGACATGTAGATGTTTCTTACAAGGACTTCGCCCGCTTTCGGTGCCGCGACCGTTACTTCAGCGATTTCAAAATCGCTCTCTTTCGGCATACCGACGGGCCGTTGTTTGAGACGAATTTCACGGCTTACAATTTCACTCATCTTTCTCTCCTCCTTGTATGGTAGGGTGAGGTATCACGCCCAGACAAAGATTTCGTCATCCTCCTCCGAATAGCCGATAAACGTTGCCAAAACTGTCCGAGGAGTATTTCCCTCTACCGGAGCCACTTGGTGGATGCAACCACTGTTGAACAGGTAGAAATCGCCCGGTTGAACCTCGATTTGCTGCTGTTCAATCTGGTTCTGTGCGGCGTATTCATAATAGGTGCCAGCGGAAAGGTGGGAATGCACATCCGGACTCCAAACGCACCGATGTATAATAGCCTGAGGACTGTTTCCATCATGGGTGGAGTTCTGTATGCAAATGAGTCCCGCAAACTGGTGTGTAAAACGAGAAACCTCATAGTTGAACAGCTTGTCGTCTAGAGCGACATGGTTGACGTGGGGAACGTATTCGTGGCCCTCATAGTGAATCCGAAAGATAGCGGGCCCGTAGAGACGTCCATCGGGTTCGCGGGCGACCTTGACCTCTTTGTTCACCGCTAGCGCGGACAGGCAATCGTAGAGGGTGTCCACTGGATTGTCAAACCCGTCGAAAAGGTGGCTGAAAAGTGCGTGTGTACTCGCCGAGTGTTTAAGGAAAGCGTTCTTATTTTCGGTTTCATCATCTGACACCTTCAGTCCGCCGCGTGCGCGGTTAACCAGACTCGAACCGATATCGATTCGGCTCGGCAAGTTCCCCTCCGGGGTGGACTGCTCTGGATCACGCGTCATACCCCGCTCAATAAATCGCTGCATGAGTCCACTACAATGGTCTGGCTTATAGACACCGCGCAGGGCAATACCCGGGATACGAGCGTCCGCAAGTGCTTGGAGTGGGTCCGCCTCATGGTCAAAGACGGTCTCTAGGTCGGGTTCCAGCACCGACCAACTTTCACTAAATGGCATTTTATCCCTCCTGTTAACCTTACCTAGTTGTGTTCAAGAGTTACCCTTCTGTCTGTAGGTCGATTTTCCAAAATCGACAGTCTTTCGTAGGCACAGAGCCTCGATGGATCGGGACTTCGCTACGCTCAACCTGCCCTCGGTGAAATTGGGATCTCCGAAAATGAACCAATGAACCAACACGGTGCCGAGATATGAAAATCGACCTACGCGGAAACCTCTCTCGCCAATGCACCCATTGGATCCCATGCGGGTAGAACAATCGGTTCCGTCTCAAGTGCATCTTGTAGTTCATCAGGTAGATACTCCTTACGCGCAGCTATCTCAAACATATACTGGTCAAACCAATTGTCATTCATCAGGTAGAATCCCTTGCGTCCGCTATCTGCGCCCCAACTATTCTCGACCCGCCAGCGGCGCGGAATCTCTCTGCCGTTCTCCTGTATCACATCTACACCCGTGAACAGCATCGCATGGGTCATCAGGGTCTGGTGGTACTGGAGCCGTCCTGCCTTATCAAGGGTGAATGGTGTGTCGTAGACACCTTCGTAGTCATACAGTTTCGCGTCCCAGAGACCAAGGTCAGTTTGCATCATCTTCCCAACATCGCACCCCATCCAGACCGGCTCTCCAGCCATAATGGTCTTCATCGCTATCTGCTTCATGAGGTCAATATCGATATTCAGGTATTTAACAATCGCACCGCCTTCGACGTTGCCGAGGCATTCAACCGTGAAGGTTTTGCCGATAGGACTTGTTGGGCGTGGGTCGTGGACGAGACAGACGTAATCATCGACCGGGACGGTGATATACTTCTCTGCAAACTGTTGCGGTGTCATCTCCCCGTCACGGTGGAATTCTTTGTCCGCGTCGTTCCACTGCCAATCGAAATGAGTCGGCGGCGTACCGAGGTGAATAGAGAGGATACGGTGGATAACCATTATAATCTCGTCTTTGGCATCTAATAGTTCCTCGAAGCTCGCATCTTTTGATGCCATATCGCGGAGTGTCTTTGCACCCTCGCGTAGCTTACTCAGCAAAATACGATTCATCCGACTTGAGCTTGAGGAGCTCTGTGTCTCAGGCATAAACGCTTGAGGCACAAGTCCGTGTTTCTTAATCAGATTGACGAACATATTCCACTGTCCGCCATCCTCTAAAGGGCTTTCAAGTAGCCATGCAACGCATCGATCATCTACAGGACGATCTACCATCTCAATCATCCGCTGCAGGAAATAGTTGGAGCGTTCGAGTTTATCCCAGAAGAAGGTGTAGTTTTGGCTGAATTCAAATTCTTTCAGGTTCATCTTCTTCATCGCACCAACGCGAAACAGGTTCAGTCCAGCGAACATCCAACATCTGCCACTACTTTTCTGGTTCGTAACACTCCAGTCGTCTAACACGTGACTGAAGGTGAAGTCGCTGTTGGTGACCACCTGACGGTCAAGGGCGATGTCATCAATGGCGATCTTGCAGACGG
Source organism: Candidatus Poribacteria bacterium (assembly GCA_963667935.2). Lineage (GTDB taxonomy): Bacteria > Poribacteria > WGA-4E > WGA-4E > PCPOR2b > PCPOR2b. The sequence goes on along the minus strand of OY764061.1, from coordinate 595,001 downwards.
CATTCTGCGCCATCCGGTAGACCGAGTTACCTTCAAAATCGTTGTGCAATTTTGCGATTCGGTGCGGGGACAGTGTCCCGTCTTGCAAACTCTCAAGCGAGCTTAATGTATCGGCTGCCATATTACGACTCCTATCATTTAAGATACAGTTGATTTTTGTATCCACACAAACAGTGCGGGACAATTAAAATAATACAGGTTGCTAGTTGATACACTGCAAATTGAGCGTCAGCGAAATCCCAATTTATCGGGACATCAGTAACCGACGAGATAGGCGGAATTGAAATTCCCGCCTCCACAAAACACATGGTAGGGGGTGTACTCTCCGAATCGCGACTTTCGCTCCAGCGGAGCGATATGTCTATAGAATGCCGATATCGCAGATGCCTGCGCTCCAGAGGAGCGCAATGTGTATAGCAGAGTTGATATCGGCACCAATTCTACGGAATCAACAGAACCTTGCCGGTTGTCTGCCTACCTTCTAACGCCCGGTGTGCATTAGCGGCATCTTGGAGCGGAAACGTCCGATCAATACGCAGTTTCAATGTGCCAGCAGCGATCCATTCAAAGAGGTCGCTTGCGCGTCCCATCAGCTCTTCCCGATCAGCAGCGTGGTGTCCCAGTCCCGGGCGCGTTATAAACAACGAACCACGCGACAGACGACTCAGATCGAATAGCGGCACGGGCCCACTCGATTGCCCGAACAGTGCCAAACAACCGCGGGGTCGAAGACAGTTGAGACTCTTGTCAAAGGTGGTCTTAGCGACCGAATCGTAGACCACATCAACCCCCCGCCCATCAGTTAGACGTTTGACTTCGGCTTCAAAGTCGGTCTGTGTATAGAGGATTACCTCATCGGCCCCAGCCCCCGTGGCAAGCTGCGCTTTCTCCGGTGTGGAGACTGTACCAAATACACGTGCTCCCAGCGTTTTAGCCATCTGGATGAGCAATAAGCCAACCCCACCGGCTGCTGCATGAACCAATGCTGTGTCGCCTGTACTGAGTGGATAGGTGCTACGGGTCAGGTAGTGTGCTGTCATACCTTGCAGCATCGCCGCCGCCGCAGACTCCGTATCAATAGAATCGGGCAAAGGGACAAGCACTTGAGACGGCACAATTGCTACTTCGGTGTAGGAACCTTGGTGCATGGCATAAGCGACGCGATCTCCCACATTAACTTCAGTAACGTCGGGGCCGATCGCTTCGACCACACCCGCACCCTCCATCCCCGGCGTGAAGGGCATATTGGCACTCGGATAGAGTCCTGTTCGGTGGTAAACGTCAATATAGTTCAATCCCGCTGCTTCAATGTGCACCCGCGCTTCACCCGCTTTGGGTTCACTGGTAGAAACCTCGTCATAACGGAGTACCTCTGGACCGCCATGTTCATGAATACAAATAGCGTGCATCTGCCTATCTCCTGTTTTGATTCATTCGTGCATTGGTTCATCAGCGTCGTAGGCGGGGCATCTTGCCCCGCTCGAAGCATTAAATGACTCTATCATCAAAGTGCTTCGGGAGCTAACTCTCGCATTCGGTCAATCCACCGCTGTCGCTTTGGATGTCCTTCGGCATTGGTGACCCACGGTCCGTAGTCAACCCCATTGCCGATAATCTGTTTTTGGGTGGCTTCTGCTTCCTCCGGCGTTTTTGGATTGTTGTAGTAAACCAAGACGCACATCCGACGATCAACCGCCCCACCCCAACTTGCATGCCAGCATCGTACATCGAAAGCCACCACGTCGCCCGGCTCCGATTCAAAAATGTAGGCAGGAACATCAGGGATTTCGAGTTCCAACTCACTCATCTTTTGCCGTAGTTCTCCGTGAAAGGTTGGCTCATGCGATCCCGGTATCAACCGCAACGCACCACTATCCGCTGTCACCGGTTGCAGATAGTAGGCAAACTTGACGCCGTACTGATCTAAGCTTCCTGTATCGGGATGCCAGCGCGTATCCCCGACGTAACGGTTGATGTCGGAGGCGATACCGAAGACATCTTCGCCGTAAAGCTGTTCTGCCACATTGCAGAATCGTGGATCTTCGAGTAAGGACGCGAGGAAGGGTGTATCGGGCCCCATCGTTATCAGCCAATGTCGACGTGTCCCATCGAATGGATCATCTCGAAATGCTTCCGTCATTGCTGCTTCAAACTCTGTGTTGATGGTCTTCAGTTCATCCTGACTGAACAACTGCCGAAAAGTCAGAAATCCGAAGGTTTGAAAGTGATTGATTTGCTCTTGCGTGAGCATTGTATTATTCCCTCCTTGCCGTAGCTTGGATATTCCTCATTTTCTGATGGGCTATCAATCTAACGGCGATAGGAATTTATAGCGGACCTTAGAATTAATGAGACACTCCAAGCTCCCGTTGGGTAGGCACGCCCCTTAGTCCCCCCGCTAGCGGGGGGACTAAGGGGCGTGCCTATGCAGTGCGGTGACAAACCGCACCTACCGGGGGGCGCAAGTGTCTATTTATTTTTTGAATTCACTATAGTTGTTCTGAGCGAGTGGCAGGTACTGCCTTTATTTCTTGACATCAATTTTGCTTTAGTATATCCTTTCGAGACTTACAATTCAATCGAAAAATCCCTTGTGGATTGCAAGCCAACAGGGTGCAATGGTCTGGTTTCACAAATCTGTATGAACCTTGATGAGCGACGCTGGAGGCAGTCACCACTTTTCGCTTATGACTTGGGAGGAAAATGATATGGCAAATACAATAAACCCACCGCAGATCCGACACATGGCAACGCTTTGGACCTTAACAGACTATGGCGACGCGGATGGAGAATGGTCCACCGATCGGAAGATAGAAGAGATAAAAGATGCCGGGTTCGATGGCTTTCTCGGCCGGGTGCCGGTCGTCACAGCCGAGCATGTCCAACAGTCTGGCCTGTTGTTTGCAGCGACTGTAGATATAGGCGAGGCAGCTGAGGTGGAACCAAAGCTTCAGGCAATCAAGGATGTGGGCGCAGTCTGTGTCAACGTGCAGATGCTCGATCACGATACCCCGACGGACGAAGCGATAACGCGGGCACGCCAAGTGATGGAAACGGCGGGCAGGTTGGAGATGGATGTTGCGATTGAGGTGCACCGCGACACCTGCACTGAAACGCCGGAGAAGGCTTACGCACTTGCAGAAGGCTTTGAGAGAGCGGAGGGACGGCCCCTAAAGATGACGTGGGATTTCTCACACCCAGCTATTATCAAACACCTATCGCCGCCATACTGGGATCGACTGGCAGAACGGGTTGACCTTATCCAACTCGCCCAGCAGTTTCACTTTCGTCCATTCAACGGACACCACTGCCAGATTCCCGCGCTCGGTCACGATGGCGAGTTCACGCCGGAGTTTTTGGACTGGCTTGAATTCGCAGATCGGCTCATCGAAGTTTGGCTGCAAGCGGCGACACCGGGACGAGAGATGTTTGTCTGTCCTGAACAGGGAGCGATGGGCTATACCCTGTCCGTCTTTCCGGATCGATGGCAGGATGTACAAGCCATTCGGGGTGAGGTAGCGCGCGTTTGGCAAAAGCACATCAAAAACTGGACGCCACCGCAATAAGTCCGAAAATCATCTATACTACCCGAGTTGCTGAATTAATAAACCAAACGTCAGCAACCGATCCAATAGTTGAGAATTGGAAGTCCCTCTTACACTACGCAAAGTATACGGTAGGAGGCGTACCGTGCGAATCGTGCTTTGTTTCGCTCCAATTGTACAAACTTTAATAAAAAATACCTTAACGGAGGTTTTTATGTCGATCACCCAGATTAAAACCAGTTTTTTGTTTTACATCTTTACGTTGTTCGTATGCCTTAATTCCTTTTTCCTAGGGAATAGTGCTGCACAAGTCAAAGATGAACCCGTCGGCATATCTGCCAACTATACTTTTGAAACGATTGATGTTGATGGTGTAGATTTTTTAGCGTTGGCTGCCAGTAGCGACTTCGAGGATTACGCGGGCTACACATTGAGTCCTGATGATGAAAAGGAAGTCGGCTTTACACTCATCAATGGCGTTTTTGAGACCTATGATTTCCCCGGCGCACAGAAAACTCATTTCTATGCGCTTGGTAATAATGGGTTAGCTGCTGGCTACTACCAAGATAGCGACGGTCTATATCATGGCGTTATCATGGAAAACGGTGAAATGCGGCAATACCATTTTCCGGGTGCTGTCCAAACGGAGATATACGGCTATAGCGATTCGACCGGGGCACTGACGGGTAATTTTATCGATGCTTCCGGCGTTCGCCGTGGATTCTCAGGAGATGAAATAATTGAGTATCCCGGGGCAACGGAAACTTATGCCGATTTTGTGAGCGGGCTAGACAATATTGTGGGTAGCTACGTAGATACTGAAGGTATATTCCAGGCATACCTGCGTGGCCCTGGGGGTAGTTTTGCAACTCTGGATCTTGCAGTAGCATCAAATCTGGAATACTTTTTTCTGCACGGTATCAACAACGCCCTGATTGCCGTCGGTCGAGCCAAAGCGGTGGGTGATGTCCCGCGCACCTATGCCGGCAACCCCCTCAACCTACAGGAATTGCAGGTTCCGGGCAGCGTCAGCACGGAAGGCTGGAATGTTAATCAGGACAACTCTATTGTCGGACACTATGACTCTGCGGATGGACGTAGACACGGGTTTATCGCTAGACCGAAAGAGGGTACTCCACAAGCTCGCCCCGGTGTTGTGCCTCCTGACCTCAACTATACTTTTGAGAATATTGATGTTCCCGGTGTAGAGTTTCTGGCGGTAACTGCTAGTAGCGACTTTGAGGATTTCGCCGGCAACATGCGGAGTGCTGATAGTGAAAAAGATGTCGGCTTTACATTCATCAATGGCGTTTTTACGACCTATGATTTCCCTGGCTCGCAGGGCACCTATTTCTATGCACTCGGTAATGATGGGATAGCTGCCGGCCACTACCAAGATAGCGACGGTTTGTACCACGGTGTTATCTTAGAAAATGGCGAACTACGGCAATACGATTTTCCGGGTGCCGTTCAAACGGAGATATACGGCTATAGCGATTCGACCGGGGCACTGACGGGTAATTTTATCGATGCTTCCGGCGTTCGCCGTGGATTCTCAGGGGACACAATAGTCGAGCGTCCCGGGGCATTGGCAACATATGCCGATTTTGTGAGCTGGACAGGCCATATCGTGGGTAGCTACGTGGATCCTGAAGGTATATATCATGCATACATGCGTAGTTCGGTGGGCAGATTTCTATCTATTGACCTTCCAAACGCAACAAATCTGGAATACTTTTTTCTGCACGGCCTCAACAATGCAAGAGCTGTCGTTGGTCGAGCCAAAGCAGTGGGTGATGTCCCACGCACCTATGTTGGCAGCCCCCTCAACCTACAGGAATTGCACTTTCCAGGCAGCGTTAGCACGGAAGGCTGGAATATCAATCAGGACGGCTCCATCGTGGGACACTATGATTCAGCAGATGGGCGCAGACACGGGTTTATCGCTAGACTCGGCCCCAGGGCAGTGAGCGATTATTTTGGCAACGTCTTCAACGTCACGTTGGCTAAAGGCTTGAACATGATTTCTGTCCCATTGGCACCACCAAAACCGATGACCGCCAAGTCACTCGCAGCACTGACAGGAGCAACAACCGTCATCACACTCGATACTGCAAACCAGCAATTCGTCGGCTGGACACCAACTGCACCGGACGACGGTTTTTCTATTGAAGGTGGAAAAGGTTATATCGTCAATGTTCCAGAAACTCGCCAATTTGCCTTCGTCGGATCAGAGTGGGCAAATCAAACGGAGACTGCGGCAGCACCAGCTATATCCGTGGAACCACTCCAAGACGCATGGGCGTTCGTTGTAAGTGGTCACTTGCAGGGTAAATCAGCGTTTGACGGCTACCAAGTAATCGTCCGTAACCTGAAAACAAACGAGGTGATAACTACCTCGGTGCAAGGGGATTACTTCGCCGCTGCAACCGCTGACCTAGCACGGCGGAGCGTCGTCCAAGTTGGAGATGTGATTGAAGTCCACGTCATCGGGCCCGACAAAAATGTTGAATCACACACCCTCAACTTTGAAGTAACCCCTGAGAGTATAGCAGACGCGGTTTTGTCTATCAGGCTTGATAGTATTGGTCAACCGAAGCTAACTCAGTTGCTGCAAAACTTCCCGAACCCGTTCAATCCTGAAACATGGATTCCATACCAGCTTGAAACATCGGCAGATGTCACGCTACAGATTTATGACGCATCGGGTGATATGGTGCGGACGCTGGATCTCGGTTTCAAGGGACAAGGGTTCTATATGACACGCTCTCGGGCGGCGTACTGGGATGGGCGTAACAACTTGGGTGAGCAGGTTGCCTCTGGGATTTACTTCTACAGTTTGCATACCCCTGACTTCTCAGCGACACGCAAGATGCTGATTTTGAAGTAGCCCCGTAGGTTGGGTCGAGCGTTAGCGAAACCCAATATAATCAACTATGGTGAATTCTGAAAATAAATAGACACTTCCGCCCTTTGGTAGGTGCGGTGAGAAACCGCACCGCATAGTTGCTGTGACAGGTTGAAAGGGCGCAGTTAGAAACAGTGCCTACCAAACAGAAGAACGGTAGGCGAGGTTTCCAACCTCGCCGATTTGCAGTATCTCATTAATTCTAAGATCTACCATAAATGTAGGGGCAGGTTTCTTAATCCCGATCTATCGGGGTCTTGTGCCTGCCCAAAATGATGAGTACAGAGCGAAGGAGGATAAGAAGATGCCTGTCTTAACGGCGGAAGCCCGAAAGTTCTGGAAGGAAAACGGTTACGTTGTTGTCCACAACGCTGTCCCACCGGAAAACCTCAAAGCTGCCGAGCGGGCGGTGTGGGATTTCTTGGAGATGCAGCCCGAGGATCCGGACAGTTGGTATCCCGATCCGCCTCGTTCCACCATCATGACAGAGATGTATCAGCATCAGGCACTATGGGATAACCGTCAGCATCCTCGTGTCCATCAAGCGTTTGCGGAGATTTGGGGGACTGAAAAGCTGTGGGTGAGCATTGATCGCGCTAGCATGAATCCGCCGGAGTTACCAGATTGGAAACATCCCGGCACACTTCACTGGGATACTCAATTAGAACCGCCAATTGAGTTCTGGGTTCAGGGCGTGCTATACCTGACAGACACCGCAGCTGATCAGGGCGCGTTCACCTGCGTACCGGGATTCCATCACGAACTGGAGGCTTGGCTGAAAGATCTGCCACCGGGGGCGAATCCACGCGAGCAAGATCTGGAGAGCCTTGGTGCTAAACCGATTCCCGGGGTAGCGGGCGATCTCATCATCTGGCACAGTGCCTTACCCCACGGCAGCAGTTCCAACACAGCAACGGCCCCACGGGTGGTGCAATATATCACTATGTTTCCATCGCAGGGATATGACGAAGCTGCACGAAACCATCGCATCAAAGCGTGGCGAGATCGCCTGGCGGGATTGGTCATAGAGGTCACCGGTATAACGACATGGAAACTCCGAAACGAGAAGGAGCATCAAATAGGTCAGACAGCAGAACTGTCTCCACTCGGGCGAAAACTGTTGGGGCTGGATCGGTGGGAAAAGTAGTAGGCACACGCCGTGTGCCGTAACCCTTGTATGATATGTATGTAGGATTAACTCTGATAGTTCGTAGGTCGAGATTCACATCTCGACATTAGCCAAAAAGGAAACGACAAATGGAAAAACGAACATGTGGCAAATCCGGCATTGAAATCTCTGTGATGGGGATCGGCGGTTGGTCCTATGGCGGGGGGGACTACTGGGGACCCCAAGCGCAAGAAGATGTCGATGCGGTAGCACACGCCGCACTCGACAACGGCATCAACTTCTTTGACTCAGCGGAGGGATACAACGAGGGACGGAGTGAAGAGGCAGTCGGTAGAGCGTTAAAAGGCCGGCGAGATGAAGCGGTAATTGCCACCAAGATCAGTCCGAACAATACCGAGCCTACAGTGCTACGCGAACATTGTGACGCCAGCCTCCGCCGACTACAAACGGATTATATCGATATCTATATCGTTCATTGGCCCATCACAGAACACTCCGTTGAGGATGCGTTTGCAACCTTGAATGCGCTGAAGGAGGAGGGCAAGATTCGATCGATTGGCGTCAGCAACTTTGGTGTAGAACAACTGTCCGAGGCACTCGCTACCGGCGTTCAGATCGATGTGAACCAACTCTGCTACAATCTCCTATCACGAGCGATTGAGTTAGAGATTTTGCCGCTGTGTCAGCAACACGGGATGGGTATTCTGGGGTATATGCCGCTGCTCCAGGGGCTCCTGACCGGCATGTATAAAACTGCGGAGGAACTTCCGGCTGTCCATGCACGGTTTCGGCAGTTTCGTGGAGATCGGGAAAGAGCAGGTCATGGCGAGGAAGGAGCAGAAGAGGAGATGTTTGCCGCTGTCGAAGGTATCAGAAAAATTGCTGAAGCGGAGGGGGTTCCCATGAGTCGGCTCGCAATCGCTTGGACCATTGCAAAGCCCGGCATCACCTGTGAGTTGGTCGGCACCCGCAATCTATCGGAGCTTCAGGAGAATCTGCACGTCGCGTCGCTCTCCCTTTCTCCTGAGACCATCGCAAAATTGGATGAGATAACAACGCCGCTGCTACAGAAGCTCGGTGGGAATGCGGATTACTTCCTAGCCAGACGCACCCATTGAGACTCTCAAATGTTCACCAATTTTCAGAACATCTGCATAGAATACCTGACTGAACTTCGTGCAATCCGGGACAGCACTCTAGCGACGGATGAACTCTCCCTGCGTCCAGCACTAGATAGCTTTCTCAAACGCGCCTCAGAGATTTTTAACCAGCCAGTGATCTTTCTGAGCGAAGGAAAGAAACTCGATGTCGGATCCCCGGACTTCACCGTGACGCACGAAGATCTGCCCATCGGTTACATTGAAGCTGAAGCCTACGCTGCTGATCTGGATAACCTCACCGGACACGCAAAAGAACAGAATGAACGCTTTCGCACCAACCTTGATAATTTTCTATTGACGAATTATCTAGAATTTCGGCTGTACCTTGGCGGCGATATGGTGGATAGTGCCCGACTACCCACACCGTCCGACAGCCATTCAATAAAGGTTGGCGAAGCGGATGCCGAAGCGTTAGCAATCTTGCTTGAGCGGTTCTTGAGTGGGCAACTACCATCAATTGGACGGCCGCACGAGCTCGCTGTACATCTTGCCCGCCGAACGCGGCAGATGCGAAACGGGGCAAACGAAGCCCTTACCGAACAGATGAAAGACGAAAGCGGCGATCTTTACGGACAATACCAAGCGTTCCGAGAAGTGCTACTCCCCAATCTGACCGAGGATCAGTTCACCGATATGTACGCCCAGACGGTTGCCTACGGCTTATTCGCCGCACGATGCACGATCCCGTTTGGGTTGAATTTTTCCCGTCAATCCGCCGCTGATCTTGTCCCTAAAACCAACCCTTTCCTCCGAAAGCTGTTCCAGCAGATTGCCGCGCACGACCTTGATGAACGGATCGCGTGGATCGCCGATGATATTGCACAACTGCTAGCGCGGGCGTCAATGGAGACAATCCTTGCAGACTTTAGCGCAAACACTAAACAGCAGGATCCGGTCGTGCATTTCTACGAAACCTTCCTCGCTGCCTACGACCCTCAACTACGTGAAGTGCGCGGTGTCTACTATACACCTGAACCTGTTGTTTCCTACATCGTGCGTTCCATTGACTACCTGCTCAAGGCACGGTTCAACAAGCCGATGGGTTTGGCGGATGAAAACACACTCATCCTCGATCCAGCAACAGGGACGGGGAGCTTTCTGTTTGCCGTTATCAACCGTATACGGGAAATGGTCAACGCGACTTACGGCGCAGGGACCTGGAGCGAATATGTGGATAAGCACCTCCTGCCGCGCTTGTTCGGGTTTGAACTCCTCATTGCTCCTTACGCCGTTGCACATTTGAAGTTAGGTCTGCTGTTACAGGAAAGCGGCTATGACTTCAGCGGTGATCAGCGGATTGGCATCTATCTGACTAACACACTGGACGAGGCGATTAAGAAGTCCGACCTACTGATGGGCCGCTTCATCTCCGATGAAGCCAACGAAGCTACCGCGATTAAACATGACGATCCGATTATGGTAGTGTTGGGGAATCCACCTTATTCTCTTAGTACACAAAATAAGGGTAAGTGGATTACGGGTCTGCTCTCAGACTACAAACAAAATCTGAACGAGCGGAAGCATAACTTGGATGACGATTATGTGAAATTCATCCGTTTTGCACAATGGCGGGTCGAGCAGACCGGCGAGGGAGTCATCGGTTACGTCACCAATCATGGTTATTTGGATAATCCAACCTTTCGGGTAATGCGCCAAAATCTCATACAAACTTTTAACGAAATTTATATTTTCAACCTACATGGCAACAGTCGAAAAAAAGAAAAAGCCCCTGACGGTGGAATAGACGAAAATGTCTTTGACATCCAACAAGGAGTTGCAATTATGCTCTGTGTCAAGGACAGAGGAAATCAACAACCGGCTCGTGTGTATCAGGCCGATCTCTGGGGCCTGCGCGATAGAAAATATGACTACCTTGCCCAAACGGATATAGGGGATACAATGTGGAGGGAGTTACAACCTGTGGCACCATTTTACCTATTTGTGCCGCAGAACAACCAACTCAGAGATGAATATGAACCATGTTGTTCGGTAGTAGATATATTCCAGTCTTTTGGTAGTGGTCTAAAAACTGACCGTGATAAGCTATGTATTGACTTTGAACGCGAGACACTACTTCAGCGCATGCAACTATTTTTTTCAGGGAATTATGATGGGAGATTCCGTGAAACGTATAACATACAGGCTTCTAGTAGTTACGATCCCGAAGAACGACGTAAAGGAGTTGAATTCTCTGCTGATTGTGCCAGAACGTTCCTGTATCGCCCATTCGACTGGCGAAGTATTTACTACCAAAAGGGATTTACAAGCCGGCCTGTATTCAACGTTATGCGACACTTGCTTGCTTCAAACATAGGAATGGTTCTAGCACGCCAATCGAAGGAGCCTTTTGCGGCTTTGTGTGCTTCGTGCATCTGCACACACAAAATCGTGACGGTGTATGATAACAGTTCCATGTTTCCTCTCTACCTCTATCCCAACTCCGATGAACTTGCCTTACAAACAGAACGTCTCCCAAACTTCAACCCGAAATTCCTGAAAACGTTGGCGGAAAAACTGACTCTCCCACAGACAAAACCGCACGGTTTACCCAAAGGTATCACGCCGGAAGATATCTTCCACTACGCCTATGCTGTATTCCACAGTCCGACCTACCGTGAACGCTATGCAGAGTTCTTGAAGATCGATTTCCCGCGGCTGCCGTTGACAAACGACCTCGGTCTGTTTCGTGATCTTGCCGCGCTTGGAGAGGAATTGGTTGCCCTTCACCTAGTTGATACGAATGCGGTCCCCCCTCTTAATACACCAATCAGTCCTTTTCCTGTTGTGGGGAACAATGATGTGGAGAGAGTGCATTATGATGAAGGGAAGCAGCAGATCTATATAAATAAAACCCAATACTTCAAGGGCGTTTCGACCGAAATCTGGGACTTCCGCTTCGGGGGCTATCAGGTCTGCGACAAATGGCTCAAAGATCGTAAAGGTAGGAAATTATCAATTGACGACATCCAGCATTACCAACGAATTGTCGTTGCATTGGGGCAAACAATTCAGCTGATGGAGGCGATCGATGCACGGATATCGGCGTTTCCAATTGAATAGATTCTTATAAGTGAGAAATTTATATTACAAAAGAATTTAAACCAGTTACTGACACTATAGTGGACCTTAGAATTAATGAGACACTCCAATCCCCCGTTGGGTAGGCACCCCCCTTTATCCCCCCGCTTGCTTTCCCCCCTGCTTGCGGGGGGGACTAAGGGGGGGTAGAATAAAGGGGGGTGCCGATGCGGTGCGGTTAGAAACTGCCCTACCGTGGGGCGCAAGTGTTTATTTATTTTTTGAATTCACTTAGGAGTTACGCAGTTGAGGTAAAAATAGGTTATAATAGTGTTTACTAAAGTTGGTACAATTTTTATAATTTTCATGCAGCGTCATCAAGGTTTTGTTGAATATCGGGCGTTTTGGCATCTTGATAGGTAGTCGTCGAAAATATTCGTCGCTCAATCAATACAGATAAATACTTAGCCATCAAGCCGCGTGTCAACTTAGCGGGTCGATACCAATCAATGCCTAATGCTCGGCACACCTGCTCCACGGTGATTGCGCTGTCTTTGGCATTCGGGGTATAGAATAGCCATTGAGTCAAGCAGCTTGCGACGAAACTGAGTTGCACCAATCGATTGATGCTTTGATGGGATTTGACGCGATAGCAAAACCGAAGTGCTGTTTGACATCTCGAAACGCGGTCTCAATTAACCATCTTTTTTGATAATATCGGACTATCTGGCATAGTCAAGGGTGTCGGTGGTAAACACACAGAAGTATCGAAACACCTTTGCCTTTTGACAACGGGTTCGCATCACCACCAAGCGTACGGGGGTTGGACACATTTTCGTCCGGCCGATTACCGATGCGATTGCATTCGTTTGTTGTCCATGTCAACGGGCTTATACCGTTTGCACTTCAAGCCGTTTGATATTTCTTGGGGCGTCCCCGTTTGGGTCGTTTGAGGGGAGCGGGCAGCCGGTAAAAGACCGCATCTTGGCACTAAGATATGATGCCCCAACTCAAGGGCTGTAAACACTTTTCGCCGATTGAATCCCCGGTCAAACAGAATCAGGCCGGGTGGGACTTGGGAGCATATCCCCTTCAAAACCGATAGGCTATTGGCTTCATCTGTCTTAGGAGATATCAACGGAAACAGCATCGTCTCGGTGACGGTGCTACAAAGCAATCCCAATGCTCCAAACTGATTCCGTGGTGAAACTTCGACTGATTGGTATTCCGTGTTTGGTATCTATGATTTCTAAAAAAGTGGAGGCCAACTTGCTTGGTGCCTGTCTTTATCGCTTGCGTCTCATCGTAAACGTAGACCCAGTTATCAAACCGACCTTGTAGTAACTGAATCAACCGTTTAGCCAATCGGCATCCCATTTCCCACGGGAGAGGAATTTCACCAACGACCCATACCCGGTCTTGGGTCGGACTGCTTGATAAATCTCGGGGAGAGTCGCCTGGCACCGGTGTGTGATAAGTCCAAGAATGAACGTGCAGAACAGCGTGAAGTACGGTTGAATAACGGACGAAACTCGGTTAAAATAGTATTGAGGCAGAAAATGAGGGACATGCAATTCTCCTTTCAAAATTGTGGTGATTTCTGAAAGGATACCCTACCTAAAAATTGTACTAACTTTAGTAGTGTTTATGAATCCACCAAAATGCACAGAATATGACTACATCAACTTTGTGATAGCCACACCGAATACTTACAGTTGCACGGAGGCAGCCCGTGTGCAACCGCGCGACGAAAATCCGCCTGCCCATGACTCCTTGAATCGGTTGCCGTATCGGCTGCCCGCTGATTCAGAAGCGTTGTGGACGGAAGCCGAACCTTATGTCAAAAAGGACCAAGGGATTTTAGTCATAGACGACTCGACCCTCGATAAACCGTATGCCCAACAGATGGAACTGGTCACCCGCCACTGGTCAGGTAAACACAAACAAGTGGTTTGTGGGATTAACCTAATCCCGTTGATGTGGACTGATGGTGACAGCCAGATTCCATGTGATTATCGTCTCTATAACAAAGATGCCGATGGCTTGAGCAAAAATGACCACTTCCACTCCCTGATTGCTACTGCTCATCAAAGGAGGTTTACCCCCGCGTGCGTTGTGTTTGACAGTGGGTATAGTAGTTTGAAGAATCTCAAGACCATTCGACAGTATCACTGGCATTGGCTGACTCAACTGAAGTCGAATCGACACGTCAACCTCGATAAACAGGGTAACAAGCCGATAAAGGAGTTACCCATAAGCCAAACCGGCACCATCGTTCATCTGAGGGGATATGGTCTGATTCAAGTATTCAAGATAGTTTCTCTACACGGCGACATTGAATACTGGGCAACCAGTGACCTGTCGATGAACGACTTGTATCGGTTGAAGTATGCGGAGTTATCTTGGTCAATTGAGGTGTATCATCGAGGCATCAAGCAACTTGTGGGGGGTGAAAGGTGCTTTGCACGCAAGGCAATCGCACAACGGAATCATATCGGATTGGCACTGCGAGCCTTTCTCCGTTTGGAGAGACACTGTTTTTCAAAGGGTATTAGTTGGTTTGAGGCGAAAACCGACATTATCAGAGATGCCGTCCGTGCTTATCTCGCTAAAACCATTTACAACTTAAATCCAACTGCGTAACTCCTAAGTACATCTGGAATCGCCCGGTTGAACCTTTATCCAAAGATAGTGCAAAAGAATATCATTATGTTGAACCTGACACCGGTCGCCGTTTCATGAAAGTTCCTATTCATGCACCGGGTACTAGGAATGGAGAAACAGGAAAACCGTGGCGAGGAATGATGCCACCGCCGGGCAAACACTGGCAGTATTCGCCAGTAACACTTGATAAAATGGATGCGCGTGGTGAAATTTTCTGGTCTAAGAACGGGAATCCTCGTCGCAAGGTTTATCTTGATCAACACCCCGGAGCCGGGGTGCAGGATATTTGGCTAGACTTCAAAGATGCACATAACCAGAACATCAAAATAACCGGCTACCCTACAGAGAAGAATCCAGATTTACTACGAAGAATAATCCAAGCCTCGTCTCATCCTGGGGATTTAGTTTTAGATTGTTTTGCGGGATCTGGAACAACCCTAGCTGTAGCTGATGAACTACAGCGGAACTGGATAGGGATTGATAACAGCATTGAAGCGATTACAACAATCCTAGATCGTTTCTCTCACGGGCTCAAGCCCATGGGTGATTATGTAAAAAAGAAAAAAAAGGAGGATTCAGACAATCAGCCAACGCTTTTTGACTCTCTGTTTCTGGATACCCATAAAGCCTCAAGCACAAGTAATTCACCTCATAACTCAATTGTCGATTTTTCTATTTCGGCGATAGAAAACAAGCAAACTGAAGTTCAGACGATAGTTAATGATTGGCTTCAGAAATCGAGCTTACTTAAGAATACTCAGATGCCAACTCAACAGATTAATGAATCTTCCGACTTCGGCAGCATTTGTTATTATCTTCATGGGCGAGACAAACGTTTGGGAAAAATTATAAACCAGGTTGGGCCGTGTGGTCTTTACCCCCAAACACTTCATTTTGAATTTTTAGCAGGATCGATAGTTAGCCAGCAAATATCTCGACAGGCAGCAGACACCATATTTCATAGATTCCGGGCTTTGTTTGATCCATCGCCTGTTACTCCCCGTCGTTTCGTCAAAAAATCACCAGACAAGATTCTAGCAACAGGGGTTTCGCAACGTAAATACTCATACATTGCTGATCTGTCTGAAAGAATCATACAAGGAGACATAGATCTTGATAGGGTGTCTTCTATGACCGAAGATCAAATTCGTTCCGTGCTTAAAACCGTCAAAGGAATAGGCGATTGGACCGTAAATATGTTTTTGATATTTGGTCTAGCCAGACAAGATATATTTCCCATACAGGATCTAGCTCTTAGAAAGACTATCAGTCAGGTGTATGACATTGCCATTAATGATATTGAAGGGATGCAGAAGATTGCTAATCAATGGAAGCCATTTCAAAGTATTGCATCGTGGTACATGTACAAATATGGCAATGAATTTTCCTAATGGAAGAGTAGCAAAAATGAAATTTGATAGCAAAAGCGATGGTCGTCTCCACCAAAGGACGATTGATTTGCCGAACAATTATAGTCTGTCTCACTGGGAAGCTGGATGTTGTCCTTCAACGTTTACATTGAAGATACCACAGCACCGTAGGACTGCCAATCCCGGATGCTAAGACAGCTTTGAAATGAGGTATATGGATGAACAATGATGGAGTTTCTTTACAAAATCTCAACGGTTCAATCGCAGTGGTAACTGGGGCAGCTCAAGGGTTAGGTCTTGGAATCGTCGAGCAACTTGCCCGTAACGGCGCAACGACAATCATCGCGGATCTGCAACTGGAGAAGGCTGAGGCGGAAGCCGCCAAGTTACGAACTGATGATTTCAAGGTACAAGCAGCTCACTTGGATATTACCGACAGCACTGAGGTAACGGCATTTTTTGAAAAGTTAGCCAGTGAACACGGACGGCTGGATATCTTGGTCAACAACGCTGGCGTGGGTCAGCAAGTCACCCCCATCGTTGAGTTAAGTGATGAGGAGTGGGATCGTGTGTTAAGTGCCACCTTGACCGGGGCATTCTACTGCTGCCGTACCGTGGGCGGGATTATGGAGCGTCAGGAATATGGCTGCATCGTTAATGTCGCCTCGATCAACGGTCAAAATCCAGCGGCACTGGTTGCGGCATATAACGTAGCGAAAGCAGGCATAATCAGTTTGACCAAAACATTGGCACTGGAGTTGGCAGCGTATGGCGTGCGGGTGAATGCCGTGAGTCCGGGTCCGGTTTACACCGAATTCAACAAGAGGAATATGGCGCAACGTTGCGAGACGCTTAACATCACTGAGGACGAGATGATCGAGCGCATCCGCAGTGCCATCCCGTTGGGCCGGTGGGGCGAGCCAACCGACATCGCACGAGGTGTTGCCTTTCTATGTAGCCCTCAAGCGGCTTGGATTACGGGTGAGGTGCTCAGGGTAAGTGGCGGTATGGAAGGCGTCTCTGCAACCCCGCCAAAACGCCAAAAGAATTGAGCCTTAATTCTCCCACTTGGAGTGAGCGCGTAAACTTATTTACTAAGGAGATAAATGAATGACTGAAGTCCAGAACGACGATCATATTTTTCATAGAACGCTGAAGCAGCAATGGCAACAAATTTCTCATGGTGAGGGAGTCTATCTATTTGATACAGAGGGCAAACGTTATCTCGATGCGTGTGCAGGGGTACACGTGGTAAGCATCGGTCACGGTGTCAAAGAGATTGCCGATGTCATGGGCGAACAAGCGAGCCAAGTCTGTTTCACATACAGCCGCTTCCTCACACAAGCGCAGATTGATCTCGCACAGAAAATCGACGACATGGCACCGGAGGGACTCTCAAAAGTGTTCTTCGTCTCCGGCGGTTCCGAGGCAACAGAGTCTGCCATGAAAATGGCGCGCAAGTATCATATTGAAACCGGTAACCCCAAAAAGTATAAGGTGGTTTCGCGATGGCAAAGTTGGCACGGCAATACAATCGGTGCACTGTCAATGTCCGGACGCACCTCTTGGCGGGACGATTATGTTCCCTATCTACTCGATTTTCCACACATTCCAGCCCCTTACTGCTATCGATGCCCTTACGGACAAGAATATCCTGACTGCCATCTCACCTGTGCGGACGAACTTGAGCGCGTAATTCATCAGGAGGGAAGCGAGTATATCTCCGCATTTATCGCTGAACCGATCCTCGGCACGTCCGCAGCGGGGGTAGCACCCCCACCGGACTACTACCCCGCTATTCGGGAAATTTGCGACCGTCACAACATTCTGATGATTACTGACGAGGTAGTAACCGGATTCGGGCGCACCGGCGTCAATTTTGCCATCGAACATTGGGATGTTGTCCCCGATATTATGACCACTGGGAAAGGGTTGAGCAGCGGTTATACCCCCATCGCTGCAACGATTGCCCACGAAAAAGTCTACGACGCCATCTATAAACAATCGAGCAGCTTTACGCATGGACATACTTACGGCGGGAATCCCCTTTCATGTGCCACTGCGCTTGCCGTGCAGAACTATATTGAGAAGTATGATCTTGTTGCACAGTGTGCACGGATGGGAGATCTGATGCTTGAAAAATTGAAACCCCTACAAGCGTCACCAATTGTTGGGAATATTCGTGGGAAAGGGTTGCTGACTGGCATCGAATTTGTTGCGGACAAAGAGAAAGGAACACCGTTCGACGTTTCAAAAGGTGTGACCTCAGCCGTTGTAGATCTGGCTTTTGATAAAGGTGTTCTAATAATGCCGGGTGCCCCCGGGTTGATTGACGGCGTGGCTGGCGATCACATCGCAATCAGTCCTCCATTCACAATCAACGAGTCGCAAGTTCTCCAAACCGTTGATGTATTGAAGGAGACGATCGACGAGGTTGCAGAAGGGTTAGGGTATTAGAATCTCACGGGAAGATGTTTTTCTCTAATACTGGTTATCCTTCGTGGTAATGGAGCACCATCGGGCGGTGAAAAGTGCATTCATCAACGCCTCTCGTGCGGCAGACGTGTCAATCCGTCGCAACGCATTTGTCGCATAAAAACGATTGTACCGATTCTCGTCCTCTAACATCTCTACCAATCCAGGTATGGCTTCGTCCGTGGGTTGTCCTAACTTCGCTAAAGTGAGGGCAGCGTTACGCCGAACTCGATAATCTTCATCGCGTACCGCCTCGACCAGCAGCGATGTCGTGCTTGAGCTGCAAGCTCCAATGATTCCCAATGCCTCAATTGCATTGCGACGCACCCACCAGTGTTGATCATTCGTACGTTCTATCAATGCTGGCAGAGCATCTCCCACCGGTTGCCCAATCTTTGTCAGAACATCCGTCGTCATTGCACGTACCCACCAGTGTTCATCATCCAATGTCTCGACTAACGCTGGAACTGCTTGTGAGCCAATCGCGGCTAACGCTTGTGCCGCATAACCGGCGGTCGGATTGGTGCCATGCAAATTGTCAGGAGGTTTGGCGGTCGTTTCCTCAATCGATGCAAGCGTTTCCTTCCGCATAGCGTCAATTAACGCAGGCACAACAGATTCTCCCATCCTCCCTAGTGTATAGGCGGCGTTCAGACGCACGGTTTCTGATTTATCACCCAAAGCTGCTATCAAAGTTGACGTTGTATCTCCCGACGCATCTGGTTCCGAAGCTGAATGGTTCCCACATAGCCAGTTCCAGACATCTACCGATGTGGCTCGGCTTTCATCATTTGCATCGCCTTTCCACTCACAATGTTTGTGATTCCATGAAGGTGCTTGAGGCGTCTGCATACGCGCAAACTGAAACTTAAGCATGTATCGTTTTTTCGTGCTAAGATTCGGCGTTGCCCTGTGCCACGCATCAAAGTGAACAAGTGATACGGTGCCGGCTGCGCCGCATAAGGGCATTGCAGACTCGCTTGTCAGTTGCGGATCGGCATGGCTCACTTTTTTGTAAAATTGCTTGCCGGGCAGCAGCCCTGTTGGTCCCATGTCTTTGGTCGTATCTTGAGGATAATAGAGTGCAAGCACCCACTGAAAGCGTGGGTGGCGCATATTGTGATCGAAGACATAACAATCCTTATGCCAGTGCTGCCCTTTGCTGTCAGGGGGATTGAGATGGCAGTGCCGGTGTGGGTTCATGATGTAGTCTTCCCCAAGCAGACTGGTCAAGGCACCCCTTAATGCCGGATGATCGAAGACCTTTTGGATTTGGGGGATGCGAGGCAGAATATTGTTGCCGGTGTTACCCTCACTTTCAAACATCGCCTCAATTTGTTGGTAGATGTCTTGGTGAAATTCAGGAGGGTAGTCGGCTCGGACAGTGATATAGCCGTCAGTGATAAATTGCTGCATCTGGGCATCGCTGAGGAGATTTGTCATTTCTTTCCCTTTCATAGACTGTCTGACGGGTACTGAAGCGTCCCGATCGTAACGGGCTGTATCCTTAATTGGGATAGATTAAGCAATTATAGTGAATTCAAAAAATAAATAAACACTTGCGCCCCACGGTAGGTTCGGTTTCTAACCACACCGCATCGGCACTGTTTCCAACTGTGCCTACCCAACGGGAGAACGGTAAGTACGGTATTTTAACCGCACCGGTTTGGAGTGTCTCATTAATTCTAAGGTCCACCATAGTTTCTATAGCTGCCCCGATGTCACATCCCACGTTTCTAGCAGGGCTTGGTAGGTTGGGGATTTATAACGCGAAAGCAAGAACATATGTGCGTATTCGGGGAGTTCGCCACCGGTGATGTGAGTCGCTAGCAATTCGCCCGCTGCCTGAGACGCCATAATCCCATAGCCTGATAGCCCCCCAATCACATACGCGCCCTCAATCGGCAGGGGACCAATCAACGGTCGATTCTCCCGCGTCTTACAGTAATATCCCCCATCGGCGTATGCCCGGCTTCCGTGACCAAAATATGCTGACAGACCGGGAATCATTCGGGCGAGACCGCGTATCAGAATTTCGGGGTAATCCGGATCGAACGCCGGGGGCCAAACAGGCGGACAGGGTTCAATGTCATACGTCCAGATGGCAAGAAGCACATGGGTGTTCCCGTCCATGCGAGACCGAAAGTGAACGCCAGCGGGAAATTCATCGAGCAACCAACGGGTCTCGTCATCCGCTGCTAACTTCTCACGTTCTGCGTCGGTCCAAGGCAGGTTAATCGGATCACTCCAAAACATCAGCGGTGTGTCCGTCGATACAATTCCCAATTCATCTCGGAGCGCGATCTTGCCGTGCAGCTCATTAAAAACGGGGATGTCCACCCCCAACATCGCGCCAACCTCCTTGAGATACGGTCCCGCAGCGATGACGAAGGTGCCGGTGTTGATGTGATCCCCCGATTGAAGGTGAACCTGTGCAACCCGATTGTCAGTGACAGTAACATCGGTTACGCGATCACGGACGAGACGGACGCCAGCGCGTTGTGCCTCAGCTAACAACCATTTACCCAATTTTTGCGCGTTTAACCATCCTGCGCGACGGACATGCAACGCCGCCACCGCATCTTCTGCCACAAACGGAAACTGTTCCCTGACGAGATCCTGCGAAAGCAGCAAATCCACCCCGGTAGGTAAATCCTCAAAGCCTTCGGACGGTGAGGGTATGTAAGGGGTGGGGCCCGGATGTTCCCGAATCGGTCCTGCACCGAGGGCGGAGGTCTCGGCAGCAGCATTCTTCATGATGGAGACTTGCCCCTCATCCGCTGTCAAGAAGACAT
Organism: Candidatus Poribacteria bacterium; assembly: GCA_963667935.2. Taxonomy (GTDB): domain Bacteria; phylum Poribacteria; class WGA-4E; order WGA-4E; family PCPOR2b; genus PCPOR2b. The sequence goes on along the minus strand of OY764061.1, from coordinate 573,937 downwards.
AACCACGTCGGTTCATTTGGAAGCAGTTATCTGTCTCTCGCGCCAGTTCTTCTAACAGATCAATGGAACGGTTCACGAAACGTACCATCGTAGAGCCGGGACCAGGCCACCAGTTTCGATACGCTTCCGTCCCTTTATTGCTCGTAAGCGTCAGCGGCTCCCGCTCATCAACGAGAACAAGGTCCTTGACTCCGCCGCGGATGGCTAGGTGATACGCTGCCGCAATTCCAGCCATCCCCGCACCACAGATAACAACCTCTGAACTTGTACTCATTACATCCAAATCCCTTCTTCAGAATCGGTGTTCGACTCTCGCCCTCAAGTTCATGATTTACCTAAATCTAACATAGGACATCAGCTGAAAAATGTCAAGCGAAAATTAAGGTTTAAGCATCGGAAATCTCTTGTCCAGAACTGTGAAATCGGTTATCCTTTCGTCCAATAACCCAAGTTGCTACCTATTGAAGATCTATCTGTTTTCTGTAAGGGCGGGGTTCCTCCGTCCGTCAAGTCATTCTTTCGCTCCAGCGGAGCGATATATCTATAGAATGGTGATAGGATCAATCCCTGCGCTCCAGCGGAGCGCGATTTGTACAGCTATGAACCAGTGCACTAGTAAACTTTATCATTTCTACGAAAGAGGAGAAATATGAAATACATTGACGCGCATGTGCATGTTTGGACAGACGATTTTAATCGCTATCCGCTCTGCCTGCCGTTTCAAGAAAGCGATATGCACCCCAAAACCTTCTACCCCGAAGAACTCCTCGCCCACGCCGAACCATCAGGCGTTAATCGCATCGTCCTAATCCAGATGAGTTACTACCAGTTCGATAACACCTACATGCTCGATGTGATGGAAGCGTATCCGGGCGTTTTCTCTGGTATCGCCATCGTGGATTGGAAGGTGGACAGACCGGATGAAACGATGCTACAACTTGCCGAGCGGGGTGTCCGTGGATTTCGTATCTATCCGACGGAGGCGCCAATTAAGAATTGGTTGGACGGACCGGGATTTGAGCAGATGTTTGCCGCTGGCGCAGCGCACAACCTCGCCATCTGCCCACTAATCAATCCAGATGCCTTGCCCGCTCTCAGCGTACAGTGTGAACGATTTCCAGAAACCCCCATTATCATCGACCATCTCTCCCGAATCGGCGCGGACCAGCCAATCTATGATGAACATATCGATCAACTGTGTGCGATGGCGAAACATCCAAAGGTGATGGTGAAGGTTTCCGCTTTTTACGCACTCGGTGAAAAAGCACCGCCCTACGATGACCTTGTACCCCTCATTCGCCATGTCTATGACGCATTTGGATCTGAGCGATTGATGTGGGCAAGTGACTGTCCATTCCAAGTCGTCGATCACACCTATGAAGATAGCATCTCCCTGATACGGGATAGATTGGATTTCCTCTCTGAATCGGATAAAGAGCAGATTCTCCGAAAAACCGCAGCGGATTTCTTTTTCCCGGGCACTTAGGTTATATTGATGAATTTCCATCTACCGATTCGCAGGAAAACCCTTGCCCAATCCCGTAAAATCGGTTATCTTGTTCCTGTTCAACAAGTTTTCATGGATCCCTCTTCAGTATTGGGGGCTATGCCCCAAGATAGGAGATAATAACTGATGACAGACTATCGCTTCAAAATTGGAATGGATCTTCAGATGACAGGCTTACCTTACGGCGAGGCACTTGCCCTCGCTGAGGAACTCAACGCAAAGTATGGGTGGTTTGGTTTCCTAGACTGGGCGATTGACGGTGAGATAACCGATGCAGCTGTTGATGAGATGGGCGAACAGGCAGCCCAGCATGGGGTCGAGCTATTCATGATCGGTGCCGGGGGTTCCTTCAGTAAGATGCATCTCGAAGATCTGGAATTGGAAACCCTACAAGACCATCCAGAGTTTCAGGAGGATTTCAATCGCCTGATTCAGACAATGGGTGTTGCGAACCGGCTCGGTGTGAGTTCAGTACTATCGTACACCTTCGCATGGCCCGGCGAATACTCCGCTCAGAAACCGACGTGGCCCATGCGCTGGCTAACGCGCGGTGGTGTCATCGCCGACGTTGACATGGAGAAGTTAGTCAAAGTGTTCTCACTTGTGGCAGCGCAGGCGGAGCAGCACGATATCGACGTTGTGCTTGGCAATCTGCCTTGGCACTATACCAACACGACCGGGCACTGTCGCGAACTAATTGAGCGGGTCGGCTCCAACCGGCTTAAGATTATGTGGCATCCGTCCGACAACCACACCGCCGGCGAATCGGATTCAGCGACTGCGGGTTTTATTAATGTACGTCCCTACCTCCATTCGCTCCACGTGAAAGATCTGCAAGTCCTTGATGGACTGAAAAACAATTTTGAGTATTGTCCGCTTGGTGAAGGTGATGTTGACTACCCGACAGTGCTACGCAATCTGCGTGACCACCGCTGCGATGTGGTCTTCGCTGTCGCCACCCATTTTAAGCCACCGAGCGGTTCTGGCGCAGACGCAATGCGGATCAACTTTGCCAAAATCAGACCGCTTATTGAACAGGTGGAGGCAGGGGGATAAGGAGGAAACGATGGCAAACCAACTGAACGTCGCAATCATCGGCTGTGGCGGCATTAGTGGTGCCCATATACCGAATATCCTGAAAACGCCGGGGATCCGTCTCGTCGCCACGATGGATGTTATTGAGGAGGGGGTGAGTAGGAACGGACGACGGGTCGGGGCCCGTGTGCGTGCCGAAGAAGGAAATGCAGACTACTACACAACCGATCTTGACCGTATACTTTCCGATCCCAACATTGATGCCGTGCTCATCTGTTCCACCCACGACACCCATGCGGATATCGCTATCAAAGCCTGTGGGGCGGGCAAACATATCTTTGCCGAGAAACCGTTGGCGATGACACTGGACGAGGCACGACGGGTTCAGCAAGCCGTGCATGAGTCAGGGGTGCAACTGATGAGCGGTTGGTGGTTCAAGCATTCGCCGGTAACCAAACGGCTGCGTGAGGTCATCCCTCAACCGTACTATATCCTCTTCACCTGCCGCGTCTCTTACGACAAACCGAACGACCCCGAAGGTCCCTACGGCCGTGACGGTATCCTCGACAATTCGGGTTACAATCTCCACTGGATTTGGCACGTCATGCGTTCACAGCCGGTAGAGATCCTTGCCATGGGCTATGACGGCCAACCGACAAACACCAGTACAATCATCATCCGCTTCGCCAACGGCGGAATCGGGACATCTATTTTCAGCACAGTCGGCAGCGGCGGCGCGCTTCCCAAGCACTATGCCGAGGTCTTGGCTGGATCGGTGAGCGCGGCAACAGTTCGCTTCGGAAACCTTACATTACAAGGGACTGACGACCCCGGTATTGAGTATAACGAATACCACAACGGCTTCGACGAGGAGATGGGTATGTTCGCACGACTGTGTCTTGAGGACGGTCCAAGCCCGATGGACGCGTGGGAAGCCTGCGTACCGACGCTCATCTTTGAAAAGGCTGTTGAATCAATGCGGACACATCAGCCGGTGCCTGTAAACATTGAGGACGAATTCTATTTACCCGACGGCAAGCTGCCTGCTAGCATTGAAAACTTCGGCGATGTGGACGATTAAATTGACAGACGCTGCTAGGGTGTATTGACATTTATGTAAGGTGTGTTTGTCATTCGCTGATGGGAAATGGAGTCTTTCGGATGAAAGAAGGTCAGATCATTAGGACAACCCACAACAACGGCGAGACGGTTGTCTTCCGTTACCCCCGATGGCAGGATGTCCCCGCGTATGTCGAGATGTGCAATATTCTACATCAGGAGCGGGTGATGGCGTACCATGCAGAGACTAGTTTCGCCAAGGGCTGTGAAAGATTGAGTGGGATTCTCGTCGATCTGGAAACGGGAAAACGCTCACATCTGCTAATAGAAATAGATGGACAGATCGTCGGTGAAGGCAGTCTACAACTCGACACCGCACATCGGATGGGAACGTTGGGGATAAAAATCATCGGCAGATGTCGTAGACGTGGACTGGGCAGGGAAATGATGCTGCTCCTAGAAGCAGAAGGTCGAAAGTTCGGTTTGCGACGAATCTACCTGCATGTCTGGCATCTGAACGAGGCCGCCATTAGCCTGTATCAGAAAATTGGATACCGAGAAGTGGGACGTGTACCCGAATGGTACAGCATGAGGGATGACGAGGGCAACCTAGTTTACTCAGATCTCATCGAAATGATAAAGGACATCAAGGGTTAAACTTAATGCTGATGGGAGTTACACAAACTGAAGCGTGAAACGTGATGCATTCGAGGCTTGGTTTATCGTGTTTCATGTGTATTTGGTTTGAGCGTTCAGCTGTGGTCCTATTTTGTTACTTTTATCGATCCCCACCGCTTTGGAGTCAGTTCCCGTGGCGAAACCGGTAAGCGTGGATTCCATTCGTGTGGTGATTCGTGTGGTGCGAAATTGTTATGAATATCATCTGTCAACTGCTGTTTGTTACCTTTTGGGTGTGGCAGCCGGTAGATATTCCAGTGGCCCTCCGTTTTAGCAACATAGAGGATAGATGTCCCATCAGGAGAGAAAGCTGAACCGGTGACAGGTACAAGCAGTGAAATGGCTAGCTTACTGAAGACCTGCTGTCTCCACCCCGGCTTATTTGGTGATAACTCAACGACCATAAGATTTGCATCATCAAGGTGTTCATCAACAGCCAGCGTATACAGAATGTGCTGCCCATCGGGCGACCATCCATGCAGAATCACCTTATTTCGACCGCCAGCGTCGGTTACCTGCCAGCGGCGAGAACCATCGGCATTGATGATATGGACCTGCCGAATCTTATCGGTCCCTGCTTCAAAGGCAATCCGCGTTCCATCAGGTGACCACTTCGGTTTTGAAGCGACGGGAAAGAATAAGTCTGTTATTTGCTGCACATTGTTCCCGTCAGTGTCCATCACGAAAATATCATGATTTTTACCGATTTGCCGGTCACTCGCAAAGGCAATTCGCTCTCCATTGGGGTGCCAGTCGGGAAAAGCATCATACCCCGGATGACGGGTCAGATTGCGTTGGCTGCTGCCATCGGCATTCATCACATAAATTTCATCATTTCCAACGCGATCGCTATGGAACGCAATCTGTCGTCCATCTGGAGACCAAGTGGGATAAGCATCACTTGCTGGATTGAATGTCAGCCGTGTCTGATTGCTGCCATCTGATTTCATCTTATAGATTTCGTTGTTCCCATCTCGTGCGGAATAAAACACTATCTTACCATAAAGAGGACTCGTAGCAAGCCAAAGGCAAGCCACAAGCATAACAATTCGCATAGTAACACCTCTATCTTATCTGAGTAGTCCCAGTCACTATTTGCTTTGAACCCCAATCTACCTGGCCCCATCTATCGAGGAGCACTCAGGCACTTGGCAAATACCGTGCCAATCGCCGGATACCATATCTATTGGTCTTCACAGCGATATCGACCGTGCGAGTGTTCAATAAATGAACGAAGGTGTTTATAAAATGACTCCCTTCTAAAAATGTCCTCAACGAGTTGGGGTATTCAAAGTAACTTGTGGGTCCCCTATTGGACTTATCCGTGTTTTCCGCTGAATCCGTGATTTAGACAATAATGATGCATATCCCTCAAGAAATTGTGCAACAGAGACCGATTTATAGTGGACCTTAGAATTCATGAGACACCCCAAACCGGTGTAGTTCGGATACCGCACCTACCGTTCTCCCGTTGGGTAGGCACTGTTTCCAACTGTGCCGATGCGGGGCGGGGGGAAACCGCCCCTACCGGGGGGTGCAAGTGTTTATTTATTTTTTGAATTCACTATAGTTCATTAATGAACCAATGTACTAATAAACCAATGAACAAACTGTTTTCACGTTTCACGCATTACGCTTCATGTTTTAACTTTTTTATGGTATTTTACATAAAAAACCTATAAAAACATTTGCAAAACTGCGTCGCTTGTGGTATTATTAACGCACCGGAATCAAGATTAAACCTAACTAATTAACCTTGTGTGCCCACCCACAAAATGACGAACACACGACTCATTGACAGTTTCAATCGAGAACATACGAACCTGCGCATCTCTGTGACTGACCAGTGTAACTTCCGCTGCATCTACTGCATGCCGGAAGACATGCAGTTCATGGAAAATGACGCTATCATGACGTTTGACGAAATTGTTCACCTCGCTCGTATCTTCGTCAACCTGGGGATCAATAAGGTCAGACTTACGGGTGGGGAACCGTTAGTTCGTCGTGGGGTGCCAGAGCTAATCAAGCAGCTTCGAGAAATCAAAGGATTAAAGGATATCAGCTTGACCACAAACGGCATCGGTTTAATCACGCAGGCAAAAGACCTCTACGATGCCGGTCTTCGCCGAATCAATGTCAGTCTTGATACGCTGAATGAAGCGAAATTTGAGCAGATGACACGCCGTAAGGTGCTTTCAAAAGTGTTAGAGGGGCTGCAGGAGGCGCAACGTTGTGGGTTTGATCCAATCAAAGTGAATGCGGTAGCGATGAAGGGCTTTACCGACGATGAGGTTGTTGACCTTGCAAAATTTGCCCGTGACAATGCTTATCAACTCCGGTTCATTGAATTCATGCCGTTAGATGCGGACGACATCTGGGGACGGAATATGTTCATTCCGGGTAAGGAGATTATCAATAAAATCAATGCGGTCTATCCCCTGAATCCGGTCAACATGAATGGCGATGCGAAACATGATCCGGCAAAGCTTTACCAATTTGATGATGGTAAGGGAGATGTCGGATTTATCTCCTCTGTGACCGAACCGTTTTGTGAACAGTGCAATCGGATCCGTCTCACCGCCGACGGCCAATTGCGGACATGTTTATTTTCTATTACAGAAACCGCCCTGTTGGCCCCGCTGCGTGCAGGTGCCTCCGATGATACTATCGCAGACCTGATTATTGAAGCAGTGAAGCAGAAGGAACCGGGACACCAGATTAACGCAGTGAATTTTGTCAAACCGAAACGAAACATGTCCATGATTGGCGGCTAAGGACTGGTGTCTTACAAAATACATAATATTAGCCTGTAGGTCGAGATTCACATCTCGACACCCGATTATCAACTTACATTACGATACCTAAAGCCCTATCACGGCGGCACGTGGTAACCTTCGCTCCAGAGGAGCGAGATGTGTATAGTAGTCAACAGGGCCTACCAACTTGCGTTAATATAATATATAGGGTTCATCAGTTCAATGAACCAATGAACTAAGGAGTCGAACAAGAATTAATGAGTACCGAACTAGTTATCAAAGATTTACATGTCAGCGTGGAAGACCAACCTATCATCAAAGGCTTGAACCTAAATGTCAAACAGGGGGAGATCCACGCCCTTATGGGACCGAATGGATCCGGCAAAAGCACCCTTGCCAACGCCCTGATGGGGAATCCGTTCTATACGATTGATTCTGGAGAAATTACTATTGGCGGAGTGGATGTCCTTGAACTGGAACCGAACGAACGCGCAAAGTTAGGACTGTTCCTTGCGTTTCAATACCCAACGGCAATCCCCGGCGTCAGCATGGCGAACTTTCTCCGTATGGCGGTGAGTGCTGTCCGATCTGAAGATTCAAATGGATCAGATACAACCGAACTCATCCCGATGCGAGAGTTTCGGCGCGAGTTGCGTGCAAAGATGAAACAGTTGGGTGTTGACGAATCGTTTGCGCGACGTTATCTCAACGACGGGTTCTCCGGGGGTGAAAAGAAAAGAGCCGAAGTTTTACAGCTAGCGATGCTTGAACCCAAGATCGCCATCCTTGACGAAACCGATTCGGGGTTGGATATTGACGCAGTGCGCATCGTTGGTGAAAGCGTTAATCAATTGATTGGTCCAAACCTCGGTGTGCTGATTATTACACACTACCCACGCCTGCTCAACTACATCCGTCCACAGTTCGTACACATTCTGCTGGACGGAAGAGTGGTCGAATCCGGGGGGTGGGAGCTTGCTGAACTGCTGGAGGAGAAGGGGTACGATCCGATTCGTGAGGCACACGGTCTCACAGAGGTTGTTGTTGAGGCTGAAACTCAAGATACATTACCCTCCCTAAGAGTATAAAAGCAATAGGACTTACGCAGCGCGTTCATAAGTCTCCCTGATAAGGGGGATTTAGGGGGTTAAAAATAAAAAATCTACCCCTCGATTGCTAAATTTACGTAAGTCCTGAACAAAACAGATTCACCCAAAGTGGAAAGGAAATACGGAAAATGGCAGAACAAGAAAAGCCGAACGAAACGGTAGACATCGGCGTAAGCGACGAATACAAATACGGATTCCATGATGACGTTAAGCCTGTTTTCAAATCGCGAAAGGGCTTGGATACTGAGGTCATCAACGAGATGTGCGATGTCAAAGGCGAACCCGACTGGATGCGCCAATACCGGCTGAAAGCCTATGACATCTTTAAGCAGAAGCCAGATCTGAAATGGGGCGGTGACCTCTCTGATCTCGACTACGATGACATTTACTACTACGTCAAAGCCTCTGATCGGGTCGAGCGGAGTTGGGACGATGTCCCCGACGATATCAAGAAAACCTTTGATCGACTCGGCATCCCGGAAGCGGAGCGAAAATTCCTCGCCGGTGTCGGTGCCCAATACGATTCGGAGGTTGTCTATCATAACATCGAAGAAGAGTTGGAAAAGATTGGTGTAATCTTTGTCGATACCGACACGGCCATCCGCGAATATCCGGATCTGGTCAAGGAATATTTCGGCACAGTGATTCCGTCCGCGGATAACAAACTTGCCGCACTCAACTCGGCGGTCTGGTCGGGAGGTTCTTTCATCTATGTTCCGCCCGGCGTGAAGGTCGATTACCCGTTGCAGGCGTATTTCCGTATCAACAGCGAAAACATGGGTCAGTTTGAGCGGACGTTGATTATTGCCGACGAAGGCGCAGAAGTGCACTACGTCGAAGGCTGCACAGCACCGACTTTTTCCAGTGAATCGCTCCACAGTGCGGTCGTTGAAATTATCTGCAAGAAGGGATCGCGTGTGCGCTACACCACCATCCAAAACTGGGCGAATAACGTGTATAATCTCGTAACCAAGCGAGCGACAGCCTACGAAGATGCCCACATGGAATGGATCGACGGGAACTTGGGATCGAAACTCACGATGAAGTATCCAAGTATTTACATGATGGAGCCGGGTGCACATGGAGAAATCCTCTCAATTGCATTTGCGACCAGAGGACAACATCAGGACGCCGGCGGTAAGGTCATTCACTGTGCGCCGAATACCAGTTCGCGTATCACCTCCAAGTCTATTAGCAAGGACGGAGGACGTTCCAGCTACCGCGGGGAACTCAAAGTGCTTAACGGTGCGAAAGGGTGTAAGTCCAACGTCGAATGTGATGCCCTAATTCTCGATGAAGAGTCTCGATCCGATACCTATCCGGTTATCCAAATTGACGCAGACGATGTGAACGTCGGTCACGAAGCGCGTGTCAGCAAAATTGGCGAAGAACAGCTCTTTTATCTGATGAGCCGTGGACTGTCCGAAGAGGAAGCCTCGACGATGATCGTCAACGGATTCATCGAACCGCTCGTAAAAGAACTCCCGATGGAATACGCGGTCGAAATGAACCGCCTGATCCAGCTTCAGATGGAAGGTTCGGTAGGCTAGAGAAGGACCACTAAAGGAATGAAATCATGTACAGAAAAACGTTTCAATTAAGCAGTGCATTTATCCTTGTGACACTGTTTGCTGTTGGGTGTGCGAGTGTAAATTATGTTGGGGAATCCTTTGAGCCAACGACAACCGTTGATCTGTATTTCTCTAAAGAATCTATAGAGAAGGAATATACAGTTATTGGTCATGCCTTGGGTAGTGCTGTTTTCGGTTCCAATGATACGATTCAAAAAAAACTGATCGAGGAAGCAAAGCGTAAAGGGGCAGACGCTGTTTTAATAACAGGAATAGGGAAAGCACACGCTCCCCTTGGTGAATCGAGTGTTGAGGAAGGCCAAATAAATGCGTCGTTCCTTAAATACAAATAGCTCTGCATTAAACCACAATCCTCCTTTGGAAGGTTCGGTAGGCTAGAGAGGGACAACTAGACGGTTCACTTAATTTCGAGGAAATGACATGGTAACAGTCACCCTTGACGAAATTCAACGTGATGTCTTAGGTTATCTTCAGCGCGTTCAAGCCGGCGAAACGCTTGTCATCGTGCAAGTTGACAAACCTGTGGCGACAATCAAACCGATCGAAAGGAATCATACGCAGGAACTTCGCCCTTTTGGCTTGTGTACAGGTGAGTTTCGAGTTCCTGATGACTTTGATGCCCCGTTACCAGAAGAAATTATCAAACAATTTGAGGGCAAATGAAGTTCTTGCTGGATACACACATTTTTCTTTGGTTTATCAGCGGGGATGCACGTTTATCGGTTTCTCTGAAACAAATTATTCGCGATTCGGATAATGATATCTATCTGAGTGTTGTTTCGATTTGGGAAGTGATAATCAAACACGGATTGAGAAAATTATCGCTACCTGAACCACCAGAGGTTTATCTTCCGAAACAACGAAGACTACATTTGATTCAGAGCTTGCCGGTAGACGAAGATAGCGTTAGCCAGTTGAGTAAATTGCCGCTACTTCACCGGGACCCATTTGATCGGCTGTTAATCTCTCAGGCGTTACAGTATAATCTAACGATTGCAACTGTAGACAATGCTATTCGTGCTTATCCGGTTCCAGTTATTTGATATTAATACACTATTGTTAGATAGACGGAGAACGAATTGCCTTCAGAGTTAAACTACAATCCCCCTTATGAGGTCCAAGTGGGGGATTTTTCACGAGAATTTGTAGACCACATATCCAAAACGCAAGACGAGCCCCGTTGGATGCGCGAGCGGCGGTTAGCAGCTTACGATGTCTACGATCGCCTGCCAATCCCCAAGACCCCCAATGAGGATACGTGGAAGCGGACGACGGATATGCACGTACAGGACTATTGGCGTCGTACAGATCTGCGTCCTTTCAAGCTAGATCGGTATCACCCAATTTCGCTTTCGCCTTCTGAATCCGCCGAGCATCCTCCGTTGCCCAATGCGCTATCAGATCAGCTGGCATCGTTGAATGAAGAACCGGGGCAGATAGTACAGCAAGATGGCATCGTCCGTAGTGTCGCGCTGGCGGAAAATCTTGAACGTAAAGGTGTCTACTTTGCGGATATGAACACCGCGTTGAAGGAACGTCCTGAGTTGGTCGAATCCCATTTTATGACCAAGGCTGTTCCGGTTGATTGGAATAAGTTCGACGCGCTCCACGGCGCGTTTTGGCAGGGCGGCTATCTGTTACATGTTCCGCAAGGCGTTGTCCTTGAAGTTCCATTGCGGGTGTTTATCGCGCTATCCGAAGCCGGACGGACAGATTTATCACATACGCTGATTATTGCCGATGAGGGTAGTCAAGTCACCGTTTTGGAGGAACACCTTTCGGGGGATCCGGATGCGCCCGGATTGCACTGTGGGGCGGTCGAAATTTTTGTCGCAGACAACGCCCACGTAAATTACGTCGGGGTACAAAGGTGGAATCTCCGGGTCTGGAATTTTTCCACACAACGCGCGCTTATTGGGAGAGACGCACAGCTACGTTGGGTTTCGAGTGCATTAGGAAGTCGCGTAAGCAAACTCAATCAGTTATCAGTGTTGGAGAAGCCGGGAAGTCATGCCGAGATGCTCGGACTGACCTTTACACACGCCCGGCAGCACCTTGATATTCACACATATCAAGACCATCAGGCACCTCACACAACAAGCGATCTGCTCTATCGGACTGTCCTCAAAGATCGCTCACGAAGCGTATGGGCGGGTATGATTCATGTTCACCCCGGGGGTCAACATACCGATGCCTATCAGAAGAACGACAATTTGATGCTAAGTGACCATGCCCGCGCAGATCCTCTGCCCGGACTCGAAATCTTAGCCAGTGAAGGCATCCGTTGTACACACGGGGCGACCGCAGGTCCTATTGATAAAGATCAGATGTTTTATCTCATGAGTCGTGGTTTGTCTCACGACGCAGCGGAACGATTAATTGTTGATGGCTTTTTTGAACCCGTGATGCAACGGATTTCTTTGGAGTCTGTTCGATCACAGCTTCAGCAGTCGATCGATTACAAATTGGCGATGTAAACCTTAACAGCGGCGGCTAGACCTAATCCAGTCCGCTATATCTAATCCTCCGAACCTTTCGGAGACACTTCACACTTTTCAAACTTGAAAGGAAACCAATAATGAGTCAGCCAAAAATTACCGCTTATATGAAACCTGTTTGCGGTTGGAGCAATGGTGTCCGCGCAATCTTCCAAAAGTATGGCTTGGAATACGACGATCGGGACATTATTAACAATGCAGATAACTATCGTGAAATGGTCGAGAAGAGTGGTCAGCCACTTCAGCCGACAATCGAAATCAATGGCGAGATTATCGCCGATGTCAGTGGCGATGAAGTTGAAGCATACCTTATCGCAAAAGGCTATGTCCAAGCGAGTGATGCCGATGCTGGCGTGCCGACAGACGCAGCGTGTGAAGATCACGGCGAAACGGTTGATGTCTCGTTCTCAGGTGGGAAATTGACCAATTGGGCAAGCAACCTATTTTCCAAATAACAGGGTTTATACAGTTGATATAAAGCATCGTTGTACGGAACAACGATCTTTGCTCCCTACTTTGTGGCCTGTTAGGGGTGAGAACTTAAATATCCGCGTGGCACAGTCTTCTTAAACTGTGCAAGGATCATAGGTTGGAAGCTTGTGCCACCATCGGATTGTAGTTTTCTATGCCGTAGGGAACGCAGATCTGCGTTCCCTACTCACACACAGTGCGAGATAGGACACGATTTTCGCAAATGGAGCACGTAATACTTAACGTTTTAAGTGAGCATTGGTTGAAATCTAAAGAAGGAAACAACCATGGAACTGATACCGACTTGTGTGGATTCTACGACTGATAAATTTGATTTAATCAAAATTATCGAAGATCAGGATCCGGGTGCCGACTGGGGTGGAAGGAAGTGGGAATGGGAATACCGGTTATTAAGTTCAATCCCACATTGGAGAGAGATCGTAAAGAAACAAGAAAATTGGGACGATATAGAAAAAGCTAGACCACATAAAGGTTATGAGACTTTATGTGAAATTCTTCTCACGGCTGGCGGATTGGAACTAGCAAGAAGATGGTTACATTCGGATGTGGATGCACAAAGAAAGGCTGCAGAAAATTGGCTACTTGATAAAGCAAATTATTTGGATAGACTTGATGATGAACTTGATGATAAAATAAATAGCCTTGATAAGAAAATAGATATGCTTGATGAAATGATCCCTCAGTTTGAGGAAGCATGTCAAGTTGCTTTACTTCAGAAGCAACATCGGATTCCATACAGTCCCAATGGCGATGAAAGAGAGTTGATTGCGCGGTTAATGGAAATAACACGCCAAAGCGGGTATTTGCCAGCCGCGTTGCCACCAATTCTTATTTCTTCCGAGACACCGCCAATCTTTGTTTCTTATCCAGAATTGGAGGGAGATGAGGAATATTGGGCCGAAAGAGGCGAAGAGTCAATACCAAGAAATCGGGACCGGGGAAAGCCCAAAACAATTTCGATAGAAGAATTACTTGGGGTCTATCAACCCCAGCTCCAGCAAATCATTATTTATGAAAGAGGAATCGAGTGGTTGGGAAGACAGGGTTTTGAAGAAACATGGCTGTCTACTGTTGTCCTGATCCATGAAATTGGACACTGGATTACCCATCAACTTCCCAAACCGGGAGTGCCCACATGGCCAACAGACTTATACGTTTTAGGTGAACCGGCGGTTCACGAAGGTTGGGCGCAGTTAATTACATGGTGGATTGCTGACCAAGTCGATAGGGAATTTAGATCTACCTTTGAGGAACTGAATAAATGTCAACCTCCACCTTACCGAGTCTTTAAACAGTTTAAAGGGGAGCCGATAGACAAGGTAATGGCCTCCCTTGAAAAATTAAGACTTCTTCAATGGCCAGCCCGCCTTGAAGATTGGGAAAAGGCACTTTGAATTACAACGTTTCCCGAATTTACGATGGCAGGATGTCAACATTCTTTAATCATGCATAAAACGTAATGACGTTGGTTGTTACGTTTTACGCCTTAATTCATTCAGAATCCAAACCGAATTGGAATCCCGATGTACGATCAACCTATGAACGTTCCTACACTCAATGAACTTGATGTCGAGGCGATCCGAAACGATTTTTCCATTCTAAAGGGGGAAAATGACCTACCCCTAATCTATCTGGACAGTGCTGCGACCTCCCAAACGCCGGATTGCGTCATTGAGGCGATGGATGCGTATTATCGGACCTACAACTCAAATATCCATCGGGGCATTTACCGTATCTCTGAAGAAGCAACCGCCAAATATGAGGAAGCGCGACAGAAAATCGGCCGTTTCATCAACGCCCGTCGTTCAAGCCAGATTATTTTTACACGAAACACCACTGAATCGATCAATTTGGTTGCCTATAGTTGGGGGAGTGCCAATCTCCGAGAGGACGATGAAATCCTTGTCACGGTCATGGAACATCACAGCAACCTCCTGCCGTGGCAGTTGCTATCCCAACGCACGGGGGCGAAGCTGCGGTTTATTGAAATCACCGACGAAGGGGTGCTACAGCTTGATAGTCTGGAGGAGCTGCTGACAGAGCGCACCAAGATGGTGGCAATGACGCATGTCTCCAACGTCCTCGGTACTATCAATCTCGTTCAGGAACTGACAGCCGCCGCCCACGCCGTCGGCGCGAAAGTGCTGATTGATGGCGCGCAGAGTGTGCCGCATTTCGACGTAGATGTGCGGGAGTTGGATTGCGATTTTCTCGCTTTTTCAGGGCATAAAATGTGCGGTCCCACCGGCATCGGTATCCTTTACGGCAAATCAGATCTCTTAGAGGAGATGCCGCCGTTTTTGGGCGGTGGCTCGATGATCCGTTCTGTCCACCGCGAAAGTTCGACCTACGCCGATGTGCCAGCCAAATTTGAGGCGGGGACACCAGCAATCGCGGAAGCGATCGGGCTTGCAGCTGCCGCGGACTATCTTGATAAAGTCGGGCTGGAAGCAATCTTCGTACACGAAAAAGAGCTACTTGAATATGCACACCAAAAACTTGGTGAAATTGAGGGCGTTACCATCTACGGCCCAAAGCCCCGGCAAAAAACAGGGGCAATCACATTTAACTTGGAAGGGATCCACCCCCACGACTTAGCAGGCGTCTTAGATACCGTTGGAGTTGCAGTCCGAGCCGGGCACCACTGTGCACAACCGCTCATGCAGAAATTTGGGGTTATCGCTACGGTCCGCGCCAGTTTCTACCTTTACAACAAACTTGAGGAGATCGATACCCTGCATGAAGGATTGCTGAAAGCCCAGCGTATCCTGACGCGGAGAAGAAGATGAACATTTACGAAGAAGATATTCTCGATCATTACGAAAACCCAAGCAATTACGGAACCCTTGAGCATCCTGACATCTCTTATGAGGAAGACAATCCCCTGTGCGGCGATCAGATTCGCATGGATCTCAAGGTGGAGGACGGTGTTATAACCGACCTTCGATTCTGCGGCCACGGTTGCACCATCAGCCAAGCGGCCGCTTCAATGTTGACGGAAGAGATTAAAGGCAAACATCTGGATGAGGTTAAACAGTTAAACAAAGATGACATTTTGGATATGCTTGGCATCCCCTTAGGGCCCGTGCGCCTGAAATGTGGACTGTTAGCGTTAAAAGTGCTAAAAGCGGGGGCTTATGGACTCAAAGGGTGGCCCGGAGAAGAAGACGAGGAGACCGAATGAGCGAGTTTTTTGAGGTCGCAAAGGTCAGCGAGCTGCCGCCGGGAGAAAAAAAACTGGTTGAAGTGGACGATATACCCGTTGCACTATTTAATGTGAACGGTGAATTTTTCGCTATCGGAGATGTCTGCACCCACGATGGAGGGCCCCTTGCTGAAGGCGAGCTTGAAGGTGAGGAAATCGAATGTCCGCGACACGGTGCCCGCTTCAACGTCTGTACTGGTGCAGCATTGTGTATGCCAGCGACCGAGCCGGTCGAATGTTATGAAGTCAAAGTTGAAGGCGATGGGATTTTTGTCTGCGTGGATTATTAATGGAGGACTTACGCAGCCAACTGTAGGCGAGGCATCTTGCCCCGCGCTGAAATGCGTAAGTTCTGTAAAGGAGAAATCTGATGGTAACAGAAGATGCTGTATTCGATGCAGTCAAAGAGATTATTGATCCGGAAGTTGGTATCAACATTGTTGATATGGGGTTAATTTACGGCGTTGATATTGAGGACGAAACCGTTAATATCACAATGACCCTGACCAGTCCGGGCTGTCCTGCTGGTGGACAACTTATCAATGGAACGCAGCATGTCACCCAACAGCTTGAGGGCGTTGAAGAGGTGAACATCAATGTCGTTTGGACACCGCGTTGGACGCCAGAAATGATGACCGAAGACGCTAAGGACGAGTTAGGTATCTTTTAAACTAAGGGCATTTGATTCTTCTGTGGGAGGGATTTCCTAATCCCGATGCCATGAGACAACAACAGCCGAAAACCATTAAAAGGTTGGGTGCCAACGGTCTCCAAATTGTCTGGAAAGATGGACATGAAAGCGAATATACCTATCCATATCTCAGGCATATGTGTCCATGTGCCGAGTGTTCAACCCTAAGGCACAGGGGGCAGGATGTGCACTCCCTGTTCGGTCCCGAAGGACTCGGCGATCCAGACCAGATTTTTGTTCCAACCGATACCCAACCCCTTAACCTTGAGCTTGTCGGACGTTACGCCATCCAGTTTACTTGGAGCGATGGGCATTCGACCGGCATCTACTCTTTTGAAACGCTCAGGGAAATCTGTCCCTGTCCGCAATGTGTTTAATCAAAACTGAGGGATAAAAATTGAAAATAGCAGATGGTTCCCCCTCCGAAGCACCTCCACCTTTCCAGCCAGAGAAACATGAAATTTCGGTACAAGAACTCAAGGATAAACTCAATCAAGGCGAACCGATCCAACTCATTGATGTTCGCGAACCGGTGGAACACCAGATCGTTTGCATTGAGGAGGCACAACTCATCCCGATGAATGACCTGCCCCAACATATTGAGGGTCTCGATCCAAATCATGAAATAATTCTCCATTGTCATCACGGAATGCGAAGTATGCAAGCCGCTTACTACCTATACCAAAACGGTTTCCAAAATGTGAAAAGTTTAACCGGCGGAATTGACCAATGGGCAATTGACATTGACCCTACACTGAATCGCTACTGATTTTTAGAGAGGATTAAAATGCTTGTTGAGTTTGAAGATAGAACTGGAATCCTTGAACGGGTAGAGATGGAAATTGAGGAACCGTGCCCAATCTGCTGTGGTATGCTGTTTCTCATTGACGAATCCAACTCGGAAAGCGGGTATCGTTGTAGTAGCTGCAGCGTCCTATTTGAGCCTGTGGACGATGACGACCTGTAAAACAGAATTTTGGACTGCCAATTGCCCTTACTATTACCCGTCTACCCGTCATTGTTTCCCTCCGAAGTCCAATAGTTACCAAATACACTCCCCTTTTCAATGAAGGCCTGCAATTCCTCCCGGAAGGCTAGAAACCACAAATACGTCGCTTCAACTGAGATCCGCTTCCATAAAGCCAAACTCCCTCTTCAACTCCAACCTCATATTTCCAACATATGGCTAGCTATCAATCTCCTAAAAAGTTGAAAACTCTCGGAACGAAGGCGAGTTAACATGCAAAAAATCTGTCGAATAAAGCAATTAACCTTATGGTTCACATTTGTTGTGATGACCGGCAGCGGATTTCTCGGCTGCACCGAAACGATTAGTGACTTTAACATCTTCTCTGATGAAGAGGAAGTCGAACTTGGGGTACAATTTTCCCACCACATTGAACGGGAGGTGAAGCTTTACTCGGACCCGATTGTGACCGCGTATATCGATCAACTTGGACAACACCTCGTAAACCATTCTCAACGAAAGGACATCAGATACCATTTCAAAGTTGTCAATACCGACGTTGTGAATGCTTTCGCACTACCGGGAGGGTATCTCTATGTGAATATCGGGCTCATCCGTGCAGCGGAAAACGAAGCCGAATTAGCAGGGGTGATTGGCCATGAGATTGGGCATGTGGTCGGCAAACACGGTGTGAAGCACCTGACCCGCCAACTCGGGCTCGCAGCCCTGGTGCAGTTGGCTTTAGGAGAAGATCAAAGTACACTCGAACAGCTGGTCGCAGGCTTGGCCACAAGTGGAGTCCTTATGAAGTACAGCCGTCACGATGAGAAAGAGGCAGATGAATACGCTATCCAAGAGATGTACGACGCTGGGGTTGATCCCGAAGGTATAGCGACATTTTTTGAAAAACTTCTCGAAATTCAGAAAAATAAGCCGTCGAGACTCGCACAGATGTTCTCGACACATCCGCCGACAGATGAACGGGTTACCGCGGTCCGTTCCCAGATAGCCAAGCTGCCCCGAAAATCCAATCTGAAGAAGGATTCCCGGCGTTTTCACGAAATCAAAAAGAGGCTGCCACCTCCTTTAAACATATTACCTGGACAGCACTGAAACGTGAACCAATAGCAATAACAAACGATTAACGGGCGAAAGGAGTTCATGAATGCGCCGGTTCCTACTCATTTTAAGTGTGGTTTTTATTGTCTCCCTATTTTCCTCAGATGCTCCAGGGTTTATTTATAGAGAGTTTACCATCCAAGAGATTATTGATGGCAGCACCAACATTGTATTTGGAAAAATTAAAAGCGTCAATACCAAGAGATTGAATGCCATCATTGAGGTTGAAGAGGATCTTAAGAGACAGAAACTTGACCAGATTAAACTCAATATTGCCACCGGTTGGTATGTCCGAGGAAGCTCTCCACAGAAAATGATTCGTCTCCTCAAAGTTGGTATGCCCCTCATCGTTTTTTACCAACAGACGCATACCGTCGAAGGGCTGGGGTATTTTGATGGAACGTGGTATAGAAACCGCACAGGTAACCCCAATGGTTGGTGGATATTCACCCATCTGTGCCCTTATATGGCACGAACATTTGATGGAACAACCATGGAATTCCGAGAGGTTATCCGAGCGATTCTCGCAGGTGAAAGATGGGTGGGTGCCCCGGAAGATGCCTTGAAGGTTTTGGCTTTAACAGGAAATACTGAAGCCATGCCATCTGATGGTCCCATTCCTGTGCCAACTAACACTGTCAGTTATGAATACAACGCTATCCGAGCCGTCCGCAGGGTTGGGGCCAACACAATGGCGTATGAGGGAACCCAGGATCCCACGCTGCCTGGCTTGGACGAAGTCGATATTTTGTGGCTCGGACATCGGGAGATTGCTTACCGTGGCTACCTGCTCAACGAAGCAACCGAGAAGAAGATCAAAGGGTTCGTCGAAAATGGTGGGATTGTCATCGTGAGCGGACAAGACGTGGACCGGGAAGAGCCGTTTGAAATCGGCTGGCTAGCGGGAAGTTTGAACGGTGTTGAGCGAAAACCAACTCAGGATTTTGTCATTACGGAACAAGGACAGAAACTGTTTGCTGAACCGAATGAGACACAACCCGGGGGTCTGTATATTGACGACACTTGGACGGATTGGGATGATGACTTTCAAGTATTAGCAACTGCCAATGACGGAAAAGATCTCGTTGTTGGTGTGCGAAAGCATGGCAAAGGTTTGTACATCATCACAAGCCTGCGAAACGATAATCGGTATACTGTTGGGGCAAACAAGAAATTGATCGAGAATATCCTCCATTACGCTGTCAGCCACGTTCAATAACGCGAAACCTCTCAGAAAATCTACCCACACTCAGGGAAAATTGGCTTCACTGGCTCATTTCCCCGTCAATTAAATTTCTTGCCTATCTTCTCTGCCGCTTTTTCATTCCGCATAAAATCTTCCAATCGAACCCAAACAGTCTAAATCTGGTTTTTTCCTTGAGATCCCAAGCAACGTATGCTACACTCTCATGCACGCTATCCAATTAACGGGAGTACCCTATGAATACTAATCCTGAGACTGCGGACCTCCGGGAAGTTGTTCGGCAAACGATCGAAATGGTCGAGCAGAATGCCAGAGATAATGCGTATTTGCGCGGCGCATTCGAGCAGATGAACAAACGCTTTGATGACCTAGGTCAATCTATTGATCAACGCTTTGAGCAAGTAGACCAACGCTTTGAGCAGATGGAGAGACGTTTTGAGCAGGTAGACCAACGCTTTGAGCAGATGGAGAGACGTTTTGAGCAGGTGGATAAACGTATTGACGACCTGATCCAACTGTTCAATTACCGCTTTGAACAAATGGACAAGCGTATTGACGACCTGATCCAACTTTTCAATTATCGCTTTGAGCAGGTAGACCAACGCTTTGAGCAGATGGAGAGACGTTTTGAGCAGATAGATAGACGTTTTGAAGCAATAGAAGCGCGGGTTTCTAGCGTTGAGGGGCAACTCAACACGCAGCTGAGATGGATTATTGGGTTAATGGCACCCATATATCTAGCCCTCATCGCTCTGGTTGTCAAGGTATTCCTTGGTTCGTAGTTTTCAAATACAGACGAAAATCGATGAACTCAACAAACAAACTTACCTCACTGTCCTTGCTTCTCTTCTTGATGGCAGCCAGCAGCATCTACCCACAATGGTTGCTTGTGCCGATGGATAATACACAAGTCAACCATCTGAAGGCTTACGGATTGACCTATTGGACACTGGAAGTTCCCCGTGAATATGATGCAAAGTGGTTGTTAAACTATCGTGGCGGCTCTTTTCTTCTGAATGATTCCCCAGATGTACAACTCAAAGCGCAAATGATGGGGGTGAGTTTCCAGTCAATCTCAACCGCCGAGTACGGTGCGATCCAAGTTGAAATGGATAACAGCAATATGGATGAGATCTTGCTGGAAAAAGCGCCCAAGGTTGCCGTATACGCTCCATCGGAGGATTCGCCCTACCGAGATCCGTGGGATGATGCCGTGAAGATTGCCCTTGAATACGCGGAAATCCCGTACGATACAATCTGGGATAAAGAGGTCGAAGCCGGCGTACTGTTTACTGGGCAGTATGATTGGCTACATCTGCATCACGAAGATTTTACCGGACAGCACGGAAAATTCCACAGCGCGTATAAGGGACAAGTCTGGTATCAGCAGCGCAAACATCTATTTGAGGGAGCTGCGGCGGACGCAGGATTTAACAGCGTACCGAAGCACAAAGCATACATCACCCAATTGATCCAAGATTACATCGTCAAAGGTGGCTTCCTTTTCGCCATGTGTTCCGCACCGGAAACGTTAGATATTGCGCTCTCGACAAACGGAGGCAGTGTGGACATCGTTGCCCCAGAACTCGACGGTACCCCACTGGATCCGGGCTATCAGTCCAAGCTTGATTTTAATAAAACCTTTGCCTTTGAGAGGTTTGTTCTCTACCCCAACCCGAATCGGTATGAATTTTCAAATATCGATAATCCGCGACCAGAACTCAACCCGCTCTCAGGTCTGGAGGATTTCATCCTGTTTGAGTTTGCTGCAAAGCATGATCCTATCCCTACTATGCTCACCCAAAATCATGTGAGTCGGGTGCGTGGATTCCTCGGACAAACCACATCGTTTAACGAAAACACCATCCGTGAGACCATCACAATTATGGGTGACATCGAAGGTACCCGCTACGCTAAGTACATTCACGGCAAATTGGGAAAGGGAACGTTCACGTTTCTCGGCGGACACGATCCGGAGGACTATCGCCACCTCGTCGGGGAGGGAAGAGTCCCGACCAATCTAGATCTTCATAAACATTCGCCGGGCTATCGGCTAATCCTGAATAACATCTTGTTCCCCGCCGCGAAGAAAAAACCTCAGAAGACATAATACGTAAAACGTGAAACCTCCACACTGTACACAATAGAAAGGATAATACAATGGGATACTTTTTCCACAAAGAAGATGCAGAGGTTGTCCGGATTGAAGGAGATGCTCCGCGCACACTGTATACCTGCATTGAACCCAAGACAGCGGATACGGAGCATTTTTCGATGGGGTTAGAGGAGATCGATCCCCACAGCGAAATCCCGTGGCATTCGCACGCCGATGCGGAGGAGATTATCTTTGTATTTGGTGGGGAAGGTGTAGGATATGTCGCTGACGAGGTGGCAGACCTGAAGCCGGGAACGGTGATTTACCTGCCGCCGACGGTAGAACACCGCTTTGTCAACACCGGCGACACACCGCTCTGGATTACGTGGGCACTTTCGCCCCCCGGCTTCGAGACACAAATTCGGAAGGTTGCCGATGGGTCCGCTGGGATGGAAGTCTTTAGTGAAACAGAAAGTGCAAACTCCGATGCGTGATACCGATTCACAGATCAGGGGTTAACATGGTAGAAAATTACCGTTACCCTAATATTACCCAAGCCGCCTGGATTCTGGTATCATTCCTTGCTATAGCGGTTGCATTAGGTGTTTTCTTTGGAATTCTTGAGATTGCTTTCAAGATTCCACTGTCAAAGCACCCCGCTGTTCTCGCATTGATTAACCTTATTACCATCGGGGTCGTTTTAATGAGAGGTCTTAAACGAGCTCAAGTCTCGTTCAGGGAAATATGTCCGCTTGTATCGGTACGGTTGTCTCTGTTTTTCCCCATGGCTCTCACAGTTATCGGCACCTCTATCCTGCTCTCTGAAATAGACAACATACAACGAACCGTCCTCCCTCCACCGACGTGGTTCACCGATTATCTTGGGAATCTTGTGAGTGCTCAAGTAAGCCTGTGGGGTTCAATTATAGCACTGGTCGTAGTCGCTCCCTTGACTGAAGAACTATTAGTGCGAGGGCTGATACTACGAGGCTTTTTGAGTCATTATAGCACGCGAAAAGCGGTCCTTGCTTCTGCCATATTTTTTGGATTACTTCACTTCAATCCTTGGCAGTTCGTTGTTGCTACTATATTAGGTATTCTTTTCGCATGGTGGTTTATAGAGACCCGATCAATGCTCCCCTGTTTTTTTGGTCATGCTCTCGTTAATGCAGTGCCCTTGACCTTAATCGGACTGTTTCGATTGGAGATACCGGGGTTCACAATTGACCCCGAAACGGTTACATTTCATCCCCTCTGGTTGGACTGCCTTGGTTTCGTTTTAGCAGCGTTAGGAGTATGGCTCCTGATCCATCGGTTTCGGAAATCGCGCGATACAGTTCCTGAAGATGTGTCTGGGGATAAACCCGACCAATTATGAGCGAAGAAAAGAAAATCTATTTCCGCTACGACGGCGGCACGGTTATTGCTGAAAACGCAGAGACACCGCCCCCACACTTTCAGTGGGATACGCGGGTTGAGAAATGGCGCGCACTTGCGTTACACTACCCAATCGCTGTTGAGCAGTTGCGCGAGAACGACGTCCAATACACAACAACCGTCCCGAAATACAGAACTATCAAGCCAACGCTCAGACTTGATTTCGATCTCCACGACTATCAACGGGAAGGATTGCAGGCGTGGATTGATGCGGATTGCCTCGGCACAGTTGTCTTACCGACGGGTGCAGGCAAAACGCTCCTTGCCCTCAAAGCCATTGAACATGTAGGGCGCAGCACACTGATCGTTGTGCCAACGATTGATCTGCTCAACCAATGGTACGACCTGCTGACCAACGCCTTCGACCTTGAAATCGGTATCTTAGGCGGCGGATACCACGAACTACAAGATATTACTGTCACGACTTACGACAGCGCGTATCGCTATAGCAACGAATACGGCAATCGCTTCGGTTTCTTGATTTTTGATGAAGTGCATCACCTTCCTTCTCCAAGCTACAGCCACATTCCAGAACTCAGCATCGCTTCGAGACGACTCGGCTTGACGGCAACCTATGAGCGAGCAGACCGAATGGAGGGTAGACTCCGCCAACTAATCGGTGGAGTAGTCTATCGAAAGTCAATTGACGAGCTCAAGGGCGAGTATCTTTCAGAATATGAAATCGTTCGGCTCTACGTCGAACTGACGGAAGACGAACGGGAGGAATATACACGAGAGCGGACAGTCTACCTCAGTTTTCTGCGCGATCGAAATATCCAGTTGTTTGGGGGCGGTTGGGGCAAATTTGTCAGACTGAGTACGCGAGAAAAAGCGGCGCGGCGAGCGATGCTTGCCTTAAACAGATCTAAAACTGTTGCGCTTGAAGCCGAAGCTAAGTTAGGGCTGCTTGAATCCCTGTTAAAACAGCATTGCAAAGATCGCGTCTTGATCTTCACCGGAAGCAACCGCTTCGCCTATCACATTTCCATGCGGCACTTGCTGCCGGCAATTACACATCAGACCAAAACCAAAGAACGCAAACAGATTCTGGAAGGATTTAACGCCGGCGAATATCCCGCCCTCATCACGTCAAAGGTACTTAATGAAGGGATTAATGTCCCGGAGGCAAATATTGGTATTATCCTCGGCGGCAGCGGGAGTTCACAAGAATATACCCAACGGCTGGGTCGCATTCTTCGTAAACGTGAAGGGAAATATGCGATTCTATACGAAGTGGTGACCAAAGACACGCTCGAAAAGGGCGTGTCTCAACGCAGAAGACGAAAGCCTGTGAAGGTGGAGGCGTAGCGAGCAGCCCTAGCCTTCTAAAATTTTTGTTTTGACAATGGGTTACTGAACATATTAGGTTCGGATTTTCAGTGACAAGAACATGGTTGTTGGGTTACAATAAAGTAAATTACCGTTACATACAGAGGAGCGGGATTTTCTTCCCCATTAAGGAGTGGGGTGCCGGCACTAAAATTCGATGCTTATCATCTATCTCACAATAGCGGTACTCTCAATTTTCATTGGTGCCGTGATCGCCTTTTATACGCTACGTTCAAATCCGGTTATTTTTTCAATACTCACGGGGTTCACAGCTAGTACCGTAGTGGGGTTGGTCGGTTTTTACCTCATACCTCATCTTTATAAGGATCTTGGCTGGATGAGTCTTCTTGTCATGGCAGCCGGTTTTCTACCCATCTTTCTGATCGAGCGGTTCAGCCATCACAATCCCCGATTTCCGATACAGAATCACCGTTGGGTTGCGGATTTGACAGTGATTGGGCTATCTATTCACGCGCTGACTGATGGATTTAACCTCGCTATTGCAAGCAAACACGAGGAACTTGGTATTGGGCTTGCCATTGTGGTTTTAGTACATCGTCTGCCGGTTGCTTTTGTGCTGACACTGGCATTTCTCAGTGACAATTCACTTATTTCAACCATTGGACGCCGCCTCCCCTTCGGATCTCGTTTACAGTTCAGCGTGCGATTGGGATTTGTCGCAACCGTTGGACGACTTCTCCCGCTCTCAATTGCACCGGTCATTGGGGCGTTCATCGGGGAACGGATTTTGACCGGGGGATTCGGTGATTTTATCGAATACCTGACAGCCTTTGCGGCGGGTACGCTGCTGAATGTGGTAATCGAGAACTTTTATGGCGGCCATGCATCTCATGCACGCGGCCCACACTCCGAAGAGGATCATGTTCATTCCGACGAAGGGCATACTCACGAAGTCCTTTCGATAAAAGAAAAAATGTTTTCTCTTGATAAGGTTAGTGGAACAATGGCTTTCATGGTGGGTTTATTGGCTATTTTCCTCTTAACCCGTGCTGTGACTCACGATCGCCATAGCTTACATCAACACGATGACCATCACCATGGAGATGATCATTAGCAATGAGCTGGAAAGATTTACCGGCAAATCATTAAGAAGGAAATCTGCCTAGACAGAATAAAAGACGCCTTATCTTTTTGATAATTCAACTGTTCAATTGTTCATTGGAAGGATACACAATATGACAAAATCTGCATTTGTTCATCTACACAATCATAGCGAATACAGTCTGCTTGATGGTGCTTGTCGAATCCCTGACATGATTGAATGGGCTTATAAAAACAGTGCCCCCGCCGTCGCGCTCACAGATCATGGCAACATGTTCGGCGCATGGGACTTTTACAAGAAAGCAAAGGACAAAGGTGTCAACCCAATTGTCGGTTGTGAGGCGTATGTTGCCCCCGGCAGCCGTCATGAACGTGGAAAGAGTCAAGGCAGCCCTTATCATCTAACGCTGCTAGCTAAAGATGCGACCGGGTATAAAAACCTCATGAAACTGGGGTCAATTGCTTACCTTGAAGGCTTCTACTCAAGACCCCGCATTGATATGGAAATTTTGCGTGAGCATCGCGAAGGGATCATAGCCTTGACAGGGTGTATCCAAGGCTATGTTCCCGCGCTGCTTGCCGCCGATCAACGCGAGGGAGCGGTGAAAAATTTCCGGATGCTTCAAGATATTATGGGTAGGGATAACCTGTATGTTGAGGTGCAAAATCATGGTATTCCTGAAGAAAAGCATGCCTACCCGGTGATGGTTGAACTTGCCAAGGAACATAATCTACCGCTTGTCGGAACAAATGATTGCCATTACCTCAATAGTACCGACCACACAATGCACGATGTGCTGCTATGTATTCAGATGAAACGTGCGGTGAAGGAAGAGGACCGCATGAAGTTCCTGAATCAGTTTTACTTCAAGAATAATGATGAGATGCACCAAACCTTAGCAGAGTTTCCCCCTGAGGCGATTGCCAATACCCTTGAGATCGCCAAGCGCTGCCAACTAGAACTCGATTACGGCGAACACATCATGCCGAAATACGAGGTGCCTGAGGGCTATACGGCAGACTCATACCTCCGTGAACTATGCTATGACGCGCTTCAGAAAAAATATGGCGATCTTTCGACGGAAATGAAGGAACGACTCGACTATGAACTTGACATTATCCAAAAAACAGGTTACGCCGGCTATCTGTTAATTGTGTGGGATTATGTCAACTTCGCCCGCGAACGCGGGTTCCCGCTCAACGCACGCGGCTCGGCAGGCGGTAGTTTAGCGTTGTTTGCGCTCGGCGTTACGACATTTGAACCGATGAAATATGACTGTATGTTCGAGCGGTTTCTGAACCTTGATCGCATCAGTATGCCCGATATTGATATCGACTTTGGAGATGAACATCGCAAAGTTGTCATTGATTACCTGACCGATAAGTATGGAGCAGAGTGTGTCGGACAAGTGGCAACATTCAGTACCTTCGGTGCGAAAGCTGCTGTCGCCGATGTTGGTAGGGCACTCGATGTGCCGGTGCAGGATGTTCGCCGAGTGACGCAACTTGTTCCTACCATTCCCGGCGTGACACTTGATGAGTCTTTGGAAGAAGTGCCACAGCTTCGCGAGGTTGCCGAAGCCCCGGAAAACAGCGAAATGATGGGCATCGCCAAATCAATTGAGGGCATGAAGCGGCACGTTTCCATCCATGCGTGCGGGGTAGTGCTGTCGAACGGTCCGTTGACCGATTACGTTCCACTCTTCAAGGATAAGCATGACCGCATCGCAACACAATTTGATCTCAAAATGCTTGAAGATGTCGGCATGGTCAAATTCGATTTCCTCGGTTTGCGAACTTTGAGTGAGGTTTACGACTGCCTTGCACGCATCAAGGAAAATCATGGCAAAGAACTTTCGCTTGAGGAGATCCCATTCGATGACGAAAAGACGTATGGGCTTATCAGTCACGGTCTCGTTGGGGGCCTCTTCCAGTTAGAAACCTCTCCGGGGATGCGGCGCGTCATCATGCAAATTAAACCCGACAATTTTGAAGACTTCATACCCATTCCCGCGCTCTACCGCCCCGGTCCCCTTGACAGTGGTATGATGGATAGTTTCATCCGTAGAAAACTAAAGGTTGAAAAGGTACAATATCTCCATCCGACCCTTGAAGATGCGCTGAAGAACACCTACGGTGTGTGTATCTATCAGGAACAGGTGATGCAGATCGCCCGAGACATGGCTAACTTCACGCTGGGTGAGGCGGATGTCCTCCGCGATGCGATGGGCAAGAAAAAGATGGATGTCCTCAAGATGCAGCGCGAAAAATTCATCGAAGGCGCAGGAGCCAATAACATCAAGGCGGAAGATGCTGAAAAAGTTTTCAAGTACCTCGAACCCTTTGGTCGATACGCGTTTAATCGATCGCATACAGTCGCCTATGCGATCCTCTCTTATCAGACCGCTTATCTCAAGACGCACTATCCCCGTGAGTTCATGGCATCAATGATGACCGGCGAGTCTGCTGACAGCGACAAAATCAGAAAGTACATCGCAGAGTGTAACGGACTGTCGGAATACCTCGAAACGCCGATTCAAGTCTTGCCACCGGACATTAGTAGCAGTAGCAAAGATTTTACCGTCGTTGGTGACGACATCCGCTTCGGACTTGCTGCGGTCAAAAATGTCAGCGAAATCGCGCTTGAGGCAATTGTCGAAGCACGGGAGCAGGGGGGGTCATTCAAATCGCTCCAAGACTTCTGTGAACGGGTTGATACGAAAGTAGTCAATAAACGAGCGATTGAAAGTCTGATTATGGCGGGAGCATTTGATGCACTTGATGGGCATCGGGCGCAACAACTCGCAAGCCTTGAGCAGACTATGAAGGTGGCTCAAAGTACCCAGCAAGACCGGGAAAAGGGACAAATGGGGCTTTTCGGTGCAGTTGAAGAGATGCCGATGACACAGGGCGAACTGGTTGATGCGGTAGAATGGTCACATGCCGATATATTGAGAAATGAAAAAGAACAACTCGGCTTCTATCTTTCTGGACATCCGCTGGAGCAGTATGGGGACATTATGAAATACTATACTACTGTTACTTCCCAAACGCTTGGCGAGCCTCCAAGCGGGACGGAGGTATATGCCGCCGGTCAGCTTATCTCCGTCCGTCTTACAAAAACGAAGAAGGGTGATCCAATGGCAATTCTCGTTGTTGAGGACTTGGAGGGGACTACGGATGTTGTTGTGTTCCCGGAAGCCTACAAGGCTTCGCGCGATGCAATAGAAGAAGACGCGGTGGTGTGGATTCGGGGTAATGTCAGTGAAAATCGACGGAGAAATGGTGGGGGTGATGACGAAATAGAAGAAGACACCCATCAGATTCAAGCAGAAGAGATTTTGCCCATTGATGCGGTCGTAGAGCGATTAACATCGGCGGTAGAAGTCACGATCCCTGAAAGCGATGCGGCTAATCAAGAAAAACTGGATACACTGCGGAATATCTGCGTGCGTGCGAAGGGCGACCACGATCTCATCCTACGTCTGCTTACTCCCAAATATGGTGAGGTGATTGCACAGTGCAGCGCACGTTACAATATTTCATATCCATCTCAAACGGCGGCGGAAATTGAAGCACTCTTCGGCAGCGACTCCGTTAAGCCAAGTAATCGCACTACCCGTGTTGGAGAGAAGCCCTCGTCTGTAATGAGTTATGTCTGATAGATTGTAACCGTCCAAAGGTGTCATCAGGCTTTTCACACATTCTACCAAGAGTTATCTAATGATTGTTGTTCCAAGAATTATCGAAGAAGAACTACGTTTCAAATTCTATAACGGAGAAGCATTTTTCCTCGCCTACAATAAGGGTTACACCCAATACGGCGATATGTACAAATCGCGTCCTGATTTCTATCCTGTTTATTCTCCGAGTGGACGCGAAGTGACATCTACCTGTGCCTACCGCTATAATCATCACAAATCGGTTTTCATCGGTCATGCGGACGTGAATGGCATTAACTTCTTCCATGACAACAATCCGACTCGATCAAACCTTGGTGACATTGTCTTGGAAAAGAGTCAGCATGAGATTGATGAGAACGGTATTCACGTTATGACACATAACGGTTGGATAACGAAGGCAGGTGTTCGTCTATTGGATGAGGAGCGCAACTTCACAGTTATTCCCGGTGCGGCAGCTCATATCATTGATTTAACAAGTACACTGATTGCTAGTCAAATGGATCTGACGTTTGCACAAGATAACCATGCCTTTCTTGGTGTGCGCGTTGCCGATACGATGGATGTGGAAGATGGAGGGACAATCCTCAATGCCAATGGTCAACGCAACGAGGAGGAGGTGATGCGACAGTCCGCTGATTGGACAGACTACAGCGGAGTTGTTGCTGGTAAAACAGTCGGTGTTACATTGATGAATCACCCATCGAATCCGCCTTCGGCATTTTTTACACGGAATTACGGTACATTTTTAACGAACTTTACTTTGCTAGATCAATCCCAACTGTCCCGTGATCAACGCTTGACGCAGCGGTTTCGTATTCTTATCCACGAGGGTGATGCAACTGATGCTAATGTTAAGGACTGCTACAACCATTTTGTTGAAACGCCGTCGCGTTGGTAATATGGACGGGGAGTATTGTTTCAGTGAACTGATGAACTTAATAACTAGGTCTCAACCATGCCTCTAGAAGCACAAGTACAGCAGTTTAAGGAAAACTTCAACCGGGTGGAGGCAGAGATCCACAAGCGCATCGTCGGGCAAGATGCGGTAATTGAGGGCGTGTTACTCTGCCTCTTTGCCAATGGGCATGCGCTCCTTGAAGGTGTCCCCGGTTTAGGTAAAACACAGTTGATCCATACCCTGAGCGAGGCACTCAGTTTGTCGTTCAACCGGATCCAGTTTACGCCGGACATGATGCCTTCGGACATCACAGGGACAATGCTCCTCGTTGAAGATAACCAAGGGCGGAAGCAGTTTGAATTTCAGCAGGGGCCCATATTTGCACAGATTATCCTTGCGGACGAAATTAACCGGGCGACACCCCGTACACAATCTGCCCTGCTAGAGGCGATGCAGGAACGTACCGTGAGCGTGGCACGGACAAGTTATCAACTGGAAGAGCCTTTCTGTGTGCTTGCAACTCAGAATCCTATTGAGATGGACGGAACGTACCGCTTGCCAGAGGCGCAACTGGATCGATTTCTGTTCAAGATTCAGATTACCTTTCCAGACGAACATGAGCTGGGTGAGATTCTGCGACGAACAACATCGGAAGCAGAGACCTCTATTGAGAAGATTAGTGATGCAGAGACAATTCAGTCAATGCGCCGGCTCGTCCGGGGTGTGCTGATCGCCGAACATTTGGAGCACTATATCATTCAGCTTATCCGTGCTACGCATCCAGATAACCCCAACAGTCCAGAGATGACAAGGCAGTATGTTGAATTAGGTGCAAGCATTCGTGGGCTGCAAGCGATAACATTGACGGCGAAGATCAAAGCATTACTTGATGGACGTTACAATGTTGCTTTTGAAGACGTGCAATCGGTTGTATTGCCAGCCTTACGCCACCGCATTATTTTGAACTTTGAAGGGGAAGGGGAGGGCATTCAAACCGATGATATTATTAAGAATATTCTGAGCTTCTTATAAGCTGGTGTAGTTTGGTGCAGTTTTTACATTTTACCCATTACTTTTGACATTTATCTATGTGGTACTTATTTGAAGAATCATTTTCCAATATTCGACATGGCGGTTTTGTTAGTTTCCTAAGTATTGTAATTATCACCCTGACAGTCACAATCGGAAGTGCGCTAATCCTAATTGGCAACTATCTACGCGGGGAAATTGAAGATCTTAAAGACAAACCAGCGATGATTGTCTTTCTTAAAGACAGTGTTGGGGAGTCCCAAGGGCGGGAATTTCGCAGCCAAATTGAGAAGATCGATTGGGCTGCAACAGTGACTTATGTTTCTAAAGAGGAAGCCCTTGCCCGAGGTGAGGAGATGTTTGGTGAATTTGGAAAGACACTCACGGAGGGATTTGCAGATAGTAATCCATTCCCTGCCTCGCTAGAGATTTATATCAGGGCGACGTTATTACCTTCGGAAAAGTTATTGCAGCATGTTTCTCAAATTCGGTCCTTTAGCCAGGTGGAGGACGTTAAATATGAGCAGGAGACCTCTGAATTTATCCGCAAGGTGGAGATGGTACTTCTGGGCTTAGGCGGGTTGATGGGCGGAGCTTCAGTGATTATCGTCTGTTTTTCAATTATGTTGACCGCCTACTTTCGTCGCGAGGAGATCCGGGTCATGAGATTGGTTGGGGCAACCTACTGGTATATCCGTGTCCCACTTATCGCCCAAGGGGTATTTCTAGGGTTTATCGGGAGTTTAACTGGAATAGCTAGTTTTTACACGCTGTTTCGCATATTTGTGCCGCGAATTAGTGAGATACAGTTCATTCCGCTAGATCAGGTCGGCCTGATTCTACTCGGAGGTGTTCTGCTTGGATTACTCGGCAGCGTCGCGCCGATACGGAGATATGTAAACGTTTAGGAACTGGAATTCGCGCTATTCAATTGCTAGTTCCAATATAAAATTAGCCGATTACCTCAGATAAGGAAAAACTTAAATGGCTAAATATCGAGTCGGAGTTATCGGCTGCGGAAGGAAGGGCGGCCAACACGCGCGGGCATATGCACTCAATCCATTGACCGAAGTCGTCGCCTTTGCTGATACCGATTCTGAGAACTTGGGACTGTACTGTGAATACTACGGTGTCCCGGGGTACAGCGACTACCGAGAGATGCTCGAGAAGGAAGGGGTTGATATCGCTGCGCCTATCCTGCCCGTCAGACCAAACCCGGCAGTCGTCATTGGATGCGCCGAAGCGGGTGTCCAGGCAATCCTCTGCGAAAAACCCATTGCAGCAACGCTCGCAGATGCGGATCGGATGGTAGAAGCCTGTCAGTCACGTGGAATCAAGTTCGGATCCGGTGACCTAGACCGAAATCTACCTCAGTACTGGAAAGCCCTTGAGATCATCGAGTCGGGCGAACTTGGCGAGGTCAAAAGCATCAACTTCACAGGCGGGAGCGGCACCGAGATGTCAGGTGGTGGCTGTCAGCTTTTTAGTCTGATGCGTCTGTTTGCTGGAGACGCCGATGTTGCATGGGTGGTTGGCTGGGTCGCGGACGACCCCGAAAGCGATCATGACCAAGGCGTAGCGGGTTATCTACGTTTCACTAACGGTATTGAAGCCTTCATGCACCGCGAAACCGATGCGCGGGGAAATGGATTTGAGGTCTCGTGCAGTCGCGGGGTATTCCGCAGTAATAACGGCTCGCTTAGTCTGTGGAAAGCGGACGAGGCTGTCGATCGTCCGACATGGGGATCGCTCAAGAAGGTGGAGGGAGTGTTTCCCGAAACCAGCGTCTATGGCAGAATGAGCGGTGACTATGATGAGGAAGGCTGGAGATGGCCAGGGGATCGAAACATTGCGAGCGTCCAGTCCATCATTGATGCCCTTGAGCAAGATATCGAGCCGAGGGGCAGCGGCGACAATGGACGTAAGGTGCTAGAAATCGCTATTGCGCTACGGGAATCGCACCGACGCGGACACGCACCGGTGAGGCTCCCCCTTGAAGACCGTAGTCTTAGACTTTTTCCGAAAAGTTCGCGGATGGATAACAAAAAACCTCAGATGGGAAGAGAAAAATACATGCCCCAGATTCAGGGAAAGAAGCAAGCGTAGACAGCCGCTTGACGCTCGTCAGTTTAGCAAGTGAGTATAAACAATTCAGCCCTGTGCGTTGTGCATGGGGCTTTTTTGTTACGCGGTGCGGTGAAAATCAGCCATTATCCCTTTGGGGTTGTTATAATAATCCAAGTTGCGAGTGACGTGCCGTGCCATAAAATTGACCCCTATACTCATAGGTCGGGTACCTTGCTCCGTCACGCTGCGCCCCACCCCCCGTAGGCAGGGCATCTTGCCCGGCCTTATGCCGGTATCAGTTTTATAGGGGGAGCGCGATCATCTTGCTTGACCCATATCCCCAATTGCTTTGAATCCCAATCGTGCTAGAGAGAAGCGTAATGGATAGGGAAAACCGTTTCAACGAACCAACCAACTAATGAACCAACATAAATTCAAGGAGCGATCAATGCCAGACTATCAACCACTAAACCTTTCATCATTCTGCAACGTTGGCGCGGAAATTCTTGGCGAAAACGCTACGCCTGCAATCGGTGCACAAACCTTTCATGGCTTGCCTTTCCAGATCAGCGCGGCCGGCGACAGTTTTCTCGGTTTCGGCGACGAGATTAGCAAGGAGCCAACTATTATACCACTCAACGCGACACCGAAACGGATTATCGTTGTACATCGGCTGCTCGAATCGAAAATCTTTGAGGGCGATCCCGTTGGGCGTTTGGTTGCACATTACGTTTTCCGCTATGCAAACGGTGAAACGGTCAGTGTACCGATACGGGAGCGCTTCGAGATCGCCATCGTCCCGCCGGGGTGGGGGCAGTTGCCTTTTCTCGCATGGCCAGACCAGCAAGATGGACTTCACCCACGCTACGAAGGAAATTGGGGAGCAGCAGGCAACCGGCAGACCGAAGCCACGCAGGCAGGCCCTGCAGACTACTATCTGTGGGTCTGGGAAAATCCAAGCCCGTCGGAAACGCTTGAATCCCTTCAAATCGTGCCGGAAGGCCCGACGTTTATCCTCGCTGCCGTTACATTAGGGAACCTCACTGAAGACCCCGTTCCTAGGAAGGCGATCCGCGATGTTATGATTACCTTGCCGCAGGAAGAGGATGCCGCAAAGCCTTTCCGCATGGAAGTAGAGGTTGACCGCGGTGTAGCAACCTATCCCTATCCGCTGCCTGAAAAGTCAGCGGACGAATTTCTTGATGATGAACGGAAAGGTTGGGGCGAGACGCAGAACAATAATAGCAGTCCTGCCTATGTCGAAGTGACGGCAACCCCATCGGCGACAGTGACGGTCAAGAATCACGATGAAACGTTGGGCGCGGTAAAATGGGGCGAGTTAGAGGAGAAAGGGAAGATAGCACCGAACGAGCGGGTACAGATCGAAATCGTTGACACCGGCAGGAACTGGGTACACACAAAGGTGGTCGATGATGAGACCAATCAGCCGATTCCGTGCCGCATCCACTTCCGTTCTCCAAAGGGTGTACCTTACGCGCCGCACGGACACCACGCACACGCCAACTCAAACAATGGCACTTGGCATATTGATGTCGGTGGAGATGTGCGGTTGGGACAGATCTCCTACGCCTACACCGACGGCACATGCCAAGGCTGGCTGCCGCGCGGAGAGGTCATCGTTGATGTCGCACGAGGCTATGAATATGAGCCGTTACGAACGAAGGTCGAGATTAAACCGGGCCAACGCGAACTGACGCTACGGCTCAAACGTTGGTGCAACATGAATGCCGAGAGGTACTTCAGTGGGGACACCCATGTCCATTTCCTCTCAACACAAGGTTCCCACACAGAGGCACAGGGCGAAGACCTAAACGTTGTCAATCTGCTGCTCTCTCAATGGGGGCATCTCTTCACCAACACGGAGGAGTTCATTGGTCGCCCGACTGTTTCTGACGATGGTCGCAGTATCGTTTACGCCACGCAGGAAAATCGTCAGCATCTGCTTGGACATCTCACGCTGCTCGGCTTAAAAGAGCAGGTGAGTCCGTGGTGTTCCGATGGTCCCGGCGAAGCGGAACTCGGTGGGAATATGGAAACGACGCTCTCGCATTGGGCGGATGCCTGCCATGCACAGGGCGGTACCGTCGTCCTGCCCCACATCCCGAACCCCAACTGCGAACCGGCAACACTGATTGCCACCAATCGGGTGGACGCTGTCGAATACCTGACTGAAGCGATGTATGGTCACATCGAGTATTATCGCTATCTCAACTGTGGCTACAAACTGCCGCTGGTCGGTGGAACGGACAAAATGACCAGTGACGTGCCTGTCGGCGTATATCGCACCTATGTCCACATCCCCGACGATCAGGAATTCAACTACGATAACTGGTGCAGGTATCTCCGCGCTGGAAACACTTTTCTCAGCGGCGGTCCTATCATTCGTCTGACAGTTGATGGACAACCTATCGGGAGCACAATCAACCTACCGGGCAACGGTGGGACCTTAGAGGTCGAAGCGTCAGCGGAATCCATATTTCCCATACATACGTTGGAAATCGTTCAGGCGGGCGAGGTTGTCGCCTCAACGGCCGAAAATAACGGTGCACGCAGGCTGCATCTGAAAACAACGCTACCAGTCAACCAGCACTCGTGGATTGCAGCCCGTTGTGGAGGCCCCGGCTATGCTCAAGCGGTTCCGCATCATGATGGTTGGGGGCGTGGAATCATCGCGCACACCTCCCCGGTCTATATCGCTGTCGGCGGTGAGTGGTGGATGTTCGATTCGGAAACCGCAAATTATATGCTGACGCTAATTGAGGGTGGGTTGTCATATATCCGCAAAACTGCCCGCCACCATCATCCGGGCACAGTAACACACCATCACGGAGAGGACGACCATCAGGCTTTCCTTGAACGTCCCTTCATGGAGGCACAGGAAGCCCTCCACCGACGAATGCATCAACTAGGAATTCCGCATTAGATGTATCAAACTGCATCCCACCTATAGGTCGGGTAAGATACCCGATTTACGGGTATGAATCTTAATCTTGATAGACCGGATATAAGATTCATGTTTCGACGCAAAACTATTCTACCGCTCATATCTCTTAATCAGAGGTGACAATTCCAGATTCATCAAAATCTTCGCAGTAAAGCCCCCGTTCTTTAGAGCGGGGTGAAACTGTATCTCCTTTTTGTTGATTAAAAAGAGTTGATAGGGTATAATTTTCTTGTAACTTGATGATTGAGGAAAAACGTTCGTTTTTCGCTTCCCTCCCAACGTGGCGGTTGGAAGGCATTGTTTGTCTGAGGTTTCGCCCGGAAGTTGAAATGGTGCTGTCTCGACACCCTGTGGGTGCTTCTAATCTCGAGCTGCTGGGGACGGTGGCGGGCGTGTAAAGTTACGAACCGAGACCAAAAACCATGTAAGTCCCGGGACGGGCAACAAGCCCCGTCCTTCAGGGCGGGGTAGCTGACTCTGTATACTTTTCTGAATTTGAATGCCTATCAGAATGATTTCACCCAACAACAATTGCGAATCGGGTCGAAGATGGCGAAAAAAAAGAAGAATCGACGCCTCAATATTGCACGTAAACGCGCAAAACGTCAACAGAACCAGAAATTCAAGCGCAAGCAGTTGGCTATTCAGAAACAGCGGGCGTTACAAGCAGCAAAGTCCGACGAAGAACTACTACAGGACAAAATTGCGAACAGCAGGCTGTTGCTTGACGAGCCTGAATTTGAAAATATCATCTTTGATCCCGACCTGTTGCGGCAGAAAACGGTGGAAGCCTTTGAAGCAGGCGCGTTCACTTCTGAAGTTGGGGAGAACGATGAGGTAACACCAGAGGGGGGAGAAGGTCCTGAAAGCATTAATGACATCTTCCGTTTTGAAGTGCTGCGCCACCTGATTACGGTGGAATTTATTAACACTGTGTCGTATGCACTCAAGGCATGCGAAACGCGCCTCAAACGGATGGGTGATCGGGAGAAGGCAGAAATAGCATTCGTTGCGAGATCGCTTTTTGAGTACGCTGATCCAGAAACTCTCGCGTTTCATCCACTTATCTTCAATATCTGCGTCCATACACTAAGGCGGATGTTAGCAGACCCTCAATCGGCACCCGACACTATCACAGGTGTGCTCTCCGACGTGTTCGAGGAGAGCCAGTTGACAGAGCCCGAAGATCAGCCGGAAACACCGACAGATTCGGACGCAGATGAAGAAACTGTTGATTCGGCAAGTGAACCGGTCTCGATCCTTGAACCAGAAGAAGGTCAAACGCTCGCGCCGGAAATTACCCCTTCCGTTCCAGCCGTTTTGCCGGAAACACTGAAGGCTAAAGCACTGTACAAAAACGCTGATGGTTTGGAAGTTCGGAATGCGATTGAATTTGGAAATGGGTATCGGGTTGTTCAGGATACCGACTCGCAGGTAGAATTCGCCCATACAGACGGTCAGCGTTATATCACGCTGACCACGGATCGGCTGCTGCTGCAATGTCCCTCGAAAGAACTATTGGATGTTGTAATGGGGGAGGTCGAGGTACTCTGCAATGACGCCCTATTCTATTTAGCAAGAACGGTTGACGATACATAAAAGAAAGACAGTCAGTTTTTATTAGATTAAAACAACTCATTAAAAGGAGGTGATTCCGTGGCACGATCGAAAGTTGGACAAGTACGACGCCGCACACAGATTCGACATCGCCAAAAACGCCGTCTCAAGAGAAAGAAGTTAGCCCTGAAACAAGCGCGCTAGCAGCCACGACGCCAAAAATAATAATATAGGAAAACTATGGACAAACGGATTGGTGAAAAGGGAGGAAGATGAACATCTAGGAGAATAATCTGCAAATTTTCCTCCCTATTGCTTTGCGCCTGTTTTAGCCGGACCTCGACTAGCGACTGAGATCTGTAGCCCCCTCCCTTTTTATTCTACCTTTCTCACCTAATAAAAAAGACCATTTGAGGCGGTTGTAAAGTGTGAACCGAAGTATGTTAGAACTATACATCTCTCTGACGGAGTCTGAGAATGCCCAAAATCGATCCAATTACGCGCGAGATTATGCAAAATGCCTTGGCATCGGCTGCCGACGAGATGGCAATGGCATTATACCGCACCGCCTATTCCACCATCGTCCGGGACTGCCTCGACTATTCAACCTCTCTGTGTAACGCCGAGGGCGAAATGATTGCACAGGGTGTAACCATCCCCCTCCACCTCGGCTCTGTTCCCTTTGCGATGGAAACGCTGTTCAAGAAATTTGACGGAAATATGCATCCCGGCGATGTTTTTATCCTCAATGATCCCTTTGATGGTGGGATGCACATCCCAGATATCTTCATCGTTAAACCTATCTTCTGGGAGGATGAGCGCGTTGGGTTTGCTGTCAGCACCGCCCATCACTTGGATCTGGGTGGTCGCTTGCCCGGCAGCTCTGCCTGTGATAATACCGAAATTTTTCAGGATGGCTTCCGCATTCCTTGGTTGAAACTGTATCGTGCCGGTGAACCTGATGAAGCAATCTTCACGCTGCTCCGTGCAAACGTCCGAGTGCCTCAGATGGCTATCGGAGATTTGCGAGCACAACTGGCAGCGTGTCATATCGGCGAACGCGCGGTGCACACCCTGATTCAACGTTACGGATTGGAAACCTTTACCACCTGCGCTAACTCACTTATCAACTACACTGAGCAGCTTGTCCGCGCAGAAATCGCCTCGTGGCCCAACGGAAGCCATACCTTCACGGACTACATGGACAGCGACGGTGTTGGGGGCCCGCCTGTGCGCCTCACAGTAACAATGACGGTGGAAGGCGATACCCTTACCGCCGATTTTACTGGTACAAACCCACAGGTCCGGGGTGCTATCAACAACACCCTCTCCTTTACCGCGTCGGTGGTCGCGCTGTGCGTCCGTTCAGTGATACGAGAGGATATTCCGAACACGGCGGGTATGTTCAAACCGCTGAAAATTATTGCGCCGGCAGGGACCGTGGTTCACGGCGTTATGCCGGCTGCGTCCTCGATGCGCGGTATCACCGGATTTCGATTGGTGGACACCATCTTCGGCGCGTTAGCGGGTTTACTGCCAGACCAAGTTTTAGCCGCTGGTGAAGGGGGCAATTCCCTCGTAATAATTGGTGGACATCGGGAGGATCGGACGCCGTATGTCTACTACGAACTGATGTCAGGGACATGGGGCGCACGTCCTGACCGTGATGGAATTGACGGACTCTGTAACCCCGCCAACGTCGCTAGCAATATCCCGATTGAGCAGGCAGAATCCGAATACCCTGTGCACATTGAACGCTACGGATATGTTACAGATAGCGGTGGGGCGGGAAAATTCCGAGGCGGTCTGGGGCTTGAACGTGAGTGGAAATTACTTTCCGGTGAAGCGCACCTCGCCATCCGATCTGATCGCAGAGACCATCTCCCCTACGGTCTCTACGGCGGGAAGCCGGGCAGAGGCTCGATTAACCTACTCCATCACACCGACGGAGCGGAAGAAGTGTTGCAGACCATGATATCTACATCAATGGAGGCGGACGAGCGAATCTATCATCGTCAGGCAGGGGGTGGAGGCTGGGGCGACCCCTTGCTGCGTCCGCCGGCTGATGTGGCACGCGATGTCAAGAACGGCAAGGTTTCATTGAAAGCGGCGCGGGAATCGTATGGGGTCGTTCTCGACGAGGTATCGCTGGCAGTGGACAAAGCCGCCACCACAGCACTCCGTGGGCAAACACACGGCGATACACCTCAAGACGCACCATGATAAAATGCAGCCCATCTACAATACGAAAATTCTTGTAATCCCTTTAACGTGCACTTAACGAGGAGCTCTATGAAAAACAAATTATCTCGACGGCAATTTCTACGCGCTAGCGCGATCGGCACCGTATCTGCAGCTGTTAGTCTCGGATTTTTGGGATGTAGCCGGGCGTTGATTCAGAAGGTGCCGGGCTTTAGCCCTGACCCCTTCGAGTTCATGCCGAGTGCAAACCAACTCCTTGACCTCCCCGAAGGGTTTATTACCCACGCGTTTTCTAGAACAGGTGAACAGATGGACGATGGACTTTGGGTGCCGGGCGGACACGATGGCATGGCAGCATTTCCGGGGCCTAACGGCAAAACTATCCTCATCCGAAATCACGAATTGCAGGCTACTTCCAAAACTGTTGGACCCTTTGGATGGAACAACGAGAAGATTGAACGCGCTGCTATTGACAAATTCTATGACGCTGGATCCGGTGAATTACCGTGCCTCGGTGGGACGACGACGCTGGTTTATAACACGCAAACACAGACATTGGAGAAACATTTCCTAAGTCTGATAGGAACAATCCGGAATTGTGCGGGCGGTCTCACGCCTTGGAATACGTGGATTACTTGTGAAGAAACCA
Organism: Candidatus Poribacteria bacterium; assembly: GCA_963667935.2. GTDB lineage: Bacteria > Poribacteria > WGA-4E > WGA-4E > PCPOR2b > PCPOR2b. The sequence continues at coordinate 533,052 of OY764061.1, read as the reverse complement.
TTCAGAAGGCAGAGGAAACGTACGAGGTGGAGCACGGCTACAATTTTGAGGTGCCAGTTTCTGCTGACATAGAATTAGCTGACGCGATCCCGCTGAAAGCGATGGGGCGTTTCAATCATGAAGCGGTGGCTGTCGATCCCAGAAGTGGGATTGTCTATCAAACTGAAGACAGAGGGGATGGTTTAATCTATCGCTTTATCCCTGACAAGCCGGGCGAACTCGCTGCAGGGGGCAAACTTCAGGCATTGAAGATTCGGGACCGCACGGGTGCAGATACCCGAAACTGGCGAAACTGGGAGCAACAAGTTTTCTGGTGGGCATATAATCCGATGCCGGTGGGAGAGACAGTTGACGTTGAGTGGGTAGATATTGAGAATGTGGAATCACCGGATGATGACCTCCGCGTACAAGGTACTGAAGGTAAAGGTGCGGCGAAGTTCGCTCGCGGTGAAGGGATATGGTACGGTGGTGACTCCGACAAGGGGGAATTCTATATCGCCTGCACAAATGGCGGCATAAAACGCAAAGGACAAATCTGGAAATACGTGCCAAGCCCTTATGAAGGTACAAGCCGCGAAGAGCAACAACCCGGCACGCTTCAACTCTTTATTGAGCCAAACGACAGCAATCTCATGGAGAATGCTGATAACGTGACAGTCACACCTTGGGGGGATTTAATCATCTGTGAAGATGGTCCAAACGAGGAATTCCTGATTGGCGTAACGCCCAAAGGAAACCTCTATCGGTTTGCTCGAAACGCTGGCAATCTATCAGAATTCGCGGGTGCGACATTCTCACCGGATGGCACGACCCTCTTTGTCAATATACAGAGTCCTGGGATTACGCTGGCGATCACCGGTCCTTGGCATGAAATTCGACAACGCTCTGATCTGTTGTGGCACAAACCTAACAGTACGCCCCCAACGAGCACATCGCTTGGCAGCTAACAATCCAGTTGACTCTGCTTGAAACCTTCTAATCTTTCAACTCATGTTTTGACAAAGTAGTTACACGCCCAACTGACAGTGGCAGTTGCTTTTCCTGTTGTCCCTGAAGATACGACTGACCGCGGGCTCCTTCAGTGCAATCCGCAAAATGCGGAGGACAAAGTAAGTTAGGTTGAACGGTATTGATACCCAACAGCAGATGCCCCCTCGCGTTTCATGTTCCGCAAATGCAGATTCATAGAACTTACGCACGTGGTTAAAAAATCAGATAGATGGTGAAACATTAGGCGGCAACTTGCGCCAACATAATAAAGCCAGTCAACAATAGCGAGGGGCGAGAAAATGAGCGGACGGGTTGCCATTGTCACCGGGGGAGCAAGTGGTATCGGTAGAGCCGTTGCCGAAGCCCTTGTGGGCGGTGGTGATCAGGTGGTTATCGCCGATCTGAATGAGGCAACAGGGAAAGCGTTCGCCGACGCAATCGGTGGACATTTCGTGAGAGCGGATCTTTCGGAACGGACCGCCTGCAAACGCCTTGTGGACGAGACACTATCTCACTACGGCGGGGTACACATTCTAATCAATAATGCCGGTTTCCAGCATATCGATTCCATTGAGGTTTTTCCTGAAGACACTTGGGACAAAATGCTGGCGGTAATGCTCACTGCGCCCTTCTTGCTGACCAAATACGTCTGGGGCTCGATGAAAACCCACGGGTGGGGACGCATCGTCAACATCTCCTCCATTCATGGACGGGTCGCTTCCCCCTTCAAGAGTGCCTACATAACAGCCAAACACGGTCTAATCGGCTTCACACGGACAGCGGCCCTGGAGGGTGGTGAGCACGGTATCACCGTCAATGCTATCTGCCCGGCGTATGTCCGCACACCACTAGTTGAGAGCCAAATTGCTGATCAAGCGCGGACACGCGGAATTTCAATAGAGGATGTTGTCGAGCAGATCATGTTAGAACCCGCGGCGATTAAGCGACTCATCACGGCGAAGGAGGTTGCAGCCCTTGTCGTTTACCTCTGCTCCGAGGCAGCCGGTGCGGTTACCGGGGCGGACTGGGCGATAGATCTGGGCTGGACTGCGAGATAAAGGGGTAAACAGATGCAGGCTGATCTGCTGATCCGCGATGGAACTGTTATTGATGGGACGGCAGCCCTACCTTTCCGCGGAGATGTGGCGATTAAGGCTGGCAAAATCTTTGACATTGGAACGATCGAAAAACAGGAGGGTGTACCTTGTTTGGATGCCCAAGGTCTCTTTGTCGCGCCCGGCTTCATTGATATCCACAGCCATTCCGATTTCACGATAATCCTCGATCCACGGGCGATGAGTTCAATAACCCAAGGTGTGACCCTCGAAGTCGTTGGCAACTGTGGTCACGGGTGTGCGCCCATCGGCGATCCGAAGTTGGCAAAGATGAATATCTACGGACACCAAGAGGGGCATGAGATTGGTTGGCGCACCATGGCTGGATACCTCGAATCCCTTGAAGCGGGAAAGCCAATGGTCAACGTTGCCTCTCTCGTTCCGAATGGCAACCTGCGCCTCGCTGTCGCTGGACTGGTAGATCGTCCCTCAACTCCCGATGAACTTAGGCAGATGAAAAACCTGCTAGCACAGAGCCTAGAGGAAGGGGCGTTCGGTTTGTCCACAGGTCTCGAATACGGACCGGAAAGGGATTGTACCGAAGCAGAGATTATCGAACTCTGTCGCGTGGCATCTGATGCCGGGGGCTTCTATGCGACCCATACCCGCAATCGGGATGGAGAAGCGCAGGAGACCATTGCGGAGGCAATCCGGACCGGGGCTGCATCGAACTTACCTCTACAGATCTCCCACATCTCCGTGGTTTCGCGGCTCGTTGAAGATGGACGATGGGCGATTGAAGATGCGCTCAAGCAGGTTGACGGAGCACAGGATCGCGGGTTAGATGTCGGTTTTGATATGCACACGCGGCTGTTCGGGACTACCAATCTGAGTGCTGCCTTGCCGCCGTGGGCACTAGAAGGGGACACAGCTGCCATCGCTGCGCGGTTGCGATCGGCTGCTACCCGCCGAGAGTTGAAAACCTATCCCAGCATCATCACTGCCTTGGCACGGGGAGATTGGAACAACATTGTCCTCTTTGACAACAAGACGCACCCCGAATTCTCTCAAAGGAGCATCGCTGAAATCAGTGAATTGACAGGCGTTGACCCATTCGATGCTATCTACGACCTGCTGCTCGCTGGAATTGACGACCTCCACAACCTGATGATTCTCGCTTTTACCTATCGGGAAGAAGATATCCGCATCGCTTTCGAGCATCCCAGTTGTATCGTCGGGTCCGATGCGACCGCGCTAGCAACCGACGGCCCTTTGGCGGGAACATCGTTCCACGGTGCGTACACATGGGCTTCTTGGTTCTACCGACACTTTGTGCGCGACAAGAAAGCACTCAGTCCACAGGAGGCGATCCGCCGGATCACATCGTTGCCAGCCAGGCGGCTCGGTTTGACTGACCGGGGTGTCCTTCGGGTGGGGGCATGGGCGGATGTGGCAATTTTCGATCCAATGACCTTCGCGGAACAGGGCACTACCTTTGAACCGAACCAAACCGCCATTGGTATGCACCATGTTATCGTCAATGGAAAGGTTGTGCTGAAAGATGGGGAGTTGACCGGGGAGCGTAGTGGGCAGGTCCTGCGACGAGGGTAGAATAGATTTCACGGTATAGTTTTTCTTGAAAAGTGACATGTTGGGAGCATGATGTTAGATGAAAAAACGGTGATTGTAAGCTAGTAAGTAACAACAATATTTCGTCAGTAAATTGACTTATCAATTAAGAAACTAAAGAAGTGAAGCCCAATGAATTTTGATTGTATGCGAGACAAAGATTTAAGGAAAGAGGCGAAAAAACGTGGATTAAGAAGGTACTCGTCCTTGAATAAAGCCCAACTGATTCAATATCTTACAACGGAGGTTCATCCACTGCAGCCACAACCTGTTCTGGCTTTAAATCAGGGCGCAGAATCCACAATCGCACCAAAGAATCAGATGCAGACAGCTCTATTAGAATCTGATCTCACCTTATTCTCGAACACTCCACCTGAAAACCTGCCCGGCGGGCAGATTTTATGCGGCGATTGCCTTAGCATTTTGCCTTCTTTGCCGCGTAGTGCCTTCGATTGCTGTATCGCTGATCCGCCGTTCAATACGTCTCAAAAGAAGGGGTTGGGTTGGGCGTTTAGTTCCCATATTACCATGCAGGAAAGTTGGGATATTTTTTCCAAAGACGAATATTTCCAATTCACACTTGATTGGGTCACTGAAATCCTGAGAGTTGTCAAGACAAACGGGAATATCTTTGTTTTCGGATCGTTTCACAACATTTTTACGCTTGGATTTATTCTTCAAAATATATTTGACCGGCGGATTATTACCCAAATTGTCTGGTATAAACCGAATGCACAGCCCAATATCACCTGTCGGATGTTTACAGAATCGACTGAATTCATCTTGTGGGCAGTTAACAATGAAAGTAAAAAGGCGAAGAATTGGACGTTCAATTATCAAACGATGAAGGCGATGAATAACAACAAACAGATGCGGAATATGTGGGAAATTCCGCTAATTAAGCCATCGGAACGAAAACATGGGAGACATCCATCACAAAAACCGCTTCAAGTCGTTGAACGGCTCGTCTTGGCGGGAACCAATGAAGGCGATCTTATTCTCGACCCATTCTCAGGAACTGGAACCACTGGAGTTGTCGCGGAAAAACAGAACCGACAATGGGTGATGGTTGAGAAAGAAGAGGAGTATAATCAGATTGCTCAAAGGCGACTTCATGAGTTACGATTAAATATTCAGAAGCCCCTACTTGGGCACTTTTAAGTTCAAAATCAAGTGTTGATATAAAGGTTTCGATTTCAGAGGGGGCCTGTAGATGGAATCGGTGGTGCATTTAGCCCAAAGGGGCGACATGTTTATAGCATGGAAAAACAAATACCCCAAAGCCCCAGCGGGGCGACATGTATCCTTCGGTGAGAGGGGCATCCTGCCCCGATACGCGTCGAGGCTAGGAAGCCTCTCTCACTGTGGGCGGGCAATCCTTCTTCTAATGTGCAGACGTATTGAAAGCTATTTATGCACACCCCCTCATATTATAGTGGACCTTAGAATTAATGAGACACTCCAAACCGGCGCAGTTCGGATAGCACCCCTACCGTTTTCTCGTTGGGTAGGCACCCCCCTTTATCCCCCCGCTAGCTTTCCCCCTGCTTGCGGGGGGGACTAAGGGGGGGTAGAATAAAGAGGGGTGCCGATACGGTGCGGTTAGAAACCGCCCCTACCGTGGGCCGCAAGTGTTTATTTATTTCTTGAATTCACTATAGTTCTCAAATGGACCCGCAGAGAAATATCGTGTTATGAACACAACTCCAACCTATCATACAATCATTCAGAGGAAAGGCGGTAGAATTGGTGAACTGCGTCTACAACGAAATGGCGAAGCCCTATCACCTCTGTCAACGCCAATTCTGTATCCGGTGGTTTCATTTATGACCGGTTCCACGCCACGCGGCGGAGGCCTCTGGAAATACTTGCTCCGTGATTTCATGAAGCACGATATCCCGATGTTATCCCAAGTCCTACACTTTCTGGACTTCCCTTTTGAAGGAAAACATCTGGAAAAGTGGCGACAAAAAACAATGCGTGAGTGGTATCAAGAGGTAAACGGTATTTATAATGCTCCACTATTTCTCGACTCCGGTGGATTTAAGCTGCTTTACAAGGCGGGATTAGACCTAAAGGAATTTGGAATTGAAAAGGAAACCGAAGCCGATGATATTTTCGCACTTCAAGAAGATTTTGGGGGCGAAATTATCGCTTCTTTAGATTATCCGTTACCGCCGGGATTGGAACGCTCCGAAGCTGAGAAGCGAATGAATCAAAGTCTGGAAAATGCCTATCGCGCAGCTACACTGCTTGCTGCCAAAGCACACCCCCCTTTTTTATACGTTTGTTGTCATGGACAATCCCAATCAGATATTGAGAATTATGTTAGGAGGGTTTTCGACCGCCTCTTAGGCGTGCTGCCCGCCTTTGGGCTTGCGATTGGCTCTCTAGTACCACTGCGGGGGAAACAGGATGCAGCGGTGCTTGAGCGAATCTACGGCGTTCAAAAAGCGATCCCAGAGTCGGAGCGGGGCCATACCCCCATCCACGCCTTCGGTGTCTCCGGTGAACTCACACCCATACTAACTTACATGGGGGTCGATAGTTTTGATAGCACCAGCTACATCCAAGCAGCACGTGGACTCAACTATGCGGATCCATTGACCCGAGCAAAGCGAAAAGTGATGGAACTGGACGAACTAACCTGCACCTGCCGTATATGTCAGGAGGTTTCCCTTGATGAGATACACCGTACCTTAATGGAGGAGGTAAGCTATAAACGGACTTCGACAGGAAAATACAAGAGTGAATGTTATGCGTCAATCGCATTGCACAATTTCGAGTTGGAAGCGGGACTCCTTTCTCGTATGAAAGACGCCATCGAAGCCGATGAGGCACTCGAAGAATTAGTCCGTCATGCTTCGACAGGGCGAGGTATCCGTAACGCTGTGGGCTGGTTGACGGAAAATGATACAGAGTTTGCCAACCGTATGGCAAAAACCGTTGTCGCCACCGCCACATCAGAAAACCGGCGTACGGTCAAAAGTAATCCGGATCAATTGGAGCTCTTTCCGGCACTTTCGGCAAAAGAGACAGATTCTTCCCTCCAGCAAGAACAACCGACGATTTCACTAGATTACACGTCCGATTCCTTTTCCATTCCAGCAGATTACGAACCCCCGAAAGATAAAAGGATTCTTTTGACAATTCCCTGTGCAGGAAAGAAGCCGTATTCACTTTCACGTACACACACTATCGTCAACACCAAACTTCAAAATGCTTTTGGGGAGAATCAAGGGGCAATTCACAAAATTACCCTCTCCGGACTCTACGGGCCAGTACCAGAAGAATTTGAATCTGAGGAACCCGTCGTGCGCTATGATTTCCAGTTATCTCCCAGAAATACCGCACAGATACAGTTGGGGGCAGATCGGTTCAAAGCCTATCTTGATAAGCACAGCGACCACTACGCCCTAGTTGTCGGATATGCCACAAGCCAAGCCTATCGCACAGTGTTTGAATGCGTTCAAGAGCGTTGTTCAGATTTTATCTTGCTCCCGATGACACTAAAGCAGAAGCGACTTTCGGAATTTTTCCGACACGTCCACTTAGACGAACTCATCGAAGTCCTATCGACTCAAATCGCTCCACAAGATTGACCAAGTGAGGAAAAACCTACCCATTTTTCTGTAGGAGATAATCTGATGGTAAGAAAAATCGATCAAAATAAAATTCGCGTGGGCGTCGTTGGGGTCGGCCGCGGAATGAGTTTTGCACAAGGGGCTCCCTTCGTTGGCATGGAGTTGGTTGCACTCTGTGATACATGGGAAGGGAAGCTGCATGAGGCGGGGAAAAAGTTAAACGTTGAGACATACACGGATTATGACCAATTTCTCTCCCACGACATGGACGCGGTTGTTCTGGCGAATTACTTTCATCAGCACGCGCCCTTCGCCGTCAAAGCCCTTGAGGCGGGGCTGCATGTGATGAGTGAAACGATGGCGTGTGGGGCACCGGCCGAGGGCGTGGCATTGGCGCAGGCGGTGGAGAAAACCGGTAAGATCTACCTGTTCGCCGAGAATTACCCCTATTTCGCGTACAACCAAGAGATGCGTCGTCTTTATCAGAACAACGAGGTCGGCGAGATGCAATACGGCGAAGGGGAGTACAACCACCCCTTCGATTCACGCGGTTACAATCAATTATCACCGGGACTGAACCACTGGCGCAATTGGATCCCGTCTACCTACTACTGCTCCCACGCGCTTGCACCGATTATGTTCATCACCGACACCCATCCGGTGAGCGTGAACGCGCTATCCATCTCCCGTTCCGAAAGCGATACCGAAAAATTGAGTGTCCAGCGAGGTGACCCCGGTGGCATCATCCTCTGCCGCATGGACAACGGATCGGTCGTCCGTATTATGGGGCTGAAGATGCGTGGACATGGCGTTTGGTATCGGATCCACGGCGCACGCGGACTGATGGAGAATCTTCGCTCTGGAGTCCCCGGTTCCCTACGGGTGCTGCACGAGCCGTGGGATTTACGGGAGGGCGATGAGGGGGAAAAGATTTACGTACCCGATTTTCCCCACCACGTTGAGAAAGCGCGACGGGCAGGACATGGCGGCGGCGATTTCTTCACAAATTACTATTTCGCCGAAGCCATTCGCAAAAATGAAACCCCCTATTTCGATGTCTATCGTGGATTGGAGATGGCGATGGTCGGGATTCAAGCGTGGCGGTCATGTCTGGATAATGGGGCACCTTACGAGATTCCCGATTTCCGCCAAGAATCCGTCCGAAAGGAGTACGAGGACGATAACTGGTCCCCTTGGCCCGAACATCAAGGTCCCGGGCAGCCGCCGCCCAGCATCAACGGGTTTAATCCACCGAGCGAGGAGGCTATCGCCTATGCCCACGAGGTTTGGGATGAGATGGGCTATGAAGGAGAGTGAGCTGTTAGGGCGTTAGAAACCGCGGACCTTGCTACGCCGCCCAATCCACACACAATGCCTCGGCTTGTTCTAAGACCGTTGCGGTAGCACTCTCTTGTTTGTCGGGTGGGTAGCCGTGTCTGCGAAGCACACGCTTCACCATCACCCGTAGCTTGGCTCGGACACCCTCCCTTAGTGTCCAGTCGATGGTCACATTCCGCCGAACGGTTTCCACCAGTTCAACCGCGATGGTCCGCAGCGTTTCGTCACCTAATACCTGTACCGCACTATCGTTGACCTCAAGCGCGTCGTAGAACGCCAACTCATCGTCTGAAAGCCCTAGTGCCTCGCCACGATCTTGTGCCTGACGCATCTCTTTTGCAATTTCGATCAGCTCCTCAATTACCTGTGCTGCTGCAATCGTACGGTTCTGATAGGCGCGGATCGAGCATTCTAACATCTCTGTAAATGACCGTCCCTGCACGAGGTTTTTCCGTGAATGGCTTCTAATCTCATCGTTGAGCAGCCTTTCCAACAGTTCAACCGCTACATTCTTATGTGGCGCATTCCGCACCTCGATGAGAAATTCGTCGGAGAGAATTGAGACATCGGGCTTTTCCAACCCCGCAGCGGCGAAGATGTCAACTACCCCTTCAGAGACCACCGCTCTGGAGACCAACTGCTTGATCGCCTGCTCTGTCGCCTCAAACTGCGTTTCCTCCGTAGCGGTCCGTTTTGCCATGACACTCCTCACCACCTGAAAAAAGGCGACCTCGTCGCGGATTTCTGTCGTCTTTTCGTGCGGCACTGCGAGCGCAAACGCTTTGGAGAGTGCGGTAACCGTTTCCAGTAGGCGGATTTTGCCATCCTGCTGTTTCAAGATATGTTCTTGAGCCGAGGGCAGCAGCTTGAGTCGATCTGTAGCATTCCCATCAATCCACGCCGCCCAATCGAAACCGTGAAACAGTCCGCAGCAGATTTCGTGCTTTTCCTGCATCACTGCGACCGCTTCCACCTTATCAACGGCGGTACTCCCTTTTCCACCGTTTTCGGTGTAGTTCGCTAACGCCTGTTTCAGGTGGTAGGCAAGCCCGATATAATCTACAATCAAACCGCCCGGTTTATCACCGAACACCCGATTGACGCGGGCGATAGCCTGCATCAGTCCATGTCCACGCATCGGCTTATCTACATACATGGTGTGGAGACTGGGCGCGTCAAATCCGGTGAGCCACATATCGCGGACAATCACCACTTTCAACGAATCTTTGGGGTTCTTGAATCGCCCTGCCATTTTCTCTCGTTTCGCCTTGTTGCGGATATGATGTTGCCACGACGGGGCGTCATCGGACGAACCTGTCATCACAACTTTGATCTCTCCCTGCTTGTCATCGTCGTTATGCCATTCTGGACGGCGTTCGACAAGTGTGTTGTAAAGATCAACACAGATACGCCGACTCATGCAGACGATCATAGCTTTGCCATCCATCGCTTCCAGTCGTTCTTCAAAGTGTGTGACAATATCGTCGGCAATGAGACCCAGCCGCTTTTCCGTGCCCACCAACGCCTCAAGTTGCGCCCATTTGGTCTTGAGTTTTTCTTTGCGCGCGACCTCTTCCCCTTCGGTCGCTTCCTCAAAGTCCGGGTCAACCTGAGGCTTTTCGTTCTCATCCAATTCAATTTTGGCGAGACGGTTCTCGTAGTAAATCGGAACGGTGGCCCCATCTTCAACCGCACGTTGTATGTCGTAGATGCTGATGTAATCTCCAAAAACCGCGCGGGTGTTGCGGTCGGTTGACTCAATCGGTGTGCCGGTAAAGCCGATAAAGGAGGCGTTGGGGAGAGCGTCTCGCATGTGACGGGCAAATCCGCTGATAAAATCGTACTGGCTGCGGTGCGCCTCGTCCGCGATAACCACAATGTTCCGCCGATCGGATAGTAAGGGGAAACAGGTTTCGTCGCCCTCTGGAAAAAACTTTTGGACCGTGGTAAAGACCACCCCGCCCGAGGCAACTTGCAGAAGTTCGCGTAGGTGCCCCCTGTCTCTGGCTTGCACCGGTGTCTGTCGCAACAGTTGGCTACACCGAGCAAATGTGCCGAACAGCTGCTCATCTAGGTCGTTTCGATCGGTGATAACAACCAGCGTTGGGTTTTCCATCTGCGGATGCTGGGCGATGCTCCCGGCGTAAAAAGCCATCGTCAAACTCTTGCCCGAACCTTGCGTGTGCCATACGACGCCGCACTGTTGATTTCCTTCCGGGCGCGATGCTTCGACCGTCGTATCGACCGCCGTTTTCACAGCGTGAAATTGATGATAACCCGCAATCTTTTTGGCAATCGTTTCACCCTCAGTCTCCTCAAAGACGACGAAATGTTTAAGGTAGATCAAAAATCGTTCCTTCTCAAAGATACCCCTAATCAACACCTCTAATTCTAATTCGGTTGACGGTGCCTCGGCTTCTCCCTCGATTGTCCGCCACGGCAGAAACCATTCATAATCGGCAGTCAGGGAGCCGACCCGCGCCTCTAACCCATCGGAAATGACGATTGTCTCGTTATAGGTGAATAGCGAAGGGATTTCCTGCTTGTAGGTACAGATTTGGCGAAATGCGGTTAGGCTGGTCGCTTTTTCGTCGGTCGGGTTTTTGAGCTCAATTACGGCTAAGGGCAGCCCGTTGATAAACAGCACGATATCCGGGCGGCGTTCACTGTTCTCTACCACTGTGAACTGATTGACCGCCAACCAGTCGTTGTTTTCAGGTGTATCAAAATCAACCAACTGGACACGCTCGCCGCGCATCGTACCGTCCGACTGCCGATACTCAACCGCTATCCCATTGACTAGCATCTGGTGAAATGCACGGTTGCTCTGAATCAATGCAGGGGAATCTGGGTGAAGGACTTTTCGGATTGCTTCCTCTTGTGCTTCAGCGGGTATATTTGGATTCAGGCGGGCAACTGCATAGCGAAAACGGCGTTCTAAAATTACTTTGCTGTAGGCGGAACGTTCCGCATCGGGAGCCTCCGGGGCGATGTCGGGCCCGTGTAAAACGGTATAGCCCAGTTCAGCGAGCCAACCGAGTGCGGCTTCTTCGATATCGGATTCGTAAATCGGATTGAGATTCATGTTATCCTCTCAAGGAACATCATGCCAATCAGATCCTCTATTGACTTTTTAAACCACTCTCTCCCACGCACGCTTTGAGTCCTTCGACAAACACCTGAAAACTTCTCGACCTGTTCCGACACGGCTCCATGTGTTGAGCTATATTCCGTGCTACTTTAGTTTTGGGTAACCGCTTTGGGTAATATCGTCTCAGCACCCGCCATAGTGCTTCAGATGTACCGTTCTCAATTGCATCGGGATCCTGATATTGAACATTTCTTGAAACTCCAGGGTAAGCGTTTCGCAAAGCTATAATATCTCCAAAGAACCATGCCTCCAATTCTTCGATTGCCAATCGATTGACCACTTGAAAATCCCCTTCTTGGGACGCGCTAGATTTCGTCACAAGACCCGCAGCCCTCGCTATTCCTTCTAACTGTTCCTTCAGTTGGAAACAATCGTCTCGATCCTCATCAATAAGGACCATAATTCGACGATTATCGGATATCGGTCCGCTGAATCCTGTCAAGAGTATCGGCAAGTTCTTAAGCAAATCGTGTTTACCTTGAGAGACATGGAAGGTAAAATCCACATCATCAGACAGAATCTTGGGCAAAATGATTTTTAATGCCACTTCGGCAGAGCGTTCCTCCAGGAAAAACTCAATCTGCATTTCCACCTCGCTTTGGACCGCCTGCGTTGGTCAACGGATCTCCAAATTCAAAATAACCTTCCATCCAGAGGTATCCTAGCTTCGCACCCGCTTCCAGAAAATCCTTGATTCCCCGCATCTCCGATGTGCGTTTGCAGGCCGTAAACCCCTGTTCATCTCGATAAAATACCCACACCTCCTCAGCGCGAAGTTCGTTGACAAAATGGGGCGAGTGAGTCGTAATCATAAGTTGAGCCCCCCCTAATGCCTCAATGTACTCCTCCACTAAACCGTTCAGCAGGCGGGGATGGAGGTAATTTTCGGGTTCCTCAATGCCGATTAGGCGCGGAGGTTCTGGAGCATATAACAAGGTCAAAAACGATAGCATTTTTAACGTGCCATCGGAGGCAAACTTCGCCAAGATGGGCTCCTCAAACGGCGCATCCTTAATCTTTAACAGAAGACGTCCGTCCATCACCAGTTCTGTGTCCACCTCTTCCAAGCATGGCACCCAATCCGACAGTATCAAAAGAATTTTTTCCAAACGCTCTGGGTATCGTTCCTTTAGATACTGGATAACATTGGGCAGATTGTCTCCCGTTTTGGATAACTTTTCTTGTGGGCCCGCTTCTGCAATGCCCCGTATAGCATCGGCGGAAAAATCAGAAAAGTGCCAACCTGTAACGAAGCGATAAAGGGCACTCACACGGGGATGAAGTGCTGATTGCCCAAATCTGCTGACAGCGAGCGTTGACAAATCGTTAAGTTGTTCATTGATTCGTTTATCTTCTTCATCCGGGATCTCACCAGGGGTAACGTACCCTACCCCCTCCTCAAAATTAAGGAAGCGAAACGGTCTTCCCTGGCTACCGCGCCGCCAGTGCAGCCATTCGGCTTTAACGTACGGTCCTTTTGTATCTTCATCGATGGTCAGATGGTAGGTGATGAGTGGTGTCTTGGGCTTCTCACGATATTTCAACTCAAATTCAATTGGTCTATCACTTCCGCGCGTCCTCAACTCCTTAAAACGATCCCTTTTTTCCCATGCAGAACGCAGCCCATCCGTGAAAGATTCCGCGAGAAACGCAAAAATATCAAACAGCGTTGACTTCCCGCTACCATTTGGTCCCAAAAAGACAGACAGTGGTGTGATTCCTTTTAATTCTACATCCCGTAGGGCACGATAGTTCTTCACACGTAATGATTCAATGTGTGGGATAAGCATTTTCTGTACAACCAGCACTGGAAGGCATTCGCGGAGCAGCTCATTAAATTTTTCATCAAATTGATCCTCATCCGGTAGGTCTATATAAACCTGTGTACCTAAAAATGATGGCGTTTTATCTTCCCCCAAGGTCTGACGGGCTATGAGAATGAATTTGTTGGTTCCTACATCTTCGACAAGTTTCCTAGTTACAATCATTGGTTCGTAGCCAACGCTACCTTCACCGGCATTTGCTTTTCTCACATAACTGTCTGTGCAAATAACCAGTACCCTGTCAGAATCCTTGATACTACGCTCCATAAATTGTGTTACATCATCTTCCAGACGGAGATCCCACTGATCGAATATTACATTGACTCCCTTGTGATGAAGTTTTGCGACGAGTTCTGATACCCACTGCTTGTGCTCTGGGGTATCATGAGAATATGAGATGAACACCTTGGGATGGTTTGCCATCCTTTACCTCCATATTTTCAACTTTTTCTGGACAATAATTTCGGAAGCAGCGCACCTCGGACTTAGGCGAGCGTACAAGATTATTCAGAGGGTTTTAAGCAACTAGAGACTGAAATTACATCCCCTCAAAGAAAGTTCCAAGAATATCGGAGAGACTGTGAACAGCTACCGCAGGGGCTCCCATTCTCCATAATTGATTTTCAGCTAAGCGAATCCAAATTTCCCATGAACTCTCCATTTGCTCGCGTGTGACATTTAAGCTGGTCCATAAGTTCGCGAGTTCTCCCTGATTGTGAAGTAGGATAGCTGCTCGTTGGGTTATATTGTACCCTTCAAAAAGAAAAGTCAATGGAATCTTAAAACGAAACGAAGATGTTGAGCCTAAACTCTGTTCTAACGTATCTTGTTGCCCTGAAGCAATGATGTCCGCTAATTCATAAATGTTCAGTGCCATATAATATGCCACCAGTGAGGTCTGGTATTCCTCTGCATCGCCGAAAATGGGAGCCAACCAGTCCCATTTTCTTTCATAAGCTTCGATCAGATACTTCCAACCTTCTAGACTATTTCCACCACGCGTACCACTAATTGACTGGGAGTATCCCACAAGTTCACCAATTTCCCATACAGGGAAGTGCCTTGTTCCGTATGCAAGAATTTTAACTCGCGCCAGACTAAGAGCGAGGTCTAGCTGTTTTGTGATTAGGCTGAGACTCCCATGTAGACTGTGGTAGACGTATCCTAGGGCATAGGGAATGTATATCCAAACTTCGTACCCAGCGGGGTTCCATCTCGCGATATTATTGAGCAGGTCATCAAGGGTGGACTTCTGATCTCTAAATTGTTCCCTGCCAGATACGGACCCCGCTAAGGCAACGGAAACTAAGGGTGAAATAATCTCAACTGCTCTATCCACAACCTGAAACAGTTCTTTGCTATCTGGTCGCTGTCCATCCAATTCATTTTCCCGCCATTGTACCAAAGAGTTGAATACACGTGGCTTAATTCCTTTGACGAGTTTTCGCCATCGAAACATATCTCCTGCACCAGCAATTTGACCTGCTGTAGAATAAGCGGCGGCTGCAGATTCAACTTGCTCCGTAATCTTAGGCAGTTGAGGATTTGACCCTGCAGAAAATAGTGTTTCTTGTCCAGAGGGGAGTTGAGCAAAGGGATTTTTTCCCAAAGGTGGCTTTTGTATGACAGGCACTCGGTGGAGTTCATGAAGTAACTTATCAAATTCTACATCAAATTGACTCTCATTTCTAAAGTCGGCATAAACTCGCGTTCCTAAAAATGTTGGTGTTTTCTCCTGTCCTGATGCCTGACGAATTACAGGAATAAATTTGTCAGTTCCTAAATCGCGAACAAGCTGTGCAGTTACGATCATCCGCTCGTACCCAACACCACCCTCGGCAGCGTTCGCCTTTCTTACATACTGATCCGTGCAAATGACCAGGACCCTATCAGAGTTTCTAATGCCATGCTCAATGAATAATGTTATATCATCACCTAGCCCAAGATCCCACTGGTCAAGTATTGCATCAACGCCATTACGACGCAGTTTGGCAGCAAGCTCTGATACCCACCGCCTGTGGTCCGGTGAATCGTGAGAGTATGAAATGAATACCTTAGGATGTTCCGCCATCTTTTACCTCCAATCTTTTATCTACATCGTCCACACGAATTTCCCCCGACAACAATTTCGGCAGCAGCGTGTCTCGAATTTGGGAGAGGGTATGGGATTGATGAATATTTTCGATAATTCTCTCAATGAATGGTCGTATGAACTCAGTATATTTTTGGGAAACCTCAATTGGGGGAAGTGCGATCTCGTACCTTGACATATCTTTCCAATTGGTTCGTGGCATTCTTGTACCTGACGAGTAAGCATCGGTATAAGCAATAAATTTGTCGCTGGATACAAAACCTAAAACAATACCAAACCATTCTAAATCAATCGGTTGAATTACTAAAATGTCAGTTGAGCAAACCCCCTCAATCGGTGCAACACCGACCTTGTGAAAGTAAGGTCGAAGCTTTCCAAAAAGGATCTCACCCTTTCTAAAGCGATACTTGTTACTGCCAAGCCCGTCGGCTGTTTGCCATTCAGAGAGTGCAATACTTTGTCTTGGCATATGTTCCAAGCCGATATAAAATTCGTCCGAGTCAATTTCGCTAGCTTTTACACTGTGCCGAACATTTTCGGCAATCTCGCCGAGTGTGCCAACTTTCCACCCCTCTGGAATCTTCCCCAAGGGCGAATCTTGGAATGCTGAGGGGAACAGGGTAGCCGTTGCGGCGTCCATACCGGCGGGCATGCGTCCCTCCATCTTTGCCCGTACCGGGTCAAAGTCCACAAACCACGACTTAAAAATCGCTCGCGCTATTGCTTCTAACGTTTCATTCATTTGTCGGTTGAGTTCGATCTTGTCGTCAAGCGTGCCGAGAACGTGGGCGATGCGGCTTTGTTCAGAAAGAGTAGGTAGCGGGATTTTATAGCGCGATACCCATTCCCATGTTGTCCGTGGCATCCGCGTACCTTCGGATCCGGCGTCCGCAAAATCAATAAAAGATTGAGATGCCATGCAATAGTAGAGAAACCCTTGATCAACTCCTTCTCTGGCGCGTGTAACCCAAATATCCGTCGAACATATCCCGTCAAAAGGTGCTCTGATGACTTTACGAAAATAACACCTCAATTTTCCGAAAAGAATGTCACCTTGTTTGAAACGAGATTTTGTACTCGTGACGCTGCTTGCTACGTCATATCCTACAAGGGATAGAGTGTTTTCTCCGATGTGCTCGAGTCCAATATAGGGAGTATCGTCTAAGTCGGATGGCGAAACCGACTCACGTATCAGTGTCGCACAATCACTAAAAGTCTTTATTTGCCATTCATTGCTTTCCCTGACAGTTTCCGCTTCTTGTATAACCTCGTATTCTGCCTCAATCACCTGCTTGAACCGGTCTGCTAACGTCTGCCAATCCACCACATCAACCCGAATCGGTAGGTAGGATTCCTCAAAAGCCTCTGTTAATCGGCGCAGCTGTCTCAGGGTTAACGGCTCGCTACCGACAACTGCAAGATCGAGATCGGAATAATCCTTTGCTGTCCATTTTACTCGTGATCCAAAGGCACGAACTTCGCAGTCAGGTATATGCGTAGCCAGTATATGCTGAATTGTTTTGAGATGCTTAGGATTGAGATCAATCATTATGTGCTTCTAGTGTCCTTAAAAGCTGTCTAGCGTCATGTGCAAACTCTGTTGCTTCCTCAAACACGCTTTGGGCAGCCTCTTCATTGTAGGTGTGAGAGGTTTGGTTGCGTGCTAGGTGGTAATCCATCCATCGCTGTGCATCGGTAATGAGACGGCTTTCCGCTGCCAAACGGAACAGTTCCCGACGGGTGGTAGCATTATCAACATAGGTTCTGCCGATATTTTCTTTAAGCCATCATAGATTTAGTCAAACTATCCAGCTGTAAACTCATTTGTTATCTCCTCTGAAATAAGGGCGATACTCCATCAGCGCAGACCTACCGATGATTGCGACAATACGCACCGCCCTCTCTCTGCCCTCGGCATCGGTGAGGCGCAACTCCTCACCGGGCATAAAATGAACCGGCTGCTGTTTGCCCTTGTTGATGGCGATGTTAGAGGCATAGAGATAGGTCCGATCAAGAGTATCGCGTATGGGATTCAAACGTCCCGACAAGCCCGGAAGGGAGCCGGTCCCCTCCGGAAAGATTGATGCCCCGCCGTTGGCCAGGCTTTGCATTTCAATGGTAAGTGGTCTTTGTGCTGCTGGGACCCAGTCATATTCAAAATGTGCGGCATAGCCTGTAGCGGCCGCAAACACTGTCATGGGAAGGTGCGTAGAATGCAGGTCAACTTGTGCCTCGCCATTCTCGTCGGTGGTTGCCTGTTTCCATGTCTTATTCGGAAACAGTGCTAACACCTCAATTCCCGGTATAGGGCTGCCGCGGTAATGGCATATAATTACAGCGGTTGCTGGTGTCGCAGCCGTGGCGGCGGCAGGAATCGTGAGAACAAGGTCTGAATCATCAATCAACCGATACACAGGGAGTTTCCCGCTCAAGGCTTTCGTTTCACGAAGGATGATTGGCACACCGTCCCCACGCCGCTCCATAAAAAATTGCCGATCTCCCGAACCCTGAATCTCTCCAACAGGTATCCGTCCAAAATTTGAGGCAAGTGCTTCGTTTCGAGTTGATTGGCGGACATCCATGCTGTCAATTGTTAGATTGTTTGGCAACCCACCGGGCGAGTCTATTTCAAGGCGATTTGTGAACATTGAGAGTCGAATCCGGCTGCCACGAATTGAGTAGTCACGGTGGACTACGGCGTTGACAATCGCTTCAAAAAGGGCAGCTTCGCTATATTGGGGCAAGTCGGTCCGAGCGGGGTTTTTGTAAGCACCGACGCGCATGTTGCGGACCGCAAAGGCAACCGCTTCAGTAATTTGTCGGTTCAGCGGGCCAGTAATTGTCTGGGCATCTATCTGCCCGGAGGCACGATCGTTCCCTCGGTAACAGGTTGCGACGATGCAAGCGTTGGGAAGCCATTCTTCGGGCGAGGAACAACACAACAAAACTCCCGCCACCGTAGCCCGTGTTATCCCATTTTCGTCACTTGTCAAGAGCCCCATCCGTTCCAACGCAGATTCAGGGTCCGCGGCCCCCACGGTGCTCAATAAAGGCTTCCAGAGAGATTCATCTAGAGATCCAAATCCAGTTCCCTCAACCGGCTGTTTATCAAACCAGAGGAATCGTGCCTGCTCGCGCTGCTGTGCCAGACGCAGCCGCTCATCGCTCGTCATTCGGCGTTTTGAGCTGCCGACCCGATGGTAGCTGCCGCCCGGGCTATCGTGTTGGGTGTGACCTTGCGGTACTTCGACCAGTAGGAATGGCACTCCTTCCTCCGTTTCTCTGCGAAGGACGACAGGACGGATTGGAGGGGTAATCATGTCGGTGCAAACTTCCACGAGGAGGTGTTCCAGCGCGTCCATCTGCTCGCGTGACATACCTTGCACATCGCCGCTGTCGGTCACACCGCACAATATTACACCGCCGTCTGTATTGGCGAAGGCAGCGAGTTCATCCGCCAGATCAGCGCGACGGGGACTCCTAGGAACATTCCCC
Source organism: Candidatus Poribacteria bacterium (assembly GCA_963667935.2). Lineage (GTDB taxonomy): Bacteria > Poribacteria > WGA-4E > WGA-4E > PCPOR2b > PCPOR2b. The sequence continues at coordinate 513,895 of OY764061.1, read as the reverse complement.
GCGAACTCAATCTCCTTGAATTCCCAACAGCTATCTTCACCGAGGCGCATTTGGCGGCTGATCTCTTCGTCGCTGAAATTCATGAATTATCTCCAATCCCAACTATTTCTAAATTCTCACTAATCGTGGCATCCAACCACCGAGCTTCCGCCATCTGCTCGGTCAGTTGCTCCGTCAAGCGTGTCATCGTCTCCTCAAACGGTTCGTTGTCCTCCTCTTGAGCGGCTGCCCCAATGTAACGGCCCGGGGTCAAGACGTAGCTATGTTTGCGTATTTCCTCTAGGGTTGTGCTTTTGCAAAAGCCGGGCACATCGACATATTCACCCGCGCCGTCATCGCCACGCCAAGCTTGATAGGTATCAGCAATGCGCGTTATATCCGCATCGGTTAATTCCCGGTGAACGCGATCAATCATCACACCGAGTGTGCGAGCGTCTATGAACAGAATTTCACCACGACGGTCCCGGAACCGCAGATGATTCCTTGTAGGGGCAACCCTTGTGGTTGCCCTATTCACCGGTGTTGCCCTCATACCGGATCCGTGGCGGTTACGGGCGATAAACCAGAGGCAAACGGGGATTTGTGTGGAATAGAAAAGCTGTCCCGGCAACGCTACCATGCAGTCCACTAAGTTAGCTTCAATGATGTTCTTGCGAATTTCGCCTTCGGTCGCTGTAGTAGAGCTCATCGAACCGTTTGCCAACACAAACCCAGCCGTGCCGTTTGGCGCGAGGTGATGGATAAAGTGCTGCACCCAAGCAAAATTGGCATTTCCCACAGGTGGCACACCGTAAGTCCAGCGTCTATCTTGACGCAACCGATCACCGCCCCAGTCGCTGGCATTAAAGGGCGGATTGGCGAGGATATAATCCGCTTTCAAATTTGGATGCAGGTCATGGTGGAAACTATCGGCGTGTTCCTGTCCAAGATTGCCTTCAATGCCACGAATCGCGCGGTTCATCAGAGCCACCTGTCGCGTGGTCGGGTTCGACTCCTGCCCATAGATGACGATATCGTCGCGCTGGCCGCCATGCGCTTCAACGAAGGTCTCACTCTGGACAAACATGCCGCCGGAACCGCAGCACGGATCGTAAACCCGCCCTTTATATGGTGCGAGCATCTCAACGAGGGTCCGCACCACACAGCGGGGGGTGTAGAATTGCCCTCCTCTTTTTCCCTCTGCACTCGCGAATTGTGAGAGAAAATATTCATAGACCCTGCCTAAGATATCCTTCGAGCGATTCTCTTCTTCTCCCAAACCGATCGTGCCGATCAGATCAATCAGTTCGCCGAGTCGTTGCTTGTCAAGCCCCGGACGCGCATAGTTTTTAGGAAGCACCCCTTTCAGGCGGGGGTTTTCCCCTTCAATCGCAATCATCGCGTTATCAACCAGCGTCCCAATTTCCGGTTGCTTGGCGTTCGCTTGCAGATAAATCCAACGGGCTTTCTCCGGGACGTAGAAGATGTTTTCTGCTAGATATTCATCTCGGTCTCTGCTAATCTGTAAACGGAGAGTTTCATCTGCAATGTAGAGTTCACTACGGGGATTAGCAAATTCTGTAAGCAGCAAATTGTACTTTTCCTCAAAAGCGTCCGAGATGTACTTGAGGAAGATCAGCCCCAACACTACATGCTTATATTCGGCGGCATCAAGATTGTTACGGAGTTTGTCCGCTGCTTGGTATAGGGTTGCTTCAAAGCCGAGCGTCGCGCCGTTTTCATTCGATTCTGTGTCTCGTCTCTTTTTCGCCATGTCATTGATTGCTTTCTGTAGGGGCAACCCTTGTGGTTGCCCTGATTCCTTTTTAATTGTTACGATTTTCGTTTGTTATATCTAAGATTTTATAGTAAGATAAACCTAAGTTGCTAGTTATTGAAAATCCGTCAGAACTGTAGGTCGAGATTCATATCTCGACACCCAACCGTCGATTTTGGAAAAGCGACCTACAGAAATGATACAATTTGCACAGGGATTAGGGGTTATTGGTTGGAATATGCTGGCTACTAGCAACTTGCGTTAAGATAAGGAGGCGGACAGATCCCAAGAATGCAGCCTTGAACCTTTTGCGTTCCAAATCGTTAAGCGGCGGGGGACAATGCTCCCTTGAACTTTGGCAACCACCGCGTAAACAACGCAACAGCGGCGGTATCTTGGTAGTCCGGCGAGAGCGTATAAACACCTCTACCCGTATAGGATAATGTGTAGACGCCGTGCGCCTCAGGACCGATGGCGATAACCCCAACGGCTCTACCGATGTCGAATCGTCCCCTTGGTCCAATTTCATACCCATGACGCGTACCTGCCCCGATAGCGATGACCCCAAAAGAATTGCCACCAAACGCAAAAATGCCGACAGAAAATCCACCGACCGCGACGATACCGACGGAGAAAGCACCCATAGAAATTATACCGACAGAACATGCACCGATGGAAACGATGCCGACAGTCAATGCACCAACGGAGATAAAGCCGATACCGATTGCTTCAACTACCGTGTCGTTCATCCAAGACCAATACTCAAAAGTGACTATCGCACGGAGAAACAACGGAAGGGCTATGTCCAAGTGTTTGTTGAGAATTCCGATTGTGTACAGACCAAAAGCGAGTAGATAAACAAGTACGAATAAAATGCTAGCAATCTTCCACCACTTTGAAAAATAAGTATCGAACGTCTTTTTGAACTGTTCAAAACTGGACGTTTCTGACATCTCTACATACCTCCTTTGAAAAGTAGGGGCAACTCTTGTGATTGCCCTCTCTATCAAACTACATCTTAATTTTATGCTACATTCTCAGGGATTGTCAACCAAAACCGGTTCATGGGTGCTGGTACAGTAATGAACCAATGAAATAATAAGAAAGGGAAAATTTTATGACCCAAATATTTCGCGTGGGGCTCACCCGCGACATCCTAGGGCCAGACGGGACGATTGGGTTCGGCGACATCGGTTTGAGTCTCCTAGACGATGCAGCGGGGGTGGAGTGGGAGATCTTGGCGGAAAATACACCGACATTGCGCCGCGATCAGGTGCAAGACTATGACGCTCTGCTAGTACTGGGACCATCAATAACTACTGAGACCTTGGAAGGCGTTGACCGTTTGACAATTTTAGCGCGGTTCGGCGTCGGATACGACGCGGTCGATGTGGACGCCTGCACCCAAAACGGTGTCCTACTGACCATCACACCCGACGGTGTGCGCCGACCGGTGGCAGCAGCCGTTATCACTTTCATCTTGGCACTCAGTCAGAAGTTACTGATTAAGGACCGACTGACTCGCGATGGACGCTGGGACGAGAAATTGGACTATATGGGGGTGGGTGTCACCGGGCGAACACTCGGCTTGGTCGGGTTGGGCAATATCGGGCGCGAGGTATTCAAACTTGCCCAACCATTTGAGATGCGTCATTTGGCTTACGATCCCTACGCAACGCCAGAGCAGGCGCAGGAGGCGGGAGTAGAGTTGGTCGATCTGGAGACCCTGCTCCGCACATCGGACTTCGTTTCCATCTGTTGTGCGCTGACTCCAGAGACACACCACCTGATTAACGCAGAACGACTCGCGCTGATGAAAGAGACCGCTTATCTGATCAACGCCGCCCGCGGTCCTATCGTCGATCAGGCTGCACTCACCGTCGCATTGCGCGAACGGCGCATTCAGGGAGCCGCACTCGATGTGTTTGAACAGGAACCGGTAGATCCCAACGATCCGATCCTAACGCTGGATAACGTCATCGTCACGCCGCACGGCATCTGCTGGACGGACGAGTGTTTCCTCGGCAATGGACGGAGCGCGTGCGAAAGCATCTTAGATGTTGCAGCAGGTCGGATTCCAAATAATATAGTCAACAGCGACGTACTGGACAATCCACGCTTCCAAGAAAAATTGCGCCGATACGGGTAACAAGTCAAAAGACCATGTAGGTCGAGATTCATATCTTGACAAAACAGTGTTTCAATGGGAAAGGGATTGAGATATGAGCCAACTGCCACTCAGGGTGTTGTATTACGGAAAAGATGAACCGCTGCCGGAGGGGGCACAACTCCGCGCGGGCCCCTTATCCATGATTTTTGAATCGGGCGACCTGCGCTACATTCGGTTTGGTGATCACGAGATTCTCCGCCGGATTTATGTCGCTGTCCGTGATCATAATTGGGACACAATACTCCCACAACTCTCAAACATTCAGATCGAGCGTGACGGCGACACATTTCGCGTCACCTACGATGTAGAGAATAAGCAATCGGATGTTGATTTCTTCTGGCAGGGGACAATCACAGGGGACGTGAATGGGTCCGTCACCTTCTCGATGGATGGGGAGGCACGGTCAGCCTTCCGCCGCAACCGAATCGGCTTCTGTGTGTTGCACCCGATGGGCTGTGCGGGTGTCTCGTGTCGTATTGAGAAGGTAGACGGGGCAGTTGAAGAGTGCGCCTATCCTATCCCCATTGCACCTCAACTTCTGATCGATGGCGAGATTAAGCCGGTCGCACCGTTCAACAATATGCGAGCGGTCAGGTACGAAGTAACCGCTGGGGTTGAGGCAGAGGTGCGCTTTGAGGGCGAAACCTTCGAGATGGAAGACCAGCGCAATTGGACCGATGCCTCCTACAAGACCTACGGCACACCGTTGAGCGAACCCTTTCCGGTGGAAGTCCCTGCTGGCACGAAGATCTCCCAGCGGATCATCTTAACCCTCAACACGCAGCGTGAATTAAGGCGCGATAAGCCGGACGCAACGACGCAACTGCTCACCTTGGAAATCTCATCTACTGACACCCGACCGCTCCCCCGAATTGGGTTGGGAGTCGCTTCGCACGAGGAGCCGCTCAACGCGCAGGAGTTAGAACACCTCAAGCGGCTTAACCTTTCGCATCTGCGCGCGGATATTGACCTGACGCAACCCAATTATGAATCGGCACTGCGCCGAGCAACCGACGAAGCAAGGAGGTTAGGGGTATCGCTGGAGCTTGCCCTGTTCCTGACCGATGCAGCGTCAGAGGAGTTAAGCACCTTCGCGGAAGTAGTCAAGCAAATGGAACCACCCATTGAAACCTATCTTGTCTTCCACAAAACGGAGGCTTCCACGTCAACCGAATGGGTTGACCTTGCGCGACATTATCTCTCCGACGCACAGATTGGTGCCGGCACCAATGCATATTTTACCGACCTCAATCGTGGGCGTCCTCCCGTGGATGCACTAGACCTCGTCTGCTATTCGATCAATCCGCAGGTGCACGCCTTTGATAATTCCTCGTTGATGGAAACACTGGAAGCGCAAGCCGTAACCGTTGAAAGTGCTCGACAGTTTACGGGAGGATTGCCCATCGCGGTTACACCTATCACCCTCTTGGCACGCTTCAATCCCAATGCCACCGGACCCGAACCTGAACCTGCTCCGGGCGAATTACCTGCACAGGTTGACAGCCGACAGATGTCGCTATTTGGAGCGGGCTGGACGCTTGGCAGCATCAAGTATCTGTCGGAAAGTGGTGCATCGAGTGTAACCTACTACGAAACGAGCGGATGGCGCGGTGTTATGGAAACCGTGACCGGTTCGCCGTTGCCAGAGAAATTCCGTTCTCTTCCCGGCGCGGTCTTTCCGCTCTATCACGTTCTCGCTGACATAGGCGACTTTGCCGGAGGAGAGGTCTTGGTCTCAAAATCGAGCGATCCGTTGAAGGTGGAAGGGATTGCCCTTCGCAAGAATGGGAAAACGCGGATACTGCTTGCGAATGTGACCCCCGACTTTCAACAGGCCAGTGTGCAGAACTTAACGGGGCCCGTTCGGGTTCGCCGCTTAGACGAGACCAACGCACAAACTGCAATGACATCGCCCGGAGCTTTCCGTGAGGAAAAGGGCGAGCTTGTGGGGGACACTAATGGCACACTTGAGCTAAACTTGCTCCCTTACGCCATTGCCCAAATTGATAGTTCTGTTGATATTTGACAAATTGAACAGGCCGTATTTTGGGCAGGCACAAGCCCTGCCCCTACATTTGGGTTATTCTGTAGGGGCAACCCTCGTGGTTGCCCTGTGTTTTACTGATTTATAAAATCAACACTTATGGAGAAAAAAATGTCAAACACCGATCAACATCGCAGCGAACTTGCCGATCTATTCACTGGAGTCTCTCAGGCGGTGAGCGATACGCGGGTCTATCAAACCCGAAATGTTCACACGCTCTACACCTTTCCCGGCTATACCAAAGCCGAATGGCTGACAAAAGCAGCGGAACTCCGGGAACATATTCTGGTCAGCAACGGATTGACTCCGATGCCCGAAAAAACGCCGCTCAACGCCCACGTCTTTGGGCGGATTGAACGCGAAGATTACACCGTCGAGAAGGTCTATTTTGAAGCTTATCCCGGTTTTTTCACGACAGGAAATCTCTATCGTCCAAAAGGGAGGAAAGGACCGTTTCCGGGGATTGTCAGTCCGCACGGACACTGGGGTAGAGGACGGTTGGAAAACAGTGAAGCGGGTTCAGTGCCCGGCCGTTGTATCAACTTTGCCAAACAGGGCTACGTGATCTTTTCCTATGACATGGTCGGACGCTGTGACAGTGGAGAGCAGATCGACCACGCGTACGGTGGGGAACGCGAAGCACTCTGGGGCTTGAGCCTGATGGCACTCCAGTTGTGGAATGCAATCCGAGCCGTTGATTTTCTAGAAACGTTGCCCGATGTGGACAACAATCGAATTGGCTGCACCGGTGCATCAGGCGGCGGGACACAGACGTTCATGCTCACAGCGGTCGATGATCGGATCCAAGTATCCGCCCCTGTCAACATGATCTCCGCACACATGCAGGGCGGTTGCCTCTGTGAGAACGCCCCGAACTTGCGACTGGACATCAGCAACATCGAAATCGGTGCGCTGATGGCACCGAAGCCTCTGCTGCTCATTTCCGCAACCGGAGATTGGACGAAGGATACGCCCACAGTCGAATACCCGGCGATTCGTAGTATCTATTCCCACCTGGACGCGGAGGACAAGGTACATGAGGTGCAAATCGACGCAGACCATAACTATAACAAAGACAGCCGTGAGGCGGTCTACGCTTGGTTCGGCAAATGGTTTCTGGGTGAAGAGGACGCCACAAAATTCAAAGAAGTCCCCTTTGAAGTGGAAAATGATGAAGCTCTATTGGTCTTTCATAACCGAGGGCTGCCCGAACACGCGCTTGACGCCGAAGGGCTCACCCGTTCACGGATTGAAAGTGCCGAGGAGCAACTGGCGGCGCGTAAACCAACCAACGTAGCCTCACTTGATCGATTCCGTGAGGAGATGGGAAACGCACTCCGGCGTTCGCTAGCAATCCGTACTCCCGATTCGACCAGTCCAAATCCCGTTGAGGGAGACAATTTCACCGCTCAACCCTTTCTAATTGGTGGAAACGATCGACTCCCTGCACTGTTCTTGACGCCCAAAGCAGAGGTAGGGAACGGTTCAACAACGTTGATTGTCCACCCGCAAGGGGCGATGAATCTAATCAACCCGGAGACAGCTGAACCGACGCGTCTGGTGGCGGATCTCCTCGCCGCTGGGGAGTCGGTCTTGGGGGTAGATCCGTTTCTGACCGGCGCGCATAGTTCTGGGGATGGAAAAGTGATCCGGGATACGAGCGATAGATACTTTACCACCTACAACCGCATCGATGCCGCCCTCCGAGTTCAAGACATCTTGACTGCATTGACATATCTGAAGTCTCAAATCGCAGTGTCAACCCTTAACCTAATCGGGCTTGGGGAAGCGGGCTTGTGGTGTCTCCTTGCCGCTGGATTTGTCGATGTTGACTGTACCGTTGTTGATGCTAATGAATTCGACAGCGATAATGATGCGGCATACCTCGATGCCCTTCCCATTCCGAGCATTCGGCGCGTCGGTGATTTTCGCACAGCGGGGACACTCGTTGCGCCGCGCCGCCTGCTTATCCACAATACTAGCAACACCTTTCGGACAGATTGGATTGCGGATGTGTACCAAGCCATTGGTGCTGCAGATCGGTTGCGGGTGGAGACAGAAGCGGTATCCGAGCCGGATATCGCAGCATGGCTTACAGAATAACACGAATTGCTAGTAGTAGGCATACTCCGTATGCCGTAACCTCAATTTCAGGGGGACTTTTCCATAGTAGCGTAGGTTTCTTAACCTGCGAATCACGTTTCACGCATCACGCATTATTCTCCATTTCACAGGGAAAACGAGGAATTTTGTGGTAATTTATAGTGAATTTAAAAAATAAATAGACACTTGCGCCCCACGGTAGGGGCGGTTTCTAACCGAACCGCATCGGCACCCCCCTTTATTCTACCCCCCCTTAGTCCCCCCCGCAAGCAGGGGGGAAAGCTAGCGGGGGATTAAGGGGGGCCTACCCAACGGGAGATTGGAATGTCTCATTAATTCTAAGGTCCACTATACTTTATTTTAGAAAGCAAACCTGTACAAAAGCAGGGAAGTATAAACTTGACTGAGCTTCGCTATGATACTATAATTATTAGCAGGTAAGAGCATTTTCCTATAATCATCTGTTAAGCGACAAAGGACAGGAAATGAAGGACCACATTCAGCACTACGAAGACAAATTGAGGTACGAAACAGACTCTTGGGACCTCAACGAAGCAATCGAGAATGGCGAGGACGTTGTCGTAATTGACGCGCGATCCCCAGAAGCATTCGCGGAAGGGCATATCCCGGGCGCAATCAGTTTCCCACATCGGAATATGAATGCGGATTCAACAACCCATCTGGATCGAGATGCCCTTTACGTTACATACTGCGACGGCATCGGCTGCAATGCGTCAACGAAGGGTGCCCTCAGTATGACACGGTTAGGATTTCGTGTGAAGGAGTTGATGGGAGGCTTGGACTGGTGGAAACGAGATGGTTATCCCATCGAAACTTGAAAAGTAGATTCGGGGTGACAATCCTGTGGTTATGGCTGATTCACACCGCTAACAAGTAATTTCCCATCGGCTAGTGACGAACAAACCCTTATGCGCTTTCAAACGAGACCGTTATCAGAAAACTTCGGTGCCGAAATCCTCGACGTAGATTTGACCCAGATCGATGGGGGCATGGCAGAAGCCATTCTATCTGCTGTCCACGAACACGCGCTCCTGCTGTTTCGACGACAGTCATTGCACGACGAAGACATTTACCGGCTGAGCGCGGCCCTCGGTCCAGTTGAAGAGCCTCCCGCTGCCAAAAACAACCACAGTCCCGGTTTCAAGTCAATCGTTTACCTTGCCAACATCAATAGCTTTGACGGGACACTTATTAGAGGAAATTTTGTTGAGAATACGGATGGTGGTTGGCACTCCGATCAGGCGTATCGGAAAAACCCCGCTACGCTGTCCACCCTTTTCTGCGTGATTGCCCCGGAATCCGGCGGGAGTACTAGCTTCGCTAGCACGCGGCTGGGATACGAATCCTTGTCGGCTAAACTCAAAAATCGTCTCGAAAACATGAAAGTGTTATACAGTCCGGGGAGATTGCACGGCGTACCGGATATTGCAGTTACCCACCCCGCTGTCCTCGTAAATCCTAAGAGCGGGATCAAAACTCTCTACGTCGGGCCCGGCGCACGAGGCTTTGAAGGATTGGACAATGCAGAAGGGCGTGCCCTTAAAGAAGAACTACTTTCGTATCAATTTCGCCCTGAGCACATCTACCAGCACAACTGGCGCATGGGAGATATGCTCATTTACGATAACGCGCACTTCCTCCACAGACGGGATGCGTTTGAAGGGATTCGATTCCACAAAGCGACCCGCTTGTACCTTTCGCCCGACCGGTTTGCTGTGCCGGACTAGCGTAGGAATTGAATCCTTGGGTGCAAGATTGCTCAACTCGTGAGGGACTTAATTGGATTGACTATGAATGAGAAAGAACCGTCACATTTGTCTTCGGATGAAATTGAAGAACTCACGCTACGTTGGATTTTCCAAGCGATTCTTGATTTTGGAATGGAAGCACACGACATATTCTTAAATTCGCCGGATAGCGTGAAAGATATTGCAGAAGATATTACAAGAGAACTGCTAGACCGGCTTCCAGGATTTAATGTGCAACAAAGAATATACGGAACTGTTGACTATAAGCGGGCTAGATATATTATCTTGCCAGAAAAAACGGTAAGGCAAGGCCTCTTTATAGATTCAAAAGCGGAGAAAGAGAATCGGTCAGCGACTATACAAATGTCTCAAACTTCTATGTGGATAAGACAGCAAAGAAGCGGTAGCCCTGTAAATGAGAAAGGCCTCCTCCCGGAAACATCTGAATATGGAGGTAAAAATTACCTGACAACAACCTGCTTAGTACACTTCATGTATAGAGATCAAGCGGATGTACATCACTTAAAAGAGGTTAAAATTACGGCGATTCCCAATGGAAAATTACAGGACAGGTATAATCCAACTGTCGATGATGGGATATGGCTGGCAGGGCGAAACGCCCCGACCCGTGGAGAAGATTTTAGAGTTCGAGTCAGTTTTGCCAAACTAAGACAAAAAGCGTCATGGCGAGTTCAAGTCATACACTATGATGAAAGTAACGGGGAGTGCAGAGGAAAATGGCAGGCATAGATATTAAGAAATTCCTAAAAGAAAACCACATTTATCATGGTGATTCCCAAGTACTTTTGAAGAATATTAGACCTGACTCAATCGCACTAAGTATTTGGTCTCCCCCATATTTTGTAGGAAAATCATACGAAAAAAATTTGTCCTTTACGGATTGGAAAGATTTACTGCGAGAGGTAATCAATCGACATTTTCCAATTATAAAGCCGGGAGGATTCCTAGCTATCAATATCGCTGATATTTTATGCTTCAAAGATCGATCAATGCCAAAAATCATGGCAGAAAATGTGTCTCGAAGAAAAGTTGAACTCACTAAGGAACAAATATTAGAAGCCAAGCAAAAACATCCTACGTGGAATAGACACAAGCTCGCAGCACACTTTGGGTGTAGTGAACAAACCATTGATAGAAGACTTAATGGAAATAACATTAGGGGCGGAAAGTATCAAACACAGACACGGGTTTTTTTAGTAAGCAGTCTGATTGAGGAGGCGGCTAACGAAGCGGGTTTTTATCTATACGATCGGCGCGTCTGGGTGAAAGATGCTGCGTGGGAGAATTCAAGATGGCATACGATCTCTTATCGGTCTGTTGACGAGTTTGAGTATATTTATATATTTTGGAAGCCAGGTATTACTAAGGTAGATCGGTTTCGACTGACGAAGAAAGAATGGGTCAACTGGGGTTCAAGAGCGGTTTGGGAAATCCCTTCAGTTCGTAGCAATGCGGATCACGACTCAAAATTTCCTATTGAACTGCCGAGAAGGGTCATAAAGCTATTGACGGAAACCGGCGATATTGTCCTTGATTGTTTTATTGGGAGCGGAACAACAGCGGTGGCGGCAATTGGTGAAGGCAGAAAATATATCGGGATTGATAAAGAAAAAAAATCTGTGAGAATTGCATTAGATGCCGTTTCTTCTTTTGAACAACTGAGAAAAGAACCAGAACAAATGGATCTTTTCATTCGTGATATCGAAGAAAAATATCACGCCAAAACAGATTCATCGGCTAACTGAACCTGCTTGGTTAGGAGATGGAGGAGAGCAATGAATATCCGTAGTCCCTATGATCAACTTGCTGGCTGCACATGGCTAGCAAGAATAGTTGACAAAGTTCGGCGAGATCAGGAGGGCACTCTCGGTGAAGAGTATCAGGAGTACCTGTGTAATCCCAGTGCAACGGATGGGTTGTTCCTGTACTTCTTCGGCATAGATTCCGATGAACTCGTCGATAATGTATGCAAAGGTTTGACCGATGAGGCCCTTGAGAGGTGGTTTCTGGGATTGGAGGAGGCGACCCCAGAGATGATCGGTATGTGGAACGATTTCGGCGTAACGCTCGGAACTAAAGGTCCACATGCTCGTTTAAGGTTTGAAGAGGCTTTGCAGAACATCTATTCTGGCTGCGATGACCCTGCTGTTCAGACGTTCTACGACCTTATCGACTGGGACGAGGGAAGATTTCCGAACCCCAAAAAAGGATAGTAGCTCACTATGCCACAATCAGCACTCGGTGTCACTGTTCCAGAGGCAGAGCCTTGGGTAAAAGATTTGCGTGAACGCTACGATCCAACTGCTGCAGTTGGAGTTCCCGCGCATATCACGGTGCTTTTCCCATTTGTACCACCCGACTTGCTTACAGACAGCGATTTCGCCAGAGCTGCTGAAACATTTCAGCGTTTTCGCCCCTTTGAGTTCAGACTTGAGCAAGTTGGTCGATTTCCTGAATCCCTTTATCTTATTCCCGAACCCGATGAGCCATTCATCTCACTCACCGAGACGATTATGCGTGAATTCCCTGAGTATCCACCTTACGGCGGGAAATTCACCGAGATCGTTCCACACTTAACAATTGCGGATAGAAACGCAGAGTTATCGACGATTGCAGAGACGGAACTCTTGGGAATAATGAAGGAGTTAGGGCCAATCCATGCGGTTTGCAATGGTGTCGAATTATATGAAAACTCAAGTGGATACTGGAGGTGGGCGCAGTCCTTCCCTCTTGAAAGCGGTGTTTAACAACACAGGTAATCCGGCTCCAAACAGAGCGCGGTTTGAATGTACCCAATGATCATCGTCGAAAAAATTATCACAACGCAAAAGGGGCTATCTCCTTCTGAGCGTGATATAGTCAGGCTCGATTGGGAGGCTCGCCAAAAATGCCGGCAGCGACTGAGAACGGAAGCCGGACGGGAGATTGGCCTCGCGCTACCGACCGGCACCCGCTTGTCACCCGGCGACGTTTTATATCGGGATGCAGCGGTTGAAATTGTCGTCGCAGGACAGTTTGAGAAGGTGTTTGCTCTTCGCCTTGAGAAGCGTGACACCTTCGGTCTCGCCTGTTACCAGATCGGAAACCTGCATCGCCCTATCGGATTTGATGATGGCGCGATTCTTGTCCCTTACGAACCTGTTCTCGAAAAACAATTGACCCGACTCGGATTCGCCTACACCGTTGAGGAACGGGTATTCACAGGTGCCCCCCAACAATCACAGTCCCATGCCCATGTCCACTGACACCGCCCTAGAGGGCAAATCCCTATTGACGCTTCTGCAACTCACCGACAGTTTCTTCCCTACAGGTGCGTTCGCCCACTCCTTTGGTTTGGAGACCTACGTACAGTGTGAGCTTGTCAACGGCCCTGAGACGTTTGAGACGTTTCTCCGATCAACGCTCCATCACGGTGTCCGAAATGGTGACGTGGTTGCTATTGGACTGACCTATAAGGCGACTGGGATTGAACAGATTATTGACCTCGACCTCCGGCTCACTGCGATGAAGGTTGCTCGTGAATCACGGGAGGGAAGCATCAAAATCGGCAAGCAATTCCTCCGAAACGCCGCAAGTCTTGAACGGAATAAGATGCTAGACGAATATGCCAAACGGGTTCAATCAGGCAGATGTGCCGGACACCACGCGATCGCTTACGGCTTGGTAGCGTCCGCCGCGAAGATTAATCTATTCTCCTCGGTGCTCGGTTATCTGCACGCCCACGTCATTGGACAGGTTTCCGCTGCGGTCCGACTGATTCCACTGAAACCGACAGACGGACAACGGATCATCCACGATATTCGCCCCGATCTCACTGACATCGCCCAATTTGCCGAGAGTGCGGGCCTGGACGATTTAGGCGGTTTTACGCTGGGGCTTGATATTCGCGCTATGCAGCACGAAAGGCTGTATTCAAGGCTATTTATCTCCTAGTTGGACTGGAAGGTTGAAGTAGAAAAGTTACTTGAGTATGAGAGGACAGATTTCCATGAAACCGTTAAAAATCGGAATCGGCGGTCCCGTTGGATCGGGCAAGACCGCGCTAATTGAAAAGTTGTGTAAAAGGATGCGGGACGTCTACGAATTGGCTGCGATCACGAATGACATCTACACGCGGGAGGATGCCGAGATACTCACGCGCCTTGAGGCATTACCCCAAGAACGAATTCTCGGCGTCGAGACCGGTGGCTGTCCGCATACCGCCATTCGCGAGGATATCTCCGCCAATCTTGAAGCGGTCGAACAGATAACAGCGGAATTTTCCAATCTAGATATTGTATTCCTTGAGAGCGGTGGGGATAACCTCGCCGCCTTTTTCAGTCCTGAGTTGGTTGATGCAGCGATTTATGTGATTGACGTTGCCGGCGGGGATAAGATTCCGCGAAAAGGGGGTCCGGGCATTACGCGCTCCGATCTGCTAATTATCAATAAGATAGATCTGGCAGAATATGTAGGTGCCGATCTCGCTGTCATGGCACGAGATACCAAACGGATGCGTGGCGAAAAGCCCGCCGTGTTCACGGACCTACGAAAATCGGAAGGGCTTGAAGATGTAATCTCTTGGATACAGCGGGAACTGCTGTTTGAAGAAGATGGAAATCTAGAAAATTAGATCTACTGGCGAATCGAGCAATTACAGATTTTCAGGCTGAGAAGTGTAAACAACTATAAATCACTTCGTAATATCTTCATTGTGTAGCATATTTGCAAGTTAAACGTTGTTATTGGAAGGAGGAGAGCTATGAGAACGTTCGACCCTGTGTCACTTTACTACATTACTCACATAGATAACTTACCATCCATCCTTGACAAAGGTATCCTTGCTGACGCAAAATTAATTCCACAATACTTGACAGAATCGTATCTACTCGCACACCAAGAAACTTAACTACATTGTAAAATATAATGCGAAAGAAACTCCTAAAACTATACGATGACCTGTATGCCGAGTATGGCGAACTAAATTGGTGGCCCGCCGAAACACAATTTGAGATTATCATCGGTGCAATCTTGGGTCAAGCGACCGCATGGGGAAATGCTGCGAAAGCTATTGACAATCTGAAAGCTGCGAACCTACTGAATCCGGAGGGAATGAGCAAACTCTCCCAAGACGAACTAGAGACACTCATCGTTCCGTCAGGATACTATCGCGCTAAAGCGAAGAAGGTCCGAGCATTTCTGACACATCTACAAGCGCACCACAACAATCAATTGGATTCGCTATTTGCACAGGAGCTGCCGATACTCAGGGAAGAGCTGCTTTCGATTTATGGCATCGGTGAGGAGACAGCCGACTGTATCCTGCTTTACGCTGCCAAAAAGCCGAGTTTCGTCGTTGATACGTACACCTACCGTTTGTTGGGGCGGCTAGGGTGGTTCAGCGGCAGATTCCACTACGGTCGGCTGCAACAGATTTTCATGGAAAACCTCCCGCATGACTACCAGTTGTTCAATCAGTATCACGCTCTAATTGTGCGTCACGGCGCACGGATATGCCAGAAAACACCCCAATGTGAGAAGTGCGTGTTGCGAGCCGAATGCCCAACCGGGAATCAGCCCGGTATCCGTCAGTAAGTTTTACGTTGCCACTAACATTTTAACAAGATCGGGTAATTCACGATGCTTTTCCGCCGTAAAAATTCGCAGACCGAACCAGTAGGTGACCGCTATGCCGATCTGCGTGAGAAAATGGTGGAGGCACAGATCCGAAGACGCGGGGTTAAAGACAAAAGGGTATTAGAGATTATGCGGCAAGTGCCACGGCACCTATTCGTCGATCCGGATAGCATGAACGCTGCTTACGAAGACAATGCGATGCCAATTCAGTATAACCAAACAATCTCTCAGCCTTATATCGTTGCGTTGATGACCGAATTACTGGAGTTGGAACCATCGTCAAAAGTATTAGAGATTGGCACCGGTTGTGGGTATCAAACCGCTGTCTTAGCAGAGATGGTTGAGGCGGTCTACACCGTTGAGATTATCCCCGAACTTGCAGAAAGCGCGTCGAAACGATTTAAAGAATTCGGCTATCGAAATATCCATCAAAGATACGGCAATGGCTACTACGGTTGGGAGAAATACGCCCCTTATGACCGGATAATTGTGACCGCTGCTCCGAAGAAGCTACCGAATCGTCTTATCAAGCAGTTGGCGGAGGACGGACTCATGATACTGCCAATCGGTGACTATCATCAAGATCTGGTTCAGATTCGCAAAGCCGAACACGGCATTGAGTGTAAAACCGTTAGCGGTGTTCGCTTTGTACCGATGACCGGTGCCCCTGATTGAAAGTATAGAGGAGGCGAGGTGCTAGAACAAATATTCAAACAGCTACTTGAGTTCCTATCAACGCCAACAGGTCTCTGGACGCTTGTCGGCATCGGAGGCTTTATTGCATTTGCGGCTGTCTATCATCAGAAACGGCAAATTCCCGGATTTACGATTGAAGCCATTACAGACGATACATGGTTTATTAACCGTGATGACAACCATCGTATCGCAATCATTGTCTCCCTTCGACTCATCAACAAATCCGGTAGCCCGATCCGGATTCAGCGGTGCAAACTCAGCGGCTATTCGCCGAAAGTTGCGCCGGCAGAGTTAGTATTAGATGGCTACGACAAAATGATTGAGCTGGAATATCCAAAATATGATCCATTTGAGCCGGGTCAGGAGTATATCGTCAACCCCTACACCGAGCAGCAGATGTGGATCTTTTATGAGTCAGGTGCAGTAACCATGACCAATATACTCCGCGCGCCGATTATCATCAGAGATACCAACCGACAACGGAAGGCAATCCAGCTTGAGATTCGTCGCAGTATGCAGCAGATTATGCTCTATCGCGAGGCAGCAATGCGGTGGTGAACTGTCAACCGCGAAGTCACTTCAAAAATGGGTAAGTTTCCAATTCGATTGTAGGTGACAACAAACCGTTGGTATATATGGAGTGCTTTTAACAGATCGGAATTATGTGTTGACACTTGTTAAAAAATTTGTTACAATATTCTCAGTTGCTAGGGTGTGTCAACATCTTGCCGCTACCAAATTCGGCAAATGCTGTAATCATCAGGCACTCTGCTAAAAGTAGGTCGAGATTCACATTTCGATAAAATACTTGGGTGATGATAACGCGAGTTGGTAGTAGGTATACTCCGCCCCGATGGATCGGGATTCAAAACAATGTGCCGTAACCCTTGTGCGAACTGCGGTACAGTGTAGCGTGCCAACGAACTATAGTGGACCTCAGAATTAATGAGATACTCCAAACCGGTGCGGTTCGGAAAACGCATCTACCGGGGGGCGAAAGTGTTTATTTATAGTGGACCTTAGAATTAATGAGACACGCCAAGCTCCCGTTGGGTAGGCACCCCCCTTTATCCCCCAGCTTGCTTTCCCCCTGCTTGCGGGGGGGACTAAGGGGGGGTAGAATAAAGGAGGGTGCCGATGCGGTGCGGTTAGAAACCGCATCTACCGGGGGGCGAAAGTGTCTATTTATTTTTAGAATTCACTATAATGAACCAATGAATCAATTTATTGGAGGACAAAAATGGCTGAAGATACCAAAAATGAACTTGTTCCGGTCGCGGACTACGAAGTCTTAGATCAGGTCGATGATCAAGCGATTGTTGAAATGATGACGGGGCAAGCCATTCAAGATTACGTCTACTCATTTAAGCAAGGTGGAAAGACGGTTGAGGGGTTAACGCTTGCGGGCATAAACGAAGCCGCAAATCGCCGAGGCGGGATTCAGGTCGATGATGTGAAATACGAAGAGCGAGATCATTCTTGGCTTGCCACAGCCAAGGCGACAGATACGGTAACCGGCTCATCACGGTACGGGGCGTATGAGCAGCCGAAACGGATGGGGAATCGCGAAGATCCCTTTGCGTTCACGAAAGCGGTCCACAAAGCGCAACGCAACGCTGTTAAACAGCTGCTTCCTGTTGCAGTCATCAAAGAGGTCCTTAACTTTTACCTCCATCGACAAGCAGGGGGCGAAACGGCTCAGATGGGTTTACCGAGCGCAGCTGCGACTGGTAGAATCACCAATGCACAGAAAGCCGCTTTCTCAATGGCTACCAAGCTGGAAGGCAAACTGGAAGAACAGGGCATCACCAAGTCCGATTTTTGGAACTATGTAAAACGTCGCTACGCCGTTGAATCCCGTAACGATATGACTGAACTACAGTGGACCCAACTCTCTGCGGAATTACAAGCCGGTGCCTCCGCACCAGAACTTTTCAAGGAGTTAGTAGGGCGCATTCAACAACTGGAGGCTGCGGCAAAAACGAGTGAAGTCCCCGAAAGCCCTGAGCCGCCTCTGGCACTGAATGAGGAGGGTGCTAATTCAGAATATGCCGAATCAAAGCCATCGTCTGAAGATTCGGCGGCGGGAGACAATACACCGTTTTGAAGGCCATATTTGCGAGAGGAGAAAATATGTCACGCCTTTTCTTCGTATTCGGTTCTAGCTTTGCATTAATCGCTGTGATAACGGGTGCCTTTGCTGCCCATGCCCTGAAAACACGGCTATCACCGGATATGTTCCAAACCTTTGAGGTTGCTGCGCGCTATCAGATGTATCATGCGTTAGGATTAATCGCCGTGGCTTGGGCTGCATCGCAGTGGAATAGTCAACTAATCACCGCCTCCGGTTGGTTATTTGTGGCTGGCATCGTTATTTTTTCGGGTAGCCTCTATATTTTATCGCTAACCGGTATCCGTTGGCTCGGTGCGATAACACCAATCGGTGGAGTTGCCTTTATCATCGGTTGGGGCTGTCTCCTGTGGGCGGCAATCAGAGGTTGAGTGAGCATCGTCTTTAGATTGATTAAAACACGAGATTTGTGCTATCATAACCCAAGTAGCTATACCTTGAAAATCCATCGGTTATCTATTAAAGTTGAGGTGTTTTTCGCTCCAGTTTTGAATCCCGATTTATCGGGGAGGAGCGATATGTCTATAGAACAGTGATGGGTTGAACCCGGCACTCCAGAGGAGCGCAATGTGTATAGCAGTACTCACGCATTAAGTATTATTTTTTTACGCATCACGTTTCACGCTCTATAATGAACCAACATAAGTGAGGTGACAATTATGGCAAAAATTACGATGTTCAAAGGTTACCAAGGCGAGCCACCATTCCCCAAACCGAGAGAAAAGGTACTGCCAAATGTTGTCAGTGCACAGGATGGCGTGCCGGTGAAATATCCCGATTGCGAAGGAATTGGCGTACGTGTCGTCCATCCCGCCAACCCGAAAGCCCCCGCTCAGAATCTCGGACTGGTGATGTTCTATATCCCCCCGCACGTTGTGCTAGAGCCGGGCAGCCACCACACCGAAGAGTGCTACGTTGTTATGCGTGGGAAAGGCGTCATGACGCTCGCCGGCGAGAAAGTTGATGTGGAGGAAGGCACCTTTATCCATCTGCCGCCATGGTGTGAGCACGGCATAGAGAACACAGGAAATGAAACGATGGAGGTACTCATCTGTACCTCACCGCCGAATCCTTAGCGAGCAGATTTCGGTATTTGGGTTTATAGTGGACCTTAGAATTATGAGACACTCCAACCTCCCGTTGGGTAGGCACCCCTCTTTATTCTACCCCCCCTTAGTCCCCCCCGCAAGCAGGGGGGAAAACTAGCGGGAGGATAAAGGAGGGTGCCGATACGGTGCGGTTAGAAACCGCACCTACCGGAGGGCGCAAGTGTCTATTTATTTTTTAAATTCATTATAATTTATTATCCATCCGATATGTAATAAATGGCACGAGTACGAACTGTCAGCCCTATTCTCATTTGCCTGACAGGGTACTTACGAAGAGGTAACTTATGGCAAAATTGACGGAAGCAAAAATTTTAGAAGAATTGCGAAATTACGATACCCCATCAATCACCAACGTTGTTGCTACCTACCCGAAAAATCCCCTCTGTCTTGGACTCTATAACCCGTGGACAGAGAACTGGTATACCGACCAATCCATCCGTTGTATGTATCCCGAACTTGGCCCGCTCGTTGGATACGCCGTCACATGCGTCTACGGACTGCCAGATCCGAATTACTCACGTTTAACCTTTATGGATGTCATTGATGCGCTCGACGCATCGGAGAAACCGACGGTTCTGGTCTTCCAGCAGAAATGGCCGCCCGAGCTTCACGCTAAGGCGGGACTGGCAGGCGGAAATATGACAGCTGCGATGAAAGCGGTCGGCTGTGTCGGTGCCATTTCCAACGGGCCGTCACGAGACATCGATGAGATTCGTCCCATGAAATTTCAGTATATGCTCAGCGGGATCTCGCCAGGACACGGTGATATGGCTGTACAGGCGGTCAATGTCCCCGTCTCGGTGGGTGGGATGGATGTCTCGCCGGGTGAACTTATTCACATGGACGAAAATGGGGCGTGCAAGTTTCCAGCCGATAAGGCGGAAGCGGTTTTGATTAATGTTAAGGCGTTATTGCAAGAAGAAGAGACGCGAATTAGTGCGTTGCAAACTGCAAAAACCGCAGCGGAGGTCCGAGCCGCCTTCGCAGGTCAATCATACGCTGCTAAAAAGGAAGAAGATGACTCGTAGCAGCATCATTTTTGTCGCACTGCTAATCGGGGCAATATCTCCCCCAATTTTTGCCCTCACTGATCCGGAAATTGACACAATGATAGCCGAAATGACAATCGAGGAAAAGGTCGGACAGCTCATCATGGTCGGTTTCGAGGGGACGCAAGCCAACGAGACCATCGAAACCCATATCTGCGAGCGGTTTGTCGGTGGGGTCGTCCTATTTAGTCGGAATATCGAAACACCACAGCAGACAGCGGAATTAACGAACCAACTCCAGCAATTGGCAGGGGCAACTGCACATCAAGTTCCGTTGTTCATTGGAATAGACCAAGAAGGCGGTTGGGTCATTCGCTTGAAGGAAGGTGCGACGGTGCTACCCGGCAATATGGCGTTGGGCGCGACCGATTCGACCGAGTTGGCGGAACGGGCAGGTGAAATCACCGCCGTCGAACTCGCCGCGGTGGGGGTCAACCTCAACTTCGCGCCGGTCGTGGATGTCAACAACAATCCCCAGAATCCCGTTATTGGTCGCCGCTCCTTCGGTGAATCGCCGGAACTCGTTTCCCGTTTGGGAGTCGCTTACATCCGGGGGTTACAACGCAACGGCGTGTTGGCAACCGCGAAACATTTCCCCGGACACGGAGACACCACCGTTGACTCACACTTTGACCTGCCAACTGTGAACCATGACCGAGAGCGCATCCACGCCCTTGAGATGGAACCCTTTCGCGCTGCGATTGATGCCGATGTCGCTGCAATCATGACAGCGCATATCATCTATCCTGCCTTTGATTCTGATCGACCCGCCACACTTTCGTCGACCATCTTAACGGATCTCTTGCGAACTGAACTCAACTTTGACGGTTTGGTTATTACTGATGACATGGAGATGAAAGCGATTGATGACCGCTACCGATCGGGCGAAGCCGCGGTCATGGCAGTTGAAGCCGGGGCGGATATCGTGATGGTGCTTTGGACACCGGCGAAGCAGCTTGAGGTCTTTGATGCACTGTTATCCGCGGTCAAAGGTGGACGTATCTCTCAAGCCCGATTGGATCAATCTGTCGAGCGTATCCTGAAAAGCAAGCGGGCGGCGTTTGAACGCCGTTTCGTCAATGTCGATGCGGTGGGAAAGGCTGTCGGGACGGAGGCACATAAGCAACTCGCCCAAACAATCGCATCGCAGGCAATTACAGTGGTGAGGAATCGAGATAACCTGCTGCCCTTAAAATTGGAAGCGCAAACCTCCGTCCTGACCTTGAGTAGATTATCGGCCTTATTCGAGAGTTTCAAAGCGCATCACCCGAACATCGTTGAGGCAAAGATACCGGAAAAACTGGAGATAGAGGGTAGCCTGCCACAACTAATCCTGCGAGCTAAAGACGCCGATGTAGTTATCGCCGGAATCATGAATGACGAACAAGCGGCATTCGTCCAACAGATCAGTTTGGCGACAACAACCCCTGTCATCGTCATTGCGCTTGGATCACCCTACACGCTCCGGGGCTGTCCCGCTGCCTCCGCGTTCCTCGCCGCCTACGATATCCACGAGGCCTCTGTGTCCGCAGCCGTTGAGGTGATTCTCGGCGCACAGGCGGCTCGCGGCAAACTGCCGATTCAATTATCGATTGGGGACTAGTGCCTTATCCAATCACTCTTATTCTGTAAACACTGCATCCGCTAACAATATGGTATAATAATCCAAGTTGCTAGTGGTGTACGGTACGATAGAAGTCAACCCTCTATACTCCTAGGTCGGGCATCCCCGGTCACGCCTAGTCTCGCCCCTGGTCTCGGAACGGACTGTCCCGATCTATTGGGAATTTATCGGGGCGGGGCGAAATGTGTATGGCATATCTAAACCAATTCCCCAAGCCCCAGAGGGGCGATATGTCTATAGCAATGTCGAATTCTCATACACCCAAAGCCCCAGAGGGGCGACATGTGTGTTGTAAATTTGTTTGTTTCTGATAGATGTCGGGTATAAAAACTCGACCTACAGATTCTGCCTTAAATTAGGGGGTGAATCTTCTGTGTTTTGCCATCGGAAATCTCCTTTCAATTCAATTGATATGGTAGCACAATCTTGGTTTAGACTGTGGCCCTAATTTCCGATGGCAGTACAACACCTTATTCAACTGCCCAGGTTTTGGGGATAATTACAATTTTTATTGAATAAAATTTTGGGAATTATATACAATCTTAGCCATTTTGTCAAATAAAGTTAGCCAAAAGCCTAAAATATGTTATAATACTGGTATGGAATCGAACATTATTCAACAATTCAACCAGTATCTTGAAAGCAACTCACTTCGGCTAACAACCGAGCGACGCAACATACTTGAGCAGGTCTTTGCTTATGATGACCACTTCAAAGCAGATGACTTGCTCATGAGGATGCGTCAAAACGGCTTCAGGGCTTCACACGGCACGATTTACCGCACTCTACCCCTTCTGGTAAAAAGTGGATTGCTTACAGAGGTTGTAGACGCTCATAAGCAGTCCTACTATGAACCTACCCGCCAGCAACACGCGCATCTGATCTGCCTACGGTGTAACGCAATCATTGAGTTTCAGAACACAAAGATTGACACGCTCCAAAAAGCCATTTGTAGCACCCACCAATTCAAGCCTGTAAAGCATAGAAACGAGATTCTCGGATACTGCGTTGAATGCCAACAAGGAGATCCAAATGAGCAATAATCCAACAGCAGGAACAATCGGCGTTGTCCAATTTTTTAATCGCTTCCCTGATGAACAATCAGCCCGCGAGCATGTAGAACGACTCCGGTGGGGCGATAATCCTATCTGTGTCCATTGTGGAAGTGTGAATGTGTCTCATGTCAAGAATGAGAAACCTCAACCCTATCGGTGTAAAGACTGCCGAAAACATTTCAGCGTTAAAACAGGGACTATCTTCCATAGCTGCAAACTCGGACTTCGTGAATGTCTCTATGCGATGTATCTCATGACTGTCTCCAAAAAGGGTGTAAGCAGTTGTCAACTCGCAAGAGAACTCGGATGCACCCAAAAGACTGCTTGGTATTTAGAGCAACGCATCAGGGAAGCCTATGAGCAGGGCGGTCAAATGCTTACAGGCACGATTGAAGCCGATGAAACCTACTTTGGCGGTAAAGCCAAGAATATGCACAAGGACAAACGAGAGAAACTTACAGGGCGGGGACCCGTTGACAAAGCTGCAGTTGTCGGTCTCCGTAGTCGTGAAAGCGAACAAGTTATAGCCACCCCAGTTGAGTCTACTAATTCCGTTGCGGTTCAAGGCATCATCCATACTCATGTTGAACGGGGTTCAACAATTTATACCGATGAAAACAGGTCATACAATCGACTTGATATTGGTGGCGAACACGAAACTGTAAAACACTCTGTCGGTGAATATGTGCGTGGTAAAGTGCATACCAATGGCATTGAGAGTTTCTGGAGAGGCTATGTTGGAACATTCCATCATTTCAGCGTAAAGCATCTCCATCGCTATGTAAATGAGTTTGCGGTGCGTTACAACCGGCGCAAGTGGACAACCTTAACGCAGATAGACCAGATGATGCGTGATACCTTCCACAAAACTCTTGGCTATCGGAGGCTAATATGCGGTCAGTAGAAAAAGCAACCTTTGATCAAGTAACAACAAGCGTATTTTCACCTGTGCGGACTATCCAAGCTCCGCCGGTGCAAATCCCTGATGATTTAACTCTCAATACCAAGTTGGAGATGGACGGATTAGAGTTAATGAGAAAATTGCTTGACAACTCGGTTTCTATTGTGTTCTTTGACCCCCAATTCAGAGGGGTTTATGACAAAATGAATTATGGTAATGAAGATACCAGCCGAAACAATGCAAGGGTGAAATTACCACAAATGAGTGAGCCACTCATTATTGATTTTGTTAAAGAAATCTCTCGCATCCTTATCCCTTCGGGTCATCTTTTTTTGTGGATGGACAAGTTTCACCTATGTAGTGATTTTCAAACTTGGAGTGATGGAACTCTCCTCAGTGTAGTCGATATGGTTACATGGGATAAGACCAAATTTGGACTCGGCTACCGCACCCGCCACCAGAGCGAATTCTGTGTCATCTTACAGAAAGAACCTCGCCGTGCTAAAGGTGTTTGGACACTGCGAAACATTCCTGATGTTTGGCAGGAGCGAATACCGAAAAAGACCCACCCACACAACAAACCCATTGACTTACAAGCCGAACTTATTGAAGCCGTTTCATCACAGGGCGATCTTGTGGTTGACCCCGCTGCCGGATCATTCTCTGTGTTGGAAGCCTGTCGTCTCAGAGGTCGTAACTTCTTAGGTTGCGACATCCAATCATATGACACGACTGGATGAAGTTAAAGGCAAGAGCATCGAGAAGATCAAAGAGGGGTCGTATTATCGTTGCTTCGGCGATGTTCAAATTGCCAGTCTGCTTAGTCGGATTCAAGGGTTGATCATCAAAAACGGACACGAACTTGAGAACCTAATTCTGTCCTATGGTGCATCTCTGCTTATTCATGACCTAGACGCTCACCTTGAACATCAGATTATGGCTCCGGGGGTGCGGCTTGCTGAGAAGAAAGTCATCAAGCGATCTAATCTCATCGAGGGGCATGGAATAGAACCTGATTTTATCATCTTTCAACGGGTGCGAAGCAGTCAATTCTGCTTCATCATTGAGTTGAAAGACGGCTATGAGTATGACACCAAAGCGTCCTCAAAGGAACATCAGAACCTTCATACCTTCCTGAGCAGGAATGCTATGGCATTGCAGAGTTATCAGTCATTCTGCAAGATTGTCGGTTTCAACGCTCCGAGCCGTGAGGACATTGTTGAGGGTTTCAAGCGAAAGTTTCCTCCTGAGCAAGCAATGACAGGAGCAGAGTTTTGTGAGTTACTTGGCATTGACTACGAGGAAATCAGGTCTCTACGGGCGTTGGATAGAGAATTCAATATCGAGTATCTTATCAACGAATTCTCACTGATCCCCGAAGTCAGAGATCGTGTCCTAAGCCGTGAAAATGGCTAAGATTGTATATAATCCCCAAAATTTACTTATTATGGTAAAATTTTAGGTAGGAATTAACACATTGCCGCCAACTACTAGACGGATCTTACCATATATTTATAAAGTATTTTTGATGAAAAAAAGCATTTAGAGGTTAAAAATGTCATCTTTAGGCATTTTTTTTGCATCAAAGTGTATAAATTCTGATATAATGCAATTAGAAGGGGTGTTTTGTTATACACCAACATTGGTAAAAACCAAAAAGGAGGGGGCTATTGTGGACTATAGAATGACGCTCGCATTACAAGAACAAGATTTCGGTAATTATTTAGCAGTATGTTACGAATTGCCGGGGTTCGTAGTTCGAGGTGATTCTTTACATGACACGTTAGAAAAGACCAAACAAACCCTTGGCGTTCTAGTGGAGAGTTACACTGATTTAGGCTGGGAACTGCCACAAAGTATTACAGATTTACGTGGAAATATAGACTCACCAGATATAATCCTAGGTGGAGGACCTACGTGGTCACAAGTAATATTGATAATCGCCCAGTCCGAATTGGATTGCACTATAAACAAACAAGCCATTAGAGACCTTGATGATTTGTATAAATCCATGGATTACCGTTTCTACCAACCGAATCCTTCTGAAATACCAAAAACTTTTACTGACGTAAAAGAACAGAAGCACGGCAAGGTTTATATAGAAACAGGTGATTCATTAGAACATTTTGAATATCACGACAACGGACTGGAACGATACTTTGACACAGATTGAGAACAAAGCTACTTCCCATCATGAAAATGTTAAAGATTACATGACCAAACTTCATGAAACTAGTAATCGGAATGTAATTGCATATTATTCAGGATGGTTGCAAAGACCTGATGCCTCAAGTACGCATTTAACAGACCAAGATTCGGTAGATTTTGCTCGGCTAATGCAAACGCTTGATAGTTCTAAAGGTTTAGATTTGATATTACACACACCCGGCGGCAATGTTGGTGCCACGGAGGCGTTATTATATCATCTCCACAACAAGTTTGGAGCAGATATACGTGCGTTTGTGCCTCACATGGCAATGTCTGCCGGGACCATAATTGCTTGCGGGTGTAAGCAAATCTTCATGGAAGGACATTCTAGCCTTGGTCCTGTTGACCCTCAATTTCACGGAATTTCTGCTTATAACATTGAAAAAGAGGTGAAACTAGCAAAACACGAAATTGTGCAAGACCAAAAAGCTGCTGTTTTTTGGAAGGTCCTGTTCCAAAATTACGTTCCAGGATACCACGATCACTGCACAAATATAATTGAGTATGTTTTTGATATAGTAACTCAATCATTAAAAGCAGGTATGTTCACGAGCGACGGAAACCCGATTACAGATGAAAACATTCGGGCAATAGCAAACAATCTTATTGACCATAATGTTTTAAAAAGCCACCAGCGTCATTTATCACGCGACTATTGTAAGCGAATAGGGTTGGCTGTTGTTGATATGGAATCTTGTCCGGAAATACAACAAATAGTGTCTAATATCCACGACGCTTTTATTTTGACATTTACTGGATTATCTGTGTCAAAAATTATCCAAAACCACTTAGGACAAATCCGTTTTCAGGCAGATCGTCCTATACCATAACACTTAGTCGTAAATTGTGTTAATTCAACTTTAACAAAGACCGAACAATGTTCGGTCTTTTTTTTATTTACCTCCACCCCACACCAAGAGGTAAACTTACCCCCATCCTTTCAAAATATTAGAAGTTAGTAACTGAGCAGAACCTAAATTTGTAGAACCCCATACTAACCCACAGGAATCTCACCATGCCCACACTCGACTTCAAAGGAAAACAACACATCTACGCCCACCACCTCACCGTCCCCTACCGGCCAATCGTACCGGACGAAAGCCGCTCCTGCCCTCCCCCCTTCCCCCCGCTTGCGGGGGGACACAGGGGGGTTAAGGGGACAGAGGGGCGTACAGACGACAACCTCATCATCCACGGTGACAACCTACACGCCCTCAAAGCCCTACTGCCCCGCTATGCGAACCGTATCAAATGCATCTACATCGACCCACCCTACAACACCGGCAACGAGGCATGGCTTTATAACGACAACGTAAACAGTCCACTGATGCAAGAATGGCTCACCGAGAACAGCCCTGTTGATAACGAAGATCTTGAACGTCACGACAAATGGCTCTGTATGATGTGGCCGCGGTTGCACCTGCTAAAAGAACTGCTTGCCGACGATGGCGTCATCTTTATCTCCATTGATGATAATGAACAGCACCACCTGCGGATGATCATGGACGAGATTTTTGGTGAGAGAAACTTTTTTGCGGTCCTCACAAGAAGGGCGATGCACACTGTTCGTAACTCTAGTAAGGATTTTAATCTGAATGCTGATTATACTTTGGCCTACGCCAAAGAGAAATCGTGGTTTGGTGAACACAAAAGTCGGTATATTCGTCATATTATTGATAAGTCAGCGAGTTATCCCTACGACGATAACGATGGTAGAGGGAAGTATAAATTGGATCCGCTCAGTGCACGGAACTATTACGAACCGTATACGTTTACTTTTGAAAATGGGGTTGAATGGCATCCTCCTTCGGGTCGTTATCCAAGTTATTCACAAGATACATTACGCTGGATGGAGCGCGATGGTCGCATTGATTTCTCCGGAAATGAACCGAGAGCAAAACGGTATTTAGCTGAAGTTCAAGAGGGCCAGCCACCAGATGCTGTTCTCTCACCGGAGTTCGTAGGCTTTAATGCTGAAGGGACAAAGGAGCTTCGTAGAATATTTGGTCAAGGTGGTGTCTTTGCTCAACCTAAGCCTGTGAAATTTGTGAAGTTTTTACTGGAGTTGTTACGTAGTAAGGATGCCATCGTCCTCGATTCCTTTGCTGGTAGCGGCACCACCGCCCACGCAGTCCTCGCCCTGAACAAAGAAGACGGTGGCAATCGCAAGTTTATCCTCATTGAGTGCGAAGAGTACGCCGACACCATCACCGCCGAGCGGGTCCGCAGGATTATCAAGGGCGTTCCGAATGCCCGCGACGCTTCACTGCGCGAAGGCTTAGGAGGCTCCTTCACCTACGGCACATTGGGCGAACCGATGGAAATAGAGGGGATGCTCACCGGGGAAGCCCTCCCCTCTTACGAGTCCCTCGCCGCGTATCTGCTGTATACATCCGCTGGGGTTTCCGTTGGCGCGGAGGTGTTGGGACAGAAAAATGGGCAGGGGCTCTTCCACAGCGATAACGGAATCGACCACTACCTGCTCTACAAACCCAACCTCGAATACCTGCGGAGTAACGAGGCGATGCTTAACCTAGAACGGGCGGAACGCATCCGCGATGCCAATCGTCAGCACGGAGTTAGGGCAATCGTTTACGCCCGGGCAAATACATGGGTCAGCGCGAACTCACAGGGATGGGCATTACCTTCTGCCAACTCCCCCACGCCCTGCACGAAAGATAAAATTGATCGCTCATGTAAAGAAATCGTACAACATCGAGAACTTTGGGTGTCCGATCTTATCGGGGCTACTACTGCTACAACCATTGTCAAAGAAATTTTTGACAATACCAGCTTTGACTTCCAAAATCCCCACATTTCCTAGCTGACCTGATAAATATTGCTGGTGTTGGTACTAACGACATTGTCTCGATTCTTTCGCTGGTTCTGGCTCGACAGCACATGCAGTCCTCACACTGGTAACGATATGATGGAATTGAAAACATATCAACTCAATGCGCTTGATGCCTTTAGCCGTTGGTTGGAAGTACTTGATGCTGAACGAACCAAGTCTGAAAATATGATAGAGACGTTGCAACAAGCAGGATTTGACATTTCAAATGATATTCATAATTATCCCAAAACGGCGTGGGAGACACTAAAGAAAAGCGGGGAGAGGTTGCGGAAAGTGCGGGCGAATATGTCGATCGCACCGACGGCGCGGGCCGGCCGATTCCGCATATCTGCTTCAAAGTCCCGACAGGTGGCGGTAAAACCTTGCTCGCCGCAGCTGCTCTGGAACGCCTCCATCGGCAAACCGGGCTGACATTATGGATTGTACCGAGTAAGGCTATCTACGCGCAAACGAAAGCCGCCCTGTGGAATCGGGAGCATCCGTATCGTCAAATGTTGGAGCGGGCGAGTGCGGGGCGCGTCAAAATGTTGGAAAAAGATGATCCGTTCAACAGAGACGATATCGCCAACTACCTATGCGTCATGTTGCTGATGTTACCGGCGACAAACAGGCAAAAGGGCAAAGAATTTCTGCGTATGTTTAAGAATTCAGGTCGTTATCCGAGTCTGTTCCCGGACGGTGATGATCTCCTCAGTGACGGCCGCTTGATGGAAACCTACCCCGATTTGGAATGCGAGGTTGAAGGCGGAACAATCAAGCACAGTCTGTTTAACGCCTTCAAGATACTCCGTCCCGTCGTTGTTCTCGACGAGGCACATAAAGCCTATGGATCGAAAAAGCGGGAGACCAACGAAGAATTTGCCCAATCCATCAACCGTCTCAACCCCCGGTTGGTTATTGAACTCTCTGCGACACCGAACCGCGGTATAAGCAATCTACTCGTTGATATCGAAGGCCCCGACCTGAAAAAAGAGGAGATGATCAAACTGCCGGTGCAGGTGACATCATTCCCTAACGCCGAATGGGGTGCAACACTGGGACAAGCGGTTGAGGAGTTAGAGCGGTTGGATGCCGAAGCGAGAAGCCTTGAGCACAGCACGGGTCGTTATATCCGTCCAATCGCCGTTGTGCGGGTTGAGCGGACCGGTAACGATCAGAGAGATAGTGAGCATATCCACGCAGAAGATGTGCGGGAATATCTCACGCAAAACTTAAATGTGCCTTCCGATGCGGTTCGCGTCAAATCCGCCACAAACGATGAACTCGGGAGGGAGGATCTGCTCTCCGAATTTTCAGAGGTGCGATGGATCATCACAAAATCCGCACTGATGGAGGGGTGGGATTGCCCCTTTGCCTATCTGTTGGTGATGTTAGACAATACACAGGCGCAACGGGCAATAACACAACTAGTGGGGCGGGTAATGCGGCAGCCGGGGGCGCAGCTCACCGATAGGGAATTACTGGACCAGTGTTATGTCTATTGCAATAACGCCGAGGTGGGCACCGTCGTCCAACAGGTCAAAAATGGGTTGGAGGCGGAAGGGCTAACCGGCCTGGGCGACGACGTGATGGGTGTAGAGAATAACAATCGTTATCCCCCACCACAGGGTGAGGTTCAGCAACAGACCGTGCATCGCCGTGAACCGTTTCAGGATCAGGATATCTTTCTGCCGGTGGTGTCCCATAAAAATGGCGACGATTGGGTACAACTCGATTATCAATCCCATATCCTGCCACACATCAATTGGTCAGAAATCGAACCCCCCGATCCGAGCGCATCGGCACCCGATAGCACAAGACGGCAATCCGCAACAGTTGATGTCAATGAAACACTGCCCGTATTCCATCCCGATCAGGCGTTGGATATTGACAAAGCGGTCAAAGTCTCCCACTTCACACGCCATCTGTCTGATATTTTGCCCAATCCGTGGCAGGCCGCCCGCATTGTAGAGCAGCTGATTGAAAACCAGCAACAGGAGGGTAACACCGATGCGGATATCTACGACCGACGTGCCTATCTCGCGCATCTGCTGCGGGAGCATGTCAAGGATGAAGTGGAAAAGCAGGCGGAGGGGGTTTTTCACGAAAAACTAGGGCAAGGCGAGATCCGCTTTGATTTGGAAGTTGGACAACCCAATTTCCGTATGAAACACCACTATGAAATACAGGTCAGCTTCCGATGATAGGCCACTATTAAAAAATTATGAGCCTGTACAACTCAGCCTATTTGATCCGGTCTTCGAGCGATATTTCGCTAACGAATTGGAAAAGAAATTCGCGTGTTATCTTGACGAGCAGCGGGCGGTGCAATGGTGGCATCGGGTCGCGGCGCGTCAGCAGGGCGAGTATTACCTACAGGGCTGGAAAAAGGGACGAATTTACCCCGACTTCGTTGCGATGGCGAGCGAAACGCGCCTGCTAATTTTCGAGACAAAAGGCGAACACCTACTCGGCAATCCCGACACCGAGTACAAGCGAAAGGTGTTGAAAGCACTTGAGGGAGCGTTCAACGCTGTTGGCACGATGAGGCTACATGATGGCTCCAGAAGTATTTTTCAGTTGGTGTTCAGCGAGCACGATTTCTCACAGATAACCGCACAGTTGGGGGAGCAATATTCGTAGGGGTAACCTTCTGTGGTTGCCGTATTGCCAAGCCAAACTCCCCTCGCTTGCGTGGGGATAAAGGGGGATGGCCCTGTTGTAGGTCGATTTTCCAAAATCGACAATACCAAGAAATGTCGAGATATAAATCTTGACCTACGAACTCACACACGAAACAATAAACCCTTGAACGCTTGAACGATGTGAACAGGACAGTCTCACCAACTAGCATATACCCTGAACTGCTCTATTCGTTCTTGGAGAACTGGAAATGCTAACAAAATTGATTTGCCGTAATTTCAAA
This sequence comes from Candidatus Poribacteria bacterium, assembly GCA_963667935.2. Classification (GTDB taxonomy): domain Bacteria; phylum Poribacteria; class WGA-4E; order WGA-4E; family PCPOR2b; genus PCPOR2b. The sequence goes on along the minus strand of OY764061.1, from coordinate 481,884 downwards.
TGCTTTGGAGAAATTCAAGTCGAATTAGGCGAAACCGTCGTCTTTATTGGACCCAATAATTCCGGCAAAACAACTGCTTTGCAAGCACTCGCGCTGTGGGAGATTGGGCTCAAACGTTGGAACGAGCACCGTAGGGGGAGGCCAAATCCAGAAAAGCGACCGGGCGTTGCTGTCAACCGGCGAGATCTGATCTCCCTCCCCGTGCCGAATGCAAGATTGCTCTGGCGAGATTTGCAAGTCCGAGATATCCAGAGGATTGATGGTACGCAACAGACACAAAACGTCCGTATGGATATTATCCTTGAAGGCGTTACCGCTGGCAAAAAATGGGAATGTGGCTTAGAATTTGATTATGCCAATCCGGAATCCTTCTACTGCCGCCCCCTTCGGTTATCGGAAACGGATGGCAAAGTGTCGGCCCGAATGCCTGTTCCCGATGAAGCATCAAACCTCAATATTGCTTTTCTTCCACCGATGTCGGGGCTTGCCTCCAATGAAACACGCCTTGACCCGGGGGCGATCAATGTCCGTGTTGGGGAAGGGCGGACAGCAGAGGTCCTCCGTAATCTCTGCTATCAGATTTTACAGGAAGAAGAAGGCAACGAAAAATGGGAAACTATCTGTCAACAGATTAAAGATCTGTTCGGTGTTCAACTTGACAGGCCAAACTACATCCTTGAGCGTGGGGAGATTGAGATGAGCTATCAGGAATCGGGGATTTCTCTTGACCTATCTTCATCGGGGCGTGGACTGCAACAAACGCTACTCCTGCTTGCATATATTGCGGCACATCCGGGATCAGTCCTTCTGCTGGATGAGCCGGACGCCCATCTGGAAATTCTTCGGCAGAGACAGATCTATCAGACGCTTACTGAACTCGCTAGAGAACACAACAGTCAAATCATCGCCGCCAGTCATTCTGAGGTCATTCTTAACGAAGCAGCCAATCGCGATGTCGTTATCGCCTTTCTCGGTTCTCCGCATCGCATTGACGACCGCGGGAGTCAACTTCTGAAATCGCTTAAAAGTATGGGCTTTGAGCAGTATGCTCAGGCAGAACAGGCGGGCTGGGTCCTCTATCTTGAAGGTTCGACAGACCTCGCAATTTTACAGGCATTTGCTGAAAAACTGCAGCACCCTGTGAAGGATATATTGAAACGCCCATTCATACACTATGTTGAAAATCAACCGCAGAAAGCCCGCGATCACTTTTATGGATTGCGGGAGGCGAAGACCGATCTGGTTGGATTCTGTCTCTTCGATCGAATTGAACCTAATCTGCGAACTAACCCCGAACTGAAGGAGTATAAATGGAAGCGGTGCGAGATTGAGAATTACCTATGCCAAAAGGATGTGTTAATGGCGTGGGCAGAGGCAGAAGGAGAAAGGCAGAGTGCAGGCCCACTGTTTGCTAATCAATTTACGAATCAATGGTTGTCTACAATGGAAGAAGCAATTGATGAGATTGAAAAAGCCCTAACCACCCTCCGTAAAGGTTCACCTTGGTCACCGGATACCAAAGTGAGCGATGATTTTCTGGATCCACTTTTTGAGTCCTTTTACAAAAAACTGGGATTGGAAAATCTGATGCGAAAAACCAATTATCACACCCTCGTCCAATATGTTTCCGCAGATCAGATTGATCCAGAGGTATCCGAAGTACTTGATGGGATTCTGGAGATAGCAAACCGAGCGAAACCGATAGGCAATATATAGATGCGAATAGCGATCTGGGTCATTCATGTATTGATGAAGCCCAAGTTATCCGTGGAAGGGGTATCTTGCCCCGATATTTTTTGTACTGTAGGTCGATTTTCCAAAATCGACAATACCAAGAAATGTCGAGATATAAATCTCGACCTACGAACTCACACACGAACTAATGAACCAATGAACTAATAAAAATGGCACACACATACATCGGTTTTGGATCCAACATTGATGACCGCCTCAATTATATCACGCAAGCGTTACGGCTGCTGTTAGATGCAGATGATGTTTCGCTGATACAGATCTCCTCTCTCTACGAAACCGAACCTGTCGGCTATGAAGAACAGGGTTGGTTTCTGAACGGTGTCATCGCTGTCGAAACCGATCTACCACTCCATCAGCTGTTGGCGTTGCTGAAGAAGATTGAGCGGGAAGTTGGGCGGGAGCATCGGGGGCGTTGGGGACCACGAGAGATAGACCTGGATCTCCTAATCTACGACCAATGTTGCACCAATACGCCGGATCTAACCGTGCCGCACCCCGAAATGCACCAGCGCAGCTTTGTCCTCGTCCCATTCGCCGAGATCGCTCCTGATGTTCTCCACCCAATCTTTGAACAAAATATCCGAACCCTGCTCTCCAACCTAAATGACGAGAAAACCGTCAAACTCACAGCACCACCGCCGAAAATCAGTCCAAAGGATTTGATCAAATGCCATACAACCCACAAAACCCGTTGATTGTCCAGAGCGACCGGACAGTGCTCCTTGAGGTTGACAGCCCGCTCTATGAGGCAGCACGGGACGCGCTCGCCAGCTTTGCGGAGTTGGAGAAAAGCCCCGAACATATCCACACCTACCGCATTACGCCCCTCTCGTTGTGGAATGCCGCCGCTGCAGGGATGGAAGTCGGGGATATCTTGGACGCGCTCAATGAGTATACCAAATATGATGTGCCACAAAATATCATCGCCGAGATAATCGATTATGTGTCTCGTTACGGACGGGTTAAGTTGATGAAGCACGCCGACCTGAATCCCGATCGCGCTGGGGATAACGACCTAGTCTTGCACGCCGAAGATCCGGTACTGATGGCTGAAATTACTCACAGCGAATCGGTGAAAAATCTGCTGGGCAAGCAGATCGATTCCCAGACCATTTCCGTTCCCTACCAGGTTCGTGGACACATCAAGCAGGCGTTGATCAAGATCGGCTTTCCGGTGGAAGACCTCGCGGGATACGTCCGCGGCAGCCATCTGGAGATCGCCCCCCGACCAATAACACTATCGGGATCTGCCTTCGACTTACGTGATTACCAACGCGATGCAGCAGAAGTTTTTCATTTGGGAGGCGACGTGCGAGGCGGCAGCGGGGTGATTGTCCTCCCGTGTGGCGCGGGAAAGACCATCGTTGGGCTTGGCATTCTGTTCGAGACCAAATGCCACACGCTAATCCTTTCGACAAACACAATCGCTGTGCGCCAATGGATCGATGAATTCCTCGATAAAACAACAATCGCGCCGGAGGAGATCGGTGAATACACCGGCGACCGGAAGGAGATCCGTCCAATCACGGTGACCACCTACCAAATCCTGACCTATCGCAAGCGCAAATCAGAGGATTTTGTTCATTTGGGACTTTTCTCCGAGATGGATTGGGGCTTGATTATCTATGACGAGGTTCACCTATTACCCGCTCCCATATTTCGGATGACTGCGGAGATTCAAGGGAAACGTCGCCTCGGATTGACTGCGACACTGGTACGAGAAGATGGCAGAGAAGACGATGTGTTCAGCTTGATCGGACCGAAAAAGTATGATGTCCCTTGGCGAGAATTGGAACAACAGGGCTGGATTGCGACCGCCGAATGCACTGAAATCCGCGTAGACCTACCCGAACCCCTGAGGATGAGTTACGCCGTCGCCGGTGCAAGGCAGAAGTTCCGTATCGCTTCTGAGAATCCGGATAAGTTTCCCATCGTACGCGAACTGATTGAACGACACGAAGGAGATCTAATACTTATCATTGGGCAGTATATCGATCAACTCAAGGTGATAGCCGCAAGTCTGAATGCGCCGTTGATTATGGGGCAAACCCCGAACCTTGAGCGCGGCAAACTCTATGAGCAGTTTCGACAGGGCGAGATTAAGTTGCTCGTCGTTTCCAAGGTCGCCAACTTCGCGATTGACCTTCCCGATGCGAACGTCGCGATTCAGATTTCCGGCACGTTCGGCTCCCGTCAGGAGGAAGCGCAACGTCTCGGACGCATCCTCCGCCCCAAAACCGACGGTTCGCTCGCGCACTTCTACTCGCTCGTCACCCGCGATTCACGAGATCAGGAATTTGCAATTAACCGTCAGCTCTTCCTCACCGAGCAAGGCTACCGCTACACTATCCGCTACGGTCATGAGTACACTCCGTGAAAGATGGATTGGGTTGCGTTTCTCGATAACTTTACCTTCGTTTATCTCCTTGACTAAACTGCCGCTATGATACTATAATTGCTAACAGATTTCTGAATTGAGGGTATTTTCCTGATTTCAGAAATAAGAAGGAGGAAACAGGTAATCCTAAATAGTAGGAATGAATAAAGAATAGGAGTTACGCAGTCGAATGTTCAAAGCCTTGTCGTTCAGCGATTTATCCCTGGAGCCCCCATTCCTTGATGCCCGATGAATCGGGTAACTACAGCAGAAGCACCATTAAGGAGTTCGTAGTGAACGCAGATCTGCGTTCCTTACTGAAGTGCGTAAGTCCTAAAGAAGATAGTGGAGATTAGGGAGAAAGTCAGTCTAGGGCATATTTCCCGTGCGCCTATCTAGACGACAATGTTGAACTGACCGATGATCGAGAATATCATATTGCCAAGCGTCACCCAGATTTGCTCCCAAATCACCGGCAATGTATCGCTGATACTTTGGCTGCCCCTGACCAAGTTCGTCGAAGTTCACGTGTTAGTAATGCACGGTTGTTCAGTCGCTGGTTCGACTCCTTACGTGGTGGTAAGTATGTTGTCGTTGTTGTGGCCAGTGAACCCCCGCCTTCATCGCGTAATTGGATCATTACAGCCTATATCACCAGAAAACTGGCAACGGGAGGAGACATTGAATGGGAACGCACTTAACATTTCAATATGACCGTGAGGCAGATATTCTATACATAAATACTTGTGCCCCGTATCCAGAACAGGAGAGCGAAGAACTTGAGGATGAGGTCATCGCACGATTTAATCCTGAGACCGACGAAATCGAAAATCTTGAGGTTCTGTTTTTTTCTACGCGGTTATTGCGTCAGGAACTTTTTCAATTACCGATTTCCGCTCACTTGCGAAGGGAATCAGATGGAGCACATTTCTGAGGCACCCCTTTAGTGAGTAAGTCAGGAGCAAAAAATGGATCAAGATATACAGGACTATCTATTCGACCTCCAAGGTTATCTGGTCTTAGAAAATGCGATCTCAGCGGAGGATCTGGACGAGATGAACCGGTGGATCGATGACCACGAGGTTTATGTCGAGGAGCCGTGGACTGCCAATGCGAATCCACGTGAAAGAAGCCGTTGGATTGGGAATATAGAAACGCACACATATAACGCAGAAAACGGCGTCAACTTTCAGAATATCATTGAGGGCGGTCCCGTCTTTGAACGGTTGATAGATTATCCCGCCTGGATCGACTTGGTCAAGAAGTACATCCACTCTGTCGTCAACGGGCTTTCCATCCACGAAAACTTTCTCAATATGCGTGGCCCCGGTGGTTTCATCCACATCCACTGCGGTGGACATGTCCCGCTCAGTTATTTGACCTTTCGCCAGAACAATACCGGGGAATGGTTGGTAGGTCAGATTAACGTCTTGATGGCACTCCACGATATCGGTGAAGGCGACGGACCACCTGTCCTCATACCGGGCAGCCACAAGTGCACCGAAATCCACCCTCGACTGCATGTGGACGGACAGGGCTTGGTGTATGACGGTGTGAGCGGTAAACCCGCCGGGACAGCTGTCGCTGTGAAGGAGATGTATCTGAAGGCGGGGGACGTCTTGCTATTCACCGATGCGATAACACACGGCTCTGCGGAACGTACCAATCCCGGCTATCGTCGGACAGTTGTCTACCGCTACTCCCCAAAATATGTGCGCGAGCGATTCAACTATCAGACTTCAGAAGCACTGTTAGGACGTTTGACCCCCGAAAGACGCACCATTATTGAACCCATGGCACCCCGACGACCGCCAGCTGTATAGGGGTGCGGTTCAATGGCAGGGACCGAGCTGATGAGATATGGAATCAGTGCCGCTGCATTAATCACACACCACGATCGACTATTGTTAGTCAATCACAAGAAGAACAGACAGTACGATTTTTGGGTGCCACCGGGAGGAAAATTACAGGGAGGTGAATCCATCTTCGACTGTGCGCGGCGTGAGACGATCGAGGAAACAGGACTATCCGTTGCGCTGGATCGCATCGTCTATATCGTCGAATATGCCGAACCGGGTTACCATTTCTGCAAATTTTTCATTCGATGCAAACGATTTGATGGAACCCTCACCCTTGCCAACAGAGAACCGGGGGAGACTTTTCTCGCCGATGTGCGTTTCCTTTCAAAGGCGGATATGGAAGGGATAGATGTGCGTCCTACAACTCTGAAAAATCGGTTTTGGGCCGATCTTGAGGCAGGATTTCCAGAGACTCGGTACTTGGGGCTTGAAGAAATAAAATCCCGTTAAAATAGCAGTCCCCGCCCCATCCAACTTGCCATTTCACGCATCACGTTTCACCTTTGGTCTTTGACCAGACAGCGTATCAACAACTGTGAGCTTGCCCTATTGGTTAATAACTATAGAGGGGATCTTATGTCAAAAATCGGCGCAGAACTGCTGATAGAATCCTTGATTTCCGCGGGAGTCAAGCATCTTTTCTCGCTCTCCGGCAACCAGATCCTTTCCCTATACGATGCGAGTATTGGACGCGACATTAATCTCATTCACACACGCCATGAAGCAGCAGCGGTGCACATGGCAGATGGCTGGGGACGATTGACCGAACAGCCGGGCGTCGCGCTGTTGACCGCAGGACCTGGTCACTGTAACGCAATCTCCGCGCTCTATGGTGCATTGATGGCAGAGTCACCGGTGGTGCTATTAAGCGGGCATTCCCCTTACGCCCAAATCGGCAGCGGCGCGTTTCAGGAGATAGATCAGGTCACCACCGCCAAGCCTGTCACAAAAGCGGCGTGGCTGGTAGAAGATGCCGCCCACTTGGACGCAGCGATCACTGCTGCGCTTTCTCTAGCGTGCGAAGGACGGCCCGGCCCAGTCCACCTGAGTTTGCCTACCGATGTCTTGGAAGCTAGCGTCTCTCCCGAACATCTTCAAAGAATGGATGAAGATACTGCGACCACAAATGTCGCCCCAACAAACAACGTGGCCGATATACTGCGCCAACTGAGCGAAGCAACGCGCCCCCTTATCTTGGTAGGGCCCGCAATGGGACGCCCCGGACGATGGACGGAAGTAAAGCAGCTATCCGAATCAACAGGTATCCCCGCTCTTCCGATGGAAAGTCCGCGTGGCATCAACGATCCGTGGCTGCATCAGGCGACAAATTGCTTGAGCAAAGCAGACCTCGTACTGTTGGTGGGTAAGAAACTTGACTTCTCGTTACGTTTCGGGCAGCCGCCCTTTTTCTCAGAAGGGTGTCGCTTCATCCAGATTGATGCCGATGCGGCGCAGCTACGCTCAGAAGAACGAGTCAGCCTGACGATACACGCAGAACCGACAGACATAGTGCGTCAGTTGACAAACACAACACAAGCCCTTGGCAGCTTGCAAAAGGAGGGACAGCACGATTCCTGGCGGGCGGAGGTTATAGCAGCGCGAAAGGCTACCCCGGCCGAATGGGAACAAATACGGACTTCTGTGGACCAACCTATTCACCCGTTGCGGGTATGTGAGGCACTGCAGCCCTTTCTCAATGATGGTGCGGTATTCGTCAGCGACGGCGGGGAGTTTGGGCAGTGGGTACAGGCGGGATTGGAGGCGGAGCATCGCCTCATCAATGGGCCCGCAGGCTCAATTGGTAGTTCTATCCCGCTGGGGATTGTGGCGAAGCTAGCGCATCCGCACCGACCCGTTTTCGTTTTCTTGGGCGATGGCACATTCGGCTATCACGCTATGGAATTCGATACCGCGCTACGCTACAATCTGCTTATTATTGCTATTGTTGGAAATGACGCGCGTTGGAACGCAGAGCATCAGTTACAGATTCAGAATTATGGGAAAGAGCGAACGGTTGGTTGTGAGTTGTTGCCCTCCCGTTACGACAAAGTGATTGAGGCGTTGGGAGGACATGGCGAGTTTGTCCCGCATCCAGATGACATCACCCCGGCCGTTGAGCGGGCACTGGGGTCGGGATTGCCAGCATGTATCAACATCGCCATTGAAAGTGTAAGCGCACCGACATTCCGGGAGAGTAGTTAATGTGATACGTAGGGTTATTCAGTTTTCGGCGTTTTAACCATTTGGGGCGAAAAGGCACAACGAGAGAATCGCTTGGAAAGTAAAGTATCGGGATTGGGAAATCCCTCTCACAGAAGAATTAAATGACCCTAGTGATACGAGTATCTTCTTGACTTCCGGGACAGCATCATAGCAGAATAGAAGTTCACCAGTCCTGACCCCAAAATCGATCATCTCAAACGAAGGGATTTTCATGCAAAAGCCACGCATCATGTTCTATCACGATGGACGACATCCGCTTCTCTACATGTACGAGCCCGCGATGCAGAAGGAGGAGTGCGAGGCAGCAGTTGATGAGCTAGCTGGCACTCCCGTCGAGGCACTGATGTTTTGCTTGGGGGATGGGCGAACAGTCCTACATGATACGGATGTTGGCGAGCTGTGGGGACATAATGTCCAAAAATGGCACCACTTAATCTTCCGTCGGACATACCAAAATGCACTGCATCTAATCCAAGAGGGAAACGATCCCTTGCGAGTAATCTGTGACCGCGCCCATGAGGTGGGATTACTGTTCTACCCCACGCTGCTGATGCAGTTAGAGAGCGGCGAGCGAGGGGGAGGCGGATACGATATTCGCAGCTCAGATTTTCGATTGGATAACAAGCATCTGGAAATCGGTGCAAAAGGTAACTTAGACGCTAGTTTCCCCGGCATTCACTGTGCTGATTTCATGCACCAAGCTGTCCGCGATGAGCGATTTGCGCTTATCTCAGAGGTGCTGACCAACTATGAAGTCGATGGATTTGAACTTCAATTCAACTTCTGGCCCTACTACTTCCACCCGGATGAAGCGGATGAGGGACGTCAACTTATGACCGAGTGGGTTGGACAGGTCTATGAAGCTGTGAAAGAAAGTGGCTCCGAGCGAGAGTTGGCAATCAGCATCCCGTCAAATGTCGAAGCCTGTCTATCTCGTGGTTTGGACCCACAGGAGTGGATGCGCCAGGGCATAGTGGATGTTCTCATCGCCCAAGCTATTTCAAGACCCGAGTTGCGCGATCCCAACGGCACTTCCCTGACGTATGAAGCCCCCCTCCTTGCTGACCTCCGTTTCTTAGTGGAGTCTGCCAAAGGCACACGGTGTCGCATCCATGCTGCTATCGACAGCAACGTGGACTCTGACCGTTTGGGCGAAGCATCGATTGAAATGATTCGTGCTGCAGCTTGCAATTATTGGGCACAGGGCATTGACGGACTTTATATCAGCCAGTGGTTCACGAATTGGCCCTATGAGGCTTCGTTTTATGAAAAGCTCCGAGAGTTGCCCCATCCAGATATTATGGCACCCAAGGATAAATTCTATCATATCCCCACAATAACAGGTCGCTTTCCGAGCCCAGAACTCACATCGCAACTGCCCGCTGACTTGGATGTGAATGCACCCGTTCAGTTGGAATTGACAATCAGCGATGACCTGCCCCGGTGGGAACGGGTGGGCAGAGTCCACGAGGTTTTTCTGCGCGTGCGAATCATGAACACCACCGAAAACGACCGGCTGTGCTTCCAACTCAACGGTGTAGAATTACCACCACATCTGCTGCGTAAAATCAACGAGATGTACCGGATGCGCGCACCACGTTACCGCCCCGGTTCAGGCTATTGGTTCATCTACCAGCTTAACCCAAGCTGCAGGCCCCAACAAGGGAACAATGTCCTCGAAGTTATACTGCTAGAACGCGATCCTGATGTAACCCCTCAGTGTTACGTCCGCGATGTTGAGTTAGAAATTAAGTATCTTCCGGGCAAACATTTCAACCGCGATTAGATCACCTTATATTACAAACTACTCCGCTAGGAGGAACCCTAAATGGAAATCGTACTCAATTCTAAGTTCTTTACGGAGCTATCTGTCGAACAACTTGGCGAGAAAGCCATCGAACTTGGCTACGATGGAATAGATATCTGCGTCCGCCCGGGACACCCTATCCACGTCGATAACGTCGTTGAAGCACTCCCCAAAGCACTGGAGGCCTGGCAGGGGCAGAACCTCACCTGTCCGTTGGCAACAGCGGCGACGGATATAACAAATCCGAATGCGCCGGAGGTAGAGAGGCTATATGCAGCGTGTGCGGAAGCGGGCATACCACGCCTCAAAATCGGATTCTGGCGGTTTAACGAGGGAGACGATTATTGGCAGGTGATTGATGCCGCGCGCAGGGAACTTGAGGAGTTTAGTGCGTTCAGCGAAAAATATGGTGTGCAAACCTGCTATCAGATTCACAGCGGTCCCTGTATCGGATCAAACTGTGCAGGGTTGATGCATCTCATCAGAGGTTTCGATCCGCAGCATATCGGTGCCTATCCCGATCCCGGTCACCTTCTTCTTGATGGTGAGGATTGGGCGATGGGGCTGGCGATGATCGGAGATCATCTGTCTGTTGTCGGAATTAAAGATGCCCTCTATCTCTCGCAGCCCGATCATACTCCCCCTTATGTTCCCTGTTTTGTAAAGCTAGGGGATGGGGGTGTCGATTGGCAGCGTTATTTGGGGCTTCTGTGCGAAAGCAGTTTTGATGGACCCCTAACGGTGCATACGGAGTACCGATTCGATGAATCGATCATTCGTCAGGTGGGATACGCAGAAACTACACCGCCAAATCTGGAGCAGTGGGCAAAGGAGGATGCCGTTTACCTTCGGAATTTGTTATCCAGTTTAGGTGCGAAATAAATTTCCCAAATTGGCAGGGTTCATCACTCGCTAGCACAGAATGCAAACGCATTTTCAATGTGCTGAAGTGTGATTAGCTCAAATTTCCACGACAGAATAATTGCAACAACGTCGAATTGGCAGGGGACATCTAAGATCTTGTGCGTTTGCAGATAATTTAGCGCGATCTTAGAGATTTGCCTCTGTTTGGTGGGAGTAACAGCCGCTTGCGGTGCCCCAAACTTACGGCTCCGCCGCGTCTTGACTTCAACAAACACAATCCGTTTTCCACGTTGAACGATGAGGTCAATCTCACCTGAACGCGTGCGATAGTTCTGAGCGCGAATTTCATACCCTTTCGCTTTGAAGTGCTCGATGGCAAGGGATTCGCCAATCTTTCCCACCTTAATTCTAGAGTCGCTCATTTTATTGAAGCTTAAAACTACGCCGATGGATAGGGCAGGGACCGAGTTGGGCTATTGCCTGACGATGCAGAGGTGTACCGTATCCTTTGTGGACTGGGAAACCGTAGCCCGGATAGGTTTCATCGAGTTCTATCATCAGGCGATCTCGCGTAACTTTTGCAATGATCGAAGCGGCGGCAATAGACTGGATAAGAGTATCTCCCTTGGGGATTGCTTCGGCGGGTAGAAAAATTTCAGGCAGATGTGTACCATCCACAAGTGCATAATCCGGGGCAGGCGTGATTTGTGTAATAGCTTGAGCCATCGCATCCATTGTGGCTTGGAGAATATTGATCCGATCAATCTCCTCATTGTCAACACGCCCCACCCCAACCGCTGCAGTTGTGCGGTGGATCTCGTCGAACAATTCAGCCCGCCGTTTGGGAGTCAGCTGTTTTGAGTCTGTCACACCTGAGACCTGACAATTGATAGGAAGAACAACAGCTGCTGCGACCACAGGCCCCGCTAATGCTCCTCGTCCTGCCTCGTCAATCCCCGCGATACGCTGATAACCCTGCTGTCGTAAGGTTTGTTCAAAATGTTGTATTTCCGCTGGATAGTTCCCTCTATGCGTTATCGGTAGTTTGCCGCCTTTCACGGATTCGTATACCTTTTCCGGTTCGATCTCGTAGGTAGTACAGTTTTGCTCGGCGGATGGCACCGTATCGAATAATTTGGATACTTTCAATATTGGGTGAATGTGCCGGAAAGGTCCTTTCACTCCCTTCGCCATAAGCAACGCGACGGACGGTGAATGTCTCACCCAACCCACCGTTAGATCGTCGAATGACCGTTCCTTCATAGGCTTGGATACGTTCTTTTGAACCTTCTCGGATACGGGTATTGACCCGCACAAGATCTCCGGGTCCAAAATCAGGAATATCGGTTTTCGTATATTCGCTCTCAACAGATTCAATAAGATTCATTGTTTAATTCCTCCTTTCATTCGGGTGTTTATAGCCTCGACATTGCCCATGATATAAGCAGGAAATAAGGAAAATAAAAAAACGAGAGAATGAAACGGTTTTATGTCCCGTTTTCTAGCTTTCCCATTTTCACCTTTTACGCATGACTCTTTATGTCTGAATTTTTCCCAGACCTTAGATAGGCAATATCTTCAGCTGAAAGATCAACGTTTTCGAGCAAGTCTGGACGGCGTTCAACCGTCCGCTTGAGAGACTGTTCGTGTTGCCAATGCGTAATGTTTTCATGGTGCCCACTCAACAAAATATCGGGCACCTTCATTCCCTCAAACTCAGCGGGGCGTGTATAATGTGGACAATCCAATAAGCCTTGGCTAAATGAATCCGCCTGTGCTGATTCGTAATTGCCCAACGCCCGTGGCAAAACTCGGCCAATCGCATCAACGAGAACCAGTGCCGGAATTTCTCCGCCGCTGAGGACATAATCGCCTATCGAAATCTCATCTGTCACCAGTTTAAAACGGACCCGCTCATCAATACCTTTGTAGCGTCCGCAGATCAAGATGAGGTGCGATTCAAGAGAAAGGGCTTCAGCACATGACTGGTTAAAGGGAGTTCCTTGTGGGGTCAGGTAGATAACACGCGCAGTTGACTCTGGTTGCAGTGCCCTGATCGCGGCAAAAAGTGGCTCCGGTTTTAAAATCATGCCTGCGCCGCCCCCATAAGGATAGTCATCAACTGTTTGATGACGGTCTGTCGTAAAGTCACGCAGGTTGTAAACGTTGACTGCCAATAGGTCTCTCGCTTGTGCACGCCTCAAGATGCCAGCTTGCAATACCGGCAGGATGACCTCTGGAAAAATGGTAATGATGTCAATTCTCATTCAATGACTTGGACGACAACTCCATCTTTGACGATAATTTCTGCCTGAGACAGTTTGGCGCGGATGTCATCCCCTACCTCAATTTTGACAGGCGCATCATACGTTCCGCTGGTAAAAAGGGTATCGATCTCCAGTTGCTTGACCTGCGCTAACTTCTGGCTGAGATTGCTTTTCACCTGCTCCTGTTTTTCGCGTTCTTGGTGAATCTCTTCGCGCAACTGATTAACATGACGTGGATCTCGCTTTTGAGCTTCCGCAATCAAACGTCGACTTTGGAACTCCTCTTGCTGCAGCCATGTTTCAATCTGGCGAATCGTGTGCTCTAACTCCTTCGTGAGTTGTTCCTTGAAAGCAGCGGTCACAATATTTTTCAAAATAACAGGTCTTTTGACAATAACAGCCATATCTCTCCCACTCATTCGTTATAGTGAGTCGGTAGGATTCCAAATGCTTACTCTACCGCTTGACGGTGTTCGACAATCTCAAGTATTGCCTTTTTACGTGCTTTGACTCCCGCAGCAAGTAGCAGAGATCGCATTGCCTTGGCTGTGCGCCCCTGTTTCCCAATGACTTTTCCTAAATCTTCAGGGACAACGCTCAGTTCGAGAATAGTCACAGTGTTACCTTCGACTTCGTTGACGCTGACCTGATCTGGGTAATCAACGAGGGATTTTGCGAGATATTCAATTAAATCTTTGAGCATAGGATCCCCCTAAAAACGCGGTCTGGCACTATTTTGCTTCTGCTGCTGATTCTTCAGCAGAAGCGGATTCTGCTGCTGCCTCGGAACCTTCTTCTGAAGCAGGCGTTGACCCTATTTCTAAAGTTGAGGTGGGCTGGCCCTCTTTTTCGTTTATGAATTGTTCCCAAACACCAACTTTTGACATGAGATCTTTGGCTGTGTCAGAAGGTTGTGCACCAGTTCTCAACCATTTTAATGCCTTTTCCGCGTCAATTACGATGTTTGCCGGATCGGTCATCGGATCATAATGCCCAATCCGCTCGATAAAACGTCCGTCTCTTTGACTTCGAGAGTCAACGGCCACCAACCGATAAAAAGGACGTCTTTTCTTTCCATGCCGCTGAAGTCTAATTCGTACTGCCAAATGTTGCCTCCTATTTCGTAATTTTTTTCTATAAGCCTTTAGTCACCGGTTGTGTTTCGTAGTGAACGCAGATCTGCGTTCACTACAATCCGGTGGATTGCGTAAGTCCTGTAAAATAAATCTTACGCTAAACTTAGCGTGATTTACGTCTTTTCCTTTTTCTACGTTTCTTTGGTTTCCCCTTAATTGCAACCGAACCCCCACCGCCAAGTTGCGGCACGTCCACCATCGGGTGTTGCTGCATCATGCGGTTCATAAATTTGAGTTGATCAACCAATTGATTGACTTGGCGAACGGTTGCACCGCTTCCCTTGGCAATGCGCAACCGCCGACTACTATCAAGGAGATGCGAATTCCGGCGCTCCATCGGCGTCATTGACTGAATCATCGCTTTGGTATATTTCAACTGCGATTCGTCAACCTGCATGTTTTTCATCGGGAGCTTATTGACGCCGGGAATCATCTCGACAAGTTGGTCCAATGGCCCCATGTTCTTGATCTGTTCAAGCTGCATCAACAAATCATTGAAATCTAACCCCTTCTGGTCAAGCAGCTTACGCTCTAATTCGTCAGCTTGATCTTGGCTAAAAACAGATTCAGCCCTTTCGAGCAGGGTCGCAAAGTCACCTTCTCCAAGTATCCGAGACGCCATCCGATCCGGATGAAATTCCTCCAATGTTGTCGCATCGATCTTCTCTCCAACGCCAACAAACTTGATCGGTTTCTGCGTCACAGAACGAATAGACAGTGCTGCGCCGCCACGTGCATCACCGTCCAACTTGGTCAAGATAACACCATCAATGTCCAAGTTATCGTTAAAATGCTGGGCAACATTGACCGCATCTTGACCGGTCATCGCATCAACAACGAGTAAAATTTCGGTCGGATTGACGGCAGATTTAACCTCCCGCAATTCATCCATCAGTGCTTCGTCAACATGTAACCGACCGGCTGTGTCAATGATGACAAAATTATTCCCCCGATTCAACGACTGCTTGACAGCAGCTTGAATGATGGTCGCGGGAGAGACCTCAGTTCCCATTGAGAACACAGGCACATCGATCTGTTCTCCAAGCACTTGCAGCTGTTTAATAGCCGCGGGCCGATAGATATCTGCTGCAACCAAAAGGGGATTTCGACCCTCTGATTTGAATCTCAGCGCAAGTTTGGCTGAAGCCGTCGTTTTCCCACCGCCCTGTAGCCCAACCATCATAATGATTGTTGGGCCACTTGGTGCTATGGTGACCGGTACTGCTTTCTCCCCCATTAGTTTTGCGAGCTCATCGCCGATAATCTTCGCTATCTGAAGATCCGATGTGAAGCTACCGAGCACCTCTTGACCGATCGATCTTGCCCTGACACCGTCGATAAATTCACGGACAGTTTTGTAATCCACATCCGCCTCAAGCAATGCGAGACGAACCTCTCGGAGTGCATCAGATATGTTTTTCTCGGTCAGTTTGCCTTGACCACTTAGCGATTTGAGAACCCCTTGCAACTTGCCCGATAAACTTTCAAACATGATATTTCCTCTGCCTGAGACATAATGTGTAAAACTCAGATGAACCCCTGAATGCGTTCCTGACTTCCATCTGCATAAGAACAGGTTTGCGAATCAATTAAGATACACCATCCACATCCAAATTGTCAATGGAAAAATGAGATAGGGGCATTTATAGTGGATCTTAGAATTAATGAGACCCTCCAAGCTCCCGTTGGGTAGGCCCCCTATTTCCCCCCGCTTGCTTTCCCCCTGCTTGCGGGGGGGGACTAAGGGGGGGTAGAATAAAGGGGGGGCCGATGCAGTGCGGTTAGCAACCGTCCCTACCGTGGGGCGCAAGTGTTTATTTATTTCTTGAATTCACTATATAGTGAATTCAAGAAATAAGTAGACATTTACCAGTAAGCGTGACATCAACAAGAGCCCTAATTCCCCCTAATAAGGGGGGTAGGGAGGTTAAGTGCTTATCTGTTCGGGATGCCCCGAACCCGTAGGCGGGGCACCCCCGATAAATCGGGCTTTTCAACTTGTCCCGCAGTTTGTAGTCGCGCAATTTATTGCGCGTGCTTATGTCAACTGTCGATAGTATCTTTTATTCGTGGAAGTTGTTAATCCGCGTCTATCCGTGATTCAGACAATAATATGGGAGAATTAAACGACCCTAAAAATGACATGAAAGTCCTTGACACCCATACTAGCGGTTGCTATAATCTAGCAGATGTTATATTGGAGGGAATCTGTGAAAAAAGATAGAGCAAGTAACCACAAGCAAAATGAGATCGGCGTGTTGCCCTTCCCACCATTGCCGGTGCAGGTAAACACTTCTCCACAACCCCAATCAACAAACCGAGCCCCCCTAATAATAGGGCTGATTGGGGGTGTTAGCCTGATTGCACTCCTAATCTATGTTATCCCTTGGGGCTCAGTGTCGCGGACATTAACAAGTTCTTTCGATTCATTGTCTACTCAAGTCAAACAGGTCCAGTTTGCCCAAGTTAAACACCCCAAACAAGCGAGCGTCCCGCCAGAGACTTCAACACCCGCGACATCAACAGTTAAGACCACGCCGGAGCCAAATACCTCAACACCGGCCACACCAACAGTTGAAACTACACTCCCTCAAGCGACTTCAGAGCCAGATACACCGGTAGCTGAAACCTCATCTGCACCAGAGGTTTCAACACCCGCAACACCGCCAATCGAAACAGCACCGGCAACTTCTATTTCTGCACCGGATCCCCGGCTACTTGTTGGGCGGTATCCAGTGCGGAAGTATACCGATATTCGGACTACAATCTCCAAAGGCGATACGCTCTATAACTTCATTCAGGTATATGGAAATCGGATTTTTCCAAAAAGATATCGAGATTGGAAAGCATTGGCGCGATACAACGGCGCACGTCCACCCCAGTACGCGTTGAAACTTGGTACGGATTTTCGCATCCCAACATTGGCGCACATCGTTCTGCCCAAGACTGGCTACGAAACCGAGCTGAAACAGATCCAATCTGAACTAGCGAAGCAGCCCAATAATCCAGATCTGCTGAATCAACGGGCAATTATCCATTTCAAGCGTAACGAATTAAATCAGGCGCGTTCAACGCTGCGACAGGGGATTAGGTCGTCGCCAAACAATGGGGTACTACACAATAACCTCGGCTTTATCTACCTGATCATTGAAGATGACAGGCGTGCCCAAAACGAATTGGAGCTTGCGATAACACATTCCGAGAAACCTGCAATTCCACACTGCAATCTGGGTACGTTATACATGACGATGAATAAACTTAATCTAGCAATTCAGGCTTTTGAAAGTGCGCTAGAAGCAGATGCGCACCTACTCGATGCAAAGTTTAATCTTGCCCTTGCGAATGAAAAGGTTGGGAATGTGAATGTTGCACAGGAACAGCTTCGCGAACTCAACCAGCTTCTATCCGATGACCCTGATGTGGCGTCGGCACTTGAACGCTTGGCTGCACCCTAAGCTAGGGGCGCAGGAACGGGATATCCTAATTAAACAGACTAATGATGGAGAAGACCATGAACCGCAGAAAATTCATTCGGGTCGCCGCAGTGAGCGTAGGAGGTTTAACCCTGCCGCTCCGCTCCCTTCATGCCGAAAACGACCTTCCTAAAGAGATACTAAAACCGGCATCAAT
The DNA here is from genome assembly GCA_963667935.2 of Candidatus Poribacteria bacterium. Taxonomy (GTDB): domain Bacteria; phylum Poribacteria; class WGA-4E; order WGA-4E; family PCPOR2b; genus PCPOR2b. The sequence continues at coordinate 463,966 of OY764061.1, read as the reverse complement.
GATTACACCAAAAGGCAAATTTTATGTCCTTCAGATTGATAAGGTGCCGGTTCTCAAGGCTGAACACTGGAGGATGGGGATAACGGGATTAGTCGAAAAGCCGATTATGTTGAATTATGCAGATATAACGAGCATGGAGTCCGTGACGACGATGCGGACGCTCAAGTGCATCGGCGATCCAATCGGTGAAGAGCAGATGAGCAATGCGATGTGGACCGGTGTGCCCCTGCGGAACCTCCTTGACAAGTCAGGGGTCAAGGCGGAGACAAAGGTTGTTGTGTTCCGTTGTGCCGACGGTTATCACACAGCAGTCCCGATAGATCGCGCCTTTCGCGAGGAGGTGCTCTTAGTGTACAAAATGAACGGTGAATCCCTTCCAGCCAAGCACGGTTTCCCGGTCCGTCTGCTTAACCCCGGCCATTACGGCACAAAGAATCCGAAATGGATCATGAATATCACGTTGGCAAAATCGCATGTGGGGTATTGGGAGGAAAAAGGATGGGATCCTGTTGCGCGTGTAAAGCTAGCAACCCTAATCGGTACGCCCAGCACTGACGAGATAATTCAAGCCGGTGGGACATATACAATCAGCGGTGCTGCTTTTGATAGCGGTAACCATGGAGGGATTGAGCGGGTTGAAGTGAGCATTGATGACGGCATGACCACAAGCGTTGATGATGTCAACACGTGGGAGGCAGCGGACATTTGGGGGAGCGACTCACCACTAGCATGGTATCTCTGGAAATATAAGTGGAAGGTGCCTGACAACCCGGGGGAGGTGGAGATCTCCGCCAGAGCCATTGCCAATGACGGACTGACGCAAAAGGAAGCGGGCTTTGATGCAGATCCTGCCGGTGCGGTCGGTTATCACTTTGTTCGTGCAGAAATCGCGAAGACATAGTTGTGCGTATTCACCATGTCCTCTTATAGTGAATTCAAAAAATAAACAAACACTTGCGCCCCCCGGTAGGTGCGGTTTCCTAACCGCACCGCATCGGCACTGTTTCCAACAGGGACTACCCAACGGGAGATTGGAGTGTCCCATTAATTCTAAGGTCCACTATAATAGGGGTATCTAGTTTTCGGTTTTTGACCGATTTTGGCGGGGAGTCTAGCCTCCATCGTAGGCAGGGCATCTTGCCCCACCCGGAAAATTAAATGACCCTAGCCCTCTTAATTTTTCTGTTGATTTTGAACTTAACACTGTGATAGAGTGTCAACCTGTTACGAGGTTTCGAGATTCCGTATCCCAAACGAAGATCAAAAGGAGAATACAAATGGCGAAGAAAATTGTGCTGCTCAGTTTTTGTATCGCGATTGGCTGCATCGTTGCTGCCTCAATGTGGTCAACACCAGCCAATGCACAGGGAACCGGTGAAGCCGCGGCAGCGGACGCGGCGTTCATTGATTTCAAGCATCTTGCGCTGCTTGTCATCGAAAGTGTAGTTTTCAGCATCGTTGGGGTGATTGTTTTAATGGTCGGCTATAAAATTTTCGATCTAGTTACCCCCTTTGACCTTGATCATCAGATCGCTGAAGATAACAATACGGCAGCGGGAATTGCCGTTGCCGGTGTAATCATCGCATTAGGACTCATTGTCGCTGCGGCAGTCGGTTAGGCTATATGTGAGATGACCGTCACAGAAATGAAACCGGCAGATGTCCTAGTTCTTCCCCTCATTACACAATAAGTTACTACAAACCTTTCTGAATTTAACGCAGAGAGCGCAGAGAAGCATAGCTAAAGATTTTCTCTGCGTCTCTGCGGTTAGTTTTTATTCCGATTTTATCATTTCCTACCCATTAATCCCAATACGGCTCACCCTCTAGTAGATTCTCGCGCAACACCTCTGGAATCAATGTAATCCCTAGGCCCGGTCCATTCGGCACAGCCAATTTCCCATCAGCGACCTGGACCTTTTCCTCAGCCATTTCATCAATGAGTGCGATTTGGCTGATCCGCGTCTCCGTTATGACAAAGTTCCTGACCGATGCGCCGAAGTGTGCTGTCGCCATGTTATGGACGAGGCTGCCGACATTATGCGTTGCAATCGGGATGTAGAACATCTCTGCAAGGTCCGCAATCTTCCGACAACCCGTCAATCCGCCCGCGAAAACAAGGTCTGGATGGATGGCGTCTAACGCCTCGTTCATCAGAAACGGTAGAAATTCACGCGGTAGCTCTAGTTTCTCTCCGGTAATAATCCGCACAGGAGACGCCTGCTTCAGTGCCTTCCAAGAGTCTGAATACCACACCGGCAGCGCGTCCTCTATCCAAAGCGGATTGCTAGATGCAACTGCCTGCGTTAACCCAATCGCAGTGGCAAGATCCCATTCGTTATGGCAATGGACAATGAAATCTATTTCATCTCCCAACGCATTCCGGCAGTTCTCATACCCTCGACGAATCAGGTCTAATTCGGTTGCCCGCAGCGTTTGGGACATCTGTCCGGTAATGTATCTGCCTTCGGGCAATCCATTTCCCATCAAACGTTCAAATCCAAATTTTAAGGTGCTCCAACCTTGCGGAGCTTCTTTCATCCGTTGAGACCAGTCCCGACACGAAACAGGATCAAACCAGTCATTAGGACCGGGGGTATTGATATAGAGCGGAATTTCGTCTCTAAACCTTCCGGAAATCAACGTTGAGATCGGTCGATTCAATAGCTTCCCCACCACATCCCAGAGCGCAATATCCACGCCGCTGACCGTTGGGATATTCGATCTATAGGGATGTTGCAAGTTCACCATGCGGGTATACAACTTATCGATTTCAAATACATCCTGACCGATGAGCGTCGCTCGCAGATGCTGCAGATGTGCCCTCACCATCGGTCCAGAAGCACCCGCCTCGCCGATGCCGTAAACGCCGGCATCCGTTTCAACCTTTACGAGGGATTGAACTTGGTCTTTCAACTGCATGGCTTTCACATCCGTAATCCGCACACGATTTTTCTCGGATTCCGAAAGCACTTCTAAAGTTGTCATACCAACTTTCTTACTCCTTTCCATAGGTGGACATATTAATCAATGGTGCTAGGCCCGATCGCGGTCATTTCTATCTTTGAAAAACCTTAATGAACTCGTGAACTAATGAACCAGCATACACCTGTCCTTTTGAACAACAATGTGGAGATGACCGCTTCACCAACCAGCACCCCAGGTTATTAGGACTCCACTCTATGCCGAGCGAGAACCTCCTCATTCAACTCAGCACCTAGCCCCGGTGCTGTTGGTGGGGCGATATAGCCATTGTCAAACACGAGAGGCTCCTGAAAGATGTCGGCGTGAAGATCTGTCCGATTAAACTCCAGTATCAGGAAATTTGGACTGCATGTCGCCACCTGAACCGCGGCGGCTGCTGCGACGGGACCACAGTACATGTGCGGCGCGATGCTTGCATAATGTGCCTCTGCCATGCTCGCAATCTTCTTAGACTCCAAAATACCGCCGCAGTGCCCCACATCCAGTTGTATAATCTGCGCTGCTTGCTTCTGAAAAACCTCGACAAATTCGTACTTGGTCAAGAGACGTTCACCGGTTGCAATCGGAATACTGGTATGCGATGCCACCCGCGCCATTTCATCGACATTTTCCAGTGACACCGGTTCCTCAAACCAGAAAGGATAGTACGGCTCTAGCATCTGTGCAATCCGAATCGCACTGGAAGTCGTCAACTGTCCATGAGTGCCAAGTCCAACTTCTACTCCATAACCGACCGCATCCCGGATGCACTTGAAGATTTCTCCCACACGCGCTATATCTTTCAACTGAATATCGCGTGGTGCGGGAAAGATCGGGAACGGATCAAACTTCATTGCGGTGTTACCCTTTTCCATCAAGTCGGCGGCAATTTCGCCCGCCTTCTCGGGATTCTCCCATATCCCCCCGTGCGGCATGTAGGCATACGCCCTCAATTTTTCATGGTATTGGCCGCCGAGCAGATTATAGACCGGTTGGTTCAGAGCTTTACCAACGATGTCCCAACACGCCATCTCAATCGCACTCAACGCCGGCGTCAGAGCCAACCCAGGGTGCCTGAAGTCATGGTCGGTTGCATAGATTTTTTGCCACAACAACTCGATCTTGAACGGGTCGGCACCAATGACAAACTGGGTTGCCAAATCCTTGATGATTTCAATCGACGATTTTTCTCTGCCCGTCTGACCGGTTGACCACTCTCCAATCCCCTCAATACCTTCGTCGGTAATCAGTTTCACGAACAACCAGCGGCGTCCGCCTTGATAAGGGGGAATGTTCTCAACTAGGAATGTTTCTACATCAACAATTTTCATCTGTTAGGCTCCTTCTTTTAATTTAAGAATTGCTTTTTTCATCATGGATGATTTTTCCATTATAAGCATTATCAATTCACTGTCAACGATAAAAGCACCGGCTTCCGGCTGCAATCGAACCAAACTTTTGCTTGATTTAGCCCGAAGATAGTGTTACACTGAAGCGCATGCTTGCCGCAGTGCAAGACGCATAAATGTAGATGAATTCCATCGCTGATGAGACAAATCAATTTGTCATCGGGCAGCCGCAAAGTTGGGTGTGGCAAGGCGGTTGGCTTTTTCAAACATTTCAATTTAAGGAGAACTTCTATGGCACTGAACAATCCAATTCTTGATGCAACGCTTAACAGTATCAGTCTCGAAGAGATTAAGAAGGAAATGGGACCGCCTCCTTGGTCCCATGCAGTTGTCCTCGCCGACCATGTAGCGGGGGTAGTGATTTATCAAAATTCAGGCCAAATCAATGATAATCATTGCCACAACTACGACGAATGGTGGATTGTACTTGAAGGGGAGATTGACTGGATTATCGAAGGGCGAGAAGATAAACCGGTCCATGCAAAGGCTGGGGATTTCGTTTATGTACCCGCAATGACCTTCCATCATATTTTTCCCAAGGGCGGCAAACCATCTGTGCGTCTTGGTATTGCACTCCCCGGAACAGGAGGGCATCTCCACAAGAGACCGGAACGAAAAGTGAAGGTCACGGTTGAGTAGCGGTAGGTTGTTCTAAGAAGACCGCGCCTCCGTTAGAGTGCTCGGATTTTTACTCACTGTCTGCAATAACGGCAATTTGAGCACCAGCAGCCTCGATTAGGTCTTGGGTGTTCAGTTCCAGACCTGCTGCGGGGTCGCCGCTGCTGATATTGACTTTTTGGCATTGTGTAATCGCTTCATCAAAAATGACTGGCACGCTATCGGGCAGTCCCAACGGTGCAACGGCACCTTGGACGCAGCCGGTCACAGACAGAATCTCTTCCGCTGTAGCAAAACTCAAGCGTCTCCATGCTTGGGGAACGTAGGCACGCACAGCCTTCGGGTTGACACGTGCGTAACCCAGCACGCACGCCATGACATAATGCTCATCTTTGTCACGAAGCAGGATAGATTTAACCATCTCGTCCTTGGATACGCCGCGTTGGGCTGCCGCTTCCTCAACGGTGAAAACAGGTGCACTGTGCTTTAACAGTCGATAGGAGATTTTGTGTGCATCCAGTAGGTCAATGATTTTCGTTTTAATGGTTGTCATTTAGTCTTTTGGTATGTACAAATTTGAGGGTAAAACGAGTAAAAACGGCAAGAAAGTCGTGGAGATATATTTAATCAAGCATCAGGGAAGGGATGGGGAAACCGCCTCCATCCCTTCCTTGATGCTACTTTGTTTGCCCCGCGGCAGACAACGCCTTCGCACTGACACCGAGAACGGACAAGAACCCCTCCGAATCCGCGTGGTTGAAGTCGCCAATTGCTTCCATTGAGGAGGTTTCCTCCGAATAGAGTGAATGCATCACGCCGCCAGCAGCATGGAATGCGATATTTCCCTTGTATAACGCAACGGTAATATCCCCAGAAGCCATACGGGTAAAAGGCTCAATAGAGGCGAGCATCGATTGGGTAGCGGTATCGAACCAATAGCCTTGATAAATCTGTTCAGCCACATCAACTGATACTCGATCGAAAACCTGACGCGCCCGTCGATCTAAAATGAGTTGAAGCAGGAATTCGTAACATCGACCGAGCAATTCCATCCCCGGCGATTCATAAACTCCTCGGCTTTTAATCCCGACGAACCGATTTTCGACGGTGTGAATTCCGATGCCAACACCGTTTCTTCCGGCAATACGGTTGGCTTCCGCGAGGGCTTGGAAAGGAATCACCGGACTCCCGTTGACCTCCAGCGGTATACCTCTATCAAAGGTGACCGTGAAGTGTTCAGCATCGTCGGGGGCGTCCTTCGGGTGGACACCCATGCCCGGTGTAATAAAGCCGGCAGGTGTTTTGAGGGATTCTAATCTGCCTGCTTCATGGGTTAAACCGAGCATATTCGCATCGGTTGAATACGGCTTCTCATGGGTTGCTCGGATTGGTAAATCGTGTGCATTACAGAAATCGATCATCTCTTTTCTGCCGCCAAACTGTTCAAGAAATGCCGGGTCGCGCCACGGGGCATACACCTCAAAATTGGGATTCAACATGTTGGTTGCAATCTGAAACCGCACCTGATCGTTGCCTCGACCGGTACAACCGTGTCCCAATATGTTGATGCCACGCTTCTCCATTTCTGGCAACAGTGCCTCGACAGTGATATGCCGGGCGATACCGGTCGTATTCCAATATCCCCCTTCATATTTCGCTTGGGATTGGATGACCTTGAGCCCCGCCGTCGCTAGTTCATCCTTCGCATCAACGATAACCGCCTCTTGTGCACCACATGCAAGCATTCGCCCGCAAATTTCGTCCATGTTTTTTTCATCGGGTTGTCCGAGATCAGCAGTAAAGCAGACCACATTGACCCCGTGATCGACTAGCCATCGTGTGATGGTACAGCTATCGAGTCCACCTGAAACCGCTGCGCCGACAATTTTGCCTTTTAATTGATCAACAGTCATTTTTGTCTCCTTACGGTAAGTTTTACGTTTAATTGTACACTACGATCTAGAGTAAAGTCCAATCGGATTTGATATACGTTTCTCGAACTTCTATAATCGGCAATCCCCATAGAGAGCTGTCAATGTATCATACAGTGGTATAGCGGATGAAGAAAAGTGCCTTAACAATCCTATTTCTGACGATGTTTCTGGTCATGCTTAGCTTAGGGGTCATCCTTCCACATCTAGCATATTATGCGGAGGAGTTGGGTGCAAGTGCTGCACAGATCGGATTCCTGATCAGCATCTATTCAGCGATGAAATTAATTTTCGCGCCAGTGTGGGGACGCCTCTCAGATCAGTATGGTCGGAGACCTGCAATCCTGATGGGGCTCGTTGGTAATGCAGGTGCGCTGGTTCTGTTTGGTGCAGTGAAGAGTTTGCCTTGGCTATTCATTGCGCGCGGTTTATCCGGCATATTCTCTGCAGCTATCCTACCAACGGTACTGGCTTATGTTGCGGATGTCACGACAGAAGAGAACCGGGGGAAGGGGATGGGGCTGATGGGTGCTGCGATGGGGTTAGGTTTTATTGCGGGCCCCGGCATTGGCGGAATTATCGGCAACCACAGCCTACCATTTTTCCTCGCCGGTGGGTTATCCTTGGCTACTTTCTGTTTCGCGCTGACCCTTTTGCCAGAATCTCTCAAACTCGCCGAACTTCCCGATATACAGGAAGCAATTATTTCTCCTTGGTCAGCAATGAATCACCCACTGACACCGCTCTTTCTCGTTGCTTTTTTCTCAGCGTTTATCTTTGCAGGATTGGAGACGATTCTTCCACTATCTATCAAAGATCGACTGAACTACGGGTCAAAAGAGCTAGGGGTGATGCTAGTGATTATGGGAACATTCATTGCCCTGCTACAGGGTAGTGTTTTAGGAAAACTGATTAACTTTTTTGGGGAGTTCAAACTGATTATCATCGGGTTGCTGCTTAACGCTGTCGGAATGGCACTACTCCCTTGGCCAAAAACATTGGTGATACTCACCCTTTATCTGTCGATTGCTGGAATCGGCAATCAGATTATCCGCCCGACAAACGCCTCGTGGATTTCTAAGCAGACCAAGTTCGGTCAAGGTGCCACAATCGGCGTGATGGACGCTTTTCTCAGCCTTGGACGGGTCGTGGGCCCTCCTTTTGCGGGGAAACTGTACACGCCTGATACTTTCCAAATCTCCTGTTGGATTGCCGCAGGCATCCTTGTCGCGGTATCTATCTGTCTATTCTATCCGTTGCGACGGGTTGGTCAACGAGCAAGACTAAAATTCGAGAAATAAATTTCGTTACACTAACCTAAGCTGCTAGTTATTGAAAGTCCATCGGTTTTCTTGCAGGGACGGGGTATCCCCGCTCGCCTGCTAAACCCTCTCACTTTCGCTCCAGAGGCGCGATATGTCCATAGATGGCGATGCGTCCAATCTCCGCGCTCCAGTTTTGAATCTCGATTTCATCGGGGAGGAGCGCAATGTGTATAACATACGTGAAACATCACGCGTAAATGGTCAGAACCATGATTTAGAAGATACACTCCCTACTGCATGTTTTTCTATAGGAGGGAATTCCGATTCCCGACTCTTGCATCGGTTGCTGACGCCTGTTTATCAACTAGCAACTTGCGTTACACTAGGCAGGTTTTAGAGGAATAGTAGATTGTGTGCACAATAGGTTGGCTTTATTCGCGGGGTTTATCAGGAGAAGGAACAATCTTGTATACAACTTCACCGGGCTTAATATAGCTGAGTCGTCGTGCCAACCGTTCTTTGGTGAGTTCGTCCGTTTTCAGTTTTTCCACCCGAACTTTTAAGCGATCGCGCTCACGTTCAAGTTCTGCTAACTCGTCCAAGGAGTGCTGTCTAATCTGGCGGGCTTCTTGCCAATTCTGAAACCCTTCCACAAATCGATATAGACTAATCAATAATATAACAACAGCGAGAATAGATAGCCCAGGTTGGATAAATCGCATGGTATAGGCTTCCTCACTCTATTTCTTTAGATCGGCCTTGTCAATCCGTTGACGGGCCATATTTCTTGCCTAGCATTTCAACAACAACCGGCGGCACCATCTCTAACAACTTTTCATTACTCACTTGCATGCCCCCCATCTGTGCAACCTGCATGACCAGTGTTGAACTCAGATGGGCATACTTCGTATTTGCCATCATAAACAACGTATCCACTTGTGGCGCAATTTGGCGATTCATCAGCGACATCTGGAACTCATTCTCAAAATCGGAGAATGCTCGCAGCCCTCGAATGATCGCAGAGGCACCGCGCTCCTGCGCGTATAGCGCGGTAAGTCCGGAATACTGATCGATAGTGACGTGCGGATAAGGTTGGATGACAGCTTCCAACATTTCGATCCGTTCCGCCAGTGTGAAACGCGTCTTCTTAATGGGATTAATGCCGATTAACACAGTCAACTCATCGAAAACCGTGAGCGCGGAAACTCGATCTATCAGATCTACATGACCATTGGTGAGTGGATCAAAGCTGCCAGGGTAAACGGCAATTTTTTTCGGCAAGGCTGTCTTTCCTTTCTTCCGAAAATTCCATTTAGCGATGCCCAGTTAATGCCTTTGCTTTAAGGAATCTTAACACACTGCTATTGTGTCCGTCAACCCCAAAATCGGCCACAAATTAAGCAGCGGAAGGAATAACAGGAACAAATAATCGGGATAAGACTGCTACCGCTTACAAACAGCGCATAAAGTATGGTAAAATAACCTTATAGTGAATTCAAGAAATAAATACTTGCGCCCCACGGTAGGGGCGGTTGCTAACCGCACCGCATCGGCACCCCCCTTTATTCTACCCCCCCTCCCCCCCGCAAGCAGGGGGGAAAGCAAGCGGGGGAAAATAGGGGGACTACCCAACGGGAGAACGGTAGGGGCGGTATCCGAACTGCACCGGTTTGGAGTGTCTCATTAATTCTAAGATCCACTATAGTTGCTAGGGCGTGTTGACACTTGGCAGCACATAGGTTGAGTTGAACGGGGGACCTGAAACCCAACAATATCCCCTCCCCGTCCGTCGGGCAGCTTGCCCAATCTATAAAGCCCCAGAGGGGAGATAGGTGTGTCCTAACTTTGATCGTTTCCGATAGGTGCCGGGCATGAAAATTCGATTTACAGATTGGCTAGAAACTTGCGTTAAAACAGGGAATGATATTATCCTCGAAAGAGAAAGGAAGATAGATGGCAGGTCCATTAGAAGGAATACGAGTTTTAGATCTTACGCGTATTTTAGCCGGCCCCTACGCAACGATGATCTTACGAGACCTTGGCGCGGAGGTCATCAAGATTGAGCAGCCGGGGGTCGGGGATGAGGCGAGGGATTTTGGTCCCTTCAAGAACGACTTCAGTCTCTACTTTATGAGCGTCAATCGGGGGAAAAAAAGTATGACTTTAAACCTGAAGTCTCGGCGCGGTAAGGAGCTCTTTCTAGAATTGGTCAAGGGGTCGGATATCCTTGTTGAAAATTTTCGGACTGGGACAATGGAAAAACTCGGCTTGGATTACAAATCGCTTAAGGAGCACCACCCGTCTCTGCTGTACGCTGCCTGCTCAGGATTCGGGCAGACGGGACCGTATGCAATGCGGGGAGCATACGATATGATCATTCAAGGAATGGGAGGAATTATCAGTATAACCGGCGAACCAGATCGGCCGCCTGTGCGTGTGGGGACTTCGATTGGCGATATAACGTCCGCGTTGTTCACCGCTATCGGGATCCTCTCCGCACTTCGGCATCGCGATCAAACTGGTGAAGGACAATTCATTGACGTTGGGATGCTCGATTGTCAGGTAGCAATCTTGGAGAATGCAATGGTCCGCTATTTTTCCACCGGCGATATTCCACGTCCGTTGGGCAGGCGGCATCCGGCAATAACACCGTTTGAGGTATTTGAATCTGCCGATGGCTATGTGGTTATCGCAATCGGAAACAATGAACTGTGGCGGAAGTTTTGTGAACATGTCGGTCAGCCTGAGTTGATCGACGATGAGCGGTTTGACACAAATGCGCTGCGCACAGAGAACCATGAATCCCTTTTCCCAATCCTTGCTGAAATCATGCGTCGCCGCACAACCGATGCGTGGGTTGAGGCTTTGGAGGCGATCGGTGTACCGTGCGGTCCAGTAAACACCGTTGATAAGGTAGCAAACGATCCCCAAGTGCTAGCACGAGACATGATTGCTGAAGTCGAGCACGACATAACCGGCACTGTTCAGATTCCGGGGATTCCGATCAAACTCTCAGAGACACCCGGTCAGATCGATGCCCCTGCGCCAGATCTCGGAGAGCATACATCAGAAGTTTTGACCGGCTTGCTGAAACTGAAAGCAGAGGAAGTTAATCAATTGAAGCAGGATGGGATTGTGTAAAACGTGGAGGAAATTTTCCTATGAATACTTCTACATTTGGTCTTTGGGTTTTGGCTTCAGCGTCATCGGCAGAGGCTGACACCTTACCGGGAACAGATCATCTAACGATGCAGGGCGATCTCGCCGCCCAAATGGTAACGAGTTTGGATGAGTTTGTAGCACAAGCGGTAGCGGACTCTGTTGAATCGCGTCAAAAACTGTGGAATCGGGACTATCGCTCACACGAGGCTTATACTGCTTCGATTGCGCCAAATCGTGAACGCTTTAGGGGGTATATCGGCTGCGTGGATGAGAGAGCCCCAGTCGATGCTATCCACTATATTGCGACAACGGCACAAACAGCCGAAATTGCAAAGGCAGAAGATTATACCGTGTACGCTGTGCGGTGGCACGTGTTTGACGGTGTGGATGGAGAAGGGCTCTTACTAGAACCGGAGGGTGATCCTGTCGCTCAAGTAATCGCACTCCCTGATGCGGACTGGACGCCGGAGATGCTTGTAGGGCTAGCAGACGGAATACCACAGGCGGCACAGTTTGCCCGCCGTTTGGCTGAACAGGGCTGCCGGGTTGTCGTGCCTACGCTGATAGATCGAGACGATAGATGGTCAGGCAATCCGAAGATTGGGCGTATGACCAATCAACCTCATCGTGAATTTATCTATCGTATGGCGTTTGAATTGGGGCGACATATTATTGGTTACGAGGTGCAGAAGATCCTCGCGTTGGTAGATTGGATGAGCTGCGAGGAAAATCAGCCACCGATCGGAGTCATCGGCTATGGCGAAGGCGGGTTGTTGACGCTTTACAGTGCTGCGGTGGACACGCGGATCGATGCAGCGGTCGTCAGTGGCTATTTTCAGTCGCGTGAGGCTGTCTGGAAAGAACCGATTTATCGCAATGTTTGGGCATTGTTGCACGAATTTGGAGATGCGGAGATAGCGAGCCTCATTGCACCACGAACGTTAATTGTCGAGGCCAGTCAGGGTGTTGAGGTGGCGGGGCCTCCACCGGTACGTGATGCGCGTGCTGGTGCTGCGCCGGGGAAATTGGTTTCGCCACCGCTGGAATCGACGAAAGCGGAATTTGATCGAGCCCATCCGATGTATGAACGATTAGAAGTTGGGCAAAATCTCAGCCTTGTAGCGCCGGACGACAGCGTTGGTTCGCCCGGATCCGATGCTGCGCTGACGGGTTTCCTTAACGCCCTTGGTCGAGATCAACCGCTTGCTCCAGCGGGAGCACCGCCACAGGATAGGCGCACGGCATTTTCACCTGAAACGCGACTATACAGACAGTTTCATCAACTGATCGCATTCACACAAGATGCCCTGCGTCAAGCAGCATCTCGACGTGAAGCATTTTGGTCAAAAGCGGATCGCTCGTCAATTGAGCACTGGCAGGAAACCTGCCAATACTACCGTGATTATCTCTGGGATGAGGTTATCGGCAGATGTCCACCGCCGAGCGTCCCAACCAACCCTCGTACCCGCCTGATTTATGATGAGCCGGGCTTTAAGGGGTATGAAGTTGTCCTCGATGTTTGGGAGGAAACGTTTGCATACGGCATTCTGCTGGTGCCCAACGGAATTAAGTCGGATGAGCGGCATCCAGTGGTGGTTTGTCAACATGGATTAGAGGGGAGATCACAGGATGTCGTCGATCCGAAAATCGAATCCCCATATAACGCCTATGGCGCTGAACTAGTAAATCAAGGGTTCGTCGTCTACGCACCACAAAATCCCTACATCGGTCAGGATGCTTTCCGCGTCATCCAACGCAAAGCAAACCCCGTCAAGTGGTCCCTCTTTTCGTTAATCACTCACCAGCACGAACGGACCCTGGAATGGCTTGCGGAACAACCTTTTGTGGATTCAGAACGGATCGGATTCTACGGACTCTCCTACGGCGGCAAGACCGCTATGCGCGTTCCCGCTCTACTCGACGGTTATGCGTTGTCCATCTGTTCGGCGGATTTCAACGAGTGGATCGTCAAAAATGCGACCTACGATTCTCGCTACAGCTATATGTTTACCGGCGAATACGAGATGCCAGAGTTCAATCTCGGTAACACCTTCAACTATGCGGAAATGGCGTGGTTGATTGCACCCAGACCGTTTATGGTTGAGCGCGGGCATCATGATGGCGTAGCACCGGACGAATGGGTCGCTTACGAATACGCAATCGTAAGGCACTTTTACGCCAATCTTGGCATCCCCGATCGGACAGAGATTGAGTTCTTTAACAGCGGACACGAGATTAACGGACAGGGAACGTTTCGCTTTCTGCATCACCACCTAACTGAAGGAGGTTCATCATAATTACAGGGGGGCTGCATCTCCTTAACCAAAGATTAGACAACAATTATAAATCACCTACATCAATTTCAAGGGAGTATAATGGATCAAATTCACGACGCTGTGCGTCAACAGTTCAGTCAACATGCCAAATATTATGCCCAAAGTAAGGGTCACTCGGAGGGAGAGACGCTGGGAGTGCTTATCGATTTCGCAGAACCGACTGGCACCGAAAAAGTTCTCGACATTGCCACCGGAACGGGCTTTACCGCTTTTGCCTTTGCGCCAAAAGTCTCGCACATCACAGCAACAGATTTGACTCCCGCGATGCTGGATCAAGCGAAAACACTTGCCAATGAACGCGGGCTGCAAAACATCGACTTCCAAGTCGCCCCAGCGGAGGCTTTGCCCTTTGAAGCGGGCTCTTTCGATCTAGTCACCTGCCGAATCGCCCCGCACCATTTTCAGGATGTACCACAATTTTTATCGGAGACCTATCGAGTATTGCGTTCGGGGGGATTGTTCTGCATGGTGGATTCCGTTTGTCCGGAATCAGAGCGACTCATCGAATGGCAAAACCGCGTGGAAAAACTACGAGACCATTCCCATGTATGGGGATATCCCCCTTCACAATGGGGAGAGATGATTGAGGGGGCCGGATTCAGCATCGAGAGCGAGGTACATACGCATAACGCCCTCCAACCGTTCTCCTGGTGGGCAGACCGCCCCGGCAACTCGCCAGAGCGGGTTCAGCAGATCCGCGCCGCCTTTGATGAGCTAGTACCGGAGGAGGAGCCGATCTTTGCCATTCAGCGGGAGGCAGGGGAATTCTACTTCGCATGGCCCATGTACTGCGTCAAAGCGCGAAAGCCGGATGCACCATAAAGCTTATACTAATGCAAGTTGCTAGTAGTAGGCATACTCCGTATGCCGTAACCTGCACACATCCCCGTAGGTCGAGCATCCTGCTCGGCTGACTATGGTTTTCACGTATCACGTTTTACGCCTTTATCGTCTTGCCCTTTCCTTTTCGATGAGCCCTAACTCTTCACAGGTGCCTTATTCGGTTCTCTTGGTATAAGTTGTAGTGGTTGAACAATCTGTCGGCGTTCGGGCGTCAGGCGTTCCAACAGTTCCGGTGAGGGCTGATAACCGTATCGGAAATTGCCCCAAGAGGGCCCATAGCGGTAGACAATAGTTCGGCGGACACCGGGATTCTCCCGTTTCGCTGAACCGTGTGCCGCTCCATCAACGAAAAGCAGCGCATCGCCCGCTTTGATGTGGATTTCAACAGCCCCTTCGATCCCTTCGACTGTCGCTCCCACCGCCATTCTGTGTTTGTCGTAGTGCGGGTGTCTAAAGTTAGATTTGTGACTACCGGGGATAATCATCGTTCCGCCGTCGCCAGGTCCAAAGTCAGTCAGCGCGATGAGGATATCAATCTGCCCGCACATAAAGCGACCGTTATGATACCGGAATTGGTTGCGATGGATGGGGGGGTATCCCCCTGAGTGCAATCCAATAGCTTCTCCCGGACCTCGAAAAGTAGCAAAATTCTCATCTATAAACAGGGGCCCGTGGTGGTAATCAAAGGATCCCTCCCCTCCAACGAAGTGTTTCACCTTGTCGATCCATGAAGGGTGATCAATCAGTCGCTCGAAGGGTTCGCCCGCTTCATAGATCTGTTGTAGATTGAAACCGTCGGTCGTGCCATACCGGTGCGCGTGAACATAACCGTACCATTCACCCGCTTCTAACGGCGGTATTGCATCAAGACATTCGTTGAGTTCTGCGACCTCTTCGGGAGTCAAGGCATTTGGTAAAACAATATAACCGCGTAAATCAAACAGATAGATTTCGAGATCAGACACCATAAATCTTCCTCCAATTACACAGATTTCAGTGGTGAAATCTGTTAATTCTTCTCATCTCAGATCCAGAGATTACCGGTCCTGCACAGACCCGTCAAACCCAATCGGTGTATCCAACACCTTGTCCTGAACGGGATAACTCAAAGCTGCTTCATTCAACTCAATTCCCAATCCGGGGCCTTCGGGCACCGTCAGATAGCCCTCCTTCAATTCCAACGGCTCCACAAGCAAATCGCTCTTCGGCGGCTCCGCCTCGCCGGTATACTCCTGAAGTGCAAAGTTTGGAATTGCCGCATCCAACTGCACACATGCTGCTGTGCTCACCGGGCTAAGCGGGTTGTGTGGAATAACCTTAACGTGGTGCGCCTCCGCCATCGCTGCTACCTTCTTGCACCCTGAAAGTCCACCGCAGAGGCATAAATCCGGACGGATGTAGGAGGTTGCCTTGGCTTCAAGAAGTTGCTGGAACTCAAAGATACTTGCGAATCGCTCACCGGTCGCGATGGGTAGGTTGCACTGTTCCTGTACATCACCCATGATTGCCGGACTATCGGGCAGCATTGGATCTTCGTAGAAATAGGGGTTGAACTGTTCCAGCCGCCGACCCAGCCAAATTGACTCTGCGGGATTCATCTGTCGGTGAATTTCGACGCAAATATCAACCGAATTGCCAACAGCCTCGCGTACCGCTCCCACACGGCGCACTGCCTCGTCTGCCCACTCTGCGTACGATTTATGGAGATGGAAGTCTGACGGGAACGGCGAGAAACGGAGCGCAGTAAAGCCTTGGCCTGCCTTTTTCACGGCATCTGCCACCAGCTCATCCAAGGTTGTGCCTCCCACGTGCATGTAACAACGGACGCGGTGGCGCGTCATCCCCCCCATCAGGTCGTAGATTGGCACACCGAGTCGCTTCCCTTTGATGTCCCATAGTGCGATATCAATGGCTGAAAGTGCGCCTTGAATGACCGACCCCATGAAGTGTGATGAACGGTACAGCCATTGGTAGTGGTGTTCGATAAGCGATGGATCCTTACCGACCAGATACGGCGACATGACTTCTAACATCGTCTTCGTTGGTCGTTGCCAACCGTGAACCCCGCCCTCTCCAATCCCAACGGTGCCATCTTCAC
Organism: Candidatus Poribacteria bacterium; assembly: GCA_963667935.2. GTDB lineage: Bacteria > Poribacteria > WGA-4E > WGA-4E > PCPOR2b > PCPOR2b. The sequence continues at coordinate 447,340 of OY764061.1, read as the reverse complement.
AGTGAATCTTTATCAAAAGCCAGCGATCCCAGAGAATTGTTTCTACATGTTCAATCTTTGTTTTTTGCATTGTGTTCTTTTTCCTTTACTGAATGTCAAGAAAGTTCAAGTACCTGCCCATCATACGACAGATAGACATTTTCGGGCAGATCGATACCCTGTTCAGTGCATTGATCCGGGAAGTGGTGATGGTCGAGTCGGTGCATGATATGCGTGAAGTAGGCTTCCTTGGGCTGCAATGCATCGACAACCTCTAGTGCTTCCCCAACCGAGAAGTGGGTTGGATGGCGAGGATTAAAACTGAGCGCGTCAATGATTAGTAAATCAATGCCTTGGAGCAAAGCTCTAGAAGTATCGGGCAGTCGCTTCACATCGGGCACGTAACCAAAATTATCGATTCGGTAGCCGTAGGTCTGTACAGCAGCGTGTTCAACCGGAATTGGGATAATCTCAAATGCATGCAATCGGAACGGTTCTTGCACAATGTTAGGTAATAAGTGTCCCACGCCCCCGCCCTGAAAGGTCTCTTTACTAAACATATAATCAAAATTGCGCTGCAGGATGCGGATGGTCTCCTCCGGACCGTAGATAGGCATATCCATCTGTTGTTTACGGCACGGCATGACAATGTCATTTGTCCCACTCACATGGTCTGCATGGCAATGGGTAAAGACAACGGCATCAATCCAATCGATTTTGTTTCGGTCAATCTGGTCTATGAAATTGGGACCGAGATCAAATTGTAGGTGTTTCCCATCCCTTTCGATATGAATTGATGGACGCGTCCGATAATTTTTGGACCCGAACTTTCGGGCATCTTCACAGGTTTCACAATCGCACTTATATTCGGGTACACCTGTCGAAGTGCCTGAACCGAGAACAGTAATTTTCATACACCCTCCCCATGTCCTATTGAAAATGGCTGCCAGAATCCCCGTGGATCATGGCGCAATCTATGATATATCAGGTAGGGGAATAATGCAACATCAAAATCCGAACTTGCCAATCCGACCAATCTATGATAGAATCTTCCGAATCATCAAAACTCCCCGATATCTAATAATTGAGGGGCAATTGATGTCTCACAAGGGATGGAATTAATGCAGCGCATTCTATTAGACACCGATACCGGCGTGGACGATGCCTTGGCAATCATCCTCGCGCTCAACTCGCCGGAATTGAAGGTGGAAGCGATTACTTCCGTCAGCGGTAACGTCCATGTCGATCTCTGCACGCGCAATCTGCTGATGACACTAGAGGCAATGGGGTTGAGTGAATATCCAATCTGTGCCAAAGGGGAATCGCAGCCATTGATTAAACCACTTGTAACGGCATCGCATGTTCACGGCTCGGATGGTCTCGGATATGTGACGCAACTGTTAAGGGACGATGGCTCGCACCTCTACCCGGAACCCCAACCACGGTTGACGACGATTTCCGCCGTTGACCTCATCATTGATCTCGCCGGACAATATCCCGATGAACTCACTCTTGTTCCGGTTGGACCGCTGACAAATATCGCCAAAGCAATGATTAAGCATCCGGCGCGGATGCGGCGGATTCGCGAGATTGTGTTGATGGGCGGTGCCTTTGAAACTTACGGAAACGTCACGACGACCGCCGAATTCAACATCTTTGCTGATCCGCACGCAGCACAACTTGTTCTCGATTTTGGTGTGCCAATTACAGTAGTACCGCTCGACGTAACGCACCAAGTGATTCTGACCGGAAAACGCTTAGACATTGAAATCGGTGAACGGAACGATAGATTATCGCAGTTTCTGCGAGATGTCACACGAGCCACGATGGACTACCATCAATCGCACGAAGGATTTTATGGAACTTATATTCACGACGCGCTTCCTATCAGTCTACTTACCCATCCCGATTTTTTTGAGACGATGGAGGCTTTTGTACAGGTAGAAACCTCAAGCGATCTGACGCAGGGGATGACCGTCGCTGATCTGCGCCCAGAAAGACCGCGGACAAAACCGAATGCCCGTGTCTGCGTAGGAGTAAACGCTGAAATCTTCCTCCAGCATTTCTTTGATCGGGTACTACAACCCGTAGGTCGAGATTGATATCTCGACATCTAACTATTTTCCTTTGCGCCCTTGCGTCTTTGCGTTGAAATTAAACGCGTCTCGGTGTCCCAGCGTTTTATTAAACAGAGGCAACCAACTATGGAATGGGTACTAAATCTTTTTTCTGAATATCTCGAAAACGATTTCAAGAAACGCCTCGGCGTTCCAAAGCCAACAATCGATCAGCTATGGGACGTATTTAAGGTATTGTTTCCCACAACCACCGCACGTCTTTTGGTGCAAGAGCCGGTGGGCAACACGGTGAGATTCAAGCTGCTTGCCTTCTATCACGCCGACGAGATGGGACCGCTCATTGATGATCCGATGGGTTACATCAAGGACAATTTTGGTGGTGGGAAATTCAAAATCAATTTCTATCAAGGGATGCAGTTCATCGCAACAATAAACTTCAAGCCGGAAGGTCCTGAAATCTGGCGTGATCTGCCGGAGCTAGAGGAATCCAAGATACAATGACTTCTCAACCGATGCTTACAGAATGCCCAAACTGTCATAGCAAAAACGTGCAGGTAGTAGGTAAAAATGGGTGGTTTTGCCTCGACTGCGATTGGGATAATCTGTCCACTGTCACCGGCGAGATGGATTCGCTGATTTCCACCCTACGGCACGGCGATAGGGAGGCGCGGCGAGAGGCAGCGCAGACGTTGATCAATATCGGTGATTTTGAACGCCATCTCGCAACGAGTGATGACCTAACACCTCTGCTCGAAGCCCTCGACGATGCGGATGACGATGTCCGCTATTTTGCAACCGTTGCGCTGGGGCAGCTTGGAGATAAGCGTGCGCTGCCGAAGCTGAAACAGGTCGCACAAGAGGACACAGCGACTCTGGCGCGAGAGGGGGCGAAGACTGCAATCGAACGACTTGAAATGGTGAGCGGATAATGATTACCATCTCCGATCTACCTACAGTGAATGCCACACTGAATACAATCAGCACCATTCTACTGAGTGTCGGCTTCTTGATGATCCGGCGGCGAAAAATTGTTGCCCACAGAAACTGTATGATTGCGGCGTTTGCAGTATCAGGGCTCTTCCTGACCTCCTATCTCATCTATCATTACCACGCTGGATCAACCCCCTTTGAAGGGAGTGGGTGGATTCGTTCCGTCTACTTTGCCGTTCTTATCCCTCATATTATCCTCGCCGCTTCGATTCTTCCGCTCGCCTTAATAACACTCTATTTCGCTTTGCGGAAACGATTCACCAAACACCGGCGTATCGCCCGTTGGACGCTTCCGATATGGCTATATGTGTCCGTCACCGGGATCATCGTTTACTGGATGCTCTACCACCTTTAAGAATACGGTAGAGTCATTTATAGTGGACCTTAAAGAATTAATGAGACACTCCAAACCGGTGCGGTTGGAAACCGCACCTACCGGCCCCGATAAATCGGGATCGAAGCCGAGGGGCGAAAGTGTTTATTTATTTTTAGAATTCACTATCCCGACATTCCACTGAAAACTAAATGACCCTAAGAATACAGCGATTCACATTGAAATTGGGGATAACGGTATAGTATACTGTGAATCGAGTCTGCCAGAAAAATCGAAAGTAACAACGAGGAATATAAATCTATGCGTTCTCAAAATTCTACTACCCCCCAACATCGTCACGATTCAGAGCGAACTGAAAGGGCTGCTCAACCGATCGATGCCCCAGAAATTCGTGAAATCGGTGCACCAATAAATGGCGACCCCCAATACAGCACACGCCGCCTATTTTTGCAGCTTCAAGTATTCACGGGATGCTCCCAACCACATGCGCTAATTGATTCACTAAAAACGAGTGATTTGGAGGCTGTTCTCTATCATGATCTGAACGATCCGAAAGGTATCGGCTTGCTTTTTATAACAGAGGATGCGGATGTTCTTGTGGCTGAGACGAGACGAATCCTCACCGGTGAGCCATTCAACGCTCTCCACCCAAAGCCTGAGTTTACTATGGTCGGTAGAACCTATGCCTCTGGGCGGGAACCGGATCTAGAAGATTGGCTGCTTGTTAAACCGCGCCGCAATACACTTAACCCTGAACTTTCGTGGGCAATCTGGTATCCACTCCGTCGGAAGCCGGAGTTCTATCGACTTCCTAAACCGGAGCAGGGAAAGATCCTGATGGAACATGCGATGATTGGCAGAACATACGTCGAGGCAGGATACGCGCATGATATTCGACTGGCGTGTTTTGGGTTAGATGCACGCGATAACGATTTTGTGATTGGATTGATGGGCACAACACTTCACCCTTTGTCGCACCTTGTGGGTGAGATGAGAAAATCACAACAGACCGCTCAATATCTTGAATCACTCGGCCCATTTTTTGTAGGCAAAGTCTGCTGGCAGAGTCCTTGTGATATCATCTGAGGGAAAAATGAAAAACATCGCTGTAATCGTCACCAAAGAATTGTATACCTACTTTGTTTCACCGATTGCCTACTTCGTGTTGTTTATTTTTATAGCGGTTTCCGGATTCCTTTTCTACGCGATTCTGGGGCTTTATTCCGCGTATCAGTACTCAACGACCGATGTGCTGCAGACCCTGTTTAACAACATCAGTGTCACTCTCCTCTTTTTCACCCCAGCTTTGACAATGAAACTTTTCGCGGAAGAAAAGAAAACAGGTACAATCGAGCTGCTCATGACCTCCCCGCTCAAAGATACCGAAGTCGTCCTTGGGAAATTCGTGGCGAGTTGGATTATGTTGTTCGTGATGCTGCTTTTAACCCTGATTTTTCCGTTGATAACGACTCGGTTTGGCAACTTAGACATCGGACCAGTTATTAGTGGATATTTGGGGTTATTGCTGCTCGGTTCGACCTTTCTCGCGCTCGGTGTAATGATATCTTCAATGACCAAAAACCAGATCGTTTCTGCCTTGACCAGTTTCGGTTTGCTACTCTCCCTTTGGATTATCGGCTTCTTATCGAATCGTGGCGGAAAGATGGGTGATTTCTTGGGCTATCTGTCTCTCACCGAACACTTCAGCGATTTTTCGCGGGGTACTGTCTCCCTCAAGCATACCGTTTACTATCTGAGTTTCACCATCGTCTGTCTTTTCTTTACGGTTAAATCATTTGAATCATCAAAATGGAGGTAATTCCGATGCACGAAACGCCACGCCCGGAAGATATAAAATCACAAACAGGCGATAAGTGGGCAACGCTGCTCGGTTTTCTCACCCTTATTCTTCTGTTTGCAACACTGTCGAGTGTCTTTCTGCGTCAACGTCTCGTTGTATGGATTTTCCTCGTGCTTGGAATCGCAGCCCTAATCGCTTTTGTGATTCTGAGACGCCAAGCGATATTGCGCTTCTTTGTGAGTCGTCAAGTTCGCTACGGTACAAATGTTGGCGTCGCCGTTTTGCTAGTGACCGGGATTGCCGTCATCGCCAACGTTATCGTCGGGCAAAGGTTCGATACATCCGCAGACTGGACAAGCGATAAGATATACACCCTATCGGATCAGACGAAAAACATCCTACACGGACTAGATCGAGAGGTTCAGGTGATCGCCTTTTTCAGCCTCAATCCCACTAATAATCAACTGGCACGCGATCGTCAACGTGCACAAGATTTATTGGAAATGTATCAACGCGAGACTGATAAACTCTCGGTCGAATTTGTGGACCCCTATGCGGGGAAGATGAAAAGTGATGAATATGGCATTCAGTTTGATGGGACAACGGTATTTGAGAGCGGTGGGGTACGGGAACAGATCACAACTGTTGATGAGCAGAAGTTCACCAGCGCGATTCTGAAAGTGGTTCGTGATGAGTTGGTTAAAATCTACTTCTTGACGGGGCATGAAGAACAAACGATCGACGATTTTGAGCAGAAAGGCTACAGCCAGACCAAAGAGGAATTAGAAAAGCAGAATTACAGGATCGAGACATTGTCTCTAGCAACCCAGCCAGAAGTCCCCACCGATTGTGCAGCACTCATTATTCCCGGTCCCAAAGCACCCCTGATGGCACACGAAATCAATGCGATTTCTAAATACTTGGATAAAGATGGTAAGTTGTTCTTGATGCTCGATCCCTCGCTGAACTCAGCGAAAGAACCGAATCAAGCGTTAGTTGGCTTGATGGACAGATGGGGGGTTACGATCGGTAATGACCTCGTTTTGGATCACATCCGTCCTGCTTTCTTCCTAGTCGGTGGCAGTCAGCCGGAGGCTCCAACGCTTAGTGATTTTGAGTTCCATCAAATCACACAGGAGGTGTATCGACCAGTGACGTTTCAGCTCGTCCGGTCTGTCACTCCGAAGACGAATGCGGGGAGTAACCTCAATGTCAAATCGCTTGTAAAGACCACCGATGAAATTACTGGAAGTTGGGGTGAGACAAAACGGAGGGCTGACGGCACCTTTGAACCGGATCTTTCATATACAGAAGGCGAGGATACACCGCCGCCGGTGTCTCTCGCCGTTGCTGTACAGCGCGAAGGTACTGAATCAACCACGGGTGACACCCCATCCCCTGATACGCCGGAAGAAAGCACAACACGAATCGTTGTGGTTGGGGACTCCGATTTTGCGAACAATTTCTTCTTTCACGGCACCGGCGGCGGTGATTTCTTTCTAAACGCGGTGAATTGGTTGACGCTGGAGGAGGATTTGATAGCCATTCGCCCGGTTGATCCAAGCGAGCGAAGCCTACGTATGATGACACCGAGCGAAGTCGCATTCGTGCAGATGACAGCAATTTTTCTGATCCCGTTAGTCATCTTTCTAATCGGTGTGGGAGTCTGGTGGCGACGACGATAGACACAGACTCTCATCATGATACATCACCTATCCTTTCCTAAACATTCCTGATAATGCTGTGGATAGGTCTGGATGCCCGACTTAATTAGCGGAGTGAGTGCCATAATCTTTGAGAGTGAGCCTGTGGGCACAATCTGACGTTTTGTGATTGCACCCATAACGTTAATTTCTCCCATCCAAAAGTGATGAGCGATATCTCCGGTCATTGCAAGTTCAACGTCCGGTTTTTCAGCGCACTCACCATAGTGGATACCACCCTCACCATGATGTGCAACAAGCGTAATGGAAGCTGCTGGCTGCGTGTAGTTGAACCTCACGGTTAATTTCAGCGATGCTAACTCTTCCTGCACTTCCACCTGAGATTGCATTCGCTCAAATAACCCACCGATACAGGTGTAGAGTTCCTCCGCAGTTTCAAAAACCGGCATAACTGAAAATCCTTCTTCCTATCTTCACGTTTCACGCGTCAACTCCAAAGCCTATCGTGCGACCGCTCCGTATCCCACTCTGTCGTCGGTGCAAAGTACGCGGACTCGTCCGGGTGGAGATTCCGCTTTATCGCGTCTGGATTGAGCTCAATACCAAGTCCCGGCGTATCTGGCACTTCCATGAATCCATCTTGGATAATTGGATTGGGAAGCCCGGTCACCAACTCATTCCACTCTGGATCGTCAACGGAATGGTTTTCCAAAACAAGAAAGTTTTCTGTCGCTGCGGCACAATGAATACTTGCCATCGCACATACTGGTGTCCCGGCCATATGTAACGCCATGGCAATGCCGTGCTCTTGAGCGAGATCGCCAATCTTCTTGGTCTCCAGAATCCCGCCCGATGTCGCGATATCCGGATGACAGATGGAAATAGCTTTCGCCTCAAATAGTGTCTTAAACTCTTCTTTACAGTAGATATCCTCACCTGTGCAGATTGGTGTGGCACACGCGTTTGAAAGTCGGACGTACTGATCTGTGAATTGCCACGGCACCATATCCTCCAGCCACGCAAGGTTGTACTTCTCCAAAGCCCTACCAAGACGGATACAGTCCTCAATTCCAATATGACCGAAGTGGTCAGTCGCAAGCGGGATCTCGTAACCGATAATTCCCCGCACAGTTTCGACATACTCACATAAAAGCGTAATTCCCTTGTCTGTCAAGCGGATGCCGGTGAACGGATGCATCAGGTTCCCTGTATCAAGATGTCCTGATGGTGCACAGAGGGTTCCGGGAATGTCCCTAACGAGTCCAATGCCAACGTCCATCTTCAAAAAGGTAAACCCGCGATCCATCCGTTCTTTGAGTTTATTCCCCATCTCCTCTGGATCTTTAAGCGACGGTGTGTCAGCGTAGCAGCGAATCTTGTCGCGGAATTTTCCACCCGCAAGTTGATAGCAGGGAACGCCGTACGCTTTACCGGCAAGATCCATCAGTGCCATCTCAATTCCGCATACACCGCCGCCTTGACGTGCATGGCCCCCAAACTGCTTAATTTGGCGAAAGATCTTATCGACGTTGCAGGGGTTTTCGCCCAATATCCGGCTTTTGAGCAACAGTGCGTATGTTTTGCTCGCCCCGTCGCGCACTTCGCCGAGGCCATAGATGCCCTGATTCGTGTCTAGCTTGAGAATCGGACCGCCGGTCCTGGTCTGAGTGAGACGCATGTCGGTAATTTTCAGTTGAGATGGACGTGAATTCGTATTCACATTTGATGAAATTTCTGTAGATGTCATTATATCTCCTATTGGTTCATTGGTTCATTTGGTTTTCACATTTCACGCATCACGTTATCAATATTTACGGACTCGCCCCATCGGTTCTTTAACTTAGAATATTGAGTGCAGCATCCAGTGCCATCAGATGTGCTGCTGTCCGCTGGTCAAGGTGCCAACTTGTCGGTGTCTCACAAATCATGACGTGATCTGCACTAGAATGGAAGAGGTAGGGAGCGAGGCCCGCAGCTCCCCAAGCGGGATCTACCTGAAAAACACCGTCGGCGAGCGGTAGGTCGCTTTCCCCTACCTCTCCATCAATCGGACCAACCTGTTCGATCTGACGAGTTATTTCGGGGCCAATCCATTGTTCATAGCGTTGACCCTCGTAGAGATATACACCCGTTGCTTCCCAATCTTCATGAAAATCGAGGCAGAAATCGAAACGCTGTCCTGCGATCGTTTCTTTGACAATATCTACTTCAGCGATGCCGGTATCTTCAAATGAACGATTCAGATCTACGCCCCGCTTATTCTCTCTCGTGTCGTGCACGTAACCGTAAGGATTGATACACGGTAGAATCAGGAACTTGAAATGTTGCAACAGGTGGGTGTTGTCTCGCTCCAAAAAACGCAAAACTGACGCTGGTCCGGCAGGCTCGTCACCGTGAATGCCCCCCGTAATTAGTACGTTTTTGTGCACACCTTGACCAACCGCCAGTAAAACTTGATGGATAGGATAGTCGTCCACAACCCCCACGGTTTCTATCCGCGTATGAGACGAGTTTAAGGATTCCAATCGCTCCGTGAAGCAGGTATAATCTCGGTGGGCCAACCTTCGTGTTCCTCCTCTAAGGTTCTTGAGTTTTTACCCACTCCGCAAAGTCTGCGTTGATCTCGTCCGACCATGCCCCATCAATTTCACCGGGGGTATATTTTCCCTCTTGCAAACGTTGGTGGCCAAAGCGGTCACGCATGCGGATGTCCTCAGAGCGTTCAACAACCTCCTGCGCTAGATGCGGCGGAACAAAAATGACCCCCTCACGCCTCCCAAGCACAATATCTCCCGGTAGGACTGTTGCTTCACCGACGCGAGTCGGAATATTGATTCCCGCCAAGGTTACATCAGCAATGGCTGATGGATCCACCCCACGCACAAAGGTTGCAAAGTCCGGGAGACTATAAATGCCGTCGAGGTCACGGATCCCCCCATCAATGACCATACCAGTTCTGCTACGAGCAAAAATCGCATTGCCGAGGTTGTCGCCCGCGAAGGTGCCGTTTTTCACCTTGCCGAATAGGTCGACAACAATGGTATCATTTTCGAGGAGTGTATCGATCACCCACGAGTTTTGTCCGCCGATCCGTTTGTCTTTCTCCCCCTGTTCCGCAACAACGTTTTGAAAGTCTGGACGCAGTGGAACAAACGCACACGTTACCGCTCTCCCGACCAAAACGCGATCTGGGTGCAGGTTCATCCAATCCCCATCAAACTGAAAACGGTAACCGTGCCCTTGGAGTACACCCCACGCCTCCTCAATCGTCACCTTTTTCATCCGTTCAACGATGTCATCCGACACGCGAGGCCTCCCGTCAGGGAACCGCTCGCCTTCCCACTCTCTCGTAATTTCGAGTATATTCTCTTTGTTGACTAGTTGCACAGTTGTTAATTATCCTTCCTTTGACTTGGAGGTATGCACGTAGGGAACGCAGATCTGCGTTCCCTACCTTTACCAATAATCCTACGAAACTGATGAATCTGTTTCCTACCTATGCTAGCCCCGCTTGCACCCATACTTTATCCAGCGATTCAGCAGCGGTTCGCGCGGCATCTTGCGGCTCCATCGCATTGATTTTCGCGCTAAAGGGTTCAACCGTCACCGGACCATCATAGCCAATGCTATTGAGAATTTGCATCAATTCAGCGAGCGGAATCACACCCGTTTCAGCCGGGATACAGCGCACGTTGTCGATCTGGTCGTCCGGGTCAATGCCCGCAGGAGCATCGTTGATGTGGACATACACCACATCTGCTTTGGAGAGTTTTCTGACATCGTCGAGTGTGGAACGGCAGGTGTACCAATGCCACATATCGAATAGCAATCCAACGTTGCCTGTCCCAATCCCAGCGGCGAGTCCGAGCACAGCGTCCATCGTATAGGTGAACAGATGCTTCGCCGACTGACGGCTCGTTGCCGGACCGATAAACTCTAGACCAAGCGAATGTCCATGATCTTTCAAGATCTCCGCAACGGGACGCAGCCGTTTGATGTGAAAATCCCAGTTCTCTTGGAATGTGCGGTCATTTGAGCTCGGTGACACAACGGTTGTCGTGCGATGGCAACCGAGATTTGCGGCAAGTTGCGCTAGGTTGGGGAGCTGCGATAGGCTTTCATCGAACTCCGCGTCGCTCCCACGATAGTTGACGGGCATCCCCCAACCGCCCATCTTCAAGCCGGCCTCTGCCCAGAGGCTTTTGACGTAGTCAGCGGAGTGTTCACCTGCCAATGTATTTGCTTCGCTGATATTCAGGTCTAGGCCCTCAAAGCCTGCCGACCTTGCCAACGCTAGCCCTTCTTCGATATTCGCCTGAATGCCGATAGCACCCGGGCTCAGATTTTTGAACATATTACGCCTCCATGTACGGTTCGGTATAGACAGGCATTTCACTAAAAAAGCCATTGTGATACTTATAACGCAAGTTGTGATACAACCCGCAGATCAAGTTGCCAAATCCGATGCCTGTTAGCAATAATCAAATTCGCCTACAATCAGCACCGTGGTTTTCTTAATATATCGCGTACCAACTTAAAGCAGCACATGGCGCCCCGCTGGGGCTTGGGGGTGGCTGAATGGCGGTCTGACTCATCAAGCACCTCAAAAGGTAACTGTTTGTCCTGCAATAATTCAATTTGACGCCCCGAAACAATATAAACGTGGTCTTTAGAAATCCGCGTTGTGCCACCTTCCTGAATCAATAATCGCCACGCTTTTCCCCAATCTGTTTCGGGAAGTTTTATAACTGGCATTTTGTTGACCTCCATTCCGTTGTCATTTCTACTTATCTACCCGATACTTCTCCAACGCATCAAGATCCAATTCGCACCCCAACCCGGGCGATTGCGGCACAGGCGTATACCCCTTCTCGAAAGTGAACCCCTCCGTAATCAGATCGTCAACCCGGGTCCAACTGCCGACGAAATCACTGGCAAGGACGCAGTTCGGCGCGACAGCGGCTGCGTGGAGATAAGACCGCTCCATAATTCCGAGATCATTTCCCGATCCGTGCCACACGGGGATGCCCGCTGCCTGTGCAATTGCAGCCGCCTTGACAAAGTTGACCATCGAACCGCCGAGGTTGAGATAATCCACAGCGTCCGCGCGAATCGCTTTAATCACGTCCGACGCACCGCCGAGATGAAGTGCTAGCGGAAATGGCAACTCCCCGCGCATGTATCGGTACTGGGCGAGGACATCGTCCCGCAAGCCCTTCTTCGGGATAGGATCTTCAAACACCTCGACGTTCTCAAGTTCCTTTATCTGATCAGCGAGTTCAAGGGTCTGTTCAACGGTATAAAAACGCTCGTTCGGATCAACCGTCATTTTGAAGTCCGATCCGCCAACTTCCCAGACCGCTCGTATCCGTTCCGCCATCGGTTCTTGGATCCGGCATTTCGTTTTCAGTCCAGTAAACCCTCGCTCAATGGCAATTTTCGTGCTGCGTCCCGTATGCTCCGGCGTCTGGTGCCCGATCCAAAAATCCGCCCGCACCTTATCCCGGCAGGCACCGCCCAGCAGTGCGTGAACAGGTACATCCAACCGTTTGCCGATGAGGTCGAAAACCGCCATTTCAAACGCCTCGTATCCGGTGGGATAGGGCCCGGGGTCAATCTCCCAATCTTCTGGCGATTCAGGGTTCGGCTTGAGTGGCTCCGAACGAAAGACGTTCTGCAAACACATCTGCATCACGTCTCTGCCCTTTAACTGTTCCGCAGCTTGAGCGACCACTTGTGTGGATTGCCCTCTCCCTGTTTCACCGATTCCGGTGATACCTTCGTCGGTATGCATCCGAATAATCTGCTTGGGCACCCTCGCCCAATCGGGATAACCGCCGTATTCCTCGCTATGCACCGCTTCGGGAAAAACTGGAACCACCACTGTCCAAACGTCGATCTGTGTAATTTTCATCAAAGTCCCCTTTCTACCAATTTTGCCGCCCAACGTAAAGTCCCCGATCCGCCAACGGCAGTGATACTTTCGCGCCGCCATGCCGTTGCGATTCGACGAAGCCGAGAATCATCTCTTGACTGCGGCAAGCGACCTGAATATTCCCTGCCGTTTCGCGTCCTTCCTCAATCGCAGCAACGATATCGTCAATTGCCCCGACGGTTCCACTTTTGCGCGGCGGTTCAGGAAACGGTACTTCTGCAAGGATGTTCCACTCCTCTTGTACCTTGCGCCATTGACACGCCACACTGTCGTTCAAAGTGCGGAGCTTGCCCTTTGAACCACTGACCTCAAACTCGAAGCCACCACTCGCTAGCAGATAGCCGCGGACACCGTTTTTGAACGTTACATATCCCATCGGAATTCCCGGATCGTCGTCCACACGATTCCCGACAAAATCCGCTAAATCCACGTTCACGTCGCCCTGCACATACTCGATTTCAGAATCGCTCGCTAGATAGAGCAGCATATCAGCGGTATGCGTGTGCCCCCATTGCGCTGAACCGACGCCGACATGCCCAATCACAGCCTGAATTTCACCCAACTCCCCCTGGTCTATCAGTTCCCGCATTTTCTGAAAGATCGGCATATAACGACGTTGCGTACCGTAATTGAATTTGACATCGTGCTTTTCGCACGCCGCTAACATTGCGTCCGCCTCTTCCATTGAGCAGCAGAGCGGCTTTTCGCAGTAGATGCCTTTGACCCCATTTTCCGCCGCAAAAACCGTGATTTCGGCGTGCGTCGCCGGACGGGTAGCGATACTCACGATATCCGGCTTTTCTTTTCGAATCATCTCACGATAGTCGGTGTAGCCCTCTGGAACGTTGTATCGCTCTTGGATTGCTTCCACCTTTTCCGCGAGGACATCTGAGACAGCAATTAGATCGGTGTGTTCTGAAGCGATATGCCCGGCGGCGTGTGAGTAGGGAATCCATCGAAAACTTTGGGGATGGTCTCGAACTTCGTCATCAATTGTCGCTCCCATCCGACCGCAGCCGATGAGGCAAGCACTGTACCGTTTCGCCATGTTTGGGCTCCTTGATCAGTTCTGAATATCTCTGTGGAAAATAGAGGGTATTTCCATTCGCTCATGTTAAGATTTAGTGCTAAGAAACCGAGTTTGCCCCCCTCTAATCTACCCCCCCGCCCCCCCGCAAGCAGGGGGGAAAGCAAGCGGGGAGAAGGTGCTGTCGTGGCGGCCATTATCGGCACCGTGATAACCCCCGCAAGCAGGGGGAGAGAAGGGGGCAGTTTCTCTTCGTGCGTTGCACTTTCTTTTGATATGAACCTTTCCATTCAATTAGCACCCTATTCTATTACGCATATAGCGTTGGTGTCAAGCGGAAATCTGTAAATGGATAGGGCTATTCAGTTTTCGGGTTTTTAACCATTTGGGTCAAAAAGGCGCAACCCGGGACATCGCTTGGCCGGTGAGGCATCGGGATTGGGAAATCCCTCTCACAGGGGAATTATGGTAGATTTTAGAATTAATGAGACACGCCAAACCGGGGCAGTTAGGATACCGAACCTACTGTTCCCCTGTTTGGTAGGCACTGTTTCTAACTGTGCCTATGCGGGGCGGTTGGAAACCACACCTACCGGGGAGCGAAAGTATTTATTTATTTCTTGAATTCACCATAAATAACCCTATGTAAATGGACTTGATGTTTTGGCGGGTTCTGGTATAATGTATATCGGATCATATCAACCCTCAGAAGGCGGACTTTCCAATGCAAACACTAGGTAAACCGAATCGGCCTCGTGCCCGCGAAATTGGCATCCAAATTGGGGTGCTACCCACCGGTGAACTCAATGGAATAACCGATGTGCCCGGTGTCAAAGTAGGGCACGTCACGCGTATATCGGGTGAAGGACCGCTCTCTCCCGGTAACGGCCCAATCCGCACAGGCGTGACTGCCATCTTGCCGCACGATGCTAATATTTTTTCTGAAAAAGTGACAGGGACAGCGCATATCATCAACGCCTTTGGCAAATCAATCGGTTTGCCGCAACTGCTTGAACTGGGAAATATCGAGACCCCGATTCTCCTGACAGGCACACTCAACGTCTGGACTGCTGCCGACGCGCTGGTGGATTATGTCTCAGCACAGAATCCGGAGGTCTATTCATTTAATCCAATCGTCGGTGAATGTAACGACAGCTTTCTCAACGATATTCTGGGGCGTCATGTTCGGCGGGAGCATGTCTTTGAGGCGTTGGAAACTGCGTCTCACACGAATGTCGAGGAAGGCGTCGTCGGGGCCGGCGTAGGTATGAGCGGTTTTGGCTGGAAAGCTGGGATCGGAACAGCTTCGCGGGTGGCTCAGGTGGACGGAACTGCGTACACGACCGGCGTTCTGGTGCTGACCAATACCGGGGGCGCGCCCGATTTGAGGATAGACGGTTTTCCGGTTGGTGAACATTTGACGCCAGAGGATATCTCAGAGGAACGACCGGGGTCAATCATGATCATCGTTGCGACGGATGCGCCGCTTTCTCACCGCCAACTCACCCGCGTTGCGAGACGGGCGACGTTTGGGCTCGCACGCACCGGGGCGATTGCCTCGCACGGCAGCGGTGATTTTGTTATCGCTTTTTCGACAACCAACCGTATTGGGGTTTCGTCCCCAACCTTTTACGATGAGGGCGCGCTAAGCCTTCTCTTCCGCGCTGTCATTGAAGCGACCGAAGAATCGATCATTAACTCGCTGCTCAAGGCGCACACGGTTGTCGGCCGCGACGGCAACGTTAGGTACGGCATTCCAATCCGCTGCATCGTTGAAATCTTAGAGCTCCAACCGCCCGAAACAGTCCCTTGGGACGAATGATGCTTCAACAGGACTTACGTACTCCAGCTTGTAGTGAACGCAGATCTGCGCTCACTACGAATTACAAGGGGAAGAATCGTCATTACGAAGCATTAAGGGATCCAACTGCAGAAGTCCTAATTTGCGTATCGGGGCAGGGATGCCCCTCTCACCCCCCCTCAGTCTACCCCCCCTTAGTCCCCCCGCAAGCAGGGGGAAAAGCAAGCAGAGGGAGGGAAGCACGCGCAATGAACGCGCTACTACAAACTGAACTGCGTAAGTCCTATTCAATAAAATAACCCATATTCATCCGTTTAATGAACAAATGAACCTACCCGACGCTGTTAAAAACCGATCCCTTTTCTCAAACTACTACCTCGATGCCCTCATCGTCGAACAACCCCAGTGGGCACAGACGCCCGACATCGAATCGGACTACGCCGCAATCAAAGACCTCTTCACCGCCGTCGTCCCCAACGCAGCACACCTTAACGAAGCGCAAACCGAACGCGAATTCATCCAACCACTCCTTGAACAGTTAGGGCACGTTTTCGAGGTACAACCCGCACTTCAAACAGCGCAGGGAACCAAAAGACCCGATTATGCTTTCTTCACATCAAGTGAGATGCACAACGCAGCGCAGCCTCATATTAACACCAACCAGTTCTTCACAACCGCCCTCGCCGTCGGTGATGCCAAAGCGTGGTCACGTGACCTAGACCGGAAAGCGCAGGGTGGAGGGGACCCATTCACCAATCAAAATCCGAACTACCAAATTGACTGCTATCTGCGGGGCGCGGATAAGGATTGGGGCATCTTGACCAATGGGGCGCAATGGCGACTCTACCATCGTCAGACCAGTTACCGGCTCGATAGCTTCTACGAGGTAGACCTCGCCGCGCTGCTCTCCGAAAATGGAGACTTAGAGGCCTTCCGCTACTTCTACTGCTTTTTCCGCCGTGATGCCTTCACGCCGGGCGATAATGAAAAATCATTCCTTGATACGGTATTGGAAGGGAGTCAGCAGTACACCGTCGGCATTTCCGACGATTTGAAAAACCGCGTCTACGATGCCCTACGCCTACTCATCGGTGGATTCCTCGATTTCCCCTACAACCGTTTCGACACAGCCAACCCGCCGCTTGGTGAAATTCAGGCAAACTGCCTAATCCTGCTGTACCGTATCCTGTTTATCCTCTACGCCGAAAGTCGGGACTTGTTGCCACTCAACAATCGCGATTACGCAATGCAGTATAGCCTCAACCATTTGGCAACCGTCATCCATGAAAACATAGATGACGGTATCGCCTTCGCACCGGGAGCAAGCCTCTATTGGACCGGATTACGGCAGCTATTTAGGCTCATCAACGACGGGTGGGACGACCATATCCCACAGTATAACGGCGGACTTTTCAATCCGAACCAGCATCCGTTCCTTGAACGTTATGGGATTGGTGACGATGTACTGGCACAGGTTATTGAACTCTTGACACGGACAGAAAAAGGGGAACGCATCGCCTACCGGGACCTTGACGTGCGCCATCTCGGAAACATCTACGAAGGCTTGCTCGAATATCAACCCCAAATCGCCGACCAAGATTTGGTCATCGTGTCAAAGAAGGGGAGCGAGACGGTCGCGCCGAAATCCTCCCTCAATCAAGAGGTCGCCTATCGAGGGGGGGATGTCTACCTCCTGACCGACAAGGGTGAGCGGAAGGCGACGGGGAGCTACTACACCCCCGATTACATCGTCCGCTACATCGTCGAAAACACGCTCGCACCGCTCTGTGATGGCAAAACGGTTGATGAGATTCTATCGCTCAAAATCCTCGATCCCGCCACAGGGAGCGGTCACTTCCTCGTCGGTGTTGTCGATTATCTCGCTGAAGAGCTGATTACCCACCCGAGCGCGCCCCATATCACCGAAACGGGGAGCGAGGATACAGAACTCACCTACTGGCGACGGCGGGTTGTGGAGTCCTGTGTCTACGGTGTTGACCTGAACCCGATGGCGGTGGAGTTGGCGAAACTCTCCCTCTGGCTCCACACGGTGGCAAAGGGGGAACCGCTTTCGTTCCTCGACCATCACCTCCGTTGTGGCAATTCCCTCATCGGTGCAAGAATTGAGAACCTATCGAACCTGCCGGAGTTGAAGAAAACCCGCCGCAACGTGAACGAAACCCAGACAGAGATTCCGATGGAATTTCCCTTCACCGACACCGTTGCCAATGCCATCGGGCACTACCTGCTAATCGAGGAGACCGAGAGCCGCACCGCCGATCAGATTCACGCGAAGGAACGCGAGTTAGACATCGCCCAACAGATGCTCCGCTCTCACAAAGGGGTTGCAGATCTCTGGACAAGCGTTTACTTCGGAAACGAAGTCTCTCGCGTTGTCTATCATCAAGCGTTGAATTCCCTCCGCTCCAGAGACACGGTTGCCCTTGAAGACCTGTCCTCCTATCGTCGGGCACAGGAGATAGGAGCGGAAAAGCGATTCTTCCATTGGGAGGTAGAGTTCCCGGAGGTGTTTCGTGACAGGTATGGACGGAAGAAGGACAATCCGGGCTTTGATGCGGTGATAGGCAATCCGCCGTATATTCGACAGGAAGCGTTAGGGGATATCAAGCCGTTTCTTGCGACATATCAGACCTACAGCGGTATCGCTGACCTTTATGTTTACTTCGTCGAGCAAGCACATGAGTTGATGCGAGAACATGGACGATTTGGGATGATCACATCGAATAAATTCATGCGGGCGAATTATGGAAAAGGCTTGCGTCTGTATCTTACAACCAACGCCATCCTGAATGAAATTGTCGATTTTGGTGAGCTCCCTGTGTTTGAGGATGCCGCCGCGATGCCCGCAATTCTCCTGACCCAGCGCGAATCTGTTGACGCACAAGCGTTCCGATTCACCCAAATTCAGACGCTCGATTTTGATTCGTTGCAGGCAGAAATTGACTGTATCGGCGAGCAGCTCAATCAGGATGCGTTGGGCGAAAATTGGACATTAGCCACTGCCGATGAAATCAGGATTTTGAACAAAATCAGAGAAAATAGTACAATACTCACCGAATACTGTGATGGACAGATTCAGTATGGAATCAAAACAGGATTTAACGAGGCATTCATTATTGATGCTGCAACACGCGACTACTTGGTTGATGAAGATCCCAAATCGGCGGAAATTATCAAGCCGTGTGTCGTTGGGACTGATATTCGCAAATATGAGATCCAATTTCGTGAGCGGTATCTGATTTTCACACGCCGTGGCGTTGATGTTGAACAATATCCGGCAATTAAGCAGTATCTGAATCAATATAGAGTGGAGCTTGAACCCAAGAAAAGCCGGGCGGAAAAGCACGGAAGAAAAGTAGGGAACTATAGGTGGTATGAAATTCAAGATACTACGGCTTATTATACGGAGTTTGAAAAACCGAAAATTGTCTATCCTGATATCGGTATGAGCTGCCGATTCTGCTTTGATCAATCGGGACTGTTTTTAACAAATACAGCCTACTTCATCCCAACTTCCGATTTGTATCTGCTGGCACTCTTAAATTCTGACTTGACTTTCTACTATCTCAAGCATATTTGTATGATACTTGGGGATGCAGACAAAGGCGGGCGACTGCGATTTATCCATCAATACATGCAAGATCTCCCCATCCGCCGCATCAGCTTCACCACCCCTGCCGATGAGCGCGACCGTCAACTCGAAAAAGCCAAAACCCTCTACCAATCTTACTTGGACACAGGGAGCACCGACTGTGTCCTCAGTTTCGTGGAGGACCATCTCACCGCCGATCCAGAGCGTTCCGATGTGGTCCACGACCTGTTCGCCTTTCTCGCGGAGAAAATGATTGAGATGAACAAAGAAAGAGGGGAGGAGATTCGCGGCTTCCTGCGCTGGCTCGAAGGGGAAATTGGAGTCGAAATTGGGGCACTCCAGAACAAAACCGCGATTCAGGGGTACTTCGATCTGACGCTTAACCGCCTGCTTGACATCCTGAAGAAAAACCGCCGATTCATCGCTGTCGATCCGTCAAGTCGAAATTTCCGAGAATCCTTGGAGCGCGAGTTTACCGCTAGCCTCGCCAAACTCAAACCTTTGCTCACCCGCATTCAGCGGACCGACTGGCTCATCGATCAGACGGTTTACCAGCTCTACGGCTTAACCGATGAGGAAATCGCCACCGTAGAGGGCAACGTTTTCTCTTCGTAGCCACGGGCAGGCCCTCGATCTTATCGGGGGTGCCTAACCTGCGATCGGATTAGGGGTTCCCCATGCTAGCGACACCCAAAATCAGCAGGACTTACGCACTAGAGATTGTAGTTGCCCGATTCATCGGGCGCATCGGGGCAGGGATGCCCCTCCCACACCCCCTCAATCCTACCCCCCTTAGTCCCCCCGCAAGCGGTGGGGAAAGCAAGTAGTCGGGATTAGGAAATCTCTCTCACACAGGAGTTAGGGGTTTGTAGTAGGGCGATTTATCGCCCGTTCCTTACCCCCCTTAGTCCCCCCGCAAGCGGTGGGGAAAGCAAGCAGGGGGAGGGGGTTTGACTGTTCAACTGCGTAAGCCCTAATCAAAATATATTTATGCACTTGATCAGAAAATAGGTTATAATAACGCAAGTGCCGTTGACATTTGAGAAATTAATTTATCTTTGCTCGTGGTTGTCCTATTGTAGGTCGATTTTCCAAAATCGACATATTGGCGTCGAGATATGAATCTCGACCTACATAAGCGCAGCAGACCAACAATTACCCCGGTAGTTTAGAACCGAAGGAACGGAGATCTCCGTTCCCTACGAATGACTCGGTTCCGTGTCTTGATAAGTGTTTTCGTAGGGAACAACGGTCGTTGTTCCCTACAACTACTGCAAAATGTCAACACGCCCTAGCAACTTATAGTGAATTCAAAAAATAAAAGAACACTTGCGCCCTACGGTGGGTGCGGTTAGAAACCGCACCGCATCGGCACCCCCCTTTATTCTACCCCCCTTAGTCCCCCCCGCAAGCAGGGGGGAAAGCAAACGGGGGGAAATAGGGGGGCTACCCAACGGGAGACCGGTAGGGGCGGTATCCGAACTGCACCGGTTTGGAGTGTCTCATTAATTCTAAGGTCCACTATAGTAGGGCTATTCAGTTTTCGGCTTTTTAACCATTTGGGGCGAAAAGGCGCAACCCGGGCATCGCTTGGCCGGTAAAGTATCGGGATTGGGAAATCCCTCTCACAGAAGAATTAAATGACCCTAGCAACTTAGGTTAAAATAGATCAAGTTCTCATTTGGTCAAACAGCCGAAAATCAGATGACAAATAGGAGTGAAGATGGAACAATCCAACACAAATATCAATGATTCTTCAGCGGAGAAAGTTGAGGGCGGCTGTCTGCCCGATTGGGATGTGGCGGATCTGCCAGCTCCACCCCCTTACCGCTTCAGCCGTGCGTTTCGGACTGTTTTGGGACCGGGGATTATCGCATTGGGCGGATCGATCGGCAGCGGCGAATGGCTACTCGGTCCAGCAATCACCGCACAATACGGCGGACGACTTCTGTGGATCGCAACAATTGCCATCCTGCTCCAATCCTTTATCAACACGGAATCAATTCGCTACACAATTTACACCGGGGAACCGATGTTCAGCGGCTATATGCGCTGCAAACCGGGCTCGCGGTTCTGGGCGTTTTTTTATTCGATTATAGATTTCTTCGGAATCTGGCCCGGCTGGGCAGCGACTGCTGCTACAGCGATTGCAGCGGCCTGGCTGGGATATATGCCGGGGGAAGCCGACCAAGGCACAGTCCGCCTCTTTGCGTATCTGGCGTTCTTCCTATGTCTGGGAATTGTCCTCTTTGGCAAGAAGATATACAACGCCCTTGAAAAGGTCCAACTGGCGATGGTGATATGGATTATCGGCTACCTGCTCCTGATCGATCTGTTTATGGTGCCTCCCACGGTCTGGTGGACCGTGATCAAGGGATTCTTTAGCTTTGGTGCGCTGCCATCAGCGGAGAGCGGTAATGTCGATTGGCTCTTACTCGGCGCATTTGCCGCCTATGCGGGAAGCGGTGGATTGGGCAACGTCGGTATCAGCAACTACGTCCGTGATAAGGGGTGGGGTATGAGCAGCCTCGTCGGCGCGATCCCCTCTCTGATTGGGGGACAACAGGTAACGCTGACGCATATCGGCAAAGTTTTTCGGATAACCCCTGAAAATTTGGAACGCTTCCGAGAATGGTGGAAATATAACCGTTTCGAGCAGTATTATATCTGGGTCATCGGCTGTTTCTTTGGTCTGGCACTGCCCGCCATGCTGACCATTGAATTCGTTCCTGCGGGACAAGAGATTGACCAGTGGTCCGCGGCAGCATTTCAGGCGGAAGGACTTGCCGCAAAAGGCGGACAGATCTTCTGGTATCTCACGCTGCTGTGCGGGTTTTGGGTGCTCTTTTCAACCCAGCTGAGCGGTGTGGACGGAGTCCCACGTCGCTACACAGATATCATCTGGACCGGATTTTCAAGCGCGCGGAAAATGGAAGAGCACAACGCGAAATGGATCTATTACCCAATCCTTGTCATCTATATCCTCTGGGGCGTTGTCGCGCTCTATCTGGCAAAGCCGTTCTTTATGATCCTGGTCTCCGCGACGATCGGCGGGTACTTGCTCGTGATTACTGCGCTGCACACCCTTTACGTCAATCGAAAGTTCCTACCGAAAGAGATTCAACCCTCGATTTGGCGGCAGATTGGACTCATTGCGTGTGCGGGATTCTACTCAATTTTTGGAACATTGACAGTCATTCGGAATGTAATTCCTAAGTTGATTTCGCTTATATTGGGATAGGAGAAAACGAAGTGGATTTAAACCTTAAAGATAAAGTTGTCATCGTTACCGGTGCCAGTCGAGGTATCGGGAAAGCAATTACACTCGGTTTTGCAGCGGAAGGCGCGAAATTGAGTATCTGCGGCAGAACTCAGGAGACGCTCGACGCGGCTACCAACGAGGTTCAGGCACTTGGGGCAGAGGTATTTGCCAAACTTGCCGATGTCACAAAAGGCGAAGACGCCGATGCATTTGTGGAAGCGACGTTAGATCGGTATGGACAGGTCGATGTGCTGATTAACAATGTCGGTGGGAGCAAGTGGACGCCGACCCCTGAAATTTCCGATGCGGAGTGGCACGAAATCATCGACCTGAACCTCGTTTCTGCTGCCCGCATGAGTCGGGGTGTCATCCCGACGATGCAGGCACAAGGGGGCGGCGTTATCATCACCATCTCGTCCATTTACGGGCGGGAAGGTGGTGGACATATCACCTATAATGCGGCGAAGGCGGCAGAGATTAGCATGTCAAAGTCCCTTGCGGGTGAGCTTGCCAAGGACAACATCCGCGTCAACAGCGTTGCCCCCGGTTCAATTCTATTCCCCGGCGGCGGTTGGGAGCGGCGGCAAAAGGAGGACCCCGAAGGGATCGCTGCATTCGTCGAAAGCGATATGCCACTGGGTCGGTTTGGAAAGCCTGAAGAGGTAGCAGACGTGGTGGTGTTCCTCGCCTCTGAACGCGCAAGCCTCGTCACTGGTGCGTGTCTCAACGTCGATGGCTGTCAATCAAAGTCGAATATTTAAATGAGGGGTGTTCATAAATAGCTTTCAATGCGTATACACATCAGCAGAAGGATTGACCGCTCACAGTGAGAGAGGCTTCCTAGCCTCGATGCGTATCGGGGCAGGATGCCCCTCTCACCGAAGGATACATGTCGCCCCGCTGGGGCTAAATGCACCGATAACCCACTGGTTTCGACGTGTGTACTGCCATCGGAAATTAGGGCCGCTGTCTAAACCAAGATTGTGCTGAACTAAGGGTAGAGGCTATTAAAGGTCGTTACTTTCGTAGGGAACGCAGATCTGCGTTCCCTACATACGCACAACTCGTCACGCCCATCTCCCTTTCTATGAATCATGTAATCTGAAGTGCGTAAGTCCTGTTTCGTTGAAATCCACCGTCCTCGCCAATCAGTGTTACTCAAGATTCATGCTGTTGGAATCGTATCGTATAATGACGCATTGAACCCAACGAAAAAAGTGTCTTCAATCTGTAGCGTGGGTGCACGTAGATTTCCGCTCCGTCCCATAACCGCTTTGAGGATGGTGTCTTGTGAATCGACAGTTGGGTCGAAAACATCGATCTTTTTGCCCTTCGCAACGTGAATGGATTGAGCGGTTCTGATCCGCTCCCAAACCTCGGTCGGATTCAGTTTCTCCTTACGGGCATCTGTTCGACTGTCTACCTGAATATTGTTTGCGTCAAGAAACTCTCGCGCTTTTCGACAAGACGTTCAGCTATTCCTAAAAAACATCCAATTTGCTTTCATCAATTTCCTCCATTTTTTGTGGTGGCTCATGTAAAGAAATGGTGCAACAAAAGCCGATTGAGTTCATTCGTTTATTAATGAACTGATGTACTAATGAACCAATGAACAGATGGCTTTCACGTATTACGCATCACGTTTCACGTTAATGATTTGATGTGTAGCAGACTTGTCCACCAACAACTGTCAATAGATTCTCAGAAGAGCTATCAAGAATCTGTTCAATGACGGGGCGACTATCGTTTGGAATTTGCACCGCGATGACATCCGCTTGCCAATCCTTTTCCAATCGTCCGACCCGTGCCAATCCAAGTGCCTTTGCGCCGTTATAGGTTGCCATATCGAATAACGTTTCAGGGCGAATACACGGTTGGGTCTGTGCGAGGAACTTCAACTCATCGAGTAGACTCAAAGACCAATTGCTTGCCAGACTATCCGTCCCGACAGTGACATTGATTCCGTTTTCAATCAGTTGTACGACGGGATGATCGGTATGATAGAAGTAGTGGTGGCTCCGCGGGCAGAACACCACAGATGCACCACTCTCAGCGAGGGTTGCCACATCTGCGTCAGTCAGGTAGTTGCAATGGACTAAAAGTGAATTCTCCCGCAAGACACCCAACGTTTTCATATACTGCATCGGTGTTGCTTGTGGAGGATGCCACCCAACTGTTGAAATGCCAAACCCTTCTAGGTAGTCCACAAATGCACCTGTACCGCCGGAAAGAAACTCAAGCTCTGTCTCAGTCTCTGCTATATGCGTGCAAACCGACAAACCAGATGCAACACATTGACGATAAATCTCAGCCGATGTAGAATAGGGGGCGTGTGGTGACAATGCAGCCGTCAACAGCGAATCGGAAGCAGGCGGAGCATCCAAATATGTCGTAAGTCGAGCGAGTCCTTTGTCGGCGTGTTCGCCCGAAAAACCGAGCACCTCAAAGAAAACCACCTTCCGAATCGGAGTATCCCTCAGAATCTGTACGGAGCCCCCGGTGCCATCGATATCTCCCACGGTTGTTACACCGCCGACTAAGCTTTGCTGTACCCCTACGCGCACAGATGTCCCTATTGCTGAAGGGGTCCGCTTCTCAACAATTTGGAATACCCAATCGGTAAATTTGGGGGTCCGTTGAACTGAATCAGCACTGCTTGTCAGATCAAGGTGGGTATGGGCATTCACCAAGCCGGGGGTGAGGGTCGCTTTGCCGAGGTCATGTATTGGGGAGGCACCGCTGTCCCGAACTGTCGGATAAGGTCCTACATCAACAATCTTTGACCCTTGAATGGCAACCGCACCATTCTCAATAATCGTGCGGCTATTCGGCATTACATATTTTGCGCGTAAGATCATACAGAATCCCAACTGATTCCTGTAGGGGCACCCCTCGTGGCTGCCCATCGTGTTAGATTCTCTTCCTATTCCGCGGAGCGGACTTCTCGATGAAGCGGGACTTTCGCTTTCTTTTTACATGAGTCTCAACAAACAAGGAACTTTTATGAATTCCAAGATCACCGGACATGCAACCTCACAAGCAACACAAACCTTCGCCAATCGGCTGAACGCACAAAATCCCTCCTTCAAGGCAAATGCGTATCGCCGACTCACCGGCACAGATCTGATAACCTCCAAAATCGGTTATGGCACTTACCGCGTGCACGACCAAAACGAAACGCACGTTGAAACGCTCGAAGCTGCAATCGAAGTGGGGTGTAACCTGATTGATACGTCTAGCAATTACACCGACGGCGGCAGCGAAACCCTGATCGGTAATGTCCTACAAAAGATGATTTCCGCCAATAAAATTAAACGGGAAGAAATCATCCTTGTCTCCAAAGTCGGCTACATGCAGGGCCAAAACCTCGAACAAGCACAACAACGAGAGGCATCAGGCAACCCGTGGGAGGATGTCGTCAAATATATGGAGGGCTGCTGGCACTGCATCCACCCTGATTTTCTAATCGACCAGTGGACGCGTAGCACGGATCGATTGGGCCTAGAAACCATCGATGTTTACCTGCTGCACAATCCAGAGTACTTTCTGTCCGATGCCAAAAGCCGATCCGCTCAATATAGTTGGGACACAACTCAAGATGAATTCTATGACCGCGTCTATCGCGCATTTGTACAGATGGAACAGTTTGTAGCCGATGGTAAGATCCGCTATTACGGTATTTCGTCAAACACCTTCCCTTCCTCACAAACCGACTTCGAGTATGTCTCTCTCAACCGTGTATATGAAGCGGCTGTCAAAGCGGCGGAGGCTGTGTATGGAGACCATGCGGTGAGCCATTTCAAGGTGATTCAACTACCGTACAATCTGCTTGAATCCGAGGCATTGACCGAAACGAATAACGAAGTCGACGGACAACGGGTCACTGTCCTTGAGGCAGCGAAGTCGCTTGGACTTGGTGTTCTCGTAAATCGGCCCCTGAACGCTTTCAAGGACAATCGGATGACTCGCATAGCACAATACGAACACCGTCCAAACGCCGATTATCCCCAAATGATGTCCTTAGCAGAAGGCGCATTAACCCAAATCGAAACAAGGTTGGAGCAAACACTGAAAGGTTGGGGGATTTTCGATTCGGTACAAAATCAGGTGAATGTTCATCTCTTTTACAACGTTGCCCAACAACTCGGCGGATTTATGCCGCGTGTCCAAGATCGCAATCATTGGGAACAGATTTTACAACAGCACCTGATTCCACAGGTCAATGCCTATCTGCGTCAAACCGGGGTTGCTTGCTTGAATCAACACCAAGCGGAGTGGGAAGGCTTGCTCGCTCAATATGTACAGGCACTCAACACGCTGTTCGTAACCATAACGGAAATTTTTAACCGCGTGGAGGCGGAAAAAGTTGAACCGATCTCTCAGGCTTTGAACCAACACCTCTCCGACGCTCAGGGTGCATTAAGCCTCTCCCAGCGAGCGTTGAACTTCGTGACTTCATCGCCGGGGGTGTCCGTTGTCCTGAATGGGATGAAACGTGAAGAATATGTTGAGGATGCGATGGGGATTATGAAAGTCCCCGATTTTCCACAGCCGCTTGTACTAATCGAAAGCGTAGCACGAGAAACGTGAGAATTCTCGTATTTTACTATGGTGGACACCAAATAATTGCCGCAATCGTCTTATATCGTGGGTCTTGGGAAATTCTATCTGATAGCGCACTAGGAATGTCTTGATATATTTCTCGACAGCTTGTTGGGCGTGGAATCCACTGGCGAAATAGTCGTCCAACTCGCCTGCACAAAGGAGCCTTGCAGCCTAAAGGTCGGAGTTGGCTTTTTTCAACCACTGTTGTACAAAATCCGCTACCACTTGTTCAGGATGCGTCATGCAAAATCACTCCGTAGCAGGTAGATTTACTGAAGGGCGCAAGTCCTATTGGGTTTCAGTGCCCCTACCTTAATGCTTGCAACTTCAGCTTTCCCAATTTTGGCGTAGGGAGATTTGCTAAACACCTGAATTTCTTCCAATCCTGCCCGGCGGATTGCGTCTAAGTATTGGTCTTCAGGCAGGGCCCCGGAAATACAACTCGCCCAATTACTAATTGTCGATCTCAACCACTTAGGCAGATAGTTCGCAACGATATCCGATATCAATAGCTTCCCGCCCGGCTTCAGAACGCGATGCGCTTCCCGAAAAACTGGATCTTTGTCCGGCGCGAGGTTAATCACGCAGTTAGAGATAACCCAATCAACACTTTCATTTTCAACCGGCATTGACTCAATTTCGCCTAACCGGAATTCGACATTTTTTGCACCCGCTTCCTCCGCATTATTTCGGGCCTTTTCGATCATCTCTGGTGTCATATCAACGCCAATCGCTCTCCCACTTTCACCGACGAGTGATGCCGCAAGCAGCACATCAATACCTGCCCCTGAACCGAGGTCTAGGACAACATCGCCTTCACAAATATCAGCGTACATCAGTGGATTCCCACAACCGAAGGAATTTTCAACGGCATCGGGGGGGATACTAGAAAGCTGCGCGTCGGTATATCCGTTCTGATTTGCGGATTCTCCTGTGAGGGAGGCTTCAATGTTAATTTCTGTGTCGCAGCAATTAGCAGATGAACAACAAGATTCATCGCTTTTTACCAAATCTGCGTAATGTTCACGGACAGCTGTTCTAATCTGTTCTGCGTTATGGGGTGTCATGTTATGTCCCTTTGTATTGAATTATAGTGAATTCTAAAAATAAATAAACACTTGCGCCCCCCGGCAGGTGCGGTTTGTAACCGCACCGCAGCGGCACCCCCCTTTATTCTACCCCCCCTTAGTCCCCCCCGCAAGCAGGAGGGAAATAGGGGGGCTACCCAACGGGAGAACGGTAGGGGCGGTATCCGAACTGCACCGGTTTGGAGTGTCTCATTAATTCTCAGGTCCACCATAGTGAACGTCTTACGGCCATGATAGTCAATGCGGAGAATTCACGCAAAAATCCAGCAGATCAATCAACAGGGAGCGCATCTCACTCCGTTGAACAATCCGGTCGATCATCCCGTGTTCCAACAAAAACTCTGCCTTTTGGAAATTGTCAGGGAGTTGTTGTTTGATGCTTGCAGTCGCGAGGGGACCGGCGAAGCCAATCCGGGCACCCGGTTCCGCGAGAATGATATGCGCCAAGGAGGCGTAACTCGCGGTGGATCCACCAAAGGTTGGGTCCGCCATCACGGAGATATAAGGGAGTCCCGCTTCTGCGTGTTTCACACAAACCGCTGAAGTTTTCGCCATCTGCATCAGCGATAGTGTGCCTTCCTGCATCCGCATCCCGCCGCTCCGCGAGACGATGATTAAGGGCAATTTGTTCCGGGTGGCATATTCAATATTACGAGTGACCTTTTCTCCCACAACCGCTCCCATCGTACCGCCTCTAACCCCAAAATCGCTGATCGTAATCGCGACAGGCTGTCCACCGATTTTCGCGTCACCGGTAAGAATCTCCGACTTGAGACCCGTTTTTGCGTAATCTCGTGCAAGCTGCTCTTCGTAATCTGGGAAATCTAAAGGGTTAGTTGAATACAGACCGGCGTCATGTTCATCAAAACTGTTGCCATCAACCAGCAGGTCAAGCCGCTCATAGGCGGTCATTGGGTAGTGATAGCCGCATTTTGGACAAACCTTATGTCCATCTAAAAATGTTTTCTCAGGAATCTCTGTGCTACAACTTTGACAGGTGATTACTGCTAAAGTCGCCATGTCTGTACGCTCCATCTTTGTGTAGGAAATGGTTTTATAGAGTTGCTGATTTGTATGCACATGATACCCTTGGGGATAACGTTTGTCAAGCCAAATACGGAATTCGATTCATCTGAATTACAGCTGCTATTGCACTATATCCTAACCTAAGTTGCTAGTTATTGAAAATCTGTCAGAACTGTAGGGCGAGATTCATATCTCGACACAAAACCGTCGATTTTGGAAAATCGACCTACAAAAATGATACAATTTGCACAGGGATTAGGGGCTATTGGTTGGAATAGGACCGCTACTAGCAACTTGCGTTATATCCTACTATAAGTAGAACGAAATTCATCCTTGAAGAACATAACGGTTTGTGATATTATTTTGCGATTTCGTTTTGAAATACAATCGGAATCAGATTTCGCTGTTGCAGAATTACAACGGTGGGGTATCAAAAAAAACACCCAGTTGAGCCGAAGTGACAGGCCTGAGACTTTTCAAATTATCGATATGTTCAACGGAGACAGAACACTTGTGGTAGTGGAATACTGCGCTGTCACAGCTGTTTAGTAGGTTCGCTTGACATTTATTGTTGACCGACTTTCGTCCTTCTAAAATTGGCACAGAGTTTGCTGAGGAATCTTAACGTAATGGTTGGTAATTTCAGGACATTTCATAACCAGTTGTCCGAAAATGCTCTCGTTGGATTGAGCAACTTTGAGAACAACTGATAATTAGAAGGAGAAAACTCATGCTAACCCAAGCACATCGAACCCTCGCTGCATTTCTTTTGTTTATAACACCATTTCTCATAATATCGGGTTGTACCTATGAGGGGCATGTCACCGAGACCGAATATGTCGTAGAGCCTGATACCGAACCTCCGGCAATACCACGGGGGGTGCGGAGTATCACCGGCGACGGTCGGGTAACGGTTGAATGGTTCCCGAATGGCGAAGCAGACCTCGCCGGGTATAAAATCTGGCGTGACGAAAAGGGCAATGAAGAATTTGATCTGCTTGCAGAGGTTTCATCAGATGCCTCTGCCGATGTGGATAGGTTTCGCTTTGTGGACGATGAGGTTATCAATGGACGCACCTACTCTTATGCTGTTTCTGCCATTGACTACGATGGCAATGAAAGCGAACTAAGTCCAGAGGTAGTCTTTGATACACCACGTCCATCAGGAAACAACATTATCTTGAATGACTTTAACCTGATTCCTGATCGAAGTGGATTTGACTTCTCGCAACCGGCAAAGGGGGCCATCACTTGGGATTTACCTGCAACCGATGTCTATTTTGGATTTGATACCGTGGTCAACGTTCCGTACCTCTATTCAGATAACTTGACAGAAATGCAAGACATGGGCTACCATGAATACTTCGATGAGGTCGATGTTTCGCCCGTGCGAGGTTTCACAACTGAATTCGTTGAACTGATTGAGGGACATGTGTATATTCTATTGACTCCCGACGGACACTTCGCCAAGATTCACATCATTGCTGTTTCCAATGCGGCAATCACTTTTGATTGGGCCTACCAGATTGATCCGGGTAACGTCCAGCTTGCCCCCGCCGCCCATGAAATGAGCAAGCTGAATAGATAAGGAATTTCACACAAATGAAAAAGTCCCTTTTTGTGCTTATTGCCTTTGTCAGTTTCGCAACAGGTTGGAATACTATATTGGCTGAATCAACTGCTGATGAGACACCTATGGCTCCAGCAGAGACACAGGTGAGCGCGGATCCCGAAGACTCACCAACCTCCCTGACTCTGGGGGGAAGCGTCATCCCCCACGATCCAAATCGCCAAACGGATTCGCCAAATTATGCCCTCTTCCGACCACACGCGCCGAAGTATTATCCTCAGAAAACCGCCCGAACAGCTATACTGCTGTCGGCGACATTGCCCGGTTTAGGACAAACCTACTCCGGTCGGCCCGGGAGAGGGTTAGCCTTTCTCGCGGCCGGGATTGGATTGATTGCGGCAGGGGGATTCCATTTGGACCGTGCTATAACTTACAGTGACCGATCAGAACGTTTCAACACGGGATTTGACGACCCGTATGGCGACAGCTTGCTGACAGCGGATCAAGGGCATGTCAAGGCGCGAGGTCATGCCCAATTTGGGGTGCTCTTTCTGGCAAGCGGCATTGGTGTCTATATTTGGAATATTTTTGATGCAGCCAAAACAGTCGATGAGTATAATGATCGAAGATTTCCAGTGCAGGCGCAACAAAGTGTATATGGAGAACCTTATTTAACAATTAACCACCGCTTTTAGCGGGTGTATCCAAATGGTCAGGTGATAGCCTTCGGAGAGGCATCCACCTGATAACTTATAATTTTTTGATGTGAAACCAGCCATTTGTTGTGCATCTCAGACCCCAAATGAACCTTCCGAAGGTTTCATTAGACAAGGAAATCTACACCGTGCGAGTCATCCAAATTCTGTTTGTTAGTTGTTTCATCTTTCTGACCTTCTCTCTAGCTATTTCAGCAACCTATTCGTTGCTTGACATCAAGAATCTCGATCAGGCTCCTATTCAGATTGGCGAGGTGCTGACCTACAACGTCAAAATTAAAGGATTGCCTGCTGGAACGCAGGTGACAAAGGTTGTCGAAAAAACGACGCTGGCGGATCGGCACGTCTATCGTTTCAGATCGGAAAGGCAGACCGGAAGTCTTCTTGGAAAGTTGTACCATTTCCACGACCAGACCGAAAGTTACGTCACAACCGATCAGCTATACCCACTGAAATATGCCAGAGATTTAGAAGATCAGAAATATCGAGCACGCGTTGAAATTGATTTTGACCATGGCGAGGGAACGGCACAATACACCAAGAACGAGGAGAACAAGGCTTTGGACATCCCAATCGGCACACAGGATGATCTGTCGATGATTTACTTTCTGCGTTCAAAGGAGTTGCAGGTCGGTCACACCTACACATTTCCGGTGATAGTCAAGGATAAGTGTGAACATGTGACCCTTGAAATCCTCCGTCGCGAAGTGATAAAAACCAAGGCCTTGGGGCGTGTGGAAACATTGGTGCTCCGCACCTCGCACGGCTATCTGATGTGGCTCACGAACGATGAGCACCGTATTCCCGTTAAAATTGAAGCCAAGACCCCGCGTATCGGCAAGCTAGTTGGTGTATTGGAGAAAGTTGATTTTTTGGATTAGAGAAGGAAAGTGATAGATCTTCTGCAGCAGTCAAATACCTATCAATCGCTTGTTGAAACCCTGACCGCTCAGTTTTCAGGGTCGGAGTGTGCCCCAACCTCGTTAAATCAGCAAATAAATCGTCCCAAACCGTGGTTGCGCGGTCTGCATGGCGCGTCTACCGCTTATCTACTCAGTGCATTGGCAGCCGATTTCGCCGACAAATCGTTTCTCGTCGTTGTGCCCACGCAGCACGAAGCTGAGAAAATCATCCAAGATCTACCCGCCTATCATTTTGAAGAACCCCATCTCTTTCCGCAATGGCAAACTTTCCTTTATGACGGTATTTCCCCAACAAACAATGTTATCGCAGAGCGGCTAATCTGTTTGTATCAGCTGTTAAAGGTTGCTTTGAATCCCGATGCAATCGGAGGAGACCGCACGTTCATCGTTACATCAATTCAGGCACTGATGCATAAGATTCTGCCCCAATCCGTTGTAGAATCTGCCTTCCTGACCCTCCGCATCGGTGATGAGATTGCCCCCGACAAAGCGGCTGAACAACTGCTGCACAACGGCTATCAGCGCGTAGATCTCGTAGAGGTCAAGGGCGAGTTAGCGCGGCGTGGTGACATACTCGACGTTTACCCGTTGACGACTGATACGCCCATCCGGATTGAGTTCTTCGGCGACGAAATCGACGCTATTCGGTTGTTCGATCCGGCTTCACAACGCTCTGTTCTCGATGGAATTGATGAGACACCCGAAGCAATTACGCTGTGTCCAGTTCGAGAAATTATCCTGTCTCCTGAAACCCTCAATCTGTGGAAAATTCGAGCAGAAACACTGATTCAAAGCAACGAATCACCTAAATATCGAAACGCAGTCAACGAGATTACGCATCGCCTCGAAACAGAGACAAATCCGGAGGGGCTAGAGGCCTTACTCCCGATGCTATACGAAGATAGCAGTACCCTCATAGATTATCTATCCCCGCAGACTGTGGTTCTCCTGATCGAGCCAGCTTGGATGGCGCGTGAGGCAAGTCAACTTATCGAAAATACCACGGATCTTTATGAACGAAAACTAGCGTTTGATCAGTTTATGGTGTCACCCGATGAGACGTTTGTGTCGTTTGAACGGATAATCTCTGATTTGCAGACGTATCCCTGCGTTCGCACGTCGTTGACTCCGCCAACACTCAACACAGAGGAACCGGTTGAAGAGATTGCGTTCGGTATGCGTCCGCTCGGGCTCCCGCGTAGCAATTATCGGATGATTATGAATCAGATCAAAGGATGGACTGACGAGGGCTATTTCGTCAACTTCTTCTGTGATAACCCAAAGAGCGCAGATCGGCTACACGATATTTTAGCAGATAGGGATTTACCTGTAACCCAGACAGCAGTGAGCATCGGTAGCATCAGCGAAGGATTTATCAGCGAAACCCTCAAGTTCATCACACTGTCTGAAGATGAGTTGTTTGGACGCGAGCATCGTCGGCACCGCAAGACCACCTTTAAGGAAGGCACTCCTATCCTGAGTTTAATTGACCTCAAGGAAAAGGATTATGTGGTGCATGTCTCACACGGAATCGGTCGCTACGCGGGGATTCGCCGCCTCGACATTGATGGGAAACCGCAGGACTTCCTCGCGCTAGACTATGCAGACGCAGGTAGGTTGTATGTGCCGACCTACCAGATTGATCTCGTGCAGAAGTATATTGGCGGACAAGAGGAGGGAAGGGTACGTCTAGACAAACTCGGCGGAACGTCATGGGAACGGGTCAAAGCCAAAGCCAAAGCCTCCATAGAGCAGATGGCAGAGGAATTACTGGAATTGTATGCGATTCGTGAATCCCGAGAGGGTTATGCCTTCCCAACGGATACCCCTTGGCAGAAAGAGTTTGAGGTGTTGTTTCCTTATGAAGAAACTCCGGACCAGCAGAAGGCGATCGAAGAGGTCAAACGGGACATGGAACACCTCCGACCCATGGATCGGCTAATCTGCGGAGATGTCGGATACGGAAAGACCGAAGTAGCACTCCGGGCAGCGTTCAAATCGGTGATGGCGGGTAAACAGGTCGCGCTTCTTGCCCCAACCACAATTCTCACGCTGCAACATTTTAATACATTCCAACAGCGTTTTGCCCCTTTTCCTGTTCAGGTAGAAATGCTGAATCGCTTCCGAACGGATAAAGAAGCAAAAAGGGTTGTAGAGGGATTGGCAAATGGCACAGTTGATATCGTTATCGGCACCCACGCCTTGCTCTCAAAAAATATTAAGTTCCGGGAACTCGGTTTGCTCGTAGTTGACGAGGAACATCGTTTCGGGGTGAAGCACAAAGAGAAGATTAAACAGATGAAGCAGACGGTTGATGTATTAACCTTGACAGCAACACCGATTCCGCGTACACTTCATATGTCCCTCGTCGGCATCCGCGACTTCAGCGTAATCAATACGCCCCCGGAAAATCGCCTGCCAATTGAAACGTATGTCATGGAGTATAATCCCGACGTGGTTCGAGATGCGATCTTGCGAGAGATGGAACGGGGTGGACAGATCTTTTTTGTGCACAACCGTGTCCAGAGTATCGCAAGTATTGCTGCCACAATCCAAGATCTCGTGCCGCACGCTAGAGTCTGTATGGCACACGGGCAAATGCCTGAACGTCAACTCGAAAAAGTGATGATGGAATTCATCAACCACAAATATGACGTTCTGGTCTGCACCATGATTATTGAGTCTGGCGTAGATATTCCAACCGTCAACACGATTCTGATCAATCGTGCAGACGCGTTTGGGTTAGCCCAACTTTACCAGCTACGCGGTCGAGTCGGTCGCGATCAGTATCAGGCTTACGGCTATCTGTTCTACCCCCAAGGATGGGCAATTACGGAAGGTGCTCAAAAACGGCTACGCGTCATTGAAGAATTCACTGACCTCGGCTCGGGGTTTAAGATTGCCCTCCGCGACCTTGAAATTCGGGGAACAGGCAATATTCTCGGTTCAGAGCAGCACGGTCATGTTATCGCCGTGGGGTACGACATGTACTGCAAACTCCTTGAGGAAGCGGTACAAAAACTCAAGGGTGAGGAGATCGAAGAAACGGTCGAAACCCGGATTAACCTTCCCATTGAAGCCTATCTGCCTGATGAATATGTCTCCGACGGCAGGCAGAAGGTTGCACTTTATAAAAAGATCGCTGCCCTAGAAACGGTAGTAGATCGGAAAGCACTTGAAGAGGAGATGGTCGACCGGTACGGAAAAATTCCCGAACCTGTTGAGATGCTCCTCGAAATAGCCGACTTAAAACAGCTCAGTCAACAGCTTGGGGTTGATGGAATCGCCGCAGGCGCGGAAAGCATCAAGGTCACATTTGATGAAACCAAAACAAGCCTTGATCCCCGCAAGTTAATTCAACTGATTGAGCAGGATCGGCGAATCTCGATTACCCCCCCTGTACGTATGACGATCCGTTTGAAAGAATTTGAGGGAAAGGCACTCTTGTTTGAACTCAAGCGTATCTTAGGGAAATTAATGTGAACCGTGGAACATGATGCGTATTGCATAACTGCGCTTTTGACATACTTGTCTCTTAACAATGTGAATACACCACTAACTGCGAAGACGATGTCTTTGCAATCTACCCAATTATGGTGAATTCTAAAAACAGATAGACACTTTTGCCACCCGGTAGGTGCGGTTTCCTAACCGCACCGGTTTAGAGTGTCTCATTAATTCTAAGCTCCACTATAATCAGAAAGGAACGATATACACAATGAAAAAAATATTGATAATTTTCGTCGTGACGGCGGCGATCGGTTTGAGCAGTTGGCAGATTGTCCAATCGCAAGATGTAGCTGGACCAATGGATGAGAGCCAGATTATTGTGGCACGGTACGAATGGAACGGCATACACGAAATTTCGCTTGCAACGCTTAATGCGGAAATAGCAGCACTATCAGAATATAAACAGAAAGGCTATCAGTCCAAAGCTGGTAAACTTATATTTCTGGAAGACCTTATCAACCAAAGGCTAATGCTCCTCGCAGCCGCTGAGGCAGGATTCGATACAGATGAAGGGTTCCTTAAAAAAGCGGACGATTATAAGTATCAGTTGATGGTTGAACGCTTGACCGAAATTGAGGTCGATGAAAAAATTGTCATCACCGAGGAAACGCTTCGGCAGTATTACGAAGAAAATAAAGATACATATGTCGATGAAGAAAAAGTGCGGGCAACCTGCATCACAGTATTCGATAAAGAACTCGCACAGACAACACTTGAGGAGATTCAAGCCGGTAAGGATATCTTTGATGCAGTAAAAGAACTTTCGGAAAAAGGTGTATTGACAGGACCTGGTTCAAATCCGGGGGATCCGGGGGATACAGGCTTCTTTGCCCGAGACATCTCTGCACGAGCCCAAGCATTCGTTGACGCGGTTTTTGCAATGGAAGTCGGCGAAATGACTGAGGAGGTTTTTGAACAAGACGTTGAGGAAGATACCTATTATATGATTTTCCGAAAGGAAGAGCATCAGCCAGAACGCCAACAGACCCTTGAAGAGGTCAAGCCAAGGCTTGAGTATCCCCTAAAACGTGAGATGAAGCGGAAGCGTATCCTAAAATGGTTGGAAATGCTTACTGCCGAGGGCAACCTCAAAACGTATCCAGAACTGCTGCCTCCACCTGTGATGCCCGAAGAGGAAGAAGATCCAGAAAACGAAAAATCGGAGCAGTAGTGGAACACAACATGGGCTGGCGTCATCGCGTTCAGAAATTGGCTGAGAAATGGTTGTAACAGTCGAACAATTGTACATCACACAAAATTTAAGGAGGTATCACTGTGAAATTATTGGGAATTATTAGTTTTATCTTAATTGGTGCCGTTGCTGTTAGCATTTCATTGAATGGTTGCGGCGGAAAAGCCGGAGCTGAAGGCACCGTGATTGCTGAATTTGAATGGAATGGAAAACACCACATAACGCTTGAGGAGATGCTACAAGAGATAAGTGAACTCCCTTCGTATAAACAACCACAGTACCAAGAAGCAGAAGGTGGGTATGAGGAATACATGAACCTAATGGCAGAAAGCCGTCTCATACTTTGTCTTGCCAAGGACCGGAAACTTGATGAGGATCCTGGGGTACTGAAAAAAGTGCAGGACTATTACCACGAATTGCTCGTTGACAAGATCACAGAAATCGAAGTAGATCAGAAGCTCAAACTAACTGAGGAAGATTACCAGCTTTATTATGAAGAAAATAAGGAAGACTATGTTGAGCTGGAACAGGTGCGACTGACCTGCATAACCCTCACAAATGAGGAACGAGCAAAGGAAGTTTTTCAACAAATCAAAGATGGCGAAGACATCGCTGCGCTTGCTGCAGAGCTATCTGAAAACGACGAATTAATTGGCCCGGGATCAAATAACGAAATCCCCGGTGACACTGATTTTTTCGATAATACGATGTACTCACAACGCGCAAAACCTTTTAGCGATGCAGCGTTTGAACTAGAAGTCGGTCAAATGAACGAGGAGATACTCCATGTCGAACTTGATGGGGAAAACTATTACCTAATCTTCCGTAAGGAGGAAGTCAAGCCGGAGCGTCAACAAACGCTTGAAGAACCAAGTGTACGACGCAATGTGGAAAGACACGTAGAAAATCAAAAACGCGAAGAACTTATGACCGATTGGCTGATCCAGCTCCACGAACAAGCGAAGATCAAGACCTTTTCAGACCGAATCCCCGATACACCGGAGGAGGTCGAAGAGGAAGGGGAAAGCGAATCGTCTGATGATAGTGACACCCCTGCTGAACCTGAAACAGAACCGTAAAACGTCAGCCCTTGAATTAAGGAGGCATGCCTCTAAATGAAGATATTGCGTTTTTGCGCCCTGATTCTATTGATTATTCATTTTGGAATCAATCCTGTTGCTGCACGAAGATTTGATCAGATCATCGCTTATGTCAACGAAGATGTGATCACTAAATGGGAACTCGACAGTGTTGTGAAGCAAAAAGCACTAGAACTTCAGCAAGTCTATCGGTTCAATGAGCGTGAAGCGATGGAAAAGGCGGAACAGGAACGGGCTGCACTCCTCGATCAGTTGATTCGCCAAATGCTTCTCGTCGAAACAGCATTAACGCTAAAAATTGAAATCACAGAGGCTGAAGTGGAGCAGTATATGCAAAACTTCAAGGACCAGTACAAGATTGAGACTGAAGAGGAACTTGCTCAAGCGTTAAAAAAGGAGGGGTATACCGTGATGTCTTTCCGTGAACAAGCCAAACGCAACCTGATGGCGGAACGACTTGTCATGCAACGTATCCTCCCTAGACTCCAAATTCGAGGTTCGGACATACAGAAGTTTTTTGAAGAAAACCGCTCGCAATTGCCAACTAAGACAGACAGAGTCCATCTTCGACACATCTTCGTTGCTTTCAAGCCAAGCGAGGCAGACCGCAAGCTAGCCCTTGAGAAGATAGAGACAATTCGTCAGGAATTAGAGGCTGGGAAAAATTTTGAGGAACTCGCGCAACGTTACGCTGACGATGAGTATAGACAAGCAGGAATTGGAGTATTAAACGAACTGCCGATTGCAGAGATGGACAACCTCTCAGCTACCTTCCGCAATACACTTTCAGGGCTCAACGCCGGCGGGATCAGTGAACCGGTTGAAGGCAATGATGGGCTTTACCTTTTCAAAGTTGAACGTAAAGATGATCAGACCATAGCGTTTCGTCATCTCGTTGTCAGTTTGAAGCCGAGTGAGCAAGCGATTGAAGCTGCTTATGAACATGCAGATAGCCTTTTGCAGCGGTTAAATCAAGGTGAAGATTTCAACGCGCTTGCACAACAATACTCCGACGATTCGCAGACGAAAGCTAATAGTGGCGATCTCGGGATTCGTTCACTCAGCGAGTTAAATCCCGAAACCCGAAAAATTATCGAAGGACTTTCCATCGGAGCACATAGCACACCCCTTAAAACGACGTATGGCGTGCATATTTTCAAGATTGATAGTCGCACTGCTCCTGAATTGGGCGACGCTGAAAAAGACCAGATTCGAATGATGCTGCGTCAGCAAAAATTCCAAGAGGAATGGCAAATTTACACGGATCTGCTCAAGGAAAATTCCTTTATAAAAATTAAAGAGGAACTTAAATAGGAGTCAGCTGTACCCTCCTATCAGAATCGCTTGACTGACAGTGAAGACTGAAGCAGCGGGATGCGATTCTCGGATAAGTTCTACTGCGCTCGATGACTCGATTTTGCAGTGTAGCAGAGGAAAGGTAGTATGGCAAGGAGGGAAAAACGGAAATGGCAGAAAACAGTAGGCAACGGGAAGAAATCAACCACCCGGTTGCTCACCCCCTCTTGTTTCCAATCCCTTGATCGTTTTTTGGGGGACGTACTTTACATTTCATGTCTTGCTCCCTGTGTATATCGTTTTACACTTCATCTCCTATTACTCACGATTCTCACGCTTAACTTAATTTTGTCCACGGGCGAATTAGCTGCCCAAACCGACCCTACCTCTACTGCCGAGGAAACGGTTTCGGACGAACAGGCTGAGGTGTCATCAGGCACTTCGCCAGCTGAAGATCCATCTGCTCCCGGAACGCCCAACAATGGAGAAACACTCACAGAACCTCCTGAAGAAACGTTAGAAACCCTACCAGCGATAGATTCACCTACACCTGAAGAACCCACCCAAGCCAGCCGAAAACTCGATCCAGAGAATATGTTACCTGAAGCAGGAGATCTGCTTGCGAAAGGCGACAATCTTACCTTTCACGAGAACCTGATTCAGATTCACGGCAACGGACTGATCAAATATGACGAGGTTGTGCTCTATGCTGATCATATCTGGGCAGATTTCGATGAAAATATGATGCGGGCAGCGGGAAACGTGCATCTTCTCGTCGGAAACGAAGAAACCTATGCAAACGAACTCCTTTACAACATTGAAACAAAAAAAGGAATTATTCGCGAGGGATTCAGTTTTAGTGACCCGTGGTACTACCGCGGCACTGAAATCTTTAAGATTGAAGATGATGAGTCCTACATCCGGGGTGGGGCTTTGACAACATGCTCTCTCAAGCATCCCCATTATTACTTCAGTGCATCACAAATTATCGTCAGGATAAACAAAGAGTTGATTGCCAAGAATATTGTTCTGAAAGTTGGTGGTATTCCGCTCTTCTATTTTCCCGCCTACCGTCGCGATCTTCGCCAAGAAGACAAAGTAGCAAAGATAATCGTCAAAGTCGGAACAAGTAGCTATCAGGGGGTATTCCTTAGCGTGATTTTGCCGCTTGCACGCCGCTTTCGATACG
Organism: Candidatus Poribacteria bacterium; assembly: GCA_963667935.2. GTDB lineage: Bacteria > Poribacteria > WGA-4E > WGA-4E > PCPOR2b > PCPOR2b. The sequence goes on along the minus strand of OY764061.1, from coordinate 406,641 downwards.
ACGGTGCCTTGCTGTTCGATCATTCTGCTCGTCGCGGAAGTGGGTTCGGCACTGACGGCAAATACCGTGTAAACGATGCCAAGTTCCAAGAAATCATTGTGCCTATCCCTCCCGATGCAACGCCAAGCGAACGGACAAAACTAGAGGAAAAAGCACAGGAGTTAGCGGACCGTCTGGAGGGTGAGTATGACCGGTATAAGCTGCGACAACTGTTTCTGGAGTATCAAATCTCTGAAGAAGATATCGCCGCTGCTCGTGAAAAGGCGGAAAACATCCATGCCCAACTACAGGAAGCGAACGCCGACTTCGCAGCGATTGCAAAAGCTGACTCGACCGATCAGGACACGCGCTATCAGGGTGGCGACATGGGATTTTTGGTGCGCGGGGAGCGCGATGAGGAAGATGAACTTCGGCTGGATCCTATCCTCGAAGAGGCAGTTTTTCAACTAGAACCCGGCGAAATTACGCCGATTCTGAGAACGGAATCTGGTTTCCACATTTTTATGGTTGATCGTGTGCTTGATGTATATGGTGAACGAGAACTCCAGATCCGTCGAATTGATATAGCAATTGAACCGAGCGAGGAGACCCGTAACGCAATCCAAGCCACCGCTAAGGAAATTCAAGAGCGCGCAGAAGCAGGGGAGGTTCTCGAAGAATTAGTAGAGCAATATGAGGGAATTGAACTGTCTGAAGCCAATGAAGGCGCGGGATTTCTGTTAAATGAAATGGATCGGCGGTGGAAACACCCTGCAAGCCGACTAGAGGTCCCTGGAGAGGTAACTTGGCCCATAAATACCGAGCGAGGCGTCTATATCCTTGAGTTAATCGAAAGGGAGCCGACCCCGACCTTTGAAGAAATTGCACGTCAATTTGAAGCGGAGTGGGCGGTGATGGAAGCGCAGTTCGGGAAAGCTGCAACGACAGAAGCACCCGGAACTGAACAGTTGGAGGAAGGAACGGAGGGACAGGGTGATAAGGAGATAGATAGGCACGAGGAAAGAATGGAAGAGCAGAGCGATATAGGAACACCAGAAGATAGTGCACAACTTCCTTTGGATTCCGATCAAATTGGGGACGATGAAACGGTGGATCCCTCAAAAGAATCGGAGAAGGTGCAGATCTACCAACAATATGATTACCGGGGGCGCTGGGAGATGCCAACCGTAATCTACACACAAGCACAGCGACTCTATAGCGGTGAGCATACCGGAATAATCAAGACCCGTAAAGGCTATCGTTTAATTAAGATCGATAAAAGACGTACTTATAGGGGAGACTTTTACTTCTATACCAACGATGAATTTTCTTTCGATCGCCGAAAGCCATTCAAAACTGGAAGACGATGGAATATGCGATGGGGGCACCGACACACCTTCTATACCCCTTGGGATAACCGAGCGAGGGGACGACGGCCCGTGAGTTTTGTGGGGCGTGTGGCGTGGCGAGCAAAAGATTTTGAAGAGGAGGGATTTGGAATCAATGAATCTATGGTTAATTCTTTTGGTGTGCTCACATGGGGAACCTCCTATTCTGCACTGGATGTGGAAGATAGAGATGAGGAGGGAAACTTAAGATTTTCAAGCAAGACAATTGGAGAGTTCTTGGGACGACTACAGGTTAATCATACTTTAGACTTCACCGGCGAAGGAACAACAAGCTTGCAAAAATTACCTGTGCTCGAACTTTCGCTCTCACGTATGCGTTTAGATCGGCTGCCTGTTTTCAAAACTATTAATTCCAGGCTAACTAAAGTTGCTGATGCGCTGCACACCGATCTCCCAATTCTTTCGATGTTCGCTTTTCCAACACTTGAGAGCACCAGTTTTGACTTAGATGTGAGTCTCGGTAATTTTTTCCGCGAACGGTTTAGAGACGAAGAGGATGTTTATTTGCAAACCATGGATCTCGGTTTCGATCTGCGTAAGCAGTCGGTACTGCAAATAATGCCAAATCGAGAATTGCGCTTCGACGCGGATTTCGACACAAATCTCATCTGGCATGATAAAGACCGAGAGGGAAATCCGAATATTTTTCGAGGTATATACAGTACGCGATTGTCTGCTAGCAACCTGCTGTTTCGGATCTATGACATCAGTTTCATCCCGGGAGCGCGTCGGATGCGCCACCAAATCAACTCAAGGGTATCATTTGATTACTCACCACCTGTTGACAGAGAAGATGCTCCCGAACTCTATCCTTTTGGTCCTAGTGTCTACTTCTTTGAACGAAAAAACCTCGCCTATAACTTCGATACCAGTATTGAAGTTAAGACCCGTGGCAGCAGATCTGCACTCCGCGTGCTTAATTTTAGCACACGAATAGCAGCGGATTTCACCAAATTTGAGGCGTTGGGTGAACGTCGATATGTACCGATTGAAAGTAGAATGACGATAGTTCCGCTAGCGAGCCGAAACCTGAATATCACGTTCAGGTCGACACATGACCCGAATGAATCGCGCCTTGATGGAAAACGACTCAAACAGGTTGGTTTCCGGTCCAACGTCAGTTATCGCCGCGATAAATGGAATATATCGTTCGGAAATTCCTTTACCAAAAGGACACAGTACGCCTCTCGAAGTCTCACGGGCAATTTTCGATTTCGTCCAAGCCAATTACTTGAATTGAACCTTAGTGTCAACTACGACTGGATCGAAAAACAGTTCTACTCGCAAAGTATAATGCTACGGCGAAACTTGCACAATTGGAATATGACAATCAGGTGGAACCGCATCGGGATTAAGCGGGAGCCCCCCTACGATAATGTGCGACAAGACTTCACTTTTCAGATTAATCTGATTGCGGAACCCGCTGCCTCGGTTGGAGTTGGCTACGACGCCACAACGGATACATGGGGATTCCGTAGCCTGCCCGCTGGCGTCCCTTACGACTCCTTTGGAGTTGGAAACTCACTTGGACGTTCTTACTTCTAACACCAAACCTACAGCGCGAAAGCCAACTATATCTTAGAATTAATGAGACACTCCAAACCGGTGCAGTTCGGATACCGAGCCTACCGTTCTCCCGTTGGGTAGGCCCCCCCTTTATCCCCCCGCTAGCGGGGGGATAAAGGGGGGTGCCGATGCGGGGCGGTTAGAAACCGAACCTACCGTGGGGCGAAAATGTCTATCTGTTTTTAGAATTCACCATAATTCTCTTTCTTAGTGACACGTCTTCATGTTGATTGAGGATAGGTCCCTTTTCTCACGTAGGAATTTAAGAGTTTGCGTAACGCGATCGCCGAAATATGCTATAACACAACGCCTTGTCTCGCATAATCAGGACAAGGTTTTTTATTGACCAATTTTGTATTGACCACTTAACGTATATCTGCTATATTAAACCTCATGGAATTACAAATATATGTCTTCGGACTTATTTGATTAGCTGCCCACCTGTCGCAACTACGTCTATTGTTACGACAAACTGAGAGCATATTAGGATACAGAATCTCGCTAGATGAATGGAATCGCCTGTAATTACGGAAAGATCTTCAGCCAAAGGAAAATCTATGCTGGAAGAATTCATTGATATCCGCGGCGCACGCGAACATAATCTCAGAAACATCGATCTCAAACTCCCCAAAGACAACCTCATCGTTTTCACCGGTGTCAGCGGTTCCGGAAAATCATCGCTAGCATTCGATACAATCTACGCTGAAGGTCAACGCCGCTACATCGAATCCCTCTCCGCTTACGCCCGCCAATTTCTTGGACAATTGGAAAAACCCGACGTTGACTTCATCGGTGGTCTCTCCCCATCTATCTCGATTGATCAGAAATCAGGTGGGAACAACCCACGCTCAACGGTCGCAACGATTACGGAGATCTACGATTATCTGCGCGTCCTGTTTGCCCGTGTGGGCACACCGCACTGCCTAGCGTGTGGCGCGCCGGTGGGTGCCCAAACTACAGAAGCAATTATTGACCAAATCGTCAACCTACCACCGCAGACCCGCATCTTAATCCTTGCTCCAATTGTCAGTGGGCGTCGCGGAGAATATCGTGAGCACCTTGAGGACGCGCTCAAGGCGGGGTTTGTCCGTGCCCGAATTGATGGACAGATCTACGCCCTGCCGGCTGAAGTTCAACTTGACCGCAACCAGCGACATAACATTGAAATCGTCGTTGACCGAATCGTCATCAAACCTGATATTCGCAGTCGTGTCGCAGAAGCGGTTGAAACCGCGCTGCGTATGGGAGAGGGCCGCCTGATTGTGAACATTGTCGAAGGAGAACCAGAAGCGGGAGATCTCTTATTCGGGGTGGATTACACCTGCGTGCACTGCAACATCAGCTATGAACCCCCTGCCCCGCGAAACTTCTCCTTCAACAGCCCTGCGGGGATGTGCCCAACCTGTAAAGGACTCGGAACACTAACGAAGATGGATCCCGATAGGGTTGTCCCTGATTCAACGCAATCGATTCGGGAGGGGGCAATTACCTTTTGGGGACAACTGGATACGTTGCAGACGCGACACCACGCCGAGAGTTTGGCAGCGCACTTCGGCTTTAGTCTTGATACACCGTGGGAACAGTTGAGCGAGGAGCACCAACACGCTATCCTTTATGGCACTGGAAAAGAGCAGATTCCTTTTGTCTATCGCTCCCGCCGCAATCGCCGCTACAAGTACCAAGCTGCATTTGAAGGCGTGATTCCACCCGAAGAAAGAAAGTATTTCCAAGCGACCTCAGAACTTGTGAAACGCTACTACGGAAAATACATGGTTTCCGGCACATGCCCAGATTGCAACGGGACACGACTCAAGCCAGAAATCAAGGCAGTGACAATCAACGAAAAATCCATCCTTGATGTCGTTGAAATGGCGGTGGGGGACTGTTTTAAGTTCTTTGAAAAACTCCAACTACCGGCGCGTGAGACGTTCATTGCGACCGATCTGCTGAAAGAGATTCAGGGACGCCTTTGGTTCTTGATGAATGTTGGGCTGCACTACCTCACCTTAGATCGGACCGCCCCCACACTTTCCGGCGGCGAATCGCAACGGATTCGATTAGCCAGTCAGATCGGAGCGGGCTTGCGCGGGGTAGTCTACGTTCTCGACGAGCCAAGTATCGGCTTACACCCGCGTGATAACCAACACCTTCTTACGACACTCAAACATCTCCGAGACCAAGGCAACACCGTCATTGTTGTCGAACATGACGAAGATACAATGTGGGCGGGAGATATGATCGTTGACTTCGGACCGGGGCCGGGAATCAAGGGCGGTGAGATCGCGGCAATCGGCACACCGCAAGAGATTGCCAAGGATTCAACCTCCTTGACAGCACAATATCTCCGTGGGGAACGACAGATCGAAATTCCTACTGAACGCCATCCGATTGGCAATCAATGGATCGAGGTCTGTGGTGCACGTCACAACAATCTCAAAGATATTGATGTGCGAGTTCCACTTGGAGTTTTTACCTGCGTGACTGGTGTCAGTGGTTCTGGTAAAAGTTCGCTCATCAACGATATTCTATACGAAGCACTTGCCCGCGATCTAATGAAGGCACATGCACAACCGGGAGAATATGATCTCATACGGGCAATCACTACAGAAGAAAAATCTTCGAGCGATCATACACAATTTACATCTTCATCTCCAATTGATGAAGCCATCGATAAAGTGATTGACATTGATCAGTCACCGATTGGGCGCACTCCGAGATCAAATCCTGCCACATACACCAAAGTGTTTGATCAGATTCGTGCGCTTTACGCTGAGATGGCTGAGGCCAAACTGCGTGGCTACAAGCCGGGACGTTTCAGTTTCAATGTCAAGGGTGGTCGATGCGAAGCCTGCGAAGGCAACGGCTCAAAGCGGATCGAAATGCACTTCATCGCAGATGTCTGGGTAAAGTGCAATATTTGTCAGGGAAAACGGTACAACGACGAAACGCTACAAGTTGAATACCGGGGAGCGGATATTTCCGATGTGCTCAACATGGATGTGCAAGAAGCGTTAGAACACTTTGCAAACATTCCGAAAATTGCGAAGATTTTGCAAACCCTACACGATGTCGGTTTGGATTACATCAAGCTGGGGCAACCAGCACCGACGCTCTCTGGAGGCGAGGCGCAACGGATTAAACTGGCGCGGGAGCTTGCTAAACGTAGCACAGGCAAAACTCTTTATATCCTCGACGAGCCCACAACCGGGTTGCACTTCGACGATGTGAAAAAACTCCTAGAGGTGTTGCACCAACTTGTCAACGTGGGTAATACTGTTATTGTCATTGAGCACAACTTGGAGGTAGTAAAAACATCGGATTATCTTATCGATCTCGGTCCCGAAGGCGGTGAAGAGGGTGGCTATATCGTTGCAACAGGGACACCGGAGGAGGTAGCAGCTGTTGAGGAATCGTATACAGGGATAGCTTTGCAGCCAGCACTATCGCCGAGAGGACTGGAAGGTTCTTCAATTGATAATACGCAGTACGCAACACACAGTACCCCGCACATTCTACAGGAATCAACAGCCCCTTATGAATTGACCAACAATAATGAGCAAAAATATATTTCCGTACACGGCGCACATGAGCACAATCTAAAGCACATCAACGTAGATATTCCTCATCGAAAGTTTACAACATTCACCGGTGTGAGTGGTTCTGGGAAATCGTCGCTAGCATTGGACACAATCTACGCGGAAGGACAACGACGCTACGTCGAATCCCTTTCAGCGTATGCACGCCAATTCTTAGGACAACTAGAAAAACCGAAGGTTGAGAAGATTGAGGGACTCTCGCCGGCAATTGCGATTGAACAGAAGGCTCCGAGTAAGAACCCACGGTCTACGGTCGGGACAGTCACAGAAATTTACGACTATCTGCGTGTGCTTTATGCACGAGTCGGAACGGCTCACTGCCCGCAATGCGGGTCGGAAATCAGCGTTCAGTCCGTACAGCAAATCGTTGACAAAATCGTGGCATTGGCAAGTGGAGCGCGGCTTTATATCTTGTCCCCTCTAGTGCTGCGACCTAATGAGGATTATCCCGACGCCTTCCAGCGTCTACAGCGTGACGGCTATGCTCGCGTCGAAATTGACGGAGAGGTTCACCCGATTGACCGAGCACCGAAGATTGGAAAGAGTATCCGACACGATGTCAAAATTGTTGTTGACCGCCTCGCCCTTGAAACCGATGAACGTGGTCGTCTAGCCGAAGCTGTCGAAACCGCAACGCAGCAGAGCGGTGGCACCGTGGCAGTAGGAGTGATACATGAAGGAAAGCGATCGGGTAGAAGGGCGGGAATTACGCATCATGTCTTCAGCGAGCACTTCGCCTGTGTCCCGTGCGGTTTGAGTTTCCCGGAATTGACACCGCGTCATTTCTCATTCAACAGTTCTATCGGTCAATGTCCGGCGTGCGAAGGTATTGGAACAATCGGGCACCGTTTGTATACCTGTCAGGAGTGCGAGGGCACGCGCATTCAACCCCTAGCACGAGGTGTAAGGTTGGGCGGGGAAAACATCGCTGAGCTGACGGCACTGCCGATTGGAAGGACTGCCAGCTTCTTTGAGCACCTTCATCTGCTGACACATCAGATGGAGATCGGTGGAACACTACTCAAAGAGATCCAACAACGCCTCCGATTCCTCGTTGATATTGGACTGTATTATCTGACGCTCGATCGTCCCGCACCCAGTCTCTCAGGCGGGGAGATGCAGCGCATCCGTCTGGCAAGCCAACTTGGCAGCGGGCTCACAGGGGTAACGTACATCCTTGATGAACCGAGTATCGGACTGCATCAGCGAGATCAGGAGCGGCTCTTGAACGCATTGAAAGGGCTTCGGGATCTTGGTAACAGTGTCCTAGTCGTTGAACATGACTTGGAAACTATGTTGGCATCGGATCATATTCTCGATTTTGGCCCCCGCGCCGGGAAGTTTGGCGGTGAGATTATCGCCGCCGGTTCGCCGACTGAAATCCAGCAGAGCGAAAAGTCACTGACGGGGGGATACCTCACAGGAAAACTCAAGATCGAAGTTCCGCCGCAAAGACGCCAAGGCAAAGGCGAGTGGCTTGAGATGATAGGTGTCCAAACCAATAACCTGCAGAAGATTGATGTCGAGATCCCGTTGGGGACGCTGACATGCGTAACGGGGGTATCCGGCTCTGGAAAGAGTTCATTGATTGAGGAAACGTTGTATCCTGTGCTTGTGTCTAATTTGAACCGAACGCGGATGCGAGCAGGAAAGTATCGATCGATTTATGGGTTGGAACATCTTGATAAAGTGATTAACATCGATCAGCAGCCAATCGGGGACACCCCACGATCGAATCCTGCTACCTACACCGATCTATTTACCAAGATTCGCTATCTCTTCGCCGATCTGCCGGACGCCAAGGTCCACGGTTTCGATTCCCGTCGATTCAGTTTCAATCAGAAGACGGGGCAGTGCGACACATGTCGTGGGCACGGCTTCAACAAAGTCGAGATGCACTTTCTCGCAGATGTATGGGTAAAATGTGAAACATGCGGCGGCACCGGCTACAACCACGAAACCTTGCAAATCTGCTACAAGGGCAAAAACATCGCCGATATTCTGGCAATGACAGTGCAGGAAGCACTAGACCATTTCCAAAGCGTACCGAATATCTATAGACCCCTACAGATGCTGTACGATGTCGGCTTGGATTATATTGAACTCGGTCAGGCAGCGACAACGCTCTCTGGCGGTGAATCCCAGCGTGTCAAGCTGGCGCGTGAGCTCTCAAAGCGGAGCACCGGCAAAACCATCTACATCATGGACGAGCCGACGACAGGTCTGCATTTTGACGATGTACAGAAACTACTGATGGTGCTCAACCGCTTGGTGGACAAAGGCAACACCATTGTCATCATTGAACACAACATGGATGTGATCAAATCTGCTGATTGGATTGTTGATCTAGGTCCCGATGGCGGGGCTGAAGGTGGAAAGGTTGTCGCCATGGGAACGCCAGAAGAGGTTATAGCTACAGAGGAATCACACACAGGACGATTTCTGCGAAAAGCACTCACAACACCCGCCTGATAACTGGTGATAATTTTTACTGCCGATATTTTTGATGTAAAAATTTCGGGATAAGGGAGGGATAATTATGCCAACTATCCGTTTACTTCCGGCTTCAGGAGGAAAATCTTGGCGTGCACTTCTTGACACTGAACAACCTGTCCACTGTTTTAAATCAAAAGACAAAGGAAAATTGTACCTCGGCTCTCGCTTCAGTTAGAGGTTCTTGAAAGGCTGCAATTGCCTTTTGAGGAGATTCTAGAAGATGCCAAGACCCGCGCAACAGGAGGATAAGAAAGTAGGAAAACGAGCAGACGAAAACACGAGACAGAACACCTAACGCAATGACGCGAGAACGTCAAGATGCAAAAGAAAAATAGTAGGAGTTACGCACTTGAGTTTGTAGAAACAGTGAAGCAGAAGTCAGAAATTTCAGAATAATTCACCCCTACACTCGCGCTTTGATAGACGCACCCTGAACGCCGGATCAACCCCAAAAGGGAGAGCCCCGATGACCGTCCTCAACGTGAAAAATCGAACGTTATTCACCCATGATAACCTTCAAGTAATGCGTGGTATCAACAGTGAAACGATAGACTTAATCTATCTGGACCCGCCGTTCAACTCAAAACGTAACTACGCTGCCCCAATAGGAAGTCAAGCCGCCGGTGCTGCATTTTCGGACACATGGAGTCTTGACGACATCAAAAAAGAGTGGGTAGAAACCCTTGAGACGGAGAACAAGGCACTCTGGGCAGCAATCACCGCGGCGGGGTATATCAGTGGGGAGAGTATGCAAGCATACCTCACCTATATGGCGATACGATTGATAGAAATGAAACGTATTCTCAAGCCAACTGGGAGTATCTATCTCCACTGTGACCCCACTGCCTCCCATTATCTCAAACTCGTTATGGATGGCCTCTTAGGAAAGAAAAACTTTCGCAATGAAATCACATGGAAAAGACATACGAGTTTAACAAAAGGTAGCCAACATCCGCCTAAGACATGGGGGACTACAACGGATACAATACTTTTTTATGCTGGAAAGGATGCGTCCCTTGCTCCGTACCGTGATATGTCAGAAGAGGAGCGTAGTACCCAATTCCCCGAAGTGGATAGGAGGGGCGAACGGTACTACGATGACAGTGCCCATATCTGGTCGACACCAAATATGGGGGCGCGTCCGAACTTGTGCTATGAATGGCGAGGATTTGTAAATCCCCACCCGTCCGGATGGCGATTGAGTAAAGAGCGGTTGGAAGAGGAATATTTGAAGGGAAATATCGTGATACGCGAGGACGGAAAATTGGAAAGACGCAAATATGAACGTGATTTCAAGGGAAAACAGGTGGGGAACTTGTGGGATGACATCCCTATCCCCGGTGGCAAGGAACGCACCGGCTATCCCACCCAAAAACCTCTAAAACTGCTTGAACGCATCATCAAAGCAAGTAGCAATCCGGGGGATATGGTGTTAGACTCCTTCTGTGGGTGTGCGACCACCTGCATTGCGGCAGAGAAGTTAAATCGGGGTTGGATAGGGATTGACATTGAAGAAAAAGCCCGCGCCCTTGTGATTGACCGTTTACACAAAGAAATCTATAACGATACCCTTTTGAAAGGCTTACCATTGCCCGATGTAACACACCGCAAAAGTCCTCCAGACCGCACGGAGCCAAACGCTCCAATTAGAAGCCCTAATATCAAGCAGATATTGTATGACAAACAGAAAGGCAGATGTGCTGCCCCTTGTCTTAATGGAAAAATCGGTAGAGAGTTCCCAATAGATATTTTTGAAATCGACCATATCAACCCCCGTTCTAAAGGGGGGCAAGATGTCGATAGTAATCTACAACTGCTGTGTCCACCGTGCAACCGAAAAAAGGGAAACAAGACCATGACACACTTGATGGAATTGCTAGGGATGAAGGTATGATATAATTTTGCCCTGTCGGTTGCTCAACTGTGTAACTCTTAAATCAGAAAAAACTTGCGCCTTTGCGCCATGGCGTTAATTTCTTCTGCTCGTTATTCTATTTTCTGTTTATAGGAGGAAGCACATTTGGAATCCAAACTTCAAGAGCTCAAAACACACTTGATGGAAATCAACGACTTGGGATCAGCAGCTTCGGTCCTCCACTGGGACCAAACCACCTACATGCCGCCGGGCGGTGCAGCTGCGCGAGGCCGTCAGCTTGCCACGTTGAGTCGCCTCTCGCACGAGAAGTTTACCGATCCAAAAATTGGAAAGCTCCTCAATGATTTACAATCTTACGAAGAAAGTTTACCATACGACGCCGACGATGCCAGCCTGATTCGTGTCACACGACGCCAATACGAGAAAGCCATAAAAGTACCTTCCTCGTTCATGGCAGAGGTCCAGAACCACGCAGCCGAATCATATCAGGTCTGGACGACAGCCCGACCAGAAAACGACTTCGCTGCTGTGCAACCTTATCTTGAAAAGACACTCGACCTAAGCCGTCAACTCGCGGATTTCTTCCCCGGCTACGAACACATCGCTGATCCTCTAATTGACTTTTCCGATGAAGGCATGAAAGCCTCGACTATTCGTCCACTCTTTGCCGAACTCCGCAAACAACTCGTGCCGATTATGAGTACCATCACCGCCCAACCGACTGCCGACGACAGCTGCCTGCACCAAACCTTCCCAGAAGCACAGCAACTTGAATTTGCTGATGACATCATCAAACGTTTCGGTTACGACTTTGAACGTGGTCGGCGCGATATGACTCACCATCCCTTCATGACGAAATTCTCGATTGGCGATGTCCGCATCACCATCCGTACAAAAGAAGATGACTTGAGCGAAGGCCTGTTCAGCATGACCCACGAGGCAGGACACGCACTGTACGAACAAGGGACCTGCACGGACTATGAAGGGCTTCCCCTCGACGGTGGACCGTCGTCAGGGATTCATGAGAGCCAATCGCGCCTCTGGGAAAATGTCGTCGGTCGAAGTCGGGACTTCTGGAACTTTTTCTATCCGAGACTCCAATCAACCTTTCCAGATCAGCTTGGGAATGTGCCGATAGATACCTTTTACCGTGCGATTAACAAAGTGGAACGCTCACTGATCCGTACAGATGCCGACGAGGTTACTTACAACCTCCATGTCATGCTTCGATTTGATTTTGAGCTCGATCTGCTTGAAGGGAAGCTCGCCGTGAAAGATCTTCCCGAAGCGTGGCGTGAGCGGTTTCAAGCGGATTTCGGAATCGTCCCACCAGATGACCGCGATGGAGTGCTGCAAGATGTCCACTGGTATGGTGGCGGAATTGGCGGCGGTTTTCAGGGGTACACGCTGGGCAATATTCTAGGGGCGCAGTTCTTTGCAACCGCTTTGGAGGCACACCCTGAGATTACGAGCGAGATTGAAACAGGGAAATTTAGCACCCTACACGATTGGCTCAAAGAGAATATCTATCAGCACGGTAGCAAATACACCACACCTGAGCTCATTGAGCGGGTTACTGGAGGAGCGTTACGCATCGAACCATATATCCACTATCTGCGGTCAAAGTATGGGACGTTGTATAGCTTATGATAACCTTTGGTGCGAGGAGGAGGAAATCTATGAACAAACTATTTCCTCGCTTTATCTTTTTCCTGTTGATGTGTCTTACTTTTTCGCTGGCTGCAACGGCACAAGGCGTAGATATTCCTGATCCTAAACTCCGCACTGCCATTGAGACAGCCCTCGGCAAAGCGTCAGGTGCTGCAATCACCGCTGATGAGATGGGAACGTTGAAGGAGCTTAACGCGCGAGACGCTTCCATTAGCAATTTAACCGGACTCGAGAGAGGGCCTGTCGTGGCAAAGCAACTAATCTGATTACGCTACGTCTTCACAACAATCACATCACAAATATCTCACCACTTGCCAGCTTGACCGAACTGAGAGGATTGTACCTTGACTACAGCGACATCGCGGACATCTCACCACTTTCAGGCTTAATCCAGCTGGGAGCACTAGGGCTTGGGGGTAACAATATTTCGGACATAGCAGCTTTGGCAGGATTAACACATCTGACAAGGCTGCGTCTTAATCACAACAGAATATCGGATATCTCGACACTTTCACGTTTGACCCAACTGACAGAACTGCGGCTGGATCGTAACAACATTACAGATCTCTCACCCCTAGTAGCCAATACGGGATTGGGAAGTGGAGACGAGGTTGATGTGACGGAAAACCCCCTGAGCTACACATCAATAAAGACCCACATTCCTGCGCTGAAAAGCAGAGGGGAGATTACAGTTGATTTTGGAGACGGTAATAGATTTGAACTTCGGCGATCCCCTTACAGTGCGGCTGGTCCACTTTCTCCCAAGCGACCGTTCCCCCCAGCAGGACATAGACACGAAACTGGATACGCTGATTAGAGATGTCCAGCAATTTTACGCCGATGAAATGCAACGCCACGGCTTCGGAAGGAAAACTTTCACCTTTGAAATCGATGCAACCGGAAAGGTTGTGGTGCATCATGTGGATGGGAAATTCACCGATTCGTATTATCGCCAGAATACTTTTGCCAAGGTCTGGGAAGAAATCCGCGAACAGTTTTACACACCACAGAATATCTACTTCATTGCAATAGATATCGGTAACGAACGTGTGGGGCGCGGTATGAACAGCATGTGGTGTAGGTGAATTTCATGGGGCAAATGGCGGTCATGTTTTATTCCCGCTGCTGGCGACTGTTTTAATTTCAAAACCGCTGCCCACGAACTCGGACACGCTTTCGGATTACGGCACGATTTTCGCAATGATGCCTACATCATGTCTTTCGGAAGAGCCCCAAGACAAGATGTCTGAATGCGCTGCTGAATGGTTGGCTGCTCATCGCTATTTCAACACCGGTCAAAGTCAAACCCATCTTGATATGCCTTCAACAATTCAATGCTGTCCCCGCTTGCATCTCCACCCTATGCTATCCGTTTCCGCTTTGAGGTAGCCGATCTCGATGGTCTCCACCAAGCACAACTACTAACGCCAGCACTATTAGGAAACAAGATGGACAACTCAAGTTTCTCAGATGTAAACGATTAAACGGCGAAACCGGCACGATTGCAATTGAGCTTATCACAAACTGAATTAACAGCAAATAGCTACCGAAAAATCTTCAGTGTTATAGACGCGTATGGAAATATTACAGCACAGATTTACCCCATTGATAACCACCATCCTTCCAACTGAAAAATATCAATACCTACAGGAATCAGCTTAATATTCCTGAATCAGACGTTCCTCCCTCGCCTGCAGGGTGATGCTTTTGAACTGGCCATTTTACCAACAATGGTTGACGTGGAAGGAGTCACAGCATCAGAGAAGGTAAATCCCTATGCCGTAAAGGAAGCTGTTGGTTGATTCGCCGATGATCGGGCATCGGCCGGATGTGCTACAAGCTTGGTACAAAATAGCAGTGCGTTTCACCGTGATAGATATACCGAGATGACACAGATATTCCCGAATACGCTCACCGTCCTGCGTTCAATCTGGGAACAAACGGGTGCGTGGTTTGAGGGTCAGGTCTATCAGGACATCCAGCAGTAAGTTGTACAGAGGAAAATCTTCTTGATTACGCCGTGTGCACAACAGCAAGCGGCTACCAACATCCACGAGTTTAACCATGCTGGCTAGGATTAAATGTAGTTGCCCAGCGTTTGATAACCGACAGGATCGCGTGAAGCAGCAATGGAGCGAGTGGATTGATGGCAACACTTATTCTGCCTTGATAGCGGTGAGTAACTGGGCTTCAGGGGGCGTGGATTTTTTTAACGAGGGAACCAAGATACACAGTGCGGGAACAGAGTTGAAAAATTATGACCTTTCGACTTGCAGCATCTCACTGAAATCTACGGCTAGTGGATGGCAATATACCCCAGCCGCAACTCGTAGCCATCTAACATCTTCAGGGATTCAACCTTTGGGATTCTCCGACATTTGAATGGCTGAAGATTTGGAAAAAGCCTACGCACAGTTGAAGGATCCAGACTGTGACGGTAGGCTGAGTTAACCAAATCTGACGATCCAAGTCTGCTTTCACAACTCGATATCAAGAACCAGGGGAAACCGCACCGAGCAGGTTTTTGTAACCTCACCAAAGTTGATGGCTGCATTTGGCACGACATGGAACGGAAACCCTCGTCAAACCTAGCCCTGCCAACCGGGCATGTTGAAGTATTCTGGATGATGCTGGCAATACTTTTTGAAGGACTTCATAGGCACCCCTCTCACTGTGTTTCAAACTGTAGAAAAAACGGGACGAGTTGCGGGCGGAGCACCTTTGATAACGCATTACAGACTTTCAAAAATCTCAGGTGATAACCAAAGTGGTGTGACCGGCGCATCCTGGGGAACCCGTTTGTCATTGAAGCACGAGATGAGAACGGCTCTGCGATCGCAGGGCTTTTGGTCACATTTACGGTCATTGCGGGTGGTGGTATGCTCAGTATTACAAACACAACGACCAATGAAAACGGCAGGGCACAAAGTACACTCACGCTAGGACTAAATCTGGGAACGAACACCGTACAGGTCTCTGCCGCTGGAATTGAGGTGCCAGCGACCTTCCACGCTGTCTCCGATACGGAATTACCACCAATTATCGCGGATGTCAACAGCGACGGCAGCGTGAATGTCTTAGATTTGGTCGTGGTTGCGTCTAAACTCGGAAATACAGGGACCAATTTGGTGGTAGATGTCAACCGAGATGGGATTGTCAGTATTCTGGATCTGATATTAGTTGCAGGCATGTTCGATAGTGCAGCAGCCGCGCCTTCAGCGCAGCCACAAGTCCCTGAAACACTCACGGCGGTAGAGGTTCAGAGTTGGCTGACCGACGCAAGGGCACTTGAGATTAGGGATCCAATCGTGAAACAAGGGATTATAATGCTTGAACAGCTCTTGATATCCCTCACCCCAAAAGAGACGGAACTGTTAGCAAACTATCCAAATCCCTTTAACCCAGAGACATGGATTCCGTATCGGTTGGCGGAGGATGCTTTCGTGACCTTGACCATCTATGACACAGCGGGTCGGGTTGTTCGTACTCTTGACCTGGGGCATCGGATTGCATCTGCCTATGAGAATCGGTCAGAGGCGATCTATTGGGATGGGAAAAACAATCTTGGCAAGCAAGTAGCAAGCGGTGTCTATTTCTATCAGCTGCGGGTTGAAAACTCTCGGTCAGAGACCGAAGCGGGAGATTACGCTGCCACGCGGAAGATGGTAATTCTCAAATAGAAGTTTCCAAAGGCCCCCTGACAAGGGGGATTTAGGGGGTTGGTTGTGCATTGGGAGTGTCATGGTGGATTCTAAAAATAAATAGATACTTGCGTCACACGGTAGAACGGTAGTTTCGTTTTCCTAACCACACCGGTTTGGAGTGTCTCATTAATTCTAAGATCCGCTATAATTCTAAAATCTACTATAAGTGCATTGGATCGGGCGAGAGGGTCGGACGAGGACACCCAATCTACAAATTATCAAGCAGTTTGGAGGCGGGCTAGGAGCACCACTCTACTACACCGTACCCACTCACTCACCCGCTCCCTCGCTCCCACACAGACACAGGAGGATGTAATGATAATCAAAACAGGGGACGAACTTCATCAACTGGTTAAGAACGCTCTATTAGCCGCAGGTGCCGACGAACAAAATGCGGAGGATGTAGCAGAGCATCTGGTTTTGGCAAATCTCAGCGGTGTTGACACGCACGGTATCTGGCATTTACCGCGTTACGTGGAATCCTCCCAGTCCGGCGAGATTGTGGCAACAGCCCATCCGGAAATTCTAAACGAAACCGCCACAAGTGCCCAGGTAACAGGGAATTGGACTTTCGGGCAAGTCGCTGCCAAATATGCGATAGAGGTCGCCATAACAAAGGCGAAAGAGAATGACATCGCCGTGGTCGGACTCGTTCAAGCCGACCATATTGGGCGGCTAGGTCACTATGTAGAAATGGCGGCATCTGAAAGGTTAATCGCTATGATTTGGGCAGGAGGATACTCTGAGGAAGAACCGGCGACCGTTCCCTACGGTGGCAGAGAAACGGTTCTCCATACCAATCCATTGGCGATGGGTTTTCCGTCTGGCGATGCACCACGAATGATGTTTGACTTTGCAACAGCGGCGGTTTCTGGTGTCAAGGTTCTCAACGCCCAGCGCAGAGGGGAGCCGTTACCGCCTAACTGTATTGTGGACAAAGACGGAAATCCCAGCACGGATGCGAACGATTTCGTTAACGGAGGCGGGCATGTCCCGTTTGGTGGGCATAAGGGTTATGCCTTGATGATGGCGACAGAGTTCCTTGGGCGAATCTTCACAGGAGCGGATGCCTTTGTTGACCCCAAACATGGCGGTCCGATTATGCGGCATCAAGGCGTAACATTTATCGCTTTCAAAGCGGATCTGTTCCAGCCTTTCTCGGATTATGCAGATCGCGCCGATGAGATGAGCTGTCGCGTTCGGGCGATTCCACCGGCACCCGGCTTCGATGAAGTTCTGATGCCCGGCGATCCGGAGGTTCGCACACGCGCCATCCGTCAACGCGATGGCATACCCGTTGCTGAAGATGTTTGGCAATCCGTCACCGAGACAGCAACATCGCTAGGTGTGACAGTTCCTTAGGCCAGCTTCAGATTGTAGGGAACGCAGATCTGCGTTCCCTACTCACATAATCCTCGGACTTCTTAGGAAGTGAGAGTACGTAAATTAAAATGCCCCCAATCAAAGTTACAATTTGAACCAAAAGTACAATCCAAGTCGCAAGATTATCTTTCACCACAAACGCCTCCTTTAACTTGATACGGCATGGACTACATAGAACATATAAGCGTGTATATAGTCAAAATTATACGATGATAGTCAACCTAATTCCACTAACAATGTTGACATTCCAGTCCTAAATCTATGCAGTAGATTTGTGAACTTATCACATTAAATTATCATTCTTGACTCGGAAAGTCGGATGCGGTGAAAATCGCATATCCGGTTTGGAGTCAGGGAAAAATCCGTGAGGACTCTACCTATGACTACCAACGGTTTTCGTCCATTGCGAGTCGGTGTGGTCGGCTGCGGTTCCTTCGGACGCCACGCATACTCAGACAATGTAGTCAATCATCCAGACGCCAATCTGACTGCGGTGTGCGATGTCGATGAAGAACGCGCCGAAACAGTCGCCCGTGAACTATTTGACGCACATCCACAGCGACCACGCGCGGTAACTTACACGGACTATCAAGAAATGTTCGATCAAGAATCTCTTGATGTCGTCATGGTTGGCACAATGGCAGATGTCCGTCCGACTGTGACCATTGCCGCACTTAACAGCGGTGCCCATGTGCTAGCAGCCAAGCCGATGGCACCCTCACTTGCCGACGCAGAAGCAATGCTTCAAGCAGCTGAGCAAGCAGACAAGCTGCTGATGGTCGGTTATAATTTTCGTTTCCGTAAGGATGCACAAGCGGTGCACAACTTCATCACTAGCGGGGGATTGGGAACCCCCCGCTTTGCACGCACTTGGATACACGCGGGCAGCGTCCCGGTCTGGGGACCACACTACATCAAGTCCCGGTCTGGAGGTGGTTCACTCGCTAGCACCGGTGTGCATACGCTGGATTTGGGGGTTTGGTTCCTCGGTTGCCCCCCTCTCCTCTCCGTAGAAGGTCGGGCGAGTGGACGTTTTGCTGACCTCGCCACCCTGCCCCCTGATCTGGAAGAGGTCCGAGACATCTACGATGTCGAGGATTTGGTGAGCGGTTATGTCACCTTTGCCGATGATATTACGTTGTCGGTTGAGAGTATGTGGTTGGCACCCCCGACAGCTAGGGATAACGGTGTTGATGTGTGGGGAACGGAGGGTTTTGCTTCATTGTCGCCGTTTCGGTTATTGACGTGGCGGGCTGGCGATTATGTCGATGTGACTGAGGAGGTAGCACCCGGCATCGCTGAGACATTCCAAGATAACCCGAGGGTGCGAACCCGCACCGAAGCACTTCATTTTATCGATTGTGCACTCGGTAAAACGTCGCCGCTCATCACACCGAAGGAGATGTGGACGGATCAGGCGATTGTTGACGGTATATACGCCGGTGGACGCTCATATTCATGAGCCATACCGTTGGGAACTCGGTCAGATTCTTTGCGTCAACTGACTGAAAGACGTATCCAGCGGATGTTGTAGACCTCATCCTCGTGGCACCAAAACGCAACTAACACCTCCCCATCGGGCAGTAGCGCAAGGTTAGGACAGCCAAGCTTCAGCGAGCGCAGTTCCTCCGCAGCGGTCGCTTCTCCGAACATCCTTGTGAGTCCCTCACTCTGCCATAGTACCTGCGGTTCGTCGTGTCTCCATTCGTCTCCGTCAAGATGCACGATAGTACCGCATAACCCCGGTGGATCAATACCACGATAGACACAAACGACGCACCCATCCGGCAGTGCCAAGAGTTTGCTGGTCTCTCCATTCAAGCCCGTTGGACGTGGTGGGGTTGAAAACATCTCACCATCGTGACTGATTGCGTAGTTGACGGCTTTGGTCTTGCCGCTGCGTTCATCAAACCCCCAGCCAATAGCGAGGAGGCGTTCATCTGCCAACTGTACAACCGATTGCTCAAAATGGACAACCCCGTTGGCAAAGTCGTCGAGGATATCGATGTACGAGGACCAAGTCACCCCGCGATCGGCGGAAACCAACCCAATAACCTTCAAGCCGTTGGGAGCTGCGCCGTCCCAACGTCGCAAGCATGATACCGGAGCCAACCATCGACCGTCCGCTAGCTCGACAATAGTATGACAGACCTCAAAGGGTTGCCCCACCAGAGGGGGTGAGATGTGCTGGAGTTGTCCCCAAGTCAAACTCTCACCCGTGCTCCGCGCTACCATCAAATCCATCTCAACTAAGCCTGTCGTGTCCGGATTCCAGATCCCTTGTTCAGAATCATCGCGGTAAAAGCGAGCGATGAATGCGACCAGTTCACCGTCTGACATCCGTCTCGGTCGCCCGATGTGCGTGGTGTGCCGCGTCGGATGCTGGATCAGATTATCAGGGAACATTGCCATAGGTGCATCCCAAGTTTGTCCGCTGTCATGGCTGCGACTGATATAAGTCCGGTAATCCAAACTCTCAACCGCCTCACCGATGTCAAACGCGGCAATCAGTTCGTTCTGATCAATAACCACCAAAGTTGGATGCCACGCATGTCGAGCGCGAAGATGCGGCTTCGGGTTACGGTAGATGTGACCGGTCCCACGAATCTCAATCATCAATTTGCCCACTCCTATGTGTGCAATGACTTAACCCCTCAAGAGAGGATTAGAACTGTCTCAAACCAATTCTTTATTTTTTAGATACCTGACCAGATTTTTCATCTCTTGAATGACTTTAGCTTCCCTTGCGGACATCATTCCAAAAAGCACCCGCGGTGGAATATCCCGCTTTCTCGCAGTGCCCTTAGAGGTTTTAGTGATAAAATCTCCGTAACGGTCAGGAACAATTCCTAGATATTTGATTGAGAGGTAATGTTCCGGGGGGTGTGTTGTCACCGTGTCATCAAGGATATTTCCAGTTTTCCTTCTACCGTAACTGACGGTATAGCATCTGCCACTTGCCTTGTTGACAATCGTATACCCCGCCTCATCAATGGACTCATTCCAGCATTTCTCAAATCCATTTGCTGGCATCCGTTCTCTCAGGTCCCGTGCCGACCGCATAACGACCCTTTCGCGAATCGGAGTCCTTGTGATAAGCAAATCTGCCTCTTGGACCCTTTGTGGAGTGGGTGCCTGCATCAGATAGACGTTATCCAGAGTATATACCACACCACTGTTGATACTTTTGGCAAAGTTAAGATGTCTTTCAACAATATCCTTATTGAGAGGATGAAGCTGGTATTGACCATTTGAGTTAAAAACACGGCGTAATCTTCTGCGGCATTCAATGTCTGCATACCGGTTGTTCGGAATGGACGTTTCCACCTTCAACTCATAATCCACAAATAGATCGTTCGTTGCATTGACCCGTGTTTCTTGTGTGCTTGCTAGGAGCGATAAGCCGGTCTGACTTTTGGACAAAACCCGACCAATAAGATTATCCCGTCGTAACGTGCGTATTTCTTGAGAAATCAGTTTAAGTGTGGGCGCGTCCATCTCCTCAATCATAATTTTATGTTCCCATCGCGTACCTCTTTCATGGGCAAGAATTTGGAGCTGTTGCATCTGACCATCAGAGTGGATATACCCCAATACCGTCCACGGATCAAAAGTAGTGCGGTATCCTCCCGCGGCTTTAGAGATATCACCTGCTAGCACACAGTCCCGTCTTTCATAGCGTGAATAAACACCGAACTGAAATTCCAAGTGATGGAAAGGTTCCAAGGCTTCCAAGAGATCCGTGGCAAACGCTGATCCCTGCGGAAAGGATTTAAAAATGGATTGGGTTTGTGCGGGATGGTTGAGAGCATCGAGGAATTTTCCGATTGGAATCCCGTGTGTATCATCTTCCTCACCGCCGAAGACCTTGGTCTTGGTCTTAAAAGGGGGATTGCGTAAAAACAGATCGCGCTGAGAAACCAGTTGTAACGCAGGATCATCAGACAAGTCTTCAAGGGTGGGAGCGTCTCCGAATACTTCTTCTTGAACCACACTATCTACAGGTTCCCCCGATTCAATACCACGTTTGACTTCGGCAAAATCAACGATGTCATTTAAGTTGTAACGGAGCGGTGCACTCGAAGCTTGGTTATCGTAGTTAAATCGGCGGAATCGTATTCTCGGCTTAATCCGAAAAACAGGGATTAGACCGTAATCTTTTAATAACGCATACAGAGTGACTGTATAGGATTCGGCATGAATTTTCCGCTCTAAAATCCCGTTTTGCGTAGAAAACCCTCTGCCTGCACCATCTTCTCGAATTAAGCGTTCTTGGACGGGGTCACTGTCATTGCCAAAAATGATCATTCGGTGTTCTTCTCTGCTATCGTCTACCATTTATGGAGTCCTCCCCTATTAAAAGTAATCCAAGGTATACTAAAACTACGGAAAATTATATCATGATCTGATAACAGAATGACAAGAAATTAATTCAAATTTATCTTTGCCGCAATCCACTAGTCGAATATCTCGACCTGCGGAGTATAAGACATATCTGCATCAAGTGGGTAAATCGGTCGTCGGACAAATTTGTGACCTAGCGTCTTAATATTAGGACTCGCTGCGCCCGGAACGTCAATGGTCATGTTTCGGATAGCCCATTCGTCATAAAATTCATAGGGGGTATGCGGCAACTTCTGGATAATGACATCAAACGTCTTCGGATCCTGACCAACAGCAGGATACATCCACCGATCGCATAGTATACCCCCTTGGGTAGCAGCGACGATAGTAATATTGCCAGCCTTGAGAACGGCTATCGGCACATTGTCTCTTATAGCAAGGGCTTCCACGGTGACCTCTACATCTATCGGCGTAAAACGGGGATCTTTCGTGCCGCCGAGCGGTACGGTGATGGTGCTGCCTAACCCCGCCTCCATCGCTTTCTCAATCGCCGGTTCATCTCGGATAGGCAAAAGCACCCGTCCTGCGTAGTCGCTCTCTAAAAATCCTTTTAAAATCGCATTACTAGTTCCCGGTGCGCCAGAACTTGTGGCGTCGGCAGCGTCTGAAAAAACAACTGCGCCATCTGCTTTCTTCGCGTTTTCAATCGCCTGTTCCACACTGTACAGAACGCACTGCATCCGCTCACGCATGTCCCAGAAGTTCTGACCGATTCGCATCGCTTCTATTTTAGCCAATTCCCTGTTATTATCAGTAACAATGATGATTCGAGATCCCTGCTCAGGGCAGTCTGTAGGTGGGTGACCTAGCATAATACCCGCTGCTAAGACATCATCCCGTTCCTCAAGCCGCTCAAGGTGCCTGATGAACGTGCCGTGCACGCCGGTCGCGGTCTTGAGTTCGTCTCCGCGCACCATGGTAGGTGTGTACACGCTGCCGATAATTGGCTGCGCGCCATCAAGGATACTCAATAGCATTGTGGCAGTCCGTTCACCCAACTGATACCAGTCGATGTGTGGATAGGTGTGTAGAATAGCGGCTCCGTCCATAATCTCCAACATGCGCCGGGTGACAGTACCGTGCATGTCAAGAGAGATAGCGATGGGGACCTCCGGCCCCAAAATCTTACGGGTTTCTTGAAGGATGTAGCCTTCCGGATCCTTCTCTACCTCGGCAGCCATTGCCCCGTGCATAGCGAAAAACAGGGCATCTGCCCCAGCACTGTTTTTCTCAATCGCTTCCAAGCATTCTTCGGTGATCCGCTCAAAACATTCGTGAGTGATTGTGCCGCCCGCACCCATGCTAGCACCATAAGTGGGCACAACTTCTAGGTCAGGTCGTTGAGAAAAAATGTTTAGTGCCCCGTTGATATCCTCACGACCAGCATCGAATAAATCATGACCGAAGTGGACGTTAAAATCCTCATACGTAGTGGGATTCGGATGGAACGAATTAGTTTCTTGGAAATAATTGGCAACGATGATTTTAGGCATAACATTCCTTTTTTGCTCATGTAAAGAATGAGTGCAACCGCCCCCGAGTTTTTCGCAAGCTCGGCTGCATCAATGAACTAACGTTTTTCGCGCTTCACGTTTTTTGCCATCTACAATAATGGCCACAAGAAAAATGCCGCCGATGTCACGCTAAAATACACAAAGAAAACGAGTAATAGGCGACCCATAATCTCCCTAAATTCCAGTTTAACAATGGCGAGCATTGCGATCGCCCAGAAGGGCTGAATCATGTCAGTCATCATGTCGCCCCAAGCGTATGCAACAACTATCTTTGAGGCCTCAACACCGAGCACGTTACCCGCGGGTATAAGGTATGGGGCTGTAACCGCCCATTCTGAGCCACCGGAGGGAATGAAGTAATTCAAAATACCGGCATACCAATAAGTAATCAATAGGAACGTGTTTTTGCTCCCGATGGCAATAAAGGCTTGGGTGAAGGCAGTCGCAAGATTGGTAAATTTGAACAACCCAAATATACCGGCGTAGAATGGGAACTGAATAATAACACCCCACACAACCACCCCTGCGTTTTTTGATGCTTTAAGAAAACGCCACGGATACCAATGCAGGAGAATACCGACTATTAAAAAAAAGAAATTGATGGTATTGAGGGTAATTGCATTGGCAACACCTAAACGGACAACGTTGCCAAAAAGCCAAGCAAGTCCAGCCATTCCGACAATCAGGTTAAAGCCGGGCCACCAATTCAGCCGTATCGATGGTGACATCAAATGTGGTTTTTCAGGTGCCTCGAATAATTGCAACTGTTCTAAAAGTTCAGGTTTGATCCGGTAACTGTTTTCCGCTGAAGGGTGCATCACCGCCATCATTGCGGTCACCACAAGGATGACCAATATAAGTAAGATAATGTTAAAAAGGCTAAAAATGGTTTCATTCGCTGGAATCGTCGTTGGGAGAATCTCACCCTGGATCAGAAAATTGTCAGGCGTATTCACCAAAAGCGGTGCGGAAGCGGACAATCCGGCGTGCCATGTACACCCAAGCCCGAGATAAGCTGCTGCCACGAGCAGTCGATAATCGACCTTTCGATTTCGGTGTACCAAGAACACAACAAACAGTGCACTTGCAATCAGACTAAAAGCCCAACTGAGCCAAGCGGTAACCATAGAAAACAGACTCATTAGGATAATCGATTGCACAGGCTTATCTGGATGTGGTAACGACGCCAGTTTCTGAAGGATGCGGCTGATGAGTGGTGCACTAGCGACGATGTATCCCGTCATCATTGTCAAGCACACCTGCATCCCAAATTCAAGCAACACCCAAAACCCATTGCCCCACGCCTTTACCGCTGACACCGGGGAGGCATCTCCCCAGATGAGGGCGAAAATAAAGCAAACCGCGGTCAGTATCCAAACAATTACAAGGGCGTCTGGAATCCATCTTTCGGTCCACGTTGTTAGCACTGCTCCCCAACGCTGGAGTATATTGGTGTTTCGCTGATGGCGGTCTGTCATGGGTTAAAAACTACCAATTTGCTCAATAGATTCAAAAAAGACAAACTACGAAGATTATCATAGCATGACCAATCTGAAAAAGTCAAGAACCTGCCCGTTGAGGACAATCGCATGTGAAAGCGGCGGTGCCGCGGTTGGGGTTGAGGGTGGTGTCTTGGCGGCTTGGGTGTACTCAACACACCGACCAATGGTGGTGTTGCACCGGCTGTGCGGCGTATCCGGGCATTGACCGTCGCCGGCGCAGCCGTACGGCGACTGATACGGCGGGGTAACACAGGTGTTGTTTCGGCAGGTCTGTCTTTCCATGCGATTGTCCTATCCAAGATATAGGGCTATTTTATAGTGGACCTTAGAATTAATGAGACACTCCAAGCTCCCGTTGGGTAGGCACCCCCCTTAATCCCCCCGCTAGCGGGGGGATTAAGGGGGGTGCCGATGCGGTGCGGTTACAAACCGCACCTACCGGAGGGCGAAAGTGTCTATTTATTTTTACAATTCACTATAAATGACCTTACTCCGTTGTAGTTTTTCAATAACGATTCACTTGTACAATCAGGAGGAGGGAAAAGAAAGGAATATCTATCCGTTGGTTTGGTAGTAGCGTGGATCACCACTCCGATCACCAATCCATTTGAAATTCAGAACGCGGAAATAGTCGTCACCCTTGCCATCTTCTCGCCAATTCTTCAGTGCTTCTCGGTGACCTAGCCGTTTCATCATCGCCCATTCAGAGATCCGGAACACCCGAGAATAGGTATCCCACAAGGTGAGACCATCACAGCCCAGCTCATATAAGGTTTGCGCGGAGTAGAGGGCGGCGGCTGGCGGCGGGCGGCGGGGATAGAGATCTGGATACAATTTCACCGGTGTGTCCTTTACTAATTCCACCATCGGTTGAATCCATTCCGTCGCGTTCATCGCAAAAGTTGGATGGGGCATCAAGTAGTCTACCAACCCCTCTTTCACCAAAGTCTCAACATCAACTCCCCATACCATATTACTCTGCATGACCTCGCTAAGATTATATTTACCAGTGCCGCCAGAGACTTCAGGTCTGGAAGCCGGATCAACCCCCGGAGCCCGAAGGCGACTCTCCATTGTTGAAGTAATATTGTAGGCGATTTCGAGTTTCCGCCCCATTTTTTTGCCCATGGCATCAACAGCCGCCTTGAGTTCACGGGCAAATTGGGTAACAAAGGTGGACAGGACTCTCCAGAAACGTGGGTCGTCGTCGGGACATTCGCGGGGGTCCTCTCCATATTCCTCACGAAACCGTTGAATCACCGGTGCCTCATATAACACGAAAGGTTGGGAGCGACAAAAAATTACATGCACCCCATCAAATCCGTATTCCAACGCTTCACAGAGGAGAGAAATCCACAGCTGCCGGACTTCAGGAAAAGCCAAACTGAGATGCGCTATCGCCCTACCGTGCTTGTCCTTGCAACGAAATTCGGGATGCCGTTCATAGAAACTCCCTTTTTCCATCTCCAGCGGCACCGCTTTCGGACCCTGTAGACGGAGGCTTGGGAAGATGCGTATACCAAGCGCGTGGGCAGCCCGCACAATCTCTGCCATGAAGTCAACCCCTTGTTCCTCTAACTTCTCAAGCGTCAGGTCCCAACGTTCGTGAGCGGCGAAGCGATCAAACGGATTATCACTGTCAGTCAGCGTGCGGCCAATGCGGCTGCGATAGGTACAATTTTCTCCTTTGAAGGTCGCCCACAGCATGATCTCCACATCGCTGTCCCGATACGGCTCAAATTGCGCCCAGATATCTTCCTTCGTGCGTAGTTCGGAGAAAATACCGGCATCGTTCATCGCCACGAGACGTTTGGTATCCCTCCGAGGTAATTCCTGCCGGTATTCCTCTATTTCCACCTCAGAAAGGGGGACGAGTCGCACATAGACCAAGCTGCTGTACATCTCTCCATAACTCCCGCCCCGACCACCCTCGCTGAAGCGACTGATGATGAGGTCAACCCCGGTGAGATCCGCGACCTTCCAGAAAGCCTCAGAAACTTGGTAATCTGAGAATGCCTTCGTTGTGTGGCTCCATCTCAGTTCCGGTGGAATGCCGTTGAGATCTTTTCCAGATTGCGTCTCTGCCCTCACGAGAGTGTATGCCGGATCATCGGTCAAACGGAGGCGCACATGAGCGTCGCCAAATTGGCCGGGGTAATGGACACCTATGTATATTGCATGGTAGCCTTCATAGTTTAAGGGCAATGTCAGCGGTTCGGAATTCATTCCAGGACCAGAATAGATCATTGTGCCAGCAAACTCTTCGGTTTCATAGTCAATCAGTCTCCAAGTGCCATGCCGATAGTCTCGGTCAAGACGGTGGGTGGGTTGACACTGGCTTAGATCTGAAATAATCACATTTTTCATTGTGGTATCCTACTTGTTGAAATAGTGGCGATTCCATATATAGATGACAACAGATTTGACGCTTGCCCCTTCCAAAGGTTGGGTTGCAAGTTTGGCACCGCTTCCCGGATTAGAAAAGGCTTGAAAATCGAAACGGAATTAGATAAAATGCAGAGAATGTTATCAATATCCAGTCAAGGATGAGAAAACTCCTGTCCAGACTCAACATAGAAAGCACGCTAGATATAATCCATAGCATTAGAACGCTGAAATGAAAGGTGAGATATATGAATAAAGCAGGGCGCGGCTGGTCCCATGCAAGTCAGATGAAACCGGCAGCAGAATATGACATTCGCTACGGTTCGGGTCTGCTGAAAAAGGAGAGTTCCGGGTGGCCACGCTACTTAATGGTGTCCACACCGACTGCGTACAGAACAGCACAATCCTATCTATCTAAACCGCCTGCAGGGGTAGCCCATGCAGTGTGGTTGGATTCCAAACATCAAAAAGAGATAAGCGAGAGTTTGCCTGATGATGCGGAGTTGGTAGTTGGATTGGGCGGCGGACGGGCACTAGATGTCTCAAAGTTCGTGGCGTTAGACAAAGATCTGCCGCTTGTCATGGTGCCGACGATTGTATCAACGGGCGCGATAATTCATGGGGTTGTGGCAAAGTGGGAAGGACGAAAAATCGTTGGAGCACTCGACGATTGGCCCTGGGTGGACTGCGATTATATTCTGGTGGATGACGACTTGATTCTCGAAGCACCCTATTATTTAAATACCGCCGGTCTCGGTGATATACTATGTGGTTATGCGGCACCCGTGGAATGGCGTTGGCGTTCCAAGAATGGTCTGGGCCCGCCCTGCGACGAAGCGGTAATTGCGGATGTCCTCAACCACCATGAAGAGATTACACAAGGCTTTGAAGCGACCCTTGACACGGAGGGGAACTTGACAGGGAAAAGCGTGCGGCACATCATGAAAAGTGTACAGGAGCGTGATTCTCGCTGGATTCAACGCCCGGAGGCTGCAAGCGGAGACCACGATTTCTGGCTCGCCCTAGAAGAAAAGCATAACACGAGTTACATCCACGGGGAGATGGTCGCATTCAGTGCAATCATCATCGCTTGGCACTGTGACGAGCAGCCCGAAATTTTAATGAATCGTCTAGATCGATGCAAGGTGCGCCGACGACCAAGGGAAGTAGGCATCAGCCGCGAGGAACTTCGTGCAGGATTGGAGTTTGCACCGAGTTACATGGAAAGAAAGGATACCAACACTATACTGCGCCATCAGCCGATTACAGGGGCGCAATTTGACCGACTCTGGGAGTTCTTGGAAACCAGCTAATGAGTTACGCTGAAAGGAAAACGATGAACGAATCACGTGTTTATGATAACGATAGGAATATATCCGCCTCCCAAGACCTCCACCCCATCCCCGATCGACTGGTTGTCTTGACCTTCGATGACGGCAACAAGTCGGATGCCACCTATGTTGCACCGTTATTAAAACGTTACGGCTTCGGTGGCACCTTTTTCATCACTGAGGGACTCAACTTTCTTAACAACAAAGCGCACTATGTGACATGGGAAGAGGTTAAGGCATTGCATGAAGCCGGTTTTGAGATCGGCAACCACACACGCCATCACAAAAATGTGAACAACCAATCGAGCGAAGAGTTACTTACCGACCTACAACACATCGATCTACGCTGCAAGGAACACGGTATCCCTGTACCTGAGACATTCTGCTATCCGGGGTATTCTAATGGCCCCGAAGCTGTGAAAGTCTTGACTGAGAAAGGATTCCTCTTTGCACGACGTGGCATTGCACCGGAGTTTTCTTACGATTCAGAGGGAGGGCGAGGGCCCGCATACAATCCAGCGAAACATCATCCGCTGCTCATTCCGACGACAGGTGCTTCGGGACCGCACTGGACGTTTGATGACTTGGTGTGGGCAGTTGAGCGTGCAAGAGATAGACAGATTGCCGTCTTGACCTTTCACGGTGTACCTGCACTTGAGCACCCTTGGGTCAACACAGATCCCGAAACATTTGAAACCTACATGGATTATCTTTACGACAACGCCTGCACTGTCATCCCCTTGCGTGACTTGGCAAAATATGTTGACCCCATTCAAGGTCGAGATCTGCCATGCTACTACTAAACCAACGGCAGTAGCACACCTCCCTACGTTTTGTTGTCAACGAGGTGAACCTGTTGCCCAATCCAACCACTGTTTTTTATTTTCCATGCGGTACAGAAGTGATATAATTCCCGGACCGCATACATTTCAATAGAAACTTTGCAACCCGACGGAGAAAAAATAATGCCAACGGGACGAGTCAAATATTATAACTCAGACAAAGGGTATGGATTCATCGCCCAAGATACTGGCGAAGGGGATGTTTTTCTACACATATCTGCGATTCAGGATGGATATGACGAAATTCATGTAGGGCAGTATGTTAGATACGAGGTGGCTGTAGGCAATAGAGGGCCCGTCGCTCAAAATGTGAAGGTTCTGCTTACCCCACTTGAGCAGAAACGATTGAGGCAAGGCAAGGCAGTGATACCTCGCAATTATGCCACACCTCAGCAGCCGAACGACAACTTTAAGGAGAAACCTGTCACTCTGTCCCAAAAGCCTGTCCAACCCACACCGGTTGCCTCCCCCATCCCACAAGGATCTACACAAACGGCGGATTCAAGTATCGAAACAAGCGCGTCTGAATTAACCGATGCTCCCTCAGATCGTCAACCTATTCCACGTACTACCCAACCAGAACCAGCATTAACGCCTGATGAACAACCAACCTTTGGCGATCTCTACATACAGAAACAGATCCGCCTTCAAACGCCCATGTTTTTTGGATTGTATGATCATACACTGCTACCTGCGACGGTTAGTGGGTTCACCAAATACGACTTCGTTTTACAAGTTGCTCAGAATCCCGATCCTATCGGGGGAGAAGCAGAAAGACAAGAACTGCCGAAAACCGATGTTAAATACTGTTACAAAGTGGAGGATGCTACGGATATACAGTCAATTGTCTGCTATAACGAGGAAATTAAGAAACAAAATTTAAAGCCCGTGATACAACGAAAAAAACGCTATAGCATCAATACACGAGTTATTGTTCAAGCGCGGCGTGCTCGGCACACGATTGAAGTCACAATGCTGGAAGGAGAAGTTTTCCGTGGATTGGTGGATTGGGTCAGTAGGTACGAGATTAAGATGATATTAGAAAACGAATCAAAAATCGTTGTTTTTCGGCACGCCATCTGTGATTTTAAGGTGTTTTCATCGGAAGAACAGGTGGGCAATTAAAGTGCTGCTGGATGCGATCGGCAAACTATCCATGAAAAAACGGTAGGATAGGCAATCAGTCAATGGAAGGGGTTCATCAACGGGAAACGGTTGCTGTTAGATTTGGTTGAAGCGAGCGAAGAAAATCAAATGTATAGATGCCTGTCTTGTGTCCGTCGCTCCAAACCAATCGAATCGCGTAGCGCCCGACAAGCTGTATATCAACGATTGTGAGGTTTTTGGATAAAGGATCGGTGGATAACAGGCGTAACGGGTTTTTATCTGACTGGCACCGTGCACATGGGCACTTTTGACGCAGCAGTTGGCAGGAATACTCGCTTTGGCGTCCATCGTTCCATTGGACACGAATTGCGTCTGGAAGGCGTTCAATCTGGGTTGGTTGAGGGGTCATCTACCAGACTATTATACTATTTGTGGTATGTCAAAAACGGGCAGCGATTGGAGTTTGGCATTCAACTTCCGCTCGAATCGCTGCCCGCTTTACGTTTTGAAGTGCGTTATTACTGAAAATAGTCAGCGTTTAACTGGGTGAAGTGCTCCCATTCTTCGGGGACATCTTCATCTATGAAAATCGCTTCGACCGGACATTCCGGCTCACATACGCCGCAGTCGATGCACTCCACAGGGTCAATAAAAAGCTGGTTGTGATTCTCAAAGTCATCTGAGTCTGAAGTTGGATGAATGCAGTCAACGGGGCAAACATCAACACAAGCAGTATCCTTTACATCAACGCAAGGTTCGGTGATGACGTAGGTCATCGGTCTTATCCTCCTATCTCATTCGGAAATATAGGTATTGAAAATTATATATTGAAAATTGACGATTGAACTCTTTCAACCTGATGTCTATCATTCAGGTTCTTTACAAAATTTGGGAATAATCAAAGCACCGGTGTTTTCAGTTCAATAAGACAAGTTAATCATATCATATCTATCAAGGTTTGTCAAATAGATCTCACAGGATTATCGATCCCCCAAATTACTCTCCCAACAGGGACGTCTAGTCTCGCCACAAAGCGATCCCGCCCAATAAACCGGCGACGTTGGGAATTATTATAACATTCGGAGGAAGGTCAAGCGTAAGCCGCCGAGCATTGCCGCCTCCGATATAAAGGGTATCGTAGTTAAATAGGTGTTCGAGAGAGGTGATCGCTTCCATCACACGCCGTTGCCATTTTTTTCTGCCAGTTTTTTTCAGCGCAGCACTTCCTAAATGTTCCTCATAAGTCCTACCCCTACGAAATGGATGGTGTGCCACCTCAAGATTGGGTACTAGCTTCCCATCAAGAAACAGGGCAGATCCAAAGCCGGTTCCTAGGGTAACAACTAGTTCTACGCCCTTGCCGGAAATTGTGCCGAATCCCTGAACATCAGCATCATTCAAGACACGCACAGGTTTGCCTAGTTTTTTGGATAATGCTCCTTCCAAATTGAACCCAATCCAATTTTTGTGGAGGTTTACCGCTGTTTCAGTTACGCCCTTACGTATTACACCGGGAAAACCAACCGATACACGATCAAAGTCTGACTGTCCCTTGGCTAACTTGACGATTCCCTGAAGGACAGAATCTGGTTTAGCAGGTCGCGGCGTTGGGACGCGAGTCCGCTTCCCTATCGGATCTCCGTTTGCATCAAGAACCATCGTTTTGATGCCGCTGCCGCCTATATCAACTGTCAAGGTTTTCTGATTAGCCATTTTTCTCAAGTCTCCTTCTGGGTTTACTAAGAATCTGTAAAAGAATAGACTACATCAGACACTATCAGGAATTAGGATTCAGCCACCGGCGTCCATATTCATCTTTTCCAATAAGATCGTTAGCAGAACTCGGCTCGGACTCGTTTACGATTGTTGGAACCTTTGTGTTTCCGTGAATGGTTACGACTTGCCTGTTTGATGGCGTTTATACTCCGTAATAAAGCCTCGTTGTGCGCTTGTATTGCTTGAGGTTTGCTCGATCTCCACTACACTGTCAAGCGGGGACAATATGTGCCCGTTCGGGCCGAAGAAGCCTTTTTAACTCGCGGTCATAAGCGCGTTTAGTCTCCGCCTGATTTTGGGGCAGACTTATCTCTACGCCCGCCGCCGTGAAGGTAATAACCATCACCTTACGAGGAACGGTGTCCACATTGGTCGACGCTCCGTGCACCATCCCAGTGGTCAGGACGGTCGCCTGTCCGGCGCGTGCTACGACAGGGATTGCCTCGGTGTAATCAAGCGCAGGCAGCCCATCCAACATCACACCTCCAACGAGCGGAACGCCGCCTTTCAGTTCCGGCTGGTTTTCTCTGTATTTAGCTATCAGTCGATGGCTGCCGGGGCGATACATCAAGGGCGCACGTTCTGCTGTTACATCATCTATCCAAACAAAAAAGGTGCAAACCATGTACCTAGGAGTAGCGTCGAGATCCGAGAGGCGATACTGAACATCCACGTGTTGGTAGAAGTTGAAGGGCGTATTTGGTGCAGGATAAGTTGTGACGATGGCAGTTTGAAAGAAACTTATTTCATCAGCTCGTAGCACACGCTTGGCTACTCCCTCAAAAAATGGATGCTGGATGATGTCCAACAATTCTGGATTATAGTAGGTGCACGTTGTGCTAACCCGATAGCGCGGTTCTTCCCCTGCCTCCGGTTCACTGAACGGAAGCAGGCGATCAAACACCGTTGATGCAGCTGAGAGCTGTTGTTGCGTCAACGGCGTATCGATTGTCACTGCGCCCATCTCGGAAAACTGTTGAATTTCTTGTTCGGTAATCATGGTGGCTCCGTTTATCCCTTGTTTTTCAGATTATCTTGTTGAATGAAAAACTAAAACATTATACAATGGCATTGTGCTACATTAATACAAGTTGCTAGTGTTGAAAATCGATCGGTTTGTCATTAAGATTGAAGGATTCTATCTTTCGCTCCAGAGGAGCGCGATGTGCACGGCAGTGCGAATCACCAAAATCCATCAGTGTTGTTAAGCCTAAAGAATTATAGGGAACGACGATTGTGGTTTCTTACTCCTATGCAGATTGGGACTCGTTTTTTCGCTTTCGCGCTTTCGCTGGGTCGGGGAAGGGGGTCTGTAGCGAACACAGATCTGCGTTCACTACACAAATTGACATATACCAATCCCAAAAGCCAACTAGCAACTTAGGTTATATTATGTCACAAAATTACAAAAAAGATATACCATATTTTTAACATTTGAAAAGGATACGGGCAACGGCAGATTCTACAGTTTGTGACAGTCGCGCCTCGGGAGCGCACGAAGGTATGATCGAACTGAAGGATGGCCGATGGATGATGGCACTGAAGGGCGTAAGCCCTAATAAAGTTATCATCAGTATGAAAGGAATTTTTTAATGAAAGGTCTAACTATAGAACAAAAAGCGCAGTACGATCGAGATGGCTATACCATCCTTAAATCGGTCTTTTCCAAAACAGAATGTGAGGCGTTGGTTGAGCACATGATGGCACTTCATTCAGGGCAAAAGACACTTAAAGGTTTTGTACCTCGTGAACCAGACAATTGGGGGCGTACGCACAATCAGCATCTATATGATCCGAAAGCACTTGCACTGCTGATCGATTCACGTCTGCGTCAGCCGCTAGAAGACTGCTTTGAAGATGACGTTGAGGGCATACAGACCATGTATTTTTATAAAGGTTCTGAAGGGAGGCGTCACCAGGACCAGTGTCCTCTTCCCGGCTGTATGTCCGCTTGGCTGCCTTTGGTAGATGTCAATGAAGACAATGGCACCATCTATATACAACCCGGTTCGCATAAAGGGGAACTCGTGACCTATTGGGAGACATTGGATGAGAACGGGAAGATGGATTACGAATATCGCCACGCGAAGACCGAACGGATCTTTGAGGAGAACAACTGTCCTGAGATTTCCATTATAGCCAATCAGGGAGATGCGGTGTTATTTCACGGTCGCTTGATTCATCGCGGAGGTCCGATCAAGCAGCACGGTGCTTTGCGCCACGTCATGGCAAACCACTATATCCCCTATCAGTTCAAAGATTGGCCCCACACAACCTGGCCTCGAATTTCCTTTAACGGTAAGCAACGCTATACCGACTGAAAAACGTAAAACGTAAGATATAAAAAAACTCACATCTGATGACAGTTTTCGATTAAGAGGCTGCTAACATCTATTTTTTACAATATAGGACTTACGCAAAAGGTAGTAGGGATACACCGTTCCGTTAGCTCATGTGCTAGTCCCGATAAATCGGGATTAGCTCTTTGATTTGCAATACGCCGGTGTTTCCGTGCAAGATTGAGTCTCGCACGTTCACGGTTGTCGGAACGAGTCCCTATTAGGAGTAAATATGGAAACAGAAAAATTGAAACAACTCGCAGCAGAACAGGCTGTTGAGGAGGTAGAGTCCGGCATGATTGTGGGGCTCGGCACAGGTTCAACAATTTACTATGCACTGTTAAAACTCGGCGAAAAAGTTCAAAGTGGTCTTGACATTATTGGTATTCCAACCTCCAAACAGACGGAAGAAATCGCGGCTCAACAGGGTATATCGCTCTCAACCCTTGGGGAACATCCCGTGATTGACTTGACCATTGATGGCGCGGATGAAGTCAATCCTACCCTCGATCTTATCAAAGGAGCGGGCGGAGCGTTAGTCCGAGAGAAAATCATTGCCCACGCCTCCAAACAACTGATCATCATCGTTGATGAGGGAAAGCGAGTAGAGCAATTAGGATCCAACTTCCCCGTACCGGTGGAGGTTGTCCCATTTGGTTGGGGTTCAACCCAACTCGCGCTCAACCGGATCTGTCGAGATTCGACCTTGCGTCTTGATTTTGTCAGCGACAACGGCAATTATATCTTGGACTGTAATTTCGATGGCATTCCTGATCCGGTTACTACTGAAAGTGTAATTAACAATATCCCCGGCGTTATTGATAACGGGCTTTTCATTAACCGAACTGACCAAGTCATTATCGGCACCGCTTCAGGGGTGCAAATCTTAAAGCGTGAAGAGTAAAATGCAAGAAGGTTGGATTTCTTTTCTAGTTATGTTTTACGTTTCACGCAACAATTCAATCGAAACGGTTGTGCCAACCCTTTCTTTGCTTTCGACGAATATTTCTCCATCGTGATCGGTGATGATACGCTGAACAATCGCCATACCCAGTCCTGTCCCCGTATCTTTTGTTGTATAATAGGGTTCAAAAATTTGTGCTAGCGTCTCTGGTGACATACCGATGCCGGTGTCTCGAATCTGGATCTGAATCTTCGTCTCACTTACCGATTGAGTCGAGACGGTCAGGGTCCCACCGTCAGGCATGGCTTCGACCGCATTCTTAATCAGATTTCCTAACGCTTGTGTGATCTGCTCCGAATCAAGAGAGAGAGGAAGGAGATCGGAGGTAAGATTTGCCTGAATTTGAATATTCTCAACGGACTCTGTGTACAGGCTTACTACGTTCTGCACGATTTGATTGAGATTAGAGACCTCCCGTTTGGGAGGGGGCATTCGCGCAAATTGATTGAACTCATCCACTAGTCGCTGTAGCCGTTCCACTTCTTCGATAACTATGTCAGTGCATTGCCCAAAAATTTCCTCGAACACTTGAGGTCGGTTCCCCCTACCTCGATAAGCTCGCTGCAGGTTTTCGATTGAAAGTCGAATGGGAAATAGCGGGTTCTTAACCTCGTGGACAACCCAACGGGCAGCATCTCCCCACGCTGCATGTCGCTCGGCGGCGAGCTGTCTCTCTAGACTTGTCTTCAGCGTTGCCGCCATCTGGTTGAAAGCACCTGCCAATCCACCGATTTCATCTCGACTTTGGAGGGCGACCCGCTGTTCAAGATTGCCTGACGCGATTTCAGCCGCTCCCGCCGCTAACTGATTGATCGGTTTTGTCATTTGAAGCCCAACGATATAACTGACAATGTATACTAAAATCAGTCCAACTCCACCAATGATAAGTAGGATAGACATCAGCTGCTGTTGTAGTGCAATCTGATCCCGATGGGAGTATGCAAGAACCAACTCTGCCCCAACAGCTTGGGGTTGCTGCTGCGCCTCAGCTGGCGTCTCAATATTTGAGGCTAAAATTGGGATACGACTGACGCTGTGCAGCATACCTATTAGCTCAATCTCTTGAAAGGTCTGGTTTGTGTCATCTGCAGGTGCTAGGAGCGATTCCCGTTGGTACTTTGGGATCGTGACACCAGGTGCATTTAGCGGTACAAAGCGAGTGCCTTCCTTGAGAAAGATCGGATGGAGTGTCAAATCCTTTAGGGCTTGACTGAGATGTTTATGTAAAAAATAGCCGCCGGTGACAAATCCCAAAAACCTACCTTCCGTTTGAATTGGCAATGTAGTCTCGATTGTAGCTCGTGCTTCAGATGTTCGGAGCCTCGATGTTGGTTTTGGCTGCGATTTTCGTGACCGATCTAACGCTTCCAAATCCTCTTCGCCATGGCGCAGGTTAGGGGAATAACGGTCATCATTTCCCACTTTACTTGCAGTGATAATCCCCTCGTCGGTTCCATATTCCAAGATATCCATCACACTATCGGTGATACTCGGCGGATACGGCTCACGATTTCGGATCGCCTGAACGACACGCCAGTCCTTAATTTGACGCTGAACTTTTTCCTCAATATCTTGGCGGAGCAGATCTATCGTGTGGTTGAGCCGTGTTTTGAACTCCTGGGCCTCCGTCTGAATTTGATCATCCAAAGTCCGCATGATAACAAAACTTGCGACCACAAAGATCCCTATGATTATGATAAGGAATACAGAACTATAAGTGAGGAAAATCTTGTGATGGATTTTGTTGATAGTAAAAATCATTGATGGTTTGTGAATTATAGTGAATTCTATAAATTATAGTGAATTTAAAAAATAAATAGACACTTGCGCCCTCCGGTAGGGGGGGTTGGAAACCGCACCGCATCGCCCCCCCTTAATCCCCCCGCTAGCGGGGGGATTAAGGGGGGGGCTACCAAACGGGAGATTGGAGTGTCTCATTAATTCTAAGGTCCACTATAAGTAGACATTTACCAGTAAACGTGACATTAACAAGACCGCTAATTCTCCCCGATAAGGAGGGTAGGGGGGTTAAGTGCTCAGTTGTGATAAAGGTTGGATATGAGATTACGGTCCAAGTGACCGACGCTGAAGACAATGTTCTGGTATAGAAACATTCAAAAAGTGTAGCAAAGTTTATCTTTGAAATCAAGTGCCAATTTTTTACTGATTTTTCGCTTGATTGGGGTAATTAATCCTGATAAAATGTTCATAACCGTACATCTTTCGGAACCTATAGCAGCCAACATAAAAAATATGGCTCATATAAAAAGAAAGTGCAAAGCACGAAAAGAAACCGAGTTTGCCCCCCCTGACAAGAGGGCTAGAAACTGCCCCCCTTGCCATATCCCCTTATCATGGGGGGTTCAGGGGGAAACCCTTGTCAGGGGAGTTGCAGGGGGTTGAAAAAACTCGGGTTCTGTTGCACTAAATCTTAACATGAGCGAAAAATATAACATGCAACGGAAACGCACAAATATTGTTTGTACGATCGGTCCCGCTAGCAGCTCGCCAGAAATGTTACGTTCACTGATTGAGTCGGGGATGAACGTCGCAAGAGTTTCATTCTCACACGGTTCACACGCCGATCACGCACAAACCATCGCCCATCTGAAAACAGCATCCAAGCAGCTCGGCGTGAGAATACCCATTTTGCAAGATCTCTCGGGCCCAAAGATGCGAATCGGCAAATTCTCGGACGAGCCAATTGAGTTATCCCCGAATGCAAAGTTCACCCTCACAACACGGGAAATCGTTGGCGATCTTAATACTGTATCAATCAGCTATCCCGGATTGGTTGCGGATGTTAAACCGGGGAATCGCATTTTATTGGCGGATGGAGAGATTGAGTTGTGCGTGATTTCGACCACAAGCATAGACATCATCTGCGAAGTCATCGCCGGCGGCCTGCTCCGTTCAAACAAGGGCATCAGCGTTCCCGATATTTCATTACAAACACCCATTCCAACCCCAAAAGATATCGAAGATCTGCGCTTTGGGATTGATCACGGAGTTGATTGGGTCGCCCAATCCTTTATTAGAAGTGCTGTAGACCTTCAGAACCTTAGATTAATCCTCCAACAACACGATTCCGATATACCGATTATCGCCAAACTAGAAAAACGTGAGGCATTGGATGACTTAGATAAAATATTTACTGAAGCAGACGGTGTGATGGTTGCTAGAGGGGATTTAGGGTTAGAGGTCCCCCTTCCTGAGGTGCCGCTCATCCAAAAGGAGATTATCAAGTGGGCAAACCTTGTGGGTAAGCCGGTCATCACCGCAACCCAGATGCTTGAATCAATGATTGTCAACCCACGTCCCACACGAGCAGAGGTCACAGATATCGCTAACGCGATTCTCGATGGCACGGACGCCTTAATGCTTTCCGGAGAGACTGCTATCGGCAAATACCCCTCTGACGCAGTCCGAACAATGGCTCAAGTTGCCACAACAACTGAAACTACCATCGACTACGTGGAATACTTCAAACGCCAGCCCATCACCCTTGAAGAGAGCGTGCCGGACGCAATTGCACACGCTGCTTGTCACACCTCTATAGAAATCGGCGCAAAAGCAATTATTTGCTGCACACGATCAGGTCAAACCGCGAGACTAGTGGCTAAATATCGCCCCCCTGCACCGATTGCGGTTGTCAGTCCTTATGAAACTACGCTCCGGCGTGTAGGGCTCTTTTGGGGTGCATTCCCAGTCTCAATTGAATTTGCGCCTGACACAGACACGATGATTGCAAGCGCGAAGCAAGCTGTATTGAAATCAGGGCTTGCCCAGATGGGGGATCAGGTGGTTATCATCGCGGGGATACCGGCGGATGTGCAGGGAACGACAAACATGATTAAAGCGGATATTCTCTAGGATTACTCGCTTTGATGAAAGGACAAAATTCGCTTGCAAAGAGTACCACTTAGACAATACATCTCACTCCTCGCGCACTATCTCAAGCCCCTGTGGTTTCGGGTGACCCTACTCGCAGTTTTCATTTTTGCTGGGATTGGTTTAAGGTTGTATGGTCCGTGGATTCTTCGCGACTTCATTGATATGGCAAAAGCCGGTGGCGCGCTCCGACATCTGTTTGTCGCCGGGGGGTTATTCCTTGCAGTTGGCATCTTTGGGCAAATCATCATGCTGATTAGTTCCTATTTGGGGCAGGATGTAGGTTGGCGAGTCACCAATCGGATGCGCGAGAATTTAGCGTTTCACTGTCTGAATCTCGACATGTCGTTTCATCACCAATATACCCCTGGAGAGATGGTTGAACGCGTGGACGGTGATACGACAGCACTCTCAAACTTCTTCTCGGAATTTGTGTTGCAGGTCATCGGCAACACTTTTCTCCTAATTGGCGTCCTCATTGTACTCTCCCGAGAGGATTTGCGGCTTGGTATTGCACTAACAGCGTTTGTTATTATTGCGTTTGTCATCTGCAACCTCATACGAAGCGTCGCCGTTCCAGCGTACACCGCCGAGCGAGAGGGCTATTCCAAACTGTACGGATTTATAGAAGAGCGGCTGGTTGGGATTGAAGACATTCGGACAAACGGTGGAAACGCCTATACGATGGATCGGTTCTACGATGTCAACAGTGATGCTTACAGACGGGTACTGAGATCGCAGATTATGGGCGAGATTGTGCGGGCAACCACGACGATTATGTTTGCCCTAGGACTTGCGATTTCAATGAGTATGTGTATCTATCTCTTTCAGGAAGGGACGTTTACGATTGGCACAGTCATGATGGCCATCTATTATACTGCTATGTTCCGGCATCCGCTTGACCAAATCGGGCGCCAACTTAACGATCTTCAGAAAGCGACAGCGGGCTTAAAACGAATCGAGACCTTGCAGCGCACGACCGCTCACATTCGAGACGGAACGGAAACACTTCCCGCCTCAGGTGCAATTTCAATCGAATTTGATGAGGTAACATTTAACTACACTGAAGGCGAGCCCGTTCTAAAAAAGGTCTCCTTTAGCCTAGCACCGGGCAAAGTCCTCGGTCTGTTGGGGCGGACGGGTAGCGGCAAAACAACTATGACTCGCTTACTGTTTCGGTTCTACGATCCAAATATGGGCGAAATCCGTCTGGGCGGTATGCCGATAATGAAGGTACAGCAAGATAACCTACGCCAAAATGTGGGGTTGGTCACGCAAGATGTTCACCTTTTTTATTCGTCTGTCCGGGACAATATCACACTTTTCAACGCTGAAATCACCGACTCACAGATTTTGAGTGTCATTGAAGATCTTGGGTTGTCAGAATGGTATGCGTCGCTGTCAAACGGGCTCGATACTGTAATCGCTTCTGGAGAGCTTTCCGCTGGAGAGGCGCAATTGCTCGCATTTGCGCGGGTATTTCTTAAAGATCCGGGAATCATTATCCTTGACGAACCATCGTCTCGACTGGATCCGGCAACCGAACAACAGATTGATCGTGCGGTTCAAAAGCTGCTCCGTAACCGGACAGGCATTATCATCGCTCATCGTCTTGGTACTGTTGAACGGGTCAATGAAATAATGATTTTGGAAGATGGCGAAATCCGAGAACACGGAGAGCGGGAACACCTTGTCGGAGACCCAAATTCACGATTTTCACAACTCCTCAAAACAGGACTGGAGGAGGTAATCGTGTGATAGCCCCTCCAACAAATCGTAGGAGCTGTCTTTCCTATTTACTCTCGCGGTTGACTCATGAAGCAGACAGAATGTATAATTACTTTCTTAACGCAAGTTGCTAGACAACCTGTAGGTCGAGTTTTCATACTCAACGCCTATCAGAAATAACCAAATTTACGACACACATATCGTCCCGCTGGGGCTTTATAGGTCGAGCAAGATGCCTGATCTACGGGGATAAGGGGCAATTTTATCGATCCGTATATCACTAGCAACTTAGGTTTTCTTAAGTCAAGTAATCCTGTGCAAATTATGGCACGTTTCTTAATCCCGATTTATCGGGGGCGGAGTGTACCTACTACTGGGCACTGAGAATGCAAGTATTACGTTTCACGTTTTATACCTGACAGGTAACAGATATGACAACCGAATTTAACCTCCCTGAACTCGGAGAAGACATTGACGCCGGCGATGTCGTTGCCCTGCTAGTGTCTGTCGGAGACACAATCGAAGTAGATCAACCGGTCCTAGAGATTGAAACGGATAAGGCTGCCATCGAAATACCGTCTTCCATCAGTGGCACCATCACGGCGATTCATGTGGAGGAAGGTGGAATAGTGGAGGTTGGAAAGCCGATTCTCACGGTTGACGCGGAGGGAACGGGCGAAGGAAGAACCGAACCACCTATAGAAACACCGCAGCAAACCGCTCCCAGCCCTGAAAAAGTGCGACCTGTACCTACCAGAGCGGAAAAGCGAGAGGAGACACCGGCTATAGCGTCAACCGAAACACAACGGCCTCCTCAAACTGCCGAGCCACTACCAGATTTTTCAAAATGGGGTGAAATTGAACGCGCTGCGGTGGGAGGGATACGCCGTGTCACCGCGAACCATATGGCGAGTGCTTGGGGGATAATTCCACATGTCACAAATTTCGATAAGGCGGATATTACAGAGTTAGAGAAACTCCGAAAACAATACGTTTCACAGGTTGAGGCTGCGGGTGGTAAACTCACAATCACGGCAATACTCCTCAAAATTGCTGCAAGTACGTTGAAACAGTTCCCCCAGTTCTGTGCAAGCATAGATATGGATAGAGCGGAAATTATCTACAAAAGATATTATCATATCGGTGTAGCAGTGGACACACCACAAGGGCTTCTAGTACCCGTTATCCGCAATGTCGATCAGAAAAGCATTACCGAATTAGCAACTGAGTTGAATCAGACAGCGGAGAAGGCAAGAAAGAGGAACCTCAGTTTGGAAGATATGCAGGGTGGAACCTTCACGATAAGCAACCTTGGCAATATCGGTGGGACAAACTTTGCCCCGATAATCAACTACCCCGAAGTTGCTATTCTCGGTGTTTCCCGCAGTCAGATTGAACCGGTATTTATCAATGACCAATTTCAGCCGCGTCTGATGTTACCGCTTGCTCTTTCCTACGACCATCGCTTGATTGATGGTGCCGATGCAGCCCGTTTTTTGCGTCGGTTGATTGACGTGTTGGAGAATCCTTTCTTACTCGCGCTGGAAGGATAAACGAAACATCTAAACTGAAGAGAAGAAAGCAATTCCCTCAGCAGACGCTGCTAAGGATATTTTATGGAAAATTACGATATTGATGAATTGAT
The DNA here is from genome assembly GCA_963667935.2 of Candidatus Poribacteria bacterium. GTDB lineage: Bacteria > Poribacteria > WGA-4E > WGA-4E > PCPOR2b > PCPOR2b. The sequence goes on along the minus strand of OY764061.1, from coordinate 363,533 downwards.
TGAACAGTTGGAATATGACGAGGATCGAGAAGCGACGATTGCAACCTTGGTTGAGATTGGTGAATCTGCGGTGCCTGACCTGATAGCGGCGTTAGAAAATGTGATTTGGGATGTGTGCGATGGTGCAGCTGACGCCTTAGCACAGATTGGAGAACCCGCCGTTCCTGCTTTGATAGATACGTTTGCCCATGAATTCAGACATGTTGCGCTTAACGCATCCGACGCCGTCGCTCGAATTGGAGAGCCTGCGGTTCCGGCTTTAGTTGAGGCATTAAACGATACCTATGACCCTGTCCGCGAATATGCTGTTCGCGCATTGAGCACCATTGCACAGTCTACCCAAGCTGTTGTACCGGCTTTGATTCGGGCACTCGGCGACGATGAAGTGGATATTCGCACCTACGCCGCGGTTGGACTAGCAAATGTCGGTGAGGCTGCGAGCGACGCTGTGCCGGCTCTGATAGCCACCTTGACTGATGAATCCGATCGGGTCCGCGAACATGTGGCTTTTGCGTTGTCAGAGATTGGAACACCCGAAGCAGAAAAAGCGTTAAGCGAACTGTGAAATTAAAATTGGGGCTTAAAAAGAAAACAACTTCCCTCAATGAATGCACGGGATGTCGCTAGTTGTATAGAATTCATTTGAAAAATAAGGTAGGATGTGGTATGCTTAATATGTTTTCTGTTGTCCAGACCTTATTCAACTATAAAAACTTGTATTCACTTAAATATTCAACCAATTTTTGAACAGCACTCCTGAATTTGGTAATAGTCAAAAGCCAATTTCTCCTCCCTCACGACACAAGGGAAATTTGGCTTTGTTAATTTGCGATTTTCAAATAGGTGGGAAACCTACGATAGAAAGGATATAAAATGGGAAATTACGATTTTGCCATTGGTATGGGTGGAGCACCCGGCCAGGGGATTGAGAGTAGTGGACCGTTACTGTTGAGGATTTGTGCGCGCCGTGGCGTTTATGCGTTCACTTACAGTGCTTACCAATCCCTTATCCGTGGCGGCCACACCTTTCTAACGATGCGCCTCTGTTCCGAACCCGTTGCGAACCATGGTGATAAGATTGATTTGGTCATTGCCTTGAACCAAGACGCAATGGACAAGCATCTTCAGAACGTCGTCCCCGGTGGGGCGATTCTTTACAACAGCGACAATACGAAACCAGAAGCAGATGTCCCAGAGGGCGTTCAGTTATGTCCGCTCTCTTTTAAGGAGCTGTCCAACAACAGCCGAAACCGGATCATGCTGAACACCTTATTGCTCGGTGCCACGCTTAACATGATCGGCGCGGGTTTGGAACAGTTGGAAAATATTTTAACGATCCAATTCCAGCGAAAAGGTCAGGCAGTTGTTGACGAAAACGTCGGCATCGCCAGAGCAGGATATGACTATGCTGCTGAACATTTCACACCGTTTCCCACATCATTACCGGAGCAAGACAAACCGCTAGCGGTCACAACCGGCAACGACATGATGGCAATGGGGGGCGCGGCAGCCGGTGTCAAATTCTATTGTGCCTACCCGATGAGTCCTTCGACCGGTGTATTGCACTGGATGGCTGCCAATGCCCGTGACTTGGGTATCATGGTTCGGCAGGTTGAGGACGAAATCGGTGTCGCAAATATGGCTATCGGTGCTGCCCACGGTGGATGTCGTGCGATGTGTGCGACCTCCGGCGGCGGTTTCGCGCTGATGACCGAGGCTATCGGAAGTGCCGGTATGATGGAAATTCCGGTGGTTATTATTAATGTCCAACGCGGTGGACCCTCAACCGGGCTACCCACTAAGACCGAGCAAGGCGATTTGTGGCAGTTACTCGGTGCTAGCCAAGGCGACTTCCCGAAAATCATTGTCGCACCAACCAGTATTGTTGATGGTTTTGATGTGATTCCAGAACTCTTCAATTTGGTCGATAAATATCAGTGTCCGGGGATGGTACTTTCTGATCTCACACTCTCTATGGGATACACGAATTTCGACCCAGATCGTCTCAAGTGGGATCAGGAGATCGAGCGCGGCGAGATCATCACCGAAGAAAACGGTTCAGACGACAAGTATCAGCGTTTTAAGATTACGGAGAGCGGTATTTCTCCGCGAGCATTGCCCGGAACCCCTGGGCATGTCCATGTTGTGGCAACGGATGACCATGATGAAGATGGCGTACTGATTAGCGACGAGTTCACGAACCCGCACAAACGTCGGGACATTATGGAAAAACGCCAGCGCAAGATGGATGGGATTATGGCTGATTTACCAGCCCCCACGCTTACGGGACCCGAAGACGCAGATCTAACTTTGGTTGGTTGGGGCTCCACAGACAGCCTCATCGACGAAGCCGCAAGCTTGCTCAGAGCAGAAGGGTACAGCACAAACCATATTCACTTCCGCTGGCTCTATCCACTGGACGAAGAGAAGGTAAATCAGGTGCTCTCAAAGTCTAAGCGAGCTATTGTTGTTGAAGGTAACTATACGGGTCAATTTGCACGCTTCCTGCGCGGCGAAACCGGCTTCAATGCTGATGGTCATATCCGCAAATATGATGGTGAGCCGTTCATGCCACACCACATTGTTGATGGTGCCAAAGAGATTGAGGCAGGTAAGACCGAGTTGTATATTCCGTATCAAGAAATCGTAGTATAAAGGAGGAATAAGATGGCAAACGATGGAAAACCGATAAAGGCGGCTCCAACAGCGAAGGATTTTAAGGGAAGCGTCTCCCCAGATTGGTGCCCCGGTTGTGGTGATTTCGGTGTATTGAGATCTCTTGAAATAGCTTGCGCCAAAACTGGGCGCGAACCGCATGACTTTATTACGATTAGTGGGATTGGTTGTTCATCCAACTTACCCGGGTTCATCAACACTTATGGGATGCATACCCTGCACGGCCGATCACTGGCTGTAGCAACAGGGATGAAACTCTCCAATCATGAGATGAAGGTCATCGTCACAGGGGGCGATGGCGATGGATATGGTATAGGTGGAAATCATTTCCTCCACACAGTTCGCCGCAATATTGATGTCTTGTACATTGTGATGAACAACCAGATCTACGGATTGACAATTGGTCAAACCTCACCGACAAGCCGAATGGGCATGAAGACGAAGAGCACGCCCTTTGGTAGCATCGAACAACCCCTGAATCCGCTCGCGTTGGCAATCCTCTCAGGCGCGACCTATGTGGCACGCGGATTCAGCGGCGACACGAAGCACCTCTCCGAATTGATGTATAGAGGGATCGAGCATAACGGGTTTGCACTCGTGGATGTCTTCAGTCCCTGTATCACCTTTAATAAGGATAACACCTTCGCTTTCTTCAAGCAGCGCGTGAATAAACTTGAAGAGGAAGGACATGATCCCACCGATATGCAAGCTGCGCTTCAACAAGCAATGATCTGGGGCGATGAGATTCCCATCGGTCTGTTTTATGAGGACACTACCCGCGACGCGCTGGAGGATCTCGAACCGGTTCTGCAGGATGGCGCGCTCGGCCGAAAGACGGATCTCGCCGTTACCGAGGAGCAAGGCGCATCAATCGTCAAACAGATGATGTAAGCTAGTCCACAAAGTACTCAACGTAACACAATCTATATCAGTCACAATCGGAAAACAGCCTGAAATTGTTCATTCCATTTCAGGCTGTTTTTCTTTCTGTTCTTGCGGATTTATGCAGCCAGTAGGTTGTTCTGAAACTCCTGACGCAACCAATTTCCCATCTCCTATGTTTCCTTTTTGCTTGACAAATCCTTCTGAAAAATGGTAGTTTAATTTGTTAGCACTCTCAGGAACAGAGTGCTAACAAATCTTGCGAATTGGGGCGATTCTCTTGACAGTTTCCGCGTTAGATTCTCGAAAACATGCCGTTTTAGAGGCAATTGTCAACTGCTATAACCGAACAGCAGAACCCGTCAGTTCACAGAAAATTGTGCGGGACTATGACATGGGGTTAAGTGCGGCAACCTTGCGGAATACCATGGCCGATCTTGAGGAACTTGGTTATCTCACGCAGCCGCATACTTCTGCCGGGCGCATTCCGACAGAGCAGGGCTATCGTGTCTATGTCGATAGCCTGATGACCGCCCAAAAGTTGAGTCGAAGGGAAAAGCAATTTATCCGAGATAGATATGCCTCATCTCGGCGTGATTTTGAAGAGATTATGGACCAGACATCCAAGATTCTGTCTGCGATTTCCCATCATATCGGCGTTGTCTTGAGTCCAGAGCTGCATGAGAGTATCCTACGCCGCCTTGAACTTATCTCAATTGATAGCGAGCATATACTTGCAGTTTTATTGATGGCTTCGGGCGCCGTTAAAAATCAGGTCGTTTCCATCCCTAAAGATCTGTCCGATGAGGAGCTCTATCGGATAAACCAGATATTAAATGAGAGGTTAGCAGGGCTACCGTTGAAGCAGATACGGCAGATTTCACAAGATCCTGCGAAATTGAGGGCGGTTTTCGATCAACACTTGTCCGACCCGATAGCGACTGTTACACGGAATACCTTTGCGCTAGAGCAGGAAACTCATGTTTACATCGATGGGACCTCCAATTTCTTTAGTCAGCCCGAGTTTGGAGAAGTTCAGAAAATTGAATCGCTATTTCGGGTTTTGGAACAAAAGGAGCAGGTCGCCGACCTGCTAGCTACCCGGCAAGAACCCCTCGGAATTCAGGTGCTTATTGGCAGCGAAAACGGCTGTGAAGGGATGGAGATGTGCAGTGTTGTCAGATCCAGCTACCGGGTGCGAGGGAATCATTTGGGGACAATAGGGGTTATCGGACCGACCCGAATGGCGTATCCACGCATTGTATCAATTGTCAAATTTACTTCCCAGACGATTAGCGAACTGTTTGAAGAATCACTTTAGTGTTGGCAAAATGTAAGGGTTATTTTTAGCTATTCCTTAGAAAGGTCATACGTATGTCAGAAGAAAAAAACACAGATGTGGAAGAACAAGAAATAGAAACGCAAACAGCTAACTCGGAGGAGGCAGAGAATCCACCGGTCAATGATGCGTCGGAGGTGTCTGAGACGGAAGCGTCCAGCGCAGATGCTGAATCGGAGGATTCACCCGAAGCAGAGGCACTCGCCAAACTCGAAGTCGAATATGAGGCATATAAAGCTGAGTCCGAGAAGCAACACGACCAGATGCTCCGCACAATCGCGGAGTTTGATAATTCAAGAAAACGGTCTGAACGTGAGAAAGAGGAATCCTTAAAATACGCGCTTGAAAGTTTTGTAAAAGAATTAATCCCGACAATAGACAGTATCGAAAGAGCAATCCAATCGACAAAAGAATCCCAAGATGTTGACGCCCTTGCTGAGGGAGTTGAGATGATTTACAAGGGCATTCTCAACCTTCTTGAAAAGCGTGGCGTCACTCCAATTGAAGCTGTCAATGAACCGTTCGATCCCATGCAACATGAAGCGGTGATGCACGTTGAATCGGAAGACGTTCCCGAAAATAACGTCATTGAAGAGTGGCAGAAAGGATATATGTTACATAATCGCGTGATTCGCCCATCGATGGTTTCGGTCTCTAAGGGAAAAAGTGAACAGATTGCAGAAAGTGAAGTTCCGAACATCGAGGAGGAAGCATCGAATGAGTAAAGTAATCGGCATAGACCTCGGTACGACGAATTCGTGTGTTGCAGTCTTAGAAAGCGGAGAACCGAAGGTCCTCGAAAATGCTGAAGGTAGTCGTACCACCCCCTCTGTTGTCGCTTTTACGAAAAATGGCGAGCGGATTGTTGGACAGGTTGCGAAACGGCAGGCGGTGACAAATCCCCAGAACACCGTCTCGTCGGTCAAACGTTTCATGGGGAGACGCTATAATGAAGTTAGTGAAGAAATGCAGCGGGTGCTCTATGCGGTAATTGAGGGAAGCGGTAGTGAAGCGAGAGTCAAGATTGATGATCGTGAGCACGCGCCTCCTGAGATTTCAGGACTCGTTTTGCGTAAAATGAAGGAGACAGCGGAAGCGTATCTCGGTGAAACGGTTACGCAAGCTGTCATCACGGTTCCTGCATATTTTAATGATGCACAACGTCAAGCCACCAAAGACGCCGGGCAAATCGCTGGACTTGAAGTACTGCGAATCATTAACGAACCGACAGCCGCCTCCCTCGCTTATGGGTTAGACAAAAAGACGGATCAGAAAATTGCCGTTTACGATTTAGGTGGGGGCACCTTTGACATCTCGATCCTTGAGATTGGCGAAGGCATTTTCGAGGTCAAAAGCACAAACGGGGATACACACTTGGGGGGCGATGACTTCGATGAGAAAATTGTCGATTGGTTAGCCGAAGAATTTCTTAGCGAGACCGGCATAGGTTTGCGACAAGATCCAATGTCACTTCAACGCTTGAGGGAAGCAGCGGAAAAGGCAAAGTGTGAATTATCAACGGCCCTACAGTCAGAGATTAATCTGCCTTTCATCACCGCAGACGCAAGTGGCCCCAAGCATCTGAATTTAACGCTCACGCGTGCGAAACTGGAGCAGCTTACCGCAGACCTTATTGATCGGGCAATTGAGCCGTGTCGCCAAGCCCTTGCTGATGCCGAGTTACGCGCAGCGGACATTGACGAAGTGGTACTAGTCGGCGGTCAAACGCGGATGCCAAAGGTACAGGAAGCAGTTCAGCAGTTTTTCGGTAAGGAGCCGCACAAAGGGGTCAATCCCGATGAAGTGGTCGCCATTGGGGCAGCAATCCAAGGTGGTGTCTTATCTGGCGATGAAGGGGTTAAGGATGTGCTGCTACTTGACGTCACACCCCTTTCACTCGGCATCGAAACGCTTGGCGGTGTCTTCACGCGCCTGATCGAACGAAACACCACCATCCCGACTAAGAAGAGCCAAACCTTTTCAACCGCTTCAGATAACCAAGAAGCTGTGAGCATACATGTGCTGCAGGGCGAGCGTGATATGGCAGTCTATAATCGCACGTTAGGTCAATTTGATCTGATAGGTATTCCCCCAGCACCGCGTGGAACGCCACAGATCGATGTGACATTTGATATTGACGCAAATGGTATTGTGCATGTTTCTGCGAAAGATCTTGGGACAGAGAAAGAGCAGAAAATTCGGATCGAATCCTCAAGCGGCTTGTCCGACGAGGAAATCGAGCAGATGGTTGCAGACGCCGAAGAACATGCCGAAGAAGATTTACAAAAAAAAGAGGAAGCCGAGGCGCGCAACAGTGCCGACTCGCTAATCTATAGCACGGAAAAGTCCCTCAACGAATATGGGGATAAGATTTCTGAAGCAGATCGCAACGAAGTCCAAAGTGCGATCGCACAATTAAGGGAAACATTGAACGGAAATGACATTGAAGCCATTAAGGCGGCAACCGATGCGTTGACGCAGGCAAGTCATAAATTAGCAGAAGTAATGTATGCCCAGGCAGCAGCCGAATCCGAGGCAACCGCGGCAGCAGAAGATACAACCACTGAAACAGAAACATCGGACGAAGCTGTTGTTGACGCTGAAGCGGAAGTTGTTGACGAAAACACGGATGATAAAGCAGATAAAAAATAGTGGGGAGGACCATGGCGCAAAAACGCGACTACTATGAAGTACTCAATGTCAGTCGAAACGCAGGCGAAGATGAGATTAAGAAAGCCTATCGCAAACTGGCAATTAAATACCACCCTGATAAGAATCCTGATAATAAAGCAGCCGAAGAAAAATTCAAAGAGGCAACCGAAGCGTACGAGGTATTGCGCGACTCCGAGAAACGCAGCCGCTATGACCAATTTGGTCATGCAGGGCTAGAAGCAGGTGGATTTGACTTCGGTAATTTTGAGGATATTGTCGGGGACATCTTCGGTGATTTTGGAGATCTCTTTGGATTTGGTGGTTCTAGCCGCAGGCAGGGAGGGCCCAAGCGTGGGCGGAGTCTACAATATGATCTGGAAATCTCTTTAGAAGATGTTATGCTTGGAAAAACCTTGACCATTGATATCCCCCGCTTGGAAACCTGTCAAACCTGCCATGGCACCGGTGCCGAAGTCGGATCCAAACCGGAGACCTGTCCAGAGTGTTTTGGACGTGGGCAAGTCACACGAACACAAGGCTTCTTTAGTATGTCGCGCACCTGTCCACGCTGTCAGGGTGAAGGCAGGGTGATTCCAAAACCTTGTAACGAATGTCGTGGTCAGGGCCTGGTTCGGAATGTTCGTCAGATTAAGGTTCGTATCCCTAAAGGGATTGATACGGGGGCTAAGATTCAGATGCGAGGGGAAGGCGAAGCGGGAGTCAGTGGAGGACCGCCCGGTGACCTCTTTGTTATCATCCACGTGGCACCCCACGAACTTTTTGTGCGAGAAAACAGTGATCTGGTAACGAGAGCGACGGTCTCATTCCCACAGGCTGCACTCGGCACTACAATTGAAATTCCGACGATTGATGACACAACGAAACTCACGATTCCCAGTGGCACACAATTTGGCACAAGGTTACGGATTCCCCACAAGGGCATTCCTTACTACAATCACTACGGCTCTGGAGATCTCATTGTTGAGATTCAAGTTGAAACCCCGAAGAACCTAACAGCGCACGAAAAAGAGCTTTTGGAAGCGTTTGTACAGGCTCGCGCTGAAGGCGAGGAACATTCAGGCTTTTTCGATAAACTTGGTGACAAACTTTTCCACCGCCATGATGACCACAACGACAACAAAGATGGATAAACGATGAAAGTTGACAATTTTGTGTGGATTGTGAAGCCGCAGTAGTGAACCTCCTGATCAAAGCACTATGAAATGGGCTCAGGTAACAATCACAACTTCTCAAGAAGCATCGGATGCTGTCGCAAATTATCTCTTTGAGCGCGATGCAACGGGCATTGAGATAAGAGATAACCTCGCCCCAAATTCTCCCTCTGTCACCCTGATCTCCTATTTCCCCGCGGACGACCTCATCGGTGAGCGCGTCCAGGATCTGCGTGAATTTCTCGCCAGCTTAATTCAGGCGGGGATTGATACGCATCCTGCAAAGGTCACGCTAAGGTCGATTGAGGAAGATAATTGGTCAGAACAGTGGCGGTCAGCCTTCCCCCCTCAAAAGATCGGAAAACGCTTAGTTATCGCGCCGACCTGGGACGATGTTGTGCCCGAACCATCTGAGGTCTTGATCCGGTTAGATCCGGGCATGGCATTCGGTACGGGCCAACACCCCACAACACAACTTGCGTTGGAATTACTGGAAGCAGCCATAAAGGAGGGGGATGTTGTCGCTGATATTGGCGCAGGCTCTGGGATTCTGGCGATTGCAGCCGCCAAGTTGGGTGTCAAGCGGGTTGATGCTGTTGATTTGGATGCGACAACGATTCCAATTGCTCGAAACAACATTCAACTCAACAAGGTGGAATCAGTTATCCGTTTATATCAGGGCGACGGGCTGAACGCGCTTGAAAGGCAAGGGGAGAAAAATGTGCTTGGTGCAAAATATTCGCTCATTGTTGCCAATATCCTCGCCAAAGTTCTCCTACCAGTGATCCCCAGATGTCCGAACTTCCTTGAGCCGGCGGGCCGATTGATACTGTCGGGGATTATGGTACAGGAGGTGTCACAGGTCGAAACTCAGCTGCGAGCATACGGCTTTCAAGTGCTTGAAGTCCGCCAGCTGAAAGAAAGAAGTGAGATAATGCAAAGTGGGGAAAATTGGATTGGCATTTTAGCACAAATGAAAAAGTGAGAAAATGCGATAATTCACTGTCCCGTTTTCGGGTTTCCCTTGCGACTTTGTGTTAAATTTCGCTCGTTTTCTCCACTCTACTAGATGTAATCAGATGGAACACCGATTTTCCCAACCGATTCACCACTGGCAACCATCGGATATACCGGACGCGACCAGAAGATGCCACTTTCAGGTGCCCGGATAGTTTCGCGTAAATGACCAAAGACATCGCAGATTTCTGCAATCGGTTGATACGCTTCAACCCGATCATACAGGTCCGCTTGGTAATACACAAAACCGCCTTGGTCACTACAAAGTGACACAAACCGATTGATAACGACCTGCCGCGGGGACAGCTTCGGTTCGCCATCAATAAAGTTGTAGTATTTAAGGATGTTCAACACACCCTGCACCCCTTTTGCGATGCTAGCAGCATCCCAACCGTGACACCCACCTAATTCCGGATCAATCGTTGGAATACCAATCTCCGGTGCAGCCTGAGCGAGTTGCCCCTTCGGTCCTTTCTGATCAAAGATGTAACCCATTCCAAAAATACGAGCCAACTCAAGACAGGCTGCATATTGCGGGTGTTTCGCATCAACACGCACTCGAACCTCATCGATCATGGGGTGGACACCGCCTTGATGTAGGTCAATACAGTAATCAGCTTGGCGGACGACTGTATGAAAGAGCTTGTAAGCAATCCGTTCGCTAGAAGTGCCGTCGGGGCGTCCCGGAAAGCATCGATTCATTTTCATGTTATCAACGGGACTGTGAGCTTGTCTGGCGTGAAAGGCGTGAAAGTTCACAATCGGAACGGCAATAATCTGACCTCGCAGATTATTGGGGCGAATCTGGCGTAAAATCTCATGAATGACGGCAATCCCATTAAGCTCGTCCCCATCGCTTGCTGCTTGTAGGTAGAGCGTTTTCCCGCCCTGTGCACCATTAATTAAAACAATCGGCAACCGGAAAGGCGTCCCATCCTGCATATTCCCTACTTTTAGATGCCCTTCGACACTTTGCCCTGGTTCTGCTATCAGTGAGCCGACAACAAGTTTGGCTCGATTCATGTTCACCTGCACGTTCCCTTCAAATCTTAGATTACGCATTTTTTCTACGTTCAGAGGTATTTTAACACCTCCCATCGGTGATTGACAATAGGAAAAATGCCTCTACGTTTCATATTACCCTGTTGCAAAATGTATCGTGTTACAAAATGCAACACATCAAGCTCAAAGTCAGTGCTGATGCGCTGCAGCCCCCTTTTTCTCGAAATAATCTGCCTTGACTGTCACATTTTGTAACGATTCAACTATTCCATTCGGGCCCACGCTCTCTCCTTGAAGATCCAGTCATAGCAAGGATTTAGCCCCATTTATGGGCTTGGATATAAAGTTGGCACAGTTTATGCGTAATGGGCAACCTGTATCGCTATGGTGGAGGCTATTTTACTCCACTCCATCATTCTATGTTGGGAAAAACCCAACAACAAAGGCTGAAAAAGCCGGGAGAAGTAACAATGAATCAACCAATGCCCCTAGCACGCCCTATAGACTATCTCCATACTGTCCAAGAAGCCTTGAAGTACCGCAAGGATGATGTTTCATACACCTATCTGATGGGTGCGTCCGGTGAAGCTTTTCGCTTCTTTTACAACCGCACTGACCCTGAAGCGGGGATGAATACCTTTTTCCACAACCCACTGCGCGCAACCTGCCGGACGCTCGGCTATAGCTTTGAAGTATCATACGATGACACCTACGAGGCTGCATCGGAGCGGCTCCAAGAAAATACGCGCGCCGGAAAACCGACACTACTACCGTTCGACGATTCCTGTCCGTTCCTTACCAAGGATAATGGTCCTGAAACCCTGATTTGCCAGAACGGCTCCCGATATCAGATCAAGACAACAGACCTCCACAAAGAGTGGCATCCGAGCGGTGGATTTCTTGAACTGGGGCCCCACGGCTACTACCAATTTGTGATCGGCGAGCGTGAGCGCGAACCCAAGGGGCGTGACGCAGCCCTAGGCACCTTGCGTGTCGCGAGAAAAATGGCAGAGACTCGCCGAAAGATTCACGGTTGTGCAATCGGCCTCGCAGCCTACGACGAACTGATCGCACACCTAAGCGGTCTACTGAGTCGTAGGAGAAAGCTGACCGAGCATAACGTTTCTAAAATTATGACGTGGAGCGGACAGCCACTGACGCAATTTATTGAAGCTCGGACAGCAGCTGTAGACTATCTACAGCTGATTAGAGAACACTTTGAAGATGAGAAAGAACTAGAGCATCTGGATAAAGCGATTGCTGAATACCGGAAGGTTGTCGGATTGCTCAAAGCTATTCAACGGATCCTGCCTTCACTTGAAGCACACGAAGCTGCTCCGGCGGATGACACGATGAAAGTCCCCCTCGGTTTGGGCCTCTCTCGGATGCATTTGTGGATGCACTCGAATCAGGGGGCACAGACTCCGAAAGAAGCGATGAGTCACTTCAAGTCGAAATGTCGTGCAGCGATTAAAGTGCTCCAAAAAACCGTTGTAACGGAGACAAAGGCAACCAGAGAAATTCGGAACGTGCTTCAAACGAGTGAAAAGACAAAGATGTAAGCGGTGACTGAATTGTAGGGACCCGGAGGTCCGCGATGAAACAGTTTTTCAGATTATTTGCATACGCGAAACCTTATATACCCAAGCTGATTCTCGGCTTTTTCTTAGTCGTGCTTGTCGGACAGTCGCCGCTATTTATGCCGCTTGTTCAGAAGTTCGTCATTGATGACCTTTTGATACCCGCTAACAAACCGCTCGCAAGTCTCAATTTGATGTTTCGGGATGATTTAGACAATCAAGTGGGACTTTCTAACAGGCTGAGACAGGAGTTTGAGGCAGAAGGAATTTCACTCTCCTCAAGCACCGTCGTTTCAATTGAAAAGCGGGGAGAAAAATGGAAGCTCAACGACACCGAAACAGATCAGAAATACCGTATCAATCAGAAGGTGTTTCGGCTTAACTCAGAGTTCCAGAAGAAGAAATATCTAGAGACACTTGAAGGAGTGACTGATTTAGCGGAACTTGAGGGGATGCCAGCCTCTTTGCGCGAGGAGTACGATAAAGCCTCCAAAAAGTTGCATAAAGCGTTCAAAGATCGGGACATTCTGCTATCTTCAAAGGCGATTGTCTCAGTTGAAGAGGCAGGCAGTCGGTGGCTCGTCATTGACAGGGCAAATGAAAAGCAGCATGCGGTCTGGAAAGAAAACGGTAAGCTATACGTCGGTGATGGCGAAATCAAGGTTTATACCGCAACGCTTGCATACACCGTGCTAGGGCGTGAATTCCATTACACGCTGGTCGACTGGCTGATTGTTATTCTTTTTGTTATTGTTGTCTACTATGCGATTTTCGGTATCCTGTCTTACCTCTGCACTTACGTCATGACATGGGTCAGTCAGCGTATCCTATTTGACTTAAGAAATAAGGTATTCTCGCACCTTCAATCGCTGTCGATGCAATTCTATGAATCCCAAGGGACGGGACAGATCCTCTCACGGGTCAGGGAGGATGTCGCTTCGCTACGGAATCTCGCCACCGAAACAACGATTCGGATCGTAACTGATGCGGTCACTTTCATCCTCATGCTTGGCCTCATGCTGTACTGGAATTGGAAGTTGACCCTCTTCTCCTTGCTGATCTTCCCGCTAATCATCGGCAACTATCACCTCTTCCTCCAACGGTTGCGGCCAATGTGGCGTCAATGGCGGCACAAGTGGGCGGACATTGCAACGGGGATGTACGAAGCGGTCGCGGGGGCAAAGGTCGTCAAGGCTTTCCATCGGGAACGTTACCATGAGCGACAGTTATTCCATAATATGCGTGAAACCCTTGAATCGAGAATCAAGATTATGGCAACTCAGACAGCGATGGGGCGGGTTGCACTCTTCTTCCGGTCAATCGGCAGGTCTGCGGTCCTCTGTTATGGGGGATACTTAGTCATTCAGGGGGACTTTACCATCGGGGCAATGCTTGCTTTCTACCAGTTTATGGAACGTCTCCAAGAGCCAATCATGAACCTGATTCGGGTCAACACACAAATTCAAGAGGCAATGATTTCAGCTGAACGCGTTTTCGGTCTGCTCGATTCGGAGCCGACCGTTGCGGAGGCACCCGATGCAATAAACCTTACCAACATTCGCGGCCATGTCAAATTTGATAACGTTTCTTTCCATTATGAACCAGAGAACCCGGTGTTGCACAATATCAACCTTGAAGCTAAACCGGGGATGATGGTGGCGTTGGTTGGCCCATCGGGGTGTGGTAAAACCACCATTGCGAACCTTATCTCCAGATTTTACGATCCGGTAGAGGGAAATATCTTTGTGGATGAGCATAACATCCGCGACGTTTCGATTAAGTCGCTGCGAAATCAGATGGGAATTGTGTTGCAGGATAATTTCCTGTTCGCGGGCTCGGTTGCCGAGAACATCCGATTCGGCAAGCTCGGTGCCACGGACGAGGAGGTGGTACAAGCCGCCCTTACCGCCAACGCACATCAGTTTATTGTCGATCAGTTGCCGGAGGGGTACGAGACAGAGGTTGGGGAACGCGGGATGCGTCTCTCTGGCGGGCAGAAGCAGCGCATCGCCATTGCACGCACCATTTTACGAGACCCGCGCATCCTGATTCTGGACGAAGCGACCTCCAATTTGGACACGGAATCTGAGGCACAGATTCAAGAAGCACTCGATCGGTTGATGCAATCCAGAACCTCATTCGTCATCGCACACCGACTTTCAACCATTTTGAATGCGGATATGATTGTTGCACTGAAAGAGGGCAGGATTATTGAGGTTGGCACCCATGAGCAGTTGTTAGCAGCTGATGGGATGTATGCAGATATGTATAACAAGCAGTTCAAAAATACAAATTCAATTAACCACGATTCTGCTTGGGCAGCATAGATAGGAGATAGTAGTGATCATGTGGATAAATCTTCAACGACACCTATGGATAAGTTGGGCGCCCTTAGTTATAACGGTATGTTTAGGGGCGTCAGTTTTTGCTGATAGTCAAAGTTCTGGTCGTGTTATCAAAGCCAAATGGCTTGATACGCCGCCTGTTATTGACGGGGACCTCTGTGATATTGTCTGGGAGGAAGCCGAGATTGCGGACAATTTTTACCGCGTGGAAGGCGCGCACGGCGTCCCGGCAGAGTTGGGCACCAAGGCGATGGTCCTGTATGATGAAAATACGCTTTATGTCGGCGTGCGTTGCGACGAACCGAATATGGAGGCGTTGCGCGAGACGCAAACCCGCCGCGATGCCCCCGTCTGGCGGGATGATACAATTCAGGTGCTGCTGGATACCTATCATGATCAGCGCAACTGCTACGTTTTGGCCGTCAACACGCTAGGAACCCAGATGGACGCAAAAATCAGTAACGAGAGCAACTTTGACCAAGCGTGGGATGCGAACTGGGAGGCGAAGGTCCAGAAGAATGGAAATCACTGGACAGCAGAAATGGCAATCCCCTTCAGCGAACTCCGCTTCGATCCCGAAACAACGACGTGGGGCATTAACTTTGCGAGACCGCACCCGATGGAAGGGACCCGTTATACGTGGGCGGATACAGGAGACGACTTTAGTCGGGTCTCAGAGTTCGGTAAGCTAGCAGATCTCGAACTCAACAAAGTGAATGCGAATCGAAAGATTGATATTCTGCCTTACGTCACCCAACGCTCGATAGCAGGCGAGTCAATTGATATGAATGCGGGTTTAGACGTTGCTATCCCGTTCTCGACGAACATCACCACAAACCTGACTTTTAACCCTGACTTCTCACAACTGGAGAGCGATTCTACGCGCATCAGCGTCTCAAGCGATCGAGAGATGTACCTACCGGAAAGGCGTCCATTTTTCCGCGAAGGATCGGAGCTGTTTGAACTGCCACTTGACCTATTTTATAGCCGCCGAGTTCAAGACATCGATTACGGTGTCAAATCAACGGGGAAAGTTGGGGACTATAATTTCGCCTTTATCGATACCTATGGAACGATGGTCGACCGCTACGACGCCGATCAGAAGAAACAAGCGAACCTCCTTGCCACGCGAGTCAGCCGAAACGTTGGGGAACGCACAGTGATTGGTGCGATGGGATTGCAGAAGCATCAGGAAGACCGAGATGTTACCTTGCTTTCGTTAGATGGTCGGTTCGCCCTCCACCGCGACGTGACCGCTCGCGGCCAATACGTGACAGATTGGATCCATGGTGAGATGCACTCAGCGTTCCACGCCTCAATGGATTGGGATCATGAGAGCGGTTGGGGTGCCGAAGCCCGCGTCGAAGATATGCCAGAGGGTTTCCGTCCCAATGAGATGGGTTTGGAAGATGAGGCGTTCCGCAAAACTTTTGGCCGCGTGCGATACAGGCATCGATTCGACAAAGACAACCTCGTCCGCGGATACTATGTAAGTGGTTACCACCTCTATAAACTCAACGGACAACATCTATTATGGGACCGGCGCATCGGGCTGTCCGGCGGAGTTGATATCGGCAAGTTCGACCTATTTACCTTTGTTGGAAGCGGAACGCGACGCGAGGACGGGACACTTTACGATAGACAATATATCGGCTCAAATATCAGCTACCGTCCCAAATGGGGACGTTTATCGCTGTATAATCGATTCGGACCACGGCAAAACAGGTATAGTCGATTCACGCGGTTCTCCACCACCGTCAACCTCTTTGGCAAACTCAGCTTCAGCTTGAACGGAAGCAATTTCTTTTGGCGTGAACATCGCAATACCCTCATCGTCGGGGCGAATACCACCTACCAATTCACTCGCCGGATGGGTTGGCGAATTTTCGCAGAACGGGTAGATGAGCGCATGTCTCACGACGTAAAGTACAACTTCAATTCCGTCTTTGATTACCGTTTCACCCCAGAGAGCCGCTTCTTCCTCGTGTTCGCCGACAGCACCGACGGCGAGCGTGCAGTGCTTACCAAGATGTCCTACCTCTTTGAGTCTGGTTTTCTGCTTTAACCCTCGTTTTGGACAGGCACGAGACCTGCCCCTACATTTACTCCTCTCTCTGTAGGGGCAACCCTTGTGGTTGCCCTTCCGTAGGTCGATTTTCCAAAATCAACATTCTTGTGTCAAGATATGAATCTCGACACCTAGGGCTATTCAGTTTTCGGGTTTTTAACCATTTGGGGCGAAAAGGCGAAAATCGGGCATCGCTTGGCCGGTGAAGTATCGGGATTGGGAAATCCCGCTCACAGGAAAATTAAATGACCCTACTCGACACCGTTTCGTAGGGAGCGCAGATCTGCGTTCCCTACCGGCGTGCCTAACCCCTCATTTAATATAAACTCATTAACCCCTCAGCCCCATCAATAGGCTTACGCTCAAACTCCTCACTAATCCAACGGGCTGCAGAGGGTCTGCCGGGGTTACGGTAGGCATAGACCACCGTCCATCTTGTTTTACTATTGGGCTGCCTCGGACTGACAGCGTGTGCCGCGTGTGTCCACATCAGTGCCACCGTACCGTCGGGAGCGGATAGGTCTTCTATCTCCAACGGTTCGGCGGTAAGCGGGTGCTTTTTGCCCGCCATCCACCCTGATAGCAGCTCCTCATCCGTCTGGAAATGGATTTTAGGATCCCGATATAGGTGACTCCCCGGAACAGCCTTTAACCCACCGTCATCAACATCAAACCCGTTGACATAAAAGAAAATGCGTATGAATCCTAAGCTTGGATCGTCGTCCGAGTACTCGTGGCTGTGCCAACGAGTTCCCTGATTGCCACCCGGTCGGTTCAACGTCACACAGTGGTCATAACGGATATCTTCCCCAAGTACCTGTCGGGCGAGTGCGAGCATCTGCGGATGTCCAATCAGGCTCTCCAAAAATTCATCGTATTCTGCAGCAAACCGATTCGGCTCATGTCCTTCCGTCGCATTTGGCACAAGCGATTGGATGTACGATAGCGATTCGGTCAACCGTTCACACGCCTGCGGGGTTAAGATGCCGGGGAGGACAAAATGTCCGACCCGGTCCATCTCTGCCCTCTGTTCCTCACCAAATTCGTATGATTCAAAAATAGGAAAAAGTTCCATCAGAAATCCCCCCTCCCTCTTTTAATATCTCTAATCCCAATCTAGCAGCCTTGCCAGATTCTCCCCTTTTACCTTCCGCCGGTCTGCCTCCGTGTATTCCGATAGGTGTGCATCCACTATATCGGGTGTGCCGCTGCCCCAGACCATCTGATCCGGTCCAAACGCTTCAATTACGCGACGGGTAAATGGACGTGCGCTCAGGTAGAGCGGCGCATCCGTCGCAAAATGATTGAGCCCGGAGAGCTTCATATACACGGTATCAAAATCCGCCAGATCTAGGACACCCGCAAACTCCACAGCATCCCCCATGTGCGGCTCCGCCAGATGATCGATTAATACCGTGGACTCCGGGTAGTCGCGCAACATCTCCGCCGCCCCCTGTGCATGATCCGGTCCGATGTGCAGTTCGATGATTAGATTCAGGTCCAACGCCTTCTCCCAGATCCGCCGCACTTCAGGACTGGTCAGGCTATCCAGATACGTCTCCTTGCCACGGTGGGCGTGGAATCGCGTGGCGATAATTCGGGGCTGCCGCGATACCAACTCCTCCATCTTGCGCGGGGCCTCCGGATCCTTGGGGTAGAACAAGCATGTGCCTTTGACCCGCTCCTGCTCCTGTTCCAGGCAGTCCAGAACGAGCCGGTGATCGTCCCCGTAAGGCTCTGGATGCACCAACACCGCACGGTCAATCCCGTGTTGATCCATCTGCGCCAGATATGCCCCCAGCGGATCTGCCGGTTGGCTAGAGACATCGGGCGTGTAAACCGCCTTCCCGTGAAACGGATACCGTTGCAAATCTGGGCTAAAAATGTGCGTATTCCACTCGATAATCATCCCTCTCCTCCATTGATGGGTTGACCTGCCACCGTACAGAAATTATTCTTCATTCTAACCCAAGCAGAACAGAGCTGTCAATCTCAAAACGCCACTCTGTAGGGTCATTTAATTCTGCTGTGAGAGGGATTTCCCAATCCCGATACTGCACCGGCCAAGCGAGGCCCGATTTGCGCCTTTTCGCCCCAAATGGTTAAAAACCCGAAAACTGAATAGCCCTAGCCACTCTGTTTGCTCTTGACACAAGTTGGAGTTCGTGATACTTTTTTAGTCAAGCAAGACAAACACGAAATCATTGAAGATACTGATACATGTCTTCTCTGCCGGATAGAACTTAGACAAGCAGCTGATACCATCGTAGAAACCAAGATAAGGGAATCCGGGCAGACAATAAGAAACATCAGGCTAACGCTATCAGAAGCACTGGAAATAGCACACGAACAGTTATTGAAAGAAATCAGCGAAATCATTAACTGACGAGCGAACCGTGAGGTAATCAATGAAACCGAAACCCGGAATTGAAACCATCCAACCGTATCAAGGGGGTAAACCGATTGAAGAGGTCCAGCGCGAGTTGGGAATCTCGGATATTATCAAACTAGCATCGAACGAAAACCCGCTGGGTCCCTCGCCCCTGGCAATGGCTGCGATCCAAGAAGCAGCAACGCAGGTGAACCTCTACCCAGACGGAAACGCCTACTACCTGAAACAGGATTTGGCAGCGCACGTCGGTATCTCCCCCGAACAACTGATCTTAGGAAACGGCTCCAACGAAGTGCTGCAACTGGTCGGGGAAACTTATGTATCGCCGGGCGATGAGGTAATCTATTCAGAGAGCGCGTTTGTCGTCTACATGCTAGTCGCCAAGATTTTCGGTGCGAAGTCGATCATCACACCGATGGACGGTTACACACAGGACTTGGGGGCAATGGCGGATGCAATCACCGATAAGACCCGCGTCATTTTCATCGCCAACCCGAACAATCCAACTGGGACAATGGTTACGAAAACAGAGACCGAGAAATTGATGGAGCGTGTACCGGCCGATGTCCTCGTCGTCTTCGACGAAGCCTACTACGAATATGTCGATCGACCCGACTATCCGCAGACGCTGCCCTACATCCACGAAGGGCGTAACGTCATCATCACACGAACATTCTCCAAGATTTACGGGCTTGCGGGGATGCGGATCGGATACGGGCTCGCCAAATCCAATATTATTGAAACAATGAATCGGGTGCGTCAGCCATTCAACTGCAATCTCGTCGCGCAGGCGGCAGCACGCGCTGCGTTAAAAGATGCGGAGCATGTGCGCCGCAGCCAAGCGGTCAACGCTGCTGGCAAAACGTATCTCTATGAAGCGTTAGATCAGATGGGGCTAGCGTATGTCGAATCCGAGGGAAATTTTATCCTAGTCCATTTTGACAGGCCTGGAAGCGAAATCTCTGACGCACTCATGCGAAAAGGTGTGATTGTACGCCCTGTGGCGGGATACGGCTTCCCCAACTCCATCCGTGTGACGATTGGCACGCCGGAGGAAAATGAACGATTTGTGAAGGGATTAAAAGCGGTCCTAGGGGAATAAACCACTGTGAATCAACACACGCTCGATGTTCTGGAATATGACAAAATCAGAGAGCTGTTGGTCAGCTATACAGCGTCAGGGCTAGGGACAAGGCTGGCACAGGAGATTCAGCCGCTGACCGACCTGCATCGGATTGAGCAGCTGATAGCGGAAACGACCGAGTTGAAAAAGTTGTTGTCACCGGATCGTTACCTGCCGTTGGGCGGCCTGCACGATCTCTTTCCAATTTTGGAGAGATTGGACAAAGGTGCGGATATCCTCGTTATTGAGGAGATTATGTCCGTCAAGGATACTCTCCGCGCCTTCAGGATTGTCAAAGGATACTTGGAAAATGCAAAGGGGAACTATCCCCATCTCCGTCAACTGGCGGTGGAGATTCGGTTATATCCCGAAATCGAGGCGAAGATTGAGAACACACTGAACGAAAACGGCGCGGTCAAGAGCAGTGCCAGTCCCGAATTGAAATCTATCCGCAAGACGATTCAGACGGTGAAGGGACGTATTCAGGGCAAGCTGCAATCAACCCTCCGCTCGAAAAGTGTCAGTCCATATCTACAAGATCCGATCATACGCGAGCGTAAGGGGCGTCCTGTGATTGCTGTGAAAGAGCGCGATGCGTCCCGCGTCCCCGGCGCAGTGCGGGATAGATCTGACCGAGGCAATACCGTATTTATCGAGCCGGAGGCGGTGCGCGAACTGGGAAATGAACTTCAAGCCGCAATAGACGCCGAAGGTGCAGAGATTGTGCGGCTGCTTCGCGAAATTACTGCCAAGATTGCAGCGGTGACCGAACCGATGGGTGAGACGTTGAAGATACTCGCCCATCTCGATCTGACCTATGCCAAAGTGCGTTTCAGCCGCGATTATGAGATGAATCCGCCAACCTTGAACGGAAATGGACACCTCAATCTCAAGAGGGCACGCCATCCATTGCTCTTAACCCTGCAGCGGGAAGAAGATTCAGAGGTTGAAGCGGTGGTCCCCATCAACTTCCGTCTGGGCGATGATTTTAACACCTTGATCATCACAGGTCCCAACACCGGCGGCAAGACCATCACGCTGAAAACGGTCGGTCTACTGACGCTGATGGCACAGTCGGGTATGCACATCTCAGCGGGAGATGGTTCTGAACTAGCAGTATTCTCACACATATCAGCAGACATCGGCGATGAGCAGAGTATTGAGCAAAGTTTAAGCACATTCTCCAGCCATCTCCGCAACATCGCAGAGGTCCTTGCGTCCGCAGATGAAAACAGCTTGGTACTGCTTGATGAGTTGGGCGGCGGCACCGATCCGGCAGAAGGTGCGGCGTTGGGAAAATCGATCCTCGAATACCTGCACACCCGCAACGCACGCACGGTTGTCTCGACGCATATCAGCCCACTCAAAAATCTCGGCTACACCGTGCCGGGGATCGAAAATGCGTCCGTAGAATTTGATGTGGCGACCTTGCGCCCGACATACAACCTGTTGATTGGCACCCCCGGCAGCAGCAATGCGCTAGCGATTGCCAAACGTTTGGGGTTGCCGGACGAAGTAATCACAGACGCAGAAAAAAGTTCAGCAGGACAGGATGACGGGGCAGCTGAATTGATAAATCAGTTGCAGGCTGCCAAGGTGGTAATGGAGAAAAATAAGCGCGCTGCGACGGAAGCGAGTACAGAGGCAGCGCGTCTACAGAGCGAATATCGCCAGAAATTGGACGAAATCTCCGCACACGAAAAGGAGATGCAGGCACAACTCAACGTGGACACCTACGCCCTACTCCACCAGATCAAAAGACAGATTGATAGGTTGTGTCACTCGGAATCATCTCGACGATTACTGCTTGAATCGCTATCCGAAATCAGCACCTATATGGCTGGCGAACTCAACGAATTTCCAGAAGAGCAGGAACGGCAGACATTTATTCACGAATTGAAAACGGGCGATGAGGTCCGCGTACATAGTCTAGATAGCGTTGGAGTTCTCAGTGAAGTGAACCCACAAACCCAGAGAGCGGTTGTTCGCTTCGGTGCAATGCAGATGACTGTGCCGTTAGATGATGTCGGCGTCGCTTAGAGCTAAGGAGGGAAACGCTGTCATGTCAAAAGGTCGTTTACTGCTTACCATAGGAGACCACAGATTGGAGGAGTGGGATGCGGTCAAGCGGTTGGCTTCAGAGGGAAACCGGCAGGTTCTTCAATCGGAACGTAATGGAACCGTCCCTGCTCTAAACTATGGTAGATTTTAGAATTAATTGGACACTGCAACCTCGTCTACCGGGGATGGAAAAATCCGCGCTATGACCCCGGTAGGTGCGGTTTCTAACCGCACTGCATCGGCGCAGTTGGAAACAGCGCCTACCAAACACGGGGCGCGAAGCGGTTTCTAACCGCACTGCATCAGCGCAGTTGGAAACAGCACCTACCAAACACGGGGCGCGAAACGGTTTCTAACCGCACTGCATCAGCGCACAGCACCTACCAAACACGGGGCGCGAAGCGGTTTCTAACCGCACTGCATCAGCGCAGTTGGAAACAGCACCTTTTCTAACCGCACTGCATCGGCGCAGTTGGAAACAGCGCCTACCAAACACGGGGCGCGAAAGTGTCTATAGGCGGGACATCTTGCCCGGCCCGTAACTCCTTCACCGTAACTGCATTCTGTTTTTACATGAACCACAAACAAAACAGGAAGCAACGCAGCATCAGACGGAGGACGACATGAAGGTTACTGAAATCGAAGTTCACCCAATCACCCTCGAATATGTTGATTGGATTGCGTATCAACTCAATCACTTTTACGGTCCCATCACGCGCACGGTGTACGTTGTGCACACGAACGATGGACTGGTCGGGCTGGGAGAGAGTGGAAGCACGGAACCGCAGGAGGTGATCGACGGATACATCGGCACCAATCCCTTTGACTGGATAGGGGATGAGGTCTCCCTCGGATTGGGAACGGCGATGTACGATCTGATGGGTCAGTACGCGGGTGTGCCTGTTTACAAGCTGTTCGGGCAGAAATACCGCTCTTGGGTGCCGGTGGGGAGTTGGACGGTGTCCACGCATCCCCGTCTCATGGCGGAAACAGTAGAGCAGTACGCCGCGCAGGGGTACACATGGTTGAAGTATCATCTGTCACCTTTTGAGAACGTCATGGACCAAACTGAGGCGATGCAAGCGGTTGCGCCGGAAGGGTTCAAGATTCATTACGATTTCACCATGCACGGCACGGACGATCATATGCCGGAACTGCTTGCCAAACTGGAACAGTATCCGATTGCTGGTTGTTTTGAAGACCCGCTGCCGGGAGAGGATATTGAAGGGTATATCGAGCTGCGTAAGCGCTCACGGCTGCCCATCGTCCTCCACCATTTCCCGATGGGTGCGACCTATGAGGTGTTGATGAAACCTGCCGATGCCTACATGCTGGGGCATTCCAGGATCGGAGATGCCATTCGCCGCGCCGGACTATTTGCCGCGGATAACAGTCCCTTTATGCTCCAGAACGTGGGCGGCACTATCACACGGACGATGACGACACACATGATGGCTGCGTTTCCGACAGCGACTTTCCACTTTTTCGCGGACACCGAAACATGGAAAGACGATGTCGTGACGGAACGGTTGGAGCCAATCAACGGTTTTCTGCGCGTCCCAGAAAAGCCGGGCCTGGGCCTCACGCTCGACCGCGACAAGTTAGAACGACTGGAGAACTTGAAACTGCCGGAACAGGAGAAGTGGATCATCAAATCACAGTTTAAGAACGGAACAAAGATGTACAACATCGCGGACCCGAAAAATTCCATCTTCATGGTGCGTCCCGACCGGAGTCGTCTCATCCCGATGAGCTATGACTCGCCGATCTCTACGGAGTATTGGGATAACGATGGCACGTCGGCCTATCAAGAGATGTTCGCACGAATTGAACAGGAAGGTATTGTGCTCGAAAGAGGCTGAGATGATACAGAGCAGCATCGAGTCTACAAGGAAAGAGGTCGTCTTTACATGATTCAACCCTATAAGGAGATAAAAGATATGAAGATTTTACGTTATCGCAGCGACGGAGACGCAAGTTACGGTATTCTAGACGATGATGGGGCATCCGCGAACTGGCCGGCTGCCCTTTCGAGAGCTTGGATACGAGCGGGGCTGTCACCCATATAGATCAGGTGACTGTTCTCGCGCCGGTCGAATCCCCTAGAATTATCGGCGTCGGTCTGAACTACGTCCTACACGCCCGTGAAGCGGGGAAAGAGCTTCCCACCAATCCGATGCTTTTCATGAAACCGACCCTGACGGCTATCGGCCCTGAAGAGCCTATCATCTATCCCCATCAAGGCAAAGAGGTACATTACGAGTGCGAATTAGCGGTCATTATAGGTAAAGAGACACGGCGCATCTCGGAAGCGGATGCCCTCGACCATGTGCTAGGTTACACCTGTGGCAACGACATCAGTGAGCGGGTTATCCAGTTCGCTGAAATGGAGATGGGATGTATGCTGCTTGGAAAGGGATTTGACACCTTCTGCCCGCTCGGACCGGTGATCGCCACCGACTTAGATCCGAATAACCTCGATATTAAAACACGCTTGAACGGCGAAGTGAAACAGGATTCTAACACCTCCGATCTGGTGTTTTCCGTCGCTCACTTGGTTTCTTACATCAGCGCAGTGATGACCCTTCTGCCCGGCGATGTGATCATGACCGGCACACCCTCCGGCGTGGGCCCCATCGCGCCCGGCGACACTGTTGAAATCGAAGTCGAAGGCGTCGGTGTCCTGCGTAATCCGGTGGTAGCGGAGGCGTAAGGTTTTCGGAGTTGACCCGACTCAGTAGGGATAGGCTTTGTACCTGCCCTTTTTTGAAAAGTAATTGGGGAATCAGAAAGAGGAGGCATAGATGGAATATCGCAGTCTCGGTAGGACCGGCACAAAAGTAAGCACGCTCTGTCTAGGTTGCTTAATGTTCGGCGGTCGAACGAACGAATCCGACTCCATGGACATCATCGACCGAGCGATCGATGGCGGCATCAACTTTTTTGACACAGCGAATATGTACGTCCGCGGCAAGAGTGAGGAGATGGTCGGGAAGGCGTTCAAGCGAAACGGAAAACGTGGGCGAATCGTGTTGGCGACCAAAGTCCACTTTCGCATGGACGACGAAGACCCAAACGCCCAGGGCAACAGCCGTCGCCATATCATGGAGCAGTGCGAGGCATCGCTGCAACGTTTGCAAACCGACTATATTGACCTCTATCAGATCCATCGCCCCTGCTCAGACATACCGATCGATGAAACGCTCCGGGCGTTGGACGATCTGATTCGGTCGGGCAAGGTGCGCTACATCGGCAGCAGTACCTTCGCTGCGTGGCAGGTGGTGGAATCCTTGTGGGCTTCAAAAGAGTTGGGGCTCAATCGCTTCATCTGTGAGCAGCCGCCCTATCACCTGTTGGATCGAAGCATCGAGCGGGAATTGGTCCCGATGGCACAGACGTATGGCACGGCACTCATCCCGTGGTCGCCGATGGCGGGTGGATTTCTCACCGGAAAGTACCGACGCGGCGAGGCACGCCCGGCGGACGCACGCTACCAAGATGAGAGCCAAAATACAGATCTGTTCTCAGATGCCGCGTTCAATGTCCTAGACGTTGTCTTGGCAATTGCAGCGGAGAAGGGGTGTACACCGAGTCAGTTTGCGTTGGCGTGGTGTGCACAGCAGCCGGGGATTACCAGCCCAATCGTTGGTGTCCGCACAATGGAGCAGATGGAGGACAACTTGGGAGCAATCGACGTGGAGGTGACGGACGAAGATCGGGAGCGGATCGACGAAGTTGCGCCTCCCGGCGGGGTAATCACACGATACTACAGGGCAGACTTTGGACCCCACCAATTTCGGTGGTAGAATCCTCTGATAAACCTAGAAAGGAGTTTTTCAAGATGGCTGAAGGCAAACACTTGCTCAGCGACGAGCAGATGCAGCATTTTATTGTCAACGGGTATATCAACATCAAGACCGATCTTCCTACCGATTTTCACGAAGCGATCTTTCAGCAGACTGAAGCGGTATTTGAGAGGGAAGGCAATCCAGGGAACAACCTGATCCCCAGAATCCCGGATATTCAAGAAATCTTCGACCATCCCGTTGTCGATGGTGCTTTGACAGGGCTTGTAGGTCCGAATTACTACACGCACCCGCACCGCCACTGCCATTACAACCCACCGGGCAGTAGCGGACAGAGGTTGCACAAGGACAGTTGGACGCGACGACGGCATCCGACCCGTTGGGTGATGGCATTCTATTATCCGCAAGATACCCCTGAAGTGCGAGGACCGACGGGGGTTCTTCCACAGAGCCAATGCTATAACGACCAACCGGATAATGGGCAGGAAGAGTTACCGCTTGCCGGGGAGGCGGGGTCGATGACCATCGTCCATTACGACCTCTGGCATCGCGCCATGCCGAACCGCACCGACACAAATCGGTATATGATGAAGTTCCTCTTTACCCGCATGGAGGAGCCCCAAGGGCCCTCTTGGAATAACACGAGAACGGAGTGGACACCCAACGATGATGGACAACAGTTGATGTGGAAACACCTTTGGGCGTGGCATTTAGGAACGGGGAACGGGGCAGAAGTTTCAGAAAACGGCTCTATCCCTGAACGCATCGATGCACTGCGAAGCGAGTCGGAATCGGCTTGCCTCAACGCCGCTTACGCATTGGGTGCCATGGGCGCGCCCGCTGTGTCGGGGCTAATCAAGACCTTGCACGATGAATCTGAGATGGTGCGCCGGAATGCCAGTTACGCCTTGAGCGTGATCGGTGCCCCCGCTGTACCAGCCCTGATAGACGCCGCGAACGACTCAAACGAAGGGGTGCGCGCGATTGCAGTTGACGCGTTGGGAGATATGGGGTCGAGTGCTCAGGACGCGATCCCCACGTTAATTAAAGGGACAAAAGACGAATCCGCAGAGGTTCGGAAAGTCGCCGCAGAGGGGTTAGGCATCGTCGCACAATCGTGTTCGAGGGCGGTTCCTGCGTTGGCACAGGCGTTAGACGATACGGATGAGTGGGTCCGGCGGAATTCTTCGCTCGCGTTGGCGCGAATCGGTTCAAAAGCAGAGGAGGCACTTCCTGCATTGAAAGTTGCACTCAAGGATGAGAACCGGTATGTCCGTGCCAATGCCGCGCATACACTGCATCAAATTGGAAGTACAGAAGCGAGGGATATTTTGATGCATTTCCTGATGAAATCACGATGGTGTGCATCAACCTCACGAGAAAGCGGTTATTGAGAGATTTCTATAGTGAACCTTAGAATTAATGAGACACGCCAAACCGGTGCGGTTGGAAACCGCACCTACCGTTGTCCCGTTGGGTAGCCCCCCTATTTCCACCCGCTTGCGGGGGGGACTAAGGGGGGGTAGAATAAAGGGGGGTGCCGATGCGGGGCGGTTAGCAACCGCCCCTACCGTGGGGCGAAAGTGTTTATTTATTTTTTGAATTCACTATAAATCCCTCAATCACACAATAGGGGCGGGTTGATTGTACAGCCGCCCCACGCCTTTCAGTCAACCGAAATCCGATAGGAGTTCGCCGAGATCCGCTCATGGTCGGATGCGCGGGCATTTTTGAGAGCATGTTCGGTGACAGGTAGGTAGTAATGGGTTTCCGCACTTGATGAGATAAATCCTTCCGCATAGGCGCAGCCGCCTGCGCTACCGAACGCCCCATCGCTGGTTTCGATCCGCTTACGTGCATACGCCCCGCCATATCCTTGGCTCACCAAACAGTCCAGTGCTGCCAGTTTTTTATCCGCTACATCCGTGATATCGATAAACACATCGTTATAGTACCCACCCTCGGACTGCCACACGCTCCGCGGTATAGACGCCGCACCGGTCCCAAAGAAGAAGACCTGTGCCACCTTATGGGGTGTATTTCGATCGCCCGGATCGACGCTACCCGCGTATGAAATGGCATGGAGCGTAATCTGTCCCGCGACGGCGTGTGCGTTGGTTAGTCCATCGCCCTCCTTGGGAAAGTGGGTCAGTATAATGTCGGGACGTACCTCGCGCAACAGCCGTGCAAGCCGTTTCACTATCTCGTCCGTGACAAGCAGGACGGCGTCGTCTGCACCAAAGAAGTAGATATCTTCAACACCTAAAATCTTGCACCCTTTACGAATTTCCTCCGCTTTGACATCTGAGCGTTCTTTCATCAACGCCAGCAGGTCAGATTCGTCTGGAACCTCCTCACGATGAAACATTGAGTCGCTGATCACTGCATCATGCACACGGGCCCCGTGGGTCAACACCACACAACCAACGTAGTCCCCCCGGCTCGTGTGGTGCGCCATCGTACCGCCGGATTGATCGAAGATATCTGCTGGGTGTGCTCCAATTGAGAGTATCCGTAAAGATTCAGCCATGATGTTCATCTCCTTCGAGTGTGACCGGCACACCTTCGAGCAACCCATTTTCGTGCATATCGACCCACTCGTCCATGAAGGTTTTGTTCCATTCGTCGGTGAGCGGGTGGTCCATCATATCGCGGTAGACCGTCCACATAGTGACGAGTTCATCGGCACCGTCGCGGAAGGCAGCGTGGGCTGTCTCCACCGATCGGACGAGCGCCGCCATGATAAAGGGCCGCTGTTCCCAGCCGTTGAACATCTGTGCACATTCACGTATCAGTTGGGTCGGATCTCCGCCCACTGCCTTGACCGGATCACAGAACGGCAGGATGTGGTCAACCCCTGCTTGGGCAACGGCGGCGGCTTGGGTCAAGGAGAAAACCGTTGTGCAGAAAGTTTCGACCCCCTCTGCCTTGAGGACGCTGAAGGCTTTGAGCCCGTTGAACGTGCAGGGAATTTTCAGGATAATTTGGTCTGACAGATCAGTAAAAACCTTCCCAACTGCGAGTAATTCTTCGACAGTGTGACCGTCGATTTCCATGACCACAGGTTTGTCAGTTATGTCGAGATACGCTTTGATCAGGTCAATGACTGAACCGTACTGTTTAGCGTATTGATTAAGCACTACGGTATTGGTGACAATTCCAGCAATGCCGAGTGGCATTAATGGCTCCAACTCGTCGGGAGTACCAGCGAGCCAAATCGTTGGTCCCCGACCTTCAGAACGGGCTTTCGGTACAGCCCCATTTACTGCCATAATCAATGTCCTCCTAGGGTTGATAAATGCTGATTTAACTTTCGTTTGACGTAAGAAATTATAGTGGACCTTAGAATTAATGAGACACTCCAAACCGGGGCGAGGGAAACCGAACCCACCGTTCTCCCGTTTGGTAGCCCCCCTATTTCCCCCGCTTGCTTTCCCCCCTGCTTGCGGGGGGGACTAAGGGGGGGAGAATAAAGGGGGGTGCCGATGTGGTGCAGTTAGAAACCGAACCTACCGGGTCGCGAAAGTGTCTATTTATTTTTAGAATTCACTATAGATGATAACCGGGGCATAAAAAAACAATTACTCCAAAGATTGTAGTCAAAAATATGCTGATGCGTCAATAAAAAAGCGTTCGGCTAGGCGTTTGTGTTTTTTTATATACAGGCCTTACGCACTCCACCGGACGGTAGGGAACGCAGATCTGCGTTCCCTACGAACTACAACAGACAGATTGGGAGCGTGTCAAAAATATGACTGAGTCCGAGATTGAAGCGGCAGTTGCATCAGATACAGATGCCCAGTCATTTGTTGTTAGCTAGTTCTGCACCTCCTGGATAAATCGCTGATAGAACCCCTCAATCCCTGCTTCATCTGCGTCCCCATCGTGAACGACGACCCGCACCGCCAAATCGAGCACCTCGCCATGCTTTATCATTCGTCCCTCTCGCGCAAACGGATTCACCGCTAACGTTCCCCAATCAGCGATATACCACGACGCCTCGGTAGTCGAAGGATGTCGAAACAACGCCACACCCGCGTACCTGTCTGCAGCTATTTGTCCTGAACAGTCCACCCAGTCGGAAATCTCGCCGCTTATCGCCCCACCGCCGGAGCGACCGGCAGAATCAACAAGAGTTGCGCCAGCTGTCGCACGCAGGGACTCGACCATGCGAACACCGAAATAGGCGTGGCGTGTCGGGCCGATGTTGATATCCCAATCGGTTGGGCTCAGTTGCGAGCGAATGTCAATCAGGTTCGCTGTTTCGCCGGGGTAGAGATCGATGGTACGGGTTTCGACCGCGAGGATACGCCCTTGAGGTGCCCCCCACTCGGACGGCCCCCGCCAGTTGAGTGTTTGTATGAGTCGGAGATGGTTTTCCGATACCTCCGTCTCCTCCACCGAAACACTGACGATGTATCCCGGTGCCCGCCCTTGAAAGGTATCGTTGACATAGAAGTTATAGGTCGCTTCCTCATAGGCATCCGTCGAGAATGGCAAATGGCAATGGAAATGATCGGCACCGATCCAAAGCGAGTTGTGATGCGGGTGATCTATCGGGCTCTCGGAGGTGACAGCGAACCCCATCGGGGTGTATACGGGAAACAGGTAGGCGCGATATTCGCCTTGACTCAAGGCAGCAATGGGTCTCCCGTGCCAACTCACATTCAGTCGATGTGCTTTTGCCCACGCGCCTCGTGGAAGCGAAATCGCATCGCTGTCAATGGAAAAGGATTGCATGTCAGGTGTCCCTTTCATGTTTCATTCATGTTATACAACAGAAATTGTAGGGAACGCAGATCTGCGTTCCTGCACGGTTCAAAGATTGCTGAACTCAACTCGGTTTCTCTTCGCGCTTTGCACTTTCTAGCTATATCAAGGGTGTTCATAATTCAGTCAATAGCCTATGCAGATGTAAACACCTGTGAGAGGGATCTCCTGATCCCGATTGTTTCTCAAATTGAAAGGGAGTCATGGCAAGGATGCCACTCTCACAGAGAGTATTTATGAACACCCCTCAGCTATACAACCCTATCCCCTATTTTACCAGAACCCAAAAATTCTCTCAACGCTAAACTGAAAGATCCCGGAGGAAGGGAGGCTGCTTTGTTGAACTTTTGCGTTGTATTCCCAGTGAACTATTGCTATAATCCCAACGTCGATATATCTATACCAGCGAACGCTGCGATACGCAAATGAGGTGCACATGAACTGCTCCGACACACACATTGGCCCCCTTATCTCTCCCGATCAATTTGTAGGTCTGGAGGGAGTAACACATCTTTGCACAGGGGGAGAAGCTCCTTGGCTGAAGGCACAAGAAGCGGTGTACAAGGAATTCGCCCGTCTGAAGAGCGCGGGACACGATGGACGGGAAGAGATTTACGGACGCGGAGAACGCTGTAGAAGCCGGATGGGTGAACTTTGGCGTGTGCCATCGGAGCGGATTGCATTTATGCCATCGGCGGCGGAGGGGATGAATTGGCTGGCACGCGGTCTAGATTGGCGGGACGGAGATAATGTAGTGACGACCAACTTAGAATTCCCATCGGTCGCCTACGCTTGGCGCGCCCTCCATGCCCGTGGGGTAGAGGTGCGATTGGTGCCCCATCGGGATTGGCTGGTGCACGAGACCGATCTGTTGGATGCGGTGGATGAACGGACGCGGGTCTTGGCGGTGAGTCAGGTCAGTTTTTATACAGGACAGTGCTTGAATATAGCGCAGCTTTCTGACGGACTTCAACAGCGGGATACGCTTTTCGCAGTAGATGCGACCCATGCTGCGGGGGTTGTGGATGTTCCCGCAGGATTGACCGATTTGACCGTGAGCAGCAGCTACAAGTGGCTGCTTGCCACCCACGGCGTAGCTCCCATGTATCTGAGCGAGGGTGCGGAGGGACAGATCACATCAACCTGCTTTGGCTGGCACAACTTAGTGGTATGGCCACCCCAGGCGGCGGAACGCGCACCGGCAGTCGAGGAGCAGCCGATGCCTGAACGTCTGGAACCGGGCAACCCATCAATGCTAGTGGTGATGCACCTAGACCGAGCGTTGGAGGTACTGCTCTCGATTGGAATCGAGCGAATCTCTGACCATGCCCGGACACTGTCTGAATTGGTTAGTGCCGGGGTGGAAAATTTAGGGTTTACGGTCATCAGTCCACAGGACCGATCGGCACGATCCGGGAATACCTGCTTTTTAGTTGAAGATGCACACACGATGCAGGCGCGGTTAGCTGAGATAGGTATACTGTGTTGGGGCGAATTCGGTCGGATGCGGATTTCAACCCATCTCTACAATGGGAGCGCAGATGTGACGCGCTTGTTAGCAGCATTATCGGAATAACAGGGCGGAGCCTCTCGGACCGGAGAATGGGCAAACTCGCAGATTACACATCGCGCATAACGTCTTATTTTTCACATTTTACAGGCGATGTGTCGCCTCGTCTGCTGCCGACCGTTTTCGCGCTCTGCGCCGCATTTCTGCTCGGTGGCGTTTTAATTCTTTTTTTCGGCGAGCAACCCTTTGAAGTTTACGGACTTTTATGGCAGAGCGTCTGCGGCAGTTTTGATGATTTTGGCTACGTTCTATTTAACGCGACCCCTTTAATTTTTACCGGGCTTGCTGTCATGCTCGGCTTTAAGGGTGGACTTTTCAATATCGGTTGTGAAGGACAACTCTATCTCGCAGGATTCGCCGCGGCATGGGTGGGGTTTCACCTGAACTGGGGCGGCGGCTGGATCATCATACCTGCTTGTTTGGTTTCTGCAACTCTCGCAGGGGGGTTGTGGGGTGCTATACCGGGGATACTCAAAGCCCGTTACGGTGTGCATGAAGTCATCAACACCATCATGCTGAATTTTATCGCGATCGCGTTGACAAATTACCTTGTCACCGAGGTCTATCAGGCACCGGATCAGATGACGCCGCACACCCCCCTGATCCATGAATCGGCGCAGCTGCCACGACTATCTGCCTTTTCGTCGGTGTTTCTGCCAAGTAACCCCGTAAACATCACGCTGTTTTTTGCATTTGGATTGATTGGACTGACACAATTTTTATTGGCGCGCACTAAATGGGGATATGAGATTCGCTTTGTTGGCAATGCCGCAGAGGTCGCCGTCTACGCGGGGATCAATGTGCGTCGTGTAACTGTTTGGACGATGGTGTTGAGCGGGGCGGTTGCAGGTTTTGCTGGTGTGTGGGAGGTAATGGGTTATCGCCATCGTTTCCTTGATAATTTCTCCCCCGGTTTTGGATTCACCGGTATTGCAGTTGCATTGCTTGGGCGGAATCATCCCTACGGTGTTCTTTTTGCCGCTCTCCTATTTGGCGCGTTGAACAAAGGCGCACTGGATATCGAGATTTTAACCAACGTACCGAGGGAGCTATTTCTGATTATACAAGGCGTACTTATTTTATTATTGGTCTGTGCCGAGGGGGTCAGTAAAAACAGAGAGCCGTAGGTCTTTTACGATCCGTCGAGCGGATGGGCGCGTTCGGCTAGCGGAATGGTGATTCGACAACCAGAGCGCAGGTGCGAACTATAGACACCCTGAACCATCTCATTTACGAAACGTACCATCCGAATGCTAGAGAGCGGTTCGCGGTCGGTTTCGGCAGCATCGATCAGATCCCGAGCGAGGATTTTATTACCTATGGATAGCCAGTTCTTTCGTAGCAGGGGCGGTGCATGTTCCGGACGTTCATGCCATTCCGGCATCCAGATCCTTTCCCAAGTGAGCCCTTGAAGGTCGGGTAACACCCGCGGTGCCGGATAGATATAGACATCGCCCGGTTCGCGAAGTTCCAGCGACGCTCGCTCACATTCAAGGGATAGACCGTAGAGGTTATCAAAATTTGATTCGCTGGGGATAGCCAAACCGGCGGTGGAGTCGAAGAACCCTCGAACACCGTTGTCGAAGCCGAATACCGCCGAGATAGAATCGCCAATGATGGGACCGACAGGAGCATTGCCCTGACCTGTATCGTCCGTTGTGGCGTCTCGGTTGTCAACGGTGACATGTCCGCTCGCCCAGCGTGGTTCACCGGCGAAAGCCATCATTAGGTCGAACAGATGTGTCCCGTGTAGGAGCAATTCTTCGCCGCCCCCTCGACTGTCGTCCTTCGGACGGGTGCGGATGCGAAGCAATTTTCCAAATTTACCAGCTTTCACATCCTTGATTATCTGCTGAATCGGGAGCATCGCACGCCACTGATGCGCGACCGCCATCTTCACCTTTGCGTTTTGGCAGGCGGCACCTATCGCATCGACTTCGGCAAGGCTGCCCGCGACAGGTTTCTCACAATAGATGTGGCACCCCGCTGCCGCCGCGGCTTCAATCATCGGGACACGTTCTGTGACCCAGCTCGGCGCGATGCTGACAAAGTCAGGTTTTTCCGTCTCAAGCATTTGTCGGTAGTCGCGGTAGAGTCGGGAGGCCCCCAACCGTTTGCCGGCATCCGCAAGTCCTTCGGGGTCATGATCAGCGATAGCGATCAGTTCAACATCATCAATATCGAATGCGGTATCTAGGCGGTGCCCGTAGCCGCCCTTGCCGGTCGATCCGATGACGGCTGCGCTGTAGGTTTTGGACATTTCATGTCTCCGTATTATACTTAACGTAAGTTGCTAGACACCCTGTAGGTCGTAGGGCTATTTAGTTTTCGGCCTTTTAACCATTTGGGGCGAAAAGGCGCAACGAGGGAATCGCTTGGCCGGTGAAGTATCGGAATTGGGAAATCCCTCTCACAGGAAAATTATAGTGGACCTTAGAATTAATGGGACACTCCAAACCGGTGCAGTTAGGAAACCGAACCTACTGTTCCCCTGTTTGGTAGCCCCCCTTGCTTTCCCCCCTGCTTGCGGGGGGGACTAAGGGGGGGTAGAATAAAGGGGGTGCCGATGCGGTGCGGTTAGAAACCGCACCTACCGTGGGGCGAAAGTGTTTATTTATTTTTTCAATTCACTATAAATGACCCTACTGTAGGTCGAGTTTCCATACTCGACATCCACCAGAAATAACCAAATTTACGACACACATATCGCCCCGCTGGGGCTTTGTAGGCCGGGCAAGATGCCTGACCTATTTTAGAATTCACCATAATGAGCCAAAACTGTGAAGAGATCAAACCGCCATGAAGCGGCACCTTGTGAAGATTATCATCGCTATCATCATTATTGTCGGTGTGTATAGTCTATTAAGTCATTACGGTGTGATAGACTATCTCAAGCCCGACAATATCCCCAAAATCAAAGAGAAGATTAACAGCTTCGGCGTCATCGCTCCTTTGGTGTACATCGGCTTTTACATCCTTGCGACCGTTTTCTTTCTGCCCGGTTTGCCTGTTACAATGCTCTCTGGCCTCGCCTTTGGCCCCATCTGGGGGGTTGTCTACGCCTCTATCGGGGCGGTGATTGGTGTCTCAGGCGCCTTTCTGATCGCGCGTTACGTCGCTCGCGGTATGGTAGAGGGCTGGGTCCAAGGTAATGCACAATTTCGACGGATTGATGAGGGGGTACAAAGGCAGGGCTGGCGGATGCTGATGATCACCCGGCTTGTCCCGCTCTTCCCGTTTAACTTGCAGAATTACGCTTATGGACTCACGAAGATACGGTTTGCTACTTACTTTTTTGTCTCATGGCTCTGCATGTTACCCGGCACCGCTGCCTATGTCCAGTTGGGTGCTGCCGTGAACGTTGGCGAAGGGAATATCAAGAAAACGTTAGTCTACCTCGCTGGTGCAGGTATTTTCATCGTTCTGGTGTCGTTGGTCCCGAACCTAATTCGGAAGCGAGAGCCGGAGGCAATGTGAGCGATGCGGGTCTAGTAACAACCATATTTATCGGGGCAGGGATGCCCCTCTCACACCCCCTTAGTCTACCCCCCTGCCCCCCGCAAGCGGTGGGGAAAGGGCTTTGACCGTATTTATCGGGGCAGGGATGCCCCTCTCACACCCCCTTAGTCTACCCCCCTGCCCCCCGCAAGCGGTGGGGAAAGGATATTATCTCAATGATCGCTCAGCTTGTGGAACGAGAAGACGAGTCGGTGGATAGCGGTGATATGCGCGGTCACAGCGAGAATCACGAACACACCGAAGAGAATAATCCCCTTTGACTGCAAAAATGCATACTGATCTGGAATAAAACCTTGCACTAGAACACCTAACGCCAGTAATATAATCCTTTCGGGCCGTTGCATCAATCCAACCTTGCACTCAATTTGAAGTCCCTCCGCTTTGGCACGCACATAGCTAACAAGTATCGACCCAATCACCGCTGCGAAAACCAATACCACTCCGAAAAAGTTCTGTAGATGATGAAAATAGATAAGGGCACCAAGGAATATCACTGCTTCTGAATACCGGTCAATCACAGAGTCTAGCAGTGCTCCCGAAGAGTTGGTCGATGTTTTCGCACGCGCAACGGCACCATCTATCATATCGAAACTCGCCCCGAATAAAATCAACACCCCCGCCGCTACTAACCGATTAGTCGCTAAACAGAAGGCAGCCACCAAATTAACGAGCAAACCGAACATAGTGACCATATTCGCAGTGATGCCGAGCGATACGATTATCCGTGCAAGGGGCGAGAGTATTGCACTAATCTTTGATCTTAGCTTTGCTTCAAACATGGATAAGATCCATCCTCTATCTCATGATGTCGATATTTCTCGATTGTGAGCTTAGTTTAACGCAAGTTGCTAGTAGCCAGCATATTCCAACCAATAACCCCTAATCCCTGTGCAAATTGTATCATTGATGTAGGTTGATTTTCCAAAATCGACGATTGGGTGTCGAGATGTGAATCTGGACCTACAGATTCTGATAGGTTTCCAATAACTAACAACTTAGGTTAGTTTAGCACAAATTGAGTAATAAATCAATCTCTTTGAACAGTTGAAACCTAGGTTCTGTTGACATTTTGCTGTAGCCGATATGGCTTGATGCGTTCATTGATACATTATAGTGGACCTTAGAATTAAGGGGACACTCCAACCTCCCGTTGGGTAGGCCCCCCCTTTATCCCCCCGCTAGCGGGGGGATAAAGGGGGATGCCGATGCGGTGCGGTTAGGAAACCGCACCTACCGGGGGGCGCAAGTGTTTGTTTATTTTTTGAATTCACTATAAACCAATAAGTGATGTACATTGCGCTCCTCTGGAGCGCAGGTATCTGACCAACCTCCGTTGGTACACAAGAGCTGCCGCCCCAGCGGGGCGGTATGTTTACGGAAATTATAGCGGACCTTAGAATTAATGAGACACTCTTAATACACAGCCAACCCCCTAAATCCCCCAACTCCCCTGACAAGGGTTTCCCCCTGATAAGGGGGACTAAGGGGGTTAAGGGGAGCTTCTCCAACCCCCCGGCCCCCTTGTCAGGGGGAGACCTCAACCCTCCTGACAAGGGTTTCCCCCTGATAAGGGGGACTAAGGGGGTTAAGGGGAGCTTCTCCAACCCCCCGGCCCCCTTGTCAGGGGGAGACCTCAACCCTCCTGACAAGGGTGATAAGGGGGACAAGGGGGGCTAGAAACTGCCCCCCTTGCCATCCCCCCTTATCATGGGGGGTTCAGGGGACTTTGAAGATTTCGCGCCGGTTGAAATTATTGGTAAATGTATCATTATTTCTCGTGTTTACTATAAATAGCCCTACTCAAGGGATAGGGCTATTCAGTTTTCGGCCTTTTAACCAGTTGGGTCGAAAAGGCGCAACGTGGGCATCGCTTGGCCGGTGAAGTATCGGGATTGGGAAATCCCGCTCACAGCAGAATTAAATGACCCTAACTCAAGGGAGATTTTAACTTGACAAAGGCAGTAATGTTTGATAGAATGATTTTGTTCTTTTTGGCAAAACACGGAGGAGTGCTGCGATCGAGGGGTGGATAGGTAGTTGCTCCGCCCCATGCAGTAGTGGGAACGTGCTGACGATTCCCTGAGAAATTTGCTATATCTTCCCAAGACAGGCTTGCGACGAGGTGGGAAGAGGGTAACGGAAACAGCAAAAGCGGATGGAGATATACATTATGAGACATTGGGGACTAGGTGACCTCCTAGCGGGCTTGATAGCGTGTGGGCTGTTCGGTTTCTCGACAATCAGCTTTGCGGGAGAGTGGGAAGAGAGAGCGGATATGCCGAAAATCGGTGCCCTTTCTGGCGGGTTATGGGGGTTAGGCACCGAAGTGGTGAATGGCAAGATTTATACCATTGGGGGCCAAGATGATTTGGAAGCTCCGGGCAAAATCGTACAGGAATACGATCCCCTAAAGGAGAACTGGATAGACAAGAAGAAATTGCCACAGGGCAGATTCCGGCTCGGCACCGCCACAGTGCGGGGGAAAATCTATGCCTTTGGCGGAACGGCGAATAACTTTGAGGCCCTTCCCAACGTCGATGAGTATGATCCCAAAACGGACACATGGACCGCTAAAGCACCGATGCCGACACCAAGAATGGGATTCGCTATCGCTGCGGTAGGCGGGAAGATTTATACCATTGGCGGCGCGGAATCTTTCTTTTTTCCTTCGGCTGCAGTTGAAGTCTATGACCCTGTATCAGATTCATGGGAACAGAAAGCGGATATGCCAAATCCGAGATGGGGAATGCCGGCAGTGACAATCAAGAGTAAAATCTATATCTTTGGCGGTGCCGTGGATAACACCCATCAGAAGTATACCGACCTGACCGAAGAATACGATCCGAAGACGGATACTTGGACGAAGAAAGCCGATATGCCGATCAAATTTTTCGATATGGCAGCAAGTTTTGTCAACAGTGGAAAGACGTATATTATTGGTGGCAAGACCTTCGATGGGAGAGAAAAAGATGGTCCCAAATTTCAAGGCTGGGTCCTTCATTGGACAGTCTTAGAATATGATGTCGAAAAGAATAGGTGGCAACGATTGAACGATCAGATGCCAACCGGTAGGGGCACCTTAGCGACAGCTGTTGTGGACGGAAAGATTTATGCCATTGGCGGGCATCACAACGGCCCGCGCAGGGAAGTAGAGGTATACACCCCCGACGGCTGGCCCTTCCCTAATGTCTTTTCGGTGAATCTTCAACACAAGTTGGCGACGACATGGGGCGAGATTAAGCAGAAACCATAAAAAAGATGGAGGTGTACATTATGAGGCATCGGATACCATGTTATCTCTTAACGGGATTAGTCGTGTGTGGGCTGCTCGGTTTTTCAACAGTAGGCTTTGCGGGAAAATGGGAGGAGAAAGCCACGATACCAAAAATGGGTGCCATTTCAGGCGGTGCCTGGTGGTTGGGTGCCGAGGCAGTCAATGGGAAGATTTACGCCTTTGGCGGACAAGATGACTTGCAGCCTGCGGGCAAACTGGTGCATGAATACGACCCGGTTCGAGATGTCTGGACGAAACTCAAGAAGTGGCAAAGGGGTAGATTTCGGCTGAGCAGCGCTTTGATAAGGGGCAAAATCTATGCCGTTGGAGGGACAGAGGATAATTTTCAGGCGGTCCCGTTCTTGGATGAGTACGATCCCAAGACCGACACATGGACCCCGAAAGCCGATATGCCGACCCCCAGAATGATGACATCTACCGCGGTGGTAGGTGGAAAGATTTATGTCATCGGCGGTGCGGAATCCTTCTATTTTCCGTCCGCTGCGGTCGAGGTCTATGACCCCGTAACCGATACTTGGGAACAGAAGGCAGATATGCCAAACCCAAGGTGGGGCGCAGGCACTTTTGCTGCGAGGGGGAAGGTTTATGTCGCCGGCGGTGCCACGGATCAGACTCATAAAGAGTACACCGACCTAACAGAAGAATACGACACAAAGACAGACACCTGGAAGAAGAGAGCAGACACGCCAGTCGCTTATTACGATATGGCGGTGAGTTTCGTCAATAGTGGGAAGGCGTATGCCATTGGGGGTAGGACATTCGGCGGGAACGACAGAGATGGACGCCTAGCTGACAGTTGGCGCTATCATTGGACGGTTTTTGAATACGATGTAGAGAAGCACAAATGGACAAGGCTAAAGGATCAGATGCCAACCGGGCGGGCGAGTTTAGCCTCAACTGTTCTGGACGGGAAGATTTATGCCATTGCAGGGCATATTGGTATCGCTGCGATAACAGAGGTATACACCCCTGACGGTTGGCCCTTCCCCAAAGCGTTTGCAGTCGATCCTCAAGGCAAGTTAGCGACGCAATGGGGAAAAATTAAGCACGGTCGATAACAGGACTTACGCACTCCAGCTTGTAGTGAACGCAGATCTGCGTTCACTACGGACTCAATCCATAGAAAGGAACAAAGAGTCAGGAGGCAGATGTGTGTAGGGAACAACGATTGTTGTTCCCTACGAATTATAGTGGACCTTAGAATTAATGAGACACTTCAAGCCGGGGCAGTTCGGATACCGCCCCTACCGGTCTCCCGTTGGGTAGCCCCCCTATTTCCCCCTGCTTGCGGGGGGGACTAAGGGGGGGTAGAATAAAGGGGGGTGCCGATAGGTGCGGTTAGAAACCGCGGTACAACCGCACCTACCGGTGGGTAGGCACTGTTTCCAACTGTGCCGATGCGGTGCGGTTAGAAACCGCACCTACCGGTGGGCGAAAGTGTTTATTTATTTTTTGAATTCACTATAAAAGGGGAAGAAGCGTCATTACAAAACATTAAGGTATAATAAAAAACTGGGAGTCATTCATGATGAAACATCGTATTACATATAGTATTTTAACAGGCTTGATAGGGTGCGGGCTGCTCAGCTTTTCAACGGTTAGTTTCGCGGGAAAATGGGAGCAGAAAGTCAATCTACCACAACTCGGGGACCGTGCTGTGGGTATCTGGGGGCTAGGGGTCCAACCGTTTAATGGGAAACTTTACGGCTTTGGCGGACAGGACGACCTGAAACCGCCGGGCAAATTTGTGGGTGAATACGATCCAGTGAAGGATG
The DNA here is from genome assembly GCA_963667935.2 of Candidatus Poribacteria bacterium. Classification (GTDB taxonomy): domain Bacteria; phylum Poribacteria; class WGA-4E; order WGA-4E; family PCPOR2b; genus PCPOR2b. The sequence continues at coordinate 322,489 of OY764061.1, read as the reverse complement.
CGTGGGAAGTTAAAAACAAATGGGCGCGAGGCAGATTTCGCGTAAGCAGTGCCATTGTCAGGGGAAAGATTTACGCTTTCGGAGGGACAGAGGATAACTTTCAAGCGAATCCGTTGACCGATGAATATGATCCCAAGACCGACACATGGACCCCCAAAACGGATATGCCCACCCCACGGATGTCAACGCTTGCTGCGGTGGTAGGGGGTAAGATTTATGTCATCGGCGGTGCGGACTCCTTCTTTTTCCCGTCTGCTGCGGTTGAGGTTTACGACCCTGTAAACGACTCATGGGAGCAGAAAGCGGATATGCCTAACCCGAGATGGGGTGCGGGCGTTTTTGCTGCGAAGGGGAAGATTTACATCTGTGGCGGTGCCGTGGATAACACCCATCAGAAGTATACCGACCTGACCGAAGAATACGATCCGAAGACGGACACTTGGACCCCTAAAGCAAAGATGCCGCTCGACTATTACGATATGTCAGTGAGTTTTGTCAACAATGGCAAGGCTTATGCTATTGGCGGACGGACCTTTAACGGCAACGAACGAGATGGTCATCCGATCGAAGGGTGGATCTTGCATTGGACTGTCTTTGAATACGACTTAGAAAAGAATAGATGGACAAGGTTAAAGGATCAGATGCCAACCGGACGGGCAACTTTGGCAACCGCTGTCCTCGATGGGAAGATTTATGCGGTCGGCGGTCATGGCGGTGGTGGTCCCTCGGAGAGAGACGGAAGTCTACACGCCCGATGGCTGGCCCTTCCCGAAAGCGTTCTCAGTCACCCCCAAAGACAAGCTAGCGACGATATGGGGCGATATTAAACGGTATCGGGAGTGAAATTCACTCGGCTCGGAAAGCGACGGGTTCTCTCGAAGGGAGCCAAACTACATCTTTGACAGGAGGGCTGTAACATGAAACGGGCAAGATATCAAATGTTAGCAGGATTGTTGTTATGTGGCCTGTTCGGCTTTTCGGCGGCAGGCTTTGGAGCTTGGAGAGAGTTGGAACCTATCCCAACGGGTCGATGGGGTTTAGCCGCTGCCGCGGTGGGTGGCACCGTTTACGCCATCGCTGGGCAAGATGATAGCCCCAAGATTGCAAAAGTGGAAGCATTCGAGATAGCAAAGGGCAAATGGGAAGAGAGAAAGGAGATACCCCAAGGTCGGGTGCGGCACGCTGCGGTCACTTTCAGGGGGAAGATTTATGTCTTTGGGGGAAGTTTCGATGGGATTGCCGCCTTGGGGAGCGTCCAAGAATACGACCCTAAAAATGATGTCTGGAAAGTGAAGGCGGATATGCCGACCCCAAGAATCGCTCCGATGGTGGTCGCAATGAGTTCAAATATCTACGTCATCGGCGGCGCAACCGATCTCTACTTTCCGTCTCCGGCGATCGAGGTCTACAACCCCACAACGGATACTTGGGAGCAGAAGGCGGATATGCCGAATCCGAGATGGGGGGCAGCCGCTGCTGCGATTGCAACCAAAGGGAAGATTTATATCTTTGGGGGTGCGACCGATTTCACTCATGAGGAATCAACCACAGAGGTGGATGAATACGACACCAGAACGGAGACGTGGACCCCTAAGAAAAAGCTACAGCGCCCGTTGCATAATTTTTCTGCCAGCTTTGTCAATAGCGGCATGATTTATGTCATGGGCGGTCAGAAATGGAAGGGCAAAGGGGGCGTTGATGGGGGCGTTAACGACCCGGATTGGACCTTCTATGACGATGTGTGGGAATACTCGCCAGAAAAAGATGACTGGAACCGTATGGGGCGTATGCCGAAAGCGAAGTCGAGTTATGGACATACGGTTGCGGAGGGCAAGATTTATGTCGCCGCCGGTTGGTCGGGCGGTGCCGGTGACGAAAATGGTATGCATGTCTATCAACCCCCCGGTTGGCCCTTTCCCGATAAGTTTTCGGTCGAGCCACAAAACAAGCTAGCGACGATATGGGGCGCAATTAAGCAACGTCAATAGCGGATAGATCTGTTTTTGCGAGGTGAGGAGGAGCTTGGAGATCCCTTTTCGGATGAGATCTCCGATGGACGGTCAACTTTAACCTTATAGAGGAGGCATACACGATGAACCGAACACGCTATCACATGTTAGCGGGGCTGATCCTATGCGGCCTGTTTAGCTTTTGTTTCGCCATAGACAGCTTCGCGGGTTGGCGCAAATTGAAGCCGATGCCAACGCATAGATGGGGAGTCGAAGTCGCCGCCGTCGGTAACAAGATTTATGCCATCGGTGGCCAAGATGATACCCCCCAGATACACAAAAATGAAGAGTATAACATAGATAAGGACAGCTGGGTCGAAAAGAAACCGATACCAACAGGTCGGGTACGACACGCTGCTGTCTCCGTTGACGGGAAGGTTTATGTCATCGGTGGAACCCGTGACGGCATCGCGCCGCTAGCGACAGTGGAGATGTATGACCCAAAGACTGATACATGGTCAAAGAAAGCGGATATGCCAACGCCGCGCATCGCTCCTGTCGCCGTCGTGTTGGCTGGCAAGATTTATACTGTTGGCGGCGCGACCGATGTGTTCTTTCCGTCCCCGGCGATCGAGATATACAACCCTGTGACAGACACTTGGGAGCAGAAAAAGGACATGCCAAATCCAAGATGGGGGGCAGCCGGTGCTGCTGTGCCGCCCGGGAAGATTTATATCTTTGGAGGTGCGACCGATTTCACCCATAAGGAGTCAACCGTAGACGCGGACGAATACGACACCAAAACAGAGACATGGACCCCCATAGCTAAGATACAGAGGCCCGTTCATAATTTCGCCGCTGCCTTCGTCAATAGCGGGAAGATTTACGTCATGGGTGGCGAGAAATTTAAGGGAAAAGGCGGGCTTAAGGGCGGCCCAAATGATCCGGATCTTGTATTTTACCAAGATGTGTGGGAATACTCGCCAGAAGAGAATAAATACCGCCGTATGGACGCCATGCCTACCCCAAGGGGAAGTTTTGGAGTCGCTGTCGCAAATGGAAAAATCTATACCATTGGCGGTTGGAACGGCGGTGCTGGTGCACAGGAGATAGAAAATGAGGTCTATCAGCCGCCCGGTTGGCCCTTCCCTGAGAAGTTTTCGGTCGATCCACGGGAAAAGTTAGCGACGATATGGGGCACGCTAAAAAGCCAGCGGTGAAAACAGGAGGCGGAGAGATGAACTTCCTCTGTCTCTTCCTTCGTAAGGATGGGGATACTAGTAATTCTCGGTATACGGAATAGATACCATGAAACTCAGTGACACCCAAATTGCGCGTTTTAACCGACAGGGCTACCTATTTTTCCCACGTCTATTGGAGGAAGATGAGGTGACGGTTCTGCAGCGGGCGATGCCGGGGATCCTCAGCCGTCGGGGGCCGGAGGTGATACCTGAGAAAGATACCCCGGACGCTGTCAGACTGGCATTTGGAGCGCATGTCTATTCTGAACCGTTCCGGTATCTCCCGCTGCTTCCACGCTTGTTGAATCCAGTGCGTCAACTGTTGGATGACGATGTATATCTCCATCAGAGCCGCCTCAATCCCAAACAGGGCTTTGGGGGCGGTGCGGCGTGGGATTGGCATCAGGATTTTCCACCGTGGCATCGCATCGACGGGATGACGGAAGCAAAGTGTATTATGGCATCCGTGTTTATCGACGATTGCACAGCGGTTACGTCGCCGTTATTGGTTGTTCCGGGTTCACATACGCACGGTCTCCTCGATTCAAAACCCCACAAGGACGCGAAGGGCTATGCCTTGCACCATATTGAGCGTGCCACTCTGGAGCGATTGGCTGAAGATAGTGGTATCGAAGCGTTAATAGGCCCCGCAGGATCGGTCTGCTTTTGCCATTGCAATGTCGTGCACGGTTCAGCCAACAATGTCTCCCCTTGGCGGCGGGCGATCATGTATTTGAACTATAATGCTGTCAGCAACGCTTGCACCGGTACAGAGCGTGACTGGTATCACAACAACCGGGATTTCACGCCGTTACAACCGCTTGACGACAACCGCTTGAAGGCGTTGGCATAATCATTATCGCTGTGCTAATCGTGTCGAATCTCTCCTCACGTATCACTTCCTGTGACTGCAACCCTCCCCTCTCTCCTTTAATCCTCAACTCAGCAACCGTTGAAAGCCGAGACGTGCCCATTAGAATCTATTTGGAGCTAGGGTCATTTATAGTAAATTTCATAATTATTTGAACACTGGGAAACCCTTTTAACCCCCTTAGTCCCCCTTATCAGGGGGAAACCCTTTTAACCCCCTTAGTCCCCAACCCCCCTGACAAGGGGGGCTAGAAACTGCCTCCCTTGCCATCCCCCCTTATCATGGGGGGTTCAGGGGGAAACCCTTTTAACCCCCTTAGTCCCCAACCCCCCTGACAAGGGGGGCTAGAACTGCCTCCCTTGCCATCCCCCCTTATCATGGGGGGTTCAGGGGGAAACCCTTTTAACCCCTTAGTCCCCAACCCCCCTGACAAGGGGGGCTAGAAACTGCCTCCCTTGCCATCCCCCCTTATCATGGGGGGTTCAGGGGGAAACCCTTTTAACCCCTTAGTCCCCCTTATCACCCTTTTAACCCCATTAGTCCCCCTTATCAGGGGGGCCCTAGAAACCCCATTAGTCCTCCCTTATCATCCCCCCCATTATCATGGGGGGTTCAGGGGGAAACCCTTTTAACCCCATTAGTCCCCCTTATCAGGGGGAAACCCTTTTAACCCCCTTAGTTCCCCCTTATCAGGGGGAAACCCTTTTAACCCCCTTAGTCCCCTCAGGGGGAAACCCTTTTAACCCCCTTAGTCCCCCTTATCATGGGGAAACCCTTTTGACCCCCTTAGTCCCCTTTATCAGGGGGAAACCCTTTTAACCCCCTTAGTCCCCAACCCCCCTGACAAGGGGGGCTAGAAACTGCCTCCCTTGCCATCCCCCCTTATCATGGGGGGTTCAGGGGGAAACCCTTGTCAGGGGGGTCAAACTCGGCTTCTTTGCACTAAGTCTTAACATGAGCCAACTTTTATTATGACTGAACAACCGATTGGCAATCAAACGCCAAACAGTGGATTAACGTTTCGCGCTGTGATGCTTGCGTTGGCATTGATGCCGGTGAATACCTATTTTATTATTACAAACGAGGTCAAATATATCGGCACACTGGCGACGACGATGTCGCTAATCTACAACGTGGTTATCAGCCTCACCGTGTTAATCATCGTAAACGCGCTGCTAAAGCGTTTCTTACCGCGTTTTGTGCTGCAACAGGGGGAGTTGATGACGATCTACATGATGCTCTCACTCTCTTCGGCGATTGCGGGGCATGATGTCATGCAAACCGTCGTTCCAACCCTTTCGCACGGTTTTTGGTTCGCTACCCCTGAAAATGAGTGGAAGACGCTGTTTTGGAGATACCTGCCCCCTTGGTTAACGGTGAGAGATCCGCTGAGCCTGCTCGATTTCTATGAGGGTCAAAGTACGCCCTACACAGAAGCGCACCTCCGCCCGTGGTTGCAACCGATCCTATGGTGGACGGTGCTTTTAGCCGTCCTAATCTGGGTGATGATCTGTATGGACGCTATCTTGCGTCGGCAGTGGATCACCCGCGAGCGGTTGGCATATCCAATCGTTCAGTTGCCGTTGGAGATGACCCGTTCCGATGGCTCTCTGTTCAGGTCCAAGATGATGTGGCTCGGATTTGCGGTCGCAGGTGGGATTGATCTGATGAACGGCTTGCACGTCCTGTTCCCTGCGTTCCCGGAGATACCGGTGCGTAAAGCGGAGATAGGTCAGTTTTTTACCGAGAAGCCGTGGAATGCGATGGGGTGGACACCGCTCTACATACTGCCCTTCGGATTGGGACTGGGGTTTCTGATGCCGCTGGAGATGTCCTTTTCGCTATGGTTTTTCTTCCTCTTCTGGAAAGCGGAGCGCGTCTTGGGCCGTGCGTTGGGGCTTGCCAGTTTTCCGGGCTTCCCGTATGAGGGCCCCCAAAGCATCGGTGCTTTTTTCGCCATTGCCTGTTTTGCCCTCTATGGCGGGCGTCGCTACTTTATTTCGGTTTTCAAGAACCTTTTACGTGACCAGCCGGGCGAAGAGAACGAACCGATGAAATATCGGTGGGCGGTATTGGGATTGACGGGTGGGGTGATTTTCCTACTGGTATTTTCGCACTACGGCGGGATGGCACTCTGGATGGCAGGGCTTTACTTTTTGACCTATTACCTTTTGGCAATTGCTGTGGGCCGCATCCGTGCAGAGGTGGGGCCACCAACGAATGAGATGTTCCTTGTCAACCCCCGCCTTTTCATCACAGATGCCATTGGGACTCGTCGGATTCCACCGCCAAGTTTGGTTATGATGGGGTTTTATTATACATTCAATCGCGGCTATCGCGCCCACCCGATGCCGCACATACTGGAAGGGTTCAAGGTGGCGGATGCGACGCAGATGGCACCCCGTCGCCTAATTGGTGTGATGGTTCTGGCGGTGGTTGCGGGTATCCTGACCACGTTCTGGGCATACCTTACGCTCGCTTACGGAAGCGGCGGTGATAATATCAACGTCGGTCTCGGACAGGGGGCGTATGCCAATATGAAAAGCTGGCTCTATAATCCAACAGAGACCAATGTGCCCGCGGTGCTTTTTATGGGGGTGGGATTCCTCTTTACAGGATTCCTCTGGGCGATTCGTACGCGATTTCCGCTTTGGCCATTCCACCCCGCTGGTTATGCGATTGCTAGCAGTCCTTGGACCTTCGGATGGGTATGGTTTTCCGTATTCATCAGTTGGGCGGTCAAAGCGACTGTGTTGAAGGTCGGTGGGATTCGGCTCTATCGGAAGACGCTGCCCTTTTTCTTGGGGCTGTTGTTTGGGGAGTATATAGTCGGTGGCGGTTGGGTGCTGATCCGTGTCTTTTGGGGGATTGAGGTTTATTCGTTCTACCGTTAGCAGGCGCGGAGACACACAGGGGGGAAACGGCATCCCCCGCAACGTGTCAACTTCCGATCCGATCTGGGTCCTCACTTTACGGGACATGATGCCGATTCAAGTGATCAATATAATTCTGATTGAGTTTGCTCATTTGCGTTGTCACATCAGACAACCGTTGATTCATCTCCGATCTGACATCACGGATTTCCGTTGTCACATCAGACAACCGTTGATTCATTTCTGATTTGACATCAGCGATTTCCGTTGTCACATCAGACAACCGTTGATTCATCTCCGATCTGACATCACGGATTTCCGTTGTCACATCAGACAACCGTTGATTCATTTCTGACCGCAAACCGTCGATTCGCTGATTGACTTCATCAAACCGCAGATTGACTTCATTGAACCGCAGATTGACTTCATCGAACCGCTGATTGGTTTCACTGATTCGCAGATTGACTTCCTCGAACCGCTTATCCATCCGCTCCTCGAGGCGTTCTAAGGCGTGAAGGAACATCTCACCTTGCCGTTCTATCTTTTCATCTTGCTGGTCTATCCGCTTTTCAAGCCGTTCGGTGATCGTTTTCAGTCGTGTGAGTACCATGATAAGTTGACCGACGATTGTCGCCACTGCGATTGCAGCCACAATCAGATGCGATGGAGACCACTCACCCATAGTTATTACCTCCTCCCTCCGATGCGGGTTTAGAATGAAGACGGGATCACTAAATCGCTACAGCCTATGGGCTGCCAAATGTCAACACGCCCTAGCAACTTGCGTTATAGATAAAAAAAGGGCGGAACATCGATTGATGCCTCGCCCTTGTTATGCTAATTGTTGTTTTTATTCTTAGAAACCGCGTTTCAGCTTCCCCCATGTTGTGGTCAGCTTGCCTTTGCTATCGACTGACAGCTGTTTGTCGGTGGAAGGGATGTTCTGCAATCCCTGCTCCGGCAAAGAATCAACACGGACCCAGTAGTAATTTACTTGCCCACCACGTCCACCGATGCCCGGAGGTCCTTTTTTCCATTTGTCATTTTTGACAACGATTGACAAACGCCCATCAACCGAGTACTTGAGGATATCGCCTTCAGCTGAAAATGTGAGGACGTAATGCTCGCCGCCCTTCGTATCCTTTGAATCGGGTCGTTTGGGGCGTCCGGCGTTACCGCCGGGGGTAATCTCATGGGCTCCGCCGTCTCTAAATTCATACATTGAGATGGTGTTGGAATTGTAGCTGACTTCAACAAAATAGAAGTCTTTGGTCGGTATAACGGTTCGGGTGAAGAGATGGAAGTATTTGCTATCGTCGCCGATTTTTCGTGCAGACACTTCTAACTCATAGTCGGTCAATTCTGCAGGGGTGACATCTGGGTGATTGAAAAAGAGTCCGGTGTTGCCTTCGGACTTAAGTTCAAGTATATCTCCTTTAACCTCTGCCTGTGCGCCGGGACCTGGTTCCCAATGCTTAATACCTTCTGCCCAAGGGATGGTGGCTTCGTCGTCCGCTCGCTTGCCGTAGATGACAGCGTCGGCGGGATACACGGTCAGAAACGCGAATGCACACACCACTAACAGGGCGAAAAGTGATTGGATTTTCATGATATGTCTCTCCTTTTTTGAAGTTGGGGCTATTCAACACTCTTAAAATCGCCAAATCTCAATTAATTTTACGCTATTGTGCTATAGATGTCAAGTTATTTTTTAGGGTCATTTAATTCTCGGATATGCTTGTCTGAATCAACCGATAAAATGACAATTTTCAGAGGTTATCCCGATTCATCGAGACAGGTTCTAAATACCAATGCACGAATGCACCCACATAGCCCCAGCGGGGCGACATGTTTATAGCAGTGCCGAATCCCTACACCCCCAAGCCCCAGCGGGGCGATATGTATCATACTTCGGTTACCTCGTCCAAATCAAAAACATATTTCGGATTATACGGGACATTAAAACGCTCAAGAAATGCCAGATATTCTTCCCTGAACGTTTGATGAGAATGATGCTTCTCCTGATTTTTAATATAACGAGCAACAACAGCTAACTGAGAATGTGCATACGAGAATGCTGCAAAACCTGTCTGCCATTCAAATCTACCGGCAATCCATCTTTGTCTGTTGACAAATTTTGATGAATTTGCTTTTATATCTCTGACCAAGTCAGAAATGGCAGTGTCGGGGGTGATGCCCACAAGGATATGAATATGATCCGGCATAGAATTGATCTGAATAACGGTTTGGTTCTTGCTATTGATGATGCCGGTAATGTATTTGTGGAGTTCCTCTTTGTGCTGTTTTGGTATCAAGGATTGTCTTGCTTTGATAGCGAAAATGATATGAATGTAGAGTTGGGTATAGGTATCAGCCATGATGTATGTCCTTAGCAAGTTGTTCACATGTCGCCCCTCTGGGGCTTGGGTTGTTTGTTTGTTCCGTATGCTATAAACATGTCGCCCCGCTGGGGCTAAGAGCCTGTAACATGACAATTCTCAGAGATTAGTGACCACCTTAGCAAGTTGTTCACATGTCGCCCCTCTGGGGCTTGGGTTGTTTGTTTGTCCCGTATGCTATAAACATGTCGCCCCGCTGGGGCTAAGAGCCTGTAACATGACAATTCTCAGAGATTAGTGACCGCCTCCAGCGGCTTGGCGGAGGTTATTTAACCGTTGATCCACTAACCGATCGACCGGTAGGGTTGACAGCTGGCTGAGCAGTTCCAGAATATCTGATTTGAGGTGGGAAGGATTGTTCGTTACCTTGATGGGCGTTGACGAAGTTTCATTTTCTGGAGGCTTTGGCTGTGAGACCGCTTCTTCCTGTTGTACGAGAACCGCGGCGTCAACTAGGTTGAATTCAGGTTGGCGCGGTAAGCTGTCAAAGACGCCGATAATGGGGACAGGTAATTTCAACAGATGTAACTGACTATTTTGTGCTGCGCTCCTGTGTAGCAGGGTGTCGGTTGGATTGGTCATGTTCGCTTGGAATGGGACATCCCATAGCAGCACGGGCCGCTGAAGTTGCTCGGCAAGGTTGAACAACCGTGAGACACGACGCCAACTCGGCGGGTCGAGTGTGGTTGTATCGGCACCTCTTATCAGAACAAATTTAGTTTTATCAATCCATGCGAACCCGGCGTGGATTTCATCTCCGATCCCTTCGGTTCGATCTCCATAGAGTTCGATGAAGCGATGGATTGTGTTTTGGAATTGTTTGGATTCGATCATATCATTATGGTAGATTTTAGAATTACTTAGACACTTCAAAACGGTGCGGACTGTGTCAATACGGTGCGGTTGGAAACCGCACCTACCGGGGGACGAAACAGTGCTATAAATAAAAAAAAGCAGGTCAGGATGGGAACCATCCCTGCTTGAATGTTAAAGCGTGTTGTTTTAGATGAATTAGTCCATAGCACTGATAGCAAACCAGGCGGCTGTGCCCGCCACTGTGGTCAGGAACGCGAGCTTGCGTTTCAATTTGTTCGGCTCCTCTGTGGCCCCTCTGTGCATGACATGGAGTTTATCGAGACTCTCTGCGTTTGCCTGAATCCCTGCTGCGAGCGTCTCTTCGCTGGCTTTGAGCGATTCCATCCCCGCTTTATGTTTGTCTTTCACCGTCTTGCGGAGTTCTTTAATATCTCCCCGCGCCTCTTCGACCTCTTTGCGAACCTTTGAGATTTTCTTTTTGCTGGCTTCGGCGTGGTCCATCAGGGATTTATTAATCTTATTAACAACGGCTGGCATCCCAGCCACTTCATCTTTTACACCCTGGAGCCCGCTTTCAACCTTCTTCTGCCGGGCGATTAGGTCGTCCACCAGTTTTTTGATTGCAGTAACATCGGCGGCTGTGGCACCGGATGCTTCTTCTGCAGCCATCGCTCTCGCTTCCATGGCAGCGAGTTCCGCCTTAACCTTCTCAAGTTCTTCCAGGGTGACCATGGGCACTTCCTCTATGATCTCCTCCACCATCTTGACGGGGATTCGCATCATCTCGCCGGGGTAGATTCGGTCGGGATTGGTAAAGGTGTTGTACTGTTTGAATTCTGGCCATGAACGTGAGTTTTCTAGATATTTTGCGGCGAGGTCCCAGAGGGTATCGCCTTTAACAATGGTGATAAGGTCTGTACCCGCTGTGTCCGGATTGGGGATAATTTTGGCAGAGGCGGTGAGGATATAGGATGCCCCTGTCAAAAGCACACACAGATAGAGGATAAGCGAGAAGCGCAGGATCGATTTCATTGTCTTCATAGGAATACTCCTTTATAGTGAATCCTAAAAATAAATAAGCACCTTCGTCCCCGGTAGGTGCGGTTTCCAACCGCACCAAATGGGGGAACAGAATCGGCACTGTTAGAAACAGTGCCTAGAATTCGTCCCCGGTAGGGGCGGTTTCCAACCGCACCAAATGGGGGAACAGTAGAATCGGGTCGTTAGAATTAATAGCTATAAGAAAGGGATACAAAATGGGTACTATCATCGTCGAGACTGTTGACAGCACTATCGATCGCTTTTAAGGCGTAATCGAGTTGAAGTCCGCCGACATTGACACCAAATCCGGCGAAAAGCTGCGTGCGATCGGTGGTCAGTTTGCTGCCCCCTCGAATCGAGAAGGTCTTAGCAATCAGGTATTCCGTCCCCAGATGGAGGCTGGTAGCGGACTCTGGTAGGTCAACGATCTCGTGTTTGATATCAACAGAGAAGGTTGCGACGTTCTTGTGCAGCACCCGATAGGCGAGCCCCCCAGCTAATGTGATAGGCAACTCGCTGCCGGCGATTGCGCCGCCAATATTTCTCGCTGCGACACCGTAGCTAAAGGTATTGGCTTGGTTGTGTCCGAGAAGCCCAATATCAGCACCGCCGAACCCACTTTCGCTCGAATGATCTCCGAAGCTATCCATGAGCATACGCGCGCTTGCACCAACGCTCACGGCACCGAGATTATGACCGTAGGAGAGGGAATAGGCGTTGGAGCTATAGTTAAATGAGCCTCCCGCCTGATCGTTGGCGTTACGGGAAGGAATATCATCGACACCGGCACTGACGACTGCCAATCCCAAACCCCCATTGCCTACCTTTTTAATCAATCCTATAAAGTTGTGCTTTCTATCAAGAGATAACTGTGTAGAAGACAGGGTGACTGTTAAATCATCCACGGCCGGCAATCCGGCGGGATTCCATATTGTAGAAGTCGCATCGTCAGCGATTGCGGTAAACGCGCCGCCCAGACCGAGGGACCGCGCACCGCTACCCATCCCAAGATGAGGAGCAGCATTCACGCCGGCGAAGCAGACAGGTGCAAGCAAAACTGCAAGGGCAAAAACCCCAACTGAACTGAATAGTACTTTATGCCTAATTTGAAACATTGTCTCCCTCCTTTATGAAGGCAAATCCCCTGACCCGGGATCGGCTGGATGCCGAGTCAGGAGAAATAGTGAATGTTGCTATTCGCTGATAACTGCCATCTTGAGAATAGCAGATTGAGGTGCTAGTTCGCTTTCCATGAGGATATGGCAGAAGTAGACACCGCGTGCGAGGTGGTCGCCCCCACTGGTTTCGTTATGCCATTCAATCTCAACGGGCCCGGCCTCTCTGACTGAATTGGTGATTGGCTCTGAGACAAGTCTGCCGGTGAAATCGTAAATCCGGATGGTAATGCTCGCTTGCCTTGACAGCCTAAAGGCGATCGTGGTCTCATGATCAAATGGATTCGGATAATTCCGTGCATCCGCAATCCCCATCCGTTCGACATAGAAAGTCCATTCTTGAACAGCGGTGTTCGCTGATGGTGCCAAGTCAGAGACTTCCAGTTTCACCGTGTGCGGCCCGAAGGTCAGGTCACTCTTCGGTGTGTACACCACCTGAGTATCTGACAGTGCGTCTGGTTCCACAGGGCTACCATCAAGCGTGAGTTTAACCGATCCAGCGTCAACACCGGACATGTTATCGGTGTAGGTCGCCGAGATGGTAGGTCTCCGATGTTCGGTGTGTTCCTGCGATGGACGTGTGTCGAAAATACTCGGTGCTATCGTGTCAAGCTCAATGGTAAATTGCCATTGACCTGATGCCTTATTCCCACTCATATCCGCCAATTTAACATCAACGGTATACGTGCCGCTTGTCAAGGCTCCGGTCGGTGTAAAGGTAGCGGCGGTCTTATCAGAGCGGACAGAGGTTACCCCCTCAACCGTCTGATTGCCTTCACCTTTGACTCCGATTTCGATAGTATCAACCCCGGACATATCATCGCTAGCGGAAACCGAGATAATCGGTTTATCCGAACGAATCACGCCGTGCGGTGAGCTGGTCGTTATCGTCGGTGGCGTTACATCCAGTTCGACCGTAAACTGCCACTCTACCTCAGTTCGGTTGCCGTATACATCTTCGACTGTGACCCGTGCCGTGTAGGGGCCTGGGGTTACTGAGATGCTCGGCGTAAATGTGACAGTTGTGGAGGTCGCACTTGAGCGTCTGCCCGTGCCTTGATTACCCGGCACACCTGCGATGATAATCCTGAGGGTATCTCTCTTAATCCCGGATTCATCGGTCACCGTTGCGGCGGCTATGGGCCTATCGGTCCGAATGATACCGAGCGGTGAGTAGGTAGCAACCACCGGTGGGGTTTTATCCAAAGCGAGGGTAAAGGTTGATGTCGCTTCGGCGGTGTTCCCCTCCTCATCAACAATCTTGATGGTTACGGTGTTGCCCGCACCCCGTTTGAAGACACCGTCAGGATCGACCGTATGGGTCAGCATGTTATTCTCGACGGTTGGCGTTGCTGCTGTACCGTTGAGAGAGAGCTCGGATACCGTGATTTCACCGTTACCTGAAAGTGCTGCGGAGATGGTCAACGGTTGATCGGGGGCAACCACCTGCCCGGAGGCGGGTGTTATGATTGACACGCCTGCCGCCATACCCGATGAGGTAACCTCAACCGAGTCCGCGGTGGCGGTATTGCCAAGTGCGTCGGTTATACTGACATCGATGCGGTATGCACCCCCGGCGAGCGGATTGTCGTGCGTGTAGCTGAGGCTACCGCTCTGGGTCAGCACTTCGCCTGCGGCTGTTACGGCACGGATCATCTCTGGATTGGTTGGCACCGCTTTGTGGCTTCCCAAACGGGTCAAGGTGATATCAACCGCGTACGGCTCCGTCTGTTCTGGATCGAACCCGGTATCATCGCTATAGTTGACCTGAACGGTTGGTAAGCTGCTCACCTGATGCGCTTCCAACGGCGACACAATCTCGATGACAGGGGCGGTCCTGTCGATTCGGATTGATGGCAGACCGAATTGGACACTGCCGTTTGCCTTGCTCACTACGCCCACGAGGCTGTACATCCCCTCGTCAAGCTCGGAGGTATCGAGGCAGATCGAAATGTTGTTGTCTGCATCGGGACCCATGACCGTGAGGGCAGCCATCATCGCTGCGGACATCAGATCATCTCCGATGAGAACATCAATATCGCTTGCGGCGACGTTCGGGACGGTTAATGTCACACACACCTTATCGTCAATCGCTGGGAACCCTGTCGCATACTGGGCATCAATCTCACTTGGGCTATGTACATCGCCGCGGGTGTTTATGACACTGACGATATCAACCGTTGGGTCTGCAAAGTTGTCAGGGGGTGTGAAGTTCCCCACCTCAACATCGACCGCCATAGCGACAATTCGCTCCTCTACTGCCCCCTCGGCGGTGTGTGCCACTGCCATGAAGGTATACATCCCGTTAGGGAGTGAGCCGAGATTAAAGGCTGCCGTGTGGTTATGATTACCGGCGATTTCAAAGACGGTCTCTGCGATTTCTGCCGCCTCACCTTCAGCATCGTTGACAGCGAGTTTCAGTCCACCCGGGAACGCATTCGGATGCGCGCCGGTCCATGCTGTTAGCGTTAGCATCGGATCGGGTACACCTTCAGCAACTAAGCCGCCGAAGTGGTAGCTTCCGTCTTCACGCGCCATGATCATCTCAACCTCATTTTCAGCTTGGGCAATCGCTGTCGGTGAGTAGTTATCCAACGAGAAGCTGTCGGTAACGCCGGCTGCCGATTCATACTTTGCGGCAAGCGTATCCACCACGATGGCTCTAACGACATAAGGATTGTCATCTAGACTGGCATCGCTCGCAGCGGGGCTATCGTCCATGATGGTATCCTCAAATGTCGCGCTATCAACGGTGAGGGGCCACTCTCGATAGAGCGGATCGACTGATGCGGCCGCTGCACCGCCGACAATCGCATTGACCAGATCCTCAATAATAGCGATTTGGACATGAGAGGTCACCGTTGTATTGGCTATCTGCACGATACCGAGCGGTGCCCACTCTGCATCTGCGGCACGACGAATCTCCAACTGCACCGCGGCTGCACTCGGCGAGGTCATCGCTTGTGTGAATGCACTGACGGTGATGGTCCCTTGGGCAGCACCGCTGTCGGGGTGACGGTCAGGCATGTAGGTGTGAACCGCCGACACTTCAGGCGGTGTACGCCGCTCGTATACGGCAGAAAATACGTCCTCGTTGACTATGTCTAGGGCGTTGGTTGTAACGGTCCGCACCATGATGTGTGCACCCCTATCCGGCAGCATGGGGAAGTCAGGAACCGGCAACGCCACTGAGAGCTCATCACCCCGCATGGTACTTGCGAGTTGATCCGCGCCGAACATACCAATCGGTTGCCAATCACCCCCCGGCAACTGGAATTCAAGGACGATTGATTTCAACGGGTGCGCCGTGCGCTGTCTCATATTGACGATTAGCTCTACCATCGAGTCAGAGAAGACTGCGACATCTCCGGAGGTATACTGCATCTCAAGCCCTTCGATTGCACCGTTGCCATCAAAGTCTGACTGCACAGCGGTGACCATTGCGACATCGGCATCCGGCGGCACGAAATTAACCACGACACCGTGCCCCCTGCTTGAATCCACATTTAGGAGGCTATCAACACCGACAGCGCGGAGGCCGTAGGTCCCCATGAGTGCGCCGCCCTCTGAATTGCGGATGAGCATCTCGATCGGCCCACCGCCTGTCATTGGTAACACACTGGCGGGGTCGATCAGCAACGTCTCTAGGTATAACGGCAGTAGGTCCGGTTTCAACACCGGATTCCACGTACCCGGGTTGCCCGCGCCATCCAACTGAGCGAACTGGAATATGTATCCCGCAGCGCCGTCCGGCTCGTTTGCGCTAGCCCCCTTGGTGGAGACGGTTATACTCGCTGCGCCCGGCATTGGACCGGTTGCGACGTAGGTGCCATCATCCCGCATATACACACCGGCATCGTTAGGATTGAGCGCGACATCGGTGGTCGGAGGGGTCCGGTCAACGATGAACATCTGCCCGTTAATTGGATCTGTGTGACCCCCACGATAGACAACAGTGGTATCCAACTGATAGGGGCCGTCGGCGTCAAGGTCAAGCGCAGCGACCCAGAGCGATTGTAGATCATCTACCGCTGGGACACTAAACACGGATCTCACATTTTTCAACTCACTGAGATCTGATTCGAGGAGCCCCTCAAGGGTTTCACTGAGCCCATCTGTTATCAGCTGACGATTGTGTGGATCGAGGTGTGCAAACGCTTTAATGGTTAAACCTGAATCGTGATACGGCTGGGCAAGCTCAACCCAGTAATAGTAGGCGACTGTGGAGCCGGGGCTCAACGCAGCATCGACTGACCATACGCCCATACTGTTCGGGGTCATAGAGATCGGCTCTTGACCGTCAATCCGTAACTCAACTGATGTAAATGCAGGCATCTCTCCAGATAAGAGTCCTACCAGCTCCTCTTCCAGTTGGAAGGTATACATAAAGGAGCCACCG
Organism: Candidatus Poribacteria bacterium; assembly: GCA_963667935.2. GTDB lineage: Bacteria > Poribacteria > WGA-4E > WGA-4E > PCPOR2b > PCPOR2b. Next base: position 305,725 of record OY764061.1, on the reverse strand, counting down.
GCGGGGATAGAGGTCGCTGCCGTCGGCATACCGTTGAGGGTGAAGGTCACACTTTCGATGGTCGGCGCGCCGGAGATATACAGATTCAGTTGATCACCGGTGACCCATCGACCGGGGAGCCGTGAGGCTGCCGAGAGGGCCGCCCACGCTGTCGGTCGGGTGGTTATCGCATTGCCAAAACTCTCCTGAGCGATATTCTCGTTGGTTGGATCAAATCCCGAAGGCAGTTCAATCTGAAATGCACCGACCGCGGCGAGAATGGGTGAGATTAGCAGCGGCAGGCTCGGTGGCAGCGCGACCAACGGATTGCCCGATGCGTCATTTCCAACGAGCGCGCTAGCAGTGGTGGCGAGTGCTACCAGATCCACATTGAGAAATTCCTGAATAACGGGGTCTTGGATACCTGTATAGCTCGGATTAATGGAAAGCCCACCCAATTTCAACAACGGTGGCACTAGTGCTATCGGGTCAACCGTTATCTGCTGGTCAACGAGTTCGTAGGACCGCAGCTCTATTACGGCATGACCACGGAACTGATCGGATGCGCGCAGTACGTCTACCCTCAACACATTACCGGTGGCTGCCACCGGGTTCAACAGGTCCACGAAGGTATGCTCGTATCGGCCTGCTGCATCTGTGACAGTTCGCGTTTCGCTAGAGTGACCGTTTATTGCAATTGCGATAGAGACTTCCAGACCGGGGCCGGCAGGGCTGCCATTTATCTCAACGACGCTACCGGTGACATCAAGGATTCTGATTTGAGCGGGAACGGTTGTGTGAATATCAACTTTTGCACTCGATGCTAGGACCTCCGAAGTGGTAAGGGTGTGGGACGCTCGCCCAACGGCATCACCTGCCTCGTTCAGCACCTCAACCTCAAGGGTGAGACTATCGCCCGTTTCTGCGACGATTCCGAGCAGATTCAGGAAGGTGACATCGTATCCGCCATCGTCGTCAACGGATCCACTTGCCTTCAGATTGCGGGTGGTATTGGTCACAACGACAGTCAAATCGCCTTCCCTCAGATGGCTCGCTGCGGGGACACTCTGAGAATCACCATTTTTGAAGAAGACAGTCCCAGTTACGGCGAGGACACCAGAAGTGGCACCTATATTTGTGGATACCTTCCGCGTGACAGTCGCAGCATCGGCATCACCGAGGTCTGCATTTTTGAGGGTAAAGGCATCTCTGCCACGTTCGCCGCTGCCATCTGACACAACGATTGAAACGGCATCGCCGCTGCTTGCAACGGGAGCAGTCAAATTAGTGAATGTGGCCGCAAAGGAACCGTCCGACTCCGTTTGGGTGGTCAGCACAGGATTTGAACCGACTGTAACCGCCACGTCAAGTCCCGGACCGACGGGGCTAGTCTCATCGTCTCTGTATACAACCCCTTCCACAACTAGGATATTGACCGACTTCGGTGGCAGCGTAATATCTGTATTCACATCCAGTGTGACGGTCGCGGACCCAGTTTCGCCGAGCTGTTTATTGCTCAAGGCCATGTTAGCTCGCCCTCGTTCTGCGCCATCGGCATCGGTCACAACCACCGTTGAAACCATATCGCCGGTACTTGCAACGGTGCCCAGTAGATTAACAGCTGTCACCGAGTAAGTCCCATCTTCCCCAAGAATAGCCATCGCGGGCGGGTTGGCCCCTATGGTAACTGTAACCGTGATATCAACATCTTCAATCGGGCTCCCATCGTCTGAATAGATAACCCCTTCCACGGACAGGACGCTGACGGATCTGGGGGGAATCACGATATCTGTTGTAACGTTTGCGTCGGTGACGGCACCGGTCCCGTCTTCACCGAGATAATCATTGTTCAGGATAAGGCTGGCTTCACCGCGTTTTGCGTCGGTGGCATCTGTTACGACGATGGACACCGGATCGCCGGTACGTGCTACAGTTGCTAGCGGACTAAAGAGCGTGACCGAATAGTTTCCATCTGTATCAGTGGTATCCATCTGGGGGGAGTTGGTCCCGACTGTAACTGTCACTTTAATGTTATCAGCGGGGATTTCGCCATCCTCTTTGAAGACGGTTCCGTCCACGGTCAGAATAGTGACCTCTCTCGGCGGCACAGGTGTCAAATTCACCGTCACCTCCGCTGAAATGTCATCCGTCGTGACCGTTATCATATCGGCCCCTTCGGCATCAACCATCGGTGCGGTATAGGTCGCGGTATAGGTTCCAAAGATTGCAGCCGATGCGAAGTTGGTTAGGGTGCCACCGTTAGATGCGGCTCCGGTCAGGCTCACGCCGCCGACTCCGTTCCCCTTGTTATCACTCACCATAGCAGTTATGATGGACCTTCCTAGACTGGAAACGGTGTCCGGCACTGCGGTGAGGGCAATTGCGGCGGGTGAACCGGCGTTGATTGTTATGGATGCTGCGCCGGAGGCGTTCGCACCGGTCGCCGTTGCGGTGACTCTAACATTACCTGCGGCACCGCCGGAGGTGTAGGTCGCGGTGTAGGTGCCGTCGCCGTTGTTTGTGGCTGGGCTGCTCACCGTTCCGACAGCGGGGGATAGACTCAACGTGACGGTCTCATCTGTGATAGGCCCATCTTGTTCAACAGTGACCGTGACAGTACCTGTGCCCGGTCTGTCTGCGCTGAAGATTGTGGGGTCAACGGCCACTGTGACAGTTGTTGAAACAAAGATGATATTAAATGTCGCCTGCCCAGCGGTGATATCCGCTGCCGTGACAATATGCGTTTTCTTAACGACATCGCCATCAGCATCGGTAGCCTCTATCACAATTTCATCGCCAACCTTTATCACCACATTGGCAAAAGAGATATAGGGGATGCTGTAAGCACCACTGTCATCGGTAACAGCGGTTACCGGTATACTTCCAAAATCAAGGGCTTCCACCCTCACACCGGCGAGGGGCATCCCTTCAGCATCAGTGATAACACCTTTGATACCGACAATGCTGGCATGGGCACCTCCAACCGCAATTAGTCCATAGATAATCGATATTACTAAAAAGCAAACTAACTTCTTGCTACTCATATTTATCCTCCTGAAAGTTCCCGTCAGTATAACGTAGGAGTTACACAAAAGGCTTCACCCTGTAGTTCGGCGATTTATCGCCCGTTCCTTACCCCCCTTAGTCCCCCCGCAAGCGGTGGGAAAAGCAAGTAGTCCTCCGCAAGCGGTGGGAAAAGCAATTAGTCCTCCGCAAGCGGTGGGGTAAGCAAGTATCGGGATTCGGAAATCCCTCTCACATATTTGTCTGTGAGAGTGGCATCCTTGCCACGATTCCACTCATCGGGATTAGGAAACGGGTAACTACAATCTGAAGTGTGTAAGTCCTGTCGAATTTAATTAGAGAAACCGAGTCTGTGGAAAAACTCGGTTTCTGCCCGCTTTGGGGTATGTCCTGATTTGGTCGGGACCCCCCTGTTTTTTGTCAAGGTGCCAAAGTGTGTTAATAGATGCATTGATATATGAAACCATTTATAGTGGACCTTAGAATTAATGAGACATTCCAATCTCCCGTTAGGTAGGCACTGTTTCCAACTGTGCCTTGCGGTTGGAAACCGCATCTACCGTGCTCTCACTTGTAGGCACTGTTTCCAACTGTGCCGATGCGGTTGGAAACCGCATCTACCGTGCTCTCACTTGTAGGCACTGTTTCCAACTGTGCCTATGCGGTTGGAAACCGCATCTACCGGGGGATGCCGATGCGGTGCGGTTAGAAACCGCACCTACCGGGGGGCGAAAGTGTTCATTTATTTATTTTTTGAATTCACTATAATAAAGAATAATGCGTAATGCGTAAGACATTGGTTCATTAATTAAGGGGTGTTGATAAATAGTCTCTGTGAGAGTGGCATCCTTTCATCGGGATTCGGAAATCCCTCTCACAGTTGGGGTTTATTGGTTGTAGGGAACGCAGATCTGCGTTCCCTACGAAAGACGGTGTATTGTGGAAACAATCGGGATTGGGAAATCCCTCTCACATTAGGAGATCCCTCTCACACATACGAGTTAGGGTTTGTAGTAGGGCGATTTATCGCCCGTTCCTTACCCCCCCTTAGTCCCCCCCGGGGGGCGAAAGTGGGGAAATTTAATTTTTTGAATTCACTATAATAAAGAATAATCCCCCACGCGTAAGACATTGGTTCATTAATTAAGGGGTGTTGAAAATAGTCAAGTAGGAGGAGAGAGGAAATCCCGCTCACAGTAGTCTCTGTGAGAGTGGCATCCTTGCCACGATTACTCATCGGGATTGGGAAATCCCGCTCACATACGGGTTTACACAAAAAATAGCTGTCGGCTGCCCCAACGGGTGAGACAACCAACAGCTATATCGGGTGAGTTTTAACCCCCCTTGCCCCCCTTATCAGGGGGTAGGGTGGCGAGGTTACTTCAGAATGACCATTTTACGGGTCGCTGAGAAGTCACCTGCACTTAGGCTGTAGAAGTAGATACCGCTTGCAACCTGTTCACCGAATTGGTTGCGACCATCCCAGTAGACTGCTTTGGTTCGGGTGTCATACTTCGCTGCGGTTTGATGTCCCATATCAATGGTACGTACCACTGTACCGTTGACATCGTAGAGAGTCAACTTGACATCCGCATCTTCAGCGAGATGATACGGAATCCAAGTTTCTGGGTTGAACGGATTCGGATAGTTGCGAAGCAGTGCCGTCTCAGCGGGAATCTCATAAGCGATGAGGTTTTCCAACTGGATAGTGCTGTTCTTCACATCATCGACCGTAACGACATGACGCACCGGTTGGACACCAATCAACGGATTGGGTGAGTCAGCGGAAATCTCTAGGACATCCCCGATCCGTGCTGCATGAGCAGCCTTCAGGTCAACAAAGGTCATGTTGTACCCCTCTGCCATTTCGACGGAGGTGACCTTGCTGAGTGCGGCTTTCGTTGACAGGTTCTTCACCTTGACTCGGAAACCTTCCTTCGCCAATCCGGTGATTTCGTCAACGACGGCACCTTGGACATCTAGGACCGGTGTTTGACTGTCAACATTGTATCCTGTGAGTGCGACTGGTGCAGCACCCGTAGCGGCGTTGCTCCAACCTTTACCGACAACGGCAGCGGTCCCATCAGCGGTCGCTGTTATGAGATATGCTGCATCACCCATGACCGGACCATCGTTTGCGGCACTGGCTGCTGCAAATCCATCGTCTGTCGAAACAACGATGCTTGCAACGATGCCATTGGCAAACAGACTCGAGATGTCGCTGACATTCATCACGTTAGGAACATCGAGAGGCAGCCCGATGAGGTTAGACCCCGCTTTCAGACTGATTGTCGATGCGCCACCGCCCCACGCTTGACCCTCAAAGGTGTGGGTTATTGCGGCGGACGTCACCAGGATAATACCGAGGTCGCCGGTAATCATCACATTATCGCTTCGGCTATTCCATGAACCCGCTGCTGAATCATAGACAATCGCGAGACTCACAGCGTCGCCAAGGGCGGTTTTGAGATTGCCAACGGTGTCCAGTCCTTCGACATCCAACGGCACGTGGAACAGGCTCGTACCCGCTGGTATCGTTGAGGTGTAGGACAGCTTGTTGTCCAACGTAACCATTGTCGTAGCCATTGCACTGTTACCAGCATCGTCCATCGCTGTCACAGTGATAGTTTTCTCGCCGTTAGTGGCCTCGTTCTCAGCACTGATAGTGACGGAGGCACTGTAGGCACCATTCGCCATTGTCAGCATGACAGAGGTCTGAGTGGTATCCAGTGCAGAGACATCCGCAGTAACAGAGGTAGCCCCCGTAGCCATGACAGTTATTGTCACCATACCACCGTTTTCAACGGTCGCCGGCGATGCCGATGCGCTTACGTTCGTCGGTGCAGTGGTGTCAATGGTTACGGCACTTGCCACCGTCGCGCTCGCGTCACCGATATTGACTGTCACATCGTGGGTCCCGTCGTGCTGGTCTTGGACAACGCTAAAGCTACCTGAATAAGAGCCAGCATCGGTAGCACTCTCTGTCATTGCCATTGTCGTGACAACCGCGCCGACTGAGAAGGTTGCGGTCCTACCCGCTGTACCGCTTGCTGTCACCGTGATACTATCGCCCGCTTTAGCCACTGCAGGACTGACAGAAACACTGGTTTCGTCAACCATATCGATATCGGAGGTGACCATAATAGCACCTGTATCAACTGTGAGACCAGTTGCTGACGCTGTAATGGTCGCTGTAGTGCCTACTCCGGTATCGCTGTAGTATACCATCGCCGAACTCATACCGGCGGCGATCGTAACTGTGTTATTCGCTATCGCTCCACCATCGGCATCGGTAAACGAACCTGTCGAACTGTTCGAACTCCTCAATGTGACATCCAGATCGCTATCCAACACGGTTGCAGTATTGGTAGCGTCTTGGATCTCAACGGTGATAGCTACCGGTGCTGTCCCTGGGTCAGCAGACACCTGGCTCGGTGCGGTCACCATTAACTTCGATGCCGTACCGCCATAGACGATGACCTCGAGTGGGCTTGGGCTAGTGACAGCTACGCCATCAAACTTCACCTCAAACGTGTAAGTGCCCACAGCTTGAGGCGCGACAGCACCTCCGTTTTCAGCGTCGTACCAACCGTAGTGAATTTTAATCACATCGCCCCGATTCATCGAATCTATGGTCGCGGTAACGGATTGACCGTACTCATCACCAGTGACTATCGCATTGCCCGGATCAATGTAGGTGTAACCCGCTTGATTGGTATCATCCTGTTGCGCCGGTGTCCATCCGCTGGGAACGATAAGTTCTAACTCGCCGTCCACGATGGTTTGGGTTGCCGTGTAGGTAACCGTGAGATGGATCTGAGTGTCGCCGGCGTTGATCTGCCCTGCCGTTGCGCCCTGCGTTACAGCAACTGAGGCCTGACCAGAACCGCTTCTCGCATTCTCGACTGTGATAGTAGCAGTAGAGAGATCAGGAATCGCTTCAAACTCCCCACTATCACTGCCACGCGATGCGACGGTGAAGACAGCCTCGCCGGTACTGGCTTGAGCGACCGCACCTTTAGCTCCGCTGCCGCCGTAGACAAACGCCACCCGATCACCTGCGCCGAAGGTGCCTAGGTTCGCTTGGACGGTCATACCGTTATCAAAGATCTCAAAGTTGGTCAACACACCGCCACCTGTGGCTGTGACGTTGATGTAGTTGGCCGCTTGATTGTCATCTCTCTGTGCAGCACCCCAACCTCCTCCGGGTATGGTTAACCGCACAGCACCATTGTCCATCGTGCCTGCAGACGTGTAGGTGACTTGAATCCGGTTGTCTATGCTACCGGCACGGACACTGCGCGGCGAGACGGTCGCAGTACCGGTGCCGTCCTCAACGTTTGTGATGTCCACCCATACCATGCCCGCATCGCGTTCAGTGAAATTGGGGGATACCTTGTAATGTGCCATGATAGACAAACCGTCCACGTCGCTATCCGGCGTGCCTCTCACACTATCGGAGATTTCGACGGGATACTTGGTTAAATCTGACGTACCGTATTGAACGGTAACAGAATCGCCGACATTCATCATGCCTTTCGGATCGACAGTGAGGATAACATCAGGACCACGTGTAGACAGCGCCCACTTATCCTTCTCGCTAACCTCAATTACCTCTTCGCCATCTTTGGTGTAAACGATGCCGACGGTCGCCCGATTCGCTGTGTCAGTGACGCTCGGCCGAGTCCATTCGTTAGGATCGATAGGAATGGTGAATCGGAGCGTCCCGCCCGGCTGGATCACGGTGTCTACGGCGGTGAACTTAAACCGTATGGACTGCTTACTCGCCGCGGGATAACTTGGCGCCGTTATCGGTGTAGCGGTGTCATCCACGATTGCAAAGGAGACATCGTCCCGATCCGTCCCTATCACAGCCATCGCCTTATTGGCATCAGAATCAGCATCGGTGATGTCTGTGCCGCCAAGCGTTGTCACCCACGAGTATGCGCCGGTATCTGAAGACAGATTAACGTTCTTCACCGTTATGGTGAACCGTTCAGTTTTCCGAAGTTCTAATTCGTTTATGGTGATGGTGTTATTTTCAACCACCAACCCCTCCGCACCTGCCTTGTATCTGCCGCCGGCCGTAGTGACGTGCGTACCCTCTACCAAATTGGTCTGAATGACGCGCGGTGCCACTATCTTCAACGTCTGCTTTTTAAACTCGGTCGATGCGGTAAAGGTGAGCCTAAAGGTCACATTACTCCTACCTTGCTCAACGGTCTGAGGCTCAACCACCAACTCACCGCTACCAGCGACTGTCCGTATCAATCCACCAACGATACTACGTGTGCCATCCTTGTTTTCGATCGGGACAAACTCCGCCACCTCACTGAGGTTATCACCCGCGAAGTAGTCTGTAGGGGCATCCGCAGGACCATCTGTACCGCGGGTCTTTGTCCCTACACGGAACCCGTTATCGGGGTTTGTTGACACGACATCCTTCTCAATGTCTACGTTCTCGAGATAGACAATGATCTTCCCACCTTTATTGAGATTGCCGGTGGTGATGAATATGTTTTCATCGTCGGCATCGTCCTTGAGCACAACTACGGTAACGCCCGAAGGGGAGACCTTACGTACGTAGTTTGGTTCTGTCCTTTTCTTCGGATCTGTAGTCAGATTGGATAGCCCGTCCGGCACGATGATCTGGATGTCGCTATCATACATCGGACCGTTGGCAGTCAACGTAATTGCGAAGTCTACATTTGTTTCGCCTTCGTACGCTGCCCCTGGCGTAATCTCGACCGATACCGTATCGTTGTCCGCTAATGTGTTACCCACGAGCACTTCAGGTATGGGATCCAACCGTTGAAAACCGTCCGACATGTTGGCCGACTCTGCGACGAACCGGTCGTTGCCGTGATCATCTGGGGTGGTGATGCTCTCCAGGACAATCTCCAGAGAATCTCCCTCGGCTTCACCGAAATGATCATTAAGGGTTGCTGTGATAGTTCTGCCGTTGTTGATTGTTTCCAATTCGGCAGGGTTCGCCCCACGAGACCCACGATGACTTTCCATATTCCAGCCGGAAGGTAGCGTAATCTTGAATTGGGCTGTTCCCTTATCGCCGATCATATCGCCATCTGGGGTGTAGGTAATAACCAAGTCACGATGGTCGTCTTTGGTGAGCGATGCAGGGACGCTGGCGGCGGTATTAGGGTTGTCACCTTCTTTCTTCTTCTTCGCCTCAACCCCTGTAACCCCATCAATAAACTGGAACGTTACCGCACCAGAGCCGCTTGCGGCTTTTATCACATCGATTTTTGGCTGCTTTGTGACCGGGGTGACCGGGTATTGTGGCACACCCAAATTAACGGAGCTGGAGAAAACATCTATCGGCACCGCCTCCTGAATCTCGCGCTGGACGGTTACCCCTTCCCATTTGAGGGAGACGGAGTTGGTTTTAGGCAGCCCATTTTCGCCCAACGTTATCCGGACGATGGATTCGTCGTCGCTTTCCTCCGACACAGAGACAGTGCTGCCTTCGAGCCGATCGAGCTGAGATTTCGACCCGCTCAGAGAGACGTGTGGTACTCCGTCAGTCTTAGCGTCTTTGAGGAAAGTCGGTGCCGTGGGCCAGTTCGGAAGCCTGACCTCAATCACGCTGTCTTCCGACAACGCCTCGGTCGCCGTGTATTTGATGGTGAACTCACCGGCACTACCTGCAGTCACTGTCACTTTCTCTCCAGTCACTTTACGTTTATCATCAGTAATAGTGACTTCACCGAGCCCCTTACGCTGCACTGTGACCGTCGGCTGTGTGTCACTGCCGCCATCCGCAGCAGCGATCAACGGTCTGATCTGCTTCTTGACAGGCGAATGTTCCGAAGGCCACATAAGCTCAGACGAAGGGATGCCACGATTGCCTTCATCGCTGAACATCTCGGAAAACACCGTGACCTGCACCAGATCTGGCGCAGCATCTTCAGGAATATCCCCGAAGCTACCCGGTCGATTTGCCATTAAGGGTGCGGTCATGAGGTTGTGAATCGTCAACTCGACCCACTGCCTTGATCGCATCGCGTTCACATCAATGTCGATGCGGTAACCGTCGCCCGTGCTAGCAATATTGAGCTGTGAGCTACTGTATGTGACGGCCGAAGATTCACGCAAAATCCAATACGTAGCCTCCCGGTCATTGGGCTGACGCTTGTCGTAAATCTCCTCAGCGGTCGCAGGGCCCCAACCGTCCGGCAGCGTAATCTGAATCCTGCCGTAGGTAGCGTCGTCTGTGTCTGCGTCGCGATCGGGATTGGGATCAGCCAGATCCTTGGTCGCGGTATACCTAATTGTCAGGTTTTCCTTCTGCTCCGCTGTCACCTTAGCCGGTGTGACTGTCACCTCGCCCAGATACCTGCGGTTTACCTCTATCGTCGGATGATCCTTAGAAACGTTAACGTCGATGATATGAGGGGAAATCTTACTTAACGTGTGTGCAGTATATACATCAAGCTCGCCGCTACGATCCCCAGCGTTATCGAAGCTATCGGAGAACACTCTGACTACGACATCGTGCGTATCCCCCGTTATGTCCGGAAAATCGGCGACCCTCAGCCTAGGGATGGTGATATTAACGTATTCCCCTCTTTTCAGGGAGTCTACATCAACGGTAATCGTCTGTCCACTACGCACATGCTCTGGGGTCTTCTCATCATTGTCGGTGTCTAAAAGCTGGACACCCCTCGAGCGGGTCACATCTACATCTACATTGCCTGGAGTCCAACCGCCCATTGGTGCCCAACCGTCCGGCAGCGTAACCTGAATCCTGCCGTAGGTAGCGTCGTCTGTGTCTGCGTCGCGATCGGGGTCGGGATCAGCCAGATCATCGGTCGCGGTGTACCGAATCCTTAGCGGATCTAATATATCCTCGGCATGCAACGTACCCGGCAGACCGCTGATAGCGACAGCACCACGTTTTAGCGGGATCACTTCGATGATTGCACTCGCGTCCGATTCTCCGTCATCTATCGCGTAATCTCTTCCGATGCCGGCTATAGTACTATAAGCGAAGATGTTGTCCGTCATTGTAAGCTTAACGACTTCAGAAGGATCGGTTGCAGAAGGCCCAGCTGTCAACCCTTGAACCTTGACATTGTGAAAGGTAACCGTGATCTTCTTGCCCTTGAATGAGGCTTTGGGCTCGTCAACCTCTATAACGAGGCTCGCATTCGATGTTTCGTTAGTGATGGACGACACCTCGTACTCGTCGGCTTTCAAGGAGGGCGCGGACACTTTTACATAGGAGGTTCTGGACGAGGGGCTTGATGGGTTAACCAAAGGCCCAAAACTCTTAGAAAGGTTCGATCCGGCGGCGGGACGATAGGCGGGAGACCACCCCGCTGGCAATCCAACAGTAATGATATTTTCTTCATATACCGCAGCCGTAATGGAATAGGTTACCGTTACATCTGTTACCGTCTCTGCCTCCACCTTACGTGGCTTGACATCGACCACGTTCCGCGGCGGCGGATTTACCCTTATCTGAGCCTTCCCATTGTACGGGGCGTACTGGTCTGTTTCATCGGAAGTCAACACGTCCGAAACCATGATGGAGGCGCCTACAAAGTTCCTGTCATCCAACGCTGGAACCTTCACGTTGTAATATGTGACAACAATCCGATCCCTTGCTAACATGTCATCTGCTTTTGGGTCGTCTGTAGTAGGACCTGTAACAGCAACCTTGATTGTATTATCGCCGCTAATTGACACCGCAGCTGTGTTCTTCCTACCAGTCCCCATCGGGAAGTATTGCGCTGTCACATAGGATGTTTTACTTGCCGATGCACCCTTAGCCAGTGTGGCAGGCTTTGTGCTTACCATCCCTTTTGTAGTTGTAGTTGAAGCAGCGGCGGCAGCGAGATCTATAGACTTATCAAAATTACTGCCAAAACCAGCGATCCCATCAGGATCGCCATCGTTGGCGTAAGCTGCCTCCCAAGTGTCCGGCATGTTCGGCAGTCTAATGGTAATTGTGTTGTCCTCAGTGATCTCGTCCGTGACGACATAGGTGACCTTCACATTTCCTACGATGGACGAAGACTGAACCTGAGCTGGCGTGACCGTTACGGTGTTCAGTGGCGGAGGGTTCACCCTAATCTTGTTTATCTTATCCGCGTATGCTACCCCATCGGCACTCAGTTTGTCCGTAATCGTGAATGCGGCGAATTTATGGTTCCTGTCCAGTAGTGATTCGACTTTTACTTTGTAAAACGAGACAGCGATCCGGTTTCCGGCTTCCATGTCGCCGGTGACCGTCATTTGAACGCCGTCCGCGCTTATATCATCAACTCTCAATGTTGAGCCCGTAGCCAACCTTGACGTAACCTTGATATACGAGGTTGTCGGCTTATCCGCCGCAGATAGCCCTTCTTCATTCACAAAAGTTGGAGAAGAACCTTCAGGATAAGCGGGGTCCCACTTAACCGGTATCCTAATGTTAATCCCATTGCTGCCGTAAATTGTATCCTGGGCGGTATAGCTGACCGTTATGTCAATTATGGATGCTTCCTTGACCGGTTTCGTCGGCGTGACTTGAATAGCACTCAGTGCCGGATGCGCCACCGTTACCTCAGTTCTATCATTGTAGTTGCTGCCTGTAATCGTATCCGTAACAGTAAATTGCGCTTTTACCGGACTGGTTCTATTTAACAGTTGAGTAGTTGACAATGCCTGAACCTTCACGTTGTGATAGGTTACTTCAATCATGCCGTTCCTTGACATATCGCCATCAATTGGAAAAACGAGTTTTCCAGTGACACTATCTATAAAGCCTAAATCCGCAGCATCAAGCGCAACATTAGTAGTATTCACAACCACATATGAGGTTGTATCAGCACCGGTGGTAGGCGCTTTGGTTAGCGCATCAGGACCAAAAGAACCGCTTCCAGCCGGATACGCCGGCGCCCAATCGTCTGGCAGTTTAATTGTAATTCGATTGCCATACACCGTATCCATAGCTCTATAGCTGACCTTCATGTCCTGTATGGACTCCCCCTTGACCGTATCCGGAGTCACGCCGACCACGCTCAAGTTGGTAGCGGTTGTCACTACCCTAATTTCATCGGGGTAAGTTCCAGTCAGATATGCTGGACCGCTGACGGTGGAGTCATCGGAAGGAGATACGGCACTGTCCGAAACTACGATATGTCTGACATAGCTGTCTCTTATGGTTTCTCTTAATTTGCCATCTTCCCTTCTATCGGTTCTGCTATCACCTGTCTGCAGAGCCTGAAGTTTCGAAATCACCACGTTGTGATAGGTTACAGTGATTTTTTCGTTTAGTTCCATATCGCCCCTAACGGAAAAGGCTCCGTTATTAGTTATGGCAGGAGCGCCGTCGTTGCCCGTCGTCGGAAAAGCTTTACTAACGGTGTCCGTCATCGTCACATACGGGGTTGTAGAGTCTGCTGGTTTTTGCAGTGTGGGCGTAGGGTATAGGGTAGTCCCAAACACTGAACTTGTCAAACCTGGTGGCAGAGCAATATGTATACCATTACCTGTCAATTTATGATGCTTTACTTGGTAAGTGACCCTTATGTTCCCAGTGGACTTCTCCTTTACCTTGTGCGGCGTCACCCGGATGTCACTCAATTCCGGAGGCTGCACCGTTATCTGACTCTCAGGCGTGAATGTCTCGGTTATCGAGTTGTCGTTCGCAGCAGCATTAGCCGTCACGAGTACGGGTGCTGTGGGTGGTACGGGTCTAGCAGCGGTCAGATCGCTGGACTCATACGCTGGAACCTGCACGTTGTGATAGACAACCGTGATGCGTTCCCCTATTTCCATAGTACCCGCAACTACAACGCTACCGCCGTTGTTTACCGTTAAGGTGGTAGGCACCCCATCAAAGGTTTCCGTCACAACCACATACGATCTCATTGCAGGATAAGGATCAGTCGGAAAAGTTGTCCCAAAGCCGGGATTGTCCGTCGTATCTGTACTAGAATGCGCTCGATAAGCGGCAGCCCAATCATTCGGCAGCCCAAAGGTTACATTCGCCTGAACAGTATTTACAGTGGTTGTGTCGTTTGGGTCCGGGTCTGTCTCCTGCACGGTATATCTAACTTCCACCTCGTTAAGTATCGCGCCTGAATTAACTGTCGTTGGGTTTGTGGTAACCCGAACACTTGCAGTCCGCTCCGCCAGCACCTCGCCACCAAACATCCCCGCTATCAGCATCAAACTCACAACAAAAAACAGTCCTAACTTCCAATTTTTCATACTTTGAGTAGACATTATATGTCTTTCCCCTTTCGTTTTTTTAGTTAAAGGTTTAACTACTTTCTTTTTCACTTGACGCTCGTCACATTTCGATGCGTCTTTTTGCTTACTCATAATACTAAAATCCTTTCATAATTAATTAGATGTAAAATGCCAATCTACAATTGACTTCCTATGGAAACCGGGGGACATTCGTGTAAGTGGGTTAATTTCACCGTGAGATTCCCACAATTTTCCCCGTCCAAAATTAATGACGCCCTATAATACAACAGATTGAAACATCTGTCAACCCTTTTTTGTGAAAAAAATTCACACGAATCGCCGGAGGTGAGGAATTTAGCGATGCGTGCAGCGTGTAAATAGGGCTCCGGTGATTCTGAAGGGGATTAAACGATGGGACCGGTGGGGGGGTTTCAGGTTTTTTATGGTCTGAATCGGAGAGGAAGGGCTGTCGCACCGGTAGGCACCCCTGAACCCCCCTGCCCCCCTTGTCAAGGGGAAAGGAATCAACCCCCCTGCCCCCCTTGTCAGAGGGAAAGGAATCAACCCCCCTGCCCCCCTTGTCAGAGGGAAAGGAATCAACCCCCCTGCCCCCCTTGTCAGGGGGGTTCTGAACAAGGCGGGGTCGTCAGCGAACCGTTGTAGCGTCTCCCCCTGATAACGCATCAAAAGTCTCCCCCTTGATAAGGGGGGCAGGGGGGTTAGGTCTGTCCTACAGCTTCCATCAAAAGTCTCCCCCTGATAACGCATCAAAAGTCTCCCCCTTGATAAGGGGGGCAGGGGGGTTCTGAACAAGGCGGGGTCGTCAGCGAACCGTTGTAGCGTCTCCCCCTGATAAGAGGGCCGGGGGGTTAGGGCCCCTTAACCCCCTTAGTCCCCCTTATCAAGGGGAAACCCGATAGCGATGTGGATAGGGGTGTCGCCGTCCCAACCCCCTTAGTCCCCCTTATCAAGGGGAAACCCTTGCCAGGGGAGTTGGGGGGAAAGACAAGGGGAGAAGAGCCCCTTAACCCCCTTACAACCCCCCTGACAAGGGGGGCTTGATAAGGGGGGCAGGGGGGTTCAGGGGGGTTAGGTCTGTCCTACAGCTTCCATCAAAAGTCTCCCCCTGATAACGCATCAAAAGTCTCCCCCTTGATAAGGGGGGCAGGGGGGTTCTGAACAAGGCGGGGTCGTCAGCGAACCGTTGTAGCGTCTCCCCCTGATAAGAGGGCCGGGGGGTTAGGTCCCCTTAACCCCCTTAGTCCCCCTTATCAAGGGGAAACCCGATAGCGATGTGGATAGGGGTGTCGCCGGCCCAACCCCCTCAGTCCCCCTTATCAAGGGGAAACCCGATAGCGATGTGGATAGGGGTGTCGCCGTCCCAACCCCCTTAGTCCCCCTTATCAAGGGGAAACCCGATAGCGATGTGGATAGGGGTGTCGCCGGCCCAACCCCCTTAGTCCCCCTTATCAAGGGGAAACCCTTGCCAGGGGAGTTGGGGGGAAAGACAAGGGGAGAAGAGCCCCTTAACCCCCTTACAACCCCCCTGACAAGGGGGGCTTGATAAGGGGGGCAGGGGGGTTACATGGGGGGTAGCTTACAACCCCCCTGACAAGGGGGGCAGGGGGGGTTACATGGGGGGTTCAGGGGGACTTACAAACCAACTGCGTAAGTCCTAACGATTCACCATAAATGAACCTATCAGTTGTCATGATGGTGTGTCAGGTGATCGATATGGTTCTGGTTGAGCTTGCTCATCTCCAATCGGAGGTCGCGGATCTCCCCGCGGACAATCGTGTGGGAGGGACTCCATGAACCAAAATCCATCTGGAAAACCTACCTTTCTCGGTGCTATAGGGTGTCACGGTTGAGGCGGATTAGGAGGAGGCGTTTTGCAGCGACTCAATCTGCTCGCGGAGCTGTTGGATTTCGGTCTGGAGCACTTCCTGCCGTTTTTCCATCTCCTTCTGACTTTTTTCCTTATAAGCGATGATGAGTTGAGGGATTGCAATCGCAGCTGCAATCAAGCCAATCAGCGCAATCATTATGACCCGTAGATCGTTCATTCTGCCAGTCAGGTTTTTCTCTACGTCATTAATGCTAGCACTTAGGCTTTTCTCTACACCATCAATTCTCTGATCCAACCCATCAATTCTAGCGTTTAGGCTTTTCTCTACACCATCAATTCTAGCGTTTAGGCTTTTCTCTAAAGCATCAATTCTAGTATTTAGCGTCTCAACCTTAAGATCGATATATTCCCGCATGCGCTTTTCGGACGCAGCGTTCTCTTCTTTGAAGATGGTGCGTATGTCTTCCTTCGTCAGCTCACCAAAACCGGGGACGCTTAGCAAAAGAAGTAGAGATACGATTATTACGGTTCGCATCAGCGATCGACTCCTTTAGAAGATATATGGTCTAATATGGTATCACGGCTTGGGGGGTTTGGCAACCACTTTTTGCGTGAGGCATAAATGGGAAGACGGGAAAACCAGGAAAATTATGTAGTGCGGTTTCCTAACCGCACCGCATCGGGGCAGCGAAGGGGCCCTAACCCCCTGCCCCCCTTGTCAGGGTAACCCCCCTGCCCCCCTTATCAAGGGGGTTAGGTCTGTCCTAGTTCAGGGGGGTTAGGTCTGTCCTAGTTCAGGGGGGTTAGGTCTGTCCTACAGCTTCCATCAAAAGTCTCCCCCTGATAACGCATCAAAAGTCTCCCCCTTGATAAGGGGGGCAGGGGGGTTCTGAACAAGAGTCTCCCCCTTGATAAGGGGGCCGGGGGGTTCTGAACAAGAGTCTCCCCCTTGATAAGGGGGGCAGGGGGGTTCTGAACAAGAGTCTCCCCCTTGATAAGGGGGGCAGGGGGGTTCTGAACAAGAGTCTCCCCCTTGATAAGGGGGGCAGGGGGGTTCTGAACAAAAGTCTCCCCCTGATAAGGGGGGCAGGGGGGTTCTGAACAAGAGTCTCCCCCTTGATAAGGGGGGCAGGGGGGTTAGGGCTGTCCTACAGCTTCCATCAAAAGTCTCCCCCTGATAAGAGGGCGCATCAAAAGTCTCCCCCTTGATAAGGGGGGCAGGGGGGTTAGGGCTGTCCTACAGCTTCCATCAAAAGTCTCCCCCTGATAAGAGGGCGCATCAAAAGTCTCCCCCTTGATAAGGGGGGCAGGGGGGTTCTGAACAAGAGTCTCCCCCTGATAAGAGGGCCGGGGGGTTAGGTCCCCTTAACCCCCTCAGTCCCCCTTATCAAGGGGAAACCCGATAGCGATGTGGATAGGGGTGTCGCCGTCCCAACCCCCTTAGTCCCCCTTATCAAGGGGAAACCCTTGCCAGGGGAGTTGGGGGGAAAGACAAGGGGAGAAGAGCCCCTTAACCCCCTTACAACCCCCCTGACAAGGGGGGCAGGGGGGTTAGGGCTGTGCATCAAAAGTCTCCCCCTTGATAAGGGGGGCAGGGGGGTTAGGGCTGTCCTACAGCTTCCATCAAAAGTCTCCCCCTGACAAGGGGGGCAGGGGGGTTAGGTCCCCTTAACCCCCTTAGTCCCCCTTATCAAGGGGAAACCCTTGCCAGAGGGGTTCAGGGGGACTTACAAACCAACTGCGTAAGTCCTAACGATTCACCATAAATGAACCTATCAGTTATCGTGATGGTGGGTCAGGTGATCGATATGGTTCTGGTTGAGCTTGCTCATCTCCAATCGGAGGTCGCGGATCTCCCCGCGTACATCGGACATTTGCTGATTCATTTCACTTCGCAGATCAGCGATTTGATGATTCATTATAGAAATGAGCTCGGCGAACCGTTTATCCATCCGCTCTTCAAGCCGTTCTATACGCTTAGTGTTTTGGGAGGTTTTGTAGAAATAGACCGCAACTTGTCCGACAAAACCCGCAACGACGAACAGAGCCAATATCGTGTGGGAGGGACTCCATGAACCAAAATCCATCTGGAAAACCTACCTTTCTCGGTGCTATAGGGTGTCACGCTTGAGGCGGATTAGGAGGAGGCGTTTTGCAGCGACTCAATCTGCTCGCGGAGCTGTTGGATTTCGGTCTGGAGCACTTCCTGCCGTTTTTCCATCTCCTTCTGACCTTTTTCCTTATAAGCGATAATAATTTGAGGAATTGCAACGGCAGCTGCGACGAGTCCAATGAGCGCGAGCACCACGAGCCACATATCCCCAATTCTGCTACTCAAGCTTTCTTCTAATTCGCCAACCCTCTTATCCACGGCATCAATTCGGGTATGCACCGCATCGATTCTAGCATTTAGGCTTTTATCTAATTCGTTAATTCTGGCATTTAGGCTTTTGTCCAATGCCTCAATTTTGAGATTAATATTTTCCTGCGTACGTTTTTCGGACGCGGTGATTTCTGTCTTGACCTCCTCCTTAACAATCAAGCGAATCTTGTCAAGATCCGCAGCTGTCAATTCACCTAGAGCGGGCAATACAATCGACCCAAAGAGTATTAAAAGGACAATAACAATTTTCATCGGAAATCTCCTTTGAAGATAATCGTCTGATATGGTATCACGGCTTGCGAGGGTTGGCAAGGCTTTTTGGTTGATTGCCGATGTTATCACAACATTGTTGATTTATCAACGGTTTTTTGATACAATGATCTGAAGGGAGGCATACAGGAAGACGATTAAGGAAGTGAGAGAGTGGAAGGTTGAATGGGGGCGGGGAGGTATCGGAATCCATAAAGGAAAATAAAGATGGAAGAAAAAAACAATTTAACATTGTCATTAAGTATATCACGCTTCACGTTTCACGTTTCATGTTTCACGCTGCTACTTGTGCTTCTCGGTTGCCTGATCGGTTGCGGTGGGAAGGACGAACCGCTCCGGCAGAGCGAGGCGTTAATCCAATCGGGGATGCATCCGGAGGCGATTAACCTGTTGGAGAAGATTATCACGGTGGACGATCGGAACCCGAAGGCGCGATTTCTGCTCGGTCAGGCGTATGAGGGGTTGGGCAGTTACGACCAAGCGATCCGCAACTATAAAACAGCGGTTAACCTGTATACCGCCCAGCCTGAAGCCAAAGTGACGGTGCGGCTCGCGTTGGCGAAGGTGTATCTGAAACAAGGGATTCGGGATTCGGGATACCGTGAGCTGCGGGCGGTTGTCCAATCTACCTCAGACAATGCGGTTCTACAGCAGGTGGCGGGGCTTATCACGGACGCGTATCAGGTGGAACAGTTGACCAGTGGCAAGAAGGACAACTATTCACCCCGATTTTCGCAGGACGGCTCGCAGCTTGTGTTCGCGTCGTATCGGTTGGATAACGGTGAGATTTTCATCATGGATATAGACGATAGGCGCGTGCGGAAGCGGGTGACGTTCACCACCGACTACGATGAAGGCGAGCCTGCGTTCTTGAGTAATCCGAACTACGTTATCTATAGCCGTGAACCGCAGACCTCGCGTCAGGTGAAGATTTTGCTGCAGAGCAGCGGCTCCACGCCGATCTATGCGGGTTTCTATGCCTCACATATTAATAGTAAGGTGACACAGGAGATAATGCCGGTTGGGTTCGGTGTCCGTTCGTTGGGGATATCGCCGGACCGGCAGCGTGTCGCTTACGAATCGAACAGTGCTGGCAATCTGGAGTTGTATATCCTCGATCTAAGTGACGTGGATCTCGGTGCGATTGATCCAGCAACGATTCCGTCTCAGCAGATTACGCATAACGAAGTGGACGACGGCAGCCCGATGTTCTTCCCCGACGGGAAACGGATTGCGTTTGTCTCGGCACGGACCGATGACCTAGCAGCGGGACAAGCGGAACGGCATCAGATCTATAGCATCAACATTGACGGCAGCGATGAGAGGCATCTGAACCCGAACCCGCACGACTGCTATAGCCCTGTGATCTCGTCGGACGGGGAGGCCCTCGCCTTTGTCTCAGCGCGGGACGGGGATATTGAGATCTATCTGATGGATGCGGACGGAGCGAATGAACGACGGTTGACAAACGGGATCGGTGCGTCGATGCAGCCTGCGTTTTCCCCGGATTCGAGGTTGTTGGCGTTTGTTTCGGATCGCAGCGATACGTTCCAGATTTATCTGATGCACCTTGATCGACCGTTGACGAAGCGGGATCTGTTACGGCATCTAGAATAGTTCATTAGTTCATTGATATTTAGCCCCAGCGGGGCGACATGTTTATAGAATACAGAATAAACAAATACCCCAAGCCCCAGAGGGGCGACATGTGTTATCGAATGTGTGAAACGTAATGCGTAATACGTAAGGGATCGAGATAGTTTTTCTTACGCATTACGTATTATTTTCCTTTAGCCCCAGAGGGGCGGCATGTTTATAGAATACAGAATAAACAAATACCCCAAGCCCCAGAGGGGCGACATGTGTTATCGAATGTGTGAAACGTAATGCGTAATACGTAAGGGATCGAGATAGTTTTTCTTACGCATTACGTATTATTTTCCTTTAGCCCCAGAGGGGCGGCATGTTTATAGAAAATGAATAAACCAAATACCCCAAGCCCCAGCGGGGCGACATGTGTTATCGAATGTGTGAAACGTAATGCGTAATACGTAAGGGATCGAGATAGTTTTTCTTACGCATTACGTATTATTTTCCTTTAGCCCCAGAGGGGCGGCATGTTTATAGAAAATGAATAAACCAAATACCCCAAGCCCCAGCGGGGCGACATGTGTTATCGAATGTGTGAAACGTAATGCGTAATACGTAAGGGATCGAGATAGTTTTTCTTACGCATTACGTATTATTTTCCTTTAGCCCCAGAGGGGCGGCATGTTTATAGAAAATGAATAAACCAAATACCCCAAGCCCCAGAGGGGCGACATGTGAAAAATTACCCAGAGGAAGCACATCATGGCTGATACCTATACCCAACTTTACATTCATATTATTTTTGCTGTCAAAGGAAGGGCATCCCTTATTCCAAAACATCATAAAGATGAACTCCACAGATATATTACCGGCATAATCGACAGCAAAAATCAAACCGTCATTCGGATTAATTCTATGCCCAATCATATCCATATCCTTATGGGCATTACTCCCGATATTGCCATTTCCGATCTAGTCAGAGATATTAAGGCAAATTCGTCAAAATTTATCAACAAACAGAGGTGGGTGGCAGGACGATTTGAATGGCAGGCGGGTTTTGCCGCGTTTTCGTATGCACATTCCCAATTGGCTGTTGTCGCCCGTTATATCACAAATCAGGAGGAGCATCATTCGCGTCAGACGTTCAGGGAAGAGTATCTGGCGTTTCTAGAACGTTTTGATGTCCCGTACAATCCGAAATATGTTTTTGATTCGGACGAGGCAACCGAAGCACGATATACACATCGGACTTACGCACTTCGCTTGTGGAAATGGTGTCCCCGTGCGTGTAAGGAACGCAGATCTGCGTTCACTACAACATATCGCCCCGCTGGGGCTTGTTGTTCTCCGAACCGCCGAGTCTGCGGATTACACAAGTACAACGAACACACGAGCCGTGGAGACTACGATTTAGAGAGGGGAATTGGAATATGGCAAATATACGGTTTTTTGCGACGGCGGCGAAGGGGACCGAATCGCTCGTTGCACAGGAATTGGCGGCGATCGGTGCGCTGAACATCCGATCCACCGTCGGAGGTGTCCATTTCAAAGGCGGGTTGGAGACGCTCTACCGGGCGAACCTCTGGCTCCGCACCGCGAATCGAGTGTTGATGCCGATAGCGGAGTTCGCCTGTCCGACGCCGGAAGCACTCTACGAAAATGCCCGTAACGTCCGGTGGCGCGATTGGATGACGGTTGACACCACATTCGCCGTCGATTGTAACTGCCGCGATTCGCAGATTACCCATTCCCATTACGCCGCGTTGAAGGTTAAGGATGCGATTGTGGATGGGTTTCGGGCTAGCGTCGGTCGCCGTCCAAACGTGGATCGACGTCGTCCGATGCTCCAGATCAATGCCCATATTGCGAAAGATTACTGCGTCCTCAGCCTCGATGCCTCCGGCGATCGATTGCATCTACGTGGATATCGCCGTCAAGCGACGGACGCGCCGTTGCGGGAGACCTTAGCTGCGGCGATTGTGGGGTTGGTGGCGTGGGATAACGAAGGGATGTTCATCGACCCGATGTGCGGCTCTGGCACGATTGTCATCGAAGCCGCGCTCAAGGCGATGAATTACGCACCCGGACTCCTGCGGTGTGGGGACGGATCATCGGGACGGCTAGCGTTCGGTTTTCAGCGGTGGCGGAATTTTGATCGGAAACTGTGGGCGCGTTTGATGGCTGAGGCGCGAGCGGGGGTTGGTGAGAAGCTCCCGGGACGGCTCCTCGGATACGACATATCGAGACCGGCGATCCGCGTTGCGTCGGAGAATGCGAAGTTAGCGGGGGTGGAAAGGCACATCCGTTTTATGCGGGGCGATGCACTAAAGTTGAGTCCGCGTGGGCATCGGGGGGTTATTGTTTGCAATCTGCCCTACGGCGAACGGACGGGCGAGGTGGAGGAGTTGAAATCGTTGTACAGCGGATTGGGGGATGTGCTGAAACAGCGGTGTGCGGGGTATACCGCGTATCTGTTCACGGGCAATCTGAAGTTGGCGAAGTGGATCGGGCTGCGGACAGCGAAACGGTTTACATTATATAATGGACCGATTGAGTGCCGGTTGTTGAAGTATGAGTTGTTTTGACCGTTTTCTAGCCTATACAGATGTGTCGCTTCACCGTTGCGGCGTTTTGGGGGCAAGCCCCTGATGGTAAGGAGAGATGGTTGATGTAATTTTGGTTGAGGCGATCTACCTGATCCGCTAACCTCGACATCTCCTTGCGAATTAACGCCCTATCGTGCGCCGCCCGTTCTGACTCTTTTTTTATCTCATCTTTTAAATCATCTCGAATTGACTCAATTTCCTTGCGAATCAACTCCCTATCTTGCGCCGCCGCCTCCGATATCGCATTCAACTTGGAAATTTGAACATTGATAGTAATAATGACAGAGATAATCGTGGAAACAATCACAAACGCTATGGTAATAAGACTCTGAATCCAATCTTTCATGACCAATAGCCTCCTTAATTACCAAAAATAGTTAGCGGGGCGGCGTTTTGGGAGCAAGCCCCTGATGGAAGGAGAGGTGGTTGATGTAATTTTGGTTGAGGCGATCCACCTGATCCGCTAACCTTGACATTTCCTTCCGAATTAACGCCCTATCGTGCGCCGCTGCCTCGGCAATATCCTTAATTTCCTGGCGAATCAACTCTCTGTCTTTCGCAGCCGCCTCGGAAGTGTTCTTAATTTCCTTGCGAATCAACTCCCTATCTTTCGCAGCCGCCTCCGATATCGCATTCAACTTGGAAATTTGAACATTGATGGTAATAATGACAGAGATAATCGTGGAAACAATCACAAACGCTATGGTAATAAGACTCTGAATCCAATCTTTCATGACCAATAGCCTCCTTATCGGGCAAAATACAGCCTTACTCGTCATTTATAGTGGATTCTAAAAATAAAAGAACACTTTCGCCCCCGGTAGGTGCGGTTTCTAACCGCACCGCATAGGTGCCGTGGTAGGCTGAAACGGCGCAGTTGGAAACAGCGCCTACCAATGGGGCCGTGGTAGGCTGAAACGGCGCAGTTGGAAACAGCGCCTACCAATGGGGCCGTGGTAAGCTGAAACGGCGCAGTTGGAAACAGCGCCTACCAATGGGGCCGTGGTAGGCTGAAACGGCGCAGTTGGAAACAGCGCCTTTTGGAGTGTCTCATTAATTCTAACATCTACTATATTATATAACCTTTTAACGATAAAAGTCAATGTTAATACCAGACCAGGGCTATTTAACCAATAGTGCTAGTTTGCAGTTGTTGATACGTGAAACGTGATGCGTGAAACGTAAAAATCATGGGTTTAGCAGTTCATTTAGCTCCAGCGGGGCGACATGTCTATAGTATACGGATAAACAAATATCCTAAAGCCCCAGAGGGGCGATATATGTATCCGAAGGGGGAAACATAAGAAGAATGAATTAACCAACCGACTAATGAACCAATGAACTCCCCGATAAATCGGGAGGCAAAGCAACTTGCCCCGCCGAAGAATTATAGTGGACCTTAGAATTAATGGGACACTCCAACCTCCCGTTGGGTAGCCCCCCCTTAATCCCCCCGCTAGCTTTCCCCCCTGCTTGCATCGGTTCCCCCTTGACAAGGGGGGCGAGGGGGGTTAGGGGGGTAGAATAAAGGGAGGTGCCGATGCGGTGCGGTTAGCAAACCACCTGTTGGGTAGGCACTGTTTCCAACTGTGCCGATGCGGGGCGGTTAGCAAACCACCTGTTGGGTAGGCACTGTTTCCAACTGTGCCGATGCGGGGCGGTTAGCAAACCACCTGTTGGGTAGGCACTGTTTCCAACTGTGCCTATGCGGGGCGGTTAGCAAACCACCTGTTGGGTAGGCACTGTTTCCAACTGTGCCGATGCGGTGCGGTTAGCAAACCACCTGTTGGGTAGGCACTGTTTCCAACTGTGCCGATGCGGTGCGGTTAGCAAACCACCTGTTGGGTAGGCACTGTTCCCAACTGTGCCGATGCGGTGCGGTTAGAAACCGCACCTACCGGAGGGACCAAGTGTTTGTTTGTTTTTTGAATTCACTATAAATGCCCCTATCAGCGTACCCAAAACTATTGAAAGACCTAGCAAAAAGTGATATAATTTGTAGTAAACTTTCCTAATGAAAAATGTAAAAGAGGAAGACTATTATGAAGCCTGAACTGAGCCCATTCAAACCGGGGCAAACTGTGCCATTCGAGTTTTTTGTGGGGCGTATCACAGAAATCGAACGCTTGCAAAGCATGGTGAAAGCAAGCACCCAGGGCCAATTCAAAATAGGATTCATCAGCGGAGAACGGGGAATTGGCAAGAGCTCTTTGGCCTCTTTCGTGCGCCACCTTTCAGATCGTAACTGTAACACAGCAGGTTGTCATATCTATCTCGGCGGTGTCGGAGAGTTGAACGAAATGGTACGGAAGACATTTGACCGTATTCTCAATGAGAGCCTAGACAAATCGTGGCACCAGCAAGCAATGGAGTTCTTTGGCAATCGTGTTCGTAAAGTCGGCTTGTTTGGCTTTTCGCTTGAGTTGAATCTTGAAGATAAAGATCTGTCTACACTATCCCGTAATTTTGTTCCGTCCATGAGGAATCTGCTAGACAAACTCAAAGGGCAGAAGGACGCGCTCCTTTTGATTTTGGATGATATAAACGGTCTTGCAACCTCTGAAGAATTTGCCAACTGGTTAAAAAGCACGGTGGACGAAATTACCACGTCCGAACAAAAAATGTCGCTTTGCATTCTCGTCGTTGGACTTGAGGAACGCCGTCAAGAGCTAATAAGTGGCCAACCCTCTCTTGCTCGCGTTTTTGAACTGATCGATATTTCGCCATGGTCAGACGAAGAAACCACAGAATTCTACCAAAACGCTTTTCAATCCATGAATGCAAAGATAGAGGAGATAGAACTCAGTAAACTTGTTCGGTTTACTGGCGGACTACCAGTCTTGGCACATGAAATCGGCGATGCAGTTTGGCGTACAGCGCAAAGTCTAAACATCAATGCAAGGGAGGTTACCCAAGGCATCTCAATAGCTGCTGAGATTATAGGTCGGAAGCTGTTGGAACCTCAGATTTTCAGTGCGATTCGGAGCGAAAGGTATCGATCGATTCTCCGAAAAATGGCGGGTGAACCTCAAATGTATTTTCGGAGAGCAGCGTTGGTGGAAAATTTGACAGAGAAGGAAGTCAAAGTGTTAGACAATTTCCTTAGACGTATGAAACAGTTGGGAGCAATAGAGACAATCGCGGATGTCAAAGGTGGCTACAGATTTCCTAATCTTCTCCATGCCCTCTATTTCTGGCTAGAATCAGAATACGCCAAAGACTAAACTAGGACTTATGCGGTTGAATGCCTTAATGGCTTCGTAATAGCCGTTCATCCCCTATAGTTCGTCGTGAACGCAGATCTGCGTTCACGACAACCCGGTGGATTGCGTAAGCCCTGTTACTTAGACACTCCCAATGCACAGCCAACCCTGATTTCGATTTATCGAGGCCCCCTAAATACCTCCCGATTTTATCGGGAGGTACCACTTACCAAGTTGATAAATCCCGCCCTATCGGGGGACTTTGGAAACTTTGCGAAGATCGGAGTTATCGGTAAATGCCTACTTATTTCTCTAATTCACCATAAATTTACCACAGATTGCTTTGAATCCCAATCGAGGTCGAGCAGTATTATGAGTACCAAGTCAAAAGATAAACAATTCCCCCCTGATAAGGGGGGCAAACAATTCCCCTCTGATAAGTCAGACAAACAATTCCCCCCTGATAAGGGGGGCAAGGGGGGTTATATACCCTACAACAAAAACCTAACCCAAAAAGCACGAATAATATGAGTACCAAGTCAAAAGATAAACAATTCCCCCCTGATAAGGGGGGCAAGGGGGGTTATATACCCTACAACAAAAACCTAACCCAAAAAGCACGAATAATATGAGTACCAAGTCAAAAGGTAAACAATTCCCCCCTGATAAGGGGGGCAAGGGGGGTTATATACCCTACAACAAAAACCTAACCCAAAAAGCACGAATAAATCGTAAAAATCCAACTCCGGCAGAACAGAAACTATGGCATGAAGTTCTGCAAGGCAAACGACTAGACAATCTGAAATTCACCCGCCAGAAACCGCTGGATGAATACATTGTTGATTTTTATTGTGCCGAACTGATGCTTGCTATTGAGATCGACGGCGATACTCATGCAGCGCAGCAACAATACGATAAAGACCGAACTAAAAACTTAAACAAATTTGGGGTTGAAGTAATTCGATATACCAATGCTGAAGTGCTGAATAATCTTGAAGGAGTGTATCAGGACTTGCATAAACGCATCTCTGCGAAGAAACCCCCTAAATCCCCCTTATCAGGGGGACTTAACAATTATCACCCTTAGCGGGGACTTAACAATTATCACCCTTAGCGGGGAAACAATTATCACCCTTAGCGGGGACTTAACAATTATCACCCTTTGCTGAAGTGCTGAATAATCTTGAAGGAGTGTATCAGGACTTGCATAAACACATCTCTGCGAAGAAACCCCCTAAATCCCCCTTATCAGGGGGGCTTAACAATTATATACCCTACAACAAAAACCTAACCCAAAAAGCACGAATAATATGAGTACCAAGTCAAAAGGTAAACAATTCCCCCCTGATAAGGGGGGCAAGGGGGGTTATATACCCTACAACAAAAACCTAACCCAAAAAGCACGAATAAATCGTAAAAATCCAACTCCGGCAGAACAGAAACTATGGCATGAAGTTCTGCAAGGCAAACGACTAGACAATCTGAAATTCACCCGCCAGAAACCGCTGGATGAATACATTGTTGATTTTTATTGTGCCGAACTGATGCTTGCTATCGAGATCGACGGCGATACTCATGCAGCGCAGCAACAATACGATAAAGACCGAACTAAAAACTTAAACAAATTTGGGGTTGAAGTAATTCGATATACCAATGCTGAAGTGCTGAATAATCTTGAAGGAGTGTATCAGGACTTGCATAAACGCATCTCTGCGAAGAAACCCCCTAAATCCCCCTTATCAGGGGGACTTAACAATTATCACCCTTTGCTGAAGTGCTGAATAATCTTGAAGGAGTGTATCAGGACTTGCATAAACGCATCTCTGCGAAGAAACCCCCTAAATCCCCCTTATCAGGGGGACTTAACAATTATCACCCTGAGCATTTTGAATCCCAATCGAGGTCGAGCAGTATTATGAGTACCAAGTCAAAAGATAAACAATTCCCCCCTGATAAGGGGGGCAAGGGGGGTTATATACCCTACAACAAAAACCTAACCCAAAAAGCACGAATAATATGAGTACCAAGTCAAAAGGTAAACAATTCCCCCCTGATAAGGGGGGCAAGGGGGGTTATATACCCTACAACAAAAACCTAACCCAAAAAGCACGAATAAATCGTAAAAATCCAACTCCGGCAGAACAGAAACTATGGCATGAAGCTCTGCAAGGCAAACGACTAGACAATCTGAAATTCACCCGCCAGAAACCGCTGGATGAATACATTGTTGATTTTTATTGTGCCGAACTGATGCTTGCTATCGAGATCGACGGCGATACTCATGCAGCGCAGCAACAATACGATAAAGACCGAACTAAAAACTTAAACAAATTTGGGGTTGAAGTAATTCGATATACCAATGTTGAAGTGCTGAATAATCTTGAAGGAGTGTATCAGGACTTGCATAAACGCATCTCTGCGAAGAAACCCCCTAAATCCCCCTTATCAGGGGGACTTAACAATTATCACCCTTAGGGGGACTTAACAATTATCACCCTGAGCATTTTGAATCCCAATCGAGGTCGAGCAGTATTATGAGTACCAAGTCAAAAGGTAAACAATTCCCCCCTGATAAGGGGGGCAAGGGGGGTTATATACCCTACAACAAAAACCTAACCCAAAAAGCACGAATAATATGAGTACCAAGTCAAAAGATAAACAATTCCCCCCTGATAAGGGGGGCAAGGGGGGTTATATACCCTACAACAAAAACCTAACCCAAAAAGCACGAATAATATGAGTACCAAGTCAAAAGGTAAGCAATTCCCCCCTGATAAGGGGGGCAAGGGGGGTTATATACCCTACAACAAAAACCTAACCCAAAAAGCACGAATAAATAATATGAGTACCAAGTCAAAAGGTAAACAATTCCCCCCTGATAAGGGGGGCAAGGGGGGTTATATACCCTACAACAAAAACCTAACCCAAAAAGCACGAATAAATCGTAAAAATCCAACTCCGGCAGAACAGAAACTATGGCATGAAGTTCTGCAAGGCAAACGACTAGACAATCTGAAATTCACCCGCCAGAAACCGCTGGATGAATACATTGTTGATTTTTATTGTGCCGAACTTGCTTGCTATAGATCGACGGCGATACTCATGCAGCGCAGCAACAATACGATAAAGACCCTAAAAACTTAAACAAATTTGGGGTTGAAGTAATTCGATATCACCAATGCTGAAGTGCTGAATAATCTTGAAGGAGTGTATCAGGACTTGCATAAACGCATCTCTGCGAAGAAACCCCCTAAATCCCCCTTATCAGGGGGACTTAACAATTATCACCCTTAGGGGGACTTAACAATTATCACCCTTATCAGGGGGACTTAACAATTATCACCCTTAGCATGCATTTCCTAGGGTCATTTATAGTGGCCCTTAGAATTAATGAGACACGCCACACCGGGGCGGTTAGCAAACCGAACCTACTGTTCTACCGTTTGGTAGCCCCCTATTTCCCCCTGCTTGCATCGGTTCCCCCTTGACAAGGGGGGCGAGGGGGGTTAGGGGGGGTAGAATAAAGGGGGGTGCCGATGCCGTGAGGAATTAAATGCCCCGCCCCCCATGATAAGGGGGGATGGCAAGGGGGGTTCAGGGTGCCGATGCCGTGAGGAATTAAATGACCCGCCCCCCATGATAAGGGGGGATGGCAAGGGGGGTTCAAGGTGCCGATGCCGTGAGGAATTAAATGCCCCGCCCCCCATGATAAGGGGGGATGGCAAGGGGGGTTCAAATGCCCCGCCCCCCATGATAAGGGGGGATGGCAAGGGGGGTTCAGGGTGCCGATGCCGTGAGGAATTAAATGCCCCTAGGCATTTCCCGTTTCGGCTTGTGTTTTATATGGATCTGCGCTAAACTTAACTGATTTCCGTTCATTCTACCCTTCCGATCCTTTGGATGTATTAACCCAAAAAGAGATAGTAAAAAAGGAGTTACCATAAACGATGACCGATCATAAACCGCCCCTCCACCGTTTTACCGTTCTCGATTTAACCCGCGTCCGTGCGGGCCCGACCGCCGTCCGTCAGCTTGCCGATTGGGGGGCGAACGTCATAAAGATTGAACTCCCGCCAGCTCCCGGTAAGGAAGGGGATGCCCTCGGTTCACGTCATAACTCGGACTTTCAAAACCTCCAGCGAAATAAGCGGAGCATGACGTTGAATCTCAAGTCGGAGATCGGTCATGCCGCATTCATGCGGATGGTAAAACAGGCGGATGTGGTGGTAGAGAACTATCGCCCCGGCGTCAAGGATCGCCTAAAGATTAATTACGAGGCGTGCCGCACCGAGAACCCGCGCATCGTCTACGCCAGTATCTCCGGGTTCGGTCAAGACGGTCCCTACGGCGGGCGTCCCGGCTTCGATCAGATTGCACAGGGGATGGGCGGTTTGATGTGGATCACCGGATTTCCGGGTCAGGGTCCGTTGCGGGTTGGTGTACCGATTGCAGACCTCGCTTCCGGCATGTATACTGCCATCGGGATACTGATTGCGTTGTTGCAGCGCGAGGAAACTGGGGAAGGGCAATGGGTGCACTCATCGCTGCTCGAAGCGCAGATTGCGATGCTCGATTTCCAAGCGGCGCGGTGGAGCATCGACAATGAAGTGCCGGGGCAAGCGGGCAACGATCACCCCACCAGCATTCCGACCGGCGTATTTCAGACGACCGATGGCTACATTAATATAGCGGCGAGCGGGGGGACGATGTGGGAGCGGCTCTGTGACCTCCTAGGGGCGGACGAGCTTCGCAACAACCCCGACTATGCGGACGACGGGGCGCGGTCAAGGAATCGGGCTGCGTTGAACGCGGAATTGCAAGAATATTTTTCGACCCGAAGTAGTGCCGAATGGATTGAGGCACTCAACGACGCGGGTGTGCCTTGCGGCCCCATTTACAAGATGGACGAAATGTGGTCAGACCCGCATATAGAGCACCTCGAAATGTCGCGGCCCGTAGATCACCCCGTGCTCGGTAGATTAGACGTGCTGCGTCATGCGACAAATATGAGCAGCACACCAAAGATGCCGTATCGGCCCGCGCCCGAACTGGGCGAACATACGGATGAAATCTTGCGGGAATTCGGATTCTTTGACGACGAGATCGAGACAATGCGAAAGGAGAATGTGATATGAACGTCGCGGCGAGCAGCACCACAGATCTGATTATCGCCGACAAGCGGAACGGTGTCGGTTATCTCGGTTTCAACCGTCCCGAAAAGCATAACGCCATCTCTTACGAGATGTGGCAGGGCATCGCGAAGGTGATGGCGGATTTCGAGGCAGATGATGCGATTCGCGCTGTGGTGGTTTCGGGCGAGGGGGGCAGGGCATTTTCTGCCGGCGCGGATATATCGCAGTTCGAGAAGCAGCGCGCAGCGGCAGACACGATTAAAGAGTACAACGTGGCGTCGGGGCTCGCCCACGAAAAACTGACGAACATCTCCAAACCGACTATCGCGAAGATTGCGGGATATTGTATCGGCGGGGGATTGGGAATCGCCCTCTGTTGCGATCTGCGTCTCGCCACAGACGATTCAAAATTTGGCATTCCTGCAGCCAAGTTAGGGCTTGGCTACGGCTACGGTGGGTTGAAGCCGTTGGTTGCCCTTGTCGGTCCCATCCGCGCCAAAGAGATTCTGTTCACTGCTAGACAGTTTGACGCATCGGAAGCCTACGATATGGGACTCATCAACCGGGTGCTGTCGAAGGACGAAATCGATGCCTTCGTGGATGAGTATACGGAGACTATCGCCGGCAATGCGCCCTTGACGATTAAAGCCTGCAAGCAGATTATTGCGGAGGTCTGCAAGGATCCGGCTGATCGGGACCTAGAACTTTGTAAACAGCTGGTGGATGCCTGTTTCGCCAGCGAGGATTATAAGGAGGGCAGGCGGGCGTTCATGGAGAAACGGAAACCGCAGTTTCAGGGAAGGTAGGGGAAAGCGAGAAGACGGGAAAACGAGTCTTTTAGCCCCAGCGGGGCGACATGTCTATACAATGCGTGAAACGTAATGCGTAATGATCGCAGGTTAGGCAACCTACGCCACCAAAATTGAAAAGAGGAAAGCACATGAGTTCGGAGAAAGATTATGCGGTTCAATTCGTCGCACGGGAGCAGGCGGAGCTACGGATCGTTGAACGGGACGCGACACCACTTGCCCCGGACGAAATTGCCGGTAGAAGCCTCGTCACGTTGATAAGTGCCGGAACGGAATCCACGGGCTCCTACACTTCGGAGGGCGGTCACCCACGCGGCTCCGGCTATGCGGGTGTCTTTGCGGTTGAATCCGTTGGGGAAGCGGTCGATGACATCAAGGCGGGGGATCACGTCTTCTGTATGGGGAATCACCGATCCTATCAGCGTGTTAAGCGTGATGCTGCCTTGCTGTTGCCCGAAGGGCTCGCACCGGAGACAGGCGTTTTCGCTCGGTTGATGAACGTGAGTTTGACCACATTAACGACAACGACTGCTCGACCGCCGGAGCGGGTTGTCGTCACCGGCTTGGGTATCGTTGGGAATCTCGCCGCCCAAAATTTTACGAACGCCGGCTATGAGGTGTTCGCCTGTGAGCCGATAGAAACTCGTCGCAAAGTCGCTATCGAATGTGGGCTCAAGAATGTTCTGTCCGCTGTTCCGGTGGACGACCCCAATATCGCGGGTACGGTGGGATTGGTGGTCGATTGTTCGGGCCACGAGCAGGCGGTGTTGGACGGCTGTAACGTCGTCCGAAAGAAAGGTGAGGTGGTGCTGATTGCGACACCGTGGCGACGTTATACAGAGATGTATGCCCATAGCATCTTGCACGCAATTTTCCACAAATATGCGGTCGTCCGCAGCGGGTGGGAGTGGGAGCTGCCGAATCAACCGACAGAGTTTCGGACGAACAGCATTTACGGCAATCTCGCCGCTGGGTTGAGATGGTTGGCTGCAGGTCGAATGTCGGTTGCCCCCTTGGCAACGAAGGTCTCGCCGCGTGATCCCCAGACCGTATATCAGAATCTGTTGCATAGGCGGAGCGAGCGGTTGACGTATCTTTTCGATTGGACAGACTTTTGAGATGCTTGATGCACAATGCGTTTAAGGAGTATAGCCCGTAGGTTGGGTTGAACGACAGTGAAACCCAACATTTCAATGAATCAATGAACTAATGTACTAATAACAAGACTTACGCAAATTTAGCACACAAGGGATAGACTTTTGTTTTTAACCCCCTAAATCCCCCAACTCCCCTGACAAGGGGGTCTCCCCCTGATAAGGGGGCCGGGGGGTTAAAAGAGTGGTGGGATTGCTAAATGGATAGCCCTGTGTCTCCCCCTGATAAGGGGGCCGGGGGGTTAGGTCCCCTTGTCTTTTCCCTCAACTCCCCTGACAAGGGGTCTCCCCCTGATAAGGGGGCCGGGGGGTTAGGTCCCCTTGTCTTTTCCCTCAACTCCCCTGACAAGGGGGAACCGATGCAAGCAGGGGGGAAAGCAAGCAGGGGGAAATAGGGGGGCTACCCAACGGGAAAACGGTAGGGGCGGTTTCTAACCGCACCGCATCGGCACCCCCCTTTATTCTACCCCCCTAACCCCCCTCGCCCCCCTTGTCAAGGGGGAACCGATGCAACCAGGGGGGAAAAGGGGGGCTACCCAACGGGAAAACGGTAGGGGCGGTTTCTAACCGCACCGCATCGGCACCCCCCTTTATTCTACCCCCCTAACCCCCCTCGCCCCCCTTGTCAAGGGGGAACCGATGCAACCAGGGGGAAAGCAAGCAGGGGGATTAAGGGGGGCTACCCAACGGGAGAACGGTAGGGGCGGTTTCTAACCGCACCGCATCGGCACCCCCCTTTATTCTACCCCCCTAACCCCCCTCGCCCCCCTTGTCAAGGGGGAACCGATGCAAGCAGGGGGGAAAGCAAGCAGGGGGAAATAGGGGGGCTACCCAACGGGAAAACGGTAGGGGCGGTTTCTAACCGCACCGTATCGGCACTGTTGGAAACAGGGACTACCCAACGGGAGCTTGGAGTGTCTCATTAATTCTAAGGTCCACTATAAATAAAAAGGAAACTATGACAACTTCTTCTAACGAATCTTCCGCGGAAAAACATACTCCTCTACAGGTCAGGCCCCCACGAATCCTCTGTAACACAGGGGCGTGGAGCCCGTTGGTCGATACCGTCGATATCTACGCCGGCAACCGGGGCATGAACCGTGAAGATCTATTCACGCCCTTTGACGCTCCCGTGGGAATCCAATTCGAGGTGGAAACTGCCCTGAAATCTGAACCGCTGCTCGAAGCAGTGCAAGCGTGGGAGCGTCCCGGTATCGCTCCGCTCTACATCTGGCAGGATGACGGTGCCTATCACATGCTCTACGAATCAGGGGGCAATGGTGCTGCCTATGCACGCAGCATTGATGCCTACCAATGGACCCGCCCCGAATTGGGACGGGTGGACTTTCAGGGGTCGAAACAGAACAATCTCATCGCCAACCCGCCGCGAGGGGCGTCGGGCTTTTTTGAGGATCCACAGGCACCGCCGGAGGAACGCTACAAAGCGATGGGCGGCAATATGGCGTGGTACGACCCGGACACCAACGAAAGGTTGGTCGGAGAGGAAGCGGGCAAGCGGATTGCCGCTCAGAACGCTGAAGGCGCAGCCTATAAAGGACCGAAAGCAGTTATCTGGGGGTGGATGCTGGGGTGGACCTCGCCCGATAGATTCCGGTGGACCCCGCTAGAACAACCGCTCGGCAACCGACCTGTCAACGGTGCGATCGCTGCCCGTTTCGATCCGCATCACAATAACTACTACGCTTATCTCCAGATCATGGGCTACCCAACGGAGATGATGGGGGGGATCGGCACAGGACGCTTGGAGGAAAGCACACACCGGCGCACCATCGGCTTCACTCGGACGGAGGACTTTCGCACGTGGCCCGCCCCGAAACTGATTTTGGAGCCGGACGCGCAGGACGACCTAGATATCTCGTTCTACGGTGCCAACTACTTTCCGTATCCCGGGCGCACCGATCTGCACGGGATGCTGATCCCGATTTACCACCAGACCGCCGATCACATGGACGGTCAGATCGCTTTCAGCCGCGATGGATTGTTCTGGTCTCGCCCAGAGCGGAAACCGGTCCTTGAGGTGGGTACACCGGGTAGCGGCGATGAGTGCTCCGCCCACTTCTGGCGCGGTGGCCTGATCGAATTACCCGATGGCTATTGGGCGTCGCCCTATACAGGCAATTCAAAACTCCACAACGTCCTGCCCGACATGGCAAGTGCGATGTTCCCTGCCCATCGTCCTCTGCAAATCCGGTGGGCGCGTTGGCAACCGCATCGGTTCTGTGGCCTGGTCGCAGCGTTGGAAGGACGTTTTACGATTCCGACCGTCTACCGTTGCCACGATGAACTACGGCTCAACTACCGCTGCAAGCTCGGCGGTTGGATAAAGGTGGAACTCCTTGACAAGACACCTCATCTGATGACCCCGGATGGGGATCCTGTCCCCGGATACAGTTTTGCGGACTGCGACCCTTTGACCGGCGATGCAATCGACCAAGTTGTGACCTGGAAGGGACAGCGGGACATCAGCGGCATCGGTGAAACCGTCGCTATCCGTATCCAGATGTTCCAAGCAAAGTTGTTTGCTTACCGGGTTTGATG
The DNA here is from genome assembly GCA_963667935.2 of Candidatus Poribacteria bacterium. Lineage (GTDB taxonomy): Bacteria > Poribacteria > WGA-4E > WGA-4E > PCPOR2b > PCPOR2b. The sequence goes on along the minus strand of OY764061.1, from coordinate 269,962 downwards.
TGTTAGATACGGACGCAGATCTCGCTGATTTTCGCAGATAAAAAGAGAAAACCCTAGAAATCTGTGTTCATCTGCGTTTATCAGCGTCCATAAATCCTACAAATTAACTGAAACACTCTAAGCTCCCGTTGGGTAGGCACTGTTTCCAACTGTGCCGATGTGGGGCGGTTAGGAAACCGAACCTACCGGGGGGCGAAAGGGGCTATTTATAGTGGACCTTAGAATTAATGAAACACTCTAAGCTCCCGTTGGGTAGGCACTGTTTCCAACTGTGCCGATGCGGGGCGGTTAGGAAACCGAACCTACCGTTCTCCTCGTCCCGTATTCACGGGATCCCGATAAATCGGGATTTGGTAGGCCCCCCTATTTCCCCCCTGCTTGCATCGGTTCCCCCTTGACAAGGGGGGCGAGGGGGGTTAGGGGGGTAGAATAAAGGGGGGGCGATGCGGGGCGGTTAGGAAACCGCACCTACCGGGGGGCGAAAGGGGCTATTTATAGTGGACCTTAGAATTAATGAGACACTCCAACCTCCCGTTGGGTAGGCACTGTTTCCAACTGTGCCGATGCGGGGCGGTTAGGAAACCGAACCTACCGTTCTCCTCGTCCCGTATTCACGGGATCCCGATAAATCGGGATTTGGTAGGCCCCCCTATTTCCCCCCTGCTTGCATCGGTTCCCCCTTGACAAGGGGGGCGAGGGGGGTTAGGGGGGTAGAATAAAGGGGGGGCGATGCGGGGCGGTTAGGAAACCGCACCTACCGGGGGGCGAAAGGGGCTATTTATAGTGGACCTTAGAATTAATGAGACACTCCAACCTCCCGTTGGGTAGGCACTGTTTCCAACTGTGCCGATGTGGTGCGGTTAGGAAACCGAACCTACCGTTCTCCTCGTCCCGTATTCACGGGATCCCGATAAATCGGGATTTGGTAGCCCCCCCTATTTCCCCCCTGCTTGCATCGGTTCCCCCTTGACAAGGGGGGCGAGGGGGGTTAGGGGGGTAGAATAAAGGGGGGGCGATGCGGTGCGATGCGGGGCGGGACCTTAGAATTAATGAAACCGAACCTACCGGGGGGCGAAAGGGGCTATTTATTTTTTAAATTCACTATAATAAAAGAGGAGATAGGAGCATAGTGGCGGCACTTAATAATACTTCCGCAGTTGCACGGGAGCGTAAACATTATCAACCTGAATTGGACGACGATTCCCCCTTCGCCGAAGATTCAAAATATCTATCAGAGCAACTCATCACGTATATCGGTAACAAACGCGCACTTCTAGGGCAAATTGGCAAAGCGGTTATGCGCGTCAAGAAACGGACCGGTAAGGAACGTCTTCGTGTCTTAGACGCATTTAGCGGCTCCGGTGTCGTTTCGCGTTTTCTGAAAGCGCACGCATCGTTTATTGTCAGCAACGATTTTGAGGATTACGCAGCTGTGATTGCACGCTGCTATCTGCGTAACAGTAGCTCAGTTAATTTCACTGCGCTATCTGAAATCGTAGATGATTTAAACGAGCGAGTGGCTGACGAACCGTTTCCCAAGGGATTTATCGAAACGCTTTACGCGCCAAAGGACGAATCAGAAATAAGGAAGGATGACAGGGTTTTCTATACGCCTACCAATGCCCGCCGTTTGGACAGCTATCGTCGGATGATTGATGCGGTTCCGTCAGATTTCCGTGATTTACTGCTGGGGCCCCTTCTAAGTGCCGCATCCGTCCACTCAAATACCGCAGGTATATTCAAGGGATTCTATAAGGATCGCTCCACCGGGGTCGGCCAGTACGGCGGGACCGGATTGGATGCCTTAAAACGAATCAAGGGTAAGATCGCGCTTGAAGTACCTGTGTTGAGCAAGTTTGAGTGCGATTATCAGGTTCTGCAAGATGACACCAATAAAGTTGCGAGTCAAATCAAGGGGCTTGACTTGGCTTATATTGATCCGCCTTATAATCAGCACCCCTACGGCTCCAATTACTTTATGCTCAATCTACTTGTCCATTACAAACGGCCGGATAAAATAAGCCGTGTGTCTGGTATTCCATCGGATTGGAAACGTTCAGGATACAATGTCCGTACAAAGTCTTTACCACTACTCGAAGAACTACTCCACAAAATTGACGCACGTTTTCTTCTAATCTCTTTTAATAATGAGGGGTTCATTATTCCTAATGAGATGCGTGCTATGCTCCAAAGAGTAGGTGTTGTTGACGAGTTTAGTGTTCGATACAATACGTTCCGCGGATCGAGAAATCTGAGAAATCGGACGATTCATGTGACAGAACAGATGTTTCTCGTAGAAAGAAGATAGTACATATAACATAAAGGAGAAAACCAATGAACAACACTCCCGATTATACCTCGCGTGTTCCTCACTACACCTTTGCCGATACCCTCGAAGCACAGGAGGCGCAACTTAAAACCAATCCGCTGATGCTCCGGCTGATTGAGTCGCGCAAAGGGTATGCGGGCGATCCGCACCGCCCTATCTACCATTACATAAATCCTGAAGCGATGCTCAACGATCCCAACGGACTCTGTTTCTGGGGCGGAAGGTGGCATCTATTTTATCAGGCATATCCGCCGGAGGATACCCGCCAGCATTGGGGACATGCGATTAGCGACGATCTCATCCATTGGCGAGATCTGCCCTATGCGATTTACCCGAATCCTGAAAGGTGCTGTTTCTCCGGCGCGACGTATGTCGAAGCGAATCGGGTGATAGCGATGTATCACGGCACAGAGGTCGGGAATATGGTCGCTGTGTCGAGTGATCCGCTGCTGTTGAATTGGGAGAAGGTAACGGGGGAGGCGGTGATTCCGATGAAAAACCCGGACGGGTCGATCCCGCCTTACCGCGTCTTTGATCCGTGTATCTGGAAAAAGGGTGGAATGTACTACTCGCTTTCAGGGGGGACGCTACCACACGGACCGGGTGGCAAACGGATCCGCGCCAACTTCCTGCTCCGCTCGCCGGACTTGGCGAATTGGGAGTATCTGCACCCATTTGTCGAGGATGACCAGTACACATTGGTGGGTGATGACGGTGCTTGTCCGTACTTCTGGCCCATCGGTGACCGCCACATCCTGTTATTCTTCAGTCACATGAGCGGTGGGCAATATCTGCTTGGCGATTACGATAAAGACCGCGACAAGTTTGTCGTGACAGCTGGTGCGAAGAACAATTTCGGGGCCGCAGCCCCCGCGGGTGTACACGCGCCCTCTGCAACCCCCGATGGTGAGGGAGGACTCATCTGCATCTGGAATATGAACCCCGCGAAGCCGACCCAAGGCTGGAATCAGATTATGACCTTGCCGCGACGCTTGACCCTTGCCTCAAGAGATGAATTGGCGATCGAGCCTGCCGGTGACATCGAGTCGTTGCGAGGCGCGCATCAGGCAGTGGGTAGGATGACATTACCTGCGAATCAGGAAATTGTCCTCCAAAATATCGAAGGGAACGCGATGGAAATCGTCGCTGAGATTGACCCGAAAACCGCACCGATGCTCGAAATGAACGTCCTCCGCTCACCACAAAAGGCGGAGTACACCCGTATCGCGTTCTTTAGGGAACGAGGTTTCAGAGATCCGGATCTGGAACGGGAGGGACGAGACAGCCTGATAACGATTGATTCCTCATATTCGTCGACCGCGCCGGATGTGCTTTCACGCGCCCCCGAAACTGCCGCCGTGTTCATCGCACCAGATGAGACGCTCAAGTTGCGCGTGTTCATCGACAAGAGCGTGGTAGAGGTATTCGTCAACGGGAAGCAGTGCGTTGCAATGCGTGTCTATCCGGACCGCGAGGATAGCGTCGGTGTGTCGCTGCGTTCTCAAGGGCAAGATAGTGAGCTCAGGTCGCTGGACGCATGGCAGATGCAGAATATCTATGAGGCGTGAATCGTGATGCGTGAAACATAAGAAAAACACCGCAGAGGCGCAGAGGGCACAGAGAAGCAGAAAACGGAAGAACGAGAAGAAGAGCGTCCATCTGCGCCTTTAGCCCCGGAGGGGCGACCTGTTTATAGACCGTCGGTAGGCTCTAGCAACCAAAGCCCCAGCGGGGCGACATGTGTATAAAGCGTGATGCGTGAGAAAAACACCGCTTGCAGTGGATTGCCAAATTCACTGCACAAGATACCTAGCATATTGCACAACAGTAGGCTGTAGGAGCAACCCTTGTGGTTGCCCACTGTAGGTCAATTTTCCAAAATCGACGTTTTGGTGTCGAGATATGAATCTCGACCTACTAGAATAGGAGGGCTCAGGTGTTGAGAATACTCAAGTCGTTTGAACACCTGCGTCAACTCGGTTACGGAGATTAGCCCACGTCGTTCCCTCATAACCCAAGCCTCATCGGGTGAAAGGAGAAACTGAAATGCCAAGAAGTCATCGCCCGTCAGTTCGCGGGAAACGATACGTCATCTCATCGGTACACTATCTCGCAACAATGGGCGGGGTTCGTATCATCGAAAGCGGCGGTAATGCTGCCGATGCCGGCGTCGCCGTCGGTATCTGTATCAATGTGCTGCAACCCGGATTCACCCATTTTGGCGGCGTCGCACCGATTATCTACTGCCCGGGGTCAGGGGCACCCGTAGAAACTATCAGTGGTCTCGGACGTTGGCCCAAAGCGGCGAGTATCGACTACTTCCGAAAATATCACGACAGTAACCTGCCCCCCGGAATTTTGCGAACCGTCACACCGGCATCGCCCGATGCGTGGCTGACAGCGTTGGCACGATTTGGCACCATGACCTTTGAAGAGGTGATTCAACCTGCATTAGATCTTGTCGAAAATGGCCACCCGGTCGATGATCAGTTCCACACATTTGCCAGCGGAGAGCTAGGGGGCGAGCCATCGACCACTGCGGTCTTCAATCCCGGTGGACATATTCCGCAAGTCGGGGAGATCTTTTTCCAGAAAGATTTGGGTAACACCTTCAGACGGATGATCGATGCCGAGCGAGGGGCGAGTGGCAATCGGGAGGCTGGGATCAGAGCCGCCCGCGACCTGATTTATAAGGGTGAAATTGCCTACGAAATCGCCGATTTCCACGCGCAGGAAGGCGGGTTACTGACCTATGAAGATCTCGCAACATTTTCGGTTCGAGTCGAGCCGCCGACCCATATCACTTACAAGGGCTACGACGTTTATACCTGCGGCCCTTGGTGTCAGGGACCAACCCTCAACATGGCATTAAAGATTCTGGAAGGGGCAGACTTGCAGGGGATGGGACATGCGTCCGCGGACTATCTCCATACAGTTATCGAATCGCTGAAATTGGCGTTTGCGGATCGGGAGGCGTATTTTGGCGACCCCGATTTTGTGCAGGTGCCGATGGCGGGGCTGCTCGATGAGCGATATGCCGCAGAAAGACGAGCCGCTATTGACCCACAACGCGCTACCCCTGATATGCCACTCCCCGGTGATCCGTGGCGATACCATCCGGAGCCGCGCGGGGAGAACGGGCCCTACCCGACCTTAGACCCGAATCGTCCGCAACCGATGCACATATCACATTGGGAGAGCGATACCAGTTACCTCTGCGTGGTGGACGCACAGGGCAATGCGTTCTCCGCGACACCTTCCGATGTAGTCGGTTGGTCGCCGGTTGTTCCGGGTTTGGGCTTTCCTGTCTCAGGACGCGGGACACAGATGTGGCTCGATCCAGCACACCCCTCCTGCTTGCAGCCGTGGAAGCGTCCCCGCCTCACGCCGAACCCGGCGTTGGCTCTCAAAGATGGAAAGCCGTTCATGCCCTTCGGCTGCCCCGGCGGCGATGCACAGGTGCAGGGGATGCTGCAGGTGTTCCTCAACATCATCGAGTTCGGGATGGAACCGCAAGAGGCGATTGAAGCCCCTCGCGTCATCAGCCACAGTTTTCCGAACTCGTTCTGGCCCCACGGATCTCTGCCCGGCGAGGTGACAGTTGAAGCCCGTATCGTCCCGCAGACCCGCGAGGCTTTGCGAGATCGCGGGCATCTGGTCGAAGATGATGATGAATGGAGTGCAGGGGTCAGTCGTGTGTGCGCCATTACTGTTGACCATGAGACGGGCACACGCGTCGGCGGTGCCGATCCACGTTCTACATCTTATGCAATCGGTTGGTAGGTTCTGTGGGTATTTTCGATTTATAGTGGACCTTAGAATTAACCTGACTTCGCGCATGAAGACCTGCCGGGACATGGAGACGAGATCTTTCAGTTTATGAGCGGGCTTTAGAGTCTGTGTGAAAAGTCATTTTGCCCTGAAACCGAGTTTTTTCTTCAAAACTCGGTTTCTTCTGTAATCCACTTAGGACTTACGCGGCTGAACGTTGAAAGCCAACCCCCCTGCCCCCCAACCCCTCTGATAAGAGGGAAAGACAGGGGGAGTCTTTTCCTTAACCCCCTTAGTCCCCAACCCCCCTGACAAGGGGGGCTAGAAACTGCCCCCCTTGCCATCCCCCCTTATCATGGGGGGTTCAGGGGGAAACCCGTGTCAGGGGAGTTACAGGGAGGTAGTTCAGCGAAAAATCGCCGCTGGACACCCTTGCCAACGCCCGATAAATCGGGCAACTACAATAGAGGTGCCATCAAGGGTTCGCAGTGAACGCAGATCTGCGTTCACTACTGAAGTGCGTAACTCCTATCCACTATTCAACGCCACATTCTCACTATACTTAGCAAACCGTGTCAGGTCAATGGTAGGGGCAACGATGATAAAAACGCAAACCCTCCGATCCACTCTGTGGGCGATTCTTTTTTGTCTTATCTCCGTCGCGGGATACGCCGATGAAAGCAATCTTTTTATACGATTGGATCAGGATATATTCGATGCGATCTACGATGCACCGCCCCGAAGCGAGCCGCTCGGCACTGTTATGGAGGTGGGCACCTATTTTGGCGATGGCAGGACAATGCTGGGGGTTTCCCTCCTCCTGATGGCTTATGGAAATGATGAACGCCGTGAGACCGGCAGGTTGCTGGCTTCGACTTTTATCAGCACAGGTGTAATCGTTTGGGGTATGAAAGAGATTATCGGACGCAAGCGCCCCTTAGATGAGGTGGTCGGGAATCCGGCGTTTCCGTCGGGTCATACCGCCTACGCTTTCGCCGGTGCGACGCTGCTTGGGAATCGGTATCCCAAACTCCGTATACCGCTCTACATCGGCGCGGGTTTGGTCGGGATTACCCGAATCTATCTGGGCAGGCATTATGCTTCTGATGTGATTGCCGGTGCAGCGGTTGGCACGATTACCGGGGCACTCGTCTCGCGCCATCGCGGGATGTTGTTGGAGTGGCGATTTTGACTAAAAGCGAATTTAAGAAAAGAATTCCCCCATTACTGGCAAACAACTTCCAAAACAGAAACAAAGTTCGGAAGACCTGTTGGGTGATAGAAGAACTAAACAACTTGAAATTTTCGACTCCATTTCACTTCACTATAGCTGAGAATATGGTATAATATTTATAAACTGTGCCAGATGACATAATCCGGGATAACCAATAACTTCATCTGTCAAAATAAACTGTTGAACTGTCACAGATTGTTGAGACTACCAACAAGGAGGCAGGCGAATACCGATAGGGTTGACACTTAGAGATGGAATTCGGAGGGCTCAACAGAACTAGGGCACAGCCGCGTATCAATGAGAAAGTTGATGTAATCTGGATTATGATATTTTGCAGGGCAGGATTCATGACTCGAATTATAAACTGTTTGTCAACTACGTAAGTTTTATCTCTCAGGAAACTGATAATGACCAGTGAGATTCAAGCACGTCTTGACCGGTATAAAGAAGATTTAAGTGGTTTATCGCCAATCGAAATAGTGAGAAAACACATTATTTACGGTGAGAGTTGTATTTTGTCTCAGGACAGATACTTTGATTTGCGTTCGGAAATCGCCGATCACTTTCAACTACATCCGAATGAAGTTTTAGTGGTTGGATCAGCGAAGCTCGGTTTTAGTATTGTCCCTGATAAATTGTATCGTCCATTCGGTGATGAATCTGATATTGATGTTGCGATAGTGTCTTCAAACCTTTTCGATGCAATCTGGGAATCGATATTTATCTATAGGCATGAAGGAGGATATTGGCCTGAATATGGCGAATTTATTAAATATTTCTTTAGGGGATGGATAAGACCTGATAAGTTACCTCCTTCAGACATATTTCAGGCGGGGAAAGATTGGTGGGACTTTTTTCAAGAAGTGACAAGCAGCGGTGTGTACGGTGATTATAAAATTGCTGGAGCATTGTATAAATCCTGGTTTTTCTTGGAGAACTATCAGCGGATCTGTGTGCAGAAATGTATAAATAACTTGGAGGTTTAGGATGCAGATATCAGCAACGAATAAAAGAATACGCGAGCTATTGGGGGCTATTCAAAGGGAAGATTTGATTCCACAACCTGAGTTTCAGCGACGTTTAGTATGGTCAAACAAACATAAGAGTGCCTTTATTGATACGGTTTTACGTGGCTATCCTTTTCCTGAAATATATGTTGCCGCGGGTGAAGTCAATACAGATACTGGCAAAGGAACAGAGATGTTAGTGGATGGTCAGCAAAGGGTGACTACATTGAAGCAGTATTTTGAAGGATCGCCAGATTTGAAATTGCCAAAGGAGATACCTCCTTACTCAGAACTTGGAGAAGAAGAAAAAACGAATTTCCTAGAATATCAAGTGGTTGTTCGAGACTTAGGGAACCTAAGCATGACCGAGATAAAACAGATTTTCCAACGAATTAATTCAACAAATTACGCCTTGAATGCTATGGAAATTCACAATTCAAGGTTCGATGGAGAGATGAAACAATTAGCCGAAGAATTAGCGCAGCATAACTTTTTTGATAAGTATCAAGTATTTCGTACTAACGAAATAAGGCGCATGAATGATATTAGCTTTACCCTATCTCTTATAATAACTGTGATGTCAACATATTTTCATCGAGATACTGAGTTTGAGAATTATCTTCAACAATATAACGATGAATTGGAAAAAAGGGAGCAGTTAAATAAAGAGTTTTCAAAGATTTTTGCATTTATAGATAAGTGTGAACTTTCTGAGATTAGTAAAACTTGGAGGAACAAAGCGCATTTATTTACCCTGCTTGTAGAAACGCATAGAGTTTTAATCAAAGAAAATAAATCGCTTGCTCCGAAAGAAGTTGGAAAACAACTGAAAGACTTCTATGCGTTAGTAGACAGAACAGAACATAGTGAAGAGGGAATTGAAAAGCAAGATAGTAGAATAGTGGAATACAATGCTGCCACCCTACAAGGCACTAATGATAGAAGAGGCCGTATAACCCGGGGGAAAATTTTGCAGGCTGTAATTAACGGGGAGTTTATGCTCGATCAAAAATAAAATCAATGATATTGAGAGGCAGGAAAAGGAAGAGATCCGCTTCCTCCAGAAAGTATGACCATTCCTGTAATGTGCTGATTATATGTGTGGGTTTCACTATCTTTCTTTGTAAGATTTCAAGCAGAATCGAACATCGTAATCCAAGCGAAGCCCTTGTTGGTATGTTTCAAGGGTGTCGTTCAACCCAACCTACGTTCTATAAACTGATGTGATTGCCGGCGCAGCGGTTGGCACAATCACCGGGGCCCTTGTCTCGCGCCATCGTGGGATGTTGTTGGAGTGGAGGTTCTAATGGAAGGCTTTCTACTCCGTCCGCAGGCGCGGATCCAACGCATCACGCACCGCATCCCCGAATAGATTTGCTGGTAACACCAATCCAAACATAAAGGTAAACGCAGCGATGAGATTCCACCAGACTACCGGATCCCTTGCTAACTCTAGGCGGGCGGTGTTGATCATGTTGCCCCAACTACCCGTCGTCGGATCCACGCCGATCTGGAGATAGGTCAATAACGCTTCAAAGAACACCAGCCCACTAAAACGCAGGATAGTAGAGATAAGCACGATGTGCATGACGTTTGGGACAATATGTTTGAGAAGGATCTTCCATCGACTGACACCGAAGGCTTCTGCAGCTTGAATATATTCTAGTTCCCGCAGCTTGAGGGTTTCGCCGCGTAGCAGCCGACACAACCCCGTCCAACTGCTGACCCCCAAGATGAGACAGAGGTTAAACAGGCCGTGTCCAAACAGGAGCATGAACGCAGCAATCAGCAGAATGCTCGGAATTGACGCAAGGGTGGAATAGATATACTGAACGATGTCATCAACCCTGCCCCCGAAATAACCGGCGATCACGCCAAAACAGAGCGCGAACGGAATCGCGGTCAGCGTTGTGAACCCACCGATGATTAACGCCGTCCGTATCCCTTTAAGCGCGCGGTAGAAGACATCGGTGCCGACCTTATCTGTCCCAAAGAGGTGTGACCGTGGGTGTTGCAGCGGCGGATGCTCGCGGGTGACTCGTCCATCCGGTTGTTGGACCGTGCTTTTGGTGTAAAGGTGAGCTGCGAGGGGAGCGGAGTAGGTTTTTTCGGTCTTTTCGCGCAACGGACCACAGAGCCGATCAAGGAGACTCCACCTTCGCGGCGAATAGATGAGTTGTCCCACTTCGTTGCGAACCAATTTTCCATCGGGGTTGAATACCGGATCACCCCAACGGATGCTATCGAGCAGTCCAACCAACACATAGACGGACAGGATAGCGAAGGAGGCCATCGCCAGCCGACGCACACGGACCTGACGTGCAGCATTTCGCCAATACTCCCGCTGCAAAGCGTACCGAATCAGGAGGATAGCCGCCGCAACCATGGCAATAAGGAGCAGGTTATGGTGGGCTGTAGATCGCCAAATCCATGCAATGCGGTCGCTGAAGTGGATGGCTCCCGCCCCCCGATCTATTCCGATGAGAAAGATGGGCATTGCTATTTGTCCTCTACGCTATAGACCTTCTTGGAGAGTCGAACAAATTGACGTGGTTCAGGGATACCAATTTCCTCATGCTCGAAATCGAGTGGACTATGTGTTTGCCAAAATTCGTCTTCCTCCTCCGGGGTATCAAAGATCGGAGGGGCTGGTAATTTTTTATTCATGCGTTCTTTTGATCGCTCCGCAGGTTAGGAAGCCCGCGCCACCATCTTTTGGGCTTTACCTTAAAATCCTTAACTTATCCCGGTGCGGACTTTCGTAGGGAACCACGATCGTTGTTCCCTACCAATCATCGTGTGTTTCTTATAGTGGACCTTAGAATTAATGAGACACTCCAAACAGGGGCAGTTCGGATACCGAACCTACCGTTGCCCCATTGGGTAGGCACTGTTTCCAACTGTGCCGATGCGGTGCGGTTAGAAACCGCACCTACCGGGGTGCACAAGTGTTTATTTATTTTTTGAATTCACTATAATACACCTATCGCCCTGCCGGTGTTTATGGGTCGGGCAAGTTGAGCATCAGCGAAATCCCGATTTGTCGGGGATGCCCGCCTTACAAATTATAGGCGCGGCAGCGGTCGAGGCAGCGTGTCGTGCGGGTGGACCAGCGCGTGACGCTCGTGCAGCTGAGCCAAATGACGGAGTCGCTCCGGGCTAGCGGTCTCTAGCATCAGGTCGGTATACATGCCCCCGATTTTGAACCCGTGCGCGACCGGACAATGATGGCGGAGGTATTGATCCACGCGCGCAATTCCTTCCGCCGTTACCCCTTGCTTAATCAGATTCATCGTAAACATGCGTCGGCGGGTGCTGCCGCCGAAGGCAGCGTGGAGGGTATCGTGATAGAAGATTGCCAGATCGCCGGGGTTCGTTTCTAAGGCGACATTCCCCGGTACTTCGGAGGGTGGGACTCCCCATAGTTCTTCAGAATCCCGCGGCGATACATCTCCCGTCCGCCAAAAGGAGTCGGGTCGATGGCTGCCCGGCATAACGCGCAAACAGCCGGTATCTCGGGTTAGCGGGTCGAGATAGTATGCGATTTTGATAGCGAAAAGTTCAGGATACCCGCCATCGGCGTGCCAGCCGGTATCGCCGCTGTAGTAGTTGCCGTCGCCTGAAGCGTAGTTAAAGTCGGCCCCCAAAATATCGGAGGCGATCCCGACGACGCGTGGATCGTCGAGCAGTGTACAGAGTTTTTCGCTGTGATCGATGGTCGGCACAATCATGGTGCGTTGTGAGCCATCGTGTTCATCGCCTTTCCCGTAAGTATTGAGGACGTGCTCAAATTCTTCGATAATCCAAGCGACCTCATCCGGCGTGAAAAGCTGCGGAATATGGATGAATCCAAAGGTGTGGAAAAAATCGAGTTGTTGTTCGGTAAGGTGCATGGGAAATCCTTTCACGTTTGGACCGCTTCATCCAAAGCCCGGATGTAACCAATCGTCCAAGCGAGCCCGGCGGCGGAATCACCGGCGATGGACGGGTAGTGTTCGGGGTAGATCTGCCCCTGATAATTGATCTGTTTGAGGGCACGGATCGAACCGACCATATCGACTTCACCTGTACCGAAGGGAACTTCAAGGTAGCCGATGTCCGCCAGACGTTTTTCAACCTCTGGTGAGATGTCACCCTCAACTTGCGTCACAACATCACGGATGTGGAACATAAAGATTTGATCGCCGTAGTTCAAGATGTCTCTCACCAAATCGTCGCCAGCCATCTGGGATTTGCCTTGGCAGAACGTGACGCCGTTGGCGGGGCTATTGACTTCACTGAGAAGTCGTGACATCGTTTCGTAGTTCCAGAGCAGTCGATCCGGCACATGGAAGTGGTGGGTGGAGATTCGGACACCGGCGGTTTCGGCGATGCCGGTGAGTTGGTTATAGACCTCAACCAAGCCGCCCCAGAGCCCCTCCCTTTCGGTATCAGAACTCAATGGATCAACGTTGAGATAAAGATGAACGTATGGGATGCCGGCTTCCCCCATATTTTGGATAAGCTGCCCGAAGGTCGTCACCTCTTCCTTTTGAACTTCAGGGTCAGAAAAGGCAGCTTGACGAATGCGGTCTGGTGTAAGTGCGGCAAGGGTGATACCCGCAGCGGCGTATTTGCCGACAAGGTCTTTCAACGCGTCGGCTGAGGGAATGGAGTCTTCACTGGCGATTCCAGCGGCACTCAAGACGATGTGGTGGACATCGGTATCGTGACAAAAAGCGATGTTGCGGTCGTGGTCTGTTCCGTAAGGCGCGAAAATACCGATAGCTAACATTGGATAACCTCCGTTTGGTTGAAGTCACAGTGGAGCGTTAAGGGAGCGGAAATATCTTAATCAATGCTGATATAAGGTCAAGATGCTATTCTATCATCAAAACAGATTCGTGCCAAGAAAAATTTAGATGATTGTGTTATCTCACAGAAGATGATATAATGTCCACCATCTATCCAATATGATAAGGAGGGATTTTAACGATGAGTCAGGAAAAGGTTTTCCAAGTCGGTGGGGTTGAGCTCCACGTTGATAACCGGACCATAACCGGTGACGGGGGTCCTTCCGTCCGCGTCTACGGCGATGTCGATGGTGAAGCAGTACAGCTGCTTCGGTTTGATTGCTTCCGAAAAGACCCGCATTATCATTACGATCCGTCCGGCAGAAACGACCAACGTCATCTCGATACAGCGACCGTTCCCGATTCGATTGGTTGGACGATGGAACAACTCGGAAACAACCTCGCGGAGATGATTCGCACGGCTAGCTACGACGGGGTTGCTGCGGGAGTCGATCAGGCGGCGATCAAAGCTGTGCTGCCAGAGGTTGAATCAATTATGCGAGGTTAAAGGGTCGCTCAATAAGGGCATTTTGAATGACACACCGCCCTCATTTTCTCAGTGCCGTTAGGGCGTGTCCCCATTTTTATGCGGACACCGCCCTTTCGGTGCCTATATCGGGGCTAGGAAGTTTTGTCGAGATATGAATCTCGACCTACAATGGACTGCAAGGGGAATATCGTCCTAGCAACTTGGATTAATGCTAGTTGCCGCTCTTGCCGTTCTGTAGATGTAATTTCTCTCTCTGCTCTGCTGTCACCCGATCTGCGTCCGCATCGGTGTAGACCACATGCGGCGTGATGAACACCATTAACTCCGTTTTTTCAAGCCGGGTATCGGTTCGCCGAAACAACTTGCCCAACAGTGGAATATCACCCAACACCGGTATCTTGTGGACGGTCTCCGTCTTGTCGTCCTTAATCATCCCACCGATAACCATTGTCTGTTTGTCCTTAATTGTCACGAACGCCGACGCCTCACGGGTGGATATGATTGGGGCATCAAACAGCGTAAATTCAACTAAACTGTTGATTTGTTGATTGACATCGAGGGAAACCGTTCCGGATCGGTTGATGCGCGGCGTAACGGTCAGGATGACACCGACATCCCGAAAATCCGTGCTAGTCAGGATGCCCCCCGTCGCTGTCTCCTGCGTACTGACGAGGAACGGCACCGCTTGACCGACATTGATAACCGCCTCCTGATTGTTTTTGGTCATGACCCGCGGTGTAGAAAGGATGTTGACCTTCGTGTCCTTCGTCAGCGCGTGGAGCATTGTGTCCAATTTGCTGGAAAGGATGCCGTATTTCAAGCCGAAAATCTGATCGGTCAACCCAAAATCGGTCGTTCCCTCCTGCTGATAGGTTTTATCGTTAATATTTGTTCCTTGCTCCCACATCCACTCCACTCCAAACACACTGTCATCATCGAGCGTCACCTCAATAATCTGCGCTTCAATGAGGACTTGCGGGAGCAACACATCGAGCTGTTTGACCAGTTTTTCAACGGCGGGAAAGTTTCGGACAAACGTGGTAATCAGTAGAGCGTTTGTCTCCTCATCGGCAACAATTTTCACATTGCCCGTGAGTCCGCGTGCAGCATCGGCGGTTTGCGCGCCTGAGCCTAATGCGCCGGTCGATAGCGTTCTGCCCCCGAATCCACCGCCAAACCCACCAAATCCACCGCCGATGAAATTTGTGCGGGTTGCTGCTTGGCGTTCAAAGAGTTCAGTGGAGAGGAGTTCGTTGAGCACACCCGAGACGTTTGTAGCATCAGCGTGCTCAAGGGTGAAAATCCGGGTGTCTTCAGCAAAGTCCGCAATATCTCTGTCCAATTGTTCAATGAGCTTACCGACAGCCTCCATCTGCTCCGCGGTTGTTGTTACTATTACGGAATTGGTTCGAGCATCCGGCACAGCAACCAACTCCGGTAGCCCAAGGACCCCTTCACCGCCTTGCCCACTGACCTGTTGTTGCTGTTGATCCTCAAAAAAACGTCTACCTCTACCGCCCCCAAAACCACCAAATCCGCCCCCAAACCCGGTGGTAAAAACATTTCGTGCAGCACTAGAGAAGGCTTGGTTGAGCTCGTTGGCAATCTCTGTCGCATCGCCGTATTTTAGCGAAAACACGCGTGTCTCCGGCTGAGAAAATCGTTGCGTGTCTAGTTCTGCAACGATCCTGCGAATCGCTATGAGGTTCGGTTGACTAGCGGATACGATTAGCGAGTTAGAGCTTTCATCGGCGACCGCTTTGACCTCACCGAGCAGCTGCAACGCCCCGCCTTCTGTAGGGCTACTTTCCGCAGTTGTGGTGTCAGCAGCCCCGCCATCTCTCCCAAATTGACCTCGATTGCCGAACCCGCCACGGCGTCCCCGCTGTTGTCGTGCCAGTTCCGCTGCGGCTTCAGCATCCCGCGGCTTCTCATACAGTTTGGTAATGACTTCGGCTAACTTTGTTGCGTCCGCATATTGCAGGGAAAGCACCTCAATCTTGATCCGATCCATCATTGAGATGTCGAGTTGCTTCACAATTTCCGCTAACCTTTTGATGTTCGCCGAAGATGCTGTAATGATTAACGTGTTGCTCCGACCGTAGGCGGTCATCACACCGTATTGGGGCACGAAATCCTTGAGGTCTTTGACAAGTTGTGTGGCATCCGCCGAAGAAAGTGGCATCACCTGCGTGGTAATGGTGTCCTCAGATTTAATTTCTTCCGGATCGCTTCCAACCCGTATCGGTGTCGCCTCAAGCTTCGCCTCTGACAATGGAACGATTTTTAGACTCCGCCCATTAAGGATGCTCGTATATCCTTTGATTGCTAGGGTTGTGTTCAACACTGAAAACGCCTCATCTAACGGCATGTCGTCGGGACTGATGATGGTGACGCGCATATCCAAATCCGCCGATTTGACGATAGTGTAACCTGTTGCATTGGAGATGAACTCTAAAATATGTTCGAGCGAAGCGTCTTTGAACCGCATGGAGATGCGTTTTGGCTCGGTTTCTCCTTCCGTAACTTCGTTCTCACCAATCACTACAATAGATGCTATGAGGAGAAAAAGCAGTGAATAACTAAGGCTAAATACCCTTTTTGGAGATTTTGTCATTGATCTAACTCCTTTTTTCTCCTCGCTCGCATCTGTTCAATAAGACTTTGTTCACCGTCATCATCACTATTGACCTGTGTTTCCGAAAGTGCCCCCGTTTTGTTGGGAAGCTCTGGCATTTTCACTGCACCAGCGGTATCAAATCGTAACCGCCCATCTATTCCGTATTCGATACTTTCTCCTAGAACAAGTTGAACGGTCATCTCGCCGCGAGTTAGCGTGATGTGTTCAGACATAATATCTTGTACGCGTACGTCCTTTAGCATTTCACCGCGCCGGAAAAACGCGCCCCCATTTTGCTTCCGGTCTTCGATAACGGCAGTCCAATCCGAGCCATTTTTCGCGATCCCGGTCAGAACTAGCGTATAGGTCGGTGGCGGTGGCCGTATTTCAACAATCGGTTCAGGAGTGACTGTTGAGGTGGGTTCTTCCGGCAATTGAATCTCCTTATTCCAACCGAGCGGTCGGAATAAGTCGTTTTCGACGATAACCTCATAATCGTTTAGTTCCGGGGGAAGAGGAAAGGCTCGCTCTGATTGGGAGAAAAGGGGCTTGGAGGAAGGTATTTTTTGCGGAAGTTGAAAGGATTTGAGGATTGTATCGCTCTGTGCCATTTTGGAGATAATGAAATATATGATGAACCCCAAAATGGTCACACCCACAATTAATAAGGAGATAATATTTTTCACCGACTATTCTCCTTGGTCACTTAGTCCTCGCCCTTGGCGAACATGGTATAAGCGCGTCCGTTCGCAACTGAGATCCCCGAAAAGCCCTCACCAGGTGGGAGTCTCCACAACTCTTTTGGTCCCGTCTTGGGCCACGTCTTGAGGATACCCGTTTCGAGAGATATTCCATCCCGATTCGCGCCTCGCCATTGGTGCCACTCCGCTTGAGCCGCTGGTCTATGCTCAGTCGCCCCGACGATATTGCTACCCATAAGTATAATAAGTATGATGGTGACATATAAAAATATGTTAGCTAAATGAGTAAATCTGTGTGTCATAATTGTTTCCTTAACGATTGGCTAAGGGGAAAGGGCATCCTCACCCTCCCCTTAACCGTTTGGCATCAAACCCACTGCTATTGAGTACTTTGTGATCTATCCGGTCTATCACCACGGCGTCCGTCTCCACCGCCGATGCGTCCCCGACGACCGCCAAATCCGCCGAATCCACCATCATTGTTGACGATGCCAGCGATGGTCAGCTGCGCTTCTTGGCGCACAGTTAGTAGTTCAACGAGATCCTTCTCCAACGCTTCAGCTGTTGCCTTCTGTGCAGCCTGCTGCGCTTTGAAAGTTTTAAGTGCAGTCTTGATTTGCTTGCTATCTCCACCATCAACCGATGTGCGTAGGGCTTGTGTAAATGGGCGCAACTCTTGGCGTTGTTGCAGGCGATGCTGTGCAATGGCTTTAATTCTTGGCACGAGAATAGTGGCTTCTTCATCAGAAAGATTCAAATCCTCGATCGCGCGTTCGGTTTGTCGTTCTGCCATCTGCGCGGGATCAAACTGTCTTCTGCCACGTTCGCCTCGTTGCCCACGCTCCTGTTGTCGAAGATTAGAACGATCGGGGCGCGTATCCTCTTGCGCTGAGATGAAGTATGCACTTGACAGTACAAGACCAATGACAAATATGACTATGAATAGACGATTTGATCTTAGGTTTGATAGGTTGGGTTTCCGCAAAGTTAAAAACATGATATATCCCTCCGTAATAAAATGAAATGAGTTTACTGATGGTTTATGAAAATCGATTTTCGTCATGGTTAGGCAAACGGTAGGATAAAAAGTTCGACTTTTTTCAGAAAATCGTCTGAATCCAATTAGGACTTACGCCCTTGAACGCTCAAGTCCGATGAATTGGGCACCCACGAGGGTTGCCCCTACAGTAAGATCTTCGGTTTGTAGTCGGGCGCGCCTATCGGGACGCGCAATGAACGCGCGACTACAAACTGAACTGCACAACTCCTATCCAATAAAGGCGGACTACTTGCTGAGAAGGTTTCTATGGAGAACAACAACGGCACAAGAGTGAACGGAAGAGGCAGGTAAATTCACGAATAGCAGAAAGGTGGTTAATGTCTAAGCAACTTGGGGTATTGACCTATAAAATAAAAAAGCCGTAGAGACACAGTATACCGTGCCCCTACGGCTTTTTTATTTATCGGTTTCCGATCTTATTCTTCGTAGCGCAGGTGGACAATCTTGTTGATGGCATCAATGTAGGCTTTCGCGCTGGCTTCAATAATGTCCGTGCTAGCACCATGCCCGATAATGACATGCCCGTTGTCCTGCACCCTGATTGTGACCTCACCAATGGCATCCTTTCCCTCAGTCACAGCCCTGATGTTATAGTCCGTGAGTAAGAGGGGAATCTTGGCGACCCGATCAATTGCTTTGTAAGCTGCATCGACGGGCCCATCGCCGGTGGAGGCTTCCTCAACAACACCCGCTTCGGTACGGACGCCCACCGTCGTTGTCGAAGAGATTTTGGTCCCGCTGACCACCTGAATGTATTCCAATTGGAAGGTTTCGGGAATCGAGCGGACCTCGTCCCTCATGATTGCTTCAAGATCGGCGTCGTGAACCTCTTTTTTCTTATCAGCGACGCTGAGGAATCGCTCATAGATTTTTTCGAGTTGCTCCTGTGTTACCTCATAGCCGAGCGCATTCAGACGGTGTCTGAGTGCGTTGCGCCCGGACCGCGGGCTGAGGATGATCTGACTCTCTTGCCAGCCGACCTCTGCCGGATCAATAATCTCAAAGGTATTTCGCTGCTTGATAACACCATCTTGATGAATGCCAGAGCTGTGCGCGAACGCATTCTCACCAACGATGGCTTTGTTCGGTTGGACAGGTATTCCCATGGTCCGGCTGACACGACGGCTAATCGGAACGATTTCTTTCGTATTGATGTCGGTATAGTAGTCGCTGTAATAGTCTCGACGGGTTCGGATTGCCATCACAACTTCTTCAAGTGATGTATTACCAGCGCGTTCACCGAGTCCATTGATTGTGCACTCAACCTGCCTTGCCCCGTTTTCAATCGCTTCGAGACTGTTCGCAACAGCGAATCCGAGGTCATTATGGCAGTGGACACTGATGATTGCTTGATCGATGTTGGGAACATTCGTTTTGATGTCCGCGATAAGTTTCCCGAATTCGGCCGGTACAGTCCATCCCACTGTTTCGGGGATGTTCACAACTGTCGCCCCCGCCGCAATCGTCGCCTCGACTACTTCATAAAGATAACTTGGCTCCGTGCGTCCGGCGTCCATCGGCGAAAATTCGATAACTGCACCGGGGTGTCTGGCAGATAGCTCCTTCGCGTAAGTGACGGCGTCGATCGCCATTCGCAGCGTCTCTTCGGGAGAGGTGCGTGTGATACGTTCTCGGTGAACGGGTGATGTGCCGACAAACGTGTGAATACGCGGTTTCTGCGCGTCTTTAATCGCTCCCCACGCAGCAGTGATGTCCTTCTCGATCACACGTGAAAGCGCGCAAATTTCTGGTCCTTCAACCTCATTGGAGATACGTGTCACCGCATCGAAATCGCCGGGTGATGAGACAGGGAAACCAGCTTCGATAATATCGACTTGCAGTTTTGCGAGATGTTTTGCTATTTCCAGTTTTTCCTCAAGATTCAGTGCGGCACCGGGTGTTTGCTCGGCATCTCGCAGGGTTGTATCAAAAATATAAACTTTTTCAGACACTGTGTGATTCTCCTTTTTTGTACTTGTGCTATATCCGATCTGTTGTTCTAACGATGTCAAATTGTCTTCGGTATCACGTAAATCCGGTTCTTCGGTAGCCGTCAACCCCACCTTCATCACCTCCTTCTGTGATGCGTAAAGCGTGAAACGTGAGTGGCTGAGAGATCTTGCCCGCCCATTGAATAGCCCGCTTGCTGCGAGCTCAACGGTGTGCCTGCCGTGCCCGCAGCAAAGATTCAAGATCCGCGCCCCCCGGTTGCGCCGGGAGCAGCCTGCGGAAGTTTCAGCGTACTGCCGATGAAGTCCACCTCTTTCTGGGTTCGCTCATTCGTAAGTCCACTCGCATACTCCTTGAGATAGTGTTCATCATAGAAGGTTTTGTACTACACCATAGGGAGGGGCTCCTTATCCCTTCTGAATGGTCTTTCAAATCACTCAGGCCAGACTTTTATGTGCAGCTTTAAGCAGTGAAGCGGTCATCTCCCAATCAATACAACTGTCGGTGACAGAAACGCCGTATTCAAGCGTGGATCGGTCAAACCCCGTTAAGTCAGAGGGTATCTTCTGACTTCCAGCGTTAATATTTGATTCCAGCATGATTCCCACAATCCTATCATTTCCCTCATAAATCTGTTTTAATATCTCCTCAAAAACAATAGGCTGCTTGCTGTAATCTTTCTCTGAATTTCCGTGACTACAATCTATCACAACATTTGGAGGTAGGTCCTCTTCTGTCAGCATCGCTTGTATATCTTGAACGCTTTGTGAGTCATAATTTACGCCCGTATTGCTCCCCCGTATCACAAGATGGGTATATGGATTACCCGTTGTGCGTACAACGGACGGGGCACCATATCCATCAATTCCCAGAAACGAGTGTTCACCGTTTGCAGATAGAATCGCGTTGACCGCAACGGAGACGTCGCCTTGCGTGCTGTTTTTGAAACCAACCGGCATCGAAAGCCCTGAAGCGAGCTGTCTGTGTTGTGGAGATTCAGTTGTTCGCGCGCCGATCGCTGCCCATGAAACCAGATCCGAATTATATTGAGGCGTGAAGGTTTCGAGATATTCAGTGGCGCACGGCAACCCTATCTCCAGATTATCCATCAATATTCTTCGTGAGATATATAAGCCCTCCTTGATATCCCCGGCTCCATTTAGATGTGGGTCATAAATTAAGCCTTTCCAACCCAAACTGGTGCGAGGTTTTTCAAAATAGGATCTGAATATAACAACTATGCGATCTGAAACAGCATCCGCAACCTCTTTCAATCTTGCCGCATAGTCGTGGGCGACCTCTGCATCATGGATGGAACAGGGTCCAACAATGACAAATTTGCGCGAATCGGTACCGTCCAAGATATTTCTGATGCTTGTTCTGCCATATTGGACTGTCTGGGTCATTGCATCTGTTCTTGGGTGATCCGTTAGCAACTGTCTTGGGCTCATCAAGGTTTGATAGTCTTTGACATTTCTGTCAATTGTACCGTTGGTCTGCATTATTTTGCTTGCCTCCTATAGACAAAAAAAATGCCCACCATCGAACCTGTTTTCGATGATGGGCATCAATGAACAACCGAATGTGGGATAATCTCTACATCTTTGATGCAAGTTCTACCCGCCCACCATCGCAGCACAAATACAACAAAAAGAGATAGAGATAAAGGAAGTACAGTGTTGTTTGATGTGCAATGTGGGTATGTGGGTAGAGATTTCTCGTAGTCATGCCACGCCTCTAAAAGTTCTTGTTCATGTTCAGTCAATTATATTTTAGCAAACCCACCGATAAGATGTCAAGGTAATTTTCGTTTGACAACCCTTTTTCTGAGTGTTATAGTTATATTTTGGAGCGTTGATGAAACAGATTTAACTGGGATTCAAGGATTAAAGAATCAGGAGAATCCAACAAGCCCGACAAAGGAGCAGTCGTTTGAACGCTGAAGAGAAGTGTCTATTCATTAACAGTCAGATTCCCAAAGGGGGACTCTTTACTGGCGAAAAGAAGACCGTTCACCCCGATAGCAATGTAACGTGGCGGATTTCACCGGAGCCATTTTGGATCCTTCAAGAACACTTGGATTGGCTTGAGGAACTTGGACCGCATTTATTGCGGTTCTATAAAGCCTGTAACCTGCTTTACTCGCAGAGCGTTCGCGGCATCCAGCCGGGTTGGGTTGCATCATACCTTGATCAGGGAAAGCCTGAGTCTGTGACAGAACTCGGCCGGATGAATCGGTTCAAAAGTCAACTGCCGCAAGTGATTCGTCCCGACATCTTGCCGACCCCTGAAGGTTTTGTCATCACCGAATTGGATTCTGTCCCCGGCGGTATGGGTTTCACGGGTAGCTTATCATCCCAGTACGCCAAACTGGATTACGACATCATTGGCGGCAGCAATGGGATGCAGCTTGCTTTTGCGGAGATGGTCAGGTCGCTGGCAAAGGTTGAACACCCAACGCTGGCAATCGTCGTTTCCGATGAATCCGCAGATTATTGGGACGAGATGAAGTGGCTAGAATCGGCACTGCGAGAGGTAGGATTGGCTGCCTACACCATCAAACCCCGTGACGTGATTTTTACGGAAGAGGCACTGTTCCTTGAATCAGATGAGGGAAAGATCCAAATTGATGTCCTCTACCGCTTCTTTGAACTGTTTGATTTGAAAAACATCCCCAAAGTAGAATTGATGCTCTACGGTGCTAAAAGGCGGACGGTGGTCATGACCCCACCCCCGAAGACATACCTTGAGGAAAAGCTACTGTTTGCCCTGTTTCATCACCCATCCCTCCAACCTTTCTGGCGAAGAGAACTTGGGAAGAAAACCTACCAATTCCTACCGAACATTATCCCACAGACATGGCTATTCGATCCGCGTGAGCTACCACCACACGCCGTCATCCCAAACCTTGAGATCGATGGACTGCCCGTTACAAACTGGCGGCAAATTATCCCTGTCTCGCAACGTCAACGGGAGCTTGTCCTCAAACCATCGGGATTCTCCGAATTGGCGTGGGGCAGTCGTGGGGTTTCAATCGGGCATGACCTTCCCACCGAAGATTGGGAAGGCGCAGTGGAGAACGCTCTGACCAGTTTTGATCAAACCCCCTATGTCCTGCAAAAATTCCACAGAGCAGAACGTCTTACCATGACCTACTACGATTTTGAGCAGGGTGAAGTTCAAAGAATGCCGGGACGGGCACTGCTTCGTCCGTACTATTTCACAACCGGCGAAAAGGTGCGCCTCGCTGGAATTCAGGCGACTGTCTGTCCTGAAGACAAAAAGGTGCTGCACGGAATGGTCGATTCGATTATTGCGCCGTGTGCTGTCAGAGCGGATATATCGAGTTGAGGCCCCCTTAAAAGATTGAGATTTACGGACTTATCCCTTAATGAAGGAGATCGCCATGAAAATTGCAACCACCCCAACCAATGGAGAAATCCTTGATAAGAAAGACCCCTATCCCTACGGGTGGCGTGAAGCAATGCGGACTTTGCCAGACGGAACAGAGGTGCTGGAACGGACCCCCCTGACACTTGAGGATATCCTTCACCCCCAGGTGGGAGATTACCGAATGCACTCCGATGAACATGAGCGATTTTGTAACTATCTCTATAATGTATTGTCCGCCCGACTCGCAGCGCAGCCGGATGCCGTGGTTTTGCATGACTTGCGTGTGGCCTGGGCACACCCTTCCTTGAGAGCGCATGGACCCGACATCGCAGTGATTTTTAACGTCCGACGCCACATCAATTGGAGCACCTTCTCGGAAGAAGAGGAGGGGACCAAGCCAAGTCTGATTATAGAAATCGTCTCGCCTTCGACTCGCTCAACTGATGTTGTTACGAAGGTTGACCACTATGCGCGGGTCGGCGTACCGAACTACATCATCGTGGATCGCTTTGAGCGACGTGGGGTGATGGTGCGAGAGTTGGTGGGATACCAACTCACACCGGATGGCTACGAGGAATTGAGTCCCAATGCAGATGGCTGGCTACGGCTTGAGCCTGTCAATCTCTGGATCGGCTTGGATGGTGAAGATTTAGTCTGCTATGATGAAAATGGCAAAGCCCTCCCCAATTATGTGGGAGTGATAGAGGCCCGTGCGGAAGCGGAAGCGCGTACTGCTGTGGAAGCCCAAGCCCGTGTGGAAGCAGAAGCCCGTGCAGAAGCGGAAGCCCAAGCCCTTGCTGCGGCGGAGGAGCGGATTCGTCAACTTGAAGCTGAATTACAGCGTCGTACCCGGTGACCTTATCGCCCGGAACCAGTTGCATCATTCCCGGCGATAAGGTAGGGCGAGCGCAGCGGGGGGTCTGGCTTGTCCGACAAATCCAGCCAGCACAAGCAGCGTCAAAACATACGGCAGCATCAGGAAAAATTGGTAGGGGATAAATCCGAGATCCGCAATCGCTTGCAAACGGTCAGGCAGGGCATTGGCTAGTCCGAACAGTAACGCCGCGCCACACGCTTTGACCGGATGCCACTTCCCGAAGATCACAATCGAGAGCGCGATAAAGCCTCGTCCCGCAGTCATCTCCGTGCTGAAAAACGGCACGTCCACCAACGAGAGATACCCACCTGCAAGTCCCGCCATGAACCCGCCGAAAAGGACACATTTCGCCTGCAACCGAAGCACGCTCACACCGACCGTATCTGCCGCCTTGGGGTGTTCACCACAGGCTTGGATGGCGAGACCGTGATGGGTGTGGAACAGATAAAAATAGACAGCGGGAACAGCAAGAAATGTTATGTAGACCAAGAGATTTTGCTGAAATAGGATGGGACCGATAAAAGGAATGCTCGACAATAGCGGAATATGAAGGGGTTGGAAGATTGCCACCTTCAGTGCGTCCCCAGTCGCGCCAAAGATGCGGCGGTACAACACCTCGACGAGCCCAAACGCCAAGAGGTTGATACCGGTGCCCGTCACCACCTGATCGGTCTTCAGCCACAGGACTAAACTTCCAAAGATACTAGCTAAGACCACGCCGCTCAATCCACCGAACAGAATACCGAGCCACGGCGCAAGCCCAGGGTTCATACCTTGGATGTAGAACGAACCGAGCCAGCCGGTAAACGCTCCCAAAATCATCATGCCTTCCAGCCCGATATTGATGACCCCGGCCCGTTCAGCGATAATTTCTCCGAGGGCGACAAGCAAGAGCGGCGTTGCGTAGCGAAGTGTTGCTTCGAGAATGTGTTCAATCATGTCACATCAAATGTCCGCACCCAGACATGGAGTCCTCTAATCCCCCGTAAACGAGGGGAGAGGAACACGTCGAAGTTCTTTCCCCTTGCCCGCGGGGGGATAAAGGGGGGTATCCTACCGGGTGTAATTCTCCAAATCCGGTTCAATAGCCAATCCTTGCTCTAGATCGAAATCGACTTCGACCGAGTGGGCGTGATAGTCCTGATCGCCACGAACCGTTTGGTAGACATCGTCCCCCTCCACGCAGATAGGCATGGTATGCCATACCTTGAGCCCCAAACAGACCCCTGTACTCCCGTCCGAATAAAAGGCACGTACATCTTCAGGCTCTAAGGTATCCTTGATAGGACCGACCAGAAACACGGTTGGACGGTGCAGGCTCGGATAGAACGCCTGACCTGCGTCGGTATGGAAGGCGAAGTGCGCCCGCTGCAGCCCTTCGGAGAGCGGTGTTTTTTCGAGTTCGGCAGCCGCAGTTGCCTCAGCAAGATCCGCAGTCACGGGATACGCAGCTGACCTCAATCCGCCCTTTGCTATCTCCGGTTCGGCTTCTTCAAACGTTTCAATGACCTCCCCGAATGGCGCGAAGGCTTCGGGGGTCAGCGGTTCAACTTTGACTTTGAAGCTTTTCCACATGGTTCTAACCCTCCTAGTAGATTTTAGAATTATAGTGGACCTTAGAATTAATGGGACACTCCAACCTCCCGTTGGGTAGGCACTGTTTCCAACTGTGCATAAGCGGTGCGGTTAGGAAACCGCACCTACCGTTCTCCTGTTTGGTAGGCACTGTTTCCAACTGTGCATAAGCGGTGCGGTTAGAAACCGCACCTACCGTTCTCCTGTTTGGTAGGCACTGTTTCCAACTGTGCATAAGCGGTGCGGTTGGAAACCGCACCTACCGTTCTCCTGTTTGGTAGGCACTGTTTCCAACTGTGCATAAGCGGTGCGGTTAGAAACCGCACCTACCGTTCTCCTGTTTGGTAGGCACTGTTTCCAACTGTGCATAAGCGGTGCGGTTAGGAAACCGCACCTACCGTTCTCCTGTTTGGTAGGCACTGTTTCCAACTGTGCATAAGCGGTGCGGTTAGAAACCGCACCTACCGGGAGGCGAAAGTGTCTACTTATTTTTAGAATTCACTATAAAAACGCTCCAAAAACATCAGTTTTCCTACCACGTGCTTTGGAGCGCAATCCCACATAGTCCCCCGGAAGGGGTAAAGAGGTAAAGATTTAAGGGGTTACTGAGACCTCGCACAACGAAACCCGCGTTTGAGCTGTACGTGTACGAGGGATTGACCTGTAGCGACTAGCGACACGCAGGTCCTCTGGACCCCTGTAGCGACTAGCGCCACGAGCCACCGCGCAGGACGCGATCTGTTTAACACTTGTGAAGTTATTAATAATACTTGTTATAGTGCCGCCTGCGATTGGATTGGCACGGGGAGAACGCGCATAGAAATCGGATTGATATTCATCCAGACACCACTCCCACACATTGCCCGCCATGTCATATAAACCGTAACCGTTGGGGGGATAACTCCCAACAGGTGTGGTATCACCAACATTCCGCCGTAGTTCGCCTTGCTCGAATCTATCGAATCTCCCCACGGGTACTTTTTCCTACCAACCCACCCCGCGCCGCCTACTCCCACTCCGCCTCCGTCGGTAAACGCTTCCCCGCCCACTGTGAGTATGCCATCGCACCATACCAACTCACAAACACAATAGGGTGATTCCCTTTACCGGGCGGATAGCTGTTTCCATTCCATTCCTGTAGGTAGTAATCACATCGTGGTAGTTCCTAGGGATACGGTCTTTGCCCCACTGCGGATTGGCATCAACAAACTTCTTGTATTGGGCATTGGTCACCTCGTATACGTCCATATAGAACGCATCAAGGTAGACGGTGTGCACTGGCTTTTCGTCATCACCGGCATCACTATCATTACTCCCCATCTGAAATTCACCAGCGGGGATGAGCACCATTTTTCCCCCGTCCTTTCCAACAATCTCTGGACGAGCGTCTGGTTGCAAGGTATTCAGCCAATCTGTTTCTTTACCCGGTTTCAGGGTCAATTCCTCGCTGTTATAGCCGTCATGCTCTAGGCGAACAGTGACCCGCTCTTCGGAATTGCCTCGGGGCCCAAGCTCGTATTCAAGCAGGGGAGTCCTGCCGATTCGGATACCATTGATATAGACGGTTGCCCCGCTTGGATCGCTACGCAGGGATAACGCTGCGGCTGTCTGATTAGGTGAGAGCGGTTTGGAGCCAAGGTCCCAAGTGTGGGTTAGGGCAAAGGTGCCTGTCAACTTAATTTTGCCCTGCTGAACCACAAAAACGAAATCCCCTTTGTCCAAGTTCGGATCGTTGATTTTGCCGTATTGCGGGTTCTGCGCGGGATTGTATGTAGCCACCGCATTTTTCAGATACAATCCCAACTCTTCACCGGTGATGTAACCGTCCGGAATCGGTTCGTCAACTTTGCCTTCGAGCAAATCCAGAAATGCCCGCTTAAACCGACTGTAGTCGGGCACCGGCTCATTCGCGCGGCCCGCAGTGATAAACTGCCGCACCGGATATTTGACGCTGTCCTGAATAGCGGGCGGCTGCGGGATGTTCCGAGCGTTGAGAATGGAGCCGGAGAAACAGCTATCGAACATGTAGAGCACGTGGAGGGCATCAATCCGTTTCGCTTGTGTCACCAATGATTCCATGTCTACGTTTTTGCTCCCGTCAATTTTGCCGGTGGCCGTCGGTTTAGGGGAGTCAACCATGATGAGATAGCCGAGTTTTTCACCGGTTCGCAGGGTTTCAGTGTGGCCATGTCCTGCGTAGTAGAACAGGAGGCGGCTATCTTCGTCTCTGCCGTTTTCAATAAACGCCTCAAAAGCGGTTTCAAAGTCAGTCTTTCTCAAATCGGTTTTCAGCGTGACGTGGAAGCCGTGTTTTTCGAGGGCAGCCGCTACCTCCTTTACATCCTTGAGGGCGCCCGCTAGCGGGTCCCAGCCGTTGGCATAGCTTCCATTTCCAACCACGAGGGCGTAGGAGTCTTTATACAGTTGGATATCTTCGCCAACTTTCGTGCGGACTGTAATGGTTTTCATGCCACGGTTGGTCTGCGAAAACAGATTCCCAGCAGTAACGAAAGCTAAAGAAAAGCAGAGTATCACAACATGTCGGAAAATCAGATGCTTTGTCATAGAAGGTTCCTTAAATATAACCTTAGATGCGAGTTGTTGAAAAGGGTACTTTTGTAAAGATTTTAGAACACACGAGCTGCCTCTATATTACAACGGAAACCGAGTTTTTGTCAAAAACTCGGTTTCTCTTCGCGCTTGGTATCTTCCTAATTCAGTAGTAGGGAACGCAGATCTGCGTTCCCTACGAAAGGTAGCCACAAGTGCTTGCCTCCCGAACCATCGGGGCTTTTTCATCCCGCCTGTCCCGATTTATCGGAGATCTATCGGGGGGTGCCCTGCTGATTGGCAAAATTTGAAGCTGTCAACGAGTTCTCTACGGACTTGTGAATGAGAACCGCTTGATACACTTCAAAACTATAGCCGCATTGTCGGTGGTAAGCCAAATTCCTCGGCGGTTTGATTGAGTCGCTCGATATCTGCGAAACTGATAGGTGCACCATCACGTCTGTATTCCTGTTCCCTGCGAGCTTCAGGTGTCCCGGGCAGTGTCGCTTCATCGTAGCCTCGTAACGGTGCCATCGTTTCCCGTACCCCCCGCACCAAGTTATCGACTCCGTTGCGGAATTCTTCTGGATCTACGAACAGCCCTATATCCATAATCACAATCATGCCCCCAGCCTGTCCGCGGGGCCATTTCTCTTTTACTGCTTTCGCCCGGGCACTGTCCGCGCCGACAAAGGGACCACCGAGCCCCCTAGCGACGCCGGTATAGCCCATAGACTTGAAGAACGCGGCTGGAATCATTTCCTGCAAGGCATCGAATTCCTCACCGCGCTGGTAGTCGGCGAGGATGCAGGTCGCCATATCCGGGATAAGCGGCGGTTCGTCCCCACCGGGCAAGCCGAAACAGAGCGGAGGATTGCCCCAATAAGCGGCAGGAGGACGGTTGTTGGGGTCTGCTGGGCCAAACTCACTTGAGCCGCCCTGAACAGAAAAGGCGGTACATCCCGCCTCCATCGCCCGGCGGACGTAGTGTCCCGCCGAACCGTAGTGACCGATGTGACAGGTTGCGCCGACAGCCACGCCGCTCGCTTTCGCCTTGTCGATAGCACTTTCGGTTGCCATCATCATCGGTGCATAACCCAAGCCGCCATCGCCATCGATCAGGACAGCGGTGGGGGTTTCTTTGAGGACCTGGCAGTTGGGGTTGGGGTTGATTAATCCATCTCGCAGACTCTCGCAATAGCCGGGCACCTGTCGGAGACCGTGGGAGTGTACCCCACGCAGGTCGCCGTTGGTCAACAGTTGGGCGAGTTGCTCCGCATGATCTTCTCGCAAGCCTGCAGCTTTGAAACAGGCTCCAGCAAAGTCGCGCAACCGCGTTTCCGAAATACGTTTGGATTCTTGGGGTGGACGGTTCATTGTATGTCCTCCTATTCCTTTTCCTCTTTCTCGTTTAGTATTTTCATAACTTGATGGTGCCCCATCCCCTGACTTTTCAGTTCGGCATAGGCTTTCTCGTCAATGGCATCGCGCTTGAGAAAACCACGGATATCGTATCTGCCCGGTTTTTCCACCGGCAGCTTCCCCTCATCCACCATCAACTCCAACGGATAACCCTCCTCCTGTAGGGGGAGGTGAATAACACGGTGCTGTCGGGCAGATTCGTAGAGCGCCATCATGATCTCTACAGTCGCACGCGCTTTTTTGCCGGTGCCACGGTGTTCGGGCCCGCCTTCGATCCAAGCGATAAGTTCACGCACCTGTGCGGCGTTGGTTTGTCCGCCGATGGGTCGAATTTCGTCTGCTGCTACACGCAGGGGCACCTGTTCCCACCCATTAGAATCGGCATTAAATAATCTAACTTGGGCTTCGCTGACATCCAGCATGCCCTCGGTGCCTCGGATGAGGAAGCCTCCCGCCGCTGCACCTTCCATGCAGAGGTCCGACTGTATAAAGAGCTGCAGTCCATCTTCCATCTGCACCAATGCCATGCAGCTGTCTTCAATCGGCGTATCCCTCTCATAGCGATCTGTGTCCCGCTCCACCGCTCCCATCACCCAAAGTGCCTGCGGATCTCCCAAGACAAAACGCGACCCGTCAATTGCATGCGTGCCACAATTGAGTAATCCCTGCACGATTTTGCAATTTACCAAGACTGGATCACCGATAGCCTCCCCCTGAATTAGTTCACGTGCCTTCTCCCAGCCGGGCGTAAAACGTCGCTGATGGCTGATTATCAACTTGGTGCCGCTCGCCTCGCAGGCATCGACCATGCTGTTTGCCGCGCCTAAGCTGGTCGCCATCGGTTTTTCACAGATCACGGCTTTGACACCCGCTTGCGCCGCCGCGAGGGTCGGTGCGGGGTGCAGCGGATGCCATGTGCAAACGCTGACAATATCTGGTTGTGCTTTTTCTAGCATATCTTCAACGGTGGCGTAGCCCTGTGGAATGTTATATTTCTCCATATATTCCTCACGGGCGACTAACAGCGGATCGGCGACCGCCACCACCTCCACATTGTCATTCAAGTTATAGCCATCCATGTGGGCATTGCCGATAGATCCGCAACCGATAATCGCGGCAGTATATTTTTTAGACATCTATTGTTTCCTTTCTTAAAGCTGCGGGCGTGAAAGTGAGCAGGTGAAAAGGCGCGAGAACAAGCAGCGGGTTTACGGTGTCCTTGGTAGTTTTCGCATCAATTGTTTTTCACGCTCCGAAAACCCCGCCCAGACATCTTCACGAACCGGGTTCCGTTCACGGAATTCTCGTTGCATCCAGCCACGGAGACAGGCAAATACCGCAACGGGACGCGGGGTGTCTGTGCGATTGGGTGTCCCCCGGTGTAGACACCGGGGATCTCGGATGAGGACATCACCAGCATTCATTAAAAGTGGCTCAAGTGGGATTTCGCCATCTTCAATCTGACGCAACGCCTCCGCCTTTGGAAGCAGATGTGTCCCGCGTGCGACCTCAAAGGGTCCGTGCGCCGGCGTGACATCAATAAAGGGAAAATTCACCGCAAGAATCGCAGGGGGATGTTGAAAATCGGGGTTTTCAGGGAAGAGGGGACCAACATCGCCATGAATCTCCTGATAGACTGAACCCTTGAGTGGCGTGTCGCTGGCGTACTGGTCGATAGCGAAATCCTTCCCCAGCACTTGACTTGCAATAGCGATAACCGTATCGTCGTCGAAGAAACACGGATTATACAACGGCGGATCGAAAGACAGTGTGATGTAATGCCTTGCGGGTCCGCGGTTTGGGCTATCTGCGTGTTCGGCGACATAATTGCGTAGGATTGGCGCGAAAGCTTCGTTGCAAGCCTCAATAGCGGGGATGGGAAACTGGTCTCGGAGAATGCAGAAACCGTCTGCCAGAATTTGTTCTGCCATTTCCTGAATATCCACTGACATTGTGTGATTCTCCTTGTTCTCTACTTCGGAGGGTATTCTTGTGGTGCCATCAAATCCTCGTCCGCGCCTGATAGATGAGGGGATGAACAATCCCAATCTTCTCTATGGCAGCGTTGAGGTCATCCGGGAGTGCCCCACGGAGTGCAGCAGACATATTGAATTCAACTTCCCGCAGATTGCTAAAACCGACGACGATGGACTGCTGTCTTTGCTCTGAAAGCATCCACCGGATGGAAAGCTCTGCCATCGGAATCCCAGCGTCCGCATGAACATCAAGGAACCTGAAATATGCCGTTTTGAAGGTCTCGTCCATCCAATCGGGAGGGTTTTCGCGCCACGCATCTTGGGGAACGGCGAGCCAGCCCTTCATCAGCGGTGCACCGATTACAACCCCCACCCGTAGATTTTGAGCAGCCGGGAACAGGAATTCAACGGCATTCCTAAAGACCGGGTTGAACTGATGCGCTGTCATAACAGAATCAACCTCGACTGCCTTCAGTACCCGCGTCAACACGCGCGCATTTTTAGCGGTCAATCCGATAAAACGCGCCTTGCCGCTGCGCTTTGCATTTGCGAGAAATTCGACTGCTGGCGCATTAGCAAAGTCGTAGTCCGTGTCATCCTCAATGAGTGCATTCCAATCCACTAAATTTTCATCATCAGGAATAGCGTCAGTCCACCACTTCAGATAATCCGCCTCGTGGATTTGAATGATGTCCACGTAATCGGTCTGAAGTCGCTTGAGGGAACCCTCGAATTGCTCCATGAGCTGGTCGGCGTTACGGTGTCCCTCCAAGCGGTATCGCTCAGGGTTTATAAATCCTACCTTGGTGGCAAGGATGACTTTGTCTCGCTTTCCCTTCAGGGCAGCACCCAGCATGGTCTCATCCCTGCCATCTCCGTAGTTTGCAGACGTGTCGAAATAGTTCACGCCGTGATCAACCGCATAGTCCACGCAGCGATCTACCCCATCCTGCCCCTGACCTGCCATAAAAGCAGAACCGAGTCCGAGTTCACTGACGTTGAGTCCCGTTTTACCAAGTGTGCGTGTTTTCATTTCCATTGTTGATACTCGCGTATTGATTCACCCATTCCCTTTCGGCATGGGGATATAAATAATGACAGCTTCCAAGAGACCGACTTCACCGAGTCAGAAATTCATAGAAACGCTGCAATGCCCCTATTATCTGCGGGGTGAATGCAGCCGTATCAGGATTAGCAGTATACATAGAATGGAGTAGATTTGCCAGATGGATTAAGCCCCGAATCGCAGAGACCCCTTCTGGGTAGGACATATCGGGGATTGAGAATTTTTGATACCACTGCTGAATCGGCAGATCACCCGGTGTCACGTAAAGCGTCAACCACGCCCATCCCTGATTCAGGTTCCAAGATAGTTCGATCCACGGATCTGGCTCATAGGCATTAGGAGGAATACGCTTTATCCCTTCGGGAGGAATGTTTTCGAGGGTCCGAAATTCCCCCGCTGGTTCTGCAGCGGGTGCGGCAGCGAATGGTCGATTTGTATCCATGGAAGCGTCGCTTTCAGTTATTGGTCGTCACCTTGAGTTTGCATTTTGCGGAGAACGACCTTACCGGAGCTTTTGATTTTCAACGTCTCCGCTAGGTAACCTTCGTTAATGGCAATTTTAAGCACGCTACCTCTACGCTGAAACGCACGAGATAATCTCCGACCGGCACATCGCCATAGTTTTCAACGTAGAGGCAGTTGATTTCCCCCCCATCTTCAAATTCGACTGTGATGGTGTCTTTCAGCTTCCATCCGAGCGCGGTAAATGCGGCGGGTTTGATATCGGTCACGACGTTGGCATGGTTGTCAATCGCTGTGATTTGCCCCATAATTTCTTGGTCGGCTACCTTTTCGGTTTTTGCCATACCCTCGTCGGTGGCTGTCTTTCCAACGCAGCCTAGCCATAACATCGGCCCGACCATCAAAATCAGCATATAAAACAAAACATTGTGTTTCATAGAAAATCTCCTTATTGCTTAGTCAACATCGTTGATATTTTTCGGATAGGCCCGTTGCCAATCTTCCTTACCGAACGCTGGATTGCCAGCAAGATCCTTAGAATATACCCGTTTGCTCTCATGGGAGAGGCTCATTGAATTCATAATCTCTCGCGTCAGCTCGGCATCCAATCGGGTATACTCCTCCTGATATCGCCCATCCTTCATCAGGTTATGTTGTTCATTCGGATCCTCCGATAGATTAAACAGTAACACCTCACCGCTCGCGTATTTACAGAGCTTCCACTGACCGTCATAAATCATCCATCCACCCCTGACCATACCGATGACACGTTCCCTCTGATTGTTGCGTGGGATATCGAGTTCGGGCAACGGTATAGAATCCATGTAGTCAGGAATCTCGCACCCACCGAAATGTAGCATTGTTGCGGTCACATCGCCCAATTCGACTATACCTGTGCACGTCTTCGATTGATCAGTCCACGGCAGACGAACCATTAGCGGCACATGGATACTGGATTCAAAGAACGTGCCCTTACCGATGAAATTGTGGTCGCCGAGGTAATCGCCGTGATCACTGGAGAAAATGATGATTGTGTTGTCCAACAGTTCTTTTTCGCGCAAGGCATCGAAGATCTGTCCCATTTCGTAGTCAATCTGTTTGACCAACCCCGCATAGTGTGCCCGAATTTTCTTCTTATGTGCTTCTGTGAATTCGGTATAATCAACACCGTTCCACGGTTGGCGGTTGCCTTCGATATTCTGCCGACGGAGGCTTGGGGCATCCCCCTCTACTACCGGAATGGAATCGGGCATATCGGCGGGGTCGAAATCCTCCAAAAACTCGGCGTTGGGGTCATACGGGCAATGGGGTCCCGGAAATCCGACCATCATCGCAAAGGGGGTCTCATCGCCGTAGTTGCGGATAAAGCGGCATGCCTCCTGGCCCACGAAACGATCGACTGAATAGCCCCAAGGAATTTTGTTGATGATTGCGCCCCTGTTTTCGTGATAGCCGGGGTGTTCGTTCCCGTGGAGTTTTTGGTAGCCGCCCTCCTTCAAGAAATGGTAGTAGTCATCGCGAATCTCCAGCCACCGTTTGTCCTCGGCGGCCACTCGGTACTGGAATCCCAGATTGATGTCCCACGGATAGAAGTGCATTTTGCCGATGGCGGCGGTGTAATAGCCTTGCTTGGATAGCGTTTCAGGCCACGTTTCTATGCCGCACGCAGCGAGATCAGGACTTAGCCACTGACCGTTATCTGTTACGCCATTTTTGATTGCGTTGAGCCCCGTTAAGAGTGACGCTCTGGCTGGCACACATATCGGCGAGGCAGAATAAGCACGCTCGTAACGCACACCGCCCTCCGCGATACTGTCAATGTGAGGCGTATGGATGAAAGTAGCACCGTAACAACTCAGGAAATCCGCCCGCAGCTGATCGGGCATGATAAATAGAAGATTCGGCTTCTTTGCCGTTTGGGGTTCGGGCATTTAATTTCTCCTTTAGGGGCGATCCTTGTGGTTATCCACTTTTGGGCAGGTTGAGCGTAGCGAAAGCCCGATCTATCGGGACACAAGACCTGCCCCTACTACGAAACGGGTCGACGCTTCCCTATCCCTTCGCGCCTCGCTATATCAGAGATGAGATGCGTTGGCCGACGACGCATGGGATTGACAAGTGCCCGCGGCATCTCCCCGCGCAGCGTTTCTGCCGAACGGATATACAGGCTACGATCGGGGAGCGGGAGGTCTACACGCACATTGCCCCGGCGGTGCGATTCACGGATGGCGATGGCAAGCTCCAACAGATGCCGTCCCATATCGCCAGAGCAGTTGGGCGTTTTGCCGGTTTCGATACAGTTGATAGCATCCTTGACCTGTCCCACACCAGCACTCCAGATCCGTTGGGGGCGCGGGAAGATATGCCGCACCGGCGTGGCTGGCGCGTCGTCAGTGACTTTTCCCATTTTCCACAACTCAAATTCATAGCCGTCGTTAGCGTTGCGGAGATGAATTGTGCCGTGCTCACCGATTGCGTCGAGCGTCCATGTTGATGCGGCACTCGGCAGCATACGGCAGAACCCACGGGCCCCGTTTTCAAATGCCATATAAGCGTTACCGGCAAGGTCTGCATCTCCTGCAGCTTTTTCGTCGCTCTCCACCTCTCCCACAACCCAAGATACACGTTCATTCGCGCCTGCCAGAACGCACATCGCACCGAGCCAGTGGACACCCATGTGCGAAAGATTGCCCGCACCGTGCGCTGTTATTTGCAGCATCTTGCCCAGCACCCCCTCGTCGATAAGTGCCCGTGCCCTGCGGTAGTATACATCGGAAGCGCGCATTGCGTTCATCATGAGGATGATCCCCGCCTCGCGGCAGCCTTCGACCATTGCATCCGCTTCTTCTAGGGAAGTCGCCATCGGTTTCTCCACCCAGATGCACTTCACACCTGTCCGTCCCTCACTGACCATACGCACGATGTCTAACGTAATTTTTGCGCGTGGCGCGGCGGAGGTGCAGATGCTCACGATGTCAGGCTTCTCGCGCTCAAGCATCTCCTCATAGTTCTCATAAAGATGCGCCTCTGGAATGGTCCAGCGTTCACCAAATGCCTCCCGTTGTTCGGCGTATAGGTCGGCAGCACCGACCACCTGTACTTCTGGCACGTCCATGTAACTGCCCATGTGGCTGAACGGCACGAGCCATCCATCGCCTATCACTTCGTCGTCAATAGTATCGGCAATACGCCCTAAACCGATGAGGGCTGCTCGATAACGTCTGTCGATCATATCGTTCTCCTATTTAATCTCTTTTCGGATTTTTCCGAAAACTATGATAGATTTTAGAATTAATTGGGCACTGCAAATCGACTTGGTTAGGAAACCGAACCTACTGTTCTCCTGTTTGGTAGCCCCCCTATTTCCCCTCGCTTGCTTTCCCCCCTGCTTGCGGGGGGGACTAAGGGGGGGTAGAATAAAGGGGGGTGCCGATGCGGGGCGGTTGAAAACCGCACCTACCGGGGGGCGAAAGTGTCTATCTATTCTTAGAATTCACCATAAAAATCCTTGCGTCTTTGTGCCTTAGCGACTTTGCGTTAGCGTTTCTTTCTAAGATTTCCTCATACACTTATTGAAGGATGGTCGGTATAAGCCCAGGAATCTCCGTGTCGAGTGGAAAATAGGGTCGCTTGAGATGTTTGTAGGGAAGGTGTCGGCATGTCGCCGGTGTCGCCCCGGGCGTGTCAAGGATAAAAGCTGCTTGGGCAATTTCACCGTAAGCGAGACGGTAGTTCATCGGGTTTTTGACAACAATGAACTTGGCCTCGGATGGCTGCATCTCCATAGAACGAAATTGTTCATCCGCCCAGTCATAGGTACCGTGGGTGGCGATGAGCACCTGAATTGCACCGATTGTCAACACCGCCGATGGTCCCATGTTGCCCTCAACGCCATCCCAAATCCCGCCGATATAACGGAAACGACCGTCACTCAGGCGGGTGACGGCACCTGTCACGGTCAACGGTTTGCCCCAACGTGGATCCAACCGATGCCCCAGCGCAACGGTAATCTCTCGCCCGACGCCGGCGCGATGGCACGCGGCAGCGGCTTCTGGATCTGCCACGGGGACGAGTGAAGGGGCGGTTACCTTTGCGTCGAGTAGTGCCGTCAATGTGGCAACACTATCACCAGCTGCACCGCCACCACAACAATCCGCTGCTTCTACCAAGAGCACCGGACCGCCATCTACCTCTAACCCCTTGGCAATCGCTTCGCTTGGAGTGTGGATATCGGGTTCAAGATCAAATCGCCGCGTCCAATACTGTTCGGCGAGCTGATTTGCAAGCGATACCGCCATCTCCATATCGTTATCTGTGATTACCAGCGCACCGCTGCCCATGCCCGGCTGATCTAGATAGGGATGGACTAAGAAAACACTAGTGGATAGGAAATCATCACGTCCTTCAAATGCCTTGGCGGTACGCATAATCTCGGCAAAAGGATCATCGCCTTCGGTCGAGCCGTTAATCGCAGCGGTAATGACTGGCACCTTTGCCATCGCCATGGTTGGACGGCAGCGTTCCTGTAGGATATCCCGGAGCAGTCGGGCACCGCGTTCGCCGGTGGTGAAGGTGTCGCGGTGGGGATAGGTTTCCCACGCAATTAGCCCATCAGCAAAGCGAACCATGTCGGCAGTGACATGCGCGTGTAGGTCGAGCGTGACCACAATCGGTATCGCAGCCCCGACTATTGCGCGCACTGCCTTGATGAGATCGCCCTCTGGATCACCGAGATTTTCGACCGTCGCAGCACCGTGTAGCGGCAACAGCACCGCATCAACGGGGGTGGCCGCGCGTAAGCGGTCTAGGAGTTCCGTCTTGAGTTGTGTATAACACTCGGCGGTCAGGGGGCCACCGGGGCAGGTACTCGCGTAAATCAGGGGAACGACCTCCGCCCCGCATTCACGCATCACCTGCAGCATCCCACCTACCACGCCGGCATCGACCTGTAAGACCTCTTCCCCTCGACATAGCTCATAACGCTCAAACCAGCCTATATCAATGGGCACTCCGCCAAATTCGTTGCACTCGGTGAGAATTGATCCCAGTGCAACGCGCGGTTTACTTTTCATGGTTATTCTCCGATTATGTCCCCAACTGGTTCCTAATGTCCTAAAAAATAAAACGCTATGACGCTAAGGTGCGGAGACGCAAAGAAATATTATAAGGAGTTATGCAGCTGAACGCCTCAATGCCTTGTCATCGCGATTCATCTGCGGTACTTCGTAGGGAACAACAATCGTTGTTCCCTATAGTTGAATCCAAGACTTGCGCAAATGCAGCACGCGGCGCGAGATTTTTTATTTTTAACCCCCTAAATCCCCCTTGTCAGGGGGACTTACAAACCAACTGCGTAAGTCCTAGTAATTATAAAAAACTTGCGACATTGCGTTAGATTTATAGTTGGTTTGTCATCAATTACGCGGGGCCACCAACAGGTTCACCACCCCGGCAGACAGTAGGGAAATGTTCACCAGCCTCAGCCATAGGTTCACCGTCCCCTAACGTTACAAACTGCTTCATTAAATGCTGACCGCTTGCCACAAAACGCGATTCTCCGGTCATGTAGTGAATGGCGATGGCTCGCCGCGGCCGATCCGACTGATTAAAAGGG
This sequence comes from Candidatus Poribacteria bacterium, assembly GCA_963667935.2. Lineage (GTDB taxonomy): Bacteria > Poribacteria > WGA-4E > WGA-4E > PCPOR2b > PCPOR2b. The sequence continues at coordinate 231,033 of OY764061.1, read as the reverse complement.
GAACCGTGCCACGTCAGCGAGTGGTGAAATGACACCTCACCACTCTTGACCGGTCGGGGTTGTGGTGCCACAGCTTTGATTTCCGAATCATCAGGCGGAGAAAATCCTTGAATGTCCATGAATTCTTTACGCTCTTCAAGGTGTTGTTGGGTGCGAAGGAATTCCATCTGGTCGCCCCATTTGTAGCTGCCGGGCACCATCCACATACAGCCATTCTCCTCGTCCGCATCGTCCAAGGCGATCCACGCCGATACGGGGGTCATCGGGAGGATGATGGGCCACAGCGGAGCATCTTGGTGCCACCGGGTTGCCCCACCGTAGTTGGGCGGCTTGTACTGGATCTGATCGTGCCAGACCATCAGATTGGGGGCATCTGTCAACTGGCTTATCCCCTTAACGATGGCTGAGTGGTAGATCAGCCGCTCAAAAGCGGAGGACGCCTCCCAGATATTGACAATCTGCCAGACAGCGAGTGCAGCGGTTTCGTCGCCCCGTTGGGACATGTTGCGGAACGATACCGGCTGCGGTTCTTCACTAGTAAAACCGTCGGGGCCTTTCTCCAAGATACGATCTAAATCCGTCCTCAATGCCTCCAATTCTTCATCGGTGAGGATGCGCCCTCCATTAAGGAAGCCGTTGCGATGAAATTCGTTAATTTGCGATGGTGTTAGCATAGCGATACATCTCCATATTTATAGTTTGTATTGGACAGTGTGATCCTCGTGCCTATAAAACTCCCACCTATACGATGCTTCCTAGCCTACCAAGGAACAGCAGCGGATGGCTGATTAACAAAACACACGGTTCCCAAGTCAAGCGTAATTTCGGTTGCAGGGGGCAGAACGACCCGGAGGCGGTTCGCTCTTATGGATGCGGATCGGGTTTCTTCGGTTACAGGCGGTGCAGCATAGTCTACAGTTGCTCCCGGATACTCACTTGTGCGATGGGTATACTGCACCTCCGTAAATCGGTGTTCGCCAAATGCCCCTCCCTGAACCACCATATCTCTCGTCTCAAAAGGACTGAGATTGATCAATCGCACCACCGTCCGATTTGCTTCGAGTGTTTCGACGAGAGCGGCGGTATCCTTAGGTAGACCGGGGCGTTTTCGATTGCAGTCGAAGTAACGGAGACGAGACATCAGGAGCCCCCCGTTGTAAATCAGTTGCGGTGCACCCAACGTCAGTTGAATCAACGCCTCAGTTGTTACTGGGTTGGTCTGCTGCCAGCGGTGCGGATCTTGATGGGTGGTCGCCTCCTCATCCCCGCGGACGAGATCCAACCGTCGGCAGACCTGACGGTAACTGGCGCGTAAAATATCTTCGGGATAGGTCGGGTTATCACCCGCTAGAAAGCGGATCCAAGGTTGTTCATGTCCCGCATCTTCTTTGGTGTGGAAGGAGAACACTTTATTCCAGTCGTATCCACTTGTCTGGCGGATTTTCTCAATCCGTTCCCAATCTTCTGACGCCATCGAAAGATTCCAGAGCGACACCGGGTAAATTGGGGACATCGGTTGGTAGTCGAACCAACCCGCATCCCCGTAGCGGTATGGAACGAGGAACGTCTCGTGCCGTTCCCCCAACGCTGAAAACTGACCTATCCAATGCTCGCCGAGGCTCATGTACTCCTCACGGACATCACGAATTTCGCCTCGCGCCACAATGCGATCCATCTGGATGCGGGGCAGATCTAAGTAACTAGCGTCTTGGGTCAGTAGGTAAGCGTTAGAGGCCGTCACCAGTGCTGCCATCTGGACATTGTAGAACCCGTGGGGCCAGGTCCAGCCGTAGAGTCCACCGTACCAATTCCCCTCAATATACTCACCGACTTGACCAGACAGACCAACATTGTCCGGCAGCAATCCATCGTTCTGGTGGGCGCGTTCTACCCAAGCATCTGTGTATTCTAAGACCCAATCCCGATATTTTTCTTCACCGGTCAATAGATAGGCGTTGGTAACCAAGCTGGTGACTGCAAGGTTGGCAACCACGTCTCCGCGACTCATGCGTTGATTCATTGCTTCGCCCATACGCCGCGCCAGTGTTGGATCTTTCAGGTCTTCAATTTGGGTGATGCCGGGAATGTCGTAGTGGGGCAAGCCGTATCGCGCCATTCCGGGGGAATAGTTATAGGAACGTTCCCCATCAACTGACATGTCAGGACCGTCACTGCCGTTATAGGGAGAACGGATGATTTTATGCTCCGGATCGTAGTTGAGGGCTTCGGAATCTTCGTTCATGTATAGCCCGGCGAATCGCCGCGCCCGTTCGAGGTGTTCCGAGCGGTTTGGATCAGCCAAACAAAGCAGATAGAAATAGATGTCGCTCTCGGCTTGATGGAACTGATCGTCACGCCGGGCGTATTCCTTGTGAACTTGTCCCTCTTGGGTCAACTGCCGGGTGACAGCATTCCATTGCCGTACCCCCAACTCCAACAGATCGTTCCCACCACCCAAGAGATAGAGCAGGGGCCAATTATAAAAGCTCTCGTAGAAGTCGTCCTCGCTGCCGCCGATATTTCCGTCCCAGATCAGGCTGCCGTCCGGATGAGTGTATCGTTCCAGGAATGGATACACCGATTGGTCCATAAGGTCAAACAGCTGCCGCTCCAGCACCGCCCATGCGGGAGGTCCGATAAGCGGCGTTGTCCCCGTGATCGTGATCATATATGCTCTCCGTAAAATCACACCTATTCCGGATTCGACATCCCATCTGCTTCCCAACGTTCGGACAGTGCCGTGCATTCGGCAGCGACCTGTTCCGCTGTGGCCTCTGTACGTCCCGCCAACGCCTCTATCGTCCACGCACCGTCAAAGCCAATATCTGCAAGTGCCTCTCCTAGGGCGGACCAATCAATAATCCCGTGTCCCGGCACCCAGTGGCAATCGTCCTTTCCATCGACATCCTGTATGTGCAGCGCGCAAAGTCTCTCCGATGCAACCCGTGCCTGCTGTGCCGCATCGAGACCACTGATGCAGGCGTGCCCTGTGTCTAGACAGAGTCCGACATGTTCGGACGGAAAGCCCGCGATGAATGCGCGTAATTCCTCCATAGACTTCAGCGGACGGCACGGTATGCTTGTATTCGGGAGATTCTCCAGCGCAATACGAACCCCAGTTTCCGCTGCAACCGCAACCAGTTCACTGACAGAGCGGTGGATACGCTCCGCTGCTGCACCGACGTTTTCTAGCGCATAAGGTGGTTCCTCAGGAGTAGTAGCACCTGTTGGGTGGACGATTGCAGTCCGTCCACCAAGCTCTCCGAGATACCGCATCGCATCGCCAATACGGGTGACGCTGTCACGCCGAATTTCCTCGATCGAGCTTGCTAAGTTCACGCCTGACATGGGTGTATGTATTGTGTGTGGGAAAATGTTAAACCGATCCAGTGCCTCACGACACGGTCTTGCGTCGTGTGAACCCGGTTCCTGCCACTCATCGCCTTCCGCCATTAGTTCGGTCTCACTGAAACCAGCGGCAGCGATCGACTCAAGTGTTGCCGCGAGGTCATGCCTTGCTTTGTCCTCTGCGTCAAGAAAGAAAAGTCCCGAAGCTAAACTGTATGTAGCCACTATAACCTCCTTGTGAGGAACGCAGATCTGCGTTCCCTACGATTTGATCGTGCCTTACCCTTCATCAAGCATCTGTTGAACCCGCTCGGTAACGCCTGCGACAACAGCATCAAGAATCTGTCCACCTTTGGGGATGGTTGCCAATTTTGCGTTGTCGTAATTGACTTCGCCCGGGCGGATACGCTCCGGAAAAACGACCATCGCAAATGAGGTCTCAAACTCGCCGGCGTGACCCGCGCTCCGCTCTAGTTCCAGATTCGCCTCATAAAAGGATTGCGGGGCGGTCTCCCAATAGGTCACATACGTGACACCCAAGTCATCGATCCGCTTCATGACATCGGGAGCGACAGGCTCAAGATTCTCGCGCTTGTTACCGCCATGACCGTTGAGCACCATGACTTTTGGGACGCCCAACCGTTTCAGACTATTGCACACATCGTGGACATATTCGAGATGGATATCCGGCCGTATCGTCAATGCACCGCCCCGATTCATGTGGTGTTCCGACACCGACATAGGGACGGTGGGCGTGACCAACACATGGGGATAAAAGTTTGTCGCAGCGCGTTTGGCAATTTCTGTGACACTGACGGTATCGTGGATCATCGCCAGATGGTCCTGATGCTGTTCGGTGGCACCCGTTGGGACAATCGCCCCTTTTATCGTGCCGCTGGAGATGGCCTCCCCTAGTTCTTTCCGTGTGAGTTCACCGAGAAATACGTTATTGTCTAGCATTGATATTTCCTCTGAATTGTTAAAACAACGGCTATATAAGGATAAAGAAATAGTGCATATTGAGGATAGAAATTGGTTGGGCGGGAAGAAATGGTGGAAGGTAGGCAGATTCCACCTTCCACCCAGATAGCCTACATTGCAAAATCTCCAACGAAAACGTTGTTCGTGTCCTCGTCACAATTCCAGGTGACGGACAGAATTTTGTCTTGATAGCAATAGGCGGTCGATTTGCCAACGATAGGGGCATCAAGTTGTTCTAACGGCTTGTACCAGATCTGGTGCGGCTGTGTGCAATTTTGGCAAGGGTAGCGCGAAACGGATAGCGTTAGCACCTCTCCAACCCGCAGATTGTATTTCACACCTTCTTTCGTGAAAGTGATTGGCGCGCGCTCTGTGCTAACAACCTCGCCGAGGACCCCACTGCGTTTTGCAGTCATCAGATCGACTAAGGCAGTTCGCTGTACCGATGTCGCCTTTTCGTCAATATACAGGACGCTGCGGCGTGTGTCGGTATCAATAGCAAGGTTGTTCTGCGCTGTCACCACCGCAACAACGGTCAATCCCTCCAACGAAACACCCTTCCAGGTACCTTGGCGGATATTCCAAACGAGGGTCGCCTCCCTGCCCCCCTCAACGTACTCAGCACCATAGTGACACGCTCCGACATAGACACTGACGGATCGGGCTTCCAAATACTCGCCCTGCACGGTTTCGGGTTGCGTAGCCACCCCACCGGTGACAGTCAGTAAAAGCGCGATTGCTGTTAAGGTAAAAATCTTGGTCATCATCTCTGGACTCCCTTCTAAAGATCGAACGTGAAAGTTGCTATTTGCAACGAGTGTGTGCAAGTTACAAGGCAGTTTATCACACCCAAGTTATGGCGTCAAGTGAAAAGAAAGTTTCCGTAGGGAAACGCAGATCTGCGTTCCTAACACAAGTTGACATCCACCAAACCCAAAGGGTAAGGAGTATAAGTCACCCCTTCGGTTAAGATGGAATTTTCGCTTGACGGAACTTCCGAAACATGATAGATTGTGTTCAGAATTCTCTCTACAGTTTAGCAGTAATAACGAAAAATCCGGAGCACCTCATCGGTCATCGGTCGCTAGCAATCGGTTTTTAAGTTCGCCAGACTCTTGACCATTAAGACAGGAGGACGACATGTCAAAAGAGAAAGATCAAAATCAGGAAACGACCCTATCGCGGCGGAGTTTCCTGAAAGGTGTGGGCACCGGCGCGGTTGCCGCAAGCGTTGCACCGACCGTTCTCATTAATGCAGAAACAGCAGCGGAAGACCAGATGGGTGAAGCAATCACCCGCGCTAAAATCAAACTCAATATCAACGCCAAAACTTACGAAGTTGAAGTCGAATCGCGCACGACCTTGTTGAGTGTCCTGCGAGACGGTTTCGACACCAGCGGCAATCGCCTAGATCTGACGGGTGCAAAGCCTATCTGTGAACGTGGTGAGTGTGGTGGGTGCACGGTGCAGGTTGACGGAAAGGCAGTTTATTCGTGTATGACCCTCGCCCTGGATGCACAGGGGAAAGAGATTACCACCGTCGAAGGGCTTGCCAACGGCGATCAGCTACACCCGGTCCAAGAGGCGTTTGTCCAGCACGATGCCCTGATGTGCGGGTTCTGCACGCCCGGTTTTGTCGTGGCTGCAAAATCACTTTTAGATCAGAATTCGAGTCCAAGCCATGAGGAGATTAAAGAGGGGCTGGCAGGTAACATCTGCCGCTGCGGGACTTATCCCTTTATCTTTGAGGCGGTTAAAACGGCTTCACGTAAAATGGGAGGCTAAAAAATGGCATCATGGGGAAAAGCAAGGGATTCGCGCTTAATTGGTAAACGGATCTCGCGCTTATCAGGCACTGATAAAGTTACTGGAAAAGCGAAGTATACGTTTGATATCAATCGTCCGGGAATGCTTTACGGTTACATTCTGCGGTCACCGGTTGCACATGCGACCATCACTAGCATTGACCTCAGCGCAGCGGAGGGGCTGCCCGGCGTCAAAGCCGCTATCCCGCTGATTGAACCGGGGAAAAAGGCGCGCTTTGAAGGACAAGAGCTCGCTGCGGTCGCCGCTATCACGCCCGACATTGCAGAAGATGCGGCTCGATTGATTCAATATGACTATGATGAATTGGACTATGTCGTCGATGTTGAGGAGGCGAAAGCGGAAGGCGCGCCCCAAATTCGTGATGACTGGACAGGCAACCAGAGTGAACCGCGCGTTGACGAACGCGGCGATCTCAAGGCGGGTTTCACCGAAGCCGCTGTCGAGGTTGAAGCGACCTACCACGCGCCGGTTCAAACCCATGTCTGCTTGGAGACGCATGGGAATGTCGCCGAATGGGATGGAGATAACTTGACCGTTTGGGCTTCAACGCAGGCGGTTTTTGGCACACGCCAAAATCTTGCACGCCATTTTGAGCTACCCGAAAATCAGGTGCGTGTCATCACCGAACACATGGGCGGTGGTTTTGGTAGTAAGTTCGGGCCCGGGGTGGAAGGGGTCACCGCTGCGAAACTTGCCCGAAAAGCGGGTGCACCCGTCAAGCTGATGTTAACGCGCAAGGATGAGCACCTTGTTGGCGGCAATCGTCCGTCGATGACACAGCAAGTCCGTGCCGGTGCCACGCAAGATGGTCGTTTCATCGCTTACGACATGAGCGGCTACGGTACAGGCGGTATCGGTAGTGGAGCAGGTTTCACTGGGCCCTATGTCTATCATGTGCCGAATTACCGTACTGAAAAGTCTGCTGTCGCAATCAACGCAGGCAGTGCCCGCGCCATGCGTGCGCCGGGGCATCCACAGGGTGCCTTTGCTATGGATTCGCTAATGGACGAACTGGCTGAACAACTGAATATGGATCCGTTAGAGTTCCGACGCCTGAACAGCGATAGCGACGCCCGCCGAAACAGGATCCGTCAAGCCGAATATACGCTCGGCGCACAGGAGATCGGTTGGCACCGCCGCAACAGAATCCCCGGATCCGGTACAGGTGTCAAGAAACGCGGTATCGGTATGGGCTGCGGATTGTGGGGTGGCGGCGGCGGTGCAGGCACGCAAGCCCGTGTGACCATCCACGCAAGCGGTGCTGTCGAAGCGATCACCGGTACGCAGGATATCGGCACAGGTATCCGGACGGTTATCGCCATTATCGTTGCGGAAGAACTTGGGCTGCGTCCCGAAGACATCACGGTCAAAATTGGCGATACCGAACCGGGACTCCCTTCCCGCGGGAGTGGAGGTAGCCAGACAATTGGCTCTGTAGCACCGGTGATAAAGACCGCAGCGACAGCAGCCAAGCGTAAGCTTTTTGGGCATATTGCACCGCTAGTAGAAGCAGATCCGGGAGATTTACGCGCCGCCGGGGGTCGAATTTACACCGAATCAGATCTGAGACTGAGCGTTCCGTGGAAAGAGGCGACGGGATATCTCGGCATGGAAACTATCTCCGAAGGTGGCGAATGGGACGAAAATCTCCGCGTCGGTGATACCGCCGGCGTACAATTTGCCGATGTCGAAGTTGACACAGAAACTGGAATTGTCACGGTTATCAAGATTGTCGCCATCCAAGACTGCGGTTTGGTGGTCAACCGCTTGACGACCGAGAGCCAGATCAATGGTGCTGTCATTATGGGCTTGGGTTACGCGCTGCTTGAGGAACGTATCATGGACGACCAGACCGGCAAGATGATTAACCCGAACCTTGAGGATTACAAGATACCCGGCACGATGGAGATCCCTGAGATCGTGTCCATCGCATACGATACCGACCGAAAAATAACGGGAATCGGCGAACCGCCAACAATTCCGACAGCTGGCGCAATTGCAAACGCTGTTTATAATGCGATCGGTGTTCGTATCCGGGAGATCCCAATTACACCGGACAAAGTCCTCGATGCCCTCGGTTAGCAAAAGCAGAAGGAGATGAAAAGATGGAAAATTTTGCTTACGTCAATGCAGCAGATGTCGAGCAGGTTCCCTCGTTATTGAGCGATGATTGGAGCGAGACAAAGATGATCGCGGGAGGGACGGATCTGCTCGGTGAGTTGAAAGAGTACATTGAAACACCGAAGAAGGTGGTCAACCTCAAATCTATCCCCGGTTTGGACGAAATCAAGGCGGATGCGTCCGGTTTGACCATCGGCGCACTTGTTACGCTTGCCGATATCGCTGCACACCCAACCATTCAATACCATTACACCGTGCTGGCAGAGGCTGCGGTTTCTGTCGCATCGCCACAAATTCGGAACGTTGGCACGCTTGGCGGCAACCTGTGTCAACGTCCCCGCTGCTGGTACTATCGCCATCCCGACATTATCTGTCTCAAAAAGGGCGGCGATACCTGCTATGCGGTCGATGGACTGAATAAGTACCACGCAATCTTCGGTGGCGGTCCCGTCTACATCGTCCACCCCTCTGACACGGCACCGGCACTCATCGCGCTCGGTGCTACAGTCAAAATTGTGGGACCCAATGGAGAACGGACGATGCTATTAGAGGATTTCTTCGTCCTGCCCGATGTCAACCCGCAACGCGAAAATGCGCTTGAACCGAACGAGGTCGTTACGGAAGTGCACATCCCTCAACCGAAGGCAGGCACAAAGAGCACCTACCTCAAAGTTCGCGAACGCGGCTCTTTCGACTTCGCCCTGTCGAGCGTTGCCGCTTTCTTTGAGATGAACGGTGGGACCTGCAGCAAGGCAAACGTCGTCCTCGGTGGTGTCGCGCCTATCCCTTGGCGTTCCAAGGAAGCGGAAGCGGCGTTGAACGGCAAACGTATCACAGCAGCGGTGGCAAAGCAGGCAGGCGAGGCAGCGGTGGCGAATGCAGAGCCGATGACTGATAACGGCTATAAGGTGCCCTTAACCAAAAACATTATCAGCCGCGCCGCAATGGACCTCGCTTAAACATGGCTGCATCAATGTTGGAAAAGGAGAATAAACATGCAATTAGAAAAAAGCTCTTCCCTCTTGAATAAACCGATATGTCAAAGTCTATGTACTAAGGCACTCTACACCCACGGCGGGAACCTGCAAAACCTCCTCGAGACCAATCCGTTCTCGAACTACTGGTGCAACTGCACGATGACAGTGGTTGGGCCGGATGATCGATTTGTCTCCCCAGAGAACTGCAATCGCTCTCGCGCCTGCTTTAAGCCGATTGGCGGCACCCCTATTGCGTAACTGAATGGTGATGTGCTGATTCGTGAGTTATGAAAATGTATATTCTTTCCACGGGATACGCGATGGATGAATGGAAGCAAGGAATTTTGAAATATCGTCACGGCCATAATAGATAAACTGCCCGCGATGGTCCTGTGCGGCGAGAACAAGTGGAAGTCCTGGAAAAAGGGGTGAAAAAGCCTCGATTGCTTTATCCGCGCTAAACTTGTTGTCCACAATGTGCTTCTTGACGATAACAATCGCGAATTCAATACCTTGTTCTTTTATTACTGCACCTTGTATCTTCATGGATTTTCCTCCTTATTACATAGGAAAAATGAGTCTTTCAATGGACTATTGCGGGCGGCGAGAAAACTTGACACCGCCCACAAACATGCATTGTACTACTAGGGCCTACCACGGCAGATTAACCGGTATAGGAGGCACGTTGGGAAACTTTTCACCAACTAACGGCTTAAGATGTTGAGCGAGGAAAACTTCCACGCCATCAAGGTCACTGCTTGGTACACTCGCCCACGTTGCATAGAGTCCAAAACTTGCGTAGCGTTGAACTTTAGGGTCTAGGCGATGTGCTTGAAGTCTATCTCTGATAAATCCTTGACCAACTCTTACCGTTCGCGGATTATCGCCACCATGCCAAATGACGTAAACACCTATCATGTGATTAAAGTGGCTACTGCTTAAATCTACCTCGTTGAGCTTGCACCAAACGTTGCCTTTGCATTTCGTCCAATCGACAGTCATACTAGGCATCTCCTTTCTTAGTTTGGAGTAACGAACATAATTATACGCTATCACGACCGACGGTGTCAAGAAAAAAGTTGAAATAACGAACGATTTAGTGTACAATCACAGACGTGCCACTAGCGGAGCAAAGGAGACTTATATGAATCTAAGTCAGAGAATTAAACAACTCAGGGAGGAAAAAGGGTTCTCACTAGGCAAACTAGCTGAAACGGCAGAAGTCTCCAAAGCCTATTTGTCCCAGCTTGAAAATAACGTGAGTAAGCAACCCTCGGCTGAAATTTTGTTCAAAATTGCTTCGGCACTCGGCACGACAATTGCCGATCTTCTCGACAAGCCTGTGCGTGTTTATTCAAAAGACACCCACCAAGAGATGCCAGAGGGATTACGCACATTGATTGATGAACGAGCGGAAATTCTCGATATTCGCGATGAAGATATAACAATGTTAATGAATATACAGTATCGCGGTAAACAACCCAACGATCCTGAAGAGTGGGAGCTCGTCCTGCGAGCGATCCGAATCGTAGTGAGATAATAATGAAACGAAAATATGTCAAAGTTGGGAAGCAAATTTATTCCCATAACTCGGTTGTACGTCTTATCGAATGTCATCAGCATATTTCTCAAGACCCAGAAGAAATTATCCGAAACTTAGTCCGTAACCGCCTCATCGAAGCTAAAGATTTGGGCTGGAGTGGTCCATCTTTTGATCCACGAATTCTTGCTTCTATAATGGGGATTGAATGTGAAAAATCTAGACAGTTGGTTCATAGTGAAGACGCAGAACTGCATCCGACTGCGGATGGAAGGGTAATTATCAGATATAATCCCAATAGACCTAGAACACGGCAAAATTTCTCGATAGCTCATGAAATTAGTCACACCCTTTTCCCCGGATATAAAGATCAGTACAAAGCACGCCATAAGAGTGGCAGGTTTGATCCTAGTAGTGAGGTAGAATTTTTGTGCGATATGGGAGCAAGTGAAATTGTTCTGCCTGCACCTGATTTTGATTTAACTCTCAATCGGACGGGTATTTCACTGGAATCGCTTGAGGAGCTTTCAACGCTCTATGAAGCCTCTAGGGAAGCAAGTGCTATTCGTATGATCACAACTGACCGTTATCCTTGTGCCATAATGGTATTGGATTACAGTCACAAACCTACCGAGTTATCTCAGGTTGAAAAGGCAAAATACGAACTAAACTTGTTTGATGACTATCCTTCGGAACCGCCATCGATGAAATTACGAGTGCAGTTTTGCGTTCCATCAAAACAGTTCTCAGCTTTTATACCCCAGAATAAATCAATTGACGAGTCTTCTCCGCTTTATAAGGTATCAGCGACTCAAGAGACATTTCAGGGGAATTTTGTTCTCTATTTGGATGGGCGAAACCTAGAATTCTATGCTGAAGCAATGGCACTCCCCGGAACTCATAACCTTGGTTCTCGTGTTTTGGCTATCCTATTCCAGCAGTGATATAATCTGTGAAACATGAAAACGCGCCAATTTTTCGTGCCTTCGTAAGTGTTTAGAAATTTATCCATCCTTTTTCCAAACCCATTGTGGACAAAATTGACCGTGTGCTTGTCTAATACCACCAAGCATAGGAAATCATGATATCACTCCACTACAATGACAATGTTTTTCTCAATTGTCCATTTGATTCGGCTTACAAGCAGTTGTTTGATGCACTAGTGTTTGCAGTGCATGATTGTGGTTTTATTGCCCGTTGTGCCCTTGAGGAGGAAGACGCAAGTCAAGTTCGGATCGATAAAATTTATAACATCATTGCGAATTGCCGTTACGGAATTCATGATATATCAAGAACGGAATTAGACGAGACTTCAGGTTTCCCTCGATTTAACATGCCTTTGGAATTGGGGGTTTTTCTTGGGGCAAAGAAATTTGGCACAAACGAACAAAAAAGGAAAAATTGCCTTATACTGGATAAAGAGCAGTATCGGTATCAACAGTTTATCTCAGATATTGCAGGGCAAGATATTCAGGCTCATAATAACAGTCCTGAAGCAATTGTAACAGTAGTAAGGAATTGGCTCCGCAACGCATCGGAGCGTGAGACAATTCCAAGTGGCAGCATCATTTGGGGACGTTATCAAGAGTTTATGAGGGATTTGCCGCAACTGGCCCAAGAGTGTCAGTTAGAGGTTGACGAGCTGATTTTTAATGATTACACTTTCGTGCTTGCGGAATGGTTGACGACTAAGACAAGTCGCTGATTGAAACAGGATTTAAGGAGGTGATTAAAGTGGCAAGAGAAAGAACCGTTAAATACCCACCCAAACGAGGCAAGCTTACAAGACGCCAAGTTCGCCGAGCAGTGGAGAAGGTTGTTTATGCTAGACGCGACAAGGAAAAAGCAGAACAGACACAAGGAAAAAAAAAGAAACAGTAATGTTTCAGGGCACCTCCCGATGGAATCGGGATTCAAAGTAACCCCGATAGATCAGGATTTCGCTACGCTCAACCTGTGGGTGCCCTCTGTTTGTAGAGCAACTTCCCTTCAACTGTAAAGGAATTCCACATGCCCCGCATCTTCGATAACATTGATCAACGACTGCTCCCCGCGCTCTGTGAAACCCTCAAAACCGCCGATCACGCCGACTTCTGCGTCGGTTACTTTAACCTGCGGGGCTGGCGGGGACTTAGCTCCTATATTGAGGAGTGGGAAGGTGGAGAAAGGAATTGTTGCCGTCTGTTGGTCGGAATGCAACCACCGCCTGAAGATACATTTCGGGGTGCCATGCGCCTTAATCAAGGGGACGATGGAATTGATCTGGCTACAGTGTCGCGTTTACGAAAAGAATTGGCGGAGAAGTTCCGCGAACAGTTGACCGTCGGTGTGCCGACCCGTGCAGATGAAAAGGGGTTGCGCCAGTTGGCACGGCAGCTTCGCGATGACAAGGTAAAAGTAAAGCTATTTCTTCGACATCCCCTCCACGCAAAACTCTACCTGCTTCACCGACCGGACCCGATTACGCCGATTGTGGGTTACCTCGGTAGTAGCAATCTGACCCTTGCCGGACTTTCACGGCAGGGAGAACTCAACGTTGAGGTCCTCGATCCAGACACCTGTCAGAAGTTAGAAAATTGGTTTGAAGACCGATGGACTGACCGGTGGTGTATTGATATCTCTGAGGAATTGGTTGAGATTATTGAGCAGAGTTGGGCGCGCGAAGAACGAATTCCGCCATATCACATCTACATCAAGATGGCGTACCACCTATCAAACGAAGCGCGTACAGGGTTGAACGAATTTCAGATTCCACGCGATTTTCAGAGCGAGTTGTTTGAATTTCAAACCGCAGCGGTTAAAATTGCAGCGCATCACCTGAATAAGCGCGGTGGAGTGCTGATTGGGGATGTCGTCGGTCTCGGCAAAACGCTGATGGGAACAGCACTTGCGCGGATATTTGAAGACGATTACGACCTCGAAACGCTGATTATCTGTCCCAAGAACTTGGTGCGGATGTGGGAGGATTATCGGGACAAGCATCGCCTGCGTGCACGGGTGCTTTCAAGCAGCCGGGTCATCTCCGAGTTGCCGCAGCTCCGACGCTATCGCCTTGTCCTGATTGATGAAAGCCATAACCTCAGAAACCGCGAAGGAAAACGCTATGGCGCAATTCGGGAGTATATCCAAGAAAATGAGAGCAAGGTCATCCTCCTCTCCGCAACCCCTTACAACAAAACCTATCTCGACCTCTCTAACCAGTTGCGCCTGTTTGTCCATGAGAGTGAAGACTTGGGGATTCGACCGGAACAGTTGATCAGAAGGTTAGGCGGTGAAGCCGCGTTTAGTAGCAAACACCAGAGCGGTCCCCGAACCCTTGCAGCGTTTGAACAGAGCGAACATATTGACGATTGGCGCGAATTGATGCGCCTCTATCTTGTGCGCCGAACACGCAGCTTCATCATGGAGAACTACGCCGAAACGGAACCCGAGACGGGACGAAAATTTCTCTCCTTTTCCGATGGGAGCCGTTCCCACTTTCCCACACGGATTCCTAAAACGGTGAAGTTTGCCATTGATGACCAAAACCCCAATGACCCCTATGCCCAGTTATACTCTCCGCACGTTGTGGATACCATTAGCAATCTGAAACTGCCTCGATACGGGCTCGCAAATTACATTGACGAGGAATCATCGGAACCTACGCCCGCTGAAAAAACACAGTTGGATAACCTCTCACGGGGCGGGAAGCGGTTGATTGGCTTCAGTCGGACCAACCTTTTTAAGCGACTGGAAAGCAGCGGCCATGTGTTCATCCAATCGGTTGAACGGCACATTCTGCGAAACCACATCTACCTCTACGCGATTGAAAACGACAAACCGTTACCGATTGGCACGCAAAACGCCCAGATGCTCGATTCGCGGCTCTACGATGAAGATGCCGATGCCCTAAATCTCATATCCGATCCCTTCGATGACGAGGTTGAAGCACAAGTTGATGACACCAGCTCAACGTTGGCTGCTTATACCGCCGATGCGTTCAAAGCGGAAGCCGCTGCAATCTACCATCTCTACACGACACAATACCAAAGCCGGTTTAGATGGATTCGTCCGAATCTCTTTCGTCGTTCACTTCAAAAAAATCTCACCGACGATGCACACGCCTTGCTTGAAGTTTTGGGACAATACGGCACATGGGATGCAGAAAAAGATGAAAAGCTGAACGCACTTGAGGCCCTCTTAACCCAAACCCACCCGGAGGATAAGGTCTTAATTTTCACGCAATTTGCCGATACGGTGCGATATCTGCAAGAGGCTCTTTCGGCGCGGGGGATCGCTCAACTAGCGGCGGTAACGGGGGACTCACCGAATCCGACCGAACTGGCGTGGCGGTTCAGTCCCGTCAGCAATAGCAGGCAAAAGACACAAGATGAGTTGCGGGTTCTCATTAGCACGGATATACTGAGTGAAGGACAGAACCTACAAGATTGTTCTATCGTCGTCAACTATGATCTACCGTGGGCGATTATCCGCCTGGTTCAACGCGCCGGGCGGGTCGATCGGATCGGTCAAAAAGCGGAGAAGATTCTGTGCTATTCGTTTCTACCGGCGGAAGGTGTCGAGCGCATCATCTTTTTGCGGGCGCGCGTTCTAGCACGCCTGCATGAGAACGCAGAGGTGGTCGGTACGGACGAAGCATTTTTTGAAGATGAGGACAATAAGAAGGCAATCCTTGACCTCTACAACGAGCAGGCTGACCTGCTTGACGATGAACTGGACAACGATGTAGATCTCGCTTCCTATGCGTATCAGATCTGGCAAAATGCAATCACCGAAGATCCACGCTTAGAAGGGGTCATCTCTGAACTGCCGTCCGTCGTTTATTCGACACGACCACACCTTTCAACGGAGGCGGAGCCGGAAGGGGCACTCATCTATATGCGAACGGGTGAAGGAAATGACGCGCTGGCGTGGGTGAACCGAGACGGGCAGAGCGTCACGGAATCCCAATTTGCAATCCTTCAGGCCGCAGCGTGCGATCCGGATACCTCGGCACTGCCCCCGCTTGAAGAACACCACGACCTTGTACAGCAAGGAACGAAGTTGATAATAACCGAGGAGCGGTCGATCGGCGGCGGATTGGGGAGACCGTCGGGTGCGCGGTTCCGTGTCTATGAACGTCTGACACAATACGCCGAAGAGGTGGCAGGCACGGTATTTGATACACCAGCACTGAGACGAGCCATTGAAGATATCTATCGTTATCCGTTGCGTCAGAGCGCGACCAACACCCTTAATCGCCAACTGCGGAGCGGTATTTCCGATCAAGCCCTCGCGGAGCTGGTAATCGATCTGCGGGACGAAGATCGGCTCTGTATTGTTCAAGAAGAAAACCAGACGCGAGACCCACAGATTATCTGTTCATTGGGACTTTCTGCAAACAATTCTTGATTAGAAAAACCAAGTTTTGAAGAAAAAACTCGGTTTCTTATTCTTTAGAACTTACGCAGTTGAGCGGTCAAAACCCTGTCGTGGGAGGGGCATCCCTGCCCCGATATTCCCGATTATAGTGGACCTTAGAATTAAGGGGACACTCCAACCTCCCGTTGGGTAGGCACTGTTTCCAACTGTGCCGATGCGGTGCGGTTAGGAAACCGCACCTACCGGAGGGCCCAAGTGTTTGTTTATTTTTTGAATTCACTATAATCGGTCAACTACAGTTAGCTCTTAGGTTCGTAGTAGGGCGATTTATCGCCCGTCCATACGTGAGTTGAACACGTTACAATAAACTATAATGAACCTTAGAATTAATGAGACACGCCAAAACGGTGCGGTTAGAAACCGCACCTACCGGTCTCCCTTATGGTAGCCCCCCCCTTTATCCCCCCGCTAGCGGGGGGATAAAGGGGGGGCCGACGCAGCGCGGTGACAAAACGCACCTACCGTTCTCTGTTGGGTAGGCACTGTTTCTAACTGTGCCGATACGGTGCGGTTAGGAAACCGCACCTACCGGGGAGCGAAAGTGTCTATCTGTTTTTACAACTCACTATAAAGGGCATAACTCCTATTCGTATTGACCACAATAGCGCACGTCTATTCGCTGAAACTCGCCGCACACGAAGGGGATACCACCGATGCAAATTAATCGCGACCGGACCCGTCAACTCCTGAAAGACTTTGAATTCAAAACCCTCCTGATCGAAGAACTCGGTTGGGACCGTTACAGCGGAGAAGTCAGAACCGAAATCCGAGAAACGGGAGATGATGAAAGCGAATACCTATTGACCGCAATCGCCGAAAAACGGGGGATGGCGGTCTTTTTGCGTGCGGCAGGGACCGATGAGAGTATTCCAGACTATGCCACCCGGCGAAAAATTCAACGGGAGGTCGCCAAATCTGTCCACGAACACCTGATTATTTACACCGACGCTGAGAATACCGCGCAAATCTGGCAGTGGGTCAAACGGGAGCCGGGAAAACCCCTCGCATGTCGGGAACATCGCTATCACCGCGGACAGTCCGGTGAGTCCTTGATTCAAAAACTAGAAGCAATCGCTTTCAGCTTAGACGAGGAAGAAAATATCACACTGCCGGATGTAACAGGGCGCGTCCGGGCGGCTTTTGACGTGGAACGTGTTACCAAACGATTTTATGACCGTTTCAAAACGGAACACGCCCAGTTTCTCAAATTTCTTGAAGGCATCCCCGATCAGGAGATGGAACGCTGGTATGTCTCAGTGATGCTGAATCGCCTGATGTTCATCTATTTCATCCAAAAAAAGGACTTCCTGAACGGCGACCCGGATTATTTGCGGACCAAACTGACAGAAAGCAAAGTGGAGGGCAATGATCGATACTACACCGATTTTCTCTGTCCACTTTTCTTTGAGGGGTTTGCGAAACCGGAATCTGAACGGCGGGGAGAGATGCGTCGCCTGCTCGGAAAAGTGCCTTACCTGAACGGCGGCATCTTCCAGCGACACCAACTTGAAGAGCTCTACGGAGTTCCAACCTGTCAAGGGAGGCAGGACGAAGCATCCCCCTGTCAAGGGGGACAGGACGAAGCACCCCCCTGTCAAGGGGGACAGGACGAAGCACCCCCCTCCCCCTGTCAAGGGGGACAGGACGAAGCACCCCCCTATCAAGGGGGACAGGACGAAGCACCCCCCTGTCAAGGGGGGCAGGGGGGTTCAATTCAAATTCCTGACGCTGCGTTTGAAGGGCTTTTTAATTTCTTTGATCAGTACCAATGGCACCTCGATGAACGTCCACTGCGGAATGACAACGAGATTAACCCCGATGTCCTCGGCTACATCTTTGAAAAATATATCAACCAGAAGGAGATGGGCGCGTACTACACCAAAGAGGATATCACAGAGTATATCAGCAAGAACACGATAATCCCATCTCTTTTTGATGCTGCACAAAAGTGGTGTAAAATCGCCTTTGAACCGGTGGGAGGGAGTGTCTGGCAACTGCTACGAGACGACCCAGACCGTTACATCTACGATGCCGTCAAAACGGGTGTCGAATTGGATTTGCCGGAAGAAATTGCCGCAGGGATCGACGATGTATCCAAACGTGGACCGTGGAACGCACCCGCATCCGACCAATACGCCCTACCGACAGAGATATGGCGAGAGACCGTCGCACGGCGGGAGCGATACAAAGCAATCTACGCCAAGCTCTCAAACGGAGAAATAGACGATATTAATGCACTCATCACCCACAATCTCGACATCCGTCAATTCGCACACGACGTAATCGAAAATTGTGAGGGGCCCGAACTGCTCCGCGCCTTCTGGAGAGCCATCACGCAGGTGACCATCCTTGATCCGACCTGCGGTTCCGGCGCGTTCCTGTTTGCCGCGCTCAACATCCTTGAACCGCTCTACGAAGCGTGTGTGGATCGGATGGAAATATTCCTTAACGACCTACAACACGATTCTCCCCGCAACGCCCCACAACACACTCCTCCCCGCAATGCACTACGACACACTCCTCCCCACAATGCCCCACAACACACTCCTCCCCGCTTGCGGGGGGGCAGGGGGGGTAGCGACTTCCGCAAAACCCTTGACGCCATTGATCAACACCCGAACCGCCGTTACTTTATCCTCAAGTCAATTATTATCAATAACCTTTACGGCGTAGACATTATGGAGGAGGCGATAGAGATTTGTAAGTTGCGGCTCTTCCTCAAAATGGTGGCACAGATTGATGATGTAAAGCAGATTGAACCGCTGCCCGACATCGACTTTAACATACAGGCGGGGAATACGCTCGTCGGATATGCGACTTACGACGAGGTAGAGAAAGCAGTCACCGAAAACCGAATAGATTTCGACAACACCATGCAGCGCATCAAAGAAAAGGCGGAGGACGTTGACCAACTGGTTGCACTGTTTCGCCAGCAACAAACGGAATTGGGGGGTGCGGTGACCCCTGACGACAAACAGAAGTTGCGCGATAAACTCAAGGTGTTAGAAGGTGAACTCAACCGATTTCTCGCGGATCAATACGAGGTGGATCTAAAGAAAAAAACGGCTTATCAGAATTGGTTATCTGCCCACAAGCCATTTCACTGGTTCAGTGAGTTTTACGGAATTCTCAAGGACGGTGGGTTTGATGTGATTATTGGCAATCCGCCGTATGTGGAATATAGTAAGGTAAAAAAGGATTACACGATTAGAGGGTATGAGACAGCGAGTTGCGGCAATCTGTATGCCTTTGTATTTGAAAGAAGTTTCCATCTTCTTCAACAAAACGGTTGGAAATCGATGATAATTCCACACTCGGCTTACTGTACCGATAGGATGTCATATCTTCAAGATTTATTTCATCGTTCTAGGCAAATTGGGTGGGTGCAAACATACAGTATCCGCCCTGCAAAATTGTTTGTAGGAGCAGATCAAAGGTTAGCGATTTATATTGTTCAACAGAGTTCAAAGCCATCTCACCCGTTGTACTCATCCCGCTATCAAAGATGGAATGAGCGGTCTCGATCATATCTTTTTGCTGCTATGGAACATATAGATATTAATCAAATGTCGTTTCAAAATTCCTTACCCAAAATATACTGTGGAACGGAACAAAATATTTGGAAAAAATTAGCCCCATTTTCAGTTTTGGGTACGAGACTTGCCACGAGCCGAACTCCTTACACGATATATTTCCATAACGCACCCCGTTATTGGCTTAGGGCGATGGACTTTGCTCCTTACTTTTGGAACGAACGGGATGGAGAGCAGATATCAACTCAGGTCAAATCTCTGTACGTAACAACAGAATTAGATGCAGCTGTAGTTGTAGCAACTTTGAACAGCTCACTTTTTTATTGGTGGTTTGTTATTTTGTCTGATTGCCGCCACTTGAATTTACGTGAGATTAGAAATTTTCCAATTGGTATTGATGAAGTAGAAGGAATCATAAAGCACAATCTTTCTGGGATTTCTGCTGACCTAATGACGGATTTAAAACACCACGCACAACGCAAGGAAACTTATTATCAAACTACTGGACGTGTCGTCTATGACGAGTTTTATCCGCGTCGCTCTAAATCCATCATAGACGAAATTGACCGTGTGCTTGCCCAACACTACGACTTCACCGACGAAGAATTAGATTTCATCATCAACTACGATATCAAATACCGGATGGGATTGGGCAACTGACTCAACCAAAGGAGACTGAAATGAAGCTAGTCGTGATTTTGAGCGCAGCCCTTTTGTGCTTTACCGCTTCTGCGTTCAGCGAACTGACCGTAGAAGACATTGAGAAGATTCGCTCAATTGTCAAAGAGGAAACCACCGCATCCGAGACACGAGTGAAAGAATACATCTCACAAGAGATTGCAAAAGTCAATATCAAAATTGAGGAAATGGATAAACGCTTGAACGGCGAAATCCAAGGGCTAGATACACACCTGAGTAGCGAAATTAAAGGGGCAGATACACGCATCGGTGGCGAAATTAAAGCATTGGGCAAACGGTTGGATCAGCTCTTTATGTTGGTGCTGGCGTTGATAGCTTTCATTGCCGTGGTCATCGGCGTACCACAGATTATCGTCGCAATGCAGGGAAAAACTCAACGCACACAAGACGAAAAAATTGAAGCACAGCAAAAACAGATTGAAGCCTTGCAGCTGGAGATGGAAACGCGCAAACAGGAGCAGGTTGTTAGATCTTAGTATCAAATACCGGATGGGATTGGGAAATGAGTGAAATGAGAAAATACCGCGATTATCTAATCGAAGAACTTTCTGATCCCGAGGAGGCAATCGTCTATCTCGAAGTCTCTAAAGAAGAATACCAGAAAGACGGTGATACTGTCGCATTTTTGTTAGCACTCCAAAGTATCGCCGAAGCACAAGTGGGGAACAACGAGCTCCTTTCCCAAGTCTATCTATTGAGTGGTGACGTTCACCGCTCACGAGGGGAGCATGACTACGCGATTGAAGATTATGATACAGTGATAAAATTGAAGCCCGATAATGTTGATGCCTATTACAATCGCGGCGCGGCTTATTACCACAAAGGCAATTATGACCGAGCAGTCAAAGACTATACCCAAGCAATAACACTGATGTGAATCTACCAGCAGGAATCACCGCGAGGTCAATCTCACCTTCTTGTGTGGTTAGAAGAATGAATTCAGTTTTGAAGAAACTACAGAGTCAGTGAAACCAACGTAGGAAATTATGCAATCACCCCATTATAATGATAATGTTTTTCTCAACTGTCCATTTGATTCAGCTTACAAGCAGTTGTTTGATGCAATGGTGTTTGCAGTGCATGATTGTGGTTTTATTCCCCGCTGTGCACTTGAAGAAGAAGACGCAAGTCAAGTTCGGATCGATAAAATTTATAACATTATTGCGGATTGCCGTTACGGAATTCATGATATATCAAGAACAGAATTAGACGAGGCTTCAGGTTTACCTCGATTTAACATGCCCTTGGAATTGGGGGTTTTTCTTGGGGCAAAGAAATTTGGCACAAACGAACAAAAAAGGAAAAATTGCCTTATACTGGATAAAGAGCAGTATCGGTATCAACAGTTTATCTCAGATATTGCCGGGCAAGATATTCAGGCTCATAACAACAATTCTGAAGAAATTGTAACAGTCGTGCGGAATTGGCTCCGAAATGTATCGAAACGTGAGACAATCCCAAGTGGGGGCATCATTTGGGGACGTTACCAAGAATTTATGGGGGATTTGCCTCAACTGGCTCAAGAGTATCAACTAAAGGTTGACGAGCTGATTTTTAACGATTATACTTCGGTGATTACGAGATGGTTGAGGACTAGGCGAAACGCTTATCGCAACATGGTTCAAGGAGGTAATTAGAATGGCAAGAGAAAGAATCGTCAAAGACACTCCCAAACGAGGGAAACTCACAGAAAGACAAATTCAACGAGCAGTAGAGAAGGTTATTTACACTAGGCTTGGACGCGATGCTAAAACAGGCAAATTTATAAGTTGTAAGGAAGCTGAGCACCGTAAGGAAACGGCAGCGGTTGAAATAATCAAGAGATCCAAAAAGAAGAAATAGAATGCGTGTTGTACACCCAAGAGAGATAGAAATCTACCGTGCCCCAAATGGTCAAGCACCTTACATTGAATGGTTTGACTCAATTCGAGATTTAAAGACAATAACTCAAATTGAGTCCCGGATTGACCGTATCAAATCCGGTAATTTAGGCGATTACAAACCCGTTGGAGATGGTGTATTTGAACTCCGCTTTCGATCTGGTCCCGGCTATCGAATCTATTTTGGGCAAGTAGGTAATACCATTGTATTACTTCTCTGCGGCGGGGACAAATCTTCACAACGCAGAGATATCGAACGGGCAAAAGCCTATTGGCAGGAGTACAAGGAGACCTCAACATGAGACAAATGATAAAATACCGTGATTACCTAATCGGAAGACTTGCTGATTACGAGGAGGCAGTCGCCTATCTCAAAACCTCTCAAGAAGAATATCAGAAGGACGGTGACACTGTTGCATTTTTGTTAGCACTGGAAAGCATCGCCGAAGCGCAAGTGGGGAACGATGAACTCACTTCCCGAGTTTATTTATTGAGCGGTACAGTTCACCGATCAAGAGGGGAATATGACTGGGCGATTGAAGATTTTACCAAAGCAATAGAGCTAAATCTTGATGATCTTCGTGTCTATTTATTGCGCGGTTACCTTTATTGTTTACAAAAGGAGTACGGTTCGGCGATCGGAGACTATAATACAGTGATAAAATTGAATCCCGATGATGCTGACGCCTATTGCAATCGTGGCGTAGCTTACATCTTCAAGGAGAAGCATGACTCTGCTGCTGAAGATTTTACCAAAGCAATAGAGCTAAATCCTGATGATCCTCATACCTATTTATTGCGTGGTGTCGTTCACTATTTACAAAAGGAGTACGATTCGGCGATTGAAGACTTTAATAAAGCAACACAACTGAACTCCAATAATACTGATGCGTATATGCATCGTGGTTTGGCTTACAGTAACAAAGGCGAATATGACCGCGCCATTGAAGACTTCAACAAAGTAATACAACTGAATCCTAATAATGCCGAAGCTTATTATAGTCGTGGTTTGAGTTACGGGGTTATAGGCAGGTATGATTGCGCTATCGTAGACTTTAATAAAACAATAGAACTGAATCCCGATGATGTTGAAGCCTATTATAACCGCGGGGTAACTTACCACAACAAAGGCGAGTATGACCATGCCATTGAAGACTTCAACAAAGCAATACAGCTGAAGTCAGATTATGCCAATGCCTATTATAACCGTAGCGTAGCTTACAGAGTAAAAGGTTTAATTGACCGTGCTATTGTAGATCTTAATAGGGCGATACAACTCAAACCTAATTACGCCGACATTTATAAAAATTACTGGGAGACACGGTTACCCCCGGAATTACACGAAGAAACCAGATCAGACCAAATGGCCGCCAGAGACATGGGAAGATATATTAACCGTAGCGAGTACAGAAACACTCCAACTGAGAATCTACTAGAAGAAATTACCTCAATGCCGATTGCCTCGTAGGGATGAATGTTGAGCTATGACTATATGGCCTGACTGTTCTACACTTTCTAAAGGGTGAAAGGAGTATCTCACGCGTGTCGAAAGAAACGATCGAAGGCATCACCAAGATAGCGGTGAGCGGCTTCAAGTCACTCACGGAAGCATGTGAAATCGACATCCGTCCGCTGACAATTCTTGCCGGTGCCAATAGCTCCGGGAAATCGAGTATTATGCAACCGCTCCTGATGCTCAAGCAGACGCTGGAGGCACCTTATGATCCGGGACCGCTGCTGATTGATGGACCAAACGTTCAGTTTACATTGGCAGAGCAATTCTTATCCAAGTTGGTCAACGAAGAAAGGACAGATCATTTTCAGATTCGGATCGAGACACATGATTATGAATTTTCTTCAACGACGACGACCTTTAGGAAGGGCACAAATGGGATTGAACTCGTTAAAATGACGCAGACAGAAAGCAAACAATTCTTACCATCCTTGCCTCCCAGAAATATGACCTTGTATCCTGAAATGCCGCCCGCAGAAATTAAGTCGTTGGTAGATCAACACTGGATTTCCAGAGGGCTTGAGACTGTGAGACGTTCACGCTGTTTTTTGCGACTTGAGTCTCAAGATGGGCGTACGTCCCAGAGCTTAACCCATAACCTTGAGTTCCATATTTTCAACAGCATTCATCTCCCCGGATTACGAGGCAATCCAGAACGTACCTACAAACCTGCCAGCACCGGTCCACAGTACCCCGGTACGTTTGAACACTACACTGCAAGTATCATCAATGAGTGGCAAGAGATAAGGGATGAACGTATAGAGACCTTAGCTGATGCTCTTCACACCCTTGGACTGACAGGACAGGTCGGTACAAAAAAAATCGGCGACACCCGCATTGAACTTCAAGTAGGTCGTCTTCCTCTCCCCCCTGCTAGCGGGGGGGCAGGGGGGGGTACGGACATGGTCAGCATCGCCGATGTGGGGTTCGGCGTGTCCCAAGTTTTGCCCGTTTTGGTCGCCCTGATTGTCGCAAAGCCGGGGCAGTTGGTCTATCTCGAACAACCGGAGCTGCACCTCCACCCCCGTGCACAAGTTGCATTGACACAAGTGCTGGCAACTGCAGCGAAACGTGGTGTCCGTGTCGTCGCGGAAACGCATAGTTCGCTGCTGCTGCTGGCGGTTCAAACGCTTGTCGCCGAAGGAAATCTCTCGCCGGAGTTGGTGAAGCTGCACTGGTTTAGGCGCGGTGAAAATGGGGCCACCAAAATCGACACCGCCGATCTGGACGAGGTGGGTGCTTACGGGGATTGGCCCGAAGACTTTGATGATGTCGATCTGAAGGCGCAGAGCCGTTATCTGAACGCCGTAGACAGAGTTGCATTTGGCAAGACGGAGGCATCGTGAGGGAGGCAGATTCAAAACAATTGGTTATTGATACCGATGTTGCTCAAGCCTCCGGCAGCGAGGATGCAACCCATCCGCGAGCCAAGCACTGTCGGGTTTTTTTACAGGAGGTGTTATCGCTAGGTCACAGCGTTGTAATGACACCGGAGATTAGTAACGAATGGAAAAGGCATCGCTCCGGCTTTGCGCGTCGGTGGAGGGTGTCAATGGATGCGCGGAAAAAAGTGTATCGTATCAACCCTCCGGCAAATGAAGAACTCCGCGACAAAATCGAAGAGACAGCAGGCCACGAAAATGAGATCGAAGTGATGCAGAAAGATTTTCACCTACTCGAAGCGGCCCTGGCAACCGACCAGACCGTTATTTCGCTCGATGAAACCGTCCGGGGCCTTTTCGCCCGCGCCACTCAAAATGTTGGTGAAATCCGAGACATCGTTTGGGTGAATCCTGATCGCACAGAGGAAGAGGAGCCGCTTGTTTGGCTCCAAAACGGTGCACCATCGGAAGAGGGGCGTAAACTCCGCTGGGGAATTGTTTAGTTCCGTACAGCATCTGTATAAGACTCAAAAGTGACATATCCAATTGAACGCATCACACAAATGGATCCCAATTACCCGGCGCAGTTAAAGGGGTATTTGAAAACAGAAGCACCAGAAATTATCTGGGTGCAAGGGAATACCTCCCTGTTGACAGATCGGGACACGCTTTCAAACAAAGACCTTTGGGGGTTCTTCTGTTCTAGCAGATGTCCCGCCCAGATTATCTTAAAAGCGCATGAATTGGCTCAACAATTCCGGGAATCAGAAGTGCCCACCATCGGGGGGTATCATTCACCCGTTGAAAAGGAATGCCTTCGCGTCCTGTTGCGGGGCTCACAACCGATTATCATAGCTCCTGCCCGGAGTATCGAAAATATGCGACTGAGTCCGGCGTGGAAAGGGGGATTAGCCGAAGGGCACCTGTCACTTTTGTCTATCTTTGATAGTAAACATCGGCGATCCACCGCAGCGTTGGCGAATCAGCGCAACGCATTTGTTGCGGCACTTGCGGACAAGATATGTATCGCCCACGCCTCCGAAGGCAGCAAGACGCTGCAATTTGCACAACGGGTATCGGAATGGGGCAAACCCCTTTTCACCTTTGACACACCGGCAAACAGATCGCTTTTTCAGTGTGGGGCGCAGCGGATGGAGGATTTTTGTATCTGAAATATATTGAACTTTTAGGACTTACACAGTAAAATGTTTTAATGTCTGGTAATAGCGATTCATCCGCTGTCATTCGTAGTGAACGCAGATTCTGCGTTCACTATAATCTGATGGCGTACGTAAGTCCTGACTTTCACAGATACAATCGGAGAATTAGATGAAAGCGTGGCGTTTCTATGGATTTAACGATATGCGATTGGACGAGGTCCCTGACCCGGTGCGTCGTGAGGGGCATGTGATCGCAGAGATTCTGTGTGTGCAACCCTCCGTCACCGAAGCACAACTGGCTTACGGGATTCCAACCCTCGCTTACCAACAGATTAAACGGCGATTGGAGACCGAGGCACCGATACGGCTATTTGGGCACGAGTTCTGCGCCCGAATCGTGGAATCCGATGGGGATTCACGATTCCAACCCGGAGACCGTGTGGCAGCCCGCGCCAAGCTGCCGTGTGGCGAATGTTCCCTCTGTCTCTCGGAACGCGGGAACGACTGCCGGCGCGGGCCGATTATCGGCTTTCAGTTGCCCGGTTGCTTCTCCGAGTTCGCCGTTCTGCCCGAAATCGCCTTGACAAAAGTGGACGATCGAATTTCTGACAGCGAGGCGGCATGTTTGCAGTCGCTTTCCGACAGCCTCGCAGCGGTGGATACGGCGGAGATAGGTATTGGGGACACCGTGGCTATCTTCGGTCAGGGCAGTATGGGGCTTGAGTGTATGCAGGTCGCCCGTGCGAGTGGCGCAGGGCGGTTGATCACCGTAGATGTCCGAGAGGAAGCGTGCGAAGTCTCTGTAGAATTGGGTGCTGACCACAGCATCGACGCGAGTCAAGATGATCCCGTTGAGGTCATTCAGGCGTTGACGGATGGAAACGGTGCCGATGTCGTTTTTGAATGCGCGGGCGGCAGTCCGAAGCAGGGTTTGTCGGGGACGAGAACGCTTACACAAGCCATCGCAGCTGTTCGATCCGGCGGGAAATTAAACATCGTTTCGTGGTTCGGTCATCCGATGGAGCTTGATGTTGACGCGCTACGGGAACGGAGTCTCCGATGTCTGTTTCCGGACATCAGCACACTAGCACATCTGGAACACACGGTGCGGTTGGTCGCCTCCGGACGGATTCGGCTGAAACCGACCATCAAGCACATTTTATCCGGCATCGAATCTGTCCCCAAAGCCTTCGAGATCACAGCAAACAAAGGCAAATACGGGGCTATCAACCCGGCGCAGGTGATGATGCACGAGTGATTCAATTTACAAAAGACAGTTCTTCACACACATTTTTAGAGAGAAAAAACGAATGACCGACACCCAAACGACGGATGACCTCCAAGCACTCCTCCCACATTTCCGTGAGAACGGTTATGTTATTCTCAAGGACACCCTCACACCCGATGAAGTGATATACTTCCGTGAAATTTATGATCGCGATCGTAAGGAGTTTGGCCATCCAAATTGCTGGCATCCTTTTGCCAACCAGACACGAAACTGCAATGCGTTAGTCACCTCGCCGGAATTTGATCAACTCCTTCGTCATCCCAAGATTCTGCCGGCGATTGAATTTCTCATGGGTGGGCCTGTCTGTTTTGCGGAAATCTGCCTGCGCCACATGACACCTTATGACGGCGGCGAAATTCACCAAGCCTTTCATCGTGACCGTCCACATTGGGAGGATCATCCACTTCGGATGGACTACATGCAGCTGATGGTCTACCTCACCAATGTCGATGAGAGAACGCACTGCTTCTCTATTTCGCCTGAATCCGTGGATGAGCCGATTTGGGAGGTGGCGGAAAACGTCGAGCGTAATGGAACCGTAGACATCCACGGACCCGCAGGCACCATCGTGCTTTTCAACATCGCCGTTCCGCATACGGCAACGTTTCGCGCCTCGGAAAGAGAGCGGAAAACGGTTCAAGCCTATTATGGGCACCGTTTTCGTCCTTACCTGAGCGACTGCTCTGTGATACCGCCTCGATTCTCGCGTCACGATCCGGATCCAGAGGTACGAGCGTTTTACGGCAACCTCAACAAAACGACCCGAACTTACTTGGCAGCTTTCGATTCCCCATCCGCGTGAATCTTGAATCCTCCTACCGAAAAGGCAGACCGCTATGAAGCGTAGACACTCCTTGGATGAACCCCGTGTTTTCATGTTCGACGACGGACGACATGCTGCGAGCCTCTACCAATTTGAACCGCCCCTCGAACCTTCAGACTTCATCCTCAATGTAGATCAACTGGCAGACAGCGGTGTGGACACCCTCATATACTTCGCCGTGCTTGAGGGAGGCGTGACCATGTATGACAGCCGTGTTGCACAGAAGTGGGGCGATAACGTCGTCAAATGGACACATACAGTCTGGTATCGCGCCGGGCGAAATATCCATCAACTGATTGCCGATGGTCACGACCCGTTGAAGCTGCTCTGTGATCGCTGCCATGAAAAAGGGATCTGGTTTATCCCCAGCAACCCGGTCGCCCTCTCCGGCGGTGATAGAGCGACTGACGGCGGATTGGGCCGCAAGTCCGACTTTGTGTACGAGCATCCAGAGTTTCAGGTGGGTGAGGAAGATGACCCACGGGCATCGGACGCATCGGTAACTCGGTTCAGCTTTCTGCATCCGGAGGTTCGGGAAGAACGCTTTCAGGTCTCCGAAGAGTTACTCGCCCGCTACGCAACCGACGGCATCGAACTGAACATGACCGATTTTGTTCCGTTTTGTAGGTTCGACGAGGTCGAGGAACTCGCGCCGATTATGACCCAGTGGATACGTGACCTGCGCGCAGTTGCTCGGAACGCTGAAGCGGATCAGGGCCGTCGTAAACGAATCTATGTTCGCATCCCGGCACATCCAGATGCGTGGAGTGCCCTTGGGTACGATGTTCCGCTTTGGGTTTCGGAGGGATTGGTGGACGGTCTCATCTGTCAACCCGGACTCACGCAGGGACCCGTTGATCAGGATCCCGATCTCTCAGGTGTGGTAGCGTTGGTTAATGGCACTCAATGTCGGGTGCTCGCTTCCTTTCAAAACGTACTTGGCAGGCAGCTCAAACAATACGCCACCCCGCCGATGATATGGGCTGCAGCTGCGAATGCCTATGCCCAAGGCGCAGACGGTTTCGGGATAGGCGATGCCCATTGGACACCCAACGGTTGGCCCTGGACGCACGACGAGTATCAGACCCTACGGCTACTGGGGCATCCCGAAATGTTGGCGACAGCTGATAAACTCTACCGCGTCCGCTCCGAGACACGGGGTGTGACCAAAGGTGTAGGCTGGGCACCCGGTGTAGCTCCTACCCTCCCACAGACATTGGTTGAGGGAGAACCGGTCGAGGTGCGTCTGCGGATAAGCGATGAGCTGGAAACATGGGGAGCACTAGGCAGAGTTGAATCGGTTCAACTACGGATACGGGTGATAGGGATTGAGCCTTTGTTGAACGAGGTCCGAATTGAACTTAACGATCAACCGTTGCCGGATTCCATTCTGGATATAGAGGATCTGAACTACCGTCTGATAAGTACCGGGGCTGTAGGCCCCTACGGGCAAGTGTATAAATATCAACTGCCCCCTGCGTATTACCCGAAGCCGGGGCATAACACGGTGCAAATCACGCTGGTAACGCGAGATCCGAATATAGAGAACCCTTTTGAGGTCTACGATGTCGATTGCGATATCCGATACCGTCTCCACCGTCACTTTGGGCGAGAACCGATCGATTATTAGCACCTTAACAAATAACCGTTGGAGGCAAGCTGATGGAATCAACGACAGTTGCTAGATTGCGTGTGGGCACGGGCAGTGTGAATCTTCAGGCTGATGATTCAATGGTCGTCGCCGGCAGCATCCTGCCGAGGCATGTCAAGGGCCAAGAAGGCGAGTTGAGAGCAGTCGCCATTGTGATTGAAAAGCCGCCGACTCCCAAACTTGCCATTGTCGTCTGCGATGTTATCGTTGTAGACCGCGACGACGTTGATGCCGCGGTCTCCGAGATTGAAAGGGCGACCGGCATTTCGCCCGATAACATCCTGATCAGTGCCACGCACACGCATCATGCACCCAGTACCATCGCCGTGCACGGCTACGGTCGCGATGAGGTGTTTTGCCAACGTTTACGCAAAGGAATTATTCAGGCTGTCCAACAGGCAGATGCGAATTTAAGTGATGATGAATCCTATTTTTACTTTCATCAAGGCGAAGAAAGGACCATTGGTGGGAATAGCCGTCTGTTGCTTGCTGACGGCACAATCTGGTGGGTGGGACCGGGCACAGACGCGGTGCGCCCTACCGGTCCTTTTGACCCACAACTGCCAGTTTTCGCTTTTCGTGACGCTGATGATCAACTTCAAGCACTAATGTATAATCATTCGACCCATACGATCGGCACTTGTAACGGGGATGTCCGTTCCCCCAGTTTCTACGGCTTAACGGCGCAGGAATTGGAAGCCGAGTTAGGCGGCAGCGTGTGCTTTCTGCCGGGCGCGTTTGGCTCGACGCATAACGTCACGGAGGTGCCACCACCTGAAGCGGTTAAGCGGCTCAAGGGGGCAATTACCGACGCCATGGAGAGGGCAAAACCGATGTCCGTTGATAAACTGGCATCCCTTCAACGTCCCTTTACCTTCAAAGTTCGGATGTTTGACGAAGCTGTGGAGGACAAAAAAGTGTCCTCGTACTGTCGGAAGCGTGCGCCGGATGGCGCAGATAGCACTATCAATGTCTTCCGAAATATGCGTCAAGTGCTCGCGCCCCAACAAAGACAAGTACGTGAAACTACACTCCAAGCGATGGTTATCGGTGAAGTCGCCCTCGTCGGTGTGCCGGGTGAACTGTTTACGGGCTTAGGTGTTGACCTCAAGGAACGCTCTCCTTTTGAGTATACTTACATCGTCTCACTCGCCAATGACTGGATGGGCTACCTGCCCGATCGGGAAGCTCACGAACTCGGCGGCTATCAAACTTGGATGGGACTGCACAGCTATGCGGAGGAAGGCACTGGGGAGCGGATGGTCAATGAATCCCTCCGTATGCTCCAGCAACTGGCAGCGCAATAGCAACAAGCAAACTAAGAAAGATTGGGAGAGATTTTAGTATGGTGGACTATTCTTTTGACAGACAGATCGAATCAGAACAGTTGCAAGACTTACTCCGGCAGACAGGTTGGGCAAATCAAAGAAGTATCGAGGGCCTTGAAAAAATGCTTGAAGGGACACCCCTCACCCTGGGAGCATGGAAAGGCGACCGACTTATCGGTTTCGTTCGAGTGATGACCGATGGTATCTACCGAGCATTGATCGACGATGTGGTTGTAGAAGAATCGAAACGCGGAACAGGCATCGGTTCAGAATTGATGCGGCGAGTAGTCGATCGATTGGTTGAAGTAGAAGAAGTTTTTTTGCGTTGCGGAAAACAGGTCGTTCCTTTTTACGAACGGCACCGTTTTGAGCGTTCTAACGGTGTGATAATGGATCTGAAAAGAGATTAAACCTGTACGAAAGGAATGGATAAATGGCAAGAAAGTCAGACAAACAGTGTTCCTCACATCTGGTGCGTTTCGGACAGACCGATTTGTATGTCTCCCGTCTCTGTCAGGGGACCGCATTTCGGAATATGCCACGGGAAGTGGATACAATGGGGTTGCGTGTGCTGCAACACTGTATTGAGGTAGGTGTGAACTTCTTCGACTCCTCAAACGCTTACGGTTGGGGCGGGGCAGAAGAGAACTTGGGGAAGGCGATTGCAGGACAGCGCGACCAGGTGGTTATCTGTACCAAAGTCGCAGCATCGTACGCGCCAGAAAAAGAGGATAGCCCGGGGAAGCCGGCGCGCTTCACCCGTAATTTTCTCTTTAAACAAGCCGAAGGCAGCCTCAGACGGCTACAGACCGACTACATCGATCTCTATCTGCTCCATCAACCTGATAAAGTCACCCCAGCAGCAGAGGTCGTCGATTCAATGGACGCGCTGGTGCAGTCGGGGAAGATTCGACACTGGGGCGTATCCAACCATAGGGCGTCACAGGTGAGCGAGTATGTCGAACTCGGTCAACGCACGGGCAAAGCACCTATTGCAGGTACTGAAGATTACTATAACATCGCTGGGGAATCCTTGATTGATACAGGCGAATCTCGTGTGCATCAACTGGAGCAGGAGATGTTTCCCGTGTTGCGTCACTCAGGGTTGGGACTTCTCGCTTTTAGTCCTTTGGATACCGGACACCTTGTGCCGGGGCGTAATATCGATCCGGATACACCGCTGGCGACGCTGATAGGTGTATTGGACCGAGTAGCTCAAAATCTATGTGTGAGTCGTGCGGCGATTTGCGTCGCTTGGGTGCTGATCCATCCAGAGGTGACAAGCGTACTGGCTGGTGCTGAACATCCTGAGCATGTTGAGGACAATTTCGCTGGCACAGAGATAGTATTGCCGGACGAGGCAATTGATACCTTGAACGCTGCCAGTGCAGCCTATAGAGAACAGCAGGCGCGAAAAACATGTTAAATTCAGTTTTTCTCTGCGTCTCTGCGGTGAAGGAAACTTTCTTTGACAGAACAATTGTTAGGACCAATTCCCTATCCACCTAAAAGTAACGGAGAAAAAAATGAGACTTATTCTAATCGGCTGTGAATACAGCGGCACAACGACATTAGCCCACGCAATCAACGAATGGACCAAAGAGACAATGGGCAAGGAGTTTACGCTCATCCATGACCATTTCAAGCTGCCGGATACCAAGCCCCACGGCCCTGAGCTCACTGAGGAAGAGATCGCCCAGTTCGACGCGCTCAGTCCGCGGCTGACAGAGGTTATAATGCGACACAACCTCTATTATCATACACCTGCCGAGTCTTCGTCCGGAGAAGACTTTCTCGGAATCGGTATCCATATCGAAGACGGGATATATGGACCCCTATACTACGGTTACGGAGGCCCGGGTGAACTGGGCGACCGACAAACGATTTCACAAAGCCTTGAGCAGCGTATTCTGAAGTTTGCACCTGAAACTGTGCTTGTCCTGGTGAAGGCCTCCCCCGAAGTTATTGCCAAACGGATGAAAGAAAATCCCCATAAATATCCCGTTGTACCTGAACAGGACATCCCAGATGTGTTGCAAAAATTCGAGGAGGCACACCAAAATTCGCAGATTAAAACTAAGATAACCCTAGACACTTCTACTGCGACGGTTGATGAGACAGTCGCAGAATTTGCGGAAAAAATCCGGCCACACTTAACCGAGTCTGAACTCATGAAACTTTAGATTTCACAAGGGAAGTAGGCGAACCCATACTGAAAGGAAAAAGGCAATGGTGGACAAAGCTTATCTCCTTAACTCCAAAGAAATTCGGGACTTTATTGTCAACGGGCATATCCAAATTCAAGCTGATTTTCCGACCAACATTCACGAGGACATCTATCAGCAGATCGAAGAGGTACTTGCGAAGGAAGGTAACCCGGGAAACAATCTGCTGCCCCGGATCCCTGATATTCAGAGGGTTTTCGAGCATCCGAAGGTTTGCGGTGCATTGACGAGTCTGCTGGGCCCAGATTACCTGATACACCCCCATCGCTACTGCCATCTCAACTCACCAGGGAGCGACGGACAAACTTGGCATAAGGATGACTATATATTTGACCAAAAGGTGCGGCATCATCGCTTTCGATGGGTGATGGCTTTCTACTATCCACAAGATGTCACTGAAGACATGGGACCGACAGGGATCTTACCCGGAAAGCAGTATTACAATACGGTTTCCGACACAAATCCGACACAAAGCACTGAGCAGGCGAAGGCACTTTGCGGGAAGGCGGGCACGGTAACACTTGTCAATTTCGATTCGTGGCATCGGGCGACGGCAAATCGTAGCAACAAAAAGCGTTACATGCTGAAGTTTCAGTTCACACGGATGCAGGAACCCTCTCAATCCCTACCGGGTAACGGGCATACGCACTGGCAACCTGCGGATAACGACAAACATCAGGCATTATCGAGGCATGTCTGGAAATGGCTCTCTCAAAGCAATGGTGGGGATTCGATGTCCGTCGTACCCGCCGAAAATGGCTCTGTGTCACAACTGATAGCGGGGCTACGAGATACAGATGAGAGTGTTCGTCTGAATTCGGCTTATGCGTTGGGTGGGATGGAAGAATCCGTTGTGCCAGTACTCACGCAAGCGTTACAAGAAGAAGCTGAGGCTTTGGCGGAAGCAAATGTCGCAAAAACTGCAGCGAATCCACAAGGTGGCAATCCAGCAGATTTGTATGCCTCCCACGCATTGACCGAAGTGGGGCAATCCAGTGTACCGGGATTGATTTCGGCATTAGAGGAGGCGTCTTGGCCGACCCGTGCGGCAGCCGCGGATACGTTGGGCAATCTGGGCTTGCTTGCGGAAGAGGCTGTGCCCGCATTGATTCAGGGACTACGTGATGAGAGTTCGTGGGTTCGCCGTAATGCAGCGGAGGCGTTAGGAACAATCGCAGCCCCTGCTGAAGATATTGTACCGGCATTGATGCAGGTCTCAAGCGACTCGGAGATGTTGGTTCGACTCAACGCAGTGATGGCACTCGCAAAGATTGGTCAATCCACGGACGGTATCGTACCGGCACTGGCGGGCAGGTTAAGCGATGAGGACCGGTATGTTCGTTACTACGCGGCTGCGGTGTTACGTCAGATCGGAACGCCTGAAGCACAAAATGCTTTATGGGCCGACCTGTTGACCTCCCGCTGGTGCCCGATAACAACAGCGGAGAATCCTTACTGACAGCTAAGCACCTACTTCCCCTCTCCACAACCGTTGCATCTCTTCACAGGAAGCTAGGAGGGAATCCAGTGTACCTACCCCCTCAACCCGCCCGTCCTTCAGGACAATAATCTTATCCGCACGGCGGAGTGCTGGCCGGCGATGGGAAACAACAAGACAGGTAGAACGTTGTGTTTCAAAAACGCGATCCCACAGTACCCGTTCTGTCTCCACATCCAGCGCAGAAGATAGGTCGTCGAAAACATAAAGCTCAGTAGGACGGATAAACATCCGCGTCGCAGCAGCGCGTTGTATCTGTCCTCCCGATAGCTTGACGCCTCGTGGACCTACCACCGTATCTAACCCGTTTTCGAGCGTCGGGAGATCGTCCTCCATCACACCCAATCGAATCGCCCGGTTCAGTGCCTCCGGGTCATCTGGCAGCCCCATGAGAATATTGTCTTTGAGCGGTTCGCTGAAAAGTTGCGGAACTTGTGGGGTATAGGCACAACGGGGCGGCACGAAGAACGATTTTGAATCGTCTACCATCTCGCCATTCCAGTGAATCTCCCCGGATTCCTTCGGCAGCACCCCTAGGAGGGTTCGTAGCAGGGTCGATTTGCCAGCCCCAATTCGTCCAGTGATCACGATGAATGAACCGGAGGGTATCTGTAGATCGATGTCGTGAATCCCATTCTCCGACCCGTCGTAGCGGTAGGTCAACCCCTTAACGGTTAATTCATGGAGTTGATCGGCGTCCGTCTTGACAGGGACCGGAACAGCAGGCAGATCGCCTCGGAGGTAGACCGGATTATGTTGAGCGAGTATGCTTGGTGGTGTCCCATCAACAACCCGCTCCATCCGACCAAAGGAAATTTCCGCGCGTGCATGGTGTGTCATCACCGTACCCAGTAGGGAACCGCTCCTAGCAACTTCACCCACGTAGGCCATAAAGAGGACAATATCTCCGACGGTAAATTCACCTGATTTCAGCTTCTCCGCAGCAAGTATGAGGATCACGCCTGTTGCTATGCTTCCAAGATTTTGATTAATCGAGCGCAGGAGTTGTTCAAGCAGGTTATCTATCAGGGTCGATTTTCGGCGCGCATCGTTAAGCCGACGAAAGTGCGAGATGACATTTGACTCCATCGTTGCGACCTTGATAGCCAATACTGCTTGGAACATTTCGTTGATGAAGTTTGTTGACTGTGCAGTGGCAACCCGTTGTGCTGTTCGATATTTATGGATATATTTCCTTGCTGCATCAATAATAATTACGACGAGGATAGACGGAACGACCGTAACGAGTGTAATCATCACGTTTATCCGCACCATTACGATGATGGCGAGTACAGCAAAGATGAGGTTGCCCCACAGATGAATGTACCGCTCCAAGTATCTAACAATCGTTCCCACGTCATCACGGAAACGATTGGTTACATCGCCGGAGGCACTTGAAATACGGCGCGGTGTTCGCACGTTAAGCAAGGCCGCTATCAGATTTTTGCGAAGAAGTGATTCTACTGCGTACCACCACCGGGGCCAAACGACTGCCGATCCAAATAGAACGATCACGTCACCAACCTCAACAGCGATAAACAGTGCCACACAGGTCCATACGTCGAATCCCGCTTGTGCATCGCCTGTAAGGGCATCGAAGAACCCCTTTAGGACCAGCCCGGTCAGAAGTGGGACAAGGTCATCTGCCCCGCGAAACAGTATGGTTAGCAGAAAGAGTCCCGGACGATAACGCAGAAGTTTTATGGCAGCGTGCCCTGTTCCCATACAGTCTCCTTGTATACTTCACGCCGCAAGTCTGAAATATATCTACCAAAATCAAAATTTTTGTTCATTATGTCGTTGTCTCTTGAGATTCCCACCCTAGCACAGATAAGCCTTAAAGTAGCACATTTAGCGAAAAAAAGCAAAATTTTTCCCATTTAACCTCCGACTGAAACAACCGGAAAATAGCGATAAAACACACAATCCTAAACCGGGTTTGCAATTTATCTCCTTGCTCCGTTTAACACTTGTATGATAGCATAGCGTTATTCGTGGATTATACCCTTTGAACGATGAAAAAGAGATCGCCCCCGGACCTTCTACATTTCAACTACCACCTCGACAGAAGAGGAAACTATAGTGGACCTTAGAATTAATGAGACACTCCAAACCGGGGCGGTTAGGCTCCCGTACCTACCGTTGTCCCGTTGGGTAGCCACTGTTTCCAACTGTGCCGATGCGGGGCGGTTAGAAACTCTGCTTGCGATCCCGATTTATCGGGGCGCACCTACCGGGGCGCGAAAGTGTCTATTTATTTTTAGTATTCACTATAAAAGAAAGGGAAACTCATCTTGAAAATCCTCGTCACCGGTGCTGCGGGTTTCATCGGTTCACATCTCTGCGAAAGACTGCTAGACCGTGGCGATACGGTGATCGCCTTAGACAATTTCAACGACTATTACGACGCGGCACGCAAACGGGAGAATACCCATCAATCACGCAATCACCTTTGCTGTATCCTATGCGATATTGACATCTGCGATGAAACAACTATCAATCGTATCTTCGCGAAGCATCGACCAGAAGCGGTAGTTCATTTAGCTGCCTACGGTGCCGTGCGCTACTCTATCGGACGCGCCAAACTCTATACCGATGTCAACATCGGTGGGTCTATCAACCTGCTAGAAGCCGCCCGTGAGATTGGTGTCGAAAACTTTGTCTTTGCATCCACCTCATCTGTGTACGGAAATACGAAGCAGCTGCCTTTTGTCGAAACAGATTCCTGTAATCAGCCCCTCGCCCCGTACCCCGCGAGCAAAAAAGCGGTTGAGTTGATGGGATACACCTATTACCATTTGCACGGACTGAATTTCACAGCGTTGCGTTTCTTCAACGTTTATGGTCCCCGTGGACGCCCGGATATGATGCCTTTTATCGTTACAGACAGCATCGTCAATCAGCGGGAAATTCTCCTGTTTGACGGGGGGCAGATGAAGCGTGATTGGACCTACATTGATGACATCGTTGGCGGGGTAACCGCTGCGATTGATAAGCCGCTGGGCTATGAATTTATCAACCTCGGACGAGGTGAGCCTATCCTCATGACAGATTTCGTAGAGATTATCGAAGGGTTAGTCGGTCGCAAAGCGATTTTATCGACACCGCCTGCTCCACCCAGTGAGCCGAAGATTACCTTCGCAGATATTGACAAAGCTCGCCGCTTGTTGGGCTATACCCCGCAGACCTCCCTCGCAGCGGGGTTAGGCAAGTTTTGGGAATGGTATCAGCAAGCAGTTACGGATTGACGCTTAGGGGATTTACCGGAGACGGAAGTGGAAATAAAACCCAATAGATCCGCAATCGAGCCCGGTTATGTCAACGGATCAGGAATTGAGAGTTGATATTTCCGCATAACCTCTTGGATCTGTTCCCACGTGCTTTCTTCGACAAAGATTCCCTCCCGCATCCGTTTTTCTTGTTCATCCCTGCCTCGCTCACCCGGAATGCGGATTGCCTCGACACCGGGTAAACGTTTGGAAGACTTGATGTAGTCAATGAAGCGATTGACTTCCGCGTTGAAATCTGAGAGATTTACAAAACTGGCAATGTTGATAACTGTGATGAACACGCCATTGCCCACCCTTGAACCCCCTTGACTGGTACATCCCGCCCCACTCAACGCTCCAGAAAGAATATCGACAACGATACTGAGTCCGAATCCTTTTTGTGCAGCGATCCCGCCAAAAGGCAGTAGCGCACCGGGCGGAGATCCATAAAAATCCTCGACGTTAGTTGTCGGATTTCCCGCAGCATCAATAAGCCAGCCCTCTGGAGCAGGTTCCTTCCGATGCCGCCTCACCCGCACCTTTCCTGCTGCGACGACGCTCGTGGACATATCCAATAAAATAGGTTCGTGCCCTTCAACCGGAATGGCACAAGCTAGCGGATTGGTCGAAAGCCGTCCCTCAATCCCGCCATAAGGTGCGACATTTTGACCGCCGCCATGGTCGTTCACCGTCAAAATCCCGATCATATTCTCCGCCGCTGCAATCAGTACATATCCGCCCAACCTACCAGTCTCATTAGAACGGGAGATAGTAACCGTACTAACATCGGTTGCCTTCGCCTTTTCAATTGCTAATTTCATCCCGTGTGTCGCAATCACGGGTCCAAATCCCCAATTTCCATCGAGTGCTGCCATTGAATGGGATTCGCGTTTAACTTCAATTGTCGCTCCCGGTTGAATCAGGGAATCCTCGATTTCGTGAACGTATTTTGGCAAATGGATGATGCCGTGTGAATCATGTCCGACCAGATTCGCGTCAACCATGGAGCGTGTCACGACTTCAGACTCTGCATCAGAGATGCCCATCGCGCGGAAAACCTTCAGGCATGTTTGTGCCAAGACCTCCGCTGTGAAAACTGGCATTATCGACCTCCTCTGGTTATCATAGATTGTAAATTAACGATTTCTAGATGATTCCATGTGTCTATTTCATCGGGTAGGTGTTCATTATAAGGATACTGGAAAAGTTTGTCAACATCAACAGTGGGCAGACTAGGGTCATTTATAGTGGATCTTAGAATTAATGGGACACTCCAAACCGGTGCAGTTAGGATACCGTACCTACCGGTCTCCCGTTGGGTAGGCACTGTTTCCAACTGTGCCGATGCGGTGCGGTTAGAAACCGCACCTACCGGGGCGTGAAAGTGTTCATTTATTTTTTGAATTCACTATAATTCTCCTGTGAGAGGGATTTCCCAATCCCGATACTTTACTGGCAAAGCCCTGCCCGAGTTGCGACGTTTCGACCCAAATGATTAGAAAGCCGAAAACTGAATAGCCCTAGGGCAGACACCACTTTGGGATTGACCGGGGCTGGCGAATCTGATAAGATATGTTTTAGAAAGGAATCATAATATGTCGGAGCAGAAGGTTAGGATTGGATTCGTCGGCGTCGGCAATATGGGACAATGCGCCCACTTGAAGAACTATGCGAATTTGGATATTTGTCAGGTAGTTGCGATTGCCGAGATACGTGAGTCCCTGCGTCGAAAAGTCGCTGCCCGCTACGGTATCCCAAAGACCTATCCTACACACGAAGAGATGTTTCAAAACGAAGCGTTAGATGGTATTGTGGCTGCCCAACCCTTTGGTCGATACGGGATACTTGTACCTGAACTTCTCAAGGTGGGGGTCCCCGTCTTTACTGAAAAACCACTTGCCGCTTCCATCGAAGCGGGCGAAAAAATTGTGGATGCCATGAGGACGAGCGGGACTTGGCATATGATTGGCTATCACAAACGCAGCGACTTAGCAACGATGTACGCAAAGACGGAAATTGAGCGTTTCAAAGCATCGGATGAACTTGGAAAAATGACGTATGTTCGTATTCTAATGCCTTCCGGGGACTGGGTAGCGGGTGGTTTTAATGACTTGATTCGAGAGGATTCTCCACCCCCTTCACTGGAGTGGGATGCACCTGCCGCCAGCATGAATGAGGAAGTCCGCAACCAGTATAACGGTTTCGTTAATTATTATATTCATCAGATCAATCTGATGCGCTACCTGCTTGGAGAACCCTACACAGTCACCTATGCCGATCCCTCTGGCGTACTACTAGCGGGGCAGAGCGAGAACGGCATCGCCTGCACCATTGAAATGTCCCCTTACAGCACAACGATTGATTGGCAGGAATCTGCGCTTGTGTGTTTTGAGCGGGGTTACGTGAAAATTGAATTGCCAGCACCGTTAGCGAGCAATCGTCCCGGTCGTGTTGAAATACTACGTGACCCCGGCGAAGGCATTCCCCCAGAGACCATAGTAC
Source organism: Candidatus Poribacteria bacterium (assembly GCA_963667935.2). GTDB lineage: Bacteria > Poribacteria > WGA-4E > WGA-4E > PCPOR2b > PCPOR2b. The sequence goes on along the minus strand of OY764061.1, from coordinate 190,067 downwards.
CACAATTCCCTTCAGTACATGCCATGCGACAGCAAGCGATTAATTTCGTAACGGCCATCAAGGGAGAGACTGATCCGCCCTGCACCTCGGAGGAAGCGTTGAAGGATTTGAAAGTCGCTCGGACCTATATTAGATTACTTACAGGCGTTTAATTCCCAACGTGTGGCACATACCGGATCTAGACCGAAAGACTTGGGTCTTCTTATCACGACAAAATTACTAACCTTCCTCGCAAAATTGTACAGTTAATCGGAGTGAGGTGGGGCTTGATCAAAAATCGGTAGCAGAAAGGAGCATTAATTAATGAGCAGCTTAATAGTTGTCCATCCCCGTTTTGACGGCGTTTGGCCCTTTGCAGCGGACCACTTCAACACACTGTGGCAGGCGCAGGGAGATGTCGAATTTATACGTCTTGAACCCAGCGACGAGCGAAATCTCGGTGAGATTGCCTCACAACCGGCTGAAATCAAACGGCTCGCGTGTCTTAGTGTACCCGTGACGTTGGAATGTCTGCAGCGTTTTACGGGACTAGAGGAGGCGACCTTTCAAGGTAGCTACGGAAGCAGTGTATCAGAGGGACAAATTCAGGAACATATCCAGCAAGCAGGAATCACGGTTTATAACCACCCGACCGAGGGATTTTGGGGACAAACTGTGGCGGAGTACGGTCTCGCGTTGACGCTGTGTGGATTGCGCCGCATCCCACAACTACATCGTGCGATTCTTAGCAGCCTAGTACCTTGGGACTACGAAGCACCCAACGGTATGGGTACTCCCGGAGGGCGTGGACATCAATTTGGTGATGATCCAAACTTTACTAGTGGCACGATTGCAGGAAAACGGGTGCGTATTGTCGGTGCTGGAAACATTAGCAGCCGCTACGCCAGTTTTGTGCACATGCTAGGTGCGGATGTAGCGGTTTGGGATCCGTATGCGAGTGAGCCCTGTTTTCATCGGGCAGGGTCTCGGAAAGAATGGCACCTTTCTGAATTGGTTAAAGACGCTGAAATCTTCGCACCGATGGTGCCGTTGTTGGAATCAACGCGGGGAATTGTTACTGCAGAGCATATCAACGCGCTGCCGAAAGGTTGCTTAGTAGTTCTGGCAACGCGTGCAGGGATTTGCGATATGGAAGCAGTGCGAAGGCGGGTTCTTGCCGACGAATTGAGCCTTGCTGCCGATGTCTGGGATGTTGAACCGCTTCCGTTAGACGACCCACTCCTGGGGCGGCATAACGTCGTCCACACACCACATAACGCCGGACGGACCATTGATGCTAACCAAGCATGGGCGGAGAAATTAGTGGTGCAATTTAAGCCGCAGTGATGTGAGCGACGAGCAACATCGTATGTCAAAATATCCAATTGATAAACTTATCACCGATTTTGACGAAACAATATCGGAACGAGATACTATCAGTACCCTTGTGCATACAGCGGCTGACAACCGTGTGCACGAGAAAGAAGCGTTTCTCGCAGCTTGGCAGGAAATGGTGCAATGGTTTTTGACACGGTATCATCGGGTATGCGATGCGTGGCAGAACCATCAGCATTCACTGGTCGATTTCCTAAAATCCTTTGAGGAACTGGAAACAGTATCCATACAACGGGTAATAGCGAAAGGCTTTCTGGAAGGATTAACAAAGGAAGGATTAAGAACGGTTGGGCGGAATGTCACCAAGAAAGCAGGGGTTGATCAGGTGTTGTCGGCTATGCGAGCGAATGGCGTTGCGGTTGAGATTTTATCAGCCAACTGGTCGGAGGCTTTGATCCAAGGGGCAACCGAGGGGCTATGTGATCAGATAATTACCAACAGTTTGACATATGACGCGGCGGGCCTTTCGACCGGTGATATTCATCTGCATGTTGTTTCGGCACGGGATAAATTGAGAAAGTTCAGGTCACGAAAAAAAAATCCCCCGAACACCGATCAAATTCCCGATAATCGGGATTTCCGATGGAATCGGGACGGAGAAGTAAAACGAACGCTGTATATTGGAGATTCGATCTCAGACTTCCTCGCTATCCTTGATGCGGATTTAGGGGTACTGATTGGGCAGAACCCCACAGCAATGCAAACGATTAAACGGTTTCGCCTCCCAACCCTGCGACTCCAAGAGGGAACGCGATTTGACTGCTCGCGAGGTTATCAGGGAACTATTCTGCTCGTTGACTCATGGAAGGTATTGGGCGACTTTCTCTCAACTACCGAGGAAGAAATGAAAGTGTATAGGTGAGAAGGGGAGAAAGTGTGGAGAAACGACGAGAAAACAAGACGAAAAATATCAATGTTTTCCCGCTTTCCGCTTTTCCACGCTCTCCCGCTTACTTGGACACCCGTTCTCTCGATCAATCTGCTGCAGGTTCATCGACTTGAGACGCTAGAGAATCAGTAAACTCAGGTTGTTCTGAATCCGCATTGGATTCAAGTTGTGCTTCGCCTGTCGGGAAAGCGCGAATCTTCCGGAACTTAGACACGCCTGTACCTGCCGGGATAAGATGTCCCATAATGACATTTTCCTTCAAGCCAACAAGCCGATCCTGTTTACCGCTAACCGAAGCCCTCGTTAGCACATTGGTTGTCTGCTGGAACGAAGCGGCAGAGATGAAGCTTTCCGTGGACAGGGATGCCTTCGTGATTCCTTGTAAAATCGATTCAGCTGTTGCAGGCTGCCCACCGTTTTCAACAACGTGGCGATTCACTTGATTAAACTTCGTCCGTTCTACTTCCTCTTCTTTGAGAAATTCTGTATCCCCCGGATTCTCGACTTTTACCTTACTTAGCATCTGTCGCACAATGACTTCGATGTGCTTATCGTTGATGCGCTCGCCCTGTGTTTTGTACACATCTTGGACTTCATTGACCAAGTAGTTTTGGACCGCTTCCTCCCCTTTTACCTCAAGGATATCGTGCGGGTTGATCGGTCCATCCGTCAACCGTTCCCCGGCGGCGACCCTATCATTATTCTGCACGATGAGGTGTTTGCCCTGTGGAATGCGATGGCTTTCTTGATAATCTCCGTCTACCACACGCAGGATGCGTACACCCCGGCTGGCACTTTCCAACTCAACCACCCCTTCAATTTTGGAAATGACGGCGGTGTCCTTCGGTTTTCGTGCCTCAAAGAGCTCCGTGACCCGTGGCAACCCTGTTACAATATCTCGGGTCTGCCCTTTTTCACGCGGCAGCCGCGCCAAGACCGCACCCTGTTCGACTTGTTCTTCAGCCATAACCGAGAGGTACGCCCCTGTTGGCATCTGATAGCTAATCAAGACTTCCCCTGCATCATTATGAATCTCAATTTGTGGCTGATCTTCGCCTCTGCGCTCAATAATGATCCGCTCTGCTGAACCAGTGGCTTTGTCCTCACGCATTGTTTTGTCTTTAACGATATTCTTGAACACAACGCGTCCGGCATGTTCTGTCAGAATCGGTACTTGATACGGGTCCCACTCAAGCAGCAGTGTTGGTTGTTCGCCATTTTGGGAGTTCCCTTTAGTTACTGCTTCCCCATCTTCGACGTATAATCGTGTACCCACATCAACAGCATGCCGCTCGACCGTATATTCATTCGCACTAACGATTTGGATCTGTGCATTTCGGGAAAGGACAATTCTTTCCGTTTCTGTATCGGGTTGTTGATCTTCTGATGCCACATTAGCTTCAACCGGGCGTTCAATAAATCTGACATTGTGATAGTGAACCGTCCCATCATGCCGAGCTTCAATCTTCGATTGGGATCCACCACCACTGACGGTGCCGCCTGTGTGGAACGTTCGCATCGTCAACTGCGTCCCCGGCTCCCCGATCGATTGCGCTGCGATGATACCAATCGCCTCACCAATATCTACGCGATGATTGCTTGTTAAATCGGTGCCGTAACATTTTGCACAAGCACCGTACCGGGCTTCGCATGTCAACACAGATCGCACACGGACTTCAGGGATCCCAACGGCTTCGACTTGCTTTGCTGCCTGTTGGGTAATCAACTCATCCTTTGGTGCCAGTACTTCACCTGTGCTCAAGTCAATGATGTCATCTGCCGCTGTGCGCCCGAAAATCCGCTCCGAGAGCGAAGTCTCCTCGTTTTCGTCTGTCGTCTTGGTAATACCGCCGAGGGTTCCGCAGTCGATAGTTGTTATCATGACATCTTGTGCAACATCAACCAACTTTCGCGTCAGGTAGCCGCTACTCGCTGTCTTAATAGCAGTGTCGGCAAGCCCCTTTCGTGCCCCATACGTCGAGATGAAATATTCAAGCACTGACAATCCTTCGTGAAAGCAAGATTCAATCGGCTCATCGATAATCTCTCCAGAGTGTTTTGCCATCAACCCGCGCAAGCCTGCCAACTGACGAATTGAATCCCGTTTACTTCGAGAGATTGCGCCTGAGTCCACCATGATATGAACGGGATTGAATCCTTCAATCTCATCATCACGTCCCTGTTCCAATCCATCAAACAAAGCCGTTTCGATTTGTTCAATCAGTTGATGCCAGACATCAATCACTTTGTTGTACCGTTCACCTTCACTCATGCCCATGTCGCCTCTCTGGTAATCGGCTTCAATCTGCTCCACCTGCTTCCGCGCTTCTCTTATCAACTCCGCCTTCTCACGTGGGATGATCATGTCCTGCATGGCAATAGAAATCCCACCAAGCGTTGCATAATGGAAGCCGAGCCGCTTCAAGTCATCTATGAACACGACAGTTTGACGATTCCCCAATTCCTCAAAAGCACGAGATACTAGGTCTGAAAGATCACGGGAACCCATTTCTTGGTTGACAAATGGCAGCGTTTGTTGCGTTTTGGCATCGGTGAACAATAGTGTATCAGGGATAGCTTGATTAAAGAGCACTCGTCCTACTGTTGTTACAATCGGCTGCGCTGCTCCTTGAAAGTAAAGCTTTACGGGATCATGCAGTCCGAGTGCACCGCAATCGTGTGCAAGAATAATCTCTTCCGCATCTTGATAGGTTCGTGGGGTTGACACTTTGCACACTTTCTCCCAATCCTGTTCAGGAACTTCCTTTGTGAGGAAACTAACCCCCATTGCAACATCTCGGTTCGGCACCGCAATGGCACCACCATGTGCAGGCTTGAGAAGGTTTCGTGTAGCCATCATCAGTAGTTTTGCCTCAACTTGTGCCTCAACACTTAATGGCACATGTACTGCCATCTGGTCGCCATCAAAATCGGCATTGAATGCCTCACACACCAGTGGATTGATGCGAATAGCTTTCCCCTCCACAAGTACAGGTTGGAACGCTTGAATTCCAAGTCGGTGGAGTGTTGGCGCGCGGTTCAGGAGCACTGGATGCTCGTCAATAACCTCTTCCAACACCTCCCATACCTCCTCCGTGACCTGCTCCGCCATATTTTTGGCTCGTTTAATAGTATGAGCATGGCCCTTCGCCTGCAACTTATGAATGATGAACGGCTTAAACAGTTCCAATGCCATCTTCTTCGGCAAACCACACTGGTGCAACTGAAGTTCGGGTCCAACCACGATGACAGTTCGTCCCGAATAGTCCACACGTTTGCCCAGCAAGTTTTGACGAAAGCGTCCCGGCTTCCCTTTGAGCATATCGGAAAGGGATTTGAGGGGGCGATTGCCCGGACCCCGTACCATGCGACCGTGGCGCCCATTGTCCAGCAGCGCATCTACTGCTTCTTGGAGCATTCGTTTCTCATTGCGGATAATCACTTCCGGTGCACGGAGTTCCATCAATCGTTTCAAACGGTTGTTCCGATTAATAACACGCCGATACAGGTCGTTCAAATCGCTGGTGGCAAACCGCCCTCCGTCGAGCGCGACCAACGGGCGCAGGTCCGGTGGAATGACCGGAATCACCGTAAGAATCATCCAGTGCGGCAGATTGCCTGACCGTTTGAAGTCCATCATCAATTTCAGCCGTTTCGATATTTTCCGCTGTTTTTGCGTACTTGCGGTCCCCTCAAATTCGGTACGTAGGTTTTCAATCTCCTGATCTATATCAACGCCTTCCAGCAGCTCTCGAATGGCATCGGCACCCATGTCAGCCCGGAAGCCGTCGGGATACTCAGTACGGTATAGCGTGTACTCATCCTCGGTCAGGAGCTGTCCTTTCTCAAGGTCACAATCCGGATCGCTGACCTCTAATACAATGAACGACTCAAAATAGATAACGCGCTCAATGTCACGAAACGAGAGTTCTAAACACAACCCAATTCGCGAGGGTAGTCCCTTAAAAAACCAGATGTGTGATACCGGCGCCGCTAACTCAATATATCCCATTCGCTCACGGCGTACCTTCTGTTGGGTAACTTCAACACCACATCGGTCACATATCACCCCTTTATGTTTAATCCGCTTGTACTTACCGCATCCGCATTCCCAGTCCTTTTGCGGACCGAAAATCGCCTCACAGAACAAGCCATCTCGTTCGGGACGAAATGTACGATAGTTAATCGTTTCAGGTTTCCGTACTTCGCCGCATGCACAGTTACTTGTTGCACAGCCACTGGTTCGTTGATGACATGCTGTCTTTTTTGACCATTCCTTAATGTGTTCTGGCGCAGCAATCCGGATTGAAATTGCATCAAAATTGTTCAGATTTCCCGACTGTGTCGTTTGTTCTCGGATTTGATTTGACATGGCTGTTCTCCTTTAGTATTAACAGTTGGCAATCGGCAATTGAAAATTAAGCACTGATTTAGTAGTGTGGTGCTTTCGTCTTGGTGTGAGCAGCTGTAACCCCCATTTACCAAACGAATTCCAAATCCATGACGTTGGAAGGATCTCGATCCGATTGGGACAACATCGCAATATCAGCGCAACAAAATCAGATTAAGATCTGCATTATCTTTTAGGCATGGGGTAATTTTTTTGTAGGTTGGATATACCTTACACAAGTCCCTAAGCGGCTGAATCAGATCTCATGTTCCGACTCCCAATCCTCAGGGGCTAGATCAAAAGTGTCTAGGTCGTCAGATGTCTGCTCTAGGTCCACATCCAGACAAAGGCTTTGCAATTCCTTCACAAGGACGTTGAATGATTCTGGTGTGCCCGGCGCGGGGGCATTCTCTCCTTTGACAACAGCTTCGTAGATTTTGCTTCTGCCAACGACATCATCGGACTTAATCGTGAGTAATTCTTGCAGGGTGTACGCAGCACCGTATGCTTCCAGGGCCCATACTTCCATTTCGCCGAGACGTTGACCACCCTGCTGTGCTTTACCACCGAGTGGCTGTTGTGTCACCAACGAATAGGGGCCCGTGCTGCGGGCGTGAATTTTATCATCCACCAAGTGATTGAGTTTGAGAATGTAAGTATAGCCGACGGTAACTTCCTGAGCAAACGGTTCCCCGGTACGCCCATCGTACACCTTCGATTTCCCGTGTTCGGGCAAGCCAGCCTCTCGTAAAAGTTCATGAATCTCCGGCTCCTTCGCACTATCAAAGACCGGTGTAGCAATGTATAAACCAAGTTCCCTTGCCGCCCTGCCCAGATGCGTCTCTAGAATCTGTCCCGCATTCATACGGCCGGGAACTCCCAATGGATTCATGATAATTTGGATTGGCGTGCCGTCTTCGAGATAGGGCATATCCTCTTGTGGGAGAATCTTTGAGACGACCCCCTTGTTGCCGTGTCTGCCGGACATTTTGTCGCCGACCGAGATCTTTCGGCGGGTCGCCACATACACTTTCACCAGCTTGAGAACGCCTGGCTTCAACTCATCTCCCTTGCGAATTTTCTCAATCTGCGCGTCCCTTTCTTCTTCCAGATCTCTAAGCCGTCCTTGCGCCAACTGTTGAATGCGTTCGATGAGCTCCATTGCATCAGTATCCGTAACATGGAAGTGCTCCAACGGAACCCCTGCATCAAGCAACTCTTCTGTGACAATTTGTCCTCTCCTAGCAATGAGGTCTGTGTCGTCAGAGACACTGCTAGCGAGTTTCTTACCGAGCAATGCGTTACGAATTTCGGCGTTCTTGCGTTGGTTAATCAATCCACGTTTTGCTTCCCATTCCTTCTCCACCTCTTTTTCTTTGGCAAGCTCCCGTAGTCTCGTTTGACGGTCAGGTTCTCGTTCTTTCCGAGAGAAAACCTTAACATCAACCACAACACCCTCTGTGCCGGGTTTGACATATTTAGAAGCGTCTCGTACCTCGCCAACCTTCTCACCAAAGATGGCGCGCAGCAGTTTTTCTTCGGGTCCGAGGTCGCTTTCGCCCTTCGGTGTTACCTTGCCGACCAGAATGCTTCCGGGACGGACAAGCGAACCGATGCGAATAATTCCCTCCTCATCCAATTGCGCCAAAGCTTCCTCAGAGACATTGGGAATATCTCGTGTAATTTCCTCACGTCCCATCTTTGTATCACGTGCTTCTACTTCAAACTCTTCAATGTGGATGGAGGTGTAGGTATCGTCAGTGATGAGCGACTCGTTGAGGAGGATGGCATCTTCATAATTATATCCTTCCCAAGACATAAATGCGATTAGGATATTGCTTCCGAGGGCAAGTTCTCCATTTTCGGTGGAGGTTCCATCGGCAATCACCTGACCCGCTTTTATCTCTTCTCCGACATCTACACATGGACGTTGGTGGAGACTCGTGCCACTATTCGATCGCTTGAAGGTCGTCAAGCGGTATACATCGTAACCCATTTCACTGAACGACTGTTCCCCACCAGCAATCCGGAAGGCGTCATCGGTACGAATAATGATTTCAGCGGCGGACACGCTTTCCACAACGCCATCCCGCTTTGCTAGTACAACCGCTCCAGAATCACGAGCGGCTTTATGTTCCATGCCTGTTCCAATCAGCGGAGCCTCCGGGCGGATGAGCGGCACAGCCTGTCGCTGCATGTTACTTCCCATCAATGCACGGTTCGCGTCATTGTGCTCAAGGAAAGGGATGAGTGCAGCAGAGACACCGACGATTTGCTTGGGAGAAACATCAATATAGTCAATTTCTGGTGCTAATTTCCGCGGGAAATCGTCCTTTTGTCGCGTCACCATCAGATCACCTTCCATCGTTCCATTTTCATCAAGGACAACAGGTGCTTGCGCGATGGTGAACGTATCTTCCTTATCCGCATCCAAGTAATCAATCTGATCGGTTGCTTTGCCTTTCGAGACCTTGCGATAGGGTGTTTCTACAAAGCCGTAGGCGTTGACTCGCGCGTAGGTACTCAAGGAAACAATTAATCCCACCGAGGGACCTTCAGGGGTTTCAATCGGGCAAACCCGTCCGTAATGGGTGCGATGGACATCCCGCACTTCAGAGGTCGCACGCTCCCGAGACAGCCCGCCGGGGCCCAACGCACTCAAGCGGCGTTTATGGGTTAATTCGTCTAGCGGATTGGCTTGCTGCATGAATTGGGACAGTTGGCTTGAACCGAAGAAGTCTTTAATTGCAGCGGTCAACGGTTTAGGGTTAATCAGGTCGGCAGGGGTTACATTCTCCAAGTCTTGAACCGTCAATCGCTCTCGCGTTGCGCGAGTCACTCGCAACATTCCCATCCGCACCTGATTCTGCAACAGTTCGCCGACAGCTCGAACTCGACGATTACCGAGGTGATCGATATCGTCCATCTCTCCTTCTCCGTTCTGTACTTGTATCAGGTATTGGAGAACAGCGGCGATGTCCTCTTTGCGCAGTACTCGAACCTCCTCATTTACCTCTTCGTCTCCATTCCGATACAGGGAGAGATTACCCAATTTTTCATTGAGTTTGTACCGTCCTACATCTGCGAGATCGTAACGCACTGGATCGAAAAATAGCTTCTCAAATCGGTTGTACGCGCTGTCAATTGTGGGCGGATCACCCGGTTGCATCTTACGAAATATCTCAACGACAGCAAGGTCTTGGATAGTACCGCGATAGACTTTGAGAGTATTCCCTGCTTTCTCAATGGTAAAGTTATCTCTACTGTTTTTGTTGGATATACAATATCGTCCCTCTGTCAATACTTGCACAGTCGCGGAGGAGGATAGAGAAGCACCATTATCCTTAAACTGTTGGTGCCATGCATCCGATACTAGTTCACCATCTGTCAAATCACTTTCGAGGTCCGACGAGACCTCGTCTGACGACACTTCAAAAATTAGCGGCAGATTGTAATCTGATTGGAGATCGCGCTCGAGCGTATTTCGCAGAAAACGAATCTCTTCTGCGTCTTCAGCGTCTAAAACCTCAACTTTTTTGACTTTTGCTTTACGCAATCCATCAATTTGCTCTTGCGTCACCTCCATATTCGCTTCAAGCAAAAGTTCTTCAGTAGTAGGATGTTTGATAGGGGCAGCGGTTACTCGATCGATTAGGGAGTCGTCGAGCTTAACCTGTTCTGCCTTAGCATACAGTTTGAGGATGGTTTCATCGGTTTCCCAACCCAGGGCTCGCAGCAGAACGGTTACGAGCATTTTTTTGCGTCGATCGAGCCGGGTATAAATCAGGTCTTTGATGTCATATTCAAACTCAATCCACGCACCGCGGTACGGAATAATTTTTGCAGTGTTAAGCATCTGCCCACTCGTGTGAGAATCTTCTTCAAATATTGCGCCGGGCGATCGTTGTAGCTGGCTGACAATCACTCGTTCAGAACCATTGATAATGAAAGTACCGTTTTCCGTCATGAGCGGGATTTCGCCCATATAAACTTCGTTTTCTTTTATGTCAATAAGCTGATTTTCACCGGTATCCTCATCTTTTTCTCTGAGAACTAATCGGACACAAACCTTCACCGGCAGCGCATAGCTGAATCCACGAGATTGGCATTCATTAATGTCGTATTTCGGGGCACCGAGTGAATAACTAACGAACTGGAGTTCGGAAGTTTCGCTGAAGTCGGGAATCGGAAAGATTTCGTTGAAAACAGCTTGTAGCCCCTTATCTTTCCGTTCTTCTAGAGGGGCATTTCGTTGCAGGAATTCTTCGTAGGAGGATTTTTGAACCTCAATGAGATCCGGGAGATCCATAATCTCTGGAATTTTTCCATAAGACAATCGTTCGCGGTTACCATAATATTTGACGGGTTTGTCGTATTTGAGGGGCTGGGACATGCTTTCACCTGACCTTGAGATTAGGGGATAAGGGCACTTCTGAATTTTATTGTCTGAAACGGGCGTAACGCAGTATTATATAATAACTATTATCCCGTGTCAAGTATTTTTTGGGGCATCTATTATTTTTTATCGAAAAAAATCCTTTGACTTCAGAAAAAATGGCTGCTACGATAACGGTGATCTCTTCATGAGTCCGTTCTTCCTTTTACGGTAAGTAGCACTGTTTCGCCGATAGACGCTTACTACACACTCAACAAACATATGAATCTGACAGAACAGATTAAGGTTCAAACACAAAAACTTGGATTTGAATTGGTTGGCATCCTCCCCGTTGAACCGAGCCAGACCGTTGATCGCTACGAACAGTGGTTGAAAGATGGTCATGCGGGAGATATGGATTATCTAGAAAAGCATCTACCACTGAAGCGAGATCCGCGCCAGATTCTCCCCGAAGCCCAATCAATCATCGCGTTAGCGATTAATTACTACACACTTGACCCGCCTAAATCACTTGCGGAAGCCCCATCCCGTGGACAGATTTCTCGATATGCGTGGGGAACGGATTATCACCTTCTTATCCGATCGAAATTAGATCAGTTGGCGACATTCATCCAACAGACTGTCGAAGAAAAGGTTAAAACCAGAGTTTATGTAGATACCGCTCCAGTCCTTGAGCGTGAGTACGCTGAACGTGCGGGTCTCGGGTGGATTGCTAAAAACACAAATATAATCCACTGGCGAGCAGGCTCTTGGTTTTTTCTTGCGGGCATATTGGTCAGTATTAAATTGGAAACGAACACACCATCGCTCCGTGGAAGCTGCGGCACTTGCACCCGCTGCATCGAGGCGTGCCCCACCGATGCGATCCTAGCACCCAATATTCTTGATTCCCGGCTGTGCATTTCCTACCTTACCATTGAGTTGAAAGGGAGCATCCCACACAAACTCCGTCCGCAGATAGATAACCTAATCTTCGGTTGCGATATCTGCCAGGAAGTCTGTCCCTGGAACAGTAAGGCTGTACCGACAAAGGAGCGCGGCTTTTATCCACGCAAGGGGAATCTCGCACCCACGCTGCTATCACTTATCAACATGACACAGGAACAATTTAGCAGACGTTTTAGGAACAGTCCAATCAAGCGAGCGAAACGACGCGGCTTTCTCCGAAATGTTGCGGTTGCACTTGGTAATTGGAAGGATCACGCTGCGGTGCCTGCCCTTAAGCAGGCGTTGAATGATGATGAATCCCTAGTTCGTGGCCATGCTGCATGGGCGTTGGGACAGATTGGCGGTAAAGCGGCAAGAAAAGCACTACAGACGCGTTTAGACACGGAAGTTGAGACAGAAGTTATTGCAGAGATTAAAGACGCCCTGAAACAAAATTTTTTCAAGGATTGAAGGAAACAGTTGATATAGGTATATTCTATCGACCTGCAACGGATTTTTCTAGCGTAACACCGAAACCTTATCGGTTAACTTACGTTAATGAAAATGTAACTTGCGAATTGCCTATCGGAGGAGGAATATCCGTTGCATATCAATAAAATTAAAATCAGTGGTTTTAAGAGTTTCGCCGAAGAGGTGGAGTTAATATTGGAGCCGGGGATCACAACCATTGTCGGTCCCAACGGCTGTGGCAAGAGCAATGTGTCAGATGCAATTCGTTGGGTCCTGGGCCAACAGAGCCCTCGCGCCCTGCGTTGTGCCAATATGCAAGATCTCCTCTTCAACGGCGGATCGAACTTTAAACCAGCACAACGAGCACAGGCTTCTCTCCATTTCGCCAACGTTGAGGGAAAACTCGCGCTCGAATCTCCGGAGATTGCAGTTCGTCGTCAATTGACTCGTAGCGGTGAAAGTAGCTATTTTATTAATGACACTCCATGTTTGCTACGAGATATTACTGAACTCTTTATGGATACAGGAATCGGCGTGGATGCCTATTCTGTCATGGAACAGAGCAAGATTGATCTCATCCTCAATACTCGTCCCGAAGAGCGCCGCTTCCTGTTTGACGAGGTTGCAGGTATCACCAAATACAAGCATCGTAAAAAAACGGCACTTAAAAAGCTAGAAGCAACCGAGCAGAACCTTGTGCGGATTAATGATGTTATCCACACGGTGCAGCGTGAAACTGAGTCACTCAAGCAGCAAGCTGCACAAGCTGAACGTTATCAAAAACTCCATGGTCAACTGAAAAATCTCGAACTAGACCTTAGCCGTCGGGAGCACGGACGATTTGCTAAAGACTTGACTCAGACACAACTCAACTTAGATGAACTGATGGTTGCTGTGACAGCAGCCAACGAGCAGATTGATGCCACCGAGCAGCAAATCGAGGAGGCGACAGCGCGCCGAACTGAATTAGATAACTTAATTCGCGCTGGGCAAGGGATTGTGAGCGGATTCGCAAGTGAAATCGAACAAACAGAAGGGCAAATTGCACTTTACAAGGAACGACAGCTAAATATTCAGCAGCAACGTCAACGGGCACTTCAGGCAATTGAATCGCTGGAGAAACAGTCGGCGGAACTGGAGGGGCAAAAGAAGGAGCGTGAACAGGAGCACAGACAGGTTGATGTTTCGCTTCAGTTGGAGGAGAGCAAGCTGACCGCGCGGCGGCGGGTTTTGACCGAACTCAATACACGGGTGACGGTAGCCGAAAATTCCGTGGAGACAGCGCGGGAAAATTTGCTTGAAACCACAAATCAGGTCTCACAACTAGAAACACAACTTGCGTCGCTTAACAACAAGCTAGAATATTCAGCTGCCAATCTGGATCGGATCACAGAACGTTCAAACGCTTTAGGCACTGAACTGGAGACAGAAAAAGAGAGTTATACAAAGGCGCAACGACGTGAACAGCAGCTTAATGCGGACCTGATTCGCCTTGAAACCGACCGACAAAAGGCTGAAGCAGAGATTCAACGCTATCAAACGGAACTCCGCAAGCTAGAGTTGGAGATGCGAGGGCTGCAGGATTCACTCGGTACTAGCACTTCGCGGTTTAAGTCATTAAAGGATTTACAAGCCACCCATGAAGGTTACTACACAGGTGTACGTGCGATCCTGAAAGTCCGCGAAACAGAGCCAGAACGGTTCGGCGGAATTTGTGGTGTCATCGCTGAACTCATCCGAACGGAACCGGACTACGAGTTAGCAATCGAAGTGGCATTGGGGAGCGCGATCCAAAACATCGTTACAGAAACCGCTGAAGATGCTCAATCCGGTATTGAGTTCCTCAAGCGGACGAAAGCGGGGCGGGTCACATTCTTGCCTTTGGATATTCTGCGGACTCGCCCATTTAGGAGTGAGGGCTTGCTAGGGGAGGCTGGTGTAATCGGTCTGGCAGCTGAACTCCTAGACTATGATTCAAAATATGAGGTCGCGGTTCGGCAACTGTTGGGAAATACAGTCGTGGTTGAGGATCTCAACACAGCGATAAAACTAACACGGAGTTTCCGTCACAACGCACGCCTCGTCACGCTGGAAGGGGAGTTAATCAATACGTCTGGCGCGGTTACAGGCGGGCATAACACCAGTTCAACTAGCGGACTCCTGAGTCGCTCAAGGGAGCTAGAAAGCCTACAGGAACGTATTACTCAACTGACAAGCCAACTTAATGAAAAGGATACCAGAAGTAAAAAAATCGCCGGCAGGTTAGCGGAACTCCAACAGACCCGGCAAACTCTCATCACACAAGGGCAAACACACCAGATTGAGCATGCGAGTTTATCAAAGGTTTTGGAGCAGGGACAGCGGCAAATCAGTCAACTTGAGGAGCAGTTGAACGATGTAGAGAAGGAAGAGATAAACTTGCATCAGGAAACAGAAAGAGCAAAAGCAGCTCAGGACGCCCTTCAGTCTGAATTGGAGGAAGCTGCCAAGACGCGCCGCACGCTACAACGGCGCATCGAGCGATTGTCAGAACAGATTCAGAGCGAAAAGAGTAAACGGGAGGAAGTTATTGAGTCCTGTCAAGAACTTGAAATTGCCTTAGCAGGCAAACGGGAAAAATTGCAGAGTCTGAGTTCTGAAATCCTGAACCTTCAAAAAAATCAGGCACAGATTCGCGACGGGATCGCTGAACATCAAGCGGTTATCAATTCTGACGATCAAACTCGCGAAGAACTTTCTGCACAGATCGACGAAGCGCAACGCAAATTCCTCCAGATAGAGCAGGAAAAATTCGAGGCTGAGGAAAATGTCAGGCGGCTAGAGGAGGAGCATGTAGGCTTAATTGAACAGATTTCAGAAGCGCAGAAGCTAATGCGCAAAGCGAGGAGAGAATTTGATAAACATAATCGCCTGCGGCATCACCTAGAGGTCACGACAACCCAGTTACAGATGCAATTGAAGGCTATCTCCGCCCGAATTCTAGATAAGTATCAAATCACAATCGATCAGATTGAAGTCGAGGATAATCCGGTTGACGACCTTGAATTGATGGGGCAGATTGACACGTTGAAGACCGAGATTGAAGGAATGGGAGCTGTTAACCTCGTAGCGATCGAAGAGTATGAGGAGCATAAGCAGCGCGAAGATTTCCTTGTCACTCAACGCGAAGACCTAGAGAAGTCGCTCGAATCGGTCAATCAAGCAATTCAAAAGATTAATCGGACTTCGCGTGAGACGTTCCTCGAAGCATTTGAGCAGATACGCGCTAACTTTCAGGAGGTGTTTGAGGAACTCTTCGGAGGCGGGGAAACGGAGTTACGTTTGACAGACGAATCTGATGTATTAGAAGCGGGGATCGATATCATCGCCTGCCCACCGGGCAAGAGACCACAGAGTATCACACAACTCTCCGGCGGGGAGCGGTCACTTGTTGCCATTGCCCTGCTCTTCGCCGTGTTCAAGATTAAGCCGAGCCCGTTCTGTGTTCTGGATGAAGTTGATGCGGCACTCGACGAAGCGAACGTGCTCCGTTTCACGAACCTTATTCGGAAATACGCCCAACAGACCCAGTTTATTATCATTACCCACAATAAGCGGACGATGGAGATCGCCGACATCATGTACGGTGTGACCATGGAGCAAGCAGGTTTGTCAAAGATTGTTTCAGCAAAGTTTGGCAATGGGATTGCAGCGTGAGACGTGAAAATCTTGCACAATCACGTTTTACCCACACCGCAGACATTTGCTCCAACTCCGCCTCCGCCATCTCCTTAAAATTCTCCTAAAAAAAGCAAAAAAAGTATAGTGCGTTTTACTCTTCCGCTTCCGATTTTGCTTCAGCAATCACCTTCTGGGCGAGTTCATCAGGCATCTCCTCGTAATATGCAAACTCCATCGTGAAGGTGCCCCGTGCACTGGTAATCGATTTAAGATCTATCGAATATCGGAACATCTCTGCCAACGGTGCAGTTGCTTGGATTATCTGACGTTTACCCGCCTGCTCGACCCCCATAATTCTCCCGCGTTTACTATTGAGGTCGCCGATAATGTCACCCATGAACTGCTCCGGGACGGAGATTGTGACGTTCATGATCGGCTCAAGCATCACCGGATTGGATTGGTTTGCTGCTTCTCGAAATGCAAAGGAACCAGCAATCTGGAAAGCCATATCTGAGGAATCAACAGGGTGGTGCTTACCGTCGTAGAGTTCAACTTGGGCGTCAACAAAGGGATACCCGGCGATCAGACCTTGAGCCATTGACTCACGGATACCTTTCTCAACCGCGGGGATGTAATTACGCGGGATCGAGCCACCCACAATTTTGTTGACAAACTCAAAGCCGGTACCGCGTTCGAGCGGAGACAGGTTTATCCAAACCTCACCAAATTGCCCGCGTCCACCAGATTGACGTTTATACCGACCTTGGATACTGCTCGCCCTGCCGCGAATTGTCTCCTGATAGGAGACTTTTGGCATTTCAACATCAGTTTCAATGCCAAACTTGTCCCGCATTCGGTTGCGTATGACGGTGAGATGTATCTCGCCAAGACCGGAGACTAGCAGTTGTTTCGTTGTGCTATTCCGTTCAACCTGGAATGATGGATCTTCTTCTATCATCCGGGAGAGGGTCGAGCTCAGTTTCTCGTCATCCCCTTCCCGCGCAGGCTTGATGGCAAACGAGATAACAGGATGAGGGAATTCGCATCCGGGAAGTTGGAATGAACTGCCGATATCGCAAAATGTGTCGTTCGTTTCTGCAAGCGTCAGTTTAGAGACAACTCCGATATCGCCTGCGGAGACTTGGGGCGTGTTAATGGCGGTTTTCCCATTCATAAATGTGAGTTTACCGATTCGTTCATTCTCATCTTTCGTCGAGTTGTAGACTTGAGAATCGCCATTTAAGACACCGGAATAAACACGGAAGAAGCTCAGTCTACCTGCGAATGGGTCTGCCAATGTCTTAAAAACTAACGCTGACAGCGGCGAATCCGGGGATGCTTCATAGGTTGTTTCGCCATCAACTCCTGTAATCGGTCTGGCATCTACCGGGGATGGGCAGCAGTTGGTAACCATGTCCATCAGAGGTTGGACGCCGATATTCCGGAGGGCATCGCCACAAAGTACAGGTACGAATTGATTGGCAGCTAATCCTGTACGGAGTCCAGTACCAATCTCTTCATCGGTGAGTTCACCTTCAAAGAACTTTTCAATCAACTCATCATCGCTCTCCGCTGCAACCTCAATAAGCTGTTCCCGCATTTCTTCCGCCTGCGCTTCAAGTTCGGCAGGAGTCTCTGATTTTGGAGCAGGCTTATTATCCTGTGGTTCCGTGAACGCTCCCATCTGGATGAGATCAACGACGCCTTTAAAGTCAGCTTCTTTGCCAATTGGCACCTGCATCACAGCCGTTTGGGCTTCAAGAATCTCATCAACGCTCGCAAGCGCGTTTTCAAAACTAGCGTTCTCTTTATCCATTTTGTTGATAAAGATTAGCCGTGGGAGCTCATATCTATCAGCTGCTTCCCATACCTTCTCCGTACCTCCCTCGACCCCGGTTGTTGCATCAATCACCACAATAACGGCATCTACCACCCGCAGTACGCTCTCAAGATCTCCATGGAAATCTTCGACACCGGGCGTATCAATAATATTTAACTTGTACCCTTGCCACTCGGCGACACACACAGAACAATTAATTGTCATCTTGCGTTCAATTTCATCTGGGGCATAATCTGAAACTGAACTCCCACTATCAACTTGTCCGATTCGCTCAATTGTGCCCCCATTATAGAGTATCGCTTCAATGAGTGAAGTCTTGCCTGTGCTCGAATGCCCAATAATACCAATATTCCGAATCTGTTCCGCCTGATATTCCTTCATCAAAAAAAACTCCTTACGGTGTCAGTTTAACCAAAAACATCGCAGAAATATGCAATCAAGCAGGTCTGTAAAGTTTTTGTTTGGAAGAGCTGAATCTGATTCTATCGTCAAATTTTCCAGAATCTCTTCGATTGAGAAAAAAGGTGTTATCCGCTAAATACCGACCCGCTCTGAAAATTTTGAAAAAATCTTGGTGATTGTAGCACACCCCCATAGGAAATGCAAGCAAAAAGAATTCGATCAATTTTTCCCTTTGACAATGGCACAACTTTAGTCTATACTTGCAATGTTAGGAGTTACGCATTTCAGTTCTAACAGCAGATACGGACGCAGATTGCACAGATTGGCGCAGAGAAAAAGAGAAAAAAGGGTAGAAATCTGTGTTCATCTGCGTTTATCAGCGTCCATAAATCCTACAAATTATTGGAGGCGCGTATGAAAGGCATTTTCAACGTTCTAGTCTGTTTACTCTTGCCTATAGCTTGGGGAACATTCATTAACTGGATCTTTACCCTTCTCGAACGTCGTACCGGCCGTTCAACTCCCCACAATCCTAAAATTGATTATCACATTTGAATTTATAACGTT
Organism: Candidatus Poribacteria bacterium; assembly: GCA_963667935.2. Lineage (GTDB taxonomy): Bacteria > Poribacteria > WGA-4E > WGA-4E > PCPOR2b > PCPOR2b. The sequence goes on along the minus strand of OY764061.1, from coordinate 171,151 downwards.
AGATGAACGTCGATATCAGTGGCATACCTGTTAATATCTTGGGGTTGATTGCTTTAGGGTGCATCAGCGGTTTCCTATCAGGTTTCTTCGGGATCGGCGGTGGACCGCTAATCACCCCAATCCTCAATATCCTATTCGGCATTCCCTTCCCAATTTGCATCGGAAGTACGCTTTCTCGGACAGCTGGCACTGCCTTCTCTACTGTATTGCGATATTGGAAATTCGGCGATATTGATGCAAAACTAGCATTGATGATTGTTGGGGGTAATTTCGTCGGCATTGAAATTGGAGTATATCTACTCGACTGGTTGGATGGGTTGGGAGAAATCAGTGTCGGAACGCAATCAATGCCAGCACTTCAGTTTTACCTGCAATGGCTCTTCTTTGGAGTGCTCATCACGGTTTCAGGGTTGATTCTCACAGAATCGCTGATTCACAGAAGAAAAAGCGATCATAAACGACCACTCGGCTTACTTCAAGGTCTATCCATCCCGCCTTACGTTTCCTTTCCCATCAGCGATGTTCGGCAAATCTCACTCCCGGCAATTGTATACTCAGCACTTGTCATCGGTATTTTCACAGGATTGCTCGGGATCGGCGGCGGTATCCTCTTCGTCCCGTTACTAATCTACGGGTATGGCGTTGAGACGCATGCGGCAGTTGGCACAACTTCGCTTATCGTATTTTTTTCTGCTGTTTATGGGACTGCGACCCATGCCATGCGGGGCAATGTCGATTTATGGCTGGTTATATTTTTGCTGATTGGGTCCACAATCTGTGCACAGGTGGGAGTAATGACTAATCAGAGAATACAGGGCGATTCAATCCGCTTCTGTTTTGCGTTTATCGTTTTAATTGTAGCGGGGATGATTGGCTTTAATCTTCTACGCCTGATCTACGGGTAGTCATCAACAATTGCCTCACGTTTCAGTCCTACGAGCACCCGCTCGTCGCGCCGCAATTCAGACAACGATAGCAGGTGCCGTTCCGCACCATGATTGTCCCACAGTCATGACAAGGAGGAGCATCTGATTGCATCGCTGCGACGCGTTTTTCGCGTGCTTCTAGCCTTTGGGCGTCTTCCTCCCGATTGATGTCATCTTCGTAAGGGGGCAGATGCTGCGGTTGAGCAAGCGGATCGCCGAGGCTTCCGTCTCCTCCGGCAAGTGCTTCGCTTTGAGGCGCGAATTTCAGTCCCAACCATCGAAATACATAGTCGATGATTGACTTTGCTATCGGGATATCCTTATTGTTGGTGAAGCCCGCAGGCTCAAATCCGACATGACTGAACTTATCGACCAGCGATTCCAGCGGAACACCGTATTGCAATGAGATAGAGGTCATTGTCGCGATCGTATCCATCAACCCAGAGATGGCGGATCCTTCCTTCGACATCTTGAGAAATACCTCGCCGGGGCTGCCATCTTCGTAAAATCCAACGGTGATATAACCTTCATGACCCGCAACACTGAATTTATGGGTGATTGAACGACGTTCGTTGGGCAGACGACGGCGGATCGGTCGCACATCCTGTTCCTCTTCCTCTGTTTCTGCTCTCGTTGTGCTGAGAGGTTGGGACAACTTCGATCCATCCCGATAAAGTGCCACCGCCTTCAACCCCAGTTTCCACGCCTCAACGTAAAGGTTCTCGACCTCTTCGACCGTTGTTTCGTGCGGCATGTTGATGGTTTTGGATATTGACCCACTCAAGAATGGCTGCGTAGCGGCGACCATCCGAACATGTGCCATCGGCTCAATGTAACGTTGACCATAATTCCCACATTTGTTGGCACAATCGAAGATGGGCAAGTGTTCAGCTTTCAGATGCGGTGCCCCTTCAATAGTCATCATGCCACAAATTACCTTGCTTGCTTCCTCAATTTGCTGCTGCGTAAATCCCAATTCACTCAATAGGTCAAAATCCGGAGCGTTATATTGCTCAGGATTAAATCCGAGACGCGCCATCCCTTCCTCTCCAATAGTGTAGACGTTAAACGCATGCGCCAACTCAAAGACGGAGGGTAACGTCGCTTCAATTTGACCGATCTCCTCGTCAGTCAAACCCTTCCGTCTAAGTGAAACATTATTGATATGCGCCGAACCGATTAGCGAGGAAGTCCCTTGCACATAGGTCACAATGTCGTCAATCTCTTCGTTCGTATAACCGAGCTTTTTCAACGCGCGCGGCACGGATTGATTGATAATTTTAAAGTAACCGCCGCCCGCCAACTTCTTGAATTTCACGAGCGCGAATTCAGGTTCAACGCCGGTCGTATCGCATTCCATCAGCAGCCCTATGGTGCCGGTAGGTGCTAGCACTGTTGCCTGTGCATTCCGATAGCCGTATTGCTCACCCATTTCAACCGCATCATCCCATGTCTGCTGTGCTGTCTTCAACAGGTTGGGCGGGCAGACATCTGGGTTAATGCGGTAGGCTGCGGAACGATGTTTGCTCATTACATGCAGCATCGGTCCACGGTTCTTATCGAAGCTAGGGAAGGGGCCTTTGACCGCGGCCATCTCAGCGGATGTTCGATACGCCTCACCACAGAGGATTGCCGTGAGCGCACCGGCGATGGCATATCCTTCTTCGCTGTCGTAGGGGATACCGTTGATCATCAGCAAAGTTCCCAGATTGGCATATCCCAATCCGAGCGGTCGATAGTCGTGGCTATTTTGAGCAATTGGCCCGGTTGGATAGGAGGAGAAATCCACAAGGATCTCCTGACCGATGAAGAAGATTCGGCAGGCATGCTTGAACCCTTCAACATCAAAGTTTCCATCTTCACCAACGAATTTGAGTAGATTGATAGAAGCGAGATTACATGCGGAGTCGTCAAGGAACATATATTCTGAACATGGATTACTGCTATAAATTCGATCGGTATTCGCGCAAGTATGCCAGTCGTTAATCGTCGTGTCAAACTGCATACCTGGATCCGCACAAGCCCAAGCAGCTTCGGAGATTTGACGCATGAGATCTTTGGCTTCAAATGTTTCGTAGATTTCGCCCGTCGTACGCAGCGTCGTATGCCATTTATCACCGCGTAGATAGGCATTCATGAATTCGTCCGTGATTCGGACGGAATTATTTGAGTTTTGCCCTGAAACGGTCTTATACGCCTCACCGTTGAAGTCAGAGGGATAACCAGCAGCGACAAGTGCTGCTACCTTCTTTTCCTCATTCACTTTCCAGTTGATGAAATCAACGATTTCCGGGTGATCCATATCGAGGCATACCATCTTTGCCGCGCGCCTGGTAGTCCCTCCAGATTTAGTCGCCCCTGCCCCACGGTCAAAAACCTCAAGAAAAGACATCAATCCACTACTGGTCCCACCGCCGGAGAGTTTTTCTTGTCGCCCTCGAATTTTGAAAAAATTCGTTCCAGTCCCCGAACCGTACTTAAAGACGCGCGCCTCATTTTTGATCAATTCAAAAATCGACATAAGGTCATCATCAACAGATTGTATGAAGCAGGCGCTGCATTGGGGGTGGTCGTAGTTGTTTTCTGTCTGAACCACACTGCTCTTTTCAACGTCCCAATACCAGTTGCCGGTTCCACCTGTAATTCCATATTGATGATATAGTCCACAATTAAACCAGACCGGCGAATTAAACGCACCGCGTTGCATCACGAGCAGATCCGTCAGTTCCATCTCAAAAGCATCGGCATCTTCCGGTGTAGCAAAGTAGCCGCCAAAGGCTTCGCCGGCGTTGCGGATGGTATGTGCAACACGTTGGATGAGTTGACGAACGCTTGTTTCGCTATCCGCTGCAGGCACACCCGCTTTACGGAAATATTTGGACACCGCAATATCCGCCGCCAACTGCGACCAGTTCGATGGCACCTCAACCTCGTTTTTCTCGAAGATGGCTTCGCCTTTTTCATTATAGATTACCGAACTTCGAGGTTCCCACTCGATTGTATCGAATGGATGCACACCGGGCAAGGTATACCGTCGATCGATTTTCAAGCCTCGTTGCTGTGCAGTCTCTTCAAGAGATGAGGATTTGATGTCAGCAGTTTCATCTGATGGCACGGCGGCTATCGAATCCTGACTAACACCAAAATCGTTGGCTTGGGACATTTTGATTCCTTTCTATAATTGCTATAAAAACTCCCGCAGATTCAGCGACCTATCCGTAATATGTTATAATACCCCTTAGCTTAACGCTCTTTCTGAACCTTCGGTTTCATTAATCTAATCATCGGGTGCCAATTGACGGAGCTCGTTTTCAAAATCTGCCGCATCCTTGAAGTCACGGTAGACAGAAGCAAACCGGATATATGCGACACTATCCAAATTTTTGAGGGCATCCATAACAATTTCGCCAATAATATGACTTTCGATTTCGGATTTATGTATACCGATAAGTTGTTGTTCGACATCCCCAATCAAGCGATCGATGGTTTCCTGACTAATCGAGCGTTTTTCACACGCTTTCATGATATTGCGTCTTAGCTTTTGCCGGTCGAAAGCTTCACGGCGTTGGTCTTTCTTAATAATAAAAAGATCCAGCACTTCAGCCCGCTCATAGGTTGTAAACCGCTTTGAGCAATGGAGACATGCTCGGCGCCTACGGATGGCAGTTCCTCCGTCAGTATCTCGTTTGTCAATGACTCTTATACTTGAACCATTGCAGTATGGACATTTCATAGAACACCAATATATTGTGTATAATTTCTTTTATCATACAATATGTGCGATTGGGGCTAATATGATAAACGATTATGAATGATCTGTCAATAGTTTTTTAACAGAATTTCACTAGTTTTTTCTAAAAATTAACACCCGAGATCCAAACAGATAATTCTTGCCGAAATTTGTGAAGATGTGACACAATAAAATAACTGACAAGATTTCCGACGAATTGGCAAATCTATCGGTTTTGGTTTGCAGGTGCTAATCTAAGTTATGCATGCGCGGTCAAAGAAAATGCGAGAAGGAGATTTTCGTGTATTCGACTCAAATTGCTAAACAAAGGGCGATTTGAGTCGTCGAAAGCGCATCAACACACTGGAGAGAAAGCTACCTATGAAAAAACCGAGGCATGACCTGACCCAAGGGAGTATTTTCAAGAACCTTATACATCTCGCTTGGCCCATTGCTCTCAGCAATATTTTGCAGGACTCTTTCAGTGTGGTCGATATGATCTTCGTCGGAAAACTAGGAGCCGAGGCAATTTCTGCTGTTGATATGAGCTCGAATCTTCAGCGACTGATTAGCGTGCTTTCACTTGGAATCTCCATGGGAACGGTTGTTTTGGTTTCTCAGTCAATCGGTGCACAGCAGAGAGAGCAAGGGGAAAACATCGCGATGCAGGCACTCATTTTGAGCATTGTATGCCCCCTTGCAATTGCGTGTATAGGCGTTCCGCTCGCTGAAATTGGATTGAGGTTACTCGGAGCAGAGGCAGAGGTGGTACGACTGGGCGTCCCTTACTTGCGTATCACACTGCTCGGTGGTATCATGATGTTCGTATCAATGACATTAGGTTCCATTTTCAGGGCAGGTGGAGATTCACTGACACCGATGGTTGTCATGATTGTTTCAACGGTCTTAAACATCGTTCTGGATCCCTTGCTGATATTTGGGATTTGGAAATTTCCGCGTCTGGGTGTTGCAGGATCCGCTTATGCAAGCGTGATTGGCAGAAGTGCTGGCGTTGTGATTTTCCTTTACCTCTGCTTCATCGGACGCAGCGTCATCTCATTGAAGCACGTTAAGCGCCGCGTTGACCTGTTAGTAATGGGTCAAATCCTGCGCCTCGGAATTTTTAGCTCAATGCAAGGATTTTTGAGACACGCTTCCCGGTTGGGGTTTATTCGAGTTGTGGCGATTTATGGAACGAACGCCGTGGCTGCCTACGCTATCTGTATGCGCCTTCGCATCCTCGTGATGCACTTGGGTTTCGGATTCGCAAACGCTGTCGCGCCCATGGTGGGGCAGAATATCGGAGCAGGTCAGATTGACAGGGCAGAAAAATCTGCCAATCTTGCCGGTGGATTGGCAACGGTACTTATGGCTGTGCTTGGAAGCCTGCTATTTCTTTTTCCCCATTTTTGTATTAGGGTATTTACTGGACAAACGGAAGTTATCACTATCGGGAGCGTTTACCTCCGTTACCTATCAGCCACTTTTGCATTTATCGCGATTTCTATCGTATTTGGTCGGGCCCTCAACGGTGCTGGCGATACCGTTTCTCCGATGGTGATGACATTCATCTGTCAACTCGGTATCGGACTGTTGCTAGTAATCTCGCTTTCCCATTTAGTGGGAATTACGGGAGTCTGGATCGGCATCGCCCTATCAAACGTTGTACAAGGTATGTTGATGTGGTTGTGGTTTAGACGGGGGACCTGGAAGACCAAAAGACTAGTGGGTAAGAAATGATATTAGTATCACGCCGATGGCCTAAAAAGCAAGCACCTACGGGTTAGCAGCACATTAACCGTGCCAGATCTCAAATATTTGTATAACGTCGTTCGCAAGCAGCTGCTGTGCAATCACTTCAAGTTTGGGTTGATCTAAGTCTCCGTGTATCCGGTACTTCTGTCCTGTCTGTGCCGCTTGGACATCTGGGACTCCCATATCGCGCAGCCCCTTGAGAACACTATCACCCACAGCATCGGTTACCCCCGGTTTCAACCGCACCTCAATGATCCATACGGAACCATCATCTTGTCTTGGGGTATAATTGTCGGAACGGCTATAGATGTAATTCTGCGTCACCGGATCAGCAAGCAGTTCCGCACCGATGCGCTCAATTGTATGAGAATTAATGTCTCCTTCGATCCAGTAGATTTGAACGGTGTGCACGGATTCTATACCGGTAAGTCCGAGATCAGTGATATCCTGAAGGATACCTTGGCCGATAGCATCCGGCGTTTCGGGTTTGTAGCTAACTTCAATTTTCCATTTCAATTTTCGATTTTCCTATCTTGATTTCAGTAAACTAAAAGGACTAAAACGTGCCAACGGAAGAAGCCAGTGCCCGAACGCTATTGATTATTGTCAGCGTCATCGGAGCTATTTTTACAATTGTAATGATTATCCTTTTCTTCAACGCAGCTCCCGCCCGATCCGACATTCCAGACCACCAGACTTATACAGATCCAGCCGCTTGTCTGAAGTGTCATCTTCGTGGGACCGAGCAATCACCAACTATGCCGCATCTCAATGTCGGTAGCTGTCATATATGTCATCGGCTGGCAAAGGAAAAAAAGCCGAATTGACCAAATGACTCTGTTTTCCTATCGTCCGACCTCCCATGCCAGATGCTGCAACTCCGGTCCGATCAGTTTTTCCCACGCTAACTGTACTGCCGCCGTTGAGCCGGGCGTAGAGATAACTACTTTTCCTCGGTACACACCGGCGGTAGCACGCGATAGCATTGCTGCTGCGCCAACTTGATCATAACTGAACATCCGAAAGAGTTCGCCAAAACCGGGTAGGGTCTTTTCTAAGGCTTGATTCAGCACATCAAAGGTTGTATCGCGTGGGGCAATACCCGTACCACCGTTGAAAAGAATCAGGCGTGCGTCGCCTGCTGCGAATTCGTCCAGGGCAGCTTTGACCTGATCCGGTTCATCCTTGATGATGCGATATCCTACGACCTCATTCCCACCAGCCGCTAATTGTTCGCGGAGGTAAACTGCGTTTTTATCCGTTTCCGGTGTGCGTGTATCGCTGACAGTGACAATCGCTACGCGCACCGGACCATGTTCCGCAGCCATCTCCCGATGCTGCGCGGTGCTCACCGAAGTTTGTTCTGCCATATCTGCTCTCCTTAAAACTAAACATTATTAGGACTTACGCAGCTGAGGGCTGAGGTTTTGTAGTTCGGGGCTTCAGTGCCAATGCGGGGCAAGATGCCCCGCTTACAATGGGTTTGGATGCTGACCCCATGCCCTAAGAAGCCCGATGAATCGAGCAACTACGACATGAAAGATGCAAGTCCTAACTATGAAATTTATTCAAAAAATCCGATTGATATAGAATATGCCAAACGCCCTATATTGTCAAGGCTAAATAGAAACTCTAGGGCTATTCAGTTTTCGGGTTTTTAACTATTTGGGGCGAAAAGGCGCAACGAGGGAATCGCTGGGACAGCGAAGTATCGGGATTGGGAAATCCCTCTCACAGGAGAATTAAATGACCCTAAGAAACTCAATCTGGGGTTGATGCAGTCTGCACAATCATGATAAAATGAATAAAACAATTCCTGAAATTGAAAAGTGTTGGGAGCAAATTTACTAACTTCAAATTCAGACAAGGAGCATAATATGGTTCCCCTTATCAGTAACATTGGCTATGGCCTCTTAGGTGCTTGCCAACTCCCACGGTTCTGGTGGAAAGTCACCCTCAGAAAAGCGGGGCTGCTTGACGAAGAATATCCCGATTGTAGCGGTGGGCTTGACACATCGGTCCTTGAAGTTTTAGATTTAGACAAAGAGACGACGCTCTCCTACCTGCGAGATAATATGCCGAACTATCTCGAATTTGAGGCTTGGATTCTCCAGCAAAAGGGCGGGGCAATCAACCAACAGGCGGTGGCAGATTGGAATGAGCAGATACGGGCCCGTGATCATCGCCCGGCGAAAATTGAGGAGACGTATAACGACCTCGGGCTCCCTGATGACGCCGGCATTACGTCCGCTGTGGTGCTGAACAATCTACAGGATTGGCAGCTCTTTTATGAGCGTGACTTGGATAACGATTTCGCAGCACTCACCGGGCGTGTCGTACCACTGATTGCAAATATCGATTACGGTGCTTTGGAGGTCTGTCAGTTGCCGCGAACTTGGATTAAAATTCTACTGAAAGCAAAAGGCAAACTTCACCCGGACTATCCGGACATGACCGAAAACGGATTGGACCCGCGAGTCTTACGTGTGCTAGGAATCGCACCCGCAGATGCCGTCGCCTACATCCGTGAAAATCGCCCCAGCTACACCCAGTTTGAAGCGTGGGTGCTAGAACAGAATGATGGTAACATTGACCGGGAAAAAGCCGATGAGTGGAACACCTTTATCCGCAACCGTACCCATAGGGATCAGAAACGGATAGAAATTCACGCAACCGTTGGTCGTGAAGATGATGGCACACTTAACTCTGCGGTGCTCCTCAACCATATCGAGGATTGGCATCTTGCCCACACCGATCTCATGAAGTCCTCTGCAGCGTGATTGAACAGTTTACATCTAACTACGATGTAAGTTTTAGATTTCTGGAAGCATCTATCCTTCACGTGCCTTGATCAGTGTGCACACACGATCTGCGTCAACGGCGTTTGTTGTCACACCGTCGCGCTTAGTTGAGGTGCCGACAATAACACCATCTGCATACTGCAAAACTGCGGTGAGGTTATCGATTGTTACACCACTTCCAGCGAAGACGCTGGCTTGGGGAACCCTTGATTTCACGGTTTTTAATTGATATAGGTCGGTACTTTTGCCCGTTGCTGTGCCTGTAACGATCAGTGCGTCCGCAAGTCCGCGATGATAAGTGTCCTCCGCACTTGCGAGGATATCGATTGGCGCAAGCGGCACGGCATGCTTCACGGCAAGGTCGGCGAAAATTTTAACTTCGCTTTTGAGGATCGATCGATAGCGCAAGGTTTCGTGTGCCTTCCCTTGAATAATACCTTGGTCGGTGAGCATTGCGCCGGTGTGCACGTTTACGCGGATAAAGTTTGCGTCCGTGACCGTCGCGATTGCTATCGCCGATTTTGCGTCGTTGCGCAGGACGTTGAGTCCGATTGGTATCTGGGGATGACGTTCCCGGATTTCGCCTACAACGAGTGTTAGTGCCGCAGTGGTATGGGGTTCCACTCTATCCGGACAGAAAGGGGCATCGCCATAATTTTCGATGATAACCCCATCAATTCCATTATCAATCAAAACCCCCGCATCAGAAAGCGCACAGGTGCGAATTTCATGAAAGGGTTGGGTTGATTGGGGGCTGCCGATCAGCGGGGGCAGATGGACCACGCCGATGATCGGTTTGGGATGATCAAAAAGCTGATTGGTTCCTTGCATATTGCTAGAGTCTTTCGCTCGCAGAAGGCGACTATCACTGCAAATGGGACAGCATCGCTAGCGGTGTTGTTGCCAGTAGACCCGCATCAATGGGAAGCAGCACACCGGAAATCCAACGGGACTCATCGCTAGCGAGGAATAAACCTGCCCAAGCGATGTCCCAAGCGGTGCCTTCTGTTCCCAACGGACCTGACCGACGGCGGAGATCGCGCAATTCATCGGAAATAGTGGTTGTCATTGGGGCGTAAATGTGACCCGGTGCGATGCAGTTGACTCGAATGTTATCCCGCCCATGATGTACCGCCATATTGCGCGTCAAGGAGACCGCCCCACCTTTCGATACAGCATAGGGGATGTTGCGCCAGATATTTGCGCGTAGTCCATCAATTGAAGCGATATTGATAATTGAACCACCACCTGCTTCAACCATCTTGGGGATGGCGTGCTTAGATGCCAGCATCATGCCCTTGAGATTAACTGCCATCACATCATCCCAGACATCTGGATCTACATCAACGACGGTTCCTGCCCCGCCGATGGCGGCACTATTAAATAGGATATGCAATTCGCCGTATCGCTCAGCGGCTGTTTCAGCCATTGCTTGACAATCATCGTTTTGGGAAACATCGCCGACGAAAATTGACGCCTCCCCACCTTCCTCCTCAATAACAGCAAGGGTTTTCTCCGCATTTTCGAGATTTCGGTCTACCAATAAAACCTTGGCACCTTGCCTAGTAAAGAGTATTGATGTTGCTCGTCCAACACCATCTATCGGGGTGCGGCTTCCCGCTCCGGTGACAATGGCGACTTTGCCTGCTAACCGCGTTCCGCTTTTTTCCATTATTGTTTGGCTTCCTTTGATTTTATTCTTTATTCACGCTAAGAAATCGTGCAATAGTAATCAAGTTTTTGATAAGCGCGGGCAGGGCAACCCCACCCCTACGGTCTCTCTCCGTGCTTTGAACTTTCTTTTTAAATTGCTTTCCCCTACGCTATAGAATCGCGAGGTTTTCACCTCAAAGCGTTTATCATACAGATGCTTAGGTGTAGCGTCAACGGAAAAATGATGTCTCTCAACGATATCGCTGGTGAACCTCTTGACAAGTCGAGGGATTATGAACAATAATTTGTTAAGCAAGCTTGAAACATGCAGCATATGAACAGACACTATATCTTCTCATCAACAATTGAGCGTATAAACTGAGGGAATTCCAATTATGAAAATACTGCTGACAGGCGCAGCCGGCTTTGTGGGACGTGCTGCAATCGATATCTTGAGCCAAGACCATGAAGTGACTGCCTTTGACATTCGTCCGGTGAACGAATACGACCACGTTGTTCAGGGGGATGTGCTTGATTATACAACGCTTAAAGCCGTAATGGCGGACCACGATGCGGTTGTGAATACGATTATGGCACCCAATGGTAGTTATAGCATGGACGGTCCCGGTTTTGATATTAATGTACGGGGTATGTTCAACCTTCTTGAAGCTGCTCGTGTATGCCAGATTCAGCGATTCATCCATACCTCCAGTGGGGCGGTCCATGGTGGCTATCCGGAGGACACCTTTCTCACGTACGATTTATATCCCCTCAAAGCCGCTAGCTCTTATGATCTTTCTAAGCTAGTGCAAGAAGAACTCGCCCGAAATTATCATGAACAGCACGGTCTTTCCATCGCGTGTATCCGACCGTGGGGCATCATTGATTCAGATAAAATGGTAACGACCGATGGTCATCCTGTTAACGGCTTCTACTATGGCTCGATTGATAGACGGGATGTCGCATCCGCGTTAAAATGTGCCCTAGAGGCACCGGATATTAGCTATGACTGTTTTTATATTTTTGCCACGCCGGGGGGTTATAAAAAAGGGGATGTCGGACGGACAGAGAGGCTGCTGGGTTGGGAGCCAACTTATCGATTTGATGCAGATCTTTAATCTCAGTTTCGTAACGAGCCGCTTAAATCAAAAAATACTTGAAATCTGGTGAGGGTTGTGAGAAAATCATTGGCATCTAAGACACGAATTTAAGATCATTTTACTGATAACAAATACCAATTCAGTTTGGAGGGACATTTTAATGGGTAATATAGCAACAAGCAACTTGGGAAGTACAGGGGTTGCCTTAACCAACTTGGGTTTTGGCGGGGCACCACTCGGAGATCTCTTTGAGGTCCTCAGTGAGACACAAGCACAGGCGACACTTCAAGCGGCATGGGATGCCGGCTTGCGCTACTTTGACACGGCACCATTCTACGGCTACGGGAAAAGCGAACATCGCTTCGGACATTTTCTCCGTCAACAGCCACGTAAGGATTTTGTGCTTTCTACTAAAATTGGACGTGTGCTGCGGGCAACACGTGACCCCGATAATTTCGACCAAGGGATGTGGGCTGGAGGACTGCCCTTCGATCTCTATTTTGACTATAGTTACGATGGGGTTATGCGCTCCTTTGAAGATAGTCTCCAGCGACTCAGTCTGAACTCTATCGATCTTCTGCTCATCCACGACCTCGACCACATGTTTCACGTGAACGATACGCGGATTAACGCTCACATGGTACAGCTCGGCACCAGCGGTTGGCGGGCCCTTGAGGAACTCCGCTCCAGCGGGCAGATAAAAGGGATAGGGGCTGGCGTGAATCAGATGGGCACGATTCCACGCTTTTTAGAAATGGTCGACCTCGATTTCTTCATCGTTGCGATGCCGTATACGCTGTTAGATCAGGATGTCTTGGACGCTGAATTTCCACAGTGCGAGGCACGTGGTGTTGGTGTGGTAATCGGTGCGGTGTTCGCCTCTGGTATTCTAGCGACAGGTCCGACGGAGAATGCGTATTATGCTTACGCCCCGGCACCCCCTGAAGTATTGGAAAAAACGCGGCGCATTCAAGCGGTCTGTGATCGACACAATGTACCGCTACGGGCAGCTGCGTTACAGTTCCCATTAGCACATCCAATCGTCGCCGCAGCGATTCCGGGCGGTCTCATGCCAGAGCACGTTCAATCGAATGTCGAAATATTTGAACACCCCATCCCTGCGGATCTTTGGAGTGAGTTAAAAGCAGAAGGACTGCTGCGGGAAGATGCACCTACCCCCTAAGCCATTGTCAATTAATCTGCCTTACTACCTCGGTAAGCACAGAGGCCGAGTTTTTGACAAAAACTCGGCCTCTTTATTTTTATATCTACCGTACAATTCGGGACATCAACTAAACCGAATTGAATAGAGGTCTGCATCCTTTAACAGAAACCGCAGACGGATGGGCTGCCCTGAAAGCCGACTCACACCCGCCCCATTCTTCCACGTTACTGCCCGTTCGAGGTCGTCCCCGAAGACCTCAGGGCAGTCGTCCAATCCGAAGTCGGGAATCGCGTTGCCAGACGCATCCTGAACTTCCACCTGAATCCCCCCCGCCCCAGAGGTTGAGAAGTTAAGGAGGAGCTGCTCCCCTTTGAAGGTCAGCGGCTTTGTTACAAATTCCCCACCGCTTAACGGCCCCTGCATTGAGACAAACCCATCAATTCGGATCGTATAACGCCGCCAGCGGCAATCATCCCCTTGATGCGAATCTTCACTCGCATAGATGGAAATCTCATCGGGCGCACCGTTGATGTGCGATTCTGTCTCGACCAATCCCCAATTCTGATAGTTATCGCCATAAAACCAGTTACCCCTCAACCGCAAGCCGGGACGAATAAACGATTCGGGCCAAACGTTGAAATGGTGCCCATCACGGCTGCTCATAAACATCCCGTCAGTCACGGCTGTCCCCTCGCGCTCAGACACGTAACCACGGAGGCGGCGATACTCAAGCTCCGGCAGAGCTTTCGTCGATTCCGTCCACCCCCGATCGTTGTACCGGGTTGGAAAGCCGAGGAAGATATGCGGGGCGCGGTAGTATGGGATAATCTGATTTGTGTACAACTCGCTGACTCGATTAGGCGAATAGTCCAACCATTCCGGCTCAGACCAGTTGAGGAAATCTTTCGATGTCCCTGTGCGGATGTCGCGTCCCTCACGGAAATCGCGATGGTATTCACGGTATTCGCCGCGTACCGTATCCCAAAAGGCGAGGTTCTGTGAGTCAAACGCACCTTTGGTAATTACTGGTTCATCGTTCATGAGCGACCAGTGGATGCCGTCGGCGGACTTGAACGCATACAAGGCACGCTCAGCCGAACCGAGTGCCTTGTACTTTTCGCTCGGCTTACAATCCGGATTCTCGTCCTTAAAAGGCGCGAAGTTGTGTGATCCAACCCCTTCCCAGATGATGTTGTTCTGCTTCCCGCCATCAAACTCAATCAAGCCAAGTTCCGGTTTGGTCCAGTGTATCCCATCGTGGCTTTCAGCGTAGCAGACCACCTGCGGGTGGTGGTCATTGTCAAAGCCCTCAGTTGTGTAAATGACGTGACTTCCTCGGTAATACATCCGGTAAAGATCGCCATCTTGAAAGACAGTTTTATAACCGCAGGTGCTCCCCTCCCACGGGTTATCATGAACACAAGCAACGTCCTGCGGTTGCGGCTGGTGTAACCGTTGCGTTGCACCATCTATTTCATCAATCAGATAATCGTCAACGAACAATTCCAACCGATTGCCGATGTCAATGGGTGAAACTGCATTTGTAATTGCATCTCTTGATAGTGTAAGCATTGCGGAAGCGACAGATATCATTGGCAAATACCCTCCTTGTTGATTTGCGATATTGTAACAGGAATGCACCGAAAAAGAGATCGAAAAGCAGAATTTTTGTCGCCGTTTATCCAAAAAGCAATTGCTTCTTCGCGGGGATTTTTGCTGTTGACCCATGTCCAACAAAGGAGTAAAATGGCTATCGTATATTTCCAAAGTAGGCGAAGAAAATTCATCAATCCGTGAGCAAAGTCATAGGAGTATAAAATATGTCCACTATCAAACGACCTGCACCCGAAATCATTGAGGCGTTGTATGAGTTAGGCACCGATGCCGTGACCTCCACCATGGAAGCGTTGGGCGTGCGCCGAACCTTTATGGAGGGTCCCATCGCCCGTGTGCCCGGGAGTAAAATTGTGGGGCCTGCACTGACGCTCCGCTTCACGCCACAGCGTGAAGATCAGATGCGAGGCTATCAGATACTGGGTGCCTCCGCCGAAGAATCGGAACCGGAAGGCGAAGAAGCCGGTGAGAAAACCTCTGCCCTGTGGGAGGTGATGTTTGAAGTACAGGCTGGCGATGTGATCGTGGTTGACGGTAGAGGCGATCTCGCCACAGGCTGCTTCGGGGAAATGTTAATGACCTATTTTCAAGCACAGGGCGGGGCTGGTGTTGTCATAGATGCCGGTATTCGGGACTCCGTGCCGATCTTCCAAGAGCTGAAGGTGCCGGTCTGGTCGACCGCTGTGACCACGGGTGGGGCGGGACATCTGAATCTCTTTCCCGCCGACTTCAACCTCCCCATCGGTTGTGGCAAGGTCTTGGTCAATCCCGGTGACATCATCATGGCGGACGATGGCGGGGCTATCGTTGTGCCGCCTCGGTTGATACCGCGCATCCTCGACATCGCCGGTGAGCGTGAGGAGCATGAGGTCTTTGTCCGCATGAAATTGCGAGAGGGCGGAGATCTGCGGAAATATTATCCGTTCAACGACGAAGGCAGGAAGGAGTATGAGGAGTGGCTAGCTGCCCAGAAACAGTGAGTTGGGTGGAAGCAAAATTGAGGGAAGGTGTTTTTCACTTTTCGTTTTTAATGAAATGAAAACTATGAATATTTTTAGGTTCTATTGCTTATGCACTTTCATCACATTCTGTAACTGGAGCGGTGTTGCATCTGCCCAAATTGTAGAAATGCCCGACACCAATCTACAGAACGCTATCCGTCAGGAATTGAACCTGTCAGATGAAACGCTTATCACTCAGTCGGATATGTTGTCGCTGGTGGAACTGGAAATCTGGCGAGAATCTCCCATCCCCATAGAGAAACAGATCACAGATCTCACCGGGCTACAACACGCTGTCAATTTAAGATCGCTTGCCCTTCCAAGAAACAATATAAGCACCCTGAATCCATTGGCAAATCTAAACAAGTTAAGTCGTCTATGGCTTTGGGCCAACCCTATCTCAGATTTGTCGCCGATAGTAGGCTTAACCCAATTACAGCATCTGGATTTCGGTGGTTGCCACGTTTCGGATATTACACCGATAGCAAACTTCACTCAACTAACATACCTGACGCTCCACTCCAACTTGCGTATTGTAAATATCGCGCCTCTTGCAAATCTAAGGCAACTCACTGAATTGCGACTGTCACATAATAAGATTGTAGACATCAGTGTGCTTGCAAATCTAACCAATCTGCAAGTTCTAACTCTCTATGGCAATCGTATTAATGATTACAGTCCACTTGAATCGCTCTCTTTAACTCGCCTTGAACGTGATGAGTCTTGTGATATACCATCTCTACCTGTTGATGATCGCTTGAAAAACCGGAGTTTCCCATCTGTTTTCCAAGCATGGCCGGAAAAAGGATTGCGTGAAGACCTAACCGCCTATCATGATTTGTATTTGCACGGTATGCCTTTTGGTCTGAGTTGGATTACAACTAGCGAAGGACAGATGCTCACAGGTAGTATTGAGAGGGCAAAAGCACAGCGAGATGAACTGCTTGCCAAGAATCCGAACATGCTTTTCTTGGCTACGATTCAATATCGAGATGCGATTGTAGGCTCGCAGTATCCGGAGGATTTTCCGTATTGGGTAAAAGATGAAAATGGTAATCCTGTTAAGGCGTGGCACGATCGAGAAACTTCAAAAATGTATCTCCTCGATTTTACCAATCCAGATTTTCAGAATATTGTGGTTCAGAGAGCTGTTACTATATCAAAATGTGGTCTATACGATGGAATTGTTTTTGACTGGTGGCACGAATCTATTGTTACGCTTTCAGATTGGAATGATTGGTCAAAGCAATATAGCACCGTAGAGGCGGAACTAGAAGCAAGGCTTTCGATTGTCCGGCGTATCCGAGAGCAGGTGCGTGATGATTTTCTTATTATTGGAAATACCAACGATCGTAAGATTCCAGTAACCGCCCCCTACCTTAACGGCGGTTTTATGGAAGTCCCCATTAATCTGCAGGGCACTTATGAAACCCCCGTTAATGTACTACAGAGCGATTATATCCATGAAAGGCTTGCGGAGCTAGAATCCAGTCTATTCTGGTTAGAGCAGAATGTAAGATCGCCTAGAGTCAATTGCTTAGAAGGGTGGGGGATCCCAACCGAGCCGCCGGACAGTCCCAACAACAAGCGATTGATGCGTGTAATCACAACACTTAGTCTCACACATTCTGACGGTTATTTCTCGTACTTCAGGGGCTGGCATTTGGGGCGTGAGTATGTATGGTATGATTTCTGGGACGCAACTCTCGGTCGTCCTGTTGGACCCAAAGCACGACAGTATCAAGGTATAAAAGGCGTGTATATCCGAGAGTTCACAAACGGGTGGGCAGTCTATAACCGGAGTGGTCAAGCCCAAACCCTCACACTGCCGTCATCTGCGACCTCTGTATCTGATAGGGGAAACACCGCTGCGTCCATTACCCATTTGCTACCGGACCTTGACGGCGAAATTTATCTTTCAACCAAAAGTTTCGCAGATGTCAATGATGATGGTGCCGTCAATGTTCTGGATTTGGTGATGGTTGCTAACGGCTTTGGTCAATCCGCTCCAGATCCCAACGGCGACGGTGCCGTCAACATTCTGGATCTGGTGTTTGTCGCACAGCAGTTCAACCAATAGTGTCGTTAGGATATTGAGTTAGGTTTCGCTATCGCTCAACCCAACCTACGGATCATGAACTTATGAACTCAAGAAAGGAGACGCCATGCTCTCAACACATAATATGGGTGGAGTATCTATTCAGCCTGATGAATTACGAGCGATGCAGGCGAACGACTATATCCTCCACGCCCGCGACAAAAAATTAGAGAAGGTTCCTGTCGAAAAAATTCGATTGCCGCGCGATCCGGAAGGACATACCCAGCGGCTGTGTTTGGCGCAGGCACCGAATGGGGTGATTTACGCAGCCCAACACACGCTGCTGCACAGGTCAACGGACGGTGGTAAAACGTGGGAGCATCTTCGGCGCGATCCAGATATATGCGTAGGTTGGCGGGTGGCATTCAACGATGAGGGTGTCATGTTAAACGTCAAGCCCGCGGTCAACGGCACGCCGCCGACTGTGTGGGAATCCCACGATGAAGGTGAGACATGGAGACAAATCGGGCAAATTGATGTCGGCACGTCGGATGTATTGTCGCTGGGTTTCAGCATGACCCGTCTGGATGATGGCACGCTGCTCGTGCCCGTGCTGGTGGGAGCGGACAGGATTGGGAATCGTGAGGCAGCTGAGATAACCCCCGCTGTATGTCGCATCTACCGTTCGCAAGACGGTGGCTGTACATGGTCAGACTACTCTGTCCTCGGTGAGTGGTGCTGTGAAGTCAATGTCGCACAACTGCCCGCGGGCAGACTGTTGGCGGCAATTCGCTGTCAGCGTCCGAGCCTACCCGATGACCCTCCAGATCTGTTAGAACGGACCGGTGCGCTCGCCGCTGGTCACTCATTCCCGTATAAGCATGTGTTCGTCGCCCATTCGGACGACGCAGGCGATATATGGACACAGCCGCGGCAACTTGCTACGGTGCTGGGGCAGTGCTACGGGTATGGTGTCGGTTTGTCGGGTAATCGTGCGGTGATTGTGACCGATCACCGCTATCCCCGCAATATGAGCAGCGGCAGAGCGGTAGTAAGCCCTGACAACGGTGAGACGTGGCAGGACGAGGTGTACTACCTCAGTCACGGTTATGCGGCTGGTTACGCAGCGACGCTTAGTCTGGACGGGGAAGAGATGTTGACGCTGACCGGCTCCTGCTACGGCGACGTGAGCGGTTGGGACAACTGCATCGGCAACACCGACTATGTGATCATCCGCTGGAGGTTAGTTTAGATGAGGGGTGTTTATAAATATTCGCTGTGGGAGCGGCATCCTTGCCACGACTCTCCTCAATTTTGGAAATAATCGGGATCAGGAGATCCTTCTCACAGGTGTCTACGTCTGCATAGGCTATTGACTGAATTATCTGCAGGCTATTGACTGAATTGAACACCCTTGAGTTTAAATAATGATGGGACTTACGCACTTCAGTAGGGAACGCAGATCTGTGTTCTCTACGAATCGCTTATGGCATCTCTATGGAGGATTAAGATGATGCAAATAATCGTTGAACCGAAACTGCACACGAGTCAACTTGGCGGGGTTGATGTGCCATCGGCAGAGGTGCTCAAGCAGATGCATGACAACCAATATATCTTGCACGCTGCCGGCGGTAAACTCACCCGCGTTCCAGTGGGAAAGACCCTGCTGCCGCATAGCGATGACATGAGTCCGCAAGGTACGCACGTGGACGTGGGCCCGGACGGTACAGTATACGTGAAGCAGTCCCAAGTCCTGTGCAAATCCACGGACGGGGGCTGTACATGGACATCGCGATTCCTAACAAACATAGAGGATCTGCCGGGAGGGCATTGGCGGATTTTGCAGGACGGGACGTTCCTCGGTGTGGACTGCTCGACGGGCCCGGAGGCACGTGACCCAGCGGTTGTGTGGGTTTCCCAAGACGAGGGCATAACATGGACGAAACGGGCAGAGATTCCGGTCGAGATGAATCTGCCCGATGGCAGACCTTACACCGAACGTTACACGCATCGCGGGTTGAATCGACTTCAGGATGACACGTTGCTCTGGACGGTAGACATTAGAAACACACCAACCACCATGAATGGCTGTTATACCTTCCGCTCAACGGATGGGGGTTATACGTGGCAGGGCCCCATTCTGATGATTGACTGGGGTTCAGAGGGGGCAGCCGTGTTGGTGCCATCGGGTAGCGTGTTCGCAACAATGCGCTATCAACGTCCTCCCTTACCAACCGACACCGAGGAAATGATGCGCCCAATGGCTGGCACTGACGCAGGCAGAGGCTTCAAGAACGTGTTTGTAATGGAGTCAACGGATGGAGGTCAAACGTGGAGTTCGCCGCGTATGCTTTGCACGGTGTACGGTCAAACCTTCGGCTATCCCGCAGCCCAGAGCAATGGGACTGTGGTTGTGATTCACGATACACGCTATGGACCCGGACCGCCTGGGTCGCGAGCGATGATCAGCCGGGACGAAGGCAGAGCTTGGCTGGACGAAGTTTACTATCTCGATTCCACCACCTTCACCGGTAGCTACAGTGCCAGTGTGGTGTTTGCGGATGATACGATTCTGTCGATCTGTGGCTCCAGCCAAGCCCCTGGATCGTGGGACGCGGTCAGAGACAACACCGATATCTACGCCATTCGCTGGCGGCCGGTAGAGGAGTAAGTCACCTCAGTTTCTACCGACGTTTAGTATAAGTCATGAATCTGTCCCCGTCAGATAAAAAATGCGAAATAATCGCCGACGTCCGAACAGCTTAGTTTAAAAACCTGCCCCGCCTTGTGCAACTTTGTAGCGTGTTTGGCGTTTTATTGGCAGCTGTTCAAAATCTGAACACTGCCGTCAAACATTCGCACACCATTTAATATTTCGCACTAAATCCAACTGTCATTATTACTATGATTGATTTGTGGTAATCAGTGAAGTTGTTCCTTCCCGGGTACTGTAACCACAGTACCCCAAATCTGATATTAAAAAGGGCACCTCCCAACTATTTTTGAGTTTTCAGTGAGATTTTTATATTGGCACAAAGATTGCTTAGAGTGTAGCTACATTTACCTCGAAAACCTGCAACCGAGTCGGTTTTGAGGATTGTGGTTCCTCTGAACATTCCGTCGAGGTAGAATCAGATTACAGTAACTACGTTCCCGAAACAGCTTTGAAGAATTCTGATGACAAAGGGCTTCGGAAGAAGGCACCGATTGTCATACAGGAATTGTAAATTTCGGGTTAAACAAGGGTATTGAGGCAATCGTATGACTGATTCTTCTACTTTTTGAATTGTCACCCTCACCCTCTTATGGTGGTTTAACACCTTGCATTTTGCCAATAGGCGAATTTTGAAAGGAGGAAGTGGCACGTTTATCAGTCTCTATCGGATAAACGTATCCGCGAATTGTTATGGCGAACCTAACCCGTTACTCCTATCTCGGTCTTTTTGCTTTGACGCTGTTTGTGCTTTTTATCGGTTGTGGTGATGACGAAGTTGTTAATGATATAGGTCCCCGGGTTGTGGCAACACCAGAAGGGATTATTAAAGGAACCGTTGTAGATCTGGTCACACAGCAGGGCGTTATAGATGCCCAAGTTATATTGGTTGCAGAAAAGAAATTCCCAGGTGGTGACATTGAGCAGGAAGATGTCGCTTCAACAGCCACCAATTCTAGTGGGAACTTCATATTTGAAGAACTCAAAACCGGTGAATATGTCTTGAAAATCATAGCCCGTGGTTATCTGGGTCAACAGGTATCGGTGGAAGTCACTCGCAAAGAACCTACAATCGTTAATTTTCGTCTTGAACCCGGTGTCAAGTTTAGAGGTACAGTGATTTCTGACGATGGCAATGTCGTTGCAAATGTTCTTATCTCTTTAGGTGAACGCGCGGCAGTAACGAATGGTGGTGGACAATATGAAATTTCCCCGGTCTCCAAGGGACAATACAACTTGACTGCGGAAAAGCCGGGCTATTACACAACACACATATCGGGTATAATTGTCGGTGATAGCGACATCTCGCGAAGGATCTCTATTCGACGCAAAGTAACGGGACAGATTGTCTTCGTACGTGCCGATGTTGTTGGCAGGGACTTCTTTGGGATTTCAACGATTAACGCTGACCGTACAGGCGAAAAGCCCCTAACAGACCTTTCCGACTTACAGCCTACCTGGTCTCCTAATGGTAGAGAAATTGTTTTCAGTCGTTCAGAAAACAGAGGGCTACCACAAATTTACATTATGGATAACCGCGGCGGCAGCACCAGATCTATCAGCGGGGCCCATTTCAACGATCGACACCCGGCTTGGTCGCCTGATGGTCGTCGCATCGCCTTTATTCACGCGCGAGCCTTGGGGCAACCGGCAATTTACACGATGAATGTGAACGGAGACAATCGTGTGCGCCTTTCGGACTGCCACGCAGACGCTAGGCCTACATGGTCGCCTGATGGCACTCAGATCGTCTATACCCATGCGCTTCTGAAGGGAGGTAAACGGAATCTTTTTGTGGTGGACATCGAGGCATTTCTCGCCGCCAAAGCGACGCTCCCTACGAAAGCAGAACCAGAACCGAAGCCGGAACCAGAGATAGTACCAGAGCCAGAACCGGAACTGGAACCAGAGATACCCCAAAAGCCAGAACCGAAGCCGGATCCACATCAAACCCCAGATGGTGAAGAGAAAAAGCAGGGGGAGGGCAATCCACCTCAAGCACCGAGTGCGGATCCATCAGCCATTGAAGCAGGTATTCAACGTTTGACAACTAGTGCACACCACGATATCCATCCCGATTGGAGTCCGGATGGATCAAAATTAGTCTTTACTAAGGAAACCTCCCCGTCCGATGCTGCTGTGTATGTCCTAGATCTATTTTCGCTGAATCAAATCCGATTGACCGGTGAGGACGGTTACAACGGCTATCCGTGTTGGTCTCCTGATGGTACAAAGATTGTCTTCAGCAGTAATCGTAACGGTAGTTTTGGCATTTGGATCATGGATGCAGATGGCAGCAATACCGCTCTTGTTTTTGATGAGCTCAGTCAGGATGATATTATCAGCCAACACGCATGGCGTAAGTAAAACCCAGTGCGCCATAAAAAAAATATAATTGGATTTCAAACCTAAGCGTCGCTAAAGAGCAGCGCTCTTTAGGTTTTATGGCAATCTAATCCACTTGAGCCAATCTGATGTACCCCGATAAATCGGGATTTCGCTACGCTCAACTTGAGGCGATTTTGGATAACCGCTTAGGTTTTAGCGGATAGCCCGATGGTTACAGCATTTGTCAAATTAGTGGCAGCAAAATGTTAACACGTCCTATCAACCAATCACACAAAAATTCCAGTTACTTTTGGAGTATGGACATAACATGTCCATACTCTAAAAAAACTGGTTGCAAATGAATGCGAGGAGGTTTATATTGTAGATGGCGGTTGACTCAATTTAGTATTTATTTTCCCGGTTTCCAACATTTCCTATAAGTAACCTAAGTTGCTAGTTATTGGAAACCTATCAGAATCTGTAGGTCGAGATTCACATCTCGACACAAAACCGTCGATTTTGGAAAATCGACCTACAGAAATGATACAATTTGCACAGGGATTAGGGGTTATTGGTTGGAATATGCTGACTACTAGCAACTTGCGTTATAAGTAGCAACTTGCGTATAGTGTAATGTTCCGGATATTCAAGGGGATATTCCACGCTTAACCATGTTGCCTATTAAAAGATTGTGTTTCTAACAAAAACATGCTATAATAATTTTTAATAACAGTGTCTGAGTGGTGGCTGCCTAATCAATGAGCTGCCATCCTGCCCAATCATTGGGTTAGGTAAAAACGACCTGTTACAAAAACCTTTCATTCTGAACCGCCTAAAGCAGTATAAATATAGAAAATGGACGAAGTATTGCTCATTGAGCGAGACACCGTAAGACTACCTTGGGGCTAGTAGATGTAAATTGATGTTACTGAATCCTCTTCGGGTAGTAAGTGTTGTTGATAGCGGAATCTCACATACGCCTGGGACTTTACAAATCCCGATGTCATGCTTCTGTTGTGTTGTTTCAGCACTCACAGAATCGTGGACTCACGGTTCGGTAACGCCCCTTTCGGGCACACCGGAACTGGCACGCTCATATGTGGAAGTATGTCAAAAGCCAACTATTCGCTTTAAGGAGGTTACCCTCATGAAATCTCATTACAAGTACCGCTTCTGGTTCGTTTCTCTATTGGTTCATCTATGCCTTGCGATGGTTTTCAGCATTATCATCATCAACCAAACGACTCCGAGTGATGTCGATGCTTTAGAAGTGAGTATTCTTAAAGTTAAACCGGTGCCGCCTGTGAAGAAAACACCACGCATAGTAGCTCCTCCCATCGCACCTACACCCACGCCTAATTTTCAAATCGAGCGTCTGTCAGCATCAGTACAGGCCCGGGCTTTTACACCCCATCCGGTGAAATCAACTTCTGTATCCGTACCGAAAGCCACAGCGGTGGATGTGCCGGTATCTCAGTCTCCGGCACAATCTGTGCGTTCAGCAATTTCTGTTCAAGGTACTTCTCAATCTTTTCGCGCGCCTGACCGTCGCGCTCACTCACTTTCCACTGCTGTCGATCTCCCTGTTCAGTCAGATTCGCTGTTATCTGCGGGCTTGAGGGGAAATAGTTCACTTTCTGGCACAGGCAGTCTTGGCGAGGGCAGTGGTAGCGGTGTTGGTCGGGGTTCGTTCGGTTTAGGAGGTGGTGTGCGTCAAACCCCGACCAGAGGTGGCACGGGTCTAGGTTCTCTGGTCGGTGCTGAAGGCGCATCTAACATTGACGACACACTTGCCAATGTCGCCGACAAAGTAACGCTAGGAGGGGAAGTGCCTGAACTCCCGTCTGGCAGTCCCGGTGCTATAATTGTAGGTCGTGGTCGAGATATCATGGGTCGCTTAAACCTTGCCCGCTTTGAGGATCCGCTTCACCCAAGCGCAGATATATGAAACAGTGGAGTCGGTAATTTCCGATTTGGGGCAGGTCTGTCCTATTTAGTGCAATCACTGAATCAAACAACTAAAATCAAAACACAACTTGTTGAAGCAGTTCACCTGAAGGATGCATCGTTCTTTCAGACACCGATTCTTTTTATGGAACCGGTATCAGGTGGCTCACGGATAAGTCCAGAACACAAGAAGCGAGTATTCAATTCCCACAGCATTCCGATCTGGAATACGAGGCGTCCGGGCGGATTGAGTAAATATACTGACACTGAAGTCCAAAGATTGCGAGAGTATGTAATCAATCGTGGTGGCTTCCTCTATCTAGCAACGCATGGAAATACAGATAACGCATTGAAAGGGACCAGAAGGGTGCTGCGGGATCTTCTGCCAGAGCATCCCCTTGGCTTTGTTCCGAATGATCACCCGATTTACAACAGTTATTACTCGCTAAACGGTCCGTTGCGTTTTCCCCTACGGCATGTCGTGTATGGCGGAACAACCATTCCTCTTCATTTTGGTCCCTATTCCGAATTGCAAGGTATCACGATTGACGGCCGTCTTGCTGTTTTAGTAGATACTGAGCAGATGATGCATGTGATAGATGGCAAAGTTCAGAAACCGTTCTATGGTCACTTGTACAATCAAAATCAAGTCCTAGAAGAATTTGCGCCCCACGCGGCGCGACACATGATTAACATTGTTGTTTACGCCATCACACATGGAAATATTTCAGATTATAGTAACTACGTTCCCGAAACAGTTTTGAAGAATTCAGATAACAAAGGGCTTCGGAAGAAAGCACCAATTGTCACACAGAAATTGTAAATTTCGGTCAAACAAGGACGGGGAAAATTGGAAGAATTGCACGACTAATTTCTTTGTTTTTGAACTGTCTTCCGCTACCATTTCATGAAGATTTAACCTCACATTTTGTCAGCAGCCGAATTTTGAAAGGAGGAAGTGGTTGTTTATCGATCCCTGTCGGATAAATATATTCCACGAATTATTATGGCGAACCTAATCCGTTACACCTATTTCGGCCTTGTTGCTTTGATGCTGTTTTTATTTTTTGTTGGTTGTGGAGATGATGATGATGGGGTTGTTGATGTAGGTCCTGCGGTAGTAGCAACGCCTGAGGGAGTTGTCAAAGGAAACATTGTAGATTTGGTGACGGAGCAGGGAATTACAGGAGTCCAAGTGACGTTGTCGACGTTGAAAAAGCTTCCGGGCGGGGATTTTGAACAGGAAGCTATAGCGTCAGTCACGACGAGTGCTAGTGGAGACTTCCTGTTTGGAGAGTTGAAAGCTGGGGAATATATCGTGAAGGTCTATGCGCCTGGTTACTTGGACCAACAAGCGACGGTAACGGTGACTCGCAAAGAGTCAGCGACATTAAACTTTCGTCTTGAACCGGGTGTAAGGTTTAAGGGAACAGTGATTTCTGACGATGGCAATCCTGTTACGAATGTGCTTGTCTCTTTAGGCGAACGTGCGGCAGTGACGAGTGGTGGTGGTCAATATGAGATTTCGCCGGTGTCCAAAGGTCAATACCAACTGACAGCGGAAAAGCCGGGTTATCACACAACGCAGATTCCTGGCATAAGGATAGGAGATAGCGATATCACGCGCAGGATCACGATTCGTCGGCAAGTAAGGGGTCAGATAGTTTTTGCGCGTGGTAATGTAGCAGGCAATGACTATTTTGGTATTTCAGTTATCAATGCGGACCGTACCGGTGAAAAGGCACTGACGCACCTGTTCGATGTACATCCGTCGTGGTCTCCTAGTGGTAATGACATAGTGTTCAGTCGTTCAGAAAACAACCGTCCGCTCCAAATCTATATAATGGACAATATTGGTGGCAACGCGATGCCACTCAGCGGCGACCACTTTAATGATAGGCATCCGTCGTGGTCACCCGATGGTCGTCGTATAGCGTTTGTTCATTCTCGCGCGTTGGGTCAACCTGCTGTTTACACGATGAATGTGAACGGGGACAATCGTGTTAGGCTCTCCGACTGCCACGCAGATTCTCGCCCTGTCTGGTCGCCTGATGGGACTCAGATTGTCTATAACCATGCGTTGAGGGAAGGGATACGTAATCTTTTTGTAGTGGATATTGAGACATTTCTCGCCGCTAAGGAGGCACCGCCAACCCAAGTCATACCAGAACCGGAGCCTGAGCCCGAGGCGGAGCCTGAACCGGAGCCAGACCCTGAACCGGAGCCGGATCCGCCCCAACAGCCTGAACCGGAGCCGGATCCGCATCAGACACCGGATGACGAGGAAGATAAACAGGCGGGAGAGGGTGATCCGCCTCAAGCCCCGAGTGCGGATCCGCCGGCGATAGCCGAAGGGATTCAACGTTTGACAACGAGTGCCCACCACGATATCCACCCGGATTGGAATCCAGATGGGTCGAAGTTGGTATTTACTAAGGAAAGTGCGCCGCTGAATGCTGCGGTGTATGTTCTGGATCTGTTTTCGCTGGTTCAAACCCGCTTGACGGGTGAGGCGGGTTACAACGGCTATCCGTGTTGGTCAACTGATGGGACGAAGATTGTCTTCAGCAGTAACCGCAACGGTAGTTTGGGTATCTGGATGATGGATGCAGATGGTAGTAATACCGCCCTTATTTTCGATGAATTGGGGCAGGATGATATTCTCGGTCAGCAAGCATGGCGTGAATGATGTCGTCTGCCATATCTGAAAAAACAAGATTAGATTTCAAACCGAAGCGTCGCTGTTTAGCGGCGCTTTTTGGGTTTTATGGCAATCCAATCGATAGACTCGTAGCACTTGGCTAAAGCCTCATTCATATGATAAAACTTCAGAACTAAGGGGGATGAAAATTATGTCCACCGTTTCGCGCTCTTGGTTTATCTCTTTAGCAATTCATCTGTGTCTTGCTGCTATCATTGGAGGGTATCTGATAACACAAAGCCAACCATTCAAGGATTTGATGGGTATGGAAATCTTGCAGCCAGCGAATCTACCGCCCAAACCCCAAGTTCGGAGACCCGTCCTCAAACCCGTTCAAAAGCCAGAGGTGTCAATCAAAAATACAGTCGTCGTTGAACCAGCTACAACCCAACCGCGAACGACAAATGCAGTTACCGTTCGTACAGCCACCGTCCAACCGCAGACCGTCTCCACATTCTCAAATCAAGCCTTGAAACTTAATGCCCCTATCAATCCCAATGTGCCAAAAGTGGTCAACCCCCATGTACCTATACCTAAGGTCCTAACACATACAGATGCCCCCGTTTCTGATGCACCTGATGCGCTGGCATTATCTTCACCCGTCGTCACAGGCACAGGTAAAAATGGTGGGCGCATGAGTCGTGGGATTGGAAGTAGTAGTCGTGGAATTTCTGGGGGGACTGTGCAGGTCAAGATCACTGATGCGTTCGAGTTACCACCGGGGCTTACGATAGTCAAAGAGGTTGGAGCCGTTCGGGATGCCTTGGACAGGGTAGTTGATGGCATTCTGCTCGGTAATCTTGAAGTACCACCTCTGCCTCGCGGCGAACCAGGAGGTCGTGTTGTTGGTAAGGGTCGCGATATTCGTGGGGTCTTTCGTTTTACCCGTCTTCGTCACAGTCTCTCTGATTGGTGGGCAGATGCTTCCTCGCTCAACACATTTGCGAAGTGGCTCAATGAAAAGACGCACATCCGAACAGACATGAATGTTGAGGGTGGGGCGTTGAAGTTGACTGATGCCAATGTGATGAAATCGCCGGTGCTCATCATGACTGGACATGAGCCTGCCCTCGCTAAAGCAAAAGCTATAAAGAGATTGGATCCCGGGCGAATGCTTCGCGCCATTAGAGATAGTCAATTCTCTCAATCAGAAGCGGTCTCGTTGCGCCGATATCTGGTCGAAAAAGAAGGTCTCCTCATTTTTGACGATTGTGGTTTCCACGCTGCATCTCGATCAATGACCCATCTGTTTCTGGCGAATATGCGGCACATCATACCGGAATACCATGTGGGACGCATTCCCAACAACCATGAAATTTATCACAACTTCTATCAGATGGGTGGACCACCCATTGGCTTTGACATTTACCAACACGGGGCAGTTGCCTTTTCAACGGGTGGACGCCCTTCCCTTCCACCGCGGAATTTTCTTGAAGGCATTTTTATTAGTGACAAACTTTCGGTGCTGGTCATTCGTCGAGACTATATGTGTGCGATGGAGTCAATCAGCCTGCCAAGCCGTTCTGTGCACTACTCACCCGGTGTCTACCGTTTTATGACCAACGTTGCCGTCTATGCACTAACGCACGGTAAAATTTCAGATTACTCCGGTTATGTGCCAGAAAATAAGCAAGAGCAGCAAAGAATCCCAACTCGTGCGCCACAAGCCGCAAAAATCGGAGCGGTTGAATAGGATCTGTTAATAAGTCACGCACGTCCGCATTCCTATTATCTATCACATTTCAGGTTTCACCGAAGCACATTGATTCATAATCCGATCCCGTACCCCTGAAACGAGAGTCTGCAGCGCGACAGGATTTTCGTCTAGGAATGGAACAACTAAATCTGCATACGCCTTACACGGCTCGGTGTAAACTGAGAAATTGGGGATAACATCCCGACGATACCATGCGACCGCTCCCTCAAGGTCGCCACCGCGTTGTGCGACATCTCGTAACAGGCGGCGCAGCACCCGTTCATGCGGCTCAACATCAACGAAGAGTTTGACATCCATCAGATCTCTGAGCACTGCCTCCCACAGGATAAGATGTCCTTCGATGATAATCAGATCACTCGGTTGAATTGTGGCAGGCGCATCTCCTCGTGCAAACGACCGCGTTCCTTCGGGCGGCGTTTCAATCGGTTGACGTGCAATCAGTTGACGGATATGTTCAAGCAGTGCCTCCCACCGAACCGCATCCGGATGATTAGCGGTAATGACCTGCTCCCGTTCTTCCGGTGGGTATTCTGACCAGTCCTTGAAGTAGTAATCTTGGTGCAGAATCACCGGCGAGAATTCTTTCAGCCCTTCCGCTAGTGTTTTTGCTAATGTTGTTTTCCCTGATGCTGAACCACCCGATATCCCAACTGTCACCGGTTTGAAATTTTGAGGCATGCACAACTCCTTATCGCCAATCAAACGTGGTTGTCTCGCAACTTATCACGGATTATACTCCCAATTCGCCTTTCGAGTTCCGTATTTTATTCCATTGATGACAGTCTGATGGCAGTTGAGGCAGGCGTTGTAGGATTTGACCCCATGACTTTCGTGGTCAAACTGGATCTCCGGGGTATTGTGAACATGACAGGTGAGACAGGTATAAGCCTCGTACACAGCATCTGTATGGACACTGAGCCGATCGTCCGCTCTCTTGACTGTATATTCACCCTCGTTTTTTTCATCGGTTACCAGCCAGTGGTTACTCTTCTCTGTCGTCGAAATTGTTGTCTGTCGAGAGAGGGAAGTCCCATGCAGATTAAACTCCCACTGCAAGTCCTCTGAGACAACCCCTCCACTATCTAAATCGCTCTGAAAGTGCGGATCAATAGTAAATAGCAGTCTCTCCGACGTATGGCATTTCACACATGGAACATCGTGAACCTCTGTTAAAGGAAAGAATTCATCATGGTCTAATTTTTCTCTACCATGTAGGACAATAGAAAGCAGCAAGATGGGTGCGAGGGCAAGATGGCAGCGAAGAAGGATGCGTCGTGCGCGATGTGCGGTGAGGCTGACTGCAACGCCGGTGCCAAGATTGAGTAGTGCTAACGTAAACGCCAACCACGAATGCCAAACGAGCGGTTGAACGGCTGAGTGGATGAGAACAAGCGATAATCCTAACGATGCGAGCCTTTGATGGTATTTGAGCCAGACCTGTCGACTCCCCCATCGGATTAACCGTGTCCGCAGAATGTAGCCACTTGCGATAAAGATAATGATAGCACCGATAATGCTGAGCGTATGCCGTGTTTCGCCGAAGCTTGATCTGAGAATGAAGAAGAGAGATATAAGAATCGCCCCAACAACACCTTGAGCGATTTGAATGAATGGATTCATCGCAGGGAAAGTAATAAAAGAGCCGGGGCAGGTGATGGAAATGTCGTTTCAACGGAAATATTCCAGTTGATAGGCGAGGCGAGTGTCAGTCGTACCTCGAAACAAATGAAAAATACCTAAGTAAACCACAATTCCCAAAACTGACCCGGTTATTGATTTTTGGAGGCAAATGTGATTACGTAATATGCAATCTTTGTGCCAATACTGACATCCCGCTGAAGCCTGAAATAATTAGAACACAACTTCGTTAAGATGTCAAGTTTTGTGCAAATATTTAACAGCAGTGTTCAGGTCTTGAACAGCCTGAACCCGTTTTTACTTGATTGTGACATACCGTGCTTGCCCCTCATGTTTTACGAGTAGCAAGACTTTATCTTCACTTATCACCTTCTCCACTACCGATTTGAACTCCGCTACGCTGTGAACAGGCTGATTCTCGACCTCAAGAATTAAGTCTCCTTTGCGGAGTCCCGCTTTAGCAGCCGCACTGTCCGGCGCGACACCAGCAATTAACACCCCTTCGTCGGAGGCGTGCCTGAGTTTTTCAGCCAGATCGGCTGTCAGGCTCTGAATAGAGAGGCCTTTCCAAAGATTCACATATCCTTCTTCAGAATCTTTGCCAGGTTGGGCAATCCGCTCGGACCGTTGGCTAAGTGTCACGGAGAGGTCTTGCGTTTGACCATCCCGCAGAATGGAAATCGAGACAGTAGTCGTTGGCTTATACAGGGCAACTATAGCACGGAGGTGATTCACATTCTTAATCGCTTCACCGTTAATAGCGACGATTACATCACCTTTTTGTAAGCCAAATTCCGCAGCGGGTGTACCATCAAGGATCCCGGTAATCAGGGCACCTATCGGTCTGTCCAACTCGAGTTTCTCAGCCAGATCTGAATTAATCTCCTGAATCGAAACACCAAGCCATCCGCGTACGACCTTTCCATGTTCGATTAATTCCGTAGCAACCTGCCTAACCGTGTTAATCGGTATGGCAAATGCGCCCTTTGATGGGCTGCCAGTGGTCATGCCGAGGATCTCACCTTTTGCGCTGACAATTGCACCACCACCAAAACCGGGACGCAGATTCGTGTCAATTGCGAACCAGTTTTCATAATTGGCGATACGCGGGTTACGTCCAACACCGCTAATCATGCCCAAGGAAATCGTGGGTTCCTGATCCGCAGTATGCCCGAGGGCAATCATCAACTCACCAATGGCGATGTCAGTCGAGTTGCCGAATTTCGTCGCTGGAAGTCCGTCGGTATCAACTTTAAGCACCGCAATCCCTGTGCCTTCGTCAGATGCAACCACTTCAGCATCAAGGCGTGTGCTGTCCTGAAGTGTGATAGTAATTTCCTTGCTACTGTTAACCAATTCAATAACGGTAGCAATGTGCCCCTGTTCATCAAGCAAAATACCAGACCCAAAATTGATTTCATGTTGAATCTCATGGGGGAGCATATCTTCAGGTATCACATTATACGCTCGCTCTCGTTTTTCCCGATATGGGTCAGGGGAGAAGAAAAAGTAATCTTTTGACTTTTCATCCCGATCTGAATTTTGACGAAACCAACGATGAAATTCTTCTGGACTGAACGGGAAGCCGTCACGATGTTCAAAACCCGGTTTCCAATCCTTATCTCTGTCGGATTGGTCGGTTTCAATTCCAACAACTACTTCTCCAACTTCCTGTGCGAGCACAGTAAAACTTTTGCTGAGTGCTTGCAATGTCTGCCGTTCATCTGCCGCCGATGCAGCATGTTGGAGTATGCCAAAGGCGAGTACACAGATGAGAACGACGCTGCGCGTTTGAAATATATTCGCTTTCATTTTTTAACCTCCCTTACGGTTTGAAGGGTAACACACTGTGCATATAGGTAAGTTTCACGAAAAATTACTATACCATTCAAATCATGTTGGAAACTAGGGGGATAATAGGGTATAATTTCTACCAGTTTCAATAAATAGATTTCTGAAGCGTCTATATGATGCTTTTACCTGTCTGACTGCTAAAAAGAAAGGGAGGATTCACCATGTGTCATAAGACAATTTCTCAAAAGCAATGGATTCTCGCCGTAATGTGTATTGTAGCGGGCATCCTTATCCTACCAAGTTTGACTCAAGCACAGAAAATCTTGTTTGAAGATACTTTTGATAAGGCAAATGACAAGTTGAACGGTACGGGCAAATGGCACACGGTCTCTGGGGCGTGGGCTATTAAAAAAGGCAAGTTGACGCAGAACCAACAAAACGGTAAAAATCTTATCCTTGTATCCGATGGTCATTGGGATGAAGAGTGGAATGACTATTGGTTCTATTCAACGATCTATCTTGCACGCGGTCAAAGTCCACTCCTCATTTGGCGATTCCACAGTGATGAAGGTGCGGGTTTTGGCGGCAAAGAGGCTTTGCCACCCCGGATGCAACAGAGCCTGCGCCGTCATGTCATTTATTGGGAACTGAACAAGGACGGAAAAAGATCTGTTGTGATACGGCATATACGGCATATTGTGAAAGAGTTTGAAAAAACCGAAACGAAAACGAAAGTTGATAGGGGGAAAGAGTACTGGATCAAAATCGAAAATCACCCGAAAGGCTACCGTGTTTTCCTCACAGATAATGCCGCAGCAGCGGTCTTGGGTGATTACGGTCCAGTCCTTTTTGATGTTAAGGATTTCAATATACAGGGAGAGGGGCGGATCGGTTTTGGGACGCTAGAAGCGGCAATCGAGGTAGACAATGTATTTGTCACTGAACCTGAAAATAATCCTTTCGCCGTAGAAGCGCAGGGCAAGCTAGCAACCACTTGGGGGCTGCTGAAATCAAGTGTAATCCAATAGGGTTACGAAAGGAATACGACGAATGAAGGTTGTGGTATTTGGCGCAGCCGGCTGGTTAGGTCGCGCTGTGCTTGCCAACTTGAAAAACAAACATCAGATTCGTGCTTTTGATTGGGGAACAGAGGCATGGGAGGGTTGGAAAGATACTGATGGCGAGTGGCAGGGCGGGGAGGTCATCCACGGAGATATTGTGGACTTCTCCGCTGTGCACAACGCCACAGAAGGGATGGACGCAGTTATTCATCTCGCAGTTTCTTTTGGTGGCTACGGTGTAGATGATCCGCAGCCGTTTTTGGTCAATTTGAAAGGGTTGTGGAATGTTCTGGAATCCGCACAGCAGCGCGGGATCAAGCGGGTAGTACACATCGGTTCATGCCAGACTGTGCACCCCAAGGGGATATTTTTCACGGCGGATGTCAGAAGACCCGATGGCAGTCAGTACGCGGTTTGCAAGCGTTTGCAGGAAGAAATGTGCCGGCAGTTTTACGATGCGTATGGGTTGCACATTATTGTCTTGCGTCCGGATTATATCGTAGATAGTCGGTTGGGAATCAATAGGCGTCGAGAGAAGCTAGGTTCCGAAGAGGCACCGGTGCGGAATGGCTGCGTGTGTCGGCACGATCTGGCGGAGGCGTGTCGCTTGGGAATAGAATCCACGACAATCGACTTCGATATCTTCCATATTGTGGGCACCTCCGAAGCGGATAAGACCTGCAATGTGGAGCAATCTCGCCGTGTATTAGGACTGGAGTATAAGGGTGATTTGGAGCAGTATCGGTGATGATGTTTTTTCTTTATATTTGGGGGTTATTAACGTGGATATGACTCTGGTTTGTAGCCTAACCCCCACACCCGGAGAAGATCACGGCAGCCCTGTTCAAACGCCCGTGTAAAGTCTACCATCCGAAAACTGGATAGTATCCAAGAAAATTGTTCCCAGTTGCAAGGTTCATAGAGGATGGGGACAATTTTGTTTATAAAACGATTCTGCTGAAGTGCAAACAGGAATTCTCTTTTCACCCAAATGGATACCACTGATCGTGGGGACAAAGCTAAAACAAACCAATCGCATCGTCTAAGTGCTACACCGATTTCATCGTGCCCCTGTTGTGCTCCGAGGATGTTTGTCCGGCTGTACCAGACCGGAATCCCATGAACGCGCATCATTTCCGCTAAATCGGTTGCGAACTGCCGATCTTGATCTAAATGAGATAGGAAAACTTCTGTGGGCAACATAGGTTGATGGGGATACAAATTTACGATGGAGGGAGTGTTTAGGCAGCTTCCAGCAGAGCTTGAGCAATCTGGAAAAATTGTAAGAGATTTTATCAGTTTCGGTCGTGGGTGACATTCTCTTTTTACTTGATTTAGCTTGAAGATTGGTGTAGTATCTCCACACAGAGGAGTAGAATTACGGAGAATTTCTACGAATGATATATAAATAGACCAAGGGTAAACGATTATGGCAGAAATAAAGTGGATGGTTCGTGCTGGAGAGGACGGATACCTCATTGATGAATTTGCCCGTGGGTTCGTTGCGATTGGCTGGCATAAAATTGGTGATTTAAGCGCGGTAAACTCTGAAGAAGAAATTAGTGAGCTATATAATCATGCGTATCCTGATGAAAAACCGAAACTTACCGTGACCATGATTTACAGATTCCGTTTTATACTTGAGAAGAATCAAAAGATAGTGACCCATGACCCTCAGCAGCGCGAATATCTTGTTGGCAATATTACAAGTGATTACTATCACAATACCGATGAAATTTCCGAAGCAATCTCTAATTACGCCCATTTATGAAGAGTTGATTGGCTGGGGCGTGTAAGCCGGGATGTGTTATCTGTTTCCTCAAGAAATTCATTGGGCAGTAGTCTGACGCTTTTTTCAGTGAATGAGGAAGTATCAACTGAGTTACTGTCTCATCTGGGAGAGCCTGCGACACCAGAAGATATTAGTGTGGATGATAACGAACTGGATCAAATTAAAGAGGATACCATTACACGTGCCCACGAACTTATCAAAGACAAGCTATTGAATCTATCCCCTGATGAAATGGAGAAGCTAGCAGCAGCTATTTTGCGAGCCATGGGATACAAGACTCAAGTTATGCCTAAAGGACCCGATCGAGGAGTTGACGTTCTAGCTTCCCCCGATGGACTGGGGCTTGAAGCACCAAGAATTAAAGTTGAAGTAAAGCATCGTTCAAGAACATCCATGGGATCGCAAGATCTTCGTAGCTTTCTTGGTGGTTTGCGGGAAGGTGACAAAGCGTTGTATATCAGCAGCGGTGGTTTTACACAGGAAGCTAAGTATGAAGCAGCTCGTTCAAATATTCCTCTAACTCTATTGGGACTTGACGAACTTGCAAACTTAATTGTGACACACTATGAGAGTTTTGATACTGAGGGTAAGATGCTGATACCCCTAGTTAAAGTATACTTCCCTACCGAATAAATAGCGGTGGTTGTACAGTTGTCCAGAGACGCTATGGCATTGCGGATGTCTGAAAATCCATGCTGGTTGCCACGATTCAAGCGGATAGCAAAACTGATGGAGCACCCCTGACACTTTTCCTAAAATTACCGCGGCAACTAATACGGAGCCATTGCATATAGACTAAAAGGATATTCACCCTATGACCAAACGCCCCAAAATCGCGGCAATCGTCACAGAGTACCGCAAATATTCCCATGGTCAGCACATCGTTGACCGTTTTTTGGAGGGATACGGTTGGAACGGTCGGCATCACCGTCCGCCGATGGATCTGGTTTCACTCTACGTTGACCAACGACCCGAAAGTGACTTGAGCCGTGACCGTGCGGAACGATTCCCCCAGATGAAAATTTATCCGACCGTCGCTGACACCCTAACTCTGGGAGGCAGCGACCTTGCCGTTGATGGGGTCCTACTGATCGGCGAGCACGGTAGCTATCCCACCAATGAGAAGGGGCAGCATTTCTACCCACGCTACGAACTCTTCATGCAGATTGTCTCGGTCTACAGAACTACCGGCAAAACTGCTCCCATTTTCAACGACAAACATCTTTCTTGGAACTGGGATTGGGCGAAAGAGATGTATGATATCTCTCAAGAGATGGACTTTGCGTTCATGTCGGGATCGTCCCTGCCGGTGACTTGGCGTACGCCATCCGTTGACATGCCGCTGGGGTCCCGCGTCCGTGAGGCGTTATGTATCGCGATCGGTGGTGTTGACAGCTACGACTTCCACGCCTTGGAGACCATTCAGTGTATGGTTGAGCGGCGTGAAGGTGGCGAAAAAGGTGTCAAGTGGTTGCAAGCCTACCGCGGCGATAAATTCTGGGAAGCGTATCACGAGGAACTGTGGTCGCGTGAACTGTTTGAAGCCGCCCTCTGCCGCAGTCACACCCTTACCCCCTCACGACAGGGGTTCAACAACATTTTTCCGACTTTGGATGAAATGAAGCAACTGGTTGAAGATCCAATCGCCTATCAATACGAACATCTGGACGGCCTCAAAGCGACCATGATTCTCATGAATGGACTGGTACAAGATTTCAACTTCGCCGCTCACCTTGAAGGTCAGGACGCCCCGTTGTCCACACAGATGTACCTGCCGATGCCCCCAGCCCGCACGACCCTTGCCAACTTTTTCTCGCCATTGGTCAACAATGTTGAAAAGATGTTCTTGAGCGGAGTGGCAACCTATCCGGTCGAGCGCACGCTGCTTACTACCGGGTTGGTTGCTGCTGGTGTCGAGAGCCTTTTTCAAGATCAGACACGGCAGGAGACACCGCACCTGAATATTTCTTATCAACCGTCGGAAGAATCGAGTTTCTGGAGAACCTGATTCCACAGGAGAAAAACGTAAATGGCACCGAAACGCCTCGCCGTAATTGCTACTATCTACCGCTACCTGTCGCATGCCCAACACTTCGCTGACCGCTTCATGGTCGGCTATCCCTATGAGGGACGCTGGCATCGCCCCGATACCGAAGTGGTTTCTCTCTACGTTGATCAGAAACCCGAAGGCGACCAATCCACTGACCGCGCCCGCGAGTTCGGCTTTTCTGTGTACCCAACCATCTCTGAAGCGTTACGGTGTGGTGGAGACAAACTTGCTGTCGATGCTGTGCTACTGATTGGTGAGCATGGTGAATATCCAAGAAATGAGAAAGGGCAGGTTCTCTATCCGCGCTACGAATTTTTCAAAGAGTGCGTCAAGGTCTTCGAGGAGGACGGACGTGTTGTTCCGATCTACAATGACAAACATCTCTCCTACAGTTTTGAGAAGGCGCAAGAGATGGTGGCTGACGGGCATCGCTTAAGATTCCCAATTCTCGCTGGTTCTTCTCTACCGGTCACTTGGCGTCTGCCGGATGTCGAGTTGCCGCTGGATTGCGAGATTGAGAGTGCCTTGATGGTGGGTGTTGGTGGCTCCGATCCGATGGATTACCACGCCCTTGAAGCCATGCAGTGCATGGTTGAACGCCGCAAAGGTGGTGAGACCGGGGTCAAGGCGGTTCAATTAATTGAAGGAGAGGCGGTGTGGGAAGCTGGCGAGGCAGGGCGTTGGTCAAAAGAACTTTTAGGATCGGCACTCTCTCGGTGCGATAGCCCGTGTGGACTGACGGAGGAAGATGGACGGACTCAGGATCTGCTCGGCAGCGGTGAACTCCGGAGACTGGTCGAAAATCCAGCAGCGTATTTTATTGAACACAACGATGGACCCCAAACTACACTATTGATGCTCAACGGTGCAATCAGAGACTACTGCTTTGCCGCGCGGCTCAAAGGCGTACCGGATCCAGTGTCTACGCAGTTTTTCCTGCCGCCGACACCCAACGTGACCTACTCTGCCTGCCTAGTTGGTAAAATTGTGGAGATGATTATGACCGGGGTTGCGCCTTACCCGGCAGAACGCACTCTGATTGTCAGTGGGATGCTGGAAAGTTGCCTCACTTCGCGGATACAAGATTATCAGCGTCTGGAAACCCCGCATCTGCGGGTGGAGTATCGTGCGCCGGCTGAGTCGCATCATGGACGGGCTTGAATCTTACGTGCAATAGATATAGTAATTGAGGAAATTTCTATTAACCAAAGTGAAAATAACTCACAGGAGAATAGTATGATACCAGAGGTAGCACTGCAAAAACGCGAACAGATGATGCGCGATGGCTACTGCGTGGTAGATGACATCTTGACTGAAGATTTTTTACAGGAACTCCGCGAAGAATCAGAACGCTTAATCGTTGAGCATGAGCCGCCGCCTGACGTGAGGTATCAAGGGCAACATGTGGGCGTCCGAGGTGTGGACAACCCAATTATTCAGAAACTGTTGGATTGGCAACCGTCACGCGTAGCACTTGAACAGATGGGTTTTGGAGACTTCGAGAGCACTGGGGGTATTATCATCCTTACTAAAGATCCTGACGAACCAGCACTCTATTGGCACCAAGATTGGATGCTATGGAACGATCCGATGAGCTGCTCGCCATGGCCGCAGACCATGTTTCTGTCTTATTACTTAACCGATACAACGGTTGAAAACGGCTGTCTCAAGGTTATCCCCGGCACCCATCTCAATCGGATTCCGCTGCACGATCAACTGGTTCCAGCTCACGAACAAGGAGCTCGGTTTATTGAAGAGGACCACCCGATCATGTTCAGTGATCATCCGGATCAGGTGAATGTCTTCGTCAAAGCAGGGGCACTCGTCTTGGCGGATGCCCGCGTCCTGCACTCAGCACACAGGAACCTGACAGACCAGCGACGAACTCTGATCTTAGCGTGGCATAAACGCCCCATGACAATTCCCGACAATTGGGAAGGCGATATTCCTGAGGTCCTTGCCAATCGCGATGGGAATCTAGAGTATACTGGCTCTCGTATCCCTAGGGAACTGCTCAAATAGGATCTACACACTTAATACAAATCCCTCTGGTTCGTCGAGGGAGTTCCGTACTCTCCGACGAACCGACTCCGTTACACAAGCGTCCAAGTTCCTCTCCCGATCTTATCGTTCCTTCTTCTCAATTCCCTTTTTTGAACCAGATCTTCAGGGCAGTGCCCCCCATAATTTTGTCTTTTTCATCTTTGCTGATAGAAGGCAGGTGCAAATCAAGCAAATCCACCAGTTTCTGGTAGCCCGGCTCTTCGAGTATCCACGGGGAGTCTGTGCACCACATCATACGATCGGGTCCATAGGCTTGGTAAATCTCCTCGACCATTGGTTTCATGTCTTCGTAGGGCCATGGCTTCTTGGAAAAAGCGTACTCTCCCGAAATCTTAATGTACACATTGGGGAACCGTGCCATGTCGAGAACCCGTGGATAGGTTGCAGGCGGCAACGGTTCAGCGTCGAAGCGGGGACGTCCCCAGCGATCTACTACGCTAGGGGTACTTGGCATCACACCGAGGTGATCCAGAGAGATGTTGAGGTTGGGGAAGGTGGTCACCAACATCTTAACACAGTCAATATTGGCACTAACTGTATAGATATTGACGTTGATACCCAACTCGTTAGCACACTGAAACAGAGGGTAAGCCTTCAGGTCAGCGACACGTGTAGCATTCGGATCGCCCAGATCGCCGATTCGGATGCCTTCAATGCCGGTAGCTTCAACTAACTCCTTCAGACGCGTGGCCGGATCTGGATCGTCTACATCCACTAGTCCGGTGGCGGTGAAACGGTCGGGCCACTTCTGGACGCAATGGGTTACATACCTGTGCTCCTCGATTCGAGTGCCTCCCATATCAATCAACACCGTCTTGGCGATATCCGCTGCGTCCATCTCCCGCAGCAGTTGCTCGGCGGTGGCTGCTTTGTCCGCCGGTGCCAAACCGCTGACGCCGCGCGGGTATTCGTCGCTCAACTTGGCGAACACGTGCACGTGTACATCTACCTTATCCATGCTTATTATACCTCCTGTCTTTCGTTCGGCTCCTTCCCATTTCCCAATTCGCTCGTATTCCGAATTTACGACAAAACTAAATACTGTTTTGCAAGGTGGTTGAGTGCTTCTTTATAAACCTCAAACATAATCGACAAACGAAAAAAGACTTCACCGAGATCATATTCCCGTGCCATCGTATGTGATGAGGCTCGTTCATAGTATTCGCGCCCAAAATCGACATAAAATTGTGTATTCACTGGACGGTTTTTATATTGACGACGATATTCGATCCACTGTGGAAAGATGCCTGTGAGATAAAGTGAGTAATTGCCAATATGGGAGTAGATGAGAAACTGCCGGCGGGTATCTGCGTTTGCTGCTTCTTGAACCATGTCCGTCAGATAGTGATGGGCCTGTTTATCATTTCGCTGAACGCGATACAATCGATCTGTCCTAACGAACAGACTGAGGAGATTCGCGATATAGTTGATTACCTTCTTATCTCCCAAGATTCTCTGGTCCATTAAGCTGCGGCGCAGGAGTACACTGAAGAATAGAAATGGTGAAATCTCTAATATCAACAGACTTCGATCGCGGATCTTGTTGAACAAGGATTCACTGTTTAGCATAGATTCAAGCGTTCTCGGTAGATGATGGATCAACTGAGCAATCTCTTCATAGCTCCGCCCCGGCTTGGGGAAATTCTCAATCAGGAATTGCAAATCCTTATCCACCAACTGGCTGAGATCTGTCCTAGCAAAATCGGGTGTTTGCATCACGGTAACCTCCTCTTCGTTGATCAATAAAATATAGGAGATTATTCCAGAATGCTGTAGATTTGTCAATGCACAATGAACAATGTCTAGGGCTATTCAGTTTTCGGCTTTTTAACCATTTGGGGCGAAACATCGCAACTCGGGCATCGCTTGGACAGTGAAGTATCGGGATTGGGAAATCCCTCTCACAGCAGAATTAAATGACCCTAAACAATGTCCCAAGTGTTGTACAGTATTCCCCTGAACGTTCCTCAATGGATAAAAGTTAGTTGTCCTAACGTGTTGGGTAAGGGAAGGTAGTCTTTAGATTGCCATAAAACCCAAAAAGCGCCGCTAAACAGCGACGCTTCGGTTTGAAATCTAATCTTGTTTTTTCAGATATGGCAGACGACATCATTCACGCCATGCTTGCTGACCGAGAATATCATCCTGCCCCAATTCATCGAAAATAAGGGCTGCATTGCTACCGTCTGCATCCATCATCCAGATACCCAAACTACCGTTGCGGTTACTGCTGAAGACAATCTTCGTCCCATCAGTTGACCAACACGGATAGCCGTTGTAACCCGCCTCACCCGTCAAGCGGGTTTGAACCAGCGAAAACAGATCCAGAACATACACCGCAGCATTCAGCGGCGCACTTTCCTTAGTAAATACCAACTTCGACCCATCTGGATTCCAATCCGGGTGGATATCGTGGTGGGCACTAATTGTCAACCGTTGAATCCCTTCTTCCAGTGCTGGTGGATCCACACTCGGGGCTTGAGGCGGATCACCCTCTCCCGCCTGTTTATCTTCCTCATCATCCGGTGTCTGATGCGGATCCGGCTCCGGTTCAGGCTGTTGGGGCGGATCCGGCTCCGGTTCAGGGTCTGGCTCCGGTTCAGGCTCCGCCTCGGGCTCAGGCTCCGGTTCTGGTATGACTTGGGTTGGCGGTGCCTCCTTAGCGGCGAGAAATGTCTCAATATCCACTACAAAAAGATTACGTATCCCTTCCCTCAACGCATGGTTATAGACAATCTGAGTCCCATCAGGCGACCAGACAGGGCGAGAATCTGCGTGGCAGTCGGAGAGCCTAACACGATTGTCCCCGTTCACATTCATCGTGTAAACAGCAGGTTGACCCAACGCGCGAGAATGAACAAACGCTATACGACGACCATCGGGTGACCACGACGGATGCCTATCATTAAAGTGGTCGCCGCTGAGTGGCATCGCGTTGCCACCAATATTGTCCATTATATAGATTTGGAGCGGACGGTTGTTTTCTGAACGACTGAACACTATGTCATCACCACTAGGAGACCACGACGGATGTACATCGAATAGGTGCGTCAGTGCCTTTTCACCGGTACGGTCCGCATTAATCACTGAAATACCAAAAAAGTCCATACCGGCTATATCGCCACGAGCGAAAACTATCTGACCCTCTACTTTACGACGAATCGTGATCCTGCGCGAAATGTCAATATCACCTACTATTATACCCGGCATGTA
Source organism: Candidatus Poribacteria bacterium (assembly GCA_963667935.2). Classification (GTDB taxonomy): domain Bacteria; phylum Poribacteria; class WGA-4E; order WGA-4E; family PCPOR2b; genus PCPOR2b. The sequence continues at coordinate 128,350 of OY764061.1, read as the reverse complement.
CGTTGTGTGATAACCCGGCTTCTCTGCTGTCAGTTGGTACTGCCCCTTCGACACCGGCGAAATCTCATATTGACCACCACCCTTCGTAACTGCAGCACGGCCTCCCAAAGAGACAAGCACATTCGTAACAGGATTGCCATCGTCAGAAATCACCGTACCCTTAAATCTTACACCCGGTTCAAGACGAAAGTTTAACGTCGGTAAATCTTTGCGAGTCACCGTTACCGTCGCTTGTTGATCCAGGTAACCAGGCGCGTAGATACTCACAATATAGTCTCCCGCTTTCAACTCTTCAAACAGGAAGTCTCCACTAGCACTCGTCGTGACTGACGCTATAGCTTCCTGTTCAAAATCCCCGCCCGGAAGCTTTTTCAACGTCGACAACGTCACTTGGATCCCCGCAATTCCTTGCTCGGTTACCAAATCTACAATCGTTCCTTTGACCCCCCCCTCAGGCGTTGATATCACCGCAGGACCTACATCAACAACTTCATCATCATCATCTCCACAACCAACAAAAAATAAAAACAGCATCAAAGCAACAAGGCCGAAATAGGTGTAACGGATTAGGTTCGCCATAATAATTCGTGGAATATATTTATCCGACAGGGATCGATAAACAACCACTTCCTCCTTTCAAAATTCGCCTATTGACAAATCGTGCAATTCTCTTAATTTTCCCCTAACCTTGTTTGACGTTTGAACAGAAATTTACAATTTCTGTGTGACAACTGGGGCTTTTTTACGATAACTATCGTCACCAGAGTGTTTAAGTGTTTCAGGAACGTAGTTACTATAATCTGAAATATTTCCATGTGTGATGGCGTAAACAACAATGTTAATCATGTGTCGCGCCGCGTGGGGCGCAAACTCCTCTAAAATCTGATTTTGATTTTGGAACTTGCCGTAGAAGGGTCTTTGAACTTTGCCATCTATCACATGCATCATCTGCTCGGTATCTACTAAAACAGCAAGACGGCCATCAATAGTAATACCTTGCAATTCGGAATAGGGACCAAAATGAAGAGGAATGAGATGTCCGATAGTCCCAATATTGCGCAGGGGAAAACGCAACGGACCGTTTAGCGAGTAATAACTGTTGTAAATCGGGTGATCATTCGGAACAAAGCCAAGGGGATGCTCTGGCAGAAGATCCCGCAGCACTTTTCTTGTCCCTTTCATTGCGTTATCTGTATTTCCATGCGTTGCTAGATAGAGGAAGCCACCACGATTGATTACATACTCTCGCAATCTTTGGACTTCAGTGTCAGTATATTTACTCAATCCGCCCGGACGCGCAGTATTCCATATTGGATTGCTGTGGGAATTGTACACTCTCTTCCGATGCTCTGGACTTACCTTTGAGCCGCCGGGGATCGGTTCCATAAAAAGGATTGGCGTCTGAAAGAACGATGCATCCTTCAGGTGGACTGCTTCGACTAGTTGGGTCTTGATTTTAGTCTTTTGATTCAGTGATTGCACTAAATAGGACAGACCTGCCCCAAATCGGAAATTACCGACTCCGCTACCTCATATATCTGCGCTTGGGTGAAGCGGATCCTCAAAGCGGGCAAGGTTTAAGCGACCCATGATATCTCGACCACGACCTACAATTATAGCACCGGGACTGCCAGACGGGAGTTCAGGCACACCACCCCCTAGTGTTACCTTTTCGGTAACGTTGGCAAGCGTGTCGTCAATGTTAGATGCGCCTTCAGCACCGACCAGAGAACCTAGACCCGTGCCACCTCTGGTCGGGGTTTGACGCACACCACCTCCTAAACCGAACGAACCCCGACCAACACCGCTACCACTGCCCTCGCCAAGACTGCCTGTGCCAGAAAGTGAACTATTTCCCCTCAAGCCCGCAGATAACAGCGAATCTGACTGAACAGGGAGATCGACAGCAGTGGAAAGTGAGTGAGCGCGACGGTCAGGCGCGCGAAAAGATTGAGAAGCACCTTGAACAGAAATTGCTGAACGCACAGATTGTGCCGGAGACTGAGATACCGGCGCATCCACCCCTGTGGCTTTCGGTACAGATACAGAAGTTGATTTCACCTGACGGGTTGCGAGCGTTCGGGTCTGTGCTGACGTTGACTGAGGTTCAATTTGAAACTTAGGCATCGGTGTCGGCGTGACAATGGGTGCCTCTATACGTGGTGTTTTTTTCACGAGCGGCACCGGTTTAACTTTAAGAATGCTCACTTCTAAAGCATCGACATCGCTCGGAGTCGTTTGGTTGATGATGATAATGCTGAAAACCATCGCAAGGCATAGATGAACCAATAGAGAAACGAACCAGAAGCGGTACTTGTAATGAGATTTCATGAGGGTAACCTCCTTAAAGTGAATAGTTGGTTTTTGATATACTACCCCACGTTAAAGTCCGATTCTGTCTGCCTAGGACATTACCGAACTATGAATCCACAATTCTGTGAACACTAGAACAACACATGAGAGCTAAATTGAATCAATCACCATTCACAGTGGATAGACATATCCAAGCCAAGTAAACTTGATAAATAGCAACTTAGGTTAAAATAACCTAGGTTACTATCTCCACATCTTTCAGAGATATTATTCAACCGCTCTAATTGCTGCGGCTTGCGGCGCACGGGTTGGAAATCTTTGCTGCTCTCGCTTATCTGCTGGCACATAGCCGGAGTAATCTGAAATATTCCCATGTGTGATGGCATAGACCACAATGTTAATCATGTGCCGCGCTGCATGGGGCGCAAACTCCTCCAAAATCTGATTCTGATTTTGGAACTTGCCGTAGAAGGGTTTCTGAACTTTGCCATCTATCACATGCATCGTCTGCTCGGTATCAACTAAGACAGCAAGCCGTCCATCAATCGTGATACCTTGTAGCTCGGAGTAAGGACCAAAGTGAAGAGAGATGGTAGCTCCGAAAACTCCGATCTTGCGCAAAGGAAAACGCAAAGGACCATTTAGCGAGTAATAACTGTTGTAAATCAGGTGATCATTGGGAATAAGCCCAAGTTGGTGCTCTGGTAGGAGGGCCCGCAATACTTTTCTTGTCCCTTTCATTGCGTTATCTGTATTTCCATGCGTCGCTATATAGACGAAGCCACCACGATTAATCACATACTCCCGTAGTCTTTGGACTTCAGCATCTGTGTACTTACTACGCGCAGTATTCCATATTGGATTGCTGTGAGAGTGGAACAGTCTCTTCTCGTGTTCTGGACTTATCTTTGAGCCGCCGGGCATCGGTTCCATAAAAAGAATCGGTGTTTGAAAGAGTGCCGCATCCTTCAGTTGGACTGCCTCAACAAGTTGGGTCTTGATTTTAGTTTTTTGATTCAGCGATTCTACTAAATAGGACAGACCCGCCCCAAATCGGAAACTTCCGACTCCGCTGCCACATACAGCTCCAAAAGGGTGAAGCGGATTTTCAAAGCGGGCAAGATTTAAGCGGCCCATCATATTTAGGCCGCGCCCCACAATAATAGCACCGGGACTGCCAGATGGGAGTTCAGGCACACCACCGCCCAATATTACCTTCTCGGTGACATTGGAAAGCGTGTCATCAATGTTAGTTGCCCCTTCGGTGCCTACCAGTGAACCTATACCAACATGATCTCTGGTACGGGCCTGATTCACACCACTTCCCAAACCGAAATCACCACGCTCAACGCCGCTACCACTTTCTGTGCCAATACCGGCAGAGCCAGCAATCCCACGACTCATGCGTTCACCGTTTTTACCTGTGCCTATGACGATGGGTGAAGAAAATCTTAGCGCATCGGGTGCATTAGAAGCCGGGTCATCCGTATATGCTACGCCCTGAGGCATAGGTGTATTGGGGTTGACCACTTTCGGCACATTGGGGTTGAGGGGGACATTAAGTTTCAAGGCTTGATTTGAGAACGCGGAGATGGTCTGCGGTTGGCCAGTACTTGCCCCAATACTGGCCATATTCATCATTCTTTGTTGGACTTTAACCGGTTCAACGATGACCGTGCTTTCAATGGGCACCTCCGGCTTTTGAACGAGTTTGATAACGGGTTTCTGAACTTGCGGTTTGGGCGGCGTATGTACTGTTTGAGGAATTTCAACGCCTGTCAACTCCTTAAATGATTGGCTTTGTGTTACTAGATACCCTCCAATGACACTAGCAAAACCGAGGTGGATTGCGAAAGAGATAGACCAAGCACGCGAAAGGGTTGACATAATTTTCAGCCCCTTTAGCATGGAGGTTCCCCAATCCTTCCAGAAAATACCAAAAACGCTGAATGAATGTTTGACTTTCTGAGCGATGCGTCGTTTGGCGCGATGCAGTCGGCTAGCGATGGCACGATGCGACAATCCGTGTTCCTCTGAGATTTCATCATAGCTGAGGTGGTCAATGTAGAAATCGTGCGCGACTGCCCCATCCACAGCAGGCAGTGAATTAATTGCCTTCAGGATTGTCTGGTTCAATTCCTTTTTCATCAGGAATTGTTCCGGCGTCGCCTCACCAGAAGACAGACTCGAAATTGGATCCTCGTCCATCGGGCAAGATTTTGATATTTCCTTCTGCTGATGGATCCATGTCACGCAGACATTCTTCACAATTTGCGACAGCCAACCGGCAAACCGACTGGCATCGCGCAGTTTTGGAAGATTTTGATACGCTTTGATAAAAACTTCTTGCGTTAGATCTTCGGCATCGTGCGGATTCTGTACGATAAGCCGCGCCCGGGCATAGACTACCGGCTGATATTTCTGGACCAAGGTGTCGAAAGCCCGTGGATTGCCTTTGAGCGTTTGATGAATAAGATTTCGATCCGTTGGCATAATCAATCTCCTAGGGCGTGTTGACGAATTAAGACGTTGATCTGTATGTAACAACAAAGCTATAATTCAGGACTTACGCATTTCAGCATAAGTGGTGCGGGGAAACTAGATGCCCCGCCTACAGTTGGCCGTATGAGTTCTATGATTTATGTTGTATCAAGACAAATTTAGCAGGGCAAAATAGCGAGTAACACAGATATTTTTATGGACTCAAATTGCATCTGATGGCACCTGAATTTGGCATATCGGTGAGGTTTTTCTTAACACCGGACAGTTTTAGTAATAGTGGTAGTTACTTGTCGACCTGTTTGAGCCACCCCCACATTGTAAACTTTTTGCCTGCGGGAGCAACTGCAAAAGGAGCAACTTCAGCTGCAAAAGTAGGGACAAACCATGCAGGACTAAAGTCATCCTGGCGATGTTTAGTGAGTCTTCGTCGATTCCCCCCATCGGCATCCATTACGTAGATTTCAAAGTTTCCATTCCTATCAGACACAAAGGTAATCTGTTCACCGTCAGGAGACCATGAGGGATCCAAGTCATACTCGGCATGTTTAGTGAGTCTTTGTTGGTTACTCCCATCCGCGTCCATCACGTAGATTTCATAATTCTTATCCCTACGGGAACTGAAGGCAATGCGTTCACCATCAGGAGACCACGAGGGAGACCTGTCCTCCTGGGCATTGTCAGTGAGGTTTTGTAGATTCCCCCCATCGGCATCCATCACGTAGATTCCAAAGTCCCAAAGGTTATCATTCCTATCGGACATGAAGGCAATGCGTTCGCCGTTGGGGGACCATGAGGGATGCCAGTCATTATCAAGATCTTCAGTGAGTCTTTGTTGATTACTCCCATCGGCATCCATCACATAGATTTCGTCGGGTCCATGCCCGCCGGAACTGAAGGCAATGCGTTTACCGTCAGGAGACCACGAGGGAAACCACTCACGCGCGGGATTTTCAGTGAGTCTCTGTTGATTACTCCCATCAGCATTCATCACGTAGATATCATACTTTCTCCCATTTCTGCCGGAACTGAAGGCAATGCGTTTACCGTCGGGGGACCATGCGGGCTGCAAGTCCTCCCAGATATTAGTCGTAAGTCTGCGCTGATTCTTCCCACTGGCGTCCATTACATAGATTTCAGGGGTGCCATCCCTATAAGACATAAAAGCAATCTGTGCCTGTGCGTCAACGGCTACCATCAGTGGTGTTAGACCCAAGACTACAACACCAATTAAAATGAAATGTGCTAGCGTATATCTCCGTTGCATCTGTCTTTCCTCCTCCGTTCTCAAAAAAGTGGCAACTCGGTTTATTATCGCATGGAGGCTTTCGCTCCTTCGTTGGTGTTTATTATCGCCCCCGTACACTCCCACATCTCAGCAAACACCTTTTTCTCGATAATGACAGTTATCGGTCGCCCTGTTTGAACCACCCCCACATCGTAAACTTTTTGCCTGCGGGAGCAACTGCAAAAGGAGCAACTTCAGCTGCAAAAGTAGGGACAAACCATGCAGGATCCGTGTCATTATGACCATTTTTAGTGAGTCTTCGTATCTGCCGTGGTCCCTCGGCGTTCATCACATAGATTTCCCCGTTCCCATCCCTCCAAGAAACAAAGGCAATGCGTTTACCGTCAGGAGACCATGACGGATCCGTATCAGAAGCGGGATTTTTAGTAAGTCTTCGTGGGTTCCCCCCATCGGCGTCCATCATGTAGATGTCCGACTCGTTCCCATCCCTCCAGGAAACAAAGGCAATCCGTTTGCCATCTGGTGACCATGCGGGAAACGAATCCCAAGAAGAGGGGTCGCCGCTAGCCAGTCTTTGCTGATTATCCCCATCGGCATCCATCACGTAGATTCGCCTGAATCTACCTCCACCACTAGATGTAAAGGCAATGCGTTTACCGTCAGGAGACCATGACGGATCCCATTGAGGAAGCCAATCATTAGTGAGCTTTCGCTGATTCTTCCCATCAGTGTCTATCACGTAGATTCGCCCGGGATCAAACGCCCAGTTCTGCTCATTACTATACGTAAAGGCAATTTTACCGTCAGGAGACCATGACGGATCCCATTCAGAAAGGGGATCGTCAGTGAGTCTTTGCTGATTCTTCCCATCGGCATCTATCACGTAGATGTCCGCGTTTACAGGCAAAAAGTCCCACTCTTTAACATAAGTAAAGACAATGCGTTTACCATCGGGAGACCATGAGGGATACCTGTCATCACGGCGATTATTGGTGATTTTTCGCTGATTCTTTCCATCGGTGTCCATGACGTAGATTTCATAGTTCCCATCCCTATTAGACGAGAAGGCGATCTGTGCGTGTGCATCAACCTCTACCATCAGCGGTATTAGACCCAAAACTACAATGCCGGCTAAAATCAGATGTGCGAGATTGTATCTCCGGTGCATCCGTCCTTCCTCCTCTGTTTTCAAATTGGTTTCTTATCCTTTGGAGCTTATACAGGTCAACCGGTGTTGGCAACTCGGATTATTATCTGAAATGCCACCTCAAAACCCCTCACAACGGGTATTTGCCCTAGGGTGAAAACATTGGCCGGTCTATTTTACACGATTTGATTCAATTCGTCAACAGGCTCTAATGCAATCACATAGGGTCATTTAATTCTCCTGTGAGAGGGATTTCCCAATCCCGATACTTTACCGGCCAAGCGATGCCCGAGTTGCGACGTTTCGACTCAAATGGTTAAAAAACCGAAAACTGAATAGCCCTAATGCAATCACATTACTCATATTATGATATAAGCATAAGTATAGTTATAATTATAGACACAAATTCCCACTAGGAGTTCTCAGGTTTTTTCATTAAATCTGGATTAATTCTGTCATAGATGGGATGACGGTAGGCGAGTATCAGGTTCGCAAGTAAAATCTCACCGGGTGCCGAGGCTTTAGCCGGTGTCAAGCAGCACAGGCTCTAAGTGTCTGCTACCGTGTGGACTACTACAAATCCAAGTAAATTCTCTAACGATCCACTACGCCCCATTTTTCTTTTGATGGACTCTGCCCTCTCCTCTATGGTAAAATACCAAATACCATCTTTCAATCCAATCTTCAATCTGGAGCAGTGAGTAGGTGGGCAGTGAGTTCACAGATTTATGGGGGTTGAACCCCCAATCGCTTTTGACACATTACTTACCACATTTCTGTCAGAGAGGAAAGCGATGGATGAAAAAAGGCAATACCGACATCAAGGGTTGACAATCTGCACACTTGGCGGAGTAGGACACGGTAAAACGATGCTGGCTGCCGGAATAATCAAGGTGGTTTCACGGATTGGCTCTACCCAGATGGATGCGGACGATTTTGAAGCACAGCAACCAACGCATCACTCAATAGGATTACAGACTTACGTCAGTTATAAAGCGGTTGATTATGAAACAAGTGGTAGACATTACACACATATTGACGGACTGAGTCATGGGGATAACGTCAAGATGTTGATCGGTGGTTCGCCGGGGATTCGCGGCGCGATTTTGGTGGTGAGTGCAGTTGAGGGGGTAACGGCAGAAGCAGAAGCCGAGATTCGGCTCGCTAGTCAAGTTCGCGTCCCCACGGTTGTCACCTTCCTGAACAAGGCAGAAAAGGTCAAGGATCTAGAATTAATCGAGATCTGTGAGATGGAGATCCGTGAGATCCTCGCAGACTGCGGCTATGCGGATGAGGAGTCGCCTATCATCGTTGGGGATGCGGAGAAAGCCTGTAACTATAAGGGGCAAAATCTTAATTCAGATCACTGGAAACCGATTGTTGATCTCATCTTTGCGATGAATCGTTGCATGCCTCAGCCGTTGAATCCGCTTGAATTGCCTTTGCTGATGCCGATCCGTAAGGTTATTGACAACCCCAAAGGCACCTCGATATTATACGGTGAGGTGGCTCAGGGCGGTCTGGCGGTCGGGCACCCGGTTGATGTCGTCGGCAAAGGGGACCGGATTAGGACCCGTTGCGTCGGTCTGCGGCACGCCGACCCCGCCTCCTCGGTTGGGGAGAACCGTGACGAAGCGGGTAAAAATATAGAAGATGAGGTCCAAGTCGATGCGGAAATGGGGTGGATTACGTCGGGGCAGGTTGTTTCGCAACCGAAGAGTATCAGGTCTCACACCGAGTTTGAGGCGGCAGTTTACGTGATGACCCAAGAGGAGTGCGGAACGCATATCCCCCTTGTTGGGAATGATAAACCGGAGATTCACCTCTGGACAATCGACATTACGGGTCATCTCCACCTTTCGTCGGAGGTTGCGATTGTCAATCCGGGAGAACATGCAACCGTACGAATTTCGCTTGATGTGCCGATGGCATTAACAGTGGGCACGCGTTTCGAGATCAAGAAGATGGAAGTGAAGATTGGAATAGGGGTTGTAACGGAAATTATAGAGTAGTAAAGTATCTGATTCACTAGCCGCGAGGCCACAAAGGGAGTGATTATGGAGAAGATATACAACTATATCGAACAGGGCAAGACACGGCTTTGCGATTCGCTGAAAGAATTGGTCAGGATTCCTACTGTGAACCCGCCCGGCACAAACTACGCAGAGATTGTACAGCTGCTTCAGGAACGGTGCGAGGCACTCGGCATGAGCACAAAGACTGTGCCCGTTCCACAAGCCGAAGCGCAGGTAGTTGTGCCACACGCCGACGATTACCCGCGCATGAATTTGCTCGCGAGGTGGGACGTTGGGGCAGAAAAAACGGTCCATTTCAATGCTCACTACGATGTCGTGCCTGTCTCCGGCGATTGGCGTATCGATCCGTTTAAGCCAGAGATTGTCGGAGATTGGCTCTACGGTAGGGGAGCGGACGACATGAAAGACTCCATCGCTGCGCTGCTGTTTGCGATGGCAGCACTACAAGAGAGTGGCGTCCGGCCCGCATTCAATATTGAGTGCTCGCTCACCTGCGACGAAGAGATTGGGGGCGAGCTAGGGGCAGGGCATATCGTACGCAACGGGTTGGTTCAGGCAGATTATGTCGTCAATTGCGAAGGCGGATCTGTTCTCAACGTGGGTTTGGGACATAACGGGGTATTGTGGCTGGAGGTGAAAGTTCACGGCAAAGCAGCTCATGCTGCTAATCCAGACAGGGGATTGAACGCCTTTGAAAAGTCAGCCGCTCTCGTCACGGGGATCCAACCCCTGAAGCAGCAGTTGAAAGCGTCAGACCGTGTTTTCAAAACCTTTTCGGGCGATGACCGCTATCCCGCCCTTAACATCGGCGGCATCTTTCACGGCACAGAGGGGGATAAGGTCAATACCGTTCCCGCACAGGCAACCTTCTCCATTGATCGGAGAATCCTTCCCAACGAGCGTATAGCAGGGGCAGAAGCGGAGCTGCGCGAGGCAATTCAGGAGGTCTGTCAATCCGACGCGGAAATGAAGGTAGACGTGGCTTCGATATTGAAGATTGACCCGTGCGTTGTGGAGCCTGAACATCACTTTCCTCAAGCGTTTGCACGCGCAGTGCGTAGCATACGTCGTCAACCAATTAAGTTCGGCACGACAAGTGGCTTTACTGATCTGCATTTCTTCGTCGAAGAAGGCGGGCTGCCCGGCGTCGGTTATGGTCCAAATGGACAGGGTGCTCACGGTATGAACGAGCGGGTTAGTGTATCGGATCTGGTTAAGACCACAAAGGTGTATGCCACGTTCATGGCGAGAGGAATCTCTTGAAAAACATAAGAAATAAGGGAAACAAGGAGGGCATCCAATGATAGCCAACATCCCACTCATGGTATTTGGAGCAAGCGGGCTTACTGATAATGACGTACTGCAATTGACAACTCTTCAGCACGTGCCTAAAACGACCGGGCGTAACGGCTGGCGGGTTGTCGAAGAGGAGGTTCTCTGGCAGCCATCTGAAACAGCGATTATCATCGTGGATATGTGGAACAAACACTGGTCATGGGGCGCGACAGAGCGTGTGGATATTATGGCACCACGAATGAATGCGGTAATTAATACCGCCAGAGATCGAGGGATACAGATTATTCACGCACCGTCAGACACGATGGACTTCTACGACGGACACCCCGCGAGGGCTTGGGTCCTTGAGGTTCCGCATGTAGAAATGCCTGATCCGATTGAGCATCCAGACCCGCCCCAGCCTGTTGATTCATCGGATGGCGGTTCGGATACTGGCGAGGAAAACAGCTTCAAAGCGTGGCACCGTCAACACCCGGCAATCGAAATTAAAGATGGAGATGCCATCAGTGACAACGGTCAAGAGGTCTATAACATCCTCAAGCAAAAGGGGATTAAGAATCTACTCTACATGGGCGTCCACACCAATATGTGCGTACTAGGCAGATCTTTCGCGATTAAAGCGATGGTTCAGTCAGGACAATTCAACGTTGCACTGGTTCGGGATCTCACTGACGCAATGTACAATCCGTTCAAGCCCCCCTATGTCAGCCACGAAGAGGGGACACAACTGATCATCGCGTACATAGAAAAATTCTGGTGTCCGACAATAACGAGTGACGATTTGACCGCAAATTCGCCTCAGTAGTTCGTGTATGCTGAGGCAGTTCTACAAATCCTCAAGTTGACCCTTGCTGCACACGCCGATTGCGCTTAACACGATACGGATGCGAGCAAACTATGAAACAGATATGCTTCTGGTTGATGTTATTCAGTACGCTCCTCTTGTTCGGCTCTATGCTAGCTGGTGCTTCAGAGAACATTCCCATTGCGATTGCCCATCAAGGTCAGTTTGCACCGCGAGGAGTCAGTGATAGCGTTGGCGGAACAGTTGTTATCTGGGAGGACTTCCGCACTGGGAGGGATTGGGATGTTTATGCCCAACGGCTCAACCCCGCCGGTATGCCGTTATGGACTGAAGATGGTGTACCAATTTGCGACAAAAGACGTGATCAACGATGGCTGCGGATGGTGCGTAATGACGCTCGCATAATCGTTGCTTGGACGGATCAACGCGCACCGGGAAATTGGGATGTCTACGCCCAAGCGATAGATCTGTCAGGGAATAGGCTGATGCCTGACGGGGGGGTTCCCGTATGTACACATCCGGCTGACCAGTCTGATATAGAAATGCTGAGTGATGGTTCAGGCGGAGCGATTATCGTTTGGAAAGATCGGCGTCGGGACCCCGACTTACATGATCTTTATGTCCAGCGAATTGACGGAAACGGTCAACCGATGTGGGAACATGATGGGGTCCCGGTTTTCCCCTCCGAAGCACTTCAGAGTACTCCCCGGTTGGTTTCTGGCGATGCAGATAGCTTCTACGTCGTCTGGTGGGAGGTCATCGGTTACGAGCAGTGGGATATCATGGTGCGTCGGATAGGCATGGACGGCAAACATCGTTGGCATGCGCCAACAGTTGTTTCACCGATGGAAGGATTGCAGGGTGAACCGCGTGCTGTGAGCGATGGACAAGGCGGCCTTATCGTCGTCTGGCAGATTTACGAGAATTTTATCAACGATGATTTTTACGCGCAGCGGATAGATCCAGCAGGGAACAAGGTTTGGGAGGCAAATGGTGTGCCGATTTGCAAGGCGGAGGGTATTCAGAAAAATCGAACAATTACAAGCGATGGGCGTGGGGGAGTGGTAGCTGTCTGGCGGGATGAACGGGATGTCTTTTCAGATTTGTACGCTCAGCGAATCGGTGCTGATGGTATCCCTCGGTGGAGAACCAATGGAATCCCGCTGTGTGTCGCTGGGGGCTATCAAGACAAACCGTTCCTGACCCGGTGTGGCGAAAACGAGTTTTTTGTTGCGTGGCTCGATTTTCGAGAAGATTATGGTGACGAGAGCAATGATGCTATCTATGGGCAGAAAATCAATTTAGAGGGGAAAGCACTTTGGACTGAAAACGGAATTCCTCTATGCACGGCGGACGGCGTGCAGCAACCGCCTTATGTTATCGAATCCAAATCGGGACAATTAAGCGTTGTGTGGAGCGATGCCCGCAGCGATATTGGCGATATTTACATGCGACATGTCAAATGAGATACAATATCTACCGGTTCTCGATTCGCTTTAGGATTTTCTCAAGAGCAGCTTACTTTGTATAACCGCTTATGCGTTTATGGTATATTATCTCAGATATCCATGGCAATTACCGCGCTTTTCGCAATCTACTTCTGCACGCACAGTTAGTTGATGAAAGCAATCAATGGATCGGTGGAGAAGCACGTCTGTTTCTCCTCGGAGATTATGTCACAAGCGGTCCCGATTCCAAGCAGGTTATTGAGCTGATCCGATCGCTAGAATGTCAGGCACCCGATCAGGTGATTGCACTTCTTGGCAATCACGAACTTCTCTTACTCCGTGCCGTTCACGACAAGCATCATCGCCAAGCATGGTTGGCAAATCCCGAACATTGGCAGACGATAACGTCATGGGCGGGGTCAAACGAGGAATTGGACAATTGGTTGCGGCACCTGCAAATTGATCCGCTCTCGACGCAGGCAATCGCAGAGATTTATCAGGCAGTAGCGAAATCCGCTCCTGATTCAGATTCGCTGATTCAGTACGCAACACAGCGGTGGCGTTTTAACCATCCTGCCTTTACCTCAGATCTCTGGGAGGCGTGGTCTCTATTTCTTCGTATCATTGAGTCGGATGGAACGTTAGGATGGATTGAGGAACTGCCGGTTGCTTACCGGGAAGAAGAGTGGGGGTTTTTCCACGCCGGGCCACCAATTGGGCTTGAGGGTGGCATCGACGACCTAAACGATCAGTGTGATGCTCTCCGACGGGCGGGCAGATTTGAGCACTCGTTGTTAGCATCTGATGGCTTGTTGAATAGTCCGGTTGGCACGCGTCGCTGGTGGGAGGACGTATCACAGGTGGAACTCCTATTCAGTCAGTTTGAGATTGAACGGTGTGCTTTCGGGCATGATCCGAAGGCGATTGAACCACGTGGGATCCTTGGAAGTGTTTGGGACAAAGCGGTGAGTACCGATTCGTATATGCGTGGGAACATCGAAGGCATGATCCGGATTCGTAACTCTTGTGTCGATGCCATCTATACGGATGCAGCAATTTCGATTCTTCAGGACATCTACCCACAACGAACGTTTTTCACGGTGAACAGGCTGATCGGTTGATTATTCAATCTACCTTAAATTTAGCGGTTGGAAGAACCTCCTAATAATCTTCAGTTGCGAGCAGACAATGATCGAAGTTGAAGCAAAATTTCAGGCAAAATCATCGCAGGTGTTCAATCAGATTCGATCACAGAAACAGGTGGCGGATTATACACTTTCAGATCAGCGGAACAGCCCACAACAGGATACCTATCTCGACACAACCACCGGACTGCTCACACGGAATGGTGCTGCTTTGCGAATCAGAAAGAAGACTCCTATAGCCGGAGTCATTGAGGAAAGGATACAGCTCGTTACATTCAAAGCCCAAACTGAAGATATTTATACATATATAGAACTCGAAATGCCGATTACTGACCAACAGGTGCAAGCACTTTTAAGCGGAAATCTTGAGAAGGTTCGCGTTGAGGCGGTCAAAGCAGCGGTGAAATATCTGAAAGGAGAGAAGGTATTTCCCATTCTGCATGTTGAAAATTGCCGTGAAACGTGGTGCTTAGATGCGAAGGCGGGGTGTATCGAAGTTTGTCTCGATGATGTACGGTATACGAATATGGATAAAACACAATCCGTTCAGGAGTACGGCGTTGAGTTAGAACTCAAAACTGGCGAGTCTGAGTTCCTACAACAGATTGCTGACGCGTTATCTCAACAATACGATCTGATTCCGACTTTCCAATCGAAATATGAGCGAGGCGTAACACTCCTGAATGTGTTCGGCGTCAAAGTGGAGAATTAGAAGAAGGAGATCATCAGCTATATGGCAAAAGCACGGAATGTCAAAGGTATTGCGCCAGAGAAAAGCCTTGAAGAGTGCGCGCGCAGGATTATCACAACCCGGCTGCATGAGATGATGTCTTTCAAAGAGGGAGCGATTGATGGGACAGATATCGAGTACGTTCATGATATGCGGGTCGCTTCCCGACGGCTACGCGCTGCAATGCGAAACTTTGCGGATTGCTTTACCCGGAAAAAGAAGTTTCGTCGGCACCTCAAACGGGTCGAGCGAATTACAAGTAGGCTGGGAGATGTGCGCGATTTAGATGTGTTGATTGATCGCTTTCAAAAAGACCTAAAAACGATGCCAGCAGATGCACAGAGTGGTGTTCAAAACTTAGTAAAGCATCTCCAACGAGAACGGGAAGAGCGGCGGGCACCGATGTTTAGGATGTTTGAAGAGTTGGACAAGCGTAATTTCGAGCGGAAGTTCTTGAAATTTTTCAAGGTATAGATATGGCAAAAGCGTGGAAGGTAAATGGGATTCAACCACAATCGAGCTATCGTTGGAATGCACAGGTGATCCTTGCCGTGAAGATTCAGGAAGTATACTCGTGGGGGGAATTTATTCACGACCCGGATAAAATCAAAGAACTTCATAACCTGCGAATATCGATTAAGCGGCTGCGCTATTCGATGGAGTTTTTCGCCATCAACTATGGTGAGGAGTTCAAAGATTTCCTGAAGATACTGGCTGATTTGCAGGAACAACTGGGGGACATTCATGATTGCGATGTCGTCGAGATGGTTCTGACAAATTATTTGCAAGAACTTCCGAATCAAGGGGATACAGAAGCCGATGCGATTGGCATCAATGCTCTCCTGCTCCGCTACCGTGAAATGCGGAAAGTAAAGTATCAATCGTTTTTGCAGGGATGGGATGCACTTGAGGAGGTAGATTTCAAAGGTCAACTCCTTAAAATCGTTACAGGTGCATCGGGAGCAGAAGCATCTTCTCAGGGAGTTTAGGTGTCCCCATCCCTCCATAGCTGAATTTAAGAAACAGACCACTCAGTTCAGAACGCAAAGGAGACGCAGAAAATGGTGGTGAATGACGATTATATTGTCGGGGTAGATATGGGAGGCACGAAGATTCTAGCTGCCGTTATTAATGGTAAGGGAGAAATTGTTCAGCAAGCCAAAACAGCGACAAAGCCAAAGAAAGGGTCCGATGAAGTGATTAAACGGATCGCGCGATGTATACGAGAAGCGATTGACAGAGCTGGGCTTCAACCTTCCCAAATTCGCGCAATCGGTATTGGGTCGCCGGGTCCACTCGATCCGGAGACAGGTGTGATTATCTTCGCACCTAATCTCGGTTGGTCAAACGTGCCGCTCAAAGCGGAGCTAGAAGCAAACCTTAGCATTCCTACCTTCGTTGATAATGATGTCAATGTGGGAACCCTCGGTGAATATGCCTTCGGTGCCGGACAAGGAGTAAAAAATCTCGTCGGGATTTTTGTCGGCACAGGAATCGGCGGTGGTATTATCTTAGATGGGAAACTCTTTCATGGTGTCAACAAAACCGCGGGAGAAGTCGGTCACATGATTGTGAAAGCAAACGGTCCCCGGTGTGGTTGTGGCAATTTCGGCTGCCTAGAGGCTGTTGCTAGCCGTACCGCAATTACCAAGGAACTTCAGAAAGCTATCCTAAAAAAAGGGAAGAAAAGCATACTCACCAAGCTGAATGGCGGTAAACTCGACCAAATTCGGAGTCAAGCCATTGCTAAAGCTGTCAAGCGTGGCGATACGCCGACGATTAAGGTGATGCAACGCGCTGGGAAATATCTGGGAATTAGTGTCGCTTCGATTGTCCATTTCTTGAACCCTGAAATGGTTGTGCTCGGTGGGGGTGTTATTGAAGCGATGGGGGACAGTTTGTTAGATCTGATCCGTCAAGCGGCAGCTAAGTATGCTTTGCCCACAACAATGGACGGTGTTCAGATTGTCGAAGCAACCCTTGGCGATAACGCGGGTGTGATTGGGGCCTCCGTTTTAGCGCGTCAAAGATTATCCTGAAACGTAAACGGACGGAATTATCAATAGAACAAGGAGGCGTAAATGCCATATAAAATCTATCCTGCTGCTGCCGCCGATGCTTCAACGGCGTTCCAAATTGAACTCGATTCACGCGCAATTGAGGCGATGGAAGAGATCGAAAACAGTGGGGCACAGGGAGCGACACGTGAGGAAATCTTACGAAAGCATCTTAGCACAGACTATGATAAAGGCTACCGGGGAACGGCTTACGGACTTCACGGAGTTTCCGAAGGCTTGACCCCAGCGAGGCTTTCTGAAATGCTAGAAGAACATGGTGAGGCCTTTGATCCCTGTGCAGAACGAGATACATTCGATCACAGTATGATGGTCAATGTCGAATCGGAATTGGACTCACAGCTGGAATTTATTCCTGACCATATTTTCGATGCTATCGTTGAGGCTTACAAGCAGGAACTGATCACTAGTTGAAATCGCCAGAAACTACAGTGGACCTTAGAATTAATGGGACACTCCAAACCGGTGCGGTTAGGATATCGCACCTACCGGGAGCGAAAGCGTCTATTGATTTTTAGAATTCACTATAAATATGTGACATAATGACTGGCGAAACCCAACAAGTAACACTATCAAACTAGGAGCGTGTATCATGATTTTAGAAAATTGGGTTGTATCGGCATCAAAATTCAAACGGGCTATTCTCGCAATTACCGACCATGTGGTGACGCGGGTAAATCTCGAACCGCTTGAAGATGGCGAAGGAACGGTAGGAGTGAAAGCCGTGTGGGAGGGTGAACGTGGCGAAAGCACCTTAGACGTAGACGCGCCCTCCTTGAAAGGTAACATCAGAACGACAGGAGATAAGGCACCAACAGTCGAATACTGGCAAAAGGAGGATAAGCGTGGCCTTGCGTTGCGAAACCCGAGAAGTATCTCCTGTGAATTCGACGAGGAGACGTTCAAGAAAATTGAGACAGGTAAAGCAGCCGGGATTGCGGTCGTTGCCGGTGCCGCTGTTGGACTAGTCGGCTGGTGTGCCCTAGTGCTTTTGGGTCGAGCAGCACTTGTTAAACAGGAAGCAGAATCCGCTTCACCACGCCAGATTGAATCGGATTCCGCTAGCGGAGATCCGGATAACGGGTAGGAACCCTAACACCTGATGTGTGACGAGTGAATCAGAAATCGTTGTGCACTTTCACAGCTTGCCCAGTCGAGAGGGATTCGTGGGCTGCTAAGGCAACAGCGACAACCCGCGCACCGTCCCGGACGGAAGGGGTGGGTTCTTTGTCTGCTAGGATCCAGTGTGCCATTTTGTGAAAGTAGAGCAGCAGTTCATTTGCATGCCCTTCGATGAGACGTTCCTTGTTAGCCGGTGGTTCTGCATTCAAGGTCTCACGTTCAAGCACACCGTCTGTACCGAGATCTAAACCGGTTAAGGTGCCTTTTGTGCCGTAGATTACCAATCGTTGATGTGCATCCGGCGGTGAGTTGATCGCGCTGCATATTACAGAGACGCGTCCAAGCGCACCGCTAGCGAACTTAAGATTGAGAATCCATGTATCTTCTATAGGATAGTCTGGGATAACACCGCTGTTCAGTGCGAACGCCTGCACGGTATCGATATCTCCAGCAAACCACCGTACGCAATCTATGGCGTGAGCACCTCCACCAAAGAGAAAATCCTGTGGTGCCGTAACCCGCCACGGCGTGATTCGACAGACCGCGCGGATATCATGGACATAACCGGTATCGATCAGTGTTACTTTCCCTAGATTGCCTTCATCAAAGGCGCGACGTGCTGCCACGATTTTTGGAAGGTGACGCCAAGTCATCGCCGCAACGAATTTAAGTCGCGTTCGATCCACCAGATGGACCAACCGCTCACAATCTGCCATGGTGGTCACCATCGGTTTGGTGCATACGACATGTTTTCCGGCCTCTAGTGCCTTCGCCGCATGTTCGGCGTGTAAGTGGTCGGGGGTGAAAACGCCGACAACATCGACCTCAGATCGCGACAGCAGCTCGTGATAGTCTTCGGTGACACATCCGATCCCATAATCCTCATGTGCGAGTTTTAGAAGCACTGGATCTTTGTCCGCCACCGCGCACACCTTTATTGGGCTATCAGCATTTTGATTCAAAAGTAGGGCACCTTTGCCGACTCCTAACCCGATGATACCCAATCCGAGCGTTGACATTTTGATTATGTCTCCTTGACTTTTTCCTTGAATTCACGGATTGACTTTTCCAGTTCATCGTCCTCGACGCTGTGATGGACAAAAAAGCTCCACATCCCTCGGGTCGATTTCTCTGCGTTTGGACATGATCCGGGAATATACTGCACGTAGTCCGGCAGTGGCACACCGACAGAAGTCTGTCGCATCAATTGCATACGCTGATACTCCACTTCGATATAGTTAATCTCACCCCTGCACCCTAGTGATTCGGGCCCCCATACCGGATACAGCCAGTAATTGGGTTGGGTCTCTGGATAGACATACGCCAGCCGCACATTCGGAACATCACGCAACTCGGTCTCAATCCTTTTAACAAGTTCCCGCCGCCGGGCATTGAATTGGTCAATCTTTTCCAACTGGGCGAATGCCACAGCACCCTGAAGCTCGCTGAAGCGGAAGTCGTGACCAAACGAGAAATGTCCTCGCGTTGGCAAACCGTTGACAGGTTTGGCTTCTGGCCGTTCCAAATCGTACAGATACCACGGCATCCCGGAGTTCGAGAACTCCGTCGCCCGTTTATAGAGTTCCGGATCGCCTGTGGCAACCATTCCGCCCTCACCGGACGTGATATGTTTCGATTGCTGCATGGAGAAGCAGGCAACATCGCCGATGGTGCCGACCTTGCGCCCCTTGTAGTAGGCATCATAGGACTGCGAGCAGTCCTCCACAACCTTCAGATTGTGTTTCCTTGCGACAACCATAATCTCGTTCATCATCGCCGGTTGACCGTACAGATGGACAACGACCACAGCGCGTGTCCGCGGCGTGATGCGCGCTTCAATCCCTTCAGCCAAAATAATCTGTGTCCTCGGATCTACGTCGGCAAATACAGGAACGCAGCCGATCGCAACGACTGGGAAGGACACGAAAATCGGTGCCACAGCCGGACAGATTATTTCGTCCCCTACATCCAACCCCAAACTAGCATAAGCCGTTGTATTGGCACTGGTCCCGGAGTTTACCGCGTGAACATATTTCCGACCGAGATGTGCCCCGAATGCCTCCTCAAATCTCGGAACGAAGTTGCTTCGTCCCCACCGCCATGCGTCTTGACTTTCGATGACTTCTCGTAGATAGGTTAGTTCTTCTTCTCCAAAGCAGTTTCTTGGCATGTCGATCCCCCTCTTTTATGATGTTGTTATTGTAGGAGATGATGTAATGTTGCTTCGCATACTTTATCAAAACGCCTCTTTCTCGTCAACCCAAAATTGCCAGACTTGCCTGTTGATTTTACATGCAAACCGTGATAGAATGAAGCCCATACTGTCTATATTAACCCAAGTTGCTAGTACCTAACAATACGACACATATATCGCCCCGTTGGGATTTTGGGGTATGGTAGTTTGTCATCGCTATACACATTGCGCTCCGCTGGAGCGCGGGGATTCACCCTATCGCGGTTCTAAGACATATCGCTCCGCTGGAGCGAAAGACAAAGGACTTACTAGATGGATGGGGAAAACCCTACCCTACAAGAAAGCTGATGGACTTTCAACCACTAGCAACTTGCATATTAGTAAGATCCAATTGGAGGCAGAGCTTGTTATGGCTAAAATCGCTTTTCTCGGTGCAGGGAGTTTCGGGTTCGGTAGACGACTGATCGGAGATCTCCTTTCATTTCCAGAACTGATAGATTCGACCATCCATCTTGTGGACCCCGATAGCGAACGGCTGGAGTTGATCCACACCTATGCACAGCGTATCGTGTGTGAGTTGAACCTACCCACACAGATTGCCGCGTCAACAGCGCGTAAGCCGGCGTTGGACGGCGCCAATTATGTCATTGTCTCTATCCGGGTGGGAGCCAACATGGGCCCAGAAGCGTTGGATGTGCAAATTCCACTTGAGGTCGGTGGGCTTCGGCAGACTGTCTCCGACACCGTCGGGATTGGTGGACTGATGAAAGGGCTACGCACAATCCCCGCCATGCTCGATATCGCTCGCGATATGGAAAGACTCTGTCCGGACGCTCCAATGCTCAATTACACCAATCCGATGGCGATGATTATGTGGGCGGTGCTGGAGGCAACGAGCATCTCCGGCGTGGGACTTTGCCATAGTGTACAGGGCACCAGTAAGCAGCTAGCAAACTATATGGGGGTGGATTATGACAACCTCCGCTATCTTGTCGCGGGGATTAATCACATGGCGTGGTTCTTGGAACTTTCACAAGATGGCAAAACCCTCTATCCTCGACTGAACGCTTGCCTTGAAGATCCTGAGATTGTCGCCCGTGACCCGGTGCGCTTTGAAATCCTGAAGCATTTCGGGCGGTTTGTCACCGAGTCCTCGCGTCACATGGCGGAGTACGTTCCTTACTTCATGCAACACCCCGACGAGATGGAACGACTGAATGTTGAGAATCGAACAGCTGAAAGCTTTATCAATCAACATACAGACCGGGAGGAGCGAATCGCGCAGGCAAGGCGTGAGGCGGCAGCGGCTCCGCTTGAATTGCAGCGCTCTCACGAATATGCAGCAGTCATTATTCACGCAATGGAGACGGATACTCCTGCCTATATTTACGGGAACGTGCTCAACACCAATCTCATCACCAATCTCCCTACTGGTTGTTGCGTCGAAGTGCCAACACTCGTTAATCGCGCCGGCTTGCAGCCGTGCTACGTTGGTGCGCTGCCCCCTCAGTGTGCGGCACTCTGCCAGACCAATATCAATATGCAGGGGTTGACGGTGCGAGCTATCTTGGAAGAGAAACGTGAATATGCCTATCACGCGGGGTTGGTTGATCCGAACACGGTCTCGCAATTAACGTTGTCAGAGATTCACACAACAATCGATCGACTGTTGGATGCACAGGATGAATTTATGCCGCCGCTTGGCTAGTAAAATGTAAGCTGCTAGATAGACCTGTAAGTGGTGCGTTCTGGTTATCCACATTGCGCTCTTCTGGACCGCGAAGATTCGCCCTATCGCCGTTCTATAAACATATCGCTCCTCTGGATCGAAAGACAATGGAGCGATATTATCTCAAAGGAAAGGTAGCTTGTTACCATGATCGAGGAACTTTTTATCAGTCATGTCTTCACAGAGCGGGATGGTTTTACCTCTGGTATTGAGGGCCCCGCTTGCGACGCCGATGGCAATCTCTATGCCGTCAACTACGCACGTCAGCATACGATCGGGAAGGTTACCCCGGAAGGCAAATGTAGCGTATTCGTCGAACTGCCTAACGGTAGTATCGGAAACGGCATCCGTTTCGACAGCGCGGGCGCCATGCTTATCGCCGACTATACCAACCACAACATCCTCAAGGTTGATATGGGGACACGGGAGATTAGCGTCTATGCCCATGAGCCGACTATGAATCAGCCAAATGACATCGCCCTAGGTTCTAACGACATCCTCTACGCCAGCGATCCGAATTGGGCGGAATCAACAGGGCAGATCTGGCGTATCAACACAGATGGCACAGTCACGCTGCTTGAGGCGGATATGGGAACCACCAACGGTATTGAGGTCAGTCCTGATGAGCGTACCCTTTACGTCAATGAAAGCGTGCAGCGCAATATCTGGGCGTATGACCTATCTGCGACAGGAGAGGTTAGGGACAAGCGGTCACTGGTTCAGTTCCCCGATTTTGGGTTTGATGGTATGCGCTGCGACGTTGAAGGCAATCTCTACGTGACACGCCATGGCAAGGGAACGATCGCTAAAGTTTCTCCGCAAGGTGAGGTACTGCTAGAGGTTGAACTTGCCGGAAAGGACTGCACCAACCTAGCCTTTGGCGGGCCCGATGGCCGCACCTGCTATGTCACACTCGCAGACCGGGGCAACCTCGAGTATTTTCGCACAGATTTGCCGGGGCGAAGTTGGCAGCTTTTTCAGAGGGGTTAAATGCGTAATCTACGAATAGGCGGCATCTTTCTATTGACGCTGCTGACTATCAATCGAGGGCTCATCGCGAAGGAAGGCGATGAGTTAATTGGGAAACCAGCTCCGGAATGGGGGCCGCTGGAGTGGATGAATTCGCAGCCGCTCAAGCTGAACGAATTAGCGGATAAGGTGATTCTCATCCGTTGGTGGACGGAGACGTGCCCGTTTTGTAGTCGTAGTGCACCCGCGCTGAACGAATTTCACAACACCTTCAAGGATAAGGAATTGGTTGTGATTGGAATGTACCATCCGAAACCGCCCGGGCCGCGTCGTCAAAAGACGCTTGAGAAGGCGGTGAAGCGGCTTGGCTTTGAATTCCCGATTGCCTTGGATATGGATTGGAAAATGTTGAGGCGTTATTGGTTGGCTAAGGGTAGACACCGATGGACTTCGGTCAGCTTTCTCATTGATAAGCAGGGAAGGATTCGCTATATCCACCCCGGCGGTGAGTATTACAAGGGGGAGGACGAAGCACAGACGGAAACCGAACGGGATTATGACGAATTGAAAGCGATGATTGAAAAATTGATTGCGGAACCGTCTCAATCCAAAGTTAAGCTGTCGGATTAGCGTACACCATTAGATGGAGACAGACCTTCTGCCAACGGTTTACTCATCTAGCGAAAGCCGGAATACGCCCTCTGCATTCGTGCCGATGTAGAACGTTGTGCCGTCAAACGTCAGCGAGGTGACATCGCGCTGCGTCGGGCCGATTCGTTCCCATGAATCAGATCCGTGTGTCAAGCGAAAGATTCCATGAGAGCTTGTCCCATAAAGCGCTGTACCATCGACAAGTTGCATATCAATATAGCCACCGGGCAAGCCGGCGACGATAATCGGCGTCCATGTCTCACCACCATCTGTCGAGCGACCGCCCCCACTGCCCGCCTTTGCATAAATTGTCTCACCGATGAAAGCCAAATCATAGGTACCAATTTCTTGATTCCAATTTGGTAAATTTTGACTTACCTCTGTCCATGTATCGCCCTCGTCAACCGAACGGAACAGTTTTCCACGCACCGTACTGATGTAGACCGTTCTGTCTGACACGGCTAACGCTCCCCAACCAAAAAGATCCTGCTGCGGCATGAGTTGTGTCCATAGGGCCTCGCCCACTCTCCAGCGGTAAAGCCATTCTTTGCCCCCCTTCTGCCCAACGATGTAAAATGTTTCGCCCCTAATCGCCAATTGATTGACGACATAGATCCTGTTATTGGCAGACTGCATATTCGTCTGAACTGGTATCCATGAGTTTCCATCGTCTGCTAAGGAATAAATTCCAGAAGTTGATAGGTTCAGTCCGTAGTTAGTTTCGTTTGTTGCTGTATAAAGTTTTCCTCCCGAAACCGTCAGCACGCCCCCATCGTTGGCAACCAATCCTCCATTCATTGGCACCCACGAGTTACCACCATCCGCTGATTTGACGATACCACCATCCGTTATAGCATAGAGCGCGTTCCTGAAGAATACAAGGTCCTCAATATGCGTATTAATGATGCCGGTGTTGGTTTTCGTCCACGATTTCCCACCATCCGCTGAGCGAAACACTCCGCTTAAGGTCCCGACGTAAAGTCTATTCTCAGATAAGACTGTCATGGACAAAATTTCTTGATTGGTTAAGTTGCTGTTGTACATCGTCCATGAGTTACCGGCATCGGTTGAATGAAACACCTGACTATCACCAATATAGAAAATCGTGGTTCCCAACGCCGCCAATTCACCATCAAAATCATACATCGCTTCGTGCTTGATTGACTGCCACCAATTGCCCATATCCGTTGAACGGAAAAGGCCCCCATCGACTGTTGCTGCGTAGATTACTTCACTAGATATTACGAACTTTGTAATATCTGACTCGGCGGTGTCTGTTTTCCACAGATCTTGGATAGTGAGTTTTGTCCATGATTTCTCGCCAGCTTTGAGACGGAAGACATGATCCCACATTTGTGCGAAAAGCGTTGTTCCAATCGCAAACAACCTGGGGGGCCCTCGGTCAGTCAAACCATTATCAAGTTGTGTCCACGATCTACCGTTATCGTTAGAAAAGAAAACACTCTCCTCTATATGCCGCCCAATATAAATAGTGTCGCCAATGAACGCAACGCCCGAAATACCTACTATCTCGTCCTGAAAGTGAGATAACTGCTGCCATGAGTCGCCGTTGTCAATCGAATAGAAGAGATTGCTGTTTGCGCCGGCGTAGAGGGTATTTCCTTCCTGCGTTAGTACGAGGAGGCTAGGAAGTCTGTTGTCCGGAGGGATCTGTAAGCCTGCGCTAGTGGAGACCCATGTGTCGCCTCCATCGGCTGAACGGAAGATGCCACCTCCACTTGTTCCGGCGAAGAGTGTTCCTTCCGGTGTCGCGTGAAGGGATATAATTGTGCCACCGTAAGGTCCCCTAGTTTGCGTCCAGCCAATTTTATCCGATGTTATATTATTTTGTAGATCTGCAACAGTTCCCTGCACCGAATCATTCTCCCGATTTCCATTGCCCGATTTTTCTCCATTTACCCCTCCCACCTGATTGACCTGTGAGAGCTCCACCACTGGCATTTCAATTATCGGTGCATCAACGATTTCAACCATCGTCGCTGATTCGGGCGCGTCAAAACTGTAAGGCATCTGGAACGTCCCAGCCTGTCTAATCCCCAAGCCGATAAGCAGCGCAACCACAGCCAAGGAAGTCGCAGCAATCCACGGCGCAAGCGGTTTGCTTGCTGTCGGTGCAGAATTCAGCGAACCGTTGGGGATTTGACGCATAATCTCTTGTGTCAAAGTTGGTGGAAGTTGGAAACCTCCCAAGGTCTCTTCAATCATCGTCAATTCCTCCTTTAAGCGGATTCGGGCGCGATAGAGCCGGTCTCTGATGGCACCGCATGATGTACCGATGAATCGTCCGATCTCCTCGCAGGTCATCCCCGCCATATAGTAAAGTGTCAAGACAGTTCGCTCACTTTCGGGGAGGCTTTTGAGCGCGTTGTGAATATCCTCATGGAGGCGTGCATCGGTATATTTTGCCCATGACTGCACGTTCATCTCTCCTTTGACCTCATCGAATGATTCAACTTGCAGGCGATGTCGTCGGAGCCAAGAGATACAGCACCGTGCGGCAATCACGTAGAGCCAACCGGGGAAGCACCCCGGATCTTTGAGCGTCGATAGTTTCTGGTACGCTTTGAGGAAGGTATCCTGCGTGATTTCTTCGGCGGTGTGGAAATCGCCAAGCTTTCGGTAGGCTAAGGCGTGGACGGATCCCTTGTATTTGTCCACCAGAAACCCGAATGCGGATTCGTCTCCCGCTAGTGTGCGTTGAATTAATTCAGCATCATGAAGTGCCATTCTCTATCTCCCGGTGCGATCATCGAGACTTAGAATCTCGCTGTGCTAAAGCTTTGAATCATGTCTTTCTGTTTATAATGACGCACATTTGCAACAAATCGTCAGATAGTAGATCCGTTTTTGATCTTGATCTCCATTGACCTTAGTGCTAAGCTGAAAACGAAAAGACGCAGCGAGGGGGAGTCCAAGAGCAAATTAGCGATTCAGGGGGGCGATAAAGCCATCACCTGAGCCCAAAGTGAGATGTCGAAATGGCCCATCATTGATGACGAGGTCACTGAAGCCGTCGGCCGTCAATTGCAGAGCGGAGAGATCTGGTTCTCAAATACGATTTACAAGTTCGATGAGGAATTTGTCGTTTATCACGGTGTCAAGTATGCCTTGGCGCAGAATCACGGAACCGCTTCGATTCATGGGGCGTTGTTCGGGATTGGGGTGGGGCCCGGCGATGAGGTTATCACATCTGCTGCAACGTTTTGGGGGACGTATATGCCCATCTCTCCTGTCAGGCCATCCCGGTCTTCTGCGGTATTGATCCGTTCACCGGTTGCGCTAATCCAGCAGGTATTGAGCGGCGGATCTCCTCACACACGAAAGCTGTCATTGTCGGCCATCTCGATGGGATGCCAGCGGAGATGGACGCTATCATGGAAATTGCGAAACGTTACAACATCTTCGTGGTTGAAGACTGCTCGCACGCTCACGGCGCAACCTACAAAGGCAAAAAGGTCGGACCAATCGGAGATGTAGGTTGTTTCAGTATACAGGGGGGAAACTCTTGCCGAGCGGCGAAGGGGGTGTGATGATCACGGATAACTTGGAGTATGAAGCCCTATTCATCATTCCGGTTTTCTCTAGACCCAACAAGGCACTGCTGGATCAGTACATCAAAGCCTTTCGGAAGATTGCGCCTCAGGTTGCGGAACTCGTCTAAAGATGAGCAAGCACCAAAGCGTAATCTTTTGATTGCCCACAATT
This sequence comes from Candidatus Poribacteria bacterium, assembly GCA_963667935.2. GTDB lineage: Bacteria > Poribacteria > WGA-4E > WGA-4E > PCPOR2b > PCPOR2b. The sequence goes on along the minus strand of OY764061.1, from coordinate 101,216 downwards.
TGCAATTAGCAGCGCATCATCGATCGTAGAGGTGTGCAACCTGTTCGGCATAACCGTTGTAGAGCAGCGTCTTACGTCTTTTCCACGTGAAGGCTGGGCCGGAACCAATCATCCGTTCGGAAGCTTGCGACCACCGTGGGTGTGGCACGTCGGGCTCCACATTTGCCTCAAAACCGTATTCGTGCGGTTGAAGGGTATTCCAGAACGTCTTCGGTTGATAATTGAGAAATTCAATTTTTACGATGGATTTGGCACCCTTGAACCCATATTTCCACGGTATGACTTGGCGGATGGGTGCACCGTGCTGCTTTGGCAGTTCGTGACCGTAGATACCGATTGCAAAAAACGCCAATTCGTTTGCCATTTCGTCGGTACGGAGACCTTCTGTATAGGGCCAAGGACGAGACGTGTTACGCCCAGGTCCTTTGTTAATCTTTCGATTGTAATACGAGATGAAGCGAACATATCTCGCCTCCGAAGTCGGCTCAACATCATCAATGATGTGTTTCATCGTAAAACCGAGCCATGGAACAACCATTGCCCACGCCTCAACGCAACGGAAGCGATAGACCCGTTCCTCAAGAGGGAATTTCTTCTTGAGGTCGTCCAAGTCATAGGTACGGGGGTTCCGGACTAAGCCGGTGACCTCTACTTTCCAATTTTCGGTCGGCAACGCCTGCGCTGCTTCCCAAATCGATTTTGAACCCCCGAATTCATAGAAATTATTATACTTGGCGGCAACAGCCTCTTTGGTGATGGGGCGGTCAACCTTCATAAAGGCTGGATTCCGTTCGACTGATTCAAATTTCATCAGATTCGGGTCTATTTGGGGAGGCGTCTTTGCCTCCGAATCGGTTGCGTAACCGAGCATGGATCCGCCGGCGATGCTCAAACCTGCACCGGCAAGCGTTCTCAAGAACCGCCGTCGATTGATAAAAGCTGCTTCCGGCGTAACCTCCCGCTCTGGGGTCTCCCAAGTTTTTGGAATGTGGATGTTTGCCATAAGTTTACCCTTTCTTTCTGTTTTTATCTGTCCTACACTCTCCTACACACGTTCCCACCGACTTGGGTTCATTCCCGGCGCGTCTTTTTTCATATTTGGCGGTTTGTTGCCACCGTGATAATCCCAGTGGCGGGTGTTGCGGTCCCCGAATAACGGTCTGACGGCATCTGGCAATTTCGCTAAATCATTATCATCCCAAGTTGACACCTGATCTTGGGGGCCCGCCCAGCCCGGGCGATAAGCGATAGCGAGCATTTCACGGGGGTAGTCGCCAACATTAGGATAGTTCCCGTGAAAGACCTTGTGGTTAATCAGTACCGCTGAACCCGCTTTTGCAGGGACCATTACCTCTTCGGGGTGCGACTCAAAACGTTTGTAGGGGTTCGCATCGGCGTGCATCGAGAGATGGGATCGGGGGATGACGCGGAACGGTGAAACCTCCGGGGTGAGATCATCAAGGTAGTACAGCACCCGGACCATAAAAGGCACGCTGCCGTCGTAACCGAAGATTTGAGAGCCGTAGGGTTGTCCGTCTGTGTGCAGACTGATGCCCGGATGTCCCGGCTCGGACCGGGCGTAGCCGTAGCTCATCATGATAATTTCGTCGCCAAAAAGTTCTCGCAAGAATGACAGCGTCGGGGAATGGGCGAGTAGCTTTGTGATAGCCCCACCTCTGAATTGGAGGTTCGGACATCCCCGTTGATGTACGCTGTAATCCACCGGCGTGGTTTCCAACTTCGCAGTCTCCGACTTGAGTCGAGCGACGTGGTCAGAAGATAGTAGATTAGGTAGCAAAAGATAGCCTTCAACTTCGATCTGGCGAATCCGCTCGCCAAGCGTCAAAGCTGACCAGTCACGGTCATCAATATGTGGTGTGTTCATTGTGTTTCCTCCAAATGTCGTCGAACTCTGAGATAAAAGATGGACATTTAGGTTATCTTATTTGAAGGCCGATGTCAATAAGGAAATATCGAATTTTGTTGCAGCACACCCATTTGTCTGTTAGGATAATAGGTTAAACGCAGCCCTGAGATCAGCGTTTACCTATACCTCTAAACACCCCTTTTCTGAGGAGAGAACCCATGCCCGAATCATATCAAGGCTCATATCAGCAGTACGACGCGATTTGCCAGTCCAATGTGATGATTCCGATGCGAGACGGTGTCCGTTTAGCCACCGACATCTATTTTCCCGCGCTCGGTGGTCAACTCGCATCAGGGAAATTTCCGGTCATCTTGGAACGTACCCCCTACGACAAAGCAGGATCGGGAAACGTAACAAATGGAACCTACTACGCTCGGCGAGGTTACGTCTGCGCGATTCAGGATGTCCGAGGCAGATTCGTCAGCGAGGGCGAGTGGTATCCCTTCGCCAAAGAGGCTCCCGACGGCTACGATACAGTGGAATGGCTCGCCGCTCAAGCGTGGAGCGATGGGCAGGTCGGCACGATGGGCGCGTCGTATTGCGGCAGCGACCAGTCCGCGCTGGCAACGCTCAACCCGCCGCACCTTTCGACGATGATTGTCGCTGTTGGGGCGTCGAATTACTATCACTGTTCAATGCGACAAAACGGTGCACTCGAACAACGGTTCATGATCTACGCCTTCCGCATGGCGACCACCAGCAAGGAGGCATTCGCCGATGCTAACATCAAAGCGGCGGTTGACAGGGCGTTTGCAAATGTGGGCGAGTGGGTGTCCCGTGCGCCGCTCAAAAAGGGCACGTCGCCGTTGCGGATGCTGCCGAATTACGAACAGTGGGTGATCGATCTATTTACACACGGAGAATATGATGACTACTGGAAGCAACGTGGGTACGCTATCTCGCAGTATTACGAAGAACACGCGGATGTGCCGACGCTCTACCTCGGTGGGTGGTATGACTCGTATGCACGGGCGACCTGTGAGAACTATACCGCACTCAGCAGGATGAAAAAGTCGCGGCAGGTGCTGTTGATGGGACCGTGGACGCATGGCGGGTGGGGGGTGTCGAATGCGGGTGACGTTGATTTCGGAAATCACTCTTTCATCAACTACAATGATCTACGATTGGCGTGGTTCGACCACTTCCTCAAAGGGATGCACACAGAGGTTTCCGATTGGGCCCCGGTCAAGATTTTTGTGATGGGCACCGGCGAAGGAACACCCAACTATCAGGGACGCCTCCATCACAGCGGCTATTGGCGCGACGAACAGGACTTCCCGCTGCCCGACACCCAGTTCACACCCTACTATCTCCACGCTGATGGCGAACTAGCTACCACGCTGCCAAGCACCGACGGATCGACAAGTCGCTTTAGCTTTGATCCGCGGGCCCCCGTTCCAACCATTGGCGGTGGAATCTCCGCTGCGGATCCAATTATGGGTGCTGGCGCGTTTGACCAGCGTGGAAATTCTAGATTCTTTGGCTGCAAAGACACTCTTCCCCTCAACGCCCGCAGCGATGTATTGACTTTTCAAACCCCTCCGTTAGGGAACGATGTGGAAGTCACCGGACCTGTCACGGTCAAACTCCACGCCTCATCATCCGCCCGTGATACCGACTTCACAGCCAAGCTGATTGATGTTTGTCCATTAAGCGATGACTATCCCGATGGGCTCGCTATCAATCTGACAGATTCCATCATCCGGGCGCGCTATCGAAATGGTTGGGAGACTCCAGAGCTACTGGAACCGGGGCAGGTCTACGAATTCGTCTTTGAACTGTATCCAACCTCTAACATTTTCAAAAAGGGGCACCGGATTCGCTTGGACATTTCCAGCAGCAATTGGCCCCGCTTTGATGTGAACCCGAACACGGAGGGCGATTTGGGTGTTGAGCGGCGGTTTGAGATTGCAGAGCAGACTATTTACCATGAGCCTGAACATCCGTCGCATGTGGTCTTACCCATCATTGAGCGATAGAGGAAAACATGATGGGAAAATTTCTGAAACAGATTGTATAACCAATGTCAACAGGAGGGAGATATTATGAAAATCAGATGGTGTGGACACGCCACGTTTTTGTTGGAAGGAAACGGGACTCGGATTGTAACCGATCCGTATACACCCGAAGTCGCTGGCTATGACCCGATTGACGAACCGGTGGATATTGTGATTATGAGTTCAGCGACTGATCGATTTCACAGTTGTGCAGATATGGTGGCGGGTGACCCGGTCGTGATTAATGCACTCGATATCACTGAAACCGGAGCGGAAGTCAAAGGGGTTCGATTCTCGTCCGTGCCAGCTATGGAGAGCATAGTCCATAAAAGCGATCCGGATCAGAATGCAATGTATCGGTTTGGCGTTGAGGGCATCGAAATTGGGCATATGGGCGACGTGGGAAACCCTCTGAGCGAGACACAACTCGAATTTTTCAAGGGCGTTGATATCCTGCTTGTGCTAACAGGGGGTCCTCCAACCATTGAACTGAATGACCTCGATGAAGTCATTGACGCGATTCAGCCGAAGATTACAATTCCGATGCACTACAGAACCGACAAGGTCACGCTCACTCGAATCCTGCCGGTGGATGATTTCATCGCACGATACCCAGCGGAACTTGTCCATCATCAGGGTCAATCACAGATTGAGGTGAGTAAGCCAAATCTACCCCAGACAAATCAAATCTATGTGCTGGACTACGCCAATTAAAATCCGCGGATATAGTAATTGCACCTATCGGCAATTTTTCTCCTATGGAAGGTTGAGTTGCCACGAGACACCAAAGCGATCATTTACCCAACCGAATCGTGCGCTAAACCCGTAGTTGTCTAATGGCATAAATATCTCTCCATCCTCAGCAAGTGCTGAGTATACCCGCTCAAGTTCTTCTTGTGACTCACAGTCAACAAAGATTGAGATAGCAGGTGTGAAGCCAAAATCATGCTTTATCGGAGTGTCAATACAGATGAATTCCCTACCACCAAGAGTAAAAAAGGCGTATTGAACTTTGCCTTTATTCTCGCCTTCGTTGTAGTATGACACATCAATCACTTCAGACATGGGGAATAGGCCAACGTAGAAGTTCATTGCGTCCCCAGCAGTACCATCAAACATTAGATGGGTTCGGATCCGTGTCGCCATCAGATATTTTTCTCCTTTGCTGTATAACTCTTCTTTAAACCGAATGTTTTCCACATGACACTATTGGCTCATGTTAAGAAAGCGAGCAACAGAAACCGAGTTTTGAAGTCCGTTCCGCCTGCTCTCGGAACGGAGAGACCAAGAAAAAACTCGGTTTCTCTGGGTGCTTTCTATTTCAAGATAAGCATCTTCCGTGTTGCGGAAAAGTCAGGGGTCTGCAAGCTGTAGAAATAAACGCCAGAAGCAACCTGCTCACCCATGTTGTTTCGGCCATCCCAATATGCCGCGGTGGTACGCGTCATATAGAAACCCTGCGGCTTGAAACCGAGATCCAACGTCCGCACGATACTCCCCGTTGTGTCGTAAATCTGGAGCGTGACATTTGCCGATGTTTCCAGTTGGTACGGGATCCATGTCTCTGGATTGAACGGATTTGGGAAGTTCTGCAACAACTGCGTCAGTTTCGGTTTGCCGATGCGGTCAAGCCGGATAGCCAGCACCGCGTCTGCTATGCTTTCAGGGGTCACTTTAACAGTAAGAGCGTCTGATTCTACATTGCCCTCCGGACCGATGACACGGACCTGAACCACATCTCCCACTTGCACAACGCTCCGCCGCGATAAGTCGGCGGTTGCAGCAGCGAAGTAATCCCCTTGCACCGCAGTGGTTACGGTGCTATCTGTTCTCAGGTTACGGACCATGACTTGGTAGCCGTCAAATGCCGGTTTCCCCTCTAGGTGTCCACTGACAACAAATGCCCACGCTTCCTGTACTTGGGGTGTCTCGATAGATATAGCAGGTGCTGCTGCTGCCTCCTCGGTTTGAGTCGTCCACGGTGCACCGACGAAGGCAAATTGGCGGGTTTCTGGAACGTTGACGATATAGCCTTGTCCGCCTTCAACTGGAAATCCGTCATTGGGTGCATCTGGGGTCCAGCCGACAAATTGCTGGTTTGCCGTATCGAGTGTGATGACGGTGGTTGCACCTGCTATCCCCGCAAGTGATCTCGCATTCATCGGTTTCGGTGGTGCCAACGGCACAGAAATCATGTTCAACCCTTTAGACAACGTGACGTTGTAGGCGTTGCCAAAATAATCGCTCACTGCCTCGGCAGCGGGTCTGGCGATGAACCCGTGTATGCGTCCGTCTGCTGATTCATAGTGTCCGACGACCGAGCCGTCCTGATTGATATTATAGCCCTGCGTGCTAACGGCACCCGGAAACTGCAATTCATGTAACACGTATTGGCCGGCGTATGTGCGCGGGACATCCCCCACCGCTTTAGCTCGGGCAACGATACTCCTTGCATCGCTGATACCGTGCACAAAAAAGTACTCCAGAGTTAATCCTTTTGTTGGAAGGTCGATAGTTGCAAGGCCGCCATTTCGGAGCCGGACATAAGCATGATATGTCCCTTCAGCATCGACGTAGCTGCCGACGATACTGCCTTCTGCGTTTACGAAATCGGTATGTGTTGCTGTCGCGCCGGGGATATCAATGATGATGTCCCCTGAGAAACCACGCTGAACGCCATCAGCATCTATGAAATCACCGGTCAGTGCCCCGGTGGCGTCACTAATGCCGTAGAGGAATGTCTGGACGGCATCCGGATAATCGTATTGCCGCATTTCGCCATTTTCCAAGATGACACCGTGGTAATTACCGTCGCTATCCTTGTAGTGACCGGCAGCTTGCCCACTATTACCGAGCGCGTAGAAACGAGTTTCCTGTGCACCAGGGAAATTGTATGTCGTAAACACCCCGTCAATGAGTGTAAAGGCGACTGTTTTTTCACCATCAGGGCTTCGCGTGTAGCCTGCGTAATCCTCAAAGTCGCTACTCGCTGTCACCTCTAAATAATCAACACCCGGCACATCGATACTCTCATAAGTATAGGTGGTGCCAGCAGGTGCGACAACAGGACGATCGCCGCTTACGGGTCTTGCGATGAACCCGTGTATGCGTCCGTCAGGTGATTCATAGTGTCCGATCACAGAGCCATCTTGATTAATATTATAGCCCTGCGTACTAACGGCACCCGGAAATTCCAAGTTCTGCATCGCGTCAAATGAGCCAGCCAGGGTGCGCGGCCCCCGACCAAAGTTCAATCGGATAACGAAAACCCCTGCATCGTTGATACCGTGCATAAAAAGATACTCAATATCTATTGTTTTTGGAAGGGGGGAGAAGTGCAAACCTTTCATCCGGGGTACGCACATAAGCCTGATATACCCCGTCAGCGTCTATATAGCTTCCTACGATAACGCCTACCGCGTTCACAAAATCGGCAAAAGTTGCCGTTGCCCCGGGTGGCTCAATTATTAAGTCCCCTGAGAACCCACGGCGAACCCCCGAATCATCTATGAAATTCCCTGTCATAGCCCCCGTCGCATCACTGATACCGTATATCTCCGTTTGGACAGCATCCGGAAAATCGTATTGTCGCAGTTCGCCATTTTCTAAGATAACACCGTGGTGCTTACCATCGCTAGCTTCGTAGTGTCCCGCGGCGTTCCCATTATTACCCAACGCATAGAAATAAGTGTTCTTGGAACCGGGGAAATCGTAGGCGGTAAAAACACCATCAACGATAGTAAAGCCGACTGCTTTTTCACCCTCAGCAAGCCGCGTGTAGCCCGCGTAATCCCCAAAGTCGGAACTCGCCGTCAACGCTAAATAGTCGACACCTTCAACATCAATACTCTCAAAGGTATAGCTGGAGTCATCGGGGGCGGCAACGGGTGTAATGTTGACTTCTTGTGCCGCGGTGTCCCTTAAGAAAAAACAATTGAGGCATACGAATAGTGTAAATGTGTAAAGCAGAAAGCTGGTTTTAGTCTGATTGTACATAATGAAAACCTCCTTTGTGGTGGAATAGTGAAAAGCCTTGAAATCCTCTACTTCAAGATGAGCATCTTTCGTGTTGCGGAAAAGTCAGGGGTCTGCAAACTGTAGAAATAGACGCCCGATGCCACCTGCTCACCCATGTTGTTTCGCCCATCCCAGTATGCCCCGGTGGTGCGGGTCATATAGAACCCTTTTTGTTTAAAACCGAGATCCAACGTCCGGACAATACTCCCTGCGGTGTCGTAAATCTGGAGGGTGATGTCTGTGGCTGTTTCCAGTTGGTATGGAATCCACGTCTCAGGATTAAACGGATTCGGATAGTTCTGCAATAGGAGACTCTGTTTCGGGCTGCCGATGCCGTTAAGCGTGACATTCAAAATTGCGTTTGCGAGATTGACAGGGTTCACAGTGAAATTGAATTTTTCTGATGCTATACTGCCTTTCGTATCGGTCACAGTTAATTCCAATGTGTCACCGCGTTCGACAACACTACGATAGTTGAGATCGGCAGTCGCAGCGGCGAAGTAATTACCGCGCACCTGGGCTTCCATAACGGTGTTGGTCCGAAGGTTTCGGACTGTGACCAGATAATCGTTGAACTGCTGGATCCCTTCTAGATGTCCACTAACAACGAATGCCCAGGTCTGATAGGGCGTTGTGGCAAGGGGTGCTGCAGGGATTTGCATCTGATTTGTCCACGCTGTCCCTGTGAAGACAACATCGCGCCCCTTTGGTAGATTGAGAATGTACCCTTTTCCCCCTTCAATGGAAAATCCGTCGTCGGGTGCATCTGGGGTCCAGCCAACGAATTGCTGGTTTGCGGCATCAAGTGTAATGACCGTGGTCGCGCCTGTCTTTACTGCGAGCGAGCGGGCTGTCATGTGGACAGTCGGCTTCAGAGGTACAGACAGCATGTTCAAACCTTCAGAGAGGTGCATAGAGAAAATATTACCGAAACCTTCTCCGGTTGGTTGTGCTTTAGGTCTACCGAGGAAACCGTGTCTACGTCCATCTGCTAAGTCATAATACCCGACAATACTTCCATCCTGATTAACATTTCGGACGACAGTGATAACACTACCTGGGATCCGTACTTCATAGAGGGTGCCATCTGGCATGAGGATATAGGACCGTAGAATATCGTTTGCAGCTTTGGCTCTGAAACCGACAGCCCCGAAATCGGTGATGGTATTTACAAATAGGAATTTAAGATTCGGCATTTCTGGGAGGTCTATGGTGGTGAAACTGCCATCGGGGTTCCGTATGAACCCATGAAACATTCCATCGGCATCGATGTAGCTGCCGACGACGGCCCCTGCGGCGTTGACAAAGTCCCCATAAGTGTTGACTGCACCAGGGAATGTAACTATCAGCTCCCCTGAGAAAGCGTGGGTGGTTCCTGCTGCATCTACGATGTTACCGCTCAATGCCCCTGTTTCATCACTAATACCGTAGATGTGGGTTTCGGCTGCACCGGGAAAATCGTATTGTCGCAGTTCGCCACCTTCTAAGATAACGCCGTGGTAGAGTCCATCTATATCTTTGTAGTGCCCGGCTGCTTTTCCGGTGTTGTCGAGTGCATAGAAAAAGGTATTGACGGAACCCGGAAAATCGTACGTTGTAAAAACACCGTCTATCAATGTGAAGCCGATGGTTTTCTCGCCATCGGGGCTCCGCGTGTTCCCTGCATAATCCCCGAAATCGTTGCTTGCAGCTACTTCCAAAAAATTGACACCAGGGACTCCGATGGTCTCAAAGATATAATCTGCAATCGGTGTTTCGGCATCAACTCGGGCAACGGCGTATCCTATAAAACAGATAATTAGACATATAAGCACGGGAAGTTTCGTTTTTATGCGGTAATTCATAGTTCTCCTTGGTTCATTATGGTAGATTTTAGAATTAATTGGACACTGCCAAGCGGCGAGGTTAAAAACCTCGCCTACCGGGGATGGAAAAATCCGGGCTATGACCCCGGTAGGTGCGGTTTCTAACCGCCCTGCATCTCGACAGATCGGGATTGGAAACTCTGCTTGCGATCCCGATTGATCGGGGAGCACCTACCCAACACGGGGGCGAAAGTGTCTATTTATTTTTAGAATACACTATAAAAAGAAAGGACAACGGACGAAGAGAAACCGAGTTTTGAAGAAAAAACTCGGTTTCTTTTGGTGCTTTCTATTTCAAGATGAGCATCTTTCGTGTTGCGGAAAATTCAGGGATCTGCAAGCTGTAGAAGTAAACGCCGGATGCGACCTGCTCACCCATATTGTTCCGTCCATCCCAGTAAGCCGCCGTGGTGCGCGTCATATAAAAGCCTTGTGGCTTGAAACCGAGATAGAGTGTCCGCACGATATCCCCCGTGGTGTCGTAAATGTGGAGGGTGACCTCTGCAGATTTTTCCAGTTGGTATGGAATCCATGTCTCCGGGTTGAATGGATTGGGGAAGTTCTGCAACAACTGCGTCAACCTCGGTTGACCGATACGGTCAAGCCGGATAGACAAAACCGCGTCAGCTATGCTCTCAGGAGTCACTTTAACAGTGAGAGTATCTGATTCAACATTTCCATTCGGCCCGATAACCCGGACTTGAATCACATCTCCCACTTGGACGATGCTGCGCTGCGCCAAGTCGGCGGTTGCCGCGGCGAAGTAATCCCCTTGTACCGATGCGGTTATGGTGCTGTTTGTTCTCATGTTACGGACGATGACTCGGTAGCCGTCAAATGCGGGTTTCCCCTCTAGGTGTCCACTGACAACAAACGCCCACGCTTCCTGTGCTTGGGGTGTCTCGACGGATATGGCAGGTGCTGCTGCAGCGTCCGCCATTTGAGTTGTCCACGGCGCACCGACGAAGGCAAATTGGCGGGTTTCTGGGACATTAACGATATAGCCTTTTCCGCCTTCAATTGCAAACCCGTCGTCCGGTGCATCTGGGGTCCAGCCAACGAATTGCTGGTTTGCCGCATCAAGTGTGATGACAGTTGTCGCCCCTGTCAGTCCTGCAAGGCTCTTGGCAGTCATGGGTGTCCAGGGGGCTAGTGGCACAGAAATCATGTTCAACCCTTTAGACAGCGTGACGGTATAAGTATTGCCGAAATGCTCGCTTTCTGCTTTATCAACGAGTTTTGCGATAAAGCCGTGTCTGCGTCCATCCGGGGAGTCATAGTGTCCAACGACAGAAACATCCTGATTGATATTGTACCCTTCCGTTGAAACGCTGCCTGGAACTTTCAATTCATGGAGACCCCCAAGGAATGAACCGACATAGGTTCGGGGGACCTCACCTACTACTTTGCCTCGAGCAACAGAAATCTTTGTATCGGTTTGACCGTGCACATAAAAGAATTCATAAGTTTCTTCGGTTGGAAGGTCGAAAGATACAAACCTGCCATCCCCAGCGCGTAGGTATGGCGTATATGTACCCTCGTCATCTACGTAGCTGCCGACCATACCCCCTGACGCATTGATAAAATCGGCGAATGTTTCCGATGCCCCCGGATACTCAACGATTATGTCCCCTGTGAATCCGCGACGCACACCGGAAGCGTCTGTAAAATTCCCTGTCATTGCCCCCGTTGCATCAGAAACACCGTATATCTCTGTTTCAACAGAGCCCGGAAAATCGTATTGGCGTAACTCACCATTTTTTAAGACGATACCGCGGTGGCGACCCTCGCTATCCTCGTAGTACCCGGCGGCATCGCCATTATTACCGAGGGCAAAGAAATAGGTATTCTGTGAACCGGGAAAATCATAGGTCTTAAAAATACCATCAATGAGCGTAAAGGCGACATCCTTTTCACCATCCGCACTTTTCGTGTAGCCCGCATAATCTTCATAGTCAGAACTCGCTGTTAACGACAGAAAATCTACGCCCGGCACATCAATACTCTCATAAGTATAGTTGAAGCCACTAATTTGGAAAACGGGTTTATCAATGACTTCAATGGGTTTGGCGATAAACCCGTGTCTCCGTCCATCGGGTGTCTCATAGAACCCGACAACAGAACCGTCCTGATTGATATTATAACCCTCTGTGCTGACGCTGCCCGGAACCTTCAATTCACGCAGACCATCAACAAATGTACCCAGATAAGTGCGTATGACATCACCGAACGCTTTACCTCGGGCAACCCTTGTCTTTGCATCGTTATAACCATGCACATAAAAGAATTCAAGATTTTCTGCGTTTGCGAGATCGAAAGCTATATACCTGCCATCAGCGGAATATGCGAATTCTTGAAATATCCCGTCAGCATCTATGTAGCTGCCGAACATATTGCCTGCCGAGTTGACAAAATCGGCGAATGTCGCTGTTGCCCCGGGGAACTCAAGGATTATGTCTCCTGTAAATCCACGCCGAACACCCGCAGCATCTATCCAATTCCCCGTCAATACGCCCGTCGCGTCAGAAATACCATATATCTCTGTTTCAACAGAGCCCGGAAAATCCTGTTGCCGCAGTTCCCCATTTTCTAAGACGATACCGTGGTGTTTCCCCTCGCTATCTTCGTAGTAGCCCGCAGCGCGCCCATCATTACCAAGCGCGTAGAAATACGTGTTTTGGGCCCCAGGGAAATCGTAGGTCATAAACACGCCCTCAATCAGCGTAAAGGCGACCTCCTTTTCACCATCCGCACTTTTCGTATAGCCGGCATAATCCTCAAAGTCGCTGCTTGCCGTCAACGCTAAAAAATCTACACCCGGAACCTCGATCGTTTCAAAGGTATAGTTCTCACTGGCAGATCCGACACCGAGTCCATCGCCGACTTGTGCAGTGGTGGTCGGTAAGAAAAAAGAATTGAGACATAGAAATAACGTAAACGTGTAAAACAAAAAACTGGTTTTGGTCTGTGTGGTCATCATAAAAATCTCCTTCGCTTATGTTAAGACTTAGTGCAATAGCAATCGAGTTTTTTTGCCGACTCGTCGATCATCCTCGCCACACGGGACTTGCAAACTCGGTTTTTCTTCGTGCTTTGCACTCTCTTTTTACATGAGCCATCTCCTTGTATTGTACCAAACTGTTAGTATTATGGTGAATTCTAAGAATAAATAGACATCAAAAGTAGATAGCCTGTTGTACCACCCCGCAAACTAATCCCGATAAATCGGGACGCTACATTACCGTACTCATTCAGAGTGTCCAATTAATTCTAAAATCTACTATAAGCAGGAGTTATGCACACCAAATTGTAGTGAACGCAGATGCCGTTCTCCCGATCTGATCGGGACTTTGCGGGATCTGCGTTCACTGTAGGAAACACCGATTGTTGTTCCCTATTGAGGTGCGTAACTCTCAGCTCTACTTCAAAATGAGCATCTTGCGTGTTGCCGAAAATTCAGGGGTCTGCAAGCTGTAGAAGTAAACGCCGGATGCGACCTGCTCACCCATATTGTTACGACCATCCCAGTATGCCGCCCTAGAACGCGTCATATAAAAGCCTTGTCCCTTGAAACCGAGATCGATAGTCCGCACGATACTCCCCGTTGTGTCGTAAATCTGGAGCGTGACATTTGCCGATGTTTCCAGCTGGTATGGGATCCATGTCTCAGGGTTGAACGGATTCGGATAGTTCTGCAACAACTGAGTCAGCTTCGGTTTGCCGATACTATCAAGCCGGATAGACAAAACCGCGTTAGCTATACTCTCAGGGGTCACTTTATAACTGAAAGTGTCTGATTCAACATTTCCATTCGGACCGATAACCCGGACTTCCATCACATCTCCCACTTGGACGATGCTGCGCCTCGCCAAGTCTGCGTTTGCTGCAGCGAAGTAATCGCCTTGCACCGATGCGGTTATGATGCTATCCGTTCTGAGGTTACGGACCATGACTTGGTAACCGTCAAACGCGGGTTTCCCCTCCAAGTGTCCAGTGACAACAAACGCCCACGCTTCCTGTGCTTGGGGTGTCTCAACGGAGATGGCAGGTGCTGCTGCGGTGTCCGCCGTTTGAGTCGTCCACGGTGCGCCGACGAATGCAAATTGGCGGGTTTCTGGCACGTTGACGATATAGCCCTGTCCACCTTCAATAGAAAAGCCGTCGTCGGGTGCATCTGGGGTCCAGCCAACGAATTGCTGGTTTGCCGCATCAAGTGTGATGACAGTTGTCGCCCCTGTCAGTCCTGCAAGGGATCTTGCGTTCATCGGTGTTGGGGGTGCCAACGGCACAGAAATCATGTTCAACCCTTTAGAGAGCGTGACGGTGTAAGCGTTGTTATAACTTTCCGCTTCCGCTTGTGAGGCAGATCTAGCGATAAATCCGTGCCTGCGTCCATCCGGTGTGTCATAGTACCCAACGACAGAGCTGTTCTGATTGATATTCCAGCCGTTGGTACTGATGCTACCCGGAAAATGCAATTCCTGCAGCCCATGGATTGCTGTGCCGACAAAAGTGCGCGGGGCACCATCCATCGCTTTGGCCCGGCCAACGAAAATCCCCGCATCGCTGAAACCGTGGAGAAACAAGTATTCCTGCGCTGCTGCGTTTTCAACGTCGATAGTTGTAAACCTGTCATCCGGAGTACGCACATAAGCATGAGGTATACCGTCAGCATCTATGTAGCCGCCCACAATACGACCACTCGCGTTCACAAAATCGGCATAAGTTGCCGATGCACCGGGGGCCTCAATGATTGTCTCCCCTGAGAATCCACGACGCACACCAGAAGCATCTATGAAATTACCCGTCAGTGCCCCCGTTGCATCACTGATACCGTATATCTCCGTTTGGACTGCATTCGGAAAATCGTATTGCCGTAGTTCGCCATTTGCTAAGACGACACCACGGTGTAGCCCATTGCTATCCTCGTAGTATCCGGCAGCGTTCCCGTTATTACCGAGCGCGTAGAAATAGGTGTTCTTGGAACCGGGGAAATCGTAGGTCGTAAAAACGCCATCAATGAGGGTAAAGGCACTGTCTTTTCCACCATCAGCACTTTTCGTGTAGCCTGCGTAATCCTCAAAATCGCTACTCGCTGTCACCGCTAAAAAATCGACACCCGGCACATCGATACTCTCAAAGGTATAGGTGAGAAGGGTGGGTTGGTCAACGGGTTGGTCATCTCCTGCGGGTCTGGCGATAAACCCGTGTGTTCGTCCATCCGCTGATTCATAGTTTCCAACGATGGAGCCGTCCTGATTGATGTTATAACCCTCTGTGCTTACACTCCCCGGCAACTTAAATTCTTTTAGCCCTTCATGTGCACTGCCGATATAGGTCAGCGGGACAGCTCCCATCCGTTTGGCTCGCGCCACTATAGTGCCCGCATCGTTGATACCGTGCACAAAAAAGTATTCCAGAGTTGATGCGTTTTCAAGGTTGATAGGCACAAACCGGCCATCTGGGAGACGGGCGTAGGCATGATATACCCCGTCAACATCTATGTAGCTGCCTACCATAAGCCCCCTCGAATTCACGAAATCGGCATAAGTTTCCACTGCGCCGGGGTACTCAACGATTATGTCTGCCGAGAAGCCGCGGCGAATGCCCGAATCATCTATAAAATTCCCCGTCAGGGCCCCGGTCGCATCACTGATACCGTATATCTCGGTTTGGACCGCATTCGGGAAATCAAATTGCTGCAACTCGCCATTTCTCAAGACCACCCCCCGGTGATGCCCGTCGCTATCCACGTAGTAGCCGGCAGCGTCCCCATTGTTACCGAGTGCGTAGAAACGCGTTTCCTGTGCGTCGGGGAAATCATAGGTCGTAAAAACACCGTCGATGAGGGTAAAGGCGACCATTTTCTCGCCATCGGGACTCGGGGTGTAGCCCGCGTAATCCTCAAAGTCGCTGCTTGCCGTCAACGCTAAAAAGTCTACGCCCGGCACATCAATTGTTTCAAATGTATAGTCGGCATCTGCGGGTGGCTCAACAGGTTCAGGGTCAACTGGTGGAGCGGTGTCCGCTGCGGGTCTAGCGATAAACCCGTGTCTACGCCCATCGGCCGATACATAGTTCCCAACGATAGAGCCATCCTGATTGACATTCCATCCCTCGGTGCTAACGCTACCCGGAAATTGCAATTCTGTTTGTTTTGCGAAGGTCCCGACAGCTGTTAGCGGGGCGTCACCCACCGCTTTGTATCGGAAAACGAGAAGCCCCGCATCGTTGATACCGTGCACAAAAAAGTACTCCAGATGTGGTGAACCTGGAAGGGTCACAAATTCGCCGTTCGGGATACGTATATAAGGATAGTATATCCCATCCGCATCAACGTAGCTGCCGACCATAACACCGTCCGCGTTTATGAAATCGGCATAAGTTTCTAGGGCCCCGGGGACCTCAACGCCTATTTCGCCTGAGAATCCACGGCGAACGCCAGAAGCATCAATGAAATCACCCGTCAGGGCACCCGTCGCATCACTAATCCCCCGTAGGAACGTTTGGACAGCACCCGGGAAATCGTATTGTCGCAGTTCGCCATCTTCCAAAACGACCCCATGGAAAAGCCCGTCGGCATCCTCGTAGTGTCCGGCAGCGTTCCCGTTATTACCAAGGGCATAGAAATAAGTGTTTTTTGAGCCCGGGAAATCGTAGGTCTTAAAAACGCCGTCAATGAGGGTAAAGCCGACTATTTTTTCACCATCCGCACTTTTCGTGTTGCCTGCGTAATCATCAAAATCGCTACTCGCTGTCAGCTCTAAAAAGTCTACGCCGGGAACATCAATGCTTTCAAAGGTATAGGTGAGTCCGGCAGACGCCGCACCGGGGTCATCGTCGCTCACGGGTCTGGCGTGAAACCCGTGTCTGCGGCCATCCGCTGTGTCATAGTACCCAACAACAGACTCGTCGCGATTGATATTCCATCCCTCTGTGCTCACGCTACCCGGAAACTGCACCTCATGCAGGACTCCCAATTGGCCGACATAGGTGCGCGGGACATCCCCCACCGCTTTCCCTCGGGCAACGGCAACCAACGTCTCAGTGAGGCCGTGCAAAAAAAAGTATTCCATATTTGCCATTCCCGAGGACTCTGTATCTATAGCAAACTCAGCGGTTATGAAATCGCCGGTGGGGAGAAGCGCGTAAGGCTTATATTTCCCTTCGGCATCTACATAGCTGCCCGAGACAACACCTTGCGTGTTTACGAAATCAGCAAAAGTTTCCGTTGCCCCGGGTGCCTCAATGATTGTCTCTCCTGAGAATCCCCGGCGAATCCCCTGAGCGTCTATGAAATTCCCTGTCATTGCCCCCGTCGCATCACTGATGCCGTATATCTCCGTTTGGACAGCATCCGGGAAATCGTATTGCCGCAGTTCACCATCTTCTAAGATGACACCGTGATGAAGCCCGTCGCTATCCACGTAATAGCCGGCAGCTACCCCACTATTCCCGAGCGCGTAGAAATGCGTGTTCTGTGAGCCGGGGAAATCGTAGGTCGTAAAAACGCCATCAATGATAGTAAAAGCGATCTCTTTTTCACTATCAGGGTGCCGGGTGTAGCCTGCGTAAGCCCCAAAGTGGTTACTCGCCGTCAACGCTAAAAACTCTACACCCTCAACATCAATGCTCTCAAAGGTGTAGTTAGCGTCTTCGGGTGCGGCCACGGGTGTAATGTTGACTTCTTGTGCCGCGGTGTCCCTTAAGAAAAAGGCGTTGAGGCATACGAATAGTATAAATGTGTAAAACAAAAAACGGGTTTTGGTCTGATTGTACATAGCGAAAATCCCCTTTATTGTACTAATTGTTAGTATTGTAGTGAACGCAGATCTGCGTTCACTGTAAGAAACAGCGATTGTTGTTCCCTACTGAGGTACGTAACTCCTCACCTTACTTCAAAATGAGCATCTTGCGTGTTGCCGAAAATTCAGGGGTCTGCAAGCTGTAGAAGTAAACGCCTGATGCGACCTGCTCCCCCATGTTGTTCCGCCCATCCCAGTATGCGGCCGTAGAACGGGTCATATAAAAACCTTGTCGCTTGTAACCGAGGTTCAGCGTCCGCACGATACTCCCCGTTGTGTCATAAATGTGGAGGGTGACCTCCGCCGACGTTTCCAGTTGGTATGGGATCCATGTCTCTGGGTTGAACGGATTGGGAAAGTTTTGCAACAACTGAGTCAGCTTCGGTTTGCCGATGCTGTCAAGCCTGACAGATAGCACCGCGTCTGCTATACTCTCAGGGGTCACTTTATAACTGCGGGTATCTGATTCAACATTTCCATTTGGACCGATAACCCGGACTTCCATCACATCTCCCACTTGGACGATGCTGCGCCTCGCCAAGTCTGCGGTTGCAGCGGCGAAGTAATCCCCTTGCACCGATGCGGTGATGGTGCTATCTGTTCTCATGTTACGGACCATGACCTGATAGCCGTCAAACGCTGGTTTGCCTTCCAAATGCCCACTCACAACAAACGCCCACGCTTCCTGGGCCGGCTCCACGGAGCCGGAAGGTGCTGCTGCCTCCGTTTCATTTGTCCACTGTGATCCGACGAATGCAAATTGCCGAGCTTCTGGCACATTGACGATATAGCCTTGTCCACCTTCAATAGAAAAGCCGTCATTCGGTGCGCTTGGTGTCCAGCCGACGAACTCCTGTCGTTCTGCATCGAGCGTGATAACGGTAGTTGCCCCTGTCAGCGCTGCAAGTGATTTAGCGTTCATCGGTTTCGGGGGTGCTAACGGCACAGAAATCATGTTCAACCCTTTAGCCAACGTGACGTGGTAGACGTTGCCAAAATAATCGCCCACTTCCAAGGCAACGAGTCTGGCGATAAATCCGTGTCTCCGTCCATCGGGCATGTCATAGTATCCTACGACAGAGCCGTCCTGATTGATATTCCAGCCCTCCGTACTAACGGCACCCGGGAACTGCACTTCATGTAGTTCTCCGAATACACCGACATAAGTGCGTGGGACATCCCCCACCGCTTTGGCTCGGGCAACGAGAAACCCCGCATCGTTGATACCGTGGTAATGAAAGTACTCCAAATTTGGTGCTCCTGGAAGGGTCTGAGTTGCAAAATTGCCATTCGGGAGACGGACATAAGCATGATATGTCCCGTCGGCATCTATGTAGCTGCCGACAATAACGCCTTGCGCGTGCACAAAATCGGCATAAGTTTCCGATACCCCGGGGACCTCAACTACTAAATCCCCTGAGAATCCACGGCGCACCCCAGAAGCATCAATGAAATCACCCGTCAGTGCACCTGTCGCATCACTAATCCCCCGTAGGAACGTTTGGACGGCATCCGGATAATCGTATTGCCGCAACTCGCCATCTTCTAAGATAACACCATGGAACAGCCCGTCGCTAGCCTCATAGTGGCCGGCGGCTTGTCCATTATTACCGAGGGCATAGAAATAAGTGTTTTTTGAACCCGGGAAATCGTACGTCGTGAACACGCCGTCAATGAGGGTAAAACCGACTATTTTTTCACCATCCGCACTTTTCGTGTTGCCTGCGTAATCCCCAAAGTCGCTGCTCGCTGTGACCTCTAAAAAATTTACACCCACAACATCAATACTCTCAAAGATATAGCCGGATCCGGCGGGACCGCGTACGATAACAGATTCATCGTCCTCTATGGGTCTGGCGATAAATCCGTGTCTGCGCCCATCCGCTGTGTCATAGTACCCGACTACGGAGCTGTCTTGATTGATATTCCAACCCTCCGTGCTAACGGCACCCGGAAACTGCACTTCATGTAGCGCACCGAATGCGCCGACGTATGTACGTGGGACATCCCCCACCGCTTTGGATCGGGCAACGATAACGGCATTATCGGTGAGACCGTGCACAAAAAAGTACTCCCGATTTGCCATTCCCGGAAGCTGAGTCGTTATAAAATCGCCATTCGGGATACGCGCGTATCCATGATATATCCCATCAGCATCTACATAGCTGCCCCCGACAACGCCTCGCGAGCTTGCGAAATCTGCATAAGTTTCCGTTGCCCCGGGTGCCTCAATTATGAGGTCCCCTGAGAATCCTCGGCGGACACCGGAAGCATCTATATAATTCCCCGTCAGTGCTCCCGTCGAATCAGAAATACCGTATATCTGTGTTTGGGCGGCCCCCGGAAAATCGTATTGTCGCAGTTCACCATTTTCTAAGACCACACCCTGATACTTACCATCGCTAGTCTCGTAGTATCCGGCAGCTTGCCCATTATTATCGAGTGCGTAGAAATAAGTGTTTTTTGAACCGGGGAAATCATACGTCGTAAAAACACCATCAATGATAGTAAAGGCGACATATTTTCCGCCTTCAGCCAGCTGCGTGTAGCCTGCGTAATCCTCAAATTCGCTACTCGCTGTCAACGCTAAATAATTGACACCTGTAACATCAATACGCTCATAAGTATAGTCGGAGTCATCGGGCGCAGCAACAGGCGTAATGTTGACTTCTTGTGCCGCGGTGCTCCCTAGGAAAAAGGTATTGAGGCACACGAATAAGGTAAATGTGTAAAACAAAAAACGGGTTTTGGTCTGATTCTGCATAAGAAAAAAACTCCCTTAAGTTATTTTTTTAGAGTTAGGAGTTATGCACTGCAGCATCAAGGGCAACCCCTATGCCTACCTAACCCCGACCGGAGGAACGAAAAATATAGTAACCGTGCCCAACTGCGTAAATTCTAAATATATCACATTTTCCAAAAAAGACAAAGCAAAATTTCATCTGTTTTCTAGATTTTCTTTGAATCCTCACAATACATACAAAAATCTCTCCTTACCTTACTGTTTAGCAAGTCGGACGTTGGCACTTTGTGCACGGTCAGGACATCGCTGTTTACATAGCATCTTTGAGGTATCGAGTGCCTGTGCTTGGTTGTCGGGTTGAAAATCTTCGGTAGTATCGGGTGATTCTTGAACATTTGGATCGGCAACTACGGACCCAAGATCGGAATCAGGCGCGTAGAGACGTTCCTGTAACGTTTCCCACCAATTCCCCGCAGGCTGAATGTTCCCCACCTTATGTGTGGATTCGATTGTTGTTGTCAGTTTATTGTGTTCGGCGGCGCATTCCTCACAATCTCCAAGATGCGCCTCGATTGTATGCTTACCCATCAAAGAAAGCTCGCCATCGATATAGGCGACCAGTTTCTTACGGACATTATTGCATTCCATTTTTGAATCCCCCTTTCGATTTTGTAGTGCGTAGTGCATAAAACATTATGCAGCAAAACTCGCTATTCTTCATGTCATCTCAAACTATAAGATGCGTCCTCACTTGTGCCAACATCTCCGCTTCAGAGATTGTCTCCTCCCGGTCTCCAGTGTATTGCCCCTCCACCCACCGATGAATCGCCCCGATTGCTGGGTGGTCTTCGTCCACCGCCGTTTGATCTGTTTGCTCTAAATAGGTATTTACCCACAGCAACACGCCATATTTGCCAGAGTTCTTGGTAAGGATAACATCAACCAACTCCGGTTTGTCTCCCTTTTCCTGTGGACGCTTGCCTTCCGTGTCTATCTCCAAACCGGATACACTGGAGATAACCGCCTTATCAATGTAGGAATGTTTGAAGGCGTAATGATGCGGACGTGGGTTGTCAAATTCGGTATATTTGCCGATATTAATCTGGCAACGGAAAACCACCGGTGCCTTCTCACGAGATTGTGCTAGATGCGCTGCCCGTCTATGCGCTTCGGTTGATTTTTGGGTAAACCAGATTTTCTTTCCTGCTCTCCCTCGCGCCTTGAACCCTTCCGCCATAATTGCTTTGGCTCTATCGATCGTTGTGCCGTGCCAGACGGTGATGACGTTCTTAAACTCGGTGTTCCAACCAACATTGATAAAACTGCGAATCCATTTAGGCTCAACGCCGTGACGAATTGCAAACTCTTCCAGCGTTAGGTCGGGATCCTGTGCAGCCCGTTTCTTAAACTGTTCTGCCAACCAAGCGAAGTCTTTATCTTCAAGTCGCCGTTGATAGCGATCTTTCTGTTTCTGATCTTTTCTCTTTTTCGCCAATGTAAAACACCTCTTCATGACAAATACCAAACATTTCCGGTGAACGGTGGGAATAGACAATCGAGCAGGACACCGGCTTCGTCATTCCCGTCACAGTCGGCAAAATTGGCCTTCAGTTCGTTGAACTGGCACCGACCACAGAGGAGTTGTAAAAAGGTTAGGCCCGGAAATTGTGCATCGCCGTCCTCGACCAAATCGGGTGCCCAGTTGGAGATGTCCGTTAGTTTTCCGTCGTTAAATTTCAGTTGTATACCGCTGCGGTAATAGTTCAGTTTCAATTTACCGTTATAACCTTCCGCGACGGTCCCCACGAGATTCTTTTCTAATGCAGGTTGAATATGCTGTAAAAAGGCGACTATATCCGGCACACGGATGTATAATCCGTACGGTTCATGCAGGTGGATTTTCTTTCCGAGCAGGGCGGGGTAAGCAGGATGGACGCGTCCAAGTTCAAGGTTGATAGTCTTCAATTCTTGGTTTTTCTGAGTTCCATACGTAGGCATTACTTGTGCGAGCTTCCATAGTCCATGCAGCGCACTCGGCATCAGGTTAAGATAGCCTACGCCGGATTTGAGTTCGATCTGAACGATATAGAATGCGTTGTCCTCTATCCACGGGTAGTATTTCACGTAGCCCAACCGATCACCCGCCGCTGTCTCAATTATTAACCATTTCGAGTGTGCAAAATCATTTTCTGATCGTCCGCCGAACTCATAATTCCATTCCGCGTCTGACCGTAGGGCCGCGAAGGGCTGACGACGACCGGCGTAGTCATACAACTCCCGAATGAAGGCGTGGTCATCATCTACCACGGAACGTAGATGATACTTTTCGGAGTCACTATCTTTCAGCTTCGGCAGATCGATTCCGGCTATGGCTCTTCCGCCATCGACATCCATTGCCATCTCATACCCGAATTGGCGATAATACCACGGGATGCCGGTGATACCTTGCATCAGTTCCCCCCTTGATGCGCTCAAGGCGTGTATCACCTCAAACTGTTTTCGCACTAAGCCGCGTCGGCGATATTCTGGTGCCGTGACGACCACTTCGGGACGCCCAAACTTGAATGGAATCCCGCGATAGGCCCACGTCTGGGAGATAAGACACATTGACGAAACGATTTTGTTCGTCCGTACATCTTCCACTACCGTAAAATCGCCCGCTTTCACCGTTGGGTGATGGCCTGACATCAAACCGCGTATCCCAACTCCTACTTTCTCATCCTCGAAGATGCGGGCGTTAAATTCAGCGAGGGCGTCCACGTCGTCGGGCCGCGCAAACCGTAAGATTAGATTGTCGCCTAGGTCAATAGGTATTTGAGAGAGTATTGAATTTGTAGACATGCATGCTTCCTTATAATTTCCTTATCTGGCTTCCCAGACTATTGTATTTTATTCGCTCACTAGACGCCTCGACTCAAACTCTTGACTTCATCTGTCATATCGGGGTTAAATAAAAATAGATTGGGGCTATCTCTTTGCAAAGCGGCAATTACCCGATCCTGAATTTGTGGGACAAGGGGAACGTTAGGAAGCTCATCCAGCGGAATCCAGGCGGTTTTAATTTTTTAACGCATACTCCGCAATATTCTTCAGTTTATTTTTAATTCGATATGTTTTTTACTCTCTAAATAAATGAGGGATGTGCATAATTGTTGTCTGAATCAGGATTCTCAGGATTGAAGGATTTTCAGGATAAAGTATCTGATGCGTCAAAATGGAATCGGTGGTGCATTTAGTCCCAAAGGAGCGACATGTTTATAGCAAACAGGAAAAACCAATATCCCAAAGCCCCAGCGGGGCGACCTGTACGCTTAGGTGTGAGGGGCATCCTGCCCCGATACGCATCGAGGCTAGGAAGCCTCTTTCACTGTGGGTAGGCAATCCTTTTTCTGATGTACAAACGTATTGAAAGCTATTTATGAATACCACTCAAATATAGTGAATTTAAAAAATAAATAAACACTTGCGCCCCACGGTAGGGGCGGTGACAAAACGCACCGCATCGCCCCCCCTTTATCCCCCCGCTTGCTTTCCCCCTGCTTGCGGGGGGGACTCAGGGGGGGGAGAATAAAGGGGGGTGCCTACCCAACGGGAGATTGGAGTGTCTCATTAATTCTAAGATCCACTATAAATAGACAGTAGGTTAGAAATTGAGTATTCGTTGGCAGAGAAAAAGGACGTTTGATATAATCTTGGCAGTTATGTTGCCTCATCCAAAGTCAAATGAATAGAGGAGAAAAATTGATATGGCAGATGGATTTAACGCACCGGGTGTCGTGAAGCCTTTTGGGATTTTTTCGGGCGCTGCCTGGCAGCCGGAGGGCAAGGTTTTGCATATTTCCGGGCATGTCGCACAGGATCCGGACGGCAACACGGTTGGGGTCGGTGATATTCGTGCACAGACCCGACAGACGCTAACAAATATTCAGACCGTCCTATCGAGCGTTGGAGGAGAGATGTCGGATATCGCTAAGGTCACAGTCTTCGTAACCGATATGTCAACGCTCACCGATATCCACGCGGTACGCGCTGAGTTTTTCGATCCACCGTATCCCGCTAGCACGTTGGTTGAAGTGAGTCGGTTGGTCGATCCGGAGTGGATGATTGAGGTTGAAGCGGTGGCAGTGGTTCCGTTTGACCGGGTCAAAAATCCTGTATGAAGTAAGCACCGGGGCAGTGTCTTCCAACCCCGGCGAAATTGGTAGGCACTGTTTCCAACTGTGCCGAGGCGGTGCGATTGGAAACCGCACATACCGGGGGCGAAAGTGTTTATTTATTTTTAGAATTCACCATAATTTCTACCCCTTATCAAGCCGCGGCATGAATATTCGCGCGTGTGCCATCCACATCAAAGCAAGCGAACTGATTATCTCGCATCAGGCGTGTGGCAATCTGCATCGCCTGTTTTTCGGTCATATAGCCCTCCGCAATCTCACCCTCAAGGGCGCGACGAATTTCGTTACGCGCTTGAATCGCGTAAGCCATTGAACTAGTGGGCCATCCTGTATCTCCACCAAAGGCAAAAATCTTATTCGATGGAACAGCGTGAATAAACCGACGCAGAAAGTCGCGGGAGCTATAGGGATCTATACTCCACGCCCAACACAAATCAACCCAGATGTTGCGATAATGCTTCGCTAGGGCGACAAGTTCATCGTTATAGGGATAGGCGATGTGCATCAGGACAAACTTGGCATCTAAGTAGCGGGCAAAGAGTTCGCACATATTTCCGGCAGGGATCCGACGTACCGGCATTCGATCATTGCCTGCGTAGTAGCCTGTATGAATTTTGAATGGAAGGTTGTGCTCGATCGACAACTCGACCCCGCGGGCCCAACACCAATCACCCAAGCAGAGGTAGGTTTCCACGCTAAGCTCTTCCGCAGGTCGGTTTAGCACTTGGGAGAGTGCAGCTGATGCCTCAACATCGTTTCGTTCAATCCAATTGAGGGTTCGGTTGTAAGCGTGCTGTGCTTTCACTGCAATTGCACACGGCCCATGCTTCGCGAAGATCGCCTCCATCCCCTGCTTTAGTGTTCGGAGATCTTTTACCTCAACACCCGTCTCGGCGTGGATCTGTTCGGTGTCAATCTGCCCATTGCAAAATCCAGCCCATGAGAGGTCATAGAGAAAGAAGTCCAGCCCAGAATGATCGGGCAAACAGGGCCAACTGAAATCGTCAGTCTGCACATGGTCGAGATTTGCCACATCGTGCAGTAGGCGATACCGTTCACCGGGCTTTCGCAGTGCTTTGATTTTCTCTTGCGCTGCCGCTAGGGCTCCTCCAGTGAGTTCATCAATCCCGTAGACATGTTCCGCAATGAGTCGCACCGCCTCGCCATAACCGGTGAACTGCGTTGCTTCCCACGCCTCCTGAATCCCCTTGAAACGTCCGGGGATATCCGGGTCTGAAGCATCCATCAGGCGTTGCATCGCGTCGGGCGACGCGCCTGCCGTGTTCAGGTCTGCGGGAACATAATTCCCAAACAGGTCTTGTAAGATGTCGGGCCCGTCTTCCAGCCAATCCGGTTCTTTTCGTAGATGTTCATGCGTATCGACCATTGGGGTTACTTGGATGTGGTGTGCAAGGTCTGTCGGCATATTTCTTGTCCTTTCTGATTTTGAAAAATGTGATTGTTAAAATAAGTGTTCACTAAAATACAATTCCCTCCTGTGTCTTAATCCGTTCAATCAGAGCACTGGCAGGCTCATCATTTGGGTCTTGCGGCACCAATTTTCCAGAGAAGGCTTTTTTGAGAATCGACTGCCGCAACTGCTCGGCGCGTTTCAGCTCCGCCGTAACGGTTTTCTCCACTGCGTCGGCAACAGAGAGCCGAGATTCGACTTCAGAGACGATGGCTTGTTGTTCAGAGAACGGAGGCAGAGGTAAAGTAATTTGGGAGAGAATCTTCGCATTGACATTTGGTTGAAGGCTTCCAACTTTGCCTTGATGAATTTGCAGCCAATAGAATTGAGACTGAAAAAAGGTGTAAACAAACTTTGGATTGATTTCTTTCTCAAGAACTATCCTGATTAAATATGAAGCAAAAACAGCATCAGGGATACTACCTTGAATCAAAAAACTCTTCCCAACTGTCGCACCAGTTCGCGCGAAAACAAGATCGTTTTCCTTCAGTAAGTATTGTTGTTGTTTACCCTCATCAATTCGGCAGTAAGGAACAGAATCCCAATTAACAGAGTTGTTTTGAATATCAGTGATTCGCAGAAATTTCGGACCAATTGGATCATTTGTTGCACTCTCTGTATATCCATAATGTATTTTTTGTGCAATTTTCCCGGCTGTTACCCAAGTCCACCCATCGGGTAGATCGCCTTCAATTACCGTGGCAGGTTCAATCTCGTCCTGATGCTCTGCCCGCCATGCTTCGGTCAGTTTCCCTTCAAAGGCAGCTTTCAGGACCGATTGACGATACCGTTTGAGTTGGGATTGTGCGTTGTGGAGTTCGTTTATGCCTGCGTCAAGTTTGGTGAAAAGTTCTTCGATTTTCGCAACGATGCGGTGTTGTTCTGGGAGCGGGGGAAGGGGAATCTCAACGTTAAGAAGTGTTTGTTTAGTAACCTCTAGGAACGTTGTCCCCCTTCCAAGAGAAATTAGCAAGTCTGTAATTGACCTGAGATAATAGGCTAGAAAAACATTAACAATTTCTTCTTTGCATAAGAAATTGGCAAAGCCTTGATTCGTCGCTATAGGTACTTTAGTAATTGCTACTTTTCCAATGGTTGCTCGGCTTGTCAAAAGGACAGTACCGGCAGGTAATAATCTTGCAGAACTCTTGCCGAGAGCTTCCTCGGAGATATGTGTTTCGGTATCATCTATGTACAATGCTCCATTCAATCTGGTAATATCGGTCGGTATTGCCCATGCAATGTTGCCGTGAAAATATCTTTCAACATTACGTTTAGGGGTGCCTCCCTTAAAAATGTCTGTCACCTCGCCAAGTGTTTTCACTTCCCAACCTTCAGGCAGCGCAGACAAACCTACACCTGTTTCGTTCATATCACATCCTTACCTTGGGTTCATTGATTTGGTTCTCTCTATCATGATGATATTGAGTGAGGACTTACGCATTTGAATATATCAAGTGTATTCGTAGTGAACGCAGATCTGCGTTCACTACATACGCACAACTCGTCACGCCAGTGTCCCTTTCTATGAGCCGCGTAGTCTGAGGGGCGTAAGTCCTGTAAAATACCAATTCAGGGAAGATTAGTTTAGCAGAATTTAGGGCTTTACTCAAGGAATTTTTAAGAGTAGATTGATCGACAACTGATATGAAAGTTTATGAACTTTTGGTTTCCACTTGACCAGCACAGAGAAACCTGCTATCCTAATGCGCCGTAGGATTTTGTAAAGGATTAAATTTATTAAAGGGGAACAAAGATGATCGATTCATCTGAAACCGAAATGCGAATTGGATGTCTCATCGGAAGCCTAGACCAACTGGAGGATGTCGCGGTGTGGGGCTATGACTACGCCGAAATCTCTCCCGGTCTCCTCGGAATTGACGAGAACGCTGGGACTATCGGACAAGAGGCACTTGAGCAAATTCAAGGATCGTCGGTGCCTGTTACCGCAATGTGCGGCTTTCTGAATCGGGCAAAAGTGGTCGGACCGGAGATTGACAACGCGCCAGTGCGTGACTACGTTATACGCCTTTTCGATGCAATGCAGCAGGCTGGAGTCCCAGTTATCGGTTATGGCAGCGGCGGATCTCGCTTCGTCCCCGATGGGTTTTCTCGTGACCGGGCACTGGAACAGGTGAACGAGTTCCTCCAGATGTGTGCAGACTTAGGTGAACCACGCGGGGTACAGGTCGCCCTTGAGCCGTATAACTACGACGACGCGAACCTTATCAATACGGTGCCAGAGGGGGTTGAGATGGTCCAGAAGGTCAACCGCCCCGGTATCCAGTTGATGGCAGATTTCTTCCACATGCGGTTGAACGGGGAGTCATTCGATACGCTAGCGGCGGCAGGGCCATACCTAATTCACGCACATATCGCCGAGCCGGGGCGGGGTCGTCCACAAACAACCCCGGCGGAGCACGCGGCATATCTACGGGCGTTGTGTGAGGCTGGATACCACGGGCCCGTGACACAGACTGGAGAATTACCCGCTTACGATTCTCCCGCAGAAGCCGCTGCAGCACTCAAACGATTCGCTCGTGACGGAGGGGAGCAGCAATGACAGCACCGACTTTCCACTACAGCCGTATCGTTGACTTGTCACGTCCGTTGGTTCCGAGCGAGGGACAGCATCCGTGGGTTCGGTTCGAGACACGGATTGATAGCATCGTCAGCGATCCTGAAACCGCCCCGGCGGCAGGACGTTGGTATGTGGTGACACAGATTGGGATGAGCGGTCATGCGGGCACCCATGTTGAGGCTCCCTTACACGCGGTCGAGAACGGCCCCGCAGTCGGCGAAGTACCGGTCGAGCAATTTTTTGGCGAGGCGGCTATCCTGGACCTCAGCGATGTGCCGTGGTCAATGCCTGTTGAACGTCCACGTCTTGAGGAAGCAGCAGCGCAAGCCGGGGGTATCCGGGCGGGTGACATCGTCTTTATCTATTTCGGTTGGGATCGTCGTGCTGAAGCTGAAGGTGGGGGGCCGCCTTATCCCACGCCTGATGCACTCCAATGGTTAGTAGATTCGGGAATAAAATTACTCGGCATCGACAGCCCTGGACTTGAGGTGCCGGGCAGCCGCGAATTGATTAACCACCATATTCTGTTTGACCGGGGAATTCCGTTAATTGAAAGTCTCGCCCATTTGGAAGATCTCCACGAAAGTCGTGTGTATGTCTTTGCACAACCCCTACCCGTCCTCGGAACAGATGCCATTCCGCTGCGTGTGCTAGCATTTGAGGGAGATGTATCATGAAGCTATTTTTGCGTTACACAATACTTCTCACCCTATGTTTCTATTTGATTTTCGCTGGACTCGTTCAAGCGGCTATTGTGATAGAAGGGGACAGGGTTCGTGTGGATACGGCCACGTTCATTTGAAAAAGGTGAGATTAACCACATCCACAACAAACTCACTGCCAAGACCTATACGATCTTCCCCGAAGCGAGCAAGCGCGGGTGGACGGGGTTGATGTTTACTCGCTATTTTTGGGATAGCTCGCCAACCCGTAGTGCCACACTGGTGTCTACCAGCCAGGTATCCCCCAATCGTGTGGAGTTGGTTTATGGTCAGGACGGCACGGAAATCCGGCTGAGTAATGATCGATCCGTAACCGACGATATGCTCATCGATATGGAGGGCGTATCGGATAGCGGTGGCGTAGTCGGCGTGCAGTGGGGCATTGGCTATTTAGATATTGCCAATTTGAAGGTGATCGTGCCTGTATCGGGTGGTCGGGTATACGACCACACCGACAAGTTCCAAAGCGACACCTATCCTGGCAGTGGTAGAGGTTGGGAAGCGCAGATTGCGATCGTTCAGGGTGATGCGGGTGGTTTCTATGTTCGGAACACCGACACCACGCTGGAGTATAAGCAGGTAATTTTTGATCCGTTACGAGGTGGAGGGGCGCAGCACTTAACTTTGCCACGCAGAATCAAGCTTCGTTCGATTCGCATACGAGCGGCCAGACCCGGCTCTGGCGTTTCAACACCTACGTCGGCGATTGGCGGGTGCCTGCGCTGATCTATCGTGACTGGATGGTGGAAGCATTTGAAGTCACGCCGTTATCCGAGAAGAACGATTGGGTAGAAGACATCACCTTATTCGTCAAGACCGGCTTGTCAGGGGACCACTGGTTACAATTATCTGGAAGATTTCACAGTGATGATAGATCGGTTAGCGCAACTTGTAGACCCGGACAAAACAATGGTGTATCTCGGTGGCTGGAAGATCGGTGGCTCGGATTGGTGGGTGCATGAAGAGGATATAGCACACCCTGATTTCATTCCGAAGGCAGCGTTGGCAGAGTTCCTTGCAGTGACCCGCATTTTCGCACGATTCTTTATATCACCGCGCACGGTTGCTCGCCCAATCACCCACTCTACGAGTCAGTTTTCAAGCAATACCAGTATCGTGATACGTGGACAGGCGAGTTGGTGGGCGAGAACTTGGAGGGACCGACCGTTCATCCAATACATCCGCTGATGAACATTAGTCCTGCGAGCTCGGAGTTTAGAAGCTATGTGCTCACACAGTTAAAGGCTGTATGGGACGAATATGACATCGACGGTTTCTTTATAGATGCGAGCCACAAAGTGACCAGCGCGACAGGTTTGATAGAGGGACTGTCCACAGCGCAAGGGATGGCGTTACTGCACCAAGAGATGATAGACATGATGCCGGGTGCGGTGTTGGGAGGCGAGCGACTTCATGAAGCTACGTTTGTCCATGAAAGTTTCGCGCAACGTCCACTGTTCGGGGACAAGCCGAGGCGACATCCGATTAGTTCGTTTCTGTTTTCGCCGTTTGTCCATGCTGTCGATCTTGCGCCCCATTGGTATGAGGATACGCCTGAACATTATCAGAGGGTCCTACTTCATGGTGATGTTTATGACATAATGCCTACTATCAACGTCTTTAAGGCGTGGCAATTGGAGGACGATGATCCAGAGATAGGCATTATTGCGATGGCAGACCATTGGCAAGGCGGTGGTGGGCTCCAGCCCGATGTGAATGGTGATGGACAGGTCAATTTGTTTGACCTGGTGATTATTGTATCAAAACTTTGGCGCACAACCACTTATGAACCTAAAGGTAGATGTCAATGGTGATGGGCGGGTCAATGTGCTTGACCTGATAGTTGTCTCAAACTGGATTGAGGAGCCGCTGTCCAAGGTAAGGTGGACTACCTATGGTTATTTGGTAATAGTATGGTCAATTATACGGAGCTAGTGGTTGATTAGGGAATCTCCGACTCATAAATAACAGCGTCATATTACTACGGGCTAAGACCTTTATTAAAAAATTTCCATAATTGGCTGTCCTTCCCAATCTTCAGACATTGGCACCTCCAGAACGTGAGCGAGCGTCGGTGCGGTGTCAAAGATGCGCACCGGTCCTTTGATTTCACCAGTCTGCTTGATCTTCGCACCGGCTGCTATCCACGGAATCGTTAAATCTTCCGGCAGATCTGTCCCATGACTCTTTCCGTGCCCACCGTGGTCACTCTGGACGAGAATAAAGTAATGATCCAAAAGGTTCGCCTTTTCGAGTCCTTCGAGTAGAATCCCAATTGCTTGGTCTGCAATACCGATCTGTGCAATATACTCCTCAGACATCCACGCATGCCGATGCCCTACAATATCCACCACCCCCAGATAGACAAAGCAAAAATCCGGTTGTTCAGCAATCAGGTGTTCCGCTGCGATCTGTGCTATCGTCAAATCGCCCTCCGGATCATCGAGGTTCTCTCTGAAATAGGAAAAATCGAGTGAACCCGGTGCTGCCAAATCCCGAAGCTGCTCCCAATTATAGATAAACGCTGTTTTCTTCTTCATCGCGTGTGCAGCTTCAGCGATGCTTGGCACCGGGCGCACCATCGGCACCCAGGTGTTGGTTGTGATACCGTGACGTGACGGCGTTACGCCACGAAACATTGAGGTATGGCACGGTAGCGTAGATGATGGGACAACGCTCTGTGCGTTGAAAGTATAAGCCCCGCGTGCAAGCAGCGTATCAATATTTGGTGTACGCGCCTGCTGGATACCGTCAGGACGGCATCCGTCAATGACAATAAGGATCGTGCCGTAGCTTGAAGAGTTTTGCATGAAATTTCCTCTCAATCGCATAAAATGAGTTTGACCGGTGCATAGCGGAATATGCCTGAATTTTGATTAACAGCGTCTATAATACCCTATCATGACACCGTGCACAAGCGGGAATTTCTATTACTAGCTCAATCAACTAGAGTCATTTAATTCTTCCATAACCTCAATCTCTCGGTCAAAGTCCCTGCGGGGCAAGATGCCCCACCTACCAATTGGGATCATTCAATGTAAAGCACTTGACACGGTGCAGATTTCTGAGTATAGTTAGAACACATTAACCTTTGGGGTAAGAAATTATAAATCCCGATCTGATCGGGACGAACCGGTAACGAAAATTTTGGAGAGAAGAATGGCAAAAATACGAATGGCTCAGTATGGAACCAAACATGGACACGCCTCCGGCAAATTGCAGGCGATGCAGGTAAATGATGATGTCGAAATCGCCGGGGTTTTTGAACCCGACCCACAACAACGCGCCGCGCTTGAAGGGGAGGGAGGCCCTTTTGAGGGTGTTCACTGGTTCGACGACAAAAGCGAAATGTTGGACGATGCAAGCATTGTAGCGATCGCTTCTGAAGGGCTCAATGCGGAAAGTCTCGATCAGACCGAGGAGATTGTTGCCGCTGGCAAGCACGTCTGGTACGACAAACCTGCCGGCGATAATTGGACGCAGTGGCAACGGGTGGTCGCAAATGCGGAGGACAAAGGGCTGCTCATTCAGATGGGGTATATGCTGCGCTATCATTCGGCTTTCAAGCAGGTTGCTAACTGGGCGAGGTCAGGCTTTCTGGGCGATGTGTTCGCCGTGCGCGCCCACATGTCCACGCATATAACGGAAGAGGCCCGCACTCGAATTAGTGACACGCATCATGGCGGCATCTTTTTTGATTTGGGCGGTCACATGCTCGACCAAGTAGTTTGGATTTTGGGGCGACCCGTAAAAGTGACCTCGTTTTTGAGGAACGATGCCGGTTCGGTGTCAGCGTTTCAGGATAATACCCTAGGGGTGTTTGAGTTTGAGAACGCCCTTGCCTTTATTGACATCGCTGCAATGGAGACACAACCGGCGGCGCGCCGTTTTGAGGTGTACGGCAGTCAGGGGAGTGCCATCATTGTCGAACCTTTTGAACCCGGTTTGCAAATTCGCCTCTGCCTAGCAGCAGCAAAAGATGGCTACCGAGAAGGCGAACAGTTTGTGCAGATAGACGGGGAGGGTCGTGGTAGGACCTATGAACTGGAATTGGATGCTTTTATAGCCACCATTGAAGGGAAGCAGCCACCGGATCGACCGATGTCGCATGAACTGCTTGTACAGGAAACACTGCTGCGCGCAACAGGGGGAATTTCGGACTAAATCAAAGATGCTTCTCTGCCCAACGAGAGAGGACATTATGGACGATAACACAACAAACTTAACCATCCGCTTCCTTACTGACGCCGATGTCCCGAAGATTTCCCCTTTCTTTGAGGGGCTTTCTGAGGCGAGTCGCTCTTTTTATCATCCATACCCCTTTAGCCAAGACGCGGTCGCAAAGATTGCAGGAGAACTCCACAGCCCCAGCTGCGTTCATATCGGTGCATTTATCGACGAAAAGCTGGTTGGGCATGTCTGGTACGTTGACCGAGGTGGAGATGGTTATCCGGGTTTGGGTATTGGAGTCGTCGATGCCTTCCATAACAAGGGCATCGGTCAAAGACTGATGGGCCGGATTGAAGGCATTGCCCGCGAGCGTGGGAAACAGGGACTCGCGTTGACCTGTTATCGGGAGAATTATCGGGCGATCCGCGTTTATACCAAACAACGCTATCGCCTCGTCGGAAGGACCGGGGACGATGTCCAGTTTCGGATGGTTCGCAACTTTGCTGACGATGATACGCCGTACACAATACGGGGCGTGTACGCTTCAAGCATTCCGTGGAATATCGCGCCCCTGACAACGGATACTTGGAGCCTCGACGATTGGAAGTGGTACATTGAACTGCTCAATGCAGCGGGCTGCAATTTGTTGAAACTCTATATTTGGCCCATACAATATTATCATCCGGACGAGCCGGAGTTGGCTTCCAATGCGTGGCGGTATCAGGTTTGGTACGACGCGCTGGCGTATGCCCGCGTGATGGGGCTGGAAACCCATGTCGGCTTTTCAAGTGGAACCGTGCCGCCCTCGACATGGCTGCGCTACCCCCAACTACGAGCAGAAGATGTCAATTACACCGGCATCACCCTCTGCTGGCAGCGTGGGAAAGAACGTATCCTACCTTATCAGGAATATCTGATCGATACCTTCGCAGACGTGGCGGACAGCTTCGTTCTCTGGTTCGCAGATCCGGGTGCCTGTATCTGTTCGGAGTGTAGGGACTACTTGCAGGTGATGTTGAACGCCCTACACACCGTATCTAAGGTCATTGATGGCAGAGCATCGATCACGGCTTGCCCTTGGTGGATTGAAAACATTGAGGCCGGACGAAATGGTTTTGCGTTGCACCCAAATCTGCGCCATCGAATTGCGGCAGAGCTACCTGAAGGGAGCGCGGTGATTATCAGAAGTGTCGAATATGAAACGATTGACATCATGCGGGAACACGGATTGGTCCCTTTGCCGCTTGCGTTCTTCCTTGACCCGGAGGGTGGATTTGAGTCGAACAACATCTTGCCTGAGCCCAAATTAAGGCAGATTGATGGGTGGCTCGAAAGAGGGCTTGAGGAAAAACATACCGCTTCACTCGCTTATCGCTTGACGCCGTATACGCAATATCCGGGGGATTACTATTTTTTTCATAGGCAATTGAATCCTACACAGTCGAGAGAATCTGTCCTCACGGAACTTGGCGAGTATATTTGCAATCCGCACCAGCGAGAAGAATTTCGAGATGATGGAACCCACTTTGCATCAGCACTCGAGTCGCTTGACCGGTGGTGGAGCGATTGGGGGGAACAAGATTTGGAGGGCACAGTGGCAAGACTCAACGCTCTCACGGAAAAACACGATTCCGTCAGAAACCTTGCCGATGCAGTAACTCTGCTGCGGCGATTGTCGCGTGGGTTGGGGGATCAATCGCTTGAAACATTTACCGAAGGCCTACGTCTCCAGATGAGTCCTATGCCAATTTTTCGAGGTCTGACACTCGATTATCTCTGGTCCGGTCGGTCGCGGGCGTTTTTGCAGCTCCGCGTTCAAAATTGGTTGAAACGATTGCATCCGTAAGGGGTATTGGACGAAAATAAAAAGTTTACTCATTCAATTTGCAAAGAGGACAATATGACATTATTACGATGGGGAATCCTTGGTTGCGGGGATGTCGCGGAATACAAGGGGGGTCCACCGCTCTATACGGTTGAAGGTTCTGAACTAATTGCGGTAATGCGCCGTGATAAAGAGAAGGCGGAGGATTTTGCGGCGAGACATGGCGCGAAACGCGCTTATCACACGGTTGAAGGGCTGCTAGCAGATGACGAGATTAACGCAGTCTATGTCGCAACACCGCCGCATCTGCACTGTGAACAGACAATCCTTGCAGCGGAGGCGGGGAAGCATGTTCTCTGTGAAAAGCCGATGGGAATGAACGTCGCCGAGTGCCAGCAGATGGTTGATGCCTGTTGTGAGAATAATGTCACGCTTACAATCGCTTATTACAGACCCTTTTTTCCGAATATTATAAAAATGAAGGAATTGATGGAGGCGGGGGCAATTGGGAAAGTTGTGCTAGGGCGAATCAATCACACCGCTTCCTATGATCCGAGCAGCCATGAGTGGGGTGCATGGCGCACTAATCCAAAAATTAGCGGCGGGGGTGTCCTGATGGATTTGGGGAGTCACCGGATTGATCTGCTGATGTATCTGTTGGGGGAGGTGACATCTGTTTCTGGGTACGCAGAAAACGTCTATTTGCCCCATCCAGTTGATGATTCTGCCGTCTTCGCCTTACGCTTTGAAAACGGGGCACATGCTGTCGCGAATATCAACTGGAATGTTGGCGTTCCGATTGACGAGGTGGAAGTCTACGGTACGGAGGGGAGTTTGCGATGCAACCCGCTCAACAGCGGAAACCTGACGCTTCAGACAAAAGACAAAAGCGAGTCATTCCATCAACCTCCATTGCCGTATATGCACACGGGGTTAGTTGAAGCCCTCGTCAATCAGATGCGTACAGGTATTCCAATCCGCTGTACAGGGCAGGAAGGGTTAAAGACAAATGTGATTATTGCTCAAATCTACGCGAACAGTGTGAAAGAGAACTAAGCTTAATCACTCTGGAGCACTCCACATATAAATGAGTTCTCCATTTTGGCTTTCTTCCGTGGAGATCCAAGGAAAATTGCACTGCTCCATCTTCTCAATCAAACGGTTCATCACGCGAATCGGATTGGAGATATGGCACACGTCTCTCAGCTGTGATTCGGTGACTACTTGCTGGTTGATTATGTATTCAATTGCACACTGCTCATCTAAATTGAGGAGTATTTCCTTTCGTTGATCGTTTGCTGCTACTGGTAGACCCGAATCAACTTCTTCTATTTCCTCAACCTCCGGGGTTCCCTTCGCAGCTTGCTCTGAATCCATCACTACCCGCTGTCCCAAACTCTGACAAGCTGGAACCACTGCTTCTGCAATCCTATCTTTGATCCGGTCCAAATCGCCTTGTAGTTCCTGGATTTCCTCGTGCAATTGCGTGATGAGCTCGAGTGAATCTGTGTTGTTGATCGGCGAGTTTAACTGCTCATCGTCAGGAAGGTCACTGGCTTCTCCCCAATCCGATCCTATCTCCTCCACGAAAGGAGGGTAGAGGTTATCTATACTCGGTGCAGCAGAAGGTAGTTCCACATTTTCAGAATCTGCCGTGTCTGAGCTATGGTGCGATTCACAAGGTCGGGTATCAATAAGCTCGATGTTGTACTTGTAGGGACTGACCCCACCTCTGCTATCAATGTATGAAACCTTGACGTAGCAGCAATCGCCGACTTCCAACTGATCCATTTGTCCCTGAATCCGTCTGAGGGTGCGTGCATGATAGTCTCGAAGCATCTCCGGCATACCTTTGACTAGCTGCTTAAAATAAGCTATCGGATCGCAGTCGGACTGAAAATATGGTGCTTTGGTAAGCGGTTGCGTCAAATTTGGAAACCGCACAATTTTGGATGGTACTGGATTCTCTAACGCCTCAAGTTCAACTCCCCACTGGAGTGGTGTTTCTTTTATACAGGTTGCGACGTAAGTATGATGTTTGGGCATTTAGCTCTCCTTAGCAACACGTCAATATAATAGTACAATAGGTGATGTCTCTGTAAGTTCGTCATACGAAACGTAAACGGCTGCATAAAAGTTACAAAAAATTGCGTTTTCTACAATATATAGTGCTTTATTTTTTGGAAACTAACTATATGTAGTATACGAAATATATATTAAGCAGACATGTATTACACAAATTGCACCTAAGATTAAGTGCAATCGGTCTATGATAGTGTGGATTGGAGCCCTACAAACTTACGGGTACATTTCTGGCACAAAAGTTTGGTCTGTCATGGGCGGTCGCATATATCCGGTATCTGTTTGGAGTGGTGGTAATTCTAACTTGGGGTGGGGGAGGGGCTCGTAAGGTATCAGAGTCAACAAGTGGTGAATACAGTTGAGCCGCGCCCGTTTTTTGTCATGGGCATCAACCACATACCAAGGGGCTTGTTTGATATCTGTATACTTAAACATCTCATCTTTGGCTCGGGAATAATCAATCCATCTTTTGCGGGATTCCAGATCTATTTCGCTGAGTTTCCAACGTTTGGCCGGATTTTTAATCCGCCTTCTGAAACGGCGCTCCTGTTCATCCGCATCTACAGATAACCAATATTTGATTAAAATAACTCCGGATTGCACCAACATTCGCTCAAATTCGGGGCAGGAACGCAAAAACTCATGATATTCTTCCGCAGTGCAAAAGCCCATTACCCGTTCGACCCCGGCACGATTGTACCAACTCCGATCAAAAAACACTATCTCACCGGCGGCCGGCAGATGAGGAACATATCGTTGAAAATACCATTGCGTTTTCTCACGTTCGGTTGGGGTGCCCAATGCGACCACTCGGCAGATCCGTGGATTCAGTGGTTCCGTAATTCGCTGGATGGTTCCGCCCTTGCCTGCGGAATCACGGCCTTCAAAAATCACGACAACCTTTAAGCCCTTATTGAGGATATGTTCTTGGAGTTTGATTAATTCTATCTGAAGTCGGGCAAGTTCTTTCTCATAGAACTTACGCTTCAATTTCTTTCGTGCTTCTACCGGCTTATCCGTCGGTTGGAGCCTGATGAAATCTTTTTCAGTATGCTGGTCTTTCTGTTTTTTAGTTACTTCATCTTTTTGCTTTTTGGACATGGTTACCCCTCTGCTGATGCAAGTTTATAGACTTTCACCGCCTCTTCCCTGACAATTCCACTTTGCTTGATAATTTATTGAATTATACTTACCACGGGATCTCATGTCAATGGGAATTCTGGCTCGTGTAGGGCTATTCAGTTTTCGGTTTTTAACCATTTGGGTCGAAACGTCGCGACGAGGGAATCGCTTGGCCGGTGAAGTATCGGGATTGGGAAATCCCTCTCACAGAAGAATTAAATGACCCTATGACTCGTGAGATTGCTATTGACAAATCGCAATAATTCAGTGATAATTATGTTGAGGCTTTGCTCAACGACAACTCGTTTACACAATGAAGGAGATAGGAATGAAACATTTTGGTTTGGCAATCAATTTGAAAGATGATCCGGAGATAATCGAAAAATATAAAGAATATCATAGCAACGTTTGGCCCGAAGTTCTAGAGAGTCTGCACACGATTGGTATCACAAAGATGAATATCTACCTGTTAGGTCGCCGGATGTTCATGGCAATGGAAACCGTTGATGCGTTTGACGTTGAAAAGGATTTCCCACGCTATCTTGAACAGCACCCACGCTGCCGCGAGTGGGATGAGCTGATGCGGACCTATCAAGAGCCGGTGCCTGAAAGAAAACCGGAGGAATGGTGGGCGTTGATGGAATGCGTCTTTGAGTTCTAATTCTAAGATAACATATGAATCAAAACCATAAGAAATTTCACTTGGAAGCGATGCCGTTTTGCATAGCAAGGAGATCGAGGGAAAGTTTGGGGTGTGTCGTTTGACATTCGTCTCGCAATCAGAACTGGAGCAATAAAAGATAAACGTGAAATAACGATGAAAAAAACAACCGATTTCATTCAGGCAATGAAGCAGAATGGACAAAAAATTGCGATGCTGACCGCGTATGACTACCCAACAGCGCGCATCCTCAATGATGCTGATATCGACATTATCCTTGTCGGCGATTCGCTCGGCATGGTCGTTTTGGGCTATGAAGACACGCGATCGGTTACGATGGCGGACATGCTCCATCACACCCGAATCGTGGCACGAGCCAATACAACCTGTTTACTTGTCGCCGATCTGCCGCATCAGGCTTATGAAACGCCGGAGCAGGCGGTCAAAAACGCACGCGCCCTTTGTGAGGTCGGTGCCGATACAGTCAAATTTGAGGGGAACAAACCGGAGATTGTAAAAGCCATTGTCGGTGATGGGATTCCGGTGATGGGGCATGTCGGGCTATTGCCGCAGACGAGTGAAAAATTTCGGGTGCATGGACGCAAGCGGTCCGAAGCTTTGCTGATTGCCGATGATGCAAAGGCACTTGAAGCTGCCGGCTGCTTTGCAATCGTCCTTGAATCTATCCTAGAGAAACTAGGTGGGGCAATCACGCAATCGTTGCAGATTCCGACAATCGGCATCGGGGCGGGGGTTGACTGTGATGGGCAGGTGTTGGTGCTTCATGATATACTTGGACTCTTTGATCGCTCGCCGACATTCGTCAAGCAGTATGCAAATATGCGGAAAGAGATCCACAGGGCTGTGACGCATTATAAGTTGGAAGTTCAGCAAGGAATCTTTCCCGATGGCGGGCATTCGTATCGTTGAATGAAAAGGGAGGTAGGTAGTGGAAAATAGTAAAAAAGGCTAGTTCAATTTTGCAATGGTGCTATAATTTCACAATAGGTTCAAACTGTCCTAACATAACGCTTGAGGCTGATAGGTATGGTAAACTCCGGGAGGCTAAATGATGAAAATCACACAGATTTGTATTCTTTGCATTGCTTCTGTTTGCTTGGTAGGTTGTGCTGAAGTCATTGATGATATCATCGTATCGAATCCAGATATACTCCTACCTAATGATGGGATTATCGAAGATGCACACATCCAATCGGTTGAGATACGGATTGCGGAAAGTTTTCCTGTTCAGGTGTTCGTGGAGGTTATTGGCGTTGCACCGGATGCCTGTACCATTCCGCATGAAACGCATGAAACGCGGGACGGAAACACCATCACAATCCAGATGACCACCATACGCCCCAAGGATGTTGCATGTGCAACGGTCATCACGGAGTATCAGGAGGTGATTCCTCTGGGAAGGTTCTCGACGGGAGATTATAGGGTCGTTGTTAATGGTGTAGTGCGCGAGTTTCATGTGGACTAGCGGACCGGCGGGCGAGCAGTTTAGAAGTGGATTGATATGGCTCGTGCGGCGGATGAAGGTTCGA
Organism: Candidatus Poribacteria bacterium; assembly: GCA_963667935.2. Lineage (GTDB taxonomy): Bacteria > Poribacteria > WGA-4E > WGA-4E > PCPOR2b > PCPOR2b. Next base: position 60,503 of record OY764061.1, on the reverse strand, counting down.
GGTGTTTCGGCCTGGAATCGCCAACCTTAATTTTGCACAAACGCAAAAATTCACCGCACTTCGTAAATGAAGGAGAGGGCAATGTTCAAAATAGGTGTTATTGGTGATGAGATTTCACAAGATTTTCAAACGGTTGTCAATGTTGCAAAAGAGTTAAACCTTGACTCAATTGAGATCCGATCTGTGTGGGATAAGCCGCCGCAGGAATTAACAGCGGACGATATCGATGAGATGAAGCGGATCCTTGATGGAACGGGAATTCAAATCGTCGGAATCGCCTCGCCATTTTTCAAGTGTGACATTGATAACCCGCAGGAACGGGGCGAACATCTTGGAATCCTTAAGCGGTGCATCGAAGTAGCGAAAGCATTTGATATCAACCTTATCCGCACCTTCGTTTTTTGGAAAACGGATAACGTCGAGGAACGGTGGGACGAGATTATCGCTGCGTATGACGAGCCGGTACGGATGGCAAGCGGAGAGGGAATGATTCTGGGGATGGAAAACGAAGCCTCAACCTCCCTATCAACCGTTAAGCTGACAGAACGATTCATCCGTGAAATCAATTCTCCCAATATCCGTGCTATCTGGGACCCCGCGAACGAAGCCCACGCGGAAGACGGCGAACAACCCTATCCCAACGCCTATGATAGAATCAAACCGCTGATGGTCCATGCCCACCTAAAGGATGCCGGTGAAAATCCCGAAACGGGCGAGCTGGAATCGGTCCCGGTCGGTGAAGGTGTGATTGATTGGCAAGGGCAGCTTCAAGCGTTCGTTGACGACAGCTACGAGGGACACCTCTGCCTGGAAACGCATTGGCGTCCTGCCTCAAAGATCGAGGACGACCTGCTCAATCGTCCGGGGGGGACTGCATTTTCTGAAGCGGGGGAGGAAGCGTCTCGGATCTGCCTCCAAAGCCTGTTCGGAATGATTGAAAAGCTGCACAGGTAAAACGTGAAGGGCAAACGATAATGAAGATTGTAGACATAAAAACCCAAACGTTCAGATATAGGACGAACCAAGTCAGAGACTCCGAGGGACATGGACATCCTGGGCCTGAACACGACGCAACTCAAACGCTGCTCGCGATTGTCACCGATGAAGGTGCGGAGGGCTACGCCTTTGGGGGCAGCCCCGCCATTGTGGAACAGATCTTCAAACCCGCGCTGGTTGGGGAAGATCCATTCTATCGTGAAAAACTGTGGCAACGACTCAAGCACTGGCAGCGAATCCATCGGAACCTCACAGACAATGTAATCGGTGTAGCGGACATGGCGTTGTGGGATCTGGCGGGTCGCTGCTTTGATCAGCCGGTCTATAAGCTGTTAGGTGGCTATCGAGACAAAGTCCTCGCCTACGCCAGCACCATGTGCGGTGACGAAGAACCAAGCGGACTCAGCAGCCCAGATGACTACGGGCAGTTCGCCGAGTGGTGCATACAGCGTGGCTATAAAGCGATCAAACTGCACACATGGATGCCACCCATTCCGTGGGCACCTGACCCTAAGATGGATGTCAAGGCGTGTGCTGCCGTGCGAGAGGCGGTCGGTGACGATGTTCCGCTGATGCTGGACTGCTACCATTACTACAGTCGGGAGCAGGCACTCTATATCGGCAGGGAACTTGAGAAACTCAACTACTACTGGTTTGAAGAGCCGATGGATGAACACAGCACCTCTTCTTATGCGTGGCTGGCAGAACAACTGGATATCCCGGTTGTGGGGCCCGAAACCGCTGAAGGAAAAATGTATACCAGAGCAGAGTGGATTCTGCGCGGTGCTGCGGACATCCTGCGAGGCGGCGTGGGAGATGTGGGCGGGATTACACCGCTGATGAAAACCGTACATCTAGCAGAGTCGTTTGGCATGGCGATGGAGGTACACGGCGGCGGCGGTGGAAATCTTCAGGTATTGGGCGCGATGGGTATTCCCGGCGAATTCTACGAGAGGGGGCTCCTCCACCCATTTATTGATTACGATGAGGTCGAACCCTGGCTGAATGCAAAGATTGACGCTATGGACGACGAGGGATATGTCCATTTACCGCAGGGACCGGGACTAGGTTACGACATCAATTTCGATTACATCGAAGAAAATGCCATCTAGACCGAGAAACAAATGAGCCAAGCCGAGGCATATTCCCACCAATCGAAGGGAAAGTCGCACGAATGAAACTCGAAAACCAAGTTGCAATTATTACCGGTGCCGGACGTGGAATTGGGAGATCTACTGCCCTCACCTTTGCACAGGAAGGGGCAGATCTGGTGCTTGCGGCACGAACGATCGCGGAGGTCGAAGCCGTCGCAGGTGAGGTGTCTGCACTCGGTCGGCAAGCTCTCGCAATACCAACCGATGTAACACAAAAGTCGGAGGTGGACGCGATGGTAAAACGGACGCTAGACAGATTCGGCAAGGTCGATATTCTCGTCAGCAACGCGGGCGTCGCCATCCACAACCCGATTCCCAAGATTCGTGAGGAGGATTGGGATCTCAATATCGCTGTTAATCTGAAAGGCGTCTTCCTCTGCACACAAGCAGTGTTCGGTCACATGTGCGAGCGGAGGTCGGGACATATCGTCAACGTCTCGTCGGTCTCCGGCAAAGTTGGGCACCCCAACGGCGGGGCGTACTGCGCCTCCAAATTTGGCGTTGTTGGTTTTACTGAAACCACGAATAACGAAGGACGACCGCACGGTGTGAAAGCGAGTGTGGTGTGTCCGGGGCCCGTTGATACCAAGATGCGCCGAGATAATCACCCGGACGATATCATCGAGCATCTAACCTTGCCAGAAGAGGTCGCGGATTTAATCCTGTTTCTCGTCTCGCAATCCCCACGCGCTCATATTCTTGAGGCAGTCATCCGGACGCCTCTGATGTAAATATGGTGAAACGTGACAGGGACGGAAAATTCCGTGAGCCAGATTAGCGACACCCCATTAAACCCCAAACTGCCCAATTGAATCTGAAAGTCCCAGATTCCCAAAGACCTAAAAATCGAGGAAGTCAAATGGTTATTCGTCTGCTCAGCATCTGCATCCTAATTCTGTGTGTTTCGTCGTGGGTCTGGGCTTCCGTACCGGAGGAAGCTGCTGATCTTTTTTTCATCTTGCGGGCGAATCCGATCCAAATCTCATATCAAAAGGGGGAAGCCATTCCGTTCAGCCCAAGAGAATCTACACCGATCCGCCTCTTTTCGACCGGGCTTATTCGTATTTACCAGAAATACATTTCGACGCAAGATCGACCTGCCTGTAACTTTTTTCCAAGTTGCTCCCGATTCGGAATGGGGTCAATCCAAAGATACGGTTTCTTTCGGGGTATACTGTTGACCGCAGACCGTCTACTGCGCGATAACGGAATCATGCTGCATACACACTACCCCTTTGACGAAGCAAGTGGCAAGTACATTGATCCGGTTGAGGCATACTCACGGGAGGCGTTGACACACGGATTATTCCCCCACCCCGATGAAGCATCGGGATTTCGCTATGCTCAACCTGTGAGGCTTAGGGGGCTTCTCCCCGTCCGAATGGGGACAATCCTTACCCCCGGCCCCGCAAGCGGGGAGAAGAAATGATGTGTCGTCACGCCATTTTCCTCACCGCGTTCTGCTCTATTTTTTCGACATTGATGGCAATTGCAGACAGGCCACCAATTGATTATTATCAACCTGAAAACATCCGCAAGTTTGCAGATTACCTCTACGCTCAAGGCGACTACCTCCGCGCAGCAGGTGAGTATCAGCGTTATCTCTTTTCTCAGCCAACCGCTTTAGGGGACAGTCAGAATGACGTTTTACGCCGAATCGCTGATAGCTATCGTCTAGGCGGCCAACCGAACCATGCTGTTCAATTCCTCCAAACACAGCCCGATTCCAATTTGGCACGATATGAGCTAGGCGCGACCTACTTTTTGGCAGGACAGTACGACAAATCTGTCGGCTTTCTCAAGGAATCGCAGGATCTGTTCGAGGGAGAGGAATATCGTTGGAAATCGCAGATCCTGATTGGTATGAACAAACTGATGCAGAAGCGGTGGGAGAATGCGATTCAACACTTCGACCAGTTTGACTTAGGTGGGCTGCCAGAAGTTGTTGGTCACCGTGCGTCAACCTACAAAGGATACGCTGAAAAAGGGAGAACCCTTCCGTCCAAAAGTCCACTGTTGGCGGGATGCCTGTCCACTGCCCTGCCCGGCAGCGGCAGGGTTTATGTTGGGCGTCCAAACGATGCGCTGCTGACTGTATTTCTGTTGGGGGTGTTGGGGTGGGCGGCTTACGACGGATTTTCCGAAAATGGCGTTTCGTCGCGTAAAGGTTGGACGTTTGGCACACTTGGGGGTATCTTCTATCTCGGCAATGTCTACGGCTCTGTCGTCGCCGCACAGACCCATAATCGACGAATGGAAACGGCGTTTTTAGCAACAATCCCGCTAGAGATTCCGTAGGCGGATTTCGTTTGTTTTATTGCCTAGACTCAAGCAACGTTGCGCCTGTGGTTCGGCTAAACAAATGTACCTTGGTTGACTTAAAACGGATTGGTACACTGTCGCCGCGGTCCATATGTGCGTCGGGGTGGGTTCGCGCCTTAAAAGTCACGCCCTCCAACTCCAAGGTAAGAAACAGATCACTGCCCAACGGTTCTCGTACCACAACGTTGGCTTGGGCGGTGGGGGATTCGCTCGGCAACACCTCGATATCTTCTGGACGTACCCCGAGCTGTACCTCTGCCGAAGCGTTCTCAATCAGGCGTTGTGTCTGTCCCGGTGTAAACTCACAGGTATATCCCTGCCCCTTTACCAGCCACTGATCTCCACCGTTTTGCAGCTGACCGTCGAAGAAATTCATAGGCGGACTTCCAACAAAGCCAGCGATGAAGGCATTGGCAGGTTGATTGTAGATTTCTTCGGGTGTCCCCAACTGTTGGAGTTTGCCCTCATTAAGCACCACAATCCGATCCGACATGATGAGCGACTCGGCTTGATCGTGCGTGACATAGACAAATGTTTTTTTCAATTCAGCGTGCAGCCGTTTGAGTTCGGTGCGCATAGTTACACGCAATTTAGCGTCGAGATTTGAGAGCGGTTCGTCGAGTAGGAACACATGTGCATTCCGGACGATGGCACGCGCTAAGGCCACGCGTTGTCGCTGTCCGCCACTGAGTTCACGCGGCTTTCTCTTGAGCAGGTGGTCAATCTCCATCGCCTTCGCTGCCTCCTGCACAAGTTGTTCAATTTCATCAACCGGTGTACGGCGCATCCGCAAGCCAAAGGCGATGTTATCGTAAACCCGCATGTGTGGGTATAGCGCGTAGGTTTGAAAAACCATTGCGATATCGCGTCGTTCGGGTGGGACATTTGTCACGTCGTCCTCGTCAAAGAGCACCCGTCCGCTTGTTGGATCTTCCAAGCCCGCGATAATGTTTAACGTCGTGGTCTTGCCACAACCTGACGGTCCCAACAATGTCAAAAATTCGCGATCAACAATTTCGAGGGTTAGGTCGTCTACCGCGACGACATCTCCAAAGTGTTTCGTAAGATGTTCAATAACAACTTTTGCCAAAGAATCCCTCCTGTCCCCTAAAAAGTTTGTCCAAATTACTTCAATTTTTCAGACCTCAACTTATTGGGTTTTTCTTTTTATTTCACTCCACATTGTTGCCAGTTTTCGCCGCGGTTGTACAACCGCAGGAGCATCGTATTTTACCTCAAAATCATCAAAGCGAATAATGTTGCCAAATCCCGACGACAGATAGATTGTTCCTTCAGGATAACGAACATCTTTCAAACCCAGCACCTGTTCTTCGTTGACAAAAATTCGGAACAAATCTCCCTGTGCAATGACCTTTAGGCGATACCACTCACCCAGTTTGACATCGAACGGTGAAAATCGCAGCAACTCATTCTCTATGAATACGCCCCTAATAAAACCTTCTGCATTTACCGCCACCCGTTCTATATGCCAAATTGATGCCCCAACACCCCATTTTCCCTCGGTGTTTTGTCCGATAAAAAAATAATAACCTAAGTCACTCAGAGATCGTGGATCTTGTAATTTATCGTCCTTTACAAGCCCGAGGAACTTTTCAGTTGAATGCCCACGGAGTCCAATTCCTGCTCCATTAGCAATGATCGGCTGAAACAGGAAAAGATCGAGTCTCACAGACACCGTTACATCATAATCGCTAGCGGGCCTCCCTTTAAAAGGTAACAAAATGAGAGTGGTGCTGTCCGGTTGGGGAGGCGGGACCCCTGCAATCAATTCACCATCTTTAATAGCTACCGTCTGGTGATCCTCGCTAATCACCCAACCCTCCAAATCCAAATTGTTGAAATCATGCCGAAGTACCTCTGCTGATGTCGATGATACCAGTAATGTTAACATTAACAGAACTGTTCCCTGTTTCACAGAAAATTACCTATCCTTTCTTCCGTAGGCTTTACTTCAGATCGGACTTATTACTAGCACCAACCGCCATCCTCTTTTTTTTGTGCAAGGCTATCCCGTCACCGCTCCACCAATGCCGTGAATGATGAATCGCTGGAAGATGAATGCGAGGATAATCGGTAGCAGTACTACCAAAACCCCACCGGCGGCGATGATTGTGAAGTCGATCTGTAACTCCTGTGCAAAGTCTGATGCTACCACGGTTACAGGCTTTGAAAATATGGTGGAGGTGAACAAAAGGGCAAAGAAAAATTCGCCCCACGATGAAATGAAGGAGAAAATGCCCACCGCGATCATACCGGGCGTTGTTACTGGCAGGAACACACGGAACAAGGCACCGAGACGGGAGCAGCCATCAACCCGCGCCGCACGTTCCAAATCGAGCGGTACAGTCTGGAAATAGCCCTTGAGAATCCAGATAGTGAACGGTAGCGTAAAGGTTACATGGGCAAGGATGACCGCGATATGGGTGTCTAACAACCTGTAACTGCGCATGACAAGATACATGGGAATCATAATTGCTACGCCCGGCACACTGCGGGAACCGAGATAGAACAACAGCAGAGCAAGGTTACCCCCAAAATTCATCCGCGCCAGGGCGTATGCCGCAAGCGATCCGAAGAACAGATTGATAAACATCACCGTGCCTCCGATGATGAAGCTATTAACAATAGCACGCGGGAACTGCCGTGCGGTCGCCGCACCGATTTCCGCACTATCGCCATATACACGGAAGTACATCAAGTAATTTTCCAGCGTTGGATCGCGTGGAATCCAATGCAGTTGGGTTGCTTCGCGCTCCTGCATGAAGCTGACCAACACAACCCACAAGTACGGTATTACAATATACAACGCTGCAATCAGCACAAGTACATATAAAATGGTTCGTTTGACAACCTCTCTATTCACAAGATCCCTTTCTTATCCTTGGACGGTGCCTCGGCGATACAGCACTCGAATATAAATAATCGCCAGTCCCATCGTGATAACTGTAATCAGATAGGAGTAGGCATTTGATCCACCAAAGTTGAGGCGCCCGAAGGCTTCCTTGTAAGTCTGCCAAGCGATGACATAGGTCGCATCGCCGGGACCGCCTGCCGTCAATGCGTAGATAATGTCGAAGCCACCACGGAAAGCGTTCATCGTTTCAATGATAGCGACAATCATAATCGGGTGCAGCAACCAAGGTAGCGTGATATGTTGGAATCGACGCCAAGCACTCGCACCATCCACCTGTGCTGCACGGTATTGCTCGCCGGGAATTGCCTGCAATGCGGCTAAAAAGATAATACATGCGAACGGCACACTCCGCCAGACGTGAGCGGCGATAGCAGCGTTGAGTGCGACAAACGGTGAAGCCATGCCCAGATACTCAATCTCAGCACCTGTCAGGCGATTGAACACACCGACGAAATCACCTATCATCTGGTTGAATGCACCGTGCTCACCGAATAGCCCTGCCCACATCAAGCCGTTGACGATACCTGGCACCGCCCACGGAATCAGTAGCAGCGCGCGTGCGAGCCCTCGCCCTTTGAATTGTTCGTTGAATAGCACGGCAATGCTTATCGCGACAACGATAACCAATGCCACGGACATCCCTCCAAAATAGAGGGTAACACGCAACGAATGCCAAAAATCATAACTGGTCAATACATCAACATAGTTGCCCAGACCAACGAAGGCGTGGTCTTCTGGTCGCCGCAAATTATAACGGTGTAGACTAGTCCACAATGACACAACCACCGGATACGCAATCAACGCAAGGATGAGAATGACGCTCGGAACGTTGAGCAGGTAGGCGAAAATACGATCCCCACGTTCTTTTATCGTTAAGCGCGACGCGGCTTTGTTACCTGCAACGGTTTCATCTTCCAAAGTATTTTCACTCACAATTGAATTTCCTCAGCAATTTTATGTCCATTCCCGCTTCAATTCCTGACACCGCTTCGCAATCCGCGCTAACCCATCGCGTGGAGAAACTTGGCGGATAAGAATCTTCTGGATTTCTGGCTGCGAATAGAAATTGAAATCGGGATACCATGGAGCTCTGATAATTTCGCGGATGCGTGCCACCGCCGACAATGCCCTGACCATCTCGATGTCGCCCCATAGCTCGGTCAGGTCAATAATTTCAGGGTCGTCGAACAGGGACTTGAAGGCAAAGCCCAAGCCACACAAGCGATACCAGTGCCGTGCTGTATAATAGTCGCCTGCCGCATCTTTGCCTCCGAGAAACTGCATTAACCGCCAAGCATCTAATAGGCACTCCTCACGACAGTGTGTCGTTAAGCAGTACATCCGCGTCCAGCCGAGCGTGCCATTTTGCCCCGGTTCGAGGGAGGGGATGTATGTCATTTTAAGGGGTTTAGCATAGAGGGCCTCAGATTCGGGGATACCCCGCGCCCGAAGATCCGCTTCGACAACGGCACTGTTCTCGCGATTATTGACCCATTCCATATTGTGCCGGATGATCATCGCAAACGCTTGACGCCCTGCTGCGAAATTCTCCAGGATCAATGGCGAAGTCAGGGAATTGATGTCGATAATACGGTGCTTGTGGATACCGTCGACAATCCACTGAAGGATCCTCTCCGCGCGTCGGCCTTCATCATCAGGAAAAATTGGGTTAAGATCGTCGTCGAACAGATCGATTTCGGAGGCATAGTTCAATGTCCACCAATCAAAGAAGCCAGTAACGACCTGCCGAAAACCGAGCATAATCGGATACTCGACCAAATCGCCAGCAGGGCTGCGGACCTTCGCCTCCTTTACTTTTATCGCCTGTTCCGTCAATTCGTCCAGCGTCCGCGCTGCTTTCTCATATCCCGCAGCCTGCACCATCGCCTCATTGTATGCCCATACCATAAAGTCGGTGTAATAGGGCAACCCGTAGCGTTCCCCTTTGTAACTCATTGCTTCTAGGTTATAGTCGAAGATGTCGTTGCCATATTCATCCGCTCCGGGCATACCTTCATAGGGACGGATCCACCCCGCCTCAATCCATTCGACAAAGTCATCATCACGCACGTAGCAGCAATCCATCGGTGTTTTACCGACGAATAACGCGACCATTTTATCGTGGTAGTTACCCGATACTGCCTCGTAAGCGATGTCGATGTTTGATTGCTGTGCAAAATATTCGATGTTTTTACGGACAAGATCAGGTTCGTAGGGCCAACCTTTGAAAATGACGCCTTCAGGCGCGTTCCGCAAGCAGCCTGCCATCAAGCCGGCACCTGCTAACGCCGATGTTTTGAGAAAATGACGCCGCGTTATTCCTACCACTTCTCCCTTTCTTACTCATACCTTGTCAGAAGTTATCAGCGTGCTAGGTCCACTCCCGCTTGAATTCCTGACACCGTTTTGCCATCCGTCCCAGGCCGTCGCGGGGAGACTGCTGACGCAGCAGGATTTTCTGGATCTCCGGCTGGTAGTAAACATTGAAGTCAGGGAACCACGGGGCTTTGATGTTTTCTCGGATGCGGGCGACCTGTGATAGCTCCTTAACTAGTTTGATGTTCCCCCACTTCTCCGTCAACTCAACGATTTCAGGATCATCCATCAAGGAGATGAACGCAAATCCTAAGCCTCGAAGTTGGAACCAACGCCGCGCTGTGTAATAGTCACCAGTTGCATCCTCGCCCCCGAGGAATTGCATCAACTTCCATGCTTCCAATAGATGATCCTCTTGGCAGTGAGCTGTCAGACTATACATCCGCGTCCACCCCAACGTGCCGTGCTGTTCGGGTTCAAGAGAAGGTAGGCGTGCCATCTTAATGACCTTTGCATGGAGGGCTTCTGTTTCGGGGATGCCGCGTTGGCTCAGATAGGTTTCAGAGACAGCGGAGTTTTCGCGATTGTTTATCCATTCTACGTCGTATTTACTCATCAGGCAAAACGTCTGCCTACCCGCTGCGATGTTCTCTCGAATATCTGGCATTGTCAATGAGTTGATGTCGATAACACGGTGCTTGTGGATGCCATCGACAAGCCACTGAAGGATTTTCTCCGCCTGTCGCCCCTCATCGTCAGGAAAAATTGGGTTGAAATCGTCGTCAAACAGATCGACCTCGCTCGCGTAATTCAGTGCCCACCAGTCACCAAAGCCGGTGACGTTCTGACGAAAGCCAAGCACAATCGGATATTCAACAACATCCCCATCAGGCGATTTCACCCGCGCCTCTTTGATTTTGATCGCTTGCTCAGTCAACTCGTCCAGAGTTTGCGCTGGTGCATCAAAGCCTGCTGCCTCAAGCATCTGCTCGTTATAGAGCCAAACGGTAAAGTCGGTATAGTAGGGCAGCCCGTAGCGTCTACCCCCGTAGGTCATAGCGTCGGCATTATAATCAAAGATATTTTCCAAATACTGGTCGGCACCGGGTAGGTCGTCACAAGGCCGCAGCCATCCCGCCTCGACCCATTCCGCCAGATCATCATCACGCACGTAGCAGCAATCCATCGGTGTTTTGCCAACAAATAACGCGACCATCTTATCGTGGTAATTGCCCGACACTGCTTCGTAGGCGACGTCAACATTAGATTGACGCTCGAAATATTCGATATTTTCGCGCACGAGGTCCGGCTCATAGGGCCAGCCTTTGAAAATTACCCCTTCGGGCTTTTTCCGGAGGCAGCCTGTCATCAAGCCGGCACCTGCCAACGCCGATGTTTTGAGAAAATCGCGCCGTGTTATGCCTGTCACTAATCTCCTCCAATTGTTGATTTGCTTTCTAAGTGCAATTTTAGCCTATCTCCTGTTCCTTGTCAAGGATTGTCTTGCAGCTTACAAGGAGATTGGTCCAATTATTAATGTCACTTAATAGGTTATCATTTAGATTACATGAGGCAATTTATGAAGATTTTTAGTCTAGTAATGCACTATTTTATAGGATTTTTTTACCCAAATGTGATGTATATCTACTTAAGATTTTAACAAAATTTGCATTTTTTCAATTGACAATTGCTTGTATTTCTGATAAATTGAATTTATAGTAGGGGCATTGTAACTAGACAATGCCGACTCAGGAAACTGAGAATGATTAATAAATCTATCCCGAAAGTTAAATGGGGCGGTCGGCGTAACGCCTAGGCAACTCCATAGGATTTTCTGGATAGACACCTTAAAATACGGAGGATAAGACAATGTTACGGATGAAAGTATCTTTAATCCTTATAACGCTCCTCGCTATTGGAGCCATTTGGAGCTTACCCTCAACCGTTGAGGCACGTGATGTCACGTTTTTAGTGTTTAATAACACACCCGAATCGTGGGGTGTTTGGGGCCCACCTGCCCGAGATCCCGCTGCGTTCGATGGTGGAAAAATTAAAACCGCACTTCAAGGCACGTGGTACGATGCCATCTTCAAACAGTTCGGCTTTACAGAGGGCAAAGACTTTCTGGAGATCATTGGTGACGATGTCGCAAGATTTGAGAGGGAACTCTGGAGCGGCGAATGGGATGTCATCGTATTCAATTACCACATTTGGCGGGATAGCCCTGACCTGCAAGCGTGGATCGAGCAAAATGGCGACAGACTGAAGGAGTTTATGGACGAAGGTCACGGCGTTATTAGCACCGGTGGACGAGATCCCGAAGATAGACCGTTGGTTGCCCTTTGGGACGGTATGGACAAGGCACTGGCTGGATTTCCTGTGGCGGACAAATGCTGCCTTGCGTATGTCGAGGGCACACCGCTGACTAAAGATATGGTGGGCGGCATTATTGATACGTCTAAATCCCCAGATCCGACCTTTGTGGGTGATGGAGATTTCCCCGGCTATGATAGAGGGCTATTGCCTGGGCACGCTGAGGTGGCAGCTGAGGATATCGGCGATCCCAATATCGCTGTTATCGTCTATGGAAGAGTTCAAAGAGGGGCTTATGTCCTGAGCGGTAGTGCCGAAATTACCAATATGAACATGGGGTTTGGGCAAAAAGAGCTTGGCCAAGGCAATTCATGGCTTCTCTGGCGGAACATGATCGATTGGTTTGAAGATGCGAACCTTCGCTCGGTGAACCCGAAGTCACAGTTACCCATGACTTGGGCACAGATTAAGACCGGTCGATAAACAGTAGATAGCAACCCGAAACGTGGGGGCAAGTTTAACTTGCCCCCTTTCTACAATTTTCATTCAAAAAGAATAAAGGAGGATAACGAAGAATATTAGGGAGGAGTTATTATGTCTCGTATCACTTTATTATTTGTATTTAGTATCTCGTTAATCTATCTGTCTCCAATAGATGCAGCTGCCAAAGTCATCGGCTACTGGACCTTTGACGACCAGAAGAACATCGGGAAGGATTTGTCACACTTCAAAAATAACGGGGAGTTGAAGGCAGGAGCGTGGACGCGGCAGGGGAAGGTCGGCGGTGCGTTGAACCTAACAGGAGGAGGAGACCAAGCACCACACTATCTTGAGGTGCCTCATGACAATAGCCTAAATGTCAAAGACCAAGTGACCTTGATGTGTTGGATCAGTTTTAGCGGTCCCGCGGAAGAACAGAGTTTAATCTATAAAAATGGTCCCTTTATACTGGAGGGCGACAAGAAAGATCGGACGTTTTGGTCATCTTATGGATTGGTTAAGTGGCGTGATCGGTGTGCATGTGGTACTTTTGGATTCGATGCAAACACAGAAGGCGGCCGATCGGCTGTGTTGCCTGGGGATCCGCTGATTCCCGAACCAAATGATTGGCACCATGTTGCGGCAGTAGCAGATGGCACCGAAATTAAAATCTACCGAGATGGTAAAGAGAGGGCAAAAGGTGCCCAACGCGGACCGTTTAGAAATTCCGAGCAGTCTTTGACAATTGGTTACGATCACCGTGTTCCGGTGGAACGTGTCGGAGGTGCGAGACGTCACCTGCGGGGCACCATAGATGAAGTGATGGTTCTCGATCAGGCACTGACCCCGGCTCAGGTTCAAGAGGCATTTAATCTCGGTGAAAGAGGGAAGTCCCTCACCGAGATGGTGGAGATTTTTTCGGTCGAAACCGAAGGTAAATTAGCCACGCAGTGGGGCGCGATTAAATCGACAAGACGGTAAGCGGCTTGCACACTGTACCAATATGATTCTAGACCCACTATCCGACCCATGTTGCGAGGGATAGTGGGTTTTTTCACAAAAGGAGGGCTATCCATGTTTCGCATTGGACCAATTCTTGTGGCTCTGTGCATCTATTTTCTCACCGTGTTTCCTAACCATGCTGATGCCAAAGCCCTCGGTTACTGGATGTTTGATGACAAAAATAATATTGGAAAGGACTCCTCGGGATTTGATAATCACGGTGAGCCGAAAAAGGCTGCTGCCTTTGATGGGAAGGGCCAAGTCGGCGGTGCCTTGAAATTGGATGGCATCTCATGGCTTGAAGTCCCGCATGATGATAGCCTCAACGCCAAAGATCAGATTACTCTGATGTGTTGGGCAAATTTTGATGCCGGTGCTTTAGGGGAATCCAGCGAGGTATCCTTGATTTACAAGAACGGTCCTTTTATATTAGAGGGGGACCAGAAAGACCGGCGATTTTGGACCTCTTATTCGCTGGCAAAGCTTCGTCCAAGAAAGAAGTTGGGAAGTTTTATATTTGAAGCGCAAATGACGGAGGGGCGTGCGTTTACACTACCCGGAGATAAAGACCACCCCGAAGTAAATGAGTGGTACCATATCGCAGCTACTGCCGATGGTACAAAGATTCGACTTTATACCAACGGGGTTGAAAAAGCATCTGCCGACCAGAAAGGTGAATTCAAGCCTTCAGAGCAGGTGTTAACACTTGGCTTTGATTTACGTATTCCACCTGAACGTGGTGGATCTAAGCCTTATCATTTTGGACTTCTCGATGAGGTGATTATTCTCGATAAGGCAATAACCCAAAACCAAGTCAAAGAAGCGATGGAGTTAGGCGAAAAGGGGAAATCGCTTGACAATTTTGACGTGCTCTTTGATGTCGCCCCTCAAGGCAAATTGACTGTCAGATGGGGGGAACTTAAAGCAGGAAGCAAGTAAAACGGACCAATAACACGAATTGATATTATCTATCTCTCTATCAAAAAGACGGGTGGATAGATTGTTTCGGTGAAAGGAGTGTTATCAATGTCTCGACGAGTGATTCTTTTGGGTTGCGTCATCATCTACTGTCTGTGCTTTCCTTTGATAACCGTTGATGCCAAGCTTCTCGGCTATTGGGCTTTCAACAGTAAAAAGGATCTTGGTAAGGATTCCTCTCCGAACCGCAACGATGGAGTAGCGAAAGGCAACGGAACTGCTGAATGGATTGCAAGAGGCAAAGTAGGTGGTGGGATGAAACTGAAAGATGGTTGGCTTGAAATTCCTCACGATGATAGCCTCAACGTGAAGGATCAGATTACGCTACTGTGTTGGGCTCAATTCAGCGGTGAGGGTGATCCATTTGGTGGTACGGGCCGGGATCAGTCCCTCGTTTGGAAGAATGGTCCATTTGCGACAAACAAGCGATTCTGGACCTCTTATGCTTTGCGCGTATGGCGCAGACATACCAAGTTCGGTAGCTTCGGCATTGATGCCAACATGACAAAAGGTCGAAGCGCGGCAGCAGATCCGGATTTTCCTGACCCAGGGGACGCCGACAAAACGTGGTATCATATTGCAGGTGTCGCCGATGGATCAGAAGTCCGAATTTATACCGATGGGAAAGAGAAGAAAGCCTCCCCGCAACGAGGGGAATTCCAAGCAACAGACCTTCCCCTAACGATTGGCTTTGATTTACGCCCCGGTTTGCTGGCTGGGCGCGAGTATTTCTACGGGATTATTGATGAAGTTGTAATTGTTGATAAAGCGTTGACCGAGGCTGAAATCAACGCTGCAATGGAGTTAGGTAACAGCGGGAAGTCACTTGAGGGATTCAACCCTGTCTTCGCTGTTGAACCCGAAGGTAAATTAGCTACCCAATGGGGGGAAATTAAAGCGCGGAAGTGACCATTGTCTGCGTCTTAAACCAAGGAGGCATTCACTCCCCAATCCGGCTAGAAGGTGAAAGGAGAATTTCCAATGTTTCGTATGGTTTTAAGTACTGGGATTTTGTTAATCTGCTTTTTATGTTGTTTGACAATGAATGTCGATGCGAAAGTCCTCGGTTATTGGACATTTGATGACAAAAATGATCTCGGTGAGGATTTAGGCCCACTCGGCAATGATGGAGAGATAAAGGGCGATGGAAGTGCCGAATGGACTGCAAAAGGCAAGGTAAGCGGTGGGTTGAGCCTAAATAATGCTTGGATCGAAGTGCCACACAACGATAGTCTCAACCTCAAAGATCAAGTAACCCTGATGTGTTGGGTTAAATTTGCCAACCCTGGCGATTTTGCCGCTGGCGGTGGTCGAGAACAGTCCTTAATCTGGAAGTATGGACCCTTTGAAACAAACAAGCGATTTTGGACATCTTACGCTTTGCGCGTGTGGCGTCCCAAATCAAACTTCGGCAGTTTCGGATTTGATGCCAATATGACCGAGGGACGCAGTGCGGCCGTTGATCCAAAGTTTCCTGAGCAAGGAGATATAGAAGGAACATGGTATCACATTGCAGCGGTCGCTGATGGGACAGAAGTTCGAGTCTATACCAACGGCAAAGAAACGGGGAAGGGCGCGCAAAGAGGCGAGTTTCAGGCTTCCGATCTACCCCTAACGATTGGTCATGACTTGCGTCCTATATTAGCACATCACGCTTATGTGAACGGTATTATGGATGAAGTTGTAGTCGCCGACAAGGCTCTGACCGAAGCTGAAATCAAAGAAGCAATGGCATTGGGTGAAAAAGGGAAGGCGATTGAAGGGTACAATCCGATCTTCGCCGTTGAACCCGAGGACAAATTAGCCACCCAATGGGGGGCGATTAAAGCGCAGAGGTAGTGTAAAGTGAAACATACGTCCGCTGCCCAATCTAGTGCGTAAGATAAAGGGAGAATTTCTAATGTTTCGTGCCGTTTTTGGTATTTGGGTTTTGTTGATATGCCTTTTATGTTGTTTGACGATAGAGACTGATGCAAAAGTCCTTGGCTATTGGGCTTTCAAGGCTAAAAAAGACATTGGCAAGGATTCGTCTCCAAATCGCAATCACGGGGAACTCAAAGGCGAAGGGTCTGCGGAATGGACCGCAAAGGGCAAGGTAGGTGGCGGGGTAAAATTTGATGGTAAGTCTTGGCTTGAGGTGCCTCACGATAATAGCCTCAACGTGAAGGACCAAATTACGCTGATGTGTTGGGCAAAATTTGGTAATCCTGGCGATTTTACAGGTGATGGCCGGGAACAATCCTTAATCTGGAAGTATGGACCGTTTGAAACCAATAAGCGATTTTGGGCATCTTACGCTTTGCGTATATGGCGCCCCAAATCGCAATTCGGCAGTTTCGGATTTGATGCCAATATGACGAAGGGACGCAGTGCAGTCGTTGATCCAAAATTTCCTGAAGTAGCTGACTTGGAAGAAAACTGGTATCACATTGCAGCGACCGCCGATGGCACGGAGATCCGAATCTATACTAACGGCAAAGAAACAGCAAAGGGACCTCAAAGGGGCGAGTTTCAGGCTTCTGAGTTGCCCCTAACGATTGGTCATGATCTGCGCCCCATACTAATACATTTTGCTTTTATGAACGGCATCATGGATGAGGTTGTGATTGCTGACAAAGCACTGACCGGGGCCGAAATCAAAACGGCAATGGAATTGGGTGAAAAAGGAAAGCCAATTGAAGGGTTCAATCCCATTTTCGCTGTTGAACCAGAGGACAAATTAGCCACTCAATGGGGGGCAATTAAAGCAAGCAAGTAATACCCTCGATCCTGGTAAGTGTCCCGCCTGTCTCTCATACTTCCAACTCTGGGGGATAGACGAGTTTTCACGAGTCTCGAATATTGAGGGGCGATCAACCAATTACGCAGCACGTTATCAAAGTTAAACTACCGCAGAGTCTCATAGACGAGTCAAGCTAAGATGTGGTTCGCTGTCCGGTCCGTATCCACATAGATTGGATAACAGGCTTTATCAACAAAAGGAGAGTCCCCATGTCTCGTATTCGTTTAGGTCTTGGGATTTTGCTCTGCTACCTGTTCAGTTCCTTTCTCATTCACCTTGACGCGAAACTTCTCGGTTATTGGTCTTTTGACGACAAAAATAAACTGGGAAAAGATCTCTCTCCAAATCGCAATGATGGGGAGCTGAAGGGCGGTGCCAAATGGACAGACAAAGGACAGGTCGGCGGGGCACTGCTACTGGTGGAGGCGGAAGATTCCTACCTTGAGGTTCCCCATGATAACAGTCTTAACCTCAAAGATCAGATGACCTTGATGTGTTGGGTCAAATTTACCAATCCGGGTGATTTTGAAGGTCTCGGTCGAGAACAGTCTTTAATTTGGAAGAATGCACCTTTTCAAACCAATAAGCGGTTTTGGGCATCTTACGCCTTGCGGTTGTTTCGCAGAGAGTTCAAGGCGGGGGTCGCATTTGACGCAAATATGACAGAAGGACGGACTGTTACTGCCGATGAAGACCAACCTGAAGTGAATGAATGGCTTCACGCTACAGCCATTGCGGATGGGGCGCAGGTAAAAGTTTACGCAAACGGAGTGGAAAAGACGTCCGTCGAGCAACGCGGTGAGTTCCAGCCTACGGAACTTCCATTGACCATTGGCGTTGATTTGCGTAATCCAAAAGCAGGTGCCGTACGTCGAGACCAATTGGGATTTCTTGCCGGCGTTATGGATGAAGTCGTGATCCTTAATCATGCCCTGACTGCTAGACAGATTCGAGAAGCAATGAAGTTAGGCGAAGCAGGACGATCACTTGAAGAATTTCAGCCTGTTTTCGCCGTTGAATCTCTGGGTAAATTAGCCATCAAATGGGCAGAGATCAAAGTGCGGAATTAAGTGTCGTCTAGGTCTGTTATTTCCTAATTCGCTGCGGGGTTCAGTGAACTTCCTGCCTGCTTACGAATTCGGTCGCGCCTACAGATAGGAGGGTGATTAATGTTTCGTATTATGCTAGTTTTCGGTGTCCTGTTAATCTATCTTTTCTGTTTTCCCTTGATTAACACTGATGCCAAACTCCTCGGTTATTGGGCTTTCGAGGATCAAAATAATCTGGGAAAGGATTCCTCTCCAAATCGCAATCATGGGGAACCGAAGTCGTTCATCGGTGAGGCAAAGTGGACGGATAAGGGCAAGGTAAAGGGAGCGTTGCAGCTAGCGAACGGTCAAGAAACGTGGCTTGAAGTTCCCCATCATGAAAGTTTGAATGTGAAAACAGGGCAAATCACCATGATGTGTTGGATCAAATTCACGGATCCCGGTGCTTTTACAGGTTTTGGTGAGGATGGTTCTTTGATTTGGAAAAACGCGCCTTATGCAGAAAATAAGAGATTCTGGACGTCGTACGCGCTTCGACTATATCGACCTGGGATTAGTCGAGGCTCGTTCTCCTTTGACGCAAACATGACTGAGGCACGAGCGGCGGCAATTGATCCGGATTTTCCGCTCGTCGTGGATGAATGGTATCACGTTGCAGGTGTCGCCGATGGTACAAAAGTAAGGGTTTATACCAACGGAAAAGAGAAAGCAGTTGGCGACCAGCGGGGCGAGTTTCAGTCTTCCGATGACCCGTTGACGATTGGGTTTGATCTGCGCGATCCGGATGAACCTGTTGCTCGACACTTTCTGGGATTTGTTCGAGGTATCATGGATGAAGTGGTGGTTTTAGACCATGCACTGACCGCGGGCCAAATCAAAGAAGCGATGGACCTAGGCGAAAAAGGGAGGTCGCTTGAGAGTTTCCAGCCCGTTTTCGGAGTGGAACCTCAAGATAAATTAGCGGTTAAATGGGGCGAGATCAAGATGGCAAAGTAGTTTAATCTTTTTTAGGATTTCAACACTTTAGCGGGGTTTAGTTCAACTAACAGGAGGTATGACCAATGTCTCGGCGATTTATCATTTTTGGGGGAGTGCTCATTTTCCTTCTCGGTTCTTTTCTTGTAGATGTTGATGCCAAACTGCTCGGCTATTGGACGTTTGATGTCAAAGCGAATGCACACAGGGATTCTTCTCCCAATAACAACCACGGAGAATTCAAAGGGGGTGCCGGATGGACGCCACAGGGCAAGGTTGGCGGCGGCGTTGTACTAGAGGAAGGGGCGGACTCCTACTTTGAGGTACCTCATGACAACAGTCTGAACACGAAGGATCAGGTCACGTTGATGTGCTGGGTTAAATTTACGCGACCCGATTTCGGAAGAGATCAGTCCTTGGTCTGGAAAAACGCGCCTTTTAAGGAGTCAAACAAGCGATTTTGGGCTTCTTATGCACTGCGAACGTTTCGTGAAGGGTTTAAACTAGGCGGGTTCGCATTTGATGCCAATACGGAAGGTGGACGAACGGCTGCCGTAGATCCAGATTTTCTTGTAGCGAATGACTGGTATCATGTTGCCGCGGTTGCCGACGGCAAAGAGGTCAGAGTCTATACCAATGGGCAGGAAAAAGTGGTTAAGGAACAAAGAGGAGCGTTTCAGCCAACTGAATTCCCGTTGACCATCGGTCACGATCTGCGTGACCCGGACGCCGGTAAAGTCCGTCGGGATCAGTTGGGATATGTCCAAGGCATCATGGATGAAGTGGTGGTCCTCAGTCACGTACTGACTGCTGCTCAAGTTAAAGAAGCCAAAGAGCTAGGGGACCGTGGGAAGTCACTCGACAAATATGTTCCAGTCGCTGCGGTTGAACCTACCGGCAAGATAGCCGTTAAATGGGCAGAAATCAAAGCGCGAAGGTGAGTGAGCGCAATCGAGTCTAGGTTGTTGGACAGTAGAAATTCCTTGACAAGTCAACTGTGTCTGATGTAGACTGTAGCGGTTGTTAAACCGGCGGCAGAAGGATTACGCCGGGATGTTGGAATTGGTAGACAAGCTAGATTCAGGATCTAGTGGGCCCTTTCGCCCGTAGGGGTTCAAATCCCCTTCCCGGCATTCGCCACCAAAAGCGACGCACATATCATGTAGCGTCGCTTTTTTTATCTGACCTCTTCTATTTTACCGGATCACCGCGAACTTTCCACTTACCGAATTCTTTCCCCTTTGCCCCCCTCTCAAAGCTTCAATGTGATAGACGTAGATACCGGGGGCGATCTGTTCCCCAATTTCGTTCCGCCCATCCCAACGTTGAATTGAGGTGTTGTTGCGGTGATTAATCTGTTTGATGAGATCACCGGTACTGTTATAGATTTGGATTGTTGCACGGTCGGGGAGATTGCGGAATTCCATTAGATGCGAGCCCCCGTTTAGACGATATGGATTTGGGACAAAGATCACCTTGTCTAAGTTCAATTCGGGGGATGCGATGGTTCCTTCAAGGAGAGTGACATCCACGATTTGAGAGAGTTGACTTTCTCCACCGGATGGATCCGTCGCGGTAATTGCGTAGAAATACCGGGAACCCGAGTAGACATCGTGGTCAACAAAAGTAGAAGCTCCGGGCGGAACCGATGCAATCCGCGTCCATGGGTTGCGCCCGGTGTGGTTACGATAGATAAGATAGCGACTGATATTGTGTGTAGATTTTGTCCAACCGAGGATGATCTGGTCCCCGTCGCGTGTTGCTTCTAAATCTATCGGCGCATCCGGAAAATAATCTGGGCTGATACTGACTGCTGAGGAATCAAATTCAAGCAGTTGCTCGCTGGCGTGCACAGGACGAATCTTGTAAGTGTATTCTACGCCGCCCTGAATCTCTGTGTCGTCAAAGGTGGTTCCTTCGATAAGCCGCCCAACCTGCTCGAATCCACTCTCATTCCTCGCCTGCCTCAAGACAGCATAGCCAGTCACGCTTGGATTGATCGACGCCTCCCATTTCAACTGGACGGTTCCTCTTACAATTTCAGGAGTCAACCGCTGCGGCGTAAAGGTAACGGTTTTTGCCGCATTGACATTCTTCTGTAAATCTGCCAAGTTTTCGCCAGCGACAAGAGCAAAAGTAACAACGATAAACTGCTTGGCTGAAATGTCATAAGGGCCTGCCGAAATGATGGATACATAATCCCAAGGTGGAAGGTTAAGTGCCTCTAAATGGTCCTTTCTGGCAGTAAAAACATCCGGATTAGCCATGAAAAGGGATCGACTTTCATCTAAAAACAGGTCCAAGATTTGTCGCTTCTCAAGATCGAAAAACGGGATAATCTGATGGGTACTTAACTTCCCGTCCAGCAAGGTGAGACCTGTATGTACCGGATTAAGCCCATCGGTATCATCTCCATCATAGGTAAATAGCGTTTGATGTGATTCATCCCAATCCACCCAATCCTGGCTTAATTCCCCTGTTTCTAAATTTGTCCCATCGACATCCCAGTTTGCCATCGTTGCGACATAGATCCCCTCAAGTGTTTCATTGCCGTTATTTTTGACAGTCAGCCTTATCACAACGAAATCGTCTGCATCGGGATGATTATTGGTGCTCCAAGAAAAACTCTGCTGACCAACTGCGATATTGAGCGGGAAATCAGCGATTCTGGCTGAATCGTATCGTGCTATAATTGCCTGTCGTTCATCTGGATCTATTTTTGCGCCCTTCGTTGGGACGGCTTGCCATTCCCCAATTTCGAGGGGACCGAGGTCAGCGGGATCTAAATCCCATGCACTCGCTACATTTCCATTTGCATCGCCGACCCAAATCTCCGATAGCTCGTGGAGATAGTAGGACTCTCCAGATTTGGTAAATCTAAAGTTGTTAGTAAGTCCATCTTCCCCAATTGCGGCAAGCGATCCCTCGCCGACTATGTGGAATTCGACATTTCCTGATGTGTGTACTTGAGTAAAACCGATAATTGGGACAACTAGGCTGATGAACAACCAAACCGCACCTAGAAAGATTTTCTGAACTTTCATTTCTACCCTATTTTGATAGCGTATGCAAATAAATTTTTGAAGGCAATTGAAGTATCATAGCAGAAGTGGAGGGAAGTGTCAAGATCAGAAAACACTTGCGGAATGTTTTGGAATAAACTACAATCTAAAATATTGAAGCGAATATCCACGCTCAACTTGGAAAGGACTATGACTTCTCAGAAAAAAACGGGCTTTGTATACCACACTGATTATCTTAACCACGATACCGGAATGCAGAATCCCGAACGTCCGGAGCGTCTACAGGCGAGCATCAAGGCACTGCAAGCATCTGATTTTTGGGAGGACTTATACCAGATTGAAGCCACTCCCGCAACGATTGAGCAGATCTGTTACGCACACGTCCAAGAGCATATTGATCGGATCAAGTGGTACTGTGAAAATAATTTTCCCCTCGATTACGATACGCCAACCTCGCCCGCGTCTTATGACATTGCACGCCTTTCGACCGGAGGGGTGTTGAGGACAGCAGATGCTGTCATGGCAGGCAACGTGAGCAACGCTTTTGCCCTTGTCCGTCCGCCCGGACATCACGCAACTCCGAACCGTTCAATGGGCTTCTGTCTGTTTAACAACGTTGCCATCGCGGCCCGATACCTACAGCGTGAACATGGGGTGGGGCGTGTTGCAATTATCGATTGGGATGTCCATCATGGCAACGGAACGCAGGATATCTTTTATAATGACCCTTCCGTTTTCTTTTTCTCCGCGCATCAAGCGCCTCTCTACCCCGGCACCGGTATGGCAGACGAGACCGGTACGGGTAACGCTGTTGGCACAACTTTGAACATACCGATGCGTCCGGGTAGTGAATCTAGTGACTACATCGAAGTCTTCCAAAACCTCCTTAAGCCGGCACTACTTGATTTTTCTCCCAATTTCCTGATAATCTCGTCTGGATTTGACGCCCACCGTTTAGATCCTCTAGCGGCAATCAATATGACCGCAGACGGTTTTGCGAGTTTGACCGATATCCTTTGCGAAATCGCGGCAGAAACTTGTGAGGGACGATTGATCTCGGCATTGGAGGGAGGATATGACCTTATAGGGCTATCCGAATCGGTTGTCGCTCATGTTGGGCGGTTGAGGGCACATGTGTGAGTCAGATTTCTAACGCTCCCATTGCATTGAGGCTTAAAGCGATTTACACGCTGTGACAAACTCCGATGAGGTCGAGGTATACCCGATAATATGTTCAAAATTACGCAACATGACCTTCCGCAGCCAGCCTCCCTCTGGTAAGTTTGGATCGATTGTATCGGGATACTCGGCGGAATGTGTGCAATCGCGGAGCATGATGACCCGATAATTGTGCTCGACTGCGCCGGCGAGGGTTTGGTATAAACAGGCACGCTGGCTGAAACCAACCGCAACCAGATTCTTGATGTCATAGCACCGCAAGTGGTAATCAACATGCGTCTCATGGAATCCTGACCACTCCCGTTTGGGAAAGTCTGGCTCATGCGGCAAAGGTTGGATTGATGGAGAATAGTTCGGTTTATAGGGCGTCCTTGAGGCAGGTGATTGCCTTGTTTCCGCAAGAGGATCGCCCCAGCGTGTACCGTGGATCTCTCGTTTGATGCTGCCCGGCTCATCAACAAGGGAGAAGTCGTTGTGAATAAAAACAACCCTCATGCCTGCCGTGCGTGCCGCAGCCAACGCCGGCGCAATCCCAGCTTCCACATGCCGATTTCCAGTGCCACAATCACTATCCACAATCATGAAAGCAGTTCGCTCTGATTTGAGTTCCAATTCGCCGTGTTGAATTTCATTGCTGTACCAACGCACAGGCAGCGTTAAGATAGCCATAGCAAACCTCCTCTCCAATTAACTAGTAACTTGATGGTTTCGGTGTTGCGGGGGGCCAATACCCTTCGGGATCTTCATCCCAAGGGTGTCCGCATAGCCGAGAAATCACGCACCACTCCGCCGATGTGAGATGTGCGTGATTATGAAAAAGGAAACGTTTCAGCCCTGCTTCCTCCGAGACTGTGAGGATGCGATGCAGGTCTCCAGCAGTCATTGGATCCCCGCCGTGTGGCATCCGTCCTGTGTCCACCCAAGGGACAATCTTCTCCGGCTGCCTGACCGCTGCAAGAGCCCGTTCGGTTTCAGTTGTCACGACTTGGTCGAAGAAAGCTTGGGGAAACCCCAAGTCCATGTCCGATAGGGAGTTGACCTCCGGTAAATCTATACCTAGCCACGCTTTCACCACCGTAAAGCAATCCTGTTCGGTCAGGCGCGGATTCCATTCTTGAATCTGTCCTATCCAACGGGCGACGGTGCCGTACATTCCGTCGAAGCCGCGATGCCAGAAGTAGTGTTTGACGAGCAGCACATCTACGATTTTATCCCAAGCGTGGAAATCGAGCGCAGTCATTCCAGAAAATACGGCTGAACGGGGCCCATTCCCCAATAACAATTTGTGCGGGGATTTGTTCAGTTCATGCCGAAATGCCTCCCCCGTTTTAATCCCATCCTCGCGTCGCCAGCGCAGCCAGTAAATCGCATCCTCGTTGATATCAAAGAGGTTCATCTCCGATAGCACCCCATAGGCACCGTAATAGCGGACTTCGGCGGGGGTAAAATTGCGAAAACGCTCATGGAGATGGCTCCTGCCGCGTTCAAGTTTATCCGGATCGTACCCTCTGATAGCAGCTTGGGCTTTGATTGATTCAGGAATATCTGCAAACACAGCGTTGCCATGATGCCATTCCAGTTCATAAGCGGACTCGGTCCAGCCATCCATGATGCCACCATCGACCTGTGGAAAGCTGTCGAATGTCTCATCCCAGACTGCTGCCATGGCGACGGCACCGTAGGGATCTTCTTCCAGCGGCAGCGATTTCGTACCGGTTGCGCCGCTGCCGGGGGCGAAGATGAAAATCTCCCAGCCGCGTGACTTCGCGTTGTCAAGCATCGCATGGAGTAGTTTCTCTTTGGCAGAATCGGTTTCTGTGTTGCGGACATTTGGCTCCAACCCACGATTGCGGTAGGCTTGCGGGTTGGAAGGGAACGCAGGAACAGTAAATTGACCCTGTGCATCCGCAAAAAGTGTGCGCCCAAAAACAAAGCCTTTGATTCCGCCAGCTTCCCACGCATCAAAGATCCGTTCATAATCGTTCATCACCGGTTCGAGGGGCTGGCCAATGCGTATCCATGCTTGCAGTGCCATATTGTGAACTCCTTATTTGTCAAGAAGATCTCTTCCGCTTTTTATATCTTCATTATCCAACCATTTGAAGCCAAGATTTGAACAGTAGATTTGTCTCTTAGCATAGAGTATTGTGTTGGAATTAAAATCAGCAATCATCTTTTCGCTAGCCCCCCCAACATGAGAGGGAATATTGAAGGCACCAAATAAAGCCATACGGCGATTTAGAGGCATAGTCAGTTCAGTATTGCTTTGGGCGAGTCCAGGGCCTCCAATGTTATAAGGATGATCTGGATTCTGCGGTGGATCTCCAATGGTAATTAAGGCAACTGGACGATCTGAGCATACAAAATCACTATTTGTCGAATAAAAATTAGTATGTTCGTTTCTAACAGCCACGTAGGATGAGCCCAATCAGTACTAGCCCCAAAAATCCCCAGAATAATGGAGCTTCTTTGATGCTGCCTCCCAGCTTATTCTTTAGATCGTTAATGTTCTGATGGCGTTTGTATGCCTCAAGAGAGCCATATTTCGAGATAATCTCCTGTTGACGCCTTTGTTCAGTTTCTTGATATCTTTGTTCAACTTGGCGTTGTTCGGTTTCCCGTCTGAGTTGTTCTTGTTGTTCTCTGCGCTGCTGTTCAGTTCGCTGTTTATGCCTATTGATAGGTTGTCCTACCTTTGGATTTTGTGTCCTCGGGTACTGAAAAATAGTATCACATTTAGGACAGGTAATTCTCAATAGGTTTTTTGTTACAGGAATTCGCAACTTTTGTTGACAATCTTTATTGGGACAACTTATATGAAACTTCTTCTTGTTCCCTAATTCCCTTGCCCTGTTTCGTTCGATTCGCCGTTGTTCAGCTATCCGTTCATAATAAGTTGTTCGCTCATATAAAAAGAAAGTGCAAAGCACCAAGAGAAACCGAGTTTGCCCCCCTGACAAGTCCCGATGAATCGGGATTGTCTTTCCCTCCTTCGCAGGGGGGTTGAAAAAACTCGGTTTCTTTGCACTAAATCTTAATATGAGCCAAGTTGTTAATGCACGTGACGCCCTTGAATCTTGTTGTACTCCTTTCAGTAGTTCAATTACGTTAAGTTTAGTAGAGCTATCATAACTCCAGTTATCACTCTCCACAATATAGATAAGCGGTGGAAGCATTCTACGGATTGAATTTGGATTAATCTCAAGGTGAGAAAATAGTTTCGCAACCGCATCATCTCTGACACGCTGATTCGTCAACTTTAATTCCCTTTGAAGATTTTCAGAGAGACTCCTATCTGTTGCTTTCAGGTGCTCAGAGTGGATTTCTCTAATCGCTTTTATTGCTATCCCCGCTGTGCATTTAAAGAATTCTCGATTATCACCCACACGGTATCAAGCGAGTTTTCTATGAACTTGCCTTTCAAGTATTTCATGTCTATCAGAAGATAACTCAAAGACAACCCTAAATGGAGTTGGAACACTAGTTGAACTTGACAACTCCTTCGCCCGTTCACGGCTATTACGAGCTGTCTGGCCAATTTTTAGTAAGCTCGGCATTGAATCATTTTGCAAGATATAGACATACCCCAAAATCTCACCCCCTAAGAATATTCTAGCACTGAAAATCCAGAATTCTTTCTACTTTGTCTTGACCCACTAAGATTGGTATACCTCGCAGCACACCGCGATTCGGCGTGCATATAAGATAGGGGTTTGACTCAAGGATTACTATTACGAGTTCTCCATTACGCGGATCTGGTTTCCCAACCTCCACATAATAATCCTCACCATGGTGGTGATAGGCAATACTAAAAATGCGTCGTTCGGAGACTTGACATCTCAGATTCTCTTCAGCAAACTTCTTGGTAGCTTCCCACACCGCCTGGGCTTGTGTATCGTCTTTGGCTTTAGGAACAAAAAACCTCATTTTTACAATCCTCCTAATAAACAGACACGTGGGTTAAGAACTTTATCCTTTTGGATGGGATGATTATAAGACAATCTCTCCTCCCAAACTAACCATCAACCGCAACAGCAATTTAGGCGGATTCGTAACCCATAGTACGGGTGAGGCTATTCAAAAATTCCACGGTAATGGAAGGATTATCCGGATCAAACAGATAATGATTCAATCCCACAGGATCAGGTTTCAGTTCCTCTGCGTTTTGGTTAGTGGCGTTTACGATATCCTCAATTTGCAGAGCCAGTAACCGTTTTTGTGCACCTTCTGATACTTCCTCAAGGATGCCTTCCTCGGCGAGAAAATCATCAAAGTTACTTCCGCTATACTTATTCATGTTGCCCTCCTACTTTGCCATAAATTTCTTCGATTTCGTGCCAAATTTAAATCTGTCTGTGGTGTTGCTTGAGCCTTCTTGATGAAGCCATGCAAAATCACCATCTCATTACCGTCAACAGTAAACAAGACCCGAGCAATACGTCTACGTCTGAGATGACTGCGAACTTCCCATAGATCCGTTTCCATTTTCCTAACAAGAGGCATTCCTAAAGGCCAGCGAAATTGTACCAATTTTATATCCTCACCGACCGTCTTTTTATCTGCCTTATCGAGATTTTGAAGCCATTGCCGCACGGGTTCACGTCCGGTAGCCGTGCGAAAAAAGACAACGTTGAGAATAAATCTTTCGTTCATAGGAATAAACCGAAGTTAGCATCAGGTAGCCTGCTATAACCTTACTCTATAGTGGATCTTAGAATTAATGAAACACTCCAAACCGATGCGGTTAGGAAACCGAACCTACCGGTCTCCCGTTTGGTAGGCACTGTTTCTAACTGTGCCGAGGCGGTGCGGTTGCAAACCGCACCTACCGGGAGGCGAAAGTGTCTAGGTTGTGTTTACATTGTGTAAGGTTATTGACATTTTCAGTAAGTCTTTGTAAACTGTGTTGCATGAAAACTCAACAGCTAGATGCCCCTCAAGACTTGCCTGTGATGCTTAGTGATGCAGCTTGGCAGAGCATACACCCATTTCTCAAAACATTGCCAAACGTCTATGTCGGCACCCCTGCAGATTGTAGACGTTTCCTTTCGGCCCTCATCTGGATAACAAAAGAAGGCGCAACCTGGCGGTCACTACCGAAAGTTTACGGATATTGGAATGCCATCTATAGACGTTTCGGCAGATGGTGCGATGCCGGGGTCTTTGAAAAACTCCATCAACATTTCCATGAGGCGGGTGAACTCTCCGCGCTCCTCATTGATTCAACGATTGTGCGGGCCCATGCTGCTGCAGCAGGTGCCCCGAAAAAAACGGCGGTCAGCCATCAGCAGCCCTCGGTCGGAGTAAAGGCGGCTTTACCACGAAACTCAATGCTGCGGTAACTGATGCGTTTGTCCCTTTGCGTTTTACCTTGACAGCAGGGGCGTGTCATGATGTGACACAAGCACCGGCGTTGATTACCGGCTACACGTGCCAATACATTATTGCCGATGCAGCTTATGACTCCGATGCGCTGCGGGAAATGATTGGTGCTCAAGGGGCGGTTGCGGTAATCCGTCCGCGCAACAACCGCGTTGAAGACCGTCCTTATGATAAAGAGGTGTATAAACGTCGCAACGTTATAGAGCGGTTTTTCCATCGGTTGAAGCAGTATCGCAGGGTTGCTACCCGCTATGATAAATATGCTGACCGATACCTCGGATTCGTCTATTTCGCAGCTTTACTTATCACCACTAAAAAAATGTAAACACTACCTACTTATTTTTAGAATTCACTATAAATTGAAGTATGCTAGTTCAAATAAAATAAATAGTATTGCGTCATCGTGATGCTAGTTTATAGATTTTCACATAATTATACATCAATAGTTCTGAACCGGGAAGTTACTTGGCGCAATGTTTTCGCAACCACCTCTACATTTTACCCTACCCATGAGGCATGATGTAACGTCGTCGATGATAAGCAATACGGAATCCTTGTCGTTGGTATATCCGCTCGGCGTTGCTGCCCGTCGTCGTCTCCAGTGTTGTCCAGCGGTTGCCCATCGCCTGTGAATCCGCAACCGCTCGTGCAACTATAGCGGAGGCGATTCCTTTGTGGCGATGCTCTGGCAGTGTTGCTACATGATCGACGTAGCCCATACCGAATTGCGAGTAAACCAGCGTTGTGCCTGCTGGTGCACCGTCCACGCGCGCTAGGTAGCGGCGCACTTCAGGCACGATTAGCACATCGCGTCCGACCTCCCCCATCGTCTGATCATGACCAAACCCACGGCACATGACATCTGCCCAAAGATCATATTCCTCATCGGAGGAGACATTGATTTCCGCGACGGTTTCGGTGGGCGGCGTTGCAGTGGGCGGATCATAAACCATCGCTGACGCCAACATACCTTCTGTGAAACCACGCCTCTCCAACCGTTCGCCAAGGTTAGGGGGCCGATCTAGCGGCGAAAGGGTGAACATGCAGTCGAACTTTCTCTCTTGAAACAGGTGAATCGCATCATCAATTAACCTATCTACTTGGGTGTCCTCCACGTTCACTTGCACAACACGATGGAAGAAGTCCATTGCCGCGCGGTCATGGCTGAAAGCCAATGCGCCATTGAGGTCGTGATTGTCACACCATCGCGCCCGCAGGGCAACCCAGAGTTTTTCAAAGGTGATTATCATTTCGTCGGGCATAATTACACTCCTATGACATGATTACATCAGGGCGATTCTGTCTCTGCCAATTAAACAGAATGGCTAAATCGAGGCTCAACCAACCGGAAGGTCAGCAGGACGCTACAAAAGACCAAGGCCGAACAGGTGATAAACACGGATTCAAAAGAGAATCGATCAATCAGCAGACCAACCACCGGCGACCCCAGCAACGGCACCGTCTGAAGAACACTCAGCAATCCCAAGTATTGCGGGTGTTTTTCCTGTGGGGAAATCTCAAGTGTGTAGTTTGTAAGAATACGACCCGATACCGGCGTAAATCCCAAACACGCATACACAAGCCAGTACCAGTGTGCTCCCATCGGCAGGCGACTCAAACCAACCGCCAGCAGCGGCACACACGCAGCAACAAAGATTAGCACACGCATCACAATCCGATTGCCGTGCCGATCTGCGATATTCCCCATCACCAAGGCACCGAGTCCGCTGACTGTATTTTGTGCAATCAACAGCATCACAAAGTTTCTTGACACTAATCCTAACGTTCGTTTTCCAAAAACAGTATAGTGCGGAAAAATGGGCCAACCTGTGTAGAACAACATCAGGACTATCGCGAATATACGAAAATTGCGGTCATATCGCAGCAGCATTAATCCAGAACTGAGATATGTGAGAAAAGGCACGGTTCGCGCGGAATGGTCATCAGGGGGTTCACGAAAAAACAGGCTGGAGCACGCAGCAAAGCCAAAGAACATCCCCGTCATCCCAAATATCCAAGCATAATTGGCAGTGTCACCGCGAACCCAACGTGGCATCACAAGCCAGACGATAATAATTGCAAGCGTACAACCGATGAGACTAGCATAAGCCAATAGACGCCCCCTTCTTCTAGGACGAATCAGTTTTCCCTGTAGTGTGCCGTGCGCTAGGACATTGCTGCCGTAGGTCAACCAGTGCAAGCCATACAGTGTCAGAAAAATCGCTACGATTGTGTTGTTTGACCAACTTCCAAATTCAAGGCTTAGTGCCAGCACTAGCCAAGGAAAGGTGATACCGAAGGCGGAAAGTATAAACACTATTCGTTTTCTTGGCATTTTTGCCAAGCGGTGTGCGATAAGAATCTGAGGTATACTTTGTCCAATTCGAGAGATGAGGGGCAAGAGTCCCCGGATAAACCCCGATAAAGTGTAGACATCCAGAAACCCCGGCATTACTACCGATTCAGTCTTGAAAATCCAGCCGAGCCGCATG
Organism: Candidatus Poribacteria bacterium; assembly: GCA_963667935.2. Taxonomy (GTDB): domain Bacteria; phylum Poribacteria; class WGA-4E; order WGA-4E; family PCPOR2b; genus PCPOR2b. The sequence goes on along the minus strand of OY764061.1, from coordinate 29,125 downwards.
AAAATCTGGTTAGCTGCAAATACGATGAGATTGCGTTTTTCATGTTGCTCGACCGCTTTCTCGATTGTGTCCATAAAGAAAAATGACCTTTCCAAGACCGAAATAAAAAATCGTCACTTCGGAAGTATGGTTACAACCGGAGTGACGACTTTTATGCGAATATACTATTCAGAGTGCAACTTTTACTCCTCAAGCCAACTCATCATGCTTCGTAGATCCTTCCCTACCTTTTCAATCTCTAGCTCTGACTCTCGGCGACGGAGGGCTTGTAGCACAGGTTGGTTTGCTTGATTTTCGAGCACCCATTCTCGTGCAAATTCCCCGTTCTGCACCTCTTTAAGAATTGTTCGCATCCGTTCTCGGACACCATCATCAATGACACGAGGACCACGGGTGAGATCGCCGAATTCTGCCGTGTTGCTGACATCATTGCGCATTTTGCTGAGTCCACCTGTATAAATCAGATCTACAATTAGTTTTAACTCATGCAGGCACTCAAAAAATGCCATCTCTGGTTGGTAGCCCGCCTCAACAAGGGTATCGAAAGCAGCTTTAATCAAGGCGGTCGTCCCGCCACAAAGCACTGCTTGTTCACCGAAGAGGTCTGTTTCCGTTTCTTCACGGAAGGTGGTCTCAATGACACCAGCCCGCGTACCGCCGATCCCTCTCGCATAGGCGAGTGCGAGGTCTCTGGCATGTCCCGTTATATCTTGCTGGATAGCGATGAGGCACGGCACGCCGCCGCCTTCCTCAAAGACCTGTCGCACGAGTAGTCCCGGTCCCTTCGGTGCAATCATCGCCACATCGATGTCGTTTGCTGGAACAATCTGACCGAAATGAATACTAAAACCGTGCGAAACCATCACCATGTTGCCGGCTTGCAGATTCGGCTCTATCTGATTTTGATACACCGCCCCATGTTGTTCATCCGGGATAAGAATCTGAACGATATCTGCTTCAGCAGCGGCTTCGTCGATACTTTTGACGGTCAATCCTTCTGATTCTGCTGCCGGTTGGGAACGGCTGCCGGGTCGCAGCCCGAGGACAACGTTTGCGCCGCTGTCCTTGAGATTTAACGCTTGTGCACGTCCTTGGCTGCCATAGCCGATGACAGCAACCGTTCGTTCTTTGAGTAAATCAAAATCTGCATCGCTATCGTAATAAATTGTTGCCATGTATGCTCCTTATCTGTGAAACGCAAAAATGCAATATCAGTGCATCACTTTACGATGCCACGCATGATTGCAATTTTGCCGGTGCGAGCAAGTTCTTGAATGCCGTAGGGACGTAGCAGATCAATCGCCGCCTTCAACTTCCCTTCGTCGCCAGTCACTTCGATGATTAGGGAGTCGGGGCCCACATCAACCGTATGAGCGCGGAAGATTTCCACAATTTGAAGAATTTCGCCACGGCGCTGCGGCTCGGCGTAGACCTTAATCAGCACAATTTCCCGCTCGACGTGGTTTTCAACAGTAAGATCTGTTACCTTGATTACGTCAATCAGCTTGTTCAGATGCTTGTAAATCTGCTCAATGATCTGCGCGTCCCCATGTGTAACAATTGTCATGTGTGAAACGTCGGGATCATCAGTTTCAGCGACGTTGAGACTATCAATGTTAAATCCGCGCCCACTGAACAACCCCGCAATTCGTGCGAGGACCCCGAATCGATTTTCAACAAGCACGGAAAAGATGTGTCGTTCTTCAGTCATTATGCTAAACCTCGTATAACGTCGCCAAGTCCGGCACCCGCTGGAACCATTGGGAACACATTTTCCTCTTCATCAACAATAAAGTCGATAACAACAGGACCATCGTCGATACCTTTTGCTTTCTCCAATGCCGGACGAACATCCTCGATTCGCTCAACGCGGATCCCTGTTGCTCCAAATGCTTCAGCGAGCAGTGCGAAATCGGGGTTATCGTGATAATCAACAGCGGCGTAGCGTTTCTGGTGGAATAACTCCTGCCATTGCCGGACCATGCCGAGATACATATTGTTGATAATGAAGATCTTGAGCGGGAGCTTCATCGTTATAGCAGGAACCAGCTCTTGTATTGTCATGATGTATGAGCCATCGCCATTGATGTTGACAACCGTTTTGTCGGGACAACCAAGCTGCGCGCCAATCGCTGCTGGCAAGCTGAATCCCATGGTGCCGAGTCCACCGGAGTTTAACCACTGCCGCGGTTCGGTAAATTTGAAATATTGTGCCGCCCACATCTGATGCTGTCCGACATCTCCAACGACTATCGCATCCGGGTAAAGGTTGTAAATCTGCTCGATTACATACTGCGGCATAATGTTATCACCCTTTTGTTCATACTCAAAGGGATACTGCGCTTTCCACTCATTGATTTGGCGCATCCAAGGTTCAATGTTCACGGGATGCACCAGTTTGTTCATTTCCGCTAATACGCGCTTGGCATCGCCCACAATTGGCACATCAATGGGAACGTTCTTGCCAATGCAAGAGGCATCAATGTCAATATGGATCTTCTTCGCGTTGGGTGCAAATTTCGTCAAGTCCCCTGTAACACGGTCATCGAATCGGGCCCCGACCGCAATGACTAGATCGGAATCGGTAAACGCATAGTTTGCACAGCAGGAACCGTGCATACCGGGCATCTCCATTGCCAGCGGATGGGTTTCGGGAAATGCGCCCAAGCCCATCAGTGTTACGGTAATTGGAATACCTGTTTTTATTGCTAACTCACGCAGCTCTTCAGAGGCGTTGGAAAGCGTTACACCCCCGCCCGCGTAGAGTATCGGACGCTCGGCGTTGTGAATCAACTCGACCGCTTTCGCGATCTGGCGCGGGTGTCCTTCTACCTTTGGTTTGTAGCTGCGGATATTGACCTTCTCTGGGTAGCGAAATAACGATTCGTGGATCTGAGCATCTTTGGCAAAATCAACGACGACGGGCCCAGGTCTGCCTGTGCTAGCGATATGGAACGCTTCTGCTATGACATCAGCAACTTCATCACCACTTTTGATTAAGTAGCTGTGTTTGCAGACCGGGCGCGTGACGCCAATCACATCACATTCTTGGAATGCGTCGTTACCCATCAGGTGAGTAAAAACTTGTCCGGTAATCGCCACCATCGGAATCGAATCCATATAGGCGGTCGCGATACCGGTCACTAGATTTGTGGCACCGGGTCCTGAAGTGGCAAGCGTAACACCGACTTTACCTGTTGCCCGTGCATAGCCATCGGCAGCGTGTGATGCACCTTGTTCATGCCGCATCATGATGAGTTTAACATCATCATAATCGTAGAGGGCATCAAAGATGGGCATCGCTGCACCGCCGTTGACACCAAAAACATACTCTACGCCTTCTTGTTTGAGACTTTCGATCAGTATTTTCGCTCCTGATAGTTCCATAGTACTCTCCTTTTAAGTTTAATCAGGAAAACTCTACTATAATTTATAACGAATGAGTGCAATAAAAAAGCCCTCTCGTTCCAACCCTCAGTAGAAGTTACCCGATTGAAGATTTCAAGGGACAACTTTTGAGGACATACTTGGAGACGAGAAGGGCTTCCTCTAAAGTCCTTACCGTGGTACCACTCCAATTCCCTTTTGTTGATTGAATACTGTGTGTAAAAGGGCACTCATTGGTATGCGTAACGTGCATGAATTCGGCTAACCCTACTCGGCGTTTTCAGGTTAGCAGCTCCAGGGCGACCTTCAGTCGGGGTTACTTGGGGAAATCTCTCAGCCGATGGATTTCCCGCTCTGTCAAGACCGATCGACTTACTCCTCCCCTTCATCGCTTTTAAATATTCAATTTTGGACAAGATTGATGATATATATTAGAAATATACGTGCCCTCAGTGAAGCATCTGAAGGCACGCTATTTGTAATCGTCGCCCTACCCCTTTGCAGCGGCGTAACGTCTGGCGACCTCTTCCCAATTGATAACGTTGGCCCACGCTTCGATATAAGCGGGGCGCAGATTTTGGTATTTTAGATAATACGCATGTTCCCAAACATCAAGACCCAGTATTGGTGTATGGCCCTGCATGATGGGGCTATCTTGGTTAGCAGTCGAATAGATTTGTATACTGCCAGTTTCATCAACAACAACCCATGCCCAACCGGATCCGAAACGGGTTGTCGCAGCGGTGGTAAACTCTTCCCTAGCAGCCTCAAGTGATCCACAAGCTGCCTCGATTGCAGCTGCAACCTCTGCTGTGGGAGTGCCGCCACCGCCGGGGCTCATTATGGTCCAGAAGAGTGAATGGTTAGCGTGTCCACCGCCATTATTGATAACGGCTTGCCGCTTGTCTTCGGGCACTTGGTCAATGTTACTTAGTAATTCTTCGACCGACAGTGCTGCTAAATCATCAAGCCCTTCAAGAGCAGCATTAAGATTAGTGATGTAAGCCTGATGATGCTTTCCGTGATGGATTTGCATCGTTTGCTCGTCAATGTGTGGTTCTAAAGCGTTATGAGCATACGGCAGGTCAGGTAGTGTGTGTGCCATTAGGATTTACCTCCTTAGGAATTCCTATGATTTTGAAGTTGATAAGTTAATACTAGCTAAGCACATAAGTGCGAAACATATAATCCCCAAGCTGCTTTATTATAACACACAGAAGAATTAAAGCCAAGCGATTTTTGTAAATGCTTGATTGACCACCCCAATAATCTGTGATAGAATAGGTTCACGACTCAATAGATTAGAAGGCCAGGCACATGAAACGTGAAACTATAGTTGTTTTAGATTTCGGTTCGCAGTATACACAGCTAATTGCGCGGCGTATCCGCGAACACAAAGCGTATTGTGAGATTCATCCCTACAATATTTCGCTAAATCAGTTGACATCCCTCCAACCGAAAGGGATTATTCTTTCTGGTGGTCCTGCAAGCGTTTATGCAACAGACGCCCCTTTGCTCGATCCAGAAATTTTAACGCTCGGTGTGCCGATTCTCGGTATCTGTTACGGTATGCAGCTTATCGCACATCTCTCCGCCGGTGGAAAAGTGCACCCTGCTGTTGAACGCGAATTTGGTTCAGCAGAATTGACTGTAGATCTGCCGATTCCGTTATTTGCAGATTTGTCGAAGACAGTAGATGTCTGGATGAGTCACGGCGATCGAATTGATGTTTTACCTGATGGGTTTCACCCTGTAGCCCACACCCATAACTCTCCGATTGCAGCGATTGCAGATTTGGATCGGGACATCTATGGTCTGCAATTCCATCCGGAGGTTATCCATACGCAAGATGATAACCAACTACTCACCAATTTTGTCTATGAAATCTGTGAATGTAGTGATGAGTGGACGATGCAATCCTTCATTGTGGAGGCAATAGAGAGGATTCGTGCTGAAACAGATGGTGCTCGCGTGTTATGCGCCGTAAGCGGTGGTGTTGACTCGACAGTGCTTGCGACGCTGCTTAAACGTGCGGTCGGGGATGCACTTGCCTGCGTTTTTGTCAACAACGGTTTGCTGCGGAAAAATGAAGCGGAACAGGTCTTGTCAACTTTTCAAGAGCTCGGCATTGATGTTTATTACGTTGACGCTGCCGAACGGTTTCTCGAATATCTTTCAGGCATTGAAAGCCCGGAGCAGAAGCGTAAGATTATTGGGAATCAATTTATCGAAGTTTTTAGAGAAGGGTTGACGCAAATTGGACAAATAGACTTCCTAGCGCAAGGTACGCTCTATCCCGACGTAATCGAGAGTGTGTCTGTTAAGGGACCATCAGCGACGATTAAAACTCATCATAATGTCGGTGGACTTCCTGAGAATCTGCCGTTCAAACTGATTGAACCTCTTCGTGAACTGTTCAAGGATGAAGTGCGAGCGGTTGGATCAGAACTAGGTATCCCGGAACCGGTCCTAGGCCGGCACCCATTCCCCGGTCCCGGTTTAGCCGTCCGCATCTTGGGTCCAATCACGCAAGAACGTCTCGATATGCTGCGGGAAGCCGATGAAATCTTCATCGCAGAGTTACGGAAAGCAGGACTATATGACGAAATCTGGCAGGCATTGACTGTGTTTCTTCCTGTTAAGAGTGTCGGTGTGATGGGTGACGAGCGCACCTACGAAAACGTTGTGGCGTTGCGCGCTGTGACGAGCACCGACGGCATGACAGCGGATTGGGCAAAAATTCCTCACGACGTTTTGGGCATCATTTCCAATCGCATTATCAACGAGGTACGTGGCATCAATCGCGTTGTTTATGATATCAGCTCGAAACCACCGAGCACGATAGAGTGGGAGTAACAAAGAAAAGTTCATTCGTTCAAGAGTTCATTCGTACATTCGCAATTGTATAGAACACAGATCTGCACTCCATACTTGCGTTACATTAATAAACCAATGCCCGAACAAAAGGAAAATGCACATGCCCTCCCCTCCTAAATATCAGATTATCTACAACTGGGATGGTGCTCCCCACGGCTACTCTGAGCCGCCGCAGTCTGTAAAGGCCTTCTTGGAAAAGGCTTACGCTCCTCTGGAAGATACGCAGGTCGGTGCCCATTTCTGGTGTATCGGCGAACATGCCGCCCGTTGGCAGAGCGATGTCCTTGAGCAGCTTGGCGATATCCATGGTCGCTGCTATGAAAGTGCTCAGGCATACATCCATACCGAAAACATCCGTCAGATGGTCGAACGTGGCGAAGATCCGCAGCAAGCCATAATTGACCGTGGGCATCAACTTGGGATGCACGTCTATGCTTCAGTACGCATGAACGACAATCACTTCAGTGGAGCGCAGATTGCTGATTTGGAAACACTGCACCACACAGAACTGACACAGATGCGGATCGAACATCCGGAGTGGCTGCTCGGCGATCAGACATCGGAGTGGTTCGCACTCTCATGGAATTTCGCTGTCCCCGAAATACGGGAACACCGTTACGAGCACATCAAGGAAATCTGCGAACGATATGACTGGGATGGCGTCGAATTGGACTGGCAACGACACGCCTTTCACCTACCCGCAGACGAAGGCTATCGACTCCGATACGTCCTGACCGACCTCCAGCGAGCGGTGCGGCAGATGACCGATGCACTTGCACAGAAACGCGGTAAACCATTCTACTTAGCGGCGCGTGTGTCTGGCACGTTAGAGATGTGCCGCAACATCGGATATGACATTCCGACTTGGGTGAATGAGGGGTTGGTGGACATCCTAATTCCTGCGGGTGGTGCTGCGACGGATCCTTCCCTAGATGTCGCAGCTTTTGTTGAACTGTGCCAAGATAAGCCGATTGCGGTCTACCCCGGATTTGATGGCGGTCTGCCCGGACCTTTTGTCGGTCCTGAGGATACTGAAACCAAAGATCGAATGCGTACCCGCGCTATCGCTAGCCGTTACCACGGTGCGGGTGCCGATGGCATCTATGTCTTTAACTGGCATGCGAACCGTGATTCAAGACGGGAATTGCTCTCACAGATTGGCTCGCCGGATACATTGCGAGCCACGGACAAAATTTATGCGGCAACCCATCGCTTTCTACAGGAGACAGGAGAATGGCGGGGGGCTTACCGAAATGACCGGCTATGGGGTGAGGTGCCGGTTGTTCTGAAACGGACGATCACCGGTGAGGGACCTACGATTATACTAAATGTGGTAGACGACTTATCGGCTCACCCCCCGAAACAGGTGGAGTTACGGGTGCGGCTCGATCAGTGGGTGCGCGGCGATGTGGTGCAGGTCTCGTGGGAGGGGACAGTCCTTGATGATCCGACAATTCGCTACTGCACCATCAATGACCCGCATTGTATTTCGGATGTGAGCGGAGCGGCGTGGTTGTGTTTTGAGATGGATATGCCTATAGGTATAGGGTCGCACAAAGTCAAGCTTGTGCTTGAGGAACATCACCCGAAGGTTGCCTCCGACATCGTGTTGACGGATGTAGAGTTGGTCGTTCGCTTTTAACACCGTTGCCATGTGAGGGAGATACCGGTTGATGCCCTTGTATTAGCGGAGAACTATCAATGGATCCAATCAGTCAATATCAATCTGAAAAAACAACGGTGGAAGTGGAAACTGAGAACAAGTTAGTAATTGTCTGCCGAGTAGTTGCTTTTACATTGCTGATGCTATATGTTGTATTTGGTCCTTTTTATAAGCAAGTCCTGAAGGGTAAATCAAGGGCCTTTCGGGCGTGGCAGATGTACCACATTCGGGGGCTCAACATCTGTGATGTGGAATTTTATATTCGACATCCGGATGGACGCATTGAGTACATTGACCACTTCAAGGTGCTAGATTATGACAAACTACTGAAATTACACCACCATTCGCGGCGGATTATGGGGGGAAAAGGTGTGTTAGAGGTGGCACAACGTCTACGGCAGAAAGTGGGGGCTACCGTTGATTTGCGGGTAAATGCACGTATCGGAACGCGTGACGGATGGAAAACCCTATATGTGGATAGACAGATCGAATGAACGGGGTATATCTGTTTGGAAAACCATCAGCAATGAAAACTTTGTTACGGCTGCTACAACGTTTTTATAACTGGGCATTGTGTTATCGCGATTCCACCCGTTCGGTGGGCTTAATCCGAATCGGATTGGTGCTGCTCATCTGGTCTGAATGGGCGGGTGAACTGATACTCTGTCGGGATATACGACTGGGGGGCATTCTACTCAATTCTACGTTTTTCCTCCTTACCGGGCTCATGTGTGTCGGGCTATGGACGCGCGTGTCATCAATGGGAACAGCCATCATTGTCTCGATTATGTTTAACATGCATGGGTCATTCAGGCATCATCACACCTTCCTCTTGGTCATGGCTACCCTCTTTATTGCGATGACACCGTGTGGCCGCTCATACTCGTTAGATCGTTGGTTGGCACTGCACCGCGCGTTAAAATCAGGCGTACCACCACCACCTGAAATCGGCAATTTGTGGGGGCTACGCCTCATTGCGATTCAATTGTCAACGGTCTATTTTTGGACCGGCTACGAAAAACTTTATTGGGGATTTTTGAGTGGCGAACGCATGGAACTCCTCGTTTACAACTACTATGCAGGGTATAACTATGCAAGCATCCCCGGCTTTTCTGTGCTGTGTTGTATTGTCGCAATTACTACCGTGATACTGGAATTCCTGCTGGCTTTCGGGCTATATATCCCCAAATTTCGCAAATACTTGATGCTTATTGGGATTGTCTTGCATATCCTTTTTTATGTCATATTCCCCATCCGCACCTTCACTTTGGCCATGATTCTTTTATACCTCGCTTTTATCCCAGCGACTTCCGTTCATCGCTTTATTGACAACATGCACGAAGGTTACAAACCGGCTTAGAGGAGGAGACGACAGAGCTATGAAAATCACCGATGTCGAAACACACGTTATCTGTCCACCGTTCCAAGCATGGAATAGCGAGGCGTTGACGCGCTATCAAGGTCCTGACTTCCGTTATCGCACGGTTTTTGTTGTTCGCACGGATAACGGGTTGGAAGGTTTAGGTGAGCATGTCGGCAAATTGTGGGATGGGATGGATGAATGGATTGAGCAGCTGCGCGGTACGAATCCGTGCGATTGGCTAGCGCACCCGTCTCTCCCTATCGCCCTCGCCCCGGCGATCTACGATCTGGTCGGCAAGTACAATGACGTCCCTGCCTACAAGCTATTCGGACCACAAGCCCGTTCACGCGTACCGATGGCGGCATGGACAGTCTCACAAACACCTAAGAAGATGGCAGAGGAGGCGGAGCACGCAGCCGCTGCGGGTTATACATGGCTCAAATTCCACACCTTCCACTGCCACAACGTCGTAGCGCAGACCGAGGCGATGCAGATTAGGCTTGAGGAAAACGCAACGCCGGGCTTTAAGATTCATTATGATATTAACTTCGACAATACGGTGGAGCATGTCTTGGACTTGGCGCGGGAATTGATACAGTTCCCTATTGCGGGAGCGATTGAAGACCCGTTGCGTACGCACGATTTTGAAGGGTATCGCATACTGCGAGACAAATGTCCGCTGCCGATTTACTTCCACCACCTACCGTTGGGTGGACGGGAGGCACTGATGGGACTTGCGGACGGTTACATGCTGGGGCACGCCTCCCCTGGACAGGTTATTCAACGGGCAGGTCTATTTGAAGCGGCGAATGTGCCGTTCATGATGCAGAACACAGGTGGTAATATCACACGAGCGTTTATCGCGCACATGGCGGCGGTTTTCCCGATGGCCACGCTGCACCACGTCACCTGTACCCACTTGTGGGAAGAAGACATCGTGACGCCGGCGTTAGCGGTTGCTGGTGGAACAGCGCGTGTACCGGAGGAACCGGGGTTGGGTGTGACGCTTGACCGTGACGCGCTTGCCCATTGGTCTAGTGTTGAACCTGAACCATCACCACGCGCTTTAATACAGATTCAATATGCAGGGCTCGCGCCGATTTACGCACGGCTACCAGTCCGTTCTGTGGGCGACGGTCTGGGCACAGGTCCAAGTTTTATAGATGGGCATGGTCCCGGTTACAATCAGCCGGTTGATATGTATTTCTGGGATGACGACGGCTCTGCGGCATTCGCTGAAGCGTGGGAACGCACGGCGGCCTGACCGACATCGAAATTAGCATACCCCTCCTAAGCATCGGTTCAGAAATCTATCTATCCTCATTGTGATTATAAGAATACCTACCAATCACACAAAAATTCCTGTCACTTTTGTTGGAAGTATGGACAGATTATGTCCATACTTCTAAAAACTGGTTGCAAATGCCTGAAAATATGCTGTAAATTTTTTTGAGCCAGTGACAATATTCTATAGACATACTCCACTGAAGGGTGTTTAGATAGCAACACAGATTACGTTAGTTACGTGTAGCTAATGAGCCAAGTGATTTTTGTTTGTCAACGATTGGTGTCAGATTTTAGCTGGCTTTGTCGAAATGTCTATAGAACTGAAATACCAGTCGGGTGTTACTAGATCAGATAGATGTCACATTGTCAAAAAGGAAGGAGGCACAGCAGATGCAACGGAGATACAACTTTGCCCTAGCTACGATTGTCCCCTTGGGTTTAATGGCACTGATGGCAGATGTTGACGCACAGGCGCAAATTGCCTTCGTCTCTGATAGGGATGGAAACTTGAACATTTACGTCATGGATGCCGATGGAAGGAATACCCAAAATCTCACAAACAGTTCTTTTCCGGACGAATTCCATCCTGCGTGGTTTCCCGCTGATTATGCAGTTGAATCCACAGGTAAGCAATTCACGATGTGGGGGTGGCTGAAACAGGCCGCTCAATGACCTCTGCTGCCAAGTACTAGGGGGACTACCGAGGAATCAGCGTCGTCAACTCTCGAATACTTGATAGAATATAATCCGGCGCGGCTGCTATCAGTTGTGCTTTTGTCTGAGATCCCGTCAATACAGCGACTGTCCATGCACCGGCGTTCTTCCCTTCCTGAACATCAACTACGGTATCCCCAATTTTGACAACCTTTCGTCCATCCGTGATACCGAACTGTTGCATAGCGTCATAGATCATTTTTGGATTGGGACGTCCTACACCAACATGCTCGGCACTCCCTACATAGTCGAGCAGCCCTTCATCCAGCCAGCCTAATTGGGAAGCGATTGCCTGAACGACCTGCATCGGAAACCCGCTTCCCACTCCAACATAGATATCCTTGGATTTGAGGTGTTGGAAAAGCTCGGTTGTGCCGTCAATTTCCGAAACACTTGAAAGGTTGCTTTCCAACTCATGAAGAAAATTCCGATACACGTCATCGCCGACACGCTCGGCATCGGTGGAAGATAGTTCTGCAACCTCTTTTAGAATGGTTTGGATAGCCTCAGACTTTTGCTTTCCTCGATGCTTGTTAATTAGGTCTGGGGCAAGTTCTATTTCGTGCTTCGCAAAAGCACGCATCATACTGATGACCATCAGCGGGTGTCCGTCAACTTTGTCATTAACAGTGGTCCCAGCCATGTCAAACATCGCCAACTGAATCGGTTGAGAGAACATAGTATCAGATAACCTCAAAGTATCGTTTCAGTTCCCAATCCGTTATGGCGCGGCGGAATTCCGCAATTTCATGCTCACGCGTGATTACAAAGTGGTCCACAAACGCATCGCCAAGACAGGCACGGACGATTTCGCTGTCTGTCAACAGAACTGTTGCCTCCGTCAACGATCTCGGCAACAGTTCAAACCGCCCGCGAGGGGCATTGTAGGCGTTACCGCTGAAAGGTTCGCCGGGATCAAGTTCATGTTCAATACCGTATAACCCCGCGGCGAGGCTTGCCGCCATGGCGATATGTGGATTGCCATCAGCACCGGCTAGCCGATATTCGGTTCGTGTAGATTTAGGGGAGGTACCAGGAATTGCACGAAGGGCACAAGTTCTATTTTCTATTCCCCAAGAGGCACTGGTCGGTGCCCAAGCACCGGGGACCGTCCGCTTGTAGGAGTTGATTGTTGGACAGATGAGTGCCATCATTTCAGGCATTGCAGCGAGCTGTCCCGCGATATAGTGCTTCATCGTTTGGGACATACCCGACACATCTGATTCATCGGCGAATAGGTTTATATCGCCTTCTAAATTCCATAAACTCTGGTGTAGGTGGCCGCTGCAACCGGGGTAGTCTAGACTCCACTTCGCCATGAAGGTTGCAACGAGTCCGTGTCTGGCTAAAATCTCTTTTACGCCAGTTTTGAACAGCGCAGCTTTATCTGCCGCGTTACATGTTGTGTCGTACTGAATCGCGGTTTCATAGACGCCGGGCCCCGTTTCTGTGTGTATCCCTTCAAGTTCTACACCATATTCGTTCATGCCATCAATAATAGCGTGAACAATCTCTGCAGCCGCAGACGCTCGTAGCACGCTGTACCCGAACCATCCGGGCGAGAGCGGCGTCATGTTCTCAAATCCCTTGTCTTCTAGAGAGTGGGGTGTCTCTCGAAAGATGAAGTACTCGTACTCCGCTGACATGAACGGCTGGAATCCCATATCGTTCGCTTTACGGACCACTGTTTGGAGCAGTTGGCGCGGGGAAACCGTAAGTGGCCGATCTTCGCTTTCGTAAAAATCAAGCAGAAACAGGGCTGTGTTTGGCTCCCAAGGCATCACGCGATATGTACTCAGATCAATTTTCGAGAGGAGATCCGGATACCCAGTATGCCAACCCGTGACGGTTGGTTGCTCGTAAAGCTGATCAATCATATCCCAACCGAATGTCACATCGCAGAAACCTAACCCCTTTTCAATGGCAGAAAAAAATTTGTCGAGCGAAATGTATTTGCCACGCATGACCCCATCGATATCGAAACCAGCGAGTTTAATCTTCTGAATTTTGTCGCTGTCAAGGTGCGCTTTGATCTTTTCCATGATGCCTTTCTTCCACACTAAAATGAACTTTTGCTATTTCCAATAAATCCCTTCTTCCACACTAAGGCAGTTTTGCTGTCCAACTTCTCGCACCAAAATTCAATCGATATCAAAGCCCAAGCTGTTGACGTTGCATTAGCCGGTAGTATCTGATATAAACAAAGTCCCCAGTCTGGACTTCAATACCCGTGTAGTCTTGCTTGATTCCGCAGAAAACCCGTGGGATTTCCAAGGACACATATTTTGAGCGATCCCTGACGTTCTACGAGTCCGGCAAAGTTCCCTCGATCTGATCAAACAAGATGAATTGAATGAATCTTCTTTCTCCACCTTTTTCAAAGTATAGTATACGCGGCGTATAGGCTCATCCTCTTGGTAGTGATACAACGCTGAATTATTAACTGACCCAAAAAGAAATCTCGCACTCGTCCTATTGGGTCAGAAAGTCCCTTCATCAAGATCGCAGCACGTCCCCCAACTTTTAACGATTTCAGGCGCATCCCATTTTGTGTTGGGATTGGATACAAGTTTCTCGTCAACGCCGGCAAAACTTCCCATTACCACCATCGTGTGTTCATTCGTGCAACACGGGCGGTTGCAGCTATCGTATGTCCACATCGTAATCCACCTGCCGTATATGGTTTCTCCGAAGGATCCACCATACTAACCATTGTACGAACAATTCGAGGCGTAAAATATTCACCCTTTAATCTTGATTCCTTGATAAGCATTCTTAAGAAAATACGTCGCACATCAACATCAGCAGTTCTCTGATAAATCATTTACTATATCGTTAAATATCGAAGTACTCGTTGTATCTTTCCCCCTCCATACAACATCTCGGACATATTCAAGTTTGCCCGATTCCCCATCTGATATGTTGTGGAACAATTTGACACCGTCTATAAGTCAATATATCTGAAAACGCACCAAATCGCTCTAGTCAGCTTGCAAGCGAAGCAAATCTGCTTGCTTAAATATCCTTATTAGTTCTTCACGCGATACTTGAACTGACTGCGGGGCAGAAAGAATTTCAGGCCCCTCGTGATAAAGCGAAGTGCTGTATAGTGATCAATTGCCTAACATCTTCTCCGTCAATCTTGAGTGAACTTTCGCTTATGGAGAAAACGTGTGGCTACGAACTGTCCCGATAACGCTTGTTTTAATGCTTGTCCTCAATCGGAAATCGGATTTTGCGTCCCTGCTTCATAGAGAACGAAGTCAGGAAAACGTAATCTACCGCCATTCACCGCCCGCCATTCTATCTGCAAAAGATCAACAACATGACACACATCGTTCCAAAGCCCTCCTTCAAAAACTTAGAGAAGCAGCCTATTTTTCACGCTTTTCATGTAAACTAGCGTTCTACGAGTCCGGCAAAGTTCCCTCGATCTGATCAACAAGATGAATTGAATGAATCCGCGAAGATCGAGGGACCTTCTTGTTACGGACGCAATCTACGAAGTTATTCGTCAACGCCGTCAACTTCCCAACCACCCATCGTGTGGCTCTCGTTGTCCTCATAAATCTCGATCTCTGTGGGATTTTCATGTAGCACCCGATCCCCACACCGTGCAGTTCTGAGCGAAGCACCCGCCCTCCTGATGCCCGATTCCCAAGCAACACACCAGTAACATCGTTATCAAAGCGCACGAGGGCGGTGTAACAGTTTCGGCTTTCACTTCCGAACTTGTCCCGATACGCCGTCACTTCGACGGGTTCACCGCCTGCCATATATCGCAGAAGATCGACAACGTGACACACATCGTTCCAGAGTGTTGTCGTGAACTCCTTGCCGTCACCACCGAGAATTTGCTTGTTGAAGGTAGTTATTGCTGTAGAAATAGGTCCTTTCTCCGCCACACGGCGCATCGCCTCACGGGTCACTGCGGCGTAACGACGTTGAAAACCTACCATCGCATAGACATCATTTGCGATTGCAGTGTCAAGCAGCTGCTGCGTCTCATCGCTGTTAGCACCGGGCGGCTTTTCGATGAAGATATGTTTCCCTGCGTTGAGGCAATCGAGCGCGGGTTGCAATATCCACTCTTCACGCATCACGCAGTAGATAATATCCAAGTCAACACCATCAAGCATTTCACGGTGATCTGTGAATGTATGGGAGAATTCATATTTTTTGGCGACCTGATTCAATCGTTCTTCGTCAAGTTCGCAAACAGCGACCATCTCGACATCATCTTCGAGACGGTTCACATTCGGGTAGTGTGCACCTTGACTTCGCCCGCCTGCACCGATAAATCCTGCCTTTAACATGGTGATTCCTTTCTAAGGTCTTTAAGGAGTTGGACAGGGCCATTGTTGTATAACCCGTTTTCTATGAAGTTATAAAATCACGTCTTGCGGAATTTTTGTGAATACCAGCACGGTATAGAAATTTACAAAGGAAATCCAGACTCCCCGATGTGGCGTCCAAACCCAGAAGATATTGGATCGCCAAGTGTGTAAAGGGATTTTTTTATCGTATCACGTTTTCTGTTGGCAAGGCAACCAAATTCGTGTATAATTCGGTGGAGAGATAATTGGAACTTTTGCCAGTAGAATCACAACCAAGAACGAGGAAAAGCTCGATGACTGAAACGCAAAAAGAAACCATGGAGGCACTAGTGGCGGAACTCGAACAGGGAGCCCTGACGGAAGCCGGTCTGCGCAAGGGTATCACGGACATTGTAGGGACAGACACCCCAAAACGGCAGGATATCCTCTATCTGCAAGCGGTGACTACCTCCCCTGGAGCGGCGGTAGTTGGTATGCTGCTAGTTGAGGACGGAGAACTTCGTGAGGGACCGCCTGATCCCGAGGATTGGCCCTATCAGACAGTCCTAGAAGCTGTCCGGGATGGCTGGCGGATCATTTCTTTCCCGAATATGGCACTGCTTGCTGTAGATGAAAAAGAGTTCTACGGCTTGGGTGCTGAATTCATTCTTGAACGTCCCGCGTAGCGAGGATCCTCGATAAATCGGGCCTGGAGGTGAAAAATGCGAATATCAGAACGGAAAACCTACGACTGTAAACCAACCATGACAGATACTCAGGTGCTAGAGTTCTGCAAGAACGGGTATCTGATGCTTGAGGGTGTTGTCCCTGATGACGTCAATCGCAGGGCGATGGACTATTGCGACCAGCACTCCAATATGGAGCCAAGCGGTATTTTGCTGGAAGACTGGTTCGTTGAAAACGTGATAGTTCATCCGGAGGCTGGTGGTGCTGTGCGCTCTCTTCTAGGGCCTAACTTTCACCTGCCGATACTGATGAGTAACCACCGTGTGCAGTGTCCGATTCAGGCTGTGGGTGGCTGGCATGTGGACGGTAACTATCACTACACGCACGAACTCAACTTTTTGCAGGTTTTCTACTACCCACAGGATACACCCATTGAAATGGGGCCGACGCAGATTGTGCCGGGCACCCATCTTGTGCGAAATAAGGCGAGGTTCATGGGACATTTGGCTAGCATCAAGGGGGCTATTCCCACTACCGCGCCTGCCGGTTCCATCTTCCTGACCGTATACCATATCTGGCATCGCCGCGGACCGTCAACTGCTTCGGGCATCCGCAACCTACTCAAATACTTCTACTGGCGCACAACCCCGCCACAACGGGACTGGGTAACCGAACCAGATTTCGATTTTGCGACCGCTCAATATACTGGTCCTGGCGGGGCGTATGTGGAGCAGTTCCGTGACACAATCAAGGTGTCGGAGATGTTCCTATGGCTCTGCGGTCGCCACAAGTCGTTCCAGAATCTAGGTGGGCAAAGCTGGCCCCTGCCCGCAGATCGGAATGACCTCCCTTATGGCTTCCCCGCAGGACTTCCACAACCCCAATCTGTTGAGTTATAAGAGAAACCAATATAACGAGGAGAACGATGAGCAACGAAAAGTTACGCGCAGGCGTTATCGGCTGCGGCTTGGGATCATATCATGGATATGCCTACGCCAATGCCCCCGAATTTGAACTCGTCTCGGTCTGTGACCTGAAGCCCGATGTTCTTGATAACTTCTTCGAGCGTTCACAGATTACCCGCGGCTCTGTCCGCGAGTATAACGACTATCACACTATGCTCGAAAAGGAGAATCTGGATGTCGTCAGTGTGGCGACGCCGGACGATTATCACACCAACCCGGTCTGTGATGCATCAGACGCCGGGGTCAAAGGGATTCTCTGCGAGAAACCGCTGACAATCAACCTCAGAGACGCTGATCGGATTATTGAAACGGTCGAGCGGAACGGGACCAAGATGTCAGTGGATCACACACGGAGTTGGTTGCCGCTGTATCAAGCGGTGCGAACGGCGGTTCGGGAAGGTGAAATCGGTGGATTGACCCGCATTGTTGCACACATGGGCGGGCATCGGTCAATGCTTTTCCGTAACGGCACCCATCTTATTGACGCGGTCTGCTACTTTGCCGATGCGGATCCAGTCTGGCTCATCGCTGCACACGAACAGGGTTTTGAAGACTACGGCATTGAGTACAAAGGAGAAGGAGGGAGAGATCCTGCCCTCGATCCGGCATCGTCAATTCTTATTGAATTCTCCAACGGGGTGCGCGGCATCGTGAACAGTGCCAAGATGACGCCCGCCGGGTGCGAATTCGATCTCCAAGGACCGAATGGTCGCTATGTTTTGAACGACAGCCACTGCAAAGCGTGGAAGACAGATCAACCTGAAGGGACAGCGACGGAAGCACCGCCCCCCCAAGGCGAAACCTACGGAGATTACTTCGGCGATACTTTGATCCATCCGGTTCGAGAACTTGCCCAGATGGTTTGGAACGATGTGCCGAGCAGTTCACCGCCACGCCGTGCCCGACACACATTGGAGATTATGCTGGGCGCATTGTATTCGCAATCACGTGACAGCGCGAAGATTCACTTGCCCTTACCACGAGATTAAGGAGACTTTAGGAACAAAACAACCGTTCAGGGGGTACTGTCTAACATGCCCGCTAACCCGTAGGAGGTGGTTCTTAAATGTTCAGGAAAAAAGCGCATCATCATCACAGCGGCCATCACCACCATCACGGTCATAACCACCACGACCATGGAGAACATGGTCATACACACGGCGTCGTTGACCCGTCCATTATAACCACGGAGCGCGGCATCTGGGCGATAAAGTGGTCCTTCTTAGGATTAATGGTAACTGCGCTGTTACAGGTCGGCGTGGTTGCGATTTCCGGCAGTGTTGGATTGCTCGCTGACACGATCCACAACTTTGGCGACGCAGCGACCGCGATTCCGTTGTGGATTGCTTTTTCCTTTGCCCGATTAAAACCGAGCAAACGGTTTACCTACGGCTACGGGCGCGTCGAGGACTTGGCGGGTATTGCAATCGTGTTTACGATACTGTTCAGTGCGCTTGTCGCAGGATACGAATCAATTAACCGCTTCTTTAATCCTAAAACCGTTGGACATCTTTGGGTCGTAGCTGCCGCATCGGTAATCGGTTTTATAGGCAACGAAGGGGTTGCAATATTTCGGATTAAGGTTGGAAAAGAGATTGGGAGTGCTGCTCTCGTTGCGGATGGCTATCATGCGCGTGTTGATGGTTGGACAAGCCTTGCGGTGTTGGTGGGAGTGATCGGGATACGGTTCGTCCATCCTCTTGCAGATCCCATCGTCGGAGTGGTTATCACCCTCGCGATTTTTGGGATTGTGTTGCAGTCCGGAAAGGCGGTATTTACACGCATGTTAGACGGTGTGGAAGCTGATGTCATTGATGAGATAAACCATGCCGCTCACCATGTTGAAGGGGTCGAGGAGGTAACAGATGTTCGCAGCCGTTGGATCGGGCACCGTCTACACGCGGAAGTGAATATCACTGTGCCACCACACCTCTCCGTCGCCGAAGGACATACGATAGCAAAAGAAGTGCAACATCAACTTTCCCATCATCTAACCTATCTCTCTAGAGCGGTCATCCATATTGATCCAGTCGAAGAATCCGGTGAACATCATCACAGCATTATGGAGCATAGTCACGACGGTTTGCCGCCCCACTCACATGTCGTGTAGCGCACAGATTGGGAACTAGTCCAAAGGAGAAAACAGTAAATGCAGCATTTGGAACCGGTAGATATGCTGAATCATATTCGACTCGGGTTGAATTCACTTGTAGGCGGACTTGACCCGACGAATAAACACATGCCGTACTGGTCTATCGGCTTTGCTGAAGGCCAGTTAAAGGCATTTCGCCACTCCGGCGCATGGGACTGGTGTCACGATGTCGCCAGAGCCATTCACGCTATTGGCATGGCGGAGCGCGCCACAGGGGAATGCGTGGATGAAGCTATTTGGAAAGATCTCGCTGATCTTCAGATTGCCCTATTCGATGAAGAGGACAACCTGCCCGGTACAGCGGATAACGATACCGGTGAACGTTTTGTCCATCTGCATAATATACGGGAATCTACACACGCTTTGAACGGTCTCATCCTTCGCGGCGACGAACGAGCGAGGGAGTGGAGTCGGCGGATGATTCGCACCGTCCGTGCTGCCATAGATGACGATGGTGCCATCCAACTTGATCGCCTTCCCCCTTACATCTCAGACTATAACCATCAACCATCGCAGGAAGGTCGCGCTGTTGATGCGCTGGTTCGGAACTATCGCATCATAGGCGATGAAGCTGCCTTGGAATTAGCAGGACTTATGACTTCCTACGCGCTGGAACACTGTTTTACGCCCGAAGGCGCACTCAAGGAAGAAGCGGGAACGCATGGTCATTCCCTTAACGCCATAGTTGCCGGAATGCTTGACCTTGCGCTCCTCACCAACGATGCAGATCTGTTGGACAGAGTCAAAGCCATTTACGATGTCGGATGTCCACGCTACAACAGCAGTTTCGGTTGGTCAATGGAGTCGCTGCACAAATTTCACCCCCGCGGTGAATCCAACAACACCGGCGATCTGTTGCGTGCTGCACTGCTTTTGGGTCATGCAGGTTGGGCCAACCACTTTGAGGACGCAGAACGCATACTTCGCGGACACCTTCTGCCCTCACAGGTTATTGATGTCGATAACCTACCCGACGAATCTGATGAAACTGATGATAGTCGCCATCGCCGTGCCTCTCGTTTGCGCGGTGGCTTCAGCTTTCCAACGCCCAACGATTACCTACTGAATCCAGACGCAACTATTACAACATACGATATTACCTCTGGTGCCGTGGATGGGCTGTGTGAAGCCTTATCATCTATCATTACTTCAGACGCTGCCGGTGTCCGCATCAATCTGCTATTCAGTCATGAGGCAGAAGGGGTGCGTGTGACCAGTCACCTCTCCCAAACAGGACGCCTTGAAATTGAAAACCAAAGTGGACAACCACTGCTGGTACGGATCCCGTCTTGGGTGGATAAGAAAGACGTTTGCCTAAAAGTAAACGGTGTGCAATCCCCGAAGGTATTTGTCAAATCATATCTACTTAATACTGGAAATGGGAGCCCTTCATCAAGTATTATTACTTTTCCAATGCGCCAAGAGCGGACGGTGGAGAGTATCTGTTTTGAAAAATACACCATCGACTGGCAGGGCGATCAGATTATCGCTATGTCGCCGCCTGCGAAATATCGACCGATGTTTCCACCGTGCGAATAATATCTCAAGGGTTCATCATCTAAATCAGAAAGTGTGGATGCTTTCGGGCCGAGGTAAATAAGGTTATGATGAAACTGCTCGAACAGATGCCGGATACAGTCAGCCAGAAAATTCAGGAGGTGCTGACTCACGAAGAAGAAGAGCTTATTCGTGTATCCACCGATCTGAATCCTGATGGCACCTTTGGAGAACAGTGGATCATCGCTACAGATAGGCGCGTGATTGTGTTGCCCGCGGAAGGAGGCGACGGGGTTGTTGAGGTGCCCATCAGGGAATTAACGGCTGTCCAGACCGAACCCTTAGTCGGAGGGGGACGCTTGGAAATCGAGCGGAAGAAAGAAGAGACTCTCTTTGTTCCTTACTCGAGCTCGCTTGCGGAGAAATTCGCTGAGGTGGCACGTGGGCTTGAGCAGCTACATCAGCAAGACGAATTTCTGATTAACACGGCACTTGACCAGACACGGTGCTCCAAATGTGGTAGGCTGTTACCGGAGAAGAACGGAATCTGCACAGCTTGCATTCGTCGGTTGGCAACGTTGGGACGAATTGCTAGTTACCTGAAACCCTATAAGTGGCGTGCTGTCCTCTTGGCACTCATCTCATTGGTAACTATCGGTTCAGATCTTCTCCCACCGCTGGTGATGCGGCAGATTGTTGATAATGTTTTCCAGCTACAGGGGGAAACGGTTCGCAGCATAGATCAAAGGTCGGTACTTCTGGGACAGTGGATACTTGCGTTGATTGGCCTTCGCATACTAAGTTGGAGTATGGAGTTGGCACACGGATGGATAGTTAGCTGGTTGAGTGCACGGATGACAGCGGATATCCGAAGCCACCTTTATCGACGGTTAGAGATGCTTACAATGCAATTTTACTCAGACCGCAGGGTAGGGTCACTGATGTCTCGTGTGACCCGGGACAGCGACATGTTACGGGAATTTCTGGTTAATGGGCTACCCTACCTGGTAATCAACCTCCTGAAGATTTTCGCCATACTCGGCGTCCTGTTCTGGATGCACTGGCAGCTTACTCTTTGCATGCTAATTCCCATCCCTTTCATCATAATCTGGGGAAGGCTCTTCTGGCGACGTATGCGACGAATCTTCAACAAGCATGGCCAGAGCTGGGCGCATCTGAGCGCACGATTAAACGAGGCATTTGCTGGCATACACGTCGTAAAGGCTTTCGCGCAAGAGATGCGGGAGATAGGAGACTTTGAGAAGAAGAATACCGATTTGATGCGGATTTCTAGGAGAACCGCGCGTCACTGGCTTGTGTTTTTTGCAGTGACAAGCTTTCTGACGGGATGTGGAGGAATAATCATCTGGCTGGTTGGGGGATCGGACATGCTTCGAGGCAACTTAACCCTAGGCACCCTCACGGCGTTTTCGGGTTATATGTGGCAGGTCTACGGTCCCTTAGAGTGGCTTAGTCGCGTCAACAGCTGGATGACACGGGCTTTTGCCGGCGCGGAGCGTATTTTTGAAGTCATTGATGCGTCACCCGAAGCTTACGACGATCCAGAGGCAATCGCACTGGCAAAAATAAAAGGACAAGTCACCTTCAAAGATGTGACCTTTGGCTACGACAAGAGCAAACCGGTTCTTCACGAAGTGGACCTTGACGTTGCTCCCGGGGAGATGATTGGGCTCGTAGGCAAATCTGGAGTCGGCAAGACAACCACCGTTAACTTAATCACCCGGTTCTACGATGTGGACCGTGGTGCTATTGAAATTGACGGTGTGGATGTACGCAACCTTCGTCTAGAAGACCTACGCAGTCAGATTGGCATTGTGTTGCAAGAACCATTCCTCTTTAGTGGAACAATTGCGGAGAACATCGGATATGGAAACCCAGGTGCCACCTTCGAGGAGATCACGCAGGCAGCACAAGCGGCGAATGCACACAATTTTATTGTCGCAAAGGCAGATGGTTACGACACAAATGTCGGAGAACGGGGAAACAATCTGTCAGGTGGAGAGAAGCAGCGTGTTTCTATCGCTCGGGCTATCCTACACGACCCAAAGATCCTTATTTTAGATGAAGCGACCTCGTCGGTGGATGTGGAAACCGAGAAGGAGATTCAGGAGGCAGTTGCCCGGCTGATCCAAAATCGGACAACCTTCGCCATTGCTCACCGTCTGTCCACCCTTCGGAACGCTAACCGGCTGGTCGTCCTTGATGCCGGACGCATTGTAGAGGTCGGCACACACAGCGAATTGATGGACAAGAAGGGCGTGTTTTATGACCTTGTAGAGTTGCAACAACAGACCTCTGAAATTATTGGGATCAGAGAATAACAACAGTTAACTCAACGAGTTAGACTAAGCAACATTTTTCACTTAATCAATTCAAGAAAGGAATATCAACGATGGCAACAACACATCGATTTCAAGCAAGTCACTTGCATTCTATCACGCGACGGATATTTGTTGCGGCAGGCGCAGCCCGCCACATCGCTGACGATGTGGCAGAAATTTTGGTCAATGCGAATCTTGCCGGACACGACTCACACGGAGTCCTCCGCATCCCTGCATATCTGCGCAGCATTGAAGGTGGCGGAATTGTTCCGAATGTGGAGCCTGAAGTTGCTAGGGAAACCGCGAATACGATGTTTTTCGATGGGAAAAACTGCTTCGGGCACTACATTGCTCGACAGGCAATGAACCGTGCAATCGAGAAAGCAAAAGCAGCAGATATTTGTAGTGTAAGTATCGTCAATACCGGCCACATTGGTCGGCTGGGTGAGTATGCTGAAGCGGCAGCGGACGCAGGATGTATAGGCATTATTACAACCGGTGGGGGGGGGCGAATGCAGGGAATTACAGTGCCCTTTGGCGGTGCCGGCGGTGCAACAGGCACCAACCCGATTGCTGTGGGGGTCCCAACCGGCGACGATGCGCCTTTTGTCATTGATATTGCCACAAGCATGATTGCCGAGGGCAAAATCCAAGTCGCACGAAGTAAAGGTGAAGATTTGCCTGAAGGGCACATAGTGGATAAGAACGGCAATCCGAGCGTCAAGCCTGCGGACTTTTATGATGGTGGATTCCTTCTGCCGTTTGGTTTGCACAAAGGTTACTCAATCGGCTTGCTAGTCTGTTTGCTTGGGGGATTATCTGGCACTTTCGATATTGAAAAGGGCGCGATGGGCGGCTGTTTTATGCAGGTGATCAATGTTAATTCACTGACATCGTTGGAGGAATATCAACAGGGTGTGCGTGCCTTCCTAGATGGCATCAAGTCAATTCCTCCTGCACCGGGCTTTAACGAGGTGCTCGTCCCCGGTGATTTTGAATATCGGAATCGCGCCCAGCGTTTAAGTAAGGGTATTGAACTCCCCGATACTATCAACCAGCAAATTTCGGAGTGTGCCGAGAAATTAGGTGTTTCAATGAGCGAAGACGCAGTTGAACCTGCCGACGCAGAGCGATACGAATGAAGTATGCAAGAGCAATATTTTTGCATCGGGCTTATAACAACCTCGAAACATTTTCTGATGCAATTTTAATCTGAACGGGCTAACCGATTATGCTATTTTTTATCATCTGGATTATCTGTATACCGCTGGTAATCTGGATTGTTCTGCGAATTATTTCGAGACGGAAAGCCAGTGAAGCCGTCGATCCCGGCGTTCAACTTGAGGAATGTGCGCTCTGCCATGAGGAATTTCCGATGGACGCGCTGATAGAGAAGGAGGTCGGTGGTTATAGCAGGCTCTACTGCTTTTGCGGCAGCTGTATTGAACAACTACGCTGCGAATACCAAGCAAAAATAGAACAAAGAGATGGGGGAAATAAGCAGATTAGTGAATCTACGAACAGATAAATTGAGTTCAAGCATTACTTGAACTGATAAACACTCAAACTCAATCTGTTCGGATACATCATACAATTTAGGGTTCAACCCGATTTCATCGGAGGGGACTCCACGAAGGAGGTTGATATGTACGATTTAGTTACATTTGGTGAAGCGATGGTGCGACTTACCTCGCCCGAGTTTAGGCGGCTTGAGCAGTCGTCAACCCTATTGATGGACGCCGGCGGGGCGGAGTTGAATGTCGCAGTCAATGGGGCTCAGCTAGGACTACGCACTGCATGGGTCTCTCGTTTAGTTGATAATTGGTCGGGAAAATTCATTGCTAACAAAGGGCGTGAGTTAGGCGTCGATACGTCACATATTGCGTGGACAGCATTTGACGGTGTCGGCCTAGAACGGAACGGTTTCTATCATGTCGAATTGAGCGCGGGCCCCCGTGCTAGTAGTGTAACCTATGACCGCGGTTACTCGGCAATCTCAAACATCCAACCCGGCGAAATTAATTGGGCGCAGATTTTTGACGGTGCCCGTTGGTTCCATCTGAGCGGTATTACTCCCGCACTATCTGACTCCGCAGCGGCGGTAGCGAAAGAAGCCCTTCAGGCAGCACGCGCGGCAAGCGTAAAGACAAGTTACGACCTGAACTTCCGATCAAAGTTGTGGAGCGCAGAACAAGCACAGGCTGCGAATCGTGAAATGATGGACCACGTCTGCGTGCTCATCGGCAACGAGGAGGATTTCGAGATGGCACTCGGCTTCAAGGCGGAAGGCACAACCGAAAGTTTCAGTCAACTTGACCCGGAGAGCTATAAAGAGGTCGCACAACGGGTTTGTGAGGCATTCCCCAATATCGAAATGATTGGCACTACCCTGCGCGACGCAAAAACCGGTTGGCTCAACGATTGGCGCACGCTCCTGTTTGACAGATCGGACTTCTACCTATCGCGTATCTACGAAAACCTCGAACTTGTCGATCGCGTCGGGGGCGGTGATAGTTTCTCCGCAGGGTTGATCTATAGCTTACTCAACGGTAAATCACTCCAAGAAGCAGTTGATTTCGGTGGTGGCTACTCCGCGCTTGCACATACCTTTCCCGGCGATTTCAACTGGGCAACTGCCGAAGAAGCTGAAA
Organism: Candidatus Poribacteria bacterium; assembly: GCA_963667935.2. Lineage (GTDB taxonomy): Bacteria > Poribacteria > WGA-4E > WGA-4E > PCPOR2b > PCPOR2b. Next base: position 3,224 of record OY764061.1, on the reverse strand, counting down.
GTGCGATGCAGGCGGGCAGCGTTAGGATTCGGCGATAGGCGTTCGGAATAACCCTGAACTGTCGGGGCAGATGAACTTCATCGCATTAAAGGTTAGCTTATCGGTTCTTCAATCTGTCCACCGGACTTGCTCACTTAAGGGCTTACGTTCATGCGTTGGCACTTCAGCCGGATAGCCCATATAATAAAATCCGATGATATACTCCTGACCAGAATCAATACCGAGTAGATCGTAAGTATTCTGTTCCAGTGTGATTGCGCCGGTGCTCCACTGCATCCCGACCCCTCGTTCCCAACCAGCCAGTTGAATATTCAGCATAGCGCAGCAGGCTGCTGCGTAGTCTTCACGCTTCCGTTGCTCGTTCCCCTCTTGGATGCACGAAACCGCTACAATTGTGGGTTTAGAAGTGAACTTTTTGAAGCCTTGCTCTCCAGCCCTGGCAAGGGTTGCTTCGTCTGCAGCTGCAGCCGCCTTCGGATTGGACGTAATTTTTTCAATCTGGATTTCGCTATACCGTTCAGCGAGGATGAGTTTCGTTTCCTCACCGATGACAGTGAATCGCCACGGCTCGGTTAGGTGATGATTGGGACTCCAGATACCTGCCTCAAGAATATCTTCAAGAACATCTCGGGACACTGGATCCGGCTTAAACTGAAAAATCGTTCGGCGGGATCGGATCGCTTCTATAACAGGGGAGCTCTGATCGGTCGGAACAGCGTGTATCTCAGTGGTCAGATTATCTTGACTCATTGTTTCCTCCTTTTTTGAAACTGAGACTCATTTTCAATTAAAAATTTGAAAAGATTATAACCCCACGGAGAACATTTGTCAAGAGGTTTCTCAGAAAAAAAATGTAGGTAACTAGAAATTTGGACGATACGTTTAAAAAATAAGAATCAGCAATTCCGGCTCGATTTGGCACCAGATGCCGGATTTCTGTGAATAGGGTTGACCTCACCAATGTCGTATGATATACTGTCCGCAAGGATAAAATCAATCACAGACTGGTATAATCGTCTTTAACCCAAAGGAGTCATTCAATGCAAGTTGTAGATCTTGGTAGAACAGGATTACGGGTTTCGCGGCTTTCGATTGGAACAGGCACGCACGGCTGGGGTGGAAAATCGGATCAGACAGCACTGGGATTGAAAGGTTTGGTTGACCTGCTCCATTTTGCCCACGACCAAGGTGTAACGTTTTGGGATTCCGCAGATCAATACGGCAGCCACTCCTATATCAAGGAAGCTCTCAAGGGATTGGATCGGTATTCGGTCGTTATCACATCAAAAACGACTTCTCGCACTAGGGAATCGGTTGAAGCCGACATCAAACGATTTTTGAAGGAGATTGGATCGGACTACGTCGATATTGTGTTGTTGCATTGTCTCACCGACTTCGATTGGCCCACGCGCTATCCGGACGCGATGGAAGCACTAGCGCGGTGCAAAGAACAGGGGCTCATACGTGCACATGGTGTTTCCTGCCACGATTATGGCGCATTCCAAACGGCTGCCATGACCAAATGGGTCGAAGTTGTGTTAGCTCGGATTAACTATACCGGAGTCCACATGGATGCATCACCCGCCGACGTTATCCGGACAATGGAACAGATGGCAGCATTTGGCAAAGGCATCTACGGCATGAAGGTGCTCGGACAGAGCAAATTAGCCGAGGAAGACGGTCCGAGGAAAGGGATCGAATTTGTCATGGGGCTGCCTTGTGTTCACGCAATGACAATTGGCATGGTCAGCCAGCGCGAGGTCGAAGAAAACGTTGCAATTGTCAATGAGCTTGCTGATTAACTCAGGGTGTCGCTTATCTCCCGCACAGTTCCCGCTGCTGCAAATAGTCTGCTGCGATCCCGATAGAAGACAGATCTCGATCTCGCATCGGAGTATTCAACAGAACGAATATCAACTTTCTGAAATTTTGGAAGGCTTCCCCCAACTAAAGGAGTTATATCTTGAAACTATTTGGTTTGAAGATTTTAAGTCGCTTTGTCTACGCTATCGCTGCGATTCTCCTTCACGTTCCTCCACTACTCTTGGCGCAAAGCCCGGAGCAGACGGAACAGTGGCAGCGGGAACATGAACAGAGAAAAGAGGAAAAGCGTAGTCTGGAAGAACAAAGAAACACGATTATCCAAAAGGAACAAGGAGTCTTACAGAAACTACAAGAGATTGAATCCAAATTAGCCACTAACGAAAAAGAACTCGCCCGGTATCAGCAAGAGATTGAAAATCATACCCTTGAGGCTGCGGAACTTCAGAGAGAGTTGGGGGAGTTGCTCTCTCAAGACAAGGAACAAAAGAAACTGGCTATAAAGCGGATTCGTGCAATTTATAAGCTAGGCTACAATAAAGAAGATGAGCACCTGTTGAAGATATTGCTTGGTGCTCAGGATATGCAAGATCTTGTGGAAAAGTATAAGTATATGGGCGTTATGGCCGAAGCAGATCAGAAGATGATAAAAGAAATACAACTTCGACAGATAGAAATTGAACAAAAATCTACTGAAATTGTTCACCAAATCCAATTAGCAAAGGAAGCATCAAAAGCTAAAGAAACTGAACGTTTACTCCTGCTTGCTCAGGAACAGAAACGTCAACAACTCCTGCATAAATACCGAACAGAGAAAGGAACTCATAACCAAGCGTTAAAGGAGTTAAACACTGCCGTAGCACAGCTGGAAGAGCGTCTCGGAATCGCCAGTGATGAACATCTTATAAAACAGGCACAGGCGATTAAAAGCATCCGGCCGGCCCTATTTGGTAAACTCCCATGGCCCGTTGTCGGGGTAGTTGTCCCAAACCAGACACCTACTGACCGTGGTATTACTATTCAAGCGAAAAAGGGGACCCCCGTGCGGTGTGTTGCAGATGGTCTTGTCTCAAGCATTGAATATATTTTTGGCCATGGCAACACGGTTGTTGTTCTGCACGGGAATGGATACATCTCTATTTATGCACATCTATCAAGTACCTCCGTGAGACGGAGTGACACTGTTCAAGCGAAACAAGTTCTCGGAACTGTCGGCGAAACTGGATCGCTGATTGGCCCAGTGCTTAACTTCCAAATCTGGCAATACCCTAAACCAAATACGCCCCCTAAACCTTTGAATACACGAAGGTGGCTAACAAGAAAGATGTATTAATATCAATCGGCTTTTCAATCGATATCCCGATTAGGGAGAAGACATGGCATACAAATACGAAACCGTTATC